>NZ_CP144367.1:0-535000 GCF_036549575.1 Pseudomonas sp. LH21
GTGTCAGTGGAACTTTGGCAGCAGTGCGTGGAGCTTCTGCGCGATGAGCTGCCTGCCCAGCAATTCAACACCTGGATCCGTCCGCTACAGGTCGAAGCCGAAGGCGACGAGTTGCGCGTCTATGCGCCTAACCGCTTCGTGCTCGATTGGGTCAATGAAAAGTACCTTGGCCGCCTGCTCGAACTGCTGGGTGAACAGGGCAGCGGTATTGCACCTGCCCTTTCCTTATTAATAGGCAGCCGTCGCAGCTCCGCAGCCCGTGCCGCACCCAACGCCCCTGTCAGTGCCGCCGTTGCGGCAACCCTCGCGCAACAGGCGCAGGTGCAGCAGCCAGCCCCTGTACTCGAGCCTGTCAGCGCACCCGTGGTGGAGCCGGCACAGGTTGCCGAAGTCGAGGAGCCCTCTTCGCGCGACAGCTTCGACAGCATGGCCGAGAACGCGACCGCTCCGGTTGCCAGCGGCCGTACTGAACAGCGTACGGTGCAGGTCGAGGGTGCCCTGAAGCACACCAGCTACCTGAACCGCACCTTCACCTTCGAAACCTTCGTCGAAGGCAAGTCGAACCAACTGGCTCGCGCCGCGGCCTGGCAGGTTGCCGACAACCCCAAGCACGGCTACAACCCACTGTTCCTTTATGGTGGCGTCGGCCTGGGTAAGACGCACTTGATGCACGCTGTGGGTAACCACCTGCTGAAGAAGAACCCGAACGCCAAGGTGGTCTACCTGCATTCGGAGCGCTTCGTCGCCGACATGGTCAAGGCACTGCAGCTGAACGCGATCAACGAATTCAAACGCTTTTACCGTTCGGTCGATGCGTTGCTGATCGACGACATCCAGTTCTTCGCCCGCAAGGAGCGTTCCCAGGAAGAGTTTTTCCACACCTTCAACGCCCTGCTCGAGGGCGGCCAGCAGGTGATCCTCACCAGCGACCGCTACCCGAAGGAAATCGAAGGCCTGGAAGAGCGCCTGAAGTCCCGCTTCGGCTGGGGCCTGACGGTGGCCGTCGAGCCGCCGGAGCTGGAAACCCGCGTGGCGATCCTGATGAAGAAGGCCGACCAGGCCAAGGTCGAGCTGCCGCACGATGCCGCGTTCTTCATCGCCCAGCGTATCCGCTCCAACGTGCGTGAGCTCGAAGGCGCCCTGAAGCGGGTGATCGCCCACTCGCACTTCATGGGCCGCGACATCACCATCGAGCTGATCCGTGAATCGCTCAAGGATCTTTTGGCGCTGCAGGACAAGCTGGTCAGTGTGGATAACATTCAGCGCACCGTGGCCGAGTACTACAAGATCAAGATCTCCGATCTGCTGTCCAAGCGACGGTCGCGCTCCGTGGCGCGTCCACGCCAGGTGGCCATGGCGTTGTCGAAAGAGCTGACCAACCACAGTCTGCCGGAGATCGGCGACATGTTCGGCGGCCGCGACCACACCACCGTGCTGCACGCCTGCCGCAAGATCAACGAATTGAAGGAATCCGACGCGGACATCCGCGAGGACTACAAGAACCTGCTGCGCACGCTGACGACCTGATGGCCGTCTGCGCAGCTAATTGAAGGCAAGGGACTAGACCATGCATTTCACCATTCAACGCGAAGCCCTGTTGAAACCCCTGCAACTGGTCGCAGGCGTCGTCGAGCGCCGCCAGACCTTGCCGGTCCTGTCCAACGTCCTGCTGGTCGTGCAAGGCCAGCAGCTGTCGTTGACCGGTACCGACCTGGAAGTCGAACTGGTTGGCCGCGTCCAGCTGGAAGAGCCTGCGGAGCCGGGCGAGATCACCGTTCCGGCGCGCAAGCTGATGGACATCTGCAAGAGCCTGCCCAGCGATGTGCTGATCGACATCAAGGTCGACGAGCAGAAGCTGCTGGTCAAGGCTGGTCGCAGCCGTTTCACCCTGTCCACCCTGCCGGCCAATGACTTCCCGACCGTGGAAGAAGGCCCAGGCTCGCTGACCTGCAACCTGGAACAGAGCAAGCTGCGCCGCCTGATCGAGCGCACCAGCTTCGCCATGGCCCAGCAGGATGTGCGCTACTACCTCAACGGCATGCTGCTGGAAGTCTCCACTGACACCCTGCGCGCCGTCGCCACCGATGGCCACCGTCTGGCGCTGTGCGCCATGCAGGCACCGATCGGCCAGGCTGAGCGTCACCAGGTCATCGTGCCGCGCAAGGGTATCCTCGAGCTGGCGCGTCTGCTCACCGATCCGGAAGGCATGGTCAGCATCGTCCTGGGCCAGCATCACATTCGCGCCACCACCGGTGAGTTCACCTTCACCTCCAAGCTGGTCGACGGCAAGTTCCCGGACTACGAGCGCGTCCTGCCCAAGGGCGGCGACAAGCTGGTGATCGGTGATCGCCAGGCGTTGCGCGAGGCGTTCAGCCGTACCGCGATCCTGTCCAACGAGAAGTACCGCGGCATCCGTCTGCAACTGGCCGCCGGCCAGCTGAAGATCCAGGCCAACAACCCGGAGCAGGAAGAAGCGGAAGAAGAAATCAGCGTCGACTACAACGGCAGCTCGCTGGAGATCGGTTTCAACGTCAGCTACCTGCTGGACGTGCTGGGCGTCATGACCACCGAACAGGTTCGCCTGATTCTGTCCGACTCCAACAGCAGCGCCCTGCTGCAGGAAGCCGGCAATGACGACTCGTCCTACGTTGTCATGCCGATGCGTCTGTAACCCAAAGCAGGCGACATGTCCCTTCGACGTCTCTCGGTCACCGCGGTGCGCAACCTGCACCCGGTGACCCTCTCACCCTCCCCCCGCATCAACATCCTTTACGGCGCCAACGGCAGCGGCAAGACCAGCGTGCTCGAAGCTGTGCACCTGCTGGGGCTCGCCCGCTCGTTCCGCAGCACCCGGTTGAACCCGGTGATTCAGTACGAGCAGCCGACCTGCACTGTGTTCGGTCAGGTTGAACTGGCCGAAGGCGGTACCAGCAACCTGGGTGTTTCTCGGGAGCGCCAGGGTGATTTCACCATCCGTATCGACGGACAGAATGCGCGCAGCGCCGCGCAACTGGCCGAGATGCTGCCCCTGCAACTGATCAACCCGGACAGTTTCCGCCTGCTCGAAGGTGCGCCCAAGGTGCGCCGGCAGTTCCTCGATTGGGGCGTGTTCCACGTGGAACCTCGCTTCATGGCGACCTGGCAGCGCCTGCAGAAGGCCCTGCGGCAGCGGAACTCATGGCTGCGGCATGGTACACTTGATGCCGTTTCGCAAGCCGCCTGGGATCGGGAGTTATGTCTCGCCAGTGCGGAAATAGATGAATACCGTCGCAACTACATCAAGGCCTTGAAGCCTGTCTTCGAGCGTACCCTGAGCGAGCTGGTCGAACTGGACGGGCTGACCCTGAGCTACTACCGAGGCTGGGACAAGGACCGGGAACTCAACGAAGTCCTCGCAACCTCTCTCCTTCGCGATCAGCAGATGGGCCATACCCAGGCCGGGCCACAACGTGCCGATCTGCGCCTGCGATTGGGCGCGAACAACGCGGCCGACATCCTCTCGCGAGGGCAGCAGAAGCTGGTGGTCTGTGCCCTGCGCATCGCCCAGGGGCATCTGGTCAGCCAGGTTCGTCGCGGTCAGTGTATTTATCTGGTGGATGACTTGCCGTCCGAGTTGGACGAGCAGCACCGCCGCGCCCTGTGCCGCTTGCTTGAAGAATTGAACTGCCAGGTGTTCATCACCTGTGTAGACCACGAATTTCTGAGGGAAGGCTGGCAGACGGAAACGCCAGTCGCCTTGTTCCACGTGGAACAGGGCCGTATCACCCAGACCCACGACCATCGGGAGTGAAGGCATGAGCGAAAATCAAACGTACGACTCCTCCAGCATCAAGGTGCTGAAAGGGCTGGATGCCGTACGCAAGCGTCCCGGCATGTACATTGGCGACACCGATGACGGCAGCGGCCTGCACCACATGGTGTTCGAGGTGGTCGACAACTCGATCGACGAAGCCCTGGCCGGGCACTGCGATGACATCACCGTCATCATTCACCCGGACGAATCCATCAGCGTCCGTGACAATGGCCGTGGTATTCCGGTCGACGTGCATAAAGAAGAAGGCGTTTCCGCGGCTGAGGTCATCATGACCGTGCTGCACGCCGGCGGTAAGTTCGACGACAACTCCTACAAGGTATCCGGCGGTCTGCACGGCGTAGGTGTCTCGGTGGTGAACGCCCTGTCCGAGCAACTGGTGCTCACCGTTCGTCGTAGCGGCAAGATCTGGGAACAGACCTATGTCCATGGTGTGCCCCAGGCGCCGATGGCGGTCGTCGGTGATAGCGAAACCACCGGTACCCACATTCACTTCAAGCCTTCGGCTGAAACCTTCAAGAATATCCACTTCAGCTGGGACATTCTCGCCAAGCGTATCCGCGAGCTGTCGTTCCTGAACTCGGGCGTTGGCATCCTGCTGAAGGATGAGCGCAGCGGCAAGGAAGAGTTCTTCAAGTACGAAGGCGGCCTGCGCGCATTCGTTGAATACCTGAACACCAACAAGACCCCGGTCAACTCCCAGGTCTTCCATTTCAACGTCCAGCGTGACGATGGCGTGGGTGTCGAAGTCGCCCTGCAGTGGAACGACAGCTTCAACGAAAACCTGCTGTGCTTCACCAACAACATTCCCCAGCGCGACGGTGGTACCCACCTGGTCGGCTTCCGTTCCTCGCTGACCCGTAGCCTGAACAGCTACATCGAACAGGAAGGCCTGGCGAAGAAGAACAAGGTCGCGACTACCGGTGACGACGCCCGTGAAGGCCTGACCGCGATCATCTCGGTCAAGGTGCCGGATCCGAAGTTCAGCTCGCAGACCAAGGACAAGCTGGTTTCTTCGGAGGTGAAGACCGCCGTGGAACAAGAGATGAACAAGTACTTCGCCGACTTCCTGTTGGAGAACCCCAACGAAGCCAAGGCGGTGGTCGGCAAGATGATCGACGCAGCCCGTGCCCGTGAAGCGGCGCGTAAAGCCCGTGAGATGACCCGCCGCAAAGGCGCGCTGGACATCGCCGGCCTGCCGGGCAAACTGGCCGACTGCCAGGAGAAGGACCCTGCCCTTTCCGAACTGTACCTGGTGGAGGGTGACTCCGCAGGTGGTTCGGCCAAGCAAGGCCGTAACCGTCGCACCCAGGCGATCCTGCCGCTCAAGGGCAAGATCCTCAACGTCGAGAAAGCGCGCTTCGACAAGATGATCTCTTCTCAGGAGGTCGGCACGCTGATCACCGCACTGGGTTGTGGCATCGGCCGCGAAGAGTACAACATCGACAAGCTGCGTTATCACAACATCATCATCATGACCGATGCTGACGTCGACGGTTCGCACATCCGTACCCTGCTGCTGACCTTCTTCTTCCGTCAGCTGCCGGAGCTGGTCGAGCGTGGCTACATCTATATCGCCCAGCCGCCGCTGTACAAGGTGAAGAAAGGCAAGCAGGAGCAGTACATCAAGGACGACGAGGCCATGGAAGAATACATGACCCAGTCGGCCCTGGAAGATGCCAGCCTGCACCTGGACGAGTCCGCGCCAGCCGTTTCCGGCGTGCAACTCGAGGCGCTGGTCAACGAATTCCGCGCCGTGATGAAGACCCTCAAGCGTCTGTCGCGCCTGTACCCGGAAGAGCTGACCGAGCACTTCATCTACCTGCCAAAGGTTTCCCTCGAGCAACTGGCCGATAAGGCGCAGATGGATGTTTGGCTGAAGGCGTTCCAGCAGCGTCTGGATAACAGCCAGCGTTCTGGTCTGGCTTACAAGGCCGACTTGCACGAGGACAAGGAGCGCAACCTCTGGCTGCCTGTCGTTGAAACGACCTCCCATGGTTTGGCCAGCTATGTCACCTTCAACCGTGACTTCTTCGGCAGCAATGACTACAAGACGGTCGTCGCCCTGGGCGAAAAGCTGGGTACCTTGCTGGGCGATGGTGCCTATGTTCAGCGTGGCGAGCGTCGCAAGGCGGTCACCGAGTTCAAGGAAGCCCTCGACTGGCTGATGAACGAGAGCACCAAGCGCCACACCATCCAGCGATACAAAGGGCTGGGTGAGATGAACCCGGACCAGCTGTGGGAAACCACCATGGACCCGACCGTGCGCCGCATGCTCAAGGTGACCATCGAGGACGCCATTGCCGCCGACCAGCTGTTTAACACCCTGATGGGTGATGCGGTCGAACCGCGTCGCGACTTCATCGAAAGCAATGCGCTGTCGGTGTCCAACCTGGACTTCTGATCTGCGGGTAGTACAAGAAAGCCAATCCCCAGGGATTGGCTTTTTTTTTACCTTCATGAATGTTCCACGTGGAACTACGAAATCCCCAATGCTTTAAGTCGGCGGTACAACGTGCGTTCGCTCATCCCGAGGTGATCGGCCAATTCACTTCGGGAACCGTTGAAGGTTTCCAGGGCATGGGCCAGATCGGCCATTTCGTTCTTACGTCCCCGAACACCTGTCTGCCTTACGGCCGGGTGGATGTCCTCCGGAAGATGTTCGGGACGAATCAGCCCATCATCAGCAAACAATCGCGCGCGCTCCAAGATGTTTCTGAGCTCGCGAATGTTGCCTGGGAATGTATGCAGCTTGAGGCAAGCGAGTGCTTCGGCAGTGACCTTGGGCGAGTGCTTTCCGGCCATCCGTTGCAGCAGACTCTCACAGAGCAACGGCAAATCCTCGACTCGCTCACGCAGCGATGGCAGGCGAATCGGGAATCCGCTGATGCGGTAATACAGGTCTTCGCGAAACGTCCCTTCGGCGGCCATCTCCTTCAAGGGCTTGTGCGTGGCCGAGACCAGGCGGAAATCCGAATGGACCGTGCGCGTGCTGCCGACCGGACGGAAGCTGCCGGATTCGATCAGGCGCAGCAGTTTCACCTGCATCGCCAGCGGTACTTCACCGATCTCATCGAGGAACAGGGTGCCGCCGTGAGCGGCTTCGGCCAGGCCGATCTTGCGTTGAGTCGCTCCAGTGAAGGCGCCCTTTTCATAGCCGAACAGTTCACTCTCGAACAACGACTCGGTCAGCCCGGTGCAGTCCACCACCACCAGGGGGCCATTGGCTCGTGGGCTGCCCAGGTGCAAGGCGCGGGCGAACAGCTCCTTGCCCGTGCCCGACTCGCCCTGGAGCAGTACCGGAATCTGCGCAGGGGCTGCACGTTGCAAACTGGCCACGGCGGTCTTGAAGGCTGGCGCCCGGCCAACCAGTCCTTGCTGTTGAGGTTGTGCCGATGCCAGGGTGACGCTGGTCAGGCGTTCGACGAAGGCTACCACCCTGCCCTCGTCATCGAGGATCGGGCGCAGTTCCACATCCACATGCTCCGGCCCTCGCGGGGTGTGATGGATGTGCAGCACGCGCTCGGGCATCTTGCTGTCCAGCGACTTGCGCAGCGGGCAATGCTCCCCGGCCTGGTCGCAAGGCACGGCATAGTGGTGCGAGACCCGGTGGCATTTTTCGCCGATCGGCGCATGCTCCTCGTTGCCAAACTGGCGACGGTACGCCGCGTTGGCAGCCAGGATGTTGTAGTCGGTATCCAGCACGATACTGGGCAGCACATCGTGTTCGAGGTAGGACACCAGCGCGAGGATCGCGGGATGGGAAGCGGCTAGCATGACAGCACCAGATGAAGGACCTGGCGAGGGTAGCAAGGACTGCCAAACACTGCCATCGGCTGACAGTCGACTGCCAGGAACTGTCACCTTCGGGTTGCTCGTATGGGGGCTGCTGCGCAGCCCATCGCGGCACGAGGCCGCTCCTACAGGGGGAAGGCGTCCTATCTGAAAGGCTGGCATGTATCTTGATAAAGCACCCTTCACTGCCTATGCCTTCAAGGAGGCCCGGTGGATAACTGGAGAGTGCAATGATCATCGGCAACAACCTTCACGTTGAAGAATTCTTCGACAAGGCGACCTGGACCATCAGCTACCTGGTCATGGATGGCGAGACGCGCCAATGCGCGCTGATCGACAGCGTGCTGGACTACGACCCCAAGTCCGGGCGCACCTGCACCGATTCGGCGGACAAGCTGATCGCCCGTGTCGAGGCGCTGGACGCCAAGGTGCAATGGATCCTGGATACCCATGTGCACGCTGATCACCTGTCTGCGGCGGCCTACCTCAAGGAGCGGCTTGGCGGCAGCATCGCGATCGGTGCGCAGATCACCCAGGTGCAGAAAGTCTTCGGCACCCTGTTCAACGCCGAGCCGGGTTTTGCCTGTGACGGCAGCCAGTTCGATGTCCTGTTCGAAGATGAAGAGGGATTTCGCATCGGCAACCTGCATGCCCGTGCCCTGCACACCCCTGGGCATACCCCGGCGTGTATGAGCTACATGGTCGAGGATGCGGGCGAGATCGCTGTGTTCGTCGGCGATACCTTGTTCACCCCCGACTACGGCACCGCCCGTTGCGACTTTCCGGGCGCCAGCGCGCGAACCCTGTACCAGTCGATCCGTCGCCTGCTCGCCTTCCCCGACCAGACCCGGCTGTTCATGTGCCATGACTACCTGCCCGGTGGCCGTGAGCTGCGCTTCGTCACCACCGTGGCCGAGCAACGCGCCGACAACATCCATATCCATGAAGGGGTCAGCGAGGACAGCTTCGTGCAGATGCGCGAAGCCCGTGACAAGACCCTCGACATGCCCGTGCTGATCCTGCCGTCGGTGCAGATCAACATGCGCAGCGGGCAATTCCCCGAACCTGAAGCCAACGGTGTGAGCTACCTGAAGATCCCGCTGAACAAGCTGTAAGCCACGCCGTACCCATAACGAGATTTCCAAGGAACACCGCCATGCCTGCCTTGCTGTCCCCTGTCGATTCCTCCCGTGCCGACCACCACAAGGTGGTGATCGTCGGCGCCGGTGCCGCCGGTATCGCCACCGCCTCCAGCCTGATCGCCCGTGACCCGTCGCTGGACATTGCCCTGATCGACCCCGCCGACGTGCACTACTACCAGCCTGGCTGGACCATGGTCGGTGCCGGGGTTTTCAAGGCGCCGAGCACCGCCCAGACCATGGCGGCCACCCTGCCCCGTGGCGTGCGCTGGATCAAGGCACGGGTGGAGGGCTTCGACCCTCAGGGGCAACTGGTGGTGCTCGAGGACGGGCGCGCGGTCAGCTATGAACAGCTGGTGGTCTGCCCGGGATTGAAACTCGATTGGAATGCCATCGAGGGTTTGAGCGAGACCCTCGGACGCAACGGCGTCACCTCCAACTACCGCTACGACCTGGCGCCCTACACCTGGCAACTGGTGCAGAACCTCAAGCAGGGGCGCGCCCTCTTCACCCAGCCGCCGATGCCGATCAAATGCGCCGGGGCGCCGCAGAAGGCGTTGTACCTGTCCTGCGATCACTGGTTGCGCAACGGCCACCTGGGTAATGTCAGGGCCAGCTTCTTCAATGCCGGTGCGGTGTTGTTCGGCGTACCGGACTATGTGCCGGCGCTGATGAGCTACATCGACAAGTACGGCGTGGACCTGAACTACCAGCATCGCCTGACGGCGGTGGATGGTCCGAACAAGCGCGCCACGTTCATTCGTACCCTCCCCGACGGCAGCACCGAGACCCGGGTCGAGGCCTTCGACATGCTGCATGTGGTGCCGCCCCAGGTGGCGCCTGACTTCATCCGCCAGAGCCCGCTGGCCGATGCGGCGGGTTGGGTGGATGTCGACCCGCATACCTTGCGTCATCGCCAGTTCGGCAATGTCCATGCGCTGGGTGACGTGGCCAATACCAGCAACGCCAAGACCGCCGCCGCTGCCCGCAAGCAGGCACCGGTGGTGGCCAACAATGTGCTGGTGGCACTCGGTCGCCTGTCGACCCTGGCCCAGTACGATGGCTACGGCTCCTGTCCATTGACGGTCGAGCGCGGCAAGATCGTCCTGGCCGAGTTCACCTATGGCGGCAAGGTGGCGCCGAGCTTCCCGCGCTGGCTGCTCGATGGCCGCAAGCCAACCCGCCTGGCCTGGTTGCTCAAGGCGCAGATCCTGCCGCCGCTGTACTGGAAGGGCATGCTCAAGGGCCGCGAATGGCTGGCCCGGCCGCAACCTCTGGTGGTCGAGGCGCAGCAGTGATCGAACACCAACTGCTGGGCGCCGGGCTCGGCGCGATCATTGGCGCGGTGCTGGCCCTGACCGGTGCCGGCGGTGGCATCCTGGCGGTGCCGCTGCTGGTGTTCGGCCTGGGACTGAGCATGGTCGAGGCGGCGCCGATCGGCCTGCTGGCCGTGGGGTTGGCGGCGTCGGTCGGTGCGGTACTCGGCCTGCGCCAGGGGCTGGTGCGCTACCGGGCGGCCGCGTTCATCGCGGTGATCGGGATTGCCTGCGCGCCGTTCGGCCTGATGCTCGCTCATCGTTTGCCCAATACGCCATTGGCCTTGGTGTTCGCCGGGGTGCTGGTGTACGCCTGCCTGCGGATCTGGCGCAAGGCGGCGCGTGAACTGCGTGGCGAGTCGCCCTGTGGGGAGCGGGAGATCATGCCCTGCGTGCTCAACCCGCTGCAGGGAAGATTGCGCTGGACCCTGCCCTGCGCCCGGGCACTGGCGTTCACCGGGATGCTGTCGGGTCTGCTGTCCGGCCTGTTGGGGGTCGGTGGTGGATTTGTGATCATCCCGGCGCTGAACCGCTATACCAACCTGGACATGAAAAGCATCGTCGCCACCTCGTTGGCGGTGATCGCCCTGGTGTCCACCGGCAGCGTGGTCAGCGCCAGCGTCGCGGGGGTGATGCACTGGTGGGTCGGGGCGCCGTTTGCCGTGGGGGCGGTGCTGGGCCTGCTGCTGGCGCGGCCATTGGCGAGCAAGCTGGCCGGCCCGCGCCTGCAGCAGCTGTTCGCCGTGGTGGGCTGTGGCGCTGCGGCACTGTTGGCCGGCAAGGCGCTACTCGGCTAGCAACTCGTCCTGCTCGGCGGCGCACAGCGCCAGCAGGTAGTCCCACACCACTCGCAGGCGGACCGACTTGTGCAGCTCACGGCGGGTGCAGATCCAGTAGCTGCGCTGGATGGTCTCGCTGGGCAGCACGCGCACCAGCTTCGGATCGTGGCGGGCCATGTAGTTGGGCAGCACGGCGATGCCCAGACCGGCCTGGGCAGCATGCTGCTGGGCGATCACGCTGGTGCTGCGGAACACCACGTTGGGCGCCCGGCAGAAGCTGTTGAGGAACAGCAGCTCCTGGCTGAACAGCAGGTCGTCGACATAGCCGATCCAGCTGTGCCGAGCCAGATCTTCGCGGCTGTGCAGCGGTGGCGCGCGGTCCAGATAGTCCTGGCTGGCATACAGGGCAAGGCGGTAGTCGGTGAGCTTGCGGGTGATCAGCAGGTCGGCGTTGGGGCGTTCCAGGTGGATGCTGATCTCGGCTTCGCGGTTGAGGATGCTGACGAAACGCGGCACCGCCACCAATTCCACTTCGAGCCCCGGGTAGCGTTGGAACAAGGCTTTCATGCGCGGGGTGAAGAACATGATGCCGATGCCTTCGGTCACCCCCAGACGGATCTTGCCCAGTGGCGTGATGGCCTGGGTGATTTCTTCCTGCGCCAGCAGGGCGACGTTCTCCATCGCTTCGGCGTGCTTGAGCAGGGCCTGGCCGGAAGGCGTGAGTTCATAGCCCTGGGCGTGCTGGACGAACAGCGCGGTACCCAGGTGCTTTTCGATGCTCTCGATATGCCGGGCCACGGTGCTGTGGGTGGTGTTGAGGCGCTTGGCGGCGGTAAGCAGGCGGCCGCTGCGCTGCAACTCGAGGAAAAACCGCAGATCGTTCCAGTCGAACATGCTTGTCCCTTTGGCTGTTCGCGCTGACTCCTTCGCGGGTAAACCCGCTCCCACAGGGTTATCGCCAAACTCAGGATCGGCGGTGAACCTGTGGGAGCGGGTTTACCCGCGAAGGGGCCGGCCCAGATATGGCGCTGTGCTAAAACGCACAACGGCTGCGCGAAATCTCGTGTTTCCTCGGCGAAATTAATCAATAAGATGGATCGGGACAAGAATAATAATCAGGCGCGAGGTTGCACATGCCATCAGCCGATCCTGTCTACGACTATGTGGTCGTGGGTGCCGGTCCCGCCGGTTGCCTGCTGGCCAACCGCTTGTCCGCCGACCCTTCGTGCCACGTATTGCTGCTCGAGGCGGGTGGCCGCGACAACTATCCCTGGATTCACATCCCCGTCGGTTACCTCTACTGCATCGGCAATCCACGCACCGATTGGTGCCTGAAGACCGAGGCCCAGCCCGGCCTGAACGGTCGCAGCCTGGGTTATCCACGGGGCAAGGTGCTGGGCGGCTGCTCGTCGATCAACGGCATGATCTACATGCGTGGCCAGGCCGCCGACTACGACCGCTGGGCCGAGCAAGGCAACGACGGCTGGGCGTGGAAGGATGTGCTGCCCTTGTTCAAGGCCAGCGAGAACCACTTCGCCGGCGCCAGCGACAGTCACGGCGCGGACGGGGAATGGCGGGTCGAGCAGCAGCGCTACAGCTGGCCAATCCTCGATGCCTTCCGCGATGCCGCCGAGCAGAGTGGCATCGCCAAGGTCGGCGACTTCAACACGGGCGACAACGCCGGCTGTGGATACTTTCAGGTCAATCAGCGCAGCGGCGTGCGCTGGAACTCGGCCAAGGCGTTTCTCAGGCCCATCCTCAAGCGCCCCAACCTGACAGTGTTGACGGGCGTGCAGGTCGACCAGGTGCTGCTCGACAACACCCGCGCGCGGGCGGTGAAGGCCCTGTGGCAAGGCGCCTGGCACGAGTTCGCCGCTCGCCGCGAGATCATCCTGTGCGCGGGCTCCGTGGGCTCGCCCGGCATTCTGCAACGCTCCGGCATCGGCCCGCGCAAGCTGCTCGAAGGCTTGGGTATCGGGGTTCGCCATGAGATGCCCGGGGTTGGCGGCAACCTGCAGGATCACCTGCAACTGCGCCTGATCTATCAGGTCCACAACACCCGCACCCTCAATCAGATGGCCAACAGCCTGTGGGGCAAGCTGGGCATGGGCCTGCGCTACGCTTACGACCGCAGTGGCCCGTTGGCCATGGCGCCGAGCCAGCTGGGCGCCTTCGCCCGTTCAGGTCCCGAGCAGGCAACGGCCAACCTGCAATACCACGTGCAGCCGCTGTCGCTGGACCGCTTCGGCGAACCGCTGCATCGCTTTCCGGCCTTCACCGCCTCGGTGTGCAACCTGCGCCCGGCGAGCCGTGGACGCATCGACATTCGCTCGGCGGACATGAATGCCGCGCCGGTGATCGACCCCAACTACCTGAGCGACCCCGAGGACCTGCGCGTCGCCGCCGAGGCCATCCGCCTCACCCGGCGCATCGTCCAGGCCCCTGCCCTGGCGGCCTTCGATCCTCGCGAGTATTTGCCAGGCCCCGCCTTGCAGAGCGAGAACGACCTGTACCAGGCCGCCGGCCAGATCGGCACCACCATCTTCCACCCGGTGGGCACCTGCCGCATGGGCAGTGGCGCGCTGGACGTCGTGGATAACCAGCTGCGCGTGCATGGCATTCCCGGTCTGCGCGTGGCCGACGCCTCGATCATGCCGCAGATCGTCTCCGGCAATACCTGTTCACCCACGTTGATGATTGCCGAAAAGGCGGCACAACTGATCCTCAAGGGAGCCAATACCCAGACCAACCTCAGCGACGCCAGCGCGATACCGACGCCCTGACCCGGGTGTTTGCAACAGCGGTGGCTTGTGATCGCAAGTCGCCGGCAGTGGAACAACAAGAATAATCACTGTGGCCCGCGGGCCGAGGACAGCAACGATGTCGGATTACATCCAGGAACAGGGGGCGGCGGCGAGCAGCCCAAGCCGTCGTGAAGAGCGCAAGATCATTTTCGCGTCATCCCTCGGGACGGTGTTCGAGTGGTATGACTTTTTTCTCTATGGCGCGCTGGCTGCGGTCATCAGCAAGCAGTTCTTCGCGGGGGTCAACGACACCACCGCCTTCATCTTCGCCCTGATGGCCTTCGCCGCCGGCTTCCTGGTGCGCCCGTTCGGCGCGCTGGTGTTCGGCCGGCTGGGCGACATGATCGGGCGCAAGTACACCTTCCTGGTGACCATCGTGCTGATGGGCCTGTCGACCTTCGCCGTTGGCCTGTTGCCCACCTACGCCAGCATCGGCATCGCCGCGCCGATCATCCTGGTGGTGCTGCGCATGCTCCAGGGCCTGGCGCTGGGCGGTGAATACGGCGGCGCGGCCACCTATGTCGCCGAACACGCGCCACCCGGCAAGCGCGGTTTCCATACCGGCTTCATCCAGTCCACCGCCACCCTCGGCCTGCTGCTGTCGTTGCTCGTGGTCCTGGCCAGCCGCTACATCAGTGGCGACCAGTTCGAAACCTGGGGCTGGCGCCTGCCGTTCCTGCTGTCGATCGTGCTGCTGGCGATTTCCACCTGGATCCGCATGAGCATGCACGAGTCGCCGGCCTTCGTGAAAATGAAGGCCCAGGGCAAGGTCAGCAAGTCGCCGATCCGCGAGTCGTTCACCTCGTGGCCGAACCTGAAGGTGGTGCTCACGGCGCTGTTCAGCATCAATGCCGGGCAGGCGGTGACCTTCTACACCGCGCAGTTCTACGTGCTGTTCTTCATGACCCAGATGCTCAAGATGGACCCGGCCCAGGCCAACACGCTGCTGATCATCAGTGTGGTGATCGGTGCGCCGTTCTTCGTGTTCTTCGGCTGGCTGTCGGACCGGGTCGGACGCAAGCCGATCCTGATGCTTGGCCTTTTGCTGGCGACGGTGTTGTACTTCCCGCTGTTCAAGGCCCTGAGCCATTACGCCAATCCGCAGATCGACGCTGCCAGTCGCCAGGCGCCGATCGTCGTCACCGCCGATCCCAAGGGCTGCACCTTCCAGTTCGACCCGGTGGGCAAGGCACGCTTCGACAGCCCGTGCGACAAGGTCAAGACGTTCCTGGTCAAGCAGGGCCTGCCTTACAGTTCGGTGAATGTCGCTGGCAGCGAGGTGATCGTCAGCATTGGCGACAAGACCATCAATGGCTTCGACGAGACGGCCATGCGCAGTGCCATCGATAGCGCCGGCTACCCGGCCAAGGCGGATCCTGCGCATGTGAACCAGGTGATGGTGGTGGTGCTGATCGTTGCCATGATCCTGATCGCCACCATGACCTACGGGCCGCTGGCGGCGGTGATGGTCGAGCTGTTCCCGACGCGCATCCGCTACACCTCGATGTCGCTGCCCTACCACATCGGCAACGGCTGGTTCGGCGGCTTCCTGCCGACGGTATCGTTCGCGTTGGTGGTGTACACCGGGGATATCTTCTATGGGCTGTGGTACCCGGTGCTGATCACCGGGGTGAGCCTGGTGGTGGGGATCTTCTGCCTGAAAGAGACTCGGGATGTGGATATCGACAAGGTCTAGGCAATGCCAGGGATGTAGCGTGGGAGCGGGCTTGCCCCGCGATACCGGCGCAGCCGGTGCCATCCATCGCGGGGCAAGTCGGGGCGCCGAACCGCCGCTCCCACGTACTCGCTATGCCACCATCAAACGAGCACAAAAAAACCGGCGTAAAAGCCGGTTTTTTTATCGCGGGAAAAAACTTATGCACGATTTTCGGAAAAACGTCATACATGAAAATAAATAGCTAATTCAATCACTTAGCTATATTTCAAGACGCTTAATCCAAAAATTGCTAACAAGTTATCCACAGATCGTCAGGCAGGCTGCTGCTCGGGTTTTTCCGCCGCTGGCGGCAGCGAACCCATGGCGCGTTGGACTGCCTCGTTCCATGCCTGTGCGCGATCGTTGAGCTCGGCGATGGCACGCGGGCCCGTCCCCTCCGGGTACATCGGCTCGCCAATCACCACCTCGATGGTGCCCGGGCGCTTGCCCCAGCCTTCACGCGGCCAGAACTTGCCGGCGTTGTGGGCGATCGGCAGAACCGGCAGGCCGGCATTCACCGCCAGCGCGGTGCCGCCGCGGGAGAACTTGCCCATCTGCCCATGCGGCACGCGGGTGCCTTCGGGGAAGATCAACACCCAGGTGCCCTGCTTGAGCAGCTCGTCGCCCTGGCTGGCAACCTGGCGCAGGGCCTCCTTCGGGTTCTTCCGGTCGATGGCGATCGGTCGCAGCATGGCCATGGCCCAGCCGAAGAACGGCACGTACAGCAACTCGCGCTTGAGCACCTGGCTCAGCGGCGAGAAGTACGCCGACAGGAAGAACGTCTCCCAGGTGCTCTGGTGGTTTGACAGGATCACGCAAGGTACGTCAGGCACGTTCTCGGCGCCGGTGACCTTGTAGTCGATCCGCAGGATCGTCCTCACCAGGAACAGCGCACAGCGGCACCAATACACGTTGATGAACTTGTAGCGCTTGGGGAACGGCAGGAAAGGCGCGACGAAGAAGCTCAGCGAGCACCACAGCAGCGAACTGGTGCCCAACAGCAGGTAAAAAAGAAAGATTCTGATCGCCTGCAGGATCGACATAGTGGCATGTACCGTTGCGGGGCGTGCCCGCCTGATGAAAAGTGCGCCGGTCCTGGCGCACTCATTTAAATAAGTTCTCTGGCGATGGCTGCCAGATCGTCGAAAATCAGTGTAGTTTGCGGGACGCCTTTTTCCAGGGTCCTCTCGCCCTTGCCGGTTTTTACCAACACGGGTTGTGCATCGACGGCCAGGGCCGCCTCCAGGTCACCTTTGCTGTCACCGACGAACCATACGCCGGCCAGCGGTACCTGGTAGTGCTCGGCAATGGTCCGCAGCATGCCGGGCTTGGGCTTGCGGCAGTCGCAGCCCTCGTCCGGGCCGTGCGGGCAATGCACGATCAGGCCGACCTCGCCGCCCTGCTCGGCCACCAGCGCGCGCAGGCGCGCATGCATGGCCTCGAGGGTTTCCAGCGGGTAGTAGCCGCGGGCAATGCCGGACTGGTTGGTGGCAACCGCCACCGTCCAGCCCGCCTTGCTCAACTGCGCGATGGCCTCGATCGAGCCGGGAATGGGGATCCACTCCTCCAGCGACTTGATGTAGGCGTCGGAGTCGTGGTTGATCACTCCGTCTCGATCAAGAATCAGCAGTTTCAACGACTCACCCCAGCAGCGAGATATCGGCCACGCCCAGGAACAGGCCGCGCAGGCGGCTGAGCAGGGCATAACGGTTGGCGCGCACCTTGGCATCCTCGGCGTTGACCATCACCGCCTCGAAGAAGGCGTCGACCGGGTCACGCAGGGCAGCCAGGCGGGCCAGGGCCTCGCTGTACTGACGCGCGGCCGCCATCGGTTGCACGGCCTGGTCGGCCTGCTGGATGGCCGAGTACAGGGAGAACTCATTGGCGTTGTCGAAGTACTTCGGCTCGACCTGGTCGGCGATGGCGCCTTCGGCCTTGCCCAGCAGGTTCGACACGCGCTTGTTCGCCGCGGCCAGGGCTTCGGCTTCCGGCAGCTTGCGGAAGGCCTGCACGGCCTGCACGCGCTGGTCGAAGTCCAGCGCCGAACCCGGCTTCAGGGCACGCACCGACAGGTAGGTGGAGACGTCGATGCCTTCGTCCTCGTAGCGCGCGCGCAGGCGGTCGAAGACGAACTCCAGCACCTGCTCGGACAGGCCGGCGGCCTTGACCTTGGCACCGAACTGCTTGACCGCGAACTCGACCGCGACGGCCAGGTCCAGGTCCAGCTGCTTCTCGATCAGGATGCGCAGCACGCCCAGGGCGGCACGACGCAGGGCGTACGGGTCCTTGCTGCCGGTGGGCAGCATGCCGATGCCGAAGATGCCGACCAGGGTGTCGAGCTTGTCGGCGATGGCCACGGCGGCACCGGTGAGGGTCTGCGGCAGCTCGGCGCCGGCGCCGCGCGGCATGTACTGCTCGTTCAGCGCCAGGGCGACGTCTTGCGGCTCGCCATCGTTGAGGGCGTAGTAGTAGCCGGCGATGCCCTGCATTTCAGGGAATTCGCCGACCATTTCCGAAGCCAGGTCGCACTTGGACAGCAGGCCGGCACGGCCGGCGTTGGCGGCGCTGCCGCCGATGTACGGGGCAATGAAGGCGGCCAGCTTGGAAACGCGCTCGGCCTTGTCGAACACGGTGCCCAGCTGAGCCTGGAACACCACGTTCTTCAGGCGCTCGTTGAAGCTTTCCAGCGGCTGCTTCTTGTCCTGCTTGAAGAAGAACTCGGCGTCGGTCAGGCGCGGGCGCACGACCTTCTCGTTGCCCTGCACGATCTGCTTCGGATCGCGGCTCTCGACGTTGGCCACGGTGATGAAGCGCGGCAGCAGCTTGCCTTCGCTGTCCAGCAGGCAGAAGTACTTCTGGTTGTCCTGCATGGTGGTGATCAGGGCTTCCTGCGGCACCTCGAGGAAACGCTCCTCGAACGAGCACACCAGCGGCACCGGCCACTCGACCAGGGCGGTCACTTCGTCCAGCAGCGCCGGCGGCACGATGGCCGTACCTTCCTGCTGCATGGCAAGCTCGGCGGTACGCTTGCTGATCAGCTCGCGACGCTCGGCGAAGTCGGCCAGCACGTGGGCCTTGCGCAGGTCCTCGACGTAGTTGGCCGGGGTGGTGATGAGTACGTTTTCCGGGTGGTGGAAGCGGTGGCCACGGGATTCACGGCCGGCCTTCTGGGCCAGGATGGTGCAGTCGACCACCTGATCGCCCAGCAGCATCACCAGCCACTGGGTCGGGCGCACGAACTCTTCACGACTGGCGCCCCAGTGCATGCGCTTGGGGATCGGCAGGTCGTTGAGCGAATCCTCGACGATGGTCGGCAGCAGGCTGGCGGTGGCCTTGCCCGGAATGTGCTGGGAGAAGCGCAGCTTGGGGCCGCTCTGGTCGATGTCCGACAGCTCCACGCCGCACTTCTTGGCGAAGCCCAGGGCGGCCTGGGTCGGCTGGCCTTCGGCATTGAACGCGGCCTGCACGGGCGGGCCGTCGATGTTGATGCTGCGGTCTGGCTGCTGCACGTCCAGCTGGCGGATCAGCACGGCCAGGCGGCGCGGCGCGGCATAGACCTGCTTGCCGGTGTAGTTCAGGCCGGCGGCCTGCAGGCCTTTCTCGATGCCGGCGAGGAACGCGTCGCCCAGGGTGGCGAGGGCCTTCGGTGGCAGCTCTTCGGTGCCCAGTTCAACCAGGAAATCTTGAGCACTCATTGTGCAGCCTCCAGCTTAGCCAACACTTCGTCACGCAGTTCAGGAGAGGCCATCGGGAAGCCCAGGCGTGCGCGGGCTTGCAGATAGCTTTGCGCCACGTCCCGGGCCAGGGTACGTACGCGCAGGATGTAGCGCTGGCGCTCGGTCACCGAGATGGCGCGGCGGGCGTCCAGCAGGTTGAAGGTGTGCGAGGCCTTCAGGACCATTTCGTAGGTCGGCAGCGGCAGGTCCAGCTTGATCAGGCGGTTCGCTTCGCTTTCGTAGAAGTCGAACAGTTCGAACAGCTTCTCGACGTTGGCGTGCTCGAAGTTGTAGGTCGACTGTTCCACTTCGTTCTGGTGGAACACGTCGCCGTAGGTGACCTTGCCGAACGGACCGTCGGCCCATACCAGGTCGTAGACCGAGTCCACGCCCTGCAGGTACATGGCCAGGCGCTCCAGGCCGTAGGTGATCTCACCGGTGACCGGGTAGCACTCGATGCCGCCGACCTGCTGGAAGTAGGTGAACTGGGTCACCTCCATGCCGTTCAGCCAGATTTCCCAACCCAGGCCCCAGGCGCCGAGGGTCGGCGATTCCCAGTTGTCTTCGACGAAGCGGATGTCGTGAACCAGCGGATCCAGGCCGATGGCTTTCAGCGAGCCGAGGTACAGCTCCTGGAAGTTGGCCGGGTTCGGCTTGAGCACCACCTGGAACTGGTAGTAGTGCTGCAGGCGGTTGGGGTTTTCGCCATACCGCCCGTCGGCAGGGCGACGGCTGGGCTGCACGTAGGCGGCGTTCCAGGTCTCCGGGCCGACGGCGCGCAGGAAGGTAGCGGTGTGGAAAGTGCCGGCGCCTACTTCCATATCGTAGGGCTGAAGCACCACACAACCTTGCTCGGCCCAGTAGTTCTGCAGGGCGAGGATCAGGTCTTGGAAGGTACGCACGGCTGGCGTAGGCTGGCTCACGAAATTCACCTGTATCTGGGGATGCGGATGTAAAGAGCGGGAGTATACCCGATTCGCCTCGCCCTCTACGTTATTGGAGCCTTATGCCACGCTGCTTTTGGTGTTCCGACGATCCGTTGTACCAGGCCTATCACGACCACGAGTGGGGAACGCCGCAGCGCGATCCGGCGTTGCTCTTCGAGATGCTTTTGCTCGAAGGGTTCCAGGCGGGGTTGTCGTGGATCACGGTATTGAAGAAACGCGAGCGCTATCGCCAGGTGCTGGAGGGCTTCGACCCGGTGAAACTGGCGCGCCTGAGCGACGAGCGCATCGAGGAGCTGATGCTGGACCCCGGCATCATTCGCAACCGCCTCAAGCTCAAGGCCGTGCGCCGCAACGCCCTGGCCTGGCTGGCTGTGGATAACCCCGCCGAATGGCTGTGGTCGTTCGTCGGCGGTGCGCCGAAGATCAACCATTTCCAGGGGCGCGGCGACGTGCCGGCGGTCACCGACGAGGCCAAGGCCATGAGCAAGGCCCTGCAGAAGGCCGGCTTCACGTTCGTTGGCCCGACCATCTGCTACGCCTTCATGCAGGCCACCGGCATGGTCATGGACCACACCACCGACTGCGATCGCTACGCCGCGCTGGTGCGCTGACGGGGTACAATGCGCGCCTTGCTGAAATAAGGAATTCGCCTGTGGAAAAGTTCAAGGGCGCCCTGATGGTCGGGGTGCTGCGCCTGTTTGCCAAGCTGCCCTGGGGCGCTGTGCAGCGCGTCGGCGCCGGTATCGGCTGGTTGATGTGGAAAATCCCCAATGGCTCGCGCAATGTCGTGCGCATCAACCTGGCCAAGTGTTTCCCGGAGATGGACCCGATCGAGCGCGAGCAGCTGGTTGGCCGCGCGTTGAAGGACATCGGCAAGTCGTTCGTCGAGAGCGCCTGTGCCTGGATCTGGCCGCCGCAGCGCTCGCTGGAGCTGGTCAAGGAAGTGCACGGCCTGGAAGTGCTGGAACAGGCCCTGGCCTCGGGCAAGGGCGTGGTGGGTATCACCAGCCACCTGGGCAACTGGGAAGTGCTCAACCACTTCTATTGCAACCAGTGCAAACCGATCATCTTCTATCGCCCGCCGAAGCTTAAGGCGGTGGATGACCTGCTGCGCGAACAGCGCGTGCAGATGGGCAACCGCGTGGCGCCTTCGACCAAGGAAGGCATCCTCAGCGTGATCAAGGAAGTGCGTCGGGGTGGTCAGGTGGGGATTCCTGCCGACCCGGAGCCGGCGGAGTCCGCAGGTGTGTTCGTGCCGTTCCTGGGCACCCAGGCGCTGACCAGCAAGTTCGTGCCGAACATGCTGGCCGGCGGCAAGGCGGTCGGGGTGTTCCTGCATGCCCTGCGGCTGCCGGATGGCTCGGGTTTCAAGGTGTTCCTGGAGGCGGCGCCGCAAGAGATGTACAGCGAGGATGTGACCGTGTCGGCGGCGGCCATGAGCAAGGTGGTCGAGCGTTATGTGCGCGAGTATCCGAGCCAGTACATGTGGGGCATGAAGCGCTTCAAGAAGCGTCCGGCGGGCGAGGCGCGCTGGTACTGAGGCCATCGTCTATCGTGGGAGCGGGCTTGTCCCGCGATGGCGTCGTCAGCGTTGACGCCATCGCGGGGCAAGCCCGCTCCCACGAGGTTGCTTCAACTCAGGTGCTGGATTTGTTCAGCTTCTTCAGAAATACCGTCATCTCTTTCTCTGCCTGCTTGTCGCCATGGGCCTGCGCCGCCTCGATCCCCTCCTCCCAGGCCTTGCGCGCCCCGTCCAGATCCCCGCTCAACTGATACGCCTTCCCCAGCAGCTTCCACGCCGCCGAGTACTTCGGATCCTGCTTCACACAGGCAGCCAGGTGCACCGCCGCTTCAACCCCATTGCCCTCGTCCAGCCAGGCCTTGCCCAGCCCGAACCTCAGCAGCGGGTTATCCACACCCTTGGCCAGCATTTTCTCCAGCGATTCGCGCATGTCCTTCCCTCCTAGAAGAAACTCAGGCCCACGTGGAACAGCTTCTCCACGTCCCGGATATGCTTTTTATCCACAACGAACAGGATCACATGGTCGCCCGATTCGATCACCGTGTCGTCGTGGGCGATCAGCACTTCCTCGTCGCGGATGATCGCGCCGATGGTGGTGCCCGGCGGCAGCGAGATGTCCTCGATGGCCTTGCCCACTACCTTGCTCGACTTTGAATCGCCATGGGCCACCGCCTCGATGGCCTCGGCCGCGCCTCGGCGCAGCGAGTGCACGCTGACGATATCGCCGCGGCGCACGTGGGCCAGCAAGGTGCCGATGGTGGCCAACTGCGGGCTGATGGCGATGTCGATCTCGCCGCCCTGCACCAGGTCGACGTAGGCCGGGTTGTTGATGATGGTCATCACCTTGCGCGAGCCCAGGCGCTTGGCCAGCAGCGACGACATGATGTTGGCTTCGTCGTCGTTGGTCAGGGCCAGGAAGATGTCGGCGTCGGCGATGTTCTCTTCGAGCATCAGGTCGCGGTCGGAGGCGCTGCCCTGCAGCACCACGGTGCTCTCGAGGGTGTCGGAGAGGTAGCGACAGCGCGCTGGGTTCATCTCGATGATCTTTACCTGGTAGCGGCTCTCGATGGCCTCGGCCAGGCGTTCGCCGATCTGCCCGCCGCCGGCGATGACCACGCGCTTGTTGGTCTCGTCGATACGCCGCAGCTCGCCCATCACCGCGCGGATGTCCTTTTTCGCGGCGATGAAGAACACCTCGTCGTCTGCCTCGATCACCGTGTCGCCCTGGGGTGTGATCGGCCGGTCGCGGCGGAAGATCGCCGCCACGCGGGTGTCGACGTTGGGCATGTGGGCGCGGATCTGGCGCAGTTGCTGGCCCACCAGCGGGCCGCCGTAGTAAGCCCTGACCGCCACCAGTTGGGCCTTGCCTTCGGCGAAGTCGATCACCTGCAGCGAGCCCGGGTGTTCGATCAGGCGCTTGATGTAGTTGGTCACCACCTGTTCGGGGCTGATCAGCACGTCCACCGGGATGTGGTCGTTGTCGAACAGCTCTTCGCGGGTCAGGTAGGCCGACTCGCGCACCCGGGCGATCTTGGTCGGGGTGTGGAACAGCGAATAGGCCACCTGGCAGGCGACCATGTTGGTTTCGTCGCTGTTGGTCACCGCCACCAGCATGTCGGCGTCGTCGGCGCCGGCCTGGCGCAACACCGTCGGCAGTGAGGCGCGCCCCTGCACGGTGCGGATGTCCAGACGATCGCCCAGGTCGCGCAGGCGCTCGCTGTCGGTGTCGACCACGGTGATGTCGTTGGCTTCGCTGGCCAGGTGCTCTGCCAGCGTACCGCCTACCTGGCCTGCGCCGAGGATGATGATCTTCATCCGCTACTCCCTACCCTTTTTGTTCTTTCACCCGCGCGAGGCGGCAATCTTGATCAGCTTGGCATAGTAGAAACCGTCGTGGCCGCCTTCCTGGGCCAGCAACTGGCGGCCATGGGGCTGGCGCAGGCCGGCCTCGGTGGCGAGGTCCAGCTCGCGGGCGCCGGGGGTGCGGGCGAGGAAGGCGTCGATCACTTCGGTGTTCTCGGTCGGTAGGCTCGAGCAGGTGGCATAGAGCAGCATGCCGCCCACTTCCAGGGTTGGCCACAGGGTGTCTAGCAGCTCGCCTTGCAGCGCGGCCAGGGCCGGGATGTCCTCGGCCTGGCGGGTCAGCTTGATGTCCGGGTGGCGGCGGATCACGCCGGTGGCCGAGCACGGCGCGTCGAGCAGGATGCGCTGGAACGGCTTACCGTCCCACCAGCTGGCGGTGTCGCGGGCGTCGCAGGCGATCAGCTCGGCGTCGAGCTTGAGGCGGTCGAGGTTTTCGCGCACACGGGCCAGGCGCTTGGCTTCCAGGTCGATGGCGACCATGTGGGCCAGGCCGGGCTCGGCTTCCAGCAGGTGGCAGGTCTTGCCGCCGGGGGCGCAGCAGGCGTCGAGCACGCGCTGGCCGGGAGCCAGTTCCAGCAGGTCGGCGGACAACTGCGCGGCTTCGTCCTGCACACTCACCCAGCCGTCGGCGAAGCCCGGCAGGCCGCGTACGTCGCAGGCTTCGGCCAGGACGATGCCGTCGCGGCTGAACTGGCAGGCGCTGGCCTCAATGCCGGCCTCGGCCAGCAGTGCCAGGTAGGCGTCGCGGCTGTGATGGCGGCGATTGACCCGCAGGATCATCGGTGGGTGGGCGTTGTTGGCGGCGCAGATGGCTTCCCATTGTTCCGGCCAGAAGGCTTTCAGCGACTTCTGCAGCCAGCGTGGGTGGGCAGTACGCACCACCGGGTCGCGTTCCATGCCGGCGAGCAGTTCCTCGCCTTCACGCTGGGCGCGGCGCAGCACGGCATTGAGCAGGCCCTTGGCCCACGGCTTCTTGAGCTTGTCGGCGCAACCCACGGTCTCGCCGATGGCGGCGTGGGCCGGGATGCGCGTGTAGAACAGCTGGTACAGGCCGACCAGCAGCAGCGCCTGCACATCGGCGTCGGCGGCCTTGAACGGCTTCTGCAGCAGTTGCGCGGCCAGCAGGTCCAGGCGCGGTTGCCAGCGGGCGGTGCCGAAGGCCAGGTCCTGGGTCAGGCCGCGGTCGCGCTCCTCGACCTTGTCCAGTTGCGCCGGCAGCGAGCTGTTCAGCGAGGCCTTGCCGCTGAGCACGGCGGCCAGGGCACGGGCGGCGGCCAGGCGTGGGTTCATTGGCCGAGCACCTTGCCACTGGCGAACTTCTCGCGGCGGCTGTTGAACAGGTCGCTGAAGGCCAGGGCCTTGCCGCCGGGCAGTTGCAGGCGGGTCAGGCTCAGGGCGCCGTCACCGCAGGCGACCACCAGGCCGTCCTTGCTGGCGGAGAGGATTTCGCCGGGAGTGCCCTTGCCTGTGGACAAGTTGGCGGCCAGCACCTTCACGCTTTCGCCGTCGAGGCTGCTGTGGCACACCGGCCAGGGGTTGAAGGCGCGGATAAGGCGCTCCAGCTCCACGGCCGGGCGGCTCCAGTCGATGCGGGCTTCATCCTTGTTCAGCTTGTGGGCGTAGGTGGCCAGGGCATCGTCCTGGACTTCACCTTGCAGCGAACCGTCGGCCAGGCCGGCGATTGCCTGAACCACGGCGCCCGGGCCCATGGTGGCGAGGCGGTCGTGCAGGGTGCCGCCGGTGTCCTCGGCGCTGATCGGGGTAACCACCTTGAGCAGCATCGGACCGGTGTCCAGGCCCGCTTCCATGCGCATCACGGTCACACCGCTCTCGGCGTCGCCGGCTTCCACGGCGCGCTGGATCGGCGCCGCACCGCGCCAGCGTGGCAGCAGCGAGGCGTGGCTGTTGATGCAGCCCAGACGCGGGATATCCAGCACCACCTGCGGCAGGATCAGGCCGTAGGCGACCACCACCATCAGGTCCGGCTTGAGCGCGGCGAGTTCGGCTTGCGCCTCGGCGTTGCGCAGGGTCTGCGGCTGGTACACCGGGATGTCGTGGGCCACGGCCAGCGCCTTGACTGCGCTCGGCATGAGCTTCTGGCCACGGCCGGCCGGGCGATCGGGCTGGGTGTAGACGGCCACGATCTCGTACGGACTGTCGAGCAGGGCCTTGAGGTGTTCGGCGGCAAACTCTGGAGTGCCTGCGAAGACGATGCGCATGGAGTTCTCGCTTCTTCAAAAAGAAAAAGGCTTGCCGGAGCAAGCCTTCTGGAAGGTGGGGATCAGGCTTGCTGGCGGTGCTGCTTTTCCAGCTTCTTCTTGATCCGATCGCGTTTGAGCTGGGACAGGTAGTCGACGAACAGCTTGCCGTTGAGGTGGTCGAACTCGTGCTGCACACACACCGCCAGCAGGCCTTCGCATTCCAGTTCGTAGGGCTTGCCGTCGCGGTCCTGGGCCTTGACCCGCACGCGCAGCGGGCGATCGACGTTCTCGTAGAAGCCGGGCACCGACAGGCAGCCTTCCTGGTACTGGCCCATGTCGTGGGTCAGCTCCTCGACCGTGGGGTTGATGAAGACGCGCGGTTCGCTGCGGTCTTCGCTCAGGTCCATCACCACGACCTGCTTGTGCACGTTGACCTGGGTCGCGGCCAGGCCGATGCCGGGCGCCTCGTACATGGTCTCGAACATGTCGTCGATCAGCTGGCTCAAGGCGTCGTCGAACTCCGTCACCGGTTTGGCGATGGTGCGCAGGCGCGGATCGGGAAATTCGAGAATGTTCAAAATAGCCATGGCGGTCAGGCAGTCACTGTGCGGTCGGTTGAAAACTGAGCACACATAATAAAGGGAAATGGGGCGTTCGGCACCTGTGAAGCTTGGCTAGGGTCTCTATGGGCTTGATAGCTGCCATGTCATGGACAGCTTTTCAAAGTGTTACTCACAAAGTTATCCACAGGCTGTGCCACGTATCTGGCCCCCTGTCGATCAAGGATGATCCACCATGAATCCATCCCGTTCGTCGCCTTGTCCGCCTGCGGAACTGGAGGCGCGGCTGCGTCTTCATAGCCTTCCGGAGATTGGCTTGCGTCGTTTCCATACCCTCATCGAAGCGTTCGGCAGTGCCTCGTCGGCACTCAGCGCGCCGGCCAGTGCCTGGCAGGCGTTGGGACTGAAGGTTGCCAGTATAGACGCCCGGCGCAGCCCGCAAGTGCGCGATGGCGCATTGGCTGCAATGCGCTGGATAGAGCGTCCGGGCCAGCATTTACTGATGTGGGACGGGCCTGGCTACCCCGCGCTGCTGGCCGAGATAGACGATCCGCCGCCGCTGCTGTTCGTCGCGGGCGACCCCGATTTGCTCGAAAAACCGCAACTGGCGATCGTGGGTAGCAGGCGTGCTTCACCCCCGGCGCTGGATACCGCAGGCGCGTTTTCCCGCTGCCTTTCCCAGGCCGGTTTCACCATCACCAGCGGGCTGGCGCTGGGCGTCGACGGTGCCGCTCATCGGGCCGCTTTGAAGGCCGGCGGGCACACCATCGGGGTGCTCGGCACGGGGCTGCAAAAACTTTATCCACAGCGCCATCGTGACCTGGCACGGGCAATGCTCGACAGTGGCAGCGCGCTGGTTTCCGAGTATCCGCTGGACGCCGGGCCACTGGCCGGCAACTTCCCACGGCGCAACCGGATCATCAGCGGCTTGTCGCTGGGTGTGCTGGTGGTCGAGGCCAGCCTGGCCAGCGGTTCGTTGATCACCGCGCGGCTTGCCGCCGAACAGGGGCGGGAGGTGTACGCGATTCCCGGGTCCATTCATCACCCCGGCGCCAAGGGCTGCCACCAGCTGATCCGCGATGGCGCCCTGCTGGTGGAAAGCGTGGAACAGATCCTCGACAGCCTGCGCGGTTGGCAGAACCTGCCGCCTGCGGTTGTGGATAAGCCCGCTCATCC
Organism: Pseudomonas sp. LH21; assembly: GCF_036549575.1. Lineage (NCBI taxonomy): Bacteria > Pseudomonadati > Pseudomonadota > Gammaproteobacteria > Pseudomonadales > Pseudomonadaceae > Pseudomonas > Pseudomonas sp. LH21. The sequence goes on from NZ_CP144367.1 coordinate 27,347, forward strand.
ATTGATCGCCCTGCTCCACGCCGCACCCCAGACCACCGAGGGCCTGGCCAGCAGCAGCGGCCTGCCACTGGCCCAGGTACTGGCCAGCCTCACCGAGCTGGAGCTCGAAGGCCGGGTGAGCAATGAAGCGGGGCGTTGGTTTGCCCGTGCGGGCTAAGTACACTGCGCGCACGGCGATTATGCGGAGAGACGGAAAATGGTGAGCAGTTGGCGTGTGCAACAAGCCGCGCGCGAGGTGAAGGCGGGTGCAGTGATCGCCTATCCGACGGAAGCGGTCTGGGGCCTGGGCTGCGACCCGTGGAACGAGGACGCGGTGTATCGCCTGCTGGCGCTCAAGTCGCGGCCTGTGGATAAAGGGCTGATCCTGGTCGCCGACAATATTCGCCAGTTCGATTTTCTGTTCGAGGATTTCCCCCAGGACTGGATCGACCGCATGAGCGCCACTTGGCCTGGGCCGAACACCTGGCTGGTGCCGCACCAGGGTCTGCTGCCCGAGTGGGTGACCGGGCAGCATGACACCGTGGCGCTGCGGGTCAGCGATCATCCACAGGTGCGTGAGTTGTGCGCGCTGGTCGGGCCGTTGATCTCCACCTCCTGCAACCCGGCCGGGCGGCCGGCGGCCAAGAGCCGGTTGCGGGTGGAGCAGTATTTCCACAACGAGCTGGACATGGTGTTGGGTGGGGCGTTGGGTGGGCGGAAGAACCCGAGCCTGATTCGCGACCTGGCGACCGGCGAGGTTGTGCGCCCGGGCTGATACCGCTGGCGAGGGCTGCGCCCTCGTTTCGCGGCACAAGGCCGCTCCTACAGGCAATCGCGATCCCCTGTAGGAGCGGCCTTGTGCCGCGAAAGAGCCGCAAAGCGGCCCCAGTAATCCAATTGGGAAACGTCCTACTACCCCCGTCCTAAGCCACCACCTTCACTACAGGAACCCCTACCTCTAGCTTGCTCGCCGTGCGTCACAAATCGGCGGGAGCATCTAGAACAATGCCGCTATTCGAGAATGCCGAGTACCTGATAAGGGCGAATCTGGAGCAGCTAGCGTCCAATCATCGGGTCAGGGCGGTGGAGATAGGCAGATTTACCGCAGATCAGTTCGAAGCGATCAACAGGCAGAAAGCAGGGCAGGATTTACCCCAGCTTGAGGATCCGGGCATCGTCTTCATTGGCAGTCATGCCTACAGAAGCCGGGTGATACGCGACGGATACACCATTGATGACATGGTTCTGCAAATCAAGGCAGCGCTGGCAGCGTCATCGGTCTGGAAGAGTGCCACGCACATGACTGATCGTGTCCCGGGAAGTGGTGTAACTCATCATGGCCTTGACCACTGAGTTTGCCGTTTAGTTGATCACGGCCGACAGCTTGGCCTGTGGATTATCGCTGACTGCCTCGAAGGCCTCCAACTGCATATACCGCCGTTGCAGGCACCACTCGTCGTTCTGCTCCAGCAGCATCGCGCCTACCAGCCGTGTGATTGCAGGGTCGTTGGGAAAGATGCCCACGACGTCGGTGCGACGTTTGATTTCAGCGTTGAGCCGTTCCAGTGGATTGGTGCTGTGCAACTGCTGACGGTGCGCTTTTGGAAACGCCATGTGCGCCAGCACTTCATCCTCGCAGCCGTCCATGAGCGTCGCGATCTTGGGGTACTTTTCGCGCAACTGATCGGCGACCAGGCGCCACTGCTGATGACATTCGGCACGGCTGTCCTGGGCGAAAACCGTGCGCAGAAGCGCTGCCACCATGGTGCGCTGACCCTTGCCGACATGGGCCATGGCGTTACGCATGAAATGCACGCGGCAGCGCTGCCAGGTCGCGTTGAAGACCTTGGAGACAGCCGCCTTGAGCCCCTCGTGGGCATCGGAGATGACCAACTTCACTCCACGTAAGCCACGCCGCATCAGGCTTCGCAGGAAGTCCGTCCAGAACGGCTCGGCTTCTGATGGGCCAACACGCATGCCCAGGACTTCACGGCCACCATCGGTGTTCACGGCCACAGCGATTATTACGGCGACCGAGACGATGCGCCCGGCCTCCCGCACTTTGACGTAGGTGGCATCTATCCAGAGATAGGGCCAGTCGCCTTCAAGCGGTCGGTCAAGGAAGGCGTGAACGCGCTCATCGATCTCACCAGCCAGCCGTGACACTTGGCTTTTGGAGATGCCGGTCATGCCCATGGCCTTGACCAGCTCGTCCACCGAACGCGTTGAAACGCCCTGAATGTAAGCTTCTTGGATCACCGCTGCCATGGCCTTCTCGGCGGTACGTCGAGGCTCGAGAAAGCCAGGAAAGTAGCTGCCCTGGCGCAGCTTCGGGATCTTCAGGTCAACGTCACCGGCGCGGGTTTGCCAGAGGCGATCACGGTAGCCATTGCGGCTGTTTGTCCGGTCTGGGCTTTTGACATCGAAGCCGGCGCCGCACAGGCCTTCGACATCGAACTCCATCATGCGCTGGGCAACGAACTGGATCATTTGCTTGAGCAGATCAGCGTCTGCCCCTTTCTCAACCAACTCGGTCAATGCGATAGTGGGCTTGGTCATCGTGGTTTCTCTGGTGAAGGTTAAGTCCGCAAACTCAACGTTAGCCAAGAACCACGATGACCATCCTCTTTCGCCCGCAGGGCGCCTTCGGCTGGTTCAGTTACACCACTTCCTGGGACACGATCCACATGACTGCTCTTCGCAGCACGATTGGCCGAAATGATGGCTATGGCAATGAAATCTATGATGAGGCGATTTTTGAACTGACGGCCCGCAAGCCCAAGGCGGAGCTCTATTCCATCGTGCCTAAAGGCGATAGAAACAAGCCCAAAAATAATGGCCGCTTAAGCGGCCAAAGGGTAAGGATGCACTCGCCCGGATAACTTGAAACTCAACCGGCGCACCAGCACAACCTCAGGGAGAAAGGCTACGCCTCAGAGCCGGCACGGTCAAGCGAGGCCCTACCCCCCGCGTGTCGCTCCCACAGGGATTCTCTGCACCCTCAGGACTTTCTGATTTTTCCTCCCAAGGCTGCCCATCTCGCATTCAGAGAAATATCCTACGCAGTCTGTCGACTGCCATTACCTTCTCAGTGGGAACGCTTGCCTCTAGGCTCCAAACCGTCGCCGAATAACTTGGCGATCGGGTGTGGTAGCCCGGGTATTCGATTCCCCATGTCAGTCCATGGCGGCTGTGCGTGGGAGGCTTTCGAGCCTGCCTGGTTTGGGAATCGCCCGGGTCTACCACCTCGCGTACAGTCGCCACCCAATTCGCGTGGTAGCGGGGCCGGTGGTTTTTTAAGGAGCGAATTCCCATGACTAGAAAGCTTGTTCCCGATCCACCACTCCCAAATACCACAACCCACCCCTTCGGCCGCTGCGACGCCGGCCACCCTCCACTCTTCACTGTAAACCCCAACATCGAAGCCCACGACGCCCTGGTACACGTCGCGCTCTACCTGCGCTGTGCCTATGACACCGGCATCAAGGCCCTCGACCACCTACGCGATGAGGGACGAGGCATGTATTGGTCGAGCCTGCATTCGCTGGAAATGGCGGAGGGGTTGGTGGAGGCGATGCTCGATGGCATCGAGTCGGCGCCAGCGGCGAAGAAGCCCACCGGCTGAACTGACGCAATCGCGGGGCAAGCACGCTCCCACGCCGATCTCTGGTCATGGCATGGGAGAGGACTTGCCCCGCGATGAAATAGAAACTGGGAAATACCCTACGTGTCACACCGATCCAATCACGTTCCCGCTGAAGGTTTGGGCCGGTAATCTCCCTTTGCTTTGCGCAGCACTCCATCCCGAGTGATGAAGACGCCGACGGCGGGTCGTTGAGATTTGTACACAGCTTTGTACAATGTTCGCTCAGCTCTCCTTTGTAATCCGGGAAGGATTGGACAAATGCATGTACTGACTTTTAGCCAAGCTCGCGCCGACCTGAAGCAAACGATGGATGACGTATGCCGCGACCACGAGCCGGCGATCATCACGCGCCAACGTGGCGAGCCGGTGGTCATGCTGTCCCTGGAGGATTACAACGGCATGCAGGAGACCCTTTACTTGCTAGGGTCTTCTGCCAACGCAAGGCGCTTGCGTTCATCAGTCGAGCAGCTGCGGTCGGGTCAGCCAGTTACTCAAGAGCTGATCATCGATGAACATGAAGTCAAAGCAACGCAACAAGACTGAGGCTCGGAATTCCGTGAGCGTTGCGTTCACTGCCGAGGGATGGGAAGACTATCACCACTGGCGGGAAGCTGATTCGGCGATCTTCGAGACGGTCAATGTGCTGATCCGCGAGTGCTGCCGTACACCCTTCAAAGGGACTGGTAAACCTGAGCCGCTCAAGGGCGATCTTTCCGGGTTCTGGTCTCGTCGCATCACCCGAGAGCACCGTCTGGTCTACTTCTATGAAGGTGGCCAGTTGACTGTACTTCAATGTCGGTTCCACTACGACTGAGAAATCGCATCGCTGGGCAAGCCCACTCCCACGCGGGTCTCTGATATGGCGTGGGAGCGGGCTTGCCCCGCGATAGAGCCATCAAGGCAGAAGCACAGTCGAGCCAACGGTCCGCCGGGCCGACAACTCCGCCTGCGCCTTGGCCGCCTCACTCAACGGATACCGCTGCTGGATATCCACAACCAGCTTGCCGCTGGCGATCATCGCGAACAGATCATCGGCCATGGCCTGGGTGTTCTCGGCATTGTTGGCGTAGCTCCCCAGCGTCGGCCGGGTGACATACAACGACCCCTTCTGCGACAGGATCCCCAAGTTGACCCCGGTTACCGCGCCGGAGGCATTGCCGAAGCTCACCATCAACCCTCGCGGCCTCAGGCAATCCAGCGAGGTCAACCAGGTATCCGCCCCCACGCCGTCATACACCACCGCGCACTTTTGACCGTCTGTCAGCTCCAGCACGCGCTTGGCCACGTCTTCATGGCTGTAGTCGATGGTCGCCCAGGCACCGAGGGCCTTGGCCCGTTCGGCTTTCTCAGCAGAGCTGACGGTACCGATCAGCTTCGCGCCCAGGGCCTTGGCCCACTGGCACGCCAGCGAGCCCACACCACCGGCGGCGGCATGGAACAGCACGAAGTCCCCCGGCTGCAGGGCATAGGTCTGCTTGAGCAAATACTGCGTGGTCAGCCCCTTGAGCATCACCGCCGCCGCCTGTTCGAAGCTGATCGCCTCCGGCAGCTTCACCAGGTTGGCCTCCGGCAGCGTATGCACCTCGCTGTAGGCCCCCAGCGGCCCACCGGCATAGGCCACGCGGTCGCCGACCTTGATCCGGCTGACGCCCTCGCCCACCGCCTCGACCACACCGGCCGCTTCGGTACCCAGCCCGGAAGGCAGTGCAGGCGGCGCATACAGCCCGCTGCGGAAATAGGTGTCGATGAAATTCAAGCCGATTGCATGGTTACGCACCCGCACGTGCTGCGGGCCGGGCGGTGCCGGGTCGAACTCCACCAGCTGCAGGACTTCCGGGCCGCCATGCTGGCTGAACTGGATACGCTTGGCCATCACACACTCCTGTCGTCGAGGGTCGCAAAGGCCTTCTATCGGACGCCTTTGCTTGACCGCCGTCAACTGCGACGCGGCGTCGGCCGGTGGTATGCTACGCGGCGAATTTTCCCGCTCCTTCCAGGTGACCCGATGACCAGCCGCACCGAGGCCGTAAAAGCCTACCTGCTCGACCTGCAAGACCGCATCTGCTCTGCCCTCGAAACCGAAGACGGCGGCGCCCGCTTCGTCGAGGATGCCTGGGTGCGCGATGCCGGTGGCGGCGGTCGCACGCGGGTGATCGGCGAGGGCAAGGTGATCGAGAAAGGCGGGGTGAACTTCTCCCACGTGTTCGGCGCCGGCCTGCCGCCGTCGGCCAGTGCCCACCGCCCGGAGCTGGCGGGCCGTGGCTTCGAGGCCCTGGGCGTGTCGCTGGTGATCCACCCGCACAACCCGCACGTACCGACTTCCCACGCCAACGTGCGCTTTTTCATCGCCGAGAAGGAAGGTGAAGAGGCGGTATGGTGGTTCGGCGGCGGCTTCGACCTGACCCCGTACTACGGCTTTGATGAAGACTGCGTGCACTGGCACCGCGTCGCCGAGCAGGCCTGCGCGCCTTTCGGCGCCGACGTCTACCCGCGCTACAAGGCCTGGTGCGACCGCTACTTCCACCTCAAGCACCGCGGCGAGCCGCGCGGCATCGGCGGCCTGTTCTTCGACGATCTGAACGAGTGGGACTTCGACACCTGCTTCGCCTTCATGCGCGCCATCGGCGACGCCTACGTCGATGCCTACCTGCCGATCATCCAGCGCCGTAAGGACACGCCGTACACTGCCAAGCAGCGTGAATTCCAGGAATACCGCCGTGGCCGCTACGTCGAGTTCAACCTGGTCTACGACCGTGGCACGCTGTTCGGTTTGCAGTCGGGCGGTCGTACCGAGTCGATCCTGATGTCGCTGCCGCCGCAGGTGCGTTGGGGCTACGATTGGAAAGCCGAGCCGGGCAGCGAAGAAGCGCGCCTGACCGAATACTTCCTGCAGGACCGCGACTGGCTCGCCCAGTAAGCCTGTGGATAACCGAGGAGCTCCCATGGACCAGTACGTCGTATTCGGCAACCCCATCGGCCATAGCAAGTCGCCGCTGATCCACCGCCTGTTCGCCGACCAGACCGGCCAGGACCTGGAGTACGCCACCCTGCTGGCGCCTCTGGACGAGTTCAGCGACTGCGCCACAGGCTTCTTCAAGCAAGGTAGCGGCGCCAACGTCACCGTGCCATTCAAGGAAGAGGCTTATCGTCTGTGCGACAGCCTCACCCCGCGTGCGCAACGTGCTGGCGCGGTGAACACCCTGACCAAGCTGGCCGACGGTACCTTGCAAGGCGACAACACCGACGGCGCCGGGCTGGTGCGTGACCTTACGGTGAACGCCGGGGTGACCTTGGCTGGCAAGCGCATCCTTATCCTTGGCGCTGGCGGTGCTGTTCGGGGTGTGCTTGAGCCGATCCTGGCGCACAAGCCGCAATCGCTGGTGATCGCCAACCGTACCGTCGAGAAAGCCGAGCAGCTGGCGCGGGAGTTCGATGAGCTGGGGCCGGTGGTGGCCAGTGGTTTCAGTTGGTTGCAGGAGCCGGTGGACGTGATCATCAACGCTACTTCTGCGAGCTTGTCTGGCGAACTGCCGCCGATTGCCGACAGCCTGGTCGAGGCGGGGCGCACCGTCTGCTACGACATGATGTATGGCAAGGAGCCGACACCGTTCTGCCAGTGGGCCAGCAAGCTGGGGGCGGCCAAGGTGCTGGATGGGCTGGGGATGCTGGCCGAGCAGGCGGCCGAGGCGTTCTTTATCTGGCGTGGGGTGCGTCCGGACACGGCGCCTGTGTTGGATGAGCTACGTCGTCAACTGGCGCGCAGTTGACGTCGGAGCTCTGTCGGATGAATTGGCGCTCCAGTTCGACCTGCTGTTGGTAGTGAGCGAGTTTTGCTGCGGATTGCGTTATGCCGGTGTAGGGATCGCGCGCTGTCATATCGCTTTCCAGCCGGGCGATACGTGCCTGTGCATCTGTAACGCTCCAGCAGTTGTCCACAGCGCTGCTGCTTGGAGCGGCTAGTAATGGCACGAGTGCCAGTGCGAGATGAACGCAACTACTCATGGCGTGCTCCGCAGTGAATGAGCGTTGTTTACTCTTTCATCGCCTGCACGCTGTTCGCAACTGACAGAAATACCAGTTGACCGTCAGCCCTCGAAGCGAATCGGGCAACTCGCCATGCCTTCCAGCTTCTGCAGTTCCTCGATCACCTGCGGCCTTGCCCGCTGCAACGTCAGGCTCCCGCCATTGCGCATCAACCGCCGCGCTTCGCGGTGCAACATATCCACACCCGAATAATCGATGAAGTTCACCTGTCGCGCATCGATCACCACATGCGGCCCCTGGCAGCGCTGCAAGCGCAGCTGCAGGTAATGCGCCGCGCCGAAGAAGATCGACCCGCCCACCCGCAACACGTCCGCCTCCCCTTCCCGGCTCTGCTGTACTCGCGGCCTCGAGGTGCGCTTGAGGTAGAAGAACAGCGATGCCAGCACCCCGGCGTAGATCGCCGTCTGCAGCTCCAGCAGCAGGGTCGCGGCGGCGGTCAGCGCCATCACCAGGAACTCCGAGCGGCTGACCCGGAACAGCGCACGGATGCCACGATGGTCCACCAGCCCCCAGCAGATCAGCAGGATGCTGCCCGCCATCGCCGGGATCGGCAGATGGGCGATCAGCCCGGCCCCCGCCACCGCGAACAGCGCCACCCACAGCGCCGAGAACACCCCGGCCAATGGCGAGCGGGCCCCTGCGTCGTAGCTGAGCCCGGAGCGGGTAAAGGAGCCGGAGGACAGGTAGCCGGAGAACAATGCCCCGACGATGTTCGACAAGCCCTGGGCGCGGATCTCCTGGTTGGCGTCGATCAGTTGCTCGGAACGTGCGGACAGGGAACGGGCGATGGACAGGCTGGTGACCAGCCCGAGCATGCCGACAGCCACGGCACTGGGCAGCAGGCGCAGGATCAGTTCCACATCGAGTAACGGCAGTGGGCTGAGCGGTGGCAACTGGCCGACGAAAGCGGGCACGCGCGGCACATGGCCGAACACGCTGGGCAACAGCCAGGCCGCCAGGCTCACCAGCAGCAGACTTATCAACAGGCCCGGCCAGCGTGGACGCCACAGCTTCAACAGCACGCCAATCGCCAGGGTGCTCAGTCCCAGAACCAGCGATGGCATGTCCACCTCGCCAACATGCCCAGCGAGTTCCTGCACGGTCTTCAGAGCCGTGGCCTGGCTAGGCAGGTCCAGGCCCAGCAGGTTGGGAAATTGCCCCAGGGCGATGACGGCGGCGGCACCGAGGGTGAAGCCCAGCACCACCGAATGGGAGACGAAGTTGACCAGCGCGCCGAAGCGCAGCAGCCCCAGCATTAGCTGGAAAACGCCGCCGAGGAAGGTCAGCAGCAGCACCAGGGTCACGTAGTCGTCGCTGCCGGCGACGGCCAGCGGGCTGATGCTGGCATAGAGGACGATGGAAATGGCGGCGGTGGGGCCACAGATCAGGTGCCAGGACGAGCCCCACAGGCAGGCCACCAGCACCGGCACGATGGCGGCGTACAGGCCGTACTCGGCGGGCAGGCCGGCGATCAGGGCGTAGGCGATCGATTGCGGCAAGGCGAGGATGGCGCCGCTCAGGCCCACCAGCAGGTCCTGGCGCAGGCTACGGCCTGACTGGCGGGGGAGCCAGGTGAGGAAGGGCAGCAGGTGGTGGAGACGAGGCATGCGTCATTCCTGTTCAGTATCGCAGGCGAGGGCGTTGCCCTCGTTTCGCGACACAAGGCCGCTCCTACAGAAAAGCGCGAACTCCTGTAGGAGCGGCCTTGCCGAGGCGTCGGACCGGCCGGAAAGGGCCGCAAAGCGGCCCCAGCAGCCTAACAGACAAAAATCAGAGTTTGGCTTTGACCGTTTCTGCTGCATCCCCGCCAGCTTTGGTGGTCACCCCTGCAAGCCAGGCATCCAGGACCTGTGGATGAGCCTTCACCCACCTCCTGGCCGCTTCATCAAAGCTCACCTTCTTGTCCACAACCTCGGCCATGATGCTGTTCTCCATGTCCAGCGTGAACGTCAGGTTGCCCAGCAACTTCGCCGCATTCGGGCACGCCTGTGGATATCCCTTGCGGGTCAGCGTGTACACATCGCCTTTGCTGCCAAACCATTTTTCGCCACCCGTGAGGTAATGCATCTTCAACTTCACGTTCATCGGGTGCGGGGTCCAGCCCAGGAAGGTGATGAACTGCTGCTTCTTCACCGCCCGATCCACCTGGGCCAGCATCGCCTGTTCGCTGGACTCGACCAGCTTCCACTGGCCAAGCGCGAAGTCGTTCTTGTCGATGATCTCCTTCAGCGACAGGTTGGCCGGCGCGCCGGAGCCGATGCCGTAGAGCTTCTTGTCGAATTTGTCGGCGTGCTTGTGCAGGTCGGCGAAGTCCTTCACGCCGGCCTCCCACACATAATCGGGCACCGCCAGGGTGAATTCGGTGCCCTCCAGGTTGCGCGCCAGCTGCTGCACGTCGCCATTGGCGATGAACTTGTCATGAAAGCCCTGCTGCGCCGGCATCCAGTTGCCGAGGAAGGCATCCACCCGGCCATCCTTCAGGCCACCATAGATGATCGGCACGGCCAGGCTGTCGATCTTCACCTGGTAGCCCAGGCTTTCCAGAAGCAGGCGGGCGACGGCGTTGGTGCTGGCGATATCGCTCCAGCCGGGGTCGGCCAGTTTCACGGTGCTGCATTGCGCGTCGCCGTCGGCGGCGTGGGCCGTGCCCAGGCTCAGGGCCAGGGCGAGCACGGCGGTGGAGAACTTCTGCATGGCGGCCTCTCTTCTCAATCCAGGGGGGCGGGCTGTGGATAACGTGCCTTGCGCTCGAGGTCGTCGAGATCGATGTGGTTGCGCATGTACTGTTGGCTGGCGTCCACCAGCGGTTGGTGGTCCCAGCTTTTCAGCGTGCCGATGGACAGCGCCTCGGCCACCAGACGGCGGCGGCGCTGGCTGGCCAGCACCTGCTGGCGCAGGCTGGGGATATCCCAGCGCAGCTTCGCTTCATCGACAAATGCCTGCAGCAGCGCCTGGTGGTCGGGGCTGCCGGTGAGGTTCTCCCGCTCGTGCGGGTCGCGGCTCAGGTCGTAGAGTAAACAGGGGTCGTCCTCGCTGTACACGAACTTGTACGCGCCGCGGCGGATCATCATCAGCGGGCCGACGGTACCTTCGGCCATGTATTCGCCGATCACCTCGTCATGACCGCCCTGCCCTTGCAGATGGCCGAGCAGTGAGCGACCGTCCAGGTGCAGGCTTTTATCCACAGCGCCGCCGGCCAGTTCGACAAGCGTCGGCAGCAGGTCGCAGGTGGAAACGTTGGCGCTGATGCGCGCAGGATCGAAGTGCCTGGGCGCGTGGATCAGCAGCGGTACCCGCGCCGACATCTCGAACCAGTGCATCTTGTACCAGAGCCCCCGCTCGCCAAGCATGTCGCCGTGGTCGCCGGAGAAGACGATCAGGGTGTCGTCGGCCAGGCCGCAGTCTTCCAGCGTCTGCACAAGCAGGCCGATATTGTCGTCGATGTAGCTGCAGGCACCGAAGTAGGCGCGGCGGGCATCGCGGATCTTGTCTACGGGCAGCGGCTTGTCCCACAGGTCGTAGACCTTGAGCAGGCGTTGCGAGTGCGGGTCTTGCTGGCTCTGGGCGATCGTGTCGCGGGGCAGCGGGATATCCACCGCCTCGTAGAGATCCCAGTAGCGTTTGGGGATGGTGTACGGATCGTGCGGGTGGGTCATCGACACGGTCAGGCAGAACGGCCGGCCATGGTCTTCGCGCACATGGTCGTAGAGATACTGGCGTGCCTTGAACACCACCTCCTCGTCGAAATCCAGCTGGTTGGTGCGCACGCACGGTCCGGCCTGCAGCACCGAGGACATGTTGTGGTACCAGCTCGGGCGCTCGTCAGGCGCGTCCCAGTTCACCGCCCAGCCATAGTCGGCCGGGTAGATGTCGCTGGTCAGGCGTTCTTCGTAGCCGTGCAGCTGGTCCGGGCCGCAGAAATGCATCTTGCCCGACAGCGCGGTGCGGTAGCCGAGGCGGCGCAGGTAGTGGGCGTAGGTCGGAATGTCGGCGGGGAAGTCGGCGGCGTTGTCGTAGGCGCCGATGCGGCTGGGCAGCTGGCCGCTGACCAGGGTGAAGCGCGAGGGCGCGCACAGCGGGCTGTTGCAATAGGCGGAGTCGAACACCACGGCCTGCTCGGCGAGGCGCGCCAGGTTGGGCATCTTGATCGGCGACGGGCTGTAGATCGGCAACAGCGGCGCGGCCATCTGGTCGGCCATGATGAACAGGATATTGGGTTGCTTCATGGTGCCCTTCCATCGTCGAGAGTTATGGTGAACGCTTGCAATCCAGCATGGTCCTGTGGATAAGGTGGGTAAAGCCCACGTCGGGCAATGACTCGGATTAGCCATGCTTATGTTTGAACACCTTGCCGACCTGTCTCTGGACGCATTGCGTGTGTTCGAGTCCGCCGCGCGCTTGCGTAGCTTCACGGCTGCGGCCGTGGAGCTGGGCACCACCCAGCCGGCGGTCAGCCAGCAGATGAAGCGCCTGGAGGCGCAGTTGGGCACGCGGTTGTTCGACCGGATTTACCGGGGCATCGCGTTGACCGAGGCGGGGTTGCTATTGTTCGAACAGGTGCACCAGGGCTTGCAGGCGATGGACGATGGCGTCGCCCAAGCCAGTGGGCGCGGCCAGCGCGAGGTGCTGCAGGTGGCTACGGACTTCGCCTTTGCGGCGTTCTGGCTGATGCCGCGCTTGCAGCGTTTCCACGACGCTTATCCACAGGTGGACGTGAGCCTGGTGACCGGCGAGCGCAGCCAGGGGATGCTGCGCCCGGACATCGATGTGGCGGTGCTGTTTGGCGATGGGCGCTTCCATCAGGGCGAGAGTCGCTGGTTGTTCGACGAGGAGGTCTTCCCGGTCTGCAGCCCCCGGCTGACTCATGGCAAACCCTTGTCAGCCGAGGCTTTGCAACGATTGCCGTTGTTGCACCTGAAGGGCGAGCAGGCCAGTCGCTGGTTCGATTGGGCGGGGGTGTTTCGTGGTCTTGGCGTGGACAGCCCTCCTCCGTCCGGTCAACTGCGGTTCGACAACTACACCCTGCTGATTCAGGCGGCGATTGCTGGCCAGGGCGTGGCGATCGGCTGGGCGCATCTGGTGGACGGGCTGGTCGAGCAAGGGTTGTTGTGTCGGCCCATGGAAGGCAGTTTGCGATCGGAGCGCGGGTATTACGTGGTGCTGCCGCCGCGCAAACGGCGCGGGGCGTTGATCCAGCGGTTTGTGGATTGGCTGGAGCGGGAGCGCCTCCTGTAGGAGCGGCCTTGTGCCGCGAAAGGGGCGCGAAGCGGCCCCAGATTTCAGCATTCCTGCAACATTGCCGGGGCTGCTTCGCAGCCCTTTCGCGGCACAAGGCCGCTCCTACAGAGATGGCGTAGACTTCCAGGCATGCTTTCAACGCCATCAGGAGCCACTGTGCAAAGGATCAAGGGCTATCACGCCCACGTGTACTACGACGCATCGACCATGGAACAGGCCCGTGAGCTGTGCGAGGAAGCAACGCGGCTGTTTCCCGTGACCATGGGACGCATGCACCAGAAACCGGTTGGGCCGCACCCGGACTGGAGCTGTCAGCTGGCCTTCGGGCCGGAGGTGGTGGGTGTGGTGCTGCCGTGGCTGGCGCTGTATCGCAAGGGACTGGTGGTGTTTCTGCACCCGGAAACCGGGGATGAGCTGGCGGATCACCGCGATCATGCGATCTGGATGGGGGCGATCAGGCCGTTGGATCTGTCGATATTTGGTGCTTGATGCAACGTGGGAGCGGGCTTGGCCCACCACAGCGGCGGTGAGTCCACCATCGTTATCGCGGGGCAAGCCCGCTCCCACAAATACACCTGCTGCGCGGATCAGTTGCGGGCGGCGCGCACGCCTTCGGCCAGCGCCGAGCACAGGCTCAGCACATCCTGCACTGCCTGGCCGGCATCCTTGGCCTGGGCGATCTTGTCGACCAGCGCCGAACCGACCACCACGCCATCAGCCAGACGGGCAATGGCGGCGGCCTGTTCAGGCGTGCGGATACCAAAGCCAACGCTGATCGGCAGATCGGTATGCCGACGCAGGCGGGCAATGGCCTCGGTCACATGCTCGGTGGTTGCCGAACCCGCACCGGTCACACCTGCAACCGACACGTAGTAGACGAACCCGGAGCTGCGCTCCAGCACGCGCGGCAGGCGCGCATCATCAGTGGTCGGGGTGGTCAGGCGGATGAAGTCGATGCCCGCGGCCTGGGCTGGCGTGGCCAGCTCGGCGTCGTGTTCCGGTGGCAGGTCGACGATGATCAGACCATCGACGCCCGCCTCTTTCGCCTCGGCGACGAACTGCTCGACGCCGAAACGGTGGATCGGGTTGTAATACCCCATCAGCACGATGGGCGTGGTCTGGTTATCCACACGGAATTCGCGAACCATCTGCAGGGTCTTGGCCAGGGTCTGGCCGGCTTCCAGGGCGCGCAGGGTGGCGAGCTGGATGGCCACGCCGTCGGCCATCGGGTCGGTGAAGGGCATGCCCAGTTCGATCACGTCGGCACCGGCGGCCGGCAGGCCCTTGAGGATCCGCAGCGAGGCATCGTAGCCCGGGTCGCCGGCGGTGACGAAGGTGACCAGGGCGGAACGGCCTTCGGCCTTCAGTTCGGCGAAGCGTTGTTCGAGACGGCTCATGCCTGTTTCTCCTGGGCGGCCATGTGGTTCATCACGGTTTGCATGTCCTTGTCGCCGCGACCGGACAGGCAGATCACCATCAGGTGGTCCTTCGGCAGTTTCGGCGCGCGCTTGATCGCCTCGGCCAGGGCGTGGGAGCTTTCCAGCGCCGGGATGATGCCCTCCAGGCGGCAGGTGGCGTGGAAGGCGTCGAGGGCCTCGTCGTCGGTAATGCTGACGTACTCCACGCGCTTCACTTCGTGCAGGTAGGCGTGCTCCGGGCCGATGCCGGGGTAGTCGAGGCCTGCGGAGATCGAGTGGGCGTCGGTGATTTGGCCGTCGTCGTCCTGCAGCAGGTAGGTGCGGTTGCCGTGCAGCACGCCCGGTACGCCGCCGTTCAGGCTGGCTGCGTGCTTGTCGGTGTGCACGCCGTGGCCGCCGGCTTCGACGCCGATGATCTGCACGCTGGTATCATCGAGGAAGTCATGGAACAGGCCCATGGCGTTGGAGCCGCCGCCGACACAGGCGATCAGGCTGTCGGGCAGGCGCCCTTCCTTCTCCTGCAGCTGGGCACGGGTTTCCTTGCCGATGATCGACTGGAAGTCGCGGACCATCGCCGGGTACGGGTGCGGGCCTGCCACGGTGCCGATCAGGTAGAAGGTGTCCTCGACGTTGGTGACCCAGTCGCGCAGGGCCTCGTTCATGGCGTCCTTGAGGGTGCCGGTGCCGGCGGTCACCGGGACGATCTCGGCGCCCAGCAACTTCATGCGGAACACGTTGGCCTGCTGGCGCTCGATGTCGGTGGCGCCCATGTAGATCACGCAGGGCAGACCGAAGCGCGCGGCGACGGTGGCGGTGGCCACGCCGTGCATGCCGGCGCCGGTCTCGGCGATCAGGCGCTTCTTGCCCATGCGCTTGGCCAGCAGCACCTGGCCGATGCAGTTGTTCACCTTGTGCGCGCCGGTGTGGTTGAGCTCTTCACGCTTGAAGAAGATCTTCGCGCCGCCGCAGTGCTCGGTCAGGCGCTCGGCGAAATACAGCGGGTTGGGGCGGCCGATGTAGTCGCGCTGGAAGTAGGCCAGTTCTTCGAGGAACTTGGGGTCGGCCTTGGCGGCTTCGTATTCGCGGGCCAGGTCCAGCACCAGGGGCATCAGGGTTTCGGCCACGTAGCGGCCGCCGAACGAGCCGAACAGGCCGTTGGCATCGGGGCCGGCGCGGTATTGGGTCTGGGTCATGGGGCGCTCCAGGGCGTAATGGATGAGTGATGGGCTTTACTCTAACCACGACGCGGCCGGCTGAAAACCGATAAGATTGCGTAAACCTGTCAGGAAAACTCACAAGTTAAATGGCCCAGGACCTTCCCCCCCTTAACGCCCTGCGGGCCTTCGAGGCGACCGCCCGGCTGAACAGTGTCAGCCAGGCTGCCGAGGCACTTCACGTTACCCATGGCGCCGTCAGCCGACAAATCAAGGTGCTCGAGGAGCATCTGGGCGTAGCCCTGTTCGCCAAGGATGGGCGTGGCGTCAAACTCACAGATGCCGGGGTGCGCCTGCGTGATGCCAGCTTTGAGGCGTTCGACCGCTTGCGCAGTGTCTGCGCCGAGCTTTCCCGCGATGCCGACGAAGCGCCCTTCGTGCTCGGCTGTTCCGGCAGCCTGCTGGCGCGCTGGTTCATCCCGCGCCTGGGGCGCTTGAAGGCCGACCTGCCGGAACTGCGCCTGCACTTGTCCGCTGGCGAAGGCGATCTCGATCCTCGCCGCCCGGGGCTGGATGCCCTGCTGGTCTATGCCGAACCGCCATGGCCGGCGGACATGCAGGTGCATGTGCTCGCCCAAGAGCGGATCGGTCCGGTGATGAGCCCGCACTTCGAAGGCTTTGACCGTTTGAAAGCCGCGCCAGCCGTGGCTTTGCAACGAGAGGCAGTGTTGCACACGACCTCGCGGCCACAGGCCTGGCCGACCTGGGCGCAGCAGCATGGCATCGAGCCCGGTGCGTTGAGTTACGGCCAGGCATTCGAGCATTTGTATTACCTGTTGGAAGCGGCGGTGGCCGGCCTTGGCGTAGCCATCGCGCCACAACCGCTGGTGGCGGACGACCTGAAGGCCGGGCGGCTGGCTGCGCCATGGGGCTTCTCCCCGACCCGCGCCGCGTTGGCCCTGTGGGTGCCCCGGCGCGCCGAGCACGGGCGCGCCGAGCAGCTGGCGCAATGGCTGCGCCGGGAGCTGCAGCAGCAGGCGGGCTAGCTGCGCCGGCACATCAGGTAGGCGGCCAGCAGGCCGAGGGCGCCGACTGCCACACCCGCAGTGGTCCAGGGATGTTCCTGGGCGTAGTCACGGGTGGCGACGCCGGTCTGGCGGGTACGGGTTTTCACCTCCTCATAGGCATCGCTGAGCAGGCTGCGCGAATGTTTGAGGGCGTTCTCGGCATTGCCGCGCAGCGCCTTCATGGTCTTGTGGGATTCCTCCGAGGCATCGTGCTTGAGGTGCTCAAGCGTCTTGAGCAGGCTCTCGATCTCGGCTTCCATGCTTTCCAGGGAGGCTTGGCGCAGGGAATTGCGGGGCATAGTGACTCTCCTTCGCGGTATGGGCTGTAAGAAGTGCGACTGCGCGGCGGTGGGAAAGTGCAGTCGAACTTTCTCCTGCGGCGATCGCTCGCAAGTAAACCGGGCTTGCACTGCTAGGCTCAACGGACTACCCAACCAAGGAGAGCACTTATGTCGGATCATCACACCTACAAGAAGATCGAGCTGGTCGGATCCTCCCCCACCAGCATCGAAGAAGCGATCAACAATGCCCTGGCCGAGGCCGGCAAGAGCATCAAGCACCTGGAATGGTTCGAGGTGGTCGATACCCGCGGGCATATCCGCGACAACAAGGCCGCGCACTTCCAGGTGACGCTGAAGGTGGGCTTCCGCATCGCCAACAGCTGAAACGAAGCTGGGCTAGGCTTGCCCGGCCTGATCGGGTAATAAGGTTGCAGGGCGCGAGCTTCGCGCCCTTTTCGTCTTTGATCTGTACAAGGAAAGCGATCGATGAAGAAGTTGATTCTGGCCATGGGGCTGATGGCGTTGGCCGGTGGCGCGCTGGCGGCAGGCAAGCCGTGCGAGGAGCTCAAGGCGGAGATTGCGGCGAAGCTCGATGCCAAGGGGGTGAAGGGTTACAAGCTTACGATCGCCCCCAAGGGTGATCCTGCCGACAAGGTGGTGGGTACCTGCGAGGGTGGGACCAAGGTAATTGCCTATAGCCGTGACTGATTGTGGCTCCATCGCGGGGCAAGCCCGCTCCCACAGAGCGTACCCTGTAGGAGCGGGCTTGCCCCGCGATGACCTTTAACCGGTCTTCAAGGCCTGCGCCATCAGCTCATAGGACCTGATCCGGTCGGCATGCTCGTACAGATCGCTGGTGAAGATCAGCTCATCCGCCCCGGTCTGCTCCAGCAGTACCTCCACCTTCGCCCGCACCTTCTGCGGGCTACCGATCATCGCCAGGCCCAGGAAGCTGCTCACTGCATCGCGCTCATGGGGCAGCCATAGTCCATTCATGCTCTCGACCGGTGGGCGCTGCATCAGGCTCTGGCCACGGATCAGCGCGAGGATGCGCTGGTACACCGACGTCGCCAGGTACTCGGCCTTTTCGTCGGTCTCGGCCACCACCATCGGGATGCCGAGCATCACGTAAGGCTTGTCCAGCGTGGTGGACGGCTTGAAATGGTCGCGGTAGATGCGGATCGCCTCGTGCATGTAGCGTGGCGCGAAGTGCGAGGCGAAGGCGTAGGGCATGCCGCGCATGCCGGCCAGCTGGGCGCTGAACAGGCTGGAGCCGAGCAGCCACATCGGCACCTCGGTGTCATGGCCGGGCACGGCGATCACTTTTTGATCATCTGTACGCGGGCCAAGGTAACGCGACAGTTCCTCGACATCATCGGGGAAGTCGTCGGCACTGCCAGAGCGTTCACGGCGCAGGGCGCGGGCGGTCATCTGGTCGGAACCCGGGGCGCGGCCCAGGCCCAGGTCGATACGCCCCGGGTACAGGCTGGCCAGGGTGCCGAACTGTTCGGCGATCACCAGCGGCGCATGGTTGGGCAGCATCACCCCGCCGGAGCCGATGCGGATGCTCGAGGTGCCACCGGCCAGATAGCCGATCAGCACGGCGGTGGCCGAACTGGCGATGCCGTCCATGTTGTGGTGTTCGGCGACCCAGAAGCGGTTATAGCCGAAGCGCTCGACGTGTCGGGCCAGGTCCAGCGAGTTGCGCAGCGATTGCGCCGGGCCGCCATCGGCGCGCACGGGCACCAGGTCGAGGGTGGAAATCTTCAGGTCTCGCAGGTGCGTCATTGGAGCCTCCGCTTCAGGTGATTGGCCATGGCCTTCTGGACTCTGTATGGGCATATTCGCTGGATTCAATGCCTTCCTGTGGATTGATCTGAACTTGGCGTGGGCTTGGTCCTCAGAACCTTAGACACCCCAACCCTGTGACAGGAGGCAGCATGAAGAAGACAGCATCGGCGGTCTGGCAAGGTGGCCTGAAGGATGGCAAGGGCCAGATCTCCACTGAAAGCGGCGCGCTCAAGCAGGCGCCCTACGGCTTCAACACCCGTTTCGAAGGCACGCCTGGAACCAACCCGGAGGAACTGATCGGCGCTGCCCATGCCGGCTGCTTCTCCATGGCATTGTCGATGATGTTGGGCGAAGCGGGATTCACGCCTGAGCGGATCGACACTCACGCCGAGGTGAGTCTGGACAAGCAGGATGATGGCTTTGCCATCACCGCCGTTCACCTGACCCTCAAGGCCACCGTGCCTGGGGCCAGCGAGGCACAGTTCCAGGAGATCGCCAACAAGGCCAAAGCCGGCTGTCCGGTGTCCAAGGTGCTGAACGCAACCATCAGCCTGGATGCCACACTGCTTTCCTAGGCGTCGCAACGGCGGCGGTTTCCTGTAGTCTAAACAGCGTTGGCAGCTTGTCTGCCCTGTCTCAGGAGCCGTTCCATGATCCGCGTTGCATTTGGTGTGCTGGTTTCCCTGCTGGCCTCGGCCGCACTGGCCGCGCCCAAGCCGTGCGAGGAACTGAAAGCCGAGATCGAAGCGAAGATTCAGGCGAACAAGGTTTCCTCCTACACGCTTGAGATCGTGCCCAATGCCGAGGTCAGTGATCCGAACATGATCGTTGGCAGCTGCGAGGGCGGCACGAAGAAGATCATCTACCAGAAGAACGATCGGTAAGGTCGGCCTCCACCTCTGTAGGAGCGGCCTTGTGCCGCGATGGGGCGCGTAGCGGCCCCAGGATTTCAGCATCAAACAAAAATCGCCGGGGCTGCTGCGCAGCCCCATCGCGACACAAGGCCGCTCCTACAGGCGAATGGCTGTGAGTCCTAGGGAATGCAGGTCACGTTGCTCGGCTCGTTGACCACCACCTTGCGGTTGGCGTCATACAGCAGCACCTGCGGCTGCATCGCCGGGGCCCGCGCCTCCAGGCGATAACGCTGGCCGGCCTTGAAGTCGTTGTAGCGCACGGTGAGGTAGCAGGTTCGCTCGGTAGGGTCGGTGCTGAAGCCGCCGGAATAGATCTCGTAGTCGAAGCGCACCACCAGCTCATGCTTGCCGGGCGTCACCTGGAAGTAGCGGCCGTCGTCCAGGCGCTGGCCGTCCAGACGGTCAGCCATGATGGTTCTGCCGGGGGTGATGGTGTAGAGATCGACCCAGGCCTTGCCTGGGTCTACGGGCGGCAAGGGGCTGGCGCACGCCCCCAGTGCACTGAGGGCCATCAGCATCATGGGCTGGCGCATGGTGAAACTCCCGCTCGCGGTTCACAGGTTACAAGCATAGCGCCGTTCGCGGGGTTCAGGTGCGCTGGCAGCCTGCCGGCTCACCCTGGCCGATCAGTTTCTGCTGCTGGTCGTAGAGCTTGATCCAGGGGCGGAAACCGATGCTGCCCGCCTGCATCTGGTAGCGTTGCCCGGCGGTGAAGTCCTTGTAGCTGAGATTGAGCTGGCAGTCGCGCCATAGCGGCTCGTCCACCGGGCCGATATTGCTGGGCGTCACGGCGAACTGGTAGCGCACGGTCAGCTCGTGATTGCCGGGCTGCACCTGGAAGTAGCGGGTGTCGGCCCAGTCGCGCTCATCGACCTGCAGGGCGTGCAGCGAGTCGTTGTCTCCGGGGGCCAGGTCGATCCAGGCCTGGTTTGGGTCGGCGCGGGGCAGGAAGGAGGCACAACCGGACAACAGCACGAGCGTGCCGGCGGCAAACAGCAGAGTACGCATGGCTGAGCTTCCCCTTGGCGAGATAGTCTTGGTCGCATTCGGCCGACGAGCGAGATAGACAGCCTCGATGTTTGGACTTTTTCTTTTCATGCGCTGCAGCCGTCGGGTTCTCGACCGCGTTTTCACCCGGTTGGTTCCCGTGGCGCTGGGCGTCCTGCTGAGCGGTTGCTCCAGCGTGGGGTATTACGGCCAGTTGGCCGAGGGCCAGTGGCAGCTGTTGCGGGCACGCCAGCCGCTGGACCGGGTGATCGGGGATCCGGCCACCAGCCCGGCGTTGCGCCAGCGCCTGTTGTTCGCCGAAAAGGCCCGGGCGTTCGCCAGCACGCAGTTGAAGCTGCCGGACAACGGCAGTTACCGGGTCTACGCCGACCTGGGTCGACCGTATGTGGTGTGGAATGTATTCGCGACCCCTGAATTGTCGTTGCAACCGGTGACCCATTGCTTCCCCATCGCCGGCTGCGTGGCCTATCGAGGGTATTACCGGCAGGGCGCGGCCCGCAGCGCGGCGGCGCTGATGCGCCAGGAAGGCCTGGATGTCTATGTGGGAGGTGTGGAGGCTTACTCCACCCTGGGCTGGTTCGACGACCCGATCCTGTCGACCATGGCCGGCTGGGGCGATGAGCGCCTGGCCACGGTGATCTTTCATGAGCTGGCGCATCAGCGCTTCTACGTGCAGGACGATACCGAGTTCAACGAGTCGTTCGCCTCGTTCGTCGAACAGGAGGGCACCCGGCAATGGCGTGCCGCGCGTGGGTTGGCAGCCATCGAGGATGCTGGCGCCAGGCAGCGCGAGCAGTTCACCCGCTTGGTGCTGGCCAGTCGCGAGCGGTTGCGGGCGATCTATGCCGGGCCGCTGGATGAGGCGGGCAAACGGGCGGCCAAGCAGGCCGAGTTCGAGCGGTTTCGCCGGGAGTACCGTGAGGTGCGGGATCGGGACTGGAGCGGGGATCGGCGATTCGATGCCTGGGTCTTTGCGCCGTTGAACAATGCCAAGCTGCTGCCTTTTGGGCTTTATGACCAGTGGGTTCCGGCGTTTTCGCAGTTGTTCAAGGATGTTGGTGGGGATTGGCTGCGTTTTTATCAACGGGTGGAGGCGCTTGGGAGGCTGCCGATCGAGCAGCGCAAATTGGCGTTGGCAGAGCTGGCCTCATCGCGGGGCAAGCCCGCTCCCACGACCTGATACGTGGACTGCTCCCAAAGCAGTTGGACACCAAGCCAACTCTTGAGGGCATGCCACAGCGTGGGAGCGGGCTTGCCCCGCGATGAGGTTTGAATCAGCGAGCGAACGCCTGGTGCATCTCGGCCAGGGTCTCGAAATGGAATGCTGGCGACTCGGCTTCCAGTTCTTCCCGGCTACCGAACCCATAGCCCACCGCCACGGCCTGTAACCCATTGCTGCGCGCACCGATCAGGTCATGCTTGCGGTCGCCGATCATCAGGGTCTGCGCCGGGTCCAGCCCTTCTTCGTCCAGCAGGTGGCGAATCAGCTCGACCTTGTTGGTGCGGGTGCCGTCCAGCTCGCTGCCGTAGATCACCTTGAAGTGCTGGTCGAACTCGAAATGCCGGGCGATCTCGCGGGCATACACCCACGGCTTGGAAGTGGCGATATACAGGGTGCGGCCCTGGCCGTTGAGCGCCTGCAGCAACTGCGGCACGCCGTCGAACACCAGGTTCTCGTACAACCCGGTGACCTTGAAGCGCTCGCGGTAGAAGTTCACCGCCTCCCAGGCCTTGGCCTCGTCGAAGCCATAGAACTGCATGAAGGCCTGCAACAGGGGTGGGCCGATGAAGTGCTCGAGGCGGGTCAGGTCCGGCTCGTCGATGCCCAGCTTGGCCAGGGCGTACTGGATCGAGCGGGTGATCCCTGAGCGCGGGTCGGTCAGGGTGCCGTCGAGGTCGAAGAGGATGTTCTGTTGGTGCATGGGGCTGTCCACTCTGGTGTTCGTCAGGACGCCATCGCGGGGCAAGCCCGCTCCCACGCAGGCCATGCAAGGATCGTGGGAGCGGGCTTGCCCCGCGATGGGGTCATTCCGGTTGGTCGTAGCCTTCGGCCAGGTGCTGGTCCTTGAGCTTTACGTAGTTGCCGGCGCTGTAGGGGAAGAACGCGTGTTCCTGCTCGCTCAGCAGGCGCACCTGTTTCACCGGGCTGCCCATGTACAGGTAGCCGCTGATCAGGCGCTTGCCCGGCGGCACCAGGCTGCCGGCGCCGATGATCACCTCGTCCTCGACGATGGCGCCGTCCATGATGGTGCTGCCCATGCCGACCAGGATGCGGTTGCCCAGGGTACAGCCATGCAGCATGACTTTGTGACCGATGGTCACCTCGTCACCGATGATCAGCGGAAAACCGTCGGGGTTGAATGGCCCGGCGTGGGTGATGTGCAGCACGCTGCCGTCCTGCACGCTGGTGCGCGCGCCGATGCGGATGCGGTGCATGTCGCCGCGCACCACGGTCAGCGGCCAGATCGAGCTGTCCTCGCCGATCTCGACGTCGCCGATGACCACCGCCGAGCGGTCGACGAAGGCCCGTGCTCCCACTTTCGGCGTGTGTTGCTGGAAGGTCCGGAGGGCCATGATAGTGTTCCTCTGCAATGCCGATAGGCAGGCTGCCTGCTGCGGTCGGCGTCGATTGTAATTAAGATGGTCCCGTGTTTCTCCTGCCAAGGTACCCGAACCGTGAGTGCGAACAACCCGCTGCTGCAGTCCCATGATCTGCCGCCCTTCTCGGCAATCCGCGCCGAGCATGTGCTGCCGGCGATCGAGCAGATCCTCGCCGACAACCGCAAGGCCATCGCCGAGATCCTCGAAAAGCAGGGCAAGAACCCGACCTGGGCCGGCCTGGTGCTGGCGATGGACGAACTCAACGACCGCCTGGGCGCCGCCTGGAGCCCGGTCAGCCACCTCAATGCGGTGTGCAACAGCCAGGAACTGCGCGAGGCCTACGAGTCATGCCTGCCGGCCCTGAGCGCCTATTCCACCGAACTGGGCCAGAACCGTGCCCTGTTCGAAGCCTATGAAGCCCTGGCCGCCAGCCCCGAAGCCGCCGGCTTCGACGTGGCGCAAAAGACCATCATCGACCACGCCCTGCGCGACTTCCGCCTGTCGGGCATCGACCTGCCGACCGACAAGCAGCAGCGCTACGCCGAAGTGCAGAGCAAGCTCAGCGAGCTGGGCAGCCGCTTCTCCAACCAGTTGCTCGACGCCACCCAGGCCTGGACCAAGCACGTCACCGACGAGGCCGCCCTCGCCGGCCTGACCGATTCGGCCAAGGCGCAGATGGCCGCCGCCGCCCAGGCCAAGGGCCTCGACGGCTGGCTGATCACCCTGGAATTCCCCAGCTACTACGCGGTGATGACCTACGCCGACGACCGCGCCCTGCGCGAAGAGCTGTACGCCGCCTACTGCACCCGCGCCTCCGACCAGGGCCCGAACGCCGGCCAGTTCGACAACGGCCCGGTGATGGAAGAAATCCTCGACCTGCGCCAGGAGCTCGCCGAGCTGCTGGGCTACCCGAACTTCGCCGAGCTGAGCCTGGCCACCAAGATGGCCGAGTCCAGCGACCAGGTGCTGAGCTTCCTGCGTGACCTGGCCAAGCGTTCCAAGCCGTTCGCCGCCCAGGATCTGGAGCAGCTTAAAGCTTATGCCGCCGAGCAGGGCACCCCGGAGCTGGCCAGCTGGGACGCCGGCTACTTCGGCGAGAAGCTGCGCGAACAGCGCTACAGTGTGTCGCAGGAAGCCCTGCGCGCCTATTTCCCGATCGACAAGGTGCTGTCCGGCCTGTTCGCCATCGTCCAGCGCCTGTACGGCATCGAGATCGCCGAGCTCAAGGGCTTCGACAGCTGGCACCCGGACGTGCGCCTGTTCGAGATCAAGGAAAACGGCCAGCACGTCGGCCGTTTCTTCTTCGACCTCTATGCCCGTGCCAACAAGCGAGGCGGCGCCTGGATGGACGGTGCCCGCGATCACCGCCGCACCGCCGCGGGCTCGCTGCAGAGCCCGGTGGCCAACCTGGTGTGCAACTTCACCCCGGCCACGCCCGGCAAGCCTGCGCTGCTGACCCACGACGAAGTCACCACCTTGTTCCACGAGTTCGGCCATGGCCTGCACCACCTGCTGACCCGCATCGAGCATGCCGGCGTGTCCGGCATCAACGGCGTGGCTTGGGACGCGGTGGAACTGCCCAGCCAGTTCATGGAAAACTGGTGCTGGGAGCCGGAAGGCCTGGCGTTGATCTCCGGCCATTACGAAACCGGCGAGCCCCTGCCCCAGGACTTGCTGGACAAGATGCTGGCCGCGAAGAACTTCCAGTCCGGCATGATGATGGTGCGCCAGCTGGAGTTCTCGCTGTTCGACTTCGAGCTGCACGCCACCCACGGCGACGGCCGCAGCGTGCTGCAGGTGCTCGAAGGCGTGCGCGACGAGGTCTCGGTGATGCGCCCGCCGGCGTACAACCGCTTCCCCAACAGCTTCGCGCACATCTTCGCCGGCGGTTACGCGGCGGGTTACTACAGTTACAAGTGGGCCGAAGTGCTGTCGGCCGACGCCTTCTCGCGCTTCGAGGAAGAAGGTGTGTTGAACGCCGAGACCGGCCGTGCCTTCCGCGAAGCCATCCTGGCCCGTGGCGGTTCCCGCGAACCGATGGTGCTGTTCGTCGACTTCCGAGGCCGTGAGCCTTCCATCGATGCATTGCTGCGCCACAGTGGCCTCACCGAGGACGCGGCGGCATGAGCGAGGTAGCCGTGAGCAAGAGCAAGCGACGTTTCATCGCCGGGGCGGTATGCCCGGCGTGCAGTGAGATGGACAAGCTGATGATGTGGAACGAGGACGGCGTGCCGCACCGCGAGTGCGTGGCCTGTGGGTTCACCGACACCCTGAACGAACAGGGCCTGTCGGTACCCTCGGAGCTGGGCACACGGGTCAACCACCTGGCGCCCAAGGCGGCGCCGGCCAAGGTGCAGACCGTGCAGTTCTTCCCCAATCCGAAGCTGAAGAAGCCGCAGGATTGAAGGTGGATCACGCGGCATGCGTGGGAGCGGGCTTGCCCCGCGATAATCGGTTGTAGCTATCCAGCTGAACCCGGATTACTGTATATAAATACAGTAATCCGGGTTCTCATCATGAAACCAGTCCCCATTCGTGGCCGCGGCACCGCCGACAATCCCCACAACCGCTTCGCCCCGAGCGTTTCAGTAGCCGAGGACGATGGCTGGTACCAGGAAGTCCCACTCACCCAGGGCACCGAGGTGCGGATCGAGACGGCCAAGACCATCATCGCCCGCAACACCTCCCCCGACCTGCCCTTCGACCGTTCCATCAACCCCTACCGCGGTTGCGAGCACGGCTGCATCTATTGCTATGCCCGCCCCAGCCACGCCTACTGGGACCTCTCTCCCGGCCTCGATTTCGAAACCAGGCTGATCGCCAAGACCAATGCCGCCGAGGTACTTGAACAGCAATTGAGCAAGCCCGGTTACGTCTGTGCGCCAATCAACCTGGGTTCCAACACCGACCCCTACCAACCCATCGAGCGTGAGCACCAGCTCACCCGACGCCTGCTCGAAGTGCTGCTGCGCTACCGCCACCCGGTGACCATCGTCACCAAGGGCTCGCTGATACTGCGCGACCTTGATCTGATCAGCGAACTGGCCAGTCGACGCCTGGTGCGGGTGATGATCAGCCTCACCACTCTCGACGATGAGCTCAAGCGCACCCTCGAACCCCGCGCGGCCGCCCCCAAGGCGCGTTTGCGGGCGATCCGCGTGCTGCGCGAGGCCGGCGTTCCGGTGGGCGTGCTGTGTTCGCCGATGATCCCGATGATCAACGACAGTGAGCTGGAGCACCTGCTGGAGGCGGCGAAGGAGGCGGGCGCGCAGAGCGCGGCGTACATGATGCTGCGCCTGCCGCTGGAGGTAGCGCCGTTGTTCGAGCAGTGGCTGCACGATCATTACCCGCAGCGGGCCGCGCATGTGCTGAGCCTGATCCGCCAGAGCCGGGGGGGCGAGTTGTATGACAGCCGTTTCGGCGCCCGGATGCGCGGCGAGGGAGTGTTCGCCGAGCTGTTGGCCCAGCGCTTTCGCAAGGCGGCCAGGCGGCTGGGGTTCGAGGGGCGTGAGGAACTGCAGCTCGATTGCACCGCCTTCTGCGTCCCGGGCGCACAGATGGCGTTGTTCTAGCAGCGTAATTTCTCGGATCAGGAGCTATAAGTACAACTAAGACAACCCAACAATTTCACTCATGAAGCTTGGCATCTGATGCTTTTTTGCTATTATCCAGCACTCCCCTCGCCCATCTAGAACGCCCGTTCTAGAGCCTGCGCAATTAAGTTTCAGTTAAGTTTCCTACGCTAGCGTGAGTCATGAGTCAGCAGTGACTGTGATTATTTACCCGTGCGCGTCATCTAAATCCCCGCGTCACCCCAATCTTTCCCCGGTAACATGGAATTCACTTTCAAACCGTCAAGAGGATGAATCATGCCCGTCAAGGACCCATCCAAGGTTGTCCCGGCCGCACCCGCCGAAAGCGCCGATGCCGCCCTCAAGCATATCGTCGACGGCTTCCTGCGGTTCCACACCGAAGTCTTCCCCGAGCAGCAAGAGCTGTTCAAGAAACTGGCCACCGCGCAGAAGCCGCGCGCCATGTTCATCACCTGCGCCGACTCGCGCATCGTGCCTGAACTGATCACCCAGAGCTCGCCGGGCGACCTGTTCGTCACCCGTAACGTCGGCAACGTCGTGCCGCCGTATGGCCAGATGAACGGCGGTGTGTCGAGCGCCATCGAATACGCGGTGCTGGCCCTGGGCGTGCATCACATCATCGTTTGCGGCCACTCCGACTGCGGCGCCATGCGCGCGGTGCTCAACCCGCACTCGTTGGACAAGATGCCGACTGTCGCGGCCTGGCTGCGCCACGCCGAGGTGGCGCGTACCGTGGTCGAGGACAATTGCTCCTGCGACACCCCGCACGAAAGCATGCAGTTGGTGACCAAGGAAAACGTCATCGCCCAGCTGCACCACCTGCGCACCCACCCATCGGTGGCCTCGCGCCTGGCTGCGGGCCAGTTGCACATCCATGGCTGGCTGTATGACATCGAGACCAGCCAGATCGAAGCCTACGACGCCGCCAGCGATCGCTTCCTGCCGCTGACCGCAGGTCAGCCGATCCCCTCTGCCACACCGAGAGGTCGCTACTAAGCGACCCGAACACGCTGAAAAAGCCTTGATTGCCGGCTGCACCCGATGGGTGCGGCGCGGCCTTCGCCTGCCTTGAATCTCCCTGAATGCCTTGCCGGCAGACCCGCTGGCGGCCTGCGCCTGCGCGTCATTCAGGGTTCCCCGTGCTAGCGGCCAGCGGAATGGCCGTGAATTTAGAAAGGAGCTACATGGTGAACATGACACAGATAAAGGCGGCCCTGCCGCGCGAGTTGCTGGCTTCGGTGGTGGTCTTCCTGGTCGCCCTGCCGTTGTGCATGGGCATTGCCATCGCCTCGGGCATGCCCCCGGCGAAGGGGCTGATCACCGGCATTATCGGCGGTATCGTGGTGGGCTTTCTTGCCGGCTCGCCGCTCCAGGTCAGCGGCCCGGCGGCGGGGCTGGCGGTGCTGGTGTTCGAGCTGGTGCGCCAGCACGGCATGGCCATGCTCGGGCCGATCCTGTTGCTGGCCGGCCTGCTGCAACTGCTGGCCGGGCGCCTGCGCCTGGGCTGCTGGTTTCGGGTCACGGCGCCGGCGGTGGTGTACGGCATGCTCGCCGGGATCGGCGTGCTGATCGTGTTGTCCCAGGTGCATGTGATGTTCGACACGGCGCCACAGCCCTCGGGTGTGGACAACCTGCTGGGCTTTCCGGCGACACTGGCTTCGGCCCTGCCGCTGGAAAGCGCGGGCAATGGTTGGCAGGCCGGTGCGCTGGGCTTGGGCACGATCGCTATCATGTGGGGCTGGGAGCGCTTGCGCCCGCAACGCCTGCGCTTCATTCCCGGAGCCCTGCTCGGGGTGGCTGCGATGACCGCCGTCAGCCTGTGGCTGGCGCTGCCGGTCAATCGCGTTCAGGTGCCGGCCGATTTGTCCGAAGCCATCGACTGGTTGCGCCCGGATGACCTGCTCAAGTTGGCCGACCCGACCCTGCTGGTGGCGGCCTTCGCCCTGGCCTTCATCGCCAGCGCCGAGACCTTGCTGTCCGCCGCCGCCGTCGACCGCATGCACAGCGGCCAGCGTTCGGACTTCGACCGTGAGCTGTCGGCGCAGGGCATCGGCAACATGCTCTGCGGGGTGCTCGGTGCGCTGCCGATGACCGGGGTGATCGTGCGCAGCTCGGCCAACGTCCAGGCCGGCGCGCAGACACGGGCCTCGGCGATCTTCCATGGGCTCTGGCTGCTGGCCTTCGTGGTGGCGCTGAGCAGCGTGTTGCAGCAGATACCTGTGGCCAGCCTGGCCGGGGTGTTGGTCTATACCGGGGTCAAGTTGGTGGACTTCAAGGCGTTCCGCGGCCTGGGGCGCTACGGGCGAATGCCGATGTTCACCTATGCGGCGACGGCCCTTGCGATCATCTTCACCGACCTGTTGACCGGCGTATTGCTGGGCTTTGCCCTGACCCTGCTGAAGCTGGCGCTGAAGGCGGCGCGGTTGAAGATCAATCTGGTGACCTCGGGTACGCCGGGGCACATGGAACTGCGCCTGAGCGGCGCGGCGACCTTCCTCAAGGTGCCGGCGCTGACACAGGTGCTGGATACCGTGCCGGAGGGAACGACATTGCATGTGCCGCTGGGCAACCTGAGCTATATCGACCATTCCTGCCTGGAACTGCTGGAGGATTGGGGACGCAGTGGCGCGGCCAAGGGCTCGCGGTTGGTGCTGGAGCAGCGGCGTTTGAAGCGGCGGGTCGAGGGACGGTTGCGGACTACGGCGGGGGTTGGGGCTTAGCGTAAGTCTATAGCGACCTATCGCGGGGCAAGCCCGCTCCCACGATGATCGAGCTCGTGGGAGCGGGCTTGCCCCGCGATAGGGGCGGATCAGGTCAATTCAGGCTGACTGCCCCAACTCCACACCAAGTTGGCGCGAAAGGCACGGCCAGCGTTTCCACGCAGCACCAGTTGCCGGGCTCGACAGCTTGTCGCGGTAGGCTTCCACCGACTCGGCGGCGAAACTCTCGTCATCGAGCATCTCATCCACCGAATGATGCACCACCTCATCCAGCTGGTTGGCAAACGTCTCGCCGATCAGCTGATGGGCGATCAGGTTGGCGACCGTGGTATCCACCGGAATCAGCGGTTGCTGGAAATGGCGGATATACAGGTCGTTGACCTCCTCGACCAGGCGATGCGCCAGGTAGGCCTCGTCCAGCAGGCAGTCCAGCCCGACCTGCCCCGCCATCACGCTCGGTGGCTGCAGGAAGTAGGCTTCGGCAATCTTCAGTACCGGCTTGATCTGCGTCTCGATGCCTGCTTCGAGCGCCACGTTGTGCGCGGCCTCGAGCAGTTCCGGAACCTCGTTGATGTAGGCGCCGACAAAGCGCGCCAAGGTACCCTGGGCATCCTGCTCAGGCAGTTGGATCGACGGATGCAGGTGTGGCAGTTGCAGTTCGAGGCGGGCTTTCAGTTGGCCTGTGCGGCTCTCATGTTGATGGGCGTTTTCGATCTGCTCGCGTACAGCAGCGATGTTCATGACAACTCCAGGGACATGGCGTTACAAACGGAAGACACTAAGTTAGCTTGCTTACGAGAATCGCTAAGACGCATTTGTTATATCGCTGAGATACGTGTAGGAAATTGGCTATATCAAAGTGCCATTATTGTGCCCCAGCCCAGTATTCATACGGCTTTCAGCGCAAACGTTTGGTTACGTGAAGATCATTTCAAACCCTGCGTTGCGCACCATTGGTCGGTGTCTATACTCCGGGTGAAACGTGATTCGTTGATGAGGCCCGACTGCCTTAAGCAGGGGGCTCGGTCGTCGAAGCCAGGCAGTCTTGGCCACCGTTCCCCCCTTTGTCGTAGCAGGTCGTCCACGCCTCCGGGACTACAAGAACGATAAGGGGAACCCGCAATGATGCGACATCCACATGTCTGGATGGGCCTGTTGCTGTGGTCGGTTTTCGGTCAGGCACAGGCAGCATGGACGGTGAACATGGCGCCCGGGGCGACGGAAGTCTCCCACGCAGTGTTCGACCTGCACATGACCATCTTCTGGATCTGCGTGATCATCGGCATCGTGGTGTTCGGCGCGATGTTCTGGTCGATGGTCATCCACCGCCGCTCGACCGGGCAGCAGGCCGCGCACTTTCACGAGCACACCTGGGTCGAGATTCTCTGGACCGTGGTTCCCTTCCTGATCCTGGTCGTCATGGCCATCCCGGCCACCAAGACCCTGATCGACATCTACGACGCCAGCGACTCGGATATCGACATCCAGGTCACCGGCTACCAGTGGAAGTGGCACTACAAGTACCTGGGCCAGGACGTCGAGTTCTTCAGCAACCTGGCCACTCCCGCCGAGCAGATCCACAACAAATCGCCGAAGGATGAGCACTACCTGCTCGAGGTCGACCAGCCGCTGGTGCTGCCGGTGGGCGCCAAGGTGCGCTTCCTGGTGACCGCCGCCGACGTCATCCATTCCTGGTGGGTGCCGGCTTTCGCGGTCAAGCGCGACGCCATCCCCGGCTTCGTCAACGAGGCCTGGACCCGGGTCGAGAAGCCGGGCATCTACCGTGGCCAGTGCACCGAGCTGTGCGGCAAGGACCACGGCTTCATGCCGGTGGTGGTCGAGGTGAAGTCCAAGGCCGACTACGACACCTGGCTTGGCGAGCGCAAGGCCGAGGCGGCCAAGCTCAAGGAACTGACCAGCAAGGACTGGACCCTCGAAGAGCTGGTCGCCCGCGGCGACAAGGTCTACCACACCACCTGCGTGGCCTGTCACCAGGCCGAAGGCCAGGGCCTGCCGCCGATGTTCCCGGCGCTCAAGGGCTCGAAGATCGCCACCGGGCCCAAGGAAGCCCACCTGGGCATCGTCTTCCACGGCAAGCCCGGCACCGCCATGGCGGCGTTCGGCAAGCAACTCTCGGAAGTCGATATCGCCGCCGTGGTCACCTACGAGCGCAATGCCTGGGGCAACAACAAGGGCGACATGGTCACGCCGAAGGACGTGCTGGCGCTCAAGCAGGCGGAAAGCAAATGAACCGGTGCCTTAGGGTTGCAGGAGACAGGACATGAGTGCAGTGATCGACGACCACGCCCACGGTCATGAACACGCCCACGGCCCGGCCAAGGGCCTGATGCGCTGGGTGCTGACCACCAACCACAAGGACATCGGCACGATGTACCTGTGGTTCGCCTTCAGCATGTTCCTGCTCGGCGGCTCGTTCGCCATGGTGATCCGCGCCGAGCTGTTCCAGCCCGGGCTGCAGATCGTGGAGCCGGCGTTCTTCAACCAGATGACCACCATGCACGGGCTGATCATGGTGTTCGGCGCGGTGATGCCGGCCTTCGTCGGCCTGGCCAACTGGATGATCCCGCTGATGATCGGCGCGCCGGACATGGCCCTGCCGCGGATGAACAACTTCAGCTTCTGGCTGTTGCCGGCGGCGTTCCTGCTGCTGGTCTCGACCCTGTTCAGCCCCGGCGGCGGGCCGAATTTCGGCTGGACCTTCTACGCCCCGCTGTCGACCACCTACGCCCCGGCCAGCGTGACCTTCTTCATCTTCGCCATCCACCTGATGGGCATCAGCTCGATCATGGGCGCGATCAACGTGATCGCCACCATCCTCAACCTGCGCGCCCCGGGCATGACCCTGATGAAGATGCCGCTGTTCGTCTGGACCTGGCTGATCACCGCGTTCCTGCTGATCGCGGTGATGCCGGTGCTGGCCGGCGTGGTGACCATGATGCTGATGGACATCCACTTCGGCACCAGTTTCTTCAGCGCCGCCGGCGGTGGCGACCCGGTCTTGTTCCAGCATGTGTTCTGGTTCTTCGGCCACCCCGAGGTATACATCATGATCCTGCCGGCCTTCGGCGCGGTCAGCTCGATCATCCCGGCGTTCTCGCGCAAGCCGCTGTTCGGCTATACCTCGATGGTCTACGCCACCGGGGCGATCGCTTTCCTGTCGTTCATTGTCTGGGCCCACCACATGTTCGTGGTCGGCATCCCGGTGGTGGGCGAGCTGTTCTTCATGTACGCGACCATGCTGATCGCCGTGCCCACCGGGGTGAAGGTGTTCAACTGGGTCAGCACCATGTGGGAAGGCTCGTTGACCTTCGAGACACCGATGCTGTTCGCCATCGCCTTCGTCATCCTGTTCACCATCGGTGGTTTCTCCGGTTTGATGCTGGCCATTGCGCCGGCAGACTTCCAGTACCACGACACCTACTTCGTGGTCGCCCACTTCCACTATGTGCTGGTGCCCGGGGCGATCTTCGGCATCTTTGCCTCGGCCTACTACTGGCTGCCGAAGTGGACCGGCCACATGTACGACGAAACCCTTGGCAAGCTGCACTTCTGGCTGTCGTTCGTCGGCATGAACCTGGCTTTCTTCCCCATGCACTTCGTCGGCCTGGCCGGCATGCCGCGACGCATCCCGGACTACAACCTGCAGTTCGCCGACTTCAACATGGTCTCGTCGGTGGGCGCGTTCATGTTCGGCGCCACGCAGATCTTCTTCCTGTTCATCGTCATCAAGTGCATCCGTGGCGGCGCGCCGGCAGCGGCCAAGCCCTGGGACGGCGCCGAGGGCCTGGAGTGGTCGGTCCCGTCGCCGGCGCCCTACCACACCTTCCAGACCCCGCCGGAAGTGAAGTAGGAGCCCGCCCATGGACGGCCTGTCGCTCAAACGCCTGGTCAGCCGCCTGCTGATGCTGACCGTGGTGATGTTCGCCTTCGGTTTCGCCCTGGTGCCGATCTACGACGTGATGTGCAAGGCCTTCGGCATCAACGGCAAGACCGGCGGGCAATACGCGGGCACCCAGGTGAGCGACCCGTCGCGCTCGGTGCGGGTGCAGTTCATGTCCACCAATGCCGGTGACATGAGTTGGGAATTTCATTCCACCGCCGACCAGATCGAGGTCAACCCGGGGGCGGTGAACCAGATGATCTTCATCGCCCGCAACCCGACCAACCAGCCGATGAGTGCCCAGGCCATCCCCAGCATCACCCCGGCCGAGGCCGCGGCGTACTTCCACAAGACCGAGTGCTTCTGCTTCACCCAGCAGGTGCTGCAGCCGGGCGAGCGCATCGAGATGCCGGTGCGTTTCATCGTCGACCGCGACCTGCCGGAGTCGGTGAAGCACCTGACCCTGGCCTACACCCTGTTCGACATCACCGCTCGCCACCCGCCGGTCGCCCATGCCGCGACCGAGGCCGCCCGTTGAGGGAAGGAGATCAAGCATGGCAAGCCACGAGCACTACTACGTCCCGGCGCAGAGCAAGTGGCCGATCATCGCCACGATCGGCATGTTCATCACCGTGTTCGGCCTGGGCACCTGGTTCAACGACCTCAAGGCCGGCCATCCGGAATCCCACGGGCCGCTGATCTTCTTCGTCGGAGGGCTGTTCCTGGCGTACATGCTGTTCGGCTGGTTCGGCGCGGTGATCAAGGAGAGCCATGCCGGGCTGTACAGCGCGCAGATGGACCGCTCGTTCCGCTGGGGCATGAGCTGGTTCATCTTCTCCGAGGTGATGTTCTTCCTGGCCTTCTTCGGCGCGCTGTTCTACGTGCGGGTGCTGGCCGGGCCGTGGCTGGGCGGTGATGGAGCCAAGGGCGTGGCGCACATGCTGTGGCCCAACTTCGAGTTCGTCTGGCCGCTGCTGCACACGCCGGACCCGAAACTGTTTCCGCCACCGAAGGAAGTCATCGACCCGTGGCACCTGCCGCTGATCAACACCATTCTGCTGGTGAGCTCCAGCGTGACCGTGACCATTGCCCACCATGCCCTGCGCAAGGGCCATCGCGGTCCGCTGAAACTGTGGTTGGGGTTGACCATCCTGCTGGGGCTTGGGTTTCTCGCGCTGCAGGCCTACGAGTACCACGAGGCCTACAACAAGCTGGGGTTGACCCTGGGCTCGGGGATCTATGGCGCGACGTTCTTCATGCTTACGGGCTTTCACGGCGCCCACGTGACGCTGGGGACATTGATCCTGTTCGTGATGTTCTGCCGGGTGATGCGCGGGCACTTCGAGCCGGACAAGCACTTCGGCTTCGAGGCGGCGAGCTGGTACTGGCACTTCGTGGATGTGGTGTGGGTTGGGTTGTTCATTTTTGTGTATGTGCTCTGAACGGCGGCACGGCCCACTGTTGTAGGAGCGGCCTTGTGCCGCGAAAGGGCTGCGAAGCAGCCCCGGCGATTTTGCATGATGCCGAGATTCTGGGGCCGCTGCGCAGCCCCTTCGCGGCACAAGGCCGCTCCTACAGGAATCGAGGTAATTCAGAAGGGTGCGTGGGAGACCAACTGCCCGCTGATCAGCCCCCAGGCCACCAGCGCGATGGTCAGGGTGGCGAGGGCGACACGCACGGTAAGGGCCTTGAGCAGGCGGGTTGACTGGTCATCGTCCTTGACCAGGAACACCAGGCCACTGAACAGGCTGGCGATGGTGGCCAGCAGCATCAGGACTATCGCGGCCTTGAGCATGGCGTAACTCCGGGGGATGCGGTGATGAATACAAGTATAGCGCTCGACCTGACGAGGCCCTGGTGAAGCCGTTTCGCCCCGGCCTGCTGCCGACCCTGGTGGTGCTCGCGCTGCTGCCGGGCCTGATCGCGCTCGGCTGCTGGCAGCTGCGCCGCGCCGATGAGAAGCGCGACGTGCTTGCCGCGTACACCGAGCGCCAGATCGAGGCGCCGGTCGCTGTCGAACAGCTGCGCCAGCTGCCGGACCCGGCGTTCTACCCCGTGCACCTGTATGGCCGCTTCGACGCCGCGCACAGCTTGTTGCTGGACAACCAGATGCGCGACGGCAAGGCCGGCGTCGAGCTGCTGCAACCCTTCCACGACCAGGCCAGCGGGCTGTGGCTGCTGGTCAACCGCGGCTGGCTGCCTTGGCCCGATCGCCGGGTGCCGGTGCGTTTCGACACCCCGGACCAGCCCCTGGCGCTGGACGCCACGGTCTACGTGGCGCCGGGCAAGACCTTCCAGCTGCACCCGGACAACCCGGACGGACGCTGGCCGCAACTGCTGACGGCAATCGACCCGGCCGGGCTCTGGCTACAGCTGGGCCGCGAAGGCTTCGCCCAGGAACTGCGCCTGCAGCCCGGCCCGGCCGCCTACCGCCTGGACTGGCCGGTGGTCGCCATGGGCCCGGAAAAGCACCAGGGCTACGCCGTGCAGTGGTTCGCCCTGGCCACCACGCTGGTGCTGCTCTACCTGTATTTCGGCTGGCATCACAACGACAAGGAGAACCGCCATGGCCGCCGCCACGAGTCCACTGGACGTGCCTGACCGCCGCAAGCCGCGGGGTCGTCTGCAACTGTTGCTGATCCTGTTCGTCGTGCTCGGGCCGATGATCCTCGCCACCTTCATGTACAAGCTCAAGTTCTGGGTGCCGGAGGGGCGCAGCTATCACGGCGTGATGATCGGCAACGGCGAGGGCCGCGCGGACATCGGCATCGATGCCCGGGACGAGCGCTGGCAGCTGCTGGTCAGCGCCCCCGAGGCCTGCGCCGAGGAGTGCCGGCAACTGGTGTACCTGGCCCGGCAGATCCAGGTCGGCCTGGGCCGCGACGCCAGCCGTGCCAGCCATGCCCTGGCGGCGGCCCAGCCGCTGGCCGCCGACTACCAGGCGCTGCTGGGCCGTGAATACCCGCAGTTGCAGCGCTACCCGCTGGACGCTCAGCGCTATGTGCAGAAGGTCGGCGACGCAGGCCCGCAGCTGTGGATCGTCGACCCTCACGGCAACCTGGTGCTGCGCTACGACGCCAAGGTCAACGGCAAGCATGTGCTGGACGACCTGCGCCACCTGCTCAAGCTGTCCAACATCGGCTAGGAGCCCGCCATGGCCAGACCCGGATTCCGTCTCGCTGTGTTCGCCACCCTGCTGGCGCTGCTGGTGGTGCTGCTCGGCGCCTATACCCGGCTGACCCATGCCGGTCTCGGCTGCCCCGACTGGCCGGGGTGCTACGGCTTCATCAGCGTGCCCAAGACCGATGCCCAGCTGGCCCATGCCGAGCTGCACTTCCCCGAGCACCCGGTGGAAGAAGCCAAGGGCTGGGCCGAGATGGTCCATCGCTATTTCGCCGGCACCCTGGCGCTGGTGATTGCCCTGCTCGCCTTCCAGGCCGTGCGCCGGCATGCCCGCGAGGGCCAGCCCTACCGCCTGCCGGTATTGCTGCTGGCAGTGGTACTGGCCCAGGCGGCGTTCGGCATGTGGACGGTTACCTTGAAGCTTTGGCCCCAGGTAGTCACCGCGCACCTGCTCGGCGGGTTCACCACGGTGAGCCTGCTTTTCCTGCTGTCCCTGCGTCTATCCCGGGCCTTTGCGCCATTGCCGAAATTGCCGCTGAGCCTGCGCCGGATCGCCGCGCTGGCGCTGTTGGTGGTCATCGGCCAGATCGCCCTGGGGGGCTGGGTCAGCGCCAACTACGCGGCGGTGGCCTGCATCGACCTGCCCACCTGCCACGGCCAGTGGTGGCCGGCGGCGGACTTCAGCAACGGCTTCCACCTGACCCAGCACGTCGGCCCCAATTACCTCGGCGGGCAACTGGACAGTGACGCGCGCACCGCGATTCATATCAGCCATCGCCTGGGCGCGATGCTGGTCATGCTGGTGTTGCTGACCCTGAGCTGGAAGCTGCACCGCCACGGTCTCGGTGGCCTGGCCCGCCTGGTGTTGCTGGCGCTGGCGCTGCAACTGGGCCTGGGCATCAGCAACGTGCTGTTCCACCTGCCCCTGGGCGTGGCCGTCGCGCACAACGCCGGCGGCGCCCTGCTGCTGCTGTGCATGGTGCTGGTCAACTACCGCATCCGCGTGGTCGACAAGGTCCGTGTGGGCCACGGCTGGCGCCTGACGCCTGTGACAGGCGTGCACCTTTCCCATCACATGAGGAACGATTCGTGGCGACGCTTCTGAGCACGGAACGCCAGCGCGCCGGATGGCGCGACTACATGGAGCTGACCAAACCGAAGGTGGTGGTGCTGATGCTGATCACCTCGCTGGTGGGCATGTTTCTCGCCACCCGCGCGGGGGTGGCCTGGAGCGTCCTGCTGTTCGGCAACCTGGGGATAGGCTTGTGCGCGGGGGCCGCGGCGGCGGTCAACCACGTGGTCGATCGCCGCGTCGATGCGCTGATGGCCCGCACCCACAAGCGCCCGCTGGCTCAGGGCCGGGTGGCGCCCCTGCCGGCACTGCTATTTGCCTTGCTGCTGGCCGTGGCGGGGATGGCCCTGCTGCTGGCGTTCACCAACCCCCTCACCGCCTGGCTCACGCTGGCCTCGCTGCTGGGGTACGCGGTGCTCTATACCGGCTTTCTCAAGCGTGCCACGCCGCAGAACATCGTGATCGGCGGCCTGGCAGGAGCGGCCCCGCCGTTGCTGGGCTGGGTGGCGGTCAGTGGGCACCTGGGCGCCGAGCCACTGCTGCTGGTGCTGATCATCTTCGCCTGGACGCCACCGCACTTCTGGGCCCTGGCGATTCATCGCAAGGAGGAGTACGCAAAAGCTGATATTCCCATGCTCCCCGTTACCCACGGCGAGCGCTACACGGCCCTGCATATCCTGCTCTACACCTTGATATTGCTGGCGGTGAGCCTGTTGCCCTATGCCATCCACATGAGCGGGCCGCTGTACCTTGCCTGTGCCCTGGGGCTGGGCCTGCGCTTCCTGCATTGGTCCTGGGTGTTGTACCGTGGCACCCGGCCGCACGCGGCGATCAAGACGTTCAAGTACTCTATCGGCTACCTGTTCGCCCTGTTCATCGCGTTGCTCGTAGACCACTACCTGTTGCTGAACCTATGACCCGAACCCAGAAAACCGTCTTCATCCTCGTTGCCCTGGTCGCGCTGATCATGGGCCTGACCGTCAACAAGGTGCTCAACGACCGTGGTCAGTTGAACCCCACCGAGCTGATCGACGCCGGCATCATCCTGCTGCCGCAGAGCCGCACCGTGCCCGACGTGACCATGACCGACCAGAACGGCCAGCCCCTGGTGCTGGACCAGCTCAAGGGCAAGTGGTCGTTGCTGTTCTTCGGCTATACCTACTGCCCGGACATCTGTCCGACCACCCTGGCCCAGCTGCGCCAGGTGAAGAGCGAGCTGCCCAAGGAGGCGCTGGAGCGTTTGCAGGTGGTGCTGGTGAGCGTCGACCCGAACCGCGACACGCCGAACCAGCTCAAGCAGTACCTGGGTTACTTCGACAAGGATTTCGTCGGGGTGGCGGGGTCGATCGAGGACACCCAAAAGCTGGCCAATGCCTTGAGCATTCCGTTCATCCCAGCTGATACCAGCAAGCCGGGCTATACCGTGGATCACAGCGGCAACCTGGCGGTGGTCGGCCCGGACGGGCGCCAGCGTGGGTTCATCCGTGCGCCGTTCAACAACCAGAAGCTGGTGGCGCAGTTGCCGGGGCTTGTGAAGCGCGACTGACCGTTGAAATGAATCGCGGGGCCAGCCCGCTCCCACGCCAGAACGCAATCTGGCGTGGGAGCGGGCTGGCCCCGCGATGTGTGTTCGTTCCTCGGGCCTGCTGCGCAGGCCATCGCGACACAAGGCCGCTCCTACAGAGGAATGCAATCTCCTGTAGGAGCGGCCTTGCCGACGCGTCGGACCGGCCGGAAAGGGCCGCAAAGCGGCCCCGGGGACATCAGCTTAGAACGCCGGAATCACCGCGCCCTTGTACTTCTCGGTGATGAACTGCTTCACCTCAGGCGAATGCAGGGCCGCAGCCAGCTTCTTCATGGCATCGGCGTCCTTGTTGTCCGGACGGGCCACCAGGATGTTCACGTAAGGCGAATCGCTGCCTTCGATCACCAGGGCGTCCTTCTCCGGATTCAGCTTGGCTTCCAGCGCATAGTTGGTGTTGATCAGCGCCAGGTCGACCTGGGTCAGCACGCGCGGGATGGTGGCCGCTTCC
The DNA here is from genome assembly GCF_036549575.1 of Pseudomonas sp. LH21. Taxonomy (NCBI): domain Bacteria; kingdom Pseudomonadati; phylum Pseudomonadota; class Gammaproteobacteria; order Pseudomonadales; family Pseudomonadaceae; genus Pseudomonas; species Pseudomonas sp. LH21. The sequence goes on from NZ_CP144367.1 coordinate 66,930, forward strand.
AGCTCGCGGAATTTCAGCTTCTTGTCGTTGCCGGTGATGTCCTTCACGGTCGACAGGATGTTCTTGCTGTCCTTGAGCTTGATCACGCCAGCCTTGTCCAGCAGCAGCAGGGCACGGCCGCCGTTGGTGGCGTCGTTGGGGATGACCACGGTGGCGCCGGATGGCAGTTCGTCGAGCTTCTTGTACTTGCTCGAGTAGGCGCCCAGCGGCTCCAGGTGCACGCCGGCAACGCTGACCAGCTGGGTGCCCTTGGCCTTGTTGAACTCATCCAGGTACGGCTGGTGCTGGAAGAAGTTGGCGTCCAGGCGTTTTTCTGCGACCTGCACGTTCGGCTGGATGTAATCGGTGAACTCCTTGACCTTCAGCTCTATGCCCTCTTTGGCCAGCTGTGGCTGGACGAACTTGAGGATCTCGGCGTGCGGCACCGGGGTGGCGGCGACGGTCAGGGTCTCGGCGTGGGCCGAGAAGGCCGCGACGGCGGCGACAACAGCAAGCAGCTTCTTCATTGATCACTCCTTGTGAGGGCCGCGACGGCCCCCGAACGGGTCGGCCAGGCCGACCCCATTGGGGTTACTTACGGGAAAAGTGCACGACCAGCTTGTCGCCGACGCTTTGCAGCACCTGCACCAGGATCAGCAGCAGGACCACGGTGACCACCATCACGTCGGTCTGGAAACGCTGGTAGCCGAAGCGGATGGCCAGGTCGCCCAGGCCGCCCGCGCCCACCACGCCGGCCATGGCGGTGTACGAGACCAGGGTGATGGCGGTGACGGTGATCGCCGCGAAGATGCCCGGACGGGCCTCCGGCAGCAAGGCGTTGGTGATGATCTGGCGGGTGGTGGCGCCCATCGACTGGGTGGCTTCGATGATGCCGCGATCCACCTCGCGCAGGGCAGTTTCCACCAGGCGCGCGAAGAACGGCGTGGCCCCCACCACCAGCGGAGGAATGGCCCCCGCGACACCCAGCGAGGTGCCGGTGATCAGGACCGTGATCGGGATCATCACGATCAGCAGGATGATGAACGGAAGCGAGCGCAGGATGTTCACCACCAGCGACAGCAGCGCGTAGACGCCCTTCTGCTCGAACATCTGCCGCGGCCCGCAGAGGAACAGCAGCACGCCAAGCGGCAGGCCCAGCAGCACGGTGAAGAACAGCGAGCCGAACAGCATGATCATGGTGTCGATGCTGGCCAGCCAGATTTCGGCCCAGTCGACGTTGGCGAAGAAATTCAGGGCGTCCATCAACGCAGTACCTCCATATGTACGTCAGCTGCAGTGAAGCGGGCGAATGCCGCGTCCATGTCTCCGCCGATCAGGGCGAGGGTCAGCTGGCCATAGGGAATGTCCTTGATGCGGTCGATGCGTCCGGCCAGGATGCTGTAGTCGACACCGGTTTCGCGGGCCACGGTGCCCAGCAGCGGCGCGTAGGTGGCGCAGCCCTGGAACGTCAGGCGCACGATGCGGCCCGGCACATGGGCGAAGTCGTCGCGTTGCTCGTTCTCGTCGACCTGCTCGTCCTCCTGGACGAAGCGTCGGGTGGTGGCGTGCTGCGGGTGCAGGAACACGTCGGCCACCGGGCCTTGCTCGACGATCTGCCCGGCGTCCATCACTGCCACGCGGTCGCAGACCCGGCGGATCACGTCCATCTCGTGGGTGATCAGCACGATGGTCAGCTTCAGTTCGCGGTTGATCTCGGCCAGCAGTTGCAGCACCGAGGCAGTGGTCTGCGGGTCGAGGGCGCTGGTGGCCTCGTCGCACAGCAGGATCTTCGGGTTGGTGGACAGGGCGCGGGCGATGCCGACGCGCTGCTTCTGTCCGCCCGACAGCTGCGCGGGGTACTTCTTGGCGTGCTCGGACAGGCCGACGCGGGCCAGCAGTTCGGTGACGCGCTTGTCGATCTCGCCTCGCGGCAACTCCCCGGCCAGCACCAGCGGCAGGGCGACGTTGTCGGCGACGGTCTTGGACGCCAGCAGGTTGAAGTGCTGGAAGATCATCCCGACCTGCTGGCGGAAGCGGCGCAGCTGGTTGGCGTCGAAGGCGGTGACGTCCTCGCCGTCGACCACGATCTTGCCGCCGGATGGCTCCTCGAGGCGGTTGATCAGACGCAGCATGGTGCTCTTGCCGGCACCGGAGTGGCCGATCAGGCCGAACACCTGGCCATCTTCGATGGTCAGGCTGGTCGGGTTCAGGGCCGGGATATCCCTACCGGCGACGCGGTAGGTCTTGTGGACATTTTGAAACTCGATCACTGAGCGAACCTTGTGGGGCGCATGGAATTTGGGTCAGCGGTTAGCCGGGGTCGCGCATTTTAGCCTTTTCCCCTGCCTGTTCTTAGCATTAATTTCGCAATGCTCCAATCCAATCGGCATATCGCGACGGTCGGCAATCCGATTGAACGCATCCGACGGCGGCCCAGTCACTAATTGAACAAGCCCGAATGGGCAGACTGATGACTGATGAGGAGAGCCGAAGATGCCCAGCAAGACGCCCCAGGCGCCACAGCCCAGCCCTGTCGCCGGCACCGACACCCCGGACAAGGCCAACACCAACGCCAAGCTGCAGAGTCTGGAGGCGTTTCGCAGCGACGCCAGCGGCCAGGCGCTGCGCACCAACCAGGGGGTGAAGGTCGCCGACAACCAGAACAGCCTCAAGGCCGGCGCCCGCGGGCCTTCGCTGCTCGAAGACTTCATCATGCGCGAGAAGATCACCCACTTCGACCATGAGCGCATACCCGAGCGTATCGTCCATGCCCGCGGGACCGGCGCCCATGGATACTTCCAGAGCTACGGCTGCCATGCCGAACTGACCAAGGCCGGTTTCCTGCAAGATCCCGAGAAAATAACCCCGGTGTTTGTGCGTTTTTCCACCGTGCAGGGGCCACGTGGCTCGGGTGACACAGTGCGCGACGTGCGCGGCTTTGCGGTGAAGTTCTACACCGACGAGGGCAATTTCGACCTGGTCGGCAACAACATGCCGGTGTTCTTCATCCAGGACGCGATCAAGTTTCCCGACTTCGTCCACGCGGTCAAACCCGAACCGCACAACGAGATACCCACCGGTGGCTCTGCCCACGATACCTTCTGGGACTTCGTATCGCTGGTGCCGGAATCCGCGCACATGGTCATGTGGGCGATGTCCGACCGCGCCATCCCGCGCAGCCTGCGCATGATGGAAGGCTTTGGCGTGCATACCTTCCGGTTGATCAATGCCCAAGGCGTGGCCAGCTTCGTCAAGTTCCACTGGAAGCCGCGCCAGGGCGTGCACTCGGTGTTGTGGGACGAGGCGCAGAAGCTTGCCGGCAAGGACACCGACTACCACCGCCGCGACCTGTGGGAGGCGATCGAGACCGGGCATTATCCGGAATGGGAACTGGGCGTGCAGATCGTGCCGGAGGCCGACGAGCACAAGTTCGATTTCGACCTGCTCGACCCGACCAAGATCATCCCCGAGGAGCTGGTGCCGGTGACGCCGCTGGGCAAGATGGTGCTCGACCGCAACCCGGACAACTTCTTCGCCGAAGTGGAGCAGATCGCCTTCTGCCCAGGGCATATCGTCCCGGGCATCGATTTCAGCAATGATCCCTTGCTGCAGGGCCGGTTGTTCTCGTACACCGACACCCAGATAAGCCGCCTGGGCGGACCGAACTTCCACGAGATCCCGATCAACCGCCCCATCGCGCCCAATCACAGCAGCCAGCGCGACGCCATGCACCGCATGACCATCGACAAGGGACGGGCCTCTTATGAGCCCAACTCGATCGATGGCGGTTGGCCGAAGGAAACGCCGCCCGCCGCGCAGGATGGTGGTTTCGAGAGTTACCAGGAACGTATCGATGCGCACAAGATCCGCCAGCGCAGCGAGTCGTTCGGCGACCATTTCTCCCAGGCGCGGCTGTTCTTCCAGAGCATGAGCCCCACCGAGCAGCAGCACATCATCAAGGCCTACAGCTTTGAACTGGGCAAGGTCGAGCGCGAGGCGATCCGGGCGCGGGAGGTGAACGAGATCCTGGCCAACATCGATCTCAAGTTGGCGGCAGCGGTCGCCGCCAACCTCGGGCTGCCGGCGCCGAAGGCCGGCACGGTCAAGGTCAAAAGCAGCAAGCCGGAGCAGTCAAAGGCCTTGAGCCAGATGAACCACCCCGGGGATATCGGCATCCGTGGGCGCAAGATTGCCATCCTGGTGGCTGATGGCGTGGATGACGCGAGTGTCGACAAGGTGGTCAAGGCGCTGGAGGCGCAAAGTGCGCGCCCCATGCTGCTTGGGCCGACTTCGGCACCAGCTAAGACTGCCGATGGCAAACAGCTGCCGGTGGATGCGTCGATGGAGGGCATGCCGTCGGTGATGTTCGACGGCGTGTGGGTGCCGGCGGGCAAGGCTTCGCTGGAAGCGTTGGAAAACAGTGGCGTGGCCAAGCATTTCCTGCTCGAGGCCTACAAGCATCTCAAGCCCATGGGCGTAGTCAGTGAGGGCAAGCTACTGCTGAACAAACTGGGGCTCAAGGAAGATACGGGGCTGTTGCTGGGCGATGATCAGAAGGCGTTTGAGGCCTTCTTCACGGCAATCGAGGGACACCGGGTGTGGGCGCGGGAGGCGGCTGCCGAGGCGATACCTGCGTAAGAATGCATCGCGGGGCAAGTCGGACCGCCGTACCGCCGCTCCGACTTGCCCCGCGATTGATCACTGCTGATGAGGGATCAGCACCACCTGCGCCGGCATCGAGCGCTGGATCTCATGTTTCTGCTCAAGCTCGAAACCACTGTCGAGCTTGCGCACGCGCTTCTCCAGCAGGGTCTTGAGCCACGGCGCATCCTGGGTGCGCGGCACCTGGAACACCACCTCGCACTGGTAATTCACCACGTCGGCGGCAATGTCATCCAGCTGTCGGCGCATCGCCCGGCTGTCGGTGGTCTTCAACGCCACCACGCTGCTGGGCGCGGTCGGGTCGATGACCCGGGCCTTGGGCTTGGACTCGGCCGCCTTCAGCGCCGCCTCGGCTTTTTCCAGCTCGGCTTTGCGCGCCTGGGCCATGGCATCGCCGCCAGTCAGGGCCGGGGCCTGGGGCATCAGCGCCCGGGCGCGGGCCAGCGCGGTGGCGGCGGCATTCACATCGCCCTTTTGCAGGACGATGCGGCTGCGTTGCAGGTAGGCCTCGGCCAACTGGCGCTGGTGCGGCTCGAGGCGCGCATCGCCCGGCGCCTGGGCCTGCAGCGCGGCCAGTTGGTCCTCGGCGGTGGCCAGTTCGTTGCTGGCGATGCTCTGTTCCAGCTGCTGCCAGGCATCCGGCTGGGCAGGCGCGACCGGCTGCTCGGCCGGCTTGCTGGAGCAGGCGGCCAGGAACAGGGAAAACGCGGCAACAAGCAGATAACGTGAGGCGAACGGCTTCATTCCTGCGACTCTCTATTTGCGCAAAAAGCGAGCAAGTCTACACCCAGGTGCGCACGCTCGAAAACTGGTCTTGTCAGACCTGCAAGCGATGAAAAGGTTGCAGGGCGCGTCAGCAGGCGCCCTGGAATCTCAGCGTTTCGGCAACGCCAGGCTCAGCAAGAATAGCACCGCCGCACAGACCACGATCGAAGGCCCGGCCGGGGTGTCCTTGAACCAGGACAGCGCCAGGCCGCCGCAGACCGCGGTAACCCCCAGCAGGCTGGCGCCCACGGCCATCTGTTCCGGCGAGCGGGCGTGACGCTGTGCCGCGGCGGCCGGGATGATCAGCAGCGAGGTGATCAGCAGCACGCCGACGATCTTCATCGCCACCGCGATCACCACGGCGATCAGCAGCATCAGCGCCAGGCGCAGGCCGGCCACTGGCAGGCCTTCGACCATCGCCAGCTCTTCGTGCACGGTGACCGCCAGCAGCGGCCGCCAGAACATCGCCAGCAGCACCAGCACCAGCGCGCTGCCGCCGAGGATCCAGGCCAGGTCGGTGGTGCTGATCGCCAGCAGGTCGCCGAACAGGTAGGCCATCAGGTCGATGCGCACATCGTGCATGAAGCTCAGCACCACCAGGCCCAGCGACAGGGTGCTGGGGGCGAGGATGCCGAGCAGGGTGTCCGAGGCCAGTGGCTGGCGCTGTTGCAGGGTCACCAGCAGGATCGCCAGCAACAGGCAGCCGACGGTCACCGCCAGCGCCGGGCTGACGTCCAGGGCAAAGCCCAGCGCCACGCCGAGCAGCGCGGCGTGGGACAGGGTGTCGCCGAAGTAGGCCATGCGTCGCCAGACCACGAAGGAGCCCAGCGGGCCGGCGACGAGCGCCAGCGACAGGCCGGCAAGCAGGGCGTAGAGAAGAAAATCAGCCATGCTTGCAGTGCTCTCCGTGGACATGGGCGCCGGGGGCGATCACCGAGCCGTGCAGGTCGTGGCTGTGATCGTGATGGTGGTGGTAGATGGCCAGGCTCGGCGCGTTCTGGCCGAACAGCTCGACGAAGGCCGGGTCGTTGCTGACCTGCTCCGGGTGGCCCGAGCAGCACACATGGCGGTTGAGGCAGACCACCTGGTCGGTGGCGCTCATCACCAGGTGCAGGTCGTGGGAGACCATCAGCACGCCGCAGCCATGGCGGTCGCGCAGGCGGGTGATCAGGTTGTACAGCTCGGTCTGGCCGACCACGTCGACGCCTTGCACCGGTTCGTCCAGCACCAGCAGTTCGGGTTCGCGCAGCAGGGCGCGGGCCAGCAGCACGCGCTGCATTTCGCCGCCGGAGATGGTCTGGATCGGGCTGTCGATCACCTGCTCGGCGCCGACTTCCTGCAGCGCCGCCAAGGCTGCCGCGCGGTCTACCCCGGGCACCAGGCGCAGGAAGCGCAGCACCGACAGCGGCAGCGTGGCGTCTACCTGGATCTTCTGCGGCATGTAGCCGATACGCAGTTTCGGCTTGCGCCACACCTTGCCGCGGTGCGGCTTGAGCAGGCCGAGCACGGCGCGCACCAGGGTGGTCTTGCCGGCGCCGTTGGGGCCGATCAGGGTGACGATCTGCCCGGGCGCGACGGCCAGGTCGATGCTGTCGAGCACCGCCTCGCCACCGAAGCTGACGCCGACCTGCTCGAGTCGGATCAGGGCGTCGCTCATGCCTTGCCCCGGCAGTTGCCGCACAGGCCGACCACTTCGACCGTCTGCGTCTCGACGGCGAAGCCCACGGCCTTGGCGCTGCTGACGATGGCGTCGCTGATGCTGTTCTGCTCGAGCTCGATGGCCACATGGCATTCGCGGCAGATCAGGAACTGGCCCTGGTGCGCATGCTCGGGATGACTGCAGCCGATGAAGGCATTGAGGGAGGCGATGCGGTGCACCAAGCCGTTCTCCAGCAGGAAGTCCAGCGCCCGATAGACGGTGGGCGGCGCGGCGCGGCGGCCGTCCTGCTCGCTGAGCACGGCGAGGATGTCGTAGGCGCCCAGCGGCTTGTGGCTCTGCCACACCAGCTCCAGCACGCGGCGGCGCAGGGCGGTCAGGCGCAGGCCCTGACGGTTGCACAGCGCGTCGGCCTCGGCCAGCGCGCTGTGGACGCAGTGGGAATGATCGTGGGGACGGTGGGCCAGCGGCGTGATGGACATGGGCAGCGACGGTTCAGGATGGAGACGTTATTATGTTACCTGTTTCTGACGACCCGAGTATCCACCGTGTCCCGATTCCTTGCCCTCTTTGTCGCTTTCATCGCTTTTTCGGCCCACGCCGACGTGCGCGTGCTGACCAGCATCAAGCCCCTGCAGCAGATTGCCGCCGCCGTCCAGGACGGTGTCGGCAGCCCCGATGTGCTGCTGCCGCCGGGTGCTTCCCCGCACAACTACGCGCTGCGCCCCTCCGACGTGCGCAAGGTCGCCGATGCCGACCTGCTGTACTGGATCGGTCCGGACATGGAAGGCTTCCTGCCCCGCGTGTTGAAGAGCCGCGCCAAGCCGACCGTGGCCGTGCAGTCGCTGTCAGGCCTGCAGCTGCGCCACTTCGGCGAGGACAGCCACTCCCACGACGAGGAAGACCACGACGATCACGACCATGACCACCGTCCGGGCAGCCTCGATGCGCACCTGTGGTTGTCGTCGGTGAATGCCCGGGTGATCGCGACGAAGATGGCCGGTGACCTGGCGGCAGCGGATCCGGCCAATGCGCCGCGCTACCAGGCCAACCTCAAGCTGTTCGTCGAGCGCATGGATGCCCTGGATGGGCGGATCAAGCAGCGGGTGGCGGGGATCGCCGGCAAGCCGTACTTCGTGTTCCACGAAGCCTTCGACTACTTCGAGGCCGCTTATGGCCTGAAGCACGCCGGTGTGTTCAGCGTCGCCTCGGAAGTGCAGCCGGGCGCGCAGCACGTCGCCGCGATGCGCAAGCGCCTGCAGGCGGTGGGCAAGACCTGTGTGTTCAGCGAGCCGCCGCTGCGCCCGCGCCTGGCCGAGACGTTGACCGCTGGTTTGCCAGTGCGCCTGGCGGAGCTGGATGCGCTGGGGGGCAGCGATGCGGTGGATGCCAGGGGCTATGAGCGTTTGCTGGAAAAGTTGGGCAACGACCTGACCGGTTGCCTGGAACCGCTCTGAGCCGGTGTGCAGTCGCGAAAAGCCTGATTGCCACCCTGCCAATCACTCATGGCTTCACGCTGAGCCGAAGCTGAGTTTTGATTGAACAAGTATGGCAATCAGGATTTATGAGTTTTATATGTAATAAAACTGATCGTTCATGACTCATATAGTTGGAGTCGGCGTGTTTTTCCCATTGCCGGTAACTGCAGAGCTGCACATTCGACTAGCGAATTTGGCGGTTATCAGAGGCTGGCACTCCTGCTGGAATACTGAAGATTCTGATGCCATCAAGGCTAGGTGTGGCACATTGGAATTCGTATTTTACAATTGGTGATGCTACGTCAAATGGATTGTACCACCCGCCACCCGCCAATTGTGGGCGAATGGTTACCGTTCGGTGTTCTTCAGGGACATTATCTGTCTCGAAGCTAATTTTCAGGGTGAATTCTGCTCCCCTGGCAACTGCACCTTCAGGGACTTCATAGAAAAATTCTCCAGGTTGATAACCTTCACCTCCATCTTGGGGTAAAACATTTGTCCACAACTGCGGGCGCCCCAAGGTAATTTCCAGGCCGGTATTATTTCTAAATGTAATACTTGTAGTAAACGTGGTAGCGGATTTCACCAAGAATTGATCTGTCGAAACTGCAGTGGGGCGTCCATTCCAGAAATAGGAGTAGTCAAGCAAAGTGGGGCAGGATACTTTTGAGTCAGACATGTCAGATCTCCGAATAAGGCTCATGGTTCGCTTGAAACATTTCATGCGCTTTATATATGACATCTGACTCGGGAATCTTACAACTGACAAAATCAATAGTTGACAATTAATTTCGGGCGGTGGTTTGCATACAAAGCCAATCACTGTCCATTAAGGTTTGGCGGCGTAAAAACGTACAGCAAGTCTTATCAGATCCGCCAGATACAACAAGCAGAAAACCGCGCCACTGGCTGGTGCATTGCGCTGGCGATGATGACGTACCAGCGCGGCACTCAGAATTACTCGTGATTAAGTAGCTAAAATTCAAAGCGCGAACGGCAGCTTCAGCGCCACCTGCTGGCGCTGCGCCAGGCGCACTTCGAACTCGCTCGGGTCATGGATCATCACGTCCATCCCGGCGAACGCCTGCGCCGCGATCAGGCGCGACAGCCAGAAGCGCACGCAAGCCACCCGCAGCATCACCTGCCACAGCTCGGCCTCGGCGGCGGTGAACGGCCGCAGCGCCGCATAGGCGCCCAGCAGGGCCTGGGCACGTGGCAGGTCGATGCCGCCCTGATCGTCCAGGCACCAATCGTTCACGGTGATGGCGATGTCATACAGCATCGGCCCGGAGCAGGCGTTGTAGAAGTCGATGAGTCCGGTCAGGTGGGTGCCTTCGAACATCACGTTGTCGCGGAACAGGTCGGCGTGCAGGTTGGCCTTGGGCAGGGCGAGGATCTGCGCCTTGTGCGCGGTGATTTCCGCCAGTGCCGGCTGCAGCAGCCCGGCCTGTTCCCGGTTCAGGCCCGGCAGCAGCTCGGCGCCCGATTCCAGCATCCAGTCCAGGCCACGGTCGGTGCGGCGCTCGATGATGCGCTCGCGGGTGGCCAGGTGGATATGCGCCAACAGCTCGCCGACCTGGGCGCAGTGCTGGTTGTTCGGCGCCTTGATGTGCTTGCCCGACAGCCGTGGCTGCAGCAGCGCCGGCTTGCCGCACAGCTCGCGCAGGCCGTTGCCGTCGCGGTCGCGCAGTGCGTAGGGCACCGGCATGTCGGCAGCGTGCAGCACGTCGAGCAGCTCGATGAAGAACGGCATGTCTTCAGCCGGCCCGCGCTCGATCAGTGTGAGGACGAACTCCCCCTTTTCCAGGCTGACGAAGAAATTGCTGTTCTCGGTACCGGCGGCGATGCCCTGGAAGTCGAGCAGGCGACCCAGCTCGTACGGCGCCAGAAAGGTTTCCAGCTCAGGCCGGGACACAGGGGTGAAGACTGACATGTTGAAGAATTGCCCATGCGGGCACTTCCGCCGGAAGTGCCTGGTTGATAAGAACGATACGCGTTACTAGCTTACCACTCGAAGATCTTCCAGGACGGAATCAGCATGTCCGGCTGGTCGGAACGAATGAAATTGCCTTCGGAGCCATCGGCGCGTACCAGGAAATAAGGCTTGCCGTTCTTCGGCGTGACCTTGATCGCATACAGGAAGCCGTTTTGACGGTACTCCTGGATGGTCTTGTCGCCTTCCGTGCGAATGGTTACATCGGGATCGGCCGATGGGGCTTCGTCCGCCGCCAGGGTGACGACCGGCATGGTGGCCAGCAGACCGAGCAGTAACAGGCGAATGGGTGTGCGCATGATAACCTAGTCCTTTTGTCGTCATTGATCCGGCTATTCTAGCGCCGGACCCGTCGAAAAGGTTGATTCTCCTCATGAGCCAAGCGCCCCTCGTCCTGGTGGACGGTTCGTCCTACCTCTACCGCGCCTTTCACGCACTGCCGCCGCTGACCACCTCCAAGGGCATGCCCACCGGCGCGGTCAAGGGCGTGCTGAACATGCTCAAGAGCCTGCGCAAGCAGTACCCGGACAGCCTGTTCGCGGTGGTTTTCGACGCCAAGGGCGGGACCTTCCGTGACGCCATGTTCGCCGAGTACAAGGCCAACCGCCCAAGCATGCCCGACGACCTGCGGGTGCAGGTCGAGCCGCTGCACGCCAGCGTCCGCGCCCTCGGCTACCCGCTGTTGTGCGTCGAAGGCGTGGAAGCCGACGACGTCATCGGCACCCTGGCGCGCAGCAGCGCCGCCGCCGGCCGTCCGGTGATCATCTCGACCGGCGACAAGGACATGGCCCAGCTGGTGGACGGCCACGTCACTCTGGTCAACACCATGACCGGCAGCGTGCTGGACATCGCCGGCGTGCACGAGAAGTTCGGCGTAGGTCCCGAGCAAATCATCGATTTTCTCGCCCTGATGGGCGACAAGGTCGACAACATCCCTGGCGTGCCGGGCGTTGGCGAGAAGACCGCGGTCGGCCTGCTGACCGGCATCGGCGGTGGCCTGCGCGACCTGTACGACAACCTCGACAAGGTGCCGGCCCTGGCCATCCGTGGCGCCAAGACCCTGCCGGCCAAGCTCGAGGAGCACCGCGACGCGGCCTTCCTGTCCTACGAGCTGGCGACCATCAAGTGCGATGTCGAACTGGATGTCGAAGTGGACGCCCTGGTCTGCGGCGAGCCGGACCGCGAGGCGCTGCTGGCGCTGTACACCGAGATGGAGTTCAAGAGCTGGGTGGCCGAGGTCCAGCGCAGCGCGCCCAAGGCCGGTGGCAGCGTTGCTGCCGACGTTGAACCTGTGGCCGAGAAGGTCGAGCCGAAGTACGAGACCATCCTCGACCAGGCGCGTTTCGACGCCTGGCTGGAGAAACTGCGCCAGGCGCCGCTGTTCGCCTTCGACACCGAGACCACCGGCCTAGACGCACAGCAGGCGCAACTGGTCGGCCTGTCGTTCGCCGTCGAGCCCCACGAGGCCGCCTATGTACCGCTGGCCCACGATTACGAAGGCGCCCCCGCCCAGCTCGACCGTGACGCCGTGCTGCTGGCCCTCAAGCCCCTGCTGGAAGACCCGGCCAAGGGCAAGATCGGCCAGAACGCCAAGTACGACATCAACATCCTGGCCAACGGCAGCCCGGCCATCCTGATGCGCGGCGTGGCCTACGACACCATGCTCGAGTCCTATGTGCTCGACTCCACCGCCACCCGTCACGACATGGACAGCCTGGCGCAGAAGTACCTGGACCACACCACCATCGGTTTCGAGGACATCGCCGGCAAGGGCGCCAAGCAACTGACCTTCAACCAGATCCCCCTGGAGAAGGCCGGCCCCTACGCGGCCGAGGACGCCGACATCACCCTGCGCCTGCACCACGCGTTGCAGGCGCGCCTGGCCAAGACACCGAGCGTGCTGCCGGTGCTGATGGACATCGAGATGCCGCTGGTGCCAGTGCTGGCGAAGATCGAGCGCCAGGGCGCGCTGGTCGACGCCGCGCTGCTCGGCGTACAGAGCGGCGAGCTGGGGGCGAAGCTGGTCGAGCTGGAGCGTGAGGCATACGCCCTGGCCGGCGAGGAATTCAACCTGGGCTCGCCCAAGCAGCTGGGCGCGATCCTCTACGACAAGCTGGGCATGCCGGTGCTGAGCAAGACCGCCAAGGGCCAGCCGTCCACCGCCGAGGCGGTCCTGGATGACCTGGCCGAGCAAGGCTACCCGCTGCCCAAAGTACTGATGCAGTACCGCAGCCTGAGCAAGCTCAAGAGCACCTACACCGACAAGCTGCCGGGGCAGATCAACCCGCGCACCGGGCGGATCCACACCTCCTACCAGCAGGCCGTGGCCGCCACCGGCCGGCTGTCTTCCAGCGACCCGAACCTGCAGAACATCCCGGTGCGCACTGCCGAAGGCCGGCGTATTCGCCAGGCCTTCGTCGCCAGCCCCGGCTACAGGCTGCTGGCGGCGGACTATTCGCAGATCGAGCTGCGCATCATGGCCCACCTGGCCAAGGACGAAGGCCTGCTGCATGCCTTCCGCAACGACCTGGACGTGCACCGCGCCACCGCCGCCGAAGTGTTCGGCGTGGCCCTGGCGGACGTCACCATTGACCAACGCCGCAGCGCCAAGGCGATCAACTTCGGCCTGATCTACGGCATGAGCGCGTTCGGCCTGGCCAAGCAGATCGGCGTCGACCGCAAGCAGTCCCAGGACTACATCGACCGCTACTTCGCCCGTTACCCCGGCGTGCTGGCCTACATGGAGCGCACCCGCGCCCAGGCTGCCGAGCAGGGCTTCGTCGAGACCCTGTTCGGCCGTCGCCTGTACCTGCCGGACATCAACGCCAAGAACCCGGCCCTGCGCAAAGGCGCCGAGCGCACCGCGATCAACGCCCCGATGCAGGGCACCGCGGCGGACATCATCAAGCGTGCCATGGTGGCGGTGGATAACTGGCTGACCGACAGCAAGCTGGATGCGCGAGTGATCCTGCAGGTGCACGACGAACTGGTGCTCGAGGTGCGCGAGGACCTGGTCGAGCAGGTGAAAGATGAAATTCGTGGCTACATGAGCGGTGCCGCGGAACTCGATGTGCCGCTGCTGGTTGAAGTGGGCGTTGGCTCGAATTGGGACGAAGCTCACTAAACGCCGTGTGAAAGCTGTGTAGGATCTGCGGCGTAGTGTCGCGGATCCGGTGCTGGCCTCGGGCCTTAGATCGTGAGTTTCATGAAACTATCGCAAATAGTTTCGAGGGGCTCGGAACTAAACCGGTGAACCGCCACTCAGAGGTACTGAATGGCTGGTGAAGCCTTTCGATGCTCCTATGTTGTGTTAAGTGTTGGCAGATATCTGGACCCCGCCCTAGCGGTCCGGACTTGGACCCCGAACTTCCCCCTCCCCATACGAAGTCCGGGGTTTTTTTTGCCCGGAATTCGGCCTGAAGCCTGGGAAATCCGTGGGAGCGGGCTTGCCCCGCGATCAGCCGATCGCGGGGCAAGCCCGCTCCCACGAAAGTACCCCTTGGCCTTCAGGCCGCCGGCTTGTCTTCCAGCTCCATCCAGTCCGCCAGCACCCGGTAGGCCTCCTCCAACCCCTGGCGCTTGGGCGCCGAGAACAGCTGGATGGTCGCCGCATCGCCCCAGCCCTTGCGGATTTCCGCCTGCACCTTGAGCAGGGTGTTCTTGCCGGCGCCATGGGTCAGCTTGTCGGCCTTGGTCAGCAGGATGTGCATGGGCATGCCGCTGGCCTTGGCCCAGTCGAGCATCATCTTGTCGAAGTCGGTCATCGGGTGGCGGGTGTCCATCATCAGGATCACCCCGCGCAGGCACTCGCGGCTGCCCAGGTAGGCTTCCAGGTGTTTCTGCCAGTGCTGCTTGAGCGGAATCGGCACTTTTGCATAACCGTAGCCCGGCAGGTCGACCAAACGCCGTTCATCGTCCAGACTGAAGAAATTCAGCAGCTGGGTGCGCCCGGGGGTCTTCGAGGTGCGCGCCAGGCTGGCGTGGGTCAGGGTGTTGAGGGCGCTGGATTTACCGGCGTTGGAACGGCCGGCGAAAGCCACCTCGTAACCCTGGTCTTCGGGGCATTGTTCGACCTTGGCGGCGCTGAGGGCGAATTTGGCTTTCTGGCAGAGGCCGAGGATGGGGTTCTTGACTTGCATGGGATTTCCGATGTGGGTGTTGCCCAGCGCTGGAGGCGTAGGACCAGGCCTGGCAAGCGGTGTCGTTTCCGTTTGGCTGGCGGAAGTATATAATGCCCCAGTTTTTGTGTGCTCATTCGCCCAGCGAAGGCAATTGAGCATGGGGTGTCGAACAATAGCTCGCGCAACAGAACGCAGCGCGGCCCCCAACCCTGTCAGGTCGTTTCGCATGGCGAAATGGCTGCTTGCTGTCGGTATGTTCCTGCCGTTTTTCAGCGCACAGGCTACACAGGATCCCGAGGCGTTGTACAACCGCACGTGCGCGGCCTGTCACGCCGGACAACTGCCCCAGGCACCCAAAAGCGGTGACCGGGCGGCCTGGGAGCCAAGGCTGGCGCGAGGCATGGAGCAACTGGTGGTGCATGTTACACAGGGTTTCAAGGCTATGCCGCCGCGTGGATTGTGCATGGACTGCAGTGCCGAGGACTACCGTTTGGTCATCCTTTGGATGAGCGGCAGTCCCGATACATAACATTTCACCCTTAGCCGTGTTGGATTAGCTGATGAACAAACTATTCGTGAGTCTGCTGTTGACCATGGGGGTCGCAGGTGCGGCAACTGCTGCGGGACCCATCAAAGGCGATGCTGCTGCCGGTCAGGCCAAAACAGCTGTCTGCGGGGCCTGCCACAACCCTGACGGCAACAGCCTGGCACCGAACTTCCCGAAACTCGCCGGCCAAGGTGAGCCCTACCTGAACAAGCAGCTGCATGACATCAAGGACGGCAAGCGTACCGTGCTGGAGATGACCGGCATGCTGGCCAACTTCAACGACCAGGACCTGGCCGATATCGCCGCCTATTTCGCCAGCCAGAAAGGCAGCGTGGGCGCCGCCGACCCGAAACTGGTCGAGCGTGGCCGTGCCCTGTTCAATGGCGGCAACCTCGAGAAAGGCATGCCCGCCTGCACCGGCTGCCACTCGCCCAACGGCGCGGGCATCGCCCTGGCGAAATTCCCGCACCTGAGCGGCCAGCACGCGCAGTACGTCAGCAAGCAGCTGACCGACTTCCGCGAAGGCAACCGCACCAACGACGGCGACGCCATGACCATGCGCACCATCGCCGGCAAGCTGAGCAACAAGGACATCGAAGCGCTGTCCAGCTACATCCAGGGCCTGCACTGATCCGGTTGCCCTGGGATAGAGGATTGCGTGGGAGCGGGCTTGCCCCGCGATGGGGCCTGCTTGATCACTGCATTATCCCGCGTTAACACTCGGTTAATGCACCAGCGCTAAAGATGAAAAGGGCAGCCCAGGCTGCCCTTTTTTCTGTCCATAGCCGTTACACTACAGAACTCGAGCCCTTCCCGGCCTGTCCTACACGGGTCGCGTCGAGGCGACCAAAGACTGCTCAGGAGTAAAGCATGCGTAAACTGATTCTCAGCGCCGCGCTGGTCGCCGCCAGCGTATTCGGTATGGCCGCCGTGCAGGCCGCGGAGCCTGCCACCGCCGGCAAGGAATATATCGAGCTGAGCAACCCGGTCCCGGTTTCGGTACCCGGAAAGATCGAAGTCGTCGAGCTGTTCTGGTATGGCTGCCCGCACTGCTACCACTTCGAGCCGGTCATCAACCCTTGGGTCGACAAGCTGCCCAAGGACGTCAACTTCAAGCGCGTACCGGCCATGTTCGGTGGTCCATGGGATGCCCACGGCCAGATGTTCCTGACCCTGGAAGCCATGGGTGTGGAGCACAACGTCCACAACGCGGTATTCGATGCCATCCAGAACAAGCGCATGCGCTTGACCAAGCCTGAGGAAATGGCCGACTTCCTGGCCACCCAGGGCGTGGACAAGGACAAGTTCCTCGCCACCTTCAACTCCTTCGCCATCAAGGGGCAGGTCAACCAGGCCAAGGAACTGGCCAAGAAGTACGAGATCACCGGCGTCCCGAGCATGGTCGTCAACGGCAAGTACCGCTTCGACCTGGGCACCGCCCAAGGTCCGGAAGGCGTGCTGAACGTCGCTGACCAACTGATCGCCAAGGAGCGCGCCGCTAAGTAAGCGGCGACCGCCATGCGCTTGCGTGCCACGCGAGGCATTGGCCTGCCCCAGCCGCAGGTCAACGAGCATCACCTGCGGGCCACCGGCCTGCCGGAAGATGGTCGCCTGCGGCTGCTCAGCTTCAACATCCAGGTCGGTATCAGCACCGAGCGTTATCGGCACTATGTCACCCGCAGCTGGCAGCACCTGCTGCCGCACAACGGGCGCGCCGGCAACCTGCAGAAGATCGGCGACCTGCTCGGCGACTTCGACCTGGTGGCCCTGCAGGAAGCCGATGGCGGCAGCCTGCGTTCCGGCTTCGTCAACCAGGTCGAGCACCTGGCCCATCTGGGTGCCTTCCCCTACTGGTACCAGCAGCTCAACCGCAACCTCGGGCGTTTTGCCCAGCACAGCAACGGTGTGCTCAGCCGTCTCAAGCCCCAGCACCTGGAAGACCATCCCCTGCCCGGCCCATCCGGCCGCGGGGCGATACTGGTGCGCTTCGGCGAGGGCGAGGATGCGCTGATCGTGGTGATGATGCACCTGGCCCTCGGCGCCAAGACCCGCGCCCGTCAGCTGGCCTACATCCGCGAGCTGATCGGTGGCTATCGCCACCAGATCCTCATGGGCGACATGAACACCCATGCCAACGACCTGATCGACCACTCGCCACTGCGTGACCTGGGCCTGATCGCGCCCCAGGTCGAGGCCACCTTCCCCAGTTGGCGCCCCCAGCGCTGCCTGGACCATATCCTGCTCAGCCCAAGCCTGACGCTCGAACGTGTCGAGGTGCTGGCGCAGCCTATTTCCGACCACCTTCCGGTTGCCGTCGAGATCCGATTGCCTGATGCCCTGACAGTGGATACGCTGCCGGTCCTGAGTTAGTCCTGCCTGGGCGAATCCTGCACTCAAGTGTTGGGCTTTTCCGCCGAAATCCAGTGATTGCAGGACTAGATGCCACTACCCGTTGCGGATCCAGGCATGACCGAAGAAGCCGAGCGCTGGAAAGAAAAATACCTCAAGAGCATCGAGCAGCAGGAAAAGCTCGAGCGGCGCTGGGAAGCCCGCCTCGACCTGCTGCGCCGTGGCCTGGTGCGCAGCACCCTGGCGGCTGAAGGTAGCGACAAGACCGTTGACCAGTGCATGAAGGAAATGCGCGAGGTCATCCGCAGCGACAATATGGACGCCGGCCTCGCCGGGCTGATTCCCCGCCTGGAAAAAGCCGTGCTCGACTCCGAGCAGCGTCGTGAGACCCGCATGAACCAGGTCAGCGAGGCGCTGACCGCGCTGGTCACCCAGCTGCAGACCCTGCCGCTGCCGGGCGAGGTGTCGCGGCCGCTGAAAAAGCTGGCGAAGAAGCTCGACGGTGGGGTCAGCCAGTCCCGCGAACTGCCGCCCTTGCTGGGTGAGCTCAGCGGCTTGCAGGGGCGCGCCCTGAGCGCGGTGCAAAAGCCCGAGGAAGAGGCCCGCCCGGGCTTTCTGCAGCGCCTGTTCGGTGGCCGTGACGAGGCCCCGGGCGAGATGGTGCCTGCGCCTGTGGCCGTCGAAGTACCTGTGCCTGCGGCGCAGGAGTCTCCCGTCATCGCGCCTGAGGCGCAGGCCAGGGATGCCGATGAACTGCATGCTCTTGCACCTGTGCCGCCTGTCGCGCCTGAGCCTGCGCAGGAGCACACTGCGCCAGCCGAATTGCCCGAACCGGAACCCGAGCCGGAAACTGAACTGCCCGGTCCAGCGTTGGTTGAAACCACGCCAGTGCCCGTTGTCGAACCGAAAGCCGAACCTCAAGCCGAGGTGGAGCCCGTTGACGTAGCGGTTGCTGAGCCCGTGGCGCTTGTCGAGGACGTGCAACCCGTACCGGATGAGCTGGAACCTGCGACAGATGAGGTTATCGGCGAAGACGGCCCTTATGCTCTCCCCGACGCGGTCGAGCCACCGTACAGCCAGGTCGCCGCCCATATCGAGCAGACCCTGATCGGCCTGCTCGATGACCTCAGCCTGCCGGAGCGCCACAAGGCCCAGGCCCTGGAGATGCGCGAGCGGGTTTCACGGGGGCTGAACTGGTACGAGCTGATTCCGGTCCTGGATGACCTGGCCGTGCTCATGCTGGCGATCACCGACAGTGGCCAGCATGAGTTCGAAGCCTACCTGCAACAGCTCAACGAGCGCCTGGAGACTTTCCAGAGCCATCTGCACGAAGCCAGCGCCGGCCATGCCGACAACAGCTCCGCCGCCCGCGAGCTGGACAGCCAGCTGCGCGAGCAGGTCGATGGCCTGCAAAGCAGCGTGCAGGGCGCCGTCGATGTCGACAGCCTCAAGCACATCCTGGAGAACCGCCTCGAGGGCCTGCTGGTGACCATGGACGATCACCAGCACGAGCGCGACCGTCGCGAGCACGAGCTGGCCAGCCGCCTGCAAGGCCTGGCCGAGCGCGTGGCGAGCATGGAGCAGGAGGCCCTCGGTTACCGCGAGCACCTGGAGGAGCAGCGCCAGAAAGCCATGATCGATCCGCTTACCGGCCTGCCCAACCGTGCGGCCTGGAGCGAGCAGGTCGAGCGCGAGGTGCTCGACTGGCAGGAAAACGGCGGCCACCTGGCCATGGCCATCCTCGACCTCGACCATTTCAAGCGCATCAACGACGGCTATGGTCACCTGGCGGGCGACAAAGTGCTGAAGATCGTTGCCGACCAGCTACGCAAGCGCCTGCGCGGGCGCGACTTCATCGCCCGTTTCGGTGGCGAGGAATTTGTCCTGCTGTTGCCGCAGACATCGCCGCCGGCTGCGGCTCAGGTGGCCGAAACGCTGCGGGCGGCCATCGAGGCCTGCCCGTTCCACTTCAAGGGCGAGCGAGTGGTCATCACCACTTCCATCGGCATCAGCGCCTTCCGTTCCGGCGAGCGTGGCGACCAGGTGCTCAAGCGTGCCGACGAGGCGTTATACCGGGCCAAGGAGCTGGGGCGCAATCGGGTGGAACAGGGTTAGTCGGGTTCAGGGTGAGCAATCGTGGCGGGCACGTTATACTGTAGCATTGTCGCCGCTGACTCCATCACGTGCCCCCTGCAATGAAAAGACTCTTCACCGCCCTGCTCCTGCTGGCCCTGGCAGGTTGTTCCAGTGGCCTGCGCATCGACCGCAGCCATCCTTCGGCCAACCAGGACAGCCGTATCCAGTTCGTCGTGCTGCATTACACCAATGCCTCGCTGGAGCGTTCACTCGCCCTGTTGACCCATGGCGAAGTCAGCAGCCACTACCTGATCGGTGACGGCCCGGCCACGGTGTATCAGCTGGTGGACGAGAACCGCCGCGCCTGGCATGCCGGGGACAGCCAGTGGCAGGGTCGCACCTGGCTCAACTCCAGCTCCATCGGCATCGAGATCGTCAACGAGGGGTATACCGACACGCCGACCGGGCGGGTCTGGCACCCGTACAGCGAAGCGCAGGTGCAGGCGCTGATCGCGTTGCTCAAGGACATCGTCAAGCGCAACAACATCGACCCGCGCCACATCATCGGCCACAGCGACATCGCGCCGTTGCGCAAGCTCGACCCCGGCCCGCTGTTCCCCTGGAAGCGCCTGGCCGACGCCGGTCTGGGCATCTGGCCGGACGCTGCCTCGGTGGCACGCCAGCAGGCCTATTTCGAGGTCAATCCGCCGAGCGTCACCTGGTACCAGCAGCAGCTGGCGCGCTTTGGCTACGCCATCGACCAGACCGGCGAGCTGGATGTGTCCACCCGCCATGTGATCGCTGCGTTCCAGATGCGCTTCCGCCCGCAGCGCTTCGACGGTGTGCCGGATGCGCAGACCGCGGCGATGTTGCAGGTGCTCAACCGCAAGCGCTAATACGGTTTTTTGAATGTTCAGCGTGGGAGCGGGCTTGCCCCGCGATGCGGTGCATGGCACCGGCTTCGCCGGTGATCGCGGGGCAAGCCCGCTCCCACGCTGGTAGAGCCTGCACCTTTTCTTCCTGTGTAACAGCGCACCATAAATCGCTGGGCGATCCTCGATAGGACCGCTCCACACGCCCAGCGGCCACGCCAAGCATCGATTCAGTTGCTATACCTTTGGTATTCAACTGGATGCCACGCATGTTTGACCTCCTCGCTTCGGTGCGTCAATTTTTCCACCGACCCTGGCTGTTGGCCGCGCTCGCGGCGTTGGCCAGTGCCGTGCTGTTGCTGGCGATCAGCGTCAACGTTGCCTTGCAGCAGATGAAGCAGAGCGAAAGCGCGCAGATGAATGCCCAGGGCGAGCGTTTCCTGGAGCGCCTGGAGCAGGTCTTCGGTCAGTTGCGCGAGGGCGTGGACCAGCTTCAGGCGCAGCCCCTGCGCGGCTGCGACCCGCAGATGCTGGCGCAACTGCAGCAGGTGGCGCTGAAGTCGCGGTTCATCTACGAGGCGTCCTATGTGGAAGGCACGCTGGCCTGTTCGAACCGCGGCGGCGAGCGGACCATCGAACCCTTGCGCAGCCCTGATATCCAGGGCCCGACCTACAGCTACTGGCTCAACACCACCACCGAGCCCAACGAGAACCTCGCGGCGCTGATGCTGGGCCGGGGACGCTTCGTGGTGTCGACCTCCCGTGGCCACCTTACCGACGTGGTCGACCTGCCCCCGGGCGGCAGCCTGCTGGTGGTGCTGGACCGGGGCACGCGGGCCATCCCGGTGCTGGGGCCGGCGCAACCCTGGCCACCGATCGCCGATTGGCCGCCGCCGCAGGGCAAGTCGCTGATCGAGCTGCCCGACCGGCTGGTCTATCGCATGTCCACCAAGTCGCCGGACTACCAGCTGGTGCTGATCGCCCCCCGCGCCAGCCTGCCCCTGAAGCTCAACGGCCTGCTCTGGTTGCTGTTCCCCGGCAGCCTGGTGCTGGCTGCGTGCATCGGCTGGCTGGTGCTGCAACTGATCCTGCAACGTCGCTCGATGAGCTCGGAGCTACAGCAGGCCTTGCGCCGGGGCGAGCTTCAGGTGCTGTACCAGCCGATCTTCGAGCTGGACAGCCGCCGCTGCGTCGGGGCCGAGGCGCTGGTGCGCTGGCGCCGTCCGGACGGCAGCCTGACCAGCCCGGAGCTGTTCATTCCCCTGGCGGAGAACACCGGGCAGATTCGCCAGATCACCGACTTCGTCCTGCAGCGGGTACTGGAGCAGCTGGGGCAGTTGCTGCGGGCCAACCGCCAGCTGTACATCTCGGTGAACCTGGCGGCCTGCGATGTCATGGCGCCGCGTATCGGCCGGGTGGCGGCGCGGCTGCTGGCCCATCATCGGGTGGCGCCCAGGCAGATCGCCTTCGAGGTGACCGAACGCGGGCTGATCGACGTGGTGGTGGCGCGGGACAACCTGCAGGCCTTGCGCGCCGTGGGTCACCAGGTGTTGATCGATGACTTCGGCACCGGCTACTGCAGCCTGGCCTACTTGCAGACGTTGCCGGTGGACTGCCTGAAGATCGACAAGTCGTTCATCGACGCCCTCGGCCATGACGCCGCCAGCAGCGGCGTGGCGCCGCACATCATCCGCATGGCCCACGACCTGCACCTGCGGGTGATCGCCGAGGGCATCGAGTCAGAGGACCAGGCGGAGCTGCTCAACAGCGAGGGAGTCAACTATGGGCAGGGCTGGTTGTTCGCCCATCCGTTGAACGCGCGCCAATTTGCCGAGCTGATTACCCGGGGGCGGCGGGTGGCGGGGCGGCGGATCGATGATGAGCCTTGAGGCTAGGTTGCCTGGGCCGCCCTCATCGCGGGGCAAGTCGCATCGGCGCGCCGCCGCTTCCACCAAGAAGCGATGTCAGACCGGTAAGGCCATGTAGAACTGCGTGCCCTGCCCTGGTCGCGAGAACACCCCCATCCGCCCGCCATGCAGCTGGACGATCTCCTTGCACAGCGCCAGGCCCAGGCCGGCCCCGCCCTTCTTGCGCCCGACCTGCACGAACGGCTCGAAGATCCGCCCTTGCTGGCCGTAGGCGATGCCTTCGCCGTTGTCCTCGACGCTGATGATCACCCGCTCGGCGTGACGCCGTGCGTGCAGGCGGATGCGCCCGCCGCTGCCGGTGTGGCGGATGGCGTTGTGCAGCAGGTTGTCGAGCACCCGGTCGAGTTGCGCGACGTCGGCCTGGATGCGCGGCAACGGCGGTTCCAGCTCGCGTATCAGCTCGATCTGCTTGCCCGAGGCCTGTTCGGCAAAGCGTGCCTGGGCGCGCTCGAACAGTTCGTCGAGGGCACAGGGGGCCAGTTCCAGCTTCTGCAGGCCGCTTTGATAACGGGAGAAGTTGAGCAGGTCGTTGATCAGTTGGGTGAGGCGCTGCATCTCCTCGGCGATGGTCTCGAGCAGGTCGTTCTCGCGCGCTTCTGGCGGGAAACTGACCCGCTCGCGCAGCAGGCCGAACGCCATGTGCATGCCGGTGACCGGCGTGCGCAACTCGTGGGAGGCGCGCAGCACGAATTCGCTGCGCACCCGCTCGAAGGCGCGTTGCTCGGTGACGTCGTGCAGCACCATCACCGCGCCGAGGATCGGCCCCTCGGGGTGGCTGACCGGGGTCAGGCTGTAGGTCAGCAGACGGGTTTCCTCATCCACCTCCAGGCTCAGGTCGTCCGGCGGGCGGTCCAGGCTGCCGCCGCGCAGCACCTGGCGCAGTTGCTTTTCCAGCTCCGGGCGCTGCAGGGCCTCGGCCAGGCTTGCGCCGAGCCGGCTAGGGTCCCAGCCGAGCTGGCGCTGGGCCACCGGGTTGAGGTGTTCAAGGCGGCCCTGGCGATCGATGATCAGCAGGCCGTCATCGATGCTGTCAAGCACCGCCTGCAAGCGTTGCTGGCCGGCCTGCAGTTCGTCGATGTTGGTGGCCTGGTGCTTGCGCAGGGCATCGGCCATCAGGCCGAAGCGGCGGGTCAGCTGGTTGAGCTCGGTGGCCTGGGTCACCGGCAGGGTGACGTCGAAATTGCCCTGGCCGACCTGGTCGGCGGCCTTGGCCAGCGCCTCGATCGGCTGGCCGAAGCGGCGGGCGATGTTGTGCGCGGTAATGAAACCGAGCACCAGCACGGTGAGGCCCATCAGCCCGAGCAAGCCGCTGATCAGCAGGGCGCGGTCGCGTGATTTCTCCTCGCTGCGGGCGATGTGCTCCAGGGCCTGGCGGTGGGAGTCCAGCAGGTCGGTACGGACCTGGTTGAAGGCGGCGCCGAGGGGTTGGTCCACGCCCATGCTGCGGGCGGGTGTGGGACTCTGCCGGTAGGCCTGGACGAATGCCTGGTAGTTGCTGGCGGCCTTGCTGAAACCCGTGCGCTCGCCGCCCTGCTCCAGCCCCTGCTTGAGCAGGGCCTGGAATTGGTCCTGCAAGGTCACCAGGCTGGCCGGGGCGGTGTCCTCGTCGAGGATCAGGTTCAACTGCTCACCCAGGTTTTGCCGCAGCTTCAGGCCCAGCTCCAGGGTGTGGGTGGTGTCCTGCACCACGCGCTGCTGCAGGGCTGCCATCTGCAGCACGCTGAACAGCCCCAGCATCAGGCCCAGCAGGGCTACCGTGACCAACGCCGAGATGCTGAGGAACAGCCGCGTGCGCAGCTTCATCGGCCATTTCATAGGTTGTACTGCTTGCGCTTGCGGTACAGGGTGGAGGCGTCGATACCCAGGGTCTTGGCCGCCTGGTCAAGGGTGTCGCTGGTGGCCAGCACCGCGCCGATATGGGCGCGCTCCAGTTCATCCAGACTCAGCGCCGCGCCGACCCTGGGCGCGTTGCTGGCGGGTTGCTCGGCCATGCCCAGGTGGGCGATCTCCACCCGCTCCTGCGGGCAGATGATGCTGGCCCGTTCGATCACGTTGCGCAGTTCGCGGATATTGCCCGGCCAGCGGTAGTTGAGCAGCGCGGCCCGGGCTTCGTCGCTGAAGCCGCGAGCCGGGCGCGAGTACTCCTTGACGAAGCGGGCCAGGAAGCGGTCGGCCAGGGTCAGGATGTCCTCGCTGCGCTCGCGCAGCGGCGGCAGGTGCAGGGTGATGACGTTCAACCGATACAGCAGGTCTTCACGGAAGCGGTTCTCGCGGACCATCTCGTCGAGGTTGAGGTTGGTGGCCGCGAGGATCCGCACGTCCGCCCGGCGAGTGACCGGGTCACCGACCCGCTCGTACTCCTTGTCCTGAATGAAACGCAGCAGTTTTGGCTGCAGGGTCAGCGGAAAATCGCCGATCTCGTCGAGAAACAGCGTGCCGCCATCGGCCTGGTTGACCCGCCCCAGCGTGCTCTCGCTGGCGCCGGTGAAGGCGCCGCGGGTGTGGCCGAACAGCTCGCTTTCCATCAGCTCGGCATTCAACGAGGGGCAGTTGATGGTCACGCAGGCCTTGCGCGCCCGCTTGCTCCAGCCATGGATGGCGCGGGCCAACTCGCCCTTGCCGGTGCCCGACTCGCCGAGGATGAGGATGTTGGCGTCGGTGGTCGCCACCTGGCGCGCGGTTTCCAGCACCGCCATCATCGCCGGGCTATGGGAGTCGAGGCCGTCCTTGGGTTTGCGCACCTCGCCTTCGAGGGCCTCCAGGCGCGCCGACAGTTGCCGCACTTCCAGCTGCTTGGCGGTGGCCAGGCGCAGCTGGTCGGGGCTGCAGGGCTTGACCAGGTAGTCGGCGGCGCCGGCCTGGATGGCATCCACCGCAGTGTCGATGGCCGAATGGGCGGTGACGATCACCACCCGCATCCACGGCGCCTGGATACGCATCTGAGCCAGAACGTCCAGGCCATTGTCCTCGCCCAGGCGCAGGTCGAGGAAACACAGGTCGAACACCTGGCGCTGCAACAGGGCCTCGGCCTGGGCGGCGCTGTTGGCGGTGGCCACGCTGTAGCCCTCGTCCTCGAGGCAATAGCGGAACGTGCGCAGGATGGCGGACTCGTCGTCCACCAGCAGAATGCGGCCTTGGTTGTCCTGGGCTGATTCCATTTCCTGCGCTCCTTTGGGATTGATCTCAATTAGTGTCGGAAAAATCGGGCAAGTTGCATGGTCGATTCTGATTGATTCCGCTACATGCATGCTAGCCGTATGCCTGCATGATGACTAACTAACTGATAAATCTGAAGTTACCTATTGGCAATTGGCCGGCATGACGTTTGCGAGCGTCTGGGGCTGAGGTATGCGAAAGGAGGTTCCATGATGACCATTTACGCTCGAATAGCCGTGCTGGCGGCTTGTGCACTGGCGACGATTGTCCCGGCCCAGGCCGACCCAATTCAGGATGCGCGTCTTGAAGGTGCACTGCAGACGGCCCTTTCTCTGAATCCCATGCTTAATCCCTTCTCTATAAAAGTAGTGGTTGATGACCAGCGCGTGCGGCTGTCGGGTGCGGTGGAGAATCCGGTCGAACGATCCTTGGCCGAACAGGTAGCGCTGGCCACGCGCGGGATCGAGCAGGTAGACAATCAGCTGCAAGTGGAGCCTGGGTTGGTGGACAGGCCGCTGGAGCCACGTGCCTACGCGCAGCGTCTGGAGGATGCCACCTTGGCGGCTGTGGTTCGCGCACGGTTGCTGTGGAGTCGTGTAACGGAAAAAGCTGCCATCGAGGTGGAAAGTCGCGAGGGTGTCGTGACCTTGCGAGGCAAGGTCGACAGCCCTGAGGCCAAGGACCTCGCTGGAGTGCTCGCGCGAACGACCGACGGTGTGCACATGGTCAGCAATCTGGTCAGCCTGGACAGCACGGCCCTGGCCAAGGCCAGGGAGAAACCTGTTGATGCCCCAGACGGCCCGCAGCCTGGCGACAGTTGGATCGTCGACAAGATCCAGGCCAGCTATCGCTTCAGCCGAAACCTCGACGGTTTGAATATCAAGGTGTCCAGCGACAAAGGAATCGTCAGGCTATCGGGTGAAGTGGTCAGTAGCGAGCAGAAGACCATAGCCGTGGAGGTCGCGAGGCAGATCGTTGGTGTGCGGGGGGTGGATGGCGATCTGCTGAAGGTCGCGACCAAGGTAGAGGGTTGATCGTGCAAATCGCACGACCCGTTATCGGGGCATCGTGCAGGATACGTCCCTGATTTACATCGTGAAATTGGTTAACTATATGATTTAAAAGAATATTTTTTTCTTGTTAAGGCTGGCATGCAGGCTGCAACGACCTTTGCAGAATGGATAACAAGCACAGCAGGAGGAGCCGGCATGAATCGCCCCCAAGACAATCGTACGCAGAGCGCTGTAGTCCCCCTGCACCAGCTGTTGTTCCTCGGCATGGCCCTGCTGCTCACCCTGGCGGCGGGCCTCTTCTACCACAGCTGGCAGACCGCCCGTCTGGCCGAGCAGGTGGCGGTGCAGACCGCGCTGTTGACGCAAATGCGGGCAACCCATGCCACCACTCTGGTCAAGGCCGCCGAGCCGCTGCCCAGTGCCGACAATGCGCCTGCCGTGCTCGAGCGCGTCCAGCCCGAGGAGCGTTGGGTGTTCTGACGCCATCGACCGATTTCGCACAAGAAAAGGAGAAACATCATGCTTAGTTGGGCAATCACCTTCCTGATCATCGCCATCATCGCCGCGGTTTTGGGCTTTGGCGGCATCGCTGGCGCCGCGACCGGTATCGCGAAGATCCTGTTCATTGTCTTCCTGGTGCTGTTCGTCGCCTCCTTCTTCTTCGGCCGCGGCAGAGGTTGATGACCATGAGCAGGATGCTCCCCAAGGCCCTGGTCGTCGCGTTGCTGCTGGGCAGTGGCGCGACGGCGCTGGCGGCCAATGACGGCCAGGTTCGGGCCAACCAGCTGCTGGGCTCGGATCCCGAGTACCGGGAAACCTGGCAAAAGACCATCAAGCACGAAGAGCGCCTGCCCGAGTGGGTGATCAACCTGAGCGGCAGTTCGGCGCAGCAGATGTCGGCAGTGACCGAGGACGGCGACCAGTATCTGGTCGGCCCGTTGTGCGAGTCCGAAGGCAAGTGCACCTACAAGCGCCTGATCGTGGCCTTCAGCTGGGACAAGGAGGACGCCTACGGCATGCTCGTGGAAGTGCCCGAAGGGCTGCCTGCCGACAAGTCACCCACCCGTCATGCCGACTACCGTTGGCTGGGCAAGCCGGATGACGGGATGAAGGCTCTGCTGCAGGAGCAGCTCAAGCGCGACCCGAACTGGTACTGACCAGCGGTCGCGGACTGTAATGCTATAGAAGCTGAACCTTTTTATCTTTCAGGCTTCTATGATGCGCCGCCCCTAGGAGGGGCGGCGCATGACCAGGGGGCCGGGCCGCTCTGACTGTTGCAGGGTCGCAGTGGCCTAGGGGTACAGGGAGTGCCTCCGTCATGGGCCGGGTCAGGAGAGGGTGGCATCGGAAGTTGCAGGTCGGTTGGGTCCGAACAGGACGAAGTGACCGATCTGGCTTCCGAAGCGCCTGTAAGACTCCTTCCTTTAATACGAGCGACTTTTTACTTCAGACACATTTTGTCGCTACCGTATATCGAAATTTTTTTTGTTGTCCGACAGGTCAGTTCGCGTGGCATTTCAGCCATTCGGATTGTCGAACACGCCACTTCACACCTTTCTGTCCCACCGTCAAATCGGCCTAAAACTGGCACTTTGGTCTTGTTCGGAAATCCGAACGTTGAAAATCAAGGGCTTGGCGATGCCCGATTTTGGATTCTAGTCTCATGCCGATTCGGCATAGGGTAGTCGTTTCCGGCATTAGACTGCCCCTCCCCACGTCGCAATAGTTGCCGCCTTTTTCCTCGGCCCGAGCGCCAGCAATGTTCGCTCGCGGTGTCCTTACAGTGGGACGCCGGACTGACCAGGCGCAACCGGAATGGCTTTCAGCCGCTCTGGCATGCGTCTTTTCGGCCGGTGCCCGTGACCACTACAACAAAGGGTAATGACATGAAGAAGGCAAAACTGAGCCTCGCCTGGCAGATCGTGATTGGTCTGTTGCTGGGCGTTGCAGTCGGCGCGCTGCTGAATCATTTCAGTGCAGAAAAGGCATGGTGGATCAGCAACGTCCTCCAGCCGGCCGGCGACATCTTCATTCGCCTGATCAAGATGATCGTCGTCCCGATCGTGATTTCGTCGCTGATCGTGGGCATCGCCGGGGTTGGCGACGCGAAGAAACTGGGCAGCATCGGCCTGAAGACCATCATCTACTTCGAGGTGGTGACCACCATCGCCATCGTCGTCGGCCTGGTCCTGGCCAATGTGTTCCACCCGGGCGCCGGCATCGACATGAGCACCCTGGGCACCGTCGACATCTCCAAGTACCAGGCCACCGCGGCCGAGGTGCAGCATGAGCACGCGTTCATCGAGACCCTGCTCAACCTGATCCCGTCGAATATCTTCGCGGCGCTGATGCGTGGCGAGATGCTGCCGATCATCTTCTTCTCGGTGATGTTCGGCATGGGCCTTTCGAGCCTCAACGCCGACCTGCGCGAGCCGCTGGTGCGTACCTTCCAGGGCGTGTCGGAGACCATGTTCAAGGTCACCCACATGATCATGAACTACGCCCCGATCGGCGTGTTCGCCCTGATCGCCGCGACCGTCGCCAACTTCGGCTTCGCTTCCCTGCTGCCGCTGGCCAAGCTGGTGCTGCTGGTGTACTTCGCCATCGCCTTCTTCGCCTTCATGGTGCTGGGCCTGGTGGCGCGCGTGTTCGGCTTCTCGATCATCAAGATCATGCGCATCATGAAGGACGAGCTGATCCTCGCCTACTCCACCTCCAGCTCCGAGACCGTGCTGCCGCGCGTGATCGAGAAGATGGAGAAGTACGGCGCGCCGAAGTCGATCTGCTCGTTCGTGGTGCCGACCGGCTACTCGTTCAACCTCGACGGTTCGACCCTGTACCAGAGCATCGCGGCGATCTTCATCGCCCAGCTGTACGGCATCGACCTGTCCTGGAGCCAGCAACTGCTGCTGGTGCTGACCCTGATGGTCACCTCCAAGGGTATCGCCGGCGTGCCGGGCGTGTCCTTCGTGGTACTGCTGGCCACCCTGGGCAGCGTGGGCATTCCGCTGGAAGGCCTGGCCTTCATCGCCGGTGTCGACCGCATCATGGACATGGCCCGTACCGCGCTGAACGTGGTGGGCAACGCCCTGGCCGCGGTGGTCATCGCCAAGTGGCAGGGCATGTACGACGCCGAGAAAGGCGCGGCGTACTACCAGTCGCTGGTGCTGGAAAAAGGCAAGAAAGAGGCTGTGGTGGCGGGCAAGACCGTCAACCAGTAAGCCACTGAGCTGAGCGAAGAGCCCCGACTTGTCGGGGCTTTTTGCATTCATTCGTGGAGCATCGGGTCCTGTGGGAGCGGGTTTACCCGCGAAGCAGGCAACTCGGTGGCTGGCACCGGCTTCGCCGGTGTTCGCGGGTAAACCCGCTCCCACAGAGGGCGCGGCGATTGCGCTATCATTCGGGCATTTTTCACGGGGGAACACACGGATGCTCAACGGCCTCTGGCTCGGCTTTTTCCTGGTGGCGGCCATTTCCGCCCTGGCCCAATGGCTGGTGGGCGGCAACGCCGGCATCTTCGCCGCGATGGTCGAGAGCATCTTTGCCATGGCCAAGCTGTCGGTGGAGGTCATGGTCCTGCTGTTCGGCACCCTGACCCTGTGGCTGGGTTTCCTCAAGATCGCCGAGAAGGCCGGTATCGTCGAATGGCTGGCCAAGGTCCTCGGCCCGCTGTTCGCCCGGCTGATGCCGGAAGTGCCGCCCGGCCACCCTGCCCTGGGCCTGATCACCATGAACTTCGCCGCAAACGGCCTGGGCCTGGACAACGCCGCCACGCCCATCGGCCTGAAGGCCATGCGCTCGCTGCAGGAGCTCAACCCCAGCAGCACCACGGCGAGCAACGCGCAGATCCTGTTCCTGGTACTAAACGCCTCGTCGCTGACCCTGCTGCCGGTGACCATCTTCATGTACCGCGCCCAGCAAGGCGCGCCCGATCCGACCATGGTGTTCCTGCCGATCCTGCTGGCCACCAGCTGCTCGACCCTGGTCGGCCTGCTGTCGGTGGCGGTGATGCAGCGCCTGCGCCTATGGGACCCGGTGGTGCTTGCCTACCTGATCCCCGGTGCCCTGCTGCTGGGCGGCTTCATGGCCTTCCTCGGCACGCTGTCGGCGGCCGCGCTGGCCAGCCTGTCGTCGATCCTTGGCAACCTGACGCTGTTCGGCGTGATCATGCTGTTCCTGGTGATCGGCGCGTTACGACGGGTGCAGGTGTACGAGGCCTTCGTCGAGGGCGCCAAGGAAGGTTTCGACGTGGCCAAGGGGCTGCTGCCCTACCTGGTGGCGATGCTGGTGGCGGTCGGTGTGCTGCGCGCTTCGGGCGCCTTGGAACTGGCCTTGGACGGCATCCGCCACGCGGTGACCTGGATGGGCCTGGACACCCGCTTCGTCGAGGGCCTGCCCACCGCGCTGGTCAAGCCGTTCTCCGGCAGCGCGGCGCGGGCCATGCTGATCGAGACCATGCAGACCCAGGGCGTGGACAGCTTCCCGGCGCTGGTGGCGGCGACCATCCAGGGCAGCACCGAGACCACCTTCTACGTCCTGGCGGTGTACTTCGGCGCGGTGGGCATCCAGCGCGTGCGCCACGCCGTCGGTTGCGCCCTGCTGGCCGAGCTGTCCGGGGTGATCGCGGCGATCTTCGTCTGCTACTGGTTCTTCGCCTGAGCCTGGCTGACGGTCCAGTCGATCACCTGGCGCGCCAGCTGATCGCTGGCCGCGCCGAAGCCGGCGACCACCGCAGGCACCTGCTGTTCGCCCAGCGCCTGGCGCACCTCGAAGCGTTTGCTCGCGAGGATGCGCTGGCTGCGGCCCTGCACCAGCCGCGCGTCGTAGCGGATCACCACCTCCACCGCCCCACCCGGGCGGTATTCGCTCTGGAAGGCCTGTAGCTCGCCGCCCAGCTCGTAGTCAGCCTGCAGGTTGCTGTCATCGGCGCTCAGGCGCTGCACCCGGCCATCGCGCTGGAAACCGTCGAGCAGGCGGTTGCGCACCAGCATCGGCGTCGGGTCGCTCCAGCGTGCGCCCTTGTAACTGCTGATCACGTCACCCTGGGGGATCACCGCGATGCGCGGCCCGGCCAGGGCTTCGCTGGCCAGCGGCTTGTTCAGGCGCAGCGACCAGTCCAGCGGCGCGGCGGCGCGGGCCGCCTGGTTCACCGGCAGGCGGTAGATATCCACAGGCTCGCTCTGCGGCAGGATCGAACAGGCCGAAACCAGGCTCAGCGTGGCGGCGGCGAAGGCCAGGCGCAGCGACGGGATCATGGCTGGAACTCCTTGTTGTTGTCGCGGCCCAGCAGGTAGCCGCTGGGGTCGGCTTCCAGGCGCCGGGAGATGCCCTTGAGCGAGTTGAGGGTCTCACGCAGTTCGCGGATCGCCGGGGCGATCTGGTTCAGGCCCTGGGCACCGTCGTCCAGGGACTGGCGGTTGTCCTGCAGCAGGCTGTTGATGGTGGCGGTGCTTTCGGCCAGCGACTGCATGGCCTGTTCGGCACTGCCGATGGCCTGCTTGCCCTGGGTGCCGAGCAGGCCGTTGGCATTGCGCATCAGCGCCTGGGTCTCGGCCAGGGTGGCGTTGGCCTGCTTGCCGACCTGGGCCAGTTGCTCGATGGCGTCGGCGATGCCGCCCTTCTGGCTGGCAAAGGCGCCGGTGGTCTGCTCCAGGTTGGCCAGGGTGTTGCTCAGGCGCTCGATGTTGCTTTCGGAGAACATCAGGTTGGCGTTGTGCAGCAGCAGGTTGATGTTGGTCACCAGGTCGCTGCTGTCGTTGAGCAGGCGTGAGATCGGCGACGGCGAGGCGACGATCACCGGCAGCTTGCCGTCCCTGCCCTTGAGTTCGGGGCTCTGCGGGGTGCCGCCGCTGAGCTGGATGAATGAGTTGCCGGTCACCCCGGCCAGGGTCAGCTTGGCCTGGGTGTCTTCCTTGACCGGCGTGTCGCCGCTCAGGCGCACTCGGGCCAGCACACGGCGCGGATCCTTCGGGTCCAGGCGCAGGCTGCTGACGTCACCGACCTTGATGCCGTTGTACTGCACCGGGCTGCCGCGGGACAGGCCTGAGACCGCCTCGTTGAACACCACTTCGTAGTCCTTGAAGGCGTCGTCGACGCTGGACTTGGTCAGCCACAGGCCGAACAGCATGGCGCCGGCCACCACCAGCACGGTGACCAGGCCGATCAGGACATGATGAGCTCGGGTTTCCATCGTTCAGCGCTCCTGGCGGGCGCGCAGGGCGGCGTCTTCGGCCGCCCGGCCACGCGGGCCGTGAAAGTATTCGTGAATCCATGGGTCGTCGGTCTGCTCGACCTCGGCCAGGGGCCCTGCCACCAGCACCCTCTTCTGCGACAGCACCGCCACCCGGTCGGTAATGGTGTAGAGGGTGTCCAGGTCGTGGGTGATGAGGAACACCGACAGCCCCAGGGCGTCGCGCAGGGTCAGGATCAACTGGTCGAAGGCGGCGGCGCCGATCGGGTCGAGGCCGGCGGTGGGCTCGTC
Organism: Pseudomonas sp. LH21; assembly: GCF_036549575.1. Taxonomy (NCBI): domain Bacteria; kingdom Pseudomonadati; phylum Pseudomonadota; class Gammaproteobacteria; order Pseudomonadales; family Pseudomonadaceae; genus Pseudomonas; species Pseudomonas sp. LH21. The sequence continues at coordinate 100,007 of NZ_CP144367.1, forward strand.
GAGGAACAGGATGTCCGGGTCCAGGGCCAGGGCACGGGCCAGGGCGGCGCGCTTGATCATGCCGCCGGACAGCGACGCCGGGTACTTGTCGGCGGCGCTGATCGGCAGCCCGGCCAGGGCCAGCTTGACCCCGGCCAGGTGCTCGGCATCGGCCCGTGACAGCCCGGCATGCTCGATCAGCGGCAGGGCGACGTTCTCGGTGACGGTCAGCGAGGAGAACAGCGCGCCCTTCTGGAACAGCACGCCGAAGCGGCGTTCGACCAGCGAGCGCTGGGTTTCGTCGAGGGTGGCCAGGTCCTGGCCGAACACCTTGACCGTGCCTTCGTTGGGCCGGCGCAGGCCGACGATGCTGCGCAACAGCACCGACTTGCCGCTGCCCGAGCCACCGACCACGGCGAGGATCTCGCCGCGGTACAGGTCCAGGTCGAGGTTCTCGTGCACGCTCTGGCTGCCGAAGCGATTGCACAGGCCCCGGGCTTCGATCACCGCTTCAGTCACCAGCCCATCTCCATGAAGAACAGCGCGGCCACCGCGTCCAGCACGATCACCACGAAGATCGATTGCACCACGGCAGACGTGGTATGAGCGCCCACCGACTCGGCGCTGCCGCTGACCTTGAAGCCTTCCAGGCAACCGATGGCGGCGATCAGGAAGGCGAAGAACGGCGCCTTGGCCAGGCCCACCAGGAAGTGCTGCACGCCGATGTCGCTTTGCAGCAGCGAGAGGAACATGGCCGGCGAGATGTCCAGGGTCAGGGCGCAGACCACCGCGCCGCCGATCATGCCGCAGAGCATGGCGACGAAGGTCAGCAGCGGCAGCGCGATCAGCAGCGCCAGCACCCGCGGCACCACCAGCAGTTCGATGGGGTTCAGGCCCAGGGTACGGATGGCGTCGATCTCTTCGTTGGCCTTCATCGAGCCGATCTGTGCAGTGAACGCGCTGGCGGTGCGGCCGGCCATGAGGATGGCGGTCAGCAGCACGGCGAATTCACGCAAGAAGGAGAACGCCACTAGGTCGACGGTGAAGATGGTCGCGCCGAAGTCGGCCAGCACCGTGGCGCCGAGGAAGGCCACCACCGCGCCCACCAGGAAGGTCAGCAAGGCGACGATGGGCGCGGCGTCCAGGCCGGTCTGCTCGAGGTGCGCGACCACCGGCGTGACGCGCCAGCGGTGCGGCTGGAACAGGCGCAGGAACAGGGTCTGCAGGATCAGGCCGATGAAGCCCAGTACCTGGTTGGTATCCTGCCACAGCTGGTCGACGGCGCGGCCGATGCGTGCCAGCAGCAGGAGCAGCACCGGTTGCTCCGGCTCCTTGACCGGGATGCAGTAGTCCTGCACCGAGCAGTAGACGTTCTTCAGCAGCGCGCGGCTGGCATCGGGGAGTTCGTCGGTGCAGCGCGACAGGCGTTCGGAGCCAAGCAGCTCGGCCAGCAGCGAGGCGCCGGCGGTGTCCAGGCGGCCCAGCTGGCTGAGATCGACCTGGGTGTCATCGCCGTACTGGCTGCCCAGGCGCTCGCATTCTCGCTTGAGGCTGGCGTAGTGGGCCAGGGTCCAGTCGCCGACGATGCGCAGGCGCGAAGGCTGCTCGGTGGTGTCCAGGGTGGCGCTCGGGACGGTCATAGGCTCCATGCGTCTGACTGAGGGCATAGAGGCTGATCATAGCGCAGCGGGGCGCATTCCTGTAGGAGCGGCCTTGTGCCGCGAAAGGGCCGCACAGCGGCCCCGGCAATTTCTGCCTTGAGGCTGAAATCCCGGGGCTGCTTCGCAGCCCTTTCCGGCCGGTCCGACGCCTCGGCAAGGCCGCTCCTACAGGTTTTTCAGCGGGCGGTGTCGTCCACCACCTTGAACCGCAACACCCCGATCACCTGCCCGTCCTCGGTCAGCACCCTCACCTGCCACTTGCCCACCGGATTGGCCGGGAAGTTCTGCTTGTGGGTCCAGGCCCGGTAGCCTTCCTTGCGCCCACCGTGGATATCCAGGGCGATACGGTCCACTTCCTTACCGTCCAGCTGCCATACATGGTAGATGCGCTCGTTCAGGCCACGGGGCGCGTTGATGGCGGTATAGGCGTACAGCCCACCGCTGCGGATGCGGCTGGCGGCCACTTCGTCCAGCGAGGCGCCCGGCTGGCGGTTGAGCACTTCGGTGCTGATCGCCACGTCGGTCATCCACAGCGTGGCCGGCGGCACCCAGGAGCGCAGCAGCCAGCCGCCGCCGCCGACCGCCAGGGTCACCAGCACCAGGGCCACGCCGCGGCGCCAGTTGTTGATCGGGAAGCTGCTGGCCAGGCTCGGGAACGACAGCACCATGGCGGCGATCAGCGCCAGCTTGAAGCTCTGCGCGGTGGTCAGGTGCAGGATGATCGGCAGCGCCGTGAGCATCGCGGCGAACAGCGTCAGGGTGTGCAGCGCGAGGAACAGCCAGCGGCGTGGCGCCAGCCACTTGTGGTACAGCGGGTCGATGATCGAGATCAGACCGGCGGCGCCGAGCAGGCCGGTAAAGATCAGCTGGCCGCTGTTCCAGGTAGTGGTGATGAAGAAGAACGGCAGGACGAAGAACAGGCTTTCCTGGTGGATCATTTGCGTCGCGAAGCGCAGCAGCGGCTGCGGGATCTCGCGCTTGAAGGTGCGGGCGAACAGCTCGGTGAGGGTGTTCTCCAGCATCAGCCAGATCCAGCTGACCAGCATGACGATGGCGATCCAGCTGGCCAGCCCGGCCTGGCGGTCGACCAGGATGAAGCTGCCGATCCCCGAGAGGAAACCGTAGAGCGCGATGATGCCGGGATAGCGTTTGAGCAGCTCGATGATGCGCAGGATGAAGCTGGGGATCGGGGGCATGGGTTTACAACAGGAAAGGGCGTGTTCGAGGCGTCGTGGGAGCGGACGCTGTTGGCCGACAGGATACCGCCGAATCACGGCTCCCGTGTAGCACCACTGGGGCGATTGGCCACCACGCGGCGCCGGCGGATCAGCCCCGCGGCCAGGATCAGCCCCAGCACCAGTGCCACCAGCCCATACAGTTCGTCATACCCCAGCAACGGCTTCTCGATGCGCAGGTACCCCGGTTCCTTGAGCAGTTCGCGCAGCGCCGCGTCGGCCTGCTTGAGGCTGACCTGACGCAGTTGCCGCACCGTATCAGTGAAATGCCCGTCCTCGTAGGCGTTGAGCGCCCCCCAGTAATAGTCGGCGAGCGCCGCGTTGCCCTGGGTGGTCCAGCTTTCCCGGGCAATTGCCGCCTCCTTGATCCGGGCGAAGGTGTCCGGGTCCAGGCCGTGCTTGCGCAGGTGGTCGAACAGCTCCCCGAGCACCTTCAGCGCCTCGTCGAGGTCCTGGCGCTCAAGGTCGGCATTGAGGCTGAGCATCCCGCTGTCGCCGAAGCTCTCGCGTTGCACCGACGGGCCATAGGACAGGCCGTGACGCAGGCGCAACTGGTCGTACAGCGCCCAGTCCAGGTAACGCGAGAGCAGCTCGAGGGTCTGGTCGTGGCCCTCCTCCAGCGTCGGCTCGATGAACAGCCAGTGCAGCTTGATGTTGTCGCCCAGCCAGCCGCGGGTCAGGTCGCGGCGCTGCTCGGCCTGCTGGCTGATGCTCTCCAGGTTGCGGCGCTCCCCGGGTTCGGTGGCCGGCAGCTCGCCGAAGGTGCGTTCCAGGTAGGCCGGAAGCAGGCGGTCGAGGCCGCCGACGACGATCAGCGACATGTTGTTGGCCACGTACCAGTGCTCACGCAGTTGCCGGACTTGCTCCAGGGTCATGTCGTCGAGGCTGGAGCGCTCGGGGCACTTCAGGCCCAGCTCGGTGGCCAGCTGGTCGCTGGCCGGGTGGCCGATGTCCTGGCGGTCGAGCCAGCGCTGCAGGCGGCCGTAGTGGCCGCCATCCTCGCGTTCGATGATCTTCTTCGCCGTGGCCAGCGCCTTTTCGTCGATGCGGGTGTCGCGAATGATCGCCAACAGCAGGTCGAGCACCTTGCGCTGGTTACGCGCCGGGGCCTCGATGACGAAGGTGGTGTCGGCGCTGCTGGTGAAGGCGTTCCACTCCCCGCCCAGGGCCTGCATGCGCTCTTCCAGGCCGCCCTCGCCCGTCTCGTCGATCCCGCTGAACAGCAGGTGCTCGAGCAGGTGCGGCAGCTCGCGCTGGTCGCAGTCGAAGTCGTCCAGGCCCACGCCAACCACCAGGCGGATCGACACATGGTCGCGCTCGTAGCCGGACTTGAGGATCACTTGCAGGCCGTTGGGCAGCAGGTAGCCCTCGACCCGCGAGCGGTCGAGGGCGAGCGTGGGCAGGCTGAGGATCAGCAGGCAGGCGAACAACAGGCAACGCATAAGCGAGCTTCGGTCTCCGGGGTGTCTGGGCTCAAGGCTGGCGGGCTTCGTCCGGCACGCTGTCGAGCATCAGCCCGCCGGTGTCGGTGCCGCCCAGTACCACATAGGCACTGCTGCAGAACAAAGAGTTCAAACGCTTCATGTCGGCAATCAGCTCCAAGTGTAGCGAACTGGTCTCGATACTCTGCACCACTTTACGTTGCAGGCGGCTGACATGGGCATGGGCCAGGCGCCGTTCCTGGGCGCGGAAGCGGCGTTTCTCGCGTAGCAGCTGGTGCGCGCTCTGCGGGTCGGCGCTGAGGAACACCGACAGGCCCAGGCGCAGGTTGGCCAGCAGCTGCTCCTGCAGGCCGGTCAGTTCCTCCAGGCCGACCTGGGAGAACTCCCGGCGCTGCGAGGTCTTCTGCTGCTGGACCTTGCGCAGCATGCGCTCGATCAGGTCGCTGGCCAGCTTGAGGTTGATCGCCAGCTCGATGATCTCCGCCCAGCGCCGGTTGTCCTGCTCGCCAAGATCCTCGCGGGGCATCTGCGCCAGGTACAGCTTGATGGCGTTGTACAGGGCCTCGGCGTCCTCGCCCAGGGCCCGCACCTGCTGCGGCATGGCGGTCTGGGTGCCGCGCAGGGCGCCGAGCATGGCTTCGAGCAGGCTGTCGACGATATCGCCCAGGCGCAGGGTCTCGCGCACGGCGTTGGCCAGCGCCAGGCTGGGGGTGTTCAGCGCGGTCGGGTCGAGGTGGCGTGGCTGGTGGTGGCCGTTGCCGTTGTCGCGCTCTGGCAGCAGGTAGTTGCACACCCGGCCCATGGGTTTGACCGTCGGCAGCATCAGCAGGCAGCGCAGGGTGTTGTAGAGCAGGTGGAAGCCGATCACCAGCTCCTGCGGGCTGAAGCTCAGGCTGTCCATCCATTCCACCAGCGGGTGCAGCACCGGGATGATCAGCAACAGGCCGACGATCTTGTACAGCAGGCTGCCCAGTGCCACCCGGCGCCCGGCGCTGTTCTGCAGGCTGGTGGTGAGGAAGGCGAGCAGGCCGCTGCCGATGTTGGCGCCGATCACCAGGCCGATGGCCACCGGCAGGCTGATCACCTCGGCGCCGGCCAGGGTGGCGGTGAGCAGCACGGCGGCGAGGCTCGAGTAGGAAATCATGGCGAATAGCGCGCCGATCAGGGCGTCGAGCAGGATGTCCCCGGTCAGCGAGGCGAACAGTACCTTGACCCCCTGGGCATGGGTGATCGGCGCGGCGGCGTGGACAATCAGCTGTAGCGCCAGGATGATCAGGCCCAGGCCGATGCCCACTCGGCCCAGTTGGCCGGCGCGGGTCTGCTTGCGCGAGAGGAAGAAGATCACCCCGAGGAAGATCAGCAGCGGCGACAGCCAGGACAGGTCGAAGGTCAGCACCCGCGCCATCAGCGCGGTGCCCACGTCGGCGCCGAGCATGATCGCCAGGGCCGGGGTCATGGCCATCAGGCCCTGGCCGACGAACGAGGTGACCAGCATGGCGGTGGCGTTGCTGCTCTGGACCATGGCGGTGACCAGGATTCCGGCAATGAACGCCAGCGGACGCTTGTTCATGTTCTGGCCGAGCACCCGACGCAGGTTCGAGCCGTACACCCGCAGGATGCCGGTACGCACGATATGGGTGCCCCACACCAGCAGCGCCACGGCGGAGAGCAGGTTGAGCAGGGTCAGCATGGTCGGGCCCCCTTTTCTTCTATGCCCCTGTGCGGGGCCAATGGGTGCGGCGGTGAGCCTGGCCCGGGGGTGGGCTGGTTTTTTCAGTGCTCACTGAAGCTTTAGTTGTTTTGCGCGATGGGTGCCAGCTTGGCATGGGTGAAACATATTTGAAACACGGGTGCCTTTGTAGGAGCGGCCTTGTGCCGCGAAAGGACCGCAGGGCGATCCCGACAATCTTGCATGATGCCAAGATCCTGGGGCCGCTGCGCGCCCCATTCGCGGCACAAGGCCGCTCCTACATGGGCGTGGATGCGACAAAGGGCCCCGAAGGGCCCTTTGTCTTTCTGCGCTTCCTGATCTTACTGACCGGGAATGTCCTTGCGCAGTTTCACCGGATCGTGCTCCTTGCCCTTCTTGCGCGCCAGCGCCGTGCGCATGCGGATGTTGATCGCTTCCACCGCCAGCGAGAAGGCCATGGCGAAGTAGACGTAGCCCTTCGGCACATGCACATCGAAAGATTCGGCGATCAGCACGGTACCGACGACGATCAGGAACGAAAGCGCGAGCATCTTCAGCGACGGGTGCTTGTCGATGAAGTCGCTGATGGTGCCGGCGCAGAGCATCATCACCAGCACCGCGACGATGATCGCGGCGATCATCACCGGTACGTGGGAAACCATGCCCACGGCGGTGATCACCGAGTCCAGGGAGAACACGATGTCGATGATGGCGATCTGGATGATGGTGTAGAAGAACTTGCCGCCCGCGCCTTTCGGCTCGTCGGTGCTCTCGTCTTCGCCTTCCAGGCCGTGGTAGATCTCCTGGGAGCTTTTCCACAGCAGGAACAGGCCGCCGAAGAACAGGATCAGGTCGCGCCCGGAAATGCCCTGGCCGAGCACATGGAACAGGTCGTCGGTCAGGCGCATGACCCAGGTGATCGACAGCAGCAGCATGATCCGCGTGACCATGGCCAGGGCCAGGCCGAAGATCCGCGTGCGCGGCTGCATGTGCTTGGGCATGCGGCTGACCAGGATCGAGATCATGATGATGTTGTCGATCCCGAGCACGATCTCAAGCGCGGTGAGGGTGAAAAAGGCAACCCAGATTTCCGGGCTGGTCAGCCATTCCATGTGTATTCCTTCGAGCGGTAAAGGCCAAGCGCCCGGATTTCGGGCGCTTGGCGGTTGGATGATGCGCTTGTGTTACAGACTGCTGAACAGCGGGAAAGTCCCCAGCGCCAGCGCGCCGGCCATTATGCACAGGCACACCAGCACTGCCCACTTGAGGGTGAAGCGCTGGTGATCGCCGAACTCGATGCCGGCCAGGGCCACCAGCAGGTAGGTGGAGGGTACCAGCGGGCTGAGCAGGTGTACCGGTTGTCCGACGATCGACGCGCGGGCCATTTCCACCGGGGTGACGCCGTAGTGGCTGGCGAACTCCGACAGCACCGGCAGCACGCCGTAGTAGAAGGCATCGTTGGACATGAAGAAGGTGAACGGCATGCTGACGATGGCGGTGATCACCGCCATGTACGGGCCGAACGCTTCCGGGATCACCGCCAGCAGGCTCTTGGACATGGCGTCGACCATGCCGGTGCCCGACAGGATGCCGGTGAAGATGCCGGCGGCGAAGATCAGCCCGCTGACGGCCAGCACGCTGGAGGCGTGGGCGGCGATGCGGTCCTTCTGCTGCTGCAGGCACGGGTAGTTGACGATCATGGCGATGCTGAAGGCGATCATGAACAGCACCGGCAGCGGCAGCACGCCGGCGATCAGCGCGACCATCAGCGCGGCAGTCAGGGCGCCGTTGAACCAGATCAGTTTCGGACGACGGGCCTCGGGGAACTGCGACACGCTGATCTCGCTGTGGTCGATGTCGTCGGTCGGCAGGTGCAGCTCGCCCAGACGGGCACGCTCGCGCTTGCCGTACCAGTAGGCGATGGCCAGGATCGCCGCCACGCCGAAGGCCATGGCCGGGATCATCGGCACGAAGATGTCCGACGGGTCCACGTGCAGGGCACTGGCGGCACGGGCCGTGGGGCCACCCCACGGGGTCATGTTCATCACCCCGCCGGCGAGGATGATCAGGCCGGCCATGATCCGTGGGCTCATGCCCAGGCGGCTGTACAGTGGCAGCATGGCGGCGCAGCAGATCATGTAGGTGGTGGCGCCGTCACCGTCGAGGGACACCACCAGGGCCAGCACCGCGGTGCCGACCGAGACTTTCAGCGGATCGCCCTTGACCAGCTTGAGGATCCTGCGCACGGCCGGGTCGAACAGGCCGGAGTCGATCATCAGGGCGAAATAGAGAATGGCGAACATCAGCATCACGCCGGTGGGCGCGAGCTTGCTGATGCCTTCGAGCATCATCGGGCCGATCTTGGCGGAAAAACCACCGAACAGGGCGAACAGGATCGGTACCAGGATCAGCGCGATCAAGGCCGACAGGCGCTTGGTCATGATCAGGTACATGAAGGTGATGACCATGGCGAAGCCGAGGAAGGTCAGCATGGCGGTACTCCAGGCGTGGCGCGGCGAAAGGAAGGACGATTCGGGCGGATCAGCGCGTCAGGCGCTGCGCGAGGAGCAGGCGGAGGGGGATTGCGAAAAGGCGGGCACAGGAAAACATCAGAATCACCATTGTTGTTGTTGATTGGGCCGGGCGCGGAAGTTTCCGGGTGCCCTGGCTGACCGGTCTGCTGCCGGTGGTGGCGCTATCCTATGTGGGCAAGCTTTCAGCCAGCTTTCGCCTGCTGTCAGGCGACGGGAGGTCGTTTCGATGGTGGATGTCGTGGAAGGCGGGTGTCATTGCGGGGCGTTGCGCTACCGGCTGCAGGCCGATCTGGGCGATGTCGCCCATTGCCATTGCTCGATCTGCCGGCGAGTCAGCGGCGGCACGCTGGTGACCTGGGTCACCCTGCCCCTCGCGGGTTTCCAGTGGCTGGCGGGCTCGCCCCAGCGCTACATGGCGCCGCAGAGCTGCAGCCGGTATTTCTGTGGCAACTGCGGGGCGCATGTGGCGCTGGTGACGGCGCATAGCCCTGAAACGATCGATGTGACGGTGGCGACGCTGGATCATCCCGAGCGGGTGCCGGCCAATCGGCATATCTGGGTGGGGAGTCGGCTGCCGTGGTTGCAGGTGGATCAAGGGTTGCCGGAGGAGGACGAGGAAAGCCTTTGAGGTTTGGTGATGGCTGTCGGGCTGCGAGACGTTCTGTAGGAGCGGCCTTGTGCCGCGAATGGGCTGCAGAGCAGCCCCGGCGATTTTTGCGTCAACACTGAAATGCTGGGGCTGCTACGCAGCCCATTCGCGGCACAAGGCCGCTCCTACAGCGATGCACCCATACCTCAGGGCAGCTGCAACCCCCCGGCCGCCTTGTGCAACGCCCGCAGATGCTCGCCCACCTGCTTGATATTGGCTTCCACGGCCTTGATCTCCCTGCCCCGCTCCGGCCCCAGCAGCGCCCTCACCTGCTGGTCCAGGTCGGTGCTCAGGCGCAACAGCTGCGCCTGGCGCTCGCTGCTCACCTGCTCCAGCTGCTTGCGTTCGGCAGGCTGCGGCAGACCGTAGCCCCCTGCCCCCAGCAATTCCGCCGGGCGGCTGAGGAAGCCGCTGTTGGCCAGCATCGCCTGCAAGGTCTCGTTGGCCTTGTCGAAGCTGCCGTCCTTGAGCGCCCGGCCGTTCAGGTAGCGTTGCTTGACCTCGTCCTGGGCCAGCAGCAGCTGGCGGCGCAGGCCGGCCTGCTCGAGCAGCAGCAAGGCCGCGCTGGTGCGCAGGTCGGCGCGGTCGAACCACTGGCGGCGCTGCTCGGCGTCCAGCGCCAGCCAGTCTTCCACGCTCGTCTGCTTGATCGGCAACTGCTTGCGCAGCACTTCGAACATCGCCTGGTAGCGATCACGGTAGGAGTCGAAGCGATAACCCAGGCGCAGGGCCTCGCGCGGGTCGTCGAGCACGTGGGTATCGGCCAGTCCCCTACCCTTCAGCACCTCCAGCAAGCCGTTGGGCATGATGCTGTCGAGGTCGTTCAGGCGCGGGTTGCCGGTACCGCTGCGCAACAGCTTGAGCGACTCCACCGCGCAGTTGTTGGACAGGAAGTAGTAGTTGCCGTCGTAGCTCCAGTGCATCTCGGCGGCCTGACGCACCAGGTTCTCGATCTCGCCGCGGCTGAGCTTGAGCGGAACCGAGGCCAGGCTGCGCAGCTCGGTCTTGGTGTATTCGTCGATCACCTGCCCCAGCGGCAGCACGAACAGCCGCGAGGGATAGGCGCCAGTCAGGCCGTCCCAGCTGGACAGCTGCACGTCGTTGACGAAGGCGCGGTACGACAGCACCAGGCTCTGGTCCAGGTCCAGGCGGCAGGCCGGCCCGCGCGGGCGACCCGGGGCGCAGATCACCAGGCGCAGCATGCTGTGGCCCCAGCGGCTGACCCAGTTCTGGTTGGCTTCGGCCAGCAGATAGTCCACCTCGTAGACCCGTTCCGGGTCGATCTCGCCCAGTGGCTGGCGGGCGAAGTCGTTGCCGGCGTTGAGGAATGGCAGGCCCTTGGCGCAGGCATCCTGTCGCGGCGCCCAGCCGAAGTGGTCGCGCAGGTACTGGTTCAGCGCCGGGCGGCGACAGCCGTAGCTCGGGTCGAGGAGGAAGTACTCCATGTTGACCGCGATGAACTCCTTCGGGCTGCTCAGCTCGTAGGGATCCGGGCTGCGCACCAGCTGGCCGTTGTGCTGTTCGCGCTCGCCGCGCCGGCCGACGTACTGCGGCCAGCCGGCCAGGTCCAGCAGGCGCGGGTCGTCGCTCAGGGTGAAGCGGCGTTCGGCCTGGCCACGGCAGTCCTGCGGCAGCCCGACCTTGCCCAGGGCGCCCTGCTGGCGCTTGCAGCGGCTGATCAGCTGGCGCTCGGCGTCCGGCCACAGGCGCGCGCGGTCATAGATATGGGTGAGTTCGTGGAGCACGGTGGCCAGCAGTTCTTCGCGGACCGTGCCGTGGGGACGGTTGGTCTTCTCGCGGGCGGCGCTGCCGTCGACCAGGCCCGGCAGCAGGCGCCGGTTGAGGTCCAGGCTGGCCACCGGAGAGGCCTGGCCGTAGGCGTCTTCGGGCATGCGCTCGGTCCAGCCGACCAGGATCTGCCGGTCCAGTTGCTGCTTGAAGCGCGGTGGCAGCTTGGCCATGGCTTCGTCGAGCAACGTCTGGGTCGCCTGCTGTTGTGCAGGGTCGAGGCCGTCGCGCTGCAGCACCAGCTGCAGGTCGGCCAGGGCGGGCGTGCCGAGCAGCGTCAGGGCGCAGCCCAGCAGCCAGGCACGCACGCGCTTCACAGGGCGAGGATGGCTTCGGCCAGCACCTGGTCGCTGGCGTCACGGGCCTCGGGAACACGGGCGCGCAGGGTGTCGAAGGCGGCTTCGAGCTGGGCGCCGCGGATGTCGCCGTTGCTGGCGACGAAGCTGGCGGCGTCGTCGTGGGCTTCACGCACCACTTTCGAGTCGCGGATCGAGGTGGTGGTGTCGGAGGTGAAATCGATCGAACGGCCAAAGGCGCGGACGATGATGTTGCTGGTGGCCACCAGGGTGTGGGCCTGGGCCAGGTCGGCGAGCAGCAGCATGCCGAGGGTGGCGGCGATCAGCGGTTTACGCATGGAGCATCTCCGGAAATACAGGGGAGTCGAATGTAGTTATTGGACGAGAATCGCTTCGGCCAGTTCACGGTCGCCGACGCAAGGCCGGGCAAGGTCCTGGTGCAGCATGTCCAGCGCCGCCTGCAGGCGCGCGCCACGGATCTGGCCGTCGCTGGCGACGAATGCGGCGGCGTCGTCACGGGCGGCGGCGACCAGCTTGCGGTCGAACGGCGCGGCGGTGACCTGGCTGGTGACGTAGCCGCTGATGACCAGGCTCTGGGTGGTGGTATCCATGGCCTGGGCGCTGCTCATGCAGGCCAGGGCGAACAGTGAAGGCAACAGGTAACGCATGGGCGGTCTGGCGATGATCTCGGGCTGCGAAGGCTACCCCGGATCCACTGGCCGGGCCAGTGAATCCGGGCGGTGCGGGGCTCAGATGGCGAGGATGGCGCGGGCCAGCTGCGCGTCGCTGGCCTGCAGGTCCGGCAGTTGCTGGCGAATGTGCACGAACGCGCTCTCCAGCTTGGCGCCGCGGATGGCACCGTCGCTGCCGACGAAGCTGGCGGCATCGTCACGGGCGGCCTTGACGATCTTGTCGTCGCGGAACGAGGAGGAGATGTCGGAGGTGGCGTCGGTGGAGGCGGCTACCGCGCCCACCACGGCGTCGGTGGTGACGACGAAGCTGGTGGCATTGGCCGCGCCGGCGAGCGACAGCAGCAAGGCGGCGCCAAACAGGTGATAACGGGACATGGTCGGGGACTCCTGCACAGGGTCTGGATGGTTCTGCTTATCGGACGCTCGCTTGGCTCGTCACGGTACTTTTCTCTGCCAGGCGCGTAAGACAAGCGTAACACGCGCTGGTTCGGGCGTTTGGTTCGAGAAAAAGATCACAAATAGTAACTGTACCTGCCAATATGAGAATTTATAAAACTGTTATGGCTTGCTACGCAAGCGCTCTATTCCGGGCCTTGAAACAAAAAACCCGTTGCAGTTTCCTGCAACGGGTTCTTGTGAATTCGCGGTGCCGGCCTGGGCCGGCGACCGGCGCTTAGCGCCAGAAAGGCTTGCTCAGCTCTTCGTAGCGCTGCGACTCGCTGATACCGGCGTCGGCCAGCAGGCGGGAGTCCAGGCGCGCCAGTTGGCGGCGGCTGGCCATGCGGCGCTGCCACAGTACCAGGGTGGACAGGACGCGCAGCGGCAGGGCGGCGTTGGAAGCTTGGGCGTTTTCGAAAACCAGGTCGGAACTGAGGGTACGTTCCATGATGTGTCATCCTTCCGCTTGTGGCGGCATTAGGGAGTGATTTAACTGGTGGCCATCTTCCTCCTCTCTCGTCCAGAACAGTAGGTACAGTTCAGGTGTATTGTGAGGGGGCAGTTAACTGTTGGACGGGACTGTTGCACTGGTTATTGAGGGAACTGTACTGGTGCGCACTGGTTTGGTGCGATTTTGTGGTGTTGGTGGGGAAATGGTAAGCAGGAAGTGATGTTTTAGGCGGTACAGTAGTACAGTTTTAGATATGTTTTGGCTTGAAGTGTTCGACGACAGAGTTGCAGCGCCTATGAAATCGAGCGCCGCCCGCGCGGCGCATCGCGGCACAAGGCCGCTCCTACATCTGTTTCGGGCCAATCAATCCTGTGCCACTACCTGGTCCGCCTTGTTTGTACGACGCGATTTCAATGTAGGCACCAAGGCAGGCAACCATGGCCTGACAGGTTCGGTACGTTGCAACAAATGTAGGAGCGGGCTTGTCCCGCGATGCGCCGCGCGGGCGGCGCTCGATCTCAAGGGCCCTGCAAGACCATCGCCAGGCACCTGTCCGCCATTACGCGCCATCACGCGATCCCCAACCCCCTCAAACCGACACCGCCGCCCCCCGCGCCCGCTCGGCCTTGCCCAGCAACCGCTTCATCCGCCATTCAAAGCCGAACGTCAGCGCCACCGCCGCGCAAGCCAGGCCCAGCGCCAGCCCCCACCAGATTCCCTGCGCGCCGCCGCCGAGGTTGAAGGCGAACAGCCACGCGCTCGGCGCCCCCACCAGCCAGTAGCACACCAGGCCGATCAGGAAGGTGGTCTTGGCGTCCTTCAGACCACGGATCGAGCCCATGGCAATGGTCTGCACGCCATCGAACAGCTCGAACCAAGCCGCCACCATCACCAACTGTACCGCCAGCATGAAGATCGCCGCGAACGCTGGGTCGTTACGGTCGATGAACAGCCCGACCAAGGCGTCCGGCAGCAACCAGAACAGTGCGGCGAAGGCGAACATCAGCGAGGCACCGAAGCCGATCCCCACGCGCCCGGCGCTGCGGGCCGCCAACAGGTTGCCGGCACCATAGTAGAGGCCGACGCGCATGGTCACCGCGTACGAAAGGCCGGTCGGGACCATGAAAGCGGTCGAGACGATCTGCAGGGCAATCTGGTGCGCCGCCAGTTCCGTGCTGCCCAGCACGCCCATGCACAGGGCGGCGAAGGCGAACAGGCCCACTTCGACCATATAGGTGCCGCCGATAGGCAGGCCCAGCCGCCACAGCTCGCGCAGTGCCGGCAGGGAAGGGCGCGACAGCCCCTTGCGCAGCGGATAGGCGGCATAGGCCTTGTGCCAGCGAATATAAAGCGCGAGGGCGATGGCCATGCCCAGGGTCACCACCGCGGTGACCAGGCCGATGCCCATCAGCCCGAGCTTGGGCAGGCCGAACATGCCCTCGATCAGCGCATGGTTGAACAGGTAGTTGAACACCGTGCCCACCAGGCTGATGACCATCACCGGGGTCGAGTGGCCCAGGGCGCTGGTGAAGCCGCGCAGGGCCATGAAGGTCATGTAGCCGGGGAGGGCGAGCGGCAGCAGGGTGAGCAGTTGCATCGCCGAGTCGACGTTCTCCGGTTTCTGGCCGAACAGCAGCAGCACCGGCTTGAGGTTCCACATCACCAGTGCCGAGACCAGCGCCAGGCCCCAGGCCAGCCACAGGCCGCTCTGGGCCAGGCGGGTGACGCCCTCGGTGTCGTTGGCGCCTTTGCGGATCGCCACCAGCGTGCCGACCGCGGCGATCACGCCCAGGCAGAAGATCGACACGAACGAATAGCTCGCCGCGCCCAGGCCGCCACCGGCCAGGGCCTGCGGGCTGATGCGGGCCATCATCAGGGTGTCGGTGAGCACCATCAGCATGTGCGCCAACTGCGAGGCGATCAGCGGCCCGGCCAGGCGCAGCAAAGCCTTGAGTTCGGTGGTGGGCGCGACATGCATGGGGGCGGTCCTTCTGGATGATTCGGGGAAGCGAGCGGTCGATTCTGAGGCCTCGGTCAGCTTTGCACAAAAGGATAAATGCGATCACTGACATGAGTCTGACTCATGGATGTATGATCCTGTGCATCCGACCTACGCCCCGCCTGACAGGTGCGCCATGACCCGCCAACTGCCTCCGCTCTATGCGCTGCGCGCATTTGAAGCCGCCGCCCGGCTCAGTTCCTTCACCCGTGCTGGTGAAGAGCTTTCGATTACCCAGAGCGCGGTCAGCCGGCATATCCGCACCCTCGAGGAGCATTTCGCCTGTCGCCTGTTCGTGCGCAGCGGGCGCAGCCTGCAACTGACCGAAGCCGCGCGCATGCTGCTGCCCGGTGTGCGCGACGGCTTCGCCTCGCTGGAGCGGGCCTGCGAGGCCTTGCGTGGCGAGGACGACATCCTGCGCATGAAGGCGCCCTCGACCCTGACCATGCGCTGGCTGCTGGCGCGCCTGAGCCGTTTTCGCCACCTGCAGCCGGGCAACGAGGTGCAGCTGACCAGCGCCTGGATGGATGTCGATCATGTCGACTTCAATCAGGAGCCGTTCGACTGCGCGGTGCTGCTCAGCGATGGCAGCTTCCCGGCGGACTGGGAGGTGCGCCGGCTGTTCTCCGAGCTGCTGATCCCTGTGGGCGCGCCGGACCTGCTCGACGACGCACCGTGGGACGAGCGGCGCCTGGCGGGCATCGAACTGCTGCACCCCACGCCGGACAAGCGCGACTGGCGCGCCTGGCTGGCGCGCATGGGGCTGACCGACAAGGTTTCGCTCAAGGGCGGGCAGGTGTTCGACACCCTGGAACTGGGCATGATCGCCGCGGCACGGGGCTACGGGATCTCCATGGGCGACCTGCTGATGGTGGCCGAGGACGTGGCCCAGCGCCGGCTGAGCCTGCCCTGGCCGACCGCGGTGGCCAGTGGCATGGACTACTACCTGGTGTGGCCGCGGACCCGGCCGGGCGGGGAGCGGCTGCGCAGGTTGAGTGTATTCCTGCAGGAGGAGGCGGCGGCGATGGACCTGCCGGCGGTGCAGGTGCTGTCGGCGCAAGGTTGATGATCATCGTGGGCGAGCCCGCTCCCACGCAGAGCCACAGGACACAGCGGCAAGAAAACGTTTGCGAATATCCCGGTCCCGCACTCAAGTATTTCCTACAGACGCCGATCAACTTGCACCAGCGTCCCGGAAGAGGACGCGATTCCCCGTCGATATGCAGCGGGCGGTCAGCGTGATCAGGACGATCCCGGCCTCTTGCCAGGAGCCTTGCCATGTCTCAACCGCGTGCCCGAATCGCCTCGCAGCTCGGGATCGCCCTCGCCATCGTGCTGGCGCTGGTGATCACCGGTAGCACCCTGTTCGCCCTGCGTTCGCTGGACGACGCCAACCTCACCACCCGCCAGGCGCACCTGGCCAGCGAGGCGCGGCTGCTGGCCGACCAGCTCGACACCTTCCACGGCTCGCTCAAGGACAATACCCAGCGCCTGAGCGGCCTGTTCGAGCGCCGATTCGCCTCGGGGCTGGCGCTGCACGCCGGGGAGACGGTCAACGTCGCCGGTGCCGCGACACCGGCGCTGTACCTGGGCGACCACCTGCTGAACAACGATTTCCGCCAGGTCGACGAGTTCCAGCAGATGACCGCCGGGGTCGCGACCCTGTTCGTGCGCAGCGGCGACGACTTCGTGCGCATCAGCACCAGCCTGACCAAGCAGGACGGCAGCCGCGCCATCGGCACCCAGCTCGATCGCCAGCATCCGGCCTACGCCAAGCTGATGGCTGGGCAGACCTACGTCGGCCGCGCCGTGCTGTTCGAGCGCAACTACATGACCCGCTATGTGCCGGTGCGTGACGGCGGTGGTCGGGTGATCGCGGTGCTGTTCGTCGGCTTCGACTACACCGACGCGCAGAACGCCCAGTTCGCCAACCTCAAGCGCTTCCGCATCGGCCAGACCGGCTCGCTTGCGTTGCTGGACGAGCAGGGCAAGTGGCTGGTGCCGCCGGCCGAGGTACGTGACGGCGAGGCGGCGGCCCAGGCGGTCAAGGCGATCAAGCCGGGAGTAGGGCAGTTCTGGGCCGGTGCCGGCGAGCCGTTGTTCAGCGTCACCGAGCCGTTCGCCGAGGGCCCGTGGACCGTGGTGGCAAGCATGCCCGAGGGCGAGATCCGCGAAGTGACCTGGAGCGTCGGCCTGCGGCTGGCCATCGGCAGCGTGCTGGCGATGCTGCTGGCCGTGGCCGCCACCCTCTGGCTGCTGCGGCGCAAACTGCGCCCGCTGGGCGACCTGGTGCGCCAGGCCGAGGCCCTTGGCGCCGGCGACCTGAATGCCCGCCTGAGCGTCACCAGCCATGACGAAATCGGCCAGCTGGCCCGCAGCTTCAACCAGATGGGCGAGGCCCTGGCGACCATGGTCGAGCATATTCGCGCCGCTTCCGACCAGGTCAGTGGCCGTGCCCGCTCGTTGTCGGGCCTGTCGTCCGGCGCCTGCGAGGGCATGGACCAGCAGTCCGGCGAGATCACCAGCATGGCCGGCGCGGTGGAGGAGTTCAGCGCCACCTCGATGAACATCGCCGACAACATGGCCGGTACCGAACGTATGGCCCGCGACAATGCCCAGCAGACCCGCATCGGCCGCAGCGCCATGGACGAAGCTTCGGTTTCCCTGCGGCAGATTGCCGAGGCCTTGGGCGGCACCGCCAGTGTGATGGACACCCTGGGTGCCCGTTCGCAGGAGATCGGCGGGATTGTCGGCGTGATTACCTCGATCGCCGAGCAGACCAACCTGCTGGCGCTGAACGCCGCCATCGAGGCGGCGCGCGCCGGCGAGCAGGGCCGTGGATTCGCCGTGGTTGCCGACGAGGTCCGTGGCCTGGCCGCGCGCACCCGCCAGGCCACCGACGAGATCTCGGGCATGATCGCCAGCATCCAGCAGCAGACCGGCCATGCCATCAGCACCCTGGAGCAGGGCAACCAGCTGATGCAGGAAGGCCTGGCGCGCAACGACAAGGTGGCCGAGGCCCTGGCCCGGATCGACGAGCAGAGCAGGGTGGCGGGCGAGCAGTTCGCCGTGATCAGCACCGCGACCCAGGAACAGAGCAGCACCGCGACGGTGCTCAGCCGCAACCTGCAGAGCATCGCCCAGGCCAACAGCGAGCAGCGCGATGTGGCCAATGAGTTGGCCATGACCGCCCGCGAGCTGGAAGGGTTGGCGGGGCAGTTGCGCCAGGAAGTGGATCGGTTCCGCGTTGGGCGCTGATTGAGCAAACAACATCATCGCGGGGCAAGCCCGCTCCCACGAGCGCACCAAGGCCTCCGTGGGAGCGGGCTTGCCCCGCGATAGCGATCGACGTTCTACATCGCCCCCAAGCCCAACGCCTGCGCACACGCCTGCAACGACCTGCGCTCGCTCTGCGCATACAGCGCCAGTTCATCCTGCACCTGCAACCCCAGCGCCTGCTCGAAGGCCTCGCGGTTGGCGTTGCTGCCGTAGTCGGCCTGCCCATCGTCCCCCAGGTTGGACTGGAAGATCCCCGCCGCACTCACCGGCAGGAAATCCTCATACACCAGCGCCTCGAAATGCACGTGCCCGGCGTCGATCAACCCCTGCAAGGTGGTCGGGCGATCCTGTTGCCCGCGCTCGGCCAGGCCTTTCTCGGTGGCGAAGTAGCGAAAGTACGCCAGCCCCTGCTCGCGCATCTGCCCCAGGTCATCCGGAAACTCGGCGAAGTGCTCCGCGAGCAGCGCCATATATCGCTCGGCATTGGCCTCCGCCGGCGCGCCGCCCAAGGCTTCACGGGTCGCATCCAGCAGCCGGTCGTACAGCTGGCGCCCCTTGGGCGTCAGCGCCGCGCCGCGCTGTTCGATCTCGCCGAAACGCGCCGTGTGGCTGCCCTGGGCATCGCTGAAAGCGACCTTCTCCTGCAGGGCCTTGAAGCTGGTCTGACGCAGCAGGATCGGCTGGCGCCGGGTGGGCGGCCCCTCGACCACGGCCTTGGGTGGAATACCCTTGGCCGGCATGCCGAGCTGGATCGCGTCGATGTCCAGGGTGCGCGGGGTCAGGTGGTTGATATGCGGGCCTTTGAACGCCACCACGTCGGCGATCAGCCGGTGCTGGTCGTGCAACTGCTGGTACTGCTCGGCGCTGACCGTGGCGTCCTGGTGCCAGCGGAAGGTGTGCAATGCCTCCTGGACGAAGGCCTCGGCATCGCTAGTGTCCAGGCCGCCGTCGCGTTCGCATTGGGCGATCAGCTCGAGCACGCGGGGGGTGAAGATCTGCCGTTTCTCCAGGATGCCCCGGGCCAGTGCGCGCAGTTGCGGGTTGTCGATCAGCTCCAGGCGCAGCAGCGAGGTGAACACGCGGAACGGGCTGATGTGCAGCGACTGTTCATGCACGGCGCGAAACGCGGTGGAGTGCACCGGCACGCCAGCCGAGCTCAGGTCGTAGTAGCCGACCGGGTGCATGCCCATGACCGCGAACAGGCGGGCGATGGTGGCCAGTTCCTCGGCGGTGCCCACGCGGATGGCGCCGTGGCGTTCCTGGTCGAGGCGTTCGATCTCGCCGGTCCAGCGCAAGGCCTCGGCCACCTTGGGCTGTGCGGCCATGACCTGCTGGTTGGTCTCGCTCACCAGCTCGAGCAGCGTGCCGTACAGGGGGACTTCCTGCTTGTACATGAGCGACATGGCGGCAGAGAACTGCGCGCGGATGCTGTCGGGGCTGACGAAATCATGGGCGGGCATCGCAAGCTTCCTGGGTTAGTGGAGGACACTTACATGAAAACTGGGAATGGAGCTGGCGTACAAGCGAAAAAAAGTGCGGGTTTCATTCCTTTTTTGATCGACCATGAGGGCCATGGGGCTGCTTTGCAGCCCTTTCGCGGCACAAGGCCGCTCCTACATGGGAACGCGCTCGCCTGTAGGAGCGGCCTTGTGCCGCGAAAGGGCCGCAAAGCGGCCCCGGCGATCTCAAGCCTGCAGTTGTTCGCGAACCCACTCCACCAACGCCCGCACCTTCGGCACTTCCGCCGCATGCTCGGCATACGCCAGGTAATGCGCGCCATTGCTCTTCATCGCATGGTCCCAGGCCAGCACCAGGCTGCCCTCGGCCAGCTCCCGGGCCACCAGGTACCGCGGCACCAGCGCCACCCCGCACCCCGCCTGGGCCGCGCTCAAGGCCATGTAGAAGGTGTCGAAGCGCGGCCCGTGGTAGCTGTTGTCGGTGTGCAGCCCTTGCTCCAGGAACCACGCGTGCCAGGCCTCCGGGCGCGAGGTGCTCTGCAGCAATACCAGCTCCGCCACCGCGCCCGCGTCAGGCAGCGTGCGGCCTTGCAACAGCTCCGGCGCGCACACAGGCACCACTTCTTCGCCGAACAGCTCGACGCAGGTCGCCCCCGGCCAGGTGCCCTGGCCATAGAAGAACACCACGTCGGCCGAGCCCTGCAGCAGGGCGAACGGCTCCATCTCGTTGCGGATATCCAGGTGGATGTTCGGGTGGCGCTTGCCAAAGCCTTTTAGGTGCGGAATCAGCCAGCGCACGCCGAAACTCGGTTGAGTGGCTACCTTCAATACTTCGGTCTGCGAGCCATAGCTCAGGACATAGCGGCTGGACATGTCCACCTGGGTGAGGATCTTGTTCACCTCGGCCAGGTACAGGCTGCCGGCGGGGGTCAGTTGCAGGCGTCGGCGGATGCGCAGGAACAGGTGGTGACGCAGCATCTCCTCGAGCTGCGCCACCTGCTTGCTCACCGCGCTCTGGGTCAGGTGCAACTCCTCGGCGGCGCGGGTGAAGCTCAGGTGGCGGGCTGCGGCCTCGAAGCACTGCAGGGCGGTCATGGACGGAACCAGGCGTTTGGACATAAGCGGTCTCGGCGGCTGAAATCATTACCTGGTGGAATGATATGCGGAATAAAGGTCGTTTGTTGCACCTGTGTAATCGGATTAATACTGACCCCTATCCTTTTCCACCCCTTCACCCGATGAAAGGAGAAGCACAATGGTTGCTGCATTGCTCGAGCGTCTTGGCGTTGCCGCCGCGGCTCACACCCAGGGCGACTACCCTGTTCACACCCCGATCGACGGCAGCCGCATCGCTTCGGTGAAGCTGCTCGGCAAGGCTGACACCGTTGCCCGCATCGACCAGGCGCAACAGGCCTTCGAAACCTGGCGCAGCGTGCCGGCCCCGCGTCGTGGCGAGCTGGTGCGCCTGTTCGGCGAGGTGCTGCGCGAACACAAGGCCGACCTCGGCGAACTGGTCTCCATCGAAGCCGGCAAGATCACCCAGGAAGGCCTGGGCGAAGTGCAGGAAATGATCGACATCTGCGACTTCGCCGTTGGCCTGTCGCGCCAGCTGTACGGCCTGACCATCGCCTCCGAGCGCCCGGGCCACCATATGCGTGAAACCTGGCACCCGCTGGGCGTGGTCGGGGTGATCAGCGCCTTCAACTTCCCGGTGGCGGTATGGGCGTGGAACACCGCGCTGGCGCTGGTGGCCGGCAATGCCGTGGTGTGGAAACCGTCCGAGAAGACCCCGCTGACCGCCCTGGCCTGCCAGGCACTGTTCGACAAGGCAGTGAAAGCCTTCGGCGATGCGCCGGCTGGCCTGGCGCAACTGGTGATCGGTGGCCGCGAAGCCGGCGAAGCCCTGGTCGACGACCCACGCGTGCCACTGGTCAGCGCCACCGGCAGCACCCGCATGGGCCGCGAAGTCGGCCCGCGTGTCGCGGCGCGATTCGGCCGCAGCATTCTCGAGCTGGGCGGCAACAACGCCATGATCCTGGCCCCGAGCGCCGATCTGGACCTGGCCGTGCGCGGCATCCTGTTCTCCGCCGTCGGCACCGCCGGCCAGCGCTGCACCACCCTGCGCCGTCTTATCGTTCACCGTTCGATCAAGGACGAAGTGGTCGCCCGCGTCAAAGCCGCCTACGGCAAGGTGCGCATCGGTGACCCGCGCAAGGACAACCTGGTCGGCCCGCTGATCGACAAGCAGTCGTTCGATGCCATGCAGGGCGCGCTGGCCAAGGCCCGCGACGAGGGCGGCCAGGTGTTCGGTGGCGAGCGCCAGCTGGCCGAGCAGTATCCGAACGCCTACTACGTGTCGCCGGCCATTGCCGAGATGCCGGCCCAGAGCGACGTGGTGCGCCACGAGACCTTCGCGCCGATCCTCTACGTGCTGGCCTACGACGACTTCGAAGAGGCCCTGCGCCTGAACAACGAGGTGCCGCAAGGCCTGTCGTCGTGCATCTTTACCACCGACATTCGCGAGGCCGAGCGCTTCCAGAGCGCCTCGGGCAGCGATTGCGGCATCGCCAACGTCAACATCGGCACCAGCGGCGCGGAGATCGGCGGGGCGTTCGGGGGCGAGAAGGAGACCGGGGGCGGGCGTGAGTCCGGGTCGGATGCGTGGAAGGGTTACATGCGCCGACAGACCAATACCGTGAACTATTCGCGGGAACTGCCGCTGGCCCAAGGCATCGTCTTCGATTGAACCTCGTGGGAGCGGGCTTGCCCCGCGATAGCGTACGATCAGACGACGCCATCGCGGGGCAAGCCCGCTCCCACGAAGACCGCTTCACGCTGCTTTCACCTGCAACAAGAATAATATCGCTGGAGCCGGGCCATGTCCGAACTGCGTCAAGAATGTCTGTGGGAACACATTACCCAGCCGACCGTCGCCGCCCAGGCCCTGGCCGGCGAGCACAAGGCCGATGTCTGCGTGATCGGCGGCGGCATTACCGGCCTGTCCGCGGCGATCCACCTGCTGGAGCAGGGCAAGTCGGTGATCCTGCTGGAAGCCTGGAAGATCGGCCACGGCGGCTCCGGGCGCAACGTTGGCCTGGTCAATGCCGGCACCTGGATCCGCCCCGACGACGTCGAGGCCACCCTCGGCCACAAGCAGGGCGGCCGCCTGAACAAGGTGCTCGGCGAGGCCCCGGCTGAAGTGTTCGCCATGATCGAGCGCCTGGGCATCGACTGCCAGGCCCGGCACCAGGGCACCTTGCACATGGCGCACAACGCCACCGGCATCGCCGATCTCGAGGCCCGCCACCAGCAATGGACCCGGCGCGGCGCCGACGTCGAGCTGCTGACCGGCGCGCAATGCCAGGAATACTGCGGCACCGACAAGATTTCCGCCGCGCTGCTCGACCGCCGCGCCGGCACCATCAACCCCATGGGCTATACACAAGGCCTGGCCGCCGCCGTGAACCGACTGGGCGGCAAGCTGTTCCAGCAGTCCTCGGTCGAGGGCCTGGAGCGTGACGGCGACGCCTGGCGAGTGAAGACCGCACGCGGCGCGGTGCGCGCCGACAAGGTGGTGATCTCTACCGGCGCCTACACCGAAGGCGACTGGAGCAACCTGCAGAAGCACTTCTTCCGCGGCTATTACTACCAGGTCGCCTCCAAGCCCCTGCACGGCGCCGCCGCCGACAAGGTCCTGCCCCATGGCCAGGGCTCGTGGGACACCCGCACCGTGCTCAGCAGCATCCGCCGCGACGACCAGGGCCGCCTGTTGCTCGGCAGCCTCGGCCGGGTCGACAACAAGCCGGCGTGGTTCGTGCGCAGCTGGGCCGACCGTATCCAGAGCCACTACTACCCGGCGCTGGGTAAGGTCGAGTGGGAGATGCACTGGACCGGCTGCATCGACTTCACCCCGGATCACCTGATGCGCCTGTTCGAACCGGCGCCGGGGCTGGTGGCGGTGACCGGCTACAACGGGCGCGGCAACACCACCGGCACGGTGATTGGCCGGGCGTTTGCCGAGTTCCTGCTCAAGGATGACCCGGACAGCCTGCCGATTCCGTTCTCGCCGATGAGGCCGGTGAGCGCGCCGTCCTTGCGCACGGCGTTCTACGAGTCGGGGTTCTCGCTGTATCACGCAGGGCAGTGTCTGCGGGTGGTGTTGTAGGCTTTGGCGCACCTGTAGGAGCGGCCTTGTGCCGCGAATGGGCCGCAAAGCGGCCCCAGCGATTCTTGCTTCAACGCTGAAACCCTGGGGCTGCTGCGCAGCCCTTTCGCGGCACAAGGCCGCTTCTACAGGGGCAGGCGGTGCTTGGCTATTTGTGAAGCCAGCTGAGGAACCCACCTTTCTTCACCACCGTCGGTTTCTGCAGCAGCAGTGACTCGCGTTTCTGCCGCCTGAACCGCTGAAGCTTGGTCAGCGCCGACTTCACATCCCCGCTCTCGGCCAGGCAACCGCGCACCTGTTCCTTGTCGATGCGATAGAGCATGCAGCCGCTCAGGGCGCGGAACTCGACCGGCGATGCCTCGTCGTCCACCAGCCCCTCCAGCCCCAGCACCTCCCCAGGCCCCATGCGCCCGCCTTCGATCAACCGCTCGCCATCGCGCACCGAGGCCAGCACCACGCCACGGCTGATCAGCAGCACATGCTCAGAGCGCTCGCCGATGCCGAGGATGACTTGGTCGGCCAGGTACTCCACCGTGGTCATGCGCTGGCTGAGGGCATCGCGCTCTTCGTTGCTCAGTGAGCGGAATACCCGCACTTCCTCCAGCAGCTCGCGCTGGCGACTGCGCACGGGGGCGCCAAGCTCGGTGTTCCAGGTCACGCCGCTGGCCTCCAGGTGGCGGTGGGCCAGGTCGAACAGCTGGTTGCGCACCTCGGTCTTGCGCGACATCTCGGCGATGAAGCCGCTGGCCTCGTACTCCACCGACTCCAGGCTCGAAGCCTTCACCGTGACCTTGGGCGCCGGCTTGTCGAGCAGGATGCTGGTGCCCTGCAGGGTCTTTTCCAGCGCATCGAACACCCGCTGCGGACGCACCTTGGCCGGAACCACCACGCTGATCGACACCCCATGCACCTCGGCCGGGCGGCTGAAATTGAGGATCTTGGCCTTGGCCGCCACCGAGTTGGGGATCACCGCCAGGCTGCTGTTGCCGGTGATCAGGCGGGTGGCGCGCCAGTCGATGTCGACCACCTTGCCCTCGGTGCCGTCGATCGAGATCGCGTCGCCGATCTGGTAGGGCCGCGTGGTGTTCAGCACGATGCCGGAGAACACGTCGGCCAGGGTGCTCTGCAACGCCAGGCCGATGACGATGGCCATCACCCCGGAGGTCGCCAGCAGGCCCTTGACCGGCAGTTGCATCACATAGGCCGCCGCTGCCACCGCCGCGACCAGGAAGATCAGCGCCCCGACCACATCCTGCAACAGGCGTCCGCCGTGGCTGCCGCGTGCCACCAGCAACAGGCCGAACACCACTGTCACCGTGCGTGCGCCGAACAGCCACCAGCCGATCGCCAGCACTGTGGCCATCAGGTTGCGCGGCACATCGTCGGCCCAGGGCGGCGGTTGCAGCGGGCTCATGCCCGCCGTCAGCAGCACCGTGCTGAACACCAGGAAGCACACCAGCCGCGTGGCGATGCGCCAGGCCCGGTGGTGCAGCGGAATCAGCTGCCAGAGCAGCAGGTCGAGCAGGATCAGCAAGGTGCCGAGCAACAGCGGGTATGACTGGATGAACGCCAGCATGGTGGTCTCGGTGCGGGGGAGGGCTGTGGGTAGTAATAGAGTAGGTTGCGGTGGCGGGCAATGACTGTCTGCGGTATCGCAATCGCGGGGCAAGCCCGCTCCCACGCAAACGACATGGCTTGCGTGGGAGCGGGCTTGCCCCGCGATAAGGCCAGTACAGGCAACGCTTATCAATCGTTCGTAAAATAGAACGCTACAGCCAAATTTCACTATCTACCGCCACAAAGGTTCCGGATTTAATCTTCTCCCATCAACGCGAAACACCCCACCCACTGAAGATCGAAACCCAAGGAGCACCGGCAATGAACAACTTCAAATACAACCGCCTGAACAAAGACGACGCCGCCGTACTGCTGGTCGACCACCAGGCCGGCCTGCTGTCCCTGGTCCGCGACATCGAGCCGGACCGCTTCAAGAACAACGTGCTGGCCCTGGCGGACCTGGCCAAGTACTTCAACCTGCCAACCATCCTCACCACCAGCTTCGAGCAAGGCCCCAACGGCCCGCTGGTGCCGGAACTCAAGGAAATGTTCCCGGATGCCCCGTACATCGCCCGCCCCGGCCAGATCAACGCCTGGGACAACGAAGACTTCGTCAAGGCAGTGAAGGCCACCGGCAAGAAGCAACTGATCATCGCCGGCGTGGTGACCGAAGTGTGCGTGGCCTTCCCGGCGCTGGCGGCCCTGGAGGAAGAGTTCGAGGTGTTCGTGGTGACCGATGCCTCCGGTACTTTCAACGAAATGACCCGCGACGCCGCCCACGACCGCATGAGCCAGGCCGGCGCCCAGCTGATGACCTGGTTCGGCGTGGCCTGTGAGCTGCACCGCGACTGGCGCAACGACGTCGAAGGGCTGGCGGCGCTGTTCTCCAACCACATCCCGGACTACCGCAACCTGATCACCAGCTACAACGCCCTGACCGCCGGCAAGTAAGCCGCCGCCAGCCTGGCACCCGCGAGGTGCCAGGCAAGGCAGCACATCCATCCAATCCAGCGCTCGTCTGCTGTTGCACAGTGGATGCAGGCCAGCTCATCTCCAGGGAATGTCAGCGATGAACACCGCAACCGAAGGCAACCGCAGCGTCGTCACGCTGGTGATCCAGCACAAGGTCCGTGCCCAGGCGCTGGCGCACTACGAAACCTGGCTCAAGCGCACCGTGACTACCGCTCGCCGACAGCCCGGTCATCTGGACGTCAATGTCATCCGCCCGGACGACGGCGGCCGCCATTTCACCACTGTGGTGCGCTTCGCCGACGCCGACCTGCTGCAGGCCTGGGTCAACTCCGCCGAGCGCCAGGCGTTGATCAGCGAAGTGCTGCCACTGCTGGAAGACGGCGATCAGACCCAAGTGCACGATGACCCGGAATTCTGGTTCACCCCGCCCAGCGTGGGCGCCGCGCAACCGCCGCGCTGGAAGCAGGCCCTGCTGACCTACCTGGTGATCTGCCCGATGACCCTGGTCATTCCGCAGTTGCTGGCGCCACTGTTTGCCCGCTATCCGCTGCTGGGTGGCCCGATCACCGGCAACTTGATCACCAACCTGTTCGTCATCCTGCCCGTGGTGTTCTACATCATGCCCTGGGTGACGCGCCGCTGTGCCGGCTGGTTGCGCCGCTGAGCGCCCGCCGTGATCCATTGCTAGCCTTCAACCGCCTGCCGATCACCCACCCGGACGGAGAGCACCATGAGCCAGGACCCTACCGATCAGAGCCGCCGCAAGTTCCTCGCCACCAGCACCGTGCTCGGTGCCGCCGGCGCGCTGTGGAGCGCATTGCCGTTCACCTCTTCCGCCCATGCCGCTATTTCAGGAGATCCCATGACCGCCGACCTCATCCTGTTCAATGGCCGACTGCACACCGTCGACCGCGAGAAACCCCAGGCCAGCGCCGTCGCCATCAAGGACGGCAAGTTCATCGCCGTGGGCAGCGACGCCGAGGCCATGGCCCATAAAGGCGCCAGCACGCAGATCATCGACCTCAAGCAGCGCACGGTGATTCCGGGCCTGAACGACTCGCACCTGCACCTGATCCGCGGCGGCCTGAATTACAACCTGGAGCTGCGCTGGGAAGGCGTGCCATCGCTGGCCGACGCTATGCGCATGCTCAAGGAGCAGGCCGACCGCACGCCGAGCCCGCAGTGGGTGCGGGTGGTCGGGGGCTGGAACGAGTTCCAGTTCGCCGAAAAACGCCTGCCGACCCTGGAAGAGATCAACCAGGCCGCGCCAGACACCCCGGTTTTCATCCTCCACCTTTACGACCGTGCGCTGCTCAACCGCGCCGCGCTCAGGGCAGTCGGCTACACCAAGGACACGCCCAACCCACCCGGTGGCGAGATCCAGCGCGACAAGTTCGGCAACCCCACCGGCATGCTCATCGCCCGGCCCAATGCCGCGATCCTCTACGCCACCTTGGCCAAGGGCCCGAAGCTGCCGCTGGAGTACCAGGTCAATTCCACCCGCCAGTTCATGCGTGAACTCAACCGCCTGGGGCTGACCAGTGCCATCGATGCCGGCGGCGGCTACCAGAACTACCCGGATGACTATCAGGTGATCCAGGAGCTGGCAGATAACGGTCAGCTGACCGTACGCATCGCCTACAACCTGTTCACCCAGAAGCCCAAGGAAGAACTGGCCGACTTCAAGAACTGGACGCAGAAGGTCAAGCCCGGTGACGGCAGCGACTTCCTGCGCCACAACGGCGCCGGCGAGATGCTGGTGTTCTCTGCGGCCGACTTCGAGGACTTCCTCGAGCCGCGTCCGGACCTGCCGCAGACCATGGAGCAGGAGCTGGAACCGGTGGTGCGCCACCTGGTCGAGCAGCGCTGGCCGTTCCGCCTGCACGCCACCTACGACGAGTCCATCTCGCGCATGCTCGACGTGTTCGAGAAGGTCAACCGCGATATCCCGTTCAATGGCCTGCCGTGGTTCTTCGACCACTGCGAGACCATCACGCCGAAGAACATCGAGCGGGTGAGGGCGCTGGGCGGCGGCATCGCGATCCAGGACCGCATGGCGTTCCAGGGCGAGTACTTCGTCGAGCGCTATGGCGCCAAGGCCGCCGAGGCGACCCCGCCGATCAAGCGCATGCTGGCCGAGGGCGTGCCGGTGGGCGCGGGCACCGACGCTACCCGGGTGTCCAGTTACAACCCCTGGACCTCGCTGTACTGGATGGTCAGCGGCAAGACCGTCGGTGGGCTGGAGCTGTATCCGGACGGTGGCTTGAGCCGTGATGTTGCCCTGCAACTGTTCACCCACGGCAGCGCCTGGTTCTCCAGCGAGCAGGGCAAGAAAGGGCAGATCAAGGTGGGCCAGCTGGCCGACCTGGCGGCGCTGTCGGCGGACTTCTTCAGCGTCGAGGAAGAGGCGATCAAGTGGATCGAGTCGGTGCTGACCGTGGTCGACGGCAAGGTGGTGTATGGCGCCGGCGACTTCGAGAAGCTGGGGCCGGCGCAGATCCCGGTGGTGCCGGAGTGGTCGCCGGTGGTGAAGGTGCCGGGGCACTGGCGGGCCGGCGCGCCGCTGGCCGCGGCGGTGCACCAGTGTGTCGGGCCTTGCGGGGTGCATGCGCACAGCCATGAGAAGGCGCGGCATTCCAGTGTGCCGGTGAGCGACTTCCAGGGGTTCTGGGGGGCGTTGGGTTGTTCCTGCTTCGCGTTCTGATGGCCTGATCGCGGGGCGAGCCCGCTCCCACCGAGACTACAGGGCTTCGTGGGAGCGGCGATGCGGCGGCCCGACTTGCCCCGCGATGACGTGCTACGCCATGTCGCTGATGGCGAACTCCTCCGCCAGATGATCGATCAACGACCGCACCGACGGCAGCAACCCCCGCCGCGACGGGAAGATCGCATGCACGATGCCGCAACGCGGATGCCAGCCTGGCAGCATCTCCACCAGCCGCCCCGCCGCCAGGTCCTCGCGCACCGCCACCCTGGGCAGGTGCGCGATCCCCACGCCCGCCACCACGAAATGCCGCAGCGCGAACAGGTCGTCGGTGACCATCCGTGGTTTGTGCGGGATCACCAGGCTGCGGCTCATGTCCTCACCCTGGAACAGCTCCCACTGGTATTCACGCTGGGCGCCGCCCCAATGGACGCTGGGTAGCTCGCTGAGCTGCTGCGGATCAAAGCCTTGCGCAAGCTGTTCGAGAAACGACGGGTGGCCGACCAGGCATTGGGTGCTGTTGCTCAGCACCTTCATCACCATGTCGGTGTTCTCCAGCGGCGGGAAACGCACCCGCAGTGCCACGTCGAAGCCCTCATGCAGCAGGTCGACGCGGCGGTTGGTGCTCTCGATGAACAGCTCCACCTGCGGGTACTTGAGCATGTAGCGGGTCAGCATCGGCCCGACCCAGGAGTTGAGCAGGGTGGTCGGGCAGCTGATGCGCACCAGCCCGCGTGGCTCACTGCGGTTGCGCTCGATGATCTCGGCGGCGCCCTCGGCCTCCACGCGCATGGCCAGGCAGCGGTTGTAGTAGGCCTGGCCGATCTCGGTCAGCGAGCAGTGCCGGCTGGTGCGGTGCAGCAGGCGCACGCCGAGGCGCTCCTCCAGGTCGGCGATGCGCCGGCTGAGCTTGGACTTGGGCATGTCCAGCGCCCGCCCGGCCGGGGCGAAGCCACCGTGCTCGACCACCTGGGTGAAGTAGTAGAGGGAGTTGAGGTCTTCCAAGGAGCACTGTCCATGCGATGGGCGGATTGTGGGGGCGGGCTTGCCCTCTATCGATTAAAAAAACAGAACGAGAAGGCCAATTTTCGCAGCCTACCGTGTCAAAGGTGATGAATCCACCCTCCCTGTTAGCGGGTTAGGTAAGAATATGTGAGCCCTGGCCCCATCAAAAGCATCCAGGTCGAGGTGTTAAGGCGCTTTTTTATATGGCGGGGAAGTCGTTTGATATCGTCGGGATCAAGTAATCCACGTCTGATAAAGTGCTGGGGGAAGAAGGCGAGCGGGGCAATGCCGCATACCAATGAAAGCCGAGAGCAGAAACCGCTTTCTCCCCATATTTTTTCGAGACGCTCGAGGGCGACACTTCTGTCCAGTGATTCAATTAGTGTCGGATAGTGCCTCGAGCACGCAAGTTGGATGTCAAGGACTACACCTGAAAGCCCAATCAGAAAAGGAAAGGCTTTAAGTGATAATTCCCATGCGAATTGCCAGGAGTCACTCATTGCTCAATGTGCTCGTAGATTACTTTGCCTTGGCAGTCCAATAAGAGGAGTAGAAGCCGATAGGTATGGTCATGATAAGCGATTTTGTAACTAAAACGAGATGAAAGTGTGGTCGATGGGATGAATTATGGTTGTTAGTGAGTACGTTCTCGATCATGTTGCATTCTCTGTTTTTATTGGTTGATTTTTATTGTTCGATTATTTATTTGGCGGACTAAATTATTGAGTATGTAACTGTGCCCCAGCATAGGCCGATGATGGCAAGCCAGCATGAGCCAATCATCCGTCTGCGCAAAAAGCTTGGAAGTGAATAGTATTCTTTCTGGTCGAGTATGTTGTTTCTGATGCTGAATGTTGGAAATAGTATGACTGCGCACAGCCTATATATAAGGCGGAGCCTGAATTTCAAAAAACGCAGGTTGAAGTTCTTAGCTGCTGTGTCCAGCTCTATTGTTTTCGGTAAAGCGGCTGTGAGCATGGAAAAGTTTTTTCCAACTGCCAAATGGCCACTCATGAAAATGCTCGTAAAACACAAGATTATGGGGCCTAGGGTGAAAGTTATTCTCAGCCCGAGCGATAGACTAGAGAATTCAGTCGGTGGTGAAATCATAAATCACCTCCCCCAAAGCCTCACCTGTGCCACCAATACTTGTAGCCCCTAGAAAAGATCCGGTACCCACTATGCCAATCATGCAAATAGAGCTACCAGCTCCTTTGGTTATTATTTTGGCAGCTATAGTACAGACTATGCGGCCGGTCATCTCTCCAACTTTCGCCCCGGCCCCGCCGCCTGCCATGCCGCCGATAAAACTACCCGTTTCTTTGAGTCGGACCTTCTTGCAGCTTTCGGTTTCGCCAGCTCTACATGCCTCATAGATTTTAAGTATGCTATTGCTGAAGCCTAGTCCGATACCGACATGGCCGCCATATTGAAGGAACTTAGAGGTTTTTGCTACTTCGTTCAAGTGCGACGCGTACCCGGGGATCTGTCCAGGAGCTCCTGCTTTTGACCAGTGATGCACGAGGCTCTTCGTCGATATTCCCAACCCTCTCTTCAATGACGAGTGATCGCCCAAACTCAGGTGTCTATTGAGAAATGCACTGCGCAGCTGCGATTCAAGCTGGTGGTAAAGTTTTTTGCGGGAGGCGAAGAACTGCGAGCTATTAAGATGCCCATGTTTCATAAACTCTTGTTGGTGGAGCCGTTCAATACCTTTTAGCGTATCCTCCACTCGCCCCAAACTGTAGGCCAGCATATCCTTACCTACGCCCATCGACTGGCTAGCACCATTGAGTAAACCGGCGATTTCACCGATGTGCTGCATCATGAAATCCGCTTCGCTCTCGTCCAGCCCAGTCAGTGCCACTCGCGCCCGCTCGGCGGCAGTCATCAATTCAGCCTCTTCACGCGTACAAGCATGCCCGTTGTCCGGATCACCGATCACGAAGATCTCGCCCGCCTTGAACCCTTGTGCAAAGGTCGGATTGAGGCGTTGCAACCGGGCGATGGGGGCTGCGTTGCCAGCGTCGAACAGTTTCATGAGCAGCTGTGCAAAGGTGCTGTGACGCTGGACGATGTGGAAGCCTGGCTCGAGGCTCCCCGGCATCGCCGAGACGGAGGACCTGGAGTTGGCAAAGGCTTGCGCTGGCGAAGGCGAGGGCCTTTGCGCTGGTCGTGCCGTGGCTGCTTCGGGTGGAGGTGCGGTGGCAGCCTGTGGCGCGGCTTGATGTTGTGATGGGGCGATGACGTAATTGCTGCCGGGTGGGCAACCACACTTTACCGGTGTGCCATCGACCACGCTGGGGATACCGTCCTGTCGCCAGCGTGTTTCGCCGTTGACGAGCGTACCTTCTTCGCCGCAGCGGGGGCAGGCGGTGGTCTTGTCGCCTTGCAGCAGCCAGCGGCGGCCACCGACCTTGCCTCTGGCCTGGCTGGCGATGCAGATGGCGCCAGTGCTGGTGAGGTCGCCATCCAGGCCTTGGCCTTTGCCGAAGATGCTGACGCGTGTGTTCATGGGTTACTTCCTTGATAGGGAAGCACTGCACGCTAGCAGCTGGAAACAGGGTATTTTCGCGGGCTGGCCAGTTAGGGAAATGTCCTACGCAGGTTGCAGATGTGGACTGCCGGAGCTTTACAAGGTTTGTCGAGAGTAATGCTCTGTTGGTGGGGACCGACCGTGTGTAGGGCGGTCCCTTTCAAGGCATTGGTTGTTGTGCGATCAGTTGGACGATTGGCTCTCGATACCTTCGAGCATCGCTTCGGTCAGCCCTTCGGCCATCTCCACTGCATGCAGGCTGGCCCACAAAAGACTCTTGCCCGTGTCGTCCATGTGGTCGAGGGCTTTGTAGCCGACATCGTAGGCACTGCGCAGGTACTCGGCGACATGCACCAGGGCATCGTGGGCGTTGATGTTGGGGTTGACCGCGAACAGCGGTGGGTGGCCGGCGTCGCATTTGCCGAAGGGGTGGTGGCGGGTGTCGGGGAGGGGTGGGTCGGGGACGATTTTTTTCATTGCAGTGATCCTCTAAGGGTTGAACCGCAACCGTCCGTTTCCACACAGAGGGTGGCAGTCGTACGCGGGGTGGAAACCGGTTAGAGGTCAACCCGGCAGGCCAGAAGGCCTCCCGCGCACAACTGCCATTGAAGGCAATAACCCTAACCGGATTTCCACGTCCGATCGCTGAACCGACAGCGACCCGGTCAGCCTAGAGGGCATGATTTCCCCGGACAATCAGAAGGGGATCGACAGACTTTGTAGGGTATTTCTTGGGCTGCAGGCTGCCCAGTAGGAAAGGTTTTCAGAACACGTAGGACTTGGCTGAGTTCAGCAGATTCGAGCGTTTTTTGAACACGTTCATTCGAGTTTGTCGGAAGCTTCTCGATTGATCTGCACTGCCGCTGTTGTATGGTTTCAGGCGAGCGCGAAACCAGTTGCTATCCAGTGGCGAGAACTGGCGTAGGAACCCCGTTGGTGGCTGGATCATCAGCGTAGGGTGAGACCTCGATCTGCCGTTTGAACTGGGGGCCGCTTTGCGGCCCTTTCGCGACACAAGGCCGCTCCCACAGGGATCGCGACCTCCTGTGGGAGCAACTGTCTTGCTCATGCCCCTCGATCTGGCGCGATCGCTGTGGGAGCGGCCTTGTGTCGCGAAAGGGCTGCGTAGCAGCCCCAAGATTTCAAGACGAAGTGACAACTATGCACAACCCACCCCACCCCGGCGAAGCCCTGCGCGAAGACGTCCTGCCCGCCATCGGCATGAACGTCTCCTCCCTGGCCCGCCACCTTGGCTATTCACGTGGTCAGTTATCCACAGTGCTCAACGGCCATGCAGCCATTTCAGCCGACCTGGCCTATCGCCTCGAACTGGCCGGTCTTGGCAGTGCTCGGCAGTATCTGGCCGAGCAGGCGGCTTACGACCTGTGGCAGGCCGCGCACCGCGAGCATCCACCCATCGAGCGGCTGGCGTTCGTCTGAGCGTCAATCCTCATCCGACGCAAACAACCGCTCCAGCTCCACCCGCGCCTCCTTGGCCGTCTGCATCACCTTGGCCCGGTCGTCGCGCACATGCCCCTGGGCCTCCAGCACCTGCTCGTCATGCTCGGTGAAGCGGGCGATGCGATCCGCCGCCTGCGCTTCCGTCAGCCCCAGCCCGACCAGCGCCCGGCGGCTCATCTCCAGACTGGAATGGTAAGTCTCGCGAATCGGCTCGGCGCCCACGTCCACCAGCTTGTGCACATGCTGGCGGTTGCGCGCCCGGGCGATGACCTTCAGGTGCGGGTACAGGCGCTTGACCCGCTCCGCGGTGCGGGTCGCGGCCTCGGGGTCGTCGATGGTGATGATCACGTACTCGGCTTCGGCGACCTTGGCCGCATGCAACACCTCGGTGCGCGACGGATCGCCGTAGAACACCGGCACCTGCTCGAACATGCGGGTCATCTCGATGGTGTCCACCGAGGTTTCCAGGGCGACGAAGGGGATCTTCTGCGCCCGCAGGATGCGCGCCACGATCTGACCCATGCGGCCCATGCCGACGATCACCACCCGTGGCGTGCCGGCGTCGATCTGCGTGTACTGCTCGGGCACTTCCCGGGCGGGTTGCGGACGCTTGAGGGCGCGGGCGCAGCCAATCATCAGCAGCGGGGTGAGGGCCATCGACAGGGTGATGGTCATCAGCAGCAGGTCGTAGGTCAGGGTGTCGAACAGGCTCTGGTCCTTGCCCAGCTTGAACACCACGAAGGCAAATTCGCCTCCGGCGGCCAGCACCATGCCCAGGCGCAGGGCGCTGGCGCTGTTGAGGCCCCCGGCGATGCGGCCGACGCCGATCAGCAGCACCAGTTTCACCGCGATCAACAGCACGGTCATGCCCAGCAGCACCAGCGGCATCTCCAGCAGCAGACGCAGGTTGGCGCCCATGCCGACGCTGATGAAGAACAGCCCAAGAAGCAGGCCCTTGAACGGTTCGATCTGCGCTTCCAGTTCGTGGCGGTATTCGGAGTCGGCCAGCAACAGGCCGGCGAGGAAGGCGCCCAGGGCCATGGAAATACCGGCCTCCTCCATCAGCCAGGCAGTGCCGATCACCACCAGCAACGCGGTGGCGGTGGACACCTCCGGCAGGCCGGTGCGGGCAACGGTGCGAAACAGCGGGCGCAGCAGGTAGCGGCCGCCGACGATGACGATGGCAATGCTGGCGAATACCTTCAGGCCATGCTCGAAGCTGTCGCCTTGGCTGGTGTCCGGGCCGCTGGCGGCCAGCAGCGGCACCAGGGCGATCAGCGGGATCGCGGCGATGTCCTGGAACAGCAGGATGGCGAAGGCCAGGCGGCCGTGGGGCGCGTTGAGCTGCTTGCTCTCGGCCAGGCTCTGCAGGCCCAGGGCGGTGGACGACAGCGCCAGGCCCAGGCCGAGCACGATGGCCGCCGGCAGGCTTTGGCTGAAGCCGAACAGGGCGATGGCGCCGAGCGCCGCGCCGGTCAGGACCACCTGCGCGGTGCCGACGCCGAACACCGACTTGCGCATCAGCCACAGGCGCCGGGGCGACAGCTCCAGGCCAATGATGAACAGCAGCAGGACAACGCCCAGCTCGGAGATGTGCGCGACGCTCTCGGTGTCGCGGATCAGCCCCAGGGCCTGCGGGCCGATGGCCACGCCGGCCAGCAGGTAGCCGAGCACGGCGCCCAGTTGCAGGCGCTTGGCCAGGGGCACGGCGACCACGGCGGCGAGGAGGAAGATGACGGCGGTTTGTAGAAGGCTGCCTTCGTGTGGCATTGCTCGGACTCCTTGAACTGCGTGCGGCAGCGTTTGATGCAACAGCTTATGTCATCGATGAAAGAGGCGGGCATTTTCGGGTGAGATGGGAAACAGGACAATCCCGGGGTTACAGGAAGCAGCGTTCTGAAAGTGGGACCTTTGTTGGGCCCATCGCGGGGCAAGTCGGGCCGCCGCATCGCCGCTCCCACGCAAGGTATAAAACCTTCGTGGGAGCGGGCTTGCCCCGCGATGGTGATCGGCCACTTACTGCAGATGGGTTTTCAAGGCCTGTGCCGCCTGGTCCATGGCACTGCGCACACTGGGCACGCTGCTCAGCACGTTGAGCAGGCCGTAGTCATGGATCAGGCCGTTGTAGCGCACGGCGGTCACCGGTACCCCGGCGGCGTCCAGCTTGCGGGCATAGGCTTCGCCTTCGTCGCGCAGCACGTCCATCTCGGCGGTCTGCACCAGGGCCGGCGGCAGGCCTTTCAGCTGCTCGAGGCTGGCGCGCAGCGGCGAGGCGTGGATATCGTCGCGCTGGCGCGGGTCGGTGGTGTAGTTGTTCCAGAACCACTGCATCATGTTGCGGGTCAGGAAGTGGCCTTCGGCGAACTGGTTATACGACGCGTTGTTGAAGTTGGCGTCGGTCACCGGCCACAGCAGGGCCTGGAAGCGCAGCTTGGGCGTGCCGGCCTCCTTGGCCTTCAGTGCCACCACCGCGGCCATGTTGCCGCCGACGCTGTTGCCGGCCACCGCCAGGCGGCTGCCGTCCACGCCGATCTCCTTGCCGTGTTCGGCGACCCAGCGGGTGGCGGCATAGGCCTGGTTGATCGCGGTGGGGAACCTGGCTTCCGGCGATGGCGTGTAGTCGACGTAGACCGCCGCAGCACCGGAGCCCACCACCAGGTCACGGATCAGGCGTTCGTGGGTGGGGTAGTCGCCCAGCACCCAGCCGCCGCCGTGGAAGAACATGAACACTGGCAGTTCACCCTTGGCGCCTTCGGGCCGCACAACGCGGATCTCCAGCGGCTGGCCATCGGCCTGGATGGTCCGGCGTTCGACGCGGATCCCCGACAGGTCGACCTTCACCCCGGCCTGGGCACCGCTCAGCACCGCACGGGCATCCTTGGGCGCGAGGGTTTCAAGCGGCTTGCCGCCACCAGCGGCCAGGGCCTCGAGGAAGCCCTGGGTGGTGTGCTCGACGCCAGGGCTGCCAGCGGCGAAGGCGCTGTTCACGGCGAGGGCCAGCAGGCCGGCGGTCAGGGTATGGGACAGTTTCATGTTCTAGCTCCTTTAGGGTTCGAGCCGTGGCTCAGTTCTGGTTGGCGAGGACGGTGGGTTGCACGTAGCTCACGGCGCGCAGCTGGCCGCTGCTGTCGCGGTAGGTCAGGGTGGCGGTGCTGGCCTGGCCCTGGGCGCTGGAGGGTGCATCGATGCTGATGACCTTGGCGATGTCCAGTTCCATGCCGTAGCGGTACGGGGTGGCTTCGCTGGCGAAGCTGCCGGCGCTGGTGCCGAGGGCCAGGGTGGTGACGGTGAGGGCGAAGGCTTTGCGAAGGGTCATGATCGTTCTCCGGGTTTTGCTGAGTGGGGTTGGCGACTGCTTGCTGCTTGAGATGAATATTGCGCGCAAATATTTAGCGCGCAAAATATATTTCCGCTATGGCGCTGATTGAGTGCGTCTTGGCAAGCTTCTGTGGGAGCGGACGGGCAGCCTCAGGCGCTGGGTCGGTACTGCAATGCTTCCGCCAGGTGCGCCCTGGCGATGGATTGCGCGCCCTCCAGGTCCGCCAGCGTGCGGGCTACCTTCAGTAGCCGGTGCGCCGCCCGCAACGACAGCGTCAGCCGTTCGCAGGCCTGCTCCAGCCAGGCCTGGTCAACCGGTTCCAGCGGGCAATGCCGGCGCAGCCCCTTGAGGTCGAGGAAGGCGTTGGCGCAGCCCTGCCGACGCTGCTGCAGCGCCCGTGCCTCGGCCACTCTCTGGCCAACGCTGGCGCTGGTCTCGCCACTGGGCTGGTGGGTCAGCACGGTACTTTCCCGAGCCACCGTCAGGTGCAGGTCGATGCGGTCGAGCAGCGGGCCGGACAGCTTGTTGCGGTAGCGCTGGACCTGCTCGCTGCTGCACCGGCAGCGGCCGGTGGGGTCGCCCAGGTAGCCGCAGGGGCAGGGGTTCATGGCCGCCACCAGCTGGAAGCGCGCCGGAAAACGCACCCGGTCCTTGGCCCGGGCCACCACGATCTCGCCGGACTCCAGCGGCTCGCGCAGCACCTCCAGCACGCGCCGTTCGAACTCGGGTAGCTCGTCGAGAAACAGCACGCCGTGGTGCGCCAGGGTGATCTCACCGGGTTGCGGCCGGCTGCCACCGCCCACCAATGCCGGGCCGGATGCGGAATGATGGGGGTGACGAAAGGGTCTCTGCGGCCAGCTGTCGAGCGGTGCATGGCCACTGACCGAGCGGATCGCCGCCACCTCCAGCGCTTCACGCTCGTCCAGCGGCGGCAGCAGCCCGGGAAGACGACTGGCAAGCAAGGTTTTGCCGGTTCCCGGCGGGCCGGTGAACAACAGGTTATGCGCCCCGGCCGCGGCTACCAGCAGGGCGCGCTTGGCCGCGATCTGGCCCTGGACGTCGCTGAGATCCGGATAGGGGCGCTGTTCCAGCAGCAGGCCATTGGCCGCGTAGGGAGACAGCGCTGGCTGGCCGTTCAGGTGGGCCACCAGCTCGCGCAGGTGCCCCATCGCATACACCACCAGGCCGCTGGCCAGGCTGGCCTCCTCGGCATTCTCCCGCGGCACCACCAACGCTCGGCCCGCATCCCGGGCCGCCAATGCCGCAGGCAGCACGCCCTGTACCGGGCGCAAGGCGCCCGACAGGGCCAGCTCACCCAGGCATTCGATATCGTCGAGGGTGGCTACCGGCACCTGGCCATTGGCGGCGAGGATGCCCAGGGCGATGGCCAGGTCGTAGCGGCCTCCGTCCTTGGGCAGGTCGGCGGGGGCGAGGCTCTGGGTGATGCGTCGGGCCGGGTAGTCCAGGCCGGAGTTGACGATGGCGCTGCGTACCCGGTCCTTGCTCTCCTTGACCGTGGTTTCCGGCAGGCCGACCAGGGTAAGCGTGGGCAGGCCGTTGGCCAGGTGGGTTTCGACGCTGACAGCGGGGGCCTGCACGCCCACTTGGGCGCGGCTGTGGACGAGGGCGAGGGACATGGGCACTCCGTGTTTGCAGGTGATGGCCGCATCCTGCGGCCTGGCAAAGCTTAGTGGTGCTCCTGGGCGGGTGGACGAGAAGAGTGCGTCGAGGTTTTTCCGGGTCAGCCCGGCTTTCTGACTGTTGTATCTGGACAGGGCGAGGCTAAGGTCTAGAATGTGGTTACAACGTAGCTACAAAGTGCTTTAGTAGGCAGGGCTTTCAAGTGTTCTACGTTAGAGTTGCAGCGCCTATCAGATCGAGCGCCGCCCGCGCGGCGCATCGCGACGCAAGGCCGCTCCTACATTTGTTTCGGGCCAATCCCTCCTGGGCCATCACCTGGTCCGCCTTGTTTGCTCGACGCGGTTTCAGCATGGGCACCACTGACGCTCCACCTGTCTCAAGACATGCACCAAGGCGGGCAACCATGGCCTGACAGGTTCGGCACGTTGCAACAAATGTAGGAGCGGCCTTGCGTCGCGACGCGCCGCGCGGGCGGCGCTCGATCTCATAGGCGCTGCAAGGCATTCGGCGGACACCTGGAGGCCCTCACTCGGTCAATAGCCTCGCGCCCAAAGACCTTGAATGCGATGGTTTTAAGGAGGAATTTCATGGCCCACACCGAAGTCGTTCGCACGCGCATCGATAGCGAACTTAAGACCAACGCGACAAGAATCCTGGAGGAAATGGGCATCACCGTTTCCCAGGCCATCCGCATGATGCTGGTCCAGGTCGTACAGACCAAGGCGCTGCCGTTCGAAGTGAAGGCCTTGTCGTTGAATGATAGAGCCCTTCAGGTAATGGAAGCCCAGGACCGTGAGCGTACCGTGCAGACGCATGACAACGCCGAGGCGTTGTTCAAGGACCTGGGTATTTGAACCCAGGACCTACTCGAACAGGTAGTTGTGTGGGTCAGCCTAGTCCCCAAGACTGTGGACGCCTGCCGCCCGAGGCTGCCTGCCGCAGATCACCGGAATCCCCGAACCCCGCGCCCGTGCCAGCAGCTCCTCGGTGTCGTCGCCGCCCGGCAGCGCCAGCACCAGGTCGGGCCGGCTGTCACGCAGCATGAAGACGTTGCGCAGGCGCTCGGCCAGCTTGCCGTGCAGCTGCCAGTTGGGCGGGTAGCGCACGATGTCGGCGCCCTGTTCGCGGGCCCAGCCTTCGATCTCGCCACCCAGGTGCTGGCTGCCGCCGTGGATCAGCACCCGGATCGGTTGCTGGCGCTGGAGGGCGTCCAGCGCCTGGCGGCAGCGTTGGCTGTCGGCGTAGTTGCGCCCTGCGCAGATCAGTACGCGCATGCCCACCCCCTCAGAACCACTGGCCGAAGCGGCGGATGTACAGGGTCTTCATGCCCTGGGCCACCAGGCAGTAGCCCAGCAGGGTGGCGGCCAGCCACGGGAAGTATTCCCAAGGCAGCGGCACCAGCCCGACCATCGCCCCCAGCGGCGAGAACGGGATGTAGATGCCCAGGCACATCACCAGGCCTGTGGCCAGGATCACCGGCAGCGCCGCGGT
Organism: Pseudomonas sp. LH21; assembly: GCF_036549575.1. Taxonomy (NCBI): domain Bacteria; kingdom Pseudomonadati; phylum Pseudomonadota; class Gammaproteobacteria; order Pseudomonadales; family Pseudomonadaceae; genus Pseudomonas; species Pseudomonas sp. LH21. Next base: position 140,448 of record NZ_CP144367.1, read on the forward strand.
GCTCTGGAAGAACGGCACCTTGCGGGTGCGCAGCATGTGCACCACCAGCGTTTGCGACAGCAGCCCCTCGATGAACCAGCCGGACTGGAACAGCGCCTGCATTTCCACGCTGTTGGCGGCGAACACGTACCACATCAGGGCGAAGGTGGTGATGTCGAAGATCGACGAAGTGGGGCCGATCCACAGCATGAAACGGCCGATGTTGCGGGCATCCCACTTGCGCGGCTCGCGCAGGAATTCCTTGTCCATGCGATCCCACGGCAGCGACAGCTGGGAGAAGTCGTACATCAGGTTCTGCAGCAGCAGGTGGATCGCCAGCATCGGCATGAACGGGATGAACGCGCTGGCCACCAGCACCGAGAACACGTTGCCGAAGTTGGAGCTGGCGGTCATGCACAGGTACTTCATGATGTTGCCGAAGGTTTCGCGGCCCTTGAGCACGCCTTCTTCCAGCACCATCAGGCTCTTTTCCAGGAGGATGATGTCGGCCGACTCCTTGGCGATGTCGGTGCCGCTGTCCACCGAGATGCCCACGTCGGCATCGCGCAGCGCCGGGGCGTCGTTGATGCCGTCGCCGAGGAAGCCCACGGTGTGGCCGTTGGCCTGCAGCGCCTTGAGCACCCGCGACTTCTGCAACGGGGTGAGCTTGGCGAACACCGTGCGCTCCTCGACCAGCGCCTTGAGCTGGGTGTCGTCCAGGCGCTCGATGTCCTGGCCGAGCAGCGGCTGGCCGGGTTCCAGCCCCACTTCGCGGCAGACCTTGCAGGTGACCACCGGGTTGTCGCCGGTCAGCACCTTGACCTTCACCCCCATCTCGCGCAGGGCGGCGATGGCCGGGCCGGCGGTTTCCTTGGGCGGGTCGAGGAAGGTCAGGAAGCCGCGGATCACCAGCTCGCGCTCGTCATCGGTGTGGTATTGGGGCTTGCCGGCGGCGGCCGGAATGTCGCGGGTGCCGACCAGCAGCACGCGAAAGCCTTCCTGGTTGTAGGCGCTGGCGGTGGCCAGCAGCTGCTGGCGTCGCCCGGCGTCCAGGGCGACCCGCTGGCCGCCTTCTTCCACATGGGTGGCGATGGCCAGCATTTCCTCGACGGCGCCCTTGCTCACCAGCAGGTGATCGCCCAGGGCATCCTTGACGATCACCGACAGGCGCCGGCGGACGAAGTCGAAGGGCAGCTCGTCGACCTTGGCGTAGGCGTAGGGAGGCTGGAAGCGCTGGTCTTCGCCGGCAAAGCGCAGCACGGCCTGGTCCATCAGGTTCTTCACGCCGCTCTGGTGGTGGCTGTTGAGCCAGGCCAGTTCCAGCAGGCGCGGGTCCTTGTGGCCGCTGGGGTCGACGTGGTGCTCGAGGATGATACGGTCCTGGGTCAGGGTGCCGGTCTTGTCGGTGCACAGCACGTCCATCGAACCGAAGTTCTGGATGGCGTTGAGGCGTTTGACCACCACCTTGCGCCGGGCCATGGCCACGGCGCCCTTGGCCAGGTTGGCGCTGACGATCATCGGCAGCATTTCCGGGGTCAGGCCCACGGCCACGGCCAGGGCGAACAGGAAGGCGTCGCTCCAGTCGCCCTTGACCACGCCGTTGAGCATGAACACCACCGGCACCATCACCAGCATGAAGCGGATCAACAGGCGGCTGACGCTGTTCACGCCACGGTCGAAGGCGGTCTGGCTGCGCGAGCCGACGATGGCCTTGGCCAGCGAACCGAAGTAGGTGCGCTTGCCGGTGGCCACCACCACGGCGCGGGCGCGGCCGCTGACCACGTTGGTGCCCATGAAGCCGATGTTGGGCAGATCCAGCAGGCCGCTTTCATCGTTGGCGCTGTCGGCGGCGGACTTCTGCGCGACATGGCCGAGGGTGTCGTACTTCTCCACCGGCAGCGCTTCGCCGGTCAGCACCGCCTGGCTGATGAACAGGTCGCGGGACTCGATCAGGCGGATATCGGCGGGGATCATGTCGCCAGCGGCCAGTTGCACGATATCGCCGGCCACCAGTTCGTTCATCGGCACTTCGCGCAGGCGCGCCGGCTGGTCATGGCGCTCGCGGCGCAGCACGGTGGCGGTGGTACGGACCATGGCCTTGAGCGCATCGGCGGCCTTGCCCGAGCGGTACTCCTGCCAGAAGCGCAGCAGGCTGCTGAGGCTGACCATGGTCATGATGATGATGACCTTGGTCAGGTCCGCTTCTTCCAGGTCGCCTGCGCGTACCGGCAGCCAGTAGTCGGTGACGAAGCTGATGCCGGCGAGGGTGAGCAGCACGTAGATGAAGGGGTTGTGCAGGGCCTTGAGCAGTTGCACGAGGGCCGGTTGCGGCTTGTCGTGGGCAACCTGGTTGGCGCCGTCGCGCTGCAGGCGCTTGGCGGCTTCGTGCTCGGTCAGGCCCAGCTCGCTGGCGTCGAGGTTGGCCAGGGTCACGGCCAAGCCGTTGCGTGCCTCGCGGGCGGCGCGCATGGAGAGGCGGGTATCTTCGCCTGCTTTGCTGCGGGTGTTGCGGTCTTTTACGGTCATTTGGCTGTGCTCCTGCCGCAGGAGGCGGCACGACACACAGTCGACTCACGGTGGGGAAGGTGAGTGAACGTGTCCCGTGTCGCAATGATTCAAACAATGAAAAACGTGGTTTTTCCGACGTTTACGTGTTCGCTGGCGAATGCCGGAAATTAGATCGGCAGCGAACTTTCGACTGGCTGTTTCCATGGTCGGTTAATTCCTTTGCTAAATAGCGGGCAATAGAACTCCAACGAACTTTAATTATTTAAAATTCGGAAGTTTCTGACGATTTATATGGCGTCGGTTCAGCGAACGGACAGCCTCGCGCGCGTCACTGCAGGCAGTAACGGGCGCGCTATCGACTGGGCGGTTCCAGGGACGAGGACAGGCCCCAGCCGAGGACAGGACGGTGCGGGGCCTTGTGCGCACAGGCGCGCAGGCGTGGGATGGCGATATCGAGGTTCATGAGCTTGCCTCCGACCGGGCGGGCACCCGGGGCGGCAAGCTACGGCGGAGCAACAGGCTCTGGCGCGGCTTGCCCGACCTAGGGGCGGGCCCGGAGTTCCGGTTCAAGTGCCTGGCGGCCAAAGGCCGCCAGACAGCGACTAGATACTGTGTCCATTGAATTCTTCGTGAGTTGAAATAAAGGCCCGCTTTTCGGGGCGGGTGAACTTTATGCAAAGCATAGCGGGGAAGTCAACCGGGAAGGCGTAACTTAAATATGTTTCATCTGCTGCAAGGTGAATTAATCCAGCGTGGTGCTCAAGTGCAATCGCGGGGCAAGCCCGCTCCCACGCTGGTCATGCTATCAACTCGGCGCTCTGTGCAACGCATCATCGGTTTTCAGGGTTTGGCGCCCAGGATGACGTGCGAGGCCTTGATCAGCGCGGTGGCCTTCACGCCCGGCTTCAGGCCGAGCTCCTGCACCGCTTCGCGAGTGACGATGGCATACACCTCGGTGCCGGTACCTTCGAAGACATTGCGCGCACTGACTTTCATGGGGAAGCACTCCGTGTGATCAATCACCACGCACGAGGCATTCAGGCGCGTACGTAAACCCAGGCGGTCAGCCCCGAGGCGAGGCCGACGGCGATACGCTTGTAGTCCGACACTTCGTAGCGGTCGGCGGCGGCCAGCTCTTGTTCGCTGATCTGGAAGACCATGCCGGCGACGCTGTCTTCGGCCCGCTCGCTGGGGGAGACGATGGGGTGGTGGCTCTTGCCGCTGGTGGCCAGCACTTGCGGGTCGGTGATCTGCACCCAGTCCCGGCGATAGCCCGGCATGCGGTCGGCCTGGCCGGTCAGTTCACGGCCGAAGTTGGCCAGTTGCACGGCCTTGTCCTGCAAGGTGCCGTAGGAGAACAGCAATACCGGGTAATCGCTGGACGGCTGCATGGCTTATTCCTGAGTAGGCGGGGCGATCCTTGCTTCCAGCTCGGCGAACTGCCGCTCGAGGGCTTCGAGGCGGGCGCGGGTGCGGGCCAGCACCACCATCTGGCTGTCGAACTCCTCGCGGCTGACCAGGTCGAGCTTGCTGAAGGCACCCTGCATCAGCACCTTGAACTGGCTTTCCAGTTCGGCGCGGGGCGCGGCGGTGTCACCGCTGAACAGGCGCGAGGCCTGGTCGCTCAGGGCATCGAGGAAGGCTTTGGGCGCGAGCATGTCTGGTATCCGCTGATCACTGAAAGGGCAGCAGTGTAGCACGGGGCTCCGGGCCACTTGCGTTGCACGCTTTTCGCGCAGGGCGGCCAAAGGTCGCGCACCGATTTTGTGCGCTTTTTCCCTGCTGGCGATTGGCCAATCCCTGCCGGTTCACGCAACTACCTGTTTTCCCGTGAATTGCGCCAACTGGCAAGGTTTCTGCAAAGACCTGACTGAGCCATGCACTGATGCAGTCCCTTGTGACCAGGCAGTGCGCAGGCGGAGCCGGAAGGTTCTTCGTCACAGCCGGATCGTGCGTCGGCGGGGAGGATGGAGCCGACGACGCGTTACAAAGCCAGGCGCTGCGCTTAGACTTGAGACGGGTTTGTTTTCCTGGGGCAAGTCCACCAAATCGGGAGAGAGTTTCATGAAGCTAGTCACTGCCATCATCAAGCCGTTCAAGCTGGACGACGTGCGCGAGTCGCTGTCGGAAATCGGCGTGCAGGGCATCACCGTGACCGAAGTCAAAGGCTTCGGCCGGCAGAAGGGTCACACCGAGCTGTATCGCGGCGCTGAATATGTGGTCGATTTCCTGCCCAAGGTGAAGATCGATGTCGCCATCGACGACAAGGACCTCGATCGGGTGATCGAAGCCATCACCAAGGCGGCCAACACCGGCAAGATCGGCGACGGCAAGATCTTCGTGGTCAATCTGGAGCAGGCGATCCGCATCCGTACCGGCGAGACCGATACCGACGCGATCTAAGCGCCAAACCAAGCCTCACCAAACCCAACGCCCCAGGAGAAAACAACATGACTCTGCGCAAGATCGCAGGGCTAGGAGCCCTATTGTCCCTCGTAATGCCAGGGCTGGCCCTGGCCGAGGAAACTGCCGCCCCCGTGCTGAACTCCGGCGACACCGCCTGGATGCTCACCTCGACGGCACTGGTCCTGTTCATGACCATCCCGGGCCTGGCCCTGTTCTACGGCGGCATGGTGCGCTCGAAGAACGTGCTGTCGGTGATGATGCAGTGTTTCGCCATCACCGGGTTGATCAGCATCCTGTGGGTCATCTACGGCTACAGCCTGGCTTTCGATACCGCCGGTATGGAAAAGGGCGTGCTCAACTTCAATTCCTTCATCGGTGGCTTCTCCAAGGCCTTCCTCAACGGCGTTACGCCGTCGGGCCTGACCTCGGCCGCCGCGCTGTTCCCCGAGGCGGTGTTCATCACCTTCCAGATGACCTTCGCCATCATCACCCCGGCGCTGATCGTCGGTGCGTTCGCCGAACGCATGAAGTTCTCGGCGATGCTGATCTTCATGGGCGTGTGGTTCACCCTGGTCTATGCGCCGATCGCGCACATGGTCTGGAGCGGTGACGGCGCGCTGATGTGGGACTGGGGCGTGCTGGACTTCGCCGGCGGCACCGTGGTGCACATCAACGCCGGTATCGCCGGCCTGGTCTGCTGCCTGGTGCTGGGCAAGCGCAAGGGCTACCCGACCACGCCGATGGCCCCGCACAACCTGGGCTACACCCTGATGGGCGCGGCCATGCTGTGGATCGGCTGGTTCGGCTTCAACGCAGGTTCCGCTGCCGCGGCCAACGGCACCGCCGGCATGGCCATGCTGGTGACCCAGATCGCCACCGCCGCCGCCGCCCTGGGCTGGATGTTCGCCGAGTGGATCTTCCACGGCAAGCCAAGCGCCCTAGGCATTGCTTCGGGCGTGGTCGCCGGCCTGGTCGCCATCACCCCGGCCGCCGGCACCGTCGGCCCGATGGGCGCCCTGGTGATCGGCTTGGTGTCCGGCGTGGTCTGCTACTTCTGTGCCACCAGCCTCAAGCGCAAGCTGGGCTACGACGACTCTCTGGACGCCTTCGGCGTGCACGGCATCGGCGGCATCATCGGCGCCCTGCTCACCGGCGTGTTCGCGGCGCCTGCCCTGGGCGGCTTCGGCGCGGTCACCGACATCGCCGCGCAGTTCTGGATCCAGGCCAAGGGCGTGATCTTCACCGTGGTCTACACCGCCATCGTCACCTACGTGATCCTCAAGGTCCTCGACCTGGTGATGGGGCTGCGGGTCAGCGAAGAAGAAGAGTCGGTCGGCCTCGACCTGGCTCAACACAACGAGCGCGGCTACAACCTGTAACCGCGATGCTGGAAAACTTGCCCGGTTCGCCGGGCATTTTTTTGCCTGTAATTTGCCGTTTGGCCTGGGGCAAACGGTTTCCCTGCGCTGATCGCGACCCGGGGTTAAAACTTACAAGCCATCGGGTGTTTCTGGTGCTTTGCTTTTTCTGCGAGCGCGCTAGAATGCGCGCCGAAGGAAGCTGGACGAGTAGTCCACACACTTCGCTACCCTTTGCTAGGCTTGCCAATAGCCTGTGGCCAGCAAGGGCTCAAAAATTTTGTCAGGCCTTGCCAGGAGCAGGGCCTGCAGGGTGCCGGGCCCCCCATGAGGGGGTGGACACCCAGGGCAGTGGCCAATCCACGGCCAGTTGAATTTTCACTGGTGGCTGCCGGTCTACGGCTGCACCGGTCTATAACTAACCTGCTTTTCGCAAGTCATGAGGTAGAACATGAGCGACGACGATCTGGAAAATGATGACCTCGAGGTAGGCGACGAAGACGAGGCTGATGACGGCCTTGAAGCGGCTGCTGACGACGGCGCGGAAGACGCCGGCGACGACGACAGCAGCCCGGCTCCGGCGGCCAAGGGCAAGTCCAAGGCGGCGGTCTCGGTAGACGAGATGCCGAGCATGGAAGCCAAGCAGAAAGAGCGCGATGCGCTGGCCAAGGCGATGGAAGAATTCCTGTCGCGCGGTGGCAAGGTGCAGGAAGTGGAGGCCAACGTGGTCGCCGATCCGCCCAAGAAGCCGGACAACAAGTACGGCAGCCGCCCTATCTGAGTGGCTGAACGCAAAAAAGCCCGCCGTCGCTGCGGGCTTTTTTGTGGGCGACTGTTAGTCAGACCAACGTGGGAGCGGGCTTGCCCCGCGATGGCGGTTTGGCGCTGATACCGCCATCGCGGGGCAAGCCCGCTCCCACGAACAACCTATTTGGCTGCAGAGTGCAAAGCCCGGTCAGCGCCAGCGCGCCAGCACGTCGGGCAACTGCGACAGCCGCTGGATCTCCGCATCCGGCGCCTGCTCGCCACTCCAGGGCTTGTGCTGTGGGTTGAACCACACCGCGCGCAAGCCGGCGCGCTGGGCGCCGGCGATGTCGTCGCCCGGGTGGTCGCCGACGTGCACCGCCGCCCCGGCGTCCACCTCGCCGCGCTTCAGCGCTTCGAGGAACGGTGCCGGGTCCGGTTTGCCGATGCCCAGGTCCTCGGCGCACAGGGCGAAGCGGAAGTAGTCCGCCAGCCCCAGGCGGCGCACGTCGGCATTGCCATTGGTGACCACGCCGAGGGTGTAGTGGTGGCGCAGGATCTCCAGCACCGGCTGTACCTCGGGGAACACCTCCACCTGGTGCCGGGCATGCAGGAACACCTCGAAGCCCTCGTTGGCCAGCTCCTGGGCGTGTTTCTCGCTGTAGCCGACTTCTTCCAGGGCGTGGAACAGCACCCGCCGGCGCAGGGCGCTGATGCGGTGCTTGAGGCCCGGTTCGGCCTGCACCAGGCGCTCGCGGATGGCGAACAGGTGCTCCACCGGCACGCCGCCGAGGATCGGCGCGTTGGCTTCGAGCCAGTCGCGCAGGACGACTTCGGCGCTGGCGATGACCGGCGCGGTGTCCCAGAGGGTGTCGTCCAGGTCGAAGGTGATCAGCTTGATGCTCATGAGTCCGTGTCCTTGCTGCGTTTGGCCCGAGGGTGGGCGCTGTCGTACACCGCGGCCAGGTGCTGGAAGTCCAGGTGGGTGTAGATCTGCGTGGTGCTGATGTCGGCGTGGCCGAGCATCTCCTGCACCGCGCGCAGGTCCTGGGACGACTCCAGCAGGTGGCTGGCGAAGGAATGGCGAAGCATGTGCGGGTGCAGGTGCTGGCCGAGCTCGCGCTCGCCGGCGGCCTTGACCCGCAGCTGGATGGCGCGGGGGCCGAGGCGCTTGCCCTGGCGGCTGAGGAACACCGCGCCGTCCCGTGGGCCGGCAATGCCACGCAGCTTGAGCCACGCCTGCAGCGCCTCACGGGCCTTGCGGCCGACCGGCAGCACGCGGCTCTTGCCGCCCTTGCCGTGCACCTGCACCAGCCCGGCGGCCAGGTCCAGGTGTTCGAGGTCGAGCCCGGTCAGTTCCGACAGGCGCAGGCCGGACGAGTAGAACAGTTCGAGGATCGCCTGGTCGCGGCGGGCGATGAATTCATCGTCGACGCCGCCATCGAGCAGTTGCAGGGCGCGGTCGGTGTCCAGCACCTTGGGCAGGCGCCGCTCACCTTTGGGCGGCGCCAGGCCGTTGGCCGGGTCGTGCTGGCAATGGCCTTCGCGGTTGAGGTAGCGGTACAGGCCGCGCACCGCCGAAAGCAGGCGCGCCAGGCTGCGCGAGGACTGGCCGTGGTGGTGCTGGCGGGCGACCAGCTGGCGCAGTTGCTGGACCTGCAGGGCGCCCCAGCCGGCGATACCCTGGGTGTTGCAGAATTCGATGACTTTCTCAAGGTCGCGACGGTAGGCCAGCAGGGTGTGCTCGGACACCTGGCGCTCGTTGCGCAGGTGAGCGCAATAAGCCTCCAGCTGGCGTTCCATCAGCGCACCGAGCGCAGCGTCTGGGTGAAGCGCGGCACCACGCGGCCGAGCACTTCGGCGATGTAGCTGAGGAACAGAGTGCCGACACTGCTCTTGTAGTGCTGCGGGTCGCGGCTGCCGATCGCCAGCACGCCGTGCAGGCCCTGGTACTCGAGGGTGGCCACGGCGCTGGAACCGACTTCCTTGTGCTGGGCATCGCCGAACAGGAAGGCCAGTTCATGCTCGCGCAGGCTGCCGCTGATGGTCTTGCCGCCGCCGATCAGCCCGCCGATGGCATGCTGCGCCTCGGCACCGGAAACCCAGCGGCCCACGGGCGCGGCGTTCTCGCCGAACAGGATCAGGCTGACGAAGGGCACCTGGAACTCCTGGCGCAGGCTGTCCTCGACCGCCATCACCACCTCTTCGAGGGTGCCGGCGTCGAGCAGGTCGAGGATCAGCCGGCGGGTCTTGTCGAACAGCCGGTCGTTGTCGCGGGCCACGTCCATCAGCTGCGACAGGCGATGGCGCATCTCGATGTTGCGGTCGCGCAGCAGCTTGAGCTGGCGCTCCACCAGCGACACGCTGTCGCCGCGCTGGTGGGGGATGCGCTGTTCGAGCAGCAGTTCGTCGTGCTCGGCGAAGAAGGTCGGGTGGGCGCGCAGGTACGCGACCACCGCTTCGGCATCGAGCTCACGGGCCTGCGGGGATGCAACGTTAGGCTGATCGGTCATGGCGGATACTCGCTTAGAGACGAACTTGTCCTTCGAACACGCGGACGGCGGGGCCGGTCATCAGCACCGGCTTGCCTGGGCCGGCCCACTCGATGCTCAGGCGTCCACCCGGCAGGTCGATGGTCACCGGCGAGTCCATCCAGCCCTGGCTGATCGCCGCCACGGCCGCGGCGCAGGCGCCGGTGCCGCAGGCCTGGGTCTCGCCGGCGCCACGCTCCCATACCCGCAGGTTGGCGCGGTGGCGGTCGACCACCTGGATGAAGCCGGCGTTGACCCGCTGCGGGAAGCGCGGGTGATGCTCGATCTTCGGGCCCAGTTCATGGACCGGCGCACTGCGCACGTCGTCGACGCGCAGCACCGAATGCGGGTTGCCCATGGACACCGCGGCGATCTGGTGCACCTGGCCATCGACTTCCAGCGCATAGCTGCTGGCCTGCTCGTCGGCGATGAACGGGATCTCGGCCGGGGCGAAGCGTGGCGGCCCCATGTCGACGCAGATCTGGCCGTCGTTGCGCACATCGAGCTCGATGATGCCGCCCTTGGTCTCGACGCGAATGCGCTTCTTGGCAGTCAGGCGCTTGTCCAGCACGAAGCGGGCGAAGCAGCGCGCGCCGTTGCCGCACTGCTCGACCTCGGAGCCGTCGGCATTGAAGATCCGGTAGCGGAAGTCCACATCCGGGTTGTTAGGCGCCTCGACGATCAGCAGCTGGTCGAAGCCGATGCCGGTGTTGCGGTCGCCCCATTGCTTGGCGTGCTTGGGTTGGATGTGCGCGTGCTGGCTGACCAGGTCGAGGACCATGAAGTCGTTGCCCAGCCCGTGCATCTTGGTGAAACGCAGCAGCATGGGCTCACTCCGGCAGCAGGCTTTCGCCGGCGAACAATTCGGCGACGGTCTCGCGGCGACGCACTTCGAAGGCCTGGTCGCCATCGACCAGCACTTCGGCGCAACGGCCACGGGTGTTGTAGTTGGAGCTCATGACGAAACCATAGGCGCCCGCGGAGCGGACGGCCAGCAGGTCGCCCTCGGCCAGGTCCAGTACGCGGTCCTTGCCCAGGAAGTCGCCGGTCTCGCAGATCGGGCCGACCAGGTCGTAGACCCGGCCTTCGCCTTCACGGGGCTTGACCGCGCTGACGTCCATCCAGGCCTGGTACAGGGCGGGACGGATCAGGTCGTTCATGGCCGCGTCGATGATGGCGAAGTCCTTGTGCTCGGTGTGCTTCAAGTATTCCACGCGGGTCAGCAGCACGCCGCCGTTGGCGACGATGTAGCGGCCCGGCTCGAACACCAGGGCCAGGTCGCGCTCGCCGACGCGTTCGCGAATGGCCGCGATGTAGTCGGCCAGCAGCGGTGGCTGTTCGTCGCGGTAGCGCACGCCGACACCGCCGCCGAGGTCCAGGTGGCGCAGGTGGATACCGCACTCGGCCAGGCGATCGACCAGTACCAGCAGGCGGTCGAGGGCGTCGAGGAAGGGCTCGACGGTGGTCAGCTGCGAGCCGATGTGGCAGTCGACGCCGACCACGTCCAGGTTCGGCAGCTGCGCGGCACGCACGTAGATCGCCTCGGCGTCGGCGATGGCGATGCCGAACTTGTTCTCTTTGAGACCGGTGGAGATGTACGGATGGGTGCCGGCGTCGACGTCCGGGTTCACACGTAGCGAAACCGGTGCCGTCTTGCCCATTTCGGCGGCAACGACCTGGAGGCGCTCGAGCTCGTCGGTGGACTCGACATTGAAGCAGTGCACGCCCACTTCCAGGGCGCGGCGCATGTCGTCACGGGTCTTGCCGACCCCGGAGAACACCACGCGATCAGCGCGCCCGCCGGCGGCGAGGACGCGCTCCAGCTCACCGCCGGAGACGATGTCGAAGCCCGCGCCCAGGCGCGCCAGCAGGTTCAGCACGCCCAGGTTGGAGTTGGCCTTGACCGCGAAGCAGACCAGGTGCTCGACCCCGTGCAAGGCGTCGGTATAGCTGCGGTACTGGGCCTCGATATGGGCGCGCGAGTACACGTAGGTGGGCGTGCCGAAGCGTTCGGCGATCGCCGTCAGGGCCACCCCTTCCGCGAACAGCTCGCCGCCGCGGTAGTTGAATGCGTCCATGGGATTTCCTTACTGCGCGGGCGACTCTTCTGGCTGCTCTTGCGGCTGCACCAGCACCGGTTGCGGCTGGACAGGCTTGGCATGCTGGTGCGATTTGCGCGGGCCCTTGCCGTCCTTGCCGTCTTCAGGCAGGTACAGGGGGCCTTTCTGACCGCAGGCCGAAACGAGGCAGGCAACCGCGACCAGCGCCGCGAGGGAGGAAATCAGGCGTTTCATGGGTGAAATCCTTGGAAATATGCAGTATTGCGGCCGAGTATACCGAGCGCCCACCTGATTGCCTATGCAAGGGGCGCCCCCGCTCGGCGGGCGTGGGCGACCGAAGGACATGCGGCTTTTTCTTACAGCGATTAGCTTGTAGCTTGAGGCGTTCGCCCTTATCGTGCCCGGCTTGCGTGTGTACAGCCATTTTTCGAGGTCCCTGCAATGAGTTTGAGCGAAGCGCGTTTCCACGACCTGGTCGATGCGACCCAACAGGCCCTGGAAGACCTGTTCGATGAAAGCGGCATGGACCTGGACATGGAGAACTCCGCCGGCGTTCTCACCGTCAAGTTCGACAACGGCAGCCAGCTGATCTTCAGCCGCCAGGAGCCGCTGCGCCAGCTGTGGCTGGCGGACAAGTCCGGCGGCTTCCACTTCGACTACGACGAAGAGAGCGGCAAGTGGGTCTGCGAGAAGAGCGAAGAACTGCTGGGCGAGATGCTCGAACGCATCGTCTGGGAACGCGCCGGCGAGAAGCTGGACTTCGACGAGATCTGAGATGAGCGACCTGCCCCGGCCACCCAAGCCGCTCTACAGCAACGTGAGCCCGGCGGTGCCGTCACCTTGTATCAGCATATGTCGGCTGGATGAGCACAAGGTCTGCACCGGCTGTCACCGCCATGTCGAGCATATCCGCGAGTGGCGCTCGGCCGATGACGAGCGGCGTCGGCAGATCTGCCGCGAGGCGCTGGCCCTGAAAACGCGGGCATCGGCATAGGCACAACGAAGGTGTGGGCTTGAGTATTTGCCCCGCTGTGGTAGTGTCAGGGTCTGCGTCGATGACGCCACAGCCTTTTGTAAACCCCGCCCTTGGGCGGGGTTTTGCTTTATCTGCCTGTTGAAAATTGCCTGTTCAAAGGAGTCTGACTGGATCATGAGCACCAAGCCTTCCCTCACCCTCACCCGCTTGGACGTGCAGCGTCTCGAGCGCCTGCTCGACGACCTCGATGAAAGCACCCCGGGTGTGCTCGCCCTGCAGGACGAGCTGGACCGTGCCGAGCAGGTGGTCGGGCATGAGGAGGTGCCAGCCGGCGTGGTGACCATGAACTCGCGGGTGCACTGCCGCGAGATCGCCAGCGGCAAGGACTATCACTTGACCTTGGTGTATCCGAAGGATGCCGGCCCCGAGGGTAATGTCTCGATCCTCGCGCCGATCGGTTGTGCCTTGCTGGGCCTTTCGGTGGGCGACCAGATCGACTGGCCGGCGCCGGGCGGCAAGACCCTCAAGCTGGAACTGCTGGCGGTCGAGTACCAGCCGGAGGCGGCAGGGGATTTCGATCTCTGATGCCGCGCCAGTTCCGTGTAGGAGCGGCCTTGTGCCGCGAAAGGGCTGCGTAGCAGCCCCGGGATCTTCGCATCATGCAAAATGTCCGGGGCTGCTACGCAGCCCTTTCGCGGCACGAGGCCGCTCCTACAGAGGTGTACGTGAGCGCCGAGAGAATCAGGGCTCCAGCCGCGCCTGCAGTTGTTCCAGCCCATCGTTGAGCGCCTGCTCCAGCTCGCGCTTGTAGCGCAGGTACAGGCTGGTGGACCCCTGCTCGTCCTCCAGCAGCTCGGACAGGTCGAGGTCGGTGATGTAGCAGCGGTAACGGCCGCTGCTGCGCCGCTGACCCAGGATCTGCCGGGCGACCACGGCATACAGCTGGTCGCCATGCTCCAGTTCGGAAAACTCCTGCTGGTCGCAGTAGAGCGTGGCATGCACCCCGTCGCCGGTACCCGCCTGGAGGATCGCCTGAACTTCGTAGTAGGCCTGGTTCTGGCTGTCCATTGGCGTCTGTCGCGGCTCCAGACTGCGTGCCTTGCCGAGGCCGGAGGGCAGCAACTGGTAGTAGAGGATGTCCAGGGACACCAGCGGCAGGCTGTCCAGGGGCAGCTGGGCATCGCGGCGCATCAGCATCGACTGCAGGAAGCGTTGCAGCGGCAGCAGCAGGTGCTGCTCGTCCTGCAGCGGCAGCCGTTGCTGCCACAGCGCGTTGTGCTCGTCGAGCACGTACAGGTCGGCCCAGCCTTCGAACAGCCGGTAGAACACCTGGATGCAGCCGGGGCGACCCTGGGCCAGGATCAGCGGCAGGTCGTGGTCCTGCAGGGCATGGGCGTCCAGGTGCAGCGGGCTGTAGCGGCTGCGCTCCTCGCCGAGGGCCATCAGCACCGCGTCGTGGTCGGCGAGGCTGGCCAGGGTCACCTGCCCGGGCTGCAGGTCGAGGATGTGGGTGTGCTGGGCCACCTGCAGCAGGTAGCGGTGATTCAGACCCTGGTCGAGCAGAAGCTGCACGGTGTCGAAGATGTCCTCGACCCGCTGGCTGATGGCCTGGGCGCGGTTGTGGCAGTAGCAGCGCACCCGCACCCGCGGGCGGTGGCTGCGCTGGCCCAGGCTGTTGAGGAAGTCGCGCAGGCAGCGCACCAGCGCATGCTCGCCGTCGTAGCGCTGCACCAGCACCTCGTTCCAGCTGTTGAGGGTGATCTGGTCGAGGGTCAGCACCAGGTTTTCGCGCACCCCGGCGTAGCTCAGCGAGTCGGTGCGCTCGGTGGTCATCAGGATGTTCAGGTCGCGGTGATGGCGCAGTGGATCGACCCCGACATTCACCAGCAGCAGGATCTCATCGGCCACGCTCGGTTGCAGCAGGCGCACCTCGCTGACCGTCTCCAGCGGCAGGGGGATGCTCTGTTGCAGGCTGCCGATCAGGTTGAACAGCTCGAACTCGCTCAGGTCGCTGGCGCCAGGGTGCAGGGCCAGGCGTGTGCCGCTGTCGATCACGCCGTTGCGATGGGCCCAGGTGAGCAGTTCGAGCAGCTCGCGGCAGCGCTTGATCGGGCTGAAGTGTTCCCACTCGTGCACGCCCAGGTTGCCGTTGTACAGGCCCCAGTGATGGGTGCCCGGTTCCTTGCGGTTGGGCGAGTGCACCAGGGTGAGGGTGTCTTCGGCCAGGTCCGGGGCGATGCCCGGGTTGATCACCTCGATCTTGCCGGCCCGACGCTCGAAGGCGGCATACAGGCGCCGGCCGAGGACGTTGAGGTCGCGCTGGTCGGCGCGGCTGTTGGCGTTCTGCAGGCGGGCGAACTGGGTCAGGAAGCGGTAGCTGTGGTTCAGCTCGGCCACCAGCTCGCGGCGCTCGACCGCCACCTGGCGCACTTTCCACTGGCTGCGGCTGTCGAGCAGCGCCAGCTGGCGCTCGTCCCAGCCCCATTCCTCGGTCAGGCGCCCGAGCAGCTGGCGCTGCCAGCCGCCGTTGCGGGTGCGGCCAAGGTCGCTGAGCTTCTTGTTCACTTTCAGGTACAGGCTGCGCCGCACCAGTTCCAGGCGCGCCGATTCACCGCGCTGGAGCAGGTAGCGTTCGATGCGCCGGTAGACCATGACGTAGGGGTCGAGCTCGTCCAGGTCCAGCTGGTTGGCGAACACGGCCTGCTTGTAGTCCAGGCTCAGGCAGCGCACCTGTGGGTGTTCGCTGGCGTAGGCCTCGGTGAGCAGCAGCTTGAGCAGCGATTTGTAGGGCGAGTCGATGCCCTTGAACAGCTGCCAAAGCCCGGCGCCGACATACTCGCCAGGCGGTATGTGCGCCAGGTTGCCGAGGTCCAGGGCGTCGGTGATGCGGATGAAGCGCTTGGCCAGCAGGGTCTGGGTGAAGTCCCGGTAGTTATGCTCCTGGTACACCGGCACCAGCCACCACAGCGGTGTGCGTCCGGCCAGCCAGATGGCGGTGCGGTAGAACTCGTCGAGCAGCAGGTAGTGCTGGGTGGTGCCGCAGTCGTCGGAGCTGAGCTGGCTGTCGCGCTCGCCCTGGACGAAGCCGCGAGGCTCGATCAGGAACAGGTGCGCCTCGGCGCCCTGGCTGGCGGCCCAGGCCTCGAGCAGCTGGCACTTGCGCCGCAGGTCGGCCAGGGCCTGTTCGTCCAGGTCGGGGGCGTGGCAGACCCACAGGTCCATGTCGCTCTGCTCGGCCTGAGCCAGGGTGCCCAGGCTGCCCATCAGGAACAGGCCGTGGATCGGTTGTGGCGGCTTGCCGTGGCGTGGCTTGTAGGTGAACGAGCGGGTCAGGCGCTGGGCCTCGGCCAGCAGGTCGCTGTCGGGCTCGAAGCCGGACACGCCAGCGGGGGTGGTGCCCGAGACATAGCCCGGCAACAGCGGGTGATTGACGTGGAAGAACAGTGGCAACAGGGTCAGGACCTGCTGCTGGCGCGTGGACAACCCCTCCATGGCCCGTGCCAGGCGGCCCTGGTTGATCTTCAGGAAGCGCGCGCGCAGCTTGGACAGCTCCTTGCGGTCGATGCCTTGGTCAAGATCGGGGCGGATTTCATGGGGGTGGTTCATTGCGCACTCAGGCAGGCAGGGGAGCACTGGCGAGTTTAGCCTGAGTGGGGCGGTCGGATAAGGGGTTGGTGGCTTTTTGACGTCAGTTTTACAACGTTCGTCTGGGGCTCATCGCGGGGCAAGCCCGCTCCCACGTGGGGCGGGCTTGGTGAACTCAGGCAGGCTGTGGGGTCTTAAGTACCCTGAGGAGCAGCTGCATACTTTCGGCGGCGTCAGTACCCAGGCTGGTGAGGTAGCCGCCGTCGGGTTGGTCAGTGAGACCTTTGTCGTGCAGGCGCTTGGCTGCGGCGACCAGTGCCGGGGAGGCGTCGCTACAAACCTTGATGCCTTCCTGGTGACTGTCCAGGTTGAACTGGGCAAGCACTTCCAGTTCGGCGATCAGTTCGGGGTTGAAGGGCATAGGCTACTCCTGACTTCGAGACAAGGATGGAAGTCAGGAGTGTAGTCAGGTTTATTCGATGTCGCCTTGATCCGCCTCAGGTGGCAGCTCCGGCAGGGCGCGCAGGGCGGTTTCATACCATTCGGTGTTGAACGGGCGGTCTTCGTCGAGCATGGCGTCGATTTCGATGGCCAGCACGTGGGCCATGAGGTTGAGGATGTCCTCGCGCTCGTAGCCGACCAGGGTCAGCTTGTTGAAGGTGGCCTTGGCCGCCGCGGGTTCGCCGCTTTCGATCTGGTTCTCGATGGCCTGGGTGAGGGTGGCCTCGGTGAAGGCTTCTTCGTCGTTGCCGTCGATCTCGTCGTGCTCGCTCATGGCGGTACTCCTGTGGTGAAGCGCACAGTGTGCCATGTCTGCGTTGGCAATGCCCGGCCATCAGCGCCAAGCATGGCACTGGTCAAGGGACGGGCAGGGGGCTATAACAGCCGGGCCAACCCCATACGGCCTTGGAGGCTGTCTCAATGCTCAAGCTTCATGGATTCGCGGTCAGCAACTACTACAACATGGTCAAGCTGGCCTTGCTGGAGAAAGGCGTGCCCTTCGAAGAGGTGCCGTTCTTCGGCGGTCAGTTGCCTCAAGCCCTGGCCATCAGCCCTCGCGGCAAGGTGCCGGTGCTTGAGACCGAGCACGGTTTCATCAGCGAAACCGGGGTCATCCTCGACTACATCGAGCAGACCCAGCCGGGCAAGGCGCTGCTGCCGGCCGATGCCTTCGGGCAGGCCAAGGTGCGTGAGCTGTTGCGGGAGATCGAGCTGTATATCGAGTTGCCGGCGCGTACCTGCTATGCCGAGGCGTTCTTCGGCGCGGCGGTGGAGCCGCTGATCAAGGAGCGGGCACGGGCGGACCTGCTGGCGGGCTTTGCCACCCTCAAGCGCAATGGGCGGTTCCAGCCTTACGTGGCCGGTGAGCAACTGACCATCGCTGACCTGATGTTCTGCTTCTCGGTCGACCTAGCCTGCGCGGTGGGCAAGAAGGTGCTGAACATCGACTTCCTGGCGGATTTCCCGCAAGCGACGGCGTTGCTGGAGAAGCTGCGCGAGAACCCGCACATGGCGCGGATCGTGGCGGACAAGGACGCGGCGATGCCGGCGTTCCTCGAAATGATCAAGAGCAAGCGCTAACGTTCTAAACAATCGCGGGGCAAGCCCGCTCCCACAAGCGTGGGAGCGGGCTTGCCCCGCGATTCGAGCTGAAGACAGTCGCTTATCGCGAAGCCAGCAAGGCCTTGCCACGCGCAACGGCAGCGCGCACCTGGGCCGGTGCGGTACCGCCGATGTGGTTGCGGGCGTTGACCGAACCTTCCAGGGTCAGCACGGCGAACACGTCCTGCTCGATCTGGTCGCTGAACTGGCGCAGTTCGTCCAGGCTCATCTCGGCCAGGTCCTTGCCGGTATCGACACCGTACTTCACCGCATGGCCGACGATCTCGTGGCAATCACGGAACGGCAGGCCGCGGCGCACCAGGTAGTCGGCCAGGTCCGTGGCAGTGGAGAAGCCGCGCAGGGCCGCTTCGCGCATGATCGCGTGCTTGGGCTTGATCGCCGGGATCATGTCGGCAAAGGCGCGCAGCGAGTCGCGCAGGGTGTCGGCGGCGTCGAACAGCGGCTCTTTATCTTCCTGGTTGTCCTTGTTGTAGGCCAGCGGCTGGCCTTTCATCAGGGTCAGCAGGCCGGTCAGGGCGCCGAACACGCGGCCGCTCTTGCCGCGCACCAGCTCCGGCACGTCCGGGTTCTTCTTCTGCGGCATGATCGAGCTGCCGGTGCAGAAACGATCAGGCAGGTCGACGAACTGGAACTGGGCGCTGGTCCACAGCACCAGCTCTTCGGAGAAGCGCGACAGGTGCATCATCGCGATGCTCGCCGCCGAGCAGAATTCGATGGCGAAGTCGCGGTCCGAGACGCTGTCCAGCGAGTTGCCGCCCACGGCCTCGAAGCCCAGCAGCTTGCAGGTCAGCTCGCGGTCGATCGGGTAGGTGGTGCCGGCCAGGGCGGCGCTGCCCAGGGGCATGCGGTTGGCGCGCTTGCGGCAATCCACCAGGCGCTCGTAGTCGCGGCTGAGCATCTCGAACCAGGCCAGCAGGTGGTGGCCGAAGGTCACCGGCTGCGCGGTCTGCAGGTGGGTGAAGCCGGGCATGATGGTCTCGGCCTCGCGCTCGGCCTGCTCCAGCAGGCCCTGCTGCAGGCGGGTGATCTCGGCCAGGATCAGGTCGATCTCGTCGCGCAGCCACAGGCGGATGTCGGTGGCTACCTGGTCGTTGCGGCTGCGGCCGGTGTGCAGTTTCTTGCCGGTGATGCCGATGCGGTCGGTCAGGCGCGCCTCGATGTTCATGTGCACGTCTTCGAGGTCGACGCGCCAGTCGAAGGTGCCGGCCTCGATTTCGCCCTGGATGGTCTTCAGGCCATCGATGATGGTGTCGCGCTCGGCATCGCTGAGGACGCCGACCTGCGCCAGCATGGTGGCGTGGGCGATCGAACCCATGATGTCGTGGCGGTACAGGCGCTTGTCGAAATCGACCGAGGCGGTGAAGCGGGCGACGAAGGCGTCGACGGGCTCACTGAAGCGGCCGCCCCAGGACTGATTGGTCTTGTCGGTGCTCATGGATTCACTCGTTGAAGGCGTGAACGGAAAAAGTGCGCCGATCATAGCAGGGTTGCGCCCGCCGCCGCAGGGCGCTGGTCGCGAGAATCGTCCGGTTACAAGGGGGTGCGGCATATTCAACGATTGAACGGCAGTGTTCCACGGAGCGTCTACAGTTGGACAAAGGACTGGTGCTGAATCTGCCAGACCAGTGAATCTTTGGCCTTCGCACCGGTCTGTAGCGTGACCGCGTTTTGGTCGCCCACACTTGTCTACGCTATACCCGTGCGAGACTCACTCAGGAATCCAGCGCAATTATGAATGTCCTGATCGTTGATGATGAACCCCAGGCCCGCGAGCGCCTGAGCCGGCTGCTTGGCGAGCTGGAGGGTTACACCGTGATGGAGCCCAGCGCCACCAACGGCGAGGAGGCCCTGACCCTGATCGAAAGCCTCAAGCCCGATGTGGTGCTGCTGGATATCGGCATGCCGGGCCTCGATGGCCTGCAGGTCGCCGCCCGGCTGTGCGAGCGCGAGTCGCCGCCGGCGGTGGTGTTCTGCACCGGTGACGATGAATACGGCAGCGAAGCCTTCAGGGACAGCACCCTGAGCCACGTCGAGAAGCCCATCCAGCCGCAGGCCCTGCGCGATGCCCTGCGCCGGGCGGAAAAACCCAACCGTGCCCAGCTGGCGGCGTTGACCCGCCCCGCCGGCGACGCCGGTGGCGGTCCGCGCAGCCATATCAGTGCTCGTACCCGCAAAGGCATCGAGTTGATCCCCATTCCCCAGGTCATCTACTTCATCGCTGACCACAAGTACGTCACCTTGCGCCATGAGGCGGGCGAGGTGCTGCTCGATGAGCCGCTCAAGGCCCTGGAGGACGAGTTTGGCGAGCGCTTCGTGCGCATCCACCGTAATGCACTGGTTGCCCGTGAGCGCATCGAACGGCTGCAGCGTACGCCGCTGGGGCATTTCCAGCTCTATCTCAAGGGTCTGGAAGGCGACGCCCTGACCGTCAGCCGCCGTCATGTGGCGGGGGTGCGCAAGATGATGCAGAGCCTGCACTGAAAGGCTTCAGGGAACGTGGGAGCGGGCTTGCCCCGCGATAGCAGTGCAAGATCCGCCATCGCAATCGCGGGCCAAGGCCGCTCCCACGCAAATCGCGACCAGTATCTGCGCAGGGAGCGTGATTGCTGATCTGAATCTGCGGGCACATCCGGAGGAGCTGTTATCATCGACCGCATTTCTCTGGATCGGTGCGTTTCATGTCCACTCGCGAAATCCGCATTGCCACCCGTAAAAGTGCCTTGGCCCTGTGGCAGGCCGAATACGTCAAAGCCCGCCTGGAACAGGCGCATCCCGGCCTGCTGGTGACCCTGGTGCCAATGGTCAGCCGTGGCGACAAGCTGCTCGACGCGCCGCTGGCGAAGATCGGCGGCAAGGGCCTGTTCGTCAAGGAGCTGGAAACCGCCCTGCTCGACAACGAGGCCGACATCGCCGTGCACTCGATGAAGGACGTCCCCATGGACTTCCCCGAGGGCCTGGGCCTCTACTGCATCTGCGAGCGTGAAGACCCGCGCGACGCCTTCGTTTCCAACACCTTCGCCAGCCTCGAGGCCTTGCCGGCCGGCAGCATCGTCGGTACCTCCAGCCTGCGCCGTCAGGCCCAGTTGCTGGCGCGCCGGCCCGACCTCGAGATTCGCTTCCTGCGCGGCAACGTCAACACTCGCCTGGCCAAGCTCGATGCCGGTGAGTACGACGCCATCATCCTCGCCGCCGCCGGCCTGATCCGCCTCGGCTTCGAGGACCGCATCACTGCCTCCATCAGCGTTGACGACAGCCTGCCGGCGGGCGGCCAGGGCGCGGTGGGCATCGAATGTCGCAGCGCCGACACCGAGATCCATGCCTTGCTGGCGCCGTTGCACCATGCCGACACCGCCGACCGGGTGGTGGCCGAGCGTGCCCTGAACAAGCGCCTCAATGGCGGCTGCCAGGTGCCGATCGCCTGCTACGCGGTGCTCGAAGGTGAGCAGCTGTGGCTACGCGGCCTGGTTGGCCAGCCCTCCGGCGGCACCTTGCTGGTGGCCGAGGCCCGAGCGCCGCGTGCCGATGCCGAGCGCCTCGGCGTGCAGGTCGCCGAAGACCTGCTTGGGCAGGGCGCCGAGGCGATCCTCAAGGAAGTCTACGGCGAGGCCGGCCACCCGTGAGCCCCTGGCGCCTGCTGCTGACCCGGCCTGAAGAGGACTGTGCGGCGCTGGCGCAGACCCTGGCCGACGCGGGCATTGCCAGCGCCAGCCTGCCATTGCTGGTGATCGAGGCGATTGCGCCGGACGCTGCGCAGGTGCAGCGCCTGCGCGCGATCGTCGAGGCCCAGGCCATCATCGTGGTCAGCAAGCCGGCGGCCCGCCTGCTGCTGGAGCAACTTGCCCAGGCGGGAGTGATGCCGCCGTCCGCCGGCTGGTTCACGGTGGGCGAGGCGACGGCGCGGATCCTTCAGGAGCACCGGTTGCAGGTGGCCTTTCCGGCGGCCGGCGACGACAGCGAAGCCTTGCTTGCTCTGCCCGCGCTGCGCGAGGCTATCGCCGGGCCGGCACCCCGCGTCCTTATCGTTCGCGGCGTCGGAGGTCGTGAACTGCTGGCCGAGCGTCTTGCCGAGCAAGGTGCTAGTGTCGATTATCTGGAATTGTATCGCCGCTGCCTGCCGCACTACCCCGCCACGACCCTCGCCCAGCGCATCGATGGGGAACGCCTCAATGGCCTGGTGGTCAGCAGTGGGCAGGGTCTGGAACACTTGCATCGACTGGCGGGTGCGGATTGGCCGCGGTTTTCCCGCTTGCCGCTGTTCGTGCCCAGCCCCCGGGTGGCCGAGCAGGCCCGAGCGCTCGGGGCGAAAGACATTGTGGATTGCCGTGGCGCCAGCGCCGCGGCCTTGCTGGCAGCCGTGCAGCGAACCGCTGCGCCTGCCCCTTAAGGCGCTAAGCTAGAGAGCGATGCGCCACCATGCAAAGGATGGATACGTGAGCGAAACTGTCTTGTCCAACACCGAACAGCCCGCGGCGCCCGAGGCGCCGCAATCCGCCACCGCCAAGCCCGCCCGACGCTCCGGCAACGGCCTGGCGCTGCTGGCCCTGCTGCTGGGCGCCGCCGGCGTCGCGGTCGGCGGCTGGGGCGTCTGGCAGGTCCGCCAGCTGCAAGGCAGCGAGCAAGGCCAGGGCGAGCACCTGCAAGCCCTCAACCAACGCGCCGACGCGCTGCAGCAGCGCGAGCAGCAGCTCAGCGCGCAGTTGGCCAGCCTGCCAGCGGCCAGTGAACTGGAAGACCGCCGGCGCCTGGTGGCGCAACTGCAGGGCGACCAGCAGCGCCTGAGCCAGCGCCTGGAGACCGTGCTCGGCGAGAGCCGCAAGGAGTGGCGCCTGGCCGAGGCCGAGCATCTGCTGCGCCTGGCCACCCTGCGCCTGTCGGCGTTGCAGGACATCACCAGCGCCAAGGCGCTGGTCGAAGGTGCCGATGAAATCCTCCGCGAGCAGAGCGACCCTGGCGCCTTCGCTGCCCGCGAGCAGTTGGCCCGCAGCCTGGCGACGCTGTCCAGCACCGAGCAGCCGGATCGCACCGGGCTGTTCCTCAAGCTCGCCGCGCAACGCGAACTGGTGCAGCAGCTCAGTGCCCAGTCGCCGGAATTCGACAGCAAGGCCGACGCCATGGGCGCGCTGACCGCCGATGGCGACGGTGCCAGTCGCTGGTCGCAGTGGTGGGCGGAGATCTCCAAGTATTTCCAGATCGAGTTCAATGCCGACGACAACGTCCGCCCGCTGCTGTCCGGGCAGTCGCTCAACCAGTTGCGCCTGGCCCTGAGCCTGACCATCGAGCAGGCGCAGTGGGCGGCCCTCAACGGCGAGGCCAAGGTCTATGCCCAGGCCATGGACGATGCGCGCAGCGTGTTGCTGGCCAACTTCAATCCGGACAATCCGCAAAGCAAGGCGATGCTCGACAACCTCAACCAGCTGGCCGAACAGCCGGTGTCGGTGGTCACGCCTGACCTGAGCGAGAGCCTGGCCGCGGTGCAGGCCTACATCCAGCGTCGCCACCTGCCGGCCGCCGCCGAGGGGGCCAAGCCATGAAGCGTGTCTACCTGCTGGCGGTGCTGGCGATCGTCGTCGCCGCGGCGCTGGGCATTGCGATCGCCAAGCACAGCGGCTACGTGCTGATCGCCTACGGCGGTTTCCGCTACCAGTCGGGGCTGTGGGCGGCGCTCGGCGCGCTGGTCGGCATCATCCTGCTGCTGTTGCTGCTGCGCTACCTGGTCGGCCTGGTGCTGACCTCGTCCGGGGTGGTCAACCCGTGGTCGCGGCGCAACCGCAGCCGGCGCACCCGCATCGCCGTCGAACAAGGCCAGCTGGACCTGGCCGAGGGGCGTTGGGCCAGTGCCCAGCGCCACTTGCAGCGGGCCGCCGAGTCCGATCGCCAGCCACTGCTCTACTACCTCGGCGCCGCTCGCGCCGCCAACGAACTGGGACGGGTCGAGGAGCGCGACAACCTGCTCGAACGCGCCCTGGAACGCCAGCCGCAGGCCGAGCTTGCCGTTGCCCTCACCCATGCCCAGCTGCAGATGGACCGGGGCGAGAGCGAGGGTGCGCTGGAGGCCCTGCAGGCGATGCAGGAGCGTCACCCGCACAATGCCCAGGTGCTGCGCCTGTTGCAGCGCCTGCACCTGGAGCGCGGCGACTGGCCGGCGTTGATCCGCCTGCTGCCGGACCTGCGCAAGCACAAGGTGCTGCCGACGGCGGAACTGGCCGACCTGGAACAGCGCGCCTGGGGCCAGAACCTGGGGCTGGCGGCGACACGTGGCGAGGATCCGCAGGCGGCACGCCAGGCGCTCGAGCGCGCCTGGCAGCAGCTGACCAATGCCCAGCGTCAGGAACCGCAACTGGTGTCGGCCTACGCCGAGCAACTGCGTCAGGTCGGTGCCCAGGGCGAGGCCGAGCAGGTGCTTCGCGGCGCGCTCAAGCGCGACTACGAAAGCCATCTGGCGCGCCTTTACGGGCTGGTGCGCGGCGATGATCCGGCGCGCCAGCTGCAGACGGCCGAAGGCTGGCTGAAGGAGCATCCGCAGGACCCGAGCCTGCTGCTCACCCTCGGCCGACTGAGCCTGCAGAACCGCTTGTGGGGCAAGGCGCGTGATTATCTGGAGAGCAGTCTGCGCATGGAGCGCAATCCGGAAACCTGCGCCGAGCTGGCGCGCTTGCTGGCCGGGCTCGGCGAGACCGAGCGCAGCAATCAGCTGTTCCAGGAGGGCCTGGGGCTGCTGGATGAGCGCCTGCTGGCGTTGCCGCTGCCGGAGGGTGTTCGGGCCTGAGGCCCAACCCTTTCAGGTGTTGAGAAGGGGCGTTCGACTTGGACTTGCCGGGGTCGCTTTGCGACCCTTTCGCGGCACAAGGCCGCTCCTACAGGTGATCGCGCCATCCTGTAGGAGCGGCCTTGTGCCGCGAATGGGCTGCAAAGCAGCCCCGGCAATCTTGAATTGAAGCGGCCATATCCGAGAAAACGCAAAAACCTTGAAAGGGATGGACCTGTCGCGCATCGCGGGCATACCTGCTTGTGCCGGTGCGATGTTTTGCCAGCGGCGCGTTGCATTCTCTGATGAGCGATGACTCAAGACGCCCTCTGCGCAGAGGGCGTCGAATCGTCCTTCGTCCGCGTCGGAATATTCCCACGTTTCACGAAAATGATTCCCTAGCCATTCAGCGACTTGTCTGCACTGTAGCGCCTTGATACAAAGCGCCCCTTTCCTCTACCGTTTCAAACCACTTCCTTCATTTTCGGATCACTTCTGCCCATGTCGCTGGCCTGCTTGCGCAGCTCGTTCCTTCCCGCCTTCCTGGCCGCCGTGGCGGTGCTGGTCGCATCGTTTCGTCTCGAAAACGTGGTCGGCCTGGACCCCTGCGCGTTGTGTTTCAGCCAGCGCCTGATGCTGGGCTGTTTTGCGCTGGCCTGCCTGGTCGCTACGCTCCACGCCGGCGCCCGCCGCTGGCATGCCTGGCTGGCGCTGCTGTTCGCGTCGGCGGGCGCCTTGCTGGCGGGGCGGCATGTCTGGCTGCAGGCCGAGCCGCTGCCGGTCAGCGGTTGCCACCTGCCCCTGGCGCACCTGGTCGAACGCCCGTGGAGCGAGATCCTGCAGGCGTTCCTGCTGGGCAGCCCGGACTGCGTGTCGGTCAACTGGAGCTTCCTCGACCTGACCCTGCCGGAATGGAGCCTGCTGGCGTTCCTGTTGCTGGCGGCGGTGCCGTTGTCGTGGCTGGTGCTGTATCGATTGCGCCAGGACGCGGCGGGTTGATCCACGGCAATGCACCAGGTGTTGCGCGACCAGCGGTGGCCGGCAACGGGATTAAACGCTTGTATGAACTTTGTCTGCTGCGTACCTTGAAGGGCAGGTCGCGCGGGAATAATCTCCCAGCACGCTTACCGAAAATACAACTGCTCGATGCCGTTTGCTGACGTCACCTTTGTGCCACGGTGTTGTGTCGCGAGGTGCAGCGGCATCTACCCAGAAGGGAAGAGATCGCCATGCTCGATAGTTGCCAGAACGCCCAGGAACGCTGGGGCGGTGTTCACAAGCTGATCGATCGTTGGCTGGAGGAGCGCCAGGAGCTGGTGCATGCCTTCCGCGCCTTGCGCGATGCCAAGCCGGCTTTTGCCGACAAGGACAAGAACCGCGATTTTTGCGCGCTCCTGGTCGACTATGTCTCGGCCTGGCACTTCGAAGTCAGCGAGCAGCTGGTCAGCGAAGCCAAGGCCTTTGGCGATACCAAGGCCCTGGAGCTTGCCACACAGATCAACCCGCGTATCGATGACAGCACCCAGATCGCGCTGGCTTTCAACGACCATTGCGAGAAGGGCGAGTGCACCGACCCCGAGCGCTTCGCGGACAAGCTGGGCAAGCTGGGCGGCCTGTTGCGAGAACGCTTCGAGCTGGAGGACTGCCTCATCGAAGTGCTGCATACCGCGCACAAGGAAGAGGACGCGCTGCAGGCCTGATTCAGTCGGCCACGTCCAGCAGTTCGATCTCGAACACCAGTGGGGTATAGGGTGCGATCAGGTCACCCGCACCGTCGGCGCCGTAGGCTTGCGCCGACGGGATCACCAGCCGCCACTTCGCCCCCGCTTTCATGCGTGGCAGCGCCACCTGCCAGCCCTCGATCACCGAGTCCAGCTTGAACCATTGCGGTTGCAGGTTCTGGTCGAACACCGTGCCATCCGGCAGTTTCCCCACATAGCGCACCTGCACGCGACCGCTGGCCTTGGGTTGCGCGCCGCTGCCGCTGGCCAGTTCGCTGTAGAGGATGCCCTCGGGCAGCTCGCGTACCCCGGTCTTGGCCCGCTCACCGGCAATGAAGCGTTTTTCCGCTTCCACCAGTTTTTCCACCTGGGCCTGTTCGGCGGCGGCGTTGGCTTGCGTCTCGTGCTGCTCGAGGATGGCCTGCATGCGTGACTTGGCAATGCGTGGCGGCTGGCCCTGGTAGGCCTGGCGCAGGCCTTCGACCAGGGCGTCGAGCTGCAGGCCGGGGACTTCCTGGCGCAGGCGCTCGCCCAGGCTGGCACCAAGGCTGTAGGCCAGGTCGCTGTCGTTGGCGGGGGCGGTTTCGGCGTTGGCCAGGGAGAGCGGCATCACCAGGCACAGGCCCAGAATCAGATAACGAGGCATGGACGGTTCCTGCGGTAAAGAGCGCAAAGTATGCCAGCGTTGTTGGGCGAAGATGTGTAAATATCGGCAGTGCACTAATGGGCAACTACACTTGTTTCCAGCTGCAAGACAACAACTTTGCCCAGGCATGCAACGCGGCGCTACTGAGACTGTCAACATGCCCTAGCGGCGGTAGCAGCAGAAGCATAGTATGAGCCGCACTCTCGTCAGCCAGGAGGTAAACCATGTCGGCCAAGAAGAAAGCAGTCAGTACGCCGTTGCACCTGCTCCAGCAACTTTCGGGTAGCTTGCTCGAACATTTGGAAGATGCCTGCTCCCAAGCGCTGGCGGATGCCGAGAAACTGTGTTGGCCAAGTTGGAAAAACAACGTGGCAAGGCCCAGGAGAAACTGCATAACGCTCGCCTGAAGTTGCAGGACGCCGCCAAGGCCGGTAAAGCCAAGGCTCAGGGCAAGGCGCAGAAAGTCGCCGGAGAACTTGAGGACTTGCTCGATTCGCTCAAGGATCGCCAGGCGCAAACCCGTACTTATATCCAGCAACTCAAGCGCGATGCCCAGGAAAGCCTGAAACTGGCCCAGGGTGTCGGCAAGGTACGTGAGGCGGCCGCCAAGGCCCTGGACTCGCGTACTGCGACACCGAAAGCCGCCGCGAAACCTGCTGCCAAACCAGCGGCCAAGCCGGCTGCCGCCAAGGCCCCGGCGAGGACTGCAGCCGCGAAACCTGCCGCCAAGCCAGCGGCCAAACCGGCTGCTGCCAAGGCTCCCGCGAAGACCGCTGCAGCGAAACCTGCCGCCAAGCCAGCGGCCAAGCCTGCTGCCGCCAAGGCCCCGGCGAAGACTGCCGCCGCAAAACCTGCGGCCAAGCCAGCGGCCAAGCCTGCTGCCGCCAAGGCCCCGGCGAAGACCGCCGCCGCGAAACCTGCCGCCAAGCCAGCGGCCAAGCCTGCTGCCGCCAAGGCACCGGCGAAGACTGCTGCTGCGAAGCCTGCGGCCAAACCAGCAGCCAAACCGGCTGCTGCCAAGGCCCCGGCGAAGACCGCCGCCGCGAAACCTGCTGCCAAGCCAGCAGCCAAACCGGCTGCCGCCAAGGCCCCGGTGAAGACCGCTGCCGCTAAACCTGCTGCCAAGCCAGCGGCCAAACCAGCTGCTGCCAAGGCACCGGCAAAGACCGCTGCAGCGAAACCAGCAGCCAAGCCTGCTGCCGCCAAGGCCCCGGCCAAACCAGCCGCTGCCAAAGCTCCGGCCAAGCCTGTAGCCAGCAAGCCAGCCGAAAGCAAGCCAGCCACGCCGACCGCCAGCGCCACTCCGGCGCCTGCGACCAGCGCGGCCACGCCTGCGGCAACCACCACACCGGCTCAGTCGCCGACTTCGGCGTCCTGAAGCTCACGGGCCGCGGCGCGCAGCTGATGCAGCGCGTCGTGGTCCCGGGCCTGGTCCGGCGCCAGCCGGGTCAGCCAGTCCTGCGCGGCGCCCGCCTGCGCAGGCCATCCACGCGCCAACGCCTCCAGACGCTCCAGCAAGGTGCGTTCAGCCTGTAACTCCAGCGCCTTCACCTGCTCACGCATCACGCTCAGTTGTGGGTCGGCCAGCGCCTGCTCGCGCCATTGCCGGCGTAGCGCGCGCAGCGGCGTCACCACATCGCGTTGCCAGGGGCCGGCCAGGGCCTGCAGGGCGGCGATCCGCTGTTCATCGGCGGCCACGCCGCGGGCCTGCAGCCAGGTGCCGCAGAGCAGCAGGCAGACATCGCCGCCCAGTTCCTGGAGGGCCAGGCTGGCGGCTTCGACGCCTGGCCGGGCATACAAGGCCAGGGCGTGATTCCACAGGTCGGTGTGCATGGTTTCACTCGCGCCAGTGATCGGCGAAGCTGGTAGACTCCGCGACCATCATGATCAGACTATCGAACCTCACTTTACAGCGTGGTCCCCAGCGCCTGCTAGAAGGCGCCGAGATGACCCTGCACACCGGTCACAAGGCCGGCCTGATCGGCGCCAACGGCGCCGGCAAATCCAGCCTGTTCGCCCTGCTGCGCGGTGAGCTGTCGCCCGATGCCGGCGATTGCCTGCTGCCCGGCGACTGGCGCATTGCCCACATGCGCCAGGAGGTCGACACCCTCGACCGCATCGCCGTGGACTATGTGCTCGACGGCGATGCCCGCCTGCGCAAGGTCCAGGCGGAGCTGGCCGCCGCCGAGCAGGCCCACGACGGCACCGCCCTGGCGCGCCTGCACAGTGAGCTGGACAGCGCCGACGGCTACACCGCCGATGCCCGCGCGCGCAAGCTGCTGGCCGGCCTGGGTTTCACCAACGAGCAGATGGACCGCCGCGTCGGCGACTTCTCCGGTGGCTGGCGGATGCGCCTGAACCTGGCCCAGGCACTGATGTGCCCGTCCGACCTGCTGCTGCTCGACGAGCCCACCAACCACCTGGACCTCGATGCCATCCTCTGGCTGGAAGAGTGGCTCAAGGGCTACCCGGGCACGCTGCTGCTGATCTCCCACGACCGCGACTTCCTCGATGCCGTGGTCGACCATGTGCTGCATGTCGAACAGCGCAAGCTCAATCTCTACAAGGGCGGCTACAGCGCCTTCGAGCGCACCCGCGCCGAACGCCTGGCGCAACAGCAGCAGGCCTACGAGAAGCAGCAGGCGCAGCGCGCGCACATGGAAAAGTACATCGCCCGCTTCAAGGCCCAGGCCACCAAGGCCCGCCAGGCGCAGAGCCGGATCAAGGCCCTGGAGCGCATGGAGGAGCTGTCGGCGGCCCACGTCGACTCGCCGTTCGACTTTGTCTTCCGCGAGTCGGAGAAGATCTCCAGCCCCTTGCTCGACCTGTCCGAAGGCCGCCTGGGCTATGGCGACAAGGCCATCCTCGAGAAGGTCAAGCTGCAACTGGCGCCGGGTGCGCGGATCGGCCTGCTCGGTCCCAACGGTGCGGGCAAGTCGACCCTGATCAAGAACCTCGCCGGCGAGCTGCAGCCGTTGTCCGGGCGCCTGGTGCGTGGCGAGAACCTCGCCGTCGGCTACTTCGCCCAGCACCAGCTCGACTCGCTGGACGACAAGGCCAGCCCGCTGCTGCACCTGCAGCGCATCGCCCCAGGTGAGCGCGAGCAGACCCTGCGCGACTTCCTCGGCGGCTTCGACTTCCACGGCAACCGTGTCGACGAACCGGTGGTGAATTTCTCCGGTGGCGAAAAGGCACGCCTGGCCCTGGCGCTGATCGCCTGGGAGCGGCCGAACCTGCTGCTGCTCGACGAACCGACCAACCACCTGGACCTTGAGATGCGCCTGGCGCTGACCATGGCCCTGCAGGAGTTCGCCGGTGCCGTGGTGGTGGTGTCCCACGACCGTCACCTGCTCAAGAGCACCACCAACGACTTCCTGCTGGTGGCCGATGGCAAGGTCGACACCTTCGACGGCGACCTGGACGACTACAGCCGCTGGCTGGTCGAGTATCGCCAGCGCAACGCGCCGGTGAGCAGCACGCCCGCGAACCCGGACAAGACCGACAAGAAGGCCCAGCGCCAGGCCGCCGCGGCCCTGCGCCAGCAGTTGGCGCCGCACAAGAAGGCAGCCGACAAGCTGGAGAGCGAACTCAACCAGGTGCACCAGCAACTGGCCGAGATCGAAACGGCGTTGGGCGACAGTGGTCTGTACGAGGGCTCGCGCAAGGATGAGCTGCGCGACTTGCTGGCCCGCCAGACCAAGCTCAAGCAACGCGAAGGCGAGCTTGAGGAAGCCTGGATGGAAGCCCTGGAAACGCTGGAAAGCATGCAGGCCGAGCTCGAGGCGCTGTCCTGATGGAGGAGTTGCGTTCGCTGCTGCCGGGACAGTGGATGGACACGTTCTGGCTGGGGCTGCAGATCCTGCTGATCCTGATCGCCGCGTTCGTCCTGCAGCGCATGGTCGCCCGCGGCCTGCGCAGCCTGGGCGAACGCTACCCGTTGCCGCACGAGCTGATGGTGCCGGTGCGCGGTGCCCTGCGCTGGCTGATCATGGGCAGCGCGTTGCTGTTCGTGCTCGAGCGCATGGGGGTGTCCGCCACGGTGCTGTGGACGGCATTGTCGGGCTTCGTCGCGGTGGCGGCGGTGGCGTTCTTCGCCATCTGGAGCGTGCTGTCCAACCTGCTGTGCGCGGTGCTGATCTTCACCGTCGGACCGTTTCGCATTGGCGATGTGGTCGAGCTGGTCGATACCCTCGACAAGCCGGGGGTGAAAGGCCGGGTGATCGCCATCAACCTGCTGTACACCACGCTGATGGAAACGCCGGAGGCGGGCGGGGCACTGGTGCAGGTGCCGAACAGCCAGTTCTTCCAGAAGGCGGTGCGGCGTTGGCGTGGTACCGAGGCTTCAGTGGCCTTGCAAGAGGCACCTGTCGAGAGCGACTGACAGGGCGCTGCTCATTGTAATCGCGGGGCAAGCCCGCTCCCACGCCCTGGTCCTTTTGGATGGCTGGCGTGGGAGCGGGCTTGCCCCGCGATCGTTTCAAGCAGAAAAACCACTGGTTATTTTTTCGCCAACACCTTAGCTTAGCGGTTTGCAAAAGCTGTTCGAGCGAGGTGTGCGATGTCGATGGAAACGTGGTTGGCCTTCTTTGCCGCGTGCTGGGTGATCAGCCTGTCGCCGGGTGCCGGGGCAATCGCCTCGATGTCCAGTGGTCTGCAGTACGGTTTCTGGCGTGGATACTGGAACGCCCTGGGCCTGCAACTGGGCCTGATCGTGCAGATCGCCATCATCGCCGCCGGTGTTGGCGCCATCCTCGCCGCGTCGGCCACCGCCTTCCAGGTCATCAAGTGGTTCGGCGTCGCCTACCTTGTCTACCTCGCCTACAAGCAATGGCAAGCCCTGCCGATGGACATGAGCGACGAGTCCGGCGTGCGACCGATCGGCAAGCCGCTGAGCCTGGTGTTCCGTGGTTTCCTGGTCAACGTCAGCAACCCCAAGGCGCTGGTGTTCATGCTGGCGGTGCTGCCGCAGTTCATCAACCCGCACGAGGCGTTGCTGCCCCAGTACCTGGCGATCACCGTGACCATGATCAGCGTCGACCTGCTGGTGATGGCGGGCTACACCGGGCTGGCTTCGCGGGTGCTGCGCCTGTTGCGCACGCCGAAGCAGCAGAAGCGACTGAACCGTACCTTTGCCGGGTTGTTCATCGGTGCGGCGACGTTCCTTGCCACTCTGCGCCGGGCGCCGCTCTGATAAATTGCGTGAAGCCATTCGCGGGTAAACCCGCTCCCACAGGCATACCACTCCTCTCGAGGACAGTGGCGTACCTGTGGGAGCGGGTTTACCCGCGAATGCTGCACCGCTATCGCTGCTTGTCCACCAACCCCTTGAGCAGATCCACCGGCAACGGAAACACGATGGTCGAGCTCTTGTCCCCGGCAATCGACCCCAGCGTCTGCATGTAGCGCAGCTGCATCGCCCCCGGCTCCTTGCCTAGCATCTGCGCCGCCTGCATCAGTTTCTCCGACGCCTGCAGCTCGCCTTCGGCATGGATCACCTTGGCCCGTCGTTCGCGCTCGGCCTCGGCCTGGCGGGCGATGGCGCGGACCATCGACTCGTTGAGGTCGACGTGCTTGATCTCGACGTTGGCCACCTTGATGCCCCAGGCGTCGGTCTGCGCGTCCAGCACCTCGCGGATGTCCGAATTCAGCTGTTCGCGCTCGGCCAGGAGTTCGTCCAGCTCGTGCTTGCCGAGCACGGCGCGCAGGGTGGTCTGGGCCAGCTGGCTGGTGGCGGTGAGGAAGTCTTCGACCTGAATGATCGCCTTCTGTGGGTCGAGCACGCGAAAGTACAGCACCGCGTTGACCTTGACCGAGACGTTGTCGCGGGTGATCACGTCCTGGGGCGGCACGTCGAGCACCACGGTGCGCAGATCGACCCTGACCATCTGCTGGATGCCGGGAATCAGTATGATCAGCCCCGGGCCCTTGACCTGCCAGAAGCGCCCAAGCTGGAACACCACGCCTCGCTCGTACTCGCGCAGGATGCGCAGGGCCGACAGCAGCAGTATGCCCAGCAGCACCAGCCCGGCGCTGAATCCGAATTGCATGAACATCGTCTACTCTCCTTGCGCCGTGGGCGCAGTGGCGCTGACCTCCAGCGTCACGCCATGACGGGCCGTTACCCGCACGTGCTGGCCCGGCTGCAGCGGTGTCGCGCACTGCGCCTGCCACTGTTCGCCCTGGGCTTGTACCGAGCCGCAGAACGGGTTGTCCGCGCGCACCTGGGTCACCGTCACCAGGCTGCCCACCAGCCCGGCATCGCCGCTGACCAGGGCGCGCCGGCGCGCCTTCAGCGCCATGCCCAGCACGCCGCCGAGCAACAGCGCCGACAGCACCGCCAGGCTGACGATCAGCGTCAGCGGAATGCCAAAGCCAGGGGCGTCGGTGTCCATCAGGATCACCGCGCCGACCACGAAGGCGACGATGCCGCCGAAGCCGATCACCCCGAAACTGGGCAGGAACGCCTCGGCGACCATGAACGCCACCCCGAGCAGGATCAACGCCACCCCGGCGTGGCTCACCGGCAGCAATTGCAGGGCGTACAGCGCCAGCAGCAGGCAGATGCCGCCGACCACGCCGCCGACCCCGGAGCCTGGGTTCATGAATTCGAACAGCAGGCCGTACACGCCGATCATGATCAGGATCAGCGCCACGCTGGGGTTGGTGATCACCGCCAGCAGGCGAGTGCGCCAGTCCGGCAGGTGCTCCACCACATTGACGCCGGCGGTCTGCAGGGGCAGGGCCTGGCCGGCGACGGTCAGCGTCCGGCCATCGAGCTGGCGCAGCAGGTCGGGCAGGTCAGCGGCAACCAGGTCGATCACCTTCAGTCGTTGCGCTTCGCTGGCGGACAGGCTGACCGCCTCGCGCACGGCCTTTTCCGCCCAGTCGGCGTTGCGCCCGCGCAATTGCGCCAGGCCGCGGATGTAGGCTGCGGCATCGTTGACCTGTTTGCGGGCGAGGGTGTCCTGCTCGCTGTTCGCGGCGGGCTTTTCCTCCGTGCCGGGGACACCGATCTGTACCGGCGTCGCCGCGCCCAGGTTGGTCCCTGGGGCCATGGCCGCCACGTGGCTGGCATAGAGGATGTAGGTGCCGGCGCTGGCCGCCCTGGCACCGCCCGGGGCGACGTAGGTGGCCACCGGCACCGTGCTTGCGAGGATGGCCTTGATGATCTGGCGCATGGCGCTGTCGAGCCCGCCGGGGGTGTCGAGACGGATCACCACCAGTTGCGCGCCTTGCGCCTGCGCCTGGTCCAGCCCGCGCAACAGGTAGTCGGCACTGGCCGGGCCGATGGCGTCGTCGACGCTCAGCAGCCACACATTGGCGCCGGGCGCGGCCAAGCCGCCCGGAGCGAAGCCCAGGATCAGCAACAACAGCAGCATGCGCCAGCGTCGGGCGATCACCTGTCGTCACCTCATGCGGACCTGTCCTTGAAGTTTAGCCGTGGCTGCCGGTCCACGGCCTAAACTTGAGGGTGGGGGCAAAACCGGAGGTGCATCATGCGTATGGCCAAGACCCTTTAGCAGCGCCTGGACCAGGCCAACTGCGACTACGACATCATTCCCCATCCCCATTCGGCCACCAGCCTGGAGTCGGCGCGCACGGCCGGCGTACCCGCTGAGCGGGTCGCCAAGTCGGTGATGCTCGATGACCGCCATGGCAACTACATCATGGCCGTGCTGCCGGCCAACCGGCACCTGGACATGACCGAGGTGCGCATGACCGGCGCCTGGCAGTTGACCCGCGAAAGCAACCTGCCGAGCCTGTTCGGCGATTGCGAGCGCGGCGCCATCCCGGCCCTGGGCGACGCCTACAACATTCCCATGCTGCTCGACCGGACCCTTACCCGCCAGGGTGATGTCTATCTCGAGGCAGGTGACCACGATCACCTTATCCACATGAGCATGGAGCAATACTTGAAACTGGTGCCGCACGCCGAAGTGCGCGAACTGAGCTGATGCTCGCAACCCACGCCGGGCTGGCGTCGTGGACGACCAACCCGGCCATAGGAGTGAATCATGGAAGCGCCGATCCACAAGTTTTCCGAACTGTTCAAGCAACTGGGCCTGCCGGACGATGCCAAGAGCATCGACCAGTTCATTACCAGTCATTCGCCGTTGAAGAACGAAATCAAGTTGGTGGATGCACCGTTCTGGACCAAGGCCCAAAAAGACTTCCTGGAGGAAAGCATCAAAGAGGACGCCGATTGGGCGGTACCCTTCGACCAACTCAACGAAGCGCTGCGCCGTCCCCGCCAATAAAGCGCCGAGCGGCACCTGATGGGCGATCGGGCCGTTGCTATGCTCAGGTAAAACAAGAGGGGATGGCGCAATGAAAGATCCCTACGCACCAGGTTTCTGGTGCACCGTGACGATCCTGGGCACCCTGACCGCCGGCTACTTCTACGGTATCCGGCACACCCACACGATGAACCAGGCCGTGCAGTTTCTCTATGCCGCCGCCGCCGTGACCGCAGCGGTGGCGTTGTGCGGCCTGGCGTGGATCGCCTGGCAGCAGCTGCACCTGAACAGGCGCGAAGTCGCCCAGGGACGAACGTTGCTGACCATCTGGAACACCAAGGTCGCCCTGCGCCGGGTCGAGACGGTGTTCGACCGTTATTTCTGGGGCAGCTACTGGCACTCCGGGCGTACCTTCGAGGAGGTGATGGGCGAGCTCAAGGGCACGCCGCTGGAGCAGAGCCTGGACGCGCTCAAGCGCCAGTGCCGGGAACTCGACCGGGAAGTGCATGACCACCACCATCACTGGCTGGCCAATGCCCGCGACCTGTCCAGCGTGGCCACGGCCATGGCCCGCGAGCGCTACCAGTTGGACCTGTGCGACGCGCCGGCCCGTGACGGCGGCAACACCGCCGTGCTCAACAGGGATCTGGAAGTGCTGGTGTACACCTGGTCGGCGCGCCTGCGCAGCTTCGACCATCAGCTGGACGAGCTGGAACGCGCCTATCACTGAGCAGGGTCATTCACCGCGGATGTACTGCTCCAGCTGCAGGATCAGGTTGGCCTGTTCGGCGATGGTTTCCTTGACCAGGTCGCCGATCGACAGCAGCCCGAGCAGCTTGCCTTCGTGTACCACCGGCAGGTGGCGCAGATGGCGGTTGGTCATCAGGTTCATGCAGTACTCGAGGTTCTGCTTGGGCTCAACCGTGACCACCGGAGAACTCATGATGTCGCGTACCGGCGTGGCCGCCGAGGAGCGACCCTTGAGCACCAGCTTGCGGGCGTAGTCGCGTTCGCTGACGATTCCCACCACCTGGTCGTTCTCCACCACCGGCAGTGCACCGACGTTCTTCTCCGCCAGCAGCCTCAAGGCATCCAGCACCGAGTCGTCAGGGTTGATGGTGTAGACGGTGTGGTGCTGGGACTTGGCTTTGAGGATTTGTTCGACGTTCTTCATACGGGCCTCTGTGGGTGGAAACGCGACGTGTCGGAGTAAATAAAGCATCCGGCACGGCGCTCTGCACGGCAATGCAGGAAACGGCATCGAGGTGATTGAAAAACGTCATTGCGGCAAGGGGCCGCAACGCGGCCCCAAGTGGGTCATCAGAGCTTCGGCATCTGCCCGATCCGCGCCACCATCTCGCTGACGATCTGCAGGTCGAGCATGAACTGCTCCACGGTCTTGAACTCGTTGTCGTTGTGCCCGGTGTACTTCACGTCCGGCATGGCCAGGCCGAACTGCACGCCGTTGGGCAGGTCGTGCACCGAGGTGGCGCCGGCGGAGGTGCCGTACTCGTGCTTCATGCCCAGGTTCTCGCTGGCCACGGCCAGCAGGGCTTTGACCCATTCGCCTTCAGGGTTGCGGTACATCGGCGCGTCGAGGGTGTAGTCGAAGGCCACCTGGGTCTTGCTCTTGGCCTTCCAGCCGTCGAGCTTGCGGGCGATCTCGCCCTTCAGGGTGTCGAGCGACTTGCCCTTGGGAATGCGCAGGTTCACCGCCAGCTTCAGCGCCTTGTCATCCAGGCCGACGAAGGTCAGCGAGGTGGTCAGCGGGCCCATGAAGTCGTCCTTGAAGCCGACGCCGAGCTTGTTGCCCAGGTAGTCCAAGCCCCAGTTGTCGGCGGCGTAGCGGGCGGCGTCGGTGATGTGGTTGTGCTTGAGCGGCACGTCCTTGCCCAGGCCGTTGAGGAAGTCGAGCATGCGTGCCACCGGGTTGACCCCGGACTCGGGCTCGGAGGAGTGCGCCGAGACGCCGGTCACGGTGAGCAGCACCTGCTTGCCGTCGACCTTGGCGTCGATGCTGAAGTCGCCGCCATGGCGTTTGACGTAGGCCGCGCCGGCCTTGTTCAGCGCCTTGGCCAGGTCGGCCGGCTTGTCGCCGGTCAATGTCGCCACCGAGCTGCCGGGGATCTGGTTGGTGGCCAGGCCGCCGGTGAGGTTGATCACCTCGGCGCCTTTGCCGTCACCGGCACGCTTGGCGAAGGTGGCCATGACGGTGCCATAGCCCTTCTCGGCGATCACCACCGGGTAGCCGCCGTCCAGCGCCAGGTTGTAGTCGGGGGTGGCGTTGCGTTCGAAGTAGTAAGGGATGGCGTCGCCGGTGGTTTCTTCGGTGGTGTCCACCAGCAGCTTGAACTGGCGGGCCAGCGGCAGCTTCTCGTCCTTGGCCACCTTCAGCGCGTACAGCGCGACGACGATGCCGTTCTTGTCGTCCTCGGTGCCGCGGCCATACATGCGGTCGCCCACCAGGGTGACCTTGAACGGGTCGAGCTTGGTGCCGTCCTTGAGCTTCCAGTTTTCCGGAGTGACCGGTACCACGTCGGCGTGGGCGTGGATGCCGATCACTTCCTTGCCTTCACCGAGGGTGATCTCGTAGACGCGGTTGTCGATGTTGCGGAACGTCAGGCCGAAGCCCTCGGCCAGGGCCTTGATCTTGTCGGCGATCTTGAGAAATTCCGGGTTCTCGTGCTGCGCCACGCCCTCTTTGCGATAGGTCGGGATCTCCACCAGCTCGCGCAGGGTTTCCTTGGCGGCCTTGCCGTACTTGATGCGGGTGTACAGGCCCAGCAGGCGGTTGATCTCGTCCTGCTGCTCGGCGCTCAGCGGCTTGCCGGCCAGGTACAGCTTGAGGGTGTCGTCCAGCTTGTCGGCCTTGGCCAGGTCGCTGCCGGCCAGCTTGCCGAGGAACTGCTTGAAGTCGGCCGGGTCGCTGCCATCGTAGGCCTTGATGATGGCGGCGGACTGCTGCTGGGAGAGGTTGGCCTGGGCCGGGATCGAGAACATGGCCACGCTGGCCAGCAGGAGCGATGCGGCGGATAGCTTGGTAAATGGCATGGGGGTGCGCATTCCTTTGCAAGGGGTGGAGGGTGACCGTTTACGCAAACGGAAGATGCTCAAGCTATCACCAATGCGCGGCTGCGTGTGAGAGGTGGCATTGTGAGGTCATGGCGAATTTGGTGGTGGCCTTATAGTGGCCTTTTGTTTCCGGCATCAAGCCTATATGGTGGGCGGCCCCGGAAATGTGCAGGCGTATGGAAATGACGACTAGAATGCTGTTTTTGCTGTGTTGTGCCTTGGTCTGTGCCGGATGCGTTAATGATCCGAATGCCCGGGATTCCACTGTCGTGAAGACGGCTACCGATGGCATTCGTTGCCCCCCACCTCCGGCGGATGTCATGCAAACGGCTACCAAGGCGGATGGTTCCTTCGACTTCAAGCTGAATGAGGTGCGTAAGGTCGCCCTGGAAGCGGGGGCGGGTATCGAGAGGAAGTACGAGAAGATCCGAGAGATCGACCCTCAGCTTCAAACGGTCGAGACTGTCCACTATCGCCTGTGCATCGAGTACTCGAATGGGACCTTCACCAAGGAGGAGTACAAAAAGGCAATCCAGGCACTGCCCCTGTTCGGTTCACCTGCGCGAGGAACACCTGGCGATGACAAGGCACAGAACAAGCAGAGCATGGTGTTTCCCGCGAGGTCGGCGCTCGCTCCCGGCGGCACACGCACCGAGCCTTCTCTTGGCCTGACGATCATCCTCAAGTCGATGGGCGATATATGTGCCTTGCCTTGCCAGGTTAAGTCGAAGGCCACCTTGGATGTCACGACTTCATCCTTTCGTATGCCGAACTACGACGTTCAGCCAGGCTCGACGATCACCTTTACCCATGAGAACGAAACGTTCCTGCTGACCATTGAGCAGATCAAGTACTCGCCCTTCTATGTCGTGCTGGGGATCGACAGGATCAAGATCTGAGCGAGGAGCGCTTGCCTGGGCCGGTCAGTGCGTCGGTTTGCTGTGTGCATGGATAGGGTGCCGGAAGCGTCGCCCGGCAGGCCGTCCGAGACGGTGGGCAACCCTGTACCGATTAACAAGGGGCATGAGAGGTGGCCATGCACCCGCGTAGAGGGTTCTTCACGCGGGTGGGGGGCTGAAACAAAAAAGCCCAGGAGCGTTCCGGGGCTTTGGTGTATGGCGCACTCGGCGGGATTCGAACCCACGACCCCTGCCTTCGGAGGGCAGTACTCTATCCAGCTGAGCTACGAGTGCAACGGGCCGCATGATACCCATCTGTGTCGGTGGCGTCCATGACCTTGATCTGCGGAGTTTTTTCCCGGGGGGACAGCGGGTGCCGGTCACAGTGCGATCAGCTCCGGCCGCAGCCCCTCCACCCGCTGTCCCGCAGGCTTGAGATACCCGCCATCCCCGGTGATCTGGTGCAAGACCTTTTCGCGCAAGCCATGCAATGCCACGCCGGTGCGCTGGCGCGGGTGCGGCAGTTCGATTTCCACCACCGCCTTGATCCGCCCCGGCCTCGGCTCCAGCACCACCACCCGATCGGCCAGGTAGGTGGCTTCCTCGGCATCGTGGGTGACCAGCAGGATGGTGATGCCCGAGCGTTCGCGAATCGCCAGCAGTTCGTCCTGCAACTGTTGGCGGGTCAGCGCGTCGAGGGCGCCGAAGGGTTCGTCCAGCAGCAGGATCCGTGGGCTGGCCACCAGGCCACGGGCGATGGCCACGCGCTGGGCCATGCCGCCGGACAGCTGGTGCGGATAGGCCGATTCGAAGCCGACCAGGCCCACCAGTTGCACGTACTCGTGCACGCGCCGGGCGCGCTCGCCCTGGGTGAGCGTCTCGTTGACCAGCCCCAGGCCGATGTTCTGCGCCACCGTCAGCCATGGGAACAGGCGGTGCTCCTGGAACACGATGCCGCGTTCGCCGCCGATGCCGTCGAGCGGCTGGCCGTCGACCCGGATCGTGCCGCTGTAGTCGGTGTCCAGCCCCACCAGCAGACGCAGCAGGGTGGACTTGCCGCAGCCGGAGGAGCCGACGATGGCGATGAACTCGCCTTCGTTGATCGACAGGTCGAAGTCGCGGATCGCCTCGAAGGGCTGGCCGTCGACGCTGAAGGTCTTGCCGACCCCCTCGAAACTGACCAGCGGCGGCGTGGCGTCGGGTTGGTTGGCCGCGTGCAGGGCCGGGGTGATGAAGGCATTCATGCGGATCTCCAGCGCGTGGCGCGCGATTCGAGGCGTTGGCCGAGGTGGCCGAGCAGGGCGCCGACCAGGCCGATCAGGACCATGGCGGCCATCACCTGGTCCATGCGGAACAATTGCTGGGCGCCGATCATCTGGCTGGCGATGCCACCGTCCGAGGGCATGAAGTACTCGGCGCCGATGGTGCCAAGCCAGGCGTAGATCAGTGCCAGGCGCAACCCGGCGAAGATTGCCGGGGCGGCGCCGGGCAGCACCAGCAGACGCAGCCGGTGCGGCAGGTCCAGGCGCAGGGCCTGGGCGGCTTCGCCCAGCTGTGGCGGAAGGCTGGCGATGCCGCGCTGGGTGGCGATCAGCAGCGGGAAGAACGCCGCCAGCGCGACGAACACTAGCTTGGCGCCCTCGCCCAGGCCGAACCAGGCGGTCAGCAGCGGCACCCAGGCGAACAGCGCTACCTGACGCAGCGCCGACAGGCTCGGGCCGAGCAGCCGCTCGGCGTTGGCTGACAGGCCCAGCAGCAGGCCCAGCACAAAGCCCGCGCCACCGCCTAGCAGCAGCCCGGCCAGGGTGCGTTGCAGGCTCAGGCGCAGGGCCTCGGGGAGTGATCCGTCGAGCAGGCCTGCGTACAGGCTGCGCAGCACATCCAGCGGCGAGGTGAGGATGTTGGCGTCGACCCAGCCAAGGCTGTTGGCGGCCTGCCACAGCAGCAACAGCCCCGCAGGCAGCAGCAGGCTTTGCCAGCCGCGTGGCACCTGGCCGCGCAGCTGTTCGCCCGTGGCCGGTTGCGGCCAGTGCAACAGGCCGCGCTCCAGGCGCGTGAAGCCGCGATCCATCAGCGCGCCGACCAGGCCGATCACCAGGATGCAGAGGAACACCAGGTCGAGCATGAACAGTTGCCGCCCCCAGACCATCAGGTAGCCGATGCCTTCGCTGGAGGCCAGCAGCTCCACGGCCAGCAGCGAGGTCCAGCCAGTGGCCAGGGCCAGTCGCACACCGGCGAGAAACGCCGACAGCGCGGCGGGCAGCAGCAGGCGCAGGAACAGCAGGTGAGGGGGCAGGCGCAGGACGGCGGCGGCTTCACGCAGCTTGGGCTGGGCGTCGCGCACGCCGACCAGGGTATGCAGCGTGACCGGCACCACCACGGCCTTGACCAGCACCACCAGCTTGAGCAGCTCGCCGATGCCGAAGAACAGCATGAACAGCGGGATCCAGGCCAGGGTCGGGATCTGCGCCAGGGCGACGAAGGTGGGCAGCACCAGGGTCTGCGCCCGTCGCGATCCGCCCAGCCAGGTCCCCAGCAGCAACCCGCTGCCAATCCCCGCCAATAGCCCCCAGATCAGCCGTTGCAAACTTATCCACAGATGTCCCCAGAGCTCGCCGGAGCCATACTCCAGCGCACTCTGCCAGACCAGCGATGGCGCAGGCAGGATCTGCTCGCTCATCCAGTGTTCACGGCTGGCGATAATCCATAACGCCGCCACCACCAGCGGCACGACCCACGGTATGTAGGAGCGGCCTTGCGCCGCGAAAGGGCCGCGTCGCGGCCCCCATCGACGGCGCTGGCCTACGCTCAAGACTTCGCTCATCAAGGCACCTCTCAAACAAACCATTCCTTGTTTATTCGTTTATGGAATTAAAAAGTTCTCACAAGCGATATTCAAGAGATAAGAGCATGCGGCTGTTGCATGCGAAACCCCCGAGGCATTGCGTTTTCCTCATATTTTCCATGCGTGCTCTGCAAGCCGCCCGGCGCCCCGCATGGCGCCTGGGTTATGTCTTCTGGTTACTAAAAAATGAAGTTTTGATCTTTGTAGGTTCTAACCGGACCTGCCTAGCTTCTGGCCCATAGCGCCGGCCATCGCCGGTGGCAGCCTGCCAAGGAGCCTTGCCATGAAAACCGCCTTCCGCCATCTGCTCAGCCCGTTGCTCGCCGCCGTGTTGAGTGCCGTGCCCGTGGCAGCCCATGCCGCCCAGCCGGATGTGATCCGTATCGCCGTGCCCGACCTCAGCGCTGGCAGCAAGCCCAGCGCCGGCGGCGTGGTGGATGTGCTGCGCGACCAGCAACTGCTGGAGAAAGAGTTTGCCAAGGACGGCATCCGTATCGACTGGCGCTTCTTCAAGGGCGCCGGCCCCGTGGTCAACGAAGCCCTGGCCAACGGCCAGGCGGACTTCGCCTACCTGGGCGACCTGGCCGCGATCATCGGCAAGGCCAACGGCCTCGACACCCGCGTGCTGTCGGCCGGGGTGCGTGGGGTGAAGAGCTACCTCGGCGTGGTGCCGGGCTCGGGTATCCACAGCCTGCAGGACCTCAAGGGCAAGCGCGTGGCGGTGTTCCGCGGCACCGCCAACCAGCTGTCGTTCGCCAGCGCCCTGGCCAGCCAGGGGCTGTCCGAACGTGAGCTGAGAGTCATCAACCTCGATTTCAACGCGGCGAACGCCGCCCTGGCCGCCAAGCAGATCGACGCCACCTGGGGCCTGTCCAACCTGCTGTCGCTGCGCGAGCGTGGGCTGGTCGAGCTGCCGGTCAACTCCCGGGACCTGAAAGGCGCCGGCAGCACCCAGGCGGTGCTGCTGGGTACCGGCGAGTTCATCCGCCAGCACCCCGACCTGGTGCAGCGGGTGGTCAACGCCCAGGAGCAGGCGGTGAAGTGGCTGCGCGACGAACGCAACCGCGAGGCCTATGTGGACCTGGTGGCGAACACCGCCAACTGGCCGAAGGCGATCCTGCGCGACGACCTGGCCGAGGAGAACCTCGCCGACTACTTCGACCCACGCCTGGATGCCGGTTTCGTCGGCCTGCTGCAACAGGGCGTGGACCTGGCCGTCAAGGAGCGCCTGATCCGCCGTGGCTTCCAGGTGGCCGACTGGATCGAACCGCGTTTCATCGATGCCGCCCAGCGCCAGGACCAGGCCGTTCAGGCCGCCCGCTGATCCGACAACAACCGTGAGGAGCACGACCATGAGCAACGCCGCACTGGCCACCGCGCCGCAATCCCTCGAACTCGACATCCACCCCGTTGCCGGGCGCATCGGCGCCGAGATCCATGGCATCAAGCTGTCCGCCGACCTCGATCCGGCTACCATCGATGCCATCCAGGCGGCATTGGTGCGCCACAAAGTGATCTTCTTCCGCGCCCAGGAGCACCTGGACGACGTGGGCCAGGAGGCCTTCGCCCAGTTGCTCGGCGAGCCGATCGCCCACCCCACGGTGCCGGTGGTCGATGGCACCAGCTACCTGCTGCAGCTCGATGGCGCCGAGGGGCAGCGGGCCAACTCCTGGCACACCGACGTGACCTTCGTCGACGCCTACCCCAAGGCCTCGATCCTGCGCAGCGTGGTGGCCCCGGCTGCCGGTGGCGACACGGTGTGGGCCAACACCGCCG
Organism: Pseudomonas sp. LH21; assembly: GCF_036549575.1. Lineage (NCBI taxonomy): Bacteria > Pseudomonadati > Pseudomonadota > Gammaproteobacteria > Pseudomonadales > Pseudomonadaceae > Pseudomonas > Pseudomonas sp. LH21. Next base: position 184,159 of record NZ_CP144367.1, read on the forward strand.
CAGCCTACCAGGAGCTGCCCGAGCCGCTGCGCGAACTGGCCGACAAGCTGTGGGCGGTGCACAGCAACGAATATGACTATGCCAGCGTGAAGCCGGACGTCGATCCGGCGAAGCTTGAGCGCTACCGCAAGGTGTTCACCTCGACGGTGTACGAGACCGAGCACCCGGTGGTGCGGGTGCATCCGATCAGTGGCGAGCGGGCGTTGCAGCTGGGGCACTTCGTCAAGCGCATCAAGGGCTATTCGCTGGCGGACTCGCAGCATCTGTTCGCGCTGCTGCAGGGGCATGTGACACGCCTGGAAAACACCGTGCGCTGGCGCTGGCAGGCGGGGGACGTGGCGATCTGGGACAACCGCGCGACGCAGCACTATGCGGTGGATGACTATGGCACCCAGCCGCGCATCGTGCGCCGGGTTACCCTGGCTGGCGAGGTGCCGGTGGGCGTCGATGGGCAACTGAGCCGGACCACGCGTAAGGGTTGAGATCGTTGGGGCCGCTTTGCGGCCCTTTCGCGGCACGAGGCCGCTCCTACAGGAGATCTTGTTCCCCTGTAGGAGCGGCCTTGCGCCGCGAAAGGGCTGCGCAGCAGCCCCTATCCGCTACAACTCGGTATCGCAGGCCACCAGCTGCCTCACCAACCCCTGCGCCAGCGCCGACAACCCATACCCCACCCGGCTCACCACCCCATAACGGGTGTAGAACGCCTCTTCCTGCTCGGGCGCCAGGTCCACCAGCTTCAGCGCGACCAGCCCGCGATCGCCTTCATAAGGCCGCAAGTTCGCACTGCAAGCGATACCGATGGTGTCCGACTGCAGCACGACATTGAGCAGCGCATAGCCATGCTCGCATTCCACGCTGGGCAGAAAGTCCTGCCGCCCGCTCAGATCGCTGAGGATCTTGCGGATGTTCGGCGGGCGAAACGTGGTGGCCAGCGGGTAATCGAACAGGTCCCGCGCCCTTACCTCGGCCAGCTCGGTCAATGGATGCCCCCGGCGGCAGCAGAAATGCCAGCGCTGTGGCCTGAGCTTGTGCACCTGGTAATCCGGGTCGGCCTCGAACTGGCGGGTGTCGGCGACGAAGAACTCGATCTCCTCGGCGATCAGCCGCCGGTTCAGCGCCTGCCAGTTGTCCACCTGGAAGCAGGTGCGCGCCGCCGGGTACTCGGCGACGAACCGCGCCACCGCCCGGGGCACCAGCCCGCCGGCGGGGGCCGGCCCCGAACCGAAGCGCACCACGCCGGTGGTGGCGCCATTGAACTGGTTGATCTCGTTGACCAGGTTATGCGCCCCGTGCACCAGCCGCCGCGAATGCTCCAGCACCAGCAGGCCCTGGCGGGTCGGCGCCAGCTCCTTGCTGGCGCGGTCGACCAGGCGGCAGCCGACGTTGTGTTCCAGCGTCTGGATGCTGCGGCTGAAGGCCGATTGCGAGAGGTTCACCGCCGCCGCCGCGGCGACAAAGCTGCGGTGCTCGACAAGGGCGATGAAGTGGCGGAGCTGGCGCAGGTCGATATGCATTTTCTACATGGAAACTTTCGGTGGAATGCAATTGCTGGGAAGGGTTGGGAACCTTATAAAGGGAGTCACTTATTCCACAAAATATGAAATATAAATATTTATATTTCTTAAAAGAATAAAGCCCATCTGATCGCGATTCGGTTCCGCCAACGGAAATGCTCGCCAGGGCCTGTGCCTCCAAGGAGCATCTGCATGTCCCGAATTTCCCGTTGGCCGGCGCGCGCGTCGGTATTCGCCCTGCAACCCTTGGCCGCTGGCGTGCTGCTGGCCGCCGCCGGCAACAGCTTCGCCGAAGAACCGCGCCCGGCTGCGCCGGCCGTCGAGCAGGAGGCCAAGCTTGGCACCGTCACCGTCAATGCCCGGCGCCGTGAGGAGACCGCCCAGAGCGTGCCCACGCCGATCAGCGTGCTGGGCAGCGAAACCCTGGAGACCCAGCGCATCTATCGCGTGCAGGACCTGCAACAGCTGGTGCCGAGTACCAACGTCGCCTATGTGCACGCCCGGCAGTCGAGCATCTCCATCCGTGGGTTGGGTAACAACCCGGCCAGCGATGGCCTGGAAGGCAGCGTCGGCGTGTACCTGGACAACGTCTACCTGGGGCGCCCGGGCATGGCGGTGTTCGACCTGCTCGATGTCGAGCAGCTGGAGGTGCTGCGCGGGCCGCAGGGCACGCTGTTCGGCAAGAACACCACCGCCGGGGTGCTCAACATCACCACCCGCAAGCCTACCTTCCACCAGGAGGGCAGCGTGCAGTCGTCGCTGGGCGAGGATGGCTACTGGCAGACCCAGGGCAGCTTCTCCGGCCCCCTGACCGACACCCTCGCCGGGCGCATCAGCGCCTACCACACCGAGGACGACGGCTATGTGAAGAACGTCTACAACGGCCACGACCTCAATGGCGGCAAGCGCCAGGGCTTTCGTACCCAGTTGCTGTTCAAGCCCAGCGAAACCTTCAACCTGCGCTGGATCGGCGAGTACAACGAAGAAGACTCCGATAACGGCATCCTCAGCCTCTACAGCACCGGCCCGACCATCAATGGCGTGAACCGCTACGAAAGCCTGGCCGCCCAGGCCGGCGCCACCCTGGTGTCGGGCAAGGACCGCAAGGTCAACTTCGACGCCGACCAGATGGTCAAGGTGTTCCAGGGTGGCACCTCGGTGGAAGCCAACTGGACCCTGCCCAACGATTTCACCCTCACCTCGATCAGCGCCTACCGCTGGTGGGATTTCACCCCGCGCAACGACGACGGTCTCAACGTGCCGGTGTTCTACAGTGCCGGAGTTTCGGTGCGGGACAAGCAGTACTCGCAGGAGATTCGGCTGGCCTCACCCACCGGCGGCTTCTTCGACTACGTACTGGGCGCTTACTACTTCAAGCAGGACCTGGACAATAAATCGTTCACTTACTACGGGCCGCAGGCCGATGTCTGGAACCTGACCCCGGCCGGCGCCCTGGCCAACGTGAACACCATCGGCAATGGTCACATCGACACCGACAGCTACGCCCTGTTCGCCCAGGGTACCTGGCACCTGACCGAACGCCTGGACTTCACCGCCGGGGTGCGTGGTACCTACGAGGAGAAAAGCGCCTGGGTTACCCGCGATGCGCCGTCCGGTGGCGCGCCCGTCACCGGCGCGGCGGCCGCCGCCCGTCAGGGCCGGGTGGGCGCCTACGATTCAGGTGACCTCAACCAGTACAGCTTCGCACCGTCCGGGCTGCTCAGCCTGAGCTACCGCTTCAGCGACGACGTGCTGGGCTATGCCAGCCTGTCCCACGGCGAGAAGTCCGGGGGTGTCAACCTGACCGTCGGTGCCGCCCCACGCTTGGGCACCGATTCGCTGCTGGTGGGTACCGAGCGGGCCAACAACGCCGAGCTCGGGCTCAAGAGCACCCTGTTCGACAACCGTCTGCAGCTGAACACCAACCTGTTCTGGACCGAAGTACACGGCTACCAGGCCAACGTCTACGACGAAGCCAACCGTGTGCAGTACCTGGCCAACGCCGGTAGCGTGCGTTCTCGCGGCCTGGAGTTCGAAGCCACGGCCCTGCCGATCCGAGGCCTGACGGTGAACTTCAACGGTTCATGGAACGACGTGCGCTACACCGACTACAAGGACGCGCCGTGCCCGCCCGAGGTGAGCCTGGCCAACCCCGCCGCCACCTGCGACCTGTCCGGCCACCAGGTGGTCGGCGCCTCCAAGTACATCGCCAACCTCAACGGCCAGTACAAGTGGCAGCTCGGCGAACGCATCGAGCCCTACGTCACCGCCAGCTACGCGTTCCGCTCCAAGGCCGTCGGCACCATCGATGACTCCGACTACGGCCAGATCCCCAGCTACGGCATCGTCAACCTGTCCACCGGCGTGCGCCTGGACCAGGGCGACGGCGTGCTCGACCTGTCGCTGTGGGTGAAGAACGCCGGCGACAAGACCTATTTCACCAGCCTGTGGAACTCCGCCAACGGTGGCTATGCCGGCGTGCTGGGCACCCCGCGCACCGTGGGCGCCACCGCCCGTTACGACTTCTGAGCACAAGGAGCTTTGCCATGAATGCCAAGACCCAACCGCACGACCTGCCCGAAGGCGCCTGCCTCACCGCCAAGGTGCCCGACCGCGACCAAGCCCTGCTCGGCGACGTGGTGGTCAACCCTTACCGCCTGGCGCCGCTGACCGCGATCATCCGTGACGGCGGACGTACCCTGAGCGCCGCCCATGTGCGGGTACTGGGCCGCGGCGAGCGCGGTGTCGATATCATCTACGACGTGTCCGACCGCTCGCTGTGGACCTACGGCGGCATCCCGGTGTTCGGCCTGTACCCCGACCACGTCAACCAGGTCGAGGTGAGCTACAAGCTCGATGGCGAACGCATCCGCGAGCGTTACCAAATCTACGCCCCGGCGGTGCGCCTGCCAGTGGTGGCGAAGCAGACCGCCGCGCTGCCCGAGGTGGAGCCGGTCAAGGTCGCGCCCGGTTTCGAGCAGCGCCTGTACCTGTTCAACCACCTGCTGGCCGAGATCCCCGGTGGGCGTGCCTTCAAGTGGAACGGCCTGGGCGGCGCCGCCGAATGGGACTCGGTGGGCAACAACTGGATCGCCGACAGCAACGGTGACGTGCGCTGGTACCTGGACATCGAGCAGATCCACGACTCCAACCACCGCGATGGCCTGGGCGGCACCATGGGCTTCCACCAGACCCGCGACGGCAAGCTGATCTGGGGCCAGGGCCAGACCTACTCCAAGTACGACCTGCTGGGGCGCAAGGTGTGGCAGCGCAACCTGCCGGACAAGTTCGCCGACTTCTCCCACGAAATCCGCGAGACGGTGAGCGGCAGCTACCTGCTGCGGGTCGGCACCAGCGACTACCGTCGCCCGGACGGCAAGCGCGTGCGCTCGATCCGCGACCATATCATCGAAATCAACGAAGCCGGCGACGTGCTGGACTTCTGGGATCTGAACCAGATCCTCGACCCGTACCGCGGCGAGTTGCTGGAAACCCTGGGCAAGGCCGCGATCCAGCTGCCGGACGGTGTGCAGAAACAGGACGACCGGCTGGCCAACGAACTGGCCGAAGGCGACCTGCCGTTCGGCGACACGCCCGGCGTCGGTACCGGGCGCAACTGGGCCCACGTCAATGCCATCGACTACGATGCCGATGACGACAGCATCATCGTTTCAGCACGGCACCAGGGCGTGGTGAAGATCGGCCGTGACAAGCAGGTGAAGTGGATTCTGGCCGCCCCCCAGGGCTGGCCGACGCGCCTGCAGGACAAGGTGCTCAAGCCCGTGGGCGAGGGCTTCGAGTGGTCCTGGACCCAGCACACCGCCTGGCTGACCGGGCGTGGCACGCTGAACGTGTTCGACAACGGCTGGGGCCGTGACTTCGGGCCGACGAAACTGAGCGGAAACTACAGCCGGGCGGTGGAATACCGCATCGACGAGGCCAAGGGCACGGTCGAGCAGGTGTGGCAGTACGGCAAGGAGCGCGGTGACGAGTGGTATAGCCCGATCACCTCGGTGGTGGCGTACCGGGCGGATACCGATACCCAGTTCATCTACTCGGCTTCGGTGAATTTCCTGACGTCCGAGAAGCTGACGACCAGCGTGCTCAATGAAGTGCGCCGTGGCACCCAGGAGGTGGCGGTGGAGCTGAAAGTGCACAGTCGCCAGCCGGGCAGCGTGGGCTACCGGGCGCTGGTGATCGATCTCGACAAGGCGTTCTGACCCTTCCTTCTGACCGATGGTCTAACCTTTTACGGCCCAATCGCGGGGCAAGCCCGCTCCCACAGGAACCCTGCGCTCCTTGTGGGAGCGGGCTTGCCCCGCGATTGGGCCGTTTGCCAGGGGGTGTTCAACCATTCGTTCTTTTTTTCGAACAGCCTATTGTCCAACACCCCAACCCCCGCTTAGCATTCCGTTTGAGATTTCAAACGCTCGGCACCCAGGCGTCGAACACCCTGGTGCACGAATTTGTGACGGCCGCCCCCTTCTCGGGGCGCCTTTTCAACAATCAATAATTCGCAGTAAAGGGAAGCCGACATGCAGCTCAAAGACGCTCAGTTGTTCCGCCAGCAGGCCTTCATCAACGGTGAATGGCTGGATGCGGACAGCGGTCAGACCATCAAGGTGACGAACCCGGCCACCGGTGAGGTGATCGGTACCGTGCCGAAGATGGGTGCCGCCGAGACCCGCCGCGCCATCGAGGCCGCCGACAAGGCCCTGCCGGCCTGGCGCGCACTGACTGCCAAAGAGCGTGCCGGCAAGCTGCGTCGCTGGTTCGAGCTGATGATCGAGCACCAGGACGACCTGGCCCGCCTGATGACCACCGAGCAGGGCAAGCCACTGGCCGAGGCCAAGGGTGAGATCGCCTATGCCGCCTCGTTCATCGAGTGGTTCGCCGAAGAAGCCAAGCGTGTGTACGGCGACGTCATCCCAGGCCACCAGCCGGACAAGCGCCTGATCGTCATCAAGCAGCCGATCGGTGTCACCGCCGCCATCACCCCGTGGAACTTCCCGGCCGCGATGATCACCCGCAAAGCCGGCCCGGCCCTGGCCGCCGGTTGCACCATGGTGCTCAAGCCCGCTTCGCAGACCCCGTACTCCGCCTTGGCCCTGGTCGAGCTGGCCACCCGTGCCGGCATCCCGGCCGGCGTGCTGAGCGTGATCACCGGCAGCGCCGGCGAAGTCGGCAGCGAACTGACCGGCAACTCCCTGGTGCGCAAGCTGTCCTTCACCGGCTCGACCGAAATCGGCCGCCAGCTGATGGAAGAATGCGCCAAGGACATCAAGAAGGTATCCCTGGAGCTGGGCGGCAACGCGCCGTTCATCGTGTTCGACGACGCCGACCTGGACAAGGCGGTCGAGGGCGCGATCATCTCCAAGTACCGCAACAACGGCCAGACCTGCGTTTGCGCCAACCGCATCTACGTGCAGGACGGCGTCTACGACGCGTTCGCCGAGAAGCTGAAAGCCGCCGTGGCCAAGCTGAAGATCGGCAACGGCCTGGAAGAAGGCACCACAACTGGCCCGCTGATCGACGGCAAGGCTGTCGCCAAGGTCCAGGAGCACATCGAGGACGCCGTCGCCAAGGGCGCCAAGGTGCTGTCCGGTGGCAAGATCATCGAAGGCAACTTCTTCGAGCCGACCATCCTGGTCGACGTGCCGAAGACCGCCGCCGTTGCCAAGGAAGAGACCTTCGGCCCGCTGGCACCGCTGTTCCGCTTCAAGGACGAGGCAGAAGTCATCGCCATGTCCAACGACACCGAGTTCGGCCTGGCCTCGTACTTCTACGCCCGCGACATGAGCCGCGTGTTCCGCGTCGCCGAGGCCCTGGAATACGGCATGGTGGGTATCAACACCGGCCTGATCTCCAACGAAGTGGCGCCGTTCGGCGGCATCAAGGCCTCGGGCCTGGGCCGTGAAGGTTCCAAGTACGGTATCGAGGACTACCTCGAGATCAAATACCTGTGCATCAGCGTCTGATCGCCAGGTAAACGCTTTTACCTCTGCCAGCGGGGCGCGAGAGCGACGTCTCGCTGGCCTTTTTGACATAGCGGTACCTGGTGGCCAGGGCATGTGTGGCAGTCGATCAACGAATACTGTGCACGCCTGCATCCAGCCACCCCCGAACAAAAGCGCCGCAGAACCGGCGCAATTGAGGGCACTATGAGCAAGACCAACGAATCCCTGATGCAACGCCGTGTCGCCGCCGTCCCACGTGGCGTCGGCCAGATCCACCCGATCTTCGTCGACACCGCGAAGAACTCGACGGTGATCGACGTCGAAGGCCGCGAACTGATCGACTTCGCCGGCGGCATCGCGGTACTGAACACCGGCCACCTGCACCCGAAAGTGGTCGCCGCCGTGCAAGAGCAGCTGACCAAGGTCAGCCACACCTGCTTCCAGGTACTGGCCTACGAGCCCTACGTCGAGCTGTGCGAGAAGATCAACAAGCTGGTCCCGGGCAACTTCGACAAGAAGACCCTGCTGGTCACCACCGGCTCCGAAGCCGTTGAAAACGCCGTGAAGATCGCCCGTGCCGCCACCGGCCGTGCCGGCGTGATCGCCTTCACCGGCGGCTACCACGGCCGCACCATGATGACCCTGGGCCTGACCGGCAAGGTCGTGCCGTACTCCGCCGGCATGGGCCTGATGCCAGGCGGCATCTTCCGCGCCCTGTTCCCGAGCGAACTGCACGGCATCAGCGTCGACGACGCCATCGCCTCGGTCGAGCGCATCTTCAAGAACGACGCGGAGCCGCGCGACATCGCCGCGATCATCCTCGAGCCGGTACAAGGCGAAGGCGGTTTCCTGCCGGCGCCGAAAGAGCTGATGAAGCGCCTGCGCGCCCTGTGCGACCAGCACGGCATCCTGCTGATCGCCGACGAAGTGCAGACTGGCGCCGGCCGTACCGGCACCTTCTTCGCCATGGAGCAGATGGGCGTCGCGCCTGACCTGACCACCTTCGCCAAGTCGATTGCCGGCGGCTTCCCGCTGGCCGGTGTGTGCGGCAAGGCCGAGTACATGGACGCCATCGCCCCGGGCGGCCTGGGCGGCACCTATGCCGGTTCGCCGATCGCCTGCGCTGCGGCCCTGGCCGTGATCGAGGTGTTCGAGGAAGAGAAGCTGCTGGACCGCAGCAAGGCAGTCGGCGAGCGCCTGACCGCTGGCCTGCGTGAAATCCAGAAGAAGCACCCGATCATCGGCGATGTCCGTGGCCTGGGCTCGATGATCGCCGTGGAAGTCTTCGAGAAAGGCACCCACACCCCGAACGCCGCCGCTGTTGCCCAGGTGGTTGCCAAGGCTCGCGACAAGGGTCTGATCCTGCTGTCCTGCGGCACTTACGGCAACGTCCTGCGGATCCTTGTTCCGCTGACCGCCGAAGACGCGCTGCTGGACAAAGGCCTGGCCATCATCGAAGAGTGCTTCGCCGAACTGGCCTGAAAAATGTGACAGGTTTCAGAAAAAAACCCGCCTCGGCGGGTTTTTTTTGTGCCGTTGGCCGGCATCAGGCGCTAAGGTTGTACGAGGATTCCATGGAAGCTGCGATGGATCGCGCGTCATAGCCTGGAGAATAGCCCATGAGCGCTGTTGACCCCGTCCCCCCCTGCGTGCTGATTGCCGAAGGCGATCCCTGGGTGCGCGACATGCTCAGCGAAATGCTGCTCAGCGTGCGTTGCGACGCCCGCCTGCAGGTCTGTGCCGATGGTTCCGAGGCGCTGAGCGCGCTGGCGGCCAAACCCGACCTGATCATCGCCGCCCGTGAACTCTCAGGGTTCGACGGCCTCGATCTGTTGCGCAAGGTGCGCGCCAAGGGCGACAAGCCCGGTTTGCCGTTCATCCTCATGAGTGACCGCACCGACAGCGCCAGTGTGCGCGAGGCGCTGCCGTTGCACCCGACCGCCTACCTGAGCAAACCGCTCGACCTGGACAACCTGCGCAAGCGCCTGGAGAACCTGCTGCTGGCAGTGGGCGAGCAGATCGCCTGTCCGGTACCGCCGCTGCAGCCCGGCGCGCAACTGCCGGCCTACCTGGAACAGCGCCGGGCCACCGCCGATGGCGGCCCGTTGTTCGCCGATGTGCAGGTGGCGGTCAAGCGTGCCCTCAATCCCCATGGCCTCAACCTCAAGGTGCTCGAGGAAGAGGTGCGCAACGACCCGCAGATCACCGGCGTGCTCATCGCCGCTGCCAACAGTGCCGCCCTGCACCGAGAAGCGCCGGTACAGACCCTGCTGCAGGCGCTGAACAAGCTCGGCAGCACCCAGAGCATGAACCTCATCCTCGGCCTCACGCTCAAGCGCAGCGCCCGTTTGAGCGACCCGCTGCTGACCCGGCACGCCACCCATTACTGGAACCTGTCGCTGCACACCGCCGAGTACGGCCGCACCCTGGCGCGCATGCTCGAGGTGGACGAAGCGCGCTGCTATTGCGCGGGGCTGCTGCATTGTCTGGGTGACCTGGCGGTGCTGCGTACCTTGCAGGAGTGGCGCCTGGCCGGTGGCGAGCTGGACGAGGACCAGGTGGAGCTGTCGCTCAACGAGTTCGGCGCGCCGTTCGGCTCGGCGCTGCGCACCCGCTGGCGTCTGCCGCTGGACCTGCGCGAGTTGATCGCCGCGGTGTACCAGCTTGGCGGCGGCGTCTATTCCCGGGAGATCCTGGCGATGAACCTGGCCGGGCAGCTGTCGCAGCTCAAGCCCAGCGAAGGGCTGGAGAAGGTCGCCAGCAGCAAGACGGCGCGCCTGCTCAAGCTTGGGTTGCCGGAGCTGACGCGGCTGCGCAAGGTGGACCCTGAGGCGCTGGCGCGGGAGGAGGCCGAGCGTCAGGCAGCGGAAGCTGCCGCGAGCGAGCCGGAGGTTGCCCCGGTCATTGCGCCGGCTACCGATGCAGGCTCGGCCGAGGGCGAGGAGCGCCAGGCCTGATCGGCGTATCGCCGGGGTTGTATCAGGCTTGGGACCCTTCCTACAGATTTTGCGGACGACTGTTCGTATCCAGAGAAGTCCTTCAGGCGTAGCTTTCCCTTCACTCCATCAACGGAATGGCAGGAAGGTTGCGGCCGAAGATGAGCACGTACAGACACCGTGGTCTGCGCTATCAGGTCTATCGATCGCAAGCGCGGAAGCTCGCCCTGCAAGCATTCTGCAGGAGTCAACGTCTGCTCAGGCCTGGGCTTGACGTCGACAAGCTGTGTTTCGAACCCATTGGTCACAGGGCTGTCGAGGCTTTTCAGCGCTGGGGCGAGCAGACTCACCACTTCCCTTGGGAGGAGGTGCCGCGATGGACTGACTGCGATCTCAAAGGTTTCGACCTGTCGTTGTGGTCAGAACGAGAGCTCTGCGGTCTTTGCTATGCCAGTCCCCGGCAAAGCAGGCGCTGCATCAAGATCATCCTGCTGGAGGGCAAGCCAGGTCCTGGGAACCCACTGAGAGGGCTGGTGGCATCACTGTCGCTGCTGGCGGTTGCGGAGTACGCAAGGATGCTCAAGTACTCGCGAATCGAAGTTCAACAGCCCGACCCGGGGGCTGAACCCCTGTATCAGTCGCTTGGCTTCGTTCGCGATTCAGCCGGGAGTCTCGTTCTACCCGTTGCGGCTATGAGCCAGCAACGTACTTTCCACATATCGGAGGTACCTATGAGCTATTCGAAAGATTCCAGGAAGGCTGCATTGATCAAACGCTACACAGCCCAAGCCATCGCTCTGGCGGGTGAAATCACCGATCAGCAATGGCATTTTCTTGAAGTCGGCTTCAAGGAGGGTCTGGAGAAAGAGCCCGGGGGGAAACTGGCTGGGCCACGTAGCGGGCCGATCGATTACGAGTGGAGTACCGCAGCCGTGAAGTGATCCGCTTCAGCCTTTAACGATCTGGTTCTTGCCCTGGCGCTTGGCACGGTACATGGCGGCGTCTGCTCGGGCGAACAGGCTGTCGAGCGTTTCATCCTCATCCTGCAGCCCGGTCAGCCCTTGGCTTACGGTAACCCCGTAGGTGTGCTCGCCATGGATGAAACTCAACCGCTGGATTTCCCGCTGCAGACGCTCGGCAATCTGCTCGGCCACTTGTGCAGTGCAGCCGGGGAACACTGCCGCAAACTCCTCGCCACCGATTCGCCCGAACTGATCGCCACGGCGCAGGACGGCCTTGCCGCTGTCGGCGATGCGCTGTAGCACCTGGTCGCCTTCCTGGTGGCCGTAGGTGTCGTTGATGTGCTTGAAATCGTCGATGTCCAGCAGCAGGAAAGCCATCGGCGTGCCTTCCTCGCGGGCGCTGTCGAAGGCTTGCTGGGCGCACTCGAAGAAGTACCGGCGGTTGCTGCTCTGGGTGAGCACATCGGTGGTGGCCAGGCGTTGCAACTCGCCTTCGAGCTGCTTCTTTTCGGTGATGTCCTCGGCGATGCCGACGATGATCACCCGCTGGTCGCCCTCGCGCTGCTGGTTGATGTAGCACTTGTCGCTGAGCCAGCGCACCTCGCCGGCGGCATTGAGGATGCGGTACTCGCGGTCCTCGACGGTGCCCTTGACCAGCACCTGGGCCAGGCTGCGCTCGGCGTACTCCAGGTCGTCCGGGTAGATGGCGTCGCGCCATTCGTTGTAGTCGGCCAGTACCAGGCTGGCCGGGCGGCCGAAAATGCGCTCGTAGGCGGGGCTGACGTAGAGCACCTGGCGGGTTTCCCAGTCAAAGGCCCAGAGCACGGCGTTGACGCTGTCGAGCAGCGAGCTGTACAGCTGCTCGCGTTCGCTCAGGCGAGCCACTTCGCCTTGGGCGTGGAGCAGGGCCAGCAGGGTCTGGGCGGCTTCTGGGCGGGGAGTGCCGGCAGGTGTGGGTGGGAGGTCTTTGGCCATGAGCACGGAACGTTTCTCGACGATGGGCGTGCGGCCACGGTCCGGCCCGCCACGCGGGCGATATGCCGGGTTTGAGTCGATTTGCGCAGGGGAAGTTCCGGTCGGCACGCCCCGCTACGGGGCATGCCGATCAACGGTGCTCAGGCGCCGTTGGGGCGCAGCGAGTAGGTCTTGAGCTGGGCGGCGAAGTCACGTAGCGAGTGGATGCCACTGGCCTCGGCCTCGTGTACCCAATCTTTCATCGCGGCGAGCATGTCGTGGCCGTTGGCGCTGGTGCGCGCCCAGATCTGCTGCAGCGCCAGGCGCTTTTCATAGATGGTCTTGAGTGCCTGGCTGTGGGCCAGCATCGACTCGATGCGCACGTGGTGGCGGTCCTGCAGCAGGCTGGTTTCCCGCGAGAGCAGGCGCTTGGCACGGCGGAAACGGTGGCGCACCGAGGCGTCGACCTTGTCCAGCTCTTGCTTGACCAGCGGGCCGATCACCAGCTTGCGGTACTGGGCCATGATCTGGAAGCGGTTGTTGAGGATGGCCATGGCGGTGTCCATGTCCAGCGACGCCTTGCCCTCCACGCGATGGGCGATGGGCGCGACGCGCTGCACCTTGGCCAGGCGCAGCAGGCTCAGCAGGCGGATCCACATCCAGCCCATGTCGAACTCCCAGCGGCGCACCGACAGCTTCGCCGAGTTGGGGTAGGTGTGGTGGTTGTTGTGCAGCTCCTCGCCGCCAATGATGATGCCCCACGGCACCAGGTTGGTGGCGGCGTCGCGGCACTCGAAGTTGCGGTAGCCCACGGCATGGCCCAGGCCGTTGACCACGCCGGCGGCCCAGAACGGAATCCACATCATCTGGATCGCCCAGATGGTGATGCCGATGGTGCCGAACAGCAGCAGGTCGATGACTGCCATCAGGGCGATGCCGCCGAGCTTGTAGCGGGTGTAGAGGTTGCGCTCGATCCAGTCGTCCGGGCAGTTCTTGCCGTAGATGCGCAGCGTTTCCTCGTTGCGCGCCTCTTCACGGTACAGCTCGGCGCCCTTGCGCAGCACGGTGCCCAGGCCCTTGTGCACCGGGCTGTGGGGGTCGTCCGGGGTTTCGCACTTGGCGTGGTGCTTGCGGTGGATGGCGGTCCATTCGCGGGTGTTCTGCGCGGTGGTGAGCCACAGCCAGAAACGGAAGAAATGCTTGAGCCCCGCGTTCAGCTCCAACGCGCGGTGCGCCGAGTAGCGGTGCAGGTAGATGGTGACGCTGACGATGGTCAGGTGGGTCATCAGCAGGGTGACGGCGACCAGTTGCCAGGCCGACAAGTCGAGTAGACCGTAATACCACATAACGGGAAAGACCCTCGAAAACTCAGGGGAACAGCGCTCGCATTATCCCTGGGCGGGGAAATAAAACCAGTCGCCCTTTTAGATAGGAGGTCACAGGGTGTTTCAGCCCTTATAATGCCCCTTCCTTTTTCATGGGCTCCTCCACCCGACATGTCTGTTTCCGTTCGCGACGCCTTGCGCATGGCCGGGCTCTACGTGGTGCTTTCGATCCTCTGGCTGGTGCTGTCCGAGCTGGTTCTGCGTGGCATGACCGACGACCCGCTGGCGCTGGTCGTGGGCCGGCAGATCAACGTGGTGGTCTGGGTACTGCTCAGTGCCTTGCTGATCTTCGTCTCTCGTGCCCGCCTGCTGAACTTCATCGGCATCGGCGCCCGCCTGCGCAGTGAAGACCGCGAGCGCCTGCGCATGGCAGCGGCGGTGTTCGACAGCACCCTTGAGGGTGTGCTGGTGACCGACCGCAATGGCCTGATCGTGCACGTCAACCGGGCCTTCATGCGCATCACCGGCTACCAGCAGGAAGAAGTCATCGGCCAGCGCCCGAGCAAGTTCAAGTCCGGTCGGCATGGCGCGCCGTTCTACCAGCAGATCTACGCCGCCCTCGCGGAGCAGGGCGAGTGGAGCGGGGAGATCTGGAACCGCCGCAAAAGCGGCGAGATCTACCCGCAATGGCAGACGATCTGCGCCATTCGCGATGACAGTGGCGCGCTCAGCCATTACGTCGCGGTCTTCAGCGACATCAGCGCGATCAAGCACACCGAGGAAGAACTGGCCTATCTCGTCCATCACGACCCGCTGACCGGCCTGCCCAACCGCCTGCTGTTCAACGACCGCGCCATGCAGGCCATGGCCGCGGCCCAGGCCAACAAGCGCGGCTGCGCCCTGCTGCTGCTCGACCTCGACCATTTCCAGAGCATCAACGACGGCCTCGGCCACACCATCGGCGACCAGTTGCTCAAGCTGGTCGGCGAGCGCCTGCGCCAGGTGCTGGGCAGCGGCGTGACCTTGGCCCGGCTGGGCGGCGACGAGTTCGGCGTGCTGGCCGAGAACTGCCAGCAGGTCGGCCAGGCCGGCAAGCTGGCGCAATCGATCATCGAGCGATTGAAGGAACCGTTCTGCTTCGAAGACAACCGCCTGTTCATCAGCGTCAGCATCGGCATCAGCCTGTTCCCCAGCGATGCGCTGAGCGCCGAGCAGTTGCTGCGCAACGCCGACTCGGCGCTGTTCAAGGCCAAGAGCAACGGCCGAGCCTGCTATGCGCTGTACACCGAGGAGCTCACCGCCCATGCCCAGCAGCGGGTCGAGACCGCCGGCGAGTTGCGCCGGGCGCTGGAGCAGCAGGAGCTGCGGGTGTTCTTCCAGCCGGTGCACGACCTGTTTACCGCCCGAATGATCGGCGTTGAGGCACTGGTGCGCTGGCAGCATCCCCAGCGCGGCCTGGTCCCGCCCGGGGAGTTCATCCCCATCGCCGAACGCACCGGACTGATCGCCGAGATCGACGCCTGGGTGCTGCACCAGGCCTGCCGGCAGATGGTGCAGTGGCAGACCGAGGGTCGGCAGTTGGCGTTCGTCGCGGTGAACATTTCCAGCCGCCTGTTCAGCCAGCGCGACCTGTACCGGCAGGTGGCCGATGCATTGCACGACACCGGGCTGGACCCTGCGCTGCTCGAACTCGAAGTGACCGAGAGCGCGGTGATGGAAGATCCCGAGGTTGCCCTGGAGCAGCTTCACCGCTTGCGCGAGCTGGGCGTGACACTGGCCATTGACGACTTCGGCACGGGGTATTCGTCATTGCTGCGACTCAAGCGAATGCCCGTGCAGAAGCTCAAGATCGACCAGGGCTTCGTCGCGGGCCTGCCCCATGACGAGGACGACATCGCCATCGTGCGGGTGATCATCGCCCTGGCGCGGAGCATGGGCATGCAGGTGCACGCCGAAGGGGTCGAGCAGGCGGAGCAGGCGCGGTTCCTGCTGGAGCAGCAATGCCAGCTGGGGCAGGGGTACTGGTTCGGGCGGCCGGTGCCGGCGGCGGAGCTGCACTGGGGCTGAGTCCGTCAGTAACGAAGCCTTTGCGTCATGTCGCGGATCACGCCATGCACGATCCGCCTGACGAGCCTGCTCTCACCAGCGTTCAAGCCGTCCACATGCTGATCAAGCAAAGCCTTGGCCTGGGTCTCAGTGCCCGGTACAAGCTCATCGATGATCCTTTGCCCGAGTGCTCCACGTACGCCGATGGCTTCACCAAGGCTCAACACGCTGTCCCTGGTGACCTCACCGTGGGTGCGGACTCCATCAGGTTTCCACACCAGTTCCGCGTCCAGCCAGGGGGCGGCCGAGTCACCATACACAGCGGTGCACAGCAGATCGTAGTGCGGAGCCAGATAGCAAGCGTCCGGATGCATGAAGAACGACAGGTTCTTCAGGTGTGCATCGTTGTTCCCCACCAGGATGTTGAATACCAGCCAGCGAAACAATTGCATGCGGGTCTGTGCGACATTGCGCACAAGATCCAGGATTTTCAGTAGTGTTTCCGGTGTCGCCTGGTGGTATTTGAAGCTTTTGTCCAACGCCAGGAGCTGGCACGCATCCAGCACATGTATGCGTTCGAGCCGTTCGCCGTGACCCATGCGATCAAAGCGCTCGATCAGGTAGACGGCTTCCGGTACGCGCCGAAATGACACGTCAGGTACTGCGAGGTTCATTACCCGAGCCAGACGCATCACGAACCATTCGTTGATGGCGGTTGCATCGTACAGCTCGCGTAGCGGGTGATCGGGCTTGAGGATGTGGGTTGACGGCGTGTTGCCTTCGGGTTCGAACAGGGCATTGCCTACTATCACGACTGGCAGCTTGTGCTGCGCGCCGGCCAGCGACATGCGTTTCGGTGCTCCCGTGGTCAGCGCGCTATGCGGTAGGTTACGAATGCGTTCACTAAGTCGGGCATCGGTGAGCGGCCTGAGCCCATCGGGCTGGTCTTGCGCCAGGTCCTCCAGCAGCGTGATCGCACCGGCTGACTCCGACCCATAGTACCCGAGCAGGCCAAAGGCATCGGCGAATTCGATTCTGGCGTCGTTGGCCAGCAGGGACCTGGCGTGCTCTTCTGGCAGAAGGTTGTCGAAGAACCACTGGACCGGGCGATAGGAGGAGCTGTCGACAATCGTCTCGCGGGCTCTGGGAAGTGCGGGAGAAAGGTCATACCCCGTTGCGCTGGAGCGCCACCCCGACGTGTACGAAAGGCTCCAGACACCTCCATCGTCGCGTAGCGTGGCGACGTGATCGGCGTTTATGAGGACCTCGAGCATTCTCATCGGTCAGGTGTATCCACGTAGAGCCGTATGCCGAGCTCCTGTAGTACTTGCAGGACGCTGGCGAGAGAAACGCTGCCTTTGCCCTGCTCGATGTCCCTGAGCAGGACATGACTCTTGCCGACGATCAGCGCGAGATCGGTCTGGGTGATGTTCTGGCTTTTCCGGATGTTTCTTACCGTGTTTCCCAGCTCGGCAGGGGTGCGGATCTGTGTGAGACCGTTCATGCGAACGCGACCTGTCTGAAGCGAAAGAATAGCTTCGATTATGTCGCACAACGGTCAGGTTTCAAGAAAAACTAAACCATTACTTAGTTTTCATATGTTGGATGATGTTTCTGTGGGGAAACGAAATTATAATTTCGTTCTTGTCGTGTGCAGGAGCCTCACAGCCAGAATCAAGCTTTGAGTCAGTTTTGACTGTGAGGCGGCGGCCTGTCGTCAACGCTTGTTCAAACCCTTGGCCAAACGGTCCCCGCCCAGCTGGATCACCGCCACCAATGCCACCAGCATCACGATCACGGTCAGCATGATCTGGCTGTCGAAGCGTTGGTATCCGTACCGATAAGCGATATCCCCCAGACCCCCGGCGCCGATCGCCCCGGCCATGGCCGATGAGTTGATCAGCGTCACCAGGGTGATGGTGAAGCCGCCGACGATCCCCGGCAGGGCCTCCGGCAACAGCACGTACCAGACGATGTGCCAGCGCCGGCAGCCCATGGCCTGGGCGGCTTCGATCAGGCCGTGGTCGACCTCGCGCAGGCTGACCTCGGCGATCCGCGCGAAGAACGGCGTGGCGGCGATGGTCAGCGGCACCACGGCTGCCCACACGCCATAGGTGGTGCCGACCACCAGGCGGGTGAAGGGGATCAGCGCGACCATCAGGATCAGGAACGGGATCGAGCGGAACAGGTTGACGATGGCGCCCAGCACCCGGTTCAGCGCCGGGGCCTCGAAGATCCCGCCCTTGTCGCTGGTGACCAGCAGCACCGCCATCGGCACCCCGACGAGCAGCGCGACCAGCGAGGACACGCCGACCATCAGCAGGGTGTCTAACAGGCCTTGCAGCAGGCGATCAATCCACATGGCCGAGTACCTCCACATCCGCGGCCCAGCGGCGGGCGCGTTCGAGCAATTGGTGGGTGTCCAATGGCGAGCCGCGCACGGACAGGATCAACTGCCCCAGGGCCTGCTCGCCGATGGTCTCGACGCCGCCCTGGAGCAGCCGCACGCGTCCGCCAAGGTCGTTGAACAGGGCGCTCAGCTCCGGCTCGCCGACCAGGTCGAGCTTGAGTACCACGGCCGCGTCGCGGCTGACCGGCTGGGCGCGCAGGCTGGCCTGCAAGGCTGCCGGCAGCTTGGTCTGCAGCGGTGCGAGCAGGGTGCGGGTGACGTCGTGGCGCGGCGCGCCGAACACCTGCCAGACCTCGCCCTGCTCGACGATCTCGCCACGTTCGAGCACCACTACGCGCTGGCAGATGTCGCGGATCACCGCCATCTCGTGGGTGATCAGCACCACGGTCAGGCCCAGGCGCCGGTTGATGTCGCGCAGCAGTTCGAGGATCGAGGCCGTGGTTTCCGGGTCCAGCGCCGAGGTGGCCTCGTCGCACAGCAGGATCTCGGGGTCATGCACCAGCGCCCGGGCGATGCCGACGCGCTGCTTCTGCCCGCCGGACAGTTGCGCCGGGTAGACGTGATGTTTCTCCGCCAGGCCGACCAGCTCCAGCAGCTCGCGCACCTTGCGCTGGCGCTCGGCCTTGGCCACCCCGGCCACCTTCAACGGCAGCTCGACGTTCTGCCACACGGTCTTGGCCGACATCAGGTTGAAGTGCTGGAAGATCATGCCGATGCGCCGGCGCAAGGCCACCAGACGGTCCTCGTCGAACGGCGCGATATCCACCTGGTCGATCAGCACCCGGCCCTGGCTAGGTTGCTCCAAGCGATTGATAGTGCGCAGCAGCGAGGACTTGCCGGCGCCGCTGCGGCCGATGATGCCGAAGATCTCGCCCCGGCGGATGTTCAGGTCGATGCCTTGCAGCGCCGGCTGCCCCTGGCCCGGATAGGTCTTGCCCAGGCCGATGAAGCGGATGTGCGCCTGGTTCACCTCCGGGCGCAGGGCGGTATCCTCGACCTTGAACGGTTCAGCGGGCGGGACGGGCGCCCTGAGGGCGCTGGCCTGGGCCATGTCAGCCTTCCCAGCCGGCCTGGTAGAGCTTGCCATGGGCCTTGTCCAGGGCGGCGCGCACGACCGGCGAATGTTGGTAGATATCGATGAACTTGGCCAGGCGCGGGTCGTTCTTCTCCTGCGGGCGAATGACGAACTGGATCACGTACTCCTTGTTCTCCAGGCCGTCGAACAGCAGCGCCGAGGTGGCGTCGAAGCTGTTGGCCAGGCGGATGTAAGCCGGGTAGCCCTGGACCAGGTCGGCGTCGTCATAGGCGCGCACCAGTTGCACGGCTTCGACCTGGAGAATCCGGATCTTCTTCGGGTTGGCGACGATGTCGTCCTCGGTGGCCTTGTAGCCCACGCCCGGCTTGAGCGTGATCAGCCCGGCCTTGGCCAGCAATTGCAGGCCACGGCCACTGTTGATCGGGTCGTTGGCGATGGCCACGCTGGCGCCCTCGGGCAGCTCGGCGAAGCTTTTGTACTTCTTCGAGTAGAGGCCGACGTTGTTGATGATCCCCGGCGCGTACGGGACCAGGTCGAAGCCGGCGGCGGCCTTGGCGTTTTCCAGGAACGGGATGTGCTGGAAGTAGTTCACGTCGATATCGCCGCTGTTGAGGCTGACATTGGGCGCGATCCAGTCGCTGAACTCGATCAGCTTCACTTCCAGGCCCTGTTTATGGGCCTCCTCCACCGCCGCCTCCAGGGGGATGGCGAAGGCGGCGGTGGTGCCGATCTTCAGCGGTTCGGCGGCCAAGGCGGCGGCGGACAGGCCGAGGCCCAGGGCAATGGCCGCGACGGGCCGGAACAGTTTCTCAAGCATGGTGCAGGGCTCCAGTCGGGGCAGGGTCGGGGGTGTTGCGGTAGCGGGCGCCGGGGTGTCCGGCGGGCAGGCGCGGCTCGCTGCTGGCGAACAGCTTCTCGCGCAGGGTGCCCTCGGCGTAGGCGGTCTTGTAGCGACCGCGGCGTTGCAGGGCGGGGACCACCAGCTCGATGAAGTCCTCGTAGCTTTCCGGGGTGACGGTGCGGGTCAGGTTGAAACCGTCCAGGCCGGTCTCGTCGATCCAGGCGATCAGTTGCTCGGCCACCTGCTCGGCGTCGCCGACCAGGGTCACGTAGCGACCGCCCAGGGCGTGCTGCTCGAGCAGGCGGCGGCGGGTCCAGGCGCTTTCCTGCAACTGGCGGGTGGCGGACTGGATGGCGTTGCCCTTGGCGAATCCGATGGGCTCGTCCAGTTCGTAGCGCGAGAAGTCGATACCGGTGGAGCTGGCGAAGTGCGCGACCCCGGCCTCGGCGCTGGCGTAGCGCAGGTACTCGGCGTGCTTGGCCTGTGCCTGTGCCTCGGTCGGCGCGACGATCACGGTGATGCCCATGAACACCTTGACCGCCTGTGGGTCGCGTCCGGCCGCCTTGGCCGCGGCGCGCACCTTGTCGACCTGGGCGCGGGTGGCGGCCTTGTCCTGGCCGCTGATGAACACGCACTCGGCGTGGTTGCCGGCGAAGGCCAGCCCGCGCGGCGAGCTGCCGGCCTGGAACAGCACCGGGGTGCGCTGCGGCGAAGGCTCGCACAGGTGGTAGCCCTCGACCTTGTAGAACTCGCCGTGGTGCTCGACCTTGCGCACCTTGTCGGGGCGGGCATAGACCCGCTGCTCGCGGTCGGCGACCACGGCATCGTCGGCCCAGCTGCCTTCGAGCAGCTTGTACAGCACCTGCAGGTACTCGTCGGCCTGGTCGTAGCGGCGATCGTGCTCGGGTTGCTGCTCCAGGCCCATGGCCCGGGCGGCGCTGTCGAGGTAGCCGGTGACGATGTTCCAGCCGACCCGGCCATTGCTCAGGTGGTCGAGGGTGGAAAGGCGCCGGGCGAACAGGTAGGGCGCCTCGTAGGTCAGGTTGGCGGTGAGGCCGAAGCCCAGGTGCCTGGTCACCGCCGCCATGGCCGAGACCAGCAGCAGCGGGTCGTTGACCGGCAGCTGGATCGACTCCTTGAGCGTCACGTCGACCGACTGGCCATAGACGTCGTAGGTGCCGACGATGTCGGCGATGAACAGACCGTCGAACAGCCCGCGCTCGAGCAGGCGGGCCAGGTCGGTCCAGTACTCGAGGGTCTTGTAGCGCGTGGAGGTGTCCCGCGGGTGGGTCCACAGGCCGTGGTTGATGTGCCCGATGCAGTTCATGTTGAAGGCATTGAGCAGGATCTGCTTCGCCATCAGATGGTCCCCCGGCGCGGCGGCTTCTCGTCGTTGAGGTAGTAGTTGCCGATGGCGTGGTACTTCCAGCGCACCGGGTCGTGCAGGGTGTGTACCCGGGCGTTGCGCCAGTGGCGGTCGAGGTTGTGCTCGGCCAGGGTGGCCTGGCTGCCGGCCAGCTCGAACAGCGTGGTGCCGGCGGCCAGGGAGATCTCGGTGCTGATCGCCCGGGCCTCGGCCACGGCGATGGAGGCGGCGGCCAGGGTCTCGGCGTTGCCGTCGGCCTGGGCGATGTCGAGGATTTCCCCGGCGCGCTCGAGCAATGCCTCGGTGGCATGCAGGCGGATCGCCAGGTGGCCGAAGCTCTTCAGGGTCAGCGGGTCGTCGCTGGCCTTGTCGAGGCCGGAGTCGATCCACGGCCGGCTGCGGGTGCGCACGAAGTGCAGGGCATCCTCGTAGGCGGCGCGGGCGATACCGGTGTCGATGGCGGCATGGAGGATCTGCGCCAGCGGGCCGACCGTGGTCGGGCGTTCGAAGGCGCTCTGGAATGGCACCACGTCCTCGGCGCGGACCGCCACGTGGTTGAACACCACCGAGCCGCTGCCGGTGGTGCGCTGGCCGAAGCCGCTCCAGTCGTCGATCACCTCGATGCCCTGGCTGTCGGCGGGCACGAAGGCCAGGTGCGACACATCCTGCTCGTCGATCACCAGGGTCGGGATACGCTGGGCGTAGATCGCGCCGGTGCAGTAGAACTTGCGGCCGTCGATGCGGTAGTGGTCGCCGTCGCGGCTCAGGCGGGTGGTGCGCTCGTGGGCGTTTTTGGTGCCGAGCTCGGCCAGCGCGTTGCCGAAGCGCCGGCCGGCGAGGACCTCGGCGTAGAGGCGTTTTTG
The DNA here is from genome assembly GCF_036549575.1 of Pseudomonas sp. LH21. NCBI lineage: Bacteria > Pseudomonadati > Pseudomonadota > Gammaproteobacteria > Pseudomonadales > Pseudomonadaceae > Pseudomonas > Pseudomonas sp. LH21. The sequence continues at coordinate 206,369 of NZ_CP144367.1, forward strand.
CTGTTCTGGGCTGCCGTTCACCCGCAGCACTTCCAGGGCGTAGAAGTGGTTTTGCGGGATCTGCCCAAGCGAGGCGTCGGCCTGGGCGATGCGGGCGATGACCTTGGCCAGGGTGACGTTGGACACTCCGGCGCCGCCGAAGGCCTTGGGCACGCTGATGCCCCAAAGGCCGGACTGCACGAAGCGTTCGAGTTCGGCATGGGGCAGGCGGCGCTCGCGGTCGCGCAGGGCGCTGTCCTGGCGCAGGTGTTGGGCGAGTTCGTCGGCGACGGCCAGGGCCTGGGCGTCGGTGGTGATGATGGATGCAGTCATTTTGCTCTCCGGAGCCTGGGGACGCCGTGTGCCTCTTCGCGGGTAAACCCGCTCCCACAGGTACAGCGCTGTTATCGGAATCGGTGCGATCCCTGTGGGAGCGGGTTTACCCGCGAAGGGCTGCGCAGCAGCCCCAAGGCTCGATATCAGATCCAGGAATGGCGGGCAGGCAGGGTGCCGTTGAGGTGGTAGGCGCCGACGGCGTGGTACTTCCAGCGCACCGGGTCGTGCAGGGTGTGGACCCGGGCGTTGCGCCAGTGCCGGTCGAGGTTGAACTCGGCCAGGCTGGCGCGGCTGCCGGCCAGCTCGAACAGCTTCTCGCTGGCCTGCAGCGAGATCTCGGTGGTGAGCACCTTGGCTTCGGCGACGGCAATCGAGGCACGGGCTGCGGCGGCGGCATCGATCACACCGGCGTTCACCTCATCGAGCACCTTGGCGGCCTTGCGCAGCAGGGCTTCGGCGGAGTGCAGTTCGAGCTTCAGGCGACCGATGTCGGCGATCACATAGGGATCGTCGCTGTTGCGTTCGACCTTGGCCTCGATCCACGGCCGGGACTTCTCCCGAACGAACTGGATCGTGTCCTCGATGGCCGCTTCGGCGATGCCGGCGTCGATCGCCGCCTGGATCAGCTGCGAGGCGGCGCCCTGGATGCTGGGCTCCTCACGCAGGCGCCAGTTGTCCACCACCAGGTCGCCGTCCACCGGCACCTGGTCGAGCAACACGGTGCCGCTGGCGGTGGTGCGCTGGCCGAAGCCGGACCAGTCGTCGACGATGCGCAGCCCCGGGCTGCCGCGACGGACGAACGCCAGGCGCTGGCGGCCATCGTCGTCCAGCGCCTTGACCGCCACCCAGTGGGCGTACAAGGCGCCGGTGGAATAGAACTTCTCGCCGCTGATGCGATAGCCGTCGCCATCACGGGTAAGGCGCGCCTTGAGCGTCAAGGTGTCCTTGGTTCCGCGCTCGGGGCCGGCATTGCCGATGCGCCAGCCGTCGAGCACCGAGCGGAAGATCAGTTCCTGCTGGGCTTGGGTGGCGGTCAGGCGGACCAGTTGCAGGATGCCGAACTGGTTCTGCGGAATCTGCCCCAGCGCCGGGTCGGCGGCACTGATCAGGCGGAACACTTCGGCGATGGTGGCGAAGGACACCTCGGGACCGCCGAAGGCCTTGGGCACGCTGATGCTGCCCAGGCCGCTGCGGGTGAACTGTTCGATCTCGGCCCATGGCAGCTTGCGCTGCTGGTCACGTTTGGCGGCCTGCTGGCGGGCCACCTCGGCCAGTTCGCGGGCGGCCTGCAGGGCCTCTTCGTCGTTGCGCAACACCGTGGCCGGCAGCAGCAGCGGCGAGCTGTCGAGATCGCTGTGGAATCGGGTAGTTGGTTGGCTGGACATCAGTACCGCTCCTTGGCTGCACTCAATGCCCTGGCGTTATGCACTGGGGTGATTGTGATCCTGACCATTCCTAACCTCACAAAGTTGAAAGCGTCGCCTCAGCTGATGGCGACAGACGTTTGCTGGTCCGGTGGTCCGGTCGATATACCCTATTCGTTTAGAAAAAGTTTATGAACTACCGTTTAGGAATATGAATAGAAGAACTGCAGGGTCGGCTCTGTCGCCGGCAAGCCGGTTCCCATGAAAACGCCGCAACACTGTGGGAGCCGGCTTGCCGGCGATGAGGCCAGAGCGGTCAGCGCGGGATAGTCACCACCAGCTTGCCCACCGCCTGGCGCTGCGCCAGGCGTTCGATCGCCTCGCCACCCTCGGCCAGTGCAAAGGTCTGCGACACCAGGGGCTTCAACTTGCCTTCGGCATGCCAGGCGAACAGCTGGCGGAAGTTGGCCGCGTTGTCTTCCGGCTGGCGCTGGGCGAAGGCGCCCCAGAACACCCCGAGCACCGCCGCGCCCTTGAGCAGGGTCAGGTTCACCGGCAGTTGCGGAATCGTGCCGCTGGCAAAGCCCACCACCAGCAACCGGCCATTCCATGCCAGTCCGCGCACGGCCTGGTCGAACAGCGCGCCGCCGACCGGGTCGTAGATCACGTCCACGCCCTGGCCGCCGGTCAGGCGCTTGATCTCGTCCTTGAGGCTGGCCTGGCTGTAGTCGATCAGTTCGTCGGCCCCGGCCGCCTGGGCGATCGCCAGTTTCTCGGCGCTGCTGGCCGCGGCGATCACCCGGGCGCCCAGGGCCTTGCCGATCTCCACCGCCGCCAGCCCCACGCCGCCCGAGGCACCGAGCACCAGCAGGGTTTCGCCGGCCTTGAGCTGAGCGCGCTGGGTCAGCGCGTGCATCGAGGTGCCGTAGGTCATGCCGAACGCGGCGGCGGTGGTGAAGTCCATGCCCGCCGGGATCGGCAGCACGTTGTAGAACGGCACCGCCACCTGCTCGGCGAAGGCGCCCCAGCCGGTCAGGGCCATGACCCGGTCGCCGACCTTGAACGCGCCGGCCTTCTCGCCGACCGCGGCCACCACGCCGGCCGCCTCGCCACCCGGGGCGAACGGCAGCGGCGGCTGGAACTGGTACTTGCCCTCGATGATCAGGGTGTCGGGGAAATTGACCCCGGCGGCGTGCACATCGAGGAGGATCTCGTTCTTCTTAGGCGTGGGGCTGGCGACCTCTTCCAGGACCAGGTCCCGCGCCGGGCCCAGGGCTTTGCACAACAAGGCTTTCATCAGGGCTATTCCTTTGCGTGTGGTGGCCGATAAGTGTAGGAGGGCTGTCCCGAGGGTCAACGAGCATGGCCGGCCCTGATGAGCCGGCATAAGCCCGGGCTTGGGTTTGGCCGGCGCGCTGGGTAAGCTGGCGCCAACTGTATTGAGGAGCGAATTCGTGAAAGCGTGGATCTTGATGGTGCTGGCCCTGATGCTGCCAGTGGCGGCGATGGCCGAGGAAAAGGAAGGCGAGCCCAAGGTCGCCTACATCAGCCTCAGCCCGCCCTTCGTCGGCAACTACGCCCTCGACGGCGGCCCCAAGCTGCGCGTGTACAAGGCCGACGTCGCCCTGCGCGTGACCGGCGATGCCGCCGCCACCGCGGTCAAGCACCACGAGCCGCTGATCCGCAACCAGCTGGTGGCGCTGTTCACCCAGCAGGGCGTGGACAACATGAGCAACGTCGAGGCCAAGGAAAAACTGCGCCAGGAAGCCCTGAAGCAGGTGCAGCAGGTGATGGAGTCCGAAGAGGGCAAGCCGATCGTCGAGGACCTGCTGTTCAACAACCTGATCGTGCAGTGATCAGGCGGCGAGGCTGCGGCGAAAGCGCGCCAGGGCCACGCCGAAGAACACCAGGCCGATCGCGGCCAGGGCCGCCACATCCGGCCACACCACGTTCAGCCCGGCGTCGCGGAACAGGATCGCCGCGCCGAGGCTGACGAAGTGGGTCGAGGGCGAGCCCTGCATGACCCACTGCAGCCACTGCGGCATGCTGTCCAGTGGCGTGCTGCCCCCCGAGAGCAGCAGCATCGGGATGATCACCGGGATCGCCAGCAGGCCGAACTGCGGTGTCGAGCGCGCCAGGGTGGCGAGGAAAATGCCAAGCGCCGTGCTGGCGAACAGGTACAGCGCGGTCACCCCCAGGAACAGCCCCATGGAGCCCGCCAGCGGTACGCCCAGGGCGCCCTTGACCACCACTTCCAGCGAAATCCAGGTACAGGCCACCACCACCAGGGCGTTGCTGGCGATCTTCGCCAGCATGATCTCGAGCGCTGTCAGCGGCAGCACCAGCAGGTGGTCTAGGGTGCCGTGCTCGCGTTCGCGCAGCAACGCGGTGCCGGTGAGGATGATGGCCAGGATGGTGATGTTGTTGACGATCTGGATCACCGCCAGGAACCAGCCGCCTTCCAGGTTGGGGTTGAACAGCGCTTTCGGGTTGAGCAGGGCCGGGCTACTGGTGCCGCGGCCTGCGTACTCCAGCAGTTCGCGCTCGAAGATCCGGCCGATGTAGCCGGCCCCCATGAAGGCCTGGCTCATGGCCGTGGCATCGACATTGACCTGCAGTTCCGGCGAGCGCCCGGCCAGCAGGTCGGCCTGGAAGTTCACCGGCACGTTGACCACGAAGGTGTACTGGCCGCTGTCCATGGCCTGGTCCAGGCGATTCGCCGGCAGTGCCACGGCGGGCTGGAACTCGGGCGGCTGCAGCGATTCGGCGAGCTTGCGCGAGACGGCGCCGTGGTCTTCGTCGACCACCGCGACACTGGCATTGTGCACGCCGATCACCGAGCCTGCGGCGGGCATGTAGATCGCCACGCTGAAGGCGTACAGCAGGAACAGCAGCAACACGCTGTCGTGGCGCAGGCTGGTGAGTTCCTTCAGGCCCAGGCGCAGGGTGTGGGAGAGGCGGCTCATCTCAGGCCTCCTGTTTTTTCAGCATGGCCAGGCTCAGCCCGGTGAAGGCGGCGAAGAAGCCCAGCAGCGCCAGGCACTGCGGCCACAGCTCGCGCAGGCCCAGGGCCTTGGTGAAGGTGCCGACGGCGATGTCGAGGAAATAGCCGGCCGGGAACAGCTGGCCCATCAGCGCCGCCGCGCCGTCCAGCGACGAGCGCGGCACGATCAGGCCGGAGAACTGGATGGTCGGCAGGCTGGTGATGATCATGGTGCCGAGGATCGCCGCGATCTGCGTGCGGGTGAACGCCGAGATCAGCAGGCCCAGGCTGGTGGTCGCCAGCAGATAGGCCAGGCCGCCGCAGGCCAGGGCCAGCAGGCTGCCCTTGAGCGGCACGCCGAACAGCCAGCGGTTCATCGCCACCAGCAGCGCCAAGTTGACCAGGCTTACCGCGAGGTAGGGCGCCTGCTTGCCGAGCAGGAACTCCAGGCGGGTCAGCGGGGTGGCGTAGAAGTTGGTGATCGAGCCCAGTTCCTTTTCCCGCACGATGCCCAGCGCGGTGAGCATGGCCGGGATGAAGGCCAGGATCAGCGCCATGACGCCGGGGCCGATGGCGTTCACGCTGACCACGTCCTGGTTGTAGCGAAAGCGTGTCTCCAGGCGTACCGGCTGCTGGCGCGCCACCGGGTGCGGGCCGAGGGCGGCCAGTTGCTCCAGGTTGGCCTGGTGCACGGCTTCGACATAGTTGCGGCTGGTCTCGGCGCGGAACGGCATGCCGCCATCGAGCCAGGCGGCCACCACCGGCTGGCGCCCGGCATGCAGGTCGCGACCGAAGCCCGGCGGGATTTCCAGGGCCAGCTTGATCTCCGAGCGTTGCAGACGCTGGTGCAACTGGCGGGCATCGCGGATCGGCGCCTGTTCGGCGAAATAGCGCGAGCCACGGAAGGCCTCGAGGTAGGCGCGGCTCTGCGGGCTCTGGTCCTGGTCGTACACGGCGAAGGCGAGATCCTCCACATCCAGCGAGATGCCGTAGCCGAAGATCACCATCATGAACAGCGCGCCAAGCAGGGCGAAGGCCAGGCGTACCTTGTCGCGCAGCAGTTCCTTGCCTTCGCGGCTGGCCACCGCCAGCAGGCGGCGCAGGCTGAAGGCCTGGCGCAAGGCGGGCGCCGGGGCGGCGGCCTGTTCCAGCCCCGTGTCGGCCTGCGCCTGGACGGGCGCGTCCTGGGCCTGTTCGAGGCAGCGCACGAAGGCGTCTTCCAGGGTTTCGCCGCCGAACTTTCGCTGCAGGGCCAGCGGGGTGTCGCAGGCCAGCACTCGGCCGGCGTGCATCAGCGAGATGCGGTCGCAGCGCAGGGCCTCGTTCATGAAGTGGGTGGACAGGAAGATGGTCACGCCCTGCTCGCGGGACAACTCCACCAGCAGGCGCCAGAAATCGTCGCGGGCCGCCGGGTCGACACCCGAGGTCGGCTCGTCGAGGATCAGCACTTCCGGGCGGTGCAGCACCGCCACGGCCAGCGACAGGCGCTGGCGCAGGCCCAGGGGCAGGGCGCCGGACGGCTGGTCGGCAATGGCGCCTAAGTCGAAGCGCTCGATGAGCTCGGCGATGCGCGGCGCGCTGTCGGCCTTGGCCAGGTCGAACAGGCGGGCGTGCAGTTCGAGGTTTTGCCGGGCGCTCAGCTCGCCATACAGCGAATAGCTCTGGGACATGAAGCCGACCCGCTTGCGCGTGGCCAGGTCGCGGGCATCCACCGGTCGGCCAAGCAGGCTGGCGCTGCCCTCGCTGGCCGGCATCAGGCCGGTGAGCACCTTCATGGTGGTGGTCTTGCCGCAGCCGTTGGAGCCGAGGAAACCGAAGATCTCGCCGCGGCCGATGGCGAAGCTGACCTTGTTCACCGCGGTGAAGTCACCGAAGCGCAGGGTCAGGTCGTGGGCCTCGATCGCAATCGGCCCGTCGTCGGCCTGGCGTGGCGGAATGCGCAGGGGCTCGGGCTGTGGTCGGCCGGCGCCCTGGAAGTGGGTGAAGGCGTCGTCCAGCTTGCCGCTGGGCGTGGCCGCCGCCAATTCGCGGCTGAGGCCGGCGGCCAGCAGGCGGCCAGCGTCGAGCATCAGGCAGTGCTCGAACTGCTCGGCTTCCTCCATGTAGGCGGTGGCCACCAGCAGGGTCAGCTGCGGGCGCTGGGCGCGCACCTGCTCGACCAGCTCCCAGAAGCGCCGCCGCGACAGTGGGTCGACGCCGGTGGTCGGCTCGTCGAGGATCAGCAGGTCCGGCTCGTGGATCAGCGCGCAGCACAACCCGAGCTTTTGCTTCATGCCGCCGGACAGCTTGCCGGCCGGGCGCTCGGCGAAGCGCTCCAGGTCGGTGGCGCGCAGCAGGCTGGCCATGCGTTGTTCGCATTCGGCACGGCCCAGGCCAAACAGGGTGGCGAAGAAACGGATGTTCTCGCGGATCGACAGCTCCGGGTACAGGTTGTTGCCCAGGCCCTGGGGCATGAAGGCGACCTTGGGATACAGCGCGGTGCGGTGGCGGCGCTGGCGGATCGAGCCGCCGAGCACCTGCAACTCGCCTTGTTGCAGGCGCTTGACCCCGGCGATCAGCCCGAGCAGGGTCGACTTGCCGGCGCCATCCGGGCCAATCAGGCCGCAGCGGGTCCCGGCCGGCAGGCTGAACGCGAGGCTGTGCAGGGCCTGCAGGTCGCCATAGCGGTGGCTGACACCCTCGGCCCGCAGGGCGATCGCCGCGTTCATTGCAGGTTGGCCGGCCAGCCCACGTCGGCGGTGCGCACGTACCCGGCGCCGGGCATGCCCGGCTTGGCCTGGGGCACGGCGCTCGGTTCGGTCAGGCGCAGCTTGACCCGGAACACCAATTTTTGCCGCTCATCACGGGTCTCGACCTGCTTCGGGGTGAACTGCGCCTTGGCCGCGACGAATGCCACCTTGGCTGGCAGGGCCTTGTCGGGTAGGGCGTCGAGCACGATCCGCGCCTGGTCGCCCACGGTCAACCGGCCGGTGGTGGCGGCGGGCAGGTAGAGGTTCATGTACTGGTCGCTGGGGTCGATCAGCATCAGCACCCGGCCACCGGCGCCGAGCACTTCGCCGGGTTCGGCCAGGCGCAGCTGGATGATGCCGTCGATGGGCGCGCGCAGACTGCTGTCGTCGATCTCGCTGGTGAGCTGGGCGACCTGGGCCTCGGCGGCGCCGATGGCGGCCTTGATCGCCGCCAGCTGGGCCCGGGCCGCGACCACGGCTGCGGTGGCGGTGTCGTAGCGGGCCTGCTGCTGGTCGAGCAGCTGCTGGCTGGCAAACTTGCGCTGGTAGATCTCGCGTACCCGCTTGAGCTCCTGGCTGGCCAGCAACAGTTCGCTCTGGCGCAGCTGTACGCTGGCCTGGGCGGCGGCGTAGTTCTCGCGGGCGCGCAGCACTTCGGCCTCGGCCTGGCTGCGCTGGGCTTCCATCGTGCGGGTGTCGATGCGCGCCAGCAACTGGCCGCGGGTGACCTTGTCGCCTTCGTCGACCAGCACCTCGGCCAGGCGCCCGGGGATCTTGCTGGCGATTTGCACCTCGGTGGACTCGAGGCGCCCGTTGCCCATGCTCAGGCCTTCGGGCAGGCGGTCGTGAAGGGACTTCCAGTAGCCCAGCCCGCCTGCCGCCAGCAACAACAATACCAAGGCGGAGGCGAAGATTCTGGGGGCTTTTCGATTCATCGGTCTGCATCCTGCGGCTGGCACGCCTTATCCTGGCGCGACGCGCTTCCTTGCGCGTTGATATTGGTCAAACCCCTGACAATAGCCGCACAATCAGCTCAGCGCGAGAATCGCGGCCCATTGCCCGGCGGTCACCGGCATCACCGACAGGCGGCTGCCTTTGTGCACCAGGGGCAGTTCCTCGAGCGCCGCCTGCTGCTTGAGCAGGCCCAGGCCGAGCACCTGGCGGAAGGTCTGCACATGTTCGACGTCCACCGCGCTCCATGGGTTCTTCTCGGCGCTGGCCTTGGCGTCGTGGTAGTGGCTGTGCGGATCCAGGGCGGTCGGGTCCGGGTAGGCGGCGGCGCTGATCCGGGCGATGCCGGCGATCCCCGGTTGCGGGCAGCTGGAGTGGTAGAAGAAGAATTCGTCGCCTACGCTCATGGCCCGCAGGAAATTGCGCGCCTGGTAGTTGCGCACCCCGTCCCAGCGGGCGCTGCCCAGGCGTGCCAAGGCTTCGATGGAGAGCTCGTCGGGCTCGGATTTCATCAGCCAGTAGGCCATGGATGCTGCTCCTGAAAGAGTTTGAAATAACTCGTTGCATGAAACCGACAGTCGGTTGGCGTCAACGTTTGCCTGGCGACTCATGTTGTCGGAAAATGCGCCGATTTTAAGCTATACGCTCCGGCCGCCATCAAGAAAGCCGCCGAGCCTGGACAGTTGTTCTTGGGGGACGATCAATGAAACAACGTAAACCGGACCTGCTCTGGATCCTGGCCTTCATCTTCGGGCTGGGCGTGGTCACCACCGGTTACGCGCAAGGCTTGTGGGAACGCAAGCTGGATGCCGCCTACCAGCAGGCGCCCGTCGATCCGGCGCAGCAACAGCACCGCTGATCCCCCTTCGCGCACCTCACTTGGGTGCCAGGTACCAACCACGGTCCGAGACCGTGCCTTGCAACGGTACATCCCAGCTCGCCTGGTTGAGCCGCTCCACTTTCTGGCATTCATGCGCCAGCCCCAGCAGCAGCGGTTTTTTCCACGCCTTGCGCCGGCCCTGATAGGCCAGGCTGCGGTCATAGAAACCACCGCCCATGCCCAGGCGCCCCCCCATCTCGTCGAAACCGACCAGCGGTAGCAGGATCAGGTCCAGCGCCCAGATCGGCCGTTGCCGCTTGCGTTCGATCACCGGCTCCAGGATACGAAAGCGGTTGGGGCGCAGTGCCTCGCCGGCCTCGAAGCGCTGGAACACCATGCGCGTGCGTGGCCAGGCGTGCAGCACCGGCAGGTAGACGCGCTTGCCGCGCTTGTGTGCTTCGCGCAGCAGCAGGCGCGGGTCGATCTCGCCGTCGTTGGGCAGGTACAGGGCGATATGCCGGGCTCGGCGGAACAGCGGATCCTGCGCCAGTTGGCGATACAGGCCTTCGGCGGCCTGGCGCTGCTGGGCGGGCGTGAGGGCGCGGCGGGCGTTGCGCAGGAGGCGGCGAAGCTGGGGGCGGGTAAGCGGCGCGGTGTCGGTCATGGCACGGGCGATCCCAGAAGAAACGAAAAGCCCGCCGTTGGAGGCGGGCAGTTCTGAATGCAGGCTCCCCGACAAGACCGCTATCGGTGTAGCCCTTGAACCCGAAAGTTCAAGGTGGAGATTGCAGGGGGCGTTAAGGCTTTCCGTCGGGCGGACATGCACACCTGCCCCAGCGTGCAACCCCCGTGGTTGTGCGTATCGGCTCAGGGACATAACCGACTGGCGCATCCCCCAGGGAGTGGCGCCAGTATACCAATCTCAGTCGTTTTTGCTAACCGGATCGTCGGACAGGGCCTGGTCGACCCGCTCCAGCAGGTCGCGCACCTGCTCGCGGGTGGTGCCGCCGCTGGTCACTTCGGGGCGTTCCTGGCGGTGCAGCAGCTCGTGGGTGATGTTCAGCGCGGCCATCACGGCGATGCGGTCGGCGCCGATCACCTTGCCGCTGCTGCGGATCTCGCGCATCTTGCCGTCCAGGTAACGGGCGGCGCCGACCAGGTTGTTGCGCTCCTCGGGCGGGCAGATGATCGAGTATTCCTTGTCGAGGATCTGGACGGTGACGCTATTGCTTGAACTCATGAGTCTTGCTCCAGGGCCTTGAGGCGCAGGATCATCGATTCGATCTTGCGTTTGGCGATCTCGTTCTTTTCGATCAGGTGGGCGCGCTCCTCGCGCCAGGATCGTTCCTGAGCTACTAAGAGTGCGTTTTGTCGCTTTAGTTGCTCGACCCGTTCGATCAGCAACTCGAACCGGCTCATCAGCGCTTGCAGGTCGTTCTCTTGCATGGGTTGCACTCGATTCCTTCACTCGCCTGGCGATCATGCCTGCCCCAAGGGCGCGACGGCCAGTGCCGATGGTCTTGGCGCGCCTGCCGGTGCTAGGATACAAGGTCTCCATTCTAGTCATTGCGCCGTCTGGCGCCTAGCTGCCCATGCCCAATACCCAATCGCCCTACATCGCCTTCGCCATGTTGCTTTCGAGCAATGGCCACCCCGTCACCCCCGCCGAGCTGCATGGCCTGCTGATCGGCCGCAGCTGCGCCGGCGCCGGCTTCGATGCCGATGCCTGGCTGGCCGACGCCGCCCAGTTGCTCGAGACCGAGCCCGGCGACTCGGTGCGCAACGCCCTGGTCGGCCTGCAAGAGATGGTCAAGGCCGAGCTGACCGGCGAGGACGTCGCCATCGTCCTGCTGCTGCCTTCCGATGATGCCGCACTCAGCGACCGCGCCACCGCGCTGGGCCAGTGGTGCCAGGGCTTCATCACCGGTTTCGGCCTGAACGCCGGTGGCAAGGACCTGTCCACCGATGCCAAGGAAGTGCTCCAGGACCTGGTGGCCATCTCGCAGGTCCAGGAGGCGCTGGAAGAGTCCGAGGACGGCGAGAGCGACTACATGGAAGTCATGGAGTACCTGCGCGTCGCCCCGTTGCTGCTGTACACGGAGCTGGCCAAGCCGCAAGCGCCCGCGCCAAAGCCATCGCTGCACTGATCTGAACGGGGTCGTTTGCCCATGAGCCACATACCCAAGGCGGAGTACGCCCGTCGGCGCAAGGCGCTGATGGCGCAGATGGTCCCCAACAGCATCGCCATCCTGCCGGCGGCCGCAGTTGCCATTCGCAACCGCGACGTCGAGCATGTCTACCGCCAGGACAGCGATTTCCAGTACCTGAGCGGCTTCCCCGAGCCGGAGGCGGTGATCGCCCTGATTCCGGGGCGCGAGCATGGCGAGTACGTATTGTTCTGCCGTGAGCGCAACCCCGAGCGCGAGCAGTGGGACGGCCTGCGCGCCGGCCAGGAAGGCGCAGTGCGCGATTTCGGCGCCGACGATGCCTTCCCCATCAGCGATATCGACGAGATCCTGCCGGGCCTGATCGAAGGGCGCGAGCGGGTCTACAGCAACATGGGCAGCAACCCCGAGTTCGACCGCCGGCTGATGGAGTGGATTAACGTGATCCGTTCCAAGGCCCGCCTCGGCGCCCCGCCCGACGAGTTCGTTGCCCTGGATCATCTGCTGCACGACATGCGCCTGTATAAATCGGCGGCGGAAGTGAAGGTCATGCGCGAGGCCGCGGCGATTTCCGCCCGGGCCCACGTGCGCGCCATGCAGGCCTGCCGTGCCGGGCTGCACGAGTACAGCCTGGAAGCCGAGCTGGACTACGAGTTCCGCAAGGGCGGAGCGAAGATGCCGGCCTACGGCTCGATCGTCGCCGCCGGGCGCAATGGCTGCATCCTGCACTACCAGCAGAACGATGCGCCGCTCAAGGACGGCGACCTGGTCCTGATCGACGCCGGTTGCGAGATCGACTGCTACGCCAGCGACATCACCCGCACCTTCCCGGTCAACGGGCGGTTCTCGCCGGAACAGAAAGCCATCTACGAGCTGGTGCTCGCGGCCCAGGCCGCGGCGTTCGCCGAGATCGCCCCGGGCAAGCACTGGAATCACGCCCACGAGGCGACCGTGCGGGTGATAACCGAAGGGCTGGTGGCGCTGGGGCTGCTCAAGGGCGAGGTGCAGGCATTGATCGACAGCGAGGCCTACCGCGCCTTCTACATGCACCGCGCCGGACACTGGCTGGGCATGGATGTGCACGACGTGGGCGAATACAAGGTCGGTGGCCAGTGGCGCGTGCTCGAACCGGGCATGGCGCTGACCGTCGAACCCGGCATCTACATCGCCGTCGACAACCAGGCGGTGGCGAAGAAGTGGCGCGGCATCGGGGTAAGGATCGAGGACGACGTGGTGGTGACCAGACAAGGCTGTGAAATCCTGACTTCAGGCGTGCCGCGCACGGTCGCCGAGATCGAGGCGCTGATGCATGACGCCCGCAAGGACGTCGCATGAACCGGGTCAACCTGGCGATCATCGGTGGCGGCCTGGTGGGCGCGAGCCTGGCCCTGACGCTGCAGGCCGCGGCCAAGGCCCGTGGCTGGAAGATCCTGCTGATCGAGCCGTTCGCGCCCGGCGATAGCTTCCAGCCCAGCTATGCGCACGTTCCTCGGCGCTGTCCTACGGCACCCGGCAGATATACGAGCGCCTGGGGTTGTGGCAGACCATCAGCCGCCGCGCCGAGCCGATCCGGCAGATCCAGGTGTCCGACCGCGGCCGCTTCGGCGGCACCCGCCTGGACGCCCTGGAAGAAGGCGTGCCGGCACTCGGCTACGTGGTGGAGAACGCCTGGCTCGGCCAGTGCCTGTGGCAGGCCATCGACAACGAAGTGATCAGCTGGCGCTGCCCGGCGCAGGTGCAGGCGATGCAGGCCATCGCCGGCGGCTACCGCCTGGAATTGGACGACGACACTTCGCTGGAATGCGACCTGGCGGTGCTGGCTGACGGCGGTCGTTCGGGCCTGCGCGAGCAACTGGGCATCCATGTGCGCAACACGCCCTATGACCAGAGCGCGCTGATCGCCAATATCACCCCGGGCGAAGCCCACGCCGGCCAGGCTTTCGAGCGCTTCACCGAGCAAGGCCCGATGGCCTTGCTGCCGCTGGCGGACAACCGCTGCGCGCTGGTCTGGACCCGACAGGGGATGGACGCCAGGCGCCTGGCCGAGCTCGACGAGCGCAGCTTCCTGCGCGAGCTGCAGGAGGCCTTCGGCTACCGCCTCGGCGCCCTGCGCCAGGTCGGTGCCCGCCATCTCTATCCGCTGTCGCTGGTCGAGGCCGAGGAGCAGGTACGCCCGCACCTGGTGGTGCTGGGCAACGCCGCCCACAGCCTGCACCCGATCGCCGGTCAGGGCTTCAACCTGTCGCTGCGCGACGTGCAGTCGCTGGCGGACGCCCTGCTGGCCGGCCCGGCGCTGCCGGGTGACCTGGCCACGCTGCAGGCCTATCACCAGCGCCAGCGCCTCGACCAGGCCCTGACCATCGGCTTCTCCGACCAGGTCACCCGCCTGTTTGGCAGCAGCCAGCCGCTGCTGGCTGCCGGGCGCAACCTTGGCCTGCTCGGCCTGGACCTGCTGCCGCCGGCGAAAAGCTGGTTCGCCCGCCAGGCCATGGGCCTGGGCACCCGCCCCGATCCGCGAGGCCGCCCATGAGCGATGCGCGCAGGCTCGCACGGCGGGCGCGGATGCTGCGCTGGCTGCTGAACTTCTACCCACCCTACCTGGGCGCCGGTATCCACATCCAGGAAATCAGCCCGGACATGCGCAGCGTCAAGGTGCGCATGAAGCTGACGCGGTGGAATCGCAACTACGTCGGCACCCAGTTCGGCGGCAGCCTGTACGCGATGGTCGACCCGTTCTACATGCTGCTGCTGATCGAGCAGCTGGGCCGTGAATACATCGTCTGGGACAAGGCCGCCAGCATCGATTTCATCTCGCCGGGCAAGGGCCCGGTGTATGCCGAATTCCACGTCGACGACGCGCTGCTGGACGAGATCCGCCAGCAGACCGCCAGCGGCAAGAAATACCTGCCCCGGTTGCAGGTGGAGATCCGCGACGGTGCCGGCGAGCTGGTGGCGCGGGTCGACAAAACCCTATACGTGCGGCTCAAGCCGCAAGCGAGGCAGGCGTAAGGCATGGAAATGCGCGCAGATCTGTTGATTGTCGGTGCCGGTATGGTCGGCAGCGCCCTGGCCCTGGCCCTGCGCCACAGTGGCCTGGAGGTGCTCCTGCTAGACGGCGGGCCGATGACGGTCAAGCCGTTTGACGGCGAGGCACCTTTCGAGCCGCGGGTCAGCGCCCTGTCGGCGGCCAGCCAGCGCATTCTCGAGCGCCTCGGCGCCTGGGACGGCATCGCCCGGCGGCGTGTCTCGCCGTACTCGGACATGCATGTCTGGGACGGCAGCGGCACCGGCGAGATCCATTTCTCCGCCGCCAGCGTGCATGCCGAGGTGCTGGGTCATATCGTCGAGAACCGCGTGGTCCAGGACGGCCTGCTGGAGCGTCTGCACGACAGCGATGTCGGGCTGCTGGCCAACGCTCGCCTGGAGCAGTTGCGCCGCTCCGGCGATGAGTGGCTGCTGACCCTGGCCGATGGCCGCAAGCTGCGCGCGCCGCTGGTGATCGCCGCCGATGGCGCCAACTCGGCGGTACGCCGCCTGGCCGGCTGCGCGACCCGTGAGTGGGATTACCTGCACCATGCCATCGTCACCAGCGTGCGCTGCAGCGAGGCGCACCGGGCAACGGCCTGGCAGCGTTTCACCGACGAAGGCCCGCTGGCGTTCCTGCCGCTGAGCCGCGATGGCCGCCAGGACTGGTGTTCGATCGTCTGGTCGACCACCCCGGAGCAGGCCGAGCAGGCCATGGCGATGGATGACGCGACCTTCCGCCAAGCGCTGGAACGGGCTTTCGAGGGGCGTCTGGGCGATGTGCTGGAGGCGGATCCGCGGGTCTGCGTGCCGCTGCGCCAGCGCCATGCCAAACGCTACGTTGAGGAGGGCTTGGCGCTGATTGGCGATGCGGCCCATACCATCCACCCGTTGGCCGGGCAGGGGGTCAACCTGGGCTTTCTCGACGCCGCGGTGCTGGCCGAGGAGCTGGTCCGCGCCTGCGAGCGTGGCGAGCGCCTGGCCGATGTGAAGGTGCTGAGCCGCTTCGAGCGGCGACGCATGCCGCACAACCTGGCGTTGATGGCGGCGATGGAGGGCTTCGAGCGCCTGTTCCAGGCCAATCCGCTGCCCCTGCGTTGGCTGCGCAACAGCGGCTTGAAGCTGGTGGAGCAGATGCCCGAGGCCAAGGCGCTGTTCGTGCGCCAGGCGCTGGGGTTGTCCGGGGACTTGCCGGAGCTGGCCAGGGCCTGAGAGCGGGGCCGCCTGGCGGCCCCGGCAATGGATCAGGCGGCGCGCATCACGCTCATGCGCCTGACCAACGGCAGCTTGCCGAGCAGGCCGAACAGCGGCGCCGTCCAGCGCACCAGCGCCGCGCTGGCCTTGGCCGCCAGGGGCGTGTGGCAGCTCCAGCCCAGTGCCAGCAGCGCCATCAACAGGCCGCCGATGTAGTCGTCCTGCCCCCAATGGGCGCCGGCCACCAGGCGCGGCAGCATGAACAGCAAGGCCAGTGCCCAGATCACCAGGTGCTGTACCAGGCGGCGGCTGAACAGGCTCATGAACAGCGCCCAGATCAGCAGCACCGAGGCGTGGTCACCCGGGAAGCTCTGGCTGGAACGGTCCTTCAATTCCCACTTCGCTTCCATGTGCGGATAGAAGTCGCTCAGGTGCACGGCGTTGTCGAACACCATCGACGGGCTGTTGTGTTGCCAGCCCATTGCGCTGACCCACTTGGAAAACAGCGCGCGAATCACCACTAAGAGGAGTAGGGTGACCAGGAAACCGAAAAACGCCTGGCGTACCTGGGTGGCCTTGAATACCCAATCGCCGCGGATCAGCAGCGACAGCATGATCAGGCCGACCAGGATGTCGAAGGGACGCAGGCTGCCGACCGCCCAGATCGACCGCCAGACCAGGTTGTCGGCCAGGGGCGCATTGAGGCTGTGGAACAGCCACTCGTCGAAAGTCAGGCACAGGATCTGGCCAACGGGCCACAACCAGAAACACAGTAATGCGATGGGTAGCAGGGTGCAGGCTGCCAAGGGGCCCCAGGACCACCTTGCTTGGAACAGTGGTCGATTGTCCATAAAATACCTCGATATCCAGCAGGATTTGAGCGTCTCGTTGAGCGCTCTACGACGGACCTTTCGGTCTCCTGTAATTATTTTGTAATCATTTTTAGAAAGCCAGACAACCATGAGCGACTTGCCAGATACCGATTTCACCCAACGCTTCCTGTTCGACGACCGCGACGCCCGCGGCGAGATGGTCGCGCTGGAACGCAGCTACGCCGAGGTGCTGGCCAAGCACGACTATCCGCAGCCGGTGCAGCACCTGCTGGGTGAGCTCATGGCCGCCGCCGCGCTGCTGGTCGGCACCCTGAAGTTCGACGGGTTGCTGGTGCTCCAGGCGCAGTCCTCGGGCCCGGTGCCGCTGCTGGCCATCGAGTACACCAGCGAGCACGACATCCGTGGCCTGGCCCGCTACGAGGCCGAGCAGATCAAGGCGGATGCCAGCCTTGCCGACCTGATGCCGGGCGGTCACCTGGTGCTGACCATCATTCCGGTCAACGGCCAGCGCTACCAGGGCACCGTAGAGCTGGACGGCAAGGACCTGTCGGAGTGCTTCACCAACTACTTCGTCATGTCGCAGCAGGTGAACACCTGCATCTCCCTGGCCGCCGATGGCGCCCGCGCCCGTGGCCTGCTGGTGCAGCAGCTGCCGGCCGAGATCCACAAGGACAGCGAGGAGCGCGAGGAAAGCTGGGCCCACGTCAAGGCCCTGGCCAACACCGTGAAGACCGAGGAACTGCTCGGCCTGGACAACGAAACCGTGTTGCACCGCCTGTACCACGAGGACGCGGTTCGCCTGTTCGATATCCAGCCGCTACGCTTCCGTTGCAGCTGCTCGCGCGAGCGTTCCGGC
Source organism: Pseudomonas sp. LH21 (assembly GCF_036549575.1). Lineage (NCBI taxonomy): Bacteria > Pseudomonadati > Pseudomonadota > Gammaproteobacteria > Pseudomonadales > Pseudomonadaceae > Pseudomonas > Pseudomonas sp. LH21. The sequence continues at coordinate 223,603 of NZ_CP144367.1, forward strand.
AACGCCCTGGTCAGCCTCGGCGAGCAGGATGCCAAGGCGCTGGTGGCCGAGTGCGGCGGCCAGGTCGAGATCGATTGCCAGTTCTGCAACGAGCGCTATCTCTTCGATGCAAGCGATGTGGCGCAATTGTTTGCCGGTGGCGGCACCGAGGCGCCGTCAGAAACTCAGCACTGAAACGGTTCACTACAGGATATTCTCCTGTCGAATTGCGCAAAAACGCAGTTCTGACAGGAGGGGCCTACTTTTTTTGGGCGTTTCTGGCATAATCCGGCCACTTTTTTCGCTGTAGTAGTTTTTTCGAGACGACTACAAAACGTTTGGAGCACTCGGCCTCGGGCCGGATGGGGTATCTCATGACGCAAGCCAACAACACCGTGTACACCGACCTGAGCGTCGATGAGCTGGTAAAAGAAGCGCTGTCCCGCGGTGAAGGCGTGCTGGCCGATACTGGCGCGCTGGTGGTGGAAACCGGTCACCGCACTGGCCGTTCGCCAGCTGACCGTTTCATCGTCGAAGAACCGTCCACCCAGGACCAGATTGGCTGGGGCCCGATCAACCGCAAGTTCCCGGCCGACAAGTTCGATGCCCTGTGGGACCGCGTCGAGGCGTTCAACAACGCCCAGGATCACTTCGTTTCCTACGTTCACGTAGGCGCTGCGGCCGAGCACTACCTGCCGGTCAAGATGACCACCCAGACCGCCTGGCAGAACCTGTTCGGTCGTTGCCTGTTCATCAACCCCGAGCAGTACAACCCGGCTGGCCGTGGTGAGTGGCAGATCCTCAACGTCGCCAACTTCGAGTGCGTGCCTGAGCGTGACGGCACCAACTCCGATGGTTGCGTGATCATCAACTTCGCCCAGAAGAAGGTGCTGATCGCCGGCATGCGTTACGCCGGTGAAATGAAGAAAGCCATGTTCTCGGTGCAGAACTTCCTGCTGCCGGCCGCCGACGTGCTGCCGATGCACTGCGCCGCCAACATCGGCGAAGCGGGTGATGTCACCCTGTTCTTCGGCCTGTCCGGCACCGGCAAGACCACCCTGTCGGCCGACGAAAGCCGTTACCTGATCGGTGACGACGAGCACGGCTGGGGTGAGGGCGTGGTCTTCAACATCGAAGGCGGTTGCTATGCCAAGTGCATCGACCTGTCCGAGAAGAACGAGCCGGTCATCTGGAAAGCCATCAAGCACGGCGCGGTGCTGGAAAACGTCGTGATCGACGCCAACAAGCACGCCGACTACGCCGACGTGAGCCTGACCCAGAACAGCCGTGCCGCCTATCCGCTGGCGCACGTCGAGAAGGTCTCGGCAGAGAACCTGGGCGGCGAGCCGAACGCGGTCATCTTCCTGACCTGCGACCTGACCGGCGTACTGCCTCCGGTGTCGATCCTGAACAACGAGCAGGCGGCCTACCACTTCCTGTCCGGCTACACCGCGCTGGTCGGTTCCACCGAAATGGGTTCGGGCGGCGGCATCAAGTCGACCTTCTCCACCTGCTTCGGCGCACCGTTCTTCCCGCGTCCGGCCGGCGTATACGCCGAACTGCTGATCAAGCGTATCAAGGCGTTCGGCTCCAAGGTCTACCTGGTCAACACCGGCTGGACCGGTGGTGGCTACGGCGTTGGCAAGCGCTTCAGCATCCCGACCACCCGTGGCGTGATCGCTGCCATCCAGAGCGGCGCTCTGGTCGGTGCCGAGACCGAGCACCTGGACATCATCAACCTGGACGTGCCGAAGGCTGTTCCGGGCGTCGAGACCGAGCTGCTCAACCCGCGCAACACCTGGGCTGACAAGGCTGCCTACGACGAAGCCGCCAAGGGCCTGGCCACGCTGTTCACCGAGAACTTCAAGAAGTTCGACGTTTCCGACGCCATCAAGGCTGCTGGTCCGCAGCTGTAAGCTGCAGCCGGTTCGGATGAAAAGCCGCCCTTCGGGGCGGCTTTTTCGTTTTTCAGATCAAGGCCATTGTTGCCGTGCATGCAGGATCCGGAGGATTTCGACTTCGTCCTCCTGTACCTGGTAGATCATCACGTAGTTGGGCGTTACCACGATTTCGTGTGTTTCGACGCATCTGCCGGGCTTGTACAGGCGCGGGTTGCGAGCGGCGCGTCTGGCCTTGTCCCTGAAGGCTTCATCCAGCGCCTCTGCCGCTGCCGGGTTGTCTTGTGCAACGACGGTCATGATGCGCAGACGATCGTTGCGAGCCATTGCCGACCAGACAAGGCGCATCAGCGGTTTTTGGCTCTCAGCTCGGCTCGGCGGGCGGCAAAGAACTTCTCGACTTCTTCGTCATCCAGCGTGGGGGATGGATCGCGACGGCTGGCGTCGACCTGTTCGCTGAACCAGGTGTCGTAGGCTGCCGCCTCATGGGCCCTTTTGAGTGCCTGGGCGCGATCCGGCCGCTGGTAGGTGGTGGTCTGTCGCGGATCCCAGATCGAGCTGTCGACCAAGAAATGGTCGATACCCAGATCATGCAGGTAGCTGACCAGTGTCTCGAGCTTCTTGAACAGCCGGACGTTGCCGCTACGCTGTGCGGTGAGTACGTGCTCCTGATCGTCGACATCCACCTGGACCGCCCAGCCTCCGGGTTGCCCAACGATGTGGGTGGCGTTGATTCGACGGCTTTCAGCCAGGCGGCTGAGGTGGGCATGATCCAGTTGCAGGGTCGGCACGGGTGTATGTCTCGGCTTCATGGGACGCGTACCATCTTATGCAATCTACTGTTGATTGCGACTATAGGCGTTCCCAAGTCTATGTGGGAAGCTTCGCTGACATGCAAAGGAAATCAGGTTGTCCTCATGACAGAATCCCCCCAACGCTCCGCCTTCTCCCATTTCCATCCCATCCTCACCCGCCCGCAGGACAACGACCACAACGGTCACCTCGCTGGCGCCACCGTGCATGCCTTCTTCGAAACAGCCATCCAGGCCTTCCTGGTCGAACAGGCCGAACTGGACCTGCGCGACGGTGAGCTGGCCGGCTTCGTCGTCAGCTCGGCGGCGGACTTCTTCGCTTTGCCGGGCTTTCCCGACGTGCTCGAGGTGGGCCTGGGCGTGACGCGCCTGGCGGGCAGCACCGTGGAGTTCCGCCTGGCGCTGTTCCGCCCGGGCGAGGCCGAGGCCTGCGCGGCGGGGAGTGTGGTGCAGGTGTTCATCGAGCGGGCCTCGGGCCGTCCGGTGGTGCTGCCGGAAACGCTGCAGCTGATCCTCGCCGGACTGTCGCTCAATCGTTGAGGCGAATGATCCCCTCGCGCACGGCGAACAGCACCAGGCCGGGCACGTCGTGGATCTGCAGGCGGTGCATGATCTGCGAGCGGTGAGCCTCGACGGTCTTGATGCTCAGGCCCAGGCCGTCGGCGATTGAGCGGGTGGTCTCGCCACGGGCGATCAGGCGCAGGATCTCCAGCTGGCGGTTGGTCAGCGGCGGTGTCTGCACCTGGCTGACGACGCGCTTGCGGCTGTGTTTCAGGGCCTGGCCGATGACCATCGGCAGCACCGCCGACGACAGGTACTGGCCGCCACCGCGCAGGGTCTGCAGGGCCTGCTCCAGTTCGCTGACCGTGGCGTTCTTGAGCAGGAAACCATGGGCACCCAGTTGCAGGCAGCTCATTACATGCTCGAGCTCTGAGCGTGGCGAAAACATCAGCACCCGGCTGGCGGGGGCGCGGATGAACAGCTCCTGCAGGGCCTGCTGGCTGTCCAGCTCGCCGCTCATGTCGAGCACCACGATGTCCGGCTTGAGTTTTTCCGCGAGGCTCACGGCCGTCATGGCATCGCCGGTGTCGCCCACCACGACGAAATCTTTCTTCTGTTCAAGCAGGGCACGCAGGCCGGCGCGGAAGAGCGGCGAGTGATCGGCAAGCAAGATTCGGCAGGGCATGGATAAGGGCCTGTTTCGCAAGGGAAGGGGGGCGGCAGGCCTGCTCGATCCGAAAGCGCACTGCCGCGCGGTTGCGCGATCAGTCCTTGTCTGCCGATGGTCGCGGCAGTGCCTCTTATCATAGGCGTTCGAACACCGACGGCAGTAGTGGACGCAGGGGCAGGCCCAGGGCGTGGACGCTCTCGCTGTGACCGATGATCATCAGGCCACCGGGGCGCAGATGTGCCAGCAGGCGCTGGAGTACCTCGTTCTTGTACCGTGGCGCCAGGTTCGACAACAGGTTGCGCAACAGGATGACGTCAAAGCTGCCGAGCTGTTCGGGCAGGGGCCGGATCAGGTTGAGCGCCTCGAAGCGCACCTGCTCGCGCAGGGCTGCGGTGACCCGCAGCCGGCCAGCCATCTCGTCGACGCCGCACAGGCAGTGGCGGGCCAGCCAGCCTTCGGGGAAGTAGCGTGCCTGGGCGATGTCGTAGATACCGGCAGCGGCGGTCTCCAGCAGTTTTGAGTCGAAGTCGCTTGCCAGCACCTGCCAGCCGGGATGGCGGGCATTTTCGGCGGCGACCATGGCCAGGCTCCAGGCTTCCTCCCCGGTGGCGCAGGCGGCGCTCCACAGGCGTGCGGGGTGGTCGAGGTCGGCCAGCCAGCGGGCCAGGCATTCGAAGTGGCGATGCTCGCGAAAGAAGTAGCTGTCACGGGCGACCAGCAGGCGCAGCAGGTGCTCGTGTTCGTTCACGCCCAGGGGGCTGTCGAGAAAGGCAAGGTAACGCTCGAAATCCGCCAGGCCCAAGGCCTTCAGGCGTTTGTGCAGGCGCGCTGCGACCACGGCGCGGCGGTCGTCGGCCAGTTGCACGCCGGTGGCCTGCACGACCCGCTGGCGAATCGACGCAAAGCTGGCTTCGCCGAGCAGTGGCGGGCGGCGGCCAGGCATCCTTCAGCCTCTCCTGGCCCGGGGCGGACAGATAGGGTAGGTGAAGATCGTGCGCATTCCCTGCGTCCTGTGCTTGATCGAAACAGCGATGATAACTAGTGGCTAGTGGCCTCCATATCGGGGCAGCCCCTAATCCTCTGGCGGGTATGCAAACGAAAAGGCCCTGCCGATGAGGGCAGGGCCTTAGGCCTCAGGCGTAAGCCAGACGATCAGTCATGGCGCCAGTGGCGCTTGTGCTTGCGATGGCCGTAGTGGTGGCCACGGTCGTATAGCGGCGATCGTCGTAGTCGCGACGGTAGCGACGCTCGTGGCGTTCGTCTTCGTCGGCCTTGTTGCCCATGTAGTTGCCCAGTGCACCACCGGCGCCACCACCGGCGGCCGCGCCGATGTAGCTGCCGGTGGTGCCGCCCACGGAGCGACCCACCACGTTGCCGCCCGCGGCGCCCAGCGCGCCACCGATGGCGGCTTCGCCACGCTGGCGCTTGTCGGCACCCAGCGCACCGCCGGCCGCGCCGCCCAAGCCGGCACCGATGGCGCCGCCGGTGCTACCGCCGATGGAGTTGCCCACCACGGAGCCCAGTACCCCACCCAATGCGCCGCCAATGCCGGCTTCGGTGGTGCCGCCTGCCATGGCAACGCCGCTGAGCAGACCAAAAGACAACAACAGAATCGAGGAGTACTTCTTCATCAAGAGAGCCTCAGAGGGATGACGAAGCGGAATTTGAGGCTCGCCGAGGCGCCTGGCAATCGGAATCCGACGAGTAGCACGAGTTGTACACAATTCTCTAAGTTATTGAATTATGTATGAAACTTTCGCGATTTTCGGTTGTCTGAGCTATTTATGACGAAGCCCTGAACCGTTGCGGAACAGGGCTTTTTTGTGGGCAGTTGCTCGGAATCTGCGCTCGCCCCTGTAGGAGCGGCCTTGTGCCGCGAAAGGGCTGCAAAGCAGCCCCAGGATCTTAGCGTGGATGCAGAAATTGCCGGGGCCGCTGCGCGGCCCTTTCCGGCCGGTCCGACGCCTCGGCAAGGCCGCTCCTACAGGGGGGGCGGCACAGGGCTCAGATGATGCGCCCGTCGTCCCGCGCCCGCTCCAGCTTGATGGCGATGAATTTCGACGTCGGCGTATGGCTGCCGTCGCCGATGCTCTCCAGCGGCACCAGCGGGTTCACCTCGGGGTAGTACGCCGCCGCCTGGCCGGCGGGAATGTCGAACGCCAGCAGGGTGAAGCCCTGCACCCGGCGCACATGCTCATCGCCCCACAGCGACACGATGTCGACCTTCTGCCCCGGTTGGAAGCCCAGGCGAACGATGTCGGCTTCGTTGACGAACAGCACGTCGCGCTGGCCGCGCACGCCGCGGTAGCGGTCGTCCATGCCATAGATGGTGGTGTTGTACTGATCGTGCGAACGCATCGACTGCATGATCAGGTCCGGCAACTGGCCGCTGGCGCGCACGCGCTCGTCGAGCAGGCTGTCGGGCAGCAGGTTAGCCTTGAAGTTGGCGCGGCCGCTGGCGGTCTTCCACTGGCGGCTGCCGGCGCTGTTGCCCAGGTAGAAGCCGCCGGGCAGGCGCAGGCGTTCATTGAAGTCGGCAAAGCCGGGGATGGTGTCGGCGATCAGGTCGCGGATGCGGTCGTAGTCGGCCACCAACCAGTGCCAGTCCACCGGTTGCTTGCCCAGGGTGGCGGCGGCGATACCGGCGACCACGGCCGGCTCCGAGCGCATCTGCCGCGACAGCGGCTTGAGCTGGCCGTTGGAGGCGTGGACCATGCTGAACGAGTCCTCCACCGTCACCGCCTGCGGGCCTTCGCCCTGCAGGTCGATATCGGTGCGGCCCAGACACGGCAGGATCAGCGCCTGCTTGCCGTGGACCAGGTGGCTGCGGTTGAGCTTGGTGCTGATGTGCACGGTCAGCTCGCAGTTGCGCAGCGCCTGCGCGGTGCGCTCGGTGTCTGGCGTGGCCTGGGCGAAGTTGCCGCCCAGGCCGATGAACACCTTGGCCCGGCCATCGAGCATGGCGTGGATCGCTTCGACGGTGTTGTGGCCGTTGTGGCGCGGCACCGGGAAGCCGAAGCGCTTTTCGAGGGCGTCGAGCAGGAACACCGGCGGGCGTTCGTTGATGCCCATGGTGCGGTCGCCCTGTACGTTGCTGTGGCCGCGCACCGGGCACAGGCCGGCGCCCGGCACGCCGAGATTGCCGCGCAGCAGCATCAGGTTGACGATTTCCTGGATGGTCGGCACCGAATGGCGGTGCTGGGTGATGCCCATCGCCCAGCACATGATCACCCGCTTGCCCTTGCAGTACATGCGCGCCGACAGTTCGATATCGGCCAGGGTCAGGCCCGACTGCGCCTGGATCTGCTCCCACGAGGTGGCATCGACCACCGCCAGGTACTCGTCCACGCCATGGCCGTGCTCGGCGATGAAGGCGTGGTCGAAGATCGCCGGCTCGCCCTTGGCCTGGGCTTCGTGTTCCCATTGCAGCAGGAACTTGGCCATGCCGCGCAGCAGCGCCATATCGCCGCCCAGAGCCGGTCGGAAGAACGCCGTGTTGGTCGGGCGGTCGGTGTTGGTCAGCATCTCCAGTGGGTTCTGCGGATGCTGGAAACGCTCCAGGCCACGTTCCTTGAGCGGGTTGACGCAGACCACCTGGGCGCCGCGCTTCACCGCGTCACGCAGCGGGTCGAGCATGCGCGGGTGGTTGGTGCCGGGGTTCTGGCCCCAGACGAAGATCGCGTCGGCGTGCTCGAAGTCGTCGTAGGTGACCGTGCCCTTGCCCACGCCGACGCTCTGCCCCAGGGCCACGCCGCTGGCCTCGTGACACATGTTCGAGCAGTCGGGGAAGTTGTTGGTGCCGTAGGCGCGCACGAACAGCTGGTACAGGTAGGCCGCCTCGTTGCTGGCCCGGCCGGAGGTGTAGAACTCTGCCTGGTCAGGGCTGGACAGGTTGTTCAGGTGGCGGGCGATCAGGGCGAAGGCCGCGTCCCAGTCGATCGGCCGGTAACGGTCGGTGACCGGGTCGTAGACCATCGGCTCGGTCAGGCGTCCCTGGTATTCGAGCCAGTAGTCGCTCTGCTCGAGCAGCGCGCTGACGCTGTAGCGGGCGAAGAACGCCGCATCGACGCGACGCTTGGTGGCCTCCCAGTTGACCGCCTTGGCGCCGTTCTCGCAGAACTTGACCATGCCGCTTTCGGGCGAGTCGCCCCAGGCGCAGCCGGGGCAGTCGAAACCGCCGTTCTGGTTGGTCTTGAGCAGGGCGCGGATGTTCTTCAGGGCGTTGTCGCTGCCCACCCAGGCCTTGGCCACGCTGCGCAGCGCCCCCCAACCGCCGGCGGGGCCGGGGTAGGGCTTGTAGCGAGGGGTGGAGGCGGGGGCGTTGTCTGGCAGTTTTTCGTAGGAGGTCACGGCTGTTGCTACTCCGCCGCTGGGCTGAACACCCGCGGTGCGCTGTGTTTGGGCAGATGGATAAGGTTGAGGTTGTGCTTGCGCGCCCATTGCAGGGCCAGGCCCGTGGGCGCGGAGAGGCTGACCAGGGTCTGGATGCCGGCGCGCAGGACTTTCTGGATCAGTTCCAGGCTGCAGCGGCTGGTGACGATGGCCAGGCCGCCTGCGGTGTCGATGCGCTGGCGCAGCAGGGCGCCGATCAGCTTGTCCAGGGCGTTGTGCCGGCCGATATCCTCGCGGCCCAGCAGCAACTGGCCGTCGCGGTCCATGAACAGCGCCGCGTGCACCGCGCCGCAATGCTGGCCGAGGGGCTGGAAGGCATCGATGCGCTGGCGCAGGTCCTTCAGCCAGTGCGCGGGCGGCAAGGGCGCGCCGGGCAGCACGTCCAGCTCGGGCAATGCCTGCTCCAGGGCCTCGACGCCGCACAGGCCGCAGCCGCTGGTGCCGGCCAGCTGGCGGCGCTGGTTCTTCAGGTTCCAGAAGGCACGGCTGGAGATCTCCAGGTCGGCATACAGCGCCGAGCCACTGCCGGAGAGCTTCACGTCGTAGATTTCCTCGGTACCGGCGACGATGCCGCTGCCCACGCTGAAGCCGACGGCGAAGTCTTCCAGGTCGGTCGGGCTGACCAGCATCACCGCCTGGTTCAGGCCGTTGTAGACGATGGCCAGTGCTACTTCCTCGGCCAGCGGCGTGCTGTCGGGGGCCGTGTCGGTGAGCTGGACGTAGTCGTAGGTGTTGCTGGCGGCGGGCAGGGCAAAAGGCGTGGACGCCGCGCAGACCGGTGGCTTGCTGTTCATCGGGGCGAATACCGGCTGGCAGTTTGACCCCACAAGCCTAGGCCCCTGTGCCGATGGCGTCTAATCGCTAGCGTCTATGTCGTGATAGAGCGCGTCGATTGGTCGCAGCGGGGCGGGATGGGTGATCCTGGCCTAGACTCCTGCTTCCATGGATTCACCATCAAAGGAGCGCCACATGAGCCTGTTCAGTTTCGTGAAGGAAGCCGGCGAGAAGTTGATCGACCTGCTGACGCCGGGCAATGCCAATGCCGAGGAACAGTTGAAGAAACACGTCCAGGACGTTGGTCTGGGCAACCCGAACATCTCGGCCACTGTAGAGGGTGACAAGGTCATTCTCAAGGGCGAGGTTGCCAGCCAGGAGGAGAAGGAGAAGATCATCCTGGCCGCCGGCAATATCGCAGGGGTGGCTTCGGTGGATGACCAGATCACCGTCACTGGGCCCATCGCCCAGGCGGCGCGGTTCGTTACGGTCAAGAAGGGCGATACGCTGAGTGCCATCGCCAAGGCCGAGTATGGCGACGCCAACAAGTACAACAAGATCTTCGAGGCGAACAAGCCGATGCTCAAGCATCCGGACAAGATCTATCCGGGGCAGGTGCTGCGTATTCCGGATTAATCTTCATCGTCTGATCCGGCTCTTTCGCGGGTAAACCCGCTCCCACAGGTACTGCACCACATTCAAGGACTGTGCAACTCCTGTGGGAGCGGGTTTACCCGCGAAGAGGCCCTCACAGGCCAACCAGTAACTCCCGGTAATCCTCGACCGCCGCAAACTCCTGGGTATCCCGAGGTTCAGCCCGGCTGTCCGGCTGGCGCACCGCCAGCAGATGCCCCACCCCGAACCGCCGGGCACTGCGCAGAATCGCCAGGGTGTCATCGATGAACAGGCTGCGCGCCGGTTCGAAGCCGATATCCGCCTGCAGCGCGTCCCAGAACTGCGGGCTCTCTTTCGGATACCCATAGTCATGCGAGCTGATCAGCCGTTCGAAGTACGGCGCCAGTTCCACCCGCTCCAGTTTCAGCGACAGCGAATCGCGGTGCGCATTGGTGATCATCACCACCCGCTTGCCCGCCTTGCGCACGGCCGCGAGAAAGGTGTCGGCATCCGGCTTGAGGGCGATGAGGTCGGCAATCTCCTGTTTCAGCTCGCGGATCGGCAGGCGCAGTTCGCGGCTCCAGAAATCCAGGCAGTACCAGTTGAGCGTGCCGGCGTGCTGCTCGAACAGCGGGCGCAGCTCGAGCTCGGCCATGGCCCGGCTCACACCATGCAGCTCGGCGTAGCGCTGGGGCAGGTGGTCCAGCCAGAAGCGGTTGTCGTAATGCAGGTCGAGCAGGGTGCCGTCCATGTCCAGCAGGACGGTATCGATGGCGGACCAGGGAAGAACGGGCATGGGAAATTCTCGATCAGTCGGCTAGCCACGGTATAGTAACCCGTTCACGCCAAGGAGCCGCCCCATGCGCCAGAAACCCACCGTCCTCAGCCGCGAGATCGTCGCCAGCAGCCGCCTGTTCCGGGTCGAAGCCGTGCAGTTGCGCTTTTCCAACGGCACCGAGCGCACCTACGAGCGATTGGTCGGTCGTGGCAACGGTTATGGCGCGGTGATGATCGTGGCCATGCTCGATGCCGAGCACGCGGTGCTGGTCGAGGAGTACTGCGGCGGCACCGATGAGTACGAGCTGTCCTTGCCCAAGGGGCTTATCGAGCCGGGCGAGGACGTGCTGGCTGCCGCCGACCGGGAGCTCAAGGAAGAGGCCGGGTTCGGCGCACGCCAACTGGAGCACCTGACCGAGCTGTCGCTGTCGCCCGGCTACATGAGCCAGAAGATCCAGGTGGTGCTGGCCTCGGACCTGTACGAAGAACGCCTGGAGGGCGACGAGCCCGAGCCGATGCGGGTCGACAAGGTCAACCTGCGTGAGCTTTCGGCGCTGGCCATGCACCCACAGTTCACCGAAGGTCGGGCGCTGGCGGCGTTGTACCTGGCCCGTGACCTGTTGATCCAGCGTGGAGTGCTGAGCGTATGAGCGATCGGCTATTGATGCAGGACGTGGTGGCGCTCGCCCGCTCGGCCGGCGAGGCGATCCTGCCGTTCTGGCGCGCCGATGTGGCGGTGACCAGCAAGGCCGACGATTCACCGGTGACCGCTGCCGACCTGGCGGCTCATCGAGTGATCGCGGATGGGTTGCAGGCGCTGGCACCGCAGATCCCGGTGCTGTCCGAGGAAGACTGCGAGATTCCGCTGGCCACCCGCGCAGGCTGGCAGCGCTGGTGGCTGGTCGATCCGCTGGATGGCACCAAGGAATTCATTGCCGGTAGCGAAGAGTTCACCGTCAATATCGCGCTGGTCGAGAACGGCGAGGTGGTGTTCGGGGTGGTGGCGATGCCGACCAATGGCCGCTGTTATTTCGGCGGGCGCAACCTGGGTGCCTGGCGTGTGGAGCGTGATGGCGGCGCGCAGCCGATCCAGGTACGCAACGCGCCACCGCAGGGGGCGAAGTTTACCGTCGTCGCCAGCCGTCGGCATTCCAGTCCGCAGCAGGAAGCGCTACTGGCTGGCCTGACAAGCGCCGTTGGTGAGCTGGAACTGGCCAATATCGGCAGCTCGTTGAAGTTCTGCCTGCTGGCCGAAGGCAGTGCCGACTGTTATCCGCGGTTGGCGCCGACTTCGCAGTGGGATACGGCGGCTGCCCAGGGCGTGCTGGAAGGGGCCGGGGGCGAGGTGATCGGGCTGGATGGATTGCCGTTCCGGTACCCGGCGCGGGAGTCGTTGCTCAATCCGTTTTTCCTGGCGTTGCCCAAGGCTGCCGGTTGGCGGCAGGCGTTGGTCGAGCTGGCGGGTGCGATCTGAGCTTGAGATAGCCAGGGCTGCTTTGCAGCCCTTTCGCGGCACAAGGCCGCTCCTACAGGGAAACGTGCCCCCTGTAGGAGCGGCCTTGTGCCGCGAAAGGGGCGCGAAGCGCCCCCAGCTTTCAGCGATGCAACACGTACTGCCCGCTGAACCTCACCGCAGGCTGGTCGCTGCCCTCGTTGCTCACCACCGTCTCCAGCGTCAGCCGCGCCCGCCCGCGACGCTGGTACATCGTCAGGAACCGCTCCCAGGTCTTCTCGTCCGGCGCCGGGCACTGTGCCACTGCCGTACCGGTGACCGGCAGCGGGTAGCTGATCTGCCCTTCCTGGATGACGATATGTCCGTCATCGATCCCCAGCTCGCGCAGGCGCAGATGCAGCCAGCCCCAGCCCACCAGCACCGCGCCGCAGTACAGGCTGCCGCCGAACATGGTGCTCTTGTGGTTGACGTTGGGTGCCAGCGGCAGCTTCAGGCGCAGGCAGTGCTGTTGCCAATCGAGGACTTCCATCCCCATCTCGCGGGTCAGCGGAATATCACTGTGCAATACCGATTGCAGGTACTGGCTGTCGGTGCTCATGGACGGTTGTCCTCCTGGTCGTCGTGCCCGCCACCGCCGTCGAAGCTCAGGCCGTGCTTGCGCAGTTTGTCGTGCAGGGTCTTGCGCGGGATGCCGAGGGCCTCGGCGAGGCTGCGCATCGAGTTGTGCGGTTGGCCCAGTTCGGCGGCGATCAACGAGCGCTCGAACTGCTCGACCTGCTCGCTGAGGTTGCCGGTCGGCACGGGCACCTGGATGTCATGGGCCGCCGCAGGCACCTGGCCATCGAGGGCCAGCTCCAGGCCCAGGGCGAAGCGTTCGGCGGCGTTCTGCAGCTCGCGCACGTTGCCCGGCCAGTCGTGGCGCAGGAGCACGGCGCGCTGCGCCGGTTGCAGGCTGTGGGGCGGCAGGCCGTGGCGCTCGCTGGCGGCATCGGCGAAGTGCTGGAACAGCACGAGGATGTCGTCGCCGCGCTCGCGCAACGCGGGGATACGCAGTGGCGCGACGTTCAGGCGGTAGTACAGGTCGGCGCGGAAACGGCCCTGGTCGGCGGCCTGGCGCAGGTCTTCCTTGGTCGCGGCGATGATGCGGATATCCAGCGGGATCAGCTGGTTGCCGCCCAGGCGTTCGACCACCCGCTCCTGCAGCAGGCGCAGCAGCTTGACCTGCACGTCCAGGCTCATGCTTTCGATCTCGTCGAGGAACAACGTGCCGCCGTTGGCGAACTCGAACTTGCCGATCCGGCGTTTCTGCGCCCCGGTGAAGGCCCCGGGCTCGTGGCCGAACAGCTCGCTCTCTACCACAGACTCGGCCAGGGCGCCGGCGTTGATCGCCACGAACGGGCCGTCGCGGCGGCTCGACAAGTCGTGCAGGGCGCGGGCCACCACCTCCTTGCCGGCGCCGGTCTCACCGAGGATCAGTACGTCGGCGCGAGTCCCGGCGAGGGCGCCGATCTGCTCGCGCAGGCGCTGCATGCCCGGCGACTGGCCGACCAGGCGCGTGGCCAACTGCTGGCGGTCGCTCAGGGCCAGGCGCAGGCTGCGGTTATCCAGCACCAAGCGGCGCAGGGCCAGGGCGCGGCGCACGCTGTCGAGCAGGGCATCACTGGCGAAAGGCTTTTCGAGGAAGTCGTAGGCCCCGGCGCGCATGGCCTGCACCGCCAGGGGCACATCACCGTGACCGGTGATCAGCAGCACCGGCAGCTCACTGTCGCGGGCATGCAGTTGTTCCAGCAGTTGCAGACCATCGATGCCGGGCATGCGGATATCGCTGACCACCACCCCCGGCCAGTCTTCCTCGATGCGCCCGGCCAGGCCCTGGGCGTCGGCCAGGGCCACCACCTTGAGCCCGGCCAGGTCCAGGGTCTGGCTCAGGGCCTGGCGCAGGTGCGGGTCGTCGTCGACCAGGAGCACCTGGGCGCGGCTGTCGATCAGTGTCTCGGTCATGCCGAGGTGTCCTCCGAAGATTGCAGGTTGGCGCCGGGCTTGGCCACGCGCAGTTTCAGCGTCAGCAGGGCACCGCCTTCCGGGTGGTTGCCCAGCAGCAGCTCGCCGCCCAGCGCATGCATCAGGCTTTCGCAGATGGCCAGCCCCAGTCCCAGGCCCTGGGTGCGGGTCTTGGTGGTGAAGAACGGCTCCTTGGCGTGCTCCAGGGCCTGGCGGCTGAAGCCGGGGCCATTGTCGCGGATGTACAGGTAGACGCAGTCATCCTGGCGTTCGGCACTCAGCCACAGCCGGCGTGGGTTGGCCTTCTCGGTGAGGGCATCGAGGGCGTTGGCCAGCAGGTTGCCCAGCACCTGGCGCAGGCGGGTCTCGCCAGCCTGTACCCACAGGGTGGCCTCGGGCAGGTCGCGCACCAGCTCCACGGCCATGGCCCGGCGGCGCTTGGCCAGCAGCGCCAGGGCGTCGTCCAGGGCCGGTTGCAGGGCCACGCTTTCCGGGGCGTGTTGGTCGCGGCGGGCGAAGGCACGCAGGTGGGCGATGATCGAGGCCATGCGCCCGGTCAGCTCGCCGATCAGTTTGAGGTTGCCGCGCACGTCCTCGGTGCGCTGATGATCGAGCAGGATCTCGGCGTTCTCGGCGTAGCTGCGGATGGCCGCCAGCGGCTGGTTGAGTTCGTGGCTGATGCTCGCCGACATGGTGCCGAGCACCGACAGCTTGCCGGCCTGGACCAGCTCGTCCTGGGCGCGCACCAGCTCCTGCTGGGCGCTTTCGCGCTCGAGCACGGCGCTCTTGAGCCGGGTGTTGAGGCCTTCGAGGTCGGCGGTGCGCTCGACCACGCGCTTTTCCAGCTCCTGGCGGGCACGGGCCTCGAAGTCGATGCGGTCGATGTAGTGGCGTCGGCGTTGCATCACCAGGCCGGCCAGGAGCATGGTCACCAGCAGCGCGCCGCCGCCGATGGCCATGACCGTCTGCACCGAGCGGTCGACCAGCAGGCGCGGAGCGAGGATGCTCACCTGCCAGCCGGTTTCCTTGATGTCGCGGGTCTGGATCAGCCAGGCGGCCTGGTCGAGGGTCAGCGGCTGCGGCGCCTGGGTCGGGTAGGGCTGGATGGCGACGATGGCCTGGCGCTCGGCCGCGGTCAGCTCGCGGGTGGCGCGGAACCGCCAGTCCGGGCGCGAGGTCAGCACCACCACGCCGTTCTGGTCGGTCAGCAGCAGTTGTTCCGGGGTGCGGCCCCAGAGGGTCTCGGTGTGGTCGAGGTCGACCTTGACCACCAGCACGCCGATCACCTTGTCGCGGTCGTGCACGGCGGCGGCGAAGAAGTAACCGCGCTTGGCCGAGGTGGTGCCCTGGCCGAAGAAGCGCCCCAGGTGGCCTTCCATCGCTTCGATGAAGTAGGGGCGGAACGAGAAGTTGCGGCCGACGAAACTGTCCTGCTTGTCCCAGTTGGAGGCGGCCAGGGTGTTGCCGCTGACATCCATCAGGTACATCACCTCGGCGCCGGTCTGCTGGGTGATGTGCTTGAGCAGGCGGTTGGCGTTGGTCACCGCCTCGAGACGAAACGGGTCGGCCAGCACGCCACGCAGCGCCGGCAGGTCACCGAGGATTTGCGGCAGGGTTTCGTAGCGGTGCAGGGTGCCCAGCAGGTTGGCGACGTAGAGGTCGAGGGTCTGGCGGTTCTGCGAAGCCAGCTCGTCCTGGTAGTAACGCTCGGCCAGGTGCTGCAGCGGCCACAGCAGCGGGGCCAGGCACAGCGCCAGCAGGGCCAGGCTGCGCCAGCGGGGGCGGCGGGGAGGCGTGGGTCTTGGGATCATCGCGATAAGGGCGCCAGTAGGATCTGGCGCAATTATGCGCTACTTGAGGCAGTCGATGAGTGCATCGTGCCAGTGCGGCTGGCTGACCTGCCATTCGCGGGCAAGGCGGGAACAATCCAGGCGTGAGTTGAGCGGTCGTTGCGCTGGCGTCGGGTACTCGCTCGAGGGGATCGGCAGCAGTTCGGCGCAGGGCAGCCCGCGCGCCTTCAGCTGTTCACCGATGGCCTGGGCGAAGCCGAACCAGGAGGTTTCACCCTGGGCGGTCAGGTGGTAGGTGCCCCAGGCGCCGGCCTGACCGTTCTGCCAGCGCTCGATCAATGCACGCGTACTGGCGGCAATTGTGGCTGCCCAGGTCGGGGCGCCGATCTGGTCGTTCACGACGTTACTGAGGACGTTCCTGAAGCAGGCGCTGCATGGTCAACAGGAAGTTGCGTCCATACAGCGAATAGACCCAGCTGGTGCGCAGGATCAGGTGCTCGCCGTCCACAGCCCTGATAGCTTGTTCGCCCGCCAATTTGCTTTTGCCATAAACGCCGAGTGGATGGGTCGTATCATCTTCGTTATAGGGTTCGGACTTGCAGCCGTCGAAGACATAGTCCGTGGAGTAGTGGATCAGCGGCACGCCAAGGCGCGCCGCTTCCTCGGCAAGCACTCGTGGCGCCTCGGCATTGATCGCGAAGGCCAGTTCCGGCTCGCTTTCGGCCTGATCCACTGCGGTATGGGCGGCGGCATTGATGATCAAGTCAGGCGCCAGCTGGCGTAGCGGTTCGCGCAATAGTTCTGGTTGCGCCTGATCGAGCTTGTCTCGGCCGACCAGATGTACTTCGCCTAAACCGGCCAAGGCGCCTTGCAGCGCCTGGGCAACTTGGCCATTGCGGCCGCAGACGAGAATTTTCAGGGGTTTCATGGTGGCAACTCGATTTCAGTCAGGTTAGGTCCTGCCAGGCGTCTGGTGGGCGCAGAAGCATCCTCACCAGGCTCCCGTGGACAAATCAGCTTCTGGTCATCCCGCACTGTTGGCGGTGAAAATCATCATGCTTCGGCGGCCAGAATACTCAAATACTGGCCGTAACCTGTCTTCTTCAGTTCTTCGGCTTTCGCCTTCAGCTTTTCACGGCAGATCCAGCCTTTCTGGAAGGCGATCTCTTCAAGGCAGGCTACTTTCAGCCCCTGGCGGTGTTCGATGGTCTGCACATACTGGGAGGCCTCGAGGAGGCTGTCGTGCGTACCTGTGTCGAGCCAGGCAAAACCTCGACCAAAGCGCTCGACACGCAGGTCGCCTCGTTCCAGATAGACATTGTTGACGTCTGTGATCTCCAGTTCGCCGCGTGGAGAGGGTTTGATGCCCTTGGCAATTTGCACTACATCGTTATCGTAGAAGTAGAGGCCGGTCACGGCATAACTGGATTTGGGCTTGGTGGGCTTTTCTTCGATCGACAGGGCGCGGCCTTCAGCGTCGAACTCGACAACACCAAAGCGCTCCGGATCCTTGACCCAGTAACCGAAAACGGTGGCGCCGGTCGGTTGCTTGACCGCACGCTGCAGTTGTTCGCTGAACCCCTGACCGTGGAAAATGTTGTCGCCGAGGATCAGGCACACCGGGTCTTCGCCGATGAATTCCTCGCCAATCAGGAAAGCCTGGGCCAGACCGTCAGGCGAAGGTTGCTCGGCATAGCTGATGTTGATGCCGAACTGACTGCCGTCACCAAACAACTGACGGTACTGAGGCAGATCATGTGGCGTGGAAATCAGCAGGATATCGCGGATGCCCGCCAACATCAGCACCGAGACCGGGTAGTAGATCATCGGCTTGTCATAGATCGGCAGCAGTTGCTTGGAAACGCCAAGCGTGATGGGGTGTAGGCGAGTACCGGAACCCCCGGCGAGGATGATGCCCTTGGTCATGCGATCAGGTCCTTGGAGTCATTGTTGCCCAGGCGTTCGCGTTGGTAGCTGCCGTCCTGGACATGCTTGCACCATTCGAGGTTATCCAGGTACCACTGAACGGTCTTGCGCAGACCGGTCTCGAAGGTTTCCTCCGGTACCCAGCCAAGTTCGCGTTCGATCTTGCTTGCATCGATCGCATAGCGCTGATCGTGACCAGGCCGGTCCTTGACGAAGGTAATCAGGTCGGCGTAGTGGCCGACGCCCGCGGGGTGTTGTGGCGCCAGCTCTTCAAGCAGGGCGCAGATGCCACGTACCACATCGATGTTCTTTTGCTCATTATGGCCACCGATATTGTAGGTTTCGCCTACCTTGCCTTCGGTAACCACTTTGAAGAGGGCGCGTGCGTGGTCTTCGACGAACAGCCAGTCGCGAACCTGCAAACCGTCACCGTAAACAGGCAACTGCTTGCCCTCGAGGGCATTGAGGATGACCAGCGGGATAAGTTTTTCCGGGAAGTGGAATGGCCCATAGTTGTTCGAGCAGTTGGTCAGCAGCACCGGCAGCCCATAGGTACGGTGCCAGGCGCGTACCAGGTGGTCCGACGCCGCCTTGCTCGCCGAATAGGGCGAACTGGGGGCGTAGGGCGTAGTTTCGGTGAACAGGTCATCGACGCCATGAAGGTCGCCATAGACCTCGTCGGTGGAAATATGGTGGAAGCGGAATGCCTTGCGCTCGTTCTCATCCAGCGTGTTCCAATAACCACGCGCAGCCTCCAGCAGGCTGTAGGTGCCAACGATGTTGGTCTGGATGAAGTCCGACGGACCGTCGATGGATCGGTCTACATGCGACTCGGCCGCCAGGTGCATGATGGCATGCGGTTGGAAACGGGTGAGCACGGCACTGACTGCGGCCTGGTCGACGATGTCGGCCTGGACAAACTCATAGCGTGTGTTGCTGGCAATGCTGGCTAGGGATTCCAGATTACCTGCGTAGGTCAGCTTGTCGAGATTGAGGACTTCATGCTCGGTATTGCTGATGAGGTGACGTACCAGTGCCGAGCCGATGAAACCGGCTCCCCCGGTAATGAGAATACGCATGTCGGATTCCCTTTCCTTCCATTAATGACGGTAGCTTGCGGGGCCATAGCTTGTCGGCTGACAAGGCTGTAGGCAAGTTGAATACGCTGGTTTGCGTATCCCACGCGACGAGGTGCGATTGTACGCTGCCGTCTTGCCAATTTGCCTATCTGATGGCGATATACAGGAAAAATACGAGGTTTCCTGTAATGCCCCTCTCCACCTTGATCCAGCGCTCCAGCCTGCCAGCCCCTCTGCTTGGCGGCGCTCAGGCCCATGCCTTGTTGCGGGCGTATTACGATCTGGAGGGAACTGCGTATGTTTTAGGCAGCCAGCAGGATCTGAATTTTCGCGTCGACAGTGACCAGGGCCGGTTTGTGCTCAAGGTCTGCCATGGCAGTTATGCGGCGATCGAACTGCAGGCGCAGCATGCGGCACTGGCTTTTCTGCACGGGCAAGGCGTGCCGGTGCCCGCGGTGCGTCCTGCGAACACAGGCGAGCCGCTGCTGGAATTGGAGATCGATGGCCAGCCGTTGCGAGCCCGCCTGCTCGACTACATTGACGGGCGGCTGCTGACCCGCCTGGGGCATTTGCCGGCGCGGGTGATGGCCGAGCTCGGCACGCTTTGCGCCGAGGTCGATAAGGCACTGGCCGGTTTCGACCACCCGGGTCTCGAGCGTACCTTGCAGTGGGATCCACGGCACGCCTCGGTGCTGATCGAGCACCTGTTGCCGGTGTTGCAGGATGCCCAGCGTCGCGAGCAGGTGGCACAGGTCGCACGGTTGGCGGCCGCTCGCCTGCAACCGTTGGTCGAGCAGTTGCCGGTCCAGGCCGTGCACCTGGACATCACCGACGACAACGTGGTCTGGGCCCGCGACGATCAGCGGCAGTGGCAGGTGCAGGGCGTCATCGACTTCGGCGACCTGCTGCGCACCTGGCGTATCGCCGACCTGTCGGTGACCTGCGCGGCCCTGCTGCACCACGCCGAGGGCGACCCGTTGCGCATCCTGCCAGCGGTCAGCGCCTATCACGCGGCGAACCCGTTGCAGGAGGTCGAGCTGCGCGCCTTGTGGCCGCTGGTGCTGAATCGCGCCGCAGTGCTGGTGCTCAGCAGCGAGCAGCAGCTGGCGATCGACCCGGGCAACCAGTACACCCGTGACAACATTGCCCATGAATGGGAGATCTTCGACACTGCCTGCTCCGTACCCGCCGCGTTGATGGAGGCGGCGATCCTGCAGGCGGCGGGCCAGGTGCCCGTGATGCCGGACATCAGCGGTTGCGCCGCGTTGCTGCCGAGTCTTGCCGGGCAGCCGGTCGCCCGGGTCGACCTGGGCGTGCTCAGCCCCCTCTGCGAGGCAGGCAACTGGGAGCAGCCGGGCTTCGACCAGCGCTTGCTCGCCGCCCAGCAGGGGCCGGCGTGCAGCCTCCATGGGCAGTACCGTCTGTCGCAAACCCATATCGATCGGCCAGAAGAGCCGGCCACCTGTGCCTTGGGCGTGGAGCTGAACCTGTTGCCAGGCAGCGCGCTGCAAGCCCCCGAGGCTGGTGTCTGGCAGCGCACCGGAGAGGGTCGCGGCTGCCTGCGAACCGCACACTGGAGCCTGTGGCTCGCTGGCCTGGAAGAGACGCCGGCCGATGGCCAGGCGCTGCTCAAGGGTCAGGCGCTGGGGGCGACCTGTGGCTTCCTCAGCGTGCAGCTGTGCCTGGATGCCGATACCCGCCCACCGTTCTTCGCCACCCCGTCCCACGCCGCCGCCTGGCTGGCCCTGTGCCCGTCACCGCGCACCCTGCTGGGCTTTGACTGCGATGCCGATCCGCTGGCCGACCCGCAAGCCCTGCTGGCCCGTCGCGATGCCAGCTTCGCCCGCTCGCAGAAGCATTACTACGCCCAGCCGCCACACATCGAGCGCGGCTGGCGCAACTACCTGATCGACATGCAGGGCCGTTCGTACCTGGACATGCTCAACAACGTCGCGGTACTTGGCCATGGCCATCCACGCATGGTCGCCGAGTCGGCGCGCCAGTGGTCGCTGCTCAACACCAACTCGCGCTTCCACTACGCGGCCATTGCCGAGTTCTCCGAGCGACTGCTGGAGGTAGCCCCGGAAGGCTTCGACCGGGTGTTCCTGGTCAACAGCGGCACCGAGGCCAACGACCTGGCGATCCGCCTGGCCTGGGCCTACAGCGGCGGGCGCGACCTGCTCAGTGTGCTGGAGGCCTACCACGGCTGGTCGGTGGCCACCGACGCGATCTCCACCTCCATCGCCGACAACCCCCAGGCCCTGGAGACCCGCCCGGACTGGGTGCACCCGGTGGAGGCACCGAACACCTTCCGCGGGCGCTACCGGGGCGCCGACAGCGCCGCCGACTACCTGCGCGATGTCGATGCCAAGCTGGCTGACCTCGACGCCCGTGGCCGCCAGCTGGCCGGCATGATCTGCGAGCCGGTGTACGGCAACGCCGGGGGCATCTCGTTGCCGCCGGGCTACCTGCGCGAGGCCTATGCCAAGGTGCGCCAGCGCGGCGGGGTGTGCATCGCCGACGAGGTGCAGGTCGGCTACGGGCGACTGGGCGAGTATTTCTGGGGCTTCGAGGAGCAGGGCGTGGTGCCGGACATCATCACCATGGCCAAGGGCATGGGCAACGGCCAGCCGTTGGGCGCGGTGATCACCCGGCGCGAGATCGCCGAGGCGCTGGAGGCCGAGGGCTATTTCTTCTCCTCGGCCGGGGGCAGCCCGGTCAGTTGCCGCATCGGCATGGCGGTGCTGGATGTGATGCGCGACGAAGGGCTGTGGGACAACGCCCGTGACGTTGGCCGCCACTTCAAGGCGCGCCTGCAGGCGTTGGTCGATAAACATCCGCTAGCCGGCGCCGCCCACGGTTCCGGGTTCTACCTGGGGCTGGAACTGGTGCGCGATCGCCAGACCCTGGAGCCGGCGACCGAGGAGACCATGATCCTGTGCGATCGCCTGCGCGACCTGGGGATCTTCATGCAGCCTACCGGCGACTACCTGAACATCCTCAAGATCAAGCCGCCGATGTGCACCACGCGGGCCAGCGTGGACTACTTTGTCGACAGCGTGGAGCGGATTCTGGGTGAGGGCTTGTAAAATCGATTCTTATCGATTTTCAGTGGCGCCTTATGCAGAAAAGGTCTCGTCGCTTGCTTTAAAAGTCGATATTTATCGGATATAAGTGTTCGTCATAAAGCAGTCGGGACCGCTTTGCGGTCCTTTCGCGACGCAAGGCCGCTCCTACAGGGATAGCGTTCGACCTGTAGGAGCGGCCTTGTGCCGCGAAAGGCGCGCGCAGCGGGCCCCGGACCACCGACAGTTGCCAATTAGAGGTCATCGATGAAAACGCTCAACTCGACCCCCCGCGCCGACGGTTTCCATATGCCCGCCGAGTGGGCCCCGCAAACCCAGGTGTGGATGGTCTGGCCGGAGCGCCCAGACAACTGGCGCCTGGGTGGCAAGCCGGCGCAGGCCGCGCACGTGACCCTGGCCAAGGCCATCGCCCGTTTCGAGCCGGTCACCGTGGCGGTGTCCGCCGGCCAGTACGAGAACGCCCGTCGCCAGCTCGACCTGCCCAACATCCGTGTGGTCGAGATCAGCAACGACGACGCCTGGGTGCGTGATACCGGGCCGACCTTCGTCATCAACGATCACGGCGAGGTGCGTGGCGTGGACTGGGGCTTCAACGCCTGGGGCGGCTTCGACGGTGGCCTGTACGCACCCTGGAACCGCGACGAGGAGCTGGCCGCCAAGGTCATGGAGATGGAGCGCGTGCAGCGCTACCACACCGAAGGCTTCGTGCTCGAGGGCGGCTCGATCCACGTCGACGGCGAAGGCACCCTGATCACCACCGAGGAATGCCTGCTCAACCGCAACCGCAACCCGCACCTGAACCGCGAGCAGATCGAGGAGATCCTGCGCGAGCACCTGGCGGTCGAGACCATCGTCTGGCTGCCGGACGGCCTGTACAACGACGAGACCGATGGCCACGTCGACAACTTCTGCTGTTACGTCAGCCCCGGTGAAGTGTTACTGGCCTGGACCGATGATTCCAATGACCCCAACTACGCGCGCTGCCACGCCGCCTACGAGGTGCTGAAAAACACCCGTGACGCCAAAGGGCGCGAGTTCGTGGTGCACAAGATGCCGATCCCGGGGCCGCTGTATGCCACCCAGGCGGAATGCGACGGCGTCGACCATGTGGTGGGCAGCCAGGAGCGCGACCCTTCTGTGCGCCTGGCCGGTTCCTACGTGAACTTCCTGATCGTCAACGGCGGCATCATCGCCCCGAGCTTCGACGACCCGGCCGATGCGCAGGCCAGAGCGATCCTGGCCAAGGTCTTCCCGGACCACGAAGTAGTGATGATCCCGGGACGTGAGCTGCTGCTTGGTGGTGGCAACATCCACTGCCTGACCCAGCAGCAGCCGGCACCGGTAAAACGTTGATCGGCCAATGAATGAAAAACCCGTCGGATGACGGGTTTTTTTATGTTCGCGATACTCGGTCGGGTGGCATGGCACAGCAATTGTATTGATTTTTCCTCGTACTTCAGACGAATGGACCTACGCCATTCTGTAACGCGTCTGAAGTAACTTAGCCGCTCACTCGGCCCAGGGAGTACGTGAGGAAATGAACGCAGCAAGTGAGTCGGCTTTGCCCGCAACGGCAGCCTGTCACCAATCGCTCAGAATCCTGGCTCAGTGGTTGAAACGTCATGGAGACAATCGGGTCAGGACGACCGATCCACGCCGCCTGCTGGATGGGCGATACCCTCAAGGTCTGATCAGCGAGGAAGAGCTCGAAGCTCTGCTGGCTGTCTGGCATTGACCGGGAAGGAACCCGTCGCAGAAAAAAACGCCACCGCATCCGCGGTGGCGTTTTCGTTTGTGAGGCGTGCAGCAGAAGTACGCATCCCCTGTGTGTAGGAGCGGCCTTGTGCCGCGAAAGGGCCGCAAGGCGGCCCCGGCGATCTTGCATGAACGCTGAAATCCTGGGGCCGCTTCGCAGCCCTTTCGCGACACAAGGCCGCTCCTACAGGGATCGTGTATGGCCTTTGACGATCAGAAGCTGTAGGTCCCGGTCACCACCAGGCTACGCGGATCACCCACCTGGATCTGCGCCGCACTGGTGGCCGAGCTGTAGTAGGTCTTGTCGGTGATGTTGCTCAGCGCCGCGCGTACATCCCAGTCATGGGTGCGGTAGCCCGCCAGCGCGTCCCAGCGGCCATAGCCCGGAAGGATCACGGTGTTCTGGTTATCGGCGTAGCGGTCGCCGACCAGGGTCAGGCCGGTTTCGGCGTACCAGCCCAGCTCCGGTTTCCAGGTGACGAACAGGCTGGCGTTGCGCTTGGCGACATCGTTGATGCGGTTGCCCTGCTGGCCGTTGTTGTCCTTGACGATGGTCGCGTCCTGCAGGCCGATGCCGCCGCGCACATACCAGTTGCCCACCACGTTGCCGGTAGCGGTCAGCTCGATGCCGCGCGAGCGTTGCAGGCCGCTGAGCTGGATCAGCTCGGGGTTGATCGGGTCGCGGGTACGGCGGTTGTAAAGTTCCAGTTCGTAGATCGCGAGGGTGGTGCTCAGACGCTCGTCGAACCACTCGCTCTTGACCCCGATCTCCTTCTGCCGGGTCTGTTCCGGGTCGGTCTGGTTGGTGTTGCCGGCAGCGCCTGGGGTGATGCCGATCAGGCCACCACCGACCGGAGAGTAGGTCTTGCTCCAGGACGCATAGAAGGAGTGGTCCTGCCAAGGCGTGTACACCACGCCGATGCGCGGGCTGAAACTGTTGTCCTTCTGTTTTTCCGAGATGTCGCGCAGCTTGTTGGTGGTGTCCACCTCGAACTGGTCGAAGCGCACGCCGGCCAGCAGCTGCCACTGGTCGTTGAGGCGGATCTGGTCCTGCAGGTAGATACCGGTGCTCTCGACGTCGGTGTGGTTGTTGCTGGACACCCGCATCGTGCCGTTGTGCTGCTGGCTGGCCGTCGAGCCCTGCACGGGTACCGATGGCACGCCGACGCCCTGGTGCAGTAGCGAGTTGCGGCGCTGCTCGCCCATTTCCAGGCCTACCAGCAGGGTGTGCTCGAGACCGAAGGTCTCTACATGGCCTTCCAGTTCGATGGTGTTGTAGAGGTTGCGGGTGCTCAGGTCCTGCTGCCAGCGTTGGCGGTCCACCAATCCCGCGGCGGGGCGGTAGGCGGTCAGGTAGGTGTTGTCGAAGTCGCTCTCCAGGGTGAACAGGCTGAAGGTATGGCGCAGTTGCCACTGGTCGTTCAGCTCGTAGTTCAGGCGCGAGCGCAGCGACTCGGCGCGGTCGTTGATGTAGTCGCGCTGGGTGTCGCCGTAGGTGGTCTTGCGGCTGACGTCGGCCGGGCGCCCGGTGAGCGGGTTGCCGGGGATGCCGCGATCGGGGGTACGGTCGTAGCGGCTGTACTCGTACTGCACCAGCCAGTTCAGCTCGGGGGTGATCTGCCAGCTCATGGACGGGGCGAACAGTTGGCGGTGGTTGCCGTCGATGCCGTCGCGGAAGCTGTTCTTGTCCTCGTTGCCCAGGTTCAGGCGCAGGCTGAGGGTGTCGCTGGGGTCGGCGCTGAGATCGGCGTACAGGCTGCGCAGGTCCTGGCTGCCGCCCTGGGCTTCGACGGTCGAGCGGCGGCCGTGCTCCGGCGCCTTGCTTACCCTGTTGACGATGCCGCCCTGGCTGCCACGGCCATAGAGCACCGCCGCCGGGCCCTTGAGCACCTCGACCCGCTCGATGTTGTGCAGGTCGCGGGTGTACTGGCTGTCGTCGCGGATGCCGTCCAGGTAGAAGTCGTTGCTGGCGTCGAAGCCGCGGATGCGCAGGCTGTCGAAGCGCGTGTCGGCGCCGCTGCTGACGTTGGGGATGCCTTCCAGCGCCTTGCCCAGGTTGCTGCTGCCGTAGTCCAGCACGTTGCGAGTCTTCACCGAATCGATGGCCTGCGGCACATAGCGCGCCGGGGTCGAGGTACGGGTCGCGGTGGTCACGTCCTTGACCCGCGGGTTGTCCTCTTCGCGGGTGCTGTCGGCGGTCACCGAGGTTTCCGGCAGGGTCGTGGTGGCGGCACTGGCCAGGCCGGCGCTGAACAGCAGTGACAGGCCCAGGGTCAGGGGGGAAAGGCGGCAGGGGGCAGGCATCGAAGGCGTCCAAGGAATGGAGTGAGAAATTGGGCGCGAATGGTAATGCTTGCTATTTACTGTTGCATCGACATTTGTAAAGGGTTGTCTTTACATATGTTTCAAAATGTTGCTATCTATTCGGATTGATTTTGAATTGTCTTGATATTCATACAGATGCGCACGGGGATGACCTGTAGGAGCGGGCTTGTCCCGCGATGGCGCCCTGGCTGGACGGTGATGGGGGCATTGCCGACCTTATCGCGGGGCAAGTCGCACCGCCGCTCTCACGCTGCTCAGGGCAATTTCCGACAGGGTATCGAGAGGCCTGCGGGAGCACGGTCGTATGACGGTTTTATGGATTTCGCCCGCTTTCCACAAAAGAGACAAATTTGCGCTGACCCACGGCAGATATGCATGGAAATGCACCAGCACTGACCTAGTTTTTGGTTATATCAACCTGCATTTCACGTTTTTTTGACATGTATAAGCAGGCAGGGCTAGGATTCGGGCTCTACGCCTGCTGGCCATGATCTGGCCATGCGGCTGCAAGGCCCGTTGCAGACCATTGGCGGGCCTTTCGGCTTGGATCCGCATAGCGTCGAAC
The DNA here is from genome assembly GCF_036549575.1 of Pseudomonas sp. LH21. Taxonomy (NCBI): domain Bacteria; kingdom Pseudomonadati; phylum Pseudomonadota; class Gammaproteobacteria; order Pseudomonadales; family Pseudomonadaceae; genus Pseudomonas; species Pseudomonas sp. LH21. The sequence goes on from NZ_CP144367.1 coordinate 250,001, forward strand.
CTACGAAGGGGCGTTGGTTCCTGGCGTTCTAATGCAGAGCGTTTTTGAATACGAAATAAGGAAAACAACATGTTGAAAACCAGGATCAGCCTGGTCGCCCTGGCGATGATCGCCGCGACCCAGGCACAGGCCAATGAGCAGGCCGAAAGCAAGGGCTTCATCGAGGACAGCCACGCCAACGTCCTGCTGCGCAACGCCTTCATCAACCGTGACAAGAAGCACCACACCAACGACCAGTCCCAGTGGGGCCAGGGTGTGATCGCCAACTTCTCCTCCGGTTTCACCCAGGGCACCGTCGGTGTCGGCGTCGACGCCTTCGGTCTGTACGCCCTGCGCCTGGATGGCGGCAAAGGCCGTAACGGCGGTGGCGGTATCGATTTCTTCAAGCGTGAAAACACGGTCAACGAGCGTGAGCGCAGCGATGCTGCCAATGACCTCGCCCGCGCCGGTGCGGCGATCAAATTCCGCGTCTCCAACACCGTGCTCAAGTACGGTGACCAGATGCCGGCCCTGCCGGTCCTGCAGTACGACGATTCGCGCCTGTTGCCAGAAAGCTTCAGCGGTACTTCGATCACCTCCAAAGAGATCAAAGGCCTGGAGCTGAACGCTGGGCGTTTCACCAGCGAAGTGCAAAAGAGCGCCCAAGGTCACGACAGTGGTCGTTTGAAGGCAATCAACGTACTGGGCGGTAGCTACAAGTTCACTGACAACTTCACCGCGTCGCTGTACACCGCCGACAACGAAGACGTGATGAAAAAGCACTACCTGGGCATGAACTACGTTTACCCGATCGCGGCAGACCAGTCCCTGACCTTGGACTTCAATGGCTATAAGTCCAAGCTCGACAAGAAGTTCATCGAAAAATGGGGCATGCGTGAGGGCGATCAGGACAACACTATCTGGAGCCTGGCGGCTACCTATGCGTACGGTCCTCACTCGGTAACCATCGCGCACCAACGCAGTACTGGCGATACCGGCTACAACTACGGCGGTTACCAGCGTGATGGCGGCTTCGGCGATGGTGGTTCGACCATTTACCTGGCCAACTCCTACTGGTCCGACTTCAACGCAGAAGACGAGCGCTCCTGGCAGATCGGCTACGGCCTGGACTTTGGCGCATTCGGCGTCCCTGGCCTGACCTACAAAGTTGCCTACGTGCGTGGTGACAACATCAACACCCACGGCAATGGTGAAGGTAAAGAGCGCGAAATCTTCAACCAGCTGCGTTACGTCGTACAAGAAGGCCCGGCCAAGGATCTCTCGGTCAAACTGCGTAGTTCCTTCCTGCGTACTTCGCGCAACGTCGCCGACTTCTACATGGACGACGGCAACGAAGTCCGCGTATTCGTCGAGTACCCGATCAGCATCTTCTGATCCTGATCCCGCGTCACCCGCAGCCCCGGCCTATGCCGGGGCTGTTTCTTTCCGGCGCACGTTGACCGCCGCCGCCACCTCGATTTCACTCGTCTCCGGCGCGAAGCTGTCGCTGCGTGCCATCCGCCACATCCGCGCATAGAACTCGCTGTCGATCGCGCCGCTGAGCAGCTCGCCCGGCTTGAGGAAGGTGTGCAGCTGGGAAAACAGGCTGATCTCGCTGGCGCTGATACGCCGCGCCAGGTGCTTGGGCTTGAGTTCGCTGGGATGGTCCAGGCCGGCGGCGGCAAGCATCTCGGCCAAGGCATGCAAGGTATTGCGGTGGAAGCTGGCGACCCGCTCGGCCTTCTCCGGCACCACCAGCGCGCGTTGGCGCAGCGGGTCCTGGGTCGCCACCCCGGTGGGGCACTTGTTGGTGTGGCAGCTCTGCGACTGGATGCAGCCGATGGCGAACATGAAGCCCCGCGCCGAGTTCACCCAGTCCGCGCCGATGGCCAGCACGCTGGCGATGTCGAAGGCGCTGACCAGTTTGCCCGCCGCACCGATGCGGATGCGCTCGCGCAGGTTCAGCCCCACCAGGGTGTTGTGCACGAACATCAGGCCCTCGCGCAGCGGCACGCCCATGTTGTCGGAGAACTCCCGGGGCGCCGCGCCAGTGCCGCCTTCCTTGCCGTCGACGACGATGAAGTCCGGGGTGATGCCGGTGGCCAGCATGGCCTTGGCGATGCCCATGAACTCCCACGGATGGCCCAGGCAGAACTTGAAACCCACCGGCTTGCCGCCGGACAGCTCGCGCAGGCGGGCGACGAACTGCAGCAGCTCCCGCGGTGTGCTGAAGGCACTGTGGGCGGCCGGCGAGATGCAGTCCTCGCCTTCGCGCACGCCCCGGGTGGCGGCGATCTCGGCGCTGACCTTGTGCCCCGGCAAAATCCCGCCATGGCCCGGCTTGGCGCCCTGGCTGAGCTTGATCTCGATCATCTTCACTTGTGGCGCGCGGGCCTGTTCGGCGAAGCGATCGGGGTCGAAGTGGCCGTCCTCGGTACGGCAGCCAAAATAGCCGCTGCCGATTTCCCAGATCAGGTCGCCGCCGTGTTCGCGGTGGTAGGGGCTGATGCTGCCCTCGCCGGTATCATGGGCGAAGCGGCCCAGGCGCGCGCCCTTGTTCAGCGCGGCGATGGCGTTGGCGCTGAGGGCGCCGAAGCTCATGGCCGAGATATTGAAGATCGACGCCGAGTACGGCTGGCGGCACTGCGGGCCGCCGATGCGGATGCGGAACGATGCCGGGTCGGGCATCGGCACCGGCAGCATCGAATGGCTGATGAACTCGAAGCCCGGCTTGTAGGCATCGTTCAGGGTGCCGAAGGCTTTCTCGGCGCTCTCGTTCTTGGCCCGGGCGTAGACCAGCGAACGCTGGGCGCGGGAGAACGGCAGCTTGTCGTCGTCGCCCTCGATCAGGTACTGGCGGATCTCCGGGCGGATGGTTTCGATCAGGTAGCGGATGTTGCCCAGGATCGGATAGTTGCGGCGCACGGCGTGGTGGCGTTGGCGCAGGTCGTTGAGGCCGACCAGGCTGAGCAGGGCGCTGATGACGGTGAAGGGCCAGAGCCAGGTGTGCGCAGGCAGGAACGGGACGCTGGTGATCGTGAAGGCCAGGCACAGGAACAGGCAGGCATAGCGGCTGGGGAGCGAGTCTTTCATGGGTCCATCGCAGGCGGGATGACCCGGCCTAGGATAGGCAAAGGCTGCGGGGGGAAAACCTGGGGTTTCGGTAAAAGACTGTTACTCGACGCGGAATTGCCTGGAGAGCACATGGCCAGGTTTGACTGTAGCCAGGGCCCCGGTCTCCAATCAGGTGAACTGGATGAAGAAGAAGCCGGCTTCATCGCCTTGCTTGCCGCGCCGTGCCTGCCTGTCGACATACAGGTAGCCGATACCGTCCGAGAACAATCCCACGTGCTGCCGGCTGGCGGCGGCCACATCACTGTCGAGCAGTTGCATCAGGAACAGGAAGCGCTGGGGTTCGTAGATCGGGTCCTGCAGCCAGCACGGCCTGCCGACGGGCTTGCTCAGGTCGATACCGCTGTCCTCGTCCTCCAGTTCCTGTTCTTCTTCCTCATCGCTGAAGGGTTCGAACTGAATGTAGGCACGGTCCAGCAGTAAGGCCGCGGCGGGCGGGGCGATCGACTGGTCGGCCAGCTCGTGCAGGATGACCCGGGCAAAACGATTGGCGCGCTTTTCGTCGAGCTCGCTCTGCTGATTGACGGTGTAGTGGCGCTGGGTGGACCGGTTGAAGGCGCCGTCTTGCTGACGCGCGGTGATGAACACCGTGATCGCCATGCCGGGTGGAATGAAGGTGACGGGCAGGAAGCGGTCGCTCAATGTCAGCAGCGGGGTCATCGGCTCATCAGTGTCCGGGCTTCGTGGCCATAGCGAGGCATCCTTGAGACGGGCGCCGCCGCCGATCTGGCCCAGACCGTGATCCTGGCCGGAAAGCACGATTTTTTGCGAGGTCATGGTCAATAGCATCCTTTGCGTCTTACGGGTTGTTCCACTTCAGATCGGCGTCTCCAGCGCCAGGACCTTCCAGCTCGCCTTGCGTTTACGCTCGATGAGCGCGGCCAGGGCCTTGGCGGTCGGAGCACCCTTGTCGGTGAACTTCACCGGTGCCAGGGTCAGCAGGGTGACCTTCTCACTTTCGGGAATCCGCTCGCCATCACCATGCTTGTTCCAGGGCTTGTCCACCGCCAACAGCGCATCCACCGCGCAAGGCCAGTGCAGGTCGGCAAACTGTGGATCGTCACGCTGGAACAGCATGCCCTCGGCCACCGGGCCCTGCTCGAAGGTTCTGGCGGCGAGGCGTGCCAGCATTCCTACTGGAAAACACCAGGCGTCTGGCACCGGCAATCCGGCCTGGGGCAGTGCCCAGTCCCCTGGCAGGCAGAGGAGCAACTCGGTCATCGGGGCAACCTGGTACAGGCCGGTGGTGAACAGCAGCTTGTAGTCGGTCTTGCTATCGATCAGGCTGACATGCAGCGTGCTGCGAGGGTCTTCACTGGGAGGGCAGAACGCGGTGGGCAGGACCCACCCAGCGGTATTGTGCACGAAGGTGACAATGGCCTGTCCGGCGCCTTCGGCATCGGCGCCCTCGACATCGTTGATGCTGCGTGCGCCGTGTTCGAGCAGCAGATCGACCGTGCGCTGATGCCCCCATTCGCGCGCAGCGTCCAGTGCGCTGTCATTGGCGCGTCGGTGCAGGCGATTGACCTGTGCGCCTTGTGTCAGCAGCAGTGCAACGACCTCGATGTGGCCCGACTGGGCCGCTGCGTATAGCGGTGGGCAGACGCTGAGTGGCAGGCCGTCGACCCAGGCACCGGCATCGAGCAGGCAAACGCAGGTTTCAAGGTGCCCTTCGCTGGCTGCCAGTTCAAGAGCACTGGCATGACCCTCGTCTACATACGGCTGGTTCGGCGCCAGGCCCAGCTCCAGGAGCAGGCCACAGCTCGCCGCCTGTCCGGCTCGGGCGGCCATGTGCAGCAGCCCCTCCTCGTCGGCCTCGCCATAGCGGGGCAGCACCAGCAGTTCGGGGTATTTCTGTGCGAACGCACGTAGCCGCTCCAGCTTGCCTTCTTCTACATCGTCGTAGAGGCGGTCGAGCTTGGTCTCATGCTTTTCGTAGAGTTGTTGCCAACCGATCATCAAATAGCGGTTCCCCGTCCGAGGGTCTGGTTCAGTTAAGTAAGACCCTTGTCAGCCACACGGAAATATCACTTGCGCGGGAGGGGTATCAAGGCGAACTGGAATGCTTCCGGGCAGTGCTGCTCGAGCCAGTTCTTTGCCCGTTCGCTGACGAAATAGCCGCCGTGCACATCGGCCTTGAAGAAGTCGACGCGCTCATCAGCACGGACTACCTGCAGGTAATGAGAGGGATCGTTGCTCTTCACACTCTCGTCCATGCGCAAGGCGAGCTTGCCAGCGACGTAGGCGCACCAGAACGCCGGCATGCGTGCTGACAGTTGAGGGTCATGGGGGCGTGACTCGATGATCGATTCGGGCTCGCCTTCCAGCTCCAGGTAGACGCTGATGTCCTTGGCTGCGTCCCATTGCTGCCAGTCGAGTTCGACAATATGGGTCTTTTCCAGATGCTCGAAGCGGCTGATACCTTTCAGGCCAGATTTCTCCAACGCCTCCTTTGTCGGCTCGGTCAGTACCAGCAGGCCAGAGCGGATGTAGGCGGGCGGTGTGTAGGGGCCGGTACGCTCGATGCTGTCAATGTCGGTGTCTTCGTCCCAGGCGATCATGCCGTAGGCTAGCACCTCACCCCAATCGCCCCAGGGTGCTTGTGCGTTGCAGACAAAATAGATGTTCATATCAGGCTTCACGGCTCTTGCTGTTCTGGTCGCAACGTCTTTCATAGAGCCATTGCCATGAGGGGGGCGCGCAACAGTTGTATTGCCCATGCGGCGCCCAGCGAGCAGATTGGCCGCCAAGGACTTAAACCTTGAGCAGCTCGGGATAGTCACTGAACCAATAGTCCAGGGCATCCTGATTGAGACCATGCTCACCGCGCCAGAAGTCCATCGGGTAGCTCCAATCTGACGAGCGCGCGCTACGTGGCGCCAGGCCGAGGTTGGTGTAGCGGTACAGCAGGCCTGGATGCTCTGGCGTCTGCAGTATTCCGCAGTGTCCCAGCAGGTCGAGGAACCCCCGGCCCTCTTCTTCGCTCATCTTGATACCGGGTAGTTTACGCAGCAGCTTGAGCAGGTCCTTGGGTTTGGTCACGGCAGGCACGTTACGGATCAGGTCCAGGATCGACACCATCAGCTCCAGGTTGCCCGGCTGTTCTTTCGGCCCGGCGTTATGCTCCTGCAACTGGAACGCGATATTGGAGGGGCTGCCGAAAAGCGCTGCGCCGATCAGAAAACGCACCCTGTTGAGGGCAATGAAGTTGACTTCGCGCTCCTTGAAGAAACTGCAGACCTGACAGTTCAGTTGGTCCTGCGCCGTGAAGGCGTGTTGCGGCAGGTGTGTCGCGCAAGCATAGGCCGACAGGGCGGCGCGCAGGTAGGCCTGGTTGCGCTCGACACCGGTGAGAAAGTTGGCGACCACCTCTTTCTTCACCACGGTCTCTCGCGCCTTGAACAGCCAGGTAAGCACCTGGTCATGGCTCATTCTGCGGGTCTCGGTCGCCAGGCCTGTGGCTACCAGCGCCGAGCTTGGTGGCTCGCTGGGATGCTGCGCCTTGAGGATCTTGCAAAGTTGTTCAGGAGTTGCAGTCATGTTCATTTCCCGCAGGAGCTTTTGTTGGCCTTGGGGGGCAGGGCGCCACGGCTGTCGAGCACGGGCAGTTGCGTGACTTTGCTGACACCGCGTGCCTTCAGGAAGTCGTTGGCGAGCGCTATCCGCTCGAGGCCAGGGTCTTTTTTCGCCTTGGCGTCGGAGATGCCATAGATCTTGTTGCCTCGCACGTTCGGGTTCTTCCTGCCGAGCACTTCTCGCTCGCGGATCCCTGAGTCCTCGATGCCGCGTATAGTGTCGTAGTCGGTACCAATCGGTGTCACGCGGTTGATGCGGTCACCTTCCTTGAAGCGTGGGCCGTCTGCGCCCTTGGTTTCCATATGTCGGCGTACCACGCCTTCGAGCGTATCGTTGTCCGAGGCTCGCCCGTTGTAATACGGGTTGCCTTTCTCGTCTGAAAGGAAATAGCTCCAGTCCAACCCGTGCGGATCTATCCCGCCGACAGGGTTCGGCGCATAGCGGTACAGGTTGATGCCGCCTTCCAGGCCAATAGGGTCGGGCTGAGTGAAGCGGCCGCTCTGTGGGTCATAGTAGCGGAACAGGTTGTAGTGCAAGCCAGTCTCACGGTCCAGGTACTGACCTTGAAAGCGCAGGTTCTGCTGTTCGATGAAGTCCTCAGTCCTCCACTCGCGCAAGGTCATGCCCCAGGCGGAGCATTCGCCCTCCCAAGCCAGCGTGCCGTCACTGTCGGTCAGTTGCTCGGGCAGACCGTTGAGGGCGTTGTGGTAATGGAGCGTGCGTTGATGCGCACCTTGACCGTCGACACGTGCCAGGACTCTATAGCCCGGTTCATGGACATACAAAGTGAGGTGGCCGTTGCAGCGCTCTTGCAGCAATTTGAGACCGTCCCAGCCAAAGTCGGTGCTGCCCAGCAGATTGCCCTGATCGTCTTGCTCGGTCTTGCCGATGCGGCGCCCGAGAGGGTCATAGTGCAATTTGACGATGCGCTCGCGCCCGCCGCGTACAGAGCGCACCTGAACAAGGCGATGATGCTGGTTGTAGCTCATATGCTGTTCGCCATACAGCGTGCTGCGTTTTTCCGACAGGCGTCCGAAACCGTCATAGCGGTAGTGGCGATCTTCCAGTTGGAGCAACTGGTCATGGCGGGCGACTTGCCCAGCACCGGGCACACGGTTTGCCGCAGCGTCATAGAGGTATTGTTCGTTTTGGCCTGGCAACGGTCCCTGGTTGGCAAGCAGGCGATCCGTTGCGTCGTATTGCATCAGCAGCTGATGTTGATGATCGGGTTGCTGGCGCAGGTAGAGCACCAGATTGTCGCGATCATCGAAGTCGAAGCGCTGCTGCCAGGGCGCAGGCAGGTGTTCGTTGTGGTCGGCGCCCCAGCGCAGACGGGCGCTCGGCCGGCCACTGAGGTCATATTGGCTACGGGTAAGCAGCCGTCCCTGGGTTCGCGAGACCTCACGGTGCAGGCGATCGCGCTCGAAATCGCAGATCACCTGCCCGTCGATGTTGATCTGATGGAGGTGTCCCGAGCCATACACCAGGCGGTTCAGTTGGCGGCCATCGGGCAGCCGCGTCTGCAAGCGATTGTCCAGTGCGTCGTAGGTGTGCTCCAGCCTTCCGGCACTGTTGCTTTCGGCAGTGCGGCGTCCGCAGGCATCATGCTCGAACGCGACGCGTTGCACATTCCCCTGACGATCCTCGCTGATCACCTCCATCAACCGGTCCATCGGATCGAGACTGTAGGTAGTGCTGTCATCCTCGGTAAGCAACGCAACCAGCCTGCCGGCGGCGTCACGTCGAAGGCGGTGATGGATCGGCGCCTCTCTGGCGCCCGGCGCCGGAATGAAGTCCATGGCGATGATCTGGCCGAGTCCATCGTACTGGTAGGCCTTGCGACTGCCATCCAGATTTTCATGCTCGGCCAGGCGGTTCGCCTCATCCCAGGTGAAACGATAGGACTCACCGTTGCTGTTGGTCAGTGCCACCAGTCGTGTGCAACGGTCATAGGTAAACAGCGTCGGCCGGCCGAGGTTGTCCCGCTGCTCGATGAGCTGGCCATTCAGGTCATAGCGAAAATGCTCGGCGTTGCCGAGCGGATCGATGAAGCATTCGAGCAGGCCCGAGGCGGTGTACCGGTACTGGACAATGCGCCCATCCGCCAGCTCCTGGCGTATCCGATGTCCCAAGGCATTGTGTTGGAAGTGGCTGGTCTGGCCGAGGGCGTTGGTCAGACTCTGCAAATGGCCACGCCGGTCGTAGCGCAACCGTGTGGCGTAGCCTGAGCAGTCCACCTGCTCGATCAGCAGACCTTGTTCGTTCCAGCGCTGACGTTGGCGCTTGCCCGTGGCGTCGATGGTTTCCAGCGGTAGGCCATGTTCGTCATGGCGGTAGCGCGTCACCTCGCCCAAGGGGTCGGTTTCGCGAATACAGTTGCCGTGCTGGTCGTAGCGATAGGTCCAGGTTGCCCCGGCGGCATTGGTTTCACTGCGAGGCAACGCCCAATGCTCGAGCCACTGGGTCGATTCACTGCGTCCCAACGGATCGATGGTTTCGCACAGGTTGCCGGATTCGTCGTAGCTGAAGCGCCATTCACCGCCTTCAGGATCGGTAGCGGCAAGCAGCTGACGTTCATCGTTCCAGTGGAAGCGCCAGGTTTGGCCCAGCGCGTTGCTCGACTCGATGATCTGGAACTGCGCGTTCCAGCGCCGCACACTGGTGCGTAGCAGCGGGTCGGTGATGCAGGTGATGCCAGCCTCGATATCGTATTCGAAGTGATACTCGTCGCCGGCGTTGGTCCAGTGCCGGATCACCCGCCAGTCGTCCAGTTTCTGCCACTGGTAATGGCAAAGCAGGCCATTGGCTGTTTGATGCCCGACCATGCGCCGACCTTCGTCATACATGAATCGACGCTGCAATTGCCCCAGTGCATCGTGGACCTCGGCCAGATCGCCAGCGGCGTCGTAGCGATAGCTGGCGAGCGTTTCAGTATCGTCATCGACGAACACCCGTTCGATATGGCTGACTCGACGTGGCCAAGCGCCGCTGTAGTGCAGCTTGATCCGCACGCGGTCAAAGGTGTCGCGCAGCCACATCAGGCGCCCGAGATCGTCATAGTCCAGGTGGATGCGGTTGTCGTTGCGATCTCCCAGTTTCGCCAGACGGAGGTGGTTGGCGTCCTGTGGACTGGGTTCGAACAAACGATAGAGGCCGCTGCTGATGTCTTCGATCAGCAGCTCGCCATCAAGGGCGCGTCGCACGCTGATGCCTTCGCCAGCGCTGAAGACGGCGTCGCCGAGGGCGATCATGCCCATGTCGATGACGCGAGCTTGCTCGTCTGTATACAGCAGGCGGTCGTGCTCGACCCTCACAGACACTTCATAGGGGACGCTCCAGCCGGCACCGAACAGACCCTCGCGACGTTCGTCGCGACTGTTGTAGTAGCGCTGCCAGTCCAGTGGGATCATGGCCTGGAGGGTGAAGTCGAGGTCGTGTTCGTCGCTCAGGATCTTCGCGCCAGTAGGCGCGTGTACAGGGTTTGGCGAGCCGACGATGGCCGAAGTCAGGGCGGCGGTCACTTGGCTGCTGGCAAAACTGACCACGCCTCCGACGAGCATGCACCCAAACTTGCTATAAAACTTCCCCCCCCGCCCCCGCAACATCATCAACGCCGTAATCGCCAGGCCGATCCCCGGCGTCTTGCCGCTGCGGATCTCGCGCACCACGATCGGCCCGCCGCCGATGCGCACGTTGTTCGACACCAGTCCGCCATCGACGATCACCGCCTCGCAGGTGCTGCGATCGCCGCTGCGACAGGCCGGGTGGCCGTTGATCAGCACCTTGCTCGAGCCTTCGGCCAGGTACTGCGGCGGCATCGGCGGGTGCTTGGTGCACAGCACCTTGTCGTCGGGGGCTTCCTGGGTGTTGGGCGCGGGGCTGGCGACGGTCGGCCGCCACATCTGCGAGAAGAAGCCCTTGGCCATGTCGAGGAAAGTCTCTTCCTGTTCCTCGGCCTGCGCGTCACCGCCCCCGCCACTGACCGGGGCCGAGGGGGCGGTCACCACGCCAGCCGCGCGCGCGGCGCGCATGCCGTTGGTCCTGGTGTTGGGCGAGCCACTGACGATGGTGGCCTGCACGGTCGGCGGGAACAGGGCGTTGCCGATGCCCTCGCATAATCGACTGAGCCCGGTGTCCGCGCCGGTCTTGGCCATGACCACGCCGACCACCAGGCCCACCACCGCGCCGAGCACGAAGCAGCCCAGGCCGCCAGTGACCACGGTAATGCCCAGTGCCGCGGCCACCGCGGCGGTGGCCAGGGCGCCGATGGCGACGTTGGCGGCCACTTCCAGCACGCCGCCGATGATGTCGGCCATCACCGAGGTGTGCAGCAGCGCGTCGCCCTCGCGGGCAGCCCAGAGTGCGTCGGACATCCGCTACGTCAGCCCAGGTTGTCGAAGGCGAGGGACTGCTTGAGCGCCGCCCAGTGCGTCGCCTCGGCCTCGCCCAGCGGGGTCGGCTTGACGTAGCTCAGGGCGAACATCTTGCGCGTGCCCGGCAGCACCAGCGCCAGCTGGTACTGGTAGACCTTCTCCTGGCCCTTGCTGAACTGGCTGCTCAGCTCGATCGCCTCGATCGGCTGGGCCGCGCCCACCTGGGTGGCGCGGGCCGGCTGGAACTGCAGGTCCTTGACCTGCTGCTGCAGGCGCTGCAGCTGGCCGTCGAAGTTGCTCTGCAGGGTCTCGCCCTCTTCGAGCAGGCTGCGGCTGACGATCAGCGAGGTGCCCAGCGCCTCGAAGCGCAGGATGTTGATGCTGGTGTCGCGTACCTGCGCGTCGGGCAGGGCGAAGCGGAATTCGTTGAGGCGGTAGCTCATGGTTCGGTCTCGTTACTTGCTGGCGGCGGGGAAGAGGGCCTTCACCGCGCCGTCGATGGCCGTTTTCACGCCCTGGTTGTTCGGCGCGGTCTGCGCGCCGCTGCCCACGTTCAGGTCAAGGGTGCCGCCGGTGTTGATCTCGGCGTCGGCGTTGGCGTGGAAGCTGAACTGCTCGCAGCTGATGTTGATCTGCCCGCTGGCGTTGAGCTCGATCACGCTCTTGCCGCAGACCAGGCGCAGGTTCTCGCCGACTTCGATCAGGTAGCTGGTGCTGACGCTGTCGGTCTTGCTGGCGCCGACCAGCAGCATGTCGTCGCGGCGCACGGCGCGGATGCGGTCCTGGCCGATGGTGATGGTCTCGAGCATGCCGACGGTCTGGGTGCGGTTGATGCCCACCGACAGGGTCTCGCTCTGCTCGACCACGGTGTCCATGTTGCGTTCGGCATGCATGTACAGCTGCTCGGCGCCCTTCTTGTCCTCCATGCGGATTTCATTGAAGTTGGCCGGGCTGCCGCCCTTGCTCGAACGGCTCTTCATGCCGCTCTGGGTGGCGCCGCCGGGGAGGTCGTAGGGCACCGTCTGTTCGGCGTTGTACACCCGCCCGGTGATGATCGGCCGGTCGGGGTCGCCTTCGAGGAAGCTGACGATGACTTCCTGGCCGATCCGCGGCACCTGGATCGAGCCCCAGTTCTTGCCCGCCGTGGCTTGCGATACGCGGATCCAGCACGAGCTGTTCTCGTTGGACTGGTCGTGGCGGTCCCAGTGGAAGTGCACCTTGACCCGGCCGTACTGGTCGGTCCAGATCTCCTCGCCGGATGGGCCGACCACCACGGCGGTCTGCGGCCCCTTGACGATCGGCCGTAGGGTGCTGCCCACCGGGCGGTAGCTCTGCTGCGCGTCGATGCAGCTGAGGTTGCTCTCGAACTGCGCCGCGCCGCTGCCGCCACCGCTTTCCAGGCGCTCCTGGTGTACGTAGTAGCGGGCGGCGACGATCAGGTACTCGCGGTTCTGATCCTGGCGGCTGAAGTTGCTCAGGCTGAACAGGTGACCGCTGCCCAGGCCCCGGGCATTGCCGCGCAGCTCGACCCGCTCGTGCAGGCTCTGCAGCGACTCCAGGCGGGTGCGGGCGTAGTGCTCGCCGTCCTGGGTCTGCTCGTAGGCGCCGGGGTAGTCGTACAGCGGGTAGTCGCCGGCCTGGTGCGGGCGCGGCATGGCCGAGCGAACGTCGATGCGCGCGCTGGGGCGCTGGAAGTCATAGTCGTTGAGCTCCAGGGAGCCTGGCTGGACTTCCTGGGCCAGGTGCCAGTCGTTGATATGGTCGCGCTCGCGGTGCTGGCCGTCCGGCGGGTAGTAGGGCACGGTCTCGTAGCCCGGGGCCTTCTGGTGCGCGCCGTAGGCGTCGGCCAGTACCAGCACGTGGCGTTCCTGCTCGTGGCGGAAGAAGTAGTAGATGCCTTCTTCTTCCATCAGGCGGCTGACGAAGTCGAAGCTGGTCTCGCGGTACTGCACGCAGTACTCGCGCTCGCGGTAGTTGCGGCTGAGCAGGTCCTCGAAATCCGAGAAGCCCAGGTCGCGGAACACCTGCTTGATGATCTGCGGCGCGCTCAGGTGCTGGAAGATCCGGCAGTCGCTGGTGCGCGTCAGCAGCCACAGCCACGGGCGCAGGGTGACCCGGTAGGCGGCGAACTGGCCCTGGTCCACCGACTGGCTGCAGCGGGCGACGATGCCGTGGAAATGCCGCGAGCTGCCGACGCTCTGCTGCACGCTCAGGCTCATGGGCTTGCCCAGCAGCTGGTTGAGGTCGATGGCCGGGTCGTCGCTGGTCAGCTGTAGCTCGTAGTCGAACAGGCGGCCGAGCTCCTCGCTGCCGCCCATCTCGGCAAGGATCAGCTTGTCCGGCCCCAGTGGGCTGTTGATCTGCGCCAGGCGCGTGAACTGCTTGAACAGCATGGTCGGTCCTGTCAGTCGGCGGCGCCGAAGTCATAGTGCAGGTCGTTGTCGCGGCGGCTGATGCTGACGCTGGCCAGCGGCTTGCCCTCGAGCAGGCGGGTCAGGAACTCGCGGCTCATGTCCGGCAGCAGGCCATTGGTGAGGATGGCGTCGATCATGCGGCCCCCGCTTTCGGTCTCGGTGCAGCGCGAGACGATCAGCTCGACGACGCCTTCGTCGTAGGCGAAGCCGACCTTGTGGGTGCCTTCCACGCGCTTGCGGATGCGCTCCAGCTGCAGGCGGGTGATGGCCTTGAGCATCGCGTCGCTGAGCGGGTAGTAGGGGATGGTCACCAGGCGGCCGAGCAGCGCCGGCGGGAAGATCTCCAGCAGCGGCTTGCGCAGCGAGGTGGCCACGGCCTCAGGGTCGGGCAGGGCCTGCGGGTCCTTGCAGATGTTGGCGATCAGCTCGGTGCCGGCGTTGGTGGTGAGCAGGATCAGGGTGTTGCGAAAATCGATCTGACGGCCTTCGCCGTCTTCCATCACGCCCTTGTCGAACACCTGGAAGAAGATCTCGTGCACGTCGGGGTGGGCTTTTTCCACCTCGTCCAGCAGCACCACGCTGTACGGGCGACGGCGCACCGCTTCGGTCAGCACGCCGCCCTCGCCGTAGCCGACGTAGCCGGGTGGCGCGCCCTTGAGGGTGGAGACGGTGTGGGCTTCCTGGAACTCGCTCATGTTGATGGTGATCAGGTTCTGCTCGCCGCCGTACATGGCCTCGGCCAGGGCCAGCGCGGTCTCGGTCTTGCCCACCCCGGAGGTGCCGGCGAGCATGAACACGCCGATCGGCTTGTTCGGGTTGTCGAGGCCGGCGCGGGAGGTCTGGATGCGCTTGGCGATCATCTTCAGCGCGTGGTCCTGGCCGATGATGCGCTTGGCCAGGTGGCTGTCGAGGTTGAGCACGGTCTCGATCTCGTTGCGCGCCATGCGGCCCACCGGGATGCCGGTCCAGTCGGCGACCACCGAGGCCACCGCCTGGTAGTCCACGGTCGGCAGGATCAGCGGGCTTTCGCCCTGCAGCAGGCTCAGGCGTTGCTGCAGATCGATGAGTGTTTCACGCAGCTCATGGCTGCCCTGTGCGTCCACTTCCCGGTCGACCACGCCGACCTGCTCGCGCAATTGCGCGCGGGTGGCCAGCAGTTCATCGACCAGGGCCTTCTCTTCGGCCCAACGGTTTTCCAGGTTGGCCAGGCGCTCGCGCTCCTCGGCCAGCAGGCTGTCGGCCTGGATCTGGCGCTGCCCGGTGCTGACGCCGATGGCGGCTTCGCGGGCAATGATCTGCAGTTCCACCTCCAGCGCCTCGATGCGCCGACGGCTGTCGTCCACCTCGGCCGGCACCGCGTGCAGGCTGATGGCGACGCGGGCGCAGGCGGTGTCGAGCAGGCTCACCGACTTGTCCGGCAGCTGGCGCGCCGGGATGTAGCGGTGCGACAGCTTCACGGCGGCTTCCAGCGCTTCGTCGAGGATCTGCACCTGGTGGTGCTTCTCCATGGTCGAGGCCACGCCGCGCATCATCAACAGCGCCTTGGCCTCGCTCGGCTCGTCCACCTGGACCACCTGGAAGCGGCGGGTCAGGGCCGGGTCCTTCTCGATGTGCTTCTTGTACTCGGCCCAGGTGGTCGCGGCGACGGTGCGCAGGCTGCCGCGGGCCAGGGCCGGCTTGAGCAGGTTGGCGGCGTCACCGGTGCCGGCCGCGCCGCCGGCGCCGACCAGGGTGTGGGCTTCGTCGATGAACAGGATGATCGGCTTGGGCGAGGCCTGCACGTCCTCGATCACCTGGCGCAGGCGCTGTTCGAACTCGCCCTTCATGCTGGCGCCGGCCTGCAGCAGGCCGACGTCCAGGCTGCGCAGCTCGACGTCCTTCAGTGCCGGCGGCACGTCGCCGGCGACGATGCGCAGGGCGAAGCCTTCGACCACGGCGGTCTTGCCGACGCCGGCCTCGCCGGTGAGGATCGGGTTGTTCTGGCGGCGACGCATGAGGATGTCGACCAGCTGGCGGATCTCCTCGTCACGGCCGACGATGGGGTCGAGCTTGCCGCTGCGGGCCTGCTCGGTGAGGTCGACGGTGAAGCGCTTGAGCGCCTCCTGCTTGCCCATCGCCGCCGGGGCCACGGCGCCGCTGGCCTCGCCCGGTGCGGCGGCGCTGAAGCCGTCGCTGGCGGCCAGGTTGTTTTCCGGCGAGTCGCCAACGTACTCGTCGAAGCGCTCGCTCAGGGCTTCGATCTTCAGCTTGGCGAACTCGCTGGACAGCCCCAGCAGCGCATTGCGCAGGCTCGGGGTCTTGAGGATGCCGACCAGCAGGTAGCCGGTGCGCACCTGGCTTTCGCCGAACATCAGGCTGCCGTAGACCCAGCCGCGCTCGACGGCCTCTTCTACCTGGGAGGACAGGTCGGTGATCGAGGTCGAGCCCCGTGGCAGGCGGTCCAGGGCGTCGGTCAGGTCGCGGGCCAGGCGTGCCGGCTCGACGTTGAACTGGCGGATGATGCGGTGCAGGTCGCTGTCCTGCAGCTGCAGCAACTGGTGCAGCCAGTGCGCCAGCTCGACATAGGGGTTGCCCCGCAGCTTGCAGAACACCGTGGCGGCCTCGATGGCCTTGTAGGCAACGCTGTTGAGTTTGCCGAACAGCGCGGCGCGGCTGATTTCACCCATGGTCCTGACTCCTTGTGAGGGGTGCGGCGACCGGCTGGTCGGCGTAGTACCGGGCCAGCTTCAGGTCGCGTGCATCGTGCGAAGGGCGGCCGAGCCAGGTGTCGAACCCCAGGCGCTGACCGGCATCGAGTTGCAGCGCGGGCACCTGGCCCTGCGCGAGGATGAGGTTGAGGTCCCAGTCCAGTTCCTGGCCCAGGTACTCGGCGACCCAGGCCGCCAGCTCGACGAACGCCTGTCCGCCGGGGAGCAGGGCGTGGTACTGGTCGAGGGTCAGCGGGCCCAGGCACAGGCGGAACTTGTGCTGGCGGTCCCAGACGTAGCGGCCCAGGCACAGGTCGACGCCCAGGCGGTTGGCGCGCACGCCGAGCTGGCTGCGCTCGGGCAGCTCCAGCCACTGGCCGACGTATTCCTCGAGCCGCACCGACACGCCGAAATAGCTCGACAGGATGCTGCACAGGCCGTCCGGGTAGCGGGTCTGCGCCGCCAGGTGGCCGGACCAGTGCAGCTTGGCGCTGTCGGCCAGCGGCCCCTGGCCTTGCAGTTCCGGCTGGCCGCGACCGCTGAGGGCGGCCAGGCGCGCGGCCCAGTAGTCGTCGCCGGGGCGGTCGTGGCTGACGGTCGGCCGGGCCTCGGCCCAGGCGCGGTAGAACAGGCTCAGCAGGCGGTGGTGGAAGATGTCGAGGAAGCGCTTGCTGGTCGGGTCGGCGTGGTTGCGCTGGCGCTCGCGCATGTACTCGGTCAGGTGCAGCGGCAGCGGACCGTTGGGGCCGCCGAGGCCGAAGAAGAACTGCTCCAGGCGCGCCGGCTGATCGTCGTTGGCCGTGACCGAGGCCAGCGTCGCCGGGGCGAAGCTGCAATCCAGGCGCTGGCCCAGGCGCACCGGCTCGTCGGCCAGGCGCAGCGAATGGCCGAAGCGCGGCAGCTCGGGGTTTTCCGCCTCGAGGCGGCGCAAGGCCTGGAAGAAGTCGTACTCCCAGGGCTGCGCCTGCATGGCCTGTAGCGTGTTCACAGGGTCGGCCTGCGCCCGGGCTTGGCGTTCCAGCGCATGATCTCGCCACGTTCGCTGGTGCGCAGCACGGTTTCGGTGAAGCTGTTGATCGACACGTAGCGGGTCAGGAAACGCTCGAACACCGCGCCCAGGAGGAACACGCCGGTGCCGCGGAAGGCGTTTTCGTCGAACGTCAGGGTGATCTCTAGGCCGCGGCCGAAGACGATCGGCCCGGGCATCGGCAGGCGCCGGGTGCAGGGCTTGCAGCTGACTTCGCGCAGGCCGTCGATCTGCAGTTGCAGGGCACTGTCCTGCTGGTCGCCGTACAGGCGCAGCAGTTCGCGCAGGGCGGCGGCGCCTTGGCCCTGTTCGGCCAGGGACAGGTAGTTCAGCGACAGTTGGCTGATCAGGCGCCAGGCCCGGTTGTCGTGGGCATGGCTGGCCTTCGGTCGACTGGGGCCGGCCAGGCAGCGCACGGCGGACACCGGCGCGCTGTCGGCCAGGCTGAAGTCGCTGCGCCCGTCGCCGACGTTCATGAACAGCGGCAGGTCGCGGTTGCTGCACAGCGCGCTGATGCCCAGCTGGCGCAGGTCGTGGCGGTACGGCGCCTGGTGGCCGTCGACCAGGCTGACGAAGGTCTCGCTGCCCATGTAGCTGGAGCGCGTGCCGTTGCGTCGCTGCTCGCTGGACAGCACCCGTGGCTCGCGACGGACGATGTAGTAGGCCTGGTCGCGGCCGTAGCGTGACGGGTCGCGCACGGCGTAGAACGGCAGGAACGCCTGGTCCGGCCCGGTGCCGTGGCCGCTGACCTGCTGCAATGAGTGGATCTCGAAATCGGTGGGCCGGGTGCGGTCGGCGATCACATGGTGCTCGTGGACCCGGTCGGTCAGGTGGATACGGTCGACACGGCGCGGGAACAGGTTGATCGCCGGGGTGCAGAACGGCACGAACTGCGCGCTGCCCACGCTGCTCTCCAGCGTGGGGTCGAAGCGCTCGAACAGGACCAGCAGCTCCAGCTCCTGGCCGTTGCAACGTTTGACCGCGCGCTCCAGCCCGGCGAAATCGACGAACAGGAAACGCTGCGGCAGGGCGAAGTATTCCTGCAACAGGCGATAGCCCTGGAACGCCTGGGGCACCACCGGCAACGCCGCTTCGCGATCGTCGAAGCCGCACGGCAGCAAGGCCTGCTCGACCGGGATGCGCTCGACCCAGTCGGCCCCCGGCTGGCGCACGAACACCGCGCAGGCGCTGCCCAGCAGTTGCTCGTAAAGGCGGAAGGGTGTTTCGTCGGCGCCATTGAGGTACAGCGGCAGGTGCGTCAGCGGCAGGCTGCTGAAGGGGATTTCCGCGCCGCTGCGCAAGCTCAGGCGCAGGCCGGCGCGGGCCTTCGGTTCGCTGGCGGCCAGGCGCCCGAGCACGGCGCCGGGGTTGCCGAAGTATTCGGCGCGGGCCACCTGCAGCGGCCACAGGGTGACGTCCTGGGTGCTGCGGAATTCGCATGGCGTCTGCGAGTTGCGGCCAAGGTTGGCGCGCAGCACGCTGTCGCGGGGCAGCTGGAAGCCGGCGGCCAGCGAGCCCTCGTCGGGGTCGGTCTGCAGTTGCACCACGGTCATCGACGGGGTCGGCGCCAGGTAGTGCGGGTAGGCGATTTCCAGCAGGTTGTGGGTGAAGGTCGGGTACTCGGCGTCGAGTTTCAGCTGCACCCGCGCGGTGAGGTAGGCGAAGCCTTCCAGCAGGCGCTCGACATAGGGGTCGGCGCATTCGATCCCGGACAGCGTCAGGCGCCCGGCGATCTTCGGGTATTCCTTGGCGAACTCGGCGGCACCCTCGCGGATGTGCTGCAGCTCCTGGTTGTACAGTTCGAGCAGGCGCGGGTTCATGCGCGTCTCCGGCGGTCGGCGGGGGCCACGCGCACGTGTCCGGACTCCAGGTCCACGTCGGTCTGCAGCAGCAGCGGCAGGGCCGCCGGCTGGGCCCACAGGTCGCCTTCGATCTCGAAGCTCAGGGCGTTGGCGTTCATCTCGCCGGGCGCGGCCTGGGCGCGCACCTTCAGGGTATGGGCGAGGATACGCGGCTCGTAGGTGGCGATGGCCTGGTGGATGATGCGCTCGAGCGCGTTGAGGTCGATGTTCGACGCGCTGTTGCCGGCCAGGGCCGGCAGGCCGTAGTTGATCACCGAGGCGCCGGCCGGGGAATTCAGCGTGGCGCCGGTGTCGAGCAGCGAGGTGGTGTTGAGCAGCCAGGCCAGGTCGCGCAGCACCGAGGCCTTGAGCTGCTGCAGGCTGAGCACGCGCTTGTCGGGGGCTTCCTGCGGGTTGCCCGGGTCGTCATCGGTCAGGCGATCCAGCAGCGAGGGCTGCAGGCGGTCGCGGGTGGCGATCTCGGCTACCACTGGAACATCCCTGTGAACATTTTCTGGTCTTCGAAACCGGTGTCGCAGGACGCGCTCGGTGCCGGCGTGGAGGCTTCCAGGCCGGCCGGGGTCAGGCGCACGGCGCGCGAGGTCTTCAGGCATTCGCCCTTGAGCGTCGGGTGTGGCTGTACATGGGTCACCAGCACGATCGGCACACCGTCGAACTGCTCGACCCGGGCCTTGCCGGCGCGATCGGGGCTCAGGCCGCAGGGCCATGGCATGTCCAGCGCCAGGCGCTGTTCGCCACGGTCGAGCACGCACTGGCCGGCGTTCTCGGTCAGCTTCACGGCCTGCCCGCCCAGGTTCGCCTGGTCCAGCAGTTCGGCGTCGGCGCAGGCGCTCAGGGCCTGCAGCAGGGCGCCGGCCAAGGCCACGCGCTTCATGTCAGCTCCCAGAACCAGACCTGTTTCGACTGGTAGTTCTGATCGGAGAAGCCTTTGGTCAGGCCGCGGTTCCACAGGTCGATATGGTCGCCCGTGCGGTTTTCCTGGCTTTGCCCGGTGCGGGCGAAGCAGTCCTTGTAGAAGATGATCCCGGTCTTGGCCTTGAGCTTGTCGCGCTCCTGGGCGCTGCCGCCGATGCGCTGCGGGCGTCCCAGCTGGCGCTCCAGCCAGTTGGCCAGGGATTCGGCGCCACGGGCATGGCCATGGGCGCACTTGGGTTCGGTATAGGTCGATTTGTTGACCTTGAGGCTCATCTCGCCGTTGAGCGCGATGCTCATGCGGATGGCGCACTGGTTGTCCCACGGACCATCGCAGGGCGAGGACACTTTCGGATAGGCATTCCACAGGTTGATGAAAGAAGGCTTGGCCATGATGTTCACCGTGGGCGGGTGAGGCGTGGAGAGGGGCGCCCGCGCCGCCTGGGGCGGCACGGGCGCGGTCGGTCACATCTTGACGTTGGAGCGGATGTTCCAGCCGTACTTGATCGGGCCGCCTTCCTTGGTGCCGTCGGCCTTCTGCGGCTGGTAGTCGACGGTGACCTTGGCGAAGTTCAGGGTCACGTTCTCGGTCAGGCGGTCGTCGCTGCCCGAGCCGCCGGTGCTCAGCGAGCTGACGATCACCTCTTCGAGGTTGATGATCAGGTACTCGACCTGGCTTTCACCGCCGGCCTTGCGCACGGTCAGCTTGACCTTGTCGATGTGCTTGCCGCTGGAGCAGTGGGCCATCAGGTTGGGGCTGGACTTGTCGATGTACTTGGTGATCGACAGGTCCTGGATGTTGACCTTGCCCGAACCGCCGCCACTGCCCATGTGCATGTTGCCGGACTGGGACATGCCCCAGCTCCAGTTGAGCACGTCGATTTCGTCTTTGTGAGCCTTGTCGTGGGACTCGCCCTTGATGTCGCCGATCTTGATGAAAATATCTACAGCCATGATGTCCTCGGGATTTCCAGTCGGTTGGCGGTGCTAGTGGGGCTGCTGTGCAGCCCATCGCGGGACAAGCCCGCTCCTACAGGGTTTGTGCAGCCTTTGTAGGAGCGGGCTTGTCCCGCGATGGGGCGCGCAGCGGCCCCGTTCAGGCTTAGGCCCCTTTGGCCGAAGGCAGCTTCGACACCAGGCGCAGCGACACGGTCAGCCCTTCGAGCTGGTAGTGCGGGCGCAGGTAGAAGCGCGAGTTGTAGTAACCCGGGTTGCCTTCGACTTCCTCGACCACCACTTCGGCGGCCGCCAGTGGGTGCTGGGCCTTGGTAGTCTCGGTGGAGTGCGCCGGGTCGCCGTCGACGTAGTTGAGGATCCAGTCCTGCAGCCAGCGCTGCATCTCGTCCTTTTCCTTGAACGAGCCGATCTTGTCGCGAACGATGCACTTCAGGTAATGGGCGAAGCGGCAGGTGGCGAACAGGTACGGCAGGCGCGCGGCCAGGTTGGCG
The DNA here is from genome assembly GCF_036549575.1 of Pseudomonas sp. LH21. NCBI lineage: Bacteria > Pseudomonadati > Pseudomonadota > Gammaproteobacteria > Pseudomonadales > Pseudomonadaceae > Pseudomonas > Pseudomonas sp. LH21. The sequence continues at coordinate 271,411 of NZ_CP144367.1, forward strand.
TTGGCGGTGGCGTCCGGGTCGTCGTACTCGGCCGGCTTCTGCAGCGACTGCGCGCCGATGAAGGCGGCGAAGTCGGTGTTCTTCTTGTGCAGCAGCGGCATGAAGCCGTTCTTGGCCAGCTCCGCCTCGCGGCGATCCGAGATGGCGATCTCGGTCGGGCACTTCATGTCCACGCCACCGTCGTCGGTGGGGAAGGTGTGCGCCGGCAGTCCCTCGACTTCACCGCCGGATTCCACGCCGCGGATGCGCGAGCACCAGCCGTAGTGCTTGAACGAACGGTTGATGTTCACCGCCATGGCGTAGGCGGCGTTGGCCCAGGTGTACTTGCTGCTGTCGGCGCCGTCGGTGTCTTCCTCGAAGGCGAAGGCCTCCACCGGGTCGGTCTTGGCGCCGTAGGGCAGGCGCGCCAAAAAGCGCGGCATGGTCAGGCCGATGTAGCGCGAGTCTTCCGATTCACGCAGCGAGCGCCAGCCGGCGTATTCCGGGGTGGTGAAGATCTTGGTCAGGTCGCGCGGGTTGGACAGCTCCTGCCACGAGCCCATGCCCATCACCGTCGGCGAGGCGGCGGAGATGAACGGCGCGTGCATCGAGGCGCAGACCTTGGACACTTCGCCCAGCAGCTCGACATCGGGTGGCGACTGGTCGAAGTAGTAGTCGCCCACCAGGCAGCCGTAGGGCTCGCCACCGAACTGGCCGTATTCCTCTTCGTAGAGCTTCTTGAAGATCGGGCTCTGGTCCCAGGCGGTGCCCTTGAACTTCTTCAGGGTCTTGTGCAGGTCGTTCTTCGAGATGTTGAGCACGCGGATCTTCAGCTGCTCGTCGCTCTCGGTGTTGTTGACCAGGTAGTGCAGGCCGCGCCAGGCGCTTTCCAGCTTCTGGAAGTCATCGTGGTGGATGATCTGGTTGACCTGGGCGGTGAGCTTGGCGTCGATGGCGGCGATGATCTGCTCGATCGAGCCGATGGCATCGTTGGAGACCAGGCTGGTCTGTGCCAGGGCCTGCTCGGCGAGGGTGCGCACGGCGCTCTCGACGGCTTCCTTGGCCCGCTCGGTCTTGGGCTTGAATTCCTGCAGCAGGAGGCTGGCGAACTCGCTCGGGTCCTGGGTGGCCGCCTGCGGGGCCTGGCTGTCGCGCAACGGATCGTTCATGGTCGGTCTCCTCAGGCCTTCGGCTCGTTGTCGGCAGGTTTCGGCGCGCTGGCCAGGGCCTGGAGCAGGGCCGGGTCCTTGATGGCCTTGAGGATGATGTCCTCGGCGCCGGTCTTGCCGTCCATGTAGGTCAGCAGGTTGGCCAGCTGGGTGCGGGCCTCGAGCAGCTGGTTCAGGGCATCGACCTTGCGCGCCACGGCGGCGGGGCTGAAGTCGTCCATGCTCTCGAAGGTGATGTCCAGGCTCAGGTTGCCTTCACCGGTCAGCTCATTGGGCACGTTGAACGCCACGCGGGGCTTCATGGCCTTCAGGCGCGAGTCGAAGTTGTCGACGTCGATCTCCAGGAACTTGCGGTCGGCCACGGCCGGCAGCGGCTCGGCGGGCTTGCCGGCGAGGTCCGAGAGCACGCCCATGACGAAGGGCAGCTGGACCTTCTTCTCGGCGCCGTACAGCTCGACGTCATATTCGATCTGTACCCGCGGCGCACGGTTGCGCGCGATGAATTTCTGGGAGCTGTCTTTCGCCACGTTGTTCCTCCTGGTCGCCGGTACGGCGGCTCTGCTTGTTGCGGGCGTCGGTGTTTAGGCGGCCGGAACGACGTCAGTCGTGTTCCGGGCCACGCAGGTTCTCGAATTGCGACATGCCATCGGGGATCAGGTCGCGGACGATGGTCGCGAAGTCGGCGTCGACCAGCTTCTTCGCCCGGCGCAGCAGCACCGGCAGCGGGCTGGAGGGCTCGTGGCGGGCGTAGTACTGGAGCACCCGCTCGAGACTCTGCAGCACGTCATCGCGGCTGTTCACCTCGCCGGGGCGCACGGCGACACGTGGCGCGGCGACGGCGACGGGCTGCGGGTCGTCAGGGGCGCCATGCGCCGTCACTTCGTCCATGCTCGCGCTGACCGGCGCCGAGCCTTCCGGGCTGTAGTCGGCCAGCACCTGCTGGACCTGGCGCAGCGGCTGGCGCAGGGCGGACAGGTCGACGCCGCTGGCCGAACCGACCTGGTCGTTGACCCGGCTCTCGATGGTGTCCAGGGCTTCGCGGGCCAGTTGCAGGGCTTGGCGGCATTGCGCGAGCTGCTCGGGGTCGGCGTCGCGCAGGGCGGCGGCCAGTTCCTCGGCGCTCAGCTGCTCGCTGGCGAAGTGCTGCACGCCCGCCGCATGCAGGGCGGCGCGCAGGGTGACCGGGCCAAAGGTGCGCGAACGCACCAGCACGGCGTCGCGCAGCAGGGCGATGTTGGTGTCGCAGGTGAGCCCGGCCAGGGCATTGACCCGCACGGTGGGGTCGTTGTCGTCGGCGGCGTCCAGCTGCGGGTGCAGGTGCAGCCAGTATTCGCCCAGCAGGTCGCGGATCAGCTCGAGGCTCGCGGCCAGGCCCGGCAGGCCGTGCAGGGCCAGGTTGGCCTGGACCAGGAAATGGGTGATGCGCAGGTCCTTGCTGCGTTGCAGCAGGCTGGTGCAGGACTGCTCGATGGCACGCCACTGCGGCGGCTCGGCCGCTTGCACGGCGTCGCCCATCACGCGCTCGGGGCGGCCCTGGGCGTCACGTTCCAGTTGCAGGAAATCGGCATCGTATTCGAGGTCGTCGCCGCACGGAAAGTCTGCGGAAACAGCGGCGAGCAGCTGCGGTGAGTTCACCAGAAATCGATCTCCCTATCGGCCCTTGGTGAGGGCGTCGTTTGCGCCAAGTTGCAAATGTGAAATGGCGCACAAACTTGTCAAAGAATGCGAAGTTGATATCACCGTGATATCACTTTGGCATTCTTAAGTTGCGCATTTATGGTTTATTTCCAAATTGCTGTCAAGGTAAGCTACGCGCCGCGAAGGGTGACTGTGAACCAGTTGGCAGGTATTCGTGTCCATTGGTCAGGTGCCATCAAAGTGCCTTGCCGATAGGGTTTAATACGACCTTTCCGGGAAGCGAATTTCGGTGTGAGGCCCAGTACTTACAAGGGTTTAGCCGGAAAGTGAGGTCGGGCTCGCGAATCCACTCAAATGGATGTGTGAGTGTTTCATATATATGCAAGGAGGCGTGATGGCACTTTGCCTGACCATTACCAGTTATCACAAGATCACCCCTGGGCAATGCCCGGAGAAGTTGCTGGAAAACGGTGCCATCAGCGTAGGTCGTGCGGCGGATAATGACTGGGTACTTCCCGATCCGGAACGCCTTGTTTCTTCGAAACATTGTGTGATCCAGTTCAAGGATGGCCGCTATTACTTGACCGATAACAGCACAAACGGCGTGGAACTGGTACACGCCGGTATTCGCCTGCGTCGCGGTAACAGCGAACCGTTGATGGACGGCGAAGTTATTCGAATCGGCGATTACGAGATCCAGGCACGCATCGATGCCGGCCTGTCGATCCCGGTTGCCGGGCAGCCGCAGGCCCATAGTTTCGAAGCATTGATGGCCAACCAGGCGGCCGCCCAGAGCGCGCCCATCGTCGGCGCGCCGGCCGCATTCCTGCAGGGTGCATCGAGCCACGATACCCTGCCGGACCTGTTCGATTTTCTTGGCCCATCCACTGTGCCTCCGGTCAGCCTGCCGGATCATGTCCCCGCCCAGCAGCATGACTTCCGTCCGCCCACGCCAGTGGCGCCGCCGCCCCCGCCAGTGCAGGCCGCCATACCCGCCGCGCCGGGCATGATCCCCGACGACTGGAACCTGCTCGATGAAACGCCGGTGGTTGCTCCCCAGCCTGCGCCTGTGATCGCGCCGCCCCTGCCAGAGCCGGTAGCGCCGGTGGCACCGGTCGTCACGCCTGCGCCGCCACCTACCGCCGTGTCGGCACCTGCGCCCGACCCGACTGGTGCCGGCGATGCGTTGCTGCAGGCCTTCCTGCGTGGCGCGGGCATCGAGCACCTGCGCATCGACGCGGCCGATGCCGCCGCGCAGATGGAGGCGGTCGGGCGCAGCTACCGCCTGATGGTCGAAGGCCTGATCGATGTGCTGCGCGCGCGCAGCAGCCTGAAGGGCGAGTTCCGCATGCAGCAGACCACCATCGCCCCGGTGCGTAACAACCCGCTGAAGTTCGCCCCCAACGCCGACGAAGCGTTGCTGTTGCTGCTGCGCGAGGGCAATCAGGCGTTCATGGCCCCGGACCAGGCGGTGCGCGACAGTTTCGACGACCTGCGCGCCCACCAGCTGGCGGTGATGGCGGGTGTCGAGGCGGCCATCAAGCACTTGCTCAAACGCTTCGAACCCGCTCGCCTGGAGCAGCGCCTGGCGCCCGCCGCCGGGCTGGCCAAGCTGTTCGGTGGTTCGCGCCAGGCCCACTGCTGGCAGCAGTTCACCGAGCTTTACAGCCAAATTTCCCAGGAAGCCGAAGACAACTTCCAGGACCTGTTCGGCCGCGAGTTCAGCCGCGCCTACGAGGCCCATAGCCAACGCATTCAACGCTCCTGAGGCCAACGCCCGGAGCACAGGAAGAACACAGGACGTCATGAGGACGAGGATGAGTGCAACGAGACTGATCGCAGCCCTGGCCATGGTGCTGCTCAGTGCCTGCAGCAAGGACAGCCCGGTCGAGCCCGCCGTTACCGACGCGGCGCCGGCGGCCACGGGCATCACCCTGTATTTCAGCGCCGCGGCCGGGCTCAACCCCGGCGCCGGCGGCACGCCCGCGCCGGTGCGCGTACGCATCTACGAGTTGAAGAACAGCGCCGCCTTCGCCCGCGCCGACTATTTCGCCCTGGCCGAGCGCGCCCAGGCCACCCTGGCCGCCGACCTGATCGACCAGGACGAAGTCCTGCTCCAGCCCGGCGAGCAACTGCGCCTGGAGCGTCCGCTCGACCCGTCCACGCGCCTGGTCGGCCTGGTGGTCGGCTACCGCGAGGTCGACCAGGCCCAGTGGCGCAGCGTGCTGCCGGTGCCGCCCCGCGACTATCAGATCAGCCTCGATGTGCGCGCCGTGCGCAGCGCCGTGGCCACCCCACAACCTGAGCCTGCCCGCTAGGCAATCGGAGAACCCATGTCCTGGAACAATCGCGTGGTCTGGTCGGAAGGGATGTTCATCACCACCCAGCACTTCCAGCAACACGACCGCTACCTGGAGAACTTCGTCGATGCTCGCAGCCGGCCGCTCCACGCCGCCGCCTGGGGCTTTTCCGAGCTGTTGGTCGACCAAGGCCTGCTGGCCCAGGGCAAGCTGGCGATCCTCAGTGCCCGTGGCCTGCTGCCGGACGGTACTCCGTTCGACATCCCGCGTGACGACCTGCCGCCCGCGCCGCTGGAGATACCCGATGACCTGCGCAACGGCGTGATCTACCTGGGCCTGCCGCTCAAGCGCGCCGGTGCCCGCGATACCGTCGATGACGGTGAAATACCTGATGGTGCGCGCTATGTCAGCCGTATCAGCGAAGTCCGCGACGACAACGCCCCGTTCGAGAACCGGGCCCCACTGGCCCTGGGCAGCCGCGCCCTGCGCCTGCTGCGCGCCGAGGACGGCCTGAGCGACTATGCCGCGTTGGGCGTGGTGCGCATCCGGGAAAAACGCGCCGATCGCGCCCTGGTGCTGGATGACAGCTACATCCCGCCGCTGCTCGACGTGACCGCCAGCAACCTGCTGTCAGGTTTCCGTGGCGAGCTGCTCGGCCTGCTGCACCAGCGCGGCGAGGCCCTGGCCGGGCGCGTGGTGGCCTCGGCCAACGGCGGTGCCTCGGAGATCGCCGATTTCATGCTGCTGCAACTGGTCAACCGCGCCCAGCCGCTGGTCGAGCACCTCAACCAGCTGACGCCGCTGCACCCCGAGCGGCTGTACAGCGAGCTGGTGGCCCTGGCCGGCGAGTTCGCCACCTTCACCCGCGAAGGTCGCCGCCCCGAGGCATATCCGGTGTACCAGCACGACGACCTGGCGGCGACCTTCGCACCAGTGCTGGCCGCCCTGCGCGAGGCCCTGTCGATGCTGATCGACAGCAAGGCCGTGGCCATCCCGCTGGTCGAAAAGGCCTACGGCATTCATGTCGGCATGCTGGCCGACCGCAGCTTGCTCGACAGCGCCAGCTTCGTCCTGGTGGTGCGCGCCGACGTGCCCAGCGAGACCCTGCGCAGCCGTTTCGGCCAGCAGAGCAAGATCGGCGCGGTGGAGCACATCCGCGACCTGGTCAACCTGCAGTTGCCGGGCATCGGCCTGCTGCCGCTGCCGGTGGCGCCACGGCAGATTCCGTTCCATGCCGGCTCCACCTACTTCGAACTCGACCGGGGCAGCGAACACTGGAAGCAGCTGCAGCATTCCGGTGGTTTCGCCTTCTACGTCGCCGGCGAGTTCCCCGGCCTGAACCTGGCCTTCTGGGCCATCCGAGGATAACGCGATGGCGGTCGATCATGTCGCAACCTCGTGGGAGCGGGCTTGCCCCGCGATGCAGGCGACGCGTTGCCTGGCACCGGCTGCGCCGGTGATCGCGAGGCAAGCTCGCTCTTACGCTGAACCTACCCGCTATCCAAGGACCGGAGACTAAGCCGCGATGCAATCGGACGATCCGTTAGCCAATGACCGCACCCAGTTCATGCCGCGCCCCGGTGGCCGAGGCCCGCAGCCGGCCGCGCCGGGGCCTGCGCAGGCGGCGCCGCCACCGCCACTGAACGTGCCGGCCGAACCGCTGGCGCCGGGCCAGGCGGCGGGTTTGAACCCGCTGGAGCAGGCGGCCGGCCCGCTGCTGGCGTTGCTCACCCGCCTGCGCAACACCATCGCCCACCCGGCGCCGGCCAGCCTGCGAGCGCAACTGCTGGCCTACCTGCGCCAGTTCGAGGAGCGCGCCGAGGCCGCCGGGGTCGCGCGCAACGAAGTGCTGCTGGCGCGCTACGCACTGTGCACCGCGCTCGACGAGGCCGTGCTCAGCACGCCGTGGGGCAGCGCCAGCGACTGGGGCAAGCAGAGCCTGCTGATCACCGTGCACAACGAGGCCTGGGGCGGCGAGAAGGTGTTCCAGCTGATGGAGCACTGCCTGCAGAGTCCGCGTGAACGCCTGCACCTGCTGGAGCTGTTGTACCTGTGCACCAGCCTCGGTTTCGAAGGCCGCTACCGGGTGATGAACGGTGGCCGAGCCCAGCTCGAGGCCCTGCGCGAGCGCACCGCCGCGACCATCCGCAGCGCCCGTGGCGATATCGAGCGCGAGCTGTCGCCGCACTGGCGCGGCGTCACCGTGACCCGTGACCGCCTGGCGCAGTTCGTGCCGCCCTGGGTCGGCCTGGCCCTGGCCCTGGCGCTGCTGTTGCTGGTGCTGTTCGGCCTGCGCCTGAAACTGGCCGCCGACGCCGAGCCGGTGTTCCGTGGCATCCATGCCCTGGGCGAGATCCCGGTGCAGGCCATGGACCGCCCGGTGGTGCAGCCAAAGCCGGTGGAACGTCCACGCCTGGCCGGTTTCCTGGCCGAAGACATCAAGGCCGGCCGGGTCGCGGTGGAGGACGCGGTGGACCGCTCGGTGGTGACCATCCGCGGCGACGAGCTGTTCGCCTCGGCCAGCGCCAGCATCAAGGGTGACTTCGAGCCGCTGATGCTGCGCATTGCCGAAGCCGTCGCCAAGGTCAAGGGCAACGTGAAGGTCACCGGCCACAGCGACAACCAGCGCATCGCCACGCTGCGCTTCCCGTCCAACTGGGCGTTGTCCCAGGCCCGTGCCGAGGAGGTGAAGAACCTGCTCGCCGCCCGCACCGGCCAGCCCGGGCGTTTCAGCGCCCAGGGCCTGAGCGACACCGAGCCGCTGGCGTCGAACGACAGCGCGCAGGGCCGGGCGAAGAATCGCCGGGTTGAAATCACCGTTCTGGCGGAGGGCGTCGAGTGAAGGCGTTTTTCAGTTTTGTCATTCGCTGGGTGGTCCCGGTGCTGGGCCTGCTCGCCCTCAGCCTGATCATCTGGTTCCTCGGTCCGCTGCTCGATGCGCTGGTGCCGGTCGCGCCACGTCTGGTGCTGATCGTCCTGCTGTTCGCGGTGTGGATCGCCTACCGCGTATGGCGCATCGTCCAGGCCCGGCGCCAGGCGGCCAAGGTGATGCAAAGCCTGGCCGCCGAGACCGCGCCGGACCCTGCCGGCGTTGCCACCGCCGAAGAGCTGGCGACCCTGCGCCAGCGCATGGACGAGGCCCTGGTGCTGCTGAAGAAGGCGCGCCTGGGCGGTGACGAGCGACGCAACCTGTACGAGCTGCCGTGGTACGTGATCATCGGCCCGCCCGGTTCGGGCAAGACCACCGCGCTGGTCAATTCCGGCCTGCACTTCCCGTTGGCGGCGCAGCTGGGCGAGGGCGCCATTCGTGGCGTGGGCGGCACGCGCAACTGCGACTGGTGGTTCACCGACCAGGCCGTGCTGCTGGACACCGCCGGCCGCTACACCACCCAGGACAGCCATGCCCAGGTGGACAAGGCGGCCTGGCTGGGCTTCCTCGACCTGCTCAAGACCCAGCGTTCGCGCCGGCCCATCGACGGCGCCTTCATCGCCATCAGCCTGTCCGACCTGCTGCTGGGCAGCGACGCCGAGCGCGCCGCCCACGCGGCGGCGATCCGCACCCGCATCCAGGAGCTGTACAGCCAGCTGGGCGTGCGTTTCCCGATCTACCTGATGCTGACCAAGCTCGACCTGGTGCCGGGCTTCATGGAGTTCTTCGACAACCTGAGCAAGGAAGAGCGGGCCCAGGTGTGGGGCATGACCTTCCCCCTGGATGACGGCCAGCACGGCGATGGCCCGCTGGCCCAGTTCGGCAGCGAGTTCGCCTTGCTCGAGCAGCGCCTCAACCAGCGTCTGGTCGAACGCCTGCAGCAGGAACGCGACCCGGCGCGGCGCGACCTGGTCTACGGTTTCGTCCAGCAGTTCGCCGCCTTGCGCGGCAACCTCAAGACCTTCCTTGATGGCATCTTCAAGCCCAACGCCTTCGAAGCGCGCGCCCTGCTGCGCGGCGTGTACTTCACCAGCGGCACCCAGGAAGGCAGCCCCATCGACCGCCTGATCGGCAGCATGGCCCAGAGCATGGGCCTGGACCGTGCCCATTTGGCGCGGCAGAACGGCACCGGGCGCAGCTACTTCATCGAGAAGCTGTTCAGCGCCGTGGCCTTCGCCGAGCGCGGCCTGGTCGGCAGCAACCCCAAGGTCGAGCAGCGGCGCAAGTGGATCGCCCGCGGCGCCCTGGCGCTGAGCGTGGCCCTGGTGCTGGTGGTCGGCACCTTGTGGACCTTGAGCTACCGCGCCAACCAGCAATACATCGCCGAGGTCGACGGCCGCCTCAAGCCGCTGGGCAAGAGCGTGCAGGAGCTGAGCCCGGCCCAGCGCAACGTGGTCGACGTGCTGCCGTTGCTCAACGGCGTGCGCCGCCTGGCCGAGGATCCGCCCGGCTGGGCCGAAGGCCTCGGGCTGTACCAGGGCGACATGCTCGAAGGTGAGTCGGACAGCGTCTACCGCAAGTTGCTGATCGCCATCTTCGCCCCGCGCCTGGTCACCCGCATCGAAGAGCAGCTGTACGCCGGCGGCCCGTCCGACTACCTCTACGAGGGGCTCAAGGCCTACCTGATGCTGGCCGACGGTGAACACTACGACGCCGAGTTCATCAAGGCCTGGGTCACCCTCGACTGGGAGCGCAGCCTGCCCCGCGACCTGGCGCCGGACCTGCGCCAGGCCCTGGAGCAGCACCTGGCGGCGCTGTTCGACAAGCGCCCGCCCAATGCCCGTCTCGACCAGCGCCTGATCGACGACACCCGCCGCCAACTGCAACAGCTGCCGGTGGCCCAGCGTGTCTACGACCGGGTCAAGCGCCAGAAACTGCCGGCCGGGGTCGGCGACTTCCGGGTCAGCGACGCCGCCGGCCGCGACGCTGCGCTGGTGTTCCGCTTCAAGAACGGCAAGCCGCTGAGCGAGCCGCTGCCGGGCATCTTCACCGTCGAGGGCTACCGCAAGGCGTTCCTCGCCGCCAGCCTGGCCCACAGCGAGACCCTGGCCGAGGAGCGCTGGGTGCTGGGCCGCGAGGCCAGCGAGTCGGGCGATGCCAAGCGCCTGGCCGACGATGTGCTGCAGCTGTACTACCAGGACTACATCCGCCATTGGGATGCGCTGCTGGCGGACCTGGACTTCGTGCCGATCACCAGCGTCGGCCAGGCCGCCGATGTGCTGCGGGTGCTGTCCGGGCCGACCTCGCCGATGAAGAAACTGCTGCAGGCGGCCGCCAAGGAGACCAACCTGGCGCAGCCGACCACCCTCGACAAGGTCCAGGCCAAGGCCGAACAGGCCGGTGTCGACCAGCTGCGCCAGCGCCTCGGCGGCCTGCTCGGCGATGCGCCGCTGCCGAGCGACAACCCGGCTGCTCGTGAGGTGGACCCGGTGACCGCGCACTTCGCCGAGCTGGCCGCGCTGGTGGAAACCGGCGAAGGACAGCCTGCGGCCATCGACGGCCTGCTCACCGACCTCAATGCCCTGTACGTGCAGGTCAGCGCCATGGTCGGCGCCAGCGGCGACGCGCTGCTGGGCGAGGCCAAGAACCAGGCCCAGGCCGCCGCGCAGCGTGTCGCCCTGGGCGCCGCGCGCCAGCCCAAGGTGGTGCAGAACCTGGTGGGTTCGGTGCTCGGCTCGACCCACAACATCGTCATGGGCGGCGTGCGCAACCAGCTCAACGCCGCCTGGACCAGCGAGGTGGTGAATGTCTACCGCCAGTCCCTCAGCGGCCGCTACCCGCTGGTGGCCGGCAGCTCGCGGGACGCCACCCTGGAGGACTTCGGCCTGTTCTTCGGCGTCGGCGGGGTGATGGACAACTACTTCCGCAAGTACCTGCAACCCTACGTCAATACCTCGAGCACGCCGTGGAGCTGGCAGCCGGGCGCGGCGCAGAAGCTGGGGATCAACAGCAACGTGCTGTACACCTTCCAGCGCGCGGCGAGCATTCGTGATGCGTTCTTCCGCAACAGCAACGGCGTGCAGCCGGGCGTGCGCTTCGAACTCAAGCCGGTGGCGATGGACGCGACCATCACCCAGTTCCTGCTCGACCTCGATGGCCAGCAGGTCAGCTACGACCACGGTCCGAGCCGGCCGGTGGCGTTGCAGTGGCCGAACCCCAACAGCATCGGCGTGGTGCGCCTGTCGATCTCGCCGCCCTCGGCCACCGGCCGTTCCGGCCTGACCGTGGAAGGCCCCTGGGCCTGGTTCCGCCTGCTCGACCAGTCCGACCTGGTGGCCGGCAGCTCGCCGGAACGCTTCAACCTGCGCCTGCGCGTCGATGGCGCCAGCGTGTCCTACGAGCTGCGTGCCAGCAGCGCTTTCAACCCGTTCCGCAGCCGAGTGCTCAGCGGTTTCAGCCTGCCGGAGCACCTGTGAACGACGTGGGTTTCTACGGAAAACTGGCCAGCCGCGGCGACTTCGTCAGCCGCGGCCTTCCAAACAGCTTCATCCAGCCCTGGGATCAGTGGCTGGCGGCGGGGATGCAGGCCAGCCAGCAGGCGCTGGGCGAGCGTTGGCTCGAGGCCTACCTGGTCAGCCCCTTGTGGCGATTCGCCCTGGCGCCGGGGCTGTGCGGGCCCGAGGCGGTCATCGGCGTGCTGATGCCGAGCATCGACCGGGTCGGGCGGTATTTTCCGCTGACCGTGGCCCAGGTGCTGGAGCCGGGGCAGCCGTTGGCGCCTGTGGTGGCGGGGGCCGAGGAATGGTTCGAGGCGGTCGAGGAGGCATTGCTGGCGACGCTTGAGCCGGGTGCTGCCTTTGAGGATTTCGAGGCTGCTTTGCAGCCTTTTCGCGGCTCGACGCTGCTCCTGCAGGGACCGCGTGTGACGGTGGGTGGGTTGCAGCGGTTGGATGCGACCACGCCGCAGGGGCGCGCACTGGCCTTGGCCGAATGCGCCTGTGAGGGCATGAGCCTGTGGTGGGGCAGGGGTTCCGAACGTATCGCCCCGGGGTTGATGCGCTGCGCGGGCCTGCCGCGCAGCGAGGATTTCGCCGGGTTTCTTTTGGGTAGCGAGGCGCGCAGCGAATGACCGACATGCAGTACACAGCGGCCAGCTACAGCCATGTCGGCATGGTGCGCAAGATCAACGAGGACGCCTGCCTGGAGTTGACCTGGGCAGGCCTGTGGGCAGTGGCCGACGGCATGGGCGGGCATGCGGCGGGCGACTATGTCAGCAGCCTGGCCATGGACAGCCTGCGCAGCCTGCCGATGCTCGACTCGCTCGACGACTTCAGCGGCGAGGTGCGCGACGGCCTGGCCTGGGTCAACGGCATCGTGCGCGAGGAAACCGTGCGCCGTGGCGTGGCGATGATGGGCAGCACCGTGGTGGTGCTGGCGGCGCGTGGCGACCAGGCCATCGGCCTGTGGGCCGGCGATAGTCGCCTGTACCGCCTGCGCGATGGTCGCATCGAGCGCCTCAGCCACGACCACAGCTACGTCCAGGAGCTGCAGGACAGCGGCCTGCTCAACGAGGCCGAGGCGCGGGTGCATCCGCGCGGCAACATCGTCACCCGCGCCATCGGCGTCGAGGATGACCTCGACCTGCAGGCCGTGGCCCTGCAGGTGCGGCCCGGCGACACCTACCTGCTGTGCAGCGATGGCCTTAACAAGACCGCCGAGGACCACGAGATCGCCGAAGTGCTCGGCCACGCCGACCCCTACGAGGTGGTCCGCAGCCTGGTGCACCTGGGGCTGACCCGTGGCGCGCCGGACAACATCACCGCAGTGGTCGTCAAGGTGAACTGAAGACATCATGGACATGCAGATCCCCGGATTCGATATCGATCGCGAGCTTGGCCAAGGCGCCATGGCCAGCGTGTACCTCGCCACCCAGCGTTCCCTGGAACGCAAGGTGGCGCTGAAAATCATGGCGGCGAGCCTGGCCGCCGACCCGACCTTCTGCGAGCGCTTCCTGCGCGAAGGGCGCACCCTGGCGCGGCTGGCGCACCCGAACATCGCCACCATCCACGACATCGGCAATGTCGGCGAGCTGTACTACATGGCCATGGAGTACCTGCCCAGCGGCACCCTCAAGGAGCGCATCGCCGATGGGCTGACGCCCGAGCAGGGCCTCGCCTACGTGCGCCAGATCGCCCAGGCGCTGGGTTATGCCCATGCCCAGGGCCTGGTGCACCGCGACGTCAAGCCGGCCAACATCCTGTTCCGTGCCGACGGCACTGCAGTGCTGTCGGACTTCGGCATCGCCAAGTCGCTGGATGACCGCACCCAGTTCACCCAGGCCGGCTTCGCCGTCGGCACGCCGAGCTACATGAGCCCGGAACAAGCGCGGGGCATGGAGATCGACGGCCGCGCCGACCTGTATGCGCTGGGCGTGGTGCTCTACGAGATCCTGGTCGGCAAGCTGCCGTACAGCGGCACCGATGCGCTGTCCACGGCGCTGGCGCACCTGACCGAGCCGCTGCCGGAACTGCCCATCGAGCACGGCCGCTACCAGGACATCCTGCGTGGCCTGCTGGCCAAGGATCCCAACGAGCGCTTCGCCGACGCGGTGGCGTTGCTGGCCGCGCTGGACCGCCTGACGGTCCAGGCGCCGGTCGAGGACAACGACAGCACATTGGTGCGTCCGCTGCCGATCCCGCCGCCGACCACCCCGCAACCGGTGTCCATCGACATTCCGCAGGCCGTTGCCGCTCCCGTGAGCGAGCCCGCCCGGCGGCCCGAACCCAAGCCCGCTCCCGCCGTGAAGTCCGGATCGAACAAACCGGCCAAGGCCGTGCTGGCGGTGGCGATCGCGGCGGCGCTGGGATTGGGTGGCGCGTTCTTCTGGCTGCTCGGCGGCAGTGACGCGCCCGCGCCAGAAACACCGGTGGCGCAGACGCCCGCCGACAGCGTGGCCCCCGCCGAACCCAAGATCACACCCGTTGCCGCCTCGGACGATGGCCGCCCACTGCTGATGCCCGGCAAGAAGACCCTGTTCCAGCGTGTGCTGACCAAGCCCGACGCCCAGCTGGTGGCCCAGCCCGGCGATGCCTCGGGCGAGAAACTGCCGGCCTTCTCCGTGCTCTACGTCTACCAGCGCAAGGACGTCGGCGGCCAGGCCTGGGTCCAGGTCGGCGCAGCCAGCGACGGCCAGCGCGATGGCTGGCTGCCGGCCGCGCAGACCAGTGACTGGAAACAGAGCCTGGTGCTCAAGTTCACCGAGCGCTCGGGCCGCTCGCCGGTGATGTTCATGCGTCAGGTGGACGATGTGCAGCACTTGCTCGACGACACCGCCCAGGCCCGCGACAGCCTGCTCAAGGCACAGAACCACCCCGACCAGGTACCGCAGGTGATGGCCCTGGAGCCGGCGGCCAGCGCCGTGCCGCAGAACCAGTTCTACCTGATGCCGATCTTCGACTACCGCGAAAGCTTCGACGCCGGCGGCCAGCCGGTGCAACTGCTCAACATCGCCTCCATCGACCCCGGCGCCAGTGCCCGCGACAGCGCGCCCAAGGCAGCCGGCGTGACGGCGGTCGGCGACAACAGCTTCCGCACCGGCATCGTCCTGGTGGTGGACACCTCGGTGTCCATGCAGCCGTATATCGACCGTGTACGCCAGGTGGTCAGCGAGCTTCAGCAGCAACTGGCGGCCCGGGGCGAGCTGGACAGCGTCAGCTTCGGGCTGGTGGGTTTCCGCAACAACGTCAAGCGCACCCCGGGCCTCGAGTACTTGAGCAAGACCCTGGTCAGCCTGGAGGAGGGCCGGGATCCTGCGCGCTTCCTCAAGGCCGCCTCGCAGGTCAGGGCCACCAGCGTTTCCAGCCATTCGTTCAACGAGGATGCCTTCGCCGGGGTGATGCAGGCGGTCGAGGGCATGGACTGGTCCGGCTATGGTGGACGCCTCATCTTGCTGGTCAGCGATGCCGGCGCACTGCGCAAGAATGACCCATTCAGCAGCACCCAGATGAACGAGGCCGAAGTGCGCCAGGCGGCGCTGAGCAAACAGATCAAGATCTACGCCCTGCACCTGCGCACCCCGGCCGGGGTGAAGAACCACGGTGCGGCCGAGAGCCAGTATCGCGTGCTCACCGCCGACAGCAACCCGCAGATCGGTGACCTCTACGTCGGCGTGCCGGGGGGCGAGGTCGGCGCGTTCGGCGAGCGCGTTCGCGAGATCGGCTCGACCTTCGCCGAGCTGGTGCACCAGGTGCGCAACCAGCAACCACAGCCGGTGCCGCTGCTGACCTCGGCCTCGGGGCTGGCGGCCAAGTCCCAGGCCATCGGCTATGCCATGCACATGGACTTCCTCGGCCGCCATGGCGCCAGCCAGGCGCCGCAGCTGGTCAGCGCCTGGACCGCCGACCGCGACCTGACCAACCCGACGCTGCCCACCCTGCAGGTGTGCGTGATGCTCACCAAGCTGCAGCTCAACGACCTGCAGCAGTCGCTCAAGCTGATCGTCGATGCCGCGCGCAAGACCCGCAGCTCGCCGGGCGACTTCTTCAACGAGATTGCCAGCGCCAGCGCCTACATGAGCCGCGACCCCGGCGCCCTGCGCAAGGGCGCCAACCTGGCCCAGGGCGGGGTGCTCGGCGAGTACCTCGATGGCCTGCCGTACCGCAGCAAGTCCCTGAGCATGACCCAGGACCTGTGGCTGTCGCTGTCGGTGGCCGAGCAGGAGGACTTCATCGACGAGCTGGACTCGAAGATCCGCCTGTACGAGACCTTCCACAACGACATGGCCAACTGGGTGCGCTTCGGCAACGCCGAGCCGGGTGACGCCCTGTACCGTGTCCCGCTGTCGACGCTGCCGTGATGATTCGCCTGGACGGGGTGCGCAAGACGCGCGGGCAGGGTGCCCAGCGCTACAGCCTGCAGGTCGACCGGCTGCACCTGGCCGTGGGCGAGCGGGTGGCGCTGGTCGGCCCCAGCGGCTGCGGCAAGAGCACCTTGCTCGACCTGCTGGCGCTGGTGCTGGCGCCGGATGCGGCAGAGGGCTTCGTCCTCGGCGGCGAGGATGTCGCCGGGCTGTGGCACGGCCGGCAGCTTGATCGCCTGGCCAGCTGGCGCAGCCGCCACCTTGGTTACGTGCTGCAGGCGGGTGGGTTGCTGGGTTTTCTCGATGTGCGCGGCAACATCCGTCTGCCGCGCCAGCTGCTGGGGCTCGGCGATGATGGCAGCGTCGAACGCCTGGCCGAAGCGCTGGATGTGCACGACCAGCTGGGCAAGAAACCCGCCGCCTTGTCCCTCGGCCAGCGCCAGCGGGTCAGCTGCGCCCGTGCCCTGGCCCATGCCCCGACGCTGCTGCTGGCCGACGAGCCGACCGCCGCGCTGGATCCGGTCAACGCCGAGCGGGTGATGCAGCTGTTGCTGCGCGAGGCCGAGGCGCGCCAGGTGACTTGCGTGGTCGCCACCCACGACGAAGCCTTGGCCCGCCAGGCCGGGCTGACGGTGCTGCGCATGGCCTGTCGGCGTGAGGCCGACGGCGGCGTCACGGCAACGCTGGAGCGGGCCGCCTGATGCGCCCGCTGCTGATCGCCGGGTTGGCCTGGCAGGACTACCGCAACGATGCGCGGCTGTCGGCGTGCGGCGTGCTGGCGCTGGTGGCGGTGATCGCGCCACTGCTGGTGCTGTTCGGCCTGAAGTTCGGCCTGGTCGGCAGCCTGACCGAGCGCCTGCAGCGTGACCCGGGGGTGCGCGAGATCATTCCCCTGGGCGGTGGACGCTTTCGCGCCGAGTTCATCGAGGAACTGGGGCAACGCCCGGGGGTGGCCTTCGCCATCCCCCGGACCCGGCAGATCGCCGCCACCGCCGAACTGCTGTTGCCCGCCCACGGGCGTGGCCTGACGGTTGAAATGCTGCCGACCGCCAAGGGTGATCCCTTGCTGGCGCAAGTCGTTCCCCCGACGGGGCTGCAGCAGGTGGTGCTGAGCTTTACCGCTGCGGAAAAGCTCGGCGCCAGGGCCGGAGACGAGCTGCAGGCCAGCTTCAGCCGCCGACAGGCCGGGCAGATGCAATGGCGGCAGACGCGCCTGCAGGTCATCAGCGTGTTGCCCCTGGCGGCGTTCGAGCGCGATGGCCTGTTCGCGTCGTTGCAGTTGCTCGAAGCCGTCGAGGATTACCGCGATGGCCGCGCGGTGCCGACACTGGGTTGGCAGGGCGAGGAGCAGGGAAGTGCACAGCAGCGGGTGTACCCGGCATTTCGCCTGTATGCCCGCGAACTGACCGATGTCGAGCCGCTGCGCCAGTTCTTCGCCGAGCGCAAGCTGCTGGTCTCGACCCAGGCCGCACAGATCGCCCAGGTGCAATCGCTCAGCCGCAACCTCGACCTGGTGTTCTGGATCATCGCCAGCCTGGCCGTGGCCGGCGCCGTGGCGGCCATCGCCGCGGGCGCGGTGGCGGCGGTGGAGCGCAAGCAGCGCGAGCTGGCGGTGCTGCGTTTGCTGGGCTTCGGCACCGCTGCGCTGCTGTTGTTCGTGGTGCTCCAGGCGCTCTACAGCGGAATTTTGGCCGCCGTTGTGGCGGGGTTGTTGTACCTGCTGGCCGAGCACGGCCTGAACCGACTTTTCATGCAGGTGCCCGGCGAGTTCGCCAGCCACCTGCTGCCCATGCACTACCTCGTTGCGTTGTGTGCCGTGCTGCTGGCCAGCACCGCCGCCGCCGCCCTGGGCGGCTGGCGGGTGGCGCGCATCGAGGCCTGCCAAGGAATACGTGATGTCTGATCGCCGTCTCGGGGCTGCCGCCCTGATCCTCACCGCGCTGAGCCTGGTGGCCTGTTCCCCGGCCGATGGCGACGACAAGGCCAAGCCGGCCGTGCAGTCCCAGGCCGGGGCCGACAGCAAGTTCGACAACCCCAAGCCGTTGCCAGGCGATGTCAGCCTGCCGCTGCCCTGTGGTGGCGAGCTGGTGCTGCGCAGCGTCTACGTATTGGCCCAGGGCAGCCTCGACGACCGTGAGGTCAACCTCGGCTACCCGTTCAGCGAAGGCGAGGCCGGCTACAAGCAGTCGTTCATCTCCGGCTACCGACGCGACTTCATCAACGGCCAGTTCAGCCTGCAGGACCTGGCGCCGCAGTGGCAGAAGGCCGTCGGCCCTAGCCTGCCGAAGGTCGAGAAAGGCAGCCCGCTCACGCCGATGATGTACTTCATCGGCAAGTACGAAGTGACCGCCCGCCAGTACGCCCAGGTGATGGCCCAGGCGCCGTCGCTGGCCGGCGGCGACGCGGCGCCGGCCTGCGAGGCGAGCAACGACGCGGCGGGCCGCCTGCCCAAGGTCAAGCTGTCGCGCTTCGAGGCCGAACGTTTCGCCGCCGTCTACAGCGCCTGGCTGATGAAGCACCATCGCGACCTGCTGCCGGTCAGTGGCCGTGGCAGCAAGGCCGAGGACGGTGGCACCGGTTTCGTGCGCCTGCCCACCGAAGTCGAGTGGGAATTCGCCGCCCGTGGCGGTTCGGCAGTCAGCCGCCAGGAACTGGAAGGGCGACTGTTCCCGCGCAAGGTCGAAGGCGCCGACAGTGAAGGGCCGCTGGCCGACTTCGCGGTGTTCAACCAGGTCGCCGGCGGCACCGGGCAGGCGGCGCGGCTGATGCCGATCGGCACCAGGCAGCCCAACCCGCTGGGCCTGTTCGACGTGATCGGCAACGCCGCCGAGATGGTCCAGGAGTCGTTCCAGCTGGTCAACGCCGGGCGCCTGCAGGGCGCCTACGGTGGCTTCGTGGTCAAGGGCGGCAACTACCTCGAGGGCGAGGGCACCCTGTTCACCGGCATGCGCCGCGAGTACCCGCTGTTCGGCGCCGACGGCACCGAGCAGCGCAACGAGACCACTGGCTTTCGCGTAGCCATCGGCGCCCTGTCGGCCCCGCGTTCGCGCTACCAGGAACTGTTCGAGCAGTGGCAGAAGGAAGGCCGTCTGGCCGGCCTGACCGACGACATCGACGCCGCCCAGGACCCGACCAAGCGCCTGGACAGCATCATCGCCGCCGCCACCGACCCGCGCCAGCAGGCCGAGCTCGGCCTGGTCAACGAAGAGCTCAAGCGCAACGTCTCGCTGATCGCCCGTCAGCGTGAAGAGGCCGCCGGCAACCTGATCCAGTCCGCCGCCCTGGTGGCCGAGACGGTCAACAACTACAACATCCGCCTGACCAACCTGCAGAACACCCAGGCCAAGGCCGAGGCTTCGGGCGACCAGACCAGCGCGCGCATGTACGGCGCCGCCATCGCCAATGGCCGCGCCGCCCTCGATGGCGCCGTGGCGATCTACATCGACAACCTGTCCAGCGGCACGCGCTACACCGACGCGGTGATCCAGGCGCAGTTCCAGCGGGTCAAGGAAGAACTCAATCGCAAGCCGGTCCTGGGCAACAGCCTGGTGACCCGCGCCACCCTGTTCGTCCGCCACGTCGGGGAGTACCGCCAGAACCGGCGGGCCGATCCGGCGACGATCCTCAAGGAGCTGCTGGCATCGGCCGCCCCGCGACCCTAAGGACAGCTTCGACAGAAAGGACTCCCGGGTGGCACGAAGCCCCCGGATACCGAGAAACCCAAGAAGAGAAACCAGACCATGTTCACCCGCAAACCCCTGATCACTGCATCCCAGGCCCGTACCGCGCTGCTGCTGGCAGCCGGTTTCAGCACCGTGCTGTTGAGCGGTTGCGCCAGCTCGCCCGTGTCCAAGGTCGGCGCCACGACCAAGGTCGAGTACTACCCCAACTGCTACGAGCCGGTGCAGCACCTGCGTTCCACCGACGGTGACATGACCCGCTCGGTCGCCACCGGTGCGCTGCTCGGCGCGGTCGGCGGTGCCCTGACCGGCGCCCTGGTCGACAAGGAAAACCGCGGCCGCAATGCCGCCATCGGCGCCGCCGGTGGCGCCCTGGTCGGTGGCGCGGCCGGTTACTACACCGAGCGCCAGAAGCAGATCAGCGACGACAAGCAGCGCATCGCCTCGTACGCCACTGACATCGACAAGAGCGCCGCCGACCTGGACCGCACCACGGCCTACGCCAAGTCGTCGCAGTCCTGCTACCAGCGCGAGTTCGCCAGCCTGATCCAGAACCGCAAGTCTGGCCGCATCAACGACACCGAGGGGCGCAAGCGCCTGGCCGAGATCGTCGCCGGCCTGCAGGAGTCGAACAACCTGCTGACCACTGTGAACGGGCGTCTGGGTGAAAACCTGAACAACTACACCCAGGCCTACGAGCAGGACCTCAAGCAGGTCGGCGTCGCGCGCACCGACGTGGTCGCCGTGGCCGAGCCGCCGAAAGTGGCGACCACCGGCAAGAAGAAAGATGTGAAGAAGGTCCAGCCGGCCAAGAAGGTGACCAAGGACGTGCCGCCGGAAGCCGTGGCCACCGAGAAGACCCTGCAGAATGCCAACGGCAAGAAAGCCGAGGCCCAGCAGGTGGCCAAGGCCGGTACCGACCAGGTCAACGCCATGTGCCGCAACCCGGACATGGGTGACTGGGCGCCGGTGCCGTGCCCGAACGTGTGATCCCTTAAGGCCGCTCGCCGACCTGTGGGAGCGGGCTTGCCCCGCGAATGCGATGGTGAATCTACCGGCGCAATCGCGGACAAGCCCGCTCTCATGGAACTGCACAACCTTGTTGATTTAGCAGGGGCCTGTGGGGGCGCGCTGGCCGGGTAATCACAGTTGCCCGTGCGATACGGTCGCTCATTGTAATAGGAAACCGATTTGTGACAGACCTGCTCTCCAACTCCCTGGGCAGCACCTCTCAGTTCATGGCGCGTCAGCGCATGCAAGGCCGCATCGACCAGCAGAAGCTGTTCAAGGCCATCGACGCCGACCCAGGCATCGTCGGCGCGGGTGTCGTCTACATCGATGCCGACTACAACGTCATCACGCTGCGCGAGTTCCAGCCGATCTGTAGCATCAAGCCCAAGCGCATCATCCTGCGCGAGGCGCCTCGCTACACCTCGCCCGAGCAGTTCATGAACCAGCTGCAGAGCAACCCGCGTGAAGCCCGGGTGGTCAAGGAGGCGGTTAACACCACTTTGTCCTGTGCAGGCGCGGTGCTGGGCTGGATCGTCATGTTCAGCGGTACCATCGCCGTGCCGTTCTCCGGGGGCGCCAGCCTGGCGCTGACGGTCGCGGGCTATGCCGCGGCAACCGCCAGTACCGCGCAGTGCGGTATCGGCCTGGTGCGAACCGCCTTCGAGGCAACCGACCCTTCGCTCAATGATGCCCTCGATCAGGAGGCGTGGTACCAGGCCGCCACTCCTGTGCTCGATGCAGTGTCGCTGATGGGTGTGGGCGCTTCAGGTCTCACGACGTTGAAGTTCCTCCAGGTGCGCAAGGCCGCGACCGGCAACAGCTGGTATCAGCTGACCCGCTCGCTGAGTCGACAGCAACGCAAGGCGCTGACCAAGGAGCTGCTGCTGATCAAGCATCCGGCCCTGACGGCCAAGCAGTTGAAGCTAAGGCAAAGTGCGGGCGAGCTGGTCAAGCGCTTCACGCCTACGCAGATCAACCATTCCACACAGACGTTGATCAAGGACTCGCTGGGTGGCTTCATTGGCCTGGCCGGCAGCGGTACGGTGCAGGGCATGGCTGTCGGGCTTTACGAGGAAATTTCCGAATGATCCGGCATCCTGAGTTGAAGGGCTTTCTTCAGCGGTACTTCGGCGTGTTCATCGGCGCGTATTTTTCGTCGATCATCGCCGTGGCCTGGACATTCGCATTGGTGTGGAGCACCTACTGCCGACAGTGCTCGAAGGACGGGCTCTTTCCCTGGAGCCTTTCCATCACGCTGGCGGTCTTCATGCTGGGGCATGGCGCGGTGGTCCGGGGACGTGCCTGGGGTGCGTGGCTTGTGGCGGGGCTGTGCGTGGCTAGCATGGTGATCACGCTGACGACCTACGGGCATCGCCCCAACCTGTTCATCTTCACCAGCAGCCTGGTCGCTGGGCTGGTGACATTGCTGTTGCTCAATAGCCGCAGATACCGGGAGATGCGTGTTCGCCTGGTCGAGTATCGGGAGCATCGACGCCAGGGGCGTCGATGAGTCCAGATCCCTCTGCGCGGTTCATGGCCCGCTACTTCCCGGTCTTTGTGCTGGGCATCATCACTTCGATTCTCTCGGTGGCATTGGCGGTGACGCTGTGGGTCGACAGCCACTGGCGCAACCATCCGGGCAATCCGCTCTTCTCTGTGCTGGCCATTGGCGGGCTGGTAGTGCTGTTGTGCCTGGGTCACATCGCGATGATTCGCGGGCTGAGGGCGATGTGGGTGGTATTGCTGGTGCCAGTGGTTGCACTGCTGATGGCGTTGAGCCTGATCGGGAGCGGTTTGAATAGCGGGCTGTTGGTCGCGGCGCTGGTGCTGCCGTTAGTGGCAATGCTGGTGTTCAATAGCCAGCGCCATCGGGAGATGCGGCGGCAACTGGTGGCGCTGCGCAAGGCGCGGGGCTAGCCATCGCGGGGCAAGCCCGCTCCCACGCTGGTGATGCTTACAACGTTGTTTCCTGCGCGGCAGCACAGCCTGACGGGCTGGGCGATCTCCTACAAGGGTGCCCTGCGTTGATCTGTGGGAGCGGGCTGGCCCCGCGATCGGATTACAAGTCCGCCACCAAGGTTTCCAGCTGCTCCTGCCGCTCGGCCTGGCTGACCCGCGCCCCGGCATTGAGCGTGGACCACTGCGGATGCGCCCGTGCCCTGCGCAGTGCCTCGGGCAGCTTGTCCTCGCGCCAGCCCTTGTCGTCCGCAGGGGCCAGGCGAATGCTGTCCTGCGCCGCGTGGCCTCGCCCTTCCAGCGCCGTGATCAACTGCTGCTGACGCAACGCCAGCAGGCGCAGCACGGCGTCATCCACCGTCAATTCACGCTGGCCCTTGAGCTTGCCCATCAGCCGCGAACCGTAGTTGCGCGCGGTCTGCAAGGCGCCGCCGGCGATGGCGCCGGCGAGCGCGGCGGCGCCCAGGGTCAGGCCGCCCACCAGCAGGTCCACGCCCGCGCCCGCTGCGGCACCGGCCGCCACGCCGCTGCCCAGGCGCACACCGAGCAGCTTCAGGGTCTCCGGGTTGAACAGGTCGTCGCCCCAGCGGCCGTCGAGCAGCGGCAGGTCACCGGCATTGGCGTCCTCGCGGCGGAACGCATACAGCTTGAGCAGCGCCTCGACACAGCGCTGTTCGCGCTGGCGCACATCCTGGCGCAGGGCTTCGATGGCCCGCGCCTCGGCGGCAGGCTCCGCCTCGACGCTGCGTCGGCAGGCGGCGCAATCGAGCAGCAGCTCGGCGACCAGGCGCTTGGCGCTGTGGCGGCGGGTCAGGCGCTGGGCCTGCTGGTCGTCGATCAGCCGTTGCAGCGCCGGGCGGGCATCTTCCAGCAGCAGCGCCAGGCTTTCGTAGAGGCGGCGCTCGCCGTCTTCGGGTGGGGCCACGCTGTCGAAACGTACCAGCGCATGCAGGCCCAGGCGCGCCAGGGCCTCGCGCCATTCCGGTTCGCGGTGCTGGCTGCTGGCGACGAAGTTGAGCACCGGTAGCAGTGGCTTGCCGCAACCGGCCAATACCTCCAGTTCGTCGCGGTACTTGGCCAGCACCGGTTCGCGGGCGTCGATCACGTACAGGCCGGCGTTGCTCGCCAGCAGCTGGCGCAGCACTTTGGCTTCCTGTTCGAAACGCTGGCGCGCCTCGCTGCCCTGGAGGAAACGCTCAAGGCGGGCGGGGCCGTCCAGGCGCTCGCCCGGGCGTTCGAGGCGCTCCAGGTAGTCGAGCAGGGCGATGGCGTCTTCCAGGCCAGGGGTGTCGTACAGCTCCAGCAGCGGGTCGCCGTCCACCGACAGGCGTGCGCCTTCCACATGGCGGGTGGTGCTGGGGCGATGCGAGACCTCGCCGAAGCCGACGTCGCGGGTCAGGGTGCGCAGCAGCGAGGTCTTGCCGACGTTGGTGTGGCCGACCACGGCCAGTTTCAGCGGCTCAGTCATGGCCATGCTCCAGCCAGGTCACGGGCGAAGTGTCGGCGTGGGCCAGGCCCAGGCGGTCGAGGGCTTCGTGCCAGTCGCCCAGGCGTGCCGCGTCCAGGGCCTGGCCCGGTTGCGCCTGCAGCAGCCAGATCCGGGTGGCGCCGGCATTGCGCGCCAGCTCGGCGAGCAACGCCAGGCTGCCGCGGTCGGGCGAGCGGCGTGGGTCGCAGGCGATGGCCAGGCGCGCCGGGGGGAAGCGGCTCAGTTGCTCGAGCAGCTTGTTGCGCGATTCGCGGCTGTCGAGCACGCCGGCGTGGGTGACCGACCGGGGCAGGGCGGGTGGCCATGGGCGCTGGTCGTCCAGCTCCAGGCCAACCAGCAAGGCGCCGCTACTGCCGCTCTCCAGCTGGCCGGCTTCGAAGCGCGGCAGGGTGTCGGGGGCTGGATCCTGCACGCCGATGCGTTCGCTGCGCGGCATCAGCGCGTCGCGCAGTTGGGTGTAGCCGGGCAGGTCGAGGTCCAGCGCCAGCCGCTCGCGGCCCTGGCGCCAGCGCCACAGGCACAGCGCGGCCAGCGTCAGGCGCGGCAGCAGGCCGTAGACCAGCACCACCCCGAGCAGCCAGCTGGCCCAGGCCTGGCGGGCCAGGTCGAGTGCCGGCAGGGTGTCGCCGCTGGCGCGGATCATCGCCTCGTCCGGCACGGCGAAACCGAGCAGCGAGGGCAGGGCGCCAAGGGCCTGGGTCAGGGTGATGAAGGGTTCGGCGGCGAGCAGCGTGGTTTCCCAGACGAACCCGTAGCGCCGGGTCGCCAGCAGGGCCAGAAGCATCGCCAAGGCGGCGAGCATCGCCAGCAGCCACAGGCCATGCACCAGCAGGCCGAGCAACCAGCGATTCAGGCGCTGGCGCTGCAGCAGCACCAGCAGCGCCGGGGCCAGTTGCGCGGCCTTGGCGTCGCGGGCCAGGCGCTCGCTCAGCCACAGCCACAGGCGGCCCAGCGTCGCGCCTTGCTCACCGGCGAAGAAGAAGCCCACTGCCCAGCCGAAGAGCAGTATGAGGTTAAGCCCAAGCAAGCTGCCCAGGGCCCAGAATACGTTCACCGGGCGCTGCCCGTCGCCCAGGGCAGCCAGGCCCAGGCCGGCGCCGCTGAGCACGGCCAGGAGCATCAGCGCCAGCAATGCCAGGCGCGCGCCCTGCTTCCAGTGGCGCAGTGCCGTGTCCATGCCGTCGCGTTCGGCCAGCCACAGGGCGCGGGCCTCGATGCGCGTGGCCAGGTCGCCACCTTGCTGGCGGGCGCGACGGTTGGCTTCCTGGTCCTCAAGGGGCCCGGCGTGTTCCTCGCGCAGGCGTACCGCTTCGGTTAGCCAGCGCTTGTCGAGTGGAGTCGGTGCCGTCACAAGCTCTTCCATTGCACAGGTCAGGGCGCAAGCATAACCCACGTGCCCGATGCTATCCTCGCCGGCATGAACACATCACTCCCCCTCAGCCTGATCGCGGCGCTCGCCGAGAACCGTGTGATCGGCATCGACAACTCCATGCCCTGGCACCTGCCGGGGGATTTCAAGTACTTCAAGGCCACCACCTTGGGCAAGCCGATCATCATGGGCCGCAAGACCTGGGATTCGCTGGGCCGACCGCTGCCGGGGCGGTTGAATATCGTCGTCAGCCGTCAGCCGGGCCTGCAACTGGCCGGGGCCGAGGTGTTCGCTTCGCTGGAAGAGGCACTGGTGCGCGCCGAGCAGTGGGCGCGGGAGCAGGGTGTCGGCGAGCTGATGCTGATCGGTGGCGCGCAGCTGTATGGGCAGGCGCTGGACAAAGGGCTGGTGAGCCGGATGTACCTGACCCGAGTGGAGCTGTCGCCCGAGGGTGATGCCTGGTTCCCAGAGTTCGATCGCGGACAGTGGCAACTGAGCGCGAGTGAGCCGCAACCTGCCGAAGGACACGGGCCGGTTTTTCACTTCGAAGTCTGGGACAAGGTCTGAGAACCTGGGGCTGCTACGCAGCCCTTTCGCGGTACAAGGCCGCTCCCACAGGGCCTAGATAAATTAATAAGTTACGGTTTGTTCCATGAGAGCGGCCTTGTGTCGCGAAAGGGGCGCAAAGCACCCCCAGCGATCTATCAGGAATGACTCAACTCAGCATGCTCATCCCCGCTCAGCACCTGCTGATCAGTCTGCTTGAGCAACTGGCTGGTAACCACCCCCGCCATCATCGAACCATTCACGTTCAGCGCCGTACGGCCCATGTCGATCAGCGGCTCCACCGAGATCAGCAAGGCCACCAGCTCCACTGGCAGGCCCATGGCCGGCAGCACGATCAGCGCGGCGAAGGTCGCGCCGCCACCCACGCCGGCCACACCGGCCGAGCTCAGGGTGACGATGGCCACCAGGGTGGCGATCCACAGCGGGTCGAAGGTATTGATGCCCACGGCCGGGGCGACCATCACCGCAAGCATCGCCGGGTACAGCCCGGCGCAGCCGTTCTGGCCGATGGTCGCGCCGAACGAGGCGCTGAAGCTGGCGATCGACTGCGGCACGCCCAGGCGTTGCGTCTGCGCCTCGATGTTCAGCGGAATGCTGGCGGCGCTGGAGCGGCTGGTGAAGGCGAAGGTCAGCACCGGCCACACCTTGCGCAGGAAGCGCAGCGGGCTGACGCCGGTCAGCGCCAGGATCACCCCGTGGACCACGAACATCAGGCCCAGGCCGATGTACGACACCACCACGAAGCTGCCCAGCTTGAGGATATCCTCGAGGTTGGAGCTGGCCACCACCTTGGTCATCAAGGCCAGCACGCCATAAGGGGTGAGTTTCATCACCAGGCGCACCAGGCGCATCACCCAGGCCTGCAGCACGTCGATGGCCGACAGGGCGCGCTCGCCCTTTTCCTTGTCGTCCTTGATCAGCTGCAGCGCGGCCAGGCCCAGGAACACGGCGAAGATCACCACGCTGATGATCGAGGTCGGCTTGGCCCGGGCCAGGTCGCCCACCGGGTTGGTCGGGATGAACGACAACAGCAGCTGCGGGATGTTGAGGTCGGCGACCTTGCCCGCGTAGTCGTTGTGGATCGCCTGCAGGCGGGCGTTTTCCTGGGCACCGGCCACCAGCCCCTCGGCGTTGAGGTCGAACAGGTTGGTCAGGACAATGCCGATCAGCGCGGCGATGGCGGTGGTCAGCAGCAGGGTGCCGATGCTCAGCACACTGATCCGGCCCAGGCTCGAGGCGTTGTGCAGGCGCGCCACGGCGCTGAGGATCGAGGCGAAGATCAGCGGCATGACGATCATCTGCAGCAGGCCGACATAGCCGTTGCCGACCAGGTCGAGCCAGCCGAGGGTGGCCTTGAGCACCGGGTGGCCGGCGCCATAGATCGTGTGCAGGACCAGGCCGAACACCACGCCCAGCACCAGGCCCAGCAGCACTTTCTTGGCCAGGCTCCAGTCGGTGCGGCGGGTTTGCGCCAGGCCCAGCAGCAGGGCCAGGAACGCCAGCAGGTTGAGTGACAGCGGCAGGTTCATTGAAGCTCCAGAAAAAGGCGGAAGAGGCATCGCCTCTGTGAGCGATTACGAACGGAAATGCTAACAGCCTGAAAACAAACGAATTTATACCTAAAAGTAATTTGCATAGTCGTTTATGGAATAACGCCTGGTCGTTTTTGGCAATGAACATGGCGTTTGCGGTTGTCTCGGGGTCGCTCACGCATGCCTGTTTGTCACAATTCAGGTCTAGGGTTGAGCGGCCACGTCTTTTGGAGAACCGCACATGATGTCTGCTCCGAGAATCCTTGCCGGCGGCCTGGCCCTGTTGCTGAGCGCCAGCAGCTGGGCGG
Organism: Pseudomonas sp. LH21; assembly: GCF_036549575.1. Lineage (NCBI taxonomy): Bacteria > Pseudomonadati > Pseudomonadota > Gammaproteobacteria > Pseudomonadales > Pseudomonadaceae > Pseudomonas > Pseudomonas sp. LH21. The sequence goes on from NZ_CP144367.1 coordinate 299,136, forward strand.
CCACCGAGCTCAAGCATTGGCCGGCCGAGGCCGCGCAGAAGCTCGACGCGATGATTGCCGCCAATGCCAACAAGGGTAACTACGCGGTATTCGACATGGACAACACCAGCTACCGCTTCGATCTCGAGGAAGCGCTGCTGCCGTTCATGGAGAACAAGGGCCTGCTGAGCCGCGACAAGCTCGACCCCTCGCTCAAGCTGATCCCGTTCAAGGACACCGCCGAGCACAAGGAGAGCCTGTTCAGCTACTACTACCGTCTGTGCGAACTCGACGACATGGTCTGCTACCCCTGGGTAGCCCAGGTGTTCTCGGGCTTCACCCTCAAGGAACTGAAGCAGCAGGTCGACGAGCTGATGGCCTCGGGCAAGCCGATCCCCAGTACCTATTTCGAGGGGGATCAGGTCAAGACCATCGAGGTGCAACCGCCGAAAGTGTTCACCGGCCAGGCCGAGCTGTACAACAAGCTGATGGAGAACGGCATCGAGGTCTACGTGATTTCCGCGGCCTCCGAAGAGCTGGTGCGCATGGTCGCCTCCGACCCCAAGTACGGCTACAACGTCAAACCGCAGAACGTGATCGGCGTGAGCCTGCTGCTCAAGGACCGCGCGAGTGGCCAGCTGACCACGGCGCGCAAGCAGATCACTGCCGGGCAGTACGATCCCAAGGCCAATGAAGGCCTGGAACTGACCCCGTACCTGTGGACCCCGGCCACCTGGATGGCTGGCAAGCAGGCGGCCATCCTCACTTACATCGATGAGTGGAAGAAACCGGTGCTGGTGGGCGGCGATACCCCGACCAGCGATGGCTACATGCAGTTCCATGGCGTGGATGTGGGCAAGGGCGGCATCCACCTGTGGATCAACCGCAAGGCCAAGTACATGGACCAGCTCAACGGCATGATCGCGAAGAACGCGGCGGCCCAGGCCAGGGAAGGGTTGCCGGTTACCGCAGACAAGAACTGGGTGATCGTGACCCCGGAGCAGATTCAGTAACACGTCGTCATGGCCCTGTCGCGGGGTCTTGCCCCGCGATAGCGACAGACCAGGTCAGTCAGGATTAGGCACAATGCCCACGCCCACCCAGATCATCAGCGACACCTTCGCCCTCTACGAGCGCCATGGTAGTGCCGACTACATCGGCGAAGCCATCACCCAGATCGAGCACATGTCCCAGGCCGCCCAGTTGGCGATGGAGGAGGGCTACGACGATGAAGTGATCCTCGCCGCCTTCTTCCACGACATCGGCCACCTGTGCGAGGGCGAGGACATGGGCGGCTATGGCATCGTCAGCCATGAACGTATCGGTGCCGAGTACCTGCGCCGCTGCGGCTTCAGCGAGCGCCTGGCGCGGCTGGTGCAGTATCACGTCGAGGCCAAGCGCTACCTGACCTTGCGCCAGCCCGGTTACTACGATCGCCTGAGCGAGGCCAGCCGGCGCACGCTGGCGTACCAGGGCGGGGTGATGAGCGACAGCGAAGCCGATGCGTTCGAGGCCGATCCTCTATTCCGGGTGAGTCTGCGCCTGCGGGAATGGGACGAGATGGCGAAGCTGACCGGGGTGCCGGTGATGGACCTGGAGGTACTGAAGAAAAAGGCGCTGGCGGTACTTTGATCGATTCATTATCCCTCATCGCAAGATCCCGCATCACTTCTCCAAGTACTCATGCTGTGCCTCTTACCATACTTCCCTTCCTGGCAGCCCACTCGTCGCAATAGTGGGTATGGTGTTGATAAATGCCGCTTGGTGGTTATACTAACCACCAAGCGGCCGGCCCAAGGAATGGGTTCATGAACAGCCGTGAAATGATTTCAGTGATCGAAGCGGATGGTTGGTACCTGGTGCGTTCGAAAGGCAGCCACCATCACTTCAAGCATCCCGAAAAGCCAGGCCTGGTCACCATCCCGCACCCGAAGAAAGACCTGCTGCCGGCCACTGCGGCCAGCATCCTGCGCCAGGCGCGGATCGGCTATGCCAGCTGACGAGGAGACCCATCACCATGTTGTTCCCCATTGCGATTCTCCCCGGTGACGATCAACACGCCTGGGGTGTGGAAGTCCCTGACATCCCGGGCTGTTTCTCGGCCGGCGAAGACCTCGACAACGCCATCGCCATGGCCCGCGAAGCCATCGAAGGCCACCTCGAACTGCTGGCCCAGGACCAGCAGGAGATTCCCAAGGCCAGCCTGGTCAGCGTGCACGCGGCCAATCCATCTTATGCCGGTTGTACCTGGGCGCTGATCGATATCGACATCACCCGTTACCTGGGCAAGGCCGAGAAGCTCAACATCACACTGCCGGCGTACCTGCTCACCCGCATCGACTCGTACGTGCAGAACCACCCGGAGCACAAGAGTCGCTCGGGTTTCCTGGCCGAGGCGGCGCTCAGGATCCTGCAGGGTGATTGCAAGTGACCAGGCAATCGTGTCCAGCGTGCTGTGGGAGAGGAATCCGTGGAGACTTGTTTGATTTTTGATCATGTCCCGTATACGTTACAAATAATATGAATTGTCTCGTATACGGAACATGACTCCTTCATTAATTATCGAGCGTCTAGGTGAGCAGATCCGCACGCGAAGGCTCAATCGTGGATTGACCCAGCAGGCGCTTGCAACCCTGTCTGGACTGACCAGGCAGAAGGTCATTGCCATGGAAAAGGGAAGCCTGTCAGTGGCCATTGGCGCCTATGCAAGGGCATTGGCTGCGGTCGATTGCGAATTGCAGGTCGTCCCGGCGGTGATGCCGACGCTGGACGAGATCGAGGGAATGTTCGAATGATGCCGTTGAGCGTCATGACCCCTGAGGGTGACAGTGGAACAATACTGAGCAATGCAGGCGACTACCTGTTCCGCTATGCCCCACACGCCGACCCACGTACGGCGATCAGCCTGTTGATGCCGGTACGCGTCGAGGAGTACAGGCATCGGGACCTGCATCCAGTGTTCCAGATGAACCTGCCCGAAGGCTATGTCCTGGAGCAACTGCGCAACCGCCTGGCGAAGGTCGTTCAGGTGGATCCCATGCTTTTGCTGGCGTTGTCCGGTAGCAGCTCGCCCATTGGTCGTGTGCATGTCAGTTCGCCTGCTGTGGATGCGCTGTTGCTGCGGCAGAAGTTCCCGGGCGAGCGATTGGCGGACATCCTTTCATGGGACGGGTCGCAGGACATCTTTGCCGATCTGGTTGATCGCTACATTCTGCGTGCCGGCATATCCGGCGTGCAGCCCAAGGTACTGGTCCCGGAGCAGTTCGACCCTCTGTCCCAGCGCTTCACCTCGAAAACCTCCGAACTGATCATCAAGAGTGGGCGTGACGAGTACCCGGGCCTGGCGATCAACGAATACCTGTGCATGTCGGTCGCGCAGGCTGCAGGTCTGGCGGTGCCACAGTTCTTCTTGTCCGATAACGGCAAATTGTTCGTCATGCGGCGTTTTGACCGTGACGAACAGAACAAGGCCATCGGCTTCGAAGACATGGCTGCCTTGATGGGGCTTGCGGCCGACCAGAAGTACAGCAAGAGCTACGCGGCCATTGCCAAGGCCATTCGCTTGTTTTGTGCCCCCGAGCATCTGCGTCAGTCGCTTCGACAGCTGTTCGAGATGGTCGCGCTCAGTTGTATCGTCGGCAACGGGGATGCCCATCTGAAGAATTTCGGCCTGCTCTACTCCGAGCCGCTTCGACGTGATGCGCGCCTGGCCCCGGCTTACGATATCGTCAACACCACGGCATACATACCCGAGGACGTGCTGGCGCTATCGCTGTGCGGCAACAAATCCTTGTTCGCGTCACGGCAAGGATTGCTGGATTTCGCTCCGCTGTGCGAAGTGAACAACCCTGCCGAGGTCATTCGTAACCAGCTCGAGGCCCTGGAAAAGACGCTGGCCCGAGAGTCTGCGTTGTGCGAACAGGCGCCTCAGGTAGTTGCCGCCATCAAGGCGAGTGCGGCTCCCTTCATTCAGACGTTCGGTTGACCTGGTCTTTGGCTGCGGGCGTCTCCAGGAAATTGTCGAAGCGCTGCCAATCCTCCCCGAACAACTCCACCGGATGCATGGTCCGGTCCGCGCCGTTGCCGCATGCCAGTGCCTTGGCCGGGCAGTACAGGTCGCAGCCCCAGCAGATCCGCTCGGGATGGCTGGGGTTGCTGGGAAATCGCTTGGCCATGTCTCCCTCCATGAAGTGAATGCCTGCGCTCAGGCTATGCCGCGCATGGCCAAGGGGCTTGATCGGGGTCAATGCCGCTAGCTGATCGGCCCGGGCGCCTGCACCTGTTTCATCAGGTCGTCGTTCCAGCGGCCCTCGACCTGTACATGCGCGGCGGCGCCGAGCATCACCGCTTCGATCAGGTTGTGGTTGAGGTAGGTGTACAGCCCGGGCTGGCGGAAGGTGTACAGCGCCGCGCCCGCCGCGCCGCCGGGGATGAACCAGGTTTCCAGGTTGCGTTGCGGCGGGTTGGCGAACTTGCCCGAGGCCCAGACATAGTCGCCGTGGCCGCCGATCAGGTGCGGGCGAGTGTCGCGGTTGGCCTGGGAGTGAACGATCAGCACGGTCTCGCCGACCTTGGCGGTGAGTGCCTGCTTGCCGGTCAGGGCGCCGACGCTGCCGTTGAACACCACGTGGCTGGGTACCAGCCCTTTCATCAGTTGGCTCATGTCGCCGAAGCTGGCCATGGGGTTGGCGTAGCGCTTGTACTTGCCGTCCTTGTCACGGGGGATGTAGTAGTCCTGCTCGCCGATGTACCAGACCTTGTCGTAGCGTAACGGCCGGCCCTCGGGGTCCTTCAGGCCATCGCGGGGCAGGACCATGATCGCGCCGTTCATGCCGCACACCACATGCCAGGGAATCATTGCCCCACCCGGTGCGCAGTGATACACGAACACCCCGGCCCGGTCGGCCTTGAAGCGCAGCTTCACCTGCTCGCCGGGCTTCACGTGGGTCAGCTCGCCGCCGCCGAGGGCGCCGGTGGAGGCATGGAAATCGATGTTGTGCATCATGCTGTTGCTGGCCGGGTTGACCAGCGTGAGTTCCACGTAATCACCCTCGTGCACCACCATCAGCGGGCCGGGAACCGAGCCGTTGAAGGTCATGGCGTGGATGTAGGCGCCGGCGGTGTCGATGGCCAGTTCTTTCTCTTCGATGACCATGCGGAACTCGACGATCCGCGGCTTGCCCTCGACGCGCTGGGTGTGAGCGTGTACATGCGGCGGCGCCACCAGCTCGACACTGACGCGCTGCAGTTTTGCCAGGTCAACCGCCGGGTCCTGGCCCGGCACGGCGGTCGTGGCCTTTGCCAGGCCACTGCCCAGCGCCGAGGCGCCGACGCCCAGCATCACGGTACCGGCCAGCATGCCACGCCGGGTCAGGGACACGCCTTCTTGCTCATTCATGGGACTTCTCCTTAAGTCGACGAAAGCCGTCGGGCACAGGAATAGCCGCTTTGAATGTAGGGTTTATTGAGGGAGAACAAGAAGTGGAGAGGGTGGGCAATGTGTCGCAGGGGCTGAAACGAAAAAGCCCCGACATTCGTCGAGGCTTTTGAGGATGGTGCCGGCACCAGGAATCGAACCCGGGACCTACTGATTACAAGTCCACCCTATCGGCCAGCGTTCATTGATAAAAGCCGTCTATCTGTTGGTTTTCTTGGTTATTCACGGATATTTGGGTCAGGTATCCGGGAGCGAGGTGGACACTTTGTGGACACTCTCAGTAGCTCAACCCTGCACGACCCTTCAATCCTTTGCACAGCGTGCAATGCCCCTGGGCCGCCCGTGGCCCGCACCGTGCCTGTCGTAGCTGCTCATTGCACAGCCCATGCCCTTTGCACTTTTTTCCCAGGCAAAGCGCGTCGGCGGGAGGGGGATAAGTGATTTTTTAGTCCGATTTTTTGTTTCTATGCATTTCGCATAATGCGGCGCAGAGAAGGAGATTTACGTATACTGTATGAATGTACAGTGCCGATTGCAGCCCGTTCTCCATAGGGGACCTTCTTGCAGGCCTGTTGCGTGGTGGCATAAGGCCACCTTTCGAGTGGTTGCGAGATATAAAAATCTCGGCTAGCCGCCATTTTTCTGATAGATTCAAGAAAATCGCCCACTGGAGCGGATGGATTTATGATTATTGATTTTACTTTTGAAAACTTTAGATCTTTTAAAGATCAGACAGTTTTTAGTATGTTTACAGAGCATCCGAAGAATCATCTTACGGATAATATTGGTTTTCCATTAAAAAATAGTATAGGGGTGGCTAAAACCGCCGTTATTTACGGGCCGAATGCGTCCGGCAAATCAAATATTTTCCTGGCGTTAAAGGCTCTTAAATATCTTGTTTGCGAGTCGCATTCGTTTCGAGAAAACAAGAAAATTGGGTGCTATGAGCCATTCCTATTTTCGGATAAAAAGGAAGATCCCGTAAATATGGAGATCGAATTTGCCATACCTGGTGATCATAGGTATGTTTATTCGATTAGTTATGGTGCGAAAGAGATTCTGTCAGAGTCTCTGGATTTCTATCCGGGTAGGGCTAAGGCCAATATATTTGAACGAAGGGTGGGGGATACTTGGAGTGACATCCAGTTTGGTAGTCATTATAAAGGTGGGAACAAAAGAATCCCCTTCTTTGCTAACAACAGCTATCTGTCAAAAGCTGGAAATAGCCCTGCATCTCCCAAAATAATTCGTAGGGTTCATAAGTACTTCCAGGAGCTTATGATTCTTGGGACGGATTTTCAACTTCCAGTAGGTGAGTTTTTCTCACATGATGGCGTATTGAAGCTTACGAGTGATATCCTGCAGAGAGTTGATGTAGGGATTTCAGATGTCACAAGAGAAGAACAAGATCTGTCGGCGTTTGCAGTATTTCCTCCTGACATGCCTTCTAGGGTAAAAGAAGAGCTTATTAGTCTCAATAAGTATAAGTTCTTTGCTCACCACATAGACGAGAACGGTGAGAGTGTGCCGTTTGAGTTGGACGAAGAGTCCGATGGTACGCAAAAGCTATTCAGGATGCTCCCGGTAATCACTACCTCTTTGTTTATGGGGGCCGTATTGATGATTGATGAGTTAGAGAATAGCTTCCATCCGCATGTTGCGGAGCTAATTATAAAGCTGTTTAACGACCCTTTGATCAATACAAAAAATGCTCAGCTTGTATTTTCGACGCATAATGTTGAGTTGATGTCTCCACGTTTGTTTAGACGAGACCAAATATGGTTCACTCAAAAGAACTCCGGAAGCTCAGTTCTGTACTCGCTTGACGAGTTCGATAAAACTACTGTTACACCTAAATCCCCTTATGGGGATTGGTACGCAGATGGTCGTTTTGGTGCCATCCCTCATATAAGATATGAAGAGGTTAGGAACTTCCTTGTGCACTCATTCGACTTAGATCACGGTGAGGTCGATAGCAGTGGTGAGGAAGAATAATCATGCCAAAACCACGCAGCAAGAATAATAAACCCGTTGCGCGTAAAATGCATATTTATTGTGAAGGTAAAAAAACCGAACCAAACTATATTGGCTCATATATAAGTGATCGATTTGGCGGTCGTCTGAGGGACGTTATAGTTGTTGAAAACGCGAAAACTAATACCCCCGTACAATTAGTCAAAGAAGCATTGGCAGGAAAAAAAGGAGGCGGCCACCCTAAGGGGGATAGTTATTGGGTGGTTTTTGACAGGGAATCTAAAGCTAAATATAAGGATAGCCTGCACGACACGGCCTTTGATTTGGCCAAAGCTAATGATATAAATATTGCCCTGACTAATGTTTGTTTTGAGTATTGGTTGTTGCTGCATTTTGTTACTACAAATGCTCCTTATGATTGTTTTGATGATCTCATGGCGCAAAGTGGACTTAGGGCTGAGTTTAAAAAGCTAACCGGCCAGTCTTATGAGAAAGGTGCTGCTAACATTTATTCTGTGATTTCTAGTCGAGTGGATGATGCTAGGCGCCGTGCCTTAAAGATCAATCTTGAAACACTAAAGTCAGCGCCTGCTAACGTAACAAGGCCACATCTTCTGAATCCCTATACTGATATGCCCCGACTTCTTGATGCTATTGATAGCTTCCAGTAGTAATTGACTGTACGGAAATTAATGCTTTTGCGTGAGTCAAAGAGTGAGGTTTACTTGCTTAAGCGAGTTGTCTCACTCTTCAGTAATAGATCTAAGTAGTAACGCAAGGGTGGACGCCATCACGGCCGATTTCTGAAATGTTGACGCATTGTTCGGCCCCGGCGTCGGCCCGTGAACATGCCCAGCCAGCTGGGTGTTCATCTCCTGGACCAGATCCAACAGGTCACACAGTACCTGCAGCACGTTCACTACTTCTGACCCCAGCCAAGTTTTCGGCGCCTGCATGCGCTGACTGACGCCCACAACGCTTTTCCGCAAGCCCTCGATGCGTTCCTGGACATCGCCGCCGACCGTCGTGTTGAGCTTCTGCCCCACCATCAGGTTGAGGTCGCGTCCAGTGGCCTGGTGCAGGTCATCGACAGCGGCCAGACTGGCGGATCCGCCGGACAGCAGCTTGAGCGCGCCCAGGGCCTCAATCTTCTTCACCCCGCCCACCGTCTCGGTCGAGTGATCGTCCACGTTCCTGGTGTGGCTCTGGAACTGCTCGCGGTTGGCCAGCGACTCCACTTCGCGCTCGATCGCCTTGTCCCGGATCTTGCCGTCCGTCTGGCGCAGCCAGTTGCCGTCCGCGTCGACGCGCTGCTGGCAGGCCTCGCTGTGCTGCCAGACCTGATCCCCTTTCGGTACCCGTGGCAGGCTCAGCCCGTGCGGCAGGATCTGCTGGATGAAGGGCTTGTGTGGCAGGCCATAGGCGAACGACACGACCACGGTGGTGCCTTCCTCGGGGAAGCCGAACATCCCGGCCTCCTGGCCGCCCATCGGCGCCGGCAGCGGCAGGCTGGTGAACACCGGCAGCGCCGGATCTGGCTCGCCATCCGGCAGCAGCACCTGGATGTCGACGCCGAAGCGCGGGCGGAAGTCGTCGCACAGCCCGGGCGCCGCCGGCGCATCCGGTACCGCGACCACACGACCGAAGCGAGGCAGGTGATAGCCCCCAGTGATTTCAGGGAATTGGCGCTCTACTGCGCGGCGGATTGCGTCTTCCATCGTATACCCATCTGATTGCCGGCGAGCGCGACATGGGTCACCCGCTCGCCCTGATTGATCGTTGCACCAGGACGCAGCCCGGGCAGGGCTGCAATCGTGGCGCTCTGGTTGCCCTGGTAGTGATCGAACAGCTCGACCGGCAGCTGCAGCGCCGGGCGCACGCCGAAGTAGCTATCGGCCCAGCTGCCTACGAACACCTCGCCGTCGCCCTGCTGCTGCCAGATGAAGTCGGGGATGTTGAACACCTGGGCCAGGCTTTCCATCGCCTGGAAGCCGGCGGCGAGGCTGTAGAAGAACGGCGCCCTGGTGGTGGCGTAGGGCTGATCGGGTACGCGAAAGCGCAGGCCAATTTGCTGGTTCACATGCTCGAGCACGCTGCGCAGGTCCACATGGCGCAGGTTCATGGGCAGCGGCTTGGCCAAAATGGCCGCCAGCTCGCGGCAAAACAGCACCTGCTGCTTCGCATTCGCCGCGGTGCTGCGCTCCACGTAGCCGATGAAGTGACGCTGCAGGGGCTTGTCGTTGTAGCCCAGGTCGAACGTGACCAAGCCCTTCACCGGCGCGCTGGCCTGGACGGTGAACGTCGCCCGCCCCGGGTTGCGCAGTTCAAGCCGCACGTCAGCCTTCACCAGGTCGTAGCCAACGCCGCCGACGGTGAGCACCTGGTGCAGCTTCATGCGCCACTCCCCAGCCAGTCATCCACCTTTTTCAAGGTGGTTTCGAAGCCGCTCAGTCCCGGCTGGCCTCCAGCCTCGTCCGTGCCGGCACTGGCCCCACCGACTGCCGAGCCGGTACCCGACTGCGCCGTGACGCCGTTCTTCGCCCGTCGCGTCTCGACCTTTTCGGGGTTGGACTTCTTCTCCGTCAGGCCGAACTGGACCCGCCAGCAGGCCAGGGTGTCGTCCTCGCGGGCACTCACGCCCTCGGCAAACTGCACCTGGCGCATGCCGAAGGCCTCCGCCGTGCTGTTCACAACGCGGTAGGTCTTGAGCTGGCCGCCGCCCTCCGTGGCCTCGGCGAGGCGCATCAGCGTGCGCAGCCAGGCGCTGTTCACGTAGGGAATCGTCAAGGTGACGGTGAGCGTCTTGGGCTTGAAGCCTTTGTGGGCCGTCTCGGTGTTGCTGGTCTGCCCGGACATGTCCTCTGCCTCGATCCGCAGGTTGCCGGTGACCTTGAGGCTCTTGCCTTCGACGGCCTCGCCGTCCAGGAGCAGCAGCGTCATAAGCCCACCATCTCGCGCACAAAGCTCAGGCCTTTCTCGGAACCGACCAGAAGTACGCCGGCGCACATCACCCATTCATGGCCAGGGGCGTCGCCCTCCAGCAATGTCCGGCGCAGCTCTGCGTTGTTCCCTGGGCCGAGCATGCGAGCGCGAATCGAGTTGTCGGCCTGGCCGCCAGACAGCAGCTGCTTCAGCTCGGTCAAACGCTGGTCTCGGTCACGCTGCTGGGCTGCCTTGCGGCCTGCCAGCGCTGCCAGGTCGGCCATGGGGGCGGTGTCAGCCGCATAACCTTCGAGCACCGCGATCTGACCGCCAAGGGACTGTTGCGCCGCCTTCAGCACCGTGCAGCGCTCCAGTGGCAGCGCAGTCCAACGCGGGAGCGCGGCGGCCTGGGGAATCAGCCACTTCTCGGTTTCGAGCTTGTCCAGGTGCTCCGCGCGGCGCTGGGCGCGCACCAGCTCCGGTATCGGCATCAACCCATTGAATCGGGCCAGGCTGGCGGCGAGCTGGTCGTACCGAGTGCCCAGGAACAGCAGGCATAGCGCATGTTGGCCCTGCAGTGGGCGATCAGCAGCAGTGGTGTCGGTCAGCTTGTTGGCTAAGGCCTGCAGGAGATTCGGTGCTGACAGGAAGCGCTGGTAGCCGCGCCCTTGTCCGATGCCGCTCTGGAACGGCGTGATGGCCAGGCAGGCCGGTGCTTCCTCCAGTTGCTCGGCCAACGCCTGGCGCCCCGTCGCGATAGCGCTTTGCGCTGCAGCGCCAACGGGGCCGGGGTTGGTGGTGGCCATTCCTTCCAAGGCGGCCACCCGTTCACCGGTGCTGGCCAGTTCGCTGCCGGCCAAAGCCTTGGCCGCATCGAGTTGACCCATCCACTGCGTAGCCTCGTCGGGCCAACGCATCGCCACCGCAGACCAGGGCATCACAGATCCACCGCAGCGGTGAAGGTCAACCCGAAGTGCTTCACCGTGGTATGCGCCACGGCATGGGCATTGTCGATACGTTCCTGATCGACCAGCTGGCGAACTTCCTCCTTTGCCGCCAGGCGCTGGGCGCGAATGGCGTAGAGCGCTTCGTGGAACCGGTCAGCCTCGCGCAAGATGTCCTCAGCCGCTTCTTTCGCGGATCGATCACCGATCGCCCAGGCAGCGACCGCCCGAGGAACGGCGTCGTCGGGGAATCCCGCGTCCCTGAAGGTCGCCGCTTCTGTGGCCGTGCGCTCGTACTCGGCGGCCCGCAGCGGATCACCCACGACGGACTGGCGAGCAGCGTCCGCAGCAGCATCGATGTCCGCGCATAGGCGCTGGACATACTTTGCGCGGTAGCCCGTGAAAGCCCTGGCCAGCTGTTCAGCGCTCGGCTCCTTCCCGAAGAGAAGTTCCCCCGGCCCGGCTTCGAAGAGGGTATCCACGGACCAGACGGCCCCGGTTTCATTGGCAGCGTACATTGCAGCTCCTTAGATCTCGTAGCCGCATACATGCATGCGGCCTTCAGGGTTAATGCCGTCTGGGCCGTACCAGAAAATGGTTTGCGCAGTGACCAGCGGCACCTCCCAGTAGCCAGCGGAGGTATACCCCTCAGCGGGCACATCGACCTTCGCCGGGATCACGACCATGCAAGCCCCCATACCGTTTGCATCGCCGGCGATGACCCGCTCGGTCGCGAAAGCCCCTCCTGCGTTGCAGCCGACTACGCCCCGGGCGGTCTTGGCAATGGGCGGCACGATCGCTGCGAGCGACACCGCCGTGTAGTTGGGTGGTGGATAGATACCGGTGAACACCAGCTGGGGCCTCAGGGACACCTTGCGCCCGGTCTGGTGGAACTGGACCAGGTTGCCCGCCGCATCGTTGCGCACGGCGCCGACCAGGGCGCGATAATCCCCTGGGCTAATGCCACTGGGCGCCACGCTACTGGTCGAGAGCATGGCGTGTTTAGTCCCCGCGATCTCGACTACCCACACGTAGTACCAGGTGTTGCCGGCACCCGTTCCGATATCGAGACCGCCCGGGCCGGAAAACATGAGATTTGCCGCGACGTCGACACCGGTCACCAATTTCGGTGTCCCGATCGTGTCCTTCAGCAGCAGTTCGCGGGCAGCGACTTCAACGTAGTTGTTGACCGTCCGCACCGTAAGCTCCTGGTTCAGCTGGGGCGCGGCGATGCTCTGGGGATGAAGGTTCTCGGTGTGGTAGACCCGAGCGCTTCCCCAATACAGATCGCCCTGGTTATCCATGGCCAGTTTTCGAGCCGCCACTTTGGCCCAGTGGAATGCGATCGACGGGGCATGCTCGAAACCGCGTTGGGTGTCCTCCACCAGGTTGGCCTCCCGGATCTCCATCGCACTGTCGTAATAGAAACTGCTTGCCGCCGCCGCAGCCAAAACCGGGTGTTGCTTGCTGGGTATGTCGACTCTCAGCGCGTTGCTGATGCCGTACCCGGCCAACGTGGTGGGTTTGTCGCTGGTGATCTTGTTCCAAGACAGATCCGGGATATCCAAGGCTTCCAACTGCTCGCCGGAGAGCACCAGGCCTTTGTTGCTGACCCGAACCTTGGGATAGGAGCCAGCTGCAACGCCGGTATCCGCCAGGACCAGGTCAATTCGGGCATTGGCGCTTCCGTCAAAGCTTGCGCCGCCGGTGCCGGCACCGGTGATCTCCAGGCGCCGCGCTGTTTCCAGTTGCCTGGCTTTGCCGACGGAGGAAACCCCGGAAATGATCTTGTCGATCGCCTCGGCCGCGACCTGAAAGGCTCGGTACACGGCCTTCGTCGTGGCCAGGATTGCACTGTCGTTGACGTTGGCATCATCACTGATGGCATTCGGTATGTTGGAAAGGTCTACGTCATCCTTTGTCGTCGCCCGGGCACGCAGTTGCGGGTAGTCGCCGGTACGCGAGGCGAAGTGCTTCACCAGGGCCGTGTCGATATTTTCTACGTCTCGCAAATCGCTGATTGTGGTGGCATCGACCACCTGTGCGATCGGTATCCGGTAGTGGGCAATACCGTTGGCATCTACTGAGTCAGCACCTGGGCCGAACACCACTCGCCAGCGTGCGTTCACGGTATTGAGCTCACGTTCCAGGGTGACCTCCAGCGCGACCAGCGTCGGCACTTGGGGAAGCGTCACGGCCTGGACGGCGGGCAGGTGCACGCGAACCCCCTCGATGTACGCCAGCCCGGGTTTGAGCTGATACGCGGCGCCTGCTTTCACCAGCTGCAGGGCAGTCCCAAGGAAGCATGCGCGCCCGTAAATGTCCCGGTTGCTCAAGCGCTCGCGTTCATCAATGTCACGAAGACGGACAGTGAAGTCGTGCTGCCAGGTGCTGGCATCGACGGTGATGCCCGTCAGCGCCTGGGCGCCGTCGAACACCACCAGGAAGTTGCGAGTGATGTTGTTGCCGATCTGCAGCGGTGAATTGTTCCGGCGCTTTTGCTGAAGGGGTACATGCGAAACAGCGAACAGCACGCCCTCGCTGGTTTCCAGCCCCACCCAGTTGAAATCCCAATCACCCACGTCTGACCCGACCTGAAGGCTGTAGACGATCTGGTTGGGATTCACGTAGCCGCGGTTCTCTGGCGCGATCTGCGCGCTGTGCATGATTTGCTCGGCAGGCGGCTTGCCTGCAGCGCGATCGAGCGGCGCGTTTGGGTCGAGCCCGGGAACGTTCGCGAAGATGAAGCGCGACACTTCCATGATCTGTTGTTCGCCCAGCTTTTGGGCAATCAGCCGTTCGCCGGCGAGGGTGATACTGGCCCCCATGGGGATTCTCCTAAAGCAGGGTGGCGACCAGCGTCTGCTGGTCATCGTTGAAATCGAGCAAGGCGCAGCCCAGGTCCAGAGGCGTGATGGTCACGAAGTCATAGCGGCGGCAGGTCCTTCCGTATTGCTGGACCAGGACCCGCAGCAGCTCGGGGTTTTGCGAGAGTTGGGAGTCGGAGAGGCTCAGCAGCACAACGTCCCAATCGCGGTCGGGAAGGCGCTCCTCGATCTCGACATAGCCGACGCCCAAACGGAGCAGGATCCGTTTCAGCCCTGCCGTACTGCCGGCATCCACCGAGTTGACGAAGGCATGCTTCACCCGCAGGCGATATAGGGATTCGGGCTCTCCTTTGAAGCGGGTGATATCCCGCTGCCAGGCGAGCAGGTCCAGGATGGTGAGGTGGCAGGTTTGCGCATCCATCTGCAGGAGCGGCCAGCGCAGCCACTCGGTCACTTTGTTCCACCAGGATTGCGCAGCGTCCTTGAGCTTGGTCAGCTCGGTACCGGCGAGCCAGAACGGCAGTTTCAGCGGCTTCATACCAGGTGGACCTGCAGGCTGCTGATGCGCGGGATGGCCAGCTCAGACACGATGTCTTCGTTGTCGAAACGCAGCGACTCGATATCAGCGAAGGTCTGGTGCAGCTCTTCCCCCAGGCGGCTGAAGGAGAACCGCGACTGCGGGAACGTCAGCGTCGGTTGATAGTCGGTCAGCGTGCTTTCGCGAAAGGCGGCACGAACGAACTGGGCCACCCCCTCGCGCAACGTCTCACGCCGGTGGTCCGTCAGGTTCGCCCTAGGCCACACGGTCAGGCCAATGTCGTGCTGCGTCTCGGGCATGACCATCACCAGCAGGTCGTCACCGTGGCCGTGGTTGCCTCCATCGCGGACATGGCTATTGATTTGCCCCAGGAATGTGTCTGCCGGAACGCCGGCATCGAAAAGGACGTAGGCATTGGCACTACCTGGCCCACGCGGAGCGCCATGCAGGAAGTACACACCATCAGGCCGCACGCCAGGAAAGGCGGCGATCATGGCTCTGTACACGGCATCGGTGTGCCACTGGTTGACGGCGCTGAACTGGTTACGGGTGCGCAGGCGCAATTGGTCGTCGGGCTCGGGATCGGCTCCCGGGAGGCTCATCCAACCGTCGGCATTGACGACCTGGACGATCCCCGGCACCGGTTCGGGCAGGATGGCGTAGTACCCGGGCGCCAGGTTGTAGCCGCTGCCGGCTTCCTGGGCTCGGACTTTTACTGACTGCTGCAGCAGGCCGTCAGGGAATACCGCGTCCTCGATCGTCACCAGTTGGTAGACATGCCCATTGATCGCGGCGGACTGAACCACTACCCCGGCGCGCATCAGCAGCTCGCCGGCGCTGTTCTCACGGGTAAACAGCAGTTGACCCTGGACCTTGGTCGCGCCTTTGCGCTCGACGTTCACCGCCCAGGCCAGGCTGTCCAGCCAGGCGCCGCCGGCGGTCTTGACGAAGAAATTGGGCAGCACGGTGTCGCTGACAAAGCCGATGAGCCACAGCACCGGCTTGGTCACCAACGCCGTCACGACACGCCAGAACGGCGAGTAGGCGCTGGTGTTGCTGAGTTTGCTGCCCTGGGCGGCCACTTCGGCCTCCCAGGCCTTGTGCAGGGCGGCTTCGGTCGTTGGAATGCCGGCGTCGGCCAGCGCCTGGCGGAAGTCTATGTCGCTCACAGGTACACCTCGATGTCACCGAATTTCAGGGTTTTGGCCGTCACCAGGTACACACCTGGGCTGTCCTGCAGGATGCGCGCGGTACCGGGCACCAGGCGCTCGTCGTTCTCCACCAGCAGCTCCAGCTGCAGGATGCAGTCGGCTTGGCGCTGGCGGCTTCGCTCAGCCACCAGCGTCACCAGCAAGCCGCTGTCGCGGATCATGTGAGCGATGTCCTGGGCGATGCTGCCCCGGTCCTCGATCAGCAGGGGCTGGCGGGAGGGGTCCAGCACCAGGTCGTTGTTCTGGATCAGAAGGTCGATGTAATCGCTCATCAGCCCACCGCCATTTCCATCATTTGCTCCAGCTCCAGCGGGTTCATGGCCTTGCCGGTGTGAATCTCCACCTTCTCGACGTGCGTGCGGCGGTCCTGGGCCTGGGTGGTGTTCTGGATCCGCGTCATCAGGCCGCCCTGGGGAACGCTTGCGGGACGGTCAGGCGAGAGGCTGGGCGCGGCCTGGGCCAAGCGCTGGCGAGACTGCTCAGCCTGCGCGATTGGCGCTGTGGCCGCCGGCGAGATGGCTGCAGGCATCGGCATCATCAGGGGGCGCGGCTGCTGCACCTGCTGCAGGGCCTTGGCGTCGGGTAGCGATAGCGAGCTGGCCACCGGGGCGATGCCTACCGGCAGCACCTGGCCAGGCACCTGCGGCACGTCCGGCACTGCCGGCAGATCACCGAAACGGGTCTCGATGTTCACCCCCGGGATCTTATTCAGCAGCTCGATCACCCCGTTGATCGCGTTGCGGAAGATCGCAACGATCCCGTCCCAGGCCGCGCTGGCCATACCGGTCCAGCCGCCCATGGAGTCAAACCAGGCGCTGAGCTGCTGCAGCTGCTCGCTGACCCATTTGAAGGCCGCGCTATCCAGGAGCGCGGCTTTCAGCTCGTCCCAATACGCGACCACCAGTACGACGGCCGCGACCAGGGCGACGATGCCGGCGATGATCAGGCCGACCGGGTTGGCCATCAGCGCGGCATTCACCAGCCAGATCGCGCCCTGCCAGGCGAGCATGGCGACCTTCACGATCCCCATCCAGGCGAACATGGCGATCAAGCGCACCATGAAGACCGTCAGCACGAAAGTGTGCTTGAAGAACATGGCGATGCTCTTCCAGCCGGTCCAGGTGAGGACCTGCCAGACGGCTACCGCGCCGGTCCAGACCATCTTGCTGATGCCGACCACGATAGTCAGGGTGCTGAGCGCGGCGGTGATACCCAGTACAGACAGGGTCGCGATGCCGAGCACGCGGGTGATGTTCGGGAACAGCTTGGTCCAGCGGGTCAGGGTCTTGCCGATGTCGACCAGGCGGGTCATCAGCGGCTGCAGCATCGGGATCAGCACCTGGCCAAACGAGATACGCAGGGCGTTAACCGCCGCGCTCAGCTGTTGCCAGGGATCGACCATCGCCTGGGCCATCTTCTCGGCCTGCTCCAGCCCCCTGACTTTGGCCAGCTGGTCCATGCCGTTCTTAAGCCGACCGGTGTCCTGGGCGAGGGCGCCGATCACCTGCGCGCCTTCACCCCCAAAGGCCTCCATCAGCTTGGCGTTAGCCGCGGCGCCGCGTAGATCCCCGAACTTGCCCTGCAGCTTGGCCAGGATGTCGAGCATCGGCAGGACCTTGCCGTTGGTGTCGGTGAATTTCATCCCGAGCTTATCCGAGGCGTTCTCGATGTTCTCGAAGAACGCCTTGTACCGTCCGCCGGCGTCGCCGCCTTCCATGGTGCTGGACAGACTGCCGATCACCGCCATCTGCTCGGCAATGTCGATGCCGGCGGCCGTGGCGATCGCGCCGGCCTCCTTGAAGCCGTCCTTCATCTGCTCGCCACTGGTGCGGAACAGCTGCACCGCCAGGGCGGTCTGGCCGCCCAGCTTCTCGACCCACTGGCTCTTGCCCATGGCGTCGGCCTGCTGCTTCTGCAGGTTGTACAGCGTGCCGACGTACTCACTCATCACGTCCTGGTCGGACTTGGTGGCCTTGGCCAGCACGCTGCTGGTGTTAGTGAAGGTGGCCAGCTGGGAGCCGGCCAGGCCCTTGATCGCGCCTTCGATCTTGTACGCCGAGGCGACGAAGTCGCGGGCGTTCTCGCCGTAGGCCACGGAGAAATCCAGGGCCTTGGTGTTGAGCGCGTCCAGGGCATCCTCGGCCACGCCGAGCGAGCGCACATCGCCCAGGGCACGGTTCACCTCCAGCGCAGGCTCCAGCGAGGCCTCGATGCCGGTCAGCGAACCCCACAGGCCCGCCACGCCGGTACCGATCTGTTTGATGTTGGCTTCGCTCTTTTCCGCAAGGTCGTTGAAACCTTGGGTCACCTTGGCCAGGGGCGCGGTGACCTTGTCGGTCAGGGCCAGGATGAACTCCAGGCGGCTGGATGCGTTGTTCGCGCTCATGGGGTGGTCAGCTTCCGTTGAATGCTCGGGCGATGCCGTTGGCTATGGCGATTTCCATGCGCCGCCAGTGCTCGTCCTCCAGCCACTTGGCTGTGCCTAGGTTCTCGGGCGTGGGAGCGGCGCCGGGCAGCCAGCGATCGGCCAGGGCCAGCAGCTGGCCCAGGCCGTCCTCAGTCAGTCGTTCGGCGTGGCCGAGCGCTTTTTTACGGTGACCTCAACGGTCGGGGCGTACTCCTCGACCAGGGCGCCGGCGAGCTGCAGGACGGTCATCGGGTTGGCCAGCAGCGGTTTCAGCTGCTCCTTGTGCTCGGGCTTCACGGCGTTGACCAACAGGTTGTTGGCCGGGGCGACCTTGTTGGACGGGGTCAGGGCGTTGATGTACTTGGTCATCAGCGCCGCATCGATGGCGAAGTCCAGGGACAGGTCGCCGACTTCCAGGGTGATCTCGGTGCGTTGGGTCATGGTGCTGCTACTCCGTTGGGGGTGGGGGCGCACAAAGTGCGTTCGCGTTCCTGCAGGCCCAGGATCATTTGCCGACTGAGGACGAGCTGATCCCTGAGGGTGAAATAAGCCGATCGAGCGTCTGCTGTGAGTTCGGCGGTGGCTGCATCAGCCACGCCGGCGCCGCCGGGATGGGCGGGCACTGCGGGGCAGGTGGCGTTGACGAGCAGCCGCTGATCGCCGCGATCAACAGCGCGCTGCAGATCCTGGTTGCGTTGCTGTGCATGGTTCAGTTCCTGGGTGTGTTTGAGGTCAAGAGCGGCGGCTTGGCCCAGGCGCTCGCCGGTGATCCGGGCGGCCTCGCGCAGGCCCTTGGCCTCGTCCTGGGCCAGGTCGCGCTCCGATCGGGCGTTGTCGCGCTGCTGCAGGACCAGGTCGAAGGCGAGCCAGGCCGCCCCGGCGAGCAGGACCAGAGTCAGCAACGGGATCAGGCCGCGCACAGTGCTGCCTCCTCAAGGCGTCGGGCGTGCAGACCTGGTACGAAAACCTTGCGCCCCTTGGCGTCGGTGACATAAGCCCACACGGGACGCCCATCGGCGCCCCAGGCCAGCGCCCGGCAGCCTTCCGCGATGTGGCCGGCGTTGATGAGCCCCACGGCCCGGCTCGCGCAAGTCGAGGGCGTGCCGACGTTGTGCCCGTGACTGGACAGCGCGTCGAAGGTGTTCTGGCTGATCTTGTCGTTGGTCAGGCAATCAGCCAGGCCCAGCTGTCCCTTCTCGACCACCAGCTGCTCCACCTCGGCGCAGCGCTCCGGCGACCAGTAGTCACCGACAATCACGGGGTAAGGGCTGGTATGGCGAGTGATGCCCTTGCACACGGTCGGCAGGCCCCGGGCCAGCTTGTCGGCGTAGGCCACGTTCTGGCCTTCACCTTCCCACTTGCCCAGGAAGGCCATCAGGGTGCTGCTGCCCAGGGCCAGGGTGATTGCGCCGGTGATGATCTTGTTGCGCAGGCTCATCCCTTGGTCCTCCAGTTGCTGAGCATCTGGCGGTACTTGGGGGCCAGCAGAACGATCTGTAGCACCATGTAAAGCGCGGTCAGCATGTACGCGACCGCCGACCAATCGACGGTGCCTGTGGCCCCCGTAGCGGCCACGCCGATGGCGGGCGCCGCCTTGGCCACGGCAATCGCGGTGTCCTGGGCCGCTTGATTCGCGCTCATCGCTGAACCCCTTTCTCGAAAGTGGACTGGCACGGGACGCAACGGGTCTTGCCGCCCAGGGCGCGGCGCGCCTCGGGGATCTCGCCGTCGCAGTCTTCGCAGTGGGTGAGGCTTGGCCCAGTCGCCGCGCCTTTGCCTCGGGCTGCGGTGATCGCCAGGTCACGTTGACGCTGCTCCAAGGCCTGGGCGCGGTCGAACGGGCAGACCATCAGCTCAAGCCCTCGATCTCTTCGGCAGACAGGTACGGCACGCCGTTGATGTGGATAAAGTCCGGGCTGGTGACATCGAACGGCAGCTTGTGCTTGGTCTTCTCGCCGCCCTTGGGGTCGATGTTCAGCAGGCTGGAGATCTTCAGCCGGCAGCCGAAGGCCTCCACGCGGATCTCGTCGGTCGGCGTTTTGGCGTAGAACAGCTGGTCGAAGGTCTCCAGCTGACGGAAGCTGCCGGCCTTGCCGGCGGCCTCGATCAGCAGGTTGAAGTTGGTGGTGTCCACCTCCAGCTCGCCGCTGGCGGATACGTCGCCGGCAACCCAGCCGTCCGGCACGCCCTTGGTCTGTGCCACGGCGCTGTTGTCGGTGATGTCGAGGGTGGCGGTTTCAACGTGAATCTTCAGGTCGCCCACGCTGATGTCGAAGTTCATGCCGCTGATCTTGGCCATGGGTTACTCCTGGTTGTCCTGGGAAAGGTCGAGCGCGATGTTCGCGGTGATGTCCTTGGGGCAGTTGTGGGGGCGGATCTTCAGGAACACCTCGACCTGGTTGCGGCTCTTCCAGGCAATGACCAGGTCGCCGTCCTTGGGTGACTGAATCTCGCCCGGGAACACCTCGCCGGCGAACTTCACGGCCTTGGCCATCTTGCGCAGGGGCGCCATCAGGGCGCTGGTGTTGGCGGCCATGCTCGCGGCGCTGTTGTTCAGGCGGCGGTCACCGATGCGGCGGATCAGCAGCGGGCGGACCTGGCGGGCGGCCTTGTCGGCCAGGCGCAGGTATTCCAGAACCTGGAAGTCACTGGCGGCGGTGTCCAGCATGTTGGCGTCGCCCCAGTACACGCCCTCGTAGTCCGGGTAGGTCTGCGATACGGAGAACCGCGCCTTGTCCAGCTCGCTGCGGATCGCGGACGGCAGGGGCACACCTTCCTTGTCCTGTGGCACGACGCCCAGTCCCTGGACTGCGCCGCTCGCCACGCGCATCGGGCTGTCGGCAATACTCCAGGCGGCATTAGCCAGGCGCCCGGCGAGCACGCCCAGGTCGTTGCCGTGCAGCTGCGGCACCACGACGACGCGCGGGGCGGCAATGCCGGCGGTGATCGCCTTCTGTTCCACCAGGTACTCGGCCCAGGTAGCGGTCGGCAGGATGCCGGCGGATGCGGCCAGGACGAAGGCGCGTCGCCCGTATTTGGCATTGAGCTGGTCGGCGGCGGTATGCATCGCTTCCAGTTCGGCGCCGGCGGTGACCGGCTTGGTGATTACCACGCCCTCGACGGAGAAGCCCTGTTGCTGGGCGTATTCCAGAGCTGAAGACCAATCACCGTCAGCGCCGATCGGCGCAGCCAGGCAGGCCCAGCGGTCCCCACCGTTGGCCCGGGCGGCGATGATCTGGGTTTTCAGGTCGCTGACCGCCACGCCCAGGTCGTTGTCCAGGTCGCTGTCGGTGTTCAACGGCAGCAGCTTGCCGACGTTCTTGCCGGCGGCGCCGATGAAAAGGAAATAGCGCTCGATCTCGGTCACGGCACCCTGGCCGAGGTTGAGATTGTTCACGCTGACTTTGCCGAGTGCCATGTGATGCCTCGTTAGCGGGGTGAGTGAAGGATTTGGTCCAGCACCTGGTTCACCAGGTCGCTGGCTTCTTGAGCGCTCGCGCCCAAAAACTGGCGTTTCGGCAGCTTGATTTCCCAGCTGTCGGCGCCGGTGGTCTCGCCGCGCTCCTCGTCCAGGACGCGAATCAGGACGCCGGCCTGCATGTAGCTGACGTGCTCAAGGATCCAGGCGACGCTGGGGCGGCTCAGGCGCTTCTTGCCAGGCTGGCGGACCTTGAACCCCAGCCGGAGCAGGCGTTTCGCCTGCTTGGCGGTGGACACGGCACCTTCAGGCACGCGGTTCCACCGGCGCATTTGCTGCGCGGTACGTCGCTCCGATGCGCCGTTGTGCTGTTGCCCTGCAACCCAGCGGGTCAGGCCGTTCTTCCAACCCAGCACGGCCTGGTCGGGGGTCAGGCTGGTGACCTGCAGCAGCTTGCCCAGACCGGCCTCCATCTTCTTCTGGCCAGGCTGGGAGCGTTTGCGCGGGGCAAAGGGCGTACCGTCCAGGTTCTCCTGGGAGCGGATCCGCCGGCGGCTCATCGAGCGAGTGCGCTTCGAAACGTTGTTGAGCAGGCGCCGGCGCAGGCGTGGGGGCAGCTCCAGCAGGGCGAGCTGCTTCTGGGCGTCCAACATGCCCCGAATGTCCTGCTGCAGGACCCTACTGGCCATGGCTGGCCACCTCGCCGCGCTCGGCCACCCAGAGGTCGAACGGCACAAACGACCAGGTCCTGCCGAAAGCTTCGATCTCGCCGGCGTCGTCTTCGGCCAGGTACTGCGGTTCGACAAAGTCCAGGACCAGCTCCACGTCGAACAGGTCGTTGTCCAGGTCCAGCGGCTCGACGTTGAACGCCGGCGCCGGCAGTTCGAAGCGGTGGCGGTCGCGGTCGTGTGTCTCCAGCCAGCTGCCCACCAGGGCCATGAGGCGCCCGGGATGGCCGGTGAAGCGCTCGAAGTCGAACACGGCGCGATAGCGCATGTTGCCCATCTGCACGCCGTGTTCGGTTTCGGCCCACACCAGCTGCAGGTCGACCTGCTCGGACCAGGCGTCGAGCTGCTCAGGCGGCACCAGCTCACGTTCGAGCAGGTAGGCGGTCAGCGCCTTCAACTGGTTCACAGCAACGCCGCCGTGATGCGGCTGCGGCCCTGCAGGGCGCGCACAGCACCTTGGCTGTAGGCCAGGTAGGTCTCGGCGCGCTCCGGGGCTTCCTTGCCGGTGTTCTCGGCTACGTCGCGGCGGGTCACCGTGGCGTAGTCAGCCAAGCCGGCGGCCTTGGCACGGCAGTACACGGCACGCTTGTACAGATCGGTCTTCAGCTTGCGCTCTGGCAGCAGCATCGGATCGGCGGTGGCTACGGCGGTCATGCCCAGGCTCTGCCAGCTGGTCATCAGTTTCTGCAGGTCCTGGTTGACCTCGGCCATGGCCACGGTCAGGTGAGTGACCAGCGTTTCGCCCAGGTACTCGCCCGGCAGACGGTAAGCCTTCTGGTACTCAGCCAGGGAGAGGTTCGGCCAGAAACCGTTGTTCTCGATGGTCTGGTCCAAGACCGTGGTGGGTTTGCCTGAAAAGCTCATCGCTGGCCACTCGAAAAGGGCGGGAGACACCGTTGCCACGGGGCGGGCCATAAATGGCCGACACGTTTCACGGGTTCCCGCTGGGGGGGGTAGTCGGTTATTCAGTGCCGCTGGCGGCGGCTTGCTGCTTGTTCAAAGCTTTGCGGGCGTTCTCAATGCGGGTGCCTACGCCGACCTTGGGATAGAGCGCCTGGGCACGTTCCAGATGCTCGATCGCCTTGGTCCACTCCTGGGCCTCCAGTGCACGGATGCCGATCAGCTTGTGGAACTTGGCCGGGATCTGCTCCGTCAGCTCCCACTCGCCATCGACACGCGGCAGCAAGCTGGACAGGTACGGCTCTGGGCTGCGCTTCGCCTGATACTCGCCATAGGCCCACTCGCAGACGGCATCAGCGACAAAGGTCTGGATGTCACGACGCTTGAAGCGCTCGGGCATTTCCTGCCCCTGCTCGATCGCGATGTCTGCCAGCTCCAGGGCGTCCTCGAACTGAGCGGTATCGAACAGCCAGACCATGACCTGGACGAGCACACGGTTTGGAAAGACCAGGCCGGACTCGACGTAGCGCTGGACGTAATCCTGGTACTTGGGCAGCAGCTCGTTGCGCTTGAGGTCCTGGCGAGTGGAAAGGCCCTTGATATCGCTCAGGCGGGCCAGGTCCTCGGCCAGGCCGACCTCCATCAGGGCCAGATGCTTGGCGGCATTCGCCGGACTGCTCAAGGCCTCGCTGGGGGAGTAGGGCAGCGAGGCAGCGGCCAGGCTGCTGGCCAACACCGCTACGCCTTCCTCCAGGACCCGCCGTTTGTGGGCCAGGGCCAGGCTCATCACACAAGCTCCACAGAGCTGGCTTCGAGGCCGGCGAACTTACCCAACTGCTCGATCACGTAACCTTCGTTGCGCCCGTTGTAGTCCTCGGTACGTGAGCGTTTCGGGTTCTCGATCAGGTGGCGCCGCCAGCTGGTGTCCTGGAAGTAGATCGACAGGTTGTCCCAGGAGGTAATGACGATGCCCTTGCTCGGGAAGAACGGGATCAGGAAGGACGGCAGACCGCCATAGGTGGCGATCACCTGGGCATCCTCGATGCGCTCTTTCTCGGTCGGCGTCTGGCCTTGGGCTGCGTACAGGCGGCCCTTGTCGTGGGCCAGCAGATCCGAGCCGACGATGGCCACCAGGTCGCCCTCGTCGCGGAATACCGGGTCGATCATTTGCTTGACGTCATGCACCGCGGAATCGAGGTTTTCGTAGTCGCCGCCTTTGCCCAGGGTGATCTTCTTGGCTGGGTCCGATTTCAGGATCTGCTCGGGGATCTGCTCGCGGGCGATCTGCAGCCAGCCCTTGTTCACGTCCTGGAGCATCGGGAAGTTGGCCAGGTCGGTCTGCTTCGCGGCGCTGAGGCCATGCCAGCCGATCATGATCCGGTCCAAGGCGATACGCTTCTGCACCGCCGCCAGGTAGCGCTGGGCGAAGTCCGGGAACTTGGCCCAGGCGTCGATGGTGGCGAACTTCAGCGCTACGTCAGTCTCGGTGTGGAACAACTCGTAGGTGTTGTTCTTCAGATCGAGCAGGTGGCGCGGCTCGCGGTCGTTCTTGTCAGTGTCGGTGCGGCTGGTAGCCGGGCCGTTCAGGCCCAGTAGTACCTTCTCGCCCTTGATCTCGCTGACCGGCACGACGTTAATACGGCCCAGGAAGTCCACTCGCTCGGTGATCTGGTCGTTCAGCTCTTGGGCATGGGTTGGCTCCACGGCAAAGGTGCGAGCGGCGTCACCAGTGTTGTAGGCCTCGGCCAGATCTTCCTGGAGCTGCAGGTATTGCGCTGCAGCGCGCTGCGACAGGGCGGCCATTAGCGCAGGCCCTTGCCGCGTTTGGTGTTGGCCGGGCCAGTGATGCGCGGTACCTGACGGCGGTTCGATGTCTGGTTGAACATCTGGGTCATGGTTTCCTGCAGTTCATCCATACGGGCGCTCAGCTCCTTGACCTGCTTGTTGCCGCCCTTACCGCCCTTGCGGGTGTACTCGCGGTTTTCGTCGGCTTCATCCACCACGTCCTGGACAGCGGCGCCCACGGCATCGACAGCTTCTTTGTTCTCGCTGTCGTCCACTTCTTCCACGACCGGCTCAAGCACGGCCTGCATGCCGGCCAGCAGGATCACGAATTGGTCATACAGCGCTTTCAGCGCCTTGGCGGTTGCTTCATCCATTGGTTGGTTCTCGTCGGGTGAGGGGGTGTCAGTGGTGGTGATGTCGGCGAAGCGCTTGCACAGGCCGGCCAGGCCGGAAAAGAAGCGGCGCAGCTCGCCCTGTTGCTGGCCGCCTTCGCGCAGCGAATCCAGGGGCACGGCGGCGCAGTAGTAGGAGGTTTTGGCGTAGCGGTGCCCCTTGCGGGCGCCACGGGAGAAATACAGCTCTTGGGTGCCCAGGCTGGCGGGCGAGTCGGTGACGGCCAGACCGGTGAGGTAGAAGCGACCGGTGTTGGCGAAATTCGGCGTGATCTCCACGCTGGTGAACAGTTTTTCGCCCTGGTCGTTCAGGTGCAGCAGCTTGTCGTTGGGCTTGAGCTGCGCTTCCAGGGCCACCTGGCCGGGCTCCAGCTCGGGGTCGTCGCTCTCGGTGATCAGGCGCAGGGCGAACACGGTGCCGTGTGAGCCTGGCCAGCGTTCATGCTCGCTCCAGATCACGGCGGTGTAGGTGGTGAGCTTGTAGGTCTCGGCACAATCGACCAGTTCCTGCACGGTGATCTCGCGGTTGTCGGCGGTGAAGCCGCTGAGCGCGACACGCTTCCAGTAGGAGACGAGAGAACGGGGCATTGTGGGTGGCTCGGTGGTGGTCGATGAGCGCCACGATAGGGAGCCGATCGGCACCGGCCAAACGCTTTGCTTGAGCGAAATTCCTATTTCCACGATCTAGGAATTTCACGCAGTTTTACCCCGCGTTTTCACGGTTTTCGCCGCATAGACTGCGGCCCATGAACTACTCCATCGAAGTCAAAGAGGCCGCGAAACGCCTCTACCTGCGCCGAGCATCGGTGAAGGAAATCCAGGCTCAGCTGAAGCTGCCCAACGTGCGGATCATTTACTACTGGATCCGCCAGGGCGGCTGGGACGACATGCTGACGGATGAAGAGCCGGTGACCGCTGTGAGCCGGCGCATCACCCTCATCCTGGAAAAGCAGGACACGCTGACCAAGGCGGAACTGGACGAGCTGGACCGTCTGACCTCGATTCGCGACAAGTTGCTGAAGCAGTCGAGCCGGCCACCCGCACCGGCGGATGGTGATGCCCCGCGCAAGCGCCAGGAGCGCGACCAGGCGCCGAACCAGGAGCGTCGCGAGCGTGGCAGCAAGAAGCGGGAAAAGGCGCTGAAAAACGACATCAGCCAACTGACCGAAGTGGACTTCTTGGATAAGTTCACATCCAGGATGTTCAACTACCAGCTGGAGCTGTTCGAAGCCAAGAAGAACCCGCTTACGGCGCGGATCCGCAACATCCTCAAGTCGCGGCAGATCGGCCTGACCTACTACTTCGCCGCCGAGGCCTTCATGGACGCGGTGTTGACGGGGGATAACCAGATCTTCCTGTCGGCCAGCCGTGCCCAGTCCGAAGTGTTCCGCAGCTACATCGTGGAGTTCGCCAGCAAGTGGTTCGACATCGAGCTGACCGGCAACCCGATCAAGCTCAGCAAGGACGGCAAGCCCTGGGCCGAACTGCGCTTCCTGTCCACCAACGCCAACACCGCGCAGAGCTATCACGGGCACTTGTACGTGGACGAAATCTTCTGGATTCCGCGCTTCGACAAGATCCAGGGCGTGGCCAGCGGCATGGCCGCTCATGCAAAGTGGCGCCAGACGTACTTCTCGACCCCCAGCGCGGTCACCCATGAGGCCTATCCGTTCTGGACGGGCGAGACCTTCCGTAACAGCAAGCGAGCCAAGAAGGCCGGAGCCTGGCCCAGCGATGCCGAGATCCACGCCGGCACGCTCTGCCCGGATGGGCAATGGCGCAAGGTCATCACCTTGGAAGACGCCATTGCCGGCGGCTGCAATCTGTTCGATATCGATCGGCTGCGGCTGGAGAACGACGAAGAGCGCTTCGAACAGCTGTTCATGTGCAAGTTCATCGACAGCACGCAGTCAGCGTTTGCGCTGGCCGATCTGGAGCGCTGCTACTCCGACCTCGGCCTATGGGAGGACTACAAGCCCCACGAAGACCGACCGTTTGGCGATGCCCCTGTGTGGCTGGGGTACGACCCCAGCCGAACCCGGGACGATGCGACCTGTGTGGTCGTGGCGCCGCCAGCGGAGCAGGGCGGCAAGTTCAGGATCCTGGAGAAGCACAGCTGGCGGGGCCAGTCGTTCACCTACCAGGCCAACCAGGTGAAGTTGCTGACCGAGCGTTTCAACGTCCAGCACATTGGCATCGACACCACCGGCGTGGGCATCGGCGTGTTCGACCTGGTGCACGACTTCTACCCACGGGCCACACAGATCCACTACAGCCTGGAGACCAAAACCACGCTGGTGCTCAAAGCCCAGGACGTGGTTCGTGCGGCGCGGATCGAGTGGGACGCCGGCTGGACCGACATCGCCCAGGCGTTCCTGACCATCAAGCGCGGCACCACCGGCGGCGGGCAGATCACCTTCAGTGCGTCCAGGACGGATGCCACCGGCCACGCCGACATCGCTTGGGCGGTGATGCACGCCCTGCACAACGAACCCCTGAACACCAACCGGCGGCGCCGTAGCCGCTACCTGATGAGCGCAACCCATGCCCAATCGACGCAGAAAAACCCGGCCCACCCAGCAGAACGCGGAACAGCGAACGCGGGTGTTCACGTTCGGCGAGCCGGAGCAGGTGCTTACCGCGAACATGGGCGAGTACCTGGGCGTGTTTCCCACCGACGACGGGCGCCTGTACAAGCCCCCTGTGTCGCGGATTGGCCTGGCCAGGCTGCTGCGTGCCAACGCGCACCACGGCGCCATCCCCAAGTTCAAGCGCAACCTGCTGCTGCGTGAGTTCATCCCCTCGGCGGGCTGTAGCACCCATACCATGGGCTGCGCGGCGATGGACTACATGGTGTTCGGGGAAGCGTTCTTCCTGGTGCACTTCAACTTCGCGGACCACGCCCTGGAGCTGGAGCACCTGCCGGCGCTCAACATGCGGGTAAAGGTGGATGGCGGCTTCACCATGTTGCTACCGCACAGCAAGGAAGAGGAGTTCGACCAGGACGAGGTTATCCACATCAAGGATTACGATGTGGAGCAGAACATTTACGGTGTGCCCGACTACCTGGGCGGCCTGCAGGCGCTGCTGCTCAACGAGGCCGCGACCTTGTTCCGCCGGCGCTACTACAGCAACGGCGCCCACGCGGGTTACATCTTCTACACCAACGATCCCAACCTCTCGGAGGAGGACGAAGAGAACCTGCAGGCGCAGATCAGCGCGAGCAAGGGTGTAGGTAACTTCCGCTCGATGTTCGTCAATATTCCCGGCGGCCAGGAAAATGCGATCAAGATCATTCCAGTGGGTGACTTCCAGGCGCGGGACGAATTGGAAAAGGTGAAGAACATCACCAGGAACGACATCATCGCGGCTTGGCGTATGAACCCCGCGTTGGCGGGAATCATTCCAGAAAACTCCGGGGGATTTGGTGACATCGAGAAGATCGACCGTGTTTACACCAATAATGAAATCAGACCGATCTGTCAGTTGTTCGACCAGGTCAATGAGCTGCTGCGAGAAGATCGCCGTATAAGTTGGCGTGAGCCTGCGCCAGTTGCGCAATGAATCCATGGCCTAAGCGGCAGCGGGCACTTTCCTGTGGCAGAATAGTGCCCAATTTGGAACCGGGGTGGGTTATGCGAGTGTACTGCAGGGAATGTGGCGGAAAGTGCCGGATCTCTTCCAGGAACGATATCTCCAAGGAGTTCGTTTCCCTCTACTGCGACTGCCAGGACTGTGGCCATCGCTTCGTGTCGCATCTGACGTTTTCCCACACGCTGCGGCCGTCAGAGCAGATGATGGACCGCTTGGTATTCGACCGCCTCAGCAGCATGAGCCGGACCCGGCAGCAGGAGATATTTCAGCAACTCGGCGTCAACGATGCACGATAGCGCTTGAATCGAACTTCGATGTCTGTGTACTCCCGCATCAACTCCGACGACAACTGAATCAGGCCAATTCTGCCCCGTGGGGAAAGTTCAGAAACATGCACGTCGGTCAGCAGCGCCAACATGTTTCCGTGGCTTTCAATGTCGTCGGCCAGCTCAGTGAGGCAAGGGGCTGGGTGTGTCATGGCGTAACTCCGTTTGCATGATGGCACATGGCTAATATTTTGTGATCCAAAGTTTCAATTCGTCAAGAGTTTTAAGCGTGTTGAATTTCTCTCGTAAGTGTGGGATTTGGTTTCTTGATGGCGAGCTCAATCAATACTTGTGGATAACTTTGCATGAAATAACAAAAATGAGCGCCGTAGCGCTCATTTTGATATCTAATGGATACCTAATAGATATCTAATAAGTGTCCTTTTGGTATCCCTCTAGTTTGTATTTAAGTGAGTTGATGCGGACAACACCAAATTTCCTGTCCCCTGTGTTGTTCTCGAAGTTGACCACCAGCATGTCAGCCGGCAGCGGAATCATCACGGTGCCGTCGCCAGGGTCGTGATAAAGCCGTTGGGTGGCTTGCATCAGAAAGAAGTCTTCAGGCAGGGCCAGCTGACGCCGCGCCTCGTCAATCTCGATGTCTGTCACCGCGACCAGGTTGCCGTCGATCAGCATCACGCGGCCCCCTTCAACTGCAGCCGCGATTCCAGCTCCTCAATCCTGCGCAGCAAGATGCCGATCATGCGGGCCTGCTCGTCGTTGAGCTGATCCACGACGGCGGAGCGCTTGAGCCGGTGGGTAATTTCGCCGTTCACTGACCGCTCGTTGAGCTGGGCCAGGCCGCTGATTTCCTGGGTGACAACCTCGGGCAAAAACACCGTGATCGCCCCCACCTGGTGCGTTTCGTCATCAGCGTCGATCGACTGCGTCAGGCGAGCGACGATTTCCGAATTCATGCTGCGATGCGCGGCGCTCGCCACTGCGGCGATGCGGCCTCGCAAGCCATCAGGCAGGCGGATCACGAACTTGTCAGCGTTGCGGGAGTTGGTGTGTGTGGTTGTCATCGATGCATGCTCCTTCAAATCAGGTTGGCGCGTGGCGATGTCGCCAGCAGTTGGTGGACCAGGGCGGCGTCCTGGGCGGACAGGTCGCCCTGCAGGCACGCCGTGTGGGTCACGTTCTCCAGCTGGCTCCTGGCTTCCCGCGTCTTCATGACCAGGAAGCCAATGAGGGCGCCGCCGACAATGGCGGTCGCCTGCAGGTGGCGCGGCGTTGTGGTAGCCTTCGAACCGCTGCTGCTTGGGGTGGATGCTTTCAAGGGTGTTTCTCCTTCTCGTAGTGGCTGGTGCCTGGAGTTGCTGCTCCTAGGCACCGTCTATTCCCAACTAGCCCTGCAGGGCTGGATCAAGCTGCGCGCTCTCGCCATAGATGCGCTCGTAGATCTCCTGGCGGTGAACCTCGACCGCCTCTGGCGCGGTTACCCCAATGCGCACCTGGTTGCCCTTGATGCCCAATACCGTGACTTCAATGTCGTCATCGATGCGGATGGTTTCGCCAATACGGCGGGTCAGAATCAGCATTTCGGTTTCCTTCTGAGTGGGTGCTGTTGAACGGAAAGCGCGACAGCGGTGAACACGGGGCGCAGCTCGCTACGCACTTCGAAAACCCCCAGATCCGCGCCGTCCACCTCCAGCAGGTGGACCAGGCTGAGGACGGGGGGCATTGCGTCTTGCCGTTGTCGCCAGAAGTCGCTGGCGGCCAGTTCTGCCAGATCCTCCGGTCGTGCTCTCTCCAGGTAGATCGAGGGCAGCGGCAGTTCGCTCGGGGTGCCGTTGACCAGGTAGCGCACGATCATTCCCCGACGACCTCCGGCGCCCAGCGCTCCATCAGCTGCTGCCAGATCTGGCTACCTCCCTGGATGCGTTCGTGGACCTCCAGGTCCGGGGTGTAGTCCATCATCAGCACCTTTAGGCAATCCTCGAACAGCGGCAGGTCCAGGCCGCGCAGAGCGCTGAGTTCAAAGGGGAAGTCCTCGCCGTTGTAGACCCCCAACAGGAACCGGCCGAGGACGCGGCTCTGGCCGGTGTCGCGCAGGGCGAGGGGTACAAGGCGGTGTAAAGCCTGGGTGCCGGCGGTGACGATTGCGGGCCGACGCTGCTGGTGGGCCTGGGCTTCGGCCATGACGGTGGCCAGGGTGCGGTTGTTGGTTTGCATTGAGTTTCTCCTTGGGTTGCCTTGCGGCGGTTGGGGCGGTTTTCCGCCCAAAAATCCTTTGCGGCGCGTATGCCCCTTCCACGTCTGGAATATCCGGAAGGTGTCCAGACTGTGGGGCCTCAAGCCCGCGTGGTTGCTGGGCTGAAGATTTTTTCTGTCCTTCCACCTTAGGTGGAAGGAGGTGGAAGGTTTACATCGGCCGATAGGCCTGCAGGCCGCGTGGTACCTGGTCTACAGCGGACTCCATGAAAAGCCTTAAAAGTGGAAGGTTGGTGGAAGGAAGTGGAAGGAACGACCGACCAAAACCTTCCAGCGCCTTCCAGTGGTATGGGGTTTGCTGATGCCTCGTAACTCTCTGTATTCATTGGTGTATTCCTATTCCTTCTAGATATTCCAGACGCTCTAAGGGACTACTCATAAATCCCCGAGCCGCCGCACGGCCCCCTCACTCGGAGAGTTCATCCCGCACGGACGGGTCATCCGTTCTTCTTGAAGATCCAGCAGTTCAGGGATCGCTGCTCGATGCGGGAGTGGCATTTCCGCGCCTCAAGGAAGGTGTGGGTACGGCTCTGTTTCAGTCCTTTCTGCAGAAGGACGGTCGGCAGTGCTTCAAGGCCGGCGGCGCGACACGCTGACTGGAAGTGCTGGATGTTGATGGCGATCAGGCCTTTGTCCGAGCTGTGGTTCAGGGTTTCGCGGGTTTCTTGGCGACGGCCGTCAGCGTCCTCAACCGTCACGACCTGTTCGTTGAGGTAGTGGTAGGCCTGCCAGAACTGCGCGGCAGTCTTGTTTTCTGCTGTCCTGGTTTGCTCACGATCCAGGGCGCGGGCTTCCAGATGTTTGGCCAGCGCTTCAACCTCTCGATCGGACCAGCCTGGAAAGAGCGCCTGGGTGGCTTTGGCAGCAGCAAGCACCTGGGCGTGGGTTTGGATGATTCGCGCATGATTCACTCCACCCAGTGCCATGAAGCGGCGTTCGCAATCCGGGTACGCGCCGAAATAGCGCTCCAGCCAGGCGCTCTCCTGACAAAGCACCGCGTGCAGGTAGCCACTCAGTTGGTCGACCGGCATCGCCTTGAGCCGATCGGCCACGACCTTGAGAGCATCGGTGTGGTGGTCGCACGTCATGTGCAGGTAGACAATCCGGGTGATGATCGCGTCGGAGCCTTCCACCATGGTGTTCTGCGAAATGCAGATCGAGCCACGGAAAATCAGGGCATCCGTGTCGCTGTTCCCCGTCTTCACGCCAGTGACACGGAGCTTGGCGTTCTGGTCGAACAGCGACTTAATCTCGTCCCAGTTGTACTGGACGATCACGGTCCGCCCCATTGCGTCGGTGGTTTCTTTGTCCGACTCGAGCAGTACGACAGGCAGGTTGCTGACCGCTGACAGCGATCGCAGCAGGCCGATGGCCGATGCACCCGAACCGCTTGGCTTGATGCCTTCTTCGTTCTTGCGGCCCACCAGCCGCCAGAGGAAGCGCAGCAGCGTGGACTTACCTGCGCCGGCGGCTCCGGTCAGTTCCAAAAAAGCCCAGCCTTGCTGTACTGCGCGGATCTGCTCAGCGAAAAGCGAGCCGGTCCACCAGGCCAGGCTGGCCAGGCCGTTGTGGCCGAACACAGACTTGAAGTCAGCGAACCAGGACGAATCGAACGATTCCCCGCGGTGCATTGGATAGCTACGGGCTGAGGTCTTGAGTCCGTGGCCTTTGATGTCCAGAAAGCCATGTTCGTTGACCTGGATTGCCTTGCCTTTGTAGAAGCCGAAGGTTGGGTAGCAGTAGGCCCCGGTCGCTTCGTCGTAGCCAACGAAGGGCAATGTGCGGACCACGTTAGGGTCGCGCAGCCATTCGCTCTTGAGCATTCCCAGCACCTTTTCACCGCCCTCGAACATGCCTCCTGGCGTTCGCTCCAGGAGTGCCTTCGCGAAGCCGCGTGGCTCGGTGATTGCGCTGGGCGGCAAAGGCTCCTTGCAGTTCAGCCGGCGATTCGGGAATTCGAACTGGAAGAAGTAGCGCTGTTCGCCGCTGATCGCGTCGCGCTCCAGGTACTCGAAGCGCGGCACGCAGTTGGCTACCTGGTTGAGCTTGGTGTGCTTTGAAAACTGCGTGAAGTATCCGGTTGGCTCCTCGCCGGGCTTGCGGGGAATGTCGTCCAGATCCTTCTGCAGCTCAGGCGTGCTCACGCGGGCCGAGAACAGGCACCGTCCGAACTCGACCAGGAAGAAGGAAAGCTGACGCCGGGTATACAGCAGGTAGGCCTTCTTCATCGCCGTGCTGGCACAGAACAACTGGCCTTGGTAGAGCGCTTCCTGGATGAACAGATCATCCAGCTGGCCATCGCGATAAACGTCGTCCCAGTCCCGAGTGCCGGCGAGCGCGACCTGGCAGAATTCCTTCATTTTGACCAAGCGATCCCGGTACTTAGGGATTACGTCATGGCCTGCCGTATCGTCATCCAGGGCAATTACCCAGCGTACGCCCTTGCCCTGGTTTGCCTCGATAATCTGCCAGGGGAAGTTGTTGCAACTGATGGCGGCGATCGCCTTGTATCCAGCGAGCCACAGAGCGATTGCGTGGAAGATGCCCTCCACGACGAAGACCTGGTCGTCCTTCTCGTAGGCCTGGCCTTTGGGCTCCCAGCCTTGGCCCTTGTATTTCATCCCTTTGCGGATGCCTGCCTTGTCGCCTTTGTTGGCGGCTACAGCGGCCGCATCGATGATGCGTTCCCAGTAACCGTCGCACAGCGGGAATCGAACGGTCGCTGCATACGAGCCATCGGCCATCAGGCGCCGCTCTTGGTCGTACCAACCGGAAATCCGAGCGATATCGAAGCCACGACTACGCTGCAGGTAGGCATCGGCGGTCGCGTTGGGGTTCTCTGGCGTCGAGGGGAAGCGGTCGCTCAGGTTCTCGAACAGGTGGCGGTATCGATCACGGGTCTTCTCTTCGTAGCCGCACTGGTTCAGGCGGTTGCACTTGAGCTGGTAGGGCTTGAGCTTGCTGATGTAGACCGTGCGCTCGCCACAACCCGGGCACGCGCCCTTGTTGAAGTACTCCTGGCTCTCATCCTTCGGCTGGAAGCCCAGCTCCGGGTCGTACTGCAGCTCGGGGATCACCTCGTCCAGGTAGATTCGGTCGAACTGCTCGGGGGAGATTCGTGCGCTCATAACAGGCCCTTACCGCTTTCCAACCACACGGACACGCTCGGCCTGGTCTGCAGCTTCCATGGTCATGTGCACCATGTTGATCAGCACTGCAGCCTTAGACCCTTCACGCTTGGGGCGAATGATGTAATTGCCTGATTTGATTTCATTTTCGACCGCGCTTGCGGACTGCCCAGAGCGGCGAGTGAACTCCGCGATGGTCATGTACGGCGTGTCGATCTGGATCTGCATTCTGTTAACCTCTGCATCAGATATTTGGGGATATTTGGGCCAAAAGTACCCATATGGAACCTAGATTAAGTACCCATATGGAACCATGTCAAGAGGGAGATGCAGTTGATGGAGCTCGCGGAGAAGCTGAAGGCGATCAGGATCAAGGAAGGCCTGACACAGTCTGAGCTGTGTGAAGCCACGGGCATCAGCCTGAGCAGCTACAAAAAATACGAGCTGGCATTGCGCATTGAGGTCAGTTCGGTCGCGCTCCTGAAAATCACTAATCACGAGCGTTTCAAGAAGTACACGCTGTGGTTGATGACCGGCGATGAGGCCCCGGCTTGCGGTCAGGTGAGCCCGGTGTGACCTATGTCGATAAAGAAACTGCCATCCGGTGAGTGGCTCCTGGACTGCCGGCCTGAAGGTCGTGATGGGCCGCGTGTCCGTCGCAAGCTGAAGTCCAAGAACGAGGCGATGCATGCCGAACGGCTGCTGATGGGGGATGGTGCTCGAGGCGAGTTCGAGAAGAAGCCCAAGCGCGACGATCGCCGCCTAAGCGACCTGGTGGATCTTTGGTTCAAGCTGCACGGCCAGACGCTTAAGCGAGGAGAAGAACGTCAGCGCGCCCTGCAGGCTATGGCTGAGAGGATGGGTGATCCGCGCGCCACGGACTTCACTGCTTCCAACTTCACCCAGTACCGCGCCGAGCGCCTGGCCGGTGACCATGGGCGAAGCACGCCGGGCAACGGCATGAAGAAGGGACAGAAGGCCAAGCCCGTCAGCGCGAACACGCTGAACCATGAGCTGGCCTACCTGAGTGCTGTGTTCAACGAGCTGGACCGCCTCGGCGAGTGGAAGGGGGAGAACCCGCTGGGCAAGGTCCGGCGCCTGAAGTTCGATGAGCCGGAAATGGCGTACCTGGAGAAGGACCAGATTCAGCCCTTGCTGAATGCCCTGGACAAGATCTCCGCGAGCGCCGGCGTCGTTGCCCGTGTATGCCTGGCCACCGGTGCGCGCTGGTCTGAAGCTGAGGGCCTGACAGCGCGCCAGGTGAAGGATCGCCGCATTCACTACCACCGGACGAAGAGCTCCAAGAGCCGCGCCGTACCGATCAGCAAGGAACTGCAGGAGCTCGTGAAGGCCAGCCTGCCGTTCGGCGATTGCTACAAGAAGTTTGGGGAGGCCGTCGAGGCCGTCAGCCTCGATCTGCCAGATGGGCAGATGACCCACGTACTCCGTCACACCTTTGCCAGCCACTACATGGCCAACGGTGGAGACATACTCACGCTGCAGCGAGTCCTGGGACATTCCTCGTTGGTAATGACAATGCGCTATGCCCATTTCAGTCCTGGACATCTCGCTGAGGTGGTGACGCTCAACCCCCTAACAAGTCTCGAATCCAAGGAAGTAGGTAATGGGTGAAACGTTGGATTGGTTTGTAGTCGTTTGGAACTTGGCGGCACCGGCAACCCCTACCGTGCCAAATAAGGCGACGGACTGGAGTACGGTGGGTGTGGCCCTGATTACCGCCTTTGCAGGTATTGGCGGCACCTATTTGACTGCGGCACGGCAATCCAAGGCTGAGAGCCGGAGCGTCCGGGCAGCAATCATTGCTGAGGTACTGGCTCTGGTCGAATTGTTCCAGCGAAGGTCTTACTTGAAAACGCTAAGAAGCGAAGCAGAGGCCTTGAAAACACCGCGCCCAATCAATTTTAAGGTGACCTGCAAAATAAACCTTCCAGAGCATTACAACCGAATCTATCAAGAAAACGCCAAGCGATTGGGCTCCTTGAGCAGTATTGAAGCTGCGCAGGTGGTCCGCTTCTATCAATTGATTGATAGCTTGCGGTCTGACGTAACGGAGGGAGGTGTCCTGTTTAATGGGACCGTTGATGCCCAACACTTTGAGTCGGCAGCCGAAGTGCTCTCGGCAGCTTTGGAGGTTGGTAACGCTATGACTCTGGACAGGAAATCGTGGTGGCGGGGATAGCGGCAGTGTGGACACATTGTGGACGTTGGAAGTGTACGCAGTGGGCGTTTTTCCATCTCCAGAATGACGAAAGCCCCGCATTGCGGGGCTTCTAAGGTGGTGCCGGCACCAGGAATCGAACCCGGGACCTACTGATTACAAGTCAGTTGCTCTACCATCTGAGCTATACCGGCACAGGGGCGTCATTATAGCGATGGATTTGCCGCTGTAAACCACTTCGTTGCATCCATCGCACATTCCCCTAAGTCACCGCGCACAAAGGAGAAATTTCCTACCAGCCGCGGTGGATCGAGTTGACGCTCGGCTCGGGCTGGCCTGGGTTGAAGAACAGCTTGCCGTTGTCGCAGCCGCGCTTGCGGCAGGTGCCGTCGGCGTTGTGCAGGGGCAGGCCGCGGTCGCCGCCCAGTTGCATGCCGGGCATGTTCCAGTTCAGCGGGGCGGGCTTGCTCGAGGGCATGCTGCTGGCGCAGCCGGTCATGGCCAGGGCGAGGGTCAGCAGGGCGAAAGGCTTGGTGTGTTTCACGATGTTCGAGTCCGTTCCGGGATCAGTCTTTGTTCAGGATGCGCTGGATGGTGCCGCCGCAGGCCATGTAGCAGGAGTCGTAGTCATTGCCGCAACTGTAGCTGCTCCCCGTGTAGGAGGGGTAGCTCGGGTAGTAGCAACTGTGACGCGCTTCCTTCTTGCTCTTGCCGTTCTGACAGTACTGGTAGGCCCTCATTTCGGCCTGGTGCAGCGCACGTTCGCTGTTCTCCTGCAGGCGCGCCATCTGCTGGCAGTGGTTGCGCTGCGTCGAACAACTGTTGATGCAATTCATGCCATGCGCACTGGGCGGTGGCGAGTATCTATAGGTGTAGCTCGGGCCGCAGCCGGCCAGGGCCAAGGCCAGGCAGGCCAGCACGAGGGCGGCCAAACTGTTGTGGAAAAGTGCCATGGGTGTTGCAGTCCTTGATCATTCGTCGCTGAACTCCAGCAGATCGCCGGGCTGGCAGTTCAGGGCGCGACACAGCTTCTCCAGGGTCTCGATCTTGAAACCCTTGATCTTGCCGTTCTTCAGCAGCGACAGGTTCGCTTCCGTGATACCGATGATTTCCGCCAGGTCCTTGGAACGCATCTTGTTCCGGGCCATGACGACGTCGAGGCGGATGATTATCGGCATAGGAAGCAGTCAGACATAACAGTTGTGTTCATCGCTGATGGTCTTGGCGTCACGCATGAGCAGCGAGAAGGCACACAGCAGGATGCCTTTCATGATCTCGTAGACAGCCTGCGATGATACACCGATCGAGAAGCTGAAGCTTCTTTCGCCGGCCGGCAGGTCGATGGCCAGGGCCAGGCCCTGCAAGGTGTAGGTCACCGGCCATAGCAACGGGGTGAAGATGCACAGCAGGCCGACCCACCACAGCAGCTTGATGTTGTCCGAGGTCCAGGTCTGGCCACGGGACAGCCGATGGAAGAACAGGCCGGTCAGGCAGAGGGCGATGACGGAAATCATCGTCGGGATCATGTCCACGGCCAGTACCAGGGCGATGGCCAGGGGAGATGGCATGTAGCCGGGTTCCAGCAGCAGGGGCATCTGGTCGCCATAGGCCTGCAGGTAGCCGTTGAGCATTTCAGGGAAGTCGAAGATGCAGAGCAACGGGATGGCCGCCAACTCGACGATCGCGGTCGTCCAGGCCAGGTAGGCGGCAAATGTGCCGATGGTGCGTAGGCGCGAACGCGCATAGGCCACGGATCTACTGTTCATGGGGTGCCTCCGTACAGTGATGAACGGGGCG
The DNA here is from genome assembly GCF_036549575.1 of Pseudomonas sp. LH21. Taxonomy (NCBI): domain Bacteria; kingdom Pseudomonadati; phylum Pseudomonadota; class Gammaproteobacteria; order Pseudomonadales; family Pseudomonadaceae; genus Pseudomonas; species Pseudomonas sp. LH21. The sequence continues at coordinate 337,837 of NZ_CP144367.1, forward strand.
GATTATTCTTGAATAATTATCGTAAAACAATAATTAATTTTGTGTTTTGGACGGTGGCGACGCTTTGTCGCAGGAGGATGGAGTAGGAATGGCACCGGCCTTGCTGGTGATCGCGGGGCCAGCCCGCTCCCACGTTGAAGATACCTGCCTACGCTTTAGGGCAGTCGTAGGGTCATCTCCATAGGAACGAGTGTGGGGAATATAATTTACGAAGCTTTCAGCAGGCTTTAAGGGGATAAATCTGGAGGCGCGCAATTTTTCGCGAGAAATATTTAGTCTCAGCCTATCGTTTTGACTTAATCGATCACCTCAGTTAATCTTGTGTTCATTATGTTGAACAGTAAAGCTTTCAAGCTCCTCTCTTCCTCCCGCTTGGTTTCCCGTGAACGTCACTGGACCGGCGACCTCTAGCGCCACCCTCCCTCTACAGCCGTAAACGTCTCTGTCTGGCGCCGAAGCCTGTGCGCTCGGCTGCTGTCGCCCATGGGAGGGCATCATGCGTTCCTGGATCTACCTGATCGTCGCCATCACCTTCGAGGTGATCGGCACGGCGTCGATGAAACTCGCCGCCACCCATTTCCCCGTACTGGGGCATGCCGTCATGTACGTCATGATCTGTCTGTCGTATTTCTTCCTGGCCCTGGCGGTCAAGCGTGTGCCGGTGGGTGTCGCCTACGCGCTGTGGGAAGGGTTCGGTATCGTGCTGATTACTTTGATCAGCGTGCTCTGGCTCGGCGAAAGCCTGGGCTGGACCAAGGCCCTGGGCCTGGCGGTGATGATCGCCGGCATCCTGCTGGTCAAGGCCGGTACCCGGGCCAAGGCCGCCGAGCGTGAAGGGGAGGCGGTGCCATGCTGATGCCATTTGCCTGGCTGGGCCTGGCCATCGTGCTGGAAGTCCTGGCCAACCTGCTGCTCAAGTATTCCGACGGTTTCCGTCGCAAGGGCCTGGGCGTGGCCTCGATCCTCTGCGTGCTGGCGGCGTTCACCGCGCTGGCCCAGGCGGTCAAGGACATCGACCTGTCGCTGGCCTACGCGATCTGGGGTGGCTTCGGCATTCTCGCCACCGTGGCCATGGGCTGGGCCCTGTTCGGCCAGCGCCTGGCCGGGCGCGGCTGGCTCGGCCTGGTGCTGCTGCTGGTAGGCATGAGCTTGCTCAAACTGGCTTGACAACACCCCTGCCAAAGCGCTTGGCCGAATGGTTTATGCACAATGGGCATTGATCGCTTGCGCGAAAGGCATGCCGGCCGGCGCTACCATCGGTCTTTGCGCAAAGGCTTGTATTTACTGGCTTTGACGCTCGCCATGGAATAAGCAAAGCAGCGCAAATAGCCTCTGGATCCAAGATTTGGTGATTTTCATCACAAGCTTGTTCACAGAGTTATCCACAGGCTGTCAACCGCGCTGCGGCGCTGTGTCGCGCTCGCCCAGCAGTAGCAGGTTGCGGGGGGTCAGCGGGTAATCGCAGAACACTCCGAGCCGAACCGCATAGCCTTGTTCCTGAAGGAACAGAGCGCGGTCGAGCACCAGCCACATTTCCAGGGGGCGACGGAAGAGATTGCGAACTAGCTCGAGGTTGCGCACCTCGGCCAGGCGTCGCTGGCCGGCGGCTTCCAGGGCGGCCCAGTCGGGGTTGTCGTTGATCGTGACCTGCTTGAGTTCGGCCAAGTCGCGGCAGTACTGCTCGAAAGGCTTTGCCAGCCAGCTGACCGGCAGCGATGGCGTGGGCAGGTAGTCGTCGATGCCGCGTTGCTGGCGTTGCAGCATGTCGAAACCCAGGCGACGGGCCATTGAGGTGTCGCGCTGGCGCCGGGTACGCAGGCTGGAGGTGACCGCCTCGCTCAGCGGCAGGCCCAGGTCTTCCTGGGTCAACGCCAGCGCCGAGGCCCGGGCGGCGCTGGAAAGCGGCTGATAGGCCTTGCCCTGGATGCGGTTGTAGCAGCAGGGCGCAACGGCGATCTGCCGGCAACCCTGCTGGCTCGCCAGCTGCATGAGCCGAACATGCAGGTCGCCGCAGGCGTGCAGGGCGACCGCGCTCTTGTCGCCGTCCAGGTGGCGGGCGCTGTCGGCGGCCATGACGTCCTGGTGCACGTGGGTGGCGGGCAGGTGATGGTGCTCGCTCAGGGCCTTGCCGGCGCTGACCAGTTCGGCGTCGTACTCCAGGCAGGTCAGTTGCTGGCCGGGCTGCAACAGGCGACGACCCAGATGGCCTTTGCCGGAACACCAGTCGAGCCAGTGTCGGGCGGGTTGACTGAACGTCAGGCGACGGCTGAAGGCCTCGATCTGCTGCCACTTGCGGCCGGCGACACCGACATCAAGGCGGTGGCCGGCGGGATGCAGGCCGGCATCGGGCAGTTCGCCGACGGCGGACAGCTGCTCGGCTTCGGCGGCCAGTTGTGGGAAGGGGGCCGGGGCCTCAGGTGTGTCGTCGGGGGATTCGGCTTGCTCGAGCGTGCGCTGGCGCAGCCAATGGGACAGTGCCGGGTGCTGGTCTTCCCACGCCAGGCGCAGGTGGGTGAACGGGCGTGGGTGCCACAGGAACTGGTGCTGTGCGAGGAAGCGGTCGAGGGCGTGGAAGCGCTCGAGGAGCTGGTCGGTTTGCAGGATGGGGGGTGTGGTCATTCGAGCACCGGGGCGCTAGCGAGAGGGGCTGCTGTGCAGCCCATCGCGGCACAAGGCCGCTCCTACAGAGAGGGGCCGCGTGCGGCCCCGCTGTCTTCATGGGGTCAACGCCCCTGGCAGGCATCCACGCGCAGCCAGCGCTCCAGTACCTTGAAGCCCTGCACCAGCACGAACGAGATCACCAGGTAGAACACCCCGGCGGCAAAGAAGATCTCCACCGGCAGGTAGGTCCGGGCAATGATGGTCCGCGCCATGCCGGTCAGCTCCAGCAGCGTCACGGTGCTGGCCAGGGCGCTGGCCTTGAGCATCAGGATCACTTCGTTGCTGTAGGCCGGCAGGCCGATGCGCGTGGCGCGCGGCAGCATGATGTAGAACAGCGTCTTGCCCCGCGACATGCCCAGTGCCCGGGCCGCCTCGATCTCGCCCTTGGGGATCGCCTGCAGGGCGCCGCGCAGGATCTCGGCGATGTAGGCGGCGGTGTGCAGGGTCATGGTCAGCACCGTGCACCAGAACGGATCGCGCAGGTACGGCCACAGCGAGCTGTTGCGCACCACTTCGAACTGGGCCAGGCCGTAGTAGACCAGGAACAGCTGCACCAGCAGCGGCGTGCCGCGGAAGAAGAAGATGTAGCCGTAGGGCAGGGCGCGCACGTACCAGTGCCGCGAGGAGCGCGCCACCCCCAGCGGAATGGCCAGGATCAGGCCGGCGATGACGGCGATGGCCACCAGCTCCAGGGTCAGGGTCGCGCCCTGGGCCAGGCGTGGCAGCCACTTGATGATGACTTCCCAGTTCATTTACTCGGCCCTCATGAAGCCGCGAGCGGCGCGCTTTTCCAGGAAGTGCATGCCGATCATCGCGATGATGGTCAGGCCCAGGTAGATGCAGGCGGCAACCGCGTAGAAGGTGAACGGCTCCTTGGTCACGGTCACGCCGATCTGCGCGTGGCGCATGATTTCTTCAAGGCCGATCACCGACACCAGCGCGGTGTCCTTCATCAGGATCATGAACAGGTTGCCCAGGCCCGGCAGGGCGATGCGCCACATCTGCGGGAGGATGATCCGCGAGAGGATGCGCCCCTTGGACAGGCCCAGCGCGAGGCCCGCTTCACGGTGCCCCTTGGGAATGGCCAGGATCGCGCCGCGGAACACTTCCGTGGCGTAGGCGCCGAAGCATAGGCCGAGGGCGATGACGCCAGCCGCGAAGGCGCTGAGCTCCAGGCCCGGTATGTTCAGGGCGGCGCCAAGGCTGTTCATCAGCCCGACGGTGCCGAAGTAGATGAGCAGCACCCAAAGCAATTCAGGTACGCCGCGCACCAACGTGGAATAGGTGCCGCCAAGCCATTGCAGCGGCTTGACCGACGAAGTCTTGGCCAAGGCGCCGAGCAGGCCCAGGGCCAGCCCCAGCAGCAAGGCGCAGAGCGCCAGTTTTACGGTCATCAGGGTACCGGCCATCATGGCCGGGCCGAATCCGTGCAGGTCGATAGTCATGGGTAAGTTTGTTCAAGGGACAGGCACCGCCATGGCGGCGATGCCTGTCGGGGCGAATCAATAGATGCTGAACGGGAAGTACTTGTCGTTGATCTTCTTGTAGGTGCCGTCGGCGACGATTTCCTTCAGCGCGGCATTGAGCTTGTTACGCAGTTCGTTGTCGCCCTTGCGTACGGCGATGCCGACCTTGTCGCTTTCGTTGACCGGATCGCCCTTGAACTCGTAGTTCTTGCCGGCATCGGATTTCAGCCAGTCGTAGTTGGCGTACTTGTCGGCGAGGATGGCGTCGACACGGCCGGAGGTCAGGTCCAGGTAGGCGTTTTCCTGGCCGTCGTAGAGGTTGACCTTGAACTCGCCGTCCATGCCGCCGTTGTCATCCAGCCAGGTTGCCGCCTGTGTGGCGCGCTGGGTACCGATGGTCTTGCCCTTGAGCGAGGCGCGGTCGGTCTTGAAGTCGACGTTCTTCGGCGCGATGAACTGCTGCTTGTTCGAGTAGTAGGGATCGGTGAAGTCGACGGCTTGCTTGCGCTCATCGGTGATCGACAACGACGAGACGATGAAGTCGAACTTCTTGGCGTTCAACGCCGGGATGATGCCGTCCCAGTCGGAAGTGACCACTTCGCACTCGACCTTCATCTTGGCGCACAGGGCGTCGCCGATGTCCTTGTCGAAGCCGACGACCTGGCCGCTGGCATCCTTGTTGTTGAACGGTGGGTAGGCGGCTTCGATACCCATGCGCAGTTTCTCGGCGGCCATGGCGTTGGCCGACATCACCAGCGTGGCAGCAGCTGCCAGGAGGAACTTCTTGTAGGTCTGCATGTAGTGCTCCGTTAGCGGTGGCTGGACATGAATTGCTTGCAACGCGCCGAGGTCGGGTTCTCGAAGACCTGCTGCGGCGATCCTTGCTCTTCGACCAGGCCCTGGTGCAGGAAGACCACTTCACTGGACACCTGGCGGGCAAAGTTCATCTCGTGCGTCACCAGCAGCATGGTACGGCCTTCTTCGGCCAATGCGCGGATGACGTTAAGCACTTCCTGGACCATTTCCGGATCGAGCGCCGAGGTCGGCTCGTCGAACAGGATGACCTTGGGCTTCATGGCCAGGGTACGGGCGATGGCGGCACGCTGTTGCTGGCCACCGGAAAGCTGGGCGGGGTAGCTGTGGCGTTTGTCGAAGATGCCGACCTTGTTCAGCAGCGCCTCGGCGTGCTCGGTGGCCTCGGCCTTGCTCTGGCCGAGCACGCGGCGCGGCGCCTCGATGATGTTGTCGAGGATCGACATGTGCGGCCACAGGTTGAAATTCTGGAAGACGAAGCCGATTTCGCTGCGCAGGCGGTTGATCTGGCGGTTGTCGGCGGCGATCAGGTCGCCGTTTTTCTGTGCCTTGAGCTTGAGGGTCTCGCCGGCGACGATGATTTCGCCCTGGTGCGGGTTCTCCAGCAGGTTGATGCAGCGCAGCAGGGTGGACTTGCCAGAGCCGGACGAGCCGAGGATGGAGATCACGTCACCGTCGCGCGCGGTCAGCGAAATGCCCTTGAGAATTTCCTGCTCGCCATAGCGTTTGTGCAGGTTGCGGATTTCCAGCGCGGGCGTGGCCTGGGCCATGTGCGGTCCTCATGTGTTCGGGTGCGTTCCCAGCTGTTGGCGGCCTTCCTGGCGTGCGCCACGCTAGCATAGCGGCGCAACGGCGGCCAACCGGGTCGCGGGGAGCTCGGGTCGCTGGTGGGACAGTTTGTCGCATCGCTGCAGTGGACTGTCGCCAGGATATCCGCAATGGCGTTTTGCCCAGCACCGGAGCTTTGATGAAAAAAGGCGCGATGGTGCCAGCTTTGTTCCGGTCTGGGAAGCCGTTTTTGGCCGGGTGGCACTGTGTCGTGGGTTACACGAGTGCGTGGTTGCGCCTTGGGGTTGCGCTTTGCCTTGCCCTGAATTTGTGCCCAGGTGTTACCGAGGGGCACCTTTGGTGCGTTTGTAAGTGGGTATTTCAGTAATCCAAACTTGGCATGGGGATTTGACGACCTTTCGGTCAAAGCTTGGCGCAATGCCCTGCAAGCCGCGTCGTTATTGGTTACAGAAACATTTCAGACGAAAGCCATTCTCAGCTGGCCCGCTTATTGCCATCTCGAAACCACTGAATGCAGCGTCGTCCACTCACACCCCGGCGCGCTGGCCAGTCATTCGTGTAGTCCACCTCCTTACAAAGGTAGTTTTATGAGCGGTAACAATTCCAATGACCTCGCTCAGGGGCTCAAGCAACGGCATGTGACCATGCTGTCGATTGCCGGCGTGATCGGCGCCGGCCTGTTCGTCGGCTCCGGCCATGCCATCGCTGCCGCCGGCCCTGCCGTGCTGCTGGCCTACGCCGCTGCCGGTACCCTGGTGGTGCTGGTGATGCGCATGCTCGGCGAAATGGCGGTCGCCTCGCCTGACACCGGTTCCTTCTCCACCTACGCCGACCGCGCCATCGGGCGCTGGGCCGGTTTCACCATCGGTTGGCTGTACTGGTGGTTCTGGGTCCTGGTGATCCCGCTGGAGGCCAACGCCGCCGCCGCCATCCTGCATGCCTGGTTCCCGTCGGTGGACCTGTGGGCGTTCTCCCTGATCATCACCCTGGCGCTGACCGTCACCAACCTGTTCAGCGTGAAGAACTACGGCGAGTTCGAGTTCTGGTTCGCCCTGCTCAAGGTGCTGGCGATCATCGGCTTCATCGTCGTCGGTTGCGCGGCCATGTTCGGCATGGTGCCTAGCAGCCAGGTGAGCGGTATCAGCCACCTGTTCGATACCCAGGGCTTCATGCCCAACGGTCTGGGTGCGGTGCTGGCCGCCATGCTGACCACCATGTTCTCGTTCATGGGTACCGAGATCGTCACCATCGCCGCTGCCGAATCGAAAGACCCGGGCCGTCAGATCAGCAAGGCCACCAACTCGGTGATCTGGCGTATCTGCCTGTTCTACCTGGTGTCGATTTTCCTGGTCGTGGCCATGGTGCCGTGGAACGATCCGGCCCTGGCCGAGAAAGGTTCCTACCAGACCGTCCTCAGCCTGATCGGCGTGCCGAATGCCAAGCTGATCGTCGATATCGTCGTGCTGATCGCCGTGACCAGCTGCCTGAACTCGGCGCTGTACACCTCCTCGCGCATGCTGTTCTCCCTGAGCAAGCGTGGCGACGCCCCGGCCATCGCCCAGCGCACCACCAAGGCGGGCACCCCGCACTGGGCCGTGCTGCTCTCCACTGCCGCCGCTTTCCTGTGCGTGTTCGCCAACTTCCTGGCCCCGGCCGCGGTGTTCGAGTTTCTGCTGGCCAGCTCCGGCGCCATCGCCCTGCTGGTGTACCTGGTGATCGCCGTGTCGCAACTGCGCATGCGTGCCCAGCGTGAAGCCAAGGGCGAGAAGATCTCGTTCAAGATGTGGATGTTCCCGGGCCTGACCTGGGCGACCATCGCTTTCATCATCGCCATTCTGGTAGTGATGGGCCTGCGTGAAGACCACCGAGCCGAGATCATCGCCACGGCCATCCTGAGCATTGGCGTGGTGGCGGCTGGCCTGCTGGTGCATCGCAAGCGTGGCGCTGCTGCGCGAGTGGCGCTGGATAGCTGATCCGCATGTGAAACGAAAAGGCCGCGTCCTGTGAGGGGCGCGGCCTTTTTGTTTGTGCGGGTGGCGGGAGCGACTCAGCCGAACTGTTTCTGCTGTTGCTGCTGCCTGGCCACGACTTCCGAGGCAGTGACATAGGCATCCTGGAACTCGTCGCTCTCCAGCCAGGCCATGGTTGCGTCTTCGTCGGCGCCGTCGAGCCATTTGCGGTAGGCGGTGAACACCAGGACGATGTAGTCGGTGGCGTGTTCTTCCTTGTGGCCCTTGAGCACCAGTGCCAGCAGCGGGTCGACCAGGAATACCGAGATCATCGGCACCAGGCCGTTTTCCTGGGCCTCCTTCATCTTTTCGAACAGGCTGTTGTAGCTGCCCGACTCCATGGCCTTGTTGAACACCTGCTCGACGCTGGCGCTGTCACCGGCGCTGGCCTTGACCGCCTGGCCGCTGCGCACCATGCGGTTCTGCTTGGCCTTGGTGGCGGCGCGTTTGGCGCGTTTCTGTTGTTTGGTGTTGGTGGCCATGGAGGATCCTTGGGGTAGCGGGTAAAGGCGCGTATTGAAGCTTAGTTGCCCGGGAAACCCAAGTAGGTATTCGAGATTGTCGGGGGCGCTTTGCGCCCCTTTCGCGACACAAGGCCGCTCCTACAGGCGATCGCGTAACCTCTGTAGGAGCGGCCTTGCGCCGCGAAAGGGCTGCGCGGCAGCCCCAGCGATTCAGCCGGCCAGCACCGCCGGCTCATCCTCCTCGAACCCCCGCGAAGCCCGGCCGACCAGCAACGGATCCGGCGCATGCGCCACGCTGTGGTCCTTGCCCGGATAATCCAGCGAATGCAGGAAGTGGCGAATGCAGTTGATCCGTGCCCGCTTCTTGTCGTCCGACTTGATTACCGTCCATGGCGCATCGGCGGTGTCGGTATGGAAGAACATCGCTTCCTTGGCCGCGGTGTAGTCCTCCCACTTGTCCAGCGACTTGATGTCGATGGGCGACAGCTTCCAGTGCTTGAGTGGATCGTCACGGCGAGAGATGAAGCGGCGCAACTGCTCCTCGCGGTTTACCGAAAACCAGAACTTGAACAGCAGGATGCCGCTGTTGCACAGCATGCGCTCCAGCTCCGGCGCCTGGCGCATGAACTCCAGGTATTGCAGGGGCGAGCAGAAGTCCATGACCTTCTCGACCCCGGCGCGGTTGTACCAGGAGCGGTCGAAGAACACCATTTCGCCGGCTGTGGGCAGGTGCTGGACATAGCGCTGGAAGTACCACTGGCCCTTCTCCTGCTCGGAGGGCTTCTCCAGCGCGACGATGCGCGCGCCGCGCGGGTTCAGGTGCTCCATGAAGCGCTTGATGGTGCCGCCCTTGCCGGCGGCGTCGCGGCCCTCGAACAGCACGACGATGCGCTGGCCGGTTTCCTTCACCCAGTTCTGCACCTTCAGCAGTTCGATCTGCAGGTCATGCTTGGCCTTCTCATAGTCCTGGCGGCGCATGCGCGTGCGGTAGGGGTAGTTGGCCGGCAGGCGCGCCGAAGTGCTGTCTTCGTTGCTACCTTTGCGGGCGTTGGCCACTTCCAGGGCGGCGGGCTGCTGGCTGACCTGGGTGATGGTCTCTTGCGTGGCGGTGCTGGTGGCCGGTTTGCGCTGGCGTGGGCGACGGGGACGAGGGGCTGGCTTGGGGCTGCTGTCGGCCTCGGCGGGCGCTGGCAGGAGGAGGGTGGCGGATTCTTCGCTCATGGAGGTCCTTGCGGGGGTCGGTCGAATGTCCACCTTCCATCCTATTGGTCTGTGGAGGGTGGCTTTTTGATATCGATCAATCGGGAAGGGGGCCGCAGGTCTGTTGAATGGTTTGAAACAGTTGCCGTTTGATGTAGTGTGAACTGCGGTTTACATTTTTCTCATGCACACGCTCATACAGACCGACATGTACAGGAAGTGGTTTGCCGCCTTGCGGGATGCGCGTGCGCAAGCTCGCATCAACGTGCGGCTGCGGCGGGTCGAGCTTGGAGTGCTGGGTGATTGTAAGCCGGTGGGTGAGGGTGTCTTCGAGTTGAGGATCGACTACGGTCCGGGCTATCGGGTCTATCTGGCTCGGCGGGGTTACGAAGTGATCATCCTCCTGGCAGGAGGAGACAAAGCCACCCAGGCCAGGGACATCAAATCTGCACTCAGGCTGGCGCGCAATCTTTAGGAGACCACCATGACAGATCTCAAGCTGACCAAGTGGGACGCTGCGGACCATTTGCAGACCGAGGAAGATATCGTCCTCTATCTTGAGGCGTGCCTGGAGGAGAACGATCCGACGCTGCTTGCCGCCGCGTTGGGGGATATCGCCCGTGCCCGCGGCATGGCCCAGTTGGCTCGTGATACCGGCTTGACCCGGGAGGGTCTGTACAAGGCGCTGTCTGCGGATGGAAACCCCAGCCTGGCAACCATCATGAAAGTCATGGCGGCGCTCGGGGTCCGGCTGCACGCAGAGATCGTAACTCCGCGGGCGGCGGGGTAGGTCTTGATAACACGGCGCCGACCAAATCGCAGACAACAAAAAACCCGCACTAGGCGGGTTTCTTGTGTCGCTTCGGGTAACTTTGCAACCACCAGAAGCTGAAGGTGGTGCCCAGAGACGGAGTCGAACCGCCGACACGAGGATTTTCAATCCTCTGCTCTACCGACTGAGCTATCTGGGCGACGAGGTGCATTAAATAGATTTCCGAATCGACCGTCAACGACTTTTTTGAAAAAATTTAAATTAATTCCGTCGCTTACGGTTTTCGGGGTCAATTCGAGGGTGGCACGTAGCCTTCGGCCTGGGCGTAATCCTCACCGGCGAAGAACTTGTCCATCTCGGCCTGGATGAATTTGCGGTCCTCGGCATTCATCATGTTCAAGCGCTTCTCGTTGATCAGCATGGTCTGGTGGTCCTGCCACTCCTTCCAGGCTTTCTGCGAGATGTGCTCGAAGATGTCCTGGCCCTTGGCGCCTGGGTAGGGCGGGCGGTCCAGGCCGGGGAGTTCTTCGTTGTACTTGCGGCACTTCACGGTGCGGGTCATGGCTTGTCTCCTGCAATCAGTTCGTCGGCCGCGCGTTGCAGCAGCTTCTTGACCGGGGCGGCGAGGCCCAGGCGCGGCGGGGTGGCGAGGTTATACCAGAGCCAGTCGGGCTCGGCCACGTGCGAGCCGACGGGCTCGACACGCACCAGCCAGGGCTCGATGGCCAGCTGGAAATGGCTGAAGGTGTGGGTCAGGCCGTCCAGGGCCTGGCTGCCGTTCAGGCGCAGGCCGTGCTGGTAGGCGAGGTCGTCGAGCTGTTCCAGGCTGTCCAGCTCCGGCAGGCTCCACAGTCCGCCCCACAGGCCGGTGGAAGGCCGGCGATAGAGCAGGATCGCGCCTTCGTGGTTGGTCAGCAGCGGCATCAGGGTCTTGCGCTGGGGCAGGGCCTTGCGCGGCTTGGGCTCGGGGTAGCGGGTCTCCTCGCCATGCAGGTGCGCCTCACAACCCCTTTGCAGCGGGCAGATCAGGCAACTGGGCTTGCTGCGGGTGCACAGCGTGGCGCCCATGTCCATCATCGCCTGGGTGAAGTGGTTGACCCGGGTCATCGGCGTGAAGCGCTCGGCGGTGGCCCAGAGCTGGTTGGCCACTTTGGGTTCGCCGGGGTAGCCGGCCTGTGCGGTGAAACGGGCCAGCACGCGCTTTACGTTACCGTCGAGGATCGGCGCGCGGATGCCCATGCTGATGCTGGCGATGGCGCCCGCCGTGGAGCGCCCGATGCCGGGCAATTCGGTGAGTTGCTCGACGCTGCGCGGGAACTCGCCGCCATGCTGCTCGACAACGATCTTCGCGGCCTTTTGCAAGTTACGGGCGCGGGTGTAGTAGCCAAGGCCCGTCCACAGGTGCAGCACCTCGTCCTCCGGCGCCTCGGCCAGGGCCTGCACGGTCGGCAGGGCCTGCATGAAGCGGTCGAAGTAGTTGAGCACGGTGCTGACTTGCGTCTGCTGCAGCATGATTTCGGAGACCCACACCCGATACGGGTTGATGCCCTGTTGCCAGGGCAGGTCGTGGCGGCCGTGCTGGTCGTACCAGTCCAGCACGGCGCTGGAGAACTGCTGGGGGCTCATCGTTTGAACAGCCCCTTGAGCGCATCTTTGAGTTCCGGGCTCACCTTGTCTCCGAGTTTCTCTTCGAGTTTTTCATCGATCTTGTCCTTCAGGCGGTTGCCGGCCAGCTTCGCGGCGACCTTGCCCAGGCCGTCCTGATCCAGGCGGCAGGCCTTGGCGCCCAGCTCCAGCGGGCCGCGGCAGCGCAGCGGCACTTCGACGCCGGCAAAGCGCTCGTTGACCTGGCAGGCCGGGTCGGGCATGGCGCGCTGGTCGCCCTCGACGATCACGCCGACGTTGTAGTCCATGCCCAGCACGCGCAGGTCGAGGTCGCCATGGCCGTTGACGGTCAGGCCCGGGATGCGTGCCTTGAGGTCCGGGTTGCTGGCCACGCCGTTACGTACCACCAGGCTGCCGCGCAGTTCCTGGAACGGCGTGTCCTTGCCCCGCTGTTCGCCGCTGAGCTGCTTGCGGTTGAGGGTGGCGATGGCCTGGCACAGCTGCTGTTCCAGGTTGGCGTTGACCAGCACACCGTCGTTGATGGTGAAGCTGGCGTTGCCGTTGAGGGTATCGACCAGGGCTTTCTGGCTGTTGCCGGTGGCGGTCAGGTCGCTGTTCAGGGTCAGCAGGCCCTTCACTGGCGGCGTCTGGTCCGGGCTTTCGCGCTTGATGAAGTGCTCCACCGGCACGCGATTGATCTTGGTGTTCACGCCGATCTGCGGCACGGCGGGGCGTACGTCGACAGTGCCCTTGGCCTCGAAGGTGCCGTTGTACAGGCCGCCGCGCAGGGTCTGCAGGGTGACCAGGCCGGCCTGGCCGCTGGCGGTCAGCTGTGCGTCGCTGATCGGCAGCTTGTCCAGGGTCAGCGCGCCGAACGACAGGTCGGCCTGCAGGTCCAGGGCGCGCAGGCGGTCGACCGGCAACAGCTTGTCGTTGCTCCAGGCCACCTGGGTCGGTGCGTCGGGCAGTGGTGTGGTGCCCGCGCCGGCGACGGCGGTGGCTTCCTGCTGCTTGACCTCGGCCTGGCGCGCGGCGCTGGCGCCCTTGGCCTCTTCGCTTTTGGCCGGCAGGTAGCGATCGGCGTCGAACGTGTCGGCTTTGAGGCGTACGCGCAATGCTTGCTTGGCGAAATCGTCCACGGCGACACGGCCGGTGAAGGTGCTGTCGTCCAGCTTCACCGCCAGGTCTTCCAGGGCCAGGCTGTTCTGCGTGCTCTGCAGGCGGGTGACCAGCTCCAGCTTCTTGAACGCCCCCGGGTCGGCGGTGGCCGGCAGCGGGTGGCCGATGCCGTCGAGGAAGGTGCGCAGGTCGAACTGGGCGATGGACAGGCCGCCGCTGACCTGCGGGGCCTTGTCCAGATCACGCACGTTCAGTTCGCCCAGGGCGCGCAGCTGGTTGGCTGAGACCTTCAGGCCGCTCCAGGACGCGACATTGGCCGCCAGGTCGACCAGCACCTGCCCTTGGGCAACGAAGGTCAGGGTCTTGCCGGCCAGCGGCTCGCCCGAGGTCTCGCCTGACAGGCGCATGTCCTCGAGGTTGTAGCGCTTGAGCTTGCGGTCGAAGCGCAGCTCGCCGGTCAGCTCGGTGCGCGCCTTGATGTTCGGCTGGCTGGCGCTGAGGAAGGCACTGGCCTTGAGCGCGATGTTCGCGCCTTCGTGCACGGGGCCGGTGCTCAGCTGGATGCTTTCGGCGCCGTAGGTCTGTCCGGCTTTCTCGTCGGTGTAGAGCACGCGGGCGTTATTGACGGTCAGGCTGTCGATGTCGAGCTTGACCGAGCGTTCGCTGGCTTCAGCGTTGGCTGGCGCGGCGGCTGGCGCTTCAGCCGGCGTGCTGGCCGGCGCGCCGGCGACGGTCGGCTGCGGCAGTGGCTTGCCGATGTCTTCCCAGTTGCCGTGGCCATTGGCGTCGCGGGTCAGGGTCAGGTTGAGGCCCTCGACCCGCACATCGCTCATCTGCACCTCGCGGCGCAGCAGCGGCAGCACGCGCACCGACAGGCCGAGCATCTGCAGGTCGGCGAACGGCACCTTGGGGTTGTTCAGCGTGGCGATGCTCGCCTCGTGCAGCTCCAGGCCCAGCCAGGGGAACAGGCTCCAGCCGATGTCGCCGTTGAGGGTCAGTTCCACATGGGCCTTGTCGCGGGCCAGCTTGCGGATTTCGTCTTTGTAGTCGTTGGGATCGAAGAGGTGGGTCAGGGCGAAGCCCAGCGCCACGATGATCAGCAACAACCCGAGAAGCCCCAGCCCCAGGATTTTGCCGAACGCTTTCATGGGCGAGTCCTTGTAGTCCGATTTAGAAATTCAGCGGCGAGTATAGCGCCGTGGCACTTGGCTCTGCGTATCCGACATTTCGACAGTGGGAATGATGACAGTTCATTTATCACCTGCTTGGACCTAATCGCAGGGCCGAGACCAGCGTGGTACCTGCGTGGGAGCGGGCTAGCCCCGCGATGAGGCCCGAACAGGCGACACACCCTCACCTGAATACGCGAAATACCGATTCAGCTGACGAAAAAAACACGATATCAGATTGCTTTCATGTCACCCCCTGCTGGTAATCTTGCGCCCGCCCGTGGAGCCCCCGCGACCCATTGTCGCGGGGTGCCAGCCCAAGCGGCCGGGCTGCCTTGCGTGCAGCCAAAGCAGAGCCGTCCACGCGCACAGCCCACCTACAAAAGGAACAATCCATGAACAGCAGTATCACGGCGGGGGCGGTGGCGAGCGCGCCGGGCTTCCTGTCGAAGGAGCGCATCATCGCCCGCCCGGGCTTCAACCGTTGGCTGGTGCCGCCGGCGGCCCTGGCGATTCACCTGTGCATCGGCATGGCCTATGGCTTCTCGGTGTTCTGGTTGCCGCTGTCCCAGGCCCTGGGCGTCAGCGCGCCGGTGGCCTGCGTCGCCGACATGGGCTTCGTCGCCCGCCTGTTCAGCGCCGAGTGCGACTGGCCGATCTCCATGCTCAGCTGGATCTACACCCTGTTCTTCGTGTTCCTCGGCTGCTCGGCCGCGGTGCTCGGCGGCTGGCTGGAGCACGCCGGCCCGCGCAAGGCCGGCCTGGTATCGGCGCTGTGCTGGTGCGGTGGCCTGCTGATCTCGGCGATCGGCGTGAAGACCCACCAGCTGTGGCTGATGTGGCTGGGCTCGGGGGTGATCGGCGGGATCGGCCTGGGTCTGGGCTATATCTCGCCGGTGTCGACGCTGATCAAATGGTTCCCGGACAAGCGCGGTATGGCCACCGGCATGGCGATCATGGGCTTTGGCGGGGGTGCCATGGTGGGCGCGCCGCTGGCCACCGCGCTGATGGGCCATTTCTCCAGCCCGACCGAAGTGGGCGTATGGCAGAGCTTCGTCGCCATGGCCGCGATCTACTTCGTGTTCATGACCGCCGGCGCCCTGGCCTACCGCGTGCCGCCGACCGGCTGGAAGCCTGAAGGCTGGACGCCGCCGGCGAAGAAGGCCAACGCCATGGTCACCGACCGTCACGTGCACGTCAGCGTGGCCTGGAAGACCCCACAGTTCGCCCTGGTGTGGCTGGTGCTGTGCCTGAACGTGTCGGCCGGCATCGGCATCCTCGGGATGGCCTCGCCGCTGCTGCAGGAAGTGTTCGCCGGCAAGCTGCTGGGCAACGAGCTGACGTTCAGTGAGCTGAATGCCGCGCAGCTGGCGCAGATTGCCGCCATCGCCGCTGGTTTCACTGGCCTGCTGAGCCTGTTCAACATCGGCGGACGCTTCTTCTGGGCGTCGTTCTCCGACTACATCGGTCGCAAGAACACCTACTTCGCCTTCTTCGCCCTGGGCGTGGGCCTCTACAGCCTGGTGCCGAACATGGGCCACATTGGCAACGTGGCGCTGTTCGTGGCGGCGTTCTGCATCATCCTGTCGATGTACGGCGGCGGCTTCGCCACCGTGCCGGCGTACCTGGCCGACCTGTTCGGCACGCAGATGGTCGGCGCCATCCATGGTCGCCTGCTGACTGCCTGGGCGGCGGCCGGCGTGCTCGGCCCGGTGCTGATCACCTACCTGCGCGAGGCGCAGCTGGCGGCAGGGGTGGAGCGGGCCGCGGCCTACGACATGACCCTGTACATCCTCGCCGGCCTGCTGGTGCTGGGCTTCATCTGCAACATGCTGGTGCGGCCGGTGGCGGACAAGTACTTCATGACCGATGCCGAACTGGCTGCCGAGCGGGCGCTGAGCCATGACAAGGGTGTCGATTCGGCACGCTCGCTGGAGTGGCATGCGGCGCCGGGCAGCCTGCCGTTGGTGTTGCTGGCCTGGGCGGTGGTGGTGATTCCGCTGGCCTGGGGGGTGTGGATCACCTTGCAGAAGACGGCGGTGCTGTTTCATTGATGGATGATCCGGCCGGTTGATTGGCTGGTTTCAAGGGCCCCATCGCGGGGCAAGTCGCATCGGCGCACCGCCGCTCCCACGCCAGATCGTGGGAGCGGGCTGGCCCCGCGATGGGTTCAACAGAAAAATCTGCTTGTATAGACCTGTAGGCCCATTCCACCCCCGTAATTACTAGCTCTGCCATATGTCATCCGCGTTTCAAGCCGGCGCGTTCTGGGCCTATAATGGAGCCCTTTTCGCCCAATGATTTTGCGGAGCTGGTGATGGTCGAACGTAAGGCTTCCGTCGAGCGCAATACCCTGGAAACCCAGGTCAAGTGCTCGATCAACCTCGATGGCAGCGGCAAGGCCCGATTTGAAATCGGCGTGCCTTTCCTTGAACACATGCTCGACCAGATCGCCCGACATGGGCTGATCGACCTGGATATCGAGTGCAAGGGCGACCTGCATATCGACGATCACCATACCGTCGAGGACGTCGGCATCACCCTCGGCATGGCGTTCGCCCAGGCCATCGGCGACAAGAAAGGCATCTTCCGCTACGGCCATGCCTATGTGCCGCTGGACGAAGCGTTGTCGCGCGTGGTCATCGATTTCTCGGGGCGCCCAGGCCTGCAGATGCATGTGCCCTACACCCGCGCCACCGTCGGCGGCTTCGATGTCGACCTGTTCCAGGAGTTCTTCCAGGGCTTCGTCAACCACGCCCTGGTGACCCTGCACATCGACAACCTGCGTGGCCACAACACCCACCATCAGATCGAGACCGTGTTCAAGGCCTTCGGCCGCGCCCTGCGCATGGCCGTTACCCTCGACGAGCGCATGGCCGGGCAGATGCCGTCCACCAAAGGGTGCCTGTAAATGCAGACGGTAGCCGTAATCGACTATGGCATGGGCAACCTGCACTCGGTGGCCAAGGCCCTCGAGCACGTGGGCGCCGGCAAGGTGTTGGTGACCAGTGACGCCGCGGTGATTCGTGAGGCTGATCGCGTGGTGTTCCCCGGCGTCGGCGCGATCCGCGACTGCATGGCCGAGATCCGCCGCCTGGGCTTCGACAGCCTGGTGCGCGAAGTCAGCCAGGATCGCCCGTTCCTCGGTATCTGCGTGGGCATGCAGGCATTGCTCGACCACAGTGAGGAAAACGACGGTGTCGACTGCATCGGCCTGTTCCCCGGCCAGGTGCGCTTCTTCGGTAAAGACCTGAAGGAAGACGGTGAGCACCTGAAGGTGCCGCACATGGGCTGGAACGAAGTGAGCCAGACCATCGACCACCCGCTGTGGCACGACATCCCTGACCGGGCGCGCTTCTACTTCGTGCACAGCTATTACATCAACGCCGGCAAGCCGGGCCAGGTGGTCGGTCGCGGCCACTATGGCGTCGACTTCGCCGCCGCGCTGGCCGATGGCTCGCGCTTTGCCGTGCAGTTCCACCCGGAGAAGAGCCATACCCATGGCCTGCAACTGCTGCAGAACTTCGTCGCCTGGGACGGGCGCTGGTAAATGAGCCGATCGAAGACCAAGGCTCCCGTCATCACCCTGGCCCCGGAGCAGGAGCGCGACGCGCTTGACACGCTCAAGCGCTTCCTCGAAGACCGCTTCGAGCTGGAGCTGGGGTCGTTCGAGGTGGCCGAGGTCCTCGAGCTGTTCAGCAAGGAAATTGCACCCCACTACTACAACAGGGCGATTGCCGATGTTCAGCTGCACCTCAAGGAGCGGTTCGAGAGCATCGAAAGCGACCTGTGGGCGCTAGAGAAGCCCTGAACCCAACGAACAAGACAGGTTGCCAAGATGCTGATTATCCCCGCTATCGATCTCAAGGACGGTGCCTGCGTACGCCTGCGCCAAGGCCGCATGGAAGACTCCACCGTATTCTCCGACGACCCGGTGAGCATGGCCGCCAAATGGGTCGAGGGTGGCTGCCGCCGCCTGCACCTGGTCGACCTGAACGGCGCCTTTGAAGGCCAGCCGGTCAACGGTGAAGTGGTCACTGCCATCGCCAAGCGCTACCCGAACCTGCCGATCCAGATCGGCGGCGGCATCCGCTCGCTGGAAACCATCGAACACTACGTCAAGGCCGGCGTCAGCTACGTGATCATCGGCACCAAGGCGGTCAAGCAGCCTGAGTTCGTCGCCGAAGCGTGCAAGGCCTTCCCCGGCAAGGTCATTGTCGGCCTGGATGCGAAAGACGGCTTCGTCGCCACTGACGGCTGGGCCGAAGTGAGCAGCGTGCAGGTCATCGACCTGGCCAAGCGTTTCGAGGCTGACGGCGTCTCGGCGATCGTCTACACCGACATCGCCAAGGACGGCATGATGCAGGGCTGCAACGTGCCGTTCACCAAGGCCCTGGCCGAAGCCACCTCGATTCCGGTGATCGCCTCGGGCGGCATCCACAACCTGGGCGACATCAAGGCCCTGCTGGACGCCAAGGCCCCCGGCATCATTGGCGCCATCACTGGCCGTGCCATCTACGAAGGCACCCTCGACGTCGCCGAGGCCCAGGCCTTCTGCGACAACTACCAAGGCTGAGGAACGACCATGGCACTGGCCAAGCGCATCATCCCTTGCCTGGACGTGGACAACGGCCGGGTGGTCAAGGGCGTCAAGTTCGAGAACATCCGCGATGCCGGCGACCCGGTGGAGATCGCCCGCCGCTACAACGAGCAGGGCGCCGACGAGATCACCTTCCTGGATATCACCGCCAGCGTCGATGGCCGTGACACCACCCTGCATACCGTCGAGCGCATGGCCAGCCAGGTGTTCATCCCGCTGACCGTTGGCGGCGGCGTGCGTACCGTGCAGGACATCCGCAACCTGCTCAATGCCGGTGCCGACAAGGTGTCGATCAACACCGCCGCGGTGTTCAACCCGGAGTTCGTGGGTGAGGCTGCGGACCGTTTCGGTTCGCAGTGCATCGTGGTTGCCATCGACGCCAAGAAAGTCTCCGGCCCAGGTGAGACGCCGCGCTGGGAGATCTTCACCCACGGCGGTCGCAAGCCGACCGGGCTGGACGCAGTGGAGTGGGCGAAGAAGATGGAAGGCCTGGGGGCCGGCGAGATCCTGCTGACCAGCATGGACCAGGATGGCATGAAGAACGGCTTCGACCTGGGGGTTACCCGGGCGATCAGCGATGCGCTGGGGATTCCGGTGATTGCCTCGGGTGGCGTGGGCAACCTGCAGCACCTGGCCGACGGGATTCTGGAAGGGCATGCCAGTGCGGTGCTGGCGGCGAGCATCTTCCACTTTGGCGAGTACACGGTGCCGGAGGCGAAGGCATACATGGCTGCGTGTGGGATCGTGATCAGATAACGGTTTGGGGCCGCGTTGCGGCCCCAAAAGCATGTAGTACGCCGCGTTAGCTATTTATACATGTATCGAATAAGAGCAGGAGTTCCTGAACCAGTTTTTTTGAATGTTATTCCTGAAGGTATTCCTTCACCTGTGAAAATATTACTGATTTTGAAGTCGCCGTTGTAAGTTCCTGAGTAGCAAAATTTTGTGCTCATGAGCAGATTGCTGAAGCATAAGGTTCCATTGCCTGACCACTTGGAGATTGATGCGCTTTTGGGCTGGATTGCCTCTTCTTTGCACTCAGGGGTCCAGTTTACCATGGCCCAGTCTTCGCTTCGTCTGGCGACAACTAAACAATAATTAGAGTCGTCACTCAAAGTAAGTACTATATTAGGATAGACGGGGCTAGGGTAAAAATTTTCAACAATCTCCCGGCGCTCATCGAACCGGCGGGCAGCGTCATTGTATTTTTCGGTGCCGAGTGAAGCGCCTTGATACCGTAGGCGCGGATTTGAGAAGTAAGGTATGACGTCATGGGACGTAGTCATCAGTGTACGGAAGCTGGGTATACTACTTTCGTAACCGTATGCATATCGTGGAATCACCCCCTCGCTGTCTGGAAACTCGTGGTCAGCTCCGAGATTATGGCCAATCTCATGCGCCAGCGTAGAGTCAGTACAGCTGAACACAGAGTAAGCGAACGGTTTGTCAGCCTCGAGCCATCCTAGGCCGCAGTATTCCATGGAGGTCGAAAATAAAGTAACTAAGCTAGATTTAGTTCTATCTCGTTTGGGGTTTACGTATTTCCAAAGGGCTCTTTCCTCAAAGGTAAGATCATCAAGTTGGTCATCATACGTTTTTCCCGATTCGCTATAGGGGGCATCTAAGATCTCGGACAGCTCAAGCGTCAGGTTGGTGTCACTTTGGTTGTAATAAATATTGGTCTCCGTCAGTATTTGTTGTAGTGTTTGCCGAACGTTCGGGTACTTGGCTCTTGATTGTTCGGTGGTGACGATGAGCAGTCTGATAAGGCTTTTTTCGGAGCTTGGCGATGTGTTTATATTCGCAGCGGGCTTGTTGTTTCGTGGGGTTAATCTTGGTTTTGACTTTGGCGGGAGCTTGGTCTTATCAAGTTTGACCAGAACATGCTGGTCTCCGCCAATACTCTCGAGACGATAATGGTTTCCGTTGACATGGATGCTGCCAATCAACTGTTTGTCATGACGTACTATGGAAATCCAATTAAAAGGATCGAGATCGACTTCAGCGGCTGAAGACTTGTGCTGTTTGGCGTCTGATGAGATATCACCGTACCAGCTGATCATGCCATCTGGCACCGTGTCTGCTCCTTTTCTCCGAAATTTTATTGTTTTTCCATCAGGCAGTGGAACAGAGAATGTATCAGTATTACGGCTGATTAGGTCGGGGTTCACGCTAACCGGATGCAGCTCGAGGGTTGCAGGGTCGTTGAACAGGGTTGTCAGATAGGGGTGAACGCCCTGATGCGCCTGCAACGTCTGCAGTGCTGGTTTGTCCAGTTTGGGTTGCAGTTGGAACAGCGCGGCAGAACGCTCAGTGGAATGGCTGGTTGTTTGGCTTGGTGTCGTCGAATTGCAGGCTGAAATAAGTGTGATGCCAGCAATAAAAAACAGTTTCTTCCAGTCGGAATATTCCATGAGCTCGTTCCCGTAGAGGTGAGCTCATAATGAAACGCATTGAGAGAATGGCCACAACTGGCAAAAATTATAGGTAAAGACTTAACGGTTGGTGTTAGTATGCCCCCCTTTCGCGACACAAGGCCGCTCCTACAGGGGAACGCGTATCCATCCGGCAAACGCATATCCCTGTAGGAGCGGCCTTGTGTTGCGATGGGCCGCAAAGCGGCCCCCATTGCATTACCCGTGATTCTTGCCGAGCAACGCGTGATACAGCTCGGTATCCCCAAGAATCCCCACCACCTTGTCGTTATCCTGCAACACCAGCTTGTTGCCGGTCTGGTAACGAATCCGCAGCGCCTCGCGCATGCCGATATCGGCGTGCACCACGGTCGGCCTGCGCTCCAGCAGCTCCACATCCTGCCCCGGTGCCCAGTTCTGCATGTCCAGCCCGTTCTGGCCCTGGCGCGCGCGCTTGAGCGAGCCCCCTTCGCCGAGGTCCAGCCATGAGTCGATTCCCGGGTCCAGGCACACCGAGCCGTTGACCCGCTTGCACTGGTCCAGGCTGCGCATCAGGCTGCGGCCGCACAGCACGTTGAGCGGGTTGGTGTGGGCGACGAAGGTGCGCACATACTCGTCGGCCGGGTTGAGCACGATGTCTTCCGGCTTGCTGTACTGGATGATCCGCCCGTCCTTCATGATCGCGATGCGGCTACCCAGCTTCAGGGCCTCGTCGAGGTCGTGGCTGACGAACACGATGGTCTTGCTCAGCTTGCTCTGCAGGGCCAGCAGTTCGTCCTGCAGGCCTTGGCGGATCAGCGGGTCGAGGGCCGAGAACGGCTCGTCCATCAACAGGATGTCGGCGTCCATCGCCAGCGCCCGGGCCAGGCCCACGCGCTGCTGCATGCCGCCGGAGAGTTCGTCCGGCTTCTTGTTGCGCCACTGGGTCAGGCCCACCAGCTCGAGCTTCTCGTCGACCAGCTTGCGCCGTTCCTTCTCGGGGCGGCCCTGCATTTCCAGGCCGAAACTGATGTTCTCGCGCACCGTCAGCCAGGGCATCAGGGCGAACTTCTGGAACACCATGGCGATGCGCTTGGTGCGCATCATCTTAAGCTCCGCCGGGGTGCAGTGGGCGATGTCGATGTGCTTGCCTTCGTGCTCGACGAACAGCTTGCCACGGCTCACGGTGTTGAGGCCGTTGATGCAGCGCAGCAGGCTGGATTTGCCCGAGCCGGACAGGCCCATCAGCACGCAGATCTCGCCCTTGTTGATGTCCAGGTTGGCCTTCTCGACGCCGACCACCAGGCCCGTCTGCTTGAGAATCTGCTCGCGGGTCTTGCCCTGGTCGAGCAGGGAAAGCGCCTCGCGCGGCTTGTTGGAGAAGATGACGTCGACGTCTTCGAATCGAATGATGCTCATGCCTCACCCCTTACCGGCAGCTCCGGTTGCTTGCAGATACGGTCGAGCATGATTGCCAGCAGCACGATCGCCAGGCCCGCTTCGAAGCCCAGGGAGATATCGGCGGTGTTCAGTGCGTTGACCACGGGTTTGCCCAGGCCGTCGGCGCCCACCAGGGCGGCGATCACCACCATCGACAGCGACAGCATGATGCACTGGGTCACGCCGGCGGCGATGCTCGGCATGGCGTGCGGCAGTTCGATACGGGTCAGCAGCTGGCGGCGCGAGCAACCGAAGGCCTTGCCGGCGTCCATCAGTTCCTGCGGCACGTCGCAGATGCCCAGATAAGTGAGGCGGATGGGCGCGGCGATGGCGAACACCACGGTGGAGATCAGCCCCGGTACCACGCCCAGGCCGAACAGGGTCAGGGTCGGGATCAGGTAGACGAAGGTGGGCACGGTCTGCATCAGGTCCAGCACCGGGCGCATGGCGGTATAGAACATCGGTTTGTGCGCGGCGGCAATGCCCAGCGGCACGCCGATGACCACGCAGACCACCGTGGCGAAGGTGACCTGCGCCAGGGTTTCCATGGTTTCCTGCCAGTAGCCCAGGTTGAAAATCAACAGGAACGACAGGGCGACGAAGACGGTAAGGGCCCACTTGCGCTGGATCAGGTGCGCGAGGGCGGCGAACAGGGCGATGAGCACGAACGGGTTGAACCAGGTCAGGGCACTGGTGACCCCATGGATCATGAATTCCAGGCCTGCGGCGATGGCGTCGAAGTAGCTGGCGCCGTTCTGGGTCAACCATTCGACGAATGAGGCGATGTACTGCCCCAGGGGTATTTTCTGATCGATAAGCATGATAGCGAGCTTCCACCTGCAAAGATTGAAATCAGTCCGGGGCGGGCACGGTCCCGCCCCGAGGTGTTGCCATTGCGTCTTGCGTTATTGCGTCAGTTTGGCCTTGGCCGCCTCGAGGCCGGGCTTGCCGTCCACGGTGGTCACGCCGGCGAGCCAGGCATCCAGCTTGCCGGGGTTGTCCTTGAGCCACTTCTTGGCCGCAGCCTCGGGTTTCATCTTGTCGTCCAGGACATAGCCCATCATGGTGCTTTCATCCTTGAGCTCGAACGACAGGTTCTTCAGCAGCTGGCCGACGTTGGCGCATTCCTGCGCATAGCCCTTGCGGGTGTTGGTGAGCACGGTGGCCTTGCCGAAGTCGGGACCGAAATAGGCGTCCCCGCCGGTCAGGTACTGCATCTTGAAGCGGGTGTTCATCGGGTGTGGTTCCCAACCGAGGAACACGATCGCCTCGTCGCGCTTCTGCGCCCGGTCGACCTGGGCGAGCATGCCGGCCTCGCTGGACTGCACGATCTGGAAGCCGGCGTCCTTCAGGCCGAAGGCGTTGTCGTCGATCATCTTCTGGATGGTGCGGTTGCCGTCGTTGCCGGGTTCGATGCCGTAGATCTTGCCCTTGAGCTCCTGCTTGAACTTGGGCAGGTCGGCGAAATCCTTCAGGCCCTTGTCATACAGTGCCTGGGGCACGGCCAGGGTGTACTTGGCGTTCTCCAGGTTGGCGCGCACGGTCTCGACGGTGCCGGCGTCGCGGTACTGCTTGATGTCGTTCTCCATGGTCGGCATCCAGTTGCCGAGAAACACGTCCAGGTCCTTGCCGGTGGCCAGCGACTTGTAGGTCACCGGTACCGAGATCATGGTGGTGTGGGTCTTGTAGCCCAGGGCTTCGAGCACGACGCTGGTGGTCGCGGTGGTGACCGTGATGTCGGTCCAGCCGACATCCGAGAAACGCACCGTCTTACACTGCTCGGGTTCGGCGGCCTGGGCCAGCAGCGGAGCGGACAGCAACGCGACCAGCAACAGCTTGGGTGAACCTTTCATGGATGGACTCCTGTGATTTTATCTTCGGGTTCGCGTGGGTCGCCGGGCGTTCTCAGGGCTCCGGTCGACCAGGCCTGCAGAGGGCAGGATGCGAGGCCGTGCAATACGAGTCGCTTTCGATAATCCTCCAGCGTTCGGCAATCGCCTACTGGTGGCGTCGTATCCAGTACAGGACGGGTCGCATCCAGTACGGACGATGTCGCAACTGGATTTTTCCACCCCCCGGCCTCGGTTTTTACGGCGTCCCGGCGCTGGAAAACGGCGCACGCAGGGCCGGTGCAGTGGCGGCGCTGCTGGACAAAAGTACGTCGGTTGCAGACGGCGAGGGGGTGGGCAAAAGCCCGATGATGCGAGCATTCCGAGGCGGCTCGAGCTTTCAGCCTAGCAGTTGCGCAAGGCGGTGTTCGGCGCTGCGAGACAAGCCCATCAAGAGGTGATGCGACAATGGCCATCAGCGTGTTCGACCTGTTCAAGATCGGTGTCGGGCCTTCCAGCTCACACACCGTCGGCCCCATGCGCGCCGGCGCGCTGTTCGTCCAGGGGCTGCGCGAACGCGGCGAGCTGGAGCGGGTACGGCGCATCGAGGTACGGCTGTATGGCTCGCTGTCGGCCACCGGTGTCGGCCACGGCACTGACAACGCCACGATCATGGGCCTGATGGGCGAATGGCCCGACGCCATCGACCCCAGCCAGATCACCCCGCGCATCGCCGACCTGCGTGAAACCAACGTGCTCAAACTCGACAACCGCTTGCCCATCGAATTCGTCTGGGCCCGCGACATGCTGCTGCTGGACGAGAACCTGCCGTATCACCCCAACGCCATGACCCTGATCGCCGAAGGCGAGGGTGGCGAGCTGCATCGCGACACGTACTACTCGGTGGGCGGCGGCTTCGTGGTCGATGCCGCCCAGGCCGCCAGTGGCGTGCTGGACGCCGACCAGACCGTGCTGCCCTACGACTTCAACAGCGCCGCCGAGCTGCTGCAGCTATGCAGGCAAAACGACCTGAGCGTGTCGCAATTGATGCTGGCCAACGAGAAGGTCTGGCGCAATGAAGAAGAGATTCGTGCCGGCCTGCTCAAGCTCTGGCAGGCCATGCAGGAGTGCGTGGACAACGGCCTCAAGCACGAAGGGATTCTGCCCGGCGGGCTCAATGTGCGCCGCCGCGCCGCCAAGCTGCACCGCAGCCTGCAGGAGCTGGGCAAGCCCAATGTGATCGGCTCGACCATGAGCGCCATGGAGTGGGTCAACCTCTACGCCCTGGCGGTCAACGAGGAAAATGCCGCCGGCGGGCGCATGGTCACCGCGCCCACCAACGGCGCGGCCGGGATCATTCCGGCGGTGCTGCACTACTACATGCGTTTCTCCGATGTGGTGGACGAATCCAACGTGGTGGATTTCTTCCTCGGCGCGGCCGCGGTGGGCATCCTGTGCAAGAAGAACGCCTCGATCTCCGGCGCCGAGGTCGGTTGCCAGGGCGAGGTCGGTTCGGCCTGCGCCATGGCTGCGGCGGGTCTGGCCGAAGTGCTGGGCGCGACGCCCGCGCAGCTGGAGAACGCCGCCGAGATCGCCCTTGAGCACAACCTCGGGCTCACCTGCGATCCGGTCGGCGGCCTGGTCCAGGTACCGTGCATCGAGCGCAACGCCATCGCCGCGGTGAAGGCGATCAACGCCGTGCAGATGGCCCTGCGCGGCGACGGCGAGCACTTCATCTCTCTGGACCAGGTGATCCGCACCATGCGCGACACCGGCGCCGACATGCACGACAAGTACAAGGAAACCTCGCGCGGGGGTCTTGCGGTCAGCGTCATCGAGTGCTGATGCGCCGTTCTGGCCCACGCCTGACCGATGCGCCACATTCTGGCGCATCGGTTGTCATCTACCGGCCGTCGCCTGTCGTTACCAGCAGGGTCGTTGTCGGTGACACTCAAGTCTGTCGCATCTGGGCAACCTTCCCACAAGTGCTACCGAATTGCTCAGCGGTGACGCGCAGGGGCGCTGGCGCGCCCGTTTGCGTTTGACCTGACGCTCATCACCCGGCCCGCTGGAAGGCGCATGCCGACGTCGTTTTTGGGTTTTATTGGATGAGCGTTCAATTTCAGGCATGCCATTTGCGTTGAGATTGGCAAAGCCCCTGCATACGAAACGGGGCCATTACAAGAACAGTGCTCGCCTGAGGCACACCCTGCATTGTGTGAGGAGAAATCGCGATGACGTCGTACACCTCCGGGAACCCAACCCAGAACCGCACAGCACCCCAGTCCATCGGCTTTCTCCTGCTGGACAACTTCACCCTCATCTCGCTGGCCTCGGCCGTCGAACCCCTGCGCATGGCCAACCAGCTGTCCGGCCGCGAGCTGTACCGCTGGCACACGTTGACCGTCGACGGTGGCCAGGTATGGGCCAGTGATGGCCTGCAGATCACCCCGGACGCGGCGATGCACAACGCACCGCCCATGGACACGGTGATCGTCTGCGGCGGCGTGGGCATCCAGCGCACCGTCACCCGCGAGCACGTCACCTGGCTGCAGGCCCAGGCCCGCCAGTCGCGTCGCCTGGGCGCGGTGTGCACCGGCAGCTGGGCGCTGGCCTGCGCTGGGCTGCTCGACGGTTTCGACTGCAGCGTGCACTGGGAATGCCTGGCGGCGATGCAGGAAGCCTACCCGCGGGTCAACATGAGCACCCGCCTGTTCACCCTCGACCGCAACCGCTTCACCAGCTCCGGCGGCACCGCGCCGCTGGACATGATGCTGCACCTGATCAGCCGCGATCATGGCCGCGAGCTGTCGGCGGCGATCTCCGAGATGTTCGTCTACGAGCGCATCCGCAACGAGCAGGACCACCAGCGCGTGCCGCTCAAGCACATGCTCGGCACCAACCAGCCGAAGCTGCAGGAGATCGTCGCGCTGATGGAGGCCAACCTCGAGGAGCCGATCGACCTGGACGAGCTGGCGGTGTACGTGGCGGTATCGCGGCGTCAGCTCGAGCGATTGTTTCAGAAGTACCTGCACTGCTCGCCGTCGCGCTACTACCTCAAGCTGCGCCTGATCCGTGCCCGGCAACTGCTCAAGCAGACGCCGATGTCGATCATCGAGGTGGCGTCGGTGTGCGGGTTCGTGTCCACGCCGCACTTCTCCAAGTGCTACCGCGAGTACTTCGGCATTCCGCCGCGTGACGAGCGCGTGGGTTCGAACACCACCCAGCAGGTGGCGATGATGCCGATCCCGCAGGCCATGGCCCTGTCGCCGCACAGCGGGCCGATGGCGGCGCTGAGCCAGGCGCGTAATGAATCGACCTTTGCCAGCGTGCGCCTGTAGCCGAAAACTGGCCCCCTGTAGGAGCGGCCTTGTGCCGCGAAAGGGCCGCGTAGCGGCCCCAGCAATCTAGGCATGAACGCTAAGATCCTGGGGCTGCTTCGCAGCCCTTTCGCGGCACAAGGCCGCTCCTACACACAAGCCCAGTCAATGCTTCAGGCGCGCCTGTTGAACTGCGCCAACGCCGGCAGCAACTGCTTGTCGATGGCCTGGCGCACGGCCGGGAGGATGGTCGCGCTACCCGTGTACATCTGCTCCACCATACCCTTCAGGGCCCGCGCATTGGGCTCGGTCAGCCCGCGTATCACCACCTCGCAGGCCTGCTCGGCGCTGGCGCCGGCCGGAATGTCGAAACCCCGCGAGCGCAGCTGGCCCAGCAGGTCGTCCTGGTCGATCAAGTCCGCATGCATCATGACTAATGTCCTTCGCCGCTGTTGTTTGCCATCGATTCTGTGTCCGACGCGCCAGGGCGGCAAGGGCGGATTGTCGCGATGGCCGCTTTGGCTAAGAACAGGTCGTTTACGGCTAAATCGTCGGGGAAGGAAGGCCGCACACTGAAGTCATTCACGGCACCGAGGGTTTGGTCACCCTCACTTCATGCACAGTGGATGTTGCTCGCTCTTGACCCCGGATGCTCACGGCTTTCCGGGGTTGTTTTTTATGTGGGCGAACATCTCGTGGGAGCGGGCTTGCCGCGTGATTGCGGTGATGAGCCTGTCATCGCTATCGCGGGGCAAGCCCGCTCCCACGAGATCATGCGTCAGGCCGGTAATCGTATGGTGCGGCCGATAAGTTCAGGAGGTGGTTGGTCCTGCTGCTGATTGGCCAGCGCTTGCAACTGTTCTCTGCACCGCTCACTGAACGGCGCCGACCTCGGCCCCGCCAGGTCCACATGCAGCAGCATCTGCTCACTGGCCGCCAACGCCTCGTCAAACCCTTCCCGGTGCAGGCTGTGGTACAGGTGCAGGCGCTTCCTGTCGAAGTCGATGACCTGCGTCCGCACCCACACCTCGGTATCGAGCTTCACCTCATGCAGGTAGTTGATGTGTGCCTCCAGGGTGAACAGCGAATGTCCGCTCTGGCCACGAGCATCGGCGTCCAGGCCGATGCGCTCCATCAGCGCATCGGTGGCGTAGCTGAAGATCAGCAGGTAGTAGGCATCGCGCAGGTGGCCGTTGTAGTCGACCCATTCCGGCAACACTCGGGTACGGTAGGTGATCAGGGCGGGCATCGTTTTCTCCTCAGTCGCCGAAGGCCATGTCGTGGCTGGCTTTGCTCGATCTGACCGCCTCCAGTACCGCCAGCAGGGTGTCATCACGATAGCGCTCCAGCGCGGCGATGCTGCGCTCGCCCAACTGCTCCGAGGTACCTTCCACCACATCGTCGATCAGCTTGTCGGTCAGCTCCGGTGCTGGCAGGTAAGTCCAGGGCAGCTTCAGCGCCGGGCCGAACTGGGCCATGAAGTGGCGCATGCCGGCGTCGCCACCGGCCAGGGTGTAGGTAAGGAAGGTGCCCATGAACGACCAGCGCAGGCCCGCGCCGAAGCGGATCGCGTCGTCGATCTCGCCAGTGCTGGCGACACCGTCGTTGACCAGGTGCAGGGCCTCGCGCCAGAGCGCTTCGAGCAGGCGGTCGGCGATAAACCCGGGGACTTCCTTGCGTACATGCAATGGGCGCATGCCCAGCGCGGTGTAGATGGTTTTCGCCGCTGCGATGGCGTCGGGGCTGGTATTGCGGCCACCGACGATCTCCACCAGCGGCAGCAGGTACACCGGGTTGAACGGGTGGCCGACCACGCAGCGCTCGGGGTGGGTGGCCGACTCGTAGAACTCGCTGGGCAGCAGGCCCGAAGTGCTGGAGCCGATGATCGCGTTGGGCTTGGCGGCGGCGCTGATCTTCGCGTGCAGGTCGAGCTTGAGGTCCAGGCGTTCGGGCGCGCTCTCCTGGATGAAGTCGGCGTCGCGCACGCATTCCTCGATGGTGGCGACGAAGGTCAGGCGATCCTGCGATGCGCCGGGCGCCAGGCCCTGCTTCTGCAGGGCTGGCCAGGCGTTGGCGATGCGCTTGCGCAGCGCGGCCTCGGCGCCGGGGGCCGGGTCCCAGGCAATCACGTCCAGGCCATGGGCCAGGGCGCGGGCGACCCAGCCGCTGCCGATCACGCCGCTACCCAGGGCGGCGAAGGTCTTGATCTCGGTGATAAAGGGCATATCTGGCTCCTGCGGAACGTTGTTCAATGATGTGTCGCGCATGCGTGGGAGCGGGCTTGTCCCGCGATCACCGGCCAAGCCGGTGCCATCCAGCACGGCGCCTGCTTCGCGGGGCAAGCCCGCTCCCACAAGATCCCCATGATTTCCGGGGGCTCAACGACGCTTGAGGTTCATCTTTTCCCGGCCTTCGGCCGGGGTGAGCACGCGAGCACCCATGCGGGTGATGATTTCCGCCGCCCGTTCCACCAACTGGCCGTTGCTGGCCAGCACGCCACGGTCCAGGTACAGGTTGTCTTCCAGCCCCACCCGCACGTTGCCGCCGAGCAGCACGGCCTGGGCGGCCATGGGCATCTGCATGCGACCGATACCGAAACCGGCCCAGGTGACGTCGGCGGGCAGGTTGTCGACCATCGCCTTCATGGTGGTGGTGTCGGCCGGGGCGCCCCAGGGGATGCCCAGGCACAGCTGGAACAGCGGGTCGTCCAGCAGGCCTTCCTTGATCATCTGCTTGGCGAACCACAGGTGGCCGGTGTCGAAGATCTCGAGCTCGGCCTTCACGCCCAGCTCGGTGATGCGCTTGGCGCCCGCGCGCAGCTGGGCCGGGGTGGAGACGTAGATGGCATTGCCGTCGCCGAAATTGAGGGTGCCGCAGTCGAGGGTGCAGATTTCCGGCAGCAGTGCCTCGACGTGGGCCAGACGTTCCAGCGGGCCGATCAGGTCGGTGCCTGGGCCGAACTCCATGGGCGACTCGCCCGGGCCGATCTCCAGGTCGCCGCCCATGCCGGCGGTGAGGTTGACGATGATGTCCACGTCAGCCTCGCGGATGCGCTCCATCACTTCGCGGTACAGGTTGACGTCGCGGCTGAAGCGGCCGGTTTGTGGATCGCGAACGTGGCAGTGGACCACGGTGGCGCCGGCCTTGGCGGCTTCGACGGCGGATTCGGCGATCTGTTTCGGGGTGACCGGGACCAGGTGGCTCTTGGCGACCGTGTCGCCGGCGCCGGTGAGGGCGCAGGTGATGATGACGTCGTGGTTCATGGTGGATTCCTTTTTGTGGCTGTGGGCCGGACCTCTGTAGGAGCGGCCTTGTGCCGCGAAAGGGCCGCAACGCGGCCCCATCAACATCTGCCTGATGCATGAATCCTGGGGGCGCTTCGCACCCCTTTCGCGACACAAGGCCGCTCCTACACCGACCGGGTAGACCTGTCAGTGGACGAGTAGGCGATGAGGTTCTGTCAGTTGGCAGTGAGCTTGAGGTTGTCCGCGGCGGGCTTGCCATCGAAGGTCGTTACCCCCTCGAGCCAGCGGGCCTTGTCCTCGGGGTGGTCCTTGAGCCACTGGCGGGCGGACTCCAGCGCGTCCTTGTGATCGAGCAGCGGCTGCATCATCCGGCTCTCGTCCTCGGCGCTGAAGCTGAGGTTGGCCAGCAGGCGGTGAGCGTTGGGGCAACGTTCGGCATAGTCCGGCGCGGTCACCGTCCACACCGTGGCGCGGCCTTCGTCCGGGCCCAGGGCATCTTGGCTGTCGCCGAGGTAGACCATGTCGATGTTCACGTTCATCGGGTGCGGCGCCCAGCCGAAGAACACCACCGCCTCCTTGCGCCGTACCGCGCGATCCACCGCGGCGAGCATGCCGGCCTCGCTCGACTCGACCAGCTGGAACTTGCCCAGGTCGAACTGGTTCTTGCTGATCATCGCCTTGATCTGGGTATTGGCGCCCGAGCCCGGCTCGATGCCGTAGATCTTGCCGCCCAGTTCCTTCTGGAACTTGTGGATGTCGGCGAACGTCTTCAGGCCCTTGTCGGCCAGGTACTTGGGCACGGCCAGGGTGGCGCGGGCGTCTTCCAGGCTGGGCTTGTCGAGCACCTTGACCTGGTTGGCCTGGATGAACGGGGTGATGGTCTGGGTCATGATCGGGTTCCAGTACCCGAGGAACATGTCCAGGCGCTTGTCGCGGATACCGGCGAAGATGATCTGCTGCGAGGCGCTGGTCTGCTTGGTCTGGTAGCCCAGGCCATCGAGCAGCACCTGGGCCATGGCGCTGGTGGCGATCACATCGGTCCAGTTGACCACGCCCAGGCGCACGTCCTTGCAGACGGCGGGTTCGGCGGCGAACAGGGGAGCGGCTACGGTGGTGCTGAGCGCGAGGGACAACAGGCTGCGGCGGATAAAGCGTTGCATGGTGGCTCTCCATCGGCAGTGCATATTGTTATGGGTCCGGCCTCTGCGGGCCGTGAGAACACGCTACGCTGGCGGCAGGGTGGAAAATCGCACCCTGGCGACCAACACTTGCACGGAGGCGACCACCTTTGCGCGGAGCATGCGATGCCGGAAACCATAGACTTCCTGTTGCTACCCGGCTTTTCCGCCATGGGTTTCATCAGTGCCATCGAGCCGCTGCGCGTGGCCAATCGCTTCCGTGGCCCGTTGTACCGCTGGCGCGTGCTGAGTCTGGACGGTGGCGCGGTAGAAGCCAGCAACGGCATGTCGGTGAATGCCGACGGCGCGCTGGGGGAGGGCGGGCAGGGGCGACTGTTGCTGCTGGTGGCCGGCTTCGAGCCACTGGCGTGCTACGGGTCGGCGCTTCAACAGACGCTGCGCCGTCTTGACCGTGAAGGCGTGGTGCTCGGCGGTATCGACACGGGTGCGATGGTGCTGGCCGAGGCCGGTCTGCTCGACGGTCACCGGGCGACCCTGCACTGGGAGGCGCTGGAGGCGTTCAAGGAGCGCTATCCACGCCTGCAGGCGACCCAGGAGCTGTTCGAGATCGACCGCCGGCGCATCACCTGCGCTGGCGGCACGGCCTCCATCGACCTGATGCTCGACCTGATCGCCCAGGCCCACGGCAGCGAACTGGCGGTGCAGGTTTCCGAGCAGTTCGTGCTCGGGCGAATACGCCCGCGCCAGGACCACCAGCGCATGGAGATCGCCACGCGCTACGGGCTGCGCAACAAGAAGCTGGTGAAGGTGATCGGCGAGATGGAGCGCAATACCGAGCTGCCGCTCAACACCCAGGTGCTGGCCGATGGCGTGCAGGTGACCCGGCGCCAGTTGGAGCGACTGTTTCGCCTGTACCTGGACGACACGCCCAGCGGTTTCTACCTGCGGCTGCGGCTGGACAAGGCCCGCCAGCTGCTGCGCCAGACCGACATGAGCGTGCTGGAGGTGGCGGTGGCGTGCGGGTTCGAGTCGGCGTCGTATTTCACCCGCTGCTATCGGGCGCGGTTCGAGCGGTGTCCGCGGGAGGACAGACGATTGGTCGTGTCATGAAGTGAGCATTCGCGGGGCAAGCCCGCTCCCACGTTATGGACTGGTATCCAGCACTTCATGGCGTGGGAGCGGGCTTGCCCCGCGATAGGGCCGGTCCAGCCGGTCACTGCTGCCCGATCGACTGCAGATACTCCGACCGCTCGTCGCTACGCTGCGCCACGCAGGTGTTCCAGGCCGCCTCGAAGGCCTTGCTCCCAGGCTTTTCGGCCCAGGTCTCGACCTTGCAGTCGGCGTCGCGCAACTGCGCCCACAGCTTTTCGGCGGCCTCCATCTTGCCGCTCAGCGCCGCGGCCTTGTCGCTTTCATCCGCGTACTGGTCGCGGATGCGTTGCATCAGGTCGTCATAGGCCGCCTTCAGCTCGCGCTCGGCGGTCTGCTTGTTGTAGGCCGCACAGGCGTACCCCTGCTGGTCGGTCTCGACGTTGTCGCAGGGCGTGCTTTCTTCCTCGGCGGCGTGCGCGGTGCCCGCGACCGCCAGCAGGACCAGCCATGCCATTGATTTCATCCGATTTCTCCTGAACAGGCTGACGAATCGCTGGATTCTCGCTCAGCGCAGGTTCGGGCGATAGCACCCTGACGAAATGTTCATCAAATGGCGTTATCGAGACTCGCTCTCATTGCCGAGGGCCGTGCCAGAGCGTGCAAGGTCGGCCATTGACGCTTTCGGCAAACCCCCTGTCGTTTTTGCATCGGGGCGCCTCGGGCGGCAGGCATATGCTGGCCCCAAAGCGCCGGCACAAGGTTCGGCGCATGCAGACTTCAATAAAAGGGGACAGCCTGATGAGCCCAGCCGAACTTCACGCCGACAGCATCGTCATCGACGGCCTGATCATTGCCAAGTGGAACCGCGAGCTGTTCGAGGACATGCGCAAGGGCGGGCTGACCGCGGCCAACTGCACGGTCTCGGTGTGGGAGGGCTTCAAGGCCACCGTCGATAACATCGCGTCCAGCCAGAAGCTGATCCGCGACAACAGCGACCTGGTGATGCCGGTGCGCACCACCGCCGACATCCGCAAGGCCAAGGAGCTGGGCAAGACCGGCATCCTCTTCGGCTTCCAGAACGCCCATGCGTTCGAGGACCAGATTGCCTATGTCGACGTGTTCAAACAGCTCGGCGTGGGCATCGTGCAGATGTGCTACAACACCCAGAACCTGGTGGGCACCGGTTGCTACGAGCGTGATGGCGGTCTGTCGGGCTTCGGCCGCGAGATCGTCGCCGAGATGAACCGCGTCGGCATCATGTGTGACCTGTCCCACGTCGGCTCCAAGACCTCCGAAGAAGTCATCCTCGAATCTAAGAAGCCGGTCTGCTATTCCCACTGTCTGCCCTCGGGCCTCAAAGAACACCCGCGCAACAAGTCCGACGCAGAGCTGAAATTCATCGCCGACCACGGCGGCTTCGTCGGCGTGACCATGTTCGCGCCGTTCCTGGCCAAGGGCATCGACTCGACCATCGACGACTACGCCGAGGCCATCGAGTACACCATGAACATCGTCGGCGAGGATGCCATCGGTATCGGTACCGACTTCACCCAGGGCCACGGCCAGGACTTCTTCGAGTACCTGACCCACGACAAGGGCTACGCCCGGCGCCTGACCAACTTCGGCAAGATCATCAACCCGCTGGGCATCCGTACCGTCGGCGAGTTCCCCAACCTGACCGAAACCCTGCTCAAGCGCGGCCACTCCGAACGGGTGGTGCGCAAGATCATGGGCGAAAACTGGGTCAGCATCCTCAAGGATGTGTGGGGCGAATAAAGCCGCTCTCCAAGCCTGAAAGCCCCTGCCAGCAACGCCGGGGCATCCAAACAAAAAATTTTATGGAGTTGAGTTTCCATGGCCAAGATCGCCCCGCAATTGCCAATCGAAGTCGACAGCGAGACCGGTGTCTGGACCAGCGACGCCCTGCCGATGCTCTACGTGCCACGGCATTTCTTCGTCAACAACCACATGGGCATCGAGGAGGTGCTGGGCGCCGACAAGTACGCCGAGATCCTCTACAAGGCCGGCTACAAGTCTGCCTGGCACTGGTGCGAGAAAGAGGCCGAATGCCATGGCCTGGAAGGCGTGGCGGTGTTCGAGCACTACATGAAACGCCTGTCCCAGCGTGGCTGGGGCCTGTTCCAGATCCAGGACATCGACCTGGATAAAGGCACCTGCAGCGTCAAGCTCAAGCACTCTGCGTTCGTGTACGTGTATGGCAAGTGCGGCCGCAAGGTCGACTACATGTTCACCGGCTGGTTCGCCGGGGCCATGGACCAGATTCTCGCTGCCCGCGGCAGCTCGATCCGCACCGTGGCCGAACAGGTCTACGGCGGGTCGGAAGAAGGCCACGAAGATGGCCTGTTCGTTACGAAGCCGTTGTAAGCCGGAGATAGCGTCATGGCCTTCGAAGCAATGTTCCAGCCGATCCAGATCGGCAAGCTGACCGTCCGCAACCGTGTGCTCAGCACCGCGCACGCCGAGGTCTACGCCACCGACGGCGGCATGACCACCGACCGCTACGTGAAGTACTACGAAGAGAAGGCCAAGGGCGGCATCGGCCTGGCCATCTGCGGCGGCTCGTCGGTGGTGGCCATCGACAGCCCGCAGGAGTGGTGGTCGTCGGTCAACCTGTCCACCGACCGCATCATCCCGCACTTCCAGAACCTCGCCGACGCCATGCACAAGCATGGCGCCAAGATCATGATCCAGATTACCCACATGGGCCGTCGCTCGCGCTGGGACGGCTTCAACTGGCCGACCCTGATGTCGCCGTCGGGCATTCGCGAACCCGTGCACCGCGCCACCTGCAAGACCATCGAGGTGGAAGAGATCTGGCGGGTGATCGGCAACTACGCGCAAGCGGCGCGTCGTGCCAAGGAGGGCGGCCTGGACGGCGTCGAGCTGTCGGCCGTGCACCAGCACATGATCGACCAGTTCTGGAGCCCACGGGTCAACAAGCGTACCGACGAGTGGGGCGGCACCTTCGAAGGCCGCATGAAGTTTGGCCTGGAAGTGCTCAAGGCCGTACGCGCCGAGGTCGGTGACGACTTCTGCGTGGGCATGCGCATCTGCGGCGACGAGTTCCATCCCGATGGCCTGAGCCACGAGGACATGAAACAGATCGCCGCCTACTACGACGCCACCGGCATGCTCGATTTCATCGGCGTGGTCGGCTCGGGCTGTGACACCCACAACACCCTGGCCAACGTCATCCCCAACATGAGCTACCCGCCGGAGCCGTTCCTGCACCTGGCGGCCGGCATCAAGGAAGTGGTCAAGGTCCCGGTACTGCACGCGCAGAACATCAAGGACCCGAACCAGGCCACGCGCATCCTCGAAGGCGGCTATGTCGACATGGTCGGCATGACCCGCGCGCACATCGCCGACCCGCACCTGATCGCCAAGATCAAGATGGGCCAGATCGACCAGATCAAGCAGTGCGTCGGCGCCAACTACTGCATCGACCGCCAGTACCAGGGCCTGGACGTGCTGTGCATCCAGAATGCCGCGACTTCCCGTGAATACATGGGCGTGCCGCACATCATCGAGAAGACCACCGGCGCCAAACGCAAGGTGGTGGTAGTGGGCGCCGGCCCGGCCGGCATGGAAGCGGCCCGCGTGGCTGCCGAGCGTGGCCACGACGTGACCCTGTTCGAGAAGAAGGACCAGATCGGCGGGCAGATCACCATCGCCGCCAAGGCGCCGCAACGCGACCAGATTGCCGGTATCACCCGCTGGTACCAGCTGGAGCTGGCGCGCCTGAAGGTCGACCTGCGCCTTGGCACCGCGGCCGACGTGGCGACCATCCAGGACCTGCGCCCGGAAATCATCGTGCTGGCGGTGGGTGGGCATTCGTTCCTTGAGCAGAACGAGCACTGGGGCGCCGCCGAAGGGCTGGTGGTCAGCAGCTGGGACGTGCTCGATGGCAAGGTGGCACCGGGCAAGAACGTGCTGGTGTACGACACCATCTGTGAATTCACCGGTATGTCGGTGGCGGACTTCATCGCCGACAAGGGCAGTCAGGTCGAGATCGTCACCGACGACATCAAGCCGGGCGTGGCCATGGGCGGTACCAGCTTCCCGACCTACTACCGCAGCATCTACCCGAAAGAAGTGATCATGACCGGCGACATGATGCTGGAAAAGGTCTACCGCGAGGGTGACAAGCTGGTGGCGGTGCTGGAGAACGAATACACCGGCGCCAAGGAAGAGCGCGTGGTCGACCAGGTGGTGGTGGAGAACGGCGTGCGCCCTGACGAGCAGCTGTACTACGCGCTCAAGGAAGGCTCGCGCAACAAGGGCCAGATCGACGTGGAGGCGTTGTTCGCCATCAAGCCGCAGCCGATCCTCAGCCAGCCGGGCGAGGGCTACTTGCTATACCGCATCGGCGACTGCGTGGCCCAGCGCAACGTACATGCGGCGATCTATGACGCCTTGCGCTTGTGCAAGGACTTCTGATCGCACCGCCTCTCTAGGGGCGGGATTGGCCCCCTGTAGGAGCGGCCTTGCGTCGCGAAAGGGGCGCGAAGCGACCCCGGGATCTGTGCATCACTGCTGAGCCCCTGGGGCTGCTGCGCAGCCCTTTCGCGACACAAGGCCGCTCCTACAGGGGTCGGTGCCGCCCATGAGAGCGGCGCAAGAATCCAGCTGTTGTGGGAGCCTCCCATGTTGAACACCCTCTTACCCATCCTGCTGTTCACCGCCCTCGGCCTGGCGGTGCTCGGCGCCCTGCGCCGGGTGCGCATGTGGCGGCGCGGGCGGCCGAGCAAGGTCGACCTGATCAAAGGTCTGCTGGCCATGCCACGGCGCTACCTGGTGGACCTGCACCATGTGGTCGAGCGCGACAAGTACATGTCCAAGACCCACGTGGCCACCGCTGGCGGCTTCGTACTGTCGGCCGTCCTGGCGATCCTGGTGCACGGCTTCGGCCTGCACAGCAAGATCCTCGGCTACGCCCTGTTGGTGGCCACGGTGATCATGTTCACTGGCGCGCTCTTCGTCTTCAAACGCCGGCTCAATCCGCCCTCGCGGCTGTCCAAGGGCCCATGGATGCGCCTGCCGAAAAGTCTGCTGATGTTCGCGGCGAGCTTCTTCATCGCCACGCTGCCGGTTGCTGGCATCCTGCCGGAAGGTACTGGCGGCTGGGTGCTGGTCGCCTTGCTGGGTGTCGGTGTGCTGTGGGGCGTGTCCGAGCTGTTCTTCGGCATGACCTGGGGCGGCCCGATGAAGCACGCCTTCGCCGGCGCCCTGCACCTGGCCTGGCACCGCCGCGCCGAGCGCTTCGGCGGTGGCCGTTCCACCGGCCTCAAGCCGCTGGACCTCGAAGACCCCAACGCGCCGCTGGGCGTGGAGAAACCGGTCGATTTCACTTGGAACCAGCTGCTTGGCTTCGACGCCTGCGTGCAGTGCGGCAAGTGCGAGGCCATGTGCCCGGCGTTCGCCGCCGGCCAGCCGCTGAACCCGAAAAAGCTGATCCAGGACATGGTCATCGGCCTGGCCGGTGGCACCGACGCGCAGTTCGCCGGCAGCCCTTACCCGGGCAAGCCGGTCGGCGAGCATGGCGGCCATCCGCACCAGCCGATCGTCAACGGCCTGGTGGATGCCGAGACGCTGTGGTCGTGCACCACCTGCCGCGCCTGCGTCGAGGAGTGCCCGATGATGATCGAGCATGTCGATGCCATCGTCGACATGCGTCGCCACCTGACCCTGGAAAAGGGCGCCACGCCGAACAAGGGCGCCGAGGTGCTGGACAATCTGATCGCCACCGACAACCCTGGCGGTTTCGCCCCGGGCGGGCGGATGAACTGGGCGGCCGACCTCAACCTGAAACTGCTGTCCGAGGTGAAGCGCACCGAGGTGCTGTTCTGGGTCGGCGACGGCGCCTTCGACATGCGCAACCAACGCACCCTGCGCGCGTTCGTCAAAGTGCTCAAGGCCTCGGGCGTGGACTTCGCCGTGCTCGGCCTTGAGGAGCGAGACAGCGGTGACGTGGCCCGGCGCCTGGGCGACGAGGCGACCTTCCAGCAACTGGCCAAGCGCAATATCCAGACCCTGGGCAAATACGGCTTCCAGCGCATCGTCACCTGCGATCCGCACAGCTTCCATGTGCTGAAGAACGAATACGGCGCCCTGGGCGGCGAGTACCAGGTGCAACACCACAGCACCTACATTGCCGAGCTGATCGCCGCGAACAAGCTCAACCTCGGCCAGCACAAGGGCGGCAGCGTCACCTACCACGACCCGTGCTACCTGGGCCGTTACAACGGTGAATACGAAGCCCCGCGCGAAGTGCTCAAGGCGCTGGGTATCGAAGTGCGCGAGATGCAGCGCTCGGGCTTCCGTTCCCGTTGCTGCGGCGGTGGTGGCGGTGCGCCGATCACCGACATCCCCGGCAAGCAGCGTATTCCCGATATGCGCATGGACGATATCCGCGAGACCGAGGCCGAGCTGGTGGCGGTGGGTTGTCCACAGTGCACGGCAATGCTCGAAGGCGTGGTCGAGCCGCGTCCGCAGATCAAGGACCTGGCCGAGCTGGTCGCCGATGTGCTGATCGAAGACGAAGCCCCTGCAACCCCGAAGTCGCAGGCTGCCAAACGTGAACCTGCGGAGGTGCACTGATGAGCGAGATCATCCGCCGCGACCCACGCGCCGAGTGGATCGCCCGTAACCGCCTGCATCCGCTGCACGCTGCGATGCAGACGCAACAGACGAGCTGGATGGGCCCCCACGGCATCATCCGCAAGAACCCGCACGCGATCGCCGCCGGCTTCATCGGCCCCAGCGGCCTCAAGCGCATCGACCGCAGCGGCGCCCAGCAGGGCACCGGTGTCGGCGGGCGGCGCAGCGCGGCGGCCGAAGTGCAGTTGCCGCTGCATCAAGTGGTTGAGCCTGCCTTCTACATCGCCGTGGTGCCCGACATGGTCGGTGGCCGCCTGGGCAGCCACGACCGCGACCTGCTGGGCCTTGCCCACAGCCTTGCCGGCAGCGACGGCGCGGTGCTGGCCATCGTCTTTGGCGAGCACAAGGAAAGCAACTTTTCCACAGCCGGCGTCGACCGGCTGCTGGTCATCGAGGGCGAGGCCTTCGCTGGTTATGCACCGGAGCAACTGGTGCAGGGCTTGCGGGCTGTGGATAACCAGTTCGCGCCGCGCCACTGGCTGTTGCCCGACAGCCGTACTGGCGGCGGCGAACTGGGCCGCCGCCTGGCCGCCGCACTGGGCGAGCGCCCGGCGACGCGGGTGTGGCAGATCAAGGATGGCCAGTGCATCGGCCGTGCCGGTGCCGGCCAGCAGGATATCCAGCGTAGCGTGCCGCGGTTGATCCTGGCCGCCGCCGAATGCGCCGAACCGGTCAGCGAAACCCGTCACGAAGCGCTGCCGGTGGAGTTGTCCACAGGCGTGGCGCGCAGCCTGTCGCGTATCGAAGACCTGGGCTCGGTGGCCGTGGACCCGGCCGCCATCGCCATGGCCGAGGCCGAGTTCATCGTCTCCGGCGGCAACGGCGTCAAGGACTGGGACCTGTACCACCGGGCCACGGCGGCCCTCGGCGCCACCGAGGGCGCCTCGCGGGTGGCGGTGGACGACGGCTTCATGCCGCGCAACCGCCAGGTCGGCGCCACCGGCACCTGGGTCACGGCGCGGGTCTACGTGGCTGTGGGTATCTCCGGCGCCATCCAGCACCTGCAGGGCATCGGCGCCTGCGACAAGGTGGTGGCGATCAACATGGACCCAGGCTGCGACATGATCAAGCGGGCCGACCTGTCGGTGATTGGCGACAGCTCGGCGATTCTCAAGGCACTGATCGAGGCTGTGGACAACTTCCGCAGCGGCGGCCAGCGCGACGCGGCATAGGGGCAGCGAGCATGAGTATTAAAGTCATCAGCCTGGTCTCGATCGGCGCTCACCCCAGCTCCGGCCGCGCCCGCCGCGCCGAGCAGGATGCCCGCGCCGTGGAACTGGGCCTGCAGCTGGCTGGGGATAACTTGCAGGTGGTTCATGCCGGCGATCCTCGCGAAGAGGCGCTGCGTGCCTATCTGGGCATGGGGCTGGATCACTTGGATGTGCTGGAACAGCCTGTTGGCGCCGATGTGTTGGGTGTGCTCGGCGACTATCTGCGTGACGCGGGCGCCCAGCTGGTGCTGACCGGCAGCCAGGCGGAAACCGGCGAAGGCTCGGGGATGCTGCCATTCCTGCTGGCCGAGAAGCTGGGCTGGCCGCTGGTGGTGGGGCTGGCCGAGGTCGAATCCATCGACAACGGCACCGCCCAGGTGCTGCAAGCCTTGCCAAGGGGCCAACGGCGTCGCCTGAAAGTGCGCCTGCCGTTGCTGGCGACTGTGGATAACGCTGCGCCCAAGCCTCGGCAGTCGGCGTTCGGCCCGGCCCGGCGTGGTGTGCTGGCGGCGCGCAACGTGGCGCTGATCGAGGATCCGCTGCTGGCCGACGATGCCCTGCAACCGGCCAGGCCAAGGCCCAAGCGCCTCAAAGTGATCAAGGCCAAGAGCGGCGCCGACCGCATGAAGGCCGCCACGGCCAAGGCCAGTGGCGGGGGCGGCAAGGTGCTCAAGGATGTGTCGCCACAGGAGGGCGCCGAGGCGATTCTGAAGTTGCTGGTGGAGGAGGGTGTCCTGCGCTGACAGGCGGTAACCACGATCCACAAGCTCATAACGTCTAATGAAGGTGTCCAAAATCATTGGGCCAGTTCACACCTTTCCGTGTGGGAGCAACTGCCCCACAGTTACAGCGCTTGGTGTCAAAGCGGCGCGTATCCTGTGGGAGCAACTGTCTTGCTCAGTTTTTATAATCTGGCGCGATCCCTGTGGGAGATCGCCCAGCCCTCCGGGCTACGCTGTCGCGCAGGGAACAGAATTCCAGCGTGGGAGCGGGCTTGCCCCGCGATCACCGGCGTAGCCGGTGCCATCCACCACGCCGCCGGCTTCGCGGGTAAACCCGCTCCCACAGGGGGCCACTGTTTGCGCTCCGCCATAGCCGTGCTGATCCCTGTGCATAACTATCCTCGGAATCCAGCACGACCGACATCGACTCGAACCCGCTCCATCACTTGCCCACTGAATCTGTTTGCCAGGCTGTGTATAAAATGTTCGTGAATTGCCAGAGCCATTGAAATTAAAGGCCTACAGAGGATAGATCAAAAAATGCTCAGTTCGGTGAAAGGCACAACCCAACCGTAGTGCCAGTTACCTGCGAAGTTGCTCACAATCGCTGTTGGTGGCCCTGTGGACAACATGTTTGGATTTGTCTACAGGCGCTGATTTCATTGGGCTAGAACATAGTGCCTGTTTTTTGATCAATCCTTCGTGAGTGTGGCGAAGGTCTGGCAATAAAAGAGCTTTATGACGCTATCCACAGGCCTGCAAGATTTTGGGTCACCCTTATCAACATCCTCTGTTGGTCCATCTGTGGAAAACGTGTTCGGTGTTGTCTCAATCCCTTGCACTCAAAGGCTTGCAGGTTGTTGGTTGTTTTTTGACCAATACAGATATCTCCGTCACTCGAACT
This sequence comes from Pseudomonas sp. LH21, assembly GCF_036549575.1. Lineage (NCBI taxonomy): Bacteria > Pseudomonadati > Pseudomonadota > Gammaproteobacteria > Pseudomonadales > Pseudomonadaceae > Pseudomonas > Pseudomonas sp. LH21. Next base: position 380,480 of record NZ_CP144367.1, read on the forward strand.
ACGCCTTCCAATCAACTTGAGGGGCTGTGGATAAAAGCACCTCGGCCAGGCGCTGCCCGCCATGGAGACCTGGCATTTTTGTCAGTTATCACAGCACAACGGCAATGCTAGCTTGATGCCAATCAGCCCATAGAGCACAAGCACATGGCCAGGAACAGTTTGCTCGCCGCAGACAGGCTGCAAAGCCCACAGTCAACAATGACTTCGACTGGCCGGACACCGGTCGCCTACACACCCTATGGCTTGCGCCCCGCGCCGAAAGGGGCATCGATAACGGGGTTCACTGGCCAACTGCGAGAGGTCGAGTTGGGCTGTTACTTGCTGGGTAATGGCCATCGTGCTTTTAGCCCGTCATTGATGCGGTTCTTTTCTGCTGATGTGTTGAGTCCGTTTGGGCTCGGTGGTGTGAATTGCTATGCCTACTGTCACGGTGACCCTATCAATAGGGTAGACCCTACGGGCCAATATGAGGGCTGGTTTGCGCACCAGGTCACAATGACTGCAAATGGATTAGTTTTAGGACAGGTAGGGCTGGCAATTGCTAATCAATATATGGAGACAGGAACAATTAGTTATGGTACAGGTGCGCGGTGGGGTATAGCGGGAGCTACTGCAGCGTGGGGTTTCGCCGCTGGAGTTCATCAGCGCAATAATGGCGATGAAGGAAGTGTCGTGGCGGACGTGACGACAGTTTTAGCCCCGGCAATAGCTTTCGGTGATGAACTCTATCGATTTGGGAGGAATGTTTATCGCCGGGTGAGGGATCGTGTAGCGGCTCGCTTTAATACGCCACCTGGATCCCCAAATACGGTAATAACCAGTGAGGTGAATAGACGGGATCCAAATAACGCAGAGCACAGGGCGAATACGGTTCAAGAGGCTGTGGAGCTTAATAGGCAGTTACTTGCACAACAAGATGGAGAGGAAGTTAATTACTTCCAGTTTCCTGAGGTAGGAGGTGGTGGGCAATTAAATGCTAGCGCCCCTCAAGAGGTACAGGCTTCAATCAGGGGATAGGCGTTTGTTAGTCTGCTAAATATGTAGGTGGCCTGTTGTTCTGAGTATGGAGGTATAGCATGCGGGCATCGATTATCTTGGGGGGCGACCATCAGTTGAGTAAAGTGATAGCCCTCACTCAAGGAGCGTTGCAATGTATACCTTATACGCCCTATGGCTTTAGCCGCCCACAGGGTGGGGCGATGGTAATTGGCTTTACAGGGCAATACTTTGATAGTTGCTTGGAAGGATATTTGCTGGGTAATGGTTATCGCGTGTATAGCCCATGGCTGATGCGCTTCAAGTCCCCGGATCGAGTAAGTCCATTCGGACGAGGGGGGATCAACGCCTATGCATACTGTGGGGGGGATCCTGTTAACTGGCAAGACCATTCTGGGAATCAAAAAAGCAGGGCGGTGTCTATGATTGACCTGAGTTTGTCTGGGGACTTATCAGGTAATTTTGTTGATGCGCTTCGAAAAGTTATTTCGTATGCCGAGTCCTTCCTGGATTCATTAGCCTACCGTCAGCGTAATTTGGAGGGTAGGGCTGGGGATGCAGAATATTTTCTTGATCGGGCTAGGAAGGATAAAAAGCCATATACAGCTGAGCATCTTGAACTTTTACAGCAGCTTCCGCAATTGTTGATGGGTAGTGTGAAAATTGAGCGCAAAAAATCCAGGGTTGAAGGTGGTATAAAAAAGCTTACTGGTTTGGTTAGCAGTATTGAGGTTGGGAGGTTCGAAGAGCCTCTGCAAGATAGTGGTATGATTCCAATCGTAATAGGGGATGAGCACGATGATTCAAATCATTTAATGCCTGATGAGCGTCGTCGATTAGGCACTTGGCCTTCATCTGAGATGGGCCGTTTTAGGCAGTAATTTTCGAATGGGTATCTTGATTGATTTTAGGCTGCATGAGCGAAGACGGTTTACTGAAGATAATGGTAAGGGAGTGCGAATGAACTCCTCCTAGACATTATGGCTTAAATACCTGTGCTTTCGTACTTACCTTCTTGGCAGATGCGAGCAATCAGGTAACCTAAGATAGTATCAGGGCCACTCTCCACACCCTATTGATACATTGCGCACAACCACCACAGGACATGGTGCATCAAATGGCTCTATTGGCAAGCGATAGACTGCAGAGCCCTCTCCTAGTTCAGCGGTCCACCGACAGGATAGCAGCAGCCTACACACCTTATGGACAACGAGCGCCAGCCTCGTTCCCCACGGCATTGGGCTTCACCGGCCAGCCTTTCGAGCAAGCCCTGGATGGCTACGTGCTGGGCAGTTATCGCGTCTACAGCACCAGGCTCATGCGCTTTCTCAGTGCGGATTCGTGGAGCCCCTTTGGCGGAGGGGGGCTCAATGCTTATTGCTACTGTAGGGGCAATCCGGTCGACCGGCGTGATCCGACAGGTCATATTGTCGTTGAACCTTACACTGCGGCCAAAGCCGGCTTCTTTATCACCACCAATGCAGTTTCACTTGGCGCGACGCTCATGAGCCCGCCCCCGCAAGACAGGTTGGGTGGCGCGCTGAACAGGGTGGCGATCACCGCTCCGCTCCTGGCATTCGTAGCGCAGGTGGGGAATGCGCTTGGAGTACATGGCGCAGACTTGATGGTTGCGGCGTCAACTGCCACTGGCGCCACAGCTACCGCTGGGAAGGCAATAGTGAGTGCTCTTGCACCCGGTGCTGAGCCAGCAAAAAATGTAAATGCAAACGTGAGGGCTTACTTCCGTGGAGTCAATGAACCATCTGTGGATGTAGAGTCTGGAGGTGCAGCTTTGATTAACCCTCCACCCTCCACCAGAGAACAAGGGCCTCAAACTATTGACCCCGAAGGTGGTGTTCGACCGCGAGCCAATACTGGGTCTGGTCTTCGGCGAAGAAGGTTCGGGGTTGTCGCACAACCTAATCTAGGCCATGTGTTTGGAGGAGGCCTGGATGGTGCTTCCCCACCTAGAAGCCCCCAAAACAAAATGCATGAAACACGCGACCTGAGCGATTGATATGAGTGACCAGGTGTAAACCCGCTCCACTCAAAGGGCCGCAATGCGGCCCTTTGAGACAAGTAGTCGACTGTACCCTTCTACTACCTCATTGAGCCTGCACTTCCTTCAAATAAGCCGCCGGCGCGGCCCCCAGATTGTTCAACAACCGCTGGCTATACCAGTCGATGAAGTTCACCACCCCAAACTCATAGGTTTTCGAGTAAGGCCCCGGCTGATACGCCGTGGAGTTGATGCCGCGCTGGTTCTCCTCCGCCAGCCGCCGATCCTGGTCGTTGGTGGCGTCCCACACCTTGCGCATGTCCTCGGGGTTGTAATCGACGCCTTCCACCGCATCCTTGTGCACCAGCCATTTGGTGGTGACCATGGTCTCCTGGGCGCTGATCGGCCACACGGTGAACACGATCATGTGGTCGCCCATGCAGTGGTTCCACGAATGCGGCAGGTGCAGGATGCGCATCGAGCCGAGGTCCGGGTTCTTGATGCGGCCCATCAGCTTCTGGCAGGCCTGCTTGCCGTCCATGGTCATCGACACGGTGCCCTTGAGCAGCGGCATGCGCACGATGCGGTTACGCAGGCCGTGGCTCTTGTGCAGGTATGGAATCTTCTCGGCTTCCCAGGCGGCGGCCGAGGCGGCGACGTGGTCCTTGAATTCCTGGCTGGCGCGGGGGTCGTTGGTGTCGTCCCACTCCAGCAGCGTCTTCAAAAGCTCCGGGTGCGAACCGCTGCAGTGGTAGCACTCGCGGTTGTTCTCCAGCACCAGTTTCCAGTTGGCCTTCTCCATCAAGGTGGTCTGCACCGCCACCTTGGTGTTCTCCATGTCGTAGGGTTCCATGTAGTGGTCCAGCGTTGCCAGGAACTCGTCGATGGCCGGCGGGTTCTCGGCCAGGCTGATGAAGATGTAGCCGCCGGCCACTTTCACGTTCACAGGCTTGAGGCCGTACTGGTTCATGTCGAAGTCGGCGCCCATCTCGGTGCCGGCGAACAGCAGACGGCCGTCGAGTTCGTAGGTCCACTGGTGGTAGTGGCAGACCAGCTTGGCCACCTTGCCTTTGTCGCTGACGCACAGGCGCGAACCGCGGTGGCGGCAGACGTTGTGGAAGGCATGCACCTTACCTTCGGCACCGCGAATCACGATGATCGGGTTCTTGCCGATCTGCAGGGTGATGTAGTTGCCCTTGGTCGGGATCTCGCAAACCATGCCGGCGATCAGCCACTCCTTGTGGAAGATCTCCTGCATGTCGATCTGGAACAGGCGCTCGTCGCAGTAGAACGGTTGCGGCAGCGAGTAGGTGCGCTCGCGGGTCTGCAGCATCTCGGCGGTAGCCTTGCGTGCAGGTTCCAGTGGATCGCCCAGGCTCAGGGTTGCGGTGACGTCCATCGTGTGGTCCTCGGGGCCGCGTGCGGCCGGCTGAAGTGGCTAATCGTTGTTGTAGTGCCGCAAGGCTGTTGTTCGCGATAAACAGCGTGTTGTTTTGCCGAGGAGTGTGCGTCCGGGCCGGGAAAGGACCATATCCACGGGCGACATGGCCGCATCGAATTCCGACGCGCCAGCCCTTGTAGCGCGGGGCTGGTCGCGATAAGCACGCCGATGTCGCGGATGGGAATGTACGGCGCGGTGCGCTTGCGCATTATCGGAGCCATGAGAATGGCCGACAGTCGGCTGCTGGAGATGAACATGTCCGATACCTTCCTCAATCCGGTTACCACCCAGACCTGGGCCAATGGCCGCCACATCGTGCGTTGCGTCAAGGTCATCCAGGAAACCTGGGACGTGCGCACCTTCTGCTTCATGGCCGACCAGCCGATCATGTTCTTCTTCAAGCCCGGGCAGTTCGTCACCCTGGAGCTGGAGATCGAAGGCAAGCCGGTTATGCGCTCGTACACCATCTCCAGTTCGCCGTCGGTGCCCTACAGTTTCTCCATCACCGTCAAGCGCGTGCCGGGCGGGCTGGTGTCGAACTTCCTCCACGACACCATGCACGAAGGTGCCGAGCTGCCGGTGCACGGGCCGGTGGGGCTGTTCAACGCCATTGATTTCCCGGCGGGCAAGGTGCTGTACCTCTCGGGCGGCGTCGGTATCACGCCGGTAATGTCCATGGCCCGCTGGTTCTACGACACCAACGCCAACGTCGACATGGTGTTCGTGCACAGCGCCCGCTCGCCGAAGGACATCATCTACCACCGCGAGCTGGAGCAGATGGCCTCTCGCATCCCCAACTTCAGCCTGCATATCATCTGTGAGAAGCACGGCCTGGGCGAGCCGTGGGCGGGCTATCGCGGCTACCTGAACCAGCGGCTGATGGAGCTGATCGCCCCGGACTACCTGGAGCGCGTGATCTTCTGCTGCGGTCCGACGCCGTACATGAGCGCGGTCAAGCGCATGCTCGAGGCGGTCGGCTTCGACATGAAGAACTACCACGAGGAATCGTTCGGCGCGACGCCGCCTGAGGCCAAGGCCGACGCGGTGGAGCATGCCGAGGCGGCTGCCGATGCGCCGGAAGTGGATGTGGCCGACCTCAACCTGGTGGAGTTCGTCGGCAGCGACAAGAGCATCCGCGTGGCCCCGGGCGAGACCGTGCATGCGGCGGCGGCCAAGGTCGGGCTGATGATCCCCAAGGCCTGCGGCATGGGTATCTGCGGCACCTGCAAGGTGCTCAAGCTCGGCGGCGAGGTGGAGATGGAGCACAACGGCGGGATTACCGAGGAGGATGAAGCCGAGGGCTACATCCTGTCGTGCTGCAGCGTGCCGAAGGGGGATGTGCGGATCGAGTACTGATCTGCATGCGTACGGGGCTGCTTCGCAGCCCTTTCGCCGGCAAGCCGGCTCCCACAGGTATAGCGTGGGAGCCGGCTTGCCGGCGATGGACTGCAACGCGGTCCTGCTGACATGGGCACCTGATACTTTTACCAGTTTCACTCTTGCTACATCGCTGCCAAGCTTCGGAGGAATTCTCGACGAAGGGCAATGGACAGTGCCTACCTACCTGCTTGCCTGTGACAGACAGAACAGCCCCATCGACGGTGTTGGGTATCCCGGCCGCAGCTACACGGCCTATGGTGCGGTACCGTCACGGATCGGCCCGATAACAGGTTTCTGTGGCCAGCCACGCGATGCGCGACTGGATCGCTATCCACTGGGTAATGGGCACCGTCGGTATAACCCTATTTTGATGCGTTTCCATGAGCCTGATGCGCTGAGCCCGTTCGGAGAGGGAGGTATCAATGCCTATGCATACTGCTGTGCGGACCCGATAAACCGCAATGACCCAACGGGTAGGATCCCAGGAGCAGTTATGGCTGGCGCTTCAGTGATACAACACATGCTTGGCGTGGCATGGACATGGAGAACCTGGCCACAGGGTGGTGGGTTGGCTGTAACTTCTGCGCTGTCCAAGAAAGCTGGTCATGCCTTTCTAGTGACCGCAATCGCTCTGAAGGCTACCGATACTCCGGGCGCCCAAGTGTTCACTTTGGTGGGTGTCGGTGCCTTGGGGACAGCATCAGCCTTGAAGCATCTCGAGCTTACCTTGAAAAACAGGGCAAGTGGGATGGTAGGGGTTCAATCCCAAGGTTCGGATAGTGGGGTTCCGCTAATGGCTACGCTTCCCGTCAATGGGCCGCCAGGAGGATTGGAGCAGGTCGTCACGGAACGCCCTCCAGACCCGTTGAACATCCCTAGTGACACGAGCCAGCGTGCCTACAACACGAGACAGACGGATGTAGTAGATGTCTAGTGTAACTGACCATGGCCGCCACTATTTGGCAGGCATGGTCAGCCTCACGAGGGATGCCGCTCCAGTCTCAGCTCAATCAAGTTGAGGTAACCCCCACCTTCGACCATCAGGTCCTAAACCGCGCCACCAACCCATTCAGGTCCACCGCCAGCCGCGACAGCTCGGCACTCGCCGCGCTGGTCTGATGCGCCCCGGTGGCGCTCTGCACCGACAGGTCGTTGATGTTTACCAGGTTGCGGTCCACTTCACGGGCGACCTGGGCCTGCTCCTCGGCGGCGCTGGCGATCACCAGGTTGCGCTCGTTGATCTGCGCCACCGCGCCGGCGATGGTGTCCAGCGCCAGGCCCGCGCCACGGGCGATGTTCAGGGTCGACTCGGCGCGCTCGGTGCTGGTGCGCATCGAATCCACGGCCTGCTCGGTGCCGCCCTGGATGCTGCCGATCATCCGCTCGATCTCGCTGGTGGACTGCTGGGTGCGATGCGCCAGGGCGCGGACCTCGTCGGCGACCACGGCGAAGCCGCGGCCGGCCTCGCCGGCGCGGGCGGCCTCGATGGCGGCGTTGAGCGCCAGCAGGTTGGTCTGGTCGGCCAGGCCGCGGATCACATCCAGTACCTTGCCGATATCGCGGGACTGCTCGGCCAGGTGGGTGATCAGCTTGGCGGTGGACTGCACGTCGCCGCTCATGCGCTCGATGGCGCCCACGGTCTCCATCACCAGGTCACGACCATCGCCGGCCGAACGGCTGGCTTCGCTGGAGGCCTCGGAGGTGCTTACCGCGTTGCGCGCCACTTCCTCGACCGCGCTGGTCATCTCGGTGACGGCGGTGGCGGCCTGCTCGATCTCGTTGTTCTGCTGCTGCAGGCCACGGGCGCTTTCGTCGGTGACGCTGTTCAGCTCTTCGGCGGCGGAGGCCAGCTGGGTGGCGGAACCGGCGATCAGCTGCAGGGTGTCGCGCAGCTTGTCCTGCATCTTGGCCATGGCCTTGAGCAGGCGCGCTGCTTCGTCGGTGCCCTCGGCATCGATGTGGTGGGTGAGGTCGCCTTCGGCGATCTGCTCGGCGGACTTCAGCGCCTCATCGATGGGCTTGACGATACTGCGGGTGAGCAGGAAGGCGAATAGCAGGGTCAGCACCGTGGCGGCCACCAGCAGGCCGATCACCAGGCCGAAGGCGCCGCTGTACTGGTCGGCGGCCTGGGCGTTGGTGGCGCTGGTCTGGTCGGTGTTGATGCGCACCAGGGTGTCCATGATCTTGTTGATCTGCTCGGAGTTGTCCAGCAGGTCGCGGTTGAGCAGGTCGCGCAGGGCGTCGAGGTCGCCGGCCTGGCTCAGTGTGCGCATGCGCGCCTCGAGCTGGCGGTACTGGTTGAGCAGCAGGCCGTACTGGTCGAAGGCGGCCTTCTCGTCGGCGGCGGTCACCAGCGGCTCGTAGGCGCGGCGGGCCTTGTCGATCTGCGCGTTGCGCTCGTCGAGCAGGCGCAGGGTGTCCTGTTGGGTGGCCGGCTCGCGGTTGAGCAGCAGGCGGTAGGACAGGGTGCGCAGGCGCAGGTTGAGCGCGGTCAGTTCGTCGAGGGTCTTGATGCTGGGTACGCTGATCTCCTCAATGGTCACGCCGGCCTGGCGGATATTGCCCATCTGGATCAGCGAGAACACGCCGAGGCCCAGCATCAGCAGGCCGATCACGGCGAACCCGAGCAGTGCGCGCGGCGCGATATTCATATTGCGTAAGGACATGGAGGCAGTTCCCAAGGCAGAAGAGGTGCCGCGATCCATGCGACGGAAGAAGACCTGCCTGCCTATCGGTCGTGACCGGCCAGTCTTGAGTCCGTCATGCAAAAATTGTGAGGCAGCTAACTATTTTCCTGACCAGCGGTTGATCCAGGTCGGAACAAGGGGGCCGATCCTGGGTCAACCTGAACCTGGCAAACACCTTTTGAATCCGATATTTAATGGCGGGGGCGGCGGTTTTTCCTTATCGTGTGCGCCCTTTGCAACAACCCGAGATAGACGCATGTTGGAAACTTCCCTGAATCAACTCGAGCAACTGGTCAGCGACCTGATGCACAAGAACGCGCAACTGGCCGAGCAGAACGCCAGCCTCGGCCAGGAACTGGCCCAGGCCAAGGAAGAGAACGACAGCCTGCAGTTGTCGCTGATGGAGCAGGAAGAGAAGCACGGCGCCACCGCCGCCCGCATCCAGGCCCTGGTCGAGCGCGCCAGCGCAGGTGTCGTGAACGCATGAGACTGCAAGCGCAGCCGGTCAATGTCGTGTCGATCCTGGGCAACGACTATTCGCTCAAGGCGCCCGAAGGCCAGGAAGAAACCCTCTCCCAGGCCGTGCGCATGCTCAACGTCGCGCTGGCCGAAACCAAGCGCAACTATCCGACCCTGATCGGCGACAAGCTGCTGGTGCTGGCCGCGCTGAACCTGTGTTCCAAGCAGATCGAGCTGCAGCGCGAACACGACCGCACCCTCGAGCGCACCCAGGCGCAGATCGACGCCACGGTCGATGCCATCAGCCGGACCATCGGCGACCAGTAAAGCGCTCAAGCATCCTCTGTGGGAGCGGGTTTACCCGCGAATACGTCGGTGAAACCACCATCGTCTTCGCGGGTAAACCCGCTCCCACAGTTGTTTTGTGCTGTCTCGGATCACTGGAACAACTGGATACTTAAGTGTATACACTTCCCGAAAAACAATAATTATCGGGGAGTGGAACATGCACATCTGGCGGCGGAGCATCCAGTGGCAACTGATCGCAAGCATGGGCGCCGCCCTGCTGGCGAGCATCCTGGTGGTGGTGGCGATCTACACGATGGCGCTCAACCGCCTGACCGAGCGTTACCTGGTGGACACGGCGTTGCCGGCCAGCGTCGAGGCCATCCGCAACGATATCGAGCGCATGCTCGGCCAGCCGCTGGTGGCGGCGGCGGACATCGCCGGCAACACCCTCCTGCGCGACTGGCTGGCCGCCGGTGAAGCCCCGGCCGAGCTGCAGCGCTTCATCGAATACCTGGACGCGGCCAAGCAGCGCAACCACGCTTTCACCACCCTGTTCGCCTCCACCGTTACCGGCCACTACTACAACGAGAAGGGCCTGGACCGCACCCTCAGCCGCAGCAACCCCAAGGACAAGTGGTTCTACGGCTACATCGACAGTGGCGCCGAGCGCTTCATCAATATCGATATCGACGGCTCCACCGGCGAGCTGGCGCTGTTCATCGACTACCGGGTCGAGAAGGACGGCCAGCTGGTCGGTGTGGCCGGCATGGGCCTGCGCATGACCGAGCTGTCGAAGCTGATTCACGACTTCAGTTTCGGCGAGCACGGCAAAGTGTTCCTGGTGCGCAACGACGGCCTGATCCAGGTCCACCCCGACCAGCAGTTCAGTGGCAAGCGCCAGCTTGCCGAGCAGTTGGACGTCGAGGCGGCCAAGGCCGTGCTGGTGGGCGGTGAAGGCCTGCGCAGCAGCCGTTTCCAGCGTGATGGCGAGGATTACCTGGCCCTCGGCCTGCCCCTGCGAGACCTGAACTGGACCCTGGTGGCCGAGGTGCCGGAGGCTGAGATCTATGCTCAGGCCCGCCAGGCCATCTGGCAGACCTGCCTGATCGGTGGCGGTGTGGCGCTGCTGTCGTTATTGCTGGTGGTGCTGTTGGCGCGCGGGCTGGTCCGGCCCATTCGCCAGGTCACCGCCGCATTGGTGCAGATCGGCGGTGGCGCGGGGGATCTCAGTCATCGCCTGGACGACTCGCGCCAGGACGAGCTGGGCGATCTGGCCCGTGGCTTCAACCGCTTCCTCGACAGCCAGCGCGGCCTGATCGGTGAAGTGCTGCGCACCACCGAGCGCCTGCACCTGTCGGTGGAGCAGGTGACCCAGGTGGTGGACAACACCGCCGAGCGCTCGGGCCGCCAGCAGGAGATGACCGAGATGGTCGCCACCGCCGTGCACGAGATGGGCCTGACCGTGCAGGACATCGCCCAGAACGCCGGCTCCGCCGCCCATGCCTCGCAGTCGGCGCGCGACGAGGCGTTGCAGGCGCGGGAGGTGGTGCGCCGCTCCATCCACAACATCGAAGGCATGTCCGGGGAGATCGGTCGCGCCGCCGAGGCGGTGACGCAACTGGCCGACGAGGTTGCCTCGATCGACGAAGTGCTGGCGGTGATCCGCAGTATTTCCGAGCAGACCAACCTGCTGGCGCTCAACGCCGCCATCGAAGCGGCGCGGGCCGGCGAGATGGGCCGGGGCTTCGCCGTGGTGGCCGATGAGGTACGGACCCTGGCGCGGCGCACCCAGGTGTCCACCGACGAGGTGCAGCAGATGATCCACCGTCTCAAGCAGGGCGCGGGCACCGCCGTGGCGTCGATGCAGGCGGGGCAGCAGGCGACCGGCAACGGGGTCGAGTCGAGCCAGCGTACAGGGGCTTCGCTGGGGGCGATCACCGATCAGGTCGAGCGCATCAGCGGCATGAACGAGCAGGTGGCCACGGCGACCGAGGAGCAGTCGGCGGTGACCGAGGAGATCAACCGGACGGTGCAGGGGATTTCCGACCTGGCGCGGCAGACGGCCAGCGAAGTGCAGGGGTGTCGCGAGGAGTGCCAGGCGTTGCGTGGGTTGGCTGATGACCTGGCGCGGCAGATGGGTGGGTTCAGGCTTTAGATCGATGTTGGATTCTTCGCGGGTAAACCCGCTCCCACAGGTTGATCACGGTCCTTGAAGACAGTGCCGTACCTGTGGGAGCGGGTTTACCCGCGAATGCGATCTGTCAGGCACCAAAGATGGCGCGGATGTCCGCCGCCAGCTCACGCACCCGGGCTTCCTGGGTATCCCACGAACACATGAACCGCGCCCCACCGCTGCCAATGAAGGTGTAGAAGCGCCACCCCTTGTTGCGCAGCACTTCCAACGCATGCTCCGGCATCTGCAGGAACACCCCGTTGGCCTCCACCGGGAACATCAGCTCGACTTCCGGCAGATCGCTCACCAGCGACGCCAGCAGCTGCGCGCAGTGGTTGGCATGCTTGCCATGGCGCATCCACGCACCGTCCTCAAGCAGACCAACCCAAGGCGCCGACAGGAAACGCATCTTCGACGCCAATTGCCCGGCCTGCTTGCAGCGGTAGTCGAAGTCCTCGGCCAGGTCGCGGTTGAAGAACAGGATCGCCTCACCGACCGCCATGCCGTTCTTGGTGCCGCCAAAGCACAGCACATCGACCCCGGCCTTCCAGGTCAGCTCGGCCGGCGAGCAGCCGAGGAACGCGCAGGCATTGGTGAACCGTGCGCCGTCCATGTGCAGGTTCAGGCCCAACTCCTTGCAGGTGGCACTGATCGCCTTGAGCTCGTCGGGGCGATACACGGTACCCACTTCGGTGGCCTGGGTGATGGTCACCACGCGCGGCTTGGGGTAGTGGATGTCCTGGCGCTTGAGCGCCACTTCGCGGATCGACTCAGGCGTCAGCTTGCCGTTGACGCTGGCGGCGGTCAGCAGCTTGGAGCCGTTGGAGAAGAACTCCGGGGCGCCGCATTCGTCGGTCTCGACGTGGGCGGTCTCGGAGCAGATCACGCTGTGGTAGCTCTGGCACAGCGAGGCCAGGGCCAGGGAGTTGGCAGCGGTGCCGTTGAAGGCGAAGAACACCTCGCAGTCGGTCTCGAACAGCTTGCGGAAATATTCCGAGGCGCGTTCGGTCCACTGGTCGTCGCCGTAGGCGCGCTCGTGGCCCTGGTTGGCCTTTTCCATCGCGGCCCAGGCTTCGGGGCAGATCCCGGAATAGTTGTCGCTGGCGAATTGTTGGTTGTTGTCGGTCATGACGCCTGTCCTTTTGTACGACGCAGGAACGCACTCTAAACCATCAATTTGGCGGTTGCCTATGTAGGAGCGGCCTTGTGCCGCGAAAGGGGCGCGAAGCGGCCCCAGGATGTATGGCATGGCACAAATCGTCGGGGGCTGCCGCGCAGCCCTTTTCGCGGCACAAGGCCGCTCCTACAGGGATTGGTGTTGTCAGCAGATGAATGTCGTAAACGCGCCATTGCAAGGCGCGCGCAGGCATCTGTAGGGCCGTGCCCGGTCATACCATCGCTGCAAAGGGTGGGAAAACCCTCACCAGACAAGAAACGATCGCTGCCGGGAGATACACGATGTTCAGCAAGCAAGACCAGATCCAGGGTTATGACGACGCACTGCTGGCGGCGATGAATGCCGAGGAGCAGCGCCAGGAAGATCACATCGAGCTGATCGCCTCGGAGAACTACACCAGCAAGCGCGTGATGCAGGCCCAGGGCAGCGGCCTGACCAACAAGTACGCCGAGGGCTACCCGGGCAAGCGCTACTACGGTGGCTGCGAGCATGTGGACAAGGTCGAAGCACTGGCCATCGAACGCGCCAAGCAGCTGTTCGGCGCCGACTACGCCAACGTCCAGCCGCACTCCGGCTCCTCGGCCAACGGCGCCGTGTACCTCGCCCTGCTGCAGGCCGGCGACACCATCCTGGGCATGAGCCTGGCCCATGGCGGCCACCTGACCCACGGCGCCAAGGTGTCGTCCTCGGGCAAGCTGTACAACGCCGTGCAGTACGGCATCGACACCACCACCGGGCTGATCGACTACGACGAAGTCGAGCGCCTGGCCGTCGAGCACAAGCCGAAGATGATCGTCGCCGGCTTCTCGGCCTACTCGAAGACCCTCGACTTCCCACGTTTCCGCCAGATCGCCGATAAAGTCGGCGCGCTGCTGTTCGTCGACATGGCCCACGTCGCCGGCCTGGTCGCCGCCGGCCTGTACCCGAACCCGATCCCCTTCGCCGACGTGGTCACCACCACCACCCACAAGACCCTGCGCGGTCCGCGTGGCGGCCTGATCCTGGCCAAGAGCAACGAAGAGATCGAGAAGAAGCTCAACGCCGCAGTGTTCCCCGGCGCCCAGGGCGGCCCGCTGATGCACGTGATCGCCGCCAAGGCGGTGTGCTTCAAGGAAGCGTTGGAGCCTGAATTCAAGAGCTACCAGAAACAGGTCATCGAAAACGCCCAGGCCATGGCCCAGGTGTTCATCGAGCGCGGCTACGACGTGGTCTCCGGCGGCACCGACAACCACCTGTTCCTGGTCAGCCTGATCCGCCAGGGCCTGACCGGCAAGGACGCCGACGCCGCCCTCGGCCGCGCCCATATCACCGTCAACAAGAACGCCGTGCCCAACGACCCGCAGTCGCCGTTCGTCACCTCGGGCCTGCGCATCGGCACCCCGGCCGTCACCACCCGCGGCTTCAAGGTCGCCCAGTGCGTGGCGCTGGCCGGCTGGATCTGCGATGTGCTGGACAACCTGGGCGACGCCGATGTCGAGGCCGATGTGGCCAAGAACGTCGCCGCCCTGTGCGCCGACTTCCCGGTCTACCGCTGAGTGGAGCAGAACACCATGCAACGTTATTCGGGCTTCGGCCTCTTCAAGCACTCCCTCAGCCACCACGAGAACTGGCAGCGCATGTGGCGCACGCCGACCCCGAAAAAGGTCTACGACGTGGTCATCGTCGGCGGTGGCGGCCATGGCCTGGCCACGGCCTACTACCTGGCCAAGGAGCACGGCATCACCAACGTGGCGGTGGTCGAGAAGGGCTACCTGGGCGGCGGCAACACCGCCCGCAACACCACCATCGTGCGTTCCAACTACCTGTGGGACGAGTCGGCGCATCTGTACGAGCACGCCATGAAACTGTGGGAGGGGCTGTCCCAGGACATCAACTACAACGTGATGTTCTCCCAGCGCGGCGTCTACAACCTGTGTCACACCCTGCAGGACATCCGCGACTCCGAGCGCCGGGTTAACGCCAACCGCCTCAATGGCGTGGACGGCGAGCTGATCCGCACCGAGCAGGTCGCGGCCGAGATCCCGTACCTGGACTGCTCGAAGAACACCCGCTATCCGATCCTCGGCGCCACTGTGCAGCGCCGTGGTGGCGTGGCCCGTCACGACGCCGTGGCCTGGGGCTTCGCCCGTGCCGCCGACGCCCTGGGCGTGGACCTGATCCAGCAGACCGAGGTGATCGGCTTCCGTAAAGAGAATGGCGCCGTGATCGGCGTCGAAACCAACAAGGGCTTCATCGGCGCCAAGCGCGTCGGCGTGGTCACCGCCGGCAACTCCGGCCACATGGCCAAGCTGGCGGGCTTTCGCCTGCCGCTGGAATCGCACCCGTTGCAGGCACTGGTCTCCGAGCCGATCAAGCCGATCATCGACAGCGTGATCATGTCCAACGCCGTGCACGGCTACATCAGCCAGTCCGACAAGGGCGACCTGGTGATCGGTGCCGGTATCGACGGCTGGGTCGGCTACGGCCAGCGCGGCTCCTACCCGATCATCGAGCACACCCTGCAGGCGATCGTCGAGATGTTCCCGATCCTCTCCCGCGTGCGCATGAACCGCCAGTGGGGCGGCATCGTCGACACCACCCCCGACGCCTGCCCGATCATCTCCAAGACCCCGGTGAAGAACATGTTCTTCAACTGCGGCTGGGGCACCGGCGGCTTCAAGGCCACCCCGGGCTCGGGCAACGTGTTCGCCGCGAGCCTGGCCAAGGGCGAGATGCACCCATTGGCCGCGCCTTTCTCCATCGACCGTTTCTACAACGGCGCGCTGATCGACGAACACGGCGCCGCTGCCGTCGCCCACTGACCCGGAGACAACCGTCATGTTGCAAATCTTCTGTCCCCACTGCGGCGAGCTGCGCTCCGAGGAAGAATTCCACGCATCAGGCCAGGCGCATATCGCCCGCCCGCTGGACCCGAACGCCTGCTCCGACGAGGAGTGGGGCACCTACATGTTCTTCCGCGACAACCCGCGTGGCATCCACCATGAACTGTGGGACCACGTCGCCGGCTGTCGCCAGTACTTCAACGTCACCCGCGACACCGTGACCTACGAGATCCTGGAAACCTACAAGATCGGCGAGAGGCCTCAGGTCACCGCCGCCTCGAAACAGAGCACCGCGCCAGCGACCGCCAAGGGCCAAGGGGAAAAAGTATGAGCCAGACCTATCGCCTCGCCAGCGGCGGCCGTATCGACCGCAGCAAGGTGCTGAACTTCAGCTTCAACGGCAAGACCTACCAGGGCTATGCCGGCGACACCCTGGCCGCCGCGCTGCTGGCCAACGGCGTCGACATCGTCGGGCGCAGCTTCAAGTACTCGCGCCCCCGCGGGATCATCGCCGCCGGTACCGAAGAGCCGAACGCGATCCTGCAGATCGGCTCCAGCGAAGCCACCCAGATCCCCAACGTGCGCGCCACCCAGCAGGCCCTGTATGCAGGCCTGGTGGCCACCAGCACCAACGGCTGGCCGAACGTCAACAACGACATGATGGGCATCATCGGCAAGGTCGGCGGCAACATGATGCCGCCCGGGTTCTACTACAAGACCTTCATGTACCCCAAGTCGTTCTGGATGACCTACGAGAAGTACATCCGCAAGGCGGCGGGCCTCGGCCGTGCGCCGCTGCAGAACGATCCGGACAGCTACGACTACATGAACCAGCACTGCGACGTGCTGATCGTCGGCGCCGGCCCTGCCGGCCTGGCCGCCGCGCTGGCTGCCGCCCGCAGCGGTGCTCGGGTCATCCTGGCGGATGAGCAGGAAGAGTTCGGCGGCACCTTGCTCGACAGCCGCGAGACACTCGACGGCAAACCGGCTGCCGATTGGGTAAGCGCCGTCGTCGCCGAGCTGGAAAGCCTGCCGGAAGTCACCCTGCTGCCACGCAGCACGGTCAACGGCTATCACGACCACAACTTCCTCACCATCCACGAGCGCCTCACCGACCACCTCGGCGACCGTGCGCCGATCGGCCAGGTGCGCCAGCGCGTGCACCGTGTTCGTGCCAATCGCGTCGTGCTGGCTGCGGGCGCCCACGAGCGTCCGCTGGTGTACGGCAACAACGACCTGCCGGGCAACATGCTGGCCGGCGCCGTGTCCACCTACGTGCGCCGCTATGGCGTGGCGCCGGGCCGCAAGCTGGTGCTGTCGACCAACAACGACCACGCCTACCGCTGCGCGCTGGACTGGCACGACGCGGGTCTGCAGGTGGTCGCCATCGCCGACGCTCGCCACAATCCGCGTGGCTCGCTGGTCGAAGAGGCTCGTGCCAAAGGTATCCGTATCCTCACCTCCAGCGCCGTGATCGAGGCCAAGGGCAGCAAACACGTCACCGGCGCCCGCGTGGCCGCCATCGATGTGCAGGCGCACAAGGTCACCAGCCCAGGTGAAACCCTCGACTGCGACCTGATCGCGACTTCCGGTGGTTACAGCCCAGTGGTCCACCTGGCCTCGCACCTGGGCGGTCGCCCGGTCTGGCGTGAAGACATCCTCGGCTTCGTGCCGGGCGACGCACCGCAGAAGCGCGTGTGCGTCGGTGGCGTGAACGGCGTCTATGCCCTGGGCGATGTGATCGCTGACGGCTTCGAGGGCGGTGTTCGCGCCGCCACCGAAGCCGGCTTCAAGGCCAGCGTCGGCACCCTGCCGAAAACCCTGGCGCGCAAGGAAGAAGCCACCGTGGCGCTGTTCCAGGTGCCCCACGACAAGGGCACCGCCCGTGCGCCGAAGCAATTCGTCGACCAGCAGAACGATGTCACCGCCGCCGCCATCGAGCTGGCCACCCGCGAAGGCTTCGAGTCGGTCGAGCACGTCAAGCGCTACACCGCCCTGGGCTTCGGCACCGACCAGGGCAAGCTGGGCAACATCAACGGCCTGGCCATCGCCGCCCGCTCGCTCGGGATCGGCATCCCGGAAATGGGCACCACCATGTTCCGCCCCAACTACACGCCGGTGACCTTCGGCGCGGTGGCGGGCCGGCACTGCGGCCACTTGTTCGAGCCGGTGCGCTTCACCGCCCTGCATGCCTGGCACATCAAGAACGGCGCCGAGTTCGAGGACGTCGGCCAGTGGAAGCGCCCGTGGTACTTCCCCAAGCCCGGCGAAGATATCCACACCGCCGTGGCCCGCGAATGCAAGGCCGTGCGTGACAGCGTCGGCCTGCTGGACGCCTCGACCCTGGGCAAGATCGATATCCAGGGCCCGGACGCGCGCGAATTCCTCAACCGCATCTACACCAACGCCTGGACCAAGCTCGACGTGGGCAAGGCCCGCTACGGCCTGATGTGCAAGGAAGACGGCATGGTCTTCGACGACGGCGTGACCGCCTGCGTCGGCGACAACCACTTCATCATGACCACCACCACCGGCGGCGCCGCCCGCGTGCTGCAGTGGCTGGAGCTGTACCATCAGACCGAATGGCCGGAGATGAAGGTGTACTTCACCTCGGTCACCGACCACTGGGCGACCATGACCCTGTCCGGCCCCAACAGCCGCAAGCTGCTGGCCGAGGTCAGCGACATCGACCTGGACAAGGAAGGCTTCCCGTTCATGAGCTGGAAGGAAGGCCTGGTCGGCGGCGTGCCGGCACGGGTGTTCCGTATCTCTTTCACCGGCGAGCTGTCGTACGAGATCAACGTCCAGGCCAACTACGCCATGGGTGTGCTGGAGCAGATCGTCGAGGCGGGCAAGAAATACAACCTGACCCCGTACGGCACCGAGACCATGCACGTGCTGCGCGCCGAGAAGGGCTTCATCATCGTCGGCCAGGACACCGACGGCTCGATGACCCCGGACGACCTCAACATGAGCTGGTGCGTGGGCCGCAACAAGGCCTTCTCGTGGATCGGCCTGCGCGGCATGAACCGCGAGGACACCGTGCGCGAGAACCGCAAGCAGCTGGTGGGCCTGAAGCCGGTCGACCCCAACGTGTGGCTGCCGGAAGGAGCCCAGCTGGTGTTCGATCCGAAGCAGCCGATCCCGATGGACATGGTCGGCCACGTCACCTCCAGCTACGCGGCCAACTCCCTGGGCTATTCGTTCGCCATGGGCGTGGTCAAGGGCGGTCTCAAGCGCATGGGCGAGCGGGTGTATTCGCCCCAGGCCGACGGCAGCGTGATCGAGGCCGAGATCGTGTCTTCGGTGTTCTTCGATCCGAAGGGCGAGCGGCAGAACGTTTGATATCAGGATGACGCGATCTTTGTGGGAGCGGGCTGGCCCCGCGATGCGATGGTGGCCTTAGATGCCGCTATCGCGGGGCAAGCCCGCTCCCACGAGGTCAGTGGTTCCTCGCACAAGAATTCAAGGCAGGTAAGAAATGAGCGCTATCAACGTCTTCCAGCAAAACCCCGGCGCCGACGCCAAGGCCCAGTCGCCGCTGCACCATGCCGACCTGGCCAGCCTGGTCGGCAAGGGCCGCAAGAACGCAGGCGTGACCCTGCGCGAGAAGAAACTCCTCGGCCACCTCACCCTCCGTGGCAATGGCCACGACCAGGCCTTCGCCGGCGGCGTGCACAAGGCCCTGGGCCTGGAGCTACCGGTGGCCCTGACCGTGGTCGCCAACAACGAGATGTCGCTGCAATGGGTGGGCCCGGACGAGTGGCTGCTGATCGTTCCCGGCGGCCAGGAGTTCGCCGTCGAGCAGAAACTGCGCGACGCCCTCGACGGCCAGCACATCCAGGTGGTCAACGTCAGTGGCGGGCAGACCCTGCTCGAACTGCGCGGCCCCAACGTGCGCGACGTGCTGATGAAATCCACCAGCTATGATGTACACCCGAACAACTTCCCGGTCGGCAAGGCCGTCGGCACTGTGTTCGCCAAGTCGCAGCTGGTGATCCGCCGCACCGCCGAGGACACCTGGGAGCTGGTGATCCGCCGCAGTTTCTCCGACTACTGGTGGCTGTGGCTGCAGGACGCGTCGGCCGAATACGGCCTGGCCATCGAAGCGTAAGGAGCATTACCCATGAGTCGGGCACCGGACACCTGGATTCTCACTGCCGACTGCCCGAGCATGCTCGGCACGGTCGATGTGGTGACGCGTCACCTCTACGAGCAGCGCTGCTACGTCACCGAGCACCATTCCTTCGATGACCGGCTATCGGGGCGGTTCTTCATCCGCGTGGAGTTCCGCGTCCCGGATGGCTTCGACGAGGATGCCTTCCGTGCGGGGCTGGCCGAGCGCAGCGGGGCTTTCGGCATGGCCTTCGAGCTGGTCGCGCCGAATCACCGGCCCAAGGTGGTGATCATGGTGTCCAAGGCCGACCATTGCCTGAACGACCTGCTGTACCGCCAGCGCATCGGCCAGCTGGCCATGGACGTGGTCGCGGTGGTGTCCAACCATCCTGACCTGGAGCCGCTGGCGCACTGGCACAAGATTCCCTACTACCATTTCGCCCTCGACCCGAACGACAAGCCGGCGCAGGAGCGCAAGGTATTGCAGGTGATCGAGGAGAGCGGTGCCGAGCTGGTCATTCTTGCCCGCTACATGCAGGTGCTGTCGCCGGAGCTGTGCCGGCGGCTGGATGGCTGGGCGATCAACATCCACCACTCGTTGCTGCCGGGGTTCAAGGGCGCCAAGCCGTATCATCAGGCCTACAACAAGGGCGTGAAGATGGTTGGCGCCACGGCGCACTACATCAACAACGACCTGGACGAAGGGCCGATCATCGCCCAGGGCGTCGAGGTGGTGGACCATGCGCATTATCCCGAGGACCTGATTGCCAAGGGGCGCGATATCGAGTGCCTGACACTGGCGCGGGCTGTTGGTTATCACATTGAGCGGCGGGTGTTTCTTAACGCCAATCGGACTGTGGTGCTTTGACGATAGCCGGGGCTGCTGCGCAGCCCTTTCGCGGCACAAGGCCGCTCCTACAGGGATCGCATTCCCTCTGTAGGAGCGGCCTTGTGCCGCGAAAGGGGCGCGCAGCGGCCCCAGCTTTTCCCCTGCCGCAAAAAGACATCCCCCTGTCGCATCCAGTCACCGCCCCACCTCCCATCCAGCCCACAATCCCCTTCATCCAGTAACACAGGCCGCCCACGGAAAGGCGGCGCTTTCCACCACCGCTGCATAAATACAAATCAAGCGAGGTAAGAAGCATGTCTGGTAACCGTGGAGTGGTGTATCTCGGCGCGGGCAAGGTCGAGGTGCAGAAGATCGACTACCCCAAGATGCAGGACCCGCGCGGCAAGAAGATCGAGCACGGCGTCATCCTCAAGGTGGTCTCCACCAACATCTGCGGCTCCGACCAGCACATGGTCCGCGGCCGCACCACCGCCCAGGTCGGCCTGGTCCTGGGCCACGAAATCACCGGTGAAATCGTCGAAATGGGCCGTGACGTCGAGCGCCTGAAAATCGGTGATCTGGTGTCGGTACCCTTCAACGTCGCCTGCGGCCGCTGCCGCTCGTGCAAAGAGATGCACACCGGCGTCTGCCTCACCGTCAACCCGGCCCGCGCCGGTGGCGCCTACGGCTATGTCGACATGGGCGACTGGACCGGCGGCCAGGCCGAGTATGTGCTGGTGCCCTACGCCGACTTCAACCTGCTGAAACTGCCGGACCGCGACAAGGCCATGGAGAAGATCCGCGACCTGACCTGCCTGTCCGATATCCTTCCCACCGGTTACCACGGCGCCGTCACCGCCGGTGTTGGCCCGGGCAGCACCGTCTACGTCGCGGGCGCCGGCCCGGTCGGCCTGGCCGCCGCTGCGTCCGCCCGCCTGCTGGGCGCCGCCTGCGTCATTGTCGGCGACCTCAACCCGGCCCGGCTGGCTCACGCCAAGTCGCAAGGTTTCGAAGTGGTCGACCTGTCCAAGGACACTCCGCTGCACGAACAGATCATCGATATCCTCGGTGAGCCGGAAGTGGACTGCGCCGTCGATGCCGTTGGCTTCGAGGCGCGCGGTCATGGGCATGAAGGTGCCAAGCATGAAGCTCCTGCCACCGTGCTCAACTCGCTGATGCAGGTGACTCGCGTGGCCGGCAAGATCGGTATTCCGGGCCTGTACGTGACCGAAGACCCGGGCGCGGTGGATGCCGCCGCCAAGATCGGTGCCCTGAGCATCCGCTTCGGCCTGGGCTGGGCCAAGTCCCACAGCTTCCACACCGGGCAGACCCCGACCATGAAGTACAACCGCCAGCTGATGCAGGCGATCATGTGGGACCGCATCAATATCGCCGAAGTGGTGGGGGTACAGGTGATCAACCTCGACCAGGCGCCGGAAGGCTATGGCGAGTTTGATGCAGGGGTTCCCAAGAAGTTTGTGATCGACCCTCACAAGATGTGGGGTGCGGCCTGATTCGCTAAGCGATGCCCCTCCCAGTGAGGGGCATTTTTTTACTCGTCAATCACGCCTGATTGTAGAGCCCGCCCGCACCACAGCACTGGAGTCGTTCGGATCGACGGCCCTTCTGGCCAACTGTTGTCCCCAAAGAGTCAGGCCGTTACGACGATTCTGCAGGTTGTTCAGATGAGTAGGACTGAAAGGGCTGGTCGGGCCATACATTGCGTTGGCTGCCTCCACGGTGAAAATTTCATTGCTCAATTCAAGGAAGCTATCCAGGTTGGTTCTTGTGACATGCACCGTGGCTGGGCCTTTGTGCGGATCGGCGATCACCTCGAAAAGCTCAGTGGTCTGTTTTCTTGTACGGGTAGAGTTAACAGCTCGGTGTTGCGCAGTTTCGCCTTGTCCAATAATCTCGATGGTCGTTGTGGTCAGCGTTTCCTGATGGTCTACCGTGAAGCGCTGTTTGATGGGAGTGCGCTTGCTCCTGAGAAACCTGGGGGCTTTGGGCACGACTTCGGCGATTGGTGGCGCAGCCTTGATAAGTGTCTGCACATGCCCGCTCGGGTCGGAATAATTGATCGGGTCGGCGCTGCAGTACACATAAGCGTTTAGCCCTCCCCTCCCAAACGGACTCCAGCTGTCGGGTGAGTGAAACCGCATCAATACCGGGGAGTATGCGCGGTAGCCGTTGCCAAGCAGATAGCACGCCGTTACGGGCTCAACACACTCGCCATTGAATCCGAGCAGTGTCCCGAAGGCCTGTATTTCCAGGGCGTGACCATAAGCGGTATAGGCATGGTTTTGCTCAGACGTTTCATTGAGCCTGGCCAACACCGAACCTTTGCTGTCGGTTGCAAGCAGGCCAGCACCGCAGGCTGGGTTGTTTGCCAGCGGCCTGTCGGTATTGCGCAGAATGCTGTGCAGTTGGCCATCTTTGTCGAGGTGCTTCATGCAGGGCTCCTGTTTGTAACCAGGGACTGATTGGCGTTGCAGCAGACTATTGACCAAGTGTTGGGTGTGCGGCTACTGGCAGAAATGACAGGCACATGCAGCCCCGGGCCTGTACGTGACCGAAGACCCGGGCGCGGTGGATGCCGCCGCCAAGATCGGTGCCCTGAGCATCCGCTTTGGCCTGGGCTGGGCCAAGTCCCACAGCTTCCACACCGGGCAGACGCCGACCATGAAGTACAACCGCCAGCTGATGCAGGCGATCATGTGGGATCGCATCAATATCGCAGAGGTGGTGGGAGTGCAGGTGATCAGCCTGGATCAGGCGCCGGAGGGGTATGGCGAGTTTGATGCGGGGGTGCCGAAGAAGTTTGTGATTGATCCGCATAGGACGTTTAGTGCGGCGTGATTGGCTGTTGAAATTCTATTTATAAGATAAGCAAAGCCCCTTGTAGGGGCTTTGTGACTTTCTAAGCTTTAATGGCTTGAAAGGTAAGCAGGTGTGGTGTTGTATTTATTGACGCTATGAGCGCACTTTTCCGGTATCATCGACCAAACTGGATTCAGCGGCGGAGAATGACCGGTTATAAACTTCCGTCCCCAGCTCTTTTTGGTAGCCAGCTAAGGTGGTGTTGAGGTCTTTTATCTGTTGGATCAGATTTTTCCTAGTGGCGAGCATTAGGTTGTAATCGGCTTTCTTCTTTAGGTTTTCTTCGGCTAATTTCATTTTTTTATTATTTGCGCTTTCAAGATCTCTCTCGCTAATTTTTACTTTTTGTCCAGCGCTGTCGCGTGAGCCAATGCCGTAATTTGCATCTACGTGACTTAGTCGTGTAGGTGCGTTGTCAATATATTGTTTTGTTTTTGTTAGGTCGGCATCAATCTGTTTTATGGATGATTGAAGTTTTTCATTCTGCTGTAGGATGGATTTTATTTCTGTTTCTCTCGGTAACTGTCGTCTGTTGGCTCTCATCATATGCCCCGAGGGATCGACATAGTTAATTGGGTCGCCAGCGCAATAGCTATATGCATTGATTCCGCCTGATCCAAATGGACTCATGTCGTCTGGAGAGCTGAAGCGCATCAACGCAGGGCTGTAGATTCGGTAGCCATTCCCGAGTGAATAGCACCCCGTTGCTGAACGAGGCTCGCCGTTGAATCCAAGCAGTGATGCCGATGTTGGGTTGGATGGCTCGTACCCATAGGCTGAGTATGAGTAATTGATGTCATTTGAACTTCCAGTAATGCGTTGGACCGAATTTTTCGAATCCGTGACCAAAAGCATCGATTCTGGGTGGTCTTTACGTCTTTGTGTCATAGGACCTCCGATACCGTTAGCCTGCTGACTTGTGACTTTGCGGCGGCGGTGAACAATCAGCAACTAGCAAAAATACCAGGTATCTGGACGTTTCCTACTTGTTCGCAAGGTGTTTCTTACAGATTGTGCATGGTCGAGAGAATTACCTTACGTAGTCTGTCGGTTTGCGTCTGATTGTCCGGAGAATCTCTACCCAATAGGCTTTCTCGGTCGCTGTCGGTTCAGCGATCGGGTGTGGAAACCCGGCAGTCACGACCCACTGTCGTCATGGCAGTTGTGCACGGGAGGCCTTATGGCCTACCGGGTTACTCGTGACCGGTTTTCCACCCCGTGTACAACTGCCGCCCTACGTGTGGAAACGGACGGGAGCAGTTCAACCACACGAGTGACTGCCATGAAAAAAATCGTTCCCGACCCGCCCCACCAATTCGCCTTACCCCCCGACAAATCCCTCGCCCGCGCCATCCACGACGGTGTCGTGCCCATGGAATACGTGCTGGCCAACGTCTCCCACTACCTGATGTTCGCCTTCAGCGACAGCCACCGGGCGCTGGACCGCATCGAGGACGAGGAGACGCGGCAATTGCTCAAGCTTGGGCTGCGGGCCATGCAGATCGCCTGGGGGCAGGCGGATGCGCTGGCCAGTGCGGTGGAAAACAGAGCTGGCCAGTAAATGTCCATCGCGGGGCAAGCCCGCTCCCACGAATGACCCAGCGCTGCGTGGGAGCGGGCTTGCCCCGCGATAAGGCCCTTGCAATGAACACCGATGGCCGGCCCGGAACAAACCCCTGGCATTCCAGTCCAACCCCTCGTTTCCCGGCCATTCCGGCCGCCGAGGTCCCTCCCGATGAAAGCATTCACCCTGGTAACCCTGATGACCCTGGCCGCAAGCCCGGTGTTCGCCTTCAATCTCAGCGACGCGGCCAATGCCGTCTCGGCCATGCAGAACCAGAATCAACAGGGCCAGGTGCAGGCCCCGGCTGGCCAGGCCAACTTGCTCAACACCTTGGGCAGCGAATTGAAGATCACCCCCGAACAGGCCATTGGTGGCGCCGGGGCGATGTTGGGGCTGGCGCGCAACAACCTCAGCGGTGACGACTATGGCCAACTGACCAAGGCTGTGCCGGGGCTGGACCTGCTGTCCGGCACCAATGCGCTGGGTGGGTTGAGCGGGCTGGGGCAGTTGCTGGGCAGTGACAAGAACAGCTCTGCACTGAGCAATGCGCTGGGCGGAGAGGTGCAGAACCGCAACGACCTGGACACCGCGTTCAAGGCACTGGGCATGGATACCGGGATGATCGGGCAGTTCGCGCCGTTGATCCTGCAGTACCTGGGGCAGCAGGGGATTGCCGGGTCGTTGTTGCAGAACCTGGGGAGCCTGTGGAACACCCCTGCGCCGTTGAGCCAGCCATCGGTTTGAGTGCCAGACGCGGGTCCTGTAGGAGCGGCCTTGTGCCGCGAAAGGGCTGCGTAGCAGCCCCGGGATTGATGCATCAACGCTGAAACCCTGGGGCCGCTGTGCGGCCCTTTCGCGGCACAAGGCCGCTCCTACAAGGGACAGCGAAATGCTGTAGGCGCGGGCTTCAGCGCATCTCGGCGCGCAACTGCTCGATCCGCTGGTCCTTCTCCAACCACAGCTGGTTCACCCAGGCCTGCACGGTCTGGCGGAAGGCCGGGTCGTTCTCATAGTCGCCCTCGCTCAGCGCCGGGTCCAGCTCGCGCACGCGGATGTCGATGATCACCCGGCTGATGCTGCCGTTGAGCAGGTCCCAGAACCCCGGCGCCTTGTCGCCCGGGTAGACGATGGTCACATCGAGCAGCGCATCCAGCTGCTCGCCCAGCGCCGCCAGCACGAAGGCCACGCCGCCGGCCTTGGGCTTGAGCAGGTGGCGGTAGGGCGACTGCTGCTGTTGGCGCTTGGCCTCGGTGAAGCGGGTGCCTTCGAGGTAGTTGACCACGGTCACCGGCTGGCGCTTGAACAGCTCGCAGGCGGCCTTGGTGATCTCCAGGTCCTTGCCCTTGAGTTCGGGATGCTTGTCGAGGAAGGCCTTGCTGTAGCGCTTCATGAACGGGTAATCCAGGCCCCACCAGGCCAGGCCCAGCAGCGGCACCCAGATCAGCTCCTTCTTGAGGAAGAACTTGAAGAACGGCACGCGGCGGTTGAGGCTCTCGATCAGCGCCGGGATATCGACCCAGGTCTGGTGGTTGCTCACGCACAGGTACGAGGTGTCCTGGCGCAGGGTGTCGACACCGCGGATATCCCACTGGGTGGGGATGCACAGGGCGAAGATGGCCTTGTCGACTTCCGACCAGGTTTCGGCGATCCACATCACCGCGGCCGACGCGTAGTCGCGGCCACGGCCGGGCAGTACCAGCTTGAGCAGGGCGAAGACCAGCAACGGGCCGATCAGCACCAGGGTGTTGAGCAGCAGCAGGGTGAGGGTGAGGATGCCGGTCAGCAGGCGACGCATAAAGGGACTCTTGTTGTGTAAGGTGAACGGTTGGCAATGATAAGCAGGGTCTGGCCCTTAGCCAAACGTCGTACGTCCATTAACTGGGACAAATGTTTCACATTGTGTTGTTTAACCTTTGCCGACGAACCTATCCTGCCTGCGCAGTCTAAGCACTGACCCCTCTCAAGGAAGCCTGCCCCGTGAAACCCCTGCTTGCCCTGCTGTCCCTTCTGGCGCTGCCGGTGATGGCCGCCGAGCCCACCCTGTACGGCCGCTACGAGAACATCGCCCTGCCGGAGATCGGTGAAACCCTGAAGGCCAAGATGGACACCGGTGCCTACACCGCGTCGCTGTCGGCCAAGGATATCGAATTGTTCACCCGCGACGGCGAGGACTGGGTGCGTTTCCGCCTGGCCACCAAGGATGCCAATGGCAAGGTCTACGAACACAAGCTGGCGCGCATCAGCAAGATCAAGAACCGCGCCGACGAGGAAGAAGAAGGCGATGCGCCCGAGCTGTCGCGCCGCCCGGTGGTCGACCTGGAACTGTGCCTGGGCGACGTGAAGCGTACCGTGGAGGTCAACCTGGTCGACCGCAGCAGCTTCAACTACCCGCTGCTGGTGGGCGCCAAGGCCCTGCGCGAGTTCAAGGCGGCGGTGAACCCGGCGAAGAAGTTCACGGCGGGCAAGCCGGACTGCTGATTTCGCATTGGGGGCGCTTCGCGCCCCTTTCGCGGCGCAAGGCCGCTCCTACAGGTATTCGCGTTTCCCTGTAGGAGCGGCCTTGTGCCGCGAAAGGGCCCGCAAAGGCAACAAGGATTGCGTGACCATCGCGGTTTGCCTCAAAGTCCAGCCTTTGCCCCAGCAAGGCCGGACGCCATGCCCCACATCCTCATCGTCGAAGACGAATCCGCCATCGCCGACACCCTGGTCTACGCCCTGCAGGCCGACGGCCACAGCACCGAGTGGGTGAGCCTCGGCAGCGCCGCCGTCGAGCAGCAGCGCCTGCGCCCGGCCGACCTGGTGATCCTCGACATTGGCCTGCCCGACATCAGCGGCTTCGAGACCTGCCGCCAACTGCGCCGCTTCAGCGAGGTGCCGGTGATGTTCCTCAGCGCCCGCGACGCCGAGATCGACCGGGTGCTGGGCCTGGAGATCGGCGCCGACGACTATGTGGTCAAGCCCTTCAGCCCCCGTGAGGTGGCCGCGCGGGTGCGGGCCATCCTCAAGCGCATGACGCCCAGGTTGGAGGTGGCCAGCGAAAGCGCGCCGTTCCAGCTCGACACCCTGGCCATGCGCATCAGCTACCGTGGCCAGGCGCTGACGCTGACCCGCCACGAGTTCCGCCTGCTGCAGAGCCTGCTCGAGCAACCGCGCCGGGTATTCAGCCGCGAACAGCTGCTCGACGGCCTGGGCGTGGCCTCGGACGTCGGCTACGAGCGCACCATCGACAGCCATATCAAGAGCCTGCGCGCCAAGCTGCGCCAGGTCGCGCCCGACGCCGAGGCGATTCAGACCCACCGCGGCCTGGGCTACAGCTACAGCCCGGAACACGCCTGATGCGCCTGGGAATTCGCATCTTCCTGGTGTACTTCCTGTTCGTCGGCCTGGGCGGGCTACTTTTTGCTCAACACGGTGCGCGAGCAGATCCGCCCGGTGGTGCGGCAATCCTCGGAAGAAACCCTGGTGGACACCGCCAACCTGCTGGCCGAGATCCTTCACGACGATGTGAAGAACGCCACCCTGACCCAGAGCCGCCTGTCGCAGGTGCTCGCCTCCTATGGCGAGCGGCGCCCCAGCGCGCAGATCTGGGGGCTGGCGAAGAACCAGGTCAGCCACCGCATCTACGTGACCGACGCCAAGGGCATCGTCCTGCTCGATTCCAGCGGCCAGGACCTGGGCAAGGACTACTCGCGGTGGAACGATGTCTACCTGACCCTGCGCGGGCAGTACGGCGCCCGCTCGACCCGCAGCGACCCGGACGACGAAAGCACCTCGGTGATGCATGTGGCGGCGCCGATTCTCGACCAGGGCCAGATCATCGGCGTGGTCACGGTGGCCAAGCCCAACAGCTCGTTGCAGCCCTACATCGACCGCTCCGAGCGGCGTCTGCTCACCCTCGGGCTGGGGTTGATCGTGCTGGGACTGCTGGTCGGCGCGGCGTTGTCGTGGTGGCTGACCCGCTCGCTGCGCCGGCTCACCCATTACGCTCAGGCGGTCAGCGAGGGCGAGCGCGCCGCGCTGCCGCACTACAAGGGCGGCGAGCTGTTGCAGCTGGCCACGGCGGTGGAGCGCATGCGCACCCAGCTGGAGGGCAAGGCCTATGTCGAGCGCTACGTGCATACGCTCACCCATGAGCTCAAGAGCCCGTTGGCGGCGATCCGCGGTGCCTCGGAGCTGCTGCAGGGCGACATGCCGCAAGAGCAGCGGGCGCGCTTCGCCGGCAATATCGAGCGTGAGAGCGAGCGCCTGCAGCAGATGATCGAGCGCCTGCTCAACCTGGCGCGGGTCGAGCAGATGCAGGCACTGGAAGATGAACAGCAGGTGGCGGTGGCGGCGCTGATCGACGAGCTGCTGCTGGCCCATGGCGCGCGGATCGACGGCGCCGGCCTGCAGGTGCGCCAGCGCATCCCGGCGGGTATCAGGTTGCTGTGCGATCCGTTCCTGATGCGCCAGGCGTTGGCCAACCTGCTGGACAACGCGCTGGATTTCACCCCCGAGCGAGGCGCGCTGGCCTTTGAGCTGGAGCGTGACGGCGAGCGGGTGGCCCTGAGCCTGTTCAACCAGGGGCAGGCGATTCCCGAGTACGCCCTGGGGCGGGTCAGCGAACGGTTCTATTCGTTGCCAAGGCCCGGGACCGGACGCAAGAGCACCGGGCTGGGGCTGAACTTCGTGGCCGAGGTGATGCAGCTGCACGGCGGGGCGCTGGCGGTGGATAACGTCGAGGGTGGGGTGCGGGTGCGACTCTGGCTGCCTGCGCGACGATACAGCTGACGGCCACGTCCCTGTAGGAGCGGGCTTGTCCCGCGATGAGGCCAGCCCAGGCAACATCACTGCCTGATCGGTCAAATCGCGGGACAAGCCCGCTCCCACAGGTTTTCTGCTGATTACGCCAATCTCCACACAATCTCCACATTCCCTCCCCGAGGGCTCCACGCGGCGGGCAGACACTGCCCCCATCGCAAACGGAGCCCAACCCCATGAACAAGACCCTAGGTTTCAAGCTTGGCCTGATCGCCGTGCTGATCCTGCTGCTGCTGATTCCCCTGCTGATGATCGGCGGCCTGATCGACGAGCGCCAGCAACTGCGCAACAACGTGCTGGGCGAGATCGCCGCGAGCTCCAGCTTCGACCAGCTGGTCAGCGGCCCGATACTGGTGGTGCCCTATCGCAAGTACGAGCGGCGCTGGATCGACAAGGACGGCACGAGCGTCCAGGAGACCACCACGATGCACGGCAATCTTTACTTCCTGCCGGAAACCTTCGCGATGGATGTGGGCGTCGATACCGAGCTGCGCGCCCGCGGCATCTACCAGGCGCGGCTGTTCCATGCCAAAAGCCAGATCAGTGGTCGTTTCAAGCTGCCAGAGCGCTGGGGGATCGAGAAGGACTACGACGACTACCGCTTCGACAAGCCGTTCCTGATGGTCGGCATCAGCGACATTCGTGGTATCGAGAACAGCCTGGAGCTCACCCTGGATGACCAGCGCCTGCCGTTCGAGGCCGGCAGCGGCGTCGACTGGTTACCCGGTGGCGTGCATGTGGCCCTGCCCCAGTTGAGCGACCAGAAGGCCCGCGAGTTCGACTACGCCTTCGACCTGGCGCTGCTGGGCACTGGCCAACTGGCGGTGCTGCCGGTCGGCCGCAGCACCACGGTGGACATGCGCGCCAACTGGCCGCACCCGAGCTTCGTCGGCAGCTACCTGCCCAGCCGCCGTGCCATCGATGAGAAGGGCTTCAGCGCCCACTGGCAGACCTCGTTCTTCGCCACCAACCTGGAAGAGTCCATGCGCCTTTGCGCGACCGTCGGCAAGTGTGGCGAATTCAACGAGCGTGCTTTTGGCGTCAGCTTCGTCGACCCGGTGGACCAGTACCTCAAGAGCGAACGGGCGATCAAGTATGCGCTGCTGTTCATCGCCCTGACCTTTGCCGGCTTCTTCCTGTTCGAGGTGCTCAAGAACCTCAGCGTGCACCCGGTGCAGTACATCCTGGTGGGCGTGGCCCTGGCGTTTTTCTACCTGTTGTTGCTGTCGCTGTCCGAGCACCTGGGGTTTGGCCTGGCCTATGGGCTGTCGGCGTCAGGGTGCGTGCTGCTGATTGGCTTCTACCTGGTTCATGTGCTGCGCAGCCTGGGGCGTGGGATTGGCTTTGCGGCGGGGCTGGCGGCGTTGTACGCGATGCTCTATGGGCTGCTTAGCGCCGAGGATTACGCGTTGCTGATGGGCTCGCTGCTGTGCTTTGGCCTGCTGGGCGTGTTCATGGTGCTGACCCGGCGGCTGGACTGGTCGCGGGTGGGGAGGGGGGTATGAGGGAGGATAGAGAGATCGGGCGGTGGTTGGCCCTTAAGATTGGAATGCTGTTTCCTGTAACACCGAGGTGAGACCTTCGCGGGTAAACCCGCTCCCACAGGATCTGTACTGTACCTGTGGGAGCGGGTTTACCCGCGAAGAGGCCCTTCAGCCTTGCGGCGCAGTGGCTAGCATCGACGCCCGCTGGCTGACCTCGGCATACCATGCCGCCAACCCAGGCTGCTGCTCACGCCAGCCAAACGCCGGCTGGCGCAGGTCCAGATACCCCAACGCACAAGCCACGCCAATCGCCGCCAGGTCGAACCCCGAGGCCAGCTCCGCTAGGTGCTCCTGTTCAAGATTGGCCAAGCTGCGGCGGATCTTCTCGCCCTGCGCCTGCACCCAACCGTCCCACTGCTTGTCCGTCGGGCGCAGGAAGGTCTCGTAGCGGGTGGCCACCGCCGCGTCCATGATCGCGTCGGCCTGGGAGGCCAGGGTCAGCCGGCGCCAGCGTGCCGAGCCCTCGCGGGGGATCAGCGGCAGGCCGACGTGCTGGCTGTCGAGGTATTCACAGATCACCCGGCTGTCGTGCAGCACGCTGCCGTCGTCCAGGCGCAGGGCCGGGATCTTGCCGATCGGGTTGCCCTGGTTGAGCTGCGCATCGCCGTTCACCGGGCTGATGTTCACGCCCTGCACGGTGACGCGGTCCAGCTGGCCGGTCTCGTGCAGCACGATCATCACCTTGCGCACGAACGGCGACAGCGGCGAATGGAACAGGATCATGGCTCAGTTGCCCTGCAGGCTGGGTGGCAGGCACACGCCGGTGCCGCCGATACCGCAGTAGCCTTGCGGGTTCTTGGCCAAGTACTGCTGGTGGTAGGCCTCGGCGAAGTACACGGTCGGCGCCTGGGCGATCTCGGTGGTGATCTCGCCGAAGCCGGCCTTGCCCAGCTCGGCCTGGAAGGCGGCCTTGCTCGCGTTGGCTTCATCGAGCTGCTGCGGCGAGGTGCAGTAGATCGCCGAGCGGTACTGGGTACCGACATCGTTGCCCTGGCGCATGCCCTGGGTCGGGTTGTGCAGCTCCCAGAACATCGCCAGCAGCTCGCGGTAGCTGACCCGGTTCTTGTCGAACACCACCAGCACCACCTCGGTGTGGCCGGTCAGGCCCGAGCAGACTTCCTCGTAGGTGGGGTTGGGGGTGAAACCGCCGGCATAGCCGACCACGGTGCTGACCACGCCTTCGCGCTGCCAGAAACGGCGCTCGGCGCCCCAGAAACAGCCCAGGCCGAAGATGGCGAAGTCGATGTCGCCTTCGAAGAACGGGCCGAGCAGCGGCGTGCCTTCGAACACGTAGTGGAACTCGGGCAGGGTCATCGGGGTTTCGCGGCCAGGCAGGGCCTGTTCTGCGGTGGGCAGGACGTTTTTGTTCACCAGGATTTCCGAACGCAGGGTCATGGCCGTTCCTCTATTTGATATTCAACAACCTGGGGCCGCTTTGCGGCCCTTTCGCGGCACAAGGCCGCTCCTACAGGGGGACACATGATCCCTGTAGGAGCGGCCTTGTGCCGCGAAAGGGCTGCAAAGCAGCCCCGGCAGGCAAGTGATGTCTATAGTGCCCGAGCTTTACGCCGCTGTCAGTCCACCGGACCACGGGGATAGCGGCGCAGTTTCTCGTTCAGCTCGCGCCCCGGGATCGGCCGGTCGAACAGGTAGCCCTGGCCGACGTCGCAGCGGTGCCGGCGCAGGAACGCCAGCTGCTCGGGCGTCTCGATTCCTTCGGCGACCACCTTGAGCTTGAGGTTATGGGCCATGGCCACCACCGCCGAGGTGATCTCCATGTCGTCCTGGTTGTCGGGGATCTCGTTGATGAAGCTGCGGTCGATCTTGATGATGTCGATCGGGAACTTCTTCAGGTAGCTCAGCGACGAGTAGCCGGTGCCGAAGTCGTCCATGGCCAGGGTCAGGCCCAGGGCCTTGAGCTCGTCGAGCTGGCGGTGGGTGTCCTCGGTGGCTTCCAGCAGCAGGCCTTCGGTCAGTTCCAGCTCCAGCAGGTGCGGCGGCAGGGCTTCTTCCTTGAGGATGCTGCCGATCGAACTGACCAGCTCGGGGTCGGAGAACTGCTTGGGCGACAGGTTGATGGCCACGTGCAGGTTGCCGAAGCCGGCTTCGCGCAGCTGCTGGCTCATGCGGCAGGACTGGCGCACCACCCACTTGCCGATGGGGATGATCAGGCCGGTTTCCTCGGCCACGCTGATGAACTGGTCGGGGCGGATCATGCCGCGCTCGGGGTGGTTCCAGCGCAGCAGCGCCTCCAGGCCGAGCAGGCGGCCGCTGCGCAGGCACAGCTTGGGCTGGTAGAACACTTCCAGTTCGTTCTGGGTCAGGGCGCGGCGCAGGTTGTTCTCGACGAACAGCTTGTAGCTGGCCTCGGCGTTGAGCACTTCGGTGAACACCTGGACCTGGTGCTTGCCGTTGGCCTTGGCCTTGTGCAGGGCCAGGCCCGCGTTCTTCATCAGGGTGGCCGGGTCGCTGCCGTGCAGCGGCGCGCAGGCCAGGCCCACGGAGGCGGTGACGTTGATCAGCTGGTTGTCGACGAACATTGGTTTGTCGAGGGTGCGCAGCAGCTGGTGGGCGACGCCCTGGCCGTCTTCCAGGTTGGTGTCGTCCAGCAGCACGGCGAACTCGTTGCTGGCGAAGCGCGCCAGGCTGCCGCCGTTGGCCAGGCTGTTGCGCAGGCGCCGGGCCAGGCTGATCAGCAGCTTGTCGCCGGTCTGGTGGCCGAGGCTGTCGTTGATCCGCTTGAAGTTGTCGATGTCCACCAGCAGCAGGCAGATGGGGCTGGCGCTGTCGCGGGCGAAGCGCTCGTCGAGGTTGCGGATGAACGCCGGGCGGTTGCCCAGGTTGGTCAGGTTGTCGGTGTAGGCCAGGCGCTCGATGCGCTGCTGGGCCAGCTTGGTCTGGGTGACATCCTCGTAGATGCCGATGTAGTGGGTCAGCTCGCGGTTGTCGCCGTACACCTTGGAGATCGACAGCTGGCCCCAGTAAGGCTCGAGGTTCTTGCGCCGGCTCTTGAACTCGCCCTGCCAGCTGTTGCCCATGGCCAGGCTCGACGGCGAGTCGAACAGCAGCTCGCTCAGGTTTTCCAGCGCCGGCAGTTCGGCCAGGTGATGGCCCTGGACCTCCTCGGTGCTGTACTGGGTGATCGCGGTGAAGCTGGGGTTGACGTATTCCACCACGCCGTCGCGATTGACCAGCAGGAAGGCGCTGGCGCTCTGTTCCACGGCGCGCTGGAACAGGTGCAGGGCGCTGGCGGCGGTACGCCGGTTGTGGTTGTTGATGACCTGGGCGAACTGGTCGGCCAACTCGCCGGCGAAGGCGATCTCGTCCGACTGCCAGGCCCGTGGCTGGCCGGTCTGCTCCAGGCACAGCACGCCGACCACCTGGCCGTCGATGCGGATACTGGCATCGAGCATGGCGTTGTCGTCGGTGCTGTACAGCGATTCGGCCATCTCGCGGGTGCGCGGGTCGTGGCTGGCGTTGTGGGCGTCGATGGCGCGGCTGGCGTGCAGGGCTTCCAGGTAGTCCGGGAAGCGGCTGGCGTCGATCGCCTCGGGCATGCGGTGCTGCTGTTCGCGGCGGTACCAGGCGCTGATCGGCTCCAGGCGCTGGTCGTTCAAGTACCAGATGCTGGCGCAGTCGACCTTGTAGATCTCGCAGGCGCTGCGGGTGATCAGCTCGGCGGCCTCGAGCAGCGAGTTGCCGATGCTGTAGCGCTGGCGGGCCAGGCGCAGGATCAGGTCCTGCTGGGCGCGGACCCGGTCCAGGTGTTCGAGCTGCTCCTGCTGGGCGCGCTGGTTCAGTTGCAGGGCCAGTTGCAGGCGGTTGTTGCGCGACTCCAGGTCATTGGCGTCGAGGTCCGGGGTGTCCTGGCGGTGGTCGTCGAACACTGTCAGGTAGCCGCGCAGCAGCTGGCGGTTGTGCTGCTTGTAGCTCTCCCCGACCTCCAGCAGGCGCAGTGGCGCCGGGCAGGCGTGCAGGGTATAGCGCACCCGGTAGTAGCCGCGCTGGGCCAGCTGCAGCTGGATCTCGTCGTGCAGCTTGTAGCGTGCTTCCGGCTCCATGAGGCTGGCGTAGGGCGAGCCGATCAGGGCGCAGAGTTCGGCGGCGGGCAGGCCGAACTGGCGGTCGCAGGCCGGGTCGAGGTAAAGCATGGCCCAGCTGGCTTCGTTCAGCCGCTCGAAACGCAGCATGCCGAGCCGCGAGGGCACGGGTAGCTGCGTCACGACCTCGGCCGCCACACGGCTGGCGGCATCGGGTTGGCTTTTCATCGAAGACTCGCTTGAACTGGGGCGCGGCCTGGAGCACGGCGCATCGGGCAAGGTTGCATCATGTCCCGTGGGCTGGCAAGCGGCCATGGGGGATGCTGTGAACAGGTTGTCGGCTGCTCTCGCAGAATCTGTAGGACCGGCGGGCGGCAGACTATCGCATCCCCCTGTAGGAGCGGCCTTGCGCCGCGAAAAGGAGGGCGCAGCGTTCCCGGCAATCCCAAGGCAAAAAAAGCCCCGCCAATTGGCGGGGTTGAGGTACGAGCGTGGCAGCTCGAAAACGGGGCTGCCCCTCCGGGGAGGGGCAGCGTGCAGCGTTACAGCAGCATGGTGCGGATATCGCCCAGCACGTCGCCCAGGCGCTTGGTGAAGCGCGCGGCGGCGGCGCCGTTGATCACACGGTGATCGTAGGACAGCGACAGCGGCAGCATCAGCTTCGGCTGGAAGGCCTTGCCGTCCCAGACCGGCTGCATGGTGGCCTTGGACACGCCGAGGATCGCCACCTCAGGCGCGTTGACGATCGGCGTGAAGCCGGTGCCGCCAATGTGGCCGAGGCTGGAGATGGTGAAGCAGGCGCCCTGCATCTCGTCGGCCGAAAGCTTCTTGGTGCGGGCTTTCTCGGCCAGCGCGGCAGCTTCGGCAGCCAGTTGCAGCAGGCTCTTCTGGTCGACGTTCTTGATCACCGGGACCAGCAGACCGTCCGGGGTGTCCACGGCGAAGCCGATGTGCACGTACTTCTTGCGGATGATCGCCTTGCCGCTTGGCGCCAGCGAGCTGTTGAAGTCCGGCAGTTCCTTGAGCAGGAAGGCGCAGGCCTTGAGCAGCAGCGGCAGCACGGTCAGCTTGACGCCCGCTTTCTCGGCCACGGCCTTCTGCGCGACGCGGAAGGCTTCCAGCTCGGTGATGTCGGCGGAGTCGAACTGGGTCACGTGCGGCACGTTCAGCCAGCTGCGGTGCAGGTTGGCGGCACCGACCTGCATCAGGCGGGTCAGGGCCACTTCTTCCACTTCACCGAACTTGCTGAAGTCCACGGCAGGGATCGGCGGGATGCCGGCGCCGCCGGTCGCACCGGCGGCTGCCGGCGCTTCCTTGGCCTTCTGCATCATGGCCTTGACGTAGACCTGCACGTCTTCCTTGAGGATACGGCCGTGCGGACCGGTGGCGGCAACTGCGCCCAGGTCGACGCCGAATTCACGGGCCAGCTGACGAACGGCCGGGCCTGCGTGGACCTTGGCGTTGCTGCCGGCGGCCGGCGCGGTGGCGACCGGAGCTGGAGCAGGCGCAGCAGCAGCCGGCGCGGCGGCGGCAGGTGCAGCGGCTGGGGCAGGAGCGGCAGCCGGAGCAGCAGCGGCCGGAGCCGGCGCTGCAGCAGGGGCGGCGCCTGCGGCCTTGATCTTGAAGATCAGGTCGCCGGTGCCCACTTCGTCTTCCAGCTTGCACAGCACGGCTTCGATCACACCGGCGCTAGGCGACGGGATTTCCATGGAGGCCTTGTCGGACTCCAGGGTGATCAGCGACTGGTCGGCTTCGACGGTGTCGCCGACCTTGACCATGACTTCGATGATCTTGGCCTTGCCCGACGAACCGATGTCCGGCACGTGGATGTCCTGCACGCTGGCGGCAGCCGGGGCTGCTGCAGGCGCAGGTGCGGCTTCAGCGGCCGGCGCTGGAGCGGCAGCAGCTGGTGCCGGAGCGGCGGCGGCCGGAGCCTCAGGCGCCGCAGCGGCGCCCTCGACTTCCAGGACCAGCAGCTCGTCGCCTTCTTTCAGGCGGTCGCCCAGCTTGACCTTCAGTTCCTTGACCACACCGGCCTTCGGCGCGGGGATCTCCATGGAGGCCTTGTCGGACTCCAGGGTCAACAGGCTCTGGTCAGCCTCGATACGGTCACCGACCTTGACGAACAGCTCGATGATTTCACCTTCACCGCTGCCGATGTCAGGTACGCGAATGAGTTCGCTCACTTAAAAATACTCCTCAGCAGTCCAGTGGGTTGCGCTTGTCCGGATCGATACCGAACTTGACGATGGCGTCAGCCACAACCTTGGGTTCGATCTCGCCACGGTCAGCCAGGGCTTCCAGGGCAGCCAGCACCACGAAGTGGCGGTCGACTTCGAAGAAGTGACGCAGCTTCTTGCGGCTGTCGCTGCGACCGTAGCCGTCGGTACCCAGGACCTTGAACTCTTTGCTCGGCACCCACTGGCGAATCTGCTCGGCGAACAGCTTCATGTAGTCGGTGGAGGCGATGACCGGGCCCTTGCGACCGGCCAGGCACTCTTCGACGTAGGTCTTCTGAGGCTTCTGGCCAGGCTTGAGGCGGTTGGCGCGTTCCACGGCCAGGCCGTCGCGACGCAGTTCGTTGAAGCTGGTGACGCTCCACACGTCGGCGCCGACGTTGAACTCTTCACGCAGGATCTTCGCGGCCTCGCGGACTTCGCGCAGGATGGTGCCGGAGCCCATCAGCTGTACGTGGTGCGCGGCTTCGCGGGTGTCTTCCTCGAGCAGGTACATGCCCTTGATGATGCCGTCCTCGACACCGGCCGGCATGGCTGGCTGCTGGTACGACTCGTTCATCACGGTGATGTAGTAGAAGATGTCCTGTTGCTCTTCGGTCATCTTCTTCATGCCGTCCTGGATGATCACCGCCAGCTCGTAGCCGTAGGTCGGATCGTAGGTGCGGCAGTTCGGGATGGTGCCCGCCATCATGTGGCTGTGACCGTCTTCGTGCTGCAGGCCTTCACCGTTGAGGGTGGTACGGCCGGCGGTACCGCCGATCAGGAAGCCACGGGTGCGGCTGTCGCCAGCGGCCCAGGCCAGGTCGCCGATACGCTGGAAGCCGAACATCGAATAGAAGATGTAGAACGGCAGCATCGGCTGGTTGTGGCAGCTGTACGAGGTACCGGCAGCGATGAACGACGACATGGCGCCGGCTTCGTTGATGCCCTCTTCGAGGATCTGGCCCTTCTTGTCTTCGCGGTAGAACATCACCTGGTCTTTATCGACTGGCTCGTAGAGCTGGCCGACCGACGAGTAGATGCCCAGCTGGCGGAACATGCCTTCCATACCGAAGGTACGGGCTTCGTCCGGGATGATCGGAACGATGCGCTGGCCGATGTCCTTGTCCTTGACCAGCTGCGCCAGGATGCGCACGAAGGCCATGGTAGTGGAGATTTCGCGGTCGCCCGAGCCGTCCAGGATCGCTTTCAGCGTTTCCAGTGGCGGGGTCGGCACGCTGAAGCTCTTGGCGCGGCGCTGTGGCACGAAACCGCCCAGGGCAGCACGGCGCTCGGCCAGGTACTTGGCTTCGGCAGACCCTTCTTCCGGCTTGAAGAACGGCAGGTTCTCCAGATCCGCATCCTTGACCGGGATGTCGAAGCGGTCACGGAAGTGACGCAGGCTGTCGACGTCGACCTTCTTGGTGTTGTGCGCGGTGTTCTTGGCTTCGCCGGCACCGGTACCGTAACCCTTGATGGTCTTGGCCAGGATGACGGTCGGCTGCTCTTTGTGGTTAACAGCCTGGTGGTACGCCGCGTAGACCTTGTACGGGTCGTGGCCGCCACGGTTGAGCTTCCAGATCTCGTCGTCGGACAGGTCTTCGACCATGGCCTTGAGCTCTGGGGTATTGAAGAAGTTCTCACGAACGTACGCGCCATCTTTGGCTTTGTAGTTCTGGTACTCGCCGTCGATGACTTCGTCCATGCGGCGCTGCAGGGCGCCATTGGTGTCCTTGGCCAACAGTGGGTCCCAGAAGCGGCCCCAGACCACCTTGTTGACGTTCCAGCCACCGCCACGGAACACGCCTTCGAGTTCCTGGATGATCTTGCCGTTGCCGCGAACCGGGCCGTCGAGGCGCTGCAGGTTGCAGTTGATGACGAAGATCAGGTTGTCCAGCTTCTCGCGGCCGGCCAGGGCGATTGCGCCCAGGGATTCCGGCTCGTCGCACTCGCCGTCGCCCATGAAGCACCAGACCTTCTGCTTGCCGGCCGGGATGAAGCCGCGCGCTTCCAGGTACTTCATGAAGCGAGCCTGGTAGATGGCCTGGATCGGACCCAGGCCCATCGATACGGTCGGGAACTGCCAGAAGTCAGGCATCAGCCATGGGTGCGGGTACGAAGACAGGCCGTTGCCGTCCACTTCCTGACGGAAGTTGTTCATCTGGTCTTCGCTGATGCGGCCTTCCATGAAGGCACGGGCGTAGACGCCTGGCGAGGCGTGGCCCTGGAAGAAGATCAGGTCGCCGCCGTGTTCGTCGGTCGGGGCCTGGAAGAAGTAGTTGAAGCCGATGTCGTACAGGGTGGCGCTGGAGGCGAAGCTGGAGATGTGTCCGCCCAGGTCCGAGTCTTTCAGGTTGGTGCGCATGACCATGGCCAGGGCGTTCCAACGCACCATCGAGCGGATGCGGCGTTCCATGAACAGGTCGCCAGGCATGCGTGCTTCGTGGGTGACAGGGATGGTGTTGCGGTACGGCGTGGTGATGGCATACGGCAGCTGGGAGCCACTACGGGTGGCCAGCTCGCCCATACGGGTCATCAGGTAATGAGCGCGGTCTTCGCCTTCTTTGTCGAGGACCGACTCCAGGGCATCCAGCCATTCCTGGGTTTCGATTGGATCGAGGTCTTGCATGGCTTGCTCCAGGGCGGAAAGGCCACCAGAATCGATGGCCTGAGTTTGCGACTGGCCTTATGGGCAGACGTCGTGAATTCTTGGATTACCGGACAGTCATCCGGCGCGGTGTAGTTTTACTACAAATGCTTTCTCATTTCATGCTTTGGCAGGTCATGAGTAGTAGTAAAACTACACAAATGCGACGTTTGGTCGCATCCCGGGTTGTGGGGAAAAACGTTCATGTTGGTTGGCGGTGTGTCGATAGCAGGTGAATCTTGATGGGTTTTGCCAAATTTTTGATTGTTTCAGCTATTTCCAACTTTTGTACGACAGTCCAACCGTGGTCCAACCCCCGTTTGACCTCTGCAACCGCTCTCTTTCACGCCGATCAAGGATAGACCATGCGCCTGCCTTTGCCGCTCGATCTGCCTGCCGCCCTCCAACCGCTGGTCGCTCGCAACCAGCAATTCCTGCGCGATGCCCTGGCAGGTCACCCTGACCTGGATCTGGATAGCCTGAGTGCCGAGCACCGAAACCAGTTCGACCAGGTCGCCGCCGCCAGCGACTTCGTCCTGGCCCAGGCCCAGCGTGAGCCGGCGATGCTGTTCGAGCTGCTGATCAGCGGCGTGATGGACCAGGCGTTCGCGCCTGGCCAGCTGCGCGCGCAGATCAACGCCGTGGCCCAGGCTGCCCAGAATGAGGACGAGCTGGCGCGCAACCTGCGCCGCGAGCGCAACCGCCAGCAACTGCGCATCATCTGGCGCGACATTACCCGCCAGGCCGCGTTGCCCGAAACCTGCCGCGACCTGTCCGACCTGGCCGATGCCAGCATCGACGAAGCCTATCAATGGCTGTACCCGCGCCACTGCCAGCAGTTCGGCACGCCCATCGGCAACCGCAGCGGCCAGCCGCAGCACCTGGTGGTGCTGGGCATGGGCAAGTTGGGCGCGGTGGAACTGAACCTGTCGTCCGACATCGACCTGATCTTCGCCTTCCCCGAGGGCGGCGAAACCGAAGGGGTCAAGCGCTCGCTGGACAATCAGGAGTTCTTCACCCGCCTGGGCCAGCGTCTGATCAAGGCGCTCGACCCGGTCACCGTGGACGGTTTCGTGTTCCGCGTCGACATGCGCCTGCGCCCCTATGGCTCGGCCGGCGCGCTGGTGCTCAGCTTCAATGCCCTGGAGCAGTACTACCAGGACCAGGGGCGCGACTGGGAGCGCTACGCCATGATCAAGGCGCGGGTGGTCGCCGGTGACCAGGTGGCCGGCGCGCAGCTGCAGGAGATGCTGCGGCCGTTCGTCTACCGGCGCTACCTGGACTTCTCCGCCATCGAGGCGCTGCGCACCATGAAGCAGCTGATCCAGCAGGAAGTGCGGCGCAAGGGCATGGCCGACAACATCAAGCTCGGTGCCGGCGGCATTCGCGAGGTGGAGTTCATCGCCCAGGCGTTCCAGCTGATTCACGGCGGGCGCGACCTGAGCCTGCAACAGCGGCCGTTGCTCAAGGTGCTGACCACCCTGGAAGGGCAGGGCTACCTGCCGCCGGCCGTGGTCGCCGAGCTGCGCGACGGCTATGAATTCCTGCGCTACACCGAGCACGCGATCCAGGCCATCGCCGACCGCCAGACCCAGATGCTGCCGGACGATCCGACCGACCGCGAGCGCATCGCCTACATGCTTGGCTTTGCCGACTGGGACAGCTTCCACGGGCAATTAGTGCACTGGCGTGGGCGCATCGACTGGCACTTTCGTCAGGTCATCGCCGACCCGGATGAAGACGAAGCCGAAGGCGAGCTGGTGGTCGGCGGCGAGTGGTCGCCCCTGTGGGAGCAGGCCCAGGATGAAGACGCCGCTTCCCGCCAACTGGAGGAAGCCGGCTTCCGGCAGCCGGCCGAGGCCCTGCGCCGCCTGGCCGCGCTGCGCGCCAGCCCGACCCTGCGCTCGATGCAGCGCATCGGTCGCGAGCGCTTGGACGCCTTCATTCCGCGGCTGCTGGCCCAGGCGGTCGAGCACGACAACCCCGACCTGGTGCTGGAGCGGGTGCTGCCATTGGTCGAGGCCGTGGCGCGGCGCTCTGCCTACCTGGTGCTGCTTACCGAGAACCCTGGCGCCCTGCGCCGCCTGCTGACCCTGTGCGCCGCCAGCCCGTGGATCGCCGAGCAGATGGCCCGCTACCCGCTGCTGCTCGACGAACTGCTCAACGAGGGCCGGTTGTTCAGCCCGCCGTTGGCGCCAGAGCTGGCCGCGGAGCTGCGCGAGCGCCTGACACGCATCCCCGAGGACGACCTGGAACAGCAGATGGAGGCCCTGCGTCACTTCAAGCTGGCCCACAGCCTGCGCGTGGCCGCCTCGGAGATCAGCGGCAACCTGCCGTT
The DNA here is from genome assembly GCF_036549575.1 of Pseudomonas sp. LH21. Taxonomy (NCBI): domain Bacteria; kingdom Pseudomonadati; phylum Pseudomonadota; class Gammaproteobacteria; order Pseudomonadales; family Pseudomonadaceae; genus Pseudomonas; species Pseudomonas sp. LH21. Next base: position 422,876 of record NZ_CP144367.1, read on the forward strand.
GATGAAGGTCAGCGATTATCTGACCTGGCTGGCCGAGGCGATTCTCGACCAGGTGCTGGCCCTGGCCTGGCGCCAGACCGTGGCGCGCCATGGCCAGCCAAAACGCAGCGACGGCAGCCTGTGCGACCCGGGCTTCATCATTGTCGGCTATGGCAAGGTCGGTGGCCTGGAGCTGGGTCACGGTTCGGACCTGGACCTGGTGTTCATCCACGATGGCGACCCGAATGCCGAAACCGACGGCGCGAAACCCATCGACAGCGCGCAGTTCTACACCCGCCTGGGCCAGCGCATCATCCACCTGCTGACCACCCAGACCAACTCCGGCCAGCTTTACGACGTGGACATGCGCCTGCGTCCGTCCGGCGCCTCGGGGCTGCTGGTCAGCTCGCTGGGCGCCTTCGAGCGCTATCAGCAGAACGAGGCCTGGACCTGGGAGCACCAGGCCTTGGTGCGGGCCCGCGTATTGGTGGGTTGCAAGCAGGTGGCGACGGCTTTCGAGGCAGTGCGGGCGCAGGTCCTCGGCCAGCCCCGCGACCTCGACAAGCTGCGCGTCGAAGTCAGCGAGATGCGCGCCAAGATGCGCGACAACCTGGGCACCAAGGCCACTGCCGCCGGCACCGCGGGCAACGCCTTCGAGGCCGGCCAGCCGTTCGATATCAAGCAGGATGCCGGCGGTATCGTGGATATCGAATTTATGGTGCAATACGCCGCTTTGGCCTGGTCCCACGACCACCCGGCCATACTGCGCTGGACCGACAACATCCGCATCCTCGAAGAGCTGGAGCAGGCCGGGCTGATGCCCGCCGCCGACGCCGTGCTGCTGCGCGAGGTGTACAAGGCGTTCCGCTCGGCGTCGCACCGCCAGGCCTTGCAGAAGCAGGCCGGGGTGATCGATGCGGCGCAGTTTGTCGATGAGCGTCGTGAGGTAAGGCGGATCTGGGGGCAGTTGGGCCTGGCCTGAGGTTGGTGCCGTCCCTGTGGGAGCGGGTTTACCCGCGAAGAAAGCGCCGCGGTGGCTGGCACGGGCTACGCCCGTGTTCGCGGGTAAACCCGCTCCCACAGGGGCCTCGATCACGAGCGAGTGCCACCGGTGGTACACTGTCCGCCACATAGCCTGAATATAAAGAGGGGAGGCCAGGTTGTAGCGCAGCCTGCAGCCTCCCCGAATGTTTCTGGATAAAGCATGAGAATACTGATCATTGGCCCCAGCTGGGTCGGCGACATGGTGATGGCGCAGACCCTGTTCCAGTGCCTCAAACAGCAGCACCCCGACTGCGTGATCGACGTCCTGGCCCCCGAGTGGAGCCGGCCGATCCTCGAGCGCATGCCCGAGGTGCGCCAGGCCTTGAGCTTCCCGCTCGGCCACGGCGCGCTGGAGCTGGCCACGCGCCGGCGCATCGGCAAGTCGCTGGCCGGTCAGTACGACCAGGCGATCCTGCTGCCCAACTCGCTCAAGTCGGCGCTGGTGCCGTATTTCGCCGGTATCCCCAAACGCACCGGCTGGCGCGGCGAGATGCGCTACCTGCTGCTCAACGACGTGCGCAAGCTGGACAAGGCCCGCTATCCGCTGATGATCGAGCGCTTCATGGCCCTGGCCTACGCAGCGGATGCCGAGCTGCCCAAGCCTTACCCGCGTCCGAGCCTGCAGATCGAAGCCGCCAGCCGCGAAGCCGCCCTGGCCAAGTTCGGCCTGGCGCTGGACCGTCCGGTGCTGGCGCTGTGTCCGGGCGCCGAGTTCGGCGAGGCCAAGCGCTGGCCGGCCGAGCATTACGCCGAGGTGGCCGACGCGATGATCCGCCAGGGCTGGCAGGTGTGGCTGTTCGGCTCGAAGAACGACCACCCGGTGGGCGAGCAGATTCGCGACCGGCTGATCCCGGGGCTGCGCGAGGAATCCTGCAACCTGGCGGGTGAAACCTCACTGGCCGAGGCCATCGACCTGATGTCCTGCGCCGATGCGGTGGTGTCCAACGACTCCGGCCTTATGCATGTGGCCGCCGCCCTCAACCGCCCCCTGGTGGCGGTGTACGGCTCGACCTCGCCGGGCTTCACCCCGCCGCTGGCCGACCAGGTGGAGGTGGTGCGCACCGGTATCGAGTGCAGCCCGTGCTTCGAGCGCACCTGCCGCTTCGGCCACTACAACTGCCTGCGCCTGCTGGAGCCGGCCAAGGTCATCGCCGCGCTGCAGGGCCTGGGCGGGCCGAACCTGATCGATACCGTGGTCGAGGTCGACTGAGTGCGGGTACTGATCATCAAGACCTCGTCGCTGGGCGATGTCATCCACACCCTGCCGGCGCTTACCGACGCCGCCCACGCCATCCCCGGCATCCGTTTCGACTGGGTGGTGGAAGAAGGCTTCGCCGAGATTCCCAGCTGGCATCCGGCAGTTGACCGGGTGATCCCGGTGGCGATCCGCCGCTGGCGCAAGAATCTCTGGCAGACGCTCAAGAGCGGCGAGTGGAAGGCGTTCAAGCAACGCCTGCGCGAACACAAGTACGACCTGGTGATCGACGCCCAGGGCCTGGTCAAGTCGGCCTGGCTGACGCGCTACGTGAAAGCGCCGGTGGCCGGCCTGGACCGTTACTCGGCCCGCGAGGGCTGGGCCAGCCGCTTCTACGACCGGCGTCTGTCGGTCGCTGTCGGCCAGCACGCCGTGGAGCGCGTGCGCCAGCTGTTCGCCCTGGCCCTGGCCTACGACCTGCCGGAAGGGCTGGGCGACTATGGCCTGGACCTCAACCGCCTGCAACTGCCGCCGGCCGCACCCTACGTGGTGTTCCTGCACGGCACCACCTGGGCCACCAAGCACTGGCCGGAGGCCTACTGGCGCGAGCTGGCCGAGCGCATGGGCCGGCGCAAGCTGCAGGTGATGCTGCCGTGGGGCAACCCGGCGGAAAAGGCCCGCGCCGAGCGCATTGCCCAAGGCTTGAACAACTGCCAGGTGCTCCCCAAGTTGAACCTGGCCGGCGTTGCCCGCGTGCTGGCGGCGGCCAAGGCCTGCGTGGCGGTGGACACCGGCCTCGGTCACCTGGCCGCTGCCCTGGATGTGCCGACCATCTCGCTGTTCGGCCCGACCAACCCTGGTCTGACTGGCGCCTACGGACGCGCCCAGATCCACCAGGCGAGCGACTTCCCCTGCGCCCCGTGCCTGCAGAAGAAGTGCACCTACAAACCGAGCGCCGAGGACCTGCGTCGGTTCGATCTCAAACGCGAGTGGCCGCTGTGCTTCACTCGCCTGAATCCCGAGCATGTGGCGGGCCGCTTGAGCGCGCTGCTGCTGGCTGAGGATGTTCGTTGATGCAACTGGCTTTTGTGCTCTACAAGTATTTCCCCTTTGGCGGGCTGCAGCGCGATTTCATGCGCATCGCCCTCGAGTGCCAGAAACGGGGCCATCAGATCCGCGTGTACACGCTGATCTGGGAAGGTGATATTCCACCGGGCTTCGAGGTGCTGGTGGCGCCGGTCAAGGCGCTGTTCAACCACCGCCGCAACGAGAAGCTCAGCGCCTGGATGGAAGCCGACCTGGCCAAGCGCCCGGTCGATCGCCTGATCGGCTTCAACAAGATGCCCGGCCTGGACGTCTACTACGCCGCCGACGGCTGTTTCGAGGACAAGGCCCAGACCCTGCGCGGCGGCCTGTACCGCCGCTGGGGTCGCTACCGCCATTTCGCCGAATACGAGCGGGCGGTGTTCGCCAGGGACGCGCGCACCGAGATCCTGATGATCTCCGAGGTGCAGCAGCCGCTGTTCATCAAGCACTACGGTACCCCCGAGGCGCGCTTCCACCTGCTGCCGCCGGGCATTTCCCAGGACCGCCGCCGCCCGGCCGACGCCGCGGCCATCCGCGCCGATTTCCGTCAGGAGTTCGGCGTGGCCGACGACGAACTGCTGCTGGTGCAGATCGGCTCGGGCTTCAAGACCAAGGGCGTGGACCGCAGCCTCAAGGCCCTGGCGGCGTTGCCGTCGGCCCTGCGCAAGCGTACCAGGCTGATGGTCATCGGCCAGGACGACCCCAAGCTGTTCCAGGTGCAGAGCACGGCGCTCGGCCTGGGCGAGCAGGTGCAGTTCCTCAAGGGCCGCAGCGACATTCCGCGTTTCCTGCTCGGTGCCGACCTGCTGATCCACCCGGCCTACAACGAGAACACCGGCACCGTGCTGCTTGAAGCGCTGGTCGCCGGCCTGCCGGTGCTGGTGTCCAAGGTCTGCGGCTATGCCCACTACATCGCCGAGGCCGACAGCGGCCTGGTGCTGGACGAGCCGTTCGAGCAGGAGCAGTTGAACCGTTACCTGCAACGCATGCTCGAAGACGCCGGGGCCCGTGCGGCCTGGTCGGACAACGGTGTGGCCTTCGCCGAGACCGCCGACCTGTACAGCATGCCGCAGCATGCCGCCGACGTGATCCTCGGTCAGGAGACCGCATGAAGCTGATACTGGCCGAACCGTTCAAGCGCCTGTGGGCCGGGCGCGACCCCTTCGAGGCCGTCGAGGCCCTGCAGGGCGAGGTGTACCGCGAGCTGGAAGGCCGCCGCACCCTGCGCACCGAGGTCGATGGCGCGGGCTTCTTCGTCAAGATCCACCGCGGCATCGGCTGGGGCGAGATCTTCAAGAACCTGTTCAGCGCCAAACTGCCAGTGCTCGGCGCCGGCCAGGAATGGCGGGCCATCCAGCGCCTGCATGAAGCCGGTGTGCCGACCATGACCGCAGTGGCCTACGGCGAGCGTGGCAGCAACCCGGCCACCCAGCACTCGTTCATCGTCACCGAGGAACTGGCGCCCACTGTCAGCCTGGAAGACTTCAGCATCGACTGGGTGAAGCAGCCGCCAGCGCCGCGCCTGAAGCGCGCGCTGATCGCCGAAGTGGCGAAGATGACCGGTGGCATGCATCGCGCCGGAGTCAACCACCGCGACTGCTATATCTGCCACTTCCTGCTGCACACCGACCGCCCGGTGACGCCGGAAGACTTCAAACTGTCGGTGATCGACCTGCACCGCGCCCAGACCCGGGCGAAGATCACCCGTCGCTGGCGTGACAAGGACCTGGCCGCCCTGTACTTCTCGGCGCTGGACATCGGCCTGACCCGCCGCGACAAGCTGCGCTTCCTGCGCGGCTACTTCCAGCGTCCGTTGCGCCAGGTGCTCAAGGACGAAGCCGCACTGCTCGCCTGGCTGGAGCGCAAGGCGCAGAAACTCTACGACCGCAAGCAACGTTACGGGGACGCACTCTGATGGCGAGCTGGAACCTGGCGCCCGAGTATGCGCACCTGGCGGCCGATTTCGGCAGTATCGACGCGGTGTTCGCCATTCAGGGCGAGCGCCTGACCCGCGACCCGCTGAGCGAGGTCATCCGCATCGAGCGCGATGGCGTCAACTACTACGTCAAGCGCTACACCGGCGCCGGCAAGCACATGCGCCGCTACCTGGGCCGGCCGCGGGTCAAGGCCGAGTGGCAGAACCTCAAGCAGTTCGCCAAGTGGGGCATCCCCACCGCCGATGTGGTCGCCTGGGGGCTCGAGCGGCAGGGCCTGGCCTTTGGCCGCGGGGCGATGATTACCCGCGAGCTGCCGCGCACCGAAGACCTCTCGGCGCTGGCCGAACGCAATGATCCGCGCCTGCGCGACGCCGCCTGGGTCGATCACGTCAGCCGCCAGCTGGCACGCCACACCCGGGTGATGCACGATCACCACTTCGCCCACAACGACCTTAAGTGGCGCAACCTGCTGGTCGACGACCAGGGCACGCTATTCTTCATCGATTGCCCGACCGGCGACTTCTGGCGTGGTTTCATGCTGCGCCACAGGCTGATCAAGGACCTGGCGTGCCTGGACAAGGTGGCCAAGTACCACCTGTCGGCGACCCAGCGCCTGCGCTTCTACCTGCAATACCGCGGACACGCGCGTCTGAACGCCCGTGACAAGAAGCGCATTCGCCAGGTGCTGAGCTTTTTCGAGGGAAGGGAATGACCGATTACCTGGCCAGTGCCGACCAGGCGCTGCTGCAACGGCACGGGCTGAGCGACTTCGACGCGCTGTGGGCCCTGCAGCTGGACGCCGTGGACGAACCCAACACCGGCCGTGGCGGCTGGAGCAGCGTGTTCCGCCTGGAGCTCGAGGGCAAGGGGTTCTACCTCAAGCGCCAGAGCGACTACTTCACCCGCAGCCTGCAGCGGCCCTTCGGCGAGCCGACCTTCGCCCGCGAGTTTCGCAACATCAGCCGCTACCAGAAGCTCGACATCCCCGCCCTGCAGGCGGTGTTCTATGGCGAGCGCAAGCAGGGTGGCGAGCACCGGGCGATTCTCATGACCCGGGCGCTGGACGAGTGGACCGACCTCGAACAACTGCTCGGCCGCTGGCCGCAGATGGATGCAGCGCAGCGCCAGGCGATCCTCCAGGCCTGTGGGCGGCTGGCCCGCACCCTGCACGGCGCCGGGCAGATGCACGGCTGCTTCTACCCCAAGCACATCTTCCTGCGCGAGCGGCGCGAGGGCTGGCAGGCCCAGCTGATCGACCTGGAAAAGACCCGTCCGCTGCTGTTCGGCATGCGTGACCGGGTCAAGGACCTGGAGCCGCTGCTGCGCCGCGCCCGGGCCTGGGACGAAGCGGACGTGCGCGTGCTGCTGGCGGCCTACCTGGAGCAGCCGGCGGACAGCGCCCTGGTATCCACTTGGCTGCAACGCCTGACCCAACGCCGTCGCCACAAAGAGGCCCGCTGATGCGCCTGTCCGAATTGAAGGAGGCCGGGCGCAGCCCGAGCCTGCCGCTGACCGTCACCCTCGCCGACGCCGCGGGCAGCGCCGACCTGCAGCTGCTCAGCCTGTTGCGAGTGCTGCCGGGCCAGCGTTATGTCGGCGCGGGTATCTGGCGTGGCACCAAGGTGCTGGCCAAGCTGCTGGTCGGCGGCAATGCCGCCCGGCACTTCCAGCGCGAGCGCGATGGCGCCCTGCTGATGGCCGAGCAAGGCCTGACCACCCCGCGTCTGCTGGCCGATGGCCTCAAGGAAGGCGAGGGCGGCTGGGTATTGTTCGAATACCTCGACCATGCCGAAAGCCTGGGCGAGGCCTGGGCCCGGGTGGAGCCGCTGCCGATGCTGGCCGACGAGCAGCACCTGGTGCTGGGCGAAGCCCTCACCGCCGTGGCGCAGATGCACGCCAAGGGCCTGTGGCAGGAAGACCTGCACCTGGACAACCTGCTGCGCCAGGACGGCCGGCTGTACCTGATCGACGGTGCCGGCATCAAGGCCGAGACCCCCGGCCAGCAGCTGTCGCGTCAGCGCGTGCTGGAAAACCTCGGGGTGTTCTTCGCCCAGTTGCCCAAGCGCCTGGAGCCGTTCATCGAGGAGGCGCTGGTGCACTATGTGCTGGCCAACGCCGAGCACGCGCTGCCGCTGGAAGCGCTGCACAAGCAGGTGGACAAGGTGCGCGCCTGGCGCCTGAAGGACTATCTGGACAAGGCCGGTCGCGAATGCACGCTGTTCAGCGTCGAGCGCAACCTGTCCGGGCTGCGGGCCATCCGCCGCAACGAGGTCGAAGCGATGCGCCCGGTGCTGGAGCAGGCCGATGCGCTGATCGACCAGGGGCACCTGTACAAGACCGGTGGCGCGGCCAGCGTGGCGCGTATCGAGGTGGCCGGGCGCAAGTTGGTGCTCAAGCGCTACAACATCAAGAACACCGCCCACTGGTTCAAGCGCTTCTGGCGCCCGAGCCGGGCCTGGCATTCGTGGATCGAGGGCCACCGCCTGGCGTTTCTCGACATCGCCACGCCTCGGCCCCTGGCGGTGCTGGAGCAGCGGGTGATGGGACTGCGCAGCACGGCCTACCTGGTGACCGAGTACGCCGACGGGCCGGACCTGATCGAATGCTTCGCGCCCTTCGTGGAGAGCGGCGAGGCGCCCGACGAGCAGGTCGAGGCCCTGGCGCGGGTGATGCAGCAGCTGATCCGCGAGCGCATCAGCCATGGCGACTTCAAGGGCCACAACCTGTTCTGGCAGGACGGCCAATGGTCGCTGATCGACCTCGATGCCATGTGCCAGCATGCCACCCAGCTCAGCTTCGCCCCGGCCTTCGCCCGGGACCGCGCGCGGCTGCTGCGCAACTGGCCGAGGGACAGCGCGCTGCACCAGCGGCTGGACCAGGTGTTGCCGCGGTTGGCTGATTGAATGATCAACTGACTGCGCGGTAGCCCAACCTTTCGGGCTGCGCTGACGCGCAGGGAAAAGAGATCTGATCATCACCTGCGTGGGAGCGGGCTTGTCCCGCGATCACCGGCGAAGCCGGTGCCATACGATTCATCGCGGGGCAAGCCCTCTCCCACGCTGGTCTAGTTAAATCTGCTAGTTACGTTATTTTCCATGAGGGCGGCTTACCGCCGCCAGAACCCACTCAGGCCCAGCCCGGCTGAAAGGCCCAGCCCCACCCAGGCCAGCACATCCCACATCCCATCCCCGAGCAGTGCGGCAAACAACCCGGCCGCACTGAGCACGGCGATCAGCGCCGGCCAGGCGAAGATCCTGCGGGTGCTTTGCGACTTGTGGCTCATGCCTTCGCCTCCCGTGGTTTGCGTTGCTTGCCCCACCACAGGTACAGGCCGCTGCCCAGCACGATGATGGTCAGCACATCGAGCACGGCCCAGAGGATCTGCATCGGCCGGCCACCGTAGTCGCCGAAGTGCAGGGGCTGCGACAGGCCCATGGCGTCCATGTACCAAGGGCGTTCACCCACGGCCGTCACCTCCAGGGTGCGCGCGTCGATCAGGATCGGTGTGAACAAGTGCGAGGTCAGGTTCGTGGCGCCATTCATGAACACCGCGTAGTGGTGCTCGCTGGAGAAACGCGTGCCGGGGAAGGCGATGAAGTCCGGGCGCATGCCGGGCGCGGCCTGTTCGGCGATCTTCAGCAACTGCGTGGCCGGGGCGCGCTCGGTGAGCGGCGGGGCGTCACGGTAGGGCGCGACCATCGCCGCCAGGCTGTCGTTGCGCCAGGCGGCGATCACCAGGTCGGACAGGGCGCTGATCACCCCGGTGACGCCGACCACCAGGGCCCAGGTCAGGGTGACCACGCCGATCAGGTTGTGCAGGTCCAGCCAGCGCAGGCGCCGCGACTTGTCGTGGCGGACCGTGGCGAAGCTCAGGCGACGCATGAACGGCGCGTAGAGCACGGTGCCGGAGACGATGGCGACAATGAACAGCACCCCCATGAACGCCAACAGCAGCTTTCCGGGCAACCCGGCGAACATGTCCACGTGCAGGCGCAGCATCAGCATCATGAAACCGCCGTTGGCCGCCGGCATGGCCACGGCCTCGCCGGTGCGGGCGTCGAGCATGAAGGTGTGCGAATCGTCGGGGTGGGTGCCGGCGGTGGCGGCCATGATCGCCACCACGCCGTTGGGCTCGTCTTCTTCATAGCCGAAGTACTGCATCACCTCGCCGGGGCGGTGCTGTTCGGCCTTGAGCACCAGCTGCTGCAGATCCAGGTGCGGGGTGTCGGCGGGCATCTCGCGCAGCTCTGGCGCATCGCCGAGCAGGTGCTCCAGCTCGTGGTGGAAGATCAGCGGCAGGCCGGTGAGGGCGAGCAGCAGCAGGAACAGCGTACAGACGAGGCTGCTCCAGGTGTGGATCGCTGACCAGCGGCGGATGGTTTGGCTTTTCATCACGGCTCCTTACGCCATCGCGGGGCAAGCCCGCTCCCACGCCGTTCTGTCTCGGCGTGGGAGCGGGCTTGCCCCGCGATGGGTGTTTACCACTTGTAGGTGGCGCTGGCGACGACGCTGCGCTGGTCGCCGTAGTAGCAGTAGTAGCCGTCGCAGGTGGACAGGTAGTCCTTGTTCAGCAGATTGCTGGCGTTGATCGCCACCGATGCGCCCTTGAGGCTGTTGTCCAGGCGGCCCAGGTCGTAGTGCACGGCGGCGTCGAACACCGTGTAGGCCTTGCTCTTGCCGAGCCAGGTGTTGGCTTCGTCACCGTAGCGGTTGCCGGTGTAGCGTGCGCCCAGGCCAATGCCGAAGCCGTCAAGCACACCGGTATGCCAGGTGTAGTCGGTCCACAGGGAGGCCTGCTGGTTGGGCATCTGTTGCAGGCGGTTGCCTTTGTACGGCCCTTTCTGGACTTCGGACTTGGCCAGGGTATAGGCGGCGATCACCTTCAGGTTGTCGGTGACGTCGGAGACAGCCTCAAGCTCCAGGCCATGGACTTTCACTTCACCGGTCTGGCTGGTGACCGGCGTGCCACCGATGTTGTTGGTGACCTGGACGTTCTTCTGGGTCAGGTCGTACACCGCGGCAGAGAGCAGGGTGTTGGAGCCCGGTGGCTGGTACTTGATGCCCAGCTCCCATTGCTCGCCTTCGGTCGGCTTGAACGTCTTTTCCGGGTCCGCGTCCGCGCTGCTGGCCGGCTGGAAGGATTCTGCATAGGACAGGTAGGGCACCAGGCCGGAGTCGAAGACGTAGCTGATCGCCGCGTTGCCACTGAACTTGCTGTCGCGCTGGGTGTTGGTGGCATCACCCTTGTTGAAGAACTTGGTGCCGGTGTGGACCCAGTCCTGTCGCCCGCCCAGGGTCAGGCGCCAGTTGTCGAGTGCCATCTGGTCCTGGATATAGAGGCCGGTCTGCACCGTCTTCTGGTTGTAATCGTAATAGGCCGATGAGCGAGGGGGGCGGGTGATCGGCAGACCATGGGCCGGGTTGTTGACGTCGATCGGCGGCACGTCGAAACCATAGATCGCCAGGTAGTCGTGATTGGTGCGCTGGTGATCCAGGCCAATCAACACGGTATGGCTGACGGCACCGGTGGCGAAGTCGGCCTGGAAGTTGTTGTCGACCGCGAACTGGCCGATGTTTTCCTCGGTGTTGGTGGACATGCGGTTGGCAATGCCGTCATCGGTGACCGGGGGGAAGTCTTTGTTGTAGCTGCTTACCGTAATGGTCTGGAACGAAAGCTCCGACTTGGTGTAGCGCACGTTCTGGCGGAACTGCCAGACATCGTTGAAACGATGTTCGAAGGCATAGCCCAGCGCGTAATAGGTGCGGTCGTAGTAGTCGTAATCCGGGTCACCCAGGTTCTTGTGGCGGGAGACCTTGCCGAACGGCATGTCGATCTTGGTGCCTTGGATCGGGTAGAACTGGCTGGTGGCACCGGTGTCGTCGCGGGTGAACTGGCTGAGGAAGGTCAGCGAGGTGTCTTCGTCGATGTTCCAGGTCAGGCTCGGGGCGATGTTGTAGCGCTTGTTATCGATATGGTCGATCTGCGTGCCGCTGTCGCGCACCACGCCGCTGACGCCATAGAGGAACTGGCCCTGCTCATCGAGCTTGCCGGTGCTGGCGAAATTGATCTGGCGGTGGTTGTCGCTGCCGTACTGCAGTTGGATCTCGTGGCTGCTCTCGGCCTGGGGGCGGCGGCTGACCATGTCCAGCAGACCGCCGGGCGGGGTTTGGCCATATACCGACGAGGCTGGGCCACGCAGCAGCGCAAGGCGGTCGAGGTTCCAGGTTTCGGCTTTCGGGTTGGCATACACGCCGCGGGGCAGGGGCAGGCCGTCGAGGAACTGGGTCGGCTCGAAGCCGCGCACGCGCATCCAGTCATAGCGGGTGTCGCTGCCGAAACTGGCCGAGACGATGCCCGGCATGTACTTCACCGCGTCGTCCAGGCTTTGCACGCCGCGGTCGCTCATCTGCTGGCGGGTGGCGACGGAAATGGAGCGAGGGACCTCGACCAGCGCGGTGTCGGTCTTGGTGCCGGCGGCGGTGCGCTTGGCGGTGTAGCCTTCCACCGGGCCCCAGGCACTTTCGTAGCTGCTGTTGGCATTGATGTTGGTTTCCGGCAGCGCCAGGGTGCCTTCGCTCACCGCCACCAGGCTGTAGCTGCCGGCGCTGCTCTGCTGCAGCTGCAGGCCGGTACCGCGCAGGGCGGCCTGCAGGGCGCCGACCGCATCGTACTGGCCACTGACCGGCGCCGAGTTGCGCCCGCTGACCAGTGCCGGATCCAGCGCCAGGGCGATCCCGGCCTGGCTGGCGATCTGGTTCAGGGTGCTGGCCAGCGGCGCGCTGGGCAGGTCGTAGGCACGCGGGGCGGCCTGTTCGGCGGCGAACAGGGTGGTGCTGACCAACGGGGCGGCCAGGCCGATGGCCAGGGCCATCAGGCTGGGGCGAAGCAAAGCATCAACGGCACGGGACATGCAGCGGCTCCTCGACGAAATAGTGCTGACTGCTTCCTTGCCGAGCGAGATTGGGAAAGTGACAGGGTCTTTTGAAAAAAATCTGACAGGGTTGGCACGAGCGGCGCTCAGGGCTGAATCGCCTTGGCTTCTTCGCGGGTAAACCCGCTCCCACAGGGAATGCACCAAACCTGTGGGAGCGGGTTTACCCGCGAAGGGCGGCACGCGACGCTTATCTGGCGGTAACGGTGACCCACCACGGCGTATGCCGCTCGATCTTCACCGGCAGCGCCGGCTGCAGCGAGGCCAGGGCCAGGTCGGTGTCGGTCAGCGGGAAGCTGCCGCTCACGCGCAGGTCGGCGACTTCGTCGCTGACACCCAGGTGGCCGCTGCGGTACTGTCCGAGCGCTGCCACCAGGTCGGCCAGGCGCACGTTGTCCACCACCAGCATGCCGCGGGTCCAGGCATCGCTGCCGACCGCCACGGAGCCGACCCGGCCCAGGCCGTCGGCGCTCATCAGCACCTGCTGGCCTTCGCGCAGCACCTGTTCGTCGCCACTGTTCTGCGGCTTGGCGGCCACCGAGGCCTGCAGCACCTCCAGGCGCGTGCCGGCCTCCTCACGCTTGACCAGGAAGCGCGTGCCCAGCGGGCGCAGGCGGCCATCCTCGGTGCGCACCAGCAGCGGACGGCTGTCCTTGTGGCCGGTCTCCACCGAGATCTCGCCACGATGCAGCACGATCAGCCGCTGCTCGCCGCGGAAGTCGATATCCACCGCGCTCTGGCTGTTCAGGCTCAGCAAGGTGCCGTCCTCAAGGCGCAGGGTGCGCAGCTCGCCGGTGCCGGTGCGCTGGTCGGCCAGCCAGTAGGTTGGTGACAGGGTCGGCGCTGCGGCCCAGGCGAGCAGCCCGCCGAGCAGCAGCATGCCGGCCAGGCCGCCAAGGCGCTGGCGCAGCCCGGCCCGTGACTGCAGCAGGGTGTGGCGTACCGGGCCGGCGGCGGCGCCGACGCGCTGGTCGAGCATGCCCAGTTGCAGCCAGGCGCGGGCGTGCTCCTCGTGGGCGGCGTGCCAGCGCATGAATTCGTTGCGTTCGTCCGGGGTACCGCTACCTTCGTCCAGGCACAGCTTCCAGGCAATGGCCGCCTCCAGTACCTGGCTGGAGACCGGGGCGTGGTTCATGTCGGCTCTCCGTAAAGGGCGACATAGCACTGGCGCAGGCCCTGGGCGAGGTATTGGCGCACGCGCGACACCGACACTCCGAGGCGCTCGGCGATTTCGGCGTGGCCCAGGCCGTCCAGGCGGTTGTACAGGAAGGCCGTACGGGCCTTGCTCGACAGCTTGCCCAGCAGCCGGTCGATGGCCTTGAGGTCCTCGAGGATCAGGTGCTGCTGCTCGGGCGACGGGTGTTCGGCCTCGGGCAGCAGGGCCAGTTCCGCGAGGTAGGCCTGCTCGAGGGCGGCGCGGCGGAAGTGGTCGAACAACAGGCCCTTGGCCACGGCGACCAGGAACGCGCGGGGTTCGCGGGGGGCGTCCAGGCGCTCGCGACCGAGCAGGCGCACGAAGGTGTCCTGGCTCAGGTCCTCGGCGCGCTGACGGCAGGCGGTGCTGCGCTGCAACCAGGCCAGCAGCCAGGTGCGATGGTCGCGATACAGCGCTCCGACCAGCTCGGCATGTGGACTGTGCGCAGGCGTCAAGAAGCGATCCCCGGGGAAGAATGCGTTAACTAACGATAATTATTCGCGATTGTGGCAGAGGCGGGGGTGGTGGCGCAATTGACGCTTATCGGATTGCCAGCATGATGATCTGGCTCGCACCTGCCACTGTAGGAGCGGCCTTGTGCCGCGAAAGGGTCGCAAAGCGGCCCCGGCGGTCTAAGCGCTCACCGGGAGAGGGGCTGCTGCGCAGCCCATTCGCGGCACGAGGCCGCTCCTACAGGGGCGATGTATGGGTCAGAGGCCGTGACTCTGGACTTTACGCCGTCGCCACTGGCGCACCCGCTGCTCCAGCTGCAACGGGCTGTCCAGTTGCTGGCGCCGGGCCTGGCTGAACAGGATCAGCGCCAGCTCCGCGGTCACCTGGGCATCGGCGCTGGCATGGTGGCGAGCCTGGACTTCGAGGCCGAAGCGGGCGATCCAGTCATCCAGGCCGGCTTCGCGCAACACGGTGTCGGGGTTGAGCATCGGCGCCAGTTCCGCCACATCGAGGAACGGATGCTGCAGGCGCAGGCCCAGGCTGTCCTTCACCGCCCGGGCCAGCATGCGCTGGTCGAACGGGGCGTGGAACGCCAGTACCGGGCTGTCGCCAATGAAGTCCATCAGGTCGAGCAGCGCCTCGGCCGGGTCGCAGCCTGCGGCCAGGGCGCTGGGGCCCAGGCCGTGGATCAGCACGCTGGCATTGGTCTTCTGCGAGGGCCGGTGCAGGGTGCGTTCGAACGGGCGACCCAGGGCGATGGCGCCGTCCTCGATGGCCACTGCGCCGATCGACAGCACCTGGTCGCGGTTGAGGTTCAGGCCGCTGGTTTCCAGGTCCAGCACCACCCAGCGCTGTTCACGCAACGAGCACACGCCCAGCGGCGCCGGCCCTGGCAGCATGGCCAGGCGCCGACGCAGCGGGGCGTCGAGTTCGGGGGCGGCGGGGCGCCACCAGGCGAACAGGTTCATAGCTGGTACCGCAGGGCCAGGCTGCTTTGCAGGCGCTGGGCCTGACGCAGGGACTCGCGCAGGATGCGCCGGTCCAGGTGGTTGAGGCTGTCCGGGTCGAGCCGGTTGGAGTAGGGCTGGTTCTCGCGGGTCTGGCGCTGGTGCTGCTGCATGCGGGTCTGCTGGATGAAGTGGTAGGCCTCTTCATAGGCGGCGCCGTCGAGCGGGTCGATGATGCCCTTGGCGATCAGCTGGCGCAGGCGCTCCAGGGTGTTGCAGGCGCTGATGCCGTGGGCCAGGGCCAGCAGCCTGGCGCCATCGACGAACGGAGTCAGGCCCTGCACCTTGAGGTCGAGGGTGGCGGCCTTGTCGTCCCCCTGGCGGGTCAGCACGAACTCGCGCAGGCGCCCGACCGGTGGCCGTTGGCGCAGCGCGTTGTCGGCCAGCATGCGCTGGAAGATGCGGTTGTCGGCGACCTGCTCCAGCAGTCCCTGGCGCAGCTGTTCGCAGCCTTGCTCGTCGCCCCAGACCACGCGCAGGTCGAAGTAGATGCTCGAACCCAGCAGGTTCTCTGGGCTCGCCTCGCGCACGAAGCCGGCGAAGCGTCGTGCCCATTCGCTGCGCGACAGGCACAGCTCGGGGTTGCCGGCCATCACATTGCCCTTGCACAGGGTGAAGCCGCACTGGGCCAGGTTGTGGTTGACCTGTTGGGCCAGCGGCAGCAGCCGGGCGCGGATGGCCTCGGCCTCGACGGCGTCGCGGGCCTCGAAGAGGATGCCGTTGTCCTGGTCGGTGTGCAGCGTCTGCTCGCGGCGGCCTTCGCTGCCGAAGCACAGCCAGCTGAATGGCACGCCCGGGTCGCCGCGTTCGGCGATGGCCAGCTCGATCACCCGGCACACGGTATGGTCGTTGAGCAGGGTGATGATCTGGGTGATCTGGGTCGAGGACGCGCCGTGGGCGAGCATGCGCTCGACCAGCTGGCCGATCTCGCCGCGCAGTGACACCAGGCTGTCCAGGCGTGGCGCATGGCGGATGGTGCGGGCCAGGTGCACCAGGTCGACGCGCTGCAGGGAGAACAGGTCGCGTTCGGAGATCACCCCGCACAGGCGCTGGTTGTCCACCAGGCAGACGTGGGCGATGTGCCGCTCGGTCATGGCCATGGCGGCATCGAAGGCGCTAGCCTGGGGGCTGAGGTGGAACGGCCGGGCGGTCATGTAGCGTTCGATCGGCGCGGTCAGCTCGGCACTGGCGTCGGCCACCACCTGGCGCAGGTCGCGCAGGGTGAAGATGCCGAGGGGATGGCGTTGGCCATCGACGATGATGATGCTGCCGACCTGCTGCTCGTGCATCAGCCCCACCGCCTCGCGCAGCGGCGTGTCCGGCGCGCACACCACCGGATGGCGCAGCGCCAGTTCGCCCAGCGGGGTGTTCAGCGAGTACTGGGTGCCCAGGGTTTCCACGGCGCGCTGGCGCACCTGCTGGTTGACCTGGTCGAGCAGGCTGCTGACCCCGCGCAGGGCGAAGTCGCGGAACACCTCGGACATGGAGAACACGCGAATGAACGCGGCCTTGTCCAGTTGCAGGCAGAAGGTGTCCTCGCCGGCCAGGTGCTCGGTGCGGGTGGCCCGCTCGCCGAGTAACGCGGCCAGCGGGAAGCATTCGCCGCTGGCGATCTCGAAGGTGGTCTCGGTGCCCGGCTTGGTGACATGGTGGCGCTCGCCGACCACGCGGCCCTGCTTGACGATGTAGAAGTGCTCGACCGGGCCGTCGGCAGGCTTGATGATGCTTTCGCCGGCCGCGTAGAAACGCAGCTGGCACTGCTCCACCAGGTAGGCCAGGTGGTTGTGTTCCATCTGGTTGAATGGCGGGAAACGCTGCAGGAATTGCAGGGTGCCCTGGATGTTTTGCAGCACTGCTGTTCTGCCCGCCTGGCTGTAGGCGTCCTTTTTGCTCATGGAACCGACCGCGATAAGTATGTCTGCATATGTAGCGCAGACCTTGTTGTTCTAGGGCTCCATGGTCGGACGACGGCTCTGCGGTGCCCATTGGACGTAAGTCTATAAGGCGAGACGAGCGTTTCGCTGCTTGTCCCGGGTGTCAAATAGCCGACGAAAGGCAGTTTGCATGCGGGGGCTTTGCGGTCTGAACTTGAATAACGGGGTTTTTTTGACGAGACGACCATGGCAGAGCATGACGACATCCTGAGCGACGCCGAGCGAGAGGCGTTGGCCGTGGTGAGTGCACCCGTCGCGCCCAAACCCGTGGTACTGGTGGTGGACGACAACCCGGTGAACAGCGAAGCGCTAAGCCTGTACCTGAAGAGCCGGGGCATCGCCTGCATGACGGCCGACGGTGCGCAGGAGGCGATGTTGAAGCTGCACTATGAGCCGCGTATCGCCCTGATGATCACCGACCTGCGCATGGAGCCCAAGGATGGCCTGGAACTGATCCGCCAGGTTCGTGAGTCGGAGCGGGCGGCGCTGTCGATCATCGTGGTGTCGGGCGACACCGATGTGAAAGAGGCGGTGGACGTGATGCACCTGGGGGTTGTGGATTTCCTGCTCAAGCCGGTGGACCTGGGGAAGCTTCTGGAGCTGGTGCGACGTGAGTTGAGAATGGATCAGGGCTGAAAACGATCGCGGGGCAAGCCCGCTCCCACGCCGGTTGGCATCTGGCGTGGGAGCGGGCTTGCCCCGCGATGCGTTGCTGGCGGCTTACAGCCCGTTGCGGGCCTTGAACTCGCGACGACGACGGTGCAGCACCGGCTCGGTGTAGCCGTTCGGCTGCTTGGCGCCTTCGACTACCAGCTCCACGGCGGCCTGGAACGCGATGTTGTCATCGAAGTTCGGCGCCATCGGGCGGTACAGGGCGTCACCGGCGTTCTGCTTGTCGACCACCGCGGCCATGCGCTTGAGGCTTTCCAGCACCTGCTCCTGGGTGACCACGCCATGGCGCAACCAGTTGGCCAGCAACTGGGCCGAGATGCGCAGGGTGGCGCGGTCTTCCATCAGACCGACATCGTTGATGTCCGGCACTTTCGAGCAACCCACGCCCTGGTCGATCCAACGCACCACGTAGCCGAGAATGCCCTGGGCATTGTTGTCCAGCTCGTTGCGGATCTCGTCGGCCGACCAGTTGGTGTCGGCGGCCAGCGGGATGGTCAGGATGTCATCGACCGAGGCCGGGGTGCGCGAAGCCAGCTCGCGCTGGCGCGCCTGCACATCGACCTTGTGGTAGTGCAGGGCATGCAGGGTGGCGGCGGTCGGTGACGGTACCCAGGCGGTGTTGGCGCCGGCCAGTGGGTGGGCGATCTTCTGCTCGAGCATGGCAGCCATCAGGTCGGGCATGGCCCACATGCCCTTGCCGATCTGCGCGCGGCCCTGCAGGCCGGTGGCCAGGCCGACGTCGACGTTGTTGTTCTCGTAGGCGCCGATCCATTTCTCGTTCTTCATGGCGCCCTTGCGCACCACGGCGCCGGCTTCCATGGAGGTGTGGATCTCGTCACCGGTGCGGTCGAGGAAGCCGGTGTTGATGAACACCACGCGCTCGGCGGCCGCCTTGATGCAGGACTTGAGGTTGACCGTGGTGCGGCGCTCCTCGTCCATGATGCCGACCTTGACGGTGTTGCGCTGCATGCCCAGCAGGTCTTCGACGCGGCTGAAGATCTCGGCGGCGAAGGCCACTTCCTCCGGGCCGTGCATCTTCGGCTTGACGATGTACACGCTGCCGCTGCGGGTGTTCTTGCGGCTGGTGTTGCCGTTGAGGTTGTGCAGGGCGATCAGGTTGGTGAACAGGCCGTCCTGGATGCCCTCGGGGATCTCGTTGCCCTGGGCGTCGAGGATCGCCGGGTTGGTCATCAGGTGACCGACGTTGCGCACGAACAGCAGCGAGCGACCGTGCAGGGTGACGCTGCCACCGTTGGGGGCGGCGTACTCGCGGTCCGGGTTCATGGTGCGGGTGAAGGTCTTGCCGCCCTTGCTGACGCTCTCGGCCAGGTCGCCTTTCATCAGGCCCAGCCAGTTGCGGTAGACGATCACCTTGTCGTCGGCGTCGACAGCGGCGACCGAGTCCTCGCAGTCCATGATGGTGGTCAGCGCCGATTCCATCAGGATGTCCTTCACGCCGGCGGCGTCGGTGCTGCCGACCGGGGTGCTGGCGTCGACCTGGATCTCGAAGTGCAGGCCGTTGTGCTTGAGCAGCACGGCGGTCGGCGCCTTGGCGTCGCCATGGAAGCCGATCAGCTGGGCGTCGTCGCGCAGGCCGCTGTTGCTGCCGCCCTTGAGGGCGACAACGAGCTTGCCGCCTTCGATGCGGTAGCCGGTGGAGTCGACGTGGGAGCCGGCGGCCAGTGGCGCGGCTTCGTCGAGGAAGGCGCGGGCGAAGGCGATGACCTTGTCGCCGCGCAGCTTGTTGTAACCCTGGCCTTTCTCGGCGCCGCCCTCATCGCTGATGACATCGGTGCCGTAGAGGGCGTCATACAGCGAACCCCAGCGAGCGTTGGCGGCGTTCAGGGCGAAGCGGGCGTTCATCACCGGCACCACCAGCTGCGGGCCGGCCATGACGGCGATTTCTTCATCGACGTTCTGGGTGGTGGCCTGGAAGTCCTCGGCCTGCGGCAGCAGGTAGCCGATTTCCCCGAGGAACGCCTTGTACGCCGCGGCGTCGTGGGGCTGGCCCTTGCGTGCCTGGTGCCAGGCGTCGATCTTCGCTTGGAGCTCGTCGCGCTTGGCGAGCAGGGCTTTGTTCTTGGGAGCGAGGTCGTTGATGATCTTCTCGGCACCGGCCCAGAACTGCTCGGCGTTGATGCCGGTCCCCGGAATGGCTTCGTTGTTGACGAAGTCGAACAGGACCTTGGCGACCTGAAGGCCACCGACTTGAACGTATCCAGTCATTGCTTGCCTCACCTCTGCTCAGCTATTTCGCTTTCGCTCTTCTGTATTAAGCCTGTAGCGCTTCTCTAAACACGGCACCAGTGCATGCCCGCGTGCTCCGGGGGCGGCTGGGTGCGGCTCGCCAGACGGGCCGGCGGGCGGTTGGCGTATTTTCACAGGCGCCTTGGCAGACATCGAAACGACGTTTTGTAGTCCGCGTCGACGCATACTACATGAAGCAGCAGGCAGGTGAACATCAGACTAAAAGCGTCGCTCTGCGACCGATTGGTCGCATGGGGTCACGCTGGGAGACGACATGTTCGCAAAAAACAGGTGGATTGTTCCAGATAAATCTTGAAACAGTACACGATTGATTGCCGTGACTGTCCTGCGGCAGGTTGCCGCGCCTTGCCTATACTGATTCGATCCCCGTATTTCGGTCGCCTGGGGCGGCCTTCGCAGACGAATGAAGGAGTGGCCCGTGGACCATCTCGTACTCACCGTGATCGCCCCGGACAAGGCCGGGCAGGTCGAGCGTATCGCCCAGTGCATCGCCGATCACAATGGCAACTGGCTGGAAAGCCGCATGTCGCGCATGGCCGGGCAGTTCGCCGGGATCCTGCGGGTGGCGGTGCCAGCGGAGAACTACGCCGAACTGGTCGAGTCGCTGCAGAAACTGGGTGACCACGGTATCCGTGTACTCATTGCCGAAAGCGGGATCGAGCCGTCCTGCACCTGGAAGCCGATCGCCATGGAACTGGTGGGCAACGACCGGCCGGGTATCGTCCGTGATATCACCCGCTTGCTGGCCGAGCAAGGGGTGAACGTCGAGCGCCTGAGCACCGAGGTGCGGCCGGCGCCGATGAGCAGCGAGCCGCTGTTCCATGCCGATGCGTTGCTGGCATTGCCGTTGACCTTGTCGTTGGACGATCTGCAGGCGCGGCTGGAGAGCCTGGCGGATGATCTGATGGTGGAGTTGCGGTTGCGG
Organism: Pseudomonas sp. LH21; assembly: GCF_036549575.1. Taxonomy (NCBI): domain Bacteria; kingdom Pseudomonadati; phylum Pseudomonadota; class Gammaproteobacteria; order Pseudomonadales; family Pseudomonadaceae; genus Pseudomonas; species Pseudomonas sp. LH21. The sequence goes on from NZ_CP144367.1 coordinate 443,503, forward strand.
CCGGAGGAGTGATTTAGGAACGCCGGGGCTGCTTTGCAGCCCTTTCGCGGCACAAGGCCGCTCCTACAAGGGAACGCGATCAACTGTAGGAGCGGCCTTGTGCCGCGAACGGGGTGCGCAGCGCCCCTCGGTGGTTATCCCTATTTATCGGGGGAGACCCTGTGGATAACCTGGGGGCGCTCCCCGCCAGCCCAACAATCACGAGGCCTGGCGAGATTTGAGCAAAAAACGTCCACTATTCAGTAGCTTGTGCACAAACGCCGTGGACGAGGGTGTGGATAACCTTTGGAGCGCTTGCTGCAGCCCACGTCCCCCGTGGTCTGCAGCAATATGATCATTTTTTGATCAGGCGCGCTTGCGCAAACTCAGCCAGGCATCGACGCTGTAGACAGCCAGCCCTGCCCAGATAAAGGCGAACGCCATCAAGGTGCTCGACGACAGGTGTTCGTCGAACAGCAACACTGCCTGCAGCAGCACCAGGGTCGGTGCCAGGTATTGCAGGAAGCCCAGCGTGGTATAGGGCAGGTGGCGGGCAGCGGCGTTGAAGCACACCAGCGGCACCAGGGTCACCGGGCCGGCGGCGATCAGCCACAGCGCTTCGCTGCTGCTGAAGAACTCAGGGCTGGCGCTGCTGGCCGTCGGGTGCAGCAGCAACCAGCCGATGGCAATGGGCACCAGCATCCAGGTCTCGACCACCAGCCCCGGCAGCGCCGCCACCGGTGCCTGTTTGCGTATCAAGCCATAGAAGCCGAACGACAGCGCCAACGCCAGCGACACCCAGGGCAGGCTGCCGACCTGCCACACCTGCTGCGCTACGCCCAGGGCCGCGAGGGCCACCGCCAGCCATTGCAGGCGGCGCAGGCGTTCGCCGAGCAGCAGCATGCCCAGCAGCACGTTGATCAGCGGGTTGATGTAGTAGCCCAGGCTGGCCTCGAGCATGCGCCCATTGTTCACCGCCCATACGTAGGTCAGCCAGTTGCCGGCGATCAGCGCGCCGCTGAGCGCGAGGATCGCCAGGCGCCGCGGGTTGTCGCGCAGTTCGCGCCACCAGCCGGGGTGTTTCCACACCAGCAGCAGGAGCGAGCCGAACAGGGCCGACCAGAGCACGCGGTGGACGATGATCTCCACCGCCGGAACGCTCTGGATCGCTTTGAAGTACAGGGGGAACAGGCCCCAGATGATGTAGGCGCCGAGGCCCAGGAGGTACCCGCGGCGCGGGTTGGCGGCGTGCATGCAGAATCCTTGCTTAGGTAGCTAAATAAAGCGACGCCTATTGTAGACAGAGCGCGGCGTAGACCTAGAACAATTTCAACGGTTGTTCATCGAGCGCGGCGATCTGTTCGCGCAGGGCGAGTATCTGGTCGCCCCAGTAGCGCGGCTGGCCGAACCAGGGGAAGCTCGGCGGGAACGCCGGATCGTCCCAGCGCCGCGCCAGCCAGGCGCTGTAGTGCAACTGGCGCAGGGCGCGCAGTGGCTCGATCAGGGCCAGCTCACGCGGGTCGAAGTCGTGGAACTCGTTGTAGCCGTCGATCAGTTCGGCCAGTTGGCCGAGCCGCTCTTCGCGGCCGCCGGCGAGCATCATCCACAGGTCCTGGACGGCCGGGCCCATGCTGCAGTCGTCGAGGTCGACCACGTGGTAGACGTCGTCACGGTGCATCAGGTTGCCGGGGTGCAGGTCGCCGTGCAGGCGGATCAGCTGGTGCGGGGTGCGGGCGTAGATATCCTCGATCCGCTTGAGCAGGTCGCGGGCCACCGATTCATAGGCCGGCAGCAACTCGCGGGGCACGAAATTGCCGTCGAGCAAGGTCTTGAGCGAGGCGTGGCCAAAGTTGTCCACAGCCAGGGCTTCACGGTGCTCGAAGGGTTTGCTCGCACCTACCGCGTGCAGTCGCCCGAGCAGCTGCCCGAGGCGATAGAGCTGGTCGAGGTTGCCCGGCTCCGGGGCATGGCCGCCACGGCGCGGGAACAGGGTGAAGCGAAAACCCTGGTGCTCGAACAGGGAGCGGTCTTCGTGCAGCAGTGGCGCCACCACCGGCACTTCGCACTCGGCCAGCTCGCGGGTGAAGGCGTGTTCCTCGAGGATCGCCGCGTCGCTCCAGCGCCCAGGGCGATAGAACTTGGCGATCAGCGGCTGCGCGTCCTCGATGCCCACCTGGTAGACGCGGTTCTCGTAGCTGTTGAGCGCCAGCACCCGGGCGTCGCTGAGAAAACCGAGGCTTTCCACGGCGTCCAGCACGAGGTCGGGGGTGAGGGTGTCGAAGGGGTGGGACATGAAAGGCTCCGGTCGCTGGGACTGCGGCCTGCATGTTACCCCAATCCCAAGGCTGGCCCGCTCATGAGTCGATGCAGGCATGGGAGATCACCCAGCCCTTTTGGGCTGCGCGGTCGCACAGGGCGCCAGGTTGCGACCATCAACAGCGTGGGAGCGGGCTTGCCCCGCGATCCGGGCGCGTAGCGCACGGCCAGACTAGACCGGCACCCCCAGCAACACGAACGACGGATGAAACTGTACCCGCAGGGCGCTCCCCGGCTGGACCTGCTGCAGCTCCAGCCAGGCCGCCTCGGCGATGGCGCACAAGGTCTGGCCATTGCCCAGCGCCAGGCGCACTTCGCCCGGCCCGCCTTCTTCGATCAGCACCTCCTCGACCTTGGCCTTCAGGCAGTTGCTCCCAGGCTCCGGCGTCTCATCCGCGCCCAGCAACCGCACCCATCCGGCCTTGAGCAGCGCCACCACCGTCCCCCCCCACGCCAGTTCCAGCCGCTCGGTACTGCCCCGGGTGATCAAGGCCTCGATCTCCAGCCCGCCACCCAGGTCCAGGCTGACGCGGTCATGCCGGCCTTCGCGGCGCAGCCCGCTGATCCGTCCCTGCAACTGGTTGCGCGCACTGGTGCGCAGCATCAGGCGGCCGAGCAGGTCGAGGTCGCTGCTGTCCTCGGCGGATTCGAGAATCTCCGCCTGCAGCGCCTGCAGGCGCTGGTACAGGCGCAATACCCGCTCGCCTTCGGCGGACAGCCGTGCGCCACCGCCGCCGCGACCGCCGGTGCTGCGTTCCACCAGGGGCTGCGCCGCCAGGTTGTTGAGTTCGTCGATGGCGTCCCAGGCGGCTTTGTAGCTGATGCCCGCGGCCTTGGCGGCGCGGGTGATCGAGCCCTGTTCGGCGACATGCTGCAACAGGGCGATGCGCTGTGGACGACGGACGATGTGCTGGGTGAGCAGGGCAGGCAGGGACATGGGTGGGCATCGGGTGTGGTGTAGGTCCCGCGACGTTGCCGCCGTCACCGGGGCAAGTCAAGCCTGGCCCGGCCTGGGCGTGCGCGCCAGGCAGTAGATGTCGACCCGCCGGGCGCCGGCCTGGCGCAGCAGCCGGGCGATGGCCTGGGCGGTCGCCCCGGTGGTCAGCACGTCATCGACCATTGCCAGGTGCAGGCCGTCTAGCTCGCAGCCGGGGGCAAGGGCGAAGGCCTGACGCAGGTTGCGTTGCCGGGCCCGGGCGCCGAGGGCCTGCTGCGCCGGGGTATCGCGCACACGCTGGAGCAGGCCCTCGTCACAGGGCAGGCGCAGTTGCCCGGCGAGCCAGCGGGCGAGCATCGCCGCCTGGTTGAAGCCGCGCTGGCGCAGTCGACGCCTGGCCAGCGGCACCGGCAACAGGCGGTCCGGCCGTGGCAGACCTTCGTTGTAGCGGTGCGTCAGGCTGTGCCCGAGCAACTGCGCCAGCAACCGCCCCAGCGGCCACTGGCTGTTGTGCTTGAAACGGCTGACCAGGGTGTCGATGGGAAAACCGTAATGCCAGGGCGCGATCACTCGGCTGAATGCGGGAGGGCGGCGGCTGCAGCCACCGCAGAGAAGGCCGTCGATGGGTAGGGGCAACGCGCAGCGGCGGCACTGCTCGTCCAGCCATGGCAGTGCCTGTTCGCAGGCGCTGCACAAGGGATAGGGCTGCTCGGCAGGCTCGTCGCAGAGCAAACAGATCTGGTCGTTATTTGTACAGATGTAAACCAGCGGGTTCTTGATTGGTTGACAGTGCATGAGGCCTTCCGTAACTATGCGAGCTATCCGTGATGCGCTGGTGGGTTTTCCTGTCCCGGCGTCAGTCAGACCATAGATAAGGAAACGCCGATGAGCGCCAGCGCAATTGCAACCACACGTCACGACTGGTCCCTGGCCGAGGTCAAGGCCCTGTTCCAGCAGCCGTTCAACGACCTGCTGTTCCAGGCCCAGACCATGCACCGCGCGCACTTCGACCCCAATCGCGTGCAGGTTTCCACGCTGCTGTCGATCAAGACCGGCGCCTGCCCGGAAGATTGCAAATATTGTCCGCAGTCCGGCCACTACAACACCGGGCTGGAAAAACAGAAGCTGATGGAAGTGCAGAAAGTGCTGGAAGAGGCCGCCCGGGCCAAGGCCATCGGTTCGACCCGCTTCTGCATGGGCGCGGCGTGGAAGCACCCGTCGGCCAAGGACATGCCCTACGTGCTGGAGATGGTCAAAGGGGTCAAGGCCATGGGCCTGGAAACCTGCATGACCCTCGGCAAGCTCGACCAGGAGCAGACCCAGGCCCTGGCCCAGGCCGGCCTGGACTACTACAACCACAACCTCGACACCTCGCCGGAGTTCTACGGCAGCATCATCACCACCCGCACCTACAGCGAGCGCCTGCAGACCCTGGCCTATGTGCGCGATGCCGGCATGAAGATCTGCTCCGGCGGCATCCTCGGTATGGGCGAGTCTCTGGACGACCGCGCCGGCCTCTTGATCCAGCTGGCCAACCTGCCCGAGCACCCGGAATCGGTGCCGATCAACATGCTGGTCAAGGTCGCCGGCACGCCGCTGGCCGATGAAGAGGACGTCGATCCGTTCGATTTCATCCGCATGCTGGCCGTGGCCCGGATCCTCATGCCCAAGTCCCATGTGCGCCTGTCGGCCGGTCGCGAGCAGATGAACGAGCAGATGCAGGCCCTGGCGTTCATGGCCGGCGCCAACTCGATCTTCTACGGCGAGAAACTGCTGACCACCGGCAACCCGCAGGCCGACAAGGACATGCAGCTGTTTGCCCGCCTCGGTATCCAGCCGGAAGCCCGTGAGGAGCACGCTGACGAAGTGCACCAGGCCGCCATCGAGCAGGCGCTGGTCGAGCAGCGCAGCAGCGAGTTGTTCTACGACGCAGCCTCGGCCTGAGCATGGCCTTCGATCTCGCCGCGCGGCTGGCCGAACGGCGTGCCGCCGACCTGTATCGCCAGCGACCGCTGCTTGAAAGCCCGCAGGGGCCGCAGGTGGTGGTCGATGGCCAGCCGCTGCTGGCCTTCTGCAGTAACGACTACCTGGGCCTGGCCAATCACCCCGAGGTGATCAAGGCCTGGCGCGACGGCGCCGAACGCTGGGGTGTCGGCGGCGGTGCCTCGCACCTGGTGATCGGCCACAGCACCCCGCACCATCAGGTGGAGGAGGCGCTGGCCGAGCTGACGGGCCGGCCGCGCGCGCTGCTGTTCTCCACCGGCTACATGGCCAACCTCGGCGCGATCACCGCGCTGGTCGGGCAGGGCGACACGGTGCTGCAGGACCGCCTCAACCACGCCTCCCTGCTCGACGGTGGACTGCTCAGTGGCGCCCGCTTCAGCCGCTACCTGCACAACGACCCGGCCAGCCTGGCCAGCCGCCTGGACAAGGCCAGCGGCAACACCCTGGTTGTCACCGACGGCGTGTTCAGCATGGATGGCGACTGCGCCGACCTGCCGGCCCTGGCCAAGGAGGCCCGCGCACGCGGTGCCTGGCTGATGGTCGATGACGCTCATGGCCTGGGAACCTTGGGCGCCAATGGCGGTGGCCTGGTCGAGCATTGCGGCCTGGGTGTCGAGGACGTGCCGGTGCTGATCGGCACGCTGGGCAAGGCCTGCGGTACCTCCGGCGCCTTCGTCGCCGGCAGCGAGGAGCTGATCGAGGCGCTGGTGCAGTTCGCACGGCCCTACATCTACACCACCAGCCAGCCACCGGCACTGGCCTGCGCCACGCTCAAGGCCCTGGACTTGCTGCGTCGCGAACACTGGCGGCGCGAACACCTGGCCGCGCTGATCCGGCAGTTCCGCACGGGCGCCGAGCAGATAGGCCTGACCCTGATGGACAGCTACACCGCGATCCAGCCGATCCTGATCGGCGATGCGGGGCGGGCGCTGGCATTGTCCCGTTTGCTGCGCGAGCGCGGGCTGCTGGTCACGGCGATTCGCCCGCCCACCGTGCCCGCCGGCAGCGCCCGCCTGCGGGTGACCCTGAGCGCTGCCCACAGTGAGGCGCAGGTGCAGCTATTGTTGAATGCATTGGCCGAGTGTTATCCACAGCTGGAGTCCGCCGATGCGTAACCGACTGATCCTCCTGCCCGGCTGGGGCCTGGGCACCGCTTCACTGGAGCCGCTGGCCGCCAGCCTGCGCGCCCAGGATCCACGCCTGCAGGTCGAGTTGATGCCGCTGCCGGAACTGGCCCACAGCGATGTCCAGGCCTGGGTCGACCATCTCGACCGCAAGCTGCCGACCGACGTGTGGCTGGGCGGCTGGTCGCTCGGCGGCATGCTTGCCAGCGCCCTGGCGCACCAGCGCGGCGACCACTGCTGCGGCTTGCTCACCCTGGCCAGCAACCCCAGCTTCGTGGCCCGGCCGGACTGGCCGCACGGCATGCCCGCCGACACCTTCGGCACCTTCCTCGACGGCTGCCGCAGCCACACCCATGTCACCCTCAAGCGCTTCCGCACCCTGTGCAGCGAGGGCGCGCAGCAACCCCGCACCTTGCTGCGGCAGCTGGGGGTGGGCGTGCCCGACACCGATCCGCTGTACCTGGCCACCGGACTGGAAGTGCTGGCCAGCCTCGATACCCGCACCGCCCTGGAGCAATACGGCGGCCCGCAGCTGCACCTGTTCGCCGGCAGTGACGCGCTGGTGCCGGTGGAAGCAGCCAAGGCCCTGAGCGACCTGCTGCCCGACGTGGAAGTCGGCCTGGTCGAAGACAGTTCCCACGCCTTCCTGCTGGAGTATCCCCAGGAGCTGGCGGCGGGCATCAAGAGTTTCCTGCATGAGAGTGGCGATGACTGACCTTTCCCAGCCCACCCTGCCCGGCACCTTGCCGGACAAGCGCCAGGTGGCGGCTTCGTTTTCCCGCGCCGCGTCCAGCTATGACAGCGTCGCGGCCTTGCAGCGCGCGGTAGGCATGGCGCTGCTGGAAAAGCTGCCCAGCGACCTTGCGCCTGCGCGCTGGCTGGACATGGGCAGCGGCACCGGCCATTTCAGCCGGGTGCTGACCGAGCGTTTCGCGCAATCGAGTGGCGTGGCGGTGGATATCGCCGAAGGCATGTTGCGCCATGCCCGTGAGCAGGGCGGCGCCCGGCACCATGTGGCGGGTGACGCCGAGCGCCTGCCGTTGCGCGATGGTTGTGTCGACCTGTTGTTCAGCAGCCTGGCGGTGCAGTGGTGCGGTCAGTTCGCCAGCGTGCTGGGCGAGGCGCGGCGGGTGCTGCGCCCAGGCGGTGTGCTGGCCTTCAGCAGCCTGTGCGTGGGTACCCTGGATGAGTTGCGCGCCAGCTGGCAGGCCGTGGATGGCATGGTGCACGTCAATCGCTTCCGGCGTTTCGAGGATTACCAGCGCCTGTGCGGTGACAGCGGGCTGGAGCTGATCGACCTGGAGCGGCGCCCCCACGTGCTGCATTATCCCGACGTGCGCAGCCTGACCCATGAACTCAAGGCGCTGGGTGCGCACAACCTCAACCCGGGGCGTCCGTCGGGGCTCACCGGTCGGGCGCGGATGCAGGGGCTGTTGCAGGCCTACGAACAGTACCGCCAGGCGCAAGGCCTGCCGGCCACCTACCAGGTGGTCTACGGCGTCCTGCGCAAGCCGTTGGACGGGGAGCAGTGACATGAGCCAGGCCTATTTCATTGCCGGCACCGACACCGATGTCGGCAAGACCACCATCGCCGCAGGTTTGCTGCATGCAGCGCGGCAGCTGGGGTTGAGCACCCTGGCGGCCAAGCCGGTGGCGTCCGGGTGCGTGGTGACGGCCAAGGGGCTGCGCAACAGCGACGCCTTGGCGCTGATCGACGAAAGCTCGGTCAAGCTGCCCTATGAAGCGGTCAATCCCTTCGCCTTCGAGCCGGCCATCGCCCCGCATGTGGCGGCCCGCGAGGCCGGGGTGGCGCTGAGCGTGCCGGCGCTGCGCGATGCCATGCAGCAGGTGCTGGCGCAGCACGCCGACTTCACCTTGATCGAAGGCGCCGGTGGCTGGCGCGTGCCGCTGTCCGACCATGCCAACCTGTCGGACTTGGCCATCGCCTTGAAGCTACCGGTGATCCTGGTGGTGGGGGTGCGCCTGGGGTGCATCAACCACGCCTTGCTGAGCGCCGAGGCGATCGCCCGGGACGGCCTGCAACTGGCGGGATGGGTGGCGAACATCGTCGATCCGCGTACATCGCGCCTGGAAGAAAACCTGTCCAGCCTGGCCGAGCGCCTGCCCGCGCCATGCCTGGGACGGGTGCCGTGGTTGAAGCAGGCTGGCGCGGACGCGGTGGCTGCGCATTTGCAGCTGGACCTGCTGGATTAGGCCTTTGCCTATTAGCTGGCACTAGGCTATTAGGGATTTAAACGGGCCTTTTTCCCGATGTGCTGCTTTAATAAGGCCTGTTCCTCATCCAGCGTCATGGAGTCCTGACATGGAAATCAATGCGAGCTCCGCCTTCTACGCGGGCCTGGGTGCCATCCAGAACGGCCAGAACCGTGTCGACCAGGCCGCCCAGCAGATCGCCAGCGGCGCTGTCGAGCGTGGCACCAGCGGGCAGTCCACCGAATACCAGGCCGAGCGCCTGCGTGGTGTCGACCGCAGCCAGCAACTGGACCTGGCCACCAGTACCGTGCAACTGGCCCTGGGCAAGCACGAAGTCGAACTCGGTGCCAAAGTCGCCAAGGCTTCCGATGAAATGCTCGGTCGGTTCATCGACACCTACGTCTGACCCGCTGAAACACATTCGCTTACTTCGCGGGGCAAGCCCGCTTCCATTCGTGGGAGCGGGCTTGCCCCGCGATGCGTTTGAGGGTGCTTGGCGTAAATGTCATATTCGGCGGCGTAAATGCCATTGTTAGCCCACCTTGACAGCGAGGCCACCTAAACGTAAGTTTCAAACAACTGTTTGACCGAAAGCCGCAAAGAGCTGGTCGGTATCCGCGGTCTCCCCACCGAACTCATCACAGAGGTTCATCGCAATGCCTGATTACAAAGCCCCCTTGCGTGATATCCGCTTCGTCCGCGACGAGCTGCTCGGCTATGAGGCGCACTATCAGAGCCTGCCGGGCTGCCAGGACGCCACGCCCGACATGGTCGACGCGATCCTGGAAGAAGGCGCGAAGTTCTGTGAAGAGGTGCTGGCCCCGCTGAACCGCGTCGGCGACCTGGAAGGCTGCACCTGGAGCGAGTCGGGTGTGAAGACCCCGACCGGCTTCAAGGAAGCCTACCAGCAGTTCGTCGAAGGCGGCTGGCCGAGCCTGGCCCACGATGTCGAGCACGGCGGCCAGGGCCTGCCCGAGTCGCTGGGCCTGGCCCTGAGCGAAATGGTCGGTGAGTCGAACTGGTCGTGGGGCATGTACCCGGGCCTGTCCCATGGCGCGATGAACACCATCTCCGCCCATGGCACCCCCGAGCAGCAGCACACCTACCTGACCAAGCTGGTGTCCGGTGAGTGGACCGGCACCATGTGCCTGACCGAGCCACACTGCGGCACCGACCTGGGCATGCTGCGCACCAAGGCCGAACCTCAGGCCGACGGCAGCTACAAGGTTTCCGGCACCAAGATCTTCATCTCGGCCGGTGAGCACGACATGGCCGACAACATCGTCCACATCGTCCTGGCCCGCCTGCCCGACGCTCCGGCCGGCACCAAGGGTATCTCGCTGTTCATCGTGCCGAAGTTCCTGCCCAACGCCGAAGGCGGCGCGGGCGAGCGCAACGGCGTGAGCTGTGGCTCCCTCGAGCACAAGATGGGCATCCACGGCAACGCCACCTGTGTGATGAACTTCGACGGCGCCACCGGCTACCTGATCGGCCCGGCCAACAAAGGCCTGAACTGCATGTTCACCTTCATGAACACCGCTCGCCTGGGTACCGCGCTGCAAGGCCTGGCCCACGCCGAGGTGGCGTTCCAGGGTGGCCTGAAGTACGCCCGTGACCGCCTGCAGATGCGCTCGCTGACCGGTCCGAAAGCACCGGACAAGGCCGCTGACCCGATCATCGTCCACCCGGACGTGCGTCGCATGCTGCTGACCATGAAGGCCTTCGCCGAAGGCAACCGCGCGATGGTGTACTTCACCGCCAAGCAGGTGGACATCGTCAAGTACAGCCAGGACGAGGAAGAGCGCAAGAAGGCCGACGCCCTGCTGGCCTTCCTGACCCCGATCGCCAAGGCGTTCATGACCGAAGTCGGCTTCGAGGCCGCCAACCACGGCGTCCAGATCTACGGCGGCCATGGCTTCATCGCCGAGTGGGGCATGGAGCAGAACGTGCGCGACAGCCGTATCTCCATGCTGTACGAAGGCACCACCGGCATCCAGGCCCTCGACCTGCTCGGCCGTAAAGTGCTGATGACCCAGGGCGAGGCGCTCAAGGGCTTCACCAAGATCGTCCACAAGTTCTGCCAGGGGCAGGAAGGCAACGCCGCCACCAAGGAGTTCGTCGAGCCGTTGGCGGCGATCAACAAGGAGTGGGGCGAGCTGACCATGAAGATCGGCATGGCCGCGATGAAGGACCGCGAGGAAGTGGGTGCTGCTTCGGTGGACTACCTGATGTACTCCGGCTACGCGTGCCTGGCCTACTTCTGGGCCGACATCGCCCGCCTGGCCGCCGAGAAACTGGCAGCCGGTACCAGCGAAGAGGCGTTCTACACCGCCAAGCTGCAGACTGCGCGCTTCTACTTCCAGCGCATCCTGCCGCGTACCCGCTCGCACGTGGCGGCGATCCTGTCCGGTGCCAACAACCTGATGGCGATGAAGGAAGAAGACTTCGGTCTGTCCATCTAAGCCGGTTGGTTGTACGAAAAACCGCCTGCCCTTACCGGCAGGCGGTTTTTTTTCGCCCGGACTTTAACGCGTGCCCTCTGTAGGAGCGGCCTTGTGCCGCGAAAGGGCTGCGCAGCAGCCCCAGGATTTCAGCATTGATGCAAAGATCGCCGGGGCTGCTCTGCAGCCCTTTCGCGACACAAGGCCGCTCCTACAGGGATCGGGCGAAATCAGGAATGTCGCATCCAGTAACGAGAAAGTCTCAAGCTTGGCCCCTGATCTGCCGTTAAAGCGGGCATCTGTATTCATCTATTCATGTGCACTGCCGATGAAGTAGGGGCACAATGCCATTATTGATCTGCCGGGTCGGAGATTACCCTTGTTTCGTCTATCCGCTGTACGCGCGAGCCACTTCCTGCCTTCGCTGATTCTATTGCTGGCAGGGCTTGCGGCAGCCTATGTGAGGGACCTCAGCGTCTTCTTCACATCGCTGTTCAACGTTCTACCCACCTTGGTGCTGCTGCTGGGTGGCGCCTACTGCGCCGTGTACCGCCGCCAGCGCGAGCTGTTCCTGATGGTCACGGTGTACATCGCCTATTTCCTGCTCGATACCCAGACCGATTTCTACCGCGACAACGGCCGGGTCCGCGAGGATGCGGCGGTGATCTTCCACCTGGTGTGCCTGCTGCTGCCGGCGCTGTTCGGCCTGTACGGGGCGTGGCAGGAACGCACCCACCTGGCCCAGGACCTGCTGGCACGCTTCGCCGTACTGTTCGCGGTGAGCAGCGTGGCGGTGGCGCTGGAGCAGAGTTTCCCCGAGGCACTGCTGGGCTGGCTGGCCGAGATCCGCTGGCCCGCGCTGCATGGCCAGTGGATGAGCCTGATCCAGCTGGCCTACGCCCTGTTCCTGGCGGTGTTCATCCTGCTGGTGGTGCAGTACCTGCGTGAGCCCAGACCCTTGCATGCCGCGCAGATCATCGGCCTGATCGGCATCTTCTGGATGTTGCCCAAGACCTTCATCCTGCCGTTCACCCTGAACATCATGTGCAGCCAGGTGATGTTGATGATCGCCGCCGCGGTGTCCCACGAGGCCTACCAGATGGCCTTCCGCGACGAGCTGACCGGCCTGCCCGGGCGGCGCGCCCTGAACGAGCGCATGCAGCGCCTGGGGCGCAACTATGTGATCGCCATGACCGACGTCGACCACTTCAAGAAATTCAACGACACCCACGGCCACGACGTCGGTGACCAGGTATTGCGCCTGGTCGCCAGCCGCCTGTCCAAGGTGACCGGTGGCGGGCGCGCCTATCGCTACGGCGGCGAGGAGTTCGCCCTGGTGTTCGCCGGCAAGACTGCCGAAGAGTGCCTGCCGCACCTGGAGTCGGTGCGCGAGATGATCGCCAACTACGCCATCCAGCTGCGTGACCAGAACAGCCGTCCGCAGGATGATTCCACCGGGCGCCAGCGTCGTGGCGCAGGGGCCAATACCACGGTGTCGGTGACCATCAGCATCGGCGTCGCCGAGCGCCAGGTCGAGCACCGCAATCCCGACGAAGTGCTCAAGTCCGCCGACCAGGCGCTGTACAGCGCCAAGGGCGCGGGGCGCAACTGTGTCATGACCTTCGGCCAGCAATCGCGGCGCGGGGCCGTGCGCATGGCGTGAATTATCGTGTGACCATGTAAGACTATTCGGTCGCATGATGACCCTATGTCTCGTAAAAGTTGTTCGGTTACACTGCGGTCATCCCAGTGCCGCGGCCCCGACGGGCCGCCCCGACCCCGATAGCGAGAGGTTGTCATGGCTGAATATAAAGCGCCCCTGCGCGATATGCGCTTCGTCCTCAATGAAGTCTTCGACGTGGCCACGCTCTGGTCGCAACTGCCCGGTCTGGCCGAGGCCGTCGATGCGGACACGGCCATGGCCGTGCTGGAGGAGGCCGGCAAGGTCACCGGCAAGACCATCGCGCCGCTGAGCCGCGCCGCCGACGAAGAGGGTTGCCACTGGGACAACGGTTCGGTGCGTACCCCGGCGGGCTTCATCGAGGCCTACCAGACTTACGCCGAAGGGGGCTGGGTCGGCGTTGGTGGTGATCCGCTCTTCGGTGGCATGGGCATGCCCAAGGTCGTCTCGGCCCAGGTCGAGGAGATGGTCAACGCCTCGAGCCTGGCCTTCGGCCTGTACCCGATGCTGACCGCCGGCGCCTGCCTGTCGATCAACGCCCACGCCAGTGAAGCGCTCAAGGAAAAGTACCTGCCGAACATGTACGCCGGCGTCTGGGCCGGTTCCATGTGCCTTACCGAGCCTCACGCCGGTACCGACCTGGGCATCATCCGCACCAAGGCCGAACCGCAGGCCGATGGCAGCTACAAGGTCAGCGGCACCAAGATCTTCATCACCGGCGGTGAGCACGACCTCACCGAGAACATCATCCACCTGGTGCTGGCCAAGCTGCCGGATGCCCCGGCGGGTCCGAAAGGCATCTCGCTGTTCCTGGTGCCCAAGTTCCTGGTCAATGAAGATGGCAGCCTCGGCGCACGCAACCCGGCCACCTGCGGCTCGATCGAGCACAAGATGGGTATCCAGGGCTCGGCCACCTGCGTGATGAACTTCGACGAAGCGGTCGGCTACATCGTTGGTGAGCCGAACAAGGGCCTGGCGGCGATGTTCACCATGATGAACTACGAGCGCCTGGGGGTCGGTATCCAGGGCCTGGCTTCGGCCGAGCGCTCCTACCAGAACGCCGTGGAGTACGCCCGCGACCGTCTGCAGAGCCGTGCCCCGACCGGCCCGCAGGCCAAGGACAAGGTGGCCGACCCGATCATCGTCCACCCGGACGTGCGCCGCATGCTGCTGACCATGAAGGCGCTGACCGAAGGCGGTCGCGCGTTCTCCACCTATGTGGCGATGCAGCTCGACAGCGCCAAGTACAGCGAAGACGTCGCGGTCCGCAAGCGCAGCGAGGAGCTGGTGGCGCTGCTGACCCCGGTGGCCAAGGCCTTCCTCACCGACCTGGGCCTGGAGTGCACCGTGCATGGCCAGCAGGTCTTCGGCGGCCATGGCTACATCCGCGAGTGGGGCCAGGAGCAGCTGGTGCGTGATGTGCGCATCACCCAGATCTACGAAGGCACCAACGGTATCCAGGCCCTGGACCTGGTAGGTCGCAAGGTGGTGGCCAGCGGCGGCGCCTACTACACGCTGTTCGCCGACGAGATCCGCCAGTTCATCGCCACCGCCGGCGGCGAGCTGGGTGAATTCACCAAGCCGCTGGCGGCATCCCTTGACCAGCTCGACGAGCTGACCGCCTGGGTGCTGGACCAGGCCAAGGGCAACCCCAACGAAATCGGCGCGGCCTCGGTCGAGTACCTGCACGCGTTCGGCTATGTCGCCTATGCCTACATGTGGGCACTGATGGCGCGTGCGGCCAAGGCCGGTGAAGGGGATGCCGACTTCTACGGCGCCAAGCTGGGCACGGCGCGCTTCTACTTCGCACGCCTGCTGCCACGGCTTCACTCGCTGGTGGCATCGGTGAAGGCGGGGAGCGAGTCGCTGTACCTGCTGGACGCCGCGCAGTTCTGACCATATTTGGGGCTGCTTTGCAGCCCATCGCGGCACAAGGCCGCTCCTACAAGGGGGATGCAATCCGTCTGTAGGGGCGGCCTTTTGTTTTGTCAGGGCGGCGTGTTTGCGAATGGGCTGCTTTTGTAAGCTTTGGCTTACACGACGTGGTGACGTTTCGCCTCTTTCCTAAGATTGGATCCACGGTTACTCTTTCTTACATGGACGTAGCGCAGGACGCGCAATGGACAGAGCAGGACGCCTTACACGGAAGTAGCGCAGGAAGCGCGAAAAGATAGAACAGGGACACGAAGGATTTCCTGCCAGGATGGCGGGATGATAGGGATGTCGAAGGGAAACAGTCTGGAAAACCCCGCTTAGGCGGGGTTTTCTTTGTGCGCGTGTTTTTCAGCCGAGCACGTCCAGTGGCGAGACACCCAGCTGACGCGGGTCGGCTTCCTCTTCCAGCAAGGTCCGCAGCAGCTCCACCGACGCCTGCTGGCGCTGGGCATCGCGGAACACCAGGCCGACCTTGAGCGGAACCCGCGGCTCGCTCAGGGGCTTCCACAGCAGTTCCTGCTCGTCCTGCGCGGCATCCTTGGCCCGGCCCGGCAGGATGGTCGCCAGCGCCGTGTGCGCCAGGCTGTCGAGGATCCCCGCCATGTTGTTCATCTCGGCCTGCACCTGGGGCCTGCGGCCCTGGCTGGCCAGCTGCGCCTTCCAGATCTGGCGGATCTGGAACTCCTCGCCGAGCATCAGCATCGGCAGCTCCGCCGCCTGGCGGATCGAGACCTTCTTGAAGTCTTTCAGCGGGTGGGTCCTGGGGATCACCAGCTGCAGTTCGTCCTCGTACAGCAGCAGGCCGTGCAGCCCGGGCTGGCGCGGCGGCAGGTAGCTGATGCCGATGTCCAGGCCGCCATTGAGCAGGCGCCGCTCGATCTCCGACCCCGACAGTTCATAGATCTGCACCACCAGATGCGGCTGGGCCTTGCGCACCCGCTCCAGCAACTGCGGCACCAGGCTCGGCCGCACGGTCTGCAGCACGCCGATGGCCAGGGTGCGCAGCGACTGGCCCTTGAAGTTGCCCATGGCCTCGTGGGCCCGTTGCAGGCCGTCGAGCAGGGGCACGGCGTGGTTGTACAGCGTGTGAGCGGCCAGCGTGGGCAGCAGGCGCTTGTTGCTGCGCTCGAACAGGCTCAGGTCGAGGCTGTGCTCCAGCTGGCGGATCTGCTGCGACAGTGCCGGCTGCGACAGTGACAGACGCTCGGCGGCACGGCCCACATGGCCTTCTTCGTAGACCGCGACGAAGTAACGCAGTTGGCGAAAATCCATAAGTAATACTTATCGAAAAAGCTGGAAAAACGAAATGGCCGGGAATCGGCCGGAAGCCTAGTCTATCGCCGTATTCCAACGGGTTACAGCGGTCATAAAGGCGATTGTTACCCCGGATGAAAAACACTTTTGATAGGCAAGGCAAAATATCCGATTCCGGCGCCAGACCGGAACCTTGACCGCCCACCCGTGATTGGCCGGAGCCCCGATGAACCTGTTCAACCTGCGCCGCTCGGCGCCAGCCGTCGCCGAGCCCAAGCCTGCTCCGGTGATCGAGCCGGCCGGCGCGCAGCTCTCCCGCGAGCGGCTGATGCCCAGCACCGAGCGTGCACCGCAGGTGTTCGTGCGTGGCCAGGGTTCCTGGTTGTGGGACAGCGAGGGGCACGCCTACCTGGACTTCACCCAGGGTTGCGCGGTCAACAGCCTGGGCCACAGCCCGAGCGTGCTGGTCAAGGCGCTGGGCAACCAGGCCCAGGCGCTGATCAATCCCGGTGCGGGCTATCACAGCCGCGGCCTGCTGAGCCTGGTCGAGCTATTGTGCCAGCGCACCGGCAGCGACCAGGCCTACCTGCTCAACAGCGGTGCCGAAGCCTGTGAGGGCGCGATCAAGCTGGCGCGCAAGTGGGGCCAGCTGCACCGCAACGGCGCCTATCACATCATCACCGCCAGCCAGGGTTGCCATGGCCGCACCCTGGGGGCCTTGTCGGCTTCCGATCCGCTGCCGTGCAACCGCTGCGAGCCCGGCTTGCCGGGCTTCAGCAAGGTGCCGTTCAACGACCTGGCGGCGCTGCACGCGGCGGTCGACTCGCGCACCGTGGCGATCATGCTCGAGCCGATCCAGGGCGAAGCCGGCGTGATCCCGGCCACCCGTGATTACCTCCAGGGTGTCGAGCGCCTGTGCCGTGAACTGGGGATTCTGCTGATCCTCGATGAAGTACAGACCGGTGTAGGACGCTGTGGCGCCTTATTGGCAGAAGAATCCTACGGCGTACGGGCCGACATCATCACCCTCGGCAAAGGCCTGGGCGGTGGCGTGCCGCTGGCGGCGCTGCTGGCCCGTGGCCGCGCCTGCTGCGCCGAGCCGGGCGAGCTGGAAGGCAGCCACCATGGCAACGCGCTGATGAGCGCCGCCGGACTGGCCGTATTGCAGACCGTGCTGGAGGCGGGCTTCTTCGAGCAGGTGCTGGACAGTGGCCGGCACCTGCGCGATGGCCTGAGCCGCCTGGCGGGTCGCTACGGCCAGGGCGAGGTGCGTGGCCAAGGGCTGCTGTGGGGGCTGCAACTGCGTGAAGACAGCGCGGAGCAACTGGTCGAGGCCGCGCTGCAGGAGGGCTTGCTGATCAATGCGCCGCAGGCCGACGTGGTGCGGTTCTCGCCGGCGCTGACCGTGAGCAAGGGCAATATCGACGAGATGCTCCTGCGCCTGGCCCGAGCGTTCGCCCGCCTGCACGCCCAACAGCACAACCGCCGCGAAGTGCCGGCCTGACCGGTTGCCTCGGCGAACAGAATTTCAACGAACCGTCTGGCGTTCCTGCGCATCGCCCCTGGCCTGAAATACATGGCCCGGGGCGTTTTTTTTGCCCGGTGGAACCTCTGCGAGGCACGGCTAGTCTGTGTTGATACACCCTCAAGGAGCGCAGCACATGGACTTCATCCGCATCATCATCGCCATCATCCTGCCGCCGCTGGGCGTGTTCCTCCAGGTGGGGTTCGGCGGGGCGTTCTGGCTGAATATCCTGCTGACCTTGCTGGGTTATATCCCCGGGATCGTGCATGCGGTGTACATCATCGCCAAGCGCTAGGGGACACGCGGCCCCTGTAGGAGCGGCCTTGTGCCGCGAAAGGGCTGCAAAGCAGCCCCAGGATCTCTGCGACAAAGCAGAGATCGCCGGGGCCGCTTCGCGGCCCTTTCGCGGCACAAGGCCGCTCCTACAGGGGTTGCGTATGGTTTGAAGGGGCCTTGCCAAGCAACCGGCAGTAGAACTTCCACTCTTCCTCGAGCGCATGCGCCAGGTTCACCGCCTGGCGAAAACCATGCCGCTCGCCCGCGTAGAAATGCCCCTCGGCCTCGATACCATTGGCCTCGAGCGCTTCAAGCATGCTGCGGGTCTGCTCCGGCACCACCACCGCGTCCAGCTCACCCTGGAAGAAGATCACCGGCACCTTGATCCGCCCGGCGTGCAACAGCGGCGTGCGCTGGCGATAACGCTCGGCATCGCGCCGGGGGTCGCCGATCAGCCAGTCCAGATAGTCGCCTTCGAACTTGTGGGTGGCCCGGCCCAGCGCCTCGGGGTCGCTGACACCGTACAGGCTGGCGCCGCCGCGGAAGACGTCGCGGAAGGCCAGGGCGCACAGGGTGGTGTAACCGCCGGCGCTGCCGCCACGAATGAAGGCCTGGTCGGGGTCGATCAGGCCCTGGCCGGCGAGGTGGGCGACTGCCGCGCAGGCATCTTCCACATCACTCGCTCCCCAGTTCAGGTGCAGTGCCTGGCGGTAGGCGCGACCATAGCCGCTGCTGCCCCTGTAGTTGAGGTCGGCGACGGCAAAGCCGCGCTGGCTCCAGTACTGGATGCGCGGGTCGAGCACCGGGTAGCAGGCCGAAGTCGGACCGCCGTGAATGAACACCACCAGCGGCGATGGCCCGCCCGTGCCTTGCATGGCGGGGTAGAAGAACCCGTGGGCGGTGCCTTCGCCACTGGCGTAACGAATCGGCTGTGGGAGGCTGATGTCCTCGGCAGGCAGCACCTCGGCGCCACCTGCCAGCACCTGGACCTCGTGGCTGCGCCGGTCGATGGCGATCACGGCCGGTGGGCTGATCGGTGAAGCGGCTACGGCATAGAGCTGTCCGTCATCCAGCGCCAGGCTGCGAAAACGCGTGTACGCACTGGCGTAACGCTCCACCTCGCCATCGGCGCGGCGCAGCCCCAGTTGCCCGAAACCGTCCTCGAACCAGGTGGCCAGGTAGCTGGCGGGGCCAAGGGCCAGCCAGGTGCTGGCGCCCAGTTGCCAGGGGGCGGCGGCATGGTCGGCGGGCGCGGCGGGTAGGCGTTGCCAGTGGCCGTCGAGTTCGCCCCAGGGCTGCCAGAAACCGTCGCGGTCGGACAGGCAGTACAAGCGGCCTTGCTCATCGAAGCGCGGCTGTTGCAGCGACTCGTCCTGCCCGGCGATGCAGCGTGCCGGGCCCCAGGCGCCAGAAGGTTCGCGTTGCCGGCACATCAGGCGGGTGACGGTCCAGGGTTGGGCCGGGCGGTCCCACTCGATCCAGGCCAGGCGTTCCCCATCGTGGCTCAGCGTGGGGGAGGCGTAGAAGTCGGCCCCTTCGGCCAGGACCTGTCGATTCTCCGTCGAGAGACTCACCAGGCGATGCAACACCTGTTCGCCATGCTGCTCTTCGACGGCCAGCACCTGGCCGGCCTGCCACTGCACATCACCATAGCGGCAGTCGTCGGCGTGGGTAAGCGGGCGTGGTGGGCTGCCATCCAGGGCCTGCAGGTAGACCTGCTGGTCCTTTTCGTTGACGAACACCAGCCCGTTGTCGCACAGGCAGAAGCTGCCGCCACCGTACTCATAGACCCGGCTGCGCACACTGAACCCGTCCGGGGTCAGGCAGCGGGCCTGCTGATTGCGCCAGTGCCAGACCCGGCAGGCGCCATCGGCGGGGCGGAACTCGTTCCAGAACACACCTTGCGCGCCGACTTTGAGCTCGGCGAAATCGGTGCCGGCGGCCACCGCCTGGGCGGCGCTGAACTCAGCCACGGGCGATGACATGGGAATTGCGCTCATTGCGGAAGGTCATCTGTTCGATCTCCAGCGTTGCGTGTTCGGCCTCCTCGCGGGCCTTGAGGATGATGCCATGGTCCGGCGACTTGCCGCACACCGGGTCCGCCTTGCTGGCGTCGCCGGTGAGCATGAAGGCCTGGCAACGGCAGCCGCCGAAGTCCTTCTCCTTCTCGTCGCACGAGCGGCACGGTTCGGGCATCCAGTCATAGCCGCGGAAGCGGTTGAAACCGAACGAGTCGTACCAGATATGCCGCAGGTCGTGGTCACGCACATTGGGGAACTGCACCGGCAGCTGGCGCGCGCCATGGCAGGGCAAGGCGGTGCCATCCGGGGTGATGGTCAGGAACAGGCTGCCCCAGCCGTTCATGCAGGCCTTGGGGCGCTCTTCGTAGTAGTCCGGGGTGACGAAGATCAGCTTGCACGGCTTGCCTTCGGCCTTGAGCTTGTCGCGGTACTCGTTGGTGATGCGCTCGGCCCGCTCCAGCTGGGCGCGGGTCGGCAGCAGGCCCAGGCGGTTGAGGTGCGCCCAGCCGTAGAACTGGCAGGTGGCGAGTTCGACGAAGTCGGCCTCCAGGGCCAGGCACAGCTCGATGATGCGGTCGATCTTGTCGATATTGTGCCGATGGGTGACGAAGTTGAGCACCATCGGGTAGCCATGGGCCTTCACCGCCCGGGCCATCTCCAACTTCTGCGCAAAGGCTTTCTTCGAGCCGGCCAGCAGGTTGTTGACCTGCTCGTCGCTGGCCTGGAAGCTGATCTGGATATGGTCCAGCCCGGCCTGCTTGAACGCGGCGATCTTCTGCTCGGTCAGGCCGATGCCGGAGGTGATCAGGTTGGTGTAGTAGCCCAGGCGCCGGGCTTCGCCGATCAGCTCGGCGAGGTCCTGGCGCACCAGCGGCTCGCCACCGGAGAAGCCGATCTGCGCCGCGCCCATCTCGCGGGCTTCGGCCATCACCTTGAACCACTGCTCGGTGCTCAGCTCCTTGCCCTGCTCGGCGAAGTCCAGCGGGTTGGAGCAGTACGGGCACTGCAGCGGGCAGCGGTAGGTGAGTTCGGCCAGCAGCCACAGCGGCAGGCCTACTGGTACCTCAGGCGAGGGTGATCCAGTGTTCGGCACGGGCCACCTCCATGAATTGCTCGATGTCGTCGGCGACTTCGGGCACACCGGGGAATTGCCGCTCGAGTTCGGCGATGATCGCCGCGACATCGCGCTGGCCATCGATGAGCCCGCCGATCAGCCCAGCGCTGTCGTTGAGCTTGATCATCCCCTCGGGGTACAGCAGCACATGGCCCTTCTGCGCCGGCTCGTACTGGAAACGGTAGCCGGGGCGCCAGGCGGGCACCTGTTGACGGTCGAAACTCATAGGGCGATCCCCTTGTGCCAGACCCGCTCACTTGTGACGCTGTGATAGGGCGGGCGGTTCAGTTCATAGGCCATGCTCATGGCGTCGAGCATGCTCCACAGGATATCCAGCTTGAACTGCAGGATCTCCAGCATGCGTTCCTGCCCCTCGCGGGTGGTGTAGTGCTGCAGGGTGATTGCCAGGCCGTGCTCCACATCGCGCCGGGCCTGGCCCAGGCGGGTGCGGAAGTATTCGTAGCCGGCCGGGTCGATCCACGGATAGTGCTGCGGCCAGCTGTCCAGGCGCGACTGGTGGATCTGCGGGGCGAACAGTTCGGTCAGCGAGCTGCTGGCCGCTTCCTGCCAACTGGCGCGACGGGCGAAGTTGACGTAGGCATCGACGGCGAAGCGCACGCCGGGCAGCACCAGTTCCTGGCTGCGCAGCTGGTCAGGGTCCAGGCCCACGGCCTGGCCGAGGCGCAACCAGGCCTCGATGCCGCCGTCCTCGCCGGGGGCGCCATCGTGGTCGAGCAGGCGCTGGATCCACTCGCGGCGCACTTCGCGGTCTGGGCAGTTGGCCAGGATCGCCGCATCCTTCATCGGGATGTTGACCTGGTAGTAAAAGCGGTTGGCCACCCAGCCCTGGATCTGCTCGCGGCTGGCGCGGCCTTCATACATCGCCACATGGTAGGGGTGATGGATGTGGTAGTAGGCGCCCTTGGCGCGCAGGGCCTGCTCGAACTCGGCAGGGGACAGGGGCATTGCATCGCTCATGGAGGGCTCCTGTGATGGTTCGTTGTACGTGGGAGCGGGCTTGACCCGCGATGGCGGCGTCAGCCTCACCATCGCTATCGCGGGGCAAGCCCGCTCCCACGTTGTGCAAGGGCTGCCCTTACAACACGATGCTCATGCCATCGAAGGCGACTTCCACGCCCCGGCGCTGCACTTCTGCGCGTTCGGGCGAGTCTTCATCGAGAATCGGGTTGGTGTTGTTGATGTGGATAAGCACCTTGCGCTGGCGCGCGAAGCCGTCCAGCACCTCGAGCATGCCGCCCGCGCCGTTCTGCGCCAGGTGGCCCATCTCGCGGCCGGTGCGGGTGCCGACGCCGCGGCGCTGCATTTCATCATCCTCCCACAGGGTGCCGTCGACCAGCAGGCAGTCGGCGCCGTGCATCATCTCCAGCAGCTTGGTGTCGACCTGGCCCAGGCCCGGCGCATAGAACAGCTTGCCGCCAGTGCGGGTGTCCTCCACCAGCAGCCCGAGGTTGTCGCCCGGGTGCGGGTCGAAGCGGTGCGGGGAGTAGGGTGGAGCGGCGCTGCGCAGCGGGAAGGGGGTGAAGCGCAGGTTCGGGCAGGCGTCGATGACGAAGCTGCCTTCGAGCTCGATGCGGTTCCACACCAGGCCGCCGTTCCAGTGGCTGAGCATGTTGAACAGCGGGAAGCCGGTAGTCAGGTCCTGGTGAACCATGTCGGTGCACCACACCTGGTGCGGGCAGCCCTCGCGCAGGCTGAGCAGGCCGGTGGTGTGGTCGATCTGGCTGTCGAGCAGGACGATGGCGTCGATACCGGTGTCGCGCAGGGCGCGGGCCGGCTGCATCGGCGCGAACGCCTGGAGCTGGGCGCGGATGTCCGGCGAGGCGTTGCACAGGATCCAGTGCTCGCCGTCGTCAGACAGGGCGATGGACGACTGGGTGCGCGCCGTGGCGCGCAGGGTACCGTCACGGTAGCCCTTGCAGTTGGCGCAGTTGCAGTTCCACTGGGGGAACCCGCCACCGGCGGCGGAACCGAGGATCTGGATGTACATGGGTACTCTCTAGCCGCAAAGGTTAGCCCGAAAGCCGTATCGGAAAAACGCAAACGCCCCGGCGGGCCGGGGCGTCGAGCCGCGCAGCCGCTTAACGGTTGGCGAAATACATGGTCACTTCGAAGCCGATACGCAGGTCAGTGTATGCAGGTTTGGTCCACATGGGCTTGCTCCTTCCGGATGGGGTTTGGGGTGGTCGGCTCACTATTGGGTACTCCCCGCAGAGAGAGGTTCCATTGGCCGAGATTGCGCTATCTTACAAGAAAAATTTGTACCGAAAGGTTAATTCTTCGAAAAGCGCCATTGCATTTGCGGTAACAATCCCGCCACTTTTTCATAGCCATTCGGCGTCCGGGGCAGTGGCGTTGGCCAGGCACAACCAACCGTGCCTTGCATCGAGCAACTGCTGGAGCAACGCATCCAACTGGCCTTGTTCGACATTGAGGATAGACCTTCGCATACGCGATAGGTCGGCATTGTGTGTCGCGATATGTGCCTGCCAGGCCCATTGCGTGACATCGGTGTTGGCCATCGCGGTCTCGTCGAACTGGTCGGCCAGCTGCGCTCGCGCCGCTGGGGCCAGCGCGACGCCTTGGTGCAGCAGGTCCAGCAGGTGGTCAAGGATCTGCGCGTGGCTGGCGTGTGGTGATTGCACGCCAAACAGCAGCCCGCCGTAGCCTTCGATCTGACGAAAGGCGCTGAACACGGCGTAACCCAGCTGCAGCTCGACGCGCAGGCGCTGGTAGAACGGGCCTTGCAACACGTGGGCGAGCAGTCGACCGGCGGCCTGCAGGTCAGTCGGCAGCGGACAGAACAGCAACAGCGCAGGCTCGCTGCCCGAGGTCGGTATCTGCCGCCAGTGGCGTCCGAGGATCGGGCGCGCTGGCGAGGGGGCGATCGGTTGTCCCATGAGGCCTTGCAGTGCCGTGCCCAAGGCGCCCTGTTGGGCGGGGGCGAACCCTTGTGCCAAACCCTGCCAGCGGGCGTGCTGCCAGAGTGCGTCGAGCCGCGGCTGGTCCAGGGTGCAGGCCGGCTGCGGTTGCTCTTCACCCATCAGTAAAGCGTCCGGCAGTGCCTTCAGCAGCGCACGGATCGGTATCAGCGGCGCTTCGGCTGCCGCTGGCGAGTACCAATGCTCCTGGGCTGGCGTGCGCAGCAAGGTCAGGGCCTCGTGCGTGGCATTGATCACGGCCAGCGGGTGCCCCGCGAGGCGCAACTGCCAGTAATCGCCAATGGCCTCGAAGCCCAGTCGCAACGCTGCCTGGTCGGCACGCTCGCGCAGGGGTTGCAGACTATGTTGCAGAACGACCTGCATGCGCTGACGCAGCGGTGAAGGAATGTGCCAACGCAGGTCGAGGCTCGCAAACTGACGAGAGGGCGGCAGGCAGTCACCGAGACCAAGTCCTGCCGGCAACGGCGTGTCGATCATGGGAAGTTCGGTTGCCAGCAGCGCTTCATCGGGGGGCAATTGCCAGTCTCCGGCATCCGTGGAAGGCAGGTCCAACAGCAGTGCAGCGAAGGCTTCCAGGCCTTTTGTCCCCAGCCCTGCGAAAGGCCGGCCGGCACTGTCGCGCTGGGCCAGTTCCATTGCGCTGGCGGCCTGTTCGTGGCGTTGCTGCAGGCGGACGAAGCGGTCGTTCAGCGGCTTGTGGTCCTGTTGGCGCAGAAAACCCAGCCAGCCGTGCAGCAGCTCCCGGGTCTTGTCCGGACAAGCCTGGTCCGACAGCTGCAACTGGACATGCCAGAGCAACTGCCCGGCATGGGCGTGGAGCTGTTGCGCCTTGCAGTCCTGCAGCCAGCCGCGTCGGCGCAAGGCGTCGAGCCAACCGCCGGGCCGGCTGTCGGTGAGCTGGGCCAGCAGCAGCTCGAGCGCCTGTTCCGCGCCATCCGGCAGTCCGTCATGGGCGAACAGCAGGTCGCGGCGGTTGCCCCAGGCGTCTGGTTGGTGCAGTGGCGCGTCGAGCAAGGCGGGTGGCCGTTGCCGGGTGACGCTTTCGCCCTTGGCGAACAGCCCGCCGAACTGCCTGCCCAGGTGCGCCAGTTCATCCAGCGGCTGCGGGCCGGCCAGGCTCAGGGTGAGTTGCCCGCCCTGGTAGAAGTCGTGGTGGAACTGCCTCAGCCCTTGCTGGAACGCCTGGCTTTCCAGCGGCAGGCTGTGGCGGTTGCCGGCGTGGAAGCCGCTCAGCGGATGGCGTGCCGACACCGCCTGCAGCAAGGCGAACTGGCGCTGGGCCTCGGGGTTGCGCGACCAGGCGATGAACTCGGCATGGATCACCTCGCGCTCGCGGCGCTGGCGTTCGATGGCGAAGTCCGGCTCGGCGAGCATCTGGCACAGACGCTCCAGCCCACCGGCCAGCGCCGCGGGGGGCACTTCGAAGAAGAAGTCGGTGGTGCGTTCGCGGGTGCTGGCGTTGACCTGGCCGCCCAGGCCCTGAACGTAGCGCATCAGGCCGTCGTCCAGCGGAAAACGCCTGTTTCCGAGGAAGAACAGGTGTTCGAGAAAGTGCGCCAGGCCCGGCCAGCGCGCGGGTGCGTCATGGCTGCCGGCATGCACCCGCAACGCCGCCGCCGCACGCTTGAGGCGTGGCGCGTGGCGCAGGGTCAGGTGCAGGCCGTTGGCGAGGGTGAGGTGGCGAATGGCGTCGGACATGACGCCATGCTAGCGCGCAATGCCGAGGTTGTCTGTTCTGGCCTTTTCGCGGCACAAGGCCGCTCCTACAGGCGACCGCGCCCCCCTGTAGGAGCGGCCTTGTGTCGCGAAAGGGCTGCAAAGCAGCTCCGGCAAATCCAAGCCGAGCGCCAATTCTCAATACCTTGAAAGGGCCGACTGTTAATGCAGATCCCGACGCAGGTCAGCCAGGTAGGGAAACGCCTCCCGCCCTTTCAATACCCGCTCGCGTTGCAGGTCCGCCAGCAACAGCCCCTCTTCGTCCCCGGCCATCACCAGCACATCGCCATCCGGCCCGACGATGCTGCTCTGCCCGCAATACCGGATCTCGCCCTCGCTGCCGCAGTAGTTGGCGTACACCAGATAACACTGGTTCTCCTGCGCCCGCGAGCGCACGGTCACCTGGCAGACGAAGTCGTAAGGTGCCATGTTCGCCGTCGGCACCAGGATCAGCTCGGCGCCGTTCAGCGCCAGGCGCCGGGCGTTCTCCGGGAATTCGATGTCGTAGCAGATCAGCAGCCCGACCTTCCAGCCGTCCAGCTCGACCACCGGGAAGTGATCGGCGCCCGGGCTGAACATCGAGCGGTCCAGCTCACCGAACAGGTGGGTCTTGCGGTAGTTGCACAGGCTGCGGCCATGGGCGTCGATCAGTTGCACGCTGTTGTGGATCGACCCGTCCTCGGCCCGTTCCGGATAGCCGTAGACGATGGCGATCCGGTGCGCCTGGGCGATCTCGACGACGCTCATGGCCGAGGGACCGTCCTCGGCCTCGGCCAGTCGTTCCACCTGGTCCAGGCCGATGTTGTAGCCGCTGAGGAACATCTCCGGGCACACCAGCAACTGCGCGCCTTGAGCGGCGGCCTGCTGGGCCTGGTGTTGCAGGCGCTCGAGATTGCCGGGCACGTCCAACGGCTTGGGCGTGCCCTGGAACAGGGCGATGCGCATGGCGCTACTCCTACGCTCAGTCGGCCAGGGCGATCGGGCCGATCTCGTGGAACACATCGCCCGGGCCGGGGTTGTCCGGGTGGGTCTGGCCACCGAAGTGGTTCATGATACCCCACACCGCATTGAGCGAAGTCTGCACCGCGCCTTCCACCCAGGCCGGGGTCCACGACACGTCGTCACCGGCGATGAAGATGCCGCGCTGTTCGGCGGGCATGTCCTGCTGCATGAAGTGCGCGTACATGCGCTGGTTGTAGCGGTAGTGGCCCGGCAGCGCGCCCTTGAAGGCGCCGAGGAAGTGCGGGTCGGCCTCCCACGAGATGGTGATCGGGTCGCCGATGATATGCCCGGCGATATCGGTCTTGGGGTAGATCTTCTTCAGTGCGTCGAGGGCCAGCTGCACGCGTTTTTCGGTCGGGTGCGGCAGCATCTTCAGGGCGTCGCTCATCCACGCGTAGGACAGGCAGATCACCCCCGGCTTATCGTCGCCGTTGTCGAACAGGTAGGTGCCGCGGGTCAGGCGATCGGTGAGGGTCATGCTCATCAGGTCGCGGCCGGTTTCCGGGTCCTTGTCCTTCCAGAACGGCCGGTCGACCATGACGAAGGTCTTCGACGACTGCATGTAGCGGGTACGGTCCAGGGCCATCCACATCTTCTGCGAGAACAGCGACTCCTCGCAGTCGATCTGGGTGGTCAGCAGCCAGCTCTGGCAGGTGGTGAGCACTGCCGCGTAGTGGCGCACGTCACCGTAGTTGTCGGTGACCGCCAGGCGACCATCGCTGGCCCGGGCGATGCGCTTGACCCCGGTACGCGGCGCGCCGCCGTGCAGGCCGCTGAGGCTGGTGCCGGCCGGCCAGTGGGCGCAACGTTCCGGTACATGGCGCCAGATGCCCTGCGGCACCTGCTCGACGCCGCCGACCACCAGGTGCTGGTGATCGTCGCAGTTGGTCATCACCACGCGGAAGATTTCCAGCATCGAGTTGGGGAAGTCCGAGTCCCAGCCGCCGGTGCCGAAGCCGACCTGGCCGAACACTTCGCGGTGCTGGAAGCTCAGCTTGGCGAACGAGCGCGAGGTGGCGACGAAGTCATAGAAGGTGCGGTCGTCCCACAGTGGCACGAGCTTGTTCCACAGGTCCTTCAGGCGCGGCACGTCGCGGTCGCGAATGGCCTGCTGGATATCGCCGAACTGCGCGCCGCTCTCCAGGGCGTCGGCCCAGGCGTCGGCCACTTCGTGGAACAGCTGCGGCAGGTCGGCGGATTTTTCGGCGTAGTAGGTCTGACCTTCCAGGTCGATGACCGTGCTGCCCGAAGCCGGGGTCAGCGGGTTGGGGAAAGGCTTGGTCTCCAGGCCCAGCTTGTCGACGTAGTGGTAGAACGCCGTGGACGACACCGGGAAGCGCATGCCGCCCAGTTCGGCGACGATGCCGTCGGTGCCGTTGAACGCCTGCGAGCGCAGCCGGCCACCCAGCTTGGAGGCCTCGTACACCACCGGCTTGAGGCCCAGCTTCATCAGCTCGTAGGCCGCCACCAGCCCGGCGATGCCGCCACCGACGATCGCCACCTCTTCGCCATGGCGCTCCTTGGGAATGCTGCCCAGGCCGGCCGGGTGTTCCAGCCAGTCGTCGAAGGCGAACGGGAAGTCGGGACCGAAGATGGTGATGGGTTTCTTGCCGTCGGCGGGGTGGCGGTTTTTCTTGTTCATGTAATGACCTTGCCAGGGGCTGCGCAGGGGGCGGAGCCTGAGTATAGAGAATGCCTGGTGGCCATTTTATGAAGTGGGGTGTTCGTAATTAAGGTGCAGATTGGCGTCGTTATGTGCTTTGTTTAGTCATAGTGTTCTGTATTTTGCAAAAAATGACGATTATTCCTCGGTGTAAGCTGCACCCTTCGTGGGAGCGGGCTTGACCCGCGATCACCGGCGGAGCCGGTGCCATACACCGCATCGCTGGGCAAGTCGCATCGGCGCACCGCCGCCCCCACGCTGGTGATGCTTGCAACTTTGTTTCCTGCGCGCCCCGATAGCGACCGCGTCTTTCTGACGAGAATCAGCTTGGTCCTACAGAGACATGTAATAACAGGAAGTATCCTACGAGCCATGTAGCCTCGGTCTGGCAGTTTGGGAGAACCCTTCGCGGTTAACTTCAGCCGGTCACCGCCTATTCGGTGAGCGGGCGTGAGAACCCTCTTCCAACTTTGAGCGCCGAGGCATGCGTTATGGCAGCCTTGCGCGGGCAGGCTTTTGCCTGGCCGGTTTCCAAGTTGGCCGGATTCTCACCCCGCGTACGGCTGCCACCCAATTCCCGTGAGAAGGATGCCGATGGCAGTAATTCCTGGCTCAACTTGGATACTGCGCTATGAAAAAGATCGTCCCCGACCCACCCCTCGCCCTGAACCCGACCACCGAGCAGTCCTTCTGCTCCTGCCAGTCCAGCCATCCCCCCATCTTCACCGTGCGCCCCGGCGTCGATGCCGCCGACGCCCTGGTCCACGCCAGCATGCTGGCCCGGGCCATCCAGGAAATCGCCGATGAATACGCCCAGCATCATGCTCCCGAGGCGGGGCGGGCGATGATCTGGTCGATCCTGCATTCGGCGGAAACGGTGCGCGCGCTGCTGGAAGGGCTGCTCGACGCGATGGAGGCCTGAGGGCCGGGGGCCGCGGTCAGCTCGGCTGGCCGCGGTCCACTTTGCTGCTGAGGATGATCGACGTGGTGGTCTTCTCCACCCCGTCGAGGCTGCCGATCAGGTCGAGCAACTGGTCCAGTTGCTCCGGCGAGTCGCTGAGCAGCCAGGCCACGTAGTCGAATTCGCCACTGACCGCGCACAGTTGCTGGACCTGCCCCATGGCGCTGAGGTGGCGCACGATGTCTTTGCCCGAGCGTGGCTGTGCCTTGATCCCCACGTATGCCTGCAGGCCGCCGCCGATCAGGCGCTGCCCCAGGCGCACGCCATAGCCGGTGATCACCTTGTTGCGCTCCAGGCGCTCGAGCCGCGAGTTCACCGTGGTGCGGGCGATGCCCAGTTGGCGGGCGAGGGTGGCGACACTTTCGCGGGCATTGATCTGCAGCAGCGCGATCAACTGGCGATCGATGGCGTCAAGGGCGATGGAGGAGGTGGCCGGCATGGTAGGTCTCTTTTGTCGAGCTGCTAGCCTATGCAAGCGCGACCGCTTCGCGCAAGGCGCACAGAGGCGTCCGGGGCTGGCATTGCGCCGACAAGGCGGTACGATGGCAGGCCGCTGCCATCGGGCAGCCTGGACCATGGCAGGAGTGATTGACCCATGAAGTTCAAGGACTGGTACTGGCGGCGATGGATTCGCCAACACGGTTGCAAGGTGAGCACAGGCATTTCCAAGTTTGGCAAGCGGGCAAAGCTGGCGCTCGAGGCCGAAGTGCGCATTGGCGATGTGGCGGTCAGCGCCGCCACCCTCGACGTCTCGATCGGGGCTCATACCTATATCCGCAGCGGCGGTTCGCTGCAGGTGGTCGAATCGATCGGGCGTTACTGCTCCATTGGCAGTGCAGTGGTCATCGGCCAGGAAAAATACGCTCACCCGACCGACTGGCTGAGTTCGCACCCTTTCCAGTTCACCGGCACCCAGTGGCAATACGAACCGCCGAGCACACCGGCGCGGATCGGCCACGACGTGTGGATCGGCGAGGGCGCGATGATCATGGAAGGCGTCGAGGTGGGCACGGGCGCGATCATCGCCACCCGCGCCCTGGTCACCCGGGACGTGCCGCCCTATGCCGTGGTGGCGGGCTTTCCAGCCAAGGTCGTGCGTTATCGATACCCGGAAGCGATGATCGAGCGCTTGCTCGCATCGCGCTGGTGGGAGCGCGATACCCGGCAGTTGCTGGAGCTGCCGCTGCACGACCCTGCCGCCTGTCTTGATCGGATCAGCGGGCTCGGTGAGGCAAGTTACGCGAGGATCGAGATTTCGCGGCGTGGCTGCAAGGTGCTGACGTCGGCTTGAATTGCCGAGAATCTGTCACGACCGGGGCTGCTGCGCAGCCCTGATCGGATTTGATCAACGTGACGCACTGGTCTGCGCCGTGGCGCAAGGCGACTTCAGGCCAGCAGTCATGCTCTCGACGTTGTCGAGCATCTGGTTGCCCTTGTTGACCTTCTGCGCGTTCTCCGCAAGCTGCATGCGTTGGTCATAGGTGGCTGAAGTGCCATTCATGCTGTTCTTGGTTTCGAGCACGGAGTTGGCGATGCTGAGCAGGCTGCGGCCGGTGGAGATCAGGTTGTCGGTCGCACTGGGCGTGCACGGGGCGTTGCCGCCGGCCATCTGGCTGGGCTGCTGGCCCTGGTTGTAGGAGCCCGGTGCCACGCAACCTGCGAGCGTGGCCAGCATCGGTACAACGAGCAGGGCCCCAAGCGTTCCTTGGATGTTCATGTGACGTTCCCTCGATCACTGGGCTCCGACCCGGTGCCGAAGCGATGGAGGGATTCTAGAAACGCGGCAGTAATGGCGAAATAGAACGGGTGTGCTAAAGGCACTTTGCCGCTGGTCAGCGCGACCCGAGCTACAAATCCAGGGGAAGCTGGGCACTGTACCGCCCGTGTATTGTTTTTTGTACCGCGGAGCGGCCAGGTTTTTCGGCCATGACGTTGTTCTCCTGGTGAAAATGTGATCAAGGTTGTTGCAAGGTGGCAATTACATACCTAAGATCCCCGCCTTCTCTCACCCGACAGCAAAGGAGGTACATCATGCAACAGTTGATCACCCTTTGCAGGTCGCGCCTGGCTTGAACGCATTCGCCGCTACTCGTTAGCGGTACCGCAACGCCCGGCCTCTGGCCTGCCAATCCGAACATCTTTTTGTTTCAACCCATCAGGATTGGACTATGGGCACTTGCATTCGCAATTTGTCCGACGGCGCCGTATTGGTCGCCGCGGACGACACCTGGATCGAAGGAAAAGCGATCCAACAACTCGAAACCACCGCTCGCCTAGGGGGCATGCATCGGGTGGCCGGCATGCCGGACCTGCATCCGGGGCGTGGCTATCCGGTCGGCGCGGCATTCTTTTCCGTGGGGCGTTTGTACCCGGCGCTGGTCGGCAATGACATCGGCTGTGGCATGGCGCTGTGGCGCACGGACATCCCGACCGCCAAGCTGCATCTGGACAAGCTGGAGAAACGCCTTGGCAACCTCGACCTGCCGCTCGACGAGACGTGGCAGGAGGCCGTCGCCAGCTTCGGTTTGCCTGCCACGGGGCACGAGCGTTCTCTAGGCACCATTGGTGGTGGTAACCACTTCGCCGAGCTGCAGCAACTCGATGAAAGCTACGACGATACGGCCCTGGCAGCCTTGGGCATCGAGCGCAAACACCTGCTGTTGCTGGTGCACAGCGGCTCGCGTGGTTTGGGCGAGGCGATCTTGCGTGAGCAGGTCGACCTGTTCGGTCATCACGGACTGGAGGCGGGCAGCGAGGCCAGCACTCATTACCTGGGCCGGCACGACGGCGCGCTGCGTTTTGCCGAAGCCAACCGTCAGTTGATTGCCCGGCGCATGCTCGACCGCTTGCGTGCCGATGGCGATGTACTGCTCGACATCAACCACAACCTGGTGTCGCCAGCGCAGGTCGACGGGCTCGATGGTTGGCTGCATCGCAAAGGCGCCACACCGTCGGATCAGGGGGCGGTGGTGATCCCTGGTTCGCGCGGCGACTACAGCTACTTGGTACAGCCGATCGCCGACGAGCGCAGCCTGTTGTCCCTGGCCCATGGCGCCGGACGCAAATGGATGCGCAGCGAGTGCAAGGACCGCCTCGCCTCGCGCTACAGCGTCGAGCAACTGAGTCGTACGGCACTAGGCAGCCGCGTGATCTGCGCCGACCGGGCGCTGATCTACGAGGAAGCGCCGGAGGCCTACAAGGCTATCGACTCGGTGGTGGGTGCCTTGCGTGAAGCGGGGTTGGTTCGCGTGCTGGCACGACTGAAACCGGTGCTCACCTACAAGACGCGCGGAGGGTGCTGCTGATGATCCTACTGCAACTCTCGGCGGCTCAGGGGCCGGAAGAATGTGCCCTGGCAGTGGCCAAGGCATTGCTCAGGCTGCAGGCCGAAGCGGATGCCCAGGCCGTGGCGGTACGGATACTCGAAGAAGAATCGGGGCCGCGGCGCGGTACCTTGCGCTCGGTGTTGCTGGCACTGGATGGTGAGCAGGCCGAGCGCCTGGCGGATCACTGGACGGGCTCGCTGCAATGGACGTGCAGCAGTCCGTACCGGCCTGGGCATGCGCGCAAGAACTGGTTCTTTGGGGGCGCACGGTTTGCGCCACCGGCACCGGAACTGGCGAGCGAGATCCACTTCGAGACCTTGCGTTCGTCCGGGCCGGGTGGCCAGCATGTCAACACCACCGACTCGGCAGTGCGCGCCACGCACCTGGCCAGCGGCGTCAGCGTCAAGGTACAGAGCGAGCGTAGCCAGCACGCCAACAAACGCTTGGCGCTGCTGCTCATCGGTCAACGCCTGGCGCAGCAGGCAGAGCAGGTCGACAGCGAACTGCGCGCGGAGCGGCGGTTGTTCCATCACCGCATCGAGCGTGGCAATCCCCTTCGGGTGTTTCGTGGCGAGCGCTTCGAGCCGGCCGACGAGTAGATTGTGTGCGAATAGTCGTCGAGCAAAAGTCAGGCCGGGCGGTGTAGACGATGCCGGCTCCACAAAAACGGATGAGGAAAGGACCCGGCTTGCAGTCGGGTTTACGCGTTGCAAATGAGCATTCCGTATCTGAGGCGACCCCGCCAAAAACACAAAGGCGCGGGCAAGACCAGAAAGTCGGAGCCAGTCGGTTCGCAAAGCGGCTCATGCGGTATCTGCCGGGGCTGGGCAATCGGCCTCGGTGGGTTTGAGGATTTTTCGCAGCGTCCTTTGATCCACATTCAGCTGCCCCGTAATCAGCTCTGCGGTGCAGTTGAGGGCAACCTCCAAAGCCTCTCTATCAAGCCTGAAAGCCTGAAAGCCTTGCGATTGCTGGGAGCAAGGCTCTATTCCTGCGTCCAATGGAGCAGAAATAGCACCGTCAAAACTGAGCGGTGCATGTTGAAAAAATCCGGGCGCACCCCTATTGCCATTGGGTCTGGTGCCGCAGAGCGCGGCCACAATCTGCCAGTTTCTCGTGCAATGGCTTTGCATTCCTTTGCAAAACTTTGCACTTAGTGCAATGGCCGTTCAGCTGCCAGAGCCCGCAGCGGGCCTGGGCCGGGCATTCAGTTGCACTACCCACGGCCTTTGCACTTTTTTGCGACGCAAAGCGCGTCGGCGAGAGGGGGATAAGTGATTTTCTGACCGGATTTTTTTTCGCGCCGGATTTTCGCCCGGCTTGGGCAGGGTTGAAGAAAGCCGCACGCTGGCCTATAGTGCAGCTACGCCAATGACGCATAAGGGCGCGCAAGGGAAGCAATGATTTTCGTCGAGACGTCGATCTTCACTGAGGACTTGCATGAGCTGCTGAGTGATGATGAATACAGGGCTTTCCAGCAGCATTTGGCTGTGAACCCGACCGCTGGGGATGTGATCCAGCACACTGGCGGGCTTCGCAAGATTCGCTGGGCTGCAAACGGCAAGGGCAAGCGTGGTGGAGTTCGAGTGATCTACTACTACATCACCGCAGCTGCGCAGATTCGGCTACTGGTGATCTACCGGAAGGGCGTGAAAGACGACCTCTCAGAAGACGAGAGGAAAGAGCTGCGCAAACTGAACGAAGGGTGGCAATGATGGAAAAGGGTCTGTTCAATCGCCTGAAAGAAAGCATGACGCAGATGAACGAGATTGATCGGGGCGAGCGTCAACCGTCCCGTGAATTTCACGTAGACGCCGTACAAGTCAAAAACATTCGCAAGGCTACAGGGTTGTCGCAGATTGCCTTTGCCGAAACGATTGACGTTGCCGTGGGTACTTTGCGCAATTGGGAGCAGGGGCGTCGAGACCCTGAAGGGCCTGCCAGGGCTTTGCTCCGGGCCATCCATAACGACCCGGCTAATGTCCTTGCCGCACTGAAGCAGTAAAAAAAACCGCCTTGGTAGGGCGGTTTTTCTGTAAGCGCAGCCGGATAGTGGCTGGCCTGCTGTTCTCACAGGACGCTTCAACGTCTGCAGAGTCTACACCCAATGCTGGGACTTCAGGTCAGTGTTAGTTCCAGGTCGTCGCCAGTCCATCGCGTCGGCGGTTTCTCATTGTTCAGGCTGCGCTCAAGCAGCTCTACCCTGTGCTCCAGAGCGGCTTTTTCAGCAGCGAGCAGCGCCGCCTTATGCTCCGCCTCCCTGAGCCGATTCCTCAGGCCATCTAAGTTCCTGGTGCGTTGATCCATATCCTGCGCTCCGCTGCGCAGTTGCTGCTCTTGTCGTTCAACTGCACGCTGCCGATCCGCCACCAGGGCGGTTGCTTTCTTCGCTGCTCTGGTGCGCGATAGCGCTGCCTGTTTTGAGCGTGCATGACGGGCTGCGCCATGGGCATTGGCGCTTCATCCGCAGCAGCCAGGGTCGAATAGAACGCCGACACCGCCTCATGTTTTGCCTTGGAGCCCTCCACACCGCGCTCCAGGCCGCGCTGCTAACCAACCTTTGCGTGGAATTCGGTTTGCATTGCTCTCAGCTTCTGGGGGCCACCGAGGAAGTCACGGCACGATAGACGTTTGTCTGCCGTTATCGGCACAACGTAAACGACCAGTGAGGCGTTGACTCATCTAGTGCGCTGGGCGTGGACGGGGAGCGCGCCGCTACGTGAAATCTGGGCTGATACCTGGCCTTGGCCCCTGCACTTTGCGCCGGGGAGCGCGTCAGTTGCGCGACGGTGTGGACGAAACGGGGAAAATTTATGCCCTAAAAACACAAATGGCCTACGCTTATTAGGCGTAAACCATTGATTTTGTTGGTGGGCCCACACGGACTCGAACCGTGGACCAAAGGATTATGAGTCCTCTGCTCTAACCAACTGAGCTATAGGCCCTCAGCAGGTGCGCAGGATTATAACGAGGGTTTCGATAGCGTGCCATCCGAAAGATCCGTTTGTGCTATGCGAAGAAAGGTCGCCGCGAACTCGTCCGGCGGCAGTGGCAGGCTGACGATGTAGCCCTGGATCTGCTCGCAGCCTTCGGCGGCCAGGAAGCGTTGCTGCGCCTGGTTTTCCACGCCTTCGGCAATGATCGTCAGCTGCATGCTGCGGCCCAGGGCGATGATGGCGCGGGCAATGGCGGCGTCGTGGGGGTCATCGGGCAGGCCGCGGATGAACGACTGGTCGATCTTGAGGATGTCCAGCGGCAGGCGCTTGAGGTAGCTGAGCGACGAGTAGCCGGTGCCGAAGTCGTCGATGGCCAGTTGCACGCCCAGCAGCTTGAGCTGATGCAGCACGCTCAGCGCTTCCTCGGCCTGGCTCATGATGAAGTTCTCGGTGATCTCCAGCTGCAGGTCGCCGGCCTTGAGCTGGTAGCTGCGCAGCAACTGTTCGATGCGCCGGGCCAGGCTGGGCTGGCGCAACTGGGCGCCGGCCAGGTTGATCGAGAGCGGGCCAAAGGCATGGTAGGCCTTCTTCCAGGCGTGCATCTGCCGGCAGGCCTGCTCCAGCACCCAGTCGCCGAGCTGCAGGATGGTGCCGTTCTCCTCGGCCAAGTGGATGAACTGCTCGGGCGGCACTTCGCCGAAAGTGGGATGGGTCCAGCGGACCAGCGCCTCTGCGCCGACCAGGCTCTGGGTCTTGAGGCTGAACTTGGGCTGATAGCACAGGCTCAGCTCGTTGCGCTCGATGGCGCGGCGCAGCTCGTGTTCCAGGGCAATGCGTTCGCTGGCCTGGGTGGTGAGCTCGCGGGTGTAGGCCTCGACGCGGTTGCGACCCTTGGCCTTGGAACGGTACATCGCGGCGTCGGCGTTGCGGATCAGGCTGGCGACATCGGTGCCGTCCTGCGGGTACAAGCTGATACCGATGCTGGCGCTGGTGAAGAACTCGTGCTCGCCGGCCTGGAACGGTGCGTGGAAGCCGGCCAGCAGCTTGTTG
Source organism: Pseudomonas sp. LH21 (assembly GCF_036549575.1). NCBI lineage: Bacteria > Pseudomonadati > Pseudomonadota > Gammaproteobacteria > Pseudomonadales > Pseudomonadaceae > Pseudomonas > Pseudomonas sp. LH21. The sequence continues at coordinate 479,938 of NZ_CP144367.1, forward strand.
GCGATGGCGCTGGCATCGCTGGGCTTGTGCAGGCCGGGCAGGAGAATGATGAACTCGTCGCCGCCGAGGCGGGCCACGGTGTCCACGTCGCGCACCTGCTCCTTGAGGCGCTGGGCGATGCCTTTGAGCAGCAGGTCGCCCACCGGGTGGCCGAGGCTGTCGTTGATGTGCTTGAAGCGGTCGAGGTCGAGGAACAGCACCGCGCCCTGGCGGTTGGATATCTGCGCGCAGTTCAGCGCGGCCTGCAGGCGGCTTTCGAACAGGGCGCGGTTGGGCAGGCCGGTGAGCGGGTCGTGGTGGGCCTGGTAGTCGAGCTTGGCCTGGGCGTGCTTGAGGCTGGAGATGTCGGCGAACACGGCGACGAAGTGAGTGATCTCGCGCTCGTGGTTGCGCACGGCGCTGATGGTCAGCCAGCCGGGGTACAACTCGCCGTTCTTGCGTTTGTTGAAGATCTCGCCCTGCCAGTGCCCCTCGGCGGTCAGCTGGTGCCACATGGCGGCGTAGAAGGCGCTGTCGTGCTGGCCGGAGGCGAGCAGGCGCGGGGTCTGGCCGAGGGCTTCGATCTCGCTGTAGCCGGTGATCTCGCTGAAGGCGCGGTTGACCGCACTGATGCGCTGGTCGGTGTCGGTGATCAGCACGCCCTCGGCGGTGTTCTCGAACACCGTGGCGGCCAGTTGCAGCTTCTCCTGCATCAGGTGGCGCTCGGTGATGTCGCGGGCGATGGTCAGCATGCAGTCGACGCCGCCGATCGGCAGCGGCCGGGCGGACAGCTCGCAGAGACGGATCTGCCCGTCGCTGCGGCGGATATGGCAGCTGAAGTCGCGCACGAAACCGTCGCGCTGCAGTTGATCGACCAGGCGCTGGCGCTCGTTGAGGTCGACCCAGATGCCCAGGTCCAGCGAGGTCTGGTCGACCGTGGTGCTGATGTCGTAGCCGGTCAGGCGGCAGAAACCTTCGTTGACCTCCAGCAGCAGGCCGTCGCTCTGGCGCGAGAGCAGCAGGCCGTCGGGGGAGGCGTGGAAGGCCTTGGCGAACTTCTCCTCGGAGGTCTGCAACTGCTGCTGGGTTTCCTTGAGCTGGCTGATGTCGCGGATTGCCACCACCAGTGCCGGCATGTTGTCCAGTTCGAAGGTTTCGGCCGAGGTCAGGCCGGTGAACAGTTCGCCGTTGCTACGGCGGAAGGTCATTTCCAGGTTGCGGATACCGCCGCGGTGCAGGCGTTCGAGCAGGGCCGGGCCCGTGCCGGCCACGCCCCACAGGCCGAGCTCGGTGGCGGTGCGGCCGATCACCTGGGTGGGATTCAGGCCGATCAGCTCCTCGAAGGCTTCGTTGACCTCCAGCAGGCAGCCATCGCTGTGCCGGGCAATGACCAGGATGTCCGGGCATTGCTGGAACACCGAGGCGAACTTCTGCTCCGACAGGCGCAGGGCATCCTCGGTGTGCTTGGTTTCGCTGATGTCGATCATCAGCCCGCGCATCAGCGGCTTGTGGCCGTGCTCGATCATGCTGACGATGTTGCGTACCCACAGGGTATGGCCGTCGGCGCGGATCACCCGGTAATCGAGGCTGTGGTCGCGCCCGGCCGCCGTTTCGCTATCACAGTAGGCTTGCGCCCAGAGGGCATCCTCCGGGTGCAAGATGCTGCGCCAGAAGCCGGGCTTGAGCCATTCAGCCGTGGGGTAGCCGAGCAGGTCCTCGGCGTGGGGCGAGACATAGCTGTAGCTGAAGTCGTTGGCGTCGGCCTCCCAGGCCACCGCCGACAGGCTCTCGACCAGGCCACGGTAGTGATACTCGCTGCTGCGCAGTTCCTGCTCCAGGGCGATGCGCCGGGAAATCTCCGAGCTCAGGCGGCGGTTGATGCGGATCACCACCGCCAGGATGGCCATCAGCACCAGCACCGCCGGCAGGCCATAGAGCAGGACATCGTGCCAGAAGGTCCGCTGATCGACGACGTTGCCCACCCAGCGTTGCTGGATTCGGCTGACTTCGCTGCTGCTCATGTCGGCCATCACCTTGTCGAGGATGCCGACCAGCACCTTCTGCTGGCGGGGCACGGCCATGGCCAGCTGGTAGCGGTAGGGCGTTTCGCCGCTGACGTACAGGCCGTCCAGCTTGAGCTGGCGCAGGCTCCAGATGCTCGAGGCGAGGTCGCCGACCACCGCGTCCACCTCGTCGGTGGCCAGGGCCTGCAGGGTCGAGCTGACGTTGGGCATGGCCACCAGGTTGAGGTCCGGGTGGTGGGTGCGCAGCAGTTCGTGGGGCGCGTAGTTCTCCACCACGGCGATCTTCAGCCCGTAGAGGTCCTTGAGATTGCGCGGTTGCGCGCCGCCGGAGTGGGCGAGGATGACGATCGGGAAGTCCAGGTAGGGGCGGGTGAAGGCCAGGTAGTTCTGGCGCTCCGGGGTGGACATGATCCCGGGAAGCAAGTCGAGACGGTTGCTGCGTGCCTGTGCGAGCACTTCGGTCCAGCTGCTGGGCTCGATCGGCTTGAGAGTGATTCCCAGGCGTTCCTGGATCAGGGCGATGTAATCGGCGGCCAATCCCTGGTAGCGACCTTCCTGGTCGCGAAATTCGAACGGCGGCCATGAAGCATCGACGCCCAGGCGCAGCTGCGGGTGGGCGCTGAGCCAGGCTTGTTCCTCGTCGGTCAGGGTCAGGGCGCCGGCCGTTGTGTTCCAGGCGAGCAGGAGCAGCAACAGGAAGGCCGGCATCATGGGCATAGCGGCCTCTCGATCAGGGGGACTGATTCGAGTGTAGACGGGCATCTCGCCCGCTGGGTAGACAGTGGCAACGACCTTCTGTCACATAAGAAAAACCCCGGCCTGGGCCGGGGTTCTTCTTTACTCGTCGAGGAAGGAGCGCAGGTGCTCGCTTCGCGTCGGGTGGCGCAGCTTGCGCAGCGCCTTGGCTTCGATCTGACGGATCCGCTCGCGGGTCACGTCGAACTGCTTGCCTACCTCTTCGAGGGTGTGGTCGGTGTTCATGTCGATGCCGAAACGCATGCGCAGCACCTTGGCTTCGCGCGCGGTCAGGCCCGAGAGCACGTCACGGGTCGCTTCCTTGAGGCTTTCGACCGTGGCCACGTCGATCGGGGACTGCATGGTCGAGTCCTCGATGAAGTCGCCCAGGTGCGAATCTTCGTCGTCACCGATCGGGGTCTCCATGGAGATCGGCTCCTTGGCGATCTTCAACACCTTGCGGATCTTGTCCTCAGGCATCTCCATGCGCTCGCCCAGCTCTTCCGGGGTCGGTTCGCGACCCATTTCCTGCAGCATCTGCCGGGAAATACGGTTGAGCTTGTTGATCGTCTCGATCATGTGCACCGGGATACGGATGGTGCGCGCCTGGTCGGCGATCGAACGGGTGATCGCCTGGCGGATCCACCAGGTGGCGTAGGTCGAGAACTTGTAGCCGCGACGGTATTCGAACTTGTCCACCGCCTTCATCAGGCCGATGTTGCCTTCCTGGATCAGGTCGAGGAACTGCAGGCCGCGGTTGGTGTACTTCTTGGCGATCGAGATCACCAGACGCAGGTTGGCCTCGACCATTTCCTTCTTGGCGCGGCGGGCCTTGGCTTCGCCGATGGACATGCGACGGTTGATGTCCTTGATCTCGGCGACGGTCAGGCCGGTCTCGGTCTCGAGGTCGATCAGCTTCTGCTGGCAGGCGACGATGGCGGCGTCCTTTTCACCCAGGGCGGCGGCCCACTTGGTGTTGCGCTTGGCCAGGTCACCGGACCAGGTCTGGTCGGTCTCGTTGCTCGGGAACAGGCGCAGGAAGTCGGCGCGCGGCATGCGGGCGTCACGCACGCACAGCTGCATGATGGCGCGTTCTTGCTGGCGCAGGCGGTCAAGGGCGCCGCGTACACGCTCGACCAGTACGTCGAACTGTTTCGGTACCAGCTTGATCGGCATGAACAGGTCAGCCAGGGCCTGCATGGCGACGATGCTGTCCTTGTGGACTCGACCGTGCTTCTTCAACACTTTGAGGGTGTCGGTCAGCTGATCCTTGACCGCACCGAAACGCTGCGCGGCAACGACCGGATCCGGGCCGCTCTCGGCCTCTTCCTCGTCATCGCCGTCGGCGTTTTCTTCGTCTTCTTCGTCTTCCTCTTCCTTCGCAGCAGCGGCCTTCGCGCCTGGAATCGGCACTTCTTCGGTCGGCGCGGCGATGTTGTCGTCAGGGTCGATGTAACCGCTGAGAACGTCGGACAGACGGCCACCTTCGCTGGTGACGCGATCGTATTCGCCGAGGATGTAGTCGACAGTGCCCGGGAAGTGAGCGATGGCGCCCATGACTTCACGGATGCCTTCCTCGATACGCTTGGCGATTTCGATCTCGCCTTCGCGGGTCAGCAGCTCGACGGTACCCATTTCGCGCATGTACATGCGCACCGGGTCGGTCGTGCGGCCGATATCGGTCTCTACTGCCGCCAACGCTGCGGCGGCTTCTTCGGCTGCGGCTTCGTCGGTGTCGGCTTCCGCCAACAACAGGGCATCCGCATCCGGAGCACTCTCGAATACGTTGATCCCCATGTCGTTGATCATGCGGATGATGTCTTCCACCTGTTCCGGATCTGAAATATCCTCAGGCAGGTGGTCGTTGACCTCCGCGTAAGTCAGGTAGCCCTGCTCACGACCGCGGGTGATCAACTCTTTGATACGAGATTGCTGTTGCGCTTTTCCGGACATAACACCCTATCCACTGAAGGTCTTGGCGGGCAAAAAACAAGCCGAGGATTATACCCGAACCTGGACCTCACGCGCCAGATGAGGTCGGGTTTTGTGCGGGAACATTGCGGCTCAGCAGGGCGAGCAGCTGAGATTTCTCCTCTGTGCTCAGTTCACTTAGACGTGCTTTCCTGAGCAGATGTTCCAGGCTGCGCTCGCGTTGGCGGGCGGACAAACTAGTTATAGTGTCGAAAAACTGTTGTTCAAGGTTATCGGCATCGATCAGCCATTCCTTTTCCGCCAGGGCGCGCAGCAGGCGGCCCTGTTCGGTGCCGTGCCAGCGTGCGATCAACTGCATAGAGCTTAGCTTAGGATTCTTTTGCGCGGCCTCGATCAGCGCCACCAGCAGCTGGCTGTACAGCTGCTCTTCGTCGGCGAAGTGGCTGGCGTCCTCGACCTTGCCGGCCAGCAATGGGTGGTGCAGCAGGGTGCGCAGGGCCGAGAGCGTCGGCGGCTCGACTGGCGCCGGCACCCGTGGCGGGGCTTCGCCGCGCTGGCCGTCGCGCTGCCAGGGCTTGCCGCCTTTTTTATCCCACGGCTTGCCGTCCCACTGCTTCTTGCCGCCGCCCTTGTTCGGCGTCCAGGGGCGTTGCTCCTGCTGCTGCGGGGCATACTCGGGCTGGTAGTGCAGGTCGCCATGGTCCGGCGTGTAGCTGGCCATGGCGTCGTAGTCGTAACCGGGGTCGTAGTCCGGCACGCTGGGCGTCGGCACGCTCTGCGCCAGCTGTTCCATTTGCTGCGGGTCGAGCCCGGTGATGTCCTTCAGGCGGTTGCGCATCAGCTGGCGCAGGTTGGCGCCCGGCACTTTTTCGATCAGCGGTGCGGCCAGGGTGACCATGTGCGCCTTGCCTTCCAGCGAGCGCGGGTCGGCCTCGTTGCTCAGCTGCTCGAAGAAGTAGTCGGCAAGCGGTTGGGCGTGCTGGTTGAGGCGGGCCTGGAAGGCGTCGGTGCCTTCGGCGCGCACCAGGCTGTCCGGGTCTTCACCCTCGGGCAGGAACAGGAAGCGCGCGCGGCGGCCGTCCTGCAGGCTCGACAGGGTCGCCTCCAGGGCGCGCCAGGCGGCCTTGCGCCCGGCCTGGTCGCCGTCGAAGCAGAACAGCACGCTGGGCACCACGCGGAACAGGCGCTTGAGGTGCTCTTCGCTGGTGGACGTACCGAGGGTGGCCACCGCGTTACGCAGGCCCTGCTGGGCCAGGGCGATGACGTCCATGTAGCCTTCGACCACGATGATCTCGTCAAGGTTGCGGTTGTGCTTGCGCGCCTCGTACAGGCCGTACAGCTCCTGGCCCTTGTGGAACACCGGGGTTTCCGGGGAGTTCAGGTACTTGGGCTTGTCGTCGCCCAGCACGCGGCCGCCGAAGGCGATGACCCGGCCACGGCTGTCGCGGATCGGGAACATCACCCGGTCGCGGAAGCGGTCGTAGCGCTTGCCGCTCTCGGCGTTCTCGATCAGCAGGCCTGCGTCGATCATCACTTTCTGCTGCAGCGAGTCGGCGCCCAGGTGCTTGAGCAGGTTGTCCCAACCCGGCGGGGCGAAGCCCAGGCCGAAGTCGCGGGCGATCTCGCCGGACAGGCCTCGACCCTTGAGGTAGTCCACCGCCGCCTTGCGGGTGGCATGGCCGCGCAGGGCCTGGCGGTAGAACTCGCTGGCTGCCTCCAGCAGCGGGTACAGCGGTGAATCGGTTGGCTGGCGTGGCTTCTGTCCGCGGCGGCCTTCTTCCCGGGGTACTTCCATGCCGGCTGCGCGGGCCAGTTCCTCGACCGCCTGGGGAAAGTCCAGGTTGTCGTGGTCCATGATGAAGCCAAGCGCGTTGCCGCCGGCGCCGCAGCCAAAGCAATAGTAGAATTGCTTGTCGGGGCTGACGGTGAAGGAGGGGCTCTTTTCCTTGTGGAACGGGCAGCAGGCGGAGAGATTCTTGCCGGTCTTCTTCAGCTGGACGCGCGAACTCACCACATCGACGATGTCGGTGCGGTTGAGAAGGTCATCGATGAAGCTCTGGGGAATCAGCCCGGCCATGGCAGTCTCGTCATCTGGCAGCTGGCAAGTCTAAACGCTTGTGCGCGGGTTTGGCGTGGGGTATCTCGCAGGAAGAGGAGTGTGCTCGTCACCAGCCCATGAAGGGCTCGTCAGAAAGGACGTGCACGCCTGGTCGGGGACCAGTTCTGACGCGTTGATGCGGGTTGCCCATGGCTTTTGCCGGGGCGCCCAAGGCGCATGGCCAAGGGTTTGAAGCGACCGCTGCCATCAGCCCGGCACGAGGCCGGGCATGGCAGAAGCTTTGCGTAGAACGGCTGTACTTAGTACAGACGAACGGCGCGGCGCTGTTCGCGCTGAACCTTCTTGGCGTGACGCTTTACAGCGGCAGCGGCTTTGCGCTTGCGCTCGGCGGTCGGCTTCTCGTAAAACTCGCGGCTACGAACTTCAGCCAGTACACCGGCTTTTTCGCAGGAGCGCTTGAAACGACGCAGAGCTACGTCGAAGGGTTCGTTCTCTTTAACTTTGACGGCTGGCATCCAGGGCTACCTTAATTCATTACCGGGGTAGACGTGCTCCTGGCAAAACATAAGGTGTGCTGGAGAACGTCGGTTTTCAAGGGTTGCGGATGTTAACCCTTAGCTGGCCGGAATGCAAAGCCTCTGATCGAAAACCGCTGGTCGGCACCGGACACGGGGACTATCATGCGCGCCTTCGAATTCAGCCTCGACAAGGCACGGACCCATGCTAGTACTGGGATTGGAAACATCCTGCGACGAAACTGGCGTCGCATTATACGACAGTGAGCGCGGCCTGGCGGCCGACGCGCTGTTCAGCCAGATCGACCTGCACCGCGTCTATGGCGGCGTGGTGCCCGAGCTCGCCTCGCGCGATCACGTCAAGCGCATGCTGCCGCTGATCCGCCAGGTGCTGCAGGAAGCCGACTGCGTCGCCACCGAGATCGACGCGATCGCCTACACCGCGGGTCCTGGCCTGGTGGGTGCACTGCTGGTGGGTGCTTCCTGCGCCCAGGCGCTGGCGTTCGCCTGGGATATCCCGGCGATCGGCGTGCACCATATGGAAGGCCACCTATTGGCGCCGATGCTCGAGGAGCAGCCGCCGGAATTTCCGTTCGTCGCTTTGTTGGTGTCCGGTGGGCATACCCAGCTGGTGCGCGTCGATGGCATCGGCCAGTACGCGCTGCTGGGCGAGAGCCTGGACGACGCCGCTGGCGAAGCTTTCGACAAGACCGCCAAGCTGATCGGCCTCAATTATCCGGGTGGCCCCGAGATCGCCCGCCTGGCCGAGCAAGGCACGCCCGGGCGGTTCGTGTTCCCGCGGCCGATGTGCGACCGGCCGGGCCTGCAGTTCAGCTTCAGCGGCCTCAAGACCTTCGCCCTGAACACCTGGCAGCAATGCCGCGACGCTGGGGACGACAACGAGCAAACCCGTTGCGACGTGTCGCTGGCGTTCCAGCAGGCGGTGGTGGAGACTCTGACCATCAAGTGCAAGCGCGCGCTCAAGCAGACCGGCCTCAAGCGCCTGGTCATCGCCGGTGGCGTGAGCGCCAACAAGGCCTTGCGTGTTTCGCTGGAAGAGATGCTGGCCAGCCTCAAGGGCAACGTCTATTACGCACGTCCACGGTTCTGCACCGATAACGGTGCGATGATCGCCTACGCCGGTTGCCAGCGCCTGTTGGCCGGGCAGCAGCAGGACCTGGCCATCAGCGTGCAGGCGCGCTGGCCGATGGAGCAGTTGCCTGCGGTGTGAGAGGCGCCGGGCTTATGCCCACGCCTCAGAAATGGCGTTCGCGCCCGGCGAACAGGTCGCGCAGGTTGTTGCGGTGGCGCCAGACGATCAGGATCGTCAACACAGTCATCGGCAGCAGTGCTTCGGGTTCGCGCCAGGCCAGCAGCGGCAGCGTCAATGGCGTGGCGATCAGCGCCGCCAGCGAGCTGGTGCGAGTGAGGTAGAAGGTCAGCAGCCAGGCGCCGATGGCCAGGAGCGCGGCGGGGAAGTACAACGCCATGAGCATGCCGGCGGCAGTGGCCACGCCCTTGCCGCCCTGGAAGCGGAAGTACACCGGGAACAGGTGGCCAAGCACCGCGCAGATGCCGACCCAGGCCTGCTCCTGCTGGTCGAGCCCGGCCAGGCGTGCCAGCAGTACTGGCAACATGCCCTTGCACAGGTCGCCGAGCAGCGTCAGGATCGCCAGTTTGCGGCCGGCCAGGCGTAGCATGTTGGTCGCGCCGGCATTGCCCGAGCCGCTGGAGCGCGGGTCGGGGCTGCCGCTGAGGCGGCTCAGGACGATGGCGAAGGACAGAGAGCCGAGCAGGTAGGCAAGCAGCGCCAGTGACCAAAACATGCTAACTATTCCGGGCGAGGACGCCCTGATTCTAACGGCGCCCGTCGCCCTTGTCGTGCTGTGGAGAGAAGTGCTTGGACAGAGTGTTCATCGAAGGCCTGGAAGTCGATACCGTCATCGGTGCCTATGACTGGGAGCGGGATATTCGCCAGTGCCTGCGCCTGGACCTGAGTTTCGCCTGGGACAACCGCCCGGCGGCGGCCGGTGACGACCTGTCGCTGGCGCTGGACTACGCCAGTGTCTCGGCGCGGGTCCAGGCCTTCGCCGAGCAGGCGCGCTTCGAGCTGGTGGAGACTTTCGCCGAGCGTCTGGTGGCGGTGCTGATGGACGAGTTCAACATCCCGTGGGTGCGCCTGAAGCTGACCAAGCCGGGTGCGGTGCCTGCGGCCCGTGGCGGTGTAGGCGTGGAGATCGAGCGCGGATGTCTTTGAGTACCGTCTATCTCGGGCTGGGCAGCAACATCGACCGCGAGCGGCACTTGTGTGCGGGGCTTGATGCGTTGGCTGGCATGCTCAGTGACATGCACTGCTCCGCAGTGTTCGAGAGCCAGGCCGTGGGAATCAAGAGCGGCCCGTTCTACAACCTGGTGGTGCGCGGACGCACCGACCTGCCACTGCTGGAACTCGACCGCCGGCTCAAGTTCATCGAGGCCGAAAACGGCCGCTACGCCCCGGATCGCAAGGGGCTGCCGCTGGATATCGATGTACTGATGTTCGATGACCTGTGTGGCACGTTCAATGGTCTGGTGTTGCCGCGGGCGGAGATCTTGAAGAACGCCTTCGTGCTCTGGCCGTTGTCGTTGCTGGCGCCGGAGCTGGTGCATCCGGGCGTGGGCAAGTCCGTGGGGCAGCTGTGGCGCGAGGCGAGCATTGAACAGGTACTGGCGCCAGTGCCGTTCGAATGGCGGGGCTTGCAGCTGACCCTGATGTAAGCCGGTACCGCCTTCTTCGCGGGTAAACCCGCTCCCACAGGTATCGCGCCGCTGTTGAAGGCGGTGAAAACCTGTGGGAGCGGGTTTACCCGCGAATGGCGGCGGCAGATCAAGCTGATTTGTATGCTTCGAGCGCCTTCAGCCGTTTGTCTTTTAGTGCGTCTCCCAAGGCCTTTCCGGTCAGTCCTTTCTCTACCAGTGACTTCACTTCCACAGCCCGCGCTGCTTCAGCAGCTCCCCGCAGGTAAATGCCCTGAGGGTAATCCGAGTCTGGTGCAGCCATCTCGCACGCGGCGATGAACTCCTCGAAACGTTGCGGTCGTCGATACACATCGAACTTCTGCAGCAGCTCCAGCAGGCTCGACGGCTCCAGTGCCCAGGCTTCATCGGCGCATTCGGCGAACTCTCCCACCAGCACCGCCAGTTCCTGGCATTCGCGTGGGACCTTGAAGCGCTGGTTGAGTGCCTTGATCGCCGTTGGCTCCAATCCGCGCAGCAGGCATGCCCAGCGCACCGGCAGTGATTGCTGGTGGCTGGCCGCCTGGTGCAGCGCAGCCAGTGTATCGGCGCCGTGCGCCAGCTCTGGCATCAGCTCGTTCAGCGCGCCGCAACTGCGCAGCACCTCGATGAACACCTGGGGCTCGCTTTCCATCAATGCCCGCTCGATCTCCTTCCAGCTGCGTTCGGCAGTAAGCGCCTGCAGTTCGCCCGACTCGGCGATCTGGCGCATGAGGGCCAGGGTTTCATCGGCAACCTCGAAACCCAGAGGTGCATAGCGCGCCGCAAAGCGGGCAACACGCAGCACTCGCAAAGGATCTTCGGCGAATGCCGGGGAAACATGGCGCAGGATCCGTTGTTCGAGATCGACCTTGCCGTGATAGGGATCGTGCAGCGCGCCGTGTTCGTCCTCGGCCATGGCATTGATGGTCAGGTCGCGACGCACCAGGTCTTCTTCGAGGGTGACTTCGGGGCTGGCATGAAAGGTGAAACCGCCATAACCACGACCGCTTTTGCGCTCGGTACGGGCCAGGGCATATTCCTCACCGGTCTTTGGGTGCAGGAACACCGGGAAATCGGCCCCGACCGGGCGAAATCCCTGGGCCTGCATCTGTTCGACGGTGGCGCCAACCACCAGCCAGTCGACGTCGCTGACCGGACGGCCCAGCAGGCGGTCGCGCACGGCGCCGCCAACCTTGTAGATCTGCATGTGAAACCTCCATTTCTGCCGACAGGATACCTTGTCGGCAAAAATGGAGGTTGCTGGCTACAGGTGGTGTACCACGGCCAGGTCCATGCGTCCGTAGTCGCCGGTCTCGCTGTGCTCGCTGCGCGGTGGCATGTGATGGGTCTTCATCACTTGGTCGCCCTGCACGGTCTCCAGGTGGATGTCGAAGCCCCACAGGCGGTGCAGGTGCTTGAGCACCTCCTCGGTGGAGTCGCCCAGGGGTTTGCGGTTGTGCTGCTGGTGACGCAGGGTCAGCGAGCGGTCGCCGCGCCGGTCGATGCTCCAGATCTGCACGTTGGGCTCGCGGTTGCCCAGGTTGTACTGCGCGGCCAGCTGCTCGCGGATGGTGCGGTAGCCGTCCTCGTCATGGATCGCCGGCACCAGCAGGTCGTCGCGCTGGTCGTCGTCGAGGATGCTGAACAGCTTGAGGTCGCGCATCACCTTGGGTGACAGGTACTGCAGGATGAAGCTTTCATCCTTGAAGCTGCTCATGGCGAACTTGATCGTCGACAGCCAGTCGCTGCCGGCGATATCCGGGAACCAGCGGCGATCCTCCTCGGTGGGGTGCTCGCACATGCGGCGGATGTCGGTGTACATGGCAAAGCCCAGGGCATAGGGGTTGATGCCGCTGTAGTACGGGCTGTCGAAGCCTGGCTGGAACACCACGCTGGTGTGCGACTGCAAAAACTCCATCATGAAGCCTTCGGTGATCAGCCCCTCGTCGTACAGGTCGTTCATCAGGGTGTAGTGCCAGAACGTCGCCCAGCCTTCGTTCATCACCTGGGTCTGGCGCTGCGGGTAGAAATACTGGGCGATCTTGCGCACGATGCGCACCACTTCGCGCTGCCAGGGCTCCAGCAGCGGGGCGTGCTTCTCGATGAAGTAGAGGATGTTCTCCTGGGGCTCGGCCGGGAAGCGCGCGTCGTCTCTCTCGCCGCCTTTTTCGGCGCCCTTGGGGATGGTGCGCCAGAGGTCGTTGATCTGCCGTTGCAGGTGCTCCTCGCGCTCCTTCTGCCGACGCCGCTCTTCCTCGGCGGATATGGGGTAGGGGCGCTTGTAGCGGTCCACGCCGTAGTTCATCAGGGCGTGGCAGGAGTCGATCAGGTCCTCGACGGCATCGATGCCGTGGCGCTCCTCGCATTGGGCGATGTACTGCTTGGCAAACACCAGGTAGTCGATGATCGAGCTGGCATCGGTCCAGGTGCGGAACAGGTAGTTGCCCTTGAAGAAGCTGTTGTGGCCGTAACAGGCGTGGGCGATCACCAGTGCCTGCATGCACATGGTGTTCTCTTCCATCAGGTAGGCGATGCACGGATCGGAGTTGATCACGATCTCGTAGGCCAGGCCCATCTGGCCACGGCTGTAGGACTTCTCGGTACTGAGGAACTGCTTGCCGTAGGACCAGTGGTGATAGCCCAGCGGCATGCCCACCGAGGCGTAGGCGTCCATCATCTGCTCGGCGGTGATCACTTCGATCTGGTTGGGGTAGGTGTCCAGGGCGTAGCGGGCGGCCAGGCGACTGATCTCGCGGTCGTAGGTCTGGATCAGCTCGAACGTCCATTCGGAGCCGGTGGAAATGGGCTGGCGTCTCTGCTCTCTGGCGGTCATGTGGCTAACCTGCGCTGGAAGAGTTCACGGAAGACCGGGTAGATGTCGCCGGCCGATACCAACTGCTGCTGGGCGAAGGTGTCGGGGAACGCCTCGCCGATGCGCTCGTATTCGTACCACAGCGCCTGGTGCTCGCGTGGGGTGATCTCGACGTAAGTGTAGTACTGCACGTGCTGCATGATCTGGTTGGCGAGGATGTCGCGGCAGATCGGCGAGTCGTCGTTCCAGTTGTCGCCATCCGAGGCCTGGGCGGCGTAGATGTTCCAGTCGCTGGCCGGGTAGCGCTCGGCCATGATCTCCTGCATCAGCTTGAGCGCGCTGGAGACAATGGTGCCGCCGGTTTCGCGGGAGTAGAAGAACTCTTCCTCGTCCACTTCGCGGGCGCTGGTGTGGTGGCGGATGAACACCACCTCGATGCGGTCGTAGTTCCGTTTGAGGAACAGGTACAGCAGGATGAAGAAGCGCTTGGCGATGTCCTTGGTGGCCTGGGTCATGGAGCCGGACACGTCCATCAGGCAGAACATCACTGCCTTGGAGCTGGGATTGGGCTGCTTGACCAGCAGGTTGTACTTCAGGTCGAAGGTGTCGAGGAACGGCAGGCGGTTGATGCGCGCCTTGAGGCGTTCGATCTCGGTCTCGGTGTCCTGGATGTCGGTGAAGTTGTCCGGTTCCTCGACCTTGAGCCGGTCCAGCTCCTTCTGCGCCTCGCGCAACAGGGCACGGCTGCTGCCGGTCAGGGCGATGCGCCGGGCATGGGCCGAGCGCAGGGTGCGGACGATGTTGATGCGCGACGGGTTGCCCTCGTTGGCAATGCCTGCGCGCACGGTCTTGAAGGTGTCGGCCCCGGTCAGGTGACGCTTGACCAGGTTGGGCAGCTCCAGGTCCTCGAACATGAACTCGAGGAATTCTTCCTGGGTGATCTGGAACACGAAGTCGTCCATGCCCTCGCCGGAGTTGCCGGCCTTGCCGCGGCCACCGCCACCGCCGCCACCTTGTGGCCGGGCGATGTGTTCGCCGGCGGTGAATTCCTTGTTGCCGGGGTGGACGATGGTCTGCTTGCCGCCGCGACCGTGGTGCAGCACGGGTTCGTCGATGTCGCGACCCGGGATGCTGATCTGTTCGCCATGCTCCATGTCCATGATGGAGCGGCGGCTCACGGCCTCTTCGACGGCCTTCTTGATGTGTTCACGGTAACGCCGCAGGAAGCGCTGGCGGTTGACCGTGCTCTTGTTCTTGCCGTTCAGGCGTCGGTCGATTACGTAGCTCATGGTCCCTCCGGTAGCTGGGAACAGCTGCACGCTTCAAGCTACGAGCTGCACGTAAAAGCAGCCGCCGCCGTCCGGGCCGGCAATGCCAGCCTCGGACGCACGGCGTGTAGCGTGTCGCCTTATTGCGATTTCCTGACCCGCAGGTACCATTCCGACAGCAGTCGAACCTGCTTGTCGGTGTAGCCACGCTCCACCATCCGGGTGACGAAGTCGTTGTGCTTCTGTTGATCCTCCTTGCTGGCCTTGGCGTTAAAGCTGATGACCGGCAGCAGGTCCTCGGTGTTGGAGAACATCTTCTTCTCGATCACCACCCGCAGCTTCTCGTAGCTGAGCCAGCTGGGGTTCTTGCCGTTGTTGTTGGCCCGGGCGCGCAGCACGAAGTTGACGATCTCGTTGCGGAAGTCCTTCGGATTGCTGATGCCGGCCGGCTTCTCGATCTTCTCCAGCTCCTCGTTGAGGGCGATGCGGTTGAGGATCTCGCCGGTTTCCGGGTCGCGGTATTCCTGGTCCTGGATCCAGAAGTCGGCGTACAGCACATAGCGGTCGAAGATGTTCTGGCCGTATTCGCTGTAGGACTCCAGGTAGGCGGTCTGGATCTCCTTGCCGATGAACTCGATGTAGCGCGGCGCCAGGTATTCCTTCAGGTAGCGCAGGTAGCGCTCGCGCACCTCGGCCGGGAACTGCTCCTGCTCGATCTGCTGCTCCAGCACATACAACAGGTGCACCGGGTTGGCCGCCACTTCGTGAGGGTCGAAGTTGAACACCTTGGAGAGGATCTTGAAGGCGAAGCGGGTCGACAGGCCGTTCATGCCCTCGTCGACGCCCGCGGCGTCGCGGTACTCCTGGATCGACTTGGCTTTCGGGTCGGTGTCCTTGAGGTTCTCGCCGTCGTACACGCGCATCTTCGAGTAGATGTTGGAGTTCTCGGGCTCTTTCAGGCGTGAGAGCACGGTGAACTGGGCCAGCATCTTCAGCGTGTCAGGCGCGCAGTGCGCCTTGGCCAGGGAGCTGTTGATCAGCAGCTTGTCATAGATCTTGATCTCGTCGCTGACGCGCAGGCAGTACGGCACCTTGACGATGTAGATCCGGTCGATGAAGGCCTCGTTGTTCTTGTTGTTGCGGAAGGTGTGCCACTCCGATTCGTTGGAGTGGGCCAGCAGGATCCCGGAGTAGGGGATCGCGCCCAGCCCCTCGGTGCTGTTGTAGTTGCCTTCCTGGGTGGCGGTGAGCAACGGGTGCAGGACCTTGATCGGCGCCTTGAACATCTCGACGAATTCCATCAGGCCCTGGTTGGCCCGGCACAGCGCGCCCGAATAGCTGTACGCGTCGGCGTCGTTCTGCGGGAATTCCTCGAGCTTGCGGATATCCACTTTGCCCACCAGGGCCGAGATGTCCTGGTTGTTCTCGTCGCCCGGCTCGGTCTTGGCGATGGCGATCTGGTTGAGGATGGACGGGTAGAGCTTGACCACCCTGAACTTGCTGATGTCGCCGCCGAACTCCTGCAGGCGCTTGGTGGCCCAGGGCGACATGATGGTATTGAGGTAGCGGCGCGAGATGCCGTATTCCTCTTCGAGGATCTGGCCGTCCTCGGCGGCGTTGAACAGGCCCAGGGGCGATTCGAACACCGGCGAGCCCTTGATGGCGTAGAACGGCACCTTTTCCATCAGTTGCTTGAGTTTCTCGGCCAGCGACGATTTACCGCCGCCCACCGGGCCCAGCAGGTAGAGGATCTGTTTCTTCTCTTCCAGGCCTTGGGCGGCGTGGCGGAAGTAGGAGACGATCTGGTCGATGCACTCTTCCATGCCATGGAAGTCGGCAAAGGCCGGATAGCGGCGGATCACCTTGTTGGAGAAGATCCGCGACAGCCTGGAGTTGCTTGAGGTGTCGATCAGCTCTGGTTCGCCGATGGCCAGCAACAGCCGCTCGGCCGCCGAGGCATAGGCGCTGCGATCCTCTTTGCACAGCTCGAGGTACTCCTGCAGCGAAAGTTCTTCCTGGCGGGTGGACTCGAAACGTTGTTGGAAGTGGCTAAAAATGCTCATGACGTCACCTCGCTCGATACGTGGAGACGACGCCGGATCAGTCAGCTGATGCTGGCATGCAACCGGGCTCGCCGATTGCTGTATACCCCCCAGAACACCTTGGAACGCTACCGATGACCCGCACGCCGGTGTACCGGCTCTCCCCTTTTTTGGATGGCCTGGGCTTAAGGATAGTTGGTTATACGCAAGGTCAAGGGCGGGGAGCCGAGAAGACGCCTGCGACCGTTCGTCAGGTCGGGCGCAAGCCCGCGCCAAGCGCGGGCTGGAGGAAAAATGAAAAAATTATTCGGCGCTGCCCTGGGCGGTTTCCGCCGGGTAGGTGTTGCGCCACAGCTCGAAGCCACCGTCGATGCTGTAGACGTTGGAGAAGCCCTGGCCGACCAGGTAGGCGGCGGCGCTCTGGCTGGAATTGCCGTGGTAGCAGACAACCAGTGTAGGCGCGTCCAGGTCGGCGTTGCGGATGAAATCGGCGACCGAGTGATTATCCAGATGAGTGGCGCCGGCAATATGCCCGGCGGCATAGGCTTGCGGGTCGCGAATGTCGACCACGACTGCACCTTGCGCACGCAGGGCGAGGGCTTGCTCGGGGGTAATGCGCTTGAATTCGCTCATGGGTGCGGTTCCTTCAGGGGTGTTCGTTGAGTGGAGCCGGCGGGCGCGGGGTGCCCTCGCGGGTGCAGTCGCAGCGGTGGAAATCACCACTGTCGACATTGTACAGGGTCATCGCGCCGCCCCAGACGCAGCCGGTGTCCAGGGCGATCACGCCGGGCACATCAACGCGGCCTTCGAGGGCGGCCCAGTGGCCGAAGATGATCTTCACATGGCGCGAGCGGCGGTCCGAGTGGGCAAACCACGGCTTGTAGCCCTTGGGGGCGCTGTCGGCGCCTTCCTTGGTCTTGAGGTCGAGTTTGCCGGCGGCGGTGCAGAAGCGCATGCGGGTGAAGTAGTTGGTGATCACCCGCAGGCGCTCGACGCCGGCCAGGTCCTTGCTCCACTTGTTCGGCTCGTTGCCGTACATGCCGTCCAGGTACAGCTTCAGGCGGCCGTCGTCGCGCAGTACTTCCTCGACCTCTGCAGCGAGCTCCAGCGCCTTGCCCAGGGTCCATTGCGGTGGAATGCCAGCATGGACCATGGCGATGCTGCGGGCCTCGTCGTAGTGCAGCAGCTTCTGCTGGCGCAGCCAGTCGAACAGCTGGTCGGCGTCCGGGGCCTCGATGATCTCGCGCAGGGTGTCGCTTTTCTTCAGGCGCTCGACGTTGTGCCACGCCGCCAGTAGGTGCAGGTCATGATTGCCCAGCACGCAGACCAGCGCATGGCGGATCGAATACAGGTAGCGCAGGGTCTCGAGGGACTCGGGGCCGCGGTTGACCAGATCGCCCACCAGCCACAGGCGGTCGACCGCCGGGTTGAAGCGTACGCGTTCGAGCAGGCACTTGAGCGGTTGCAGGCAGCCTTGCAGGTCGCCGACCGCGTAGGTGGCCATCAGTGCAGGGCCCCGGGCACGGCCAGGCGGAACGGGGCGATCGTGGCGTCGAAGCGCTTGCCGTCCTCGGCGAACATCTGGTAGCTGCCCTGCATGGTGCCGACGCGGGTGCTGATGACCGCGCCGCTGCTGTAGGTGTGGCTCTGACCGGGCTCGATCAGCGGCTGTTGGCCGATCACGCCGGCGCCGCGCACTTCCTCGACCTCGCCGTCACCGTTGGTGATCAGCCAGTGGCGGGACATCAGCTTGGCCTTGACCGTGCCGTTGTTCTGCACGGTGATGGTGTAGGCGAAGGCGAAACGGCTGCTTTCGGGATCGGATTGGTCTTTGAGGTAGCGGGTCACGACGCTGACGTCGATCTGATAGCGGGGGTCGGACATGCAAGGGCCTTGGGCGAACTGACGCAATAACGCAGTCTAGGCCATTGGCGGGGGTGGAGGCCAGTTATCCCTGATCGCGTGGCAAGCCCGCTCCCACGGAGGGAGCGGGCACTTGGTCAGGCCTGCTGTTCGGCCAGTTTGTCAGCCAGGCGCACGAAGGCGGCCAGGTCCAGCTGCTCGGGGCGTAGGCTGCCATCGACGCCGGCAGCTTCGATGGCCGCGCTGTCGAGCAGGCCTTTCAGGGTGTTGCGCAGGGTCTTGCGGCGCTGGTTGAACGCCTCGCGTACCACCTGCTCCAGCAGTCGCGCGTCCTTGGCCGGGTGTGGCAGCACTTCGTGCGGCACCAGGCGGACGATGGCCGAGTCCACTTTCGGCGGCGGGTTGAAGGCGCCAGGGCCAACGTTGAACAGGTGCTCGACCCGGCAGTGGTACTGCACCATGATCGACAAACGGCCCCAGTCACCGCCACCCGGGCCTGCAGCCATGCGCTCGACCACTTCCTTTTGCAGCATGAAGTGCATGTCGCGGATCAGCCCGGCATGGCTGAGCAGGTGGAAGATCAGCGGGGTGGAGATGTTGTAGGGCAGGTTGCCGACCACTTTCAGGCTGCGCTCAGGCACGCCCAACTGGTTGAAGTCGAACTTCAGGGCATCGCCCTGGTGCAGGCGGAAGTTGCCGCGCCCGGCGAACTTGTGCTGCAGGATCGGCACCAGGTCCTTGTCCAGCTCCACCACGTCCAGCTGTGCGCCGCTGCCCAGCAGGCCCTCGGTCAGGGCGCCCTGGCCCGGGCCGATCTCCAGCAGGTGTTCGCCGGCCTTGGCGTTGATCGCCCGCAGGATGCGATCGATGATTCCGGCGTCGTGCAGGAAGTTCTGGCCGAAGCGCTTGCGCGCCCGGTGTTGGTAGTGCTCGGTCATGGTCGGTTCTCGGCCATCTGGTAGGCGGTTTCCAATGCGACGCGCAGGCTGCCGGTGTCGATCCTGCCGGTGCCGGCCAGGTCCAGGGCGGTGCCGTGGTCGACCGAGGTACGGATGATCGGCAGGCCCAGCGTCACGTTGACCGCAGCGCCGAAGCCCTTGTACTTGAGTACGGGCAGGCCTTGGTCGTGGTACATCGCCAGCACCGCGTCGCAGTGCTCCAGATATTTGGGGGTAAACAGGGTATCGGCCGGCAGTGGACCGCGCAGGTCCATGCCTTCGGCGCGCAGGCGCTGCAGCGCCGGCTCGATGATGTCGATTTCTTCGCGGCCCAGGTGGCCGCCTTCTCCGGCATGCGGGTTGAGCCCGCAGACCAGGATGCGTGGGCTGGCGATGCCGAACTTGTCGCGCATGTCCGCATGCAGGATGCGGGTGACGCGCTCCAGGCGTTCGCCGGTGATGGCGTCGGCGATATCGCGCAGGGGCAGGTGGGTGGTCACCAGGGCCACGCGCAATCCTCGGGTGGCCAGCATCATCACCACTTGCGCGGTGTGGGTGAGGTCGGCGAGGAATTCGGTGTGCCCGGAAAAGGCGATGCCACTCTCGTTGATCACACCCTTGTGCACGGGGGCGGTGATCATCCCGGCGAACTGCCCGTCGAGGCAGCCCTGGCCGGCCCGGGTCAGCGTCTCCAGCACGAACGCGGCGTTGGCCTTGTCCAGCTGTCCGGCCGCCACTGGGTTGGCCAGTGGCGTGTCCCAGACGTACAGGCTGCCGGCGGGGGCTGGCAGGCTGGGGAAGCTGTCAGGGGTGACGGGCAGCAGGCTGACGGCCAGCCCCAGCTGCGCGGCCCGCTCGGCGAGCAGGTCACGGCTGGTGATGGCGATCAGGGGGTGGGGCTGGGCCTCGGCGGCGAGCAGCAGGCACAGGTCGGGACCTATGCCGGCCGGCTCGCCGGGCGTGACGGCGAAGCGCTGGGGCTTCACTGGGCGGCCTGGTCGGCGCCAGGCAGCTTGATTTCAACGTAGGCTTCGTCGCGGATCTGGCGCAGCCAGTTCTGCAGCTCTTCGTCGTACTTGCGGTTGCGCAGGACGTTCATGGCCTGCTGCTCGCGCGCCTGCTCGGTGCTGTCGGTGGCGCGGCGGCCCAGCACTTCCAGCACATGCCAGCCGTATTGGGTCTTGAACGGCTTGGTCACCACGCCTTGCTGGGCGTTGGCCATCTGCTCGCGGAACTCCGGCACCAGGCTGTTCGGGTCGACCCAGTTGAGGTCGCCACCGTTGAGCGCAGAGCCCGGGTCTTCCGAGAAGCTCTTCGCCAGTTCGGCGAAGTCTTCACCATTCTGGATCCGATCGTACAGGCGCTCGGCCAGTTGCTCGGTGGCGGCTTCGCTGCGGATCTCGCTCGGTTTGATCAGGATGTGGCGCACATGCACTTCGTCGCGCAGGATGCTCTCGCTGCCGCCACGCTTCTCCTCGAGCTTGAGGATGATGAAGCCGTTGGGGATGCGGATCGGCTGGGTGATATCGCCAATGGCCATGCTGCTGAGCATCTTGGCGAAGTCGGGTGGCAACTGGCCGGCCTTGCGCCAGCCCATCTCGCCGCCTTCCAGGGCGTTCTCGCTGGCGGAGCGTTCAATGGCCATCTGGCCGAAGTCCTTGCCCTGCCGGAGTTGCTGGTAGACATCGCCGACCTGGCGGGCGGCGGCCTGGATGGCTTCCGAGTTGGCGCCTTCCGGCGTCGGGATGAGGATGTTGGCCAGGCGGTACTCTTCCGACATCTGCATCTTGCCCAGGTCCGAGTTGAGGAAGTTCTTCACTTCCTGCTCGGACACCTGGATACGCTCGGCCACGCGACGCTGGCGCACGCGGCTGATGACCATCTCGCGCTTGATCTGCTCGCGGGCATCGTCGTACGACAGGCCGTCGTGGGCCAGGGCGGCGCGGAACTGCTCCAGCGACATGCCATTGCGCTGGGCAATGGTGCCGACGGCCTGGTTCAGTTCTTCGTCGGTGATGCGGATACCCGAGCGCTCGCCGATCTGCAGTTGCAGGTTCTCGACGATCAGGCGCTCCAGTACCTGCTGCTGCAGGGCGGCGGCAGGCGGCACGCCACCGCCACGCTTGGCGATGGTCTGCTGCACTTCGCGCACGCGCTGGTCCAGCTGGCTCTGCATGACCACGTCATTGTCGACGGTGGCCACGATGCGGTCGATGGGTTGCACCGCGGCATGCACCGCGCCACTCAGCATTGCGGCGCCCAGCATCAGCGGGCGCAGACGATCAATAAGCTTGCTCTTCACGTGTACGGTAACCTTGAATGCCTTGGTCCAGGAACGATTCGACCTTGTTGCCGACTACACCACCGAGCCCCTTGAGCACGATCTGCAAGAAGATCCCGTGGTCGCCTTTTTCGTTTTCCGGTACAGCTTGGCTGAAATCGTCATAATCGATCCAGTAGCGGTTGATCAGACGCAGTTTCCAGCAGCAGTTGTCATATTCAAAGCCGCCCATCGCTTCCAAGGTGCGGTTGCGGTTGTAGTCATGTTGCCAGCGGGCAATGACGCTCCATTGCGGCACGATTGGCCAGATGACCGAGAAGTCGTGCTGCTGGATCTTGTAGTAATCCTTGATGTAACCCGGGGTTCCCGGAGTGCCATAGTCACCGCCGCCGACTCGCCAGTTACCGGTTTGAGCGTCGTAGGTGATCAGGTCGTTCCGGTAGCGATAGCCGAGATTGACGACCTTGTTCGGGTTGTCTTCAGGCTGGTAGTGGAACATGGCGCTACCCGAGCGAGTACTGCGGGAGTCCGGATCCCAGTTGAAGTCCGAGTTGAAGCGCCAATCGCGATTGAATGCGTACTCATATTCCAGCGCATAAGGCGAAACATCCGACTTGCTGTCCGCCCTGGTGCGGTAGTCGATGCCTGGCAACTGTACCTTGCGATCTTTAAAGTAGAGTGCCTGGCCGATGCTGAAACGCTGGCGCTGGAAACCGTTGTCTTCGACCCAGCGGTTGGTCACGCCCAGCGACAGCTTGTTCTCGTCACCGATCCTATCGATCCCACTGAAACGATTATCCCGGAACAGAGAGGCATAGTTGAACGTATTCTCGCCGCTGTCGAAGATCGGGATGTCGGTTTGATCCTTGTACGGAACGTAGAGATAAAAGAGGCGTGGCTCCAAGGTCTGGCGATAATTCGTTCCGAACAGCTGGGTGTTGCGGTCGAAGTACAGGCCGCTGTCGATACTGAAAATTGGAATATCGCGGTTCTGGTTGCTCTTGTAGTCGCCGTACAGCGTGCGCATGCCAGGGTTGTCGGCTACGTCGTTCTTGCCCTTGCTGTCGAGGTCAAGGTCGTAATGTGTATAAGAGTACTTGAGCTTAGGCTTGAAAAAGCCGTAGCTGGCCTCGAGAGGCAAACTCATCGAGGGGGCGAGATTCAGGCGGGTGCCGTTGGCGCGGGCAATACCGAACACGTTTTCGTCCAACCGGCGGCCTGGAAGACCTGCGGAAGCATCTGGGTTGCCGTCCTTGTCTAGAACGAAGTCATTCTTCAGGTCGCGATCAAAACGTACTGCCTCGGACTCGTAGCTGAAGTCCAATCCACCTGGGTGGAAGGGCAGCATCCCGTTAAGGTTGAGTTGTGGCAGACGGTTATACGGGGTGATCTGCGAAATGGTCGCCATCTCGTAGGCCTGCACATTCAGGCGTGCGGTATAACTGTCGCCCCGATAGGTCAGCGCGCCCTGTTGGTTCACGATGTCCTGGGTCTTGATGCCGATCTGGTCGCTTTCCAGGTCCTGGAAGTAGAACGGATCACTGATATCGGTGTAATCCACCTCGGCCATCAGGCGTTCATCCAACCCGCCCTTGTGCTGCCAGTTGACCATCCAGCGGTCTTTCTTGTAGTCCGTCTGCTTCTTGCGGTCATCGTCCTGATCGTTCAGGAAAGCGCCGCCGAACTGACCTTCGCTGGACTTAGTCAGGTAGCGGAACTCGCCTTCCATCAGCATGCCGCGCTTGGCCATGTAGCGCGGGTACAACGTGGCGTCGTAGTTCGGCGCCAGGTTGAAGTAGTACGGCGTGACCAGCATGAAGCCGGTGTCGCTGCTGGAGCTGAACGACGGCGGCAGGAAGCCGGACTGGCGACGGTCGTCGATCGGGAAGTAGATGTACGGTGTGTAGAACACCGGGAAATCCTTGACCCGCAGCGTCACGTTGGTCGCGGTGCCGAAGCCGGTGGCCGGGTTAAGGGTGATGTTGTTGCCCTTGAGCTGCCACGCGTTGCTGCCCGGCTCACAGGTGGTATAGGTACCGTCCTTGAGGCGGATGATGGCGTTCTCGGCGCGCTTGGCGTACAGCGCGTTGCCGCGGATGTGCGACTTGTGCATCACGTATTCGGCGTTGTCGACCCGGGCTTCGCCGGTGTCGAGCTGGATCTGCGCCTCGTCGCCGACCACCAGCGAGCCGTTGTCGCGGATCTTGACGTTGCCCTTGAGCTCGCCCCGGTTCTCGGCCTGGTACAGGTTGGCTTCGTCGGCCTCGGCCTGCATGCTGCCCTGGCGCATGACCACGTCACCGGCGAGGGTGGCGATCTGCTGCTCCTGCTGGTACTTGGAGACCTTGGCGTTGATGTAGGTGGGCGACTCGTCCTTGGGTGTGGAGTCGTTCATGCCCGGGCGGGTCGGCTCGATGTAGGCGCCGCCGCAATACGGGCCGGTCTCGGCCAGCTGCGCAGCGGTGAGCTTCTCGCGCGGGACCCAGTCCAGGTGGCTGTAGTCTTCACTGCGCGATTTCAGGCCGCGGCCCTTGGCCTCGGTGACCAGCATCGGCTTCTCGGCCTCGGTCGCGGCGGCTTCGCCAGGCGCTTCGGCACCCGAGCTGGCAGCGGCAGCGCCCGGATGTACCGGGCGCGGAGGCAGGTTGGCGGAGGTCTTGGGCTTGCAGTCCCAGCCACCGGCGGCGGACACTTGGCAGTCGAACTGCTCGGCCGCCACCACGTACGACGTGGCCAGGGGTTGCAGGGCCAGCAGACCGCCTGTCACCAGCAATGGAAACTTTCTACGAAACGCGGGGGATTTCAATGCCATCTTATTAGTCCGGGCTTCCTGCGTGCCATCTGCCCGCGTGTGGGGGCCGCACGCCTCTCGATGGTCTGAAAAAGATGCTGGATAATAAAGCATGACCCGCTTGACGGCTAGGGCCGTCGGAGAACCCTCGTAATGCCCGATCACGATGTACGCCTGCAACAACTGACCGCCTGGCTCGCCGGGCAACTGGAGAGCCTGTTCCGTAGCAACGCCTGGGGCGAAGTGCCCACCGGCAGCCTGACCGCCGCCAGCAGCGATGCGAGTTTCCGCCGTTATTTCCGCTGGGAGGGCGCCGGCCACAGCTTCGTGATCATGGATGCGCCGCCGCCGCAGGAAAATTGCCGTCCGTTCGTCGATATCGATCACCTGCTGGCCACGGCGGGCGTGAACGTGCCGGTCATTCATGCCCAGGACCTGGAGCGTGGTTTCCTGTTGTTGGGCGATCTGGGTCGCCAGACATACCTGGACATCATTGATTCGGACAACGCTGACGCACTGTTCGCCGATGCCATCGATGCGCTGCTGGCGTTCCAGCGCCTGCCGATGGACGCGCCGCTGCCCAGCTACGACGTTGCCCTGTTGCGCCGCGAGGTGGAGCTGTTCCCCGAGTGGTACGTGGGCCGCGAGCTTGGCCTGAACTTCACCGAAGCGCAGCAGGCCACCTGGCAACGGGTAAGCCAGGTGCTGATCGACAGCGCCTTGGCTCAGCCCAAGGTGCTGGTGCACCGCGACTACATGCCGCGCAACCTGATGCAGAGCGCCCCCAACCCAGGCGTGCTGGACTTCCAGGATGCCGTCTACGGCCCGGTGACCTACGACATCACCTGCCTGTTCAAGGACGCCTTCCTCAGCTGGCCGCAGCCGCGCGTGGAAGGCTGGCTGCGTGGTTATTGGGAAAAGGCCCGAGTCGCCGGTATCCCGGTTCAGCCTGACTTCGAGGCGTTCCACCGTGCCAGCGACCTGATGGGTGTGCAGCGCCACCTCAAGGTTATCGGTATCTTTGCCCGCATCTGCCACCGTGACGGCAAGCCGCGCTATCTCACCGACGTGCCGCGCTTCTTTGCCTATATAGATGAAGTGATCGCCCGCCGTCCCGAACTGGCCGAGCTGGGGCAACTGATTGCCGAGCTCAAGGGCGAGGCGCGTTCATGAAGGCGATGATCCTGGCGGCAGGCAAGGGCGAGCGCATGCGCCCGCTGACCCTGCATACGCCCAAGCCGCTGGTGCCCGCCGCCGGCAAGCCGCTGATCGAATACCACCTGGAGGCGCTGGCCCGCGCCGGTATCCGCGAAGTGGTCATCAATCACGCCTGGCTCGGCCAGCAGATCGAAGACCACCTGGGCGACGGCAGCCGCTTCGGCCTGCACATCCGCTACTCGCCGGAGGGCGAGCCACTGGAAACTGGGGGCGGGATCTTCAAGGCGTTGCCGCTGCTGGGGGATGCGCCGTTCCTGCTGGTCAACGGTGACGTCTGGACCGACTACGACTTCACTGGCCTGAATGCTCCGCTGCAAGGGCTGGCGCACCTGGTACTGGTGGACAATCCCGGTCATCACGGCCGTGGCGACTTCCGCCTGGCGGATGGCCAGGTGAGCGATGGTGACGACGCCCCGGGAACGCTGACCTTCAGCGGTATCTCGGTGCTGGCGCCGGCGCTGTTCGAAGGCTGCCAGTCCGGCGCGTTCAAGTTGGCGCCCCTGTTGCGCAAGGCCATGGCCGAAGGGCGGGTGAGCGGCGAGCACTATCGTGGCCACTGGATCGATGTCGGTACCCTCGAGCGCCTGGCCGATGTCGAGCGCCTGATCGGCGAGCGTGCCTGACATGTGGTGGCCGAGCACAGTGATTGGTGCCGGTGCCGGTTTCGCCGTGGCCAGCATTCCGGGGGCATTGCTGGGGGCGTTGCTGGGACAGGCCATGGATCGGCGCCTGCGACTGCAGGGGTGGGAGGATGTGCGCGAGCGCCTGGGGGGGCGCCCGGCGCTGCGTGACGAGGAACTGTTGTTCGTCCTGCTCGGACGCCTGGCCAAGAGCGACGGCCGAGTGGTCGAGGGGCATATCCAGCAGGCGCGCCAGGAAATGTCACGGCTGGACCTGGCGGAGCCTGCGCGGATGCGGGCGATTGCCGCGTTCAACCGCGGCAAATCGGGCAAGGGCCGGCTGGGGCACTACCTGCGCCGGATCAAGCTGCAGCCGCACGGCGCCGAGGGTACCCTGCGTGCCTGTTGGCGCATGGTCTGGGCCGATGGCAAGGCCGGTCGCCAGGAGCGCGACCTGTTGTTGGGCTGGGGCCAGCAGTTGGGGCTCAGTCGCAACCAGGTGCAGGCTATGTCGCTGGAATATGAACCGCGCAAATCGGCGATCGAAGGCGGCGCCATGACCTATGCGGCGGCGTTGAGGCTGCTGGGAGTGGAGCCGGATACCGAAGCGGACAAGGTCAAGCAGGCCTACCGGCGGTTGCTCAGCCGACATCACCCGGACAAGCTGGTGGGCAGTGGCGCCAGTGAGGCCAAGGTACGCGAGGCGACCGAACATACCCGCGAGTTGCATCAGGCCTATGCCATGATTCGCAAGCGACGCGGGCTTTAGGTTTGCCAGCGTGGGGCAAGCCCGCTCCCAGATTGCTGGAGTTGGCTTGTCCCTCGATACGCCTCACTCTTCCTTGGGCTTCAGCCAGCCGCGTACCCTGCGCAGCAATTGCTCCTGCTCGGCGGCCTTGTTGCCCGGCACGACCATCAGCGACAGCTGCCGGTACTGGCTGTTTTTCTCTCGCTTGCTGGCTTGCAGGCGCTGTTGGGCGGCCAGTCGATCCTGGGTTCGGGTTGTGTAGTAAAGATCCGCCGTCGGTACTTTCAGGGTCGGCGTCAGGCTCAGCAGGTCGTGCTCCACCCGCGCTGGTGTCTGTGCGGCGACCATCACCAGCTTCTGTACCTGGGGCGGCTGCTTCTCGCTGAGGTAGCGCGCGGCCCAGTAAGCACCACTGCCGTTGCCCAGCAGCACGATGCTGCGTGCTTTCTGCTGCTGGGCATAGGCCACGGCGGCGTCGAGGCGGGCGAAGATGCGCTCGGCATCCTCCTCGCTGGTGTGCTCGTCGGCCTCGACCGCATCGGTGCTGTCGGCCGCGTCCGCCTCGGGCGCGGTGGCCTGGGCCACGTTGGCGTTGGCATCGGCTGGCGTGTCCTTGGCCGGGGCCGACTCGCCTTCTTCCTTTTTCGGTTCGACCACCGGCTTGGCTTCGACCCGGGCCTGCGGACGTTCTGCCAGCAGGTCGGGCAGGCTCAGGCTCAGGGTGCTCCAGCCGACATCGGGGAAGCCACGGCGCAGCGGCCCGACGGTGGTTGGCCAGTCGGCACTTTCGCCAGCACCGGGAACGATGATCACCGCGCCTTGCGGATCGCTGTCGTTGGCCGGCTTCCACAGCGCCAGGAAGTTCTCGCCATTGGCCTGCAAGGTCTGTTGCTCGGCCTTGGGCACCTGGCGCTCGAGGGCCAGGGCGTCGTCCTGGCTGCGTTCGAGCAGCGGTGCACGGGGAACGGGGGTGGCCGCTTCTGTGGCGGCCTGCGGTGCTTCGGCGTCGGCGGCCTGAGCGCCGAGCGGCAGGAGCGAAGCCAGGCAGAACATTGCCAGCGTCGTGCGATAAAGTGTGAACATCGATCAATCCAAGGCCAGAATCATACCGGCAGCCTAATGGTATTTGCCCGCGACGGCCACGCCAGGCGGCCGTCATTGCCAAGACGAGCGTAGAGATGAAGCGAGTGCGTTGCCTGTGGGTTATCGGCTGGTTGTGTCTACCCTTGATCGCCCTGGCAAAGCCGGAGGCGCCCCCGTCCGTGGTGCTCGACCCGGCCCAGCAGCAGTGGTTGGATGAGCACCGCGGCCTGCGCGTCGGCCTGGTGCTGCAGGCACCCTATGCCCAGTTCGACCGCCGTCTGCAGCAGTTCTACGGGGCCAACGTCGAGCTGGTGGGCGCGCTGTCCCAGGCACTGCGGCTAGACCTCACCTGGCGCGGCTTCCCGGACCAGGCGGCGCTGGAGCACGCGTTGCAGACAGGCGAGATCGATTTCGCCCCCGGCCTGACCCAGACGCCCACCAGCCTGCGGCTGTGGCTGTTCAGTGACCCTTACATGCGTGTGCCGCAACTGGTGGTGGGCATGCGCAGCGGCGCAGTGGCCGTGGACCTGGAGAAACTGACCGCCAACGAGCGGGTGGCTGTGCGCATGCCAGGTGCCCTGGCGGACTACCTGCGGAGCAATTACGGCAATCTCAACCTGCAGGGCGTGCCCAACGAGCGGGAGGCGCTGCAGCTGGTGCTGGGCGGCCAGGCCAGCTTCGCCGTGCTGGATGAGGCGCAACTGAGCCGGCTGTCCCGCGAAGGCGAGTTCGCCGACCTGGCGGTGGTGGGTGATATCGGCTTGCCGCAGTTGCTGCGGGTTGGCTCGCGGCGAGACTGGCCCGTGCTCGCCGATATCCTCGAACGCGCCTTGCAGGCCCTGCCGGCCAAGACCTTGGAGCAAATGCATCAGCGCTGGCTGCAGCCCAAATACCCACGCTTTTCCGAGTCCGCCGGCTTCTGGCAGAACCTCGCCTTGCTGTTCGGCCTGCTGCTGCTGTGTGCCCTGGCTACCCTGGTCTGGCAGCGTCGCCAGCAGCGCGGCCTGGAGCGGGGCTTGCTGGCGGCCCGCGAGAGCCTGGTGGAGCGTCAGGTGCGCGAGGAGGCGTTGCGCCTGAGCCAGTTCTCCATTGACCAGAGTACGGTGGGCATCCTCTGGGTCAACTGGGACAGCCATGTGCGCTACGCCAACCATGCCGCAGAACGCATGCTGGGCTATTCCGAGGGGGCGTTGCTGGAGCGGCCGCTGGTCGATATCGAACCCAACCTGAAGATGGATCGCTGGCTGGAGCTGTGGAAGCGCGCCCGCACCGGGGACGGCGGTGAACAGCAGTTCGAAAGCCAGTGTCGACGCGCCGAAGGCAGCCTGTTTCCAGTCGAGTTGTCGTTGTCGTTCCTGCGTTTTCGCGATGCGGAGTACCTGGTGGTGTTCCTCGCCGATGTCACCGAGCGCCAGCGCGACCTGGCCGCGTTGCGCGAAAGCGAGGCGCGGCTCAAGGGCATTGCCGGCAACGTGCCGGGGCTGGTGTTCCGCCTGGAGCGCGACCCGGCCGAAGGTGATCCGGAGTTCCCCTATATCAGCGAAGGCAGCGAGGCGCTGGTCGGCTATACCCCGGCGGCGATCCAGCACCCGCAGATGGGTCTGCGCAACCTGGTCCACCCCGAGGATCGCGCCGACTATCACCGGGTCCAGGACCTGGCCCTGGCCAGCGACCAGGACTGGTCGTGGCAAGGCCGTATCCTCACCCGCCAGGGCGAACAGCGTTGGGCCGACATCAAGGCCACCACGCGGCGCCTGGCCGATGGGCGCATGGTGTGGGATGGTGTGGTCTGGGACATCACCCAGGGCAAGCAGGCCGAGCTGGCCCTGGCCGCCTCCCAGGAACAGCTGCGCGAATTGTCGGCGCATCTGGAAAGTGTGCGCGAGGAGGAAAAGGCGCGCATCGCCCGCGAGGTGCACGACGAACTGGGGCAGATGCTCACGGTGCTCAAACTGGAAGTGTCGATGTGCGAGCTGGCCTACGCCGAGCTGGATTCCGGGCTGCATGAGCGCCTGGCCAGCATGAAGCGCCTGATCGCCCAGTTGTTCCAGCTGGTGCGTGATGTGGCCACCGCGTTGCGTCCACCGATTCTCGATGCCGGGATCGCCTCGGCCATCGAGTGGCAGGCACGGCGTTTCGAGGCCCGCACGCAGATCCCCTGCCTGGTCGAGGTCCCGGAGCAGTTGCCGCCCTTGAGCGATGCCAAGGCCATCGGCCTGTTCCGCATCCTCCAGGAGGCGCTGACCAACGTCATGCGCCATGCTCGGGCGCACACCGTGCAGATCGCCCTGGTCGAGGAGGGCGGGCAGTTGCGCATGACGGTCATCGACGATGGCGTGGGGTTCGCCGTCGATGCGGCCCGGCCGACTTCGTTCGGCCTGGTGGGGGTGCGTGAGCGCGTGCTGATGCTCGGCGGCGACATGACCCTGGAAAGCGAGCCCGGCGAAGGCACCAGCCTGAGCGTGGCGATTCCTTTGGCGTAGGAGAGAACGATCGTGATTCGAGTGCTGGTGGCGGAAGACCACACCATCGTCCGTGAGGGCATCAAGCAGTTGATTGGCCTGGCCAAGGACATGCAGGTCGCCGGCGAGGCGGGCAACGGCGAGCAGTTGCTGGAGACCCTGCGCCATACCCCCTGCGAGGTGGTGCTGCTGGATATCTCCATGCCGGGGGTGAACGGCCTGGAGGCCATCCCGCGGATCCTGGCATTGAACAACCCGCCGGCGATCCTGATGCTGTCGATGCACGACGAGGCGCAGATGGCCGCGCGGGCGCTGAAGGCCGGGGCGGCGGGCTATGCCACCAAGGACAGCGACCCGGCGCTGCTGCTCACCGCGATTCGCCGGGTTGCCGGGGGCGGGCGCTATATCGACCCGAGCCTGGCCGACCGCATGGTCTTCGAGGTGGGGCTGACCGAAACCCGGCCGCTGCACACGCTGCTGTCCGAGCGTGAGTTCTCGGTGTTCGAGCGCCTGGCCCAGGGCGCCAACGTCAACGACATCGCCCAGCAGCTGGCGCTGTCGAACAAGACCATCAGCACCCACAAGGCGCGGTTGATGCAGAAGCTCAAGGTCAACTCGCTGGCGGAGTTGGTGAAGTATGCGATGGAGCACAAGCTGGTCTGATTGCGACAAGCGCCCAGCTGACACGGTTCTTTGTAGGAGCGGCCTTGTGCCGCGAAAGGGCTGCAAAGCAGCCCCAGTAATATGTGCATTTAAGCTGAACCCGGGGCTGCTTCGCAGCCCTTTCGCGGCGCAAGGCCGCTCCTACAAGGGATGTGTCTGTCCTGAAAGCGTCATCCTTGTAGGGCAATCCCTACAGCAAGTCTTCCATCCGGATGATGGCAATCTCTCAGCCCCCCCGATTTGCGGGCGCTTGCGCCTCTTCTACGCTGTGCCCACGCAGTCATTCCAACAAGAAGGTGCAGGGCATGAGCGAGGCGAATTCGAACGAGACGCTGGTCAGCTTCCGAGGTGTGCAGAAGAGCTACGACGGCGAATCGCTGATCGTCAAGGACCTCAACCTGGACATCCGCAAGGGCGAGTTCCTGACCCTGCTCGGCCCGTCCGGCTCGGGCAAGACCACCAGCCTGATGATGCTGGCCGGCTTCGAGACCCCCACCGCCGGTGAAATCCAGCTGGCCGGACGCTCGATCAACAATGTGCCGCCGCACAAGCGTGACATCGGCATGGTGTTCCAGAACTACGCGCTGTTCCCGCACATGACCGTGGCCGAGAACCTGGCCTTCCCGCTGACCGTACGCAACCTGAGCAAGACCGACATCAGCGAACGGGTCAAGCGCGTGCTTGGCATGGTCCAGCTCGATGCCTTCGCCAAGCGCTACCCAGGCCAGCTCTCCGGGGGCCAGCAGCAGCGCGTGGCCCTGGCCCGTGCCCTGGTCTTCGAGCCGCAGCTGGTGCTGATGGACGAACCGCTCGGCGCCCTGGACAAGCAACTGCGCGAACACATGCAGATGGAGATCAAGCATATCCACCAGCGCCTGGGCGTGACCGTGGTCTACGTGACCCACGACCAGGGCGAGGCGCTGACCATGTCCGACCGGGTGGCGGTGTTCCACCAGGGCGAGATCCAGCAGATCGCCGACCCGCGCACCCTCTACGAAGAGCCGCGCAACACCTTCGTCGCCAACTTCATCGGCGAGAACAACCGCCTCAACGGCACCTTGCTGGCCAGTGACGGCAAGCGTTGCCAGGTGCAGCTGGCCCGGGGCGAGCGGGTCGAGGCGCTGGCTGTGAATGTCGGCCAGGCCGGCGAGCCGGTGACCCTGTCGATCCGCCCGGAGCGCGTGCGGCTGAACGGTCACAGCGAACGCTGCGTGAACCGCTTCTCCGGCCGGGTGGCCGAGTTCATCTACCTGGGCGACCACGTGCGGGTGCGCCTGGAGGTCTGCGGCAAGGCCGATTTCTTCGTCAAGCAGCCGATCGCCGAGCTCGATCCGGCCCTGGCCGTGGGCGATGTGGTCCCACTGGGCTGGGAAGTGGAGCACGCCCGCGCGCTCGATCCGATTGCCGAAGCCCATTGATGGTTTGCTTCACCAACCCTGAACTGTGGAGAGAATAATAATGCGCAAGCAGTTGAAACTGACCGCCCTGGCCCTGGGGCTGTTCGCCGCCGGCCAGGCCCTGGCCGCGGACCTGACGGTGGTGTCGTTCGGTGGCGCCAACAAGGCGGCCCAGGTCAAGGCGTTCTACGAGCCATGGGAGAAGGCCGGCAAGGGCAAGATCGTCGCCGGGGAGTACAACGGCGAGATGGCCAAGGTCAAAGCCATGGTCGACACCAACAGCGTGTCGTGGAACCTGGTGGAGGTGGAGTCGCCGGAGCTGGCGCGTGGTTGTGACGAGGGCATGTTCGAGGAGCTCGACCCGGCCCTGTTCGGCAACGAGAGTGATTACGTGAAAGGCGCCATCCAGCCGTGCGGCGTGGGCTTCTTCGTCTGGTCCACGGTCCTGGCCTACAACGCCGACAAGCTCAAGAGCGCACCCACCAGCTGGGCCGATTTCTGGGATACGAAAAAATTCCCGGGCAAGCGCGGGCTGCGCAAGGGCGCCAAGTACACCCTCGAGTTCGCCCTGATGGCCGACGGCGTCGCACCGAAAGAGGTGTACAAGGTGCTCGGCACCAAGGAAGGCCAGGACCGCGCGTTCAAGAAGCTCGACGAACTCAAGCCGAGCATCCAGTGGTGGGAAGCCGGTGCCCAGCCACCACAGTATCTGGCCTCGGGTGACGTGGTCATGAGCTCGGCCTACAACGGCCGGATAGCCGCAGTGCAGAAAGAAAGCAACCTCAAGGTCGTATGGAACGGCGGCATCTATGACTTCGACGCCTGGGCCATCCCGAAAGGCGCCAAGGATGTGGAAGAGGCGAAGAAATTCATCGCCTACACCGTCCAGCCCGAGCAGCAGAAGACCTACTCCGAGAACATCGCCTACGGCCCGGCCAATTCCAAGGCCGTCCCGCTGCTGGCCGATGCGGTGAAGAAGGACATGCCGACCACGCCTGAGAACATCGCCAACCAGGTGCAGATCGACGTGGCCTTCTGGGCCGACAACAGCGAACAGCTGGAGCAACGCTTCAACGCCTGGGCGGCGAAGAAGTAAGGGCACGATCCCTGAGGCCTGTAGGAGCGGCCTCGTGCCGCGAAAGGGCTGCAAAGCAGCCCGCAGCATCTTGTGCATCACGGCTGAGATCCCAGGGCCACTTCGCGGCCCTTTCGCGGCACAAGGCCGCTCCTACAGTTAGCGCGTCAAGCCTGAGATCACCGCTGTCCTTTTGAAGCGGCCTCAATGTTTCCCTGATTTCCCGGAGTTCGCCATGGCCATTGCAGTGCCCCTCAACGAAGGCGCGGGTAAAAGCCTCAAGCAGCGCCTCAAGCATGCCGAGCGGGTCAACCGCTGGAAGGCCCAGGCGTTGATCGCGCCGCTGGCGCTGTTCCTCCTGCTGGTGTTCCTGGTGCCGATCGCGGCGCTGCTGTACAAGAGCGTCGGCAACCCCGAGGTGGTCGCCGGCCTGCCGCGTACCGTCGAGGCGGTGGCGCAGTGGGACGGCAAGAGCCTGCCCGGCGAGGAGGTCTACAAGGCCCTCAGCCAGGACCTGGCCGAGTCGCGCAAGAACCAGACCCTGGGCGACCTTTCCAAGCGCCTGAACATGGAACTGGCCGGCTACCGCAGCCTGCTGGCCAAGACCGCGCGTGCGCTGCCGTTCAAGGGCGAGCCCGCGTCCTATAAAGAGGCCCTGCAAGCCCTGGACGAACGTTGGGGCGACCCGGCCTACTGGCAGGCGATCCGCCGCAACACCAGCACGGTCACCTCTTTCTACCTGCTGGCCTCCGTCGATCACCGCATCGACGACCTCGGCGAACTGGCCAAGGCCACGCCGGACCAGGCCATCTACCTGGATATCTTTGCCCGCACCCTGTGGATGGGCGTGGTGATCACCGCCATCTGCCTGGTGCTGGCCTACCCGCTGGCGTACCTGCTGGCCAACTTGCCGACCCGGCAGAGCAACCTGCTGATGATCCTGGTGCTGCTGCCGTTCTGGACCTCGATCCTGGTGCGGGTGGCGGCGTGGATCGTGCTGTTGCAGTCGGGCGGGCTGATCAACAGCGCGCTGATGGCCATCGGCATCATCGACCAACCGTTGGAGCTGGTGTTCAACCGCACCGGCGTGTACATCTCGATGGTGCACATCCTGCTGCCGTTCATGATCCTGCCACTGTACAGCGTGATGAAGGGCATCTCGCC
Source organism: Pseudomonas sp. LH21 (assembly GCF_036549575.1). Classification (NCBI taxonomy): domain Bacteria; kingdom Pseudomonadati; phylum Pseudomonadota; class Gammaproteobacteria; order Pseudomonadales; family Pseudomonadaceae; genus Pseudomonas; species Pseudomonas sp. LH21. Next base: position 514,364 of record NZ_CP144367.1, read on the forward strand.
CAGCTACATGCGCGCGGCGATTTCCCTGGGTTGCCATCCGTTCGCCAGTTTCTGGCGGGTGTACTTCCCACAGACCTATGCCGGTGTCGGCGCCGGCTGCCTGCTGGTGTTCATCCTGGCCATCGGCTACTACATCACCCCGGCGCTGCTGGGCAGCCCGAACGACCAGATGGTCAGCTACTTCGTCGCCTTCTACACCAACACCAGCATCAACTGGGGCATGGCCACCGCCCTGGGCGGGCTGTTGCTGCTGGCGACCGTGCTGCTGTACCTGATCTATAGCTGGCTGGTCGGCGCCAGCCGCCTGCGCCTGAGCTGAGGAGCGTTGTCATGCTGAGCCCCTACATGTCGCCCGTGGAACGGGTGTGGTTCTACAGCCTGCGCATCCTGTGCGGCCTGATCCTGTTATTCCTGGTACTGCCGGTACTGGTGATCATCCCGCTGTCGTTCAACAGCGGGAGCTTCCTGGTGTACCCGCTGCAAGGTTTCTCGTTGCACTGGTACCAGGACTTCTTCGCTTCCGCCGAATGGATGCGCGCCCTGAAGAACAGCATCATCGTCGCCCCGGCGGCCACGGTGCTGGCCATGGTGTTCGGCACCCTGGCGGCCATCGGCCTGACCCGCGGCGACTTCCCCGGCAAGTCGCTGGTGATGGCGCTGGTGATCTCGCCGATGGTGGTGCCGGTGGTGATCATTGGCGTGGCCAGCTACCTGTTCTTCGCCCCATTGGGCATGGGCAACAGCTTCACCTCGCTGATCCTGGTGCACGCGGTGCTGGGTGTACCGTTCGTGATCATTACCGTGTCGGCGACGCTGCAGGGTTTCAACTACAACCTGGTGCGCGCGGCGGCCAGTCTGGGGGCCTCGCCACTGCTGGCCTTCCGTCGGGTGACCTTGCCGTTGATCGCCCCCGGGGTGATCTCCGGGGCACTGTTTGCCTTCGCCACATCGTTCGATGAGGTGGTGGTGACCCTGTTCCTTGCAGGGCCCGAGCAGGCGACCCTGCCACGGCAGATGTTCAGCGGCATTCGCGAGAACCTGAGCCCGACCATTGCGGCGGCGGCCACCTTGCTGATTGCCTTCTCGGTGATCCTGCTGCTGACCCTGGAGTGGCTGCGCGGGCGTAGCGAGAAGCTGAGGACCCAGCAGCCGGCCTGATTCTTTGTTGCTTTACCGGCACTTCGCGGGTAAACCCGCTCCCACAGGATTTGTGCAGTTCTCTATAACTGTGCAGTCCCTGTGGGAGCGGGTTTACCCGCGAAGGGCCGGCACAGGATTGATACCAATCAGCCCCGATCCGCTTCCCTGAGTTACAATGCGCGCCACCGTGATTCTGCCCAACAGGTGCGCCATGCAGCCCTACGCTATTGCCCCCTCCATTCTGTCCGCCGATTTCGCCCGCCTGGGCGAGGACGTCGACAAGGTCCTCGCCGCCGGGGCCGACATCGTCCACTTCGATGTCATGGACAACCACTACGTGCCCAACCTGACCATCGGCCCGATGGTCTGCAGCGCCCTGCGCAAGTACGGCGTGACCGCGCCGATCGACGTGCACCTGATGGTCAGCCCGGTCGACCGCATCATCGGCGACTTCATCGAGGCCGGCGCCACCTACATCACCTTCCACCCGGAAGCCAGCCAGCACATCGACCGCTCGCTGCAACTGATCCGCGACGGCGGCTGCAAGGCCGGCCTGGTATTCAACCCGGCCACCGGCCTCGATGCGCTGAAGTACGTGATGGACAAGGTCGACATGGTCCTGCTGATGAGCGTCAACCCAGGCTTCGGTGGGCAGAAGTTCATCCCCGGTACCCTCGACAAGCTGCGCGAAGCCCGCGCGCTGATCGACGCCAGTGGCCGTGACATCCGCCTGGAGATCGACGGCGGTGTCAACGTAGGCAACATCCGCGAGATCACCGCCGCCGGCGCTGACACCTTCGTGGCCGGCTCGGCGATCTTCAACGCCCCCGACTACAAGGAAGTCATCGACAAGATGCGTGCCGAAATGGCGCTGGCACGCGCATGAGCGGCTTCGAGCAGTTGTTCCCGGGGACACTGCCCAGGCTGGTGATGTTCGATCTGGATGGCACCCTGATCGATTCGGTACCCGACCTGGCCGCAGCCGTCGACCGCACGCTGCTCGAACTCGGGCGACCGCCCGCAGGCCTGGAGGCGGTGCGCCACTGGGTTGGCAACGGCGCCCAGGTGCTGGTGCGCCGGGCCCTGGCCGGCGATATCGATCACGCCGCGGTGGACGACGAGCTGGCCGAACGCGCGCTGGCGCTGTTCATGGAAGCCTATGCCGACAACCATGAACTCACCGTGGTCTACCCCGGCGTGCGCGACACCCTGCGCTGGCTGCGCAAGCAGGGCGTGGAGATGGCGCTGATCACCAACAAGCCCGAACGCTTCGTCGCCCCCTTGCTCGACCAGATGAAGATCGGTCGCTATTTCCGCTGGATCATCGGCGGCGACACCCTGCCGCAGAAGAAGCCCGACCCGGCGGCGCTGCTGTTCGTCATGAAGATGGCCGGCGTCAGCGCCGAACAATCGCTGTTCGTCGGCGATTCGCGCAGCGACGTGCTGGCCGCCAAGGCCGCCGGCGTCCAGTGCGTCGGCCTGAGCTACGGCTACAACCATGGCCGGCCGATCGACGACGAGTCGCCCAGCCTGGTCATCGACGACCTACGCCTGCTGCTGCCCGGTTGCTTAGTCACCGACACTGGGATAACGTTGGCGGACCTTCAAGCCCCGCAAAGCAGAGACAACAACGTGGTGGTTACCGGCAAATTCTGGATGAAAGTCATCAAGGCCCTGGCCCGCTGGCGCTGGCGCGCCTGACGCCTGCCCACCGGCGCCTGCCGGTACATCCTTTGCCCGCTCCCCCTTGCTGCTTGCCCCGAGGCTACACATGACCCGCGAAGAATTCCTGCGCCTGGCCGCTGCCGGCTACAACCGCATTCCCCTGGCCTGCGAAACCCTGGCCGACTTCGACACACCGCTGTCGATCTACCTGAAGCTGGCCGACCAACCCAACTCCTACCTGCTCGAGTCCGTGCAGGGCGGCGAGAAGTGGGGCCGCTATTCGATGATCGGCCTGCCGTCGCGCACCGTGCTGCGCGTGCACGGCTACCACGTCAGCATCCTGCAGGATGGCGTCGAGGTGGAAAGCCATGACGTCGAGGATCCGCTGGCCTTTGTCGAGGCGTTCAAGGATCGCTACAAGGTCGCCGACATTCCTGGCTTGCCACGTTTCAACGGTGGCCTGGTGGGCTATTTCGGCTACGACTGCGTGCGCTATGTGGAAAAACGCCTGGGTGCCAGCCCCAACCCGGACCCACTGGGGGTACCGGATATCCTGCTGATGGTCTCCGATGCCGTGGTGGTGTTCGACAACCTGGCGGGCAAGATGCACGCCATCGTGCTGGTCGACCCGGCCGAGGCGCAGGCCTTCGAACAAGGGCAGGCCCGCCTGCAGGGGCTTCTGGATACCCTGCGCCAGCCGATCACCCCGCGCCGTGGCCTGGACCTGAGCGGGCCGATGGCCGCCGAGCCGGCGTTCCGCTCCAGCTACACACAAGCCGACTACGAAAGCGCCGTGGGCCGCATCAAGGAGTACATCCTGGCCGGCGACTGCATGCAGGTGGTGCCGTCCCAGCGCATGTCCATCGACTTCAAGGCCGCGCCCATCGACCTGTACCGGGCGCTGCGCTGCTTCAACCCGACGCCGTACATGTACTTCTTCAACTTCGGCGACTTCCATGTGGTCGGCAGTTCGCCGGAAGTGCTGGTGCGGGTCGAGGACAACCTGGTCACCGTGCGCCCGATCGCCGGTACCCGCCCGCGCGGGGCCACCGAAGAAGCCGACCGGGCGTTGGAAGACGACCTGCTGTCGGACGACAAGGAAATCGCCGAGCACCTGATGCTCATCGACCTGGGTCGCAACGACGTGGGCCGGGTGTCGGCCACCGGCAGTGTGCGCCTGACCGAGAAGATGGTGATCGAGCGATACTCGAACGTCATGCATATCGTGTCCAACGTCACCGGCCAGCTGAATGAGGGGCTGACGGCCATGGACGCACTGCGGGCGATCCTGCCGGCCGGTACCCTCTCCGGCGCGCCGAAGATCCGCGCCATGGAGATCATCGACGAACTGGAGCCGGTCAAGCGCGGCGTCTACGGTGGCGCGGTGGGCTACTTTGCCTGGAACGGCAACATGGACACCGCCATCGCCATCCGCACTGCGGTGATCAAGGACGGTGAACTGCATGTGCAGGCCGGTGGCGGCATCGTCGCCGACTCGGTGCCGGCGCTGGAGTGGGAAGAAACCATCAACAAGCGCCGGGCGATGTTCCGCGCGGTGGCGCTGGCCGAGCAGACCTCCAAGTAAATGGATCGGGGTCGCAACGCGGCCCCGACAACTCAGAAGTCCAGGCTCAACGCCACGCTCACGCCCTGCTGGCGCAACTCATCACTCTTGCGCCAGTTGTAGTTCCCCCGCAGGTTCACCCCTGGCACCAGTTCATGGGTCAGCCCCAAGCTGGCGCGGGTCAGGTTGCTGTGTGGCGTATACCCGGTCAAGGTGAAGTCGTTCGCCGGCAGGCTGGTCAGGTGCATGCGCAGGTCCTGCTGATCGTGCTCGAACTCGTGCTCGCGGGCCACCTCGGCAAACAGCCTGGTCGTCGGCAGGAGCTGCACGCTCCCCAGCAGGCCGGCCCCCAGCCGGCGTGACGTGCGCTCCTGATCGTCGAAGCCGAGCGCAGTGGAGCGGCCGCTTTTCTCGTCATACCCATCGACCTTGACCCGCGCATAATCGGCGCTGATGAACGGCGCCAGTTGCCAGCGGCTGCTCTCGGCCGCCAGGTTGTAGCCCACCCGGCCGGTGACGGCCCAGGCCTCGCCATCGCTGTCGCCTTTCTCGCTGCGCTCACCAACGCCCAGGGCGAAGGTACGCTTGAGGTCGCGATAGTCCAGGTGCCCGGCGGTCAGTGCCGCGTCGGCCCACCAGCGATCCTGGCGGAACTGGGCGAAGGCGCTGGCCAGGTAGCTGTCGAGCTTGTAGTCGGAATCTTCCTGGCCTGCCTCGAGCTTTTGCCGGTACACGCCCGCCGCCAGCCCCACGCGCCAGGCGTCATCCAGCCGATAGCTGCCGCCGAGGGTCAGGTTGTAGCCGCGCCCGTCGCCACTGGCGGCGCTGCGCTGGCTGCCGAAGTCCAGGTCCTGACCGCCGGTGGCGACGAACGCCTGCCATTGACCGACCGCCTGCCAGGGCGTCTGCCACTGGTTGCGCAGCTCATCCTGGTGGGCGCGGAGGCTGGCGTGGGCGATTTCCGGCAGCAGGGTCAGCTCCCAGGGCGCGGCGAGGATCGAATAGGCATAGTCGGCAATCAGTTGCTGGCCGGCGATGGTCGGGTGCACCGAGTCGTTGAACAGCAGCCGGGTCGGGTCCGGCGTCGTGCCGTTCGCCCCGTAGACCGGGTTGCCCACGCAGCCGTCGCCGCTGTAGCAGGTGCCGACCAGGTTCTGGTCGGCGGCCAGGCCGAACTGGGCGGGGCTGGCCAGGGCCTCGCGCAGCAGTGCCGGGACATTCAGCGGGATGATCTCGGCGTCGATCTGCCCGAGCCGGTTGACCAGCGACTGGTTGAATACGCCGGACAGCTGCGACAGCGGCCCTTGCTGGGGCGTGCCGCTGAAGTTCGGCGTTTGCCCCAGGTCCGGCAGCAGCCAGACCATGATGTAGCGCGCGCCGCCCTGTTGCAGCGCCTGGGCGCTGGCCGCCAGGCGGGCACCGGCGGCGGCCGCGTCGGCGGGACTGTTGACCAGGCCCTGGAGGAAATCGTTGCCGCCACCGGTCAGGTAGTACAGGGCATTGGGATCGGCCCGCAGGCCGTTGGCCAGGTAGCCGTCACGCTCGCGCAGAACAGTGCCCGCGCCGGGGCGACCTGGTGGGATGACGGCTTGCGAGGTGTCGGTGATCGAGTCGAGGATCTGTTGCGTGGTGTAGCCGCCCACCGCCCAGTTGTTGCCGTCCGGCGTGCCTTGCAGCTGGTTGGTCAGCGACGTCGAGGGGCCCAGGCTGGTTCCGGAAAAGCCCAGCCTGCCACCCAGGATCATCGGCGATACCGGCGCGTAGTTACCATTGGCATCGCGGTTGGTGAAGCGCATGCCTGGCGTGCCGCCGGTCAGGTCAGGAAACTGCCCGGCGTCGCTGAGGCTGTCGCCGAAGACGACCAAGGCGCTATAGGGGGAGGGCGTCGCGATGGCTTGGCTGCAGGCGAACACGAGGGTCGCGAGGGAAGTGCGCAGGAAGGGAGCCTTGAGCATGCATGGATATCCTTTTCATTGTTTTTATCGGGGCAAGCCGGATGACCTTAGCAAATTCCCGGTCTTTGCCTACCGTTGCGTTCGTTTCCCCGTGTTTATGGGCATATTGCACCCGCCGCCCCGGTAGGTTACTGTCCCGGAACGTATGAACGAGACCTACCCTGTGTTGATCGTCAGCAAACTCTTGATGCGCGTTATCAAGGCCGTCGCCCGTTGGCGTTGGCGCGCCTGACTTTTTCTCCTGCCGGTTCGCCCGGCCCGCCCCCGTTTGCCTTCCCCACTTGTTCCGTCAACCGCCCCGTGCGGGTTCGGCCGCATTCATGAGCGGCAGCGGAAGGCTCGAATCAAAAGTCAGTATTCAAGAGGTTCGTTGCAGATGTTACTGATGATCGACAACTACGACTCCTTCACCTACAACGTCGTGCAGTACCTTGGCGAGCTGGGTGCCGAGGTCAAGGTCATTCGCAATGACGAAATGACCATCGCCCAGATCGAAGCCCTTAACCCCGAGCGCATCGTCGTCTCCCCGGGCCCGTGCACGCCGAGCGAAGCCGGGGTCTCCATCGAGGCCATCCTGCACTTTGCCGGCAAACTGCCGATCCTGGGCGTCTGCCTGGGCCACCAGTCCATCGGCCAGGCCTTCGGCGGCGACGTGGTGCGCGCTCGTCAGGTGATGCATGGCAAGACCAGCCCGGTGCTGCACCGTGACCTGGGGGTGTTCGCCGGCCTGAACAATCCGCTCACCGTGACCCGCTACCACTCGCTGGTGGTCAAGCGCGAAACCCTGCCCGACTGCCTGGAAGTGACCGCCTGGACCGCCCACGAAGATGGCACTGTCGACGAAATCATGGGCCTGCGTCATAAAACCCTGAATGTCGAAGGGGTACAGTTCCACCCCGAATCCATCCTCACCGAGCAGGGCCACGAGCTGTTCGCCAATTTCCTCAAGCAGACCGGCGGACGCCGTTAAGGACCGATCATGGATATCAAGACCGCTTTGAGCCGTATCGTCGGCCACCTGGATTTGTCCACCGAGGAAATGCGTGACGTCATGCGCCAGATCATGACCGGCCAGTGCAGTGAGGCGCAGATCGGTGCCTTCCTCATGGGCATGCGCATGAAGAGCGAGAGCATCGACGAGATCGTCGGCGCGGTGTCGGTGATGCGTGAGCTGGCCGACAAGGTCGAGCTGAAGACCCTCGACGGCGTGGTCGATATCGTCGGCACCGGTGGCGATGGCGCCAACATCTTCAATGTGTCGACTGCTTCGGCCTTTGTCCTGGCCGCGGCCGGCTGCACCGTGGCCAAGCATGGCAACCGTGCCGTCTCCGGCAAGAGCGGCAGCGCCGACCTGCTGGAAACCGCCGGTATCTACCTGAACCTGACCCCGGTGCAGGTCGCCCGCTGCATCGACAGCCTTGGCATCGGCTTCATGTTCGCCCAGACCCATCACAGTGCCATGAAGCACGCCGCCGGCCCTCGTCGCGACCTGGGGCTGCGTACCTTGTTCAACATGCTCGGCCCGCTTACGAATCCGGCCGGCGTGAAACACCAGGTGGTCGGGGTCTTCACCCAGGCCCTGTGCCGCCCGTTGGCCGAGGTGCTGCAGCGCCTGGGCAGCAAGCACGTGCTGGTGGTGCACTCGAAGGACGGCCTGGACGAGTTCAGCCTGGCCGCGCCGACCTTCGTCGCCGAACTGAAGAATGACCAGATCACCGAGTACTGGGTCGAGCCGGAAGACCTCGGCATGAAGAGCCAGAGCCTGCACGGCCTGGCGGTCGAGGGGCCGCAGGCTTCGCTGGAGCTGATCCGTGACGCCCTGGGACGACGCAAGACCGAGAACGGCCAGAAGGCCGCCGAGATGATCGTTCTTAACGCTGGCGCAGCGCTGTACGCCGCCGACCACGCGATGACCCTGGCCCAGGGTGTCGAACTGGCCCACGATGTGCTGCACACCGGCCTGGCCTGGGAGAAACTGCAGGAGCTGGGCGCCTTTACCGCGGTATTCAAGGTGGAGAACGAAGCATGAGTGTCCCGACGGTGCTGGAAAGGATCATCGCCCGCAAGTTCCAGGAAGTGGCCGAGCGCAGCGCGCGGGTCAGCCTGGGTGAACTTGAGCGCCTGGCCAAGGCGGCCGATGCGCCCCGTGGCTTTGCCAGGGCATTGATCGAGCAGGCTGCGCGCAAGCAGCCGGCGGTGATCGCCGAGATCAAGAAGGCCTCGCCAAGCAAGGGCGTGATCCGCGAAAACTTCGTGCCGGCGGAGATTGCCGTCAGCTACGAGAAGGGTGGGGCGACCTGCCTGTCGGTGCTGACCGACGTGGACTACTTCCAGGGTGCCGACGTCTACCTGCAGCAGGCGCGTGCCGCCGTTTCGCTGCCGGTGATCCGCAAGGACTTCATGGTCGATCCGTACCAGATCGTCGAAGCCCGTGCCCTGGGCGCCGACTGCGTGCTGTTGATCGTCTCGGCGCTGGACGACGTGAAGATGGCCGAGCTGGCCGCCACCGCCAAGGACGTCGGCCTCGACGTGCTGGTCGAAGTGCATGACGGCGATGAGCTGGAGCGTGCGTTGAAGACCCTCGACACACCGTTGGTCGGGGTCAACAACCGCAACCTGCATACCTTCGAAGTCAGCCTGGAGACTACCCTCGACCTGCTGCCGCGCATCCCCCGCGATCGCCTGGCCATCACCGAGAGCGGCATTCTCAACCGTGCCGATGTCGAGCTGATGGAAATCAACGAGGTGTATTCGTTCCTGGTCGGCGAGGCGTTCATGCGCGCCGAGCAGCCAGGGTTGGAGCTGCAGCGGCTGTTCTTCCCCGAACAGGTGAAGAAGACCGTTCAGCAACTGGACTGATCGAACAGAAAGCCGGCATCGTTTGCCGGCTTTTTCTATTCGAGGGCTTCATCGTGAGACAGTCCCAACGTGGGAGCGGGCTTGCCCCGCGATGAGGCCGGTGAACATCACATCAAAGGTGGATCAATGACCGATCAACCCCTGGCCCTTACCGTCGAACAGGGCCTGCACGCCGAACAGGACCTGCTGGCCGCCGTCTGCCGCGGCGAACGCGAATCCGGCGTGCTGTTCTGGCGCCCGACCGACCATGCCCTGGTCATGCCCCGGCGCATGAGCCGCCTGGACAACTTCGAGGCCGCTTGCGCCGAGCTGGCCATCGCCGGCTGGCCAGTACTGCTGCGCGAAACCGGTGGCGAGCCGGTGCCGCAATCCCATGCGACCGTCAACGTGGCACTGGTCTATGTGGCCCCGCGTAGCGAGGGTGATCAGGGCCGCATTGAGAATGCCTACGAGCGTCTGTGCCTGCCGCTGTGCGATGTCCTGCGCGAATGGGGTGGTGTTGCCTCGGTGGGGGAGATTGACGGCGCCTTTTGCGATGGCCGCTACAACGTCAACCTCAATGGCCGCAAACTGGTCGGCACGGCCCAGCGCTGGCGCCAGGGGCTGGGGGGCAAGCGCCCGGTGGTGCTGGTGCATGGTGCCCTGTTGCTGGACAACGAACGCGAATCGATGGTCGCGGCGGTCAACCGCTTCAATGAGTGCTGCGAGCTGGAGCAGCGCTGCCGTGCCGACAGCCATATCGCCCTGCACGAGGTGGCGCCTGCCGCCCCCTGGTTCGAGTGCTTGAGCCAGGCCTATGAGCAAGTGTTGGCGGAGCTGCCACAGGATTAACGGGTGCCGTAGACCACCATGGTCTTACCCTTGACCTGCACCAGGCTGCGCTCCTCGAGGTCCTTGAGGACGCGGCCGACCATCTCCCGTGAACAACCGACGATACGACCGATCTCCTGGCGGGTGATCTTGATCTGCATGCCGTCGGGGTGGGTCATGGCGTCGGGTTGCTTGCACAGGTCGAGCAGGCAGCGGGCGACCCGCCCGGTGACATCGAAAAACGCCAGGTCACCGACCTTGCGGGTGGTGTTGCGCAGGCGCTGGGCCATCTGGCTGCCCAGGGCATAGAGGATTTCCGGCTCCAGGCGTACCAGCTCGCGGAATTTGTCGTAGCCGATCTCGGCCACTTCGCACTCGGTCTTGGCGCGCACCCAGGCGCTGCGCTGATGTTCCTGGCCGGCCGGCTCGAACAGCCCCAGCTCACCGAAGAAATCACCGCTGTTGAGGTAGGCGATGATCATCTCGTGGCCGTCGTCGTCCTCGATCAGGATGGTCACCGAGCCCTTGATGATGAACGACAAGGTCTCGGCCCGGTCGCCGGCACAGATGATGTTGCTCTTGGCGGCGTAGCGACGGCGCTGGCAGTGGGCCAGCAACTTGTCGATGTTCTTGATCTTGGGTGGCAGGGCTGAGGAGACCATCACGAAATCCTGTTCGATACGACGCATTGGCTTTTTATAAAGGCGCCTGGCAGCACGCGCCAGTCATTTGGCGCCAGCTTATCAGACACTTCAACTTGAATCGGCACAAAAGCGACGCGGCTTGAGCTTTTCCGACAGCCTCGCAAGGTCTAAGCTGACACCCTTTTACGAAATCGGGAGTCCGGATAGATGAAGGCACGCATCCAGTGGGCCGGTGAAGCGATGTTCCTCGGTGAGTCGGGGAGCGGCCATGTCGTGGTTATGGATGGCCCACCCGAAGCCGGAGGTCGCAACCTGGGCGTGCGCCCGATGGAGATGCTCCTGCTCGGCCTGGGTGGCTGCAGCAGTTTCGACGTAGTCAGCATCCTCAAGAAGTCGCGCCAGGCCGTGGAAAGCTGCGAGGCCTTCCTGGAAGCCGAACGCGCCAGTGAAGACCCGAAGGTGTTCACCAAGATCCACCTCAACTTCGTGGTCAAGGGCCGCGGGTTGAAGGAGGCGCAGGTCAAGCGTGCGGTCGAGCTGTCGGCGGAGAAATATTGCTCGGCCTCGATCATGCTGGATCGCGCCGGCGTCGAGATCACGCACGGTTACGAAATCGTCGAACTCGGTTGATCGAAGGCAGCACCTGCCGGTCAGGCGCTTTGCTTGTGCAGGCGTTCGACACCTAGCAGCAACGCGAGCCCCGGGATCAGCGCAAGCACCAGCCAGGGCGTATTCACCCCGAGCAGGATGAGGATTTCGCTGCTGCTCCAGGTGGTGCCGAAGTGTTCGGCAAACACCTGGCACTGCAGCCACGCAGCCAACGTGCCAGCGAGCACGAACGTGCCGACCAGCAGTTGGCGGCTGGCTAAAAACGCGCTGAGCAGCAGGAACAGCAACTGCGCGGGCAGTGTGCCGAGCATCAGCTCGGCGGTGCTGTTGCTGTCAGGGTCGGTAAGCGTCGGCAGTTCCAGGCTGAAAGTGCTTTGCCCGACACTGGCGACCATCAGGCAAACGAACAGATAGGCGACCGGGATCAGGCTAAGGCCCTGCAGCAGCCGGGCGAGCGATCGTCCCATGTTCAGCGACGCAATGCCGGCAGCAGCTGCAACAGACGTTCGGGTAGCTGTGCCCGAAGCTGCTCGCTCAATGCCTCACGTCGCTTCTGGTACAGCACGCCAAGACCGATCACGCCGAGGCCGATCAAGGTCAGTATGACCGGGAACAGCAGGGAATCGGCGAACACCTCGTAGGACAGATACCCCAGATAGGCCGCCACCCCCATCGCTCCGAACACCATGAACACGGGGCGGCGCAGCAGGACGGCCAGGCCCATCAGTCCCAGGTTGATCAGGCAGTACAGCGCCTTGCCCCACTCGCTGCCACTGTCCATCAGCGTCAGCCCGCCCCAGAACGCCGCCAGGCCGGCGAGATAGCCCCAGAAGGCATAGTCCCGGCGGGTGCGTCCGTCGATCACCAGGAACACCAACAGCAGGCCCAGGCCGAACCACAGCGAGACCGTGCGCCGTTGCTCCCAGCTGAACAGGTCGCCATGGAACCACTCGCTCAGGTCCATGGACATGAACCACAGGGCCACCGCGATCGGCATGACGATGAAAGGGAAGGGAATCAGGCGCAGCATCAGCATCCCGGCCAGTACCGTCGCCGCCTCCATTGCCAACCAGCCACCCTGCACGTAGGTGTAGTACTGGTGGTAGTCGCCCTGGGCGTCGTCCAGTGGCCACCAGCCTGCCAGGCGCTCGATGGCGAACACCGCCAGCGGTACGATGCTGACCGCCACGGCGGCCAGCACGCCGGCGGCGACAGGCTGGTTGCGTCGTTGCAGCGACAGGGCGAACAGGGTGATCCCGGCGATGTAGAGCAGGGCGATGGCCAGCAGTGCACCGTCGCCTATGCGCATCCAGGCCTCGGTGAGCAGCCAGCCCATGGCACCCATGATCAGCAGTGCGCCGAAATAGAACGCCACATGGGCCAGCTGGAAGCTGGCGCGGCTTTCCGGCTGCTGGCGCAGGAAGGCCAGCAAGGCCTGGTCCTGCCCCGGGTGCAGCACGCCGGCACTCACGGCGCGTGCCAGGTCCCTGGCGTCGAAACGTTCCATGGTGCGCGTCTCAGATTCGGTAGGTGCTCTTGGTCATGACCTTGGCCAGCAGGCTCATGCCGAAGCGCACGGGGGCCGGGAAACGGTAGCCGCCGGCTTCCAGCGCGGACTCGGCGTGGTGTTCCTCGTCGACACGCATCTGTTCGAGGATGGCGCGGGACTTGCCGTCGTTCTCGGGGATCTGCTCCAGGTGTTCGTCCAGGTGCTTGCACACCTGATGCTCGGTGGCGGCGACGAAGCCGAGGCTGACCTTGTCGCTGACCAGACCGGCGAGGGCGCCGATGCCGAACGACAGGCCGTAGAACACCGGGTTGAGCACACTGGGGTGGCTGTTGAGCTGGCGAATGCGCTGCTCGCACCAGGCCAGGTGGTCGATTTCTTCTTCCGCCGCATGCTCCATGGCCTTGCGCACCTGGGGCAGCTTGGCGGTCAGGGCCTGGCCCTGGTACAGCGCCTGGGCGCAGACTTCGCCGGTGTGGTTGATGCGCATCAGGCCGGCGATATGGCGGGTCTGCTGCTCGTCGAGTTCGGCGTCCGGCTGGATGATCGCCGGGGATGGGCGGGCGGGTTGGCCGCTGAAGGGCAGCAAGGTGCGCATGGCGGTATCGGCCTGCAGCAACAAGCGGTCGAGCGGCGAGTAGTGACGTTCGGTAGCCATCGGGCACCTCCGCTGAAGTGATGCCCGACAGTCTACCTCAATACCCCTGGGCAGGCTTGCCTTGGATCAGCCCGGCGGCCAGTGCATCTGGCGCTGGCCAAGCACGTGCATGTGGATGTGGTAGACGGTCTGGCCGCCCTGCTCGTTGCAGTTCATCACCACGCGGAAGCCCTCTTCGCAGCCGAGCTCCCGGGCCAGGCGCTGGGCGGTGAACAGGATGTGGCCGGCCAGGCCTTTGTCCTCTTCGGTCAGGTCGTTGAGGGTACGGATGGGCTTTTTCGGAATGACCAGAAAATGCACTGGCGCTTGGGGGGCGATATCGTGGAAGGCCAGAACCTGGTCGTCCTCGTAGATGATCTTTGCCGGAATCTCCCGGTTGATGATCTTGGTGAAGATAGTCTCCACAGCACTTGCTCCATGGTGAGTGTCCGGGCTGAGTGTACTGAGCCCGCCGCCGCTCGCCCAGTGGCTATTCCATGCCGATCGGGCAATAGCGGCGATGGATCAGCCCGGCCAGCTTGCGCGTCAGCCAGCGCGGCAGCAGGCGCGGGGCGAAGGCCAGCCAGCGGTTGCGCCGGCCGGGCAGGATCAGCGCGCGGTTCTTGTCCAGAGCGCGGACGGTGTACAGGGCGATTTCCTCGGGGCTCAGGCAGCGGCTGTTGCCGTCGAGGCGTGGGATGCGGCGCCTGGCCGAGCGCACCGGCCCCGGGCACAGCACCGAGACCTTGATTCCGGTGCGCCGCAGTTCCTCGCGCAGCGCCTCGGAGAAACTCAGCACATAGGCCTTGCTCGCCGCGTAGGCAGCCATCCACGGGCCCGGTGCGACCCCGGCCAGTCCCGCGACGTTGAGGATCTGCCCGCCACCCTGGATCGCCATCAGGTTGCCAATGGCGTGGCACAGGCGGCTCAGGGCAAGGATATTGACCTCCAGCAGGTCCTGCTCATCGGCCCATTCATGGGCCAGGAACGGCCCATAGCTGCGTTGCCCCGCGCAATTCACCAGCAGGTCGATGCGCCGCTCGCCTTCCTCCAGCTCGAGGACGAAGCCCGACAGGCGCAGAGGCTGGCTGAGATCGCAGGCACGGAACAGCACTTCCACGCCGAAGCGTTGGGTGAGCTCGATGGCCACTGGCTCCAGCGTCTCGCGCTGGCGCGCCACCAGGATCAGGTTGCGCCCGCGCCGTGCCAGGGCTTCCGCCAGGGCCAGGCCCAGGCCGCTGGAAGCTCCGGTGATCATGGCGTAACGGGTCATGCAAGGCTCCTGGGGCGTAAGGGGCGCCTAGTGTACAGCCTGGCCGATTTGCTACAAGGCGTTGCTGCGCAGCTGCTGGCTGCGCGCCAGGGCGGTCCGGTACTCGTCCTGCAGGCGCCCGATCAGCTCGCCGGCGCCGGGCAGGTCATGGATCTCGCCGACACCCTGGCCGGCCGACCAGACCGTCTTCCAGGCCTTGGCCTCGTCATCCAGTGGCTTGAGCTTGCCGGCGTCATGGCCACTCTTCAGCGCTGCCAGGTCGTAGCCGGCCTGTTCCAGGCTCTGGCGCAGGAAGCTTGCCGGGATGCCGGACACTGCGGGGGTATGCACGATATCGGCGGCCCCGGCGCCCAGGATCATCTGCTTGTAGGCGTCCTGGGCCTGGCTCTCACGGGTGGCGATGAAACGGGTGCCCATGTAGCCGAGGTCGGCCCCCAGCAATTGCGCGGCCAGCAGTTCATGGCCATGGTTCAGGCAGCCGGCCAGCAGCAGGGTCTTGTCGAAGAACTGGCGGATCTCCGCGACCAGGGCGAACGGGCTCCAGGTTCCGGCATGTCCGCCGGCGCCGGCGGCCACGGCGATCAGCCCGTCGACGCCGGCCTCGGCGGCCTTCTCGGCGTAGCGACGGGTGGTCACGTCATGGAACACCAGGCCACCATAGCCGTGCACCGCGTCGACCACCTCCTTCACCGCGCCGAGGCTGGTGATGACGATGGGCACGCGATGTTCGACGCACAGTGCCAGGTCGGCCTGCAGGCGCGGATTGGTCGGGTGCACGATCAGGTTGACCGCATAGGGCGCAGGCGCCTGCAGCTCGGCCAGCCCGGCCTCGATCTCCTCCAGCCAGGCCTTGAACCCTGCGCTGTCACGCTGGTTCAGGGCAGGGAAGCTGCCCACCACGCCATTGGCGCAGCAGGCGAGCACCAGCCGGGGATTGGAGATCAGGAACATCGGCGCCGCCACCAGGGGCAGGCGCAGGCGTTGTTCGAGCGAGGCGGGCAGGGACATGGCGAAACTCCTGTAGGCGGGTGGATATCGTCAGAACGGTTTGACCACCACGAGAATTACGACGCCCAGCAGCATCAGCACCGGTGCCTCGTTGAACCAGCGGTAGTAAACATGGCTGCGGGTGTTGGTGCCGGCGGCGAAGCGTTTGCGCTGGGCGCCGCACATGTGATGGTAGACGGTGAGCAGGGCTACCAGGGTGAGCTTGGCGTGCAGCCAGCCCTGGCTCAGCCAGCCGGGGTTCAGGTACAGCATCCAGCCGCCGAACACGTAGGTGGCGATCATCGCCGGGTTCATGATGCCCCGGTACAGCTTGCGCTCCATGGTGGTGAAGCGCTCGAGGCTGATGCTGTCCTGGCTCTGGGCGTGATAGACGAACAGGCGTGGCAGGTAGAACAGGCCGGCGAACCAGCAGACCACGCTGACGATATGCAGCGCCTTGATCCATAGATAGAGCATGGGGAGTTCCTTCAGGTTTTCACGGTCGTCAGATAGTAGAGGCCAAGGGCCCGAAGGGTCATCCCAAGAGTTGTTACAGGCGCCCTTGGCCCCTATTATCGTGCGCTTTCCAGTGGTCTCGTTGATAAGGGGCAAGCGTCATGATCAAGGTCGGTATCGTCGGCGGCACGGGTTACACCGGTGTCGAACTGCTGCGTCTGCTGGCGCAGCACCCACAGGCCGAAGTGGCGGTCATCACTTCGCGCTCCGAAGCGGGCGTGGCGGTTGCCGACATGTACCCGAACCTGCGCGGCCATTACGATGGCCTGGCGTTCAGCGTGCCGGACACCAAGACCCTGGCGGCCTGCGATGTGGTGTTCTTCGCCACGCCCCACGGCGTCGCCCACGCCCTGGCGGGTGAGTTGCTGGCGGCCGGCACCAAGGTCATCGACCTGTCCGCCGACTTCCGCCTGCAGGACGCCGCCGAATGGGGCAAGTGGTACGGCCAGCCCCATGGCGCGCCCGAGCTGCTCAAGGACGCGGTCTACGGCTTGCCCGAAGTAAACCGCGAGAAGATCCGTCAGGCGCGCCTGATCGCCGTGCCGGGTTGCTACCCGACCGCCACCCAGCTGGGCTTGCTGCCATTGCTGGAGTCCGGCCTGGCCGACCCGTCGCGGTTGATCGCTGACTGCAAGTCGGGCGTCAGCGGTGCCGGCCGCGGCGCTGCGGTGGGCTCGCTGTTCTGCGAGGCCGGGGAGAGCATGAAGGCCTACGCGGTCAAGGGCCATCGTCACCTGCCGGAGATCAGCCAGGGTCTGCGCCAGGCGGCGGGCAAGGACATCGGCCTGACCTTCGTGCCGCACCTGACCCCGATGATCCGTGGCATCCATGCCACCCTGTACGCAACGGTCGCCGATACCTCGGTCGACCTGCAGGCGCTGTTCGAGAAACGCTACGCCAACGAACCGTTCGTCGACGTGATGCCAGCCGGCAGCCATCCGGAAACCCGCAGCGTGCGCGGTGCCAACGTCTGCCGTATCGCCGTGCACCGGCCTCAGGGCGGTGACCTGGTGGTGGTGCTGTCGGTGATCGACAACCTGGTCAAGGGCGCCTCGGGCCAGGCGGTGCAGAACCTCAACATCCTGTTCGGCCTCGACGAGCGCATGGGGCTGTCCCACGCCGGGCTGCTGCCGTAAGCCGCCGGTCGTTGCCAGGGCCCGCCTCGCGCGGGCCTTTTTCATGGGGGCGACTAAAGCCGCACAATTCTTGACCGATTTTCTCGGACAAGCGGATAATACCCGCCATCGAGTTTTATGGCGGCACTGCGCCGGGAGAATCAACATGAGCGTCGAAACCTTCACCCCCACGGCTTTGGAGTTCACTCCCGGGGCTGCGCACAAGGTGAAAACCCTGGTCAGCGAAGAGGGCAACGAGCGGCTGAAGCTGCGTGTGTTCGTGACCGGCGGCGGCTGCTCGGGCTTCCAGTATGGTTTCACCTTTGATGAAGACGTGGCCGATGACGACACCATCGTCGAGCGCGAAGGTGTTGCGCTGGTCGTCGACCCGATGAGCTACCAGTACCTGGCGGGCGCCGAAGTCGACTACCAGGAAGGCCTGGAAGGTTCGCGCTTCGTGATCAAGAACCCGAACGCCACCACCACCTGCGGTTGCGGTTCGTCGTTCTCGATCTGATCCGGGCCCTGCTGTGAAAACGCCGCGCAATTGCGCGGCGTTTTGCATTCTGGCGGGTGTTCAGGCGGGGTAGATCGCGCCGAGGATGCGCAGGCCGCGGGCGGCGGTCACGCTGGGGCGGTTGGCCGGGATGCCCTCCAGGCAGCAATGGGCCAGCCAGGCGAAGGCCATGGCCTCGACCCAATCCGGGTCCACGCCATGTGCGGCGGTGCTTGCAACTTTGGCAGCCGGCAGCAGGGCCGCCAGGCGCGCCATCAATGCACCGTTGCGCGCACCTCCGCCACAGACCAGCAGGGCCTCGGTGTCGTCCTGGGCCTGGCGCAGCGAGTCGATGATGCTGCGCGCCGTCAGTTCCAGCAGGGTGGCCTGGACATCTTCGTCACGGTACGCCGGCAGGCGCGCCAGATGGGCGTCCAGCCAGGGCAGGTTGAAGACTTCGCGGCCAGTGCTCTTCGGGCCGCTGCCGGCGAAGAACGGATCGCTCAGCAGGGCGCTCAGCAGGTCCTGACGGACGCTGCCGCTGGCCGCCCAGGCGCCGTCGGCATCGAAAGCCTGGCCCTGCTTGCGTTCGATCCAGGCATCCAGCAGCACATTGCCCGGGCCGCAGTCGAAGCCATGCACCGGCTGCTCGCGTTCGATCAGGCTCAGGTTGCTGAAGCCACCCACGTTGAGGATCGCCAGGCGCTGGCCGAGATGACCGAACAGGGCCTCGTGAAACGCCGGTACCAGGGGCGCGCCCTGGCCGCCCGCCGCCACGTCGCGACGACGGAAGTCGCCCACCACGCAGATACCGGTGAGCTCGGCCAGCAGGGCCGGGTTGCCGATCTGCACGGTAAAGCCACGGGCCGGCTCATGGCGAACCGTCTGGCCGTGGCTGCCAATGGCACGGATGGCGTCGGGCGCCAGGCCCTGGGCGGCCAGCAGATGATTGATGCCCTGTGCCGCCAGGGTGGCCCAGCGGTTTTCCGCCAGGGCCGCACGGGCGATCTCGTCGGGGCCGCTGGCGCAGAGGCCGAGCAGGTCCTGGCGCAGGTCGACGGGCATGGGGATGTAATGGGTGGCGAGCAGCCGCAGCTGCTCGTCTTGCTCGATCAGGGCGATGTCCAGGCCATCAAGGCTGGTGCCGGACATCACCCCCAGGTAGAGCGCCATGTCAGCGCTTGTTGGCGGCGAGCAGGGTGGCCTTTTCCTGATCCATGCGAGCGATCAGGGGCTGGCTCTGCTGGTTGAAGCGCTGGCGCTCGGCCTTGGCGATCGGGTCGGCCATCGGCACCTTCTGGCTCAGCGGGTCGACGTGGACACCGTTGACCTGGAACTCGTAGTGCAGGTGCGGGCCGGTCGACAGGCCGGTGGTGCCAATGTAGCCGATGATCTGACCCTGCTTGACGCTGGAGCCGGTCTTGATGCCCTTGGCGAAGCCCTGCATGTGGCCGTAGAGGGTCTTGTACGAATTGCCATGGGCGATGATCACGGTGTTGCCGTAGCCGCCGCGACGGCCGGCCAGTTCGATGCGGCCATCGCCGGCGGCCTTGATCGGTGTGCCGCGTGGCGCGGCGTAGTCGACGCCCTTGTGCGCACGGATCTTGTTGAGGATCGGGTGCTTGCGCCCGGCGGAGAAGCGCGAGCTGATGCGGGCGAAGTCCACCGGGGTGCGGATGAACGCCTTGCGCAGGCTGTTGCCGTCGGCGGTGTAGTAGTTGGTGTTGCCCTGCTTGTTGGTGTAGCGCACGGCGGTGTAGGTCTTGCCGCGGTTGGTGAAGCGGGCGGAGAGGATGTTGCCGGTGCCGACCACCTTGCCGTCCATCATCTTCTGCTCGTAGACCACGTCGAATTCGTCGCCAGGGCGAATGTCCTGGGCGAAGTCGATGTCGTAGCCGAGGATGCGCGCCATGTCCATGGTCATGCTGTGGGACAGGCCGGCGCGCTGGGCGGAGGCGGACAGCGAGCTCTTGATCACGCCATGGGCGTAGGCGGTGCGGACCACCGGCTTGCTGACCTCGCGCTCGAAGGCGAAGCCCTTGTCGGTCCTGTTCAGGCGGATGGTCTCGAGGGTGCTGACCTTGCTGTGCAGGCTGGTCAGCTGGCCGTCCTTGTCCAGTTCGAACTGCAGCACCTGGCCATGCTTGAGCTGGCTGAACTGCTTGGCCTGCTTGTTGCTCGCCAGCACGTCGTGGACGACGTTGGCCGGCAGGCCGACCTTGTTGAACAGGGTGGAAAGCGTATCGCCGCGGCTGACCACCACTTCGCGGTGGCCCGGGGTTTTCTCTTCCGGCTTGGCGGCGGGGGCCGGCGCCGGTTCCGCCTTGGCGGTTTCGGGCTCGGCGCCGTCGATCTGGGCGAATGGCGAGTCGCTGCTTTGCCCGGCCTCTACCAGGGGGGCGCTGCGGGACTCGTCCTTGAGCTGTTCTGCCGGGCTCTCGAGCTCCAGGCTGAGGGTGGTTTTCTTGGCTTCCACTTCGCTGGAAGGGAAGACCAGCAAGGCCAGGCTGAGGAGGGCGGCAATGCCGCTTGCGGCCAACAGATGGCTTTTCGGATAAAGCGGGGGCGCTTTAGGCGTTTCGTTGGTCATAGGTGAGGTGACTTTGAAAAAGGTGAAATGGAAAAGATGAATGACATGATGAAGATGAAATAACTGTATAAAATATAACCAAATCCATTCTCACGCAAGGGCGCGTAGACGTTGCGGTGCGCCGTTCGGGTCACAATCCTTTGCGAAACTTGTATTTGATGGCCGATCTTGTATGGTTGGCTCCCCTTGAATCCTAGCGTTGCGGGTCTGTCTATGAAGTCGGTTGAAGAGCAGCTGGCGCTTATCAAGCGCGGTGCGGAAGAGGTACTG
>NZ_CP144367.1:540000-2072500 GCF_036549575.1 Pseudomonas sp. LH21
GGGGTAGAGCACTGTTTCGGCTAGGGGGTCATCCCGACTTACCAAACCGATGCAAACTCCGAATACCTACAAGTGCCGAGCATGGGAGACACACGGCGGGTGCTAACGTCCGTCGTGAAAAGGGAAACAACCCAGACCGTCAGCTAAGGTCCCAAAGTCATGGTTAAGTGGGAAACGATGTGGGAAGGCTTAGACAGCTAGGAGGTTGGCTTAGAAGCAGCCACCCTTTAAAGAAAGCGTAATAGCTCACTAGTCGAGTCGGCCTGCGCGGAAGATGTAACGGGGCTCAAACCATGCACCGAAGCTACGGGTATCACCTCTGGTGATGCGGTAGAGGAGCGTTCTGTAAGCCTGTGAAGGTGAGTTGAGAAGCTTGCTGGAGGTATCAGAAGTGCGAATGCTGACATGAGTAACGACAATGCGAGTGAAAAACTCGCACGCCGAAAGACCAAGGTTTCCTGCGCAACGTTAATCGACGCAGGGTTAGTCGGTCCCTAAGGCGAGGCTGAAAAGCGTAGTCGATGGAAAACAGGTTAATATTCCTGTACTTCCAGTTATTGCGATGGAGGGACGGAGAAGGCTAGGCCAGCTTGGCGTTGGTTGTCCAAGTTTAAGGTGGTAGGCTGAGATCTTAGGCAAATCCGGGATCTCAAGGCCGAGAGCTGATGACGAGTGCTCTTTAGAGCGCGAAGTGGTTGATGCCATGCTTCCAAGAAAAGCTCCTAAGCTTCAGATAACTGGGAACCGTACCCCAAACCGACACAGGTGGTTAGGTAGAGAATACCAAGGCGCTTGAGAGAACTCGGGTGAAGGAACTAGGCAAAATGGCACCGTAACTTCGGGAGAAGGTGCGCCGGTGAGGGTGAAGCACTTGCTGCGTAAGCCCACGCCGGTCGAAGATACCAGGCCGCTGCGACTGTTTATTAAAAACACAGCACTCTGCAAACACGAAAGTGGACGTATAGGGTGTGACGCCTGCCCGGTGCCGGAAGGTTAATTGATGGGGTTAGCGCAAGCGAAGCTCTTGATCGAAGCCCCGGTAAACGGCGGCCGTAACTATAACGGTCCTAAGGTAGCGAAATTCCTTGTCGGGTAAGTTCCGACCTGCACGAATGGCGTAACGATGGCGGCGCTGTCTCCACCCGAGACTCAGTGAAATTGAAATCGCTGTGAAGATGCAGTGTATCCGCGGCTAGACGGAAAGACCCCGTGAACCTTTACTATAGCTTTGCACTGGACTTTGAGCTTGCTTGTGTAGGATAGGTGGGAGGCTTTGAAGTGGGGACGCCAGTTCTCATGGAGCCATCCTTGAAATACCACCCTGGCAACCTTGAGGTTCTAACTCAGGTCCGTTATCCGGATCGAGGACAGTGTATGGTGGGTAGTTTGACTGGGGCGGTCTCCTCCCAAAGAGTAACGGAGGAGTACGAAGGTGCGCTCAGACCGGTCGGAAATCGGTCGTAGAGTATAAAGGCAAAAGCGCGCTTGACTGCGAGACACACACGTCGAGCAGGTACGAAAGTAGGTCTTAGTGATCCGGTGGTTCTGTATGGAAGGGCCATCGCTCAACGGATAAAAGGTACTCCGGGGATAACAGGCTGATACCGCCCAAGAGTTCATATCGACGGCGGTGTTTGGCACCTCGATGTCGGCTCATCACATCCTGGGGCTGAAGCCGGTCCCAAGGGTATGGCTGTTCGCCATTTAAAGTGGTACGCGAGCTGGGTTTAGAACGTCGTGAGACAGTTCGGTCCCTATCTGCCGTGGACGTTTGAGATTTGAGAGGGGCTGCTCCTAGTACGAGAGGACCGGAGTGGACGAACCTCTGGTGTTCCGGTTGTCACGCCAGTGGCATTGCCGGGTAGCTATGTTCGGAAGAGATAACCGCTGAAAGCATCTAAGCGGGAAACTTGCCTCAAGATGAGATCTCACTGGAGCCTTGAGCTCCCTGAAGGGCCGTCGAAGACTACGACGTTGATAGGTTGGGTGTGTAAGCGCTGTGAGGCGTTGAGCTAACCAATACTAATTGCCCGTGAGGCTTGACCATATAACACCCAAGCAATTTGCGCCGAGGCCAAATTGTGGTGGTGAAGACGAAAGAACCGAAAGTTCGCAACATCACAAATCGCATATCCGAATTCGCTGGAGTATCCATCTGGATGTTCTGGCAACAGAATTTCTTGACGACCATAGAGCATTGGAACCACCTGATCCCATCCCGAACTCAGCAGTGAAACGATGCATCGCCGATGGTAGTGTGGGGTTTCCCCATGTGAGAGTAGGTCATCGTCAAGATTCATTTCGCAAAACCCCTATCTGCGCGAGCAGGTAGGGGTTTTGTCTTTTCCGCGTTCCCAAAGCCAACACCGCCTCTACTGTGGAATACACAGCGTGGGAGCGGGCTTGCCCCGCGATTAGGCCAGCCCAGGCAACATCACCGCCTGATCCGGCCCTATCGCGGGGCAAGCCCGCTCCCACGGTGGCCTTCGACCGCGTCGGCTGTGGGGCCGGCGGTAGCCCTTTTCCTATGCAAGCCCGCGGGGCGTGGCTATCATGCCAGCCTTATTCCAAGTCGAGACTGGCATGCTGAAGTTGTTGAATCTCCTCAAGGATGGCCGGTTCCATTCCGGAGAAGCCCTGGGGGCCGCCCTCGGGGTAAGCCGCAGCGCCGTCTGGAAGCAGCTGCAGCACCTTGAGAGCGAACTGAACCTGACCATTCACAAGGTCCGTGGCCGTGGCTATCAGCTGGCAGCGCCGCTGAACCTGCTTGAATCGCAGGCGATCGCCGGGTTTTCGGAGGGTGAGCCGTGGCCGGCCTTCATTCATGACACTATCGACTCCACCAATGCCGAGGGTCTGAGGCTCGCCGCCCAGGGGCAGGCGGCGCCGTTCCTGGTGCTGGCCGAGCGCCAGAGCGCCGGGCGTGGACGTCGTGGCCGCCAATGGGTCAGTCCGTTCGCCGAAAACCTCTATTACAGTCTGGTACTGCGCATCGATGGCGGCATGCGTCAGCTCGAGGGCTTGAGCCTGGTGGTTGGCCTGGCGGTCATGCGCACGCTGAAGACGTTCGGCCTGAAGGATGTCGGGCTGAAATGGCCCAATGATGTCCTGGCCAGCGGGCGCAAGATCACCGGCATCCTCCTGGAGCTGGTCGGCGATCCGGCGGATGTCTGCCATGTGGTGCTGGGTATCGGTATCAATGTGAACATGCAGGGCGGTGAACAGATCGACCAGCCTTGGACCTCCATGCGTGGCGAGACCGGGCAGTTGGTGGACCGTAACCGCTTGGTGGCGGAGCTCAGTCAGCAACTGCAGCACGAGCTGGCTCGTCATCGCCGCTATGGTTTCGCCGCGTTCCAGGAAGAATGGGAGCAGGCGCACCTGTGGCAGGGGCGGAAGGTCTCGCTGGTCGCCGGCACCACTCGCATCGATGGGGTGGCGTTGGGCGTGGATGGGCAGGGCGGCTTGCGCCTCGAGGTGGATGGTGTGGAAAAGAGCTTCAGCGGTGGCGAGCTCAGTCTGAGGTTGCGTGATGATTCTTGAGCTCGATTGCGGAAACAGCTTCATCAAGTGGCGCGTCATCCATGCGGCCGACGCCACCATCAACGGTGGCGGTATCGTCGATTCCGACCAGGCACTGGTTGCGGCCGTCGCGGCGCTTTCATCCCTGCGCCTGATCGGTTGCCGGATGGTCAGCGTGCGCAGTGAAGAAGAAACTTCGGCGCTGTGCGCGTTGATCCTGGCTTCGTTCGGGGTCGAAGTGAGTGTGGCCCAGCCGGTGAAGGAAATGGCCGGCGTTCGCAATGGCTACGAGGACTACCAGCGCCTGGGGATGGATCGCTGGCTCGGCGCGCTGGGCGCCTATCACCTGGCGGGTCGCGCCTGCCTGGTCATCGACTTCGGTACCGCGGCCAAGGCCGACTATGTCGCGGCCGACGGTGAGCACCTCGGCGGGTACATCTGTCCGGGCATGCCGCTGATGCGTAGCCAGTTGCGCACCCACACCCGGCGAATCCGCTATGACGATGCCTCGGCCGAGCGTGCCTTGGGCAGCCTGGCGCCGGGGCGCTCCACCGTCGAAGCGGTCGAGCGTGGTTGTGTGTTGATGCTCCAGGGCTTTGCCCGTACCCAGGTCGAGCAGGCCAGGGCGCTATGGGGTGAGGATTTCACGGTCTTCCTGACCGGGGGCGATGCGCCGCTGGTGCAGGACGCTGCGCCTCAAGCGCGGATCGTGCCGGATCTGGTCTTTGTCGGCCTGGCCATGGCCTGCCCAATTGAGTCGAGGTGACTATGCGCTGGTTGTTTCTGCTGTTGGTTGTGCTCAACGTCGTTTATTACGTATGGCATCAGCAGGAAGCTCCGCTTAAGGTTAAGGAAGTCGCCCCGTTGTCGTTATACAAAGGCTCCCAGCAGGAAATACGTTTGTTGCGCGAGACTGGGGCCGCGGCACCTGCCAGGCGGCGCGACGAATGCCTGGTGGTGGGTGGGCTGGCCGCACGTGAGCAGCTCGATGCCCTGCGTCAGCGCCTGGTCAGCCTTGATATCGCCGCCCTGCCGGTGGTGGGGCAGCTGCCGGGCGCCGAGGGTTTCTGGCTCAAGGTGGCCCCTGAAAGCGAGCGTTTGCTGGACCCTGCGGTGCTCTCGACTCTTTCCAAGGATTTCAAAGACTTAAAACACAAAATTATTTTGTGCGAGGGTATTGCAACTGCTGAATAGCTTGATAGAATGGCGCCCGCTTCACAGGGAACACCACTGAGGTGGTAGAGCTGGAAGCGGTGTCAAAGCAGCTAAGTTTCAGATTTGATTGAAAAAATTTGAAAAAACGCTTGACACTGGGACGGCAGACAAATAGAATGCCGGCCACATCTGGAGGGATTCCCGAGCGGTCAAAGGGGACGGACTGTAAATCCGTTGCGAGAGCTTCGAAGGTTCGAATCCTTCTCCCTCCACCAGTTTTAGCGAGAGCCGCAAGCTCCGCGGGTATAGTTTAGTGGTAGAACCTCAGCCTTCCAAGCTGATGATGCGGGTTCGATTCCCGCTACCCGCTCCAAGTTTGCAGGATTTTGCGCAAAGTGTTTCGCTCTTGTAGCTCAGTTGGTAGAGCACACCCTTGGTAAGGGTGAGGTCAGCGGTTCAAGTCCGCTCAAGAGCTCCATATAAACAAGGCAGATATGAAAATATCTGCCTTTGTTTTATAGGCTGTATGACAATTTCTTCTGCGGAGGACTGTATCGATGGCTAAGGAAAAGTTTGATCGTTCGCTACCTCACGTTAACGTCGGCACTATCGGCCACGTTGACCATGGTAAGACTACTCTGACTGCAGCGCTGACTCGCGTCTGCTCCGAAGTTTTCGGTTCGGCCGTCGTTGAGTTCGACAAGATCGACTCGGCTCCGGAAGAAAAAGCGCGCGGTATCACCATCAACACCGCTCACGTCGAGTACAACTCGAACATTCGTCACTACGCTCACGTTGACTGCCCAGGTCACGCTGACTACGTGAAGAACATGATCACCGGTGCTGCCCAGATGGACGGCGCGATCCTGGTTTGCTCGGCCGCCGATGGTCCGATGCCACAAACCCGTGAGCACATCCTGCTGTCCCGTCAGGTTGGCGTTCCGTACATCGTGGTCTTCCTGAACAAGGCTGACCTGGTAGACGACGCCGAGCTGCTGGAACTGGTCGAGATGGAAGTTCGCGACCTGCTGTCCACCTACGACTTCCCAGGCGACGACACTCCGATCATCATCGGTTCGGCCCGTATGGCCCTGGAAGGCAAAGACGACAACGAAATGGGTACCAGCGCTGTCAAGAAGCTGGTTGAAACTCTGGATGCCTACATCCCTGAGCCAGTTCGTGCCATCGACCAGCCGTTCCTGATGCCGATCGAAGACGTATTCTCGATCTCGGGTCGTGGTACCGTTGTTACCGGCCGTATCGAGCGTGGTATCGTCCGCGTTCAGGATCCGCTGGAAATCGTTGGTCTGCGTGACACCACCACCACCACCTGCACCGGCGTTGAGATGTTCCGCAAGCTGCTGGACGAAGGTCGTGCTGGCGAGAACTGCGGCGTCCTGCTGCGTGGTACCAAGCGTGACGACGTTGAGCGTGGCCAGGTTCTGGTCAAGCCAGGTTCGGTCAAGCCGCACACCAAGTTCACCGCAGAAGTCTACGTCCTGTCGAAGGAAGAAGGCGGCCGTCACACTCCGTTCTTCAAAGGCTACCGTCCTCAGTTCTACTTCCGTACCACTGACGTGACCGGTAACTGCGAACTGCCGGAAGGCGTTGAGATGGTAATGCCAGGTGACAACATCCAGATGACTGTCACCCTGATCAAGACCATCGCAATGGAAGACGGTCTGCGCTTCGCCATCCGTGAAGGCGGTCGTACCGTCGGCGCCGGCGTCGTAGCGAAAATTATTGAATAAGTAGTTGATTTACTTGATCAGGCCGGTATAATGGCCGGCCTGATACAGCGTTATAGGTCAGTAGCTCAATTGGCAGAGCGACGGTCTCCAAAACCGTAGGTTGGGGGTTCGATTCCCTCCTGACCTGCCATTCACCTCGGTGTGATGGCTTTCTTCTCACAGGATCCTCCTCGATGACTCCCAAAACTGAAGCCCAAGAATCGCGTTTTGATCTGTTCAAGTGGCTCGCTGTTGTCGCATTGGTAGTCGTAGGTGTCGTGGGTAATCAGTATTACTCCGCCTCGCCGATCCTGTATCGCGTACTCGTCCTGCTTGTCCTGGCTGCTGTCGCTGGCTTCGTTGCCCTGCAGACCGCCAAAGGCAAGTCGTTCTTTGCGCTGGCGAAGGAAGCTCGTGCCGAGATCCGTAAAGTCGTGTGGCCGACCCGCCAAGAAACCACTCAGACCACGCTGATTGTCGTGGCTGTAGTTCTGGTCATGGCGCTGCTGCTGTGGGGTCTTGATTCCCTGCTCGGCTGGTTGGTCTCCTTGATCGTTGGCTAAGGGTGTCTCGTGGCTAAGCGTTGGTATGTTGTGCATGCTTACTCGGGTTACGAGAAGCATGTAATGCGCTCCCTGATCGAGCGCGTCAAGCTGGCTGGCATGGAAGACGAATTCGGCGAGATCTTGGTCCCGACCGAAGAAGTCGTCGAAATGCGTAACGGCCAGAAGCGCAAGAGCGAGCGTAAGTTCTTCCCTGGCTATGTACTGGTCCAGATGGAAATGAACGAAGGGACTTGGCACCTTGTCAAGGATACCCCTCGGGTCATGGGTTTCATTGGTGGTACCGCAGACAAGCCTGCGCCGATCACCGATAAAGAGGCTGATGCCATCCTGCGTCGCGTTGCCGACGGCAGTGATAAGCCGAAGCCGAAGACGCTGTTCGAACCGGGTGAAGTGGTTCGCGTCATTGACGGTCCGTTCGCCGACTTCAATGGCAGTGTCGAAGAAGTTAACTACGAGAAGAGCCGCCTGCAGGTTGCAGTGCTCATTTTCGGTCGCTCCACTCCGGTGGAGCTCGAGTTCAGCCAGGTCGAAAAGGTCTAGCGGAACGCAGCATCCCATACCCCGCAGCCCTATGTGCTGCGGGGTTTTGTCGTCACTGGGATAAAACGCAAGTCATACGGGGAGCCATCAGGCGTTCGTACCCGAATTTGGAGTAGCTCATGGCTAAGAAGATTCAGGCTTACATCAAGCTGCAAGTAAAGGCCGGCCAGGCCAACCCAAGCCCACCCGTTGGTCCAGCACTGGGTCAACACGGTGTGAACATCATGGAATTCTGCAAGGCCTTCAACGCCCGTACCCAGGGTCAAGAGCCAGGTCTGCCGACTCCAGTGATCATCACTGTCTACAGTGACCGTAGCTTCACCTTCGAGACCAAGAGCACCCCTGCCTCGGTTCTGCTGAAGAAAGCTGCTGGCCTGACCAGCGGTTCGGCTCGTCCGAACACTGTCAAGGTCGGTACCGTCACCCGTGCTCAGCTGGAAGAGATCGCCAAGGCCAAGCAGGCCGATCTGACCGCCGCTGACATGGACGCTGCTGTACGCACCATCGCCGGCTCCGCCCGCAGCATGGGCCTGAACGTGGAGGGTGTGTAATGGCTAAGCTGACCAAGCGCCAAAAGGCTATCGCCGAGAAAATCGAAGCAGGCAAGGCCTACAACTTCGAAGAAGCCGCAACCCTGCTGGCTTCGCTGCCGGCCGCCAAGTTCGTCGAGTCGTATGACATCGCCGTCAACCTCGGTGTAGACCCACGTAAATCCGACCAGGTCGTTCGTAGCGCTACCGTGCTGCCACACGGCACTGGCAAGACCGTACGTGTTGCCGTCTTCACCCAGGGTCCAGCTGCTGAAGCCGCTCTGGCTGCCGGCGCTGACCGCGTAGGTATGGACGACCTGGCTGCCGAAATGAAAGGCGGCGACCTGAACTATGACGTCGTCATCGCATCGCCTGATGCCATGCGCGTTGTAGGTCAGCTGGGTCAGGTTCTGGGTCCTCGCGGCCTGATGCCTAACCCGAAAGTCGGTACCGTGACCCCAGACGTAGCCACTGCCGTGAAGAACGCCAAGGCTGGTCAGGTTCGCTACCGTACCGACAAGAACGGTATCATCCATACCTCCGTTGGCAAGATCGGCTTCGAAGCCGGCAAGCTGAAGGAAAACGTTGAAGCCCTGATCGCTGATCTGAAGCGTATCAAGCCGGCTTCCTCGAAAGGTATCTACGTCAAGCGCGTTACCCTGAGCACCACCATGGGCCCAGGTCTGATCATCGATCAGAGCTCGCTGAACGTGTAATGCTCGGCCGGTGCGGCCTTGGTCGCACCGGCTACTAAATTGGGGTCCCTGCCTGGCGGGGGCTATCCAAGACCGTAGGCGGCGCAAGCCTTAAACCTCAAGCCTACGCAGATGGTGCTCCCGATTCGTTCGCGAATCAGACACCAAAACGACATCCGGCTCCGGCCAGATGAAACGGTAGAAACCAGGAGTAAACCCGTGGCAATTAAACTCGAAGACAAGAAGGCCATCGTCGCTGAAGTCAACGAGGCTGCCAAAGTCGCTCTGTCCGCTGTCGTGGCTGATGCCCGTGGTGTGACTGTAGGCGCAATGACCGGACTCCGTAAAGAGGCCCGCGAAGCTGGCGTTTACGTACGTGTCGTACGTAACACCCTGCTCAAGCGCGCTGTTGAAGGCACCGAATTCTCGATCCTCAACGACGCGTTCAAAGGCCCGACCCTGATTGCTTTCTCCAACGAACACCCGGGCGCTGCTGCCCGTCTGTTCAAAGAGTTCGCCAAGGGTCAGGACAAGTTCGAGATCAAGGCAGCTGCGTTTGACGGCAAGTTCCTTGCCGCTAACCAGATCGACGTGCTGGCAACCCTGCCAACTCGCGACGAGGCTATCGCACAGCTGATGAGCGTAATCCAAGGTGCAACCAGCAAGCTGGCTCGTACCCTGGCAGCTCTGCGCGACCAGAAAGAAGCTGCTGCTGCCTAAGGCACGCGCAACGCTTTCAAAATCATACGTTTAATTTGATGGCTGCGTAGGCTGTCACCCCAATACAGGATTTAAGTCATGTCTCTGACTAACGAGCAAATCATCGAAGCAATCGGCCAGAAAACCGTTCTGGAAATTGTTGAGCTGATCAAAGCGATGGAAGAAACCTTCGGCGTTACCGCTGCTGCCGCTGTTGCCGCTGGCCCAGCTGTTGCTGCTGCCGCTGCTGAAGAGCAGACCGAGTTCAACGTTGTTCTGGTTGAAGCCGGCGACAAGAAAGTGAACGTGATCAAAGCCGTTCGCGAGCTGACCGGTCTGGGCCTGAAAGAAGCCAAAGAGAAAGTCGATGGCGCTCCTCAGGTTGTAGCTGAAGGCGTTTCGAAAGAAGCCGCTGAAGACGCTAAGAAGAAGCTGGAAGAAGCAGGCGCCAAAGTCGAGCTGAAGTAATTTCGACTTTGCGACTCCAGTCCGAGCGTTAAGCGAAGGACTGATGGCTGGTGGCTTATGCCACCGGCCTTTTTCCGTTATTGGTGGCCGATCAGGTCGGCCCCGATAACGAGCTGCAAGACACCCAAGAGGGTGGCGCAAACCAAGGGGTTTGCACGATTTTCGGCTGCTCCCGCCGGGAGATGCCAAACAAGCAGGTGACCAAGCTGGGGAATGCTGATGGCTTACTCATACACTGAGAAAAAACGTATCCGCAAGGACTTTAGCAAGTTGCCGGACGTCATGGATGTGCCTTACCTCCTGGCCATCCAGCTGGATTCGTATCGCGAATTCCTGCAGGCGGGAGCATCCAAGGATCAGTTCCGCGACGTCGGCCTGCATGCGGCCTTCAAATCGGTATTCCCGATCATCAGCTACTCCGGCAATGCTGCCCTGGAGTACGTCGGCTATCGCCTGGGCGAGCCGGCGTTCGATGTGAAGGAATGTGTCCTGCGCGGTGTGACCTTCGCGGTCCCGCTGCGGGTGAAGGTGCGCCTGATCATCTTCGACAAGGAATCGTCGAACAAAGCGATCAAGGACATCAAAGAGCAAGAAGTCTACATGGGTGAAATCCCCCTGATGACTGAGAACGGTACCTTCGTAATCAACGGTACCGAGCGTGTGATCGTATCTCAGCTGCACCGCTCGCCGGGTGTGTTCTTCGACCACGACCGTGGCAAGACCCACAGCTCGGGCAAGCTGCTGTATTCCGCGCGCATCATCCCTTACCGCGGTTCCTGGCTGGACTTCGAGTTCGACCCGAAGGACTGCGTGTTCGTGCGTATCGACCGTCGCCGCAAACTGCCGGCCTCGGTACTGCTGCGCGCGCTGGGCTACAGCACCGAAGAAGTACTCAACACCTTCTACACCACCAACGTGTTCCACCTGTCCGGCGAAAAACTGAGCCTGGAACTGGTGCCTCAGCGTCTGCGTGGTGAAGTTGCGGTCATGGACATCCATGACGGCAGCGGCAAGGTCATCGTCGAGCAAGGCCGCCGTATCACCGCGCGCCACATCAACCAGCTGGAAAAGGCTGGCGTGAAAGAGCTGGACGTACCGCTGGAGTACGTGCTGGGTCGCACCACCGCCAAGGCGATCGTGCACCCTGCCACCGGCGAGATCATCGCCGAGTGCAACACCGAGCTGACCACCGACCTGCTGGTGAAGATCGCCAAGGCCCAGGTTGTCCGCGTCGAGACCCTGTACACCAACGACATCGACTGCGGTCCGTTCATCTCGGATACCCTGAAGATCGACACCACCAGCAACCAACTGGAAGCGCTGGTCGAGATCTACCGCATGATGCGTCCAGGCGAGCCGCCAACCAAGGATGCCGCCGAGACCCTGTTCAACAACCTGTTCTTCAGCGCCGAGCGTTACGACCTGTCGGCCGTCGGTCGCATGAAGTTCAACCGTCGTATCGGTCGCACCGAGATCGAAGGTTCGGGCGTGCTGAGCAAGGAAGACATCGTCGAGGTCCTCAAGACCCTGGTCGATATCCGTAACGGCAAGGGCATCGTCGACGACATCGACCACCTCGGCAACCGTCGCGTCCGTTGCGTCGGCGAGATGGCCGAGAACCAGTTCCGCGTTGGCCTGGTGCGCGTCGAGCGCGCGGTCAAAGAGCGTCTGTCGATGGCCGAAAGCGAAGGCCTGATGCCGCAGGACCTGATCAACGCCAAGCCGGTTGCGGCGGCGGTGAAGGAGTTCTTCGGTTCGAGCCAGCTCTCGCAGTTCATGGACCAGAACAACCCGCTCTCCGAGATCACCCACAAGCGCCGCGTCTCCGCACTCGGCCCAGGTGGTCTGACCCGTGAGCGCGCCGGCTTCGAAGTCCGTGACGTACACCCGACCCACTACGGCCGCGTGTGCCCGATCGAGACCCCTGAAGGTCCGAACATCGGTCTGATCAACTCCCTGGCGGCCTACGCCCGCACCAACCAGTACGGCTTCCTGGAAAGCCCGTACCGCGTGGTGAAGGAAGGCGTTGTCAGCGACGACATCGTGTTCCTGTCGGCCATCGAAGAAGCTGATCACGTCATCGCCCAGGCTTCGGCCGCGATGAACGAGAAGAAGCAGCTGATCGATGAGTTGGTAGCGGTTCGTCACCTGAACGAATTCACCGTCAAGGCGCCGGAAGACGTCACCCTGATGGACGTTTCGCCGAAGCAGGTAGTATCGGTCGCAGCGTCGCTGATTCCGTTCCTCGAGCACGACGACGCCAACCGTGCGTTGATGGGTTCGAACATGCAGCGTCAGGCTGTACCGACCCTGCGTGCCGACAAGCCGCTGGTAGGTACCGGCATGGAGCGCAACGTTGCCCGTGACTCCGGTGTCTGCGTGGTTGCTCGCCGCGGTGGTGTGATCGACTCGGTCGACGCCAGCCGTATCGTTGTTCGCGTGAACGATGATGAGGTCGAGACCGGCGAAGCAGGTGTGGATATCTACAACCTGACCAAGTACACCCGCTCCAACCAGAACACCTGCATCAACCAGCGTCCGCTGGTCAGCAAGGGTGACAAGGTTCAGCGCAGCGACATCATGGCCGATGGTCCGTCCACCGACATGGGTGAGCTGGCACTGGGTCAGAACATGCGCATCGCGTTCATGGCGTGGAACGGCTTCAACTTCGAAGACTCCATCTGCCTGTCCGAGCGTGTGGTCCAGGAAGACCGCTTCACCACGATCCACATCCAGGAACTGACCTGTGTGGCCCGTGACACCAAGCTTGGCCCAGAGGAAATCACCGCGGACATCCCGAACGTGGGTGAGGCTGCGCTGAACAAGCTGGACGAAGCCGGTATCGTCTACGTGGGTGCCGAAGTCGGCGCTGGCGACATCCTGGTCGGCAAGGTCACTCCGAAAGGCGAGACCCAGCTGACGCCGGAAGAAAAACTGCTGCGCGCGATCTTCGGTGAGAAGGCCAGCGACGTCAAAGACACCTCCCTGCGCGTGCCGACCGGCACCAAGGGCACCGTCATCGACGTCCAGGTCTTCACCCGTGACGGCGTCGAGCGCGACAGCCGCGCCCTGGCCATCGAGAAGATGCAGCTGGACGAGATCCGCAAGGACCTCAACGAAGAGTTCCGCATCGTCGAAGGCGCGACCTTCGAGCGTCTGCGTTCCGCTCTGAACGGCCAGGTGGTCGACGGTGGCGCGGGCCTGAAGAAAGGCACCGTGATTACCGATGACGTGCTGAACGGTCTGGAGCACGGCCAGTGGTTCAAACTGCGCATGGCCGAAGATGCACTGAACGAGCAGCTCGAGAAGGCTCAGCAGTACATCGTCGATCGCCGTCGCCTGCTGGACGACAAGTTCGAAGACAAGAAGCGCAAGCTGCAGCAGGGCGATGACCTGGCTCCAGGCGTACTGAAGATCGTCAAGGTCTACCTGGCAATCCGCCGTCGCATCCAGCCGGGTGACAAGATGGCCGGTCGTCACGGTAACAAGGGTGTCGTCTCGGTAATCATGCCGGTCGAAGACATGCCGCACGACGCCAACGGTACTCCGGTCGACGTCGTACTGAACCCGCTGGGCGTACCTTCGCGTATGAACGTCGGTCAGATTCTCGAAACCCACCTGGGCCTCGCGGCCAAGGGTCTGGGCGAGAAGATCGACCGCATGATCGAAGAGCAGCGTAAAGCCGCTGAACTGCGTACCTTCCTCACCGAGATCTACAACGAGATCGGTGGTCGTCAGGAGAACCTGGAAGAGTTCACCGACGAAGAGATCCTCGCCCTGGCGAACAACCTGAAGAAAGGCGTGCCTATGGCTACTCCGGTCTTCGACGGTGCCAAGGAGCGTGAGATCAAGGCCATGCTGAAACTGGCAGACCTGCCGGAAAGCGGCCAGATGGTGCTGTTCGATGGCCGTACCGGCAACAAGTTCGAGCGTCCTGTGACCGTGGGTTACATGTACATGCTCAAGCTGAACCACTTGGTGGACGACAAGATGCACGCGCGTTCCACTGGTTCCTACAGCCTGGTTACCCAGCAGCCGCTGGGTGGTAAGGCGCAGTTCGGTGGTCAGCGTTTCGGGGAGATGGAAGTGTGGGCGCTGGAAGCATACGGCGCGGCATACACCCTGCAAGAAATGCTCACAGTGAAGTCGGACGACGTGAACGGCCGTACCAAGATGTACAAGAACATCGTGGATGGCGATCACCGTATGGAGCCGGGCATGCCCGAGTCCTTCAACGTGTTGATCAAAGAGATCCGTTCGCTCGGTATCGATATCGATCTGGAAACCGAATAACACGTGACGCGAAGGGGAGTGGGCAGGTAATGCCCGCTCCCTGCTCCGCCAGGAGGAAAGGCCTTGAAAGACCTACTGAATTTGCTGAAAAACCAGGGTCAAGTCGAAGAGTTCGACGCCATCCGCATCGGTCTGGCGTCGCCTGAAATGATCCGTTCGTGGTCGTTCGGTGAAGTTAAGAAGCCGGAAACCATCAACTACCGTACGTTCAAGCCTGAGCGTGACGGCCTGTTCTGCGCCAAGATCTTTGGCCCAGTCAAGGACTACGAGTGCCTGTGCGGTAAGTACAAGCGCCTGAAGCATCGTGGCGTGATCTGCGAGAAGTGCGGCGTTGAAGTCGCCCTGGCCAAGGTTCGTCGTGAGCGCATGGCGCACATCGAACTGGCTTCGCCGGTTGCCCACATCTGGTTCCTGAAGTCGCTGCCGTCCCGTATCGGCCTGCTGATGGACATGACCCTGCGTGATATCGAGCGCGTGCTCTATTTCGAGAGCTATGTCGTTATCGACCCGGGCATGACCACCCTCGAGAAGGGTCAGCTGCTCAACGACGAACAGTACTTCGAAGCGCTGGAAGAGTTCGGTGACGACTTCGACGCCCGCATGGGTGCCGAGGCTGTCCGCGAGCTGCTGCACGCTATCGACCTGGAGCACGAGATCGGCCGCCTGCGCGAAGAGATTCCGCAGACCAACTCGGAAACCAAGATCAAGAAGCTGTCCAAGCGCCTGAAGCTGATGGAAGCTTTCCAGGGCTCGGGCAACCTGCCTGAGTGGATGGTCCTGACCGTCCTGCCAGTGCTGCCGCCGG
This sequence comes from Pseudomonas sp. LH21, assembly GCF_036549575.1. Classification (NCBI taxonomy): domain Bacteria; kingdom Pseudomonadati; phylum Pseudomonadota; class Gammaproteobacteria; order Pseudomonadales; family Pseudomonadaceae; genus Pseudomonas; species Pseudomonas sp. LH21. The sequence continues at coordinate 555,004 of NZ_CP144367.1, forward strand.
ACCTGCGTCCGCTGGTACCGCTGGATGGCGGCCGCTTCGCGACCTCCGACCTGAACGACCTGTATCGTCGGGTGATCAACCGTAACAACCGTCTGAAGCGCCTGCTCGATCTGTCGGCGCCGGACATCATCGTGCGCAACGAAAAGCGCATGCTGCAGGAAGCGGTCGACGCCCTGCTGGACAACGGCCGTCGTGGTCGCGCCATCACCGGCTCGAACAAGCGTCCGCTGAAGTCCCTGGCCGACATGATCAAAGGTAAGCAAGGTCGCTTCCGTCAGAACTTGCTCGGTAAGCGCGTGGACTACTCCGGTCGTTCGGTAATTACCGTAGGCCCGACCCTGCGTCTGCACCAGTGCGGTCTGCCGAAGAAGATGGCCCTCGAGCTGTTCAAGCCGTTCATTTTCGGCAAGCTGGAAATGCGTGGTCTGGCGACCACCATCAAGGCCGCCAAGAAGATGGTCGAGCGCGAGCTGCCAGAGGTGTGGGACGTTCTCGCCGAAGTGATTCGCGAACACCCCGTACTGCTCAACCGTGCACCGACCCTGCACCGTCTGGGTATCCAGGCCTTTGAACCGGTTCTGATCGAAGGTAAGGCTATCCAGCTGCACCCGCTGGTCTGCGCCGCGTACAACGCCGACTTCGACGGTGACCAGATGGCCGTTCACGTGCCGCTGACCCTGGAAGCCCAGCTCGAAGCGCGCGCGCTGATGATGTCGACCAACAACATCCTGTCGCCAGCCAACGGTGAGCCGATCATCGTTCCATCGCAGGACGTTGTACTGGGTCTGTACTACATGACCCGTGAAGCCATCAACGCCAAGGGCGAAGGTCGCGTGTTCGCCGACCTGCAGGAAGTCGACCGCGTATTCCGCGCCGGCGAAGCCGCCCTGCACGCGAAAATCAAGGTCCGTATCAATGAGACCGTGAAGGAGCGCGACGGCTCCATCGTCAAGAACACCCGTATTGTCGACACCACTGTCGGCCGTGCGCTGCTGTTCCAGGTTGTGCCTGCCGGCCTGCCGTTCGACGTGGTCAACCAGTCGATGAAGAAAAAGGCGATCTCCAAGCTGATCAACCAGTGCTACCGCGTGGTTGGTCTGAAAGAGACCGTGATCTTCGCCGACCAGCTGATGTACACCGGTTTTGCTTATTCGACCATTTCCGGCGTTTCGATCGGCGTCAACGACTTCGTGATCCCGGACGAGAAAGCCCGCATCATCGGTACCGCCACCGACGAAGTGAAGGAAATCGAGAGCCAGTACGCCTCCGGTCTGGTTACCCAGGGCGAGAAGTACAACAAGGTCATCGACTTGTGGTCCAAGGCGAACGATGAAGTGTCCAAGGCGATGATGGCCAACCTCTCGAAAGAGAAGGTCGTCGACCGCGAGGGCAAGGAAGTCGAGCAAGAGTCCTTCAACTCGATGTACATGATGGCCGACTCCGGTGCGCGTGGTTCCGCCGCGCAGATCCGCCAGCTGGCCGGTATGCGTGGCCTGATGGCCAAGCCGGACGGCTCGATCATCGAGACGCCGATCACTGCGAACTTCCGTGAAGGTTTGAGCGTACTTCAGTACTTCATCTCGACTCACGGTGCTCGTAAGGGTCTGGCGGATACCGCACTGAAGACCGCCAACTCCGGTTACCTGACTCGTCGTCTGGTAGACGTGGCGCAGGATCTGGTGGTTACCGAGATCGACTGCGGCACCGACCAGGGCCTGCTGATGACCCCGCACATCGAAGGCGGTGACGTTGTCGAGCCGCTGGGTGAGCGTGTACTGGGTCGTGTCATCGCCCGTGACGTGTTCAAGCCAGGCACCGAGGACGTCATCGTTCCGGCCGGTACCCTGGTGGATGAGCAGTGGGTCGAGTTCATCGAGCTGAACAGCATCGATGAAGTGGTCGTGCGTTCGCCGATCAACTGCGAAACCCGTTACGGCATCTGCGCCAAGTGCTACGGTCGCGACCTGGCTCGCGGTCACCAGGTGAACATCGGTGAAGCTGTCGGCGTTATCGCTGCGCAGTCGATCGGTGAGCCGGGTACCCAGCTGACCATGCGTACGTTCCACATCGGTGGTGCTGCAAGCCGTACCTCGGCTGCCGACAGCGTCCAGGTGAAGAACGGTGGTATGGTGCGTCTGCACAACCTGAAGCAGGTCGAGCGTGCCGATGGCAACCTGGTTGCCGTATCGCGTTCCGGCGAGCTGGCTATTGCCGACGAATTCGGTCGTGAACGTGAGCGTTACAAGCTGCCTTACGGTGCGGTGATTTCGGTCAAGGAAGGTGAGAAGGTCGAAGCTGGCGCCATCGTCGCCAAGTGGGACCCGCACACCCACCCGATCGTTACCGAGCTGAAAGGTACCGTGACCTTCGTGGGCATGGAAGAAAACATCACCATCAAGCGCCAGACCGACGAACTGACCGGCCTGACCAACATTGAAGTGATGGACGTCAAGGATCGCCCTGCCGCCGGCAAGGAAATCCGTCCGGCGATCAAGATGGTCGATGCCAACGGCAAGGACCTGTATCTGCCAGGCACCGACGTGCCTGCCCAGTACTTCCTGCCGGCCAACGCCCTCGTCGGTGTGGCTGACGGTGCCCAGATCGGCGTCGGTGACGTTATCGCGCGTATCCCGCAAGAAACGTCGAAGACCCGTGACATCACCGGTGGTCTGCCGCGCGTTGCCGACCTGTTCGAAGCGCGTCGTCCGAAAGAAGCCTCGATCCTGGCTGAAGTCAGCGGCACCATCGCGTTCGGTAAAGAGACCAAGGGCAAGCGTCGTCTGGTCATCACTCCGACCGACGGTAGCGATCCGTACGAAGAGCTGATTCCGAAGTGGCGCCACCTGAACGTCTTCGAAGGCGAACAGGTAAACCGCGGCGAAGTTATCTCCGACGGCCCGAGCGATCCGCACGACATCCTGCGTCTGCTGGGTGTGAGCGCGCTGGCGAAGTACATCGTCAACGAGATCCAGGACGTTTACCGTCTGCAAGGCGTGAAGATCAACGACAAGCACATCGAGACCATCCTGCGTCAGATGCTGCGCAAGGTCGAGATCTCCGAGTCGGGCGATTCCAGCTTCATCAAGGGCGACCAGATGGAACTGACCCAGGTACTGGTAGAGAACGAGCGTCTCGCTAGCGAAGACAAGTTCATCTCCAAGTTCACCCGTGTACTGCTGGGTATCACCAAGGCCTCGCTGTCCACCGAATCGTTCATCTCGGCGGCTTCCTTCCAGGAAACCACCCGCGTACTGACCGAAGCGGCGGTAACCGGCAAGCGCGACTACCTGCGCGGCCTGAAAGAGAACGTGGTCGTGGGTCGTCTGATCCCGGCCGGTACTGGTCTGGCCTACCACAGCGAGCGCAAGCGTCGCCGTGATGCCGACAAGCCGCTGCGTGTGAGCGCCAGTGAGGTGGAAGCCGCACTGACCGAAGCGCTGAACTCCAGCGGTAACTAAGTGCAGGGCAGGGCCCCGGCACCCCTCGCAAGATCGTCGGTGACATGAATTGTTGCCGATGATCGGGCGAGGAGGGCCGGGGCCTCGTCTTGACTGGGTGCAAGATCCTCTTTAGACTTTTGTACCCTTAAATTTGGTGAGGCTCCGTCTCGCCAATTTTTGGCTTTCTTGCAAGACAATAGAGTCGCAAGACAATCAGTGGAGCTAGTAGATGGCAACTATCAACCAGCTGGTACGTCAGCCGCGTAAGCGTTCGGTCGAGAAGTCCGACGTTCCTGCGCTGCAGAACTGCCCGCAGCGTCGTGGCGTGTGCACTCGTGTGTACACCACCACGCCGAAAAAACCTAACTCGGCACTGCGTAAAGTATGCCGTGTGCGTCTGACCAACGGTTTCGAGGTTTCCTCGTACATCGGTGGTGAAGGCCACAACCTGCAAGAGCACAGCGTCGTCCTGATCCGTGGCGGCCGTGTAAAAGACTTGCCAGGTGTTCGTTACCACACCGTTCGCGGCTCTCTGGATACTTCGGGCGTCAAAGGCCGTAACCAGGGTCGTTCGAAGTACGGTACCAAGCGTCCGAAGTAATCGGTCGTTTGCAGACATCCATTTTTTTGAGTCGATAAGAGTAAGGTCGGGCAGGGGTCGAAGACCCACGTCCCGGGCTAACCTGAAGACCGTTTGAGGGCTTATCATGCCAAGACGTCGTGTAGCAGCAAAACGTGAGATCCTGGACGATCCGAAGTACGGATCCCAGATTCTCGCCAAGTTCATGAACCACGTGATGGAAAGCGGCAAGAAGGCCGTAGCCGAGCGCATCGTTTACGGTGCCCTGGATACCGTCAAAGCACGCAAGAACAGCGACCCCCTGGAAATCTTCGAGAAAGCTCTCGACGCCATCGCTCCGCTGGTCGAAGTAAAGTCCCGCCGTGTCGGCGGTGCCACTTACCAGGTTCCGGTTGAAGTTCGTCCGTCCCGTCGTAACGCTCTGGCAATGCGCTGGCTCGTAGACTACGCCCGCAAGCGCGGCGAGAAGTCGATGGCTCTGCGCCTGGCAGGCGAGCTGCTGGATGCTGCTGAAGGCAAGGGTGCTGCAGTCAAGAAGCGTGAAGACGTTCACCGTATGGCTGAAGCCAACAAAGCGTTCTCGCACTACCGCTTCTAATTCAAGCATCAATCATTTTGCGAGGGCTTTATGGCTCGTACTACAGCAATTAACCGCTACCGTAACATCGGTATCTGCGCGCACGTTGACGCGGGCAAGACTACCACTACCGAGCGGATCCTGTTCTACACAGGTCTGAGCCACAAGATGGGCGAGGTGCACGACGGCGCCGCGACCACCGACTGGATGGTGCAGGAGCAGGAGCGCGGTATCACCATTACCTCCGCTGCCGTTACCACCTTCTGGAAAGGTTCCCGTGGTCAGTACGACAACTACCGCGTAAACGTCATCGATACCCCCGGCCACGTTGACTTCACCATTGAAGTAGAGCGTTCGCTGCGTGTACTCGACGGCGCGGTCGTTGTGTTCTGCGGTACCTCCGGCGTTGAGCCGCAGTCCGAAACCGTATGGCGTCAGGCCAACAAGTACGGCGTTCCACGTGTTGTCTACGTGAACAAGATGGACCGTGCCGGTGCCAACTTCCTGCGCGTCGTAGGTCAGATCAAGAACCGTCTGGGTCACACCCCGGTTCCTGTTCAGCTGGCCATCGGTTCGGAAGATAACTTCCAGGGTCAGGTCGACCTGATCAAGATGAAGGCTATCTACTGGAACGACGACGACAAGGGCACCACCTACCGTGAGGAAGAAATTCCTGCGGATATGGTCGAGCTGGCCAACGAGTGGCGCAACAACATGGTTGAAGCTGCCGCCGAAGCCACCGAAGAGCTGATGAACAAGTACCTTGAAGAAGGTGAGCTGACCGTCGAAGAGATCAAGGCAGGCCTGCGCGCGCGCACCCTGGCCAGCGAGATCGTTCCGGCTGTCTGCGGTTCGTCGTTCAAGAACAAGGGCGTTCCCCTGGTTCTCGACGCCGTCATCGACTTCCTGCCTGCTCCGACCGAGATCCCGGCGATCAAGGGTATTCACCCTGACCTGATCGACGTGCCGAAGGACGAAGTCAAGCCTGAGCAGTTCGACGAGCGTCACGCTGACGACGACGAGCCCTTCTCGGCCCTGGCCTTCAAGATCGCCACCGACCCGTTCGTGGGTACTCTGACCTTCGTTCGCGTCTACTCGGGCTTCCTGACCTCCGGTGACTCCGTCATCAACTCGGTCAAGGGCAAGAAAGAGCGCGTTGGTCGTATGGTGCAGATGCACGCCAACCAGCGTGAAGAGATCAAGGAAGTACGCGCTGGTGACATCGCTGCTCTGATCGGCATGAAGGACGTCACCACCGGTGACACCCTGTGCAACGCCGACAAGCCGATCATCCTCGAGCGTATGGACTTCCCGGAGCCTGTGATTTCGCTCTCCGTAGAGCCGAAAACCAAGCAGGACCAGGAGAAGATGGGTATCGCACTGGGCAAACTGGCTCAGGAAGACCCGTCGTTCCGCGTCAAGACCGACGAAGAGACTGGCCAGACCATCATCTCCGGTATGGGTGAGCTGCACCTGGACATCCTCGTTGACCGCATGAAGCGCGAGTTCAACGTCGAAGCCAACATCGGCAAGCCGCAGGTTTCGTACCGCGAGAAGATCACCAAGTCCAACGTCGAGATCGAAGGCAAGTTCGTTCGTCAGTCGGGTGGTCGTGGTCAGTTCGGTCACTGCTGGGTTCGTTTCTCCGAGCCGGACGTGGACGACAAGGGCAACATCACCGAAGGTCTGGTGTTCTCCAACGAAGTCGTTGGTGGTGTGATTCCGAAGGAATACATCCCTGCGATCCAGAAGGGCATCGAAGAGCAGATGAAGAACGGCGTTGTCGCCGGCTATCCGCTGATCGGCCTGAAGGCTGCGGTATTCGACGGTTCGTACCACGACGTCGACTCCAACGAAATGGCGTTCAAGATCGCCGCTTCGATGGCAACCAAGCAACTGGCCCAGAAGGGCGGTGGCGTGGTCCTCGAGCCGATCATGAAAGTCGAAGTTGTAACCCCGGAAGACTACCTGGGTGACGTGATGGGTGACCTGAACCGTCGTCGTGGTCTGGTCCAGGGTATGGATGAGTCGGTCTCCGGCCGCGTCGTCCGTGCTGAAGTTCCGCTCGGAGAGATGTTCGGTTATGCGACCGACGTTCGTTCCATGTCTCAGGGTCGCGCAAGCTACTCCATGGAATTCTCCAAATACGCCGAAGCTCCGTCGAACATCGTCGAAGCACTCGTTAAAAAACAAGGCTAATCCCCTTTAGGCAAGAGGTTCACTGTCGTGGCTAAAGAAAAATTTGATCGTTCCCTTCCCCACGTTAACGTCGGCACCATCGGCCACGTTGACCACGGTAAGACCACTCTGACCGCAGCTCTGACTCGCGTCTGCTCCGAAGTTTTCGGTTCGGCCGTCGTTGAGTTCGACAAGATCGACTCGGCTCCGGAAGAAAAAGCGCGCGGTATCACCATCAACACCGCTCACGTCGAGTACAACTCGAACATTCGTCACTACGCTCACGTTGACTGCCCAGGTCACGCTGACTACGTGAAGAACATGATCACTGGTGCTGCCCAGATGGACGGCGCGATCCTGGTTTGCTCGGCCGCCGATGGTCCGATGCCACAAACCCGTGAGCACATCCTGCTGTCCCGTCAGGTTGGCGTTCCGTACATCGTGGTCTTCCTGAACAAGGCTGACCTGGTAGACGACGCCGAGCTGCTGGAACTGGTCGAGATGGAAGTTCGCGACCTGCTGTCCACCTACGACTTCCCAGGCGACGACACTCCGATCATCATCGGTTCGGCTCGTATGGCCCTGGAAGGCAAAGACGACAACGAAATGGGTACCAGCGCTGTCAAGAAGCTGGTTGAAACTCTGGATGCCTACATCCCTGAGCCAGTTCGTGCCATCGACCAGCCGTTCCTGATGCCGATCGAAGACGTATTCTCGATCTCGGGTCGTGGTACCGTTGTTACCGGCCGTATCGAGCGTGGTATCGTCCGCGTTCAGGATCCGCTGGAAATCGTTGGTCTGCGTGACACCACCACCACCACCTGCACCGGCGTTGAGATGTTCCGCAAGCTGCTGGACGAAGGTCGTGCTGGCGAGAACTGCGGCGTCCTGCTGCGTGGTACCAAGCGTGACGACGTTGAGCGTGGCCAGGTTCTGGTCAAGCCAGGTTCGGTCAAGCCGCACACCAAGTTCACCGCAGAAGTCTACGTCCTGTCGAAGGAAGAAGGCGGCCGTCACACTCCGTTCTTCAAAGGCTACCGTCCTCAGTTCTACTTCCGTACCACTGACGTGACCGGTAACTGCGAACTGCCGGAAGGCGTTGAGATGGTAATGCCAGGTGACAACATCCAGATGACTGTCACCCTGATCAAGACCATCGCAATGGAAGACGGTCTGCGCTTCGCCATCCGTGAAGGCGGTCGTACCGTCGGCGCCGGCGTCGTGGCCAAAATCATCGAGTAATCACTCGATCGGTTGAAAAAACCCCCGCTCAGCGGGGGTTTTTTTTATTGGGTTGACACTAAATTGGGGCGTCTATAGAATCACGCCTCCTTTTAACGGGCGTAGTGCGCCCGATGGGAACAGCCTGGAGTCTGAAATCCAATGCAAAATCAGCAAATCCGTATCAGGTTGAAGGCTTTCGACCATCGCCTGATCGACCAATCCACCCAGGAAATCGTGGAAACCGCGAAACGTACTGGTGCACAAGTGCGTGGTCCAATTCCACTGCCAACCCGCAAAGAGCGTTTCACCGTTCTGATCTCCCCGCACGTCAACAAAGACGCGCGTGATCAGTACGAGATTCGCACTCATAAGCGCGTTCTGGACATCGTCCAGCCAACGGATAAAACCGTTGATGCGCTGATGAAGCTTGATCTCGCGGCAGGCGTGGAAGTGCAGATCAGCCTCGGCTAAGACTTCGGTCTGGTCGTGTAACGCTCTGAAATGGGCGGCCATAGCGGGTGAAAGCCCCGTACACTCATGAGGTTTACAACATGACTATTGGTGTAGTCGGTCGAAAAGCGGGCATGACCCGTATTTTCACCGAAGAAGGTGTCTCCATTCCGGTCACGGTCATCGAGATCGAGCCGAATCGCGTCACCCAGTTCAAAACTGAAGAAACCGATGGCTACCGTGCAGTGCAAGTCACTGTCGGCGAGCGTCGTGCTTCGCGTGTGACTGCCGCTCAGGCAGGCCACTTCGCCAAGGCTAACGTTGCCGCTGGTCGCGGTGTCTGGGAGTTCCGTCTTGAAGAAGGCGATTTCCAGGCTGGCGATCTGATCAAAGCTGAACTCTTCACTGCAGGCCAGCTGGTAGACGTAACCGGTCAGTCCAAAGGTAAAGGCTTCGCCGGTACCATCAAGCGTTGGAACTTCCGTGGTCAGGACAACACCCACGGTAACTCCGTATCGCACCGTGTCCCTGGCTCCATCGGCCAGTGCCAGACTCCTGGTCGTGTATTCAAGGGCAAGAAAATGTCCGGTCACATGGGCGCCGAGCGCGTGACTGTTCAGTCCCTGGAAGTAGTACGCGTAGACGCTGAACGCAACCTGCTGCTGATCAAGGGTGCCGTCCCAGGCGCTACTGGCGGCGACGTGGTCGTGCGTCCGGCTGTCAAGGCTCGCGGTTAAGGGGAAACTGACATGCAACTTAATGTAAATGACGCTCAGGCGATCGAAGTTTCCGAACTGACCTTCGGTGGCGAATTCAACGAGACGCTGGTACACCAAGCAGTCGTGGCCTACATGGCCGGCGGCCGTCAGGGCACCAAGCAGCAGAAGACCCGTTCTGACGTGGCCGGTGGCGGTAAGCGCCCATGGCGTCAGAAAGGTACTGGCCGTGCTCGTGCCGGTACTACCCGTGGTCCGATCTGGCGTGGCGGTGGTGTAACCTTCGCAGCTCGTCCTCAAGATCACTCGCAGAAGCTCAACAAGAAGATGTACCGCGCAGCCCTGCGCTCCATCCTCGCTGAGCTGGTGCGTAGCGACCGTCTGGTCGTGGTTCAGGACTTCGCTGTTGAAGCGCCGAAAACCAAAGATCTGCTGAACAAGCTGAACGGCATGGGTCTGAACGACGTTCTGATCGTTTCCGACGCTGTTGATCAGAACCTGTACCTGGCTGCTCGTAACCTGCCGCACGTCGACGTACGTGACGTTCAAGGTTCCGACCCGGTCAGTCTGATCGCATACGAGAAAGTGTTGATCACTGTCTCGGCCGTGAAGAAATTCGAGGAGCTGCTGGGATGAACCAGGAACGCGTATTCAAAGTCCTCCTTGGCCCGCACGTTTCCGAGAAGGCTACCGTTCTGGCTGAGAAAAAAGGCCAGTTCGTATTCAAGGTTGCTACCGATGCAACCAAGCTGGAAATCAAGAAAGCTGTCGAAGGCCTGTTCAACGTAAAAGTTGAAAACGTGTCGACTGTCAACGTTCTGGGTAAAACCAAGCGTACCGCACGTGGTCTGGGCAAGCGTAATGACTGGAAGAAGGCGATCGTCTCCCTTCAGCCAGGCCAAGATCTCGATTTCAGCAGCAGTGCTGAGTAAGGAAGGGGTGCATCATGGCAATCGTTAAATGCAAACCGACTTCCCCTGGCCGCCGTTTCGTGGTCAAGGTGGTCAACAAGGAGCTGCACAAAGGCGCTCCTCACGCACCGCTGCTCGAGAAGAAATCGAAGTCTGGTGGTCGTAACAACAATGGCCGCATCACCACTCGTCACGTTGGTGGTGGTCATAAGCAGCATTACCGTCTGGTTGACTTCCGTCGCAACGACAAAGATGGCATTCCAGCCACTGTCGAGCGTATCGAATACGACCCGAACCGTACTGCTCACATCGCCCTGCTGTGCTACGCAGACGGCGAGCGTCGCTACATCATCGCCCCTAAAGGCGTGAGCGCTGGCGACCAGCTGATCGCAGGTGCCCTGGCCCCAATCAAGGCCGGTAACTCCCTGCAGCTGCGCAACATCCCAGTAGGTAGCACCATTCACGGCATCGAACTGAAGCCGGGTAAAGGTGCTCAGATCGCTCGTTCCGCTGGTGCTTCGGCTCAGCTGATCGCTCGCGAAGGTGTCTACGTGACCCTGCGTCTGCGCTCTGGTGAAATGCGTAAAGTCCTGGCTGAGTGCCGTGCGACCCTGGGCGAAGTCTCGAACTCCGAGCACAGCCTGCGTTCGCTGGGTAAAGCTGGTGCCAAACGCTGGCGCGGCGTTCGCCCAACCGTTCGTGGTGTTGCCATGAACCCGGTTGACCACCCGCATGGTGGTGGTGAAGGTCGTACCTCCGGTGGTCGTCATCCGGTATCGCCATGGGGCTTCCCAACCAAGGGTGCTAAAACCCGTGGTAATAAGCGTACCGACAACATGATCGTCCGTCGTCGCAAGTAACTAGAGGGATACGACAGTGCCACGTTCTCTGAAAAAAGGTCCTTTTATCGATCTTCACCTGTTGAAGAAGGTCGAAGTGGCGGTGGAGAAGAACGATCGCAAGCCAGTTAAAACCTGGTCGCGCCGTTCGATGATCCTGCCACAAATGGTCGGTCTGACCATCGCGGTACACAACGGTCGCCAACACGTCCCAGTTCTCGTGAACGAAGACATGGTCGGCCACAAACTGGGCGAGTTCGCCGGTACCCGCACCTACCGCGGGCACGTGGCTGACAAGAAAGCCAAGCGTTAAGGGGTAAGGAAATGGAAGTAGCCGCTAAGTTATCGGGCGCTCGCATCTCCGCCCAGAAAGCCCGCTTGGTCGCCGACCAGATCCGCGGGAAGAAGGTGGGCGAAGCGCTCAACCTGTTGGCCTTCAGCAGCAAAAAAGCCGCTGAAATCATGAAGAAAGTCCTCGAGTCGGCCGTTGCCAACGCCGAACACAACGAAGGCGCAGACGTTGATGACCTGAAGGTCTCCACCGTCTTCGTCAACGAAGGGCGTTCGCTGAAGCGCATCATGCCACGTGCCAAAGGCCGTGCTGATCGCATCGTCAAGCGGTCTTGCCATATCACTGTCAAGGTTGCGGACAAGTAACGGAGTCGATCAGATGGGTCAGAAAGTACATCCCACTGGCATTCGCCTGGGAATCGTCAAGGAGCACACCTCCGTCTGGTACGCAGACGGCGCGACTTACGCAGATTACCTGCTGAAGGATCTGCAAACTCGCGAGTACCTCCAGGACAAACTAAAAAGCGCGTCCGTAAGCCGTATCGATATTCATCGTCCGGCTCAAACTGCACGCATCACCATCCACACCGCTCGTCCCGGTATCGTTATCGGCAAGAAAGGTGAAGATGTTGAGAAGCTGCGTCAGGACCTGACCAAGCAGATGGGTGTGCCTGTGCACATCAACATCGAAGAGATCCGCAAGCCGGAACTCGACGCTATGCTGGTTGCTCAGAGCGTTGCCCAGCAGCTGGAGCGCCGCGTTATGTTCCGTCGCGCCATGAAGCGCGCCGTACAGAACGCCATGCGTATTGGTGCCAAGGGCATCAAGATCCAGGTGAGCGGTCGTCTCGGCGGTGCCGAGATCGCACGTACCGAGTGGTATCGCGAAGGTCGTGTGCCTCTGCACACCCTGCGTGCCGATATCGACTACAACACCTACGAAGCTCACACCACCTACGGTGTGATCGGTGTGAAGGTTTGGATCTTCAAAGGCGAAGTAATTGGTGGTCGCCAGGAAGAGCTGAAGCCTCAAGCACCAGCGCCTCGTAAAAAAGCTGCTAAGTAAGGGGTACGCCAAATGTTGCAACCAAAGCGTACAAAATTCCGCAAGCAGATGACCGGCCACAACCGTGGTCTGGCACTGCGCGGTAGCAAGGTCAGCTTCGGCGAGTTCGCTCTGAAAGCTGTCGCCCGCGGTCGTCTCACCGCTCGCCAGATCGAGTCGGCACGTCGTGCCCTGACCCGTCACGTAAAACGTGGCGGCAAGATCTGGATCCGTGTCTTCCCGGACAAGCCGGTTACCAAGAAGCCTCTCGAGGTTCGTATGGGTAAAGGTAAAGGTTCCGTGGAATACTGGGTTGCCCAGATTCAGCCAGGCAAAGTCCTGTACGAGATCGAGGGTGTTTCTGAAGAGCTGGCGCGCGAAGCTTTCGCTCTGGCCGCTGCAAAGCTGCCTCTCGCCACCTCCTTTGTTAAGCGGACGGTGATGTGATGAAAGCGAATGAACTTCGTGAAAAATCCGCACAGCAACTGAATGAGCAACTGCTCGGCTTGCTGCGCGACCAGTTCAATCTGCGCATGCAGAAAGCAACTGGCCAGTTGGGGCAGTCGCACCTGCTCTCGCAAGTTAAGCGTGACATCGCTCGCGTGAAAACTGTGCTCAACCAGCAGGCAGGTAAGTGATCATGGCTGAAGCTGAAAAAACCGTCCGTACGCTGACTGGCCGTGTCGTCAGCGACAAAATGGACAAGACCATCACCGTTCTGATCGAGCGTCGCGTAAAGCACCCGATCTACGGTAAATACGTTAAGCGTTCGACTAAGCTGCACGCGCACGACGAAGCCAACCAGTGCAAGATCGGCGACAAGGTTTCCATCCGTGAAACCCGTCCGCTGGCCAAGACCAAGTCCTGGGCACTGGTTGAAGTCCTCGAACGCGCTGTTGAAGTCTAAGGGCTAAGGGTCGGAGAAATTTTATGATTCAGACTCAATCCATGCTCGATGTGGCCGATAACAGCGGCGCTCGTCGCGTCATGTGCATCAAGGTGCTCGGCGGTTCCCACCGTCGTTACGCCGGTATCGGTGACATCATCAAAGTTACCGTCAAGGAAGCAATTCCTCGCGGTAAGGTCAAGAAAGGCCAGGTGATGACCGCTGTTGTCGTCCGTACCCGTCACGGTGTACGTCGCGCTGACGGTTCCATCATTCGTTTCGACGGCAACGCTGCTGTTCTGCTGAACACCAAGCAAGAGCCGATCGGTACTCGCATCTTCGGGCCAGTGACCCGTGAACTTCGTACCGAGAAGTTCATGAAGATCGTCTCGCTCGCCCCTGAAGTGCTCTAAGGAGATCCGACATGCAAAAGATTCGTCGTGACGACGAGATCATCGTGATCGCCGGCAAAGACAAAGGTAAGCGCGGTAAGGTGCTGAAGGTTCTCGCTGACGACCGTCTGGTCGTCGGTGGTGTCAACCTGGTCAAGCGCCACACCAAGCCTAACCCGATGGCGGGCGTCCAGGGCGGTATCGTCGAGAAAGAAGCGCCTCTGCACGCTTCCAACGTCGCCATCTTCAACGGCGAAACCAACAAGGCTGACCGCGTTGGTTTCAAAGTAGAAGACGGTAAAAAAATTCGTGTCTTCAAGTCGACCCAAAAAGCGGTTGATGCTTGAACACTGCTAGGTAGAAGACCATGGCACGACTGAAAGAGATTTACCGGAACGAAATCGCTCCTAAGCTTAAGGAAGAACTTAAGCTGTCGAACGTGATGGAAGTTCCGCGCGTTACCAAAATCACCCTGAACATGGGTCTGGGCGAAGCGATCGGCGACAAGAAAGTCATCGAGCACGCTGTTGCCGACCTGGAAAAGATCACCGGTCAAAAGCCGGTCGTGACTTTCGCTCGTAAATCCATCGCGGGCTTCAAAGTCCGTGAAGGCTGGCCGATCGGTGTCAAGGTGACCCTGCGTCGCGAAAAGATGTACGAGTTCCTGGACCGCCTGCTGGCGATCTCCCTGCCACGGGTTCGCGACTTCCGCGGCCTGAATGCCAAGTCCTTCGACGGTCGTGGCAACTACAGCATGGGCGTGAAAGAGCAGATCATCTTCCCGGAAATCGATTACGACAAGATCGATGCTCTGCGCGGTTTGGACATCACCCTGACCACCACTGCTCGTTCGGACGACGAAGGCCGCGCTCTGCTGCGTGCTTTCAAGTTCCCGTTCCGCAACTGATTGGAGTAGGAAAATGGCCAAGAAGAGCATGAAGAACCGCGAGCTGAAGCGTCAGCTCACGGTAGCCAAGTTCGCTAAGAAGCGCGCTGAGCTGAAAGCGACCATCGTCAACCTGAACGCCTCTCCTGAAGAGCGTTTCGCTGCCGTTGTCGCCCTGCAGAAGCAACCACGTGACGCCAGCGCCTCGCGCCTGCGTAACCGTTGCCGCCTGACCGGTCGTCCGCACGGTGTATACCCTAAGTTCGGCCTGGGCCGTAACAAGCTGCGCGAAGCCGCCATGCGCGGTGACGTGCCAGGTCTGGTCAAGGCCAGCTGGTAATCCCGGTTGGCGTGACGCCGGCGCAAGGGGAGCGATCTTCCGACCGCCGGTGACCTCGCAACGAAACAAGCCCCTATATGGGGCTTGTTTCGTTTCTGCCTTGTGTCTAGAATGACCGGCTCACCTGAGCCTGGGTTTTTTGCCCTGCCTGCTCGGGTGGTTGTGATAGCCGCAAGGCTAATAATTCTTGTATCAGGAGCATCTAGCCCATGAGTATGCAGGACCCGTTAGCGGACATGCTAACTCGCATCCGTAATGCCCAGATGGCTGAAAAGTCTGTCGTAAGCATGCCTTCTTCCACCCTGAAGGTCGCGGTTGCCAAAGTACTGAAAGACGAAGGCTACATCGCCAGCTACGAAGTGACCGGCGAAGCCAAGCCTTCCCTGTCGATCGAGCTGAAGTACTTCGAAGGCCGTCCGGTCATCGAAGAGCTGAAGCGTACCAGCCGTCCTGGTCTGCGCCAGTACAAGGCCGTTACCGAGCTGCCGAAAGTACGTGGCGGCCTGGGCGTGTCTATCGTCTCCACCAACAAAGGTGTGATGACTGACCGCGCTGCGCGCGCTGCCGGTGTCGGCGGCGAAGTTCTGTGCACAGTGTTCTAAGGGGAGATAGGCATGTCTCGCGTCGCTAAGAACCCCGTTAAGCTGCCAGCAGGCGTCGAAGTCAAATTCGCCGGCCAGCAGCTTTCGGTGAAGGGTGCCAAGGGCACTCTCGAACTGAACGTTCACTCGTCTGTTGAAGTTACCGAAGAAGCTGGTGAGCTGCGTTTCGCACCTCGCAACGGTGATCAGCAAGCTCGCGCCATGGCCGGTACCACCCGCGCCCTGGTCAACAACATGGTCCAGGGCGTAAGCCAAGGCTTCGAGCGCAAGCTCCAGCTGGTCGGTGTTGGTTACAAGGCACAGGCCAAGGGCACCGTCCTGAACCTGGCCCTGGGCTTCTCGCACCCAGTGGATTACGAACTGCCAGCCGGTATCACCGCTGAAACCCCAAGCCAGACCGACATCCTGATCAAGGGTATCGACAAGCAGCTGGTGGGTCAGGTGGCCGCTGAAGTCCGCGGTTTCCGTCCGCCAGAGCCTTACAAGGGCAAGGGTGTGCGTTACGCGGACGAAGTAGTCCGTCGTAAAGAAGCCAAGAAGAAGTAGGGCCTAGCAAATGACCGACAAAAAAGTTACTCGACTGCGTCGCGCTCGCAAAGCACGCCTGAAAATGCACGAGCTCGAAGCCGTGCGTCTGTGCGTGTTCCGCTCCTCGCAGCACATCTACGCCCAGGTCATCTCGGCCGACGGCAGCAAGGTTCTGGCAAGTGCCTCGACCTTGGACAAAGAACTGCGTGATGGCGCCACCGGCAACATCGACGCGGCCACTAAGGTTGGCAAGCTGGTAGCTGAGCGT
Source organism: Pseudomonas sp. LH21 (assembly GCF_036549575.1). Lineage (NCBI taxonomy): Bacteria > Pseudomonadati > Pseudomonadota > Gammaproteobacteria > Pseudomonadales > Pseudomonadaceae > Pseudomonas > Pseudomonas sp. LH21. The sequence goes on from NZ_CP144367.1 coordinate 571,157, forward strand.
GCGAAAGCCGCCGGTGTATCTCAAGTTGCCTTTGACCGTTCCGGCTTCAAGTACCACGGCCGCGTCAAGGCGCTGGCTGATGCTGCTCGTGAAGGCGGGCTGGAGTTCTAAGTTATGGCAAATAACGATCAAAAGCGCGACGAAGGCTACATCGAGAAGCTGGTTCAAGTTAACCGCGTAGCCAAAACCGTTAAAGGCGGCCGTATCTTCACTTTCACCGCGCTGACCGTGGTAGGTGATGGCAAGGGTCGTGTTGGCTTTGGCCGTGGCAAATCGCGCGAAGTACCTGCCGCGATCCAGAAAGCCATGGAAGCTGCTCGTCGCAACATGATTCAGGTTGACCTGAAGGGCACCACCCTGCAGTACGCCACCAAGGCCGCCCACGGCGCCTCGAAGGTCTACATGCAGCCTGCCTCGGAAGGTACCGGTATCATCGCCGGTGGCGCAATGCGTGCCGTCCTGGAAGTTGCTGGCGTTCAGAACGTCCTGGCCAAGTGCTACGGCTCGACCAACCCGGTGAACGTGGTTCACGCCACCTTCAAGGGTCTGAAAGCCATGCAATCCCCTGAGTCCATTGCTGCCAAGCGCGGCAAGACTGTTGAGGAGATCTTCTGATCATGGCAACCGTAAAAGTAACGCTGATCAAAAGCACCGCCGGCCGTCTGCCTAACCACAAACTGTGCGTTAAGGGTCTGGGTCTGCGTCGCATCGGTCACACTGTAGAAGTCCAGGATACTCCCGAGAACCGCGGGATGATCAACAAGGCTTACTACATGCTGAAGGTCGAGGGTTAATCGATGAAACTCAATGATCTGAGTCCAGCGCCGGGTTCCCGTCGCGAGAAGCACCGTCCGGGCCGTGGTATCGGTAGCGGTCTGGGCAAGACCGGTGGCCGTGGTCACAAAGGTCAGACCTCCCGCTCCGGTGGCTCCATCGCTCCAGGCTTCGAAGGCGGTCAACAGCCGCTGCACCGTCGCCTGCCGAAGTTCGGCTTCGTTTCCCTGAAAGCCATGGACCGCGCCGAAGTGCGTCTGTCCGAGCTGGCCAAGGTGGAAGGCGATCTGATCACCGTTCAGTCCCTCAAGGACGCCAACGTGATCGGCCAGCACGTACAGCGCGTGAAAATCATGCTGTCGGGCGAAGTCACTCGCGCAGTCACCCTCAAGGGTATCGCCGTCACCAAAGGTGCACGTGCGGCTATCGAAGCAGCTGGCGGCAAGTTCGAGGAATAAATGGCTAAGCAAGGTGCTCTCTCTTCGCTCGGTAAGGGCGGGATGTCGGAACTCTGGGCTCGTCTGCGCTTTCTGTTCATGGCGATCATCGTCTATCGGATTGGCGCGCACATCCCAGTGCCAGGCATTAACCCGGACCGTCTCGCGGATCTGTTCCGGCAGAATGAGGGGACCATTCTTAGCTTGTTCAACATGTTTTCCGGTGGCGCGCTGGAGCGCATGAGCATCTTTGCACTGGGGATCATGCCGTACATCTCGGCATCGATCATCATGCAGCTCATGACCGCTGTCAGCCCGCAGCTGGAGCAGTTGAAGAAGGAAGGTGAAGCTGGCCGTCGCAAGATCAGCCAGTACACCCGCTACGGCACCGTTATCCTGGCGCTGGTTCAAGCCATTGGCATGTCCATTGGCCTGGCCAACCAGGGCGTGGCGTTTTCTGCGGGCCTGGGCTTCCATGTCGTCGCCGTCTCCACCTTCGTGGCGGGCGCGATGTTCATGATGTGGCTCGGCGAGCAGATTACCGAGCGCGGTGTGGGCAACGGTATCTCGATGTTGATCTTCGCAGGTATCGTTGCCGGTCTTCCGAGAGCAATCGGGCAGTCTTTCGAGTCTGCGCGCACAGGCGATATCAACATTTTCGCCCTGGTCGCTATCGGTTTGCTGGCAGTAGCGATTATCGGCTTCGTGGTGTTCATTGAGCGTGGTCAGCGTCGTATCGCCGTTCACTACGCCAAGCGTCAGCAGGGCCGCAAGGTCTTCGCTGCGCAGACCAGCCACCTGCCGCTGAAGGTGAACATGGCGGGCGTAATTCCGGCCATTTTCGCGAGCAGCATCTTGCTGTTCCCGGCTTCGCTGGGTGCCTGGTTCGGTCAGTCCGAAGGTATGGGCTGGCTGCAGGACATCTCGCAGTCGATCGCTCCTGGTCAGCCGTTGAACATTCTGCTGTTTAGTGCAGGGATCATTTTCTTCTGCTTCTTCTACACAGCGTTGATGTTCAACCCGAAAGACGTAGCGGAAAACCTGAAGAAGTCCGGTGCCTTTATTCCGGGTATCCGTCCTGGTGAGCAGTCGGCGCGCTACATTGATGGCGTCCTGACCCGTCTGACCATGTTCGGTGCTCTTTACATGATGGCCGTGTGCCTTCTGCCCCAGTTCCTGGTGGTGGCAGCAAACGTGCCGTTCTACCTTGGCGGGACCTCGTTGCTGATTGTGGTAGTGGTTGTGATGGACTTCATGTCCCAAGTACAATCGCACCTCGTTTCGCACCAGTACGAATCCCTGATGAAGAAAGCCAACCTGAAAGGCTACGGCGGCAGCGGTCTGCTGCGCTGATTTAGCCCCTTAAGGTTCGAGGAGTCGGTAATGAAAGTTCGTGCATCGGTGAAAAAGCTGTGCCGCAACTGCAAGATCATTCGTCGCGAAGGTATCGTGCGCGTGATCTGCAGCGCGGAACCGCGTCACAAGCAGCGCCAAGGCTGAGTGTGATCCGCGCTTCAAACCCAGCAGCTAGTGTGCTGCTGGGTTGATTATTCGTTTCTACAGCGATATTATCTCGCGCCCTATTTCTTGGCTTCCGGGGCGTAGGTAGCTGTCAATTGGAGTCCCACTGAATGGCCCGTATTGCAGGCGTCAACATTCCAGATAACAAGCATACTGTTATCTCGCTGACCTACATCTATGGTGTCGGTCGCACTACCGCGCAGAAAATCTGTGCGGACGCTGGTGTAAACCCAGCCGCTAAGATCAAGGATCTGAGCGACGAGCAAATCGAAACCCTGCGTGGCGAAGTCGCGAAGTTCACCACCGAAGGTGACCTGCGCCGTGACATCAACATGAAGATCAAGCGCTTGATGGACCTGGGTTGCTACCGCGGCCTGCGTCATCGTAAAGGTCTGCCGGTTCGCGGTCAGCGCACCAAGACCAACGCACGCACCCGTAAGGGCCCGCGTAAGCCGATCCGCAAGTAATCGCCCAGGAATATAGACATGGCAAAACCTGCTGCTCGTCCTCGTAAAAAAGTCAAAAAGACAGTGGTTGATGGCATCGCCCACATCCATGCGTCTTTCAACAACACCATCGTGACCATCACCGACCGTCAGGGCAACGCACTGTCCTGGGCTACTTCCGGTGGTTCGGGTTTCCGTGGTTCGCGCAAATCCACCCCGTTCGCAGCCCAGATCGCTGCTGAGCGTGCTGGTCAAGCTGCGCTGGAATATGGTCTGAAGAACCTCGACGTCAACGTCAAGGGTCCAGGTCCAGGTCGTGAATCCGCCGTTCGTGCACTGAACAGCTGCGGCTACAAGATCGCCAGCATCACCGACGTGACGCCAATCCCGCACAACGGGTGCCGTCCGCCGAAGAAGCGTCGCGTGTAATCAGGAGACAGATAAATGGCACGTTACATTGGTCCAAAATGCAAACTGTCTCGCCGTGAAGGCACTGACCTGTTCCTGAAGAGCGGCGTTCGCGCTCTGGAATCGAAGTGCAACATCGAAGCAGCCCCAGGTATCCACGGCCAGCGCCGTGGCCGTCAGTCCGACTACGGTACCCAGCTGCGCGAGAAACAAAAAGTCCGTCGTATCTACGGTGTTCTGGAGCGTCAGTTCCGCGGTTACTACCAAGCTGCTGCCTCGAAAAAAGGCGCAACCGGTGAGAACCTGCTGCAACTGCTCGAGTGCCGTCTGGATAACGTCGTCTACCGTATGGGCTTCGGCTCGACTCGTTCCGAGTCCCGTCAGCTGGTTTCGCACAAAGCGATCAGCGTCAACGGTAAGACTGTGAACATTCCATCCTACCAAGTTCGTCCGGGTGACGTGGTCTCGGTTCGCGAGAAGTCGCTGAACCAGCTGCGCATTGTTCAAGCCCTTGAACTGTGCGCCCAGCGTGGCCGCGTTGAGTGGGTTGACGTGGATGCTGCTAAAAAGTCGGGCGTTTTCAAGAACGTTCCTGCTCGCAGCGACCTGTCCGCCGACATCAACGAAAACCTGATTGTCGAGCTCTACTCCAAGTAAGGGCTAGAAAATAGGTGCATCCATGCAGATTTCGGTAAATGAGTTTCTGACACCCCGTCACATCGACGTGCAGGTTGTCAGTCCAACCCGCGCCAAGATCACGCTCGAGCCTCTCGAGCGTGGCTTCGGCCATACCCTGGGCAACGCGCTGCGCCGCATCCTGTTGTCCTCCATGCCTGGCTGTGCAGTAGTCGAGGCCGAGATCGACGGCGTACTCCATGAGTACTCCGCGATCGAAGGTGTTCAGGAAGACGTCATTGAAATCCTGTTGAACCTGAAAGGCCTGGCTATCAAACTGCACGGTCGTGACGAAGTTACGCTGACCTTGTCGAAAAAGGGTTCGGGGGTGGTTACCGCTGCCGATATTCAGCTGGATCACGATGTCGAGATCGTCAACCCCGATCACGTAATCGCGAACCTGGCGTCCAACGGCGCCCTGAACATGAAGCTCACCGTAGCTCGTGGTCGCGGTTACGAGCCGGCCGACTCCCGTCAGACTGACGAAGACGAAAGCCGCAGCATTGGCCGTCTCCAGCTGGACGCTTCGTTCAGCCCGGTGCGTCGTATCGCCTACGTGGTCGAGAACGCCCGTGTTGAACAGCGTACCAACCTGGACAAGCTGGTCATCGATCTGGAAACCAACGGTACCCTGGATCCTGAAGAGGCTATCCGTCGTGCCGCGACCATCCTGCAACAGCAGCTGGCCGCGTTCGTCGACCTCAAAGGTGACAGCGAGCCGGTTGTGGTCGAGCAGGAAGACGAGATCGATCCGATCCTGCTGCGCCCGGTTGACGACCTGGAACTGACCGTACGTTCGGCCAACTGCCTCAAGGCGGAGAACATCTACTACATCGGCGACCTGATTCAGCGTACCGAAGTAGAGCTGTTGAAGACTCCTAACCTGGGCAAGAAGTCCCTGACTGAAATCAAGGACGTCCTGGCCTCCCGTGGTCTTTCCCTCGGCATGCGCCTCGACAACTGGCCGCCTGCAAGTCTTAAGAAAGACGACAAGGCGACTGCCTGATCGTCGTAATCACCGAACGTAGTGTTTGGTAAGGAATGAATCATGCGTCATCGTAAAAGTGGACGTCACCTGAGCCGTACCAGCTCTCACCGCAAGGCTATGTTCCAGAACATGGCAGTGTCGCTGATCGAGCACGAGCTGATCAAAACCACCCTGCCGAAAGCCAAGGAACTGCGCCGCGTTGCCGAGCCGCTGATCACCCTGGCCAAGGAAGACAGCGTCGCCAACCGTCGTCTGGCCTTCGACCGTACCTGTTCGAAGTCCGCCGTTGGCAAACTGTTCAACGACCTGGGCAAGCGTTACGCCACCCGTCAGGGCGGCTACCTGCGCATCCTGAAGTGCGGTTTCCGCGCTGGCGACAACGCGCCTATGGCGTACGTCGAGCTGGTTGATCGTCCGGTCGGTGGTGCTGTAGAAGCTGCCGAGTAAGACGTTCTGTCTGCTGCAAAGAACCGGGCCTAGGCCCGGTTTTTTGTTGCCTTATGAATTGTTATTTTCTATTGATGTAAGTCAGGTAATGAATTTGTTCTTGTAACATGGGTCGACAATACTCTCTCCAAGCCGATTAGCCGGCAGTTCAAGACCGATCAGGAGAGCCCATGAGCAAGATTCTCACCACCGCAAGCGGCGCGCCCGTAGCCGACAACCAGAACTCCCGTTCCGCAGGTCCTCGCGGCCCGCTGCTGCTCGACGATTTCCACCTGGTCGAGAAGCTCGCCCACTTCAACCGCGAGAACATCCCTGAGCGTCGCGTGCACGCCAAGGGCTCCGGCGCCTACGGCACCTTCACCGTCACCCGCGATATCACCGAACTCACCAGTGCCAAATTGTTCGACAGCATCGGCAAGCAGACCGAGACGTTCCTGCGCTTCTCCACCGTGGGTGGTGAGCGCGGCTCGGCGGACACCGAGCGCGACCCGCGTGGTTTCGCGGTGAAGTTCTACACCGAGGAAGGCAACTGGGACATCGTCGGCAACAACACGCCGGTGTTCTTCATCCGTGATCCGCTGAAGTTCCCCGACTTCATCCACACCCAGAAGCGCCACCCGCAGACCAACCTGAAGAACGCGCAGATGATGTGGGACTTCTGGTCGCACTCGCCCGAGGCGCTGCACCAGGTCACCATCCTGTTCTCCGACCGCGGTATCCCGGACGGCTACCGCCACATGCACGGTTTCGGCAGCCACACCTACAGCCTGATCAACGCCAAGGGTGAGCGCACCTGGGTCAAGTGGCACTTCAAGACCCAGCAGGGCATCAAGAACCTGGCGCCGGCTGAGGCCGCCCGCCTGGCCGGCAGCGACCCGGACTACGCCCAGCGCGACCTGTTCCAGGCCATCGAGCGCGGTGACTTCCCACGGTGGACCGTGTGCATCCAGGTGATGAGCGAAGCCGAGGCCGCCAGCCGTGACGAGAACCCCTTCGACGTGACCAAGACCTGGTCGCAGAAGGACTACCCGTTGATCGAGGTCGGCGTGCTGGAACTCAACCGCAACCCGCTCAACTACTTCGCCGAAGTCGAGCAGGCGGCGTTCGGCCCCAGCAACATGGTGCCCGGGGTCGGCCTGTCGCCGGACCGCATGCTGCAGGGCCGGGTGTTCGCTTATGCCGATGCGCACCGCTACCGCGTGGGTACCAACCACCAGCACTTGCCGGTCAATGCGCCACGCTGCCCGGTGCACAGCTACCAGCGCGATGGTTCCATGGCCTCCGGCGCCTACGGCAGTGCTCCCAACTACGAGCCAAACAGCTACGCGGACGCACCGAAGCAGTCGCCGCGCCATGCAGAGCCTGCATTGGCCCTGAACGGTTCGGCGGACCGCTACGACCACCGCGAAGACAACGACTACTACAGCCATGCCGGCGCGCTGTTCCGCCTGATGAGTGATGAACAGAAGGCGCTGTTGATCGGCAACATCGCCGGCACCATGGCGGGCGTCAGCGAGGATGTCGTCCAGCGTCAACTGCAGTACTTCTTCAAGGCTGATCCAGCCTACGGAGAAGGCATCGCCAAGGCCTTGGGCATCAACCTGGCCTAAGTCGAAGTGATAACAAGAACCGCCCTCGTTTGGGCGGTTTTTCAATGAATATCACTACTGTTTAGCCGAATTTTTGCTTCTAATTGCGCGTTTTTCAGTGACCGCGAGCAAAACCTGGTTCACACTATGTCCCATAGACGTATTCACAGGGAGAAGCAGGGCGATGCAAGGTCACCCGGACGTAATCAACTACCTCGTCACGTTGCTGAAGGGCGAACTGGCAGCACGCGATCAGTACTTCATTCACTCGCGGATGTACGAAGACTGGGGCTTGGGCAAGCTCTACGAGCGTATCAACCACGAGATGGAAGAAGAGACGCAGCACGCCGACGCCCTGATGCGCCGTATCCTCATGCTCGAAGGCACCCCGGACATGCGCGCCGACGACCTGCACGTGGGCAGCACCGTGCCGGAGATGATCGAGGCCGATCTGAAGCTCGAGTACAAGGTCCGTGCCGCGCTGTGCAAGGGCATCGAGCTGTGCGAGCTGCACAAGGACTACATCAGCCGCGATATCCTGCGTGCGCAGCTGGCCGATACCGAAGAAGATCACACCTACTGGCTGGAGAAGCAGCAGGGGCTGATCAAGGCCATTGGCCTGGAGAATTACCTGCAGTCGCAGATGTAAAAGCTTGGGGCTGCCTTGCAGCCCTTTCGCGGCACGAGGCCGCTCCTACATTTGAACGCGTCAACCTAGAGATTACGCGATCGCCTGTAGGAGCGGCCTTGTGCCGCGAATGGGGCGCAAAGCGCCCCCATTGCTTTATGCCCGGTCGCGCTCCAGCAGCGGCTTGAGGTAGTGGCCGGTATACGATTGCTTCTTCTCGGCCAGCTCTTCCGGTGTACCACAGGCAATGATCTGCCCACCCTTGGAGCCACCCTCCGGACCCAGGTCCACCAGCCAGTCGGCAGTCTTGATCACATCCAGGTTGTGCTCGATCACCACCACGGTATTGCCGTGGTCACGCAGGCGGTGCAACACGTCCAGCAGCTGCTGGATATCGGCGAAATGCAGGCCGGTGGTCGGTTCGTCGAGGATGTACAGGGTCTTGCCGGTGTCGCGCTTGGACAGTTCGCGCGACAGCTTGACCCGCTGCGCCTCGCCGCCCGACAGGGTGGTCGCCGATTGCCCCAGCTTGATGTACGACAGGCCGACATCCATCAGCGTCTGTAGCTTGCGCGCCAGGGCCGGGACCGCGTCGAAGAACTCGCGGGCATCCTCGATGGTCATTTCCAGCACCTCGTGGATGTTCTTGCCCTTGTACTTGATCTCCAGGGTTTCGCGGTTGTAGCGCTTGCTCTTGCACACATCGCAGGGCACGTAGATGTCCGGCAGGAAGTGCATTTCCACCTTGATCAGGCCATCGCCCTGGCAGGCTTCGCAGCGTCCGCCCTTGACGTTGAACGAGAAGCGCCCGGGGCCGTAGCCGCGGGAACGCGACTCCGGCACGCCGGCGAACAGCTCGCGGATCGGCGTGAAGATGCCGGTGTAGGTCGCCGGGTTGGAACGAGGCGTGCGGCCGATCGGGCTCTGGTCGATATCCACCACCTTGTCCAGGTGCTGCAGGCCATCGACGCTCGCGTGCGGCGCGGCCTCCAGGCTGCTCGCGCCGTTGAGCGCGGTGGCGGCGAGGGGGAACAGGGTGTTGTTGATCAGCGTCGACTTGCCCGAACCGGACACACCGGTCACGCAGGTCAGCAGGCCGATCGGCACTTCCAGGTCGACGTTCTGCAGGTTGTTGCCGCGCGCGCCCTTGAGCTTGAGCGACAGCTTCTTGTTGCGGGGTGTGCGCTTGGCCGGGACGACGATCTTCTTGCGTCCGGACAGGTACTTGCCGGTCAGCGAGTCGGGGTGCGCCATGACCTCTTCGGGCGAGCCCTCGGCGACGATCTGGCCGCCATGCACGCCGGCACCCGGGCCGATATCCACCACGTAGTCGGCCAGGCGGATGGCGTCCTCGTCGTGCTCGACCACGATCACCGTGTTGCCCAGGTCGCGCAGGTGGTTGAGGGTGGCCAGCAGGCGGTCGTTGTCCCGTTGATGAAGGCCGATGGACGGTTCATCGAGGATGTACATCACTCCCACCAGGCCGGCGCCGATCTGGCTGGCCAGGCGGATCCGCTGGGCCTCGCCGCCGGACAGGGTATCGGCGCTGCGGTCCAGCGTCAGGTAGTCGAGACCGACGTTGACCAGGAACTGCAGGCGCTCGCAGATCTCCTTGAGGATTTTCGCCGCGATCTCGCCACGACGTCCGGTGAGGGTCAACTCGCCGAAGTAGTTGCTGGCTTCGCCGATCGGCAGGTTGGTCACCGCCGGCAGTGTCTTTTCGCCGACCCACACATGGCGCGCTTCGCGACGCAGGCGGGTACCGCGGCAGTCGGGGCAGGGCTGGGTGCCGAGGAACTTGGCCAGCTCTTCACGCACGGTGGCCGACTCGGTCTCGCGGTAGCGGCGCTCGAGGTTGGGCACGATGCCCTCGAAGGGGTGCGAGCGCTTGACGATGTCGCCACGGTCGTTGAGGTACTTGAAATCGACGCTCTGCTTGCCGCTGCCCTGCAGGATGACCTTCTGGTGCTCGGCCGACAGCTCGCCGAACGGTTCCTCGAGGCTGAAACCGTAGTGCGCGGCGAGTGAGCCGAGCATCTGGAAGTAATAGACGTTGCGCCGGTCCCAGCCACGTATCGCGCCTTCGGCCAGGGTCAGCTCGGCGTTGACCAGGCGCTTGGTGTCGAAGAACTGCTTCACCCCCAGGCCGTCGCACGTCGGGCAGGCGCCGGCCGGGTTGTTGAAGGAAAACAGCTTGGGCTCCAGCTCGCTGATCGCATGGCCGCACACCGGGCAGGCGAAGCGCGCCGAGAAGATCACTTCCTCGCCGTCTTCGTCGTCCATCGGCGCGACCAAGGCAATGCCGTCGGCCAGCTTGAGCGCGGTCTCGAACGACTCGGCCAGGCGCTGCTGCAGGTCGGCGCGGACCTTGAAGCGGTCGACCACGACATCGATGCTGTGCTTCTTCTGTTTATCCAGCTTGGGCAGTTCGTCGAGCTCGTAGAGCTTGCCGTTGACCCGCGCGCGAACGAAGCCCTGGGCACGCAGTTCGTCGAACACCGCCAGGTGCTCGCCCTTGCGCTCGCGGATCACCGGGGCCAGCAGCATCAGCTTGCTGCCTTCGGGCTTTTCCAGCACCAGATCGACCATCTGGCTGATCGTTTGCGCTTCCAGCGGGATATCGTGGTCCGGGCAGCGTGGCGTACCGACGCGGGCATAGAGCAGGCGCAGGTAGTCGTAGATCTCGGTGATGGTGCCGACGGTCGAGCGTGGGTTGTGCGAGGTCGACTTCTGCTCGATGGAGATCGCCGGCGACAGGCCTTCGATGGTGTCGACGTCGGGCTTTTCCATCATCGACAGGAACTGCCGGGCATAGGCCGACAGCGATTCGACGTAGCGGCGCTGGCCTTCGGCGTACAGCGTGTCGAACGCCAGCGAGGACTTGCCGGATCCGGACAGGCCGGTGATCACGATCAGTTTGTCCCGGGGCAGGGTCAGGTCGATGTTCTTCAGGTTGTGGGTACGCGCCCCACGGATCAGGATCTTGTCCACTACGGCCTCGCTCGGCGGGCATAAACAAAGGAGTATACGGCGCGCTGCCATTACGCGGCAAAGCGTCACGTATATGCCGTCAAGGCGTCGGACTGATAGAATCGCCGCCGGTTCACACGAGGTTAATCCATGCACGACACCCACAACGAGCGCATGAGTGGCAGCGAAACCCGCGCCGCCAGCGGCCTGGCCCTGGTCTTCGCCTTTCGTATGCTGGGCATGTTCATGGTACTGCCGGTGCTGGCCACCTACGGCATGGACCTGGCCGGCGCCACGCCTGCGCTGATCGGTCTGGCCATCGGTGCCTACGGCCTGACCCAGGCCGTGCTGCAGATTCCGTTCGGGGTGATTTCCGACCGCATCGGCCGCCGTCCGGTGATCTACGTGGGGTTGATCATCTTCGCCCTGGGCAGCGTGCTGGCGGCCCAGGCCGATTCCATCTGGGGCGTGATCGCCGGACGCATCCTGCAGGGGGCGGGGGCGATTTCCGCGGCGGTGATGGCGTTGTTGTCCGACCTGACCCGTGAGCAGCACCGGACCAAGGCGATGGCCATGATCGGCATGAGCATCGGCCTGTCGTTCGCCGTGGCGATGGTGGTCGGCCCGCTGTTGACCCGCGCCTTTGGCTTGTCAGGATTGTTCCTTGCCACCGCAGGACTTGCCCTGGTCGGCATCGGCCTGATCGCCTTCGTCGTGCCCAACTCGCACACTGTGTTGACCCACCGCGAGTCCGGTGTCGCCCGTCAGGCCCTCGGTCCGACCCTGCGCAATCCGGACCTTCTGCGCCTGGATATCAGCATCTTCGTGCTGCACGCGATCCTGATGGCCAGCTTCGTGGCGCTGCCCCTGGCCTTCGTCGAGCGCGGCGGGCTGCCCAAGGAACAGCACTGGTGGGTGTACCTGACCGCCTTGCTGGTTTCATTTTTTGCAATGATCCCCTTCATCATCTACGGGGAAAAGAAGCGCAAGATGAAACGCGTGTTGCTCGGCGCGGTCAGTGTCCTGCTGCTGGTGGAGGTGTTCTTCTGGCAGTGGGCTGACAACTTGCGCGGACTGGTGATCGGCACCGTGGTATTCTTTACTGCATTCAACCTGCTGGAGGCATCCTTGCCTTCGCTGGTCAGCAAGGTGTCGCCTGCCGGTGGCAAGGGGACGGCGATGGGGGTGTACTCCACCAGCCAGTTCCTCGGCGCCGCGCTGGGAGGCATCCTCGGTGGCTGGTTGTTCCAGCACGGTGGCTTGAGCATGGTGTTCCTGGGATGTGCCGTGTTGTGCGTCCTGTGGTTGCTCACTGCGTTGCGCATGAACGAGCCGCCGTACGTGACCAGCCTGCGCATGCCGCTGACGCCGGAAGCGGTCCGGGAAGCCGGGCTGACCGAGCGCCTGATGGCCGTGCCGGGTGTGACCGACGCCGTGGTGGTGGCAGAAGAAGCCGCCATCTATATCAAACTGGATACGAAAATTTTGGACCGTGCGACCCTCGAGCGTCTGGTGAACCCAGCCTCTGCGGCGTGCGAAGCCTAGGAGAACGTTATGGCCCGTGGGGTTAACAAAGTCATTCTGGTCGGTACCTGCGGTCAGGATCCCGAAGTCCGCTACCTGCCCAACGGTAACGCCGTGACCAACCTGAGCCTGGCCACCAGCGAGCAGTGGACCGACAAGCAGTCGGGCCAGAAGGTCGAGCGTACCGAGTGGCACCGTGTGTCGCTGTTCGGCAAGGTCGCCGAGATTGCCGGCGAGTACCTGCGCAAGGGTTCGCAGTGCTACATCGAAGGCAAGCTGCAGACCCGCGAGTGGGAAAAGGACGGCATCAAGCGCTACACCACCGAGATCATCGTCGACATCAACGGCACCATGCAGTTGCTTGGCGGTCGTCCGCAGGGTCAGCAGGGTGGTGGCGACCAATACAACCAAGGTGGTGGTAACAACTACAACCAGGGTGGCCAGCAGCAGTACAACCAGGCTCCGCGCCAGCAGGCCCCACGTCCGCAGCAGGCGCCACAGCGCCCGGCGCCGCAACAGCCGGCTCCGCAGCCAGCCGCTGACTTCGACAGCTTCGACGACGATATTCCGTTCTGATACTTCCTGGGGGCGCCAACGGTGCCCCAGCGAAACAGAGCTGAAACAAGAAACCCGCTTCATACCTGAAGCGGGTTTCTTTTTGTCTGAAGCCGGTGCTCTGACAAGGCGTCAGCCTTCTTCGAGTGCCGTTCTGGCAAATTGGGCGTCCAGTTCCGGCGTTGCTCCGCTGATACCGATGCCGCCGATATGCCTGCCGTTCGCGTCCATGATCGGCAGGCCGCCTTCCAGCAGGGTGAACCCGGGGAGCGAGGCGTAGGGATTGGCCGGCAGCGCGGTGCTGCGCTCGCCGAGCGAGCGGGTCGACAGAGGGAAGCGGGCGGATGTCTCTGCCTTGAGCTGCGCGACCTGGATGCTGCCGCTGCTGGTGCCATCCATGCGGTGGAAGTACTTCAGGTTGCCATGGTTGTCGACGATGCTGATGACGATGGCAAAGCCTTGGGCACGGGCGGCACGTTCTGCGGCATCGGCCATGCTCCGCGCGCGCTCGGTTGTGATCTGCTGGGTGGTGGGAGGCGTGTGAACATTGTCTGCCGTCGCCGCTACGGTGGGTTGAAGGAACACCGAAGTGCCAATCAAGAGGGTGGTCAAAAGGTACTTGATATTCATGCCCGTGAGCCTCGTCCATGTGTGGCCCGTTAACCTAACAGGCACAGGATATTTCGCGACGTAGTACGTTTCCGATAGCGACGTAGGAGCGCGCAATTGCCGACGTAATGCTGTTCTTGAATGCCGTCATGTGGCTTGAACTTTGGACGTGACGATGGCTATCGTCACGCTCCTCCCATTCAGGAACCGAGACATGGATGTGCTCATGGGACTGCTGGCGGCTGTACTTTGGGGAGCCACCGACTTTCTGGTCGGCATGAATGCCCGGGCGGTTGGCGTAAGGCGGGCGGTATTCTTCGGACAGTTGTTGGGCCTGTTGTTGATGGGGCTCATCATTGCCGTATCTTCCCTGCAACTCACCAAGATGGTCGCGGCTCCAGCGAGCGTGCTGCTGCTCGCCTGCCTGGCGGCGCTATGTACCTTGAGCGGCGCATTGGCGCTTTCGAAGGCGTTCGCGATCGGCAAGACCTCGGTGGTGGCGCCGCTGGTGACTTCCTATGGCGTGTTCACCACGCTGCTCGCCTGGCTGGGCGGCGAGGCGCTGGGCACCTGGCAGATCTTCGGGTTGCTGACCTGCTTCTTGGGTGTGGTCCTGGCCAGCCGTGAGGCAAAGGGCGGCAGTGGGCAAACGCATGCGGGCGGTCGTCTGTCGGTCGGCTTCGCCCTGCTGGCGGCGCTGCTGTATGGCGTCAGCTTCTGGGTCCAGGGCAAGTACGCACTGCCAGTGCTGGGGCCGGTGAACATGCTGGCGCTGGGCTACGGAGTAGGGGTTCTGTTCCTGCTGCCTGAGGCGCTGCGAATGCTTCGAGACCAGGTTACGGTCAGGCTCAAGACCTGGGGCACCTTGTGTGGTGCCAGCCTTTTCAACCTGGGAGGCTTCTCGGCGTTTTCCTGGGGCGCGTTGCATGGCTCGATTGCGGTCGTCACGGTGATCAGCACCTTGTCCGGAGGCATTGCCGCGATTCTCGGCTTCCTGTTCTACCGCGAGCGCCTGTCCCTGCTGCAGGTCGTCGGGGTGATCCTGGTGTTGGTGGGCGCTGTCCTCCTGCATCTGTATGGATGAAGCGGCGAAATGCCCTGAGCCTGATCCAGATCATCGCGCTTTGCAGATTCTTGACTAGGCTTAACAGTTGGCGGTGTCTGTCCACCGTCACCGTGAAGTCCCTGAGGCGCCGGCCAAGTCCCGCGCGCCCGAGAACCTGATCAGGAGTGCACGATGGATCTCAACCGTCGGCAATTCTTCAAGGTCGCCGCCGTCGGCCTTGGAGGCTCGAGCCTTGCGGCGTTGGGCATGGCCCCGACACCCGCGTTCGCCGAGCAGGTGCGCCACTTCAAGCTGGCGCATACCAAAGAAACCCGTAACACCTGCCCTTATTGCTCGGTCGGCTGCGGCCTGATCATGTACAGCCAGGGTGACGCGGGCAAGAACGTCAAACAGAACATCATCCACATCGAGGGCGACGCGGACCATCCGGTCAACCGCGGCACCCTGTGCCCGAAAGGCGCCGGCCTGCTGGACTTCATCCACAGCCCCAGCCGCCTCAAGTACCCCGAGGTGCGCAAGCCGGGCAGCAACGAGTGGACCCGCATCGAATGGGACGAAGCCCTCGACCGCGTCGCCGACCTGATGAAACAGGACCGCGACGCCAACTTCATCGAGAAGAACGCCCAGGGTCAGACGGTCAACCGCTGGCTCACCACGGGCTTTCTCGCCGCGTCCGCCGCTTCCAGCGAAGCGGGCTACATGACGCACAAGGTGATCCGTTCGCTGGGCATGCTGGGGTTCGATAACCAGGCGCGTGTCTGACACGGCCCGACGGTGGCAAGTCTTGCCCCGACGTATGGCCGTGGCGCGATGACCAATCACTGGTCTGACATCGCCAACGCAAACCTGGTCCTGGTGATGGGCGGCAACGCCGCTGAAGCGCACCCGTGCGGCTTCAAGTGGGTGACCGAAGCCAAGGCGCACAACAAGGCGCGGCTGATCGTGGTCGACCCGCGGTTTACCCGTACCGCCTCGGTGGCCGATTACTACGCGCCAATCCGCACCGGCAGCGACATCGCCTTCATGGGCGGGCTGATCAACTACCTGCTGAGCAACGACAAGATCCAGCACGAGTACGTGCGCAACTACACCGACGTGTCGTTCATCGTCAAAGAGAACTATGGCTTCGAGGACGGACTGTTCAGCGGCTATGACGCGGCCAAGCGCGTGTACGCCGACAAGTCCGGCTGGGGCTACGAGCTGGGCGAGGACGGTTTCGCCAAGGTCGACCCGACCCTGCAGCACCCGCGTTGCGTCTACCAGCTGATGAAGCAGCACTACAGCCGTTACACGCCGGAACTGGCGAGCATGACCTGCGGCATGCCCCAGGACCAGATGATGAAGATCTGGGAAGAGATCGCCACCTGCTCGGTGCCGGGCAAGACCATGACGATCCTCTACGCCCTGGGCTGGACCCAGCACTCCATCGGCGCGCAGATCATCCGCAGCGCGGCGATGGTGCAGTTGCTGCTGGGCAACGTCGGCATGCCGGGGGGCGGGGTCAACGCCCTGCGCGGGCATTCCAACATCCAGGGCCTGACCGACCTGGGGCTGCTGTCGAACTCGCTGCCGGGCTACCTCACGCTGGCCGGAGACGCCGAGCAGGACTACGCCGCCTACATCGACAAGCGCGCCTCCAAGCCGCTGCGACCGGGGCAGCTGTCGTACTGGCAGAACTATGGCAAGTTCCACGTCAGCCTGATGAAGGCCTGGTACGGCGCCAACGCCACCGCCGCCAACAACTGGGGCTACGACTGGCTGCCCAAGCTCGATGTGCCGGCCTACGACGTGCTGCGTATGTTCGAGATGATGGGCCAGGGCAAGGTCAACGGCTACATGTGCCAGGGCTTCAACCCGATCGCCGCGCTGCCGGACAAGAACCGCGTCACCGCGGCCCTGGCCAAGCTCAAGTGGCTGGTGATCATGGACCCGCTGGCCACCGAGACCTCGGAGTTCTGGCGCAACGCTGGCGCGTTCAACGACGTCGACACGGCCAATATCCAGACCGAGGTGATCCGCCTGCCCACCACCTGCTTCGCCGAGGAAGACGGCTCGCTGGTCAACAGCAGCCGCTGGCTGCAGTGGCACTGGAAGGGCGCCGACGGCCCGGGCGAGACCCGCACCGACGTGCACATCATGAGCGAGCTGTTCCTGCGCCTGCGCAAGCGTTATCAGGCCGAAGGCGGCGCCTACCCCGACCCCCTGCTCAACCTCAGCTGGCCGTACAAGGTCCCGGAAGAGCCTTCGCCCGAAGAGCTGGCCAAGGAGATGAACGGCTGGGCGGTCAGCGACCTCACCGACGCCACCGGCGCCACGCTCAAGGCCGGTCAGCAACTGGCCGGTTTCGCCCAGATGAAGGACGACGGCAGCACTGCGTCGGGCTGCTGGATCTTCGCCGGCTGCTGGACCGAGCAGGGCAACCAGATGGCCCGGCGCGACAACAGCGACCCGTACGGCATGCACCAGGTGCAGAACTGGGCCTGGGCCTGGCCGGCCAACCGGCGGATCCTCTACAACCGCGCCTCCAGCGACCCGCAAGGCAAGCCGTGGGACCCGGAGAAGAAACGCCTGGTGTGGTGGAACGGCAAGGCCTGGACCGGCACCGACGTGCCGGACTTCAAGGTCGATTCGCCACCGGAAGCGGGGATGAACCCGTTCATCATGAACCCCGAGGGCGTGGCGCGGTTCTTCGCCATCGACAAGATGGCCGAGGGGCCGTTCCCCGAGCACTACGAGCCGTTCGAGACACCCATCGGTATCAACCCGCTGCATCCGCAGAACAAGAAGGCCACCAGCAATCCGGCCGGACGGATCTTCGATTCGGTGTGGGACACCCTCGGCACGCACGACGAGTTCCCCCATGCGGCGACCACCTACCGGCTGACCGAGCACTTCCACTTCTGGAGCAAGCATTGCCGGCTCAATGCCATTGCCCAGCCCGAGCAGTTCGTCGAGATCGGCGAGGTGCTGGCAAACGAGAAGGGCATCAAGGCCGGCGACCGGGTAAGGGTGTCGAGCAAGCGCGGCTATATCGACGCGGTGGCGGTGGTGACCAAGCGGATCCGTCCGCTGCAGGTCAACAACCAGACCGTGCACCAGATCGGCATCCCGTTGCACTGGGGCTTCACCGGCAGCACTCGGCACGGCTTCCTGACCAACACCCTGGTGCCGTTCCTCGGTGATGGCAATACGCAGACGCCGGAGTCCAAGTCGTTCCTCGTCAAAGTGGAGAAACTCTGATGGCCAGCCAAGACATCATCGCCCGCTCGGCCACCACCACCGTACCGCCCTCGGTACGCCAGCAGCAGGAAGTCGCCAAGCTGATCGACACCACCAAGTGCATTGGCTGCAAGGCCTGCCAGGTGGCGTGCTCGGAGTGGAACGAACTGCGTGACGAGGTCGGCCACAACCACGGCACCTACGACAACCCCCAGGACCTCAGCGCCGAGACCTGGACCCTGATGCGCTTCACCGAGCACGAGCGCGACGACGGCAACCTGGAGTGGTTGATCCGCAAGGACGGCTGCATGCACTGCGCCGAGCCAGGTTGCCTGAAGGCCTGCCCGAGCCCGGGGGCGATCATCAAGCACGCCAACGGTATCGTCGACTTCAACCAGGACCACTGCATCGGTTGCGGCTACTGCATTACCGGCTGCCCGTTCAACATCCCGCGCATCTCGCAGAAGGACCACAAGGCCTACAAGTGCACCCTGTGTTCCGACCGCGTGAGCGTGGGCCTGGAGCCGGCCTGCGTGAAGACCTGCCCGACCGGGGCGATCGTCTTCGGCAGCAAGGAGGAGATGAAGGTGCATGCCGACGAGCGCATCGTCGACCTGAAGTCGCGGGGGTACGAGAACGCCGGGCTGTACGATCCGGATGGCGTCGGCGGCACCCACGTGATGTACGTGCTGCACCACGCCGACACGCCGCGGATCTACGCCGGCCTGCCGGACCAACCGGTGATCAGCCCGTTGGTGGGGCTGTGGAAGGGCTTCAGCAAGCCGCTGGCGCTGCTGGCCATGGGCGCGGCGGTGCTGGCCGGGTTCTTCCACTATGTACGCGTGGGTCCGCAACGGGTCGAGGAGGACGAACACCCGGCGCCTGTGGATAACACTGTCCACCAGGTGGACCCGGCGGTGCATGTCTATGATCCGAACCGCCCGGGCGGGCAGGGGGAGCAGCGGCCATGAACGACAACAAGCCTATCCTGCGCTACAACGCCAACGAGCGGAGCAACCACTGGGTCGTGGCGATCCTGTTCGTGCTCGCCGGCCTCTCGGGGCTGGCGCTGTTCCACCCGGCGCTGTTCTGGCTCAGCCACCTGTTCGGCGGCGGGCCGTGGACGCGGATTCTCCACCCGTTCATCGGTGTGGGCATGTTCGTGTTCTTTCTCGGGTTGGTGCTGCGCTTCTGGCGCGCCAACTTCATCACCGCCAACGACCGCCTGTGGCTGCGCCGCATCGACCGGGTGATGCTCAACAAGGAAGAGGGCGTGCCGCCGATCGGCAAGTACAACGCCGGGCAGAAGCTGCTGTTCTGGACCTTGCTGGCCTGCATGCTGGTACTGCTGGTCAGCGGCGTGGTGATCTGGCGCGCGTACTTCAGCCATTGGTTCGGCATCGACGTCATTCGCCTGTCCGCGCTGCTGCATGCCCTGGCGGCGTTCGTGCTGATCCTCAGCATCATCGTGCACATCTACGCAGGGATCTGGATCAAGGGCTCGATCGGCGCCATGCTGCATGGCTGGGTCAGCCGCGCCTGGGCACGCAAGCACCATGAACTGTGGTACCGGGAAGTGACCGGCGACAAGACGCCGAACAACCACGGTGGAAAAGAAGGATGACCGTTTGAGCACGATTCTTGAACCTGGGCAGATCGAAGCGTCGGCAGTGATGCCGCCGTTCCTGCACCTGCCCCCCGCCAACCTCTACGAGGTCCGCGCCACGCGGCTGGAGTACCTGGCCGAGGGTAATGCCCTGGGTGACTACCTGCGGCTGATGGCTCGGCTGTGTCGGATTCAGCAGCAGCTTGTGGATAACCCGCCTGCGGACTTACCAGTGGCCGAAGAGCGCCAGCGCTTGTGTATAAGTCATGGGCTGCCGCCCCTGGCGGCCGACAGCCTGGTGCGTGAAGGGCCTTGGTTGGTCTGGTTGCAGGCGTTGCTCAAGCGCTTCGAGGCCGAATCCGACGGGCCACTGGCCGAGGCGCTGGATGCGTTGCGTGGCAGCGACGATGCCCAGCGCAAGGGCTGGGCTATCGCCCTGCTCGGTGGCCAGTACGACGCAGTGCCGGCGGCGCTGGTGCCCTTTATCGGCGCCGCGTTGCAGGCGGCGTGGTCCAGCTGGCTGCTGGCCTTGCCTGCGCCTGAGCTCAAGCCCGCCGGCAGCCTGGCCCAGTGCCCAGCCTGTGGATCGCCGGCCATGGCCGGGGTAGTGCGTAACCGTGGCAAGCACAATGGCCTGCGCTACCTGGCCTGCTCGCTGTGTGCCTGCGAATGGCATGTGGTGCGGGTCAAGTGCGTGTACTGCGAGTCGAGCAAGGACCTGCGCTACAGCAACCTTGAGGATGACCGCCACGCACCGGGCAAGGCGCCGCTGCGCGCCGAGTGCTGCCCGGGGTGCCAGAGCTACCTCAAGCAGTGCTACCTGGAGAATGACGCCGCGGCCGAGCCGTTGGCCGATGACCTGGCGAGCCTGGCGCTGGACATGCGCCTGGACGAGGAGGGTTTCCATCGGCTGGCGCCGAACCTGCTGCTGGCGCCGGGCTAGGGGGTAATTGTCTACACTGCTACACCGAGTCGCCTTCTTCGCGGGACAAGCCCGCTCCTACAGGTGCAGCGCTGGTTACGACGCCAACGTGTCTCCTGTAGGAGCGGGCTTGCCCCGCGAAAGGGCCGGAACAGACAACGGATCAGTCATAGGTAGTACCGAATGTCTTCAACCCTCGCCAGCGACACCCCACGCTTGCCTTCCATCGACACCCTGCTGCGCCACCCAGCCTGCGCTCCACTGATCGACCGCCACGGTCGTGACGCCACGCTGGCCACCCTGCGCCAGCTGCTCGACGACCTGCGCGAGTCAGCTCGCCTCGGTCAACTGAGTGCCACCGAACTGACCGCCGAAGTCCTCCTGGGTCGAGCCGGCGAACGCCTGGCCATCCAGCAGCGCAGCCAGGTGCGCCGGGTGTTCAACCTCACCGGCACGGTGCTGCACACCAACCTCGGTCGGGCCTTGCTGCCCGAAGAAGCGATCGACGCCATGCAAACCGCCGCCCGCTACCCGCTGAACCTGGAGTTCGACCTCAACACCGGCAAGCGCGGCGACCGCGACGACCTGATCGAAGGCCTGATCCGCGAACTGACCGGCGCCGAGGCCGTCACCGTGGTCAACAACAACGCCGCCGCCGTGTTGCTGGCGCTCAATAGCCTGGGCGCGCGCAAGGAAGGGATCATCTCCCGGGGCGAGCTGATCGAGATCGGCGGCGCCTTCCGCATCCCCGACATCATGGCCCGCGCGGGGGTGAAGCTGCACGAGATCGGCACCACCAACCGCACCCATGCCCGCGACTACGAGGGCGCGATCAACCCGCGCACGGGCCTGCTGATGCGTGTGCACTGCAGCAACTACAGCATCCAGGGTTTCACTACCCAGGTGCCCACTGCGGAACTGGCGCGCATCGCCCATGCACATGCGTTGCCGCTGCTTGAAGACCTGGGCAGCGGCAGCCTGCTCGACCTGACCCGCTGGGGCCTGCCGGCCGAGCCGACCGTGCGCCAGGCCCTGGCCGATGGTGCCGACATCGTCACCTTCAGTGGCGACAAACTGCTCGGTGGGCCGCAGGCGGGGATCATCGTCGGGCGCAAGGAGCTGATCGCGAAGATCAAGAAGAACCCGCTCAAGCGTGCCCTGCGGGTGGACAAGATCACCCTTGCGGCACTCGAAGCCGTGTTGGCGCTGTACCGTAATCCGGACCGTCTGGCTGAGCGCCTGCCGAGTCTGCGCCTGCTCACCCGGCCCCAGCCCGAGATCGCCGCCCAGGCCGAGCGCCTGGCGCCTGAACTGGCCGCTAGGCTGGGTACGCAATGGACGGTCAGCGTCGAACCGGCCCTGGGCATGATCGGCAGCGGCAGCCAGCCCGTGGCGCGCCTACCCAGCGCGGCCTTGTGCATGCGTGCGCAGGTGTCGAAGAAACTGCGTGGGCGCAGCCTGCATGTGCTGGAGCGGGCGCTGCGCGACCTACCGGTGCCGGTACTGGGCCGCATCGACGACGATGCCCTGTGGCTCGACCTGCGCCAGCTGGACGACGAGGCCCAGTGGCTGGCGCAACTGCCGGCGTTGCAGTTGGGGCCGGTGCAGTGATCGTCGGTACCGCCGGCCACATCGATCATGGCAAGACCGCGCTGCTCCAGGCCCTGACCGGCCAGGCCGGCGACACGCGCCAGGAGGAGCGTGCCCGGGGCATGACCATCGACCTCGGCTACCGCTATGCGGCACTGGCCGAAGGTGCTCCGCTGACGGGTTTCATCGATGTGCCCGGCCATGAGCGTTTTATCCACAACATGCTCGCCGGCGCCCATGGCATCGATCTGGTGCTGCTGGTGGTCGCCGCCGACGACGGGGTGATGCCGCAGACCCGCGAGCACCTGTCGATCATCGAGTTGCTGGGTATTCCCCAGGCGCTGGTGGTCATCAGCAAGTGCGACCGGGTCGAGCCGCAGCGGCTGGCCGAAGTCCAGGCGCAGGTCACGGCGTTGCTGGCGCCCGGGCCATATGCCGGGGTAGCGCAGTTCCCGGTGTCGAGCCTGAGCGGCGAGGGGATCGACGCTTTGCGCGAAGCGTTGCTGGCCGCCGAGGCCCAGGTGCGTCGACGCAGTGTGCGGGGCGGATTCCGCCTGGCCGTGGACCGCGCCTTCGCGGTGTCCGGGGCGGGCGTGGTGGTCACCGGGACGGCCCTGGCCGGGCAGGTCAGCGCCGGCGACACGCTGTTGCTGGGCAAGGCCGGCAAGCCGGTGCGGGTGCGTGGCCTGCATGCGCAGAACCAGGCGGCGCTGGTGGCCGAGGCCGGGCAGCGGGTCGCGTTGAACATCAGCGCTGAACGGCTGGCGGCAGAGCAGGTGCACCGGGGCGACTGGCTGGTGCCGCAGTGGCTGCATGCACCGAGCGTGCGGGTCGATATCGATTTCACCTTGCTGCCGGGCGAGACCCGGACATTCGAACATTTCAGCGCGGTGCATGTGCACCTGGGGACCCAGGATGTCACGGCCCGTGTTGCGTTGTTGGAGGGTGAACGGCTCGGCGCCGGCCAGCGCATGTTCGCCCAGTTGCTGCTCAACGCGCCGTTGCAGGCGGTGCATGGCGATCGCCTGGTACTGCGCGACCAGCGCGCCCAGCGCACACTCGGCGGTGGCCGCGTGCTCGATCCCTTTGCGCCGAGCCGACAGCGTCGCAGCGAGGCGCGCCTGCGCCAGCTGCAGGTACTGCGTGATGCCACTGAACTGGAGCAGGCCTTGCCGGCGTTGCTCGAGACGGCACCGGGCGGGCTCGACCCGCAGCGGCTCGAGCGCCAGTTCAACCGTCTGCGCGAGACCTGGCAGTTGCCGGAGGATGTACAGGTAATTGCCACCCGCCAGGGCCAATTGCTGTTCTCACGCCAGCAGTGGCATTCACTCAAGCAGCAGGTGCTGGCGAGGCTGGCGCAGTTCCACGAGCAGGAGCCCGACCAGCTCGGTCCGGACCGCGACCGCCTGCGCCGTTTTACCGCGATGCCGCTGGAGCGTCCGGCGTTTGTCAGCCTGCTGGATGAGTTGTTGGGTGAAGGGGGGATTAGCAGCAGTGGTCCGTGGCTGCATCTGCCTGGGCACAAGGTTCAGTTGAGCGAAGCCGATACCGCGCTGTGGGAGCGCTTGCTGCCGCGCTTGCTGGCGGGTGAGTTCGATCCGCCCTGGGTGCGTACGCTGGCTGCCGAGGAGCGCTGCGAGGAGGCCGAGGTGCGGCTGCTGCTGCGCAAGCTCGCCCGCCTGGGCCTGTTGCACCAGGTGGTGCGTGACCTGTTCTACCCGGAGGTGACGCTAAGGCGCATGGCAGAGCTGTTGTTGCAGCAGGCCGAGGCATCGCCGATAGTGCAGGTTGCGGCGTTTCGCGATATGTTGTGCATCGGTCGCAAGCGCAGTGTGCAGATACTCGAGTACTTCGACCGCGTTGGTCTGACCCGGCGGGTCGGTGACCAACGGCATATTCGCGTCGACAGCGCCCTGGCCCAGTCGCAACACGGGCCCTGATTTCAAGGAAGGCAATCGCGCCCGGTGGCGCGGCCGGGCTTCAAACCCGGTTGGGGACGGCAGCCGTTCCCGGGCAGGTTCGACTCCCGCTGCCTTCCGCCAATTTCTTCGTTTAAATCTTGTGGGTTACGATAACTTGCATGTAGTGGGATATCTTTCTTGTCCCATTTGAAGCACTTAGTATATCTGTCGATCTTCGAATCAATTCGTATCTCTTGATCTTGATCTTGATCTTGCTTCTAAGTGCGCGGTAGTTCAGGCGACGCCAATTGCGACTTCAGGAGGCCGAGCGGAGTTCTTGCGGAGGGAGGTGACGGGCATGGATGCCCGTCAAGCGCTGCGCCCCAGGATGGGGCGTTCAGCGCGGTCCTCCCGGGAGCAAGAACGGAGCGAGGGAACCCCGGAGCGAAGCGTAGGGGCCGGATGAATGGAGCGAGGATTTTTTGCTTACTTTTTGATCCTTCAAAAAGTGAGCCGCCGTAAGGGCGGAAAGGTGACTATGCGTCACCATCGCAAATGAATGCGCATATAACTTTCAAAACACATGCTCTAAAAGTCAAAGTCAAAGTCGGTCAGTGCTGGTATTAATAGTTGTAGGTGCATTCATTTGCGATGTCGACGCATAGTCACCTTTTCGCCCTTACGGCGAGTTCCTTTTTGAAGGATCAAAAAGGAACCAAAAAATCCTCGCTCCATTCATCCGGCCCTCCGCTTCGCTCCGGGTTCCCTCACTCCGGCCTTGCTCCCGGGAGGACCGCGCTGAACGCCCCATCCTGGGGCGCAGCGCTTGACGGGCATCCATGCCCGTCACCTCCCTCCGCAAGACCTGCGTTCGGCCTCCTGAAGTCGCGAAGGTACGGGCGGCGCCTGGGCTGACGCAGCTGTCGCTAGTTGGCTATGGCGTTAATCTTCTGATCGCCAAAGCCAAAGCCAAAGCCAAAGCCAAAGCCAAAGCCAAAGCCAAAGCCAAAGCCAAAGCCAGCCCGTATGGCGTTCGGAAGATCAATGCGCTTAAGCGCGCTCACCACAAAGGTCCAGCGCGAACCAATGCTCCGCCGCCTGCACATCCAGCCCCGCGCCGAGCAGCGCAAACAGCTTGCCCAGCGCGGCCTCGCGGGTCATGCCACCGCCACTGACCAGCCCGGTGTCACGCAGCCGGCTGCCAGCGGCATAGGTGTCGAACACCACCGAACCTTCCGGACACTGGCTGATGGCAACGATCATCACCCCACCCTGGCGCGCGTCGTGC
Organism: Pseudomonas sp. LH21; assembly: GCF_036549575.1. Classification (NCBI taxonomy): domain Bacteria; kingdom Pseudomonadati; phylum Pseudomonadota; class Gammaproteobacteria; order Pseudomonadales; family Pseudomonadaceae; genus Pseudomonas; species Pseudomonas sp. LH21. The sequence continues at coordinate 596,320 of NZ_CP144367.1, forward strand.
AGCACGTCGAGCAGCGCCTGGTCGTCGGACGGCCCGGTACCACTGCCGTAGCACTCCAGCACCAGCCCCTGGATACCGCTGTCGAACAGGCCACGCAGATGTTCGGCGGCCAGGCCCGGGAACACCGGCATGACCGCCAGTTTGACCGGCTGGCGTGGCTGGCGGTAGTCCAGGCGGGTCGGCAGCTCAGGCGCGTGCTCGCTCTCGCGATGGCGCGGGAGCACGGTGAAGGCGTCGAACGCCTCGCTGCGCAGCTTCGAAGCGCGGCAGCCGTGTAGCAGCTGACGGTGGAAGTACAGCTGCACGCCGTCCTCCAGGCCGTTTTCGAACAGGTTCAGGGCTCCGACAAGGTTGGCCCAGGCATCGCTGTCCGGCGCGCCGGCCGGCAGCATGGAACCGGTCAACAGCACCGGCGCCGGCAAACCCAGCAGCAGGAACGACAGGGCCGCGGCGCTGTAGGCCAAAGTATCGGTGCCATGCAGCACCAGCACGCCATCGTGGCCGTCACGCTCGACCGCCTCGACGATGGCGTCGCGCATCGCCAGCCAGTTGGCCTGTTGCATGTTGGCGCTGTCGATCAGCGGGTTCAGCTCACGCAGCGACCAGTGCACCTTCGGCGCATCGCCGCAGCTGGCGAAGTGGTCACGCATGCGCGCTTCGAAGCCACCGGCCGGCGCGAGGCCTTCGGCGGTCTGCAGCATGCCGATGGTGCCACCGGTGTAAAGGACGAGAAGATTCTTGACTGGACGCATGGGAGCATTCCGTAGCGATGTGGCTTCGTACGAAAAGTGCCTGCGCGACGAGCGTTGAAAACAGGCTCGGAATGCTCATTGACAACCCGTCAACTCCGCTTCCTCGCCTGTTTTCGCCTTGCCTGATCGCCGCTCGGCGACTTTTCGTATGAAGCCGCGCGAAAGAAGAGTCAGCCGCCCACGAACGGGGCGGCTGGGGCAGGGGAGAATATCAGCGCTGAGCATGCGCCTGAACGGCAGCTTTGTCAGTGGCTGTTTCAGCCTGCGGATTGGCCGGCCAGGCGGCACGGTCCAGGTCCAGGTCGGTGAACTTGCTGGAGTCGAACACCGGCTGCTTGATACCGGCCTTGCGCTGTGCGTCGTAGTCGCGCATGACGCGCAGGCCGACCTTGAACAGCATGGCCAGGGCGATCAGGTTGACGAACGCCAGGCAGGTCATGGTGATGTCGGCGAAGGCGAACACGGTCGACAGGTCCTGCGTCGAACCCCACACCACCAGCGCCAGCACCAGGCCGCGGAAGGTCATCAGCACGGCGCGGTTGCGGCTGAGGAACTGCAGGCTGTTCTCGCCCAGGTAGTAGTTGTAGAGAATGCAGGTGAAGACGAACAGCGACAGCGCGACGCTGACGAACACACGGCCCCAGTCACCGACCACGGCGGCCAGCGAGTTCTGGGTCAGGACGATGCCGTCACCTTCGAAGCCCGGGGTGTAGAAGCCCGACAGCAGGATCAGCAGCGCGGTGCAGGTGCAGATCACGAAGGTGTCGAGGAACACGCTGAACGCCTGGACCACGCCCTGGGCGCCAGGGTGTTTCACGGCGGCCACGGCGGCGACGTTCGGCGCGCTGCCCAGGCCTGCTTCGTTGGCGAACACGCCACGCTTCACGCCCATGACGATGGCGCTGCCCAGCAGGCCAGCGAACGCAGGGTCGAGACCGAAGGCGCTCTTGAAGATGGTTTCCAGCATGGCCGGGACGTGTTCGATCTGGGTGCCGATCACGTACAGGGTCACGCCGATGTAGGCCAGGGTCTTGACCGGTACCAGCAGGTCGGACACCGCGGCAATGCGCTTGATGCCGCCGATGAAGGTCAGGGCCAGCAGGGCTGCCAGGACGATACCGGTGTGTTTCGGATCGAAGGCAAAGGCGTTCTGCAGCGAGTGGGTCACGGTGTACGACTGCAGGCCGATGAAGGCGAAGCCGTAGGTGACCAGCAGCAGGATCGAGAACACGATCGCCATGCTTTTCAGCTTCAGGCCGTGCTGGATGTAGTACGCCGGGCCGCCGCGGTACAGACCATCGCCATCGGCGCGCTTGTAGACCTGGGCCAGGGTGCACTCGAAGAAGCTGCTGGACATGCCCACCAGCGCGGTGACCCACATCCAGAACACGGCGCCCGGACCGCCGAGGGTCACGGCGATACCGACACCGGCGATGTTACCGGCGCCGACGCGACCGGCCAGGCTCAGCATCAGGGCCTGGAACGAGCTCAGTTGGCCTGCCTGGCCGCGAAGGGATTCCTTGAAGACACCGAACATGTGGCCGAAATGGCGGAACTGGACGAACCGCGAGCGGATCGTGAAGTAACTGCCGAGACCGACAATCAGCACGATGAGAAGCTTCCCCGAAAGGAAATCGTTGAGTGCTTCGAGCATTGGAAAATGACCTCGATTCTTATTCTTCGCGTGGAAAGACCAGCGGGCGGCAGGCGCACCGCTATTCATTGGGGGCGCATGGTTGGCTATGACAACTGTGGTTACAATTTCGCGGGTTGCTCCATTTTGGTGCGACTTGATGCTAGAATGGCGTCACTCGCATCATCCGGACCCACGCATCATGGGCGATCACTTCGCTACCAACCTCAAATTGGCCTGCAGCCACTACCGCTCTATCTCCGAGGTTTGCCGGCAGCTGTCGATCAATCGCGCGCAGTTCAACAAGTACCTGAGCGGCCAGAGCCGTCCGACGGCCTACAACCTCAAGCGCATCGGCGACTTCTTCGGTGTCGAGGATTACGAGCTGGGTCTGCCGGCGGAACAGTTCGCCCGCTTGATCGGCGCACGCAACCAGGAACAGCGTGTCGGTCCCCAGGACGACCCGATCAGCGAATTGTTCAAGCCGCTGCATAAAGAAGCCGGCAACCTGTCGCGCTACTGCGGCTACTACTTCGAATACTCCAACTGCATGTCGGTGCCGGGCTCGATCCTGGTGTCGCTGGTGCACCTGTGGGAGGAGCGCGGCAGCTTTTTGTTCGAGCGCCAGGAACGCCAGGAGCGCAGCAGTGGCCTCGACCAGCACGCCGAGGTACGTTGCCGCTACCTGGGCGCGGCGTTCCAGCTGCAGGACCGGATGTTCCTGATCGACTACGAGTCGCTCACCTTCAACGAGATGAGCCAGACGATTCTCATCCCCAGCTTCAAGAGCCGCATCAGCCGTCTGAACGGCCTCAAGACTGGCGTATCCAGCGGTGACCGGCGCAATCCGGCGTGTACCCGGGTGGTGTGGGAATACCTGGGTGAGGAGATCAACCGCATCAACGCCTACCGGCAGATCAAGCTGTACCGCCCGGACGATCCGCGTATCGATGACGACATCCGTGACCGGCTGAGCGCGGGGATGGTCAGCAACGGGTTGTTCGAGATCGAGTGAGCCATAATTGATGTCGCATTGATTGCGCATTGATGCGTGGGAGCGGGCTTGCCCCGCGATGGCGTCAGCACGACCAACGAGGTCGCCCGATCGGACGCTATCGCGGGGCAAGCCCGCTCCCACGCAAGTACAGCAGTCTTCGACCCACTTCAATCGAGAATGAACGCCGCCACCGTATCGGCCACCTGGTCCGCCACCTCCGGCCGGTCGCGCAGGTGCGCGGCGATGCCGTGGTCGCAGTCGGTCAGCATCAGGCATTCCACATGGGGCGCGGGCACCGAGCGCAGCAAGGCGTGGGTGACCTCCTCGGGAATCGGGCTGTAGCGCTCGACGCCCGCCAGCCGCCGGGTACCGGCCGAGGTGCCGGGCTCCTGGCCGTGGACCCTGGAGTTGAGCCCGTCGTATTCGCCGATCACCAGTAGCACCCGGCCCTGGAACTGGCGCAGGAAGGCGTAGCTGTCGCAGTCGAGGAAGGCAAAAGGCTTGCGGATGGCCTCGCTGAAGGCCGGCCCGAAGGGCGCGGCATGGGCCGCGTCCGGGTAGACCGCCGGGCAGATCAGCACCAGCTTGCGCACGGTGGGGCGCTGGGCGGCCAGCTTCAAGGCGATGGCGGCGCCCAGGCTATGGCCGACCAGGGTGTCGCTGCGCGCGTCCAGATGCCGGTGAAAGCGCAGGGCCTCCTGCAGGTTGATGTCCAACGAGGCGTCCTTGGCCCCTGGTTCGCTGGCCAGGCTGTGGCCGGACAGGTTGCCGGTCAACGAGCCGATGCCCTGCTGCTGGAGGCGGTAGAGCAACGGGTTGAGGCGGGTGAAGTCGGAGCGTGCGCCGCCGACCACGAATACCGTGGGGGCACGCTCGGCGTCCGGCAGCAGCAGGCGCGCCTGCTGGCGATAGTCGGCGAAATCCTCGTCGATGAACCGCTCCGGGCCGGGCGCGGGCTCGTCGAATTGCCATCTGGCGCGTTGCGCAGTGTTCAGTTCGGCATCCATGTTGATCTCCTTGAACAGGCCTGGCGCAGTATAAGTAGCTGTCGGCAAAGGCGGAATACCGCCCCGACCGGTGCCAATCGCCACGCGGCGCGCGCCAGGCCTTGCCTGGGTTGGACTTCCCCTGCCGGAAACAGCAAAATGAACCCTTTCCTCCATCGACCAGACCGGACCTGTTGACTCTATGCGTATGCGCCTGATGCTGTTGGGTGGTGGCAATGCCCTCGGGCAAGCGCTGATTCGTCTCGGGGCCGAGGAAGACATCGCCTTCCTGGCGCCTCGCCCGCCGGAAAACGGCTGGGATCCGGCCAGCCTGACCCTGCTGCTCGACGAGCAACGCCCGCACGCCGTGGTCAACCTGGCCTATTATTTCGACTGGTTCCAGGCCGAGTCCGTCAGCGAGCAACGTCTGGCCCAGCAGGAGCGGGCGGTGGAGCGGCTCGCCGAACTGTGCCAGCACCACGAGATGATCCTTGTGCAACCGTCCAGCTACCGTGTGTTCGATGGCTCGCGCGCCACCGCCTACAGCGAGAAGGACGAGCCGGTGCCGCTCGGCCTGCGCGGCCAGGCGCTCTGGCGCATCGAGCAGAGTGTGCGCGCCACCTGCCCGCAGCATGTGCTGCTGCGCTTCGGCTGGCTGCTGGACGAAAGTATCGACGGCGCGCTCGGGCGCTTCCTGACCCGCGCCGAACAGCCTCAGGAACTGCTGCTGGCCGATGACCGGCGCGGCAACCCGACGCCAGTGGACGACGCCGCGCGGGTGATCCTATCGGTACTCAAGCAGCTCGATTGCCAGGCGCCGCTGTGGGGCACCTACCACTATGCTGGCAACGAGGCCACCACGCCGCTGGTGCTCGGCCAGGCGATCCTCACCGAGGCCACCCAGTGGCGCAAGCTGGCCGTGCAGGCGCCGACCGCCCAGGCCCACGCCGCCCGCCCGGATGCCAGCGAGGAGCCACAGCACGCGGTGCTGGCCTGCAAGAAGATCCTTCACACCTTCGGCATCAAGCCCCGCGCCTGGCGCGCCGGTTTGCCGCCCCTACTGGACCGATTCTACCGACATGGCTGACGCCCCCATCCTGATCACCGGCGGTGCCGGCTTCATTGGCTCCCACCTGTGCGATGCGTTGCTGGAGAAAGGCTACGCGGTGCGTATCCTCGACGACCTGTCGACCGGCAAGCGCAGCAACCTGCAACTCGGCCATCCACGCCTGGAACTGCTTGAGGGCGATGTCGCCGACGCCGCCCTGGTGGCCCGTGCCGCCGGTGGCTGCCAGGCGGTGGTGCACCTGGCCGCGGTGGCCTCGGTGCAGGCCTCGGTGGAAAATCCGGTGAAGACCCACCAGAGCAACTTCATCGGCACGCTCAATGTCTGCGAGGCGATGCGCCTGAACGGCATCCGCCGCGTGCTGTTCGCCTCCAGCGCGGCGGTGTACGGCAACAATGGCGAGGGCCAGTCGATTGCCGAGGACACGCCCAAGGCACCGCTGACCCCCTATGCGGTGGACAAGCTGGCCAGCGAGCAGTACCTGGACTTCTACCGTCGCCAGCATGGGCTGGAGCCGGTGGTGTTCCGCTTCTTCAATATCTTCGGGCCGCGCCAGGATCCTTCCTCGCCGTATTCGGGGGTGATCAGCATCTTCTGCGAGCGCGCCACCCAGGGTACGCCGATCACCGTGTTCGGTGATGGCGAGCAGACCCGTGACTTCCTGTTCGTCGGCGATCTGGTTCAGGTGATGGTGCAGGCGCTTGAACAGCCGGTGGTGGAAGAGGGCGCGGTGAACATCGGCCTGAACCAGGCGACTTCGCTGAACCAGTTGCTCAAGGCGCTGGAGCAGGTGGTGGGCGGTTTGCCGGCGGTCAGCTACGGCCAGGCCCGTTCGGGCGATATCCGCCATTCGCGGGCGGACAATTCGCGCTTGCTGGCACGCTTCGCGTTCCCTGAGCCGACGCCGTTCGTCGAGGGGCTGGCGCGGTTGCTTGGCAAGGTCTGACCCTCTATTGCATGTAGGAGCGGCCTTGTGCCGCGAAAGGGGCGCGAAGCGGCCCCAATTATGCTAATCCCGCAACACTGCCAGGGCTGCTTTGCAGCCCTTTCGCGGCACAAGGCCGCTCCTACAGGATCGTGCATGGCAGGTGGAGCAGGTATCACGAATGCCGGACCACCCGCCGCCGGCAATCCTCCGGCCGCACCTCCCGCCCATCCCGGGCCCGCACCTGCAGCGTCTCCAGGCCCTGGCCACGATCATCGACCAGCTGCGAGCGTGACTCCCCCGCTGTGAACAGGTAGCGCTCCCCCCACTGACGCAAGCCGATCACGATCGGAAACACCGAGCGCCCCCGTTCGGTCAACACATATTCCTTGTAGGCACTGCCATCCGAGGCCGGCTGCTGCACCAGTAGCTCAGCCTCCACCAGCAGCTTCAAGCGCGAAGCGAGGATGTTCTTCGCCAGCCCCAGGTTCTTCTGCAATTCGCTGAAGCGGCGCAGGCCGTCAAAGGCATCGCGCAGGATCATCAGCGCCCAACGGTCGCCGAGCACCTCCAAGGCACGGGCCACAGGGCATTGCTGGTTGTTCTCGTCGAGCATGGCGCGATCCTTGGGTGTCTATCTGGTTGCAGAATAAAACCACATTTGCTAGAAATCCAGTCATGTGGTTTTAAATTGAAACCAGAATTGAAAGGGAGTCTTCGATGTCGACGCTCACCCGTGGATTGACGTTGTTGTTGGCCGCCGCCTGCGCACTGGCCGTGGCCACGGTGTATCTCGCCCAGCCGCTGCTGGAGTCGATGGCGGCGAGCCTTGGGGTGAGCAGCGCCCGCGCCGGCCTGGTAGTGGGGATGACCCAGGCCGGCTATGCCTTGGGGTTGCTGCTGATCGTGCCGCTGGGGGATCTGCTCGATCGCAAGCGGCTGATCCTCGGCCAGTTACTGGTCTCGTCCGGCGCCTTGCTGGCCGTGGCCTTTGCCGTGGACTGGGCCGTGCTGCTGGCCGCGATGGCCCTGGTCGGCCTGGCCGCGGTGGTGGTGCAGGTGATGGTGGCGCATGCCGCCACATTGGCCACGCCCGCCGAACAGGGGCAGGCGGTGGGCACGGTGACCAGCGGCGTGGTGCTGGGCATCCTCTCGGCGCGCCTGATATCGGGCGCAGTGGCCGACCTGCTCGGTTGGCAGGGTGTGTATGGCGTGGCGGCGGTGCTTGCGCTGGCAATGGCGGTGCTGCTCGCCTGGCGCTTGCCCGCTGCCAGGCCGCAGGGGCAGAGGCAGCGCTATCGGGCGTTGCTGGCATCGGTGCTGCGGCTGTATCGACATGACCGCCTGCTGCGTCAGCGCGGACTGTTCGCGGTGCTGGTGTTCGCGGCGTTCAGCGTGCTGTGGAGTGCGATGGTGCTGCCCTTGAGCGCCGCGCCACTGGCGCTGGATCACACGCAAGTCGGGCTGTTCGGTCTGGCCGGCGTGGCGGGGGCGCTGGCGGCATCGCGTGCCGGGCGTCTGGCCGATCAGGGGCATGGACGGCGGGTGACTGGCTGGGCGTTGGGCCTGCTGACCCTGTCGTGGCTCCCCATCGCCTGCCTCGAGCAGTCATTGCTGGCGCTGGTAATCGGGATTCTGATGCTGGACCTGGCCGTGCAGGCGGTGCATGTGACCAACCAGAGTCTGCTGCTGGCGGGGCGCGGCGAGATGGCCAGCCGGCTGGTCGGCGCCTACATGTGCTGCTACTCACTCGGCAGCGGGGTGGGAGCGGTCGTGGCGACCTGGGTGTACGGGCAGTGGGGATGGGTGGCGGTGTGCGGGGTCGGGGCGGGGATAAGCGCGCTAGCCTGGGGCTACTGGGGGTATCTCTGGAGTGTCGAGACGATGCATGGCGGGCCCGCTCCGGAGGGAGCAGGCCCGCCTGCGAATCAGAACTTGTAGCCGATACCGACCATGTAGACCCACGGATCGACATCGACGTCGACCTTGGTCTTGCCGACGCCCAGGGCGCTCGGGCCGTCGATGCTGGCCTTGGTGTCGATGTCGACGTACCAGACCGCGGCGTTGAGCAGCAGGTTGTCGGTGAGCATGTAGTCCATGCCCAGCTGGCCGGCGATGCCGACCGAGTCCTTCAGCTTCATGTTGCTGAAGCCCTGGGCCTTGCGGTCGCTGGTCAGGTCTTCATCGAAGAACATGGTGTAGTTGATGCCCACGCCGGCGTACGGCTGGAACTTCGAGGACGGCGCCATCGGGTAGTACTGCAGCGACAGGGTCGGCGGCAGTTGCTTGATGTCGGCCAGCTTGCCGTCCAGGCCAGGGCCGAGACCCTTGACGCCGACTTTGTGCTGGAACGGGGTGGCGGCCAGCAGCTCGAGACCGATGTGGTCGGTGAGCATGTAGGCGAAGGCCAGGCCCAGCTGGGTGTCGCTGTCCAGGGTCGCCTTGGTGCCCGAGACCTTGGCGCCGTCGAGCTTGATGTCGCCGCTGTTCTCGTTGGGCGCGGTGGTGATGGCGCCGGCGCGGAGGATGAAATCCCCCGCCTGGTGGGCGTGGGCGACAGGGGCTGCAAGCGCCAACGCGACGAGCGAGGCACCGAGCAAGGACTTGTTCATGGAAGCTCCCAGAGGACGTGAGTAATCGAGTAGTCCAATGGTACGAAGCCGACTAAACAGAAAGTTTGACCCAGCTCAAAGAAGCCGTGCTATCGGGGTGACGCAGTGCTCACTTCAGCTCGTAAGCGTAGATTTTCTCTGCTTCCATCTGGTAACCGGCATCCGCCAGCTCGCTGCTGCTGGCCTTGACCTGCATCGTGCCCTCGATCCAGTAGGGCTGGTAAAGGTCTTCGATGCGCACGCCCATCTCGCTGAAGATATGCACGATCTGGTTCGACGGCGGGGGCGGCACATGGATGCAGGCGCCGTAGTAGGGCACCAGGAGGAACTCGGTGGTGCGGCCTTCCTCGCTGACCTCCAGCGGCACGATGTAGCCGGGGATCTTCACCTGCTGGCCGTCCAGGGTTTTCACCACCGGCGCGTTGGGCGCCTGCTGGCGGGCGGCGGGGGCCGCCTCGGCGGACAGCGCGTCGCTGATCTGCGACAGGTCGTGCAGGGGCGTCAGTTGTGGCGGGATGACCGGCGCGCCCTCGGGGATCAGGGCAGGCCAGTCCAGTTCGCGAGGGTCGGCGGCCCACAGGGGCAGCGAAGTCATCAGCATGATCGCGAGCAGCAAGTACTGAATGATCGGTGTTGCCTTCTTCGCGGGTAAACCCGCTCCCACAGGAGGTGAGGCCATCCCTGTGGGAGCGGGTTTACCCGCGAAGAGGGCGGTGAGGTCTGGAGTCATGTCTGTCTCTTACAGATGAATCGACAAACCATCGGCCAACGACTGCCGATAGGCGCGCCAGGCTGGCACGCTGCCCATCAGCAGCGCCGCGCCGAGGATGATGGCCAGCAACGTCCACTCATGGGCGCTCGGCCAGGCCAGTGGCAGGTATAGCCCATAGTTGGCCTGTACATAGCCTTGGGCCAGGGCGATGCCCGCGTACAGCAACCCCAGGCCGGTGGCGATGCCCGCCAGTGCCAGGGCCAGCGCCTCGAGCACCAGCAGCCCGGCGATGTGCCAGGGACGGGCGCCCACCGAACGCAGGATGGCCATTTCCCGGCGGCGTTCGTTGAGGCTGGTGAGAATGGCCGTGAGCATGCCGATCAGGCCGGTGAGCACGACGAACAGCGACACCACGAACAAGGCCTGCTCCGCCGTGCCCATCAGGCTCCACAGCTCCTGCAGGGCCACGCCGGGCAGGATCGCCAGCAGCGGTTCGGCGCGGTACTCGTTGATCTCGCGCTGCAGGCTGAACGTGGCGATCTTGCTGTTGAGCCCGAGCATGAAGGCGGTGATGGCGGCAGGCTGCAGGTCCATGGTGCGGGCCTGCTCGGCACTGATGCGCCCGGCGCCACGGGCCGGCACGCCGTTGTGCCAGTCGATATGGATCGCCTCCATGCCGGCCAGGCTGATGTGCAGGGTGCGGTCCACCGGGGTGCCGGTGCGCTCGAGCACGCCGACCACGGTGAACGGCTTGTCGTCATGCTTGACCAGGCTGATGGCAGCTACGCCATGCGCCAGCACCAGCTTGTCGCCGAGCTTGTAGTGCAGCGCCTCGGCCACTTCGGCGCCGAGCACTACCTCGAACGGATCGTCGGCGAACGCCCGGCCCTGGTCGAGTGCCAGGTGCTGGCGGCGGCCGAACTGGTAATGGCTGAAGTAGTCGGTAGTGGTGCCCATCACCCGGTAGCCACGGTGCGAGTCGCCCAGGGAGATGGGGATGGCCCATTTCACCCGCGGGTCGCTGGCGTAGTGCTGGTAGCTGTCCCAGCGGATGTTGTTGGTGGCGTTGCCGATGCGGAACACCGAGTACAGCAGCAGGTTCACCGACCCCGAGCGGGCGCCGACGATCAGGTCGGTGCCGCTGATGGTGCTGGCGAAGCTGGCGCGGGCCTCGGTGCGCACCCGCTCGACGGCCAGCAGCAGGCACACCGACAGGGCGATGGCGAACGCGGTGAGCAGGGCGGTGAAACGGCGGTTGGCCAGGCTGGCCAGGGCAAGGCGAAGCAGGTACATCAGGCCTCCCGGGGCTTGGCGGCGCGGTTGAGCTCGGCCAGGGACAGGTGCCGGTCGAACAGCGGCGCCAGGCTCTGGTCATGGCTGACGAACAGCAGGCTGGCGCCGGCGTCGCGGCACTCGTCGAACAGCAGGCGGATGAAGGCCTCGCGGGTATCGGCGTCGAGGGCCGAGGTGGGCTCGTCGGCGATCACCAGCTCGGGCTGACCGATCAGCGCCCGTGCCGCGGCAACCCGCTGCTGCTGGCCGATCGACAGGCTGTCGGCGCGGCGGGCGAGCAGGGTCGGGTCGTCCAGGCCCAGGTGGGCGAGCAGTTGGGCAGCGGCCTGGTCGATGCTGCCATGGCGCTGGGCGGCGCGGGCCGCGCGGCTTTTCGAGAAGCGGCAGGGCAGCTCGACATTCTCCCGCACCGACAGGAACGGAAGCAGGTTGAACTGCTGGAAAATGTAGCCGGTGTGATCGACCCGGAAACGGTCGCGCGCGCCCTGGCCCATGGCCGCGAGGTCCTGGCCAAGCAGGCGGATGCTGCCTTGCCCGGGGCGGTTGACGCCGCCCAGCAGGCCGAGCAGGGTGGTCTTGCCGCTGCCGCTGGGGCCCTTGAGGAACAGCGCCTCGCCGGGCTCCAGGCGAAATGCAGGGATTTCCAGCAGCGGCGCCTGGCCGGGCCAGGCGAACACCAGGTCATGCAGTTCGATCAGCGGCTGGTTCATTCAGAACGCGACCACGGCCTTGGCGGGGGTGGCCTCGATGCCTTTCTGGCCGTTGGGGCCGATCAGTTGCACGTTGATCTTCTGGGTCTGCGGGAAGGTCTTGAACAGCGGGCCGAGATCGATCTGGGTGAGTTTGCCCGGGGTGGCGCAGGTCAGCTGATAGTGGGCGTTGACGTCGGCGTGGGCGTGACCGTGCTCATGGCTGTCGCCATCCTCGTCGGTTTGGGCGGCGTCACCGAACAGCGGGCTTTCCAGCTCCTGGGCGTCTTCCTTGCAACCGGCGGCCGGGGCAACGCCAAACAGTTTCAGGGGCTGTTCGAGCTGTTGGCGGGCAGCGGTGACCTTGGCCTTGTCGGCATCGCTGCTGGCCACGTGCTCGAAGCCGACGATGTTCATCGCCGGGCTGTCCAGTTCCAGTTCGAGGGTGTTGCCGTCGAGCACTGCGTTGAGCTTGGCCACGCCATGCTCGTGGGCACCTAGGGTGCCATGGGCGTGGTCATGATCGTGGTCGTCGTGGGCTTGGGCCACGGCCAGGGGCAGCAGGGCGAAGGGCAGGGCGAGCAACAGACGACGCATGGACGGCTCCACAGGCGGCTTGGGAAAGATTTTGTGATGTTATAACAATTGTTGTTTGCCCCGCCAGCCTGCCTGGCACAGGTTTCATGTTCGTGGGAGCATGGCGGCATCGAGACTGGAGGCAGGGTACCTATCGTGAGAATTCGTGGACAGATCGGTGAATGGCCGGTGGACCTGACCGTCGAACTGGCGCCGGAAGAGTGGGCGCAGCTGGGACGTCGGCTGGAAGTGCCGGCAGCTGTCGAGACTCAGCCGGTCAGCGGCAGCCCGGCGCCTCGGCAGGATGACGGGCAGTGGGTGGCGGCGCGTGACGTGCTGCGCCAGGCGGGGCAGATGAGCGGGCCGGAGTTGCTGGAGCGCCTGGAAGGGCTGGCCGGGAGCATGGCGGCGGGCAAGCGGCTGCTGGTGCGCTTGCGCCACAGCAGTGAGGTGAAGGTGGAAAGCGGCGTGGACGCGCCGGTGTATCGCTGGGTGGGCTGAGCGATACATCCCGGGGCAAGCCAGTTCTCCTGGAACTAAATATGAATTGTTGATTTGACTGGATCAGCGTGGGAGCGGGCTTGCCCCGCGATTGGGTAGTGGCACCGGCTTCGCCGGTGATCGCGGGGCAAGCCCGCTCCCACGGGTTTGCCTTGCCGTGGCGTCAGAACAGCGCAGCGGACAGCTTGCGGCGATACACACTGACCAGCGGGTGAGCGTTGCCCAGCAGTTCGAACACCTGCAGCAGCGCCTTCTGCGGCAAGCCGTTCTCGTAGGCGCGGTTGCGCTGGAACAGCTTCAGCAGCCCATCCAACGCGGCCTCGTACTGCTGGCGCGCCAACTGCTGGATGCACAGCTGGTAGGCCGCCTCGTCGTCCTGTGGGTTCTGCGCCAGGCGGCTCTTCAGCTCGGCGGCTTCCGGCAGGCTGGCGGCCTGGCGCAGGAAGGTCAGCTGGGCCTTGGCGCCGGCCAGGGCGGCCTTGTGCTCGTCGGTCTTGACCGCGTCGAGCACCACCTGGGCCTCGCCCAGCTCGCCGCGCTCGGCCAGGCAGCGGGCATACAGGATCAGCGCCTCGGCATTGCTGTTGTCTTCACCCAGCAGCACCTGCAGCAGCGCCTCGGCTTCGCTGAAACGGCTTTCGGCGAACAGCGCCTTGGCCTGCTCCAGCGGCGCGGCGGCGGGCGGCGCGGGCATCTGCACATGGGGTTCTAGCATGGCGCGGATGGCCGACTCGGGCTGGGCGCCGGCGAAACCGTCGACCGGCTGGCCGTCCTTGAACAGCACCACGGTCGGCAGGCTGCGGATGCCGAACTGGGCGACGACCTGCTGCTCGATGTCGCAGTTGATCTTGGCCAGCAGCAGTTCGCCCTGATAACCCTCGGTAATCTTCGCCAGCAGCGGCATCAGCGCCTTGCATGGCGCGCACCACTCGGCCCAGAAGTCGACCAGCACCGGCTTGTGGAAGGAGTTCTCGATGACCAGTTGCTGGAAGTTGGCATCGGTGGCATCGAAGATGTACGGCACATCTTTGTTATCAGAAGCTTGGCTCATCGCAACTCTCGCAAATCCGTGAATACCCTCACTATAAGGGCTCGCGGCTGGCATGGTACAGGCTGACCCGGCGGAATTCGTGCGGCTCGGCCAGATCCGGCAGGGTCAGCGCCTCGAGCACGCCGAGCGGGCGGTACAGCGGGTGGCTGAAGTCGCGCACCCGCGAGTCGGCCACCAGCGCCTGGCGACCACGGCTGAGGAACTCGTCCAGCAGCGGCAGGTTGGCGCGGTCGTAGAGCACATCGGCGACCAGGATCAGGTCGAAGCGGTCGGCCTCGGCGAAGAAATCGCTGCTGTAGCTCAGCGTCACGCCGTTCAGCGCGGCGTTGGCGCGACAGGCGTCCAGGGCCAGCGGATCAAGGTCGCAGGCCACCACCTCCAGCGCGCCGGCCCGGGCTGCGGCGATCCCGGCGATGCCGGAGCCTGCGCCGAAATCCAGCACGCGCTTGCCGCGCACCCACTGCGGGTGCTCGGCCAGGTAGCACGCCATGGCCAGGCCGCTGGCCCAGCAGAAGCTCCAGTAAGGTGGCTCCTCGAGAATGCGCCGGGTTTCCTCGCGGGTGAATTCGCGATCCATGTTCTGGTCGTCGATCAACCAGAGCTTCAGGTCGCACCCGGGCAGCTCGCTGACGATCAGGCGCGCTTCGCCGATCAGGCCGCTCAGGGCCTGTTGCAGGATTGCCGGGGCCATCTAGGGTGCCTTTTCGAAACGCAGCGGGCCGGTGGCCTGGGTCTGGGCCTGGGCAATGCGCACCGGCGGCAGGTGCAGGATCAGCTGGCCGGAGCGGCTGGCGCGGCCGCGCAGTTCGACCCGGGCACCGGCGGGGAAGGCTTCGGGGTTGAAGCGCAGGCGGTAGGGCAGGGCCTGGCCGGTGCCGCTCAGGGTGCTGCTGGCCAGCAGTTGCTGTGGCCGGCCACGCTCGTCGATCACCAGCAGGGCCAGCTCCACGTCGGCGCCCGCCGGGATGTCCAGCAGGGTGCCGCTCAGCTCGCGCTGGTAGGCCGGCAGCGGGCCCAGGGGTTCGGTTTTCTTCGCCACCTTGGCCGGCACCGGGGCCGGGGCCTGTTCCGGCTTGGGGCGGTCGCTGCCGCAGGCGGCGAGCAGGGCGGCGCAACACAGCACGACGAGCGCTCGAGGGTGCATGGGGTAGTCCTTCACGGGCAGATTTGCATGGATGGTAAACCCTTTGGCTTGTCTTGCCAGTGCAATGCGCTACCATGGCCCTCCCTTTTTTTGTTGCCTGCCACCATGCACTGTCCGTTTTGCGGTGCCAACGACACCAAGGTCATCGACTCGCGTCTGGTCGCCGAGGGCGAACAGGTGCGTCGCCGGCGCGAATGCGTCGCCTGCGGCGAGCGCTTCACTACTTTTGAAACCGCCGAGCTGGTCCTGCCCCGGCTGATCAAGCAGGACGGCACGCGCCAGCCCTTCGACGAAGACAAGCTGCGTGCCGGCATGCAGCGCGCGCTGGAAAAGCGCCCGGTCAGCGTCGAGCGCCTGGAAGCGGCGCTGGCGCACATCAAGAGCCGCCTGCGCGCCACCGGCGAGCGCGAAGTGAAGTCGCTGGTGGTCGGTGAGATGGTGATGGCCGAGCTGCGCAAGCTCGACGAAGTGGCCTACATCCGTTTCGCCTCGGTCTACCGGCGGTTCCAGGACCTCGACGAATTCCGCGAAGAAATCGACCGTCTGGCCCGCGAGCCGGCTAAAGAGTAAGCATGTCCAGCCAAGCCATTCTCGACGCCCACTACATGGCCCGCGCCGTGGAACTGGCCCGCAAGGGCCTGTACAGCACCCACCCCAACCCCCGCGTGGGTTGCGTGATCGTGCGTGACGGCGAGGTGGTCGGCGAAGGCTGGCATGTGCGCGCCGGCGAGCCGCACGCCGAGGTCCATGCCTTGCGCCAGGCCGGCGAGCGCGCCCGCGGCGGCTGCGCCTACGTCACTCTCGAACCCTGCAGCCACCATGGCCGCACGCCGCCGTGCGCCGAGGCGCTGGTCAAGGCCGGGGTGGCGCGGGTGGTGGCGGCCATGCAGGACCCCAATCCGCAAGTGGCCGGCAATGGCCTGCGGCGTTTGCGCGAAGCCGGCATCGAAGTCGCCAGCGGCGTGCTCGAGGCCGAGGCCCGCGCGCTCAACCCGGGGTTTCTCAAGCGCATGGAGCAGGGCCTGCCGTTCGTGCGCGCCAAGCTGGCCATGAGCCTGGACGGCCGCACCGCCATGGCCAGCGGCGAAAGCCAGTGGATCACCGGCCCTGCGGCGCGTGCCGCGGTGCAGCGCCTGCGCGCGCGTTCCAGCGTGGTGCTGACCAGCGCCGAGAGCGTGCTGTTCGACCAGGCCCGCATGACCGTGCGCGGCGAGGAACTGGGCCTGGATGACGCCCTCACCGCCCTGGCCCTGTCGCGTCCGCCGTTGCGCGTGCTGGTCGACGGGCGCCTGCGCCTGCCGCTGGACGCACCGTTCTTCCAGGCCGGCCCGGCGCTGGTGGTGACCGCCGCCGGTGAAGACCCGCGCTACGCGGCCGCCGGCCATGAACTGATCAACCTGCCCGGCAGCGAGGGTCGCGTCGACCTGCCTGCACTGCTGCGCACCCTGGCCGGGCGCGGGGTCAACGAAATCCTGCTGGAGGCCGGCGCCGGCCTGGTCGGCGCCTTCGCCCGCCAGGGCCTGGTCGACGAGTACCAGCTGTTCGTCGCCGGCACCTTCCTCGGCTCCGACGCCCGTCCGTTGCTGGACTGGCCGCTGTCGAGAATGAGCGAGGCGCCGCGACTGAAGATCACCGAAATGCGCGCGGTCGGCGATGACTGGCGAGTCACTGCCATCCCCCTGCCGCCCCCCGGCGTATAATGCCAGGCTTGCCTCGCGCAGCCCGTATCTAGGAGAACACCATGTTCACCGGCATCATCGAATCCATCGGCACCATCCGCAGCCTCACCCCCAAGGGCGGTGACGTGCGCGTCTACGTAGAGACCGGCAAGCTCGACCTGGGCGACGTCAAGTTGGGCGACAGCATCGCGGTCAACGGCGTGTGCCTGACCGCCGTCGAGCTGCCCGGCGACGGCTTCTGGGCCGACGTCAGCGTCGAGACCCTCAAGCGCACCGCCATGGTCGATCTCAAGAGCGGCAGCCGGGTCAACCTGGAAAAGGCCCTGACCCCCACCACCCGCCTGGGCGGCCACCTGGTCAGCGGCCACGTCGACGGCGTCGGCGAGATCGTCTCGCGTGCCGATAGCGCCCGCGCCATCCAGTTCCGCGTGCGCGCGCCCAAGGAGCTGGCCAAGTACATCGCCCACAAGGGCTCGATCACCGTCGACGGCACCAGCCTGACGGTCAACGAAGTCGATGGCGCCGAGTTCGAGCTGACCATCGTCCCGCACACCCTGTCCGAAACCATCATGGCCGACTACCGCGCAGGGCGTCGGGTGAACCTTGAGGTCGACCTGCTGGCCCGTTACCTGGAGCGTCTGCTGCTGGGCGACAAGGCCGCCGAGCCGAGCAAAGGCAGTGGCATCACCGAAAGCTTCCTGGCCGCCAACGGCTTCTTGAAATCCTGATTGAGAAGGGGGTGCCGCGTGGCGCTCAACAGCATCGAAGAACTGGTCGAAGACATCCGCCAGGGCAAAATGGTCATCCTCATGGATGACGAAGACCGCGAGAACGAAGGCGACATCATCATGGCGGCCGAGTGCTGCCTGCCCGAGCACATCAACTTCATGGCCAAGCACGCCCGTGGCCTGATCTGCATGCCGATGACCCGCGAGCGCTGCGAAACGCTCAAGCTGCCGCTGATGGCGCCGCGCAACGGCTCGGGCTTCGGCACCAAGTTCACCGTGTCGATCGAGGCCGCCGAAGGCGTCACCACCGGCATCTCCGCCGCCGACCGCGCCCGCACCGTGCAGGCCGCCGCCGCCAAGGACGCCAAGGCCGAGGACATCGTCAGCCCCGGCCACATCTTCCCGCTGATGGCCCAGCCCGGCGGCACCCTGGCCCGTGCCGGCCACACCGAGGCGGCCTGCGACCTGGCGCGCATGGCCGGCTTCGAGCCAAGCGGCGTGATCTGCGAGGTGATGAACGACGACGGCACCATGTCGCGCCGCGCCGAGCTGGAAGTGTTCGCCGCCGAGCACGGCCTGAAGATCGGCACCATCGCCGACCTGATCCACTACCGCATGATCCACGAGCGCACCGTGCAGCGCGTCTCCGAGCAGCCGATCGAGAGCGAGCTGGGCCAGTTCAACCTGGTCACCTACCGTGACGCGGTGGAGGGCGACGTGCACATGGCCCTGACCCTGGGCAAGATCTGCGCCGAAGAGCCGACCCTGGTGCGTGTGCACAACATGGACCCGCTGCGCGACCTGCTGATGGTCAAGCAGCCGGGCCGCTGGAGCCTGCGCGCGGCCATGAGCGCCGTGGCCGAGGCCGGCAGCGGCGTGGTGCTGCTGCTGGGCCACCCGCTGGACGGCGACGTGCTGCTGGCGCATATCCGCGAGAGCGCGGGCGATGCCCCGGCGAAAGCGCCGACCACCTACAGCACCGTCGGTGCCGGTTCGCAGATCCTGCGCGACCTCGGCGTGCGCAAGATGCGCCTGATGAGTTCGCCGATGAAGTTCAATGCGATATCCGGATTCGATCTGGAAGTTGTAGAATACGTGCCCTCCGAGTGACTTGAGGCGGCCTGATCGCCCATAGACTCGAGTCAAAACCCTCCCGAGGCCGCCACCGCGCGGCCTCGCTCTTGAAGATGAGAACTCCGGAATGACCCTGAAGACCATCGAAGGTACCTTCATCGCCCCCAAAGGTCGCTATGCTTTGGTGGTTGGCCGCTTCAACAGCTTCGTCGTCGAAAGCCTGGTAAGCGGTGCAGTCGATGCCCTGGTACGCCACGGCGTCAGCGAAAGCGACATCACCATCATCCGTGCCCCGGGCGCGTTCGAAATCCCGCTGGTAGCGCAGAAAGTCGCCCAGCAGGGTGCTTATGACGCGATCATCGCCCTGGGCGCAGTGATCCGTGGCGGTACCCCGCACTTCGAATACGTGGCGGGCGAGTGCACCAAGGGCCTGGCCCAGGTGTCCATGGAGTTCGGTGTTCCGGTGGCCTTCGGCGTCCTGACCGTCGACTCCATCGAGCAGGCCATCGAGCGTTCCGGCACCAAGGCCGGCAACAAAGGTGCCGAAGCTGCCCTGTCGGCCCTGGAAATGGTCAGTCTGCTGGCGCAGTTGGAGGCCAAGTGATTAGCGACGAAAGCGATCGTTTCAACCCGCGCGATCCAAAACCTGCGGATGCCGGCAAGCCCTCGAAGAGCGCCAAGCGTCGCGAAGCCCGCAAGCTCGCCACGCAAGCGCTCTACCAGTGGCACATGGCCAAGCACTCGCTGAACGAAGTGGAAGCGCAGTTCCGGGTCGATAACGATTTCTCCGATGTCGACGGCGCCTACTTCCGCGAGATCCTGCACGGGGTCCCGGCGAAGAAGGTCGAGATCGACGAGGCGCTCAAGCCTTGCCTGGATACGCCGCTGGAAGAACTCGACCCGGTCGAGCTGGCCGTGCTGCGCCTGTCCACCTGGGAGTTCATGATGCGCGTCGACGTGCCGTACCGCGTCGTCATCAACGAAGGCGTGGAACTGGCCAAGGTCTTCGGCGCCACCGACGGCCACAAGTTCGTCAACGGCGTGCTGGACAAGCTGGCTCCGCGTCTGCGTGAAGCGGAAGTCAAGGCGAACAAGCGCTGATCGCGGCGCTGACCAGCCATGGGTGAGTTCGAGCTGATCCGTCACTACTTCGCCGCCGCGCCTTGTGCGCAGGGCGGCGAGGGCGTGGCCCTGGGGATCGGCGACGACTGTGCCCTGCTGGACCTGCCCGCCGGCGAGCAGCTGGCGATCTCCACCGACACGCTGGTGGCCGCTGTGCATTTCCCTGCAGTCTGCGACCCGCTGCTGCTGGGCCAGCGTTCGCTCGCCGTGGCGGCCAGCGACCTGGCGGCCATGGGCGCCACGCCCATCGGCTTCACCCTCGCCCTGACCCTGCCCGAATTCGGCCCGGACTGGCTGGCAGCCTTCGCCGACGGCCTCGGCCGCATGGCCCACCGTTGCCGCATGACCTTGATCGGCGGTGACACTACCCGTGGGCCGCTGAGCATCACCGTGACCGTGTTCGGCCGGGTACCGGCAGGCCAGGCCCTGCGCCGCAGCGGCGCGCAGCCGGGCGACCTGCTGTGCGTCGGCGGTTTTTTGGGCAACGCGGCGGGGGCCTTGCCGCTGGTGCTGGGCGAGCGCGGGGCGGCTGCCGAGGTGGCCGACCCGCTGCTGGAGCACTACTGGTCGCCCTTGCCCCAGCTGCAGTTGGGCGAGCGCCTGCGCGGCCTGGCCACGGCAGCACTGGATATCTCCGACGGCCTGCTGGCCGACTGCGGGCATATCGCCAAGGCGTCCGGCGTCGCGCTGGAGGTGAACCTGGCGCAGGTCCCCGTGTCTGCTCCTTTACAGGCTTTCCTGGGGCGCGAGGCGGCAGTGCAGGCGGCGCTCACCGGTGGCGACGACTACGTGCTGGCCTTCACCCTGCCGGAAAGCGCACTGACCTCCCTGGCCCGCGAGGTGCACGTCATCGGGCGTGTGCTGCAAGGGCAGGGCGTGACCCTGCGTGACCCGCAGGGCCAGGACATCACCCCCGTGCAGCGGGGCTATCAACATTTCAGGGAGACACCGTGACCGACCACCCCAACCAGGTGCCTGCGGAGTTCGTTCCGCCTTCGGTCTGGCGCAACCCGTGGCACTTCATCGCCTTCGGCTTCGGCTCCGGCACTTTGCCCAAGGCCCCCGGTACCTGGGGCTCGCTGGTGGCGCTGCCGTTCATCCCGTTGTGGCAGATGCTGCCCGACTGGGGCTACTGGCTGCTGCTGGGCATCAGCATGCTGTTCGGCGTGTGGCTGTGCGGCAAGGTGGCCAACGACTTGCGCGTGCACGATCACGAGGGCATTGTCTGGGACGAGATCGTCGGCATGTGGATCACCCTGTGGCTGGTGCCGGAAGGCTGGCAGTGGCTGCTGGCGGGGTTCCTGATGTTCCGCTTCTTCGACATCCTCAAGCCGTGGCCGATCCGCTGGGTCGATCGCCATGTGCATGGTGGGTTCGGGATCATGCTCGACGATATCCTGGCCGGCGTGTTCGCCTGGCTGGGCATGCAGGTTCTGGTGTGGGCGGTGGCCTGATACAGGGAGCGTTGCGATGGCCTTGAGGAGTGTGTTGCTGGCGTGGGTACTGCTCTGGGCGGCGCCCGGCGTCATGGCGCAGGAGCAGCAGGTGCGCCTGGTCAGCGAGGAGTGGCTCGACTACACCAACGCCGATGGCAGCGGGCTGGCCTGGGACGTGCTGCGCAAGGTGTTCGAGCCGGCCGGCGTCAAGGTCAAGGTACTGAGCGCGCCGTACAGCCGCTCGGTCGGCCTGGTGAAGCGGGGCGAGGCCGATGCCTGGGTCGGCTCCTACAAGGAAGAGAACGACGACAATCTCTATCCGCGCTGGCATTTCGACCTGGACCATATCTATGCCCTGGGTCTGGCCGGGAAGCCGCAGCCGACGCTGGACACCATTGGCCAGTACCGCCTGGCCTGGGTGCGTGGTTACGACTACGCCAGCTATCTGCCCAACGTCCACAATTTCCGCGAGGTTCAGCGCCGCGAAGGCATATTGCCCATGCTCGAGCATGACCGGGTGGATTTCTACATCGATGCGCAGACCGAGGTCGAGTACGTGCTCGGTCAGGCGCCCGAGCCACAGCGTTTTCGCAGCACCCATGTCGCCGAGCTGCCGCTGTACCTGGCCTTCACCCGCAGTGCGCAGGGCGAGGCCTTGCGTGACCTGTTCGACCGGCGCATGGCGCAATTGGTACGCAGCGGTGAGTTGAAGCCGATCTTCGAGCGCTGGAAGCAGCCGTATCCGTTTACCAGCGATAGTCAGCCTCACTGACAACGCAAGGCTGGACATCACCCCTGTGGGAGCGGGTTTACCCGCGAAGGCTGCGGTGAGACAACCAACGCATTCGCGGGTAAACCCGCTCCCACAGGAATCTTGTGAGTCCATAAGCATCGAACTTTTCGATCTTAAGCCACCATATTCCTCCTGCGCACCTGCGCCGGGCTGCTGATACAATCGGCCGATCTGAAAAATCCTACTATCCAGGAGCACAACGTGCCCGTCGTCTTTGTTGCCGCCTCTAAACTCCCGACTCCCTTTGCGATCTTCACCATGCATGGCTTCCTCGACGAAGCCACTGGCCGCGAGCATGTGGTGCTCAGCCTGGGTGACATCGCGGACGGCGAGCCGGTGCTGGGGCGCCTGCACTCCGAGTGCCTGACCGGCGATGCGCTGTTCAGCCAGCGCTGCGACTGCGGCTCGCAACTCGAAGCCGCGCTGCAGGCCATCGCCCGCGAAGGCCGTGGCGTGCTGCTGTACCTGCGCCAGGAGGGCCGTGGCATCGGCCTGCTGAACAAGATCCGCGCCTATGAGCTGCAGGATGGCGGCGCCGACACCGTCGAGGCCAACGAGCGCCTGGGCTTCGCCGCCGACCAGCGCGACTACGCCATGTGCCTGCCGATGCTCGAGCACCTGGGCGTGAAGTCGCTGCGTTTGATGACCAACAACCCGCGCAAGGTCAAGGCGTTGACCGACATGAGCATCAAGGTCGCCGAGCGCGTGCCGCTGCACACCGGCCACAACCCGCACAACCGCCTGTACCTGGCCACCAAGGCCGACAAGCTCGGCCACATGATGGGCAACAAGCACCAGGGCGAGGTGCCACAGGCGTGACCCGCGGCGAGGTGAAGCGGCGGCTGGCCCTGGCCTGGTGGCAGTACCTGGCCGTGGGCCTGTTGCCGTTGCCGATAATGGCCTGGGCATTTGGCGGTGGAGAGCCGCTGATCCCGGTGCTGGCCATGCCCTTGTTCATCGCCGGGGCCGCGACCATGTTCCTCAGCCTGCCGCGCTTCGGCGCCTACAAGCGGGCGTTGATCGCCACCGACAAGCAGTTGGGCGCGGCGGAAGAACCCGCTGCCTGGATCGAGCTGGCACGGGTTCGGCGCCTGGCCATGCTGTTCGCCTGCTTTCCGGCCTGGGTCGCGGCGCTATCGGTGCTGGTCGGGCTGGAGGCGGTGCCGCAGATCCTCCTTGCCCTGTCCACCGTGGTGGTGCTGTACCTCTACCGTATCCCGCGCCAGCTCGGCTGATGCGGGCGTCCCTCGCCTTCCTAGCGCTCCTGTGCCTGGGCACCTTGGCCGAGGCCGAACCGCGTGTGGTCAGCCTGGCGCCGTCGATGACCGAGATCGTCCTCGAGCTGGAGGCCGGCGACCTGCTGGTGGGCCTGCTGGACGCGGGTGAGCGTCCGCCGAGCCTTCAGGCCCTGCCCTCGGTCGGGCGCCATGGCCAGCTGGACATGGAGCGCCTGCTCAGTCTCAAGCCTGACCTGCTGCTGCTCTGGCCCGGCAGCGTCGCGCCGGCCCAGCGCGACCAGCTCAAGCGCCTGGGCATCGCCACGTTCAGTGGCGAGCCCGGCGACCTCGACCAGTTGATCGAGCAGATCGAAGCCATTGCCCGGCGCCTCGGGCGGGATGAGCAGGGCCGCGCCTATGCCGCCGACCTGCGTGAGCGACTGCAGGCGCTGCGGGAGCGCTATCGGCGCGACACGCCGCTGCGGGTGTTCTACCAGGTCTGGGACAAGCCGCTGTACACCTTGGGCGGGCGCCAGGTGGTCAGCGATGCCTTGCGCGTCTGCGGGGCGCGCAATGTGTTCGATGACCTGACCCAGCCCGCGCCGCAAGTCAGCGTGGAGTCGGTGCTGCTACGCGATCCCGAGGTGATCCTGGCGGGTGATGCGGCGCAGCTGGCCAGCTGGCGTCGCTGGCCGCAGCTGAGCGCGGTGAAGGAGGAAGGCTTGCTGGTGGTACCGGACAAGGGCCTGGAGCGGCCCAGCGGGCAGATGATCGAGGCCACCGCCCGACTGTGCGCGCTGCTGGAGGCTAGAGGGTCGGGGTCCAGGTAAGGCTCAGCAGCCAGGTGCGGCCTTCTTCGCGATAGCCGTACTGGCTGCCATCGAAGCTGTACAGGGCACGGCTGTATTGCTTGTCCAGCAGGTTGTCGAGTTTCAGTTCTAGCCGAACCTCGTCGCTCGCAGCCCAGCCTCCACGCAATCCAAGCAGGCCGTAGCCACCCAGCGCATTGCGATTGGCCTCGTCATCGTAGCTGCCGCTCACCGCCTGCCAGCTACCGCCCAGGCTGAACCGTTCGAATTGTCGATCCAGATCCAGGCTCAAGGTCCGTCGGGCGCGGCGGGCGAGGGTGTGCCCGCTGTCGCGATCGCGTGGGTCGATCAAGGCCAGGCCCAGTTGGCTGCGCCATTCGCCCCACTGCTGCTCCAGGCCCAGCTCAAAGCCGCTGATCCGGGCCGATGCCACGTTACGGGGGATGGAGCCTGCGCCGAAGATGATCGCGTCACGCAGGTCGGTGCGGTACAGCGAAGCCTCCAGGCGGCTTTCTTTGCTCAGTTGGCTACGCCACTGCAGCTCGTAGCTTTTCGAGCGCTCGGGGTCGAGGTTCGGGTTGCTGTACTGGGGGTAGTACAGATCGTTGAACGTCGGTGCGCGGAAACCTTCGCTGTAGGACAGCAAAACATCGTTGTCGACATTGACCGGTACCGTTACGCTGCCGCTCCAGGTGGTCTGGCCGCCGAACTGCTGGTTCTGGTCGCGGCGCACGCCCAATTCGGTGGAGAAGTGTTCACCGGTGAAGCGATGCTGGATGAACACGGCGCGATTGAAGCGGCTGTCCTCGGTAAAGTCGGTGCTGGCGTGGACGCGATCCTGATACCAGTCGGCCCCCGCCAGCGGTTGTTGTGCTCATCCACGACGAAGTCGTTCTGCCAGATCACCTGGTCGCGATAGGTGTTGAACACGAAGCGCTCATCGCTGAGCTTGTCGCGTTTGTCGTCGCGGTTTTCGCTGTGACCCAACTCCAGGCGCGAATGCCAGGCCTCGGTGAGCTGGGCGTCCAGGTAGGTACCCAGGCTGCTGACCGTGAAATCGGTATAGGGCTTTTGGCCGAAACTCTGGAAAGTGGCCATGTCGAAGCGGCCAAAGGGATTGTCGTACTCGCTGCGTCCTCGGCTGTCGAGCAGGTTCAGGCCGGCTTCAAAACGCTCGTTGAATGCATGGCTCAGGCTCAGATTGAGCGAGCGGTTGCGATAGGCGTCATGGTCGCCATCGCTGGCATACGACGGTCCGGTCGAATCGATGCCAGCGGTTTCGTCCAGGTTGGCGCCGAGGTTGAAGCGGGTCGCGTCATCGCCGCCCGACAACCCCAGGCTGCGTTGCCAGGTCTGGTTGCTGCCGGCCGCCAGGCGCAGGCGCGGTTGTAGGCCCTGGCCATCGCCACGGCGGGTGAAGATCTGGATCACCCCGCCAATGGCGTCGCTGCCGTAGATCGCTGAACGCGAGCCGCGCAGCACTTCCACACGTTCGATCTGGTCGACGTCGAGAAACTGCAGGCCACTGTCGCCAGAGGTGGCGTTGGCGATGCGCACGCCGTCGACCAGCACCAGGGTCTGGGCGGCTTTGGTGCCGCGGATGAAGATGCCGGGCAGGCTGCCGCGACCGCCGGTGGGCGCCACCTGCACGCCAGGGACGCGGGCGAGCAGGTCGGTGACGCCGCTGGGTTGCAGGCGGTCGATATCGGCACGGGTGAATACCGTGTTGGCGGCGCTGGTGGCGGTGCGCGACTCGACCTGGCGGCTGGCGCTGATCAGTACGTCGGGGAGCTTGAGGGCGTCATCGCGTTCGGCGGCCAGCAGGAATGTAGGGGCGCAGAGGAGTGCGGCACAGACGGATTTTTTCATGGGCAGTTCCATCGCATTCGCGGGTAAACCCGCTCCCACAGGATCTCCACAGATCTTGAACACTGTGCAATCCCTGTGGGAGCGGGTTTACCCGCGAAAGGGCCCTAGAGGCCGAGCTTGGCCATCCGGGCTTTGACGGAGGCTTCGATACCAGCCACATCCAGCCCACACTCAGCCAGCATCTGCGCAGGCTTGGCATGCTCGACATAGATGTCCGGCAGGCCCAGGTGCAGCAGCGGCTTGACCACGCCCTCGCGGGCCAGGAACTCGCCGACGGCAGCGCCAGCGCCGCCCATGATGGCGTTCTCCTCGATGGTCACAAGCAACTCATGGCTGGCGGCCATCTCCAATACCAGGGCCTCGTCCAGCGGCTTGACGAAACGCATGTCGACCACGCTGGCGTCGATCTGCTCGGCCACTTGCAGGGCCTCGGCCAGTTGCACGCCGAACACCAGCAGGGCGACCTTGCCGCCCTGGCGGCGGACCACACCCTTGCCGATCTCCAGTGGCTCGAGGTCGCCGCTGATCGGCGCGTTGGGGCCGGTGCCGCGCGGGTAGCGCACGGCGGCCGGGCCCTTGTAGTGGTGGCCGGTGCTGAGCATCTTGCGCAGCTCGTTCTCGTTGCTGGGGGTCATCACCAGCATGCCGGGGATGCAGCGCAGATAGGACAGGTCGTAGGCGCCGGCGTGAGTCGGGCCGTCCTCGCCGACCAGGCCG
This sequence comes from Pseudomonas sp. LH21, assembly GCF_036549575.1. NCBI lineage: Bacteria > Pseudomonadati > Pseudomonadota > Gammaproteobacteria > Pseudomonadales > Pseudomonadaceae > Pseudomonas > Pseudomonas sp. LH21. The sequence continues at coordinate 622,701 of NZ_CP144367.1, forward strand.
GCGCGGTCAATGGCGAACAGCACATCGAGGTCCTGCACCGCCACGTCGTGGATCAGTTGGTCATAGGCACGCTGCAGGAAGGTGGAGTAGATCGCCACCACCGGCTTGGCGCCCTCGCAGGCCATGCCTGCGGCAAAGGTCACCGCGTGCTGTTCGGCGATGGCGACGTCGAAGTAGCGCTCGGGGTAGCGCTCGCTGAAGTCGACCAGGTCCGAGCCTTCCTTCATCGCCGGGGTGATGCCCACCAGGCGGTTGTCGGCGGCGGCCATGTCGCACAGCCACTGGCCGAACACGGCGGAATACTTCGGCCCGCTGGCCTTCTTCGGCGCCACTGGTTTGTCGGCCGGCTCCAGCTTGGTGATCGCGTGGTAGCCGATCGGGTCGACCTCGGCCGGGGCGAAGCCCTTGCCCTTCTTGGTGACCACGTGCAGGAACTGCGGGCCCTTGAGGTCGCGCATGTTGCGCAGGGTGGCGATCAGGGTCGGCAGGTCGTGGCCGTCGATCGGGCCGATGTAGTTCCAGCCCAGTTCCTCGAACAGGGTGCCGGGCACCAGCATGCCCTTGGCGTACTCTTCGGTGCGCCGGGCGATCTCCCAGGCCCCGGGCAGGCGCGACAGCACTTTCTTGCTGCCTTCGCGCATGCTGGCGTAGGTGCGGCTGGAGAGGATCTTGGCCAGGTAGTTGGACAGGCCGCCGACATTGCGCGAGATCGACATGTCGTTGTCGTTGAGGATGACCAGCATGTTGGCATCCACTTCCTGCGCATGGTTCAGCGCCTCGAAGGCCATGCCGGCGGTCAGCGCGCCGTCGCCGATCACGGCGATCGACTTGCGCGGATCGTTCTGCAGGCGGGCGGCGATGGCCATGCCCAGGGCGGCGCTGATCGAGGTACTGGAGTGACCGACGCCGAAGGTGTCGTACTCGCTCTCGCTGCGGCGCGGGAAGGCGGCGATGCCGTCCTTCTGGCGCAGGCTGAGCATGCGCTCGCGGCGACCGGTGAGGATCTTATGCGGGTAGGCCTGGTGGCCGACGTCCCACACCAACCGGTCATCCGGGGTGTCGAAGACGTAGTGCAGGGCGATCGTCAGCTCGATGACGCCCAGGCCTGCACCAAAATGCCCACCGGTCTGCCCCACGGTATAGAGCAGGTCCTGGCGCAGCTCGTCGGCCAGGGTCTCCAGGTCGGCTTCGGCCAGCCGGCGCAGGCCGGCGGGCGTGTCGGCGCGGTCCAGCAATGGCGTGACCGGGCGTTCGCGGGGGATCTCTTGAAACGTCGTGGGCATCAGGCGTGTCGTTATAGGTGTGAAGACGCGGCAGTTTACCCCATTGTAGGAAAAGCTGCCCATTCGGACGGGTGTATGAGGGCCACCGGTGCGGCAGAGATCCTGTAGGAGCGGCCTTGTGTCGCGAAAGGGCCGCACAGCGGCCCCGGCAATCTTTGCGTCAAGGCTGAAATCCCGGGGCTGCTGCGCACCCCTATCGCGACACAAGGCCGCTCCTACAGGGGGGATGTGTCAGGTCTTAGTGGCGGCGTTCGACGATGTAGCGGGCCAGCGCCCGCAACGGCTCGGCGTTTTCGTCAAAGCCTTGCAGCGCAGCCAGCGCCTGGTCGCGCAGCTCCAGGGCATAGGCCTTGGCCGCCTCCAGTCCGAGCAGCGCCGGGTAGGTCGGCTTGTCGCGGGCGATGTCGGCGCCCTGGCGCTTGCCCAGCGTCGCGGTGTCGCTCTCGACGTCGAGGATGTCGTCCTGCACCTGGAACGCCAGGCCGATGGCCTGTGCATAAGTCTGCAGGGCATCGAGCTGGGCCTGATCGGCGCGGGCGCTGGCCAGGGCGCCAAGGCGGACGCTGGCTTCGATCAGCGCGCCGGTCTTGTGCCGGTGCATGTATTCCAGGGCTTGCTGGTCGAGCTTGACGCCCACCGAGCCCAGGTCGATGGCCTGGCCGCCGACCATGCCGGCGGGGCCGGCGGCCTTGGCCAGGGCCTGGACCATCTGCAGGCGGATGGCGTCGGCCTGCGGGCTCAGGCGCGAGTCGAGCAGGGCGCTGAAAGCCAGGCTCTGCAGGCCGTCGCCGGCGAGGATCGCGCAGGCTTCGTCGAACGCCTTGTGGGTGGTGGGCTGGCCGCGACGCAGGTCGTCGTCGTCCATCGCCGGCAGGTCGTCATGCACCAGCGAGTAGGCGTGGATCAGTTCCACCGCGCAGGCCGCGCCGTTGGCATGTTCGGGCGGCACGCCGAAGGCTTCGCAGGCGGCATAGGCCAGCAGCGGACGCACGCGCTTGCCGCCGTTCATCACGCTGTAGCGCATGGCGGCGTAGAGGCGTTCGAGCTCCTTCGACGGCGCCTGGAACAGCGGTTCGAGGGCGGCGTCGACCCGTGCCTGGGCGCTCTGCTGGTACTGGGCGATCATGCCTCGGGCTCCGCGTCGAACGGCTGGGCGGCCAGCTCGCCGTCACGCTCCAGCAGGATCTGCACCTTCTGCTCGGCCTGGGCCAGGGCACCCTGGCAATCGCGGGTCAGGGCGATGCCCTGCTCGAAGGCGGCCAGCGACTCTTCCAGCGACAGTTCGCCGTTCTCCAGGCGTTCGACCAGGGCTTGCAGGTCGGCGAGGGATTGTTCGAAATCGATGGAGGTTTTTTTGCGGGCCATGGCGACTGTCTCGGTGGCATTCAGAACGGCGCGACACTAGCAGAGCGGGGCAGGGGGAGCAAATTGCATGGGCCTATCGTTCGTCGCATTTTGTTGCACTTGTTCGGTGTGAGCCATCTTGCAATCCGCGAAGCAATCGAATTGTGGGGGTGACGGGCCTCTGCCATAATCCGCGCGCTCTGGCCTGCGGGTCAGAGACCTTTCTTCCCGACGTCATGTAATGGACTACGTTGTGAGCTTCCTCTCGATCGAATTCGGCCTCTGTTTCACGCTGTTCTTCATGCTTTATTGGAGCCTGTGCTGGAGCATGCGGTTGCAGAACCTGCTGCTGCTGAGCGCCAGCTATGGCCTGGTGGCGAGCTTCAGCCTGCAGTCGCTGTATATCCTGCTGGGCTACAGCGCGCTGGTGTACCTGCTCGGCCTGCTGGCGGGGCGCTATCCCGGGCGCTGGTTCAGCCGTGTGCTGCTGCTGACTCTGGTGCTGGGCTGCTTCTACCTGTTCAAGTACCAGGAGTTCTTCGTCGGCGGCGCCCAGGGTGCCCTGGCGGCGGCCGGGTTCGAGGTGTCGCTGCCGCTGCTGGAAGTGCTGGTGCCGATCGGGCTGTCGTTCTACACCTTCCATTCGGTCAGCTACCTGGTGTCGATCAACCGCCGCGAGCTGGCGCCAGCGGCGCCGCTGGACCTGGCCCTGTACCTGGCGTTCTTCCCCAGCCTGGTGGCCGGGCCGGTCAACCGTGCGCTGCACATGCTGCCGCAGATCCGCCCACCGGCCATGCGCCAGGTGCTGGAACCGCAGCGGGCGCTGGGGCTGATCGCCATGGCGGTGGTCAAGCTGTTCTTCCTCAGCGCCTGGCTGGGCAGCGAGTGGGTCGACCCGGTATTCGACACCCCGGGCAGCGCCAGCCCCGAGCAGGTGCTGCTGAGCGTGTACGGCTACAGCTTGCTGATCTACTTCAATTTCAGCGGCTACACCAATCTGGTCACCGGCATCGCCCTGTTGCTGGGCTTTCGCCTGCCGGACAACTTCGATGCGCCGTACGCCGCGCACAACCTCAAGGAATTCTGGGGGCGCTGGCACATCAGCCTGTCGCGCTTCATCCGCGACTACGTGTACATCCCGCTGGGCGGCAACCGCAAGGGCGTATGGCGCGGCAACCTGAACATGCTGCTGGCGATGCTGGTGTCCGGCCTGTGGCACGGGGCGAGCGTGAACTTCATCATCTGGGGCGCCCTGCATGGTGTCGGCCTGGCCATTTCCAAGCTGTTCAGCCAGTGGTTTCCGGGCTTCGCCCGGCTGCCGGGCTGCGGCCTGCTGGCGCGCCTGATGACCTTCCATTACGTGGCCTTCGCCTGGATCTTCTTCCGCAGCCCGACGCTGGACGGCGCGCTGGAGATGCTCGGCGACATCGGCCAGCTGAGCCTGGCGGGGCTGAACAGCACCACGGGCTTGATGCTGCTGGCCTGCGTGCTGTTCGTGGCCAGTTATCCACAGTGGCTGGCGCTGTTGCGCCAGAGTGGCGCGCTGTTCCAGCGTCTGCCGTGGCAGCTGTATCCGATCCCGCTCGGGGTCGGTGTGTCGTTGGTGATTTTCGCTTCGCAGTCGGGCGTGCCGGGGTTCATCTATGCAAGCTTCTGATAGCAAACAGCTGTTCCAGGTGCAGATGGGCGCCGCCCGTGGCTTGTATGCGATCGTGGTCACCACCGCGTTGCTGTTCTGGCTGAACCAGGACTCGATCAAGCTCTACTGCCAGCAGAAGTACCACCAGAGCTGCGAGATACCGCTGCTGGGCCAGATGCCTGCCTGGCGCGTGGGGGCGCAGCTGACGGCGATGCTGGAAGCGCAGCGCGATGACCTGCTTGAGCAGTTGCTGCCCGCGCCGCAACTGGCCGAGGGGCCGGCGGTCGAGGTGCTGCCCGCACCGCTGCCGGTGGTCACGGTCGATCTGGAAACCCCGGCGGCCGTGGCCAAACCGTTGCCACCAGTGTCGACGCCGGCGCATGTGCAGCCGACGCCTGCGCCGCTTCATGCGCCAGCCCCCGTCGTTGTCGCCCAGCCTGCGCCGCCCGCGCCTGCACCCGCGTTGCTGCAGCCGGGTACCGTGGCTTCGCTGGCCGCTGGCGACGAAGTGTTCCTGGTCGGCGACTCGCTGATGCAGGGCGTGGCGCCGCACCTGGCCAACAGCCTGCGCAAGCGCTACCAGATCCGTACCGTCAACCTCAGCAAGCAGAGCACCGGCCTTGCCTACCCGGGCTTCTTCAACTGGCCGAAGACCGTGGCCGACACCCTCGATCACGAACCCAACGTGCGCCTGATGGTGGTGTTCCTCGGCCCCAACGACCCCTGGGACATGCCCCAGGGCAAGGGCAAGCCGTTCCTGCGCTTCAAGTCGCCGGAGTGGGAGCTCGCCTACCGCGCCCGCATCGATTCGATCCTCGAGCAGGCCCGCGCGCACAACGTGCAGGTGATCTGGGTCGGGCCGCCGAACATGGAGAAGGCGCGACTGTCCACGGCCATGGGCTACCTCAGCGGGCTCTACCAGGAGCAGACCGCGCTGTTCGGCCAGCACTACGTGTCGGCCAATCCGATCCTCGGCTACGCCGACGCCAACTTCTCGTATACGGTGCAGACACCACAGGGCAAGCGGGTCAAGGTGCGGGTCGACGACGGTATTCATTTCACCATCACAGGCCAGAAGATGATCGCCGAACAGGTTCTGTCGCTGATCAGCTTCCCGGGCCTGACCGTTACAGGACATTGAGATGCGCCAATGGCATCACCTGCTGGGCCTGGCCCTGCTGATCAGCGCCGCGCCGGGTTGCAGTACCGGCGCCAACAGCGTGAGCGCCCAGCCCACGGCCCGGCCCGCCGCCGCGCCAGCCGCCCGCCAGGACGGCAACCTCGCCTTGCTCGCCGGCAAGCTGCGCAACGCTGGCCGGGCGCCGGTTGCCATCGTCCAGCTGGGTGACTCGCACACTGCTGCCGACCTGTTCAGCGGCGAGCTGCGCAAGCTGTTGCAGGCGCGCTACGGCGATGGCGGCATCGGCCTGGTGCCGGCTTCGCCGGTGCCGGGAATCCGCAACGACCGGGTGATCATCAAGAGCGAGAAGCGCCAGTGGGAGCTGGTGTCAGCGCGTAACCAGCAGAGTCAGCAGTTCCCGCTGGGGGGCTATCTGTCGCTGCCATTGGCCAATCGCGCCAGTGTGGTGCTTCAGGCGCGGGACGAGGACCACCAGCGCTACAAGGTCTCGGCGCTGTACCAGTCGAGCGCCAGCGCCAGCCTCTTCGTCAATGGCGGCCAGCGCCGCGTGCTGCCGGCCAGCAATGGCCAGTGGCGCTTCAGCCCGGCCTACGCCAATGTCGGCCTGCCGGTGCAGCTGAGTGTCGAGGGCGGCCGGGGTGTCGCTTTGGGTGCCTGGTACATCCAGGGGCAGAAGAATGCCGGGGTGACCTACTCGGCGCTGGGTATCAACGGTGCGCGCCTGGACGTGGTGGACAAGTGGCAACCGGGCTGGCGCGACAGCCTCAAGGCCGTACGGCCTGACCTGGTGATCCTGGCCTACGGCACCAACGAAGCGTTCGATGACAAGCTCGACCTGGCGCTGTACCAGACGCAACTGGACGCGACCCTCACGGGCCTGCGCAAGGACCTGCCGCAGGCGGCGATCCTGCTGGTCGGGCCGCCGGACTCGATCAAGCAGCGCAAGGCGCGCAGCTGTGCGGCGCGCCAGCCCCAACCGCTGGCCTCGGTGATCCGTATCCAGAAGCAGATGGCGCACAAGCACAAGGCGCTGTTCTGGGATTGGCAGGGGTTCATGGGCGGGCCATGCTCGATCGCCGGCTGGCAGGCGGGTGGGTTGGCGCGGCCGGATCTGGTGCACCTGACGGCTGATGGCTATCGCAAGAGTGCGGCGGGGTTGTATGAGTTTCTGAAGGGGCCGTTGGGGTTGCGTTGAGGCCTGGCCTCATCGCGGGGCAAGCCCGCTCCCACGGTGATCGGGGCGGGCTTGCTCAGGTATCAGGCCGGCTCGGCCTGCAGCTCGACCATCGCCTCGCGATAGCGCGCCAGTTCCTCGATGGTCAGTACCGGCAGGTTGTACTGGCGGGCATACACCGCCACCTGCTCGCCGCGGGCCATGCTGCCGTCGGGGTTCATCAGTTCGCACAGCACCGCCGCCGGGCGCAGGCCGGCCAGGCGGGCCAGGTCCACCGAGCCTTCGGTGTGGCCGCGACGGGTCAGCACGCCGCCATCGCGGGCGCGCAGCGGAAACACATGGCCTGGGCTTACGATATGACGTTCCTGCGCGGTCGAGCGCAGCGCGGCTTCGATGGTGGTGATGCGGTCCTGTGCCGACACGCCGGTGCTGACCCCTTCGGCGGCCTCGATGGTGACGGTGAAGCCGGTGCCATGACGGGCCTGGTTGTTCTGCACCATCGGCGCCAACTGCAGGGCATCGACGGTGGCTTCGTCCAGGCACAGGCAGACGATGCCGCTGCAATCGCGGATCATCATGGCCATGGTCTGCAGCGACAGGTTCTCGGCGGCGGCGACGATATCGGCTTCGTCCTCGCGGTCGTCGTCGTCAAGCAGCAGCACGGGGCGCCCGGCCTGGAAGGCGGTGATGGCGGCGCTGACATTGGGGAATTGCTTGTGGTGCATGGTGGACATGAAACGCTCCTCGTGAATGATCGATGAACGTCTCGGGGCGAACAAAATGCGCGCGCAGGGGCGCCCGGACGGCCCCTGCCAAACGCCTTCTTTCATCCGGACTATGACCGTCGGCCCTGGAATCTCACCAGGTCTGCTGACCCCCGGCATGGCCGGGGCGCTCGCGGGCTCATCTTTCGATTTACCGCCGGTGGGGACTTTCACCCCGCCCTGAAGACCGGCCAAGCATACAGCACTGTGCCAGCGGGCTGGCAAGCCCTACGACTTTAGTTGTTGCCAGTCCAGCCCGAAGCGCGCCAGGTACTTGCGCAGGCGGTCGGCGTCGTTGGGGTTGGCCTTCTCCTGGCGCGATACCGCGAACAGCTGACGCCCGGCCTCGGACAGGCTCGGGGCGCGGCGGCAGACCTCGATGACCGCCTGCAACTGCACCTGGTCGAACAGGTCGAGTGCGCGGTCGGCCAAAAGTGGCTCGCTGGCCGACTCCAGGCCCCATGCATAGCGCAGCCGGGCAATCTCTTCCTCGACCATTTCCTCATCGATACGCCCGCTGTCGGCCAGGGTCGCCATGCGCGTGATCGACGCCGACAGCTCGCGGAAGTTACCGGCCCAGCGGGCCTCGCCGGCATGGGCGAAGGCCAGGTAGCGGCGCTTGGCCTCGAGGTTGAAGCGCACCTGGCGCCCTTGTTCGCGGGCATGGCGCTGCAGCTCGAAATCGAGGTTCGGCTCGATGTCCTCGCGGCGTGCGGCCAGGCCCGGGAGGGCGAAGGTCCACAGGTTGATGCGGGCGAACAGGTCCTCGCGGAACGAGCCGTCGGCGACCTTGGCGCGCAGGTCGCGGTGGGTGCCGGCGATCAGCTGGAAGTCGCTTTCCACTTCGCGGTCCGCGCCCAGCGGGAAGAAGCGTTTTTCCTCGATGGCCTTGAGCAGCATGGCCTGTTCGTCGGCGCCCAGTTCACCGATCTCGTCGAGGAACAGCATGCCGCCGTCGGCGGCGCGCAGCAGGCCGTCGCGGGCGTTCTGGGCGCCGGTGAAGGCGCCCTTGGCGTGGCCGAACAGGGTCGACATGGCGCCGTCGCCGCGCAGGGTGGCGCAGTTCACTTCGATGAAGCGTCCGCCCAGCTGATGGCGCCCGCGCTTGAGCTCATGGACGCGGCGGGCCAGGAACGACTTGCCGGCGCCGGTCGGGCCGACCAGCAGCATGGGGGCCTTCGAGCGCAGGGCGACCCGCTCGATCTGTTCGATGGTGCGGTTGAAATCCGGGTTGCGCGTGGCGATGCCGGACTTGAGCAGCGACTGCCCCTCGACCTGCTCGCGGCGAAAGCGCGAGGCGATCGGGTCATAGCGCGACAGGTCGAGGTCGATCAGGGTGGCGATGCCGGCCGGGTCGCTGTTTTCGTCCTGCTTGCGCGAGGGCGAGGTCTGTACCAGGCGCGCCGGCAGGTAGCGCGCCTCGGTGAGCAGGAACCAGCAGATCTGCGCGACGTGGGTGCCGGTGGTGATGTGCACCAGGTAGTCCTCGTGCTCGGTGTCGAAGCTGTAACCGCTGGCGAAGTCGTGCAAGGCGCCGTAGACCTCCTCGAAGTCCCACGGGTTGCGCAGCGCCAGCGGGTGCAGGCGCACCTCGGTGCCGGGCGAGACCTGCTGGATGTCGCCGCGAATGCGGTCGGCCAGGCTCTGGTCGCGCGCGCTGGGGCCGTGGATCAGTTCCAGGCGGTCCAGGGGCAGGTCGGCTTGCTGGCACAGGCCGATGGTCGGTCGCCAGCTGTTCCAGCGTGCGGCGCCCTTGCCGTTGCGGTCGAGGGTGGTGCCGAGGAAGCCGATGGCGACGAGTGGCTTGCTCATCCTTGATTATCCTTGAAGATAAATTGGTATCTGATGGTATACGAAAATCTGAATGTTCACGTGTCATTTGAACTGTACGCGCGTTAATCAGACAAAAATAAATCTATATAAAACAATTATTTAGATAATTTCATCAGTGCCGAATGAAAACCTGGCACGCCGCTCGCAATAACCCTCTCGACCGCATCGCCAGGCAGGCCCTCGGGACAGGGGAACCCCCCGCCGGTGCACGTACCCACCTTCAGGTGTCGGTGTCGTGCATGCCGCCGCCGCAACGACCGGTCATTGCTGCGCTGGGCCCCTGGAAAGGCAGGCGCAGACGCTCGCCGGGCAACGCCCCGGCACTACCCTCCTAAGGTAGCTGTAACCGCAACACCCGCCGGTGGGGCACAGGCAACGCAAGCAGGGCCAGGACGGCCCGTCACTGCGAAGGACGCCTGGCCCACCGCTGGCCCACCCGGCTCGCCGGCCGGGCCTGGCGCAACGATGGTGGCCGCTGGAGCAAGGTTCCCGGCCCCGGACTCCGCCAGGCTTCGCTCGCGACGCCCGCTGGGTTGGCGACCACCGGCAACCAAGGACATTGAACAAAGGATGAGCAAGATGAACATGTTGAAGCGCTTTGTAGTGAAGAAGAACGAACACGGCCTGTTGCTGAACGATGGCGATTTCGAGGCGATCCTCGAGCCGGGCCAGTACAAGCGTTTCGATTGGCAGGGGCGGCTGACGCTGAAGACCTGCCCCCAGGATTCCCCGCTGCACGACTATCCCCTCGAGCGCTATCTGCGCCAACATGAGCTGGCGTTGGTCGAGCAGTATTTCCTTACCCTGGACATGGCCGAAAACGAAGTGGGCCTGCGTTTCGAGGATGGTCAGTTGAAGGAACTGCTGGCAGCTGACAGCCGCCGCCTGCAATGGAAAGGCCAGACCCGGCAGAGCGTGACGCGGATCGACCTGGCCCAGGGGCGGCGCCTGGACACCGAGCTGCTGGCGCGCCTGAACAAACCGGGAATCGCCGGCATGGACAACGTGCTGCTGGTGACGGTGCCGACCTTCAGCGTCGGTGTGCTGCGCATCGACGGTGTCGTGGTCGACCTGCTGCAGGCCGGGCAGCACGGCTTCTGGCGCTGCGGCGCCCAGGTGGTGGTGGACACGGTGGATACGCGTCGTCCGGTTTCGGACGTCAACGTACGGGAGTTGCTCGCCCGGGGCATGGACCAGCACCTGGTGTGCATGGACCTGAGCGAGCATGAGGTCGGGCTGCGCTTCGAGGACGGCAAGCTGGTAGAAGTGCTGCCGCCGGACAGCCGCCGCGCCTACTGGAAAGACCAGGCCAGGCACGAACTGCAGCGTCTCGACCTTACCCACGGCCAGTGCCTGGACGCCGAGTTGGTGACCCGCCTGAACCGTCCGGGTATCGCCGGCATGGACCATGTACTGCTGGCGCTGGTGCCGGCCTTCCATGTCGGCGTGCTGAAGATCGACGGCGTGGTGGTTGGGTTGCTCGAGCCCGGGCAGCATGGCTACTGGCGCTGCGGCAGCCAGGTGGCGGTAGAGATGGTCGACACCCGCCTGCAGGCACTGGAGGTGAGCGGCCAGGAGATTCTCACCCGCGACAAGGTCAACCTGCGCCTGAGCCTGGTGGCCAACTGGCGTTATACCGACGTGCTCGGTGCCCATGGGCAGATGAGCAAGCCGGTTGAGCACCTGTACCGCGAGCTGCAGTTCGGTCTGCGTGCGGCAGTGGGCACCCGGACGCTCGATGAGTTGTTGGAGAACAAGCAACTGATCGACGACAGCGTTACCGAGCACCTGCAGGCGCAGTTGCCGGGCAGTGGCCTGGAGGTGGGCAGCCTCGGGCTGCGCGACATCATCCTGCCGGGCGAAATGAAGACCCTGCTGGCGCAGGTGGTGGAGGCGGAAAAGGCCGCCCAGGCCAACGTGATCCGGCGCCGTGAGGAAACCCAGGCGACCCGTTCGCTGCTCAACACCGCCAAGGTGATGGAAGGCAACCCGACGGCCCTGCGCCTGAAGGAGCTGGAAACCCTGGAGCGGGTGGCCGAGCGCATCGACCGGATTTCGGTGTTCGGTGGCCTGGATCAGGTATTGAATGGAATGGTCAGCCTCAAGGCGGGTTGACCCTTTGCGACACGACGTAGCGCAACAAGGAACAAGGCAATGAACATACTCGAAGTGGCGGGCGGCAAGCCGATCAAACTGTGGACCGACGGTGTGCCGGTCGAGGACGACGCCCGCAAGCAGCTGATGAACACGGCGAAGATGCCGTTCATCTTCAAGCACCTGGCGGTGATGCCGGATGTGCACCTGGGCAAGGGCTCGACCATCGGCAGCGTGATCCCCACCGTGGGCGCGATCATCCCGGCGGCGGTGGGCGTGGACATCGGCTGCGGCATGATCGCCGCGCGCACCTCGCTGCACGCCCGCGACCTGCCGGACAACCTGCACGGCCTGCGCACGGCCATCGAAAAGGCCGTGCCCCATGGCAAGACCTTCGGCCGTCGCGACCAGGGCGCCTGGGACACTGTGCCGAACCAGGCCGACCAGGTATGGAGCGGCCTGGCCGGGCGCTTCAAGGCGATCACCGACAAGCACCCGCGGCTGGAGAAGACCAACAACCGCCAGCACCTGGGGACACTGGGTGGCGGCAACCACTTCATCGAAGTCTGCCTGGACGAGGCCGACCGGGTCTGGTTCATGCTGCACAGCGGCTCGCGCGGTGTGGGTAATGCCATCGGCAACCTGTTCATCGAACTGGCCCAGGCCGACATGCGCCAGCACATGGTCAACCTGCCGGATCGGGACCTTGCGTATTTCGAGGAAGGCAGCCGGCACTTCGCCGACTATGTCGAGGCGGTCGAGTGGGCGCAGGATTTCGCCCGGCACAACCGCGAGCTGATGATGCAGGCGGTGGTCGCCGCCACCCGCAAGGTGCTGGGCAAACCGTTCGAGGCCAGCCTCGAGGCGGTCAACTGCCACCATAACTATGTGCAGAAGGAGCAGCACTTCGGCCGTGAGGTGCTGGTGACCCGCAAGGGCGCGGTGTCGGCGCAGAAGGGCCAGCTGGGCATCATCCCCGGCTCCATGGGCGCCAAGAGCTTCATCGTCCGTGGCCTGGGCAACGAGGAGGCGTTCTGCTCGTGCAGCCATGGCGCGGGCCGGGTGATGAGCCGTACCAAGGCCAAGAGCCGCTTCACCGTCGAGGACCAGCAGCGCGCCACCGCCCATGTGGAGTGCCGCAAGGACAAGGATGTGATCGACGAGATCCCGATGGCCTACAAGGACATCGATGCGGTGATGCAGGCCCAGCGGGAGTTGGTCGAAGTGGTGCATACCCTGCGTCAGGTGGTGTGCGTGAAAGGTTGAAATGGGCGCCATATGGCGCCCTGTACAAGGAACGAAGACATGTATCAGGGCGACCCCCACCCATTGCCCGAGGCCATGCGCGCCCGGGTGCTCGATGAATTGCAACGTATCGAGCGTGAGCACGAGGTGACCGTGCTCTATGCCTGCGAGTCCGGCAGCCGTGCCTGGGGCTTCGCTTCGCCGGACAGCGATTACGATGTGCGTTTTGTCTATGTGCCGCGCAATGACTGGTACCTGCGGGCGGACGAGCCTCGCGATGTGATCGAGCGGCCGCTGAGCGACGAGCTGGACATCAGCGGCTGGGAGCTGCGCAAGACCTTGCGCCTGATGCGCGGCGCCAACCCGAGCTTGCTCGAGTGGCTGGGCTCGCCGCTGGTGTACCGTGCCGACGCCGAAGCTACCGGGCGTTTGCGCGAGCTGGGCGAGGCTTTCTACTCGCCGCGCGCGGTGCGCCACCACTACCTGTCGATGGCACGCAAGAACCTGCGCGGCTACCTGATGGGCGAGACGGTGCGCTTCAAGAAGTACCTGTATGTGCTGCGGCCGTTGCTGGCGGTGCGCTGGATCGACCAGGGCCTGGGCATGCCGCCGACGGCGTTCGCCGCGCTGATGGCGCGTACCGTCGATGACCCGCGGCTGCAGGCGGCGATCGACGCGCTGCTGGCTGTGAAGCGCCGCAGTGGCGAGGCCGAGCACGGACCGCGGGATGAGGTGTTGCACGAGTTCATCGAGGCCGAGCTGGCACGGGCTGATGAGGCGCGGGAGGTGCCGGTGATACGGGGTGACAGCGGCTTGCTGGATGGGTTTCTGCGGGAGACCGTGCACAAGTACCCTGCATGACTGGGTAAACACGTAAACTCATTGACTTAGCGAGATCCTGTGGGAGCGGGTTTACCCGCGGAGCATCCAGTGCGGTGTATGGCACCGGCTCCGCCGGTGTTCGCGGCGGTGCGGCGGTCCGACAAGCCCGCTCCCACAGAGGTACAGTTTCCTGGGCGATCTCCCATGCACTGCTGTGCAAGCATGTGGATATTTCAGCGACTGATGAACATCCCGCCGGCTTCGGCGCGCACGCGCAGGCCATGGCTCTCGCTCAGCATGGCCAGGGCCAGTGGCAGGTCATCGACCGGGAAGCTGCCGGAGACCCGCAACTCGGCCACGGCCGGGTCACAGACCAGGCGCTGGTCGCTGTAGCGCATCAATTCCTGGGCCCACTGCAATAGCGGCATGTCGTCGACCACCAGCAAACCCCTGCGCCAGGCCAGCTGGGTGTCGCGGGCGGTTTCCACCAGGCCGAGCCGGTCGCGGTCGAAGCGCACCTGCGAGCCTGCGTGAATCACGGTGCCACTGCCGGCCTTGGGAGTGACACGCACGGCGCCTTCAAAGACCGCGAGCTGGGTCTCGCGAGGGCGCTGATACACGCTGAAGCGGGTGCCCAGCGCCTGCATCAGGCCGTGCTCGGTCCGCACCCGCAACGGTCGCGATGGGTCCGCCGCGGTGACGATGTACACCTCGCCACGGCGCAGGTGCAGCAGACGTTCCCCGGCCGAATACAGCACTCGCAGCTCGCTGTCGCTGTTGAGGGTGACCTGGGTGCCATCGCTCAGCAACAGCTCGCGGCGCTCGCCCACTGCGGTCTGGTAGTCGACTCCTTCCCGGGTCTGTCGCCATGCCCACCAGCCCAGCGGGGCCGCGCCGATCAGCACCAGCAGGCCACGCAGCACGGTGCGCCGGCTGCTGTCCTGCGGACGAACCAGGGTTTGCCGGGCGAGGGTCGGCGGCAGGGTGCCGAGGCGGGTCAGCAGGCGCTGGGCACGCTTCCAGGCACGTTCGTGGTCCGGGTCGCGGCGCCGCCAGCGCTCCAGTTCGAGCTGTTGCGCCGGCGTCAGCGCGCCTTCCTGCATCAGCAGCAACCAGGCGGCGGCCTCGGCGAGCACGGCCTGGGCAATGGCGGGCTGGTCACTCATCGGGCATCCGGCTCAGGCAGGCCATGTAGCCCTCATGGATGTACTTCTTCACCGTCGGCAGCGCGATGTTCAAGTTCTGGGCGATGTCTTTCTGTTTCATGCCGTCCAGGGTGGCCATCAGGAACGCCTGCCTGACCCGTGGGCGCAGGCCGTCGAGCACCGCGTCGATTTCGTGCAGGGTCTCGAGGATGACGCTCTGCTGTTCCGGGGATGGCTGCAGCGCCTCGGGCACCAGCGCCAGCGCCTCGAGCCAGGCTTGCTCCAGCGAATGGCGACGGCGCCAGCTGACCAGCACGCAGTTGGCGATGCGGGTCAGGTAGGCGCGTGGCTGGCGCAGGGTGTCGGGCTGGTTGCTGTCGCGGCTGGCGAGCACGCGCACGAAGATGTCCTGGGCCAGGTCGTCGGCCACGCCGCGCCCCCAGGAGCGCAACCGGTACGCCAGCCAGCCGCGCAGCCAGGCGTGGTGCTCGATGTACAGCGTGGTGACGGCGCAGTGTTCGGCGGGCTGGGGCGGGGTCTTGAAAAGGGTCATGGCTGGGAGGCGTCAGGGTGTAAATGCAAACAATTATCACTAGATTTGGTTAAATCACAAGATCAAGTGAAAATGCGAATCGCACGCATATACCTTTTTCGCCGTCATGCGACAGAAGGGGTGCAAGCCCGCATCGAGTGCCGGGCACTGACCTCACGAGCGAGAAAAGCATGCCCGCAATCCGTCGGCTCCCCCCTGTTTCGCGTCCTTCGCAACGCTTGTCCCCGATCAGCTTCGCCGTGCGTTGCGCGATGCTCGGCTGCCTGATGGGCACGGCTTCGACCCTGGCCCAGGCCGCCGAGTCCCCGGCCGTGGCGTCCACCCGGCTCGACGATGCCACGCTGCGCGACTACGACATCGCCAAGGGCCCGCTGGGCACCGCGCTGGGCGTGTTTGCCAGCCAATCAGGGCTGCTGCTGTCCTATGACCCCGAGCTGACTCGCGGCCGCGCGGCGCCGGCGCTCAAGGGCCGCTATACCGTGCAGGAGGGGGCCCGGCGTCTGCTGGCCAACAGTGGCCTGCAACTGCTGGCGAACTCGCGGGGCGCGTACATCCTTATCCCGCAGGCCCAGGCATCAGCGACAGCGACGGAGCTGACGCCGACCATGGTCGCGGCCAGCGAGCTGCTTGACCCACAGCGCGACACCTATCGCGCGCCACGCTCGACGGTGCACCTGTCGCGTGAAGACCTCGACCGCTTCAGCACCGTCTCGGTGGGCGACATGCTCAAGGGCGTGGCCGGCGTGCAGGTGGGCGACAGCCGCAACGGCGGCGCGCTGGACGTCAACATTCGCGGCATCCAGGGGCAGAGCCGGGTAGCGGTCAGGGTCGATGGTTCGGAGCAGGCGGTGGATGTCTACCGGGGCTACGGCGGCACCCAGCAGCGCAGCTACATCGACCCCGACCTGATCAGCAGCGTCACTGTGAACAAGGGCCCCAGTACCCGCTCGGGCGCAATCGGCGGCTCGGTGGAGATGAAGACCATCGGCGTCGATGACATCCTGGTCGATGGCAAGGATGTCGGCGTGCGCCTGACCGGCAACCTGTGGAACAACGGTGTGGAGCCCGAGCACCGCAACCGCAACTCCAGGGACGAGGACCTGAGCGCGGTGCCACGCGACGAACGCGGCAGCCTGTTCGGCTCCAAGGCCGAGTCCGGCAGCGCCGCCTTTGGCTACTCCCACGAACGCTTCGACCTGGTGGCGGCCTATGCGCACCGCAACCAGGGCAACTACTTTTCCGGCAAGAAGGGCCAGGACCGCTACCGGCTCTACGACCGCGACGGTGACGAACAGCCGAGCGTCGCCAACACCTACAACGCCGGCGAGGAGGTGCTCAACTCGTCGTCCGAGACCGACTCCTACCTGCTCAAGACCACCTGGCGGCTGGCCGACGACCATACCCTGGACCTGGGTTACCGCCGCTTCGACGGACACATGGGCGAGATCATGCCGTCGGACATCTTCCGCTACGGCACCGCCGGTATCTACCAGTACCCCACCAGCGAAATCCAGATCGACACCTACACCGCCCGCTATCACTACCTGCCCGAGGGCAATCCGTGGGTGGACCTCAGCAGCAGGCTGTGGATGACCGACTCGAAGACCAGTACCTTGAGCGCGGCCTGGATGGCGCCCAAGTCGCAGCTGTACCGTACCGATCGCGCCTGGTCCCGCCAGGACAACCGCCGCATCGGCGGCGACCTGAACAACGTGTCGCGCTTCACCACCGCCCATGGCGATTTCAAGCTCGACCTGGGCGGCGCGTTCCAGCTCGAGGACCTCCAGCCGCAAAGCAACGTGGTCTCCACCCAGCACGACATCAACGCCAACCGCATGCTGCGCGACGCCTCGCGTCAGGAGTTCAGCTTCAACGGCAACCTGGAATACAAACCCACTGAAACACTGACGCTGTGGGGCGGCGGCCGCTATGCCCACTACCAGACCAAGGACAACACCGTGCTGGCCGAGGCGCGCCGCGAGGAGCGGGAAATGCGCTGGATCACCGCCAGCAGCCCGGGGCATTGGGGCAGCATGATGTGGTTCCCCGACCAGAACGGCCAGTACACCGACGCCACCGATCCACGCCTGAACAACGGCATCGTCTTCGAGAACAGCAACGAGCCGTTCAATGGCGTGCCGTTCAACGAGTCCGGCGCGACCAACGTGGAGGTTCATCCCGAAGGTGTCAGCAATGTGGTCACCGGCTACGCCTACACCCCGCAGGGCAAGAGCCGCGGCGGTGGCTTCGCACCGGCCTTCGGCATCAATTTCGAGTTCCTCCCGGACACCTTCGTCTACGCCTCCTACACCGAGGGCCTGCGCCTGCCGTCGCTGTTCGAGACCAGCCAGGGCACCCAGCAGGTCACCCCGGGCAAGCACCTCAAGCCCGAGCGTTCGCGCAGCTGGGAAGTGGGCGTGAGTGCCTTGCGCAGCGACCTGCTGACCGCGGGCGACGAGGCGTCGGCCAAGCTGGCCTGGTTCGACAACGACATCAAGAACTACATCACCCGCTACTACGACCCGAGCCCGGGCCTGTGGGGGCAGATGACCTTCAGCAACACCGACAGCTTCCACACCCGTGGCCTGGAACTGCAGTCGCACTACGATGCCGGGCGCGTGTTCGCCGACCTCTCGGCCACCTACTACCTGATGACCGAGACCTGCGACGCGGCCTTCGCTGCCAAGCTGCGCGCCAGCGCCAATCGCTACCAGCGCACCCAGGACACCCCGGACTGCACGTCGGGCAGCTACATGGGCTCGTACACCAACACCCAGAACCCGCCACGCTTCTCGGCCAACCTGCTTGGCGGGATGCGCTTCTTCGACGAGGCACTGACCGTGGGCGGGCGCATGACCTACAGCTCGGGACCGACCGCGCAGATGGACAAACCCTGGCAGACCGGCGCGACCACGCCGCAGATCGACTACCGCTCGGTGGCGTTGTTCGACCTGTTCCTCAAGTACAAGCTGCTGGAGCACACCGAGTTGAATGTGTCGGTGCAGAACCTGACCGACCGCTACTACCTGGATCCGCTGGCGCAGAGCTTCATGCCGGCACCGGGACGGACCTGGCGGGTGGGGATGGTGGCGCGCTTCTGAGGGGGCGCCCGACTTTTCGCCAGGCATTAAAAAGCCGGCTTGTGGCCGGCTTCTCGGGGACGGTCTTGGCTCATTTTTGATAAGCCGCAACCGCCTTAAACGGTTGGCAACATGGCCTGAAAAAGATGGCGGACGGCTGTGTGAGGCGTCGCCAGGCCCTCTGGAATGCGGCTTGCACCATCAGGGGGCATGATGTGCGGCGTAGCATACCCGTGTGCGCGGCGCATGCCCAGCAAAAAGTGGTGTTTCAGCCGGGGCGTGCCGGGCGCAGGCTTGACCACCAGAACACCCAGCCGAGGATTTCCAGGTTCTGCACCCGGCGCTGATAGGCGGTATAGCGTTCACTGGGGTGGTTGAGGCGGTCATGGCTGTGCAGGCACAGGGTGCCGTTGTGGCCAAGGGTGAGGTGCTGCACGCGCAGGCGGCCGTTGTGCAGCAGGGCGTAGCATTCGCCTTCAACCACCCGGGTGCAGCCGCGGTCGATGGCCAGCAGGGCACCCTGGGGCAGCAGCGGGGCCATGTTATTGCCTGGCATGCCGAGGCAGATGGCCTTTTCCGCGTTGACCTGCACCCACTCCAAGGCTCGCCGGGGTATCGGCTGGTAGTGCCCTGGCAGCACCTGCAGTTTGCCATCGCGCACCTGGTGCAGTGGCAGGTGGGTCAGGTCCGTGTCCAGGGCCTGCAGCGGCGGTGGCAGCGCCAGGTTTGGCGCCGCCGATGTCGCGGGAGCCAGGGGTGTCGGATGCTTCGGTCCCTCGCCACTGCGCAGCCAGCGCCTGCGCACGCAGAACAGGTCGGCAATTTCATCGAGCCGGGCCTGGGGCACGCCGCGCTTGAACCAGTTGTTGACGTGCTGCGACGAGACCTTGCGCTGGGCGGCAAAGTCGGAGGGGGTCAGGTTGCACTCCAGCAGGAGGGCCTTGAGACGGTCACCGGATGTTTTCATGGTGCCGAGTCTATAGGCCCTCGAACGGTGTGGAAATCAACCCGATGTCGAGGAAATTTGTAGGAAACGTAGCGGTTTGTAGGGCAATGCCTAGGATCGCGTGAGAGGTCTCTTTTTATGCCTATTCGAAGGGCGATTTCCCTTGGCGAGCGCCCATAAAAAAGCCCTGCCGAAGCAGGGCTTTTCTTGTGTCAGGCTCAGCCCTTGTAGGCAGCGACCGACTTGGTGATCGCGGCGCGGGCGGCGTCGGCGCCTTCCCAGCCTTCGATCTTGACCCACTTGCCCTTCTCGAGATCCTTGTAGTTCGCGAAGAAGTGCTCGATCTGCTGGATCAGCAGGGCTGGCAGGTCGGTGTATTCCTTCACGTCGACGTACAGCTGGCTCAGCTTGTCGTGTGGAACAGCGATGACCTTGGCATCGCCGCCGCCGTCGTCGGTCATGTTCAGCACGCCGACTGGACGAGCGCGGATCACTGCGCCTGGAGCGACCGGGTACGGAGTCACGACCAGCACGTCCAGCGGATCACCGTCGTCGGCCAGGGTGTTGGGGATATAGCCGTAGTTGGCCGGATAGAACATCGGGGTGGCCATGAAACGGTCGACGAACAGGGCATCGCTGTCCTTGTCGATCTCGTACTTGATCGGCGCGTGGTTGGCCGGGATTTCGATGGCGACGTAGATGTCGTTCGGCAGGTCTTTGCCGGCTGGAATCTTGCTGTAGCTCATTGGGCAATGCCCCCGTGTTTGATCAAAAAAGTGGCGGCGATTATAGGCACATTCCCACGGTGGGTGCCACGCCCGGCCTGATGTGCGGGCGTTCAGGCGTGGCTTTCGCGGTAGTCCGGATGTTCGGCCTGCAGGTGCATCAGGCGCTTCAGCGGATCCTGGCGATAGAACAGCGACAGCTGCTGGTAGACCTGCGGCCAGGCCTGGTGCAGCAGATCGGGGGCGCTGAAGAAGTATTCGCTGGTGACGGCAAAGAACTCGGCCGGGTTCTCCGCAGCGTAGGGATCGATGGCCGTTTCGGCGTCGGGGTCGGCATCGAGCTGGCGATTCATCGCGTCATAGGCCTGCTGCATGGCCTGGGCCCAGTCCTCGACACGCATGCCGTGGTGCAGTGGCGGCAGGCCGTTGGCATCGCCGTTGAGCATGTCCAGCTTGTGCGCCAGTTCGTGGATCACCAGGTTGTAGGCTTCCCAGCCACCGCTGGCCAGGACCCCGGGCCAGGCCAGGATCACCGGGCCCTGTTGCCAGGCCTCGCCGCTGTGCTCGGCGTCCCAGACATGTTCGACACCGCTGGCGTCGCGATGGCGCTGGGGGCTCTTGAAGTCATCGGGGTAGAGGATGATCTCGTGGAAGCCCTGGTACCAGTTCAGCTCGCCCAGGTGCAGCAGCGGCAGCTGGGCCTGGGCGGCGAGGAACAGGCGCTGCTCGTCGTCCAGCTCGACGCCCGGCAGGGTGGTCAGGTGCTTGTCGTGCAGGAACAGCACACTGGCTTCACGCAGCCAGCGGTCTTCCTCGTCGCTGATGCCGTCCAGCAGCGGCAGGCGATCGCGGATCACCTGCCACATGCGTGGGTCGACTGGATAACGGGCCAGGGTGCGCCGGCGGCGCCAGGCGCTGAACGACCACATGCGCCGGTCAGTGGGCCTTGGCCGTGCGGCCGAAGCGACCGCGCAGCAGGCCGAGGATCATCGGCACCAGCGACAGGATGATGATGCCGACCACCATCAGCGACAGGTGCTGCTTGATGAACGGCACGTTGCCGAAGAAGTAGCCCAGGGTCACCAGGCCGCCGACCCACAGCAGCGAACCGGCCACGCTGAAGGCGAGGAAGCGCGGGTAGTGCATGTGGGCGATGCCGGCGACGAACGGCGCGAAGGTACGCAGGATCGGCAGGAAGCGCGCCAGGGTGACGGTCTTGCCGCCGTGGCGCTCGTAGAACTCGTGGGTGCGCTGCAGGTAGTCCTGGCGGAAGATCTTCGATTTGGGGTTGCGGAACAGGCGTTCGCCAGCCGTGCGCCCGATCACGTAGTTGGTGCTGTCGCCGAGGATTGCTGCGGCCATCAGCAGGCCGGCCAGCAGCACCGGATCCATGCCGCCACCGGCGGCCACGGCGCCGGCGATGAACAGCAGCGAGTCGCCCGGCAGGAATGGCATGACCACCAGGCCGGTCTCGCAGAAGATCACGGCGAAGAGGATGGCGTAGATCCAGGGGCCGTAGTTGTTGACCAGCAGATCGAGGTAGGCATCGAGATGCAGGATGAGGTCCAGCGGGTTGAAATCCATGTACAGCACCTGTGTTCTTGACCCGCGTCTACGGGCGCGCGATGACGGACAGCGCCATGGTTGGGGACGGTTTACCGGCTAGGCGGGTAACTTTTCGCACATGACAGGAGGGGGATTATACGGCGAAGTCCGGATTGTGCCCGGAGAGTTTGTAGCGGAGCGTTACGACGGGGTAATTGGGCTTGCAAAGGATGAGTCTGCTGTCACGCGGTTCCTGTAGGAGCGGCCTTGTGTCGCGATGGGGCGCGCAGCGGCCCCCAAAATGTCGACATCATGCAAAACCGTCGGGGCCGCTGCTCGGCCCATCGCGACACAAGGCCGCTCCCACAGAGAGCACAAGTGCGCCAGGCATCAATCCTGACTGATCGGCAAGATATAGTTCTCGAACTCGGTGTCCTTGCGAAACCCCATGGATTCATAGGTCTTGCGCGCCACTTCGTTGTCGCTGCTGGTGGACACGCGCATGCGCACGGCGTTGGATTGCTTGGCCATCTTCTTGGCTTCGCGCATCAGGTTGTCGGCCACCAGCATGCGTCGTGAGTCCTCGGCCACGTAGATGTCGTTGAGGATCCACACGCGCTTGAGCGACAGCGAGGAGAAGCTCGGGTAGAGCTGGCAGAAGCCCAGCAGGCGGTCGTCACCGTCATCCGGCAGGGCCAGGTAGATGATCGACTCCTTGCGCTTGAGGCGCTTCTCGAGAAAGGCCCGCGAACTGTCCGGGTAAGGCAGTTGCCCATAGAACTCACGGTATTTCACGAACAGCGGGGTGAGCAGGTCGAGGTGTTCCAAGGTTGCCTGGATGATGCGCATGGGCGGGCCTCTGAGTCCATTGGGGGTACGGCGGATTGCCTGCAGCGTCCTCTGGCATGCTGCCTAAAGCAGGCCAGAAGCGCAATCCGCCTTCCGTGACATGTTGTTTACCCTTCACCGAGCAGGAAGTTTCCGCTTTTTCCGGCGGTTTCTTCACTGTCGATACTATGGACCTCTGCTTCGTCCTTCAGATTCACCCCCGACAACTGGCGTCGGCACGCTTCGCGCATCAGGTACAGCAGGCGGTGGGCGGCCATGCCATAGCTCAGGCCTTCCAGGCGCACGTTGGAAATGCAGTTGCGGTAGGCGTCGGTCAGGCCGACCTTGGGCGCATAGGTGAAATACAGCCCCAGGCTGTCGGGAGAACTCAGGCCCGGGCGTTCGCCGATCAGCATCACTGTCATGCGTGCGCCAAGCAGCTCACCGACTTCGTCGGCCACCGCGACCCGGCCTTGCTCCACCAGGATCACCGGGGCGCTGGTCCAGCCATCGGCGGCGGCCTGCTCCTCGAAACGGCTCAGGAAGGGCAGGGTGTGGCGGTGCACGGCCAGCGCCGACAGACCGTCGGCGACGACGATCGCCAGGTCGACGCCGCCGGGGTTGGCCTGGGCATGCTCGCGCAGGCGCTGGGCCGAGTCCTCGTGCAGGCGCCGGCCAAGGTCCGGGCGTTGCAGATACTGGTGGCGGTCGCTGGCGGCGCTGTGCAGCAGCAGGCTGTCGCGGCCGCGCTCGCCGAGCTGCTGGCGCAGGCCGACGTGGTCGAACGGCAGGTGCACGGCATCGCGGGCCTGGGCGTGGGCGAACTGGAAGTCCAGCTGGGCGCCGGTCGGCAGGCTGATGCCGGTGCGGCCCAGGGCGATGCGCGCCGGGGTGAGGTTGCGCAGGGCCAGCCAGGGATTGTCCGGAGTGGGTGTGTGTCGTTCCATGGTCACCTCTAGGCCAGCTGCGCCAGGGCCTGGCGGAAGGCCGGCGGCAGGTTGTCGCCGAAGCGGATGCGGCCGTCGGCCTGGGTGAAGATGCCGGTGCGCTCCAGCCACGCCTCGAATTCCGGCCCGGGCTTCAGGCCCAGGGTCTGGCGCGCGTAGAGCGCGTCGTGGAACGAGGTGGTCTGGTAGTTGAGCATGATGTCGTCGGAGCCGGGAATGCCCATGATGAAGTTGATCCCGGCCACGCCCAGCAGGGTCAGCAGGGTGTCCATGTCGTCCTGGTCGGCTTCGGCGTGGTTGGTGTAGCAGATGTCGCAGCCCATCGGCACGCCCAGCAGCTTGCCGCAGAAGTGGTCTTCGAGGCCGGCACGGATGATCTGCTTGCCGTTGTACAGGTATTCCGGGCCGATGAAGCCGACCACGGTGTTGACCAGGAACGGCTTGAAGTGGCGGGCCACGGCGTAGGCGCGGGTCTCGCAGGTCTGCTGGTCGACGCCGTGGTGGGCGTTGGCCGACAGCGCGCTGCCCTGGCCGGTCTCGAAGTACATCAGGTTCTGTCCGAGCGTGCCGCGCTTGAGCGACAGGCCCGCCTCGTAGCCTTCCTGGAGCACGTTGAGGTTGATGCCGAAGCCGGCGTTGGCCGCCTCGGTGCCGGCGATGGACTGGAACACCAGGTCCAGTGGCACGCCACGGTTGATCGCCTCGATCGAGGTGGTGACGTGGGTCAGCACGCAGGACTGGGTGGGAATGTCGTAGCGCTGGATGATCGCGTCGAGCATCTCCAGCAGCGCGCAGATCGAGGCGATGCTGTCGGTGGCCGGGTTGATGCCGATCATGGCGTCGCCGTTGCCGTATAGCAGACCGTCGAGGATGCTCGCGGCGATGCCGGCCGGCTCGTCGGTCGGGTGGTTGGGCTGCAGGCGCGTCGACAGCCGCCCGCGCAGCCCCATGGTGCCGCGAAAGGCGGTGACCACGCGGATCTTCTGCGCCACCAGCACCAGGTCCTGCACGCGCATGATCTTCGACACCGCCGCCGCCATTTCCGGCGTCAGGCCCGGCGCCAGGGCGCGCAGGCTGTGCTCGTCGGCTTGCTCGCTGAGCAGCCAGTCGCGCAGCCCGCCGACGGTCAGATGGCTGACCGGAGCGAAAGCTTGCTGGTCGTGGCTGTCGACGATCAGTCGGGTGATTTCGTCCTTTTCATAGGGAATCAGCGCCTCGTTGAGGAAGTGCTTGAGCGGGATGTTGGCCAAGGCCATCTGCGCCGCCACCCGCTCGCCGTCGTTGCTGGCGGCGACTCCCGCCAGGTAGTCGCCTGAACGCGCCGGGCTGGCCTTGGCCATGACCTCTTTGAGGCTGTCGAAGCGGTAGACCTGGTGGCCCACCGTATGCGTGAAACTTGCCATACAGAATCTCCAGGGCGCCGCAGGCCTGGCCTGCGGCGCAAGTCGGCGATCAGTGCAGGGCCTCTTCGGCCTTCTGGATCGCGGCGAATTCCTCTTCCGGGGTACCGGCCACCAGGTGGTGACGGCTGTAGAAAGCAAAGTAGGCAATTAATACTGCATAGATCACCGCAGCGCCAATCACCACCCGCGGATCGACCAGGAACCCGGCGACCACGGCGATGCAGGCCAGCACCAGGGCCACGCCCGAGGTAAAGATGCCGCCGGGGGTGCGGTACGGACGCTCCATTTTCGGGCGACGGATGCGCAGGGTGATGTGCGCGGCCATCATCAGCACGTAGGACAGCGTCGCGCCAAACACCGCCACCAGGATCAGCAGGTCGCCCTGGCCGGTCAGCGACAGGGCGAAGCCGATGATGCCGGGGATCACCAGGGCCAGCACCGGGGCCTTGCTCTTGTTGGTTTCTGACAGCTTGCGGGGCAGGTAGCCGGCGCGGGAAAGGGCGAAGATCTGCCGCGAATAGGCGTAGATGATCGAGAAGAAGCTGGCGATCAGGCCGGCCAGGCCCACCAGGTTGACGAAGCCGCCCATCCAGGTGGAGCCGCCGTAGGCCTTGGACAGTGCCTCGACCAGCGGGTTGCCCGATGCTTTCAGGGCTTCGGAACCGGCGCCGCCGGGGCCGACCACCAGGATCAGCAGGGCGAAGGCCAGCAGCACCAGCATCGCGCCGATCAGGCCGCGGGGCAGGTCGCGTTTCGGGTTCTTGGTCTCTTCGGCGGCCAGCGGCACGCCCTCGACCGCGAGGAAGAACCAGATCGCGTAGGGAATCGCCGCCCACACGCCGACGTAGCCGAACGGCAGGAAGCTGCTGGCACCCACGGCGTCGGTCTTGGCGATGTCGAACAGGTTGGCTGCATCGAAATGGGGCACCATGCCGATCAGGAACACTGCCAGGGCGATGGCGGCGACGGCGGTGATGATGAACATCAGCTTCAGCGCCTCGCCCACCCCGAAGATGTGGATGCCGATGAACACGATGTAGAAGGCCAGGTAGATCATCCAGCCGCCGATGCCGAACAGCGACTGGCAGTAGGCGCCGATGAACACGGCGATGGCCGCGGGGGCGATGGCGTACTCGATGAGGATCGCCGTGCCGGTGAGGAAGCCGCCCCAGGGGCCGAAAGCGCTGCGGGCGAAGCCGTAGCCGCCGCCGGCGGTGGGGATCATCGACGACAGTTCCGCCAGGGAGAAGCACATGCACAGGTACATGGTGGCCATCAGCAGGGTGGCGAGGAACATGCCGCCCCAGCCGCCCTGGGCCAGGCCGAAGTTCCACCCGGCGTAGTCGCCGGAGATCACGTAGGCCACGCCCAGGCCCACCAGCAGGACCCAGCCGGCGGCGCCTTTCTTCAGTTCACGTTGCTGGAAATAGTCCGATCCGACTTTTTCGAAGTCGACGGAGGAACTCGCCGGCGCGCTGCCGGAATGATCGCTTGGCATAGGGTTCACCTGTTGTTTTTCTTAGGTTGCCGGAGGGACTGCCGGCCCTTGGTGATTTTTACTGCAGGAAGCGAGCCAGAGCCTTTGGGGCCGCTTTGCGGCCTTTTCGCGGCACAAGGCCGCTCCTACATGGGATCGCGTTGTTTCTGTAGGAGCGGCCTCGCCGGGGCGCCGGACCGGCCGGAAAGGGCTGCGCAGCAGCCCCTGGGGCCTGTTTAGAAGAAGCCCAGCGGGTTGATGTCGTAGCTCACCAGCAGGTTCTTGGTCTGCTGGTAGTGGTCGAGCATCATCTTGTGGGTTTCACGGCCGACGCCGGACTTCTTGTAGCCACCGAACGCGGCATGCGCCGGGTACAGGTGGTAGCAGTTGGTCCACACGCGGCCGGCCTTGATGCCGCGGCCCATGCGGTAGGCGCGGTTGATGTCGCGGGTCCACACGCCGGCACCGAGGCCGAACTCGGTGTCGTTGGCGATGGCCAGGGCCTCGGCTTCGTCCTTGAAGGTGGTGACGCTGACCACCGGGCCGAAGATCTCTTCCTGGAACACACGCATCTTGTTGTTGCCCTTGAGCAGGGTCGGCTGGATGTAGTAGCCGCTGGCCAGCGCACCTTCGAGTTGCTCCACCTTGCCGCCGGTCAGCAGCTCGGCGCCTTCTTCCTGGGCAATCTTCAGGTACGACTGGATCTTCTCGAACTGCTGCTGGGATGCCTGGGCGCCGACCATGGTGTCGGTGTCCAGCGGGTCGCCGCGCTTGATCTGCAGGACCTTCTTCATCACCACTTCCATGAACTGCGGGTAGATCGACTCCTGCACCAGGGCGCGCGACGGGCAGGTGCACACCTCGCCCTGGTTGAAGAACGCCAGCACCATGCCTTCGGCGGCCTTGTCGATGAACGCAGGCTCGGCCTGCATGATGTCCTCGAAGTAGACGTTGGGCGACTTGCCGCCCAGCTCGACGGTGGACGGGATGATGTTCTCGGCCGCGCATTTCATGATGTGCGCGCCGACCGGGGTGGAGCCGGTGAAGGCGATCTTGGCGATGCGCTTGCTGGTGGCCAGGGCTTCACCGGCCTCGCGGCCATAGCCTTGGACCACGTTGAGCACGCCCTTGGGCAGCAGGTCGCCGATCAGCTCCAGCAGCACGGTGATGCCCAGCGGGGTCTGCTCGGCGGGCTTGAGCACCACGCAGTTGCCGGCGGCCAGGGCCGGGGCCAGCTTCCAGGCGGCCATCAGCAGCGGGAAGTTCCACGGGATGATCTGCCCGACCACGCCCAGCGGCTCGTGGATGTGGTAGGCCACGGTGGTTTCGTTGATCTCGGCGGCGCCGCCTTCCTGGGCGCGGATGCAGCCGGCGAAGTAGCGGAAGTGATCGACCGCCAGCGGGATGTCGGCGTTGAGGGTTTCGCGGATCGGCTTGCCGTTGTCCCAGGTTTCGGTGATGGCCAGCAGTTCGAGGTTCTGCTCGATGCGGTCGGCGATGCGCAGCAGGACGTTGGAGCGGTCCTGCACCGAGGTGCGGCCCCAGGCGTCGGCGGCGGCATGGGCGGCGTCGAGGGCCTTTTCGATGTCTTCGGCGCTGGAACGGGGGAACTCGGCGATCGGCTGGCCGTTCACCGGTGAGGTGTTGGTGAAGTACTCACCCTTTACCGGAGGAACGAACTCACCACCGATGTAGTTGCCGTAGCGGCTCTTGAAGGAAACCTTCGCGCCCTCGGTACCGGGATGTGCGTAACGCATGGTGTGTCTCCTGGTCGTTGTGATTGTTGCGGAGTTTCCTAGCGTAGAGCAAAGGTCGGGCCAGCGCCTGGAGGTCCTTGTGTATCAATGACTTGGGTCAAGATCGGGCAGTGACTGGCGCGGCCCTGTGCCAGGGCCGGCACGGCCTGGGTGACACTTTGTACCGTTTTCGACGCAGCCCGTGACCGCAGGGTCAGTGCACCATTGCAAAGCGTTCCCGCCTGGAGGATGCTGGCGACACGCTCTATCTGCGGAGAACAACTACAAATGCAGAGCAACCCGTTCAGCCGCCATGCCCAGCAAGTGCTCACGGTCGCCCACGGCCAGGCCAGCGGGCCGGGCAGCGACCCGTCGATCGCACGCTCCTGGCTGCGCTGCCTGGAGGACTATCACCTCGACCCGGCACGGGCCCAGGCCCCGGTGGTGCTCGAGCACGGCCGACTGCTGGAGAGCCGCGAGCGCCTGCACCAGGTACTGCAGATCGCCGACAACGAGATGAACAGCCTGCATCAGCAACTGTCTGGCAGTGGGCACGCCGTGTTGCTGACCGACGCCCGCGGGGTGATCCTCAACTGCGTCACCGCCCCCGGCGAGCGGCGCATCTTCGAGCGCGCCGGGCTGTGGTTGGGTGCCGACTGGAGCGAAGCCCGCGAGGGCACCAACGGCATCGGCACCTGCCTGGTCGAGCGCCAGGCCCTGACCATTCACCAGGACGAGCATTTCCGTGGCCGCCACACCGGGCTGACCTGCTCGGCCAGCCCGGTGTTCGACCCCCATGGTGAACTGCTGGCGGTGCTCGACGTGTCGTCGGCGCGGCCGGATGTATCGCGCCAGAGCCAGTTCCACACCATGGCCCTCGTCAACCTGTCGGCGAAGATGATCGAAAGCTGCTATTTCCTGCGCCATTTCGAGCAGCAGTGGCTGCTGCGCTTCCACCTGCAGGCCGAGTCGGTCGGTCTGTTCAGCGAGGGCTTGCTGGCCGTCGATGGCGACGGGCGGATCTGCGCAGCCAACCAGAGCGCCTTGAACCTGCTGGGCACCATCCGAGGCGGCGTGCTGGGCAAGCCCTTGGACAGGTTCTTCGCCTGCAGTCACGACGAGCTGTTCAGTCGCGCCACGCCCCAGGGCAACAGCGCCTGGCCGCTGCATACCCGCGATGGTCGCCAGGTGTTCGCCAGCCTGCGCGGCCAGGCCCGGACGCCAGTGTGGTCGGTGCCGGTGGCCTTGCCCCGGGCCAGCGAGCCCGGCATCTGCCTGCTCGACCCGGCCCTGCGCGAGGACTTTCGCCGCGCCGTGCGGGTGTTCGAGCGCGACGTGCCCCTGCTGCTGCGCGGCGAGACCGGCTGCGGCAAGGAGGCCTTCGCCCAGGCCGTGCACCAGGCCAGTTCGCGCCGGCACAAGCCGTTCGTGGCAATCAACTGCGCGTCGATTCCCGAGAGCCTGATCGAGAGCGAGCTGTTCGGCTATCGCGGCGGCAGCTTCACCGGCGCGCGCAAGGAAGGCATGCGCGGCAAGCTGTTGCAGGCCGATGGCGGCACCTTGTTGCTGGACGAGATCGGCGACATGCCGCTGGCGTTGCAGACTCGCCTGCTGCGGGTGCTCGAGGAGCGCCAGGTGGTGCCCATCGGTGGCGAGCCGCTGGCGGTGGATGTACGAATCGTCAGCGCCACCCACCGTGACCTGCTGGAACGGGTGGAGCAGGGTGGTTTCCGCGAAGACCTCTATTACCGCCTCAATGGCCTGGAAGTCGCCCTGCCGGCACTACGCGAGCGCAGCGACAAGGCGCAGTTGCTCGACTTCCTGCTGGCGCAGGAAGCCGAGGGCCAGGCCATCACTCTCGACCCGGCCGCCCGCCAGGCGCTGCTGGACTTCACCTGGCCGGGGAACGTGCGGCAGATGAGGAATGTGCTGCGCACCGTGGTGGCCTTGTGCGAAGGCGCGCATATCGAGTTTTCCGATCTCCCGGCAATTGTTCGCAATGGCGCGTCCTCTGTAGGAGCGGCCTTGTGCCGCGAAAGGGCCGCAGAGCGGCCCCAGGATCCTGACCAAGCCGCTGAAATCGCCGGGGCTGCTGCGCAGCCCTTTCGCGGCACAAGGCCGCTCCTACACGCCGAGCGCGATGCACTGCTCGCCGTACTGGAGGCAAACCGCTGGCACCTGACCCGCGTCGCCGAGCACCTGGGCATCAGCCGCAATACCTTGTATCGAAAACTGCGCAAACACGGCATCGCCAGGGCCGGTTGAGCGAAACAGCGAGTGCGATTTCCCTCGCCCTGGGCTACCCTGCCTCGACGTTTTGCGAGGTCGATCATGCACATTCATATTCTCGGTATTTGCGGCACTTTCATGGGTTCGCTGGCCGTGCTGGCCAAGGAACTGGGCCACCGCGTCACCGGCTCCGATGCCAACGTCTATCCCCCGATGAGCACCCAGCTCGAGGCCCAGGGCATCGAGCTGACCCAGGGCTACGACACGGCCCAGCTGGAGCCGGCGCCTGACCTGGTGGTGATCGGCAACGCCATGTCGCGGGGCAACCCGGCGGTGGAGTACGTGCTGAACAAGGGCCTGCCCTATGTGTCCGGCCCGCAGTGGCTGGCCGACCATGTGCTGCAGGGCCGCTGGGTGCTGGCCGTTGCCGGTACCCATGGCAAGACCACTACCAGCAGCATGCTGGCCTGGGTCCTGGAGCATGCCGGCATGAGCCCCGGCTTCCTGATCGGCGGCGTGCCGCAGAACTTCTCGGTGTCGGCGCGCCTGGGCGGTACGCCGTTCTTCGTGGTCGAGGCCGACGAATACGACAGCGCCTTCTTCGACAAGCGCTCCAAGTTCGTCCACTACCACCCGCGCACCGCGATCCTCAACAATCTCGAGTTCGACCACGCGGACATCTTCCCGGACCTGGCGTCCATCGAGCGGCAGTTCCACCATCTGGTGCGCACCATCCCCAGCGAAGGCCTGGTCATCCACCCGACCACCGAGCAGGCGCTGGAGCGGGTCATCGGCATGGGCTGCTGGACCCCGGTGCAGACCACCGGCGAAGGCGGGCAATGGCAGGCGCGCCTGCTCAGCGCCGACGGTTCGCGCTTCGAGGTGCTGTTCGACGGTGAGGCACAGGGTGTCGTGGACTGGGCGCTGACCGGTCAGCACAACGTCGCCAACGCCTTGGCTACCTTGGCCGCCGCCCGCCATGTCGGCGTGGCGCCGGCCATGGGCATCGAAGGCCTGAGCGCGTTCAAGAGCGTCAAGCGGCGCATGGAGAAGGTCGCCGAAGTGCAGGGTGTGACCATCTATGACGACTTCGCCCACCACCCGACCGCCATCGCCACCACCCTCGACGGGCTGCGCAAGCGCGTCGGCGAGGCGCCGGTGATCGCGGTGATCGAGCCGCGCTCCAACTCCATGAAGCTCGGCGCCCACCGCGATGGCCTGCCGGAGAGCGTCAACGACGCCGACCAGGTGATCTGGTACGCGCCGCCCAACCTGGGCTGGGACCTGGCAGGCACCGCCGCGCAGTGCAAGGTGCCGAGCGTGGTGGCCGACAGCCTCGAAGCCATCATCGAGCGCATCAAGGGCCAGGCCCGCCCGGGCACCCATGTGGTGATCATGAGCAACGGCGGCTTCGGCGGCCTGCACGGCAAGCTGGCCGAGGCGCTGAAGTGAACGGGCCGGAACGCATCACCCTGGCCATGACCGGTGCCTCCGGGGCGCAGTATGGCCTGCGTCTGCTCGACTGCCTGGTGCGCGAGGACCGTGAGGTGCACTTCCTCATCTCCAAGGCCGCGCAGCTGGTGATGGCCACCGAGACCGACGTGCTGCTGCCGGCCAAGCCCCAGGCCATGCAGGCGTTCCTCACCGAGTACACCGGTGCGGCCGACGGGCAGATCCGCGTGTACGGCAAGGAAGACTGGATGTCGCCGGTGGCCTCGGGCTCCGGCGCGCCGGCGGCGATGGTGGTGGTGCCCTGTTCCACCGGTACCCTCTCGGCGATCGCCACAGGTGCCTGCAACAACCTGATCGAGCGCGCCGCCGACGTGACCCTCAAGGAGCGTCGGCAATTGATCCTGGTGCCGCGCGAGGCGCCGTTCTCCACCATCCACCTGGAGAACATGCTCAAGCTGTCGCAGATGGGCGCGGTGATCCTGCCGGCGGCCCCGGGTTTCTACCACCAGCCGCAGAGCATCGACGACCTGGTCGATTTCGTCGTGGCGCGTATCCTCAACCTGCTGAACATCCCGCAGGACATGCTGCCGCGCTGGGGCGAGCATCACTACGGGGTCGATGATTGAAGCGGGTTTTGGCGGGGCTGGTGATACTGGCCCAGCTCGGCGGCTGCGCCACGGTGCGCACCCTCGATGCCAACAAACCTGGGGCGCCGGTGGTGTATGCCGGGACGCGGCTTGACCTGTACGTGATCAATGGCGGTTGTTGCCCCGAGGATCGCTTTGGCGCCGAGGCGCCGGCCTATCCGGGGCTGGACCTGCCGGGGAGTGCGTTGCTGGATACCTTGCTGCTGCCCTTGTCGTTGTTGACGGCGGCGGGGGTGGGCTTTAACGCCACCGGCGGTCTGTAGCGGCCCTTTCGCGGGTAAACCCGCTCCCACAGGGTCAGTGCGCTACCTGTGGGAGCGGGTTTACCCGCGAAAGGGCCATGACAGGTCAACGCTATTTCTTGCCGAGTTTTCGCAACTCGTCCGACTCGACCACCCGAATCCCGTCTTCCTCTTCCAGCGCCAGGCGCCACAGCGCCCGGGCCAGGGTACAGGCCTCGATGCCCCGGTACTTGCCGGGTATCAGACGCGCAAACGGCGCCGCCATGCGCTCACCCAGGCGCGGCTCTATGCGCTCTCCGAGCAACAACGAAGGCCGCACGATGGTCAACTGCGGCCAGTCCTGCTGCTTGAGCGCCTCTTCCATCTCGCCCTTGACCCGGTTGTAGAAGACCGACGATTTCGGATCGGCGCCCAGGGCGCTGATCACCAGCAGGTGGCGTGCGCCCATCTCGCGGGCACGCTTGCTGAAGGCCACGACCATGTCCAGGTCGACGGCGCGGAAGGCGTTTTCCGAGCCTGCCTGCTTGAGCGTGGTGCCCAGGCAGCAGAAGGCGATATCGACGCGGCCGGCCAGTTGCGGGAGAAACACTGCCGGGTCACCCACCGGGTTTTCCAGGTGCGGGTGCTCTGCCAGGGGGCGGCGGGTCGGTGCCAGCACGCGGCTGATGGTGGGCTCGTTGAGCAGGCGGTCGAGCAGGTGTTCACCCGTCAGACCCGTGGCACCGGCAAGCAGGACATGTTGAGGCGTCAGGTACATGATGTCTCTCCCTCGTTACTACACAGCTTAGTGGGCGCCAGGTTTTTTGCCTGTTGCCCCGAAGCTGGCTGGGCTTCATTGCGCAGGGCTTGCTCGGCCTGTTGGCGGCGCAGGCGCTGCCAGTGGCTGATCACCGCCGGCGGCGCCCAGAGCTGCGGCTCCGAGGCTTCGAAGCCTTCCCTTCGTTCTCTTTCGGCAACGCTTTGCCGCGCCAGTTCAAACGCCTGTTTCAGGTCGTCGGTCTGGTTCAGCGCCTGGGCGAACAGGGCGTCGCCGAAATAGGTGAAGTCGGCTTCTTCGGAGCAGCCGAACGACACCCGGTCGGGGCGGGCGGCGGTCATGACCAAGGTGCGGTCGTCCTTGAGCGGGGCGATGTAGCCACCGGAATAGCAGGCCGAGATGACGATCACCTTGTCGCGGTCCTTGAGCGGGGCCAGGGCGCTGGCCAGCTCGTCGGCGGACAGGTCGGCCAGTTGCAGGCGCGGCTGGTCGAGCACCAGTTGGTGGTCGTGGCTGCCGTGGCTGGTCAGGTAGATGAACACCAGGTCCTCGGGGCCGCTGCGCTCGGCCAGGGTGCGGGCGGCGCGGGTGAGGTTCTCGCGGGTGGCCATCGGGCGGTCGGCCAGGTGGTCGCGATGGTTGACCAGGGTCACCTGGCCGTGGGCGCCGAAGCGTACCTTGAGCATGTTGCTGACATAGTCGGCCTCGCGCAGGAACACGCTCTGCTGGCCGTCGCCGGCCACCACCAGGCTGTACAGCTGCACTGGCGGCTCCGAGGCCGGCACCTTGGCCAGGGCATCGGCCAGCAGCTTGCCCTGGTTGAGCAGGGCCAGGTCCAGCGGGTCGGGCAGCAGCTTGCCCTGGGCATCGCGCACGCGCACGCCGTTGACCCAGGTGCCGCTCTCGACCCGGCCGTCCGGATGGGTCAGCTTGCCGCGACCGTGGTAGGCGTCATCGGCGAAGCCGCCGACATACTGACTGCCGTCGGCCAGTTGCAAGGTGCCGTTGCCGGCAAAGCGCCAGTCGCGAAAACCACCTTTGTAGCGGCTGCCGTCGCTGCCCAGCAGTTCGCCCTGGCCGACCAGCGATCCATCCTTGAAGTCGCCGATCCAGACGTCGCCGTCGGCGCTCTCGTAGCGGCCCCGGCCTTCGAGGCGGTTGTCCTTGAATTCGCCGATGTACTGCTCGCCGTCGGCGCTGTCGTAGGTGCCGGCGCCTTGCAGCTGGCCGTCGATGAAATGGCCGCTGAACTGGTTGCCGCTGGCGTCGCTGCGCACCCCGGCGCCGTTGGGCTTGCCCTTGGCGAACAGGCCCTGGTAGCGGCTGCCGTCGGCCAGTTCGAGCTGGCCGGCACCTTCGTACTGGTCGTCCTTGAACTGACCGCGGTAGGTCTGGTCGTTCTGCTTGAGCGCGCCCTCGCCGTCGCGGCGGCCATGCTTGAAGGTGCCCGCATAATGGCTGCCGGGGGTGGTCAGGTCGCCCAGACCCTGGAACAGGCCCGCGCTGAACTGGCCGTGATAGACCTCGCCGTTGCTGCCGTGCCATTCGCCCTGGCCATGCCACTGGCCGTCCTTGAAGGTGCCGGCGTACCAGCTTCCATTGGGGTAGTCGATGCGCCCCTCGCCTTGCAACAGGCCGTCGACTACCTGGCCACGGTAGCGACCGCCGTCGGGCAGCCGGGCGTCCGGGGGCGACAGCGGTTCGCCTTCGCCGCAGGCGGCGAGCAACAGGATCAGGGTCAGGGGGAGCAGGCGGCGCATGGCGGGTTCCGGGAAAATCGATGCGTCGAGTATGCCGCAGAATGCCTGGACGGGTGAATTGGGGCCCTTCTTCCGGTAAGCCGACACCCATGGCAATCGCACTGTACCTGTGGGATCGGGCCTGCCCGTGGCAGTGTCGGTACAGATGCCGCGCATACTGGCATTTTTACCTGCTGCCTTCGGCACAACCCTTGCTGTAAGAAGTTTCTGACGATGCCATCAAAGTAATGGCGCCAGAAACACGAGGGTTACAACGTGTCTGCCATCCTTTCACTGTTACGAAGCCGCCTCTTGCGGCCTGTGTTTGTTGCGCTTGGTATCGCTCTTCTGGTGCAGGTGCTGGTTGCCGTTGCACTGACGCGGAGCACGGTCACCGCCCTGGAGGCCGATTTGGGCGCGCGCCTGGGTAACGACAGCCAGAAACTGGCCGCCGAACTGGAGCAGGCCGGGCAGGATGTCCGTGCCGGGCTCGACAGCCTGTCGGCCAGCACCCGCCAACGCCTCAGTGCCGGTCTTTCCGAGCGGCTGCAGGGCGAACAGCAGCAACTGCGCGCTACCCTGGAGAAGAACCTCAAGGACTCGGCCAACGACATGGCCGAGTTGCTGGCCTCGGTCGCGCCGCGGGCGATCTGGGACAATGACGTACCGACGCTGTCGGACTTCGCCCGTCGCGCCCAGCGCAACCCCAATGTGCTGTTCGTGATCTATGACGACGCCCAGGGCCAGCACCTGACCCGCTACCTCAACCGACAGAACCCGATCAACCAGGCGCTGATGGACAAGGGGCAGGGCGAGCGGGCGCTGGACAAGGTACTGGATGCCGCGCGCAAGGATCCGTCGGTGTACTACGTCGAGGCCTCGATCAACCCCAACGGTGCCGAGATCGGCAAGGTGCTGATGGGCGTCTCCACCGCCGGCGTCGACCAGGAGCTCAAGGCCCTCGACCAGCGCTTCGCCGCGCTGATCGCCAGTGGTGAGCAATTGGTCGGCGACAGCCTGGTGGCTGCCGCCGCCGACAGCGGCAAGGCCCTGCGGGCGCGGCTGGAGACGGCGCAGAACAGCGCCACGGCGATGCAGGCCAATACCGCGCAGACCGTGCGCGATGCCGCCGCCGAGCTGCGCTGGCGCATCGGCCTGGGCCTGGTGCTGGTCGGGCTGGGCGTGCTGTTGGTGGTGGCGGTGGTGCTCGGGCGCCGGGTGCTGAGCAAGCTCGGCCTGCTGATCGCCGCGCTGAACGACCTGGCCGCGGGCGAGGGCGACCTGACCAAGCGGGTCAAGCTCGACAGCCGTGACGAGATCGGCGACATGGCCTCGGCGGTCAACCGCTTCGTCGACAAACTCCAGCCCATCGTTCGCGAGGCCGGTGAGGTAGCACAGCGCACCGGCGTGGAGATCGGCAGCATGGCCCAGCGCAATGCGGGGGCCGATGCCGCTGCCGCGCTGCAACGCGACGAAGTGGCGGCCAGCCTGCGCGACCTGTCGAGCATGGCCGACGAGGCCCAGGCCGAGAGTCATGCCATGCAGGCGGCGTTGCAGCAGGTGGTGGACATTCGTCAGGCCACCGACGAGAACAGCCGCGCCTCCACCCAGCTGGCGCGGTTGATCGAGAACCTGGCCGGCGAGGTGCAGACCGGCTCCCAGGTGATCGAGCGCCTGGCCAAGCAGAGCGAACAGATCGAGGTGGTGCTGACGGTGATCCATGGTATTGCCGAGCAGACCAACCTGTTGGCGCTGAACGCCGCCATCGAGGCGGCTCGGGCCGGCGAAACCGGGCGTGGTTTCGCCGTGGTGGCCGACGAGGTGCGGGCGCTGGCGAGCAAGACGCAGAGCTCGACCGGGGATATCCAGTCGCATATCGCCGCCCTGCAGCAGGGGGCCAAGGAAGCGGTGGCGACCATCAGCCAGGCCGGGCGCCAGGCCAGCGAAGGCCTGCTGGTGCTGCGCGACAACGAACGTCGTCAGCAGTCGGTGCAGGCGGCGGTGGAGCAGGTGCACGCGGCGATCGGCCTGGCCACCCGCGCGGCGGAGCAGCAGGCCAATGGCGCGCAGGCGGTGCGCGGGCGGGTGGAGAATATCCATGCCCAGGCCGAGCGCTCGGCCGAGGTGGTGATGCAGACCACGGCCAGCAGCAAGGTACTGGATGACCTGGCGGCGCAGTTGCGTGCCAGCCTGGGGCAGTTCAGGGCTTGAGGGTTGTGCGATCCCTGTAGGAGCGGCCTTGTGCCGCGAAAGGGGTGCGAAGCGCCCCCAGGATTTCGGCGTTGACGCAAAGCTTGCTGGGGGCGCTTCGCGCCCCTTTCGCGGCACAAGGCCGCTCCTACAGGTGCGGTGTGGCCTGTCAGGCCTTGTTCAGATACATCCGCGTGGTCAGCAGATACACCGGCAATCCCGACACCACGATCAGCAACGCCGCATAAGGCGCCGCCGCCGCGAACTCGACGTTGGCGGTGTGCGCCCACACCTCGGTGGCCAGGGTGGTCATGCCGGTCGGGCTGAGCAGCAGGGTCGCGGTCAACTCCTTCATCGCATCCAGGAACACCAGGGCAAATGCCGCCGCCATCGCCGGGAAGATGATCGGCAGGGTGACCCGGCAGAACGCCGCGAAACTGCTCGCACCCAGGGTGCGCGCGGCTTCTTCCAGGGTCGGCGAGGCCTTGTTCAGTGCGGTGCGCACCGGCGACTGCGCCAAGGGCAGGAACAACAGGGCATAGGCCAGGATCAGCAGCGCGGTGGTCTGGTACAGCGCCGGCACATAGTGCAGGGCGAAGAACACCAGGGTCAGGGCGATCACCAGTCCGGGCAGGGCGTGCAGCAGGTACGGCAGGCGCTCGGCCCAGATCGCCAGGCGTCCTTTGTAGCGCACCACCAGGAAGCTGATCGGCAGGGCCAGCAACACGCAGAAGCCGGCGCCGCCCAGGGATACCGACAGCGACGTGGCCAAGGCCTTGCCGATGGCCGCGACCGGGAAGGCCGCCGACGACCCGACGCTGAGCCAGTAGCCGAGCATTGCCAGCGGAATGCCGCTGCCCAGCACCGCCAGGGCCAGGCAGAACAATTGCCCCAGTGGCATCCAGCCGCGCAGGCGAAGCGGCTGCGCGCGACGAGCGACGCCCTGGCCAATGCGCACATGGCGGGCCTTGCCGCGCACCCGCAGTTCCAGCCACAGCATCGCCAGGCACATGACCAGCAGCACCGCCGAGAGCATGGCCGCGTTGGCGTTGCTGAATTCCAGCTCGAACTGCTGGTAGATCGCCGTGGTGAAGGTCTGCAGGCCGAGGATCGACAGGGCACCGAACTCCACCAGCATGTGCAGGGCGATCAGCAGCGCGCCGCCCAGCATCGATGGCCACAGCAGCGGCAGGGTGATCTTGTGGAACACGCCCCAGCGACCGCAGCCCAGGGTGCGCGCCGATTCCTCCAGCGAGGTGTCGAGGTTGCGCAGGGTGGCGGCCACCGGCAGGAACACCAGCGGGTATTTCGACAGCGCCATCACCAGAATGGCCCCACCCAAGCCCTCGAAGTCCGAACTCAGCGACACCCAGGTGAAGCTGCTGACGAACGACGGCACGGCGAACGGCAGGCACAGCACCACGCCCCACAGGCGCCGCCCCGGCAGGTCGCTGCGCTCCAGCAGCCAGGCCAGGGCCACGCCCAGCACCAGGCACAGCACGGTGACGCCGACCATCAGCAGCAGGGTGTTGCGCAGCAGGCCCCAGACAAACGGACGCCAGAGCAGGCGCAGGGCTTCGTGCCAGCCGGCTTCCCAGGCCTTGAGTCCGACATAAAGCAGTGGCAACAGGCTCATCGCCACCAGGAACAACACGGGCAGCACCACCCAGACGGAGGGCCGCTTGCGCTTCGGTACGAAGCGCGACAAGGCGGGCGAGGGCAGGGCGGCAGTCATCAGAGCAGGCCAACCTCACGTTCGAGCTCGATGGCTTCCTCGGCATTGCCAAGGTCGGCCGGCGAGATCTTCGGTGGGCGCAGATCCTCGAACGGCTTCAGACCACGGTCCGAGACCATGCCCTTGTGCAGCGGATATTCGGCGGTGGTCTGGGTGATCACCCGCTGGCCTTCTTCGCTGGCCATCCAGTTGAGCAGGGCCTGGGCTTCCTTGGGGTGCTTGCTGGCCTTGACCACTGCGGCGCCGGAAATGGTGACCAGGTTGCCGGCATCGCCATCGGCCAGGTAGTACAGCTTGGAGTCCAGCTTGCCGCGCTCGCGCTCGAGGGCATACCAGTAGTAGTTGTTCACCAGTACTGCGGCCACTTCGCCTTTTTCCACGGCCTTGAGGGCCACCATGTTGTTGGTGTAGGTCTTGCCGAAGGCTTTCAGGCCGGTCAGCCATTCTTCGGTGGCTTCGCGGCCATGCATCTTCAGGATGGCCACGGCCTGTTCCTGGAAGGCGCCGCTGGTGGGGACGTAGCCGACGCGCCCTTCCCACTCGGGGTTGGCGAAGTCCATGACCGTGGTCGGCAGGTCTTTCTCGTCGATCTTCTTCGGGTTGAACACCACGATACGGGTACGGGCGGTGATGCCCATCCAGGTGCCATTCGCACCTACGTATTCCTTGGGCATCATGTTCGCGGTGGCGTCGTCGATCTTCGCCAGAAGGCCCAGCTCGCCCAGGTTGTTCAGGGGCGGGGATTCCTCGGTGTAGATGATGTCGGCCGGCGAGCGTGCGCCTTCCTCGATGATCTGGCTGGCCAGCTGGTTGCTGCTGCCCTTGCGGATATTGATATGGATGCCGGTCTTGGCCTCGTAGGCCTTGGCGATGGCGTCGCCGATTTCCTTGTGCTGGCCGTTGTACATCGTCAGCGTGACCGGTTCGTCTGCCAGGGCGGCCGGTGCGCCGATCACCAGGCTCAGAACTGCGGCGGCCAGGGTGCGCATCAGCGGTTGCGGGCGGATCGTCATGCGGGTACTTCCTCGCTTACGGCTACATATTTGGAAACAATGGTAAACGAAATTGTTTCTCAAATGGGCGTATGACGGGAAATTCATGGGATCTGTTTAGGAGCGGCCTTTTGCCGCGAAAGGGCCGCACAGCGGCCCTCGGTTTCAGCGTTCACGTCAAGATCGCCGGGGTCGCTGTGCGACCCTTTCGCGGCACAAGGCCGCTCCTACAGGGGGGGGCGCGTTAGATGGCTGCAAAAATCGCAGGCAAGAAAAAACCCACTAGCAAGCTAGTGGGTTTTTGTATGGTGCCCAGGAGAAGACTCGAACTTCCACGACCGTTAAGTCACTGATACCTGAAACCAGCGCGTCTACCAATTCCGCCACCTGGGCAAAGCTTTGCATCATCTGATGAAGGCGACTATCGTTCGCTTTCACACAGTAGTAACAGATCCTTGGTCATCTGTTACTTGAAAAATTTGGTGCCCAGGAGAAGACTCGAACTTCCACGGCCGTTAAGCCACTGATACCTGAAACCAGCGCGTCTACCAATTCCGCCACCTGGGCACACATTCGAGATTACAAGATGCTTTACAGCGTCGTTCATCTCTACTACAACTTCGGGGTTGTCCGTCGTTGTGGTGCGCACTATACGGACGCTCCTGATGCCTGTAAACCCCCCGAACGAAAAAAAATTCAAAAAATTCAACTTGTTGATTCCGCAGGCCTATTGCTGCACGACGGACGCACTGCCGGGGCTGTCCAAGGCTGACATTTCCGGTTTCAATACGCCTATGCCAGAATTCCACTCTATATACCCCAAGGTGAATCCTTTCTGATGGCCGATTGGCAATCCCTCGATCCCGAGGCCGCTCGCGAAGCGGAAAAATACGACAACCCCATCCCCAGCCGTGAGCTGATCCTGCAGCGCCTCGCCGACCGTGGCGAACCGGCTGCCCGCGAACAGCTGGCCGAAGAGTTCGGTCTTTATGAAGAAGACCAGATCGAAGCCCTGCGCCGCCGCCTGCGTGCCATGGAGCGCGATGGTCAGCTTATCTATACCCGGCGCGGCACCTATGCCCCGGTGGACAAGCTCGACCTGATCTGCGGCCGCGTATCCGGTCACCGTGATGGCTTCGGCTTCCTGATCCCCGACGACGGCAGCGAGGACCTGTTCCTCAGTCCGGCGCAGATGCGCCTGGTGTTCGACGGTGACCGCGGCCTGGCCCGGGTCTCCGGCGTCGACCGCCGTGGCCGCCGCGAAGGCGTGCTGGTCGAAGTCATCTCCCGCGCCCACGAAAGCGTGGTCGGCCGCTACTTCGAAGAAGGCGGCATTGGCTACGTGACCCCGGACAACCCGAAGATCCAGCAGGAAGTGCTGGTCACCGCCGGGCGCAACGGCGGCGCCAAGATCGGCCAGTTCGTCTCGATCAAGATCACCCACTGGCCAACCCCACGCTTCCAGCCCCAGGGCGACGTGGTCGAGGTGATCGGCAACTACATGGCGCCGGGCATGGAAATCGACATCGCCCTGCGCAGCTATGACATCCCGCATGTCTGGCCGAAGGACGTGATCAAGGAAGCGCGCAAGTTCCGCTCCGAAGTCGAGGAGAAGGACAAGGAAAAGCGCGTCGACCTGCGCCACCTGCCGTTCGTCACCATCGACGGTGAGGATGCCCGCGACTTCGACGACGCCGTCTATTGCGAACCGCTGGGCAAGCTGCGCCTGTTCTCCGGCGGCTGGCGCCTGTACGTGGCGATCGCCGACGTGTCCAGCTACGTGCGCCTGGGCTCGGCCCTGGATGTCGAGGCCCAGCAGCGCGGCAACTCGGTGTACTTCCCCGAGCGCGTGGTGCCGATGCTCCCCGAGGAGCTGTCCAACGGCCTGTGCTCGCTGAACCCGCACGTCGATCGCCTGGCCATGGTCTGCGAAATGACCATGAACAAGGCCGGCCAGATGGTCGACTACCAGTTCTACGAAGGGGTGATCCACTCCCACGCGCGCCTGACCTACAACAAGGTCAGCAGCATGCTCGAACATGCCCGTACCCGTGAAGGCAAGGCGCTGCGCGAGGAATACAAGGAAGTCCTGCCGGACCTGAAGAACCTGTACAACCTGTACAAGGTGCTGGTCGACGCCCGTCACACCCGTGGCGCGATCGACTTCGAAACCCAGGAAACCCGGATCATCTTCGGCGAAGACCGCAAGATCGACGAAATTCGTCCGACCGTGCGCAACGATGCCCACAAGCTGATCGAGGAATGCATGCTGGCGGCCAACGTCGCCACCGCCGAGTTCCTGCAGAAGCACAACGTGCCTGCGCTGTACCGCGTGCACGACGGTCCGCCGCCGGAGCGCCTGGAAAAGCTGCGCGCCTTCCTCGGCGAGCTGGGCCTGACCCTGCACAAGGGCAAGGACCCATCGCCCAAGGACTACCAGCAACTGCTGGCGAGCATCGCCGGGCGTCCGGACTTCCACCTGATCCAGACCGTCATGCTGCGCTCGTTGAGCCAAGCGGTGTACAGCGTCGAGAACAACGGCCACTTCGGCCTGAACTACGAGGCCTACACCCACTTCACCTCGCCGATCCGCCGTTACCCGGACCTGCTGGTGCACCGTGCCATCCGCAGCGTGATCCGCTCCAAGGTCGATACCCCGCACGTCAAGCGTGCCGGCGCCATGAGCATTCCCAAGGCGCGCATCTACCCGTACGACGAGAACACCCTCGAGCAGATGGGCGAACAGTGCTCGATGACCGAGCGCCGTGCCGACGAGGCTACCCGCGACGTGGTCAACTGGCTCAAGTGCGAATACATGCGTGACCGTGTCGGCGAGACCTTCCCCGGCGTGATCACTGCGGTGACCGGTTTCGGCCTGTTCATCGAGTTGACCGACATCTATGTCGAAGGCCTGGTGCATGTCAGCGCCCTGCCGGGCGACTACTACCACTTCGACCCGGTACACCACCGTCTGTCGGGCGAGCGCAGCGGCCGCAGCTTCCGCCTGGGCGACACGGTCGAGGTCAAGGTCATGCGCGTCGATCTCGAACAGCGCAAGATCGATTTCGAGATGTCCGAGGCCACCGTCAACGCGCCGGTCGGCCGCAAGTCCGCCGCGCCTGCCGGCAAGGCCGCGGCGGAGCCGGCAGCGGCGCCCGAGGCGAAGATCTCGCCCAAGCCGCGCAGCCGCAAGAGCGAGACCGCCGAGGCGTACTTCCCGAAAGACGCGGTGCAGCGCAACGCCGAGGTGCGCAAGAGCCGCGAGATGAAAAAGGCGCTGATGAGCGACGCCAAGCACAGCGCTCACGCTGGCGGCAAGGCGGAGAAGGGCGCCAAGGCGTCGGGCAAGACCAAGCATCGCAAGGGGCCGTCGAAGTCCGGCGCGCCACGTAAGGGCAAGAGCAAGTCATGAGTCAGCTGGAAAAGATCTACGGTGTGCATGCCGTGCAGGCGCTGCTGCAGCACCATCCCAAGCGCGTCAAGCAGATCTGGCTGTCCGAGGGGCGCAGCGAGCCGCGCATCCAGGCCTTGCTGGCCCTGGCCGCAGAAAACCGCGTCCAGGTCGGCCAGGCCGAGCGTCGTGAGCTCGACGCCTGGGTCGAGGGTGTGCACCAGGGCGTGGTCGCCGAGGTGAGCCCGAGCCAGGTGTGGGGCGAATTGATGCTCGAGGAGTTGCTCGAACGCACCGAAACGCCGCCGCTGATCCTGGTGCTCGATGGTGTCACCGATCCGCACAATCTTGGCGCTTGCCTGCGCACTGCCGATGCTGCGGGTGCCACCGCCGTGGTGATTCCCAAGGACAAGTCCGCGAGCCTGACCGCCGTGGTGCGCAAAGTGGCCTGCGGCGCCGCGGAAGTGATTCCGCTGGTGGCCGTGACCAACCTGTCCCGCACCCTGGAAAAACTCCAGCAGCGTGGCCTGTGGGTGGTCGGCACTGCCGGCGAGGCCGAGCAGGAGATCTACCAGCAGGACCTAACCGGCCCGCTGGTGATGATCATGGGCGCCGAAGGCAAGGGCATGCGCCGCCTGACCCGCGAGCACTGCGATTTCCTGGTCAAGTTGCCGATGGCGGGCAGCGTCAGCAGCCTGAACGTCTCGGTGGCGACCGGGGTGTGCCTGTTCGAGGCCGTGCGTCAGCGCCAGGCCAAGCGCTAGCAGGTAAAAACGTGGGAGCGGGCTTGCCCCGCGATGGCGATGGAAGGTTCAACATCGTATCGCGGGGCAAGCCCGCTCCCACGTTGTGCTCCACAAGGCTGAATATGTTTCTGGCTGTTCAAATATTCGCCAATCACCTTGCTTGTCCCCCCGGCCTTCTCTACAATTGCGCCCCTTGCCAGCTGGCCGGTGCGCATGCGCCTACACGCCGGGGCAAGACTTACAGTGTCATTCACTCCTTGTCTGACCAGATTCGCTGGCAGACTACTAACCCGTAAGGAGCATTCATGCGTCATTACGAAATCATCTTCCTGGTTCACCCGGACCAGAGCGAGCAAGTCGGCGGCATGGTTGAGCGTTACACCAAGCTGATCGAAGAAGACGGCGGCAAGATCCACCGTCTGGAAGACTGGGGCCGTCGTCAACTGGCCTACGCAATCAACAATGTTCACAAGGCTCACTACGTGATGCTGAACGTTGAGTGCACCGGCAAGGCCCTGGCCGAGCTGGAAGACAACTTCCGCTACAACGATGCCGTGATCCGTAACCTGGTCATCCGTCGTGACGAAGCCGTTACCGGCCCGTCCGAGATGCTCAAGGCAGAAGAGAACCGCAGCGAGCGCCGTGAGCGTCGCGAACGTCCTGAGCATGCTGATGGCGCCGAAGGCGACGACAGCAATGACAGCGACAACAGCGATAACGCTGACGAGTAATCCACGGACCTTTTGAGGAGCCAATCACATGGCACGTTTCTTCCGTCGTCGTAAATTCTGCCGCTTCACTGCTGAAGACGTGAAAGAGATCGACTTCAAAGATCTCAACACCCTGAAAGCTTACGTATCCGAAACCGGCAAGATCGTTCCAAGCCGCATCACCGG
The DNA here is from genome assembly GCF_036549575.1 of Pseudomonas sp. LH21. Lineage (NCBI taxonomy): Bacteria > Pseudomonadati > Pseudomonadota > Gammaproteobacteria > Pseudomonadales > Pseudomonadaceae > Pseudomonas > Pseudomonas sp. LH21. Next base: position 667,441 of record NZ_CP144367.1, read on the forward strand.
TACCAAAGCTCGTTATCAGCGTCAGCTGGCTACCGCTATCAAGCGCGCCCGCTTCCTGGCCCTGCTGCCCTACACCGACAGCCACGGCCGCTGAGACCGGGTCGTCGACTTAAGTAGCAAGGGATAAGCATGCGAGCGTTGGCAAGTTTCATCATGCGCGGTCGTGTGCAGGCCACCCTCGTGGTGGTCATCAGCGCGGTACTGCCGCTGCTGTTCTGGTTGAGTGCCGCCGCCGGGAGCCTGGTGTTCCTGCGGCGCGGGTTCAAGGACGCGTCATCGGTCATTGCCTGGGGCCTTTTGCCAGCGTTGATCATCGCGTTCTTCGGCGAACCGAGCACCTTGCTGGTGCTGTTGGGAACGCTGAGTCTGGCCGCCTTGTTGCGGGCCGGGCATTCCTGGACCCGGGTGTTGCTGTCCAGTGTCGCATTAGGCTTGCTGTACAGCCTGATCCTGGACGCGGTGATGCGCGAGACCTTCGAGGTGCTGGCCAAGGCGCTTGAAAAAGCCCTGCCGCAGATCGAGGGCCAACCGGTACTACCTGGTGAGCTGATCGGCCCTTTGCTGGTCGCTTCCAGTGCGGTAATGCTGCAGCTGTTCAGCCTGCTGGCTCTGATGCTGGCGCGCTATTGGCAGGCGGCGTTGTACAACCCCGGTGGTTTCGCCCGCGAGTTTCGCGAGCTGAGGCTGCCGCTGGTGCCAATGCTGGTGCTGGTGTCATTGATGGTGCTGGGCCCGTTCCTCGGGTCGTCGTTCATCGTCCTGGCCACCGCCTCCAGCCTGGTGCTGCTGCTTGCTGGCATCGCCCTGGTTCATGGGCTGGTGGCGCAGCGGCGACTGGCCGGTTTCTGGCTGGTGGGGATGTACGTGACGCTGCCGCTGCTCATGCAGCTGATGTATCCGTTGCTCGTGGTTTTGGCCATTGTCGACAGCCTGATTGATTTTCGCGGTCGCAAGTCCCCTTCACAGGGTGACGACTCCGCGAACGGTGAAGGTTAAAAGTTAAGAGGTTTTACCAAATGGAACTGATCCTGCTGGAAAAAGTCGCCAACCTGGGCAACCTGGGCGACAAAGTAAACGTTAAGGCTGGTTACGGCCGTAACTTCCTGCTGCCATTCGGCAAGGCCACCGTTGCCAACGCCGCCAACCTGGCCGCGTTCGAAGAACGCCGCGCCGAGCTGGAAAAAGCCGCAGCAGACAAGAAAGCTTCGGCTGAAAGCCGCGCTGCCCAACTGGCCGAGCTGGAAGTGACCATCACTGCCACCGCTGGCGACGAAGGCAAGCTGTTCGGTTCGATCGGCACCCACGACATCGCTGATGCCCTGACCGCCTCCGGCGTTGAAGTGGCCAAGGCTGAAGTTCGTCTGCCGAACGGCACCATCCGTCAGGTTGGCGAATACGACGTAGCCGTGCACCTGCACAGCGACGTTGAAGCCACCGTACGTGTGGTCGTCGTAGCTGCCTAAGCTGCGCTGACCGGCTGGCTCCCTGTGGGTCAGACGGTTAACATCGGGCACGGTCCTGTGTTGAACAGGCCGTGCCCTTTGTCTTTTTCATCCCCCAGAATTCTTTCGTGGCCATGAACGAGATCACCACTCCCGAACAGCTCGACCTGCAAACCGCCGCCCTGAAGGTGCCGCCGCATTCCATCGAGGCCGAACAGGCCGTGCTCGGTGGCCTGATGCTGGACAACAACGCCTGGGAGCGGGTGCTGGACCAGGTGTCGGACGGCGATTTCTACCGGCATGACCACCGCCTGATCTTCCGCGCCATTCACAAGCTGGTGGACGCGAACCAGCCGTTCGACGTGGTGACCCTGCACGAGCAGCTGGACAAGGAAGGCGTGTCCACCCAGGTCGGCGGCCTGGCGTACCTGGCCGAGCTGGCCAAGAACACCCCGTCGGTGGCCAACATCAAGGCCTACGCCGCGATCATCCGCGAGCGGGCCACGCTGCGTCAGCTGATCAGCATCAGCACCGACATCGCCGACAACGCCTTCAACCCCCAGGGGCGCAACGCCGAGGAGATCCTCGACGACGCCGAACGGCAGATCTTCCAGATCGCCGAGGCGCGGCCGAAGACCGGTGGCCCGGTGGGGGTCAACGAGCTGTTGACCATGGCCATCGACCGCATCGACACGCTGTTCAACTCCGACAGCGACATCACCGGCGTGTCCACCGGTTTCACCGACCTGGACGAGAAGACCAGCGGCCTGCAGGCGGCCGACCTGATCATCGTCGCCGGCCGTCCGTCGATGGGCAAGACCACCTTCGCCATGAACCTGGTGGAAAACGCCGTGTTGCGCAGCGACAAGGTGGTGCTGGTGTTCTCCCTCGAGATGCCCGGTGAATCGCTGATCATGCGTATGCTCTCGTCGCTCGGGCGGATCGACCAGACCAAGGTACGTTCCGGCCAGTTGGACGACGATGACTGGCCGCGCCTGACCTCGGCGGTGAACCTGCTTAACGACCGCAAGCTGTTCATCGACGATACCGCCGGTATCAGCCCCTCGGAGATGCGTGCGCGTACCCGCCGGCTGGCCCGCGAGCATGGCGAGATCGCCATGATCATGGTCGACTACCTGCAGCTGATGCAGATTCCGGGTTCGGCCGGTGACAACCGGACCAACGAGATTTCCGAGATCTCCCGCTCGCTCAAGGCACTGGCCAAGGAATTCAACTGCCCGGTGATCGCCCTGTCGCAGCTCAACCGCTCCCTGGAGCAGCGCCCCAACAAGCGCCCGGTCAACTCCGACCTTCGTGAATCGGGCGCGATCGAGCAGGACGCCGACGTGATCATGTTCGTCTACCGCGACGAGGTGTATCACCCCGAGACCGAGCACAAGGGCGTGGCCGAGATCATCATCGGCAAGCAGCGTAACGGCCCCATCGGCTTCGTGCGCCTGGCGTTCATCGGCAAGTACACCCGCTTCGAGAACCTCGCCCCGGGCATGTACAACTTCGACGACGACGAATAAAGCCCTCGGCCTGGACTGGCCCCCTGTGGTAGCGGATCGTGGGAGCGGGCTTGCCCCGCGATGGCGATGGTGAATTCACCGATGTCATCGCGAGGCAAGCTCGCTCCCACAGTGATATTTGTTCGCACGCTTGAATCCGACCACTACCGTCGGATTTGGTCAAAATTTGTGCTATATTCCGCGCCCGCGATTTTCCTGCACATTAGAACCGGTCACTGACATGCAAGCAGCCAAACCACTCTACGACTATCCCAAGTACTGGGCCGAATGCTTCGGGCCAGCGCCTTTCCTGCCGATGAGCAGGGAGGAGATGGATCAGCTCGGCTGGGATTCCTGCGACATCATCATCGTGACCGGCGACGCCTACGTCGACCATGCGTCGTTCGGCATGGCCATCATTGGCCGCCTGCTGGAAGCCCAGGGTTTCCGCGTAGGCATCATCGCCCAGCCGAACTGGCAGTCGAAGGACGACTTCATGAAGCTCGGCGAGCCGAACCTGTTCTTCGGCGTCGCGGCGGGCAACATGGACTCGATGATCAACCGCTACACCGCGGACAAGAAGATCCGTTCCGATGACGCCTACACCCCCGGCGGCATGGCCGGCAAGCGCCCTGACCGTGCCAGCCTGGTGTACAGCCAGCGCTGCAAGGAAGCCTACAAGCATGTACCGATCGTGCTCGGCGGCATCGAGGCCTCGCTGCGCCGCATCGCCCACTACGACTACTGGCAGGACAAGGTCCGCCACTCGATCCTGGTCGACGCCAGCGCCGACATCCTGCTGTACGGCAACGCCGAGCGGGCGATCGTCGAGGTCGCCCAGCGCCTGTCCCAGGGCGAAAACATCGAGCACATCACCGACGTGCGCGGTACCGCATTCATTCGCCGTGACACGCCGCAGGGCTGGTTCGAGATCGACTCCACCCGCATCGACCGTCCGGGCCGGGTCGACAAGATCATCAACCCGTACGTGAACACCCAGGACACCCAGGCCTGTGCCATCGAGCAGGCCAAGGGCGAGCAGGAAGACCCGAACGAAGCCAAGGTCGTGCAGATTCTCGACAGCCCGAGCGTCACCCGCGAGAAGTCGGTGATCCGCCTGCCGTCGTTCGAGAAGGTGCGCAACGACCCGGTGCTCTACGCCCACGCCAACCGCGTGCTGCACCTGGAGACCAACCCGGGCAACGCCCGCGCCCTGGTACAGAAGCATGGCGACGTGGATGTGTGGTTCAACCCGCCACCCATTCCCATGACCACCGAGGAAATGGACTACGTGTTCGGCATGCCGTATGCGCGTATCCCGCACCCGGCCTATGGCAAGGAGCGCATCCCGGCCTACGAGATGATCCGCTTCTCGGTGAACATCATGCGTGGCTGCTTCGGTGGCTGCACCTTCTGCTCGATCACCGAGCACGAAGGCCGGATCATCCAGAACCGCTCCCACGAATCGATCCTGCACGAGATCGAGGAGATGCGCGACAAGGTGCCGGGCTTCACCGGCGTGGTCTCCGACCTCGGCGGCCCGACCGCCAACATGTACCGCATCGCCTGCAAGAGCCACGACATCGAGAAGCACTGCCGCAAGCCGTCGTGCGTGTTCCCGGGCATCTGCGAGAACCTCAACACCGACCACAGCTCGCTGATCGAGCTGTATCGCAAGGCCCGTGCCCTGCCGGGGGTGAAGAAGATCCTGATCGCCTCGGGCCTGCGCTACGACCTGGCGGTCGAGTCGCCGGAGTACGTGCGCGAGCTGGTCACCCACCACGTCGGCGGCTACCTGAAGATCGCCCCGGAGCACACCGAGCGTGGCCCGCTGGACAAGATGATGAAGCCGGGCATCGGCACCTACGACCGCTTCAAGCGCATGTTCGAGAAGTTCTCGAAGGAAGCCGGCAAGGAGCAGTACCTGATCCCGTACTTCATCGCCGCGCACCCGGGCACCACCGACGAAGACATGATGAACCTGGCCCTGTGGCTCAAGGGCAACGGTTTCCGCGCCGACCAGGTGCAGGCGTTCTACCCCTCGCCGATGGCCTCGGCCACCGCCATGTACCACTCGGGCAAGAACCCGCTGCGCAAGGTCACCTACAAGAGCGAAGGGGTGGAGATCGTCAAGAGCGAGGAGCAGCGCCGGTTGCACAAGGCGTTCCTGCGCTACCACGATCCGAAGGGCTGGCCGATGCTGCGTGAAGCGCTGCAGCGCATGGGCCGCGCCGACCTGATCGGGCCGGGCAAGCACCAGCTGATCCCGCTGCACCAGCCGCAGACCGACAGCTACCAGAGCGCGCGGCGCAAGAACTCGACGCCCGCCGGCAGTCACAAGGTGGGCAAGGACCAGAAGATCCTCACCCAGCACACCGGGCTGCCACCGCGCGCCAGTGACGGCAGCAAGCCGTGGGACAAGCGCGAGAAGGCCAAGGCCGAGGCATTCGCCCGCAACCAGCAGGCGGCCAAGGAGCGCAAAGAGGCAGCCAAGGGCGGCAAGGGCAAGAAGCCGCGCCAGCCGGTCATTCCGCGCTAACTGGTCCATTTTGGGGCTGCTGCGCAGCCCTTTCGCGGCACAAGGCCGCTCCTACAGGGGATCGCATTCACCTGTAGGAGCGGCCTTGTGCCGCGAAAGGACCGCAACGCGGTCCCAGGCTCTCAGTCTTCAATCCGGCTGCTTGTCGACCCACTTCGGCAACACCGGCGATTCGAACCGATCCATCCCGTCCAGCAGCTCATCCGGCTGCTGCCCCAGCAACAGCATCGCCCGATGCTGCGGCCGCACGAAGCCCTCTTCGACGATATGGTCGAGGAACCCGCCCAGCTTTTCATAGAACCCGTTCACATCCAGCAGCCCCAGCGGCTTGGCGTGATAGCCCAGTTGCCCCCAGGTCCACACCTCGAACAGCTCCTCCAGCGTGCCCAGGCCACCCGGCAGGGCGATGAAGGCATCGCTGAGCTCGGCCATGCGCGCCTTGCGCGCGTGCATGCCGTCCACCACTTCCAGGCGGGACAGGCCCTTGTGGCCGATCTCGGCGTTCATCAGGCTTTGCGGAATGATACCGATGACTTCGCCACCAGCAGCCAGCGCGGCATCGGCAACGGTGCCCATCAGGCCGACCGCGCCACCGCCATAGACCAGGGTCAGGCCACGGCGGGCGATGGCCTGGCCCAGGGCCACGGCGGCTTCGCGATAGGCGGGGTTGGCACCGATGCTGGCGCCGCAGAAGACACAAACGGAACGTACAGGCATTGCTTATCTCCCTTTACATGCGCGCACAGGGTAAGGCGCATGCCTGTCGCTTCCAAGGGGGAGATCACTCGGGGCGGGCGAACTCGCAGGTGGCGCCACTGGCACCGTGGGCGTAGGCGGCGAGCAGGCTGTTCATGAAGCTGGAAAGGGACATTTCATTCAACTCCTAAATGAGAGGTTGTCCCATCGTCTATCAAGAGGGCATGATGTGCACTTTGATTGGTTGTATACAATCCATTGAACAAATCTACTGCCTGGCCACTTGACACCCCTTGACCCACATCAGGTACGGGCGTCCGGTTTTCAGGCAGTCTCGCAATTGATAAAACCCTGCCAAGGAGATTCATGATGTTTGCGAAAGCTGTAGCGGTATCCCTGCTGACCCTCGCCAGCGCCTCTGTCTTTGCCGCCGACTGCAAGGTGACTGTCGACTCGACCGACCAGATGTCGTTCAACACCAAGGAATTCACCATCGACAAGAGCTGCAAGACCGTCGAGATCGAACTGACCCACGGTGGCAGCCTGCCGAAGAACGTCATGGGCCATAACCTGGTGATCAGCAAGACCGCCGACATGCAGGCCATCGCCACCGAAGGCATGTCGCAAGGCCTGGACAAGGACTACATCAAGGCTGACAACGCCGCGATCATCGGCCACACCAAGATGATCGGTGCCGGCGAGAAGGACACCATCAAGCTCGACACCTCGAAGCTGGAAGCCGGTGGCGACTACAGCTTCTTCTGCACCTTCCCGGGCCACATCTCGATGATGAAGGGCAAGGTCGTCGTCAAGTAATCAAAACCTGACGCAGTACCCTGTGGGAGCGGGCTTGCCCCGCGATGGCGATGGTGAAATCACCGATGTCATCGCGGGGCAAGCCCGCTCCCACGTTCAACCTCATGCTATTCAGGGCGCGAACGGCAGCTCGCGCTTGTGCTGGGTCTTGCGGTAGGTGGCGACGATGATGTCGAACGCTGCCTGATCGACCGGCTGCCCATGCAGGAACGCATCGATCTGCTGGTAGGTCACGCCGTGTGACGCCTCGTCCGGCTTGCCCGGCTCGAGGTCTTCCAGGTCCGCGGTCGGCACCTTCTCCACCAGCGACTCTGGCGCGCCGAAGCTGCGCGCGATGGCCCGCACCTGGTTCTTCACCAGCCCGCTCAGCGGCGCCAGGTCGCACGCCCCGTCACCGAACTTGGTAAAGAACCCCATCACCGCCTCGGCGGCGTGGTCGGTGCCGATCACCAGGCCCGCGCGGGCGCCGGCGACGGTGTACTGGGCGACCATGCGCGTGCGCGCCTTGACGTTGCCGACGACGAAGTCCACCAGGGTCGGCGAGCCATTTTTCAGCTCCTGAACTTCCGCCGCCAGGGCCTTCACCGCCGGGGCGATGTCGATGGTGTGCACCTCGTCGGCCTTGATCACCTCCAGGCAAGCCTGGGCGTCGTGCTCGTCGTGCTGCACATGGTACGGCAGGCGCACGGCGATGAAGGTGTAGGCCTGGTCACCGGTTTCGCTGCGCAGCTCGTTGATGGCGCGCTGGGCGAGCAGGGCGGCGGTCAGCGAGTCGACGCCGCCGCTGATGCCCAGTACCAGGGTCTTGAGCCGGGCATTGGCCAGGCAGTCCTTGATGAAAGCCACGCGCCGGGCGACTTCCCGCTCGAGCGCGGCGGCGTCTGCGAACGGCGGCTGCACCTTGAGCGCCCGGGCAATCTCTTGCTGAACGGCTTGCATGGGTTACTCCTTGCTGGGGACTTTGAATACGTGACGCAGGTAGGCGACGAAGTTCGCGTCGCGGCACTGGGTCTTGGCGGCTTCGTCGGAAATCTTCGCCACCGGCGAGCCGTTGCAGTCGGTCATTTTAAGCACGATGTTCATCGGTGCCACACCGGGGATGTCGCAGGTCAGGTTGGTGCCGATACCGAAGCTGACATTGATGCGCCCGCGCAGGGCCCGGAAGATCTCCAGCGAGCGGGTCAGGTTCAGGCCGTCGGAGAACACCAGGGTCTTGGTCATCGGGTCGATCCCCAGCTTCTGGTAGTGGGCGATGGCCTTCTCGGCCCAGGCCACCGGCTCGCCCGAGTCGTGGCGCAGGCCGTCGAACAGTTTGGCGAAGTACAGATCGAAGTCCTGGAGGAAGGCATCCATGGTGATGCAGTCGGTCAGGGCGATACCGAGCAATCCACGGTATTCGCGGACCCAGCAGTCCAGCGCGGCGATCTGGCTGTCGATCAGCCGCGGGCCGAGCTGCTGGTGGGCCATGATCCACTCGTGGGCCATGGTGCCCAGGGGCTTGATATCCAGTTTCCATGCCAGGTCGACGTTGCTGGTGCCGACGAAGCGGCCCGGGAACTCATCGCGCAGCACCCGCACTACCTCTTCCTGCACGCGGCTGGAGAAGCGCCGGCGGGTGCCGAAGTCGGCCACCTGCAGGTGGGCCAGTTCGTCGTCGCTGGCGTGGGCGCGCAGCCAGTCGAACTTGCGGTAAAGCTGGTCGCGGGCTTCGGCCAGGCGCATGCGCGGGTGCAGGTGGCGGTTGCGCACCTCGCTGATGATCGCCAGCAACGGCACCTCGAACAGGATCACATGCAGCCAGGGGCCGCGCAGGCGCAGGAACAACTGATCGTTTTCGATGCCGATGCGCACATAGCGCAGGTTGAAGCGGAACAGGCGCAGGAAGCGCAGGAAGTCCGGCTTGAGGAAGCTGATGCGCTCGAGGAAGCCCAGCTGATCGTCATCCAGGGTCAGCTCGCTGAGCAGTTCGAGCTGGTTGCGGATCTCGCCCAGGTAGGGCCGCAGGTCCTCGCCATTGCGGCAACGGAATTCCCATTCGACGTCGGCGTCCGGGTAGTTGTGCAGGACGGCCTGCATCATCGTCAGTTTGTAGAAGTCGGTGTCGAGCAGGTTGTGCACGATGCGCTCGGCGAATGCGCTCTCGCTCATCAGGGGGAAGCTCCAAGGCGGGCAATGGCGACCATTGTGCCAGATCGCGGGGCAGGCCCGCTCCCACGCTGCCTGCCATCGTGGCCTTTGCAGGTATTTTTCCGTGCGCCAGCTAGCCTTCAAACGGTGCCGCCTGTAGCAGTCGCGCACCAGCGGTGTGCAGTTCGGTGACGTCCGCTGTTACAGGTCGGTTGCACGTTAACACTCGCAAGGGTTGCAATGATGGCGCTCGAAGGTTGCTCCTTGTCTAGGCGTGTCGGTGGCGCTCGTTGCGCAGTAGACGGTTGCACGCTCAATAAAGAAAAGGCCGCCGGTCGCCTCTGTTCACCCCCTGTCGTGTGTTTTCCCGGAAGACAAAACCACTGGCACGGCCCTTGCTCGGAGCACAGGGCTGAGAAGTTGTAGTGCCAACCAAAAAAAATACTCTAGGAGCACCACCTCATGTCGCAGACGTTTTACAAGAAAGGTTTCCTGGCACTGGCCGTAGCCACGGCACTGGGTGTTTCTTCGTATGTTCAGGCCGACATCAAGATCGGCGTCGCGGGTCCCATGACCGGGGCCAACGCAGCGTTTGGCGAGCAGTACATGAAAGGTGCGCAGGCAGCGGCCGATGTGATCAACAAGGCCGGTGGCGTGAACGGCGAGAAGATCGTCCTGGTCAAGGGCGATGACGCCTGCGAGCCGAAGCAGGCCGTGGCCGTGGCCAACCGCCTGGTCGACCAGGACAAGGTGGCGGGCGTGGTTGGTCACTTCTGCTCCTCCAACACCATTCCCGCTTCCGAGGTCTACGACGAGGCCGGCGTGATCGCCATCACCCCAGGCTCCACCAACCCGCAGGTGACCGAGCGCGGCCTGTCCGCGATGTTCCGCATGTGCGGCCGTGACGACCAGCAGGGCATCGTCGCCGGCAATTACATCGTCGATGTGCTCAAGGGCAAGAAGGTCGTCGTGCTGCACGACAAGGACACCTACGGCCAAGGCCTGGCCGACGCGACCAAGGCACAACTGGAAAAACGTGGCGTCAAACCTGTGCTGTACGAAGGCCTGACCCGTGGCGAGAAGGACTTCAGCGCCGTGGTCACCAAGATCCGCGCCGCCGGTGCCGATGTCGTCTACTTCGGCGGCCTGCACCCGGAGGCCGGTCCGCTGGTACGCCAGCTGCGCGAGCAGGGCCTGAAGGACGTGGCGTTCATGTCCGACGACGGCATCGTCACCGACGAACTGGTGGCCACCGCCGGCGGCGCCCAGTACACCAACGGCGTGTACATGACCTTCGGCGCCGACCCGCGCCTGCTGCCCGACAGCAAGACTGTGGTGGAGGAGTTCCGCAAGAACGGCACCGAGCCTGAGGGTTACACACTGTACGCCTACGCTTCGGTCCAGGCCCTGGCCGCCGCCTTCAACGGCGCCAAGTCGAACAAGGGCGAAGACGCCGCCAAGTGGCTCAAGGCCAACCCGGTCAAGACCGTCATGGGCGAGAAGAAGTGGGACCAGAAGGGCGACCTGACCGTCTCCGACTACGTGGTCTACCAGTGGGATGCCAACGGCAAGTACCACCAGCTGGAAAAACAAAAATAACAATGGCCAACGGCCCGCGTGCGTTTCGCACCGGGCCGTAGCCCCGCGGTACCTGTCATTGTCAGTAGATCTGCACAGTTCTGCGCTGCGAGGGCCGTTGCATCCGGATCCTGCGTGGTCGGCGCTCGTGCAATCTCAATCAGGTGAGATTGCGTTATGGATGGTATTTTCCTGCAGCAACTGGTCAACGGCCTGACCCTCGGGTCGGTCTACGGCCTGATCGCCATCGGCTACACAATGGTCTATGGCATCATCGGCATGATCAACTTCGCGCACGGCGAGGTGTACATGATCTCCGCGTACCTCGCGGCGATCAGCCTGGCATTGCTGGCCTACTTTGGTATCGAGTCGTTTCCGCTGCTGATGCTGGGCACCCTGTTGTTCACCATCGTCGTTACCGGCGTCTATGGCTTCACCATCGAACGCATCGCCTACAAACCCCTGCGCAACTCCACCCGCCTGGCCCCGCTGATCAGCGCCATCGGCATCTCGCTGATCCTGCAGAACTACGCGCAGATCAGCCAGGGCGCCCGCCAGCAAGGCGTGCCGACCCTGCTCGAAGGGGCCATGCGCATCGAGGTGGGCACCGGCTTCGTGCAGCTGACCTACACCAAGATCTTCATCCTGGTGGCCGCCTTCGTCGGCATGGCGTTGCTCACCTATGTCATCAAGTACACCAAGCTCGGACGCATGTGCCGGGCGACGCAGCAGGATCGCAAGATGGCCTCGATCCTGGGCATCAACACCGACCGGGTGATCTCCTACGTGTTCGTCATCGGCGCGGTGATGGCCGCGCTGGCCGGCGTGCTGATCACCATGAACTACGGCACCTTCGACTTCTACGCCGGCTTCATCATCGGCATCAAGGCATTCACCGCCGCGGTGCTCGGCGGCATCGGCTCGCTGCCGGGGGCGATGCTCGGCGGCATCATCCTGGGGATCTCCGAGTCGTTGTTCTCCGGCCTGATCAACTCCGACTACAAGGACGTGTTCAGCTTCTCGCTGCTGGTGATGATCCTCATCTTCCGTCCCCAAGGCCTGCTGGGTCGCCCGCTCGTGGCTAAGGTGTGAACATGTCCGCTGCCAATTCTGCCTCTGTTGCCCAAACCAAAGGTTTCGACCTCAAACGCAGCCTGCTGGAGACGATCGTCGCCGGCCTGCTGGCCCTCATCGTCTTCGGTCCGGTCGTCGGCGTGGTGCTCGACGGCTACAGCTTCAACGCCGAGCCGGCCCGCGTGGCCTGGCTGGTCGGCGGCGTGATGATCGGGCGCTTCATCCTCAGCCTGTTCCTGCAGACACCGACCGGCCAGCGCATGCTCCAGGGCTTCGACAGCGGTGGCTCGGGTGTGCATGTGCTGGCGCCGGACTACAAGTCGCGGCTGCGCTACATCATCCCGGCGCTGATCGTCATCGCCATCGTGTTCCCGGTGTTCGCCAACAAGTACCTGCTGACCGTGGTCATCCTCGGCCTGATCTACGTGCTGCTGGGCCTGGGCCTGAACATCGTGGTGGGCCTGGCAGGCCTGCTCGACCTGGGCTACGTGGCGTTCTACGCCATCGGCGCCTACGGCCTGGCCCTCGGCTACCAGTACCTGGGCCTGGGCTTCTGGAGCGTGCTGCCGCTGGCGGCGATCGCTGCCGCGCTGGCCGGATGCATCCTCGGCTTCCCGGTGTTGCGCATGCACGGCGACTACCTGGCCATCGTCACCCTGGGCTTCGGCGAGATCATTCGCCTGGTGCTGAACAACTGGCTGTCGTTCACCGGCGGCCCGAACGGCATGCCGGCGCCTTCTCCGACCTTCCTGGGGCTGGAGTTCGGCCGTCGGGCGAAGGACGGCGGAGTGCCGATCCATGAGTTCTTCGGCTTCGATTACAACCCCAACCTGAAGTTCGTGTTCATCTATGCCGTGCTGTTCCTGGTGGTGCTGGCGGTGCTGTACATCAAGCACCGGCTGACCCGCATGCCGGTCGGGCGCGCCTGGGAGGCCCTGCGCGAGGACGAGATCGCCTGCCGTTCCATGGGCCTGAACCACGTGCTGGTCAAGCTCTCGGCGTTCACCCTGGGCGCTTCCACCGCCGGTTTGGCCGGGGTGTTCTTCGCCACTTACCAGGGCTTCGTCAACCCGTCGTCGTTCACCTTCTTCGAGTCGGCGCTGATCCTGGCCATCGTCGTGCTCGGCGGCATGGGTTCGACCGTGGGCGTGGTGATCGCGGCGTTCGTGCTGACCGTGGCCCCGGAACTGCTGCGCAGCTTCTCCGAGTACCGCGTGCTGCTGTTCGGCGTGCTGATGGTGCTGATGATGATCTGGCGACCGCGGGGGCTGATCCGCATCAGCCGCACCGGCGTGGTCCCGCGTAAAGGAGTGGCGCCATGAGCGACGAAATCATTCTGTCGGTCGATAACCTGATGATGCAGTTCGGCGGCATCAAGGCGCTCAGCGATGTCAGCCTGAAGGTCAAGCGCAATCAGATCTTCGCCCTGATCGGCCCCAACGGCGCCGGCAAGACCACCGTGTTCAACTGCCTCACCGGCTTCTACAAGGCCAGCGGCGGGCGTATCGAGCTCAACGTGCGCGGCAGCCACACCAACGTCATCCAGCTGCTCGGCGAGCGCTTCCAGGCGGCGGACTTCGTCTCGCCGGCGCGCTTCGCCAACCGCCTGTACTACAAGATGTTCGGCGGGACCCACCTGGTCAACCGCGCAGGTCTTGCCCGCACCTTCCAGAACATCCGCCTGTTCAAGGAAATGTCGGTGGTGGAAAACCTGCTGGTGGCCCAGCACATGTGGGTCAACCGCAACCTGCTGGCCGGCGTGCTCAACACCCCGGGCTACCGCAAGGCCGAGAGCGACGCGCTGGACCATGCGTTCTACTGGCTGGAGGTGGTCGACCTGGTCGATTGCGCCAACCGCCTGGCTGGCGAGCTGTCGTACGGCCAGCAGCGGCGCTTGGAAATCGCCCGGGCCATGTGCACGCGGCCGAAGATCATCTGCCTGGACGAGCCGGCCGCCGGCCTCAACCCGCAGGAGACCGAGGCCCTGAGCCGCATGATCCGCGTGCTGCGCGACGAGCACGACATCACCGTGGTGCTGATCGAGCACGACATGGGCATGGTCATGAGCATCTCCGACCATATCGTCGTGCTCGACCACGGCAACGTGATCGCCGAGGGCACCCCGCAGGACATCCGCCACAACCCGACGGTGATCGCCGCCTACCTGGGTGCAGACGAAGAGGAGCTGATATGAGCGCGCCCATTCTCGAGTTGAAGGACCTGGATGTGTTCTACGGGCCGATCCAGGCCCTGAAGAAAGTCTCGATGCACATCAACGAAGGCGAGACGGTGAGCCTGATCGGCGCCAACGGCGCGGGCAAGTCGACGCTGCTGATGTCGATCTTCGGCCAGCCGCGGGCGGCCTCCGGGCAGATCGTCTATCGCGGCACCGACATCACCCGCAAGTCGTCGCACTACATTGCCTCCAACGGCATCGCCCAGTCTCCGGAAGGGCGCCGGGTGTTCCCCGACATGACCGTCGAGGAGAACCTGATGATGGGCACCATTCCGATTGGCGACAAACATGCCGGTGAAGACATGCAGCGCATGTTCGAGCTGTTCCCACGGCTCAAGGAACGGCGCAACCAGCGCGCCATGACCATGTCCGGCGGCGAGCAGCAGATGCTCGCCATCGCCCGGGCACTGATGAGCAGGCCCAAGCTGCTGCTGCTCGATGAGCCCTCGCTGGGACTGGCACCGATCGTGGTCAAGCAGATCTTCTCCACCCTGCGCGAGCTGGCGCAGACCGGCATGACCATCTTCCTTGTTGAGCAGAATGCCAACCATGCGCTGAAGCTGTCGGACCGGGCCTATGTAATGGTCAACGGGCAGATTCGCATGACCGGGACGGGGCAGGAGCTGTTGGTCAATGAGGAGGTGCGTAACGCTTATCTGGGCGGGCACTGAGGATTTAGCACGCTCTTTGTAGGAGCGGCCTTGTGCCGCGAAAGGGCCGCGAAGCGGCCCCAAGATCTCAGCATCATGTGAAATCGCCGGGGCCGCTTCGCGGCCCTTTCGCGGCACAAGGCCGCTCCTACAGGGGGTCGCAGCGCTTGGCGATGCTTTCACCGCATGTGGACAACTTGTCGCATATCTTTCTTGAAACACTCCACAACCTCACTGCAAACCCTTGTTTCCACAGGTGCAAAACTTTCCACGGATTATGTGGAGCCGCCTGTGGAAAACATGGTGGCACCTCGCTCCAGCCCAGATAAATCAGTGCGCGCAAGCATTTGGTCGTTTTTTGACCAAGTGCTGCTTGTGCATGATTTTGCATGTGTTTTGCGCAGTCAATGGATCCGCCCTACAGTGTGGGGCTTTCTGTGGATAACTCTGTGGGAAAACCTTGGACAGACCGCCAGAGGCGGCATGGTTGAAAGCGTTGCGCCATCATGCACGGATGTCCACAACGCGCAGAGGTTCCCTTGACCTGACGAGTTGCCCCCAATCCATGGGGAAAGCCTTGTGGATAAGGTGCGCATAGCCCGGCGCAGCCCTTCTAGCACGGGCCTCGGCGGGGTTAGTATGTTTTTTGACCAGTGGCGATGACAGTTGTGGTCGAGCCTTGCGCCGGGCATGCTGCAAGGCCTGTCGACGACAATCCAACGCTGAGGAGAAGAGCATGACATCCACCGTATTCATCACTGGCGCGACGTCCGGTTTTGGCGAGGCCACCGCCCGCCGTTTCGCCGACGCCGGCTGGAAGCTGGTGCTCACCGGTCGGCGCAAGGAGCGCCTGGATGCGTTGTGCCAGGAACTGTCGGCCAAGACCGAGGTGCACGGCCTGGTGGTCGACGTGCGTGACCGTCAGGCAATGGAAGCCGCCATCGCCAGCCTGCCGCCGAGCTTCGACAAGCTGCAGGGCCTGGTCAACAACGCCGGGTTGGCGCTGGGCGTCGACGCCGCGCAGAACTGCAGCCTGGACGACTGGGAAACCATGGTCGATACCAACATCAAGGGGCTGATGTACACCACCCGCCTGCTGTTGCCACGGCTGATTGCCCATGGCCGCGGCGCGTCGATCCTCAACGTCGGTTCGGTGGCGGGCAACTACCCGTACCCGGGCGCGAACGTGTATGGCGGCACCAAGGCCTTCGTCGGCCAGTTCTCCCTGAGCCTGCGCTGCGACCTGCGGGGGACGGGCGTGCGGGTGAGCAATATCGAGCCGGGGTTGTGCGAGAGCGAGTTCTCGCTGGTGCGCTTCGGCGGTGACCAGGCCAAGTATGACGCCACCTATGCCGGCGCCGAGCCGATCCAGCCGCAGGACATCGCCGAAACCATCTTCTGGATTCTGAACCAGCCGGCGCATATCAACATCAACAGTCTTGAGCTGATGCCAGTGAGCCAGGACTGGGCAGGGTTCTCGATCGACCGGTCGGCCAAGGGCTGATACGCCAATGATCGCGGGGCAAGCCCGCTCCCACGATGGCGTGGGAGCGGGCTTGCCCCGCGATTGCGTCAGATCAGGCGCTGCAAGCCTTCCAAGCTGGTTGCCAGGTGATACGGCGTAGTCGATGGCATGTCGTGGCGGCTGACCGCGCCATTACCATCACGGCACTCATGCCAGCCACCGTCATGCAGGAATCGCGACTCCAGCGCCTGTAGCTGCGCCAGCAACCTCGCCTCGCTTCCTGGCCGCAAGGCCAGCGCCCGCAGGTACTCCGCCTGGGCCCAGATCCGCTGGGTCGCATCGATGACCTTGCCGTCCACATCGAGCATCGCCAGCACCGCCGTATCTTTTACTCCGCACTGCTCGGCATAGTCGAAGGCGCGGGTGATGGAGGCGTGCAGCGCTGTCCCGCGCAGCAGCGGCGAGGTGTCAAGCAAGTAGAACCATTCGAACTGGTGCCCTGGCTCGAACCAGTTATCCACAGCCCCGCGTGGTTTCTCCAGCATCAGGCCGTGGCTCGGTTCGATGAATTGCACCTGCAGCGCGTCGCACAACTGCAGCAGCGACTGGCGAACCTCGTCGTCCTCGCGCACGGCCAGCACTTGGAGGAAGGCCTCGGCCAGGTGCATCTGCGGGTTCTGCAGCGGGCCGCTGCCCAGATCCGACCAGTCCTCACCGAGGCTGGCCTCGTACAGGCCATCGTCGCGGGCGAACTGCTCGGCGACGACTTCGAGGGCGCCGTTGAGCGTGGCCTCCACCAGGCCTTCGCCGACCTTGCCCCAGTAATGGGCGCAGGCGAACACGATGAAGGCGTGGGTGTAGAGGTCCTTGCGCCGGTCCAGCGGTTTGCCCTGGGCGTCGATGCTGTAGAACCAGCCGCCGTGCTCGGCGTCGTGGAAGTGCTTCTGCAGCGAGCGGAACAGCGCGGCGGCGCGTTCGGCGGCGCCCGGCTGCTCGATGCGGCTGCTGAACAGGTACAGCTGGCGGGCGCAGGCCATGGCCCGGTAGCGTTGCACCGGCAGCGGGCGGTGGTGGCTGTCGAGGGCTTCGTACGGCAGGGCCATGTCGGCGTTCCAGCCAGGGCCCTGCCACAGCGGCACGATGCGCTCGGCGAAGTGCTGTTGGAAACGGGTCAATGCGGGGCGGGGGTCGGACATGGTCGCGCTCGTGACGGTCGGGCAGGGCGCCATGGTAGCAGAAGTGGCAAGTGCTTCGTGCGCGCGGGCAGCGTGGGAGGGGCAGCGTGGGAGCGGGCTTGCCCCGCGATAGCGCCATCGCGGGCCAAGCCCGCTCCCACGCTGCCCGCGCACACGAACCGTTCCCACGAACCGCTCTGGGCAAAAGTCAGCCGGGATTTCCCAGGCCCTGCCAATGTCGCGCGCCGACGAATATGAAGCGCAACTGTTGAGTGATCTTTTCCTGCGGCGTCAGCGCCTGTGGATGACCCGGCTCGGGGCTGTCGATCAGCTCGGGCAGGGTAGCGAACACGGTCTTGACCACCAGGTCGGCCATCACCGCCAGGGCGGCGCCGTCCAGGTGCTGCCAGCGCGGCATGCGCGCCAGGTCCGTGGCCAGGTCGCTGCTGATGTCCTGGCGCAGGCGGGCGATGGCCTGGCGCACCGGCTGCGAGCCGCCGTACTGCTCGCGGGCAAGGAACAGGAACTGCGCGCGGTGGGCGATGACCACGTCGAGGAAGATGCGCACCGAGGCGTCGGTGATGCCGCCCAGTTCGAACTCATTGTGGCGCACCAGGCGGATGGTCTGGCGGAAGGTGGTGTCCACTTCGGCAACCAGGGCCAGGCCCAGTGCATCCATGTCGGGGAAGTGACGGTAGAAGCCGGTGGGCACGATGCCCGCGGCCTTGGCCACCTCGCGCAGGCTGATGCTGCCGAAGCCACGGCCGCTCTCCATGAGCAGGCAGGCGGCGTCCAGCAGGGCCTGGCGGGTTTGTAACTTCTGTTCGGCGCGCGGCAGCATGGGGCAGGATTCTATGACGGTACGGCTGGGCATTCTGGATAAAAAAACAAAGCCCGGTCAATGGACCGGGCTTGGAGGGTAGCAGGCGCAGTGGGGCGGGTTGTTGTATTCGGCCATGGCGATCAGCTCACACGGCTGAGTTCGACCAGACGATCCGAACCACCTTCGGCGACACGGTTGTTGCGTTCGTTGAGGCGATCGGCGCCACCTTCGGCGACACGGTCGTTGCGTTCGATCAGACGATCCGAGCCACCCTCGGCAACGCGGTCGTTGCGTTGGATCAGACGATCCGAGCCACCCTCGGCAACGCGGTCGTTGCGTTGGATCAGGCGATCCGAGCCACCTTCGGCGACACGGTTGTTACGTTCGAGCAGACGCTCGGAACCGCCTTCGGCCAGGCGGCCTGCGCGTTCCTGCAGGCGCTCGGCGCCGCCTTCTGCCAAGGTGTTCAGCGGTTGGCTGACGGTGGCGGCGCTGGAGCGTGATTCGGCGCTCAGGTGCTGGTCTTCGGCTGGCAGGGCGAAGGCGTTGGCGGCAAGTACGGACAGGGTCAGGCTCAGCAGCAGATGGCGTTTCATGGTTCGGTGCTCCTCGGGGGGGCTGGAAAGTGGTTACGAAGCCAATGCTACGCCTGGTAACTCCAGAGAAAAGTTCATCAGGATAATGGTAACAATCGACGGGATTGATACTGTGCGTGGAGGGCTCTGGATCAATGTTTTCAGGTGTTCCGCAAGCGCTGAGGCACGCTTGAGCCCCGGTAACACTGCCGCCGTCCATGGACGAAAAGCTGAGAAAGGCGTCAGGAAAATCCTGGTTATCATGGCGCACGGATTAAACCCGGCGGTTTTTCATCAGTCCGACATAATGAGTGCCATGCAGCCAGGAGAACCATGCAATGACGCGCCCTGCCAGAATCCTCTTCTGGACCTTCGCCACCCTCGTCACCCTGCTGGCGATCCTGGTGGTGGTGATCGCCACTTTCGACTGGAACCGCGTCAAACCGCTGCTCAACGAGAAGGTCTCCGAAGCCCTGCACCGGCCGTTCGCGATCAACGGCAACCTCGCCGTGCACTGGCGCACCGAGCCCGAGGAAGGCGGCTGGCGGGCCTTCGTGCCCTGGCCACACTTCAGCGCCGAGGACCTCACCCTGGGCAACCCCGACTGGCTCAAGGAGCCGCGCATGGTCGCCCTGGAGCGCGTGGACTTTCGCCTGGCGCCGTTGCCGCTGATCGTCCAGCGCATCAGCATCCCGCGCATCGACCTGGTCAAGCCCAGCGCCAGCCTTACCCGGCTGGCCGATGGCCGGGCCAACTGGGTGTTTGATTTCGGGCCCAAGGATGAGAACGAGGCTCCATCGAAGTGGGAGCTGGACATCGGCGCCATCGGCTTCGACCAGGGCAACGTCAGCTTCGACGACCAGACGCTGAAGACCAGCATGAAGGTGCAGGTCGACCCGCTGGGCAAGCCAATCCCGTTCAGCGACATCGTCGGCAAGGCCCGCGCCGAGAAGGCCGGCAATGCCCAGGCCTACGCCTTCGGCTTCAAGGCCCAGGGCCGCTACAAGGGCCTGGCGGTGGCCGGCACCGGCAAGATCGGCGGCCTGCTGGCGCTGCAGGACGCCAGCCAGCCGTTTCCGCTGCAGGCCGACGCGCGTATTGGTGACACCCAGATCGCGCTGGCCGGGACCCTGACCGATCCACGCAACCTCGGCGCCCTTGACCTGCGCCTGAAGCTTTCCGGCAGCAGCCTGGGCAACCTCTACCCGCTGACCGGCGTGACCTTGCCCGATACGCCGCCGTACGCCACCGATGGTCACCTGACCGCCAACCTGCACGCCGCCGACGGCGCGCAGTTCCGTTACGAGGGCTTCAACGGCAGGATCGGCGACAGCGACATTCACGGCGACCTGGCCTTCGTCGCCAGCCAGCACCGGCCGAAGCTCTCCGGCAACCTGGTATCCAACCAGCTGCTGTTCAAGGACCTGGCGCCACTGATCGGCGCCGACTCCAACAGCGAGCAGAAGGCTCGCGGCGGTGCCAGCAAGCAACCGGCGGGCAAGGTGCTGCCGGTCGAGGAGTTTCGCACCGAGCGCTGGCGGGCCATGGACGCCGACGTGACCTTCGCCGGCAAGCGCATCGTGCATAGCGAGAAGTTGCCGTTCAACGACCTGTCCGCCCATGTGATCCTCGAGGATGGCCTGTTGCGCCTGGAACCGCTGCGCTTCGGCGTGGCCGGCGGCAGCCTTGACTCCAACATCCGCCTGGACGGGCGCAGCGCGCCGTTGCAGGGTCGCGCCCGGCTGACCGCCCGTGGCTTCAAGCTCAAGCAGCTGTTCCCTGGCTTCGCGCCGATGCAGACCAGCTTCGGCGAACTCAACGGCGATGCCGATATCAGTGGCCGCGGCAACTCGGTGGCGGCCTTGCTGGGCACCGCCAACGGCGACCTGCGCCTGTTGATGAACGATGGCGCCATCAGCCGTGGCCTGATGGAGATCGCCGGGCTCAACGTGGGCAACTACGTGGTTGGCAAGCTGTTCGGCGATGAGGACGTGAAGATCAATTGTGCTGCGGCCGATGTCGGGGTCAAGAATGGCCTGGCCACTACCCGGTTGTTCGTCTTCGACACCGAGAACGCGATCATCTACATCAACGGTACGGCCAACTTCGCCAGCGAGCAGTTGGACCTGAAGATCACCCCGGAGTCCAAGGGCCTGCGTCTGTTCTCGCTGCGTTCACCGTTGTATGTGCGCGGACCGTTCGCCAAGCCAAGTGCCGGCGTGCAGGCGGTGCCGCTGGCGCTGCGTGGCGCGGGGATGGTGGCGTTGGGCGTGGTGGCCGGGCCGGCCGCGGGGCTGCTGGCGCTGATCGCGCCGAGCAGCGGGGATGAGCCGAACCAGTGCACGCCGTTGTTGCAGCAAATGCGCGCCGGCAAGGCGCCGGCGGCGGCCGGCAAAGGTCATTGAGGTTCGTGTTTGAGGTTCGTGGGAGCGGGCTTGCCCCGCGATGGCATCGACGCCATCGCGGGGCAAGCCCGCTCCCAGTAAACCTTGGGATCAGAGGCCTTTCAACAGGTCCGACATATCGTCCGCGTGCTCTTCCTCCTGGGCCAGGATGTCCTCGAAGATGCGCCGGGTGGTCGGGTCCTTGTCGCCAATGTACTGGATGATTTCGCGGTAGCTGTCGATGGCGATGCGCTCGGCCACCAGGTCCTCCAGCACCATCTCCTTCAACGAACTGCCCGCCACGTACTGGGCGTGGGAATTCTTCGTCAGGTTGTCCGGATTGAAGTCCGGCTCGCCGCCCAGCTGCACGATGCGTTCGGCCAGCTTGTCGGCGTGCTCGGCTTCCTGGTTGGCATGCTCGAGGAACTCCGCGGCGGCAACGCTGGCCTTGATGCCGCTGGCCATGAAGTAGTGGCGCTTGTAACGCAGGACGCAGACCAGCTCGGTGGCCAGCGACTCATTGAGCAGGCGCAGGATCTTCTCGCGATCGGCGTGGTAACCCTCGGTCACCGCGCCTTGCTCGACATGCTGGCGGGCACGTTCGCGCAGGGTCTTCACATCGGTCAGTTCAACGCTCATGTTCATCTCCGAAAGCATCAGGGTGGTCATGGGGTGTCATGCGCCGTGCGCGGCGTCGCTGTCTTGTTGGCGTTGCTTGCAGGTCTTGAAGCCCTTGGCGTCGACATGGCCGGTGGCGTCGAAGCGCACGTAGTAGGGCTGCTGGTGGCCATCGCGGTTGAGGATGTAGTCGTTGCAGGTGCCGCCGTGGGGCAGGTCGATGACATTCGACGGGCTGCCGCCGATGGCGATGACCTTCTGCATGGTCATGCCGTGCTCGACCTGCTTGACCAGCGGCTCGTCGCGGTAGGTGACGTAGTCCACCGGGTTTTCCGGGCGGCTGCCGCAGGCGGTGAGGGTGGCGCTTGCCAGAAGGATGGCCAGGGTTCGCTTGTACATGGTCCCGCTCCTTGCTCAGGGTCTGTTCTGCTTGGAACCGCGCGGCGCGCCGGGAGTTCGATTGCGCTTGTCGCCGATCGCGCTGTAGGGTGGACCGGTCTGTTCACGGATGAGGGCAAGGGTGATGAGTCAGGAGCTGGCCACGCGTTATCCACTGGTGCTGGTGCCGGGCATGCTCGGCTTCGTACGGGCGCTGGTCTATCCCTACTGGTTCGGCATTGTTCCGGCATTGCGCCGGGGCGGCGCGCAGGTGTTCCCGGTGCAGGTGTCGCCGCTGCATTCCAGCGAAGTGCGGGGCGAGCAGTTGCTGGGCATCATCGAGGACATCTGCCAGCGCACAGGGGCCGACAAGGTCAACCTGATCGGCCATAGCCAGGGCGCCCTCAGTGCCCGCTATGCGGCGGCGAAGCGGCCTGATCGGGTGGCTTCGGTGACGTCGGTGGCCGGCCCCAACCATGGCTCGGAGCTGGCCGACCACCTCGAACGCACGGCGCCTGGTGACTCTGTCCGGGGGCGCATCCTCAAGGCCGTGCTGCATGGCTTCGCTGTGGTGCTGGGTTGGCTGGAGACCGGCTGGCGCCGCGATCCGCTGCCGATCGACGTGCACGCCTCGCACCAGTCGCTGACCAGTGCCGGGGTGGCACTGTTCAACCAGGCTTATCCACAGGGGCTGCCTGAGGTCTGGGGTGGCGAGGGGCCGCCGGAAGTGAACGGGGTGCGCTATTACTCGTGGTCCGGCACCCTGCAGCCTGGGCGTACCGACCAAGGCTTGAACCGTTTTGACGGCAGCAACCGATTTTGCCGGTTGTTCGCCCGCAGTTTCGTCCGGGAGAAGGGGCAATGCGACGGCATGGTCGGGCGCTTCAGTTCGCACCTGGGGCAGGTGATCGGCGATGACTATCCGCTTGATCACCTGGATATCGTCAACCAGTCGCTGGGCGCGGTGGGCAAGGGTGCCGAGCCGGTGAGGTTGTTCACCGAACATGCTGCCCGGCTCAAGGCGGCAGGGGTGTGATGAACCTGGGGCTGCTTTGCGCTCCTTTCGCGGCGCAAGGCCGCTCCTACCGGGGATTGCGTCCGCCTGTAGGAGCGGCCTTGTGCCGCGAAAGGAGCGCAAAGCGCTCCCATCTGTCAACGTCGCACAGGCGTGGTCCAACGCTCAGCCAGCAGCACACCGACCAACGTCAACAGGCCGCCAACCAGGTGATAACTGGCCAACTGCTCATCCAGCACCACCGCAGCGATCACCGCCGTGACCACCGGCAACAGGTTGAAGAACAGCGTGGTACGGCTTGGCCCCAGGCGGTGCACGGCCTGCATCCACACCCGCGGCGCGACCATCGAGGCCAGCAAGCCCGCGTACAGCACCAGGCCGATGTTGTGCCCGTTCAATCCGGTCTTGGGTGACAGCAGGAACAGCGGCAGCAACACCAGGATCGCCACCAGCACCTGCAGGTACAGCAACTGCAGCGGCGGCAGGCGTAGCTGCCATTTCTTCAGCAGGAAGCTGTACAGCGCATAGGCGAAGGTGGCCACCAGCATCATCAGGTCGCCGGCGTTCAGCCCCTGGTGCAACAGCACGCCGGGGTGCCCGGCCGAGACCACCTCCAGCACGCCGAAGAACGACACCAGTGCGCCCAGCAGCGCGCCATAGGTCAGGCGCTGGCCGAGCCAGGCGATGGACAGGGCCAGCGACATCAGCGGCATCAGCGAGAGGATGATGCCCATGTTGGTGGCGCTGGTGATGGCTGCGGCGAAGTAGGCCAGGCTCTGGTAGATGGCCATGCCCAGCACGCCCAGCACGAAGATCTTGCCCAGGTGCGGGCTGATGGCTGCGCGGTTGCGCCAGACCTGCGGCAGCAGGAAAGGGGTGAACAGCAGGCCGGCCAGCAGCCAGCGGTAGAAGCCGATCTCGGCGGGGAAGATGGCCCCGGCGGACATCTTGGTGACCACGGTGTTGCCGGCCCAGATGAGGATGGCGATGAGGGGGAAGAGGTAGTTCATGATGATTCTCGAGTTGCGGTTGACCCGTGTGAGCGGGCTTGCCCCGCGATTGCGCCAGGCCAGGAAATGATGTTGGCCGGGCGGGTGCAATCGCGGGGCAAGCCCGCTCCCACGTGGCGGCCATTATCGCTTGTCTGTCTAAATGCCTATACTTCCATCCAGACAACTCGCCCCGCGAAGCAGACAGCATGACCCGCAAGTACCTCGACATTCCGCAATTCGACCGGCTCCCCGCGCCGGTCTACTTCCGCTACGACGAATTCGGCGCCGATACCCACAGCCCGCCGCACCGTCACACCTGGGGCCAGCTCAACTACGCCTCCCATGGCCTGATGCACCTGGATGTCGAGGGCCAGCGCTTCATCTCGCCCCCGCATTACGCCGTCTGGGTGCCGCCGGACACCGAGCACGGCTGTTACAACCCCCAGGCCATCATCTACCGCTCGGTCTATCTGGAGCGCAGCCTGTGCGCCGAGCTGCCGACGCAGCCCTGCAGCCTGGTGATCAGCGATATCCTCAAGGCGATCCTCGGCGACTTCGCCCGCCGTGACCTGCACATCGCCCAGGACGAGCGCGACCAGCGCCTGGTTCAGGTACTGATCGACCAACTGCACCTGGCGCCTACGCAGACCTGCTACCTGCCGTTCGCCCGCAGCGACAGCCTGCGCCAGGTGCTCGAGGCGTTGCACGCCGAGCCAGGCGACAACCATCCACTCGCCTATTGGGCCGGGCAGGTGCATGTCAGCGAGCGTACCCTGGCCCGGCAGTTCCTGCGCGAGCTGGGCATGAGCTTCGGCGAATGGCGCTTGCGCCTGCGCTTTCTGCGGGCCATCGAGGCACTCGAGGCGGGCACGCCGATCCAGGCCATCGCCTTCGACCTCGGCTACAGCAGCGCTTCGGCCTTCATCGCCATGTTCCAGCGCCAGGCCAATTGCACCCCGGAGCAGTACCGGCGGCGGGCGCGGACAGAGATGTAAGAATTCTTGTCTACACTCAGCTGCGACGAGCGCGCATCCGGCGCGCAGGCAAGGAGACTACTCCATGAAGCTGCTGCACGTACCCCTGCTGGTGTTGGGCCTGTTGATCGCGGGCCAGGGATTCGCCGCCACCGCGCAACAGGAAAAGATGAAGACCTGCAACGCCGACGCCACCACCAAGGCGCTCAAGGGCGATGAGCGCAAGGCGTTCATGAGCACCTGCCTGAAAAAGGATGTGCCGCAGACCCAGCAGGAGAAGATGAAGACCTGCAACGCCGACGCCACCACCAAGGCGCTCAAGGGCGATGAGCGCAAGACCTTCATGAGTGACTGCCTGAAGAAGAAATGACCTGCGCCTATGCCTCTGCCGTGAAGGCTGGCAGACTGCGGGACTTTCCGCTGTCTGCCGTTGAGGCTGTATGACTTTCACTCCCCGCCAGGTCACCCTGGCCAGCTGGATCATCGTCATGGCGGGCCTGTTGCTGGCGCTGCCGCTGAAGCTGCTGCCGAGCCTGCTGGCCGGCCTGCTGGTCTACGAGCTGGTCAACATGCTCACACCGCGCCTGCAACCGCTGATCGCCGGGCAGCGCGCACGCTGGCTGGCGGTGGCGCTGCTCGGCACCCTGGTGGTGAGCACGCTGACGTTGCTGATCGCCGGCGCCTTCAGTTTCCTGCTGCACGAGGCCGAGAACCCCGGCGCCTCACTGGACAAGTTCATGGGCCTGGTCGAGCGCGCGCGAGGCCAGCTGCCGCCGTTCATCGAAGCCTACCTGCCGGCCAGCGCCGCCGAGTTCAAGGTGGCCATCGGCGACTGGATCAAGAGCCACCTGAGCGACCTGCAACTGGTGGGCAAGGGCATGGCGCACATGTTCGTGACCCTGCTGATCGGCATGATCCTCGGCGCCATCGTCGCCCTGCAGCGCATTCCCGACATCTCCCGGCGCAAGCCCCTGGCGGCGGCGCTGTTCGAACGCCTGAGCCTGCTGGTGCAGGCGTTTCGCAACATCGTCTTCGCGCAGATCAAGATCTCGCTGCTCAACACCGTCTTCACCGGCATCTTCCTGGCCGTGGTGCTGCCGCTGTTCGGCGTGCACCTGCCGTTGACCAAGACGCTGATCGTGCTCACCTTCCTGCTCGGGCTGCTGCCGGTAATCGGCAACCTGATGTCCAACACCTTGATCACCATCGTCGGGTTGTCGCTGTCGATCTGGGTGGCGATGGCGGCGTTGGGGTACCTGATCGTGATCCACAAGGTCGAGTACTTCCTCAACGCGCGGATCGTCGGCGGGCAGATCAGTGCCAAGGCCTGGGAGCTGTTGCTGGCGATGCTGGTGTTCGAGGCGGCGTTCGGGCTGCCGGGGGTGGTGGCGGGGCCGATTTATTACGCCTACCTGAAGAGTGAGTTGAAGCGGGCGGAGTTGGTCTGACACCTGTTTCGCATGTGTCGGCCTCTTCGCGGGTAAACCCGCTCCCACAGGGTTACCGATGCCTTGAAGGCTGCGGTGAACCTGTGGGAGCGGGTTTACCCGCGAAGAGGTCGGTACAGGCGATGGAGATGGATCAGATTGACCCGTAACGCTTGCGCGCCTCGATCGCCAGGCCGCTGCCGATGCTTCCGAAGATATTGCCTTCCACATGCCGCGCATTGGGCAGCATCGCCGCCACGCTGTTGCGCAGCGCCGGAATCCCGCTGGAACCACCGGTGAAGAACACCGTGTCCACCTGGCCCTCGCTCACGCCGGCCTTGGCCAGCAGCTCGGTCACGCTGCCGCGCACTCGCTCCAGCAAACCATCGATGGCGTCTTCGAACAGCGCCCGGGTCAGCTCCGCCGACAGTTCCGGCTCGA
This sequence comes from Pseudomonas sp. LH21, assembly GCF_036549575.1. Classification (NCBI taxonomy): domain Bacteria; kingdom Pseudomonadati; phylum Pseudomonadota; class Gammaproteobacteria; order Pseudomonadales; family Pseudomonadaceae; genus Pseudomonas; species Pseudomonas sp. LH21. The sequence continues at coordinate 694,377 of NZ_CP144367.1, forward strand.
TGCGGCCGAAGTCGATGCGGCGGCTGTCGCGGTCGGTCAGCTCGATCTTGCTCGCTTCCACTTCCATCGCCAGCCAGTGCCCGGCGCGCTGCTCGATCAGGTTGAACAGGCGGTCGATACCCAGCGTGTCCTCGATGTCGTAGCGCATGCTGCCCAGGGCCAGCTGCGACTTTTGCGAATACAGGGCGTTGATGGTGTGCCAGGTGGCCAGGTTGAGGTGGTAGCTGGTGGGCATCAGCGCGCCGCTCTTCATCCGGCTGCCGTAGCCGAACAGCGGCATCACGCCCTGCAGGCTCAGTTGCTTGTCGAAGTCGGTACCGCCGATGTGCACGCCGCCGGTGGCGAGGATGTCGTCCTGACGCTCGGCCACCTGGTGACGCTCCGGCGACAGGCGGATCAGGGTAAAGTCCGAGGTACCACCGCCGATATCGACAATCAGTACCAGTTCTTCACGGCTGATGTCCGACTCGTAGTCGAATGCCGCGGCGATCGGTTCGTACTGGAACGACACATCCTTGAAGCCGATCTTGCGCGCAACCTCCGCCAGGGTGTCCTCGGCCTCCTGGTCGGCGGCGGGGTCTTCGTCGACGAAGAACACCGGGCGGCCCAGCACCACCTGTTCGAATTCGCGGCCGGCATCGGCTTCGGCGCGCTTTTTCAGCTCGCCGATGTACATGCCCAGCAGGTCCTTGAACGGCAGGGCGCTGCCCAGCACGCTGGTGTCGTGCTTGATCAGCTTGGAGCCCAGCAGGCTCTTGAGCGAGCGCATCAGGCGGCCTTCGTAGCCCTCCAGGTACTCGTGCAGGGCCAGGCGACCGTAGACGGGACGACGCTCCTCGATGTTGAAGAAGACCACCGACGGCAGGGTGATCTTGCCGTCTTCCAGGGCGATCAGCGATTCGACGCCCGGACGGTGCCAGCCGACCGTGGAGTTGGAGGTGCCGAAGTCGATGCCAAGGGCGCGGGCCGGGGATACGTCAGACATGGGGGAGAGCTTCCGGAGGCAAAACGGCCGCGCAGTTTATGCCAGTCTGCGGCTAAATCAAGACCGGTCGTCTGCGATAGCGCAACCCCGGATGAACCTTGAAAGGCTATGCTTGACCCCAATCTTCAGTGGCAATACGTACATTCACATCGGTGATCCATAGATGGACTTCAAAGACTATTACAAGATACTCGGCGTCGAGGCGAGCGCGGACGAGAAGGCGATCAAGGCCGCGTACCGCAAGCTCGCGCGCAAGTATCACCCCGACGTCAGCAAGGAGCGTGACGCCGAGGACAAATTCAAGGAGGCCAACGAGGCCTACGAAGTGCTGGGCGACAAGGACAAGCGCGCCGAGTACGACGAGATCCGCAAGTATGGCGGCCAGCATGGCCGGCCGTTCCAGGCACCGCCTGGCTGGGAGTCGCGCGGCGGCGCTGGCGGCGGCTTCGAGGGTGGCGACTTCTCTGACTTCTTCAGCTCGATCTTCGGCGCCCGGGGTGGCAACCCCTTCGGTGGCGGCGGTGGCCGGCAACAACGCAGTGCCGGCAGGCGGGGGCAGGACGTGGAGCTTGAACTGGCGGTATTCCTCGAAGAGACCCTGAACAAGGAATCCAAGCAGATCAGCTTCCAGGTGCCGCAGACCAACGGCGCCGGGCAGCGCACCGGCTTCACCACGAAAACGCTGAACGTGAAGATCCCCGCCGGGGTGACCGACGGCGAGCGCATCCGCCTCAAGGGCCAGGGCGCACCCGGTGTGGGCGGTGGCGCCGATGGCGACCTGTTCCTGACCATCCGCATGGCACCGCACCCGCTGTTCGATGTCGAAGGCCATGACCTGATCATCACCGTGCCCCTGGCACCGTGGGAAGCGGCGCTCGGCGCCAAGGTGGCCGTGCCGACCCTGACTGGCAAGATCAACCTGACGATCCGCCCCGACAGCCAGAGCGGCCAGCGCCTGCGGGTCAAGGGCATGGGCCTTTTGAACAAGCAAGGCGAGCGCGGCGACCTGTACGCCCAGCTCAAGGTAGTGATGCCTGCCCAATCCGACGACGCAACTCGCGCATTGTGGACCCAGCTCTCCGAGAAAGCCGCGTTCAACCCGAGGACTCAATGGAGTAAGTGATCATGAGCAGCACCCTGATCGTTCAACTGGACATGCGTACCCTGTGCCAGGAGGCCGATGTATCGGCCGACTGGGTGATCGAGATCGTCGAGCACGGCATTGTCGAACCGTCGGGGCGAACGCCTGAAGAGTGGGTGTTCGATGACCGCGCGCCGGTGACCTTGAAGCGCGCGGTGAAGCTGCATCAGGAGCTGGAGCTGGAGTGGGAAGGGGTGGCGCTGGCGTTGGAGTTGCTGGAAGAGGTACAGCAATTGCGCAGCGAGAACAGCATGTTGAAGCAGCGGTTGGGCAGGTTTACCCAAATGTAGCTGGGGCTGCTGCGCAGCCCTTTCGCGGCACAAGGCCGCTCCTACAGGCGACCGCGCTCCCTTGTAGGAGCGGCCTTGTGCCGCGAAAGGGGCGCAAAGCGCCCCTAGCTTCACGAAGCTTTCGCAATCACTTTAAAGTACAGCGCTGTCGGCCGATAAACCCCTTCCGGTCCGCAGGCATAATCCGGAATCTCCCCCGCCTTGCTGTACCCCTGCGCCCGATAGAACGCCTCGGCCCCAGACCCCGCCTCGGTATCGAGAAACAGCATCCCCCGCCCGATCCGCCGCGTCTCGGCCTCCAGGGCCCGCATCAACTGCTGCCCCAGCCCACGCCGCCGCGCATTGCTGTGCACCAGCAGTTTCTGCACCTCGGCCCGGTTCAGGCCATTGGGCTTCAGGCACAACCCCAGCTGCACACTACCCAGCACCTCCTGCCCCTGGGCAATGACCCAGAGCAGCTGCTCGCCACCGGCCAGCTTTGCCTTCACCTCATCGAAGTAGGCCTTGGCCTGCTGCTCGTCGATATCGGCCATAAACCCCACCGACGCGCCCTGGCGTACCGCATCGAGCAACAGGGCCACCAGCCCGTGGCGGTAGTACGCCAGGCCTTCGTGGGTGACGCGGTGCAGCTGGGCGGTGTTCATGGGCTTCAGGTCCTTGAAGGGGGAAGGGTGTTGTCATCCAGGTACAGCTGCATGAAGGTCAGGTCCAGCCAGCGCCCGAACTTCACCCCCACCTGCGGCATCTGCCCGGTGATGCTGAAGCCCAGGCGTTCGTGCAGGCGGATCGACGCGGCGTTGCCGCTCTCGATGGCGGCGACCATCACATGCTTGTCGCAAAGGCGCGCCCGTTCGATCAGCACTTCCATCAGAACGGGGCCCAGGCCCTTGCCGCGCTGGTCGCTACGTACGTACACCGAATGTTCGACGGTATGCCGGAAACCCTCGAACGGCCGCCAGTCGCCAAATGAGGCATAGCCCAGCACGCCGCTGTCGTCCACCGCCACCAGGATCGGGTAGCCCTGCTGCGCGCGGGCCTCGAACCAGGCCTCGCGGTTGCCCAGGTCCACCGGGGTTTCGTTCCAGATCGCCGTGGTGTTGCGTACGGCGTCGTTGTAGATGTCGAGGATGCCCGGCACGTCGTCGATCAGGGCGTCGCGGATCTGGTAACTCATGACAGCGTCTCGCAAGGGAAGTGGCTGCAGATTAAATGGTAACCAGGCCGCGCACACCTTCGGCGTGCATGTTTTCGCCTCGACCGCGCTGGACGATCTCGCCGCGGGCCATGACCAGGTACTGGTCGGCTAGTTCCTCGGCGAAATCGTAGAACTGCTCCACCAGCAGGATGGCCATGTCGCCCCGGTCGGCGAGCTTGCGGATCACCGCGCCGATCTCCTTGATCACCGAGGGCTGGATGCCTTCGGTGGGCTCGTCGAGGATCAGCAGGCGCGGGCGGCTGGCCAGGGCGCGGCCGATGGCCAGCTGTTGCTGCTGGCCGCCCGAGAGGTCGCCGCCACGGCGTTGCTTCATCTGCTCCAGCACCGGGAACAGCTCGTAGATGAAGGCGGGTACTTCCCGTGCCTCGCGGGCGGGGAAGCGCGACAGCCCCATCAGCAGGTTTTCCTCGACGGTCAGGCGCGGGAAGATCTCGCGGCCCTGGGGCACGTAGGCGATGCCGGCCTGGACCCGTTGCTGGGGCTTGAGCGTGGTGATGGGTTTGCCTTGCCATTCCACGCGGCCCTCGCGGGCCGGCAGCAGGCCCATCAGGCAGCGCAGCAGGGTGGTCTTGCCCACGCCGTTGCGGCCGAGCAGGCAAGTGACCTCGCCGACCTTGGCCTCGAAGGACAGGCCGCGCAGGATGTGGCTGCCGCCGTAGTATTGGTGCAGGGTGTCGATTTTCAGCATGTTCTGCCCTTGAGTCGTTCAATTCGTGGGAGCGGGCTTGCCCCGCGATTGCGTCAGGCCTGGAAATGATGTTGGCCGGGCTGGCGCAATCGCGGGGCAAGCCCGCTCCCACGCCCCCCCTCACAGGCCTATCTACCGAGATACACCTCGACCACCCGCTCATCCTCCTGCACCTGCGCCAGCGACCCTTCCGCCAGCACGCTACCCTGGTGCAGCACCGTCACATGGTCGGCAATGCTGCCGACGAAGCCCATGTCATGTTCCACCACCATCAGCGAATGCCTGCCCGCCAGCGAGCGGAACAGCTCGGCGGTAAACTCGGTCTCGGCATCGGTCATCCCCGCCACCGGCTCGTCGAGCAGCAGCAACCTTGGCTCCTGCACCAGCAGCATGCCGATCTCCAGGAACTGCTTCTGCCCATGGGACAACAACCCCGCCTGGCGCTGGGCCAGGGGCAGCAGGCGCAGGGTGGTCAGCACTTCCTCGATGCGCTGGCGCTGCTCACCGGACAACCGCGCCACCAAACTGGCCCACACCGACTTGTTGGCCTTGAGCGCCAGCTCCAGGTTCTCGAACACCGTCAGCGCCTCGAACACCGTGGGCTTCTGGAACTTGCGGCCAATGCCGGCCTGGGCGATCTGGCACTCGCTCATGCGGGTCAGGTCGAGGGTGTCGCCGAAAAACGCGGTACCCGTATCGGGCCGAGTCTTGCCGGTGATTACGTCCATCATCGTGGTCTTGCCGGCGCCGTTGGGGCCGATGATGCAGCGCAACTCACCGACGCCGATGTACAGGTTCAGATCGTTGAGCGCCTTGAAGCCGTCGAAGCTGACGCTGATGCCCTCCAGGCTCAGCACCGTGCCATGTCGGGTGTCGAGCCCGGCCTCGCGGCGCCGGCCCAGGCCGATGGCCTCGCGTCCGCTGCCGAGCTGGTCGAAGATCGGTTCCAGCATGAATTCCGGATGCACCGGGGGCACGCTTCTCATGGCTGGCTCCTTTTCTTTACAAGGCCGACCACGCCCTTGGGCAGGTACAGGGTGACGAGGATGAACAGCGCGCCGAGGAAGAACAGCCAGAACTCGGGGAACGCCACGGTGAACCAGCTCTTCATGCCATTGACCAGGCCGGCGCCAAGCAACGGCCCGACCAGCGTGCCGCGCCCGCCGAGGGCCACCCACACGGCGGCCTCGATGGAATTGGTCGGCGACATCTCGCTGGGGTTGATGATGCCCACCTGCGGCACGTACAGCGCTCCGGCCAGGCCGCACAGCACGGCGCTGAGCACCCACACCAGCAGCTTGAAGCCGCGTGGGTCGTAGCCGCAGAACATCAGGCGGTTCTCCGCATCGCGCACGGCGGTGAGCAGGCGCCCGAACTTGCTCTGGGTCAGGCGCCAGCACAGGAACAGGCTGCCCAGCAGCAGGCCAACCGTCAGCAGGAACAGCACGGCCCGGGTGCCCTGGGCGGTGATGTCGAAACCGAGGATGGTGCGGAAATTGGTGAAGCCGTTGTTGCCGCCAAAGCCCGTTTCGTTGCGGAAGAACAGCAGCATCCCGGCGAAGGTCAGGGCCTGGGTCATGATCGAGAAGTACACGCCCTTGATCCGCGAGCGGAAGGCGAAGAAGCCGAACACCAGCGCCAGCAGCCCCGGTGCCAGCACCACCAGGCACAGCGCCCAGGCGAAATGCTGGGTGCCTGCCCAGTACCAGGGCAGCTCGCTCCACGACAGGAAGGTCATGAACCCCGGCAAGCCATCGCCGGCTGCCTGGCGCATCAGGTACATGCCCATGGCGTAGCCGCCCAGGGCGAAGAACAGGCCGTGGCCCAGCGACAGCAGCCCGGCATAGCCCCAGACCAGGTCCAGGGCCAGGGCGACGATGGCGTAGCAGAGGATCTTGCCGACCAGGGTCAGGGTATAGGCCGAGACCTGCAAGGCATGCCCGTCGGGAAGCAGCGACAGCAGCGGCAGGGCCAGCAGCACCAGGACGACAACGGCGCCGACGGCCAGCGACAGCCGTGTGCCGACCTTGCGCGTGGCAGTGACAATCAATGGCTGGTTCATCAGTCGATTACCCGTCCCTTGAGGGCGAACAGGCCTTGCGGGCGCTTCTGGATGAACAGAATGATCAGCGCAAGGATGAGGATCTTGCCCAGCACCGCACCGATCTGCGGCTCCAGCAGTTTGTTGGCGATGCCAAGGCCGAAGGCGGCCCAGAGGCTGCCGGCCAGTTGCCCGACGCCGCCGAGCACCACCACCAGGAACGAGTCGATGATGTAGCTCTGGCCCAGGTCCGGCCCCACGTTGCCGACCTGGCTCAGGGCCACGCCGCCGAGCCCGGCAATGCCTGAGCCGAGTCCGAAGGCGAGCATGTCGACGCGCCCGGTGGACACCCCGCAGCAGGCCGCCATGTTGCGGTTCTGGGTGACGGCGCGCACGTTCAGGCCCAGCCGCGTGCGGTTGAGCAGCAGCCAGGTGAGCAGCACCACGGCAAGGGCGAAGCCGATGATCACCAGGCGGTTGTACGGCAGCACCAGGTTGGGCAGCACCTGGATGCCGCCGGACAGCCAGGCTGGGTTGCTCACCTCGACGTTCTGCGCGCCGAAGATCAGGCGCACGGCCTGGATCAGGATCAGGCTGATGCCCCAGGTGGCCAGCAGGGTTTCCAGTGGGCGGCCGTACAAGTGGCGGATCACCGTGCGCTCCAGGGCCATGCCGACCCCGGCGCTGACGGCGAAGGCCACCGGCAGGGCGATCAGCGGGTAGAACTCGATGGCGCCGGGGGCATAACGCTGCAGCAGCACCTGGACCATGTAGGTGCTGTAGGCGCCGAGCATCAGCATTTCGCCGTGGGCCATGTTGATCACCCCGAGCAGGCCGAAGGTGATTGCCAGGCCCAGCGCCGCCAGCAGCAGGATCGAACCCAGCGACAGGCCGCTGAAGGCTTGGCCGAGCAGTTCGCCGACCAGCAATTTGCGCTGCACTTGGGCCAGGCTGGTTTCAGCGGCGGTGCGCACGGCGGCGTCGGTTTCGGCGTCGGGTTGTAGTAGCGCTTCGAGGCGGGTGCGGGCCAGCGGGTCGCCGGTTTCGCCGAGCAGGCGCACCGCGGCCAGGCGTACCGCGGGCTCGCTGGCGCCCAGTTGCAGGTTGGCCAGGGCCAGGCCGAGTGCGGCGTGCACGGCGGCGTCGGGTTCGCTGGCGAAGCGGCGGTCGAGGAAGGCCATCTGCGCCGGTTGTGCGGTTTTTTGCAGTTGCTGGGCGGCGGCCAGGCGCACGTTGGCTTGGTCGCTGAACAGCTGATGGCTGGCCAGGGCGTTGTCGATCAGGCCGCGCAGGCGGTTGTTCAGGCGCAGTTTGCGCGTGTCGGTTTCGGCGATGCGGCCTTGGCGCAGGTTGTTCAGCAGCGGCAGGCGGGCGGCATCGGGTTGTGCGGCCCAGCTTTCGAGCAGTTGGGCCTGTTCGGCGGGTTTGGCGGTCAGGAAGAACTCGCCTTCGCTGGCTTGGGTGGCCAGGGGTAATAGCAGCAGTAGCGTGAGCAGGAGTCTGAGCATGCGGGCCATCCTGGAAATCGGCAGTGGATTCTTCGCGGGTAAACCCGCTCCCACAGGTACGGTGCAAGGTCTGAAACTGGTGCGGTCCCTGTGGGAGCGGGTTTACCCGCGAATGGGCCGCAAAGCGGCCCCAGTACACTCAGTCCCCTTTCACCGCATAGTCCGGCCGCTTGTCATTCCCCGGAATGAACGGGCTCCAAGGCTGCGCCCGCAGCGGCTCCTCGGTCTGCCACACCACACTGAACTGCCCGTCATCCTGGATCTCGCCGATCATCACCGGCTTGTGCAGGTGGTGGTTGCTCTTGTCCATGGACAGGGTGAAGCCCGACGGCGCCTTGAAGCTTTGCCCGGCCAGCGCCTCGCGCACCTTGTCCACCTCGGTGCTGCCGGCCTTCTGCGCCGCCTGCGCCCACATGTGAATGCCCACGTAGGTGGCCTCCATCGGGTCGTTGGTCACCGCCTTGTCGGCCCCCGGCAGGCCCTTGGCCTTGGCATAGGCCTTCCAGTCGGCGACGAACTTCTGGTTCACCGGGTTATCCACCGACTCGAAGTAGTTCCACGCCGCCAGGTGCCCCACCAGCGGTTTGGTATCGATGCCGCGCAGCTCCTCTTCGCCCACCGAGAACGCCACCACCGGCACGTCGGTGGCCTTCAGCCCCTGGTTGGCCAGCTCCTTGTAGAACGGCACGTTGGAGTCGCCATTGACCGTCGAGATGACCGCCGTCTTGCCGCCGGCGGAGAACTTCTTGATGTTGGCGACGATGGTCTGGTAATCGGCGTGGCCGAACGGCGTGTACACCTCTTCGATGTCTTTGTCGGCCACGCCCTTGCTGTGCAGGAAGGCGCGCAGGATCTTGTTGGTGGTGCGCGGGTAGACGTAGTCGGTGCCCAGCAGGAAGAAGCGCTTGGCGCCGCCACCGTCCTCGCTCATCAGGTATTCCACCGCCGGGATCGCCTGCTGGTTGGGCGCAGCACCGGTGTAGAACACGTTCGGCGACATCTCCTCACCTTCGTATTGCACCGGGTAGAACAGCAGGCCGTTGAGCTCCTCGAACACCGGCAGCACCGACTTGCGTGACACCGAGGTCCAGCAGCCGAACACCACCGCCACCTTGTCCTGGGTCAGCAGCTGGCGGCTCTTCTCGGCGAACAGCGGCCAGTTGGACGCCGGGTCCACCACCACCGCCTCGAGCTGCTTGCCGTTGACCCCGCCCTTGGCATTGATCTCGTCGATGGTCATCAGTGCCATGTCCTTGAGCGAGGTCTCGGAAATCGCCATGGTCCCCGACAGCGAATGCAGGATGCCGACCTTGATGGTCTCGGCGGCCTGGATGCTCCAGCTCAGGCCCATCGCGGCGATCGATGCGCTGAGGGTAAAGGCCTTGATCAGACTGCGTCGCTTCATGTGCTCACTCCGATGTGATGGTGGGTGTTGGCCAGGTCGGAGATTGCAAAGGCTGTGCCGAGGAGCACGAAGTACGAGATAGACGCTGTTGATGGTGTTAAGTGGGCCTTTAAAGAGCCAGTTTGGTGCCCTATGAGGTGATTTGCACAAGATTGGTGCTGGCTTTTCGATACTTATATAACTAGAGCTTTAGTAGCTCTAGTTATAGGGGGTAGGGTTATGGGCGTTTGCTGGCTTTTTTGATTGTTTGAGACTTTGTTTTTGAGTGGTTTTCGCCTAATGAGTTGATAAGGCTTTTTAGTGTCTCAATTTCTTGCTTCAATTTAATGTTTTCATCTTTGAGTTCTTCGATTGCGGGGTTTTTGGGTTTCGGTAGCTTCGAGATATCTAGCAGAGTTTCCAACTCGTCTTTGAATGGCATAAGCGGTTGATAAAGCTGATGGAATGCTTTACCGACAGCGCCTCTGAATAGCTGCATTTGTGGAGTTGCTGTTCCATTCGCCAAAGTGTGAGAGGTTGCGATTCCTGGGTATGGGTCGATATAAACGATTAGGCTTATTCCGAGCTGGTAAGCCTTTTTGGCGCAAAGCTCGCAAGGGCTGGCGGTTGTGAACAGCACACCTCCTTTGAGCTTTTGTCCACCGTATTTTGATATTTGTAGGAAAGCATTTTCCTCTGCGTGGAGGGATCTCGTGTGGACCTGGTTTTTTTCGTTGTCGACCTCGTTTTGCACACTTTTAAAACAGTAAGGTAGATTTCTACCATTGAGCAGTGGCGAGTCAACGTGTGCTGCATATTTTATCTCGATTGCATCATGGAATTCTTTGTTGTTTCTTTCGTAGTCACTATACGCTAATCGGTCCGATCCTTTTAATAAGTCCTCAGCGTTCCTTAAAAGGCACGGGACTTGTCCCTGGGGGGTGTTATTCCATCCTATTGATTTTAGTGAAAATTCATTGTCGGTAACGGCGGCTCCAACTTGGCGCGATATACAGCCTGAGCTCTGCTTGGCGCTGTAGGCAATCTGCATGCACGTCTCTATAGAGGACGGCATCACTAACCCAGGGTGCATTATTAGAGCTATATACCACCCGAGTTGGCATTTAAGTTCTACTTGAGTGAATTTATCCTGCTTGGGGTTGTGAATGTGTATGTCGGAGATTTCTATACATTTCTGGATGTTCTGGGATGTAAAGTTCTTTTCTCCAGTAAGTTTTGAGGGGTATTCTTTCTCGTCAAGATCTTTGATTTGATCTTCAGTGAATTTGTGTGTTTTTCTCAGGTGCTCCAATCGGCTACTGTTTTCGGTATTGATTGAAAATAAATAAAAGTCTGCGTAACGCTCTTTGAAGAAGAAGGCTTCGTATGGATTTCTGAATGCGTCAATAACAATATAGCAGGGTTCGTCTTTGTGCTTACATACTTGGTGGGCGGCTTTTACAGCTTTATTGATTGAGCGGGGTAGGTTGAATATGCATTCGCTGTCGAAAACGCTACTGTTGGCCGTGCCTGATGCTCGTATGTTGTCGCCAGCAGTCTGATAGATTCTTGTATATGCGTTTTCTGAGATTTCTTGTAGGGTGGACTTTATTTCGTCTGAGAATTTTGGAAGGGTTGAGAAGTATAAGTTGTATATTTCGTTGTCTTGAATTCTCGACTCTCTTCTTTCTAGTTGGCTGGTAAGCTCGTAGTCTTGAATGGTTGTTTGTATTTTCAAAAAATCTGTTTTAAGGCGAGTTATTTTTTTGAGAATTTCTTCATGGTCTAGATTTAACGTATTGCTAATGAAGATGGAGAATTCTTCGAAGCTTAATTGAATTAGAAATTTTGAGATGACGGTTCTAATTTGTAGCCATTTAAAGGGTTGCCACTGCTGCGCCAGGTATTTTTTGATGATTTTGTATTTCCGGAACTCGTTGGGAGTTATTCCGTGGTACCCTTGCTCTGGTAGCTCTAGGCTTCTTGAACTAAGTATTTGCGCGCTTGTAGAACATCCTGAACCTGTCCTGCCCGTTAGTGCGATTAGGATGAAGTCCTTTCCCTCTTTGTAAATATGTTCTAGTGCTTTGGATGAAGAAGTGCTGGCAATTATATTGTTCATCAAGGCTACCCTGCCATTACAAAAACATCAGAATAGTGGCTTTTTGATTGTTTCGCAATGGAGTGCTGGTTGGTATTGCTTATTGTTTTCGTTTGTGTTGTTTAGCGTTTGAGATTGAGCGATTGTATGAGTTTATTACGACGTAGTAGCTTTTAGGTGATTTGCTCTTCTCTGAAGAACAGCGCTTGATGGAGTTGAAGGATGGCCTTAGGGGGCGACTAAATCCAGTGATGAACATTTTGACACACCTCTGATACTTGAGTACCGTGCCACACCGCAGTAGATTCTGCGGCTCGGGATTGGCGTCCCGTATTCGGAACCGGGCACTTCGCACTCGCGAAATCTGTGCCCCGCATGGTTGCACCCATTATGGGCGGAGCTGTGTGTGGGAGCCTTCGGGCTCGCCGGCCTTCCGACCGGTAACGCCAACCCGCACGGCTCCGTCCACCCATATTGGCGTATGGGCTCGGAGAAACACTTCGGAAATGTTGCAAGGAGTAGCACCATGCTCAAGAAGATCGTTCCAGATCCACCGTTCGCATTTGTCGAGATCGCCACCTTTCATCGAGAGGTGCAGCCATGAACCAGGAATCGCTGCTCGACCTCACCCCGCGCAAATCACGTCCCGTCACCGCTTGTTCCCACTTTGGCACCTGCAATCACGCCCATGATCCGATTCTCTCGGTACGTGCTGGCGTTGATAGCGAGGATGCGCTGGTGTGCGCGGTGGCGGCGTTGAAGGCGGCGTATGAGACCAATGCTGCCGCGTTGGTGAAGGCGGGGGAGCCGTTGCGCAGTTTGCTGACGGCGACGGAGAACTCGCTGGAAAAAGGCCTGGCGTTGGCCGAAGCCGTGCTTGAAGGGTTGGAGCAAGGCTAGCGGGCCTCATCGCGGGGCAAGCCCGCTCCCACGCCGACCTCACACGGCAGGCGTGGGAGCGGGCTTGCCCCGCGATGGGTTCAGGATCAGTTGTTCGACGCCCCACGCACGGCGGTACGCGGCTGGCGCCTGCTACGCACAAACTGATAGGTCACCGCCAGAATAACAAACCAGATCGGCGTCACCACCAGCGCCGAGCGCGTATCGGCCTCCAGGCTCAACAACACCAGAATGCCGGCGAAGAACACCAGGCACACGTAGCACATGAAGCGCCCGCCGGGCATCTTGTAGGTGGACTGCTCATGCAGCGCCGCGCGCTGTTTGCGGTAGCTCAGGTACGACAGCAGGATCAGCGTCCACACGAACATGAACAGCACCGCCGACACCGTCGTCACCAGGGTGAAGGCTTCGATCACGTTGGGTACCAGGTAGATCAGCACCGCGCCCAGCAGCAGGCAGGTGCAGGAGAAGTACAGGCCGTTGGCCGGCACCGCGCGGCGCGAGAGTTTCTCGAACGCCTTGGGCGCATCGCCCTCCTGGGCCAGACCGAACAGCATGCGGCTGGTGGAGAACACGCCGCTGTTGGCCGACGAGGCCGCCGAGGTCAGCACCACGAAGTTGATGATGCTCGCCGCCGCCGGCAGGCCGGCCAACACGAACAGCTCGACGAACGGGCTCTTGCCCGGCACCACGTCGCGCCAGGGGGTCACCGCCATGATCGCGATCAGCGCCAGCACGTAGAACACGATGATGCGGACGGGGATCGAGTTGATCGCCCGTGGCAGGGTGCGCTCGGGGTTCTTTGCCTCGGCGGCGGTGGTGCCCACCAGCTCGATGCCGACGAAGGCGAACACGGCGATCTGGAAGCCGGCGAAGAAACCCAGCAGGCCATTGGGGAACATGCCGCCGTCATTCCACAGGTTGGCCAGGGTGGCGGTGTGGCCGCTCGGCGACTGGAAGCCGGTGATGACCATGTACAGGCCGGTGGCGACCAGGCCCATGATGGCGATGATCTTGATCAGGGCGAACCAGAATTCCATTTCGCCGAACATCTTCACCGTCACCAGGTTCAGCGACAGCAGCAGCGCCACGCAGCTTAGCGCCGGTATCCACTGTGGCAGGTCGGGAAACCAGAACTGGGTATAGGCGGCGATCGCCACCACGTCGGCGATGCCGGTGACCACCCAGCAGAACCAGTAGGTCCAGCCGGTGAAGTAGCCGGCCCAGGGGCCGAGCAGGTCGGCGGAGAAATCGATGAACGACTTGTAGTTGAGGTTCGACAGCAGCAGCTCGCCCATGGCGCGCATGACGAAGAACAGCATGAAGCCGATGATCATGTAGACGAAGATGATCGACGGGCCGGCCAGGCTGATGGTCTTGCCCGAACCCATGAACAGGCCGGTGCCGATGGCGCCGCCGATGGCGATGAGCTGGATGTGGCGGTTGGTCAGGTTGCGTTGCAGGTGCTGCTCTTCAGAGGGTGTCTGGGAGGTCCGGGTCATAGGCTGCATTCCATTGAGGGTCAGTCTTTTTTGAGCGAAAGCCGAGTAGGCTATCACGTCGCGTTCCGATCGCGGGCGTGGCAGATCGACACGATCTTGGCGGTGCAGCGCGGTGCTCGACATGACGGGAATCAATGGTTGTTGGTGCCGGCCTCATCGCGGGGCAAGCCCGCTCCCACGCTGATCTCACAGGGCAGGCGTGGGAGCGGGCTTGCCCCGCGATTGCGATATCAGGCCCTGACCATGATCTGGCGTCTCACCACCAGGCTATCCACCACCCACATCACCACCATCGAAATCCCCACCAGCGGGAAGGCGACGCCCAGCACCACCATTACCCCCACCGCCGTCTTCCAGCGCGGCAGGTCATGACGCAGCGGCGGCATCCCCAGCCCACCAGCCGGCTTGCGCTTCCACCACATCACCAGCCCGCTCACCGAACCCAGCAGGATCATCAGGCACACCAGCAGAATGACGATCTGGTTCAGCGGCCCAAACATCTTCCCTTCATGCAGCATCACCCCCAGCTCCGTGGCGCGAGCCACCGGGCTGTAGTCCTGCCAGCGCACATCGGCCAGCACCTTTCCAGTGTATTGATCCACATGCAGGGTGGCATCGTTGCGCGGATCGTCGGCGAACACCGCGATGGTGAACACCCCGTCGGCACTGGTCGGCAGGGTGATGCTGTAGCCCGGCTCGACCTCGCGCAGATCGGCGATGTTCTCGACCTGCTGCAGGCTCACCTGCGGCGCTGCGGGAGCGTGATCCATCATGTGATGCCCTGCATGCTCGGCATGGGCACCTGACACCGGCATCGGGGTGTTCTCCATGGCCCACGGCACAGTCTGGCGGTGGGCTTCATTCAGTTCGCTTGCCTGTTTATCGGACTTGGGCACGTCATTCCACATGGCCGCCGGGAACCGGTTCCACAGGTCGGCATACTGCTTGCCCCACAGCCCGGTCCAGGTCATGCCGCTGATCAGCATCATCAGCAGCAAGGCCGAACCCCAGAAGCCGGTGACGGCATGCAGGTCGCGCCACAGCACCCGGCCGCGTGCGCTCAGGCGTGGCCAGAGAACGCCTGCGCTGCTGCGCCCGCGTGGCCACCACAAATAGAGGCCGGACACGATCAGGACGATGCCCCAGCCGGCCGCCAGCTCCACCAGCCGGTCACCGACCGTGCCGACCATCAGTTCGCCATGCAGGGCGCGGGCGATGGCCTGCAGGTTCTGTTTGCCGTCCTGTTCGCCCAGCACCTTGCCGCTGTACGGATCGACGAACACGTTCAGCTCGCGACCGCCATCGTGCACGACGAACTGCGCGCTGCGCTCGGCGCTCACCGGTGGCAGGTACTGCCCCACCTGGCCCTGTGGATAAGCCTGGCGCACGTTGGCCAGGAGCGTGTCGGCGCCCTGTCGGTGATGACCGGCCTCGACCACCATCAGCTCGCGGTACACCAGCGGGTCGAGCTGCGGCTTGAACAGGTAGATGATCCCGGTGATCGCCAGCAGGATCATGAACGGCGCCACGAACAGTCCGGCATAGAAATGCCAGCGCCACGCAAGGTTGTAGAAGGAAACGTTTGGTTTGCTCATGGGAGCCTCCCGTAGACCTCAAGTGGGCGCGGTCAGGTCCCGCGCCCGTTTGTTGTTGTCAGAAGCTGAAGTCGACCTTGGTCCAGAAGGTCCTGCCTGGCTCGTTCACCGGGTCCGTGGCGCTGGCCGGGTAGCCGAACCCGGCATTCCCGGCCAGGTTCAGGTGCTCGGCGTAGGCCTTGTCGAACAGGTTGTCGACGCCCGCGCTGAGCTTGAGGTTGTTGTTGATCTTGTAGGCACCGTTGAGCGAGAACACGCCGAAGCCTGAGCTTGTGTCGTAGTCCTTGCCGACCACGTTGCCCTGGTTCTTGGCAATGCGGTTCTGCTCGGCGACCAGGCGCCACAGGGCACCGACGCTCCAGGTGTCGCGGCTGTAGGTCAGGCCGAGGCGGCTTTCCAGCGGTGGCATCTGTGGCAGGGCCTTGCCGTCGCTGCTGTTCTTGCCCCAGGCGTAGGCCAGGGTGGCGTCGGCCTTCCAGTTTTCGGTCAGCTTGTAGGCCGCGCCCAGTTCGCCGCCCATGATGCGGGCGTCGATGTTCTGTGCCCGGGAAACGAGCCGGTTGCTCATGCCGCCCATGCCTGGCACGTAATCGAACAGGATATAGTCGCGGATCTGCCCGACGTAGCCCGAAGCCCAGGCCTCCAGGCGTTCGTCGCGGTACTGGATGCCGAAGTCGAGCTGGGTGGTCTTTTCCGGCTTGATGCCGTCGAAGGCATTCACCGAGCCGGTGGGTGCCAGGGTTGGCGAGAACAGCTCCCAGTAGTCCGGGAAGCGCTGGGTGTGGCCCAGGCCGATATAGGTGGTGGCGGGTACCGCAGCCAGGTCGTGCTCATAACGCACAAAGCCGCTGGGCAAGGTATCGGCCCGGGTGTTGCCGCTGGTGGCGATGCCCTTGCGGAAATCGCGGGCCGAAGCGCGGTCCAGGCGGGCACCGGTGATCAACCGGTCTTCGCCGGTGGCGTACCAGGTCAGTTCACCGAAGAGCCCGTAGTTGTGGAAGTCGGCGTCCTTGTCCCAGGGCTTGGCCTTGTACGTATCGATGCCCATGCCGCTACGCTTGCGGTGCTCGTTGGTCTGCGCGTCGATACCGCTGATCAGTTGCACATCGGCCCAGCGCCAGGTGGCCTTGATCCGCCCGCCCAGGGTGCGGCGGTCGACGTTGCTGGCCATCGGCATCCCGACGGTCGAGCGCAGGGTGTAGTTGTCCATCACGTGGTCGGCGTAGTTGTAGTAGACCTGCGCCTCGACCTTGTCGAGCACCTCGCCGAGGTTGGACTTTTCGAAACGCAGGCCCAGGCTTTCGCGCTTGAACTGCGAGCCGTCCATGCCGCGCCCGGCGGAGCGAGCCTCGCCGTCGCCCTTGCCGGCGGTCAGTTCCAGCAGGGTGTCGGCGTCCGGGGTCCAGCCGAGGCTGACGTCGCCGTTCCACTTGTCCCAGCGCGACGGCACGGTGTCGCCGTTGCCGTCCTCGAAGTCGTCCGAGTGCGACTGGTTGCCGATGAAACGCACGTAGCCGAGCGAGCCGCCGGCCGCGGCGTCGAGCACCTTGTCGAAGCGGCCATTGGAGCCGGCCAGCACGCTGCCGTTGACCCGGCTGCCCAGCTCGCCGAACTTCTCCGGCTCACGCTCGAAGAGGATGGTGCCAGCGGAGCCACCCGGGCCCCAGATCACGCTCTGCGGGCCTTTGATTACCGTGAGGCGGTCGTAGGTCTCCGGCGAGATATACGAGGTCGGGGCGTCCATGCGGCCAGGGCAGGCACCGAGCATCATGCCGCCGTTGGTGAGGATGTTCAGGCGCGAGCCGAACATGCCGCGCAGCACCGGGTCGCCGTTGGTGCCGCCGGCGCGGATCACCGAGAAGCCGGGGATGGTCTTGAGGTAGTCACCGCCATCGCTGGCCGGTACGGGCTGGCGCGGGTCCTTGGGGTTGGTGACCACGGTCAGCGGCGAGCTCGGGGCGATGGCGGTGATCACCGTCGGGCTCAGCTCGGCCGGGTCGTGCACATGGCCTTCGTGGCCGGTTTCGGCGGCAAAGGCCAGTGGCGCGAGCAGCGAGCCGCAGAGCACGGCGATGGTGCCGCGCAGCGAAAGGGCAAAAACAGGGGTGCAGCCGGACATAATGATTCCAGTCGATCAGTCGTGAGTCAGCGCGAAGCCTCCTGGCTTCGGGCGTTTAGCGTGTTGTGTTCAAGCGACGATCGAGCGGGGCGGCGCGCGGCTGCGGGCGCCGGGGAATACAGCCTGCCGGGCATGGCCCTGGCGCGTGGCGATGGTGAGGTGGGTGGGTGGGGTGACGCTGCCTGCGCTGAGCGGGCTGAGGGTCTGGGGCAGGGCGGGGCAGTTGAACAGCAGGCTGCAATAGCCGCACTTTTCCCACATGACATGCAGCTGGCCATCGTTGCCGTGGCCGTGGTGCTCGTCGTGACCGTGCGCCATGGGCATGCTCATCGACATGTCCATGGGCATGGACATGCCGGCGTGGTGCTCCATCGGCATCGACTGGGAAACCAGCGGGCCGATGAAGATCATCCACATGGCGAACAGGCTCAGCCAGCCGCCACCGACGCGCCTGCGATCAGGGCGGGTAGTGCGGACGGAGCTGTAGCGCGGCAGGCTCATGGCGAGCGCCTGTCAGTCGATCAGGTCAGTGCGCGTGTTCGTGTGCTGCGGCCTGCTCGGCCGGTGGCTGCTTCTGCACGGCGACCTCGACGGTGATGTCACCGGCTTTCTCGAAGTGCAGGGTCAGCGGGAAGCGCTTGCCGTCGGTCAGCAGGCTGCGGTCCTTGGGCTGCATGATCATCACGTGGTAGGCGCTGGGGGCGAAGGTCAGGTCCTTGCCGGCGGGCACCAGCACGCTTTGCACCTGCTGCATCTTCATGGCGCCGGCGGCGCTCATCGCATGCTCGTGCAACTGGGCGTCGGCGCTGATTGGCGTGTCCGCCGAGAGCAGGCGGTCGTCGGTCTTGCCGTTGTTGTGCACGACGAAATAGGCCGCGACGTTGGGCGCGTTCGGCGGCAGCTCCAGCGACCAGGGGTGGGCGATGTGCAGATCGCCTTTGCTGTATTCGTGGGCGTTGGCATAGGCGCCGGGCAGCAGCAGGGCGGCCAGGACGAGGACTTGCTTGAGCATGGGTGAGTCTCCGATCTGTTGAGGTTCAGGCAGACAGCGTAGTGAACTCAAACCAGGGGAGAGGCACGGGGATTGAGCGCGGGCCATAATTGGCGCGGCGTGGGCTGATAGTTGGCGAGTTGCGGCGGGTGGCCGGCAGGCAGCACGGGCGGATTGTGCAACTGCGGCGGGTAGCCGGGCAGGGCCAGCAAGGGCGCGGCACCCAGGCAGCACCAGCAGTTCATCATGCTGGCGCTGTCGTCGCTTTGCGTACCGAGGTCGATCTTGGCCAGGGCCTGGACATCGACCTTGGCCTTGTTGGCCATGCTGGAACAGAAAGCCCCCACAGCAGCTGCTCGGCCGGGCCCTTGGGCGCGGCAGAAGACAGCGGCATGGCCAGCAGGTTGAACAGCACTGCAAGGCAGGCTATCCAGGCGATGTGCCGACGTGGGGGCATGGAGAGATCCGGTCAGGAATCGTGATGGCTATTGTACGGCGGAGTATAGGTAAAAATGCCGGGGTGCGGTGAAGTGCCGCACCTGAAGTAGAGCATGCCGCGCCAGAGACGTGGGTTCGTGGGAGCGGGCTTGCCCCGCGATAGGGCCAGGCCTGGGAATGATGTTGCCTGGGCGGGCCCTATCGCGGGGCAAGCCCGCTCCCACAATGCCCGCTCACACAGGGCTGGGGGTATCAGGCCTTGCCACGCCCCAGCAGCCCGCGCACGGTCTCCTGCAGATCAGCCGGCAGCACCACGACTTTTGCATTGTCGCTACCCGCCAGGTTCTCCATCGCCCCAATGTAACGCTCACCCAGCAGGTACATGGCCGGCACGGTTTCGCTGCCCACCGCTTCCTTGACCAGGGTGATCGCCCGCGCCGACGCCTCGGCCAGGTTGACCTGGGCCTCGGCATCCAGCTTGGCCGCCTGCAGGCGCGCCTCGGCTTCGAGAATCGCCGCCTGCTTGTTGCCTTCGGCACGGGTCACGTCGGCTTTACGCTCACGTTCGGCGGCGGCCTGGCGTTCCATGGCGGTCTGCATGCTCGGCGATGGCTTGATGTCCTGGATCTCCACCGAGCGCACGGTCACGCCCCAGTCTTCGGTCTGCTCGGACATCGCTTCGCGCAGGCGCGCCTTGATCTGCTCGCGGCTGGACAGCGCTTCGTCCAGGTCCATGGCGCCGACGATGGCGCGCAGCGAGGTCATGGTCAGGCTGGTGACGGCGAACGAGAAGTTCTGCACGCCGTACGAGGCCTTCTGCGGGTCGACCACCTTGGCGAAGCACAGGGCGTTGGCGACGATCACCGCGTTGTCCTTGGTGATGATCTCCTGCTGCTGCACGTCGAGGATGATGTCCTTGGTCGGCAGGCGGTAGGCGACCACGTCCATGTACGGGATGACGATGTTCAGGCCCGGCTTGAGGGTGCTGTGGTAGCGGCCCAGGCGTTCGACGATCCACTCCTCGCCCTGGGGCACGATGCGCACCCCCTTGAACACGGTGATCAGGACGAATACGGCGAGGGTGGCGACGACGATCAGGCTGGTCATGCTTGCGAACTTCCTTTTAGTGCGGATTCAGGCCCGGATGACCCGGGCGGTGTTGCCTTCGATGGCGGCCAGGCGCACGCGCTCGCCGGCGGGGATGTCGTTGTCGGCGACGCAGGTCCATTCCTCGTTGCCCAGGATGGGCTTCTGGAAGCGCACCCGGCCTTTCTGGAACTGCGAGACGTTGGCGGTCAGCAGGCCGACCTCGCCGATCACGCTGTCGGCGGTCCAGCGCACGTCCGGCTTCTTGCGGCGGAACACCTTGAACCAGAGCACGGTGGTGATCGATGAGAACACCACCCACAGCAAACCCTGCATATCGAGTTGCAGGCTGGGGGCGAGCAGCGAGACGAGCGACACCAGCACGGCACCGATGCCGAACCAGAGGATGAAGAAGGTGGGGAGCACCAGTTCCAGCAGGATCAGGGCTACGCCGAAGACGAGCCAGATCCACCATTGCATTTCCATATGGGTGGAGCCTTCCAGAAGGGGAGAGGTGATTCTACGGCAGGATCAAGGCACAGGGCCATCTCGTGACCGTCAGCGTGGGTGTGTCACCCAGTCTTCCACACGCAGCCCCGGAACACGCTGGAACTCGCGCAGGTTGTTGGTCACCAGCGTGAGGCCACGAGCGCGGGCGTGGCCGGCAATCATTCTGTCGTATGGGCCGATGGGCGTGCCGGCCTTGGCCAGCTCCGCACGTAGCTGCGCGGTGTGCGCTGCGCCCTGAATGTCGTAGTCAAGCACATCGAGCCGTGCGGCGAACCCCTCGACAATGGCCAGATTACGTTCCGGCGCGGCGGACTTTTCCGCACCGTAGATCAACTCCATCAGGGTTACCGTACTGATGGCCAACTGGCCGTGGTACCGATTGAACGCCTCGCGCACCACTTGTGGCTTGTTCTTGATGGTGAAAATGCAGATGTTGGTATCGAGCATGTACCTGAGCATCAGAATCCTTCGCGCTCCTGGTCGGCTGGCTGTTCCCTGCTCGCCATGAAGTCCGCACTCACATCGTCACCCTCGAACCAGCTGTCCCAGCTTTCGCCGGCAGGCGAGATGATACGGGAACGGCCCACCGCGACGATGTCCACGCGGGTGACGTCTTCTGGAAGGGCGAGGGCTTTTGGCATGCGGATAGCCTGGCTGCGGTTGCTTTTGAAGACTGCACCTTGCTCCATGATGGGCCTCCTTGAAAGCGCAAATGTATGTCCGGAGTTTAATTCCGGGAGTGGATATGTCAATGGGATATACGTAGCGTAATCAGGCCTTGAACAGGCCGAGTGCCTCTAGCAGTGACCCTGCATCGTGAAACGCCCGATCCACTTCCGGCAGCACCGGCCGCTTGAGCACCAGCACTGGAACTCCGCGCTCCCGCGCCACCTCGAGCTTCGGCTCGGTGGCCGTGCTGCCGCTGTTCTTGCTCACCAGCACGTCGATCTGCCGACGTTCGAACAGGGCACGTTCATCGTCGATGAGGAACGGCCCGCGAGCACCGATCACCTCGCAGCGGTCATTGCCGGGGCACGCCTCGAGGGCGCGCAGGGTCCAGAACTGGTGTGGCGGGATTTCGTCCAGATGTTGCAGGGGTTCGCGACCAAGGGTGAACAAGGGGCGTTGGAATGGGGCCAGCGCCTCGATCAGCCCGGCCCAGTCCTCGACTTCGCGCCAGTCATCACCGGGCTGCGCCTGCCACGCCGGGCGGCGCAGGGCCCAGCAGGGAATATCGGCGCTGCGGGCGGCGAGGGCGGCGTTACGGCTGATCTGCGCGGCATAGGGGTGGGTGGCGTCGATCAGCAGGTCGATGCCTTCGGCGCGCAGGTACTCGGCCAGGCCTTCGGCGCCGCCATAGCCGCCAACTCGCACCTGGCAGGCCAGGTCCTGAGGAATGCGGCCGATGCCGGCGAGGCTGTAGACATGTTGCGGACCCAGCTGGCGGGCGATAGCCAGGGCTTCGGTGACGCCGCCGAGGAGCAGGATGCGCCCGTTCATGCCACGCCCGCCTTGCCGACGATGCCACCCTGACGGTCGATGGCGAATACTTCCACCTGCACCTGGGCCGGCACCACGCTGCGCGCGAAGACCAGGGCATGGCGGCACACCTCGTCACCCAGGGCGATGCCGGCGGCATGCGCCAGGGCGAGGGCCTGCTGGCTGGTGTTGGCGGCGACGATCGCCTGTTGCAGCGCCGTGTCCGCGCCAATGGTCGCCGCCCAGCCCGCCAACTGCGGTAGGTCGATGCTCGAATGGCGGCTGTGCAGGTCCATGTGCCCGGCGGCCAGCTTGCTGATCTTGCCGAAGCCGCCGCATAGCGTGAGGCGCGGCACGGGCACCTTGCGCAGGTGCTTGAGCACGGCGCCGACGAAGTCGCCCATCTCGATCAGGGCGATCTCCGGCAGGTTGTAGACCCGGCGCATGGTGTCTTCGCTGGCGTTGCCGGTGCAGGCGGCGATATGGGTGTAGCCGTTGGTATGGGCGACGTCGATGCCCTGGTGGATCGAGGCAATGTAGGCCGAGCAGGAGAATGGCCGGACGATGCCACTGGTGCCCAGGATCGACAGCCCGCCGAGGATGCCCAGGCGCGGATTCATGGTCTTCAGGGCCAGCTGTTCGCCGCCCTGCACGTTGACCGTCACTTCGAAACCGCCGTGGTATCCGCAATCGCCCGCCAGTTGCAGCAGATGGTCGCTGATCATCTTGCGCGGTACCGGGTTGATGGCCGGTTCACCGACTGCCAGCACCAACCCCGGGCGAGTCACGGTACCCACGCCCACGCCCGCGATGAAGCGTACGCCGGGCTCGGTGCGCAGGCGCACCTGGCTGTAGAGCAGGGCGCCATGGGTGACATCGGGATCGTCGCCGGCATCCTTCAAGGTGCCGGCCTCGGCCATGTCGCCCTTTAGGTGGCAGAACTCCAGGCGCATCTGCACCACCTTGCCCTTGGGCAGGGTGATCTCCACCGCGTCGTGCCGTTGCCCGCTCAGCAACAGGCGCGCCGCCGCCAGGCTGGTGGCGGTGGCGCAGCTGCCAGTGGTCAGGCCGCTGCGCAGTGGCGCGGCCTGTTCGCGGGTTTCTTCACGCATCGAGGGGTTTCACCACGTCGAGCAAGGTGATTGGCAGGGCCTGGCGCCAGGTGTCGAAACTGCCCAGTGGTTGAGTGTGGGCGATGTGGATGCGGGTCAGCTCGCCGCCGTGCTGCTCGCGGAACTGCGCCAGGGCGACCTCGCTTTGCAGCGTGACGGCGTTGGCAACAAGGCGTCCGCCCGGCAGCAGGCGCTCCCAGCACAGCTCGAGCACGCCTTCGCGGGTGACGCCGCCGCCGATGAAGATCGCGTCCGGACGTTCCAGCCCAACCAAGGCTTCGGGGGCCTTGCCGCGAATCAGCTGCAGGCCGGGCACGCCAAGGGTGTCGCGGTTGTGTTCGATGTAGCCCTGGCGGCCTTCGTCAGCTTCGATGGCCAGGGTGCGGCAGCTGGGATGGGCGCGCATCCACTCGATGCCGATGGAACCGCAACCGGCGCCCACGTCCCACAGCAGTTCGCCCGGTTGCGGAGCCAGGCGGGCCAGGGTGATCGCTCGCACGTCGCGCTTGGTCAGCTGGCCATCGTGACGGAAGGCGCTGTCGGGCAGGCCGGCCACGCGAGGCAGGCGCGGGGTATCAGGCGAGGCCTGGCATTCGATGGCGACCAGGTTGAGCGTGGCGATGTCGGTGTGTGGCCAGTCGTCGGCGGTGCCGCTCAGCGTTCGCTCCTGTGGGCCGCCAAGGTGTTCGAACACCTGGAGACGGCTGGGGCCGAAGCCACGTTCGCGCAGCTGCGCGGCAATGGCCGCCGGGCTGCTTTCATCGTTACTCAGCACCAGCAGGCGCACGCCGCTGTGCAGATGGGCATTGAGCGCGGCCAGCGGACGGGCGACCACCGAGACTACCTGCACATCCTGCAACGGCCAGCCCAGCCGGGCGGCGGCCAGGGCGCAGGAGGAGGGCATCGACAGCACTTGCAGTTCCTCGGCGGGCAACTGGCGCGCCAGGCTGGCGCCGACGCCGTAGAGCATCGGGTCGCCGCTGGCCAGCACGCATACGGGTTCGCCGCGCAGAGCCATGACCGGGGCCAGGGAGAAGGGGCTGGGCCAGTGCAATTGCTCGGCGGTGACGCAGCGGGGCAGCAGCGCCAGCTGGCGTGGGGCACCGATGATTCGCGTGGCTGACAGCAGGGCACGCCGAGCCTGCTTGCCCAGGCCGCTGAAACCGTCTTCGCCGATGCCTATTACTGTCAGCCAGGGGGCCATTGGGTCCTCTTTGATACCGCATGGGGGCACTACGTGCCCCTTTCGCGGCGCAAGGCCGCTCCTACAGGTGCAGCGCGAACCCTGTAGGAGCGGCCTTGTGCCGCGAAAGGGCTGCGTAGCAGCCCCGAAATTGAACGTTCGACCACCGGTTTTTCATGCCGCCGGACAAAGCAGGCATAATACCGCGCCTTCTACACTGAAGCGCACTTTCACGATTGCCGGATGCTCCCTTGACGCAGCCCCCACCCTCCGAAGTTTCGCCCCGTCCCTCGGCCTGTCCGGGGTTGTGGCGCATCGTCGCCGCGCGCGACGGTGGCATCTGTCGGATCAAGCTGCCTGGCGGCCTGCTGCTGGCCGACCAGGCCGATGCCGTGGCCGACGCTGCCGAGCGCTTCGCCGGCGGGGTGATCGAGGCGACCAATCGGGCCAACCTGCAGATCCGTGGCATTGGCCAGGATCACGGCGGGCTGGTCGAGCATCTGCTGGCCGCCGGGCTCGGCCCGCGTGACGCGGCGGGCGACGATGTGCGCAATCTCATGCTCAGCCCACTGGCCGGGCTCGATCCGGCCATGCTGTTCGACACCCGACCCTTAGCCGGGCAGATCCTCGACCTGCTGGAAAGCACACCCAGGTTCCACAAGCTCTCGGCCAAGTTCGCCGTGCAGCTCGATGGCGGCGAAGCGCTGGCGATGCTCGACCACGCCCATGACCTGTGGCTGTCCGCGATGCATCGCGAAGGGCACATCTGGTTGCGGTTCGGCCTTGCGAGCAGCCTGTCGAATGGCCAGGCGCTGGGTGCGGTACTGGTGGAGCAGGGGCTGGAGTTGGTGCGCGCGGTGCTGGAGCGCTTCCTTGATCTTGCTGCGCCCGAGCAGTCGCGCATGCGTCAATTGCTGCAGGTGTGCCCGGTGGAGCACTTCCTGGAAGGGCTGGCGGTTCAGATCGATACCACGTCGATGGCCTGGCAGCGCCCGGCGACGACAAGTCCGTGGCTGGGCGTGCTGCCCCAGCGCCAGGGTGTGGCCCTGGGCGTCGCGCCACCGCTTGGGCGTCTGACCCCCGCCATGCTTCGCAGTGCCGCCCGCATCGCCCGGCAATGGGGCGATGGCAGCTTGCGCCTGACGCCTTGGCAGAGCCTGGTGCTGACCTCCCTCGCACCGACCGAGCTGGAAAACGCACGCACGCAGCTGGCGGCATCCGGCATGCTCTGCCACAACGAACATCCACTGGCGCGGGTCGTCGCCTGCACCGGCTCCAGCGGCTGCGCCAAGGCCCAGGCCGACACCAAGGCCGACGCCATTGCCCTGGCCGCCCTGCTGCACCACGGTGCCCCAGGCAGCGTGCACCTGACAGCCTGCCCACGTTCCTGCGCCCTGGCCCATGCCGCCCCGGCCACTCTGTTGGCTCGGGCCCCGGGCCGTTATGACCTTTACTTGCGCGACGCGCGCCTGCCAGGCTTCGGCAGGCTGCGCGCCGCCAACCTTACCCCAGAAGAAGCAGGCGCCATGCTCGACCTGCCGACGGAGCACCTTGATGATTGACTACATCCGCGATGGTCAGGAGATCTATCGCAATTCCTTCCGGATCATCCGCGAGGAAGCCCGGCTCGAGCGGATCCCCGCCGATCTTGAAAAGCTCGCCGTGCGCGTGATCCATGCCTGCGGCATGGTCGAGGCCATCGATGGCCTGCAGTTCTCCGAAGGCGCCGGTAGCGCCGGCCGCGAGGCCCTGGCCAAGGGCGCGCCGATCCTCTGTGACGCGCACATGGTCGCCGAAGGCATCACCCGCGCCCGCCTGCCGGCCAACAACCCGGTCATCTGCACCCTGCGCGACCCGAGCGTGCCGGACCTGGCCAAGGCCGAGGGCAATACCCGCTCGGCGGTGGCCCTGGAACTGTGGCGCCCGCACCTGGAAGGCAGCGTGGTGGTGATCGGTAACGCGCCGACCGCCTTGTTCTACCTGCTGGAAATGCTCGATGCCGGCGCGCCGAAACCGGCGCTGATCCTCGGCTTCCCGGTCGGCTTCGTCGGCGCCGCCGAATCCAAGGCCATGCTTGCCGCCGACAGCCGCGGCGTGCCGTTCGTGATCATGCAGGGCCGCCTGGGCGGCAGCGCGATGGCCGCCGCCGCGGTCAACGCCCTGGCCACGGAGGTGGAATGATGCACGCACGCGGACGACTGCTGGGCCTGGGCGTGGGCCCGGGCGATCCCGAACTGATCACGGTCAAGGCCCTGCGCCTGCTGCGCGAGGCCCCCGTGGTGGCGTACTTCGTGGCCAAGGGCAAGCGCGGCAACGCCTTCGGTATCATCGAAGCGCACCTGCAAGCCGAACAGACCCTGCTGCCGCTGGTATACCCGGTGACCACCGAGGCGCTGCCCGCGCCGCTTTCCTATGAGCAGGTGATCAGCGACTTCTACGACGAAGCCAGCCTGCAGGTTGCCGCGCACCTGGACGCCGGCCGCGACGTGGCGGTGATCTGCGAAGGGGACCCGTTCTTCTACGGCTCCTACATGTACCTGCACGATCGCCTGGCCTCGCGCTACGAGGCGCAGGTGATCCCTGGTGTCTGCTCGATGCTCGGTGGCGCTTCGGTACTCGGTGCGCCGCTGGTCTATCGCAACCAGACCCTCACCGTGCTCTCCGGCGTGTTGCCCCATGAAGAGCTCAAGCAGCGCCTGGCCGCTGCCGACGCAGCAGTGATCATGAAGCTGGGGCGCAACTTCCCCAAGGTGCGCCAGGTGCTCGGCGAGCTGGGCCTGGATAGCCGTGCGCTGTACGTGGAGCGGGCCACCATGGCCAACCAGAAGATCGTCGCGCTGGACGAGGTCGACCCGCAGTCCTCGCCGTACTTCTCGCTGATCATCGTGCCGGGTGAGAAATGGCAGGGATGATCAAGGCACCGGCAATCGTCCTGCTCGGCCCGGGCAGCCTGGCCACCGCGCAGCGTATCCAGCAACGTTATCCACAGGCCGTGATCCATGGCCTGCAAGGGCGTGTGGAGGGTGCCGACCGTTACTACGCAGCCTTCGGCGACACCCTGCGCGAGCTGTATCAGCAAGACACGCCGATTATCGCCTTGTGCGCGGCGGGCATCGTCATTCGCACCCTGGCGCCGCTGTTGAGCGAAAAAGGCGTCGAGCCGCCGGTATTGGCCGTGGCCGAGGATGGCAGCGCCGTGGTGCCGCTGCTCGGTGGCCTGGGCGGGGTCAACGTCATGGCCCGCGAAATTGGCGAGGCACTGGGTGTCAGCGCGGCGATCACCACCAGTGGCGAGCTGCGCTTCGGCACCTGCCTGCTCAATCCGCCCGAGGGTTATGCGCTGGCGGACCTGGAGCAGGGCAAGCGCTTCGTCTCCGACCTGCTGGCGGGCGAAACCGTGCGTGTCGAAGGCGACGCGCCGTGGCTCGAGCATGCGCAGTTGCCTGCAGGTGACGATGCGCGGCGCATCATCCATGTGGGGAGTGCGCTTCGCCCGAGCAACCGTGACGAACTGCTGATCCATGCGCGTTGCGTGGTGGTGGCGGTCACGGCCGGCAGCGCTGACCTGGTGCAACAGGTGCGGGAGGAACTGCTGCGAGCGAACATCGCCGAGCCCGCGTTGGCCTGCCTGCTGGCGAGCGAAACCGAGATGGCGGAGCCGACCCTGCACGAGGCTGCCCAGGCGCTGAACGTCGCCCTGCGCTTTGCCCCGGCTGCCGAGAGCCTGGAGCGGATGCTGGCTGATGCATTGCCGCAAGCGCGTGTGGGTTCGTCCGTGGGGCTCGCCCACGCCGTTGCCCCGGCACCGGTCGACATCGACCACATTGGCCGTCGTCGTGGCCGCCTGGCCGTGATCGGCCTGGGCCCCGGTGCTGCCGAGCTGATGGTGCCGGCGGTCAAGGCCGAATTGGCGCGCGCCCAGGATGTGCTCGGCTACGAAACTTACGTGCGCATGGCCGGCCCCTTCCGCGACGATCAAGTGCTGCACTGCACCGACAACCGCGAAGAGATGCAGCGCGCCCGCCATGCCTTCGAGCTGGCGGCCCAGGGCCGTTCGGTGGTGGTGGTGTCGTCGGGTGATCCGGGCGTATTCGCCATGGCCGCCGCAGTGCTCGAAGCGTTGCACGAGTCCAGCGACCCGGCCTGGCAGCGCGTCGAGTTGGAGATTCTTCCCGGCGTATCGGCCTCGCTGGCCACCGCCGCACAAGCGGGGGCGCCGCTGGGGCACGATTTCTGCGTGATGTCGCTGTCGGACAACCTCAAGCCCTGGTCGATCATCGAAAAACGCCTCGACCTGGCCGCCCAGGCGGATCTGGTGCTGGCGTTCTACAACCCGATCTCCAAGGCCCGGCCTCATCAGCTGGGCGTGGCGCTGGAGGTGGTACGTCGTCATCGCGACGCAGGCACCCCCGTGGTGCTGGGCCGTGATATCGGCCGGCCGGGGCAGACCCTGCGGGTAGTGACCCTGGGCGAGCTGCTGCCGGAGATGGTCGACATGCGCACCATGGTGCTGGTCGGCTCCTCGACCACCTGCACCTTCCCCCGGGCCGATGGCGGCCAGTGGGTGTACACGCCGCGCTGGTACCCCGCCAAGCCCTGAGCGCAGCCGGGGTCAGGGCAGCAGGTAGCCCTTGATCCCGGTGAAGATGATCTGCGCCGCCAGGGCGCAGACGAACAGCCCCATCAGGCGGCTGACGATCTGCAGGCCCTGGTCGCCGAGCAGTCGCTCGATACGGTGCGAAAGGTACAGCACCAGGCCGACGGTGAAGCTGGCCAGGGCGATGCTGACGATGGCCAGCAGCTTGTCGTCCCAGTGCGGCTGGCCCACCCCCATCACCAGCAGTGCACCGATGGTGCCCGGGCCGACCGTCAGTGGAATGGTCAGCGGCACGATGGTCACGTCCTGCTGCACGTTGTCGGTCTGCACCGCCGACTTGCCCTGGGCCATGCCCAGCGCCGAGATGAACAGCACCGAGCCCGCGCCGATGCGAAAGGCATCGGCGGTGATGCCGAACACGCCGAAGATCACCCGCCCGAACAGATAGAGCAGCACGCTGGCCACCAGCGTGGCGATCGCCACGCGCCAGGCCAGTTGCTTGCGCTCCTTGCTGGAGTGACCGCGGGTCAGGCCGATGAAGCACGACAGCACGAAGAACGGGCTGTAGAGCACGAGCATCTTCAGGTAGACGCTGAACAACTCATGGAGCATGGAGGCCTTTCCGCAGCGGGGAGGGGTGGCACCTGTATAGCACGGAACCTGCGGGAGTGGTTCTCCCACAAGTACAGCGCTCGATTCAGCGTTTGCGCGATCCTGTAGGAGATTACGCAGCCCTTCCTGGCTGCGCTGTCGTGCAGGGAACAGGGTTCCAGCGTGGGAGCGGGCTTGCCCCGCGATCACCGGCGAAGCCGGTGCCAAACGCCGCATCGCGGGGCAAGCCCGCTCCCACGCTGCTCCAGTCAAATCAAAGAATTATGTTTTGTTCCATGAGAGTGGCCTCGCGCCGCGAAAGGGCCGCAACGCGGCCCCGGCGATATCAGCTTGATGCACAAATCCCGGGGCCGCTACGCAGCCCTTTCGCGGCACAAGGCCGCTCCTACACGACTTATACTGGCCCGACCACAAGCATTAACCTGGACCATCGAATGAAACCCTTTGACGACCTGATAGCCGAGGCCAACGCAGCGGATGTGACCGGCTGGGGCTTCGATTGGCTGGCAGGACGCGCCTCCGAGCAGCGTCCGCCTTGGGGCTATGTCCAGCGCCTTGCGCAGCGTCTGCAGGGCGTCTGCGCCGCGCTGGATCTCGACACCGGCGGCGGAGAGGTACTGGATGAGGCACTGCACTTTCCACCCCTCATGTGCGCAACTGAAGCCTGGCCCCCCAACGCCCGCAAGGCGCACGAGCGTCTGGGGCCGCGCGGCGTTGAAGTCGTGCAGGTCGCGCCCGGTACCGCACTCCCATTCGCCGACGCCTCGTTCGAGCTGGTCACCTCACGCCACCCGGTGCAACCGGACTGGACCGAAATTCATCGCGTCCTCCGGCCTGGCGGGCATTACTTCGCCCAGCACGTAGGGCCAGCCTCGGCCTTCGAGCTGATCGAGCATTTCCTCGGGCCATTGCCACGTGAGCGGCAATTGCGCGATCCGCAGGACGAAGTGGCAGCCGCGCAGGCAGCCGGGTTGACGGTGACTGACCTGCGCACAGCCCATTGCCGCATGCTGTTCCATGACGTCGGCGCAGTCGTGTGGATTCTTCGCAAATGCGTATGGTGGGTGCCGGACTTCTCTGTGGATAAGTACCGCGCTGAACTGCTGGCCCTGGATAGCCAGATGCGCCAGGGCCAGCCTTTTGTCGCGCATTCAACCCGTCATCTCATTGAAGCGAGGCGTTAAGCGGGCGCAGGCCGAGGCAGCCGCTATCGATCGATAGCGGCCATGTACCCTCACATCCCGTTGGCGAATTCCGGCTCGTGCATGTCGACGCGCTCATTCATCCCCCTGAGCGCCCTGGCATATTCGCCCAGTACCTGAAGCGCCCAGTCGGCCCGGCGACGAATGCGCAGGTCTTGCGTACTCGCGCTTTGCGGGCCATTCATCACGTCCTCCACCTGGCGCACGATCAACTGCTCGGGTAGGTAGCAGATGCGGCAATTCTTGTAGCTGGACGCCCGCAATTCAGACAGCGGGTAGCTCCCGCCCTGGCCAGAGGACACCCCGACCAGCAGTGCCGGCTTGTGCCCCAACTCGCGGTAGCCGGCGTAGACGAACAGGTTCTTCAACGCCGGGCAGGCCATGCCGTGCCATTCCGGGGTCAGCACCACCAGGGCATCGGCTTCACGCAGCTGGGCTGCATACTCGAGCCAGAGTCCGTGTTCATCCTTGGCTGGCCACAACGGCAGCGGCGCAAGCCCGAGATCGATCACCCTCGGCAGCTCGCTGAGCTGTAATTCCTGCAGGCGTTGGGCGAGAAAGGCAGCGACCTTCGCCGACTGGCTGTCCGGCTGGCTGGAGCCGGCCACGAGTACGATATTCAGGCTCATTTGGCCAGCTCCTGGTCAGATTCCGTCGGCAGGCTGGTCGACTTGCCGCGCACCAGCGGCCAGAACAGCTCCTCCTGCCAGCTGACTGGGCGCATGCCTTCGATACCGTAATGCTGCGGGCGGCGGCGGGTGATCTTTGCCGTGCCGAACAGCACGTCCCAGAAGAACAGCAGGTTGCCGAAGTTGCCCTTGTAATGCGTCACCCCGTCATCGGCGCTCAGACCGTGATGCGCCGAGTGGGTCGCGGGGGTGGAAATGGTCCGTTCCAGCAGCCACATCACGGGCCGCAGTGCGCGTATGCGGTAAAGCTTGTCATCCCAGGGCACGCTGCTGTGGGCGCCGAAGATGACCAGCATCTTGACGATCAGGTAGCCGAAGTACACAGGCGCCAACCCCAGGTAGATCAGGGCCCCGCTGAACCACAGACCGGGCATCAGCAGGTAATAGAAGCTGTTGTTGCGGTAGACGATGCGGATGCTCATGTAGGGCGCTGAATGGTGCGCACGGTGCAGCGAGTAGAGCAGGGGCACCTTGTGGCTGAGGCGATGCCACCAGTACTGGGTCATGTCGTCCAGCACCAGGAACAGGACGAGCCCAAGCACCCAGTGCAGGCCGGCGAGGCTGCCCTTCAGTTGCGGCACGAAGTGTTCCAGCAGGCTGTTACTGAGGAACGTGACCAACGGCAGGGTGACCACCATCAGCAGGGCGCTGCCGACGATCTCGATGATCGCGTCCCGGCGTTTGCCGTGAGGCTGAAGGAAGCAGGCGCAGGTGATTTCGAGGAGGATGAAGCCGATCAGGATGGCGAGAATAATCGGTATCGGGCTGTTTGTTATTGTTGTGCTCATGGCATTCTCCGGTGGGTGCCGATCAAGGCGGTGCCCACCCATAAGAATTCACGAAGCCGTCAGACGATATGCGCGAAACGGACAGAATCACCCGAGAACCGGCCAATCCATCGCCCGAGCGATTCCACCGCGGCCCGCTCGGGCGGGTGCTGGAGCGCTACCTGCAGACGCATTCGCTGAAGGCGCGCAGCAACTACAGCATGCTTGCGCTGGAGCAGCTTTGGGCCAAGGCGGCCAGTCATGATCCGGCAATCGGCTTGCACCTGTTCTCGCACTTCAGCCGCCAGGACTGGCATGTGCTGGCCCAGGGCTGCCTGTACAGCGCCACGCTGGCCGAGGCCATCCGCTTCTGGGCGCGCTATGCACGGCTGGCATCGGACATGGACACCCTGGCGCTGATCGAGGAGGGTGATTGCCTCGGGGTGGAGTTGCGTATCGATGCGCCAGCCAGCCTGGTGCGCTATATGGTCGAGCACTACAGCGTGATGTCCCTCAGCGTGATGGGCGTGGGGATGGGCGCGGCGGTCGTGCCGCAGCGGGCGTGCTTCGCTCACCCACGACCAGCGTACTACCCGGAGTACCGCGAGTGGTTTGGTGACGATATCCAGTTCGGCTGTGGGTACAACCGTTTGTACTTCAATCGTGGCCAGCTGGACATGCCATTGTTGACCCAGCATGCCGGGATGATGGAGGTGGTGAGCCAGGAGCTGGAGCGTCGGTTGGCGCAGCAGTCCCAGCTTAGTGGCTGGTCGGCCCGGGTGGCCCAGGGCATTCGCCAAGGCCTTATCACGGGACGGTCGCTTACCCTGGAGGGTCAGGCGCAGGACCTTCACCAGAGTGCGCGTACCTTGCGTCGGCGGCTGGAGGATGAGGGGACCAGTTTTCGTGTGCTGCTCGACCGAGTGCGTGCCGAGCTGGAGCAGTATCTGGAGATGCAGGGAGATAGCCGAGCGCAGATCGCTGCACAGCTTGGCTACAGTGACCTGGCGGCTTATGTCCATGCGCGTAAACGCTGGCGGTCGCTTTAGGAGATCACCCAGCCCTTTGGGCTACGCTGTCGCGTAGTTAAGCTGAATTGGCAGGCACAAAAAAGATTTTCAAAGTCTGCATGTTTAATCTTTGTTCTGCTTTGAGTTACGGTTTTGAGGCCATTAATGTTTCCGAGTTTTTCGGCAGCATGTTTTCTGTTCTTTCCCTCCAAAGTTTTGAGAAATTTCCCACTGCGCTACCTGTTGTGAATAGATCCTGTCTAGGGCTACATTCCTCAGGTCGCAGCAAAATCTGCGACCAGGTGTAGGAACCTGCTGGTAAACTTGGCGCTCGCACTAGGCGCCCCATCACAACGGCTGGCGCCTTTTTTGCGTCTGCTGCGATGTCATGGCGGCTGTGTGTGGGCAGGCTTCGGCCTGGCCGGGTTCCAAGTTTCCCGGTATTCCTACCCCACACATAGCTGCCACCCAATCCCGTAGGAAGGATCGTGGTAGCTCCAATCTCAAACTTGGAGTCTCATGCATGCTTATTCGCATTCTGAGCAGGATCCTCGCATCCGCTCTCCGCCGCCCAACCCCCGCGGCCAGCCCATCCCCAACCTTCTACCCGATCGACAGCCAGTCCCTCGCCACACGCGTCAACCGGGAGGTGCCCCATGTCTGACCATGAACGGCTGTCTACCCTCCAGAGCTACGTCTGGACCCTTGAACTGCTCGGCGAGGCGCTGGTGCAGCATGACGAGGTACTCGAGTGCGAGCACAACCCGCAGCTGAGCTTTCGCAACACGGCGGGGATTCATCAGGCGATCCGGATCATCAGCCGGTTGGCCAGCGAGCAGTTCGGCAAGCTGGAGGCGATGAAGGAGGAGGGGAGAGGTGGCGGCGTGGTGTAGGTGCCACTGAGGCACTGAATGCCAGGCACAAAAAGACGCCCATTGGGCGTCTTCTTTTTAGGATTTGGTGGGCCGGGGTGAGTTGAAACAAGTCGGTATCTAGTTGTTTTGTCTAATTAATAATCGATTAGATAACTTGCTTGGAATACCAGTTGGAACGCTGCGTGGTCTGGATTCCGATGGACGGTGCGTTTTGAGAACCGCCTCCAAAAACGAATCGGGGCCGAATCTATCAAGCAAATGGACGCGCTGCTGATTGTTGCTCCTGGGCTCGTAGGTCTGGGGCTCCTAGTGTGGTGTTTCAGAAATACCCCTGGAAATCAGGCCACCGCTTTACCCGTGCTCTGCCAGCCGATAAGGTGGCGCGCATTGTAAAATGATGGCAGCTTGCGTGGTCCAGGGATGGCTCCCTGAATGAAGCGGTGCATTCAAGCGCTGTTTTGAGGCTATCTCAGGTTCCCTCTCGTTTGTTAATTGCCCGTTTGAGTATTGGCCGGCCCATCTGATTGTGGACGGTATGGGAGTGTTGTGCATGAGTGAATTGGCCCAGGCGTTGCTGGCTGCAGTACCGGAAGATGGCGGCAGCATCGGCAATCAGGCCCTTTATGAGCGACTCAAGAGCCAGTTCACCGGCCTGAGTGAAGAGCAATTCTGGGAATCGCGCGACGTGCTGATCGGTGAGGGTGTGCTGGTCAAAGGCCGCGGGCGTGGCGGCTCCGTGCTGCGCGCCCAGGCCGCAGGTGCCAGCCTGGCGGCGCAGGCGCTGAGCAAGGCGCGTGAGCGTTTCGAGCCGGCAGTGGCCGAAGCATCCACCAGCTATGTCGTCGAAGCGGCAACCAGTAAGGCCAAGGCGGTCAAAGTACAGGCTGCCACCAGTATCGAGGCCATGGAGAAAACCCTCTGGGCCACAGCCGACAAGCTGCGCGCCAATATGGATGCCGCCGAGTACAAGCACATCGTTCTCGGGCTGATCTTCCTCAAGTACGTCTCCGACAGCTTCGCCGGCCGCCGTGCTGAGTTGGAGCGCAAACTCACCGACGAAAACGACGACTACTATCTGGGCGATGACGATCCCGATGCGCTCAACGCCGAACTGGAAGACCGCGATTATTACCGCGAGGTCAACGTGTTCTGGGTGCCGGAAGTGGCGCGCTGGGAGTCGATCCGCGCCGCCGCCAAGCAGGTGGATATCGGCAAGCGCATCGACGAGGCCCTGGCTGCGATTGAGGCGGAAAACCCTCGGCTGAAGAACATCCTCGATAAGCGCTACGCCCGTGCGCAATTGCCGGACGGCAAGCTGGGCGAGCTGGTAGACCTGATCTCCACCATCGGCTTTGGTGACGACAGCAGCAAGGCCCGCGACCTGCTCGGCCAGGTGTACGAATACTTCCTAGGCCAGTTCGCCAGTGCTGAAGGCAAGAAGGGCGGGCAGTTCTACACCCCGGCGAGCATCGTCAAAACCCTGGTGGCAGTGCTCAACCCGCACCACGGCAAGGTCTACGACCCTTGCTGCGGCAGTGGCGGCATGTTCGTGCAGTCGGAGAAGTTTATCGAAGCCCACGGCGGCAAGCTGGGTGATGTCTCCATTTACGGGCAGGAGTCCAACCCCACCACCTGGCGTCTGGCGGCGATGAACCTCGCCATTCGTGGCATCGACTTCAACCTTGGCAAGGAGCCGGCAGACACCTTTGTGCGTAACCAGCACAGCGATCTGCGTGCCGACTTTGTGCTGGCCAACCCGCCGTTCAATATTAGCGACTGGTGGCATGGAAGCCTTGAAGGCGACCCGCGCTGGGTCTATGGCACGCCGCCTACGGGCAACGCGAACTACGCCTGGCTGCAACACATGCTCTACCATCTCAAGCCCAATGGCCGCGCCGGCATCGTGCTGGCAAACGGCTCGATGAGTTCTAGCCAGAACAGCGAAGGCGATATCCGCCGCGCCATGGTCGAGGCCGATGTGGTGGAGGTGATGGTCGCCTTGCCCGGCCAACTGTTCTTCAACACCCAAATTCCTGCCTGCCTGTGGTTCCTCGCCAAGGACAAGCGCCATGCTCTGAGCTCCGGCGGCATCGACCGCAGCGGCCAGGTGCTGTTTATCGATGCGCGCAAGCTGGGCACCAGCGTTAGCCGTGTACAGATCGAACTGACCGATGCCGATATCGAACGCATCGCCAGCACCGTGGCTGCCTGGCGTGGCGAGGCGCTGGATGAGGGCGGGCAGGTCAGTGAATACGCCGATATCCCCGGCTTCTGCCGCAGCGTCAACCTCTCGGAGATCGCCGAGCACGGCCATGTGCTGACTCCGGGCCGCTATGTGGGTGCCGAAGAGGTGGAGGATGACGACGAAGCCTTTGCCGAGAAGATGCAGCGGCTGACTCGGCAGTTGGGTGAACAGATGAAGAGGGGCGCGGAACTCGACCAGTTGATCCTGCAGAAGCTGGGGGGGCTGGGGTATGAGTTTTAAAACGGCAGACGTAGGTATCGTTCCTGAAGCCTGGGATGTTGAGGAACTTCGTTACTTCCTCGACTTGATAACATACGGCTTCACAAATCCTATGCCTGACTCCGATGAGGGGCCGTGGAAACTCACCGCCAAGGATATCGTGAATGGACGGATTAATTACGGCACGGCTAGACGGACAACGATTGAGGCATTTAAAAGAAAGCTCACTGATAAAAGTCGGCCAAGAGTGGGCGATGTCCTGCTCACGAAAGACGGTTCCATTGGCAGGGTTGCAGTAGTTGATCGAGATGGAGTCTGCATCAATCAATCTGTAGCTTTGCTTCGTCCAAAGAAAAATATCAATCCTGAGTTCCTGAAATATCTCCTTATTTCACCGCATTACCAGCGAGTGATGGAGAACGATTCTGATGGTTCTACGATTAAGCACATCTACATTACTCGTGTAGATAAAATGCAAGTTGCCGTGCCGCCTCTTGCAGAGCAAAGTGAAATATTAAAAGTAGTCGGCACTATCGACGACCGCATCACCCTGCTACGCGAAACCAACGCAACGCTGGAAGCCATCGCCCAAGCGTTGTTCAAATCCTGGTTCGTCGATTTCGACCCCGTGCGCGCCAAGGCCGAAGGCCGCCAGCCGGAAGGTATGGACGCCACCACCGCCGCGCTTTTCCCCAATAGCTTCGAAGATTCCGAACTGGGTTTGGTGCCGAAGGGGTGGGCGGTTGGGAGCTTGGGAGTCATTGCGCAGATTGTAAGGCGGCAAATTCAAGCTTCTGAGTTACATGCTGGTGTGCGCTACGTTGGGCTAGAGCACATTCCTCGAAAGTCGCTGAGCTTAAGCAGTTGGGGTAATGCCGACGGTTTGGAGAGCACAAAGTCTGCATTTTCCGAGGGGGACATACTGTTCGGCAAGCTTCGCCCATATTTCCACAAGGTGGTCCTCGCCCCGTTCTCTGGGGTCTGCTCGACGGATATTTTGGTCTGCCAGCCCAAGGAGAGAGAGTATTTTGGCGTGGTAGCAATGCACTTGTTTAGTGAGACTTTGATCAGCTATGCGGACCGTCTCTCGAATGGTGCAAAGATGCCCCGCGTGAACTGGAAAGATTTGGCAGAATATCCAATTGTTGTTCCGTCATCAGACATCGCAGCAAAGCTGAATGAGGCGATACATCCACTTTTGGCACGAATGACTGATGGCATTCATCGAGCTCACACACTCACCCAGCTCCGCGACACTCTCTTACCCCGTCTGATCTCCGGCCAACTGCGCTTGCCTGAGGCTGAAGTGCTGATCTAGGAGGCGGTATGAGTCTAAGTGTTAATGCTGATTTCTTTCGGCTGCTGGACTACCTGAAGGCGCAAGGCGCTGCTGTACAAAAGCGCACTGAGGATTCTCAGCAGTACCAGGACTTTCTGCTGGCCTTTCCTCTGAGCCGCCTGAACCAGTTAACGCTGGATGAATACTGCGTGGGCAAGGGCGATGGGAAATCCTTCTGCTGGTGGATCGAGCGCGGCCTGGTACCGGTGCTGGGTCGCTATATGCCCGGCACCGCTAAAGGCCATCTCCTGTACTTTCAGGAAGATGGCAGCCTGTACAAGAATCGCCGTCTGCTGGATCTCGGTGATGAAGAGGCGCTGCGCTACACGCTGAGCATCCAAAGCACCATCTCTGCAGCCGATCCCGCTGATCTGCTCTGGGTGGATGACGACAAGGAAATCTACCGCCGGGCCGGCTTAGAACCGCGTGTCACGATCGGCGCAGGGCGCAAGCTACGCTTGTTGGCCTGTTATCACACGGCTCAGACATTGCCGATTTCCTCCAGCGATCATCTGGGGCATTTCCTGCAGATGGTGGGTTGCCCATCAGCGCTTATCCCGTCGCCGAAGATGCCGGTGGCGCGCATGCTGAAGTTGCGCGAGTACTACCAACTTGCTTGTGAGTCGGTGCCAGGTCTTAGCCCTTATGGATTTATGCGCGGGCTGTACAGCGAGGAGCTGGGGTTAAGACCTGCTAAGCCTGAGTCTGAGGAGGATATTCAGCCAGGGGGAGCAAGCTACCTGCTTACCTGGAATCCAGCTCATTTCAAACTGGGTGGAGACGCCGGCGTAGAGTTGGGGCAGGAGATTGATTGGAGCTGCCATTCGAAACATCCGCAACCGGGCGATGTGGTTTATCTGGTGCGGTTGGGGCAGGAACCACGGGGCATAGTAGCGCGCGGCCTAGTGACGGAGGGGGCGCATGACGGGCCTGACTGGAAGGATTCGAGCAAAACCCGCAACTACATCCGCTTTCGCATCGATGAGCATCGTCCTGACTGTGCTCGCGGCTTGTTGCCCATGTTGCTGCTCAACAAGGCCATGCCTACCCAGCGCTGGAACCCACAGAGTTCGGGCGTCGAGATTGCCCCGGCCATCGCGGCCCGACTGGAGCTGCTCTGGCAGGCGGGCGAAGGGCTGCATAGCCTGAGACAGTACGTGTCCTGGAGTTCGGCGGATCGTAAGGAGTCCTGCCCTGGATGGCTGAATATTTATCAGGAGGTCACATCGCTGGCCAAGGTCCTGTGCACTGGTCAGACGCCTCTGGATCATTCCGCTCTTGTACGTTTGTGGATTGAGCGCGAGAACGGGATTTCCAGCTTGAAGCTGGGGCTGTTCTCTCGAGATGAATTCAATGAACAACAAGCCGTTATTCGGGAAATCACGCAGCGCATCATGGATGCGCCTACGGCGCAGACTCACGCACAGGTGATGAAGGATTGGCGTCTGGCGGTTGAGAGCAAGCAGTTCAGCGCCAATCGACCTGCCATGGTCAATCGAGTGTTTGCCGCTTTTGCGCCGGAGCGGTTCACCACACTGCTCAAGCCTGAAGATTGCCAGCGACTATTGCAGGGTTTGCGTGAGCTTTTTCAGCTGGATGTGACTCAGGAAAAGCAGGACTGGTGTGCGTTGAATGAGCAGATCATGGCGTGCATGAGTCTGGCTGGGCTGGATACAGATTCCGTACTGCCAAACAACATTGCCATGTGGCAGTTGCTAGAGGCGCTGCAGGGTGCCAAAGACGAGGTACTTGAAGACGCTCAAGGGGGAGATGCCAGGGTGGCCGCCAAAGATATTCCGCTGAATCAGATTCTTTTCGGTCCACCGGGAACGGGCAAGACGTTTTCCGTCGTGGAGGAGGCTCTGAAGATTCTGGCACCAGAGGTGCTGGAGACGCCCACGCGCGAGACTTGGAAGAGCGCGTTCGATCAGTTGGTGATGGAAGGTCGAGTGCGTTTCGTCACTTTCCACCAAAGCTTCAGCTACGAAGATTTCGTTGAAGGTTTGCGAGCCGTATCAGAGGGCGGGCAGCTGCATTACAAGGTTGAGCCTGGTGTTTTCAAACTGCTGTGTGACGACGCACGGCACCAAGAAGGAGCGCAGACAGAAGATGATGTGCTCAATGCGTTTCTGGAAGAGGTCACCGAGGGCCCCGTCACGCTTACTACGGTGCGTGGCAAGTCCTTTGATGTCCGCTACAGGCCCGGCAATGGGACTTTCACCTGTCAGACCAAGGCTTCGGAAAATGCGCTGGAGCTGCCGGCCAACATCGAGCATGTGCGCTTGTTCATGCGTGGCGAGAAGCCTGCGTCGGTCTATTGCGAAAGCTATGTGAGAGGGATCGCCGAGCACTTGCGCGGCAAGCTGGAGAACGACGGAGCTGGGCAGTCGAATGGCGAGAGGCTGCCTTATGTGCTGGTGATCGATGAGATCAATCGGGGCAATGTTTCGCGCATCTTTGGTGAGCTGATCACATTGATTGAAACCTCTAAGCGAGATGGTGCGACGGAGAGTTTGTCTGTCACCTTGCCGTACTCGAAGGAGCGTTTCACGGTGCCGGATAATGTCTATCTGATCGGCACCATGAACACTGCAGACCGTTCGCTGGCTGGGCTGGATATCGCCTTGCGTCGCCGTTTTATCTTCAAGGAAATGATGCCCAATCCCTCTTTGCTCAATGGCGTGGTGTTGGAGGGCATCGACATTGGTCAGCTTTTGGCGGTAATGAACCAGCGTATCGAGATGCTGCTCGATCGTGATCATTGCCTCGGACATGCCTATTTCATGTCCCTCAAGAGTGGAGACTCGTTGCCGCAGCTGGAGGTGATTTTCCGCAATCAGATACTGCCGCTGCTGCAGGAGTATTTCTTCGAGGATTGGCAGCGTATCCAGTGGGTGCTTAATGACCACCGCAAGCCTGCGGCAGACCGTTTCGTGGAGCAGGACACGCAAGATGTGGATGCTTTGTTTGGCAACATTAGCGTGCCGGCGCAAGGTGGGGTTTGGCGGATCAATGCGGCTGCATTCCAGCGAGTTTCTGCGTATGCCGGTGTGATTGCGGTTCGGGCCAAGGCTGAGGTTCCAGTAGAAGAGGCGGGTGCGTGAGCGTATTCGTTACCGTGCGTGAATATGCGCGTCTGACCACGGCAGCGGTTGCGTCCGGCAACCTCGATTGTGCGCAGATTTCCGAAAGTGCCTTCGACTGGCTGTGTGATCTGAGCGCTAGCTTCAATCGCAGCGGTGCGACTCTGCTGCAGGTTGAAGGTCGGCGTACTCTTAAGTGGGATTCCTACGTGGGCGTATTGGAAACGCCTTGTGGCACGCGGCTGGAGATTCTGCCCAAGCACCATGAGCAGGACGATTGCCTGGTCAAGAGCCGCCTGTTGCTGCGCAAGCTCATTCAGCAGGCTCTGCAACTCAAGCCTCGTGAGGGTTCGGTAGCCAGCCTTGAGCTGTTCGATGCGCCACTCAGCGAGTGGGTGATGGGGCAGTTCCTGGCGGAGCTGGATTTGTTGGTGAAGCGTGGAGTGCGCTTCGACTATCAGCGAATCGAGGAGGAGCAGCGCTTTCTCCGTGGCCAGCTCAATGTGGTGGCACAGATGCGCCAGCCGCCTGGGCGGCAGCATCACTTCCAGATTCGCCACGATGTATTCCTGCCGGATCGGGCAGAGAATCGCTTGCTCAAGTTGGCGTTGGAGCAGGTGGCAAAAAGCACACAGGATGCCGCCAATTGGCGCCTGGCCAATGAGTTGCGCTCCATGCTGGCGGAGGTGTCTGCCAGCCGGCAGGTGAGCCAGGATTTGCGCGCCTGGAGCCGCGACCGGCTGATGGCGCATTACCAGGCGATCAAACCCTGGTGTGAGTTGATCCTCAATCAGCAGATGCCGATAGCCGTGAGAGGTGAGTGGCGCGGCGTGAGCCTGCTGTTCCCGATGGAAAAGCTGTTCGAGCAGTATGTGGAAGGCTGGTTGCATCAGAAACTGCTGCCCAGCGCTCGTTTGAAAGCGCAGTCAGCTAGCCAGTACTTGTGTGCACATAGCAGTGATCGGATGTTCTGCTTGAAGCCTGATTTGCTGATCGATACAGCGGAGCATCGCTGGATTCTTGATACCAAGTGGAAGCGTATCGATGCCGGTAAACCTGAGAAGAACTATGACCTGAGTCAGAGCGATTTCTATCAGCTGTTTGCCTATGGACACAAATACCAAAGAGGCGATGAGGTGCCGGGGCTGGTGCTGATTTATCCGTATTGGTCTGGACTCCAGAAAGCGCTACCGCTGTTTGATTACGGCAAGGGTATGCAGTTATGGGTTTTGCCTTTTGATCTGGATGCTGAGTCCTTGGTAGATGTGGAGAAAGCGACTTTGCCTTTGAGCCTTGAATCATTTGCTCGCGCCAGCTAGGCGCGCTTGCTGCTCAAGGGCGGCTGCAAGTGGTTGATGGGGTAGTCACGGCAGCCGCTGATTTGGGGTAGATAGCCCGTTATCGCAACTGTAATCGACTAAGTGGATCGCATTGAGCTTGCAGAGATGCCAGGTAAGGCTCGTTAAGGACGGATATGACCGAAGACCAACTGGAACAGGAAACCCTCGGCTGGCTCACTGAGCTGGGTTACGCGCACCTCTATGGGCCGGACATTGCCCATGACGGCGATAACCCCGAGCGCGAGAGCTATCGCGACGTGCTGTTGACCATGCGCCTGCGCACGGCCATCGCCCGGCTAAACCCGCAGATCCCACTGGCGGCGCGTGAGGACGCCTTGCGCCAGGTGCTGGAGCTGGGCGTGCCGGTGCAGCTGTCCGCCAACCGCCTGTTTCATCGTCTGCTGGTCGGCGGTGTGCCGGTGCAATACCAGAAGGACGGCGAGACCCGCGGCGATTTCGTGCGGTTGATCGACTGGATAGATGTGCGGGCCAACGAGTGGCTGGTGATCAACCAGTTCAGCATCCAGGGGCCGAAACATACGCGCCGGCCGGACATCATCCTGTTCGTCAACGGCCTGCCACTGGTGCTGCTGGAGTTGAAGAACCCGGCGGATGTGAATGCCGATTTGGTAAAGGCGTTCGACCAGCTACAGACCTACAAGGAGCAGATTCCGGACGTCTTTCACTACAACGAGATTCTGGTGATCAGCGATGGCAGCGAGGCGCGCATGGGCTCACTGTCTGCAGATATCGAGCGCTTCGCCCGCTGGCGCACCATCGATGGGGTCACGGTGGATCCGCTGGGTGAGTTCAACGAGCTGGAGACGCTGGTGCGTGGCGTGCTGCAGCCGGCGATGCTGCTGGATTACCTACGCTACTTCGTGCTGTTCGAGGATGACGGAAGGCTGGTGAAGAAGATTGCCGGCTATCACCAGTTCCATGCCGTGCGTGCGGCGATCCAGCAAGCGGTGATCGCCTCGCGCCCCGGCGGCACGCACAAGGGCGGGGTGGTCTGGCATACCCAGGGCTCGGGCAAGAGCATCACCATGACCTGCTTCGCCGCCCGAGTGATGCAGGAAGCGGCGATGGAGAACCCGACCATCGTAGTGATCACCGACCGCAACGACCTGGATGGCCAACTGTTCGGCGTGTTCTCGCTGTCGCAGGATCTGCTGCGTGAACAGCCAGTACAGGCGCTTACCCGCGGTGATCTGCGCGAGAAACTGGTCAACCGCCCCAGTGGCGGCATTGTCTTCGCCACCATCCAGAAGTTCATGCCG
Source organism: Pseudomonas sp. LH21 (assembly GCF_036549575.1). Taxonomy (NCBI): domain Bacteria; kingdom Pseudomonadati; phylum Pseudomonadota; class Gammaproteobacteria; order Pseudomonadales; family Pseudomonadaceae; genus Pseudomonas; species Pseudomonas sp. LH21. The sequence goes on from NZ_CP144367.1 coordinate 737,904, forward strand.
GGCGAGGATGAAGACAGCTTCCCGGTGTTGTCCACGCGCTCGAATATCGTGGTGGTGGCCGACGAGGCGCACCGCACCCAATATGGCTTCAGTGCTTCGCTGAAGGTGCAGGACTTGAAGGTGGCCGAGGTCAGTGCTCGCTATCAGGTGGGTTATGCCCAGCACCTGCGCGACGCTCTGCCCAACGCTACCTTCGTGGCCTTTACCGGTACGCCGGTGTCCAGCGAAGATCGTGATACCCGTGTGGTGTTCGGCGGCTACATCCACATCTACGACATGCAGCAGGCCAAGGAAGATGGCGCCACCGTGGCCATCTACTACGAGTCGCGGTTGGCCAAGCTGTCGCTCAAAGACTCGGAGCTGGCGCATATCGACGACGAGGTCGACGAGCTGGCCGAGGATGAGGAAGAGGATCAGCAGTCACGCTTGAAGTCGCGCTGGGCCGCGTTGGAAAAAGTCGTGGGAGCCGAGCCGCGTATCAAGAACGTGGCGGCCGATTTGGTGGCGCACTTCGAGGAACGCAACCAGGCGCAAAACGGCAAGGCCATGGTGGTGGCCATGAGTCGTGAGATCTGCGTGCACCTGTACAACGAGATCATCGCCCTGCGCCCCGAATGGCACGATGAGGATCCGGAGAAGGGCGCGGTGAAGATCGTCATGACCGGTAGCGCATCGGACAAGGCACTGCTGCGCCCGCATATTTACCCGGGGCAGGTGAAGAAGCGCCTGGAGAAACGTTTCAAGGACCCTGCCGATCCGCTGCGATTGGTGATCGTCCGCGATATGTGGCTGACCGGTTTCGATGCGCCCTGCGTGCATACCCTGTATGTCGACAAGCCGATGAAGGGCCATAACCTAATGCAGGCTATCGCCCGGGTGAACCGGGTGTTCAAGGACAAGCAGGGCGGCCTGGTAGTGGATTACATCGGCATTGCCAACGAGCTGAAGGCGGCGCTCAAGGAATACACCGCCAGCAATGGCAGGGGGCGGCCCACCGTCGATGCCCATGAAGCCTATGCGGTGCTGGAGGAAAAGCTCGATGTGCTACGTAGCCTGCTGTATGGTTTCGATTACGGCGACTTCCTGACTGGCGGGCACAAGCTACTGGCCGGTGCCGCCAACCATGTGCTGGGGCTGGAGGATGGCAAGAAGCGATTTGCCGACAATGCCCTGGCCATGAGCAAGGCCTTTACCCTGTGCTGCACCCTGGACGAGGCCAAAGTCGTTCGGGAGGAAGTCGCTTTCCTACAGGCCATCAAGGTGCTGCTGACCAAGCGTGACATTAGCGCCCAAAAGAAAAACGACGAAGAACGTGAGCTGGCGATCCGCCAGATTATCGGCAATGCCGTAGTCTCCGGCGAGGTGGTGGATGTGTTCGAGGCGGTCGGTCTGGACAAGCCCAACATCGGCCTGCTCGATGACGAGTTTCTTGCCGAGGTGCGCAACCTACCGGAGAAAAACCTGGCGGTTGAGCTACTGGAGCGCCTGCTGGAGGGTGAGATCAAGAGCAAGTTCGCCAGCAACCTGGCCCAGGAGAAGAAGTTCTCCGAGCTGCTCGATAGCGTGATCAAGCGCTACCAGAACCGCTCCATCGAGACCGCCCAGGTCATCGAAGAGCTGATCGAGATGGCCAAGAAATTTGCCGCAGCGAGCAAGCGTGGAGATGTGCTGGGCCTGAATGATGACGAGTTGGCTTTCTACGATGCGCTGGCCAATAACGAGGCCTCGGTGCGAGAGTTGGGCGATGAGATCCTAGCCAAGATCGCCCATGAGCTGACAGATAGCCTGCGCCAGAACGTGACCGTGGACTGGAGTAATCGTGACAGTGTGCGGGCCAAGCTGCGGCTTCTGGTCAAGCGCATCCTGCGTAAATATAAGTATCCGCCGGATCAGCAGGAGGCGGCGGCACAACTAGTGCTGGCGCAGGCTGAGACGCTCTGTGAGGCATGGATGTAGGGCTGGCTGCCGGTATGTACCTACAAATGCCATGACGGTCACCTCATCGCTCGCTCGCCAACTTGGGACTGGCTGAAGCTGGTCCTCAAACATTAGAAACCAGTTACTAAAAGCCTATGCGATGTATCTTCTGCAAATGCGACTCAACAAGCTCACGTAGTGTTGAACACATCATCCCAGAATCAGCTGGAAACAAAAAACGTGTATTGCCGGTTGGTGTTGTCTGTGATAAATGCAATAACTACTTTGCGCGCAGAGTTGAGCAGTCGATTCTAACTCACTCATGGATGAGAAATGTTCGTGCATGGGAGCAAGTTCCAAATAAGAAAGGAACATACCCATCTCTGATCGGCCACATTGCTGGTACCGATATCGCAGTGAATATGCGCCGCTCGTCAGGTGGGATGTTTCACCTAAATACGGAAAAAGGTAACGACAAGTCTGCTCTTTCTGAAGTTGTTATTGATGAATTTGAGCGGCTACTGATTTTCACACTCAACGATGATCCACCACAACGGGAAATGTCGAGGTTTCTTTGCAAAATGGCTTACGAGGCGGTTGCAGAGTTGTTCTGCGAAAGCCCCCAAGGCCCATATCATTTGAGTAACGAGCCTTTCTTTGACAACGTTCGCGAATACGCTCGGTATGGAAGCAATTTTAAAGAATGGCCATTTTCGCAGAGACGCGTGTTCCCCCACGATACATTGATGCAACACCCTCTCACGAATGAATGGGTTCAAGCCGGCTTTGGCTTTGGACTTTTTATGAACAGGCGGCAGGAAACACTTTTTTGCTTTCTTTTCTATGGCGTCGAGTTCGTCATAAATGTAGGCGGACCATCAATTTCTGGATATAGCGAGTGGATCGATGAGCATGCGGGAATCAGTCCAATGGTTGAGCGCTTAGGTTGTCGCTTAGCACAAGGAGAGGATCGCAAGCACTATCTCCACGGCAGCTTTGAAATATCCAAAGGTCTTGAGTTTGATAAAAAGCATGGCTACTGTCCTTTCCTCCCGTAGCTAATTGACGTCTAACAACTGGTTAAAACCTTTCGTGCGGCTGTGTGTGGGCAGGCTTCGGCCTGGCCGGGTTCCAAGTTTCCCGGTATTCCTACCCCACACATAGCTGCCACCCAATCCCGTAGGAAGGATCGTGGTAGCTCCAATCTCAAACTTGGAGTCTCATGCATGCTTATTCGCATTCTGAGCAGGATCCTCGCATCCGCTCTCCGCCGCCCAACCCCCGCGGCCAGCCCATCCCCAACCTTCTACCCGATCGACAGCCAGTCCCTCGCCACACGCGTCAACCGGGAGGTGCCCCATGTCTGACCATGAACGGCTGTCTACCCTCCAGAGCTACGTCTGGACCCTTGAACTGCTCGGCGAGGCGCTGGTGCAGCATGACGAGGTACTCGAGTGCGAGCACAACCCGCAGCTGAGCTTTCGCAACACGGCGGGGATTCATCAGGCGATCCGCATCATCAGCCGTTTGGCTAGCGAGCAGTTCAGCAAGCTGGAGGCGATTAAGGGGGAGGAGGGAAGGTGACGGCGTGGTGTAGGTGCCGCTGAGGCACTGAATCTCAGGCACAAAAAAAGACGCCCATTGGGCGTCTTCTTTTTCGGATTTGGTGGAGCCGGGGGGATTTGAACCCCCGTCCGCCAGTACTCCGCTGTCGGTACTACATGCTTAGCCGTGTCTACTGATTTAATCCGCAGCCGCCCGACGGGCAGGGTGCTTTGGATGAGTTGGGTAATTTTTAGTCGCTTCGCCCCCAACGTGCTGCACGACGATCCTGTTCTGTATGACAATCATTTCGGGTTTACAGGCATCCCCTGATGATTGCTGGAGCCGAAGCTACCAGGAGAGCGGGCTCAGCTGCTTACGCAGCGAGAGCGTAGCCCTCGTAGTTTTCGTCATTGGCAACTATAGAAAGTTGCAACAGTGGATTTACGAGTTCTGTTACCAACTCGGCATGCACCTAGAGTTTCGCTACCGGCGTCGAATCCTAATCGGCCCCACACTCAGCTCTAGCTGAACGCGCTTTTCAGCACGCAAGGCCGAGTATACGCGCTTACACGGGCGGCGTCGACAGATGGTTCGGCCGCCCGCGCTGGCGCAGGGCTCAAGTACCGCTGCCACCGGCCGAGCCGCTGCCTTTGTCGGTCTTCTCCAGGCGCTCGAGCACCTTGCTGGTGATGGCGATGCATTCCTTGGTGTCGCCTTTTGCCTGGGCGGCCTTGGCCTGGTCCACATGCTCGGTGATGGCCTTGTCCAGGCCTTCGGAGGTGGCGCCGGCGGTGGCCATGCTGTCGTCGATTTTCTGCAGGTTCATGGTGCACAGGTCGTCGGCGGCGAACACAGGCGAGGCCAGCAGGGTGGCGGCCGCGAACAGGGCGGATAGCGCAGTGCCTTTCATGGGAGTCTCCTTTGAGGCCTTGGGATGTGGGCCTGATCGGTGGACTGTGTGGGTTTGGGCGGGGTTCCATTGGGTTGGTGGGGTGATTGGATGGCCTGAGGCATGGGCGATACCTGTAGGCGGTCGCCCAGCCCTTTGGGGCTGCGCTGTCGAGTCGGGAACTGTTATCTCTGTGGGAGCGGGCGCCGCGAACACCGGCGGAGCCGGTGCCATACACCGCGCTGGATTCTTCGCGGGTAAACCCGCTCCCACAGGGGCAAGCTAAATCACTGGGTTGCGTGTTGGGTACGAGCGGCCTTGTGTCGCGAAAGGGGTGCGCAGCAGGCCTGGGGCATTAGCGTCGGGGCACAGATCGCGGGGCCGCTTTGCGGCCCTTTCGCGGCACAAGGCCGCTCCTACACACGAGAGGGGTAGGGCACATCGGCAATAAAAAACCCCGGCACGGGGCCGGGGCTTTTTCATCACGCTAACGCGATCACTCCTGGTTGGCCAGTTTGTGCTCGAGGTAGTGGATGTTGACGCCGCCTTTGCAGAAACCTTCATCACGCACCAGGTCGCGGTGCAGCGGGATGTTGGTCTTGATGCCGTCGACGACGATCTCGTCCAGGGCATTGCGCATGCGCGCCATGGCTTCGTCGCGGTCCTTGCCGTAGGTGATCAGCTTGCCGATCAACGAATCGTAGTTCGGCGGAACCGAGTAGCCGCTGTACAGGTGCGAATCGACGCGCACGCCGTTGCCGCCCGGGGCATGGAAGTGCTTCACCTTGCCTGGGCTCGGGATGAACTTCTTCGGGTCTTCGGCGTTGATCCGGCACTCCAGCGAGTGACCGCGGATCACCACGTCTTCCTGGCGGAACGACAGCTTGTTGCCAGCGGCGATGCTCAGCATCTCCTTGACGATGTCGATGCCGGTGACCATTTCCGAAACCGGGTGCTCGACCTGGACGCGGGTGTTCATCTCGATGAAGTAGAAGCGGCCGTTTTCGTACAGGAACTCGAAGGTACCGGCACCGCGGTAACCGATCTCGATGCACGCGTCGACGCAACGCTTGAAGACTTCCTGACGGGCCTTCTCGTCGATGCCCGGGGCCGGAGCTTCTTCCAGGACCTTCTGGTGACGGCGCTGCAGCGAGCAGTCACGGTCGCCCAGGTGCACGGCGTTGCCCTGGCCGTCGGACAGAACCTGCACTTCCACGTGACGTGGGTTGGTCAGGAACTTCTCCAGGTAGACCATCGGGTTGCCGAACGCGGCACCGGCTTCGGTGCGGGTCAGCTTGGCCGAGGCGATCAGGTCCTCTTCCTTGTGCACCACGCGCATGCCGCGACCACCGCCGCCACCGGCGGCCTTGATGATCACCGGGTAGCCGACGTCACGGGCGATTGCCAAAGCAACCTCTTCGTCCTCCGGCAGCGGGCCGTCGGAACCAGGCACGGTCGGTACGCCCGACTTGATCATCGCGTCCTTGGCCGACACCTTGTCGCCCATCAGGCGGATGGTATCGGCTTTCGGGCCGATGAAGGCGAAGCCGGATTTTTCCACCTGCTCGGCGAAATCGGCGTTTTCCGCGAGGAAGCCGTAGCCCGGGTGGATGGCGGTGGCGCCTGTCACTTCGGCGGCGGCGATGATCGCCGGAATGTGCAGGTACGAATCCTTGGACGATGCAGGGCCGATGCAGACCGACTCGTCTGCCAGGCCCAGGTGCATCAGTTCACGGTCGGCCGTGGAGTGCACGGCGACGGTCTTGATGCCCAGCTCTTTGCAGGCACGCAGGATCCGCAGGGCAATTTCCCCACGGTTGGCAATCAGGACTTTTTCAAGCTTCCCAGACATCGTTGGTTCTCCGCGAATCAAACGATGGTGAACAGCGGCTGGTCGTACTCAACCGGCTGGCCGTCTTCCACCAGGATGGCGTCGATCACACCGCCGATCTCGGCTTCGATGTGGTTCATCATTTTCATGGCTTCGACGATGCACAGGGTGTCGCCTTTCTTCACGGCCTGGCCGACTTCGGCGAAGTTGGCCGAGGTTGGCGAAGGCTTGCGATAGAAGGTGCCGACCATTGGCGAACGAACAACGGTGCCTTTCAGGGCAGGCGCGGCGGCAGCGGCTTCAGCGGCCGGGGCGGCAGCGGCAACAGGTGCTGCGGCGGCAACCGGAGCGGCCATCGGAGCCGGAGCGGCGAAGTACTGGGCGCCGGCCGGGGTCTTGCTGTGACGGCTGATGCGAACGGACTCTTCGCCTTCCTTGATCTCCAGTTCGTCGATGCCAGACTCTTCCAGCAGTTCGATCAGCTTCTTGACTTTACGGATATCCATTAATCATCAACTCCCAAGGTTCGGTCGGGGACGTATTTTTAAAACGTGTCGAAAACGTTTCTTCATGAGCCTCGGCCCGAAGGGGCCAAGGCCTTGTGTCATCAGGGCTGTGCGTTGGCAGCCAGGTGTTCCAGCGCGGATTCCAGGGCCAGCCGGTAACCGGTGGCGCCCAGGCCGCAGATCACCCCTACGGCAACATCGGAAAAGTAGGAGTGGTGGCGGAACGGTTCACGCTTGTGCACGTTGGAGAGGTGCACTTCGATGAATGGGATGCTCACCGCGAGCAATGCGTCACGTAATGCGACGCTGGTGTGGGTGAAAGCGGCCGGATTGATCAGGATGAAGTCCACGCCTTCGTTGCGCGCGGCATGGATGCGGTCGATCAATTCGTATTCGGCATTGCTCTGCAGGTATTGCAGATGGTGGCCGGCGGCGCGGGCGCGTTGCTCCAGGTCCTGATTGATCTGGGCCAGGGTGGCGGCGCCGTAGTGGCCCGGTTCGCGGGTCCCGAGCAGGTTCAGGTTGGGGCCGTGCAGCACCAGTAGGGTTGCCATCTGCGATTCCTTGGTTTTGTAGGGCAATTCGACATAGCGCGGCGACTATGCCGCAAGCGGCGCTGAGTGTCCAGTTCCCGGCAATAGCCAGCACGATGTCCGAGATTCGCGCAAAGTATGTGACCAGATGATTAAGTCTGGTCACTGCTGCGGGGTTTTTTCACTGGACGCGGGAAGTTATAGCCCGAGTTGGCCGCGCACGCGCGTCAATACCTGGGCGAAATCGGCGGCGTTTATCTCGCCGATGACCCGATCGGTGGTCATTTCGCTGCCGTTCGCGGCAAAGAACATCAGCGCGGGAGGGCCGAACAGCCGGTAGCGGTCGAGCAGGGCGCGTTGTTCGGCGTTGCTCTCGGTGATGTCGAAGCGCAGCAGGCGGAAGGCGGCCAGTTGCGGCTGGACCTGCGGCGCGTTGAGTACTTCGTGCTCGATCACCTTGCAGCTGATGCACCAGTCGGCGTACCAGTCGAGCAGCACCGGCTGGCCGGCGGCCTTGGCCTCGGCCAGTGCCGCGTCGAGGGCGGCGGGGGTGGTGAGGGTCTGCCAGGCGTCGGCCTTGGTCGGCGCAACGCCGCTGGCCGCGACTGGTGGCGGCAGCGGGCGCAGCGGATCGCCCTGGCCGCTCAGGGCGCCATACCAGCAGGCCAGGGCGTACACCAGCAGCACCAGGCCCAGCAGTTGCGCCAGGCGCTGGCGCGGGGTCTTGTCCACGAACTCCAGGGCGCCGAGGAACAGCGCCACGCCGGCGGCCAGCAGGCCGACCAGCAGCAGGGTGGCCGGCCCCGGCAGCACGCGGCTGAGCAGGCCGATGGCCAGGCCCAGCAGCAGCACGCCGATGGCGTTCTTCACCGTGTTCATCCATGGCCCGCTCTTCGGCAACCAGGCTGCGCCGCCGGTGGCCACCAGCAACAGCGGCGCGCCCATGCCCAGGCCCAGGGCAAACAGTTTCAGCGCGCCGCCCAGGGCGTCGCCGCTGGCGCTGATGTACAGCAAGGCGCCGGCCAGCGGCGCCGACACGCAGGGCGAGACCAGCAGGCTGGACAGCACGCCGAGCACCGCCGCGCCGAGCAGCGAACCGCCCTTGGTGCGGTGGGCGAGGTGGTCCAGGCGGCTGCTCAGGGCTTGCGGCAGCTTGATGTCGAACAGGCCGAACATGGCCAGGGCGAACAGCACGAAGAACGCGGCGAACGGCACCAGCACCCAGGCCGACTGCAGGCGCGCCTGCAGGTTCAGGCCGGCGCCGAACAGGCCCATCAGCGCGCCGAGCACGGCGAAGCTCGCCGCCATCGGCAGCACGTAGGCCAGCGACAGCGACAGCCCGCGCAGGCCGCCAACCTGGCCGCGTAGGACCACACCGGAAAGAATCGGCAGCATCGGCAGCACGCACGGGGTGAAGGTCAGGCCGACCCCGGCGAGGAAGAACAGCAGCAGCGATTTCCAGGTCCAGCCCTGCTCTGCGCTTGCCGGCAGCGGGGCGCCTTGGCCATCGATGCTCAGCCGCGCGGTTTCCGGCGGATAGCACAGGCCCTTGTCGGCGCAGCCCTGGTAGCCCACCAGCAGGGTGAAGGCGCGCGGGTCGTTGCGTGGCAGCTCGATGTCGAGCACGCCGTGATAGACCTCGACGTCGCCGAAGAACTCGTCGTGCTTGGCCTCGCCCTTGGGGATGTTCGGCGCGCCCAGGCGGATGTCCGCGGGTTCGGTGCGGAACTGGAAGCGGTGGCGGTACAGGTAGTAGCCGTCGGTGGCGATGAAGCGCAGCTTGACGGTCTGGGCGTCGGCCTGGACCAGGCTGAGCTTGAAGGCTTCGTGCACCGGCAGGAAGTCGGCGCTGTTGGAGGCGGCGCCGAGGGTGGCGCTGGGGCGGTTGTCGAGCAGGCCCGTGGCGAAGACGGGGCTGGCCAGCAGCAGGAACAGCAGGAAAAACAGGCGGCGCATGGCGGACTCGCGAGGTGGAACGTGGCGGCATGATAGCGGAGTTGGCCGTCGTTAGGGTCGAGTTGCCTGCAGGGGCGACACATGGCCGCTGGCCTGTGCATCGCCTGTGCCGGCCCTTTCGCGGGTAAACCCGCTCCCACAGGGATCGCGCCGTGTCAGCGACTGCGCGGCCCCTGTGGGAGCGGGTTTACCCGCGAAGAGGCCCTCACAAGCGGAACGCGCGCACCGCCGTATTCAACTCGCCCCCCAGCTTGAGCAACTGCTCGCCCTGCTCACGCCCTTCGCCAATGCGCTGCAGGTTGTCCTCGCCCAGCTCATGAATCCGCTCGCTGTGATCGCGGATCTCGCTCACCGCGCCGGTCTGCTGCGCGGTCACATCGGCGATCCGCACCGCCGTGTCGGCAATGGTGCGGATGGCGCTGACGATCGCATCCAGCGCGCCATCGGCCGACTGCGCCTGGTTGGCCGTGGCCTCGGCATGTTCCAACTGGGTGCGCATGCCGTCCACCGAACTGCGGGCGGCCTGCTGCAGGCGGTCGATCAGCGCCTGGATCTCGCCGGTGGCGCCGGTGGTGCGCTGGGCCAGCGAGCGTACTTCATCCGCGACCACGGCGAAGCCACGGCCCATCTCGCCGGCCCGGGCCGCTTCGATGGCGGCGTTTAGGGCCAGCAGGTTGGTCTGCTCGGCAATCGCCCGGATCACCGTGAGCACGCCGCCGATGGTCGCCGACTCTTCCGCCAGTTGCTCGATCATCCGCGCGTTGCCCTGCACCTCGTCGACCAGCGAACGCAGGCCGGACAGGCTCTGGCCGATCACCGTCTGGCCCTGCTCCACGGCCCGGCCGGCATCGCGGCTGGCCTCGGCGGCGGCGCTGGCATCGCCGGCCACCTGCTGGATGGTCGCCTCCAGTTCGCCCAGGGCGTCGCGGATCTGCGCCGTGTCGCCGGCCTGGCGTTCGGCGCCGTCGTGCAGGGCGCTGCTCATGCCGGCCAGGGCATGGCTGCTGCCGGCCACCTGTTCGGCGTTGTGACGGATGGTGCCGACCAGCTCCACCAGGTACTGGCGCAGGCGGTTCAGCGATTCCTGGATATCGTGCAGCTCGCGGTTGGTGCGGCCCAGGGCGATGGCCTGGGCGAAGTCGCCCTCGGCCCAGCGCGACAGCGCCGGCGCCAGGCCGGTCAGGGTACGTGCCAGGCGACGCTGCAGGGTGTCGATCAGCAGGGCGATCAGCAGGATCAGGCCGATCATCAGGCCCTGGATCAGGCGCACCTCGCCGGCGATGGTGGCGTGCAGGCCACGCACCTCGGGCTCAAGGCCGGCGATGGCCTGCTGCACCGCCTCCAGGCGCTCGCCGGTGCTGGTGGCCAGGGCGGCGCGGCGCTCGATCTGCTCGCGGGTGCGCTGCAGTTCGCCGGGGTAGCGGCCGAGCAGGCTGTGCAGCTCGCGCTTCAGGCCCACGGCCACATCCTCCTGCTGGCTGCTGGCCTGGGATTCCAGGCCCATCATCGCGGCGAAGTCGTCGGCGTTGGATTCGGCGGCGCGGGTCACCCCCAGCAGCGGCAAGCTGTCGATGGCCTGGGCCTGGGCGGCGATCAGTTGCAGTTCGCGCTCTACCTCGGCGGCCAGTTCGGCGCGGCCGCTGCTGACCAGCTTGTCGCGGGCCAGGGACAGGCGGCCCAAGTGCAGCGAGGCCTCCAGCAGCGGTGTCAGGTAACGACTGGCATCGCTGCTGGCGCTGTCGCGGGCGTAGCCGGCCAGTTGTTCGAGGTTGGCCCCCAGCTCCCGCTCGGCCTGCAGCAGCAGGGCCTGGGGATCGCCCGCCAGCTTGCCGGCGGCGAGCAGTTCGTTGGCGGTGAAGCCCTGCAGGCTGTCGAGGCTCGGGCGCAGCTTGGCTGACAGCGCCTCGGGCCATTCGGCCAGGGCGGTTTGCAACTGCTTGTTGGCTTCCATGGCTGCGGCATGGCGCAGGGCATCGCCGCTGCCCAGGTAGGCCTGGATATTGCGCGCGGCGTCGTTCTGGAACTGCTGGGACAGGCCCAGGTAGCGCTCCATCAGTTGGTAGGGACGTTCCAGGGCGCGTTGCGACCACCACAGGGTCGCGCCCAGGGCGATACACACGGTCACCAGCAACAGGGTGTTGAAATTGGTCAGCCACTTCAGGCGCATAGCCGCGAACTTCCTGCGGAGGGGGAGTGGAGAGGTCGGGGCCTGAAGTTATTGCGATTTTGTGACGGGGTGATGACGGCGGAGGGTTGGCGCCATAAAAAAGTGGCACAGTGCCTGTATTGTTTTGCCGGTTGCTCTCTGTAGGAGCGGTCTTGCGCCGCGAAAGGGCTGCGCAGCAGCCCCAGGGTTTGTGCATCGGTGCAAAGAATGTCGGGGCCGCTATGCGGCCCTTTCGCGGCGCAAGGCCGCTCCTACATACACACACCGGCTCATGTCGGCAGTTACGGCTCGACCCTGACCACGCAGTTGCGCCCGGCATGCTTGGCCCGATACAGCGCCTCGTCCGCCGCGCTGGCCATGGTCAGCGCATCGAGGCTGTCGTCCAGCTGCACCACCCCGGCGCTGAAAGTGCATTGCAGGTCGTGGGGCTGGGCCGGGTAGTGGATCTCGGCGAAGCGCCGGCGGATCTCGTCGAGCACCTTGTGCGCCGCCTCCAGCGCGGTGTTGGGCATGACGATGGCGAACTCCTCGCCGCCGTAGCGGCCGATGAAGTCGGTCTTGCGCAGGCGCTGCTTGAGGAACAGCGCCAGGCTCTTGATCACCCGGTCGCCCATGGGGTGGCCGTGGCGGTCGTTGATCTTCTTGAAGTGGTCGATGTCGAGCATGGCGAAGCTCAGCGGCTGCGCTTCGCGGCGGGCGCGGAAGCTGCAGTCCTCGAGCAGTTGCAGGATGTGGGTGTGGTTGTACAGCCCGGTGAGGCTGTCGCGGACCATCCGCGCCTTGAGGTGGCGGGCGCGGGCGGCGCGGTTGCGCACGGTGGTCACCAGGTGCCGCGAGCGGATCGGCTTGGTGAGGAAGTCGTCGCCGCCTTCGCTCATGGCGTCGAGCTGCTTGTCCAGGTCGTCCTCGGCCGACAGGTAGATGATCGGCACGCTGACGTAGCGGTCGTTGTGGCGGATCACCTTGGCCAGCTCCGGGCCGGTGCACTCGGGCATGTACATGTCGAGGATGATCAGGTCGGGCTGGAAGTCGGCCAGCTCGCTCATGGTACGGATCGGCTCGGTCAGGGTGCGGGTGATGATCCCGGCGCTGTTGAGCAGGCGTTCGGTGTGCAGGGCCTGGGCGCGGGAGTCGTCGATCACCAGCACGCGGAACGGGTCGTACTGGGTGGCGCTGGTCAGCAGCTCGAGTTTTTCCAGCAGGCTGGAGGCGTCCAGGGTGCCGGTGAGGAACTCCTGGCCGCCGGCGCGCACGGCGGCCAGGCGGGTCGGGGTGTCGGTTTCGTGCAGGCAGAAGAACAGCAGCGGCACCGGCTGCTCCAGCCCCTGCTGGGCCTGGGCCGCCAGTTGCAGGCCGACGCCGGCGCCGGTGAAGTCCACGTCCATGACGATGGCCGACGGCAGGCGCTCACTCATCGACGCCTGGAACGCCTCGGCGCTGCACAGCGCCTGCACGGTCAGGCCGAAGAATTCCAGCTGCTGGGCCAGGCGCTCGGCGCGGTCGTGGTCCTGCAGAACGATGTACACCGGCTTGCGCAGTGGCGGCAGGGGCACGTTGTCGAGCTGGTCGCCCTTGCGCAGGCCGGTGCGCGACAGGCGCTGCATCAGGCGGTTGAGTTCGCTGATCAGCTCGGAGTTGAGCCGCGCGCTGTTGGCCTCGATGGCGCGCAGGGTCTGGCCGATGGCCGTCGACAGGCTGCCGTGCTCGGGTTGCTCGAAGCGTTCGGCGTAGCGCTGCAGGCGCAGGTTGGCCTCGCACAGTTCGCCCAGGTCGCCGCTGGACCACTCGCCACGCTGCAGGCGCTGCCAGATCTCGAGGATCTGCCGGGCCTGGTGGATCACCCGCTGGGCAAAGTGCTGCTTGAGGCGTTCGTGGCTCGGCTCGGCTGGCTGGGTCATGTCCTGACTACTTATGAGTGGGAGGGCGCAGGTTCAATGATGGCTCTATGCTAGCACTGCTTTTCCGACAAGCGAGTGCCTGGGGTCAACAAAGTGTTCAGGGACCGTCATTCAGTTGCCGACCCGATGGTCGCTTATACGAATGGCGGCGTCTGCTTTATAGTGCTGGCATGCGGGCTTGTCGTGGCACCCTGGCCGAGGCCTGTGGTCCAAGCCCTGAACCGTTCGTGACTGATTAAGGACAATGCCATGCTGGATTGGAAAAACCGCGAGGCCAAGGCCGAGCCCCGTGAGCGGGTCGAAACCCGCGGCGCCGCCACCCGTAGCTACCTCGGCGGCCTCTGGAGCCGTGCCCTGGGCACCCTGATCGGCCTCTACCTGCTGGTGTGCATCGGCCTGGGTTGGTACTGGAGCCAGGAGCCAGAGCTGTTCCCGGTGCAGCAGAACGCCCAGGCCGCCGCCGAGCGCAACGGCCAGCAGATGGTGGTCGGCTATACCACCGTCGAGACCCTCAAGACCGTCGCCGGCACCCTGCTCGACAAGCCGGGCGGCTACATTTCCAACGACCGCTTCCCGCCAGGGCTGTGGATGGACAACATGCCGAGCTGGGAATACGGCGTGCTGGTCCAGGTACGTGACCTGTCCCGCGCCCTGCGCAAGGACTTCGCCCGCTCCCAGTCGCAGTCGACCGAGGATGCCGATCTGGCCAAGGCCGAGCCGCGCTTCAACTTCGACAACAAGAGCTGGATCCTGCCGTCGAGCGAGTCGGAGTTCGAAGAGGGCATCAAGTCGCTGAACCGCTACCAGACCCGTCTGGCCAAGGGTGACCAGGGCGCGATCTTCTACACCCGCGCCGACAACCTGAACAACTGGCTGGGCGACGTGGCCACCCGCCTGGGCTCGCTGTCGCAGCGCCTGTCGGCCAGCGTCGGCCGGGTCAAGCTGAACAACACCCTGAAGACCGAGGCCGTGGCCCCCGGCCAGGCGCCGCAGGTCGACGAGGAAGTGGTCGAGACCCCGTGGCTGCAGATCGACAACGTGTTCTACGAGGCCCGTGGTCAGGCCTGGGCGCTGTCGCACCTGCTGCGCGCCATCGAGGTCGACTTCGCCGACGTGCTGGCGAAGAAGAACGCCACGGTCAGCGTTCGGCAGATCATCCGCGAGCTGGAAGCCTCGCAGGAAGCGCTGTGGAGCCCGATGGTGCTCAACGGCAGCGGCTTTGGCATGTGGGCCAACCACTCGCTGGTGATGGCCAACTACATCTCCCGGGCCAACGCCGCGGTCATCGACCTGCGCCAACTGCTGTCCCAGGGCTGAGATGCCGGTCAATCCTGCCGAGGTCGCGCACCGCGCGGCCTCCGACGCCGAGCTGGTGGCCTGGGTCGACGAGCATGACCAACTGCTCGGCGCCCTGCCACGGGCCGAGCTGCGCGAGCGCGGCCTGATCGGGCGCTGCACCTTCATCCTGCTGTTCAACGGCGCGGGCGAGCTGTGCGTGCATCGGCGCACCCTGAGCAAGGCGCTGTATCCCGGTTACTGGGATGTGGCGGCCGGCGGCATGGTCGGGGTGCAGGAGTCCTACGCCGACTCGGCGGCCCGGGAGCTTGCCGAGGAGCTGGGGGTGAGTGGCGTCGAGTTGCGTTTTCACGAGACGTTCTACTTCGAGCAGCCGGGCAACCGCTTGTGGTGCGCGGTGTATTCGGCGGTGTGGGACGGGGCGCTGCGCTTGCAGCCCGAGGAGGTCATCGAGGCGCGGTTCATCAGCGTCGAGCAGGCCCAGGCCGAAAGCGCGCAGCGGCCGTATTGCCCGGATTCGCTGGTGGCGTTGCAGCGGTACCAGGCTGGCCTGATCTGATGGGGGCGCTTTGCGCCCCTTTCGCGGCACAAGGCCGCTCCTACAGGGATTCGCGATCCCTTGTAGGAGCGGCCTTGTGCCGCGAAAGGGCTGCGAAGCAGACCCTGGGGCCCAAAGGTCGCAAAACTTTCGTAAAATGGCGCAATCCTGTACTTAGCAACAGCCAGATTTATCGTTACACTGCGCGCCCTTTTCGGGCTGTCGCATGACCTTGCGGCAGTAGCGCCGCCCCTGCCAGAGTGGGGCTTCGCGGTCGGCTCCCGCCGACCAGTTTTTTGTCCTCGGCACAGAGGAACAAAAGTGGCCAAGAAAGCTTCTTCCTTCGCCGCCCTTGGCGGTCTCGTATATTCCACCGATGCCGGTCGGCACTGTCCCGACTGCGGCCAGCCGGTGGACGCCTGCATCTGCAAGCAGCAGGTCATCCCCGAAGGCGATGGCATTGCCCGTGTGCGTCGTGAAAGCAAAGGTCGCGGCGGCAAGACCGTGACCACCATCACCGGCGTGCCGCTGCCCCTCGAACAACTCAAGGAGCTCGCCAGCACGCTCAAGCGTCGTTGCGGCACCGGCGGCGCGCTCAAGGACGGGGTCATCGAGATTCAGGGCGACCATGTCGAACTGTTGCTCGGCGAGCTGATCAAACAGGGCTTCAAGGCGAAGAAATCCGGCGGCTGAGGCCGTCGCGCGACTTTTCGCCCAGCGCTTTCTAAACTCGATGCCGTGGCCAGGGTCTATCCGGGGGCACGGACGATTCGTCATTTTCAGCTTCTACACTGCGCCCGCCACCTGACGGGGCAGTGTCTTGGACTTATCTATAGGGGACTTGAATGTCCGTACGACGCACACGCAAAGACGATGGTAGCCAATGGACCGTGGCCGACAGCCGCAGTGTTTATGGCATCCGCCATTGGGGCGCTGGTTATTTCGCCATCAATGAAGCCGGGCGCGTCGAAGTGCGCCCCAACGGCCCGGACAGCGCGCCGATCGACCTGTTCGAGCAGGTCCAGGAGCTGCGCCAGAGCGGCCTGTCGCTGCCACTGCTGGTCCGTTTCCCCGACATTCTGCAGGACCGCGTGCGCCAGCTGACCGGCGCCTTCGACGCCAACATCGCGCGCCTGGAGTACCAGAGCCAGTACACCGCGCTGTACCCGATCAAGGTCAACCAGCAGGAAGCGGTGGTCGAGAACATCATCGCCACCCAGAACGTCTCCATCGGCCTGGAAGCCGGCTCCAAGCCCGAGCTGCTGGCGGTGCTGGCGCTGGCGCCGAAGGGCGGCACCATCGTCTGCAACGGCTACAAGGACCGCGAGTTCATCCGCCTGGCGCTGATGGGCCAGAAGCTCGGCCACAACGTGTTCATCGTCATCGAGAAGGAATCCGAGGTCGCCCTGGTGATCGAGGAAGCCGCGGAGCTGAAGGTCAAGCCACAAGTCGGCCTGCGCGTGCGCCTGTCGTCGCTGGCCTCGAGCAAGTGGGCCGACACCGGCGGCGAGAAGTCCAAGTTCGGCCTGTCCGCCGCCCAGCTGATCTCGGTGGTGCAGCGCTTCCGTGACGCAGGCCTGGACCAGGGCATCCGCCTGCTGCACTTCCACATGGGTTCGCAGATCGCCAACCTGGCCGACTACCAGCACGGCTTCAAGGAAGCCATCCGCTACTACGGCGAGCTGCGTGCCCTGGGCCTGCCGGTCGATCACATCGACGTCGGCGGCGGCCTGGGCGTGGACTACGACGGCACCCACTCGCGCAACGCCAGCTCGATCAACTACGACATGGACGACTACGCCGGCGTGGTGGTCGGGATGCTCAAGGAGTTCTGCGACGCGCAGGGCCTGCCGCACCCGCACATCTTCTCCGAAAGCGGCCGCTCGCTGACCGCGCACCACGCCATGCTGGTGATCCAGGTGACCGACGTCGAGAGCCACAACGACGAGATGCCGACCATCGAGAACAAGGCGTCGCTGCCCGAGACCGTGCAGTGGCTGGCCGACCTGCTCGGCCCCACCGACATCGAGATGGTCACCGAGACCTACTGGCGCGCCACCCACTACATGGGCGACGTGGCCGCGCAGTACGCCGACGGCAAGCTGACCCTGGCTGAAAAGGCCCTGGCCGAGCAGTGCTACTTCGCCGTGTGCCGCCGCCTGCACAACTCGCTCAAGGCCCGCCAGCGCTCGCACCGCCAGGTGCTGGACGAGCTGAACGACAAGCTGGCCGACAAGTACATCTGCAACTTCTCGGTGTTCCAGAGCCTGCCGGACACCTGGGCCATCGGCCAGGTGCTGCCGATCATCCCGCTGCACCGCCTGGACGAAGAGCCGCTGCGCCGCGCCGTGCTGCAGGACCTGACCTGCGACTCCGACGGCAAGATCAACCAGTACGTCGACGAGCAGAGCATCGAGACCAGCATGCCGGTGCACGCGGTCAAGGAAGGCGAGGACTACCTGCTGGGCGTGTTCCTGGTGGGCGCGTACCAGGAGATCCTCGGCGACATGCACAACCTGTTCGGTGACACCGACTCGGTGAACATCTACCAGAACGCCGACGGCAGCGTGTACCACGCCGGCATCGAGACCCACGACACCATCGAGGACATGCTGCGCTACGTGCACCTGTCGCCGGAAGAGTTGATGACCCACTACCGCGACAAGGTGGCCAGCGCACGGATCAGCGCGCGCGAGCGCACGCAGTTCCTTGATGCGTTGCGGCTTGGGTTGACCCGGTCTTCGTACCTGTCTTCATAAACGCCGGGCCGCTTTGCGGCCCTTTCGTGGCACGAGGCCTCTCCTACAGGGAGAATGCACACCCCTGTAGGAGCGGCCTTGCCGAGGCGTCGGACCGGCCGGAAAGGGCCTCACCGAAAGCACAATCTGAAACGCTTTCTTCAAAAGCTGTCCGCCCCATGCGACTACCTTTGAATGCAATGTTCAAGGGAGTGACTCATGGTGCATCAAGGTAACCACCGCCTGCGTAGAGGGCGCTTTTCAGAGGCAGGTCGTCCGTACCTGCTTACAACCACTACCCGCAATCGCACTCCACTGTTTACTGACCTGCGTTTCGCCAGGGCAGTTATCCAGCAACTTCGCTTGAGCGAGCAGGAAGGCACTTGCCAGTCCTTGGCTTGGGTACTCATGCCTGATCACCTGCACTGGCTGGTCGAACTCAGGCAAGGCAGTTTGAGCAGTCTGATGCGTGTGTTCAAATCCTGAAGCAGTTGCGCACTCTTTCGTGTCGGAGTGGATCGTCAACGTGTCTGGCAACCCGGCTTTCATGATCGGGCTTTGCGTCGAGACGATAACGTCAAGGCCGCTGCCCGCTATATCATCGCCAACCCCATTCGTGCCGGGCTGGTTCAGCGTGCTGGTGAGTATTCACATTGGGATTGTGTGTGGCTGTAACCCGGCAGGTGAGGGCTGCGCCCTCATTTCGCGGCACAAGGCCGCTCCTACAGAAGACCGCGATCCCATGTAGGAGCGGCCTCGTGCCGCGAAAGGGCCGCAAAGCGGCCCCAACGTCACTGAATCCAACGCCCCTTTTCCTGCAACCGCCACCCCACCCACCCCAGCGTCCCCGCCCGCAACGCCATGAACCCCAGAAACGCCAGCCACAATCCATGGTTGCCGAACACTCGCATGACAACCGCCACAGGCAACGCGATCGCCACCGACACCAGCATCGCATTGCGCATCTCCCGCGCCCGCGTGGCGCCGATGAACAGCCCATCGAGCAGATAGCTCCACACCGCCACCAACGGCAGCACCGCCAGATAAGGCAAGTACGGATACGCCGCCTCGCGCACACTGGCGATATCGGTCTGCAGGTCGATGAACAGATGGCCACCCAGCAGGAACAGCACCGCAAACCCCAGGCTGACGATCAACGACCACCCGCAGGCCACCACCAGCGCCCGCTTCAGGGCACCACGATCACGGGCGCCAATGGCATGCCCACACAGCGCCTCGACCGCATGGGCCAGGCCATCGAGGGCGTAGGCGGTGAGCATCAGCCCGTTGAGCAGCAGGGCATTGGCTGCCACCGTGGCTTCGCCCAGTCGTGCGCCCTGCACGGTCAGCAGCAGGAACACCAGCTGCAGCGCCAGGCTGCGCAAAAAGATATCGCGGTTCACCGCCAGCAACGGCCGCCAGGCCTGCCAGCGCTTCAATGCGGCCCAGGCAATGTGCCCGGGGTAGGCGCGCAGCGCCGGGCGGGTGAGGGCCAGGCCGAGCAGGGCGGCGCACCACTCGGCGATCACCGAGGCCCGTGCCGAGCCGACCACGCCCCAGTCCAGGCCGAGCACGAACCACAGGTTCAGGGCGATGTTCAGCAGGTTGGTGGTCAGCAGGATCGCCAGCGGCGCCCGGGCGTTCTGCGTGCCGAGGAACCAGCCGACCAGGGCGTAGCTGGCCAGCGCCGCCGGCAGGCCGAGCAGGCGGGTGTGGAAGAACGCCTCGGTGGAGGCATGCAGCGCCTCGCTGGGCTGCATCGCGTGCAGCGCCAGCTGGCTGAAGGGCAGGGCGAGCAGGCCGATCAGCAGGGCGAAGGCCAGCGCCAGCAGCAGCCCCTGCACCAGCACCTGACGCAGCGCGGCGCCGTCGGCGCGGCCGGCGGCCTGGGCGGCGAAGCCGGTGGAGCCCATGCGCAGGAAGCCCATCAGCCCGACCATGAAGGTGAACAGGGTGGCGCCCACCGCCACCGCGCCCAGCTGGTGGGCGTGGGGCAGGTGGCCGATCACCGTGCTGTCGACCAGCGCCACCAGCGGCACCGAGATGTTGGACAGGATCATCGGCGCGGCCAGGGCCCAGACCTTGTGGTGGGTGGGGCGGTCGCGCCAGGCGGTGGACAGTGAAGACATGCGGGCTCCAGCGGGGGATGCAAATTGGGCAATCGCGGGGCAAGCCCGCTCCCACGCAAGTGCACTTCATCACGTGGGAGCGGGCTTGCCCCGCGATTGCCGAACGGATTGTACCGGCCCGGCAACCAATCGGCGCGAACAGGGTCTCACTTGCCGCGCATCGCCAGGTAAGCCCCGCACCGTTGCGCTATAGTTGCCCCCCTCACGTACACGCTGCCGAAGAGTTCTCTCTCAAATGCTCAACAAAGGATTGTTGCTGGCCTGCGCGCTGGCCCTGCTCAGTGCTTGTGATTCCTCCACGCCGGACAAGCCATCGGCGCCTGCCGATGCCGCCACCGCCGTCGCGCCCGCCGAAACCAAGGCGGCCAAGCGCGAAGACCCGGCAGTGCTCGCCAAGCGCTACGCCGGCCGCGAGCTGACCGTGCTGGACGTCTCGGAAGTCCAGCTCGACGGCGCCAGCACCCTGTCGGTCAGCGTCTCCGCGCCGCTGGATGCCAACCAGGACTTCGCCGCCAAGCTGCACCTGGTCGACACCGTCAAGGGCAAGGTCGACGGTGCCTGGGAACTCTCCGACAACCAGATGGAGCTGCGCCTGCGCCACCTGGAACCGCAGCGCAAGATGGTCCTGACCATCGACAAGGGCTTGCTCTCGGTCAACGGCAACGCGCTTGAGGCCGAATCGGTCAGGCGCTTCGAGACCCGCGACATGCAGCCCACCGTGGGCTTCGCCAGCCGCGGTTCACTGCTGCCCACGCGCCTGGCCGAAGGCCTGCCGGTGATCGCCCTGAACGTCGACAAGGTCGATGTCGAGTTCTTCCGCATCAAGCCGGACATGCTCTCCAGCTTCCTGGTCAACTGGGGCCGCAACTCCAGCCTGTACTACTACCAGTCCAAGGAAACCCTGGAGATGGCCGAGCTGGTCTACAGCGGCCGCTTCGACCTCAACCCCGCGCGCAACACCCGCGAGACCGTGCTGCTGCCGATCGCCGGGATCAAACCGCTGCAGGAGCCGGGTGTGTACCTGGCAGTGATGCGCGCCTCGGGTACCTATGACTATTCGCAGCCAGCGACCCTGTTCACCCTGAGCGACATCGGCGTCTCCGCCCACCGCTACCGCGACCGCCTGGACGTGTTCGCCCAGGCCCTGGAAGGCGGCAAGGCGCTCAAGGACGTCACCCTCGAGCTGCACGACGACAAGGGCAAGCTGCTGGCCCAGGCCAAGACCGACGGCGATGGCCATGCCCAGCTGCCGATCACCGCCAAGGCCGATACCCTGATCGCCACCCAGGGCGTGCACACCACCCTGTTGCGCCTGAACACCGCCGCCCTGGACCTGGCCGAGTTCGACATCACCGGGCCCCAGGCCAACCCGCTGCAGTTCTTTATCTTCGGCCCACGCGACCTCTATCGCCCGGGCGAGACCGTGCTGCTCAACGGCCTGCTGCGCGACCAGGACGGCAAGCCGGTCAAGGCCCAGCCGGTGAGCGTGGAAGTGCGCCGCCCGGACGAACAGGTCAGCCGCAAGTTCGTCTGGGAGGCCGACAAGAACGGCCTGTTCCAGTACCAGCTGCAACTGGCCACCGAGGCCCCGACCGGCCGCTGGCAACTGCTGCTGGACCTGGGCGGTGGCCGCAAGCAGGTCTACGAGTTCCTCGTCGAGGACTTCCTCCCCGAGCGCCTGGCGCTGGAGCTCAAGGGCAGCAGCACGCCGCTGGCGCCGGATGAGACCGCCACCATCCAGGTCAATGGCCGTTACCTCTACGGCGCGCCGGCCGCCGGCAATCGTCTCAGCGGCCAGGCCTACGTGCGCCCGCTGCGCGAAGCGGTGAAGGCGCTGCCGGGCTACCAGTTCGGCGCGGTCACCGAGACCGACCTGAACCAGGACCTGGAACTGGACGAAGTCACCCTCGACCAGAACGGCAAGGCCCGCATCGATATCGAAAGCCGCTGGGCCGAAGCCCGCTCGCCGCTGCAACTGACCGTGCAGGCCAGCCTGCAGGAGTCCGGCGGCCGGCCGATCACCCGGCGCCTGGAGCAGCCGATCTGGCCCGCCGACCGCCTGCCGGGCCTGCGCGGCCTGTTCGACGGCGAAGAGACCGACGGCGACGGCCCGGTGGAATTCGAGTTCCTGGTGGCCGATCGCAACGGCAAGAAACTCGCCGCCGACAACCTGAAGGTGCGCCTGATCCGCGAGCGCCGCGACTACTACTGGAACTACTCGCAGAGCGACGGCTGGAGCTACAACTACAACGAAAAATTCCTCACCCAGGCCGAGGAGACCGTCAGCGTGAAGGCCGGCTCCACCGCCAAGCTGAACTTCCAGGTGGAGTGGGGCCCGTACCGCGTCGAGGTGGAAGACCCGCAGACCGGCCTGGTCTCCAGCGCACGCTTCTGGGCCGGCTACCGCGCCCAGGACAACGCCGAAGGTGGCGCCGTGCGCCCCGACCAGGTCAAGATCGCCCTGGACAAGCCTGCCTACAAGGACGGCGGTACCGCCAAGGTCACCGTCACCCCGCCAGCCGCCGGCAGCGGCTACCTGATGATCGAATCCGCCGATGGTCCGCTGTGGTGGCAGGAGATCGACGTACCCGCCGAGGGCAAGACCTTCGATGTCGAGCTGGACAAGAAGTGGGCGCGCCACGACCTATACATCAGCGCCCTGGTGATCCGCCCAGGTGAGCGCAAGGCCAACGCCACGCCGAAACGCGCCGTGGGCGTGCTGCACCTGCCGCTGGACCGCGCCGAGCGCAAGCTGGCCGTGTCGTTGCAGGCGCCTGAGAAGATGCGGCCCAAGCAGCCGCTGACCGTGAAGTTCAAGGCGGTCAACGCCGACGGCAGCGTGCCGAAGCAGGTGCATGTGCTGCTGTCCGCAGTAGATGTGGGCATCCTCAATATCACCGATTTCAAGACCCCCGACCCGTTCGCCAGCCTGTTCGGCCGCAAGGCCTATGGTGCCGACCAGCTCGACATCTACGGTCAGCTGATCGAGGCCGGCCAGGGCCGCCTGGCCAGTCTCGCCTTCGGTGGTGACGCCGCCATGGCCAAGGGCGGCAAGCGCCCGAATACCACGGTGACCATCGTTGCCCAGCAGAGCCTGCCGGTGACCCTCGACGAGAAGGGCGAAGGCCAGGCCACCGTCGAGATCCCCGACTTCAACGGTGAACTGCGCCTGATGGCCCAGGCCTGGACCGAGGAACACTTCGGCATGGCCGAAGGCAAGACCGTGGTCGCCGCGCCGCTGATCGCCGAGCTGTCCGCGCCGCGCTTCCTGGCGGGTGGCGACCGTACCAGCCTGGCGCTGGACCTGGCCAACCTGTCCGGCCGTGCCCAGCAACTGAGCGTGCAACTGAGCGCCGAAGGGCAGTTGAGCCTGGTCGGCGGTGCCCAGCAGAACTTCAGCCTGGCCGAAGGCCAGCGCACCACGCTGATGATTCCGGTGCAGGCCCAGGGCGGCCTGGGCCAGGGCAAGGTGCGGGTGCAGGTCAATGGCCTGCAACTGCCGGGCGAGCCAGCCAACACCTTCGAGCGCGAGTGGACCCTGGGCGTGCGCCCGGCCTACCCGGCGATGCTCAAGCACTACCGCGTGGCCCTCAAGGACCAACCCTGGAGCCTGCCGGAGAGCGACCTGGCCGAGTTCGAACCCGCGGGCCTTGAAGCGAGCCTGGCGCTGTCGAGCCGCCCGCCGCTGAACCTGGCCGAGCAGATCCGCGCCCTGGAAGCCTACCCCTACGGCTGCCTGGAGCAGACCACCAGTGGCCTGTACCCGTCGCTGTACGCCGATGCCGACAGCCTCAAGCGCCTGGGCATCAAGGGCGAGCCGGCCGATGTGCGCAAGCGCAAGATCGAGATGGGCATCGAGCACCTGCTAGGCATGCAGCGCTACAACGGCAGCTTCGGCCTGTGGAGCTCGGACAGCGAGGAAGAGTACTGGCTGACCGCCTACGTCACCGACTTCCTGCTGCGTGCTCGCGAGCAAGGCTACGGCGTACCGGCCGAAGTGCTGAAGAAGGCCAGCGAGCGCCTGCTGCGGTATGTGCAGGAGCGCAACCTGATCGAAGTCGACTACAGCCAGAACGCCGACCACACCCGCTTCGCCGTGCAGGCCTACGCCGGCCTGGTGCTGGCGCGCAGCCAGCAGGCGCCGTTGGGCGCCCTGCGCAGCCTGTTCGAGCGCCGCGCCGACGCCCGCTCCGGCCTGCCGCTGGTGCAGCTGGCGGTGGCGCTGGACAAGATGGGCGACAAGCAGCGTTCGCAGCAGGCATTGCAGGCAGGCCTGGCCGTGACCCGCGGCAAGGGCTGGATGGCCGACTACGGCAGCGCCCTGCGTGACCAGGCGCTGATCCTTGCCCTGCTGCAGGAGAACAACCTCGCCGGCAACCAGGTTGACCAGCGTCTGTTCGGCCTGTCCGACGAGCTGGCCGCCAACCGCTGGCTGTCCACCCAGGAGCGCAATGCGCTGTTCCTCGCCGGCCGTGGCCTGCTGGGCAAGCCGGAAGGCAACTGGAAAGCCCGCCTGGACAGCGCCGGTGAAGTGCGCGAGTTCGATAACAACGACTCGGGCATGAAGCTCGAAGGCCCGCTGCTGGCCTCGCCGCTGACCGTGCAGAACCAGGGCGGCGACACCCTGTACCAGCAGCTGACCCTGTCCGGCTATCCGCGCCAGGCCCCGGCCGCCAGCGGCAACGGCATGGAGATCCGCCGTGAGTACCTGGGCATGAACGGCCAGGCGCTGGATGTGCGTAACCTGCGCAGCGGCGACCTGGTGCTGGTGCACCTGGCGCTCAAGGCCCAGGACCAGGTGCCGGACGCCCTGGTGGTCGACCTGCTGCCGGCGGGCCTGGAGCTGGAAAACCAGAACCTGGCGCAGAGCGCTGCCAGCCTGGACAACGCCAGCAGCGCGGTGAAGCAGTGGCGCGAGTCGATGCAGAACGCCAGCGTGGTGCACCAGGAGTACCGTGACGACCGCTACGTGGCCGCGCTCAAGCTCGACAGCTACGGCACCACCCACCTGCTGTACCTGGCACGTGCCGTGACCCCGGGCAGCTACCGCATCCCGCCGCCGCAGGTGGAGTCGATGTACCGGCCGAACCTGCAGGCGATCGGCGACAGCCAGGGGGAGATGGTGGTACGCGCCCGCTGAGTCCACACGCCCGATGTAGGAGCGGCCTTGTGCCGCGAAAGGGTCGCGCAGCGGCCCCCCGATCTCGACGTCAACGCGAGAATCGCCGGGGCTGCTACGCAGCCCTTTCGCGGCACAAGGCCGCTCCTACAGGGTTTTCAATGCACCACCCAACTCAACACCCACAACCCCAGCAACGCCCAGATGATCCCGAGGATGATCGACGCCCGCATGAACGCGCGCACCGCCGAGTACAGCAGCATCAGGCCAACGACGAGCGCCAGGATGCTGACCAGCGAGGTGTCCATGCCCAGCGTGCGCGCCAGGCCGTCGATGAAATTGCCACCGGCGTTGGCCAGCAGGTTGAACAACCCGCCCAGGCCGTCGACGATGAAACGGATCACCGAACCCAGTACCTGGCCCAGCCACTCGAAAAAACCTTCTACATGCATAGTCGCTTCCTGATCAACGAATCGGCGATTCCCAGCCTTTGGCCATCATCTGGCCCGGTCGGTTCCCGATGCCAAGCTTAGCGCGCCCAGGTCTGCTCAAGCTGCTGCGGCGTGGCGCCGTCACCCTGCTGGCGGCCATCGCCCTGCTGTGGCTGGCCGACCGCATCTGGCCCTTGCCCATGCCGGGCGACGACCTGGCGCGGGTGGTGCTGGCCGAGGACGGCACGCCGCTGTGGCGTTTCGCCGACGCCGACGGTGTGTGGCGCTACCCGGTCGGCCCGGACGAGGTCTCGCCGCTGTACCTCGAAGCCTTGCTCGCCTACGAGGATCGCTGGTTCTATCACCACCCAGGGGTCAACCCCATGGCCCTGGCCCGGGCGGCCTGGCTCAACCTGCGCGGTGGGCGGGTGGTGTCCGGCGGCAGTACCCTGTCGATGCAGGTGGCGCGCCTGCTCGACCCGCACGACCGCACCCTGGCCGGCAAGCTGCGCCAGCTGTGGCGTACGGCGCAGCTGGAATGGCACCTGTCCAAGGCCGAGATCCTGCAGCTGTACCTCAACCGGGCGCCGTTCGGCGGCACCTTGCAGGGCGTGGCCGCGGCCAGCTGGGCCTACCTGGGCAAGTCGCCGAAGCACCTGACCCCCGCCGAGGCCGCGCTGCTCGCCGTCCTGCCCCAAGCGCCGAGCCGTCTGCGCCCGGACCGCCATCCCGAACGTGCCCAGCGCGCCCGGGACAAGGTGCTGCAGCGCCTGGCCGAGTACCAGGTGTGGCCGGCCCAGCGCATCGACGAGGCCCGCGAAGAGCCGCTGTTGCTGGCGCCGCGCCAGGAGCCGGCACTGGCGCCCTTGCTGGCCCGGCGCCTGAACACGCCGGACAGCCCGCCGCTGATCCGTACCACTATCGACGCCGCCCTGCAGCGCCGCCTCGAAGACCTGCTGATGGGCTGGCGCGCGCGTCTGCCCGAGCGCACCTCGGCGGCGCTGCTGGTGGTCGAGACCCAGAGCATGGCAGTGCGCGCCTATCTCGGTTCCATCGACCTGAGTGACGAGCGCCGCTTCGGCCATGTGGACATGATCCACGCCCTGCGCTCGCCCGGCTCGACCCTCAAGCCGTTCCTCTATGCCATGGCCATGGACGACGGCCTGATCCATTCCGAATCGCTGCTGCAGGATGTGCCACGGCGCTATGGCGACTACCGCCCCGGCAACTTCTCCATGGGCTTCAGCGGCCCTGTGTCGGCCAGCTCGGCGCTGGCGCTGTCGCTCAACCTGCCGGCGGTGCAGTTGCTCGAGGCCTACGGCCCGAAACGCTTCGCCGCGCAGATGCGCATGGGCGGCATGCCGCTGGTGCTGCCGCCGCTGGCCGAGCCGAACCTGTCGCTGATCCTCGGTGGCGCGGGCAGCCGCCTGGAGGACCTGGTCGGTGGCTATGCCGCGTTCGGCCGTGGCGGCAACAGCGCGAAGATTCGCCTGCAACCCCAGGATCCCCTGGTGGAGCGCCGCCTGCTGTCGCCGGGCTCGGCCTGGATCACCCGGCGCATCCTCAGCGGCCTGGCCCGGCCGGACCGCGACCCCCATGCCGAACTGGTGCAGCGCCCGCAACTGGCCTGGAAGACCGGCACCAGCTACGGCTTTCGCGATGCCTGGTCGGTGGGCGTGGGCCCGCGTTACCTGATCGGCGTGTGGATCGGCCGACCCGACGGCACCCCGGTGCCGGGCCAGTTCGGCCTGGCCTCGGCGGCGCCGCTGATGCTGCAGGTACACGACTTGCTGAGCAATCGCGACAGCCAGCGCGGCATCGAGGTGCCGGTCGAGCCGGTGCCGGCGTCGGTGGGGGTGGCGGCGATCTGTTGGCCCCTGGGCCAGCCGATGAACCGCCAGGACTCCAACTGCCGTCGCCAGCGTTTCGCCTGGACCCTGGACGGCACCACCCCGCCGACCTTGTTGGCGGCCGACCAGCCTCTGGGGCTGGGTTTGCGCGAGACGGTATGGCTCAACGACCAGGGACTGCGCGTCGATGCCGGGTGCCCCGGGGCCAAGGCCCACGATGTCGCCTTGTGGCCGGCCCCGCTGGAACCCTGGCTGCCCCGGGCCGAGCGCCGTGCGGCGCGGCTGCCCGCGGTGGATCCGGCCTGCCCGCCACAGCAGGTGGCCAGTGCGCCGCCGCTGTCGATCGTCGGTGTGCGTGCCGGCGACAACCTGCGCCGCCCGGCTACCAGTCACGAGCCTTTGCAACTGCGGGTGACGGCCCTGGGCGGTGCGGGGCGGCGCTGGTGGTTCCTCAATGGCCAGCCGCTGGGCGAGACCCAGGGGCAGGACAGTCTGCCGGTGCGTTTCGAACAGGCCGGCAGCATCGAGTTGAGTGCGTTGGATGAAAGCGGCGAGACGGCGCGGGTGGCGTTTCAGGTCAGTGAGTGAGTCGAGCTCGCATCCTCTCGAACACCGAGGCGCCTGCTTCGCGGGTAAAACCGCTCCCACAGGTACTGCGCTGGCCTTGAGGCACAGGTGACCACTGTGGGAGCGGGTTTACCCGCGAAGAGGTCGGCACTGACTGCACAAATCTCAGTGCTTCATGCCGAGTTCGGCATCATCCATCAGCGCCTTGGCCAGTGCGCTCAGGTAGTAAGAGGCCCAGAGCAGTTGGGGCTTTTCCTCCATGATCCCGGTGATGGTCAGGTCGCGCACGCAGCCCATCAGCTCCGAGGCCTGGTCGCGGGCGTGCTGGCAGGGGATGCCGGGCTCGATGCAGAACAGTGGGTCGGTCATGCCTTCGCCTTGGTAGAACTTGGTCTTGCCGGCGGTGGTGGGGGTGTTGTCTGTGGTCATGATTTTTCTCCCTGAAAGGATCGGTGCCTGTGCGGGCGCCATCGCGGGGCAAGCCCGCTCCCACGCAGCCGAGGCCTACTGAGTGCTGGCGTGGGAGCGGCGGTTCGCCGCTGCGACTTGCCCCGCGATTGGGCTTAATGCAACGTCGGCGCCTGCGCCGGCATCTGTACCTGGATCAACGCCGCTTCGAGCAACACACGCAGCGACTCCATTTCATGCATCGACGCCATCATCAACACGGCAGCCGGCGACCTGGGTTTGAGCTGTATGGCGTGATGGGCCACGGTCAAGGCGCACAGGGCGTACTCGGTGGCCTGGATGAGGGTGTCTTCGAGGGAGTGGGGGTTGTGGGGTGGATCTGGAACGATCTTAAGCATGGTCAAGGTCCTGTTCGTGAATAAGGACCACCACCGGTTGCTGTCAAACAAGAAGGTGGCAGCTGTACATGGGTTGACAGACCGGTGAACAAGACCAGAAACCGGCGCACACGAGGTGCCCCACGCACAGCCGCCATAAAACAGCGCCATGCGGTTTTGTTCAGAGCGGCCTGTCAAAGCCGGTCGCTGATTGTGCAGCGACCGTCCGAGACTAGAGGCCAACCCAGACCACCGCAATGGCTTGAAAGGGCTTGGGAGTATGTTTGGGAAATGGACTACAGGGAATGGGGAAAGTCTTATAAATCGGCGATCTATTCGAAATCGCAGGGGCTGCTTTGCAGCCCTTTCGCGGCACAAGGCCGCTCCTACAAAGGAGAACGCGATTCCTGTAGGAGCGGCCTTGTGCCGCGAAAGGGGCGCGTAGCGGCCCCAGCATTCTGTCGGCCAACCGTACTAATGATTTATGACTAGCTCTTTCGATACTGTGCGCTGTCCACCAAACGAAACTAACTGAAATTCATACGCTTATGCTCCACCCCCAGCCCTCTCCCACAGGTACTAACACCAAGTTGTAATCTACCCGTCCCGCCCCCCTCGGCTTTCACTGCTGGTAGCAAGCACAACAACCAGCAGCGGGAGTCTTCCCATGAACACTCAAGCGTGGATCAAGGCCGCAACGGCGCTGACGATGGTCATGTCCCTGGGCCTTACCGGTTGCAGCAGTGGCGGTGGCGGGCATCACAGCGAGGTCGACGGCTCCTCGGCCGACGGCGGCACGGGCGCAGGCGCGGGAGCTGGAGGCGCGGGCGGCGGGGCCGGTGACGGTGGCGCAGGCACCGGTGGTGGTGGCAGCACCCCGGGCGATGGCAGCGCAGGCACGGGTGGAGGCAGCGGCGGCTCCGGCGGCGGCACCACGCCCGGCGGCGGCGATGGCGGCACCGGCGGTGGCACCACGCCCACCGCCCTGGTCACCGGCCAGGTGGTCGATCAGTTGGGCAACACCGTCTCCGGCGTTGGCGACGGCGTGAGCAACCTCGGCCAGGTGATCGGCTCGCTGCCCATTGCCGGCGACACCTCGCTGACTGGCGGCGTGGGCACACTGGTGTCGTCCACCGGCAACGCGGTGAACAGTGTCGGCAGTGGCCTGAGCGACGGCCTGGGGCAACTGGGCACCGGCAACAATGCCGTGGGCACCACGGTCGGGGTGGTCGGCGCGGCCACCGCCGACCTGGGCACGGGCGTCTCTGGCCTTGGCCAGGGCGTGACCGGCCTGGCCAGCAACGGGCCGGTCGAGCAGGTACCGGTGGTCAACCAGCTGGTCGCCGGGGCCGGGCAGGGCGTCGACCGGGTTGGCCAGGCCGTGACGATGCTTGGCAACACCCTCTCGCCGGTTGGCACCAGCGGCCCACTGGCCGGGGCGACCCAAGGCGCGAGCGATGCCCTGGTGCCGGTGGTCTCGCTGGTGGAAAACACCACGGCCAACGTCACCCGGCAGACCGGGCTCGCCGGCCCGCTCAACCAGACGTTGAATCAAACCGGCACCGCCTTGAACCAGGCCGGCCTGCAACTGGCTGGCACGGGCAATCCACTGGGCTCCACGCTCGGGCAGGCGGTCGCTAACACTGGCACCTCCGTGAGCACCGCCAGCGGGCTGGCGCCTGTTACCGGCGGCCCGCGCACTGGGCTGCTGGAAACCGCTGGCGGCGTAGTGGCCGGTGCCGGTAGCGGCCTGGCCGCGAGTATTGGCAGCCCGACCATAAGTGGTATCGGCGGCAGCATGGTGCAGGCGGGCAACAGCGTCGCCAGCCTGGGCCCGGTGCTCGGCGGCAACGGCGTGACCAACACAGCTGCAGGCACCCCTGCCGCAGCGCTGACTCAGCAGGTGGGCTCCGGGCTCAATCCAG
Source organism: Pseudomonas sp. LH21 (assembly GCF_036549575.1). Classification (NCBI taxonomy): domain Bacteria; kingdom Pseudomonadati; phylum Pseudomonadota; class Gammaproteobacteria; order Pseudomonadales; family Pseudomonadaceae; genus Pseudomonas; species Pseudomonas sp. LH21. The sequence continues at coordinate 768,524 of NZ_CP144367.1, forward strand.
TGGTCGCCGGTGTGTCCAGCGTGACCCAGCAGGTCGGCGCCAGCACAGGCGCGGGAGCACCGGTGGCCGGGTTGCTGAACCAGGTCGGTGGCGCGGTGGGCACCGTCGGCACGCAATTGACCGGCGCCACGGCCAACCCGACGGTCAGCCAGCTGGGCGCGACGGTGACGGCGGTGGGCGCAACGGTCGACCAGGCCGGCACCTTGGTCAATGCCAACGGCACGCAGGGCGGTGGCCTCGGCGGTGCGCTAAGTGGGGTGACAGGCGCCCTGGCAGGCGGGCAGCGCTGACGCGACGGGCTACGCTCAAGGTGAGCGAGACCGACCGGCGCGCGCCGGTCGGTCACCCTGCCACCCGTGGATCATGGAGTGTCCGAATGCGCCGATGGCTGGTGACGATACTGGCGCTGTCCGTGGCCAGCCTGGCCCGGGCCGAGCCCTTGCCGAGTTTCCTCAACAGCAACGAGACCGAGCGCCGCCTGCCCACGCCGAACCTCCCGGTGGACGCCTATCGTCCCGGCCCCGCCGGCCTGCGCATACCCACCGTGGACAACGCACGGCAATCGCCGTTGCTGATGAGCACGCGGGTGGCGGTGCGCAAGGTGCGCTTCGAGGGCGGTACCGTCTACCCCCTGAGCGACCTGCGCGAGCACTACCAGCCGCTGATCGGTAGCGAGGTGACCCTCGCCGAGCTGATCGAGGTCACCCGCCGCCTGACCCAGCGCTACCAGCAGGACGGCTACCTGCTGTCGTATGCCTACCTGCCGCCCCAGGACTTCGTCGATGGCCGGGTGCGGGTGGTGCTGGTGGAGGGCTATATCCACGACTATCAGGTCGAGGGCGATATCGGCGCGGCGCGGGCTTACCTGGACCAGCTGATGGAGCGCCTCAAGGCCGAGCGCCCGCTGACCCGCGAAAGCTTCGAGCGCTATACCAGCCTGGCCGGGCGTATCCCCGGAGTGACCTTCCAGGCCCAGGTGCCGCCCCCGGCCACCACCGATGGCGCGACCCGGCTGCTGGCCCAGGTCTCGCGCAAACCGTTTACCACCACCCTGAGCCTCAACGACGGCAGCCGCGACGACCTGCAGGCGCTACTCGGTGCCAGCAGCAACGCGCAGACCCGTTTTGCCGAGCAGCTGAGCGCCAGCGTGCTGGTGCCGCCCGGCGAGGACAAGGAGCATTACTACCGCCTCGACTACAGCCAGTTCCTCGATGCCGAGGGTTCGAAGCTGTTGCTGTCAGCCTCGCGCTATCGCAGCGACCCCAAGGCGCGCATCCGCCTGGACAATGGCATCGACCTGACCCAGCACCGCGAGAATGAACGCTACTCGGTGGGCATCAGCCAGTCGTTGATCGCCTCGCCCAGCGAATGGCTGGAGGTGGTCGGGCGCTTCTATGTGGTCAACGACCAAATCGACTACCAGGTGGTGGGCTTTCCGTTGCGGCTGGACAGCGAGACCGACATTCGCGCGCTGTCCTTCGAAGGCGACTGGCGCAAGGCCGAGGCGGGGCGACTGCGCATCCTCAGTGCCGGGGTCTACCAGGGGCTCGATCGGCTGGGGGCGAACACCAATGCCGATTACGACCTGGACTTTCTGCGCCTGAGGGTATCGGGCGTGCAGAGCGACAACTTCACCGACAACTGGCAGGGCGTGGCCTCGGCGGCAGCCTACTGGAGCAATGACAGCCTGCCCGACAGTGAGCGGGCGGTGTTCGGCGGGCAGAACTTCGGGCGCGGTTACCCCAGTGACCAGGGCTCGGGCGACAAAGGCTGGGGGCTGGCCTACGAGGTCAACTACAGCTTCCACCGCGACGGTGGATGGCTCAAGGTCGTGCAGCCGTATGTGGCGCTCGACACGGCGCGGGCCTGGTTCAACGAGCTGGACGTGAAGGACACGAAAATGTCATCGGCGGCGCTGGGGTTGCGGTTTGGCGATATGCGCTACTACAACATCGCTGTCGAGGTGGCCAAGCCGATGTCGGACATCGCCCTGGACAGCTTCAACCGGCGGCCACGGCTGAACCTGAGTTTCAGTTATCAATTGTAGGAGCGGCCTTGTGCCGCGAAAGGGACGCGTAGCGGCCCCAGCTAATGTCGCGGCGCTGCCGAAATCGAGGGGCCGCTTTGCGGCCATTTCGCGGCACAAGGCCGCTCCTACAGGGGGGTAGCTCCAGCTATTTAACGGCCTGCATCAACGGCTTGGGAAACAGGTTCTCCAGCGTCTCGAGCAGGCGCGCGTGATAGATCGGCTTGCGGAACAGGTCGAGCACCTGCAAGCGCAGCAGGTCGCTGACATCGTCCATGTCGGCATGCCCGGACATGACGATCACCGGCAAATGCTGGCGCGCGGTGTGGTCGCGCAGGCGCTGCACCAGGCCCAGGCCGCTCTCCTCGGGCATACGCAGGTCGGTGATCACCAGGGCGACATCGGGGTGGCGGGTCAGCTGCTGCAGGGCGCCGCGCACCGAGGTGGCGGTGTGGCAACAGAAACCCTCGTTCTCCAGCAGCTCGGCCAGCTCCAGCAGGGCCTCTTCCTCGTCGTCCACCAGCAGGATCTGTTGACGCAAGGAAGAGGTCGGCATGGTCGGCTCCAGGCTGTGGGACTACACGTCATGCAGGTGCTGCGCGATCACTGGGTGATCGCGGTCTGGATGGTGGTCATGATCGCCGACACCTCGGTCGAGATCGGCGTGACGAAGCCGGCCAGCACCACCGCCACCATGGCCGCGATCACGGCGTATTCGATACCGGAGGCGCCGTCCTTGCGCTGGAGGAAAGTCTTCACATGGATGAGGATCTGTTGCAGCAGCATGGCACTACTCCTTGCGCTCGATGGGCGCCGGTCGGCGGGGCTTGATAAGTGATACCCCTTTGCCATCAGAGCATCGCCAAGCTGTGGCGACCTGCAAATGTAAGAAAGCATTAATCCAAAAGTATTGGTTGTAATTGGCGGTGCTAAGTTTTTGTTTTGCCGACGCGTCAATTTCATGGCTCTAAAAATGCGGTACAGGTAATGGCGAAAGATTGCGGCTCAGCTACCGTCCAATAGCGAAATAGTTACCTTTTGCCATCATTGGTCCCAGGCGTAGGGGAGAGCGCAGATGAGCAGTCGCCTGACCATGATCCTCGCCGGCCTGTTCCTGATCGCGGCCTTGCTCGCCGGTTACTGGGGCCTGCGTTTGAGCCATCCGGCCGAACCGGCGCCGGCGCCATTGCCCCCCTCCGGTGAAGCGGTGATTCCCGCCGCGCCGGTCCCCGTCGCTCCTCCCGAACCGCCACGTTCACCCATCGTGGTGCTGCGCAGGGCGGTACCGGCCAACACCCCCTTGAGCGAGGATGATGTGCTGGTCGAACGTCTGCAGGTGGTACCCGCCGGCGCCTTCCAGCAACTCGACCAGGTGCTCGGACGTCGCAGCTCCCGTCCCTTGGCGGCAGGCAGTTGGCTGGACGAGTCGAGCTTCCAGGCCGGTGGCCCGCTGGCGCGGATGATCCGCCCCCACGAGCGCGCCGTGGCGGTGGCCGTCGACGATGTGAGCGCCGCCGCCGGGCAGTTGCGCCCAGGAGACTTCGTCGACGTGCTGCTGTTCCTGCGTGAAGAGAACAACAACCCGCAGTCCTCCGCCCAGGTGGTGCTGCGGGCCTTGCGCGTGCTCAGCGTCGACCAGCAGACCGGGCTGGCCAACGACGGGCGCCCTGCGCAAACGGCCGAAGAACAGAAGGCCCGGCGCGAGCAGCAATCGCTGAACAGCAACACCACCCGCACCGTGAGCCTGGCCGTGCCCGAAGCTTTGGCCAGCCGTCTGATGCTGGCGGCCCAGGCCGGGACTTTGCGCCTGGCGGTGCGCAGCGCCGACGAGCCCCTGCTGGCGGCCTACTGGTCCGGCCAGGATGCCAGCTCGCAGCTGCAGCGCGCCAACCGCGACCTCTATCGCTTCAGTCAGCTGTCCCAGGTGCCCCTGGCCAGCCAGGCGGTCGCCGCCGCAGCCGGTGCGCCGACGATGCAGATCATTCGCGGCGCCCAGAGCGGCGATAACAACAAGTCTCCCTGAACCGGCAAGGATGCGATCCATGCGTAGTTCTTTGCGTGTTACTCCACGAGGCGGATTGACCCTGCCCCTGCTGGCGCCGACGGCGCAGGCGGCGGCCAAGGGGTGCACGGCGTTCGGTCAGTTGCACAGCCTGATCGGCTCGCCCGGCATTCCCCTCGACAACAGCGTCTTCACCATCGTCTGGGTCCATGGCGGGTTGTCCCAATGAACGAAAGCCTGAACCAGACCTACCTGGCCTTGACCCGCACCGACGAGGACCTGCACTGGCTGCAGGGCGCGCTGGCGCCGCTGGGGCAGGTGATCGGTGCCAGCAGCCCGAACCTCGACGAGCTGCTGGCGCTGGTCGACATGACCTTCAGCAACCTGGTGTTCATTGGCCTGGACCGCGAGCAACTGATCGGCCAGTGCGCGCTGATCGAGGGCATGCTCGAAGCCAAGCCGATGCTGGCCATCGTCGCCCTCGGCGACGGCATGGACAACCAGCTGGTGCTGCACGCCATGCGCGCCGGCGCCCGCGACTTCGTCGCCTACGGTTCGCGGGCCAGCGAGGTGGCAGGGCTGGTGCGGCGCCTGGGCAAGCGCCTGCCGACAGTCACCAGCAACCCCAGCCTGGGCGGCCTGACCGTGCTCTTCGGCACCCAGCGCGGCGCCGACGGCGCGCTGCTCACCACGCACCTGGCGCGGGTGGTGCAGGACAGCGGCCAGCAGACCCTGCTGCTCGACCTCGGCCTGCCCCGGGGCGACAGCCTGGCGCTGCTGGGGCTGGAGGCCTCGTTCCATTTCGGTGATGCACTGCGCCATCTGCGCCGGCTCGACACGACCCTGATCGACAGCGCCTTCACCCGCGACAAGGGCGGCCTGCGCATCCTCGCCTACGCCGACAACGACGAGGCCCTGGAACAGTCCAGCGCCGCCGAGCTGTACATGCTGCTCGGCGCCTTGCGCCAGCACTTCCAGCACATCGTCGTGAACCTCACCGGCCAGGCCGACAGCGAGGCCCTGCGCACCATCGTCAGCCACTGCGACAAGCTGATCGTCTACACCGACCAGAACATCCTCGACTGCCGGCGCAATCTGGACGTGCTCGAACAGTGGCGCGACCGCGGCATCAAGCTGGAGCATGCCAGTTTGCTGGTGGACCGCTACCTGCGCCATGTGGCGCCGGATGCAGATGCCCTGGCCAAACGCTACGGGCTGGCCTTGCTCAAGGTCATGCCCTACAGCCCGGAGGTGCGCCTTAACGCCAAGAACCAGGGCCTGAGCCTGTTCGAGCTGGCTCCACGCGAAGGCCTGACCCAGGCCTTGCGCGGCTTGGGTGAACGCCTGGCGCAGCGTTCGGAAAACCTGGCGCCGACAGGCCAGGGCTGGCTCAACCGGCTATGGGGCAACCGATGAGCAACGAAGAACCCTTTGGCGGACCGCGCCATGCGGCCAGCGATCCGCAGGTGCTCAAGCGCGCCCTGCACCGGCATGTCATCGACGCCATCGAGGACAGCGGCCGCAACCTGCTCGAGGGGGCGCGCCCGGTGCTGGCGCAGTTCGTCCTGGAACAGGTGGGCGACTATGTGGCGCGCCTGCGCCTGGCGTTGTCGCGCTACGAGATGGAGCGCCTGGCCGAGGAGATCGTCGACGAGCTGACCGGCTATGGGCCGCTGGAGGTGCTGCTGCGCGACCCGAGCGTTACCGAGATCCTGGTCAACGGCCCATACCGGGTGTTTGTCGAGCGGGCGGGGTTGCTGCAGCAGACCGACCTGCGCTTCATCGACGCCCATCATGTCGAACGAGTTATGCAGCGCATCCTCGCGCCCCTCGGGCGGCGCCTGGACGAGTCGTCGCCGATGGTCGACGCGCGCATGCCCGACGGCAGCCGGGTCAACGCGATCATCCCGCCGGTGGCCCTGGACGGGCCTTGCCTGTCGATCCGCAAGTTCCGCCAGGACATGCTCAAGAGCGCCGACTTGCTGGCCACCCGGGCCATCGACCAGCCGATCTACGACTTCCTCGAACGCGCCGTGGGCCGGCGCTGCAACATTCTGGTCAGCGGCGGCACCGGCACCGGCAAGACCACTTTGCTCAATATCCTCAGCCAGATGATCGCGCCCCAGGAGCGCCTGGTGACCATCGAGGACGTGGCCGAACTGCAACTGCACCACCCGCATGTGGTGCGCCTGGAAACCCGCCCGCCGAATGCCGAGGGCCATGGCGAGATCAAGGCCAGCGAGCTGATTCGCAACGCCCTGCGCATGCGCCCCGACCGCATCATCCTCGGCGAGATCCGCGGCGCCGAGGTGCTCGATGTGATGACCGCGATGAACACCGGCCACGACGGCTCGATGAGCACGGTGCATGCCAACACTGCCCAGGACGCGTTGCTGCGCCTGGAGACCCTGGTCGGCCTGACCGGTCGGCAGGTGGCCGAGAAGACCCTGCGGCAGATGATCTGTGCGGCGCTGGACGTGGTGATCCAGCTGACCCGCCTGGCCGATGGCCGACGCTGCGTCAGCGAAGTGCTGGAGGTGGTCGGCGTGCGTGACGATGTGTATGTCACCAACACCTTGTTCCGCCTCGACCGGCGCAGCGGCGACGGCTTCCTGCGCGAGGCGCCTAACCCGGCCGGCAACAAGCTGCGCCACGAGGGTGTGCTGTGATGGGCCCGCTGCTGCTGGCGCTGTCACCCTTGTGCCTGGGCATGGCGCTGCTGCTGTTGCGCCTGGGCCTGTACAAGCGCGGCGAGGAGCGCATCCTCGAACGCCTGGGCCGGGCCTACCGCGCCGTGCGCAGCGGCAAAGCCCGGCGCGACTGGCTCGACCCGCTGCTGCAGCGGGCGGGCCTGGCCCATGCCGACTTTTCCCCCAGGCCGTGGCTGTTCGCCTGGCTGGCGCTGACCCTGCTCGCCGGTCTGGTTGCGGGTTGGGTGGCGGCGTCGATGGTGCTGTTCGGCCTGCCGCTGCTCGGTCACCTCTACCTGGCCTGGCGCTGCCGGCGGCGCCTGCTGCAGATCGTCCAGCAACTGCCCGGCCTGCTCGACTACAGCGTGCGCAGCCTCAAGGCCGGTCGCACCCTGAACGAGGCGGTGCTCGGCGGCGTCGACAGCACCCGCGAGCCGCTGCGCTCGGCGATGCTGCGGGTGCGGCGCAACGTGCAACTGGGCGTGCCGCTGGAGGATGCGGTCAACGAACTCGCCGAACTCTATGGCCAGGCCGAACTGCGCATGTTCGCCCTGGGGCTGCGCATCAATCAGCGCCACGGCGGCAATGCCAGCGAGCTGATGGAGAACCTGATCAAGCTGATCCGCGAGCACGAGCAGGGCGACCGGCAACTGCGCGCCATGACCGGCGAGACGCGCATCACCGCGTGGATCCTCGGCGCGCTGCCGCTGGCCATGGTCGGCTACTTCCTGTTCGCCAACCCCACCTACCTGCTGGCCATGTGGCACGACCGCAGCGGTCAGCTGATGCTGCTGTTTGCCTTTGCCCTGCAGGCCGTCGGCTGCCTGGTGTTGTGGCGCATGATGAGGAGCCTGTGAGCATGGCCATGTTGCTCTGCGCGCTGTTCCTGTTCGCCGCGTTCGTGCTGCTGGCCTTGCAGGCCGCCCGGCAGTGGCGGGCCGGGCAGCGGGTGGCGCGGCGTCTGCAGGGGCGATTGGCCCGTGACGAGCGGCTCGGTGACTGGTTGCAGTGGCTGGGCAGCAGCCCGTTGGGGCGGCGCCTGCAACGGCTGGATGGCGAGACCCAGGCGCTGCTCGATCGCCTGGGCTGGCGGCGCAGCCGGCAACGGGCGCTGTTCGCCGCCGTGCAGCTGGGCTTGCCGCTGCTGGCGGTGAGCGTGGCGCTGCTGCTGGCCCATGGCTTGCCCGTGGAAAACCGCGGGCACTGGGGCGTGCTGGTGCTCTGCGCGATGGGCGCGGGCTACCTGCTGCCCAAGCGCCTGCTGGTGCTGGCGGCGGCGCGGCGTCAGCGGCAGATCGCCCAGGAGGTGAGCCTGCTGATCCCGCTGCTGCGCATCCTCTTCGAAACCGGGCTGGCGGTGGAGCAGGCCCTGCGGGTGCTGGCCTATGAAGGCCGTAGCCTGGTGCCGAACATCAGCGACGAATTGCGCCTGGTCCTGCAGCGGGTCGATTCCGGCCTGGCCCTGGGCCCGGAGCTGGAAAAGACCGCGCGCCTGCTGGCGGTGGACGAGCTGATCGACACCTGCGTCATCCTCCAGCAACTGCTGGTGCAGGGCAGTGGCTCGATGAAGTCACTGCTGGCGCTCAAGGAGCTGCTCGACGACCGGCGCCTGACTGGCTTGCAGGAACGGGTGTCGAAGATGTCGGCGAAGATGTCGGCGGTGATGATGGTGTTCCTGTTCCCGGCGTTGCTGATCGTCCTGGCCGGGCCAGGTTTTTCCGCCCTGGCGCGGGCCTTGGGTTCATGAACATGCAGTGTAGGAGCGGCCTGGTGCCGCGAATGGGCCGCAGAGCGGCCCCGCAATCTCGACATCAACGCTGGAACCCTGCTTCCTGCGCGACAGCGTAGCCAGTAGGGGCTGTGTGATCTCCTACAAAGCACAAGGTCAATGCGTGGTAAACCGCTGATGCACCGGCGACGAACGCGGGGTCAACGCCAGCGCCAGCTGCGTGCGGTTGTGCATGTGGGTCAGGCGCAGCACCTGTGACACGTACAGCTTCACCGTGTTCTCGGTGATGCCCAGCTCGCAGGCGATCTGGTAGTTGGTCTTGCCCTTGCTCACCAGCCGGGCCACTTCAAGCTGGCGCGGTGACAGCTTCTCGAAGGCGGCGGGCAGCTCCGCCTCGCCCTCCTCGGCGTCGCTGGCGCGGCGGTGGGTGCCCTGGCCCCGGGCTTTTTCCAGGTCCTGGTAGAGATCGTCGATGGACTCGGCCAGCTCCTGCAGGCGCTGGTTGAGGCTGCCCAGCTCGCGGAAATTGCGGCGCCGTTCGAGCAGCGCCGCTTCCTGGCGGCGCACGCCCTCGAGCAGTTCGTCCAGGTCCATGGGTTTCTGGTAGTAGTCGGCGAAGCCCTCGCGCAAGGCGCGGATCACGTCCTGCTTGTCGGCGCGGCCGGTCAGCATGATCGCCTCGAACATGCGCTGCGGCCCGGCGATCTGCTTGAGGGTGCGGACCAGCTCGATGCCATCGCGCTCGGGCATGTGCAGGTCGCAGAGGATCAGGCCGATGGTCTCGTCGGCCTTGTAGCAGTCGATGGCCTGCCCGGTGGAATGGGCGGGGACGCAGCGGTAGCCTTCGCTTTCGAGAAACTCGCACAACTCTTCGACGATCACTGGCTGGTCGTCGACCACCAGCACTTTCACCTCACTGACAGATTTGTTCACGATCAACTCCCTGTTGTATCGGCTCTGCTCCCGGGCCAGAGGCTCTGGCAGGTAGAAAAGTAGTCGCACTTTGCAATTATGTACATGCATCTAGCTCATGGAAGCGACCCAGCGGTCGGTTATTGGATCCAGACGGCCGTCAGCAGGAAACCGGCCAGCACGTACGGAGCAAAGGGCTGCTTGTCGCCGACCTGTTCGGCCAGCGCCTGCAAGCGCTTTTTCACCTTGGGATTGAGCAGGGTCCACAGGCGCCGTCGGCCGAACATCCAGGCCAGCACGGTGACCCCGGCGCCGATGAAGGTGCCGAGCACGTACTGCGGGCTGGTGGCCAGGGCCAGGGCGCCCATCAGCTTGACGTCGCCGGCGCCGAAGCGGCCGAGCATATAGCCGGGCAGGGTGAGCAGCATGACGATGGCCAGGGCCCAGCCGGCTTCGCTGGCGTCGGCGCCGATCCAGCTGCGTCCGGTGGCGAACAGCCAGGCCAGGGCGCACGCCGCGACCCCGAGGGTCAGGGCGTTGGAGATTTGCCGTTCACGGACATCTTGTTCGGTGCACAAGGCAAGCCACATCAGGAGAACAATGCTTTGCATTGGCAAATTGCCATCCCTATTCGTTGAACGGTTCTATGCTTTCAGACAGGTCTCACAGTCAGGGTAGACGCGATCATGAAAGCAGGCCCGGCGGGACGGCAAAAAGGCGCGGCAGCCATCGAGTTTGTCGCGGTATTCATGGTGTTTTTCGCGGTGTTCTATGGGCTGGTCAGCTACGCCTTGCCGATGCTGATGCTGCAGTCGTTCAACCAGGCCAGCAGCGAGGCCGTGCGCCGCTGCGTGGCCGTGGACCCGACCAGCCAGACCTACGAGCTGGACGTGCAGGGGCTGGCCCGCCAGGTGATCGGCCAGCAGTTGGCATGGATGCCCAGCGCGCTGGGGTTCAGTGTGCTTACCGACACCCGGGTCACCGTTGGCGCGGACAAGGTGCTCACGGTGGTGATCGACTACCCGCGCTCGCGCCTGACGCAGGTGCTGCCGACGCTGGTGCTGCCGGTGGTCGGTGACGTACCGAAGCTGCCCGCGCGGTTACAGGCCCAGGCGAGCCTGCAACTGTGAGTGGTGGCCTGTTTGATCGCTGGTTCGCCGCGCCGGTCCCGGCCCAGATGCCCGAGGTGACACCGGCCATCGGCCTGCAGCTGTGGCTCGACGACCAGGCGCGGGTGCTGCGCCTGGCCGGTCCGCTGCGCAGCCTGCTGGCACTTCCCGCTCAGGCGGGTGCGCGGGTGCACGATTTTCTGGAGCGCCATAGCTGGCTGGTGCTCGAAGGGCAACCCGCCGACTGGCAGGGCCAGCCCCTGGACCTGGACTTCCATACCGTCATGGGGCATGCGTTGCACACCCGTGGCTGGCTGCAGCGCCATGAACAGGGCTGGATGCTGCAGCTTTTCGACATCGGCGACCTGCTGCGCGAACAGCGCTGGGACCGTCAGCGCCCCCTGCTCGGCGAGATCGGCCACGCTCTGCGCGAATGCGGCAGCGAGCGCCTGCTACAGACGACCCGCGAACAGTTGTACAGCCTGGCCGAGCACTGGCAGGCGGCCGCGCTACGGCTGATGCTGCGCGAGGCGGGGGGCTGGCGCCACTACGCCAGCAGCGACGAGACCTGGCCCTGGCCTGATGATCGCAAGCTGCGCGAGCGCCTGGAGCGTTGGCCGGCCCATACCCTGATCGGGGTCGATGACGACCCCGAGTTGCTTGCCCTGTGCGGTGCTGCTTCACTGTTTCTGGTGCCCTATCGTCAGGGCCTGGAGGCCGAGGCCTGGGTGCTGTGCGCCGGGGCGCGGCAGGCGCCCCCGGTCGACATGGCCCTGGCGCTGGTGCGGACCTTGACCGAGCCGCTGCTGGTGCGCCATCGCCGCCAGCAACTGCAGCACCAGGCCCATCACCTCGATGACCTGCAGCGCCAGCTGGGCGCGGGGTGGTGGGAGTGGCCGGCGCACGGCGAGCTGCAGCTGGACCCGGCCCTGGCCGCGAGCCTCGGGTTGGCGAACCGGGTCAGCCTTGGCCAATGGCTCGCCCGCCTGCACCCGGCGGACCGCGAGCCGGCGCAACTGGCCCTGGACCAGGCTCGTGACGGGCAGGCGCTGAGCCTGAGCGTGCGTGTGCCGGACCCCGATCCCCTGGCGCCGCCGCGCTGGCTGCATTGGGCCGGGCAGGGCCAGGGCGGCCAATTGCGCGGCTTCCTGCTCGATATCAGCGCCCTCAAGGCCCAGGAGCAGCAGGCCGGCGCGGCCCGTGCGCGGCTGGAGAACCTCATCGCCCGCTCGCCCGCGGTGATCTACGTGCAGCGCTATGCCGAAGGCGCGCTGCACAGCGACTTCTACAGCGCCAGCCTGGCGCCGTTGCTGGGCTGGGCGGCTGACAGCGAACAGGCGCGCCAGCCGGGGCTGGCGGTGCATCCGGACGACCGCCCGTTGTGGCTCGAACGCACCCGCGGCCTGCTGCGCGATGGCCAGGTGCGTTGCCGCTATCGCCTGCGCGATCACCTTGGCGGCTATCACTGGATGCTCGACGAGGCCCGCCTGCTGCGAAACGACCTCGGCCAGCCGCTGGAGGTGGTCGGCCTGTGGCTGGACGTCAGCGAGGCCACCGAAGCCGCCGAGCGCATGCGCCAGAGCGAGGAGCGCTACCGCGTGCTGGTGGAGGACTCGCCGGCGATGATCTGTCGTTATCGTCCGGACCTGACCGTGCTGTTCGGCAATCGGCCCCTGGCCGACTACCTGGGCTGCATGCCCGAGCAGTTGCAGGGCGCGGACCTGGGGCAGTGGTTGTCCGCCGGCCAGCGCGAGGCCTTCCTCCTGCGCCTGCGGGCGCTGACACCGGAGCAGCCGGTGAGCAGCGCGGAGATCTGCCTGCAACTGCCCGGTCGCGAGCATGCCTGGTGGGTCTGGGCCGACCGTGGGTTGTTCGACGCCGAGGGCAACCTGCTGGAGGTCCAGGCCGTGGGCCGCGACAACACCGAGGTGCGGCGCAGCCAGCAGCAACTGCTGCAGGGCGCGAAGATGGCGACCCTCGGCGAGCTGGCCACCGGCCTGCTGCACGAGATCAACCAGCCGCTCAACGTGATGCGCATGGCGGTGGCCAACACCCTCAAGCGCCTGGAGAGCGGCGCCGCCGATCAGGCCTACCTGGAGGACAAGCTGCGCCGTATCGAGGCCCAGGTCGAGCGGGCCGCCCGTCTTGTCGATCATATGCGGGTGTATGGCCGGCGCTCGGCGGTCGAGCGCGAGCCCTTCGCCGCCTGGGCCGCGGTGGAAGGCGCCCGGGCGTTGCTCGAGGAAGGCCTGCGCGGCAAGGGCGTGACGCTGCGCCTGGAGCCGCCCGAGGCCCTGGCGCAGGTGCTCGGGCATCAGGATCAGCTGGAACAGGTGCTGATCAACCTGATGGTCAATGCCCGTGACGCCTTGCTGGAAAAGCAGGTGGCGCAGCCATGGATCCGGGTACGCCAGGCGCTGCATGGCGGGGGCCTGTCGCTGCTGGTGGAGGACAACGCCGGCGGGATCGATCCGCAACTGCACGAGCGGATCTTCGAACCCTTCTTCACCACCAAGCCGGCCGGGGTCGGCACCGGGCTGGGTCTGTCGGTCAGCCATGGCATCGTCAGCCAGATGGGCGGCTGCCTGAGCGTGGACAACGGCGCCGAGGGTGCGTGCTTGCGGGTCGAGCTGCCCCTTCACAGCACCAGTTGAGTGTGGCCGCTGGCGCAACTGAGGTTGGTGCCGACCTGGGCGTCGAGCAGGTCGATCCCCAGCACCTTGAGCAAGCCGTTGACCAGGGGATCGAGCAGGGGGCTGAGCAGGTTCTTGATGACCGGCTCGAGGATGTTCTTCACCCCGTCCAGCAGCCCGGCGGTGAGCACCAGCACCTGACCAAGGCCGCCATTGCCGGTGGGCTTGTAGGCTTCCAGGTGGATGCCCGCCAGGGTGTCGGACAGGCTCGCCACCACCTGGGCCTGGTCGCTGTCCATGGCTTGGTAGGCAGGTTCCTGGCCGATTTCGGTCGGGGCATGGGCGCCGCTGAACAGCAGCGTCTTTTCCACCGGGCCACTGCCCAGCAGCTTGCTGTCCACCCGCAGGCCGATGCCGCCACCGGCATAGGGCACCCGTGTACCGCAGGACGGCGGCAGGATCAGCAGGCGGCTGCAGACATTGGTGCCGATATCGATGACCGGCAGGGCCTTGACCACGGTAGTGCCGTTGCTGAGGAAATCCGCCGGGGAATCGAACCTGCCGATGGCGATCTTCGCCGCCGAGCGCTGGGTGAGGGTGGTCAGGCTCTTCGGGGTGCAGGTGTAGTTGTCGGGCGGTGCCGGGCGCAGGCGGCTGCTGCCTTCGGCGACTTCGATGCCGATATCGATATGCACCTGGCCGTCCAGCAGCTTGATGTCGCTGACCTTGCACGGAATGCCCAGGGCGCAGGTCAACGATTGCACGGTGCCCAGCAGGTTCAGGCTGAGCAGGTTGTTGAGCACGTTGGTCAAGGGTGCCGCCAGGTCCAGCACCGCGTTGAGCAGCCCGGCGATGCCGCTCAGCAGGGGCAGGTCGAGGGAGACCAGCGCCCGGATCTGGGCTGTATGAACACGCAACTCATCGGTACGCGGGTCACCCGCGGCAGAGGTTTGCTGAGGGTCGATCACCTTGAGGTACACGCGACCGTTGACCAGCCCCAATGCATTGATAGGGATTTCGGCATTCACGGCTTGCCGCTTCGCCGCCACCTGAATCATGGCTTGCACCAGCTGCAGCAGTTGAACGTTCGCATCCAGGCCCGCCTGGACCGTCCCGGTCTGGAGATTCAGCAGCTCACCCAGCGTTATCGGCCCCGTCAGGTCTGCCGCAAGCTTGAGCAGGTTGCCGGTCACCTGCGCAGTGGCCCCACTTTGTTGGAGCACCTTGACGGCAACGTCCAACAGCTTCTCGGTAGTGGTCTCCAGGTTCAGCAATTGCTGGTAGTCCCCCAGGTCCAGGTGCAGTTCGGTCGACAGTGCGTCGGTATAGCTGAGCAGGTTGAGCTGGGTATCGGCGATACCTTGCCAGCCCAGCACGCTGAGTTGGGTGCTTGCACCGATGGCCTTCAGCAGCGCGTTGAGAACGGCTGATTGCATCGAGTTGACTTGCAGGAGTGTGGTACGAATGCTCAACATCGCCTGGGGCGGCCCTGGGCTGGCGGCGACCGCGCTGGCACGGAGTGTGGTGGTGCGGGCGATGGCACCGCCCTGGACCAGCGCGTATACCCCGCCGGCGACGCTGGTGACCACCACGTTGCTGACCTCGACCTTGATCGCCTCGTTACGCACGTTGTCGGCGGTGAAGGTGCGCAGGTTGTCGATGCCGGTGCGCAGGTAGCCGCAGCTGGCGATCAGTGGATTGAGGGGCGAGTGGCCGTTGCGGGTGGCTGCGGTGCGGGCCAGGGCGGAGGCCTGCGGGCCGCTGCCGCTGCAGACTCCGCCGTGCTCGGCGGCTTCCAGGGCGGCCATGTCGGCGATGCGCTGCAGCTTGCGTTGTTCGAGGTAGAGACGGCCGCTGTCGACGGTCAGGAGCATTAACACCAGGGCCAGGCCCATGGTCAGCGCGGCCATCAGGCCGATCGCGCCACGTTGGCGCACAGCGGAACGGGGAACCACGGGCACTCCTTTGCCGGCCTGTGGCCCGGCAGCGCGGCGGCGGTGCAAGGAGTGTAGTCAAGGTGATGGCAAGTTGCCTTGTTTACTGCGCTCGACACCCTGTAGGAGCGGCCTTGTGCCGCGAAAGGGCTGCGCAGCAGCCCCTGGATTTCAGCGTTCATGCATAGATCGCTGGGGCCGCTGTGCGGCCCTTTCGCGGCGCAAGGCCGCTCCTACAGGGGGCGCTCAGGTTTCAATGTGGCGGATAGTTGCTCAGCACCTGGGTCACGGTCTTCTGGATCGCAGCATTACGCTCCTGCGGGCTGGGCGGGTAGTTGTTCATGATCTGCTCGGCGCTGCCGCGCCATACCAGCTTGCCGTCACGGCCGTCGAACAGGTCGACCTGGATGGTCGCCACCTTGTAGTCGACGCTGCGCGTCTCGTTGTACATCGGCCCACCCCAGTAACCGCCCCAGTAGCCACCCCAGGCACCGCCGTAGTTGGTGGTGATCTGCTGCTGGCGGTCCTCGACGATCAGGTAGGCGCGCACCTTCACATCCGCCCGGGCATTGCCCTGGACCGGGCGCAGGCCGCGCTGGTCGAGCTGGCCGGCGACTGCCTGGCGAATGCGCTGTTCGGTCAGGTCGCTCTTGATCCGCGGATCGTCCGGGCGATATTGCAGGCCCGGCTCCTGCCAGGCCCAGCTGCGGTAGGCGGCGAAGTCGCGGCTGGCATCGAAGTCGTGCTGCACGTTGTTGCTCGAACAGGCGGCCAGCAGCAGGGCGAAGGACAGTAGAACGAGACGGCGCAACATGATGGTTCTCCGTGGGAGGTTAGCTGGGAGGATAGCCGCTCATCGCCTTGCTCACCGACTCGCGCAGGGCGCTTTCGCGTTCACGCGGCGAGTCCTTGTCGCTGCCGCTTTCGGCGCTGGCGCTCCACACCGGCTGGCCGTTGCGGGCATCGAACAGGTCGATGCGCACCACCATCACCTCGACTTCGTAGGTGCGCACGATCGGCACGCTGGCGTAGCCGCCATAGCCGTTGCGATAGCCACCGTAGCCGACGCCGCCGTAAGGGTAGGGACCGTAATAGGGATCGTAGTCGTAGTCGCGCACCTGGCGCAGGCGCCGTTCCAGGCGCACGTCGGCGCTGACCAGCAGGTCGGCGGGCGCATTGTGCGCCGGGCGCAGGCCGTGCTGGTCGAGGGCGCCGCTCACCGCGTCGGCCAGCTGGCCCGGCGTCGCGTTGACCAGGCCCCCGGGTGGCTGGTTGTTGCGCCAGCTCCAGCTGCGGTAACGGCCGTAGTCGCGTGCCGGCGCGGGATAGGCGCTGGCATCGAAGGTCTTGGCGGCCTGGGGCGGCGCCGGCGGCAGCGGCTTGCCGCTGGCGACATAGGGGTTGCTGCCCTGGCAGGCGGCCAGGGTGAGGGGGAGCAGGGCCAGGCAGAGCAGACGGTACGGCATGGATCCTCCTGGCGAGCGGGTCAGTGGGGGCGGCACATCCAGTGCAGGTAGCGGCCCAGGCCGGCGAAGCTGGGGTGGCGGCGGTGCGCCAGTTCCATCTCCAGCAGGTCGAGCAGCTCGGCCTTGTCCTGGAACTCCTTGGGCATGTAGTCGTGGAATACCCGTACGCCGCTCTCGCTTTCGACCTGCCACAGCGCTTCAAGTTGCGCCCTGAGCTCGCGCGGATCAAGTGGTTTCTGTGGCGTGAGGCTCTGCTTTTCACCGGCCAGGCGATTGTGCCGCAGCTTGCGGAAATGGCCCTTGAGCAGGTTGCGGTAGACCAGCGCGTCGCGGTTGTAGAAGGCCAGCGACAGCCAGCCGCCCGGTGCGGTCAGCTGGTGCAGCACCGGCAGGATGCTCTCGGGTTCGGCCAGCCATTCGAGCACGGCATGGCACAGCACCAGGTCGTAGGGTTCGGTGAGTTGGCCGAGCAGTTCCTGCCAGGGTGCCTGGATGAAGGTCGCCTGCTGGCCGGCCTCGGCGAAGCGTGCGCGGGCGCCGTCGAGCATCGGCGCGGCGGGTTCGGCGAGGGTCACCTGGTGGCCGCGCTGGGCCAGCCACAGGGCCATGTGACCGAGGCCCGCGCCGATATCGAGCACCCGCAGCGGACGATCGGGCAGGGCCTCGGCCAGGTCGGCCTGGAGTACCGCCAGGCGGATGGCGCCCTTGGCGCCGCCGTAGATCTTCTCGGCGAAGCGGCTGGCCAATTCATCGAAGTGACGGTCGTTCATTTTGCGAAGCGCCTCTCGCTGTCGGCGAGCTTGGCCCGCACCACCTCGTCCATGTCCAGGCCCAGTTCGCTGCACAGCAGCAACAGGTAGAGGACGATATCGCCGACTTCCTGGCCGGCGTGGGCGAGCTTGTCGGCGGGCAGCTGGCGGGACTCATCCTCTGTCAGCCACTGGAAGATCTCCACCAGCTCGGCCATTTCGACGCTGGCGGCCATGGCCAGGTTCTTCGGGCTGTGGAATACCCGCCAGTCGTTGGTGTCGCGGATGCGGTGCAGGCGCTCGGTCAGTTCTTGCAGGTTCATCGGGGTCTCCTCGTGGCGCATAGCTTCCGGCGAGGTGCCTTGCAAAGCAAGCCCGATCAGAGCGTGCGCCAACTGCCGAGCATGTGCAGCAGCCCGCCGTGGCCATCCAGGCGCAGCTCGCCGCTTGGCCCCGCCTCGCTGGCGCTCAGTATCACCTCCGAAGGCAGGCGCACCGGTTTGTGGAAGTCCACCGAAAAGGCATACCCGGCCTTGGGCAGGTGCCCCTGCAAAGCCGCCAGCGCCATGGCCTTGCTCCACATGCCATGGGCGATGGCCCTGGGGAAGCCGAACAGGCGTGCCGTGAGGCTGCTCAGGTGGATCGGGTTGTAGTCGCCGCAGACCCTGGCGTAGCGTCGGCCGATATCGCCGTCGGCATACCAGCGGGTGGCCTCGGGCAACGCGACGGGCGTTGTCTCGGCTAGGTCCGCCACCGGTGCCTCGAGCTTGAGGCCGCGCACCAGCATGCGGCTGGTCTCGCGCCAGAGCATGCCGAGGCCGTCCTCTGCCTCGGTCACCAGGTCGAAGGTGCCGCCCTTTTCATGGGGTTGCAGGTTGTCGGCATACACCGCGAAGCGCAGCCCGTCGATGCCGCCCAGGGGGCGCAGCACCTGCAGGCTGTTGTGCAGGTGCACCAGCCCCAGCAGCGGGAAGGGAAAATCCTCGGCGGTGAGCAGCTGCAGTTGCAAACTGAAGGCCATGATGTGCGGGTAGGTACCCGGCAGGCGGCCGTCGTCGGCGAAGTGGCAGAGCCGGCGGTAGGCCGCCAGGTTGGCGGGATCGACCCGCAGATAGCAGCGCAGGCCCTGCTCCGGCAGCTGGCTGCCACGGATCTTGCGTTTGCCGAGGGCGCGCAGGTACAGGCTCAGTCGTGAGTCGGGGCTGTGCAGGTCGTGCCAGGGTCGGGTCATGGTCAGGCTCCCATCAAGGCCTGGCCGCAGACCCGCAAGGCCTGGCCATTGACCGCGCCCGAGCCCGGCTGGCTGAGCCAGGCGATGGCTTCGGCGACGTCCTGCGGCAAACCGCCCTGGCCCAGCGAGCTCAGACGCCGGCCGGCCTCGCGCAGGCCCATGGGCATGGCCGCGGTCATGTGCGTTTCGATGAAGCCCGGCGCCACCGCGTTGATGCTGGCGCCCTGTTCGGCCAGGCGTGGCGCCCAGGCCTGGGCGAAGCCGATCAGCCCGGCCTTGCTGGCCGCATAGTTGGACTGGCCGCGGTTGCCGGCGATGCCGCTGACCGAGGCGAGCAGGGTGATGCGCGCATCCGCGTGCAGCTTGCCGCCCTCGAACAGCGCCTCGGTCAGCACCTGGGGCGCCTTGAGGTTGACGGCCAGCACCGCGTCCCAGTACTCCGGGGTCATGTTGGCGAGGGTCTTGTCGCGGGTGATGCCGGCGTTGTGCACAACGATATCCAGGCCCTGGGGCAGGGCTTCGAGCAGTTGCGCGGCGGCATCGGCGGCGCAGATGTCCAGCGCCAGGGCGCGGCCGCCCAGGCGCGCGGCGAGGGCGTCGAGGTCGCGCTGGGCCTGGGGTACATCGAGCAGCGTCACCTCGGCGCCGTCCCGGGCCAGGGTCTCGGCAATCGCCGCGCCGATGCCCCGGGCGGCGCCGGTGACCAGGGCGTGGCGACCGGCCAGCGGTCGGGTCCAGTCTTGCACCTGGGCGGCGCAGGGCGCCAGGCGCAGGACCTGGCCGGAAACGAATGCGCTCTTGGGCGAAAGGAAGAAGCGCAGCGCGCCCTCGAGCTGGCTTTCGGCGCCTTCGGCGACATACAGCAGGTTGGCCGTGGCGCCATTGCGCAGTTCCTTGGCCAGCGAGCGGCTGAAGCCTTCGAGGGCCCGCTGGGCGACGCTGGCCTGCGCATCGGCCATGGCTTCTGGCGCACGCCCCAGGATCACCACGTGGGCGCTGGAGGCCAGGCTGCGCAGCAGGGGTTGGAAAAATTCGCGCAACTGCTTGAGGTCATCGCTGTCGGACAGGTGACTGGCATCGAACACCACCGCCTTGAGCTTCGGCCCCAGGCCCGCGACCCAGGCAGGGACTTCGAGCGCTTCGCTGCCGAACCCATAGCAGTCGGCAGTCAGGCGCGGAGCGATCGCCGCTACCTGGTCTGCCAGCGGCCCGCCGCCCAGCACCAGTGCGCCCTCGATGGGGCGCAGGCGCCCGGCCTGCCAGCGTTCCAGCGGCACCGGGCGGGGCAGGCCGAGGGCATCGACCAGTTTTCGTCCGAGGGTGGAGTTGGCAAAGCCCAGATAGCGGTCGCTCATGTACGGTTCTCCCTGAAGGCAAGCATGCAAGTGTGGACCAAGTTTGTGGCAGGGTCGTTCGAATGCGCGAAAAGAACCTAGGCTTAAGGATCAAATTGTTTCAGGAGGAATACAGGCATGCAGTCAATTCGCCGGGTCGCGATCCTGGGGGGCAACCGGATTCCCTTCGCCCGCTCCAACGGCGCCTACGCCAAGGCCAGCAACCAGGCGATGCTCACGGCGGCCCTCGAGGGCCTGGTGGAGCGTTACCGGCTGCACGGCCTGCGCCTGGGCGAAGTGGCGGCCGGCGCGGTGCTCAAGCATTCGCGTGACATGAACCTGACCCGCGAGTGCGTGCTCGGCTCGAGGCTGTCGCCGCAGACACCGGCCTACGACATCCAGCAGGCCTGCGGCACCGGCCTGGAAGCGGCGTTGCTGGTGGCCAACAAGATCGCCCTGGGGCAGATCGACAGTGGCATCGCCGGGGGTGTCGACACCACCTCGGACGCGCCCATCGCGGTGAGCGAAGGGCTGCGGCAGATCCTGCTGCAGGCCAACCGCGGCAAGACCCTCGGTGAACGTCTCAAGCCCTTCCTGAAACTGCGCCCGGGCCTGCTCAAGCCCGAGTTGCCGCGCAATGGCGAGCCCCGCACGGGGCTTTCGATGGGCGAGCACTGCGAACGCATGGCGCAGACCTGGCAGATCGGCCGTGAGGAGCAGGATGAACTGGCCCTGCTCAGCCACCAGCACCTGGCGGCGTCCTACCGCGAGGGCTGGCACGACGACCTGCTCACGCCCTACCTCGGCCTGACCCGGGACAACAACCTGCGCGCCGACCTGACCCTGGAGCAGTTGGCCAAGCTCAAGCCGGTGTTCGAGCGCAGCGGCCTGGGCACGCTCACGCCGGGCAACTCCACGCCGTTGACCGATGGCGCCTCGCTGGTGCTGCTCGGCAGCGAGACCTGGGCCGAGGCACAGGGGCTGAAGGTGCAGGCCTACCTGGTGGACGGCGAGGCGGCGGCGGTCGATTTCGTCCATGGCCAGGAAGGCCTGCTGATGGCGCCGGCGTACGCGGTGCCGCGGCTGCTGGCGCGCAATGGCCTGACCTTGCAGGATTTCGACTTCTACGAGATCCACGAAGCCTTCGCCGCGCAGGTGCTGTGCACCCTCAAGGCCTGGGAGGATGCCGACTACTGCCGCACGCGCCTGGGGCTCGAAGGGCCATTGGGGTCGATCGATCGCGCCAGGCTGAATGTGAAGGGCAGCTCGCTGGCTGCGGGGCATCCGTTCGCGGCGACGGGAGGGCGGATACTGGCGAACATGGCCAAGCTGCTCAGCGAGCGTGGCAAGGGGCGTGGCCTGATCTCGATCTGCGCGGCGGGCGGACAGGGGGTGACTGCGATCGTCGAACGCTAGGCGGCGATGGCTGGTACCCTTGTCCGACCCGAGACACCAGGCCTCAGCATGTCGATCACCGGACCGCGTCCCATCCCCGCCCTGGACCACCTGCCCAGGCCACTCTACGCCCGCGCCGAGCGCCTGGGCGCCGGGTCCTGGACCACCCGTCACCAGCATGACTGGGTGCAGTTCTCCTATGCCATCAGCGGCGTGCTTGGTGTCTATACCAGCGACGGCAGCTACTTCGCCCCGCCGCAGTGGGGTGTGTGGATCCCGGCCGGCACCGAGCACGAAGTTCTGACCTCGATGCAGGCCGAGATGCGCAGCCTGTACGTGCGCCGCGACGCCTGCCCCTGGGCGCCGGGTGAGTGCCGGGTACTGGAGGTCACGCCGCTGGCGCGGGAACTGATCAAGCAGTTCTGCACTTTCGCGGTGAACTACCCGGAAGGCGACAGTGCCGAGGCGCGGCTGGTGGCCGTGTTGCTGGACCAGCTGCGCACCCTGCCGCAGGTGGGGTTCTCGCTGCCACTGCCACGTCACCCGGGCCTGCTGGCGTTGTGCAACGGCTTGATCGCCGCCCCCGACCAGCCCCAGACCCTGCAGCAGTGGGCGGTGCAACTCGGGGTGTCGGAAAAGACCTTGATGCGCCTGTTCCAGCGCGAGACGGGGCTGAGCTTTCGCAACTGGCGCCAGCGCATGCGCCTGCTGTCGTCGCTGGCGCTGCTGGAAGCCGGGGAGAGCGTCACCCAGGCCGCGCTGGGCTGCGGGTATGACTCGACCTCGGCCTATATCGCCGCGTTCCGCCAGCTGTTCGGCGCGACCCCGGGGGAGCTGCGGCTGTAGGTGGTGCTGGGAAAAACCACCCCGTCGAACTGGCACCACCTCGTTGCAGCATCACCAGCGTGGGAGCGGGCTGGCCCCGCGATCACCGGCAACGCCGGTGCCATGCAGCGCATCGCGGGGCAAGCCCGCTCCCACGAGGTTCATGAGATGGCTGGGCCATCAGTGACAGCACCCGCTGCCATTGGCCAGGTCCTTGAGGATCGGACAGTCCGGCCGGTCGTCGCCCTGGCAGTGGGCCACCAGCTCGCCGAGGGTGTCGCGCAGGCTTACCAGCTCCTCGATGCGCTTGTTCAGCGCCTCGATATGCTGCATGGCCAGGGCCTTCACGTCGGCGCTGGCACGCTGGCGGTCCTGCCACAGGGTCAGCAGCCTGGCGACTTCCTCCAGGGAAAAGCCCAGGTCCCGCGAGCGCTTGATGAACGCCAGGCTGTGCAGGTCCTCCTGCTGGTACAGCCGGTAGCCGCTTTCGCTGCGCGTGGCGGGGCGCAGCAGGCCGATGGACTCGTAGTAGCGGATCATCTTGGCGCTGAGCCCGCTGCGGCGGGCGGCCTGGCCGATGTTCATGGGGCCTCCTGGTCGATGGCGGTGGGTTTCCAGGTCTTCAGCCACAGGGCATTGCTCACCACGCTGACGCTGGACAGCGCCATGGCGGCGCCGGCCAGCACCGGATTGAGGTAGCCCAGCGCGGCCAGGGGGATGCCGATCAGGTTGTAGATGAATGCCCAGAACAGGTTCTGGCGGATCTTCGCGTAGGTCTTGCGGCTGATCTCCAGGGCGGCAGGTACCAGGCGCGGGTCGCCGCGCATCAGGGTGATGCCGGCCGCCTGCATGGCCACGTCGGTGCCACCGCCCATGGCGATGCCGATGTCGGCGGCCGCCAGCGCCGGGGCATCGTTGATGCCGTCGCCGACCATGGCCACCACGCCCTGTTGCTTGAGCGCGGCCACCGTGGCGGCCTTGTCCGCCGGCAGCACCTCGGCGTGCACGTCGTCGATGCCGAGGGCCTCGGCCACCACCTTGGCGCTGCCGCGGTTGTCGCCGGTCAGCAGGTGGCTGCTGATGTGGCGCGCATGCAAGGCGGCGATGGCCTGGCCGGCGCCGGGCTTGAGGCTGTCGCCAAAGGCGAACAGGCCTAGCACGCGAGGCTGGCTGCCGCGCTCGATCAGCCAGGACAAGGTGCGTCCTTCGGCCTCCCAGGCCTGGGCGCTGGCTGCCAGTTCGCCCGGCAGCAGTTGGCTCTCGTCGAGCAGGCGGCGGTTGCCCAGGGCCAGCTCGCGGCCGTCCACCTGGCCGGCGATGCCACGGCCGGTGAGGGACTGGCTGTCGGTCACTTGCGGTACGTCAAGATTGCGTTCGGCGCAGGCGTCGAACACCGCCTTGGCCAACGGGTGCTCGCTGCCGCGTTGCAGGGCGCCGGCCAGGCGCAGCAGTTCGTTGTCATCGCCGCTGCTGGCCTGCTGATGGACGATGCGCGGGCTGCCGGAGGTGAGGGTGCCGGTCTTGTCGAACACCACGCGGTTGACCGCATGGGCGCGCTCCAGTGCTTCGGCGTCCTTGATCAGGATGCCGTGGCGGGCGGCGACGCCGGTGCCGGCCATGATCGCCGCAGGTGTGGCCAGGCCCAAGGCGCAGGGGCAGGCAATCACCAGCACGGCGACGGCGTTGATCAGCGCGGTTTCCAGCGGTGCGCCGGCCAGCCACCAGCCGACCAAAGTGACCAGGGCCAGTACCAGCACTGCGGGGACGAACACCTGGCTGACCCGGTCGACCAGCTTCTGGATCGGCGCCTTGGCCGCCTGGGCGTCCTCGACCAGGCGGATGATGCGGGCGAGCACGGTCTCGGTGCCCAGCGCCAGGGTCTTCACCAGCAGGCGGCCTTCGCCGTTGATGGCGCCACCGGTCACCGCGTCGCCGGGCTGCTTGGGCACCGGCAGGCTTTCACCGCTGATCAGGGCTTCGTCGGCGTGGCTGCTGCCTTCGAGCACCTGGCCATCGACCGGGAAGCGTTCGCCGGGCTTGACCAGCACCACATCGTCGAGGCGCAGCTGGCTGATGGCGACGTCTTCCTCGCGCCCGTCGATAACCCGCACGGCGCGTTCCGGACGCAGGGCTTCCAGTGCCCGGATGGCGCTGGCGGTCTGGCGCTTGGCGCGGCTTTCCAGGTACTTGCCCAGCAGCACCAGGGCGATCACCACCGCCGAGGCTTCGAAGTACAGGTGCGGCTCCATGCCGCTGTGCGCATTGGCCCATTGGTACAGGCTCAGGCCGTAGCCGGCGCTGGTGCCCAGGGCGACCAGCAGGTCCATGTTGCCGGCGCCGGCGCGCACGGCCTTCCAGGCGGCGACGTAGAAGCGCGTGCCAAGGATGAACTGCACCGGGGTGGCCAGCAGGAACTGCGCCCATGCCGGCAGCATCCAGTGCAGGCCGAACGGTTGCACCAGCATTGGCAGCACCAGTGGCAGTGCCAGCAGCAGGGCGGCGGCGACCGCCAGGCGTTCGTTGCGCAGGCGGCGTCGGGCCTGTGCCTGGTCATCGTGGCTGGCAAGCGGCAGGGTGGCGCTGTAACCGGCCTTCTCGACCGCAGCGATCAGCGCGCCGTCGTCGACGCCCTCGAGCACCTCAAGGTGGGCGCGTTCGCTGGCCAGGTTGACGCTGACCTGCTCGACCCCCGGCAGCTTGCCGAGGGCGCGCTCGACCCGGCCGGCGCAGCTGGCGCAGGTCATGCCGCCGATCTGCAGTTCGAGGGTGCGGGTGGGGACGCTGTAGCCGGCGTCGCGCACCGCGTCGACCAGCGCTGGCAGGCTGTCGGCCGGGGCCTGGACCCGGGCCTGCTCGGTGGCGAGGTTGACGCTGACGTGTTCGGTACCGGTGACCTTGCGCAGGGCGCGTTCGACCCGACCTGCGCAGCTGGCGCAGGTCATGCCGCCGATCGGCAGGTCGAAGGTGGTGGATGCGGGCATGGCTCTCTCCTCCGTGGACAGGCCTCCAGCATCAACCTTGCCATGCGGGCAAGGTCAATAGCCCAGGCCGGCTCTCTTGAGCACCAGGCCATTGTGCCCCATGGCGATCCGGTATTTGTTGATCTGGCCCGCCTGCAGGGTCAGCCGCGTGCTGCGCTGGTCCTCGACGCCGGGGGCGCAGCCGGGTACCTGCCCGGGCAACAGGCGCAGGCGCACATCGACGGGGCCCGGCGGCAGGTTGAACGAGGTCGCCTGTTCCTGGAACAGGCGGCCGGACAGCTGGTCATTGAGGTAGATGCCGATCTCGCAGCTGGTGGCCACCTCCAGGCGTTCCCGGGAAATGATCAGCACGCTGTAGTCCGAATTGCCCTCGGCGCTGGCCGGTGGCACGACGGCCAGTGCGCCCAGCAATCCGACGAGGCCCAATGCTGCCCTGATCATGAAAAATCTCCTGCTTGCCAAAATCGTCAAAGGCGCAGCTTGGCCGAGCCGCGCGCGGATTTCCAGCCCGGCCGTTTTCCGCGGAACTTGACCTTGCCCCGATGGCAAGGCTGAGACTGGGCAAAACCCACAAGGAGGCAACCTCGATGCAAGTATTCAATGTGCAAGGCATGACCTGTGGCCATTGCGTGAAGGGCGTGACCCGCGCGGTGCAGGAGCAGGATGCGGCGGCGCGGGTGGAAGTGGACCTGGCGGCGCGGCAGGTGCGGGTGGAGAGTGCCCTGGCGGCGGATCGGATCCTCGCGGCGATTCGTGAAGAGGGGTATCAGGCCGAAGTGGCCTGATAAGGCAACCTCTGTAGGAGCGGGCTTGCCCCGCGATGGCGCCAGAACAGGCAATGATGTTGGCCTGGCTGGCCTCATCGCGGGGCAAGCCCGCTCCCACGCTGATCCTCCCACGCCGATTCTGCTGCAACCCTGTTCTCTGCCTTTTCCTACAGGACACTCAGATCAATTATTACAAAGGTTTTCAACGCCGGGTGATCCAGTGCAGGTAGACTAGCGAACTTGCTTAGCCTGCTATGGATTCTCCATGAACCTGCGAACCTTGCTGATTCTCGGCGCCCTCAGTGCGTTCGGGCCTCTGGCGATCGACTTCTATCTGCCGGCCTTCCCGGCCATGGCGCATGCCTTCGGCACCGACGAAAAGCATGTGCAGGCCACCCTGGCCGCCTACTTCCTCGGCCTGTCCCTGGGTCAGCTCGCCTACGGGCCGGTGGCCGACCGTTTCGGCCGGCGCCTGCCGCTGCTGTTCGGCGTCGGCCTGTTCACCATGGCGTCGCTGGCCTGCGCCTATGCGCCCAATCTCGACAGCTTGATCCTGGCGCGGTTCGTCCAGGCCCTGGGTGGCTGCGCCGGCATGGTGCTGTCGCGGGCGATCGTCAGCGACAAGTGTGACGCGGTGGCCTCGGCCAAGGTGTTCTCGCAGCTGATGCTGGTGATGGGCCTGGCGCCGATCCTCGCGCCGATGCTCGGTGGCGTGCTGGTCAACGTGGCAGGTTGGCAGTCGATCTTCCTCGCCCTGGGGTTGTTCAGCGCGGCGTGCCTGCTGGCGGTCGGCCTGGGCCTGCCGGAAAGCCTGCCGGCCCATATACCGCGCCAGCCGCTGTCGGGCGCGCTGCGCCAGTACCTGAGCCTGCTCGGCGACCGGGTGTTTGTCGGCCATGCACTGACCGGTGGCATCGCCATCGCCGGGATGTTCGCCTACATCGCCGGTTCGCCGTTCGTGTTCATCAAACTCTACGGTGTGCCGCCCGAGCACTACGGCTGGTTGTTCGGCACCAACGCCGCCGGCTTCATCCTGATGGCCCAGGTCAATGCGCGGCTGCTGGCCAAGCGCGGCCCGGCGTTCCTGCTGGCGCGAGCGGTGTGGTTGTACCTGGTGGCGGCGCTGGCGCTGCTGGTGGTCGCGGCGTTGCGCCCGGCACAGCTCTGGCCATTGCTGGTGCCGCTGTTCGTGTGCATCGCCAGCCTCGGCTGCATCATCCCCAACGCCTCGGCCTGCGCCATGAGCGGGCAAGGTACGCGTGCGGGCAGTGCCTCGGCCCTGATGGGCTGCCTGCAGTTCAGCGTCGCCGCGGGCGCGGCGGCGCTGGTCGGGGTGCTGCATGACGGCAGCGCGGTGCCCATGGCGCTGGTGATCAGCCTGTGCGGCGCGCTGGTGGTCAGTGTCGCAATGCTGACCCGGCGCCTGCAGGCCAGCCGGCCTGCGTGAGCGGGTGGGGCGCGTTGAGGCGCGCCTCCAGCAGGGCAACGAACGACCGTGCCTCGGCCTCGCTACGGAAACTCACCACATGCTGGTCGAGCTGGACCTGCCAGGGGCAGGCGGGATTCCGGTTCGACGCACTGACGACAATCTTCATCGCGATCCACCTCCAGTGAGCGGGAGCGGATCTAGTGTAGCGCTGCCCCCGCCCCGTGCCATGACCAGGGTCAGTACCCTGACTGACGGTCATGACGGTCTGAAGTAGGGAGACCTTCTGTTTTGCAAGGCGGAAATATTCCCCTTCACTGTCGGACATATCGAGCCCCCTGATAGCAGCTGTCAGCTTCGTTCCCGCTACAGCCACGGTAGTACGGGGGATGAGCAGGATCAGCCGTCTATCGCTCTGACAGACGCATCTTTCAGAACGTTTTTTGGGAGGCGAATGCCGACCCGCCTGGGCCATGCCTCCCTCACAGCGAGCGCCTTCCAGCGGCTTATACTGCCTCCGGCGACCAGCGTGGCGTGAGCGTTTTGCGCGGCTGGCGCCGATCATCCGGCACACGAACCATCCCGCGCTTGCCCACGCCGGAGGCAGGGCATCTGCGGCGTTCGCCAGCAGGCGGGATTCATCAGGGAGCTTCAGGTTCATGAACGCAGTCCGCAGCATCAGTCAGGTCGCCAACCTGATGGCCGATCCCAAGCGCAGCGCCATGTTGTGGGCGTTGATCGATGGCACCCCGCGTGCGGCGGACGAGCTTGCCGTGCTCACCGGCTTGAGCACCTCGTCGGCCTGCGCGCACCTGTCGCTGTTGTCCAGTGCCGGGCTGCTCAGGCACGAGGCGCGTGGCCGCAAGCGCTTCTTCCGCCTGGCCACGCCGGAGGTCGGCACCGCCGTGGAGGCGCTGGCCAGCGTTCAACTGGCGAGCCGCTCACCGGCAGAGCAGGGCACGACGCTGCAGATTCCCCTGTCGATGCGCAAGGCGCGCCTGTGTGGCGACCACCTGGGCGGCGAAGTGGCCGCCGCGCTGCTCCACCGCCTGCATGTGGCCGGTTGGTTGGAGGGGAGCGAGCAGTACCTGTCGGTGAGCCAGGAGGGCAAGGAGCATCTGGAGGCGCTGGGGGTGTTCATCGACGCGCTGGCTGCCGGTGACCGGCACGGCTGCGTGATTTGCCACTGCAGCAAATGGAACGATCAGGGCCCGCACCTGGGCGGTTGCCTGGGCAAGGCCCTGCTTCGGCTGTTCACCCAGTCGGGCTGGGTGCGTGAACAGGAGGGCAGCCGGGCGGTGCAGCTCACACCGCTCGGCCAGCAGCAGATCAACGCGATCGCCTGCCTCCCGGCCCGACAGGCCGGCTAGCGGACCAGGCGCGCGTCCAGGCTGTTCTGCGCCAGGCGGCGTGCCTGGTCCTGGGTCATGCCCAGGTGCTGGTGCAGGGCGTGGAAGTTCTCGGTGACATAGCCACCGAAGTAGGCCGGATCATCGGAGTTGACCGTGACCTTCACGCCACGCTCGAGCATGTCGAGGATGTTGTGCTGGCCCATATGTTCGAATACGCACAGTTTGGTGTTGGACAGTGGGCAGACGGTCAGCGGGATCTGCTCGTCGATGATGCGCTGCATCAGGCGCTCGTCCTCGATGGCGCGCACGCCGTGGTCGATCCGCTGGATCTTCAGCAGGTCGAGGGCTTCCCAGATGTACTCGGGCGGGCCTTCCTCGCCGGCATGGGCCACGGTCAGGAAGCCTTCGCTGCGGGCGCGGTCGAAGACGCGCTGGAACTTGCTCGGCGGATGGCCTTTTTCCGAGCTGTCCAGGCCCACGGCGACGAACGCGTCGCGGAACGGCAGGGCCTGGTCCAGGGTCTTGTGCGCTTCGTCTTCGCTCAGGTGGCGCAGGAAGCTGAGGATCAGGCCGCTGCTGATGCCCAGCTGCTCGCGACCATCCTTCAAGGCCCGGTTGATGCCATCGAGCACCACCTCGAACGGGATGCCCCGGTCGGTATGGGTCTGCGGGTCGAAGAACGGCTCGGTGTGAATGACGTTCTGCGCCTTGCAGCGCTTCAGGTAGGCCCAGGTCAGGTCGTAGAAGTCCTGCTCGGTGCGCAGGACATCGGCGCCCTGGTAGTAGAGGTCGAGGAATTCCTGCAGGTTGTTGAAGGCATAGGCGCTGCGCAGGGTCTCGACGTCCGCCCAGGGCAGGGCGATCTTGTTGCGTTCGGCCAGGGCGAACAGCAGTTCGGGCTCCAGCGAGCCCTCCAGGTGCATGTGCAGTTCCGCCTTGGGCAAGGCGTTCAGCCATTCATACATGTGTGCAATCTCGATCAGGTACGGTTGGCCGCCATTCTACAGGGCCTGGCCGGGCAATGCGCCCACCCAGGCCGGTATCGCCCGGGTTTACCAGATGAGCGCCTCGCCCTTGTAGTTGATGAAGCGCAGGCCACCGTTGCCGCTCTGGGCCTTGATCTGCTCGAGCATGCCACGGGTGCTGGTGAGCACGTCGATCTCGGCGTTCTCGCCGCCCATGTCGGTCTTCACCCAGCCCGGGTGCATGGCCAGCACGGCCAGGTCGGGGCGCTGCAGGTCGACCACGAAGCTGTTGATCATCGAGTTGAGCGCGGCCTTGCTGGCCTTGTACAGGCAGACTTCGCCACCGTCGGGGATGGTCACGCTACCCAGGATCGAGCTCATGAAGGCCAGCACGCCGCTGCCTTCGCGCACCTGGCCGGCCAGGCGGCGGGCCACACGGATCGGCGCCACGGCGTTGGTCATGAACAGGTCGCCGATCTGCCGTACCTGCACGCTTTCCAGATCCTGCGGCAGCGGGCCCATCACCCCGGCGTTGACGAACACCAGGTCGAAGACTTCGCCTTGCAGGCGTTGCTTGAGCCCGTCGAGCTGGGCGGTGTCGTTCATCTCCAGGCGCTCGATGCGCACCCCGGAGACTTCGCCCAGCGCACCCGGCTGTTGCGGGTCGCGCACGGTGGCGACGACGTTCCAGCCGTCTTCGCGCAGGCGTTGCACCAGGCCCAGGCCGAGGCCTCGGGAGGCGCCGATGATGAGGGCGGTCTTGTTGGCGGTCATAGCGATACTCCATATCAAGAGCGCGGCGAGCGGTGCTGGGCACAGGTTCGCTTGTCGCGCGGCAACGTGGCGGTTGCCCTCCACTGGGAGGGCCTGGGTGACGAGCATAAACCAGGAAGAGGTCGGCTGCCCTGTCGCGGCTGGTCAAAAAATGATCGAAGGTCTGAAAGGCCTATGGAGACGGGGTCTGACAGGGTGGTTCACGGGTTATCCACAGGCCGCTCCACAGTAATTGTGTGCAAGCGCGACAGCCTGAAAATGCCCGTTTCAGGGAACGCAGTCGCTACTGACTGGGGATAACTCACACGCTTTCAGTGACTTGGGTTAATGTCACACAAATGTGATCAAAATATGCTCAATATACTGCAGGCCTTGCCGAACAAGGCCTGCAGCGGAGTGCCCCAAGCTTATCCACAGGCAGGCCCACAGCAGTTGTGGGCAACGCTCAGGCCCGTTCCAGCAGGATGCGCCCGCGGCTCAGGTCGGCGAGCTGCTGCTGCAGCACCTCGAGGTGGCTGTCACCCAGGGCGATGCGCAGGTCGACGCCGTTGGCGGTGAACTGCTCGTCCAGCACCAGGCCGTCGACTTCGCCCAGGCGCAGCTTGACCAGCGCCAGTTCGCTGAAGGTGCAACTGCAGATGAACTCGCTGCGCTGTACCAGCAAGCGCTTGGGCGCTTGCTGCAGGCACTTGTTGGCGCCGCCGCCATAGGCCCGGGCCAGGCCACCGGTGCCGAGCTGGATGCCGCCGTACCAGCGGATCACCAGGACCACCACCTGGTCGCAGTCCTGGGCCTCGATGGCGGCAAGGATCGGGCGCCCGGCCGTGCCGCCAGGCTCGCCGTCGTCGCTGCTGCGGTATTGGCCGCCGAGCTTCCAGGCCCAGCAGTTGTGGGTGGCCGCCAGGTCGCTGTGGCGTTCGATGAAGGCCATGGCCTCGGCCGGGCTGCTGATCGGGCCGGCGAGGGTGATGAAGCGGCTCTTGCGGATTTCCTCGCGGAACTCGCAGAGCTCGAGCAGGGTAGAAGGCATAAGTCCGGGTCAGGCGGGCGTGCTGATGCCGCAGCCTTTGAGAATGATGTGGATAAGGTTGTTGCTGGCGTCTTCCATGTCCTGCTTGGTCAGCCGGCTGCGGCCGGTCACCTGGCAGATCTGGGTGGCGAAGTCGGCGTAGTGCTGGGTGCTGCCCCAGAGCAGGAAGATCAGGTGCACAGGGTCTACCCGGTCCATCTTGCCGGCGTCCATCCAGGCCTGGAACACCGCGGCACGGCCGCGGAACCATTCGCGGTAGTCGGCGCTGAAGTACTCGCTCAGGCATTCGCCGCCGCTGATCACTTCCATGGCGAAGATTCGCGAGGCCTGCGGGTTGCGCCGGGAGAACTCCATCTTGGTGCGGATGTACTGGCTGAGCGCCTCGGCCGGGTCGTCCTCCACGCTCAGGGCGTTGAAGGTGCTGTCCCACAGCTCGATGATGTTGCTCAGCACCGCGATGTACAGGCCCAGCTTGTTGGTGAAGTAGTAGTGCAGGTTGGCCTTGGGCAGCCCGGCCTTGAGCGCGATGGTGTTCATGCTCGTGCCCTTGTAGCCGTGCCGGGCGAACTCGTCTTCGGCGGCCTGGATGATGGCCTGCTCGTTCTTCTGGCGAATGCGGCCGGCGGGCTTGCCCGAGGCGGGGGAGCGATGCGCAGGGACTTCTAGGGTCATGGACGATTCCGGGCGGGTCGTTACGGATGTCCGACAGATTACCTGCCTGTGCCGAAGTGACAAGCATTAGCGGTAGAGATGCGTATCAACGTGTCGCAGCCAGACTCTCGAGGAAGCTTTCCAGCACCAGGTTCGGCCGGCGGCCCTTGCGCGTCACCCAACTCAGCCCCAGGTCATAGAAGCGCTGGGCGGGCTTGAGCGCACGCAGGCGCCCTTGCTGCACCCAGAACATCGCGTAATGGTCGGGCAGGTAGCCGATGTAGCGCCCGGTGAGGATGAGGAAGGCCATGCCTTCGCGGTCCGAGGCGCTGGCGGTGCAGCGCAGGGCCTGGTAATGGGCCTGGATCTCGGCCGGCAGGCGGAAGGTCGGGGCGATCGCATCCTGGTCATTGAGGCGATCGTCGTCGATCTGCTGGTCATCGGCATAGAACAGCGGATGGCCGACCGCGCAGTAGAGCAGCGAGCGCTCGCTGTACAGCGGCTGGTATTCAAGCCCGGAGAGCGGGCTGGTCTGCGGCACCACGCCGACATGCAGGCTGCCGTCGAGCACGCCCTGCTCGACTTGGCTGGGCGCGATCATGCGGATCTGGATGTGTACGTCAGGGCCACGGTCCTTCAGTTCGGCCAGGGCGTGGGTGATGCGCATGTGCGGCAGGGTCACCAGGTTGTCGGTGAGGCCGATGTTCAGTTCGCCGCGCAGGTGCTGGTGCAGGCCGTTCACTTCGGTGCGAAAGGTTTCCAGGGCGCTGAGCAACTGCAGCGCCGAATGGTAGACCTCGCGGCCTTCCTCGGTCAGCGAAAAACCGGCGCGGCCTCGTTGGCATAGACGCAGCCCCAGGCGTTGCTCGAGGTCGTTCATCTGCTGGCTGATCGCCGAGCGGCCGATCCCCAGCACGTTCTCCGCCGCCGAGAAGCCGCCGCATTCGACGACGCTGCGGTAGATTTTCAGCAGGCGGATGTCGAAATCGCTGACCTGGGCGAGGGGATCGGGGCGTCGGCTCATTAGTTTAGTTATCCGCTGACTGAAGATTAGAAATGCTGGGTTTTTCGAACTTTATCGCCGTGACAATTTAGCTGCAACAACACCCATCGTTGCCTAATCGTCTTCCGAGGAATCGCCCGATGAACATGCCCGAAACCGCCCAGGCCGGTCTGGCCAGCCAGCTCAAGCTGGACGCCCACTGGATGCCGTACACCGCCAACCGCAACTTCCAGCGCGACCCGCGGCTGATCGTGGCGGCCGAAGGCAACTACCTGGTCGACGACAAGGGCCGCAAGGTGTTCGACGCCCTCTCGGGCCTGTGGACCTGCGGTGCCGGGCATACCCGCAAGGAGATCAGC
The DNA here is from genome assembly GCF_036549575.1 of Pseudomonas sp. LH21. NCBI lineage: Bacteria > Pseudomonadati > Pseudomonadota > Gammaproteobacteria > Pseudomonadales > Pseudomonadaceae > Pseudomonas > Pseudomonas sp. LH21. Next base: position 801,867 of record NZ_CP144367.1, read on the forward strand.
GAGGCGGTGGCCCGCCAGGTCGCCACCCTCGATTATTCGCCGGCCTTCCAGTTTGGCCACCCGCTGTCGTTCCAGCTGGCCGAGAAGATCGTCGACCTGGTGCCGGGCGACCTGAACCACGTGTTCTTCACCAACTCCGGTTCCGAGTGCGCCGACACCGCGCTGAAGATGGTCCGCGCCTACTGGCGCCTGAAGGGCCAGGCCACCAAGACCAAGATCATCGGCCGTGCCCGCGGCTACCACGGCGTGAACATCGCCGGTACCAGCCTGGGCGGCGTCAACGGCAACCGCAAGCTGTTCGGCCAGTTGCTGGATGTCGACCACCTGCCACACACCGTGCTGCCGGCCAACGTGTTCAGCAAGGGCATGCCGGAAGAGGGCGGTATCGCCCTGGCCGACGAGATGCTCAAGCTGATCGAGTTGCATGACGCCTCGAACATCGCCGCGGTGATCGTCGAGCCGCTGGCCGGTTCCGCCGGTGTGCTGCCGCCGCCGAAGGGCTACCTCAAGCGCCTGCGCGAGATCTGCAGCCAGCACAACATCCTGCTGATCTTCGACGAAGTGATCACCGGCTTCGGCCGCATGGGCGCGATGACCGGCGCCGAAGCCTTCGGTGTCACCCCGGACCTGATGTGCATCGCCAAGCAGGTCACCAACGGCGCTATCCCGATGGGCGCGGTGATCGCCACCAGCGAGATCTACCAGACCTTCATGAACCAGCCGACCCCCGAGTACGCGGTGGAATTCCCCCACGGCTACACCTACTCGGCGCACCCGGTCGCCTGCGCCGCCGGTATCGCCGCGCTGGACCTGCTGCAAAAGGAAAGCCTGGTGCAGTCCGCCGCCGAGCTGGCGCCGCACTTCGAGAAGCTGTTGCACGGCATCAAGGGGACGAAGAACGTCGTCGACATCCGCAACTATGGCCTGGCCGGCGCCATCCAGATCGCCGCGCGCGACGGTGATGCCATCGTCCGTCCGTACGAGGCGGCCATGAAGCTGTGGCAAGCCGGCTTCTATGTGCGCTTCGGTGGCGACACCCTGCAGTTCGGGCCAACCTTCAACACCCAGCCGCAAGAGCTGGATCGCCTGTTCGACGCGGTGGGCGAAGCCCTGAACAAGGTCGACTGACTTTTCTGATTTTGACGTCGGGCGCGTGAGTACCACGCGCCTGTCTCTACCTTCTTTATCTGGAGTTCTGCATGAGCATTGTTCAGCACCTGATCCACGGCGAGCTGGTCACCAAGGGCGAGCGCACCGCCGATGTCTTCAACCCGTCCACCGGCCAGGCCGTGCGCAAGGTCGAACTGGCCAGCCGCGCCACCATCCAGCAGGCCATCGATTCGGCCAAGGCCGCCTTCCCGGCCTGGCGCAACACCCCGCCGGCCAAGCGCGCCCAGGTGATGTTCCGCTTCAAGCAGTTGCTGGAGCAGAACGAGGCGAAGATCTCGCAGATGATCAGCGAGGAGCACGGCAAGACCGTGGAGGACGCCGCTGGCGAACTCAAGCGCGGCATCGAGAACGTCGAGTTCGCCTGCGCCGCCCCTGAGCTGCTCAAGGGTGAGTACAGCCGCAACGTCGGCCCGAACATCGACGCCTGGTCCGACTTCCAGCCGCTGGGCATCGTCGCCGGCATCACCCCGTTCAACTTCCCGGCCATGGTGCCGCTGTGGATGTACCCGCTGGCCATCGCCTGCGGCAACGCCTTCATCCTCAAGCCGTCCGAGCGTGATCCGAGCTCGACCCTGTACATCGCCCAGCTGCTGCTGGAAGCCGGCCTGCCGAAGGGCATCCTCAATGTCGTGCATGGCGACAAGGAAGCGGTCGATGCGCTGATCGAGGCACCGGAGGTCAAGGCCCTGAGCTTCGTCGGTTCGACCCCGATCGCCGAGTACATCTATGCCGAGGGCACCAAGCGCGGCAAGCGCGTCCAGGCCCTGGGTGGCGCGAAGAACCATGCGGTGCTGATGCCAGACGCCGACCTGGACAATGCCGTCAGCGCGCTGATGGGCGCGGCCTACGGTTCCTGCGGCGAACGCTGCATGGCCATCTCGGTGGCGGTGTGTGTCGGCGACCAGGTGGCCGATGCGCTGATCGCCAAGCTGGAGCCGCAGATCAAGGCGCTGAAGATCGGTGCCGGCACTTCCTGTGGCCTGGACATGGGCCCACTGGTGACCGCCGCCGCGCGTGACAAGGTGGTGGGGTACATCGATGACGGCGTTGCCGCTGGCGCCAAGCTGGTGGTCGATGGCCGTGGTTACCGTGTGGCCGGTAACGAGGATGGCTATTTTGTCGGCGGCACCCTGTTCGACAAGGTCACCCCCGAGATGCGCATCTATAAGGAAGAAATCTTCGGCCCGGTGCTGTGCGTGGTGCGTGTGAACAGCCTGGAACAGGCCATGCAACTGATCAACGAGCACGAGTACGGCAACGGTACCTGCATCTTCACCCGTGACGGTGAGGCGGCGCGGCTGTTCTGCGACGAGATCGAAGTGGGCATGGTCGGCGTCAACGTACCGCTGCCGGTACCGGTGGCGTACCACAGCTTCGGTGGCTGGAAGCGTTCGCTGTTTGGCGACCTGCATGCCTATGGCCCGGACGGTGTGCGCTTCTATACCCGTCGCAAGGCGATCACCCAGCGCTGGCCACAGCGGGCCAGCCATGAGGCTTCGCAGTTTGCGTTCCCGAGCCTGTAAGGCACAGGGATGAAAGCGGGGCGGCCGACAGGCCGCCCCGTTTTGTTTCTTGGCTGCTTATATAGGTGCTAGGGGTGTGGCGAACACCTGGCAGCCCCGGCGCGGTGTTTTCCCCCCGATATTTCACTTTCATGAAATTAACGGTTGACGCCCTGTCAGATCCCCTTACAATGCGCCCCACTTCCGACGTAGTCGAAACGAAAAACCTCTTGTTAATCAATAGGTTGAACGTTTCAGGTGGTATCGGAGGTGCTTCGATCACCTGATCGGCAGCGGTGAAAAAGGCAGTTGACAGCAGGTTGTAACGCTGTATGATTCGCCTCCCGCTACGAGAGATCGCAGCGAGTCAAGTGTTTGAAGTGAAACGAAAAACTTCAAAATAAACGCTTGACACGAAATGAGGAAAGCGTAGAATGCGCGCCTCGGTTGAGACGAAAAGCGCTTAACCAAACGCTCTTTAACAAATTGAATCAAGCAATTCGTGTGGGTGCTTGTGAGTACGGACTGATAGTCGCCAAGATTATCAGCATCACAAGTGGCCATGCGAGAAATCACATAGTCATTTGAGATTGCTGAGCCAAGTTTAGGGTTTCTTAAAAACCCAAGCAGTATTGAACTGAAGAGTTTGATCATGGCTCAGATTGAACGCTGGCGGCAGGCCTAACACATGCAAGTCGAGCGGATGACGGGAGCTTGCTCCTTGATTCAGCGGCGGACGGGTGAGTAATGCCTAGGAATCTGCCTGGTAGTGGGGGACAACGTTTCGAAAGGAACGCTAATACCGCATACGTCCTACGGGAGAAAGCAGGGGACCTTCGGGCCTTGCGCTATCAGATGAGCCTAGGTCGGATTAGCTAGTAGGTGAGGTAATGGCTCACCTAGGCGACGATCCGTAACTGGTCTGAGAGGATGATCAGTCACACTGGAACTGAGACACGGTCCAGACTCCTACGGGAGGCAGCAGTGGGGAATATTGGACAATGGGCGAAAGCCTGATCCAGCCATGCCGCGTGTGTGAAGAAGGTCTTCGGATTGTAAAGCACTTTAAGTTGGGAGGAAGGGCAGTAAGTTAATACCTTGCTGTTTTGACGTTACCGACAGAATAAGCACCGGCTAACTCTGTGCCAGCAGCCGCGGTAATACAGAGGGTGCAAGCGTTAATCGGAATTACTGGGCGTAAAGCGCGCGTAGGTGGTTCGTTAAGTTGGATGTGAAAGCCCCGGGCTCAACCTGGGAACTGCATCCAAAACTGGCGAGCTAGAGTATGGTAGAGGGTGGTGGAATTTCCTGTGTAGCGGTGAAATGCGTAGATATAGGAAGGAACACCAGTGGCGAAGGCGACCACCTGGACTGATACTGACACTGAGGTGCGAAAGCGTGGGGAGCAAACAGGATTAGATACCCTGGTAGTCCACGCCGTAAACGATGTCAACTAGCCGTTGGAATCCTTGAGATTTTAGTGGCGCAGCTAACGCATTAAGTTGACCGCCTGGGGAGTACGGCCGCAAGGTTAAAACTCAAATGAATTGACGGGGGCCCGCACAAGCGGTGGAGCATGTGGTTTAATTCGAAGCAACGCGAAGAACCTTACCAGGCCTTGACATGCAGAGAACTTTCCAGAGATGGATTGGTGCCTTCGGGAACTCTGACACAGGTGCTGCATGGCTGTCGTCAGCTCGTGTCGTGAGATGTTGGGTTAAGTCCCGTAACGAGCGCAACCCTTGTCCTTAGTTACCAGCACGTTATGGTGGGCACTCTAAGGAGACTGCCGGTGACAAACCGGAGGAAGGTGGGGATGACGTCAAGTCATCATGGCCCTTACGGCCTGGGCTACACACGTGCTACAATGGTCGGTACAGAGGGTTGCCAAGCCGCGAGGTGGAGCTAATCTCACAAAACCGATCGTAGTCCGGATCGCAGTCTGCAACTCGACTGCGTGAAGTCGGAATCGCTAGTAATCGCAAATCAGAATGTTGCGGTGAATACGTTCCCGGGCCTTGTACACACCGCCCGTCACACCATGGGAGTGGGTTGCACCAGAAGTAGCTAGTCTAACCTTCGGGAGGACGGTTACCACGGTGTGATTCATGACTGGGGTGAAGTCGTAACAAGGTAGCCGTAGGGGAACCTGCGGCTGGATCACCTCCTTAATCGAAGACATCAGCCTGCTGATGAGCTCCCACACGAATTGCTTGATTCATGATGTAAAGACGATCAAGACCCAAAGTTTTACCCTTAGGTCTGTAGCTCAGTTGGTTAGAGCGCACCCCTGATAAGGGTGAGGTCGGCAGTTCAAATCTGCCCAGACCTACCAATTTTGGTTGGAATGTAGAGCACCCCACGCCTCTGGGTAAAGAGTGGTGAGGACGGCTCTTCTGCAGTTCAAATCTGCCCAGACCTACCAATATGCGGGGCCATAGCTCAGCTGGGAGAGCGCCTGCCTTGCACGCAGGAGGTCAGCGGTTCGATCCCGCTTGGCTCCACCACTTTCTGTTGTGTCTACTTGATCAGAACTTAGAAATGAACATTCGGCGATGAATGTTGATTTCTGACTTTTGTCAGATCGTTCTTTAAAAATTCGGATATGTGATAGATAGACTGAATACCAGTTTCACTGCTGGTTATTCAGGCTAAGGTAAAATTTGTGAGTTCTGCTCAGCAATGAGCGAAATGCGAATTTTCGGCGAATGTCGTCTTCACAGTATAACCAGATTGCTTGGGGTTATATGGTCAAGTGAAGAAGCGCATACGGTGGATGCCTTGGCAGTCAGAGGCGATGAAAGACGTGGTAGCCTGCGATAAGCTTTGGGGAGTCGGCAAACAGACTGTGATCCAGAGATCTCTGAATGGGGGAACCCAGCCAGCATAAGCTGGTTATCTTGTACTGAATACATAGGTGCAAGAGGCGAACCAGGGGAACTGAAACATCTAAGTACCCTGAGGAAAAGAAATCAACCGAGATTCCCTTAGTAGTGGCGAGCGAACGGGGACCAGCCCTTAAGCTGGTTTGAGATTAGTGGAACGCTCTGGAAAGTGCGGCCATAGTGGGTGATAGCCCCGTACACGAAAATCTCTTGCCAGTGAAATCGAGTAGGACGGAGCACGAGAAACTTTGTCTGAACATGGGGGGACCATCCTCCAAGGCTAAATACTACTGACTGACCGATAGTGAACCAGTACCGTGAGGGAAAGGCGAAAAGAACCCCGGAGAGGGGAGTGAAATAGAACCTGAAACCGTATGCGTACAAGCAGTGGGAGCCTACTTCGTTAGGTGACTGCGTACCTTTTGTATAATGGGTCAGCGACTTATATTCAGTGGCGAGCTTAACCGAATAGGGGAGGCGTAGCGAAAGCGAGTCTTAATAGGGCGCTTTAGTCGCTGGGTATAGACCCGAAACCGGGCGATCTATCCATGGGCAGGTTGAAGGTTAGGTAACACTGACTGGAGGACCGAACCGACTACCGTTGAAAAGTTAGCGGATGACCTGTGGATCGGAGTGAAAGGCTAATCAAGCTCGGAGATAGCTGGTTCTCCTCGAAAGCTATTTAGGTAGCGCCTCATGTATCACTGTAGGGGGTAGAGCACTGTTTCGGCTAGGGGGTCATCCCGACTTACCAAACCGATGCAAACTCCGAATACCTACAAGTGCCGAGCATGGGAGACACACGGCGGGTGCTAACGTCCGTCGTGAAAAGGGAAACAACCCAGACCGTCAGCTAAGGTCCCAAAGTCATGGTTAAGTGGGAAACGATGTGGGAAGGCTTAGACAGCTAGGAGGTTGGCTTAGAAGCAGCCACCCTTTAAAGAAAGCGTAATAGCTCACTAGTCGAGTCGGCCTGCGCGGAAGATGTAACGGGGCTCAAACCATGCACCGAAGCTACGGGTATCACCTCTGGTGATGCGGTAGAGGAGCGTTCTGTAAGCCTGTGAAGGTGAGTTGAGAAGCTTGCTGGAGGTATCAGAAGTGCGAATGCTGACATGAGTAACGACAATGCGAGTGAAAAACTCGCACGCCGAAAGACCAAGGTTTCCTGCGCAACGTTAATCGACGCAGGGTTAGTCGGTCCCTAAGGCGAGGCTGAAAAGCGTAGTCGATGGAAAACAGGTTAATATTCCTGTACTTCCAGTTATTGCGATGGAGGGACGGAGAAGGCTAGGCCAGCTTGGCGTTGGTTGTCCAAGTTTAAGGTGGTAGGCTGAGATCTTAGGCAAATCCGGGATCTCAAGGCCGAGAGCTGATGACGAGTGCTCTTTAGAGCGCGAAGTGGTTGATGCCATGCTTCCAAGAAAAGCTCCTAAGCTTCAGATAACTGGGAACCGTACCCCAAACCGACACAGGTGGTTAGGTAGAGAATACCAAGGCGCTTGAGAGAACTCGGGTGAAGGAACTAGGCAAAATGGCACCGTAACTTCGGGAGAAGGTGCGCCGGTGAGGGTGAAGCACTTGCTGCGTAAGCCCACGCCGGTCGAAGATACCAGGCCGCTGCGACTGTTTATTAAAAACACAGCACTCTGCAAACACGAAAGTGGACGTATAGGGTGTGACGCCTGCCCGGTGCCGGAAGGTTAATTGATGGGGTTAGCGCAAGCGAAGCTCTTGATCGAAGCCCCGGTAAACGGCGGCCGTAACTATAACGGTCCTAAGGTAGCGAAATTCCTTGTCGGGTAAGTTCCGACCTGCACGAATGGCGTAACGATGGCGGCGCTGTCTCCACCCGAGACTCAGTGAAATTGAAATCGCTGTGAAGATGCAGTGTATCCGCGGCTAGACGGAAAGACCCCGTGAACCTTTACTATAGCTTTGCACTGGACTTTGAGCTTGCTTGTGTAGGATAGGTGGGAGGCTTTGAAGTGGGGACGCCAGTTCTCATGGAGCCATCCTTGAAATACCACCCTGGCAACCTTGAGGTTCTAACTCAGGTCCGTTATCCGGATCGAGGACAGTGTATGGTGGGTAGTTTGACTGGGGCGGTCTCCTCCCAAAGAGTAACGGAGGAGTACGAAGGTGCGCTCAGACCGGTCGGAAATCGGTCGTAGAGTATAAAGGCAAAAGCGCGCTTGACTGCGAGACACACACGTCGAGCAGGTACGAAAGTAGGTCTTAGTGATCCGGTGGTTCTGTATGGAAGGGCCATCGCTCAACGGATAAAAGGTACTCCGGGGATAACAGGCTGATACCGCCCAAGAGTTCATATCGACGGCGGTGTTTGGCACCTCGATGTCGGCTCATCACATCCTGGGGCTGAAGCCGGTCCCAAGGGTATGGCTGTTCGCCATTTAAAGTGGTACGCGAGCTGGGTTTAGAACGTCGTGAGACAGTTCGGTCCCTATCTGCCGTGGACGTTTGAGATTTGAGAGGGGCTGCTCCTAGTACGAGAGGACCGGAGTGGACGAACCTCTGGTGTTCCGGTTGTCACGCCAGTGGCATTGCCGGGTAGCTATGTTCGGAAGAGATAACCGCTGAAAGCATCTAAGCGGGAAACTTGCCTCAAGATGAGATCTCACTGGAGCCTTGAGCTCCCTGAAGGGCCGTCGAAGACTACGACGTTGATAGGTTGGGTGTGTAAGCGCTGTGAGGCGTTGAGCTAACCAATACTAATTGCCCGTGAGGCTTGACCATATAACACCCAAGCAATCTGCTACGCAGATTGTGGTGGTGAAGACGAAAGAACCGAAAGTTCGCAGCTTCACAAACATCACATATCCGAATTCGCTGGAGTATCCATCTGGATGTTCTGGCAACAGAATTTCTTGACGACCATAGAGCATTGGAACCACCTGATCCCATCCCGAACTCAGCAGTGAAACGATGCATCGCCGATGGTAGTGTGGGGTTTCCCCATGTGAGAGTAGGTCATCGTCAAGATTCATTTCGCAAAACCCCTATCTGCGCGAGCAGGTAGGGGTTTTGTCTTTTCCATCCTGGTAAAGAAATCTGGCGTGGGAGCGGGCTTGCCCCGCGATGGCGCATGCCCGGATAACCTCACGGCCTGATCTGGCCTTATCCGGGCGGTGCGGCGTTCCGACAAGCCCGCGCCCACGGAGGCCCTCGACCGCGTCAATCGCCTCCGTGATAAGGTTCTCCTTCTGCACCAACCCGCTCCCCGAGACCAGCCAATGCCCCAGACCACCTCACTTCACCCAGGCTTCATGATCGTCCAGGGCAACCGCCTGGACGACCTGCGCAATCTGGTGGTGAGCGTGATGCGCCGTTACCCCCTGGCGCCGCTGGAAAACGAAATCGCCCTGGTGCAGAGCAACGGTATCGCCCAATGGTTGAAACTGGCCCTGGCCGAGGATCCACAGGACGACGACCAGGGCGGTTGCGGGATCGCCGCCGCCATCGATGTGCAGCTTCCGGGCAGCTTCATGTGGCAGCTGTACCGCCGCGTGCTGGGGCGCGACGAAATCCCCGAGGTGTCACTGCTGGACAAGGCGCCCCTGACCTGGCGCCTGATGCGCCTGCTCCCGGAAGTGATCGAACGCCCGCACTTCGAGCCCCTGCGCCGCTTTCTCACCGATGACAGCGACCTGCGCAAGCGCTACCAGTTGGCCGAGCGCCTTGCCGACCTGTTCGACCAGTATCAGGTCTACCGCGCCGACTGGTTGAAGGACTGGGCAAGCGGTGCCCATGTGCTCAACACCGCGCGCGGCGAGCGCAAGCCGCTGGCCGCCGGCAATCGCTGGCAGGCCGAGCTGTGGCGTATCCTGCTCGAGGACGTGGGCGAGGCGGGCATGGCCCAGAGCCGGGCCGGCGTGCACCAACGTTTCATCGAGCGGATCAACGGCCTGGAGCAGGCCCCCGCCGGGCTGCCGGCACGGCTGATCGTGTTCGGCATCTCGTCGCTGCCGGCCCAGATCCTCGAGGCCCTGGCAGGCCTGGCCCGCTTCAGCCAGGTACTGCTGTGCGTGCACAACCCTTGCCGCCATCACTGGGGCGATATCGTCGCCGACAAGGACCTGCTGCGACACCAGTACAAACGCCAGCAACGCAAGCAGGGCATGCCCCTGCAACTGGACGACGAGCTACTGCACCAGCATGCGCACCCGCTGTTGGCGGCCTGGGGCAAGCAGGGGCGCGACTATATCAACCTGCTCGACAGCTACGACGATCCCGGCAGTTACCAGGGCGTGTTCAGCGACGGACGCATCGACCTGTTCAGCGAAGGTGAGCCTAAGACCCTGCTCAACCAGTTGCAGGACGACATCCTCGAACTGCGCCCCCTGGCCGAGACCCGCGAGCAATGGCCGGCGGTTGATCCGGGCAAGGACCGTTCCGTGCGCTTCCACTTGGCCCACAGTCCGCAGCGCGAAGTGGAGATCCTGCACGATCAGTTGCTGGCCCGTTTCAGTGCCGACCCCACGCTGCGGCCTCGCGACGTCATCGTCATGCTGCCGGCCATCGACACCTACGCACCGCATATCCGCGCGGTGTTCGGCCAGCTCGATCGCACCGATCCGCGCTACATCCCGTTCACCCTGACCGACCAGGGCCAGCGTGGTCGCGACCCGTTGCTGATCGCCCTGGAGCATCTGCTCAAGCTGCCTGACAGCCGTTTCGCCGTCAGCGAAGTGCTCGACCTGCTGGACGTGCCGGCAGTGCGCGCCCGCTTCGCCATCCAGGAAAGCGACCTGCCGACCCTGCACCGTTGGATCGAAGGGGCCGGCATCCGTTGGGGATTGAGTGCCGAGCAACGCGCCAGCCTTGGCCTGCCCGAGGGACTCGAGCAAAACAGTTGGCGCTTCGGCCTGAGGCGCATGCTGTTGGGGTACGCGGTCGGCGTGGGCGAAGGCTGTGACGGTATCGAGCCGTACGATGAGATCGGTGGCCTCGATGCCGCGTTGATCGGCCCTTTGGTCGCGTTGCTCGATGCCCTGGACATTGCCTGCCAGGCCCTCTCGCAACCCGCTTCGGCGATGGAGTGGGGGGCACGGCTGCATGCGCTGCTGCAGATCTTCTTCCTGGCCGAGAACGAGCACGACGAACTGCTCCTGGTGCAGTTGCAGGACCTGCGCGACACCTGGCTGGAAACCTGTGACGCGGTCGGCCTGCACGACCTGCTGCCACTGACCGTGGTGCGCGAAGCCTGGCTGTCCGGGCTGGACCAGGGCAAGTTGTCCCAGCGCTTCCTGGCCGGCTCGGTGAACTTCTGCACTCTGATGCCCATGCGTGCCATTCCGTTCAGGGTGGTCTGCCTGCTGGGCATGAATGACGGCGACTACCCGCGTGCCCAGCCGCCCCTCGACTTCGATCTGATGGCCAGCGACTACCGGCCTGGGGACCGTTCCCGTCGGGAGGATGACCGTTACCTGTTGCTCGAGGCCTTGCTCTCGGCACGTGACCAGCTCTACGTCAGCTGGGTCGGGCGCAGTATCCGCGACAACAGCGAGCGCCCATCCTCAGTGCTGATCGGGCAGTTGCGCGATCACCTGGCCGCCGGCTGGCAGCTCGCCAGCGCCAAGTCCGGTCAACGCGAAGACCCGGGGCAGCAGTTGCTGCATGCCCTGACCCAGGAGCATCCGTTGCAGCCGTTCAGCCAGCGCTATTTCCAGAAGGGCAGCCCGTTGTTCAGCTTCGCCCATGAGTGGTTGGCGTTGCACCAGGCCGGGGATGAAGCGCAAGCGCCTACCGCACTGTCGGCCTACGTCAGCGATGAGCCGCTCAATCTGGTGCAGCTTCAGGACTTCCTGCGCCATCCGGTCCGGCATTTCTTCAGCCAGCGTCTGAAAGTGTTCTTCGAGGCCCTGGAGGCTCCGACCCCGGACGAGGAGCCGTTCGTGCTGGACGCCCTGCAACGCTACGGCCTGAGCGAAAGCCTGCTCGGCGCCGCGCTGGCCGATCCAGACAACGCCGAGCGGGCGCTGCAGGCCCAGGCCCGACGCCTCCAGGCCTGCGGGATGCTGCCGCTGGCAGGCTTCGGCGAAGCCTTGCAGGCCGAGCTGATCCAGCCACTGCCGGACCTGCTGCAACGTCATCGGCAACTGCTGCAACGCTGGCCGACCCTGGTCGAGGGTGCCCTGCCGATCCATTTCGAACACGGGCCGCTGCGCCTGGAGGGCTGGCTCGGCCGGGTGTACCAGGCCGAGGACCAGAGCCTGCTGAGCATCGCCACCGTGCCCAACACCCTCAGTGCCGGGCGCAACAGCCTGAAGTGGCACCGACTGGTGCCGGCCTGGGTCATGCACCTTGCCGCCTGCGCCTCGGGCTATCCGCTGCATAGCGCGTTGGTGGCCAGTGACCTGACCCTGCTGCTGGCCCCGTTGCCCCAGAGTGAGGCGGCAGAGCGCCTGGGCGAACTGTTGGTGGCACGCCAGGCGGGCATGAACGCCCCTTTGCCGGTGGCGGTCAAGACCGCCTTCGCCTGGCTGGCCCAGGAGGATCCGGACAAGGCCGTGGCCGCAGCCATCCGCGCCTATGAGGGTGACGGCCAGAACAGCTTCGGCGAGCGCAGCGAAAGCCTGGCCTTGGCCCGCCAGTACCGTGACTTCGCCGCGCTGGCCCTCGACGAAACCTTCGAAGGCTGGTGCGAAGCCTTGTATCGCCCCCTGTTCGCAGCGCCCTGGCAGACCCTGGGTAACCCGGAGAACGCCCAATGACCCAAGCCCGCCCCCTGGCGCTGAGTTTCCCACTGCACGGCAGCCAGCTGATCGAAGCCAGCGCCGGTACCGGCAAGACGTTCACCATTTCGGCCCTGTACCTGCGGCTGATCCTCGGGCATGGCGGTGAACGGGGTTTCAGCTGCGAGCTGCTGCCACCGCAGATCCTCGTGGTGACTTTCACCGACGCGGCCACCAAGGAGCTGCGCGAGCGTATCCGCGCGCGCCTGGCCGAAGCAGCGCGCTTCTTCCGCGGTGAGCTGGACGATGCCGACCCGCTGCTGCACCTGCTGCGCGACGATTATCCACAGGAGCAATGGCCACGCTGCGCCAGCCGCCTGGAGATCGCCGTGCAGTGGATGGACGAGGCCGCCGTCTCGACCATCCACGGCTGGTGCCAGCGCATGTTGCGTGAGCACGCCTTCGACAGCGGCAGCCTGTTCACCCAGAGCCTGGAGACCGATCACAGCGAACTGCTGGGCCAGGTCATGCGCGACTACTGGCGGCGCTTCTGCTACGGCATGCGCGGTGAGTCGCTGGCCTGGGTGCGCGGCAACTGGGGCAGCCCCGATGCCTTGCTGCCAAGGATCAGGCCCCTGTTCGGCCGTGTTCGTGGCCAGGAGGACGCGCAAGACCCGCAGACTTTGATCGAGGCGACCCTGCGCCAGCGCACGGAACAACTGGCGCAGCTCAAGGCGCCCTGGGGCGCCTGGGCCGACGAGCTGCAGCAGATCTGCCGCGATGCCGTGGCGGCCAAGCAGGCCGACGGGCGCAAGTTGCAGGCACGCTATTTCGAACCCTGGTTCGACAAGCTGCGGGCCTGGGCCGGTGATGAGCAGGCCATGGAGCTGGACCTGGGCACCGGCTTCACCCGCCTGACGCCCGCAGGACTGGCCGAGGCCTGGAAGTCCGGCGAGCCGCCGCAGCACCCGGCGCTGCGGGCCATGGAATCCTTGCGCGAGCAGTTGCAGGGGCTGGCCAGCCCCGATGCACGGTTGCTGGAGCATGCCGCCGCCTGGGTTTCGGCGCGCTTCGAGGTGGAGAAACGCCGCCGCGCCGAGATGGGCTTCGACGACATGCTGCTGCGCCTGGAGCATGCCCTGGGCAGCGACTCGGGTGAGCGCCTGGCCGCGTTGATCCGCGAGCAGTTCCCGGTCGCGTTGATCGACGAATTCCAGGACACCGACCCCGTCCAGTACGGGATCTTCGAGCGCATCTACCGCATCACCGAGAACAACCCTGACACCGGCCTGTTCATGATCGGCGACCCCAAGCAGGCGATCTACGCCTTCCGTGGCGCCGACATCTTCACCTACCTGGCCGCGCGCCGCGCCACTGCCGGACGGCTGCACAGCCTGGACACCAACTACCGCTCCAGCCAGGCCATGGTCGCGGCGGTGAATCGGGTATTCCTCCAGGCCGAGGACCGAGCCGAAGGCCGTGGCGCCTTCCTGTTCCGGGCCCAGGGCGATAATCCGCTGCCCTTCGTCGAAGTGCGCGCCAAAGGCCGTGGCGAGCAACTGCTGATCGCCGGACAGCCCAGCGCGGCCCTGCATTGCTGGCAGCTGGAGAGCGACGAGCCGGTGTCCAGCACAGCGTATCGCCAGCAACTGGCGGCCAGTTGCGCCAGCCATATCGTCGAGCTGCTCGAAGGTGGTCAGCAAGGCGTCAGCGGGTTCGCCGATGCCGCCGGCAAGCTGCGGCCCTGCCTGCCTTCCGATATCGCCATCCTGGTGCGCGACGGTCGCGAGGCCCAGATGGTCCGCGCCGAACTGGCGGCCCGCGACGTGCGCAGCGTATACCTGTCGGACAAGGACTCGGTGTTCGCCGCCCAGGAGGCCCATGACCTGCTGGCCTGGCTCAAGGCCTGCGCCGAGCCGGACTCGGAGCGCATGCTCAAGGCCGCCCTGGCCAGCCTGACCCTCGACCTGCCGCTTATCGAACTGGAGCGCCTGAACCAGGACGAGCGGGTCTGGGAAAGCTGGGTGATGCGCTTTCGCCGTTACCGCGACACCTGGCAGCGCCAGGGCGTGCTGCCGATGCTGCGGCGCCTGCTGCACGACTTCCAGCTGCCGCGGGCGCTGATGGGCCGCAGCGACGGCGAACGGGTGCTGACCAACCTGCTGCACCTGGCCGAACTGCTGCAACAGGCGGCGGGCGAGCTGGATGGCGAGCAGGCGCTGATCCGCCATCTCACCGAGCACCTGGCCAACGCCGGGCAGGCCGGAGAAGAGCAGATCCTGCGCCTGGAAAGCGACGAGCAATTGGTCAAGGTGGTGACCATTCACAAGTCCAAGGGCCTGGAATACCCCTTGGTGTACCTGCCGTTCATCTGCACCAGCAAGCCGGTGGATGGCCAGCGCCTGCCCCTGGGCTGGCACGACGATCAGGGCGTGGCGCACCTGACCCTGACGCCGGACGCCGCGCAGGTCGAGCGCGCCGATGACGAACGCCTGGCCGAGGACCTGCGTCTGCTCTATGTGGCCCTGACCCGTGCCCAGCATGCCTGCTGGCTGGGCGTTGCCGACCTCAAGCGCGGCACCCAGCGCAGTTCGCAGCTGCATCGTTCGGCCTTGGGCTACCTGCTGGGCGGTGGCCTGCCGTTGGCGGCTTCCAGCCAGCTGGGCGAATGGCTCGCCACCCTGGCGGCCGGCAATCCGGCCATCACCCATGGTCCGCTGCCCGAGGTCCAGGCCCTGTGCTACCGCACGCCGGACAGCCAGCGCGAGCTGCTGCCGCCGCGCAAGCCTCGTCGGGCCGCTGCGGAACACTGGTGGATCGCTTCCTACAGTGCCTTGCGGGTCGGCGACCAGACCCTGGTCACCGACAGCTCCCAGGCCCAGCAACTGCTGGACGACGAGGTGCTGGACAGCCAGTCGCTGCGTGAGGTGCCGGCGGAGGCGGGTGATATCCACCGCTTTCCCCGTGGTCCGAATCCGGGCACTTTCCTTCATGGCCTGCTGGAATGGGCGGGGCGCGAAGGATTCGCCGAGGTCGCCGCTCAAGGACAGGTGATCGAGCGCACCGTGGGCCAGCGCTGCAATCGACGCGACTGGACCGGTTGGATTCCCACGCTGACCCAGTGGCTGCAGCAACTGCTGGTCCAGCCCATGCTTTTGCAAGGGGCTACCTTGACCCTCGCAGGCCTCGAGCGCTACCAGGTCGAAATGGAGTTCTGGTTCGCCAGCCATCAGGTCGACGCGGTGCGCCTCGACCATCTGGTGGCGCGCCACACCCACGTTGGGATGACGCGGGCGGCCGCCCAGCCGACCGTGCTCAACGGCATGTTCAAGGGTTTCATCGACCTGGCCTTCGAGCTCGACGGGCGCTACTACGTGGCCGACTACAAGTCGAACTGGCTCGGCCCCGACGCCGAGGCCTACGGCGCCTTGGCCATGGAGCAGGCAATCCTCGAGCACCGCTACGATCTGCAGTACGTGCTCTACCTGCTGGCCCTGCATCGCCAGCTGCGCGCGCGCCTGCCCGACTACGACTACGATCGGCACGTAGGCGGCGCCGTGTTCATCTTCCTGCGTGGCGTCACCTCGGCCGGCCACGGGCTGTATCATGCGCGGCCGCCCCGGGCGCTGATCGAACAGCTCGACGCGATGTTCCGGGGTGAGCAAGAACCCGCTCAACAGGACCTGTTTGCCGGAGCCACGCCATGAGCCGCAACCTCGACGACCTGCTGCCCACGCCCTTGCAGGCCGAGCACCTGAGCGCCCTGGCGCCGCTGCGCCACAGTCATGACCTGCTGGCATTGCTCGATCGCTGGGTCGAGCGTGGCTGGCTGCGCGCCCTGGACCGGGCCTTCGTGAGTTTCCTCGAGGAGCGGGCGCCGGGCAGCGATCCGCTGGTGCTGCTGGCCGCCGCCCTGGCCAGCCACCAGCTGGGTCATGGCCATGTCTGCCTCGACCTGCAACAGACCCTCGCCGAGCCGGATTTCGCCCTGTCGTTGCCACCGGAAGGCGATGCCCTGGCCGGGCCGTTGCTGCTGCCTTCGCAACTGCTGGCCAGCCTCGACCTGGGCACCTGGTTGCTTCGGATCGCCGAGAGCCCCCTGGTTGCCACCGGCGATACCGTCGAGCAGCGTGCCCGGCCATTGGTGGTCAGCGGCGAGCGCCTGTACCTGCGCCGCTATTGGACCTACGAGCGACGCATCGACAACGCCCTGCATGAACGCTTGGCGCGCCTTCAGCCGCAGCCGGCCGACCTGGCACTACGCCTGGCGCAACTGTTCGAAGGTGGATCGAGCGCAGGCGAGGTGGACTGGCAGAAGCTGGCCTGCGCCCTGGCCACCCGGGCCGGCTTCAGTGTCATCACCGGCGGCCCCGGAACCGGCAAGACCACCACCGTGGTGCGCCTGCTGGCGTTGTTGCAGGGGCCTGCGGTCGAACAAGGCCGGCCGCTGCGCATCCGCCTGGCGGCGCCGACCGGCAAGGCCGCGGCGCGCCTCACCGAGTCCATCGGCCAGCAAGTGGAGCGCTTGCAGGTGGATGGCGCGGTGCGGGCGCAGATCCCCACCGAGGTCAGCACCGTGCACCGCCTGCTGGGCAGCCGCCCAGGTTCACGGCACTTCCGCCATCATGCCGGCAACCCGTTGCCCCTGGATGTGCTGGTGGTCGACGAAGCCTCGATGATCGACCTGGAGATGATGGCCAACCTGCTCGATGCCCTGCCGGCCAACGCGCGGCTGGTGCTGCTGGGCGACAAGGACCAGCTCGCCTCGGTGGAGGCCGGGGCGGTGCTGGGCGACCTGTGCCGCGACGCCGAGGACGGCTGCTACTGGCCACAGACCCTGGCCTGGCTGGAGCAGGTGGGCGGGCAATCGCTGGCCGACATCGGCCTGAAGACGGGCGACGGCCAGCGTAACCCGCTGGCCCAGCAGATCGTGATGCTGCGCCACTCGCGGCGTTTCGGCGAAGGCAGCGGCATCGGCCAGTTGGCGCGCCTGGTCAATCGCCAGCAAGCCCTGGAGGCGCGTGCGCTGCTGGCGACCCGACCGGCGGATGTCCATTGCCTGACCCTGGGCGGTGAGCATGACAAACGCTTCGACCGCCTGCTGCTCGATGGCCTCAACCAAGGCTCCGAGGGGCCACAAGGATATCGCGGCTACCTGCGTACCATCGGTCGCCTGCGCCCGCCGCCAGGCACGCCAGGCGACGATCCGCGCTGGGAGCGCTGGGCGGCCGAGGTGCTGCAGAGCTTCGAGGCGTTCCAGTTGCTCTGCGCCGTGCGCAAGGGCGCCTGGGGCGTCGAGGGCCTCAATGAGCGGGTCGCCCGCGTGCTGCACAACGCCGGGCTGATCGACAGCCAGCAACCCTGGTACGAGGGCCGTCCGGTGCTGGTCACCCGCAACGACTATGGCCTCGGGCTGATGAACGGCGATATCGGCATCGCCCTGCGCCTGCCGGACGATCAGGGCGAGGCGCTGCTGCGCGTGGCCTTTCCGCGCAACGATGGCAGCGGCGGGGTGCGCTTCGTCCTGCCCAGCCGTCTCAGCGAGGTGGAAACGGTGTTCGCCATGACCGTGCACAAGTCCCAGGGCTCGGAATTCAGCCATACCGCACTGGTGCTGCCCGACGCGCTGAACCCGGTGCTGACCAAGGAACTGGTGTACACCGGCATCACCCGCGCCAAGCATTGCTTCAGCCTGATCGAGCCGCGTGCCGGGGTGTTCGAGGAAGCGGTGGGGCGCAAGGTCCGGCGGGTCTCGGGGCTGATGCTGGAGCAAGTCTGACTCTGGAGTTTGCTGCCGATATGCTATCGTTGCGGCATTATCCGCAAACATTTTGTGAGATTTCCCCCCATGACAGTGGCTGTCTCGGCCCTGGGACGCGTGAAGGGCTGTGCGCTCTCGTTGCTGATGGCCATGCTGTTGTCGAACGGCACGCCCGCCTGGGCGGACAATGCCGTATCGCAGGCGCAGGTGCAGCTACGGGCCAAGGCCGTGACCCAGGTCGTGCTGGGCATCCTCAGCTACGCCCGCTGGCCTGCCGACCCCAATCCCCTACGCCTGTGCCTGGTCGGTCCGACCGAATACGCCGACGACCTGATCAAGGGCAATCTGCAGCAGTCCGGGCAACCCCTGCAGGTGCGCCGCCTGCTCGCCGACGACCCCAGTGTGGCCAGTGCCTGCAACGCCATCTACCTAGGCAAGCTCGACAAGCAGCAACGTGAGCGATTGTTCCAGCGGATCAACGGCCACCCGGTGCTGAGCATCAGCGAGGCCGACGATCCGTGCACGGTGGGGAGCCTGTTCTGCCTGCGGGTCGGCGACCAGCAGGTGGCGTTCGACGTCAACCTCGACTCGGTGGCGCGCAGCGGCGTGCGCATCCATCCCAGCGTGCTGCAGTTGTCGCGACGGCGGGCGGGGCAGCCATGAAACGTTCAGCCAGGCGCTTCAGCCGGCCGACCCTTCGCGCCGTGCTCGGGCGGGGTCATCTGGGCGTGGCCTTGCTCGCCGCGGGGTTGGCCGGGGTGCTGGTGACCCTGCTCGGGGTGGCGGCGTTGCGCGTGTATGCCAACCATAACCTGCACCTGATCGCCCGCTCCATCAACTACACCGTCGAGGCCGCCGTGGTGTTCGACGACAGTGCCGCGGCCAACGAGGCCCTGGCGCTGATCGCCTCCACCGAGGAAGTGGCCGACGCCAAGGTGTACGACAACGATGGCGACCTGCTCGCCCACTGGCAACGCGACGAGCAGGGGGTAATGGCGCAGTTGCAGTCGCAAGTGGCGCGCAGCCTGCTGGAGGAGCCGATCAGCATGCCGGTGCAGCACATGGGCCAGCGGGTCGGTCATATCGAGCTGACCGGGCAGGGCGGCAGCCTGGTGCGCTTCCTGCTCAGCGGCCTGGTGGGCATCCTGGTGTGCACGGTGCTCAGCGCGGTGCTGGCGCTGTACCTGTCGCGACGCCTGTTCGGCGACATCATCCGCCCCTTGCGCAACCTGGCCAGCGTCGCCCATGCCGCGCGGCGCGAGCGCAGTTTCGACCGGCGGGTACCGCAAACCCAGATCGCCGAACTCAACGAACTGGGCAATGACTTCAATGCCCTGCTCGACGAGCTGGAGGTCTGGCAGAGCCACCTGCAGAGCGAGAACGAAAGCCTCGCCCACCAGGCAAGCCATGACAGCCTCACCGGCCTGCCCAACCGCGCCTTCTTCGAAGGGCGGTTGAGCCGCAGCCTGCGCAATGCCGCGCGTAGCGAAGACCACCTGGCGCTGTTGTTCCTCGATAGCGACCACTTCAAGCAGATCAACGATAGCCTCGGCCATGCGGTGGGGGACGAAGTGCTGATCAGCGTGGCCAACCGCGTGCGTGCACAACTGCGCGAGCATGACCTGGTGGCGCGCCTGGGCGGCGATGAGTTCGCCGTGCTGCTGACGCCGCTGCACTCGCGCGAGGATGCCAAGCGCATCGCCGAGAAGATCGTCGCCAGCATGAAGCTGCCGGTGCAGCTGGAGGATGGCACCAGCCTGACCACCTCGCTGAGCGTCGGTATCGCCTATTACCCGGACGACGGCCGCGACCCGGCCAGTCTGCTCAATGCCGCCGATGCGGCGATGTACCAGGCCAAGCGCAATCGCCGTGGCCATTGGCAAGTGGCGCAGACGGAACGCTGCGCCCCTGATGCAAAGAACAGGAGCTGAACCGTGACCAAGCGTTTTTCCGTGCTGCGTTTCCCATTATTCACCCTGCTGCTGGCGCTGCTGACCCTGGCCGGCTGCCAGAGCGTGCCGCCAAAGGGGCTGACCCCCGAGCAGGTCGCCGTGCTCAAGCGCGAGGGTTTCGCCCCGACCGACGAGGGCTGGGCGTTCGACTTGTCGGGAAAGGTGCTGTTCGGCAGTGACCTGGACAGCCTCAACAGCGCCAGCGAGTCGATCGTCGAGCGTATCGGCAAGGCGCTGTTGTCGGTGGATATCCAGCGCGTGCGCATCGACGGCCATGCCGACGCTTCGGGCAAGGCCGCCTACAACCAGCAGCTCTCCGAACGCCGTGCCCAGAGTGTGGCCAAGGCGTTGATCGGCATCGGCATGCAGCCGCAGAACATCCAGACCCGCGGCATGGGCAGCAGCCAGCCGGTGGCGGACAACCGCACCGCGGCAGGGCGCATGGAAAATCGGCGGGTGTCGATCGTGGTGGCGTCGGATTGAGGCACGCATCGCGTGGCAAGCTGGTCCAAACGTGGGAGCGGGCTTGCCCCGCGATGATGTGTACCCTCAATCCCGAGCAAACTTCATCTCCCGCGTCTCCCCCATGAGCAACGGCGCATTGGCCTCGGTCACCTCGCGGATGTAATCCCACAGCAGCGTGATCCGCTTCAACTTGCGCAGATCCTCCCGGCAGTACATCCAGAACTGCCGCGTCACCTCGATCTGCTCCGGCAACACCGTCACCAGTCTCGGGTCCTGCGCCGCCAGGAAGCACGGCAGGATCGCCAGCCCGCGCCCCTGCAACGCCGCCGTGTACTGGGCGATCACGCTGGTGCTGCGCAGGTGTGCGTTGGCGTTGGGGATCAGGTTGGCCAGGTACAGCAGCTCCGAGCTGAACGCCAGGTCGTCCACGTAGCTGATGAACGGATGGCGCCCCAGGTCGGCGATCTCGCGAATCGGCTCGTGGCTGTCGAGGTAGTCCTGGGTGGCATACAGGCGCAGGCGGTAGTCGCACAGCTTGCAGCACACGTAAGGGCCATGTTCCGGGCGCTCCAGGGCGATGACGATATCGGCCTCGCGCTTGGACAGGCTGATGAAGTGCGGCAGCGGCAGGATATCCACCGAGATCGCCGGCCAGGCATCGACGAAATGGCTCAACTGCGGAGTGACGAAGAAACTGCCGAAGCCTTCGGTGCAGCCCATGCGCACATGCCCCGACAACGCCACGCCCGACCCCGAGACCTGCTCGCAGGCCATGTGCAGGGTGCTCTCGATCGACTCGGCATAGCCCAGCAGGCGCTGGCCCTCGGCGGTGAGGACGAAGCCGTTGGTCCGTGATTTTTCGAACAGCAAAGTGCCCAGCGCCCCTTCCAGTGAGCCGATGCGCCGCGACACCGTGGTGTAGTCCACGGCCAGGCGCTTGGCCGCACTGCTGGCCTTGCGGGTGCGCGCCACCTCAAGAAAGAACTTGAGGTCGTCCCAGTTCAGCGCGCTCAGGGAGGTGAGGTCTTTTTGCATGATGATCCGGTTTTTTTGTGCATTCTTGTTGGATGTTTGCACATCTATACTCGAACTCAGCCCCTGAGCGCCACCCCGTTCGCTGCGGCGTAGGCGTCCTCGTTCCGACAATAATTCCAAGGAGAGCGCAGATGAACGCACCCCAGACGCCCGACCAGACCAAGGTCGAGCAGGTCAAGCTGCTGATCGATGGCCAATGGGTCGAGTCCAAGACCACCGAATGGCGTGACATCGTCAACCCGGCGACCCAGCAAGTGCTGGCGCGGGTGCCGTTCGCCACCGTCGAGGAAGTCAACGCCGCCGTGGCCGCCGCCGAGCGCGCCTTCAAGACCTGGCGCGACACCCCGATCGGCGCGCGCATGCGCATCATGCTCAAGCTGCAGGCGCTGATCCGCGAACACAGCAAGCGCATCGCCGTGACCCTCAGCGCCGAGCAGGGCAAGACCATTGCTGACGCCGAGGGCGATATTTTCCGTGGCCTGGAAGTGGTCGAGCACGCCGCCTCCATCGGCACCCTGCAGATGGGCGAGTTCGCCGAGAACGTCGCCGGCGGTGTCGACACCTACACCCTGCGCCAGCCGATCGGCGTGTGCGCCGGCATCACCCCGTTCAACTTCCCGGCGATGATCCCGCTGTGGATGTTCCCGATGGCCATCGTCTGCGGCAACACCTTCGTGCTCAAGCCGTCCGAGCAGGACCCACTGTCGACCATGATGCTGGTCGAGCTGGCGCTGGAAGCTGGCATCCCGGCCGGCGTGCTCAACGTGGTGCACGGTGGCAAGCAGGTGGTCGACACGATCTGCACCCACCAGGACATCAAGGCGATCTCGTTCGTCGGCTCGACCGAGGTCGGTACCCACGTCTACAACCTGGGCAGCCAGCACGGCAAGCGCGTGCAGTCGATGATGGGCGCCAAGAACCACGCCGTGGTGCTGCCCGACGCCAACCGCACCCAGACCATCAATGCCCTGGTCGGCGCCGCCTTCGGCGCGGCCGGCCAGCGCTGCATGGCCACCTCGGTGGCGGTGCTGGTGGGCAAGGCCCGCGAATGGCTGCCGGATATCAAGGAAGCGGCGAGCAAGCTCAAGGTCAACGCCGGCAACGAGCCAGGCACCGATGTTGGCCCGGTGGTCTCCAAGCGCGCCAAGGAGCGTGTGCTGGGCCTGATCGAAAGCGGTATCAAGGAAGGCGCCAAGCTTGAACTGGATGGCCGCGACGTGAAGGTGCCGGGCTACGAGCAGGGCAACTTCGTCGGCCCGACCCTGTTCTCCGGGGTGAAGACCGACATGCAGGTCTACACCCAGGAAATCTTCGGCCCGGTACTGGTGACCCTGGAGGTCGATACCCTCGACGAGGCCATCGCCCTGGTCAACGCCAACCCGTTCGGTAACGGCACCGGCCTGTTCACCCAGAGCGGCGCGGCGGCGCGCAAGTTCCAGAGCGAGATCGATATCGGCCAGGTCGGCATCAACATCCCGATCCCGGTGCCGGTGCCGTTCTTCAGCTTCACCGGTTCCCGCGGCTCCAAGCTCGGCGACCTCGGCCCGTACGGCAAGCAGGTGGTGCAGTTCTACACTCAGACCAAGACCGTCACCGCCCGCTGGTTCGACGATGACAGCGTCAATGACGGTGTGAACACCACCATCAGCCTGCGCTAAGGAGAACGCCATGCGTATCGCTTTCATCGGCCTGGGCAACATGGGCGCGCCCATGGCCCGCAACCTGATCAAGGCCGGGCACCAGCTGAACCTGTTCGACCTGAACAAGACCGTGCTGGCCGAACTCGCCGAGCTGGGCGGCCAGGTCAGCACGTCGCCCAAGGACGCCGCCGCCAACAGCGAGCTGGTGATCACCATGCTGCCGGCCGCCGCCCATGTGCGCGGTGTGTACCTGGATGAAGAAACCGGCGTGCTGGCCGGCATCCGCCCCGGCACCCCGACCGTGGACTGCAGCACCATCGACCCGCAGACCGCCCGTGAGGTCTCCAAGGCTGCGGCGGCCAAGGGTATCGACATGGGCGATGCGCCGGTCTCCGGCGGCACCGGCGGCGCGGCGGCCGGCACCCTGACCTTCATGGTCGGTGCCAGCGCCGAGCTGTTCGCCACGCTCCAGCCGGTGCTGGCGCAGATGGGCCGCAATATCGTGCACTGTGGCGAGGTCGGTACCGGGCAGATCGCCAAGATCTGCAACAACCTGCTGCTGGGCATCTCGATGATCGGTGTTTCCGAGGCCATGGCCCTGGGCAATGCGCTGGGCATCGACACCAAGGTGCTGGCCGGCATCATCAACAGCTCCACCGGGCGTTGCTGGAGTTCGGACACCTACAACCCGTGGCCGGGCATCATCGAGACCGCCCCGGCTTCGCGCGGCTACACCGGCGGCTTCGGTGCCGAGCTGATGCTCAAGGACCTGGGGCTGGCCACCGAGGCCGCGCGCCAGGCGCACCAGCCGGTGATCCTCGGCGCCGTGGCCCAGCAGCTGTACCAGGCCATGAGCCTGCGCGGCGAAGGCGGCAAGGATTTCTCGGCGATCGTCGAGGGGTACCGCAAGAAGGATTGACGAGCGAGTGGACTTGATCGCGGGCCGGGTGGCCCTTCCCCTTGTAACTGCGCACCTTGGGGAAGGGACATCGGGTTCGCGATTTTTTTTGCCCGCTGTGTGGGCGTGGGAGCGGGTCAGGCGAAGACGAAGTACTTGCGCACCGTCTCGACCACTTCCCAGGTTCCCTTCATCCCCGGTTCGATTACGAACACATCCCCTGCTTTCAGATGCTTCGGCTCTTCACCCTCTGGCGTGACGATGCAATAGCCATCGAGGAAGTGGCAGTACTCCCACTTCTCGTAGTTGACCTCGAACTTGCCCGGGGTGCAGATCCAAGTGCCCATGATCTTGCTGCCGTCGGCGGACAGGTAGGCGTTGAGGTTGACGGTGTGCGGGTCGCCGCCGATGCGCTTCCACTTGGTCGCGTCGACCACCGGGGTCGGGCAGGTTTCGCGCAGGACGGTGATGAAATCGGACATGGCGTGGCTCCAGGCAACAAGTGAGATGACGCGTCACCATAGAGTCATCATCGGACGGGCAGTTGCCTGGGGTCGACGCCCAGCTGTCTGCCCGCGCAATGTCAGGACTCGGGCCTTGCAGGTTGTGGACAGTCAGTGGCTCACGCCCACCAGTAACGCACGAAGTGGAAGAACACCGGCGCGGCGAAGCATACTGAGTCCATGCGGTCGAGCATGCCGCCGTGGCCTTCGATCATGTGGCCCCAGTCCTTCACGCCGCGGTCGCGCTTGATCGCCGACATCACCAGCCCGCCGAAGAAGCCCATGGCATTGACGGTCAAGGCCATCAGTGCCGCCTGCCAGAAGGTGAACGGGGTGATCCAGCACAGCAGGGCGCCGACCAGGGTGGCCAGCGCCACGCCGCCGGCCAGGCCTTCGACGGTCTTCGACGGCGACAGGTTCGGCGCCACCTTGCGCTTGCCGAACAGCTTGCCGCACACGTACTGCAGCACGTCGCTGATCTGCACCACCAGGATCAGCCAGGCGATCAGCAGCAGGTTACGGCCCTCGTAGCCGGGGATGTCCAGGGTCATCAACGCCGGCACCGACGACACGCAGTACACCGCGATCATCAGCCCCCACTGCACCTTGGAGGCGCGCTCGAGGAAGCGCGTGGTGTCGCCGCCGAAGCTGGCCAGGATCGGCAGCAACAGGAACAGGTATACCGGGATGAAGATGCTGAACAGCCCATACCAGTCCATGGCGATCAGCAGGTACTGCACCGGCAGCGCCACATAGAACGCCGCCACCAGCGCCGGGTAGTCGCTGCGTCGGGTCGGGGTGAGGGTCATGAACTCGCGCAGGGCATAGAACGACACGCCGTAGAACAGCACGATCACGCCGTACTTGCCGAACAGGAAGGCGATGCCGATCACCAGCACCATCACCCACCAGGCGTTGATGCGCGCGTTGAGGTTGTCGATTACCGAGTGCGGCGCGGGGCCGGCGCGCCATTTGAGCAGACGGCCGATCAGGCTGGCGAGCAGCAGCAGGGCGCCGATGCCGGCGAACAGCGACAGGGTGTTGTGATCCATCTCAGGCTTCCTTCGGGGCCAGGTTCAGCAGGGCCTGGCGGGCCCGCTCGAGAAAGGCGTGCTTGCCCTCGTCCGGCTGCAGGTGCAGCGGCTCGCCGAAGCTCAGGGTGCACAGCAGCGGCAGCGGCAGGGCGCGGCCCTTGGGCATGACCCGGTTGAGGTTGGCGATCCATACCGGCACCAGCTCGACCTGGGGGTTGGCCGAGGCCAGGTGGAACAGGCCGCTCTTGAACGCCAGCAACGGGTCGTCGGTCAGGTTGCGCGTGCCTTCCGGGAAGAAGATCAGCGAGTCGCCCTGGGCGAAGGCATCGAGCACCGGTTGCAGTGGGTTGCCCTCGCCCGTGCCGTGCTGGCGGTCGATCAGCACGCCGTTGAACACCTTACGGATCAGGAAGTCGCGGATCCCCGGCTTGCACCAGTAGTCGGCGCCCGCCACAGGGCGGGTGCGGCGGCGCAGCGGTTCGGGCAACGCGGCCCACAGCAGCACGAAGTCGCCATGGCTGCTGTGGTTGGCGAAGTACAGGCGCTGCACCGGTTGCGGCGTGCAGCCCAGCCACAAGGCGCGGGCGCCGGTGATCAGGCGGGCGGCGGAGGTGATGACGAAGGCGGTCAGGCTGGCGAGCATGGCATTGGTCTTATCCGGTGAAGGGGAGGGTTAGCATTATTGCGACCTGCAGGGCCAGGCACAGGGCCTGGCGCTGCAGCAGGGCCAGGGCGGCCCGGCTGCGGGTCGGCCAGTCGCGCGGGTCGCTGGCCGCAGGCTTGAGGCGCAGGTCGAACAGGGCGTGGTCCAGGGCCTGGGTGTCGGCGGGCAGGTCGCTACTGGCGGCGAGGCGGGCGAACAGGTCGGCATCCAGGGCGACGCGCAGGGCCCAATACTTGTGGGCAAGGCCGAGCAGCAGCAACAGGCCACAGAGCAGATGGGACAGCGGCGCCAATGGCAGGCCGAGCAGCGGTGCCAGGGTGCAGGCCAGGGCCAGCAGGGTCAGACCGTCAGACAGGCGCTCCAGCTGGCGGCCACGGGCGAGCAGGCTGGCGACGAGATGCAACCTCATGGCTGGGCCTCCAGGTGATGCAGTGCCAGGCGGTGGGCCGGATGCAGGACCACGCCGGGGCGCGCCTGGCGAATCAGTGCCTCGGCCTGGTCGGCACTGGCACAGTGGCCGCTGAGCAGCAGCCAGGCGGCGACGGCGCTGGCGCTGCGCGAGTAGCCCAAGGCGCAGCAGACCAGCAGCGGGCCCTGTTGATGGCGGTGTGCGATGGCCTTGGCGGCCTGTTGCAGGATTTCCCGGTCTGGGGCAATCAGGTCCAGGGTCGGCAGGCTCTGGTAGTCCTGTGGTGTTGTCAGCGTCTTCATCGTGGGGCAAGCCGCGTTGTGGGAGCGGGCTTGCCCCGCGATGCTCTGTTGAGGGACAGCAAGACAGGGCAGTTCCGCGCTCAGGTCGACAATCGCCGCGAACGCAGACGCCTCAGTGCGCCCCGGCACTCTGCCGAGATACACGCCATCGGCCACCTCATCCGCCTGCGGATGCCGCCAGGTCCATAGCCGCGAATTGACCCAGGCGCCCAGCAGGTAAGGCGCCAGCAGCCAGGTGACGGCCACGGACAGCCGCCCGTCGGCGCCTTTCTGGAAACCTGCGGCGCCGAACAGGGCATAGTTCAGCGCCACCAGCAGTAACGACAGCGCCGGCCACAGCAACCACAACCCGCCACCGCCGACCTTCATTGCCAGTAGCCCCAGCACGGCCGCGCCCAGGCCATAGCGCAGCGCTAGGCGCCAACGTTTCGGATCCTGCGCCAGACGTGCCTGGCGCCAGGGCAACGGGCCACTGTGCGGCCACAGCCACAGGCAAATGAACCCCGCCAGTGCCCCGGTCGGCACATCGATGAAGTGATGCTGCCAGGTGGTAAGCACCGACAGCCCGATCAGCCCCATCCAGCCATGCACCACCCGGCGCCAGACGGGATGCCGGGTATGCCGGGCGAACATCGTCCAGATGATCACCAGCAACGCGATGTGCAGCGAGGGCGCCTGGTTGTAGGGCTTGTCGAAGCCCATCAGCACATCGAACAGCCAGCCGAACAGCCCTGACAGCTCAGGGCGCTCGAAGGTGAAGCGCAGCGGCCAGAGCAGGAAGCTGGCCACGCAGATCAGTTGCGCCGTCAGCAGCGCCAGGGCATGGCGATCCATCTCCGAACGCGAGCGCGGCAGCAGGAACGACAGCCCGTACAGCAGGTCGATCGACCAGTACGGGATGATCGTCCAGGGCCACAGCGGCATCTGCCGCTCCCAGGCAAACACCAGGCTGCCGATATCATCGCGGCCGGCGGTATAGGTGTTGGCCAGGCCGTAGCTGAGGAAGAAGAACGGCCCGAGCAGCAACAGCCACAGGATACCCCGTCGGACCAGGCCGGCTTCACGGGCCATCAGCGCACCCGCTGGGCCAGGCTGACGCTGAAGATGCCCCACTCGTCGATGCGCTGGGTAATCTTGCGGAACCCTGCTGCTTCGACCAGCTGGTCCATCTCCGCCTGGCTGCGCCGGCGCATCACCCAGGCCTGGCCGCCACGGTGGCTGGTCAGGGCGCGGGCGATCATCTCCAGCTGCGGGTGCCAGGGCTGACCGGTGTAGACCAGGTAGCCGCCGTCCTCGATCGCGTCGGCCAGTCCCGCCAGCGAGTTGCCGACCAGCTCGTTGCTGGGGAACAGTTCGTATAGGCCCGAGACCACCGCCAGTGTCGGATGCGGGCTGAGAGCGGCCAGGCTCTGGCGGTCGAAGGCATCGCCCTGGACGAAACGCGCGATCTCGGCCAGGCCTTTTTCGCTGATCAAGGCGTTGCCCTGTTGCACGTTCAGTTCGCTGTAGTCGCGCAGCAGGATCGAGTCGGGCAATTGTTGCAGGCCTTGCAGCGCTTCAAGGATGTAACGGCCATGGCCGGCGGCGATATCGACGATATGCACCGAGCGCTGTTGTTCACGCAGGCGGGCGATGGCCAGGCGCAGCAGTTCCTCGACGTTCAGCTTGCGCTGGCGGATACCACGCCAGCCGATGGCATCCAGGTAGTTGCGGTCGATCAGCTCGCCCAGCTTGCCCTTGCCGGTCGGGGTGTTGCGGTAGACGTAGTCGAGGGTCGAGCCCGAGTCGAAACCGGTGTCGAAGCCCAGCTTCACCCCTTCGGAAAAGCCTTTGCCCAAGCGCAGGCCGGCGCGGGTGGCGCGCCAGTAGAGGTCGCGTGGCGAATGGCGCGGCAATGGCGTGGCCAGGCTCTCGGCCTCGGCGCAGCTGGCGCCGCTCTTGTCGGCATCGAGCAGCGAAGGCTGCGCCTGTGGTGCGTTGAAGCAGTGCGCGACGAAGCGCTCGATCCGCGCCAGGGCGTGGGCGCGGTCGCGTTCGCCGAGGGTGTCGTGGAAGAAGCCGGGGAGGATGTGCTTCTCTTTGCGTGCGCTGCCCAGGCGGTCGAAGAACTGCTCCTGCGGCTTGCGCTCGACCACCAGGTCGGCGCCGGAGATCAGCAGCTGCGTCGGCACCTGGATCGCCTGGGCATCGGCGACCACGCGGTCGGCGGCGTCGTACAGGCCCAGCAGCATGGTGACGGAGATGGGCCGGCTGATCAGCGGGTCGGCGACATAGGACATGACCCGTTCCGGGTCGTGGGTCAGCAGGCGTGGCTTGACGTAGCTGTTGACGAAAAAGTTGCCGCGCAGGGCCTTCATCAGCTTCAGTCCGGGGCGGGCAAAGGGCACGTAGAGCTTGACCTTGAAGGCCGGCGAGGCGAGCACCAGGCAACGTACCCTGGGCGCATAGTCGTGGGCCCAGGTGGCGACCAGTACCGCACCGACGCTCTGCGCCAGCACCACCATGTCGGCCTCGGCAATGCCGTGCTGTGTCTGGATGTGCTCAATGAAAGTCTGCACATCGCGCACGCTGGTGGCGAAGCCCGGACTGTCGCCGCGAGCCCCCGGCGACTGCCCATGGCCACGGGCGTCCCAGGCGAAGAAGTCGTAGCCGGGCATGTCCAGTTCATCGGCCAGGTGGGCCATGCGCCCGCCGTGCTCGTGGCCGCGATGGAACATCACCACGGCCCGGCGCGGTTGGTGTTCATTACGAGTGGCGGGCCAGTGGCGATAGTGCAGCTCGACGCCGTCATGGGTGCAGAAGTGCAGCGATTGCGCTTGGCGCATGGCGAATATCCTTGTCCGGCAGCGAGGGGCTCAGCGGGTTTCGGCCAGGCCGTGGCGAACCCGGTTGTAGAGGGTATAGAGCGAGAGCAGCAGGATGACCAGCAGCAGGCCGTTGATCCAGGTCGCGCCCAGCAGCCCGAAGCCCACGCCGGTACCCAGCACGCCGAAGGCGAAGGCCCGGTCGCTCTTGCCCATCGGCCCATCGTAGCGGCGTGATGCGCCGGCCAACGGGCCCATCACCCCGGCGTATTCGCTGATCACCGCGAACACCACCACCAGCACCACCAGTGTCGGCGAAACGCCCGGCAGCAGGGCGAAGGGCAGGTAGAGGGCGGTGTCGGCGATCACGTCGCACAGTTCATTGAGGTAGGCGCCGAGTTTGGACTGTTGGCCAAACTCCCGGGCCAGCATGCCGTCGACCGCGTTCAGCGCCATGCGTAGCAGCATCCATACCGGGATCAACAGGAACAGCCAGGTGATCTGGGGCAGCCAGGCCAGCAGCAGGCCCAGCAGGACGGAAACCGCGGCAGCGGTGACCGTGACCTGGTTGGCGGTGACGCCGCGGTCGAACAGGCGCTGGACGGCAGGGCGCAGCAACGCCTGGAAGCGGGGTTTGAGCTGGTAGATCGATGGCACGTTGAATTCCCTGTCGTGGTGCGGCATGGACGCGATTGTGGGGAATCAGGCGGGGGGGCGGCAAGGGGAGCGTAGTGGAGTTGTGAGGAGGACGAGGTAATCGAGGTGGCCTTTGCCGGCATTGATCGCAGGGCAAGCCCGCTCCCACACTGTTCTTCGCGAAGGCAGGGTTGTGCAATTGGCAGGACAATCTCCTACAGATTTGGCGCAATCGTTGTAGGAGCGGGCTTGCCCCGCGATGGGCCGCACAGCGCGTTTCGGTACTCGGCTGTAGTTCATTTCCGAAACTTGTTTCACTGCCGCCTGGCACATTGCGAGGAGGCGGCTGAACGTTCTAGTTTCGCAGTTCACCGACCGGAAACGCTGCCCGGCAGATGCCCAACCATGGCAGCTCGACAAAGCGAGAGAGCCGATGAACCTGCTTGTTGTCCTGCACAAGTCCCGTGAGACCTATTACGGCGTCACCATTCCCGATGTACCTGGCTGTTTTTCCGCAGGCGCCACGGTCCCCCAGGCACTGGAGAACATTCAGGAGGCGCTGGCGCTGCATTATGAAGGGCTGGTGGCCGATGGCGCGCCCCTGCCGCAGGTGCAGGAAATGGATGTGCATGTGGACAACCCAGAGTATGCAGGCGGCCTCTGGGCGTTGGTGGACTTCGACGCAACGCCATACCTGGGGACGGCGGTACGTTTTAGTGCGACGTTGCCCAGGAACCTGTTGCAACGAATCGACGACAGGGTGAAGCAGGATAATCGCTACGCTTCACGCTCCGCATTCCTGGCTTCGGCGGCGCTGCGCGAACTGGCTGAGGTGTACTGAGCCTGCGCGCCCCGATCATATTCAGACACATCCTCATGGCCCAGACTGGCGTTGAAACCTGCCTCATCATGGGTGTCCAGCGGATGTACCAGGGGCATTACCAACACCAGCGGATCAGCGCAGCGCTGTTCAAGCGCTGCTTCTTCATCGGCCTGGCGCTACTGGGCACGCACCAGTTGATCAGCGGTTAGCGGACGAAGCGCTGAGCATGTCGATCATCTGGATATCAAAGTCGCGCTCCAGGTAATCCATGCGCTTTTCGAAGAACGCGGCCATGTGCGGCAGCGCCGAGTGCACGTCCAGGGCCGCCTTGCTCGCCCAGACCTCGAAGAACACGAACAGGCTCGGGTCTTCCTTGTCGCGCAGCATGTGGTACTCGATGCAGCCCGGCTCCTGGCGGCTGGGTTCGACGTAGGGACGGAACAGTTGTTCGAAGGCCTCGGACTGTTCCGGGCGGGTCTTGGCTTTGAGGATGAAGGCGTGTTGCTCGCTCATGGCAGATCTCGGTAAGTGAGGAGGGTGAGCAGATTCTAAATCAACAATATGTTTACCATTCGTGATTCGCAGGCAAATGTATTTTGCCCTGGACCCGCTGTTTCCCCGCCCCGTGAGTGCCTAACCTGCCGGCAACTTCACTTACAGGGCTGACCCTCCCATGAAAAAGATCCTCCTGCTCAACGGTGGCAAACGCTTCGCCCACTCCGACGGCCGCCTCAACCAGACCCTGCACGACGCCGCGCTGGCCCATCTGGACCGTGCCGGCTTCGATGTGCGGGAAACCTTCATCGACGGTGGCTACGACGTCCAGGCCGAGGTGGAGAAATTCCTCTGGGCCGACGTGGTGATCTACCAGATGCCCGGTTGGTGGATGGGCGCGCCGTGGACGGTGAAGAAGTACATCGACGAGGTGTTCACCGCCGGCCACGGCAGCCTGTATGCCAACGACGGCCGTACCCGCTCCGATGCCTCGCAGAAGTACGGCAGCGGTGGCCTGGTCCAGGGCAAGCAGTACATGCTGTCGCTGACCTGGAACGCGCCCCAGCAGGCGTTCGATGACCCCAGTGACTTCTTCGAAGGCAAGGGCGTGGATGCGGTGTACTTCCCGTTCCACAAGGCCAATCAGTTCCTCGGCATGAGCGGGTTGCCGACCTTCCTCGCCGTCGATGTGATGAAGCGGCCGGATGTGCCGGCGGCGCTGGCGGCGTACGAGCAGCACCTGGACGAGGTGTTCGGCAAGGGTAATTGAGTCGCGGGCCATCGCGGGGCAAGCCCGCTCCCACGAGCCCGCGATGGACTAACTGCTTGCGCATGCCTGGCTCAGCAGCTATCAATCACGGCATTCTCCAATCAGGTCCTTTCGTGTGAAAACTCGCTCCGAAGAACTCCAGGTCTTCGTCGCCGTCATCGACAGCGGCTCGATCTCCGCCGCCGCCGAGCAGATCGGCCAGACCCCGTCGGCCGTCAGCCGCACCCTGTCGCGGCTGGAGGGCAAGCTGGGCACTACCCTGGTCAACCGCACCACCCGGCGCATGGACCTGACCGAGGAAGGGCGCTTCTTTCTCGAGCGCGCGCGGCTGATCCTCGAGCAGATGGACGACATGGAAGAGCGTCTGTCGATGAACCGCCAGACCCCGTCCGGGCGCCTGCGCATCAACGCCGCCGCGCCGTTCATGCTGCACGCGATCCTGCCGTGGATCGGCGAATTCCGCCGGCAATACCCCGGCATCGAACTGGAGTTGAACACCGACGACCTGATCATCGACCTGCTGGAACAGAGTACCGACGTGGCCATCCGCATCGGCGAGCTGTCCGACTCCAGCCTGCATGCCCGCTCGCTGGGCTGCAGCCCGGTGCAGGTGCTCGCCAGCCCCGATTACCTGGCGCGCTACGGCGTACCGCAACGGGTCGAGGATCTCGACCAACATTGCCTGCTCGGCTTCAGCACCTTGGAATCACTCAACCGCTGGCCATTGCGACATGCCCAGGGCGACCACTGGGCGATCCGCCCGCAGTTGCTCGCATCCAGTGGTGAAACCCTGCGTCAGCTGGCGATCGCCGGCGAAGGCATCGTCAGCCTGTCGCATTTCATGACTCACGAGGATATCCGCGCCGGCCGCCTGCAGGTGCTGCTCGGCGAGCACAACAACGGCTATCGCCAGCCGATCCACGCGGTCTACTACCGCAACACCCAGCTGGCCCTGCGCATCCAGTGCTTCCTCGATTTTATCCAGAAGAAGCTGGCCGCCTACGCCTGCTGAGTTGCCTGAACGCGACAGCGTCTGTCCGAAGGCGGCGCGATCCTGCAATGGTGTTTGCTTAGTCGGAGGGCTTCGGCCTTAATGACTGATCAACAAAAACAACACCAAGGAAGTGCGCATGCGTATCGTCATGTTCCAGCCGCTGGCCCTCGGGGTCGCGATCCTGAGCTGTTCCTCCGCCTTTGCCGTAACGCTGGAAGGCGGCGCGGTAGCCGCGCCTGATCAATATGGCGCACAGGTGGCCGCCGACATCCTCAAGAAGGGCGGCAACGCGGTGGACGCCGCCGTCGCCACCGCCTTCACCCTGGCCGTGACCTACCCCGAAGCCGGCAACATCGGCGGCGGCGGCTTCATGACCTTGTTCGTCGACGGCAAGCCCTACTTCCTCGACTACCGCGAAGTGGCGCCGAAGGCCGCGACCAAGACCATGTACCTGGACGACAAGGGCGAGGTGATCGAGAACCTCAGCCTGGTCGGCGTGCGCGCCGCCGGTGTGCCGGGTACGGTGATGGGGCTGTGGGAGGCGCACCAGAAGTTCGGCAAGCTCAAGTGGAGCGAGCTGCTGACGCCTGCCATCGGCTATGCGCAGAACGGCTTCAAGATCGCCCAGAAGCAGTACCAGTACCGCGACGACGCCCAGGGCCTGTTCAAGACCGCCACCAACTTCAACGACTACTTCGGCCACATGAAGGTCGGCGAGCTGTTCAAGCAGCCGGAGCTGGCGCAGACCCTGGAGCGCATCGCCGACAAGGGCGTCAGCGAGTTCTACCAGGGCAAGACCGCCGACCTGCTGGTGGCGCAGATGCAGGCCGACAAGGGCCTGATCACCAAGGATGACCTCAAGGACTACAAGGCCGTGTGGCGCGACCCGATCGCCATCAACTGGCGCGGCAATGTGGTCTACACCGCGCCGCCGCCAAGCTCCGGCGGCGTCGCCCTGGCCCAGCTGCTGGGCATCAAGGAAGACCGCGCGGCGGACTTCAAGGGCGTCGAGCACAACTCGGCCAAGTACATCCACCTGCTGGCCGAGATCGAGAAACGCGTGTTCGCCGACCGCGCCGACTACCTCGGTGACCCGGCCTTCACCAAGGTCCCGGTCGACCAACTGGTGGCCAAGGACTACCTGGCCAAGCGCGCCGCCCAGGTCAACCCGAACGCGATCTCCGAGACCGACAAGGTCAAGCCGGGGCTGGAACCGCACCAGACCACGCACTTCTCCATCGTCGACAAGCAGGGCAACGCGGTGAGCAACACCTACACCCTCAACCTCGACTATGGCAGTGGCGTGGTGGTCAAGGGTGCGGGCTTCCTGCTCAACGACGAGATGGACGACTTCAGCGCCAAGCCGGGGGCGGCCAATGCCTTTGGCGTGGTCGGCGGCGATGCCAACGCCATCGCGCCGGGCAAGCGCATGCTCTCGTCGATGAGCCCGAGCCTGGTGACCCGCGATGGCAAGGTGGCCCTGGTACTGGGCACGCCGGGCGGTTCGCGGATCTTCACCTCGATCTTCCAGGTGATGAACAACCTGTATGACTACGGCATGCCGCTGGAGAAGGCGGTGGCGGCGCAGCGCGTGCATCACCAGTTGCTGCCCAAGGATACGATCTACTTCGACAGCTATGCGCCGCTCACCGGCAAGGTGGCGGACGACCTGAAGAAGATGGGCTACGTGCTGGAAGACCAGGGCTGGGAGATGGGCGACATCCAGGCGATCCGGGTCACCGGGGAGAAGCTGGAGACCGCTTCCGATCCGCGTGGGCGCGGGGTGGGGATGATCGTCAGATAAGGCTGGGGTGAAATGATCGCGGGGCAAGCCCGCTCCCACGGATTGGTGGGAGCGGGCTTGCCCCGCGATGCGTTACAGGGTCAGACGCGGAACTGGCTGACCAGGGTCTGCAGGTGACCACCCAGGCGTGCCAGCTCGACGCTGGAGGCGGCGGTCTCGTCGCTGGCCGCGGCGGTCTGCTCCGACACGTCGCGCACGTTGAGGATGCTGCGGCTGATCTCTTCGGCCACGGCGCTCTGCTGCTCGGCGGCGGCGGCGATCTGCTGGTTCATCGACTGGATGTTCGACACCGTGCGGGTGATGCTCTCCAGCGAACCACCGGCCTTGCGCGCCAGCTCGACGCTGCTGTCGGTCAGGCTGCGGCTGCCGTTCATCACTTCGGCGACCTGTTGGGTACCGTGCTGCAGGCTGGCGATCAGGCCTTCGATCTCTTCGGTGGACTGCTGGGTGCGCTGGGCCAGGCCACGGACCTCGTCGGCCACCACGGCAAAGCCACGACCGGCCTCGCCGGCACGGGCCGCCTCGATGGCGGCGTTGAGCGCCAGCAGGTTGGTCTGCTCGGCCACCGACTTGATCACGTCCATGACGCTGCCGATCTTCTGGCTTTCCTGCTGCAGCAGGGTCATCGCCTCGGTGGAGCGGTGCACTTCATGGGCCAGGCGTTCGATCTGGCTGATGGCTTCACCCACCACCTTGTCGCCGACCCGGGCTTCATCGTCGGCGTTGGTCGCCGCGTGGGAGGCCTGCTCGGCGTTGCGCGCGACTTCCTGGACGGTGGCGGCCATCTCGTGCATGGCGGTGGCCACCTGGTCGGTCTCGACCTTCTGGCTGTTGGCGCCGGCGCTGGTCTGCTCGGTCACCGCCGACAGCTCCTCGGCGGCGCTGGCGATCTGGGTGACGCCGTCGCGGATGCCGGTGATCAGGTCGCGCAGGGTGGTGCCCATGCGGGCGATGCCCTGCTGCAGGGCGCCCAGTTCGTCGCGACGGGTGACACACAGTTCCTGGGTGAGGTCGCCGCTGGCGATGCGGTTGACCACGTCCATGGTCTCGCGCAGCGGGCGGGTGATTTGGCGGGTGATGATGAACGCGGCAAGCACGCCGACCAGCAGCGCCAGCAGGGTGGCGGTGGTCTGCAGGCTGCGGGCCTGGACGCTTTCGTCGTCACGGCGTTCGATCTGGATCTTGTACAGCTCGTCGCTGCGCTTGACGATGTCGGCGCCCTGCACGGTCATTTCGGCACGGGCCACGCCGATGGCGGCGGTGGCGTCGCGGAACTGGCGCACGGCGTCGCGGTAGGCCAGCACGGCGCTTTCGAACTGCTGGATGCGCGAGGCTTCGCCCGGCAGCTGACGCTTGAGGCTGTCGATTTCATTCAGGGCGTTTTCCAGCTGGCGCAGGGCGGCCTGCTCGGCTTCGCTGGTCAGGTCGGCGATGTAGCTGCGTACATCCAGGCGCACTTGCACCAGCTGTTGCTTGGCCTTGCTGATCAGCAGGTACTGGGCCAGGCGGCTGGCATCGCTCTCGGAGCTGGACAGCACGGCGCTGCTGATCGCCTCGATGGCGTCATTGGCGCGGGCTGCGGCCTGGTTCATCGATTCACGGGCAGCGAGGGTGGTCTTGTAGCCTTGGCGCATTTTTTCCAGCGAGATCCGGTATTCGCTGATGCTCTGGCCCTGCTCGCGCAGCAGCTTGAGGTTCTCGGGGCTCTTAAAAGTGTTGACCAGGTGCTGCTGCTGGCTGCCGAAGGCGTCGAGCTTGGCCTGGACATTGGCCGCCGAGGCGTCGTCGCCGTTGGTCAGCATCCACTGCAGGCGGGCCACGCGCAGGTTGGTCAGGTCACTGTTGAGCTGGGTGATGTCGCTCATCCAGTTGCTGCGGTCGATGAGGCTGCCCAGGCTGTTCCAGCCGGTCAGGGCCAGCAGGCCGGTCAGGACCAGGACCAGGCCGAAGCCCAGGCCGAGTTTGAGGTTGACGCTGATATTGGCGAACCAACTGTTCATGCACGCTCTCCCAGAGAATGATTTCGCTCACTTGATCTCAAAAGCTGGGCGTTGTTGTTGTCAGATAGCCCGCAGATTTGTGTAGGACTTATCGGCAAAGCAGGGAGAAGCTGAAACGCTTTTTCAGCAAATTTGTAACTTGTTGAATACGTTTGTGTTTTTGATGTGGTCAATCGCGGGGGCACACCCAGTGCGCACCGGCGGGCGCGCACTGGGCTGCGCGTGATATCAAAGGCTACGCGCGCTGAAGGTGTCGCATTGGTTCACGTCGCCACTGGAAAACCCGGCCTTGAACCAGCGCACACGCTGTTGCGAAGTACCGTGGGTGAACGAGTCGGGTACGACCCGGCCTTGCCCCTGCTGCTGCAGGCGATCGTCACCGATGGCATTGGCGGCGTTCAGCGCCTCTTCCACATCCCCCGGCTCCAGCCAGTTCAGGCGTTTCTGCGCCTGGTAGGCCCAGACCCCGGCCAGGCAGTCAGCCTGCAGTTCCTGGCGTACCAGCAGGCCGTTGTCGCCTTCCATGCGCTGGCCATTGCGGCGCGCGGCGTCGACCTTGGCCGAGACGCCGAGCAGGGTCTGCACGTGGTGGCCGATTTCGTGGGCGATCACGTAGGCCTGGGCGAAGTCGCCGGCGGCCTTGAAGCGGGTTTCCATTTCGCGGAAGAAGGTCATGTCCAGGTACACGCGCTGGTCACCCGGGCAGTAGAACGGCCCGACCGCCGACGAGGCGAAGCCGCAGGCGGAATTGACCTGGCCACTGAACAGCACCAGCTTGGGATCGCGGTACTGCTTGCCGGCCTGGGCGAACAGCGCCTTCCAGGTGTCCTCGGTGTCGCCGAGGATCGAGGCGACGAACTCGGCCTGCTCGTCGTTGGCCGGCGGGGCCTTGCCGTCGACGTTGGCCGGTGCGGTCTGCTGCTGCTCCATCTGCCCGGCCAGCTGGCCGAGGATCTGCAACGGGTCCTGCCCGGTGAGCCAGCCGATGCCGACGATCAGCAGGATGGCGCCGAGCCCCAGGCCCTTGCCGCCGCCGAAGCGCATGCCGCCGCCGCCCCCTTCGCCGCGGGCATCGACCACGTTGTCGCTGCGTCGGCCTTTTCGCCATTCCATGTAGAGCTCTCCGGTTTGTGAAACATGAAGTCAAAGATTAGTTCAGCGCTGCCACCGGCGTCGCCTCGGTCGCTGATGCATAACCAAATGGTTATGGCTAAGACCGCTGAATTCAATATTCATCCCGATTGGCCTGCCGGAAACTGCAAGTCCGCCTGGCACGCCCAGGCGCTCGACAATTCCAAGAGAGGAAACCGGCATGCCCGCCCAGGACACCAGCCGCTTCGTGATCCGTGATCGCAACTGGCACCCCAAGGCCTTCACCCCCGACTACAAGACCTCGGTGGCGCGTTCGCCGCGCCAGGCGCTGGTCAGCATCCCGCAGTCGATCAGCGAAAGTACCGGCCCGGACTTTTCCCATCTGCGCTTCGGCGAGCACGACCACGACCTGCTGCTCAACTTCAGCCACGGCGGCCTGCCGATCGGCGAGCGCATCATCGTCGCCGGGCGCGTTGTCGACCAGTATGGCAAACCGGTGCCCAATACCTTGGTGGAGATGTGGCAGGCCAATGCCGGCGGCCGCTACCGGCACAAGAACGACCGCTACCTGGCGCCGCTGGACCCGAACTTCGGCGGTGTCGGCCGTTGCCTGACCGACCGCGACGGCTATTACAGCTTCCGCACCATCAAGCCCGGTCCGTACCCGTGGCGCAACGGCCCCAACGACTGGCGCCCGGCGCATATCCACTTCTCCGTCAGCGGGCCGTCGATCGCCACCAAGCTGATCACCCAGCTGTACTTCGAGGGCGATCCGCTGATTCCGCTGTGCCCGATCGTCAAGTCGATCGCCAACCCCGAGGCGGTCCAGCGGCTGATCGCCAGGCTCGACATGAGCCACGCCAACCCCATGGATTGCCTGGCCTACCGCTTCGACATCGTCCTGCGCGGCCAGCGCCAGACCCACTTCGAAAACCGCTGAGGAGGCCCGTCATGCCTATCGAACTGCTGCCGGAAACCCCTTCGCAGACCGCCGGCCCCTACGTGCACATCGGCCTGGCCCTGGAGGCGGCGGGCAACCCGACCCGCGACCAGGAAATCTGGAACCGCCTGGCCAGGCCGGATGCGCCGGGCGAGCATATCCTCTTGCTCGGCCAGGTGTACGACGGCAACGGCCACCTGGTGCGCGATTCGTTCCTGGAAATCTGGCAGGCCGATGCCGATGGCCACTACCAGGATGAATTCAACCTGGAGAACGCTTTCAACAGCTTCGGTCGTACCGCGACCACCTTCGACGCCGGCGAATGGACGCTGCACACGGTCAAGCCGGGTGTGGTGAACAATGCCGCGGGCGTGCCGATGGCGCCGCACATCAACATCAGCCTGTTTGCCCGGGGGATCAACATCCACCTGCATACCCGGCTGTACTTCGATGACGAGGGCGAGGCGAACGCCCGGTGCCCGGTGCTCAACCTGATCGAGCAGCCGCAGCGGCGCGAGACGCTGATCGCCAGGCGTTGCGAGGTGGAGGGGAAGACGGCGTATCGTTTCGACATCCGTATCCAGGGGGAAGGGGAGACGGTGTTCTTCGATTTCTGAAGGCCTTTACGCGATCTCTGTAGGAGATCGCCCAGCCCTTCGGGCTACGCTGTCGCGCATGGAACAGAGTTCCAGCGTGGGAGCGGGCTTGCCCCGCGATCACCGGCGTAGCCGGTGCCAAACGCCGCATCGCGGGGCAAGCCCGCTCCCACGCTCCAGTCAAATCAAAGAGTTGTGTTTTGTTCCATGAGAGCGGCCTTGCCGAGGCGTCGGACCGGCCGGAAAGGGCCGCAGAGCGGCCCCGGCGATTGATGTGTAAACGCTGAAATCCAGGGGTCGCTACGCGACCCTTTCGCGGCACAAGGCCGCTCCTACACACATACAGCGTGTAGGAGCCTGCCCTGCGGGCGTTTCAGCGCCGAACCAGCAGGACGCCGCTTTCCATATGGTGGGTATATGGGAACTGGTCAAACAGCGCGCAGCGCTCGATACGGTGGGTATCGTGCAGTTGGGCGATGTTCTGCGCCAGGGTTTGCGGGTTGCACGAGATGTACAAGATGCGCTCGAAGCGGCGGGTCAGCTCGCAGGTGTCCGGGTCCATGCCGGCGCGCGGCGGGTCGACGAACACGGTGCCGAAGTCGTAGCTTTTCAGGTCGATCCCTTCCAGGCGGCGGAACGGTCGGACCTCGTTCAGCGCCTGGGTCAGCTCCTCGGCCGACAGGCGCACCAGGCGCACGTTGTCCACGCCGTTCTCGTCGAGGTTGTGCAAGGCAGCGTTGACTGAGGTCTTGCTGATCTCGGTGGCCAGCACCTGGCGCGCGCGGGTGGCCAGCGGCAGGGTGAAGTTGCCGTTGCCGCAGTACAGCTCCAGCAGGTCGTCCTGGCGCTCGCCCATGGCCTCGAAGGCCCAGCCGAGCATCTTCTGGTTCACCGCGCCGTTGGGCTGGGTGAAGGCGCCTTCGGGCTGGCGATAGCTGAAGGTGCGCCCGGCGATGTCGAGTTTCTCCACGGCGTAGTCACGGCCGATCACCACGCGCTTGCCCTTGGAGCGGCCGATCACGCTGACGTTCAGGTCGCTGGCCAGTTGCTGCGCGGCCGCTTCCCAGGCTTCGTCCAGAGGGCGGTGATAGCACAGGGTGACCATTGCGTCACCGGCCAGGGTGGTGAGGAACTCGACCTGGAACAAGCGATTGTCGAGTGCCTCGTTGCCCTGCCAGGCGGCCTTCAGGCGTGGCATCAGTTCATTGATGCGCTCGCTGGCGATGGGGAAGTCGTCGATCAGGATCGCCTTGTGCTTCTCGCCCGGCGCAAACATCGCGTAATGGCGCTGGCCGTCCTCGCGCCACAGGCGGAACTCGGCGCGCAGGCGATAGTGCTCGCGCGGCGAGTCGAATACCGCCGGCTCCGGCGCGCCAAACGGTGCCAGCAGCTCGCGCAGGCGGGCGGCCTTGGCCGCCAGTTGCGCGTCGTATTGGGAAGGATCCAGGACAGCACTCATGCGGGGAACCAGCCCAGCTTGATGACGAACAGGATCGACAGGATCACCAGCGCCGGGTTCAGGTCGCGGTGACGGCCGGAGATCAGCTTGATGGCGGTCCAGGCGATGAAGCCGAAGGCGATGCCGTTGGCGATCGAGTAGGTCAGCGGCATGGCCAGGGCGGTCACCACCACCGGCGCGGCTTCGGTGACGTCATCCCAGTTGATCTCGGCCAGGCCCGAGGCCATCAGCACGGCGACGAACAGCAGCGCCGGCGCGGTGGCGAAGGCCGGCACGCTGCCGGCCAGCGGGGCGAAGAACAGCGCCAGCAGGAACAGCACGGCGACCACGATGGCGGTCAGGCCGGTGCGCCCGCCGGCGCTCACGCCCGCCGCCGACTCGATGTAGCTGGTGGTGGTCGAGGTGCCCAGCAGGGAACCGGCCATGGCGGCGGTACTGTCGGCAATCAGGGCGCGGCCCATCTTCGGCATGTGGCCGTCCTTGCCCATCAGGCCGGCGCGCTTGGCCACGCCGATCAGGGTGCCGGAGTTGTCGAACAGGTCGACGAACAGGAAGGCGAAGATCACGCTGATCAGGCCGACGTCGAGGGCGCCGGCGATGTCCAGCTGCAGGAAGGTCGGGGCCAGCGACGGCGGCATCGAGACCACGCCGCCGAACGGGGTGACGCCCACCGCGATCGAGGCCACGGTCACCGCCAGGATGCCGATCAGCACCGCGCCGCGGACCTTCAGCGACTCGAGGGCGACAATCAGGAAGAAGCCCAGGGTGGCGAGGATCGGCGCCGGTTTGCTGAGGTCGCCCAGGCCCACCAGG
The DNA here is from genome assembly GCF_036549575.1 of Pseudomonas sp. LH21. Lineage (NCBI taxonomy): Bacteria > Pseudomonadati > Pseudomonadota > Gammaproteobacteria > Pseudomonadales > Pseudomonadaceae > Pseudomonas > Pseudomonas sp. LH21. The sequence goes on from NZ_CP144367.1 coordinate 844,007, forward strand.
GTGGCCGGGTTATCGACGACGATGCCCGCATTATGCAGGGCGATCAGCGCCAGGAACAGGCCGATGCCGGCGGCGATCGCCGAGCGCAGCGGCAGCGGGATGCTGTTCACGATCCACTCGCGGATGCGGAAGATCGACAGCAGGAAGAACAGCACCGCCGAGAGGAACACCGCGCCCAGCGCCACCTGCCAGGTGTGGCCCATGTGCAGGACCACGGTGTAGGTGAAGAAGGCGTTCAGGCCCATGCCCGGCGCCAGGGCGATCGGGTAGTTGGCGATGATGCCCATGGTCACCGAGCCGATGGCCGCGGCCAGGCACGTGGCGACGAACAGCGCGCCCTTGTCCATGCCGGTCTCGCCGAGGATGCTCGGGTTGACGAACAGGATGTAGGCCATGGCCAGGAAGGTGGTGACGCCCGCGAGAATCTCGGTGCGCACATTGGTGTCGTGTGCTTTTAGTTGAAACAGCCTTTCCAGCATGCCTGCTCCCCGGGCGCCCTCGCGCCGTGAATGTATCGACCCCAACAGCAAAGCACAGACCGTACCGGATACCGTGGTTTTGTGTGGGGCGGAAAAAAGCCGCGCATCATACCAGCAAGGATGGCGGGGGCCTATGGCCATTGGGGAGAGGGTTTTTCTGTAGCCTGTGCCGGCCCTTTCGCGGGTAAACCCGCTCCCACAGGTATTTCACAGGCCCTGAGGGCGGCGCGATCCCTGTGGGAGCGGGTTTACCCGCGAAGAGGCCGGTACAGGCAAACGATCAGTTGTTATGCATCCGGTCCCGATGGGTAAGCGTCGGGAACAGCTTCATCCACACCCCGGTCACCACCAGCGTGCCCACGCCACCGAGCACCACCGCTGGCACTGTGCCAAACCAGTGCGCGGTAACACCTGACTCGAACTCGCCGAGCTGGTTCGAGGCACCGATGAACAGCCCGTTCACCGCGCTCACCCGGCCACGCATCTCGTCCGGCGTCTCCAGTTGCACGAAGGCGCTGCGGATGACCATGCTGATCATGTCCGCCGCGCCCAGCACCACCAGTACCGCCAGGGAGAACCAGAACGAAGTGGACAGGCCGAAAGCGATGGTCGCCACGCCAAATATGCCCACTGCGGTGAACATGGTCAGACCCACCTTGCGCTCCACCGGAAAGCGCGCCAGCCACAACGACATCAGCAATGCCCCGACGGCGGGCGCCGAGCGCAACAGGCCCAGGCCCCAGGCGCCGGTCAGCAGGATGTCCTTGGCGAACACCGGCAGCAGCGCGGTGGCGCCGCCGAGCAGCACGGCGAACAGGTCCAGCGAGATCGCGCCGAGGATATCCGGACGACTGCGGATGAAGCGGATCCCGGCCAGCAGCGAGTCGAGGCTGGCCCTGCCTGGCTGCGGCTGCTGCCGACGGGCATCGAGGCTCAGGGTCAAAAGGCAGGCAATGAGATAGAGGACTACGGTCGGACCGTAGACCCAGGTGCTGCCGAGGGCGTAGAGCAGGCCGCCCACCGCCGGGGCGACGATGGTCGCCGCCTGGGACGCCGATGCAGAGGCCGCCACCGCACGCGGGAACAGCCCGGGTGGCACCACGTTGGGCAGCAGGGCCTGGGTCGCCGGCATCTCGAACGAGCGGGCGGCACCCAGCAGGAAGGCCAGCACGAAGATCAGCTCTCGGCTGACGTTGTCGGTAAAGCTGCCCACGGCCAGCGCCAGGGCGATCAGCGCCTGCAGGGTCTGGCACAGGGCGGCGACCTTGCGCCGGTCGTAGCGGTCGGCGACATGCCCGGTGTGCAGCATGAACAGCACCCGCGGGGCGAACTCGACCAGCCCGACCAGGCCCAGGTCGAGCACATTGCCGGTGAGCTGGTAGAGGTGCCAGCCGATGGCCACGGTAAGCATCTGGAAGCCGCTGGCGGTGAATACGCGGGCCAGCCAGAAGGCGAGGAAGGGGCGGTGATGGCGCAGTAATTGCGGGGCGGAATCGGACATCGGGGAGCCTGCAGCCTCGGAGATAGAGGGGCCAGCAGAGTAACATCTGTTTGTAACAAATAGTTGCTGAAAGCCGCGCGGATCAACTTCTCACACGCTAAAAAAGAGGGTGAGGCAACAGGTCACGCGGCAATCGACCACACATCCGGATGGGTCATTCGGGACTATGCTTCCATTCAGTCGTTGATCTGGATCAATCGTTCCAGATGCAACGATCTTGGCCCTTGGGCCGGAATCCCCGCGATCGAACAGAACAATTCCAACGCGCCGCACTCGATACCCGTGGGGGCAGTGGGCGACAGGCCACGAGCCCGGTCGCCGGATTACCTGAAGAGGAAGCACCATGTTCGGATTGGAAGCCTTAGAGCTCGCCCGAATCCAGTTTGCCTTTACCGTGTCCTTTCACATCCTGTTCCCGGCCATCACCATTGGCCTGGCGAGCTACCTGGCGGTCCTCGAAGGCCTTTGGCTGAAGACCGCCGACAACACCTACCGTGACCTCTACCACTTCTGGTCGAAGATCTTCGCCGTCAACTTCGGCATGGGCGTGGTCTCGGGCCTGGTCATGGCCTACCAGTTCGGCACCAACTGGAGCCAGTTCTCCGACTTTGCCGGGTCCATCACCGGTCCATTACTTACTTACGAGGTCTTGACCGCCTTCTTCCTCGAGGCCGGTTTCCTTGGCGTCATGCTGTTCGGCTGGAATCGAGTCGGCCGTGGCCTGCACTTCTTCGCCACGTGCATGGTGGCGCTGGGCACGCTGGTGTCGACGTTCTGGATCCTCGCCTCCAACAGCTGGATGCAGACGCCCCAGGGCTACGAGATCGTCAATGGCCAGGTGATCCCGGTGGACTGGTTCGCGGTGATCTTCAACCCGTCCTTCCCCTACCGGCTGATGCACATGGCCACCGCGGCCTTCGTCGCCACCGCGTTCTTCGTCGGCGCCTCGGCCGCCTGGCACCTGCTGCGCGGGCGCGACAACCCGGCGGTGCGCAAGATGCTGTCGATGGCCATGTGGATGGCGTTGATCGTCGCGCCGGTGCAGGCGGTGATCGGTGACTTCCATGGCTTGAACACCCTCAAGCACCAGCCGGTGAAGATCGCGGCCATCGAAGGCCATTGGGAGAACAAGCCCGGCGAGCCGACCCCGCTGATTCTGTTCGGCATTCCCGACATGCAGGCCGAGACCACGCGCTTCAAGGTCGAGATCCCGGCGCTCGGCAGCCTGATCCTCACCCACAGCCTGGACAAGCAGGTCCCGGCGATGAAGGACTTCCCACCTGAGGATCGACCCAACTCGACCATCGTATTCTGGTCGTTCCGGGTCATGGTCGGGCTGGGCATGCTGATGATCTTCGTTGGCCTGTGGAGCCTCTGGCTGCGTAAGCGTGGCACTTTGTACAGTTGCCGGCCATTCCTGCATCTGGCCTTGTGGATGGGGCCATCCGGATTGATCGCCATCCTGGCAGGGTGGTTCACCACGGAAATCGGTCGCCAGCCATGGGTTGTCTACGGCCTGATGCGTACCGCCGATGGCGTGTCCAACCACAGCTATACGCAACTTGGCTTCACCCTGGTGATGTTCGTGGTGGTCTATTTCGCCCTGTTCGGTACTGGGCTCGGCTACATGATGCGTCTGGTGCGCAAAGGTCCGCACACAGGCGAGGGCGACACGCAGCCCCCCGGAGGCCCTGGCCAGAAACGCACGCCGGCGCGGCCACTGTCCGCCGCCGATGATGGCCATGAGGCCGAGTCCAGCAGCCTGAGCAAGGGGAACTGAGATGGGTATCGATCTTCCGCTGATCTGGGCCGTGATCATCATCTTCGGCGTCATGATGTACGTGGTGATGGATGGTTTCGACCTGGGAATCGGCATGCTCTTCCCGTTCGTCCAGGACGAGCGGGACCGTGATGTGATGATGAACACCGTCGCCCCGGTATGGGACGGCAACGAGACCTGGCTGGTGCTGGGCGGCGCGGCGTTGTTCGGCGCCTTCCCGCTGGCCTACTCGGTGGTGCTGGAGGCGCTGTACCTGCCGTTGATCCTGATGCTGGTGGGCCTGATCTTCCGTGGCGTGGCCTTCGAGTTTCGCTTCAAGGCCCGGGCCAACAAACGCCATATCTGGGACAAGGCGTTCATCTGGGGGTCGCTGGTGGCGACCTTCTTCCAGGGCGTGGCCCTGGGTGCCTTCATCGAGGGCTTCAAGGTGGTCGACCGCAAGTTCGTAGGCGGCACCCTGGACTGGCTGACGCCGTTCACGCTGTTCAGCGGCCTGGGCCTGATCGTCGCCTACACCCTGCTGGGCTGCACCTGGCTGATCATGAAGACCGAAGGGCCGTTGCAGCAGAAGATGCACGACATGGCTCGCCCCCTGGCGCTGGTGCTGCTGGCGGTGATCGGCATCGTCAGCCTGTGGACGCCGATCGCCTACCCGCAGATCGCCGAGCGCTGGTTCAGCATGCCCAACCTGGTCTGGTTCATGCCGGTGCCGATCCTGGTGCTGGTGACCTTCTACGGCCTGCTGCGGGCGGTGGCGCGCAATGCCCATTACACGCCGTTCCTGCTGACCCTGGTGCTGATCTTCCTGGGCTACAGCGGGCTGGGCATCAGCCTGTGGCCGAACATCATTCCGCCGTCGATCAGCATCTGGGACGCTGCGGCGCCGCCGCAGAGCCAGGGCTTCATGTTGGTGGGCACGCTGTTCATCCTGCCGTTCATCCTTGGCTACACCTACTGGAGCTACTACGTGTTCCGCGGCAAGGTGACCCATGAAGACGGCTATCACTAGGAGCGCATCGTGATGAACGTCGAAGAGAAAAAGCCGCTGTGGCAACGCCTGGGTTGGCTGGTGCTGATCTGGGGGCTGAGCGTGGCGGCGCTTGGGGTGGTGGCTTATGGCATGCGCATGTTCATGAGTGCGGCAGGCCTTAGTACTCACTAGGTTGCAAGGGCTGCCTTGCAGCCCGATCGCGGGGCAAGCCCGCTCCTACAGTACCAGTAGGGGCGGGCTTTTTTCGTTTACTTGAGGGCGCTTATTTACGGGCTTTGAGCACCACGAACTTCGGCGTCGCCGCCACCTGCTCGACCCCTCGGAACAGCCGCGCCAGCTTGCTGTGATAGCCCAGGTGGCGGTTGCCGACGATGTACAGCGCCCCACCGACTTCCAGCGCCTCCCGGGCCTGTTGGAACATGCGCCAGGCGAGGAAGTCGCCGACCACCTGTTGCTGGTGGAATGGCGGGTTGCACAGCACCACGTCCAGCGATTGTTTCTCCTGGCCGGCCAGACCATCCGCGGCCCTGATCGTCACTTCGCGCCCGCCCAGCGCCGCCTGCCAGTTCTCCCGTGCCGACTGCACCGCCATGTACGACTCGTCGACCAGAGTGAACTGCGCATCCGGGTTGGCCAGGGCGCAAGCGATCGCCAGCACGCCATTGCCACAGCCCAGATCGGCGACCCGGACGCGGCCCAGGTCCCGTGGCAGGTGTGGCAGGAAGGCGCGGGTGCCGATGTCCAGGCCTTCGCGGCAGAACACGTTGGCGTGGTTGAGCAGTTCCAGGGCCGGGCTGTCCAGAAGGTAGCGGCTGGGGTAGGGGGAGCGTGCGGCCGGGCGTTCGGCGACGGTGGCGATCAGCAGACGGGCCTTCTTCTGCGCCAGCGAAGCCTGGACCGGGCCGATGTACTTCTCCATCAGGTCGCCGGCGGCGCGGGGCAGGTGCTTGATCATGGCCCCGGCGATCACCTGGGCGCCGGGCGCCAGTTGGCCCTGCAGGCGGATCAGCTGTTCCTCGAGCAGGGCCAGGGTCTTGGGCACGCGCACCAGCACGCGGTCGAACGGGCCTTGGAAGGTCTCGCTGGCCGGGATGAAGGGCACGCTGTCGAACGGCTTGCCGTTACCCGCCAGGTTCTTCTCCAGGGCCAGGTGCGCCAGGTGCGAGTCGCCGCTGCTGCTCACCTGCACATGCCCTGCGAGGCTCGCGGCCAGGGCGCCGAAGCTGTCGTTGAGCACCAGCACCTTGCAGCTCGCCTGCGGTGCCTGGGCGGCCAGGTGTTCCAGCAGGTACTGGTCGGCGGCGTCGAAGGCCAGCAGCGGGTCGTTGGCCTGGGCCGGCTGGCGGATCAGGTCGAGGTCGGCGAAGGGGCTGTTGAACAGGGGCATGGCGTACGGCTCAAGGTGGTGCTGGTCATCGCGGGGCGCGATGGACATGAGGTACGCGATTCTACAGATTTCGAGCCATTATCTGGGACTGATCTGTTTGGATTCGATCAGCTTGGCGACGGCATGGGTTTTATTGGCGGCGTTTGTCTTCTCGATGGAACTGCGGATATGGAAGTTCACAGTGCTGGTCGATAAACGCAGGATCTTGGCAATGTCCTCGGCAATTTTGCCTTTCGCGCACCAGTCCATCACTTCCAGTTCACGCACGCTGAGTCCGTAGAGGTGAGTCAGGTGATATTCGCTGAGCAGCGAGTGCAACGTGTTGCACAGCCACATCGTCGCAGCGCACTTTTCGTAGTGTTCTTCGTCGTCGATGGCGCGGGAACGCCGGGACACGCTCAAGTGGCTTTCGTTATGCCGCAGGTCATGCGTTGACTGGGTCCAGCCGTAGGTCAGCCCGTGCGCATGAGCTTCCTCGCGCAGGTGTGGGACGTCGCGGAAGAGATCGTCGCTCCAGACAAAAGGCAGCTCGCCAAGGTGGCACTTTAATATTGTCGGATCCATACTGATGAAATTCTCGTTCTGGTAACGATCATTCCAGCTTTTGGGGTAGTTATTGTAGAGAATTACCTGTGGACCCTTGGCGCAAGCATGCAGATGCAGCGTCAGCCCCAGATACTCCATGTCGAGCTTCTGTATCAGGTCCACGGCGCATGCGAAAATCTGCTTGGGCTCGCGCTCGTCCAGCAATTGCTGGAGATCTTCCGTCTTCCAGTGTGGCATCGATGAAGCTCCCTTCTGCTTCTCGCTGGATCCAATGTAGGTAACGCACGAAGCGAAGTGTAGGAAATCCCCTAACTCTGTGCTGGGTTTTTTTGTTATAGCTGGCGTATTTTCTTAGCTGATTGCGCGCAGTCCCAGGCGATACCTTACAAACCGACGGTGTTTATCTCCGCTGCTTTGCGCGACACTACGCGCATCTGTTCCATGGAGCCCGTCATGACCGCCAGCGCCGACAAATATACCCGCCAGACCCTGCTCGACGTCCAGCCCCTGACGCCCAACCTGTTTTCCCTGCGTGTTACCCGTGATGCCGGATTCCGCTTCCGCGCCGGGCAGTTCGCCCGCCTGGGCGTGAGCAAGGCCGATGGCAGCGTCGCCTGGCGCGCCTATTCCATGGTCAGCGCGCCCCACGACGAGTTCCTCGACTTCTTCTCCATCGTGGTGCCGGGAGGCGAGTTCACCAGTGAGCTGAGCCGCCTGGGCGAGGGCGACACCCTGCTGATCGACCGCCAGGCGTTCGGTTACCTGACCCTGGACCGTTTCGTCGGTGGTCGCGACCTGTGGCTGCTGGCCACCGGCACCGGCATTGCGCCGTTCATGTCGATCCTGCAGGACTTCGAGGCCTGGGAGCGCTTCGACAACATCAAGCTGGTGTACTCGGTGCGCGAGGCGAAGGAGCTGGCGTACGTGGACGAGATCGCCGCGCTGGAGCAACGCGACTACCTGGCGGAGTTCGCGGGCAAGTTACAGTTCATACCTGTGGTCACCCGAGAGCAACATCCGGGCGCATTGAATGCGCGGATCACCACGCTGATCGAGAACGGTGAGCTGGAAAAGGCGGCGGGGCTTGAGCTGTCGCCGGAGCATTCGCGGATCATGCTGTGCGGCAACCCGCAGATGATCGACGAGACGCGCAAGGTGCTCAAGGCGCGTGACCTGCAGCTGAGCCTGAGCAAGCGGCCGGGGCAGGTGGCGGTGGAGAACTACTGGTAAGGCACAACAGCGCCTGTTGGATCGTCGTCACTGGGGCCGCCGCAAAGCGGCCCCAGCCGTTTTGTGCTTCAGGGCTGGCGGTTCTGCGCCTTGAGCAGGTCGCGAATCTCGGTCAGCAGGGTTTCCTCGGCGCTTGGCACTGGCGGTGCGGTCGGTGCCACGGCCTCTTCGCGCTTGAGGCGGTTGATCACCTTCACGCCCATGAAGATGGCGAAGGCGACGATGATGAAGTCGAGGATGGTCTGGATGAATTTGCCATAGGCCATTACCACTGCCGGCACATCGCCTTCGGCGGCCTTGAGCGTGATCGCCAGGTCGCTGAAGTCCACGCCGCCGATCAGCAGGCCGATGGGGGGCATGATCACGTCGCCGACAAAGGAAGAGACGATCTTGCCGAACGCCGCGCCGATGATGATACCTACCGCCATGTCGACGACATTTCCCTTGACCGCGAAGGCCTTGAATTCACTGAGCATGCCCATGCTGTATTCCTTTGTTACGAATGGAGAGAGGTAAACGCAGTGTAAGCCACTAAAACGCTTCATGCGTGACGTTCGCAGCTACAGACTGTGTTTAGCGCGAATAGTTTGGTCGCCCGCCGCGGCCTCCGGGACACGTCCGTGTTCGGCTATCATGGCGGTTTTTTCCAGGAGACCCGCCCATGGCCAAGGCCAAGCGTTTGTATGGCTGCACAGAGTGCGGCGCGACCTTCCCCAAATGGGCCGGCCAGTGCGCTGACTGCGGGGCCTGGAACACCCTGGTCGAGACCATGATCGAGAGCGGCGGCGCCGCGGCGCCGAGCGGACGTGCCGGCTGGACCGGGCAGCAGGCACAGATCAAGACCCTGGCCGAAGTCAGCGTCGAGGAGATCCCGCGCTTCACCACCAGCAGCACCGAACTCGACCGCGTGCTCGGCGGAGGCCTGGTGGACGGCTCGGTGGTGCTGATCGGCGGTGACCCGGGGATCGGCAAGTCCACCATCCTCCTGCAAACCCTGTGCAACATCGCCACGCAGATGCCGGCGCTCTATGTCACCGGCGAGGAGTCGCAGCAGCAGGTGGCCATGCGTTCCCGGCGCCTGGGGCTGCCCCAGGACCAGCTCAAGGTCATGACCGAAACCTGCATCGAGACCATCATCGCCACCGCCCGCCAGGAAAAACCGCGAGTAATGGTCATCGACTCGATCCAGACTATCTTCACCGAGCAGTTGCAGTCGGCCCCGGGCGGTGTCGCCCAGGTGCGCGAGAGCACGGCGTTGCTGGTGCGCTACGCCAAGCAGAGCGGCACGGCGATCTTCCTGGTCGGCCACGTCACCAAGGAAGGCTCGCTGGCCGGGCCTCGGGTGCTCGAGCACATGGTCGATACCGTGCTGTATTTCGAGGGCGAGTCCGATGGCCGCCTGCGCCTGCTGCGCGCGGTAAAGAACCGCTTCGGCGCGGTCAACGAACTGGGTGTGTTCGGCATGACCGACCGTGGTCTGAAGGAAGTCTCCAACCCGTCGGCGATCTTCCTCAATCGCACCCAGGAAGAAGTACCTGGCAGCGTGGTCATGGCCACCTGGGAAGGTACCCGGCCGATGCTGGTGGAGGTCCAGGCATTGGTCGACGACAGCCACCTTGCCAACCCGCGACGGGTGACCCTGGGCCTGGACCAGAACCGCCTGGCCATGCTGCTGGCGGTGCTGCACCGGCACGGCGGTATTCCCACCCATGACCAGGACGTGTTCCTCAACGTCGTTGGCGGCGTGAAGGTGCTCGAAACCGCCTCGGACCTGGCGTTGCTGGCCGCGGTCATGTCGAGCCTGCGCAATCGTCCGTTGGCCCATGGCCTGCTGGTGTTCGGCGAGATCGGCCTGTCGGGCGAGGTGCGCCCGGTACCCAGTGGCCAGGAGCGCCTGAAAGAGGCGGCCAAGCATGGCTTCAAGCGCGCCATCGTGCCCAAGGGCAATGCGCCGAAGGAAGCGCCCGCCGGGTTGCAGGTGATTGCCGTGACCCGTCTGGAACAGGCGCTGGATGCACTCTTCGAATAATGCTGTTTCTTGCAAGTGATTCTCAATAACCAGTAGCATACCGCCACCTTGCGACCACCCCATGGAGAGCGTGTGGCGGAGTTCGACCTCAAGCGGCTGTTCACAAAGCACGCGAAAAATCTTCAGGGCCTGCTCTCGCGCAAGGTGCGCGACCCGCAGCTGGCGGCCGACTTGGTGCAGGACAGTTTCCTGCGCCTGGCCGAGCAGCAACGTCACGAGCCGATCGAAAACGCCCAGGCCTACCTGTACCGCACGGCGCACAACCTGATGATCGATCACGTGCGCCAGCAGCAGCGGCGCAAGACCGACACGGTGCCCCATGAAGCCTTCGAGGCGATCGTCGAGGACGGCCCCGGGCTCGAGGAGCAGGCCGTGCGCGAGCAGCACCTGCGTCGCCTGCAGGCGATCCTCGGCGAGCTGCCTGAACGCACCCGGGAAATCTTTCGCCTCAACCGCCTGGAAGGCATGACCCACGCCGAGGTCGCCCGGCACCTGGGGATCTCCGACAGCTCGGTGCAAAAGCATCTGGCCAAGGCCCTGGCCTATGTGATGCAGTGCCTGCAGGAAACCGAATGACCAACGGTTTACTGACAAATGCCGCCTCAGACGTCAGCCCAGACATAACCAGATCGCGAGAGAACCGTGTGAGCAGCCAGAACGAGCAAGCCATCCGCGAGCAGGCCGCCGAGTGGGTGGTACTGCAGCAGGCCGGTCCCCTGGGCCCGGCGCAGCAGCACGCCTTGGACCAGTGGTGCGCCAGCGATCCCCGGCACGCCCGTGCCTATGGGTTCGCCCAGGCCACCTGGGCTGACCTTGGGCTATTGGCAAGCTTGCCCGCCGTCTCGAGCGCTCGCCCCACGACTCCCCTCCAGGGCAGCCCGATGCGGCGACGGCGGCCTCGGTTGCGCCGGGCTGTCGCCAGCGCGGCGGCGCTGTTGCTGGCCGTGCTGGCCGTGCAGCAAGGGCCGCAGGCCTGGCTAGGCTGGCGCGCGGACTACCTCACGGGTATCGGCGAGGTGCGTCGGGTGACCCTGCCCGATGGCAGCCAGGTCGAACTGGACAGCCGCAGCGCCGTCCAGCTTGCCTTCGACGATCAAGAACGCCGCGTGCGCCTGTTGTCCGGTGAGGCCATCTTCACTGCCGTACCGGTCACGTCCCGGGACGCACGCCCATTCGTGGTCGAATACGCCGGGGCTACCAGCCGCGCCCTCGGTACACGCTTCGTGGTTGGCGCGGCGGGTGAGGGGGGCTGGGTCGGCATGCTGGAGCACAGCGTCGCGGTCGACCTGCAGGTGCCGCCGTTGCAGGGGCAGGCCAGTCAGTTACTGGAGCAGGGCGAGAGCCTGCGCTATGACCAGCACAAGGGGGTACGACCCTGGCCGGGTCACGATCTGCGGCGAGCCACGGACTGGCAGCGCGGCGTGCTGGTATTCGAACGCCAGCCGCTCGCCGAGGTGGTCGCCCGGCTCAATCGCTACCGTGCAGGCCGGCTGGTAGTCGCCAGTGACGCACTGGCCCGGCGTGAGGTCAGCGGCGTATTCCGCCTCGACCAGCTAGGCACCGCCCCGGTGGTGCTCGGTGACGAGCTCAAGGCCCGGCTGATCAAGCTTCCAGGCTTGGCCGTGCTGTACTGAATGCGGCTTCGGCAAAATACTTTCAATTTTATTTACTGACTTTTCCTGCGCAGCACGTCTGATTGTTGAGATTGATTTTCATTACTAGAAAACGCCAACAACGGACGAGCAACCGCAGTGAGCACGCCACGACAACAACCCTTGCGCCCTCTGGGCCGCCTCGCCCTGGCCGGCAGCCTGGTCCTGGGCAGCTGTGCATTGCCGATGGGGATCGGCCAGGCACACGCCGCCGATTCGCCAAGCATCGCCAGCCGCAACCTGGTGCGTTTCGATATTCCGGCCCAGTCGCTCGACAGCGCGGTACTGGCCTACGCCGAGCAGTCCGGTGTGCAGGTGTTCTTCGACAGCCGCAAGCTGGCCGGCCTGCGCAGCGAAGGGCTGCAGGGCAGCTACCCGGCCGAAGAGGGCCTGCGCCAACTGCTGCGCGGCACGCCAGTACGCTACCGCTTCAGTGCCGCCGGGCAGGTCGGCCTGGAGCGAATCGTCCAGGACGGCGAGGCGCTGGAGCTGGGCGCGACCCATGTCGATTCGCAGCGCGATGGTGATTGGGTGTACCAGACCCCGCGATCGGTGAGTGTCATTACCCGTGAGCAGATCGAGCAGCGCGCCCCTCGTCATGCCGCCGACCTGCTTGAGCAGACCCCAGGCGTGTATACCGCCGTCAACCAGCGTGATCCCGGATTGTCGGTGAACATCCGCGGCGTGCAGGACTATGGCCGGGTCAATATGAACATCGACGGCATGCGCCAGAACTTCAACGTCAACGGCCACCAGCAGCGCAACGGCGTGATGTTCATCGACCCGGAGTTCATCCAGGGTGTCGAGATCGACAAGGGCACCTCGGCCGGCATGGGCGGTGCCGGGGTGATCGGCGGCATCGCCAGCTTCAACACCGTCGATGCCCGTGACCTGCTCGGGCCGGGCAAGGAGATCGGTGGTCGCCTGCGCGCCGGCCACGGTATCGGCGAGTTGGGCAACGGCACCTACTTCAATGGCAGTGCACTGTTCGCCGTCGGCAATGAAGCCGGCGATATCCTGCTTGGCCACAGTGAGCGGCATTTCGGCAACTACCGCAGCGGTACGCAGAACGCCGACAACCTGGGCACGCAGATCCGCGGCAAGCTGGAGAATCGCGAGGCCTGGAAGAGCTGGCTGCATGGTGAAGTGGGAGCGATGGACAGCGTGACCCGCTCACAGCTGTTCAAGCTCGGCCTCAACTTCGCCGACGACCAGCGCCTGCAGTTCAGCTACATCGAGACCGACACCGACAGCAAGGACGCCTGGACCTACAACGACAGCAACGCCAACCGCTATTACTACCGGGTCACCGGCACCAACGACATCAATGCGAAGAATGCCGCACTGGACTACAGCTTCACCCCGGACAACGACCTGATCGACTTCAAGGCCAAGCTGTACTACGTGACCACCCGCCAGGACCGTTGGAACGCCGACAACCTGTCCAGCGCCGCCACCGGCAACCGTGTCGAGGCCTACACCGACCGCTTCCAGACCGACACCTGGGGCCTGCAGCTGCAGAACACCTCGCGTTGGCACCTGGGGCAGGCTGATACCCTGAGCTTCAACTACGGCACCGAGTTGTTCCAGGACAGCTTTCGCCCCAGCACCGAGCGCGTCGCCGCGGCCAACGAGGTGGAGTCGCTACCCTACGTGCAGGGCGCCAACCCCAAGGGCAAGCGGGTGATGGCCAGCCTGTTCGGCAAGCTCACCTACGAGCATGACGATTGGCTCACCCTGGATGCCGGGCTGCGCTATGACCGTTATCGCCTGAGCGGCAAGACCGGCGTCACCACCTGGATGTACCCCGAGGGCGTCACCGAGGTCGGCCTTACCCGCCAGCAGACCCACATGATCTTCGACGAGGATACCGAGGAGGGCCGCTTCTCACCGACCTTCGGCATCGCGCTCAAGCCCGGGCCGGACTGGTTACAGGTCTACACCCGCTGGGGCCGTGGCTGGCGCCCGCCAGCGGTGACCGAAGTGTTCATGAGCGGCCGTCCGCATGCCGGCGGCAGTGCCGAGATGGTCTACCCCAACCCGTTCCTCAAGGCCGAGGAGTCGCACAACTGGGAGCTGGGGCTGAACATCTTCAAGGAGTCGCTGCTGCACGACGGCGACCGCTTCGGCGCCAAGGTCGCCTACTTCGATACGCGCATCGACAACTTCTCGTTCCTCGACACCAATGTCTCGCTGCCCGGCAGCAGCGTGGCAGGCATCGCCCTGGGCCGTTCGGCCTACCAGAACAACCTGGAGACCACGCGCTTTCGCGGCGTGGAATACAGCCTGGACTACGATGCCGGTGCCTACTACGGCCAGCTCAGCTACACCCACATGATCGGCAGCAACGAGTTCTGTTCCAACCAGTTCTACATGGGGGGCGCACAGCGTCTGGTCAGCGCCGGCACCGTCATGCGCCCGGTGCGGGTGGGCAGCCGCATCATCATGCTGCCGGTGCGCGTATCACGCGCCGAGGGCGCCGCAGACACCAACAGTATCGTCAGTTGCGGCGACATCATGGGCAACGCTTCGTACATGCCCGCCGACCGTGGCGCCCTGACCCTGGGCATGCGCCTGCTCGAACGCACCCTGGATGTGGGCATGCGCGTGCGCTACAGCGAAGGCAACGGCGAGAACCTCAAGAGCCATACCTACAACCAGATCGACCAGGCCCAATGGCCGCAGTACACGGTCTACGACCTCTACGCCAGCTACTGGATGACCCCCAGCCTGAACCTGGCCCTGTCGTTGGAGAACGCCACCGACGAGGCCTACTTCGTGGCCATGGGCGACGGCAACAACCTGTCGCTGGCCCGCGGCCGCACCTTGAGCGGCATGCTCGAGTACCGCTTCTGAACCAACCGGGTTTGCCCATTTCGGGCGACGCGAAGGCACGGAACGCGCCTTCGTCATCACTGTGCAACAACGAGGAACCGTCATGACCCTTTCCGTTAACTACGACGCCGCCTTCGCCAGCTCGACCGTCGACGACTACCTGGCCTTCTGGAGTGCCGGCTTCGTCACCGCCGGCCATGGCTACAGCAACACCGGCGGCTTCAGCAACGGCACCTTCGATGGCGACCAGTACGCCACCCACGGTCGCAACAACTCGGACTACGCCTTCATTGCCGACAGCGACAGCGCCAACGGTCTGCACTATGTGTTCGACCCGTCCAAGGCCCCGGGCGACAACCTCAACCACTACCTGTGGGGCTCGCTGGACAACGTCTCCCTGGGTGAAGTGCTCGGTGGCGGCAGCGGCAGCGACTTCAGCCTGGGCAACTACGTGGTCAGCTTCAACGGCCTGGATCTGGACGCCGCGCAAGGCGCCGGGCGTGCCGGCAACGAAGTGCAGAGCGTGATCTACGGCCTGATGCAGGGCAACACCTCGGCCCTGGAAGGCGTGCTGGACAACCTGCTGGCCGGTTATGGCGTCTCCACCAACAGTACCTTCGCCGAGATCGGTGCGGCCCTGGCCGCTGGCCCGGCCCACGCCGCTGCCGCCGAAGCGGTCGGCGTGCAGGCGCTGCCCGAGGATCTGGCCCTGGCGACCTGAGCGCAGGCATGAAAAAGCGAATGGAAGGTCACCCCGCCATTCGCTGATCTGATGCACTTACCCCGCAGCCCGTGTCTTTGCCGGGCCCAGGCTGCGGCGGTGCGAATTCTGTGGCGACGACAGGGCGAATGCAATCACCGGTCGGCGCCTTCTATGAGGTTTCCAACAAATGCGAACCGCTCCCGCCGCGGCCAACGAAGTGCTGCGGGCGCTCAGGGCCTGCCGTGCCGGGCTTGGCAACGTTGCGCTGTTCACCGCGGTGATCAACGTGCTGATGCTGGCCCCGGCGCTGTACATGCTGCAGGTCTACGACCGGGTCCTGTCGTCGCGCAACGAGATGACCTTGCTGATGCTCAGCCTCATGGTGCTCGGGGTGTTCGCCTTCATGGGCCTGCTGGAGTGGCTGCGCAGCCAGGTGGTGATCCGCCTGGGCACGCGCATGGACATGGACCTCAACCCACGGGTGTTCCAGGCCGCCTACGAGGCCAGCCTGGCCGGGCACAAGGGCGCCGCGGGGCAGATGCTCGCCGACCTGACCGCGCTGCGCCAGTTCGCCACCGGCCAGGCCCTGTTCGCGTTCTTCGACGCGCCGTGGTTCCCGGTGTACCTGCTGGTGATGTTCATGTTCAGCCCATGGCTCGGCCTGATGGCGCTGCTGGGGGCGGTGCTGCTGACGCTGCTGGCCTGGGTCAACGAGCGCCTGACCCAGGCGCCGTTTGCCGAGGCCGGGCAGCTGTCGCAGCAGGCCGGCCTGGAGGCCAGCGCCAACCTGCGCAACGCCGAGGTGATCGAGGCCATGGGCATGCTGGCGCCGGTGCGCCAGCGCTGGGCGCGCCTGCACCATGGCTTCCTGGCCCGGCAGAACCTGGGCAGCGAGCGTACCGCGGCGGTTACCGCGCTGACCAAGACCGTGCGCCTGGCCCTGCAGTCGCTGGTGCTCGGCCTGGGGGCCTGGCTGGCCATCGAGCAGTTGATCACGCCGGGGATGATGATCGCCGGTTCCATCCTCATGGCCCGGGTGCTGGCACCCATTGACCAGTTGATCGGTGCCTGGCGCCAATGGAGTGGTGCGCGCCTGGCCTATCAGCGCCTCAGCGAGCTGCTGCGGACCCAGCCGCCGCGCCCGGCGGGTACGCCGCTGCCGGCGCCGCTCGGCAAGCTGACACTTGAGCAGGTGGGGGCGACGCAGCCGGGCAGCAGCCGTCTGTGCCTGAACAACCTGGGCTTCGAACTGCCTGCGGGTGAGTCACTGGGGATCATCGGTCCGTCCGGCTCGGGCAAGTCGACCCTGGCGCGGCTGCTGGTCGGCGCAGTTGCCCCGGCGAGCGGCAAGGTCCGCCTGGATGGCGCGGACCTGAGGGTCTGGGACCGTGGCGCGCTGGGCCAGCATATCGGTTACCTGCCCCAGGACGTGCAGCTGTTCGCCGGCAGCATCGCCGACAACATCGCCCGGCTCGGCGCGGTGGATGCCCAGCAGGTGGTGGCCGCGGCGCAGCTGGCGGGGGTGCACGACATGATCCTCAAGCTGCCGGGAGGCTATGACACGCTGCTGGGGGAAAGCGGGCTGGGCCTGTCCGGCGGCCAGCGCCAGCGCATCGGCCTGGCGCGGGCGTTGTATGGGCTGCCGGCGCTGATCGTGCTCGACGAGCCCAATTCCAATCTCGATGAGGCTGGGGAGCAGGCGTTGGTCGAGGCCCTTGCCAGGCTGCGCGAGCACAAGCGCACGTTGATCCTGATCACCCACAAGTCCTCGCTGCTGGCCGGCCTGGACAACCTGCTGATGCTCAAGGGCGGCCAGTTGCAGGCCTTCGGCCCCACCGCCCGGGTGCTGCAGGACGCACAGCGGGCCGCCCGGCCGGCTCCCGCCCCCGTCGGGCCATCCTCCACACGCAACCCTATCGGCCTGAGCGTCACCTTCGGCCAGCCAAGAGCCTGACTTCATGAGCGTACACGCCCTCTCCACGCAAAAGACCGAGGCGAGCCTGCTCAGCCTCGACGAACACCGCCCGGGCCGGGTGGGCCGCTGGCTGGTGCTGGCAGGTTTCGGCGGTTTCCTCCTGTGGGCCGCGCTGGCGCCGCTGGACAAAGGCGTGCCGGTCAGCGGCAGCGTGATGGTCGCCGGTAGCCGACAGGCCGTGCAGCACCCCACGGGCGGGGTGATCGAGCAGTTGCTGGTGCGTGACGGCGACACGGTGAGCGCCGGTCAGGTCGTGCTGCGCATGGACCCGACCCAGGCCCAGGCCCAGGTCGGTTCGCTGCGGGTGCAGTACGTCAACGCCCGCGCCGCCGAGGCGCGCCTGCTGGCCGAGCGCGATGGCAGGGCTTCGATCGACTTCCCCCAAGGCCTGCGTGACCAGGCTGCCAGCGCCTGGGTGGCCACGGTGCTGGAGAGCCAGCGGCAACTGCGCAGCAGCCGCGCTCAGGCGCTGGAGATGGAGCTTGGCGGCCTGCGCGAGAGCATCGCCGGCGCCGAAGCCTCGTTGCAGGGCCTGCAAGGCTCGCTGGCCAGCAAACAGGCCCAGCGTGACGCGCTGGACGAGCAACTGCGCGGCCTGCGCGAACTGGCTCGGGATGGCTACATCGCCCGCAATCGCCTGCTCGACAGTGAGCGGCTGCTGGCCCAGGTCAACGGCTCGATCGCCGAGGACTTCGGCAGCATCGGCCGCACCCAGCGCCAGGTGCTGGAACTCAAGCTGCGCATCGGCCAGCGCCAGCAGGAGTACCAGAACGAGGTGCGCCAGCAGCTCGCCGAGCTGCAGGCCAGCGCCGAGGACCTGGACAACCGCCTGCGCAGCGCCGAATTCGAGCTGGCCCATACCCAGGTGCGGGCTCCCGTGGCCGGCACGGTGGTTGGTCTGAGCGTGTTCACCAACGGCGGTGTCATCGCCCGTGGCCAGCAACTGATGGAGATCGTGCCGCGCGATGCGCCGTTGCTGGTCGACGCCCGCGCTTCGGTGGACATGGTCGACCGCCTGCGCCCGGGGCTGCCGGTGGAACTGATGTTCGTCGCCTTCAACCAGAGCACCACGCCGCGGGTGGATGGCGAGGTCACGTTGGTTTCGGCCGACCGCCTGCTCGACGAAAAGACCCAGCAGCCCTACTACCAGGTGCGCATCAAGGTCAGCGAGCAGGGCCTCGGGCAATTGGCCGGCCTGGATATCCGCCCGGGCATGCCGGTGGAGGCCTTCGTACGGACCGGCGAGCGCTCGATGCTCAACTACCTGTTCAAGCCACTGGCCGACCGGGTGCATGTCGCCCTGGCCGAGGAATAAAAGGATGTCAGTGTTTTTGCGTGCCGTCTGCCCGCTGCTGTTGTTGACCAGCCTCTCGGCCCAGGCCCTGGACCTGGGCGATGCCTATGCCCTGGCGCTGCGCAATGATCCTACCTGGCAGGGTTCGATCGCCGAGCGCGAGGCCGGGCTCGCGAACCTGGCGATCGGTCGCGCCGGCCTGCTGCCGAGGCTGTCGTATCGCTACAACCGCGCCCGCAACGATTCCGAGGTGACCCAGCGCAGCCAGTTCGGCGATGTGACCACCCAGCGCGACTACCGCAGCTACAGTTCGACCCTGACCCTCGAGCAGCCGTTGTTCGATTATGCCGCCTGGAGCGATTACCGCCGTGGCGTGGCCCAGGCCGCCCTGGCCGACGAGCGCTATCGCGGCCGTGGCCAGGAGTTGATGGTGCGTCTGTTCGGCGCCTACAGCGAAGCGTTGTTCGCCAACGAGCAGATCGCCCTGGCCCAGGCCCAGCGACGCACCTACGCCGAGCAGCTGACTCTCAACGAGCGACTGCTCAAGGGCGGCGAGGGCACCCGTACCGATGTACTGGAAACCCGCGCACGCTACGAGCTGGCCCAGGCCCAGGAAATCGAGGCTGGCGACAATCTCGATGCGGCGCTGCGCGCCTTGCAGGCGATCATCGGCGAGCCGGTGGCGGTCGAGGACCTGGCACCGATGACCGGCGATTTCCGTGTCCAGCCACTCACGCCCACGCGTTTCGAGCCCTGGCGCGACCTGGCCGTCGCCCACAACGCCGAGCTGGCCAGCCAGCGCCATGGGCTGGAAGTCGCCGAGCAGAACATCGAGCGGCAACGGGCCGGGCACCTGCCTTCGTTGAGTGCCTATGCCAGCAAGGGCATTTCCAGTTCCAGCTCCGAGAGCAGCTACAACCAGCGTTACGACACCGACAGCATCGGCCTGCAGTTGAGCGTGCCGTTGTTTGCCGGGGGCGGTGTACAGGCGTCGGTGCGCCAGGCCCGGGCCCAGCGTGATGCCGCGGGTTTCGAGCTGGATGCGCAGTTGCGCGACACGCTCAACCAGCTGCGCCGGCAGTTCAACCTGTGCGCCAGCGGCACGGCGAAGATCCGCGCCTACGACCTGGCGGTGAAGGCGGCCTCGGCCCTGGTGCAGGCCACGCGCAAGAGCGTGCGGGGAGGGGAACGGGTCAACCTCGATGTGCTGGACGCCGAGCAGCAGCTGTTCGGTGCCCGGCGCGACCTGGCGCAGGCACGCCATGAGTACCTGCGGGCGTGGTTGCAGTTGCGCTATCTGGCGGGAGTGCTGGAGGCGGGGGACCTGAATGTGTTGAACCGGTACTTCGTGGCGCACGGCTAGGGCGACTCAGCGGATCGATCGTGGGAGCGGGCTTGCCCCGCGATGGCGTCCTGTCAGGAAGTGATGTTGTACCGACAGACCGGATCGCGGGGCAAGCCCGCTCCCACAGTGCCCGCATCCCACAGTGCCTGCTCGCGCACATGCTCGAGACGAAAAAAGGGAGCCGACGATGCGCGTCGGCTCCCCCTCGATGACCGTCCAGGTCAGCGATCAGTGCTCGGCAACCGCCTTGCGCCTGGGCGCCTCGTTGCCGTGCTCATCCAGCTCCAGTACCGGAACCTCGTTGCCGTCGGCGTCGAACAGCTTGCCGTCCTTGAAGTAGTCGCCATCGCGCAGGGCCGAGATGTCCGAGTACTGGATGGTGCGCTCGTAGGCCGCGGCGAACACCGACTGGTTCTCCGAGTTGCCGGTGGTGAAGTGGTTGAAGATCAGGTTCAGCAGGATGGCCATGATCGCCGCCGAGCTGATGCCGGAGTGGAAGATGGTTTCGAACCAGCTCGGGAAGTTGTGGTAGAAGGTCGGCGCCGCGATCGGGATCATGCCGAAGCCCAGCGAGGCGGCGACGATGATCAGGTTGACGTTGTTCTTGTAGTTGACCTTGGACAGGGTACGGATGCCGCTGGCCGCCACGGTGCCGAACAGCACGATGCCCGCGCCACCCAGGACCGGGGTCGGTACCGCGGCGATGACCCGGCCCATGATCGGCAGCAGGCCCAGCACCACCAGGATCACCCCGCCGGTGGCCACCACGTAGCGGCTCTTCACCCCGGTCACGGCCACCAGGCCGACGTTCTGGGCGAAGGCGCTCTGGGTGAACGAGCCGAAGATCGGCGCCAGGATGCTCGACGCCATGTCGGCGCGCAGGCCATTGCCCAGGCGCTTGGAGTCGACCTTGGTGTCGATGATCTCACCCACCGCGAGGATGTCCGCCGAGGTTTCCACCAGGGTCACCATGATCACGATGCACATCGACAGGATCGCGGCGATATGGAAGGTCGGCATGCCGAAGTGGAACGGCGTGGGGAAGGCGAAGATCGGGCCTTCGGTGACCTTGCTGAAGTCGGTCATGCCCAGCGCCCAGGCAATCAGGGTGCCGGCGACCATGGCCAGGAGGATCGACAGGCGCGAGATGCTCGCGCTGCCCAGCTTGCTCAGCAGCAGGACGATGGCGAAGGTCAGCCCGGCCAGGCCGATGTTGGCCACGCTGCCGAACTCCGGCGAGGCGCTGTTGCCGCCCATCACCCAGCGTGCGGCCACGGGCATCAGGGTCAGGCCGATGGTGGTGATGACGATGCCGGTGACCAGCGGCGGGAAGAACTTGGTGATGCGCGAGAACACCGGGGTGATCAGGAAACCGATGAGCGAAGCCGCCATCACCGCGCCCAGCACCGAAGGCAAGCCGCCACCGCTCTGGCTGCCGAGGATCGCACCCATGGTCGCCACGCCGGCGAACGATACGCCCTGCACCAGTGGCAGCTGGCAACCGAAGAACGGCAGGCCAAGGGTCTGCAGCAACGTCGCCAGGCCCCCGGCGAACAGCGAGGCGGCGATCAGCAGGCCGATTTCCGCCGGGGCCAGGCCGGCGGCCTGGCCGAGGATCAGGGGTACGGCGACGATCCCTCCATACATGGTCAGGACATGCTGCAGCCCGTAGGCCAGGTTGGCGCCAAGGCCGAGGTTTTCGTCCTCGGGGCGCGGGGCGGGAGACGTGCTGGGGGACGTGGTCATTGGAGCAGGCTCTCTGTTTATTGTTGTGCCGCTACTGTAGACAACTACCACAAAAAATTGCCACAAAAATTGTATACAAAGTTTTGATCGTAGCGACGGAACGGGTGCGTCCAGGGTGCGTGAAACCTGGATGCAGGTTGCGTTCCAACATGCAGGAGGCTGTTCCAGAGGGGTGTGTACAAACAGGCTGGCGAGTGTAGGAAAGCTGTCTGGCTGGACAGGAAAGCCGTCACAGCCAGATAGATAGCAGGCTAAGAGATATCAATCTTCGATGAGTTCGCGCAGCTCGCGCATCATTTCGGTGCTGTCACCCACGTTCAGTTCCACCAGACGGTGCAGATGGGTCATCGAATCGATATCGATGTGCAGGCAGATGAAACCCAGACGGCTCGGCTCCTCGTGGCGCAGTTCGACCTGCATCAGCACCTGGGTCTTCTTGTCGTTGAGGTGGATGATCGCTTCGAAGTCCTGGGTGAGGTCGGCATTCCAGGGATCGGGGCGCTCGATCAGCAGGCCCTTGAGCGACAGGTCGAGCAGTTTCACCGGCCAGCGCCGCTCGCCCTGGCGCAGTTCAGTGGGGGCATCGAAGGCGATGCGTTGAAAGCGGCGGCGTTCGTCGTGGTCGCTCATGGGAAAAGCCCTCGGGGGTTCAACCTGACTATAGTGGGTTATGTTGCCGTATCAGGTACCGCAATCTGGCCGCAGAGGCTCTAGACCAAAGCAAGTGTGGCAATGCGCGATGACTCGCCCTAGACTCGATGGGCGGTCTTTCCAATCCACCAGCTGGAAGTAAACCATGAACAACAATAATAGCCTGCTACGCCACATTCCGTGGCTGGCGCTGGCAGTCATAGGGGCCTGCGCGCTGGGTGTGGTTGCCCTGCGTCGCGGTGAGGCGATCAACGCCTTGTGGATCGTGGTCGCGGCAGTGGCCCTCTACCTGGTCGCCTACCGTTACTACAGCCTGTTCATCGCCACCAAGGTGATGCAGCTCGACCCCCGCCGGGCCACGCCCGCGGTACTCAACAACGATGGCCTGGACTACGTCCCGACCAACAAGCACATTCTCTTCGGTCATCACTTCGCCGCCATCGCCGGCGCCGGCCCGCTCGTGGGCCCGGTGCTCGCCGCGCAGATGGGCTACCTGCCCGGCACGCTGTGGCTGATCGCCGGCGTGGTGCTGGCCGGCGCGGTGCAGGACTTCATGGTCCTGTTCCTCTCCACACGCCGCAACGGCCGCTCGCTGGGCGACATGGTCCGCGAGGAAATGGGCCGCATCCCCGGCACCATCGCCCTGTTCGGCTGCTTCCTGATCATGATCATCATCCTCGCGGTGCTGGCGCTGATCGTGGTCAAGGCCCTGGCCGAGAGCCCGTGGGGCATGTTCACGGTGATGGCGACCATCCCGATCGCGATGTTCATGGGCATCTACATGCGCTACATCCGTCCGGGCCGCATCGGCGAGATCTCGGTCATCGGCGTGGTCCTGCTGCTGCTGTCGATCTGGCTGGGGGGGCAGATCGCCGCGGATCCGGTGTGGGGCCCGGCGTTCACCTTCACCGGCGTGCAGATCACCTGGATGCTGGTCGGCTACGGTTTCGTCGCCGCCGTGCTGCCGGTGTGGCTGGTGCTGGCGCCGCGTGACTACCTGTCGACCTTCCTCAAGATCGGCACCATCGTCGGCCTGGCCATCGGCATCCTGATCATCGCGCCCGAACTGAAGATGCCGGCGCTGACCCAGTTCACCGACGGCACCGGCCCGGTGTGGAAGGGCACCCTGTTCCCGTTCCTGTTCATCACCATCGCCTGCGGCGCGGTGTCCGGCTTCCACGCGCTGATCTCCTCGGGGACCACGCCCAAGCTGCTGGACAACGAAACCAACGCCCGCTACATCGGCTACGGCGGCATGCTCATGGAGTCGTTCGTCGCCATCATGGCCATGGTCGCCGCCTCGGTGATCGAGCCGGGCGTGTACTTCGCCATGAACAGCCCGGCCGCGGTGGTCGGTGCCGACGTCGTCTCGGTGGCGCAGACCGTCAGCAGCTGGGGCTTCATGATCACTCCCGAGCAGCTCGAGGCCACCGCCCGCGACATCGGCGAGCACACCATCCTGGCCCGTGCCGGCGGTGCGCCGACCCTGGCGGTCGGTATCGCGCAGATCCTCCACCAGGTGCTGCCGGGCGAGAACACCATGGCGTTCTGGTACCACTTCGCCATTCTGTTCGAGGCACTGTTCATCCTCACCGCCGTGGACGCCGGTACCCGTGCCGGACGCTTCATGCTGCAGGACCTGCTGGGCAGCTTCGTGCCAGCGCTGAAACGCACCGAGTCGTGGACCGCCAACCTGATCGGCACCGCCGGTTGCGTGGCGCTGTGGGGCTACCTGCTGTACCAGGGCGTGATCGACCCGCTGGGTGGCATCAACACCCTGTGGCCGCTGTTCGGCATCTCCAACCAGATGCTCGCCGGCATCGCCCTGATGCTCGGCACCGTGGTGCTGATCAAGATGAAGCGCCAGCGCTACGTCTGGGTCACCCTGCTGCCGGCCGTGTGGCTGCTGATCTGCACCACCACCGCGGGCCTGATCAAGCTGTTCGACCCGAACCCGGCGGTCGGCTTCCTGGCCCTGGCCAAGAAGTACAGCACCGCGCTGGACGCCGGCCAGGTGCTGGCCCCGGCCAAGGACATCGGCCAGATGCAGCACGTGATCTTCAACGCCTACACCAACGCCGGCCTGACCGTGCTGTTCCTGGTGGTGGTGTTCAGCGTGCTGTTCTTCGCCGTCAAGGTCGGCCTCGCCGCCTTGGGTCGCAAGGAGCGCAGCGACAAGGAAACCCCGTTCCAGGCCCTGCCTGACGCTTGAGAGGACCGCCGCGATGTTCAACGACCTGGGTCGACTGGGTAAGTACCTGGGGCAGGCCGCCCGCCTGATGGTCGGCATGCCCGACTACGACAACTATGTCGAGCACATGCAGAAGAAGCACCCGGACAAGCCGGTGATGAGCTACGAGGCGTTCTTCCGCGAGCGCCAGGAAGCGCGCTATGGTGGCAAGTCCGGGCCCAAGTGCTGTTGAACCCGCGACACGCGTGAACCAGTGGGAGCCCGGGCAACCGGGCTCCCACTTTCATTTTCAGCTGCAGGAGACAACCGCGTGCAAACGCCGATTCCCGTTACCGTGCTGACCGGCTTCCTTGGCGCCGGCAAGACCACATTGCTCAAGCACATGCTCAAGGCCGAGCATGGCCTGAAGCTCGCCGTGATCGAGAACGAATTCAGCGAGGCCGGCATCGACAGCCAGCTGCTGGGCGATGAACCGGTGCAGGTCATGACCCTGGCCAACGGCTGCGTGTGCTGCAGCATCCATGGCGACCTGACCCGGGCCCTGTACCTGCTGCTCGAACGGCTGGACGCCGGTGAAATCGCCTTCGATCGCCTGGTCATCGAATGCACCGGCCTTGCCGACCCGGCGCCGGTGGCGCAGACCTTCTTCATCGATGAAGAGTTGCGCGAGCGCTATATCCTCGACGGCATCATCACCCTGATCGACACCGCCCACGCCGAGCTGCACCTGACGCAGGCCATCGCCCAGGCCCAGGTCGGCTTCGCCGACCGCCTGCTGCTGAGCAAGACCGACCTGGTCGAGCCACAGGTGGTCGACGCCCTGCGCGAGCGCCTGGCGCGCATCAATGGCCGTGCGGCGATCCGCGTGGTCGAGCACGGCCGCATCGACCTGGCCGAGCTACTCGATGTGCGCGGCTTCAACCTCAACCCGGACCTGGGCATCAGCCTCAAGCCCACTTTGCGCCCGCTGCTCAAGCCCGCTACCCCTGACCGTATCTCGACGTTGGTGCTGCGCACCGAAACGCCGTTGGACATCGATCGGCTCAGCGACTTCATGAACGAGCTGCTGGAAGAGCACGGCAAGCAATTGCTGCGCTACAAGGGGGTACTGAACATTGCCGGTGAGGACCGCCGCCTGGTGTTCCAAGGGGTGCTGAAGCTGTACGGGTTTGACTGGGACGCCGAGTGGAAGGAAGGCGAGAATCGCGAAAGCGTGATGGTGTTTATCGCCGATGAGTTGCCGGAGGAGAAGATTCGGATAGGGTTTGAGGCGTTGAGTCACGAGGGAGTCAGAAGTATCTGACTTGCTAATGCCGCCTTATGGCGGCATTTTTTTACCTCTACTTACTCAAGCGAGGAAGACCGAATGAACCTTCACAAAGGGACGGATTTTGATGACTTCCTTTTGGAGGAGGGCCTGGCTGAAGTGGTATCTGAGGCGGCACTCAAGCAGGTGCTTATCTGGCAATTGATGCAATGCATCAAGAAGATTCACATCGCAAGCGACGATGGCGTTCAGGGGCTGGAGCGCGTTGCCAACCAGGCGAGTGACGCCAACCCAGCGCATAACATAACCAGCACAGTGGGGCTTGTGCCCACGGCGCTGGATATCAAGTTCGTCAGGGCAGCCAGCAGTTGGTGAACAAGAGCGATCAGTGCCATGGCAGGAGAAGCAGCTCCTGTTGACTGCCTGCTTGCCAGTGACAGACTCACTGGGTATGCCATTCCCTGAGCTACAAGCATCAGGCAATAGGGTAGCCAGATCGCGTAAGCCGAGTTTTTCAACAGTGATGATGCAATAAGCATGATGAGTGCGCCAAGTAACAGCAAAGCGCTCGAAAATCGAAGCATCGTTACTTCGTTGTTACCGGTTGCAAGGGTGCTTGCCAGACGAGTGCCGAGCAGATAGGCAATGCTGATTGGCCATCCCAATAGCCCATATTCCCACATGGACCAGTTGAAGGACTGCTGGAGAAGCAAGGGCGCTGTACTGCTAAATACGACGATGATGGAGTACCCAAAACCTCCAGCAAGCACAGGTAGAATGAAGCGTGGTTGCACAATGAGCTTATGGAGATGGGTACTCTCATCTGTTCGGCACGGGAGAACTATGTGCTGAGCTGCGATATTCCAGCCTTTCAGTGTTGCCATGAGTACACAGGGCATCGCGATGAGCAGCATGGCCACTCGCCAGTTCGTGAGCGTAGCAATCATCGCTCCGATAAACTGGGAGGCCCCGAGTGAGAGTACGAAGCAAAGTGAAAGGCTGCTATATGCGCGTGTCAGATCCTTGCCATCATACTGTTCGACCAGCAACGCACGAGCGGCAACTGATATGCCGCCTGCCAGGGCTCCCTGAAGCAGGCGTAGAACAAGAAATGCCCAGGCAACGGGTGATACTGCGAGCAGAAATGTGCAACAGCCGTAGAGTAGTAGCGTCCAGGTCAGCATACGGCTTGAACCGAGAGTGACCCCCAACCGACCCCATAGCATTACGCATGCCCCCATTCCTCCGAGAAACAGGCTCAGGCTGAGTGCGGCGAATTCATCTGTTGCATTCAGATCGTCAGCAATGGCCGGGAGCATGGGTAGGTAGAAGGTTATACCCGACTGGCACAACAGTACGGCTAAGCAACTGAAGTAGAGAATTCGCCGTTTGGTCATGGCTGAGTGTTCAGTAAATGGGCGATGGCAGGGTTGCTGTCCAGGTACTCAGCGACACTCCGGCAGAAGCTCTCGATTTCCCCAGGCTGCATATCTGCTCTGAGCGTAATGCGCAGTGCTGCAGCATTCTTGGGTACGACAGGAAAGAAGACGGCTGAGGTGAGGAACCCGTTGTTGGCCAGGAAGGTCGACGCAGCAATGGCATCTTCAGCCTCTCCAAGCGGTATTAGCCTGATGGGAGATGTTGATCCAGCATGAGGTGTGGGCAAAAGCCTGTCGAACAGTTCGATGTTGTTTCTCAACGCTTGCTGCAGCGTATTCAGCAGAGGGCTGGAGTGAAGTCGGGCGGAGGCCCGGCCTGCACCGATAGCTGCGGCATTGAGACTTTGGGACCAGTTGGTAGGACCGCCATATCTTTGTACAAGGCGTTTCTGTTGGGTATTTGCCAGCATGACCAGGCCACCGCTTGCGGCAAATGCTTTCCCCAAGGACGCTACAATGATGACCCCTTCATCCAGCTCCTGTAGTTGCCCCCTGACAAAGCCCTGCCCAAAAACACCTACCGTAGAAAGGGCATGTGAGTCGTCCAAGTACAAGAACAAACCGTAGCGCTCCTTGAGGTACAGCAAGGCGTCCATGTGTGCCGTCCCGCCCATGCTGTAGTAGCCGTCTGTAACATAGGCAACCCTTCCATGTTGCCTGCAGATGCTCTCGAGCTGGTCCATATCGTTATGGGGAAGCGTCTGGACCTCGGTCTCATCCGCACAAGCTGCTTTGATATGGTTCAGGGAGTAGTGGGCAAACTTGTCGAACACCATATGGGGCGACATTCCATCGGTGAAAATGCCTGCGGCAACAAGAGGCAATACTCCAGAGCTTGCTGCGCTGCATGACAATGTGGCCAGAGACGCGCATCCAAACAGTTCGGACAGTTCAGCCTCATATTGGTCTAGCACTTGAAGCTGGCAGCGATTGCGCGAGTTGGCGATACGTAGGGTGCGCGAATTTTCCAACTCTTCGATCGCCCCTTGGAGGATATCCGGGTGGTAGTCCAGCCCAAGATAGGAGGTCGTACAGAAGTGTTGCAGCGTCATGCCGTGTTGGTCCTGAAGTAGATTTCTGGCGATGGGCTGCACCTGCAATCCGGAAAGATGCTTGGCATACGATGCCTGCCAGTCCGGCTCGGACTTTTGAATCATGCTCCTGTAATTGGTGAATCGATTTCGAGTGACTGCCATGTCAAACACTTCCTGCAATGGTGTGGAGCAAGCAGTGTGCATTGCAGGAAAGCGTCGGTATGTCCGAAGCCGGGTGTTTTGACCGAGGTAATTCTCCGAGAAGAGCGTCAGAAATACCTTGGTGTGTAGCGGAGAATTAAACAATCACGTTCAAGGTTTTGTAGGATATGCATGCGTCCACACAAGGCACAAAAAAGCCCGGCACATGGCCTAATGCCAGTCAGTTAAGCCAATTGGGGTCGCTGCGTGACCCTTCGCGGGTAAACCCGCTCCCACAGGTACAGCGTTCGATTCAGCGTTTGCGCGATCCTGTGGGAGCGGGTTTACCCGCGAAGGGCTGCAAAGCAGCCCCAATAAGTGCGATGAAGCGCTAACTGACTGGCATTAGGCACATGGCCCGGCTTTTCACATCAGGCATCTCCAACCAGATGCTCGCCGGCATCGCCCTGATGCTCGGCACCGTGGTGCTGATCAAGATGAAGCGCCAGCGCTACGTCTGGGTCACCCTGCTGCCGGCCGTGTGGCTGCTGATCTGCACCACCACCGCGGGCCTGATCAAGCTGTTCGACCCGAACCCGGCGGTCGGTTTCCTGGCCCAGGGGGGCTCAAGCTCTATGGCTTTGATTGGGACACCGAGTGGAAGGACGGCGGAGCGCGGGAAAGCGTGATGGTATTCATTGCAGATGAACTGCCGGAGGAGAAGATCCGGGCGGGGTTTGAGGCGTTGAGTTATGGCGCTATTCAAAGTAATTAGCTTAATTTTTCACTTTGCGGCGAGACTTTCCGCTTTACTTTTTAGGGGGCAACCAAGTGAGATTACCAGGACCCAGGGTTCGATGGGCTTGCGTGGGCGACGGTTTGGTCGGAGATATATCGAATGTAGCATTGAAGTTTGGTGCTCAACATTGATATGCATGCTGGGGCTTTAATACTTCATCAACGATGCAGTAGGTTTGAATAAATGCTTCGGAGCATTCTGTGAATGAAAATGAGCATGGCTGCAAATCACGCTCAAGCTTTGTGTGGGGAATTAAAACTCAGAATCAGACGGTACATGAGGCTTGTGGGCTGCCCGACGTTCTTTGAACAGCATACAAAAAACCGGTGCGTCGACGTGGTGCTGCTTACCGTGGGTATACAGTGCTACGGAAACTCACCGGTAATTCAGGCTTTCAAATATATGAATCTTCTCTTGATGGTCTTACTGGCGGAGGGGTTAGATTGAATTCAATATTTTTCAAAGTGAATTTCGGGTCCCTTCCCAAAGATTTTAATACGTTATAGGCACGAATGTAGTTCCAGTGGTGGGCGCCTACAGAAGTTCCCTTTTTATCATCAATTGTCAAGCTTCCGCTGTAAGTTCTTATGATGACTTCAACCTCTTTCAAACTTTTCAGGTCGTCATACAATAGCTCTTTGTGTGTGCTGGCATCAAATAGTTTGAAAATTCGACACCAAGTGCTTTTGTTGGTTTTTTTAAGGTAACCTGAGTTCGTAACGTAAATCCACTGATCGTCGGGGGATACTATTGTAAAGCCACCATGGGCTCCATCTTCTACTGAGTAGCGGAAGTACATCCTTGTATCGTTTGGATGCGTGCTGGAAACAATGTAGCTGGAATCTTTATATTTATAGCCTGAGCTTTCGCCGACGCCGCCGCCGCCGATATATTTTCCGCCTCCCCCTGAGTAGGAAGTCGCTTTAGTGGGGTATTCGAATGTCCAGTTACTAGGTTTTTGGCTTGCGCTGATAAATACAGTTGCAAAAAAAGACTTCTCGCGCCGCTCTTCTTTGCTGGGTTCTTCCATGATGATTCTCCTTTCATCATTCTTCGGAGATATCAAGCTATCAAATTTTCTATTGAGTGAAACCTGGTAAAATTGTCAGGTGACAATCTTTAAGTGGAAGTGTCGTGTTTAGTGGTTTTGTGCTTTTTGGTGGCGCGTTTTTCGCTGCCTTATATTCGTATGAGGTACTGTCGCCATTTTCATATGGCTAAATTTGAGTTCTTACGTGTACAAATTAGTATTTAGCCGAAGGGCATACTGCATTGGGCGCTCCAGCTAGCTAGATTGACTGGGCCCATCTACGGTCCTGGCCGACAAAAAAGTCCGATGCTCGTTACCAAGCATCGGACTGTTCAGCCTACGCATCAAGGGACAGTGAGTCAGTTTTAAAAGACTGACTCAAGGTGCTTGGCCGGGCTTTTTCACATCAGGCGTCCGCCAATCAGTTGCCGTACACCGGCAGCCTCTTGCAGATGGCCTTGACCTTCTCACGCACGGCGTCGATTACCGCTTCGTTGTTCAGGTCGGCCAGGATGTCGCAGATCCAGCCGGCCAGTTCGCGGCACTCGGCTTCCTTGAAGCCACGGGTGGTGACGGCTGGGGTGCCGAAACGCAGGCCCGAGGTGACGAACGGCGAACGTGGGTCGTTCGGGACCGAGTTCTTGTTGACGGTGATGAAGGCCTTGCCCAAGGCGGCGTCGGCGTCCTTACCGGAGATTTCCTGCTTGATCAGCGACAGCAGGAACAGGTGGTTCTGGGTGCCGCCGGAGACGACGTCGAAACCACGCTCGATGAACACTTCGGCCATGGCCTGGGCGTTCTTCACCACTTGCTGCTGGTAGGCCTTGAACTCAGGCTGCAGCGCTTCCTTGAAGCAGATCGCCTTGGCGGCGATGACGTGCTCCAGCGGGCCGCCCTGGGCGCCCGGGAAGACCGCGGAGTTCAGCTTCTTCTCGATGTCGGCGTTGGCGCGGGCCAGGATCAGGCCGCCACGTGGACCGCGCAGGGTCTTGTGGGTGGTGGTGGTGACCACGTCGGCGAACGGAACAGGGTTCGGGTACACGCCAGCGGCGACCAGGCCAGCCACGTGGGCCATGTCGACGAACAGGTAGGCACCGACCTTGTCGGCGATTTCACGGAAGCGTGGGAAGTCCAGGACCTGCGAGTAGGCGGAGAAGCCGGCGACGATCATCTTCGGCTTGTGCTCCAGGGCCAGTGCCTCGACTT
Organism: Pseudomonas sp. LH21; assembly: GCF_036549575.1. Classification (NCBI taxonomy): domain Bacteria; kingdom Pseudomonadati; phylum Pseudomonadota; class Gammaproteobacteria; order Pseudomonadales; family Pseudomonadaceae; genus Pseudomonas; species Pseudomonas sp. LH21. The sequence goes on from NZ_CP144367.1 coordinate 875,258, forward strand.
CGTCGTAGTTGATCAGGCCGTTGGCGTCGATGCCGTACTGGATGGCGTTGTACAGCTTGCCCGAGGAGGAGACGCTGGCGCCGTGGGTCAGGTGACCGCCGTGGGCCAGGCTCATGCCCAGGATGGTGTCACCGGCCGACAGCAGGGCCAGGTAGACGGCGGCGTTGGCCTGGGAGCCGGCGTGCGGCTGGACGTTGGCGTAGTCGGCGCCGAACAGCTCCTTGGCGCGGTCGATGGCCAGCTGCTCGACGACGTCGACGTACTCGCAACCACCGTAGTAGCGCTTGCCTGGGTAGCCTTCAGCGTACTTGTTGGTCAGTACCGAACCCTGGGCCTCCATGACCGCCGGGCTGGTGTAGTTTTCCGAAGCGATCAGCTCGATATGCTCTTCCTGGCGCAGGGCTTCTTGCTGCATGGCTTCGAAGAGCTCGGCGTCGTACTTGGCAATGGTCAAATCACGGCTGAACATGGCGGTCCTCAAGGATCGGGCAGAATTGGGGGTGCATTCTAACCGATTGATTCGCCGCTGGCATATGAAGTGGCATCAAGTCGCGGACCAATGGCCCTCATGTTGCAACCCGCGCCGTTTCTGGGCTGGAGTTGACTTCGGGGTCCGGTTTTTCGGCGCTGCGCCGTGCCCTTGTAGGAGCGGCCTTGTGTCGCGAAAGGGCTGCGTAGCAGCCCCAGGATTTTGGCGTTGGCTCAAAGATCGCAGGGACCGCCTTGCGGTCCTTTCGCGGCACAAGGCCGCTCCTACAGGGGCCGTGTGCTTCTGCGGTCACTGGAACATGAACAACGTCTCGTTGCTGAACTGCGCCTCGAACTGGTTGGCCGGCATCGGCCGGCCGAACAGGTAGCCCTGTACCTCGTCGCAGCCATGCTCGCGCAGGAACTCCAGCTGCTCGTGGGTTTCCACGCCCTCGGCGATCACCGCCAGGTTGAGGCTGTGGGCCATGGCGATGATCGCCCGGGCGATCTGCGCGTCCTGCTCACCCTCGGGCAGGCCGTCGACGAAGGTGCGGTCGATCTTGAGCACGTCGATGGGGAACTGCTTGAGGTAGTTGAGCGACGAGTAGCCGGTGCCGAAGTCGTCGACCGCGATGCTCAGGCCGAGGTTCTTCAGGCTGTCGAGGATCTGCATGGCCTCGTTGACCTCGCGCATCAGGATGCTCTCGGTCAGCTCCAGCTCCAGGCAGGCCGGGGGCAATCCGGTTTCCTCGAGGATGGTGGCGATGCGCGTGCCCAGCTGGCCGTCGGAGAACTGCCGGGCGGAAATGTTCACCGACACCTTCGGCACCCGCACCTTCTCCTTGTGCCAGGCCTTGAGCTGGCGGCAGGCCTCGCGCAGCACCCAGTCGCCGACGTCGACCACCAGGCCCAGTTCCTCGATCACCGGGATGAAGTCGCCCGGCGGCACCAGGCCGCGGGTCGGGTGGCGCCAGCGCAGCAGCGCCTCGGCGCCGGTCAGGCGCTTGCCGTCGCCGCTGAACTGCGGCTGGTAGTAGAGGATGAACTCGTTCTGTTCCAGGGCATGGCGCAGGTCGCTTTCCAGCTCCAGGCGCTCCAGGGCGCTGGCGTTCATGTCCGTCTGGTAGAACTGGAAGTTGTTCTTGCCGCGCTCCTTGGCGTGGTACATCGCCGTGTCGGCGTTTTTCATCAGCTGGCTGAGCTCGCTGCCGTCCTGCGGGCTCAGGGCGATGCCGATACTGGCGGTGACGAAGAACTCGCGGTTTTCCAGGACGAACGGCGTGACCAGCCCCTCGAGGATGTTCTCGGCGACATGGATGGCCCGGTTGAGCGCCTGCTCGCGGCTGGCCTTGGGCTGCAGCAGCAGGGTGAATTCGTCGCCGCCCATGCGCGCCACGGTGTCGTCGTCGTCGACGCAGGCCAGCAGGCGCTCGGCCATGTCCTTGAGCATGCGGTCGCCCGCGGCATGGCCGAGGGAGTCGTTGATCGGCTTGAAACGGTCGAGGTCGAGGAACATCAGCACCACCCAGGCCTTGTGCCGTTCGGCCTGTTGCAGGGCGGTGTACAGGCGATCCTGGAACAGCGTGCGGTTGGGCAGGTGGGTCAGGGCGTCATAGTAGGCCAGGCGGTGGATGCGCTGTTCGCTGGCCTTGCGCTCGCTGATGTCGGTGAAGAAGCACACGTAGCTGGCCAGGTCGCCCTCGTCGTCGAGTACTGCAGTGATGCCCACCCACGCCGGGTAGTGCTCGCCGTTGCGGCGCTTGAGCCAGACCTCGCCTTCCCAGGTGCCGCGCTGGCTCAGCTGCTTGAGCACGTAGCCCAGCTGGGCGCTCTGCTGCTGTTCGACAGTGAGCATGCCGGGCAGCTGGTCGAGCACTTCGGCCACGGCATAGCCGCTGACCCGGCTGAAGGCCTCGTTGGCCTGGACGATATAGCCGGCCGGGTCAGTGATGAGGATCGCCGAGGTGGAGTGTTCGAACACTGTCGCGGCCATGCGCAGGTCTTTTTCGGCGCGGCGCTGCTGGCTGATGTCGCGGCCCACGCCGAGCACGCCCTCGAAGCGCTCGTGTTCGTCCCACACCAGCACCAGGCGCAGCTCGATGGGGATCTTGCGGCCATCGGCGCGCAGGCAGTCGAACAGGAACAGCTGGGTGGGCAGGGTGCTGCGCAACTGGGCCAGTTGCTCACTGTCGCCCAGCACCTTGCTGACCCGCTCCAACAGGTTGTAGACGCCGCTGAGCTGGGCGGGGTTGGCGACGATCGACTGCCAGCCATTGGCGAAGATCCAGTCGGCCTGGTAGCCCAGCACCGCCTGCACCGAGGGGCTGACGTAGTTCAGCTGCAGTTGGCTGTCGGTGGAGAAGATCACGTCGCTGATGCTCTCGGCGAGCATGCGGTAGCGCTGCTCGCTGTCGCGCAGGGACTCGCTGGCCTCGATCTGCACGGTGACGTCCTTGCCCACGCCGATGATGCGGGTGACCAGGCCCTCGCTGTCGCGGGTCAGCACCTGCTCGCGGATGTCGTAGCAGCGCCAGCCGCCGTCACGGTGACGGAAGCGCAGCTGGCAGTGCAGCGACTCGCCGTAGCTGGTATCGCGCTGCTGCCGGCGCAGGGCGCGGTAGTGCTCGGCGTCGCCGGGGTGCAGGAGCATTTCCCAGAAGCGGTCGCCCATCTGTGCCAGCTCCACGCGGTCGTAGCCCAGGGTCTGGCCAAGGTGGCGGTTGCTGAAGATCATCCGCTGGCTGTTGACGTCCTGCACGTAGAGCTGGTCTGGCACGGTGCGCACCACGTCCGACCAGAAGCCTTCGCGTTCCAGCAGCGACAGTTCCACCTGCTTGCGGCTGGTGATGTCGCTGATGCTCAGGATCACCGCCTGGTAGTCGCGACGCTGCTGGGGCAGGCGGGCCATCAGCCACAGGTGCAGCTCACCGCCCAGCGGGGCGGGCAGGCGCACTTCCAGTTCAAGCTGCTGGCGTTCTTCGATCAGCGCGTCGATCAACTGCATGCCGACACTGTCGCGGCTGTCGCCGCTGCCCTCGATCAGGCGCTGCCAGGCGCCTTCGTGGCAGTCGACGTTGAGCAGCTGGCGCGCCACCTGGTTGATCTCGGTGATCTTCAGTTCCGCCAGCAGCGTGCGGCGCAGCCTGGTGTCCAGCGCCAGGCTCTGCTTGAGCGCGGCGCGGTTGCGCAGGTGGTAGCGGTCGAGCTGGCCGGGCAGGCTGGAGAGGTCGAGCACGCACAGGGCCACGCCGGTGCCCTCGAAAATTTCCTGGTAGCGTCGGCGATCTTCCTGCAGGGCGCGCTGGCGGCGGCGCATGTTGATCAGCGCCAGCACCGGCAGCAGGGCGCAGAACAGCACCAGCACGCACTTGCCGATCAGCGCCGGCAGCAGTTGGTCACGGGCAAGGCCGGCGTCGAACAGGCCGCGCAGCTGCCAGGTGCTGTTATCGATGAACGCGAGCATCACGCTCTGCAACGGCTCGTTGCTGGTCTGGCGGTGGCCGTGGTGCTGGATGATCTCGCCGCTGCGGCTGTTTTCCAGCAGCCACAGGGGATGGGTGGGGCCGTCCAGGTGGCGGGTCAGCTCCTGGTAGTAGTCCGGGCTCAGGCGCAGCAGCCAGTAGCCGCGGTCCTGCTCGGTCGGCTGGCGCAGCAGCAGGTACACCCGCTGGTTGTCGGCACCGTTGCCATAGAAGAAGCCGCGGCCCTGATTCAGTTGCAGGAGGTCGTCAATCAACTGACGGTCCGGCGTGCCGTCGAGGCTGTCACTGCGCACCTGCCCGGTGGCGTCGAGCCAGGCGAGGTCGCGCAAGGCCGGCAGGCGCGCCTGCAAGGTGCTGATCAGGCTCGGCAGGGCGGCGGGCGCCGGTGGTTTGACGTAAGGCTGGACCAGGTTCAGCGATTGCTGGGCCTTGAGTGCCATGTTCAGGCTCAGGTGATCGGCCAGTTCGGCGCTGGTCGCCAGGCTGTGCTGGCGCAGGTCGGCCTGGGTATGGCGGAACTGGGCGAACAGTTGCCACAACAGCAAACCCAGCAAAACCAGGGCGAGCAGGGCCAGCGCCCCCTTGAGCGAGCCACGCAGGTGTGTGCCGGCCGAGGTATCGGCAGGCCGCAGGGATGACGGTTGCGTGAGATTGGTCAAGCGTTGGGTCCTGCGATTTGGCTGGCGATGGCAGGGGTTGCGTCCTCGCAGCATGCACGGCGCGTGCCGTGGTCGCTGGGCGCACTATAAGACGCACGCGAGAAGCCGACTAGCATGCCCGCAAACATGGCAAAGTGCCAGTCTGCTTGTCGGCGACCCGCCCGGCAGCCGGTCATGTCGGTTCGGCAAGCCCCTGCAACCTGTGCGAGAATGCCGCCCGCTTCATAGTCAACGCAACGGAGATGTACGGTTTTGGTTACCCACTATTCCACCAATGGCCTCGATTCCGCCTGTGGGCGCAGCAGTCAGACCCTGGTCAGCACTGCCGTGACCGAGGACGTATCCTGCAAGACCTGCCAGCGTTCGCTGGCCAAGCCGGACACGGCTGCCGCCAGTGCCAACAAGACGCCGTCGCTGGCCGAACTGCGCAAGCAGGCCAAGCCCGCCATCGAGGCCGTCGCCCCGGCGCCTGCCAAGCCTGCTGCCGCGCCCGCCAAGGTCGCGAGCAAGCCCGCCGCCAAGGCTGCTGAAAAACCTGCCCGCAGCGGCGGCTTCAGCGTCAAGGCCGCCTGGGCCGCGCGCCTGGCCGAGCAGTCGGACCGTTGCCGCCTGCCGCGTGGCAAGGTCAAGCAAGCGCACGTCTGAGCCTGCGTCACCTCGATCGCGGGTCAAGTCCGCTCCCACGCAACAACACCTTGGCGTGGGAGCGGGCTTGACCCGCGATAGCCGCCGAACGGCGCCGCCATCTACCCATCTGTGCAACGCCGCGAGTTGGCGTAGAATGGCCCACTTTGTTCAACGACACCCCGTAATCACATCCCCCTGGCCCATGCCGGGGCGCGTGTCTTTACCTATCTGATAGAGGGCTTGGTTTTGGCTCAATACGTCTACACCATGCATCGGCTGAGCAAGGTCGTGCCGCCGAAGCGGGAAATTCTCAAGAACATTTCCCTGTCGTTCTTCCCTGGCGCCAAGATCGGCGTGCTGGGCCTGAACGGCGCGGGTAAATCGACCCTGCTGCGGATCATGGCGGGCGTCGACAAGGAATTCGACGGCGAAGCCCGTCCGATGCCCGACATCAACGTCGGCTACCTGCCCCAGGAGCCGCAGCTGGATCCGACCAAGACCGTGCGTGAAGTGGTCGAGGAAGCGGTCAGCGTGATCAAGGACGCCCAGGCCCGCCTGGACGAGGTCTATGCCGCCTACGCCGACCCGGACGCCGACTTCGACAAGCTGGCCGCCGAGCAGGCCAAGCTCGAGGCCATCCTGCAGGCCGCCGACGGCCATAACCTGGAGCGTCAGCTGGACGTCGCCGCCGACGCCTTGCGCCTGCCGGCCTGGGACGCCAGGATCGAGCACCTGTCCGGTGGCGAGAAGCGCCGCGTGGCCCTGTGCCGCCTGCTGCTGTCGGCTCCCGACATGCTGCTGCTGGACGAACCGACCAACCACCTGGACGCCGACTCGGTGGCCTGGCTTGAGCGTTTCCTCCACGACTTCCCCGGCACCGTGGTGGCGATCACCCACGACCGTTACTTCCTCGACAACGTCGCCGGCTGGATCCTCGAACTGGACCGCGGCGCCGGCATCCCGTACGAAGGCAACTACTCGGGCTGGCTGGAGGCCAAGTCGGAGCGTCTGGCCCAGGAATCCAAGCAGCAGAGCGCCCACGAGAAGGCCATGAAAGAGGAACTGGAGTGGGTGCGCAAAGGCGCGAAAGCCCGCCAGTCCAAGTCCAAGGCCCGTCTGCAGCGCTTCGAAGAGATGCAGTCGCAGGAATTCCAGAAACGCAGCGAGACCAACGAGATCTACATCCCGGCCGGTCCACGCCTGGGCGACAAGGTCATCGAGTTCAAGAACGTCACCAAGGGCTACGGCGATCGCGTGCTGATCGACAACCTGTCGTTCGCCATGCCCAAGGGCGCCATCGTCGGCGTGATCGGCGGCAACGGTGCCGGTAAGTCGACCCTGTTCCGCATGCTGATGGGCAAGGAGCAGCCGGACTCGGGCAGCATCGAGATCGGTGAAACCGTGCAGCTGGCCTGCGTCGACCAGAGCCGCGAGGACCTGGACGGCAGCAAGACCGTGTTCCAGCAGATCTCCGACGGTTCCGACCAGATCCGCATCGGCAGCTACGAGATCCCGTCGCGCACCTACGTCGGCCGCTTCAACTTCAAGGGCGGCGACCAGCAGAAGTTCGTCAAGGACCTCTCCGGTGGTGAGCGTGGCCGCCTGCACCTGGCCCTGACCCTGAAGGAGGGCGGCAACGTCCTGCTGCTCGACGAACCGTCCAACGACCTCGACGTCGAAACCCTGCGTTCCCTGGAAGAAGCCCTGCTGGACTTCCCCGGCGCCGCCATCGTGATTTCCCACGACCGTTGGTTCCTGGACCGTGTGGCCACTCACATCCTGGCATACGAGGACGACTCGAGCGTGGTGTTCTTCGAGGGCAACTACACCGAGTACGAAGCCGACCGCAAGAAGCGCCTGGGCGACGCCGCTGCCCAGCCGCACCGTGTGCGTCACAAGAAACTGGCACAGTAAGCCGGTTTTCGCCGCACCGTAATGGGGCCCTTCGGGGCCCCATTTTTGTGCCTGGAAGATGCTGTTTGTCGTTGTTCGCGTAGGAGCGGGCTTGCCCCGCGATGGCTCGCGTTCAGGCAATCGCGGGGCAAGCCCGCTCCCACGAACCAGTCATTGATTCTGTATACACTTATAGAAAATGCACCAAATAATTTCATAAAAACGACATCTCGCCCTGTTCCAGTGCGATTGGTTCTTGGTACATTCGGGAAAAAACCAAAAACAATCCCTCTTGGTGAGATGTCTACCATGATCGAATCTGTCGACGATTTCCTGGCCCGCCTGCAGCAGCGCGATCCGGCCCAGCCCGAATTCCACCAGGCCGTGGAAGAAGTGCTACGCAGCCTGTGGCCGTTCCTCGAACAAAACCCTCACTACCTCAAGGCCGGTATTCTCGAGCGCATGGTCGAGCCCGAGCGCGCCGTGCTGTTCCGCGTGTCGTGGGTCGATGACCAGGGCAAGGTCCAGGTCAACCGCGGCTACCGCATCCAGATGAGCAGCGCCATCGGCCCGTACAAGGGCGGCCTGCGCTTCCACCCGTCGGTGAACCTGGGCGTGCTCAAGTTCCTGGCCTTCGAGCAGGTGTTCAAGAACTCGCTGACGTCGCTGCCCATGGGCGGCGGCAAGGGTGGTTCGGACTTCGACCCGAAGGGCAAGAGCGACGCCGAAGTGATGCGCTTCTGCCAGGCGTTCATGAGCGAGCTGTACCGTCACATCGGTGCCGACCTTGACGTGCCGGCCGGTGACATTGGTGTCGGCGCCCGCGAGATCGGCTTCCTGTTCGGACAGTACAAGCGCCTGGCCAACCAGTTCACCTCGGTGCTGACCGGCAAGGGCATGACCTACGGCGGCAGCCTGATCCGCCCGGAGGCCACCGGCTACGGTTGCGTGTACTTCGCCGAAGAGATGCTCAAGCGCCAGGACAAGCGCATCGACGGTCGCCGCGTGGCAATCTCCGGCTCCGGTAACGTCGCCCAGTACGCCGCGCGCAAGGTCATGGACCTGGGCGGCAAGGTGATCTCGCTGTCCGACTCCGAAGGCACGCTGTTCTGCGAAGCCGGCCTGAGCGACGCGCAATGGGATGCGCTGATGGAGCTGAAGAACGTCAAGCGCGGACGTCTCAGCGAGCTGGCCGTGCAGTTCGGCCTGGAGTTCCGCAAGGGCCAGACACCATGGTCCCTGCCGTGCGACATCGCCCTGCCATGCGCCACCCAGAACGAACTGAACGCCGAGGACGCCCGTACCCTGCTGCGCAACGGCTGCATCTGCGTGGCCGAGGGGGCCAACATGCCGACCACCCTGGAGGCTGTGGATATCTTCATCGAGGCCGGCATCCTCTATGCGCCGGGCAAGGCTTCCAACGCCGGCGGCGTGGCCGTGTCGGGTCTGGAGATGTCGCAGAACGCCATGCGCCTGCTGTGGACCGCGGGCGAGGTGGACAGCAAGCTGCACCACATCATGCAGTCGATCCACCATGCGTGCGTGCATTATGGGGAAGAGGCTGATGGCAGCATCAACTATGTGAAAGGCGCCAACATCGCGGGCTTCGTGAAGGTCGCCGATGCCATGCTGGCGCAGGGCGTGGTCTGATCTCGGATCGCAGGGGGCCGCTCTGCGGCCCTTTCGCGGCACAAGGCCGCTCCTACAGGGTATTGCGCATTCCTGTAGGAACGGCCTTGTGCCGCGAAAGGGCTGCAAAGCAGCCCCTCAACCCTCAACCTCGATTCCAATAATCTCGATCATCTGATCCCCCGCCGGCCTTCGCCACAACACCTCATCCCCAGGCCCGGCCCCCAGCAACGCCCGCCCCAGCGGTGAACCCCAATTGATCAATCCATGCACCGCGTCAGCCTGGTCCTCACCCACCAGTTGCACCTGATGCTCCCGGCCATCCTCATCGACGAATCGCACCCGGCTGCCAATCTGTACCTTCTCCGTGGACGTGGCCGCAGGCACCACCTGCGCACTTTGTACGCGGGCGTTGAAGTAGCGCAGGTCGCGCTCGGTATCGGCCAATCGCTGTTGGTCGGCCCGCTCGCCCTGCGCCTGCAGTTCGCCGCGCAACGCATTGAGCGCGGCCAGTCGTTGCTGCAACTGGGCAAGACCGGTGGCGGTGACATAGTTGGGCTGGTCGCTGACCCGTCGCTCCACCGGCTGGCTGGCCTGGGCGGCGGCCTGGTCCTCGTTGACGAATGCTCGGCTCATACAGGGGCCTCCTTGTACTGGAGACCATGGTGGCAGGTTGTGGGTTGCATCGGTTGTCCGTTTGCGACGTCACTTGCGGCGATAGGCGCGGGCGGCGTCCTGGTCCTTTTCCTGCTGCCACTCGCGGTCGCGCTCGTCCCAGTAGCGTTCGCGGTATTCGCGCAGGTCTTCGTTGGACTGCATCGCGTGGCACTGGCGAAAGCCGTCGTCCCAGCCGCTTTCGTACTGGCGGTTGTGCAGGTAGCGCGGGACATCCTTGCGAAAGTCGCCGGCCATCAGCCCGGCGGCCTGGCGACCGCTGCTGCAGCCGTCCTGGAAGCCGTCGGCGTAGGCGGGGGGATAGCCCTGGTTGACCATCTGTTCATGGGTGGTCTCGCATCCCGCCAGCAGCAATGCGACACACAGGCCCAACCAATACCGCGACATATCCACAAGACCTTTGACGTAATGGTGGAAAGTCTAGGGGGTGAATTGTCGGCGCGATGTCAAAACGCTGTCGAAGGATTGCGGCGCAGTCGTGGGAGCGGGCTTGCCCCGCGATAAGCCAGCAGACATATCGCGGGGCAAGCCCGCTTCCACGAGGAAGGTCACGTTGATCAGTATTGGTACCACTTGAGCTCCAGCATCACCTCGTTCTGCGCCGTGGCCAGATGACTGAACTGCCGCGAAGCGCTCAACCTCAGCCCCAGGTCCCGGCTGATTTCCCACTGCTGGTTCAGGCTGATGCTGCGCCTTACCTCGCCATTGGTGAAGTAGTCACCCTTGGCCTCCAAGGTCAGGTTGCCCAGCCCATTGCGCCATAGCAGCCCGCCATTGAACCCGGCCGCGGGCGAAATGAATTCGGCGAAATCATTGTGGTGTTCCACCCGCACTGTGCCCAGGGCGAAGCCAAGCAGGTCGTCGCCCAGCTGCCAGGTACCGCCAGCGCCGCCATTGACATGACTGACCAGCACCTCGTCGTCGTGCTTGCCCGGCACCCGCTCCAGGCCCCCGGCAACCTGCCACGACCAGGGCTTGAGCAACTCATTGCGTGGGGTCAGTGAGCGGATGGTGGCCAGGTCCAGGCGCTGCACCTGCCAGTCGTTGCCCTCGTACTGGCGCAGCTTGAGCTGGAGGATCTCGATCTGCGCGCCCAGCGGGAAGCCGTACAGGTTGTCGTTGAGGTCGTGGTAGGCCATGCGCAGGCCGTACTCGGCATAGGCGCGGTCTTCGCGGCTGCCGACGCCCAGTTGCCAGGTGCGCGACTGATGGCCGTCCTCGGGCAGGCCTGGGCGCTCGATCGCCAGCGGTGGCGGCGGGTTGCGGTTGATCGCCCTGAGCAGCTCGAAACTGCGCGCGGCCTGGGCCGGGTCGCGTTCCTGGCCGTTGGCCCGGTAGCGCTCCAGGCGATAGGCGGCATCCTGCACCAGCGCCTGGCGTTCGCGGGGCAGGGCGGTGAAGTCGGGGCTCTGCAACTGAGCGGTATCGGCGCTGATGGCCAGCACCTGCTGTTTTTCCTCATGGTCCAGCGGCTCGGCGCGGGCCAGCAGTTCGCGCTCGCGGGAGGGGCGGTAGCGCACATCGGAGACCAACCCCGATTGCTTGACCGCCTTGACCGTGTCGGTGGGAATGGCGGTCAGCGGGAACTGCGAGGTCAGGTCCAGGCTCGGGCGCGCCACCTGCAGCAGTTCCAGCAGGCGGTAGGAGCAGTTCTCGTCGAAGAAGAAGTAGTCGAACTTGATCTGCTTGAGCTCCCACACGTGCTCGACCATGCGTCCGGTCTCCTCGGGCGTCAGGTCCAACTGGTATTCCCAAAGGTCGCGGTTTTCCAGGCTGCGGTACTCGGACAGCTTCTCTTGGTAGGGCATCATCGCGAACAGCCCGGGATAACCGCCCATCAGGCCTTTCCAGGCGTAGAGGATGCTGTTGTCGCTGCCTTCGATATAGGCGCCGAAGTTGATCGCGTAGCTGAGCAGCGTGGTGTCGTCGCGACGGGTGTTGGACTGGTCGATACGCAGCAGCGTGTGGCCGAACATCGACGACGGGCTGTTGAGATAGGCCGCCGGGAAGATCAGCGTCGCGCTGTGCGGGTCGATGGATGTGTACCAGGTCTTGAACTCCTGGCAGTCCGGGCTCGGCAGGTCGCTGAGGTTCAGCTGTTCGCGCAGCCAGCGGGTACGCGCGGGGAACACGCATTGGGCATGCTTGTCGCCCAGGCTGGTTGGGGCGTACAGGGCGGCGACGGTGGCCTGCAGCTCCTGGTCGGGATGGTGGGCGCCATCCTCGGCGAGGAAATAGCGTTTGTCGTCCACATAGCTGCGCCAGCCGCCGAGCTTGGCGGTTTCGTAGTGCCCGAGGGCGATCCAGTAGGGCGTGGCCGCCAACTGCTGGACGCGGGCCGGGTCGAGCTGTGGCGCGGCATGAATCGGTGCGCTGACGAGCAGCGCCAGGGGAGCGAGGCGTTTGAACATGTCGGGCAACTACATCCTGATGATGCCGGAAGGTGAAGCGCCAAGCCCGCCCCGCTGCCGGGGCGGGAGGCGTGGTACTTAAGCCTCGGTGGCGTACTTGGCCAGTTGTGGGTCGCTCTTGAGCACGGCCAGGGTGTTGGAGTGGACAGTTTCGGCAGTCACGTCGGCGCTGCTGAAGATCTGCTGGAAGTGCTCGTGGGTGACGGCGGCGAAGCGCGCGCGGTCTTCAGGGGCCACACCGAGGACCACGGCATAGGTGGTCAGGGCTTCGCCCTGGCCCTGGGCCATGTCTTCGGAGAGCTCGTTCATCATGCCGTTCATGGCAAACCAGGATTTGCCGCCATAGGTGAGCGCGGCCTTGGTCGAGCAGCCGTTGGTGCCCGAGGTCATGCCGAAGGTTGCGTTGCCGGAGGTGCCGTTGGTGGTGGAAGCCAGGAAGTGGGCCGGTGTGCCGCGCTGGCCCTCGAACAGCAGGTTGCCCCAGCCGCAGTTCGGGCCGCCCGGCGCTTCGGCCATGGCGTTGATCGAGACAGCGGCGAACAGAGTACCCAGAAGAATCCGTTTCATAGCGTTGTTCTCTTTCTCAAGTGACGTACCAATGGTCAGGGTTCTGGCAACGTAGTTGCCAAGGCGGGAGGATTTCCATCCCCCTGCGCAGCTTGGAGTTTAGGCACGATCCAAAGGTTGCGTTGTTTATTGCGAAAAATTGCTTGCGCGATCGGCCATGTTGGGCTGTGACATAAAGTCCCACGGAGCCTTGCCGCTGCGCGCTGGCAGCGCCAGAATGCCTTTCATCCGCCCCGCCGAAGTAAGGAAACCCAATGCCCGATCCTGTCGCCTCGCGCCTGCGTCTCGCGCCCGAAGCCCTGACCCGGCGTTTCTCCGCTGAACAGTTCGCTTTCTCCAACACCGACGACCTGGAGCCGTTTCGTGGCGTCCTGGGCCAGGAGCGTGCCGTCGAGGCCCTGCAGTTCGGCGTGGCCATGCCACGCCCCGGTTACAACGTGTATGTGATGGGCGAGCCCGGCACGGGCCGTTTCTCGTTCGTCAAGCGTTACCTCAAGGCAGAAGGCAAGCGCCAGCACACCCCGGCCGACTGGCTGTACGTCAACAACTTCGAGGACTCCCGCGAGCCCCGTGCCCTCGAGCTGCCGTCCGGCAGCGCCCATGAGTTCATCAACGACATGAACGGGCTGATCGACAACCTGCTGGCCACCTTCCCGGCGGTGTTCGAGCACCCGTCGTACCAGCAGAAGAAGAGCGCCATCGACCGCGCCTTCAACCAGCGCTACGACCGGGCGCTGGACGTGATCGAGCGGGCCTCGCTGGAAAAGGACGTGGCGTTGTACCGCGACAGCAGCAATGTCGCCTTTACCCCCATGGCAGATGGCAAGGCGCTGGACGAGGCCGAGTTTGCCCAACTGCCGGAGGAGGTGCGCGAGCGCTTCCATGAAGACATCGCCGCGCTCGAGGACCGGCTGAACGAGGAGCTGTCCAGCCTGCCGCAGTGGAAGCGCGAGTCGAGCAACCAGTTGCGCCAGCTCAATGAAGAGACCATCACCCTCGCCCTGCAGCCGCTGCTGGCGCCGCTGTCGGAGAAATACGCGGAAAACGCCGCGGTGTGCGCCTACTTGCAATCGATGCAGTTGAACCTGCTACGCACCGTGGTCGAACAGCTGGTCGACGACAGCAAGACCGACGCCGTGGCGCGCAAGATGCTCGAAGAGCAGTACGCGCCCAACCTGGTGGTTGGCCATCCCGGAAAGGGCGGGGCGCCGGTGGTGTTCGAGCCGCATCCGACTTACGACAACCTGTTCGGCCGCATCGAATACAGCACCGACCAGGGCGCGTTGTACACCTCCTACCGCCAGCTGCGCGCGGGGGCATTGCACCGCGCCAATGGCGGCTTCCTGATCCTGGAAGCGGAGAAGATGCTCGGCGAGCCGTTCGTCTGGGACGCCCTCAAGCGCGCCCTGCAATCGCGCAAGCTGAAGATGGAGTCGCCGCTGGGCGAACTGGGCCGCGTCGCCACCGTCAGCCTGACGCCGCAGGTGATCCCGCTCAGCGTCAAGCTGGTGATCATCGGCTCGCGCCAGCTGTACTACGCGCTGCAGGACCACGACTCGGACTTCCAGGAGATGTTCCGGGTGCTGGTGGACTTCGACGAAGACATGCCGATGGTTGACGAGAACCTGGAGCAGTTCGCCCAGCTGTTGCGCACCCGCACCAACGAAGAAGGCATGGCGCCGCTGACCAGCGACGCGGTGGCGCGCCTGGCCACCTACAGCGCGCGCCTGGCCGAGAACCAGTCGCGGCTGTCGGCGCGGATCGGCGATTTGTTCCAGCTGGTCAGCGAGGCGGATTTCATCCGCCAGCTGGCCAACGAGGCCATGACCGACGCAGGCCACATCGAGCGCGCGCTCAAGGCCAAGGCTCAGCGCACCGGGCGGGTCTCGCAGCGGGTGCTCGACGACATGCTCGCCGGGATCATCCTGATCGATACCGAAGGCGCGGCAATCGGCAAGTGCAACGGCCTGACCGTGCTCGAGGTCGGTGATTCGGCGTTCGGCATGCCAGCGCGGATTTCCGCCACGGTCTATCCGGGTGGCAGCGGCATCGTCGACATCGAGCGCGAGGTCAACCTCGGGCAGCCGATCCACTCCAAGGGGGTGATGATCCTCACCGGCTACCTGGGCAGCCGCTATGCCCAGGAGTTCCCCCTGGCGATTTCGGCGAGCATCGCCCTGGAGCAGTCCTACGGCTACGTCGACGGCGACAGCGCCTCGCTGGGCGAGGCCTGCACGTTGATCTCGGCGCTGTCGCGCACCCCGCTCAAGCAGTGCTTCGCCATCACCGGCTCGATCAACCAGTTCGGCGAGGTACAGGCGGTCGGCGGGGTCAACGAGAAGATCGAAGGCTTCTTCCGCCTCTGCGAGGCCCGTGGCCTGACCGGCGAGCAGGGCGTGATCATCCCGCGGGCCAACGTCGCCACGTTGATGCTCGACGAGCGGGTGGTACAGGCGGTCGAGGCCGGGCGCTTCCATGTCTACGCCGTCAGCCAGGCCGACGAGGCGCTGAGCCTGCTGGTCGGCGAGGAAGCCGGCGCGGTCGACGACAAGGGCGAGTTTGCCGAGGGCAGCGTCAACGCCCGGGTGGTCGAGCGCCTGCGGGTGATCGCCGAGATGATCAGCGAGGAAGAGATCAAGGAGGCCGAGAAGGAGCGCATGGAGGAGGTCATCGCCCAGGCCAAGCCTGCTTGAGTCAATAAACCGGCGTTGGCGGCCATGTGCTACCGTTCAGCGCCGGTTTTCCAACTTTTCCCTCGGGTCGGCTAAAGTGGAACTTAAGGACGTTGTCAGGGTTCAGGATGGAAACAGCCTGAGGGTTTCAGGCTGAACAGGGCTTTACAGAGGGGACGCCGCCATGCGCAACCTCAGCCTCACCCGCCAGTGCCTGGGCCTGGTGACCCGCATCGAATGCAGCATCCGTCCGCTGGCCGGGGACAACGGCATGTGGACCTTGCTGTTCGCCGCCGGCATGGCCGGTGAACAACCCTCGGCGATCAAGGCCCAGGGCCCGTTCCATGGGCCGATGGTGGCCGAGTCGGTGATGAACGCCATCGTCGACAGCCTCACCCTTCATGGCTATCAGGTCGCGGAAGACCCGCAGATCTGGTGCCTGCACCTGCAGGCGCAGTTGCGTCGGATCAACGGTGAGCGGTGCCGCAATCTTGGGGACTATCAGTTCCATCCGGAGACCTGAGCGTTTTTCCTGTGCAACCAGGTTCCCGTGGGAGCGGGCTTGCCCCGCGATAAAGGCCCGGCCTGGCCATTGTGACAGCGTGGCTGGCGCCATCGCGGGGCAAGCCCGCTCCCACGAAGTCGCCTCCACAAAGGCTGCTCGCACGATGCACTGCGGCAACCGACCGCAGGCTTTTGCTGTCACAGGTGGCTGGCTATACTCGCGCTCGCTATTCCAGTCACTTCACGAGTCCCCCTACTGTCCATGGAACGTATCCTCGAAAACGCGATGTATGCCTCGCGCTGGCTGCTCGCCCCTATCTATTTCGGCCTCTCGCTGGGCCTGCTGGCACTGGCCCTGAAGTTCTTCCAGGAAATCATCCATGTCCTGCCCAACGTCTTCAGCCTCGCCGAAGCCGACCTGATCCTGGTGATCCTGTCGCTGATCGACATGTCGCTGGTCGGCGGTTTGCTGGTGATGGTGATGATCTCCGGCTACGAGAACTTCGTCTCGCAACTGGACATCGACGACAGCAAGGAAAAGCTCAACTGGCTGGGCAAGATGGACTCCTCTTCGCTGAAGATGAAAGTCGCCGCGTCCATCGTCGCCATCTCCTCGATCCACCTGCTGCGGGTGTTCATGGATGCGCAGAACATCTCCACCGACTACCTGATGTGGTACGTGATCATCCATATGACCTTCGTCATCTCGGCGTTCGTCATGGGTTACCTGGATCGCATTACCAAGCACTGATGCCTGCAAGGGCCATTCGCGGGTAAACCCGCTCCCACAGGTTCTCTGCCAACCCTGTGGGAGCGGGTTTACCCGCGAAGAAGGCAATGCGCTGCAACTGACGAGCGGTGCCTTGTCTAATCCAAGGTTCTGTACAAAAAATGAGCACTCATGCGTGGTTCCCGCAGCGAGGTACGCCCATGAACCTGCATCAGCTCAATACCGAGGCCAGGGCTGGCCATGTCGACGAACTCAACCTGATCGCCATCGAAGGCGGTGACTACCTGCTCGAGGCCCGGGTCAAGGGCCGTGCCCACCCATTGGACGATGCGCGTGGCAAGCGTCTGCGTGTGCACTCTGTCGAAGATGCGCGTCAGCTCCTGCAAGCGCTTCCCCTGCTGTCGATGAACCTGGTGCACTGGTCCGTGCAGGATGAGATGTGCGGCCTGGGCCTGCACCCGGAAGAAGACCTCAAGGTCCCGATTTCCCAGCGTTCGGCCTGGTAGCTGCTTCGCGCGGCACCAGTGTGCTAGGCTGCTCGCCCTTTTCATTAGGGCGCGGATGCAGTGCGCCCTTAAGCGGAGCAAGCCAATGTCCGAACTCAACCTGTCCACCGACGAATCCCGCGTCAGCTACGGCATCGGCCGCCAACTGGGCGGCCAGTTGCGTGACAACCCGCCACCTGGCGTCAACCTGAACGCTATCGTTGCCGGCCTGACCGACGCCTTCAACGGCGCTGACAGCCGCGTCAGCGAAGAAGACCTGTCGGCCGCCTTCAAGGTCATCCGCGAAGTGATGCAGGCCGAAGCCGCTGCCAAGGCCGAAGCCGCCGCTGCCGCCGGCAAGGACTTCCTGGCCTTCAACGCCAAGCGCGAAGGCATCGTGACCCTGGCCTCGGGCCTGCAGTACGAAGTGCTGACCGCAGGCGAGGGCGCCAAGCCGACCCGCGAAGACAACGTGCGTACCCACTACCACGGTACCCTGATCGACGGCACCGTGTTCGACAGCTCCTACGATCGCGGCCAGCCAGCCGAATTCCCGGTCGGTGGCGTGATCGCCGGCTGGACCGAGGCCCTGCAGCTGATGAACGCCGGCAGCAAATGGCGTCTGTACGTGCCGAGCGAGCTGGCCTACGGCGCCCAGGGCGTCGGCAGCATCCCGCCGCACAGCACCCTGGTGTTCGACGTCGAGCTGCTCGACGTTCTGTAATGCCTGATCGCGGGGCAAGCCCGCTCCCACTGGTGCTCTGCTACCTCGTGGGAGCGGGCTTGCCCCGCGATGCCTTTCAGTTCCAATCCGTTCCCCCCGGGCGCAACGCCCGCGCATAGCAGAACAGAAACAGATTCCTCACCAGCTCCTTGAGCACCCCGGGTTCACTCGAATTCAGCCCCGTGAGGTCCAGGTCACCCTGGTCACGCAGTTCGTCGAGCGCGTCTTCCTCGAGCACGGCGCACACTTCGCCGGTCTCGCGATGCAGGATGCGCAGGTAGGGGTGGGGGCGGTCGAGCCAGGCGTCGATCAGATAGGTCATGGCTATTCTCCTTGGATAGCGTTTCCAATGAGAATAATTCTTATTATCAAAATAGCAAGGGACTATTGGAAGAAATCTTCCGAATGGTGCAGGCGATCCTGTTGCAGGATCTGTCAGGGCCGCCCGCTGGGCAGCCCCGAGGGGCAGGGGATCAGACCTTGCGCACGAACTCGGACTTGAGCTTCATCGCGCCGATGCCGTCGATCTTGCAGTCGATGTCGTGGTCGCCATCGCACAGACGGATGTTCTTGACCTTGGTACCGACCTTGACCACCAGGGACGATCCCTTGACCTTGAGGTCCTTGATCACGGTGACGGTGTCGCCGTCCTGCAGGACGTTGCCGACCGAATCCTTCTTCACCACATCGTCGCTGGCGGCTTCGGCTTCGCCGCTGGCCGACCACTCGTGGGCGCATTCGGGGCAGATCAGTTGGGTGCCATCCTCATAGGTGTATTCGGAGTTGCATTTGGGGCAGGGTGGCAGAGTGCTCACGGCGTTTCCTTTCAAGTACAGGCGGGTAAAGGCGCACATTGTATAAGGTTTTGGTGCTGGCTGCACAAATGCATCGCGGGGCAAGCCCGCTCCCACAAAAGCGCTACAGGCTTCGTGGGAGCGGGCTTGCCCCGCGATGAGGGTGTTGCGATGAATCAGTGGGTGCGTGCGACCGCGAACTCGCTCAGCTCGACCAGGGCATCCCGGTACTCGCTGGCCGGCAGCACTTCCAGGCAGGCGATGGCACGGGCGACGTAGTCGCGGGCCATCTGCGCGGTGTAGTCCAGGGCGCCGGACGCCTCGACGGCGATGCGGATCTGCTCCAGGTCTTCCAGACCACCCTTCTGGATCGCCTGGCGCACCAGCGCGGCCTGCTCCGGGGTGCCTTCGCGCATGGTGTAGATCAGCGGCAGGGTCGGCTTGCCTTCGGCCAGGTCGTCGCCGACGTTCTTGCCCAGGGTCTCGGAGTCGCCCTTGTAGTCCAGCAGGTCGTCGACCAGCTGGAAGGCCACGCCCAGGTGGTCGCCGAAGGTGCGCAGGGCTTCGCGCTGCTCGTCGGTGGCGCCGGCCAGCGCGGCGGCGCTGTGGGTCGAGGCCTCGAACAGCATCGCGGTCTTGCCGCGGATGACGTCCATGTACACCTCTTCGGTGGTGCTGGCGTCGCGCACCCGCGACAGTTGCAACACCTCGCCCTCGGCGATCACCCGGGTGGCCTTGGAGAGGATCTGCATGACCGGCATCGAGCCCAGCTCGACCATCATCTCGAACGAGCGCGAATAGAGGAAGTCGCCCACCAGCACGCTCGGCGCGTTGCCCCACAGGGCGTTGGCGGTGGAGCGGCCACGGCGCATGCCGGACATGTCGACCACGTCGTCGTGCAGCAGGGTGGCGGTGTGCAGGAACTCGATGGTCGCTGCCAGCAGGCGCAGGTCGTCGCCTTCGCGGCCCAGGGCCTTGCCGCACAGCAGCACCAGCAGCGGGCGCAGGCGCTTGCCGCCGGCGGACGTGATATAGTCGCCGATCTTCGATACCAGCGGGACGCGCGAGGTCAGCTGCTTCTTGATGATCTCGTCGACGGCGCTGAAATCATCAGCTACCGCGCGGTAGAAGGATTGGGGTTGCATCGGCTGCTCCATTGAGGTTGCGCGGCATGCTAGGTCGCAGGTACCGGTGTGTCAAGGCGCGGTGCCCGTGGGCCCTGGCCAGTACTTGCAAGCATTTATGGGGTTGCGTACAATCGCGCACCCTAACTTCCTGGGCAGCACCTGCCTTACGCAATTGCACCGGGCCGTTCCAGCCCTGTGCAGCCATGCCAGCCAATACTCATCATATAAAGCGCTGGGTGAGCAGGATTATCGGAGAAATACCATGTCTTACGCAGTAATCGTTACCGGCGGCAAGCAGTACAAAGTCGCTGAAGGTGAATTCCTCAAGATCGAAAAACTGGAAGTCGCCACTGGCGAATCCGTGACCTTCGATCGCGTCCTGCTGGTCGCCAACGGTGAAGAAGTCACCATCGGCGCTCCAGTTGTTGCTGGTGCTAAAGTAGTGGCCGAAGTCGTTTCGCAAGGCCGCCACGACAAGGTTCGCATCATCAAGTTCCGTCGTCGTAAGCACCACATGAAGCGCATGGGCCACCGCCAGTGGTTCACCGAAATCAAAATCACCGGTATCCAGGCTTAATCGCCCCGATCCCCTGAATTTATTGGAGAATTGAACCATGGCTCACAAGAAGGCTGGTGGTAGTACTCGTAACGGTCGCGACTCAGAATCTAAACGCCTTGGCGTCAAGATGTATGGCGGCCAGGTGATCAAGCCGGGCAACATCATCGTCCGTCAGCGCGGCACCGAATTCCACGCTGGCTACGGCGTTGGCATGGGCAAGGATCACACCCTGTTCGCCAAGATCGAGGGCGTGATCAAGTTCGAGAAGAAAGGCGAGTTCATGCGCCGTTACGTGAGCATCGTCGCCGCTTAATCGCGACGTCGCTCCAGAAGCCCCGTCATGCGACGGGGCTTTTTCGTTTGTGGTGAGCCTCTTGCAAAGCTGTTTGAATGGGCTGCCGGCGTTGGTTTCTGGTTCGTACGGGGCCGCCGCGCTCATCTTCGCAAGAGCCTCATGGTTTTCTGGTTTTCGACTCGTCATCCGACGAGAGGCGGTTTTGAATGAAGTTTGTAGACGAAGTATCGATCCGGGTTAAGGCCGGTGACGGCGGCAACGGTTGCATGAGCTTCCGCCGCGAGAAATTCATCGAGAACGGCGGTCCCAACGGCGGTGACGGTGGCGACGGCGGTTCGGTGTACATGGTGGCCGACGAGAACCTCAACACCCTCGTCGACTATCGCTACACCCGCCACCACGAAGCCCAGCGCGGCTCCAACGGCGGCAGCACCGACTGCACCGGCAAGAAGGGCGACGACCTGTTCCTGCGCGTGCCGGTGGGCACCACCGTGATCGACGCAGCCACCCAGGAAGTCATCGGTGACCTGATCACCCCGGGCCAGAAGCTGATGGTCGCCCAGGGCGGCTGGCACGGCCTGGGCAACACCCGCTTCAAGTCCAGCACCAACCGTGCGCCGCGCCAGACCACCCCGGGCAAGCCTGGCGATCAGCGCGACCTGAAGATGGAAATGAAGGTCCTGGCCGACGTCGGCCTGCTGGGCCTGCCGAACGCCGGCAAGAGCACCTTCATCCGTTCGGTCTCGGCCGCCAAGCCGAAAGTCGCCGACTACCCGTTCACCACCCTGGTGCCGAACCTGGGCGTGGTCAGCGTCGACCGCTGGAAGAGCTTCGTCATCGCCGACATCCCCGGCCTGATCGAAGGCGCTTCCGAAGGTGCCGGCCTGGGTATCCGCTTCCTCAAGCACCTGGCGCGTACCCGCGTGCTGCTGCACCTGGTCGACCTGGCGCCGCTGGACGGCAGCAGCCCGGCCGATGCCGCCGAGATCATCATCAACGAGCTGGCGCAGTTCAGCCCGGCGCTGGTCGACCGTGAGCGCTGGCTGGTGCTGAACAAGGCCGACATGATCATGGACGACGAGCGTGACGAGCGCGTCAAGGAAGTGGTCGAGCGCCTGAACTGGGAGGGGCCGGTCTATGTGATCTCGGCCATCGCCAAGCAGGGCACCGAGAAGCTCAGCCACGACCTGATGCGCTACCTCGAAGACCGCGCCGACCGCCTGGCCAACGACCCGGCCTACGCCGAGGAACTGGCCGAGCTCGACCAGCGCATCGAAGACGAGGCCCGTGCCCAGCTGCAGGCCCTGGATGACGCCCGCACCCTGCGCCGCACCGGCGTCAAGAGCGTGCACGACATCGGCGACGATGACGACTGGGATGATTTCGAGGACGACGAAGACGGCCCGGAAATCATTTACGTGCGCGACTGATCGGTTGCAGTACACTGAACGCCGCTCTCTGGAGCGGCGTTTTTGTATCCACGGTATCTACAGATTCGACATAGGTTGGAAGAGAAGATGCGAAGCAAGGTGACTGGCGCCAAGCGCTGGGTCGTGAAGATCGGCAGCGCGCTGCTGACCGCCGATGGCAAGGGCCTCGACCGCGGCGCCATGGCGATATGGGTCGAGCAGATGGTGGCCCTGCGTGAAGCGGGCGTGGAACTGGTGCTGGTCTCCTCCGGGGCCGTGGCCGCCGGCATGAGCCAGCTGGGCTGGACCTCGCGACCGAGCGCGATGAACGAGCTGCAGGCCGCCGCCTCGATCGGCCAGATGCGCCTGGTGCAGGCCTGGGAGTCGAGCTTCGGCGAGCACGGCAAGCACACCGCGCAGATCTTGCTGACCCACGACGACCTCTCCGACCGCAAGCGCTACCTCAATGCCCGCAGCACCCTGCGCACCCTGGTCGACCTGGGCGTGGTGCCGGTGATCAACGAGAACGACACCGTGGTCACCGACGAGATCCGCTTCGGCGACAACGACACCTTGGCCGCCCTGGTGGCCAACCTGGTGGAAGCCGACCTGCTGGTGATCCTCACCGACCGTGACGGCATGTTCGACGCAGACCCGCGCAACAACCCCGAAGCCCAGCTGATCTACGAAGCCCGTGCCGACGACCCGTCGCTGGACGCCGTGGCCGGCGGTACCGGTGGCGCCCTGGGCCGTGGCGGCATGCAGACCAAGCTGCGCGCCGCGCGCCTGGCCGCCCGTTCCGGTGCCCACACCATCATCATCGGTGGCCGTATCGAGCGCGTGCTGGATCGCCTGAAGGCCGGCGAGCGCCTGGGCACCCTGCTGTCGCCCGAGCGCGGCATGCTTGCCGCACGCAAGCAGTGGCTGGCTGGTCACCTGCAGACCCGTGGCACCCTGGTGCTCGACGACGGTGCCGTGAAGGCCTTGCGCGAATCGAACAAGAGCCTGCTGCCGGTCGGCGTGAAGACCGTGCAGGGCAGCTTCCGTCGTGGCGAGATGGTGGTCTGCGTCGGCCCCGACGGCCTGGAAGTGGCCCGTGGCCTGGCCAACTACAGCGCCCTGGAGGCGCAAAAGATCATCGGCCAGCCGTCCGATGCCATCGAGAGCCTGCTGGGCTACAGCGCCGAGCCTGAGCTGGTGCACCGCGATAACCTGGTCCTGGTCTGAAGGAGGTCACTGTGCTGAAAAGGATGTTTGCCGTGACGGCGCTGCTGCTGCCGATGCTGGCCGGGGCCGAGGAGATCGGCCAGGTGTCCACCGTGTTCAAGTTCGTCGGGCCGAATGATCGGATCGTAGTCGAGGCCTTCGATGACCCGAAGGTCGACGGCGTGACCTGCTACCTGTCGCGGGCCAAGACCGGCGGCTTGAAAGGTGGGTTGGGTTTGGCCGAGGACCGTGCCGAGGCGTCGATCGCCTGTCGTCAGGTCGGGCCGATCCACTTCAAGGGTGAGCTGAAAGATGGCGAGGAGGTGTTCAAGGAGCGCACCTCGCTGGTGTTCAAGACCATGCAGGTGGTGCGTTTTCTCGACAAGAAGCGCAATACGCTGGTGTACCTGGTGTACAGCGACCGGGTGATCGAAGGCAGCCCGCAGAATGCGGTGACGGCGATTCCGATCGTGCCTTGGGCACAGCAGTAAAAACCGGTTGAAATGATCGCGGGGCAAGCCCGCTCCCACGCCATTATTTGTGTGCTGGCGTGGGAGCGGGCTTGCCCCGCGATGCTTTACCGGCTGAATTAGGCCAGTTCTTCGGTTTCATCCTCGCGCACAATGGCCTTCACTTCGTCGCGACGGCTGATGTACTTCCAGTCCGCCTCGTCGATGTAGATGCCGTTCGGCCCGCTGCCGCCTTCCAGGTCGATCGCCACCCGCGCCGATACCTGCGGCTTCACGCTCGCCAGGATCGGCACGAAGCCCAGCTGCTGGCTGGTCTCCAGCAACGCTGCCTGGTTGCGTTCGTCGATGTCCGCCGCCTCGTCGAGGTAGTACGGCAGGCGAATGCGCCCGGCCAGGTCGCGGTCCATCAGGTGCAGCAACAGGTACATGTTGGTCAGCGCCTTGATGGTCATGGTGGTGCCGTTGGACGCGGCGCCGTCGATGTCGGCGTGGATCACCGGCTGGCTGTTGATCTTGGTGATCTCGAAGGCCAGCTCGAACAGGTCCTTCAGGCCCAGCTGGTTATGGTTGGCCGCCACCAGTCGTGCCAGGTACTCCTTGGCCTCTTCGTTCTTGTGATCCTGCTCGGCGCTCTGGGTCAGGTCGAACACCGACAGCGTCTCGCCTTCCTCGTACTGGCCGGCGCTGTGGATGATCTGGTCGATGTGCCGGAGCGCTTCCTTGTTCGGTGCCAGCACCACGCGGAAGCTCTCCAGGTTGGACACCTGGCGCTTGTTGATCTCGCGGTTGAACAGCGCCAGCTGGTGCTCGAGGCTGTCGTAGTCGCTGCGGATGTTGCGCAGGGTCCGGGCGATGTCGGTGACTGCGGCGCGGCGGGCCTTGGCCAGGGTCAGCGCTTCCTCGGTGCGGTGCGAGTAGGCGTTGATCAACAGCTGCAGGCGGCGCTCCATGTCGTCTTCGCTGTCGAACTTGGCCACGCCCTTGAGGCGCACCTGGGCGTACAGCGCCTCGATCTGGTTGTCCACCCGTTGCAGCGCCTGCCAGCTGTCCTGGTAGTCGTTGAGCAGCGGCAGCAGGTTGTCCATGGAGTCGTCGATAGCCTCCATGAACGGCGTGCCGAACGGCAGGTCGGCCGGCAGCAACTGGCGACGACGCAGGGCGTCCTCCAGGGTGCGCTGCTTGGCTTCGAGGTCGGCGATCTGCCGGCCCACCAGCTGCAGCTTGGCCGACAGCTGCTGGACGCGTTCGGTGAAGGCGTCGCTGGAGCGCTTGAGCTCGTCCTGGGCGGCTTCCAACTGGCCCAGTTGCTCCATCTTCTCCGGCTCTTCGGCAGCCAGGGTCTCGGTGCGGCGGAAGTCTTCCAGGGCCTTCTGCGCATCCAGCACCTGCTGGTACAGGGCCTCGGTCTGCGCCTTGCTGGCGGCGCGGTCGAGGGCCACGGCCTGCTGGGTCTTGAGCTGCTTGAGTTCTTTTTCCAGACGCTCCTTCTGGTCGCGCAGGGCGGCGCGGTCGGCCAGGGCCTGCAGCGCGGGCGGGTCGATGTGCGAGATGTCGATGGACAGGCCCGGCACTTCGAAGCGTTCGCCCTTGAAGCGGTCGAGCACGCCTTCGAGGGTCTTCACCCAGACGTCGCTGTCGTCCAGCTCGATGCCGCGGTCGCCCAGCGGCAGGCTGAACAGCGCGCCGTTGAACAGGCGCATCAGGCGGTCGACGTCCTGCTGCGAGAACTCTTCGCGCAGGCGGGCATAGCTGTTGTTGTCGGCGTGGTCGAGCTGCTGCTTGACCGCCTTCACGCGTTTTTCCAGGTCGCGCACGCGCTCGTCGAGGTCCTCGGCGGAGAACTGCCGCGACTGGGCCAGGGCGCCGGCCAGTTCGTCGTGGGCGTCCTTGGCGGCCAGCAGCTGCTGCTCCAGTACCTTGACGTCGGTGACCAGGGCGAAGCGGTGCTTGAGCACCGACAGCTCACCCAGCCAACGCTGGATACCGGTGATCTCGCGCTCCAGGCGCATCAGCTCCTGGGTGCCGCCGCGCTGGTCGTTCTGCAGGCGGTCCTGCTCGCCACGGTAGTGCTCGGCCTGGATGGTCAGCTCTTCCTTGCGCGCCATGGCGTATTCCTGCCAGGTGCCCAGCAGGTTGTCGAGAAGGGGCGAAATACGGTGCAGCTTGCCACGCAGGATGTCGCGCTGGGCCACGCCGCCGGCCAGGGCTTCGACCAGGGGACCTGCGGCCACCAGGGCGTTGTAGTCGCCCTCCATGCGGCGTACGTCGCGGAAGGCCTCTTCGCAGGCGGCGATGTAGTCGACGCTGCCCGAGCGCAGGCTGTGCTCGAAGGCGTCGAGGAACAGCTGCTTGAGCTTGGCGGCGGTGATCTCGCGCATGTGCAGCAGGTTGATGAACAGCGCGCGGAAGGTCTTCAGGCTCTGCTCGCTGGTCGAGCGCAGCGGGATCAGGGTCAGGTCCAGCGGCACCGAGGTGTGGCCACCGACCAGCAACCGACGCAGCTCGTCCGGCTTGAGCTCGTAGGCTTTCAGGCCATGACGCTCGAGGTTGGTGAACAGCTCCTTCTGGCGCAGGCAGGTGTCGTCTTTCTGGTAGTGGGCCAGGTCCAGCTCGCCCTGGTAGGCGAAGAACTGGTGGCCGAAGCCGCCGCCCGGGCCGCGACCGACCACGCCGATCACGTGCGGACCGTGGGGCAGGTTCAGTTCGGTGAGGATGTAGCTGGTGTCGCTGGCGAAGTAGAAGCGGCGCGACTGCTCCAGGCTGTACTTGCCGAAGCTCATGTCGGACATGCGCGCCAGGATCGGGAACTGCAGGGCGTTGATCGACGCCGATTTACCCAGGTTGTTGGCGCCGTAGACCGACAGCGGGTGTTCCAGGGGGAACAGGCCGAGGCTGTAGCCGGCGGTGTTGAGCAGTGCGAAGCGGCGGATGCCGTAGCGTTCCTGGCTCATGCGTCAATCTCCTGTTGCTCTTCGCGGATCGCCCGGGCCAGGGCGTCCTCTTCGCTTTCCTCGCCGTCGAACGGGGTGAGGTCGAGCGGGTCGTCGGTGCGGTTGAGTTCCTCGGGGGTTTCTTCCACCACCAGCACGGGCACCGGCAGCGGCAGGTCGCTGTGCAGGGTGGCGGCCAGGTCGCGGTCCTGCTGGACCGACAGGCACACGTCGAGGAAACGGTGCATCGGCGGCATGAAGCGGTAGATGCCGCCCTCTTCGAAGGCGAAGCCCAGCTGGGTCATGCGGCGCATGATCTTTTCTTCGAGCTCGTCGACGGTCTGCACTTCGGCCTGCAGGAACAGGTCGCGGTACTTGTCCAGCAGCGATGGCAGTTCGTCGCGGCCGATGCTGCCGCCGTCGAGCACGGCCATCGGGTCGCGGCCCTGGTCGGCCAGGTGCTCGACCAGGATGAAGGTGAACAGCGACAGGCGCTGGGCGGTCTTGTTGACCTGCGCGGCGGCCTGCTCGGGGACGAAGTAGTAGAAGCCGCGGGTGTCGCAGACCAGCTCGAAGCCCAGGGCCTTGAACAGGGTGCGGTACTGGTCCTGGAAGTTCGACAGCTGGGCGTACAGCTCCGGGTCGCGGCGGCTGATGTGGAAGCCCTTGAACAGCTCGCGGAAGATCGGCGCGAGCTGGGACAGTTCGGAAAGATCAAGATGCATGGACGGGGCTCGCGGTGGATTCGGTCGGGGTCGCCGGCTTGTTGTCGCGGCTGGAGGTCAGGGCGAAGGAGCGCAGGCTGACCAGGTGTTCGCGGGTAAGGTACTGCTGGCGATCGAGGCGCTCGCGGCTGAAGCGCTTTTCCCGCGACAGGCGCGAGAACCAGTACAGCAGCTCGTCGGTGGCGCCCTCGGGCTCCTGTTCCAGCAGCCAGACCATCAGGTCCGGCAGCGGCAGGGCGTCCTCGCAGCGCTCGAGCATTTCCTTGACCGTGCGCGGGGCGCGGGGCAGCGGGCCCTTTTGCGTCTTGTGTGCCTTGGGGAAGCGCGCAGGCTTGGGCTCGAAGCGAGCCAGGGCGTAGACGTAGGCCTCGACTTGGCTGGCGCTGCCAAGGAAGGTGCTCTGCGGGCGGGTGAACAGCGGCATGGCCGCCTGCGGCACGGCGTCGATGCCCTTCTTGCGGATCACCGACAAGGCCAGGGCGGCGCCACGGGTCACGGCGTTGTGCCGGCGCGCTTCTTCGCGCAGCGGCAGCAGCAGTTCGCGGGCGTGACGCAGGGTCAGCTGGGCGCTGGTCTGCATTTCGAGGATGCGCGCGTGGGTGCGCAGCAGCATGTCGTCGTCGACCAGGTGGCCCAGGCGCGCCTGCTCGCCCAAAAGGCGCAGCAGCACGGTCTCGACCTTGCGCACGCCCTGCTCGAAGGCGCCGTCGGCGTTGACCAGCTGGATCATCGGCTCGACGTACTCGTCCCAGGTCGCCAGTACTTCGGCGTAGCGCTGGCGCAGGGGGATCTGCCGGTTGCTGGTCTTGGCCCGTTCGGCCACGGCCACCAGCGCCTGTTCGTCGTTGTCGAGCTTCTTCAGTACATCGCGCACGCGCATGTCGAGCAAGCGCAGCTGACGCGCCAGATCGTCGCTGTCGCGGTTGTCGAAGGCGTCCTGGATATGCCCGGCCAGGCGTTCCAGGTGGCGCAGGTAGGCCTCGATCTCCAGGCACAGGCCCAGCCGGTGTTCGCGGCGCAGGTAGGCGAGGAAGTCGTGGATCTGCGCGTTGAGCTCGAAACGGTTCGGGCTCTTGGCCACCGGGACCAGGATGTCCAGGCGAATCCACACGTCGAGCAGCTGGGTGATGTCCTGCGGGGTGCTTTCCACCTGCTGGCGGGCCAGCTGCTGGCGCAGCTCGACCAGGCTCAGGGTGCCCTGGTCGAAGCGCTCGCACAGCGGCTCGATCAAGGCCCAGTGTTCGGCTAGGGCGCGCAGGACGCGCTTGGGTTCGATCATTGGCGGGTCGACTCGTTGCCAAATAAAAGGGGCGATTGTACTGCATCCGGGGGGGAGGTTTTCACCCCTTGGTCTGTAATGGGGGATAACCCGAGTTACAGGGTGGCCTGCACTGGCCCTTTCGCGGGTAAACCCGCTCCCACAGGGCCTGCACGCCCTCTGTGGGAGCGGGTTTACCCGCGAAAGGGCCAGTGCAGGCAGTAAAATTCCGTCGACCTGTTGCGCCACGATGCTGCCAACGGCGTTAGAATGCCCGACTGTTTCGTCTATCCCCGGATACCCGCGCCTTGCTGATCGAGTCCCGCCGCCGCGCCTACCTGTCCGCCATGCAAGTGGTGCACTGGCTGCCGCGCGCCGAACTGCCGTTCGCCGCCCCGTCGCGGCCGGAGCTGCTGTTGCCGGTGGCGCCGGTCGAGGACGTCGACTTCGAGGTGCGTCCGGCCGCCCCCGCACCTGCGCCGAGCGCCACCCCGGTGGCCCCCCAGGCGCGTGCCGAGCGGCCGAAGATCGAAATCCCGCGCCCGGGCAGCGCGCCAAAACCGGCCGCCAAGCCGGTCGAGGCCGAGCAGGAGGCCCCTGCGCCACGCCCGGCGCCGGTGCCGCCACCACGCTTCGCCCTGCAGTTGCTGCGCGCTGGCAGTTGCCTGCTGCTGGTCGAGCTGGCCACCGGCCAGCCGTTCCAGAGCCGCGACCCGTCCTACCTGCTGCTCAAGGACATGCTGCGCGCCGCCGGCTTGCCGGATGCCCCGCAGATCATCGGCGAGCCGGTGCGCTGGCCGCTGCTGATGCGCGGCAACATGGACCAAGGCCCGGACGCCGCCCGCGACTTCGTCCAGGGTTTCATCGCCGCGCGCCTGGAAGAGGCGCCGTGCACCTGCCTGTGGCTGCTCGGCCTGCCGGCCATCCGCTTCGCCGGCCAGGCCGATGCCCAAGCCTACTACCAAGAACTCGAGGTCGACCTGCTCGGCAACGCCTGGGCCTTGCCCGGCCTTGAACTGTTGATGGACGAGCCGCAACGCAAGGCGGACGTCTGGAAAGCCATGCGCCAGCTGATGGCGCGCTGGAAGAGCGTTGAATGAGTGACTCGATCAGTTTCCGCCCGGCAACCGAGGCGGATCTGGATGCCCTGCTTAAGATCGAATATGCCGCCTTCAGCCACCCCTGGACCCGCGGCATCTTCCTGGATGCGCTGAAGTCCTATGAAGTGTGGCTGATGTTCGTTGGCCAGCAGCAGGTCGGCCATGGCGTGATCAACGTGATCATCGACGAGGCGCACCTGCTCAACATTACCGTCAAGCCGGAGAACCAGGGCTGCGGGCTGGGCTTGCGCCTGCTCGAGCACCTGATGGCGCGGGCCTACCAGCTCAATGGCCGCGAGTGCTTCCTCGAAGTGCGCGCCAGCAACCAGTCGGCCTATCGCCTGTACGAGCGCTATGGGTTCAACGAGATCGGCCGGCGTCGAGACTACTATCCGGTGGCGGGTGGGCGCGAAGACGCGCTGGTGATGGCCTGTACGTTGCTGGAGGACTGAGGCGCGCCGCCGCGGGCACCGGTTCAAGCCAGTGCCTGGCGACGGCTGAGGTTCAGGCGGCGAGAATCAACGCTCGATTGCCAGGGCTACGCCCTGACCGCCGCCGATGCAGAGGGTCGCCAAGCCCTTCTTCGCATCGCGCTTGATCATCTCGTGCAGCAGGGTCACCAGCACTCGACAGCCCGAGGCGCCGATCGGGTGGCCCAGGGCGATGGCGCCGCCGTTGACGTTGACCTTCGCCGCATCCCATTCCAGCTGTTTGCCCACCGCCAATGCTTGGGCGGCAAAGGCTTCGTTGGCCTCGATCAGATCCAGGTCGGCCAATTGCCAGCCGGCCTTGTCCAGGCAGCGCTGGGTCGCCGACACCGGGCCGATGCCCATGATCGCCGGGTCCACGCCGGCGCTGGCGTAGGCGGCGATCTTCGCCAGTACCGGCAGGCCCAGGGCCTTGGCCTTGCTGGCGCTCATCAGCAGCACCGCGGCGGCACCGTCGTTGAGGCTGGAGGCGTTGCCGGCGGTGACGCTGCCGTCTTTCTTGAACGCGGCGCGCAGCTTGCCCAGGGATTCGGCAGTGGTGCCGGGGCGGGGCTGCTCGTCGGTGTCGAACACCAACGGCTCGCCTTTTTTCTGCGGGATGTGGATCGGGGTGATCTCGTCCTTGAAGCGCCCGGCCTCGATGGCGGCCACGGCCTTGCGCTGCGACTCGGCGGCGAAGGCATCCTGTTGTTCACGGGTGAGGGCGTACTTGTCCACCAGGTTCTCGGCGGTGATACCCATGTGGTAGTCGTTGAAGGCGTCCCACAGGCCATCGCTGATCATGCTGTCGATCAGCTGGCCGTGGCCCATGCGCTGGCCGGTGCGCGCCGAAGGCATCACGTAGGGCGCCAGGCTCATGCTCTCCTGGCCGCCGGCGATCACCACCTCGGCGTCGCCACAGCGGATGGCCTGGGCAGCCAGGTGCAGGGCCTTGAGGCCCGAGCCGCAGACCTTGTTCAGGGTCAGCGCCGGGACCTCGAACGGCAGGCCGGCCTTGACCGCGGCCTGGCGTGCGGGGTTCTGGCCGGCCCCGGCGGTGAGCACCTGACCGAGGATCACTTCGTCGACCTGGGCCGGGTCCAGCTGGGTCTGGGCCAGCAGCTGGCGGATCACGGCGGCGCCCAGCTCCACGGCGGACACGTTGGCCAGGGCCCCCTGGAAACTGCCGATGGCAGTGCGGGTGGCGGCGACGATGACGACTTCGTTCATTGTTGTTCTCCGGGATGCGGGCGTGCTCCTCACAGCATCCCCGCCCGGGGCTTATTTGAGAAGTTTGTTTTTCTTTGCCATTGTTCTGAAATTCAAATGAATGATTGGTGCGCGGTGGAGCCTTCAATCGGGCAGGGCCAGGCTTGGCTGGCCGATGGTGACGGGGCGAAGGCGGTCCGATGAGCCCCGACTTGCCACGCGATGATCGTCTCTACACCGCCGGGCACTGGTTGGTAACGCAGTGAATCCCGCCCCCTCCCGCGGCAATCGCATCGATATCCAGCTGCACCACCTTGCGCCCCGGATACAGCTTCACCAGCAACGCCCGGGCCTTCTCGTCGGCACTGCGATCACCAAACTGCGGCGCAATCACCGCGCCGTTGATGACGAAGTAGTTGATGTACCCTGCCGCGAAGTCCGGGTTGTCATCGTTGAACTTGCTGCGCCGTGGCTTCAGTGGCGGCGAAATCGTGTGGATCTCCAGCTTGCGCTCGTCGGCATCGGTGGCGTTGCGCAGGATTTCCAGGTGCTCGAGAGTCACCTCGTGGTCGTAGGAATCCGGATCGTTGTCCAGGTTCGCCACCACCACGCCGGGCGCCGCGAAGCGCGCATAGAAGTCCACATGGGCGTCGGTGATGTCCTTGCCCTTGATGCCCGGCAGCCAGATGATCTTGCGCAGCCCCAGGCGTTCCTTCAGTTCGGCCTCGACCTGGGCCTTGCTCCAGCCCGGGTTGCGGTTGCTGTTGATCCAGCTGCTCTCGGTCATGATCCCGGTGCCGTGGCCGTCCACTTCGATACCGCCGCCTTCGCCCACCAGTTCGCTCTGCTGGTACTGGGCGCCGGCCAGCCTGGCGACGCGGGCCGCGAGCTTGGCGTCGTAGCGGTGCTGCTGCTTGCCGCCCCAGCCGTTGAAGTTGAAGTCCACCGCGCCCAGCACGCCGTCGTCGACCACGAAGTTGGCGCCGATGTCGCGCATCCAGATATCGTCCAGCTCGCTCTCGACATAGGTGATGTTGTGGCTGCCGCATTCCTCCTCGGCGATGTCGCGCTCGCTGGCGCGGCAGAACACCGTCACCGGCTGGAACGCGGCGATGGCCCGGGCGATGCGCCCGAGCGCGGCCTGGACGTCTTCGGTGAAGTCTTCCCAGATGGCGTCCTGGGCGCCAAAGGCGATGTAGGCGCGTGCGTGCTTTTCGCCTTCGTCGGGCATGAACCAGCGGCCCGGTTCGGCGGCGCGGGCGCTGTTGCCGCCAAACGGCAGGCCAAAGCTGGCGGCGGCGCCGAGGCCGGCGACGACGCTCATGTGCTGGAGGAAGGTACGGCGAGTAGGCATGGGGTCAGTCCTGTGCAGTCTTGAAGCGGGTCCAGACGCGCATGCGCGCACGCATGTCGGCCTGGGGGATGTCCTTGCCCGGGATCAGCCGGGTGTAGGTGGCATCGCCGAGGAAGATGTCCGGGTTGTCACGCAGGCGCGCATCCACCAGGGGGCGGGCCTTGGCGCTGGCGGTGGGGTAGCCGGTGAAATTGCTGATCGCGGCCATGTTCTCCGGGCTCATGACGAAGTTGATGAAACGATAGGCGTATTCCGGGTGCTTGGCGTCGGCGGGGATGGCCATGGTGTCCATCCACACCGTGGTGCCTTCGCGGGGCACGCGGTACTGGAAGTCGATGGCCTTGCCGGCGGCCTCCGCGGTGCGCTGGGCCTGGATCACGTCGCCGCTGTAGCCCAGCGACAGGCAGGTGTTGCCATTGACCAGCTCGGTGACCGGTTGCGACTGCAGCTTGCGCACATAGGGGCGGATGCCCTTGAGCAGCTCGCTGGCGGCGGCCAGGTCCTCGCGCTTGGCGCTGCGCGGCTCACGGCCCAGGTAGTGGAGCACCACGGCCAGCACTTCGTCGGGCGAGTCGATCATCGAGATGCCGCAGTCGGCGAACTTGGCCGCCAGCTCCGGCTTGAACAGCAGGTCGAGGCTGTCCAGCGGGGCGTCGGGCATGCGCTCGCGGATCTTCTTCGCATCCATGGTCAGGCCGATGGTGCCCCAGGTGTAGGGCACGGTGGCCTGGCTGGCCTTGGGGTAGCGGTCGTGCAGCTGGCGCAGGCCGGGCTCGATATCGTCGAGCGCGGTCAGTTGCTTGCGATCAAGGGCTTGCAGGCTGCCGGCACGCATCAGCCGTTCGGCCACGGTGTCGCCGGGGAATACCAGGTCATAGCCGCTGCGCCCGGACATCAGCTTGGCCTCGAGCACTTCGCTGCCGTCCATGACGTCGTAGATCACCGGGATGCCGGTCTCGGCGGTGAAGCGCTTGAGGGTGTCCTCGGCAAAATAGTCGGCCCAGTTGTACAGGCGCAGGGCGTCCTGCTCGGCCTGGGCGACGCCGGCGCAGGCCAGCAGGGCGGCGATGGCGAGCAGTTTCGATGGACGGCTTGGCATGGTTCAGGCCCTCGCGGTCTGTGGGGTGCGGCCGTCCAGGCTGAGCAACGGCGCGTACATGCTGGGGCGACGGTCGCGGTAGATGCCCCAGGTCAGGCGGTCCTCGCGCATGCGTTCCAGGTCCAGGTCGTGCAGCCAGACGCCGCTGCTGTCGCGGTCGGCCTCTTGCAGCATCGCGCCCTTGTGGTCGCAGATGAACGATGAACCGTAGAAACGCATCGACAGGTTGTCGTCGCTGCGCGCCACTTCATGGCCGACGCGGTTGGCGGCCACCACCGGCAGCAGGTTGGCGGCGGCGTGGCCGCGCATGGCCATCTGCCAATGGTCACGCGAGTCCAGCTCGGCGGCGCCCGGCTCCGAGCCGATGGCGGTGGGGAACAGCAGCACCTCGGCGCCCATCAGCGCCAGGCAGCGGGCGGTCTCGGGGAACCACTGGTCCCAGCAGATGCCGATGCCCAGGCGGCCGAAGGCGGTGTCCCAGACCTTGAAACCGGTATCGCCGGGGCTGAAGTATTCCTTTTCCTGGTAGCCGATGGCGTTGGGGATGTGGGTCTTGCGGTACACCCCCAGCAGGCGACCGTCGGCGTCGGCCACGGTCAGCGAGTTGAAGAAGGCATTGCCGGCGCGCTCGTACCAGCTCAGCGGCAGCACCACGCCCAGCTCCTTGGCCAGGGCGGCGAAGCGTTTGAGCAGCGGGCTGTCGTGGTAGTCCTGGGCCAGTGACTGGTGGCTGTGGCACTGCTCGATGCAGAAGTACGGGGTGGCGAACAGCTCTTGCAGCAGGATCACCTGGGCGCCCTGGGCGGCGGCCTGGCGCACCAGCTGCTCGGCGCGCTCGAGGTTGGCGGCCAGGTCCCAGCTGCAGGCCATCTGCGTGGTGGCGATGCGCAAGGTGCTCATGGGCGGGCTCCCTGCCAGGCCGGCTGCTGCTGGGTGATGCAGTGGATGCCGCCGCCGCCGTGGGCGATGTGGTCGATGCGCACCGGCACGACTTCGCGGCCGGGGAAGGCCAGGGCCAGCTGCTGCGCGGCGGCCTGGTCGGCGTCGATCCCGTAGGCCGGCATGATCACTGCGCCGTTGGCCAGGTAGAAGTTGGTGTACGAGGCGCAGAACACCTCGGCCTCGGTATCCACGGCCGCCGTGGCCTCGTACAGGTCGAGCAGCTCGAACGAGCGGCCCTGGGCGTCGGTGGCCAGTTCCAGGGCGCGACGGTTCTCGCGGGCCACTTCGGCGTACACCGAACCCTGGTCGTGGGTGGCGTCCACCAGCAGCACGCCGGGGCGGGCGAAGGCGCACACGCCATCGACATGGCCGTCGGTCATGTCGCCGGTGACGTATTGCGGATCGCCCGGCAGCCAGATGGTCTTGCGGATGCCCAGCAGGCGGGCGAAGCAGTCCTCGAAATCGGCCTTGCTCAGGCCTGGGTTGCGGTTGGGGTTGAGCAGCACCGACTCGGTGGTGATCAGCGTGCCTTCGCCGTCGACGTGGATGGCGCCGCCTTCGTTGCACAGCGGGGTGCTCAGGCCTTCGAGGCCGAGGTGGTCGAGGATGCGCCGGGCCAGGCTGCGGTCCTTGCCATGCTCGGACTTGTCGCCCCAGGCGTTGAAGCGCCAGCTCAGGCCGGCCACGCCCTGCTGCGGGTGGATGAGGAAGGTCGGACCGCTGTCGCGGCACCAGCTGTCGTCGACGGCCAGTTCGACCAGCTCGATGCCGGGGCCGCACAGTTCGCGGGCCATGGCCATGGCCGAGGGGTCGACCACCATCTTCACCGGCTCGAAGCGGGCGATGGCGGCGGCCACGCGGGCATAGTCGCGCTGCACGTCGGCCAGGGTCACGCCCCAGCCCGACTCCCACAGCGGCTTGTTGTGTGGCCAGATCATCCAGGTGGCGGCGTGGCGGGCCCATTCGGCAGGCATGCGCCAGCCGCTGTCGCGGGACAGGGTCATAGTGAACTCCGATCTATTAGGGATTTTTATCAACGAAGCCCGCCGTCGCGGGTGTTGCTGCCCATGTTATGGCTGGGAAACCGCAGCGACAAACGATAGATTTAGCGTATTTCTGATCAGTCAGGCTTATCAGCATGCTCAAACACTGGCCCCCGCTCAACGCCCTGCGCGGCTTCGAAGCCGCCGCCCGCCTGGGCAGCTTCCACAAGGCCGCCGAGGCCCTGAACCTCACCCAGTCGGCGATCAGCCAGCAGATCCGCAGCCTGGAGAGTTACCTGGAACAACCGTTGTTTCACCGCAGCGGGCGCAGTGTCAGCCTGACCGACGCCGGGCATGACCTGCTCAGCACCACCCAAGCCTTGCTGCAGCAGCTGGCGGTGGGGATTCGTCGCCTTGACCAATACCGCAAGCCCAACCAATTGGTGGTCAACACTACCCCGGCCTTCGCCCGGCATTGGCTGTTACCGCGCCTGGCGGATTTCCATCAGCGTCACCCGGATGTGGACCTGTGGCTGTTCACCAGTTTCGAGGTGCCGGACATGGCCAACGAGACCATCGACCTGGCGATTCGCGACGATATCGGGCCGCAGGCTGAATGCAGCTTCACCGTGCTACACCAGGACACGCTGTATCCGGCCTGTCACCCGACGTTGCCCGAGACCGGGCGCACGACCTTGCACGGCGAGCGCGAGATGGACTGGAGTCACTGGCAGCTGGAGGGCGGCGAGGAGGTGGGGCAGCAGGGCAAGGGGCTGAATTTCTCCGACCCGGGGCTGCTGCTGGAGGCGGCGGGCGAGGGGCTGGGGATCGCCCTGGTCAGTCAGTTGCTGGCACAGCGGATGGTCGACGAGGGACGTTTGCGGCCCTTGTCGGCACAGCGCGTACGCGGGCCGGTGTGGAGCTGCCTGGTGCATTGGGAAAGCCAGGAGGATCCATTGGCGCGGCAGTTTCTCGCGTGGTTGCGCGAAGCCCTGCGGCCAGCACCGTCCCTGTAGGCGCGAAAGGGCTGCGCAGCAGCCCCAGATTTCGGAGGATCGCTGAAATTGTCGGGGCCGCTTCGCGGCCCTTTCGCGGCACAAGGCCGCTCCTACAAAATGTTCGAGGATTTTGAATCACCCCGTAATATGTGTCGGATATCCCACGAGGGTAGTCTCACCCTCTAGATCAAACGGCAGTGCCCCGAATCCGGGCGCTGTCCCAGCCTAAACCTGACGAGGTACAGACATTGGCCATCATTCATCCCAAGGTTCGCGGTTTCATCTGCACCACGACTCACCCCAAGGGCTGCGAGCTCAACGTCCGTGACCAGATCGAAGCCACCCGCAAGCTGGGCGTGCGCGAGGATGGTCCGAAGAAAGTCCTGGTGATCGGCGCCTCCAGCGGCTACGGCCTGGCCGCGCGCATCACCGCGGCGTTCGGCTTCAAGGCCGATACCCTGGGCGTGTTCTTCGAAAAGCCGGGCACCGAGACCAAGGCCGGTACCGCCGGCTGGTACAACGCCGCCGCCTTCGACAAGTTCGCCAAGGCCGAAGGCCTGTACAGCAAGTCGATCAACGGTGACGCCTTCTCCGACGAAGCCCGCGCCAAAGTGATCGAGCTGATCAAGAACGAAATGGGCGGCCAGGTCGACCTGGTCATCTACTCCCTGGCCTCGCCGGTGCGCAAGCTGCCGCAGACCGGTGAGCTGGTGCGTTCGGCACTGAAGCCGATCGGCCAGCCGTACAAGTCGACCGCCATCGACACCAACAAGGACATCATCATCGAGGCCA
Source organism: Pseudomonas sp. LH21 (assembly GCF_036549575.1). Taxonomy (NCBI): domain Bacteria; kingdom Pseudomonadati; phylum Pseudomonadota; class Gammaproteobacteria; order Pseudomonadales; family Pseudomonadaceae; genus Pseudomonas; species Pseudomonas sp. LH21. The sequence continues at coordinate 912,501 of NZ_CP144367.1, forward strand.
GCATCGAGCCGGCCACCGAGCAGGAAATCCAGGACACCGTCACCGTGATGGGTGGCCAGGACTGGGAGCTGTGGATCGACGCCCTGAACGCCGCCGGCGTGCTGGCGCCGCAGGCCCGCACCGTGGCCTTCAGCTACATCGGGTCCGACATCACCTGGCCGATCTACTGGGACGGCGCGCTGGGCAAGGCCAAGCAGGACCTGGACGAAACCGCCCAGCGCCTGGGCAAGAAAGTCGGTGGCAGTGCCAACGTTGCGGTGCTGAAGTCGGTCGTCACCCAGGCCAGCTCGGCGATCCCGGTGATGCCGCTGTACCTGTCGATGGTCTTCAAGATCATGCAGGAGAAGGGTATTCACGAAGGTACCCAGAACCAGCTGGACCGCATGTTCCGCGACCGCATGTACCGTGCGGATGGTGCGCCGGCTGCCCTGGACGACGAAGGCCGCCTGCGTCTGGACGACTGGGAACTGCGTGATGACGTGCAGGACGCCTGCCGTGCGATGTGGCCCAAAGTCACCACCGAAAACCTGTTCGAGCTGACCGATTACGCGGGCTACAAGAAGCAGTTCCTCAACCTGTTCGGCTTCGAGCGCGCTGACGTCAACTACGACGAAGACGTGGCCACCGACGTACGGTTCGACTGCATCGAGCTGTAAGCAAGTCCTTGACCGCGCAGCCGTTGATGACGGCTGCGCGGTTCCCGCCGACGACTTGTTAATATTCTGAAACAAATCACCCAATGGCCCTTGGCCATGAGCACGCTCCGCCTGATCTATACCCCAGCTATTGGCCTGGCAATTCCGCCGGGGCCGAGGAGGGAGCAATGGGCGCGCTGCAAAAACTACAAGAACGCATTCGCCAGAAGGGCCTCAAGCGCACCTTCAAGACCTTGTTCGAACGTTACGTGTTCTTCCACTGGGAATTGTTGTGGATGGAACGCGACCTGATCAGTCCGGTGCCTCCCTACAGCCTCAAGGCCCACACGCCGGTCACCCTGGTGCAGATCACCACCGCCAACGCCGACGCCTTCGCCGCGAATTTCGGCGACCGCGTCGAGACCATGCGTGAACTGGCCGCCGAAGGGCACACCGGGCACATGTACCTGGACGAGCAGGGCGACGCCGTGGCCTTCATCTGGGCCAGCGTGGTCGACTATCACGACAAGCACTACTACGGTTGCACCTTTCCGGTGAAACCGGGCGAATTCTTCGAGTTCGGCGGCGAGATGACCCGGCCCTACTTCGGCAGCGAGCTATCGGTGACGGCCCAGGTCGAGCTGTGGAACGCCATGCGTGAGAAAGGCTGCCACAAGGTGGTGGACGTGGTGGAGACCCACAATGTGCCGGCCATGAAGCTGCACCTGCGCATGGGCTACCACGAGCAGGGGCGGGTGATGCATGTGTACGGCCTGTTCGGCCGCTGGAAGCTGTTCCGCGAGACCCGCTACGACGGCTCGCGCCTGGCGGTGTTGCGCAAGCCGGGTGTGGCGGGGGCCTTGCCGACTGCTTGAACCTATCGCGGGGCAAGTCGCAGCGGCGCACCGCCGCTCCCACGCTACCTTGGCTAGTTCTGAGTAGCGTGGGAGCGGGCTTGCCCCGCGATAGGGCCGGTACAGCCACCGATTTTTTTGCTAGCGTGGGCGCACGACAACAGCCCGTCCGCCAGCATGGCGCGACGCCGCAGGGAGCGCGCCATGAGCAGCCTCACCCAACCCGCCTGTGCCTTTCGTCATGTCGCCGCCGACGGCTACAGCCTCGGCGGATTCCGTTGGCGCCACGCCGAACCCGATCCCGGGCGAGCGCTGGTGATCATCAACGCTGCCACCTCGGTGCGCTGCCGTTACTACTCGCGCTTCGCCGACTACCTGTTCGCCCAGGGTTTCGACGTGCTCACCTACGACTACCGCGGCATCGGCGAGTCGCGCCCGGCCACGCTGCGTGGTTTCCAGGCGTCCTGGAGCGACTGGGGGCGGCTGGACTTCGAGGCGATGCTGCAACTGGCCGCCGCCGAGCATCCGGGCCAGCCGGTGCATGTAGTCGGCCACAGTTTCGGCGGCTGGGCGCTGGGGCTGGCGCCGTCGGCGGGGCAGGTGCGCCATGCGGTGCTGGTGGGGGCGCAGTTCGCCTACTGGCGTGACTATGCGGCGGAGCAGCGTTGGCAGCTGTTCGGCAAATGGCATGTGCTGATGCCGCTTTTGACCCGGCTGTTCGGCTACTTCCCCGGCAAGCGCCTGGGCTGGCTGGAGGACACCCCGGCCGGGGTGGTGCGTGACTGGAGCACCCGCACGCCGCGCTACGAACACCGCCCCAGCGGGCGCCTGCTCGAGGCGGTGCCGTTCGAACAGGTGCGGGCGGCGACCCTGGCCGTCAGCCTGACCGATGATCCGTTCGGCACGGTGGCGGCCACCGAGCGGTTGTTGGGGTACCTGCGCCAGGCCGAGCGTCGGCACCTGCGGGTGGCGCCTGTGGATATCTCGGTGGAGGAGATCGGGCATTTCGCGTTCTTTCACGATAGGTTTCGTGAAAGTTTGTGGCCGATTGCACTTGAGTGGTTACGAGAAGGGCGATTGGGGGACCAGGTGCCGGGTAGCGTTATCAGGTGAGGGTCTCATCGCGGGGCAAGTCGCATCGGCGCACCGCCGCTCCCACAGAAACTGGAGCGGACTTGGGCATGACACGCTATTAGGCCAGGCGCGCCAACGGCTGGGCGGTGAACTTCACGCCGGCCAAACCATGCTTGATCAGCGCACGGATGTTGCCATGGTCGCTGCCCTCGGGGGTGGCCACCACGCTGCGGTAGTGCTCGCCGAAGGCCAGCAGCGCCTCTTGGTCGCTCAGCCCTTCCAGCAGCGCCAGGCCCAGGGTCTTGCACGAACCTTCGTTCTGCCCGGCGGCGTTGTGCACGTCGCCGTTGTCGAAGGCCTGGGGTTGGTAGCTGTAGTTCGCGGCGATGAACGCCAGGGTCTCGGCGAAAACGTGTTCGCCGCTGGCGAGGCTGCTGCGCAGGGTGTTCAGGTCAGTCACGAGGTTTTCCTTGTTCGAACGCCGCCTGTTGCTCGGCGCTGGCTTCTTTCTGGTGTTGGGCTTTCCACTCGGCGTAGGGCATGCCGTACACCTGCTCGCGGGCATCATCCAGGCTCAGCTCGATCTGGCGATCGTCGGCGGCGGCCTTGAGCCATTTCGACAGGCAGTTGCGGCAGAAGCCGGAGAGGTTCATCAGGTCGATGTTCTGCACGTCGGTGCGCTTCTGCAGATGGTCGACCAGGCGCCGGAACGCGGCGGCTTCGAGTTCGAGCTGTTGTTGCGGGGTCATGGGCGGTGTCTCTTCAGGTCATGCGGTTCTTCAGATGGCGGCCACCGTTGATGACCACCTGGCTGCCGGTGCTGTACTGGCTTTCGAGCAGGAACAGCACGGCGTCGATCAGCGGGCGGGCGCCGGGTTCGAATTCGAGCAGGGCCTTTTTCAGGGTCTGCTGGCGGTACTGCTCGTCGCCGCCTTCCTTGAGGATCAAGAGGCCCGGCAGGATACCGTTGACGCGCACCTTGGGCGCGTACTTTTCGGCGAACGACAGCACCATGTTCTGCAGCGCGGCCTTGGTCGCGGCGTAGCCGATATGGCTCTTGCTGCCGCGCGAGGAGGTCTCGTCGCAGATGTGGATGATATCGGCCTTGTCCACCTTGTTCAGCCACTCGCCGAGGGCCAGGTTGAGGTGGTAGGGCGCCTCGACGTGCAGGCGGAACATGGTGTCGAGGTTGTCCAGGCCATCGTCGAGCCACAGCGAGGCGTTGTGGATGATCGCACGCAGGCCGTCGTAGTGGCCGTGCAGGTGGTCGATCAGGGCCTGGCGGTCTTCGCTGCGGGTCAGGTCGGCCTGGAACTGCCGGATGTTCGGGTGGGCCGCCTGGGCATGCAGGCTGCGGCTGGCGCTGACCACCGTATGGCCGGCCTGGGCCAGCTCCAGGGCCAGGGCCAGCCCGACGCGCTGGCTGGCGCCGGTGATGAGGATTGGGCTGTTCATGTGCGGGCGGTCTGTTCGTCTGTCCGTGCGTGATGCCCCAGCATACCCGAACTGCGCGGCCTTGCGAGCCCGTGCCTCAGCGGCTGCGCAGCCCCTGGGCGCGGTCGCTCGGGGCATGCGGCGCGGCGTTCAGCCAGCCGGCCAGCAGGCGGGTGGACAGTGGGATGAACAGGTACACCATCAAGGGGGTCAGGGCCAGGGTGCTGAGCAGTACGCGGGGCAGCAGTTCCAGCGCTGCCAGCCAGTGGCCGAACAGCAGGTTGAACAGCAGCGAGACCGGGAAGAACGCCAGCCAGATGGCCGTGGCCTGTTTCCAGCGCGGCGGTTTCTGCACCGTATTGGTGCCGAACCAGTCGTCGATGCCGCTCACGCGCCTCTCTTTGGGGCGTTCGAACAGGCCGTCGCCACGCTCAAGCCAGGCTCGGCGCGAGGCGGAATGCTCCCAGGCGTGCAGGGTCTGCTCGTCGGTGAAGCGGAAGATGATCTGGAATTCATCGCCCTCGGCCGGCGGCGCGAGGATGCCCGAGCCCAGGTAACCGGGGAAGTCGGTGGCCAGCTGCTCGCCTTCATGCAGCCAGGCCAGCAGGTCCTGGTAGCGGCCACAGGCGGCGCGGCGCGACACCATCAGGGTGACGGGTGGGGTAGACATCGTGTATCTCCTGGCGACGGGGCTGGCGGGTAGCCGGCCCCTTGGCATGCGGCCCGGGGTGGTGGGCGGCGCAGGCGTGCTTGCAAGAATCGGGCGCAGATTATGCGCGATCACCCATGACCGGTCAGTTTCAGCGGCTGGACGGTCGTCAGAAGGCGGCGGGAGCCTGGGCGTGCAGCTCGGGGTGGGCCTGGCGGTGGGCCTGCAGGATGTACTCGCGCAGGCGTTCGATTTCTTCGGCCGGGCTGTGCGACAGGTCATAGGCGGCCAGGCGCGGGCCGATGCGCCGGCGCAGCACGCCATGCAGGCCGATCGGCGGGATATCCGCGGCGGCGAAGCGCAGCTTGAAGTGGGACGGCGCCTCGCGCCGGCCACGGACTTCCAGCAGCACGCCCTTGAACGAGATGTCACGCACCCACAGATCGCTGGCCTGGCCATGGTCGTCGAGCAGGGCGCTCGGCTGCTCCAGCGACAGGCGCCAGGGTCGCAGCATGGGGCCGTCCTCGTAGATGTCCGGCGAGCCCAGTTGCAGGTGCAGGGCGTGGAATTCATCCTCGACCAGTTGCAGGGGGAAGCTCAGTTGCTGGTTGTTGAAGCTGGCCTGCAGGGTTACCTGCTCGTTGGCCACCAGGCGGGTGAGCAGGTCCTTCAGACGACGGTCGCCATTGACCAGCAGGCTCGACATGGGGTCGGCCAGGTTCAGTTGGGGCGAATGCTGCATGTCCTGGATGAAATCCAGTTCGTCCTGGGAGAGTAGGGCGTCTGCTTGCATGGTCGAACTCGAAGGGGCGATCGGTAAGGGCGATTTCTTCACGGCTGTCGACAGTGGGCAATACGCTTCGTTCCGGTCATTCGTCGGATAATCCTGAAGTGTGTGACTTTAGGCATAGGCGGCCTTTTGCCACTGTCGAGTGCTAGTATCCTACGTTTTCACTCAGTTTCGGAATCCTCACCCGATGAAAGTCGCCATTATTTCCGGTTCGGTCTACGGCACCGCCGAAGAAGTCGCCCGTCACGCCGAGTCGCTGCTCAAGGCCGCCGGCCTTGAAGCCTGGCACGCCGCCCGCGCCACCCTGCAGGACATCGAAGGCTTCGCCCCGGACGCGCTGCTGGCGGTGACCTCGACCACTGGCATGGGTGAGCTGCCCGACAGCCTGATGCCGCTGTACAGCACCATTCGCGATGTGTTGCCGGCGGCCTGGCGTGGTTTGCCCGGGGCGGTGATCGGCCTGGGCGACTCGAGCTATGGCGACACCTACTGCGGCGGCGGCGAGCAGATGCGCGAGCTGTTTGCCGAGCTGGGGGTGAACGAGGTGCTGCCGATGCTGCGGCTCGATGCCAGCGAGACGGTAACGCCGGAGACCGATGCCGAGCCGTGGTTGGCGGAGTTTGTGGCTGTCCTTAAAGGCTAATCTTCTGAGGCTCGGCGGTCCCTGTAGGAGCGGCCTTGTGCCGCGAAAGGGCGGCAGCCATTTACGTGTAGACGCTCAGTACCTGGGGCCGCTTTGCGGCCCTTTCGCGGCACAAGGCCGCTCCTACACGTTCGCGTCAGTCGTTCTGTTCACGCAACAACGCCAGCCACGCCTGCGCCGCCCGCGACAGATAAGCCCCGCGCCGCCAGATGAAGGCGATGTCCCAACGCAGGTACTCAGGCGCCCGCAACGGCAAACGCACCACCCCGGGCCGCTCCAGCGCCCGCGCGACGATCGCCGGCAGCAGCACCACGCCTTGACCGGCCGCCACCAGCGCGGCGAGAAAGTCCGCCTGGCCGCTGCGTCCGCCCTCCCTGGGCGTGAAGCCCTCCTGCTGGCAGGCACTGAGCAACCGATCGTTCAACACGAAGCTGCGCTGGTACAGCAGGAACGGCGTGTCAGCCAGTTGCGCCAGGGCGACGTCGGCTTGCCCGGCCAGCGCGTGGTCGGCGGGCAGCAGGGCCTCCAGCGGCTCGTTGCAAAAGGGTTGGTAGTCGAACGCCGGATCGTTCGGCGTCAGGCTGCCGCCCAGTTCCAGCTCGCCACTTTTCACCGCCTGCTCGACCATGCGGCTGCCGCCTTCGAGCAGCTGGATCGAGATGTTCGGATGCCGCCGCCGGTACTCGGCGAACAATCCGGCGAACAGCGCGTCGCTGCCCAGTAACGGCAGACCAAGGCGCAGCTCGCCGCGGGCCATCTGGCTGAGGTCGTCCAGTTCGCTCTGCAGCTCCTGGCGCTGGCGCAACAGCGCCTCGCCCCGCTCAAGGACGATGCGCCCGGCGGCGGTCAGCAGCAACTGCGAACCCTGGCGCTCCAGCAGGGGCTGGCCGATATCCTGTTCCAGCTGGGCGACCTGCTTGCTCACCGCCGACTGGCTGATGTGCAGGGTGGTCGCCGCCTGGGTGAAGCCGCCCTTGTGGACGACTTCGATGAAACTGCGCAGTTGTTTGAATTCCATGATCACTGAATTCCATTCTGGAATGGCTGTCAGTCTAACAATTCGCTTCTGGCCTAGGTGCGCGAATTCTACAATGGGCACGTTGTCGAGGAACCCCCGCCCATGAATCCTGCATTGCTGAAGAAAACCCTGCGCCTGCTCGCCGAGCTGGCGGTGCTGCTGGCCCTGGTCCTGATCGGTGGGCAACTGGCCGCCTGGCTGGCCTGGCCGATCCCCGCCGGGGTGATGGGCCTGGCGTTGCTGCTGGTGCTGTTCGCTACCGGTGTGCTCAAGCCGGCCACCCTGCAACTGGGCGCCGGCTGGCTGATGGCCGAGATGCTGCTGTTCTTCATCCCGGCGCTGATGAGCCTGCTGGACTACGGCAGCCTGCTGCGCAGCGAAGGCTGGCGTATCCTGCTGGTGATCGCCCTGAGCACCCTTCTGGTGATGGTGGTCACCGCGCTGACCGTGGAACTGGTGTGCCGCTGGAGGCTGCGCCATGAGCCTTGAACCCATGCCGCTGTTCTGGCTGGTGCTGACCCTGGGCGCCTACCTGGGCAGCCGCTGGCTGTATCGGCGCAGCGGGCGCTACCTGCTGTCGCCGCTGATCCTGGTGCCGGCGCTGCTGCTTGCGGTGGCGGTGCCGCTGCACACCGCCTACGCCGAGTACGCTCGCAACACCCACTGGCTGATGGGCGTGCTGGGCCCGGTCACGGTGGCTTTTGCGGTGCCGATCTGGCAGCAACGGGCATTGCTGGCGCGGCACTGGCCGGCACTGCTGGTGGGCATGCTGGCCGGCAGCGTGGCCTCGATCGGCAGCTCCTGGGCGCTGGCGCACTTGCTGGCGCTGGACGAGGCGGTCAGCCTGTCGCTGCTGCCGCGTTCGATCACCACGCCGTTCGCCATGCCGGTGGCCCAGGACCTGGGCGGTGTGCCGGAGCTGACGGCGGTGTTCGTGATGTTCACCGGCGTGCTCGGGGCGATGTTCGGCGGCATCCTGCTGCGCTGGTTGCCACTGCGCACGCCGTTGGCGCGGGGCGCGCTGTTCGGCGTCGGCGCCCATGGCGCGGGCGTCAGCCGGGCCCAGGAGGTCGGCCGCGAGGAGGGCTCGGTGGCCGGGCTGGTCATGGTCCTGACCGGGTTGCTCAACCTGCTGGCTGCGCCGCTGCTGATAAAGTTGATCTGACCGTTCGTGCCACTGACTCGCACGGTCATCAGGCTGGCTGCCAAGGCGACTTATCACCTTCGTATAGGCTTCTAGACTGAGCCTCGACATAGAGAGCACATGTATGTGCCGAGGTGACATGCAATGAACGCAGCCTTGCCCTCTTCCGACACTTATCCACCGGGACGACCGTGATGCCACTGGCCGAGATTCCATTGTGCGTCTGGCGCACCCGGAGCCAGGGTTTCACCTTCCGGGGCCAGAGCATCCGCTACTGGACGGCAGGGCAAGGAGAGCCCCTGCTATTGCTTCACGGTTTCCCCACGGCCAGCTGGGATTGGCACTACCTGTGGGCACCCCTGACCCAGCGTTTTCGCGTGGTGGCCTGCGACATGCTCGGCTTCGGCGACTCGGCCAAGCCCGCGGACCACAACTACAGCCTGCTCGAGCAGGCCGACCTGCAGCAGGCGTTGCTGGCGCACCTGCGCATCGACCAGCCGCTGCACCTGCTGGCCCATGACTATGGTGGCAGCGTCGCCCAGGAACTGCTGGCCAGGCACCATGAGCGGCGGCTCGAGGTGGCCAGTTGCGTGTTCCTCAACAGCGGGCTGTTCCCCGAGAGCTGCCGCGTGCTGCTGGTGCAGAAGCTGCTGCTCAGCCGCCTGGGCTGGCTGGTCGGGCGCTCGTTCGGGCGCGACGACCTGGTGCGCAACGTCACCCAGGTCTACGGCCCCTGCACCCACCCCAGCGAAAGCGCCCTGGACGACTACTGGAGCCTGATCGCCTCCAATCGCGGCCCACGCATCCTGCATCGGCTCATCAGCTTCCTGCCCGAGCGCAGGGCCCAGCGCGAACGCTGGGTCGCGGCGCTGCAACGCCCGGGCGTGCCGCTGCGCTTCATCAATGGCGCGGTGGATCCGCTGTCCGGCGCGCACATGGTCGAACGTTACCGCGAACTGGTGCCGGAGCCGGATACCGTGGTGCTGCAGGGCATCGGCCATTACCCGCATACCGAGGCGCCGGTGCAGGTGCTGCGCCACTACCTGGCCTTTCGTGAACAACCGATGAGCTATGTGCCGCTGAAGGTCGCCTGGTCCTGACCGGGCGATCATCGCCAGGCGTTATCGGGCGGCATTCGCCATGGTGCGCTTGATTGCCCGGCCCCGGCGGCTGACGGAGACTGCGTTGCATCCTTTCATTGCCAGGAGCCTTGAGCATGAGCGAACCAGTACGTCTGCAGGATCGAGTGGTGATCGTCACGGGGGCCGGTGGCGGCCTGGGCCGGGCCCATGCGTTGCTGTTCGCCGCGCGCGGTGCGCACGTGGTGGTCAATGACCTGGGCGGGTCGACCCATGGCGAAGGCGCCAACGCCTCGGCGGCCGACCGCGTGGTGGAGGAGATCCGCGCCGCGGGCGGTTCGGCGATCGCCAACCATGACTCGGTCACTGACGGCGCGCGCATCGTCGAGCAAGCCCTGGACACCTTCGGCCGGGTCGATGTGCTGGTCAACAACGCCGGCATCCTGCGCGACAAGACCTTCCACAAGATGGAGGACAGCGACTGGGACCTGGTCTACCGCGTGCACGTCGAGGGCGCCTACAAGGTCACCCACGCCGCCTGGCCGCACCTGCGGGCGCAGAACTGGGGGCGGGTGATCTTCACCTCGTCCACCTCGGGCATCTACGGCAACTTCGGCCAGGCCAACTACGGCATGGCCAAGCTCGGCCTCTACGGGCTGACCCGCACCCTGGCCATCGAGGGCCGCAAGCACGGCATCCTGGTCAACGCCATCGCCCCGACCGGCGGCACGCGCATGACCGAGGGGCTGATCCCGCCGCAGGTGTTCGAGCGGCTGCAACCCGAGCTGATCAGCCCACTGGTGGTGTACCTGGGGAGCGATCAGTGCCAGGACAGCGGCGAGCTGTTCGAGGTGGGCGGCGGCTGGGTCGGCAAGGTGCGCTGGGAGCGCAGTCAGGGCGTGGGGTTTGACCCGCGCGAAGGGTTCACGCCCGAGCAGGTGGCGGACAACTGGGCGCGGATCGGCGACTTCGAGGGCGCCGGGCATCCGCAGGACAGCCTGCAGGCGTTGCAGCAGATGATGGCGAACCTGCAGAAGTATCCGTTGGGTTGAGGCGCGCGTATCACGGCATGGTCGGGTTTGCGTGCGTGGCATGTGAGCAGGCTTGTGAGCGGGCATGCGAGCGGGGTATGCGTGGGAGCGGGCTTGCCCCGCGATGAGGCCGGTCCAGGCAACGGCGCCACATGGCACGGGCTTCGCCCGTGATCGCGGGGCAAGCCCGCTCCCACGCGGTCTCGCTCGCATACCCGCTCCTACGCAGCCTCGTTCGCACGCAGCCCGCACTCAGCCTGCCCATTCCCACCAGGCTCCGCCAGGCGATTCTTGCACAAATAAAAAAGGCCGCTGCAATCGCAGCGGCCAATCGAGACGTTAGATCAAGGAGCTTCAAAATCAACGTCGGTGAACCTGGGCGGGCCCGAAAGGCGGGGGGGGAGAGCCCTTCGTGCCGGCCAGTGAGATCAGAATAAGCGCTTGATCCCGTGGGAAAAATAGCGGCTTATGACATTCACCTTTACGTTTCGGGTAAAAGTGCAAGGCGGACTATAGCCAGCCTGTGCAGTGAAAATCCGTAATGCTTTGTAAGCCCTTTCACTGATCCGCGCCGTATCCCATCCGCCAGCTGGTGGCCTGGGTGGCGGCGAGCAGGCGCCGGGCAGCCGGGCCGTGCTCGTCGGCATGGAAGATCGAGGTCGGCCCGACCACGGTCATCACCGCGGCGATCTGGCCCATGGCGTTGAACACCGGCGCGGACAGCGCATCCACCCCCGGCATCAGCAACCCGTGCACATGGTGCAGGCCGCGCTGGCGGATCTGTTCCAGCAGGGGCGCATAGTCGGCCGCCGTCTGGCCGAGCGTGGCCAGTTCCTGGTCGCGCAGCTCCACGGTCTCCCGCTCGGGCAGATGGGCAGCGAACACCAGCCCGGTGGACGAACTCAGCAACGGCAGCACCGAGCCGATCTGGGTCACCACCGTCACCGCCCGCACCGCCGGCTCGATGCTCACCACGGTCGCGCCCTGGTTGCCCCACACGGCGATGAAGCAGCTTTCGTTGAGCTCGTCGCGCAGCTGCGACAGCGGCAGCGCGGCCACCTTCAGCACATCGATGCTGCCCAGGGCCGCCATGCCTACCCGCAACGCCTCGCGGCCCAGCCCATAGTGGTTGGTGGCCGGATCCTGCTCGGCGAAGCCACTGGCGATCAGCGCCTGCAGGTAACGGTGCACCTTGCTTGCCGGCATCTCGACATGCTCGGCCAGGCGCGACAGCGAGGTGGAGGGGGAGAGCTCGGCCAGGGCCTTGAGGATGTCGGTGCCGACTTCCGCCGAGCGGACCTTCTGTTTGCCGTTGTCGGCGCTGCTGCTGGCTTTGGCCATGGGGGACTTCTATGCGGATTTCTTGGGGTGGCGCCTTTATAGCTTGACGCCTGCGCGCGGGCAAATTACGTTATTCGTAATCTGATTACGATAAAAACAATGCAGACGCGCTGCCGCCCTTGGTGCCGGTTTCAGGATCGGGCCCGCAGCCAGCTGCCCGCAACGGCTCCCAGCAGCCCGGAGGCACCGATGACCCGCGACACTTCCCCTGAACTCGAGTACCTGAGCGGCTTCGGCAACGAATTCGCCAGCGAAGCCTTGCCCGGCGCCCTGCCGGTCGGGCAGAACTCGCCGCAGAAGGCCCCCTACGGGCTGTACGCCGAGCTGCTGTCGGGCACCGCCTTCACCATGACCCGCAGCGAACTGCGCCGTACCTGGCTGTACCGCATCCGTCCGTCGGCGCTGCACCCGCGCTTCGAGCGCCTGGAGCGCCAGCCGCTGACCGGCGCGCTGGGCGCCATCAACCCTAATCGCCTGCGCTGGAGCCCCCAGCCGATCCCGTCCGAGCCGACCGACTTCATCGATGGCTGGCTGCCGATGGTGGCCAACTCGGCATCGGAGAAACCGGCTGGCGTGAGCATCTACATCTACCGCGCCAACCGTTCCATGGAGCGGGTGTTCTTCAATGCCGACGGCGAGCTGCTGCTGGTGCCTGAACAAGGTCGCCTGCGCATCGCCACCGAGCTGGGCGTGCTCGAAGTCGGGCCGCTGGAGATCGCGGTGATCCCGCGGGGCATGAAGTTCCGTGTCGAACTGCTCGATGCCCAGGCCCGTGGCTACATCGCCGAGAACCACGGCGCGCCGCTGCGCATTCCGGACCTCGGCCCGATCGGCAGCAACGGCCTGGCCAACCCGCGTGACTTCCTCACCCCGGTCGCCCATTACGAAGAAAGCACCGGCCCGGTGCAGCTGGTGCAGAAGTTCCTCGGCGAACACTGGGCCTGCGAGCTGCAGCATTCGCCGCTGGACGTGGTCGCCTGGCACGGCAGCAACGTGCCGTACAAGTACGACCTGCGCCGCTTCAACACCATCGGCACGGTCAGCTTCGACCATCCCGACCCGTCGATCTTCACCGTGCTGACCTCGCCCACCAGCGTGCACGGCATGGCCAACATGGACTTCGTGATTTTCCCGCCGCGCTGGATGGTGGCCGAGAACACCTTCCGTCCACCATGGTTCCACCGCAACCTGATGAACGAGTTCATGGGCCTGATCCACGGCGCCTACGACGCCAAGGCCGAAGGCTTCCTGCCCGGCGGCGCCTCGCTGCACGGGGTGATGAGCGCCCACGGTCCGGACGCCGAGACCTGCGACAAGGCCATCTCGGTGGACCTGGCGCCGCACAAGATCGACAACACCATGGCCTTCATGTTCGAGACCAGCCAGGTGCTGCGTCCGAGCCGCCAGGCCCTCGAAAGCCCGCAATTGCAGGCCGACTACGATAGTTGCTGGGCCACCTTGCCGAGCACCTTCAACCCGAACCGGAGATAACCGATGAACCACACCGCCATTGCCCGCAGCTGGGTCGAGCACGCCAACGGGCACCGCGACTTCCCGCTGCAGAACCTGCCCCTGGGCATCTTCAGCCGTCCAGGGCAGGCGCCACGTTGCGGCGTGGCCATCGGCGACGCGATCCTCGACCTGGAGGCCGTGCTGGCCGCCGGCCTGTTCGACGGCGCGGCCAAGGCCGCCGTCGAGGCCACCGTCGGCGGCGCGCTGAATGCCTTCTTCGCCCTCGGCCGCGCGGCCCGTGTGGCCCTGCGCGAGCGCCTGCTGGCACTGCTGGGCGAGGGCAGCGAGCACCAGGCTGCGCTGAAGGCTGCGCTGTACCCGGCCCGCGAATGCCAACTGCACCTGCCGGCGAAGATCGGTGACTACACCGACTTCTATGTCGGCATCGAGCATGCCAAGAACGTCGGCAAGCTGTTCCGCCCGGACAACCCGCTGCTGCCCAACTACAAGCACGTGCCGATCGGCTACCACGGCCGCGCCTCGACCATCCGTGCCTCCGGCGCCGATGTACGCCGCCCCAAGGGCCAGACCCTGCCGGCGGGCCAGACCGAGCCGAGCTTCGGCCCTTGCGCGCGCCTGGACTACGAACTGGAGCTGGGCATCTGGATCGGCCAGGGCAACGACATGGGCCAGCCGATCCCGGTGGGCGATGCCGCCGAGCACGTGGCCGGCTTCTGCCTGCTCAACGACTGGTCGGCGCGGGATATCCAGGCCTGGGAATACCAGCCGCTGGGCCCGTTCCTGTCCAAGAGCTTCATCACCACGGTGTCGCCGTGGGTGGTCACCGCCGAGGCCCTGGAGCCGTTCCGCTGCGCCCAGCCGGCCCGTCCGGAGGGTGACCCGCAGCCGTTGTCGTACCTGCTGGACAAGCGCGACCAGGCCGCCGGCGCCTTCGACATCGAGCTGGAAGTGCTGCTGCTGACCGAGCGCATGCGCGAGCAGAACCTGCCGGCTCATCGCCTGACCTTGAGCAGCACCCGCAGCATGTACTGGACCGTGGCGCAGATGGTTGCCCACCACAGCGTCAACGGCTGCCAGCTGCAACCGGGCGACCTGTTCGGCTCGGGCACCCTGTCGGGCGCCGCGCCGGGTTCGTTCGGCAGCCTGCTGGAGATCACCGAGGGCGGCAAGCACCCGGTGGAGCTGGCCAGCGGCGAGGTGCGCAAGTTCCTCGAGGACGGTGACGAGATCATCCTGCGTGCCCGTTGCGTGCGCGAGGGCGTGGCCAGCATCGGCTTCGGCGAATGCCGCGGCACCATCGTCGCGGCCAACTGAGGGGGCAGGGCGATGGAACTGTTCACCTACTACCGCTCCACCTCGTCGTATCGGGTGCGCATCGCCCTGGCGCTCAAGGGCCTGGACTACCAGGCCCTGCCGGTAAACCTGCTCAAGGGCGAGCAGCGCGGCGCGGACTACCTGGCGCTCAACCCCCAGGGCCGGGTGCCGGCCCTGCGCCTGGAGAGCGGCGAACTGCTGGTGCAGTCGCCGGCGATCATCGAGTACCTGGAGGAAGCCTTCCCCGAAACGCCACTGCTGCCCCGTGTGGCCGAAGCCCGGGCCAGGGTGCGCGGCGTGGCGGCGATCATCGGTTGCGATATCCACCCGTTGCACAACGTCAGCGTGCTCAACCAGCTGCGTCAGCTGGGGCACGACGAGGCCCAGGTCAACCAGTGGATCGGCCACTGGATCAGCCAGGGGCTGGCGGCGGTGGAGCAACTGATCGGCGATGACGGCTTCTGCTTCGGAGCGACGCCGGGCCTCGCCGACGTCTACCTGATCCCGCAGCTGTACGCGGCCGAGCGCTTCAACATCGACCTCGGCGGCTACCCGCGCATCCGCCGGGTGGCCGCCCTGGCCGAGCAGCACCCGGCCTTCCACCAGGCCCACCCGGCGAGGCAGCCCGACACGCCCGACTGATCGCCACCGCCCGCACCTGCACTCATAACAACAAAAGACAGGGACCTTGCGATGCACAACCAGATAGCCAGCTTTCGCGCGGCGCTCGACGCGCGCCCGGTGTCACCCTACCAGTGGCGCCTGCTGCTGCTGTTGATCCTGCTGTTGGTCACCGATGGTTATGACGCCCAGGTGCTGGGCTATGTGATCCCCGCGCTGGCCCAGGACTGGGGGCTGGAAAAGGCCGCCTTCGGGCCGGTGTTCAGCGCCAACCTGCTGGGGCTGACGGTCGGTTCGCTGGCGGTGACGCCACTGGCTGACCGCTTCGGCGTGCGCCGTGTGCTGCTGTGCTGCGTGCTGCTGTACGCCAGCCTGACGGTGCTGATGGTGTTCGCCTCCTCGCTCGACAGCCTGATGCTGGCGCGCTTTCTCTGCGGCATCGGCATGGGCGGCGCCATGCCCAGCGCCATGGCGCTGATGGCCGACTATGCGCCGCCTCGACTGCGCACCCTGATGGTCACTCTGGCGGCCTGTGGCTTCTCCCTGGGCGGCGCGGCGGGGGGATTCGTCGCTGCGGGCTTCATCGACCATTACGGTTGGCAGGCGGTGTTCCTTGCCGGCGGCGTGGCGCCGCTGCTGTTGATCCCGTTCCTGGCCTTGTACCTGCCCGAGTCGCTGCCGCGCCTGCTGCGCGATGCGCCGCCGTATGCCCGGTTGCAAAGGATTACTACCCGCCTGCTGCCGGGCTGGCAGGTGCCGGCGGCGCAGGTCGCCACCGATGAGCCAGCGGATAGCAAGCTCACCATGGTGGCGTTGTTCCGCGACGGTTTCGCCCGGCCGACCTTGCTGCTGTGGGGTACCTTCTTCGTCAGCCTGATCCTGTTGTACTTCATGATCAGTTGGCTACCGTCGCTGTTGCAGGAAAGCGGGCTGGCGTTGAACCAGGCCAACCTGGTCACCTCGCTGTTCCTGTTCGCCGGCACCTTCGGCGCGGTGTGCCTGGCCTGGTGCGCCGACCGAATGAAGAACAAGGCCCGCCTGTTGGCTGGCGTATTGCTAGGGGCGGCAGTATTCAGCGTGCTGGTCGGCCTCAACCACGACGACCCGCGCTGGCTGGTCCCCAGCGTATTCGCCGCAGGCTTCTGCATCATCGGTGGCCAGCTGACGCTCAATGCCTTCGTCAGCAACTTTTACCCGGCCCAGGTGCGCGCCACCGGTACCGGCTGGGCGCTGGGCGTCGGGCGCTTCGGCTCGATCCTTGGACCGCTTATCGGCAGCTTGCTGCTGACCCTGCACATGCCGGTGGAGCAGATCTTCTTCTTCTGCGCCATCCCGGCATTGCTTGGGGCGCTGCTGGTCAGCCAGGTGCGGGCGCCACGGCCACGTGAAGTGGCGCCCAAGGGTGAAGCGCTAATGGATTGAGCGCTTGCCGCTGGGCAACTGACCGAGGCGTTCGCTGAGTTTCAGGCGCTGCAGCGGGTCGTCGGTCAGCAGCAGGGCATGCTCCAGGTCGAAGCGTTCGGCCTGGGGGCAGTCCAGGTGCTGGTACAGCGTCGCGCGGGCCAGGTAGTCGCTGACCTGCACCGGACCCAGTTGCATGACCCGTTCGGCATCGACCAGCGCGGCCAGGTCGTTGTCGTTGCTGGTATGCAACTGGCGCAGGTTGCGCGACAGGCGCTGGAGCATCTGCATCGGCGAGGCGCTGCGCAGGTGCTCGGCGCTCAGCGGCATCTGCGGGCCGTACTGGCGGGCGAGCAGTTCGCGGCAGTCGCTGGGATAGAGGCGTCGGCCTCCGCAGGGGTCGAGCAGATGATCGGCGCCGGGGACGCGCAGCAGGAAGTGGCCGGGGAAGTTGACGCCCTCCAGCGGAATCGACAGACGGCGCGCCAGTTCCAGGGCGAGGATGGCCAGCAGCAACGGCTGGCCGCGGCGGCGCTGCAGCACCTTGTCCATCAGGGCCGCCTGCGGTCGCAGCGGGTGGTACTCGTCCTGCTGGAAGCCCAGGGCGTTGAGCTGGCGCAGCAAGGGTTGGGCCAACTCGTTGAGCGGCAGTATCGGCAGGCTGGTGCTGATGTCGCGTTGCAGTTCGTGCAGCCGGGCCAGGCCGGCCGTGGGGTCGACAGTGCCATCATGCTCGGCGGCGATCCACAGGGCGGCTTCCAGCAGGGCGACCGGCTCGCGTTCCAGGCAGGCCAGGCAGGCTTGGCGTGGGTTCATGGGACCTCTCCATCACGCTTAACTTGTAGCCCTGGCGCGGCTTTTCGTCCAGTGGTCCGCCCGTGCGGTGTCCGGCCTCGACCTGTTTATACTGGTAGGAGCACCTCTTTGGGGAGCCCGTCTATGTTCGAGCTCATGCAAAGCACCCGCGCCCAGTCACTGCACCTGTTCATCGACCCGCCCACGGGCCTGAAGGCCGTGGTGGTGATCCACAGCGAACAGCTGGGCCCAGCCATGGGCGGCTGCCGCTACCTGCCCTATGCCGACGACGAGAGCGCCATGACCGACGCCATTCGCCTGGCCCAGGGCATGAGCTACAAGGCGGCCCTGGCCGGGCTGCCGATGGGCGGTGGCAAGGCGGTGATCGTGCGCAATCCGCATGTGGAAAACCGCGCGGCGCTGTTCGAGGCCTTCGGACGCTTCGTCGACAGTCTCCAGGGGCGTTTCATCACGGCGGTGGACAGCGGCACCTCGACCCTCGACATGGACTGCATCGCCCAGTCCACTCCCTACGTGACCAGCACCACTGCTTCGGGCGACCCGTCGCCCCATGCGGCCATGGGCGTGTTCGCCGGCATTCGCGCCACCTCCATGGCCCGGCTGGGCAGCGACAACCTGGAGGGCCTGCGGGTGGCGGTGCAGGGCCTGGGCAACGTGGGCTATGCCCTGGCCGAGCAACTGCACGCGGCGGGCGCCGAGTTGCTGGTCAGCGACCTGGACCCGGGCAAGGTGCGCCTGGCGGTGGAGCAGTTCAGTGCCCACCCGGTGGCCCACGAGGCCTTGATCAGCACCCCGTGCGACATCTTCGCGCCCTGTGGCGTGGGGCCGGTGCTCAACGGGCAGAGCGTGATGCAGCTGCGCTGTGCGGCGGTGGCCGGGTCGGCGAACAACCAGCTGACCACCTTGCAGGTGGCCGACCAGCTGGAGAGCCGGGGGATCCTGTACGCGCCGGACTACGTGATCAACGCGGGCGGGTTGATCTATGTGGCGTTGACCCATCGGGGTGAGGCCGTGGGCACCATCACCGCGCACCTGGCGCGAATTCCCACGCGCCTGACCGAGGTGTTCGCCCATGCCCAGGCGGAAAAACGCTCGCCGGCAAGGGTGGCGCAGATGTTGGCGGAGCGGTTGCTGTATGGCTGAGGCTCGGACCGGCGGCTTGTGGTGAAGATCGTTCCTCAATACCATCGAAAGGACCTCCGTCGTATTGCGCAGGGCGACTCCGAGCGGTCGTCATCTGTTATGTTCCCAGGTAGACATGAACCCATTACCCACCCTTATTCGTGAAACCTTCCCCGTCGGCCCGCTGCAGTGCAACTGCACCCTGATCGGCGACCCGCTCAGCAAGAAGGCCATCGTCGTCGATCCGGGCGGCGACGAGCAGAAGATCCTCGCCCGCCTGCAGCACCACGGCCTGACCCTGGTGAGCATCATCCACACTCATGCTCACTTCGACCATTTCCTCGCCTCGGGCAAGCTCAAGGAACTGACCGGTGCCACGCTGCACCTGCACAAGGCCGACCAGCCGCTGTGGGAAAACCTGGAAATGCAGTGCCAGATGTTCGGCATGCCCTACACGCCGGTGCCGTCGCCGGATCGCTGGCTGAGCGACGACGAGGAGCTGGCCTGCGGTTGCGGCGTGGCCTTGCACACCCCAGGGCATACGCCGGGCTCGATGAGTTTCTGGTTCGCCGAGCACAAGTTGCTGATCGCCGGCGATACCCTGTTCCGCCGTGGCGTCGGGCGCACCGATTTGTGGGGTGGCGATCAGCGGGCTATCGTTCGTTCCATCAAGGAACGGCTGTACCGCCTGGATGAGGAAGCCATCGTGGTGACCGGTCATGGCCCGGACACCCGCCTCGGCGACGAGATGCGCGAGAATCCGTTCGTGCGTGCCTGAGGTTTCATGGAATTTTTCCGCTGCGCTGCAATCCAAGGCTGGCATAGATCCGTAGTCGATCCGCTGCACTTTTGAATTTCAGTAGGAGCTTGTCCATGTTCACCATGCGTCGTCTGATTATCGTCGCTACCGCCGCCGCCCTGATGTCCGGTTGTGCCAGCCCCAACCCGTATGACAACCAGGGCCAGGCGCAGGGCTCCACAGGGATGAGCAAGACAGCCAAGTACGGTGGCCTTGGCGCGCTGGCCGGCGCCATCGCCGGTGCCGCCATCGATCACAACAACCGCGGCAAGGGCGCGCTGATCGGCGCCGCCGCGGTGGGCGCCGCCGCCGCCGGCTACGGCTACTACGCCGACAAGCAGGAAGCCGAACTGCGGGCGAAGATGGCCAACACCGGCGTCGAGGTGCAGCGCCAGGGCGACCAGATCAAGCTGATCATGCCGGGCAACATCACCTTCGCCACCGATTCGGCGAATATCTCCCCAAGCTTCTACTCGCCGCTGAACAACCTGGCCAACTCGTTCAAGCAGTTCAACCAGAACACCATCGAGGTGGTGGGCTTCACCGACAGCACCGGCAGCCGCCAGCACAACATGGACCTGTCGCAGCGCCGTGCCCAGGCGGTCAGTACCTACCTGACTTCCCAAGGCGTGGATTCGTCGCGGGTCAGCGTGCGTGGCATGGGGCCGGACCAGCCGATCGCCAGCAACGCCGACGCCAATGGCCGTGCGCAGAACCGCCGGGTCGAGGTCAACCTGAAGCCGATCCCGGGTCAGCAGTATGACCAGCAGGGGACTGTGCAGCAGTACCCATAATTTGTAGTTCTGAACAGATGGGGCTGCTTCGCAGCCCTTCGCGGGTAAACCCGCTCCCACAGGGTTTGTGCATGACTTTGGCCTTGCGCGATACCTGTGGGAGCGGGTTTACCCGCGAAGGGACGCGTAGCGGCCCCATCTGTTTTCAGCGCTCGGTACTGGCCTGAATCGCCGTCAACGCAATGGTATGCACGATATCGTCCACCTGCGCCCCACGGGGCAGGTCGTTGACCGGCTTGCGCAGCCCTTGCAGCATCGGCCCGAGGCTGACGCAGTCGGCGCTGCGCTGCACCGCCTTGTGGGTGGTGTTGCCGGTGTTCAGGTCGGGGAACACGAACACCGTGGCACGTCCGGCCACCGGGCTCGACGGCGCCAGTTGCCGGGCTATCTCGGGGTTGGCGGCGGCGTCGTACTGCAACGGCCCGTCGATCACCAGGTCGTGCTCGGCCTGTTGCGCCAGGCGCGTGGCCTCGCGCACCTTCTCGACCTCCTCGTCGCTGGCCGCCGAATCGCTGGAATAGCTGAGCATCGCCACCCGTGGCGCGATGCCGAACGATTCAGCGGACTCGGCGCTCTGCCGGGCGATCTCGGCCAGCTCGGCGGCACTGGGGTGCGGGTTCATCACGCAGTCGCCGTAGACCAGCACCTGGTCGGGGAACAGCATGAAGAACACCGATGACACCAGGCTGCTGCCCGGCGCGGTCTTGATCAGCTGCAAGGCCGGGCGGATGGTATTGGCGGTGGAGTGCACCAGGCCGGAGACCAGGCCGTCCACTTCGCCGAGGGCCAGCATCATGGTGCCGATCACCACCGGGTCTTCCAGTTGCTGTTCGGCCATCGGCGCGTTGAGGTTCTTGCTCTTGCGCAGTTCGACCATCGGTTCGACATAGCGGCCACGGATCAGTTCGGGGTCGAGCACCTCCAGGTCCGGTGGCAGGCTGATGCCCTGGGCGCGGGCCACGGCCTGCACGTCCTCGGGCTTGGCCAGCAGCACGCAGCGGGCGATGCCACGGGCCTGGCACAGGGCGGCGGCCTGCACCAGCAGGGGCTCGGCGCCCTCGGGCAGGACGATGCGCTTGTTGGCCTGTTGGGCGCGCTGGATCAACTGGTAGCGGAACACCGCCGGCGACAGGCGCAGTTCCCGTGGCGTGCCGCAACGCTGGTGCAGCCAGGCGGCGTCCAGCTGGCTGGCGACGAAGTCGGTGATGAACTCGGCGCGCTCGCGGTCGTCCACCGGGATCTCGCGGTTCAGCGAGTTGAGCTGGTTGGCGGTGTCGTAGGAGCCGGTGCTCACCGACAGGATCGGCAGGCCGGCCTGCAGGGCGCCGCGGCACAGCTCGAGGATGCGCGGGTCGGGCTTGCTGTCGCTGGTCAGCAAAAGGCCCGCCAGGGGCACGCCGTTGATCGCGGCCATGCACACGGCGAGGATGATGTCGTCGCGATCGCCCGGCGTCACCACCAGGGTGCCGGAGGTCAGCAGCGGCACGGTGTTGGCCACGGTGCGGGCGCAGATGATGATCTTGCTCATGCGCCGCTGGTCGTAGTCGCCGGCGTTGAGTACCTGGGCACCGAGCAGCTCGGCCACGTCGCGGGTTCGCGGGGCGTTGAGCTCGGCCTGGTAGGGGATGCAGCCGAGCAGGCGGAAGTCGTTGCCGCGCAGCAGCGGCGAATGCTCGCGCAGGCGCGTGGCGAAGTCGGCCATGCTTTCGTCGGTGCGCACCTTGTTGAGGATCACCCCGAGCACCTTCGGGTCGCGCGGGCCGCCGAACAACTGGGCCTGCAGCTCGACGCGGCCGGACAACTCGCTCAGTACCTCGTTCTCCGGCGCCGATACCAGGATCACTTCGGCGTCCAGGCTCTTGGCCAGGTGCAGGTTGACCCGGGCGGCATAGCTGGCATGGCGGGTCGGCACCATGCCCTCGACCACCACCACGTCCTTGCCGACGCAGGCCTGCTGGTAGAGGCGGATGATTTCCTCAAGCAGCTCGTCGAGCTGGCCGTCACCGAGCATGCGCTCGACATGGCCCAGGCTCAGGGGCGTGGGTGGCTTGATGCCGTGGGTGCGGGCGACCAGTTCGCTGGAACGCTCCGGGCCGGTGTCGCCGGGGTGCGGCTGGGCGATCGGCTTGAAGAAGCCGACCTTGAGCCCGGCGCGCTCCAGGGTGCGAACCAGGCCCAGGCTGATGGAGGTCAGGCCGACACCGAAGTCGGTCGGCGCGATGAAAAATGTCTGCATGCGTGCTTCTCGAAATAAGCGGTGCAAGGAATTCAGCGACCAAGGGTATCGCTAACCGCCCCTTGCGCGCACCAGCCGCAGGCGAATACCTGGCCGATGCGCCGGGCGCGCTCGTCGGCATCGAGCACCCAGGGCCGCGCCTGCCACGGCGGCTGGTGGCGCAGGTGCTGGGTATGGCCGCAGGACAGCTCGACCACCCAGTGGCCCTCTTCGTCGAGGTGGAAGCCGGTGATCCGACTGATGGGCGGCCCTTGGTCCGAGTCGCGTTCGCAATCGGTCGATGCGTTGGTTACACTTGTCCGTTCTACATTCTTTTGCAAAAGGTCTTGCCCCATGCTGATCGCCGCCAACAAGGCTGTCTCCATCGACTATACCCTCACCAACGACGCTGGTGAGGTCATCGACAGCTCCGCCGGTGGTGCGCCGCTGGTCTACCTGCACGGTGCCGCCAACATCATCCCGGGCCTGGAAAAAGCCCTGGAAGGCAAGCAGGCCGGTGACGAGCTGACCGTTGCCATCGAACCGGAAGAAGCCTACGGCGAGTACTCGGCCGAACTGGTCAGCACCCTGAACCGCAGCATGTTCGAAGGCGTCGACCAACTGGAAGTCGGCATGCAGTTCCACGCCTCGGCGCCGGACGGCCAGATGCAGATCGTCACCATCCGCGACATCGACGGCGACGACGTCACCGTCGACGGCAACCACCCACTGGCCGGCCAGCGCCTGAACTTCAAGGTCAAGGTCGTCGACGTGCGTGACGCCAGCGAAGAAGAAATCGCTCACCGTCACATCCACGGTGAAGGTGGTCATCACCACTGATTTTCTGCGCTAAGCTCAGAGAGTCGCCAGGCGCTCGGGCAAGCCGGACTTGCCCTCCTCAGGAGGGTGGACGGTTTGGCCGCGCGCCTTTTTAGTGGGCGGGATTCGCCCCAGCGGCAATCGGGAACCTGAGAGGGGATTTCATCATGAGTGCATTTCACGACCTGACGTTGAAGGCGTTGAACGGCGAGGACCTGCCGCTGGCCCCGTTCAAGGGCCAGGTGGTGCTGGTGGTCAATGTCGCCTCCAAGTGCGGGCTGACGCCGCAGTACAAGGCCCTGGAGAACCTGTATCAGGATTACCGGGACAAGGGCTTCAATGTGCTGGGCCTGCCGTGCAACCAGTTCGCCGGCCAGGAACCTGGCAGCGAGAAGGAAATCCAGGAATTCTGCAGCCTCAACTATGGGGTGAGCTTCCCGCTGGGCGCCAAGCTCGAGGTCAACGGGCCACAGCGTCATTCGCTGTATCGCCTGCTGGCGGGTGAAGGGGCCGAGTTCCCCGGCGATATCACCTGGAACTTCGAGAAGTTCCTGGTTGGCAAGGATGGCCGTGTATTGGCGCGTTTCGCCCCGCGTACCGCGCCGGATGATCCGACCGTGGTGCAGGCGATCGAGAAGGCGCTGGCCTGATCTGCACCCACACTCCTGTAGGAGCGGCCTTGTGCCGCGAAAGGGCTGCGTAGCAGCCCCAGGATTTCAGCTACGCAGCCAATATTGCCGGGGCCGCTTCGCGGCCCTTTCCGGCCGGTCCGACGCCTCGGCAAGGCCGCTCCTACAGAGGGAACGGCGTCATCCACCTCTGCCCTAGGCCGTCAGAACGCTACCGACGTCTGCACATACAACGTCCGCGGCTCACCCACGTACTTGCCCTTGTTGTTGTCGTCGAACGAGCGGGTGTAGTACTCGCGGTTGAACAGGTTCTTCACCCCCACCGCCACCTTCAGGTTCGAAAGCGCAGGGCCGAAGTCATAGCCGGCGCGGGTGCTGACCAGCATGTAGCCGGGGATGCGCCCGGTGCTGCCGTCGGCGCTCTCGCTGGCGGTGTTGGCGTTGTCGGCGTACTGGCTGCTCTGGAAGCTGCTGTCCAGGTTCAACTGCCACGGGCCTTCGGTGTAGCCGATCCCCAGCGTGCCCTTGTGGCGGGACGAGAACGGTACCTGGTTGCCCTTGTTCGGGCCGTCCTCGCGGATGCTGGCATCGACGAAGGCGTAGCCGGCGTGCACGTCGAAGCCGGCCAGGGCCGGGCTCAGGCCGTCGAGGGCGTAGCGCACGCTGGTCTCGATGCCCTGGTGGCGGGTTTCGCCGCGGGCGATCACCGAGTCGTTGGTCTGGTTGCTTTCGTACTGGTTGTCGAAGTTGATCAGGAAGGCGCCGATCTCGGCCTGCAGGTCGCCATTGTCGTAGCGGGTGCCGACTTCCCAGGTGCGCGCCTTCTCCGGCTTCACTTCGCCGCTGCTGACACGGTTGGGCATCTGGCTGTACTGCACGCTGCCGAACGAGCCTTCGGTATTGGCGTAGAGGTTCCAATTGTCGGTGAGGTGGTACATCACGTTCAGGGCCGGCAGGGCGGTGTTGTAGCTGCCCTGGTACTGCTGGCCGTTGAGCTTGTTGCTCTGCTCGGAGTCGATCATCTCGTAGCGGATGCCCGGGGTGATGGTCCAGCGGCCGATGTCGATGCGATCATCCAGGTAGATGGCGTGGGCTTCGGTGCTGCCGCGGGTGTCGCGGTCGTTGCGGCTGGCGGTGGTCGGCAGGGCGCCGTTGACCGGCTCGCGGTAGCGCAGTTCATGCCCGGCCTCGTTGACGTAGCGGTAGCCGATGCCCAGTTCGTGCCAGCTGTCGCCCAAGGCCAGGCCCTGCGAGAAGCGGGTCTCGATGCCGCGTACCCAGTACTCGCGTGGCGACATCGAGACGAAGCTGCCCTGGTCGAGGTAGCCGCTGCGCAGGGTCTTGGTGAAGAAGCTGTTGACGCTGAACTGGCGGTTGTCCTGCTTGTAGTCGTAGCCCATGTTGAACAGGGTGCGGCGGCCCCAGAACTTGTCTTTGAGGCGGGTCGACTGGTACGGGTCGGCGTCGAAGGCGGCGGTGCTCAGGCCGCCGGGCATCTCGGCTTCGCCCTCGTAGTACTGGGCCATGGCGTGCAGGCTGTTGGCGTCGTCCAGTTGCAGCTTGCCCTTGAGCATCAGGTCGTCGATCTGCGTATTGCTGTGCTCGCGCCAGTCGCTGCCCCGGGTGCCGGAGTAGAGCAGGGCGCCGCCGAGGCCGTTGGCATTGGTGCCACCGATCAGCAGGTTGGCGCTGTTCTTCAGGCCATCCTGGCTGGACGACGGGCTGATCTGGTTCTGCATCGCTGCCTTGAAGGTGGCTTCTTCAGGGATGGCGCGGGTGACGAAGTTGACGATGCCGCCGACGTTCTGCGGCCCGTAGCGCACCGCGCCGCCGCCGCGCACCACGTCCACGGCGTCCATGTTGCCCAGGCTGATCGGCGCCAGCGACAGCTGCGGCTGGCCGTAGGGCGCGAAGGGCACCGGAATGCCGTCCATCAGCACGGTGGAGCGCGAGGCCAGGCGTGGGTTCAGGCCACGGATGCCGAAGTTCAGCGCCAGGTCGTGGCTGCCGGTACCGTTGTTCTCCGGAGCGTTGACGCCGGGAATGCGGTTGAGCACTTCGCGGGCGCTGCTGGCGCCGCTGCGTTCGAATTCCTCGCGGCGCACCACGTCGCGGGCGCCTGGGTGCTCGAAGACGTTGTCCTGGCGGGCCTCGGCCAGCCAGTCGCCGACCACGGTCGAGGCGCCCAGCTCGACCGGGGCATTGCTGCCCGTGGCCGGCAGCGGTTGCAGGCTGTAGGCGTTGTCGGTCTCCAGGCGCGCCTGCAGGCCAGTGCCGCGCAGCAGGGCATCGAGCCCCTGGCCGACCTCGTACTGGCCTTCCAGGCCGGGGCTGCTCAGGCCCTGGGTGAGGCCCGGGCTGAACGAGATCAGCGCGCCACTTTCGCGACCGAACTGGTTCAGGGCCTGTTCCAGTGTGCCAGGAGCGATGTGATAGCCGCGGGGTTCGCCGGCCAGGGCGAGCGGGGCGGCGAGGATCAGGGCGTAGGCGAGGGGACTGAGGCGCAGGGGCATGTGACGGAGGTCCTGTGACAAGGGGGTCTGTCTTCTCTGTCACGCGAGGTTCGGGAAATGGCTCAACAGAAATGAAATAAATTTGGGTTGGAGTCGGGATTCGTGGAAGCGGGCTTGCCTCTCAGCCCGTTGACGCCGCCTCGAGCGACACCCAGTACCGGGTGAACCGTCGCACCTTCACCGGCAGCGTCACTTCCAGCATCTCCAGGATCCGCTCACTGTCTGCCAGCGGATACGATCCGGAAATCCGTAAATCCGCCACCCGCTCGCTGCATCCCAACTGCCCGAGTCGATACCGCGACAGCTCGGCGAGAAAGTCAGCCAGGCGCATCTGTGACACCACCAACATACCTTCCACCCACGCCGCCCGGTTGGGGTCCAGCGGTGCGACCGCCTGCCAGCCGCCACGGGCGAAGCGCGCCTGGTGCCCGGCCAGCAGCGGTGTGCCGGCCACGCTGGCGCTGCCGCTGAACACCGATACCAGGCTGTAACTGTCGAACTGACGGACGTCGAAGCGTCCGCTGTGCAGATGCAGCTCGCCCTGGGCCGTGGCCAGGCGCAGTGGCCGTGGATCGTTGCTCACCTCGAGCAGCAGCTCGCCTTCCTGCAAGCGCACCAGGCGCTGCTGGCCGTCGAAGCGCACGTCGGCGGCGCTGCGGGTGTTCAGGTGCAACTGGCTGCCGTCGTCGAGGGTCAGACGGCGGCGCTGGCCGACCGGACTGCGGTAGTCGGCCGTCAGTCCTGGTAGCGGATTGTGTTGTTGCAGGCCGAGCCCGGCGGCACTGGCCACCCCTACCAGCAGTAGCGCCTTGAGGGCGCGACGCCTGCCTGGCGACGGCGGCGCCTGCAGGGTGGCGTGGACCACCGGAGCGGTGACGCCACGCAGGCGCTGGTTGACCTGCTGGATATGGGCCCAGGCCCGCTGATGTTCGCTGTCGGCCTGCAGCCAGCGCTCCAGGGCCTGGTGTTGGTCGAAGTCGTCGCTCTGCGACTCGATCAGCCAGTGCACCGCCTGTTCGGCGATTTGCGAGGAAAAGGCTGCGTTCACAGGGGCAGCCCTTTCAGCGTATTGAGAATTGGCGTCCGGTTTGGATTTGCCGGGGCTGCTTTGCAGCCCTTTCGCGGCACAAGGCCGCTCCTACAGGCGACCGCGCCCCCTGTAGGAGCGGCCTTGTGCCGCGAAAGGGTCGCAAAGCGACCCCAGCAATCTCGAATTGGATCAGTCATATCTCAAACATCGCAAAACCTTGAAAGGCAGGATTCACAGGGCGAAATAGCAGCGCAAGGCCGCCTTGTGCAGGTAGCGCTTGACCGTCGCCAGGGAAATGCGCAGCTCGCGGGCGATCTCGCCCTGGCCCAGGCCATCGACCTGGGCCAGCAGGAAGGCGCGCTTGACCAGCGGCGGCAGGCTATCTAGCAGGCGGTCGAGTTCGAGCAAGGTATCGAGGATGATGGCTTTGTCTTCCTCGCTGGGGGCCACCTGCTCGGGCAGTTGGGCCAGGGCCTCGAGATAGGCGCGCTCCAGTTCCTGGCGGCGGAAGTGGTTGCACAGCACACGCTTGGCCACGGTGGTGAGGAAGGCACGGGGTTCGATCAGCTGCGGCGTCTCGCGGGCCTGCAGCAGGCGCAGGTAGGTGTCCTGGGCCAGGTCGGCGGCACTCTGCGGGCAGCCCAGGCGCCGTCGCAGCCAGCCGGTCAGCCAACCGAGATGGGCGTGGTAGAGGCCTTCGACGGTGGAAGAGAGGGCACTGGACACCGATACGACTCCGGCGCCGCAAAGCGCAACTGGAAGTAAGAATTGTTCGCATTGTATTCATGCCGTCGGTGTTCGGCAATCGCTGCCGACGCAAGGCAGGCGTACCGCTGGTGCCGGCATGCTTTGCTTATGAGAATTGAAATCATTAGTATTGCAGCCCCATTTCCCGGACCCTCGCCATGAAGAGTAAAGCCGCCGGCCTTCCCCTGAGCTACCGCCTGGCCGTGACCTCACGCAGCCTGGCCGCGTTGCTGGGCGGTTACCTGCTGGCGTCGATGGCCAGTGTCTGCATCACCCTGCTTGCGCCGATGACCCAGGCCGACGCGACGATGACCGGGATGATGCTGTCGTTCCTCTTCTACCTGATCGCCTTCATCTGGTGCTTCGCCTGCCGCAGCGCCTGGCGCGCCTGGTTGGGCATGCTGCTGCCAAGCCTGGCGCTGGGGCTGATCAACGCACTGGCCTACTGGATGAACCTGCCATGAAAGAAGGCTTCCGCCAGGCCATGGCCTGGCTGCACACCTGGACCGGCCTGATCTTCGGCTGGCTGCTGTTCGCCATCTTCCTTACCGGGACGCTGTCGTACTTCAAGGAAGAAATCAGCCACTGGACCCAGCCCGAGGTGCAGAGCCATCCGCTCGACCCGGTGAGCAGTCTTGGCCTTGCCCAGCGATACCTGGAATCCAATGCCGGCCACGCCAGCACCTGGTTCATCCGCCTGCCCAGCGAGCGCGAGGCGGCGCTGAGCGTCAGCTGGCGCGACCCGAACGGCGGCGGGCGCCGGGGTTTCACCGACAAGGAACTCGACGCCCGCACCGGCGAGGCGGTCGAGGCCCGTGACAGCCGTGGCGGCGAGTTCTTCTACCGCTTCCACTTCCAGTTGCAGATGCCCCACCCCTGGGGTCGCTGGCTGTCGACCTTCTGCGCCTTCATCATGCTGCTGGGGCTGGTCACCGGGATCATCACCCATAAGAAGATCTTCAAGGAGTTCTTCACCTTCCGCCCGGGCAAGGGCCAGCGCTCCTGGCTCGATGGCCACAACGCCATCGGCGTGCTGGTGCTGCCGTTCCACCTGATGATCAGCTACAGCAGTCTGGTGATCTTCATGTACATGGTCATGCCGGCCAGCATCCTGGCCAGCTACGGCGACAGCAGCGGCTATTTCAACGATGTGTTCGGCCGCGACGAAGTCCCCAAGGCGGCGGCCCAGGCCGCGCCGCTGGCGCCACTGACCGAACTGTACGCCAAGGTCCAGGAACAGGCGCCGGGGGCGCGCATGGGCTACATCCAGGTGCACAATCCCGGCGACCGCAACGCCCGGGTCACCTTCACCCGCGCCTCGGCCGACAGCGTCGCCTACCAGCGCAGCGCCATCTGGACCTTCGATGGCGTCAGCGGCGAGCTGCTGCGTCGCGGCGCGCCGGAAAGCGCGGCGATGACCACCTCCTTCACCTTCGTCGGCCTGCACATGGGCAATTTCGCCGGGCCCTGGCTGCGCTGGCTGTACTTCGCCTTCGGCGTGGCCGGCACAGCGGTGATCGGCACGGGGCTGGTGATGTGGCTGGGCAAGCGCCAGCTCAAGCATGCCAAGAGCGAGCGCATGCCCGGCGAGCTGCGCCTGGTCGAAGTGCTGAACATCGCCAGCATGAGCGGCCTGTTGCTGGGCGTGGCGGCGTTCTTCTGGGCCAATCGCCTGCTGCCTACGGCCATGGATGGGCGGGCCGACTGGGAGATCAATGCTTTCTTCCTGGCCTGGGGCGCCTCATTGCTCCACGCCATGTTGCGCAGCGGGCGCCGTGCCTGGGGCGAACAACTGACCCTGGGGGCGCTGGCGTTCGTCGTGCTGCCGCTGCTCAACGCGCTGATCACCGACAAGGGCCTGGATCACTCCATCGCCGCGGGTGACTGGGCGATGGCCGGTTTCGACCTGACGGCGCTGGCCACTGGCCTGTTCCTGGCCTGGGCTGCCGGCAAGATGCTGCGTGCGCCCAAGGCGGTCGCCAAGCGTGCGCCACGTGCCGCCAAGACCGTGGAGGCGAGCTGATGCTGGGGATCGCGCTGATGGGCTTCGCCGGTTTCGCCGGCCTGTGCCTGGCCATGGAAAAGCATTTCAACGACCTGCTCGGGCGCAAGCCCACGGGCCGGCAACTACGAGCCTTGAAGGTCGCGGGCTGGGCCTTGCTGCTGCTGTCGTTGATCCTTGCCGTGCACGGGCGCGGCTGGGCCCTGGGCCTGGTGGAATGGATCGCCTTGCTGATGGCCGGGGTTACGTTGTGGGTGTTCGGCCTGCCGTACCAGCCGCGCCTGCTGCTCGGGGCGGCGCTCGCCAGCCTGGTGCTCGGGCCACTGCTGGCCGTGTTGGCGGTCTAGGCCCTTGAGCGACTCCGAGGCTGGCGGCGGTCGGGCGCGTTTTGTCCAGGTATTCCTGGCCCAGCGCGCGCGCATGGAGGCGCTGGTCAGCCGGCGCGTCGGCTGCCGCGCCACGGCGTCGGACCTGGTCCAGGACCTGTTCCTGCGCTTCTGGCGGCGCCCCGAGGTGAAGGTCGAGGCGCTCGACACCTACCTGCTGCGCAGCGCCAGCAACCTGGCCATCGACTACCTGCGCAGCGAAGGCAGCCGCGACCGGGCCGCCGAAGGCCTGCACGACCCCGATGAGCCGCAGGGCAGCCAGGCCCCCGAGCAGGCCCTGGAGGTCGACCACGACCTGCAGCGTATCGAGATGGCCCTGCGGGCTTTGCCCGAGCGCACGCGGCAGATCTTCCTGCTCAACCGCATCCATGGCTGCACCTACGGCGAGATCGCCAAGGCCATGCAGTTGTCCCAGAGCGCGGTGGAAAAGCATATGATGCGCGCCCTCGAAGCGTGCAAGGCGAGCGTCGCCGAACCCGCGTCCCCACTGCGCCGGCCAGGGAGCGCCCGTCGATGAGTCTTGAACAGCCGATCACTGCCGCACAGTCCCAGGCCGCCCTGCGCTGGCTGGGGCGCATCCAGCAGCAGCCGGCGCAAGCCGAGGGCGCGGCGTTCAAGCGCTGGTTGCTGGAGAGCCCGGCCCATCGCCAGGCCTATGTCGAGGCCCAGGCGCTGTGGCGCCTCAGCGAAGCACCGGCGGCGCGGCTGGCACTCGAGGAGCGAGAGGGCCTGCAACAATATCTGGACGCCATGCGCCGACCCGCGCGCAAGCGGCCGTGGCGCGGCCTGGCGGTGGCAGCGTGTCTTGTGCTGGCGCTGGGATGCGCGGCGGGCTGGCAGCCGCAGTTCTGGCTGCAGGACCTGCGTGCCGACTACACCAGCGGCGCGCAGGTGCGGCAGGTGACCTTGGCCGATCATTCGCGGCTGACCCTGGATGCCGGCACTGCCGTGGCGGTGGATTTTGCCCAGGGCGAACGGCGCGTGCGGTTGCTGCGCGGCGCCGCGTTCTTCGAGGTGACCCATACCGGCGAGCAGTTCCTGGTAGATGCCCAGGGCGGTGAAGTGCGAGTGCTGGGGACCCAGTTCGAGGTGCGCGGGCAGGGCGATGGCGCCCAGGTCACCGTGCGCAGCGGGCGGGTGGCGGTGACGCCGGCCCAAGGACAGGCGGCCCGCGAGCTGACGGCCAACCAGCAACTGGCCTATGCCGGCGGCGTGGCCGGCGGGGTCGAGGCGGTGGACAGCGACAGCCGCCTGGCCTGGCGCCAGGGCTGGCTGAACTATTACCAGGTGCCGTTGGCGCAGGTGATCGAGGACCTGGGGCGTTACTACCCCGGGCGGATCCTGTTGCTCGACGGGGAGCTGGGGCAGCGCAGGGTCAGTGGCAGTTTCCCGGTGGCGGAACCACTAGCGGCGCTGGATTCGCTGGGCAAGGTGATGGGCTTCTCGCGGCAGACGGTGCTGGGTCGGCTGACCGTCTTGCGTTGACCTGTTCCGACGCCATCGCGGGGCAAGCCCGCTCCCACGAGGCTTGCGCGGTCCCTGTAGGAGCGGGCTTGTCCCGCGAAGACGTCGGTAAAGCAAAAATTTTTCGATCAGGTGATGAGGTATCCCCCCACGGCATCCGTGTAGTGAGTGGAAGTGCGATTCATTCGCAAACGATCATCCCTCTCACAGGTCCGCGTCCATGAAGTTCACCCCGCGTTGCGTCCCGCTCTGGTTCGGCCTCTGCTCCCTGCCCGCTATCGCCATCGTGCCCCAGGCCCTGGCCGCGCAGCAGAGCCAGGTCTACAGCTTCGCCCAGCCAAGCCAGCCGCTGGCCCAGGCACTCAACGCCTTCAGCCGCGCGACCGGGCAGAGCGTGGTCTACACCCTGGCCCTGCCGGATGTGCAGGCCCCGGCACTCAACGGCACCTTCGACGCCGACCAGGCGCTGCAGCAGTTGCTCGGCAACTCGGGCCTGGCCTGGCGCCGGATCGATGCCCGCACCCTGACCCTGGAGCCGCTCGACACCTCCGGCGCGCTGAACCTGCAGGCCACCACCATCAACTCACAGCTGGATGACTACAGCTATCAGCCGCCGGACAGTGCCTCGATCATGCGCGGCCAGGGCGCGACGCTGGACATCCCCCAGGCCGTCAACGTGGTCCCGGCCCAGGTGATCCGCGACCAGGCGCCGCGCAACCTGGACGATGCGCTGTACAACGTCAGCGGCATCACCCAGGGCAACAACTTCGGCGGCACCGCCGACACCGTGATGAAGCGCGGCTTCGGTGACAACCGCGACGGCTCGATCATGCGCGACGGCATGCCGATCGTGCAGGGCCGCGCCCTCAACGCCAGTACCGAGCGGGTCGAGGTGCTCAAGGGGCCGGCGTCGCTGCTGTATGGCATCCAGGACCCGGGTGGGGTGATCAACGTGGTCAGCAAGCGCCCGCAATTGCAGCAGTACAACGCCCTGACCCTGCGGGGCTCGACCTACGGCAGCGGCAAGAACGGCAGCGGCGGCGGCCTGGACAGCACCGGGGCGCTGGGTGACAGCAACCTGGCCTACCGCCTGATCGTCGATCACGAGGACGAGGACTACTGGCGCAACTACGGGGTGCACCGCGAGTCGCTGGTGGCGCCGTCGCTGGCCTGGTACGGCGAGGACACCCAGGTGGTGCTGGCCTATGAGCACCGCGAGTTTCTCTACCCGTTCGACCGTGGCACCGCCTTTGGCAGTGACGGCCACCCGTTGAACATTCCCGCCACCCGCCGCCTCGACGAGCCGTTCAACGATATGGAGGGTCGCTCCGACCTGTACCGCCTGGAGGTCGATCATCGCCTGGCCGACGACTGGAAACTGCACTTCGGCTACAGCTTCAACCGCGAGACCTACGACGCCAGCCAGGTCCGCGTGACCGGCGTGGATGAAAGCAAGGGCACGCTGTCACGCAGCATCGATGGCACCCAGGGCGCCCTGAGCCGCGACCAGTTCGCCACCCTCAGCCTCAACGGCAGCGTTGAGCTGGCGGGCATGCGCCACGACCTGGTGGTCGGTGTCGACCACGAGGACCGCAAGGTCTACCGCGCCGACCTGATCCGCCAGAACAGCCGCTCGACCTTCAGCTACCTGAACCCGGTCTATGGCCGCGAAGTGGAAGGCACCAGCGTGCGCGCCAGCGACAGCGACCAGACCGACAAGCTGCGCACCGATTCGCTGTTCCTGCAGGACGCCTGGCACCTGGACGAGCACTGGATCCTGGTGGCCGGCGGGCGCTTCCAGCAATACGACCAGTACGCCGGTCGCGGCCGGCCGTTCAACGTCAACACCGACACCAGCGACCAGACCTGGGTGCCCCATGCGGGCGTGGTGTACAAGGTCGATGACCAGTTGTCGTTCTATGGCAGCTACAGCGAGTCGTTCAAGCCCAACTCGACCATCGCCCCGCTGAGCATCGGCGGTGGTCGCACCCTGACCCTGGACTCAGGCATCGCGCCGGAGGAGGGCAAGTCCTGGGAAATCGGGGCCAAGCTCGATGTGCCGGGGGCGCTGACGGGTACCCTGGCGTTGTTCGACATCACCAAGCGCAACGTGCTGGTGGCCGACGGCGACACCCTGCCGGGCACCATTCTCTACAGCAACGCGGGCGAAGTGCGCTCACGGGGCGTCGAGCTGGACCTGACCGGCCAGCTCAGCGAGCGCTGGAGCCTGATCGGCGCCTACGCCTTCACCGACGCCGAGGTGACCAAGGACCCGCAGCTCAAGGGCAATCGCCTGCAGAACGTCGCCCGGCACAGTGGTTCGCTGTCGGCGGTGTATGACTATGGCAGCTTGTTCGGCGGTGATCGCCTGAGGCTGGGGGCCGGTGCGCGCTATGTGGGTGAACGTGCGGGGAACGCCACCAATGACTTCGACCTGCCGGCGTACACGGTGGCGGATGCCTTTGCCAGCTATGAAACGAAACTGGACGAGCACAAGGTGCGGTTGCAGCTGAACGTGAAGAACCTGTTCGACAAGGTGTATTACAGCTCGGCGGTGAACCGGTATTTCGTCGCGGTGGGGGATGCGCGGCAGGTGAGCTTGTCGAGCACCTTGGAGTTCTAGATCGCCGGGACCGCTTTGCGGTCCTTTCGCGGCACGAGGCCGCTCCTACAGAGGTACGCGGTCTCCTGTAGGAGATCACACAGCCTTCCGGGCTGCGCTGTCGCGCAGGGAACAAGGTTCCAGCGTGGGAGCGGGCTTGCCCGCGATCACCGGCGAAGCCGGTGCCAAACGCCGCATCGCGGGGCAAGCCCGCTCCCACGCTGCCCCAGTCAAATCAAAGAATTATGTTTTGCTCCATGAGAGCGGCCTCGTGCCGCGAACGGGCCGCAAAGCGGCCCCAGTATTCAACTGGCGAACGCCGCCCGATACGCCCCCGGCGTCGCCCCCAGCGCCTGCCTGAACCGGTTGCTGAAATGACTGGCACTGGCAAACCCGCACAGCAACGCCACCTCGCCCAAAGGCAACGTGCCCATGCGCAGCAACCGGCACGCCCGCTGCAGCCGCCGGGCCAGCAGGTACTGATGCGGCGGCAGTCCAAAGCTCGCCCGGAACATCCGCGCGAAGTGGTACTCGGACAGGTTGCAGCGCAGCGCCAGCTCCCCCAAGGTCAGCGGTTGGTCGAGGTTGGCCTCGATATAGTCCACCAGTTGCCGGCGCTGGTGCGGTGCCAGTCCGCCCTTGAGCTTGAGGCCCTGGCGCAGGCCGACCTGGTTGAGCACGGCGTGGTCGATGATGTCGTGGGCCAGGCTGCTGGCCAGCAGGCGTTCGCCGGGCTCGGCCCAGTCCAGGCCGATCAGCTCGCGAAAGCGTCGGGCCTGCTGCGGGTCGTCGAGGAAGGTCGCCTCGCGCAGTTGCATCTCCCGCGGCTCGCGGTCCAGCAGGCGGGTGCAGCCGAGGGCGAACTGTTCCTCGCTGATGTACAGGTGGGCCAGGCGGATCGAGCCGTTGATTATCCAGTTCGACTCATGGCCGGCGGGCATCACGCACAGCTTGTCCGGCGCGCCGCGATCACTGGGGCGCTGGCGGCGGAAGGTGCCGGTGCCGTCGGCGATGTAGCACGACAGTGTGTGATGGCTGGGCGCCTGGTAGTCGCGGGCATCGTCGCGGTTGCTCCACAAGGCCGCCGCCAGCCCGTCGCCCAGCTGCGCGCTCAGCTCCAGCCGGGCGTGGGGCGAGGCGTTCAGGACGTTGAAGACCTGCAGGTGATCGAGTGGGGGCATGGGCGGTTCCTCTGCTGGCCATCGTACTGCGCCGGCGCCGGGATGGCAGCTAGCCGGGGAGGAAAAGCGCAAGTTTATGCAAGCGCCGAACAGCGATGGCGCAAGAAACTGGGCTCATGGGGTTTTCATCGCGGGGCAAGCCCGCTCCCACCGAGGTCGCAATGCGCCCTGTGGGAGCAGCTTGCCCCGCGATAGGCCTGATACCTGTCGAGGGAGTCCATCATGAACCTGTCGCTCTACCTGCTCACCGTCCTGATCTGGGGCACCACCTGGATCGCCCTGAAACTGCAGCTGGGCGAGGTTGCCATCCCGGTGTCGATCGTCTACCGCTTCGCCTTGGCCGGGCTGATCCTGTTCGCCTTCCTGCTGCTCACCCGCCGCCTGCAACCGATGAACCGGCGTGGTCACCTGGTATGCCTGGCCCAGGGCTTGTGCCTGTTCTGCGTCAATTTCATGTGCTTCCTTACCGCCAGCCAGTGGGTTGCCACCGGCCTGATCGCCGTGGTGTTCTCCACCGCCACCTTGTGGAACGCCATCAACGCCCGGATCTTCTTCGGCCAGAAGATCGCCGCCAATGTGCTCGGTGGCGGCGCCTTGGGCCTGCTCGGTCTGGGACTGCTGTTCTGGCCGGAACTCTCGCACCACGCCGCCAGCCGCGAGACCTTGTACGGCCTGGGATTGGGCCTGCTCGGCACGCTGTGCTTCTCGGCCGGCAACATGCTGTCCAGCGTGCAGCAGAAGGCCGGGCTCAAGCCGATGACCACCAATGCCTGGGGCATGCTCTATGGCGCCTCGATGCTGGCGGCGTACTGCCTGGTCAAGGGCATCCCCTTCGACATGGAATGGAACGCCCGCTACATCGGCTCGCTGCTGTACCTGGTGATCCCGGGTTCGGTTATCGCCTTCACCGCCTACCTGACCCTGGTCGGACGCATGGGGCCGGAGCGGGCAGCCTATTGCACCGTGCTGTTCCCGCTGGTGGCGTTGAATGTGTCGGCATTCGCCGAGGGCTACCAATGGACGGCGCCGGCGTTGCTGGGCCTGGTAGCGGTAATGGCGGGGAATGTGCTGGTGTTCCGCAAGCCGAAATCCAGGCCGGTCGAAGGCGTGCTGGCAGTCAAGTAACCTTGTCCCATCGCGGTACCCCGCGACAGGTTAGGTAACTCGGGCTGAAAAGCTCAGCCCTTCCACACCTGCGGATTCACCAGGTCCCGCGGCCGCTCACCCAGCAACGCCGCCCGCAGGTTGTCCAGCGCACGGTTGGCCATGGCCTCGCGGGTCTCGGCGGTGGCCGAGCCGATGTGCGGCAGGGTCAGGGCGTTGGGCAGCTTGAACAGCGGCGAATCGGCGAGCGGCTCCTTTTCGTACACATCCAGCCCGGCGCCGCGAATGGTGCCATTGCGCAGTGCCTCGACCAGCGCCGCCTCATCCACTACAGGTCCCCGGGCGATATTGACCAGGAACGCGCTGGGCTTCATCAGTTGCAGCTCGCGGGCGCCGATCAGCTTGCGGGTTGCCTCGGACAGCGGCACCACCAGGCAGACGAAATCGGCTTCGCCCAGCAATGCGTCCAGGCTGCGGAACTGCGCGCCCAGTTCCTGTTCCAGCGCGGTCTTGCGACTGTTGCCGGTGTACAGCACCTGCATGTTGAAACCGAAGCGGCCACGACGGGCGATGGCCGCGCCGATGTTGCCCATGCCGACGATACCCAGCGTCTTGCCGTGCACATCGCAGCCGAACTGCGCCGGGCCGACGGTGGCCTGCCAGTGGCCGGCCTTGGTCCAGGCATCCAGCTCGGCGGTGCGCCGAGCGCAGCCCATGATCAGGGCAAAGCCCAGGTCGGCGGTGCTTTCGGTGAGCACGTCGGGGGTGTTGGTCAGGGCGATGCCGCGCTCGTTGAAGTAGTCCAGGTCGTAGTTGTCGTAGCCGACCGAGACGCTGGACACCACCTCCAGCTTGCCCGCGCCTTCGAGCTGCGCGCGGCCGAGCTTGCGACCGACCCCGATCAGGCCGTGGGC
Source organism: Pseudomonas sp. LH21 (assembly GCF_036549575.1). Lineage (NCBI taxonomy): Bacteria > Pseudomonadati > Pseudomonadota > Gammaproteobacteria > Pseudomonadales > Pseudomonadaceae > Pseudomonas > Pseudomonas sp. LH21. The sequence continues at coordinate 950,139 of NZ_CP144367.1, forward strand.
CTCGGGCAGGGCCTCGTTGAACTGGGCGCTGATGTCGCCGCGTTTCGGGTTCGGCACGATCACGTTGAAGTCTTGTTGCAGGCGTTCGGCCATGGCTGGCGTGATGCGGCTGAAGGCCAGGACGGTCTTTTTCATCGGGCTGCTTCTCTGCAAGGCGTGAGGTGGAGCCGGGCAGAAGAGCGGGGCCGCTGTGCGGCCCTTTCGCGGCACAAGGCCGCTCCTACAGGTACCGCGTAACCCTGTAGGAGCGGCCTTGTGCCGCGATGGAGGGCGAAGCCCTCCCATGACCCTGTCTGCCAGACGCTGGAATCAATGGTTAGCAACCTACCATTGTCCTTACCCCCAATGCAGCCGCTTTTTTCAGTTGGCGATCAGCAGCTCATGGGTCTTCAGGTCGGCCTCATGGGCGGCAAGAATCTCCGGCAGCGAATTGCGCAGGTACTCGACCCAGGTCTTGATCTTGGCATCCAGGTACTGGCGCGACGGGTAGATCGCGTACAGGTTCAGCTCCTGCAGGCGGTACTCCGGCATGATCCGCACCAGGCTGCCATCGCGCAGGCCGTCGATGGCCGAATAGATCGGCAGCACGCCCACGCCCATGCCGCTGCGGATCGCGGTCTTCATCGCGTCCGCCGAGTTGACCTGGAACGGCGAGGTGGTGATGTTGACCATCTCCTGGCCTTCCGGCCCGTCGAACAGCCACTTCTCCAGCGGGATCACCGGGCTGACCATGCGCAGGCAGGCATGCTTGAGCAGGTCGGCCGGCTTGTGCGCGCTGCCGTGACGGGCCACGTACTCGGGCGAGGCGCAGACGATGCTGTAGGTGATGCCCAGGCGCTGGGAGACGAAGCCCGAGTCCGGCAGCTCGCTGGCCAGCACGATGGACACGTCGTAGCCCTCGTCCAGCAGGTCGGGCACGCGGTTGGCCATGGTCAGGTCGAAGGTCACGTCCGGGTGCGACTCGCGGTAGCGGGCGATGGCGTCGACCACGAAGTGCTGGCCGACGCCGGTCATCGAATGCACCTTCAACTGCCCCGCGGGGCGGGCGTGGGCGTCGCTGGCCTCGGCCTCGGCTTCTTCCACGTAGGTAAGAATCTGTTCGCAGCGCATCAGGTAGCGCTTGCCAGCCTCGGTCAGCGCGATGCGCCGGGTGGTGCGGTTGAGCAGGCGGGTTTGCAGATGGGCTTCCAGGTTGGAGACCGCCCGCGACACGTTCGCGGTGGTCGTATCCAGTTGCGCCGCGGCAGCGGTGAAGCTGCCGAGCTGGGCCACGCAACTGAAAGCACGCATGTTTTGCAGGGTGTCCATGGGTCACTCTCGGTTTAGAGGACAAAATTGTGACATGAAGTTGCGGAATTTCGCTTCCGACTAAAGCCGGATTATCGCTGTTTTGGTAACAAAGATTCGCAGGAATATGCGCTTATCGCCAATGAAACCCGCCCCTAGAATTGCCCGGCCCCTCCACCTCTTCCTCGGGAAATCGCAGCTGTGCCGCGTCGCCACATCAGAGCGCTCCATGCGTTCAGTGCCTGTGCCCTTTGTCTCACCTTGAGCGGCTGTATCGGAACCTGGGGCATCGCCCCGCAAAGCAAGACCCTCCAAGCCAACCAACTGACCACCGACGCCGCGATCCGCGAGGCCGCGCGCGACGCCCACTGGCCGGCCCAGCAATGGTGGCGCGCCTACGGCGACCCGCAGCTGGACGCCTGGATCGCCCAGGCCCTGGCCGGCAGTCCGAGCATGGCCATGGCCGCCGCCCGGGTGCGGGAAGCCAAGGCCATGGCCGGCGTGGTCGAGTCGGCGGAAAAACTGCAGGCCAACGGCAACGCCACCCTCAAGCGCCACAACTGGCCCGAGGATCAGTTCTACGGCCCGGGCGCGCTGTCCGGCGCCAACACCTGGGACAACAATGCCGCCATCGGTTTCAGCTACGCCCTGGACCTGTGGGGCCGCGAGCGCAATGCCAGCGAGCAGGCCGTGGACCAGGCGCACATGAGCGTCGCCGAGGCGCGCCAGGCTCAGCTGGAGCTGGAGAACAACGTGGTGCGCGCCTATATCCAGCTCAGCCTGCACTACGCCCGGCGCGATATCGTCCAGGCCGAGCTTGCGCAGCAGGAGCAGATCCTCGCCCTGGCCAAGCGCCGCCTCGACGGTGGCATCGGCACCCATTTCGAGGTCAGCCAGGCCGAGGCGCCGCTGCCGGAAACCCACCGCCAGATCGACAGCCTCAACGAGGAGATCGCCCTGACCCGCAACCAGCTGGCCGCCCTGGCCGGCAAGGGACCGGGGGAGGGCGCGAAGCTGCAACGCCCGACCCTGACCCTCGGCGCGCCGCTGAAACTGCCGTCGAACCTGCCCGCCGAATTGGTCGGCCAGCGCCCCGACGTGGTCGCCAGTCGCTGGCAGGTGGCGGCCCAGGCCCGTGGCATCGACGTGGCCCACGCCGGCTTCTTCCCCAACGTCGACCTGGTCGGCGGCCTTGGCTTCATGGCCACCGGTGGCGGCCCGCTGGAGTTCCTCACCGGGCGCAAGTTCAACTACAACGTGGGGCCGGCCATCAGCCTGCCGATCTTCGACGGCGGTCGCCTGCGCTCGCAGCTGGGCGTGGCCTCGGCCGGCTATGACGTGGCCGTGGCGCGCTACAACCAGACGGTGATCGGCGCGCTGAAGAACATCTCAGACCAACTGATCCGCCGCGAGTCGATGAAGGAGCAGGCGCATTTCGCCGCCGAATCGGTGGCCGCCGCGCAGAAGACCTACGACATCGCCACCGTCGCTTTCCAGCGTGGCCTGACCGATTACCTCAACGTGCTCAACGCCCAGACCCTGCTGTTCCGCCAGCAACAGGTGCAGCAGCAGGTGCAGGCCGCGCGCCTGACCGCCCATGCCGAGCTGGTCACCGCCCTGGGCGGCGGCCTGGAGGCGGGCAAGGATGTGCCTGATCAAGAACGCCAGGCCGCCCCGAAAACGCCGGCCACCCTGGCCATCTTCGACCAGCCGGACCACGCCGAATGAGCACATCGAGCTTGCCCCTGCGCTGGCTGCGGAGCCTGGAGTGGCGCCGGGGCTTCTTCGCCTGGTCGCGCACCGACGGGGTCACCTGGGTCTACATCTTCAAGGTGCTGGCCGCCGCGTTCATCACCCTGTGGCTGGCCATGCGCCTGGAGCTGCCGCAGCCGCGCACGGCGATGATCACCGTGTTCATCGTCATGCAGCCGCAGAGCGGCCATGTGTTCGCCAAGAGCTTCTACCGGGTGCTCGGCACCCTGGCCGGCTCGGCGATGATGGTCGCGCTGATAGCGATCTTCCCGCAGAACACCGAGCTGTTCCTGCCCAGCCTGGCGCTGTGGGTCGGCTTGTGCTCGGCGGGGGCCATGCGCTACCGCACCTTCCGCGCCTATGGCTTCGTGCTGGCCGGCTACACGGCGGCGATGATCGGCCTGCCGGTGCTGCAGCACCCTGACCAGGCGTTCATGGCGGCGGTGTGGCGGGTGCTGGAGATCGCCCTGGGGATTCTGGTCTCGACTTTCGTCAGCGCCGCGATCCTGCCGCAGTCGGCCAGTGCCGCCATGCGCAACGCCCTGTACCAGCGCTTCGGCGTGTTCGCCGGGGTGGTGGTCGAGGCCCTGCGCGGCGACAGCCAGCGCGACCGCTTCGAGACCAGCAACGTGCGCTTCGTCGCCGAGGCGGTGGGCCTGGAGAGCCTGCGCAACGTCACCGCCTTCGAAGACCCGCACATGCGCCGACGCTCCGGCCGCCTGGTGCGGATGAACAGCGAGTTCATGGCCATCACCACGCGCTTCAATGCCTTGCACCGGTTGCTGGAGCGACTGCGCGCCCGTGGCCCGTTGCAGATCGTCGGCGCCATCGAGCCCGGCCTGGACACCCTGGCCGAGCTGCTGCAGCCCTATGTCGGTCGGGCTCTGACCGACGCCGATGCCTTGCGCCTGGCACTGGAGCTGGGCACCTACAAGGAAGGCCTGCAGGCCCAGGTGCGTGGCCTTCGCGCCGAGTACCTGGAGACCAACCCGAGCGAATCCGACCTGCTCGACTTCCATACCGCCTTCGAGCTGCTCTACCGCTTCGTCGACGAGATGTACAGCTACGCCGAGACCCACGCCTCGCTGGCCGTGCACAAGCACGAACGCGAACAGTGGGACGAACCCTACGTGGCCCAGACCAGCTGGCTGGTATCGCTGGCCGCCGGCGTGCGCGCCTCGGCGGTGCTGCTGTTGCTGGGCAGCTACTGGCTGCTCAGTGACTGGCCCAGCGGCGCCATGATGACCTTGATCGCCACGGTCACCGTGGGCCTGTCGGCGGCCTCGCCGAACCCCAAGCGCATGTCGTTCCAGATGGCCTGCGGCACGGCGATCGGCGCCTTCGTCGGGTTCTTCGAGACCTTCTTCGTGTTCCCCTGGATCGACGGTTTTGCGCTGCTGTGCATGGTGTTGGCGCCGGTGTTCGTGCTTGGCGCGTTCCTCGCCTCGCGCCCGGCCTATGCCGGTTATGGCCTGGGCCTGCTAGTGTTCTTCGCCATCGGTTCGGTGCCGAACAACCTGACCATTTATGACCCCTATACCTTCATCAACGACTACATCGGCATGGTCATCGGCATGTTCGTCTGCGCCGCAGCCGGGGCGATCATCCTGCCGCCCAACAGCCGCTGGCTGTGGAGCCGCCTGGAGCAGGAGCTGCGCGAGCAGGTGCTGTTCGCCATCGGCGGGCGCCTGCGCGGGTTGGGCTCGGCGTTCGAGAGCCGCACCCGCGACCTGCTGCACCAGGCCTATGGCCTGGCCGCCGGCAAGCCGCAGGTGCAGAGCGAGCTGATGGGCTGGATGTTCACCGTACTGGAGGTTGGCCACGCCATCATTGAGCTGCGCAAGGAGCAGGATCGCGCGCCGATCCACCCGGCGTACGCCGAGTCGCAGCCCTGGCGCCAGGCCATCCGCGTGATGGGCCGGGCGCTGGCGCGGTTGTTCCTGCAACCCAGCGCCAGCAACCACGAGCGCGCCCTGGTGGCGGTGGACCACGCCATCAGCCGCGTGCAGGCCACCGACGAACCCTTCGCCCGGCACTTCGACACCTCGGTGCTGCGCCGGGCGCAGAGCTACCTGCACTTCATCCGTTCCTCCCTGCTCGACCCACAGTCGCCGCTGGCCCCGGCGAAAGGATTGCACCATGCCCCGTGAGATCGCCTTCCATGGCGTGTACATGCCCACCATGACCTTGATGTTCCTGTTCGCCCTGGGCCTGGCCTGGGGCCTGGACCGGTTCATCGCAAGCGTTGATGGCTATCGCTTCTTCTGGCACCCGGCGCTGCTGCGCCTGTCGCTGTTCGTCTGCCTGTTCGGCGCCCTGGCGCTGTCGCTCTACTGGTGAGAATCCTGCAATGAAAAAGTTCTTCAGCCTGATCGCCACCCTGCTGGTGCTGGCCGCTGCCGTGGCGATCGGCCGTCAGTTGTGGCTGCACTACATGACCACGCCGTGGACCCGCGACGGCCGGGTGCGCGCCGACATCATCAACGTTGCCGCCGATGTGCCGGGCTATGTGGTGGACGTGCCGGTCAAGGACAACCAGCGGGTGAAGAAGGGCGACGTGCTGATCCGCATCGACCCCGAGCACTATCAGCTGGCGGTGGACCAGGCCAAGGCGCTGGTGGCCTCGCGCAAGGCCACCTGGGAAATGCGCAAGGTGAATGCCAAGCGCCGAGCCGACCTGGACAACCTGGTGATCTCGAAAGAGAACCGCGACGACGCCAGCAACATCGCCGATTCGGCGCTGGCCGACTACCAGCACGCCCAGGCCCAGCTGGCGGCCGCCGAGCTGAACCTCAAGCGCACGCAGATCGTCGCCACCGTCGATGGCTATGTGACCAACCTGAACATCCATAAGGGCGATTACGCCCGCACCGGCGAGGCGGTGATGGCGGTTGTGGATGAGCAGTCGTTCTGGGTGTACGGCTTCTTCGAGGAGACCAAGCTGCCCCATGTGAAGGTGGGCGATGTTGCCGAGCTGCAGATGATGAGCGGCGAGCGGATCAAAGGGCATGTGGAGAGCATTGCCCGTGGCATCTACGACCGTGACAACCCGCAGAGCCGTGAGCTGATCGCCGACGTGAACCCGACCTTCAACTGGGTGCGTTTGGCGCAGCGGGTGCCGGTGCGGATCCATATCGATGAAGTGCCGGACGGGTTCCTGCTGGCGGCGGGGACGACCTGTACGGTGGTGGTCAAGCCGAGCGAGGACTGATCGGGTTACTGCGCTGGCTCCATCGCTGGATTGGCGGGCAGGTGTCAGCGCTTGAGGGTGGCGTTGAATCGAGCTGTTGCCGCGGTCGCTTCCTGCAACAGCTGGTCCCAGTCATCAGGAGGGTGTCCGCTGCCCAGCATGCGACGGAACACTTTGTAGGCATCGTCACTGCTTTCGTAAGCGCGCTTGCTGTCGTCATCGTTCACCCACGCCAACACGATGATCTTGCTGGAGGCGTGATAGCGATAAAACAAGCGGTATTGCTGAAAGAACTTTGCGCGAAACCAGTGCTTGTGTTCCGCGCCCAGTGTGCCGCCCATTCGATGGTCAGGGTTGCCAGGCGCCTGGGCAATGACGTCGAAGGCCAAGCGTCTGACGGCCTTCAATCGTTTTGCCGCATTTTTCTTTACGTAGCCGACCGGATCCTTCTTCTGAAGCACTTCGACTTCATCGATGAGTGCCTCCAGCTTGTCGAGAAAGAGGGGGTGGGCGAACACGCTCCAGCCATGCACGCAAAGAGGTTTGCGCCTCGTTTCAGTCATTCATCGTCCGCCGAGAGAGGTTGATCGAGATCGATTTCAACGTCGCCCACCAGTGCATCCAGGCGAGCGACGAGCTCTGCATCGACAACCTTCAATCGTTGCGGATTGGTGGCGATATCCCGGGCCAGGAAATCCAGGAACTGCCCTACGGCGGGGTCTTCCTCGGCTGTCTCTGCGCGGGTCAGTATCACCGCTCCGTCAGGGCGGATCGAGTAGTGAATCTTGTCACGCTTTTTCAGGCCCAAGGCACGGCGAACGGTTTCGGGGACCGTGGTCTGGTAACGCTCGGTCAGGGTCGACTCGGCTTCGAAGGTAGTGGCCATGATCGTAGGTCCGCGAGGGGTAGTATCAAGCAAGGTAATGCGAGTGCATTACCTGGTCAATGCAATTGCATTACCTCGTGTGTACTGCCTGATCAACGGCTATTCGGGCTCAGGCAGCCCCGACCAGCACGGGCACCTGCACCCGGTCGATGACCTTGGCACTGATCGAGGGGTCCAACAGCCTTCCGACCCGTGACAGGTGGCGGTGGCCGATGATGATCAGCTCGCATTCAAGCTCCCGGGCCTTGGCGACGATCACCTCCACCGGCTGGCCGGCGACCATGCAGCCCAGGCTGTCGAACCCGGCTTCGCGCAGGGTGCCCACGGCGCTGTTCACGGCGTGCTCGGCCAGTTGCTGTTCGTCGCAGGCGGCGGGGTATTCTTCCAACTCTTCCTCGGTGTAGGCCGCACGGTGGTCGTGCACGGCAAAGGTAGCGTCGATGGCCAGCAGCACGTGCAGGGTGTGTTCGCCCGGGCGGCAGTAACGACGGGCGAGGTCGAGCAGGGCGTGGCTGGCGGGGGAGGCGTCGATGGCGATCAGGACCGGGCGGGGCATGGGGGTTCCTTGCAGGGTGGTGACATTTGTAGAAACCTAATCTCCCCATCGCGGGGCAAGCCCGCTCCCACGAACCTTGTGTGGCTGGCGTGGGAGCGGGCTTGGCCCGCGATCGGGCCGGTACAGGCTGAAGCATTGACCGGCCGGGATAAATGGCCCTTCACGCACGGTGCCATTGCGCCTGACGCAATCCACCAACCTGATACCATCGCGTTTCCCACAGCTGTCACGGAAAACGGCCATGCAACTCCCGGACATGAATCTGCTCGTCGCCCTCGACGCCCTGCTTGACGAAGGCAGCGTGGTCGGCGCCGCCCAGCGCATGAACCTGAGCCCGGCGGCCATGAGCCGCACGCTGGGGCGCATCCGCGAGGCCATGGGCGACCCGATCCTGGTGCGCGCCGGCCGTGGCCTGGTACCGACGCCCCGGGCGCTGGCCCTGCGCGACCAGGTACGAGCGCTGGTGGAACAGGCCGGTCTGGTGTTTCGCAGTGGCGACGAGGTCGACCTGCCGAACCTCGACCGGGCCTTCAATATCCGCACCAACGACCTGTTCATCGCCCTGTATGGCGCGCGCCTGCTGCACATGATGCTCGAGCAGGCGCCGAACACCGTGCTGCGCTTCGTCCCCGAGCACCAGGGCGACGACGACCTGGTGCTGCGCCACGGACAGATCGACCTGGTGGTCAGTTCGAGCATCGACATGGGGCCGGAGATCAAGGTGCAGAGCCTGTTCGACACCTGGTTCGTCGGGCTGGCGCGGGCCGACCACCCGATCTTCGACGCCGAGATCACCCCGCAGCGCTTTGCCCGCTATCCGCAGATCAGCGTGTCGCGACGCGGACGGGCCAATGGGCCGATCGACGTGGAACTGGGCGCCCATGGCGTGCAGCGCAGGGTGGCGCTGATCACGCCGAGTTTCCATTCGGCGATGTTCTCGTTGCCGGAGTCGGACCTGATCCTGCCGATGCCGGCGAACATCCTCGGCAGCGTGACCAAGTTCGGCCTGCCGCTGCGCTCGTTCGAGATCCCGGTGCCGCTGGAGCGGGTGCGGGTGATGCAGGCCTGGCATCCGCGTTTCGACAACGACCCGGCGCATCGCTGGTTGCGCCAGACCATGCGCGCCTGCTGCGCGGGGGAGCCTTGATATTGGCGGCGCCTTCTTCGCGGGTAAACCCGCTCCCACAGGATCCAAGTGCAGCAATGAACCTGTAGGAGCGGGTTTACCCGCGAAGAAAGCGCCGCCGATTCCGGTGGATTGCGTCTGACGCAACATAAACCTGCCAACAAGTCAGTTTTCGTCAGCATTCGACCTTCATAGACTTGCTCCAGCCCTGAATTTGTTGCTGGAGATGTCTATCCATGAGTTCCCTGACCGCGCCCTCCGCCGCGCTGGCCGCTGCCCCCGCACCGGCCGCCCCCGCGCAGACGGCGTTCGGCCTGCGGGTGGTGGTCGGGCTGTTCGGCGTGTTGCTGGCGGTGCTGTGCGCCGGGCTCAACGAGGCGGTGACCAAGATTTCCCTGAGCGACATTCGTGGCGCCATGGGCATCGGCGCCGACGAAGGTGCCTGGCTGCTGGCGGTCTATGCCGCCGCCTCGGTCTCGGCCATGGCCTTCGCGCCCTGGCTGGCCACCACCTTCTCGTTGCGCCGCTTCACCATGAGCGCCGTCGGCGTGTTCGCCGTGCTCGGCCTGATTCAACCCTTCGCGCCCAACCTGCACAGCCTGATGCTGCTGCGCGTGCTGCAGGGCTTCGCCTCGGGCGCCTTGCCACCGATGCTGATGAGCGTGGCGCTGCGTTTCCTGCCGCCGGGCATCAAGGTCTACGGCCTGGCCTGCTACGCCCTGACCGCCACCTTCGGGCCGAACCTCGGCACGCCGTTGGCGGGCCTGTGGACCGAATACGTCGGCTGGCAGTGGGCGTTCTGGCAGATCATCCTGCCCTCGCTGCTGGCGATCGCCTGCGTCGGCTGGGGCCTGCCCCAGGATCCGCTGCGCCTCGAGCGTTTCAGGCAACTGGACTGGCGCGGCGTGCTGCTCGGCCTGCCGGCGATCAGTTGCATCGTCCTCGGGCTGTCGCTGGGCGACCGCTGGGGCTGGTTCGACTCGCCGCAGATCTGCTGGCTGCTCGGCGGTGGCGTGTTGCTGCTGGTGCTGTTCATGTTCAACGAATGGTCCGAGCCGCTGCCGTTCTTCCAGTTGCGCATGCTCACGCGGCGCAACCTGAGCTTCGCCCTGGTGACCCTGGCCGGGGTGCTGATCGTGCTTTCGGGGGTGGGCAGCATTCCGTCCGCCTACCTGGCGCAGATCCAGGGCTATCGCCCGGCGCAGACCAGCCCGTTGATGATGCTGGTGGCCATGCCGCAGCTGATCGCCCTACCGTTGACCGCGGCGCTGTGCAACATCCGCGCGGTGGACTGCCGCTGGGTGCTGGCGACGGGCCTGGCCATGCTGGCGGTTTCGTGCGTGGGCAGCAGCCTGCTGACCTCGCAGTGGATCCGCGGCGATTTCTATCCGTTCTACCTGCTGCAGGTGTTCGGTCAGCCCATGGCGGTGCTGCCGCTGCTGATGCTTTCCACCAATGGCATGACCCCGCAGGAAGGCCCGTTCGCCTCTGCCTGGTTCAACACGGTCAAGGGCCTGTCGGCGGTGATCGCCGGCGGCCTGCTCGATGCCCTGGGCACCGTGCGCCGGCATTTTCACTCCAATCACCTGGTCGACAGCCTGGGCAACGCGCCACTGATCGACGACAACACCACTGGCTTGGCCAAGCGCATCCATGAACAGGCCCTGGTACTGACCTCGGCCGACCTGTACCTGGTGATGGCGGGCATCGCCGTCGCCCTGATCTGCCTGATCCCCTTCGTGCCTACCCGGATCTTCCCGCCGCGTGCGGTGGCCTGAATCCGTGGATGAATCCGAGACCTTGAAATGACCAACAAGCGCAAGACAATCCTTATTGGCTCGGTGCTCGCCGTGGCCGTGCTGGCCGCCATCGTCGGCCCCTGGATGTTCGGCAGCGACCATCGCCAGAGCACCAACGACGCCTATGTGACCGCCGACTACACCGTGGTCGCGCCGAAGGTGGCGGGCTTCATCAAGGAGGTGCTGGTAGAGGACAACCAGCAGGTGAAGGCCGGCCAGTTACTGGCGACCATCGACCCGCGCGACTACCAGGCCGCCCTCGACGCGGCCCAGGCCCAGTTGCTGGTGGCCAGGGCGCAGAGCCTGGATGCCCGCGCCACCCTTGAGCGCCAGGCTTCGCTGATCGCCCAGGCCGAGGCCGCAGTGAAGGCGGCCCAGGCCGAGGCGGCATTCGCCGATCACGAAGTGACCCGCTACAGCCGCCTGGCCGAGCAGGGCGCCGGCACTGTGCAGAATGCCCAGCAAGCGCGCAGTGGCGTCGACCAGGCCCGTGCCCGGCTGGCCAACACCCAGGCGGCGTTGGTGGCGACGCGCAAGCAGGTGGATATCCTCGGCGCCCAGGTTGCCAGTGCCGACGGTCAGTTGAAACGGGCCGAGGCCGGCCTGGAGAAAGCCCAGCTGGACCTGTCCTACACCCGCATCACCGCGCCAGTGGACGGCATGGTCGGCGAGCGCGCCCTGCGCGTCGGCGCCTACGTAAACCCGGGCGCGCGGCTGTTGTCGGTGGTGCCGCTGGAGCGCGCCTACATCGTCGGCAACTTCCAGGAGACCCAGCTGACCCACGTGCAGCCGGGCCAGCCGGTAAGCATCAGCGTCGATACCTTCTCCGGCGAGAAACTCCACGGCCGCGTCGAGAGCATCGCCCCGGCCACGGGGGTGACCTTCGCCGCGGTGAAGCCGGACAACGCCACCGGCAACTTCACCAAGGTGGTGCAGCGCATTCCGGTGAAGATCGTCTTCGATGACGGCCAGCCGTTGCTGGAGCGCCTGCGGGTGGGCATGTCGGTGGAGGCGGTCATCGATACCCAGGGCGACAAGTTGGCGGGTAAAGAGGTGACCGCGCGATGAGCATTGTGGTTGAAAGAATTGAGAGCGCCGGGGCTGCTGCCCAGCCCTTTCGCGACACAAGGCCGCTCCTACAGAGGATCGCGGTCGCCTGTAGGAGCGGCCTTGTGCCGCGAAAGGGGCGCGTAGCGGCCCCCTTGCTGCTGGCCGCAATGCTGGCCGGCTGCACCCTCGGACCGGACTTCCAGAGCCCGTCCAGCGAAGCGCCTCAGGATTGGGCCTCGCTGCAAGGTGAGGCCGCGGCCAGCCAGCCGGTAGCCGGTCCGCTGGAACTGCGCTGGTGGGACAGCTTCCACGACGCCCAGCTGAGCGCATTGATCCAGAAGGTCGCCGAGCGCAACCTCGACCTGCAGATGGCCAGTGCCCGCCTGCTGCAGAGCCGCGCCTTGCGCAGCACCGTGGCGGCTGACGAGATGCCTTCGGTGGATGCAAATGCGGGCTACAGCCGGGCGCGCAACAGTGCAGAAGGGTTGAACGACCCCTCCGGCAAGGCCGGCAAGTCGGCGTATAACCTGTGGCAGGGCGACCTTGTCGCCGGCTGGGAGCTGGACCTGTGGGGGCGCGTGCGCCGTCAGATCGAGGCCGCCGACGCGACCGTGGCGGTCGCCGAGAACGACCGCCGTGGCGTGCTGCTGGCGCTGTTGTCGGAAACCGCTGGCAACTACATCCAGCTGCGAGCCGTGCAGCACACCCTGGAAATCACCCAGGACAACCTCAAGGTCGCCCGGCACAGCCTGAAGCTGTCCGAAGGCCGGCAGGCTGAAGGTGTCGCCACCCGGCTCGATGTCGCCCAGGCCAGCGCCCAGGTAGCGTCGATCGAGGCGCGCCTGCCAACCCTGGAGGCGCGCCGCGACGACCTGATCAATGCCCTGAGCCTGCTCGCCGCCGAGCCGCCGCGCAGCTTGCAGGCACAGTTGCTGCCGGACGGTAAGCTGCCCGCGCCGCAGCAGCGCTTCGCCATCGGCGTGCCGTCGGAGCTGGCCGAACGCCGCCCGGATATTCGCCAGGCCGAGGCCCGGTTGCATGCCGCCACCGCCAGCATCGGCGTGGCCAAGGCCGATTTCTACCCGAGCATTCGCTTGTCCGGGAGTGTTGGTTTCCAGGCCATGCAGTTGTCCGATTTCGGGGCCTGGGATTCGCGCCGGTTCGCCTTCGGGCCGCAACTGTCGTTGCCGATCTTCGAGGGCGGACGGCTCAAGGGCCAGCTGGAGCTGCGCGAGGCCCAGCAGCAGGAGGCGGCGCTGAACTACCGCAAGGTGGTGCTCGGCGCCTGGCATGAGATCGACGATGTGCTGCGCCTGTACAACGCCAGCCAGTTGCGCCGCGATCACCTGGCCGAGGCGGTGCGGCAGAACCGCATCGCCCTGGAGACCGCGCAGCGCCAGTATGTGGAAGGGGCGGTGGACTTTCTCAACGTGCTGACGGTGCAGTCGGCATTGCTGGCCAGCGAGGAGCAGTGGATCGACAGCTCGGCGGCGGTGTCGCAGGCGCTGGTGGGGCTGTACAAGGCGCTGGGTGGCGGCTGGCAGGCGTTCGACCAGGTCTGAGCAGTATCGCGGGGGCTCCCAGGTATGCGTGGGAGCGGCGGTGCGCCGATGCGACTTGCCCCGCGATGACGTCAGAGCGGTCGCAACAAACCGAAGCGCTTGCGCAACACCCAATCCAGCAGGCGCTGTGGCAACAGGCGGGCCATCAACGGCAAGGCCGTGCTGCCATTGCCGATACGCACCAGCGCAGGCACAGGCGATTTGCGCGTCGCCGCCAGCAACCCCTGGGCGAACACCGCCGCCGACGTCGGCCGATCCTGCGACGCCCGAGCCCGCGCCTGCACCTGCTCACGCAACGGCCACCACGGCGAACCGCTCGCCAGTACCTGTTCGGCCTGCTGCTGCGCATTGCTGGCGAACTGCGAGGCGATCGCGCCCGGCTGCACCTCCATGACCCTGATCCCAAAAGGCGCCAGCTCCAGGCGCAGGGCATCGCTCAGCCCGTGCACGGCGGCCTTGGATGCACAGTAGGCACCGGCGAAGGGCGTTACCAGCACGCCTGACACGCTGCCGATGTTCACCACCAGCCCACGGGAACGGCGCAGCAGCGGGAACAGTGCCTGGGTCACGCCGACCAGGGCGAAGACGTTGGTCTCGAATTGCTGGCGCATGGCCTCGACGCCGCCGTCGAGCAGCGGGCCCATGGCGCCGTAGCCGGCGTTGTTGATCAGGATATCGAGGTTTGGCAGTTCCTCGGCCAAGCGGGCGAGGGCTTCGGCGTCATTCACATCCAGTTGCCGGGAATTGAAGCCGGCGGCGGTCAGCTGTTCGACATCCTGCTGCTTGCGGGCGGTGGCCCAGACTTCATGGCCGGCATCGCGGAAGGCGTCGGCCAGGGCGCGGCCGATGCCGCTGGAACAACCGGTGATCAGGACGGTGGGCATGGGGCGGGCCTGTGTTCAGTTGGACATGGGGGGCGTGGCTACCGGCCTCATCGCGGGGCAAGCCCGCTCCTACGATGCTATGGGCCGGTGTCGTGGGAGCGGGCTTGCCCCGCGATGAGGCGGGCTCAATTGGCGAATGTACCTTGCAGATGCTCGGCACGAAACTCCAGCGTTTGTGGCCGATAGCCCGAGCGCAGTGGCGGCAATGGCAGGCAATCGCTCCATTCGGCGCCCGGCTGCAACTCGCCGGGGCCACGATAGCGCGGGGCGGCGTAGGTGTTCTCGGCCAGGTTCACGGTATCACCAGGGGCATAGGCGCCGACGCGCCAGCGCAGTTCACTGAGCGGGACTTTGTTGCCGTTCTTCATGCGCACCTGCAGGGCACGGTCGGCGGGGCACTGGTCGGGGGCGTAGACCAGGCGGATATCGAGGCGGGCCAGTTGCGAGGCTTCGCGGGTGTCCTGCCAGACCACGTACAGCGCCACCAGCCCCAGGCCACAGACGCCAGCCATGGAAATCGGCAGGGCCTTGGCCGGGTAGCGCAGCAGCAGGACCAGCCAGGTGAGGACGAGCAGGGCACCGATGATCATGGTGGGGCAGGCCTTGGTGGCAAGGGGTTCGATCATCGTAGCGGGAAAAGGGTGTTGGCTCAAAAGCGGGAGGGCTTGGCCCTCCTTTCGCGGCACAAGGCCGCTCCTACAGAGGATCGCATTCCCTTGTAGGAGCGGCCTTGTGCCGCGATGGACCGCGAAGCGGTCCCAACGTTTTACTGCGCGATGGTCTTCACCGAAACCCCACGCTCGACCGGGGTGGAAGTCCGCCCATACACATCCTCGAAGCGTTCGATATCATCCTCGCCCAGGTAGCTCCCGGACTGCACCTCGATGATCTCCAGCGGGATCTTGCCCGGGTTGCGCAGGCGGTGCACCGAGGCGATGGGGATATACGTGGACTGGTTCTCGGTGAGCAGGAACACGTTCTCGTCGCAGGTCACTTCGGCGGTGCCGGACACCACGATCCAGTGCTCGGCACGGTGATGGTGCATCTGCAGCGACAGGCTGGCGCCGGGCTTGACGGTGATGTGTTTGACCTGGAAACGCCCGCCCATGTCCACCGAGTCGTACGAGCCCCACGGGCGGTACACCTCCAGGTGGTTCTGGGTTTCCGTGCGGCCCTGGGCGTCGAGGGTGTTGACCAACTGCTTGACCCCCTGAACCTTGTCCTTGTGGGCGATCATCATGGCGTCCTTGGTCTCGACCACCACGATGTTCTCAAGGCCGATCACCGACACCAGCTTGCCGTTGCCGTGGATCATGCAGTTGCGGCTGTCCTGCACCACCACATCGCCCTTGGTGACGTTGCCGTCGGCGTCCTTCTCGTGCACGTCCCACAGCGACGACCAGCAGCCGACATCGCTCCAGCCGGCCGACAGCGGCACCACGCAGGCGCGCTGGGTCTTTTCCATCACCGCGTAGTCGATGGAGTTGTCCGGGCAGCAGGCGAAGGTGGCTTCGTCGATGCTCAACGCATCGGCGTCCTCCTGGCTGCGCTCCAGGGCCAGCAGGCAGGTGTCGTAGATGTCCGGGTCGTGCTTTTTCAGCTCTTCGAGGAAGCGGCTGGCGCGGAAAAGGAACATGCCGCTGTTCCAGAAGTAGCCGCCGGCGCGGACGAACTCGTTGGCGCGCTTCTCGTCAGGTTTCTCGACGAACTGCGCGACCCGCGCCACGCCTTCGGGCAGCAGCGCGTCCTGGCTGGAGCGAATGTAGCCGTAGCCGGTCTCGGGCTTGGTCGCCGGCACGCCGAACAGCACCATCTCGCCGCGCTCGGCGGCCACGGTGGCCAGGGCCAGTGCGCGCTGCAGGGCCTTCTGGTCCTCGATCACGTGGTCTGCCGGCAGAACCAGCATCAGCTCGTCACGGCCTTCGTTGACCAGCTTCATCGCGGTCATGGCCACCGCCGGCGCGGTGTTGCGGCCGAACGGCTCCATGAGGATGGCCTGGGTTTCCAGCTTCAGTGCATTCAGCTGCTCCTGGACGATGAACTTGTGGTCCTTGTTGCAGACCACGATGGGGGTGTCCATGCCGTCGAACACCAGGCGCTCGATGGTCTGCTGGAACAGGGTGTGCTCGCCGGTCAGGGCCAGGAACTGCTTGGGGAACTGCTTGCGCGACAGAGGCCACAGACGCGAACCGCTACCACCAGAAAGAATTACCGGGATCATCATGTTTCTCCAATAGTCGTTTAGAGGCAGGGGAATCAGTTGCTAGCCACGGGGCGAGTGACCCACACCGGCGACAGGCTGTTGCCGGAACCGGTGACATACAGCACGGCGGCTTCGCCGCGCGCCAGGGCGACGGGTTTGACGTCGCCGACTTTCTTGTCGCCTTGATACAGGGCCAGGTTGACCTTGACCGGGTTGATCTCGCGCTCGCCACGGCCCTTGGCGGCCACGGGGCTTACCACTTCGGTCTTGCCGTCGGCGGTCTTCAGGGTCAGCGACTGGTCGCTGAGGTTCTGCACCCGCACCAGGGCCTTCTGCTTGTTCTTGAACGGCGGCTCCTCGATCAGCTGCGGGTTGCCGCTGCTGCTGTTGACCAGGGTGTAGTACTTGTCGGCGGCGAGCTTCACCGGGACGCTCTTGCCGCCGACCTGGGCGGTGTAGTCACCGCCGGGCAGGAAGCTGAAGTCGCTGCTGGCCTGGGCGCCGACCTGCTTGATCTGGGTGTTGCCGACCGATGCGGCGGCGGGGCTGCCGGCGGCGTTGTACAGGCGCACGAAGGTCGAGCCCTTCGGCGCGCTCGGGCCATAGAGGGCGGCATCGGCGCCGGCGAAGGCCTGCAGCGAGGCCAGGGACAGGCCGGCGGCGAGGGTGAGGGCTTTGGCAATGGAAGTCTTGGTGGTCATGTGCGTATTCCTCTCTATCTTCAGTGGTCCGTCCGATTGGACGACAGGGCCAGGTTTTCTTCGGATTGACGGGATTTCTTCAGCTGCGCGATCCACTGCGGATCGAAGGCGCTGAGGTCGTTCTTCATTGGCAGATACCGTTCCGGGAATTCCCACACCACGACCTGTGGCGGGGCGTTCTTGAAAGCGTCGCTCTGCAGGTACTTGAGCATCGGCAGCAGCGGGCCGTGGCCGTCCTCGGCGTAATTGGCGACGTCGCTGCGCAACGCCTGCTGCAGGGCGCCGAGGAAGTTCCAGTGCGGGTTGGCGCTGTAGCTGGTGCCCACCAGCGCCACCGGGATCCGGCTGTCGGCGAACAGCGCGTCGTCGCCTTCGCCCTCGGCCTGCACCGGGTGGGTCTTGCGCTGCTGCAGGTTGTCCGGGGTCGGCAGCAGGTTGCTGAACAACGGATCCAGCGGCAGGAAGTTGGTCAGGTCACCCTTGTACGGCGCGGTGGCGCCGGCCTCGGTGATAAACGCCTGGGGTTCGCCGTCGAGCAGGTTCTGACGGCTGACCGCCTCGGCGATGGACTGCGCGACCACCTCGGCGCCCATGGGCGTCCAGTGGGTGTCGGTGCGCAGGAACACCTGGCCGCGGGCCTTGGCCTGCTCCAGTGGCGCCAGCAGGTCGGGGGCGAACACATTGGCCTGGCGCGCCTGGGCGTGGAAACGATTGAACAGCTCGTCGTGCAGGCTGGCCGGCGCCTCCTTGCCGAGGTACTCGGCGTACAGGCGCGCCTTGGCCGGCACGATCGCCAGCACCAGTTGGCTGCCGTGGCGCTGCAGGGTGTCACGGATGCCGCGCACCAACGCCAGGTTGTCCTGCATCAGTTGCTCGGCGCCGGCGGTGGGTTTGAACTCCTCGTCGGTGAACAGCCACTGGTCGCGGCCCAGCACCACGCCGGGGCGGCCTTCGTTGAACAGTTTGAAGTCCAGCGCGGCCCACAGGTTGGTGCCAACGCGCTTGATCGGGAACTGCTCGTCGTAGTGGGTTTCGGCAGCCTTGGCGAGCTTGCCGTCGAGCAGGGTCATCTGCCCTGTGCGGTTGAAACTTTCCAGCCCGCCGACCGACCATGCGCCCAGCCCGACCAGCAGGCCCATGAACGTCAGCGAATAGGTGATGCGAAGTGTCCGGTTCATGATTCAGGCCTCAGAACTGGAAGTAGAGGAACGGTGAGTAGCTCTGCGCCGAGAGCTTGAGCACCGAGGCGGCGAACAGCAGCAGGACCAGGGTACGGGTCATGATCCGCGTCCAGTCCAGGCCCACCGAGCCGTCGGCGTTCACCTGTACCGGGGTGGCCTTGGGCGCGGGCGTTGCATTGCGGTAGAAGTCGCGCAGGCCGAAGAACGCCAGGGTCAGGTAGGCGACGATCAGCGTGGCCACCTGCAGGCCGGTGAGGTTGGCGCGGTTGAGTTCCGACAGCTGCCAGTCGCCGAAGCTGAACATGGCGCCGTACATGCGCGCCGCCACGTGCAGGTTCTCGGCGCGGAAGATCACCCAGCCGACCACCACCAGGAGGAAGGTGAAGGCCCATTTCACCGGGTTGAAGCGCTGCGGGTTGGTGTCCAGCCCCAGTGCGCGCTCGATGGCCAGCCACAGGCCGTGCCAGGCGCCCCAGATGATGTAGGTGAAGTTGGCGCCGTGCCACAGCCCGCCCAGCAGCATGGTCAGGAACAGGTTGCGGTAGGTGTTGAAGGTGCCTTTGCGGTTGCCGCCCAGGGTGATGTACAGGTAGTCGCGCAGCCAGGTCGACAGGCTGATGTGCCAGCGCCGCCAGAACTCGGTGATCGACTGGCTGATGTAGGGTTGCTTGAAGTTCTCCATGAAGCGAAAGCCCATCATCAGGCCCAGGCCGATGGCCATGTCGCTGTAGCCGGAGAAGTCGAAGTACAGCTGCGCGGTATAGGCCAGCGCGCCGAGCCAGGCGTCACCGGTGGTGGGGTTCTCCAGGGCGAAGCAGTGGTCGGCGACCACCGCCAGGGTGTCGGCGATGAACACTTTCTTGATGAAGCCCTGCATGAAGCGGGTGCAGCCTTCGGAGAACTTGTCCAGGGTGTGGGTGCGGTTGTTGAACTGGTCGACCAGGTCCTTGAAGCGCAGCACGGGGCCGGCGATCAGGTGCGGGAAGATCGCCACGAAGGCGGCGAAGTCGATCAGGTTGCGGGTGGCCGGGGTGTCGCCGCGGTACACGTCGATGATGTAGCTGATCGACTCGAAGATGTAGAACGAGATGCCGATCGGCAGCAACACGTGGGTGAGGATGAACGGCTCCAGCCCCATCGAGGTCATGATCGCGTTGAGGCTGTCGACGCCGAAGTTGGCGTACTTGAAGTAGCCGAGGATGCACAGGTCGACGCCCACGCCAAGCAGCAGCCAGCGCTGCGCGGGCTTGGTGCGCACGCCGGCGGCGCCGACCTTCAGGCCGATCCAGTAGTTCCACAGGGTGACCCCGGCGAACAGGGCGAGGAAGTCCACCCGCCACCAGGCGTAGAAGATGTAGCTGGCAACCAGCAGCAGCAGGTTGCGATAGCGGTTCCCGCTCACGTAGTACAAGCCGAGGAAAACCGGCAGGAACAGGAACAGGAACACGTTGGACGAGAAGACCATCCCGGTTCTCCTTGTTGTTCACAGCATCCGGGGCACAGCGCCCCCCAAACCCCCCACACGAATGTGGAAGATCACCATGGCGTGGGAGCGGGCTTGCCCCGCGATGGCGTCGGCAGAGCCAACACCATTGCCCTTGCGGGCCTCATCGCGGGGCAAGCCCGCTCCCACGCAAACGACTTACTTTTTCTGTTCGGCTTGCGGGTCATAGACCCGCGTCACATCCCCACCCAGCCTGAAACTGTTGAACGGCTGCATGTCATGCTTGCGCTCGAGGGTGTCGCCGACGCACTGGTACAGCGCGCACCATGGCTCGAGCCAGGCGTACTTGCTGTCGATCTTCAGGTCCTTGAGGTCCTGCTTCACGCCGGCGCGAGTGTTGAAATGAACAGGATCGCGGGCACCGGCCAGCACGCCTTCGCCGAGGCGCTGCAGGGCGAAGTTGTTTTCCTTGCGCAGGTCCACGCCGTTGGCCTGGGCGAAGCTGGCGATCATCGCCAGCGGCGGCAGGGCGTAGTTGTGGTAGGCCAGGGCGCGCTGGCGGCGCTTGAGCTCGTTGGGCAAAAAGCCCTGTTCATCGACCTGGTTGGCGCCGACCTTGTATTCCTTCACCGCCCAGTCGAAGAGGTCCTGGCGGTCGGTGGCCACCGCGGTGGCCATCACCGACCAGGCCGCCCAGTAGCTGTGGTTGTTGATCTTCTCCAGCGGCAGGTCGCTCCAGTCGCGCACGGTCTGCCGCGCCAGGCGCACGAACCATTTCTCGATCTGCTCGGCCTCGGCCCTGTGCGCGGCCAGTGGCTGCGAGTTGGAGAACTTCAGGCGCAGCCACGACCCGCTCATGCTGCCCAGCGCCCATTTGCGCATGGACTTGCCGGTGTGGTTGTAGTCGGTGGACATCAGCGCATCGGCGCGTGCCCAGGTGTCGAGCCAGGTCAGGGCGCAGTCCAGCTGCGCGGGGCGGCCATCGCGCATGTACTGGCCGACCATCTTGCTCACGCCCTTCTCGAGGGTGGTGATGTCCTCGGTGGACTTGCGAAAGGCCTTTTCTGAAGCAGCATTGAGGGTCGCCCGGGCTTTGTCGGACCCCTCGTACTTGCTGCGAAACACCAACGCGCCGGTGTAGGGCTTGGGCGCGGCCTCGCAGCGGAAATTGCCGTCGCCGGTCTTCAGTTTCTCGATGCCCTCGTAGTACCCCTGGGGCGGTACCAGCGCGGCCTGCGCCGCCCCGCCGAACAGGGCGAGGGCGAGCAGGGCGGGTGCGGTCTTGCGGTGGATGGCTGTCATGCTTGCCTCACTGGCCGGCCTGCGCGGTGTGCTGCGCGGGGCTGGCGAAGTTGTTGCGTTTGCAGAGTTTGGCTTCGACTTTCTGCGTGCCGCTTTCCGGCCCCTGGACCTCCAGGGCGAGCAGGTTCTGGCCTGCCCAGTCTTCGTCCTCGCGCATCTGGAAGACGAAGCGCCCATCGGTGTCGGAGGTCTCGGGCTTCTCGATCTTGATGTCCTCGTGGCGGCCGTTGAGGTACCACAGGGTGGCCTGCAGCACTTTCACCGAGGTGTCCTCGAACTTGATGTCGAGCTGGTGGTTGCGGTTGACCAGGTCCTTGATCACGCCATTCTTGCCGTTGACCATCAGCTCGTTCTTGCCCGGCTTGAGGGTGGCGCTGGCGCTCATCTGCGCGGGACGGTCGTCGCAGCCGTCGTCGAGCAGGCCGAGGATCTGTCGCCAGATGGTTTCCTGGTCCAGGCGGTAGAGCGGGGAGAACTCCCAGACCAGGATCTTCGGCGGGTTGTTCTGGAACTCCTCGCTGCCCAGGTACTGGATCATCGAGCCTTCCAGGCCGCCGCCGGGGAAGGCGACGTTGAGCACGTCGGCACCGATGTACTGCTCGAGGAAGCCCGAGAAGTTGTAGTTCTTGCCGCTGTGGCTGGTGCCGACCAGGGTGATCTGCGCGTTGCCCGAATCGCCGAACAGGTCGTCGCCGCCGCTGGCGCCGCCCTTGGGTTCGGTGGCGAACTGGTCCATGTACTGCACCGCGTAGCTGGTGCCGCACAGCTGGCCGGCGACGTTGTGCAGGGTGCCGGTCTTGCCCATGCGTCCGGATTTTTTGGTCTCGAATTCCTTGCGCGGGATGCCTTCGAAGGCCGGCATCTGGTGCACGGTATCGGCGACGATCTTCGCCGCGCGCTCGGCGCCGTAGGGCGTCCAGTGCTGGTCGCCACGGAAGTAGAAGTCCTTGCCCTGGTCGGCCGCGGCCAGTTGCTCGTTGGTCAGCGGCGACAGGTCGGGCACGTTGTAGCCCATCTTGGCGAAGCGCTGGAGCATGGCCTGGTAGTTGCGCAGGGCCTTCTGGTAATCGAAGGCGGCTTTCTCCTCGGGCTTGAGCATGTTGCGGTTCACCAGGCCACGGGTCGGCTGGTACACCACCACCAGCTCGACGCCGCGCTTCTTGAACGCGTCGTGCACCTGCTGCAGGCGCTTGTAGCCGCCCGGGGTGGTGTCGAACTCGGTGCGCAGGTCTTCGCGGGTACGGAACAGCCAGTCGCCCTGGGCCTGCACCAGGGTGGTGAAGTTCTGCTGGTAGCGCGTGGTGTAGCGGCTGGCGTCGTGGGCCTCGGGGCACAGCTGGCAGCAGGGCTCGGCGCTGAAGGTCGGCGCCTTGACCTCTTCGGCGCGCACGCCCTGGCTGATGGCCAGGAGGGCGGCGGACAGGCCCAGCAGTTTCATCAGGTGTGGAGTCATGGTCTGGGCTTCCTTAGTCGATCATTTCGGTCTGGCGTTCGACCGGGTCGATCAGCACGGCCTTCTGCTGGCGTACCAGCAGGTCGAGGATTTCGTCCTGGCGCTCGCCGAGCACGCCGTTGAAGCTGATGCCGTTGGCCTTGCGCGGCATCAGCATCGACACCTTGTACAGCTCCACCGACAGGGGCGAATCGATCGACAGCGGGCCGGAGCCGTTGGCCGCCAGCTCGCCGCCGACCACGATCAGCGACACCTTGGTGTCGAACGGGTCGAGGGCGATGTCGCGGTCGGTGTCGGAGAGGTCCTTGATGTGCCCGTACACGCCCACCAGGCCGTTGGCCATGGCGACGTTCTCGTACAGGCGGATGTTCACGCTGTTGCGCACGCGGATGCCGTGGCGACGGTTGTTGATCAGCTTGTTGCCCCAGATCAGGTTGTCGCCGCTCTCGTACAGGGTGATGCCGTCGGTGTGGTTGCGGTAGATCTCGTTGTAGGCGATCAGGTTGTTGACGCTGTTGCGGTCGATCACCACGCCCGAGAGCTTGTTGTCGTAGCTCTTGTTGTTGATGATCCAGCTGTCGTTGACCTCGCGCGAAACGATGATCCCGTGCTTCTTCTTGGTGCCGTACACGGTGTTGCCGGCGATGATCAGGCGGTGCGAACGGTCGTGGGGGTCGATGCCGTAGACGATGTTGTCGCGGTAGGTCGAATCCTTGATCACGAAGTCCTGGGTTTCGTAGCAGTAGAAGCCGTACCACATGTCGCTGAACTCGGAGCCGATGATCCAGCCGGTGGGTTCCGGGCGGCCCATCTGCTTGGCCATGTTCGGCGTGTACTGCGAGATGCTCACGCCGTACGACTTGGACTTGGCGTAGCCGAAGCTGGCCATCTTGCTGTTGACGATATAGGTCTCGGTGCCGCCCCAGCTGAGCAGGAACGGGCGGAATTCGTCGGGCTTGCGGAAGGTCGCCGGGCCGTTGGCTTGCTCGCGCCAGCCGGTCACCCGGGTATCGCTGACGAACAGCTTGCCGTCGTTGACGATGAACGACCCACCTTCTTCGGACAGGCGCAGTTCCTTGACCTTGCCGTCGATCTCCAGCACGCCCTTGCGCCCGACCACGATTGGCAGGCGCGCGAGGTAGACGCCCGGCGCGGTCTCGCGCAGGTACTGGTCGGGCACCTTTTTGCTCAGTTCCACCAGGTCGACATGCCCGTCGTCGACGAAGATCGCCTGGGGAATGCCGTGCTGGCGACGCACCCACTCGGCGCCCTTGTTGTCGCCGCCGATGAACTCCTTGAGGGTGTCCTCCTGGAGCATGCGGCGCACGCTGACCTTGCCTTTGTGGCGGCGGTCGATCTTCTTCTGCACGGCCTCGGCGGTGTAGCCGGACAGGTCGGGCAGCTTGGGCGGGTCCATCAGCAGCGGCTCGATCGGCGCACTGGCAACGGTGTAGGTCTTGGCCTGTTGCAGCCCCTTGGCCATTTCCGGCTCGGCGGCCTGGGCCAGGCCTGCGGCCAGCAGCAGGGCGCTGGCCAGCAGGCTGTGGCGAAGGTTCGGGTGCAGGTTCATGTCAAATCCCCTCCCGGCCTCAGTAGCGCCAGATCACGTCGACGAAGGCGCGATGCATGTACGAGTCGGCCTCTTTGCCATAGGCGTCGCCCGGCTTGAACACGCCGGCACGCAAGCGCACCAGGGCCGACGGCTCATCGATCGACTGGCTGATCGAGGCCGGCAGCAGGCCTTGCTTGAAGTACTTGGTGACGACCACGTCCATCTCCTGGCCCAGGTCTTTCTCGCCCTGCACCAGCGGACGGCTGATGCCGCCGTCATCGACCACCGCGTTGATGCCGCTGGAGCCGATGTTCTGCTTGCCGTCGACGCGCCAGAACTTGTGGTAGATGAAGCTGGCGTCGTAGTCGTCGCGCAGCTGCCAGGAGGCGAACAGGGTGGCCGCCTGCAGGTTGCCCAGCTCGCCGCGGAACGCCTCGCCGAAGCGGTGCACGCGCGAGCGGGTGCCGGTAAAGTTGGAGCGGTTGCTCTCAAGGCCGGTCTGCTCGAAGTTGTTCGAACCGTCGCTGCCGCCACCGCCGCTGCCCCGGGCATAGGCCGCGCCGACCTGCCATTGCGGGTCCAGGCGCAGGCGGATGCCGAGGTCGGTGGCCCAGGCGTTGACGTCGCCGCTCTGCTTGCCGGTGGCGACCTGGTCGTTGCCCACCGCCTGGCTGCTGAGGGTGTCGCGATCGCCGGTCAGCCAGGTGACGCTGCCCCAGTAGTTGACGGTATGGTCGTTGCGCCAGTTGTAGGCGTCGCTGTTGGCCTCCAGGCCCAGCCAGGTCAGGTCGCCCGTGCGGGTCTTGTCGAGGGCGTCGACGGTTTCGCCGGGGCTTTTCAGGCTGCCGCCGTCATGAGTGTGGTGGGCGCGCAGGCCGACCCAGTGGCCGGGTGTCCACTGCGTGGCGACGTTGCCGTAGACGTGGGTGCGGTCCTTGTCCTCCGGGGCCAGCTCGGTGAGGTCGGTGCGGTATTCGCTGAAGCGCTGGGCCACGCCCAGGTCGGCCTTGAGCAGGGTGGTGTCGAAGGTCCAGTTCAGCGCCTCGATATTGGTGTCGCGCCACATGCCGTCGTCGCTGCGCAGGCGCTGGCGGCCGAAGCGCAGCTGCTCGCCGGGGTAGGGGGTCAGGCCGCTGTAGCCGATCCAGAACTCGCGCATGGCCAGGTAGCTCTTGTCCGGCTTGCGGCTGTCGTCACCGTTGTCGCTGGTGGTGCCGTCGTCGTTCTGGCGCAGGGTGTCGGTCTCGATGATGTCGGTGGCGGCCACCGCCTGGCCCATGGCGAAGGCGCTCCAGTGGCCGCGCTCGCCGTACACCCAAGGCCGCAGGTCCAGGCCCAGGCCGTTGACGTCGCCGCCGGAGCGGGTGCCCAGGTCGCGGTCGTCCTCGGACTGGCCGGTGATCTTCACGTCGAGGCCGAAGTTCTTCTGCGCGGTTTCGGCCGCCAGGGTCGGCATCGACCACAGCAGGGCGAAGCCCAGGCCGATGCCGGCTTTCACGAAGGGGTTGAGCGTCATAGCGAATCCTCGGCGTCTACGTCGTCTTTCTCGTCCTGCAGCGCTTCGATGGCCAGGGTGCTGTTGGCGCCCTGGGCCATGCTGCCGCGTGCCTGCTTCTCCTGCGCCAGCAGGTTCTGCGCCTGGCTGCGCTGGTCGGGCGTGAGCTGCTGGTCGAGTTGTTGCAGCAGTTCGGTCGACTGCGGGGTCGGGTTGACCTGTGAGAGCTGGGCGAACACCCAAGCATTGGTCGGTGCCGGGCGGATGCCGTGGCCTTCGCTGAACAGCTGGGCCAGGGCGTAGTCGGCGCTGTTCTGGCCGCCGCGGGCGGCGGCCAGCAGGTGGTCCACGGCCTTCTGCGGCTCGACCTGACCCAGGTAGCCACGGCGGTAGAGCTGGCCGAGGTAGTAGTCGGCGCTGACCTCGCCGGCATCGGCGGCGGCCTGCAGGTGCTCCTGGGCTTTCTGGGCGTCGGCGGGCACGGTCTTGCCTTCGTAGTAGAGGCGGCCCAGCAGCAGTTCGGCGCGGGGCTGTTCGGCCTCGCGGCCCTTGTCGATGTAGGCCATCAACTGGTCGGTGTCGCCCAGTTCGGGGAAGTCGTAGAGCAGTTGCGCCAGGCTCACCCACGAGGCCGGGTTGGCCGGGGCGATGTGTTCGAGCAGGTCCTTGGCGGTCTTCTCGTCGGTCTGGCCGAGGCTGCGGTCGGCCAGCACGCGGGCGACGCTGTCGACCCGGGTGGCCGGGACGGCGCCACGGGCATGGGCGGCCTTCAGTTGTTCGAGCAGGGCGGCCTGCTGGTCGGGCTGGGCGCGTTTCTGGTAGACGGTAGCCAGTTCGACATAGCAGATGTCAGTGCTGGCCAGCGCCGCCTTGCAGATTTTCTCCACATCGCCCAGGTGCTGGTCGTACGTGCCCTGGGTGCGGTACAGCAGGACCTGGGCCAGGCCCGCCTCGGGGTTGCCGGCGGCGCGCCACTGGTCGATCTGCTGCTGGGCGTTGACCTTGGGGAAGCTCTGCGGGTACTGCAGGTAAAGCATCGCCAGCGGGATCAGGGTGTTGCTTTCGCCCTGTTGTGCGGCGTGCTTGAGCAGGGTTTCGGCCTCCTCGCGCTCGGCCTGGGTGCTGTCGGGCTTGGCCACCAGCAGGCGGCCAAGACGTGCCTGGGCGCGGGGCGAGGTGGCGGCGGCGGCGCGATAGGTGGCTTCGGCCTCCTTGAGTTGCGCCGGGTCGCGGGTGGCGACCTGGATATCGGCCAGGCCTACCTGGGCATCGCTGTAGCCGAGGTCGGCCAGGGCCTTGTAGTTGCGCTCGGCGGTGGCGGTGTCGCCGCGCTTGAGCGCTTCATTGGCCAGGCGCTGGTCGGGCAGGCCGGCGCAGCCGGCCAGGGTGATGGCCAGGGCCAGGGTGCACCAGGTGTAGGGGCGAGCGCTTTGCGCTCGATCGCGGGGCAAGCCCGCTCCTACAGGGTGCGGCGCGGTCCCTGTAGGAGCGGCCTTGTGCCGCGATCCAGGCGACGCCACTCCAGCAGGAGAAAAACCATTCAAAGGTTTCATCGTCCGATCCTCTTACAACCCACGGGCCACGGCCTTGTCGATCAGCCAGTTCAGCGACGGGCCACGGTCGCTGTTGACCGCGGCCGGGCGCCCGGCGAGCTCGGCCGGCAGGCCGCCGTCGGGCTTGATCTGCACGCGGATGTCGGAGGCCAGGTTGTCGGTGTCCAGGCTGGAGCTGCCGGTGATCCGTCCGGTGCGCACTTCGTCCTCGCCGGCGATCTGGAAGTTGACCCGGGTACCCGGCTTCACTTCGTCGAACTGGCGATAGCTGAAGCGCGCCTCGATGGTCGGGACGCTGGTGCGCGGGATCAGCGCGAACACCGGCTGGCCCTTGCTGGCGTACTGGCCGTCATCCACCAGCTGGCGCGAGACCACGCAGTCGCACGGGCTGGTGAGGGTGCCGGAGAGCTGCTTGCCGAACAGCTCCTCGACCTTGGCCGGCTCCAGCTGCGAGTCGTCCAGGTGGCCCTTGAGCAGGTCGAGCATGCTGGTGTTGAAGGTCGCCAGCGGTGCGCCCTTGGCCACGGTCGCGCCGCTTTCCACCAGGCTCTGCAGACTGCCGTCGCGGGGCATGGTGACGTTGGTGGTGGGCACCGCGACCACGCCGGCCTCGGCATGGCTGACGAAGTACAGGCCGTACAGCGACTTGGCGACGAAGCCGAAGGCCACCAGGCCGACCACGAACACCCCGGCGGTCACGCTGACCGCGCGCAGGCGGCCGAAGGCGGAAAGGCCCGAGCCACCGTCCTTCTGCTTGCGCGCCTTGGTGAAGTTGTCGCGCTGCAGAGTACTGAGCACGTCGCCGACGCTGATCAGCTCGCCGGACAGGTGGCTGGTGATGATGTGGCGCAGGGTGGCGATGTCGCGCGGTTCGAGGTTCTGGAACTCGGCGCCGGTGCGGGCGGTCTCGCGGCTGCTGGTACGCACCAGCAGTTCGACGTCCATCGACAGGCCGAGGTTGTCGACCACGAACTGCAGGCGACCGCGCAGCACTTCGCCTTCAGGCAGCGGTTTCTTCGCGTGGAAGGACAGGCCTCCGGCGGACAGGTCGTCGACCTTCACCTCGTGCGCTTCGCGGTTGCCGTCCAGGTAGCGGAGCTTGGCGGGGATGCGCACCCGGGCGTGCTGGCGCTGCGCTTCGGATTCATGCACGACATTGACGTTCACGGCGGTATTCATGGCGATATTCGTTCCTGTTGTCCGATCCGGGGGCTCACACGACCATGAACAGCACGGCGACGAAGATGCTCGCGGCCGAGAAGGTCATGGTCCGCGAGGACCAGGTGTTGAACCATTGTTGAAAACTTGCGAGGTCGCGCTTGAGGGCAGTGGGCTGGCGGGTCCAGGACTGCCTGTCGAGGCGGAAGAACACGTAGATCTTCATCACCGCGCCGACGATCTGGTTGTAATAGAGAATCAGCGGGTAGGCCGGGCCGACGTTGTGGCCCGAGCACAGCAGCATGACGGTGAGAATCAGGCGGGTGATGCCGATCCACAGCAGGTACACCAGCAGGAACTGCAGGCCGAACTTGAAGCTGGCGATCACCGCCACGGTCAGGCCCAGCAGGCTGGTCCACATCGACACGCGCTGGTCGAGCAGCACGATGCTGGTGAACAGTCCCAGGCGCTTGAGGCCCAGGCCCAGGGCGCGGGAGTTCTGCCGCAGGTTGTTGCCGTACCAGCGGTACATCAGCTTGCGGCTGGCCTTGACGAAGCTTTTTTCCGGCGGGTGCTCGACCGTGTTGATCGCGGCATCGGGCACGTAGAAGGTGTCGTAGCCCAGGCGCATCAGGCTGAACCAGCTGGACTTGTCGTCGCCGGTGAGGAACTTGAAGCGGCCCAGGCGCCAGTGCATCAGCGAGTCGCTCTCGACGTCGGCGATGAACTCGGGGTTGGTCACCACGCTTGCGCGGAACATCGACATGCGCCCGGTCATGGTCAGCACGCGCTTGGACAGGGCCATGGAGCACATGTTGATGTGACGCTGGGCGAAGCGCAGCTTGTGCCACTCGCTCATGATGTAGCCGCCACGGACTTCGCAGAACTCGTTGGTGGTCAGGCCACCGACGTTGGGGTACAGGCGGAACCATGGCACGGTCTTGCGCACCACGCCCTCGGCCAGCACGGTGTCGCCGTCGATCACCGCCACCACGGCGTTTTCATCCGGCAGCATCCGCGAGATGGCGCGGAAACCATAAGCCAGGCCGTCACGCTTGCCGGTGCCGGCGATGCGCACGATGTCCAGAGTCACGCGGGACGGCGGGTTGTACTTGGCCCACAGGCTTTTCACCAGCAACTCGTCGGACTTCTCCACCAGCGAGCAGACAACGGTGGTGGGGAAGCCGCAGTCGATCGCCTCGCGGATCACCGAGCTGTACACCTGGGCGGTGGTCAGGGCCTCGATGCGAAAGCTGGTGACCATCAGGTACACGTGCGACGGGTCGGCCGCCTGGCCCAGCTTGCGCACCTTGCGGCGCAGGTAGGGGTACACGATGTACAGGAAGATCATGCCGCGGATGAAATGGGTGGCGCCCATGGAGTAACGCCAGATGCCGACGGCACCGACCAGGAAGATGAAGTGCTTCGACTGCGAGTCGAAGATATCGCTGGGCAGGGCCAGGGCGATCAGCATGAGCAGGCTCATGTAGAGCAGCCAGCCGGCGCATTGCAGCAGCATGGTCTGGAACCTTTGCATGTTCGGCATCCGTCGAGAATTCGGGGGAGGGCGGGCGGCGCGCTGGGGAGGGACGCGCCGCCCGACCGGGTTTACCAGCAGATACCTTCGGTGCGGCTGGTGGCGCAGGTCGGCTTGCTCATGAAGCCGACCAGGTCGATCACCTGCTTGCCTTCCGGCGCCTGCTGGGCCAGGGCACGGAACTGCTCGTCACGGTTGCCCAGGATGATGATCTCGGCGTTGTCCACCACCTGCTCGAAGTTGGCATTGAGCAAGGAGGAAACGTGGGGGATCTTCGACTCGATGTAGTCCTTGTTGGCGCCGTGGACACGGGCGTACTCGACGTTCTGGTCGTAGATGTCGAGCTGGTAGCCCTTGCCGATCAGGCGTTCGGCCAGCTCCACCAGCGGGCTTTCGCGCAGGTCGTCGGTGCCGGCCTTGAACGAAAGGCCGAGCAGGGCGACCTTGCGCTTGTCGTGGCTCTCGATGATGTCGAAGGCGTTCTGCACCTGGGATTCGTTGCTGCGCATCAGCGAGTCGAGCAGCGGGGCGCGCACGTCGAGGCTGGCGGCGCGGTAGGTAAGGGCGCGCACGTCCTTCGGCAGGCACGAACCGCCAAAGGCGAAGCCCGGGCGCATGTAGTACTGCGACAGGTTCAGCGCCTTGTCCTGACAGACCACGTCCATCACCTCGCGACCATCGACGCCGACGGCCTTGGCGATGTTGCCGATCTCGTTGGCGAAGGTGACCTTGGTCGCGTGCCAGACGTTGCAGGTGTACTTGATCATCTCGGCCACTTCGACCGGCTTGCGGATGATCGGCGCGTCGAGCTCTTCGTACAGGGCCTGCAGCACGTCGCCGCTGGCGCTGTCCAGCTCGCCGATGACGGTCATCGGTGGCTGGTCATAGTCCTTGATCGCGGTGCTTTCGCGCAGGAACTCAGGGTTGACCGCGACGCCGAAGTCGACGCCGGCCTTCTTGCCCGAGCAGTCTTCCAGAATCGGAATGACCACGTTCTTCACGGTGCCCGGAAGCACGGTGCTGCGCACCACCACGGTGTGACGGCTGGCCTTGTCGCGCAGCACGTAGCCGATCTCGCGGCACACCGACTCGATGTATTCCAGGCCCAGGTCGCCGTTCTTCTTGCTCGGCGTGCCGACGCAGATCATCGACACGTCGCTGGCACGGATGGCCTCGGCGAAGTCGGTGGTGCCGCGCAGGCGGCCGTTGGCGATGCCTTGCTGCAGCAGCTCTTCCAGGCCCGGTTCGACGATGGGCGACTTGCCCTTGTTGATCAGGTCGATCTTGGTGCTGGACACGTCCACACCAATCACTTCGTGGCCTCGTGCCGACAGGCAACCTGCACAGACTGCACCCACATAACCCAAACCAAAGATGCTGATACGCATCGCATTCACCTCGTGTGTTTATCACGCCAGCCCTTCAGCGAAGAGCCGACCGGGTTGATTGACCAGCAGTTTTCGGGCGCACGGATCCATGGCGAATTGACACTTCACCGAACGCAGGCATGAATAAATCCGGAGCGCAAAAAGTTATGCACTCAAAGTTGGCAGTCAAAGGCCAGTATTAAAAAGGCGTGCCCTGAAATGCAGCCGTCTTTATTGCAATTCACCGTTGGTGAAGTGCTGTGCTTGTTTTTTCAAGTGGATAAATCCTTTGAAATCAACCACTAGGACGAATTTTAGGGGCGCTTGTCTCCTGCATGGATCATGGCTTTTGGCACTTCCTGTACCGCCGTTGAAGTTTTCAGGCCGGCTGAGAATGGCGGCCCTTTGTCATCTGTAAGTCATCTCTCACGCCGGGCGCTTGAAACTCGTTACGGGTGCTATGAGCCATCTCCCTTGGCAGAAGTTCCGGGGGCGGTTTCGTCACGATGAAAGATTTCTAAATATTTTTTCAGAGGGAAATACTTTCAATCTGATAGCACGCGGCAGTTTCGTCCCCGTATATAAAGGGCGAAATCGCAGGGGGATGGTTTTAGGCCAGCATGCGAAAATTTTTTTCAATTTTCGTCAAAAAACTACGAACGGTCTTATGGCGTTTTGCAATAAGGATAGGGTAGATGGTTTTTTGGCGTCTGTTATTTGGCGATCTTCAAGCGCAAGCGTGCCCTGTTGCAGGGCGAGGGGGGCTGCTTCGCAGCCCTTTCGCGGCACAAGGCCGCTCCTACAGAGAACAGCGCGGTCCCTGTAGGAGCGGCCTTGTGCCGCGAAAGGGGCGCAAAGCGCCCCCCTGGGCCATCAGCCCTCAGTGTGATCGCGCAGGAACACCAGATGATCCGGCTTCGACTGCTCGGCACTGTAGTAGTAACCCTGCACATCAAAGCGCTTGAGCTGCTCCGGATCGTTGATCCGCTCCTGGATCACGAAGCGGCTCATCATCCCGCGGGCCTTCTTGGCGTAGAAGCTGATGATCTTGTACTGGCCGTTCTTCAGGTCCTTGAAGTCGACATCGATCACCCGCGCCTTCAGCGCGCTCTTCTTCACCGCGCTGAAGTACTCGTTGCTGGCCAGGTTCAGCAGCACGTCGTCACCCTGGTCGGCCAGGGCCTGGTTCAGCCATTCACTGATACGTGTGCCCCAGAAGGCGTACAGGTCCTTGCCGCGGGCATTGGCCAGCTTGGTGCCCATTTCCAGGCGGTAGGGCTGCATCAGGTCCAGCGGGCGCAGCAGGCCGTACAGGCCCGAGAGCATGCGCAGGTGGTCCTGGGCGTAGCTGAAGTCGTCCTCGCCCAGGCTCTCGGCGTCGAGCCCGGTGTACACGTCGCCCTTGAACGCCAGCAGTGCCTGCTTGGCGTTGGCCGGGGTGAAATCCGGGGTCCAGCTGCCGAAGCGTGCGGCGTTGAGGCCGGCGAGCTTGTCGGAGAGGTGCATCAGCTCGGCGATCTGCGCCGGCGCCAGTTCGCGCAGTTGCACGATCAGTTCCTGGGAATCGTCCAGGTACTGGGGCAGGGTGTGGCGCTGGGTTACCGGCGGGGTGTCGTAGTCGAGGGTCTTGGCGGGGGAAATCACCGTCAGCATCGGGTCGGCTCCTGGAATCGTCGGGCGAATTCTACGGGGCCGCTGGCACAACGCCAAACTATGGCGACGATAGTCACCGAACATCGCCACATTAAACCGCGGGCGGTCGCGCTATAGTGCGCGCCATGCCTTCAAGGAGATTGCTCATCGTGCGTATCGCGTTTGCCCTGTTCGCCGGGCTGCTCAGCCTGGGCGCGCAGGCGGCCCCGGCGGATTTCGTCAGTTTCGACCGTGAGCTGTGGCCCGAGCAGCTGGACAGCCCGACGCTGTTCGACGTGGCGTCGCGGGCGGAGATCCTGTCGTTCGCCCGGGTGCTGCACGAAAGCGAGATGCTCGACGAGCAGGCGCTCAAGAGCCGGCTGGGCCTGCGTCAGATCAACCTGACCGTCGTGCGGGCCGTACGGGCACGTCTGTGGCAGCGCCTGTGGACAAGTTATCAACAGGCGCAGAAGAGTTGCGAGCAGGATGCCTCGTTCTGCTACCCGGTCGAGTCCATGGCCGACCTGCGCACGCAGTCCGCCGTTTTCGCCGAGGATGTCGGCACGTTCTATACCGGATGGGTCGAGCCCAGTCACCAGTTCCACACTCGATACCTGGATGAGCAGTTGCGCAAGGCCGCGCTGTTCCCGCAGACCACCAGCGAGGTGGCCAAGCTGTCCGGTCGCGAGCGCAATGGCGAGGAACTCAACGACCGGATGTTCCTCCTAACCTTCGCTGGCGGCCCGGGGCCCCAGGGCGGCAGCACCGATGCGGTGGCTGACTACCTGCGGCGGCAGAAGCTCGACGGGATATTCTTCGTGCTCGGCAATCGCCTTCAGCAACGTCGCGACGCCGGCCCGGTGAATGAGCTGTATGCCGGCCAGTGCGTGGGTATCCAGGGGTGGGAGTACCGCTCCCACGCCCAGTGGCAGGACTGGCAGGACTCGCTGCGGCGCAGCCAGGCGCGGGTCCAGGCCGACCTGGCGGAGCAGTACGTGCCCTTGTTCCGCCCGCCCTACGGCCAGCGCCGCGCCGATGGCGAGGCATTCATGGACAGCCAGCAGATGCAGGTTTCGCTGTGGGACATCGACGCCCAGGATGACGGGCCGCTGACCGCCGAAGCCTCGGCACAGCGGGTGCTGACGCTGATGCTGCTTTGGCGCAAGGGCGTGATCCAGTTCCGCGACAACCAGCCCAAGACGCAGCCGGCGTTGGAGTGGCTATTGCAGCACACGGCCCAGAGCGGGATCGGTTGGGAGGATTGTCGGGAGTATGCTCGGCGGGAATAAAGGAGAGCGGGCGGATCAGTGCGCCAAGGCGCCGCATTGCGCCTCCCGTTGCATCGACTCCAGGTTGCGTTCGATCGTCTCGCAGATCGTGTCCATCGGGATCTGGTGCTCGCTGAAGCGGAACGGGCTCTGCAGGTCCGTGCCGATCCGCTCGATGGCCAGCAGCATGAAGCCGACCACCGTCGAGGCCAGCGGCGTGAACCAGCCCAGCGACTCCACCAGCCCCACCGGCACGATCAGGCAGAACAACGTGATGAACAGCCGCGGGAAGTACACATAAGGGTAGGGCAGCGGCGTATTGGCGATCCGCTCCATCCCGCCCTGGGCGTTGGACATGTCCACCAGGGTCGATTCCAGCCGTGCCAGGCGAATGCTGTCCAGGCGCCCGGCCTGGTATTCCTGGGCCAGCAAGGCCGCCGAGCCGCCGAGGATGTCGTTGGCGAAATTGTTCGAACGATTGCGCCGCTCGAACTCCCCGGGTGGTATGAAGGCCATCAGCTCATCCGGGCACTGCTCGCCCTTGAGGTGCGCCGCCAGGCAGTTCACGTAGGCGATATGCCGGCGCAGCAAGGTCGCCTTCACCGGGTTCGGCCCGTCGGCCGGATCGTCGACCAGCGTCAGCACCTGCCGGGCGAAGCTGCGCGAACTGTTCACCAGCGCGCCCCACAGCGTGCGCGCCTCCCACCAGCGGTTGTAGGCGCTGCTGTTGCGAAAGCTCACCAGCACCACCAGCGCCGAGCCCAGCAGGGTGAGCGGGATCAGCGGCAGGCTGAACTTGCTGTTGAAGAACAGCATGAAGTCGATGGTGACCAGCACGTCCCAGATCAGCAGCCAGAACAGCGACCAGCCGATGTAGCCGAAGGTCTTGACCACCAGGCGGTATTTGCGGGCGAGGAGGGCTTTCACGTGGGGGGAACCTCGATGCGGGGGATGCAGGTTCCGACGTCGCGGGAGGGGCAAGGTTCGGTGGGATTTGACGCAGGGTGTAACGGGAATTTACCGATCGCTCAAAGGTTTCGCGGGCGATTGTAGGAGCGGGCTTGCCCCGCGATGGGCTGCAACGCACCCCCAATCCAGGCCATACCGAGCACCCCGTAAACCACCTCAACCTCAGCCCAACACCTGCTTCATCTGCACCAGCGCTACCCGGGACCCATCCGGCGCCCGCCGCTCCTCGATCCCGAACGGCACAAAACCCAGCTGTGGATAAAGCAGCAGCCCAGCGGTGTTATGGTTGAAACACGACACCCAGATCTCCCGCGCCGCGAAATCTTCGCGAGCCAGGGCGATCATGCATTGCACAAGGTAGCGCGCCACACCTTGGCCTCGCGCGGTCGGGG
This sequence comes from Pseudomonas sp. LH21, assembly GCF_036549575.1. NCBI lineage: Bacteria > Pseudomonadati > Pseudomonadota > Gammaproteobacteria > Pseudomonadales > Pseudomonadaceae > Pseudomonas > Pseudomonas sp. LH21. The sequence goes on from NZ_CP144367.1 coordinate 985,438, forward strand.
CCACCACCACATTACCTAGCGCGCAGACTCCGTCATATTCAGCCTTATAGAAATTGGCGAAGCCAACGATCGCCCCGTCAGCCTCGATCACCGTCGAACCGCTGCGCTGGGCGATGGCTTCGCTCAGTTGCGCGGATGTGAGCGGGTAAGTGGCTTTGGGGAACATATAGAAGAGTTCGTCCGCGCTTTGAGGGAAACTACAGAGCGTGGCGATGTCGGCAGGTTGGACAGGGCGATGGCTTAGTGGCACGGGGAATGTTCCGATGGGGCTAGAAGCTACTTACCCTGTGCGGTCGGTAACATGAAGTCAATGCTGTGGCTCTACAGTAAATTGCACCAAGTGTGATTTTCTGTGCAGTCAGGACTGTCGTAAAGGCTTGGCTAGGTTTGGGAAATGGACTGCTGGGAGTGGGGGAGGCCTTAGAGTACTCGGCGTAAAACGAGCTCGAAGTCGCTAGGCTTGCACGTTTTTTGTAGGAGCGGCCTTGTGTCGCGAAAGGGCCGCAGCGCGGCCCCAGGATCCTGATCATGTCGCTGGAATCGCCGGGGCTGCTGTGCAGCCCTTTCACGACACAAGGCCGCTCTCATGGAGCAAAACACAATTCTTTGATTTGACTGGGGCAGCGTGGGAGCGGGCTTGCCCCGCGATGCGACGTTTGGCACCGGCTGCGCCGGTGATCGCGGGGCAAGCCCGCTCCCACGCAGGAACTCTGTTACCTGCGAGACAGCGTAGCCCGAAGGGCTGGATGATCTCCTACAGGGGCCGCGTAAGCGATGGATGCCGCAATCGACAAGCACAAAAAAACCGACCATAAGGTCGGTTTTTTCTGGATCTTGGTGCCCCGAGGGAGACTCGAACTCCCACTCCTTTCGAAAACGGATTTTGAATCCGCCGCGTCTACCAATTCCGCCATCAGGGCTTGTGGCGCCGCAGTATAGAGAGGTGCCTTGGGTCGGTCAATCGGCTTTCATGGTCAATTTTCACGCATTGGGCTAAACTTTGCGGCCCTGTCGAACCGAACATCATCATGCGCGTCGCCGATTTTTCTTTCGAACTCCCCGATTCCCTGATCGCCCGCCACCCTCTGGCCGAGCGCCATGGCAGCCGCCTGCTGGTGCTCGATGGCCCCAGCGGCACGCTGGCCCACAAGCAGTTCACCGATCTGCTCGAGTACCTGCGCCCGGGCGACCTGATGGTGTTCAACAACACCCGGGTGATCCCGGCGCGCCTGTTCGGCCAGAAAGCCTCCGGCGGCAAGCTGGAAGTGCTGGTCGAGCGCGTGCTTGACAGCCACCGCGTGCTGGCCCATGTGCGTGCCAGCAAGGCGCCGAAAGAGGGCACGCAGATCCTCATCGACGGCGGTGGCGAGGCCGAGATGGTCGCCCGCCACGACACGCTGTTCGAACTGCGCTTCAGCGAAGAGGTGTTGCCGCTGCTCGAGCGCGTCGGCCATATGCCGCTGCCGCCGTACATCGACCGTCCCGACGAGGGCGCCGACCGCGAGCGCTATCAGACCGTCTACGCCGAGCGCGCCGGCGCCGTGGCCGCGCCCACCGCCGGCCTGCACTTCGACGAAGCGCTGCTGGCGAAGATCGCCGCCAAGGGCGTCGAGCGCGCCTTCGTCACCCTGCACGTGGGCGCCGGCACCTTCCAGCCGGTGCGGGTCGACAAGATCGAAGACCACACCATGCACAAAGAGTGGCTCGAAGTCAGCCAGGACGTGGTCGACGCCGTCGCTGCGTGCCGCGCCCGTGGCGGCCGGGTGATCGCCGTGGGCACCACCAGCGTGCGTTCGCTGGAGAGCGCGGCGCGCGATGGCGAGCTCAAGGCTTTCAGCGGCGACACCGACATCTTCATCTTCCCGGGCCGGCCGTTCCATGTGGTCGATTGCCTGGTCACCAACTTCCACCTGCCGGAGTCCACGCTGCTGATGCTGGTCTCGGCCTTCGCCGGTTACCCCGAGACCATGGCTGCCTATGCGGCAGCGGTCGAGAACGGGTACCGCTTCTTCAGTTACGGTGATGCCATGTTCATCACCCGCAATCCGGCGCCACGCGGCCCAGAGGATCAAGCATGAGTCGCACCTGTCGAATGTCGTTCGAACTGCTGGCCACCGACGGCAAGGCCCGTCGTGGCCGGCTGACCTTCCCCCGTGGCACCGTCGAGACCCCGGCCTTCATGCCGGTGGGCACCTACGGCACGGTCAAGGGCATGCTGCCGCGTGACATCGAGGCGATCGGCGCCGAGATCATCCTCGGCAACACCTTCCACCTGTGGCTGCGCCCGGGTACCGAGGTCATCAAGAAACACAACGGCCTGCACGACTTCATGCAATGGAAAGGCCCTATCCTCACTGATTCCGGTGGTTTCCAGGTGTTCAGCCTGGGCGCCATGCGCAAGATCAAGGAGGAAGGCGTGACCTTCGCGTCGCCAGTGGACGGTTCCAAGGTGTTCATGGGCCCCGAGGAGTCCATGCAGGTCCAGCGCGACCTGGGCTCGGACATCGTGATGATCTTCGACGAGTGCACCCCGTACCCGGCCGAGCACGACGTGGCGCGCACCTCCATGGAGCTGTCGCTGCGCTGGGCCCAGCGCTCGAAGAACGCCCACGGCGACAACACCGCGGCGCTGTTCGGCATCGTCCAGGGCGGCATGTACCAGGACCTGCGCATGCGCTCGCTGGAAGCGCTGGTCAACATCGACTTCGATGGCCTGGCCATCGGCGGCCTGTCGGTGGGCGAGCCCAAGCACGAGATGATCAAGGTGCTGGACTACCTGCCTGCGCAGATGCCGGCTGACAAACCTCGTTACCTTATGGGGGTAGGCAAGCCGGAAGATCTTGTAGAGGGTGTGCGCCGCGGCGTCGACATGTTCGACTGCGTGATGCCCACGCGCAATGCGCGCAACGGCCATCTGTTCGTCGATACCGGGGTGATCAAGATCCGCAACGCGTTCCATCGCCACGATGAATCGCCGCTGGATCCGACCTGCGATTGCTATACCTGCACCAACTTCTCCCGCGCCTATCTGCATCATCTGGACAAGTGCGGCGAAATGTTGAGCAGCATGCTGAATACCATCCACAACTTGCGCCATTACCAGCGCTTGATGGCCGGTTTACGCGAGGCTATTCAACAGGGTAAATTGGCCGCCTTTGTCGACGCCTTCTACGCCAAGCGCGGGCTGCCTGTGCCGCCCTTGGACTGACTGTTCGCATCCATTATTAGAAAATATCCATTAGGAGTGCCCAATGAGCTTCTTGATTCCCGCCGCTTACGCGGACGCAGCAGCCCCAGCCGCCGGCCCAGCCGGTACCGGCTTCGAGTGGATCTTCCTGGTCGGCTTCCTGGTCATCTTCTACCTGATGATCTGGCGCCCGCAGGCCAAGCGTGCCAAAGAGCAGAAAAACCTGCTGAGCAACCTGCAAAAAGGTGACGAAGTGGTCACCACCGGCGGCATCGCCGGCAAGATCGTCAAGGTTGCCGACGACTTCGTGGTCCTGGAAGTGTCCGACAACGTCGAGCTGAAGTTCCAGAAGGGCGCCGTGGCGGCGACCCTGCCGAAAGGTACGCTCAAGGCTATCTGAGTTACCGGTTTCATTTTTCCAGTCGGGGCGCGCAAAGCGCCCCGCGTCTTGAACGGGCGGCGTGATGCTGAACAAATACCCTCTGTGGAAATACCTGCTGATCGTGGTGGTACTGGCGGTCGGCTTCATTTATTCCGCACCCAACCTCTATCCGGATGATCCGGCGGTGCAGATCAGCGGCGCCAGCTCCGCCCTGCATGTGAGCCAGGCCGACCTCGATCGCGTGACCAAGGCGCTGACCGATGCCGGTATCGCCGTCAAAGGCGGCAGCCTGGGCGAGAAGGGCAGTGCGCTGGTGCGTCTGACCAACCAGGAAGCACAGCTGCCGGCCAAGGATGTGGCGCGCAAGACCCTCGGCGACGACTATGTCGTGGCCCTGAACCTGGCCCAGACCACTCCGCAGTGGCTGCGCAACCTGGGTGCCAGCCCGATGAAGCTGGGCCTGGACCTGTCCGGTGGTGTGCACTTCCTGCTGGAAGTGGACATGGACAAGGCCATGACCGCTCGCATGAAAGTCTACGAAGGCGAGGTCAAGACCTTGCTGCGCAAAGAGCGCGTCCGCTACCGCAGCCTGCCCCAGCAGGACGGCGGCATCATGCTGGGCTTCGCCGACGATGCTACCCGCGAACAGGCCCGCAGCCTGATCCGCAAGAATTTCAATGACTTCGACCTGACCACCACCGAGCGCAACGAGCTCGCCGTGCTGCGTCTGGCGCTGACCCAGGCGAAAGTCGCCGAGATCCGCGAATACTCGATCAAGCAGAACCTGACCACCGTGCGCAACCGGGTCAACGAGCTGGGCGTGGCCGAGCCGCTGGTCCAGCGCCAGGGCGCCAACCGCATCGTGGTCGAGCTGCCGGGCGTGCAGGACACCGCCGAAGCCAAGCGTATCCTCGGCAAGACCGCCAACCTGGAGTTCCGCTTCGGTGCCGAGCCGGGCGCGTCCAAGGCTACCACCGAGGTGTTCGAGTTCCGCGAAGGCGGCCGCTCCGCTGCGGTCGAGCGTGGCCTGATCATCACCGGTGACCAGGTCACCGACGCCCAGGCCAGCTTCGACGAGCACGGTCGCCCGCAGGTGAATATCCGCCTCGACGGCCACGGCGGCGAGCTGATGAGCCGCGCCACCCGTACCAACGTCGGGCGCAGCATGGCGGTGATCTTCATCGAGCAGAAGCCGGTCACCCGCTACCAGAAGCAGGTGGTCGACGGCGTCGAGAAAGAAGTCGCGGTGCAGACCTTCCAGGAAGAGAAGAAGATCATCAGCCTGGCGACCATCCAGTCGCCGCTGGGCAGCCAGTTCCGCATCACCGGCCTGAACGGCCAGGGCGAATCGTCCGAACTGGCCCTGCTGCTGCGTGCCGGTGGCCTGGCCGCGCCGATGTACTTCGCTGAAGAACGTACCATTGGCCCAAGCCTGGGTGCCGACAACATCACCAAGGGTATCGATGCATCCCTGTGGGGCATGCTGTTCGTCTCGCTGTTCATCATCGCCATCTATCGCGCCTTCGGTGTGCTGGCGACCATCGCCCTGGCGGGCAACATGGTCCTGCTGCTGGCGCTGATGTCGCTGCTGGGCGCCACCCTGACCCTGCCGGGTATCGCGGGTATCGTGCTGACCATGGGCATGGCGGTGGACGCCAACGTGCTGATCTTCTCGCGTATCCGCGAAGAGATCGCCGCCGGCATGTCGGTGCAGCGCGCCATCCACGAAGGTTTCAACCGCGCCTACTCGGCGATCGTCGACGCCAACCTGACCACCCTGCTGGTCGGCGGCATCCTGTTCGCCATGGGTACCGGCCCGGTCAAGGGCTTCGCGGTCACCATGTCCCTCGGGATTTTCACCTCGATGTTCACCGCCGTCATGGTGACCCGCGCACTGGTCAACCTGACCTGCGGCGGGCGTGACATCAAGAAGCTGTGGGTTTGAGGGAGCTGCGATGAAAACCATCAACTTCATGGGCGTGCGCAATGTCGCGTTCGCCATTACCGTGCTCCTCACCGTGCTGGCGCTGTTCAGCTGGTGGCACAAGGGCCTGAACTTCGGCCTGGACTTCACCGGCGGTACGCTGATCGAGCTCACCTACGAGCGTCCGGCGGACCTGGAAAAGGTCCGTACCGAGCTGGTCGGCTCCGGCTTCCACGATGCCGTGGTGCAGAGCTTCGGCGCCACCACCGACCTGCTGGTGCGCATGCCGGGCGATGACCCGCAGTTGGGCAACCGCGTGGCCGAGGCACTGCAGAAGATCGGCGGCGACAACCCGGCCACGGTCAAGCGCGTCGAGTTCGTTGGCCCGCAGGTGGGCGAGGAGCTGCGTGACCAGGGCGGCCTCGGCATGCTCCTGGCACTGGGCGGCATCCTCATCTACCTGGCGTTCCGCTTCCAGTGGAAGTTCGCCGTGGGCGCGATCATCTCGCTGATCCACGACGTGGTGGTCACCCTGGGCATCCTGTCGTTCTTCCAGATCACCTTCGACCTGACGGTGCTGGCGGCGGTGCTGGCGATCATCGGCTACTCGCTCAACGACACCATCGTCGTGTTCGACCGGGTGCGCGAGAACTTCCGCGTGCTGCGCAAGGCCTCGCTGATCGAGAACATCAACATCTCGACCACCCAGACCCTGCTGCGGACCGTTGCCACCTCGGTGTCGACCTTGCTGGCCATCGCCGCGCTGCTGTTCTTCGGCGGCGACAACCTGTTCGGCTTCTCCCTGGCGCTGTTCATCGGCGTCATGGCGGGTACCTACTCGTCGATCTATATCGCCAACGTGGTGCTGATCTGGCTGAACCTGAGCAGCGAAGACCTGATCCCGCCGGTCAAGACCGAGGGTGTGGACGAGCGTCCGTAAGGCTTGTCTCGCGCCGTTTGGCGCAAAGAGAGGCGCGAGTGTTGAACTCGCGCCTTTTTTTTTGCTCCAAGGCAGGGAGAAGGCGGGCTGGAGCCCGCGGGTACGATCAGGAGGTTCACGTGAACAAATCAATGCTGGTGGGTGCGGTTCTGGGTGCTGTCGGTGTGACTGCCGGAGGTGCTGTGGCGACCTACAGCTTGGTGAACAAAGGGCCTGAGTACGCCCAGGTCACCGACGTGCAGCCGATCAAGCAGCAAGTGAAAACGCCGCGTGAGGTCTGCAAGGATGTCACCGTGACGCGCCAGGCGCCGGTCAAGGACCAGCATCAGATTGCCGGTACGGTGGTTGGTGCCATCGCCGGTGGCCTGCTGGGCAACCAGATCGGTGGCGGTACCGGCAAGAAGATTGCCACCGTGGCCGGTGCGGTCGGTGGCGGCTATGCCGGCAACAAGGTGCAGGAAGGCATGCAGGAGCGTGATACCTACACCACCACGCAAACCCGCTGCAACACGGTCAATGACATCAGCGACAAGGTGGTGGGTTACAACGTGACCTATTCCATCGGTGACCAGGTGGGCAAGGTGAAGATGGATCACGAGCCGGGCTCGACCATTCCGTTGGACAAGAATGGCAAGTTGGTCCTGGGGCAGAACCAGCCGGGGCAGTGAGCCGTTTGCAGGCCGCTTTTCTGTAGGAGCGGCCTTGTGCCGCGAAAGGGGCGCGAAGCGGCCCTAGGGTATTGCGTCTTTCTCAAGACTGTCGGGGCTGCTTCGCAGCCCTTTCGCGGCACAAGGCCGCTCCTACATGGGAAGGCGATGCCAGGCTGAATTCAGGCACAAAAAAAGCACCCCGAGGGGTGCTTTTTTGTGCCCGTGCAATCCGCGCTTAGCGCTTCATGTGCTCTGGCAGGTGCGGCTGGATGGCAGTCAGCACGGCCTTGAAGCACTTGATGTTGCCTGCAACGATGTGGCCCTTCTCAAGGAAGTCGTGGCCACCGTTGAAGTCGCTCACCAGGCCACCGGCTTCCTGGATCAGCAGCACGCCCGCGGCCATGTCCCACTCGGACAGGCCCGACTCCCAGAAGGCGTCGAAGCGGCCGGCGGCTACATAAGCCAGGTCCAGGCTGGCGGAGCCTGCGCGACGGATGCCGGCGGTCTGGCCGGTCAGGGCGCGGAACATGCCCAGGTAGTTGTCCAGGTCGGCCATCTGGCTGTCACGGAACGGGAAGCCGGTGCCCAGCAGCGCGCCTTCCAGGCTGGTGCGCGAGCTGACGCGCAGGCGGCGGCCATTGAGCTGGGCGCCACGGCCACGGCTGGCGGTGAATTCTTCCTGGCGAACCGGGTCGACGATCACGGCGTGTTCGAGGCGGCCACGGTATTTGCAGGCGATGCTGACAGCGAAGTGCGGAACGCCACGCAGGAAGTTGGTGGTGCCGTCCAGCGGATCGATGATCCACAGGTAATCCTTGCCTTCTTCACCGCTGCCCGCGTGCAGGCCGGTCTCTTCACCCTGGATCGAGTGGTTCGGGTAGGCCTTGCGCAGGGCCTCGACGATGACCTTCTCGGCGGCGCGGTCAACCTCGGACACATAGTCCTTGGCCTGCTTTTCGTCGACTTTGATGCTATCCAGGCGTTCGATGGAGCGGAAAATCAGTTCACTGGCGCTGCGAGCGGCGCGCAGGGCGATATTCAGCATAGGCTGCATGGGAAGGTCACCTGGAGATGTTAAAGAGGAAAGCCGATCATTCTAGCAGAAATCTTTGACGACAGAAGTGTCACATTTGCTTTCATGGCGTTACGCTGGTCGGTTCTGTAAGATCGAACCCTCCTGTTTCCGCATCCGAGAGCACGACACCTTGCTGCAAAATATTCGTGTTGTTCTGGTCAATACCAGCCACCCCGGCAACATCGGCGGCGCTGCGCGTGCCATGAAAAACATGGGCTTGTCGCGTCTGGTGCTGGTGCAGCCAAAAGAGTTTCCGGCCGCGGACGCCAGCGCCCGCGCCTCGGGCGCCGACGACGTGCTGGACAACGCCCAGGTGGTCGACAGCCTCGAGCAGGCGCTGGTCGGCTGCAGCCTGGTCATGGGTACCAGCGCCCGTGAGCGCAGCATCCCCTGGCCGCTGATCGACCCGCGCGAGTGCGGGGCCAGGGCCGTGGCCCAGGCCATGGGCGGCGAAGAGATCGCCCTGGTGTTCGGGCGCGAGCACGCCGGCTTGACCAACGAAGAACTGCAGCGATGTCACTTCCACGTGCACATTCCCTCGAACCCCGACTTCAGCTCGCTGAATCTGGCCGCCGCCGTCCAGGTGCTCTCCTATGAGGTGCGCATGGCCTGGCTGGCAGGGCAGGGCAGTGCGGTGAAGGTCGAGAAGGTCGACGCCAGCGAGCTGGCGACCATGGACGAAATGGAGCTGTTCTACGATCACCTGGAAAAGACCCTGGTGGACATCGGCTTCCTCGATCCCGAGAAACCCAAGCACCTGATGGCGCGCCTGCGCCGGCTGTATGGGCGAAGCTCGGTCGAGCGTCCGGAAATGAGCATTTTGCGCGGCATCCTTACTGAGACCCAGAAGGTCGCACGGGGCGAGCCGCATAAAAGGAAGGACTGACAGATGTTCGAGCGTCTGCGTGAAGATATCCAGAGCGTTTTCCATCGTGACCCGGCGGCGCGCAACGCCTTCGAGGTCCTGACCTGCTACCCGGGGATGCATGCCATCTGGCTGCACCGCCTGGGCAATGCCCTGTGGCGGCGCGACTTCAAGTGGCTGGCGCGGCTGGTGTCGAACTTCGGTCGCTGGATGACCGGCATCGAGATCCACCCGGGGGCGACCATCGGCCGGCGCTTCTTCATCGACCACGGCATGGGCATCGTCATCGGCGAGACTGCCGAGATCGGCGACGACGTGACCCTGTACCAGGGCGTCACCCTCGGTGGCACCAGCTGGAACAAGGGCAAGCGTCACCCGACCCTGGAAAACGGCGTGGTGGTCGGTGCCGGGGCCAAGGTGCTGGGTCCGTTCACCGTTGGCGCCGGGGCCAAGATCGGCTCCAACGCCGTGGTCACCAAGGCGGTGCCGGCCGGCGCCACGGCGGTGGGCATCCCGGGGCGGATCATCGTCAAGACCGAGGATGACGCCGTCGAGGCCAAGCGCAAGGCCATGGCCGAGAAGATCGGCTTCGATGCCTACGGCGTCAGCGGCGACATGCCAGACCCGGTGGCCCGCGCCATCGGCCAGATGCTCGACCACCTGCAGGCCGTCGACGAGCGCCTGGAGGGCATGTGCGGCGCGCTGACCCGGATGGGCAGTGACTACTGTGCCAAGGAACTGCCGGCGCTGCCCGATGATGACTTTGCCGCGGCCTGTGCCGAGCTGAAGCAGGGCGACACTCAGTCGCATTGATTGCGCCGGCCCGACACAAGGGGCGTGTGCTTGCGCCCCTTGTCTGCTACACTCGCGCCCGCCTCCCGCATGCATACCCGACTAAAGCACTAGGTCTAATAGTTGACTTAAATGCTCGGGAATCGCATACTCGCACACATCCTGTAACTCCCGTGGTACCCATACGCCATGCGACTGACTACCAAAGGCCGATACGCCGTGACCGCCATGCTCGACCTGGCGTTGCACGCGCAGCATGGGCCGGTGTCTTTGGCCGACATTTCCGAGCGCCAGGGCATTTCCCTCTCTTATCTGGAACAGCTGTTCGCCAAGCTGCGCCGCAGCAGCCTGGTATCCAGCGTTCGCGGTCCGGGTGGCGGCTACCAGCTGTCGCGGGGCATGGAAACCATCCAGGTGGCCCAGGTCATCGACGCGGTCAACGAATCGGTCGATGCCACCCGTTGCCAGGGCCTGGGGGACTGCCACGCCGGTGATACCTGCCTGACTCACCACCTGTGGTGCGACCTGAGCCAGCAGATCCATGAATTCCTCAGTGGCATCAGCCTGGCCGACCTCGTCATGCGCCGCGAGGTGCAGGAAGTCGCCCAGCGCCAGGACCTGCGCCGTGTCGCAGGCCGAGTTGCCCAGTTGGACAAGATTGAGACGTCCGCCGTCGACTGAAACCGCAGCGACGAGCGACGCCACCGCCTGATAGGAGATACTCAATGAAGTTGCCGATCTACCTCGATTACTCCGCGACCACGCCGGTCGATCCCCGTGTCGCCCAGAAGATGGCCGAGTGCCTGCTGGTTGACGGGAACTTCGGCAACCCGGCCTCGCGCTCCCACGTGTTCGGCTGGAAGGCCGAGGAAGCAGTCGAGAACGGCCGCCGCCAGGTCGCCGAACTGATCAACGCCGACCCGCGCGAGATCGTCTGGACCAGCGGTGCCACTGAGTCCGACAACCTCGCTCTGAAGGGCGTGGCGCACTTCTATCAGACCAAGGGCAAGCACATCATCACCTCCAAGATCGAGCACAAGGCGGTCCTGGACACCGCTCGCCAGCTCGAGCGTGAAGGTTTCGAAGTCACTTACCTCGAGCCCGGCGAAGACGGCATCGTCACCCCGGCCATGGTCGAGGCCGTGCTGCGCGACGACACCATCCTGGTCTCGCTGATGCACGTGAACAACGAAGTCGGCTCGATCAACGACATCGCCGCCATCGGTGAACTGACCCGCTCGCGCGGCGTCTTGTTCCATGTCGATGCCGCCCAGTCGGCCGGCCGCGTCGAGATCGACCTGCAGAAACTCAAGGTCGACCTGATGTCGTTCTCCGCGCACAAGGTCTACGGCCCGAAAGGCATCGGCGCGCTGTACGTCAGCCGCAAGCCGCGCGTGCGCCTGGAAGCCATCATTCACGGCGGCGGCCATGAGCGCGGCATGCGTTCGGGCACCCTGCCGACCCACCAGATCGTCGGCATGGGCGAGGCCTTCGCCATCGCCAAGCAGGAAATGGCCGCTGAAAACGTGCGCATCAAGGCCCTGAGCGACCGCTTCTTCAAGCAGGTCTCGGACCTCGAAGAGCTGTACGTCAACGGCAGCCAGACCCAGCGCGTGCCGCACAACCTGAACCTGAGCTTCAACTACGTCGAGGGCGAGTCGCTGCTGATGTCGCTGAAGGACATCGCCGTTTCGTCCGGTTCGGCCTGCACCTCCGCTTCGCTCGAGCCGTCCTACGTCCTGCGCGCCCTGGGCCGCAACGACGAACTGGCGCACAGCTCGATCCGCTTCTCCTTCGGCCGCTTCACCACCGAAGAAGAAGTCGACTACGCCGCGCAGAAAGTCTGCGAAGCCGTGAACAAGCTGCGTGAATTGTCGCCGCTGTGGGACATGTACAAAGACGGCGTCGACATCTCCAAGATCGAGTGGGCCGCCCACTAAGCAGTCGCCGGCAAGAGCGGCTCCCTGATGAGGAAGGAATTGCACCATGGCATACAGTGAAAAGGTCATCGACCACTACGAAAACCCGCGCAACGTCGGCAAGATGAACGCCGACGATCCGGATGTCGGCACCGGCATGGTCGGCGCCCCGGCTTGCGGCGACGTGATGCGCCTGCAGATCAAGGTCAACGAGCAGGGCGTCATCGAAGACGCCAAGTTCAAGACCTACGGCTGCGGTTCGGCCATCGCCTCCAGCTCCCTCGCCACCGAGTGGATGAAGGGCAAGACCCTGGATGAGGCCGAGACCATCAAGAACACCCAGCTGGCTGAAGAGCTGGCACTGCCGCCGGTCAAGATCCACTGCTCCGTGCTCGCCGAAGATGCCATCAAGGCCGCTGTTCGCGATTACAAGCAGAAGAAAGGCTTGATCTAAGTCGACTGTCGCGAGGTAAGGAGTTCCGATGGCTATCAGCATGACAGAAGCCGCCGCCAACCACATTCGCCGTTCCCTCGACGGGCGCGGCAAGGGTGAGGGCATTCGCCTGGGCGTGCGCACCACCGGCTGCTCGGGCCTGGCCTACGTGCTGGAGTTCGTCGACGAGCTCGCCGCCGAAGACCAGGTGTTCGAGAACCATGGCGTGAAGGTCATCATCGACCCGAAAAGCCTGGTCTACCTCGATGGCACCGAGCTGGACTTCGTCAAGGAAGGGTTGAACGAAGGCTTCAAGTTCAACAACCCCAACGTGCGCGGTGAGTGTGGCTGCGGCGAAAGCTTCAACGTCTGAGGCTGGCCGTGGGTACTCCTTGTCATTTCGCCCTGTTTGAGCTGCAACCCGGTTTTCGCCTGGACCTCGACAAGCTGGCCGTTCGCTACCGCGAGCTGGCCCGCGAGGTCCATCCGGACCGTTTCGCCGACGCTTCCGAGCGCGAGCAGCGCGTAGCCCTGGAAAAGTCGGCGGCCCTCAACGACGCCTACCAGACCTTGCGCAGCGCCCCGCGCCGGGCCCGCTACCTGCTGGCCATCGGCGGCCACGAGGTGCCCCAGGAAGTCACGGTGCACGACCCGGACTTCCTGCTGCAGCAGATGCAGTGGCGCGAAGAGCTCGAAGACCTGCAGGACGAAGCCGACCTCGACGGTGTCGCCGTGTTCAAGAAGCGCCTCAAGGTCGCCCAGGACACGCTGAACGAGGATTTCGCCGCCTGCTGGGATGTTGCTGCAGAGCGTGAGCAGGCCGAGCGCCTGATGCGCCGCATGCAGTTCCTCGACAAGCTCGCCCAAGAAGTGCGCCAACTCGAAGAGCGCCTCGACGATTAACCCCGGCGTTGCCCGTGATGACGCCTAAGGTACTCAGATAAGCATGGCCCTACTGCAGATCGCCGAACCCGGTCAGAGCCCCCAGCCGCACCAGCGCCGCCTGGCGGTGGGCATCGACCTGGGCACCACCAATTCTCTCGTCGCCGCCGTGCGCAGCGGGCGCAGCGAACCGCGCCCGATGCCCGGGGCAGTGTCATCCTGCCATCCGCCGTGCGTTATCTCGACAACGCTGTCGAAGTCGGCCTGGCCGCGCGCGAGGCGGCCCCCAGCGACCCGCTCAACAGCATCCTGTCGGTCAAGCGCCTGATGGGGCGTGGCCTGGCGGACGTCAAGCAGCTGGGCGAGCAACTGCCGTACCGCTTTGTCGGCGGTGAATCGCACATGCCGTTCATCGACACGGTCCAGGGCCCGAAAAGTCCGGTGGAAGTGTCGGCCGATATTCTCAAGGTGCTGCGTCAGCGTGCCGAGGAAACCCTCGGTGGTGAGCTGGTTGGCGCGGTGATCACCGTCCCGGCCTATTTCGACGATGCCCAGCGCCAAGCCACGAAGGATGCAGCCAAACTGGCCGGCCTCAATGTCCTGCGCTTGCTCAACGAGCCGACCGCGGCTGCCGTGGCCTATGGCCTGGACCAGGATGCCGAAGGCGTCGTGGCGATTTTCGACCTGGGCGGCGGCACCTTCGATATCTCCATCCTGCGCCTGACCGCCGGTGTCTTCGAAGTGCTGGCTACCGGTGGCGACACCGCCCTGGGTGGTGATGACTTCGACCATGCGATCGCTGGCTGGATCATCGAGCAGGCCGGCTTGTCCGCCGACCTCGATCCGGCCACTCAGCGCCTGCTGCTGCAGACCGCTTGCGCGGCCAAGGAAGCCTTGACCGACAGTGAAGCGGTCAGCGTCCAGCATGGTGCCTGGCAGGGCGAGCTGACCCGTGCCGCCTTCGAAGCCATGATCGAACCGATGATCGCCCGCAGTCTCAAGGCCTGCCGCCGCGCCGTGCGCGACAGCGGTATCGAGCTGGAAGAGGTCGGCGCGGTGGTCATGGTCGGTGGTTCGACCCGCGTGCCGCGTGTGCGCGAGGCGGTCGGCGCGCTGTTCGGCCGTACCCCGCTGACCTCGATCGACCCGGACCAGGTGGTGGCCATCGGTGCTGCCATCCAGGCCGACACCCTCGCCGGCAACCGCCGCGAAGGCGGTGAGCTGCTGCTGCTCGACGTCATCCCGCTGTCCCTGGGTCTTGAGACCATGGGCGGGCTGATGGAGAAGGTGATCCCGCGCAACACCACCATTCCGGTGGCTCGCGCCCAGGAATTCACCACGTACAAAGATGGCCAGTCGGCCATGATGATCCACGTGCTGCAGGGCGAGCGCGAGCTGATCAGCGACTGCCGTTCCCTGGCCCGCTTCGAGCTGCGCGGGATCCCGGCCATGGTCGCGGGTGCGGCGAAGATCCGCGTGACCTTCCAGGTCGACGCCGACGGCCTGCTCAGCGTCGCGGCCCGCGAACTGGGTTCGGGCGTGGAATCGAGCATCCAGGTCAAGCCGTCCTACGGCCTGACCGACGGCGAGATCGCCCGCATGCTCAAGGACTCCTTCGAGCACGCCGGCTCCGACAAGCATGCGCGCCAGCTGCGCGAGCACCAGGTCGACGCCGAGCGCCTGCTCGAGGCGGTGCAGGGCGCCCTGGACGCCGATGGCGAGCGCCTGCTCAGCAGTGACGAGCGCGACGCGATCGAATTCCAGATGCAAGAACTACGTGATTTGCTGACCGGCACCGATGGCGCCGCCATCGAGCAACAGACCAAGCGTCTGTCGCAGGTGACCGATGCATTTGCCGCCCGTCGCCTTGATTCGACGGTCAAAGCCGCACTGGCCGGGCGCAACCTGAATGAGATCGAGGAGTAACCGATGCCGCTGGTGACATTCCTGCCGCATGAGAAGTTCTGCCCCGAGGGCTTGACCGTGGAAGTGCCGTCCGGGACCAACATCCTGGAACTGGCCCACGACCATCACATCGAGATGGAAAGCGCCTGCGGCGGCGTCAAGGCCTGCACCACCTGCCATTGCATCATCCGCAAGGGCTTCGACTCCCTTGAAGAAGCGGACGAGCTCGAAGAGGACATGCTGGACAAGGCCTGGGGCCTGGAGGCGCAGTCGCGCCTGGGTTGCCAGGTGGTCGTCGGCGATGAGGACCTCACCATCGAGATCCCCAAGTATTCGCTCAACCACGCCGCCGAAGCGCCGCACTGAGGGCCTGTACATGAGTCTGAAATGGGTTGATGTACTTGAGATCGCCATCCAGCTTGCGGAAAGCAAGCCCGAGGTCGATCCTCATTACGTGAATTTCGTCGATCTGCGCGCATGGGTCATGGCCCTGCCGGACTTCGATGACGATCCGTCGCGTTGCGGCGAGAAGGTTCTCGAGGCCATCCAGGCGGCCTGGATCGAAGAAGCCGACTGAGCGCACGCCGCAGGTTAGGCAATCCCCTGGAACCCGCGTATAATTCGCGGGTTTAATTTTTCGCAACACTCAATATTCTGGAGTTTTCCATGGCTGTTCAACGTACTTTCTCCATCATCAAGCCTGACGCCGTTGCCAAGAACGTCATCGGCGAGATCACCACTCGCTTCGAGAAAGCCGGCCTGCGCGTCGTCGCTTCGAAAATGAAGCAGCTGTCCAAAGCCGAAGCCGAAGGCTTCTACGCCGAGCACAAAGAGCGTGGCTTCTTTGGTGACCTGGTTGCCTTCATGACTTCCGGCCCAGTCGTTGTACAGGTTCTGGAAGGCGAAAACGCCATTCTGGCCAACCGTGAGCTGATGGGCGCCACCAATCCTAAAGAAGCTGCTGCTGGCACCATCCGCGCCGACTTCGCCGAGTCGATCGACGCCAACGCCGTTCACGGTTCGGACTCCGAAGCCGCTGCCGCTCGCGAAATCGCTTACTTCTTCGCAGCTACCGAGGTAACCACTCGCTAAGCGAAAGCTTACGGGTGTGAGGGTGAATCCATGACGACATCGACTGGCAAGATCAACCTGCTGGGGCTGACCCTGGCGGAAATGGAACAGTTCTTCGACTCAATCGGGGAGAAGCGCTTCCGCGCCGGGCAGGTGATGAAATGGATTCACCATTTTGGCGTCGATGATTTCGCCGCCATGACCAATGTCGGCAAGGTCTTGCGCGAGAAGCTCGAGGCTGTTGCCGAGATTCGGGGCCCGGAAGTGGTCAGCGAAGACATTTCCGCCGACGGTACCCGCAAGTGGGTGGTCCGCGTTGCCTCCGGCAGCTGCGTCGAGACCGTCTACATCCCCACCGACGATCGCGGCACCCTGTGCGTGTCGTCGCAAGCCGGCTGTGCCCTGGACTGCAGCTTCTGCTCCACCGGCAAGCAAGGCTTCAACAGCAACCTCACCGCCGCCGAAGTGATCGGCCAGGTGTGGCTTGCCAACAAATCCTTCGGAACCGTTCCGGCCAAGATCGACCGCGCCATCACCAACGTGGTCATGATGGGCATGGGCGAACCCCTGCTGAATTTCGACAATGTCATCGCCGCCATGAAGATCATGATGGAAGATCTGGGCTATGGCATTTCCAAGCGTCGCGTCACCCTGTCCACCTCGGGCGTGGTGCCGATGATCGACGAGCTGGCCAAGCATATCGACGTGTCGCTGGCCCTGTCGTTGCACGCGCCGAACGACGAGCTGCGCAACAAGCTGGTGCCGATCAACAAGAAGTACCCGCTGAAGATGCTGCTGGAGTCGTGCATGGGCTACATGTCCACCCTCGGCGGCAAGCGCGTGCTGACCATCGAGTACACCCTGCTCAAGGACGTCAACGACCAGCCCGAGCACGCCGCGCAGATGATCGAACTGCTGCGTGATGTGCCGTGCAAGATCAACCTGATCCCGTTCAACCCGTTCCCGCACTCGGGCTACGAGCGACCGAGCAACAATGCCATCCGTCGCTTCCAGGACCTGCTGCACCACGGCGGCTTCAACGTGACCACGCGCACCACCCGCGGTGACGACATCGACGCCGCCTGCGGTCAGCTGGTAGGTCAGGTCAACGACCGTACCCGCCGCAGCGAGCGCTACATCGCCGTGCGCCAGCTGGCTGCCGACGAGCCGCAAGACAGCGCCGCGCGCCCCTGACGAGCACCTGCCCCATGAGCCTGCGCGCCGCGCTGTCGATCCTGACGCTTTCGCTGCTGGCCGGCTGCGTGTCCGGCGGCGCGGGCGACCCCCTGGCCAGCCGCCAGGGGCGTGAGGCGGCGGGGCGGGCCTACGTGCAGTTGGGGCTGGGGTATTTGCAACAAGGTTTAACTGAGCGCGCCAAGGCGCCGCTGGGCAAGGCCCTGGCCCTGGACGCCCGTGACGGCGAGGCTCATGCGGCACTGGCCCTGGTGTTCCAGGCCGAGGATGAGCCCGCACTGGCCGGCGAGCACTTCGCCAAGGCCTTGGCCATCCGCCCGGATGACACACGAATCCGCAACAATTACGGCAGTTTCCTATATGCTCAGGGCCGTTTCGACGAAGCCCGGGCGATGTTCCTCCAGGCTGCCGCCGATACCTTGTATCCTGAGCGTTCCCGCGTGTACGAGAACCTGGGGCTCACCGCCCTGAAGCTGGGGCAGGGTGAACAGGCGCGCGTCTACCTGGAAAAAGCCCTTCGGCTCAATCAGCGGCAACCGAAGGCATTGCTCGAAATGGCTGAGTTGTCCTACGAAAACAGGCATTATGTGCCGGCCCGGGATTACTACGATCGATTCAGCCAGCTGAGCGACCAGGATGCCCGCAGCCTGCTGCTGGGCCATCGCCTGGCAATCGCCCTCGACGAACAGGGCACCGCGACCCGTTTGGGCCAGCAATTACAACGACTTTATCCCGGTACGCCGGAATATCAGCAATACCTGTCGGAGCAACGATGAAAGCCGCGCACACTGAAGTAGCAGCAGCGACTCGCCAGAACCCCGGTGATGTCTTGCGCCAGGCCCGCGAAAAACGCGAATGGAGCCAGGCCGAGGTCGCTCGCAAGCTCAACCTCACGGTATCTTCGCTGAACAACCTGGAAAACGGCGCCTTCGACAAGCTGCCCGGGCACACCTTCGCCCGTGGCTACATCCGTGCCTACGCCAAGCTGATGGACATGGACCAGGCGCCCCTGGTCGAGGCCTTCGACCAGATCACCGGTACTCACGCCCAGGGCAGCGAAGTGCACGCCCTTGGCCGCATCGAAGAACCGGTGCGCCTGTCGCACAATATCCTGCGGGTGGTCAGCCTGTTGCTGCTGGTCGCGGTGGTCGGCGGTGGCTTCTTCTGGTGGCAGGACCAGAGCAGCCTGCGTGGCAAGGACCTGGCCAAGATCGCCCTGGAGCACGTCGAGGTCGAGAGTGCCGACGGCACCACCCAGATTCATCCGCTGGACGAGCCGGAAGACCAGGCCGTGAGCGAAGGCCAGCAGCCCGAGAGCCAGGCCCTGCCACTGGAGCCGAACGCTACCGAGCAGGCGCCGGTCGCCGAGACCCAGGCGCCAGTTGCGGCTGTGGCACCCGCCGCGCCAGCCACCAGCACCGCGCCGGCACCGGCCGCCGCCGCACCTGTGGCACCGGCTGTCGCGCCAACCGCCCCTGCCGTGGTCACGCCCGCCGCGCCTGTTGCCGCAGCGCCAGCCGCGCCAGTCGCGCCGGTCGCGTCGACCGCGCCGGTCGCAGCGCCTGCGCCCGCTGACGCCGCACCGGCCCCGGCCGGCAGCGCCAAGGTCCATATCCAATTCACCGCCGATTGCTGGACCCAGGTCACCGACGGCAACGGCAAGGTGCTGTTCAGCGCCATCAAGCGCAAGGGCGACAACCTGGAACTGACCGGCAAGCCACCGTTCGCGGTGCGCCTGGGCTTCGCCCGCGGCGCCCAGGTGAGCTACAACGGCCAGGCGGTCGATGTCGCCCCGTTCACCAGTGGCGAAACCGCTCGCCTGAAGTTGGGACAGTAAGTCATGCACGGCGAATCTCCGATCAAACGTCGCGAATCCCGCAAAATCTGGGTCGGCAATGTGCCGGTGGGTGGTGATGCGCCCATCGCGGTGCAGAGCATGACCAACACCGACACCAACGATGTCGCCGCCACCGTGGCGCAGATACAGCGCCTGGTCGATGCCGGCGTGGACATCGTGCGGGTCTCGGTGCCGGACATGGACGCCGCCGAGGCGTTCGGCAAGATCAAGAAGCTGGTCAGCGTGCCGCTGGTCGCCGACATCCACTTCGACTACAAGATCGCCCTGCGCGTGGCTGAGCTGGGCGTCGACTGCCTGCGCATCAACCCGGGCAACATCGGTCGTGAAGACCGTGTGCGCGCCGTGGTCGACGCGGCCCGCGACCGTGGCATCCCGATCCGCATCGGTGTCAACGCCGGTTCCCTGGAAAAGGACCTGCAGAAGAAGTACGGCGAGCCCACCCCGGCGGCGCTGGTCGAGTCGGCGCTGCGCCATGTCGAGCACCTCGATCGCCTGGACTTCCAGGACTTCAAGGTCAGCGTCAAGGCCTCCGACGTGTTCATGGCCGTCGAGGCCTACCGCCTGCTGGCCAAGCAGATCATCCAGCCGCTGCACCTCGGGATCACCGAAGCCGGCGGCCTGCGCTCGGGGACGGTGAAATCCGCCGTCGGCCTAGGTATGCTGCTGGCCGAAGGCATCGGTGACACCATCCGCATCTCCCTGGCCGCCGATCCGGTCGAGGAAGTGAAGGTCGGCTACGACATCCTCAAGTCGCTGCACCTGCGTTCGCGTGGCATCAACTTCATCGCCTGCCCGAGCTGCTCGCGGCAGAACTTCGATGTGGTCAAGACCATGAACGAACTGGAAGGGCGCCTGGAAGACCTGCTGGTACCGCTGGACGTGGCGGTGATCGGTTGCGTGGTCAACGGCCCGGGCGAGGCCAAGGAGTCGCACGTGGGCCTGACCGGCGGCACGCCGAACCTGGTCTACATCGATGGCAAGCCATCGCAGAAACTGAACAACGACAACCTGGTCGACGAGCTGGAAAAGCTCATCCGCCAGAAAGCGGCCGAGAAGGCCGAGGCCGACGCGGCGCTGATCGCCCGCGGCTGAGAAACAGATTCGTAAGGACTACTCGTGAGCAAATCGCTGCAAGCCATTCGTGGCATGAACGACATCCTGCCCGACCAGTCGCCGCTGTGGCGCTATTTCGAGGGCACCGTGGCTGGCTTGCTGGACAGCTACGGCTACAGCCAGATCCGCACGCCGATCGTCGAGTTCACCGAGCTGTTCAAGCGCTCGATCGGTGAAGTCACCGATATCGTCGAGAAGGAGATGTACACCTTCGAGGACCGCAACGGCGACTCGCTCACCCTGCGCCCCGAAGGCACCGCGGCCTGCGTGCGTGCCGTGCTCGAGCACGGCATCACCGGCAATGGCCAGGTGCAAAAGCTCTGGTACATCGGCCAGATGTTCCGTCACGAGCGTCCGCAGAAGGGCCGCTACCGCCAGTTCCACCAGATCGGCGTTGAGGTGTTCAACCTCGATGGTCCGGACGTCGACGCCGAACTGATCATGCTGACCTGGCGCCTGTGGGGCCTGCTGGGCATCCAGGACGCGGTCGAGCTGCAGCTCAACAGCCTGGGCACCAGCGAAGCCCGCGCCCGCTATCGCGACGCGCTGGTCGAGTTCCTCTCGGCTCGCCTCGAGCAACTGGACGAGGACAGCCAGCGCCGCCTGAAAAGCAACCCGCTGCGCATTCTCGACAGCAAGGATGCGAACACCCAGGCGGTGCTGGTCGGCGCGCCGAAGCTGGAAGACTACCTGGACGAAGAATCCCGTGTGCACTTCGAGGGCCTGAAGGCCCGCCTCGACGCCGCCGGCATTCCGTTCGTGATCAATACCAAGCTGGTGCGCGGCCTGGACTACTACAGCAAGACCGTGTTCGAGTGGGTCACCGACAAGCTCGGCGCCCAGGGCACCGTCTGCGCCGGTGGCCGCTATGACGGCCTGGTCGAGCAGATGGGCGGCAAGCCGACCCCGGGCGTGGGTTTCGCCATGGGCATCGAGCGCCTGATCCTGCTGCTGGAGACCCTGGGCAAGGTGCCCGAGTCGATCAGCCGCACCATCGACGTCTACCTGTGCGCCTTCGGCGAGCCGGCAGAACTGGCCGGCCTGCGCCTGAGCGAAAGCCTCCGCGATCGCCTGCCGGGTCTGCGTCTGGCAGTCAATGCCGGTGGCGGCAACTTCAAGAATCAGTTCAAGAAAGCCGACAAGAGCGGCGCGCTGTTCGCGCTGATTCTGGGCGACGACGAGCTCGAGAAGCAGCAGATCGGCCTGAAGCCCCTGCGTGGCCAGGGAGAACAACAGAACATTGCCTGGGATGCGCTTGCCGCGCACCTGGAAACCGCGATCACTCAGGCGTGACGCGGTCTGACAACGAATAGGCGAATAGGAGTATTGGGGTGTCGAGTACCGATGATGAGAGCCTGGCAGCAGCCAAGGACTGGTGGAACCGCAACGGCAAGCCGCTGCTGACCGGCGCCCTGCTGGCCGGCGTGGTGGTGTTGGGCTGGCAGACCTGGCACAAGTACCAGGCCAACCAGTCCCAGGGCGCCTCGGTGCTGTACCAGGCGCTGCTGGAAACCTCGTTGACGCCTGACGGCAAGCCCGATGCGAGCAAGGTCGCCGAGCTGTCCGGCAAGCTCAAGAGCGAGTTCGGCGGCACCGCCTACGCCCAGTACGGCAGCCTGTTCGTGGCCAAGGTCGCGGTCGAGAGCGGCAAGCTGGACGACGCGGCCAGCGAGCTGAAGAGCGTGCTGGACAAGCCGGCCGACGCCACCCTCGGCGAGATCTCGCGCCAGCGCCTGGCCCGCGTGCTTGCGGCACAGGACAAGGCCGAGGACGCGCTCAAGCTGCTCGAGGGCGACACCGACAAGGCCTTCCTGGCCAGCCGCGAAGAGCTCAAGGGCGACCTGCTGGTACAGCTGGGCCGCGCCGACGACGCGCACAGCGCCTACGAAAAAGCCAAGGCCGCGCTGTCCGACGACGCCGCGATCGGTGGCCTGCAACTGAAGCTGGATGACCTGGCCAAAGGGGACGCCTGAAGTGAAGGGTTGGAAACAAGCAGCAGTGCTCACCCTCGCCGTACTGGCGGCGGGTTGCAGCAGCAACAGCAAGAAGGAACTGCCCCCGGCCGAGCTGACCAAGTTCACCGAGGAAGTGGTGCTGAAGAAGCAGTGGAGCCGTTCGATCGGTGACGGCCAGGGCGAGACCTACAACACCCTGGTGCCGGCCATCGAGAACGACCGTATCTACGCCTCCGACGTCAACGGCGAGGTCTTCGCGCTGAACCGCATCACCGGCGACGTGGTGTGGAAGAAGGACCTCGAGCTGCCGGTATCCGGCGCCGTGGGCGTGGGCTACGGCCTGGTCATGCTGGGTACCCTCAAGGGCGAGGTCATTGCCCTGGATTCCAGCACCGGCGAGGAGCGCTGGCGCTCGCGCGTCAGCAGCGAAGTGCTGGCGCCGCCCGCCAACAACGGTGACGTGGTGGTGGTGCAGACCCAGGACGACCGTCTGGTCGGCTTCGACGCCGCCACCGGCGACCGCCGCTGGATCTACGAGAACAGCCCGGCCGTGCTGACCCTGCGTGGCACCGGCGCGCCGGTGGTGACCAACCGCCTGGCCGTGGCCGGCCTGTCCACCGGCAAGGTGGTGGCGGTCGATATCAGCAACGGCGTGCCGGTGTGGGAGAGCCGCGTGGCGATTCCGCAGGGCCGTTCCGAGCTGGACCGTGTGGTGGACATCGACGGCGGCCTGCTGCTGTCCGGTGGCACCCTCTACGTCAGCACCTACCAGGGCCGCGTCGCCGGCCTGGACCTGGAAAGCGGCCGCGTGCTGTGGCAGCGCGATGCTTCCAGCTATGTGGGTGTCGCCCAGGGCTTCGGCAACGTCTACGTGAGCGAAGCGTCGGGTACCGTGCAGAGCGTCGACGAGCGTTCTTCCAGCTCGCTGTGGAGCAACGACTCGATGGCTCGCCGTCAGCTGTCGGCGCCGGAAGTGTTCTCCAGCTATGTGGCGGTGGGCGACTTCGAGGGTTACCTGCACCTGCTCAGCCAGGTCGATGGCCGCTTCGTCGGCCGTGAGCGTATCGACAGCGATGGCCTGCGCGCCCGACCCCTGGTGGTCGGCGACACCATCTACGTCTTCGGCAACAGCGGCAAGCTCGAGGCACTGACCATCCGCTGAAGCTATGCTTGAGCTCGCTCGCGGGCTCAGGCCGCGGCGCATGACGCGCCGCCCGAACTCCGGCCGCTGCCTTGCAGCGGCCTTTGCATTTTCAAGAATTCAAGAGTGGAGAGCCGCATGGTTCCCGTAATCGCCCTGGTGGGCCGGCCGAACGTCGGTAAATCCACCATGTTCAACCGCCTGACCAAGACCCGCGACGCCATCGTCGGCGACCTGTCGGGCCTGACCCGTGACCGCCAGTACGGCGATGCCAGCTGGCAGGGTCGCTCCTACATCCTGATCGACACTGGCGGTATCACCGGTGACGAAGTGGGCATGGACGAGAAGATGGCCGAGCAGTCGCTGATGGCCATCGAGGAAGCCGACTACGTGCTGTTCCTGGTCGATGCCCGTGCCGGCATGACCGCCGCCGACCAGATGATCGCCGATCACCTGCGCAAGCGGAACAAGGAAGCGATCCTGGTCGCCAACAAGATCGACAACATCGATCCCGATATCGCCCGCGCCGAGTTCTCGCCGCTGGGCATGGGCAACGCCATTCCGGTGGCGGGCTCCCAGGGCCGCGGTATCAACGCCCTGATGGAATCGCTGCTCGGCCATATTCCCCGTGATCCCGAGGAAGAAGCCCTCGACGAAGATGTCGCCGAAGGCGAGGAAGCCACGCGCATCCCCGGCCCGAGCGAAAAGGACGGCATCAAGATCGCCATCATCGGCCGCCCCAACGTGGGCAAGTCGACCCTGGTCAACCGCATGCTCGGCGAAGAGCGCGTGGTGGTGTACGACCAGCCGGGCACTACCCGTGACAGTATCTACATTCCGTTCGAGCGTGATGGCGAGAAGTACACCTTCATCGACACCGCCGGCGTGCGCAAGCGCGGCAAGATCCACGAGGAAGTCGAGAAGTTCTCGGTGGTGAAGACCCTGCAGGCGATCAAGGACGCCAACGTGGTGATCTTCGTCATGGACGCCCGCGAAGGCGTGGTCGACCACGACCTCAACCTGCTGGGCTTCGCCCTGGACGCCGGCCGCGCCGTGGTCATCGCCCTGAACAAGTGGGACGGCATGGAGCCGGGCGAGCGCGACTACGTGAAGACCGAGCTGGAACGCCGGCTGTTCTTCGTCGACTTCGCCGACATCCACTTCATCTCGGCGCTGCACGGCACCGGCGTGGGCCACCTGTACAAGTCGGTGCAGGCCGCGTTCAAGTCGGCGGTCACTCGCTGGCCGACCAGCCGCCTGACGCAGATCCTCGAAGACGCCATCAGCGTGCACCAGCCGCCGCTGGTCAACGGTCGCCGCATCAAGCTGCGCTATGCCCACCTCGGTGGCGCCAACCCGCCGCTGATCGTGATCCACGGCAACCAGACCGACAAGATCCCCAACTCCTACTCGCGTTACCTGGAGAACACCTACCGCCGGGTGCTCAAACTGGTCGGCACGCCGATCCGCATCGAGTACAAGGGCGGTGACAACCCGTTCGAGGGCAAGAAAAACACCCTCACCGATCGCCAGGTCAACAAGAAGCGCCGCCTGATGTCGCACCACAAGAAGGCTGAGAAGAAGCGTCGCGACAAGCGTTAGTAACAGCGCTTGCAGAAGTCTCGTTGGGAAGGGCCTCGTGGGAGCGGGCTTGCCCCGCGATGAGATTGTTCAGGTCAATTGATTGCCTGATCTGACCTCATCGCGGGGCAAGCCCGCTCCCACGCTTCATTCTGCTGTTGGGTTGCAACGGTTGACCCACCGCAATCCCCCTATTGTTTCAACCTTTTTCCTGACTGCTTGATCCGCTATGCTCGGACCCAACCCCGTGCCGGACAAACCCCAGGAAAGAGGGCTCCATGATCCGCAGCAAACTGCCGAACGTCGGCACGACCATCTTCACCACCATGTCGCAACTGGCCATGCAGACCGGTGCGCTCAACCTCTCCCAGGGCTTCCCTGACTTCAACGGTCCCCAGGCCTTGCTCGATGCCGTCGGTCGCCATGTGGCCGCCGGGCATAACCAGTATTCGCCCATGACCGGCCTGCCGGCACTGCGCCAGCAGGTGGCGGCGAAGATCGCCCGCTTGTACGGCGCGAACGTCGATGCCGACCAGGAAGTGACCATCACCCCCGGTGCCACCGAGGCGATCTTCTGCGCCATCCAGGCGGTGATCCATGCCGGCGACGAGGTGATCGTCTTCGACCCCAGCTACGATAGCTACGAGCCCTCCGTGGAACTGGCCGGCGGGCGCTGCGTGCATGTGCCGCTCAGCGGCGGCAATTTCAACATCGACTGGCAAAAGTTAAGCGACGCGCTCAGCCCACGCACGCGCATGGTCATCCTCAACTCGCCGCACAATCCCAGCGGCGCGCTGATCAGCCGTGACGACCTGGACCAGCTGGCCAGGCTGATCGGTGACCGCGATATCTACCTGGTCAGCGACGAGGTCTACGAACACCTGATCTACGACGGTGTGCGCCATGCCAGCGTGCTGGCACACCCGCAGCTCTATTCGCGGGCGTTCGTCGTCAGCTCGTTCGGCAAGACCTACCACGTCACCGGCTGGAAGACCGGCTACGTGGTCGCCCCGCCGGCCCTCAGCGCGGAACTGCGCAAGGTGCACCAGTACGTCAATTTCTGTGGCGTGACGCCCTTGCAGTGCGCGCTGGCCGACTTCATGGCCGAGCACCCCGAGCATATCGACGAGCTACCGGCCTTCTACCAGGCCAAGCGCGACCTGTTCTGCGACCTGCTGCAGGCCTCGCGTTTCACCTTCACCCGCACGCCGGGCACCTATTTCCAACTGGTGGACTATTCGCAGATCCGGCCCGACCTGAACGATGTCGACATGGCCTTGTGGCTGACCCGTGAGCATGGCGTGGCCAGCATCCCGGTGTCGGTGTTCTACCAGCAACCCATCCCCGAGCAACGCCTGGTGCGCCTGTGCTTTGCCAAACGCGAGGAGACGCTGCGCCAGGCAGCGGAGAAACTATGCGCGATCTGAGCCAACTGCCGAACCTGAAAATCGCCCTGGTGCAGACCACCCTGGCCTGGCACGACCGCGAGGCCAATTACGCGCATTTCGAGGAGCTGATCGGCCAGGCCGGCGAGGTGGACCTGGTGGTCCTGCCGGAAATGTTCACCACCGGTTTCTCGATGGAGTCCGAAAGCCTGGCGGAGCCTGAAAACGGCCCGACCTACAAGTGGCTCAAGGCCCAGGCGAAGAAAGCCAACGCGGTGATCACCGGCAGCGTGATCATCCAGGCCGCCGACGGCAGCCACCGCAACCGCCTGCTGTGGGCGCGGCCCGACGGTGAGATCCTGCACTACGACAAGCGTCACCTGTTCCGCATGGCCGGCGAGCACAAGCACTACACCCCGGGCGAGCGCCAGGTGCAGTTCGAGCTCAAGGGTTGGCGGATCCGCCCGCTGATCTGCTACGACCTGCGCTTCCCGGTGTGGAGCCGCGATGCCCAGGACACCGACCTGCTGCTGTACACCGCCAACTGGCCGGCGGCGCGGCGCCTGCACTGGAACCGCCTGCTGCCGGCGCGGGGCATCGAGAACCTGTGCTTCGTCGCGGCGGTGAACCGGGTGGGCACCGATGGCAAGGGCTTCGCCTATTCCGGTGACAGCCAGGTGCTGGACTTCCAGGGCGAGAGCCTGCTGAGCGCGGGCGAGGCCGACGGGGTGTTCACCGTGGTGCTGCGGGCGGCGGAGCTGGCGGCGTACCGGGCGCGGTTCCCGGCGAACCTGGATGCCGATACCTTCGATCTGCATTGAGGGCCAATCGCGGGGCAAGCCCGCTCCCACGGTATCGTGGGAGAGGGCTTGCCCCGCGATGCTTTCAGGCTTCAGTACACATCTCGCCGGTACCGCCCATCCTCGATCAGTTGCTGCACTGCCGCTTCACCCAGCATTCCCTGCAACGCCGCATCCACCCCGGCCGCCATGCCGTGCAGGCTGCCGCAGACATACACGCAAGCGCCATCCTCGACCCAGCGCTTGAACTCGGCGGCCTGCTGCAACAGCACGTCCTGCACATAGATCTTTTCCGCCTGGTCCCGCGAAAACGCCAGGTCCAGCCGTTGCAGATCGCCGCTTTCCACCCAGCCCCGCAGCTCTTTGCCACACAGCAGGTCGTGTGCACGGTTGCGTTCACCGAACAGTAGCCAGTTGCGTTGTTCGCCCTCGGCAATACGGGCCTTGAGCAGGCTGCGCAGACCGGCCAGTCCGGTACCATTGCCGATCAGCACCATGGGCGCCGACTCGGCGGGCAGGTGGAAACCGCTGTTGCGACGCAGGCGTGCGCTGACGCTGCCTTCCAGCGGCAGGTATTCGGTCAGCCAGCCGGAACCCAGGCCCAGGTTGCCATCGGCGTGGCGTTCCTGGCGCACGATCAGCTCCAGCACGCCATCGCTGGCGATGGAGGCAATCGAGTATTCACGTGCAGTCAGCGGGATCAGGGCATCGACCAGTGCCTGGGCATGCAGGCCGATCAGGTGTTCGCGGCTGACCGGCAACTGGCGGCTGGCCAGGCCCTGCGCCAAGGTTTCCTGCAGGCCGTCGAGCTGCACCGGGCTGCGTGGATTGAGGCCCAGGCCGGCCAGGAAGGCATCGACGCGGGGCAGGCCGTTGCGCGGCAGGATCTCGATCAGGTCACCGGCTTCCCAGGTCACGGGCGCTTCTGCCTGCAGGCCCAGCAGGTACACCGGCGCCCCCTGGCTGCCGGGGTTGATCCGTTCGCGGCGCGACAGGCGCCAGTTGCCGAAGCTTGGCGGCTGCCAGGCGGCAACCGGGCGGGCGCCGGTCAGTTGCGTCAGTTCCTGTTGCCACAGTTGCAGGGCGACAGGGTCGGCGTTGTCCACCTCCACCGGGCTGAAGGCGCAACTGGCGCCACGTTCGCCGAGCCAGGCCTGGAGCCGGCGGGCGAAGCCGCAGAAGTGCGGGTACTGGCGGTCGCCCAGGGCCAGCAAGGCATAGTCCAGGTGATCCAGTGGCCAGGCTTGGCCTAGTACCTTGCGCTCGAAGCCACGGGCGCTGTCCGGGGCCTCGCCGTCGCCGAAGGTGCTGACCACGAACAGCGCGCGGTTGGCCTGGCGCAATTCGGTCTCGCCCAGTTCGGCCAGCGGGCGTACCTGCACCGGCAAGCCGGCGGCTTGCAGTTGGCCGGCGCTCTGCCAGGCGAGCTGTTCGGCGAAGCCGCTCTGGCTGGCGAAACCGATCAGCCAGCGGTCGCCGTCATTCGACTGCGGGGCCATCGCACCACGGGCGGCGCGAACCTGGCGCTTCTTGCGTCGACGGTCGAGGTACAGCAGCCAGCCGGTGACGAAGAACAGCGGCATGGTCAGACTGGCGAGGGTGACGATGATCCGCCCCGGCAGGCCGAAGTAGCTGCCCACGTGCAGGGCGTAGACGCTCTGCAGCAACTGGGCCTTGAACGACTTGTCGGTGTAGCGCTCGTGACGCTTGACCTGGCCGGTGGCCGGGTCGAGGGTGAGGGTGTTGAGGGCGCGCTCATGGTCGGCGCCCTGCAGCAGGTAGAACAGGGTCGCCGGTTGCCCGCCGGCCGGTGGCAGGCGCAGGTTGTAGGTGGACAGGTCGGGGCCTGCGGCGGCCTTGAGGTTGGTCCAGATGGCATCGTAATCGACAACAAGAGGCGGGGCGTTCTTGTCCACCTTGGGCGGGCCATGGCGACCACTGCGGCCTTCGCCACGCTTCTGCTCGCCGGCTGCGGGCTGGTCGGCCAGCAGGCGATTGAGGCCTTCGCGGTACCACTCGTAGGACCAGAACAGCCCGGTCAGGGCGAACAGCAGGTAGAACAGCAGGCACCATGTGCCGAACACCGCGTGCAGGTCCCAGTTGAAGGCGCGGCCTTTCTTCGCCCAGTCCAGCGTCAGCCAGGTCCGCCAGTTCAGTGCCTTGCGCGGCCAGCGCAGGTACAGCCCGGACAGGCAGAAGAAGATCAGCATCAGGGTGCAGGCACCGGTGATCTGCCGGCCTGTGTCACCCATGGCCAGGAACCGGTGCAGGTTGAGCATGAGGTTGAAGAAGCCCAGGCCGGCCACGTCACCCTTGAGTTCTCCGGTGTACGGGTCGGCGTAGCGCAGCGCGCCACGGCGCTCGCCGGGGGCGGGGGTGAAGAAGATCCGCGCGGCATTGCCCTCGCGGGTATCGACCCAGAGCATGGAGACCTTGTCGCCTTGCGCGGCCTCGACCCGGCGGACCAGCTCGGCCGGTGGCAGCACACCTTCCTGGCGGATCTCGACCTTGAGCACCTCGGCGTTGAACGCGCGCAGCAGTTCTTCCTGGAACGACCAGATCGCGCCGGTCACGCCCATCAGCGCCAGCACCAGGCCGGCGGTGATGCCAAAGAACCAGTGCAATTGGAACAGCGTCTTCTTCACCACATCGATCACCTTGTATTGCCGCCAGGAACTGCGCGGCGTGCATTATGCCTTGATACGCAAAAGCCCCGTTCACGGGAATGAACGGGGCGGGGTGTCCTGTGTTGGCCTCTTCGCGGGTAAACCCGCTCCCACAGGTACAGCACTGACTTTCAGAGCAGTGGCGAACCTGTGGGAGCGGGTTTACCCGCGAAGAGGCCGAAGCAGGCGCCGCTTACATCAGAAGTGCACGCTGGTGGTCAGCAACGCCGTGCGCCCCGCCGCCTGGTTGGCGAAGTGGGTGGAGTAGGCCTTGTCGTAGTAGACCTCGTTGGTGAGGTTCTGCACGTTCAGCTGCAGGTCGATGTTCTTGGTCAGCTTGTAGGCGGCCATGGCGTCGTAGCGTACGTAGCTGTCGACCATGGTGGTGTTGGCCACGCTGCCGTAGACGTCATCGACATAGAAGGCGCCGCCACCGACGGTCAGCTTCGGCGTCAGCTGGTAGGTGGTCCACAGGCTGGCGCTGTTGTTCGGCGTGTTGGGCAACTGGTTGCCGTCGTTCGCCTTGCCCATTGGGCCGCCGTCGATCTGGCGGGCCTGCATGTAGGTGTAGCCGGCGAACACCTGCCACTTGTCGGTCAGCTTGCCGCTGGCCGACAGCTCGATGCCTTGCACGCGGGTTTCACCGACGTTCTCGTAGGTGTTGGTGTTGACCTGGACCCGGGCGTTTTCCTTCTCGGTGCGGAACAGCGCGGCGGCCAGGGACAGGCGCTGGTCGAGCAGGTCCCATTTGGTGCCGAGCTCGTAGTTGGTGGTCTCTTCCGGCTCCATGTCACTGCCCAGCAGGTTGCCGGAACGGTCGGTGGTGTTGCCCAGCGGGTTGCCTTCGGTACCCTCGCCGAGCATGGCGCCAGGCGGCGTGGCGGAGGTGGCGTAGGACACATAGATGCTGCCGTTGTCCGCCGGTTTCCACACCAGGCCCAGCTGGCCGGTGATGAACTCGCTGGTGTCCGAGCCCTTGGCGGGGACGCCCTTGCTGCTCACCGCGGTGCTGCCGTCGGCGTTGTAGCCACGGTAGTCGGTGTCGAAGTGGTCATAGCGCAGGCCCATGTTCAGCAGCCACTGCGGCGTCAGCTCCAGGGTGTCGAATACGTAGAGCGCGCGGGTCTTGCTGCTGGTCCTGGTGCCGGCGTAGTTGCGCGCGACGGTGCCGACCCAGTTGTCGTCCGGGTTCGGGTTGTCCAGCGAGGTGCAGCTACCGCCACTGCCTGGGCCGGTGCAGGTGAGCTTGCTGTTGGGGGTGACGGTGTAGCTCTGGCGGTCGGACTCTTCCTTGGTGAACTCTACGCCGGTGGAGAAGCTGTTCTTCAGGCCGCCCAGGTAGAACTCGCCGAACAGGTCGGTCTGGTTGGTGGTGGTGGCGGTGTTGCCCACACGGGTGTTGGCGCGACGCCAGACGCCGTTGTTGTTGACGTTGCCGGCGCTGTCGTCAGGCTGGGTCAGCACGTAGTCCTGCATGCTGTTGCCGTGGCGCAGGGTGTTCTTGATGGTCAGCGTATCGGTCAGGTCGTGCTCGATGGCGAAGGTCGCGATATCGACGCGGGTCTTGCGGAAGTCGCGTCCGGTCAGGCCGTAGAAGTTGTCGCTGTCGCCACCGTCGACCGGCTTGTCCGGATGCGCCGATGTCCGTGCGGTGCTGCCTGCGCGCGGCACGCTGTAGGGGATGCCGGAGTCCGGCAGGTCGTCGCTTTCGAGGTGGTAGTAGTCGAGGTTGACGCGGGTCGGCGTACCCAGGCCGAAGGCCAGCGAGGGGGCGATGCCCCAGCGGTCGTAGTTGACCTTGTCGCGGCCGGCGACATTGCTTTCGTGGGTCATCAGGTTCAGGCGCCCGGCAACGCTGTCGCTGAACTGGTAGTTGCCGTCGAAGGTGTAGCGTT
Source organism: Pseudomonas sp. LH21 (assembly GCF_036549575.1). Classification (NCBI taxonomy): domain Bacteria; kingdom Pseudomonadati; phylum Pseudomonadota; class Gammaproteobacteria; order Pseudomonadales; family Pseudomonadaceae; genus Pseudomonas; species Pseudomonas sp. LH21. The sequence continues at coordinate 1,017,051 of NZ_CP144367.1, forward strand.
GGGTCTGGTCGCTGCCCCAGGTCCAGGCGCCGTCCAGCGAGTTGCCCAGGTGTGCGCGCTTGCTCACCAGGTTGATGGTGCCGCCTGCGGCGCCACGGCCACCGACTGCCGAGTTCGGCCCCTTGGCCACTTCGACAGACTCGATGGCGAAGATTTCGCGGGTCTGGGCGCCGGTATCGCGCACGCCGTCCAGGTAGGTGTCGCCCTGGGCGTCGAAGCCACGGATGAACGGGCGGTCGCCTTGCGGGTTGCCGCCTTCACCGGCGCCGAAGGTGATACCCGGCACGGTGCGCAGGGCATCCTGCAGGGACATGGCGTTGGTGTCCTTGATCACCTGCTGCGGGATCACGGTGACCGACCGTGGGGTGTCCACCAGCGGCGCGGTGTACTTCTGCGACGAGGCCTTGTCGACCTTGTACTCGGTGCTTGCCTGTTCGGCCTTGCCATTGACGCTGGTGGCGTCGAGAGTGATGGCGTTATTGGCGGCCGGGTCGGCGGCATAGGCCGAGGTGGCGGTGATCGCCATGCCGATGGCGGAGGCGAGCAGACGTGGTGAACTCACAGCAGATGGCACGTGACGCATTGTTGTAGACCTTCCCCAAGGTATGAAGGCCGCGGAGCATAATGTAAGTGATTGTAACGAACAATTGAGAAGCGTTTCCATTCGCCATAAATTTACATTCTTTACAATTTTGCCTTACGGTTTTTACGGTCTCATCCGTCGTGCCATGGAGAAAGGGGCTTGTGGTAGGTAAAAGGGAATCAATATCATTGGCGTCCCTTCAGTCATACCTGGTGCCCCCGCCATGCTGCTTCATATTCCCGGGCTGTTCGACGCCGACGAGATCTCGCGCATTCGCCAGGCCCTGGAGCAGGCCGACTGGGCCGATGGCAAGATCACCGCGGGGTACCAGTCGGCCAAGGCCAAGCACAACCTGCAGTTGCCCGAAGGCCATGCGCTGGCCAAGGAGATCGGCAGTGCGCTGATCGAGCGGCTGTGGCGCAACCCGTTGTTCATGTCGGCGGCGCTGCCACACAAGGTGTTCCCGCCGCTGATCAACTGCTACCGCGAAGGGGGCAACTTCGATTTCCACATCGACAACGCCCTGCGCCAGCCCAAGGGCAGCCCGGAACGAGTGCGCACCGACCTGTCCTCGACGCTGTTCCTCAGCGACCCGGACAGCTACGACGGCGGCGAGCTGGTGATCCAGGACACCTATGGCGTGCGCGAGGTCAAGCTGGCCGCCGGCGATATGGTGCTGTACCCCGGCACCAGCCTGCACAAGGTCAACCCGGTCACCCGCGGGGCGCGCTATGCGGCGTTCTTCTGGACCCAGAGCCTGGTGCGCGAGGACAGCCAGCGCACCCTGCTGTTCGAAATGGACAACGCGATCCGCCAGCTCACTGCCGATGTGCCCGGGCATCCGTCGCTGCTGCAACTGACCGGCACCTATCACAACCTGCTGCGCCGCTGGGCCGAGGTCTGAGCCGTGTCCTATCAGTTGCGTCGTGAGGATGTGGTGGATGTGGCCGGGTTGCAGGCGATGCTCGAGCACAGCCCGGGCCAGGCCGCCCAGGCGATCCTGGCGGCGGCGGGGCAGGGGGTGGTCGAGGCGCAGTTGCTGCTCGGGCAGATCCTGCTCGATGGGCGCGGTATCGAAGAAGATGCCGGCGTGGCCCGTCGTTGGTTCGCCATCGCCGCCCAGGGCGGCAGCGCCATGGCCCACAACATGCTCGGCCGGTGCCTGGAGCACGGCTGGGGTGGCGAGGTGGATCTCGCGCAGGCGGCCATTCACTATGCCCGTGCGGCCGACGCCGGCCTGGACTGGGGCATGTACAACCTGGCCAACCTGCTGGCCACCGGGCGCGGGGTGCCGGCCGACCAGGCCCAGGCGTTGATGTGCTACGAGAAAGCCGCGCAGATGGGGCATGCCAAGTCGATGAACCTGTATGGGCGCTACCTGGAGCAGGGGATTGCCACTGCGCCGAGTCCTGCCCGGGCGGTGCGCTGGTATCGGCGTTCGGCCGAGGCGGGGGATTTTCGCGGGATGTTCAGCCTGGCGCTGGTGCTGGTCGAGCGCGGGGAGATCGGGGAGGCCGGGCCTTGGCTGGAACGGGCCAGGGTGGAGGGCAACCTGAATTTCCTGCGCAGTGCGCTGGTGACGTTGCAGGGGGCGGGGCCGGCGCTGATGGCCCATGCGGCGCGCTATGCCGAGGAGATTGAACGAAGGCCGGCGCAACGCCTGTAGGAGCGGCCTTGTGCCGCGAAAGGGCCGCTCAGCGGCCCCGGCGATTGATGCGTTAACGCTGAAAGCCTGGGGCCGCCATGCGGCCCTTTCGCGGCACAAGGCCGCTCCTACAGAGTGGGGCAGGGCGGCATGTGAAAACGGGGCCTTGCGGCCCCGTTGTGCATTACAGGTAGTAGGCCTTCAGCGGCGGGAAGCCGTTGAACTCCACCGCGCTATAACTGGTGGTGTAGGCACCGGTGGACAGCCAGTACAGGCGGTCGCCGATCGCCAGGTTCAGCGGCAGGCCGTACTTGTAGTTCTCGTACATGATGTCGGCGCTGTCGCAGGTCGGGCCGGCGATCACCACTTCCTCGGTCTCGCCTTTCTTCTCGGTCCAGATCGGGAACTTGATCGCCTCGTCCATGGTTTCGATCAGGCCGGAGAACTTGCCCACGTCGGTGTAGATCCAGCGCTCGACTGCGGTGCGCGACTTGCGCGCCACCAGCACCACTTCACTGACCAGGATGCCGGCGTTGGCGATCAGCGAGCGGCCAGGCTCGAGGATGATTTCCGGCAGGTCGTCGCCGAAGTCTTCCTTAAGGAAGCGGATGATCTCCTCGGCATAGGTCTCGAGGCTGTTGGTGCGGGTGATGTAGTTGGCCGGGAAGCCACCGCCCATGTTGATCAGCTTCAGCTCGATGCCGTCTTCTTCCTTCAGGCGCTCGAAGATCACCTTGACCTTGGCGATAGCCGCGTCCCACACGCTGATGTCGCGCTGCTGGGAGCCTACGTGGAAGGAGATGCCGTAGGGCACCAGGCCCAGGTCGCGGGCGAGGATCAGCAGGTCCATGGCCATGTCGGTCTGGCAGCCGAACTTGCGCGACAGCGGCCAGTCGGCGGTGGTGGAGCCTTCGGTGAGGATGCGCACATAGACCTTCGAGCCCGGCGCGGCCTTGGCGATGTTGCGCAGGTCGGCTTCGGAGTCGGTGGCGTACAGGCGCACGCCTTTGTCGAAGAAGTAGCGGATGTCCTTGGACTTCTTGATGGTGTTGCCGTAGCTGATGCGGTCGGGGCTGACGCCACGGCCCAGCACCTTGTCCAGCTCGTAGATCGAGGCGATGTCGAAGCTCGAGCCTTTCTCCTTGAGCAGGTCGATGATCTCGACCGCCGGGTTGGCCTTGACCGCGTAGTAGACCTTGGCGAACTCGAAACCGGCGCGCAGGTCGTCATAGGCCTGGCTGATCATCTGGGTATCGATGAGTACGAACGGGGTTTCCTGCTTGTCGGCGAACGCCTTCATCTTCTGGAAGGTGTCACGCGCAAAGTAGTCTTCGACCTGGATCGACATGCTCAAGGGCTCCATGGGCAAACTGAAAAGATAAGTGGCAGCAAACTGAACGTCCTCCGTATCCCCACTTTGGTTCGCCTACTTCCCAAGGCATGTCGCCGAAAGCAAAAAGGTCAACCGTGCCAGGGAAGGGCGGCGGGTGACCTTGCTGTCTCGTCGTCAGTACTTGAGCCGGATGGATCGTTTCCAGCATGGACGTTCGGCGCGCACTTTAGGGCGTGAAAACCGCAAGATCAACAGGCAGGTCCGGGGTGTTCGTCGTGTATCGATGCCCCATCGCTGCAATAACCGACCGATGCGTGGCGTGGATGTTCCGGAAAAGGCCACAAGCGTTAAAAATTGTGGAATAGGTGGCGATCTGGTCGCGAACGGCTGATAGCTGGGTTCTTTGCATGTTGGCTGGCTTTCGCCGCGAAAGAGCCGAAGAATCGGCAGAAGACCGTTTGTCGGGGTTGTGTGGTGAACGGGGTTTTTCCGGAGAGTGTTCATATTTATGGCCACGGCGTGACGCCCGTCATTTTTTTCGAAATCGCCATAAATTTTTTGTTACCGACACCGGAAACCACCCTTGGTCGGCTCAAGACTGGGCCGATTGCCGTCCTTGATGAGAAACATTACTATTCGCGACCTCATCTGCCTCCCTGACGACCCCGAACGTGTCCGGACACAAAGGCTTCCTCGACCACTACCATGAGCTGATCGGCACCTGGACGCGCAAGTTGCGCAGTCGTCAGCAGGCCGAGGACCTCACTCACGACGCTTTTGTCCGGGTTCTGGAAAACCCGAACGAGCAGGTCGAGCAGCCGCGTGCCTACCTGCACCAGACCGCCCGCAACATCGCCGTCGATGGCTTTCGCCGCGAGGACCGTCGCCAGGCACTGGAACTTGAGGCGTTCGCCGACGGCGCCGCCAATGGCAGCGATCCGGAGGCCTACGTGCATGCCCTGGAACTGGCCGACAGCGTCGAGCGGGCGCTGGCCGAGCTGCCGCTCAACTGCCGCCGGGTGTTCATCTGGCAGAAGCTCGAGGGCCTGACCCAGGCCGAGATCGCCGAGCGCATGGGTTTGACCAAGAACATGGTCGAAAAGTATATGATCCGCACGCTCCGACATCTGCGTGAGCACTGTCGGCCAGATGAGTCAGGAGACCCCATTGTTCAGACAGCACGCGCCCGACCCCGTGGGCGAGCAGGCGGCCAGCTGGTTCGCCCGGGCCCAGGAGGCGCCGCATGACAGCGCCGTGCAGCAGGCCTTGCAGGCCTGGCTGGCGCAGCACCCACGCCATCGCGAGGAATACCAGCGCCTGGTACGGCTGTGGCGCGCCGCCGATTTCATCCCTCGACAACGCCTCGAAGCGCTGTGCCAGCCCGAGCCGGTGCGCCAGCTTCCACGCCGCCGTCTGCTGCGCCAGGCCTTGGCGGCCGGTGTGGCGGTGGCCGCGCTGGGGCTGGGCTGGACAGGTTGGCAGTACCAGCAGCTCAACCATCAGGACACGTTGAGCACGGCCCTGGGCGAGCGGCGTCAGGTCGAACTGCCGGACGGATCACGACTGGAACTCAACAGTGCCACCCAGGTGCAGGTGATGTTCTCTTCGGGGCAACGCCATGTACGCCTGGGGGCGGGCGAGGCGATGTTCATCGTTGCCCACGACAGTGGCCGGCCATTCGTGGTTAGCACCGCCCAGGGTGAAGTCACCGTCACCGGCACCCGCTTCGATGTGCGCCAAGAGCCGACCAGCACTCGCGTGGCGGTGGAGCAGGGTTCGGTGAAGGTGCAGGGCGCAGCCGAGTCGCTGGCGCTGCTTGGTGCCGGGCAGGGTTCGCATATCGACGCCCAGGGCAAGGTCGCCGCACCCTATGCCATCGATGCCAACGCCGTGACCGCCTGGCGCCAGGGCAAGCTGGTGTTCGACAACGCGCCGTTGAGCGAAGTGGTGGCGGAAGTCTCCCGCTACCGCGCCCAGCCGCTGCATGTGGCACCCGGCAAGGCCGCCGCGCTGCGCCTGTCGAGCACCTTCAGCACTGACGACCCGGACGCGCTGCTGCGGGCGCTGCCGAGCATCCTGCCGGTGCAGGTGAAGACCCGTCCGGATGGCTCCAGCGAAATTGTTCTGAAATAAATTCAGGTTTTTTTCCGTTCGTTCGTCTTCCCCGCCAGCTGCAACTGCCAAGCATTTCCATTTGCATGCAGTTGGCGTTTATTCCGACTCTCAGGACCCCTCGAAGACGTGAACAACAATAAGCCCCTTCTCCAGCTGCGCCGCCTGGCGCTGGCCCTGGCGGTCAGCGCCGCCGCCGGCAACAGCTACGCCGACAGCATCCAGATCCAGGCCCAGCCATTGGCGGGCGCACTCAAGCAACTGGGCCAGCAGACCCACCTGCAGCTGTTCTTCAGCCCCGAACTGGTGGACGGCAAGCAGGCCCCGGCGGTGTCCGGCAACCTGGCGCCGGAGCAGGCCCTGCAGCAACTGCTGCAAGGCAGCGGGCTGACCTTCGAGCAGTCTGCGGACACCGTGGTGGTCAAGCCGGTCCAGGCCGCCGGCAGCCTGACCAGCGGCAGCCTGGAGCTGGCGCCCACCGATGTGAAAGTGGTCGGGGACTGGCTGGGCGACGCCCAGCAGAGCGTGGTGCAGAACCACCCCGGCGCCCGCACCGTGGTGCGCCGCGAAGCGATGGTGGAGAAGGGCACGATGAACGTGCGCGACGCCCTGCGCGGCATCCCCGGCGTGCAGGTGCAGGACTCCAACGGCACCGGCGGCAGCGACCTGTCGCTGAACGTCGGCGTGCGCGGCCTTACCTCGCGCCTGTCGCCGCGCTCGACCGTGCTGATCGACGGCATCCCGGCGGCCTTCGCCCCTTACGGCCAGCCGCAGCTGTCGATGGCGCCGATCTCCTCGGGCAACCTCGACAGTATCGATGTGGTGCGCGGCGCCGGTTCCGTGCGCTATGGCCCGCAGAACGTCGGCGGGGTGATCAACTTCGTGACCCGGGCGATTCCCGAGAAGGCCACCGGCGAGTTGTCCACCACCCTGGAGACTTCCCGCCATGGCGGCTGGAAGCACACCGAGTCGGCCTTCGTCGGCGGCACCGCCGACAACGGCATGGGCGTGGCGCTGCTGTACACCGGCGTGAACGGTGACGGCTATCGCAGCAGCAACAACGACAACGAAATCGACGACGTGATGCTCAAGACCCACTGGGCGCCGACCGATGTCGACGAGTTCTGGCTCAACTTCCACTACTACGACGGCCGTGCCGACATGCCCGGCGGCCTGACCCAGGCCCAGTACGACCAAGATCCCTACCAGTCGGTGCGTGACTACGACTACTTCAGCGGCCGGCGCAAGGATGTTTCGTTCAAGTGGCTGCGGCAGATCGACGACGCCACCCAGTTCGAGGTGCTGACCTACTACACCGACAGTTTCCGTGGCAGCGCCATCGCCGCGCGCGACATGAAAACCCTGTCGTCGTACCCGCGCAACTACCACACCTTTGCCATCGAGCCACGCCTGTCGCGGATCTTCTTCGTCGGCCCGACCACCCAGGAAGTCAGCGTCGGCTATCGCTACCTCAAGGAAGCCATGCGCGAGCAGTCCACGCGCCTGGCCCTGGTCGACAACGTGCCCACCGTCACCCCGACCTCCGACGGCCATGTGTTCCAGGACCGCAGTGGCGGGACCGAGGCCAGCGCCTACTACATCGATGACAAGATCGACGTCGGCAACTGGACCATCACTCCGGGCATCCGCTTCGAGCACATCAACACCGACTGGCGCGATCGCCCGGTGATGGACGCCAACTATCGCCCCGTGCCGGAGAAGAACCGCAGCATTACCAGCAACGAGCCGCTGCCGGCGCTGAGCGTGATGTACCACATGTCCGACGCCTGGAAGCTGTTCGCCAACTACGAGACCTCGTTCGGCAGCCTGCAGTACTTCCAGCTGGGCCAGGGCGGTACCGGCAACAGCACGGCCAATGGCCTTGAGCCCGAGAAAGCCAAGACCTACGAAGTGGGTACGCGCTACGACAACGGCGGTTTTGCCGGTGAGCTGACCGCGTTCTACATCGACTTCGACGACGAGCTGCAGTACATCAGCAACGATGTCGGCTGGACCAACCTGGGGGCGACCAAGCACCAGGGCATCGAGGCCTCGGTACGCTACGACCTGGCCGGGCTCGACCCGCGCCTGGAAGGTCTGTCGGTCAATGGTGGCTATACCTATACCCGCGCTACCTATGAAGGGGAGATTCCCGGCTTCAAGGGCCGCGACCTGCCGTTCTACTCGCGCCAGGTGGCCACCGCCGGGCTGCGTTACGCCGTCAACCGCTGGACCTGGAACCTGGATGCCTACGCCCAATCCAAGCAGCGTGCGCCGGGGACCGGGATCAATGCCAACGGCAGTTTCAACGGTGACTACATCACCGAGCCGAGTGCTGACGGTCAGTATGGCGATATTCCGGGGTACGTGACCTGGCATGCCCGTGGCGGGTATGACTTCGGGCCGCAGCTGTCGAACCTGAAGCTGGCGGCAGGGGTGAAGAACCTCTTCGACAAGCGATACTTCACCCGCTCCAGCGACAACAACGCCGGGATCTATGTGGGTGAGCCGCGCACGTTTTATGTGCAGGCCAGTGTAGGGTTCTGAATGGGACCGCTTTGCGGTCCTTTCGCGGCACAAGGCCGCTCCTACAGGAGATCGCATTCCTCTGTAGGAGCGGCCTTGTGCCGCGAAAGGGGCGCAAAGCGCCCCCGGCTTTCTATCAGGAGGCCACTGCTTCGGCAGGCGACACGATACTGGTCTTGCCACCTCGCGAGCGTCCAGAACTCAGGTACGCCGCAATCGACTCCTGCGTCACCTCCCCCAAAAACATCCCTTCGGCATCCAGCACCGGCAACCACGCCCGGTTGAACTCGTACATCCGCGACAGCAGGATGCGCAGGTGCTCGTCATGCGCCGCGGTGGCATTGAACGGCCGCAGGAAATCCCCGCACGTCCCCTGCTGGCGGTGCATGTCGCGCCGACGCACATAGCCCAGCGCCTTGTTCTGACCATCGGTGACCACCACGTAGCGCCGGTCATGCTCGTCCAGCAGTTCCAGCGCGTCGCTCACTGGCGTTTGCGGGCTCACCGATGGCGCGTTGTCCGCGGCATCCTCGGCGCGGACCAGCAGCAGGCGCTTGAGCGTGCTGTCCTGGCCGACGAAGTTACTGACGAAATCGTCCACCGGATGGGCCAGCAAGGTGTCCGGGTGATCCAGCTGCAGCAACTTGCCGGCGCGGAAGATGGCGATCTTGTCGCCCAGCTTGATGGCCTCGTCGATGTCATGGCTGACCATGATCACCGTCTTGTTCAGCGCCCGCTGCATCTCGAAGAACTCGTTCTGGATCATCTCGCGGTTGATCGGGTCGACCGCGCCGAACGGCTCGTCCATCAGCAGCACCGGCGCCTCGGCGGCCAGGGCGCGGATCACGCCGATGCGCTGTTGCTGGCCGCCGGAGAGCTCGCGCGGGTAGCGCTGCAGGTACTGCTTGGGCTCGAGCTTGATCATGTGCATCAGCTCGCGGGCGCGGTCGTGGCATTTCTGCTTGTCCCAGCCGAGCAGGCGCGGGACCACGGTGATGTTCTCCTCGATGGTCATGTTCGGGAACAGGCCGATCTGCTGGATCACATAGCCGATATGACGACGCAGGGTTACCTCGTCCAGCGCGCTGGTGTCTTCGCCGTTGATGAACACCTGGCCCGAGGTCGGGGTGATCAGGCGGTTGATCATCTTCAGCGTGGTGCTCTTGCCGCAGCCCGAGGGGCCGAGGAACACGCAGATTTCGCCCTCGTTGACGGTGAGGCTTACCGCGTCGACGGCTTTGACGTCCTTGCCGTCGACGTTGAAGGTCTTGCTGAGGTTCTTCAGTTCGATCATGGGCGCAGTCCTTCCGGAGTCAGGGCACGTTGCAGGGTTTGCAGGAGCAGGTCGGCGATGATCGCCAGCAGGCTGACCAGCACGGCGCCGACCAGCAGCATCGACATGTCGCTGCGGCTGATGGCGGTGAGGATGAGCACGCCCAGGCCACCGGCGCCGATGGTCGCGGCGATGGTCATCACGCCGATGTTCATCACCACGGCGGTGCGCACGCCGGCCAGGATCACCGGCACGGCGATGGGCAGCTCGACCATGCGCAGGCGCTGGCCGAAGGTCATGCCGATGCCGCGGGCGGCCTCGCGAATGCCCGGCTCGACGTTGGTCAGGGCCAGGTAGGTGTTGCGCAGGATCGGCAGCAGTGAATAAAGGAACACGGCGGTGATCGCCGGCAGCGGCCCCAGGCCCTGGCCGAACTTCGAGTAGAACGGCAGCAGCAGGCCGAACAGGGCGATCGAGGGGATGGTCAGCAGCACCGTGGCACTGGCTTGCAGGGGGCCGGCGAACACCGGGAAGCGGGTCATCAGGATGCCCAGCGGCACACCGACGACGATGGCCAGGCCCACGGCGATGCCGACCAGGGTGACGTGCTGCCCGGTCAGTTGCAGGACTTGCGCCCAGTCGAGGTGGGCAAAGGTGTCGAGCAGGTTCATGGTTGTACCTCGCCGAGTGAATGCTCACGCAGGAATGTCGCGGCGACCACGGTCGGGCTCTGGTGTTCGACATCGACCTGGGCGTTGAGCTTGCGCATGGTCTGATCGTCGAGCTCATTGGCCAATGGCTCGAGCAGGGTGGCCAGTCGTGGGTGGGCGTCGAGCACCGCCTTGCGCAGCACGGGCGCCGCGGTGTAGTCGGGGAAATAGTGCTTGTCGTCTTCCAGCAGCTTGAGGTCGAAGGCGTCCAGGCGCCCGTCGGTGGTGTAGACCAGGCCGGCGAACACCTGGTTGTTGCGCATCGCCGTGTAGACCAGGCCGCCATCCATCTGGCGGATGTTGCGCCGGTCCAAGGGCAGCCCGTACATCTCGCGCAGGCCGACCAGGCCATCGGGGCGGTTGGCGAATTCGGTGTCCAGGGCCACCAGGTGGTTGCGGGCGGGCTCGTCACGCAGCACCTGGTTGAGATCGCTGATGGTGTTGACCTGCGGGTAGGCCGCGGCGACCTGCCTGGGCAGCCCCAGTGCGTAGGTGTTGCTGAACTTCGACGGAGCCAGCCAGACCAGTCCTTTCTTCGCATCGAGTGCCTTGACCCGGGCATAGGTGGCCTCGGCGCTGGGCATGCGCTCGTCGATATGGTTGTAGGACACCAGCGAGACCCCGGTGTATTCCCACATCAGGTCGAGCTGACCGGTTTCCTGGGCCTGGCGGGCGATGTTGCTGCCTAGACCGGCGGTCACCCGCACGTCGAAGCCGTTGGCGCGCAGGTACTGGGCGGTGATTTCGGCGAGCACGGTCTGTTCGGTGAACACCCGGGCGCCGATGCGGATCAGCGGTTTGTCCGCTGCCTGGGCAAAGCCTGCGCATAGCAGGGCCGCGCCCAGCAACAGGGCGATTGTCTTCTTCATGGTTTCCCTCTCGTTATCGGGCCAGGCCACGTTCCAGCCAGCGCTTGCTGGAGAAACTCACCAGCGCATCGAGCGCCAGGGCGAGCAGCGCGGTGCACGCGGCGCCCAGCAACAGCTGCGGCTGGTTGTTCAGGGCGATGCCGGGGAAGATCAGGCTGCCCAGGCTGTTGGCGCCGATCAAAAACGCCAGCGGCGCGGTACCGACGTTCAGCGCCAGGGCCACGCGCACGCCGCCGACGATGATCGGCACGGCATTGGGCAGTTCCACCTGCCACAGCTGCTGGCGCGGGGTCATGCCGATGCCTGTGGCGGCTTCCTTGAGCGAGGCGGGGACGTTTTTCAGGCCCTCGTAGGTATTGCGCACGATGGGCAGCAGGGAGGCGAGGAACAGCGCGAAGATTGCGGGACCTGCGCCGATGCCCAGGATACTCAGGGCGATGGCCAGGACGGCCAGGGGAGGGATGGTGTTGCCAACGTTGAAAAACTGCATGAAGCGCTCGGCCTTGTCGACCCGGTGCGGTCGACTCAGGGCAATGCCGGCGGGAATGCCCACGGCCAGCGCCGCCGCCATCGAAGCCAGCACCAGGACCAGGTGCGCTTGCAGGTAGAACCCAAGATCGTCGCGGTAGCGGGCGATCGTGTCGATGCCGATCCAGTGGACCAGCAGGGCCAGGATGACGAGCACGGCGGCCCATCCCAACAGCCCTTTTCCGTAGCGTGCAGCCACAGGCGGACTCCTTTTTTATAGTCGGCGATCACACCCCCGTGCGGCCGGCCATTCCTGGCGGCGGGCAGCGTGGTCGCGAGCAGCAGCCCGATGCGCGGCATCAGGCCATGAGCCGAACCCCGTCGGGCTCGTGAAGCAGGTGAAACCAGCCCTGAACCGAAGCGGGTTGCAGGGGAGTGGACGTCTCCGTGGAGGGAAAGGTTCCCATCTGGGGCGGCGTTTGGCCAGTGTTAATCACTGGAAAGATGGAAAAGCATCGAGAGAAAATTTCGGATTCATGCGCTCTGGGCGTTGAAAAAACTGCTTTGTAGCCATTTGTCGTGACCAGGCTAACGCTTGAGCGATCACGGGCCTTTTCGCGGGTAAACCCGCTCCCACAGGATCCCCGCAGTCTTTGAGTCTTGTGCAACTCCTGTGGGAGCGGGATTACCCGCGAAGAGGCCGGAACAGGTGCATTGGCTTCAGCAGATTTTGGCCCATGCCCCGACTTCAGGTATGATATCGCCCCTTTTTGAATCCCCAGTCAGGCGATTTCCCATGACCAACCAGGCCGCCGAAGTCGCGAAGCGCCGCACTTTCGCAATCATTTCCCACCCCGACGCCGGTAAGACCACCATCACCGAGAAGCTCCTGCTGATGGGCAAGGCGATCTCCGTCGCGGGTACCGTGAAGTCGCGCAAGTCCGACCGCCACGCCACCTCCGACTGGATGGAAATGGAGAAGCAGCGCGGCATCTCCATCACCACCTCGGTGATGCAGTTCCCCTACCGCGAGCACATGATCAACTTGCTCGACACCCCCGGTCACGAGGACTTCTCGGAAGATACCTACCGCACCCTGACCGCGGTGGACTCGGCGCTGATGGTGCTCGACGGTGGTAAGGGTGTAGAGCCGCGCACCATCGCCCTGATGGACGTCTGCCGCCTGCGCGACACGCCGATCGTCAGCTTCATCAACAAACTCGACCGTGACATCCGCGACCCGATCGAACTGCTCGACGAGATCGAGGCGGTCCTGAAAATCAAGGCCGCGCCGATCACCTGGCCGATCGGTTGCTACCGCGACTTCAAGGGTGTGTACCACCTCACCGGCGACTACATCGTCGTCTACACCCCGGGCCACGGCCACGAGCGCACCGAAGCCAAGATCATCCAGAACCTCGATTCCGACGAGGCCCGCGCGCACCTGGGCGACCAGTATGATTCCTTCGTCGAGCAACTGGAGCTGGTGCAGGGTGCCTGCCACGAGTTCAACCAGGACGAATTCATCAACGGCCAGCTGACTCCGGTGTTCTTCGGTACCGCCCTGGGCAACTTCGGTGTCGACCATGTGCTCGACGCGGTCGTCGACTGGGCGCCGCGCCCGCTGGGCCGGGTGGCCCATGAGCGTACCGTGGAGCCCGTGGAAGAGAAGTTCACCGGCTTCGTGTTCAAGATCCAGGCGAACATGGACCCGAAACACCGCGACCGCATCGCCTTCATGCGCATCTGCTCGGGCAAGTACGAGAAGGGCATGAAGATGCGCCATGTGCGGATCAACAAGGACCTGCGCATCGGCGATGCGCTGACCTTCTTCTCCTCCGAGCGCGAGCAGCTGGAAGAGGCCTATGCCGGCGACATCATCGGCCTGCACAACCACGGCACCATCCAGATCGGCGACACCTTCACCGAAGGCGAGGCACTGGGCTTCACCGGTATCCCGCACTTCGCCCCGGAGCTGTTCCGCCGCGTGCGCCTGAAGGACCCGCTGAAATCCAAGCAGCTGCGCCAGGGCCTGCAGCAGCTGGCCGAAGAGGGCGCGACTCAGGTGTTCTTCCCTGAGCGCAGCAACGACATCATCCTTGGCGCGGTCGGTGTGCTGCAGTTCGATGTGGTCGCCAGCCGCCTGAAGGAAGAGTACAAGGTCGAGTGCGCCTACGAGCCGATCACCGTCTGGTCGGCGCGCTGGATCAGCTGCGACGACAAGAAGAAGCTCGAGGAATTCCAGAACAAGGCCATGGAGAACCTGGCCATCGACGGCGGCGGTCACCTGACCTACCTGGCCCCGACCCGGGTCAACCTGTCGCTGATGGAAGAGCGCTGGCCGGACATCAAGTTCCGCGCGACTCGCGAGCATCACTGATTCTGAAGGCCTGCACTTGACCCTGTAGGAGCGGCCTTGTGCCGCGAAAGGGCCGCAAAGCGGCCCCAGCGATCTTTGATTAACATTGAATCCTGGGGCCGCTACGCAGCCCTTTCGCGGCACAAGGCCGCTCCTACAGGGGCCGCATAATACCCGCAATCAATTCCCCGCTTTTATGCTGGTCCAGATCCGCGTCCTGATGCGATCGATCTTCGCCGGCATCGCCTCCAGCGCATACAACTTGCCCATCACATCCGCGCTCGGGTAGATCATCGTGTTGCCCTTCATCGCCGGGTCCACCAGCGCGTCCGCCTGCTGGTTGCCATTGGCGTACTGCACGAAGTTGCTGATGTTCGCCATCACCTCCGGCTGCAACAGATAGTTCATATACGCGTACCCGGCTTTCTCATTGGGCGCATCGGCCGGCATGGCGACCATGTCGAACCACATCGGCGCGCCTTCCTTCGGGATCGAGTAGCCCACCTTCACCCCGTTCTTCGCCTCCTCGGCGCGGTTCTTCGCCTGCAGCACGTCTCCCGAGAAGCCCACCACCAGGCACACGTCGCCATTGGCCAGGTCGCCGGTGTACTTCGAGGAGTGGAAGTAGCTGATGTACGGTCGCACCTTCATCAGCAACGCCTTGGCCTTGTCGTAGTCCGCCGGGTTCTGGCTGTGGTGCGGCAGGCCCAGGTAGTGCAGGGCGATCGGTAGCAGCTCGGGGCCGTTGTCCAGCACCGCCACGCCGCAGCTCTTGAGCTTGGAGAGGTATTCGGGCTTGAAGAACAGGTCCCACGAATCGATGGGCGCGTTGTCGCCGAGCACCGCCTTGACCTTGTCGATGTTGTAGCCGATGCCGGTGCTGCCCCACAGGTAGGGGAAGCCGTACTGGTTGCCCGGGTCGTTCACCTCCAGCGCCTTGAGCAGCACCGGGTTGAGGTTCTTCCAGTTCGGCAGCTGCGACTTGTCCAGTTTCTTCAGGGCCTTGCCCTGGATCTGCCGGGCCATGAAGTGGTTGGAAGGGAACACCACGTCGTAGCCGGAGTGGCCGGTCATCAGCTTGCCGTCGAGTGTCTCGTTGCTGTCGAACACATCGTAGGTGGGCACGATGCCGGTGGTTTGCTGGAAGCTCTTCAGGGTGTCCGGGGCGATGTAGCTCGACCAGTTGTAGATCTTCACCGAGTCGGCGGCGCCGGCAACGCTTGCGGCCAGCATCAGGGGAGCGAGAAGGAGCGTGCGCATGTCGGGGTTACCTTGCTTTGTCTGTTGTTATCGAAGGCAGGCGATCAGCGGATCAGAAAATCAGGACGTAGGTCTTGCGCACGGTCTCCTGGATATCCCAGGTGCCGAGGCTGTTGGCCGGTAGCATCAGGGCGTCTCCGGCTTCTATGAGTAGCGGCTCGCCGCCGTCTGGGGTGAAGGTGCAGCGGCCCTTGATGAAGTGGCAGAACTCCTGTTGCACGATCTGCCGCCGCCAGCGCCCCGGGGTGCACTCCCAGATCCCGGTCTCGACGCCGTCATTGCGTTCGACGCAAGTGACCGAGGTGACCGCGACCGGCTCGCCGAGGGGCACGGCGACCGGGGTGGAACTGTCCAGGATGACGCTGTCGGTGTGCTTGAACTGGGTGATGCTCATGACCGGTGGATCCTGTGTGGTGATGAAGGGAAGTCAGTGCATGAAGCCTTCCATGAAGTCGGCCAACCCGCTGGCCAGGCGCCGCCGCCAGGGGGCGCTGGCTGGGTTGGCGAGGGTCCGGTCCTCGTGGACGAAACTCTGGATGATCGCGTTGTAGCCCAGCCAGCGGCAGGGCTCCGGTGGCCAGCTGGCCAGGCTCGACAGTGGGCGGTTGTCGTGCACCCAGGGCTGGGCGGTGAGCGCGTTGTGCTGGCCAAGGATCAGTGCCGCCAGGGTGCGTCCGCCCAGGTTGGTGGCGCCGACGCCTTCGCCGCCGTAGCCGCCGGACAGGGCGATGCCGCGTTGGCGATCGCACAGCATGTGCGGGCGGAAGCGCCGGGCCATGCCCAGGTTGCCGCCCCAGGAGTGGGTGATGCGCACATGCTTGAGCTGCGGGAACAGTTCGCCGAACAGGTTGCGGCGCAGCTCGATCTCGTTGTCGGTGAGGGTGAAGTCCTCGCGCAAGCGACCACCGAAGCGGTAGCCGCCGCGGGCGCCGAACACCAGGCGGTTGTCGGCGCTGCGCTGGCCATAGGTGACCTGGCGGCTGTTTTCGCTGAAGGCCTGGCCCTGGCTCAGGCCGATCTGTTCCCAGGTCGACTCGGGCAGCGGTTCGGTGGCCACCAGCAGGCTCTGCACCGGCAACTGGTGCCGCCCGAGGGGGGGCAGGCTGGCGGCGTAGCCTTCGACGGCCGGCACCACCCAGTGGCTGCGGATGCGTGCCAGCGGGGTGCGCACTTCGCCGGTCTGCCAGTCGACGGCCGGGGTGTTCTCGTAGATCGGCACGCCCATGGCTTCGACCGTCCGCGCCAGGCCGCGCACCAATCTGGCCGGTTGGATCGTGGCCACATGCGGGCTGTAGAGGGCGCCGTAGGGGTTGCTCACCTTCAACTGGGCATCCAGCTGTTCGGGGCGCAGCCAGCGGTAGTCGTCTTCGTTCATGCCCTGGCGGTAGAGGTCATCGAGCCAGGCGCGCAGGCTGCGCTCCTGTTCCGGGTAGCGAGCGGCGCAGTACAGCACCCCGCCCTTGCGGTAGTCGCAGGCGATGCCTTCGCGCAGCAGCACGTCGTGGACTTCGTCGGGGATGCCGTGCAGCAGGTCGATGCTTTCACGCCGCTGCTGCGGGGAGAGCGTGGCTAGCAGGCGATCCTCACCCAGCAGGTTGCCCATCAGCCAGCCGCCGTTGCGCCCGGAGGCACCGAAGCCGGCGATGTTGGCCTCGATCACGGCGATGTTCAGCTGCGGTGCCTGGCGCTTGAGGTAGTAGGCGGTCCACAGGCCGGTGTAGCCGGCACCGATGATGCACACATCGACATCGAGGTCCTGGCGCAGGGCCGGGCGCGCGCACAGGGGCTCGTCGAGCTGGTCCATCCACAGGCTGATCGTGCGCAGGGGTTGCATCGGGTCGGGCTCCACATCCGGTCAAGGTCTGTGGACGATCCTAGTGAAGCGCGAGGTGGGCTGTCTTACGTGCGTGCACGCAGGGAAATTTGCTTGAGGTAGGCCTTGGGCGACAGGCCGGTGTGCTCGCGAAAGCACTTGTAGAAGGCCGACAGCGAGTTGAAGCCTGCGTTGAACGCCAGTTCGTCGATGGGCGTGCGGGCACTGCCGGCGCCGAGGCTGGCCATCAGGTGTTGCAGGCGTGCCTGGTTGACGTAGCGGTAGAAGCTCTGGCCGAGCACCTGGTTGAGCAGGTAGGAGATCTGGTTGCGGCTGTAGCCGCTTTCGTCGGCGACCTGCTGCAGGTCGAGTTCCGGGTCGAGATAGGGGCGTTGGGCCTGGAAGTAATGCTCCAGGTCCTGGGCCATGGTCGACAGCTGGCGCGGTGACAGGCCCAAGCGGCTGGTGGCCGGACGCGGGCCGCCCGGCAGCCTGGCGTTGCCGCCCTGGCGTACCAGGGTGGCGTATTCGTTGACCCGCCAGATCAGCCCGTCCCTGACCGTGATCGCTTCGCTGGACTGGAACGCCACCAGCCCCTCGCCACCCTGGACCGTGACCTGGTACTGGATGAACGCGGTGCAGCCGTCGACGCGGATGCGGTCGCTGTGGACGATGTCCTCGCCGGCTTCATGGGGCAGGCAGGCGCGCACGTAGTCACGCAGCTCGTCGAAGCCGAGCACGCGGTTCTGGAAGAAGTCGTGGTACTGGATGTCCGGGTGGTAGAGCGCCATCACCCCGTCCAGGTCGCGATGCTTCCAGCACAGGTGGTAGCGCATGACGGTGTCGGCGGTGAGCGGGGTCTGCCCGGGGCCGTCGGGGAGGGGAGTGGCGGTCATGGGCTCGATAGTGCATTGCAGAAAACCCAGGCGCAAGGCCACGGATCCGGCATTTTGCACGGTTTTCCGGAGCAGTTAACGGCTAAGGGCTTGATTCGTATGAATGTAATTTTTTGATACGGCTGGCATGGGGGCTGCACTTCTTTTGATCAACACCGAACGAGGAGAACGGCCATGCGCTCGATACTGCTGTGGATGATTGGGGTGCCGATTCCGGTGATCATCCTGATCTGGTTCTTTATGCATTGAGATCACTGGGGCCGCTTTGCGGCCCTTTCGCGGCACAAGGCCGCTCCTACAGGCGGTTGCGTTCCCCTGTAGGAGCGGCCTTGTGCCGCGAAAGGGCTGCGAAGCAGCCCCAGCTATCTAGAGGAACTGCTCGGCATAGTGGCAAGCCACCTGCCGCGTACTCACCTGCCGCAACGCCGGCACTTCCTTCGCGCAACGCTCGGTGGCATACGGGCAGCGTTTGTGGAACGCGCAGCCATCCGGCGGATTCAACGGGTTGGGAAGCTCACCGGCAATGCGGATCTTCGGCTTCAGCGGATCCGGATGGATCGCCGGGGTCGCCGACAACAGCGCCTGCGTGTACGGGTGCAGCGGCTTGTCGTAGATATCCTCCTTCGGCCCCATCTCCGCCGGCCGCCCCAGGTACATCACCAGCACTTGGTCGGCCACATGGCGTACCACCGCCAGGTTGTGGGAGATGAACACGTAGGCGGTGTTGAACTCCTTCTGCAGGTCCATGAACAGGTTCAGCACCTGAGCCTGGATCGACACGTCTAGGGCCGAGGTCGGCTCGTCGGCCACCAGCACCTTGGGTTGCAGCATCATCGCCCGGGCCAGGGCGATACGCTGGCGCTGGCCGCCGGAGAACATGTGCGGGTAGCGCTGGTAGTGCTCGGGGCGCAGGCCCACCTGCTCCATCATCTTCTGCACTTTCTCGCGGCGCTCGGTCTTGCTCAACGAGGTGTTGATCAGCAGCGGCTCGGCGAGCTGGTCGCCGATCTTCTGCCGTGGATTGAGCGAGGCGTAGGGGCTCTGGAACACCATCTGCACGTCGCGGCGCAGTTGCTTGCGCTGGTCCTTGCTGGCGCCCTTGACCTCATGGCCGGCGATCTGCAGCGAGCCGGAGGAGGGTTCCTCGATCAGGGTCAGGGCCCGGGCCAGGGTCGACTTGCCGCAGCCGGACTCACCGACCACGGCCAGGGTCTTGCCGGCCTCCAGTTCGAACGACACGCCATTGAGCGCGCGGACCAGCGCATGGCCCTTGAACATGCCGCGGGAGACTTCGTAGTGGCGGGTCAGCTCACGAGCGGAAAGAACGACGGCCATCACGCCACCTCCTGGTTCAGCGGATAGAAGCAACGCACCAGGCTGTGGGCCTGGGGATCGAGGGCCGGGCGCTGCCGGCGGCAGTTTTCCTGCACATAGGGGCAGCGCGGCGACAGCAGGCAGCCCTGCGGACGGTCATAGCGGCCGGGGACGATGCCGGGCAGGGTGGCCAGGCGCTCGGCGCCGATGCTGTGATCGGGG
Organism: Pseudomonas sp. LH21; assembly: GCF_036549575.1. Lineage (NCBI taxonomy): Bacteria > Pseudomonadati > Pseudomonadota > Gammaproteobacteria > Pseudomonadales > Pseudomonadaceae > Pseudomonas > Pseudomonas sp. LH21. The sequence goes on from NZ_CP144367.1 coordinate 1,036,434, forward strand.
ATGGCCGCCAGCAGCGCTTCGCTGTACGGGTGGGCGGGGATGTCGAACAGCTCCGGCACCTGGCCGACTTCGACGGCCTGGCCCGCGTACATCACGCACACGCGCTTGGCGGTCTCGGCGACCACGGCCAGGTCGTGGGTGATGAGAATGAGCGCCATGTTGCGCTCTTTCTGCAGGTTGACCAGCAGCTCCATGATCTGCGCCTGGATGGTCACGTCCAGGGCCGTGGTCGGTTCGTCGGCGATCAGCAGCTTCGGTTCGCCGGCGATGGCCATGGCGATTGCCACGCGCTGGCTCATGCCGCCGGACAGCTGGTGCGGGTAGGCGTCCAGGCGGCTTTCGGCGGCCGGGATCTCGACCTTCTTCAGCAGTTCCAGGGCACGCTGGCGCGCGGCCTTGCCTTTCAGGCCAAGGTGCTGGCGCAGCACTTCCTCGATCTGGTAGCCCACGGTGTAGCTGGGGTTGAGCGCGGTCATCGGGTCCTGGAAGACCATGGCGATGTCCTTGCCCACCACCTTGCGGCGCTGACGGCCGCTGAGCTTGAGCATGTCGATGCCGTCGAAATTGAGCACGTCGGCGGTGATGCGCCCGGGGGCGTCGATCAGGCCCATCAGGGCCATCATGGTGACCGACTTGCCGGAGCCGGACTCGCCGACGATGGCGAGGATCTCGCCGGCGTCCACGCTCAGCTCGAGTCCGTCCACCACGGGCACGGCATTGGCGTCGCCGAAGCGCACGTTCAGGTTGTTGATCTGCAACAGTGACATGGCGTTCTCCTCAGGCGGCGTTCTTGAGTTTCGGGTCCAGCGCGTCGCGCAGGCCGTCGCCCATCAGGTTGATTGCCAGCACACTGAGCAGGATGGTCAGGCCAGGCAGGCTCACCACCCACCAGGCGCGCTCGATGTAGTCGCGGGCCGAGGCCAGCATGGTGCCCCACTCGGGGGTCGGTGGCTGGACGCCGAGGCCGAGGAAGCCCAGGGCGGCGGCGTCGAGGATCGCCGAGGAGAAGCTCAGGGTGGCCTGGACGATCAGCGGCGCCATGCAGTTGGGCAGCACGGTGACGAACATCAGGCGTGGCAGGCCGGCGCCGGCCAGGCGCGCGGCGGTGACGTAGTCGCGGTTCAGCTCGCCCATCACCGCGGCGCGGGTCAGGCGCACGTAGGAGGGCAGCGAGACGATGGCGATGGCGATCACCGTGTTGATCAGGCCAGGGCCGAGGATGGCGACGATGGCCACGGCCAGCAGCAGCGACGGCAGGGCCAGCATCACGTCCATCAGGCGCATGATCGAGGGGCCGAGGATCTGCGGGAAGAAGCCGGCCAGCAGGCCCAGCAGGATACCCGGTATCAGCGACATCACCACCGACGACAGGCCGATCAGCAGCGACAGGCGGGCGCCCTGGATCAGGCGCGAGAGCAGGTCGCGGCCCAGTTCGTCGGTGCCGAGGATGAACTGCCAGGTGCCGCCTTCGAGCCACACCGGCGGGGTGAGCAGGAAATCGCGGTACTGCTCGCTGGGATTGTGCGGCGCGACCCAGGGGGCGAACAGGGCGCAGAACACCACTAGGCACATGAAGGCCAGGCCGGCCACCGCGCCCTTGTTGCGCGAGAAGGCCTGCCAGAACTCTTTGTACGGCGAGGGGTAGAGCAAGCTTTGGTCAACCACGCTGGGCGGGGTGACGGATTTCGGAATCGGGCTGGTCATGGCGGAGTCCTCAGCGCTGATGACGGATGCGTGGGTTGGCCAGGCCGTAGAGGATGTCCACGACGAAGTTGACCAGGATCACCAGGCAGGCGATCAACAGGATGCCGTTCTGGACCACGGGGTAGTCACGGGCACCGATGGCCTCGATCAGCCATTTGCCGATGCCCGGCCAGGAGAAGATGGTTTCGGTGAGCACGGCGCCGGCCAGCAGCGTGCCGACCTGCAGCCCGAACACGGTCAGTACCGGGATCAGCGCGTTGCGCAGGCCGTGGATGAACACCACGCGCGACGGCGACAGGCCCTTGGCGCGGGCGGTACGGATGTAGTCCTCGCGCAGCACTTCGAGCATCGACGAACGGGTCATGCGGGCGATCACCGCCAGCGGGATGGTACCCAGCACGATGGCCGGCAGGATCAGGTGCATCACCGCGTCCTTGAACGCGCCTTCCTCGTCGCTGAGCAGGGTGTCGATGAGCATGAAGCCGGTTTTCGGCTCGATGTCGTAGAGCAGGTCGATGCGCCCGGAGACCGGCGTCCAGCCCAGGCTTACCGAGAAGAACATGATCAGGATCAGGCCCCACCAGAAGATCGGCATCGAGTAGCCGGCCAGCGAGATGCCCATCACCCCGTGGTCGAACAGCGAGCCGCGCTTGAGCGCGGCGATCACCCCGGCCAGCAGGCCGATGACCCCGGCGAACAGCAGGGCGGCCATGGCCAGCTCCAGCGTTGCCGGGAACAGGGTGAGGAATTCGTTCCATACGCTTTCACGGGTGCGCAGGGATTCGCCGAGGTCGCCCTGGGCGAGCTTGCCGACATAGTCCAGGTACTGGGCCGGCAGCGGCTTGTTCAGGCCCAGGCGCTCCATGGCCTGGGCGTGCATTTCGGGGTCGACCCGGCGTTCGCCCATCATCACTTCGACCGGGTCGCCGGGGATCAGGCGTATGAGCGCGAAGGTCAGCAGGGTGATACCGAAGAACGTCGGGATCAGCAGACCCAGGCGTCGGGCAATAAAACTCAACATTGTCAGGGGTACCTCATCAGCCGGTAACGGCAGTGCCGCCGGGGCCTCTTGCACAAGGTCCGGCGGCTGTTGTTGTTCTACTTCACCTTGGTGGTGGCGAAGTTGTTGTTGGTCAGTGGGTTGATCACATAGCCTTCGACGTTCTCGCGCATGGCGGTGAACATTTTCGGGTGGGCCATGCTGATCCACGGCTGGTCTTCATCGTACACCGCCAAAGCCTCGTTATAGAGCTTGGCGCGTTCGTCGTTGTCGATCACTTCGCGGGCGCGGGTGATCAGGTCCTGGAATTTCTGGTTGCACCAGCGTGCATAGTTCTCGCCGCTCTTGACCGCATCGCAGCTGAGCATCGGCGTGAGGAAGTTGTCCGGGTCGCCGTTGTCGCCGGCCCAGCCCGCCGACACCAGGTCGGCCTCGCCCTTCTTGGCGCGACGCAGCATCTCGGCCCATTCCATCACGCGGATGTCGAGCTTGATGCCGATCTTGGCCAGGTCGGACTGGAGCATTTCGGCCGACAGGCGGGGGTTGGGGTTGGTCGGGCCGCCGCCGTTGCGGGTGAACAGGGTGATCACCGTGCCTTCCGGCACGCCGGCTTCCTTGAGCAGGGCGCGGGCCTTGTCGAGGTCGTGGGGCGGGTTCTTGTTGTCGGTGTTGTAGCCGATCATGGTCGGCGGGTACGGGTTGACGCCCGGCAGCGCGTTGCCCTTGCCGAACAGCTGGTCGACGTGGGTCTGGCGGTCGAAGGCCATGTTGATCGCCTTGCGCACGCGCACGTCGCTCAGGTACTTGTGCTGGGTGTTCATCGAGATGTAGCCGGTGACCAGCGCCTCGATCTCGGCGACCTTGAGTTTCGGATCGGTCTTGATGCCCGGCACGTCGTCAGGCTTGGGATACAGGGCGATCTGGCACTCGTTGGCGCGCAGTTTCTGCAGGCGCACGTTGCTGTCGGTGGCGATGGCGAAGATCAGCCCGTCGGCCGGCGGCTTGCCGCGGAAGTAGTCCGGGTTGGCCTTGTAGCGAACCTGGGCATCCTTGCTGTAGCGCTGGAACACGAACGGGCCGGTGCCGACCGGCTTGCTGTTGAGGTCGGAGGTCTTGCCGGTCTTGAGCAGCTGGTCGCCGTACTCGGCGGAGTAGATCGAGGTGAAGGCCATGGCCAGGTCGCGCAGGAAGGGCGCTTCCGGGCGGGTCAGGGTGATCACCACGGTGTGGTCGTCGGTCTTCTCGACCGACTTGAGCAGGTCCTTGAAGGCCATGCTCTCGAAATAGGGGTAGCCGACGCTGGTCTTGTCGTGCCACGGGTGGTCTTTCTTCAGCTGGCGGTTCAGGCTCCACAGCACGTCATCGGCGTTGAAGTCGCGGGTCGGGGTGAAGTAGTCGGTGGTGTGGAACTTGACGCCTTCGCGCAGATGGAAGGTATACACCAGCCCGTCGGGGCTGACTTCCCAGCTCGTGGCCAGGGCCGGCTGGATCTCGGTGGTGCCGGGCTTGAAGTCGACCAGGCGGTTGAAGATGGCCTCGGCCGTGGCGTCGGCGGTGACGGCGGTGGTGTACTGGACGATGTCGAAGCCTTCCGGGCTGGCTTCGGTGCACACCACCAGCGGCTTGGCCGCCAGATTCGATGCGGCGCCCAGGATGACGGCTGCCAAGGCAGCACGTAGCGGTAGCATTTTCATGGAACCTCCCTGCAGTGCTAGTTCCAGCGTAGCCGCCACGGCCCGTGGGGAGTCGGGCCGTGGCGCCAACGGTCAGAGGATGTTGAACGGAATGGTGGTGACGACGCGGAACTCGTCGAGGCTGCCGTCGCTCTGTGCCTTGCTCGCACGGTGGGCGGTATAGGTGGCGCGGATGGTGGTGTCCTTCAGCATGCCGCTCTGTACCGCGTAGCTGGTGCCGATGCCCCACTCGTAGTGGTTCTCGCCGTCCTGGCCACGGACGTCATAGGCGGTGCCCTTGTAGTGGGTACCGTCGATGTCCCAGCCGCGGGCGTTGTAGACGTTGAACTTCAGGCCCGGCACGCCATACGGCGCCATGTTCAGCACATAGCTGATCTGCAGGGATTTTTCGTTCGGGCCGTTGAAGTCCGACAGCAGGGAGTTGGCCAGGTAGATGCCGTTGGTTTCGTGCAGGTAGTCGAAGTACTCGTTGCCGTTGACCTGCTGCCAGGAGGCGGTGAGGGTGTGGGCCTGGTGGGTCAGGCCGAACGACAGGCTGTAGGTGTCGTTGTCGATCTCGCCCATCTTCTTGCTGCCTTCGTCCACGGTCTTGTAGTAGTTCAGACCGGTGGTCAGGCTCAGCACCGCGCTGTCACCCAGCACGTGGTTGGCGCCGAAGTAGTACTGGTTCCAGAAGTCCTCGACCTTGGTGGCGTAGAGGCTGGTGGTCAGGCTCTTGAGCGGCTGGTAGTTGATGCCGACGGTGCTGGCGCGGTCGGTTTCCCTGCCGTTGCCGTATTCGCTGCGGAACTTGCTCAGGCTCTGCTCGGTACGCGGCGAGACGCGGTCGAAGGTACCCACGTCGAACGACAGGTTCTCGAACTCGGCGCTGTGCAGGAACGCGCCCTGGAAGCTCGAAGGCAGCGCACGGTTGCCGATATAGGCGATCATCGGCGTGTCCACCGACTGGCGGCCCACGGTCAGCGTGGTGTTGGAGATGCGCGCCTTGACGTTGCCCAGGCCCATCTTGCTCCACTGGCCGATCGGATCGCCGTCGCTGTGGGTCAGCGTACGGTTGTTCGGGCCGGCCACGGCGGCGCGGCCCTGCTCGAGGGCGATGGCGTTGTAGGCCGCGGCCTCGACGGCGAAGCCCACGGTGCCTTCGGTGAAGCCCGAACTGTAGTTGAGGATGGTGCCCTGGACCCAGTTGTCACGGCTGTGGGTGTCGTGGCGGCTGCCGTCGCTCTTGGTGTACTTCCACAGCGGCGCGCGGGTGGCGCGTTCGCGGGCGTACCAGTTGCGGGTGCTGCCAGACAGGCTCTGGCCATCGATGAAGCCCTTGGCCTCGGCCTGCTCACTGCTGGACTTGAGCGCGATCGGCACGAAGTCCTGGCTCATCGGTTCGGCCTGGGCGAGGGCGCAGAAGGCGCCCACGGACAAGGCCAGTGCGGTGGTGGTGGTACGAATCAACATGAAAGCTCCCTGATATTTTTTTAGTTATCACCCGACCTCGTGGGCCGGGCTTGTCACGGTGACGCGGTACTGCAGTGTCTGCCTTGGGGTTGCCAGGCAAATCCGGGCTGCACGCGGACGCGGGAGTGGGTCGCACCCCCGGCCGGGCGATACAGGGTCAATCGATGCTGACGCCGGAGAAAACGTTGCGTCCGAAGGGGCTGACCTTGAAGTCTTTCACGCTGATGCTCAGCGGCTGGTTGACCGTGGAGTGCGCGACCGGGGTGATCGGCACCTGTTGCTTGAGGCGTTGCTGGGCTTGTTCGTAGAGGCTGGTGCGCTGGTCGCGATCGGTGACCTGCTTGGCTTTCTTGACCAGGGCGTCGTACTGCGTGTCGCACCACAGCGAGTAGTTGTTGCTGCCGATGGCGTCGCAACTGAACAGCGTGCCCAGCCAGTTGTCCGGGTCGCCGTTGTCGCCGGTCCAGCCGATCAGGGCGATATCGTGCTCGCCGTTCTTCATGCGCTTGAGGTATTCACCCCACTCGTAGCTGACGATGCGCACCTTGAAGCCGAGCTTGCTCCAGTCGGACTGGAGCATTTCGGCCATCAGCTTGGCATTGGGGTTGTAGGGGCGCTGCACCGGCATGGCCCACAGGGTGATCTCGGTGCCTTCCTTGACCCCGGCCTGCTTGAGCAGCTGCTTGGCTTTTTCAGGATCGAAGGGCGCGTCCTTGATCGACTTGTCGTAGGACCACTGGGTCGGCGGCATGGCGTTCGACGCGGCTTGGCCGGCGTCCTGGTAGACCGCCTCGATGATGGCTTTCTTGTTCACCGCCATGTCCATGGCCTGACGCACTTCCAGCCGGTCGAACGGCGGGTGCTGGGTGTTGTAGGCGATGTAGCCGAGGTTGAAGCCGGGCTGGGTCATCACCTGCAGCTTGCCGTCGCCCTTGAGCGCTGGTAGGTCGGCCGGGCGTGGATGCAGGGTGATCTGGCACTCGTTGCGGCGCAGCTTCTGGATGCGCACCGACGGGTCGACGTTGATGGAGAACACCAGGTTGTCGATCTTCACCCGGTCCGGCGCCCAGTAGTCCTTGTTGCCCTTGAAGCGGATCTGCGAATCCTTCTGGTAGCGCTGGAACACGAACGGGCCGGTGCCGATGGGCTTCTGGTTGATGTCGCTGGCCTTGCCGCCGGCCAGCAGGTGCTCGGCATACTCGGCGGAGAGGATCGAGGCGAAGGCCATGGCGATGTTCTGCAGGAACGCGGCGTCGACCTTGTTGAGGGTGAAGACCACGGTCAGCGGGTCGGTCTTCTCGACCTTGGCGATGTTCTTGTCCAGGCCCATGCTGATGAAGTACGGGAACTCGGTGGGGTAGGCCTGGCGGAAGGGATGGTTCTTGTCGAGCATGCGGTTGAAGGTGAACAGCACGTCGTCGGCGTTGAAGTCGCGGGTGGGCTTGAAGTCCTTGTTGGCATGGAACTTCACCCCGGGGCGCAGGTGGAAGGTGTACTTCAGGCCGTCCTCGGACACCTGCCAGTCGGTGGCCAGGCCCGGCTGCACGGCGGTGCCGCCACGCTCGAACTCGACCAGGCGGTTGTAGATCGGCTCGGCGGCGTCGTTGTCGGTGGCCGCGGTGTACTGTGCGGTGTCGAAGCCCGCCGGGCTGCCCTCGGAGCAGAACACCAGGTTGTTGGCGAGGCTCGTCGGTGCCTGGCTCAGCAGGCCGAGGGCAAGCAGGGTGGAACACAGTGTGGTCAGGCGCATGGCAGATCCTTTGTCCGTCTTTTTCGGGCCGCGACAGGCAAAACGCGGCTGCAACATCCCGGTCCTGACGATAGGTGCGCCAGAATGTGGGAGCCAGGGTTCGCTACTGATTTGGGTGCGGGAGCGTTCCGGCGAGCGTGAGGGAATTGCCCTACGTATCGCCCGGTCGTGTCATCGTCCCGCCGGCAAGCCCGGCGGGACGATCACGGCCGTTACTTGCTCACGCTGACCCCGTAGAAGGAGTTCAGGCCGAAGGGGCTGATCTTGAAGTCCTTCACGGACGTGCTCATTGGCTGATACACGGTGGAGTGGGCGATCGGGGTGATCGGCACCTGCTCCTTGAGGATGTGTTGCGCCTGCTTGTACAGCTCGGTGCGCTTGGCCTGGTCGGGGGTGGCCTTGGCCTGCTTGATCAGGTCGTCGTAGGGCTTGAAGCACCACTTGGAGAAGTTGTTGCCGCTCATGGCGTCGCAGCTGTACAGGGTGCCGAGCCAGTTGTCCGGGTCACCGTTGTCGCCGCTCCAGCCGATCAGCATGGCACCTTGCTCGCCGCCCTTGGAACGCTTGATGTACTCGCCCCATTCGTAGCTGACGATCTTGGCCTTGATGCCGACCTTGGCCCAGTCGGACTGGAGCATTTCGGCCATCAGCTTGGCGTTGGGGTTGTACGGGCGCTGCACGGGCATGGCCCACAGGGTGATCTCGGTGCCTTCCTTGACGCCGGCCTCCTTGAGCAGCTGCTTGGCTTTCTCAGGATCGTACTTGGCGTCCTTGATCGTGGTGTCGTAGGACCACTGGGTCGGCGGCATGGCGTTGACCGCCAGCTGGCCGGCGCCCTGGTACACCGACTCGATGATCTGCTGCTTGTTGACGGCCATGTCCAGCGCTTCGCGCACCTTGAGTTGCGACAGCGGGTTGGCGTCGTTGCTGCCCTTGACCTTGTCCATCACGTTGTAGGCGATGTAGCCGAGGTTGAAGCCGGCCTGTTCAGGCATCTGCAGCTTCTTGTCTTCCTGCAGCGGCTTGATGTCGGCCGGGCGCGGGAACAGGGTGACCTGGCATTCGTTCTTCTTGAGCTTCTGCATGCGCACCGAGGCGTCGGTGCTGATGGCGAAGATCAGGTTGTCGATCTTGACGTCTTCGGGCTTCCAGTAGTCCTTGTTGCCCTTGTAGCGGATCTGCGCGTCCTTCTGGTACTTGCTGAACACGAACGGGCCGGTGCCGATCGGCTTCTGGTTGATATCGGCGGCCTTGCCCTGCTTGAGCAACTGATCGGCGTACTCGGCGGACTGGATCGAGGCGAAGCTCATGGCCAGGTTCTGGATGAACGCGGCGTCGACGTCGTTGAGGGTGAACTTCACGGTGTGCTCGTCGACCTTCTCGAGCTTGGCGATGTTCTTGTCCATGCCCATGTCGGTGAAGTACGGGAATTCGGTGGGGTAGGCCTTGCGGAAGGGGTGGTCCTTGTCGAGCATGCGGTTGAAGGTGAACAGCACGTCATCGGCGTTGAACGCACGGGTTGGCTTGAAGTACTCGGTGGTATGGAACTTCACGCCTTCGCGCAGGTGGAAGGTGTAGGTCTTGCCGTCATCGGAAACCTCCCATTGGGTAGCCAGGCCCGGAATGACCTTGGTACCGCCGCGCTCGAACTGGGTCAGGCGGTTGAACATGGTTTCGGCGGAGGCGTCAAAGTCGGTCCCGGTGGTGTACTGGCCAGGGTCGAAACCGGCCGGGCTGCCTTCGGAGCAGAACACCAGATTGGTCGCGGCGTGGGCGAACGGTGCGCCGGCTAGCAAGCCTGCGCCAACCAGGAACGGAATGACTGCGTGTTTGAGCATGGTGGCCTCATTGTTGTCATTTTTCGAATTGAGGCGGCCTCGTGAGCCGACCTGCGGATACTTATGCAGGGGGTGTTCCCAATGCAACACTCAGCGGGATGGTTGGCGCCAAAATAGTGGTACGGACGTACATGGATGTCGCATCCATATAACTTTGGCGAATGTTGATCGTTTGCGCGGGAGAAAAGGGCGAAAATTACAAGATATTTCGCCCTTTATGTGACAAGCAGACGCACCCGTTTGGTGCGTAGGAAAGGTCTGAAACTGCTGTCCGAGACGCTTTACGCGACTCGGACATCCAGTTGGAGGGTTCAGGGGACCTGGACTTCGATCAGGCCATCGGCACTCATGCTGACTTCGCTGGTGCCCGCCTCGATATCCGGTGCCGGTGCGGCCTCGTCGGCGGCGCCCTTGGCCATCATCGCCATCGGTGCGCTACGCAGGTACGGACGTGGGTAGCCGCTGCTGTTGAGGTTCAGGCTGACCACCTTGTAGCCTTTGCCGCCGAGGGCCTCGGTGGCCAGCTGGGCGCGGGCCTTGAAGGCGGCGACGGCGTCCTTGAGCAGCTCGTCCTCATTGGACTTGCGCGTGGCCGGGGCGATGGAGAAGTCCATGCCGCCCATTTTCAGATCCTGCAGCAGCTCGCCGGTGAGCTTGGACAGGGCCGGGAAGTCGGCGCCTTCCAGGCGCAGCTCGGCGCGCTCGCGCCAGCCGGTGATCTTCTGGCCCTTGGTGTCGTAGATCGGGTAGCTGTTGCGGCTGCCCTGGCTGATCTTCACATCCTTGACCTGGCGGGCCTGCTGCACGGCCTTGTTCATGGTCTCGGTGATCTCCTTGGCGAGCTTGCCCGGGTCGCTGTTCTGGGCTTCGCTGTACAGCGTCACGACCATCAGGTCGCGCGCCACTTCCTTGCTGACTTCGGCGCGCAGCGACACCTGGTTGTAGCGAGGCTCATCGGCCGCCAGGGCCGGCAGGCTGGCGAGCATGCCGCAGGACAGGGCAACGGCGGCGGCGCCGCGACGGGAAATGTGCATGTGGAGCTCCTTGGCAAGGTAAGGCGTGGATGAGGACATCCGTTCCACGCATGGCCGATCAGACCGGCAACAGTGTAGTGGGTTCAAAAATGCCATCATGAGTCTGTGACAAACTGTGGCGCTTTGCCGCATCGCTGCAGCGAGGCGCCCGGCTTCGGTATACTCCAGCCGATTTTCCTGGAGCACTCATTGGGAGAGCTCATGCTCGCCGTCGCACAACCGTTGTCCGCTACACGCCAGAACCTCTGGCGCCTGACCTTCATCCGCATTCTCGTGCTGGCGGCCCAGGCCGGCTCCGTGGGCGTGGCCTACTGGACCGAGCTGCTGCCGTTGCCGTGGTTCTCGCTGGCGGTGACGCTGGCGCTGTCGTCGCTGCTGTGCGCGTTCACCGCCCTGCGCCTGCGCTTGTCGCTGCCGGTCACCGAGCTCGAATACGCCCTGCAGCTGGCCTGCGATCTGCTGATCCACAGCGCCCTGCTTTATTACTCGGGCGGTTCGACCAACCCCTTCGTCTCTTATTACCTGGTGCCGCTGGCGATCGCCGCAGTGACGCTGCCATGGATCTACTCGCTGGTGCTCTCGGGCATCGCCCTGGTGGCCTACAGCTTGCTGCTGGTGCAGTACTACCCGTTGGAAACGCTGCCGCTGGCGCGTGACACCATGCAGGTCTACGGCATGTGGCTGAGCATTGCCCTGGCTGCCGGGGTGATCACCTTCTTCGCCGCGCGCATGGCCGAGGAGCTGCGTCGGCAGGAGAACCTGCGTGCCGAGCGGCGCGAGGAGAGCCTGCGCGACGAGCAACTGCTGGCCGTGGCCACCCAGGCCGCTGGCGCCGCCCATGAGCTGGGCACGCCGCTGGCGACCATGAGCGTGCTGCTCAACGAGATGCGTCAGGATCATGCCGACCCCCTGTTGCAGGAAGACCTGCAGATCCTTCAGGACCAGGTCAAACTGTGCAAGGAAACCTTGCAGCAACTGGTGCGCGCCGCCGAGGCCAACCGGCGCCTGGCGATCGTCGAGCAGGATGTCACCGCCTGGCTGGACGAGGCGCTCAACCGCTGGCACCTGATGCGTCCGGAGGCCAGCTATCGCTTCCAGCGCCTGCGCGATGGCGTGGTGCCGCGGCTGACACCGCCGCCGGACCTGACCCAGGCGCTGCTGAACCTGTTGAACAACGCCGCCGATGCCTGCCCGGACGACCTGGAGGTGCGCCTGGACTGGGACGCCCAGGACATCGTCATCAGCATCCGCGACCATGGCCCCGGCGTGCCGCCGGCCATCGCCGAGGCGATCGGCAAACCCTTCATTACCACCAAGGGCAAAGGCTTCGGCCTGGGCCTGTTCTTGAGCAAGGCCAGCGTGACGCGTGCGGGCGGTTCGGTGAAACTCTATAGTCATGAGCAGGGTGGCACCCTGACCGAATTGCGCCTGCCCCATGGCAAGCGAGGAGATGCAAGATGAGCGAAGAAAACCAGGTCGAAGGCGAAGAACTGCCGCACCTGCTGCTGGTGGATGACGACGCCACCTTTACCCGGGTGATGGCCCGAGCCATGGCCCGTCGCGGGTTCCGCGTGAGCACTGCGGGTTCCGCCGAGGAAGGCCTGAAGCTGGCCGAGCAGGACCTGCCGGACTACGCCACGCTGGACCTGAAGATGGAAGGCGACTCTGGCCTGGTGCTGCTGCCCAAGCTGCTGGAGCTGGACCCGGAGATGCGGGTGGTGATCCTGACCGGCTACTCGAGCATCGCCACGGCGGTCGAGGCGGTCAAGCGCGGAGCCTGCAACTACCTGTGCAAGCCGGCGGACGCCGACGATGTGCTGGCGGCGCTGCTCTCGGAGCACACCGACCTGGACACCCTGGTGCCGGAAAACCCGATGTCGGTGGATCGCCTGCAGTGGGAGCATATCCAGCGGGTACTGAGCGAGCACGAAGGCAACATTTCCGCCACGGCGCGGGCGCTGGGCATGCACCGGCGCACGCTGCAGCGCAAGTTGCAGAAGCGCCCGGTGCGGCGCTGACGCACATTCCTGTAGGAGCGGCCTTGCGCCGCGAAAGGGCTGCGCAGCAGCCCCGATCTCGGTGGAACGCTGAAACCGCCGGGGCCGCCTTGCGGCCCTTTCGCGGCGCAAGGCCGCTCCTACAGGGATTGCGCATGGCCCGATGAGAGGCCCCCGCCTTCTATCAGGCTTTCACCCCCGAGCGGTCAACCCGCACCGCCAGCTGCCCAGCCCCCGATGGGGCCTCGAACGCCACCTGTCCCCCTGCCGGCACTTTCGCCCGGCCAATTACCTTGCCAGCACGCAGCAACTCCAGCGGCATGCCTTCCATCGACTGGCCCGAAGCCAGTTCCAGTTTGATCTTGATAGTCATCGGTAACCTCCTTGTCACGCGTTGCGATCGATATAGAGCGTGGTCTTGCCGTCCAGGCTGGCGATCAGTTCCGGTGAACCGCCGCGGAACTGGCGGAACAGATTGCGCCCGCGCTGCTTGCCGTCCGCTGGCACCTGCACGCTCGGGTGGAACTGGTCGGTCAACTCGACATAGGCGCTCCACGGGCCGATATACGACTCGTTGAGCTGGTCGGTGATGCTGAAGGCGTAGCGCACCGCGTTGCCCCGCTGCCAGTTCAGGCCATCGGGCTCGCGGCGCTCCCAGCCGGTGATCGCCGGCGAGGCAGCCGGGGCATCGATGAAGCCGGTGGGCTTGTTCGGCTTGTAGTCCTTGAGCAGCAGGTAGGTGCTCCAGCCCCACCAGTCGCCGATGCGGTTGCGATCGTTGAGGTCGTTGACATCCTTGCGCCGCAGCACGGTCTTGCCGTCCTGGAAGTACAGCGGGGCGAAGTTGCCGGGCACCAGGTCCTGCTCGGCGGCCCGCAGGTCGGGCGCCAGGCGCAGCGCCGCGAAGTCCTTCGCCGCCGGCGCGCGACCTTCGGCGAAGGCCTGGAACACCTCGTCGGCCGAGCGTTGCACGGCGCGGCCCACCTGGCGACGGTTGGCCACATCGACGCTGTCGAAGTAGCGCTTGTCGCCGTAGGCGCGCCATTGCTCGCCTTCGGCATTACGCACGGCCAGGCCGTACTTGCTGTCCTCGTCGTGCATGAAGCGCGAGATCAGCGAGCCGACGTCACTCGGCGTGACGGTATCGGCCAGGGCCTTGCGCGGCACCCGCAGGTGGCCGGCGGAGAACAGGTCGGTGAGGAAGTGGTCGGCGAAGGCGTTCATCGCGTAGGCCAGTTGCAGGTCGCGCTCCTCGCCGCTGGCGCGGGCTTTCAGCGCCTGTTGCAGGGCGGCGGCGTGGCCGGCCTGGTAGGCCGCCAGCGCCCAGGGGCCGAAGTGATCCCAGTTGCTGGCGGCCAGTTTCAGGTAGCGGCCCAGGGGAAATAGGTCGGAGGCGAAGCTGCCGCCACCGGTGATGCGGTTCCAGCGCGCCGACAGGCTGTCACCCAGCGCGTCATAGGCCTCGTGGGGCTGGCGGCCGTCCTTGATGGCCTGGTTGGCGGCGCCGATTTCTTCCTGCATGACCGCAAGGATCTGTTCGGCTTCCGCCTTGGCCGCCGGCAGGCGCGCCAGGGAGTCGAAGGCCTGGGTGAAGCGTTCGATCCGCTCGGCGTCGTTGGCGCCATCGGCGATCGGGCGCTCGGGCAAGCCGTAGAAGTCGCCGCCCAGGGCAATCACCTGGCCATAGGTCAGGCTCAGGCCGTTGGGCAACGGCAGCGGCGACTGGTGGGCGGGGATACCCGGTTGACCTGCTTCAAAGCGCAGCAGGGTGTTGTCGCCGATGGCGGTGTGTTCGCCGCCTTCGAAGAACAGCTCCGGTCCGCGCCGTGCGGATGGGCCGCGCGCCGGTGGCGGCGCAAGGCGGTGGTACTTGACGGTGTGATGGCCATGCATGACCAGCACCAGATGGCTGTCGCTGCCGGGCAGGGCGACGCCCTGTTCCTCGAACAGTTGCTCGAGGTCGGCGACCACCAGCGTTGCCTGGGCCTTCGCGGCCGCAGGCATTGTGTGCATTCCTGACATGATTTGCTCCTTGCAATGTCCGGATAATCCATTTTTATACTGTATGCATATACAGTAATCCGTACTATATTCAGGAAAATTCCTACGTCAAGACCTCTTTGTGCGGGTATCTGGCTGCTGTGGCGGGCGCAACTCCCCCGGCACTCACGTATGATGGCGCCCCTGACGGTATTTCCCGGGAACACGTTGCATGCTTGCCCTTCTCATCCAGACACTGAACATCACGGCCCCTGTGTTCGCCATGCTGTTCATGGGCGTGCTGCTCAAGCGCATCCGCTTGATCGACGACAACTTCAACCGGGTCGCCTCGAAGCTGGTGTTCAACGTGTGCATGCCAGCGCTGCTGTTCCTCGGCATCTACCACGCCGATCTGGCGTCGGCGGTGAAGCCTGGGGTGATCCTCTACTTCGTGGTCGCGACACTGGCGTGTTTCGGCCTGGCCTGGGGCCTGGCGATCTGGCGCTGCCCGCGGGCGGACCGGGGCGTCTACACGCAGGGCGCGTTTCGCGGCAACAACGGCGTGATCGGCCTGGCACTGGCGGCCAGCCTGTATGGCGACTACGGTATATCCCTCGGCGCGGTGCTGGCCGGGTTGGTGATCCTCATGTACAACTCGCTGTCGGCGGTGGTCCTGGCGGTGTACAGCCCGGACCTGAAGTCCGACCCGTGGAGCATCTGCAAGAGCATCCTCAGCAACCCGTTGATCATCAGCGTGCTGGTGGCCACGCCCATGGCGTATGGCCAGGTGCCGCTGCCCAACTGGCTGCTGACCTCGGGGGACTACCTGGCGCAGATGACCTTGCCGCTGGCGCTGATCTGCATCGGCGGCACCCTGTCACTGGCGGCGCTGCGCGACAGTGGCCGGTTGGCCATCGACGTCAGCCTGGTGAAGATGGTCTGGCTGCCGGTGCTGGGAACGCTTGGCGCCTGGTTGTGCGGTTTTCGCGGTGCGGAGCTTGGCATTCTGTTCCTTTACATCGGCAGCCCCACCGCGGCGGCCAGTTATGTGATGGCGCGGGAGGCCAACGGTAACCATGAGCTGGCGGCATCGATCATCGTGATCACCACGCTGATGGCCGCCGTCACCACGAACATCGGGATTTTCTTCTTGCAATGGGGTGGATGGATTTAGTGTGGTGTTTCACAAATAACGACCATAATTCGCGGCGCTTTTTGCGCTCATGCGGCGTTGTCGCTCCTCGCCGTAGCTGGGCTACGACTCGTCGCGACGCCTTGCCTGAGCACAAAAATCGCTCGCGACTTATTGGCCGTATTTGTAAAACACCACACTCGTCCAGTTGCAAGCAAAACCAATAACACTGCCTCACCTAAAGGACACTTCATGCAAGACCAGAGCACGCCCGAGCGCTTGCAGCGCGGGCTGAAGAATCGCCATATCCAGCTGATCGCGCTGGGCGGGGCCATCGGCACCGGGCTGTTCCTGGGCATCGCCCAGACCATCCAGCTGGCCGGCCCGTCGGTGTTGCTGGGCTACGCCATCGCCGGCCTGATGGCCTTCCTGATCATGCGCCAGCTGGGCGAGATGGTGGTCGAGGAGCCGGTCGCCGGCAGCTTCAGCCATTTCGCCCACCAGTACTGGAGCGAGTTCGCCGGTTTCGTCTCGGGCTGGAACTACTGGGTGGTCTACGTGCTGGTCGGCATGGCCGAGCTCACCGCGGTGGGCATCTATGTGCAGTACTGGTGGCCGGACTTCCCCACCTGGGCCACGGCGGCGATCTTCTTCGTGGTGATCAACGCGATCAACCTGACCCAGGTGAAGGTGTACGGCGAAATGGAGTTCTGGTTCGCCCTGGTCAAGGTGGTGGCGATCGTCAGCATGATCGGCTTCGGCGCCTGGCTGCTGACCAGTGGCCACGGTGGGCCGGATGCCAGCGTCGCCAACCTTTGGCAGTACGGTGGCTTCTTCCCCAATGGTGTCACCGGGCTGATCATGGCCCTGGCGGTGATCATGTTCTCCTTTGGTGGCCTGGAGCTGGTGGGCATCACCGCCGCCGAGGCGGCCAACCCGCGTGAGAGCATCCCGAAGGCCACCAACCAGGTGGTCTATCGCATCCTGATCTTCTACATCGGCGCGCTGGCCGTGCTGCTGTCGCTGTATCCGTGGCAGAAGGTGGTGCAGGGTGGCAGTCCGTTCGTGATGATCTTCCACGAGCTGGACAGCGACCTGGTTGCGACGATCCTCAACGTTGTGGTGCTGACCGCCGCGCTGTCGGTCTACAACAGCTGTGTGTACGCCAACAGTCGCATGCTGTTCGGCCTGGCCACGCAGGGTGACGCGCCGCGCCAGCTGCTCAAGGTCAGCCGTCGTGGCGTGCCGCTCACCGCGCTGGGCGTGTCGGCCTTCGCCACTGGTCTGTGCGTGGTGATCAACTACCTGATGCCGGGCGAGGCCTTCGGTCTGCTCATGGCTCTGGCGGTGTCGGCACTGGTGATCAACTGGGCGAGCATCAGCATTACCCACCTGAAGTTCCGCAAGGCCAAGCTGGCGGCGGGTATCCAGCCGTTCTACCGGAGCCTGGGGCATCCGCTGACCAACTACCTGTGCCTGGCGTTCATCGTGTTGATCCTGGTGGTGATGTACCTGACGCCGCCGATTCGTATTTCGGTGATGTTGATTCCGGCGTGGATTGCTGTGTTGTGGGTGGCATTCCGGATCAAGAAAGCGCGGCAGGCCTGATTTTATCTAGTTCGGTTTCGGGATGTTCATGGCGTCCTGAAACCGAGCAGGCTTGGATGGCGTATTATGGTCCTTCAAGTTTGTTTTCAATCTCTCGGTTGCCATCGCAGGCAGTTAACACATTGCCAATGATCTAACCTCCAACTTCGCATCTCGTGATCGTGATCTTGATCTTGATCTTGATCTTGATCTTGCTGTTGCTTCTAAGTGCGCGATAGTTCAGGCGACGCCAATTGCGACTTCAGGAGGCCGAGCGGAGTTCTTGCGAAGGGAGGTGACGGGCATGGATGCCCGTCAAGCGCTGCGCCCCAGGATGGGGCGTTCAGCGCGGTCCTCCCGGGAGCAAGAACGGAGCGAGGGGACCCCGGAGCGAAGCGTAGGGGCCGGATGAATGGAGCGAGGATTTTTTGGTTCCTTTTTGATCCTTCAAAAAGGGACCCGCCGTAAGGGCGGAAAGGTGACTATACGTCGCCATCGCAAATGAATGCGCATATAACTTTCAAAACACACGCTCTGAAAGTCAAAGTCAAAGTCAAAGTCAAAGTCAAAGTCAAAGTCAAAGTCAAAGTCAAAGTCAAAGTCAAAGTCAAAATCGGTCGGCGCGGGTTTCTACAGGTGCAAGCGCATTCATTTACGATGTCGACGCATAGTCACCCTTTCGCCCCCCGGCGAGTCACTTTTTGTCAAACGCGACAAAAAGTAACCAAAAAACGCTGCGCTCCATTCATCCGGCCCTCCGCTTCGCTCCGGGTCCCCTCACTCCGGCCTTGCTCCCGGGAGGACCGCGCTGCAGGGCCCATCCTGGGCCCCAGCGCTTGACGGGCATCCATGCCCGTCACCTCCCTCCGCAAGGCCTGCGTTCGGCCTCCTGAAGTCGCGAAGGCACGGGCGGCGCCTGGGCTGGCGCAGCTTTCGCTAGCTGACAGGGTGGCTAATCTTCCGGTCGCCAAGCGGTATGGATCACCTACGGGTTACACAGAAGTTCACTCACATAGGTGACAGTCATGACGGGGGAAAAGCAGTTTGCATAGTCAGTGCACGCCCTTAGTCCGTAGAGCTCGCCTGATAGCTATCAATCACTTCCTGCGCCGCCCGAAACGCATCAATCGCCGCCGGCACCCCGGCATACACCGCGCAATGCAGCAGCGCCTCGCGGATCTCCTCAACGGTGCAACCGTTGTTAAGCGCCCCGCGTACGTGCCCCTTGAGCTCCTGCGGGCACTTGAGCGCGGTCAGGGTGGCCAGGGTTATCAGGCTGCGGGTCTTCAGCGGCAACCCATCACGGGCCCAGATACTCCCCCAGGCATGTTCGTTGACGAAGTCCTGCAGCGGTTGGGTGAACGCGGTCGCATTGCCCAGGGCGCGATCGACGAAGGCATCACCCATCACCTGGCGACGAATGCTTTCGCCGGTCTGTTTCGTGTCAGCCATGTTGTTTTCCTTAGTGTTGGCGGCGCCAGGCACGAGCCGTGGTGTACAGCAGCACGACCCCGAGCACGGGCATCACATAGAACAGCATCAATCGTTCAAGGCGTCCGGCCAGCGGCATGCCGGTGGTGAAGGCCACCACATGCAGGCCGTAGGCCAGGTACAGGCACAGGAACACCAGGCCTTCGGCGCGGGTGACCCGGTAGCCGGAATAGAACACCGGCAGGCACAGGGCGGCGACGCCGAGCATCACCGGCAGGTCGAAGTCCAGGGCGTTGGGTGAGATCGACAACGGCTCGGGGGTGATCACCGCCGTGAGCCCCAGCACCGCCAGCAGGTTGAACAGGTTGCTGCCGATCACCGTGCCCACGGCGATCTCCCGTTCGCCGCGCAGGGCCGCGATCAGCGCGGCGGCCAGCTCCGGCAACGAAGTGCACACAGCCACCACGGTCAGGCCGATGATGCGTTCGGACAGGCCCAGGTCGGTGGCCACCTCGATCACTGCCTCGAGCAACAGGTGGCCGGCCAGGCTCAGGAGGCCCAGGCCCACGACAACTTGCAGCACTGTCCTGCTCCAGAAGCGCAGCGGGCTGCCGTGTACGGTGCTCGGCGCGGGGTAGGTGCGGGCGTAGTGGCGTGACTGATGCCAGAGCATGGCCAGGTAGCCCAGCAGGCCGAGCAGCAGCAGGCCGCCTTCCAGGCGACCGAGTTGGCCGTTGAGCGCTAGCAGGTACACCAGGGCGCTGGCCAGGATCATCAGTGGGATGTCCAGGCGCACCAGTTGACGCGACACGCGCAGCGGAATGATCAACGCCGCCAGACCGAGGATCACCAGCACGTTGAAGATGTTGCTGCCAACGACACTGCCCAGCGCCACGTCCGGCGCGCCCTGGTAGGCGGCCTGCAGGCTCACGGTCAGCTGTGGCGCGGTACTGCCGAAGGCCACCAGGCTCAGGCCGATGATCAGCGGGCGCACGTGCAGGCGGCCGGCCAGGCGCAGGGCGGCACGCACCAGCAGTTCGGCGCCGATGATCAGCAGCACGAGGCCCAGGCCCAGTTGCAGCAGGCTGAAGGCGGGGAGGGTGGCCAGGTCGAAAATGGCGAGGGCTCCAGTCAGGTCAATCGCTCAGACCTTGTACCCGGACTCGCGCGGTTCCGCTACGGAGCATGCCGATTTTTTCTGCGGCGGCGCGTGACAGGTCGATCAGCCGGCCACGGGTATGCGGGCCGCGGTCGTTGATGCGCACCACGACGCTGCGCTGGTTGGACAGGTTGGTGACCAGCACCCGGCTGCCGAAGGGCAGGCTGCGGTGGGCGGCGGTGAGGCCGTGCTGGTTGAAGGGTTCGCCGCTGGCGGTGCGTTTGCCGTGGTGACGGGCGCCGTAGTAGGAGGCGGTGCCGGTCTGGTCGTAGCCGCGAGGGTCGATGTCATGGCTGGCGCAGCCGGCCAGGAGGGAGAAGAGGGTGAGGGTGGTGAGGGAACGCTTGATCAAGTCGAATGCTCCGATTCAGGCACTGGGACCGCTATGCGGTCCTTTCGCGGCACAAGGCCGCTCCTACAGGTACAGCGTGACCTGTGGGAGCGGGCTTGCCCCGCGATCGGGATCACCCTTCGAGCTTGGCCTTGAGCAATTGGTTCACTTGCCCCGGGTTGGCCTTGCCTTTCGACGCCTTCATCGCCTGGCCGACGAAGAAGCCGAACATCTTGCCGCGCTTGGCCTCGTCGGCGGCGCGGTACTGTTCGACCTGTTCGGCGTTGGCGGCGAGCATCTCGTCGAGCATCTTGTCGATTGCGCCGGTGTCGGTGACCTGCTTGAGACCTTTGCTTTCGATGATGCCGTCGGCATCGCCTTCACCGGCGGCCATGGCCTCGAACACGGTTTTGGCGATCTTGCCGCTGATGGTGTTGTCGCGGATGCGCAGCAGCATGCCGCCGAGGTGCTCGGCGCTGACCGGCGACTGGTCGATCTCGACACCCAGCTTGTTCAGCAGGCTGCCCAGCTCGACCATGACCCAGTTGGCGGCCAGCTTGGCGTCGCCGCCGATCTTCACCACCTGCTCGAAGTAGTCGGCCTGCTCGCGGCTGGAGGCCAGCACGTTGGCGTCGTAGGCCGACAGGCCGTACTGGCTCTGGAAGCGCTCGACCTTCTGCGGCGGCAGCTCCGGCAGGGCGGCGCGCACGCTGTCGAGGAAGCTCGGCTCGATGACCACCGGCAGCAGGTCAGGGTCGGGGAAGTAACGGTAGTCGTTGGCTTCCTCCTTGCTGCGCATGGAGCGGGTCTCGTCCTTGTTCGGGTCGTACAGGCGGGTTTCCTGCACCACCTTGCCGCCATCCTCGATCAGGTCGATCTGGCGCTGGATCTCGCTGTTGATCGCCCGCTCGATGAAGCGGAACGAGTTGACGTTCTTGATCTCGCAGCGGGTGCCGAACTCGGTCTGGCCTTTCGGGCGGATCGAGACGTTGCAGTCGCAACGCAGCGAGCCTTCGGCCATGTTGCCGTCGCAGATGCCCAGGTAGCGCACCAGGGCGTGGATGGCCTTGACGTAGGCCACGGCCTCTTTGGCGCTGCGCATGTCCGGCTCGGAGACGATCTCCAGCAGCGGCGTGCCGGCGCGGTTCAGGTCGATGCCGGTGGCGCCGTTGAAGTCTTCGTGCAGGCTCTTGCCGGCATCTTCTTCAAGGTGCGCGCGGGTCACGCCGATGCGCTTGATGGTGCCGTCTTCCAGGGCGATGTCCAGGTGGCCCTTGCCGACGATCGGCAGGTCCATCTGGCTGATCTGATAGCCCTTGGGCAGGTCGGGGTAGAAGTAGTTCTTGCGCGCGAACACGTTGCGCGGGCCGATCTCGGCATCGATCGCCAGGCCGAACATGCACGCCATGCGCACGGCTTCCTGGTTGAGCACCGGCAGCACGCCGGGCATGCCCAGGTCGACCAGGCTGGCCTGGGTGTTCGGCTCGGAGCCGAAGGTGGTGGCGCTGCCGGAGAAGATCTTCGACTGGGTGGCGAGCTGGGTATGAATCTCCAGCCCGATCACAACTTCCCATTGCATGTGTGAACTCCTCAGAAGCCGTTGGGGGCGCGGGTGTGCCAGTCGGTGACTTGCTGGTAACGGTGCGCGATGTTGAGCAGGCGGCCTTCCTGGAAGTACGGGGCCAGCAGTTGCACGCCCACCGGCAGGCCGTCGACGAAGCCGGCCGGCATCGACAGGCCAGGCAGGCCCGCCAGGTTGGCGGTGATGGTGTAGAGGTCTTCAAGGTACTCGGCGACCGGGTCGCCGGCCTTGGCACCGATCTTCCAGGCCGGGTTCGGCGTGGTCGGGCCGATGATCACGTCGACCTCCTCGAAGGCGGCCATGAAGTCGTTCTTGATCAGTCGGCGGATCTGCTGCGCCTTGACGTAGTAGGCGTCGTAGTAGCCGGCCGACAGGGCGTAGGTGCCGACCATGATGCGGCGCTGCACTTCGGCACCGAAGCCTTCACCACGGGAACGCTTGTACAGGTCGGTGAGGTCCTTGGGATCCTCGCAACGGTAGCCGAAGCGCACGCCGTCGAAACGCGACAGGTTGGAGGAGGCCTCCGCCGGGGCGATCACGTAGTACGCCGGAATGGCGTGCTGCATGTTCGGCAGGCTGATTTCCTTGACCACCGCGCCGAGCTTCTCCAGCTCCTTGACGCTGGCCTGGACCAGGTCGGCGATGCGCGGGTCGAGGCCGGCGCCGAAGTATTCCTTCGGCAGGCCGATGCGCAGGCCTTGCAGCGAGGCGTTCAGGTTGGCGCTGAAGTCCGGCACCGGCTCGTCGACCGAGGTCGAGTCCTTGGTGTCGAAGCCGGCCATGCCTTGCAGCAGCAGGGCACAGTCCTCGGCGGTGCGGGCCAGCGGGCCGCCCTGGTCGAGGCTCGAGGCGTAGGCGATCATGCCCCAGCGCGACACGCGGCCGTAGGTGGGCTTGAGGCCGGTGAGGTTGGTCAGCGCCGCCGGCTGGCGGATCGAGCCGCCGGTGTCGGTGCCAGTGGTGGCCGGCAGCAGGCGCGCGGCCACGGCGGCGGCCGAGCCGCCGGACGAGCCGCCCGGCACGTGCTCGAGGTTCCACGGGTTCTTCACCGCGCCGTAGTGGCTGGACTCGTTGGCCGAGCCCATGGCGAATTCGTCCATGTTGGTCTTGCCCAGGGTGACCATGCCGGCCTCGGCCAGCTTGGCAACCACGGTGGCGTCGTACGGGGCGGTGAAGTTGTCGAGCATCTTCGAGCCGCAGCTGGTGCGCACGCCGTTGGTGCAGAACAGGTCTTTGTGGGCGATCGGCGCGCCCAGCAGCGCGCCGGTCTCGCCGGCGGCGCGACGGGCGTCGGCGGCGCGCGCCTGCTCCAGGGCCTGGGTTTCGGTGATGGTGATGAAGCTGTTGAGCTGCGGGTCGAGCTGCTTGATGCGCGACAGCAGGGCGCCGGTCAGTTCTTCCGAGGAGAACGACTTGTCGGCGAGGCCACGGGCGATCTCGGCCAGAGTGAGTTGATGCATGGCAGGCGCTATCCCTTAATCGATGACTTTCGGAACCAGGTACAGACCGTTCTCGGTCGACGGAGCGACGGCCTGGTAGCGGTCGCGCTGGTTGCTTTCGGTGACCTGGTCGGGACGCAGGCGCTGGGTGGTCTCCAGCGGGTGGGCGAGGGGTTCCACGCCGGAGGTGTCGACGGCTTGCATCTGGTCGACCAGCCCGAGAATACTGTTCAAGGCATCGGTGGTGCGTGGCAATTCGCCTTCATTCAGGCCCAGGCGGGCCAGATGGGCGATCTTTTCCACGTCGGAGCGTTGAAGCGCCATGGGGATCTCCAGGAAAACGACAGACGGAATGAGTCCGCAAATGAGGAACATGCTGGGATTCTGGCGGTCAAAGGGCCGCGATCATCGGCAGGCATGCTCGGAAAAACAGCCAATTTAACATATTGGCTCCTTGCCCAAAATCCCTGCCATTGTTAGAGTTTGCCGCACTTTTTTACCCACGCTTTCCCCAGGGTCACTTTCCCATGTTCAAGAAACTGCGTGGCATGTTTTCCAGCGATCTGTCCATCGACCTGGGTACTGCCAACACCCTTATTTACGTGCGTGAGCGCGGTATCGTCCTGAATGAGCCCTCGGTGGTTGCCATCCGCACCCACGGCAACCAGAAAAGCGTCGTCGCAGTCGGTACCGAAGCCAAGCGCATGCTGGGCCGTACGCCTGGCAACATTGCAGCCATTCGCCCGATGAAGGACGGCGTGATCGCCGACTTCAGCGTTTGTGAAAAAATGTTGCAGTACTTCATCAACAAAGTGCACGAAAACAGCTTCCTGCAGCCCAGCCCTCGCGTGCTGATCTGCGTGCCGTGCAAGTCGACCCAGGTCGAGCGCCGCGCCATCCGTGAATCGGCCCTTGGCGCCGGTGCCCGCGAAGTGTTCCTGATCGAAGAGCCAATGGCCGCCGCCATCGGTGCCGGCCTGCCGGTCGAAGAGGCCCGCGGCTCGATGGTCGTCGACATCGGTGGCGGTACCACCGAAATCGCCCTGATCTCGCTCAACGGCGTGGTCTACGCCGAATCCGTTCGCGTCGGCGGCGACCGCTTCGACGAAGCCATCGTCACCTACGTGCGCCGCAACTACGGCAGCCTGATCGGCGAATCCACCGCCGAGCGCATCAAGCAGGAAATCGGTACCGCCTACCCGGGCGGCGAAGTGCGCGAAGTCGACGTCCGTGGCCGCAACCTGGCCGAAGGCGTGCCGCGTGCCTTCACCCTGAACTCCAACGAAGTGCTCGAAGCGCTGCAGGAATCCCTGGCGACCATCGTCCAGGCGGTCAAGAGCGCCCTGGAGCAGTCGCCGCCCGAGCTGGCCTCGGACATCGCCGAGCGTGGCCTGGTGCTGACCGGCGGTGGCGCGCTGCTGCGCGACCTCGACAAGCTGCTGGCCCAGGAAACCGGCCTGCCGGTGATCGTCGCCGAAGACCCGCTGACCTGCGTCGCCCGCGGCGGTGGTCGTGCGCTGGAGATGATGGACAAGCACGCCATGGACCTGCTCTCCAGCGAGTGATCGCTGTGCAGTAGCATCCTCAGGTTTACAGGTGGCACGCACAGTGCTACCTGTATGCGCTGTGCTGGCGCCCGCCCGGGCGCCGTTTCCGTCAATCCGCAGCAGGCCGGTGCATTGCCCCATGTCCCATGACCTTCTGAGTCGTCCACGAGGAACGGCCCATTAAACCGCTTTTCTCCAAGGGCCCCTCGCTGGGCGTTCGCCTGCTCGTGCTGGTGGTGATGTCGGTCGCGCTGATGGTGGTCGACTCGCGCTTCGACCTGCTCAAGCCGGTGCGCAGCCAGATGGGCCTGGTGCTGATGGAATCCTACTGGATCACCGATCTGCCACAGCGCATGTGGCAGGGCGTGGCCGGCCAGTTCGGCAGCCGCACCGAGCTGATCGCCGAGAACGAGAAACTCAAGACCGAGGCCCTGCTGTTGCAGGGGCGCCTGCAGAAGCTGGCGGCCCTGACCGAGCAGAACGTGCGCCTGCGCGAGTTGCTCAACTCCTCGGCGCTGGTCAACGAGAAGGTCGAGGTCGCCGAGCTGATCGGTGTCGACCCCAATCCCTTCACTCACCGCATCCTGATCAACAAGGGCGAGCGCGACGGCGTGTTTCTCGGCCAGCCGGTGCTTGATGCCCGTGGCCTGATGGGCCAGGTGGTCGAGCTGATGCCATACACCTCGCGGGTGCTGCTGCTCACCGACACTACCCACAGTATTCCGGTGCAGGTCAACCGCAACGGTCTGCGCGCCATCGCCAGCGGCACCGGCAATCCGGAGCGCCTCGAACTGCGCCATGTGGCCGACACCGCCGACATCAAGGAAGGCGACCTGCTGGTCAGTTCCGGCATGGGCCAGCGCTTCCCGGCCGGTTATCCGGTGGCCACGGTCAATGAAGTGATCCACGACTCCGGCCAGCCGTTCGCCATCGTCCGTGCCATTCCGACCGCCGCGCTCAACCGCAGCCGCTACATGCTGCTGGTGTTCAGCGACCGGCGCACTCCGGAAGAGCGCGCCACCGAGGCGGCGATTGCCCAGGAAGAAGCCGACCGCCAAGGCGCCGGCCATACTCCGCCAGCAGCCACGCCCGCGCCGGCCCATGCCGCGCAGCCCGCGTCTGGCAACGCTCCCGCGGCTGCGCCAACGACGCCCAGCCCGGCACCGGCGCAACCGGCCGCCACGCCCGCCCAACCCCGGAGACAATAATGGCCAGCACCCGTAGCAGAAACGGCTGGGCCATCTGGCTGACCTTCGCCATCGGCCTGTTGCTCAGCGTCTCGCCCATGCCGCAGTTCATGGAAGTGTTCCGGCCTATGTGGCTGGCCCTGCTGCTGGCCTTCTGGACCCTCGCCGTGCCCGGCAAGGTCGGCATGACCACGGCATTCCTGCTCGGCCTGGCCGAGGATGTGCTGTACGGCACCCTGCTCGGCCAGAATGCCCTGATCCTTACCCTGATCACCTTCCTGGTGCTGTCGTTGCAGCAGCGCCTGCGCATGTTCCCCATGTGGCAGCAGAGCCTGGTGATCCTGGTGATCTTCGGCATCGCCCAGCTGATCCAGCTGTGGCTCAGCGCGCTCACCGGCAATCGCCTGCCGACCCTGGCCCTGGTCTGGTCGGCGGTGATCAGCGCCCTGCTCTGGCCCTGGGTGAGTTTCGCCCTGCGCGGCCTGCGCGTTCGCCTGCACATTCACTGACGAGCCGCCGCCACTGACAGGGAGATGTCCATATGACTCAGCTGTACCTGGCCTCCGGCTCGCCGCGCCGGCGTGAACTGCTGACCCAGATCGGCGTGCCGTTCACCGTCGTCAGCGCACCCATTGATGAAACCCCGCTGCCGGGCGAAGCCCCGGCGGCCTATGTCGAGCGCCTGGCCCAGGCCAAGGCCGTGGCGGGCTTCGCCCACACCGACGGCGCCGGGGTGGTACTGGGCGCCGACACCACCGTGGTGCTCGATGGCCAGATCCTCGGCAAACCGGAGAACCGCGAGCAGGCGCTGGCCATGCTTGGCGACCTGTCCAAGCGCGAGCACCAGGTGCTCACTGCCGTGGCGCTGACCGACGGCCAGCGCAGCATCAGCCGCTGCGTCAGCACCACCGTGCGTTTTCGCACCATCTCCTTCGAGGAAGCACTGCGCTACTGGGACAGCGGCGAACCGGTCGACAAGGCCGGCGGCTATGCCATCCAGGGCCTGGGTGCGGTGTTCGTCAGCGCTATCGAGGGCAGCTACTCGGCCGTGGTCGGCCTGCCCCTGAGCGAGACCGCCGAGCTGCTCGAGCAGTTCGCCATCCCCTGTTGGCAGCAGCAAGAGGATATGACACCGCGCTAGCCAGCCATCCCGCAGCGATCCATGATTACCCGAGACCTTTGACGAGAGCCTGCCATGAGTGAAGAGATCCTGATCAACATCACCCCAATGGAGTCACGCGTGGCGGTGGTGGAGAACGGCGTCCTGCAGGAAGTGCACGTGGAGCGCACCCAGCGCCGAGGCATCGTTGGCAACATCTACAAAGGCAAGGTGGTACGGGTCCTGCCGGGCATGCAGGCGGCGTTCGTCGACATCGGCCTGGAGCGGGCGGCGTTCATTCATGCCTCGGAGATCTCCCAGCGCGAAGGCTCGGCGGTGGAAAACATCACCGCGCTGGTGCACGAAGGCCAGGCGCTGGTGGTGCAGGTCACCAAGGACCCCATCGGCAGCAAGGGCGCGCGCCTGACCACCCAGCTGTCGATTCCGTCGCGCTACCTGGTGTACATGCCGCGCAGCAGCCATGTCGGCATTTCCCTGAAGATCGAGGAAGAAGCCGAGCGCGAGCGCCTCAAGCAGGTGGTCACCGACTGCATGGCCCAGGAAGACATGAAGGACGCCGGCGGATTCATCCTGCGCACCGCCGCCGAGGGCGCCCGCGCCGAGGACATCCTCCAGGACATTCGTTACCTGCGCCGCCTGTGGGAGCAGATCGGCTCGCAGATCAAGACCTGCGGTGCGCCCGTGGTCATCTACGAGGATCTTGGCCTGGCCTTGCGCACCCTGCGTGACCTGGTCAACCCCAAGATCGAGAAGATCCGCATCGACTCGCGGGAAACCTTCCAGAAGACCACGCAGTTCGTCGCCGAGCTGATGCCGGAGATCGCCGATCGCCTGGAGCATTACCCCGGTGAGCGGCCGATCTTCGACCTGTATGGCGTGGAAGACGAGATCCAGCGCGCCCTCGAGCGCAAGGTGCCGCTCAAGTCCGGCGGCTACCTGGTGGTCGACCCGGCCGAGGCGATGACCACTATCGACGTCAACACCGGGGCGTTCGTCGGCCATCGCAACCTCGAAGAAACCATCTTCAAGACCAATCTCGAGGCCGCCACCGCCATTGCCCGGCAACTGCGCCTGCGCAACATCGGCGGGATCATCATCATCGACTTCATCGACATGGAAGACGAGGAGCACCAGCGCCAGGTCCTGCGAACCCTGGAGAAGCAGCTCGAACGTGATCATGCCAAGACCAACATCATCGGCATCACCGAGCTGGGCCTGGTGCAGATGACCCGCAAGCGCACCCGCGAAAGCCTTGAGCAGGTGCTGTGCGAGCCCTGCGCGGCGTGCCAGGGGCGCGGCAAGCTGAAGACTCCCGAGACGATCTGTTACGAAATTTTCCGCGAGATCCTGCGCGAGGCCCGTGCCTACCAGGCCGAGGGCTATCGGGTGCTGGCCAACCAGAAGGTGGTTGACCGCCTGCTCGATGAAGAATCGGGCAACGTCGCCGAACTGGAGACGTTCATCGGGCGAACCATCCGCTTCCAGGTGGAGTCCATGTATTCCCAGGAACAATACGATGTGGTGCTGCTCTGACCTTCGCTAATGGCGGTCGCCCCATGGACGGGCTGGCAAAGCGCTATTCACCGGCCATAGTTAAGGGACGACTTGGAGGGCCATGGCCATGGAACGTCTGACCCGCGTTCTGGGCGCCTTGACCCGCTGGGGGCTGGGAATCTGCGCCCTGCTGGCGGTGCTGGTGGCGCTGTATGTCAGCCTCGGTCGGCAACTGGTGCCCCTGGTTGCAGAATACCGTGCCGACGCCGAACTCAAGGCCGAACAGGCCTTGGGCATGCCCGTGCACGTCGGTGCCCTGGAGGGGCGCTGGAGTGGCCTGGCGCCGGTGTTGCGCGTGCGCGACCTGCAGTTGGGCGAAGGCACGGCGGCCCTGCGCCTGGACGACGTCAAGCTGGTACCCGACCTGTGGGCCAGCCTCAAGGCCCGTGAAGTGCGCCTGGCGCGCATCCAGCTCAGCGGGCTGCAACTGATCCTGCGCGAGAGCGAGCAGGGAACCTGGACCCTCGAAGGCCTGCCGCAGAAGGATGATTCGCCGCTCGATCCGGCCGATGCGCTCAAGCGCCTGCGCCAACTGGGGCGGATCGATGTGTTCGACAGCCAGGTCACCCTGCATCCCTGGCAACGCGATCCCCTGACCCTCACCTATGTCAGCCTGGGATTGCAGGCCGGGGCGTCGCGCCAGAGCGTCGACCTGCGCGCGACGCTGCCCGATGGCCAGCCCTTGGCCCTGAGCCTGAACAGCCGCGCCACCGCCAAGGCCTGGCGCGACGGTCGCGTGCAGGCCTACCTGAGCCTGCCGCAAAGCGATTGGGCGCGCTGGCTGCCGCCGCAGCTGCTGGGCCAGTGGCAGGCCGACACCCTGCGTGCCGGTGGCGAGTTCTGGATCGACTGGAGCAAGGGGCAGTTGCAGCAGGCGATGGTTCGTCTCAACGCCCCGCAGCTCAAGGGCGCCTACACCGGGCGCAAGGCCATCACCCTGGACAACCTGGCCCTGTCGGCCTGGTTCCAGCGCCAGGACCAGGGCTTCGACGTCGTTGTCGACTCCCTGGCCATGAGCCTGGGCAAGACCCGCTGGGAGTCTCACCTGCAACTGGCGCAGCGTCCTGGTCAGAGCCCGGCCGAGGAAAGCTGGCAGGTGCAGGCCGACCGCCTCGACCTGACCCCGCTCACTCCGGTGATCGACGCCCTGGCGCCGTTGCCGGACAAACTGATGACGGTGGTCGACGCGCTCAAGGTGACCGGCGCGCTGCGCAACGTGCGCCTGGACATCCGCCCCAAGGCCGAGGGCGACCAGCGCCTGCAGTTCGCCGCCAACCTGGAGAAAGTCGGCTTTGACGCCTATCACGGCGCGCCGGCCGCCGGCAACGTCAGCGGCGCCATCAGCGGTGACCTCGGGCACGGCGAACTGCGCCTGGATACCCAGGCCTTCATGCTGCATCTGTACCCGATCTTCGGCAAACCCTGGCATTACCCGAAGGCCAACGCACGGCTGACCTGGACCCTGGACAAGGAAGCCTTCACCCTGGTGGCTCCCTACATCAAGGTGCTGGGCGACGAGGGCAAGATCGCCGCGGACTTCCTGATTCGCATCCACCTGCAACCGGGCCATGAAGACTACATGGACCTGCGCGTCGGCCTCACCGAGGGCGACGGTCGCTACACCGCCAAGTACCTGCCCGAGGTGCTCAGCCCGGCCCTGGACGAATGGCTGCGCAGCGCCATCGTCAAGGGCAATGTCGACGAGGGTTACTTCCAGTACCAGGGCTCGCTGCATCACAACGCGCCGCCCCATGCCCGCGATATCAGCCTGTTCTTCAAGGTCCACGACGCCGCGCTGGATTTCCAGCCGGGCTGGCCGCAGGTGCAGCAGGTCGACGGCAATGTCTACATCGAGGACACCGGCGTGCGCATCCAGGCCCGCAAAGGTCTGCTGCTGGACACCCAGGTCAGCGATGTCAGCGTCGACATTCCCCATGTCGAGGGCGACCAGCACAGCCACCTGTTCCTCGATGGCGACTTCGACGGCAGCCTCGGCGATGGCCTGAAGATCCTCAAGGAAGCGCCCATCGGCACGGGCGAGATCTTTGCTGGCTGGGAGGGTGAAGGCCCGCTCAAAGGCAAGGTCAAGCTCGATATCCCCCTGGCCCATGGGCAACGGCCCAAGGTGCTGGTGGACTTCGCGACCCACGACGCGACCCTGAAAGTGGCGCCGCCGAGCCTGGAACTGACCCAGCTCAAAGGCGACTTCGCCTTCGATTTCGACAAGGGCCTGAGTGGCAAGGACATCAGCCTGCACGCCTTTGGCAAGCCGGTGACCGCGCAGATCACCGCCGAAGGGCAGGGTGGGCAGATCCAGACCCGCATCAACGCCAATGGCCAGGTCGGCCTCAAGGCCCTGACCGACTGGTTGCAGTACCAGCAGCCGCTGCCCGCCTCGGGTGAGCTGCCCTATCAGTTGCAGGTGACACTCGGCAGTCGCGACAACCGGTTGAGCGTCAACTCCTCGCTCAAGGGGCTGGCCATCGACTTGCCAGCGCCGTTTGGCAAGGCCGCCGGGGAAATACGCGACAGTCGCTTCGGCCTGACCCTGCAAGGCCCCGAGCGGCGCATCGATGCCAGCTACGCCGACCTTGCCCGCTTCGCCTACGCTGCGCCCACCGACAAGCTGGCCCAGGGACGTGGCGAGCTGCTGCTGGGCACGGGCGAAGCCAGCCTCCCCAGCGGCCAGGGCCTGCGTGTGCGTGGCCGGCTTGAGACCCTGGACCTGGCCCCCTGGCAGCAACAGATGGAGCGCCTGGCCGGCAAGGATCCGGGCGGCAGCGCCCGGCAGAACCTGCAGAGCGTGGACCTGAGCATCGGCCAGCTCAAGGCCTTCGGCATGGACCTCAACCAGGCGGTGATCCGCCTGATGCGCGGCGGCCCGGCCTGGGACCTGCGCCTGGACAGCAGGGAAGTCATCGGCAATGCCCGTATTCCCGATGCCAAGGCCACGCCCATGACCGTCCGGCTGCAGAGCCTGCGCCTGCCGCCGGCCGACCCGAATGAAGCCCAGGACGAGAACGCGCCGGACCCATTGGCCGGGGTCGACCCGCGCAAGGTGCCGCCGCTGGACCTGACCATCGACAAGCTGTATCGCGGCGACGACCTGTTCGGCAGTGTCAACCTGAAGCTGCGCCAGACCGCCAAAGGCATGGCCATGAGCGATGTCGACCTGGACC
The DNA here is from genome assembly GCF_036549575.1 of Pseudomonas sp. LH21. NCBI lineage: Bacteria > Pseudomonadati > Pseudomonadota > Gammaproteobacteria > Pseudomonadales > Pseudomonadaceae > Pseudomonas > Pseudomonas sp. LH21. The sequence goes on from NZ_CP144367.1 coordinate 1,068,131, forward strand.
TCAAGGGGCTGCACATTGATGGCAGCGGTGGCTGGGAAGGCGAGCCGGGCAGCAGTTCGAGCTGGTACAAGGGCCGCCTGGACGGCAAGAACCTGGGTGATGTGCTCAAGGCCTGGGGCTTTGCGCCCACGGTCACCAGCCGCGACTTCCGCATGGACGTGGACGGCCGCTGGCCGGGCTCGCCGGCCTGGGTCAGCCTCAATCGCTATTCCGGCAGCCTCGACGCGGCCTTGCGCAGCGGCCAGTTCGTCGAGGTCGAGGGCAGCGCCCAGGCCTTGCGGGTGTTCGGGCTGCTCAACTTCAACTCCATCGGCCGGCGCCTGCGCCTGGACTTCTCCGACCTGTTCAGCAAGGGCCTGGCCTACGACCGGGTCAAGGGCCTGCTGGTGGCCAGCGAAGGGGTCTACGTGACCCGTGAGCCGATCACCGTCACCGGTCCGTCGAGCAACTTCGAGCTCGACGGCACCATGGACTTCGTCCGTGACCGGGTCGATGCCAAGCTGCTGGTGACGCTGCCGGTGACCAACAACCTGCCGCTGGCCGCGCTGATCGTCGGCGCGCCGGCGATCGGCGGCGCGTTGTTCCTGGTCGATCGCCTGATCGGTGACCGGGTGGCGCGCTTCGCCAGTGTGCACTATCGCGTCGAAGGTCCGGTCAAAGAGCCTAAAATCACCTTTGTGAAACCTTTCGACAAATAACCTGGGGTGGTCATGACGTCAGCTGTGATCCAGATGGTCAGCCAGGACGATGTGCTGGCCAACCTGCAACGTGCCACGGCACTGCTCGAGCAGGCCGCCGCCGGTGGCGCGCGCCTGGCGGTGCTGCCGGAGAACTTCGCCGCCATGGGCCGGCGCGACGCCGCGGCCATCGGTCGGGCCGAGGCGCTGGGCGAGGGGCCGATCCTGCCATGGTTGAAACGCACCGCCCGCGACCTCAGGTTATGGATAGTCGCCGGTACCTTGCCGCTGCCGCCGGTCGGCCAGCCGCACGCCAAGGCCCACGCCTGCTCGTTGCTGGTCGATGAGCACGGCGAGATCGCCGCCCGCTACGACAAGCTGCACCTGTTCGATGTAGACGTGGCCGACAACCGTGGCCGCTACCGTGAGTCGGACGACTACGCCCACGGCAGCCAGGTGGTGGTGGCCGACACGCCCGTGGGCCGGCTGGGCCTGTCGGTGTGCTACGACTTGCGCTTCCCCGAGCTGTACAGCGCCTTGCGCGCCGCCGGGGCCGAGCTGATCAGCGCACCGGCGGCGTTTACCGCGGTGACCGGAGCGGCGCATTGGGAAGTACTGATTCGCGCACGGGCCATCGAGACCCAGTGCTATGTATTGGCGGCCGCCCAGGGCGGCCTGCATCCGGGGCCGCGGGAAACCCACGGCCAGGCGGCGATCGTCGACCCCTGGGGGCGGATCGTCGCGCAACAGGCGCGGGGCGAAGCGGTATTGCTTGCCACGCGCGACAGTGAAGAACAGGCGTCCATCCGGGCGCGCATGCCGGTGGTCACGCACCGGCGCTTTTTCTCGCAGGACGCCTTGCGGCCTGCGCACACCTCGGAGTGACTATGAGCGAGATTTTATCCACCGTCAGCGAGCAGCTCCTGGCCCCGGGCGGCCTGACCCTCGACAGCCTGCAGACGGTGCTGGGCGAGCTGGCCGGCCCCGGCATCGATGCCGCCGACCTGTATTTCCAGGGCCAGATCTCGGAAACCTGGGCGCTGGAGGACGGCATCGTCAAGGAGGGCAGCTTCAACCTCGACCAGGGCGTGGGCGTGCGTGCCCAGTCCGGCGAGAAGACCGGCTTCGCCTACAGCAACGCGATCAACCTCGAAGCCCTGACCTCGGCGGCCCGCGCCGCCCGCTCGATCTCCCGTGCCGGGCAGGACGGCAAGGTGCAGGCGTTCCGCAGCCAGGATGTGACTGCCCTGTACGCGTCTGACAATCCACTGGATGTGCTGAGCCGCGCCGAGAAGGTCGAGCTGCTCAAGCGCGTCGATGCCGCCACCCGCGCCCTCGACCCGCGTATCCAGCAGGTCAGCGTGAGCATGGCCGGGGTCTGGGAGCGGATCCTGGTCGCCGCCGCCGATGGCAGCCTGGCCGCCGATGTGCGTCCGCTGGTGCGTTTCAACGTCAGTGTGATCGTCGAGCAGAACGGTCGTCGCGAGCGCGGTGGGCAGGGCGGTGGCGGTCGTACCGACTATCGCTTCTTCACCGAGGAGCGGGTGATGGGCTATGCCCGCGAGGCGCTGCGTCAGGCCCTGGTCAACCTCGAGGCGATCCCGGCGCCGGCTGGCACGTTGCCGGTGGTACTCGGCCCGGGTTGGTCCGGCGTGCTGTTGCACGAGGCAGTCGGTCACGGGCTGGAAGGCGATTTCAACCGCAAGGGCAGCTCGGCGTTCAGTGGGCGTATCGGCGAGCAAGTGGCCTCGAAACTGTGCACCATCGTCGACGACGGTACCCTGGAAGGCCGCCGCGGCTCGCTCAGCATCGATGATGAAGGCACGCCGACCGAGTGCACCACGCTGATCGAGAACGGCATCCTCAAGGGCTACATGCAGGACAAGCTCAACGCCCGCCTGATGGGCATGGCGGTGACCGGCAACGGCCGGCGTGAATCCTACGCCCACCTGCCGATGCCGCGCATGACCAACACCTACATGCGCGCCGGCGACAGCGACCCCGAGGAAATCATCAAGTCGGTGAAGAAGGGCATCTACTGCGCCAACCTCGGCGGTGGCCAGGTGGATATCACCAGCGGCAAGTTCGTGTTCTCCACCAGCGAGGCCTACCTGATCGAGGACGGCAAGATCACCGCGCCGGTGAAGGGCGCGACCTTGATCGGCAATGGCCCGGAGGCGATGCGGGGTGTGTCGATGGTCGGCAACGACCTGGCGCTGGACAGCGGCGTGGGTACGTGCGGGAAGGATGGGCAGTCTGTGCCGGTAGGCGTTGGCCAGCCGACCCTGAAGCTGGATGCGATCACTGTCGGTGGTACAGGGGCTTGATGATCAATCGCGGGGCAAGCCCGCTCCCACGCAGCCTTTCCAGGCATCTGTGGGAGCAGGCTTGCCCCGCGATGGCCTCAACGCAGGCCGCGCTGGACCTCGTCGAGGTCGCGGATGTACTTGAACACTTTACGCGCAGCCGCAGGCGGCTTGTTCCGCGCCTTCTCGTGCTGGGCATGGCGGATCAGCGAGCGCAGGTGCTGGCGATCGGTGTCGGGGAACTCGTTGACGAAGCGTTCGAGGTCCTCGTCGTTGCCGTCGATCAGACGGTCGCGCCAGCGCTCGAGGCCGTGAAAGCGCTCGTTGTACTGGCGAGTCGAGCTGTCGACCTGCTCGAGCACGGCATGGATGGCGTCCAGGTCCTGCACGCGCATCAGCTTGCCGACGAACGACATGTGGCGTTTGCGGGCGCCGTGGGCGGTGTGCTTGCTGGCTTCTTCCAGCGCCTTGCGCAGCTCGTCGGTCAACGGCAGGCGGGCCAGGGTGTCGGCCTTGAGGGTGGTGAGGCGCTCACCGAGCTCGACCAGCGCATGCAGCTCGCGCTTGATCTGGGTTTTGCTTTTTTCGCCGTCGAAGGCGTCGTCGTAAGAATCAACCATGGGGGCAGTCCGCAGGAAATCGCCGCCATGATAACCAGTCGGGGGCCGCTTGTCCGGCCCGGTCGTAGAATGACCCAAGCCGAACGCAGAATTTTCAGTGGAGAGAACCATGAGTGCAGTCCAGAGCGTAGGCCCCAAGGACCTGCCGGCGTTGCAGGAACAGGTCGAGGCGATCGTTGCCGAGGCGCGCCGCCAGGGCGCCAGCGCCTGCGAAGTGGCGGTGTCGCTGGAGCAGGGCCTGTCCACCACGGTGCGCCAGCGCGAAGTCGAGACGGTCGAGTTCAACCGCGACCAGGGCTTCGGCATCACCCTCTACGTTGGCCAGCGCAAGGGTTCGGCCAGCACCTCGGCCAGCGGCCCTGAGGCGATCCGCGAGACCGTCGCGGCGGCCCTGGCAATCGCCAGGCACACCTCCGAGGACGAGTGTTCGGGGCTGGCCGATGCCGCCTTGATGGCCCGCGAGATCCCTGACCTGGACCTGTACCACGACTGGGACATCGAGCCGGAGAAGGCCATCGAGATGGCGCTGGCCTGCGAGGCGGCGGCGTTCGATGCCGACAAGCGCATCCTCAACGCCGACGGCACCACCCTCAATACCCACCAGGGCGTGCGGGTCTATGGCAACAGCCACGGTTTCATTGGCGGCTACGCGTCCACCCGGCACAGCCTGAGCTGCGTGATGATCGCCGAGGCCGAAGGGCAGATGCAGCGCGACTACTGGTACGACGTCAATCGCCAGGGCAACCTGCTGGCCGACCCGCGCAGCATCGGCCAGCGCGCCGCGCAACGCGCCGCCAGCCGCCTGGGCGCGCGTCCGGTGCCGACCTGCGAGGTGCCGGTGCTGTTCTCGGCGGAGCTTGCCGGCGGCCTGTTCGGCAGCTTCCTGTCGGCGATTTCCGGCGGCAACCTGTACCGCAAGTCATCGTTCCTCGAAGGCACCATCGGCCAGCGCCTGTTCCCCACCTGGCTGACCCTCGACGAGCGACCGCACATCCCGCGTGCGCTGGGCAGCGCGGCGTTCGACGGCGATGGCCTGGCCACCTACGCCAAGCCGTTCGTCGACAAGGGCGAGCTGGTGTCCTACATCCTGGGCACCTATTCCGGGCGCAAGCTGAGCCTGCCGAGCACCGCCAACGCCGGGGGCGTGCACAACCTGTTCGTCACCCATGGCGTTGAGGACCAGGCGGCATTGATTCGCCGCATGGGCCGCGGCCTGCTGGTGACTGAGCTGATGGGGCATGGCCTGAACATGGTGACCGGTGACTATTCCCGTGGCGCGGCGGGCTTCTGGGTTGAAAACGGCGAGATCCAGTTCCCGGTCCAGGAAGTGACCATCGCCGGCAATATGAAGGACATGTTCCAGCAGATCGTGGCGATCGGCAGCGATATCGAGACCCGCAGCAATATCCACAGTGGCTCGGTGCTGATCGAGCGGATGACGGTGGCGGGCAGCTGATCGGCGCTCTATTGGCTGGGGAGGGTGGGAGCGGGCTTGCCCCGCGATAATCTCACCTGCAATCGCGAGGCAAGCTCGCTCCCACGCTGCCCTGCTCATGTCTTGTAAAAGACCCGGCCATCGCGCCGGGTTTCTTTTGCCCATCGCCTGGCTTGAACTGATTCTATTTATCACATAATAATGAATATCATTATCCAGTAACCCGGCGATGATGTTCATGAAACCCGTCCTCCACGAACTGCCCTACCTGGAAAACTGGCGCTGGCTCAGCCGGCGCATCCGCTGCGCGCTCGAACCCGACGAGCCGCGCCTGATCGAGCATTACCTGGCCGAAGGTCGCTACCTGGTGTGCTGCACCGAAACCTCGCTCTGGACCGTGGCGCTGACCGCCTTCCGCCTGCTGCTGGATACCGCCAACGATCGCATGCTGCCGTGGCATTGGCGCTGCCTGTGCCTGGACCAGGCCTGGCGGCCCTTGCTCGACCTGCGCAACCTCGATCGCTGCGAACAGAACCAGCGTTGGCAGCCCTACGCGATGCAGCTCGCCAACAGCGTGCTGCTGCCGTCGATTTCTCCCGAAGAACTGATGCAAGGACTTGAAGATGAGTGATACCCGTATCGAGCGTGACAGCATGGGTGAACTGCAGGTGCCGGCCCAGGCCCTGTACGGTGCCCAGACCCAGCGCGCGGTCGACAACTTCCCGGTCAGCGGCAAGCCGATGCCGGCCCAGTTCATCCGTGCCCTGCTGCTGGCCAAGGCGGCGGCGGCCAAGGCCAACGTCGAGCTGTCCCAGCTGAGCGCGGGGCAGGGCGAGGCCATCGTCAAGGCGGTGGAGCAACTGCTGGCCGGGGATTTCATCCAGCACTTCCCGGTGGATGTGTTCCAGACCGGCTCCGGCACCAGCTCGAACATGAACGCCAACGAGGTCATCGCCACCCTGGCCAGCCGCGTGCTGGGCGAGCCGGTCAATGCCAACGACCACGTCAACTGTGGCCAGAGCAGCAACGACATCATCCCCACCACCATCCACGTCAGCGCCGCCCTGGCCCTGCACGAGCAGTTGTTGCCGGCCCTGCGCCATCTCACTCAGGTGATCGAGGCCAAGGCGCTCGAAGTGCACAAGCACGTGAAGACCGGCCGCACCCACCTGATGGATGCCATGCCGGTGCGCATGAGCCAGGTGCTCGGCGGCTGGGCCGCGCAGGTCAAGGGCGCCCAGGCGCATATCGAAGCCACCCTGCCGAGCCTGCAGGCGCTGGCCCAGGGCGGCACCGCCGTGGGCACCGGCATCAACGCCCATCCGCTGTTCGCCGCAGGCTTTGCCCGCCAGTTGAGCGGCCTGACCCAGGTCAAGTTCACCCCCGGCGAGAACCTGTTCGCCCTGATCGGCTCCCAGGACACCGCCGTGGCCCTGTCCGGCCAGCTCAAGACCGCCGCCGTGGCGCTGATGAAGATCGCCAACGACCTGCGCTGGATGAACTCCGGCCCGCTCGCCGGCCTCGGTGAAATCGAGCTGCAGGGCTTGCAGCCGGGCTCGTCGATCATGCCGGGCAAGGTCAACCCGGTGATCCCGGAAGCCACCGCCATGGTCGCCGCCCAGGTGATCGGCAACGACGCCACCATCGCCGTGGCCGGGCAGTCGGGCAACTTCGAGCTCAACGTGATGCTGCCGGTGATCGCCCGCAATCTGCTGGAAAGCATCGAGCTGATGGCCAACGTCAGCCGCCTGCTGGCCGACAAGGCCATCGCCAGCTTCAAGGTCAACGAAACCAAGCTCAAGGAGGCGCTGTCGCGCAACCCGATCCTGGTCACCGCGTTGAACCCCATCATCGGCTACCTCAAGGCCGCCGAGATCGCCAAGACCGCCTACAAGCAGGGTCGTCCGATCATCGACGTGGCGCTGGAGCACACCGACCTGTCGCGTGACCAGCTCGAGGCGCTGCTGGATCCGGAAAAACTCACCGCCGGCGGCATCTGAGCCCGGGCCGCCCAGGAGACACGTCATGCAGCACTGGAAACGCACCACGCAAGACGCCAACCGCCTGTTCGAGCAGGGCGAGCTGGTCGATGCCCGGGAACACTACCTGCAAGCCCTGGCCCTGGCCCAGGTGCTATTCGAGCGCTGGCATGACGTCGACGAGGCGGTGGCCGCACTGGTCATTGCCCATCACAACCTGGCCGACCTGCACTTGCGCCTGAACCAGCCGCAGGAAAGCGCCGACTACCTGTGCGCGGCGCACCAGCGGCTGCTCCAGGCCAGCCAGGATCCGCGCCTGCCCCAGGCCCTGCGCGACGCCGCGTTGCGCCACAGCGGGCGCACCTACACCGAGTTGCTGAGCTTCATCGCCGAATACGGCCAATACCCGCGTACCGAGCGCCTGCTCAACCGGCAGGCCCCGGTGGCCGGCGAGCTGGTCGCACATACGGATATCACTGATCGCACACCTGCCTACGGAATCCACTGACATGCCGCATACCTTGCCTGCGTTGCCCTATGCCTACGATGCGCTGGAACCGCACATCGACACCCAGACCATGGAGATCCACCACAGCAAGCATCACCAGACCTACATCAACAACCTCAACGCCGCCATCGAGGGCACCGAGTGGGCCGAATGGCCGGTGGAACGCCTGGTGGGCGCGGTCAAGCAACTGCCCGAGAAGCTCCAGGGCGCGGTGATCAACCAGGGCGGCGGGCATGCCAACCACACCCTGTTCTGGACCGTCATGTCGCCCAAGGGCGGCGGCCAGCCGGCAGGGCAGGTGGCCAAGGCCATCGATGCGCAGCTCGGCGGCTTCGAGGCGTTCAAGGAGGCCTTCACCAAGGCCGCGCTGACCCGTTTCGGCAGCGGCTGGGCCTGGTTGAGCGTGACCCCGCAGAACACGCTGGTCGTTGAGAGCAGCGGCAACCAGGACAGCCCGCTGATGCACGGCAACACGCCGATCCTCGGCCTGGACGTGTGGGAGCACGCCTACTACCTGAAGTACCAGAACCGTCGTCCGGAATACATTGGCGCCTTCTACAACGTGGTCGACTGGGCCGAAGTGGAACGTCGCTACCTTGAAGCCCTGAAACGAGTCTGACCGGTATGCGCTCCGAGGTGATGTCTGTCAGCAGTGTGCGCCTGTTCCGCCTGGCGCTTGGGACCTTGCTGTTGCTGGTTGGCACCGCGTTGCTGGTGGCGCGGGGCATCGCCTGGCTGGACCTGGAGCCGCGCATGTTGCGTGCCCTTGAGGGCGGCGCATTGTGCGCGCTGGGGACGGCGTTGGGCGCGGTACCGGTATTGGTGATCCGTAACATGCCGGTGGCCGTGGCCGACACCTTGCTCGGCTTCGGCGCCGGGGTGATGCTGGCGGCCACCGCATTCTCGCTGATCATGCCCGGGCTGGATGCGGCCCAATCCATCGGTTTCAGCCCATGGGGCGCCGGTGGCCTGATCAGCGGCGGCCTGCTGTTCGGCGCGCTGTGCCTGTTCCTGGTCGACCTCAAGGTTTCCGGCACCTCGCCAGAGGCCCTGGTCGGCAACGATCAGCAGCCGGTGATCGCGGCGCGGATCTGGTTGTTCGTCATTGCCATCATCGCCCACAACATCCCCGAAGGCATGGCCATCGGTGTGTCCGCCGGCGGGGGCATGCCTGATGCCGACAGCCTGGCCATGGGCATCGCGCTGCAGGATGTACCGGAGGGCCTGGTGATCGCGCTGGTGCTGGCCGGGGCCGGCATGCCGCGGTTCAAGGCGTTCCTGATCGGCGCGGCGTCAGGGCTGGTCGAGCCGCTGGCTGCGGTGATCTGCGCCTGGCTGGTGAACATCGCCGAACTGCTGTTGCCGCTGGGCCTGGCCTGCGCGGCGGGGGCGATGCTGCTGGTGGTGACCCAGGAGATTATTCCCGAATCGCGCAGCAACGGGCATCACCGCCTGGCGAGCCTGGGGCTGTGTGTCGGGTTCTGCCTGATGATGGTGATGGACACGGCGCTGTCGTGAGAGGAGCAGGGGATGGAGTCAGCTTCTCGTTGGGCGTTGCTCAGGCGAAGATGACCTCCACCCGCCCTTGGGGACGTGAACGCGGTGCGGCCTTGACCACGATCTGCACGTCGCGGCCAAGGCGTGCCAGGCAGTCGATCATCTTGCTTTCGCTGATACCACGGAATTTTCCGCGAATCATTTCCGATACTTTTGGCTGAGGCAGGCCAAGGATTTGCGCGGCTTGCATCTGGGTCAGATGGCGGGCCTTGATGATGCTGCAGATCTTGCTCGCCAGGCGTGCCTTGACCAGCATCTCGTCTGCATCCGGGTAGTTGAGGTCTGCGTAGACATTGCCGCTGCCCTGTTCGATTTCGCTCATGCCTGGATTCCTTCTGAGTGGGCCTGTGCAAGCTTCAATCGCTTGCGCACCAGGGCGATGTCTGTTTCGGGCGTCCTGATGCCCGCCTTGGACTTCTTCTGGAAGCAATGCAAGACATACACCGCAGTGCCAAGGCGTACGGTATAGACCGCGCGATAGGCGTTGCCGTCATGGTCTTCCACGACTTCGAGCACGCCAGCGCCTGAAAATCCTCTTAGGACTTTAGCCTGTAGGTGCCTGCCTCCTGTCTGAGCCAGGTGCAGAGCAAAGCCGACGGTTTGCTGGACGTCCTCGGGGAGGCACAGCAGATCCTTTTTGCTGCTTGCGACCCAGTAAAGCGGCTTGGGTTGCCTGTCCGATTCCATGAAATCACCTGCTGAATTTATACCTATATAGGTATAAATTCAATCTGGCAAAGCTGCATCCGGACAATTGGAAGAGGATGTTGCGGGAGGAGAAAGCGTTACTCGCCTTCGTCGAAGAAGTTGTTGATCAGCTCGACCAGCGCATCCATGGCTTCAGCGTCCTGCTCGCCTTCGGTGTGCAGGTGCACCGGCGTGCCCTTGCCGGCGGCGAGCATCATCACCGCCATGATGCTCTTGCCGTCCACCAGCTTGTCCGGCGCGCGGCCGACCCGCACCTGGCAGGGGAAGCGACCGGCCACGCCGACGAACTTGGCGGCCGCCCGCGCATGCAGGCCCAGCTTGTTGATGATGGTGATTTCGCGGGCGGGCATCGTGGGGCGGATCCTGTGGGCTAGAGGTCGCGGTGGCGGACCTGGACGTTTTTCAGGGATTGCTGGAGCAGTTGGCCAAGCCGTTCGGTGATGTACACCGAGCGGTGGTGGCCGCCGGTACAGCCGATGGCGATGGTGACATAGGCGCGGTTGCTGGCGGCGAAGCGCGGCAGCCATTTGAGCAGGTAACCGGAGATGTCCTGGAACATTTCCTCGACGTCCGGCTGGGCGGCCAGGTAGTCGATTACCGGCTGTTCGAGGCCGGAATGCTCGCGAAGTTCCGGCTTCCAGTACGGATTGGGCAGGCAGCGCACGTCGAACACCACATCGGCGTCCACCGGCATGCCGCGCTTGAAGCCGAATGACTCGACCAGGAACGCGGTGCCTGGCTCGGGTTGGTTGAGCAGGCGCAGCTTGATCGAATCGCGCAGCTGGTAGAGGTTCAGGCTGGTGGTGTCGATCTTCAGGTCGGCGAGGTCGGCGATCGGCCCGAGCAGCTCGCTTTCCACGCGGATCGCCTCGGCCAGCGAGCGACTGTCATTGGTCAGTGGGTGGCGCCGGCGGGTTTCCGAGAAGCGCTTGAGCAGGGTGTCTTCGTCGGCGTCCAGGTACAGCACGTCGCACTGGATATGCCGTGAGCGTGCCTCTTCGAGCAGTTCGGGGAAGCGCGACAGGTGGCTGGGCAGGTTGCGCGCGTCGATGGACACCGCCACCTTCGGTTGCAGCAGCTCGGTGTTGATCAGCGCGTTTTCCGCCAACTGCGGCAACAACCCGGCGGGCAGGTTGTCGATGCAGTAGTAGCCGTTGTCTTCCAGCACGTCGAGGGCGGTACTCTTACCGGAGCCGGAGCGGCCGCTGACGATGATCAGGCGCATGTTCAGTGCTCGTTCTGTACGTCCAGGACGACCTGGTAAAGGGTCTCGCTGCTGTCGGCGGCACGCAGGCGATCGCGGACCTCCTTGCGATCGAGCATGCTGGCGATCTGGCGCAGCAGTTCAAGGTGGGCATCGGTGGCGGCTTCCGGGACCAGCAGGACGAACAGCAGGTCGACCGGGGCGCCATCGATGGCATCGTAATCGATGGGGGCATCCAGGTGCAGCAGGGCGCTCACTGGCGCGGTGCAGCCCACAAGCCGGCAGTGGGGAATGGCGATGCCATTGCCAAAACCGGTGGAGCCCAGTTTTTCCCGAGCGATGAGCTTGTCGAAGACGTCTTGCATCTCCAGCTCGGGTACTTGCTCGGCGATCAGGGTGGCGACCTTTTCCAGGGCGCGCTTCTTGCTGCCGCCCGGCACGTTCACGAGGGAACGGCCGGGGGTCAGGATGGTTTCAAGTCGGATCATGGATGAGGGGGATCAGCGGGCGGCTGCGCCTTGCAGCAGGCTTTGCTGTTTTTCCTTGTGTTTTTTCAGTTGGCGATCGAGTTTGTCGGCCAGGGCGTCAATCGCCGCGTACATGTCTTGATGTTCGGCGTTGGCGACGACTTCGCCACCGGGAATCTGGAGTGTGGCTTCCACCTTCTGCTGCAGCTTCTCGACCTTCATGATCACCGTCGCATTGGTGATCTTGTCGAAATGACCCTCGACGCGGGCGAGCTTCTCGAGCACGTAATCGCGCAGTGGTTGGGTGACTTCTACATGCTGTCCACTGATGTTGACTTGCATACAGCTTCTCCTTTGTTGCCCGTGCATAAAGAGGCAGGTATTGCACCTGCCACTGAAACGCTGTGGCACATCCCGGGGCTACATCAGTCGCTTGCGCTCGCTCGATGGGGCGATGCCCAACGATTCGCGGTACTTGGCGACGGTGCGACGGGCTACCTGGATGCCTTGTGCCTCCAGTAAACCAGCGATCTTGCTGTCACTCAATGGCTTTTTCTGATTTTCCGCCGCCACCAGTTTCTTGATGATCGCGCGGATCGCCGTGGACGAGCATTCGCCGCCTTCGGCGGTGCTTACGTGGCTTGAGAAAAAGTATTTCAGTTCGTAGATGCCGCGTGGGGTGTGCATGTATTTCTGCGTGGTCACCCGCGAGATGGTCGACTCGTGCATGCCCACCGCCTCGGCGATATCGTGCAGCACCAGCGGCTTCATGGCCTCGTCGCCATGGTCGAGGAAGCCGCGCTGGTGCTCGACGATCTGCGTCGCCACCTTCATCAGCGTTTCGTTGCGGCTCTGCAGGCTCTTGATGAACCAGCGCGCTTCCTGCAGCTGGTTGCGCATGAAGGTGTTGTCGGCGCTGGTGTCGGCGCGGCGGACGAAGCCGGCGTACTGCGGGTTGACCCGCAGGCGCGGTACCGCTTCCTGGTTGAGCTCGACCAGCCAGCGCTCGCTGTCCTTGCGCACGATGACGTCGGGCACGACGTACTCGGGCTCGCTGGACTCGATCTGCGAGCCGGGGCGCGGGTTGAGGGTCTGTACCAGTTCGATGACCTGGCGCAGCTCGTCTTCCTTGAGCTTCATGCGGCGCATCAGCTGGCTGTAGTCGCGGCTGCCGAGCAGGTCGATGAAATCGGTGACCAGGCGCTGGGCCTCGCTCATCCACGGTGTCGAGGCAGGCAGCTGGCGCAGTTGCAACAGCAGGCATTCGCCCAGGGAGCGGGCGCCGATACCGGCGGGCTCGAATTGTTGGATGCGATGCAGCACCGCCTCGACCTCGTCCAGCTCGATGTCGAGCTCCGGGTCGAAGCCTGCGCAGATCTCCTCGAGGGTGTCTTCCAGGTAGCCCTGGCCGTTAATGCTGTCGATCAGGGTGACGGCGATCAGGCGGTCGGTGTCGGACATCGGCGCCAGGTTGAGCTGCCACAGCAGGTGGCTCTGCAGGCTCTCGCCGACCGAGGTGCGGGTGGTGAAGTCCCACTCGTCGTCATCGTTGCTCGGCAGGCTGCTGGCGCTGGTCTGGTAGATGTCTTCCCAGGCGGTGTCGACCGGCAGTTCGTTGGGGATGCGCTCGGCCCATTCGCCGTCTTCGAGGTTTTCCGCGGTGCTGCTGGTACTGGTTTCCTGGAAACTGTTGTCCTGGACTTCGGCGGCCGGCTTGTTCTCGGCGTTGTCCGCCATCGGGTCGCTGTTGTCGAAGTCCTCGCCGTCTTCCTGACGTTCGAGCATCGGATTGGACTCCAGCGCTTCCTGGATTTCCTGCTGGAGGTCCAGGGTGGAGAGCTGAAGCAGACGGATGGCCTGTTGCAACTGCGGGGTCATCGTCAGTTGCTGGCCCATTTTTAGGACGAGCGATGGTTTCATGGCTGGGGCTTGATACCTTGTTGCCGGCGCGCATGCGCCATCCACTACACGGAGGGCGCCTGGGCGCCGATTTTAAGCAAGTTGTATGCCTGAAATTGCAGCGTTTGCCTAGAGCACTGTAACAACTTAAGCCTCGAACAGGCGCTTGCGCCAGTGCTCCGGGCAGGCCGGGTCAGAGTCGGAACTCGTGCCCCAGGTACACTTCCTTGACCAGCTGGTTGGCCAGGATGGTCTCGGCGTCGCCTTCGGCGATCAGCTGGCCATCGTTGACGATGTAGGCAGTCTCGCAGATGTCCAGGGTCTCGCGAACGTTGTGGTCGGTGATCAGTACGCCGATGCCCTTGTTCTTGAGGTGGTGGATGATCTGCTTGATGTCGCCGACGGAGATCGGGTCGACGCCGGCAAAGGGTTCGTCCAGCAGGATGAACTTGGGCGCGGTGGCCAGGGCGCGGGCGATCTCGACGCGGCGGCGTTCGCCGCCGGAGAGGCTCATGCCGAGGTTGTCGCGGATGTGGCTGATGTGGAATTCCTGCAGCAGGCTTTCCAGCTCCTTGCGCCGGCCGTCGCGGTCGAGGTCCTTGCGGGTCTCGAGGATGGCCATGATGTTGTCGGCCACCGACAGCTTGCGGAAGATCGAGGCTTCCTGCGGCAGGTAGCCGATGCCGGCCTGGGCGCGCCCGTGCATGGGCTGGTGGCTGACGTCGAGGCTGTCGATCAGCACCCGACCCTGGTCGGCCTGGACCAGGCCGACGATCATGTAGAAGCAGGTGGTCTTGCCGGCGCCGTTGGGGCCGAGCAGGCCGACGATCTGGCCGCTGTCGATGGACAGGCTGACGTCGCGAACGACCTGCCTGCCCTTGTAGCTCTTGGCCAGGTGCTGGGCTTTGAGGGTTGCCATTTACTCGGCCTTTTTCTTCGGTTGAATGACCATGTCGATGCGCTGACGTGGTGCAGTCACGTTGCCACCGCGACCGGCGGTAGCCACCTGGGTCTTGGTGTTGTAGACGATCTTCTCGCCTTCGGTGGTGTTGCCTTCGTTCTCGACCTTGGCGCGATCGGTGAGGATCACCATGTCTTTCTGCGCCTGGTACTGGATGGTCACGGCCCAGCCTTTCATCTTGTCGGGCTTGGCGGCGCTCTGCTGCTGCTCGAAGTAGGCCAGGTTGCCCACCGAGGTGACCACGTCGATGTCGCCGGAGGCGGCGCGGGTCATGGTCACGGTGTTGCCTTTGATCATCATCGAACCTTGGGTGATGATCACGTCGCCGGTATAGGTGGCAACGCCCTGCTTGTCGTCCAGGTGGGCGTTGTCCGCCTGGATGCGGATCGGCTGGTCACGGTCGTTCGGCAGGGCGAAGGCGCTCGCGCTTCCCAGTGCTACGCCCAGGCTGAGCAGAAGGGGGATGGTTTTAACGAGCCTCATACTGTCCTCTTACGTTAGAGAGCAGGTCCATCCTGCCTTCTTTCAAATACGCTTTCATTCCTTTGCCCGTAGTCGTGCCACCGGCGCCGTCGATTCTAACGGCTTGCTCGGTCTGCGCATATTGCTTCTGCGGGAACACGGTCATGCGTGTGCTGGTGATGATGGTTTCACGTTGCTTCTCGTCGGTGCGCGCCACGCGCACATCGTCGATCAGTTCGACCTCGGTGCCGTCCGGGTTGACCTCGGCGCGCTTGCTCTGCACGTGCCAGGGGTACTCGGTGCCGCGGTACATGTGCAGGTCGGGCGTGGTCACCAGGGTAACCTCGCTGGCCTTGAGGTGCTCGACCTTGGCGGCGGTCATCTCGTACTGCAGCTTGCCGTCGGGCAGGAACTGCAGGCTGTGGGCGTTGATCGCGTAGTAGTCGATGGCGCTCTGGTCGACCTGGGCCTGCGGCTGGTCGAGGAAGCTCTCCGGGCTGATGTTCCAATAGCCTACCGCAACCAGCACGGCGGCGATCCCGCCTAGCAGCGCGACATTTCTGATCTTCTTGCTGAGCATGGGCAGCCTTACAGGTAATGGGCGTTGGCAGCGTCCAGGGTGCCCTGGGCCTGCATGATCAGTTCGCAGAACTCGCGGGCGGCGCCTTCGCCGCCGCGGGCCTGGGTGACGCCGTGGGCGTGCTGGCGAACGAATGCCGCGGCGTTGTGCACCGCCATGCCCAGGCCGACGCGGCGGATTACCGGCAGGTCGGGCAGGTCGTCGCCGAGGTAGGCGACCTGTTCATAGCTTAGATTGAGTTCGGCGAGCAGGCCGTCCAGCACCACCAGTTTGTCCTCGCGGCCCTGGAACAGGTGCGGGATGCCGAGGTTCTTCGCCCGGCGCTCGACCACCGGGGTCTTGCGCCCGCTGATGATCGCGGTGGTCACGCCCGCGGCCATGAGCATCTTGATGCCGTGGCCATCGAGGGTGTTGAAGGTCTTGAACTCGCTGCCGTCCTCGAGGAAGTACAGGCGGCCGTCGGTGAGCACGCCATCGACGTCGAACACCGCCAGCTTGATGGCCTTGGCGCGTTGCATCAGGTCCTGGTTCATTTACATCACTCCGGCGCGCAGCAGGTCGTGCATGTTCAGGGCGCCGGTCGGGCGGTCGTCCTGATCGACGACCACCAGCGCGCTGATCTTGTGGTCTTCCATGATCTTCAGTGCCTCGGCGGCGAGCATCTCGGCGCGGGCGGTCTTGCCGTGGACGGTCATGACCTCGTCGATGAGGGTCTTGTGCACGTCGATGTTGCGGTCCAGGCTGCGGCGCAGGTCACCGTCGGTGAACACGCCGGCGAGCTTGCCGTCGTCACCCAGGACCACGGTCATGCCCAGGCCTTTGCGGGACATTTCAAGCAGCGCGTCCTTGAGCAGGGTGCCGCGTTTGACCTGGGGCAGCTCCTCGCCGGCGTGCATGACGTTCTCGACCTTCAGCAGCAGGCGACGACCCAGCGCGCCACCGGGGTGGGAGAAGGCGAAATCCTCGGCGGTGAAGCCGCGGGCTTCGAGCAGGGCGATAGCCAGGGCATCGCCCAGCGCCAGCGCGGCAGTGGTGGAGGAGGTCGGCGCCAGGTTGAGCGGGCAGGCTTCCTGGGCGACGCTGGCGTCGAGGTTGACCTCGGCGGCCTGGGCCAGGGGCGAGCCCGGATTGCCGGTCAGGCTGATCATCTGGATGCCCAGGCGCTTGATCAGCGGCAGCAGGGTGACGATCTCGGCGGTGCTGCCGGAGTTGGACAGGGCAAGAATGACATCGTCCCGGGTGATCATGCCCATGTCGCCGTGGCTGGCCTCTGCCGGGTGCACGAAGAACGCCGGGGTGCCGGTGCTGGCCAGGGTGGCGGCGATCTTGTTGCCGATATGCCCCGACTTGCCCATGCCCACCACCACGACCCGTCCCTTGCTGGCCAGGATCAGTTCGCAGGCCTTGACGAAATCACCGTCGATGCGGGCCAGCAGGGCCTCCACGGCCTCGAGTTCGAGGCGCAGGGTGCGCTGGGCGGATTGGATCAGCTCGCTGGATTGGGTCATGTCGAAACGCAATGCCTGATGAAAAGGCGGCGATTATAGCCGCAATGTGTGAAAGGCTCATCCTTCGAATGTCATATGGATGCCGCGCCAGCCTGTCTGTGCCCTGAACGAGTGGGGGGACGCCCTTGGGGCGGGCCTATCAGCGGTGCTATAGTTCGCCGCTATTCAGCCCGCAGGGGACCTGTGTGCCTTCAAGATGAAGGCAGGCGTCCACATGACGAGGCTGCACTAGCAAGGAGTCTAGATGAGTGTGGATAGCGCCTACGCGGTCGAGTTGAAGGGCGTCACCTTCAAGCGCGGTTCGCGCAGCATTTTCAGCAATGTGGACATACGCATTCCCCGCGGCAAGGTCACCGGCATCATGGGGCCTTCGGGGTGCGGCAAGACCACCTTGCTGCGCCTGATGGGCGCGCAGTTGCGCCCGTCCGGTGGCGAGGTCTGGGTCAACGGGCAGAACCTGCCCGCGCTGTCGCGCAGCGACCTGTTTGATGCGCGCAAGCAGATGGGCGTGCTGTTCCAGAGCGGCGCGCTGTTCACCGACCTGGATGTGTTCGAGAACGTGGCCTTCCCGCTGCGGGTGCATACGCAGCTGTCGGACGAGATGATCCGTGACATCGTGCTGATGAAGCTGCAGGCCGTGGGCCTGCGCGGCGCCATCGACCTGATGCCCGACGAGCTGTCCGGCGGCATGAAGCGCCGCGTGGCACTGGCCCGGGCGATCGCCCTCGATCCGCAGATCCTCATGTACGACGAACCGTTCGTCGGTCAGGACCCGATCGCCATGGGCGTGCTGGTGCGCCTGATCCGCCTGCTCAACGATGCCCTGGGCATCACCAGCATCGTGGTTTCCCACGATCTCGCGGAAACCGCGAGCATCGCCGACTACATCTATGTGGTCGGCGACGGCCAGGTGCTGGGGCAGGGCACGCCGGACGAACTGATGGGCTCGGACAATCCGCGCATCCGCCAGTTCATGAAAGGCGACCCGGACGGCCCGGTACCCTTCCACTTCCCTGCGCCTGACTACCGCGCCGATCTGCTGGGGACGCGTTGATGCGCAGAAAATCCTTACTCGAACGTATCCGTCTGTTCGGCCGTTCGGCCATCGATGTGCTGGCCGTGCTGGGACGCTCGTGCCTGTTCCTCGGCCATTCGCTGGGCGGGCGCAGCGGCATCGGTGGCTTCCAGCTGCTGGTCAGGCAACTGTATTCGGTGGGCGTGCTGTCGCTGGCGATCATCGTCGTGTCCGGCGTGTTCATCGGCATGGTACTGGCCCTGCAGGGCTACAGCATCCTCGCCAGGTACGGCTCGGAGCAGGCCGTGGGGCAGATGGTTGCCCTGACCCTGCTGCGCGAGCTGGGGCCGGTGGTCACCGGCTTGCTGTTCGCCGGCCGCGCGGGCTCCGCGCTGACCGCCGAGATCGGCAACATGAAGTCCACCGAGCAGCTGTCGAGCCTGGAGATGATCGGCGTCGACCCGCTCAAGTACATCGTCGCCCCGCGCCTGTGGGCCGGCTTCATCTCGCTGCCGCTGCTGGCGCTGATCTTCAGCGTGGTCGGCATCTGGGGCGGCTCATGGGTCGCCGTGGACTGGCTGGGCGTCTATGAGGGTTCGTTCTGGGCCAACATGCAGAACAGCGTTTCGTTCAGCGACGACGTGATCAACGGGCTGATCAAGAGCCTGGTGTTCGCCTTCGTCGTCACCTGGATCGCCGTATTCCAGGGGTACGACTGTGAGCCCACTTCAGAAGGGATCAGCCGTGCCACCACCAAGACCGTGGTCTATGCCTCGTTGGCAGTCCTGGGTCTGGACTTTATTCTGACCGCCTTGATGTTTGGAGATTTCTGATGCAAAACCGCACCCTGGAAATCGGTGTCGGCCTGTTCCTCCTGGCCGGGATCCTGGCGCTGCTGCTGCTGGCCCTGCGTGTCAGCGGGCTGTCGGCCAGCCCGAGCAGCGACACGTACAAAGTTTATGCGTACTTCGACAATATCGCCGGTTTGACGGTCAGAGCTAAAGTGACCATGGCCGGTGTGACCATCGGCAAGGTCACGGCCATCGATCTGGACCGCGATTCCTACACCGGTCGGGTCACGCTGCAGCTGGACAAGCATGTCGACAACCTGCCGACCGACTCCACTGCCTCGATCCTGACCGCAGGCCTGCTGGGCGAGAAGTACATCGGCATCAGCGTGGGTGGCGAGGACGCGGTACTCAAGGACGGCAGCACCATCCACGACACCCAGTCGGCGCTGGTGCTGGAAGACCTGATCGGCAAGTTCCTGCTCAACTCGGTGGGCAAGGAACCGAAAGAAGCACAACCGGCTAATTAAGGAGTTTCCATGATTTCGATCCTGCGACGTGGCCTGCTGGTTCTGCTGGCGGCCTTCCCCTTGCTGGCCCTGGCGGCGCCGGGGCAATCCGCCCGTGATGTGATCCAGGGCACCACCACGCAGCTGCTCAGCGACCTGAAGGCCAACAAGGAGCAGTACAAGGCCAACCCCGAGGCGTTCTACAACGCGCTCAACAGCAACCTCGGCCCGGTGGTCGATGCCGACGGCATTTCCAAGAGCATCATGACCGTCAAGTATTCGCGCAAGGCGACGCCCGAGCAGATGCAGCGCTTCCAGGAGAACTTCAAGCGCAGCCTGATGCAGTTCTACGGCAACGCCCTGCTGGAGTACAACAACCAAGGGATCACCGTCGACCCGGCCAAGGCCGAGGACGGCGACCGCACCAGCGTCGGCATGAAGATCACCGGCACCAACGGCGCGGTCTATCCGGTGCAGTACACCATGCAGAAGCTCGATGGCGAGTGGAAGGTGCGCAACGTCATCGTCAACGGCATCAACATCGGCAAGCTGTTCCGCGACCAGTTCCAGGACGCCATGCAGCGCAACGGCAACAACCTGGACAAGACCATCGACGGCTGGGCCGGCGAAGTGGCCAAGGCCAAGGAAGCGGCGGACAGCTCGCCGGATAAGGAAGTCAAATGAGCGATGCCGCCGTGAGCATGGCCGAGCCGGGCGTCCTCGCCCTGGCCGGCGTGCTGGACTACCGCAGCGGCCCGGCCCTGCGCAAGCAGGGCAAGACGCTGGTCGAGGCGTGCCGCGAACCGCGCCTGGTGCTCGATTGCTCCGCGGTGGTGAAGTCGAGCAGTGTCGGCCTGTCTTTGTTGCTGGGCTTCATGCGCGATGCCCAGGCGGCCGGCAAGACCTGGGAACTGCGCGGTATTCCCGAGGATATGCGGGAAATCGCCGGGGTCTATGACCTCGATGAAGTCCTGGCAGGCTGATGCCCTGCCGTTCGGGAAAGGCCCCTCGGTCAGCGCGCCCTCTCATGGGCTTCGCAGGCGAGGGGCTTTTTTGTATGATGGCCGACCCGCGCGCGTTGGGCGCCGATCGAGGTTGAGCATGCAGGCCGTAGAAGTCAAAAGCTTTCTGGAAGAGAAATTGCCGGGAACCCGGGTCGAAGTTGAAGGCGAAGGCTGCAACTTCCAGTTGAACGTGATCAGCGACGAGCTGGCCGGCCAGAGCCCGGTCAAGCGTCAGCAGGCGATCTATGCTCACCTCAATCCGTGGATCGCCAACGGCAGCATTCACGCGGTAACCATGAAATTCTTCAGCAGCGCAGCCTGGGCTGAGCGCACCTGAGCCAACTTGGCGGCGAGATACGTATGGACAAACTGATTATTACTGGCGGCGCGCGCCTTGACGGCGAGATCCGCATTTCCGGCGCGAAGAACTCGGCGCTGCCGATCCTCTCGGCCACCCTGCTGTGCGATGGTCCGGTCACGGTCGGCAACCTGCCGCACCTGCACGACATCACCACTATGATCGAGCTGTTCGGCCGCATGGGCATCGAGCCTGTGATCGACGAGAAGCTCTCGGTGGAAATCGATCCGCGCACCATCAAGACCCTGGTCGCTCCCTACGAGCTGGTCAAGACCATGCGCGCCTCGATCCTGGTGCTCGGCCCGATGGTCGCCCGCTTCGGTGAAGCCGAAGTCGCCCTGCCGGGCGGTTGCGCCATCGGTTCGCGTCCGGTCGACCTGCACATCCGCGGCCTGGAGGCCATGGGTGCGAAAATCGACGTCGAAGGCGGCTACATCAAGGCCAAGGCGCCCGAGGGCGGCCTGCGCGGCGCGCACTTCTTCTTCGACACCGTGAGCGTCACCGGCACCGAGAACATCATGATGGCCGCCGCCCTGGCCAAGGGCCGCAGCGTGCTGCAGAACGCCGCCCGCGAGCCGGAGGTGGTCGACCTGGCCAACTTCCTGATTGCCATGGGTGCGAAGATCCAGGGCGCCGGCACCGACACCATCACCATCGATGGCGTCGAGCGTCTGCAGCCGACCACCTACCGCGTCATGCCCGACCGTATCGAGACTGGCACCTACCTGGTCGCCGCTGCCGTGACCGGTGGCCGCGTCAAGGTCAAGGACACCGATCCGACCATCCTCGAAGCCGTCCTGGAGAAGCTCAAGGAAGCCGGCGCCGACATCACCACCGGTGAAGACTGGATCGAGCTGGACATGCACGGCAAGCGTCCGAAGGCCGTGAACCTGCGTACCGCCCCGTACCCGGCGTTTCCGACCGACATGCAGGCGCAGTTCATCTCGCTCAACGCCATCGCCGAAGGCACTGGCGCGGTGATCGAGACCATCTTCGAAAACCGCTTCATGCACGTCTACGAGATGCACCGCATGGGCGCGCAGATCCAGGTCGAGGGCAACACCGCCATCGTCACTGGCGTCAAGGCGCTCAAAGGTGCTCCGGTGATGGCCACCGACCTGCGCGCTTCCGCCAGCCTGGTGCTGTCGGCGCTGGTCGCCGAAGGTGACACCCTGATCGATCGCATCTACCACATCGACCGTGGCTACGAGTGCATCGAGGAAAAACTGCAGATGCTGGGCGCGAAGATCCGTCGCGTACCGGGCTAGTCGTCTGTACGGCGCAGGGACGCGCCCTGAATCTTTTGCGGTCGGGCCCTGTGCCCGGCCGGCTATAGCTGCTTAAGGACCGACGTTCCAATGTTGACCATCGCGCTATCCAAAGGCCGTATTCTCGACGATACCCTGCCACTGCTGGCCGAAGCCGGTATCGTGCCGACCGAGAATCCGGACAAGAGCCGCAAGCTGATCATCCCGACCACCCAGGATGATGTCCGCCTGCTCATCGTGCGTGCCACCGACGTGCCGACCTATGTCGAGCATGGCGCCGCCGACCTCGGTGTGGCCGGCAAGGACGTGCTGATGGAATACGGCGGCCAGGGCCTGTACGAGCCCCTGGACCTGCAGATCGCCCAGTGCAAGCTGATGACCGCCGGCGTGACCGGTGCGCCCGAGCCCAAGGGCCGCCTGCGCGTGGCCACCAAGTTCGTCAACGTAGCCAAGCGCTACTACGCCGAGCAGGGCCGCCAGGTCGACATCATCAAGCTGTACGGCTCCATGGAGCTGGCGCCGTTGATCAACCTCGCCGACAAGATCATCGACGTGGTCGACACCGGCAACACCCTGCGCGCCAACGGCCTCGAGCCCCAGGAACTGATCGCCACGATCAGCTCGCGCCTGGTGGTCAACAAGGCCTCCATGAAAATGCAGCACGCCCGTATCCAGAGCCTGATCGACACCCTGCGCAACGCTGTCGAATCGCGACACCGCGGCTGACCTCTGCGCGCGACCTCCGCTGTCGCGCCCGTCTATCCGCGTCATAGCCAATTTTCTCAGGTGCCCGCGCGGATGGAGTGGTAGCTTTAGGGCGCCTGAACATCCGCTAATAACGAGGCCCTCGCCATGACCGTGTCCACTGCAATTGCCCGTCTCAACGCCGCTGACCAGGATTTCGCCCGACATCTGGATCATCTGCTGAGCTGGGAAAGCGTGTCTGATGACGCGGTCAACCAGCGCGTGCTCGACATCATCAAGGCCGTGCGCGAGCGTGGCGATGCGGCGCTGGTGGAATTCACCCAACGCTTCGACGGTGTCGAAGCCAAGGGTATCAATGACCTGATCCTCGACCGCGCGCGCCTGGAACTGGCCCTGACCCGCATCACCCCGGTGCAGCGCGAAGCCCTGGAAAAAGCCGCCAACCGTGTGCGTATCTACCACGAGCGGCAGAAGCAGGACTCCTGGCAGTACACCGAGGCCGACGGCACCGTGCTCGGCCAGAAGGTCACCCCGCTTGACCGCGCCGGCCTGTACGTGCCGGGCGGCAAGGCGTCGTACCCGTCGTCGGTGTTGATGAACGCGATTCCGGCCAAGGTGGCCGGTGTGGCCGAGGTGGTGATGGTGGTGCCGACCCCGCGTGGCGAGGTCAACGAGCTGGTGCTGGCCGCCGCCTGCATCGCCGGTGTCGACCGGGTGTTCACCATCGGTGGCGCCCAGGCAGTCGCGGCCCTGGCCTACGGCACCGAAAGCGTGCCGCAGGTGGACAAGATCGTCGGCCCGGGCAACATCTACGTGGCCACTGCCAAGCGCCATGTGTTCGGCCAGGTCGGCATCGACATGATTGCCGGCCCTTCGGAGATCCTGGTGGTGTGCGACGGCCAGACCGATCCGGACTGGATCGCCATGGACCTGTTCTCCCAGGCCGAGCACGACGAAGACGCCCAGGCCATCCTGGTCAGCCCGGACGCCGAGTTCCTCGATCGCGTGGCCGCGAGCATCGACAAGCTGCTGCCGACCATGGAGCGTGCCGAGATCATCGAGAAGTCGATCAACGGACGTGGCGCGCTGATCCAGGTGCGTGACATGCAGCAGGCCATCGAGGTGGCCAACCGCATCGCTCCCGAGCACCTGGAACTGTCGGTGGCCGACCCGCAGGCCTGGTTGCCGCAGATTCGCCACGCCGGCGCGATCTTCATGGGTCGCCACACCAGCGAGGCGCTGGGCGACTACTGCGCCGGCCCTAACCACGTGCTGCCGACTTCCGGCACCGCGCGCTTCTCTTCGCCCTTGGGCGTGTATGACTTCCAGAAGCGTTCGTCGATCATCTTCTGCTCCGAGCAGGGCGCGTCCGAGCTGGGTCACACCGCTTCCGTGCTGGCCCGGGGCGAATCGCTGACCGCCCACGCGCGCAGCGCCGAATACCGCATCCTCAACGAGAAGGGGAACTGAGCATGAGTCGATTCTGGAGTCCCTTCGTCAAGGACCTGGTGCCTTACGTGCCGGGCGAGCAGCCGAAGCTGGCGCGGCTGGTCAAGCTGAACACCAACGAGAACCCCTATGGCCCGTCGCCCAAGGCGCTGGAGGCCATGCGTGGCGAGCTCAACGACAACCTGCGCCTGTATCCGGACCCGAACGGTGACCGGCTCAAGCAGGCGGTGGCCGAGTATTACGGCGTGACGCCGGCGCAGGTGTTCGTCGGCAACGGCTCGGACGAGGTGCTGGCGCACATCTTCCACGGCCTGTTCCAGCATGACCGTGGGCCGCTGCTGTTCCCGGACGTGAGCTACAGCTTCTACCCGGTGTATTGCGGCCTGTACGGTATCGCGTTCGAGCAGGTGGCGCTGGATGAGCAGTTCCAGATCCGGGTTTCGGATTACAGCAAGCCTAATGCCGGGGTCATCTTCCCCAACCCCAATGCGCCGACCGGTTGCCTGTTGCCGCTTGAGGCGGTCGAGCAACTGCTGCAGGCCAACCGGGATTCGGTGGTGGTGGTCGATGAGGCCTACATCGATTTCGGTGGCGAGACGGCCATCAGCCTGGTCGATCGCTATGACAACCTGCTGGTGACCCAGACCTTGTCCAAGTCGCGTTCGCTGGCGGGGCTTCGGGTTGGGTTGGCGGTTGGTCATCCGGACCTGATCGAGGCGTTGGAGCGGATCAAGAACAGCTTCAACTCGTATCCGTTGGATCGCATGGCGATTGTCGGGGCGGCGGCGGCGTTTGACGACCGTGAGTATTTCGATGAGACCTGTCGCAAGGTTATCGATAGCCGAGAGGTGTTGGTTGCCGAGTTGGTAGCGCGGGGGTTTGAGGTGCTGCCTTCGGCGGCGAACTTCATCTTTGCCCGGCATCCCGGGGAGGATGCGGCGGGGATCGCGGCTCGGCTTCGGGAGCAGGGGGTGATTGTTCGGCACTTCAAGCAGGAGCGGATTGCGCAGTTCCTGCGGATTACCGTTGGGACGCCGGAGATGAATCAGGCTTTGCTTGATGCTTTGAATTGATTTCAGGGGGTTGACTGGGGGCGGGTTCGAAGTTTTTATTATGACTTCTGACTCGCGCCTTGTTGTTTTAATATTTCTGTTTTGGCTTTTTCAAGCGGCGACGCTTATATCGCTGTTTCGCCTTGCGGCGACTTACTTTTGTCTTGACTCGCCGTCCGCGTCAAAAGTAAGCAAAACCGCGCGCTCATTCATCCGGCCCCTGCGCTTCGCTCCGGGGTTCCCTCACTCCGGCCTTGCTCCCGGGAGGACCGCGCTGCAGGGCCCATCCTGGGCCCCAGCGCTTGACGGGCATCCATGCCCGTCACCTCCCTCCGCAAGACCTACGCTCGGCCTCCTGAAGTCGCGCAAGTTACGGGCGGCGCCTGGGCTGGCGCAGCTGTCGCTAGTTAGAAATTCAATAATCTCTCGATCGTATCGCGGGACAAGCCCGCTCCCACGCAATAGTCGTCGTTATATAGATCTCTGTAGGAGCGGGCTTGCCCCGCGAAAGGGTCGGAACAGCCAATATATAACTAACTATCAATCAAATAGCTTCGCATCTCTTGCTCTTGCTCTTGCTCTTGCTCTTGCTCTTGCTCTTGCTTCTAAGCGCGCGATAGTTCAGGCAACACCAATTGCGACTTCAGGAGGCCGAGCGGAGTTCTTGCGGAGGGAGGTGACGGCCATGGATGGCCGTCAAGCGCTGCGCCCCAGGATGGGGCGTTCAGCGCGGTCCTCCCGGGAGCAAGAACGGAGCGAGGGGACCCCGGAGCGCAGCGTAGGGGCCGGATGAACGGAGCGGGGCGGCTTTGGTTACTTTGGCCAAGACCAAAGTAACCCGCCGTTGAACTGACCCCCGAAAGTTGGACGGGGTACGCTATGGGTTCAGCGCTTGAGTCCGAAATTGTACCGGGCTCAAGCCATTCAGTCTTAGACTTATACGTTCTTGATTGTAGTAGGCGATGTAGTCCTCTAGCCCTGATGCCAGTTGCTCAACACTGTCAAACGATTCCAGATAGAAAAACTCGCTCTTGAGTGTACCGAAAAAGCTTTCCATCGCGGCATTGTCCAGGCAGTTGCCCTTACGCGACATGCTCTGCTGGATTTCCTTTCCGCCCAGCATATGTCGATAAGCAGGCTGTCGATATTGCCAACCTTGATCGGAGTGCAATATCGGTTTGTCATCTGGGCTCAGCCGCTCGAAAGCTTGCTCCAACATCGTCGATACCATCTTGAACTCAGGGCGCGGATTGATCTGATAGGCAAGAATTTCGCCGTTGTACAGGTCCATCACAGGTGAAAGATACAGCTTCTGCCCTTTCACCTTAAACTCAGTCACATCGGTTACCCATTTCTGATTAGGGGCTTCCGCCTTGAATTCACGCTTGAGCAGATCAGATGCAACAAGCCCTTCGGAACCTCGGTAGGAGCGATATTTCTTCACTTTTACCAGGGATTTCAGATTCATCAACTGCATCAACCGCTGCACCTTCTTGTGATTGATCACTTCGCCGTGCCGCTCAAGCACTGCGGTGATGCGGCGATAGCCGTACCGCCCCTTGTGCTTGTGATAGAGGCTATTGATGCGCTCTTTGAGAACCGCATGCTTGTCGGTCACCAACGCTTTGCTTTGGTAATAGAAGGTGCTGCGTGCCAGCCCTGCCGCGCGTAAAAGCAGAGCTAGCCGATGCTCATGCCTCAATCCTTGGACGGTCTGCGCTTTCTTGATTGCGCAGTGCTGGGGTCCGCTTGGATCAAGGCATCGAGCTTTTTTAGATAGGCATTCTCCGCACGCAGATACTCCAGCTCTTCGAGCATCTGCTCAGGTGTCAGCTCGGTATCTGCAGGGGTAGCCGGGCTTATGCTGGGTTGTTTTGATGCTTTGCGGGGCATTCGGGATTCTCGGGCACGATGCGGGTGAAGTGCTTCTACTCCGCCTTCATCGTACAGCCTTTTCCACTGCCTGATGCTACTCGGACCTCGGATATCAAACTGTATGCAGGCTTGCTGGGCTGACAGTCCGCCTTGCTCGATGCACTGCAAAACCTTCAACTTGAACTGGGCGTCGTAGTGGCTGTACTTGGTAGTCAGACCTGCTGCGCCGTGTTGCTCATAGCCCTTTATCCAACGGCGTAGCAACGATGGACTCAGGCTATGCTTCAGTGCTACCTCATGAACACTCCGTGCAGAAAGGCACTCTTCGATGAGTGCTTGCTTGAGCGCTAGATTGTATTTCGTCATGGAACACCCTCCGGTTGGAGTCAGGCGTCCAACTTTCGGGGGTCAGTTCACGTAAGGGCGGAAAGGTGACTAAATGTCGATATCGTCTACGAATGCGCATAAAAAAATCAAAACCCACGCCCTGAAATTCGAACCCAAACCCTTGCCCAATCCCCCCCCAACCGCTATCGTCCAACCCCAAGAAAATTCATCCGATGACTGGACGTACCCACCCCGTGACCCCGCTCATCAAACGCTCCCTGGTAGAACAAGCCGTAGACCAGCTCCGCGACCGCATCGCCAAGGGCACCTGGTCGATAGGCCAACGCCTACCCACAGAACCAGAGCTGGCCAGCGACCTGGGCATCAGCCGCAACACCGTCCGCGAGGCCATGCGCGTCCTGGCCTTCAGCGGCCTGGTGGAAATCCGCCAGGGCGACGGCAGCTACCTGCGTACCGCCGTGGACCCCTTGCAGGCCGTGCAGGTCATGTCCCGCTGCGCAGTCGAACACGCCCGCGAAACCCGCCATATCCTTGAAGCAGAAGCCATTGGCCTGGCCGCCATGCGCCGCACCGACGCCGACCTGCAGGCCCTGCGCGAGGCCTTGCAGCACAGCGCGGAGCACTTCCATGGCGATGTCGACGCCTACGTAGAATGCGACCTGGTCTTCCACCAGCGCCTGGTGGACGCCGCCCACAACCCCGCCCTGAGCGAGCTGTACCGCTATTTCTCCAGCGTGGTCCGCGCCGCCCTGCAGCACAACATGACCACCGTCCCCCGCTGCCAGGCCGTGTTCGACCTGCACGGGCAGATCCTCGACGCCCTCGAACAACGCGATCCGGAACGGGCCAAGCACCTGAGCCGGACCCTCATCGAATCCTGACAACGAGAAGGCCATGGCCGAACAACTGACCCGCAACACCGCTCCCCGCGAGGCGGAGCTCGACGAACTGCTGATCGACGCCGAAGCCGACGACGAGCAGGTCCAGCAACAGCCCGTGGTGCTGCGCAGGCCCTGGCTGTTGCTGTTGGGCCTGGTGCTGGTGGCGCTGAACCTGCGTCCGGCGCTGTCGAGCATGTCGCCGGTGCTCGGCCAGGTCTCCGAAGGGCTGGGGCTCAGCGCATCGCAAGCCGGGCTGCTGACCACCTTGCCGGTACTGTGCCTGGGGCTGTTCGCGCCGCTGGCGCCGATCCTGGCGCGACGCTTCGGCAGCGAGCGGGTGATCTTCGGCATTCTGCTGACCCTGGCGCTGGGCATCCTGGTGCGCAGCACCCTGGGTGCCACCGGGGTGTTCCTCGGCAGCCTGATGGCGGGGGCGAGCATCGGCATCATCGGCGTGCTGCTGCCAGGTATCGTCAAGCGCGACTTCCCCCAGCACGCCGGTACCCTGACCGGCGTCTACACCATGGCGCTGTGCCTGGGCGCCGCGATGGCCGCCGGGGCCACGGTGCCCTTGACCCGCCACTTCGATGACAGCTGGGCACTGGGGCTGGGCTTCTGGCTGCTGCCTGCCCTGCTGGCGATGCTGGTCTGGTTGCCCCAGTCCCGTCAGGGCCATGGCGTGCACAAGGTCGCCTACCGCGTGCGCGGGCTGTGGCGCGACCCGCTGGCCTGGCAGGTGACGCTGTACATGGGCCTGCAGTCGTCGCTGGCCTACATCGTGTTCGGCTGGTTGCCTTCGATCCTGATCGGTCGCGGGCTGAGCCCGACCGAGGCGGGGCTTGTGCTGTCCGGTTCGGTGATCGTGCAACTGATCAGCTCCCTGAGCGCGCCCTGGCTGGCCACGCGTGGCAAGGACCAGCGCCTCGCCATCGTGGTGGTGATGCTGGTGACCCTGGGCGGGCTGTTCGGTTGCCTGTATGCGCCGATCGAGGGGCTGTGGGGCTGGGCGATCCTGCTCGGGCTGGGGCAGGGCGGCACCTTCGCCCTGGCACTGACCCTGATCGTGCTGCGCTCCAAGGACGCCCATGTGGCGGCGAACCTGTCGAGCATGGCCCAGGGCGTGGGCTACACGCTGGCTTCCATGGGGCCGTTCGCGGTGGGCCTGGTGCATGACTTGACCGGTGGCTGGAGCGCGGTGGGCTGGATCTTCGCGGTGCTGGGCGTCGGGGCGATCCTGTTCGGTCTCGGCGCCGGGCGCGCGCTGCATGTGCAGGTCAACAGCGAGCACGTTTAAGGCGCTGGCCTGCCCCGTGATCGTCATTCACGACGCGAATGGGCATGGTGTTGCTGGCATCCAGGCAGTATCTTGCGGGTTTCGCACCTTGCGCAGGAACAGTCCATGAGCGATGCCAACAGCGCCCTGATCACCCGTTTCTACCAGGCCTTCCAGCGCCTGGATGCCGAGGCCATGGTGGCCTGCTACAGCGAAGACATCGTCTTCAGCGACCCGGTCTTCGGCACCCTGCGCGGGCGTGACGCGGGTGATATGTGGCGGATGCTCACCGCCCGCGCCAAGGACTTCACCCTGACTTTCGACGACGTGCGCAGCGATGGCGCGCACTGGGTGGCGACCTACCTGTTCAGCCAGACCGGGCGGGTGGTGGTCAACGATATCCAGGCGCGCTTCGTGATCCGCGACGGGCTGATCTGCCAACACGACGATACCTTCGGCCTGTGGCGCTGGGCACGTCAGGCACTGGGCATGCCGGGTGTGCTGCTGGGCTGGACGCCGATGCTGCAGAACAAGGTGCGCCATCAGGCGTTCAAGGGGCTTCGCGCATTCCAGCAGGCGCGCTGAGGCGTTAAGCTGGCGGCCTTCTTCCGTTGCACCGAACCGAGCCGTGAGCGAAACAGCGCCTTCCCCCGATTGCAAACCCTGGTACGTCTACCTGGTGCGTGCCGCCAATGGCTCGTTGTACTGCGGTATCAGCGACGATCCGCAGCGACGGTTCATCAAGCACCAGAAAGGGCAGGGCGCGCGCTATTTCAAGACCAGCCCGGCGCAGGCGCTGGTGTATGTGGAGCAATGGCCGGACAAGGGCGAGGCGTTGCGCCAGGAGCGGTTGGTGAAGAAGCTGCGCAAGGCGGCGAAGGAGGCGTTGGTGGCGTCCTATGCCGGACTCGGGGGGTAGTGTCCTCGCCAGGGCGCCTTGGTCCTGCACACCTATGGCGCCGCCTTGTTCCCTGTTCAGTGCTTCATGCCTAGTTCGGCATCATCCATCAATGCTTTGGCCAGGGCGCTCAGGTAATACGACGCCCAGAGTAACTGAGGCTTTTCCTCCATGATCCCGGTGATGGTCAGGTCGCGTACGCAGCCCATCAGTTCCGAGGCCTGGTCGCGGGCGTGCTGGCAGGGGATGCCGGGTTCGATGCAGAACAGCGGGTCGGTCATGCCTTCGCCCTGGTAGAACTTGGTCTTGCCGACGGTGGTGGGGGTGTTGTCTGTGGTCATGATTTTTCTCCCTGAAAGGGTCGGTGCCTGTGCGGGCGCCATCGCGGGGCAAGCCCGCTCCCACGCAGCCGAGGCCTACTGAGTGCTGGCGTGGGAGCGGGCTTGCCCCGCGATTGGGCTTAATGCAACGTCGGCGCCTGCGCCGGCATCTGTACCTGGATCAATGCCGCTTCGAGCAACACACGCAGCGACTCCATTTCATGCATCGACGCCATCATCAGCACGGCAGCCGGCGACCTGGGTTTGAGCTGCACGGCGTGATGGGCAACGGTCAAGGCGCACAGGGCGTACTCGGTGGCCTGGATGAGGGTGTCTTCGAGGGAATGAGGGTTGTGGGGTGGATCGGGGACGATCTTTAGCATTTTGGGGCACCTGGATAGGGCCACCACACGCCTGCTGTCAAACAAGAAGGTGGCAGCTGTACATGGGTTGACAGACCGGTAGGCATCCCAAAACCCGGCGCACATAAAGTGCCCCACGCACAGCCGCCATGAAGGCTAAGCCACGGGAATAAACCTAGGACGGCCTGTCAAAGCCGATCGCTGAATGTGCAGCGACTGCCCGAGACTAGAGGCCAACCCAGACCACCGCAATGGCTTGAAAGGGCTTGGGAGTATGTTTGGGAAATGGACTACAGGGAATGGGGAAAGTCTGATGAATCGGTGCTTATTTTGAGATCGCTGGGGCTGCTTTGCAGCCCTTTCGCGGCACAAGGCCGCTCCTACAAGGGGAGCGCGATTCCTGTAGGAGCGGCCTTGTGCCGCGAAAGGGGCGCAACGCGCCCCCGGCTATTTCAGTCCTTGCGCCGCTTCAACTGATCGATCAGCTGCGTCGGCAAGCCCTTGATCACCAGCGTCCCGGCTTCCTCGTCATACTCCACCTTCGACCCGAGCAAATGCGCCTCGAAGCTGATCGACAACCCCTCCGCACGCCCGGTAAAGCGCCGGAACTGGTTGAGGGTACGCTTGTCGGCCGGGATCTCCGGCGACAGCCCGTAGTCGCTGTTGCGGATATGGTCGTAGAACGCCTCGGGGCGGTCCTCGTCGATCAGGCTGGAGAGCTCCTCCAGCGTCACCGGCTCGCCCAGCTTGGTCTGGGTGGTGGCATAGTCGACCAGGGTCTGGGTCTTCTCCCGGGCAGATTCTTCCGGCAGGTCTTCTTTCTCGACGAAGTCGCTGAAAGCCTTGAGCAGGGTGCGGGTCTCGCCCGGGCCGTCGACGCCTTCCTGGCAGCCGATGAAGTCGCGGAAATAATCCGAGACCTTCTTGCCGTTCTTGCCCTTGATGAACGAGATGTACTGCTTGGAGTTCTGGTTGTTCTTCCACTCGGACAGGTTGACCCGCGCCGCCAGGTGCAGCTGGCCCAGGTCCAGGTGGCGCGACGGGGTGACGTCGAGTTCGGCGTTCACCGCCACGCCTTCGCTGTGGTGCAGCAGGGCGATGGCCAGGTACTCGGTCATGCTTTGCTGGTAATGAGCGAACAGCACGTGGCCGCCGGTGGACAGGTTGGACTCTTCCATCAGCTTCTGCAGGTGCTCGACGGCGACGCGGCTGAAGGCGGCGAAGTCCTTTTCCTCATCCAGGTACTGCTTGAGCCAGCCACTGAACGGGTAGGCGCCGGACTCGCCGTGGAAAAAGCCCCAGGCTTTGCCTTGCTTGGCGTTGTAGCTGTCGTTGAGGTCGGCCAGCAGGTTCTCGATGGCGTCGGAGGCTGCCAGTTCGCTGTCGCGCGCATGGAGCACGGCGGGGCTGCCATCGGGCTTCTTGTCGATCAGGTGAACGATGCAATGACGGATTGGCATGGAATTCTCGGTGGTCTGAGCGGTGAAAAGCCGCGCTGCAAAAGTCGCTCAGTTTACCTCAGGGTGGGGGTGATGCAGTGGCCAGATATTGGCACAAATGCCAGTTGTTCGTTTTTTGTTCATTTTTTTGCGATTTTTCCGAAAACCCCCGAAAAACCTGCACAAAATCAATGTCGACAGCGGATATTTCTCGATTCCTGTGGTAGCTTTGCGCGGTCTTGCGCCCCTTGGGTGGCGCATTGCTGGCAGATCGCTTGCGCGGTGTCGAACCAAACGCCGATTTGCGTATCTACATACGCGATCGACGCGGCCTCTGGATTGTCCCGGGCTGGCCCGACCACCGACCAAACATGCTGCACAACCTCTGATTTGATAGGGAAGGAACACCACCATGGCACTGACCAAAGACCAACTGATTGCCGACATTGCTGAATCCATCGACGCGCCGAAAACCACCGCGCGCGCTGCTCTGGAGCAACTGGGCCAGATCGTTGCCGACCAACTGGAAAACGGCGCCGAAATCACCCTGCCAGGCATCGGCAAGCTGAAAGTCTCCGAGCGTCCTGCCCGTACCGGCCGCAACCCTTCGACTGGCGCCGCCATCGAAATCGCTGCCAAGAAAGTCGTCAAGTTCGTTCCAGCCAAAGTGCTGACCGACTCGATCAACAAGTAATTGTTGATGCGTTGACGAAACCGCGCCCGGCTTGCCCGGGCGCGGTTTTTTCATGCCTGTGATTTGCGCGCGGCATGCCACTGCTGGCGTGCGCTGTCGTCCTGGAAGCTCCAGGCGACCATGCGGCTCTGCTTCTGCCCCTGGCCCATCTCGACGATGCGCAGGGCCTTCACCCCGGCCTTCTTCAAGGCCGCCTCGATACCCGGCAGGTTGCTGGCCTTGGACACCAGGCTGGTGAACCACAGCACCTGGGCCGCGTACTGAGCGCTTTCGGCGACCAGTTGGCTGACGAAGCGAATCTCGCCACCTTCGCACCACAGTTCGTTGTTCTGCCCGCCAAAGTTCAGCACTGGCAGCTTGCGCTTGTGGTCCTGCTTGCCGAGGTTCTTCCACTTGCGCTGGCTGCCGCGGGTGGCTTCCTCGCGGGAGGCGTGGAACGGCGGGTTGCACAGGGTGACGTCGAAGCGTTCGTCGGCTTGCAGCAGGCCACTGAGAATGTGCCTGGGCTGCGCTTGCTGGCGCAGGCTGATGGCCTTGTCGAGCTTGTTGGCCTGGACGATGGCCTTGGCCGAGGCCAGGGCCATGTCGTCGATGTCGGAGCCGGTGAAGCGCCAGCGGTAGTCGCTGTGGCCGAGCAGGGGGTAGATGCAGTTGGCGCCGACGCCGATATCCAGGGCGCGCACCTGGGCGCCACGGGGGATCTCGCCGGCATTGTCCTCGGCCAGCAGGTCGGCCAGCACGTGGATGTAGTCGGCGCGGCCAGGGATTGGCGGGCACAGGTAGTCGGCCGGGATGTCCCAGTGCTGGATGCCGTACTGGGCCTTGAGCAGGGCGCGGTTGAACACCCGCACGGCCTCGGGGTTGGCGAAGTCGATGCTGGGCTTGCCGTAGGGATTTGTAATGGTGAAGCGGGCCAGGTCAGGGTGTGCCTTGATCAGCGCGGGAAAGTCGTAGCGGCCCTGGTGGCGGTTGCGTGGGTGCAGGGTAGGTTTCTGAGTCATGGTTTGGTCCCGGAAAGCATCGCGGGGCAAGCCCGCTCCCACGTTCTCGCCCCTGTAGTGGGGGATGGCGTGGGAGCGGGCTTGCCCCGCGATGGCTTCACTGAATATTACAGCGCAGCAATCCGCGCATGCTGCTCGGTGAAGTTGGCCAGGGCCTGCTCCGACTCGGCCAGCTTGGCGCGTTCCTTCTCGATCACCGCAGGCGGCGCCTTGTCGACGAAGGCGGCGTTGGACAGCTTGCCACCCACGCGCTGGACCTCGCCCTGCAGGCGCTGGATCTCCTTGCTCAGGCGCGCCAGCTCCGCGTCCTTGTCGATCAGGCCGGCCATCGGTACCAGCACCTGCAGGTCACCCACCAGCGCGGTGGCCGACAGCGGCGCTTCGTCCTGCTCGCCGAGCACGGTGAACGACTCGACCTTGGCCAGCTTCTTCAGCAGGGCTTCGTTTTCCTGCAGGCGACGCTGGTCGTCGGCGTTGGCGTTCTTCAGGAACAGCGGCAGCGGCTTGCCCGGGCCGATGTTCATCTCGGCGCGGATGTTGCGCAGGCCCACCATCAGCTCCTTGAGCCACTCGATGTCGCCTTCGGCGGCGGCGTCGATGCGGCTTTCGTTCGCTTCAGGCCACGGCTGCAGCATGATGGTCTTGCCTTCGATGCCGGCCAGCGGCGCGATGCGCTGCCAGATCTCTTCGGTGATGAACGGCATGAACGGGTGCGCCAGGCGCAGGGCGACTTCCAGCACGCGCACCAGGGTGCGACGGGTGCCGCGGGCGCGCTCGACCGGGGCGTTCTCGTCCCACAGCACCGGCTTGGACAGCTCCAGGTACCAGTCGCAGTACTGGTTCCAGATGAACTCGTACAGGGCCTGGCTGGCCAGGTCGAAGCGGAACTGCTCGAGCTGGCGGGTAACCTCGGCTTCGGTGCGCTGCAGCTGCGAGATGATCCAGCGGTCGGCCAGCGACAACTCGTAGGCCTCGCCGTTCTGGCCGCAGTCCTCGCCCTTGTCCAGCACGTAGCGGGCGGCGTTCCAGATCTTGTTGCAGAAGTTGCGGTAGCCTTCGACGCGGCCCATGTCGAACTTGATGTCACGACCGGTGGAGGCCAGCGAACAGAAGGTGAAGCGCAGGGCGTCGGTGCCGTAGCTGGCGATGCCTTCGGGGAACTCGGCCTTGGTCTGCTTGGCGATCTTCTCGGCCAGCTTCGGCTGCATCATGCCGCTGGTGCGTTTTTCCAGCAGGGCGTCGAGGGTGATGCCGTCGACGATGTCCAGCGGGTCGAGGACGTTGCCCTTGGACTTGGACATCTTCTGGCCCTGGCCGTCGCGGACCAGACCGTGCACGTAGACGGTCTTGAACGGGACCTGCGGGGTGCCGTCCTCGTTCTTGATCAGGTGCATCGTCAGCATGATCATCCGGGCGACCCAGAAGAAGATGATGTCAAAGCCCGTGACCAGCACGTCGGTGGAGTGGAATTTCTTCAGGAACTCGGTCTGCTCCGGCCAGCCCAGGGTGGAGAAGGTCCACAGGCCCGAGCTGAACCAGGTGTCGAGCACGTCGTCGTCCTGGCGCAGCTTCACCTCGTTGCCCAGGTTGTGCTTGGCGCGCACTTCGGCCTCGTCACGGCCGACGTAGACCTGGCCGGCCTCGTCGTACCAGGCCGGGATGCGGTGGCCCCACCACAGCTGGCGGCTGATGCACCAGTCCTGGATATCGCGCATCCAGGAGAAGTACATGTTCTCGTACTGCTTGGGCACGAACTGGATGCGGCCGTCTTCCACGGCGGCGATGGCAGGCTCGGCCAGCGGCTTGGTGGAGACATACCACTGGTCGGTCAGCCACGGCTCGATGACGGTGCCCGAACGGTCGCCCTTCGGTACCTTCAGGGCGTGGTCGTCGATGCTGACCAGCAGGCCCTGGGCGTCCAGGTCGGCGACCATCTGCTTGCGCGCGACAAAGCGGTCGAGGCCGGCGTACTGGGCCGGCAGCGAGGTGTCGATACCTTCGTTGACGCTGCCGTCGAGGTTGAACGCCTGCACGGCGGCCAGCACGGTGGCGTTCTTGTCGAAGATATTGAGCAGCGGCAGGTTGTGGCGCTTGCCGACTTCATAGTCGTTGAAGTCGTGGGCCGGGGTGATCTTCACGCAGCCGGTGCCGAACTCCGGGTCGCAGTAGTCGTCGGCGACGATCGGGATGCGACGGCCGACCAGCGGCAGTTCGACGAACTTGCCGATCAGTGCCTGGTAGCGCTCGTCGGTCGGGTTGACCGCGACGGCGACGTCACCCAGCAGGGTTTCCGGACGGGTGGTGGCGACCACCAGGTGGTCCTTGCCTTCGGCGGTCTTGGCGCCGTCGGCCAGCGGGTAGCGCAGGTTCCACAGGTGGCCCTTCTCGTCGTGGTTTTCCACTTCGAGGTCGGAAATCGCCGTGTGCAGCTTGGTGTCCCAGTTGACCAGGCGCTTGCCGCGGTAGATCAGGCCGTCTTCGTGCAGGCGCACGAAAGCCTCTTTGACCGCTTCCGACAGGCCGTCGTCCATGGTGAAGCGCTCGCGGCTCCAGTCCACCGACGAGCCCAGGCGGCGGATCTGGCGGCTGATGTTGCCGCCCGATTGATCCTTCCACTCCCAGACCTTCTCCAGGAACTTCTCACGACCCAGGTCGTGACGGTTCTGGCCCTTGGCCTCGAGCTGGCGCTCTACCAGCATTTGGGTGGCGATACCGGCGTGGTCGGTGCCCGGCTGCCACAGGGTGTCGCGACCCTGCATGCGGCGGAAGCGGATCAGCGCGTCCATGATCGCGTTGTTGAAGCCGTGGCCCATGTGCAGGCTGCCGGTCACGTTCGGCGGCGGGATCATGATGGTGTAGGACTCGCCTGCACCTTGTGGAGCGAAATAGTTCTCGGACTCCCAGGTGTTGTACCAGGAAGTTTCGATGGCGTGCGGCTGGTAGGTCTTATCCATGCGCGGCGGGACCCTTAGGCATTAATTCGGGAAAGCCGGGAAGTATAACCAAGCTGCGCGCTTCAAGACAGGTGTAGCGCCCATCGCGGGGCAAGCCCGCTCCCACGTGTTGCCGTGGGAGCGGGCTTGCCCCGCGATCCGGACGAATGGTTACTCGGAACGCTTGAGCAACCGCTCCAGCCGCGCATCGAGGCGGCGCTTGATCTCGGTCTCGATATGCGGGGTGAAGTCGTTGATCACGTCCTGCATGATCAGTTGCGCGGCGGCGCGCAGTTCGGCGTCCAGGTGCAGCAGGGTGTCCTGCCGGCGGGTCTGGGCATCCTCTTCAGGTGCCGGGGCCGCTACCGGCGCTGCCTCGGCGACGGGCGGCGCGGGGGCCGGCTCGTCGAGCAGCAGGGGAATCTGCTCCACCGTCTCGGTCAGCAGCGGCGGTTGCAGGTCGGCGTCGCCCAGCAGCTCGCGGATCGACTCGAGGTCGTCGAGCAGGTGGGCGGAATGGGTCAGGGAGTTCAGCTGCTTGTCCATCGTCGTCAGAGTCGCTGTAAGCGGTGATCTTGCAGAGCATAGCCCTGTTCGCGGTAGAAACGGAATCGCTCGCGGGCGGCCAGGCGGATGGCCGGTTCCTCGACGACGATCTCGGCGACCCGTTCGAACTGGCCGACGAAGGCGGGGACATCGCCGCCCAGGTTGATCAGCAGGTCACGGTGTTCGCCGGCATCAGTGCCGATACCCAGCGCGACAATGGCGTCCGGGTGCTGTTCGGCGTGGTCGTGGGGCACGAAGGCCTCGCCCTTGAACTGCCACAGGCGCAGGTCGAGCTCGCCGCGTTGCGCCTCGTCCTGGCAATGCAGGTAGACCCGGTGGCCGAGGCGCCAGGCCTTTTCGCACAGCTTGCAGGCAAAATCCAGCCGCACCGACAGCGAGTCGCTGGGCAGGATGTAGAAATCGACTTTGCTCATGATCGTCCAGTGCCGGCCGGTGGCGCGCAGGGCGCCACCGGCCGTGCGCCATCAGGCGCCAGCGCGGTCCAGCAGGTACTGGGTGAGCAGCGGCACCGGGCGGCCCGAGGCGCCCTTGTCCTTGCCGCCGCTGATCCAGGCGGTGCCGGCGATGTCCAGGTGCGCCCAGTGGTAGGCCTTGGCGAAGCGCGACAGGAAGCAGCCGGCGGTGATGGTGCCGGCCTTCGGGCCACCGATGTTGGCGATGTCGGCGAACGGGCTGTCCAGTTGCTCCTGGTACTCGTCGAACAGCGGTAGCTGCCAGGCGCGGTCGTCGGCACGCTTGCCGGCGTCCAGCAGTTGGCCGACCAGCGCGTCGTCGTTGCCCATCAGGCCCGAGGTGTGGCTGCCCAGGGCGACGATGCAGGCGCCGGTCAGGGTGGCGATGTCGATCACCGCCTGCGGCTTGAAGCGCTCGGCGTAGGTGAGGGTGTCGCACAGCACCAGGCGGCCTTCGGCGTCGGTGTTGAGGATCTCGACGGTCTGCCCGCTCATGGTGGTGACGATGTCGCCCGGGCGGGTGGCGCCGCCGCTCGGCATGTTCTCGGCGCAGGCCAGCAGGCACACCAGGTTGATCGGCAGCTGCAGCTCGAGCACGGCGCGCAGGGTGCCGAACACGCTGGCGGCGCCGCACATGTCGTATTTCATCTCATCCATGCCGGCGCCAGGCTTGAGGCTGATGCCGCCGGTGTCGAAGGTGATGCCCTTGCCGACCAGCACGAACGGTTTCTCGCTCTTCTTGCCGCCCTGGTAGTTGAGCACGATCAGCCGCGGTGGCTGGTCGCTGCCCTGGCCCACGGCGTAGAACGCGCCCATGCCCAGGTCCTTGATCTTCTTCTCGTCCAGCACCTCGACCTTGAGGCCCTTGTGCGCCTTGCCCAGGTCCTTGGCCTGTTCGGCGAGGAAGCTCGGGTGGCAGACGTTCGGCGGCAGGTTGCCCAGGTCGCGGGTGAAGGCCATGCCGGTGGCGATGGCGCTGGCGTGCTTCACGGCGCGCTCGGCCTCGGCCTGGCCGGCCTTGGCGGTGAGCAGGGTGACTTTCTTGATGGCGCGGGGCTCGGCCTTCTGGCTCTTGTAGCGGTCGAATACGTAGTTGCCGTCGAGCAGGGTCTCGGCCAGCAGGCGGTACTTGCCGTAGTGGCCGTCGCGGCCGGTGACGGCGATGTCGTCCAGGGCCAGCACGGCATCACTGCCGCCCAGGCCCTTGAGTACGCCTGCGACGCTGGCGACCAGCTTGCGCCAGGCGCGATCGCCGAGGGCTTCGTCCTTGCCGCTGCCGACCAGCAGCACGCGCTCGGCCTTCAGGCCCGGCAGGTTGTGCAGCAGCAGGGTCTGGCCCGGCTTGCCGGCCAGGTCGCCACGCTTGAGCAGCGCGCTGATCGCGCCTTCGCTGGCCTGGTCGACGGCCTTGGCGGTGGCGCCGAGCTTGCGCCCTTCACCGACGGGTACGACCAAGGTCGCGGTCTTGACGGATACAGCGGCTACGCTCTTTACAACCAATTCCATGTCTGGGGTCCCCGAATGATCTGTCTGTCAGTGGGCGCTGTCTTTCGCAAGCGCTCGGAACACGCGGCTGGCGGGCGATGCCTGCCAGCGGAAAAGCTGCCAGTTTGAGCCTGCCGCGACCACGATGACAACCCCGATATGCGCCATGCTGCGTGGCCAAGTGACAGGCGCCGTCAATCACAGGATAATGCGCGCACTTTTACATGGAGGTTCGCCTTGGCGAACCGGCATTGGTCTTGGCTGTCCGAATCGTTCGTTTGGCTGTCCGCCCCTGACAACCCAGGAGTGTCTGGTTTGATCGTCTTTCGTTATCTGTCCCGCGAGGTCCTGGTGACCTTGAGCGCCGTCAGCGCCGTGCTGCTGGTGATCATCATGAGCGGGCGCTTCATCAAGTACCTGGCCCAGGCGGCCCAGGGCGCGCTCGATCCTAGCGTGCTGTTCATGATCATGGGGTTCCGCCTGCCGGGCTTCCTGCAACTGATCCTGCCGCTGGGGCTGTTCCTCGGCATCCTGCTCGCCTATGGCCGGTTGTATCTCGAAAGCGAGATGACCGTGCTGTCGGCCACCGGCATGAGCCAGCAGCGCCTGCTGACCGTGACCATGGTGCCGGCGGCGCTGGTGGCCCTGCTGGTCGCCTGGCTGAGCCTGAGCCTGGCGCCCCTGGGCGTTGCCCAGGTGCAGAAGATCATCGCCCAGCAGGATGCCCTGACCGAGTTCGACACCCTGGTGCCGGGCCGTTTCCAGACCCTGCGCGACGGTTCCCGGGTGACCTACACCGAGCAACTGTCCGATGACCGCATCAAGCTCGGCGGGGTGTTCATCTCCGAGAAGCGCTTCAACCAGGACAAGACCAAGGACCGCGCGCCTTCGGTGCTGGTTGCCGAGAAGGGCCACCAGGAAGTGCAGGCCGACGGCAACCGTTATCTGGTGCTGGAGAACGGCTACCGCTACGACGGCAACCCGGGCCAGGCCGACTACCGGGCGATCAAGTACGACACCTATGGCGTGCTGCTGCCCAAGCCGGAAGTCGCCGAGGAAGTCACCGAGCGCGAAGCGATCCCGACGTCCGAACTGTTCGGACATGAAGGCATTCGCGAGCGTGCCGAGCTGCAATGGCGCCTGTCGCTGCCACTGCTGGTGTTCGTCGTGACCTTGCTGGCTGTGCCGCTGTCGCGCGTCAATCCACGCCAGGGCCGCTTCCTCAAGTTGCTGCCGGCGATCCTTTTGTACATGGCCTATCTGACGATGCTGATTTCCGTGCGTAGCGCCCTGGAGAAGGGCAAGCTGCCCATCTCGCTGGGCATGTGGTGGGTCCATGGCCTGTTCCTGCTGATCGGCCTGGCGCTGATGTACTGGGAGCCGCTGCGTCTCAAGCGCGCCGCCCGTCGTGCGGAGGTGGCCCGTGGTTAAACTGGACCGCTACATCGGCAAGAGCGTGCTGCTGGCGATCGCCGCCGTGCTGGGCATCATCCTTGGCCTGGCCTCGCTGTTCGCCCTGATCGACGAACTGAACGACCTGAGCGCGACCTACACCTTCATGGACGCTGGCAGCTTCGTCCTGCTGACCGCGCCGCGCCGGCTTTACGACATGCTGCCGATGGCGGCCCTGATCGGCTGCCTGATCGGCCTGGGCAGCCTGGCCAGCAGCAGCGAATTGACCATCATGCGTGCCGCCGGCGTGTCCATCGGCCGCATCGTCTGGGCGGTGATGAAGCCGATGCTGGTGCTGATGCTGGTCGGCCTGCTGATCGGCGAGTACGTGGCCCCGGTGACCGAGAACAAGGCCCAGGCCGACCGTTCGCTGGCCCAGGGCGGTGGCGAGGCGCAAAGCTCCAAGCGCGGCATGTGGCACCGCCAGGGCGAGGAGTTCGTGCACATCAACTCGGTGCAGCCCAATGGCCTGCTGCTGGGCGTGACCCGCTACCGTTTCGACGCCGAGCGCAAGATCCAGACCTCCAGCTTCGCCCGCCGGGCGCAGTATGTGGAAGGCAAGTGGATGCTCAACGATGTCTCCACCACCTACTTCCGCGGC
The DNA here is from genome assembly GCF_036549575.1 of Pseudomonas sp. LH21. Taxonomy (NCBI): domain Bacteria; kingdom Pseudomonadati; phylum Pseudomonadota; class Gammaproteobacteria; order Pseudomonadales; family Pseudomonadaceae; genus Pseudomonas; species Pseudomonas sp. LH21. The sequence goes on from NZ_CP144367.1 coordinate 1,109,731, forward strand.
GACCACACCGAAGTGGTCAAGAGCCCCGAGGAAGTGTGGGACGTCTCGGTGACACCGGAGCTGCTCAATACCGTGGTGCTGGCGCCGGAGTCGCTGTCGATCACCGGGCTGTGGGACTACATCCACTACCTGGCCGACCAGGGGCTGAACAACTCGCGTTACTGGCTGGCGTTCTGGACCAAGGTCCTGCAGCCGTTGGTTACTGCGGCGCTGGTGTTGATGGCGATCTCGTTCATCTTCGGCCCGCTGCGTTCCGTGACCCTGGGTCAGCGCGTGTTCACCGGCGTGCTGGTGGGCTTCGTGTTCCGTATCGCCGGGGACCTGCTGGGGCCATCGAGCCAGGTGTTCGGCTTCCCGCCGTTGCTGGCGGTGGTGATCCCGGCGGGGATCTGTGCGCTGGCTGGTTTGTGGTTGATGCGTCGGGCCGGATAATGGCCTGAGCTGCAAAAAAAAGCCGACCCTTGGGTCGGCTTTTTTGTGAGCAGGACTGTTGTAGGAGCGGCCTTGTGCCGCGAAAGGGGCCGCAGAGCGGCACAAGGATCTACGCCACGATACGAATCGCCGGGGCCGCTTTGCGGCCCTTTCGCGGCACAAGGCCGCTCCTACAGGGTGGTCGTCGTCCGGGCTACTTCTTGCGCTTGGGCAGACGCACCAGCTGTGTCTCGGAGTAAATGTCGTGCCAACTGCGCTGGCGCTTGTCGATCAGCGACCAGAAGAACCCCAGCCCCAGGCACAGCCAGGAGGCGATGGACACCAGGAAGCGCAGCAGCGCCTGCCACAGGCTGATGGCGCTGCCGTCGGCGTTCTGCACGCGCACGCCCCACACCTGCATGCCCAGGGTCTGGCCGCCGTGGGTCCAGAACTTGGCGAAGAAGCCGAACAGGGCGAACAGCAGGATCGTCGACAGCAGCGGGTCGCCATCCAGTGCACCGGCCTCGGTCAGTTCGCGCATGCGTGCCTCGCCGATGATCGCCATCTGGATCATCTTGTAGGCGCCGGCGGTGACGATCAGCAGGGCGGTACACAGCAGGAAGTCATAGAACATCGCCGCCAGCCGGCGACCCAGGCCGACGGGGGGGAAATCACCCTGGGGTGAGAGCAGGGGCTTGGACATGCAGGACGGCTCCGAATGACGAAGCCGCCATTCTACGGGCAAAAAAAAACCCCTGCACTTGGCAGGGGCTTTTTGAATTCGGGTAATCGCTTAAGCGACAACCTGAACTTTGTCAGCCTGCAGGCCTTTCTGGCCTTGCACGGCTTCGAAGGTGACTTTCTGGCCTTCTTTCAGGCTCTTGAAGCCGTTGCCTTCGATGGCACGGAAGTGAACAAACAGATCAGCACCGCTCTCAGGGGTGATGAAGCCGTAACCTTTCTCGTCATTGAACCACTTGACGGTACCGTTCTGACGCTCAGCCATTGTCTTATTTCCTATGAAACTTGAATTTTGATGACAGTTTCTTTCACGCATTTGTAAGTGAAAGACTACTGGGCTGGGTTGCAGGAAAGTAAGAGACGTCGAACGGGTTGTAGCAGATTGCGGCTACTGGCCCAGGTCACGAACTGTTGCGACCCATGCAAACACAGTGCGATGACTCTACGCCAACTGCCGAGCGAAAAACAAGCCCTTGCGGGGGGTGAAAATCAGGGTTTTCCCGATAACCGAACGATTTGTCGGAAACGGCGTGGCGCCTGGGCTGGCGCTATGTTCAGAAGTTATTGGACAGGTTCGAAAACGAATATGTCGAACCCGTCCAATCCACTCATTCAGCCACGGTAGTAACGTTGTGCCACGAAAGGCATTTTGCTGACCTTCAGGGCAACTTGCTTGCCACGGACGACGGCAAACAACGCCGTGTCGAGGGCCGCATGTTCGCTATCGACATAGCCCATGGCCACGGGCGCGCCGAGCGTCGGACCGAAGCCGCCGCTGCACACTTCGCCGACCACCTTGCCAGCCTGGTCGACGATCTGCGCGCCCTCACGCACCGGCGTGCGTTCCTGGGGCAGCAGGCCGACCCGCTTGCGCGCCACGCCAGCCTGTTGCTGGGCGAACACGGTGTCTGCCCCAGGGAAGCCACCAGCGCGCGTGCCATCGGCGCGGCGCACCTTGGAGATGGCCCACAGCAGGCTGGCCTCGATCGGGGTAGTGGTGGTGTCCATGTCGTGGCCGTACAGGCACAGGCCGGCTTCCAGGCGCAGCGAGTCGCGCGCGCCCAGGCCGATCGGCTGGACCTCGGGCTCGGCCAGCAGGCGGCGGGCCAGGGCTTCGGCGGCGGCGGCCGGCACCGAGATCTCGTAGCCGTCCTCGCCGGTATAGCCCGAGCGGCTGACGAAGCAGTCGTTGCCGAGCAGGCTGACCGGGCGGAACTGCATGAAGGTCATGCCGGCCACTTCCGGGGCCAGGCGCTCCAGCACCTTGACCGCCGCCGGACCTTGCAGGGCGAGCAGGGCGCGTTCCTCGAATAGTGGCTGGATCTCGCAGCGATCAGCGATATGTTTGCGCAGGTGCGCCAGGTCCTGGTCCTTGCAGGCGGCGTTGACCACCAGGAACAGGGTGTCGTCACCGAGGTTGGCGACCATCAGGTCGTCGAGGATGCCGCCCTCGGCGTTGGTGAACATGGCGTAGCGCTGCATGCCCACCGGCAGGTCGACGATGTCCACCGGCACCAGGGTTTCCAGGGCACGGGCGGCGTCGCTGCCGCGCAGGATGATCTGACCCATGTGCGAGACGTCGAACAGGCCGGCCTGCTCGCGGGTGTGCAGGTGCTCCTTGAGCACGCCCAGCGGGTACTGCACCGGCATGTCGTAGCCGGCGAAGGGCACCATGCGCGCGCCCAGTTCCAGGTGCAGGGCGTGCAGCGGGGTCTTGTGCAGTGTTTCGGACATCGGTGACTCCTCGTTTTTTGTTCGGGTCAACATTCGATGATGTTGACGGCCAGACCGCCGCGGGCGGTCTCCTTGTATTTGCTTTTCATGTCGGCGCCGGTCTGGCGCATGGTGCGGATGACCTTGTCGAGGGAGACGTAGTGCTGCCCGTCGCCGCGCAGGGCCATGCGCACCGCGTTGATCGCTTTCACCGAGCCCATGGCGTTGCGCTCGATGCAGGGCACCTGGACCAGCCCGCCGATGGGGTCGCAGGTCAGGCCCAGGTTGTGTTCCATGCCGATCTCGGCGGCGTTCTCCACCTGCTGCGGGCTGCCGCCCATCACTTCGCACAGGGCGCCGGCGGCCATCGAGCAGGCCACGCCGACCTCGCCCTGGCAGCCGACCTCGGCGCCGGAGATCGACGCATTTTCCTTGTAGAGGATGCCGATCGCCGCCGCGGTGAGCAGGAAGCGCACCACCCCGTCCTCATTGGCGCCAGGGACGAAGCGCATGTAGTAGTGCAACACCGCCGGGACGATGCCGGCGGCGCCGTTGGTCGGTGCGGTGACCACCCGCCCGCCATAAGCGTTCTCCTCGTTCACCGCCAGGGCATAGAGGTTGACCCAGTCGAGCACCGACAGCGCGTCACGCAGGCTGGCCTCCGGATGACGGCTGAGCTGGCGGTACAGCGCCGGCGCCCGGCGCTTGACCTTGAGCCCGCCGGGCAGGATGCCCTCATGCCTGCAACCCGCCTCGACGCAGTCCTGCATCACCTGCCAGATGCGCAGCAGGCCGGCGCGGGTCTCGGCCTCCGGGCGCCAGGCGGCTTCGTTGGCCAGCATCACCTGGCTGAACGACAGCTGCTGGGTGGTGCAATGGGCCAGCAGTTCCTTGCCGGTCTTGAACGGGTAGGCCAGCACGGTGCTGTCCTCGACGATGCGGTCGTGGCCTGCGGCCTCCTCGTCGACCACGAAGCCGCCGCCCACCGAGTAGTACTCGCGGCTGCGGATCTGCAGGCCGGCGGCGTCGAAGGCGCGGAAGATCATGCCGTTGGGGTGGTAGTCCAGCGGCTTGCGGATCATCGCCAGGTGCTGCTTCTCGACGAAGACGATTTCATGTTCGCCGAGCAGGCGCAGGCGGCCGCTGTCGCGGATCGCCTGCAGGCGGGCGGGTATGGTTTCGGTGTCGACGGTATCGGGATGTTCGCCTTCCAGGCCCAGCAGCACGGCCTTGTCGCTGCCGTGACCCTTGCCGGTGGCGCCGAGCGAGCCGTACAGCTCGGCCTTGACGCTGACCGTGCCGTCCAGCAGGCCGTCACGGCGCAGGCCTTCGGCGAAGCGCGCGGCGGCGCGCATCGGGCCGACTGTGTGCGAGCTGGAGGGGCCGATGCCGATCTTGAACAGGTCGAAGACGCTCAGGGACATGGTGATCTCCTAACCGGCTCTTGGGGTTGATGGTGACCCTGTGGGAGCGGGTTTACCCGCGAATGCGTCGGTGAATTCACTATTGCATTCGCGGGTAAACCCGCTCCCACAGGGGCCGAGGCCCGCCTCACAGGTGTGGGCAGGCCTGGGCTATCAGACGTCCTGATAGCTCTCGATCGACGGGCAGGCGCAGACCAGGTTGCGGTCGCCGAACACGTTGTCGACTCGGCCCACCGGTGGCCAGTACTTGCCTTCCACCAGGCTCGGCAGCGGGTACACCGCCTGCTCGCGGCTGTAGCCGTGGGTCCATTCGCCGGCCAGCTCCGCCGCGGTGTGCGGGGCGTTCTTCAGCGGGTTGTCGTCCTTGTCCAGGCTGCCATTCTCGACGGCGCGAATTTCCTCGCGGATCTGGATCATCGCGTTGCAGAAGCGGTCCAGTTCCTCTTTGGACTCGCTTTCGGTCGGTTCGATCATCAGCGTGCCGGCCACCGGGAAGGACATGGTCGGGGCGTGGAAGCCGAAGTCGATCAGGCGCTTGGCCACGTCGTCGACGCTGATGCCGCTGGTGTCCTTGAGCGGACGCAGGTCGAGGATGCACTCATGCGCCACCAGGCCGTTGCCGCCGGTGTACAGCACAGGATAGTGCTCTTCCAGGCGACGGGCGATGTAGTTGGCGTTGAGGATCGCCATCTGCGAGGCGCGCTTGAGGCCCGCGCCACCCATCATGCGAATGTACATCCAGGTGATCGGCAGAATGCTGGCGCTGCCGAACGGTGCGGCGCACACGGCACCGGCAGTGTTCTCCAGCGTCGCGTGGCCGGGAAGGAACGGCACCAGGTGCGACTTGACGCCGATCGGGCCGACGCCCGGGCCGCCACCGCCGTGGGGGATGCAGAAGGTCTTGTGCAGGTTCAGGTGCGAGACGTCGCCGCCGAACTTGCCCGGGGCACACAGGCCGACCATGGCGTTCATGTTGGCGCCGTCGATGTACACCTGGCCGCCGTTGTCATGGATGATCGCGCAGATCTCGCCGATGGCTTCCTCGAACACGCCGTGGGTCGACGGGTAGGTGATCATGATCGCCGCCAGGCGCTCGCGGTGCTCGATGGCCTTGGCGCGCAGGTCGTCGATGTCGACGTTGCCGCGGGCGTCGCAGGCGGTGACCACCACGCGCATGCCGGCCATGTGCGCAGTGGCGGGGTTGGTGCCGTGGGCCGAGGACGGGATCAGGCAGATGTCGCGGTGGCTGTCACCGCGGCTGCGGTGGTAGGCACGGATCGCCAGCAGGCCTGCGTACTCGCCCTGGGAACCGGCGTTGGGCTGCAGCGACACGGCGTCATAGCCGGTGGCGGCGCAGAGCATGGCTTCCAGCTCGGTGGTCATCTGCAGGTAGCCCTGGCTCTGCTCGGCCGGGGCGAACGGGTGCAGGTTGCCGAACTCGGCCCAGGTCACCGGGATCATCTCACTGGCGGCGTTGAGCTTCATGGTGCACGAGCCCAGCGGGATCATGCTGCGGTCCAGCGCCAGGTCCTTGTCGGCCAGGCGGCGCAGGTAGCGCATCAGCTCGGTTTCGCTGTGATAGCGGTTGAACACCGGGTGCTCGAGGATGGCCGACTGGCGCAGCAGGCCAGCCGGCAGGCGCACGGCGACAGTGTTGGCCAGGGCGGTGAAGTCAGGGGTGGCCTGGCCGTCGGCGAACAGCTGCCACAGGGCCTCGACATCGGCCTGGCTGCTGGTTTCGTCCAGCGACAGGCCCAGCTGGGTGATGTCGACCTGGCGCAGGTTGATGCCCTGGGCGCGGGCCTTGTCGTGCAGGGCGGCGGTGGCGCTGCCGGTGGCCAGGGTCAGGGTGTCGAAGAACTCGTCGGTGACAACTTTCACGCCCAGCTTGGTCAGGCCGGTGGCGAGGATCGCGGTCAGCGCGTGGGTGCGTTCGGCGATGCGCTTGAGGCCGGCCGGGCCGTGGTACACGGCGTACATGCTGGCGATGTTGGCCAGCAGCACCTGGGCGGTGCAGATGTTGCTGGTGGCCTTCTCGCGGCGGATGTGCTGTTCGCGGGTCTGCATGGCCAGGCGCAGGGCGCTCTTGCCGAAGCGGTCGATCGACACGCCGACCAGGCGGCCCGGCATGTCACGCTTGAACGCATCGCGGGTGGCGAAGTAGGCCGCGTGCGGGCCACCGAAGCCCAGCGGCACACCAAAGCGCTGGGCGCTGCCAATGGCCACGTCGGCGTCGAACTCGCCTGGCGGGGTGAGCAGGGTCAGGGCCAGCAGGTCGGCGGCCACGGCCACCAGGGCGCCGGTGGCGTGGAAGCGCTGCACCACTTCGCGGTAGTCGAACACGTCACCGTTGCTGGCCGGGTATTGCAGCAAGGCGCCGAAGTAGGCGCTGACGTCGCCCAGTTCACGTTCGTCGCCCACCACCACCTCGATGCCCAGCGGCTCGGCACGGGTGCGCAGCACGTCGAGGGTCTGCGGGTGGCTGTGCACGGAGGCGAAGAAGGCGTGGCTGGCCTTGTTCTTCGACAGGCGCTTGCAGAAGGTCATGGCTTCGGCGGCGGCGGTGGCCTCGTCGAGCAGGGAGGCGTTGGCGATCGGCAGGCCGGTGAGGTCGCTGATCAGGGTCTGGAAGTTCAGCAGCGCTTCCAGGCGGCCTTGGGAGATCTCTGGCTGGTACGGGGTGTAGGCGGTGTACCAGGCCGGGTTTTCCAGGAGGTTGCGCAGGATCGGCGCCGGGGTGTGGGTGTTGTAATAGCCCTGGCCGATGTAGCTCTTGAACAGCTGGTTCTTGCCGGCAATGGCTTTCAGCGCGGCGAGGGCATCGGCCTCGCTCTGGCCGTCTTCGCTGCCGAGCACGCTGGTGCCCTTGATGCTGTCGGGGATGACTGCGGCGGTCATGGCCTCCAGCGAGTCGAAGCCCAGGGTGGTGAGCATGGCTTGCTCGTCAGCGGCGCGCGGGCCGATGTGACGGGCGATGAATTCGTTGGCGGTGCCGAGGTTGAGGGTCATGGTGCGGTACCTCAGGCGTCGTCGTTGGCTTTGAGCAGGCGGTCGTAGGCAGCCTGGTCGAGCAGGGCGGCCACTTGGCTCATGTCGGCGGGGATGAAGCGGAAGAACCAGCCTTCGCCCAGCGGGTCTTCGTTGACCAGCTCGGGGCTGTCGTTCAGGCCTTCATTGACAGCGACCACTTCACCGGTCAGCGGCATGTACACGCCGCTGGCGGCTTTGACCGATTCCACGGTGGAGGCTTCGGCGCCCTTGTCGTACTGCTGCAGTTCCGGCAGTTGCACATAGACCACGTCGCCGAGGGCGTTCTGGGCGTAGGCGGTAATGCCCACGGTGACGCTGCCATCGGCTTCGACGCGCAGCCATTCGTGATCTTCGGTGAAACGCAACTCGCTCATGGGAATTCCTCGGGAAGCAGGGGGCGTTGGGCGCGGTAGGCTCCGCGCTCTTAAGGTTGGAATTCCCTTAGCAATAATGCGGCCAGATAACAAAAATCCTTATTAATCAATAAGTTAATTATATTTCGTAGGTTTTATGTCATTCGCTTGGAACGAAATCGATACAGATGAGCAGGAAATCAAAAGCGTTGCAGGATCAAACCCTTGCAAAGGCGCATGCAAATGGATGTGTATCGATATCGTTACGTCGTAATGAAATCGATACGACAGGTGTGGCCTGAGTCAACCTCGGGTTGGAATTCCGTACTTGCGCAAGCGCTGGGCAATGGCCGTATGCGAAGTCTGCAAGCGTCCGGCCAACTGCCGGGTCGAGGGGTAGCTGGCATACAGGCGCTGCAACAGTTCGCGCTCGAAATCCCCCACCGCCTGTTCCAGGCTGGCCACCTCGCCATCCTGGCCGCGTGCCACCGAGGTGCCAGCGATATCCAGGTCATCGATATCCACCAAGTTGCTTTCACAGATGGCCGCGGCGCGGAAGATCACGTTCTGTAGCTGGCGCACATTGCCCGGCCAGGGGTTGGCCAGCAGCGCCGGATGCGTGGCAGGCGCCAGTCGGCAGGCTGGGCGCTGGATCTGGGTGCAGGCCTGCTGCATGAAGAACTGCGCCAGCGACAGGATGTCCTGGCCGCGCTCGCGCAGGGGCGGGACTTGCAGGTTGAGCACGTTGAGGCGGTAGAACAGGTCTTCGCGGAAGGTGCCCTCGGCGACCATGCGTTCCAGGTCGCGGTGAGTGGCGCTGATGATGCGCACATCCACTTTCACCTCGCGGTCGCCGCCGACCCGGCGGAAGCTGCCGTCGCTGAGAAAACGCAGGAGCTTGGCCTGCAGGTACGGCGACATTTCGCCGATCTCGTCGAGGAACACCGTGCCCTGGTTGGCCAGCTCCATCAGCCCGGGCTTGCCGCCACGTTGCGCGCCGGTGAAGGCGCCGGGGGCATAGCCGAACAGTTCGCTCTCGGCCAGGCTCTCGGGCAGCGCCGCGCAGTTGAGGGCCAGGAACGGCGCGGCATGGCGACTGCTGATGGCGTGGCAGGCACGGGCCACCAGTTCCTTGCCGGTGCCTGTCTCGCCGTGCACCAGCAGTGGCGCATCGAGGGTGGCCACGCGCAAGGCGCGGGCCTTGAGGGTGCGGATTGCCGGGGAGTCGCCGAGCATGGCGTCGAAACCCTCGGCGTGATCGTGGTGCAGTGCCGACAGGCGTTCGCCCATGCGGTTGGGCGGGTAAAGGGTCAGCAGGCCGCCGGCGTGGGTGATCGGCGTGGCATCGAGCAGTAGGCTCTGGCCGTTCAACTGCATTTCGCGCATGGGCAGGTGGAAATTGTTGTCCAGCAGGGCCTGGAGCAGGTCCGGATCACCGAACAGTTCGCCCACCGAACGCCCGGCGGACTCACGTCCGCACAGGGCGATCAGCGCCGGGTTGGCCAGCAGCACCTTGCCCGCGCTGTCCACCGCCAGCACCGGGTCGCTCATGGCGGCGAGCAGGGCGTCGAGCTGCAGGTGCCGGCGTTGGCCGGGGAGGATGTCGACCACTTCCACCGATTGCACGCCGTGCACCTCGAGCAGGGCGTCGTGCAGCTCTTCAAGCACGGCGGGGCTGAGGGTCGGGGCGTCGATGTAGACGTTTGGCGGGACCATCTCCACGGCATCGAGGTTGAGGTTGCGGGCGCCGAGCAGGGCCAGGACTTCCTGGGTGATGCCGACGCGGTCGATGAAGCTGACGTGGATGCGCATGATGAGCGAGGCTTTGGCCGGGATGGGCGTCAGTATGCCTTGCGATGTCGTTCTAGCCCACTGTTGCCGGGGCTGCTGCGCAGCCCTTTCGCGGCACAAGGCCGCTCCTACAGGGGCGTGCGATCCCTGTAGGAGCGGCCTTGTGCCGCGAAAGGGCCGCGCAGCGGCCCCAAGGATCACTCCAGATGTTCAGGCTTGATCGGGTCACCCGATTTCACATCCAGCTTGGTGCGAATGTCTTCGAACATGTAGTCATACAGCTTGTGCGGCGAGCCGAGGTTCTCGAACTTCTTCGGCGCTGGCAGGTAGGACTGGGCCTTGCGGCTCAGTTGCATCAAAAAACTCGGCAGTACCTGGTCCTTGGCCAGGAAGAACTTTTCGTCCACCGCCTTGCCTTCGATCTTGCCATGCATGCGGAACTGGATGCCGCGGCCTTCACTCGGGTCCGACACGGCCTCGTAGTCGATGCACAGGTCGTAGCTGTGGTCGTTGGTGTTCAGCGCGGTGCGCTCGATATGCACGTGACCAGGTTGATACTGGGCCATGGCGAGTCCTCCGGAAGGTTGAAAACGGCGGGCGCCAGGCACCCGCCAACTGCATTCAACGGTAGCTGATACCGGGCTTGGCGGTGGAAACCCGCGTGCCGGCGGTGCCCTTGACGATGTCCTCGATGTTCTCCAGCGAGCTGATCACCGCCACCTTGCCGGTGTGGCGGGCGAAATCGCAGGCGGCCTGCACCTTCGGCCCCATGGAGCCTGCAGCGAAACCGAGCTTCTCGAGCTCCTCAGGGTGGGCCTGGGCGATGGCCTTCTGGGTCGGTTTGCCGAAATCGATGTACGCCGCGTCGACGTCGGTGGCGATGATCAGCAGGTCGGCTTCCAGCTGTTCGGCCAGCAGCGCCGAGCACAGGTCCTTGTCGATCACCGCCTCGATGCCCTTGAGCTTGCGGTTCTCGTCGTACATGGTGGGGATGCCGCCGCCGCCGGCGCAGATCACGATGCTGCTCTTCTCCAGCAGCCACTTGATCGGGCGGATCTCGAAGATGCGCTTGGGTTTCGGGCTGGCCACCACGCGGCGGTACTTGTCGCCGTCGGGCTTGACCACCCAGCCTTTTTCCTTGGCCAGGCGCTCGGCCTCGTCCTTGGCGTAGACCGGGCCAATGAACTTGGTCGGATCCTTGAACGCCGGGTCGTTGGCGTCCACTTCCACCTGGGTGAGCAGGGTGGCGAACGGCACCTCGAAGGCCAGCAGGTTGCCCAGCTCCTGTTCGATCATGTAGCCGATCATGCCTTCGGTCTCGGCGCCGAGCACGTCCAGCGGATAGGCTTCATCCGGCTTGTACGACAGCCCCTGCAGCGACAGCAGGCCGACCTGCGGGCCGTTGCCGTGGGCGATGACCAGTTCATTGCCGGGGTGGATCTTGGCGATCTGCTCGGTGGCGGTGCGGATATTGGCGCGCTGGTTGTCGGCGGTCATCGGCTCGCCGCGGCGCAGCAGGGCGTTGCCGCCCAATGCAACAACGATACGCATGGGGAATGTCCTTTCGTGGAAAACCTGTAATCGTGGGAGCGGGCTTGACCCGCGATGGCGTCGGACCAGGCAACGATGCCATCGCGGCTGGCGCTATCGCGGGGCAAGCCCGCTCCCACCGAGGAACCCTACATGGCCATCAAAGGTCAGCCAGGGTCGACACCAGGATCGCCTTGATCGTGTGCATGCGGTTTTCCGCCTGCTCGAAGGCGATGCACGCCGGCGACTCGAACACGTCATCGGTGACTTCGATGCCGTTGGCCAGGTCCGGATACTGCTCGGCGATCTGCTTGCCGACCTTGGTCTCGGAGTTGTGGAACGCTGGCAGGCAGTGCATGAACTTGGTGCGTGGATTGCCGGTGGCTTTCATCAGATCCTTGTTCACCTGGTAGGGCTTGAGCAGTTTGATGCGCTCGCCCCAGGCTTCGATCGGCTCACCCATCGACACCCAGACGTCGGTGTGGACGAAGTCCACGCCCTTGACCGCGGCTTTCGGGTCTTCGGTCAGGGTGATGCGCGCGCCGCTTTCCTCGGCGTATTTATGGCAGCGCTCGACCAGGTCGTCATGGGGCCACAGGGCCTTGGGCGCGGCGATGCGCACGTCCATGCCGAGCTTGGCGCCGATCAGCAGCAGCGAGTTGCCCATGTTGTTGCGGGCGTCACCCAGGTAGGCGTAGCTGATGTCGTGCAGCGGCTTGTCGCTGTGCTCACGCATGGTCAGCACGTCGGCGATCATCTGGGTCGGGTGGTACTCGTCGGTCAGGCCGTTGAACACCGGCACGCCGGCGAACTTGGCCAGTTCCTCGACGATCTCCTGCTTGAAGCCACGGTACTCGATGGCGTCGTACATGCGCCCGAGCACGCGGGCGGTGTCCTTCATGCTCTCCTTGTGGCCGATCTGCGAGGAGTTGGGGTCGATGTAGGTGACGTTGGCGCCCTGGTCGTAGGCGGCGACTTCGAAGGCGCAGCGGGTGCGGGTCGAGGTCTTCTCGAAGATCAAGGCGATGTTGTTGCCCTTCAGGTGCTGCTGCTCGGTACCGGTGTACTTGGCGCGCTTGAGGTCGCGGGACAGGTCCAGCAGGTAGCGCAGCTCGCGGGTGCTGTGATGTTCGAGGCTGAGCAGGTTGCGGTTGTGGATGTTGAACGCCATGACGGTTCTCCTAGGATTCGGTGAGGTGTCCGGCCGCCGCCTCGTGGGCGCGGCCGGGTTCGATGGGCGTTAGTAGTCGATAGGGTCGCGCACGATCGGGCAGGTCATGCAGTGGCCGCCGCCGCGGCCCCGGCCCAGCTCGCCGGCGCTGATGGTGATGACCTCGATCCCGGCCTTGCGCAGCAAGGTGTTGGTGTAGGTGTTGCGGTCGTAGCCGATGACCACGCCGGGCTCCACGGCCACCACGTTGTTGCCGTCATCCCATTGTTCGCGCTCGGCGGCGAAGCTGTTGCCGCCGGTCTCGACCACGCGCAGCTTGACCCCCAGGTGCTCGCCGACCACTTCGATGAACGACTTGTTCTCGCGGCGCACGTCCATGCCATACGGCTTGCTTTCGTCCGGACGGATGATGAACGGCACGATCTCCTTGACCACTTCCGGGAAGACCGTGACCAGGTCGCGGTCGCAGAAGCTGAACACGGTGTCCAGGTGCATCGCGGCGCGGGATTTCGGCAGGCCGGCGACGATGACTTTCTCCACCGCGCCCTTGGCGAACAGGTTCTGTGCCAGTTGGCCGATGGCCTGGCGCGAGGTGCGCTCGCCCATGCCGATGAGCACGACGCCCTTGCCGATCGGCATCACGTCGCCGCCTTCGAGGGTGGCGTTGCCGTGGTCCTTGTCCGGGTCGCCGTACCAGACCTGGAAGTCGGCGTTGGTGAACTCCTTGTGGAACTTGTAGATGGCGGTGGTCAGCAAGGTTTCCTGGCGTCGCGCCGGCCAGTACATCGGGTTGAGCGTCACGCCGCCGTAGATCCAGCAGGTGGTGTCGCGGGTGAACTGGGTGTTGGGCAGTGGCGGCAGGATGAAGCTGGAGTGGCCCAGGTAGTCGTTGTACATCTTGACCACGCTGGCGCCTTCGCTTTCCGGCAGGTCCTGGCCGGCCACGCCGCCGATCAGGAATTCGGCCAGGTGGCGTGGATCGAGGCCTTCGAGCCAGCTGCGCACTTCATTGGTGAGGCCGACGCCGACGGTGTCGGAGGTGATCTTGCGGTCGAGAATCCACTTCAACGCTTCGGGTTGCTGGACGATGTCGGTCAGCAGGTTGTGCATCTCCAGCACATCGACGCCGCGCTCGCGCATCTTGGTGACGAAGTCGAAGTGGTCGCGCTTGGCCTGGTCGACCCAGATCACGTCGTCGAACAGCAGTTCGTCGCAGTTGCTCGGGGTCAGGCGCTTGTGCGCCAGGCCCGGGCTGCAGACCATCACTTTGCGCAGCTTGCCGGCTTCGGAATGGACGCCGTATTTCTGTTTCTCAGTGGACATGGTGAATCCTCCTGTAAAGCGAAGACGTGGGGTTCAGAGAGTCAGGAAGCCGTCGTACAGGCCATAGGCTGCCACCAGGGCGCCCGCGACCACGGCGGCGAAGATCAGTTTTTCCACGCTGGTGAAGATCGGTTGGCCAACTTCGCGCTTGGCCTTGGCGAACAGGATCGCGCCAGGGGCGTAGAGCAGGGCCGAGAGCAGCAGGTATTTCACGCCGCCGGCGTAGAGCAGCCAGATCGCGTAGAGCAGGGCGATGCCGCCGATGATCAGGTCTTTCTTGCGTTCGGCCAGGGCCTGTTCGTAGGTTTCGCTGCGCCAGGCCAGCAGGAAGGCATAGGCCGCCGACCACAGGTAGGGCACCAGGATCATCGAGGTGGCGAGGTAGATCAGCGACAGGTAGGTGCTGTTGGAGAACAGGGTGATGACCAGGAAGATCTGCACCATGGCGTTGGTCAGCCACAGGGCGTTGGCCGGCACATGGTTGGCGTTCTCGCGGCGCAGGAACTCCGGCATGGTGTGGTCCTTGGCGGCGGCGAACATGATCTCGGCGCAAAGCAGCACCCACGACAGCAGGGCGCCCAGCAGCGAGATGATCAGGCCGACGCTGATCAGCACCGCGCCCCAGTGGCCGACCACGTGTTCCAGCACCGCGGCCATCGACGGGTTCTGCAGCTTGGCCAGCTCCGGCTGGGTCATCACGCCCAGCGACAGCACGTTGACCAGCACCAGGAACAGCAGCACGGTGACGAAGCCGATGACCGTGGCCTTGCCGACGTCGGAGCGTTTTTCTGCACGGGAAGAGAAGATGCTCGCGCCTTCGATGCCGATGAACACCCACACGGTTACCAGCATCATGTTGCGCACCTGGTTCATCACGCTGCCCAGCTCCGGCGTGCCGACGGCCCAGATGTCGGCGGTGAATACGTCGAGCTTGAAGGCGAACAGGCAGATCAGCGCGAACAACGCCAGCGGCACGACCTTGGCCACGGTGGTGACCAGGTTGATGAAGGCGGCTTCCTTGATGCCGCGCAGCACCAGGAAGTGCACGGCCCACAGCAGGATCGAAGCACCGATCACCGCCGCCGGGGTGTTGCCTTCACCGAATACCGGGAAGAAATACCCCAGGGTGCTGAACAGCAGCACGAAGTAGCCGACGTTGCCCAGCCAGGCACTGATCCAGTAGCCCCAGGCCGAAGAGAAGCCCATGTAGTCGCCGAAACCGGCCTTGGCGTAGGCGTACACCCCGCCGTCAAGATCGGGCTTGCGGTTGGCCAGGGTCTGGAAGACGAAGGCGAGGGTGAGCATGCCCACCGCAGTGATGGCCCAGCCGATCAGCACGGCGCCGACGCCAGCGCTGGCGGCCATGTTCTGGGGCAACGAGAAGATCCCGCCACCGATCATCGAGCCGACGACAAGTGCAACGAGTGCACCTAGTTTTAGTTTTCCGGGAGAATCAGACATTTAACGACTCCGTACCAGGAGAAAGTTGACCTCAGAATAAATCTGACGCCTGGATCATTCGCTGACTTAGATCAGTTCATGCCCGCATGAAGATCAGAAAAATCCTTCACGCGCCTCCTGGAGGATGCCGACAGCTCTGACGCAGGCCTTGTGCGCTGGCACCTCCATGCCTTTCTAGAGCAAACGCTCCGTTTCGCCTGCGAACTGAGAAGTTAGTCCGTTTTGCGGTTTTCGCAAATTTTTCACAGCAAATAGCGACGGGTTTAGACGATCCGCAAAGTAGTCGACTAATGTGGTTTTTATTAAGGTGTCGGTATAGACAGCATGGTTATGAGTGCTATAGGTTTAATGGCTTTATTTGATAAAAAACTTGTAACAATAGTGTCGGCCAATACGTTCACGCGCGCCCGCGCACGAGGAGTCCTATGAGCGAACCGGGACAGAAACTGCGCCTAGGTGCGCTGATCGCGCTGGTGGTCGGCTCGATGATCGGTGGCGGGATCTTCTCGTTGCCGCAGAACATGGCGGCCCGCGCCGATGTCGGGGCGGTGCTGATCGGCTGGGGCATCACCGCGGTGGGGATGCTGGCGCTGGCCTTCGTGTTCCAGACCCTGGCCAACCGCAAGCCGGAGCTGGACTCCGGGGTGTACGCCTACGCCAAGGCCGGCTTCGGCGACTACATGGGCTTTTCTTCCGCGTGGGGCTACTGGATCAGTGCCTGGCTGGGTAACGTCGGCTACTTCGTGTTGCTGTTCAGTACCCTGGGCTTCTATTTCCCGGTGTTCGGCGAAGGCAACACGCCGGTGGCCATCGGCTGCGCCTCGCTGCTGCTGTGGGCGGTGCATTTCCTGGTGCTGCGCGGCATCAAGGAGGCCGCCTTCATCAACCAGGTGACCACCGTGGCCAAGGTCGTGCCGCTGCTGATGTTCATCGTCATCGCCGCCTTCGCCTTTCGCGCCGACATCTTTACCCGCGACATCTGGGGCCTGAGCAATCCGCAGTTCGGCAGCGTGCTGGAGCAGGTGCGCAACATGATGCTGGTGACGGTGTTCGTGTTCATCGGCATCGAGGGCGCGAGTGTCTATTCGGGGCGGGCGCTGCATCGCTCGGACGTGGGCAAGGCCACCGTGGTCGGTTTTCTCGGCGTGCTGGCGTTGCTGGTGCTGGTCAACGTGCTGTCGCTGGGGGTGATGACCCAGCCGGAGCTGGCTGGCTTGCAGAACCCCTCCTTGGCTTCGGTGCTGGAGCATATCGTCGGGCCGTGGGGGGCGCTGTTGATCAGCATCGGCCTGGCGGTGTCGCTGCTGGGTGCATTGCTGTCGTGGGCGCTGCTGTGCGCCGAGATTCTCTATGCCACCGCCCGGGACAAGACCATGCCGCGCTTCCTGGCGCGGGAGAATGCCAACCAGGTGCCGGCCAACGCCCTGTGGCTGACCAATG
This sequence comes from Pseudomonas sp. LH21, assembly GCF_036549575.1. Lineage (NCBI taxonomy): Bacteria > Pseudomonadati > Pseudomonadota > Gammaproteobacteria > Pseudomonadales > Pseudomonadaceae > Pseudomonas > Pseudomonas sp. LH21. The sequence continues at coordinate 1,126,119 of NZ_CP144367.1, forward strand.
TGATGATCCAGGGCTTCCTGCTGATCACGCTGTTCTCGGCGGGGACCTACACCAGCCTGATCTACCTGGCGTCATCGATGATCCTGGTGCCGTACTTCTGGTCGGCGGCCTATGCGGTGCTGCTGGCCTGCCGCGGTGAAGGCTACCAGGGGCAGGCGGGGCTGCGGCGCAAGGACCTGCTGGTGGCGGCGATCGCGCTGCTGTACGCGGTCTGGCTGCTGTATGCCGGAGGGCTCAAGTACGTGCTGCTGTCGGCGCTGCTGTATGCGCCTGGGGTGATCCTGTTCGCCCGGGCCAAGCAAGAGCAGGGGCAGGTGCTGTTCACTGCGTGGGAGAAATTGATCTTCGCGGCGGTGCTGGCGGGGGCGGGGCTGGCGGCGTACGCCCTGTATTCGGGGTTGTTGAGCCTGTGATCAGGCCGGGCATTGACCCTGTAGGAGCGGCCTTGTGCCGCGAAAGGGACGCGCAGCGGCCCCTGGGTTTCAGGAATGCCTCAGGATTGCCGGGGCTGCTACGCAGCCCTTTCGCGGCACAAGGCCGCTCCTACAGGGGATCTGGCAGTCACCACTGGGCAGGTGCGGAACCAAGCTCGCAGGCTCCCCGCGCCCAGCTCATGGTGGCCTCGCCCACTTTCAACGGCGCTCTGATCCGCTGTGCTTCGCCCCAAGGTGTGCGTTCGATGCGCGGATCGATGTCCAGCGCCGATTCTGCGGCCAGCGCCAGGTCCTCTTCCACGGTGCCTCGTTCGATCAGCAATGCCGCCGTGCGTGCCAGTGACAGCCTCGACCGGCATCCCTCGCCTCGCCCCAGCGCCCGTATCACTTCGGCCGCCATCAGGTATCCGGTGGCGTGATCCAGCGCCTGCACCGGTAGTGGTACAGGCCGATCCGCCTGGCGCCAGCGCATGCCTTCGCGGGCGATGCCGGTGCTCATCTGCACCAGGCTGTCGAATCCGCGCCGGTCTTGCCAGGGGCCGCTCCAGCCATAGGCGTTCAGGCTCACATCGATCAGCCCGGGGTTGAGCTGGCGTCGTCGTTCGACACCCAGGTCGAGCCGTTCGAAGGCATCGGCGCGGTAACCGTGTACCAGTACATCGGCCTCGGCCAGCAAGCGCTCGAAGCATTGACGGCCGGCAAGAGTGCGTAGGTCTAGGCGGGCGCAGCGCTTGCCCAGGGTAACCTCGGCGGCCACCGCGGGCTCTTCCCAGTCGGGTGGGTCTATCCGTAGCACGTCGGCACCAAAAGCGGCCAGCAGGCGGGTGGCGATGGGGCCGGCGAGGATGCGGGTGAGGTCGAGGACCTTGATGCCGGCCAACGGTCGATCTGCGCTGCCGCGCCAGGCCAGGGTGGTTGCGGTGAAGACCTGGCGCAGGATCAGCGGTTCCTGGTTCACTGCCAATCCCTGGGGATGCGCGCACCATTCGGGCCAACTGCGCATCCGCGCCGCGCAGCCACCGGCTCTCACTACTGCAGCTTCCAGTGCATCGGCGTCCCAGCGGGCGACCTTGTTGGCGACACTGGCACGGTCGGCTTGGGCACCCAGTACCCGCAGGGCGGCGGTGCGGTGGTGCGCCGCGTTGGTGTGCAGGCGGATCCAGCCGTCGCGGGCCTGATAGTCGCCGGCGATGGCATCCCACAGCGGCGGTGGCTCCCAGCCGCCAGGCCGCAGGCTGGTGGCGAACCAGAAGGACGCCAGGCGGCGGTCGATGTGCACCAGAGGGCAGTGGCCCGACTGGCCCCGGAGCAGATCGGCCAGGGCCAGGCCGCAGGCGGCGAGGCTGGCGGCGGCCAGTTCGGTTACTGCAAATGTGGAGGGCAGGGCGCCGATGCCGTGCCAACTTACGGCGGTGGGGGAGAGTTGTAGTGAATGGGCGATGGTGTCGAGCAATGGCTGCATGCCGGATCCTCCTTCGTGGATCCCATTGCAGTACATCCGGCGCCGCAGCGCAAATGAATCAACCTTGCAGTTCGACAGCGGCTGGTGGCGTCGGACGTTCCGGACGCGACCAGATCCACAGGTTGCCCAGGGTCATGCCGGCGATGGCGAGGAACACCGGCCAGTGGTGCTCGAGGAAGGTCAGCATCAGGCCGGCGCACAGCAGCATGCTGATGGTCGCGCTGACCTTGGCGCGGCGCTGGATCACCTTGCCGTTGCGCCAGTTGTAGAGAATCGGACCGAATAGCCGGTGGTTCTCCAGCCAGGCGGACAGGCGCGGCGAGCTGCGGGTCGCGGCCCAGGCGGCGAGGAGGATGAACTCGGTGGTGGGCAGCCCGGGAATGACGATGGCCACGAGGCCAATGCCCAGGCTGACATAGGCCAGGATCGCGTAGAGCAGGCGGGACAGTTTCGAGCGGGCAATTCGGGTCATGGTCTCACTGCAACGGTGTGGCCGCCCGCAGGCGGCCGGGTAAAGCGTGTCAGGCCAGCGCGGCATCGGCGGCGTAGGCATGCTTGAGCAGCTCGGTGAAGCGCTCGAAGGCGGCAACCGCGCCACGTTCGGCGGCGGCGTCTTCCTCGGGCGACAGCTCCAGGCTGTCGAGGATGCGTGTGAACTGCTTCCAACCCTCGGCACGGCCACCGGCCGGCTCGCCCAGGTGACGGGCACCGAAGGTCTCGGACAGCTCCAGGGCCACGGCGCGCTTGATCAGGAACGCGGCGCCCAGTTTGGAGCCTTCGGAGACGAAGATCCAGCCCAGGGCCTCACCCAGGCTTGGCTTGCCCAGGGCGCCGGCGAAGGGCGCGGGCACTTCGGTGTCGAGGTCGGCCAGGTCCAGGCGGGCCTGTTCGGCGCGGCAACGCGCGGCGAGGTCGGGCACGATGGCGATCAGTTGCGGGTCGGTGTACAGCGCCTGCAGCTCGGACTGGAACAGGTACTGGGCAACCACGAAGCGGGCGAAGCTTTCACGGCTGTCGAACGGCTTGTGCGATTTGACCAGGGCGTCCAGCTCGGTGTGCGGGGCGTGGGTGACCTGGTTCAGGCGCTGGGAGCGCAGGGCGGCGCGTTCGGTGGAAGGGGCGGTCATGGGGGCATCCTTGGAAAATGGGGCTGTCTAGTGACAAGACGAAACAGAAGACGCGGGACAGTAAAAAAACCTCACCTGCGAAGTGAAATCATTCTCATGATCTAGAGCCGGGGCCATCGCGGGGCTGTGGGAGCGGGCCTGCCCCGCGATGGCGGTGACGTCGATCTCGATCGGTCAGATATCCCACACCAGGTTGATGGCGAAGTTGCGTCCCGGCGCTGTCAGGCGATCCAGGTTGGCCGGCTGGGTGACGGCGGCTTCGCCCACGCCATTCTGGTCGCCGACCATGGCGTACTTGCGCACGTCATCCCACTGCCAGTACTTCTTGTCGGCCAGGTTGTAGATGCCGCCGTTGACGGTCAGGTCGTCGGTGATCCGGTAGAAGCCGGTCAGGTCCAGCACACCGTAGCCGGGTGTGCGGAAGTTCGAGCTGGAACCGTCGGGGGCGAAGAACTTGGTGTCGTCCACGCGGTTCTTGCGCTTGACCACGGTCCAGCTGAGCTGGGTGCCATAGTCGACCTGCTCGTAGCCCAGGCCGAATACGCCGGTCAGCGGGTTGACGCTGTTCAGCGGTTGCCCGGTGTCGTCGTTGCGCCCGTAGGCATAGGCGATGGAACCGACGGTGTACAGGCCTTCAGGCGCGCCGAAGCGATCCAGGTTGAGGCGGCCCTTGACTTCGGCGCCCTTGATGGTGGCGTGCTTGATGTTGTTGGCCTGGAAGGAGGTCCCCAGGTTGGTCGACTGCACGGCCTCTTCGTTGATGAAGTCGCGGTACTTGTTGTAGAACACCGCGACATCGAAGTTGCCGGCGTCGAAGTTGCCACGCAGGCCGGTTTCGTAGCTCTTGCTCTTCTCAGGCTCCAGCCCCGGGTTGGGCTCGACCACATAGCCGCCGGCGAGGTTTTCGAAGCGGCCCCAGATCGCCTTGGCGCTCGGCGTGCGGAAACCTTCGGCGTACTGCCCGTACCAGGTGTAGTTGTCGTTGAAGGCATAGGTCACGCCCAGCTTGGGCGATACGCGGTGCCATTTCTTGTCGTCGTCGTTCAGACGGCTTTGCCCGGTGGGGCTGGTGCTCTGCACGCCGCGCAGGTATTCGGCGGTCATCTTCGGATCGATGCGGGTGTAGTCGTAGCGAGCGCCTGGCAGGAAGGTCCAGTTGTTCCAGCGGATCTCGTCCTGGGCGAACAGGCTGTAGGTGTTGACGGTCGGATCCGGGAAATCGCTGACCGGCGCCGGGGTGTCGGCCGGGCTGGTCTGGCCAATGAATCGGCAGGCGCCGCCCACCACCAGGCAGGTGCCCTTGCCGGTGCGCAGGCCGGTGATCTTTTCGTGCTTGAGCGTGGTGCCGTAGGTGAGCAGGTGGTCGGTTTCACCAATGCGGAACGCCTTGTCCAGCTGGGCATCAAGCACCCATTGGCGGTCCTTGTAGGTGGTGTCGCGTTCGCGCAGCACGGTACGGCTGAACGGGAAGTAGATTTCCGAGGTTGCCTGGTCGGTCTTGGCGATCTGGTAGTTCAGGCTCCACTTGACGTGGTCGGCGACCAGCGAATCCAGGCCGAATTCATGATTGATGCCGAAACGCTCGCGGGTGACGGTATCGTTGCCGGTGCGGCTGCGGTACATGCCCATGGGCGAGCCACCGTTGAACGGTCCGCCCACTGCGCTGAGGATGTTCTGGTCGCGATCATCCTTGTAGTGCTCGTAGGTCAACCCGAGGCGCGCGTCGTCGGCGTAGTTCCAGCCCAGCTTGGCCAGCACGTTGGTGGTGCGAACGTCCTCGGGGTTGGCTTTGGTCCGGTTGATGCCGACGCCGCCATGCCCGCCATAGGACTCGGTCTCATGGCCATTGCGCTGGCTGAGGTGCAGCAGGCCGTCGAAGTCACCCTGGCGGCCCGCGACGGTGGCCGAGGTCAGCCAGTTTTCGTCGGCGGAGCTGTAGCCGGTCTTCAGGCGTGCGCCGACATCCTTGCCAGGCTTGATGATGTCTTCGGGGTCAAGGGTGTAGTAGCTCACCGCGCCGCCGATGGCGTTGCTGCCGTACAGCACGGAGGCCGGGCCACGCAGGATCTCCACGCGCTTGACGATCTCGGGGTCGACATAGTTGCGCTGGGTCTGGGCGTAGGGGCCGTTGAAGAAGCTGTCGGGAATCGACACGCCGTCCACCTGGGTCAGCACCCGGTCGCCATCGATACCGCGGATGTTGTAGCCGTTCAGGCCGCTGCGCTGGCCGCTGCCGGACACCGACACGCCGGGCTCGTAGCGCACCAGTTGCTTGATATCGTTGACGTTCTGCCGATCCAGCTGTTCGCGGGTCTGCACGCTGACGGTGCTCGGCACCTGGCTGACATCCTGGGCGCTGCGGGTGGCGCTGACGGTCACCTGTTGCAGGGCGATGGCGTTGTCGGCGGACTGGCGCTCGAGCACCACGTTGCCGTTGCCGATCTTGCGGTAGCCCAGGCCGGTGCCGCGCAGCAGGCGTTGCAGCGCCATCTCCGGGGCCAGCGAGCCCTGCACGCCGGGCGAGGCCACGCCATCGGCGAGCTCGGCGCTGAAGCCGACCTGCCAGCCGGTCACCTTGCTGAAGGCGTTGATGGCCTCGACCAGCGGCTGCTGGGCGATGGCGAAACGGTAGTCGCCCATGCGCGGGCTGCTGGCCTGGGCCGGTTCCACGGCCAGCGCCGGCAGGCTGCAGGCGCCGCTGGCGAGCAGGGCCAGGGTCAGCAGGGACAATTGCCCGCGACGGCGGGAAGAAGTGGACGGGCGGGTCTGACCTGTGGGCATCGAAAGCGCTCCCTGTCGCGCGTGAGTTATAGGCGGTGCTTGTTCTCGTTTTCGAACGAGAATCAATCGTATTGGCTATAACGAGACGGGCGAGGCAGGGTGATCGCGTAAAAAAACTTACCGGGTCAGTTGAGAATCACCACGGCTGGGTACTCGTGCAGTTGCGCCGAGGTGATATGGGCGAGGGCGCGCAGGGTTTCCAGCGGCTGGTCGAGGCGGTAGTTGCCGGTGACCGCGACCTGCTCCAGGTGGGCGTTGCTATTGATGATCCAACCCGGGTAATAGCGGCGGACTTCCGCGAGCACCTGGCTCAGCGGGCAGTTCTCGAACACCAGGCGGCCTTCGACCCAGGCCAGGTCCTTGCTCATGTCGGGGCGCTGACGCTGGCCGAACCCCTTGGGGCCGACGCTGATGCTGTCGCCGGCGCTCAGGCGGATGCGCTGGTCGCTCGCGGCCTGCAGGTCGACATCGCCGCGCTGCACCCGCACCTGGGCCTCGCCATCGAGGTAGCGCACGGCGAAGTCGGTGTCGCGCACGCTGGCGCGCAACGGGCCGGCCTGGACTTCCAGGGGCGGCTGGCTGGTATTGGATACCTGGAAGTACGCCTCGCCCTGCAGCAGGCGGGCGACCTTGCGGCCCTCTCGCTCGTCGCTGGCGAAGGCCGAGTTGGTGTTGAGCAGCACCTTGGCGCCCGGGTCCAGCTCCAGGCGCTGGCGTTCGCCGACCACGGTCAGGTGGTCGGCCTGCAGGCGCACCGGCAGGTTGCCGAAGGTGAACAGCCCGACCAGCAGCACGGCGGCGGTGGCCAGCGGTTTCCAGTGGCTGCGCAGGCGCCCGGCGAGCGAGCGCTTGCGCCTGTGTTGCAACTGGCCGGCGGCCTGGCGCAGCGAGGCGCCGTTCCAAAGTGCTTCGGCCTCGACATAGGCCTCGGCGTTTTCCGGCTCGGCCCCCAGCCAGTGCTCGAAGGCGCGGGTGTCGTCCTCGCTGGCGCACTGCAGGCGGATCAACCAGTCCAGCGCCTCCTCGCGGGCACGGGCGCGGGCATCAGGCTCGGCGGGTGACGGGCGAGGGGTGGGGTGGTCGGTCACGGGGGATCCTTGAGAGGGGCTTTTTTTGCGCATGATCAGTGCAGGCCCGGTCCATGGCAAGGGCTTTGCGCGGGGCAGCGGCGAGCGGTCGCATCACTGGTGACGATCGGCCACGCCCATGCAGATGGCCATGATCAGTTTCAGCTCTTTCTGCACAGTGCTGGCCGAGACCTTCAGTTGGTCGGCGATTTCCAGGTAGCTGGCGCCGTGCAGGCGGCTGAGGATGAAGATGCGCTGCTGGCGTTCGCTGAGCTGGCCGAGGCTGACGCTCAGGTGCTTGAGCAGTTGCTCGGCGTGGGTGGCGTCCTCGCTGCTGGCCGAGGGGGCGGCGACATTGTGCAGGACCTGCTCGGGCACATCGTCCACCAGCGTGCGCGCCTGCACCCGACGTGCCCGCAGGTGGTCCAGGGCCAGGTTGCGCGCGGTCTGGAAGACGAAGGGCTCGAGGTGTTCGATCGGCCGCTCGCCCAGGGCGCGGGTGACCCGCAGGTAGGTTTCCTGCAGCAGGTCCTCGGCGGTGCTGGAGTTGCCCACCATGCGCTGCAAGGTGCGCAGCAGGGAGAGGCGCTGGGTGAGGAACACTGAGTTGAACCGGGACTGACTCACGGGGAAACCTGGTCGTTTTTCGGGTGAATGATAATGCTTATCATCCATGCTCGAGGTCAAGCGCAGAAATGTCACGATCAGGTAAATAATGCGGCTAACGCGACCCGTGTAGGAGCGGCCTTGTGCCGCGAAAGGGCCGCGAAGCGGCCCCAGGATTTCGATGTGAATGCAGAAGTTGCTGGGGCCGCTTCGCGCCCCTTTCGCGGCACAAGGCCGCTCCTACATGGGATCGCGTAAGACTTCACCTGGCGTTGAACAACGCCAGGCAGTTGTCCAGCATGCGGTTGGAGAAGCCCCATTCGTTGTCGTACCACGCCAGCACCTTGAGCATGCGCCCGTTGGCGCGGGTGTGGTTGGCGTCGAAGATCGACGACAGCGGGTTGTGGTTGAAGTCGCACGACACCAGCGGCAGGGCGTTATAGCCCAGCACCCGCGAGTGGCGGCTGGCCTCGAGGAACAGCTGGTTGACTTCGTCGGCGCTGGCCTCGCGCTTGAGGTTGACCGTGAGGTCGACCAACGACACGTTGATCACCGGTACCCGCACGGCCATGCCGGTGAGCTTGCCGGCCAGTTCCGGCAGCACCAGGCCCACGGCTTCGGCGGCGCCGGTCTTGCTCGGGATCATCGACTGGGTGGCCGAGCGGGCGCGGTAAGGGTCGCCGTGGTAGACGTCGGTGAGCACCTGGTCGTTGGTGTAGGCATGGATGGTGGTCATCAGGCCTTGCTCGATGCCGAACTCGCGGTGCAGCACCTGGGCGATCGGCGCCAGGCAGTTGGTGGTGCACGAGGCGTTGGAGATGATCTGGTGCGAGGCGCGCAGCACATCGTGGTTGACCCCGTACACCACGGTGGCATCGGCGCCCTTGGCCGGCGCGCTGACGATCACCTTGGCGGCGCCGGCCGTCAGGTGGGCGGCGGCCTTGGCGCGTTCGGTGAACAGCCCGGTGCACTCGAACACCACGTCGATGGCCAGGGTCTTCCAAGGGAGTTCGGCGGGGTTGCGGATGGCGCTGACGGCGATGCGGTCGCCATTGACGGTGAGGCTTTCGTGGTCGGCCTCGACACTGGCGTCGAAAATGCCGTGGACGCTGTCGTACTTGAGCAGATGGGCGTTCATCGCGCTGTCGCCCAGGTCGTTGATGGCGACGACCTGCAGGTCCTGGCGGTAGCCCTGCGTGTACAGTGCGCGCAGGACGTTGCGTCCGATGCGGCCGAATCCGTTGATGGCGATGCGTAGGGTCATGGCGTTACCTCTGGCAGTCGGGTGAAGCCTGTGGCACAAAGAGCAGCTTCACTGAAACGGTTTTGTTGTTGGAATTACAAGATTATTCACCGAGAGATAGAAAACAAGCCTTTTTGCTGGCAGTATTTTGTTTAAACATACAACGAGTGGTCGGGTCAGCCCCATTTCGAACGGTCCAGGCACCTTTTTCTAGAGCCTAGGTCGCAATCGTTTGGAGGGGAAATGGCCTGGTGAAGCCGCCCCACAGTTAGCCTGGAGTCCAGTACATGCATCCGCGCATCCTTGAGGTCACCGAACGGCTGATCGCCCGCAGCCGCCGTACCCGTGAACGCTACCTTGAGCTGATCCGTGGGGCGGCCAGTGACGGACCCATGCGCGCCAGCCTGCAGTGCGCCAACTTCGCCCATGGCGTGGCCGGCTGTGGCGGCGAGGACAAGCAGACCCTACGCCTGATGAACGCCGCCAACGTGGCCATCGTCTCGGCCTACAACGACATGCTCTCGGCGCACCAGCCGTACCAACACTTCCCCGAACAGATCAAGCAGGCCCTGCGCGAAGTCGGCTCGGTCGGCCAGTTCGCCGGCGGCGTGCCGGCCATGTGCGATGGCGTGACCCAGGGCGAGCCGGGCATGGAGCTGGCCATCGCCAGCCGCGAAGTGATCGCGATGTCCACCGCCATCGCCCTGTCGCATAACATGTTCGACGCCGCCCTGATGCTGGGCATCTGCGACAAGATCGTTCCCGGCCTGATGATGGGCGCATTGCGTTTCGGCCACCTGCCGACCATCTTCGTGCCGGGCGGGCCGATGGTCTCGGGCATCTCCAACAAAGAGAAGGCCGATGTGCGCCAGCGCTACGCCGAGGGCAAGGCCACCCGCGAGCAACTGCTCGAATCGGAAATGAAGAGCTACCACGGCCCGGGCACCTGCACCTTCTACGGCACCGCCAACACCAACCAGCTGGTGATGGAGGTGATGGGGCTGCACCTGCCGGGCGCTTCGTTCGTCAACCCGTACACGCCACTGCGCGATGCCCTCACCGCCGAAGCCGCGCGCCAGGTCACGCGCATGACCAAGGCCAGCGGCAACTTCATGCCCATCGGTGAGATCGTCGACGAAAAGGCGCTGGTCAACTCGATCGTCGCCCTGCACGCCACCGGCGGCTCGACCAACCACACCCTGCACATCCCGGCCATCGCCCAGGCCGCCGGTATCCAGCTGACCTGGCAGGACATGGCCGACCTGTCCGAGGTGGTGCCGACGCTGTCCCACGTCTATCCGAACGGCAAGGCCGACATCAACCACTTCCAGGCCTCCGGCGGCATGGCGTTCCTCATTCGCGAGCTGCTCGATGCGGGCCTGCTGCACGAGGACGTCAACACCGTGGCCGGGCATGGCCTGCGCCGTTATACCCAGGAGCCGTTCCTCGAAGATGGCCAACTGGTGTGGCGCGAAGGGCCGAAGGACAGCCTCGACGAAAGCATCCTGCGCCCGGTGGCGCGGCCGTTCTCCGCCGAGGGCGGCTTGCGGGTCATGGAGGGTAACCTCGGGCGCGGCGTGATGAAGGTGTCGGCGGTGGCGCCTGAGCACCGCGTGGTCGAGGCGCCTGCCCGGGTGTTCCACGACCAGCAGGCGCTGGCCGATGCGTTCAAGGCCGGCGAACTGGAGCGCGACTTCGTCGCCGTGGTGCGCTTCCAGGGCCCGCGTTGCAACGGCATGCCCGAGCTGCACAAGCTGACGCCGTTCCTCGGCGTGCTGCAGGACCGCGGCTTCAAGGTGGCGCTGGTGACCGACGGGCGCATGTCCGGCGCCTCGGGCAAGATCCCGGCGGCCATCCACGTGTGCCCGGAAGCCTTCGACGGCGGCCCGCTGGCGCGGGTGCGCGATGGTGATATCGTGCGCGTCGATGGTGCCGAAGGCACGCTGCGGATCATGGTCCCGGCCGAGGAACTGGCCAGCCGTGAGCTGCCCGAGCCGCCCACGGGCAACGACCTGGGCTGCGGGCGCGAGCTGTTCGGCTTCATGCGCGTGGCGTTCAGTTCCGCCGAACAGGGCGCGAGCGCCTTCACCTCGGCCCTGGAGAACCTCAAATGAAGGCCTTGCTGGTCGGCGACATCGGTGGCACCAACGCACGTTTTGCCTTGTGGCGCGACAACGAGCTGCAGGCGGTCCAGGTGCTGGCCACCGCCGACTACACCAGCCCCGAGCAGGCCATCGAGGCCTACCTCGCCGACCAGAGCATCGCCCGTGGCGGCCTGGCGGCGGTGTGCCTGGCGGTGGCCGGTCCCGTGGACGGCGACGAATTCCGCTTCACCAACAACCACTGGCGCCTGAGCCGCAGCGCGTTCTGCCAGACGCTGCAGGTCGAGCGCCTGTTGCTGATCAACGATTTTTCCGCCATGGCCCTGGGCATGACCCGCCTGCGCGACGGTGAATTCCGCGAGGTCTGCGCAGGCCTCGCCGACCCGGCGCGTCCGGCACTGGTGATCGGCCCCGGCACCGGCCTGGGCGTGGGCAGCCTGCTGCGCCTGGGCGAGCACTGGCTGGCGCTGCCGGGGGAGGGCGGGCATGTCGACCTGCCGGTGGGCAATGCCCGCGAGGCGGCGATCCACCAGGAGATTCACCGGCAGATCGGCCATGTCAGCGCCGAGACGGTGCTCAGTGGCGGTGGGCTGGTGCGCTTGTACCAGGCGATCTGCGCGCTCGACGGCGCCACGCCGACGCACAAGACCCCGGCGCAGATCACCGACGCGGCCCTGGCCGGCGAGCCCCGGGCGCTGGCGGTGATCGAGCAGTTCTGCCGCTTCCTCGGGCGGGTGGCGGGCAACAACGTGCTCACCCTGGGCGCCCGGGGTGGGGTCTACATTGTCGGTGGGGTGATTCCGCGTTTCGCCGAGTTGTTCCTGGGCAGCGGATTCGCCGCGAGTTTCGCCGACAAGGGCTGCATGAGTGGTTATTTCGCCGGGGTGCCGGTATGGCTGGTGACCGCGGAGTTTTCCGGGTTGCTGGGGGCCGGGGTGGCCTTGCAGCAAGCGTTGGATCATTGATCGCTGGGGCCGCTTTGCGACCCTTTCGCGGCACAAGGCCGCTCCTACAGGGGAAACGCGATCAACGGTAGGAGCGGCCTTGTGCCGCGAAAGGGCTGCAAGGCAGCCCCGTACAGCAGGCATGAAGATCTGCGTTTACAAGAGGACTGACCACTGTGACCACTGCCGGCAAATCGATCCTGATGGTCGACGACGACCAGGACATCCGCGAACTGTTGCAGACCTACCTTGCCCGCTGCGGCCTGCAGGTCCATGCCGAACCTGATGGCCAGGGCTTTCGCCGCGCCCTGGACGCCAACCCCTATGACCTGGTGATCCTCGACGTGATGCTGCCCGACGAGGATGGCTTCAGCCTGTGCCGCTGGGTCCGCCAGCACCCGCGCCAGGCGCGGGTGCCGATCATCATGCTGACCGCCAGCTCCGACGAGGCCGACCGGGTCATCGGCCTGGAGCTGGGCGCCGACGACTACCTCGGTAAGCCCTTCAGCCCGCGTGAGCTGCAAGCCCGCATCAAGGCCCTGCTGCGCCGCGCCGATTTCGGCCAGGCGGCGCCGGCCAGCGCGGTGCTGGCCTTCGACGACTGGCGCCTGGACACGATCAGCCATCGCCTGTTCCACCGCGATGGCGAGGAGGTGATCCTCTCCGGCGCCGACTTCGCCCTGCTCAAGCTGTTCCTCGACCACCCGCAGCAGATCCTCGACCGCGACACCATCGGCAACGCCACCCGCGGGCGCGAGCCGATGCCGCTGGACCGTATCGTCGACATGGCGGTCAGCCGCCTGCGTCAGCGCCTGCGCGACACGGAAAAACCCCCTCGGCTGATCCGCACCGTGCGCGGCAGCGGCTACCTGCTGGCGGCCAATGTCTGCCCGGCCTAGCGAGCGCCGCTGGCGCCTGCTGCCGCGCTCGCTGCTGGGACGCATGCTGCTGCTGACCTTGCTGGTGGTGTTGCTGGCCCAGGGGCTGTCGAGCCTGATCTGGGTGGCGCAACTGCGCGCCAGCCAGCTGCAGGGCCTGCGTGCCAGTGCTGGCAGCCTGGCCCATTCGATGAGTGCCAGCGTCAGCTACTTCCGTTCGCTGCCGGTGGCCTACCGACCCATGGTCCTCGACCAGTTGCGCAGCATGGGCGGCACGCGCTTCTTCGTCTCGCTCAACGTCAAGCCGCTGGAGATGCCGGTGCTGCCGATCACCCCGCGCAAGCAGGCGGTGATCGACGTGTTCCAGGAGGTGTTGCACGAGCGCCTGGGCCAGCAGCTGGAGATCTCCGTCGAATTCGTCAGCCCCGACGACCTGCGGATCTTCAACAGCGGCCTGAAACTCGATGAGCTGCCCCGTTCCTGGGCGCACTACTCGTTGACCCTGGAGCCGCTCAACCCGCCGGTGCTGGTGACCCAGATCCGCCTGGGCGAGGGCGAGTGGCTGTACATCGCCTCGCTGTTGCCAGAGCCCTACACCAGCCTCGAGGCCGAGCGCCTGCCGCGCCAGCAGATCGGCTTCATCGCCATGACCACCGCCCTGCTGTTGCTGTTCATCGGCCTGTTGGTGCACTGGCAGAGCCGGCCGCTCAAGCGCCTGGCGCGGGCGGCGCGGGAAATGTCGCTGGGCGCCGACGTGGCCCCGGTGGCCGAGGGCGGCGGCAGTGAAGTGGTCGAGGTGGGGCGGGCGTTCAACAGCATGCGCGAGCGCATCAGCCGTTACCTCACCGAGCGCTCCCAGTTGTTCAGCGCCATTTCCCATGACCTGCGCACGCCGATCACGCGCCTGCGCCTGCGGGTCGAGCTGCTCGAGGACGAGAAGCTGCAAGCGAAGTTCAGCCGCGACCTCGACGAGCTGGAGCTGCTGGTCAAAGGGGCGTTGCAGTGCGTGAAGGACACCGACATTCACGAGAACATCGAGCCGATCGACCTCAACCAGGTGCTGGAGATGCTCGCCGAGCCTTACCTCGGTGACGGCCGCATCACCCTCGAGGGACAGGCGCTGGCGCCGTATCCCGGCAAGTCGCTGGCCCTGCGCCGCTGCATCGGCAATCTGATCGATAACGCCATCAAGTACGGCGAGCGGGCGCACCTGCGGATTCTCGACAGTACCGAGAGCTTCGTCCTGCAGGTGGACGACCAGGGGCCGGGGGTGCCGGAGCAGCGCCTGGAGCAGGTGTTCGAGCCGCACTTCCGGCTGGCCGGGCAGCAGCAGGGGTACGGTTTGGGACTGGGGATCGCGCGCAACATCGCCCACAGTCATGGCGGCGAGGTGAGCCTGTTCAACTTGCGTGAGGGTGGACTGCGGGTGACCTTGTACCTGCCGCGTACAGCCGAATGAGCCCTTATCGCGGGGCAAGCCCGCTCCCACGCCAACATGCGCGGCCGGCGTGGGAGCGGGCTTGCCCCGCGATAAAGGCTTCGATGTAACGATGTGGTGACAATCGAGCCAGTCTTCGTGACATGCCAGCCAGGACGGCTGACTAGAATCGGCTGACAACAACAAGGAAGACCATGCCCATGGCCAACCGCTGGATCGACTCCCCGACACACCATGCCTGGCTCGACGCCGAGGCCCTGCGCCTGCTCGCCTTCGCCAGGGCTTCGCGCCTGCCCCAGGGGTTCGGCAACCTCGACGACGAAGGCCGTCTGCCCCGTTGCGCCCTGGCCGAGACCATGAACACCGCGCGCATGACGCATAGCTTCGCCCTGGCGCATATCCAGGGCGTTCCGGGTTGCCGCGAGCTGGTCGAGCATGGCGTCGAGGCCCTGCTGGGCCCGCTGCGCGACCAGGAGCACGACGGCTGGTACGCCCAGCCCGAAGGCCACGGCGACACCGGCAAGGCCGCCTACCTGCATGCCTTCGTCGCCCTTGCCGCCAGCTCGGCGGTGGTGGCGGGTGTCACACAGGCCCAGGCACTGCTGGATGCCGTGCTCCGGGTCATCGAGCAGCACTTCTGGTGCGAGGAGGAGGGCGCCCTGCGCGAGTCGTTCTCCCGCGACTGGCGGCAGGCGGAGACCTACCGTGGAGCCAACAGCAACATGCACGGCGTCGAGGCGTTTCTCGCCCTGGCCGATGTCACCGGCGACGTGCGCTGGCTGGATCGTTCGCTGCGCATCGTGCAGCGTTTGATCCTGGCCCAGGTCGCCGCCGATGGTTTGCGGGTCACCGAGCATTTCGACGAGCACTGGCAGGCATTGCCCGACTACAACCGCGACAACCCCGCCGACGGCTTCCGCCCCTACGGCACCACGCCCGGCCATGCCTTCGAATGGGCACGCCTGGTGCTGCACCTGGAGGCGGCCCTGCAACGGGCGCAACTGCCTGCGCCCGAGTCCTTGCTGCCTGCCGCCAGGGGGCTGTTCGACAGCGCCTGCAAGCATGCCTGGCAGGCCGATGGCACGCCGGGGTTGGTCTACACCCTGGACTGGCGCAACCGCCCGGTGGTGCGCGAGCGCCTGCACTGGGTACATGCCGAGGCCAGCGCCACCGCCGCGGCCCTGTTGCGGCGTACCGGCGAGGCGCAGTACGAACATTGGTATCGCTGCTTCTGGGACTTCATCGCCAGCCACTTCATCGACCGCAGCCACGGCAGTTGGCACCACGAGCTCGATGCGACCTTGCTGCCCAGTGCACGGATCTGGGGCGGCAAGCCCGACCTCTACCACGCCTACCAGGCCCTGCTGCTGCCGCGCCTGCCGCTGGCGCCGAGCCTGGCCACGTCCCTGGCTATGTAACCAGATGATGACATTCGCGCATCCGTTCGTTACCTGACGACGGACGCGGGCTCCTTACACTCCATGCCATGCAAGCGACAGTCTTGCCTCGCATAACAACAATAAAGGTATTCCCATGCATTCGACGCTTCGTCTCGCCGCTGCGATCTCCCTCGCCTCACTCTGCTCGCTCAATGCCCATGCCGCCGAATCCAAAGGCAACGTGGAGGTCGTCCATTGGTGGACCTCCGGTGGTGAAAAAGCTGCCGTCGACGTGCTCAAGGCCCAGGTCGAGAAAGATGGTTTCACCTGGAAGGACGGTGCCGTGGCTGGTGGTGGTGGCGCCACCGCGATGACCGTGCTCAAGAGCCGCGCGGTGGCAGGCAACCCGCCCGCCGTGGCCCAGATCAAAGGACCGGATATCCAGGACTGGGCCGCGACCGGCCTGCTCGACCCTGACGTGCTCAAGGACGTGGCCAAAACGGAGAAGTGGGACAGCCTGCTCGACAAAAAGGTCGCCGACACCGTCAAGTACGACGGCGACTACGTGGCCGTGCCGGTGAACATCCACCGCATCAACTGGTTGTGGATCAACCCCGAAGTGTTCAAGAAGGCCGGCATCGACAAGGCGCCGACCACCCTCGAAGAATTCTATGCCGCCGGCGACAAGCTCAAGGCCGCCGGCTTCATCCCGCTGGCCCACGGCGGCCAGCCGTGGCAGGACAGCACCGTGTTCGAGAGCGTGGTGCTCTCGGTAATGGGCGTAGAAGGCTACAAGAAAGCGCTGGTCGAACTGGACGAAAAGGCCCTGACCGGCCCCGAGATGGTCAAGGCGCTCACCGAGCTGAAGAAGGTCGCCACCTACATGGACCCTGACGGCAAGGGCCAGGACTGGAACCTGGAGGCGGCCAAGGTCATCAACGGCAAGGCCGGCATGCAGATCATGGGCGACTGGGCCAAGAGCGAATGGACCCTGGCCAAGAAGACCGCCGGCAAGGACTACCAGTGCGTGGCCTTCCCCGGCACCGACCAGGCCTTCCTCTACAACATCGACTCGCTGGTGGTGTTCAAGCAGAAGGACAAGGGCACCGCGGCGGGCCAGCAGGACATTGCCCGCAAGGTGCTGGGCGAGGACTTCCAGAAGGTCTTCAGCATCAACAAGGGCTCGATCCCGGTGCGTAACGACATGCTCGCCGACATGGGCAAGCATGGCTTCGACAGCTGCGCCCAGACCGCGGCCAAGGACTTCCTGGCCGACGCCAAGACCGGCGGCCTGCAACCGAGCATGGCGCACAACATGGCCACCACGCTGGCGGTGCAGGGGGCGTTCTTCGATGTGGTGACCAACTACATCAACGATCCGAAGGCCGATCCTGCGGATGCGGCGAAGAAGCTGGCCGCCGCAGTCAACGCCGCCAAGTAGTCAGGCGCCTGTGTAGGAGCGGCCTCGTGCCGCGAAAGGGCCGCATAGCGGCCCCTGGCCTCTCCAGTTGTTGCCGGGGCCGCGCTGCGGCCCTTTCCGGCCGGTCCGGCGCCCCGGCAAGGCCGCTCCTACACGGTTATCTGCCTTTCTCGAAACGAGATCTGAACCATGACCACAGCAACTGCCCGCCTGCGGGCCTCCCCCCTGGACGCGCTGCAGCGCTGGCTACCGAAGCTGGTGCTGGCGCCGAGCATGTTCATCGTCCTGGTGGGCTTCTACGGCTATATCCTGTGGACCTTCGTCCTCTCGTTCACCACCTCGACCTTCCTGCCCACCTACAAGTGGGCGGGCCTGGCGCAGTACGCCCGGCTGTTCGACAACGACCGCTGGTGGGTGGCGAGCAAGAACCTGCTGCTGTTCGGCGGCCTGTTCATCGGCATCACCCTGGCCATCGGCGTGTTCCTCGCCGTGCTGCTCGACCAGCGCATCCGCCGCGAAGGTTTCATCCGCACCATCTACCTGTACCCCATGGCCCTGTCGATGATCGTCACCGGCACCGCCTGGAAGTGGCTGCTCAACCCCGGCATGGGCCTGGACAAGCTGCTGCGCGACTGGGGCTGGGAAGGCTTTCGCCTGGACTGGCTGATCGACCCCGACCGCGTGGTCTACTGCCTGGTGATCGCCGCCGTGTGGCAGGCCTCGGGCTTCATCATGGCGATGTTCCTCGCCGGCCTGCGCGGTGTCGACCAGTCGATCATCCGCGCCGCCCAGCTCGATGGCGCCAGCCTGCCACGCATCTACTGGACCGTGGTGCTGCCCAGCCTGCGCCCGGTGTTCTTCAGCTCGCTGATGATCCTTTCGCACATCGCCATCAAGAGCTTCGACCTGGTGGCGGCGATGACTGCCGGCGGCCCTGGCTATTCCTCGGACCTGCCGGCCATGTTCATGTACTCGTTCACCTTCAGTCGCGGGCAGATGGGCATGGGCTCGGCCAGCGCGATCCTGATGCTCGGCGCGATCCTGGCGATCCTGGTGCCGTACCTGTATTCCGAATTGCGGGGCAAACGCCATGACTAGCCTGACCGACAAACCCGCACTGAACCTCAGCCGTATCGCCATCCACGCCGTGCTGCTGCTGGCCGTGCTGCTGTACCTGGTGCCGTTGGTGGTGATGCTGCTGACCAGCTTCAAGACCCCCGAGGACATCGGCAGCGGCAACCTGCTGAGCTGGCCGACTGCGTTCACCGCCATTGGCTGGAGCAAGGCGTGGACCACGGTCAGCGGCTACTTCGTCAACTCGATCCTGATCACTGTGCCTGCGGTGCTGATCTCCACCGCGATTGGCGCGCTCAATGGCTATGTGCTGTCGATGTGGCGCTTCCGTGGGTCGCAACTGTTCTTCGGCCTGCTGCTGTTCGGCTGCTTCCTGCCGTTCCAGACCGTGCTGCTGCCGGCCTCGTTCACCCTCGGCAAGCTGGGCCTGGCCAGTACCACCAGCGGGCTGGTGCTGGTGCACGTGGTGTACGGCCTGGCCTTCACCACGCTGTTCTTTCGCAACTACTACGTGAGCATCCCCGATGCCCTGGTCAAGGCCGCGCGCCTGGACGGCGCCGGGTTCTTCACCATCTTCGGGCGGATCATCCTGCCGATGTCGACGCCGATCATCATGGTCTGCCTGATCTGGCAGTTCACCCAGATCTGGAACGACTTCCTGTTCGGCGTGGTGTTCTCCAGCGGCGACTCGCAACCGATCACCGTGGCCCTCAACAACCTGGTCAACACCAGCACCGGGGCCAAGGAATACAACGTCGACATGGCCGCGGCGATGATCGCCGGGCTGCCGACGCTGCTGGTCTACGTGGTCGCGGGCAAGTATTTCGTGCGCGGGCTGACCGCCGGCGCGGTCAAGGGGTAAGTCATGGCAACACTCGAACTTCGCAATGTGCACAAGACCTACGGTGTGGGCCTGCCGGACACGCTCAAGGATATCCAGCTGGCAATCAAGGACGGCGAGTTCCTGATTCTGGTCGGCCCCTCGGGCTGCGGCAAGTCGACACTGATGAACTGCATCGCTGGCCTTGAGAGCATCAGCGGCGGGGCGATCCTCATCGACGATGAGGACGTCAGTGGCATGAGCCCCAAGGACCGCGACATCGCCATGGTGTTTCAGTCCTACGCGCTGTACCCGACCATGAACGTGCGCGACAACATCGCCTTCGGCCTGAAGATCCGCAAGATGCCCCAGGCCGCTATTGACGAAGAGGTGGCGCGAGTCGCCAAGCTGCTGCAGATCGAGCACCTGCTCGAGCGTAAACCGGGGCAGCTGTCCGGCGGCCAGCAACAGCGCGTGGCCATGGGCCGGGCGCTGGCGCGGCGGCCGAAGATCTACCTGTTCGACGAGCCGCTGTCGAACCTCGACGCCAAGCTGCGGGTGGAGATGCGCACCGAGATCAAGCTGATGCACCAGCGCCTGAAAACCACCACGGTGTATGTCACCCACGACCAGATCGAGGCGATGACGCTCGGTGACAAGGTAGCGGTGATGAAGGACGGCATCATCCAGCAATTCGGCACGCCGCAGCAGATCTACAACGATCCGGCCAACCTGTTCGTCGCCAGCTTCATCGGCTCGCCGCCGATGAACTTCATCCCGGTGCGCCTGACCCGGCAGGACGGGCGCGTGCTGGCGCTGCTCGACAGCGGCCAGGCGCGTTGCGAGCTGCCGCTGGGCGCGGCGGCAGACGAGCTGGAAGGCCGCGAGATCATCCTCGGCGTGCGCCCGGAGCAGATCACCCTGGGCGCGGAGCAGGGCAATGGCCTGCCGGGCATCCGCGCCGAAGTGCAGGTCACCGAACCTACCGGGCCGGACTTGCTGGTGTTCGTCACCCTCAACCAGACCAAGGTCTGCTGCCGCCTGGCGCCGGATGTGGCATGCCGGGTCGGCGACAGCCTCAACCTGCAGTTCGACCCGGCGCGAGTGCTGCTGTTCGACGCCGGCAGCGGCGAACGCCTGGACCTTGCCGCCACCGCAGTAAAGGACAACGTGACGCGTTTCAAAGGCCGCTAAACCGGACACGGTCCCTGTAGGAGCGGCCTTGCGCCGCGAAAGGGCTGCGAAGCGGCCCCAGGGTCTTGGCATCCTTCAGGATTGCTGGGGCTGCTATGCAGCCCTTTCGCGGCACAAGGCCGCTCCTACAGACGAACGCCGTTAAACCGTTCTGTTAATAACAAGAAAAGAGGACGCAAAGGGATGGAACATCGCAATCGCATCAGGACGCTGGGCTCACTGGCACTGCTGGCCGTGGTCGGCAGCAGCGGGGCCCAGGCCGCCGAGGCTTTCTCGTCGGAATCGAAATGGATGACCGGCGACTGGAGCGGCACCCGCACCGAGTTGCTGGAGAAGGGCTACGACTTCACCCTCGACTACGTCGGCGAGGTGGCCGGCAACCTTAACGGCGGCTACAACGACGACAAGACCGCGCGCTACAGCGACCAGTTCGCCCTGGGCGCGCACCTGGACCTGGAGAAGATCTTCGGCTGGAAGGACACCGAGTTCAAACTGGCGATCACCGAGCGTAGCGGCCGCAACCTGTCCAACGACCGCATCAGCGACCCGCGCGCCGGGCAGTTCAGCTCGGTGCAGGAGGTCTGGGGCCGGGGCCAGACCTGGCGCCTGACCCAGATGTGGATCAAGCAGAAGTACTTCGACGGCGCGCTGGACGTGAAATTCGGCCGCTTCGGCGAGGGCGAGGACTTCAACAGCTTCCCCTGTGACTTCCAGAACCTGGCGTTCTGCGGCTCGCAGGTGGGCAACTGGGTCGGCGGCATCTGGTACAACTGGCCGGTCAGCCAGTGGGCGTTGCGGGTCAAGTACAACATCACCCCGGAATTCTTCGTCCAGGTCGGCGCCTACGAGCAGAACCCGTCGAACCTTGAGACCGGCAACGGCTTCAAGCTCAGCGGCAGCGGCACCAAGGGCGCGATCCTGCCGGTGGAGGCGGTGTGGTCGCCGAAGGTCAACGGCCTGCCGGGCGAGTACCGCCTGGGCTACTACTACAGCACCGCCAAGGCCGACGACGTCTACGACGACATCAACGGCAACCCGCAGGCGCTGACCGGCGCGGCGTTCAAGTCGCACTCCAGCAAGCACGGCTGGTGGGTGGTGGCGCAGCAGCAGGTCACCGCCCATGCCGGCGACGTCAATCGTGGCCTGAGCCTGTTCGCCAACTTCACCGTGCACGACAAGGCCACCAACGTGGTCGACAACTACCAGCAGGTCGGCCTGGTCTACAAGGGCGCCTTCGACGCCCGGCCCAAGGACGACATCGGCTTCGGCATCGCCCGCATCCACGTCAACGACGACGTGAAGAAGCGCGCCGAGCTGCTCAATGCCCAGAGCGGTATCAACGACTACGACAACCCGGGCTTCGCGCCGTTGCAGCGCACCGAGTACAACGCCGAGCTCTACTACGGCTTCCACGTCACCAACTGGCTGACCGTGCGCCCGAACCTGCAGTACATCAAGAGCCCGGGCGGTGTGGACGAGGTGGATAACGCGCTGGTCGCGGGGTTGAAGATTCAGTCGTCATTCTGAGAAAAATTGTTGTAAATTTACGCCATCCATCTCGACCTCCCGCTAACCACTGGCCAGCAGTGGTTAGCGGGCACGGGGCGAGACAGCGCTATCTCGAACAACAAAAGAGCTCGGAACCATGCCTGAACATCCGCTACATCGCTTCTTCACCTCGCAACGGCCCAGGCCGACCTTCGAGTGGGAGCGTTACCAGCAGCGCGATGTGCTGATCATCGACCACCCACGCTGCCAGGCGGTGTTCAGCCGTCAGGGCGCGCAGCTGCTGCATTTCCAGCCGGCCGGCGAGAAGCCCTGGCTGTGGTGCGCCGAGCAGTGGCCGCAGGTGGGCGCCATCCGTGGGGGCGTGCCGGTATGCTGGCCATGGTATGGCCGTCACCCCAGCGAGGACCTGTGGCCGGCCCACGGCTGGGCGCGCCTGCTGGACTGGAAGCTGGTGGACAGCCTTGAGGACGAGCAGGGCGTGACCCTGAAGTGGCGCCTGGACCTGTGCGACTGGCAGGTCGACCTGCACGCCCGGCTTGGCGCGAGCATGGAGCTGAGCCTCTGCACCGAGCACCAGGACAGCGAGCCCTGCCAGCTGAGTCATGCGCTGCTGGCCTACTGGCGAATCAGCGACGTGTCGAAGATAGCGCTGTCCGGGCTCGAGGATATCCAAGGCTACGATCGCCTCAATCGCCAGGTTTGCCGCGAGGATGGCGCGCTGACCCTCAAGGGCGGCTGCCAGAAGGTCTACCCCGGTACACCCAAGGTGCAGTTGCAGGACCCGGCCTGGCAGCGCGAGCTGTGCATCGACACCGGCGACAGCGACGACACCGTGGTCTGGCACCCGGGCAATCGCCCGTTGATGGGCGTGACCGGGCGCGAATGCCAGGGCTTTGTCTGCGTCGAGGCGGCCAGTGGCAGTGGCGAGGGTCTGAGCCTGGCGCCGGGGGAGCGGGCGCACCTGCGGCTGCAGGCGCACCGGCTCAGTTGAGGTCGTCGTCCTCGATCGGGTAGCGACTGGCGTTGAGGCTTTCCTTGATCTTGCGCAGGTGCGGCTGGAAGTCCACGCCGCGGCGCAGGGTCATGCCGGTAGCCAGCACGTCGAGCACGGTGAGCTGGATGATCCGCGAGGTCATCGGCATGTAGATGTCGGTGTCTTCCGGCAGCGGGATGTGCAGGCTCAGGCTGCAGGCCTGGGCCAGGGGCGAGCCGGCGGCGGTCAGGCCGAGCACCGAGGCGCCGTTTTCCCGGGCCAGGCGGGCCACCTCGACCAGTTCGCGGGTGCGCCCGGTGTAGGAAATGATCACGAACAGATCGCCGGTGTGGGCCACCGAGGCCAGCATGCGCTGCATCAGTACATCGGCATGGGCCGACACCGCGAGGTTGAAGCGGAAGAACTTGTGCTGGGCGTCGAGGGCCACGGGGGCCGAGGCGCCGAGGCCGAAGAAGTGGATCTGCCGGGCCTGGATCATCATGTCAACGGCGCGGCTGACCTGCTGCGGGTCGAGCGCCTGGCAGGCGCTGTCCAGCGAGGCGATGGCGCTGCCGAAGATCTTCTGGGTGTAGGCGGCCGGATCATCGTCGGCCTCCACCGCGCGGCTGACATAGGCGGCGCCGCTGGCCAGGCTCTGCGCCAGCTGCAGCTTGAGCTCGGGGTAGCCGCTGACGCCGAACGAGCGGCAGAAGCGGTTGACCGTCGGTTCGCTGACCTTGGCCGCCTGGGCCAGGGCGGCGATGCTGAAACGGGTGGCCTGTTGCGGGTTGAGCAGGATGACTTCGGCGACTTTGCGTTCGGCCTTGTTCAGCTCGTCGAGGCGGCCCTGGATCTGTTCCAGGAGGTTGCGCACGCGGTCCATGGTGTGTCCTTGGGTCGGGAAGCAGGCTTTTTGCGGTGGCGTGTATCGTACTGTCGGTAAGATTGTCACACCACTTGTCTGTAATGGCTGTATTCAATGTTATGGTTTTTACTACATTAACCCTTGAAAAGCAGGGTTGAAACCGGTATTCCTAGTCCAACATTTATAAAAGAACCAACATCATGGCCGCGATCAGTGTCGAACCCTGCACCTTCGCCCTCTTTGGCGCCTTAGGCGACCTGGCATTGCGCAAGCTGTTTCCCGCGCTCTACCAGCTCGACCGCGCCGACCTCCTGCACCCGGACACCCGCCTGCTGGCCCTGGCCCGCGAGCCGGGCAGCGTGCAGGAACACCTGAACAATATCGAAGCCCATCTGCGCCGCCATGTGCCGGAGGCCGAGATCGATGCCGCTTCCCTGGGGCGCTTCCTCGGGCGCCTGAGCTACCTGCACCTGGACTTCGTCGAACCCGAGGGCTATCAGGCCCTGGCCGAACAGGCGCCGAGCGGGCAGCCGCTGATCGCCTACTTCGCCACGGCGGCGGCGGTCTACGGCGCGATCTGCGAGAACCTCGACAAGGCCGGCCTGGCCTCGCGCACCCGCGTGGTGCTGGAAAAGCCCATCGGCCATGACCTGGAATCGTCGCGCCGGGTCAACGACGCCGTGGCGCGGTTCTTCCCCGAGAGCCGGGTCTACCGCATCGACCACTACCTGGGCAAGGAAACGGTACAGAACCTGATCGCCCTGCGCTTCGCCAACAGCCTGTTCGAAACCCAGTGGAACCAGAATTCCATCTCCCATGTGGAGATCACCGTCGCCGAGAAGGTCGGTATCGAGGGCCGCTGGGGTTACTTCGACAAGGCCGGCCAGCTGCGCGACATGATCCAGAACCACCTGTTGCAGCTGCTCTGCCTGATCGCCATGGACCCGCCCAGCGACCTGTCCGCCGACAGCATCCGCGACGAGAAGGTCAAGGTGCTCAAGGCACTGGCGCCGATCACCGGCGAAGGCCTGAGCACCCATGTGGTGCGCGGCCAGTACATTGCCGGCTTCAGCGACGGCAAGCCGGTGCCGGGCTACCTGGAAGAGGACAACGCCAACGCCCAGAGCGACACCGAGACCTTCGTCGCCCTGCGCGCCGATATCCGCAACTGGCGCTGGTCGGGCGTGCCGTTCTACCTGCGCACCGGCAAGCGCATGCCGCAGAAGCTGTCGCAGATCGTCATCCACTTCAAGGAAACTCCGCACTACATCTTCGCTCCGGAACAGCGTTTGCAGATCGGCAACAAGCTGATCATCCGCCTGCAGCCGGACGAAGGCATTTCGCTGCGGGTGATGACCAAGGAGCAGGGCCTGGACAAGGGTATGCAGCTGCGCAGCGGCCCGCTGCAGCTGAACTTCTCCGACACCTGGCGCAGCGCGCGGATTCCGGACGCCTACGAGCGTCTGTTGCTGGAAGTGATGCGCGGTAACCAGAACCTGTTCGTGCGCAAGGACGAGATCGAATACGCCTGGAAATGGTGCGATCAGCTGATCGCCGGCTGGAAGACCAGCGGCGACGCGCCCAAGCCCTATGCGGCCGGTTCCTGGGGGCCGATGAGCTCGATTGCATTGATCACTCGCGATGGGAGGGCCTGGTATGGCGATATCTGAACTGCAACTGCCGGCGACGGTGAAGGCGCATCAGCTGGCTGATGCGAAAACCCTGGCGGCGACCCTGGCCCATGATGTGGCCGAGCGCCTGCGCCAGGCCATCGCCAGCAAGGGCCAGGCCTGCGTGGTGCTGTCCGGCGGCCGCAGCCCGGTGCCGTTTCTCGAGAAACTGGCGGCAGAGGCGCTGGACTGGTCGAAGGTAACCGTGAGCCTGGCGGACGAGCGCTGGGTGCCGGTGGTGCACGACGACAGCAACGCCGGCCTGCTGTCCCGTCATCTGTTCAAGGGCGGTGCGGCCAAGGCGCGTTTCATCGGCCTGTACCAGAGCGCCGCGACCCTGGAGGCCGCCGCCGAGCAGGCCGACCAGGTGCTCGCCGACCTGCCGCCGATCGATGTGCTGGTGCTGGGCATGGGCGACGACGGCCACACGGCCTCGCTGTTCCCGGCCAGCCCCAACCTGCGCCAGGGTCTGGCCAAGGTCGGCGAGCGTCGCTGCCTGCCGATGCTGGCGCCGAGCGTGCCGCACCAGCGCCTGAGCATGACCCGCGCGCTGCTGGCCAGCGCCGGCTTCATCGCCCTGTCCGTGCAAGGCGCGGGCAAGCTCGCCACCCTGCGTGCCGCCCTGGCGGCCGAAGACCCTACCGAAATGCCGATTCGCGCCTTTCTTCACGACCCCCTGGACATCTACTGGTGCCCATGAGCCAAGGACCCATTGTCATGACCACCCTCGAACGCCCACAGCCTTTGCTCTCGATGGCCGACAAAGCCGCGCGGATCGACGCGATCTGCGACAAGGCGCGCATCCTGCCGGTGATCACCATCGCCCGTGAGGAGGACATCCTGCCCCTGGCCGACGCCCTGGCCGCTGGCGGCATCCGCACCCTGGAAGTGACCCTGCGCTCGCAGCATGGCCTGAAGGCCATCCAGGTGCTGCGCGAGCAGCGCCCCGAGCTGTGCGTCGGCGCCGGTACCGTGCTCGACCGTGGCATGTTCGCCGCCGTCGAGGCCGCGGGCGCGCAGTTCGTCGTCACCCCGGGCATCACCCAGGACATCCTCGAAGCGGGCGTGGACAGCGACATTCCGCTGCTGCCGGGCATCAGCACGCCGTCGGAGATCATGATGGGCTACGCCCTCGGCTACCGTCGCTTCAAGCTGTTCCCGGCGGAGATCAGCGGTGGCGTGGCGGCGATCAAGGCCTTTGCCGGCCCGTTCGGCGACATTCGCTTCTGCCCGACCGGCGGGGTGAACCCGGCCAACGTGCGCAACTACATGGCCCTGCCCAATGTGATGTGCGTGGGTGGCACTTGGATGCTCGACAGCAGCTGGATCAAGAACGGCGACTGGGCGCGGATCGAGGCGTGCAGCGCCGAGGCGATGGCGTTGCTGGACTGACAGATTTCGTTGTGTGCTACACGGCTTGTGGGGCGCTTGGTCGGCGCCCCTTTTTTTTGCCTGAAATGTTTGTAGCGCTTGTGCCGGCCTCTTCGCGGGTAAACCCGCTCCCACAGGCACCGTGCGATCCCTGTGGGAGCGGGTTTACCCGCGAAGAGGCCGGCACAGGCAATAAAAAAGCCCGCATCAAGGATGCGGGCTTCGTTCATCGGCGATGGTTTACGCCGCTTTGGCCTGCTGCTGGCTCAGCGAGCGGTTCAGCGCGCTGAACAGCGCCTTGAAGCTGGCGGTGGTGATGTTCTCGTCGATGCCCACGCCGTGCACCGGACGCCCACCGGCCACGCGCAGCTCGATGTAGGCCGCCGCCTTGGCGTTGGTGCCGGCACCGATGGCGTGCTCGTTGTAGTCCATGATCTCCACGCTGACCGGCAAGCCGGCGACCAGCGCTTCCAGGGCGCCATTGCCTTTACCGTGCCAGTGCAGGGTGGTCTCGCCTTCACCGGAGACTTCCACCTGCACGTGGCTGCTGCCGTTCTCTTCCTGCAGACGGTGGCTGACCAGCGCATACGGTGCATTGGCCTGGAGGTATTCCTTCTGCAGCAGCTTGTAGATCTGCTCGGCGGTCATTTCCAGGCCGAGACGGTCGGTCTCGCCCTGTACCACCTGGCTGAACTCGATCTGCATGCGGCGCGGCAGGCTGATGCCGTACTCCTGCTCGAGCAGGTAGGTGATGCCGCCCTTGCCCGACTGGCTGTTGACGCGGATCACCGCCTCGTAGCTGCGGCCGATGTCGGCCGGGTCGATCGGCAGGTACGGCACTTCCCACAGTTCGCCATCCTGCTGCTTGGCGAAGCCCTTGCGGATGGCGTCCTGGTGCGAGCCGGAGAAGGCGGTGTGGACCAGGTCGCCGACGTACGGGTGACGCGGGTGCACCGGCAGCTGGTTGCACTCCTCGACGACCTTGCGCACGCCGTCGATGTCGGAGAAGTCCAGCTGTGGGTCGATACCTTGGGTGTAGAGGTTCAGCGCCAGGGTCACCAGGTCGACGTTGCCGGTGCGCTCGCCGTTACCGAACAGGCAGCCTTCGGCACGGTCGGCGCCGGCCATCAGGCCCAACTCGGTGGCGGCGATGCCGGTGCCACGGTCGTTGTGGGTGTGCAGGCTGATGATCACGCTGTCGCGACGGTTGATGTTGCGGCAGAACCATTCGATCTGGTCGGCGTAGACGTTCGGCGTGGCAACTTCGACGGTGGCCGGCAGGTTGAGGATGATCTTGTGCTCGGGGGTCGGGTTCCACACTTCGATCACCGCGTCGCACACCTCTTTGGCGAATTCCAGTTCGGTGGCGCTGAAGGTTTCAGGCGAGTACTGGAAGGTCCACTGGGTGTTCGGCTGCTGGGCGGCGTACTTGACGAACAGCTTGGCGGCGTTGACCGCGATGTCCTTCACGCCCTGCTTGTCCTGGTTGAAGACGATGCGGCGGAACGACGGGCAGGTGGCGTTGTACAGGTGCACGATGGCCTTCTTGGCCCCGCGCAGGGACTCGAAGGTACGGGCGATCAGGTCTTCACGGGCCTGGGTCAGCACCTGGATGGTGGTGTCGTCCGGGATGTGGCCGTCTTCGATCAGGGTGCGCACGAAGTCGAAGTCGGTCTGCGAGGCCGACGGGAACGACGCTTCGATCTCCTTCACGCCCACCTGCACCAGGGTCTTCCAGAACCGCAGCTTCTTCTCCGAGTCCATCGGCTCGATCAGCGACTGGTTGCCATCACGCAGGTCGGAACTGCACCAGATCGGTGCCTGGGTGATGGTCTTCGACGGCCAGGTACGGTCGGGCAGGTCGATGGTCGGGAACGCGCGGTATTTCTTCGAAGGGTCTTTGAGCATGGTCATGGAAGCAATCCTTTTTATGTGCGGCCGTGATCGGGCCTGCCAAACGAAAACGAGAGAAAAAGGCGAGGCGACGCGATTCACCCTGGTAGTCGGGCGCTGACCAGGCAGAGGCTGCGGTGTTGTCGGAGCAGGGTGCTGAAGATGTTCATAGGCTCAACCCTAACCAGTGGGTTGGGGGATGGCAAGCACTGCGGGGAAATTGAGAGAAATGCTTAAAAAATGCGATTTCTCGAGATTTTATGGCTGATATTGTTGTTCTTTTCCTTTAATGTTGCGCAGTATTTTTCGATGGCGCAACACAAAGTGATTGATGTTGGCCGTGCCGGCCCCTTCGCGGGTAAACCCGCTCCCACAGGTACGGCGCCATTCCTGTGGGAGCGGGTTTACCCGCGAAGAGGCCGGCCCATATGGCACAGGACTCAGGGCTGGAACGCGCCGATGAAAATCGCCGGATCCACCCGCGCATCGTTGAGGCTGACGTTCCAGTGCATATGTGGCCCGGTGGCCCGGCCGGTCGAGCCCACGCGGCCGACCACCTCGCCCCGGCGCAGCACCTGCCCCGGCTTCACATCGATCTTCGACATGTGGCAGAACATGCTGATGAAGCCCTGGCCATGGTCGACGAACACCGTGCGGCCATTGAAGAAGTAGTCGCCCACCAGGATCACCTTGCCATTGGCCGGGGTCTTGATCGGCGTGCCGGCCGGCACGGCGAAGTCAAGGCCCGCATGAGGGTTTCGCTCCTCACCGTTGAAGAAGCGGCGCACGCCGAACTTGCTCGACAGCGGGCCGTTGACCGGCTTGTCGAGGATCAGGTTGCTCGGCAGGGTCGGGCTGAAACTGCGGTAGGCCTTGACCTGCTCGGCCAGCTCGCGGTCGATGCGCTTGAGGTCCTCGGGCTCGGGGTTGACCTGGCGCTTGTTCTTCAGGGTGATGTGCTGTTCGGGGTATTTCTTGCTGCCCACGCTGAAGCGAATGTCGCGTCCCCCTTGGGTGAGCACGGCGCTGCCGGGCTTCTGGGTGAGCGGTATGCCGACGATGGCCAGCCAGTTGTCCTGCTCCTTCACCACCAGCACCGGCTTGCCGTCGAAGCGGGCGCTCGGCGCGCTGGCGGCCGGCCCCAGGTTGACCACGGCCACGCCGCCGGGCACCGGCTTGTCGAGGGCGCGGGTGATGTAGCTGGCCTGGGCCGCGGTGAGCGGCAGCAGCAGGGCGAGGGCGAGCAGGGGCGCGAACAGGCGGGGCATGTGTCAGTCCAGTAGCGAGAGGGTGACCGGAGTCTGGTGGTTGTCCTCGACCCGCACCTTGAGCTCGCCTTCGTTGAGACGGGCGGTCAGGCGCTGGCCGTTGTGGGTCTGCGCGGCGCTGCGGATGGCCTGGCCGCGCTCGTCGAGGAGGATGCTGTAGCCGCGGGCGAGGGTCGCCAATGGGCTGACCACCTGCAGCGTCTGCAACTGCGCCTGGAAGCGTTGGCGGCGGTCCTTGAGCACGTCGCGCATGGCCCGTGGCAGGCGTTCGGCCAGGCTGTCCAGGCGCTGCTTGAGCAGTTTCAGGTTGCGTCCCGGGTGCTGTGCGGCCAGGCGCATGTCGAGGCGGCCGAGGCGTTCGTGGCGTTGGCTCATGTTCAGCGCGAAGGCACGGCGCAGGCGCATGTCCAGGTCGTCCAGGCGCTGGGCCTGCTGGCGCAGGCGCTCGCCCGGGTGGCGCAGGCGCCGGGCCAGGCCCTCGACGCGCAGGCGGTCATGGGCCAGGCGGCTCTGCATGCGCAGCAACAGGCGTCGCTGCAGGCTGTCCAGGCGCTGCTGCAGCCCGCTGTTGTCGGGGGCGAGCAGTTCGGCGGCGGCTGATGGTGTGGGCGCACGCACGTCGGCGACGAAGTCGCTGATCGACACGTCGGTTTCATGTCCCACGGCGCTGACGATCGGCGTCACGCAGGCGGCCACGGCACGGGCCACGGCCTCTTCGTTGAAGCACCAGAGGTCTTCCAGCGAGCCGCCGCCACGGGCCAGGATCAGCGCGTCGAAGCCTTGCCGGTCGGCCATCTGCAGGGCATGGACGATCTGTGCGATGGCCTCGCGGCCTTGCACGGCGGTAGGGATCAGGTTCAGTTCGACCTGCGGCGCGCGGCGCCGGAACACGCTGATGATGTCGCGGATCACCGCGCCGGTGGGCGAGGTGACGATGCCGATGCGCCGCGGATGCGCCGGCAGCGGCTGCTTGCGTTCGGTGCTGAACAGCCCCTCGGCGCCGAGCTTTTCCTTCAGCGCCTCGAAGGCCAGGCGCAAGGCGCCGTCACCGGCCGGTTCGACGGTGTCGAGGATCAGCTGGTAGTCGCCGCGGCCCTCGAACAGCGAAACCTTGCCGCGCACCTTCACCGCCAGGCCGTCACGCAGGGCCTGGCGCACGCGGGCGGCGTTCTGCCGGAACAGCGCGCAGCGGATCTGCGCGCCGCTGTCCTTGAGGGTGAAGTACATGTGGCCGGAGGCCGGGCGGGCGAGGTTGGAAATCTCGCCTTCCACCCAGACGCTGCGGAACACGTCCTCGAGCAGCACGCGGGCGCGGCCGTTGAGCTGGCTGACGGTGAGGACCTCGCGGTCCAGGCCGAGTCGTTCGAAAGGGTCTCTGATCATGCCGGGCATCATAAAGGACCGAAGGCCTGGTTGTCTGTGCCGGCCTCATCGCGGGGCAAGCCCGCTCCCACGCTCATCCGACCTAGGGCGTGGGAGCGGGCTTGCCCCGCGATAGAGGCTTTCAGCCTTGCATGATCGCCACGAACTGACGCACCAACTCCCCGGCATCCCGGCGACAAGCCAGCGCCACGGTGCTTTGGCACGCCTCGGCTAGCGACACGAAACGTACCGCCGGCGGGGCGATCTCGCGCATGCTCTGGGGCAGCAACGCCACCCCGAACCCAGCCTGGATCAGCTGCAGTTGGGTGGTCTTGCGCGATACCACCTGCGCCGCCTGGGGAAAGAATCCCTCGTTCATGCACAGCGATGCCGACAGGTAGCTCAACCCGCCGCGCTGACGATGGGGTATGGAAATGAAGCGTTCCTCGCGCAGTTGCCCCAGCCGAACACTGCCCGCCGTGGCCAGTGGGTGGCTTGCCGCTACCGCCAGCAGCAGGGGCTCGTCGAACAGCGCATGCAGTTCCACGCCCTCGTGCTGGCGCAGCACCGGCAGGCGCAGCAGGCCGATCTCCAAACGGCCCTCGGCGATGTCCTCCAGTTGCGCCTCCGACGATTGCTGGGCGATCTCCAGGGAGACGCCGGGGTTGTCCTCCAGGTAACCGCCGAGGCGCTGCAGCAGTTGGCCTGTCAACGGCACGGTACTGGAGTGGTTCAGCCGCAGGCTGCCGCGCAGGCCCTGGCCGACCTCGCGGGCCAGGCGTTCGGCTTTGTCCAGATCGGCCAGCAGGCGCCGGGCGCGGTCGAGGAAGGCGACTCCGGCGGCGGTCAGTCGTGGCTGGCGGGCGGTGCGCTCGAACAGCGCGGACCCCAGGTGCAGCTCCAGCTCCTTGATCTGTCGGCTGAGGGCTGACTGGGCGATGTACAGCCGCTCGGCGGCGGCACTGAAACTGCCGGCCTCGGCGATTTCGACGAAGTAGCGCAGTTGGCGGATTGAACTCATGTCATGCCTTTTCAAGATGGCTCATGGCGTAAAGGCATATTAGTCGGCATGGCTCTTCGCTGGCTAACCTTCCAGGGTCTCCCAAGGAATTGTCGCGATGTTCGCTCAACTGTCGTTTTCCACGCTCGACTGGCTACCCATCCTGCTGGGGGTGGGGGTGGCCTATATCGTCTTCGGCATCGCCGGCTTCGGCACTGCGCTGGTCGCCGGCCCCGTGCTTATCCATTTCATGCCGCTGTCGCGGATCGTTCCGTTGCTGGTGCTGCTGGACTTCGTCGCCGCCTTCGGCAACCTGCTGCCGTCGCGGCGCGACGTGGTGCGCGGCGAACTGCTCAGGCTGCTGCCGTTCATGGCCGTGGGCTGCACGCTGGGCGTGGTGTTCCTGCTGCGCCTGAAGTCGGATGTGCTGCTGTTGCTGATGGGGCTGTTCGTCACCGCCTATGCGGTCTATGGCCTGGCGGTGAAGGTGCGACCGGCGAGCCTGTCGGGCGCCTGGGCGGTGCCCATGGGCACGGTGGGTGGCTTGTTCGGCGCCCTGTTCGGCAGTGGTGGTTTTTTATACGCGATCTACCTCAGCGCACGGTTGGAAGCCAAGGAGCAGGTGCGAGCGACCCAGGTCGCGCTGATCAGTTGCAGCACGGTGGTGCGCCTGTCGCTGTTCCTGATCGCCGGGGTGTATGCCGACGCCAGCCTGTTGCTCTTGGCCGCCTGCTTGCTGCCGGTGATGTTCGTTGGTACCTGGCTGGGCCGACGGCTGACCCTGAGGTTGTCCCGCGAGGCCTTCGTGCGATTGATCACCTGGCTGGTGCTGGCCAGCGGCCTGGCGTTGATCGGTCGCTACCTGAGCGCCTGAGCAGGCGGTAGAATTGCGCCACTACCGCAGTTCGCAGGCCTGCCTCAAGCATGAACACCCAGAGCATCATCGTCCCCAAGCTGTCCACCGTGCCGGTTCACGAAGCCCGTGCCCGCGCCATCCTGCGCTGGCTGGTGCGCGAAAAGATCGTCGAGGAACAATTGAGCACCTGTGGCCGCACCGGCAACCGCATGGGCCATGCCCTGGCCGAAGGGGCACGCAAGGTGGCCCTGCACCCCGAGAAGCTGCCGTTCGGCGCACAGGTCAATGGCCTGGAGGTGATGCTCAAGCGCTGCATCTACACCCCCACCGACGGTTTTCTCGAGGAGGCCGGCTGCCCGGAATGCCGGCGCGAGGTAGGCGAGCCGCTGTTCGAGAGCCTGGAGGAGTGGATGCCGGGGGTGAGCGACAACTTCACCTGCCCGCTGTGCGGCTTCGAGGACGACATCAACGGTTTCCTTTACCTGCAGCCGTGTGCCTTTTCCAACCTGGGGTTCATCTTCAATAACTGGGGCGAGGCCGGGTTCACCCAGGCCTTCCTCGACAGCTTCGCCGACTGGCTGGACCAGCCGGTGGCGGTGGTGCAGGTAAAACTGCCGCAAGGCTGACCGAAGGCCCTTATTTTGCATTGAGCGGCGCGCCATGGATGGGTATAATGGCGCGCTTCCATTTTTCCCTCCCGGGAGCCCCCGCGATGCTGCGTATCAGCCAAGAAGCCCTGACCTTCGACGATATCCTCCTTGTACCTGGCTACTCCGAGGTACTGCCCAATGAAGTCAGTCTCAAGACCCGTTTGACTCGTGGCATCGAGCTGAACATTCCCCTGGTCTCCGCCGCCATGGATACCGTGACCGAAGCGCGCCTGGCCATCGCCATGGCCCAGGAAGGCGGCATCGGCATCATCCACAAGAACATGACCATCGAGCAGCAGGCCGGCGAAGTACGCAAGGTCAAGAAGTTCGAGGCTGGCGTGGTCAAGGACCCGATCACCATCGACGCCGACGCCACCGTGCGCGACCTGTTCGACCTGACCCGCCTGAACAACATCTCCGGCGTTCCGGTGCTGGCGAACGGCGACCTGGTCGGCATCGTCAC
Source organism: Pseudomonas sp. LH21 (assembly GCF_036549575.1). Taxonomy (NCBI): domain Bacteria; kingdom Pseudomonadati; phylum Pseudomonadota; class Gammaproteobacteria; order Pseudomonadales; family Pseudomonadaceae; genus Pseudomonas; species Pseudomonas sp. LH21. The sequence goes on from NZ_CP144367.1 coordinate 1,159,968, forward strand.
CTCCCGTGACGTGCGCTTCGAAACCCGCCTGGACGCCAAGGTCCGCGACGTGATGACCCCCAAAGAGCGTCTGGTCACCGTCCGCGAAGGCGCCGACAAGAACGAAGTCCGCGAGCTGCTGCACAAGCACCGCCTGGAAAAAGTCCTGATCGTCGACGACAAGTTCGCCCTCAAGGGCATGATGACCGTCAAGGACATCGAAAAAGCCAAGGCCTACCCGCTGGCCAGCAAGGACGACCAGGGTCGCCTGCGCGTCGGCGCCGCGGTCGGCACCGGCAAGGACACCGGCGAGCGCGTTGCCGCCCTGGTAGCCGCCGGCGTTGACGTGGTGGTGGTGGACACCGCCCACGGTCACTCCAAGGGCGTGATCGACCGCGTTCGCTGGGTCAAGGAAACCTACCCGCAAGTGCAGGTGATCGGCGGCAACATCGCCACCGGCGCCGCCGCCAAGGCCCTGGCTGAAGCTGGCGCCGACGCGGTCAAGGTCGGTATCGGCCCGGGCTCGATCTGCACCACCCGTATCGTCGCCGGTGTCGGCGTGCCGCAGATCAGCGCCATCGCCAACGTCGCTGCCGCACTGGAAGGCACTGGCGTGCCGCTGATCGCCGACGGCGGCATCCGTTTCTCGGGTGACCTGTCCAAGGCCATCGTAGCCGGCGCTTCCTGCGTGATGATGGGCTCGATGTTCGCTGGTACCGAAGAAGCCCCGGGTGAAGTCGAACTGTTCCAGGGCCGTTCCTACAAGGCTTACCGTGGCATGGGCTCGCTGGGTGCCATGGCACAGGCGCAAGGCTCCTCCGACCGTTACTTCCAGGACTCCTCGGCCGGTGCCGAGAAGTTGGTACCGGAAGGCATCGAAGGCCGCGTGCCGTACAAGGGCGCCCTGGCCGCGATCATCCACCAGCTGATGGGCGGCCTGCGTTCGTCCATGGGCTACACCGGCAGCGCGACCATCGAAGAGATGCGCACCAAGCCGGAGTTCGTGCGCATCACCGGTGCCGGCATGGCCGAGTCCCACGTGCATGACGTGCAGATCACCAAAGAAGCCCCTAACTACCGCGTAGGCTAAGGCTTCCAGCAATTACCGAACGGGGCTGTCATACACAGCCCCGCGTCGTTTCCGATTTCCACTGACGAGATTGAGTCATGGCCCTCGACATTCACGCTCACCGTATCCTGATCCTCGATTTCGGTTCCCAGTACACCCAGCTGATCGCCCGCCGCGTGCGCGAGATCGGCGTGTACTGCGAACTGCACCCGTTCGACATGGACGATGAAGCGATCCGCGAATTCAACCCGCGCGGCATCATCCTGGCCGGTGGCCCCGAGTCGGTCCACGAAGCCAACAGCCCACGCGCCCCGCAGGCCGTGTTCGACCTGAAGGTGCCGGTGCTGGGCATTTGCTACGGCATGCAGACCATGGCCGAGCAGATGGGCGGCAAGGTCGAAGGTTCCGACCTGCGCGAGTTCGGTTACGCCCGTGTCGACGTGGTCGGCAAGAGCCGCCTGCTCGACGGCATCGAAGACCATGTCGATGACGACGGCGTACTGGGTCTGGACGTGTGGATGAGCCACGGCGACAAGGTCACCCAGATGCCGGGCAACTTCAGCGTGCTGGCCAGCACCCCGAGCTGCCCGATCGCCGGCATGTACGACGACGCCCTGGGCTACTACGGCGTGCAGTTCCACCCGGAAGTGACCCACACCAAGCAAGGTGGTCGCATCCTGTCGCGCTTCGTCCAGGACATCTGTGGCTGTGAAGCCCTGTGGACCGCCTCGAACATCGTTGAAGACGCCATCGCCCAGGTACGCGCACAGGTCGGTTCGGCCAACGTCCTGCTGGGCCTGTCCGGCGGCGTCGACTCCTCCGTGGTTGCCGCGCTGCTGCACCGCGCCATCGGCGACCAGCTGACCTGCGTGTTCGTCGACAACGGCCTGCTGCGCCTGCACGAAGGCGACCAGGTGATGGCCATGTTCAAGGAGAACATGGGCGTCAAGGTCATCCGCGCCGATGCCGAGAAGCAGTTCCTCGATAACCTGGAAGGCGAAGCGGACCCTGAGAAGAAGCGCAAGATCATCGGTCGCACCTTCATCGACGTGTTTGACGCCGAAGCCAGCAAACTGGACAACATCCAGTTCCTCGCCCAGGGCACCATCTACCCCGACGTGATCGAGTCGGCCGGCGCCAAGAGCGGCAAGGCTCACGTGATCAAGTCGCACCACAACGTCGGTGGCCTGCCGGAGGAGATGAACCTCAAGCTGGTCGAGCCGCTGCGCGAGCTGTTCAAGGACGAAGTGCGCAAGATCGGCCTGGAACTGGGCCTGCCGTACGACATGGTCTACCGCCACCCGTTCCCGGGCCCGGGCCTGGGCGTGCGCATCCTCGGTGAAGTGAAGAAGGAATACGCCGACATCCTGCGTCGCGCCGACCACATCTTCATCGAAGAACTGCGCAAGGCCGACTGGTACCACAAGACCAGCCAGGCGTTCGTGGTGTTCCAGCCGGTCAAGTCGGTCGGCGTCGTCGGCGACGGCCGTCGCTACGCCTGGGTCGTGGCCCTGCGTGCCGTCGAGACCGTGGACTTCATGACCGCGCGCTGGGCGCACCTGCCGTACGAGCTGCTGGAAACCGTCAGCGGCCGTATCATCAACGAAATCGACGGTATCTCCCGCGTCACCTATGACGTGTCGAGCAAGCCGCCAGCGACCATCGAGTGGGAATGATCCCGACTCGCGGTTGAATGAAACGGGCCTGCATTGCAGGCCCGTTTTTTTTGGGGGGGCTGAACCCTACTCAGCCCCGGGAGAATGCCCAAAATACGCCTTGTAGGCATGGCAGAAATTGGCCGGGTTGGCGTAGCCGACATGATAGGCAACCTGCGATACCTGCCAGCGACGCTCCAGCAGCAGGGCGCGGGCCAGCTCCATTCTCTGTTGCCGAACATACTGCAAGAGCGACCGACCGTATTCGTGGCTGAAAGCGCGGCGCAAGGTGGTCTCGCTCACCCCCAGCTGGCGAGCGAGTGCGGCAGCGGTGGGCGGTGCGTTCAGGTTTTCATCGAGCTGGCGGCGCGTTTCAATGGCCAGGTCGCGGCGCCCCCGGTCTTGACTCTTCTCGGCGGATCTGTGCCCGATCAGGTGGCTGGCCAGTTCCAGCAAGATGGCCAAGCTCAGGCTCTCGCAATGCAGGCGCCTGAGTCCGCCGGTATAGGGTGACAGATACAGCTGCCGGAACAGGCGGCTCACCGCTGGACACTGCGGTAGCTGGTCGAAGCGCATGCCGTCGGCGACAAGTGCCAACAGGGGCTTGAGCTGCGCGTCCTCCCGGGCCAGCTCTTGCAGGTAATCGCCGGCAATACGTACTCCGGCCATGCGGGCATGACTGTTGGCGGGCAGTTGGTCCTGCGCCTCCAGGCTTTCACCCAGGCTCAGCATGTGCAACTGGCCAGGGGCATAACTGTTGAGCCTTCCGTCCACCGTGTGCTGCCACGCCCCGTCGAACACCTGCACGATGCACAGGCTTTGCGGCAGCACCTTGTCGATCCTCAGCGGCTCTGGAAACTGCAGGTTGCAATCGAAGTATTGCAACCCGCTGTGTACCGTCTGCGCCCGATAGTGGCCGGTCGCGCTACCCATCACTCGCGCGCTGCTCGCATCCAGTACACCAGCATCAGCGAGTGACCCGGGGCTATCGAATGAAAAGTCGGTGTCGAGGTAGGGGCTGATCGATCGCATGTGCGCTTGGCATCCTTGGCTGAGGGCGGCATGGCCGCGAATGGTAACGCGTGCACATTTTCAGCGACAGCCGTTGTGCGCAGGGGGCTGTCTGTTGTGCAAGCCGGTCAGCGGGGTTGGCTAGTCGGGCCAGGCTTATTTCAATGGGCGTTTGTTTCGATTCAGGATGGAAAAGACATGCTCGCTTATCGCAAATGGACAGCCCTGGTGGTGGCTGCGCTCGCCCTGTGGCTGGGCCAGGTTAACGCTGAACAACGGCCGGAAGTGGCCGACCAGGTAGTTGCCTACATGGGGGCGCAAGGGACCAAGGTGTGGACGCTGCGTATCGGTGAACGTGCCGCCAACGAAGCGCTGGTACAAATCGAAGGCATCGATCACGACTGGAACATGCGCATCCAGAAAATGCAGGTGGAGAAGACCAGCAAGGACACCCGCTACTCCACCACCGTGGACGGCAAGAAGTACGTGGTGCTGATCATCCAGGGCAACTGGGGCGGCGAGTTGAACCTGCCGGGTGAGGCGCAGACACAGCAGGTCGGCTATTCGGAAGGGCTGTCGCGTGAGGGCAATGCCCAGGCGTTCCTTACCGATTATCTGGCAGCACAGAACACGGAGGCGCAATGATCATGAGCGAGTTCAACGACCCGCTGTCCGAACTCTCTGGCTCGCTGGGCCAGGACTACGAGCAAAGCCGTGCCGCCCAGCGCGACCGAGTTATCGCTGAGCTCAAGCAGGTAATCGAGCGCGTGCCCGAGCAGAGCGAGTTCACCAACTCCCGGCGTTACCGGATCTGGGGGCCAGTATTGTTGCTGGGTGCACTGATTATCACGGCCGTGACCTTCAACCCGGAACGCTTGGGGGCGGTTGCAGCAGGTGTCTTCATCACCTTGATCGCAGCAGCGGTGACCTGGCAACACCGTAATGCCGGTACCCAGGTCTTCATGCGCTTGACCCGCCGGCAGTTGTTCGTCGATACGCTGGATGCACCGGTAGACCTGGCGGAAGTGGAGGACGTTTCGGTCAAGGATGAAGGGCTGGTCATGGTACAGACGCTGGAAATGAGCAGCGAAGCCGTCCTGCCAAAGCATCATGTGGTGAAACTGCAGTTCTTCGGTAACCAGGCCATGGTGTTGAAGAAACCGCGGCCGCAGATCCGCATCATGTCCGCAGGCCTGGCCAGCAACGGACGCAAGCTGGGGAACGAGGAAGTGCTCGCGCTGCTGGCAGCCTACCGCGATGCGGCACATGCGCAACGGCAACTGGATCTGTTGCAGAACGATGGATAACGGCGAACGCGAAGCCCACCTCGCGTACCTGCAGGCTCAGGCTGATGGCCCCACCGACAACTTCGTACTGCTGGAGCATTCGCTCGGCAAGGCGCTGGCATGTGCCGTGATTGGCCTGTTGTTCGGCGCGCTGGGCATATGGCTGACCGCTCTGGCGGTGCGGTTCAGTCCCGGTGCCAGCAGCGGTGTCATCTGGCTGATGTCTGGTTTCGGCCTCGGCCTGGCCGGCGTCGGGGTGGCGGGACTGGCCTGTGCCGTCGTGCTATACCGCCGGCACGGCAAGCGGGTGCTCAGCGTGACACCAGATACCCTGTGCTTCGCCAACGCGCAGGCGCCGACCCCACTGGACGCCTTCGACGGCTTCGAGGTCGAGCAGGGTTACTTCACTACCCGGCTGATCTTTACCGTGTCGGCGTTCAGCCATGCACCAGTGCTGGCACCGGCCTGTTTCAGGGCGCTGGCCTCACCTGACGCGGTGGTCGTCGCGGGCGGCTTGCGCGTCAGGCTGTGGTTGTGCACGCCCGTCGTGGCCGGGCGCCGCCTTGGCCTGCAGGAACTGGTGGATCTGTTTTATGCCTATGTGCAAGCGGCCCAGGCCAGGCGTACGTTGGCGCAGCTGTTTCCGGGTGTGGCGCGTCTGGGTGAAGCGGCCAGATGAGCCTGAACGTGACCATTGGCGCTCTGGGGCAATGAAGCGCTTCGGTTGGGGCCTGATCCTGCTGCTGTTGCCTCTGGTGCTGTTTGGCTGGGGTAAAGTGCAGTACTGGCGGGCTGACACGGCGCAGGATCAGGCCCTGACCATACGGCAATGGCTGGCTGCCCCCAATGAGACGTTGCTACGCCAATTGCCGTGGGAAGCCCGCAAGGAGCTTGCCAGGCATGTCGATCCGCGGCAGGCCCTGCAGCGTCAACTGGACCTGCTCGATGCGGATCGTCACTGGGTAAGCGTACGCAAGGTGATGGCCAGTGTGAGCTGCTGGCTGGCAGTGGCCGCTCTGCTGGCAGGCCTCTGGGCCTGGCTCAAGCTGAAGTTGGCTGCCTGGCGGGCGCTGCGCTCTGCGGCCTACCTGTATGAACGCATGATGGCCAACTGGCAGGCCTTGGGCTGTTGCTTGAGTCTCTACATGGTCATGCTTGCTGGTTCGCTGTGCCTGTTGCTGCTCTATGAGGCCAGTTCCGGAGCAAGCCGCGCAGCGCAGGGCGGCATGACGGTGCTGGTCGTGGTGCTGCCGCTGGCCTCAGTCCTGGTTGTGTGTGTTCGCCAGGTCTGGCGAATGCGTCGGCACTGGCCGCTGATGCAGTCTCCGACCGCCAGTTTTCTCGCCCGCCCGCTAGGCAGGCAGGCGACGCCAGCGGTGTGGCAGTGGATCGAGACCTTGGCAACACAACTGCACGCGCCTGTCCCGGACCATATCGTGGTCGGCCTTGACCAGGGTTTTTTCGTCACCAGCGTTCCGATCCTGCTGCAGCCCGGTGGGCAGGTCCTCAGGGGGCGCACGTTGTATCTGCCTTTACCTTGCCTGGCCGCCTTGAGCCAGGCCGAGGCGGCCTCGGTCATCGGTCACGAACTGGGCCACTTCAGGCGCCGTGATACGGAGCGGGGCAGCGAAACCAGTGCGCGTTTCAGCCTGATGTGCGCGCATTATTCGGCCATGGTCGGCGACGAGGATGCTCCGCGCTGGGTGGTTCGGCCCACCTTGTGGCTGGCCGGGCAGTTCTTGCACCATTTTCAGCTTGCGGTTCATCACTGGGGGCGTGCACAGGAATTGCTGGCTGATCGGGCAGGTGCCGAGGTCGCTGGCCCGAAGCTGTTCGTACAGGCGCTGTTACGGGTGATTGCCCTGGGGCGGGTGATCGACGGCTTGTTGGTCGCACACGGTGGCAGCAACCTTTTGCGGGCGCTGGCGGCGCACCTGCAAGGCACGCCGTTGCAACTGGGCGAGGAAGTGCTGGGGCTGGCCACTACCCATCCATTCGATACGCACCCCGACCTCGCCACGCGCCTGAACAACCTGGACATCCTGCTCGACCCACAATTGCTGCAGGCCGCCTTGCGCGTGCCGTCCGCTGATGACCAGCAGTGGTTCAATGACCTTTGTCTGGCTCCAGGCAGCACTTGTGATAGCAAGGCTGCGGGCAGCATCCAAAGAGACTTCACTTAATATTTCCCATTTGCAGGTGTATCGTATTCGCCCTTCATCGCCAGCCATGCTGGCAGCTTGATTGCGCAGAACACGAGGTACCCGCACCAATGTCCTTCACCCGTCGACAAATGCTCAAGGGCCTGACCGGCCTTGCAGTGGTAGGCCTGGGCGCCGGAGGCGCGGCGCGTTACTGGCTCGGCAAGGTCGAAGACGACAACGCCGGGCACGATTATGAACTGATCGCCGCGCCCCTGGACGTCGAGCTGGTGCCGGGCTTCAAGACCGAGGCCTGGGCCTTCGGCCCGTCGGCGCCGGGTACCGAGCTGCGGGTGCGCCAGGGCACCTGGCTGCGGGTGCGCTTCATCAACCATCTGCCCGTCGAGACCACCATCCACTGGCACGGCATCCGCCTGCCGTTGGAGATGGACGGTGTGCCCTATGTCTCGCAGTTGCCGGTCAAGCCGGGCGAATACTTCGACTACAAGTTCAAGGTGCCGGACGCCGGCAGCTACTGGTATCACCCGCATGTCAGCAGCTCCGAGGAGCTGGGCCGCGGTCTGGTCGGGCCGTTGATCGTCGAGGAGCGCGAGCCCACGGGCTTCCGGCATGAGCGCACTCTGAGCCTGAAGAACTGGCACGTGGACGAGCAGGGCGCCTGGCTGCCGTTCAGCATTCCCCGCGAGGCGGCCCGCAACGGCACCGCTGGGCGCCTGATTACCATCAACGGCCAGGCTGACTCGGTTACCGAGCTGCCGGCCGGGCAGGTGGTGCGGGTGCGGCTGCTGAACCTGGACAACACCTGGACCTACCGCTTGAACCTCAAGGGTAACTGCGAGGCGATGATCTACGCCCTCGATGGCAACCCGATCACTCCGCGGCCGCTGGACGACGAGTACTGGCTCGGGCCGGGCATGCGCATCTGCCTGGCGATCCGCATCCCCGAGGCGGGTGAAGAGATCTCCTTGCGTGATGGCTTCGTGCGCCTGGGCACCCTGCGTTCGGTGGCCAGCAGCGAGGCGCCCGGCGACTGGCCCAAGGCCCTGCCGCCGAACCCGGTGGCCGAGCCGGACCTGGAGAACGCCGAAAAGCTCAACTTCAATTTCGAATGGGTCGGCAAGGTCTCGGTGAACACCGAGAACGGCAAGCCGCCGAGCCTGTGGCAGATCAACGGCCAGGCCTGGGACATCACCGACAAGACCTGCGCCGATCGGCCGATCGCCACGCTGCAGAAGGGCAAGAGCTACATTCTCGAGCTGAAGAACATGACCCAGTACCAGCACCCGATCCACCTGCATGGCATGAGTTTCAAGGTGATCGCCTCCAATCGGCGCAAGATCGTCGAGCCGTGGTTCACCGACACCTACCTGCTGGGCAAGAACGAACGGGCGCAGGTGGCGCTGGTGGCGGACAACCCGGGTACCTGGATGTTCCACTGCCACGTCATCGACCACATGGAAACCGGCCTGATGGCCGCGATCGCGGTGGTCTGATGCGACCGCAGATCATCGATCGCAGCCGCGACCAGGAATTCATGCGCCTGGCCCTCGATTTGGCGGCCCAGGGCGCGGCCCTGGGCGAGGTGCCGGTGGGCGCGGTACTGGTGCAGCATGGCCAGGTGATCGGCCAGGGTTTCAACCGACCGATCATCGACAGCGACCCCAGCGCTCACGCCGAAATGGTGGCGATCCGCGCCGCGGCCAAGTCCGCCAGCAACTACCGGCTGCCGGGCAGCACGCTGTACGTGACCCTGGAGCCGTGCAGCATGTGCGCGGGGCTGATCGTCCATTCGCGGGTGGCGCGGGTGGTCTATGGGGCGCTGGAGCCCAAGGCGGGGATCGTGCAGAGCCAGGGGCAGTTCTTCAGCCAGGGGTTTCTCAACCATCGGGTGATGTTCGAGGGTGGGGTGCTGGCAGAGGAGTGCGGAACGATCTTGAGTGAGTTCTTCAAGGCGCGGCGGGCGAAAGCCTAGCTGACACGATCCTTGTAGGAGCGGTCTCGTGCCGCGAAAGGGCCGCAAAGCGGCCCCAGCGATCTTTGCTCAACTCTGAAATCCTGGGGCCGCTGCGCAGCCCTTTCGCGGCACAAGGCCGCTCCTACAAAGGACGGTGGTGTGTCACATCGGCGGCGACTGTTCCGCCGGCTTGTCCTTGTTCACCGCCGGCACATGCAGGTTGCCCTCGGCCACCTGGCCTTCGAGCTGCGGCTGTGTGACCCAGGTGAGGATGTCGTAGTAGCGGCGGATGTTGGCCACGAAGTGTACCGGCTCGCCGCCGCGGGCGTAGCCGTACTTGGTCTTGCTGTACCACTGCTTTTGCGACAGGCGCGGCAGCATCTTCTTCACATCCAGCCACTTGTTCGGGTTCAGGCCTTCGCGCCTGGCCAGGGTGCGGGCGTCTTCCAGGTGGCCGCTGCCGACGTTGTAGGCGGCCAGGGCGAACCAGGTGCGGTCCGGCTCCTTGATGCTGTCGTCGAGCTGGTCCTTGACCAGCATGAAGTACTTGGCGCCGCCCTGGATGCTCTGCCTGGGGTCCAGGCGGTTGGACACGCCCATGGCCTGGGCGGTGCGCTGGGTCAGCATCATCAGGCCGCGCACGCCGGTCTTGGAAGTGACCTCGGGCTGCCACATCGATTCCTGGTAGCCGATCGCGGCGAGCAGGCGCCAGTCGACCTGCTCGACCTTGGAGCTGGTCTTGAAGTGCTTTTCATACTTGGGCAGGCGCTGCTGCAGGTGCTGGGCGAAGGTGTAGGCGCCGACGTAGCCGAGTACGTCGACATGGCCGTAGTAACGGTCTTTCAGCCGCTGCAGGGTGCCGTTCTTCTGCGACTTGTCGAGAAACTCGTTGATCTCGTTGAGCAGGCTGTTGTCTTCGCCGGCGGCCACCGCCCAGCGCTGGTCGCGGGTGTCGCCCAGGTCGAAGGCCACGCGCACGTTGGGGAAGTACACCTGGTTCATGGCCAGCTCGTTGGAGTCGACCAGGGTCAGGTCGATCTGGCCCTCGTCGACCATGCGCAGCAGGTCGACCACCTCGACGGCGTCGGACTCCTCGTACTCCAGCCCCGGGTTCTGCTTTTTCAGCTCGGCGAGCTGGTCGGCGTGGCTGCTGCCCTTGAGCACCATGATCTTCTTGCCCACCAGGCCCTTGGCGCTGGTCGGCCGCGAGCGGCCATTGCGGTAGATGACCTGTGGGGTCACCTCGAGGTAAGGGTGGGAGAACTTCGCCTGGGCGGCGCGGCGTTCGCTGCTGACCAGGCCGGCGGCGGCCAGCACCGGGCCGGACGGCTTGCCCAGCTGGTCGAACAGCTCGTCGAGGTTGTCGGCGGTCTCGATCTCCAGCTTCACGCCCAGGTCGTCGGCGAAGCGCTTGACCAGTTCGTATTCGAAACCGGTTTCGCCGTTGCGGTCCTGGAAATAGGTGGCCGGGCTGTTGCGGGTAATCACGCGCAATACGCCATCCTCCTTGACGCGTTCGAGGGTGCTGGGTTTTTCAACGCAGGCACCGAGCATCAGGAAGAGTCCGGTTGCGAGGAGCCATCTGGCGCATCGCTGGCGCAAAGCAGTGTGGGCGAACATAGGGTGCAGTATACGCAAAGGACCGGCGGCGCCATATCTCGACAATGGTTGGCAGGTCTGCTAGCAGGTTCTGTGCAGCAGCGGCTCGATTCCTTTGTAGGAGCGGCCTTGTGCCGCGATGGGCTGCGCAGCGGCCCCCAAAGGTTTTCCCAGCGCGGCTGTGAATTCGGGGCTGCTGCGCAGCCCATCGCGGCACAAGGCCGCTCCTACAGGGAGCGCGCGAAGTCGGTGGTTTTTTTGACCCCTGGGTCCGGTTCCACCGCCCGGCAGCATTGGCTTCGAGCGGGTGCCGAAAGCCTGCGAATTAGGCTAGAATGCACGGCCTCTAAGCACACCCCTTCCTGAGGCTGTCCCGACGATGTTGATCCTGCGCGGCGCTCCTGCCCTTTCTGCCTTTCGCCACGGTAAATTACTCGAGCAACTGAGCCAGAAAGTCCCCGCTGTTACTGGTTTGTATGCCGAATTCGCCCACTTCGCCGACGTCGACGGCGAGCTGACCGCCGACCAGCAGCAGGTGCTGGGCCGTCTGCTCAAGTACGGCCCGAGCGTGCCGGTGCAGGAGCCAGCCGGCCGCCTGTTCCTGGTCGTGCCGCGCCTGGGCACCATCTCGCCCTGGGCATCCAAGGCCAGCGACATCGCCCACAACTGCGGCCTGCAGTCGATCCAGCGCCTGGAGCGCGGCATCGCCTACTACGTCGCCGGTAACATTTCCGACGCCGACGCCCAGGTGCTTGCCGCCGAGCTGCACGACCGCATGACCCAGCGCGTGCTGGCCAAGCTGGAAGACGCCGCCGACCTGTTCAGCCACGCCCAGCCCAAGCCGATGACCTCGGTGGACATCCTGGCCGGTGGCCGCGCCGCCCTGGCGCAAGCCAACATCGACCTGGGCCTGGCCCTGGCCGAGGACGAGATCGACTACCTGGTCAACGCCTTCCAGAACCTTGCGCGCAACCCGAACGACATCGAACTGATGATGTTCGCCCAGGCCAACTCCGAACACTGCCGCCACAAGATCTTCAACGCCAGCTGGGACATCGACGGCCAGGCGCAGGAGAAGAGCCTGTTCGGCATGATCAAGAACACCTACCAGATGCACAGCGAAGGCGTGCTGTCTGCGTACAAGGACAACGCCTCGGTGATCGTCGGCAGCGTCGCCGGCCGCTTCTTCCCGAACCCTGAGACCCGCCAGTACGGCGCGGTGCAGGAGCCGGTGCACATCCTGATGAAGGTCGAGACGCACAACCACCCGACCGCCATCGCCCCGTTCTCCGGCGCCTCCACCGGCTCCGGCGGCGAGATCCGCGACGAAGGCGCCACCGGCCGTGGCGCCAAGCCCAAGGCCGGCCTGACCGGCTTCACTGTGTCCAACCTGCGTATCCCGGGTTTCGAGCAGCCATGGGAGAAGCCTTACGGCAAGCCTGAGCGTATCGTCGACGCCCTCGACATCATGATCGAAGGCCCACTGGGCGGCGCCGCGTTCAACAACGAATTCGGCCGTCCGGCGCTGACCGGCTACTTCCGTACCTTCGAGCAGGGCATCAACACCCCGCACGGTGAAGAAGTCCGTGGCTACCACAAGCCGATCATGCTCGCCGGCGGCATGGGCAACATCCGTGAAGACCACGTGCAGAAGGGCGAGATTACCGTCGGCGCCAAGCTGATCGTGCTCGGCGGCCCGGCCATGTTGATCGGCCTGGGCGGCGGCGCCGCCTCGTCGGTCGCCACCGGCGCCAGCTCGGCTGACCTGGACTTCGCCTCGGTACAGCGCGAGAACCCGGAAATGGAACGCCGTTGCCAGGAGGTCATCGACCGCTGCTGGCAGCTGGGCGACAAGAACCCGATCGCCTTCATCCACGACGTTGGTGCCGGCGGCATCTCCAACGCCTTCCCGGAGCTGGTCAACGACGGTGGCCGCGGTGGCCGCTTCGAACTGCGCAATGTGCCCAACGACGAGCCGGGCATGGCCCCGCACGAGATCTGGTCCAACGAATCGCAGGAGCGCTACGTGCTGGCGGTCAGCGCCGAGGACTTCGAGCGCTTCCAGGCCATCTGCGAGCGTGAGCGTTGCCCGTTCGCGGTCGTGGGCGAGGCCACCGAAGAGAAGCACCTCACCGTCACCGACAGCCACTTCGACAACACCCCGGTGGACATGCCGCTGGACGTGCTGCTGGGCAAGCCGCCGCGCATGCACCGCTCGGTCACCCGCGAAGCGGAGCTGGGCGATGAGTTCGACCCGAGCACCCTGGAACTCAAGGACTCGGTCGAGCGCGTCCTGCGTCACCCGGCCGTGGCCAGCAAGAGCTTCCTGATCACCATCGGCGACCGTACCATCACCGGCCTCGTGGCCCGTGACCAGATGGTCGGCCCGTGGCAGGTACCGGTGGCCGACTGCGCCGTCACCGCCACCAGCTTCGACGTCTACACCGGTGAAGCCATGGCCATGGGCGAGCGCACGCCGATGGCCCTGCTCGACGCCCCGGCGTCCGGGCGCATGGCGATCGGCGAGACCCTGACCAACCTGGCGGCCTCGCGCATCGAGAAGCTGTCCGACATCAAACTGTCGGCCAACTGGATGTCCGCCGCCGGTCACCCGGGTGAAGACGCCCGCCTGTACGACACCGTCAAGGCCGTCGGCATGGAGCTGTGCCCGGAGCTGGGCATCACCATTCCGGTCGGTAAAGACTCGATGTCGATGAAGACCCAGTGGAGCGAAGCGGGCGAGCAGAAGAGCGTCACCTCGCCGATGTCGCTGATCATCACCGGCTTCGCCCCGGTCACCGACATCCGCAAGACCCTGACCCCGCAACTGCGCATGGACAAGGGCGAAACCGACCTGATCCTGATCGACCTGGGCCGTGGCAAGAACCGCATGGGCGCCTCGATCCTGGCGCAGACCCACGGCAAGCTGGCCGCACAGGCGCCGGACGTCGATGACGCCGAGGACCTCAAGGCGTTCTTCGCCGTGATCCAGGGCCTGAACGAAGACGGCCATCTGCTGGCCTACCACGACCGTTCCGACGGCGGCCTGCTGACCACCGTGCTGGAAATGGCCTTCGCCGGCCACTGTGGCCTGGAGCTGGAACTGGGCAACCTGACCAGCAAGCGCGAGAAAGTCGCGGCCATCCTCTTCAACGAAGAGCTGGGCGCGGTGATCCAGGTCCGTCAGGACGCCACGCCGGATGTACTGGCGCAGTTCAGCGCCGCTGGCCTGGGTGAGGATTGCGTCGCCGTGATCGGCCAGCCGATCAACAACGGTGAAGTGCTGATCAACTTCGAAGGCGAAGAGCTGTTCAACGGCGATCGCCGCCTGCTGCAGCGCCAGTGGGCCGAGACCAGCTACCAGGTCCAGCGCCTGCGCGACAACGCCGACTGCGCCGACCAGGAATTCGACGCCCTGCTCGAAGAAGACAACCCGGGCCTGTCGGTCAAGCTGGGTTACGACGTCAACGACGACATCGCCGCGCCGTACATCAAGAAAGGCGTGCGTCCGCAAGTGGCGATCCTGCGCGAGCAGGGCGTCAACGGCCAGGTCGAGATGGCTGCCGCCTTCGACCGCGCGGGCTTCGCTGCGGTCGACGTGCACATGAGCGACATCCTGTCTGGCCGTGTCGACTTCGAAGCCTTCAAAGGCCTGGTGGCCTGCGGCGGCTTCTCCTACGGCGACGTGCTGGGTGCCGGTGAGGGCTGGGCCAAGTCGGCGCTGTTCAACGCCCGTGCCCGCGATGCCTTCCAGGCCTTCTTCGAGCGTACCGACAGCTTCGCCCTGGGCGTGTGCAACGGTTGCCAGATGATGTCCAACCTGCACGAGCTGATCCCGGGCACCGAGTACTGGCCGCACTTCGTGCGCAACCGCTCGGAGCAGTTCGAAGCCCGCGTGGCCATGGTCGAGGTGCAGAAGTCCAACTCGATCTTCCTGCAGGGCATGGCCGGTTCGCGCATGCCGATCGCCATCGCCCACGGCGAAGGCCATGCCGAATTCGCCAGCGAAGAGGCACTGCTGGAAGCCGACCTGTCCGGTTGCGTGGCCCTGCGCTACGTCGACAACCACGGCAAGGTCACCGAAGCCTACCCGGCCAACCCGAACGGCTCGCCGCGTGGCATCACCGGCCTGACCAGCCGCGACGGCCGCGTGACCATCATGATGCCGCACCCGGAGCGGATGTTCCGCGCCGTGCAGAACTCCTGGCGCCCGGATGAGTGGCAGGAAGACGCGGCCCTGATGCGCATGTTCCGCAATGCGCGAGTGTGGGTGAACTAAGGGTGTACAAGCTCGCCTTCTTCGTCCCCGACAGCCATGTCGAGGTGGTCAAGGCCGCCGTGTTCGCCGCTGGTGGCGGACGCATCGGCGACTACGACCACTGCGCCTGGCAAACCCTCGGCCAGGGCCAGTTCCGCCCGTTGGACGGCAGCCAGCCGTACCTCGGGCAGACCGGCCAGGTCGAGGTGGTCGAGGAGTGGAAGGTGGAGCTGGTGGTGGCTGATGCGCTGATCGCCCAGGTGGTCGCCGCGCTCAAGCAGAGCCACCCGTATGAAACGCCGGCTTATGAGGTTTGGCCGCTGGCTGACTTCTAGAACGGCGTCGAATGACATCGCGGGGCAAGCCCGCTCCCACAAGGCCTGTTGATACCTTGTGGGAGCGGGCTTGCCCCGCGATGCTTTTCAGCCCTGCAAAGCGCTGCCCAACGCAGGCGCCTTGCTACCCACGACCAGATGCCATACCCCTTCCGCCTGCGGACTCACTCCCTGGCAGCCCAAGGCGGCCAGGCGCTCCTGCTCTACCTTGCCCTCATCCCTGACCCGCACCCGCACCCGGCTTGAGGCCACGCACTGCGCCTCCAGCACATTCCCGCGCCCGCCCAGGGCCTGCAGCCATTCATCCGCAACGACCGTCTCGGTGGCCACTGCGGCCTTCTCGACAACCGGCGGCGCCACCCGCGCATGGGGCAGCTCCCCGCGAATCTCGTCGGCCAGTGCATCGGCCATCGGCCCCACCACCACCTGCAGGCTGCCACCGGTACCGGGGCGTACCACGGCGAGGGCGCCAAGGGCCTTCAGGTCCTGGTCGCGGGCCAGGTTGCGGTCGGCCAGTACCAGGCGCAGGCGCGTGGTGCAGGCATCCACGCCCTGCAGGTTGGCCGCGCCGCCGAGGGCATCGATATAGCGTCGGGCCCGCGGCGCATCGCTGCCCTCGGCCTGGCTGGCCGCCTGTTCCTCGCGGCCGGGTGTCTTCAGGTCGAAACGGCGGATGCAGTAGTCGAACACGAAGTAGTAGACCAACCCATAGAGCACGCCCACCGGGAACACCAGCCAGCCGTTGCTCGAACGCCCCCAGCCCAGGGCCATGTCGATGCCGCCGCCGGAGAAGGTGAAGCCCAGGCGGATCCCCAGCAGGTCGCAGATGGCCATGGACAGCCCAGTCAGCAGCGCATGGATCAGGTACAGCAGCGGCGCCAGGAACATAAAGGCGAATTCGATCGGCTCGGTCACCCCGGTCAGCGCCGAGGTCAGCGCCATCGACAGCAGCACCCCGCCGATCAGCTTGCGCCGCTGCGGCAGGGCATGGCGGTACATGGCCAGGCAGGCGGCGGGCAGGCCGAAGATCATCACCGGGAACATGCCGGTCATGAACTGTCCGGCGTTCGGGTCGCCGGCGAAGAAGCGCGCCAGATCGCCGGTGACCACCTGGCCGCTGGCCGCCTGGAAGCTGCCAAAGACGAACCACACCAGGTTGTTGAGGATATGGTGCAGGCCGGTGATGATCAGCAGTCGGTTGAGCACGCCGAAGAAGAACGCGCCGATGCTGCCGCTCTCCAGCATCAGCTGGCCGAGTGCGTTGATGCCGTGCTGGATCGGTGGCCAGATCAGGCCGAACAGCAACCCGAGGAACACCGCCGATACCCCGGTGGCGATCGGCACGAAGCGCCGGCCACCGAAGAACGCCAGGTAGTCCGGCAGCTGGATGTCCTTGAAGCGGTTGTACAGGCCGCCGCCGAGCAGGCCGCAGATGATCCCGGCGAGCATGCCCATGTCGATCTTCGGATCGATCACCTTCAGCGTCGCCACCAGCACCAGGTAGCCGATGGCGCCGGCCAGGCCCGCGGTGCCGTTGTTGTCGCGGGCGAAGCCCACGGCGATGCCGATGGCGAAGATCAGCGCCAGGTTGGCGAAGATCGCTTGCCCGGCGTCATGCACCAGGGCGATGTCGAGCAGGTCTGTGTCGCCCAGGCGCAGCAACAGGCCGGCGATGGGCAGGATGGCGATGGGCAGCATCAAGGCGCGGCCGAGCCGCTGCAGGCCCTGGATGAAGTGCTGGTACATGGTGCGCTCCGATTATTGTTGTAGGGCCACGGGGGCCGCGGGTTGGGCGTGGGATTGCGCGGCGAAGTCGCGGCAGGCCTGGCGTACGGCCCCGGCGCTGGCCAGGCCCAGCAGGCCCTGGCTGAAACGGCGGCAGGCGCTGGCGTCGAGCTGGCGGACCAGGGCCTTGATCTCGCCGATCTGCGGCGGACTGACCGACAGCTCGGCTACACCCAGGCCGACCAGTACCGGCGTGGCCAGTGGGTCAGAGGCCAGCGCGCCGCACACGCCGACCCAGCGGCCGTGCTTCGTCGCGCCCTGGCAGGTCAGCTCGATCAGGCGTAGCAGTGCCGGGTGCAGGGCATCGATCCGTGAAGCCAGTCCGGCATGGTCACGGTCCATGGCCAGGGTGTACTGGGACAGGTCGTTGGTGCCGATGGAAAAGAAGTCCGCATGCTCGGCCAGGCGTTCGGCGAGCAGCGCCGCGGCCGGCACCTCGATCATCACGCCCAGTTCGGCGCGTGCCGTCACGCCCAGCTCGGCGGCCAGCCGGTCGAGGCGCTGGCGGATGGCGATCAGCTCGTCGACCTCGGTGACCATCGGCAGCATGATCCGGCAGCGCCGCTGCGGGCTGACCTGAAGCAGGGCGCGCAGTTGCTGGTCGAGCAGCTCCGGGCGGACCTGGCCCAGGCGGATGCCGCGCAGCCCCAGCACCGGGTTGGCCTCGGCAGGCAGGGGCAGGTAATCGAGCTGCTTGTCGCCGCCGACGTCGATGGTACGGATGATCACCGGGCGCTCGGCCATGGCGTCGAGCACTGCCTGGTAGGCGTTGCGCTGCTCGGCCTCGTCCGGTGCGGTGGGGCGGTCGATGAACAGGAATTCGCTGCGCAGCAGACCGATGCCGTCGGCGCCCTGGGCCAGGGCCTGGGCGGCCTCTTCGGCGCTGGCGACGTTGGCCGCGACCTCGATCAACTGGCCATCGCGGGTACGTGCGCCTTGCTGCGCGGCGGCCTGCTGGCGCTGGCGGATTTCGCGGCGTTGCTGCAGGTGGCAGTGGACCTCGGCCAGGCGTTGTGGGGCGGCCTGGGTTTCCAGACGACCCTGGTCGGCGTCCAGCACCAGCGGTGTGCCGGCGGGCAGGTCGAGCAGCGCTTCGCCCACGGCCACCAGGCATGGCAGGCCGCGGGCACGGGCGAGGATGGCGACGTGCGAGGTGGCGCCACCGGCAGCCATGCACAACCCGGCGACATCGTGGCGGGCGAGCAGCAACAGGTCGGAGGGCGTCAGTTCGTGGGCGACGACGATGGCCGCCGGCGGCAGGCGCAGTTGCCGGGTTTCGCCGAGCAGGGCGCGCAGCACCCGCTGCTGCAGGTCGTACAGGTCGTTGGCGCGTTCGGCCAGCAACGGATTGCCCAAGCTGCGCAGGACCTGACACTGGGTCTCGATGGCGCGGCTCCAGGCATGGCTGGCGGCGACGCCGCCGGCGATGTGCTGGCGGGCGTCGCCGAGCAGGGCCGGGTCGTCGAGCAGGGCCAGGTGGGCCTCGAGGATCGCCGCCGCGTCCTCCTGGCCGCGAGGCAGGTGCCGCCAGTCGCGGTCGATGGCATGGCGGACCTCGGCCAGGGCAGTGTTCAGCGCCTGGTGCTGCTCGGCGGGGTCGTTGTCGCCGCTGTCCGCCGGCAGGCTGATGCCGTCCAGGCGCGCCAGCGGCCCGAGGGCGAGGCCGGGGGCGGCGCAGACACCGTTGAGCACGCCGGGCTCTGCAGTGGGCTTGGGCGTGGCGGTGCTGGTGGGCGCATGCGTGGCATGGCGTTCAGCGACCGAGGCGGTCTGCACGGCGGCAATCAACGCCTGCAGCGCGGCCTGGCTGTCCGGCCCGGTGCAGATCAGTTCGACGTCGGCGCCTTCGCCAACGCCCAGGCCCATGACCGCCACCAGGCTGGTGAGGTCGGCCTCGCGCTCGGCGAAACGCAGCACGGCATGGCTCTGGAAGCCTTGCGCGGTCTGGCGCAGCAGGGCGGCAGGGCGGGCATGCAGGCCGCCGTGATGAGCGACCCGGGCATGGCCGTGTGCACGCTCATGGCTGACCGGTCGTGCCTGCGCTTCGCTGCCTGTGGCCTCGACCTCCAGCAACGCCGCACCCAGGCGTGAAGCGCCTGTGTCCAGTCGCGTCAGGCCAAAGCCCGGGCCATTGCTGACCAGCATCACGGTGACCAGGCTGACGCAGTGTTGCGCCACCAGGTCCATGTCGAAGCGCACCAGCGGTTGTCCCTGGGTCACCTGGTCGCCCAGCGCCACCAGCGGCGAGAAGCCGCGCCCCTGCAACTGCACGGTGTCGACACCGATATGCAAGAGGACTTCCGCGCCGTTGGCCACGCGCAGGGTCAGCGCATGGCCGGTGCGCGCCAGTTGCACCACTTCGCCCGCGCAGGGCGCATGCAGCACGTCGTTCAACGGGTCGATGGCGACGCCGTCGCCCAAGGTGCCGCTGCTGAACACCGGGTCCGGTACCTGGTCCAGCGGTACCTGCGGTCCGGCGAGCGGGGCATGGAGGATGATCTTGTTATTGTCGGGCATGCGCTGTTCCTCGCGGCTTCACTGCGTGCAGGTCACTTTGCTCAGGTGACGCGGCTGGTCGGGGTCGAGGCCGCGGGCCTCGGCCAGGGCCGGGGCCATGATGTAGAAGCTCTGGATCGCCAGCAGCGGGTCCAGGGCCGGGTGTTCGGCGCAGCTCAGGGTCAGATCGCGCCCGGCGGTGTCAGCCGGCGCCGCCAACAGTACGCGGGCACCGCGCTGGCGCATGTCGGCGGCCAGCTGCAGCAGCCCGGCCTGCTCGACGCCACGGGGGGCGAACACCAGCAGCGGGTACTGGGCATCGATCAGCGCCATCGGGCCATGGCGCACTTCGGCGCTGCTGAAGGCCTCGGCCTGGATCACCGAGGTTTCCTTGAGCTTGAGCGCGGCTTCCTGGGCGATGGCGAAGCCCGCGCCACGGCCGATCACCATCAGGCGCTCGCTGTCGCGCAGGGTGTCGATGGCCGGGCTCCAGTCCTGTGCGGCGGCCTCGCGCAGTTGCGCGGGCAGGGCCAGGCCGGCTTCCAGCAGGGCGCGGTCCTCGCCCCAGTGGGCGACCAGGCGGGCGCCGGCAGCCAGGGTGGCGACGAAGCTCTTGGTCGCCGCCACCGACAGCTCGGGGCCTGCGCACAGCGGCAAGTGGTGCTGGCAGGCCTGCTCCAGGGGCGAGCCTTCGGCGTTGACCAGCGAGACCGTGGTCGCCCCGCACTGGCCCAGGCGTCGCAGGCTGTCGACCAGGTCCGGGCTCTGGCCCGACTGCGAGAAGCCCAGCGCCACCTGGCCACGCACCCGCAGCGGTGCCTGCTGCAGGGTCACCACCGACATCGGCAGCGAAGCCACCGGCAGGCCCAGCTGCTGCATGGCGATGTAGGCGAAGTAGCTGGCGGCGTGGTCCGAGCTGCCCCGGGCCACGGTCAGCGCCACTTGCGGATCGAGCCGGCGCAGCTGTTCGGCCAGGGTCTCCAGGCGAGGGTCCAGCGTCTGCGTCTGACGTTCGACGACCTCGGCGCAGGCGCGGGCTTCTTCGAGCATCCTTGAACTCATGCGGTTTCTCCTTCGATCATCACGGCGGTCAGGTTCAGTTGGCGGTCCAGCAGCACCGCGTCGGCCCAGGCGCCCGGTTGCAGGCGGCCACGGTCGGCGATGCCGAGATAATCGGCGGGATGGCGCGACAGGCGCTCGGAGGCTTCGGCCAGCGGCAGGCCGATCTTCACCAGGTTGCGCAGGGCCTGGTCCATGGTCAGGGTGCTGCCGGCCAGGGTGCCGTCGGGCAGGCGCACGCCGCCCAGGCACTTGGTCACGGTGTGGCTGCCCAGGCGGTATTCGCCGTCGGGCATGCCGGCGGCGGCGGTGGAGTCGGTCACGCAGTACAGGCACGGGATCGAGCGCAGGGCCACGCGCATGGCACCGGGGTGCACGTGCAGCAGGTCGGGAATCAGCTCGGCGTAGCGGGCGTGGGCCAGGGCCGCGCCGACGATGCCCGGCTCGCGGTGGTGCAGCGGGCTCATGGCGTTGTACAGGTGGGTGAAGCTGGTGGCGCCGGCCTCCAGGGCCGCCACGCCTTCTTCGTAGCTGCCCAGGGTATGGCCGAGCTGCAGGCGGATGCCGCGCTGGCTCAGGGCGCGGATCAGCGGCAGGTGGCCGGCGATTTCCGGGGCGATGGTGATGACCTTGATCGGCGCCAGGGCCAGGTATTGCTCGACCTCGTCGAGCAGCGCCTGGTGGGCGAAGTTCGGCTGCGCGCCGAGCTTGCCGGGGTTGATGTACGGGCCTTCCAGGTGCACGCCGAGGATGCGCGCGCCCTGGCGCGGTTGCTTGAGGTGTTCGCCCAGTTCGGCGAGCACGCGGGTCAGCTCCTCGCGGGGCGCGGTCATGGTGGTGGCCAGCAGCGAAGTGGTGCCGAAACGCCGGTGGGTACGGGCGATGGTGGCGAAGGCGTCGCCGCCCTGCATGATGTCGCTGCCCCCACCACCGTGCACGTGCAGGTCGATGAACCCGGGCAGCAGGTACGGCAGGTCGTTGGCCTGCGGGTCGCACGGCGTACCCTCGATGGCCCGGATGCGGCCGTTTTCGAGGTGCAGTTGTCCGCGCACCCAGCCATCGGGGGTGAGGATGTTGGCGATGTCCATGGGGGCTCCGGTCAGCGTCGCAGTTCGGCGACGAAGTCGTAGTAGTCGTTGCGGCAGTAGGTGTCGGTCAGCTCGATGGCGGTGTTGTCGTCGAGGTAGCCGATCCGGGTCATCAGCAGCATGGCGGTGCCGGGGGCGATGCCCACCTGGGCGGCCAGCTCGTCGCCGGCGTTGATCGCGCGGATATGTTGCAGGGCGCGGACCACCGGGCGGCCGAGCCGGTCGAGGTGCTGGTAGAGCGAATCGCCGATGGCCTGCGGGTCGCCGAGCAGGCGGGCGGGCAGGGTGCTGACCTCCACCGCCATGACGATGTCGTCGGCCTTGCGCAGGCGCTTGAGGTGGACCACCTGGTCGGTGGGCGACAGGCCGAGGCGGATCAGTTCGTCGTTGCTCGGCGTGCCGATGCTGCGCTCGAGCCATTGGGAGCTGGGCACGAAGCCTTTCATGCGCAGCATTTCGCTGAAGCTCGACAGGCGTGACAGGGGTTGTTCGAGGCGTGGCGTGATGAAGGTGCCGGAGCCCTGGATGCGATGGATCAGGCCTTGTTCGAGCAGGACCTCGAGGGCCTTGCGCGCGGTGACCCGGGAGATGTCCAGGGTTTCGCTGAGGGTGCGCTCCGAGGGCAGCGCCTGGTCGGCGGTCCATTGGCCGGCGTGGATGGCCTGCTCAAGGTTGCGCGCCAGCTGCAGGTAGAGCGGGGTGGCGCTGGTGTCGTTGGGGCGCAGGGCCGATAGAGGACGCATGGGTGGTGTCCGGTATTGTTGTTGGGTGGAAAATTAATACCACTTTAATACCAGGTCAATACCACTGGTCTGATCATCTGTCGCAATCCCTGGGGGCGCCTTGCGCCCCTTTCGCGGCACAAGGCCGCTCCTACAGGGATGCGCGTACTCCTATGTAGGAGCGGCCTTGTGCCGCGAAAGGGCTGTGAAACAGCCCCAGCGATCTCAAGAGCTGTCAGACATTTCCGAACCTGAAACCAAATGCTTCAGCCAGCAAAGCTTGGGAACTATCCTACGCGCTTGCCGGAAGCTGCCGCGTTGTCGGGGAAATACCCCAGGGATAACTTCATCGGGTCGCCAGATTTGGTGACCAGGGTGTGAGAATCCTGGAGTACAAGTTTTTCGGCAGTCCCTTCATGGCAGCCGTGCACGGGCAGACTTCGGTCTGACCGGGTTTCTTGTGCCCCGGATTCTCACCCCGTTCACGGCTGCCACCCTTTGTCTTGTGAGAATTGCCTTGGGATGGCGCTTCCTTGGAATGCACGAGAGTTGGACCTATGAAAAAGATCGTCCCAGATCCACCCCGTCTCGCACCTTTCATCAGCATCCGTTCCACGCTCACCCGCGATGAGGCCATGACAGCCGCTGTCGAAGTGGCCACCGCCATTTCCGATGTACTCGATATCTACTTCAAGACCGAACCCGGAGAAGCCCAGGACTGCCTGTTCACTGCCAGCGACTACCTCGGCCAACTCGCCTGCGCCCTGCTCGAACACAAGCCGCAGGTCCGGCCATGACCCGCGGCCACACCGCAGGCCGCACGGTCTGCCTGGACCTGTTCAAGGTCGAGCCAGGCGTTTCATTCGAGGATGCCTTCAGCGAGTTGTCGGTGCTGCTTGGCTGCATCCGCCACCTGACCTGCGAGGCGGAAATGGAGGGTGACCTGCTGGCCGGCAGCTCGGCGCGAATCCTCAGTGCCATGGCCAAGGCGCTGATCGATGACATGGAGGTGGGGTTGAACCGTTCTGGTTGAGCCGATGACCCTATCGCGGGGCAAGCCCGCTCCCACGCAGAGTGTGCAAATGTGCGATTGGCGTGGGAGCGGGCTTGCCCCGCGATAAGGCCGGTACAGCTTTACTCCGCCCGGTGTACCAACCCACACGCCAGCAACCCCACCTCGAACAGCACCCACATCGGCACCGCCAGCATGGTCTGGGAAAACACATCCGGCGGCGTCAGGATCATCCCCACCACGAAGCAGCCGACGATCACATAGGGCCGGCTGCGCCGCAGCGTGGCCACGTCGGTCAACCCCGCCCAGACCACGATGAAGGTCGCCACCGGGATCTCGAAGGCCAGGCCGAACGCCAGGAACAGCGCCATGATGAAGTCCAGGTACAAGCCGATGTCGGTCATCATCGCCACCCCGTCCGGGGTCACGCTGGCGAAGAAGCCGAACATCATCGGGAACACCAGGAAGAACGCGAAGGCCATGCCGCCGTAGAACAGCAGGATGCTCGACACCAGCAGCGGCAGGGCAATGCGCCGTTCGCGGCGGTACAGCCCCGGGGCGATGAAGCCCCAGGCCTGGTGCAGCAGCAGCGGCATGGCGACGAACAGCGCGCACATCGCCGTCAGCTTGAACGGGGTGAGGAACGGCGAGGTGACGCTGGTGGCGATCATGCTGGCGCCTTCGGGCAGGTAGCGGCGCAGCGGTTCGGAGATCTGCGTGTACAGCGTCTGGGCGAAGGGGAACAAACCACAGAACACCAGCGCGACCACCAGCAGGCAACGCATCAGGCGCTTGCGCAGGTCGCGCAGGTGGTCGGTCAGCGGCATGCGCGCCGCCTGGTCGAGGGTGAGGGACATCAGGCGCTTTCCTTGGTATGGGCGACCGGCGTCGGATCATTGGCCGGCGTCGCGTCGAGCTGGATGCCCTGGCGGATCTCCTGCTCCAGGCGCTGCAACGGCGCGGCATCCAGGGCGGGCATGTCGATCTCCCGCTCCACCTGCGCCTTCAACGCATTCAGCGCCCGCCGTGCCTGGCCCAGCCCCCGGCCGAGGGTGCGCGCCGCCACCGGCAGGCGCTCGGGGCCGAGCACCAGCAGGGCGACGATGCCGACCAGCAGCAGTTCGGTGAAGCCGATCTCGAACATCAGGCCTGACGATCCGTCTGCGTCTGCTGTACCGGCTGATTGTTCAGCACCTGCGGTTGTTGCTCGACGCTGTTGTCGGCAGTACCGCCCATGGACTTGCGAAAGCCCTGGATCGCCTCGCCGACATCACTGCCCAGCCCCTTGAGACGCTTGGTGCCGAACAGCAGGAAGACGATCAACAGCACGATCACCAATTGCCAGATTCCGATGCCACCCATGTAAGACCACTCCTGTCAGGTCAAAGAAAAAGGAAGGCCAATCCTGCCCTGCGCAGATGACGGGCACATGACTGCCATCTGGCTGAAACAACGGGCGTGTTGACTGGCGCTTTGCAGTGGCCACGGGAAGACAGGGATGGGGCGCAGGCGACAACAGGGCGCGGCACTGCTGATGGTGCTGGTGGTGTTGGCGATGCTCGCGACGGGGCTGGCCTGGCTGGTGGAAGATGGCCGGCGCCAGGTGGACGAGGTGCGCCTGTTGCACCAGCGGGTACAGGTGCGGGCGATGGAGCAGGCGGGGCTTGCCTATGCTTCCCAGGCCCTGCGCGATCCGGCCTGGCGGGCCAGCCCGCTGTTCTGGCAGGCCCTGCGCGGGCAACCGCTGGCCTATGACTTCGGTGCCGGCAAGGCGCAACTGCGAGTGATCGACCAGCACGGCTGCTTCAACGTCAACGCCCTGCTGGGTGAGGACGGTCCGCGGGCCGAGCGCCAGCTACGCCACCTGCTCGGCGACGACATGGCCGCCGAGCGGCTGGTCGATGCCCTGGCCGACTGGCTGGACGCCGACAGCGATGCACGCTTGCAAGGGGCCGAGAGTGCCCAGTACCTGCGCCAGCAGCCACCCCGGTTGGCGGCCAACCAGCCAATGCTCGACACCAGTGAGCTCAACCTGCTGTTGGAGCCGGACAGTGGCCGACAAAGCCGCTACCGAATGCTCTGCGCACTGCCATCGACCGGTGGCTGGCGACTCAATGCCAACGCCCTGGGGCTGGAGCACCTGCCGTTGTTGGAGGCCCTGTACGAGGGGCAGTTTTCCCGTTCGATGCTCAGCCGCATCATCAGCGGCCGGCCGGCGGCGGGTTATGTGGATGCCGCGGCATTACGCCAGGCGCTGGGGGCTGTGGACGACGAGACCTTCGCCCGACTCAGCGAAGGGTTGTTGCTCAACAGCGGCCATTTCGTGCTGCAGCTGTCGTTCGAGGAAGAGGGACGCACGCTGCGCAGCCAGTTCCAGATCGAGGCGCTGGGCGTGGTGCAATGGCATGCGCGGGTGCCGGCGCAGCAGGTGCGGGTCAGGGGGCGGGAGCCGGTGGCTTGGTAGTACGCAATCGCAGGCTATGCGCAATCTGTGTATGAGATCGCCCAGCCTTTCGGACTACGCTGTCGCGCAGGGAACAGAGTTCCAGCGTGGGAGCGGGCTTGCCCCGCGATCACCGGCGTAGCCGGTGCCAAACGCCGCATCGCGGGGCAAGCCCGCTCCCACGCTGCCCCAGTCAAATCAAAGAGTTGTGTTTTGTTCCATGAGAGCGGCCTTGTGCCGCGAAAGGGGCGCGCAGCGGTCCCAGGGTTCAGCGTTCACGCTGCAATCGTCGGGGCTGCTGCGCGCCCCTTTCGCGGCACAAGGCCGCTCCTACAAGGAGTACGCAAGTCCTTGTGGGAGCGGCGTGAGGCTAAAGCTGATCGATCAGGCCGTGCCGATCTCCCCACCATCATTACGCTGGATCACCACCGTCGAAGCCCGTGGCCGCACCGAGGTGCCGGCCGGCGTGACGTCGGTGGCCTTGTCGGTGGTCGGCCAGTTGTCCGGGTGCTGGATGTTGACGAACATGGTCTTGTTGTCCGGGGTGAAGGTGATACCCGTTACCTCGCAACCGTTCGGCCCGACGAAGAAGCGGCGCAGGGCCGCCTGGTTGGTGGCGTTGACCGGAATCTGCTTGCCGTTGGCGTCCACCAGGTCGGTGGGGATCACCGCCAGCACCTGGTCGTTGGTGTAGCTGGTCAGGGTGGCCTCGCCGTTGTCGGTCTCGAACCACAGCACGCCGCGGCTATCGAAGCTCATGCCGTCGGGGCTGGCGAACTGGTTCAGTTCGGTCAGGCCCGAGCGGTTGATGTCCGGGGTGCCGGCGGCATTGGCGCCGAACACGAAGATGTCCCAGGTGAAGGTCTTGTGGTCGTCGCTGTCGTGCCAGCGGATGATGTGGCCGTGGCGGTTCGGGCCGCGCGGGTTGGCCGCGTCGACCTTGGCGGCGGTGCGCGCGCTGTTGTTGGTCAGGGTCAGGTAGACGTCGCCGTTGAGCGGGTTGACGGCGGTCCACTCCGGGCGGTCCATGGGCGTGGCGCCCACGGCGTCGGCGGCGCCACGGGTGTTGAGGATGATGCCAGGCAGGTCGCCGAACAGTGCGCCGAGGGTGCTGCCGCCGGTGGTCGGGGTGGCGACGTCGAGCAGCAGCCAGGCGCCGGTGCCGTTGGCGTCGAAGCGGGCTACGTAGAGCTTGCCCTTGTCCAGGTACTTGGCGCCGGTGGCCAGGCGGTCGGCCGGGTTGGCGTCGGCCGGATCCCACAGGGCGTCGGAGACGAACTTGTACAGGTACTCGTTGTTGGAGTCGTCGCCGGTGTACCAGACCAGCGGCTTGCCGGCCACCGGCAGGCCCGGGCAGCAGCCTTCGTGACGGAAACGGCCCAGGGCGGTGCGCTTCACCGCCAGGGTGTTGCTGGTGTACGGGTCGATCTCGACGATGTAGCCGTAGGTGCTGGCTTCGTTGCGGAAGTCGTCAGTGGCGCTGGCGCCGGTGGGAGTGATGTCGAAGCGGGCGAACTCGCCGGCTACTTCGCTGGCGTCACCGGCCGCAGTTTCCCACTTGTACTGGCCGCTGCTGCTGGAGACGCCGATGCGCACCTGGTTGGCCGGGCGGGTGCCCTTGTTGACGAAGATGCCGGGCCAGTTCTCCTCGCAGGTCAGGTAGGTGCCCCACGGGGTGTAGCCGTTGCCGCAGTTGTTGTTGGTGCCGCGGCACTGGGTGCCGGTGGGCGAGAACTTGGTCTTGACGTGGTCGGTGCCGCGCATCGGGCCGGCAATGTCCATCAGCGAGACGGTGGTGAAGCGGCGGTTCAGCGGGTCGTTGTCGACCACCTGCCAGCGCCCGGCGACCTTGCTGATGCGCACCACGCCCGCGCCATGGGCGTTGATCTCCTTGCGCACCTCCTCGACCGGGCGCTTGCCGGCGACGGTGGTGGGGCCGGCCGGGTGCAGGGCGGCGGTGTCGATGTACTCGAAGTTGATCGCCAGCAGGCCATCGCTGGAGCTGCCATTGATAGGGAAGAAGTGCATGCCGTCGTGGTGCATGCCCATGGCGTTGGCCTGGTCGGTGGAGGTGTTGCTGCCGTCTGCCTTCCAGGGATTGGCGGTGGCGTTCAGCGGCGTGCCCCAGGGCGCCAGCACATAGGCGCTGTAGCCGGCGGCGACCACGCAGGCATCGGTGCGCGAGCCTGGGATGGAATTGAAGCCCAGCTTGAGTTTCGGTTTCTCCGGCTGGGGCGCCGGATCGTCGTTGTCGGAACCGCCGCCGCCGTCGAAGCAACCGGTCAGGCCGGTGCCGGCGATCATGGCGATGGCGGCGCCGAGGCTGCCGCGCACCACGGCGCGACGGCTCAGGTAGGTGTCCATGACACTGGCCATCGGCAGGTTGCCGCTCAGGTTCCGGTCCAGGTTATCGCCGGTATCTCGACTCATCAGGGTGTCCTTTTTTTGGCTGAGTTGAAGGAAACCGCGACTGTAGACGGCAAGTATGTCGATTGATTGGCAGAAATGTTAAAGGGCGTTTAAAACGCGCTGCTATTACTAAAGGTCTAATCAAGGCTGTTTTGGAATTAGCAGCGGATTTCTGCCATCAAACTGTCACGCCAACGCCGCAATATCCGGGTCCCAACGTGAACAGGGATGGCGGAGTCGATGGCAAGCAGTCTGGGCAGGCGCGAGGTGATCGGGTGGATGGGCGTCGGTGCGCTGGCGCCGCTGCTCGGTGCCTGTTCCGCGCTGCCGGTGCCGCGTGGCGGCAGCGACCGGGCGCTGGACCTGCTGTATGTGGCCGACACCCTCGATGCCCGTCAGCCGGGCCAGGCCGTGGTGCCGGCCACGCGCCTGGGGCCGGTCAGCCATCTGGGCCGCGCGCCGTGGATGAGCGGGCCCAATGCCAGTGCCGGTCAGCCGGAACTGGCGCCGTTGCTCGACGCGAGCTTGGCCGGCCAGGCCCGTACCGGCGGTTACGCGGTGCTCGCGGCACTGCTCGAACAATTGCGCGCCGAAGCCGGTAGTGAGCAGTGCCTGACCCTGGAGAACGGCCAGTGCTGGAACGGCAGTGGCCTGGCCTACCTCACCCAGGGCGAAAGCGGCGTGCAGGGCAGCCAGTTGCTGGGCAGCGAGGTGCGGGTCAGCAGTGATGAGCGGGTGCTGTGGCCGCAGCGCAGCGCCGGGCTCTATCGCCAGTCTTCTTCTATTACCCTCGGCGCCGGGCTTGCCAACACCCAGGCCAAGGCGCTGGGCATTGAAGGCGTCAAGGTGTTCCAGCGCGGTGGTGTGCGCATTGCGGTGGTGGGGGTCACCGACCCTTACGCCCAGGACCAGAAAGCCTCCCTGAAACAGTGGTACCAGTCGTTGCAACCGAGCTTCCAGCAGGCCCGGCGCGAGGCCGACCTGGTAGTGGCGCTGGCGGATGTCGGCACCGGCCCCGGTCTCTGGCTGGCCGAGCGGGTGCCGGAAGTGGATGTGCTGCTGTGCGCCCGTGGCCAGGACTTGTGGCCCGCGCCGGTAATGGCGAGCCAGGCCAGTGGCCGGCGGGTGCCGGTGCTGTTCGCCGGCTGCCGGGCCAGTGGCGCGTTTCGCCTGCGTTGCCGCCAGGCCGGTGGCCAGTGGCAGTTCGAGGCGCGTTTTTTTCCGGCCTTCGAGCACAGCCTCGGCGCGCCAGCCCAGGCCCGCGCCAGCCAGCTGCGCGGCGAACTGCAACGCCAGCGCAGCGGCCACGCCGCCTGGCTCGACCAGCCCCTGGCCCGCGCGCCCGAGGCGCTGTGGCGCCGCGATACCCGTGGCGGCAGTTGGGACCGCGTGCTGCACCAGGCCCTGGCCGATGATTCGAGCATGCCGGTGCTGCTGCCCGGCCTGCGTTATGACTTCCCGCTGCGGGCGGGCGAGCCGATCACCCGTGAACACCTGATCAGCCTCACCGGTGGCTACCCCGCGCCAGTGGTCGAAGCCCCGGCGCGGCAGGTCGAACAGGTGTTGGAGAACGCCGCCGAGCAACTGTTCGGCGACCCGCTGCTGCTGGACAACAGCCAGGACCTGCCGCGTTGGCAGAGCCAGAACTGGCAGGTGAGCTACAGCCCTAACGGCAAGCGCATCATCGGCCTGCAGCCGGTCGAGGGCCTGTGCCGCACCTTCGGCCTGCACTTCGACGCCCAGGCCGGTGTACCGCTGTGGCAGACCCTGGAAGCCTGGTTGACCCGGCAGACGCCGGGCTGGGCGCTAGCAGCGCTGCAGTTGCCGGCGGTGCGTTACGTCCAGGGCCATCCGGGTTGGCACCCGCACCAGGTGGCGGCTTGACCTCGCGCCTGGTCACTTTCGCCTGGCTGACCCTGGCCGCCTGGCTGGCGGCGCAATGTGTGCTGCTGCTCAGCCGCCAGCCGCTGCCGGTCACTGCGCCCGTTCAGGCGGACGTCGCACTACCGGGGCTGCTGGTGGAGCACTGGCAGGCTCCCGTCGATGACGGAAGCATCCCCATCACCCGTCTGCCCCTGGCCTACCTGGGCGGGCTCAAGGCCCAGCCGCTGTCAGCCAGCGTGGTGGTGCTGCGCCATGGCCAGCAGGTGCGCACCCTCGGCCGTGGCCAGCGCCTGGCGCCGGGCATCGTGCTGCAGGACATCGATGCCGATGGCCTGATCTTCGACAACAACGGGCGGCGCGAGCGTCTGCCCTGGCCGCCACGCCCCGCCGTGACCGGCTTCAAGCGCCAAGGATAAATGATGATCGCAAGGTACTGTCTGGCCGGGCTGCTGATGCTCGGCATGTCCCTGGCCCGGGCCGAAGAGCCGGAGGTGTTCGCCGACGACGGCACGCCGCTGTACGAGGTCAATTTCGTCGACACCGAGCTGGGTGAGTTCATCAATAGCGTGTCGCGCATTACCGGCACCACCTTCATCGTCGACCCACGGGTGCAGGGCAAGGTCACCGTGCGCACGGTCGACCGACATGACGCCGACGCCATCTACGACATCTTCCTGGCCCAGCTGCGGGCCCAGGGTTTCGCCGCCGTGGACCTGCCCAACGGCAGCGTGAAGATCGTCCCCGACCAGGCCGCGCGCCTGGAGCCGGTGCCGGTGGAAAGCGCCGGCAAGAAGTCCGAGGGCAGCGATGGCGTGGCCACCCGCGTATTCAATGTGCGCAATGCCGCCAGCGAGCAGATGCTCGGCATCCTCAAGCCGCTGATCGACCCGCGGGTCGGCGTGATCACCCCGTACCCGGCCGCCAACCTGCTGGTGGTCACCGACTGGCGCAGCAACCTGGAGCGCATCGACAGCCTGCTGCGCCAGCTCGACCAGGTCAGCGACGAGCCGCTGCAGGTCATCCCGCTCAAGCATGCCAGCGCCGCCGATACCGCGGGCCTGGTGACCCGCCTGCTGGCCCGCGAGCAGGGCAGCGATGCCGCCCAGGTGGTCGCCGACCCGCGCAGCAATGCCTTGCTGGTACGCGGCAGCGCCGACAGCCGCGAGCGGGTGCGGGCCTTGCTGGTCCAGCTCGACCGGCCCGGCGACAACCTGCGCAGCAGCAACACCCAGGTCATGTACCTGCGCCATGCCAACGCCGCCGAAGTGGTCAAGGTACTGCGCGGCCTGAGCCAGGCCGGCGCGGTGCCGGCCGCCGAAGGCGAGGGCAAGGACGCGGCGCCGGTGCCGGCGGCCAGCGATTCGGGGATCCGCCTGGAGTACGAGGAGGGCACCAACGCCGTGGTGATGGTCGGCCCGGACAGCGAGCTGGCCGCCTTCCGCAGCATCGTCGAGCAACTGGACATCCGCCGGGCGCAGGTGGTGGTCGAGGCGATCATCGCCGAGGTGTCAGACAGCAGCGCCCAGGAGTTGGGCGTGCAGTGGCTGTTCGCCGACGAGAAGTTCGGCGCCGGGATCGTCAACTTCGGCGGCAACGGGGTGAACATCGCCAGCATCGCCGGGGCCGCCAGCAGCGGCGACAACGAAAAACTCGGCAAGCTGCTGTCGGCCACCACCGGCGCCACCGCCGGCATCGGCCATATCGGCGGCGGTTTCAACTTCGCCATGTTGGTCAACGCGCTCAAGGGCAAGAGCGGCTTCAACCTGCTGTCCACGCCGACCCTGCTGACCCTGGACAACGCCGAGGCGTCGATCCTGGTCGGTCAGGAGGTGCCGTTCGTCACCGGCTCCGTCACCCAGAACAACGCCAACCCCTACCAGACCATCGAGCGCAAGGAAGTGGGGGTGAAGCTGCGCATCAAGCCGCAGGTCAACGTCGACAACAGCGTGCGCCTGGACATCGTCCAGGAGGTCTCGTCGATCGCCGATTCCAGTGCCGCCAGCGACGTGATCACCAACAAGCGCGAGATCAAGACCAAGGTGATGGTCGAGGACAACGGCCTGGTGATCCTCGGCGGGCTGATCAGCGACGAACTTTCCACCAGCAACCAGCGGGTGCCGCTGCTCGGCGACATTCCCTATCTGGGCCGGCTGTTCCGCTCCGACGCGAGCAAGAACACCAAGCAGAACCTGATGGTGTTCATCCGCCCGCGCATCCTGCGTGACGGCGAGAGCCTGGCCGGCCTGAGCCAGCAGAAGTACCAGAGCCTGCAACAGAACACGCCACTCAAGCTGCCGTCGCTGGCCGAGGGCCTGCCGTTGCTGCAGGTGTTCCCCTCCAGCCGGGCGCGCCTCGAAGGCGGTGACTGGTGATGCTGCCCTATCGCCTGGCGCGCCAGAGCGGGGTGGCCATGGCGCCGGCCGAGGGCGGCTGGCAGCTGTGGCTGCGCGGCGACGCCGACAGCGACCAGTTGCAGGAGCTGTTGCGCGTGCATGGCTTGCCGGCCAGCCTGGAACGCCTCGACGGCGCGCAGTTCGACGAGCGCCTCGGCCAGCTCTACCAGGCCGGCGAGGCGGCGACCGAGGCCTTGATCGAAGGCATCGGTGAGCAGGTCGACCTGGACAGCCTGATGAGCGAGATGCCGCGCATCGAGGACCTGCTGGAAAGCGATGACGAAGCCCCGGTGATCCGACTGATCAACGGCCTGTTTGGCCAGGCCTTGCGGCTGCGCGCCTCGGATATCCATGTCGAGACCTTCGAGCAGAGCCTGGTGGTGCGCCTGCGCGTCGACGGCCACCTGCGCGAGGTGCTGCGCCCGCCGCGGGCGCTGTCGGCGATGCTGGTGTCGCGGATCAAGGTCATGGCCCGGCTCGACATCGCCGAGAAGCGCCAGCCCCAGGACGGCCGCATCACCCTGCGCGCTGCCGGGCGCGAGGTGGATGTGCGGGTCTCGACCCTGCCCGGCATCCATGGTGAGCGGGTGGTGATGCGCGTGCTCGACAAGCAGGCCAGCCTGCTGGTGCTGGACAACCTGGGCATGCCCGCCGCCGTGCTGCGCGGCCTGCGCGGCTGCCTGGCGCGGCCCAACGGCATCGTGCTGTCCACCGGCCCCACCGGTTCGGGCAAGACCACCACGCTGTACGCCAGCCTCAACAGTCTGAACGACGGCAGCCGCAACATCCTCACCGTCGAGGATCCGGTCGAGTACGCCATCGCCGGCATCGGCCAGACCGCCATCAACCCCCGCGCCGGACTGACCTTCGCCAGTGGCCTGCGCGCAATCCTGCGCCAGGACCCGGACGTGATCATGCTCGGCGAGATCCGCGACCAGGAAACCGCGCAGATCGCCGTGCAGGCCAGCCTCACCGGGCACCTGGTGCTGTCGACCCTGCACACCAACAGTGCCGTCGGCGCGGTGACCCGCCTGCGCGACATGGGCATCGAGCCTTTTCTGATCGCCTCGTGCCTGCGCGGCGTGCTGGCCCAGCGCCTGGTGCGGCGGCTGTGTGCCTGCGCGGTGGCCCAGCCACTGCAAAGCGCCGAGCGCGAGCTGTGGCCGGAACTGGGCAGCCTGCGCGAGAGCTTTCACCCGGTCGGCTGCGAGCATTGCCAGGGCAGTGGCTATGTAGGTCGGCTGGGGCTGTACGAATTCATCGAGCTGGATGCCGGGCTGGTCGCCTTGCTCTACGACGGCGAGAGCGAGCTGGCCATGCAGGCCTACCTGGATGGCCGCCGGCAGAGTCTGGTGGCTATGGCCAGCAACTGCCTGGCCCGTGGCCAGACCAGCCTGGCCGAAGTGCTGCGCGTGGTGCAGGGCTGAGCATGCCGACCTATCGCTATCAGGCCGTGGACATGAACGGCAAGGCGCACAAGGCCAGCGTGCAGGCCGACAGCGAGCGGCATGCGCGCCAGTTGCTGCGCGAGCAGGGTTTGTTCGCCCGGCAGTTGCAGCGCAACGATAGCGCGCAGCCCCGTCGCCAGCGCCTGACCCGCGCCCAGCTGTGCGAGCTGACCCGCCAACTGGCGACCCTGATCGGTGCCGGCATCCCACTGGTCGATGCCCTCGCGACACTGGAGCGGCAATTGCGCCAACCAGCCCTACATGCGGTGCTGGTGACCCTGCGTGGCTCCCTCGCTGAAGGTCTGGGGCTGGCCCGTAGCCTGGCACGCCAAGGCGCGCCGTTCACCGGGCTGTACTGCGCGCTGGTCGAGGCCGGCGAGCGCTCCGGGCGCTTGGGCCAGGTGCTGGCGCGCCTCGCCGATCACCTGGAGCAGGTCCAGCGTCAGCGCCACAAGGCACGCACAGCGCTGATCTACCCGGCGGTGCTGATGGGCGTGTCGCTGGCGGTGGTGGTCGGCCTGATGACCTTCGTGGTGCCCAAGCTCACCGAGCAGTTCGCCCATTCCGGGCAGAGCCTGCCACTGATTACCTCACTGCTGATCGGCATCAGCCAGGGGCTGGTCCAGGCCGGGCCGTACCTGCTGGCGCTGGCGATCGGGCTGGCCGTGGCCGGTGGCTGGCTGCTGCGCAAGCCGCACTGGTGCCTGCGCCGCGACGACCTGCTGCTGCGCCTGCCGCGTGTCGGCGCACTGCTGCAGGTGCTGGAGAGCGCGCGCCTGGCGCGCAGCCTGGCGATTCTCTGCGGCAGTGGCGTGGCCCTGCTCGAAGCCCTGCAGGTGGCCACCGAGACGGTCGGCAACCTGCGTATCCGCGCCGCCATGGCGCAGGTACGCCAGCAGGTGCAGGGCGGCACCAGCCTGCATCGGGCGCTGGACGGCGCAGGCCAGTTTCCGCCGCTGTTGGTGAACATGGTCGGCAGCGGCGAGGCCAGCGGCACCCTGGCCGACATGCTCGAGCGCGTGGCCGATGACCAGGAGCGTGGTTTCGCCCGCCAGGTAGACACCGCCATGGCGCTGTTCGAACCGCTGATGATTCTGGTGATGGGCGCGGTGGTGCTGTTCATCGTGCTGGCGGTGCTGCTGCCGATCATGCAGCTCAACCAGGGATTGCAACTGTGACAAGG
Source organism: Pseudomonas sp. LH21 (assembly GCF_036549575.1). Taxonomy (NCBI): domain Bacteria; kingdom Pseudomonadati; phylum Pseudomonadota; class Gammaproteobacteria; order Pseudomonadales; family Pseudomonadaceae; genus Pseudomonas; species Pseudomonas sp. LH21. The sequence goes on from NZ_CP144367.1 coordinate 1,195,198, forward strand.
AGACCTTTCATGCAACAACGACGCAAACGCCAGGGTGGCTTCACGCTGATGGAAATCATGGTGGTGATCTTCATCATCGGCCTGCTGATCGCCGTGGTCGCGCCCAGCGTGCTGGGCAACCAGGACAAGGCCATGAAGCAGAAGGTCATGGCCGACCTTGCGACCCTGGAGCAGGCACTTGACATGTACCGCCTGGACAACCTGCGCTTTCCCAGCAACGAGCAGGGCCTGGCGGCGCTGGCGAAGAAACCGACCCAGGAACCGCTGCCGCGCAGCTGGCGCAGCGATGGCTATATCCGTCGTCTGCCGGAAGATCCGTGGGGCAAGCCGTATCAGTACCGCATGCCCGGCGAGCATGGCCGGGTCGATGTCTATTCGCTGGGCGCCGACGGTGTGCCGGGCGGCGAAGGGCTCGATGCCGACCTGGGCAACTGGTCGCTCTGAAATGTCTGCCCGAAGTGAGTGCAACTGCGTGAGAGCGGGCTTGCCCCGCGATGGCAATGTTGGCCATGCCACCGCTATCGCGGGGCAAGCCCGCTCCCACGCTGTCGCGATCCAACAGCGTGGCTTCAGCCTGCTCGAACTGTTGGTGGTGCTGGCCATCGCCGCGCTGATGACCAGCCTGGCGGTGGCCTGGCTCGACAGCGGCAGGAGCAGCGTCGACCAGACCCTCGACCGCCTGGCCGCCGCCACCGTGGCCCAGGCCGACCTGGCGCGCCATGCCGGGCAACTGCGGGGGATACGTTGGAACGGACAGCGGCCTGAGTTCGTGCGCCGTCAAGGGGATCAGTGGCAGGTGGAAGCCGTGGCCTTGGGCGATTGGCCCAAGGGCCTGCGCCCGGACTGGCCCGCCAGCCAGACGCCCGCACTGCTGTTCACCCCCGATGGCTGGGCCCGCCCGGGCACCGTGCGCTGGCGCTGGGCCGAGGGCGGCCGGCGTTGGGACTGGGACCGCAGTGGCCAGTTGCGCGTGAGCGTGATGCCATGAAACGCGGGCAACGGGGGTTCACCTTGCTCGAAGTGAGCGTGGCCCTGGGCATCGCCGCGGTCCTGGCGGTGATCACCAGCCAGGTCCTGCGCCAGCGTCTGGCCGTGCAGGACACCGTGCAGCAGCATCGCCTGGGCCTGCTGTGCGCCCGTGAGCTGCAGGCGCGTTTCGCCGTCGAGCAGTACTGGCCGGCGGCCAACCAGGACAGCGGTGTGCTGGTCGAGGGCGGACGGGCCTGCCATTGGCAGCTGCAACTGCGCCGTACCGGCGTGCGCGACCTGCGTCGCGGCGAACTGCTGCTGCATGCCGACCGCGACCAGCGCCTGCCGCTGGGGCAGTACACCGTGTTCCTGGAGCGGCCATGAAGCGGCGCCAGGCGGGCATGACCCTGATCGAACTGTTGGTGGCCCTGGCCCTCACCGCCTTGCTCGGGGTGTTGCTGTCGGCGCTGGTCAACGGTTGGCTGAAGGTGCGCGAGCGGCTCGACGAACAGGTGCGCGAAACCGGCGTGGTGGATTTCTGCCTGGCACTGGAGCGGCGCTTCGACAGCCCGCTGCTGCGGCGTGTATATGAACAGCGCCTGCCATTGGCACCGCGTTGGCTCGACTGGCAACCCGACCGCCAGCAACTGCTGTGGGTGGCCGCCGCGGCCTGGCCCCAGGCCGAGGGCGGCTCGCGCCTGCAGCGCCAGCGCCTGCGTTTCGAGCCCCGCGAACAACGCCTGCTGCTGGAAACCTCGGCCGACCTCTACGCCGCCGCAGCCCCGCAATGGGTGATGCGCGAACGGCTGGAGCGGGTCAGCGCGATGAACATCCTCTACCACCAGTCCGGCCGCTGGCTGGCCTGGCCTTCCGAACAACCGACGCACCCCGGGCGGGGTGTGCGCGTGGAGTTAGTGCGTGATGGAGCACCGTTTACCTGCACCTTCGTTCTGCCCTGGGGGCGCTCATGAAGCTTGAATGGCGCCGCCGGGCGCCGGCACAACCCTGGCTGCTGCTGCGCCCCGGAGAGGTCTGGGAGTGGCTGCTGGTGATCCAGGGCCGTCCGGTGCGCGAGGGACTGGGGGAGCCACCGCCAGGGCTCGAGGCGCGCGTCGCCCTGATCGTCCCCGGCGAGCATTGCAGTCACTTCCAAGTGGCCGCGCCGCCGGGGCTCAAGCGCGAGGAGTGGCCGTTGCTGGTCGAGGACCGCTTGCTGCAAGGCGTCGATGAGGTGCTGTGTGCCTGTATCGGGCGTCACGCGGGGCAGGTGCAATTGCTGGTGGTGGCGCGGGCGAGGCTGGATGAATGGCGTGCGCAGTGCGCCGCCTGGGCGCTGCCGGTGGAGCGTTGCTGGGCTGAGTTCCAGCTGCTGCCCGACAGCGTGGGCGCGACGGGTTGGCATTGGCGACGAGGGACGACGAGCCTGTACAAAAGCCAGGCGCGTTGGTTGGCCTGGCCACAGGTGCTCGGCCTGCCGCCGGCGTTGGACGGGCTGGCCGATGACGCCGAATGCATCGAGGGCCCATGGCCAGAGGTGCTGGCGCCGCTCGATGGCCTGCCGGGGGTGTTCGAGACGCGACGTGCCCGCTCACGCCCGCGTTTGCAGGGCGGGCAATCGCGCCTGGCCGTCGCCTGCCTGGCGCTTGCCCTGGCATGGGGCGGGCTGTGGTGCACGCAACAGTGGCGACAGGCCCAGGTCTATCGCGCCCAGGTGCTGGCGCTGACCGGTCCCCAGGCGACGCCACGCCAGGCGGCGCTGGCGCTCAAGCGTCTGCGGGACGACGCCGGTGAAAGCCAGGTGCGCCTGCGTCTGCTCGACGCGGTGCAGGCGCAGGTCCATGCCTGGTTGAGCGATCACCCTGGTTGGCAGGTGCGGGCGGTGCGGTACGACGGCCAGCGCTGGCACCTGGAGCTGGAAGGCGAGGGCGACGTCGCGCCCTGGCACGACATGGCCACGGCGATCGGCGTGCAGGTCCAGGTGGAAGACGAGGCGCGTCGCGTGGTGTTCGACCTGGGGAGCGCAGCATGAACCGCGAATGGTTGCAGCAGCATCGGCTATCGCTGGCCTGGGGCGTCGTCGCGCTGTTGGTTGCGCTGCTGGCACTGCGCGAGGGCATCGCCTATTGGCGCGAGCAGGCGCAGTGGCGGGCGCTGGCCGAATCGCTGACAGCGCAGGCGCAGCAGCCCGCATTGACCCTGGAAGGGCTGCACCAGTCGGCCCAGGCGCGACATATCGAGCTGGCCGAGGTGCAGCCCGAGGACGAAGGCTGGCTGGCGCGTGGCAAGGTGGCCGATGCCCAGGCGCTGCAAGGCTGGTTGCAGGCCCTGCGCGATGATGGCGCGCAACCTTTGCAGTGGGGATTGGAGCGAGACACCGAGGGGCTGCGCTTTACCGTGCGGCTACGGCCATGAAGCGGTGGGCTGGCCTGTGGATGGCTCTGGTGTTCTGCCTGACACTGTTGGCCGAGCTGCCGGCGCGCTGGCTGGTCGCGGGGGTTGGGTTACCGGCCGAGGGCGTGAGCGGCAGCCTGTGGCAAGGGCAGGCCGAGCGGATGGGTGCGGCAGGACCGGTGCAATGGACGTGGCGACCGTGGCAGCGCGACCTGCAGGTGCGCTTGGGCTTTCAAGGGCAGGGTTGGCAAGGGCGCCTGAGCGGCTGGCCGTGGCGCTGGCAGGCCGGATTGCAGGCAGTGGGCGCGCAGCCCAGCGCGGTCCTGGGATACCGCCTGACCGGGCAGTGGCAAGGAGGCATCAGCCTGCAAGGCTCGGGGCAGCGTTGCCTGGCCGCCGAAGGGCGGATCACGGTGGCCGACCTGGCGTTGAGTGCACCGTGGTCCCTGGGATTGGGGCAGGGGACGTTGGAAATGGATTGCCACCAGGGTTGGCGGCTGGTCGCGGGGCTGGTTCGCCAAGGTCAGCACCAGCTCGGCCTGGAGGCCGACCTGGTGGCACGACGGGCGCAGCTCGACTTCGCAATGTCGGCCGATGCCGGCCTGACTCCGGTGCTGCGCGGCTTGCAATGGCTGGGGCCGGAGGACAGCGTCGGGCAGCGCCGGCTGAGCTGGTAGCTCAGATGTTCAGTGACCACTGCGCGACCCAGAAGCCTTGTTCCAGTGTCTTGCGTGGTCGATCGCTGGCATACAGCCCGCGCTGGTAGTCCAGGCGCAGCTGGCTGCGCGGCAGGCTCAGCTCGACGCCTGCCGAGGCGCCGACCAGGCGCTGCGACGGGCTGCTGCGTGCATAGCGGGCCCAGCCCAGGTCCAGGCCTACGGTAGGGCGCACCTGTACCGGCAGCGGCAGTGGCTGGCTCAGGGTATTGCGCCAGGCGCCGGCACTGGCGCCGGAGACGTTGTGCTGGCGGAAACCACGCACGGCCGAATGATCGCTGAGTGACATCTGTTCGACGGCGGGCAGGACATGGGCGCTGTATTGCAAGGCCAGTTCGCTCTGCCAGCGCCATGGCCACTGGGCGGGGCCCTGGCGCAGGTGCAGCAGGTTGGCGCGGTACCTGGTGAAATCCGGCCTTGGCGCCTGCTTGTGGGCGAACGGGCGGTCGGCGCCGAGCCAGTGCATGCCCTGGCTCAGTCCCAGGTAGGCGTTCCACAACCCGCCTTCGAGCCACAGCAGGTTGAGCCCGGCCTCGACGGTGGCCAGGGTCGGGCTCTGCAGGGCCAGCACGGCGGGGCCGAAGCGGTTGACCAGTTGCTTGCGGTCCAGCCGGACGCTGGCGCTGAGCATGCCCTGGTGATTGCGCCACAGCACGCGCTCGGCGCCGAGGCCGAAGAACTCGCTGCGGCCGCTGCTGGCATGGCGTGTGTTCGGGATCGGCGCGCGGTAGCGCATGCGGCTGGCGTTGAGGGTGAAGGTCCAGCGGCCATGAGGCAGGCTGTAGTACAGGCTGCTCCCTTCGCTTTGCCCGGGCGCGCCGAACACCACCGAACTCAGCGACAGGCGCAGGTCGTCGTTCAACCCCAGCGGGCTGTCCAGGCCAAGGCCGAGGTTGAGGCGGTGGCGGCCGGTGAGCTCACCGCCGCGGTTGTCGAGGAGGGCATTCAGATGCACGGGCGAGGCGACCCGTCGTGGTTCGATCACGACACGGGTGCCACCGCGCAACTCACCCGGCAGCAGGGCCATCTCAAGGTCATAGGCGCGCAACCGGTTGAGCTGGTCCAGACCCTGTTCGAGGTCCGGCAGATGCAGCGGCTGGCCCAACTGGCCAGGAAACGCGCCGCGCAGTGACAGTGGCAGGTTGGCGCCGGCCAGCTCGATCGACTCGATGAAGCCTTCGACGATGACGATGTCCAGTGGCGCGCCGTGCTCGGGCGGGCGGGCTACATAGGGGCGGCTGGTGGGGTAGCCGGCCTCGACGTAGTGCTGGGTCAGGTGCTTGAGCAATCGGTCTATTTCAGCGATGCCCATGCATGAGGAAGACACTGCGCGCACCGTCGATTCCAGCTGACGGGTATCGAGTGTGCGGTTGCCAGCCAGGCGCACGCCGCTGATTGCCCAGCAGTGCTGGTCGGACGCTGTGAAGGTTGAGTCGGTGGCCTCCAGGGCGGTGGAGGGCTGGGGACGTTGCCAGCGATCGAGGCGCTGTTGCTGTTCCAGCTGCCGCAGCTTCTGCTGCTCGTTGCGCAGTTGCTGGCTGGCCGGATCGGCCTGGGCCAGGGGGATTGCCGTTGCGAGGATGGCGAGCAGAAGTTGGGAAATGCATCGCGCAATGGTGAGTGAGTGGAGTCGTTGTGTGGTCATTGGCATCTGGTCTGGTCACGGAGCCGTTGTGCAGGGAGCAGAGTTCGCAGATAGTCCGCGTGCCCTGCAGGAGATCACGCAGCCCTTCCGGGATGCGCTGTCGCGCAAGGAACAGGGTTCCAGCGTGGGAGCGGGCTTGCCCCGCGATGCGGTGTATGGCACCGGCATAGCCGGTGATCGCGGGGCAAGCCCGCTCCCACGCTTTCCCAGTTAAATCAAAGTATTAAGTTAAGTTTCATGAGAGCCGGCCTAGTGCCTGCGACCCTCCTCGACCTTCGAAACGTACTCGACGCTGCGGTCGTGCCCGCTGGTGCGGACCAGGCCGAGGTCAAGTGGTTTGTCACCGTTGTCGGTTCCGTCATTGCCCGTGACCTTGTCCTTGATGAACGAGAACAGGGTGTCTGCCAGGTCGATTGGCGAGAGCGATGCGTCGAGCTTTACCTCGCGCTGGTAGTCACGGCCGTTCAGGTTTTCTTTGGCGATGCTGCCCGTACCGAGCTCGACCTGGCCGCCGGTTGCCTGCAACCTGGCGCCTTTCAGGCGGGTATCGCCACCGACTTCCAGGGCTATGCCTTGTGTTCCGGAAAGGGTGGTCTGCTGGTTGACGGTGTTGTCAGTGCGCTGGGTGTAATCCACTTTGAGGGACGGCGTGAACTTCGCGGTGATCCTGCTCCAGAGTGCACCGGCCATTTCCCCGATGTTGCCGCCTTCGAGCGCAGCCAGCGGGTTGGTTACGTCCTCGTCAGCGGCGTACTTCTGGGTCAGGCTGGCGTCGACCTTGATGGCCGTGCTGTCGACTTTATTCTGGAGACTGCTAACCAACAGGTTGCCACTGATGTTGCCTTCGACTCGTTTTGCATCGATCTGGGCGCCTTTGATTTCAGTGTCGCCCTGGCTATGCAACTCGACGAGGTCAGCGCGCAGGTCACTGTTCAGCCAAGTGGTGTTGTCACGCTTGTCCAGCGTAAGATCGACCTGCCCTTTGATACCACCGAAATCCATGGCCGCCAGCTTGAGACCGCCGCCGCCACCGATGGTGATGGCAAGATTGTCGTGATGCTCTTTGTTCTCGGCCGCTTCTATCTTCAGGCCACCATTGCGGGCATCCAGGCCGATCCGGTCGGCACTGGCCTTTAGTCCCTGCACCTGCAAGGCGAAATCTTCGCGGGCAAGGCTGGTGAGCTGCACCGCGCCCTTGCCGGAGAACTGCGCGCCAACAGCTGTGCTGGCCTTCTCGTTGATCCAGCCAAAGGTGCCGTGGCCACCCAGGGCACCCCCGGTGGTGCTTCCTGTGACATCCAGGTCGCCGCCCCAGGTCTTGCCGTCGCTTTTGCGGGTGTCTTGAGCGGCGGTGACCTTCAGTACACCCTCGCTGTGCAAGCGGATATCACCTTCACGGCTGCTGATACGCGTGCCGACCAGATGCATGTCGCCAACGCTGGACAGGTCGATCGGGCCTTTGCCGTCGATCTGCGCCACCCTGGCCTTTTCGTTTTCATGCGTGAGCGTGCTGTGCTCGAGACTGCCGTCCAGTCCGCCTTTGGGGCCGAGCAATCCGGTGCCACCCTTGACAGCCAGGTTGACGCCGAGTCTGTTGGTAGTTTTGGTGATGCTGTCCTTGGCTGCGCTCAGGGCCAGGCTGCCAGCGCTGCTCAGGTTGACCGCGCCTTCACCGCCATCGATGTGGGCTCCCTCATAGCGGCCCTGGCGTTCGAGCTGTATCTCCACGCCGTTCTTGCCGCGCAGGCTACCGACACGGGCGACCAATGCTTTTTCTGTTTCCGTAAGTTTGGAGCCTTTGCCTTCGAGCCTGGCGTTGATGTCCGTGGCCAGGGTGGTGTCCACCCGCAGGCTGCCGCCTCCGGTGGTCTGCTCGATTCTACGGGTCTTTTCATCAGTGGCGGCCAGCGCCTGGTGTTCACCGGCTTCTATTCGCAGGCTGCCGGTCCTGGCGTTGTAGTCGGTGCCCTTGTCTTCGATGTGGTCGGCCTTGACCCTGACATCGGCGCCGCTGAAGGTGCTGACCTGCGCGGTACTGTCGATGTCTTTCTGCAGGCGGGTCTGGTGCCCGATGGCCAGTTCGGCGCCGGTCTTGGGCAGGGCCAGTTTGTCGATCACGGTAGAGGGTCGGGCACTTTCGGCTTGCCTGCCGGTGAACAGACGTTCGATAGGGCGGGTGATGCGTTGGTAGTCGGTACTGACGCCAAGGCTGCCGTCCCATTGGCTGAGGCTGGTCTCGGTTTCCCGGGTATTGGCGGCCGCACGGTTGTCGATACGCTCGGCGTTCACATACAACGTACGGCCCGCTTGCACATTCGCCGCTTCGGTGGTCAGTTGCCGGGTGTCGAGTTGCAGGTCGCCGCTGGCCTGAAGGGTGCTGCGGCGCACGTTGCTTTCACGTTCGATCAGGCTGGCCGGGCCACGGTAGGCATCGATGCCCAGGCCCAGGCGATCCATGCCGCCGGTGACGGTCAGCGCGGCGCCGGTGCGGGTGTCGACGGTCTGTCGGGCCACGCTGTCGTGGGCGGCGGCGAGTTCGATTTCGCTGGCAGATACCTCCAGGTTGCCGGCGTTCGCCTTGACCTCGGAGCTGCTCACTTTCAGTTTCTGTCCACTGCGCACGGTTACGGCGGCGCCACTGATGCTGCTGGCGACCTGGCGTGTGGCCGAGGTCTGCTCGTCGCTGTGCAGGGCTTCGTAGCCCACGCTCGCGGTGTACTGGCCCGAGCCTGGCTGGTCATCCTGCCCAGGCTGGGTCTGCCCGGCGCTCGCGGTGAAATGGCGCTTGCCGGTGGACCGCTCGGTGCGGGCGTTTTCCTCGGCGCTTTCGATGATCAAGTCGCCGTTGGCGTCGAGCGCGATTGTCTTTTTGGCTTCGAGCTTGGCTGCGCGCAATTGCAGATCGCCCCCGGCACTGACAACCACGGTGTCGGCCTTGAGCGTGCTGGACTTTACTTTCTCGGCGTAGGACTTGCTGTCGATGCCCGTATTGTTCAGGTAGACGCGATGGTTGAGCTGCTCATCGACTTGCTCGCTATCCAGGCCGGCATCAATGGTCATCGTGCCGCCACTGCGCAGCTTTAGCGCATTATCTGCATCCAGCTGCACGGCGGTCAGGTGCAGGTCGCTGCCAGCTTGCAGGTTGATGCTGTCCTCGGCGCGCAGCCGACTGCCCAGTTGCTCGCGGCGGGTCGTTTTGGTATTGCCGTCGAACGCTTCGGTAGTGATGAACGCCCACTCCTTCTTCCAGCTGGTGGGATCCTCCAGCATCTTCTCCCGGGTGACGGTGTCCAGGGTCAGTTTGTTGCCGGCATTGACCTCGATCTGCCTGGCCTTGCCCTGGGTTGCAGTGAGCCGCAGGTCGCCGGCGGCGTTCAGGTCGAGCTTGCCGGTGCTGCTGGTGAGGCTGGCCTGGCGCCTGTCGCTGCCCTGCACGTGCAGGTCACCGGCGGAGTGGATGATCAGGTCACGGTCCGCCAGCAGGCTGGCGTCACCGACCTGCACGCCGGCACCTTCGCCAGTGCTGACGATACGGATGCGTCCGCCCTGCATGGCGCCGAGCAGCTTGGCATCGATGGAGGCGCTGGCGGCAGGCAGGTGCTCGAGTACTTCGCGGTTGCCGGCGTCGATCCGGTTGCGGCCAACGGTCAGGTTCAACTGGCCCTGGGCCAGGAGCGGCCCCTTGCTGTCGATGCGTGGGGCGATCAGGTCGAGGGCGCCCCTGGCGTTGCTCTGGCCACCGCCCAGCACCTGCAGGGTGGCGCTGGCATCGCGGCTGTCGAGGTGCTTGAGCTGGCCGTCCTGGATGTCGACATTGCCGACCAGGAACCCGGCGCGTGTGGTATTGATGAAACTGCCACCGTTGAGGGTGATGCCATTGGGGTTGGCGAGCAGGTAGTCGGCCTTCTGGCCGAAGATTTCCTGTGGGCCTTCGATTCGCGAGGCGTTCTGGCTGACCACCTCGTTGAGGATGGTCGAGGCGGCCTGGCCCTGGAACTGCGGGTTGGCGCCCAATTGGCCGGCCAGTTTCGATTGCCCGGCCTGCAGGGCGTTGTTCAGTACCAGGCCTTGCTTGCCGACGTTGTAGTCGAGGAACTGGTTATGCGACAGGCCGCCGGCATTGGGCGCGACGATGTCGATGACCGGCACGCCGTGGCCATTGTCGATGATCGGGGTGCCACCCGGGCCCAGCGTTGGTGTCAGGGCGCCTTGCGCCTCGACCTGGGTGGTGCCCAGCAGGGCGAGAAAGACGGCCCAGCGTAGGGTGTCAGGCCTGGTCTTTGGTGTAGGGATTTGCATGAGAACCTCGCAAGTGATGTATGAAACAGAGAAATCATTTGCGGGAATTTTAAGAATGCTGGTGATGGCATTTGTATGGCTCAAAGCCATCACTTTGTGGGAAGGAAGGCTATTGCGTGTGTAGGAAAAGTGAGCGGTTGTGCGTCGAAAGGGAATATCGGCGGTGAACGACAAAGGCCTGCCCCGCGTGAGCGGGACAGGCCTTTGTTGTAATCGAATGCTGTCGAGGGTGGTTCAGGGCCGGATTTCGATCAGCGTGCCGTCCTTGACCATGCTCCACACCTCGCGCATGTCGTCGTTGCGCATGGCAATGCAGCCTTCCGTCCAGTCAAGGGTGTGGAAGTACCACTCGGGGTACTCCTCGTTGATCGGCGTGCCGTGGATCATGATCATGCTGCCGGCGGCCACGCCTTCGCTGCGGGCCTTGGCGGCATCGGTGATGTTCGGGTAGGAGATGTGCATGGCCAGGTTGTAGCGGTCGCTGACCTTGCGCCAGTCCAGCCAGTACAGGCCTTCGGGGGTCTTCTTGTCGCCCTCGCGCTCTTTGGCGCCCTTGGGCTGCTTGCCCAGGGAGATGCGGTAGGTCTTGAGCGGCTCGCCGCGGCTGATCAGCTGCAGGCGGCGTTCGGACTTGATCACCAGCACCTTGTCGATCAGCCGTTCCTGCTGGACGCCGCCAGCGGCGGGCTGGACCGGCGACGGCACGGCCGACGGCGTCTTGCGGATGATGGTCTCGGTGAAGGCGGCTTGCGACACCGAGGCGACACTGAGGCAGAAGAGGGCAAGCAGCCAGCGCATGAAACCGTATCCCTGAAGACTTAAGTGGTGGGCGACGAAACGTTCATCGGCGGCAGGTATTCATGGCCTATCGGGTAGTGCTGCCTGATGCGGTCGCGATAATAGCATTCTAGTGTGCGTGTGACGGTGCGGAAAGCCAGCTCGCCCCAGGGAATCTCGTGTTCCTCGAACAGGCGAACCTCCAGGCTCTCGACCCCCACGGCGAAGTCCAGGTCGGCCAGTTCGGCGCGAAAGAACACGTGCACCTGGTTGATATGCGGCAGGTCGAACAGCTGGTACAGGCTCATTTCGGCGACCCGGGCGCAGGCTTCCTCGACGGTTTCGCGACGGGCGGCGGCATCCAGGGTCTCGCCGTTCTCCATGAACCCGGCGGGCAGGGTCCAGAAGCCCCGACGCGGCTCGATGGCGCGGCGGCACAGCAGCACCTGGGAGCCCCAGGTGGGCAGTACTCCGGCGACGATGTTGGGGTTCTGGTAGTGGATGGTCTGGCAATGGTCGCAGACATAGCGCAGGCGGCTGTCGCCTTCGGGGATCCGCTGGGTGACCGGTTGGCCGCACGCGCTGCAGAATTTCATGCTTACATTCATTCCAATGGGGTCGGACTATCTTGGCGCGCCCGGCCCGCCCACCGCAAGCGGCCTGCGGGCGGGGCTTGGGTGCCTCGCGGCTTTGGTGCATCATGCACGGCAGGCCTTGGACACGAGAGTGCGTAATGCTGGACGAGCTTCTTCGCCGAATGAGCAACCATACCCCCGCGTCACTGGAGACGGACCGCCGTTTCCCCGAAGCGGCGGTGTTGCTGCCCATTACCCGTAGCGAAGAGCCGGAGCTGGTGCTGACCCTGCGCGCCCAGGGCCTGTCGACCCACGGCGGCGAAGTCGCCTTTCCTGGCGGGCGACGCGATCCGGAAGACCCCGACCTGGTGTTCACCGCCCTGCGCGAGGCCGAGGAAGAAATCGGCCTGCCGCCCGGGCTGGTCGAGGTGATCGGGCCGCTCAGCCCGGTGATCTCGCTGCACGGCCTGAAGGTGACACCGTTCGTCGGTTTGATCCCCGACTATGTCGAGTACCGCGCCAACGACGCGGAAATTGCCGCAGTGTTCACCGTGCCGTTGGAATTCTTCCGGCAGGACCCTCGTGAACATACCCATCGTATCGACTACCAGGGACGCAGTTGGTACGTGCCCAGCTACCGCTACGGCGACTACAAGATCTGGGGGTTGTCGGCGATCATGATCGTCGAACTGGTCAACCTGCTGTTCGATGCCGGCATCAGCCTGCACCAGCCACCCGAGCGTTTCATCAAGAACTGAGCGGGGCACACCCCGCCACTGGCGTTCAACCGTGAGGAGCGATACATGAAATACCGCCTGGGCGACCTGCGGGTCGAGACCCATCCCGAGAGCTGGACCGCGCCCAACGCCACCCTGATCGGCAAGGTGCGCCTGCAGGCCCGCGCCAGCGTCTGGTTCGGCGCGGTGCTGCGTGGCGACAACGAGCTGATCGACATCGGCGAGGACAGCAATGTTCAGGACGGCACGGTGATGCACACCGACATGGGTTCGCCGCTTAACATCGGGCGAGGCGTGACCATCGGCCACAACGCCATGCTGCATGGCTGCACGGTCGGCGACTACAGCCTGATCGGCATCAACGCGGTGATTCTCAACGGGGCGCGGATCGGCAAGCATTGCATCATCGGCGCCAACGCGCTGATCCCCGAAGGCAAGGAAATTCCCGACGGCTCGCTGGTGATGGGCTCGCCGGGCAAGGTGGTGCGCGAGCTCACCGAGCAGCAGAAGCGCATGCTCGAGGCCAGCGCTGCGCACTATGTGCACAACGCCCAGCGCTATGCGCGTGAGCTGGTGATCGATGAAGACTGACGAACGGCCCGTGGCCTCGCCCTGCGTCAGCATCTGCGCGCTGGACGAGCAGGATATCTGCACCGGGTGCCAGCGCACGGTGGACGAGATCACCCGCTGGGGGCGGATGGACAACGAACAGCGCCGGGAGGTGCTGAAGAAGTGCCATGAGCGGGCGCTGGCGGCCGGTCTGGTGATTGGCCTGTAGTACTGACGCCCGTGGCGTGGGAGCGGGCTTGTCCCGCGATGGGGCCGGCGCTAATCTGTGCGGCTGGCCCACCGAACGCAAAGACCATGTTCTATCTCATCGCCTACATCAGCAGCGTGGTGCTGATCAACTACGCCTTTTCCAGCGCGCCGCACCTGGACGTGATCTGGTCCGCCTGGGGCGGATTGGTGTTCATCCTGCGCGACATGGTGCAAACCCGCTACGGCCACGGCGCGCTGCTGGCCATGCTGGTGGCGCTGGTGCTGTCCTATGCGACGTCGGAGCCGGCCATCGCCCTGGCCAGCGCCACCGCGTTCTTCGTCTCCGAGCTGATCGACTGGCTGGTGTTCAGCGTCACCCGCCGGCCCCTGCGCGACCGCCTGTGGCTGAGTTCGGCGCTGAGCATTCCGGTGGACACCTTCATCTTCTTCGGCATGATCGGCGCGCTGACCCCGGCGGTGATCGGCACCGCGCTGGCCTCGAAGTTCGCCGGGGTCACGGCGGTGTGGTTGATCATGGCCTGGCGGGCACGGCGCGCGGCGCTGGCCGGCTGATCATCTTCGCGGCTATCGCGGGGCAAGCCCGCTTCCACGGAATCTGTAGAATACCGGTCCATTTTTCAGCGGGCGGCAGCCAGCGTGGCGCGGCCCCGGACGCCTTCGAGGACCTGAAATGACCCGTATCGGAACCCCATTGTCGCCCACCGCGACCCGTGTACTGCTGTGCGGCTGCGGCGAGCTGGGCAAGGAAGTGGTGATCGAACTGCAGCGCCTGGGTGTCGAGGTGATTGCCGTGGACCGTTACGCCAATGCGCCGGCCATGCAGGTCGCGCACCGCAGCCACGTGATCAACATGCTCGACGGCGTCGCCCTGCGCGCGGTGATCGAGGCCGAGAAGCCGCACTACATCGTGCCCGAGATCGAGGCCATCGCCACCGCCACCCTGGTCGAGCTGGAAAACGAAGGCTTCAACGTGGTGCCTACCGCCCGTGCCACCCAGCTGACCATGAACCGCGAAGGCATCCGCCGCCTGGCGGCCGAAGAGCTCGACCTGCCGACTTCGCCGTATCACTTCGCCGACACCTACGAGGACTACGCCAAGGCCGTGGCCGACCTGGGCTACCCGTGCGTGGTCAAGCCGGTGATGAGCTCCTCGGGCAAGGGCCAGAGCCTGCTGCGCGGCGACGATGACCTGCGCAAGGCCTGGGATTACGCCCAGGAAGGCGGCCGCGCCGGCAAGGGCCGGGTGATCATCGAGGGCTTCATCGACTTCGAGTACGAGATCACCCTGTTGACCGTGCGCCATGTGGGCGGCACCACCTTCCTCGCGCCGGTCGGACACCGTCAGGAGAAGGGCGACTACCAGGAGTCCTGGCAGCCCCAGGCCATGAGCCCGAAGGCACTGGCCGAGTCGCAGCGCGTGGCCCAGGCGGTCACCGATGCGTTGGGCGGGCGTGGCCTGTTCGGCGTGGAGCTGTTCGTCAAGGGCGACCAGGTGTGGTTCAGCGAGGTCTCGCCGCGTCCGCACGACACCGGCCTTGTGACCCTGATTTCCCAGGACCTGTCGCAGTTCGCCCTGCATGCCCGGGCCATTCTCGGCCTGCCGATCCCGGTGGTGCGCCAGTTCGGTCCATCCGCCTCGGCGGTGATCCTGCCGGAAGGTCAGTCGCAGCAGACCAGCTTCGCCAACCTCGGCGCCGCCCTGAGCGAGCCGGATACCGCCATTCGCCTGTTCGGCAAGCCGGAGATCAACGGCACCCGCCGCATGGGCGTGTGCCTGGCCCGCGACGAGTCGGTCGAGGCGGCGCGAGCCAAAGCGACCCGTGCTTCGCAGGCGGTCAAGGTCGAGTTCTGATCTGAAACGATCGCGGGGCAAGCCCGCTCCCACGCCAGTATCAACCTGGCGTGGGAGCGGGCTTGCCCCGCGATTGATTCAAAGCTCGGTATTGCGCGTCTCTTTCAGGCACAACACGGCAATCAGGCTGATCACCGCCGCCACCGACACATACCCTCCCACCCAGCTCAATCCCCCCATGCTCACCAGCTTCTGGGCAAAGAACGGTGCCGCCGAGGCGCCGACGATGCCGCCCAGGTTGTAGGCCGCCGAGGCGCCGGTGTAGCGCACATGGGTTGGGAACAGCTCGGGCAGCAACGCGCCCATCGGCGCGAAGGTCACGCCCATCAGGAACAGCTCGATGGCCAGGAACAGCGCCACGCCGGTGGTCGAACCCGAGGTCAGTAGTGGCTCCATGGTAAAGCCCGAGGCGATCGCCAGCAGACCGCCGACCACCAGCACCGGCTTGCGCCCGTAACGGTCGCTGAGCCAGGCCGACAGCGGCGTGGCCAGGGCCATGAACACCACGGCGAAGCACAGCAGGCCGAGGAAGGTCTCACGACTGTAGCCGAGGGTGGTCACGCCATAGCTGAGCGAGAACACCGTGGAGATGTAGAACAGCGCGTAGCACACCACCATCGCCGCGGCGCCCAGCAGGGTCGGCAGCCAGTAGCGGGCGAACAGGTCGACCACCGGCATCTTTACCCGTTCGTGACGGGCGACCGCCTTGGCGAACACCGGGCTTTCCTCCAGCTTCAGGCGCACATACAGGCCGACCAGCACCAGCGCCGCGCTGAGCAGGAACGGAATGCGCCAGCCCCATTCGCGGAACTGCTCGTCGCTGAGCAGCAGGGCCAGGGTGAGGAACAGGCCGTTGGCGGCGAGAAAGCCGATCGACGGGCCCAGCTGCGGGAACATGCCGAACCAGGCGCGCTTGCCCTGTGGCGCGTTCTCGGTGGCCAGCAGCGCCGCGCCGCCCCATTCACCGCCCAACCCCAGGCCCTGGCCGAAGCGCAGCAGGCAAAGAATGATCGGGGCCCAGACGCCGATGCTGTCATAGCCGGGCAGCACGCCGATCAGCGTGGTGGACACGCCCATCAGCAGCAGCGAGGCGACCAGCGTCGACTTGCGCCCGATGCGGTCGCCGAAGTGGCCGAACAGCGCCGAGCCCAGCGGGCGGGCAAGGAAGGCGATACCGAAGGTGAGGAAGGCCGCGAGCATCTGCGCGGTGCCGGAGCCAGACGGGAAGAACACCGGCCCGATCACCAGCGCGGCGGCAGTGGCGTAGACGTAGAAATCGTAGAACTCGATGGCGGTGCCGATGAAGCTGGCGGTGGCCACCCGGGCCGGCGAATTGACCTGTGTTGCCGAGGCAGGTTCGGCGTAGGTGCTGCTGGTAGTCATGCGAAGGTCCCTGACAGTCATGCTCCATGGGGCACGGCCCATGTGACGGGCACACGGGAGCCGGAGCGTATTGTTGTTGGTCGCGCGACTGACGATAGCCCAGGGGATAGGCGATGAGCGGTTGCTGTTCGGGGTGCTGAAGCAGGACCGCGGGGCGTGTCAGTGGTGCGGACTGGCCGTCGGGCGCCGGGTGCGGGTAGCGGGCGGGACGGCAGGGCTGGGTAAGCGTGACCTGAGTATAGCTAGCGAGTCAGTGTCCAGACCAGTACCTTGCTTGCGCAATTATCCTCGGTTTCGAGGATTTCCAGCCGATATCTGCCAATTTTCAGGCAAACCGCGCTTGCCGGGATGCTTTCCAAGGCCTCGGTAACCAGGCCGTTGAGGGTTTTCGGCCCGCCGTCGCAGGGCAGGTGCCAGCCCAGGGTGCGGTTGATCTCGCGCAGCGAGGCGGTGCCTTCGATGACGAATCGGCCGTCGGGTTGCGGATGAACGTGAGGGTTCTCCAGGCTCTGCTCGTCCTCGAACTCGCCGACGATCTCCTCGAGGATGTCCTCCAGGGTGACGATGCCCAGCACCTCGCCGTACTCGTCCACCACCACGCCCATGCGCCGCTGCTGCTTGTGGAAGTTCAGCAACTGCATCTGCAACGGCGTGCTTTCGGGGACGAAGTAGGGTTCGTAGCAGGCCGCCTGGAGTTTTTCCGGGGTCAGCTCGGCCCGTGGCAGCAAATGGCTGATCAGCTTGGTGTTGAGTACCGCTTCGACCTGGTTGATGTCGTTGTGGTAGACCGGCAGGCGGGTGTGACGGCTGACGATCAACTGCTCGATGATGCGTTCGATGGGGTCGTCGAGGTTGATGCCGTCGACTTCGTTGCGTGGCACCAGGATGTCGTTGACGGTGATCTTGTCCAGCGCCTGCAGACCTTCCAGCAGGCCGTTGCGGGTGTTGTCGACCGGGCCGTCCTCGTCGAAGTCGTCGTCTGCCTGCGGGTGCAGGGCCACCGCGGTGGGCTGCACGCGGAACGGGCGCAGGATCAGCCTGGCGCAGCCATCGAGCAGGCAGCCCAGCGGCTGCAGCAGCGCCAGTGGCCACTTCAGCAGGTTGCCGCCCAGGCTCAGGAAGGCTTGCGGGTCACGGCGGGCCAGGCGGCGCGGCAGGTAGTCGGCGAGCACCAGCAGGGTGAAGGTGGCCCCAAGGCCCGCCAGCCAGAAGCCGTGCTCACCGTCGTAACGCTGGCCGATCAGGCAGGCCAGGCCCAGCACCAGCAGTTTGCCGAGGCTGGCGCCGAGCACCAGGCCCTGGGCGGGGAGGGTGGCATCGCCCTGGCCAGCGGCTTGCTGGCGGGCGCTGTCGACCGCGGTGAACAGCGCCGACCACAGCAGCGCCAGTGCGATGATGCCGAGCAGCGGGGCGTACGGCAGGGTGTCCATGGGCGGCCGTCAGATATGCAGGATGAATTCGCGGACCAGCTTGCTGCCGAAATAGGCCAGCATCAGCAGGCAGAAGCCGGCCAGGGTCCAGCGGATCGCCTTGTGTCCGCGCCAGCCAAGGCGTGTGCGGCCCCACAGCAGCACGCTGAACACGACCCAGGCCACGCAGGCCAGCAGGGTCTTGTGCACCAGGTGCTGGGCAAACAGGTTGTCGAGGAACAGCCAGCCGGAGATCAACGAAAGCGACAGCAACACCCAGCCGGCCCAGAGGAAGCCGAACAGCAGGCTTTCCATGGTCTGCAGCGGCGGGAAGTTGCGGATCAGCCCGGACGGGTGCTTGTGCTTGAGCTGGTGGTCCTGCAACAAAAGCAGCAGGGCCTGGAACACGGCGATGGTGAACAGGCCATAGGCCAGGATCGACAGCAGGATGTGCGCGAGGATGCCGGGCTCTTCGTTGATCAGCGGCACCGTGCCGGGCGGGGCGAACTGGGCCAGCAGCGCGGTCACCGCGCCGAGCGGGAACAGCAGTACCAGCAGGTTCTCCACCGGGATGCTCAGGCAGGCGAGCAGGGTCAGGCCGATCACCGCCACGGCGATCAGGCTGGCGGCGCTGAAGAAGTCCAGGCTCAGGCCCAGGGGCGTGATCAGCTGGAAGAACAGGGCGCCGCCCTGGGCGACCACCGCCAGCGTGCCGAGCAGGCCCAGCAGCCGTTTGTCGGCGCGGGCGCCACGGGCCAGTCCGGTGGCCTGGTAGACGGTCGCGGCCAGATAAAGGAAGGCGGCGAGCAGATTGGGGATGAGGCTGGGTGAAGAGAACATAAGTCCTGGCAGGCAAGCCCTAAAGGGACGGAGTTTGGCATAGATCGCGGTGGGCAAGGAAGACCAGGAAGCCTTGCTCCGGTGCCTGGCGAGCGACTTGTACCCCATATGCCGGCCTCTTCGCGGGTAAACCCGCTCCCACAGGGGCGTGCGCGATCTCTGTGGGAGCGGGTTTACCCGCGAAGAGGCCGGCATGGTCACCGAATATCCAGAGGGGCTGCTCCAAGGTGTGCGCCGCCGCCGCTCTCCGCTATAATCGCCGCCTTGCTCTGCCCGGCGCGTGTACATGTTCACCTGGGCATCTGAAAAACCTCGGCTCCACTGGGCCTGAAAGGATCACCATGTTCGAAAACCTGACCGACCGCCTGTCACAGACGCTGCGCCATGTCACCGGCAAGGCCAAGCTGACCGAAGACAACATCAAGGACACGCTGCGCGAAGTGCGCATGGCCCTACTCGAGGCCGACGTCGCCCTGCCGGTGGTCAAGGATTTCGTCAACAGCATCAAGGAACGCGCGGTCGGCACCGAAGTGTCGCGCAGCCTGACCCCGGGCCAGGCCTTCGTGAAGATCGTCCAGGCCGAGCTGGAAAGCCTGATGGGCGCGGCCAACGAAGAGCTGACCCTCAACGCCGCGCCACCCGCCGTGGTACTGATGGCCGGCCTGCAGGGCGCCGGTAAGACCACCACCGCCGGCAAGCTGGCGCGTCACCTGAAAGAGCGCAAGAAGAAGAGCGTGATGGTGGTGTCGGCCGACGTCTACCGTCCGGCGGCGATCAAGCAGCTCGAAACCCTGGCCAACGACATCGGCGTGACCTTCTTCCCGTCCGATATCAGCCAGAAGCCAGTGGCCATCGCCGAGGCGGCGATCCGCGAAGCCAAGCTCAAGTTCATCGACGTGGTGATCGTCGACACCGCCGGTCGCCTGCATGTCGATGCCGACATGATGGACGAGATCAAGGCGCTGCACGCCGCGGTCAAGCCGATCGAGACCCTGTTCGTGGTCGACGCCATGACCGGCCAGGACGCCGCCAACACCGCCAAGGCCTTCGGCGATGCCCTGCCGCTGACCGGCGTGGTGCTGACCAAGGTCGACGGCGACGCCCGTGGCGGTGCCGCGCTGTCGGTGCGCGCCATCACCGGCAAACCGATCAAGTTCATCGGCATGGGCGAGAAGACCGAGGCCCTGGAGCCGTTCCACCCGGATCGTATCGCCTCGCGCATTCTCGGCATGGGCGATGTGCTCAGCCTGATCGAGCAGGCCGAGCAGAACATCGACAAGGCCAAGGCCGACAAGCTGGCCAAGAAGCTGAAGAAGGGCAAGGGCTTCGACCTCGAGGACTTCCGCGACCAGCTGCAGCAGATGAAGAACATGGGCGGCCTGGGCGGCCTGATGGACAAGCTGCCGAGCATCGGTGGCGTGAACCTGTCGCAGATGGGCAATGCCCAGGGCGCGGCCGAGAAGCAGTTCAAGCAGATGGAGGCGATCATCAACTCCATGACCCCGGCCGAGCGTCGCGACCCCGACCTGATCAGCGGTTCGCGCAAGCGCCGCATCGCCCTCGGCTCCGGCACCCAGGTGCAGGACATCGGCCGCTTGATCAAGCAGCACAAGCAGATGCAGAAGATGATGAAGAAATTCTCCGCCAAGGGCGGCATGGCCAAGATGATGCGTGGCCTTGGCGGGATGCTGCCGGGTGGCGGCATGCCGAAACTGTAAAAGAATCCGGTGGGCTTCCTTATATGAGGAAGCCCGCCAGACCCCCGCTACGGCGGGATCATGGCCGCCGCGAGGAGGCCCAAACCGGCAGAACTGAGCGGCAGGCCCCGGCATTGCCGAAAAAGGCATTTGCAAATGTCCGTGTATTCCCCGAGAATATGCGGCCTTTTGGGCACCCGTGTGCCCATTGGGCATTCAGTTTTGCAGCACCGACTATAGGAACGATGTTCACATGGTAACCATTCGTCTGGCCCGTGGCGGCTCGAAAAAGCGCCCATTCTACCACCTGACCGTGACCAACTCGCGTAACGCCCGTGACGGCCGTTTCGTTGAGCGCGTTGGCTTCTTCAACCCGATCGCATCGGGCGCCGAAGTCAAGCTGTCGGTCAACCAAGAGCGCGTCACCTACTGGCTGAGCCAGGGCGCACAGCCGTCTGAGCGCGTTGCTCAGCTGCTGAAGGAAGCTGCCAAGGCTGCAGCCTGAGCAGTATGAACGCGACGCCAGAAAAGGCTGATGACCTCATCGTCGTTGGCAAGATTTTTTCGGTTCACGGCGTTCGCGGCGAGGTGAAGGTGTATTCCTTTACCGATCCGATTGAAAACCTGTTGGATTACCCGCGCTGGACGCTCAAGCACGAAGGCAAGGTAAAACAGGTCGAGCTGGTCAGCGGTCGTGGCTCCCAGAAGGGCCTGGTCGTGAAACTCAAAGGCCTCGATGATCGTGATGAAGCCCGTCTTCTGAGCGGTTACGAAATCTGCATCCCGCGGAGCCTTTTGCCCAACCTGGCAGCCGACGAGTACTACTGGTACCAGTTGGTGGGCCTGAAGGTCATCAATCAGGACGAACAACTGTTCGGCAAGATCGATCACCTGTTGGAGACCGGCGCGAACGATGTAATGGTGGTCAAGCCCTGCGCAGGCAGCCTGGATGATCGCGAGCGTCTGTTGCCCTATACCGGGCAATGCGTGCTGGCAATCGACCTGGACGCAGGCGTGATGCGGGTTGAGTGGGACGCGGACTTCTAGACGATGGGTAACCTTCGCGTAGACGTCATCACGTTGTTCCCCGAGATGTTCTCGGCCATCACGGAGTACGGCATTACCAGCCGCGCGGTGAAACAGGGGTTGCTGCAAGTGACCTGCTGGAACCCGCGGGACTACACCACAGATCGCCACCACACCGTGGATGATCGGCCGTTTGGCGGTGGTCCGGGCATGGTGATGAAGATCAAGCCTCTGGAAGACGCCCTGGTTAGCGCCAGGCAGGCAACCGGAGCATCGGCAAAGGTGATCTACCTTTCGCCACAAGGCCGCAAGCTGACCCAGCAGGCGGTCAAAGGCCTGGCCGAACAGGAATCGTTGATCCTGATCGCCGGTCGTTATGAAGGCATCGACGAGCGCTTTATCGAGGCTCATGTCGATGAGGAGTGGTCGATTGGCGACTATGTGCTTTCCGGTGGCGAGCTGCCGGCCATGGTACTGATCGATGCGGTTACACGGCTGCTGCCCGGAGCTTTAGGGCATGTGGACTCGGCGGAGGAAGACTCTTTCACCGACGGTCTGCTGGATTGCCCGCACTACACCCGACCTGAGGTGTATGCGGATCAGCGTGTTCCCGACGTGTTGCTAAGTGGCAACCATGCACATATCCGGCGTTGGCGGATGAAGCAGTCCCTTGGTAGGACCTTCGAACGACGCGCCGATCTTCTGGAAAGTCGCTCGCTTTCTGGAGAAGAGAAGAAGCTGCTCGAGGAATACATCCGCGAGCGGGACGATAGTTAAACGTATCGATGGTGGATCAAGTATCCATCTTAGGAGCACAGCATGACCAACAAGATCATCCAGCAGCTCGAAGCCGAGCAGATGAGCAAAGAGATCCCGACCTTCGCACCAGGCGACACTGTTGTCGTTCAGGTTAAAGTGAAGGAAGGCGACCGCTCGCGTCTGCAGGCGTTCGAAGGCGTCGTTATCGCCAAGCGTAACCGCGGTCTGAACAGCGCCTTCACCGTGCGCAAGATCTCCAGCGGCGTTGGCGTAGAGCGTACCTTCCAGACCTACAGCCCGCAGATCGACAGCCTGGCCGTGAAACGTCGTGGTGACGTGCGTAAAGCCAAGCTGTACTACCTGCGCGACCTGTCCGGCAAAGCCGCTCGCATCAAGGAAAAACTGTCCTGAGTACAGTTTGCCTGGCGGCCTAGGCCGCCTTGCGAGAAAAAAGCAGCCTTCGGGCTGCTTTTTTGCTTTCTGAAACCCGCCCTTGCGATGTGACCCGAAAATGACCACCCGAGACCAGGAAATCCAGCGCCGCACCGAGCTGTCGGTGACCCGCGTGACCAAGGCCGTGTTCCCCAACACCACCAACCACCACAACACCCTGTTCGGCGGCACCGCCCTGGCGTGGATGGACGAAGTGTCGTTCATCGCCGCCACCCGGTTCTGCCGGTTGCCGCTGGTGACCGTGTCCACCGATCGTATCGATTTCAAGCACCCGATCCCGGCCGGTTCGATCGTCGAGCTGGTGGGCACGGTGATCAAGGTCGGCAACACCAGCCTGCAGGTGCAGGTGGATGTGTTCGTCGAGAACATGTACCTCGATGGCCGCGAGCGGGCGATCCATGGCGTGTTCAGCTTCGTCGCCATCGACGAGGACAAGCGCCCGGTGCCGGTGCTGCCGTTGGCCTGATTCCAGGGCCATTCATGGATCAATGCGCCACAGGCTGCTCGGTCAGCTCCGGCTCCACCAGTGCCACCAATGTCCACCCAGGCTGCGGCTTGAGCGGATTGTCCGGGCTGGCCACATGTACCCAGCCTTGCCCGTCCCGGGCGAACAGCAGCGTGGCCCGCGGGCCATGCAGTTGCTGGTAGTCGCTCCAGCCGAAGGCCTCGGTCAGCGTGGTGCTGTACAGCTCGGCACCCTGGTGCAGCAGCTTGGCCAGCTGTCCATAGGTCATCGGGCTTGACCCGAGCAATTGCCCGCGATGCTCCTCGCTGGCCCGGTGCTTGTCGCTGCGCTGTTTTTCCAGGCCGCTGGCCAGCACGAACAACCGGCCTTGGCCGAAGTCATGGCGAAAACGCGCACAGGCCAGGGCATTGAGCTCGCCCGCCGGTGACAGCCCCAGCAGATGGCCCAGGCCGACCAGGTCGAGGTGGGCGTCGGCGTGCTGCGAGGCGGGGTTGCCGAAGTAGGTCGGCAGGTTGTCCATGCGCGCGGCGCGGATGTTCTCCCAGCTCGAGTCGGTCAGCAGCACCCGACAGCCCAGTTGCTGCAGGGCCTTGGCGACTGCCCGCGCAGGCGGGTTGGCGCCGACCACGAGAAACCCGCTCGGCGCAGGTTCCGCTACCTTCAGCAGGCGGGCCAGGGGCCTGGCGGTGGCGCTTTGCAGCACCACGGTGCCGATGATCACGGCGAAGGTCAGCGGCACCAGCAGCAGCGCGCCTTCGTGTCCGGCCTGGTCCAGGCGAATGGCGAAGATCGCCGACACGGCCGCGGCCACGATGCCCCGTGGCGCGATCCAGGCCAGCAATGCCCGTTCCCGCCAGCTCAGCGGCGAGCCCAGGGTCGACAGCAGGACGTTCAGCGGCCGTGCCAGCAACTGGATCACCAGCAGCAGCGCCAGCACCGCCGGCCCCAGGGCCAACAGCGCGTGCAGGTCGAGCCGCGCGGCCAGGAGGATGAACAGGCCGGAGATCAGCAGCACGCTGAGGTTTTCCTTGAAATGCAGGATCTGCCGCACGTCCACGCCGGGCATGTTGGCCAGCCACATGCCCATGACCGTGACTGCCAGCAGGCCCGATTCATGGACGATCTGGTTGGCGGCGATGAAGATGCCCAGCACCGCCGCCAGCGAGGCCAGGTTGTGCAGGTATTCCGGCAGCCACTGCTCGCGCATGACCTGCCCGAGCAGCCAGCCACCGGCAACGCCCAGCGCACTGCCGCAGAAGATCACCCCGGCAAAGGTCGCCAGGCTGTGGCTCAGGCCTTCGCCGGCGGCGCTGGCGATGATGAAGCTGTACACCACCACCGCCAGCAGCGCGCCGATCGGGTCGATGACGATACCTTCCCAGCGCAGGATGTTGGCGATCGCCGCCTTTGGCCGCACCACCCGCAGCATGGGCACGATCACCGTGGGGCCGGTGACCAGGGTCAGGGTGCCGAACAGGATCGCCAGCGGCCAGTCGAAACCCAGCAGCCAGTGGGTGGCCAGGGCGATCACCAGCCAGGTGCTCAGCGCGCCGACGGTGACCAGGCGATGCACCACGCTGCCGATCTCGCGCCATTGCGACAGGTGCAGGGTCAGGCTGCCTTCGAACAGGATCAGCGCCACCGCCAGCGACACCAGCGGCATCAGCAGCGGGCCGAACAGCGCCTGCGGCTGCAGCCAGCCCAGCACGGGCCCCGCGAGGATGCCGCACAGCAGCAGGAACAGGATCGCCGGCAGCTTCAGGCGCCAGGCCAGCCATTGGCAGAGCAGGGCGGCAGCGCCGATGCCACCGACACTCAAAAGAATCTGTTGTTCGTTCACGCGGGCTCCCTCTGCATGCCGTGTTATGAAAGACTAAGCGTCATTTCGTCGTTTGCCACCGAGTCTTCATGCCTGCACTGGACCACCCCCTGATCGACCAGTTCCTCGATGCCCTCTGGCTGGAGAAGGGGCTGTCCGACAACACCCGCGCTTCGTATCGCAGCGACCTGGCGCTGTTCAATGGCTGGCTGCAGGAGCATGGCGTGGCACTGCCCGATGCCGGGCGTGAGCTGATCCTCGACCACCTGGCCTGGCGTTTCGAGCAGGGCTACAAGCCGCGTTCGACCGCGCGCTTTCTTTCCGGGGTGCGCGGGTTCTTCCGTTACCTGCTGCGCGAGCGGCTGGTCGCAGTCGACCCGACGCTGCAGGTGGACATGCCGCAACTGGGCCGGCCCCTGCCCAAGTCGCTGTCGGAGGCCGATGTCGAGGCCCTGCTGCAGGCGCCGGACCTCGGCGAAGCCATCGGCCAGCGCGACCGTGCCATGCTCGAGGTGCTCTATGCCTGCGGCCTGCGGGTGACCGAGCTGGTCAGCCTGACCCTGGACCAGGTCAACCTGCGCCAGGGCGTGCTGCGGGTGATGGGCAAGGGCAGCAAGGAGCGCCTGGTGCCGATGGGCGAGGAGGCGGTGGTGTGGATCGAGCGCTACCTGCGCGATGGCCGCGCCGAGCTGCTGGGCGGGCGCCCCAGCGACGTGCTGTTCCCCAGCCAGCGCGGCGAGCAGATGACCCGCCAGACCTTCTGGCACCGCATCAAGCACCAGGCGCGGGTGGCCGGCATCGACAAGCCGCTGTCGCCGCACACGCTGCGCCACGCCTTTGCCACCCACCTGCTCAACCATGGCGCCGACCTGCGCGTGGTGCAGATGCTGCTGGGCCACAGCGACCTGTCCACCACGCAGATCTACACCCATGTGGCCAAGGCGCGGCTGCAGGAACTACACGCTTTGCATCACCCTCGAGGTTGACGCTCGGGCGATCATCCAGCAAATATCGACATCTCAAACGCTCGATATGGAAATCAAGCATGACCAGGTTCAAGTGGCCTGCAGCCGTGCCGTTGCCGGTCAGTAATGTCTGACGCCCTGTGGGCCGCCCGCGAGGGCGATGCGCTGATGCACACTTCGATGATGGCCGACATCGTCAGCGGTGTGCTGGAAGTGGCCGCCAACGTCGCCATCGGTATGCTGGCCACCGCGGCGGTAACCGCGGCGTTGGGCCTGACCGTGGCCACTGGCGGCCTCGGCTGCTTCGTGCTCGGAGCGGTGGTGGGCATCGTGGTCGGCGTGGTCATGAGCAAGACCGGGGCCGACAAGGGCTTGAGCCGTTTATGCGAGGGCATCGGCAATTTTCTGTTCCCGCCCTCGGTGCAAGCCAACATCCTCACCGGCTCGAAGAATACCCGCACCAATGGCAAACCGGCCGCCCGCGCTGCCGGCGTCATCGTTGCCGCCGCTGCGCCCGCCGGCAGCGACGCGGCTCAGCCGCCGGCCGAGGAGGAGGAAGAGAGCTTCCTCGACATGGCCAAGGGCTTTTTCTCGCAGATGTGGCGGCCTACGGTCGCCAGCCCGGCGCCGAACACCGAGCCTGCCGACGACGACAAGATCCTCTGCAGCAAGCATCCGCCGATGCCGCCGCAGTACCTGGCAGAAGGCTCGAGCAAGGTCACCATCAACGGTCACCCGGCCTGTCGCAGCGGCGATCGCAGCACCTGCGAGGCGGTGATCGTCGACGCCGGGCTGGTCTCCGATAATGTGCGCATCGGCGGCGACTCGATCGTGGTCCGCGAGATTCGCAGCGGCAAGACCCCGGGCATCGGCCTGGCGATTACCGCCTTGATGATGCTGCGCGGGCGCGGCGGCAAGTTCTACAGCAAGTTCGGCTGCATGGTGATTGGCGGCATCGGCAGCGCCGTCACCAGCCAGGTGACCGGGGCGATCACCAGCGCCATCGCCGGCTCGCCCAACCCGGTCCACAGCGCCACTGGCGCCAAACTGTTGAGCGGCGAAGCCGAGCTTGATTTCAGCCTTCCGGGCTTGATCCCGTTGGACTGGCAGCGCTACTACAATAGCCGGGATGAACGCCGCGACGGCTTGTTCGGTGCTGGCTGGAGCGTCGATTACGAAGTCTTCGTCGCTATCGAAGCGCATCCTGAAGGCGGCGAGCGCCTGCTGTTCACCGACGAACAGGCACGGGTCGTCGACATGGGCCATATCCCTCGTGGTGATGCCGTGTTTAGCGCCGGCGAAGGCCTCAGCGTCCGTCGCGCGCACAATGGCGAGCTGCTGATCGAAAGCGTCGACGGTCTCTATCGCCTGTTCCAGCCGAACCCGAACAATCCGCAGCGCCTGCGCCTGACGCAACTGGGTGACCGCAACGACAACCGCATCTACCTGGACTACGACAGCAACGGCCGCTTGCTCAGGCTGCGCGATACCTTCGATGTGGTCCAGGTGCAGGTGGTTTACAGCAGCCAATGGCCAGCCCGGGTCAGCCATATCGAGCGATGGTACAGCGACGAGTCGAACGAGCTGCTGGTCAGCTATGCCTATGACAGCAATGGCGACTTGGCCGAAGTCCGCGACGCCAGCGGCCAGGTGCAACGGCGCTTCGTCTATGACCAGGGCCGGCGCATGGTCGAACACCAACTGCCCAGCGGCCTGCGCTGTTTCTATGAGTGGACTCGTGCTGCAGACGACTGGCGCGTGGTCCGACACTGGACCGACGACGGCGACGAATACCACTTCGACTACGATATCGAGGCTGGCATCACCCGGGTCACCGACGGTTTGCAGCGGGTCAGCACACGCTATTGGAACCCGCAGTACCAGATCACCCAGTACACCGATGCTCTCGGCCACACCTGGCGTTTCGAGTGGAACGACGAACGCCAGCTGCTGGGCGCTACCGACCCGCAAGGCGGGCAATGGCAGTACCTGTACGATGAATCCGGCAACCTCTGCGAAAGCATCGACCCACTGGGTCGCAGCGAGGCGACCCAGTGGCTGGAACACTGGTCGCTGCCCCGGGTACAGACCGACAAGGCCGGCAAGCGCTGGCGCTATTGCTACGACCAGCGCGGCAACTGCAGCAGCGAAACCGACCCGCTGGGCCACACCACCCGCTACCGCCATGACGAACGCGGCCAGGTGGTGGAGATCATCGATGCGGCGGGCAAGCACAAGCACCTGCGCTGGAACGAATTGGGCCTGCTGATTGAGCAGGTCGATTGTTCGGGGTATCCGACCCGCTTCAGCTATGACCGGCGCGGGCATCTGCAGGCGGTCACCGATGCCCTCGGCGAACGTACCGAGTACCAGTACGATGCCCAGGGCCGATTGCTCGGCTCGCAATTGCCCGATGGGCGCAGTGAGCACTATCAGCTTGATCGCAACGGCCAGCTCAACAGCTATACCGACCCCGCCGGGCACTCCACCCAATACCGCTATAACCGGCGTGGCCAGGTGCAGCAGCGTATCGATCCGCATGGTCGGCGGGTGCAGTTCAGTTACGACGCCTACGGGCGGCTGCTGGCGCTGACCAATGAAAATAGCGAAAGCTACAGGTTCAGCTGGGACCTGGCTGATCGCCTGACTGAGCAGCAGGGTCTGGACGGCAGCGCCAGCCGCTATCACTACGACCGGCTGGATAACCTCAGTTGCGTTGAGTACCTCCCCGCTCCCCAAGGCGATGCTGAAGCGATCATTCATCAATTGCACCGGGATGCCGTCGGGCGCTTGATCAAAAAGCGCACCGACGATGGTGAAACCCAGTACAGCTACGATCCCCTTGATCAACTGACGGCGATCAGCTTCACCGACAAGGCAGGCAACAGCGAGCAACTGGCCTTCGCTTACGATGCCCTTGGCCAATTGCTGGAAGAGCACAGCGCCAATGGTGTGCTGCAACATCACTACGACGAACTCGGTAACCTGATCCAGACCCAGTTGCCCGACGGCCGCTGGCTCAACCGCCTGTACTACGGCAGCGGCCATCTGCACCAGCTCAACCTCGACGGCAAGGTGATCAGCGATTTCGAACGTGACCGCCTGCACCGTGAAGTGCTGCGCACCCAGGGCCGGGTCAGCACCCGCAGCGAGTACGACCGCAGCGGTCGTTTGCGCTCACGCCTGCGCCGCCCCAACCACCAGCCGCCGCAACTGCCGGCTACGGTACAGCAACGCTTCGATTTCGACTCGGCAGACAACCTGATCGGCCGTTTCAACCAGCAGCCCGGCAGCCAGCACCAGCAATTGCTGCACTACGATGCCAGCGGCCGGATCCTGGCCAGCCAGGACGCTGGCCAGGGCCAGAGCGAAACCTTCGCCTACGACGCTGCTGCCAACCTGCTCGACGGCCCCCAGGCCGGCATCGGCCTGGTACGCCATAACCGCTTGCTCACCTACCAGGACAAACGCTACCGCTACGACGGCTTCGGCCGCCTGATCGAGAAACGCAGCAGTCGGCGTGGCATCCAGCACTTCAGCTACGACGCCGAGCACCGCCTGATCCAGGTGCGCAGCCAGCACGGTGGGCGCGAACGGATACTGAACATGCGCTACGACCCGCTCGGGCGGCGTGTCGAGAAAAGCGAATACGACGATCAGGGCAATCTGCTCGACCAGACCCGTTTCGCCTGGGATGGCCTGCGCTTGTTGCAGGAGCATCGCTACAGCCAGACCAGCCTTTACCTGTATGTCGAAGACAGCCACGAACCCTTGGCTCGGGTTGACGGTATGGGGCAGCACCAGCAGGTGCGTTACTACCATAACGATCTCAATGGCCTGCCCGAACAGCTGACGGATGACAGTGGCGAGGCGGTCTGGCAGGCGCGCTATCAGGTCTGGGGCAATACCCTGCAGGAGGTGCGTGAGGCGCATTTCATCGAAGGGCAGCACCTCAGGTTTCAGGGTCAGTACCTGGACCGTGAGACGGGTCTGCACTACAACACGTTTCGGTTTTATGATCCGGATGTCGGGCGGTTCACGCAGCCGGATCCGATAGGGTTGCTGGGTGGCACGAATCTTTATCAGTATGCGCCGAATCCGAACGGGTGGGTTGATCCGCTTGGATTATCTCCTGTTAGTCCTAAAACGATTTTATTCTCACAAGACAGTATTAATGGTGTGTTTGAGGATGGAAGAAGTGTTAATGGATTGACACATAGACTTATAAATGATCCCTTGTATATAAATGAACTTGAGCCAATCAGAAAAGTCAGGATGCGGGATTTACCTGCCAATGTTCAAGAGCGCTTATTGTCTCAAGGAGCACATAAAGATTCAGTGTTTAGCTTGGATAATAGAAGGCTGTACGCAGCGAAAGAAGCTGGTGTATCCAAAATCCCATCCAGATGGGCAACTTCAGAGGAATTGTCTAAAATAAATCTTGATCGAAGGTTTTCAACTGGTGATGGTGGTAAATCGATAAGGACAAGAGGTTGTGGCTAATATGAATGTTAAGGCAATAGAAACAAAATATGGTCTGATTTATGGGCGAGATGCTTTGGTTATTTCAGGGGCTGAATTAATACTCTATCCTTTTAAGTTTGTCATTAAAGCATCGTTGTCTTTGCGTTCCTGCAAGCCAATGATTACAGATGCACCTGATGTTAATGTTGAGTTTTTGTTTAGTGATATTAAAAGTATGTCTGTGTATAAAATGGATGATTATCCATATGAAAAACACTCTCTGTCGAGCTTTGATTTGATAGATAACATAGATGGAGATGGGCTCCAGCATATAGTTCTTAGCACTTATGATCATGTTTTCGATGTGGTTGGAAAATATGATATTAAATATTTTTAGATGAATTTTTAATAAGCCGGGAAAGAGATTCTGATTCTCCAGGTTTATTATTTAATCTCCGTTCAACTAAACACGGCCTATGGTGAGCGGGATTCCTGTAGCTGCACTGCGACCTG
Source organism: Pseudomonas sp. LH21 (assembly GCF_036549575.1). Lineage (NCBI taxonomy): Bacteria > Pseudomonadati > Pseudomonadota > Gammaproteobacteria > Pseudomonadales > Pseudomonadaceae > Pseudomonas > Pseudomonas sp. LH21. The sequence goes on from NZ_CP144367.1 coordinate 1,225,733, forward strand.
AACAGCGCCCCGCTGGAGTGCACCAACGAGCAGGGCCAGCTGCGCTGGTCCGGCGACTAAGCTCCGTTCGGCGAGGTCACCAACCGGGTTATCAACAGCATGCCGATGCTGAAAAATCGATCCAAGATGTTTCGAGTGTTGTTCGCGATGTCATGAGGCAGAATAGAGGTGTGTTGGTCGGTAAGGGTACTGTTGGTAAGTACCAGATCAGTGGTACTTCCGGGGGCGTAGAGTATGTGGTTGGGCTTAATAGCGGCAGAGTAGGACAATTATATCCAAGATGAAGAATAGAATTATTATTGAAACCTATGTGAAGACGGGTGAACGGTTTTCCGACTTCTTCGAATATCAAGGCAGGTTCAATGGCCAGGCGTCTATCGAAGGGGCTCTGGTTCTTACCATTGATGGTACACCGCTTATTGATAAAAGCATGTTTGATTACGTCGACGACCTGTGGAGCTATTTGTCAGAAGGATTGCTACAGATCAGTGAAGGCAAATCGTTTAGATGTTATTTTCCTGACCAGCCCATCGAAGTCAATTTGACCCCCAGCAACGGTCGTCTGCAGGTGAGCGTCACCTGCCATAGTGAGGTTTCTGTTGCAGTTGATAAAGATGAATTTGTCAGGGTCATGAGCGAGCACGCACGCAAATTTTTCACCCGGTTGAAGGGGATAGAGCCTGACGCCAAAGGTAATTGCGACTACGTACTGGGAAACCTGAACAAAATTCGTCGGTAACATCATGAATTGGCGAATCAACTGCGCGCTATTCTACGCCGCGTACAATTGACCTGAGCGCTGCACAAAAGTCGAACCAAAGCGGGCTCGGCGGATAGCCTGTGGAGGTTGGATATATGAGAAAGACAGTGGAGGTCGCAGTGCATTGGTTTAGGTGGTTTAGTTGTTCCCGCTGTAACGACTGGGTGAGCATCCGCTGACGAAGGTAAAAAATGAATATAGTTCAACGCCTGGCTTTAAACCACCCGTTGGCTTTTTTGCAGATGCCGGCTGGCTGGGCAGTGGTCAAGAATAACTTCATTGACGCTGATCCCAATATCCTTGATAGGATCGATAATCCGCTTGAGCAAATGATGGTTCGCGCGAATTTTTTCGACGCCGATATTTTTTATGCGTTCAGCGAATGCGTTACGGGTGAGCGTAGTCAGATCAAAGCAACCATTGATGTCTGGTGTCGTCCATCTGACAGGGACGTATCGCTTGTCAGCTATGAACTCACTTTTTCCTTGTACAAGAACAAGTCGAAAAACAGTTACTTCAGTACGCAGCAATTAGCTCAGGACAGGCATGGCGCGATAAGGCTCATCAATCACTGGATGAGTTCATTTTCACTAAAGTTTGTCTATGCGCTTGACAGCGATCTCGTAAGCTGCTTTTCGGTTGATTCAAGTAAAGGTTAAAGGTTTTCGAAATGCTGGACATCTCCTATCTGTCGGACACGCTAGGCGACAAGCCCTACCTTCAACTGAGTGACGCTGAGGTGAAGCGTGTGCAGGGCGCATTTATTGAGTTGCGTGAAAAGACGGGGCTTTATATCGATCCTTATGGGCGATCCAGGATCTATCCCAGGCAGCAGAAGATGTTGATTGCGCTGCTGTTGCAGGACATTGATCGCGATGTGCTTGCTTTGGTTGATTTTCTGAAAGTTTCCAGTGATGCAGATGAGGTCTTGCTGGTAGACGGTGATTGATAGCCGAGGTAACCGCCGCCCCCTGGCGCACGCAGCCTTGCGCTCCCGATCGAGCACGCCTCGACCGCCGCCGCTTCTGTGGTAGGCTTGGACGGTTTGCACCGAGGGCCGCAATGACACCCCGTTTTCAGTACGGGCGTGCTGCATCCGGCCCCGTCCGCCTTCAGGAGTACCCCATGCGCGTGACCCAGATTTTCGCCGCCGCCGCCCTGGCGTTGGCCAGTACCTTTGCCGTCGCCGCGGCCACCGATGCCAATGCCGGTGCCGAGCAGGCGATCCGCAAGTCCTTGCAGAACCTCGAGCTGGAAGTGCCTGTCGAGAGCGTCAGCAGCAGCCCGCTCAATGGCCTGTACGAAGTCAAGCTGCAGGGCGGTCGCGTGCTGTACGCCAGCGCCGACGGCCAGTTCGTCATGCAGGGCTACCTGTTCCAGATCCAGGACGGCAAGCCGGTCAACCTCACCGAGAAGACCGAGCGCCAGGGCATTGCCAAGCTGATCAACGGCATTCCGGTCGGCGAGATGGTGGTCTACCCGGCCAAGGGTGAAACCAAGTCGCACATCACCGTGTTCACCGACACCACCTGCCCGTACTGCCACAAGCTGCACGCCGAAGTGCCGGAACTCAACCGCCGTGGTATCGAAGTGCGCTACGTCGCCTTCCCGCGCCAGGGCCTGGGTTCGCCGGGTGACGAGCAGCTGCAGGCGGTATGGTGCTCCAGCGATCGCCGCGCGGCGCTGGACAAGATGGTCGACGGCAAGGAGATCAAGGCCGCCAAGTGTGCCAACCCGGTCAGCAAGCAATTCCAGCTGGGCCAATCGATTGGTGTAAATGGCACGCCGGCGATCGTTCTACAGAATGGCCAGGTGATTCCGGGTTACCAGCCGGCGCCGCAAGTGGCCAAGCTGGCCCTGGCCGAGAGCAAGTAATCAATTCAGACGCCGTCGTCATGGGGTGACGGCATGTTTCACGGTCGGCGCAGGTGCCGGCCGTTCTATGGGGAGTTCACAGTGAAACCGGTCAAAGTAGGCATCTGTGGGTTGGGGACCGTCGGTGGCGGAACCTTCAATGTACTTCAGCGCAACGCCGAGGAGATCGCCCGCCGTGCCGGGCGCGGTATTGAAGTGGCACAGATTGCCATGCGCTCGCAGAACCCGAACTGCCAGATTACCGGTACCCCCATTACCGCTGATGTGTTCGAAGTCGCGAGCAACCCCGAGATCGATATCGTCATCGAGCTGATCGGCGGCTACACCATCGCCCGCGACCTGGTGCTCAAGGCCATCGAGAACGGCAAGCACGTGGTCACCGCCAACAAGGCGCTGATTGCCGTGCACGGCAACGAGATCTTCGCCAAGGCCCGCGAGAAGGGCGTCATCGTCGCCTTCGAAGCCGCCGTGGCCGGTGGCATTCCGGTGATCAAGGCGATCCGCGAGGGCCTGTCGGCCAACCGCATCAACTGGCTGGCCGGCATCATCAACGGCACCGGCAACTTCATCCTCACCGAGATGCGCGACAAGGGCCGCGCCTTCCCCGACGTGCTGGCCGAAGCCCAGGCGCTGGGTTATGCCGAGGCCGACCCGACCTTCGACGTCGAAGGCATCGACGCCGCGCACAAGCTGACCATCCTGGCGTCCATCGCCTTCGGTATCCCGCTGCAGTTCGACAAGGCCTACACCGAGGGCATCACCCAGCTGACCACCGCCGACGTCAACTACGCCGAGGCCCTGGGCTACCGTATCAAGCACCTGGGCGTGGCCCGCCGCACCGCCGACGGCATCGAGCTGCGCGTGCACCCGACGCTGATCCCCAACGATCGCCTGATCGCCAACGTCAACGGCGTAATGAACGCGGTGATGGTCAACGGCGACGCCGCCGGTTCCACCCTGTACTACGGCGCCGGTGCCGGCATGGAGCCGACCGCGTCGTCGGTGGTCGCCGACCTGGTCGACGTGGTTCGTGCAATGACTTCCGATCCGGAGAACCGCGTGCCGCACCTGGCCTTCCAGCCGGACGCGCTGTCGGCCCACCCGATCCTGCCGATCGAAGCCTGCGAAAGTGCCTACTACCTGCGCATCCAGGCCAAGGACCACCCGGGCGTGCTGGCCCAGGTCGCCAGCATCCTCTCGGAGCGCGGCATCAACATCGAGTCGATCATGCAGAAGGAAGCCGAGGAGCAGGACGGCCTGGTACCGATGATCCTGCTGACCCACCGTGTGGTCGAGCAGCGCATCGACGACGCCATCGTCGCCCTGGAAGCGCTCCAGGACGTGATCGGCAAGGTCGTGCGCATCCGCGTCGAACAGCTCAATTAATTCCGGCGGCGGGCCGCGACGGCGGCCCGCGCCCAGCATCGAAGGTTTGCACCCATGCGCTATATCAGTACCCGCGGCCAGGCTCCGGCCCTGAACTTCGAAGACGTCCTGCTGGCGGGCCTCGCCAGCGACGGCGGCCTGTACGTACCCGAGAACCTGCCACGCTTCACCCAGGAAGAGATCGCCTCCTGGGCGGGCCTGCCGTACCACGAGCTGGCCTTCCGGGTGATGCGCCCGTTCGTCGACGGCAGCATCGCCGACGCCGACTTCAAGAAGATCCTCGAAGAGACCTACGGCAACTTCGCCCACGCCGCGGTCGCGCCGCTGCGCCAGCTCAACGGCAACGAGTGGGTGATGGAGCTGTTCCACGGCCCGACCCTGGCTTTCAAGGACTTCGCCCTGCAGCTGCTCGGCCGTCTGCTCGACCACGTGCTGGTCAAGCGCGGCGAGCGTGTGGTGATCGTCGGCGCCACCAGCGGTGATACCGGCTCGGCCGCCATCGAAGGCTGCCGCCGTTGCGACAACGTCGACATCTTCATCCTGCACCCGCACCAGCGCGTGTCGGAAGTACAGCGCCGGCAGATGACCACCATCCTCGGCGACAACATCCACAACATCGCCATCGAAGGCAACTTCGACGACTGCCAGGAAATGGTCAAGGCCAGCTTCGCCGACCAGTCGTTCCTCAAGGGCACCCGCCTGGTGGCGGTGAACTCGATCAACTGGGCGCGGATCATGGCCCAGATCGTCTACTACTTCCATGCAGCCCTGCAGCTTGGCGGCCCGGCCCGTTCGGTGGCGTTCTCGGTGCCGACCGGCAACTTCGGCGATATTTTCGCCGGCTACCTGGCGCGCAACATGGGCCTGCCGATCAGCCAGCTGGTGGTGGCGACCAACCGCAACGACATCCTGCACCGCTTCATGAGCGGCAACCAGTACGTCAAGGATTCCCTGCACCCGACCCTGTCGCCGTCGATGGACATCATGGTCTCGTCCAACTTCGAGCGCCTGCTGTTCGACCTGCACGGTCGCAATGGCGCCGCGGTTGCCCAGCTGATGGACACCTTCAAGCAAGGCGGTGGCTTCAGCGTCGAGCAGGATCGCTGGACCGAGGCGCGCAAGCTGTTCGACTCGCTGGCCGTCACCGACGAGCAGACCTGCGAGACCATCGCCGAGGTGTTCAAGGCCACCGGTGAAGTCCTCGACCCGCACACCGCGATCGGCGTCAAGGCCGCCCGCGAATGCCGCCGCAGCCTGGATACGCCGATGGTGGTGCTGGGCACCGCGCACCCGGTCAAGTTCCCCGAGGCGGTGGAGAAGGCCGGTGTCGCCAAGGCCCTGGAGCTGCCAGCGCACCTGAGCGATCTGTTCAGCCGCGAGGAGCGCTGCACGGTGCTGGCCAACGACCTGAAGACCGTCCAGGCCTTCGTCAGCCAGCATGGCAACCGCGGCAAGCCGCTGTAAGCCGAGCGCTATGCGAAAAAGCCCGTCCTGGACGGGCTTTTTCATGTCCACGGCACAGGATTTCGCTCTTTCAGACTTTTCCCATGTAGTTCGGCACATGCCCCTACTAAAGTGGTCGTTCCAACCTGCAAGGCATACTGTTCCGGGGGAAGCTCATGCGTCAGCTCAATGTTCTTATCCACCAGGCTCGGCCCTATCACCAGATGCTGTTGCATCAGGCCTTCAATGCCCAGGGCGTCTACAGCGTCCGGGTCACCGATGACGTGCCGACCGCGACGGCACGGCAGCGCCCGGTGGATGTACTGGTGCTCGACCAGCGCATGCCCAGGGGCTATGCCCGGCGCCTGTTCAAGTACCTGGTGCAGGCTTCCTGCGCGGGGGGATTACTGTTCGTCGGGTGTGCCGGCGCGGGGGAAATGGATCTGGCGCTCGAGGCACGCCAGTACGGCTTGAACGTGCTGGCAGAGTTGCCATGGCCGATGTCGATGGTAGGCCTGGAACAGGTGTTGGAGCGCCTCTGATCGGACGCTGGCCGGGTACATCGAAACTGTCATGTTGGCCGCGCATGCTCGCGGTAACGGGCAGAGGCGAACGTTCCGTCGGCCCGATGGTCAGTTTCCTCGAACCTCAGCCAGCGAGTGATCCGGATGGAAAGAATCTGCAGACTGCTCAACGAAGCCCTTGCCCCATACCAGGCCGAGCTTGGTACGCCCGACAGCCTTGGCAGTCGCCAGTTGACACTCTATGACGAGCACGGGGTGGCGATCCTGCAACGTGGGGTCTGCGCTCGTCAATTGGCGGAGCAGCAGTTGCTGATCGACCTGGTCGATGGCCTGCACCGTGACGTGCAGATCGTCGAAGGTCGCCTGCAACCCTGTGTGATCGCCGCCTTGCAACATCAGCGGCAGATGCACGGAACCTTTGCCTGACAGGCCCATCAGATTCAGCAAGGGCCGTCTGATGGTGCTTTGCTCCGGTACCGTCCAGACTGTCACTGGAAGTCCCAAGGGCTTTCGCTTGACCCCGGTCGTCCTCCCCAGCGGCCGGGGTTTCTTTTTGCCCCGACGCCATAAACGCCCCAGTGCCATCGACTTCGCAACGCTTCAGCGCGCCGACGTTTCACCCTGGTCGAAGAAATGCCTGGCCTGCTCCAGGTAGTCCTCCTGCAGCCCCGGGTCCAGCCAGTGGGCGTACAGTTCGGGCAAGGTATCGCGACGCAAGGTCGGCAGCAGCTGGTCGATATGGGCGATCGCCTCGCGCCCCAGCGGGGTATCCGAACAGCCCACATGCAGGAACTGGTAACGGTTCACGCCAAGGATGGGGTGGAAGCTGTAGTCGTCCAGCGAGCCATTCTGCTGCTGGATCAGGTAACGCATCTCCGGCCAGTAGCCGAGCACCAGTTGCAGGCGACCCAATTGCTGCATCTGCAGCAGGCTGGCCGTGGCATCGTTGCCGTAGTGGCGGCTGAAGGCGGTATCAGGCAGTTGCCGGAGAACCTCGTCGACCTGCACGCTGTAGCTGCGCTCGGCGACGATGCCCAGCTTCAGGCGGGTCTCGGCCAGCAAGCGCTGCAGGTCGACCTGCTGGCCGTCCAGGTACGGCGCCAGCAGCGCCTGGTCTTGCTTGCGCACGATCAGGCCACTGCTCAGCACGCCCAGCGAAGGTTGGGAGAAATGCACATACCTGGCGCGTTCAGGGGTCCACAGCAGGGTCGGGTCACATGTGAAACTGCGCTCCTGGAGCATCTGCAGGCCCCGGGCCCGGTTGACCCGGACGATGCTGTGGTCGTACTCGGGCATCTGGGCGATCAGCATCGGCAGCAACTGGTCGATCACCCCCTGGCCCTTGGCCGGCCCTTCGAAGATGGTGAACGGCGGCAGGTCGCGCACCAGCCACAACAGGCGCTCCCTGGCCTCGGCCGATTGCCCTGCGAGTGCGAACAGCAACAGGCAGAGCACGATGGGCAAATGGCGGATCCGCATGGTGCGTGGGTCAGACCGTGCCGGCCGCGCGCAGGCGGGCAATGGCGGCTGCATCGTAGCCCAGGCCTGCCAGCACCGTGGCCGTATGCTCGCCCAGTGCCGGACCGACCCACTCGGCGGAGCCCGGCGTGTCGGACAACTTGGGCACGATGCCCGGCATCTTGAATGGCTTGCCGTCCGGCAGTCGGGCCTGGAGGAACATCTCACGGGCGAGGAACTGCGGATCGCCCAGCATGTCTTCGGCGGAGTAGATCCGGCTGGCCGGCACCTCGGCATCGTTCAGCGCCTGCATCACCTCGGCCAGCGGCAGGCTGTTGACCCAGCGGTCGATGACCCCGTACAACTCGTCGCGGCGTGCATCACGGCCGTCGTTGGTGGCCAGTGCGGCATCGTTGGCCAGGTCGTCGCGGCCGATGGCCTGCATGAAACGCTTGAAGATCGCATCGCCATTGGCGCCGATCTGCACGTGACGGCCATCGGCGGTGGTGTGGATGCAGGAGGGGGTGATGCCCGGCATGATGTTGCCGGTGCGTTCGCGGATGAAGCCGAATACGTCGAACTCCGGGACCATGCTCTCCATCATGGCGAAGATCGCCTCGTACAGCGCCACGTCCACCACCTGGCCCGTGCCACCGTTGACCTCGCGATGACGCAGGGCCATCAGCGCGCCGATCACGCCCCACAGGGCGGCAATGGAGTCGCCGATGGAGATCCCGGTACGTACCGGCGGACGGTCCTCGAAACCTGTGATGTAGCGCAGCCCGCCCATGGACTCGCCGACTGCGCCGAAGCCCGGCTGGTCTTTCATCGGCCCGGTCTGGCCAAAGCCCGACAGGCGCACCATGACCAGGCGCGGGTTGAGGGCATGGAGCACGTCCCAGCCCAGCCCCAGCTTCTCCAGCACGCCGGGGCGGAAGTTCTCGATCAGGATGTCGGCATCGGCCAGCAGGCGCTTGAGCACGTCGCGGCCTTCCGGGTGCTTGAGATTGAGGGTCAGCGACTGCTTGTTGCGCGCCTGGACGAACCACCACAGCGAGGTGCCTTCATAGAGCTTGCGCCATTTGCGCAGCGGGTCGCCACCATCGGGGGACTCGACCTTGATCACCTCGGCGCCGAATTCGGCGCAGATCCGCGAGGCGAACGGGCCGGCGATCAGGGTGCCGAGCTCGATGACTTTCAGGCCGGCGAGGGGTTTGCTGGGCGTAGGCATGGGGCATCCGTGGCGGCTGGGCGTGAGGGCAGGTTGTATCACAGCTCGGCGGTGGCAGGTATATCGGCGTTGTCTGATCCGACGCTGGCGCCCGGGATCAGTTAGACTGTGCGACTTTCTCCCGCAAGAAGCCTATTGCCCATGGCCCAGCCGTCCACCACCTACAAGTTCGAACTGAATCTGACCGACCTCGATCGCGGCGTGTACGAGAACGTCCGCCAGACCATCGCCCGTCATCCTTCGGAAACCGAAGAACGCATGGCCGTGCGCCTGCTGGCCTATGCCCTTTGGTACAACGAGCAGCTGTCCTTTGGTCGCGGTTTGTCGGATGTCGATGAGGCGGCCCTGTGGGAAAAGAGCCTGGACGACCGCATCCTGCACTGGATCGAAGTCGGCCAGCCCGACGCCGACCGCCTGACCTGGTGCTCGCGGCGGACCGAGCGCACCAGCCTGTTGGCCTACGGCAGCTTGCGCGTCTGGGAAAACAAGGTGCTCGGCGCAGTCAAGGGCCTGAAGAACCTGAGCATCGCCGCCGTGCCGCAGGACGTGCTGGAAGTCCTCGCCACCGACATGCCGCGCACCATCAAGTGGGATGTGATGATCAGCGAAGGCACGGTGTTCGTCACCGACGACCGTGGCCAGCACGAAGTGCAGCTGCAGTGGCTGCTCGGCGAGCGCGGCTGACCTGATTCACAGCGGATTATCGAAGACTCATGCGTATCGAACCTCGTCCCCTGCCGTCTCCCCTGCCATTGCTGGGCAACCTGCCACCCCTGCTGACCCGCCTGTATGCCGCCCGTGGCGTCCAGTCCGAGGCTGAACTGGACAAGAGCCTGGCACGCCTGCTGCCGTTCCAGCAGCTCAAGGGCATCGATGCGGCGGTGGACTTGCTGGTCGAGGCGCTCGACCAGCGCCAGCGCATTCTCATCGTCGGTGACTTCGACGCCGACGGTGCCACCGCCAGCACTGTCGGTGTGCTTGGCCTGCGTCTGCTGGGCGCGGCGCATGTCGATTATCTGGTACCCAATCGCTTCGAATACGGCTACGGCCTGACCCCGGAGATTGTCGAGGTCGCCCTGCAGCGCCAACCGCAGTTGCTGATCACCGTGGACAACGGTATCTCCAGCGTCGACGGCGTGGCAGCGGCCAAGGCTGCCGGGCTCAAGGTGCTGGTCACCGACCACCACCTGCCGGGCGAGCAGTTGCCCGCCGCCGATGCCATCGTCAACCCGAACCAGCCGGGGTGCGGGTTCCCGAGCAAGTCCCTGGCCGGCGTGGGGGTGATCTTCTACGTGCTGATGGCCCTGCGGGCGCGGCTGCGCAGCCTGGGGCGCTACGAGGCGCAGCCGCAGCCGAACATCGGCGAGCTGCTCGACCTGGTGGCGCTGGGCAGCGTCGCCGACGTGGTGCCGCTGGATGCCAACAACCGCATCCTGGTGCACCAGGGGCTGGAACGTATCCGTGCCGGCCGTGCTCGCGCCGGGCTCAAGGCTATCCTCGAGGTGGCGCGGCGCGATCATCGACGCATCACCTCCACCGACCTGGGCTTCATCCTCGGCCCTCGGCTGAATGCCGCCGGGCGCCTGGACGACATGAGCCTGGGTATCGAATGCCTGTTGTGTGAGGACGCGGCGTTGGCGCTGGACATGGCCCAGCAGCTCGATGGCCTGAACCAGGACCGCAAGTCCATCGAGCAGGGTATGCAGCGCGAGGCGCTGGCCCAGCTCAAGGACCTGCCCGTCGAGTCCATGCCCTATGGCCTGTGCCTGTTCGACGCCGACTGGCACCAGGGGGTGATCGGTATCCTCGCTTCGCGGTTGAAGGAGCGTTACCACCGTCCGACCATTGCTTTCGCCGACGCAGGGGAAGGGATGCTCAAAGGCTCGGCGCGTTCGGTACCGGGGTTCCATATCCGTGACGCGCTGGATGCCGTGGCGGCGCGGCATCCGGCCCTGATCAGCAAGTTTGGCGGGCACGCGATGGCGGCGGGATTGTCGTTGCCGGCCGAGCACTTCCCGGCGTTTGCCGAGGCGTTCGATGAAGAGGTACGGCGTCAGCTGCGTGAGGATGACCTGACCGGTCGGCTGTTGTCGGATGGCACCCTGGCGGTTGAGGAGTTTCACCTTGACCTGGCGCGGGCATTACGCAATGCCGGGCCGTGGGGGCAGCACTTTCCCGAGCCGTTGTTCCATGGGGTGTTCCAGTTGGTCGAACAGCGGGTGGTCGGGGAGCGGCATCTGAAGGTAGTGCTCAAGAGCGAGTGTGGGGCGGTGCGGTTGGATGGGATTGCGTTTGGGGTTGATCGGGAGGTTTGGCCGAATCCTACTGTGCGGTGGGTGGAGTTGGCTTACAAGCTGGATGTGAATGAGTTTCGGGGGAATGAGAGTGTGCAGTTGATGATTGCTCACATGGAAGCTCGGTGATTTTGTTTTGATTGGTTAATTGGTTGATAGGTTGATAGTTTGTTTTGAAATTTATATGCGCATTCATTTGTGATGTCGACGCTTGTTCACCTTTCCGCCCTTACGGCGGGTTACTTTGGTCTTGGCCAAAGTAACCAAAGCCGTTGCGCTCCATTCATCCGGCCCTCCGCTTCGCTCCGGGTTCCCTCACTCCGGCCTTGCTCCCGGGAGGACCGCGCTGCAGGGCCCATCCTGGGCCCCAGCGCTTGACGGGCATCCATGCCCGTCACCTCCCTCCGCAAGTCCTCCGTTCGGCCTCCTGAAGTCGCGAAGTTACGGGCGGCGCTTGGACTTGCGCAGCTGTCGCTAGTTGAAATTTAATTGATCTATCGATTGTATCGCGGGGCAAGCCCGCTCCCACGCAATAGTCGCCGTTATATATAACCCTGTAGGAGCGGGCTTGCCCCGCGAAAGGGCCGGAACAGCCAATACATAACTAATGGCCAAAAAACTAACTTCGCATTTCTTGCTCTTGCTCTTGCTCTTGCTCTTGCTCTTGCTCTTGCTCTTGCTCTTGCTCTTGCTCTTGCTTCTAAGCGCGCGATAGTTCAGGCGCCACCAATTGCGACTTCAGAAGGCCGAGCGGAGTTCTTGCGGAGGGAGGTGACAGCCATGGATGGCCGTCAAGCGCTGCGCCCCAGGATGGGGCGTTCAGCGCGGTCCTCCCGGGAGCAAGGACGGAGCGAGGGAACCCCGAAGCGAAGCGTAGGGGCCGTATGAATGGAGCCAGCGGTTTTTGCCTACTTTTGCCCAAGAGCAAAAGTAGGTCGCCGACCCCGACCCCAGGATCCCAAGAACCCAGAACACCCCCCACCCCATGGTCTAGTCTGAAACCTACCGGTACCGGCCCACCCCCAAACCACAAAAGCCGGCCCGGAAACCATTGGAGTCCCTGGGAGGTGCCCCATGAGCCTGCTGCTCGAGCCATACACCCTGCGTCAGCTGACCCTGCCCAACCGCATCGCCGTATCCCCCATGTGCCAGTACTCCGCCGTAGACGGCCTGGCCAACGACTGGCACCTGGTCCACCTGGGCAGCCGCGCGGTCGGTGGCGCGGGCCTGGTAATCAGCGAGGCCGTCGCGGTCACCGCCGACGGACGCATCACCGCCGAGGACCTCGGCTTGTGGACCGACGCTCAGATCAAACCCCTGCAACGCATCACCCGTTTCATCACCGCCCAGGGCGCCGTCCCCGGTATCCAGCTGGCCCATGCCGGGCGCAAGGCCAGCACCCACAGGCCGTGGCTCGGCAAGCAGGGCAGCGTCAAGATCGAGGAGGGCGGCTGGCAACCGGTCGGGCCGTCGAAGATCGCCTTCGACCCGCAGCACACCCCGCCACGTGAACTGACCAAGGACGAGATCCAGGACGTGGTCGGCGCATTCGTCGCCGCGACCGAGCGTGCATTGCAAGCCGGCTTCAAGGTGGTCGAGATCCATGCCGCCCACGGCTACCTGCTGCACCAGTTTCTCTCGCCCCTGAGCAACCAGCGTCGCGATGAATACGGCAGCTGTTTCGAGAATCGCATCCGTTTGACCCTGCAGGTTGCCGAGGCGGTACGCAAGGCCTGGCCGCAGGAACTGCCGCTGTTCGTACGGGTTTCGGCCACCGACTGGGTCGAGGACGGCTGGAACCCGGACGAGACCGTCGAGCTGGCCCGTCGCCTACGCGCCCTGGGCGTCGACCTGATCGACGTGTCGTCAGGAGGCACCTCGGTCAATGCCGAGATCCCCACCGGCCCCGGCTACCAGACCCGCTTCGCCGAACGGGTACGCAAGGAGTCGGAAATCGCCACCGGCACCGTCGGCATGATCACCGAACCGGCTCAGGCCGAGCATATCCTGCGCACCGGCCAGGCCGATGTGATCTTCCTCGCCCGTGAGCTGCTGCGCGACCCGTACTGGCCATTGCATGCCGACGACGACCTGGGTGGCAACAAGGCGACCTGGCCGGCGCAGTATCAGCGGGCCACCAGCCGGGCCAACCCCATCCACGAGTCGGACCTGCGCGACTGACTCAGCGACAGGCCGCCTGGCTGAGGATGTCGCTGACCCACTGGTTGATGCTCTTCTGCGCCAGCTCGGCCTTCGCCGCTACGCTGGCGTGGAGGGTGGGCTCCAGGCGCAGGCTGAGTTTTCCGGAGTAGGTCTTCTGCGGTTCGCGCCCCAGGCGCTGGCAGGTTTCGAAGTAGTCATCGACGGCTTCCTCGAACGCCTGGCGCAGTTCGCTGATCGATTCGCCATGGAAGCCGATCACATCGCGGATGCCGGCGACATGGCCAACCAGCAGCTGGTCTTCGTCGCTGTATTCGATGCGGGCCGAGTAGCCGCGGTAGTTCATCACATTCATGGGGTAACTCCTGCCTGATGATCATTCGCGGTATCAGTTTGTGATACCAGTTCCGCAAAGCTCAATAGATCAACGGTAGGGCGCCGCAGGGGCAATTCGTGGGAAATCTCGCGCTATTGTGCGGAAAAACCGCTGCGCCATGGTAACGCTCCCTACTGGAAGCAACTGGCGCAGCCAACAAACCAAGCTGGGCAACATCCGGATGCAAATGCGTTAAGCGTGGCTTCAGCTTGCCGGCCTACTCTGGAGCCCTACCTACTTTGGATGCTTGCGAGGTCTGCCAGATGAACACCCGTGGTCTGCTCGATCAGCTATTGAAAACCGGTCAATCCATGCTGCAGAACCAACAGGGCAAGGGCACCAGTCACAAGGCCTCCGGAGGCCTCGGCAGCCTACTGTCCGGTGCCGGTGGTGGCGCATTGGCGGCGGGAGCCATGGGCCTGCTGCTGGGGAACAAGAAGGCGCGCAAGTACGGCGGCAAGGCGCTTACCTACGGCGGGCTGGCCGCACTCGGCGTGCTGGCCTACAAGGCCTATGGCAACTGGCAGGCGCGCCAGGGCGCCGGCAACCACGAACCGCAGACCCTCGACCGCCTGCCGCCGGCCCAGGCCGAGCAGCATAGCCAGGCCGTGCTTCGGGCGTTGGTGGCAGCGGCCAAGTCCGACGGCCATATCGATGAGCGCGAGCGGGCGTTGATCGAGGGCGAGTTCACCCGCCTGGACAGCGACCGCGAATTGCAGCACTGGCTGCATGCCGAGCTGAACAAGCCGTTGGACCCTGCTGAAGTCGCCCGCGCGGCGCAGACCCCGGAAATGGCCGCCGAGATGTACCTGGCCAGCGTGATGATGGTCGATCAGGAGAACTTCATGGAGCGCGCTTATCTCGATGAGCTGGCCCGTCAGCTGCGCCTCGACCCGAACCTACGCCAGGAACTGGAGAACCAGGTCAGGCTTGCCGGGGGTCAATGAACCGGCATTTGGCCACCTGAACGGGCACGGACGCCTGAATACCGCCGCATTCAGCCGCAATTGAACGGGAAGCCTGGGCTATACTTCGGCGATTTTTCCCGCTCGTATCGAATTCCTGAGGGCTGAATGTGAAGAACTGGACCTTGCGCCAACGGATCCTGGCAAGTTTCGCCGTGATCATCGCCATCATGCTGCTGATGATCGTGGCCGCCTATTCGCGGCTGGTGGCGATCGAGTCCAGCGAGGAAGCCGTGGGGTCCGACAGCATCCCCGGCGTCTACTACAGCTCGATGATCCGCAGTGCCTGGGTCGACAGCTACGTCACCAGCCAGCAATTGGTGGGACTGTCGAACCACCGTGAGATCACCACAGCCGATCTTGAACTGTTCAAGAGCTTCGATGATCGCCTCAAGAAGCACATGGCCAGCTACCAGGCGACCATTCGCGACGCGGCCGACCAGGCGGCGTTCGACGACTTCACCCGTTTGGAGGAGGAGTACGTCAAGCTCGTCGACCAGGTCCTGGAAACCTATCGCCAGAAGAACTACCCCGAAGCCCAGCGCTTGATCATGGATGTGCTCACGCCGGCCTGGAAGGAAGGGCGCCAGCACCTGAACGAAGTGATCGAGCGCAATCGCGAGTCCGCCGACAAGGCCACCAATGACATTGTCAGCGCGGTCAACACCGCCAAGGGCAGCATGATCGTCTCGTTGCTGCTGGCCATCATCGCCGCCGGTGTCTGCGGCCTGCTGCTCATGCGCGCGATCACCGCGCCCATGCAACGCATCGTCCACGGCCTGGACGGCCTGCGCTCCGGCGACCTGAGCATGCGCCTGAATCTGGACCGCAAGGATGAGTTCGGCGCGATCGAAGGGGGCTTCAACGAGATGGCCGAGTCCCTGGCCAACCTGGTGGCCCAGGCCCAGCGCTCGTCGGTGCAGGTGACCACCTCGGTCACCGAGATTGCCGCCACCTCCAAGCAGCAACAGGCCACCGCTACCGAAACCGCCGCCACCACCACCGAGATCGGTGCCACGTCGCGGGAAATCGCCGCCACCTCGCGCGACCTGGTTCGCACCATGACCGAAGTCACCAGCGCCGCCGACCAGGCGTCGAGCCTCGCCGGCTCCGGCCAGCAGGGCCTGGCCCGCATGGAAGAAACCATGCACCAGGTGATGGGCGCCGCCGACCTGGTCAATGCCAAGCTGGGGATCCTCAACGAAAAGGCCAGCAACATCACCCAGATGGTGGTGACCATCGTCAAGGTCGCCGACCAGACCAACCTGCTGTCGCTCAACGCCGCCATCGAGGCGGAGAAGGCCGGCGAATACGGTCGCGGTTTCGCCGTGGTCGCCACCGAGGTGCGGCGCCTGGCCGACCAGACCGCCGTGGCCACCTACGACATCGAGCAGATGGTGCGCGAGATCCAGTCGGCGGTGTCGGCGGGGGTGATGGGCATGGACAAGTTCTCCGAGGAAGTGCGCCGCGGCATGTTCGAGGTGCAGCAGGTCGGCGAGCAACTGAGCCAGATCATCCACCAGGTGCAGGCGCTGGCGCCGCGGGTGCTGATGGTCAACGAGGGCATGCAGGCCCAGGCCACCGGCGCCGAGCAGATCAACCAGGCGCTGGCCCAGCTCAGCGATGCCAGCACCCAGACCGTCGAGTCGCTGCGCCAGGCCAGCTTCGCCATCGACGAACTGAGCCAGGTGGCCGCCGGGCTGCGGGGTGGTGTGTCGCGGTTCAAAGTCTGACGACGATGAACGACATGTCCCCCCGCGAGGCGCGCGCCACCACTGAAAAGGGCGTGCTGTACCTGCAGTTTCGCATCGCCGACCAGCGTTTCGCCCTGGATGTGCGCGAGGTGATCGAGGTCCTGCCGCATCGTGCGCTCAAGCCCATCGCCCAGGCCCCGGCCTGGGTCGCTGGTGTGCTCGCCCATCGCGGTGCGCTGGTGCCGGTGATCGACCTGTCGGCGCTCAGTTTCGGCTCGCCGGCCCAGTCGCGCAGCAGTACGCGACTGGTGCTGGTGCACTACCGCGTCGATCCGCAGCGTCCGCAGTTGCAGCTGGGATTGATCCTGGAGCAGGCCACCGACACCCTGCGTTGTGCTCCCGAAGATTTCCAACCCTACGGGCTGGACAATGCCGAGGCGCGTTACCTCGGACCAGTGCGTCAGGACGCCCGGGGCTTGCTGCAACGCATCGAGGTGGACGACCTGTTGTCGGATGCGGTGCGCGAGTTGCTGTATCCGCTGGAGCCAGGGCAGGTGCAGGCATGAGTGAGCAGCGTTTTTTCCGTTTCCTGCAGGAACGTATCGGCCTGGACGTCGAGTCGGTCGGCGCGGCGATGGTCGAGCGTGCCTTGCGCCAGCGTTGCACACTCGTGCAGGCCGAGAACCTGGACGACTACTGGATACGGTTGCAGCAGTCGACCGATGAACAGCAGGCCTTGATCGAGGCGGTCATCGTTCCGGAGACCTGGTTCTTCCGCTACCCCGAATCCTTCACCGCCCTGGCGGGGTTGGCCCACAAGCGCGTGGCTGAGCTGGCCGGCGCCCGGCCGCTGCGGATCCTCAGCCTGCCGTGCTCCACCGGCGAGGAGCCGTATTCGATCGCCATGGCATTGCTCGACGGCGGGCTGAACCCCGGGGCATTTCGTATCGACGGCATCGACATCAGCCCCAGCTCGGTGGCCAAGGGCGAGCAAGGCGTTTATGGCCGCAACTCGTTCCGCGGCAGTGAGCTGGCCTTTCGCGAGCGACATTTCAGTGTCGTCGACGAGGCCCATCGCCTGGATGAGCGGGTGCGCCAGCAGGTCAGCCTGCAAGTGGGCAACGTGCTCGATCCGGCGCTGCGGGCCCGTGAAGGCCTCTACGATTTCGTGTTCTGTCGTAATCTGCTGATCTATTTCGACGTACCGACCCAGCAGCGGGTGTTCGAGGTGCTCAAGCACCTGACCCATGCCCAGGGCGTCCTGTTCATCGGTCCGGCCGAGGGCAGCCTGCTGGCGCGCCTGGGTATGCGACCACTGGGGATCGCCCAGTCGTTCGCCTACGTTCGTCAGGAAGAAGCGCCGCCGGTCGTCATCGCCAAGCCGGCGCCGGTGGCCCGCCCTGCAGTGGTGCCACCCGTGCCACCGCGTATCGTGACGCTGTCGCCGCGGGTCGGCAGGCCGAATGCCGTGCCAGTCGCCAAGGCGATGCCGACCGAGGATGAGGCGCAACTGCTGGCCAACATCGCCCAGCATGCCAATGCCGGTGACAGCGCCCAGGCCAGGGAAGGCTGCGAGCGCTATCTGCGCAAGTTCGCGCCCAAGGCACAGGTTTACTACTGGCTGGGGTTGCTCAGCGATACCGAGGGCGATGCCGCGCAGGCCATCACCCATTACCGCAAGGCCCTCTACCTCGAGCCGCAGCACCCGGAGGCGCTGATGCACCTGGCCATGCTGCTGGCCGCGCAGGGCGACGAGGCGGGCGCGCGACGCCTGCAGGAGCGTGCCGCTCGGGCTGGCCGGGAGTCTGAACGATGAGCGGCGGATACCCTATGCAACTGATTGCCCACGATGACGAGCAGATCGATGATTGCTGGAACCGTATCGGGGTGCATGGCGACAAACAGTGCCCCTTGCTGCCACGGCATGTGCACTGCCGTAACTGCGAGGTCTATGCCGAGGCGGCCACGCGCCTGCTCGACCGTTATGCGCTGATCCAGGATGAACAGCTCGAGGCTCCCGCTGTACAGGAGGAGGCGGTCGGCCGCTCGATGCTGCTGTTCCGCCTGGGCGAGGAATGGTTGGCCCTGGCCACCGCCTGCCTGGCCGAGATCGCCCCGTTGCAGCCGGTGCACTCGTTGCCTCACCAGCGTTCACGGGTGCTGCAGGGGGTCGCCAATGTGCGCGGGGCGCTGGTGCCCTGCCTGTCGCTGGCCGACCTGCTGGGCGTGCCGGTCGAGGCGGGCAGCGAGCGCGGCGGGCGGAGCATGCCGCGCATGCTGATCCTGGCGGCCGAAGGCGGGCCGGTGGTGGTGCCGGTGGATGAGATCGACGGGATCCATCGCCTCGACCCGGCGAGCCTGGACAATGGCCGCGATGCTGCGCACTTCACCGCGGCGGTGCTGCAGTGGCGCGGGCGCAGCGTGCGTGTGCTGGATGAACAACACCTGATGTCAGCCGTGAAGCGGAGCCTGTCATGACCCCGGAGCAAATGCGCGATGCGTCGCTGCTCGAGCTGTTCAGCCTGGAGGCCGAGGCCCAGACCCAGGTGCTCAGCGCGGGCCTGATGGCGCTGGAGCGCAACCCCGCGCAACCTGATCAGCTCGAGGCCTGCATGCGTGCGGCGCACTCGCTCAAGGGGGCGGCGCGGATCGTCGGCATCGACGCCGGGGTCAGTGTCGCCCACGTGATGGAAGACTGCCTGGTGGCCGCCCAGGAGGGCCGCCTGCTGCTGCGCCCCGAGCATATCGACGCACTGTTGCAGGGCACCGATCTGCTGATGCGTATCGCCACGCCGGGCGACCAGGACAGCGAGGCCGCCGTGGCGGTGTTCCTGGCACAGATGGCGGCCTTGCTCGACCCCTCGGCACCCTTGCTGGCCAACGCGCAGCCGAGTGCAGCGAGCCTGCCGCCTGTCGTCCAGCCCTCACTGCCGGAGCCTGAGGCCCTGTCGCCACCTGAACCCGACGTCGAGGCAGAGCCGGTGCCTGCCCGCAAGGCCGGAAAACGCGGTGGCGAGGGCGGCGAGCGGGTGTTGCGGGTCACCGCCGACCGACTGAACAGCCTGCTGGACCTGTCGAGCAAGTCGCTGGTCGAGACCCAGCGCCTGAAACCCTACCTGGCCACCCTGCAGCGCCTGAAACGCATGCATGGCCAGGGCATGCGGGGGCTCGACGGGCTGAAGGCCCAGCTGGAGGAGAGCGGCCAGGGGCCAGAAGTGCTCGAAGCCCTGGCCCAGACCCAGCAGTTGCTGGCCGAAACCCAGCAAATCCTGTTGCAACAGGCGGCTGACCTGGACGAATTCGGCTGGCAGGCCAGCCAGCGCGCGCAGTTGCTCTACGACACGGCTTTGGCGTGTCGCATGCGTCCGTTCGCCGATGTGCTGACCGGGCAGAGCCGGATGGTCCGCGACCTTGGCCGCTCGCTGGACAAGCCCGTGCGCTTGCTGGTCGAGGGCGAGAAGACCCAGGTCGACCGCGATGTGCTGGAAAAACTCGAGGCTCCGCTGACGCACCTGTTGCGCAACGCGGTCGATCACGGTATCGAGCTGCCCGAGCAGCGCCTGCTGGCCGGCAAGCCAAGCGAGGGCACGGTACGCTTGCGCGCCTCGCACCAGGCCGGATTGCTGATTCTCGAATTGTCCGACGACGGTGCCGGTATCGATCTGCAGCGCCTGCGCCGCAGTATCGTCGAGCGTGCCCTGTCGCCGGCCGAGACCGTGGCGCAGATGAGCGAGGCCGAGCTGCTGACGTTCCTGTTCCTGCCGGGCTTCAGCCTGCGCGATACGGTCACCGAGGTCTCCGGACGCGGTGTCGGACTGGACGCGGTGCAGCACATGGTTCGCGAACTGCGCGGGTCTATCGAGTTGACCCAGGTTGCCGGGCAGGGCTGCTGCTTCCACCTGGAAGTGCCGTTGACCCTGTCGGTGGTGCGCAGCCTGGTGGTCGAGGTGGGCGGCGAGGCCTATGCCTTCCCACTGGCGCATATCGAGCGCACCGTCGAAGTGCCTGCCGAGGCCATCGTGCAGATCGAAGGCCGTCAGCACTTCTGGCACGAAGGGCGGCATATCGGCCTGGTGGCTGCCAGTCAGTTGCTCAACCGGCCGGCGGCCCAGGGTGATGAACAGAGCCTTCGGGTAGTGGTGATTCGTGAGCGCGAACAGCTCTATGGGGTGGCGGTCGAGCGGCTGATCGGCGAACGGGTGCTGGTGGTGATGCCACTGGACGCGCGCCTGGGCAAGGTCCAGGACATTTCCGCCGGCGCCCTGCTCGATGATGGCTCGGTGGTGCTGATCGTCGATGTCGAGGACCTGCTGCGCTCGGTGGACAAACTGCTCAGCACCGGCCGCCTGGAACGTATCGAACGGGGCGGGCGGGGCGGCAAGGGCGTGGCACGCAAGCGCATCCTGGTGGTCGACGACTCGCTCACCGTACGCGAGCTGCAGCGCAAGCTGCTGGGCAACCGCGGCTATGACGTGGCGGTGGCCGTCGATGGCATGGACGGCTGGAACGCCCTGCGCAGTGATGATTTCGACCTGCTGATCACCGACATCGACATGCCGCGCATGGACGGTATCGAGCTGGTCACCTTGGTAAGGCGTGACAACCGCCTCCAATCGTTGCCGGTGATGGTGGTGTCCTACAAGGATCGTGAAGAAGACCGGCGTCGTGGACTGGATGCCGGCGCTGACTATTATTTGGCCAAGGCCAGCTTCCATGACGATGCGTTGCTGGAGGCGGTCGTGGAGCTGATCGGAGGTGCCCAGGGATGAGAATCGCCATCGTCAACGACATGCCTATGGCCGTGGAGGCCCTGCGCCGCGCGTTGGCCTTCGAACCCGCGCATCAGGTGATCTGGGTGGCGGGCAATGGCGCCGAGGCGGTGCGCCTGTGCGCCGAGCAGACTCCTGATCTGATCCTCATGGACCTGATCATGCCGGTGATGGACGGTGTCGAGGCCACCCGACGGATCATGGCCGAGACCCCGTGCGCCATCGTCATCGTCACGGTGGACCGCAAGCAGAATGTGCACCGGGTGTTCGAGGCCATGGGCCATGGCGCCCTGGATGTGGTCGATACCCCGGCGTTGGGCGCGGGCGACGCCCGGGAGGCGGCCGCGCCGCTGTTGCGCAAGATCCTCAACATCGGCTGGCTGATCGGCCAGCAGCGTCCCAGCGCTGCCCGGGCGGTGGCCGCGCCGCTGCGCGAGACTTCGCAGCGCCGTGCCCTGGTGGCCATCGGCTCGTCGGCGGGTGGGCCGGCGGCGCTCGAGGTACTGCTCAAGGGCCTGCCGCGCAGTTTCCCGGCGGCCATCGTGCTGGTCCAGCATGTCGACCAGGTGTTCGCCGCCGGCATGGCCGAATGGCTCAGCACCGCGTCCGGCCTGCCGGTGCGCCTGGCCCGCGAGGGTGAGCCTCCGCAGCCGGGGCAGGTGCTGCTGGCCGGCACCAACCACCATATCCGTCTGCTGAGAAATGGCGAGCTGGCCTACACTGCCGAGCCCGTCAACGAAATCTACCGGCCCTCGATCGACGTGTTCTTCGAGAGTGTGGCGCGCTATTGGTCTGGCGATGCGGTGGGCGTGCTGCTTACCGGGATGGGGCGCGATGGCGCCCAGGGCCTGAAGCTGATGCGCCAGCAGGGCTTCCTGACCATCGCCCAGGACCAGCAGAGCAGCGCGGTATACGGCATGCCCAAGGCCGCCGCGGCGATCGACGCGGCGGTGGAAATCCGTCCGCTGGAGCGAATTGCCGGGCGACTGATGGAAATCTTTTCGAAATGACGATATGTATTGAGGCGCGCCGCGTGGCCGGCGGTCAACGGGTGACTACGGATGAATGATCTACCGATCGAAGGTTTCACGACCATCAACGAAAGCGCGGCGATGGTCCTGCTGGTCGACGATCAGGCGATGATCGGCGAAGCGGTGCGCCGTGGTCTGGCCCATGAAGAGAACATCGACTTCCACTTCTGCGCCGACCCGCACCAGGCGGTGGCCCAGGCCATGCGCATCAAGCCCACGGTGATCCTCCAGGACCTGATCATGCCGGGCCTCGACGGCCTGACCCTGGTGCGCGAATACCGCAACAACCCGGCCACCCAGGACATCCCGATCATCGTCCTGTCGACCAAGGAGGACCCGCTGGTCAAGAGCGCGGCCTTCGCCGCCGGGGCCAACGACTACCTGGTGAAGCTGCCGGACACCATCGAGCTGGTGGCGCGTATCCGCTACCACTCGCGTTCGTACCTGACGCTGTTGCAGCGTGACGAGGCTTACCGCGCCCTGCGGGTGAGCCAGCAGCAGTTGCTCGACACCAACCTGATGCTGCAGCGGTTGATGAACTCGGACGGGCTCACCGGGCTGTCCAACCGCCGTCACTTCGACGAATACCTGGAGCTGGAGTGGCGCCGGGCTATTCGTGAGCAGCAGCAGTTGTCGTTGCTGATGGTCGATGTCGACTACTTCAAGGCGTTCAACGACAGTTTCGGCCACCTTGCCGGTGACGAGGCCCTGCGTCAGGTGGCCGAGGCCATTCGCGGCTGCTGCTCGCGGCCGACCGACCTGCCGGCGCGCTATGGCGGCGAGGAGTTCGCCCTGGTGCTGCCCAATACTTCGCCTGGTGGCGCGCGGCTGGTGGCGGAAAAGCTGCGCCAGACCATCATGGGCCTGAAGATTGCCCACACCGTCCCTGAGGCGGCCTCGCACCTGACCGTTAGCATCGGTCTGGCGACCTTGACGCCGAGTGTCGGCAGTCACTGTCGGCAACTGATTTCGGCGGCGGACAAGGGGTTGTATCTGGCCAAGAACAGCGGGCGTAATCAAGTCGGGATTGCCTAAGTGAGTTCCCGCAGGGGTATTAGTGTTTTCAGCACTTCACTAACCCTGCGGGACCGGCTTGTCGGCAGAGGTTGTAAACAACAATTGCTGGCTGAAACCTAAACTCCAATCTCTTCGCTCTTCGCTCTTCGCTCTTCGCTCTTCGCTCTTCGCTCTTCGCTCTTCGCTTTTGCTTTTGCTTTTGCTTCTAAGTGCGCGGTAGATCAGGCAACACCAATTGCGACTTCAGGAGGCCGAGCGGAGTTCTTGCGGAGGGAGGTGACGGGCATGGATGCCCGTCAAGCGCTGCGCCCCAGGATGGGGCGTTCAGCGCGGTCCTCCCGGGAGCAAGAACGGAGCGAGGGAACCCCGGAGCGGAGCGTAGGGGCCGGATGAATGGAGCGAGGATTTTTTGGTGACTTTTTGATCCTTCAAAAAGTTACCCGCCGTAAGGGCGGAAAGGTGACATTGCGTCACCATCGCAAATGAATGCGCATATAACTTTCAAAACACACTCTCAAAGTCAAAGTCAAAGTCAAAGTCAAAGTCAAAGTCAAAGTCAAAGTCAAAGTCAAAGTCAAAGTCAAAGTCAAAGTCAAAGTCAAAGTCAAATGCGATCGGCGTGCGTTTTCACAGTTGTAAGCGCATTCATTAGCTATACTGACGCATAGTCACCTTTTCGCCCTTACGGCGAGTCCCTTTTTGAAGGATCAAAAAGGAACCAAAAAATCCTCGCTCCATTCATCCGGCCCTACGCTTCGCTCCGGGTCCCCTCACTCCGGCCTTGCTCCCGGGAGGACCGCGCTGCAGGGCCCATCCTGGGCCCCAGCGCTTGACGGGCATCCATGCCCGTCACCTCCCTCCGCAAGGCCTGCGTTCGGCCTCCTGAAGTCGCGAAGGTACGGGCGGCGCCTGGGCTGACGTAGCTGTCGCTAGTTGAGTATGGCGCTAGACTCTTGATCGGCAACGGCAACGGCAACGGCAACGGCAACGGCAACGCCGGGAATCGGGCGTAAAGGGGTTTGCGCCCAGACCGCCCGGCGGGTCTGCCGCCAGACCCCAGACTCGGTTATACTCGCGGGCTTTTCACCGAATTCGCACGAGAGCTGCCCGCCCATGGAAATCCAACCGATCCTGAACACCATCAAGGACCTCACCGAGCGTTCCCAATCCATTCGGGGGTATCTTTGACTACGATCACAAACATGATCGTCTGGTCGAAGTAAACCGCGAGCTGGAAGACGCCGCTGTCTGGAACAAACCCGAGTACGCCCAGGCCCTGGGCCGCGAGCGCGCCATGCTGGCGCAGGTGGTCGAGACCCTCGATAAACTGTCCAACGGCCTGACCGACTGCAAGGACCTGCTCGACATGGCTGTCGAGGAGGGCGATGAAGGCGCTGTCAGCGATGTCGAGACCGAGCTGCAAGGGCTTGAGGAATCCCTCGCCCAGCTCGAGTTCCGTCGCATGTTCAGCGGCGAGATGGACCCGAACAACGCCTACCTGGACATCCAGGCCGGCTCCGGCGGCACCGAGGCCCAGGACTGGGCCAACATCCTGCTGCGCATGTACCTGCGCTGGGCCGACAAGCGCGGCTTCGACGCCACCATCATCGAACTGTCCGAAGGTGAAGTCGCCGGCATCAAGGGTGCCACCGTGCACATCAAGGGCGAGTACGCCTTCGGCTGGCTGCGCACCGAGATCGGCGTGCACCGCCTGGTGCGCAAGAGCCCGTTCGACTCCGGCGCCCGTCGCCACACCTCGTTCTCGGCGGTGTTCGTCTCGCCCGAGATCGACGACAAGGTCGAGATCGAGATCAACCCGTCCGACCTGCGCATCGACACCTACCGCTCCTCCGGTGCCGGTGGTCAGCACGTCAACACCACCGACTCGGCGGTGCGTATCACCCACGTGCCGACCAACACCGTGGTGGCCTGCCAGAACGAACGCTCCCAGCACGCCAACAAGGACACCGCCATGAAAATGCTGCGGGCCAAGTTGTACGAGCTGGAAATGCAAAAACGCAACGCCGCCTCCCAGGCCCTGGAAGACAGCAAGTCGGACATCGGCTGGGGCCACCAGATCCGCTCCTACGTGCTCGACGACTCGCGCATCAAGGACCTGCGGACCGGCGTCGAGCGCAGCGACTGCCAGAAGGTCCTGGACGGCGACCTCGACCAGTACCTGGAAGCGAGCCTCAAGCAGGGGCTGTAAACCGCACACCACCGCCGCGATACGAGGCCCAGGGCCCGTATCGCGTGCCCTGCCCGACAGGGGCAACGAACACCTGATGGAAAGAATGACGACATGAGCGACCTCAAGACCGAAGCGCAAGACCTGCAACAGGAAGAAAACGCCCTGATCGCCCTGCGCAAGGAAAAACTTGCCGCCGAGCGCGCCAAGGGCAATGCCTTCCCCAACGACTTCCGCCGCGACAGCTACTGCAACGACCTGCAGAAGCAGTACGCGGACAAGACCAAGGAAGAGCTGGAAGCAGCCGGCATTCCGGTCAAGGTCGCCGGTCGCATCATGCTCAACCGTGGCTCGTTCATGGTCATCCAGGACATGACCGGCCGCATCCAGGTCTACGTCAACCGCAAGACCCTGCCGGAAGAAACCCTGGCCGCGGTCAAGACCTGGGACCTGGGCGACATCATCAGCGCCGAAGGCACCCTGGCCCGCTCCGGCAAGGGCGACCTGTACGTCGAGATGACCAACGTGCGCCTGCTGACCAAGTCACTGCGCCCGCTGCCGGACAAGCACCACGGCCTGACCGACACCGAGCAGCGCTACCGCCAGCGCTACGTCGACCTGATGGTCAACGAGGAAACCCGCCACACCTTCCGTGTCCGTTCGCAGGTGATCTCGCACATCCGCAAGTTCCTCATCGAGCGCGACTTCCTCGAAGTCGAAACCCCGATGCTGCAGACCATCCCCGGCGGCGCCGCGGCCAAGCCGTTCGAAACCCACCACAACGCCCTGGACATGGCCATGTTCCTGCGCATCGCGCCTGAGTTGTACCTCAAGCGCCTGGTGGTCGGTGGCTTCGAGAAAGTCTTCGAGATCAACCGCAACTTCCGTAACGAAGGCGTTTCGACTCGTCACAACCCAGAATTCACCATGCTCGAGTTCTACCAGGCCTACGCCGACTACCGCGACAACATGGACCTCACCGAGGAACTGTTCCGCGAGCTGGCGCAGCTGGTACTGGGCTGCACCGACGTGCCGTACGGCGACAAGGTGTTCCACTTCGGCGAGCCGTTCGTGCGCCTGTCGGTGTTCGACTCGATCCTCAAGTACAACCCGGAGCTCACCGCCGCCGACCTGCAGGACGTCGACCGTGCCCGCGAGATCGCCAAGAAAGCCGGCGCCAAGGTGCTCGGCCACGAAGGCCTGGGCAAGCTGCAGGTGATGATTTTCGAAGAGCTGGTCGAGCACAAGCTGGAGCAGCCGCACTTCATCACCGAGTACCCGTTCGAAGTCTCGCCGCTGGCCCGTCGCAACGACGACAACCCGGCCGTGACCGACCGCTTCGAGCTGTTCATCGGTGGCCGCGAGATCGCCAACGCCTACTCCGAGCTCAACGATGCCGAAGACCAGGCCGAGCGCTTCCTGGCCCAGGTGGCCGAGAAGGACGCCGGTGACGACGAGGCCATGCACTACGATGCCGACTTCGTCCGTGCCCTGGAATACGGCATGCCGCCGACCGCCGGTGAGGGCATCGGCATCGACCGCCTGGTGATGCTGCTGACCAACTCGCCGTCGATCCGCGACGTGATCCTGTTCCCGCACATGCGTCCACAGGCCTGAGCGATCTGAACAAGCCGCCTTTCGAGGCGGCTTTTTCATGCCTGAAGCTTTATGTTGTCAGTGCGGGCCTCCTCGCGGGGCAAGCCCGCTCCCACAGTTGCACCGCAGGGCTTGAGCGTTGTGGTGTAACGTGGGAGCGGGCTTGCCCCGCGATGAGGTCGGCACCGGTAACCCACTGTTCATGAGGTACCTCCAGTGACCCCCGCAATGCCCCACCAAGGCGCCGCCGGCATCGCCACCGCCGTCGCCGAGAGCGTGCAGTACCAGGGCCGCAAGACCGCCCGCCAGGGCAGCGAGCAGCGCCGCCAGCAGATCCTCGACGCCGCCATGCGCATCGTCGTGCGCGATGGCGTGCGCGGCGTGCGCCACCGCGCCGTGGCCGCCGAGGCCGGTGTGCCGTTGTCGGCCACCACCTACTACTTCAAGGATATCCAGGACCTGCTGGCCGATACCTTCGCCCAGTACGTCGAGCGCAGCGCGGCCTACATGGCCAAGCTCTGGACCAACACCGAAGGCGTGCTGCGCCAGTTGCTGGCCCAGGGCGACGGCAGCCCCCAGGCCCGGGCGCACCTGGCCGATGAAGTGGCGCGCATGCTGGCCGACTACGTCCTGCGCCAACTGAACAACCGCCGCGACTTCCTCATGGCCGAGCAGGCCTTCCGCCAGGAGGCGCTGCTGTGCCCGCGCCTGGCCGAGTTGGTGCAGGCCCACGAGCAGATCCTGCTGCATGGCGCGCGACAGATCCTGCAGGTGGTCGGCTCGCGCCAGCCCGAGCAGGATGCCCAGATGTTGACGGCGATAATCGAGCAGATGGAATATCAGGGCCTGCTCAAGGATGCGAATGCGCAGGCCGATGAGCAGATGCTCGCTATCCTTGTCCGATACCTGCAGATGGTGCTGGCCTCGGCCTGAGTGGCGAACGACTTTTCAAGGAGAACCTGATGAAAGCCTGGCGTGTGGTGTTGTTGACCTTGTCATTCCTCCTGCTGGGCGGTTGTCTGGTGACGTTCGACGAGCCGCTGCCGGCCAACCAGCCGGCGCCCAAGGCCCTGCTCGGGCAGTGGAGCAGCAAGGACGCCTGGGGCCAGCCGCTGAAGCTGAGCATCAGCCGCGCCGGCGGCAACACCTACAAGGCGGTGGCCCGTGCCCAGGGCAAGGCCCCCGAGGAATACGCCTTCACCGTGGCCCGGCACGGCAACCGCTGGTACCTGTCGGCCGGGGTGCCCAAGCGCCTGGGCGGCAACTTCCTGATCGGTGGCTTCGAGGTGATCGACGGCAAGCAGCTGGTGGTCTACAACCTCGATGTCGAGCAGGTGCAGCAGGCCGTCGCCAAGAAAGAACTGAGCGGACGCAGTACCGAAGTGCCGGAAGATAACGGCGAGGGCGTGCTGATCGACAGCCCGACCGAGCGGGTGCTGGCGTACCTGGACGATCCCGCCAACTCCGATCTGTTCGTCGAGGTGGCGCGCTTCCAGCGTTCCGGTAAATAGCAGTGAGCATACCGGCCTCGTCGCGGGGCAAGCCCGCTCCGGGTTGTGGGAGCGGGCTTGCCCCGCGATGAGGCTCCAAGAAGGAGTCCCGCGTGGACGAGTACCAGCAGACCATACGCACGTTGTCCGACCGCATCGTCGCCACCCAGACCCCGATCCGCGTACTCGACGCAGTGAAATGGGACGACGGCATCCGCCAGGGCTTCCTCAAGGCCAAGGGCAAGGAGCCACCGGCGGTGGACCGTGCCTACTACCAGAACCGCCCGCTGTCGTTCGACTCCAGCGCGGTGAAGGCCGAGTTCCAGAGCATCGAGCGCGACATCACCCGGCAGTTGGGCCAGTTCAACCCGGTCGGGCAGATCATGCGGCGCATGTGCAAGGAATACCGCATGGTCGTGCGCATGCTCGAGGCACGCGGCACCGAGGACTTCGGGCTGATCTCCCAGGAGCTCTACGGCGCTGCCTCCGATGCCTTCCACGCTGGTGATCCGACCCTGGCCGATCTGGGCCTGATGCTCTCGGACTACCTGAACAACATCGACGGTCGAGGCGACCTGAAGGACGAGCCGAAGAACCTCACGGCCAAGGAAGCGGTGGAGATCCTCCAGCGTCGCCTGAACAAGGTGTTCGGCGAGGCCGAGGAGACCATCCGCGTGTTCGAGTCCGACGGCATCGTTGCCGACGCCGCGGCTGGCGCCGACTACATCAAGGTGCGCGCCGACGCCATGTTCAACAGCCGCGATGTGCGCGCCCTGGAAGTGCATGAAGGCCTGGTGCACGTCGGCACCACCCTCAACGGCCTGAACCAGCCGATCTGCACCTTCCTGGCCAAGGGCCCGCCCTCGTCGACGGTGACCCAGGAAGGCCTGGCCATCCTCATGGAGGTGATCGCCTTCGCCTCCTACCCCAGCCGCCTGCGCAAGCTCACCAACCGCACCCGCGCCATCCACATGGTGGAGGAGGGCGCCGACTTCCTGCAGGTCTTCGAGTTCTTCCGCGGCCAGGGCTTCGAGATGGGGCAGAGCTACAGCAACGCCAGCCGGGTGTTCCGTGGCTCGGTGCCCAATGGCCTGCCATTCACCAAGGACTTGTCCTACCTCAAGGGCTTCATCATGGTTTACAACTACATTCAGTTGGCCGTGAAGAAGGGCAAGCTCGAGCAGATCCCGTTGCTGTTCTGCGGCAAGACCACCCTGGAAGACATGCGCACGCTGCGCCAGCTGGTCGAGGAAGGGCTGGTCGAACCGCCCAAGTACCTGCCCGAGCAGTTCCGCGACCTCAACGCGCTGTCGGCCTGGATGTGCTTCTCCAACTTCCTCAACCACCTGAGCCTGGACCGTATTGAAGCCGACTACGCGAACATTCTCTGACGCCTGCCGTCACCTCGCCTTCGGCCTCGGGTTGCTGCTTTTGGGCGGCTGCAGCAGCCTGCTGTTCTATCCCGAGCCCGGCCAGCCGTTCACCCCGGAAAAGGCCCACTTGCAGTATCAGGACCTGACCCTCAGCGCCGCCGACGGCACGCGCCTGCATGGCTGGTGGCTGCCCGTGCCGCAGGGCGTCGAGGTCAAGGGCACGGTGCTGCACCTGCATGGCAATGGTGGCAACCTGGCCTGGCACCTGGGCGGCAGCTACTGGCTGCCGAAGGCGGGCTACCAGGTGCTGATGATCGACTATCGCGGTTATGGGTTGTCCCAGGGCAAGCCGACACTGCCCAAGGTGTATGGCGATATCGGCGCGGCGCTGGACTGGCTCGACAAGGCGCCCCAGACCCAGAGCAGGCCGCTGGTGCTGCTGGGCCAGAGCCTCGGCGGGGCCATGGCCATCCATTACCTGGCCCAGCACCCCGAGCAGCGCCGACGCTTCAGCGCCCTGGTGTTTGATGGCGTGCCGGCCAGCTACCGGGCGGTGGGGCGTTATGCCCTGAGCACTTCGTGGATGACCTGGCCGCTGCAGGTGCCGCTGTCGTGGCTGGTGCCGGACGGCGACAGCGCGATCAACTCGATCGCCCGCCTGGACAGCCCGCCGAAGCTGTTCTTCCACAGCATCGACGACAACCTCGTGCCGTTGGACAACGGCCTGCGTTTGTACCGCCAGGCGCCGCCGCCCCGGGTGTTGCAACTGACCCGGGGCGACCATGTGCAGACTTTCGCCGACCCGACCTGGCGTCAGGTGATGCTGCGTTTCCTGGAAGACCCTGCCCATTTCAACGGCCTGCGCCGCCTGGCCGAAGTCCCCGACTACCCTGACGAGAAGAACAAGCAATGAGTGAAGAACGCAACGCCATCCCGCTGATCCTGACCGGCGTCGGCAGCATCATCGTGACGGTGGGAACCCTCTGGTACTACGGCTACCTGCATTTCGCCAAGCCCGAGGATGCGCTGTTGTTGCAGGATTTCACCATGCTCAAGACCATTCCGGGGGAAGACTACAAGGTCTCGCTGACGCCGGCGCCACAGGTGGCACAGTGCATCGATGGCGTGCTGGTGCTGTTCGACACCGAGCAGAAGGGCCTGACCGGGGTGCTGGTGGACAACCGCAAGCGCGCGGTGCGTTGCATGGGGCAGGAGACGCCGCAGCAGGTGCAGTGAGCGTGCGGGGCTTCGGTGGGGTATGGGAGAAGTGCAGCGCCTATGGAGCAATACGTAACCCATTGATTTAGCTTGACCCTGTGGGAGCGGGTTTACCCGCGAAGAATCCAGCGCGGTGTATGGCACCGGCTCCGCCGGTGTTCGCGGGTAAACCCGCTCCCACAGAGATAACAGTTCCCTGCGCGATAGCGCAGCCCCAAAGGGCTGGGCGATCTCTTGTGAATCTCAAGACCTCGAACTAAGCCTTGTCGTCCGATTTTAGGCTGTCGCGCTCTGCGTCGGCGATGAGCTCATCGATATCCACCTTCACGGTAGGCCCGCCAAGTCGCTGGTGTACCAGCTCGGCCAGTTGGATATCGTCAATCAGATCCATCATCGCCTCGTAGCGCTCTGGTGGTACTGCGTAGAAGGCGGGCTCGTTCCGATTGAGGATCACCACGGTTTCACCGTGCCCTTGGCGAATGGTGCCCATTGGGTCTTTCTTAAGGTCGGTGATGGATGCTGCCAGATCGGCGAGGACAGGGTAGGTCATAGTTGTATCAACCCATTTGTCGAGAAGGACGGTTGCCTCAGTTTAGTGCTTTTAAAGGTGTCTTCAAAGGTGCTTTTGACGGAAGGTCAAGCATGAAAAAACCCGCCATCAGGCGGGTTTTTTCATTCAGACAGCAGCCCTCATTGGACTTGGCTCACCGCCCGCGGTGCCACCGGCTGGTTGTCGTTGGAGATGGTCACCTCCACCCGACGGTTCTGCGCGCGGCCCGAGTTGCTGCTGTTGTCGGCCACCGGGTACTCCTTGCCGTACCCCTGGGCGACGATGCGTGCTGGATCGACGCCGGCACGCACCAGTGCCATGCGCACGGCGGCGGCGCGACGCTCGGACAGGGTCTGGTTGTAGTTGGCCGAACCAACGCTGTCGGTGTAGCCCTCGACGATCACCTTGCGCTCAGGGTTCTCCTGGAGGAATTGGGCCAGCTTGGTGACGTTGGGGTAGGCGCTGCTCTTGAGTACGGCCTTGTTGAAGTCGAACAGCACGTCACCGAAGGTCACGAGCGTGCCCCGATCGGTCTGCTTGGCGTTCAGGCTGTCCTGCAGCTTCTTGATCTGCGCGTCGCGGGCGTCCAGCTTGGCCTGGGCGCGCTGGGCGGCAGCGTTCTTCAGTTCGGCCTCGGCGCTACGCAGGGCGATGGTCTGCTTGGCCACTTCGACGCGCTGGTTGGTCAGGTAGGCGAGTTGGTCGACCTTCTTCGAGTCCTCGCGATCCATGTAGGCCTTGTCGGCCTTGTTCAGCCAGTCCTGGGCGTCCTTGGTCTCGAGCGCGGCCACCTTGCTCGACTGCGGGTCGCTCTGCAGGGCGGAGAAGTTGGTGCGGGCCGACTCCAGGTTGGCGTTCGGGTCGTGGGAGCAGGCGGCGAGGCCTACGCTCAGGGCCAGCAGGGCGGGAATCATGACGTAGTTGCGCATAGTGTTCATCCTTTGATCGTTAACGAAGGCTCATGAGGCTGGGCAGGGCTCATTCGGCGCTGCGCAGGCCTTCCTCGCGTACGTCGTTGATGCCTTGGCGGGCATCCTGCACGGCCTTCTGGGCCTTGGCCGCCTGGGCCTTGCGCTCGGCGACGCGGGCGTCCCACTCGGCCTGTTCGGCCAGCAGCTTGGCCTGGTCGTACTGCTTGTCGTGCATGGCGATCTCGGCCTTCTTGAACTTGTCCTGGGCAGCCTTCATCTCCACCGCGGCGAATTCGGTGCCACCGGCACTGACCGCCGAGTTGACCGCCGACTGGGTCACGGCGTATTGCTCGGTCGGCGGCTTGCCCGCGCAGCCGGCCAGCACCAGGCTGCTGCCCAGGGCCAGCGCGGCCAGCTTGAGCCCGCGCAGGTGAGTGGAGGAAGGTTGTGCGATGCGGGTCTTCATGGTGGTCAACTCCATTGGGTCACTCCTGTTAAACGACGATGCCACGTAGTGGCTATCGCTGTTCCCCTGTGGCCAGCGTCGGGCACAAAGGCCCGTGTTTACAGGGTTTTGCCGTGATGGCTATTGGCTGTGACCGAGGCGTTTTTTGAATAGTTCAGAAAAATTTGCACGCTAAAGGTATTTTTTTCTGACTAATCAGTCAGCGGAATTTCCGTGGAACTTCCGCTGTGGATGACGGTATGCCGGGTCTTGCCCGGCACCCGGAAAGGCTCAGTGCGACTGCTCTTCCCGCACCCGGCCAAGGGCCTGCAGGTGGCGTCGGGAGAGGGCCAGGAAGCGCGGCGTGGGGCCGATGTCCTCGTACAGCGGGTCGCCTTCCTCGTCGGTGGCGATCACCTGCTGGCCCTTGATGTAGGGGAAGCTGGCCTCAAGCTCTTCGAGCGCCGCCGCCACCAGTTCGCCCAGCAATTCCTCGGGGCTGCGCTTGGGGTACATGTCGATCAGCGCGGCCAGGCGCGCTTCGGCTTCCATGTCCAGGTGCAAGACATGGCCGGTGGGGCTCAGGCGGCCGGCGGCGTTCTGTTCCCAGTGCTGGGCGAGTTGGCGAATTTTCATGATGACCTCTGTCAAAGCCTGGTAATGGCATTGCTTCGGATGTCCTGTGTTCACTTTAGTCGCTCTGGCCGCTTCCGGCTTGCCAGGCGCGGGCGCGAGTGGGCACTCTTGGGCGCATGCGGTTTCCTGGAGTGGAGAAGGCTGATGAGTGATATCGATCTGCGCTTGCGCGAGGATGTGCACCTTTTGGGAGAACTGCTGGGCGAGACCATCCGCCAGCAGCATGGCGAGGCGTTCCTGCAGAAGATCGAGGACATCCGCCACAGCGCCAAGGCCGATCGGCGTGGGCAGGGCGAGCGACTGAGCTCGACCCTGGGCGACCTGGCCGAGGAGGACCTGCTGCCAGTGGCGCGGGCGTTCAACCAGTTTCTCAACCTGGCCAACATCGCCGAGCAGTACCAGCTGATCCGGCGCCGCGATGCCGACCAGCCCGAGCCGTTCGAGGCGCGGGTGCTGCCGGAACTGCTGGCGCGGCTGAAGGCGGCGGGCCACGGCAGCGATGAGCTGGCCCGGCAACTGGCCAGGCTGAACATCGAGCTGGTGCTTACCGCTCATCCCACCGAGGTGGCCCGCCGTACCCTGATCCAGAAGTACGACGCCATTGCCGCGCAACTGGCCGCGCAGGACCACCGCGACCTCGTTCCCGGCGAGCGCCAGCAGGTACGCGAGCGCTTGCGCCGCCTGATCGCCGAAGCCTGGCACACCGAGGAGATCCGTCGCACCCGGCCGACCCCGGTGGATGAAGCCAAGTGGGGCTTCGCGGTCATCGAGCACTCGTTGTGGCAGGCGATCCCCAACCACCTGCGCAAGGTCGACGCGGCCTTGTTCGAGGCCACCGGGCTGCGCCTGCCGCTGGAGTCGGCGCCGGTGCGCTTCGCCTCCTGGATGGGCGGTGACCGCGACGGCAACCCCAACGTGACGGCGGCGGTCACCCGCGAAGTCCTGCTGCTGGCGCGCTGGATGGCCGCCGACCTGTTCCTGCGCGATATCGACGGACTGGCCGCCGAACTGTCCATGCAGCAGGCCAGCGCCGCGCTGAAAGACAAGGTCGGCGACAGCGCCGAGCCTTATCGCGCCCTGCTCAAGCAGCTGCGCGACCGCCTGCGCGCCACCCGCGCCTGGGCCCATGCCTCGCTGACGAGCACGCAGCCGGCCAGCGCCGCGGTGCTGGTGGACAATCGCGAGCTGATCGCGCCGCTGGAGCTGGCCTACCAGTCGCTGCATGAATGCGGCATGGGGGTGATCGCTGACGGCCCGTTGCTTGACTGCCTGCGCCGCGCGGTGACCTTCGGCCTGTTCCTGGTCCGCCTGGACGTGCGCCAGGATGCCGCCCGCCACCGCGACGCGCTGTCGGAAATCACCGATTACCTCGGCCTCGGTCGCTATGCCGAGTGGGACGAGGAGCGACGCATCACGTTCCTTCAGGCTGAGCTGAAAAACCGTCGCCCGCTGTTGCCGGCGCACTTCCAGCCCCAGGCCGAGACCGCCGAGGTGCTCGCCACCTGCCGCGAGATCGCCGCCGCGCCTGCGGCGTCGCTGGGGTCGTACGTGATCTCCATGGCCGGCGCGGCCTCCGATGTGCTGGCGGTGCAGTTGCTGCTCAAGGAGGCCGGGCTGACCCGGTCGATGCGCGTGGTGCCGCTGTTCGAGACCCTGGCCGACCTGGACAACGCGGGCCCGGTGATGGAACGCCTGCTTGGTTTGCCGGGCTACCGTGCCGGCTTGCAAGGGCCGCAGGAGGTAATGATCGGCTATTCCGACTCGGCCAAGGACGCCGGCACCACCGCGGCGGCCTGGGCCCAGTACCGCGCCCAGGAGAACCTGGTGCGCATCTGCCGCGAACACCAGGTCGAGCTGTTGCTGTTCCATGGCCGCGGCGGCACGGTCGGGCGCGGCGGCGGCCCGGCCCACGCGGCGATCCTGTCGCAACCGCCGGGCTCGGTGGGCGGGCGTTTCCGCACCACCGAGCAGGGCGAGATGATCCGTTTCAAGTTCGGCTTGCCGGGCATTGCCGAGCAGAACCTCAACCTCTACCTGGCCGCCGTGCTGGAGGCGACCCTGTTGCCGCCGCCACCGCCGGAGCCGGCCTGGCGCGCGTTGATGGACCAGCTGGCCGCCGATGGCGTCAAGGCCTACCGCGGCGTGGTACGCGAGAATCCGGACTTCGTCGAATACTTCCGTCAGTCCACCCCCGAGCAGGAGCTCGGTCGCCTGCCGCTGGGCAG
Source organism: Pseudomonas sp. LH21 (assembly GCF_036549575.1). Classification (NCBI taxonomy): domain Bacteria; kingdom Pseudomonadati; phylum Pseudomonadota; class Gammaproteobacteria; order Pseudomonadales; family Pseudomonadaceae; genus Pseudomonas; species Pseudomonas sp. LH21. The sequence continues at coordinate 1,261,348 of NZ_CP144367.1, forward strand.
CCGCCCGGCCAAGCGCCGCGCCGGGGGTATCGAGAGCCTGCGGGCGATTCCGTGGATCTTCGGCTGGACCCAGACGCGGCTGATGCTGCCGGCCTGGCTGGGCTGGGAAACGGCGCTGAACAATGCCCTGGCGCGCGGGCAGGGGACGCTGCTGGCGCAGATGCGCGAGCAATGGCCGTTCTTCCGCACCCGCATCGACATGCTGGAGATGGTCCTGGCCAAGGCCGATGTGCAAATCGCCGAGGCCTACGACGAACGTCTGGTGCAACCCGAACTGCTGCCGTTGGGCGCGCACCTGCGCGACCTATTGTCGCAGTCGTGCCAGGTGGTACTGGGCCTGACCGGGCAGCCGGTGCTACTGGCGCACAGCCCGGAAACCCTGGAATTCATCCGCCTGCGCAACACCTACCTGGACCCGTTGCACCGCCTGCAGGCCGAGCTGCTGGCGCGCTCGCGCAGCCGTGAAGCCGCTCTGGACAGCCCGTTGGAGCAGGCCTTGCTGGTGACCGTGGCGGGGATCGCGGCAGGTTTGCGCAATACCGGCTGAGGTCGTTCGAGACCGGTCTCGGTGATTGGCGGGGTTGGTCTTGCGCCAACCCCCGACGGCCGGTTGCGCCGGGCGCAACCAGTGCCCCGGCCAGCGGCGGGCGGCCCGTTCCTGGCACTTTTGGACGCTTGTCGGGGGGGCGGGCGCTGTGTATCTTGAGCAGCCTTTTGACCGATTTTACGGTCTCGTCCGATTTTCCGGAGTTGGCCTTGTGCGCCGAATCCGTTGATTTGCAAAGAAAAATATGAGGAGCACAAGATGCGCGTAATTCTGCTGGGAGCTCCCGGGGCCGGTAAAGGTACTCAGGCAAAGTTCATCACCGAGAAGTTCGGTATTCCGCAGATCTCCACCGGTGACATGCTGCGTGCCGCCGTCAAGGCCGGCACCCCGCTGGGCCTGGAGCTGAAAAAGGTCATGGATGCCGGCCAGCTGGTCTCCGACGAGCTGATCATCAGCCTGGTCAAGGAGCGCATCGCTCAACCGGACTGCGCCAACGGCTGCCTGTTCGACGGCTTCCCGCGCACCATCCCGCAAGCTGAAGCCATGGTCGCCGCCGGTGTCGACATCGACGCGGTGGTCGAGATCGCCGTGGACGACGAAGAAATCGTCGGCCGCATGGCTGGTCGCCGCGTGCACCTGGCCTCGGGCCGCACCTACCACATCCAGTACAACCCGCCGAAGGTGGAAGGCAAGGACGACGTCACCGGCGAAGACCTGATCCAGCGCGACGACGACAAGGAAGAAACCGTGCGTCACCGCCTGTCGGTCTACCACAGCCAGACCAAGCCGCTGGTGGACTTCTACCAGAAGCTGTCGGCCGCCAACGCCGGCAAGCCAAAGTACAGCCACATCGAAGGCGTCGGCTCGGTCGAGTCGATCACCGCCAAGGTGCTGGCAGCCCTGAGCTGATCCATCACCGTGCGTCACGACGGCCCGCTTGCGGGCCGTTGTCGTTTATACTGCCGCTCTTTTTCCCCCTGTCGCCTGGATACCTCGTTCGATGACCACCTTGCTGGCCCTGGATACCGCCACCGAAGCCTGTTCCGTCGCGCTGCTGCACGACGGCAAGGTGACCAGCCACTACGAGGTGGCCCCACGCCTGCACGCGCAGAAGCTGCTGCCGATGATCAAGCAGCTGCTGGCCGACTCGGGCGTGGCGCTGAACGCGCTGGACGCCATCGCCTTCGGTCGTGGCCCGGGCGCCTTCACCGGCGTGCGTATCGCCATCGGCGTGGTCCAGGGGCTGGCCTTTGCCCTCGAGCGTCCGGTGCTGCCGGTCTCCAACCTGGCGGCCCTGGCCCAGGGCGCGCTGCGTGAGCGGGGCGTGCAGCAGGTGGCTGCAGCCATCGATGCGCGCATGGACGAGGTGTATTGGGGCTGCTACCGCGCCGAGCAGGGGGAGATGCGCCTGATCGGCCAGGAAATGGTCCTGCCACCCGAGCGGGTTGCGCTGCCGCTAGACCTGGATGGCGAGTGGTTCGGCGCCGGCACCGGTTGGGGCTATGCCGAGCGACTGGCCGTGCAGGTCGCGGCCAGCGATGCCGTTGCCTTGCCCAACGCCCTGGACATCCTCACCCTGGCCGGCTTCGCCTGGGCGCGGGGCGAGGCGGTCGCCGCCGAGCAGGCGCAACCGGTGTACCTGCGCGACAATGTGGCTACGCCCAAGGCGCGTTGAATGCAGTTCGTCGGCTATCGCCGTTCACGATAAAACCTTTTGCGCGTTCTGTGGTCCAGTTATCAGTTCGGGCATTAGCGAAGGATTCCTGATGCTGCTAAATTGCCATCATTGATCCTGAGTGCCCCTGTCATGCGTATCGACGGCTTCTCCTCACAGAGCTACCCCATCAAGCGTGCGCCTCGCAAGGCGCCGGCGCGTGGCGAAGTCATCGACGAAGCCGATGCCGAGATCATCGAGGACATCGACGCGCAGGTCAGTCGTGCCAGCCGTCGCGGCGAGAACCTGCCGGCCCGTCAGCAGGACCTGATCTATCCCCGCGCCCGCGACCGGCGTACCTCCACGGCGCTGGCCAGCTACCTGACCACTGCCGGCTTCACCGACTGGGAGATGGAAGTGCTGGGGCTGGACCTGTACATTTGATGGATGACGCCATCACCCCTCCCTTATTTCCTCGGTTGCCCGTCCTGGGCTGAGAACGCCTGGCGCGAGTACCTGTACCCCGCCGACGCCCGCACCAGTGAGTTCCTCGGGCTGTACAGCCAGGTATTCAACGCCGTCGAAGGCAATACCACCTTCTATGCCCGTCCCGCGCCAGCGACGGTCGAGCGTTGGGCGCAGATCATGCCGGCGGGGTTTCGCTTCACCGCCAAGTTTCCCGGTGATGTCAGCCACGCGGGCGATCTGCGCGAGCAGCTCGACTCGGCGCTGGACTTCACCCGGCTGATGGCCCCCTTGGGCGAGCGCGTGTCGCCTTACTGGCTACAGTTGCCGGCGATGTTCGGCCCGGCGCGCCTGGGTGAGCTTGCGCACTTTCTCGACGAGATCGGCGTGCCGGTGGCGGTGGAGGTGCGCAATGACGCGTTCTTTGCCCGTGGCGAGGAGGAGCGCCAGCTCAACCGCCTGTTGCATGAACGCGGCGTCGAGCGTATCTGCCTGGATCCGCGTGCGCTGTTCAGCTGCGCTTCGCGCGAGCCCGCCGTGCTCCATGCCCAGGCCAAGAAGCCCAAGGTGCCGCCGCGCCCGGCAGCCTTTACCCAACATCCGCAGGTGCGCTTCATCGGCCATCCCGAGCTCGAGGCCAACGAACGCTTCCTCACGCCCTGGGTGGACAAGGTCGCCGCCTGGATCGAGGAGGGGCGCCGCCCGTACGTCTTCCTGCATACCTCGGACAACCGTCTGGCCGCGGCACTGGCCCAGCGTTTTCACCAGCGCCTGATGGCCCAGCTGCCAGGCTTGGCGGCGCTGCCTGAATTGCCGCGTGCCCCTGAGGTCGAACAACTGGGGCTACTGTGATCTGACTGTCGGAGGTTGAACCATGGATGTGCAAACCCTGCGAGCCGAAGCCTTCAAGGCCCTGCATGAGCGTGATGGCGCGTTCGTCATTCCCAACCCGTGGGATGCCGGCTCCGCACGGATGCTGGCCAGCCTGGGCTTCGAGGCGCTGGCCACCACCAGTGCCGGGTTGGCGTTCAGCCTCGGGCGGCCGGATGCCGAAGGCGCGCTGACGCTCGAGGAGACCCTCGACAATGCCCGCGCCATCGTCGACGCCACGCCGTTGCCGGTGGCGGCTGATCTGGAAAATGGTTTCGGCGATTTGCCGGAAGACTGCGCGCAGACCATCCTGCGCGCTGCCGAGGTGGGGCTGGTGGGTGGCTCGATCGAGGATGCCAGCGGGCGCAACGACGCGCCGATCTACGATTTCGAACTCTCCGTGGCACGGGTGCGCGCCGCCGTCGCGGCCGCCCGCAGCCTGTCCTTCCCCTTCACCCTCTGTGCCCGCGCCGAGAACCTGCTGCACGGGCGTCTCGACCTGGACGACACCATCCGCCGGTTGCAGGCCTATGCCGAGGCCGGAGCGGACGTGCTGTACGCGCCTGGTCTGCGCAGCGTCGACGAGATCCGGGCGGTGGTGCAGGCTGTCGCACCCAGGCCTGTGAATGTGCTGATGGGCATGCCGGGGGTACCGTTGAGCGTGAATCAGCTGCAGGACCTTGGCGTGAAGCGCATCAGTGTCGGTTCCTCGCTGGCGCGGGCGGCGTTGGGCGCTTTCCAGCGGGCCGCGCTGGAGATCCGTGAGCAGGGCACCTTCAGCTATGGCGAGCAGGCTCTGCCATTTGCCCAGCTCAATGACTTGTTCCGCCGTTGAGGGCCCATGGGTAGAGCGTTGACTGCGTTGGTCAGCCTGCTGTTGGTTGTGCTGCTCGCCTGGTTGATGGGCTGGCGCCCGCCGGCTGCCTGGAGCCCCTGGGCCGCTCTGGATGTTCGGCAGCCCCCGAATTTGCTGACGCCTTACAAGCTGTCGCGTCTGCGCGACGATCCCGAGCTATGCCGCCAGGCGTTGCAGACCACCACGCTGCGTTATCGCCCGCAGAGTGACAGCCCGGCGCAGGCCGCTTGTCCGTTGCGCAACGTCTGGCGTGTGGAGGGCGGGCAGGCGCGCTTGAGCAGCAGCTTCCTCGCCAGTTGTCCGCTGGCGGTGGCCTATGCACTGTTCGAAATGCATGGATTGCAGCCGGCGGCGCAGCGGGTGTTCGGTCAGCCAGTGGTTCAGGTCGATCATCTGGGCAGTTTTGCCTGCCGCAATGTCTACCACCGCAAGCAGGGCCGGCTCAGCCAGCATGCCACGGCCAATGCGCTGGATATCAGTGGTTTTCGTCTGAAGGATGGCCAGCGCATCGTACTGGCCCAGGACTGGTCGGGAGAGGGCCCCAAGGCTGACTTCCTGCGGCAAGTGCAGGCGTCGGCCTGCGAAAGCTTCAGCACGGCGCTGGGGCCGGACTACAACGCCGCGCACCACAACCACTTTCACCTGGACATGGGCTTCTGGCAGATCTGCCGTTGAACTCAGGCGTGCACGCGCACGTTGTTCAGCACCACCGGGCGCGCCCAGTGGATATCGAACTCCAGGTCGTTCTGCTGCTTGGCCAGCGTCTGCTCGTCGAAGGGTTCGGGCGCAGGGTCGAGCAGGTTGGTCTCGAACTCGGCGATTGGCAGGAACAGCGGCCGCGGCGATGGGTCGGGGCCGGGCTCGGCGATGGGGTGACCCTGGCTCATGACCACCGGGCGCAACCAGCTGTTGCTGATATCGAGCTGGCGTTGCTGCTCGATCAGTTCGACGGTGTCGAAGGGCTCCGGAGCGGGTGGCAGCAGCTTGGCTTCCAGTTCCGCCTTGGGCAGGAACAGCGGCTCGGGCGGGGCCACCTCGGTGTCGTGAACCGGCAGGGCGCGCTGGGCGTCGATCAGGGCCAGGGCACGGGCGCCGCCGACCGGTTCGCCGCTGTCCTGGTCGCACTGCAGCAGCGCCTGGCTGAAGGTGTCGACTTCGCCTTGCGATTGCTCTGCCATGGCCTGGGCGAAGAAATCCTGCCACAGGTGGCTGACGCCACCCAGTGCCTGGGTATTCTGTCGACCGTAGTTGCCGACGGGCGACAAGTAGGTCAAGCCGATGGGAAGAGTGTCTGACATGGCAGTCGCGGACGTTGAGCTCTGGCAGAATAGCGGGATATTGCCTGTATCGGCTCTGGCCGGGGTTTCATTAATTTATTTCGAGTGCGGGAACGGATGGTAGAGCAGCAGCAAGGCGCAGGTATCAGGGTCGAGGCACTGGCCCCGCAGTTTCAGGCGCAGGCCGAGGCATGGGCCGAGCGGCTGGGCTTGCCGTTGGTCGATGATGCCGCGGAGTTCGCCGTGCAGCTGGGGGACGAGGGGCTGCAGATCCAGCAGCTCGGGCCGCAGGCGCCGGGGCCGGTGCGGGTGGATTTCGTCGAGGGGCAGGCGGCGCACCGGCGGTTGTACGGCGGTGGCAACGGGCAGATGATCGCCAAGGCCGTGGGCATCGCCCAGGGCGTGCGGCCGCAGGTGCTCGATGCTACGGCGGGGTTGGGCAAGGATGCGTTCGTACTGGCCAGCCTGGGTTGCCAGATGACCCTGATCGAGCGTCAGCCGTTGATTGCCGCGCTGCTGGAAGATGGGTTGGTGCGGGCGCGGGGGGATGAGGAGATTGCTCCGATCGTTGCGCGCATGCGCTTGCTGACCGGCAATGCCATCGAGCGGATGCGGGCTTGGGAGGGGGAGGCGCCGCAGGTGATCTACCTGGATCCGATGTTTCCGCATCGGGACAAGAGTGCCTTGGTGAAGAAGGAAATGCGGGTGTTCAGGCCTTTGGTCGGCGATGACCTGGATGCGCCGGCGTTGCTCGAGGCGGCTATGGCGCTCGCCACGCATCGGGTGGTGGTCAAGCGGCCGCGCAAGGCGCCTATTATCGAGGGGGCCAAGCCGAGTCATAGTCTGGAGGGGAAATCGAGTCGGTATGATATATATCCCAAGAAGGCTTTGAAGGCTTGACTGTTCGTTAGTTCGTTAGTTCGTTGGGTTTGGGTGGTGTTTGTTTTTGAAGTTATATGCGCATTCATTTGCGATGTCGACGCTTATTCACCTTTCCGCCCTTACGGCCATCCCTTTCAAGGTCTTCGGTAGAATCCACTGAAATCCAGTCAGGAAGACCCGAACGATGTGGGCTGATGTACTAGCGCGATTCGAGAAAAAAGCACCCGCCAGCGTAATGGCCAAACTTGCCTTGGAGCAGGCCATTGCGCCGGAGTGGGTCGATCAGGTTTTCGAGGAGCACCGGCAACGGCAGTATTCTCGCGAATTGCTGTTCTCGACCATCGTCAAGCTGATGTCGCTTGTTTCTCTGGGCTTGAAGCCATCCTTACATGCTGCCGCGAGACAACTAGACGACCTTCCCGTCAGTCTGGCGGCCCTTTACGACAAGATCAGTCGAACCGAACCTGCCCTGTTGCGTGCTCTGGTGACAGGCTGTGCGCAGCGCTTGGCGCCGACAATCCATGAGTTGGGCTATTCAGCCATGCTTCCTGATTGGCAAGTTCGGATAGTCGATGGAAGCCACCTGGCCTCCACCGAAAAGCGTCTTGGTGCGTTGCGCCAAGAGCGTGGGGCGGCTCGCCCCGGGTTCTCGGTAGTGGTCTACGATCCCGATCTGGATCAGGTGATCGACCTCCAACCGTGTGAAGACGCCTACGCAAGTGAGCGCGTCTGTGTCTTGCCGTTACTGGCTCAAGCAAAGGCCAATCAGGTCTGGGTCGCTGATCGCCTCTACTGCACGCTGCCTGTCATGGAGGCGTGCGAACAGGTGAGCACATCATTTGTCATTCGCCAGCAAGCCAAACATCCCCGCTTGATCCAAGAAGGTGAGTGGCAAGCACCGATGCCGGTAGCAACAGGCACAGTGCGCGAGCAATCCATCGAAGTAAAAGGCGGGCACTGCTGGCGACGTGTCGAGTTGACACTTCATTCGCCAAACGACTCAGGTGATAACAGCTTGATGTTCTGGAGCAATCTGCCCGAGAGCATCAGTGCACAACAAATCGCAGACTTCTATCGCCGTCGCTGGAGCATCGAAGGGATGTTTCAGCGACTGGAAGCGATTCTGGAAAGTGAAATTGAAACCCTTGGCAGCCCGCGAGCTGCCTTGCTTGGCTTCACCACTGCCGTTCTGGCATACAACGTTCTGGCCTTGCTCAAACGTAGTGTTGAGCAGGCCCATCGGGATGCCTTGCCCGATAATTGGGAAGCCTCGATCTATCACTTGGCGGTGCAGATCAGAGGGGGTTACGAAGGCATGCAGATTGCCCTGCCATCCGAGTACATGCCAGTTGTACCGATAGACAAACTGGCCCAGCGCCTGCTGGAGCTAGCCAGAAACATCCAGCCCAAACAGGTCGTGAAAAGTCCACGAGGCCCCAAGGTGCCCAAAGCGAAGGCCTGGGTGCAAGGTACGGCTGTGCATGCCCACGTTTCGACGGATCGGGTCATCAAGGCCGCTAAAACCAAAAGACCTTGAAAGGGATGGCCCTTACGGCGGGTTACTTTGGTCTTGGCCAAAGTAACCAAAGCCGCCTCGCTCCATTCATCCGGCCCTCCGCTTCGCTCCGGGTTCCCTCACTCCGGCCTTGCTCCCGGGAGGACCGCGCTGTAGGGCCCATCCTGGGCCCCAGCGCTTGACGGGCATCCATGCCCGTCACCTCCCTCCGCAAGACCTCCGTTCGGCCTCCTGAAGTCGCGAAGTTACGAGCGGCGCCTGGACTGGCGCAGCTGTCGCTAGTTGAAAGTTTAGTTGATCTCTCGATCGTATCGCGGGGCAAGCCCGCTCCCACGCAATAGTCGTCGTTATATAGATATCTGTAGGAGCGGGCTTGCCCCGCGAAAGGGCCGGAACAGCCAATACATAATTAATGGCCAAAAAACTAACTTCGCATTTCTTGCTCTTGCTCTTGCTCTTGCTTCTAAGCGCGCAATAGTCCAGGCGCCGCCAATTGCGACTTCAGGAGGCCGAGCGGAGTTCTTGCGTAGGGAGGTGACGGCCATGGATGGCCGTCAAGCGCTGCGCCCCAGGATGGGGCGTTCAGCGCGGTCCTCCCGGGAGCAAGAACGGAGCGAGGGGACCCCGGAGCGCAGCGTAGGGGCCGGATGAACGGAGCGGAACGGTTTTGCCTACTTTTCCCTAGAGAAAAGTAGGTCGCCGTTGAACTGACCCCCGAAAGTTGGACGGGGTACGCTATGGGTTCAGCGCTTGAGTCCGAAATTGTACCGGGCTCAAGCCATTCAGTCTTAGACTTATACGTTCTTGATTGTAGTAGGCGATGTAGTCCTCTAGCCCTGATGCCAGTTGCTCAACACTGTCAAACGATTCCAGATAGAAAAACTCGCTCTTGAGTGTACCGAAAAAGCTTTCCATCGCGGCATTGTCTAGGCAGTTGCCCTTACGCGACATGCTCTGCTGGATTTCCTTTCCGCCCAGCATATGTCGATAAGCAGGCTGTCGGTATTGCCAACCTTGATCGGAGTGCAATATCGGTTTGTCATCTGGGTTCAGCCGCTCGAAAGCTTGCTCCAACATCGTCGATACCATCTTGAACTCAGGGCGCGGATTGATCTGATAGGCAAGAATTTCGCCGTTGTACAGGTCCATCACAGGTGAAAGATACAGCTTCTGCCCTTTCACCTTGAACTCAGTCACATCGGTGACCCATTTCTGATTAGGGGCTTCCGCCTTGAATTCACGCTTGAGCAGATCAGATGCAACAAGCCCTTTCGGAACCTCGGTAGGAGCGATATTTCTTCACTTTTACCAGGGATTTCAGATTCATCAACTGCATCAACCGCTGCACCTTCTTGTGATTGATCACTTCGCCGTGCCGCTCAAGCACTGCGGTGATGCGGCGATAGCCGTACCGCCCCTTGTGCTTGTGATAGAGGCTATTGATGCGCTCTTTGAGAACCGCATGCTTGTCGGTCACCAACGCTTTGCTTTGGTAATAGAAGGTGCTGCGTGCCAGCCCTGCCGCGCGTAAAAGCAGAGCTAGCCGATGCTCATGCCTCAATCCTTGGACGGTCTGCGCTTTCTTGATTGCGCAGTGCTGGGGTCCGCTTGGATCAAGGCATCGAGCTTTTTTAGATAGGCATTCTCCGCACGCAGATACTCCAGCTCTTCGAGCATCTGCTCAGGTGTCAGCTCGGTATCTGCAGGGGTAGCCGGGCTTATGCTGGGTTGTTTTGATGCTTTGCGGGGCATTCGGGATTCTCGGGCACGATGCGGGTGAAGTGCTTCTACTCCGCCTTCATCGTACAGCCTTTTCCACTGCCTGATGCTACTCGGACCTCGGATATCAAACTGTATGCAGGCTTGCTGGGCTGACAGTCCGCCTTGCTCGATGCACTGCAAAACCTTCAACTTGAACTGGGCGTCGTAGTGGCTGTACTTGGTAGTCAGACCTGCTGCGCCGTGTTGCTCATAGCCCTTTATCCAACGGCGTAGCAACGATGGACTCAGGCTATGCTTCAGTGCTACCTCATGAACACTCCGTGCAGAAAGGCACTCTTCGATGAGTGCTTGCTTGAGCGCTAGATTGTATTTCGTCATGGAACACCCTCCGGTTGGAGTCAGGCGTCCAACTTTCGGGGGTCAGTTCACGTAAAGGCGAAAAGGTGACTAAATGTCGACATCGCCTACGAATGAGCATGCAAAAATCAAAACAATCACCCCCGAACCCGAACCCGAACTACCTCCGAAAAGCCCGAACAAAAACCCCAACAGCCTCCCGCACATGCGCCTCAGCCTCATCCCCACTCAGCGCCTGCGCGCACCCCAGCAACAACCGATAATCCGGCGCCCCCTTCACCAGGCAGAAGAAATGCTCCGCCGCCCGCAACGGGTTGTCGATCCGCAGCAACCCCCGCTGGTCGACACAATGCAGCAGCGCCGCCATCCCGGCCATCACCCGCTTCGGCCCCGCCTCGTAGAAATACTGCCCAAACCCCGGATCCTGGCTACCCAGGGCAAAGATCAGGCGACTCAGCTTGACCGCTTCGTCACTGCTGATGAGCGCCTGGAACCCCCGGGCAATGTTCAGCAGCACATCCTCCACCGCCACCCCTTCCGGATACTCGAACATCAAGTCAGGCAACTGGTTCTGGCAGGTGGACATGACCGCCGCGCCGAACAGCGTCTGCTTGTCGGTGAAATGACTGTAGACAGTGAGCTTTGAAACACCTGCCGCCGCAGCGACCGCATCCATGCTGGTGTTGGCATAGCCAAGGCTGAGGAACAGGTGCTTGGCGGCTTCGAGGATGGCCTCGCGCTTGGCCAGGTCCTTGGGCCGGCCTGGGCCGATGGGTGCGTCGTTGGACATGAGGGACCGCATTCAGAGTGAAAGGGACACATCTTACCGGGTCGTGAAGGCGTCGGCTGCAGCATACGTCGCAAGGCCAATATGGATTTTCTCTGACACGCCCGCTTCCCCGGCCCGGTTCGCTGACTTAATATACTCGTCAGTATAAATATTCGATGCGCCCTCTGCCAAAGGTCATTCATCATGTTGCGTCGTGCGTTGTCCCTCGCCCTGCCGGCAGTCGCCGTGCTCCTGCTTTCCGCCTGCGGCCAGGAGGCCGCGCCACCTGCCGCGCCGCGCCCGGCGCTGGTGGTTCAGCCGCAACCCGCGCAGGCCTCGGCCGACAGCTATCCGGGCGAGGTGCGCGCGCGCTTCGAGCCTGAACTTGCGTTCCGCATCGGCGGCAAGGTCAGCAAGCGCCTGGTGGAAGAGGGGCAGCGGGTCAAGGCCGAGCAGCCGCTGGCCGAACTCGATCCCCAGGACGTGCGCCTGCAGCTGGAGGCCAACCGCGCCCAGCTGGCGGCGGCCGAGGCCAACCTGGCGCTGGTCCGCGCCGAGCGCGACCGCTACCAGAAACTGCTGGACCGGCAGATGGTCAGCCACTCCCAGTTCGACAACGCCGAGAACCTCTACCGTGCCGGCCAGGCGCGGCTGAAGCAGGCCAAGGCCGAGTTCGAAGTGGCCGGCAACCAGGCCGAGTACACAGTGCTGCGCGCGCCCCAGGCCGGGGTGATCGCCAAGCGCCAGGTCGAGGTGGGCCAGGTGGTGGCCGCCGGACAGACTGTGTTCACCCTCGCCGCCGACGGTGAGCGCGAAGTGGCCATCGGCCTGCCCGAGCAGCAGTTCGCCCGCTTCGCCGTCGGCCAGGCGGTGAGCGTGGAGCTGTGGTCGCACCCGAACCGACGCTTCGAGGGCCGCATTCGCGAGCTGTCCCCGGCGGCGGACCCGCGTTCGCGGACCTTTGCCGCACGCATCGCCTTCACCTCCAGCGACACGCCGGCCGAACTCGGCCAGAGCGCCCGTGTGTTCATCGAGCATGCCGAACGCTCGCCGCTGGCGGTGCCGCTCTCGGCGGTGACTGCCGAGGCCGGCCAGGCCTATGTCTGGAAGATCGGCAAGGACAACCGCCTGGAACGCGCACAGGTGCGCCTGGGCGCCTATGGCGCCGACAGCGTGCCGGTGCTCGAAGGGCTGCAGGCCGGCGACTGGGTGGTCGCCGCGGGTGGTCATGTGCTGCGCGAAGGGCAGCAGGTGCGGCCTGTGGACCGCAGCAACCGTGAAGTGAACCTGGCGGCCAAGGAGTAAGTCCCGATGGGTTTCAACCTTTCCGCCTGGGCGCTGCGCAATCGCCAGATCGTGTTGTTCCTGATGATCCTGCTGGCGGCGATCGGCGCCATGTCATACACCAAGTTGGGGCAGAGCGAGGATCCACCCTTCACCTTCAAGGCCATGGTCATCCGTACCCTGTGGCCCGGGGCGACCGCCGAGGAAGTGTCGCGCCAGGTCACCGAGCGTATTGAAAAGAAGCTGATGGAAACCGGCGAGTACGAGCGGATCGTCTCGTTCTCGCGGCCCGGTGAGTCCCAAGTCACCTTCATGGCCCGCGACTCGATGCATTCCGCGGACATCCCCGAGCTGTGGTACCAGATCCGCAAGAAAGTCGCGGACATCAAGCACACCCTGCCGCCCGAGGCGCAGGGGCCGTTCTTCAACGACGAGTTCGGCACCACCTTCGGCAACATCTATGCCCTGACCGGCGCCGGCTTCGACTATGCGGTGCTCAAGGACTACGCCGACCGTATCCAGATCCAGCTGCAACGGGTCAAGGATGTGGGCAAGGTCGAGCTGATCGGCCTGCAGGACGAGAAGGTCTGGATCGAGCTGTCCAACGTCAAGCTGGCCACTCTGGGCGTACCGCTGGCCGCCGTGCAGCAGGCGCTGCGCGAGCAGAACGCGGTGAGCACCGCAGGCTTCTTCGAAACCCCCAGCGAGCGCCTGCAACTGCGGGTCAGCGGGCGCTTCGACAGCGTCGAGCAGATTCGCCAGTTCCCCATCCGCGTAGGTGACCGCACCTTCCGTATCGGCGATGTCGCCGACGTGCAGCGCGGTTTCAACGACCCACCCGCGCCGCGCATGCGCTTCATGGGCGAGGACGCCATCGGCCTGGCGGTGTCGATGAAGGACGGCGGCGACATCCTGGTGCTCGGCAAGGCCCTGGAAGGCGAGTTCGCCCGCCTGGCGCAGAGCCTGCCGGCGGGCATGGAACTGCGCAAGGTGTCCGACCAGCCGGCGGCGGTGAAGGCCGGGGTCGGCGAGTTCGTGCAGGTGCTGATCGAGGCCCTGGCGATCGTCCTGCTGGTGAGCTTCTTCTCCCTGGGCCTGCGTACCGGCCTGGTGGTGGCGCTGGCGATTCCGCTGGTGCTGGCCATGACCTTTGCCGCCATGCACTACTTCGGCATCGGCCTGCACAAGATCTCGCTGGGGGCGCTGGTACTGGCCCTGGGGCTGCTGGTGGACGATGCGATCATCGCGGTGGAGATGATGGCGATCAAGATGGAGCAGGGCTACGACCGGCTCAAGGCGGCGAGCTACGCCTGGACCAGTACCGCGTTCCCGATGCTCACCGGTACTCTGATCACCGCCGCCGGTTTCCTGCCGATCGCCACGGCGGCTTCGAGCACGGGGGAGTACACCCGCTCGATCTTCCAGGTGGTGACCATCGCCCTGCTGACCTCCTGGGTCGCCGCAGTAGTGTTCGTGCCCTACCTGGGCGAGCGCCTGCTGCCGGACCTGGCCAAGCTTCACGCGGCCCGCCATGGTGCCGACGGACATGCCCCCGACCCTTATGCCACGCCGTTCTACCAGCGCGTCAGGCGGGTGGTGGAGTGGTGCGTGCGGCGGCGCAAGACGGTGATCGTCCTGACCATCGCCGCGTTCGTCGGCAGCATCCTGCTGTTCCGTTTCGTGCCGCAGCAGTTCTTCCCGGCCTCCGGCCGGCCGGAGCTGATGGTCGACCTGAAGCTGGCCGAAGGCGCTTCGCTGAACAACACCGCCGAACGGGTCAAGCAGCTGGAGGCACTGCTCAAGCAGCAGGACGGCATCGCCAACTACGTCGCCTACGTCGGCACCGGCTCGCCGCGCTTCTACCTGCCGCTGGACCAGCAGCTGCCGGCGGCGAGCTTTGCCCAGTTCGTGGTGCTGGCCAAGTCGCTGGAGGACCGTGAGCGTCTGCGCAGCTGGCTGATCGGCACCCTCGACCAGCAGTTCCCCGACCTGCGTTCGCGGGTCACGCGCCTGGAAAACGGCCCGCCCGTGGGCTATCCGGTGCAGTTCCGCGTCACCGGCGAGCACATCGAGAAGGTCCGCGCCCTGGCCCGCGAGGTAGCGGCCAAGGTGCGTGAGAACCCCCATGTGGTCAACGTGCACCTGGACTGGGAGGAACCGAGCAAGGCGGTCTACCTGGATATCGACCAGGACCGCGCCCGGGCGCTGGGGGTGAGCACCGCGCACCTGTCGAGCTTCCTGCAGAGCTCGCTGACCGGCAGCAACGTCAGCCAGTACCGCGAGGACAACGAGCTGATCGAGATCCTCCTGCGCGGCACCCCGCAGGAGCGGCGCGAACTGGGCAACCTCGGCAGCCTGGCGGTGCCCACCGAAAACGGCCAGAGCGTGGCCCTGTCGCAGGTGGCGACCCTGGAATACGGCTTCGAGGAAGGCATCATCTGGCACCGCAACCGCCTGCCCACCGTCACCGTGCGCGCCGACATCTACGACAAGGAGCAGCCGGCGACCCTGGTCAAGCAGATCCAGCCGACCCTGGCCCAGATCAAGAGCGAGCTGCCCGATGGCTACCTGCTTGAAGTGGGCGGCACGGTGGAAGACTCCGAGCGTGGCCAGCGCTCGGTGAATGCCGGCATGCCCTTGTTCATCGTGGTGGTGCTGAGCCTGCTGATGATCCAGCTGCGCAGTTTCTCGCGGATGTTCATGGTGTTCCTCACCGCGCCCCTCGGGCTGATCGGCGTGACCCTGTTCCTGCTGGTGTTCCGCCAGCCGTTCGGTTTCGTCGCCATGCTCGGGACCATCGCCCTGGCGGGGATGATCATGCGCAACTCGGTGATCCTGGTGGACCAGATCGAACAGGATATCGCTGCGGGGATGGAGCGTTGGCAGGCGATCATCGAGGCCACGGTGCGGCGCTTCCGGCCGATCGTGCTGACCGCATTGGCGGCGGTGCTGGCGATGATTCCGCTGTCGAGGAGCGTGTTCTACGGGCCGATGGCGGTGGCGATCATGGGCGGGTTGATCGTCGCCACGGTGTTGACCCTGCTGTTCCTGCCGGCGCTGTATGCGGCGTGGTTCAGGGTCAGGAAGGACTGACAACATCGCGGGTCAAGCCCGCTCCCACGGTGGGAGCGGGCTTGACCCGCGATCGGAACCGACGCCTCAGAGTGCGCCGAACACCTTCTTGGCCAGGCTGGTCGCGGCACCGGCCGGGTTCTGGCGAATGCTCTCTTCCTGCTTGGCGATCATCTCGAACAGCCCGTCCAGGGCTTTCTCGGTCACGTAGCTCTCGATGTTGGCGCTCTTGGCGTCGACCACGCCCAGGCCTGCGGCCTGCCCGGCGAAGTTGTTGTACTGCTGGGCCAGGCCGACCTTGTCGGTGGCCTGCTTGACGATCGGCAGGAACTTGGCGCGAATCTGCTCGCGGCTGCTCTTGTTCAGGTACTGGGTGGCCGAGTCCTGGCCGCCGCTGAGGATGCCCTTGGCATCGGTCACGGTCATCTTCTTCACCGCGTCCACCAGGATCGCCTGGGCTTGTGGCACCGCGGCCTCGGCGGCCTTGTTCATGCTGGTTTCCAGGGCTTCGACCTGTTCACCCTTGCCGAACATCTTCATGGCCTTGGCGGCCTTGCCGAGGTTGCCCGGCAGTTCGATGCGCACGTCGGGGTTGTTGCTGAAACCGCCGGGGGTGCTCAGTTGCTTGACGGCGATCTGCGCGCCTTGGGTGAGGGCGTCCTTCAGGCCGCCGGAGGCGTCGCTCTGGGACAGGTCGCCCAGCGACAGGGCCAGGGCGCTGGCCGACAGCAGCAGGCCGGCGCACAGGGTGGTGAAGCGCAAGGAGGAGCGAATCATGGGGATTTCCTTATGGACAGAATGGAGCAGGTTCAGCGTATCGGGTAGACCGGGGGCGGGCCAGTTCACTCGACCGCCACAGGTTCCGGTGTTTCATCGCGGTGCAAGGCTACCTGGCGGATCGACAGGCGCAGCTCCGCCGACAGTACCCGCTTGGCAACGCCTTCGGCCAGTTCGGCGAGCTTGTCGTGGTAACCCAGCTTGCCATCGCCGTCCGGCTGCAGCACGCCTTCGCGCACCAGGGTCTGGATGAAGTGGCGGAACAGGGTCTTGTCGAAGAACTCCGGGGCATTCAGGCCGTGCAGGATCGACAGGCGCTGGGCCATCATCACGCACAGCTCCTCCAGCTCCTCGGCGCTCAGCGTGTGCTGGCCGCTGTTGAGCAGCAACGAGGTGGCCATGTAGAAGCGCTGCAGGGTCTGGGTGATGGTACGCGCCAGCAGCGTCAGCAGGACGAACTGCCGCGAGCTGGGTGCTGGACGCATGTAGATGTCCTGCTCCCTGCGCAGCAGCCCCTGCTCGACCAGCGCGGTCAGCCACTGGTCGATCACCTCGTCCAGCTGCTCGGGCGTCCAGCGCAGGAACAGCTCGGCCTGCAGGTACGGATACAGCGCCCGTACGTACTGGCCCAGCAGATCGCGGCTCATGCGCGAGCTGCTGAGGAAGAAGCTCGCCAGCAGCCCCGGCAGGGCGAAGATGTGCAGCACGTTGTTGCGGTAGTAGGTCATCAGCACCGCGTTGGCTTCGTCCAGGTAGAGGATGCGGCCCAGCGCGTCCTTCTGCTCGGCCAGCAGGTCCATGCCCAGCACGTGGTCGATCAGCGCCTTGCCGTTGCCGTCGGGCAACGTGGTGTGCGGCGAGTAGGGGACCTGGCGCAGCAGGGCCAGGTACAGGTCGAGCACGCGGGTCAGGGCGCGCTCGTCCAGGGCCAGGCGGCTGGTCGACAGCAGGGCCAGGGCCACCAGGTTGACCGGGTTGATCGCCGCGGCTTCGTTCAGGTGACGGGCGACCGTCTCGCCCAGGCGGGTGGTGGTGTCGTTGAGCCAGTCCGGGCGGAACTGCGGGCCGAGCGGCTGATCGCGCCAGCCGGGCTGTTGTTCGTCGAGGAAGCTATTGAGGCGGATCGGCTCGCCAAAGTTGACATAGACCTGGCCGAAGCGCTGCTTGAGCGCGCCGATGACCTTGAAGATGTCGAAGATCGATTCTTTCTTCTTGCTGGCGCCGCGCAGCTCGCCCAGGTAGGTGCGGCCTTCGAGTACCCGCTCGTAGCCGATGTACACCGGGACGAAGACGATCGGCGTGCGCGAGGAACGCAGGAAGCTGCGCAGGGTGATCGCCAGCATGCCGGTGCGTGGCTGCAGCATGCGCCCGGTGCGCGAGCGGCCGCCCTCGACGAAGTACTCGACCGGGAAGCCCTTGGTGAACAGGGTGTGCAGGTACTCGTTGAACACCGCGGTGTACAGCGGGTTGCCCTTGAATGTGCGGCGCATGAAGAAGGCGCCGCCGCGGCGCAGCAGGCCGCCGATCACCGGCATGTTGAGGTTGATGCCGGCGGCGATGTGCGGCGGCGTCAGGCCGTTGCGGAACAGCAGGTAGGACAGCAGCAGGTAGTCGATGTGGCTGCGGTGGCAGGGCACGTAGATCACCTCGTGGCCGGGGGCGATGCCCTGTACCTGCTCGATGTGGTTGACCTTGATGCCGTCGTAGATCTTGTTCCAGAACCAGCTGAGCACCACTTCGAGGAAGCGGATGGCGGTGTAGGTGTAGTCCGAGGCGATCTCGTTGCCGTAGTGCAGCGCCTTGGCTTCGGCCTTGGCGTAGGGGATCTTCTCGCGGTCGGCCTCGTCGCTGATGGCCTGGCGCACCAGCGGGTCGTGCACCAGGCCCTTGACCAGGTTGCGTCGGTGCGAGATGTCGGGTCCGATCACCGCGGTCTTCAGGTTGCGGAAATGCACGCGCATCATGCGCTGGGCCATGCGCACGGTGCGCTCATGGCCCTTGTTGTGCTGCACCAGTTCGCGCAGGTGGATCGGTGCGGAGAACTGCACCCGGGTCTTGCGCCCCAGGATCAGCACGCTGAGCAGGCGGCGCAGGCGGCCGGTGACGGCCCAGCTGTCGGCGAACAGCAGCTTCCACGGGCTCGACTCGCTGGCAGGGGTCTGGCCCCAGAACACGCTGACCGGAATGATCTGCGCGTCTTCCTCGGCGTGCTGGCTGATCGCCGCGACCAGGCGCTCCAGCGTCGGTGGCGCGCCACGTTTGTCCTGGCGGCCGAGCCAGTCAGGCTCGGGGGTCAGGTAGAAGAACGCCGCAGGCTCCTGCAGCGGGCCGACGGCCACCGGCAATACCGGGCGTGGCAGCCCCGCCTTGGTGCACTCGTGGTCGATCACGGCCAGGTCGGTGAGCGACGGCGAGGAGAGGGCGTAGAACACCGGTCGGCTGCGGTCGAGCTTGAGCGTCAGCGAGGACTGGTTGATGGTTTCGGAGCGCACCCACAGGTAGAGAACGCGACGCAGGGCGCCGAAGATGAGGCGGCGCAGGGGAGAACGGGTCATGGGGTGGGGCCCTGGTGAAAGTTTTCGTGTTTTACAGCCCGTTAGTCTGCCGTATCTGCGTAAGTTCAGCAAAATTCGGCCAAAAATGGCCCTGTCATGAATTTTTTTTGTTCCCTGTCATATACTCGGCCTGCCGCTTGCAGGATATTCGTGCAAGCTGCGTCGGCGCGGACGGTGAACCCGCGCCAGCAAGGCGATCTTCAAAATAAAAATCCGGAGTAGTTCAGATGTCGTCTCGTGAGACTGGGAATGTGAAGTGGTTCAACGATGCCAAGGGTTATGGCTTCATTCAGCGCGAAGGTGGTGCGGACGTGTTCGTCCACTATCGGGCTATCCGCGGTGAGGGGCATCGCACCCTGGTCGAAGGGCAGCAGGTCGAGTACGCCCTCGTGCAAGGCCAGAAAGGCCTGCAGGCCGAGGACGTGGTAGGGCTCTGAGCCTCGCGGCTGTACGCTCAAGCTGCAAGTTGACCGTGGAACTTGCAGCCTGATGCGAACGCCTTCAGTTCGTGCGCCAGGTGATTTCCTGTTCACCGTCGGCGCTGATGCGGATCCAGCGATCGGCATCTTCTTCCCCGTCTTCCTCTGTCCAACTGCCTGGCGCGCAACGCACTTCGACGTTGAGCGCGGCGAATGCCGCGCGGGCGCAGGCGATGTCGTCGGCCCACGGGGTCTGGTCGCTTTCCAGGTACAGGCTGTTCCATTTCCCCACAGCCTTCGGTAACCAGGTGACCGGAATGTTACCGGCCGTGCACTTGAAGGTCTGGCCTTTCTGCTTCCATTCGCTGCACGGGCCCAGGGCCTGGGCGAGCCAGTCGGCGATCTGCTTGTGATCGACGTCGTCGTCCTTGAGGTAGATCTCGATATCGGGTTGACGCATGGGGGGCTCCAGTGTGCTCAGTCTTGGCGCACGAAATAGTCATAACGCATGGAAACGGTGACCTCGAAGGGTTCTGGCTGGTCGATCACCCGCGCGCGCTTCTCGGCGCTGGCGCGCCAGCCGTGCGGGGTCATGGCCAGCAGGTCGGCGCGGGCCTTGGCGTCGGCCAGGCTCAGGCGAAACTCGAGGATCTCGCCGTGGGCGTGGGCCATGCCTTCGGGAACCAGGGCCAGGTGCTTGTCGTCGGCGTAAGGGCGCACTTCATCGTAGAGCACCTCGCGCAGCTCCATCAGGTGGCCGCTGGTCGGGCCGACCCGCATCAGGCCGCCGCCGGGGGCCAGCAGGCGCTTGGCCTCCTGCCAGTCGAGCGGGCTGAACACGCTGGCGATGAAACCGCAGCTGGCATCGGCCATGGGCACGCGGGCCATGCTGGCGACCATCCAGGTCACCTCGGGGGCGCGGCGGCAGGCGCGCTTGACCGCCTCGCGGGAGATATCCAGGGCGTAGCCGTCGGCCACCGGCAGGGCCTGGGCGATCTGAGCGGTGTAGTAGCCTTCGCCGCAGCCGATGTCCAGCCAGGCCTGTGGCTGGCGCTCGGCGGCCAGTTGCGCCAGGCGCCGGGCCACCGGGGCGTAGTGGCCGGCGTCGAGGAAATCGCGACGGGCTTCGACCATGGCCTGGTTGTCGCCCGGATCGCGGCTGTTCTTGTGCTGCACCGGCAGCAGGTTCAGGTAGCCCTGGCGGGCGCGGTCGAAACGGTGGCCGGCGGGGCAGGCCACGCCGTTGTCGAGTCGCGCCAGGGGCGCCTGGCAGAGAGGGCAGGCGAGCATCAGGCGAGCAACCGCACCAGGGTCTGGTAGTAGATCTCGGTCAGCAGGTCGAGATCGTTGGCCAGGATGCGTTCGTCCACCTGGTGGATGGTGGCGTTGACCGGACCGAGCTCGACCACCTGGGTGCCCATGGTGGCGATGAAGCGGCCGTCGGAGGTGCCGCCGCTGGTCGATGGGCGGGTTTCGCGACCGGTGACCGCCTTGATGCTCGACGACACCGCATCGAGCAGCTCGCCCGGCTCGGTGAGGAACGGCAGGCCCGACAGCGCCCAGTCGATGCTCCATTCCAGCTGATGCTTGTCGAGGATCGCCGCGACGCGCTGCTGCAGGCCCTCGACCGTCGATTCGGTGGAGAAGCGGAAGTTGAACAGCGCGGTCAGCTCGCCCGGGACCACGTTGGTGGCGCCGGTGCCGGAGTTGAGGTTGGAGATCTGGAAGCTGGTCGGCGGGAAGAACGCGTTGCCTTCGTCCCAGTGCTCGGCGGCAAGTTCCGCCAGGGCCGGCGCGGCCAGGTGGATCGGGTTGCGCGCCAGATGCGGGTAAGCCACGTGGCCTTGCTTGCCGCGCACGGTCAGCTTGGCGCCAAGCGAGCCGCGACGGCCGTTCTTGACCACGTCACCGAGCAGGGTGGTGCTGGACGGTTCGCCGACGATGCACCAGTCCAGGCGTTCGTTGCGTGCCTTGAGGCGCTCGACCACGGCCTTGGTGCCATGGTGGGCCGGGCCTTCCTCGTCGCTGGTGATCAGGAAGGCGACCTTGCCTCGGTGGTTCGGGTAGTCGTGCACGAAGCGCTCGCTGGCCACCACCATGGATGCCAGGCTGCCCTTCATGTCGGCGGCGCCACGCCCGCAGAGCATGCCGTCGGCATCGATCAGCGCCTCGAACGGCTCATGCTGCCATTGCTGCACCGGGCCGGTGGGGACCACATCGGTGTGGCCGGCGAAGCACAGCACCGGGCCATCCTGGGTGCCATGGCTGGCCCAGAAGTTGTCGACGTCCTCGATGCGCATCGGCTCGAGCTGGAAGCCGACGGCGCCCAGGCGGTTCATCATCTGGGTCTGGCAGTCGGCATCGACCGGGGTGACCGAGGGGCGACGGATCAGGTCGCAGGCCAGTTGCAGGGTAGGCGAGAGCTCGGCTGGGGCCGTCATTGAGGGACTCCGGGGCAAGGCAAGGCGGGGAAACTGAGGGGCGTTATCTTATATCAAACCATGGTGGAATGGGGCCGCGTTGCGGCCCTTTCGCGGCACAAGGCCGCTCCTACAGAGACTGCGCTGCCTGTGTAGGAGCGGCCTTGTGCCGCGAAAGGGGCGCAACGCGCCCCCGGCGATCTCAAGCCTGTTGTGGCTCTGCAACCTTCTCGGAGGGCTTGGGCAACGACGACAGCAACGCCATCACCAGCGCCGCCAGGTACGGCAGCGACTGCACCAGCAACATCGCCACCCAGAAACGCATGTCCGAACTCGGCAGCCCCTGCACCAGATAGATCCCCAGCGCCGCGCCCCACAGCAACAACATGATGAACAGCTCTTCGCGGGCCTCGGAAATCGCCACCAGCAGCCCATGGCTGTCGGCGTTCTTCGGCGTGCGGAAGAACGGCATGCTGCTGGTAAAGAAACCGTACAGCACCGCCTTGGCGATGGTGTGCGACAGCGCCAGCCCCGCCAGCGCGGCGGCGAAGGCGTCCTTGAGGTTGACCCCCACCGCGCGGCGGTAGAGGAAGACGATCTTGCCGACCTTGAAGAAGAACAGCGCCAGCGGCGGGATGGCGAACATCATCAACGGCGGGTCGACCCGGTGCGGCACGATGATCATCGCCGCCGACCACAGCAGCGCGCCGACGGTGAAGAAGATGTTCATGCCGTCGGCGATCCACGGCAGCCAGCCGGCCAGGAAGTGGTAGCGCTGGCCACGGGTCAGCTCGCTGCCCTTGCCGCGCAGCAGGGCGCCGGCGTGGTGCTTGATGATCTGGATGGCGCCGTAGGCCCAGCGAAAGCGCTGCTTCTTGAAG
Source organism: Pseudomonas sp. LH21 (assembly GCF_036549575.1). Classification (NCBI taxonomy): domain Bacteria; kingdom Pseudomonadati; phylum Pseudomonadota; class Gammaproteobacteria; order Pseudomonadales; family Pseudomonadaceae; genus Pseudomonas; species Pseudomonas sp. LH21. Next base: position 1,283,671 of record NZ_CP144367.1, read on the forward strand.
TCGATGAAGGTGTCGGGCATCAGGCCCTTGCCGTAGCTGTTATGGGCGTAGGCCGCCGACAGGCCCTTCTCGAACACCCGCAGGCCCAGCTCGGCGTCCTCGCAGATGCACCACTCGGCCCAGCCCAGCTCCTCGAGCACGCTGCGCCTGGTCATGGTCATGGTGCCGTGCTGGATGATCGCGTCACGGTCGTTGCGGGTGACCATGCCAATATGGAAGAAGCCCTTGTATTCGCTGTAGCACAGTTTCTTGAAGGCGCTCTCGTGCTGGTCGCGGTAGTCCTGGGGCGATTGCACCACGGCGATCTTCGGGTCGGCGAAGTGCGGCACCATGTGCTTGAGCCAGTTGCGATCGACACAGTAGTCCGAGTCGATCACCGCGATCACCTCGGCGTCCTTGGCCGTGTGCGGGATCAGGTAGTTCAGCGCGCCGCCCTTGAAGCCGGCCAAGGGGGCTACGTGGAAGAACCTGAAGCGCTCGCCGAGCTTCTCGCAGTGGGCCTTGAGCGGCTCCCATACGGCAGGGTCCTTGGTGTTGTTGTCGATCACCAGCACTTCGTAGTCCGGGTAATCCAGCGCGGCGAGGGCATCGAGGGTCTGCTTCACCATCTCCGGCGGTTCGTTGTAGCACGGCACATGTACCGAGACCTTTGGCCGGTAGGCGCTGTCGCCCTGCACGGGCAGGAATTCCCGCCGTCGCTTGTGAATCCACACCGCCTCGGCCAGTTCATGGGCCTCGGTCAGCAGCACGATGAACACCCCGAGGGCGCCCAGTGCCAGCAGCACGCCCACGGTGAGGCTGAACCAGGTGCTGTACTGCTGGCTGTAGTCGTAGGCGATCCACACCAGCACCGACCCGCACAGGAAGGTGATGAAGGTGAGGAAGGTACGCCCGCGCTGGCGCAGGGCCGAACCGTCGATCAGCAGGATGGCCAGGGCGATCATCGCCAGTACCACCGAGGCCACGGCCAGGGCGCGCCACTGCGGGATCGCCACGATCGGGCCTTCGAAGTTGAATTTCTGCTGGCGCTCGGCGTTGTACACGCCCCAGTAGGCGCCCACCGAGCCTTCGTCGCTGGCCTTCCACGGCTGGTCGTAGGCCTCGATGACGAAGTAGTTGTAGCCGCGGCGGTTGAGGGTGTTGACCAGGGTACGCAGGTAGATGGCCTGGTCGGCCTGGGTGGCGTCGGCACCGCCGCGCATGCGCCCGTTGCTCGGCCAGCCGACCTCCGAGAGCAGCAGCGGTTTACGCGGGAACTGCTTGCGCAGCTCGCGGGCGCGGTCGAGGACGAACTGCACCGAGTCCTTCATGGGCACGAATTCCCAGTAGGGCAGGATGTGCGCGGCGACCAGGTCGACGTGTTTCGCCAGCTCCGGGTGTTCCTTCCAGATGTGCCACTGCTCACTGGTGGTCACTGGCACCTTGACCGCGGCGCGCACCCGGTCGAGATAACCGATCAGCTGCTCGGCGGTGACTTCCTCGCGGAACAGCGCCTCGTTGCCGACCACTACCCGCACCACGCTGCGCGAGGTGTTGGCCAGGCCGATGGCCTTTTCGATCTCCCGCTCGTTGCGTTCCTGGTCGTTGCTGATCCAGATCCCCAGGGTGACGCGCAGGCCAAGCTCCTCGGCCAGGCGCGGCACCTCGGCTTGGGTACCCTCGACGGTGTAGATACGGATGTTGTCGGTCAGCTTGTTCAGTTGCTCGAGGTCCTGGCGGATCTCGTCCTCGCTGGGGTACTGGCCTTTCTGCGGGCTCTGGCCGAGACGGAAGGGCGAGTAGGAAAAACCGGAAATCTGTTCCGGCCAGGCGGGGGCGGATACCGGGCGGTTGATCAAGGCCCAGAACCCGGTGAACAGCGCGGCGATGGCCAGGACCACCACCAGGTTGAGACCGAATTTGCGTGATGACATAGGTGTTAGAGGTTCCGAAGAGGGGAGCGAGGCGTCGCCGCTGGGGCGTGGGTCCTACGGATTCCGGGGAAGGTAATCCGTTGGATTGTCGACAGAGGATGTAGTTCTCGGTCCGCCTGGCTGTCGTCCAGATATAGTTGCTTGATAGGACATTAAAGCAGGCCTGGTAGGAATTTTTCCAACCCGTGGCCGCTCTGGCACGCCCAGGTGGCGTGATCGGGCCGTGCGCTATGCCCGCGAACCCATGGCTTGGCCTATAATGCGCGCCGGTTTTTTCGGGGTATCAGCATGAGCACAGAAGATCCACGCTTCGCCGGCGTCGCCCGGCTCTACGGCGACGACGGCCTGCAGCGCCTGAATCAGGCCCACGTGGCCATCGTCGGTATCGGCGGGGTTGGTTCGTGGGCTGCCGAGGCCCTGGCCCGCAGCGGCGTGGGCGAAATCAGCCTGTTCGACCTGGACGATGTCTGCGTAAGCAACACCAACCGTCAGGCCCATGCCCTCGAAGGCCAGGTTGGCCGGGCCAAGGTCGAGGTGATGGCCGAGCGCCTGCGGGCAATCAACCCGGCCTGCACGGTGCACGCGGTGGCCGATTTCGTCACCCGCGAGACCATGGCCGAGTACATCACCGAGCAGATGGACTGCGTGATCGACTGCATCGACAGCGTGATGGCCAAGGCGGCGCTGATCGCCTGGTGCCGCCGCCGCAAGATCGCCATTGTCACCACCGGTGGCGCCGGCGGGCAGATCGACCCGACCCAGATCCAGATCGGCGACCTCAACAAGACCTTCAACGACCCGTTGGCTTCACGGGTGCGCTCGACCCTGCGCCGCGACTACAACTTCTCGCGCAACACCAGCCGCAACTATGGCGTGCCGTGTGTGTTCTCCAGCGAACAGCTGCGCTACCCCAAGGGGGATGGCAGCGTGTGCCTGCAGAAGAGCTTTGTCGGTGAGGGCGTGCGCCTGGACTGCGCCGGTGGATTCGGCGCGGTGATGATGGTGACCGCGACCTTCGGCATGGTCGCGGCGAGCAAGGCCGTGGAGAAATTGGTGGCCGGCGCGCGGCGGCCTTCTGAGCGGGGCAAGGCCGAATAGGTTATCGCGGGGCAAGCCCGCTCCCACGAGTACGCAACAGTCGGATGTACGCGTGGGAGCGGGCTTGCCCCGCGATGAATCCAACAGCGATTCAGGCCTGGGTAGCGAGTTCGGCCATCTTCAGCAACACCGCATGCAGCCCGTTGCTACGCGACGGCGACAACTGCCGCTCCAGCCCCAACTGGGTAAACCAGGCGCTCAGGTCGAGCGCTGCCAATCGATCGCTGGCCAAACCCTGCACCCGCACCAGCAGCAGTGCCAGCAAGCCGCGCAGCAGCCGTGCATCACTGGCGGCTTTGAAATGCCACTGACCATTTTCCTGTTGGGCCACCAGCCACACCAGGCTCTCGCAGCCATGCACCCGGTTGGCTTCGGTCTTGTCACTGTCGTCCAGTGGTTCCAGCCGATCACCCCACTGCATCAGCAACCGCGCCCGCTGCTCCCACCCGCGCGCCTGCTCGAAGCTCTCCAGCGCCTGGCTGGCCTCGGCCGACAGGCTCATCGCAGCAGCTCCAGGCCCTGGTCGAGCGCGTCGAAGAAGCGTTGCAGGTCGTCGCTGTCGGAGTAGAGCCCCAGCGACACGCGGATCGCGCCGTCCAGGCCCAGGTGCCTGAGCAGCGGCATGGCGCAATGATGCCCGGCGCGCACGGCGATGCCCTGTTCGGTCAGCAGGTGGGCGATATCGGCGTTGTGCACACCATCGATGACGAAACTGGCCAGCGCCGCCTGAGGCGAGCCGAGCAGGCGAACCCCCTCGCGATCAGCCAGGCCGCGCATCAAGTGCTGGTGCAAGGTAGCCTCATGGGCGGCCACCGCATTGGCGTCGAGGCTGGCCAGGTAATCCAGGGTAGCGCCCAGACCGATGACGCCGGCGATCGGCGGCGTGCCGGCCTCGAAGCCCAGCGGTGCCGGGCGGAAGCTGGCGTCCTGGTAGTCCGCCAACTGCACCATCTCGCCGCCGTACTGCCAGTGGCGCAACAGTGCCAGCGCCTGCTGGCGGCCGTACAGCACGCCCACGCCATCCGGGCCGTAGAGCTTGTGGCTGGAAAACACATAGAAGTCGCAGTCCAGTTGCTGCACATCGTGGCGACCGTGGACCACGCCCTGGGCGCCATCGACCACGCTCAGCGCGCCTTGGGCTCGGGCATGGGCCAGCAACGGCGCCAGCGGCTGCCAGGTCCCCAGCACATTGGACAGCTGGCTGATCGCCAGCAGGCGGGTGCGCGGGCCGATCAATTGCAGGGCCTGCTCCAGGTCGACATGCCCCAGGTCGTTCACCGGCAGGATCACCAGGCGCAGTTGGCGCCGGTGCGCCAGTTGTTGCCAGGGCAGCAGGTTGGCGTGGTGCTCCAGGGCGCTGACAGCGATTTCGTCACCGGCCTCGAAGCGGTGCTCCAGGCCATAGGCCAGCAGGTTCAGGGCCGAGGTGGCGCCGTGGGTGAAGACGATCTGCCGCGAGTCGGCGGCATTGAGCCAGGCGGCGACCTTGTCGCGGGAGCCCTCGAAGGCCTGGGTGGCCAGGGCGCCGGGCAGGTGCTGGGCCCGGTGCACATTGGCGGCGCCATGGCCATAGTAATGGCTCAGGGCATCCAGCAGGGCCTGGGGCTTCTGGGTGGTGGCGGCGCTGTCCAGGTAGGTCTGGTGCTGCCGTTGCAGGGCGGCGATGGCGGGGAAATCGGCGCGCCAGGGAGAGGGCTGGAACATATTAGCGGGGCCTGGAATGAAAATCGGGTCTGCCCACAAGCAAAGCCTGGGAGCAGACCCGATCTTATCACTTCAAACCCGGGCAGGTTCTCAGTTGTGCGCGTGCAGCGCCTCGTTCAGCTCGATGGCCGACTTGTGGGTCTTGCACTCCACCGCGCCATTGAGCGAATTGCGGCGGAACAGCAGGTCGGTCTGGCCGGCCAGGTCGCGGGCCTTGACCACCTTGACCAGCTGGTTGTTCTCGTCCAGCAGGTTCACCTTGGTGCCAGCGGTGATGTACAGGCCGGCCTCGACGGTGTTGCGGTCGCCCAGCGGAATGCCGATGCCGGCGTTGGCGCCGATCAGGCAGCCTTCGCCGACCTTGATGACGATATTGCCGCCACCGGACAGGGTGCCCATGGTCGAGCAGCCGCCGCCCAGGTCCGAACCCTTGCCGACGAACACGCCGGCGGAGACGCGGCCTTCGATCATGCCCGGGCCTTCGGTGCCGGCGTTAAAGTTGACGAAACCTTCGTGCATGATGGTGGTGCCTTCGCCGATGTAGGCGCCCAGGCGCACACGGGCGGTGTCGGCGATGCGCACGCCGGCCGGCACGACGTAGTCGGTCATCTTCGGGAACTTGTCCACCGAGAACACTTCCAGCAGTTCGCCTTTCAGGCGCGCTTCCAGTTGCAGCTCGGCCAGCTCGGCCAGGTCGACCGCGCCCTGGTTGGTCCAGGCGACGTTCGGCAGCAGCGGGAAGATGCCGGCCAGCGATACGCCGTGCGGCTTGACCAGGCGGTGCGACAGCAGGTGCAGCTTGAGGTAGGCCTCGGGGGTGGAGGTCAGCGCGCCGTCTTCGGCCAGCAGGGTGGCGACCAGCGGCTTGTGGCTCTCGGCCAGGCGGGTCAGCAGCGCGGCCTGGGCGGCATCGACGCCCTTGAGCGCATCGGCCAGCTGGGCGGCCTGGGCGGTGGTGAAAGCGATGGCCTGGTTGCCCCCTTCATAGCCCAGCACCGGCGCGATGGCCGCGACCAGTTCGGCGGACGGCTTGAGCACGGGTTGTGCGTAGAAGACTTCCAGCCAGGCGCCCTGGCGGTTCTGGGTGCCGACACCGAAGGCCAGGCTGAACAGCGATTGAGACATGCGATTACCTCGTACGAAAAGGGGATGGAGCGTAATGCGGGATCAGGCCAGCGCCGCGGCGTACAGGTCGGGCTTGAAGCCGACCAGCGTGCGCTCGCCGAGGTCGAGCACCGGACGCTTGATCATCGACGGTTGGGCGAGCATCAGTTCGACGGCCTTGGCCTGGTCGAGGTCGGCCTTGCTGGCGTCGTCGAGCTTGCGGAAGGTGGTCCCGGCGCGGTTCAGCACGACTTCCCAGCCGTGCTCGTCGCACCAGCGGTTCAGGCTGTCGCGGTCGATGCCCTGGGTCTTGTAGTCGTGGAAGTCGAAGCCGATGGCCTTGTCTTCAAGCCAGGTGCGGGCCTTTTTCATGGTGTCGCAGGCTTTGATGCCGTAGAGAGTGTAAGCCATTGAATGCCTGGGGCAGCCTGGTCGGGCCGGGCGTCCCCGATGCTCCTTGAAGATTGGGTGGGCCGATTATGCGGCATCGATGGGGCTGGCGCCACGGCTGCGGGCTGGAAGGCCGCGCCGATGTGTTTCACCGCTTCTCGCGTAGCATTGTGTTACATATTCCCGGCCAGGCTGCGACTATCGTGCAGCGGTCCACGATAGCGCATCCCCGCTAACATATTGTTTCAATGGCGATGTTTCGCCTCGCTGTGGTTTCTCCGATCAAACAGGAAGCTTGCCGATGCAGTCAGCCTATACCGTTCTAATCCTGCTGATGCTGGTGAGTGTGTCGAAACTGGTCGGGCGGGTGCTGCCGCTGCCCCTGCCGCTGGTGCAGATTGGCGCCGGCGCCTTGCTGGCCTGGCCGACCCTGGGCCTGCACGTGGCGCTGGACCCGGAGCTGTTCCTGTTCCTGTTCCTGCCGCCGCTGCTGTTCGCCGACGGCTGGCGCATGCCCAAGCGCGAACTGTGGCGCATCCGTGGGCCGGTGGTGGCGCTGGCGGTGGGGCTGGTGCTGTTCACCGTGGTCGGCGCCGGCTATTTCATCCACTGGCTGCTGCCGAGCATCCCGCTGCCGGTGGCCTTCGCCCTGGCGGCGGTGCTGTCGCCCACCGATGCCGTGGCCGTCTCGGCCATCTCCCAGGATCGCCTGCCGACGCCGCTGATGCATATGCTCCAGGGCGAGGCGCTGATGAACGACGCCTCGGGCCTGGTGACCTTCAAGTTCGCCCTGGTGGCGGCGATCACCGGGGTGTTCTCGTTGACCGAGGCCAGCCTGACCTTCGTCCTGGTCGCCCTTGGTGGCCTGGCGGTGGGGGTGGCGCTGAGCTGGCTGGTCGGACGCCTGCGCATGTGGATGATCACCCGCGGCTGGGACGACCCGGCCACTCACGTGGTGTTCATGCTGCTGCTGCCCTTTGCCGCCTACGTGCTCGCCGAACGGCTTGGCGTGTCCGGCATTCTCTCGGCGGTGGCCGCCGGGATGATGCAGAGCTGGCTGGACCTGCTGCCCCGGCAGACCAGCACCCGCCTGCTCAACCGCAGTGTCTGGTCGCTGCTGGAGTTCGCCTTCAACGGCCTGATCTTCCTGCTGCTGGGCCTGCAACTGCCGGACATCATCAAGGCGGTGGTGAGCGACGAGGCTGCCGCGTGGCCAACGCTTGCCTGGCGCTGCCTGGACGTGGTGGCGATCTTCGCCGCGCTGGTGCTGTTGCGGTTCATCTGGGTGCAGAGCATCTGGCGGGCTATCGGCGTGGTTAGACGCTGGCGCGGCAAGCCCGCGCTGGTGCTGATGCCGACCGCGCGCTCCTGCTGGTTGCTGACCCTGGGCGGCGTACGCGGCGCGGTGACCCTGGCGGGTGTGATGTCGGTGCCGCTGCTGATCGGCGCGGGCAAGGCGTTTCCCGAGCGCGACCTGCTCATCTTCATTGCCGCCGGGGTGATCCTGCTGTCGCTGGTCAGCGCCTGCATCGCTTTGCCGATCCTGCTGCGCGGCGTGACCAAGAGCCCGGACGAGCGCTTGCACCAGGAAGTGCAGGAGGCCTGGCGGCGCACCGCCGAGGCCGCGATCCATGCGCTCGAGGCCGAGGAGGTGATCGATGCCAACGCGCCGCAGGATGCCGCCCAGGCGACCCTGGCCACCGAGCTCAAGGCGCGGCTGATGGCCGAGTACCGCGATGAACTGGACAGTTACAATGACAGCGCCGAGGCCAGGGCGCTGGCCGAGCAGATGGATCAGCTGGAGCGTCGTCTGCGCCTGCGTGCCCTGCGTGCCCAGCGGCTGGAGTTGTACGAGCTGCATCGCCAGCACCTGGTGGGGGACGAAGTGGTGCGCCAGGTGCTGGGCGAGTTGGACCTGAGCGAGGCCAACCTCGGGCAGGTCCGCTAGTTACTTGCACGAAGCCGGATAGACCAGGCGCATGAAGCGCTTGTCCTTCTTGCTGATCTTCAGGTTTTGGCTGCGTTTGAAAGCGTGGCGCGTGAGTTTCTGCCTGATGCGGTAATGCATGATCGACTGCTTGTCATAGGGCAGGATGAGCAGGTCGCCGTTATCGGGCAGAGGCAGGAATTGAACGGCAAGGTCCTCTTCGATCAGGTCGGCCAGCTCATCCGGGCTGTTGGCCTCGTCGGCCAGGACCGCTGCCAGCAACTGGCGCACCGCGTCCAGGTCCCAGGGAATGTTGGCCTGTGGGTGCTGGTGCTCGTGCTCCATGCCCAGTGCGTGCCCGAACTCATGCAATACGAACGATTCGAACAGTGGGTCGGACAGCCTGACTCCCAATGCCATGGTGGCACCGTCCACGTCCAAGGCCTGGTTGCCCAGGAAACTGAAATTCACGCCTTCCTGCACATCGGTCTGGATGCGGATCTCGGCTTCTTCGACATCGTTGTCGAGGAGTTCGAATTTCAGGTTGGCGTATTTCAGCCATTGGCAGGCGGTGTCGAAAATCGATTTCTTGAGCCACGGGCAGGGCGTGCCGATGAACGAGATCCTGAGCGTCTGGCCTGGGCGCCAGAACACGGAATGATCCGCCACCGAGCGTTTCTTGCGCGGCTTCATCGCCTGGGGCAGTTGCAGCTTCTGGCGTAGACGGTAGATCGCGTTTGCCACGAGAACATCGGACATCGTTGTGCACCTTCAGGGGTTGAGAGGTGCCAACTATCGGTCGCCAGAGTTCTGTGCTGACGGTACTTAATGCTTGCCTCGATTTGAATTGCGCCCCCCTGTGAGAAGGGGCGCCTGCCATCAGCGGCCCAGGAACGCGCGAATCCGCTCCGCTGCCTCGATGCACTCGGCCAGCGGCGCTACCAGGGCCATGCGCACGCGCCCGGCGCCCGGGTTGACCCCGTCTACTTCGCGGGAGAGGTACGAACCTGGCACTACGGTCACATGCTCGGCCTCGAACAGGTCGCGGGTGAAGTCGGCGTCGCTGCCCGGCACCTTGGCCCACAGGTAGAAGCTGCCGTCCGGGCGTTGCACGTCGAGCACCGGTTGCAGGATGTCGAGCACGGCGTCGTACTTGGCGCGGTACTGGTCGCGGTTGTCGCGCACATGGGCCTCATCCTGCCAGGCGGCGATGCTGGCCAGCTGGGTCTGCACCGGCATGGCGCAACCATGGTAGGTGCGGTACAGCAGGAACGGCTTGATGATTTCGGCATCGCCGGCGACGAAGCCCGAGCGCAGCCCCGGCAGGTTGGAACGCTTGGACAGGCTGTGGAACACCACGCAGCGCTTGAAGTCATTTCGGCCCAGTTCCGCGCAGGCGCTGAGCAGGCCCGGTGGCGGCGCGTCCTCGTCGAAGTACAGCTCGCTGTAGCACTCGTCGGCGGCGATCACGAAGTCGTGCTCGTCGGCCAGGGCGATCAGCTTCTTCAGGGTGTCCATTGGCACCAGGGCGCCGGTGGGGTTGCCCGGGGAGCACAGGAACAGGATCTGGCAACGCTTCCAGACGTCGGCCGGCACGGCGTCGAAGTCCGGGTTGAAACCGTTGTTTTCCAGGCAGGGCAGGTAGTGCGGGGTGGCGCCGGCCAGCAGGGCCGCGCCTTCGTAGATCTGGTAGAACGGGTTGGGGCTGACCACCAGGCCATCTGCCGAGCGATCGACCACGGCCTGGGTGAAGGCGAACAGCGCCTCGCGGGTGCCGTTGACAGGCAGGATATGGCGGTCGGCGTCCAGCCAGCCGACTGGCACGCCGAAGCGCCGCTCGCACCACTGGCCGATGGCCTGGCGCAAGGCCGGCAGGCCCAGGGTGCTGGGGTAGACCGCCAGCTTGTCGAGGTTGTCGGCCATGGCCTTGGCGACGAAGGCCGGCGATTCGTGCTTCGGCTCGCCGATCGACAGGGCGATCGGGCGTTTGTCCGCCGCCGGCTTCACGCTCCCCAGCAGGGCACGCAGTTTCTCGAACGGGTAGGGCTGGAGCTGGGTCAGTGCTGGGTTCATTGGCGCAAGGTCTCGTTATCGTCAAAAGGTCATGCGGGTGGGGCTGGCATCGCTGGCCTGGCCGGCCTGCAACTGCTGGACGATGGCCTCCTGCAGGCGGCTGCACAGCTGCGGGTCGGACAGCGGCTGGTTGTCGGCGTCGGTGATGAAGAACACGTCCTCCACGCGCTCGCCGAGGGTGGCGATCTTGGCGTTCTGCAGCGAGATGTCGAATTCCAGGAAGATCCGCCCGATCCGCGCCAGCAGGCCGGGCCGGTCCGGGGCAGTGATTTCGAGAATGGTCACCGGACGCTGGGCGTCGTTGAGGATGGTCACCTGCGGCGGGAAGTCGAAGTGCTTGAGCTGGCGTGGCACCCGGCGCTGGATGATCGCCGGGTAGTCCTCGGGGGTGCGCAGCGCTTCGGTCAGGCCGTCGCGGATCTGCCTGACCCGCTGCGGATTGTCGCCGATCGAGCCGCCGTCGTTGTCGAGCACGATGTAGGTGTCGAGGGTGAACTGGCTGCTCGAGGTGATGATCCGGGCGTCGTGGATGTTCAGGTTGAGCTGGGCCATGGCGGCCACGGTCACGGCAAAGAAATCGTGCTGGTCGGGGGCGTAGATGAAGATCTGCGTGCCGCCCTCGAACTCGCGCTGGGTGGTTTCCTTGATCAGTACCAGCGGCCCGCCGTCGGCCGGCTGCTGGAGGATCGCGTCGCTGTGCCAGGCCACGTCGGCGGCGGTGTGCTTGAGGAAGTAATCGTCACCCAGCTGCGACCAGAGCTGCTCGACGTCGTCCGGGTCGGTGCCCTCGCGCACCAGGATGTCGAGCGCGGCGCTCTGGGTCTGGCGGATCTGCTCCTCGCGGTCCAGCGGGTTCTCCAGGCCCCGGCGCAGGGCGCGCTTGGTCTCGGTGTAGAGCTGGCGCAGCAGGCTCGCCCGCCAGGAGTTCCACAAGCTGGGGTTGGTGGCGTTGATGTCGGCCACGGTCAGCACGTAGAGGTAGTCCAGACGTGTTTCGTCGCCCACGTGCAGGGCGAAGTCGTTGATCACCTGCGGGTCGGAGAGGTCCTTGCGCTGGGCAGTGGTGGACATCACCAGGTGGTTCTGCACCAGCCAGACGATCAGCCGACTGTCCCACGCAGGCAGCTGGTGGCGCGCACAGAAGGCCTGTGCGTCCACTGCGCCCAGCTCGGAATGGTCACCCTGGCGACCCTTGCCGATGTCGTGGTAGAGACCGGCCAGGTAGATCAGCTCGGGCTTGGGCAGGCGGCCCATGAGCTTGCTGGCCAGCGGGAATTTCTCGGAAACCGGGGTGTACTGCAGCTTGCGCAGGTGCTTGATCAGGTTGAGGGTGTGCGCATCGACCGTGTAGATGTGGAACAGGTCGTGCTGCATCTGTCCGACGATCAGGCCGAACTCCGGCAGGTAGCGGCCGAGGATGCCGTAGCGGTTCATCCGCCGCAGGTTGCGGTGGATGCCGATCTCGCACTTGAACAGCTCGATGAACAGGCTGGTGTTGCGGATATCGTTGCGGAACTTGTCGTCGATCAGGTGGCGATGCTCGCGCAGCAGGCGCACGGTGTCGGCGCGCACGCCCTTGATCTCGGGGTGCTGGGCCATCAGCACGAAGATTTCCAGCATGGCGAACGGGGTGCGTCGGAACACGTTTGGGTTGACCGCTTCTATATAGCCGTCGTGCAGGCGGAAGCGCGCGTTCAGCGGCTGGGTGGCGCCGCTGTCGTCATCGGCGAGGATCACCTCCTCGAAGTGCTGGATGATCAGGTCGCACAGCTGGCTGATGCTCATCACCACCCGGTAGTACTGCTGCATGAACTGTTCGATGGCGCGCTTGGGGTTGTCGTCGGTGTAGCCCAGCAGCGCGGCGATGCTGCGCTGGTGGTCGAACAGCAGGCGGTCCTCGGCGCGTCCGGCGAGCATGTGCAGGGCATAGCGCACGCGCCAGAGGAAGGCCTGGGACGAGGCCAGCAGTTCGTTCTCGCTTTCCAGCAGGAAGTCCTCGCCGGCCAGTGCGTGCAGGTTCAGGGTGCCGTACTGGCGCCGGGCCACCCAAAGCACCGTCTGGATGTCGCGCAGGCCACCCGGCCCGCCCTTGACGTTGGGCTCGAGGTTGTACTCGGTGTCGTTGTACTTGTGATGGCGGGCCTTGAGCTCGGCGCGCTTGGCCAGGAAGAACTCCTTACTCGGCCACATATGCGCGGTGCTGGTGGCGTCGAGCATGCGTCGGCGCAGCGACTCGGGGCCGGCGATGGTGCGGCTTTCCATCAGGTTGGTGATGACCGTGAGGTCGGCCCGGGCCTGCTCGGCGCATTCGTCGACGGTGCGCACGCTCTGGCCGACTTCCAGGCCGATGTCCCACAGCAGCGTGAGGAAGCGCTCGATGGCGTCGCGGTACTGCTCGTGCTCGGCGGCGTCGAGCAGGATCAGCAGGTCGATGTCCGAGAACGGGTGCAGCTCGCCGCGGCCATAGCCGCCCACCGCCACCAGGGCGATGCCGTCCGGCGCGCCCCAGCTGAACTGGTGCCAGGCCTGTTGCAGGATGTTGTCGACGAACCAGGCGCGATCCTCGATCAGCCGGCGGATCTCGCGGCCTTCACGGAAACGCTTGTCGAGCACCTCGCCGGCCATGCGGATGGCCTTCTTGAAAGCGGCGATGGGGCTTGCCTTGAGGGCCAGTTCCGCCTGGAACTGGCCGCGGTCGAACAGCTCGGGATCCACCTGGGGCATCGAGTCGCGTTCCTGTTAGTCAGTATCAGGCCGAGGTGCGCGGGATTGTGTCGTCCTTGCGCAGGGTGAAGATCTCGTAGCCGCTGGCGGTCACCACCAGGGTGTGTTCCCACTGGGCCGAGAGCTTGCGGTCCTTGGTGATGGCGGTCCAGCCGTCGCCCAGTACCTTGGTGTCGGCCTTGCCCTGGTTGATCATCGGCTCGATGGTGAAGGTCATGCCTTCCTTGAGCTCCATGCCGGTGCCGGCGCGGCCGTAGTGGAGGATTTGCGGCTCTTCGTGGAACACCTTGCCGATGCCGTGGCCGCAGAACTCGCGGACCACCGAGAAACCGTTCTTCTCGGCGTGTTTCTGGATCACTTCGCCGATGTCGCCCAGGCGGCAGCCGGGCTTGACCAGCTCGATGGCCTTGTACAGGCACTCCTGGGTGACCTTGGACAGGCGCTCGGCCCATGGCGCGACGGTGCCGACATGGAACATGCGGCTGGTGTCGCCGTGGTAGCCGTCCTTGATCACGGTCACGTCGATGTTGATGGTGTCGCCGTCCTTGAGCGCCTTGTCATTGGGGATGCCGTGGCAGACCACATGGTTGATCGAGGTGCAGATCGACTTGGGGAAGCCCTTGTAGTTGAGAGGGGCGGGGATCGCCTGCTGGACGTTGACGATGTAGTCGTGGCACAGGCGGTCGAGCTCTTCGGTGGTGACGCCGGGCTTGATGTGCTCCTCGATCATTTCCAGCACTTCGGCGGCCAGGCGGCCAGCGATGCGCATCTTCTCGATGTCTTCTGCGGTCTTGATGGTGACGGTCATGAACAGGCTCTCTACGGCGCCTTGTGTGGCGCGAACAAACGGGAAAGACCGGATTCTACCAGAGCGCGGCGGCGATCTGTCGGGAGAGTCCCCTGGATCCGGTGGTCTATTGAAGGCATTCTGGCCGCAAAGCACGGGTGCTGCAAAAGCCACTGACGGACGAAGCATGATCCGGGTTCCGTTCGCGCTCGGCCTGTGGTATAAAATGCGCCGCTTTCGGGGGATGTCCTCCGTCAGCTCAAACCCACACACGTGTCGACACGATGGCCTGGGTGCCCGGTTTCCCTGGAAGCACGGGTTGGTCATTGGGATACGTGGAGGCCCAACCCGACTTATCAAGGAACTATCATGTCCCAAGTCAACATGCGCGATATGCTGAAGGCCGGTGTGCACTTCGGCCACCAGACCCGTTACTGGAACCCGAAAATGGGCAAGTACATTTTCGGCGCGCGTAACAAGATCCACATCATCAACCTGGAAAAAACCCTGCCAATGTTCAACGAAGCTCTGTCCTTCGTAGAGCGCCTGGCCCAGGGCAAGAACAAGATCATGTTCGTCGGCACCAAGCGTTCCGCCGGCAAGATCGTCGCCGAGCAAGCTGCTCGTTGCGGTTCGCCATACGTTGATCACCGTTGGTTGGGCGGCATGCTGACCAACTACAAGACCATCCGCGCCTCGATCAAGCGTCTGCGCGACCTGGAAACCCAGGCCGAAGACGGCACCTTTGCCAAGCTGACCAAGAAAGAAGCCCTGATGCGTTCGCGCGATCTGGAAAAGCTGGACCGCAGCCTGGGTGGTATCAAGGACATGGGCGGCCTGCCTGATGCCCTGTTCGTGATCGACGTCGACCACGAGCGCATTGCTATCACCGAAGCCAACAAGTTGGGCATCCCGGTCATCGGCGTTGTCGATACCAACAGCAGCCCGGAAGGTGTTGACTACATCATCCCAGGTAACGATGACGCCATCCGCGCCATCGAGCTGTACATGACTTCGATGGCTGACGCCGTCATCCGCGGCCGCAACAACGTTGCCGGCGGTACTGAAGTCTACGCTGAAGAAGCGGCTGCACCTGCTGCTGAGTAATTGACGCCTGGCGTCTACTTGGCACGCAAAAAGGGGGCTTGGCCCCCTTTTTGCCACCTTGAAATCCTGCTGTCAGCAACGGCCCCGCATCATGGGCGAGCTGATATAAAGGCAGCGATTTGCAGAATTTAACGCCCGTGACGAGCGGGTGGAATGGTTGAAAAACTTTCCAAGAGGATTTTGAAATGGCAGCAATTACTGCGGCGCTGGTCAAAGAACTGCGCGAGCGTACCGGCGAAGGCATGATGGATTGCAAAAAGGCCCTGGAAAAGGCCGGCGGCGACATCGAGAAAGCCATTGACGACATGCGTGCCTCGGGCGCCATCAAGGCCGCCAAGAAGGCTGGCAACGTCGCTGCTGAAGGCGCTATCGCCGTCAAGACCGACGGTAAATCCGCCGTTCTGCTGGAAGTGAACTCGCAGACCGACTTCCTGGCCCTGCAAGACGACTTCAAGAACTTCGTTGCCGAAAGCATCGAAGAAGCCTTCGCCCAGAAGCTGACCGACGCCGCTCCGCTGATCGCCTCGCGTGAAGCCGCCCGTGAAGCCCTGGTTGCCAAGTGCGGCGAGAACGTCAACATCCGTCGCCTGGTGCGCGTTGAGGGTGACGTTGTCGGTGCCTACCTGCACGGCAACAAGATCGGTGCCGTTGTTGTCCTGAAAGGCGGCGACGTCGATCTGGCCAAGAACATCGCCATGCACGTTGCAGCCTCGAACCCAGAGTTCCTGGACGCGTCGGAAATCTCCGCCGAGGCCATCGAGCGCGAGAAGAACGTCTTCCTGCAGCTGAACGCCGACAAGATCGCCGGCAAGCCGGAAAACATCGTTGAGAACATGATCAACGGTCGTATCTCCAAGTTCAAAGCCGAAGCCTCGCTGAAAGAGCAAGCCTTCGTCATGGATCCGGAAGTCAAGGTCGGCGCGCTGGCCAAGAAAGCCGGTGCTGAAATCGTTTCCTTCACCTACTTCAAGGTCGGCGAAGGCATCGAGAAGCCGGTTGACGACTTCGCTGCCGAAGTTGCCGCCCAGGTAGCTGCCGCCAAGCAGTAAGACGGATTCGTCTGTCGCCCCGAAGAGGCTGCCCGCTTACGCGCGCAGCCTCTTTGTCAAAGCGGGAGCGGTTCACGAGACCGTTGCTCGCTGACGCATGAAGTGCGTCACGCTAGAGTTACGCGCAGGCTGAAACAGCCCGCCAGATTTTTACAAACGCCGCAGGAGAGATTCGCAATGGCTCAGCAGGGCAGTGGTCATCAGGCTCGCTATAAACGCATTCTACTCAAACTTAGCGGCGAGGCCCTGATGGGCTCGGAAGAGTTCGGGATCGACCCCAAGGTCCTGGATCGCATGGCGCTGGAAGTCGGCCAGCTGGTCGGCATCGGCGTTCAGGTCGGCCTGGTGATCGGTGGCGGCAACCTGTTCCGTGGCGCGGCGCTCAGTGCAGCCGGCATGGACCGCGTTACCGGCGACCACATGGGCATGCTGGCCACCGTGATGAACGGCCTGGCCATGCGCGACGCGCTGGAGCGGGCGAACATCACCGCCATCGTCATGTCGGCCATCTCCATGGTGGGTGTGACCGATCACTACGATCGCCGCAAGGCCATGCGCCACCTGAATTCCAAGGAAGTCGTGATCTTCGCTGCCGGTACCGGCAACCCGTTCTTCACCACCGACTCCGCCGCTTGCCTGCGCGCCATCGAAATCGATGCCGACGTGGTATTGAAGGCAACCAAGGTCGATGGTGTATACACTGCAGATCCATTCAAGGACCCGCATGCCGAGAAGTTCGATCATCTGTCCTACGATGAAGTGCTGGATCGCAAGCTGGGTGTAATGGACCTCACGGCAATCTGCCTTTGCCGCGATCACAAGATGCCGCTGCGCGTCTTCAACATGAACAAGCCCGGCGCCCTGCTCAACATTGTGCATGGTGGTGCGGAAGGAACTCTGATCGAGGAAGTTCAAAAATGATCAACGACATCAAGAAAGACGCCCAGGAGCGCATGGGCAAGTCCCTCGAGGCCCTGGCCCGCAACCTGGCGGCGATCCGTACCGGTCGCGCCCACCCAAGCATCCTGGACAGCGTCAAGGTGCCGGCCTGGGGCAGCGACATGCCGCTGAACCAGGTGGCTGCGATCACCGTCGAGGACGCCCGTACCCTGAAGATCGTCGCCCACGACAAGAACCTCAGCGCCGCCATCGAGAAGGCCATCCTGACCTCCGACCTGGGCCTGAACCCGTCCAGCGCCGGCACCACCATCCGCGTGCCGATGCCGGCCCTGACCGAGGAAACCCGCAAGGGCTACACCAAGCAGGCCAGCGGCGTTGCCGAGGACGCCAAGGTCGCTGTGCGCAACGTGCGTCGCGATGCCCTGGCCGACCTGAAGAAGCTGACCAAGGACAAGGAAATCAGCGAAGACGAAGAGCGTCGCGCGGCTGACGAGATCCAGAAGCTGACCGACAAGTTCGTCGCCGAAGTCGATGCCGCCTTCAAGGCCAAGGAAAAGGACCTGATGGCCGTTTGAGGCCAGGGTTGCTCTCTTAATGGAAAAGACCAAGTCGGCGGCACCGGGCTCGGTGCCGCGTCATGTCGCGATCATCATGGATGGCAACAACCGCTGGGCGAAGAAACGTCTTCTGCCCGGCGTCGCCGGCCACAAGGCCGGCGTGGATGCCGTTCGCGCGGTGATCGAAGTCTGCGCCGAGGCCAAGGTCGAGGTGCTCACGCTCTTCGCCTTCTCCAGCGAGAACTGGCAGCGTCCGGCCGAGGAGGTCGGCGCGCTGATGGAACTGTTCTTCTCGGCATTGCGTCGCGAGGCCAAGCGCCTGAACGACAACAACATCAGCCTGCGCATCATCGGTGATCGCTCGCGCTTCCACCCTGAGCTTCAGGCGGCGATGCGCGAAGCCGAAGCGGCGACGGTGGGCAGCAACCGCTTCATCCTGCAGATCGCCGCCAATTACGGCGGTCAGTGGGATATCGCCCAGGCCGCACAGCGCCTGGCACGGGAAGTCCAGGCCGGTCACCTGCGCCCCGAGGACATCACCCCGGACCTGCTGCAGACCTGCCTGGCCACCGGCGACCTGCCGTTGCCCGACCTGTGCATCCGCACCGGCGGCGAGCACCGCATCAGCAACTTCCTGCTGTGGCAGCTGGCCTACGCCGAGTTGTACTTCTCCGACCTCTACTGGCCGGACTTCAAACACGAGGCCATGCGCAACGCGCTGGCCGATTTCGCTTCGCGCCAGCGCCGCTTCGGTAAGACCAGCGAGCAGGTCGAAGCCGGAGCCCGTGCTTAATGCTTAAACAACGCATCATTACCGCGCTGATCCTGCTACCGATCGCGTTGGGTGGTTTCTTCCTGCTCAACGGTGGGGATTTCGCCCTGTTCATCGGTTTCGTGGTGACGCTCGGCGCCTGGGAGTGGGCGCGCCTGGCCGGCCTGGTGGCGCAGCCGCTGCGCATCGCCTACGCCGCCGTGGTGGCGGGCGGCCTGATGCTGCTCTACCTGATGCCCGACCTTGCGCCCTGGGTACTGGGCGCCTCGGTGATCTGGTGGGCCCTGGCCACCTGGCTGGTGCTGACCTACCCGCGTAGCGGCGAGCTGTGGAGCAGCGCCGCCTGTCGCCTGCTGATCGGCCTGCTGGTGCTGCTGCCTGCCTGGCAGGGCTTGGTGCTGCTCAAGCACTGGCCGCTGGGCAACTGGCTGATCCTGTCGGTGATGGTCCTGGTCTGGGCTGCCGATATCGGCGCGTACTTCTCCGGCCGGGCTTTCGGCAAGCGCAAGCTGGCGCCGCAGGTCAGCCCGGGCAAGAGCTGGGAGGGTGTCTATGGCGGTCTCGCGGTCAGCCTGCTGATCACCCTGGCCGTGGGTTTCGCCCGCGACTGGAGTATTGGTCAGGTGCTGCTGGGCCTGCTGGGGGCTGTCGTTGTAGTGATGTCCTCCGTGGTCGGCGACCTGACCGAAAGCATGTTCAAGCGCCGTGAAGGCATCAAGGACAGCAGCAACCTGCTGCCGGGTCATGGCGGCGTGCTCGATCGCATTGACAGCCTGACCGCGGCGATTCCGATGTTTGCCGTGCTGCTGTGGGCGGCTGAGTGGGGTGTGATGTGAGTGCCGTGCAACGCATAACCGTGCTGGGGGCCACCGGCTCCATCGGCCTGAGCACGCTGGATGTCATTGCCCGACACCCTGACCGTTACCAGGTGTTCGCCCTCAGTGGCTACTCGCGCATCGACGAACTGCTGGCCCTGTGCGAGCGTCATCGTCCGGCCTTCGCCGTGGTGCCGAGCGCCGAGGCGGCCCTGCGCCTGCGCCAGGGGCTGGCCGCGGCGGGCTGCGCCACCGAGGTGCTCGAGGGTGAGGCCGGGTTGTGTCAGGTGGCCGCTGCGTCCGAGGTGGATACCGTGATGGCGGCCATCGTCGGCGCGGCCGGCCTGCGCCCGACCTTGGCCGCTGTCGAGGCGGGCAAGAAGGTGCTGCTGGCCAACAAAGAGGCCCTGGTGATGTCCGGGGCCCTGTTCATGGAGGCGGTGCACCGCAGTGGTTCGGTATTGCTGCCGATCGACAGCGAACACAACGCGATCTTCCAGTGCATGCCCGGCGATTACGCCCGTGGCCTGGGCGCTGTCGGCGTGCGCCGGATCCTGCTGACCGCCTCCGGCGGGCCGTTCCGCGAAACCCCTGCTGAAGTATTGCTGGATGTAACGCCGGAGCAGGCCTGCGCGCATCCGAACTGGTCCATGGGGCGCAAGATCTCGGTCGATTCGGCCAGCATGCTGAACAAAGGCCTGGAGCTGATCGAGGCCTGCTGGCTGTTCGATGCCAAGCCGTCGCAGATTGAAGTGGTGGTGCACCCGCAGAGTGTCATTCACTCGCTGGTGGACTACGTCGATGGCTCGGTGCTTGCTCAGCTGGGCAACCCGGACATGCGCACGCCGATCTCCAACGCCCTGGCCTGGCCGGAGCGGATCGATTCGGGCGTCGCGCCGCTGGATCTGTTCGCCATCGCCCGTCTGGATTTCCAGGCGCCCGACGAACAGCGCTTCCCATGCCTGCGCCTGGCGCGTCAGGCTGCCGAGGCGGGCAACAGCGCGCCGGCGGTGCTCAACGCCGCCAACGAAGTGGCCGTCGAGGCGTTTCTCCAGCGGCGTATCCGCTTCCCGGAGATCGCGGGTATGATCGAACAGGTGCTCGACCAGGAGCCCGTGGTGGCCTTGCCCACCCTCGAGGCGGTGTTCGCCGCCGACCAGCGTGCCCGGGAGCTGTCCCGGGAGTGGCTGCGACGCCACGGCCGCTGAAGCCTGCGGCCGACTCCGCCGAATGTCACCCGGAGATTGGACATGACTGCGCTCTACATGATTGTCGGCACCCTGATTGCACTGGGTGTGCTGGTTACCTTCCACGAGTTCGGCCACTTCTGGGTGGCGCGGCGCTGCGGGGTCAAGGTCCTGCGCTTCTCGGTGGGCTTCGGCACGCCGCTGGTGCGTTGGCATGACCGGCACGGCACCGAGTTCGTCGTCGCCGCGATCCCCCTGGGCGGCTACGTCAAGATGCTCGACGAGCGCGAGGGCGAGGTCCCGCCGGCGCTGGTCGAGCAGTCGTTCAACCGCAAGTCGGTCCGTCAGCGCATCGCCATCGTGGCCGCCGGTCCCATCGCCAACTTCCTGCTCGCCATCCTGTTCTTCTGGGTGGTGGCCATGCTGGGTTCGCAGCAGGTGCGTCCGGTCATCGGTGGCGTCGAGGCCGG
Organism: Pseudomonas sp. LH21; assembly: GCF_036549575.1. Taxonomy (NCBI): domain Bacteria; kingdom Pseudomonadati; phylum Pseudomonadota; class Gammaproteobacteria; order Pseudomonadales; family Pseudomonadaceae; genus Pseudomonas; species Pseudomonas sp. LH21. Next base: position 1,304,248 of record NZ_CP144367.1, read on the forward strand.
CAGCCTGGCGGCCAGCGCCGGCCTGAGCGTCGGCCAGGAAATCGTCTCCATCGATGGCGAACCGACCAATGGTTGGTCGGCGGTCAACCTGCAGCTGGTGCGCCGTCTCGGCGAGAGCGGCACGCTGCGGGTCGGGGTGCTCGATGAGGGGGCGACCGCTGAGCGTCAATTGAATGTTTCCCTGAATCAATGGCTCAAGGGCGTCGACGAGCCCGAGCCGATCCAGTCCCTTGGCCTGCGCCCCTGGCGCCCGGCGATGGTGCCGGTGCTGGCTGAGATCGATCCGAAGGGGCCGGCCGCCGCAGCCGGCCTCAAGACCGGTGACAAACTGTTGGCGCTCGACGGTGTTGAGCTGGCCGACTGGCAACAAGTGGTCGACGCAGTCCGTGCCCGTCCCGAGAAAAAGGTCAGCCTGCGCATCGAGCGCGACGGCGCGCCACTCGAGGTTGCCGTCACCCTGGCGCGCAAAGGCGAGGGCCAGGCTTCTGGCGGCTACCTCGGCGCCGGGGTCAAGGCCGCCGAGTGGCCGGCGAAGATGCTCCGCGAGGTCAGCTATGGGCCGCTGGAAGCAGTCGGCGAGGGACTTTCCCGTACCTGGAACATGAGCATCCTGACCCTCGAATCGCTGAAGAAAATGCTGTTCGGGGAGCTCTCGGTAAAAAACTTGAGCGGACCGATAACCATTGCTAAAGTGGCGGGCGCTTCAGCCCAGTCGGGCGTTGGGGATTTCCTGAATTTCCTGGCCTACCTGAGCATAAGCCTGGGGGTTCTGAACCTGCTGCCCATCCCGGTACTGGATGGGGGGCATTTGCTGTTCTACCTGATCGAGTGGGCGCGCGGTCGTCCGCTCTCGGATCGGGTGCAGGGTTGGGGGGTCCAGATCGGTATCAGTTTGGTCGTCGGGGTGATGTTGCTCGCCCTGATCAACGATCTGGGTCGACTATAAAAGCTTCGCTCAATCGCGAAACCTGCTGCCTTGTCGCGGCAGGTTGTTTATTGCCAGTTGGAATAAAAGGACTTCATGAAACGTCTGCTGCTAACTGCGGTGCTCTCCGCACTGATGATCGCTGAAGTTCACGCCGAGTCCTTCACCATCTCCGATATTCGTGTCAACGGCCTGCAGCGGGTGTCCGCCGGCAGCGTGTTCGGCGCGTTGCCGCTGAACGTCGGTGACCAGGTCGACGACCGCCGTCTGGTCGAGTCGACCCGCTCGCTGTTCAAGACCGGCTTCTTCCAGGACATCCAGCTGAACCGCGACGGCAATGTCCTGATCATCAACGTGGTCGAGCGCCCCTCGGTGTCGAGCATCGAGATCGAAGGCAACAAGGCGATCAGCACCGAAGACCTGATGAAGGGCCTGAAACAGTCGGGCCTGGCCGAAGGCGAGATCTTCCAGCGCGCGACGCTGGAAGGCGTGCGTAACGAACTGCAGCGCCAGTACGTGGCCCAGGGCCGCTACTCCGCCGAGGTCGACGCCGAGGTCGTGCCGCAGCCGCGCAACCGCGTCGGCCTGAAGATCAAGATCAACGAAGGCACCGTGGCCGCGATCCAGCACATCAACGTGGTGGGCAACACTGTCTTCGACGACGAGACCCTCGGCCAGCTGTTCGAGCTCAAGACCACCAACTGGCTGTCGTTCTTCAAGAACGACGACAAGTACGCCCGGGAAAAACTCTCCGGTGACCTGGAGCGCCTGCGTTCCTACTACCTGGACCGCGGCTACATCAACATGGACATCGCGTCCACCCAGGTGTCGATCACTCCGGACAAGAAGCACGTCTACATCACCGTCAACATCAACGAGGGCGAGAAGTACACCGTCCGCGACGTGAAGCTGTCCGGTGACCTGAAAGTGCCGGAAGACCAGGTCAAGTCGCTGCTGCTGGTGCAGCCGGGCCAGGTGTTCTCGCGCAAGGTGATGACCACCACTTCCGACCTGATCACCCGTCGTCTGGGCAACGAAGGCTACACCTTCGCCAACGTCAACGGCGTGCCACAGCCGAACGACCAGGATCACACCGTCGACATCATGTTCGTCGTCGATCCGGGCAAGCGTGCGTACGTCAACCGCATCAACTACCGCGGCAACACCAAGACCGAAGACGAAGTGCTGCGTCGCGAAATGCGCCAGATGGAAGGTGGCTGGGCCTCGACCTACCTGATCGACCAGTCCAAGACCCGCCTCGAGCGCCTGGGCTTCTTCAAGGAAGTCAACGTCGAGACGCCACCGGTTCCGGGCACCGACGACCAGGTCGACGTCAACTACAGCGTCGAAGAGCAGGCCTCCGGCTCGATCACCGCCAGCGTCGGCTTCGCCCAGAGCGCCGGCCTGATCCTGGGCGGCTCGATCAGCCAGAGCAACTTCCTCGGTACCGGTAACAAGGTCTCCATCGGCCTGACCCGTTCCGAATACCAGACCCGCTACAACTTCGGCTATGTCGATCCCTACTTCACCGCCGATGGCGTGAGCCTGGGCTACAACGCCTTCTACCGCAGCACCGACTACGACGACCTCGACGTCGACGTGGCCAGCTATGCGGTGGACAGCCTCGGTGCCGGTGTCAGCCTCGGCTACCCGATCAGCGAGACCTCGCGCCTGACCTACGGCCTGACCGTGCAGCAGGACAAGATCAAGACCGGCCGCTACACCGTCGACGAGATCTTCAAGTTCCTCCAGGACGAGGGCGACAACTTCCTGAACTTCAAGGCCTCGATCGGCTGGTCCGAGTCGACCCTGAACAAAGGCGTGCTGGCCACTCGTGGTCACTCCCAGAGCCTGACCCTGGAAACCACCGTGCCGGGCAGCGACCTGTCGTTCTACAAGCTCGACTACCGTGGCCAGCTGTTCAAGCCGATCAACAACGAGTACACCCTGCGCCTGCACACCGAACTGGGCTATGGTGATGGTTTCGGCTCGACCTCCGGCCTGCCGTTCTATGAAAACTACTACGCGGGCGGCTTCAACTCCGTGCGCGGCTTCAAGGACAGCACCCTGGGTCCACGCAGCACCCCGAGCCGTGGCGCTGCGGTAACCGGCAACCAGGGCACCATCGCCGACCCGGACCAGGATCCGCTGCCGTTCGGTGGCAACGTCCTCGTCCAGGGTGGCGTGGAGCTGCTGTTCCCGCTGCCGTTCGTCAAGGATCAGCGTTCGCTGCGCACGTCCGTATTCTGGGACGTGGGTAACGTGTTCGACACCAACTGCGGCTCCAAGCCCGATTGCACCAAGGTCGGATTCTCGGACATGGCCAGCTCGGTCGGTCTGGGCGTGACCTGGATCACCGCGCTGGGCCCGTTGAGCTTCAGCCTGGCGATGCCGATCAAGAAGCCGGACGACGCCGACACGCAAGTGTTCCAATTCTCTCTGGGCCAGACCTTCTGAGGTCGGCCCTTGCATAACGACAACGGATTATCCAGGAGTGCATCGTGCGTAAGTTGACCCAACTGGCCCTCGTGGCCGCGGCGCTGGTCGCCACCCCGGCTTTCGCCGAAATGAAAGTTGCCGTGCTGAACTATCAGATGGCCCTGCTGGAATCCGACGCGGCCAAGAAGTACGCCGTTGACGCCGAGAAGAAGTTCGGCCCGCAACTGACCAAGCTCAAGGGCCTGGAAAGCAGCGCCAAGGGTATCCAGGATCGCCTGATCAAGGGCGGCGACAAGATGCCTCAGCCTGAGCGTGAACGCCTGGAGCTCGAGTTCAAGCAAAAAGCCCGCGACTTCCAGTTCCAGTCCAAGGAACTCAACGAAGCCAAGGCCGTGGCCGACCGCGACATGCTCAAGCAGCTCAAGCCGAAACTTGACGGCGCTGTCGAGGAAGTGATCAAGAAGGGCGGTTTCGACCTGGTTCTGGAGCGTGGCGCGGTCATCGATGTCAAGCCGCAGTACGACATCACCCGCCAGGTCATCGAGCGCATGAACCAAGCCCGTTGATATGACCGTGACCATGACGCTCGGCCAGCTGGCCGAGGCCCTCGGGGCCGAACTCAAAGGCCCCGAGGCGCTGCAGATCACCGGGCTGGCCACCTTGCAGGAGGCCGGTTCCGGGCAGTTGAGCTTCCTGGCCAACAAGCAGTACCGCAAATTCCTGGACGACTCCACGGCCAGCGCGGTATTGCTCAAGGCCGAGGACGCCGAAGGTTTTGCCGGCAACGCCCTGATCGTTCCCGATCCTTACCTGGCCTATGCACGCATTTCGCACCTGTTCGATCCGAAGCCCAAGGCTGTGGCGGGAGTCCATCCCAGCGCCGTGGTTGCCGAGGATGCCCAGGTGGATGCCAGCGCCAGCATCGGCCCGTTCGCGGTGATCGAGAGCGGCGCGCGCATTGGCGCCAACGTGACGGTCGGCGCGCACTGTTTCGTCGGCGCCCGCTGCGTCATCGGCGAGGGCGGCTGGCTGGCCCCACGGGTCACGCTGTATCACGACGTGACCATCGGCAAGCGCGTGGTCATCCAGTCCGGCGCGGTGATCGGTGGCGAGGGCTTCGGCTTTGCCAACGAGAAGGGTATCTGGCGCAAGATCGCGCAGATCGGCGGCGTCACCCTGGGTGATGACGTGGAGATCGGCGTGAACACCGCGGTAGACCGCGGCGCGCTGTCGGACACCCGCATCGGTGATGGCGTCAAGCTCGACAACCAGATCCAGATCGCCCACAACGTGCAGGTCGGCGACCACACGGCGATGGCGGCCTGCGTCGGGATTTCCGGCAGCACCCGCATCGGCAAGCATTGCATGATCGCCGGTGGCGTCGGGATGGTCGGCCACATCGACGTCTGCGACAATGTCTTCGTTTCCGGCATGACCATGGTGACCCGTTCGATTACCGAGCCGGGTGGCTATTCTTCCGGTACGGCCATGCAACCCTTGGCCGAGTGGCGCAAGAGCGCCGCTCGCATTCGCCAGCTGGACGAGATGTCCAAGCGTCTCCAGCAGCTGGAAAAGCGTGTCGACACCGTGACCTCAGGTGGCCAGCCGACATCAGAAGGCTGATACCATTTACTGAGCAAGCGTTACAGTCGCTAGCTGGCTCCTCTTTGGATCTGCAAAAGGAGCGTGTGGTCAGCACCTGCGCTCCCTATTCTTATACAGGCTTCCCCCCGAAATGATGGACATCAACGAGATTCGCGAATACCTGCCTCACCGTTACCCGTTCCTGCTGGTGGACCGTGTGACGGACCTGGACTTCGAGGCCCAAAGCATTCGTGCCTACAAGAATGTCAGCATCAATGAGCCGTTCTTCAATGGCCACTTCCCGGCGCATCCGATCATGCCGGGCGTGCTGATCATCGAGGCGATGGCCCAGGCGGCCGGGATTCTCGGATTCAAGATGCTCGACGCCAAGCCGGCGGACGGCACCCTCTACTACTTCGTCGGCTCCGACAAGCTGCGCTTCCGCCAGCCGGTGCTGCCGGGCGACCAGCTGGTGCTGGAAGCCAAGTTCCTCAGCCGCAAGAGCATGATCTGGAAGTTCGAGTGCCGCGCCCTGGTGGACGGCAAGCCGGTCTGCTCGGCCGAGATCACCTGCGCGGAACGCTCCCTATGAGTTCGATTGACCCAAGGGCGATCATCGACCCCTCGGCCAAGTTGGCCGAGGGCGTCGAGGTCGGCCCCTGGTCGATCGTAGGCCCCGATGTGGAAATCGGGGAGGGCACCGTCATCGGTCCGCACGTGGTGCTCAAGGGGCCGACCCGCATCGGCAAGCACAACCGCATCTACCAGTTTTCCTCGATCGGCGAAGACACCCCTGACCTGAAGTACAAGGGTGAGCCGACGCGCCTGGTGATCGGTGACCACAACGTGATCCGCGAGGGTGTCACCATCCACCGCGGCACCGTGCAGGACCGTTCGGAAACGACCCTGGGCGATCACAACCTGATCATGGCCTATGCCCACATCGGCCACGACAGCGTCATCGGCAACCACTGCATCCTGGTCAACAACACCGCGCTGGCGGGCCATGTGCATGTCGGCGACTGGGCGATCCTGTCCGGCTACACCCTGGTGCACCAGTACTGCCATATCGGCGCCCACGCGTTTTCCGGCATGGGCACCGCGATCGGCAAGGACGTACCGGCTTACGTCACGGTGTTCGGCAGCCCGGCCGAGGCGCGCAGCATGAACTTCGAAGGCCTGCGCCGTCGCGGTTTCAGCGACGAAGTGCTGCACGCCCTGCGTCGCGCCTACAAGATCGTCTACCGCCAGGGCCTGACCGTCGAAGAGGCGCTCAAGGAGCTGGATGAGCTGGTCACGCAGTTCCCCGAAGTCGACCTGTTCCGCCAATCGATCGCCAATTCCGCACGCGGCATCACCCGCTGACATGGCCCAGCTCTGCGTGGCGCTGGTCGCGGGCGAGGCCAGCGGCGACATTCTCGGTTCCGGCCTGATGCGCGCCATCAAGGCACGTCATCCCGATGTACGGTTCATCGGTGTTGGCGGTCCCTTGATGGAAGCCGAGGGCATGACCTCCTACTTTCCGATGGAACGCCTGGCCGTCATGGGCCTGGTCGAGGTGCTCGGGCGCCTGCGCGAGCTGCTCAAGCGGCGCAAGGAACTGATCCAGACACTGATCGGCGAAAAGCCCGACGTGTTCATCGGCATCGATGCCCCCGATTTCACCCTCAATATCGAACTCAAGCTGCGTCAGGCCGGGATCAAGACGGTGCATTACGTCAGCCCGTCGGTCTGGGCCTGGCGGCAGAAGCGCGTGCTGAAGATTCGCGAGGGCTGCGACCTGATGCTCACCCTGCTGCCGTTCGAGGCGCGCTTCTATGAAGAGCAGGGCGTGCCGGTGCGTTTCGTCGGCCATCCGCTGGCGGACACCATTCCCCTGGAGGCCGACCGAGGCGCGGCGCGTGCCGAACTGGGCCTGGGCGAAGGGCCGGTGATCGCGTTGATGCCTGGCAGTCGGGGCGGTGAGGTGGGACGCCTGGGGGCCTTGTTCCTCGATGCCGCCCAGCGCCTGCGCGAGCTGGTGCCCGGCGCTCGCTTCGTGCTGCCGTGCGCGAATGCTGCCCGGCGCGCCCAGGTCGAGCAGATGCTCGAAGGGCGCGAGCTGCCGCTGACCCTGCTGGATGGCCGCTCGCACCAGGCGCTGGCCGCCTGTGACGCGGTGCTGATCGCCTCCGGCACCGCCACCCTGGAAGCGATGCTGTACAAGCGACCGATGGTGGTGGCCTACCGCCTGGCACCGCTGACGTACTGGATCCTCAAGCGCATGGTCAAGAGCCCGTACGTGTCGCTGCCCAACCTGCTGGCCCAGCGCCTGCTGGTACCGGAGCTGCTGCAGGACGCCGCCACCAGCGAAGCCCTGGCGCAGACCCTGGCACCGCTGGTCAAGGACGGCTCGCAGCAGACCGACAGCTTCGACCAGATCCACCGCACCTTGCGCCGCGACGCCTCCAACCAGGCGGCCGACGCGGTGCTCGCCCTGTTGAAGGACCGCTGACATGCAGATGGGACTGGATTTCAACCTGGTTGAAGAACTGGTGGCCGGCGTCGATGAAGTGGGCCGCGGCCCGCTGTGCGGCGCGGTGGTCACCGCGGCGGTGATTCTCGACCCGCGCCGACCGATCCTCGGCCTGAACGACTCGAAGAAGCTCACCGAGGCCAAGCGCGATGCGCTGTTCGACGAGATCCGCGAAAAGGCCCTGAGCTTCTGCATCGCCCGGGCCGAGGTCGAGGAAATCGACCGACTGAACATCCTCCATGCGACCATGCTGGCCATGCAGCGTGCGGTCGAAGGGTTGCACGTCACGCCGAAGCTGGCACTGATCGATGGCAACCGCTGCCCGAAGCTTTCGGTACCGGCTGCGCCTGTGGTCAAGGGTGACTCGCAGGTGCCGGCGATTGCCGCTGCATCGATCCTGGCCAAGGTCACCCGTGATCGGGAGATGAGCGCGTTCGAGCTGATCTACCCGGGTTATGGGATCGGCGGGCACAAGGGGTATCCGACTCCAGTGCACCTTGAGGCCCTGGCCCGGCTTGGGCCAACGCCCATTCATCGGCGCTCGTTCGCGCCGGTTCGGGCCGCATGGGAAGCCCGTGAAGGCATTTCCACCTCGCTGATCTGATCGGCGCCGTTCATCGCGGGGCAAGCCCGCTCCCACGCCAAGCCTGCACTGGAATCGGCTGCGTGGGAGCGGGCTTGCCCCGCGATGCATTCTGCAACCAACCGCTGACCTCCAGGCGAGGCAAGCGAAGAGCAATACGCTACAATCCCGCCCTTGTCGTTCAGCACTGCTACAGGATCCTCCATGTCGGTCTCCTTCGTTCACCTTCGCGTGCACTCCGAATTCTCCCTGGTCGACGGCCTGGTGCGGATCAAGCCGCTGGCCAAGGCCCTGGCCGGGATGAACATGCCGGCGGTGGCAATCACCGACCAGAGCAACATGTGTTCGCTGGTGAAGTTCTACAAGACCGCCATGGGCGCCGGCATCAAGCCGATCTGCGGCGCCGACCTGTGGCTGGCCGGGGCCGATCCCGATGCGCCGCTGTCGCGCATCTGCTTCCTGGCCATGAACCCCAAGGGCTATCGCAACCTCACCGAGCTGATTTCCCGTGGTTGGACCGACGGCCAGCGCAACGGCCTGGTAATCATCCAGCGCGACTGGATCGCCCCGGCCAGCGAAGGGCTGATCGCCCTGTCCGCAGGCAAGGAAGGCGATATCGGCGCGGCCCTGATGGCCGGACGCCAGGACGAGGCCGAGGCCCTGCTCGGCGACTGGATGGGCATGTTCCCGGATCGTTTCTACGTCGAGCTGCAGCGCACCAATCGCGCCGGTGACGAAGAGTACGTGCACGCCGCCGTGGCCCTGGCCGACAAGCTCGGCGCGCCGCTGGTGGCGACCAACGACGTGCGCTTCATCAAGCAGTCGGACTTCGACGCCCACGAGACCCGCGTCTGTATCGGCGAGGGCTGGACCCTCGACGACCCGCGCCGCCCGCGCGGCTACAGCGATCAGCAGTACCTCAAGTCGCCCGAAGAGATGGCCGAGCTGTTCAGCGACCTGCCGGACGCCATCGCCAACACCGTGGAGATCGCCAAGCGCTGCAACATCACCGTGCAGCTGGGCAAGTACTTCCTCCCCGATTTCCCGACGCCCAACGGCATGGGCATCGACGACTACCTGCGCCATGTCTCCCACGAAGGCCTGGAGGAGCGCCTGGCGGTGCTCTGGCCGAAGGAGACCACGCCCAACTACGAAGAGAAGCGCCAGGTCTACCTGGACCGCCTGAAGTTCGAGCTGGACATCATCATCCAGATGGGCTTCCCCGGTTACTTCCTGATCGTTATGGACTTCATCAAGTGGGCGAAGAACAACGACGTGCCGGTCGGCCCGGGCCGGGGTTCGGGTGCCGGTTCCCTGGTGGCCTATGTACTGAAGATCACCGACCTCGACCCGCTGGCCTATGACCTGCTGTTCGAGCGCTTCCTCAACCCAGAACGTATTTCCATGCCCGACTTCGACGTCGACTTCTGCATGGATGGCCGCGACCGGGTGATCGACTACGTGGCAGAAGCCTATGGCCGCAACGCGGTGAGCCAGATCATCACCTTCGGCACCATGGCCGCCAAGGCGGTGGTGCGCGACGTGGCGCGTGTGCAGGGCAAGTCCTACGGCCTGGCCGACCGCCTGTCGAAGATGATCCCGTTCGAAGTGGGCATGACCCTGGAGAAGGCCTACGAGCAGGAAGAGATCCTGCGCGACTTCCTCAAGGGCGACGAGGATGCCCGCGAGATCTGGGACATGGCCCTCAAGCTCGAGGGTGTTACCCGCGGTACCGGCAAGCACGCCGGTGGCGTGGTGATCGCGCCGACCAAGCTTACCGACTTCTCGCCGATCGCCTGTGACGAAGAGGGCGGCGGCCTGGTGACCCAGTTCGACAAGGACGACGTCGAGGCCGCAGGCCTGGTGAAGTTCGACTTCCTCGGCCTGCGGACCCTGACCATCATCAAGTGGGCGATGGAGATTATCAACCGCGAGCAGGCCAAGAAGAACCTGCCCGACGTCAACATCGACTTCATCCCCCTGGACGACCGCAAGACCTACGAGCTGCTGCAGAAAGCCGAGACCACGGCAGTGTTCCAGCTCGAATCCCGTGGCATGAAGGAGCTGATCAAGAAGCTCAAGCCCGACTGCCTGGAAGACCTCATCGCACTGGTGGCGCTGTTCCGTCCGGGCCCGCTGCAATCGGGCATGGTTGACGACTTCATCAACCGCAAGCACGGTCGGGCAGAGCTGGCCTACCCGCATTCCGACTACCAGTACGAAGGCCTCAAGCCAGTACTCGCGCCTACCTACGGCATCATCCTGTACCAGGAACAGGTGATGCAGATCGCCCAGGTGATGGCCGGCTACACCCTCGGTGGCGCCGACATGCTGCGTCGGGCCATGGGTAAGAAAAAGCCCGAGGAGATGGCCAAGCAGCGCGGTGGTTTCATCGAAGGCTGCGTGGCCAACAACATCGATGCGGACCTGGCCGGTAACATTTTCGACCTGGTAGAAAAATTCGCCGGCTACGGCTTCAACAAATCCCACTCCGCCGCCTACGGCCTGGTGTCATACCAGACCGCCTGGCTGAAGACCCACTACCCGGCGCCGTTCATGGCCGCGGTGCTGTCGGCGGATATGCACAACACCGACAAGGTGGTGGTGCTGGTCGAGGAAGTGCGCAGCATGAAGCTGCGCCTGGACGCGCCGGACGTGAACTTCTCCGACTTCAAGTTCACCGTCAACAATGACGGGCGCATCGTTTATGGCCTGGGCGCGATCAAGGGCGTGGGCGAAGGGCCGGTCGAGGCGATCGTCGAGGCCCGTGCCCAGGGCGGCCCGTTCAAGGACCTGTTCGACTTCTGCGAGCGGATCGATCTCAAACGGGTCAACAAGCGGACCCTCGACGCGCTGATCCGCAGTGGTGCGCTGGACCGCCTGGGGCCGCACTTCCATGATGAGATCAAGGCTTATCAGGCCAACATCGACATCAACCGTGCAACCTTGCTGTCGGCGCTGGGCGAGGCGGTCAAGGCTGCCGAGCAGGCCGCCCACACCGCGGACAGTGGGCATGTCGATCTGTTTGGCGGCATGTTCGACGAGGCGGATGTCGACGTCTACGCCAACCATCGCAAGGTGCGCGAGCTGACCCTCAAGGAGCGCCTCAAGGGTGAGAAAGACACCCTCGGCCTGTACCTGACCGGCCATCCGATCGACGAATACGAGACCGAGATCCGCCGCTTCGCCCGCCAGCGCATCGTCGACCTCAAGCCGGCGCGGGACACCCAGACCATCGCCGGCATGATCATTGCCCTGCGGGTGATGAAGAACAAGAAGGGTGACAAGATGGGCTTCGTCACCCTGGATGACCGTTCCGGGCGCATCGAGGCCTCGCTGTTCGCCGATGCCTTCATGGGCGCCCAAGCCCTGCTGCAGACCGACGCCATGGTGGTGGTGGAGGGGGAGGTGAGCAACGACGACTTCTCCGGCGGTTTGCGCCTGCGGGTCAAGACCGTGATGACCATGGAGGACGCCCGGACCAAGCTGGCCGAGAGCCTGCGCCTGAAGGTCGGCCACGACGCCCTCAAGGGCGATCGGCTGAAGTGGCTGGGCGAGCTGATCACCCGCCACCGCGGTGGTTGCCCGATCACCCTGGAGTACACCGGCAGCGACGCCAAGGCCATGCTGCAGTTCGGCGACCAGTGGTCGATCGACCCGGCCGATGGGCTGATTCAGGCACTGCGTGACCAGTTCGGGCGTGAGAACGTCTTCCTGCAATACCGTTGAAACGACGCATTTTAATCTCGACCTTTATGCGCCTGATCCCTTAAGGTAGGGCGCCAAACGGATCAACCGGCCGGCCGCCTGGCCGTAGACCCAAGACGGAAGCCTATGAACCCGAATTTCCTCGATTTCGAACAGCCGATTGCCGACCTGCAAGCCAAGATCGAAGAGCTGCGCCTGGTGGGCAACGACAACTCGCTGAACATCAGCGATGAAATTGCCCGTCTGCAGGACAAGAGCAGCACCCTGACCGAGAGCATCTTCGGCAACCTGACCAGCTGGCAGATCGCCCGCCTGGCCCGTCACCCGCGCCGTCCGTACACCCTCGACTACATCGACCACATCTTCACCGAGTTCGAGGAGCTGCACGGCGACCGTCACTTCGCCGACGACGCTGCGATTGTCGGTGGCACCGCGCGCCTGAACGACAAGCCGGTCATGGTCATCGGTCACCAGAAGGGCCGTGAAGTACGCGAGAAGGTACGCCGCAACTTCGGCATGCCGCGTCCTGAAGGCTACCGCAAGGCCTGCCGCCTGATGGAAATGGCCGAGCGCTTCAAGATGCCGATCCTGACCTTCATCGACACCCCGGGCGCCTATCCGGGCATCGACGCCGAAGAGCGCAACCAGAGCGAGGCTATCGCCTGGAACCTGCGCGTGATGGCGCGCCTGAAGACGCCGATCATCGCCACCGTGATCGGTGAGGGTGGTTCCGGCGGCGCACTGGCCATCGGCGTGTGCGACCAGCTGAACATGCTGCAGTACTCCACCTACTCGGTGATCTCGCCGGAAGGTTGCGCCTCGATCCTGTGGAAGACCGCCGACAAGGCCGCCGACGCGGCTGAAGCGATGGGCATCACCGCCGAGCGCCTGAAGAGCCTGAACATCGTCGACAAGGTCATCCCGGAGCCGCTGGGCGGCGCCCACCGTGATCCGGCGAAGATGGCGGCAAGCGTTCGCGCCGACCTGATCGAACAGCTGGACATGCTCGGCAAGCTCGATAACGACACGCTGCTCAAGCGCCGTTACGATCGCCTGATGAGCTACGGTCTCTGATGAAACCCGGGGCCGCTTTGCGGCCCTTTCGCGGCACAAGGCCGCTCCTACAGGCGACCGCGATCCCTTGTAGGAGCGGCCTTGTGCCGCGAAAGGGGGGCGAAGCGCCCCCGGCGACCTCAAGTCATGTGAGGCCCTGATGCTCAACCTCACCCCCTGGCTTCCAGCCCCCGCCTGGTACGTCGCCTTCTCCGGCGGTCTTGATTCCACTGTCCTCCTGCACCTGCTCGCCGACTACGTCCGGCACCATCCCGCGCCCCCCTTGCGCGCCATCCATGTTCATCACGGCCTGCAAGCCGCCGCCGATGCCTGGCCCGATCACTGCCGAGCGGTGTGTACTGCCCTGGGTGTCGAACTCGACGTGATCTCTGTCCAGGTCACCCCCGGCGCCAGTCTGGAGCAGGCCGCGCGCAATGCTCGCTACGGCGCGTTCGAGCAATTGCTCAATCCCGGTGATGTGCTGTTCACCGGCCAACACCGCGACGATCAGGCCGAGACCTTGCTCTTTCGCCTGCTGCGCGGCGCAGGCCTGCGCGGATTGTCTGCCATGCCGGTACACCGGGCGCTGGGGCAGGGCAGGCTGGTGCGGCCGATGCTGGGGCTGTCACGCCAGCGCTTGCAGGCCTATGCCGAGGCTCACGGCCTGATGTGGGTCGATGACCCTTCCAATCACGACACGGCCTTCGCCCGCAACTTCCTCCGTGGCGAGGTTTTCCCGCTGTTGCGCAGTCGCTGGCCCCAGGCCGAGGCCAACCTGGCGCGTAGCACCGAGCACCTGGGCGAGGCGTTGGGGCTGCTGGACGAATTGGCCGCCAGCGACCTGGCGAGTGCCTGCGACAATGCGCCGCTGCCCTGGCTGGGGTTGGATTCACTCAGCCTCGAGGCGCTCACCGCACTATCCCCGGCGCGTCAACGCAACGCCTTGCAGTTCTGGCTCAGCCAGCGCACCCGCCTGCCTGACAGCCGCCACTGGGCCGGCTGGAACGATCTGCGCGACGCGGCGGCCGATGCCTGTCCGGTCTGGTGTCTGACCGACGGCGAACTGCATCGCAGCCATGGACATATCTGGTGGCTGAGTGGCGATTGGCTGGCTGTGGTGTCGGGTGATTACCCCTGGCTGGACGGCGCGCAACCGTTGCGCCTGCCGGGCAATGGCAGTGTCCGCCTGATGTCGGACTCGCCGGGTAAAGGCCTACACATCCGCTACCGCCAGGGCGGCGAGATCATGCAATTGCCCGGCCGCGGTCGGCGCGATCTCAAGCGCCTGCTCAATGAACTGCAGGTCCCGCACTTCGTGCGCCCGCGCCTGCCGTTGCTGTATCGCGGCGAGCAGTTGCTGGCGGTGGCCAACCTGCCCGAGCTGGCGCAGGCGGATTGCCAGTTGCACTGGCAGCCGCCGACGAACGTGCAAGGTTTGAGCTGAAGGGTACATTCAGGTAGACTACCCTCCCTTCTTGATACAGCTTCTGTGGGTTGCGCAAAAACACAGGAGTTGCCGATTACCAAGCAGTTTTTTGCTGGGCTGATTTCTTAAAATGACGAGCGAGCTCCATGCCGGGGATACCCCTGGTCTGTACAGACGCGGCAGTTTTTCGAGATGCACTGTGATTGACGCAGGTGATCGGGGGCTTCGGCCTTCCTTCGCTTTCTCCGGCGGCGCTGGCCGCCTTAACGCAGACTTCTAGGGTTTTTCATGACGCGCTACATATTCGTCACGGGCGGTGTTGTTTCTTCATTGGGGAAAGGCATTGCCTCGGCTTCCCTGGCGGCCATCCTGGAAGCGCGGGGGCTCAAAGTCACCATGCTCAAGCTGGACCCGTACATCAACGTCGACCCGGGCACCATGAGCCCGTTCCAGCACGGTGAAGTATTCGTCACCCATGACGGCGCCGAGACCGACCTCGACCTGGGCCACTACGAGCGGTTCATCCGCACCACGATGACCCAGAACAACAACTTCACCACCGGCCGTATCTACGAGCACGTGCTGCGCAAGGAGCGCCGTGGTGATTACCTGGGCGCGACCATCCAGGTCATTCCGCACATCACCGACGAGATCAAGCGCCGCATCATCAAGGGCGCCGGCGATGCCGACGTCGCGCTGGTCGAGATCGGCGGCACCGTGGGTGACATCGAGTCGCAACCGTTCCTCGAGGCGATCCGCCAGCTGCGCGTCGAAGTGGGCTCCAAGCGCGCCATGCTGATGCACCTGACCCTGGTCCCGTACATCGCCACCGCCGGCGAGACCAAGACCAAGCCGACCCAGCACTCGGTCAAGGAACTGCGCTCCATCGGCCTGCAGCCTGACGTGCTGATCTGCCGCTCCGACCACCCGGTCGATGCCTCGTCGCGTCGCAAGATCGCGCTGTTCACCAACGTCGAAGAACGTGCGGTGATCTCGCTGGAAGACGTCGACACCATCTACAAGATCCCAGGCGTACTGCACGCCCAGGGCCTGGACGACTTCGTCGTCGAGCGCTTCGGCCTGCAGTGCAACAGCGCCGACCTGTCCGAGTGGGACAAGGTCGTCGACGCCAAGCTCAACCCTGAGCAGGAAGTGACCATCGCCATGGTCGGCAAGTACATGGAGCTGCTGGACGCGTACAAGTCGCTGATCGAAGCGATGAGCCACGCCGGCATTACCAACCGTACCAAGGTCAACCTGCGCTACATCGACTCCGAAGACATCGAGAACCAGGGCACCAGCCTGCTCGAAGGCGCCGATGCCATCCTGGTCCCGGGCGGTTTCGGCCTGCGCGGCGTGGAAGGCAAGATCACCGCGGTGCAGTATGCCCGTGAGAACAAGGTCCCGTACCTGGGCATCTGCCTCGGCATGCAGGTGGCCGTGATCGAGTTCGCCCGCAACGTGATGGGCTGGAAAGACGCCAACTCCACCGAGTTCGACCGCAACAGCGGTCACCCGGTCGTCGGCCTGATCACCGAGTGGGCCGATGCCACCGGCGCGGTCGAGACCCGTACCGAAGCCTCCGACCTGGGCGGCACAATGCGCCTGGGCGCCCAGGACTGCCAGCTGGCGGCCGGCTCCAAGGTTCACGACTGCTACGGCAAGGACGTGATCACCGAGCGTCATCGTCACCGCTACGAGGTCAACAACAACCTGCTGCCGCAGCTGGTCGACGCTGGCCTGGTGGTTTCCGGCCGTTCCGAGGACGGCGCGCTGGTCGAAGTGGTCGAGTCCAAGGATCACCCATGGTTCGTCGCTTGCCAGTTCCACCCGGAATTCACCTCGACCCCGCGTGACGGCCACCCGCTGTTCAGCGGCTTCGTCAAGGCTGCCCTGGCACAGAAGAACAAGGCCTGATCCATGACTCAGAAGATCATTCGCGTCGGTAACATCGAGATCGCCAACGACAAGCCGTTCGTCCTGTTCGGCGGCATGAACGTCCTGGAGTCCCGTGACCTGGCCCTGAAGGTCTGCGAGGAGTACGTACGGGTGACCGAGAAGCTCGGCATCCCGTACGTGTTCAAGGCCAGCTTCGACAAGGCCAACCGTTCGTCGGTCAACTCGTACCGCGGCCCCGGCATGGAAGAAGGCCTGAAGATCTTCGAGGAGATCAAGCAGACCTTCAACGTGCCGGTGATCACCGATGTGCACGAGCCCTACCAGTGCGAGCCGGTGGCCAAGGTGTGCGACATCATCCAGCTGCCGGCCTTCCTGTCGCGCCAGACCGACCTGGTCGTGGCGATGGCCAAGACCGGTGCCGTGATCAACATCAAGAAGGCGCAGTTCCTGGCGCCCCACGAGATGAAGCACATCCTCGCCAAGTGCGTCGAGGCCGGCAACGACCAGCTCATCCTCTGTGAGCGCGGTTCGAGCTTCGGCTACAACAACCTGGTCGTGGACATGCTCGGCTTCGGCATCATGAAGCAGTTCGAGTACCCGGTGTTCTTCGACGTGACCCACTCGCTGCAGACCCCGGGTGGTCGCGCAGACTCCGCCGGCGGCCGTCGCGCCCAGGTCACCGACCTGGCCAAGGCCGGCATGAGCCAGGGCCTGGCAGGCCTGTTCCTCGAGGCCCATCCGGATCCGGACAACGCCAAGTGCGACGGTCCGTGCGCCCTGCGCCTGGACAAGCTGGAGCCGTTCCTGGCCCAGCTCAAGCAACTGGACGACCTGGTGAAAAGTTTTCCGACGGTAGAAACCGCGTAAAGCTCGTTTCTCGGGTAAAGTACCGCCCGTTCCACCCCTGACCTTTCGGTCAGGGGCTCCCTTCGCCAGGCCTGCCCGTGCCATGTCGCCTGGTGAACGGCAAGAATTCCCAAAAGCTGCGTTGTTTTCGTCAATTCTGGAGTGCTTACAACAATGGCAAAGATCGTCGACATCAAAGGTCGTGAAGTTCTCGATTCGCGTGGCAACCCCACCGTGGAAGCCGATGTACTGCTCGACAACGGCATCATCGGCAGCGCCTGCGCGCCGTCGGGTGCTTCCACTGGCTCGCGCGAAGCGCTGGAGCTGCGTGATGGCGACAAGAGCCGTTACCTGGGCAAGGGCGTGCTGAAGGCCGTCGGCAACATCAACGGCCCGATCCGCGACCTGCTGCTGGGCAAGGACCCGGCCGACCAGAAAGCCCTGGACCGTGCCATGATCGAGCTGGACGGTACCGAGAACAAGGCCAAGCTGGGCGCCAACGCCATTCTCGCCGTGTCCCTGGCCGCCGCCAAGGCCGCCGCCCAGGACCTGGACCTGCCGCTGTACGCCCACATCGCCAACCTCAATGGCACCCCGGGCCAGTACTCCATGCCGGTGCCGATGATGAACATCATCAACGGCGGCGAGCACGCCGACAACAACGTCGACATCCAGGAGTTCATGGTGCAGCCGGTCGGCGCCAAGACCTTCTCCGACGGCCTGCGCATGGGCACCGAGATCTTCCACCACCTCAAGGCCGTGCTGAAGGCCCGTGGCCTGAACACCGCCGTCGGTGACGAAGGCGGCTTCGCGCCGAACCTGGCTTCCAACGAAGATGCCCTGGCAGCCATTGCCGAAGCCGTCGAGAAGGCCGGCTACAAGCTGGGCACCGACGTGACCCTGGCCCTGGACTGCGCGGCTTCCGAGTTCTATGAAGACGGCAAGTACAACCTGTCCGGCGAAGGCAAGTCGTTCGACGCCGAAGGTTTCGCCGACTACCTCAAGGGCCTGACCGAGCGCTTCCCGATCATCTCGATCGAAGATGGCCTGGACGAGTCCGACTGGGCTGGCTGGAAGATCCTGACCGACAAGATCGGTGCCAAGGTGCAACTGGTCGGCGACGACCTGTTCGTGACCAACACCAAGATCCTCAAGGAAGGCATCGAGAAGGGCATCGGCAACTCGATCCTGATCAAGTTCAACCAGATCGGCTCGCTGACCGAGACCCTGGAAGCCATTCAGATGGCCAAGGCCGCCGGCTACACCGCGGTGATCTCGCACCGTTCCGGTGAAACCGAAGACTCGACCATCGCCGACCTGGCCGTGGGTACCGCTGCTGGCCAGATCAAGACCGGTTCGCTGTGCCGTTCCGACCGCGTCAGCAAGTACAACCAACTGCTGCGCATCGAAGAGCAACTGGGCGCCAAGGCTGTATATCGCGGCCGTGCCGAGTTTCGCGGCTGAGCAAGAGATGGTAAAAAGGCAGCAGCCGGGGCCGGCTGAACGTTCGCACTGATCGTTCGGTCGTTTCCACGGGTTTCTGTCGACGAAGCCTGGCCTCGGCCAGGCTTCGTGCTATCGGAAGCTCGCTGCGGCGGCCTTTTTTACCCTGGATATCTTCATGCGCAGTCCCTATTGGTTGTTCCTCGTCCTGCTCCTGCTGCTCGGCGGCCTGCAATATCGCCTTTGGGTAGGCAATGGCAGCCTGGCGCAAGTGACCGAACTCAAGCAGCAGATCGCCGACCAGCATGCGGAAAACGAGCGCCTGCTGGAGCGTAATCGCGTGCTCGACGCTGAAGTCCTGGAGTTGAAGAAAGGTATGGAGACCGTGGAAGAACGGGCTCGTCATGAACTGGGGATGGTCAAGGAGGGCGAAACCCTCTACCAGCTGCCGCAGAAATGACAAACCAACTGCCGGCCTTCTGGGCCGTGATTCCCGCCGCGGGCGTTGGTGCCCGCATGGCTGCCGACCGTCCCAAGCAGTACCTGCAACTGGGCGGGCAGACGATTCTCGAGCACAGCCTCGACTGTTTCCTCGACCATCCCATGCTCAAGGGCGTGGTGGTCAGCATTGCCGAACAAGACCCTTACTGGCCCGGGCTGCGTTGCGCCAGCGATCCGCGCATCCAGCGCGCCCCGGGCGGCCGTGAGCGCGCCGATTCGGTGCTCAACGCGCTGTTGCTGCTGCACGCCCAGGGCGCATCGGATGACGATTGGGTGCTGGTGCACGACGCCGCGCGGCCGAACCTGGCGCGCAGCGATCTGGACAAGTTGCTGTCAGCTCTGGCTGAAGATCCCGTCGGCGGATTGCTCGCCGTTCCCGCCCGGGACACGCTCAAGCGTGCCGACGGCGAGGGCAGGGTGGCGGCCACGGTCGATCGCAGTACCGTCTGGCAGGCCTATACCCCGCAGATGTTCCGCCTGGGCATGCTGCACCGGGCGCTGGCCGAGTGCCTGGTGTCCGATGTGGCGGTCACCGACGAGTCATCGGCCATCGAGTGGGCCGGGTATGCGCCGCGCCTGGTCGAAGGGCGCAGCGACAACATCAAGGTGACCCGCCCGGAAGACCTGGAGTGGCTGCGCCAGCGGTGGGCCGGGCGACGCTGATCTCATGCCCTTGTGGTGTTCTCTGCCTCTTCGCGGGTAAACCCGCTCCCACAGGTGTAGCGCCGAGCTTGAGGGCTGTGTTGTACCTGTGTTGGAGACCTTGAGGCTGGTGCCATCCCTGTGGGAGCGGGTTTACCCGCGAAGAGGCCGGAAAGTGGGGCACATAGGGTTCATGTACCCCGATATTCCGGCAACTGCGCCAACCCTTCCTTCAGGTAATCCACCAACCTGCGCACCTTCGGCGACAGATGCCGCTGCTGCGGATACAGCGCCCACACCGCCGTATTAGGTGGCTGATGCCCCTCCAGCAACGACACCAGCGTCCCGCTGTGCAAATGCTCGAGCACGTAGTAGTCCGGTAACTGGCACAAGCCCATGCCTTGCAGCGCCGCATCCAGCACCGCCTGGCCGCTGTTGCAGCGCCAGTTGCCCTGCACCCGCTGGCTGATCTCGCGCCCCTCCTGCTGCAGCGCCCACAGGTCCGAACTACCCACCAGGCAGTTGTGCCGCGCCAGCTCCGACAGGCTGTGCGGCCGCCCATAGCGCTCCAGGTAGGCTGGCGACGCGCACAGGTACATGCGCCGCGGCGCCAGGCGCGTGGCCACCAGCCGCGAATCCTGCAGGCGCCCCAGGCGAATCGCCAGGTCCATGCCTTCATGCAATAGGTCGAGGGTACGGTTGCTCAGCTCCACGTCGACCCGCAACTGTGGGTACTGCGCCATGAAGCGCGTCACCAGCGGCACGATGAAGCGTTCGCCATAGGCCACCGCGCAGGTCATGCGCAGCAGGCCCTTGGGTTCGCTGGCCAGGTCGCCCATGGCCCGCAGCGCCTCCTCGCGGCCATCCTGCAGGCGCTGGCAGTGCTGGAGAAAGGTCTGCCCGGCTTCGCTCAGGGTCACCCGCCGGGTGCTGCGGTACAGCAGCCGCGTCTGCAGGCGTTCTTCGAGTCGGGCGATCTGCCGGCTGATGTGCGAGGACGACACCCCCAGGCGCTCGGCGGCGGCGGTGAACTGACCTGATTCGGCCACCGCGACGAACTCGTCGATGCCCTCCCAGCGACTGCTCATGGATTATCCCTGTGTGGCAATAATGTTTTGTGAATGGTTGGATTATTCATCAAAAGAGGGTGAATTACACTTCAAGCCGCTAACCGACACCTTTTCTGGAGACCTTTGATGATCAAGTCCCGCGCCGCCGTCGCCTTCGAGGCCAAGAAACCCCTGGAAATCGTCGAAGTGGACGTGGCCATGCCCAAGGCTGGCGAAGTGCTGCTGCGTGTCGTCGCCTCGGGTGTCTGCCACACCGACGCCTACACCCTGTCCGGCGCCGACCCGGAAGGCATTTTCCCGTCGATCCTCGGCCACGAAGGCGGGGCGATTGTCGAAGCAGTAGGCGAGGGCGTCACCTCGGTAGCGGTCGGCGACCATGTGATCCCGCTGTACACCCCGGAATGCGGCAAGTGCAAATTCTGCCTGTCGGGCAAGACCAACCTGTGCCAGGCCATTCGCGCCACCCAGGGCAAAGGCCTGATGCCCGACGGCACCACCCGCTTCAGCTACAAGGGGCAGCAGCTGTTCCACTACATGGGCACCTCGACCTTCTCCGAGTACACCGTGCTGCCGGAAATCTCGGTGGCCAAGATCCAGAAGGAAGCCCCGCTGGAGAAGGTCTGCCTGCTCGGTTGCGGCGTGACCACCGGTATTGGCGCGGTACTCAACACCGCCAAGGTCAAGCCGGGTGACACCGTGGCCATCTTCGGCCTCGGCGGCATCGGTCTGTCGGCAGTGATCGGCGCGGTCAAGGCCAAGGCTTCGCGCATCATCGCCATCGACATCAACCCGGCCAAGTTCGAGATCGCCCGCCAGTTGGGCGCCACCGACTGCATCAACCCGAAAGACTACGACCGCCCGATCCAGGAAGTGATTGTCGACCTCACCGACGGTGGCGTCGATTTCTCCTTCGAGTGCATCGGCAACGTGCAACTGATGCGTGCAGCGTTGGAGTGCTGCCACAAGGGCTGGGGCGAGTCGGTGATCATCGGCGTGGCCGGTGCCGGCCAGGAAATCGCCACCCGTCCGTTCCAGCTGGTCACCGGTCGCGTCTGGCGGGGTTCGGCCTTCGGCGGCGTGCGGGGTCGCAGCGAGCTGCCAAGCTACGTCGAGATGTCCGAGAAGGGCGAGATCCCGCTGGACACCTTCATCACCCACACCATGGGCCTGGAGGACATCAACAAGGCCTTCGACCTGATGCATGAAGGCAAGAGCATCCGCAGCGTGATCCACTTCTGAGGGCCTCGCCATGACCCTGGAAAACCTCTCCTGCCAGAAGAGCTTCGGCGGCTGGCACAAGCGGTACCGGCACAGCTCCAAGGTGCTCGGCTGCGACATGGTGTTCGCCGTCTACCTGCCGCCCCAGGCCGAGCAGGGCGAGAAGCTGCCGGTGCTGTACTGGCTCAGCGGGCTGACCTGCACCGACGAGAACTTCATGCAGAAGGCCGGCGCCCAGCGCCTGGCCGCGGAGCTCGGGCTGATCATCGTCGCCCCGGACACCAGCCCGCGTGGCGAGCAGGTGCCGGGCGATCCGGATGGCGCCTGGGACTTCGGCCTGGGTGCGGGGTTCTACCTCAACGCCACCCAGCAGCCCTGGGCTCAGCATTACCGGATGCACGACTATGTGGTGGAGGAGTTGCCGGCCCTGATCGAGGCGCACTTCCCGGCGTCCGACCAGCGCAGCATCAGTGGTCATTCCATGGGCGGCCATGGCGCGCTGGTCTGCGCCCTGCGCAACCCCGGGCGCTACCGTTCGGTGTCGGCGTTCTCGCCGATCAGCAACCCGATGGATTGCCCCTGGGGCGAGAAGGCGTTTTCCCGCTACCTGGGCGAGGACCGTGCGCGCTGGCGCGAGTGGGACGCCAGCGTGCTGCTGGCCGAGGCCGGGCAGTGCCCGCCGCTGCTGGTGGACCAGGGCGATCGCGATGACTTCCTCGACAAGCAGCTCAAGCCGCAAGCCTTGGAGCAGGCAGCGCGCAAGGGTGGCCACGCGCTGACCCTGCGCCTGCAGCCGGGCTATGACCACAGCTACTACTTCATCGCCAGCTTCATCGAGGAACACCTGCGTCATCATGCGGTGGCGTTGGGCCGGGTCTGACCTAACAGCAGGGTGTTGGCTTTTTCGCGGGTAAACCCGCTCCCACAGGGTATCTGCAGCCCTCGGCTTGCAGCGTTCCTTGTGGGAGCGGGTTCATCCGCGAAGGGCTGCACAGCAGCCCCAATACCGCATGAAAGCAGGTAGAATCACGCCCTGACTCAATCAGGGCGTTTTTCTATGCGTATTGGCCACGGCTACGATGTCCACCGTTTCTGCGACGGTGATTTCATTACCTTGGGCGGGGTGCGTATCCCCCACAAGTTCGGCCTGCTGGCCCACTCCGACGGTGACGTGCTGCTGCACGCCCTGAGCGATGCCTTGCTCGGCGCTGCGGCGCTGGGCGACATCGGCAAGCATTTCCCCGATACCGATCCCCAGTTCAAGGGCGCCGACAGTCGCGTGCTGCTGCGCCACGTGGTCGCCGTCGTGCGCGACAAGGGCTGGAAGGTCGGCAACGTCGACGCCACCATCGTCGCCCAGGCGCCGAAGATGGCCCCGCATATCGAGACCATGCGCCAGCAGATCGCCGCAGACCTGCAGGTCGAACTCGACCAGGTCAACGTCAAGGCCACCACCGAAGAAAAGCTGGGCTTCACCGGCCGCGAGGAGGGCATCGCCGTGCACGCGGTCGCCCTGCTGCTGCCAGCATGACCGAACTCGAACTGCTGGGCCCACGGGCCTCGGGCGAAGCCTTGGGCACCGCAGTGCTCAAGGCGGTAGCCGAAGACTTTCAGGTCGATGAAGTCCTCGATATCCCGCTGTCCGGCCAGGGCGAGCATCTGTGGCTGTGGGTCGAGAAGCGTGACCTCAACACCGAGGAGGCGGCCCGCCGCCTGGCCCGCGCCGCCGGCGTGCCGGTGCGCGCCATCAGCTATGCCGGCCTCAAGGACCGCCAGGCCCTGACACGTCAGTGGTTCAGCCTGCACCTGCCGGGCAAGGCCGACCCCGACCTGTCCCGCGCCGAGGACGACACCCTGCGGGTGCTCAAGCAGGTGCGCCACCAGCGCAAGCTGCAGCGTGGCGCGCATTCGGCCAATGGCTTCACCCTGCGCCTGACCGCCCTGCAGGCTGACCGCCCGGCCCTCGATGCCCGCCTGGAACAACTCAAGCTGCAGGGCGTGCCCAATTACTTCGGCAGCCAGCGCTTCGGCCATGGCGGTGGCAACGTGCACGACGCCCAGGACTGGGCCGCCCGCCAGGCGCTACCCGAGCAGCGCAATGTGCGCTCGCGGCTGCTGTCGGCCGGGCGCAGCTACCTGTTCAACCAGGTGCTGGCCGCCCGGGTGGCCGATGGCAGCTGGCAGCGCGCCCAGGTCGGCGACCTGCTGGCGTTCACCGACAGCCGCAGTTTCTTCCCGGCGGGGGAGGCCGAGTGCAGCGACCCGCGCCTGGCCATTCTCGACCTGCACCCCACCGGCCCGCTGTGGGGCGAGGGGCCATCGCCGTGCGCCGGCGCGACCCAGGCGCTCGAGAGCGAAGTCGCCGCCCGCCATCCGGCGTTGTGCCAATGGCTGGCGCGAGCGGGCATGGATCACGAACGGCGCATCCTGCGGCTCCCTATTGGGCGTCTGTCGTGGCATTATCCCGAGCCTGATATCCTGCAACTGGAATTCGTCCTTCCGGCCGGATGCTTCGCCACCGTAGTGGTGCGCGAACTCGTCGATCTGGTGCCGGCAGGGCAGACGGACAGCCCATGCGTATTCTGATTTCGAATGACGACGGTGTTACCGCACCCGGCATCGCCGCGCTGCATGAAGCGTTGGTTGATTACGCCGAGTGCGTGGTGATTGCCCCGGATCAAGACAAGAGCGGCGCCGGCAGTTCGCTGACGCTCGACCGGCCGCTGCACCCGCAGACCCTGGCCAACGGCTTCATCAGCCTCAACGGCACGCCCACCGACTGCGTGCACCTGGGGCTCAACGGCCTGCTGCCGGAAACCCCCGACATGGTGGTGTCCGGCATCAACCTGGGCGCCAACCTGGGGGATGACGTGCTGTATTCCGGCACGGTCGCCGCCGCGCTGGAAGGGCGTTTCCTCGGCGGCACCTCGCTGGCGTTTTCGCTCTTGTCGCGCCTGCCCGACAATCTGCCGACCGCCGCCTACATCGCCCGGCGCCTGGTCGAGGCGCAGTCGCGCCTGGAGCTGCCGCCGCGCACCGTGCTCAATGTCAACATCCCTAATCTGCCGCTGGAGCATATCCGCGGCATCCAGCTCACCCGCCTGGGGCACCGGGCGCGTGCCGCGGCGCCGACCAAGGTGGTCAACCCGCGCGGCAAGGAAGGCTACTGGATCGCCGTGGCCGGCGATGCCGAGGACGGCGGGCCGGGCACCGATTTCCATGCGGTGATGCAAGGCTACGTGTCGATCACGCCGTTGCAGCTGGACCGCACCTTCAACGATGCCTTCGAGCGCCTCGACGGCTGGCTGGAGGGCGTGCTCTGATGCGCGAACAGGACGATCTGCAGCGTCGTGGCATCGGCATGACCTCCCAGCGCACCCGGGAGCGGCTGATCCAGCGGCTCTACGAAGAAGGCGTGTCGAACGCCAAGGTGCTCGAGGCCATTCGCCGTACCCCGCGTCACCTGTTCGTCGATGAAGCCCTGGCCCATCGTGCCTACGAGGACACGGCGCTGCCGATCGGCCACAACCAGACGATCTCCCAGCCGTTCATGGTCGCGCACATGAGCGAGCTGTTGCTGGAGGCCGGGCCCCTGGACAAGGTGCTGGAGATCGGCACCGGCTCGGGCTACCAGACGGCGATCCTGGCCCAACTGGTAGAACGGGTGTTTTCGGTTGAGCGGATCAAGGTCCTGCAGGACCGGGCCAAGGAGCGCCTGGTGGAGCTCAACCTGCGTAACGTGGTGTTCCGCTGGGGCGACGGCTGCGAAGGTTGGCCGGCGCTGGCGCCGTACAACGGCATCATCGTCACCGCGGTCGCCCCGGAGGTGCCCCAGGCACTGCTCGACCAGCTGGCGCCGGGTGGACGCATGGTTATCCCGGTCGGGCCAGCGGGGGAGACCCAGCAACTGATGCTGATCGTGCGCGAAGAACATGGCTTCTCGCGCCGGGTGCTCGGGGCCGTTCGCTTCGTGCCCCTGCTCAACGGCCCGCTGGCCTGAGCGGCGCAACGGAATATTTGCGCCGGCGACGAATTCTTGCGCCTGGCCCCTGTCTATCTGGCGTGGCGTTTTTCGTACACCGATCAGGCCAATTGCGAGTCACCCCTGGCGGGGTGGCTCGGTTATAATTGAAATAATATTGCATTTTGTATCGTCATTATTTGACAGCATGAGGGGAGCGCGGGTGGGTCACACAGGCATGCGGCAGCGCAAGGAACGGTCGGTATTGAAGCTTCTGGTGATTGCGCTGGCCATGGGGACCCTGCTGGCTGGCTGTTCCAGCACCAGCTCCAACGGCGCCCGCGTGGTCGACCGCAACAACGCCGCGCCCAAGCGCCCGACCGTCACCTCGGGGCAGTACATCGTCAAACCCGGCGACACGCTGTTCTCCATCGCCTTCCGCTATGGCTGGGACTACAAGGAGCTGGCGGCGCGCAACAACATTCCCGCCCCCTACACCATCCGCCCGGGCCAGCCTATTCGTTTCAGCAGCGGCGCAGGGGGTAGCACCACGGTTGTCAGCAGCCCTTCTTCGTCGAGCAAGACTACCGTCATCCGCCGACCGGTCGCGACCACCGCGCCGGCGACCAGCAATGGCAAAAGTGCCACTACTGCCTCTTCCACCACCTCGCAAACGGTTGCCCAGGTGCCCGCCGCAGAGCGCGCCGTCGGCGGTTGGACGTGGCCGGCGAACGGCGTGTTGATTGGTAAATTCGCTTCAAACGGTAGTTTGAATAAAGGCATTGATATCGCCGGTGATTTGGGACAGCCTGTTTTTGCTGCGTCTGATGGAGCGGTGGTCTACGCCGGCAGTGGCTTGAGGGGCTATGGCGAGCTCATCATCATCAAACACAGCGATACCTACGTCAGTGCCTACGGTCACAACCGCAGGCTTTTGGTTCGGGAGGGGCAGCAGGTCAAGGCAGGGCAGACGATCGCAGAAATGGGGTCCACGGGCACTGATCGGGTGAAGCTGCATTTCGAGATTCGCCGCCAGGGCAAACCCGTCGATCCTCTCCAGTTCCTGCCACGCCGTTGATCATTGTCCCGGCCTGTTCCTTGGATGTAGAGGGGACAGGCTCCAGCGCTGCCATGGAAGGGTGACGCTCGAGTCTGAGTTCGAACTCAGCAAAGGACTATAACAATGGCTCTCAGTAAAGAAGTGCCGGAGTTTGACATCGACGATGACCTCCTTCTCATGGAGACTGGCATCGTTTTGGAAACGGATGTGGTGTCAGACGAACCTGCTGTACCTTCGGTTCGGACCAAGTCGAAACAGGGCGCGTCGCTCAAGCAGCACAAGTACATCGACTACAGTCGCGCACTTGATGCCACTCAACTGTATCTCAATGAAATCGGCTTCTCGCCCCTGCTTTCGCCAGAGGAAGAAGTGCATTTCGCGCGCCTGTCGCAAAAAGGCGACCCGGCCGGTCGCAAGCGCATGATCGAAAGCAACCTGCGCCTGGTGGTCAAGATCGCCCGCCGTTACGTCAATCGTGGCCTGTCGTTGCTCGACCTGATCGAGGAAGGCAACCTGGGCCTGATCCGTGCGGTGGAGAAATTCGACCCCGAGCGGGGCTTCCGCTTCTCTACCTACGCGACCTGGTGGATCCGCCAGACCATCGAGCGGGCGATCATGAACCAGACCCGCACCATTCGCCTGCCGATCCACGTGGTCAAGGAGCTCAACGTCTACCTGCGCGCTGCCCGCGAGTTGACGCAGAAGCTCGACCACGAGCCGTCGCCGGAAGAGATCGCCAGCCTGCTGGAGAAACCGGTGGCCGAGGTCAAGCGCATGCTCGGCCTGAACGAGCGGGTGTCCTCGGTGGATGTCTCGCTCGGCCCTGACTCCGACAAGACGCTGCTCGACACGCTCACCGACGATCGCCCCACCGATCCGTGCGAACTGCTGCAGGATGATGACCTGTCGCAGAGCATCGACCAGTGGCTGGGCGAGCTGACCGACAAGCAGCGCGAGGTGGTGGTGCGGCGTTTCGGCCTGCGTGGGCATGAAAGCAGCACCCTCGAGGATGTCGGCCTGGAGATCGGCCTGACCCGCGAGCGTGTGCGGCAGATCCAGGTCGAAGGCCTCAAGCGCCTGCGCGAGATTCTCGAGAAGAACGGCCTGTCCAGCGAGTCGCTGTTCCAGTAGTCACTGACGTGCACAAGGCAAACGCCCCGACTTGTTCGGGGCGTTTGCGTTTTTAGCGCAGAAGCCAATTTCATTGGCCGATCTGACGCCATCGCGGGGCAAGCCCGCTCCCACGCTGCTTTTCGGGGCTGGACACGAAACCTGTAGGAGCGGGCTTGCCCCGCGAAGGCGTCCTCACTCCCAACCCCATAGCCTGCCACCTGCGAAGTATTTATTTCTCCACCCTCGTAGCATCGCGTGTAAGCATTCGCTTACTCGTCATGTAAGCGATCGCTGTAGGGATCAGTAAATCAATGTCGTTTCCAGTGGCGTACTTTTTCTAACTATATGAAATATATGAACTTTCTAAATATCAAAAGATGTGTCGCCTGAATCATCCTGAGATATTCGCCGCTTGTTCCGTACCGAGGAATCGCTAGTATTCGAACTGTGTCAAGGGACAGACACAGGCCTTCAAGGATGACGGCCAGGGACATCGCGGGACGCGATTCATCAGGATGATGATTGGGACATACAGGGACTACGGAAAAAATGTGGGCGGGTCAAACCGCCCCTTTTTTTTGCCCGTCGGAAATGAAAAAAGGCCCTTTCGGGCCTTTTTCGCAACTGGGCGCGATTAGCGCTCCAGGTCGGCAATCTTGCCCGTCTTGCCGTCCCACTCTTCGGCGTCCGGCAGGGCGTCTTTCTTCTCGGTGATGTTCGGCCAGATCTCCGCCAGCTCGGCGTTCAGCTCGATGAAGTTCTCCATGCCGGACGGCACTTCGTCTTCCGAGAAAATCGCCTGGGCCGGGCACTCCGGCTCGCACAGCGCACAGTCGATGCACTCGTCCGGGTGAATCACCAGGAAGTTCGGGCCTTCGTAGAAGCAGTCCACCGGACAGACTTCCACGCAGTCGGTGTACTTGCATTTGATGCAGTTGTCGGTGACGACGAAGGTCATTTCTAATTCTCTCCTCAGGCGACGGCAGCTTGCCCTTCCTTACCAGGGCAGCGCGGTTCACGGTGCTGGCTGCAGGCCAGGCTAATAACCTGCAGTGCTCGCAAACCGCGCCGGATTCTACCAGCTTGCGCGGTGGGCCGTTATAACAGGTTTTTCAGTTGATATAGCATTTCGATAGCTTGGCGCGGCGTCATGTCGTCCAGGTCCAGCTTGCCCAGCTTCTCGATGGCCGGGTGTGGCAGGCTGGCGAACAGGTCGCTCTGGTGCGGCACGTGAGGCATGTTGTCGCGCGATGGCGTGACCGGCGCCTCGTGGGGCAGGCTGGCGGTTTCCAGTCGGCCGAGGTGCTCGCGGGCGCGCTGGATCACCGCCGCCGGCACGCCCGCCAGCTGCGCCACGGCCAGGCCGTAGCTCTGGCTCGCCGGGCCCGGCAGGACGTGGTGCAGGAATACGATGCGTTCGTTGTGCTCGGTGGCGTTCAGGTGCACGTTGGCCACCAGCGGTTCGCTGTCCGGCAGCACGGTCAGTTCGAAGTAGTGGGTGGCGAACAGCGTGTAGGCGCGCAGCTGGGCCAGGCGCTCGGCGGCGGCCCAGGCCAGCGACAGGCCATCGAAGGTACTGGTGCCGCGGCCGACCTCGTCCATCAGCACCAGGCTGCGGTCGGTGGCGTTGTGCAGGATGTTGGCGGTCTCGCTCATCTCGACCATGAAGGTCGAACGCCCGCCGGCCAGGTCGTCGCTGGAGCCGATACGGGTGAAGATGCGGTCGACCGGCGACAGTTCGCAGGCGGCGGCCGGGACGAAGCTGCCGATATGGGCCATCAGCACGATCAGGGCGGTCTGGCGCATGTAGGTAGACTTACCGCCCATGTTCGGGCCGGTGATGATCAGCATGCGCGTGCTGTTGTCCAGGCCCAGGTCGTTGGCCACGAACGGCGTGGTCAGCACCTGCTCGACCACCGGGTGACGGCCCTGCTCGATGCGCAGGCACGGCTCTTCGACGAAGCTTGGGCAGTTCAGGTCCAGGTTCAGGGCGCGCTCGGCCAGGTTGCTCAGCACATCCAGCTCGGCCAGGGCGGCGGCGCTGTCCTGCAGTGGCGCCAGGTGCTCGATCAGGGTTTCGAGCAGGGCGTCGTAGAGCATCTTCTCGCGGGCCAGGGCGCGGCTCTTGGCCGACAGCGCCTTGTCCTCGAACGCCTTGAGCTCGGGGGTGATGAAGCGTTCGGCCCCTTTGAGCGTCTGCCGGCGGATGTAGTCGACCGGCGCCTGCTCGGCCTGCTTGGTCGGCAGCTCGATGAAGTAGCCGTGCACGCGGTTGTAGCCGACCTTGAGGTTGGCCAGGCCCGTGCGGGCCTTCTCGCGGGCTTCCAGGTCGATGAGGAACTGGCCGGCGTTCTCGCTGATCGCCAGCAGCTCGTCCAGCTCGCTGTCGTAACCGGTCTTGAGCACGCCACCGTCGCGGATCACTGCCGGCGGGTTGTCGATGATCGCCCGCTCCAGCAGGCCGGCCAGTTCCGGGTAGGTGCCGGTGATCGCGGCCAGGCGTGCCAGGTGCGGCGCCTCCAACTCGGCCATGGCGTTCTGCAGCTCGGGCAGGGCGCCAAGGGCGTCGCGCAGGCGCGCCAGGTCACGCGGACGGGCGTTGCGCAGGCCGATCCGCGCGAGGATCCGCTCGATGTCACCGATTTCCTTGAGCTGCGGCTGCAGCTTCTCGAAACGGTAGCCGTCGAGCAGGCAGCGGATCGAGTCCTGGCGGGCCTTGAGCACCTTCAGGTCGCGCAGCGGACGGTTCAGCCAGCGGGTCAGCAGGCGGCTGGCCATGGCGGTCTGGCAACGGTCGATGACCGATTGCAGGGTGTTGTCGCGGCCACCGGCCAGGTTGATGTCCAGCTCCAGATTGCGGCGGCTGGCGGCATCGAGGATGACCGTGTCGTCCATGCGCTCGTGGCGCAGGCTGCGCAGGTGCGGCAGGGCGGTGCGCTGGGTTTCCTTGGCGTAGGTCAGCAGGCAGCCGGCGGCGCCGATGGCCAGGGTCAGCTTGTCGCAGCCAAAGCCCTTGAGGTCCTGGGTGGCGAACTGCTGGCAGAGGCTCTTGCGCGCCGTGTCGCGGTCGAAGTCCCATGGTGCGCGACGGCGGGCGCCGGGGCGCTTTTCGGCCGGCAGGCCCTGCGGCCAGTCGTCGGGGATCAGCAGTTCCACCGGGTTGATGCGCTCGAGCTCGGCCAGCAGGTTCTCCCAGCCCTTGATCTCCTGCACGCTGAAGTTGCCGCTGGTGATGTCCAGCACCGCCAGGCCGAACAGGCGCTCGTCACCGAGCAGGGCGGCGATCAGGTTGTCGCGGCGCTCGTCGAGCAAGGCCTCGTCGCTGATCGTGCCCGGGGTGATGATGCGCACCACCTGGCGTTCCACCGGGCCCTTGCTGGTGGCCGGGTCGCCGATCTGCTCGCAGATCACCACCGATTCGCCGAGCTTGACCAGCTTGGCCAGGTAGCCTTCCAGCGAGTGGAACGGAATCCCGCACATGGGAATCGACTGGCCCGCCGACTGCCCGCGGGCGGTCAGGGTGATATCCAGCAGTTTCGCGGCTTTCTTCGCATCTTCGTAGAAGATCTCGTAGAAATCGCCCATGCGGTAGAACATCAGCTGGTCCGGGTGCTGGTTCTTCAGCTTCCAGTACTGCTGCATCATCGGGGTGTGTGCGGAGAGGTCAGACATTCAGGGCCTTACAGCGGGTGGTCTGGTGGCAAATTTCGAAACCGCTAATGGTACAGGCTTTTTCCGGTCGACGCAGGCCGGATGGGTGGGGCAAATCTGCGCAGGTTGACTGTTGCAGGGGCCATTGCATTTTCGCTTCCACGGTTGCATTATGCGCATTATGCAAAAACGCAACGTAGCCTCCGTACTCAGAGAACTGCTCGCCCGCCACGGCCTGTCCCCCACAGAGCTGCATCGGCGCACGGGCGTGCCTCAATCCACCCTGTCGCGGATTCTCAGCGAGAAGATCGTCGATCCTTCGGACAAGCACGTCTCGAAGATCGCCGAGTACTTCGGCGTGAGCACCGACCAGTTGCGCGGCCGTGTCGAACTGGGCGAGTCCCGTGACGCGGCCCCGCTCGCCCAGGGCCATGCGGCCCTGAGCGATATCAGCCTGTGGGACGATGAAACTCCCGTCGAGGACGACGAGGTGTCCGTTCCTTTTCTTCGTGAGGTCGAGTTGGCAGCAGGATCAGGAAGATTCGTCATCGAGGAAAGCGAGAATGCTCGCTTGCGCTTCGGCAAACGCAGCCTGCGCCACAATGGCGTGCAGTTCGACAACGCCAAGTGCGTGACGGTACGCGGCAACAGCATGCTGCCGGTGCTGCGCGATGGCGCCACGGTCGGGGTCAATACCGGTAAAAGCACCATCGGCGACATCATCGACGGTGACCTTTACGCCATCAACCACAATGGCCAGCTGCGGGTGAAACAGGTGTACCGCCTGCCTACCGGCATTCGCCTGCGCAGCTTCAACCGCGACGAGCACCCCGACGAGGACTACAGCTTCCAGCAGATGCAGGAAGAACAGATCAGCCTTCTTGGCCACGTCTTCTGGTGGGGCATGTACGCCCGTTGATCCCCAGCCCTCGATAAAAACCCGCCTCGGCGGGTTTTTTTTCGTCCTCAGAAAAGCCCTACACCCACGTCCGATCAGGCCTCCATGCATAGAAGCAAAAGCTGATGCATAAAATTTTGAATTTGTGCATTGACTGCATATGCATGAATGCATAAAATGTATCCCAAGCCGGACGCAAACCGGTTGAGATACAGGCAGCGATGAACAGGCCTCGACTGTTCAGAGGGTTGGCAACTGGCCCGGGTGTGCAGCGTAAAGCACCACGATCAGTTATCCGGCGGGCAGGCGGCCGCGGTCGGAGTCATCAATTTGAAGCGCAACCGCACGGCGTCACCAGTCGTGGCCGGCGGTTACACCGCGCATTACTGAAAAGCCTGCAGAGCGGGCTTTTTGGAATGCCGAGTCAAGCCAATCACGATCCGCCGGCCTCTCGCTGGCGGGCAACACACAGGAGACAGGAACGTGACGAACGAGCAACAGACGTTGCTGGAGATGCCGCTCTGGCTGGTGATCCTCCTGGCATTGCTGGGCGGACTTTCCGGCGAGATGTGGCGCGCCGACAAGGCCGGCGCCCGCGGCTGGGGGCTGCTCAGGCGGCTGGCGCTGCGCTCCGGGGCCTGCATGGTCTGCGGGGTGTCGACGGTCATGCTGCTGTATGCCAGCGGCATGTCGATCTGGAGTGCCAGTGCCTTTGGCTGCCTCACTGCCATGGCTGGCGCCGACGTGGCCATCGGCCTCTATGAGCGCTGGGCCGCGCGCCGGCTGGGGCTGGACGACCAGCCCGCAGTGGCGCGCCAGGACGAAGAATGAACGCGGTAACAAGGAAGAAAGCGGATGTTCAACGAGTTTCGCTGCGGTAAATGCAACCGCTTGCTGGCCCGCATCGGCGGGTCGGCGCTGGTCCAGATCAAGTGCTCGCGTTGCGCGACCTTGAACCACATGAAGGCCACGGGCCTCGACAACGTGCCACCGAGCGATCAGGACGGGCCGCAGGGCCCGGCTCCCCTTCAATCGATCCAGTAGGAGAAACACCATGGCAGGTCGTACCCGCATTCCTTTCAACGGCGTCGGCACTTCGGTGCTGCCCGCTTATCAGACCCTGTCGGCGGGCCAGTACCTGCTGTCGCCCAACCAGCGCTTCAAGCTGCTGCTGCAGGGCGATGGCAACCTGGTGATCCAGGACAACGGCGCCACCGTCTGGGTCGCCAATGAACAACAACCCTTCAGTTCGAGCATACCCCTGCGCAACAAGAAAGCCCCGCTGGCCTTCTACGTGCAGTACGGCGCGTTCCTCGACGACTACTCGCGGCGCCGCGTGTGGCTGACCAACAACAGCACCTTCACCAGCAACGACCAGTGGAACCGCACGCACCTGGTGCTGCAGGACGACGGCAACATCGTGCTGGTCGACTCCCTGGCGCTGTGGAACGGCACGCCGGCCATCGCGCTGGTACCTGGCGCTGTGGACTCGCTGCTGCTGGCACCCGGCACCGAGCTGGTACAGGGCGTGCTGTACGGCGCGGGCGCCAGCAAGCTGGTGTTCCAGGGCGACGGCAATCTCGTGGCCTATGGCCCGAACGGCGCGGCCACCTGGAACGCCGGTACCCACGGCAAGGGCGCCGTGCGCGCAGTGTTCCAGGGTGACGGCAACCTGGTGGTCTACGGTGCCGGCAACGCGGTGCTGTGGCATTCGCACACCGGCGGCCATGCCAGCGCGGTGCTGCGTCTGCAGGCCAACGGCAGCATCGCCATCCTCGACGAGAAACCGGTGTGGGCGCGCTTCGGCTTCCAGCCGACCTATCGCCATATCCGCAAGATCAACCCTGACCAGAAGCCGATCGACATCTGGACCTGGCACTTCTGAGCCAGGCGCCGGGCCTTCGCGGGCCCGGCCTTCGCCGAACCGAGCGTTCAAGGAGCACAAGCATGAGCGAATTGGCCCAGTTGTACGCGGCTGTCACCTCCACCCTGCGGGCGGCGTTGCCGGCCTTCGCCACGGTCGCCACGGAGGGCGACGACATTCCCGAGCCGGCTCTGCCGGCCCTGGTGCATGGCGTGTTGCGCATGCGTGGCGACGAGGCGCTGCGTGACGGTCGCTCATTACTGATGGCGACCTTCGAGGCCCGCGTCACCGCCCAGGGCACCCCCGCGCAGGCACGGACGCAGGCCGGCGTGCTGGCGGCGCAGCTGATCGATGTGCTGCGCCAGCAGTCCTGGGGGCTTGATTACGTCGAGGGCGCACGGGACATCCTTGCCGAAGCGGAGGGCACCACCTGGCGGGTGCAATGGGAGCAACCGGTCCTGCTGGGGACTGTCCACTGGCCCTGGCCCGACCAGCCGGCGGGCAGCCTGATGCTGGGCTTCGCCCCGGACACCGGGCCCGGCAACGAGGGCAAGTACCTGTCACCGGAGGACCTGGCATGAGCTACGCCAGTGCCATGCACGATCGCATGCTGGCCAGCCTGGTGATCCCTTGCCGGGTGGTGGCGGTGGACCTGGCCGCGGCCCGGGTGCGGGTGTCCGACGGCGGCGGCTGGACCAGCGCCTGGGTGCGCTGGCACGCCCAGGCGGCCGGCAAGGCCCGCCACTGGCGGGTGCCGAGCCTGGACGAGCAGGGCGTGTTGATCAGCCCCAGCGGCGAACCGGCCTTGGGCACCTTCGTCCCGGGGTTGTACGGCAATGCCGGGGCGGCGCCGGACAACCGCGACCATGTCGAGGTCTGGCGCTTCGACGATGGCGGCTCGCTGGCCTACGACTGGCAGGCCAAACGCTATGACATCCAGCTGCCCAGCGGCCAGGCCACGGTCAAGGTCGGCGCAAGCACCCTGGTGGTCAGCGACAACGCCATCACCCTTGACGCCGCGTCGATCACCCTGACCGGCACGGTCGCCATCAACGGCCCGCTGACGGTCAGCGGCGACATCAACGGCGGTGGCCGGATCATCGACACGGCCGGCAACACCGCCAATCACAATCACTGAACAAGGATCAGATCAGACCATGAAAAAGCTCAAACCCACTCTAGTCGCGCTCACCCTGCTGTGCAGCGTCATGGCTCCAGGTGCCTGGGCGGCAACTGCCCAGTCGTGGAATCTCGCTCGGGACATGTACATCGCTACCCAGAGTGCCGCTGCCGATTCCCCCTGGACGTTCATGCAGAACAGGACTGGGCTCAACGTACCGGCCAACTACACGCCGCTACCGACGTTCGTTGCCGATAACTGCAGTGGCGCCAATGTCACTTGCTGGCGCGATGACGCCAATAGCGCGTATGTGAGTGTCATCAAGAAGAGCTTCACCTTCAGTGGCTCGGGTGGCAGCTTCGTCTTCAAGCAGGGCGATGTGGCCACCCATCCGGGCGGCGATAGCCAGAGCATCGTGCGCTGGGCCAGCCCGATCAGTGGCCGGATCAACGTGCTGGGCCGGGTCAACGATCTGCACAGCGCGTGCGGCGATGGCGTCGCCTGGTCGCTCAACCTGGGTGACCGCGTGGTGCAGTCGGGCGACTTGGCCAATGGCGGCAGCGCGGTCATCAAGGCCAACGATATTGAAGTGAGCGCCACCTCGATGCTCTATCTGGTCATCGACAAGAAGACCAGCAACGCCTGTGACGCCACCAGTCTGGATCTGCTGATCACCAACTGATTTCTGCCACCGAGCAGTGTCTGGACGTGCGCCTGTGCCATTACGCAGGGCGTCTCCAGCGAAACGCGATCGCCTGTGAGCGACATGTCTTGCGCAATGGTGCGCATTTGATCATTCGACTCAAAAGGTAAAGCAACATGGAAGCAGTAAAAGTAGGCAAGCATTTCTTCAACGCCCACCCAACCGCCGTCAGCCAGGTCTTCAGCGCCGCGGACAACAAGGATGGCGTGTACCTGCGCACCGCCACCCTGTGCACCGGCGGTGGCATCCTCAACCTGTACACCGGCCCGAAGGCGCCGGCCTACCTCGGTGACATGAGCGTCCACGCCATCATGGGCGGGATCAACGGCGGCATCGATTCGCAGTACACCCTGCCTTATCAGCTGTTCATCCCGGCGGGCTATGGCCTGTGGACCGTCGCCAACAACGCCACGGCGGCCGTCGCCCTGACCTACGACTTCGTGTCCTGAGGCCGGTTGCCCGGCAGTGCCGGGCAACTCATTCCTGCCTGCGAGGTGATAACCATGCGCTATCCGAACAGGCTACCTGGAGCCTCAATTCCAGGAGGTGCCCCATGATCGGCATGGACCGCCGCACCGGCCAGTCCCTGTCGGGCGTGGCCCACCTGCGTCAATCCATCGAAGACATCCTCACCACGCCGCTGGGCAGCCGGCGCATGCGCCCGGAGTACGGCAGCCAGCTGCGCCGCTACGTCGACCTGCCGGTCAACGAAGGCTGGAAGAGTGCGGTGCAGGCCGAGGTGGCCAGGGCCCTAGGGCGTTGGGAGCCGCGTCTGAAGCTGGAGCGAGTCAAGGTCGTCGCCGTGCTCGATGGTCAGGTCAGCCTGGCCTTGAGCGGTCGTTACCTGGGGGATGACGCCCTGGTGGAGGTGACGGTATGAGCCAGGTCGACCTGTCGAAACTGCCCGCTCCGCAGCTGCTCGAGGACCTCGATTTCGAGGCGCTGTACCAGGAGGACCTGGCCAGCTTCCGTGCCCAGCTGGGCGACGGCTGGACCGCCAATCTGGAAAGCGACCCTGTGACCAAGCTGCTCGAGGTCGGCGCGTACCGCAAACTGCTCAACCGGGCACGGATCAATGACGCGGCCAAGGCGCTGCTACTGGCCTATGCCCAGGGCAGCGATCTGGATCAGCTGGCGGCCAACGTCAGCCTGCAACGCCTAGTGATCCAGGCGGCGGACCCGGGCACGATTCCACCGACCGAAGCCATGCTCGAATCCGACGACGCCCTGCGCGAGCGGGTGCAACTGGTCTACGAAGGCCTGACCACCGCCGGCCCGCGCAACAGCTACATCCTCCATGCCCGCAACGCTTCGGGGCGGGTCGCCGACGCGACCGCCGAGAGCCCGTCGCCGGCGGTGGTGGACGTCACTGTGCTGAGCCTGGACAGCGACGGTGTGGCCAGCCCCGAGCTGCTGGCGCAGGTAAACGCCTACCTCAACGACGACGATATTCGCCCGGTCGCCGACCGGGTCAATGTGCGCAGCGCCGAGGTGTTGCCGTACCGCGTCGAGGCGGTGCTGCACATGGCCGACAACGGCCCGGAGTTCGAGGCGATCCTCAGCGAGTGCCGGCGTCGTCTCCAGGCCTGGGTCAATCCGCGTCGACGCCTTGGCGTCGAGGTCGCCCGCTCCGGGATCGACGCGCAGTTGCACATCGATGGCGTGAGCCGTGTCGAGCTGGTCGGCTGGAGCGACATTCGCCCGAGCAAGGCCCAGGCCGCCTGGTGCACCGGCATCGAACTGCGGCGGGGTGGCTGACATGCAGAGCCTTCTGCCGCTCAACCGCACGCCGCTGGAGCGGGCCATCGAGGTGGCGGCCGACGAGGACCTCAAGGTCACGTTGCGCACCCTCTACAACCCCGACACCTGCCCGGCGCACCTGCTCTACCAGCTGGCCTGGGCCTGGTCGGTGGACCGCTGGGACGACAGTTGGAGCGAGGCGATCAAGCGCTTGGTGATCCGCTCGGCGTTCTTCGTCCATGCCCACAAGGGCACCCTCGGCGCCCTCAGGCGGGTGGTCGAGCCGTTCGGCTACCTGATCGAGGTGCAGGAATGGTGGCAGACCCAGCCTGCCGGCGTGCCGGGGACCTTTGCCCTGAAGGTCGGGGTGACCGACACCGGCATCAGCGAGGAAACCTACAACGAACTGTCGTCGCTGATCGACGACGCGCGGCCGGTCAGCCGCCACATGACCGGTCTGGCGATCAGTCTCGAAAGCCGTGGCGGTCTCTATTTCGGCTGCGCGCAGCAGGACGGCGATGAACTCGACGTCTACCCGCCGGCACCTCCTGACCTGATCGTCAGTGGCGCCATTGGTCGCGGCGGTCGGGAACACACAATCGATACCTTGGACATTGCACATGGTTGACCAGAATTCCCAGTTCTACGCCATTCTCACCAACGTGGGCGCGGCGAAACAGGCCAACGCGGATGCCTTGGGCATCCCGTGGAAAATCACCCAGATGGGCGTGGGCGACGCCAACGGCGTCGACCCCACCCCCAACGCCACCCAGACCAGCCTGATCAACGAATGGCGCCGGGCGCCGCTGAACCAGCTGAAGGTGGACGACAAGAACAGCGCGATCATTGTCGCCGAGCAGGTCATCCCGGCGGATGTCGGCGGCAAGTGGATCCGCGAGATCGCGCTGTACGACGCCGATGGCGACATGGTCGCCGTGGCCAACTGCGCGCCGACCTACAAACCGTTGCTCAGCCAGGGCTCGGGGCGCACCCAGGTGGTGCGTATGAACCTGATCGTCAGCAGCGCGAGCAACGTGCAGTTGAAGATCGATCCGGCGGTGGTACTGGCCACCCGTGAATGGGTGACCGAGGAGCTGGCTCGGCAGGATTTCAAGCATTCGGTTCAGGTCGCGACCACAGCGGCGATTACCTTGAGTGGGCTACAGACCGTCGATGGAGTTGCATTGCAGGCGGGGACCCGGGTGCTGGTCAAGGACCAGACGGCGGCCAAGGACAATGGTCTCTACCTGGTGGCCGCAGGCACATGGACGCGGTGCAGCGATGCCGACAGCGATGCCAAGGTCACGCCTGGCCTGCTGGTGCTGGTCGAGAAGGGCACGGTCAACGGTGACAGTGCTTGGCAGTTGGTCAGCGATGGGGCGACGACTTTGGGTGTCAGTGCCCAGAACTATGAAATGGCCTTCGGTCGTAGCGGTGTGTCGGTAGGGACTTATCGTAGTGTCACGGTAGACAAGTACGGGCGAGTGGTTACAGCGACCAATCCAACCACGGTAGCCGGATATGGGCTGACTGATGTCTATACAAGGAGCCAGGTAGATGCTGCGCTGGCGCTCAAGGCACCGCTTGCCAGCCCTGCATTCACCGGTGCCCCTGCCGCCATGACACCTGCGAGGGGGGATATTTCGACTCGTTTGGCCACCACCCAGTTCGTCAAGGAAATGGGATTATCATTTCCCTCATACGTGACAGGGTTTCCATCAGGTTCAACCTTGACCCTGTCCGAAGTAGGGCGAATGGTTTATATGAACGGTGGTGGTGCTCCGATATGGAGTAGTACTGTGGTACTACCTTCCTCGGGTATTCCGATTGGTTCAGTATTTTGTCTTTCCGTTGGGTCCGGGGATGGCACCATTACAGTTCATAAACCTGCTGTGGCAGGGGGATACATCGCAATTGGGTCTCGTGCATACGACACCATTACGATCCGTTCTAATGAACCACCTTTGATGTTGGTATGTAATGCTGATCACACGTATGCAGTGATTGCCGGTGGCCTTTCAAATACCGCCGATTACGCCTCGCAAATTGCCGCGAATGGATGGGCTAAGAGTCCTAATGGTTTGATCGAACAGTGGGGTAGCATTTATCTGCCGGCAAATGTTTCTTCGGCAAATATTGATACGGTATTCCCGCTTAGATTTCCAAATGGTTGTTTGTCTGTGGTTGCCAGTATTGGTGTGACGATCGATGATTATGATCGAGTTTCATATTATCGTCAGGATAGACAGTCGGTAAGTATCGGGAAGCCAAGTGTCGCAGGGTTTGATGGGCAAGCTTTCTGTGATACCAATGTTTATGATGGTCGCACTGTGCAGTGGCGTGCAATCGGTTACTGAGGAGAGTTTAATGTCAATCTTCGTCGTAAAGGGTGAACGCACGTTCTACAATGATGACGTTCATAAGCGTATTCCCTCGGGCGCAATCAAGATATCTCAGGAATTTTATGAGAAGCTTCTTCAGGCGCAGTCAGAATATAAAACTCTTGATTTTAGTGTCTGTCCGCCTGAGATCCTAGAAAGAGACGCTGAGTGGCCGAGCGTGGCGGATCTACAGGCGTTCATCGATGACCAGGTAGCCTCGATTTATGCCAATTGGAGCCGCTTTGAAAAAGAGCATCTTTCCCGTGAAAATGCTGCCCGGCAATACAAGGATGCCGGCTATCAAGGCGATGCCGGCATCTGGATCAAGAGTTACGCGGATTCTGCAGGTTTGACCTGCACCGAGGCGGCTGACCTCATCATTCAGCAGGCCGAACAGCAACGGTTGGACCAGGAGGCTTTGGCGGTACTGCGCATGCGCAAGCATGAACTGGATATTGTCGATGGCGCAGCCCGATTCGAACGTTATCAGTTGTTGGCGGAAGAGATAGCGCAGATTGGCAGTGTTGACTCCTACTAGGAGTCGCGATGGGTGACACCACGTGTAGTCTAGAAACTTCCTTTCTGGCCAGATAATTCTGGGAGTATAGTCACCTGACTTTGCATTCGTTAGTCTGGAATGGTTAATAGGCTTAATTGTTATGTGGGCGCTTTGTGACTAAATTCGGCGCCTGCGAGTAGTGTCACGATACTGATCGGCCTGCGGGGGCGAATCGCTCATGCTGATTTAAATGCAGGGCTTATGTCAAACCAGCAACACCACCTCTACTAAGGTTGGGAAGGATTTCCATTTTGAAGGGGCGGGTGGTTTGTAAGAGATTTAGGGTGTTCGGAGGCGCCAGTCTGTTTAACGCCATGTTGGATTTTTGGTTTTGGAAGGATTTTTAAGGATAAATAGTATGGCGATTGAGCTTCCGGAAATTCATGTGTACGCCTACCCTCCTGCCTATAGCGGCCGTGGCGGTGGTAAACCAATGTCGGATCCTGTAGAAGATGACATGATCTATAAATCGGCTAACGGGTTTGAAAATAGCCACAGGGCACGAGTGGCGGCGGATTACGCTCCCAGACTGCAGGGGATTATCAATAGTGTAACTGTTGAGGTCGCGAAAGTCAGGGCTGACGCTGTCGCGAACTCTATTATTGAGCGACTCCAAGTCATCAAGTCCTCGCTAGAGCGAATGATGGCGGAAATTGTTCAGAAACGTGATCAGAAAACTGTTTTGGCGTTGGCTTATAATGGACAAGATCCTACGCTTTATAACCCCATTCGTACCCAGCCAGGTTTTTGGACGCGGGACGCGTATAGCTATAAACAGAACACGCTGAAGTGGGCATCTTCCTATGATGCGTTTCATGATGCCAAGATTTACGATCAGGCAATTAGTCTGATCAAACAGCACCTAAGTGCAATCGACACTGAAATCCAGGCTGCACTGGCTCAGGTCGCACAACAAGCAGCTCAAGCCATCCGTGAGGGGATTGGAGGTCAGCTCTCAGCCATCACTGCTGCTCCTCGACAGCAACTGGCAGATCATGCAGCAGCCGCCACCTTGAGTCTTTCGCAGTTGTCCATTCAAGTCAGTGCCGAGGCCGGTACGGCGAACCAGCAAACGCAGCAGCTGGCGGGCCAGGCACGACAACACATTACCGCGCTTGCTCAATTGGCACGGGAGCAACTGGGTCCAGACGAGCTGAACCGGATCGTCGCCAATGCACTGGCAGAGGTTGAGGCTGGTGTTTCCCACTTTTCCGGGGTGGTGAATTCGCTGATCAATGAATTTACAGGGTTCGGCCAAGGTAGACAGCAGGCTATCGATCAGGTGGTCACTGAGGCTGCAAGTCAGATTCTGGCACGTCAAGGCGAGTTGAATGCCCAGGTACAGGCTACCCCCACGAACGATACTGTAGTTGCTGCCCAGCAGAGTCTTCAGGTTTTCACGAACGGTACCCTCACCAGTGCAAAACCGCGCATTGATCAGGAGCAAGCCGCCTACCGCGTTAAGGTCGATCAAACGCAGGCCTCCCTACAAGCGGCTCAAACCACGCTGCAAACAGAGCTGCAGGCACTGCCTGGTAAGGTGCAAAGTGCAATCACGCGTGTCGCCAATACCTACCGATTTCCGGCTAGTGTCAGCAGCCTGATCAGTATCCCCGGTCAAGGGGCAGTCCCCGTTGGCGAAGCGGTATTGTCGTTAGGCAATTCAGTCGCTCGGGCAATTGCGGAGATTGGCCGGGTCGCGGTTGCAGGTCCGGGCGCCTACGTCGCGACATTCCTGGCCCTGGCCACCTACTCCTCGTCGACAGCTGATGATGCTCATGACCGCACACCGGACCGGATTCGCTATGGATTGGGTGTGAACGCCGAGACGCTAGGACTCTCTGGTGCTCATGATCTGAACGCCATTGCGGCAGCCCAAGGAACCGTCGAGATGCCGTGGCGGCTAACCAGCGAGGCGCGTGGTGATGGTCGCTCATATGTTTCGGTGGTCAATGCCGATGGGGTAAGAATGTCCAAAAGCGTGCCAGTACGAGCTGCTAAGCTCGACCTGCAGACAGGTCTGTATACTGCGGTGGTGCCAAGTTTGATCGCTGATCAACCTGCGATCACCCTGACTTGGACCCCGGCTTCGCCGCCAGGTCAGCAATCATCGACGAGCATGACCCCTGTTGTGCCTCCGCAGGTTCCAGTGTACACAGGAGTAGAACTGGAGCCACAGACCGTCACGGCTGAAGTCTACCCAGGTGAGGTAATCGATGTCAGTGACCTGATCATTACCTTCCCCGCAGATTCGGGGATGGAACCGATCTATGTAATGTTCAGCAATTATCACTATCACCAGGCACCTAAAGATTTAATCGCTTTTCCTGATGCAAAACGTGTTAAGTCCAAAAGCAGTGTTCGTGGTGGTGGTAAAACTAGAAGGCGCTGGCAGGATAGTAAAGGGCAGATTTATGAATGGGACAGTATGCATGGTACAGTTGAGCTATATAACAAGCAGGGCAAG
Organism: Pseudomonas sp. LH21; assembly: GCF_036549575.1. Classification (NCBI taxonomy): domain Bacteria; kingdom Pseudomonadati; phylum Pseudomonadota; class Gammaproteobacteria; order Pseudomonadales; family Pseudomonadaceae; genus Pseudomonas; species Pseudomonas sp. LH21. The sequence continues at coordinate 1,347,617 of NZ_CP144367.1, forward strand.
CATTTAGGGGGGTTTGACCCTGTGTCTGGAAATCAAACGCAGCCTGCCATTCCTGGCAGAGTCACTCAGAAGTGAGAGGAATTGAATGTTTATTAATTTGACTGGTTTTTTGAAAGAAGACCATCTTGATAACTCGCTTAAGTACGATTTTGATATCCCCAGTGTTCATGAAAAAGAAGTAATGAAATTATTGGGCTGGCAGTCCCTGGAGGCCGAATCAGATGGCGAGCTCCCTTTGACAGATGAGCAAGCAGAAAAGATCTTTTCCTTGCTTGGTAATCAGAAGCCGGAGGGGCTGGATTTTTTTGTTGGAGTAAGTCAGTAGCAGAGGATTCTTTTCATGCAGGGTTTTGCATAAACGTCCTGCAGTTAGCTAATCTTGAACAGTGGTCATGATAGTTCCCTTGCGTACGCTATGTGCGCAAGGGCGGTTTTTAAACTGCCGTAGCTTTACCCTGGCCATCGCAATGATCGCTGCAGGTGATACAAGTGACCGTTAGTCAATATTAAGCTTGGTCGTAATTCCCGCATCCATGACCGTGAATACGTCCCCCTTTTCATGGCCAGAATAACGTAAGCGCTCCATGAATCTCACATCTAAAACGCTTACCTGATCCTTAGTCGTGAGTGCAGCTTGTATTCTGCTTAAAGGCCGCTCTCCCCATTCACTATTCCCATCTGCATCCCCAATCCTCAGGGTATTATTTATATTAGGAGTTTCATAATGAGTGGATTCTTCCACGGCGTCACCGTGACCAACGTCGACACCGGCGCCCGCAGCATCGCACTGCCATCGTCCTCGATCATCGGCCTGGTCGACACCTTCACCGAAGGCCCGGGCGTCACCGCCAAGGCCAATGACCTGATCCTGATCACCAGCGAGCGCGAAGCGGTCGCGGCGTTCGGCCAGGATGCGGCGATCACCAAGGCCTGCCGCGCCATCTACAGCCGCGCCAAGGCGGTCATCGTCGCCTGCGGCGTGGCCAAGCTCGAAGACGCCGCCGAGCAGACCTCAGCGATCATCGGCAACGTGCTGGCCGACGGCAAGCGCACCGGCCTGCAGGCGCTGCTCGACGGCAAGAGCCGTTTCAACGCCCAGCCACGCCTGCTGGTCACCCCCAAGCACAGCGCCACCCAGGCCGTAGGCACCGCCCTGGTGGCCCTGGCCGACAAGCTGCGCGCCATCGCCATCATCGACGGCCCCAACACCACCGATGAAGCGGCCATCGCCTACGCCAAGAACTTCGGTGCCAAGCGCGCCTTCCTGGTCGATCCGGGCGTGCGCTACTGGGACAACGCCGAAGAGGCCACCGTCGACGCGCCGGGTTCGGCCTGGGTCGCCGGCCTGTTCGCCTTCACCGACCGCGAGTACGGCTTCTGGGCCTCGCCGTCGAACAAGGAGTTCGTCGGCATCACCGGCACCACCCGTGCCGTGGAGTTCCTCGATGGCGACGACACCTGCCGCGCCAACCTGCTGAACAACGCCAACATCGCTACCATCATTCGCGATGACGGCTTCCGCCTGTGGGGCAACCGCACCCTGTCGAGCGACCCGAAATGGGCTTTCGTCACCCGCGTGCGGACCATGGACATCGTCATGGACGCGATCCTCTACGGCCACAAGTGGGCCGTCGACCGCTCCATCACCGCCACCTACGTCAAGGACGTCACCGAGGGCCTGCAGGCGTTCATGCGCGACCTGAAGAACCAGGGCGCGATCATCAACTTCGAGGTCTTCGCCGATCCGGAGCTGAACACCGCCAGCCAGCTGGAGCAGGGCAAGGTGTACTGGAACATCCGCTTCACCGATGTGCCGCCTGCCGAAAACCCCAATTTCCGCGTCGAAGTCACCAACCAGTGGCTGACCGAAGTCCTCGATTCCGCCGCTTAAGGAGCGCATCCACATGGCAATGATTCCCGAAACACTGGCCAACCTGAACCTGTTCGTCGATGGCGTCAGCTTCCAGGGCGACGTGCCCAGCCTGACCCTGCCCAAGCTCACCCTGAAGATGGAAGAGCACCGCCCCGGCGGCATGGACATGCCGGTCGAGATGGACCAGGGCATGGAGAAGCAGGAAGCCGCCTTCACCACCACCGGCGTGCGCCGCGAGTCGCTGAAGTTCTTCGGCCTGGCCGACGGCACCGCCTTCAACGGCACCTTCCGCGGCGCCTTCAAGGGCCTGAAGGGCAAGATCAACCCGGTCATCGTCACCCTGCGCGGCTCGCTGAAAGAGATCGACATGGGCGACTGGAAGTCCGGTGACAAGGCCGAGATCAAGCACAGCGTCGCCGTCACCTACTACAAGCTCGAAGTCGATGGCCGCCAGGTCTACGAAATCGACGCCCTGGGCATGAAGCGGGTGATCGACGGCGTTGACCAACTGGCCGCCCAGCGCGCCGCCCTGGGTCTTTAAGGAGAACACTCGATGGCTCAAGCAAAGAAACTGCCGCAATGGCTAACCGTCGACGCCGAGCGTGTGACCGTGCGCCTGTCGCGCCCCAGCGAGGCCAACGGTGTGCAGGTCGACAGCCTGTCGCTGCGCGCACCGACCGTGCGTGACATCCGCAATGCCCAGGCCGGTGGCGTGGGCGATGACGAGCAGCGCGAACTGAACCTGTTCGCCTCGCTCGCCGAAGTTGGCGTCAAGGACCTCGAGGGCCTGGCTCTGAAGGACTACAGCCGCCTGCAGACTGGCTATTTTCGCCTGGTGCAGGACGACGAGGTTTGACCCTGCCCGGCAGAAGGCCGCCGCCAGGCGGCTGGCCAAGGAGCTGAACTTTTCCGCCAGCGAAATCATGACCATGTCGTACTGCGACATGGTCTGGTGGCTGGCGGAGTGACAAGGAGCAAGCCATGGCGAACACACAGGTGTTCACCCTCGGCGTCACCAGCGACCAGGCATTGGGCAGGACCGTCGACAGCTTGCGTGGCCAGGTCGAGCGCCTGCGCAGGCAAGCGGACGGTACCCGGCTCGGGCGGTTGATCGGCGAGGTCATCCGCCTGGGGCTCGAGCTGGACAAGGTGGGCCAGGCCGAAAGGCAGCTGGATAACGACCAGGCATGGACACATGAGGCGCAGATCGACCGATTGCGCCGTGAGGGGAACGAGGTCGAGCGCTTGCGCAGGCTTTACCTGTCACTTGGGCGCAAGCCGCTGGAACTGCGTGCGATGGTGGTGGCCTCGAGCGCGGCCGCCGTCAAGGAGTCACCAGCCCCTACGTTGGAGCAGCGCAAGGCGGCCTTGCTGGAGGGGACGAGCCCCGCGCCACGGCCGGCCCGGGGTGATCCGCCCGAGGCGCGCAGCGCGGAGCAGGGGCGTGTGCCTCTGGAATCGGCGAATGCGGGTTTGGCGGTGCTCAAGGCTGGAGCGGTCGGTGCCGGTACTGTCGCTGTAGCCGCTGGCACTGCCTGGGGAGCACGTTCGTATTATCAAAGCCGAACGCCCGAAAGACAAAGCGAGATCACCAAGGGACTGAAGGAGAATGGTGGCAAGGCTGCCGCTAAAGGCCTCACCAAGCTTGGCTTGGTCATGCTCAAGGACAAGGGCGAGGACAAGGCCGAGGCTGCAGGCGCAGCGCTTGGAGGCGTACTCGGCAACCTGGGAGCGGAGCTCTTGGGCGGCCTGACCAAGAACAAGCAGATCCAGAAGTACGGCGGTGAGATCGGCGAGATGATCGGCGAAGGTGTCGGCGGATTTTTCGGCAAGAAAGTCTTCGGCTGGTTCTCCGATACGCCCGCCGCCAACGATGCCCCAGGCAAGGACAAGGCTGCAGCTGACGCTTCAGCTCAACGGTCTGTCGATGCACCCGAGGGGACCGCCACGCCGCCAGGCGCGGCCCAAAACGCCGCACCCGAGAGCGCTGCAGCAACGCAAGAACGCCCCCCCGAAGGCCCCGCCAATGGCGCTCGGGAGATCATGAAGGGCGGATTGATCGCGGCAGGCGCACTGGGCGGTACCGCGTTTGCCGCCTGGGGCGCGCGGACCTACCAAGGGCAATCTCCCGAGCGACGCAGCGAGATCACCAGCGGTCTCAGGGAGAACGGTGGCAAGGCCGCCGCCAAGGGCGCTACCAAGCTTGGACTGGCCGTGCTCAAGGACAAGAGCGAGGACCAGGCCGAGGCGGTAGGCGCCGCTTTCGGCAGTGTGCTGGGGAGCCTTGGGGCGGAGCTGCTCGGAGGCGTGACCAAGAGCAAGCGGATCCAGAAGTACGGCGGTGAGATCGGCGAAATGATCGGTGAAGGTCTTGGCGGCTTGGCTGGCAAGACGCTCCATGGATTGTTCTCCGACAAGCCCGCCGCCAACGACGCTCCTGCCGACAAGGCCAAGACTTCCGCGACTGCCGCTCGCATGCCGAAAGCGGGTGACGATGCCGAGGAGCCGGAGGAAGAGGAGGAGGAAGAAGAGGTCGACGAAGCCGAGGACGAGGCGGCCTTCTTCGAGGGGCAGGAGGCTGTTCCGGACAGCCCGTCAGCCGCCGCATCGGCAGCCAGCGCTATCGGGCTCGCCGGTACTGCGGTCACGGGCCAGGTGGGTAGGGCGGTGGCCGGCAATGCCGGCGCCTCGGTGGCAAGGCGAGTGTTCAGGCGCATTCCTGGTGCCAACTTGCTCGACACCGGCCTGCAACTTGCCGAGACCTACAGCAGCGATGCCACCCCCGAGCAGAAACTCGAGGGTTATGGCACCGCCGTCGGAGGCCTGGGAGGCGGCCTGGCCGGTGCTGCGGCAGGTGCCGCCATCGGGTCGGTGGTACCGGTGATCGGCACCGCGATCGGTGGCCTGATCGGTGGCGTGCTGGGCAGCATGGGAGGTGAAAGCATCGGAGGCTGGCTGGGCAAGGCGCTGGGTTCGGGCAAGGAAGAGCCCGCCGCCAAGCCGGGCCTGGGTGAGGCGGCGCGGGCAATGGATAGCCCTGCACCACAGCCGCCGGCACCTGCACCACCGGTAGCGGCGGCCACGCCAGCGGTCCCCCCCGCGCCGATCAACCAGCAGTTCACCTTCACCGCCAACATGCCGGTCACGTTCAGCAACAGTCTCGATGACCCTTCGGTGTTGCAACAGCTGGAGGCCATCGCCCGTCGTCAGCTCGAGGAACTCATGCGCCAGGCCCGTTCCGCGCAGTTGGCCGATGCCCCACATATCGCACTTTAAGGAGGATCCATGACCTATCTGGAGCAGCTGCAAGCCACGCTGCACGCCCTGGTCAAGGCGGGAGAGGCAGGGCGTCGGCGTGCCGATGCCATGCTCGATCCGATGAACGACGCGATCGTCCATATACAGGGCGCGGTGGGTGAGCTGGAAGGTTTGCCGGTGGTCGGCCCGATCATCGGGGCCAAGCTGCAGCGCACCATGCGCGCGATCACCAATGCCCAGGCCCGGGTTGCCAAGGTGGTGGCCAAGTACGACCAGGCGGTGGCGGTGGTGCGTCAGGTGCGCGATCGCATCGACGGCTTCGCCGCTCATGCCGCCAAGGCCGGTGCGGCGATTCGCCGTGTGGTGGGGGAGGTGCGCTCGACCGTCAATGGCGTGCTGTCGACACTGGGTTTCGCGCCCGAGGCGACGCCGGTCGCCGAAGCGGTCAAGCCGTTCCCGCACTTGCTGGTGCTGCAACCGCTCAAGGCGGGCGCGGCGCCGTACTACTTCAACCTCGATACCGCCGCCTTCGACCAATTGCGCCGGCAGACACGTTTTCGCTGGGCCGGGCAGGAGCGCCTGAGCCGCGAGAGCGCCCAGCAGGCGGTCAGCCTGGGCGAGGAGAGCATCAACATCCGTGGCGCGATCTTCCCCGGCTTCAAGGGCGGCCTCGGTCAGTTGCAGACGCTGCGCAGCATCGGCCGCCAGCTGCTGCCGCTGTCGTTGACCACCGGCTACGGCGAGGTGCTCGGCACCTGGTGCCTGACCAGCATTGAGGAAGAGCAGAGCGTCCTGCTGGCTGGCGGCATTCCGCGCAAACAAGGGTTTTCACTGGAGTTCGTGAGCTATGGCCAAGACTTGCACAACGTCTGAGGGTGACCTGCTCGATACCCTCTGCCAGCACTATTACGGCCATCTGGCCGGCACGGTCGAGGCCGTGCTGGATGCCAACCAGGGCCTGGCGGACGAGGCGCAGCCGTTTCGCGCCGGGGTGAGGATCCTGTTGCCGGAACTGTCGATGGCGACCAGCACCAGCCTGCAGTTGTGGGATTGACCACTCACCTTTCCTGAACTGCACGTGGGAGCGGGCTTGCCCCGCGATGGCGCCGTCGCGGGGCAAGCCCGTTCCCACGCCGTCCTCGCTACATCAACACAGCGGAGCCCCAACCATGCAACCTCAATTTCGCATCATCGCGGACGGCCATGACATCACCACGCTGCTTAACGACCGCCTGTTGCTGTTACGCACCACTGATAAACCTGGCCTGGAATCCGACGAGTTTGAGCTGCGCCTCGATGCCCGCGACGGCGCCCTGGCCTTGCCAGCCAGGGGCGCAGTGCTCGAGGTGCACCTGGGTTACGCCGGGCAGCCGTTGAGCCGCCTTGGCCGTTACACGGTGGACGAGGTCGAGCTATCCGGCCCGCCGGACACCCTGGTGATCCGCGGCAAGGCCAGCGACCTGCGCGGCAGCGGCAAGACCATCCGCAGCGGCAGCTGGGAGAACGCGACGCTGCAGCGCATCGTCGCCGAGATCGGTGCCCGCAATGGCTGGCAGGCGGTGTGCCCGGTGGCCGTGCAGGTGCCGCGGGTCGACCAGTACAGCGAGTCGGACTTCAACTTCATCACCCGCCTGGCACGCCTGCACGACTGCACCGCCAAGCTCGCCAACGGCCAGTTGCTGGTGTTGCCGCGCCAGGGTGGCCAGAGCGCCAGCGGCAAGCCCCTGGGGGTGATCGGCATTGCCCGCAGCGACGTCAGCCAGTGGCAGTTTCGCCTGGCTGACAAGAGTACCCACAAGGCCGTCAAAACTCGCCACCAGGACAGCGCCAGCGGGCGCCTGCAGGCGGTGGAGCTGGTCAATGGCGATGCTCCGGACGGCTTGCAGCCGGTCTACACCGACCGCCACCTGTATCCCAACCGTGCGGCGGCGGAACAGGCCGCCCGCGCCCGCCTGGCCAGCTTCAACCGTGATACCGCCAGCGTACGCCTGGACATGCCCGGGCGCACCGACCTGTTTGCCGAGCGCGCCATCGATGTCCAGGGCTTTCTGACCGGGCTGGATGGGCACTACCTGATCGAGTCGGTCGAGCAGGTGTTCACCAGCAGCGGCTGGCGCACCACCGTGCAGTGCAACGGCGGCCGCCAGGGCAAGGCCAAGGCCAAGGGTTCCGCGCCTCGGCGGGCGGGTTCGCTCAAGGCCTGAGACAGGACGGTGAGGGTTTCCCGATGCCTGCCGGCGGTGGCGCTCCCTATAGTCGCTGTCAGCCGGCCGCATCACCCTGTTTCCGAGCTCCAGATCAGGTGCGGCGCTCGCCACACCTTGAATCCTGTGAAAGCCAAGCGCTTCGAGCCATCGCCCATGAGCGAGCCACAGGCGGCACCGGCCGCCTTTCGATCAGACCGCAATGGAGAATGCACCGATGCCGCTCACTGAACAGCAACTCAAGCAGATCTACCCGCTCGCCGGCCAACGCGTCGCCGCCTTCCTGCCGGCGCTGAACACGGCCATGGCCAACTGGGAGATCGACCACCCCAAGCGTATTGCCGCGTTCCTGGCCCAGGTCGGCCATGAGTCCGGCCAACTGCGTTACGTCAAGGAGCTGGGCAACGACCGCTACCTGGCTCGTTATGACACCGGCAGCCTGGCCCTGCGCCTGGGCAACACCCCCGAAGCCGACGGTGACGGCCAGCGCTATTGCGGCCGTGGCCTGATCCAGGTGACCGGACGCAACAACTACCAGGCCTGCAGCCGTGCGCTGTTCGGCGACGAACGCCTGCTGGCGCAACCGCAGATGCTCGAACAGCCGCGCTGGGCCTGCGAATCGGCGGCCTGGTTCTGGCACTCGCGCGGACTCAACGCCTTGGCCGACCAGGGCGAGTTCAACCGCATCACCCGGCATATCAATGGCGGCCTGAACGGCTTGTCGGAGCGCCTCGAACTTTGGGCGCGGGCGCGGGAGGTGCTGTGCTGAACCGCCTGCAACTGGCGCTGTGCCTTGGGCTGATGGCGTTGTCCGCGGCGCTGGCCTGGCAGCTGCAGGGGTGGCGCCTCGGGCGTCAGCTGGCCGAGCAGGAACAGGCGCTGGTGCAGCAGCGCCTGGAGCAGGCCGAGGCGCTGCACGGCCTGCTGCTCGCCGAACGCGAGCAGCGCCAGGGCCTCGAACAACGCCTGCACGACAGTGAAACGAAGCATTTCCAGGAGCTGACCGATGCCCAACAGACTCAGGCTCGCCTGCGTGACCGCCTTGCTACTGCCGATCTGCGCCTGTCGGTCCTGGTCGAGCGCGACACCGCCTGTGCCCCAGTGCCTGCCGCCGCCGGCGCCGGCGGCGTGGATCATGGTCCCGTACGCGCCCGACTTGACCCGGCGCATGCTCGACGAATTGTCGCCATCACCGACGACGGCGACCGTGGACTGATCGCCTTGCGGGCGTGCCAGGCCTATATCCGCGCGCTGTCGCCCTGAGCGCTTGCCAGCAGGGGCGGGAGTGGTAGGGTAGGGCGCAGTCTTGCCAGGAGCTAGCCATGGACCCGATCACCGTACTCTCCACCCGCCTGGGTGAACACCTGCGGCGCTTCAACGCCCAGGTGACCACCGCCGAGTCCTGCACCGGCGGTGGCATCGCCGAGGCGATCACCCGCATCCCCGGCAGCTCGGCCTGGTTCGAGGCAGGCTACGTCACCTATTCCAATGCCCAGAAAACCCGCCAGTTGGGCGTTCCCGAGGCGTTGTTCGCCCAGGTGGGGGCGGTCAGCCAGGAAGTGGTCGAGGCCATGGTGCGGGGCGCCCAGGCCGCCAGCGGAGCACGCTTCGCGGTGGCGGTCAGTGGCGTGGCCGGGCCAGACGGCGGTTCGCCGGCCAAGCCGGTGGGCACGGTGTGGCTGGCCTGGGCCGACGGAACCCACGTGAGCAGCGAGCGCCGGCACTTCGACGGCGACCGCGAAGCGGTGCGCCGACAGACGGTGATCGCCGCGTTAGACGGCTTGTTACAGCTTGGCGCGGAGTAAATCGCCCGACGGGGGTTTGCGGAAACGAATCGCTGTGGAATAATACTGGCTACTTATACAGTTATTCCGGCCGTCAGGGCCACGTCGAACACGTGAGGATTTCAATGGACGACAACAAGAAGCGCGCCTTGGCTGCGGCCCTGGGTCAAATCGAACGCCAATTCGGCAAGGGCGCGGTCATGCGCATGGGCGACCACGAGCGCCAGGCCATCCCTGCCATTTCCACCGGTTCCCTGGGCCTGGACATCGCCCTGGGCATCGGCGGCCTGCCGAAAGGCCGTATCGTCGAGATCTACGGCCCGGAATCCTCGGGTAAAACCACGCTGACCCTGTCGGTCATCGCCGAAGCCCAGAAGAACGGCGCCACCTGCGCCTTCGTCGACGCCGAGCACGCCCTCGACCCTGAATACGCCGGCAAGCTGGGCGTCAACGTCGACGACCTGCTGGTCTCGCAGCCGGACACCGGCGAGCAGGCCCTGGAAATCACCGACATGCTGGTGCGCTCCAACGCCGTCGACGTGATCATCGTCGACTCCGTGGCCGCCCTGGTACCGAAGGCCGAGATCGAAGGCGAGATGGGCGACATGCACGTCGGCCTGCAGGCCCGCCTGATGTCCCAGGCCCTGCGCAAGATCACCGGTAACATCAAGAACGCCAACTGCCTGGTCATCTTCATCAACCAGATCCGCATGAAGATCGGCGTGATGTTCGGCAGCCCGGAAACCACCACCGGTGGTAACGCCCTGAAGTTCTACGCCTCGGTGCGCCTGGACATCCGCCGTACCGGCGCGGTCAAGGAAGGCGACGAAGTGGTTGGTAGCGAAACCCGCGTCAAGATCGTCAAGAACAAGGTTTCGCCACCGTTCCGTCAGGCCGAGTTCCAGATCCTCTACGGCAAGGGCATCTACCGTAACGGCGAGATCATCGACCTGGGTGTGTCCCAAGGCCTGGTGGAAAAATCCGGTGCCTGGTACAGCTACCAGGGCAACAAGATCGGTCAGGGCAAGGCCAACGCCGCCAAGTACCTGCAAGAGAACCCGGCCATTGGCAGCGAGATCGAGAAGCAGATTCGCGACAAGCTGCTGACCGCTGGTGCCGCCGCCGCTGCAGCAGCTGCCGCCAAGGCCGGTGCAGCCGAAGCCGATGCCGACGACCTGGCTGACGCCGACGCCGGTTATTGATTGGCCCAATGTCCGTCGTACTCGACACCCCCGTCGCCGTTCGGCGGACAGCCATGGACCTGCTCGCACGCCGCGAGCATGGTCGCGTCGAGCTGACGCGCAAGCTGCGTCAGCGTGGCGCACCGGACGAGCTGATCGAGCCTGCGCTCGATCGGCTGGCCGAAGAAGGGCTGCTTAGTGAAGCCCGCTATCTGGAAAGCTTCATCCGCTACCGGTCCAGTGCCGGCTACGGCCCCGCGCGAATTCGCGAGGAGCTCGGCCAGCGCGGCTTGAACCGTGGCGATATCGACCAGGCCCTGCGCGACAGCGAAGTGGACTGGGCGACGCAATTGCGCGATGTCTGGCAGCGCAAGTTCGCCGGGCAACGCCCGCAAGACCCACGCAGCCGGGCGCAACAGACGCGCTTTCTCGCCTACCGTGGTTTCCCCATGGACATGATCGGCCGGCTGCTCAGCGGTCGCGACCTCGACGATTATTGATGCCCTGTACGGCTGACGCCCATGCGTGTCAGCCGTACAGGGCATTTTGCGTTCAGCTGACCCGCAAGGCTTCCCGGGCGCGCTGGGTGGTGTGCATCGGCTGGGGTTTGGCCCAGTTCTCCGGCAGGTTGATGAAGTCCACCAGTTCGCGCAAGCGGCCCTGGTCGCGGCCGTTGAAGGCGAAGGTCAGGCGCGTCAGGTGACTGAAATTGCCTTCCTCGTGCTCGGCGCCGCTGTCTGGCTGCTGGTGGTACCTGCCGCTCAGGCGCAGGTCGGCGAAGCCTTCCTCCACATCATGCAGGGCCGCCTCGCTCAAGGGGTGGTGCATGCGGATCACGAACTGGCTCTTCAGCCAGCGGCTGGAGTGGTAGTTGCTGTAGAACTGGTTGATCTCCTCGACCGCCTCGTCGGCGCTGTGCACCAGGCGTACCAGCTTGAGGTCGCTGGGCAGGATGTAGCGGTTCTCTTCGAGCTGGCGGCTGATGAAGGTCAGGGCGTCCTGCCAGAAACTGCCGCCGGGCGAGTCGAGCAGCACCACCGGCACCAACGGGCTCTTGCCGGTCTGGATCAGCGTCAGTACCTCCAGCGCCTCGTCGAGGGTGCCGAAACCGCCGGGGCAGAGCACCAGCGCGTCGGCTTCTTTGACGAAGAACAGCTTGCGGATGAAGAAGAAATGGAACGGCAGCAGCTTGTCGGTGCCATTGACCGTGGCATTGGCGTGCTGTTCGAACGGCAAGGTGATGTTGAAGCCCAGGCTGTGGTCGGTGCCGGCTCCTTCATGGGCGGCGGCCATGATGCCGCCACCGGCGCCGGTGATGACCATCAAGTCCGAACGCGCCAGCGTTGCGCCCAACTCCCGGGCAAGCGCGTACATGGGGTGTTCCATTGGTGTGCGTGCCGAGCCAAACACGGTGACCTTGCGTCTCCCCTTGTAGCGCTCGAGGGTGCGGAAGGAGTGGTCGAGCTCGCGCAGGGCCTGCAGGGTGATCTTGGCGTTCCAGCGGTTGCGGTCGTCGTGGGCCATGCGCAGCACGGTCAGCAGCATGTCGCGGTACAGCGGCAGGTTGGGACTGTTCGGCGCGACCAGTTGCAGTTGCTCGTCGATCTTGCTCAGGTCGATGCCGTTGTCCCTGAAATGGTTGAACAGCAGCTCGTTCGATTGGTAAGGCATTCAACGTCTCCTTCTGCAGCAAAACCTCTGACCGGGTCGATGGCGTGTCCCGGCCGCGACACTGCGTGTGTCGCTGGCTGCTGTGGCTCGAGTGTGCCCCCCGAGCGTTGCAGTAGGCCTTCAAGGCCATGTTGCAGTGGCAATTCCATCGCGTTGTCGTTGTTATGGGTACTCGTTATCAATCTAGACGCTGGCGCGGCTTCGTGCCGCCACAGGCGCGCACTACCGCCGGTCAGGCGAAAACCAGTGCTGGCGGGACTTTGGTTAACTGGGGGGCAGTAGGGCGATACAGCGAGGTGGCGGTATGCACCGGCTGGTGATCGAGGTGGATGGGCAACTGTTGCAGTTGCTCGAGTACGAGGCCAAGGCTCATCACCTGAGCCTTGAGGGGGAGTGCCTGCGCCGGCTGCAGGGAGCCGAGGCGCATTCGCGTTATCTGCAGGCCCTGCTGGCCGAATTGCGCGCCGATGATGAGCAGCGGCGCGCCAGAAACAGCGATCAGTTGGCCTGAATCACTTCTTCTTGTTGCCGGCCGCACAGCTGGCGGCGTCGAAGGCTTGGTCCATGACCGGCTGGTTGGTCTTGTAGACAGTGAAGCGATAGACCATCACGGCGCCCTTGGACATCAGCTGGCGGTAGCCGTTGTTGCGGCACACGCTGTCACCCAGCTGGCTGCGAACCTGCGCGGGATTGGCCTGCATGCGCTGGGCGTGCTCCTGGCGTACGCTCAGGTGGTTGACCAGTGCCTTGCCTTCGACGGTGTAGCCCTGGTCGAGGATGTCCTCGTTGATGGCCCGCGGGGTGCCGACGCTGCTTTCCTTGGCGACCTTCTGCAGCATCTGGTTCAGCTCGTACTCCTGCTTGGACGCAGCTTGGGCGGCCAGGGGCAGGGCGAGCAGCAGGCTCAGGGTCGGGACGATAAGACGCAGCATGGATCTCTCCTGGTTCGATGACTGGCGCTTTGACCAGCGCCTACGGGCGGCGTTCCATGAAAGCGCAGGGATTCCAGGCCGCCAGAACCTGCGATTATAAAGGAGCGGCGCCGCTGGCTGCACGGCAAATGACATGAGCTCTGGTAGACTGGGCGCCTTGTTTTCATCGAGTCGTCGCCGTGCCCCTCCCACTTCCCTGCCAAGGCCTGCTGCCATGAGCCACGCGGTAGCGCGCCTGCGCGCCGAGCGCCTGGCGCGCAGCATCAAACCCTTTGTCGCCCGAGGCTCGCGCGCCGAGCGCTGCCCGGATTGCCGGGTGATTGCCACGCACTGCCTGTGCGCCTGGAAACCCCGGGTGCCGGCCGAGGCCGGCATGTGCCTGCTGATGCATGACACCGAGCCATTGAAGCCGACCAACACCGGCTGGCTGATCGCCGACGTGATCGAGGACACCTCGGCCTTCGGCTGGTTGCGCACGTCGGTGGACGAGGGGCTGCTGGCGCTGCTGGACGATCCCCGTTGGCAGCCCTACATCGTATTTCCGGGCGAGTTCGTCAAGGAAGAGCGGGTGGTCAGTGAGGTCGTGCGCGAGCCGGGCAAGCGCCCGTTGTTCATCCTGCTCGACGCCACCTGGACCGAGGCGCGCAAGATGTTCCGCAAGAGTCCTTACCTCGACCGTTTCCCGGTGCTGAGCCTGCAACCCGAGCAGATGTCACGCTATCGCCTGCGCCGTTCCAAGCGTGATGACCACTTCTGCACCGCCGAAGTGGCCGCCATGTGCCTGGAACTGGCCGGCGACGGCCAGGCTTCGCAGGCCCTGGACGCCTACCTGGACGTCTTCAGCCTGCACTACCTGAGTGGCAAGCGGCGCCTGCCGCTGGACGAGCAGGACGAGGTCCACCAGCGTTTGCATACCTTCCTATAGTCCAAGGGGCAGGTGCCACGGATTGGTTCATACTGTCGGGGCTGGCAGCCAGGGTAGGCGGGTTCGACCGGGCAATTGGCTTGACCACCCGGGGCGTGCTCGGCATCCTTGGCGCCGCTTCGGGCACGACGAAGCTGCTGTTACCCCGGACTTCGCCGTGCCATCCCGGCCGGCGGCCCTGCCGTTCGCGCCATGAGTTGCCCGCCAGGCGTCTCCCGTATCCCCTGCGCCTGGCACAGAACAGGATCCATAGATCGATGGCCACATACGAAATCCTGATTGCCGATGACCACCCGCTGTTTCGCAGCGCACTGCGCCAGGCCGTTACCCTCGGCTTGGGCCCGGACGTGCGCCTGGTCGAGGTGGCGAGCATCGCCGAACTGGAAACCAGCCTCACCGAGAAAGCCGACTGGGACCTGGTCCTGCTGGACCTGAACATGCCCGGCGCCTATGGCTTCTCCGGCCTGGTCCTGCTGCGCGGCCAGTACCCGCAGATCCCGGTGGTGATGGTCTCGGCCCAGGAAGAGGCAGCCGTCGTGGTCAAGTCCCGCGAATTCGGCGCCAGCGGCTTCATTCCCAAGTCCAGCGAGCTCAGCAAGATCCAGGAAGCTGTGCGCAACGTGCTCGATGGCGATGTCTGGTGGCCGCCGCAGGCATTCGACAAGGTTGATGTGTCGGCCGAGGCCAAGGCCGCCAGCGAAGGCCTGGCCAGCCTCACCCCGCAGCAGTTCCGCGTGCTGACCATGGTCTGCGAAGGGCTGCTGAACAAGCAGATCGCCTATGAGCTGAACGTTTCCGAGGCGACCATCAAGGCCCACGTGACGGCGATCTTCCGCAAGCTGGGGGTGCGCACGCGGACCCAGGCGGCGTTGCTGCTGCAACAACTTGAATCGGTTTCGGCCAGCTAAGTACCCGTGCATTCACGCTTTTTTGACTCAGGCTGGACTAGCCTTCGGGCCTTTCTCCGGTGAAGTGACGGACACACATGTCGCCATTCAAAGGCCAGACCGGCCTCAAACGTATCGTCAACGCCGCCAGCTATTCGCTGGACGGCCTGCGCACCGCCTTCAAGGGCGAGGCCGCCTTCCGGCAGCTGGTGCTGCTCAACGTGGTGCTGGTGCCGCTGGCCTTCTGGCTGCCTGTCAGCCGCGGTGAGCGGGCAATCCTCATTGCCGTGTGCCTGCTGGGGCTGATCGTCGAATTGCTCAATTCGGCGGTAGAGGCGGCCATCGACCGCATCTCCCTCGATCGCCACCCGCTGTCGAAGAACGCCAAGGACATGGGCAGCGCCGCGCAATTGGTGGCCATGAGCATGGTCGCGGTGGTCTGGGGCGTGATCCTGCTCGGTTGAGCCTTCAGGCGATCGGTGGCAGCACGATCTCGTCACTGCGCCGAACGCCGGCGGTGAAGCTGCGGCACAGCTCGAGGAACTCGCGCATGGCCGAGGTCTGGTACTTCTGCTTGTGCCAGATGAAGTAGAACTGCCGCGCCAGGTCCAGGGTCGGGGTTTCCACCGGCAC
The DNA here is from genome assembly GCF_036549575.1 of Pseudomonas sp. LH21. Classification (NCBI taxonomy): domain Bacteria; kingdom Pseudomonadati; phylum Pseudomonadota; class Gammaproteobacteria; order Pseudomonadales; family Pseudomonadaceae; genus Pseudomonas; species Pseudomonas sp. LH21. The sequence continues at coordinate 1,362,965 of NZ_CP144367.1, forward strand.
CAGGCTGCCGCGGCGGAAGGCGTCGCGCAGGGCCAGGCGCGAGATGCAGCCGATGCCAAGGCCCGACTCCACGGCGCGCTTGATCGCCTCGGTATGTTCCAGTTCCAGGCGGATGTTGAGGTTGGCGCGGTGATGGCGCATGGCCTGGTCGAAGGTCAGGCGCGTGCCCGAGCCCTGCTCGCGAAGGATCCAGGCTTCATGGGACAACTGCTCGATACTGGCATGGCCGGCCTTCGCCAGGGGATGCTGGGGCGCGCAGAACACCACCAGTTCATCCTCCACCCAGGGCTGAACCTCGAGATCGGGGTGGTTGCAGTCACCTTCGATTAGACCCAGGTCAATTTCATAGTGGGCGACCTGTTGCACGATATGCGCGGTGTTCTGCACGTGCAGCTTGACCTGGCTCTCCGGGTGCACCTGCATGAAGCTGCCGATCAGCAGGGTGGCCAGGTAGTTACCGATGGTCAGCGTGGCGCCGACGGCCAGCGAGCCGAACCCCGACTTGCCGTTGAGCAGGTCCTCGATCTCCTTGGCCTGGTCGAGCAGGGCCACGGCCTGGGGCAGCAGTTGATGGCCCAGGGCATTGAGGCTCAGGCGCTTGCCGGCGCGGTCGAACAACTGGCAGCTCGATTGGCGCTCCAGTTCGGTGATCGAGGTGCTGGCGGCCGATTGCGACAAGGCCAGCACGCCGGCGGCCCGGGACACGCTCTGGTGCTGGGCGACGGCGACGAAAACCTGGAGCTGACGGAGTGTGAATCGCATATCTATATAACCGATAACACATATCTTGATAATTCAGTTAACAGATATTGTCGCTGCCCCTAAACTATCGCGCAACTGCGCGTCTTGCGCGCGCCGCGTTTTCCTTCAGGAGCCCCATCGATGAGCAACATGAACCACGAACGTGTCCTCAGTGTGCACCACTGGAACGACACCCTGTTCAGCTTCAAGTGCACCCGCGACCCGGGCCTGCGCTTCGAGAACGGTCAGTTCGTGATGATCGGCCTGCAGCAGGACAGCGGCCGTCCGCTCATGCGCGCCTACTCCATCGCCTCGCCGAACTGGGAGGAGCACCTGGAGTTCTTCAGCATCAAGGTGCCGGACGGCCCGCTGACCTCGCAGCTGCAGCACCTGAAGGAAGGCGACGAGATCATCATCAGCAAGAAGCCTACCGGTACCCTGGTGCTCGACGACCTGAACCCGGGCAAGCACCTGTACCTGCTGAGCACCGGCACTGGCTTGGCGCCGTTCATGAGCGTCATCCAGGACCCGGAGACCTACGAGCGCTTCGAGAAGGTGATCCTGGTCCACGGCGTGCGCTACGTCAACGAAGTGGCCTACCGTGAGTTCATCACCGAGCACCTGCCGCAGAACGAGTTCTTCGGTGACGCGGTGCGCGACAAGCTGATCTACTACCCGACCGTGACCCGTGAGCCGTTCGAGAACCAGGGTCGCCTGACCGACCTGATGCGCAGCGGCAAGCTGTTCAGCGACATCGGCCTGCCACCGATCAACCCGCAGGACGACCGCGCTATGATCTGCGGCAGCCCGAGCATGCTCGACGAAACCAGCGAAGTGCTGGACAGCTTCGGCCTGAAGATCTCCGCGCGCATGCGTGAGCCGGGTGATTACCTGATCGAGCGTGCGTTCGTCGAGAAGTAAGGCGAGCCGCGCTAATGAAAAACGCAGACCTGGGTCTGCGTTTTTTTATGCCTGCAAGATCGCGGTTGCCAGTGCCGGCCTCTTCGCGGGTAAACCCGCTCCCACAGAGTTTGCGCAACCTGTGGGAGCGGGTTTACCCGCGAAAGGGCCGGGCTTGAAAACGAAAGAGCTTCAGCTTTCCCGCACCACTTCCAGCACCCGGATCCGATCCGGGTGCGGGTAGTGCCACCTGACCTGCACATCCCAAAATTTAACCCCGTAGACCCGCTCCGCAGGCGGTATCTGGTAGGCAGGCCGCGGGTCCTGCGCAAGACACTGTTCGATCAGCTCCACCAGTGGCTGATCCAGGCGCAGTGCATGATCGCGGGCCTGGTGCAGGGCGCTTTCGCTCCAGTCGACGGCAATCGGCTCTGGTGCATCATTGGCCATCAGGTTGCTCGCGCCGACAATGCTGTCGGCATAGGGCACGTAAGGCTTGATATCCAGCACCGGGGTGCCGTCCAGCAAGTCGATCCCCGACAGCAGCAGACGCCCCGGTTCGACGCCTTCCAGGCGCACCACCGACTGGCCGATGCCATTGGGCCGGTGGGTGGCCCGGGTGGCGAACACCCCCATGCTCTTGTTGCCGCCCAGGCGCGGTGGCCGCACCTTCAGGCGTGGCTTGTCTTCCAGTGCCTGATGGAACAGGAACAGCAGCCACACATGGCTGACCTGCTCCAGCCCTTCAACGGCATCGCCCTGGTCAAAGGGCGGCAGCAGCTCCAGCACGCCACGGGCGGCCGGCGCCAGCTGGGGCTGGCGCGGGATGGCGAACTTCTCCTTGAAGCAGGAGCGGACGATGCCGACCGGCGAGACGGTATGCTGCATCACGGCTCAGCCGCGCACGCGCAGGGTCAGGCCCTTGAGGAAGTTGCGCAGCAACTGGTCGCCGCAGGGGCGGTAGTTGTCGTGGCCGACCTTGCGGAAGAGCGCGCTCAGTTCGGGCTTGGACACCGGGAAGTTGACCGAATTGAGCACCGCGTGCAGGTCGTCTTCCTTCAGTTCGAAGGCCACCCGCAGCTTCTTGAGCACGGTGTTGTTGGTCACCGGCACTTCGATCGGCTGCGCTGGGCGGCTGTCGTCGCGACCGCGACGGTGGATCACCAGGCCGTCGAGGAAGTGCGCCATGACCTTCTCCGGGCAGCGCACGAAGCCGGGTTCCTCTTCCTTCTTGACGTAGCCGGCGATGGCCTCGGCGGAAACTTCCAGGCCCGAGAGCTTGATGATCTCGGCCAGCTTCTGGTCGTTGGCCTTGAGCATGTAGCGCAGGCTGCGCAGTACATCGTTGTGGTTCATTGCAGCGAATCCTGTTCTGTTGCCGCGTCAGTCATTGCGCGGCGGTAATGCTAGAAGCGTTCTGTAGCGGCCACATAGCGCCACTGGCCCAGCGGCAGCTTGCCCATCGACACGCCACCCAGGCGAATGCGGCGCATCGCCAGGACCTTGAGGCCAGCGGTCTCGCACAGTTGTTCGATCAACCCGGGCTGCGGGTTCTTCAGGACCATGCGCAGGTTCTGTTCGTTCTGCCAGCTGGCCTTTGCTTTCGGCAGTTCGACGCCCTTGCGCTCGACACCGCGGGCCAGGCGCTCGATGGCGCCGGGCTTGGCCTCGCCGCTGACCTGGACGATATATTCCTGCTCCATGCGGCGCAGGTCGGCCTCGAGCTTGCGGGTCACCCGCCAGTCCTGGGTGAACAGTTGCAGGCCACTGGCACCTGGCAGCAGCGGGGCGATACAGGCCTGGCGGGCGAAATGCCCGTGCAGTGGGCGCACGCCTTCGCGGTGCGCTTCGCTGAGGCTGGCCATGTTCATGCCCGCCTGGGCGCTGGCGGTGTCCTGCCCGGCCTGCTGGTTGAGTAGCAGGGTCACCGGCTCCAGCGTTTCGGCGCGGGCACCCGGGAGCAGTTCGACGCGTTGCCCGGCGACCTTGAACTGCGGCTGCTCGACCACCTCGCCGTCGACCGTGACCCAGCCTCCCTCGATGTACAGTTCGGCCTCTCGGCGGGAGCAGCCAAGCTGTTCGATGAGGCGTTTGGAGAGACGAATGGGTTCGGACATGGACACGGGCATCACGCGGCAGGGAAAGCTTTCATTGTACCTGCCTGCGCGGGGCAGCGGCTGCAAATCGATGTCATTTCCGCCATTTCGGAGCGGAGTGTCGGTTTCCTTGGCTTATGTCCTAGGACGTTGTACGAACTAGCCTCATGTGCAGCAGGGGATAGGGCTGCCCCAGGCCGTCGGTTTCAGAGCGCCCGTACACCTCGAAACCCTCGTGCAGATAGAAGCCCAGGGCCTGGGGGTTCTGCTCGTTGACATCCAGGCGTTCGGCGTTGAGCTCGCTTACCGCGTGCCGCAGCAGGCGCTGGCCGATACCCTGGCCACGGTGCTCCGGCGCGACGAAAAGCATGTCGACACGGCCGTTGGCCACGCCGGCGAAACCGAGGATGCGCCGCCTGGCGTCCTTGCAGCAGACCAGCATCACCGTATCGAGGTACTTGCGCAGCACATGCTCGCGCAGCAGCACGATGTAGCCGTCGGGCAGGAAGTCGTGGGTAGCGCGCACCGACGCCTCCCACACCCGGACCAGTTCGGGGTAGTCGCTCAGGTGGGGCGTTTGCAGCGTGACGGTGGGCGACATCCTGTGATCCTCGGGGCCATTGAGGAAAACATAGATGCAAAAAAATACCCCGCCAGTGGGCGGGGTATCTTCAGGCGAACATCGCTCAGACGGGCTCGGCCCACATGTCGTACTCGTCGGCATCGACGATACGGCAACGGACCTTGTCGCCTGGCTTGAAGCCGTGGTCGCCGTCGATGAACACGTTGCCGTCGATTTCCGGCGCGTCGAAGAAGCTGCGGCCGACCGAGCCTTGTTCCTCGACCTCGTCGATCAGCACTTCGATCTCCTTGCCGATACGCTGTTGCAGGCGCGCGGCGCTGATCGCCTGCTGGTGGGCCATGAAGCGGTCCCAGCGTTCCTGCTTGACGTCGTCCGGCACTTCATCCAGGCCCAGGTCATTGGCCGGGGCGCCTTCGACCGGCGAGTACTGGAAGCAGCCGACGCGGTCGAGCTGGGCTTCGGTCAGCCAGTCGAGCAGGTACTGGAAGTCCTCTTCGGTCTCGCCGGGGAAGCCGACGATGAAGGTCGAACGGATCACCAGCTCAGGGCACTGCTCGCGCCAGCTCTTGATGCGCGCCAGGGTGCGGTCTTCGAAGGCCGGGCGCTTCATCGACTTGAGCACCTTGGGGCTGGCGTGCTGGAACGGGATGTCCAGGTACGGCAGGATCTTGCCGGCGGCCATCAGCGGGATCACGTCGTCGACGTTCGGGTACGGGTAGACATAGTGCAGGCGCACCCAGGCACCCAGGCTGCTCAGGGCCTCGCACAGCTCGAGCATGCGGGTCTTGACCGGGCGACCGTTCCAGAAGTCGGTCTTGTACTTGACGTCGACGCCGTAGGCGCTGGTGTCCTGGGAGATCACCAGGATCTCCTTGACGCCGGCCTTGACCAGGCGCTCGGCCTCGCTCAGCACTTCACCGACCGGACGGCTGACCAGCTTGCCGCGCATCGACGGGATGATGCAGAAGCTGCAGCTGTGGTTGCAGCCTTCGGAAATCTTCAGGTAGGCATAGTGGCGCGGGGTCAGCTTGATGCCTTGTGGCGGCACCAGGTCGATCAGCGGGTTGTGATCCTGGCGCGGCGGTACCACCTCGTGCACGGCGTTGACCACCTGCTCGTACTGCTGGGGGCCGCTGACCGACAGCACACTCGGGTGCACATCGCGGATATTGCCTTCCTCGACACCCATGCAGCCGGTGACGATGACCTTGCCGTTCTCCTTGATCGCCTCGCCGATCACTTCCAACGACTCGGCCTTGGCGCTGTCGATGAAGCCGCAGGTGTTGACCACCACTACGTCGGCGCCATCGTAGGTAGGCACGACTTCATAGCCTTCCATGCGCAGTTGGGTGAGGATGCGCTCGGAATCGACCAGGGCTTTTGGGCAACCCAGGCTTACGAAACCTACCTTGGGGGTGGCGGGCGTGGTGGACATGACTAACCTCGGTATTGAATGCAGTTCGCCCGGCTGGAATCGCGGGCGATCTTGACGGGCGCTTTTTGGCGCCTCTGATCAAAAAGTGCGCAATTCTAGCGAGCACAAGGTCGCTTTACCAGCAGAAATACGACGAACGCTGCGCTATGCTTCGCGCCGTTGCGCCGGGGCATCCGGGATGGTCCGGCGCGGGTAGGAATTCAACCGGTCTAGTTGGCCTTCTGCGGGAGTGGTCGATGGTTCAGGCAAGCAGTCACGCCGAAGGCGGGCACGAGGGCAAGCAGGGGGCGGCGAAATCGCTGGGGCTGCTCGTGGCAGCTGTTGGGGTGGTCTATGGCGATATCGGCACCAGTCCGCTGTACACCCTCAAAGAGGTCTTCACCGGTGGTTACGGCGTGCAGGTCAATCACGATGGAGTGCTGGGCATCCTGTCGCTGATCCTGTGGTCGCTGCTCTGGGTGGTGTCGTTCAAGTACGTGATGTTCATCCTGCGCGCCGACAACCAGGGCGAGGGCGGGACCATGGCGCTCACCGCGCTGGCACGGCGCGCCACGGCTGAATACCCGAAACTACGGGCACTGATGGTCGGCTGTGGTCTGGTCGGTGCCTCGCTGTTCTATGGCGACAGCATGATCACCCCGGCAGTGTCGGTGTTGTCGGCGGTGGAGGGCATGGGCCTGGCCTTCGAAGGCATCGACCACTGGGTGGTGCCGATCTCGCTGGTGGTGCTGGTGGCGCTGTTCCTGGTGCAGAAGCACGGCACCGAGAAGATTGGCAAGCTGTTCGGCCCGATCATGGTCACCTGGTTCGTGGTGCTGGGGGCGCTGGGGGTACACGGCATCTCGCAGAGCCCGGAAGTGCTCAAGGCCTTCAACCCGGCCTGGGCGCTGAATTTCTTCATCGTTCATCCGGGCATGGGCGTGGCCATTCTCGGCGCCGTGGTGCTGGCGCTGACCGGCGCCGAGGCCCTGTACGCCGACATGGGCCACTTCGGCCGCAAGCCCATCGCCCGCGCCTGGTTCGCCCTGGTGCTGCCGGCGCTGGTGCTCAACTATTTCGGCCAGGGCGCGATCCTGCTGCAGAACCCGGAGGCGGCGCGCAACCCCTTCTACCTGCTGGCGCCGAGCTGGGCGCTGCTGCCGCTGGTCGGCCTGGCAACCATGGCCACGGTGATCGCTTCCCAAGCGGTGATTTCGGGGGCCTTCTCCCTGACCCGCCAGGCCATCCAGCTGGGCTACGTGCCGCGTATGCAGATCCAGCACACCTCCAGCGACGAGCAGGGGCAGATCTACATCGGTGCGGTGAACTGGACCCTGATGGTCGGCGTGGTGCTGCTGGTGATCGGCTTCGAGTCGTCCGGCGCCCTCGCTGCGGCCTATGGCGTGGCGGTGACCGGCACCATGCTGATGACCACCATCCTGGTCTCGGCGGTCATGCTGCTGCTGTGGAAGTGGCCACCGGTGCTGGCGGTTCCGCTGCTGGTGGGCTTCCTGTTGGTCGACGGGCTGTTCTTCGCCGCCAACGTGCCGAAGATCGTCCAGGGCGGCGCCTTCCCGGTGCTGGCGGGGATCGTGCTGTTCGTGCTGATGAGCACCTGGAAGCGTGGCAAGCAGATCCTGGTCGACCGTATCGACGAGGGCGCGTTGCCGTTGCCGGTGTTCATCGGCAGTATCCGCGTGCAGCCGCCGCACCGGGTCGAGGGCACCGCGGTGTTCCTCACCGCCCGGCCCGATGCCGTGCCCCATGCGCTGCTGCACAACATGCTGCACAACCAGGTTCTGCACAGCCAGGTGGTGCTGCTGACGGTGGTCAGCGAAGACCGGCCGCGGGTGCCGGAGCAGGAGCGGTTCGAGGTGGAGGCCTATGGCGACGGGTTCTTCCGGGTGCTGCTGCACTTCGGCTTCATGGACGAGCCGGACGTGCCGGCGGCGCTGAAGCTGTGCCACCTGGATGAGCTGGACTTCAGCCCGATGCGCACCACCTATTTCCTCAGCCGGGAAACGGTGATTGCCTCACGCCTCGAGGGCATGTCGCGCTGGCGCGGGAACCTGTTCGCGTTCCTGTTGAAGAACGCCAACGGCAACCTGCGGTTCTTCAACCTGCCGCTCAATCGGGTGATCGAGCTGGGGACGCAGGTCGAGATCTGAGGGGCAGCCCTTTCAAGGTATTGCATTTTTTGGGGTATGACTGCTCCATTGCCGGGGCTGCTTTGCAGCCCATTCGCGGCACAAGGCCGCTCCTACAGGGGGTGGGGTCGCCTGTAGGAGCGGGCTTGCCCCGCGATGGGCCGCAAAGCGGCCCCTTTCCCCATCATTTCTCAGCGACGTTGGCCTTTCCCTGGCGGGTCTCGATCTCACCGATCAGGCGCTTGGCCAGCGCCGGGTAGTTCTCGTCGAAGTGATGGCCGCCCGGCAGCTTCATGCGTTCGCCCACGGCCGTCTTGTCGGTGCAGCCGCTTTCGTCGGTCTCTTCCACACCGTAGATGCATACCACCTTCGCTGCCGGCAGCCTGGCCATCTCAGGCCCGGTCGGGGCCTCCTGGCCTTCCTTGCCCAGCCAGCCCTCCACCTCGATCTCGAAGCTGCCGCTGCGGGCGAAGGCCAGCAGGATCACCGCGTCGATGCGCTTCTGGTCTTCCTCGGAGAGGCGGTTGTAGATGGCCGGCAACACATCGGCGCCAAACGAGTAACCGGTCAGTACGAAGCGCTTGGTGCCCCATTTCTGGCGGTAGTGCTGCATCAGTTCGGACAGGTCGGCGGCACTCTGTTCCGGGGTCTTGTGCTGCCAGTAGTAGCGCAGAGTGTCGATGCCCACCACCGGGTAGCCGAGCTTGGCCATCTCGCCGGCCACGTCGCGGTCCAGGTCGCGCCAGCCGCCGTCGCCGGAAAGGAACAGGGTCACGGTGTCGGTGGTCTGCCCGGCCGGAACTTCCACCACCGGGATCGCCAGGGCGTTGCCGTCATGGCCGACCAAGGCCTGGGTCAGTTGGGCCTTGAGCACCTGGGGCAGGTGGATGTCGTAGTCGGCGATGCTGGTCTCGGCGTTGGCCTGGTCGCGCACGAAGGCGGCGCTGGCGTCATCCGGGTTGTCGTTCCAGGCCACGTTCCAGTGGCCGTGGGCGGCGGACTTGGGCAGGGCGACCTGGCAGCCGGGCTGCTCGACGGTAAAGTCCACCGAGATGGCCCGGGCCTTGTCGTCGCCTTGTGCGGCCAGCCAGCGCCAAGCCTGGGCCGCGCCCGGGCCGATGCCGGCGACCAGGGTCGGTTTGCCGGCCAGGCGGGTGATGGCCTGGTCCATCGCCGCCTGCTGCTTGGCGCAGTCGGCGGGTGGCAGGATCACCTGCACCAGCTGAGCCTCGCCGGCCTGGCTCAGGTCGAGCAGCTGCTTGTCGGTCAGGGCTTGGTCCTGGGGCACGCCGATGGCCACCCGGGCCTTGGCATGCACGCCGGGGGTGGCGCGGGTCAGGGCGCTGCCGTCGTCGAGGGTGAGGTGCTCCAGGCGCGCCTCGGGCGCCGGCCGGGTCCACAGCCAGAAGGCCGCGCCGCCGGCCAGCACGGCCAGCAGCAGGGGAATCAGTATGTACAGCCAATAGCGTCGGATCATCAACGTTTCACCAATCCAGTCAGGCCGCCAGCGATCAGGGCGGCAGTATCAGCCAGTGCCACGAGCGGGTCGAGCCCGGCCGGCACGGCCATGTAGCGGGGTTCCCAGTCCGGCTGGAACTTGTCCTTGAAGCGCCGCAGGCCCTGGAAGTTGTAGAGCTGCTCGCCGCGCTGGAACACCATCGAGCCCAGACGCTGGGTCAAGGGGGCGCCACGGCGTGGCTGCAAGCCGGAGAGGGGGACCATCCCCAGGCTGAAACGGCCATAGTCATGGCTCTTGTAGTGCAGGATCAGGCCGACCATCATGAATTCCATGGTCAACTTCGGCGCTTCCGGGTGCGCGCGCATCAGGTCGAGACTGGCCAACTCGTTGCTGTGGGTTTCCAGCAGGTTGGCGAAGGCCACAGGGCGGCCCTGGAAGCGGATCAGCGCGATGCGGAAATGCTGCAGGTACTCGGGGCTGAAGCGACCGAGGGAGAAGCCTTTCTCGCGCACGTTCTTGCCGTCGAGCCAGGCGTCGGAGATTTCCTTGAGCTCGGCCAGCGGCGCTTGACCTGGCTCGTGGATCTCCAGGCTCAGCCCGTCCCGCCCGCCTCGGTTCCAGGTGTAGCGCAGGTCCTTCATCTCCTTGCCCTTGGCTTCGATGTCGAAGCGCCGCAGGTCGACCCGGGCCTCTTCGCCGAGCTTGATCGCGGTCAGGCCGATGTCCATGTAGAACGGCAGGTTCTCCGCGCGTACCTGGTAGAACACCGGGCGTGCATGATGCAGGTCGCACAGGTCGCGGAACTGCCAGATCATCTCGGCGCGCTCCTGGGCCGGGCCGATCGGATCGTACAGGGCCACCAGGCTGCGGCCACGGCGGGCATACATGAGGAAGGCGTTGTCGTTGGGGTGGAACAGCAGCGCCTTGTCGCCGGTCAGGGCCAGGCCGCCGTCGGGCTGGTCGGAAGCCAGCAGGATGCGGTTGGCGCGTTGCAACTCGTCGTCGGTTGGCAGGTGGATGACCGGGCGGGCGGTGCGCAGCAGCCAGGTCAGGGCGACGATCACCAGCAGCACGGCGCTGCCGAGGGCGGCGCGCAGGCCGCGCGGCGCGTCGGCGTCGAGGGTGAACTGCCACCACAGCTTGTGGGTGTAGGGCACGTCCTGATAGGCAAACAGCAGCAACCACACCGAGGCACCGACCACGCAGGCGCTGGCTACAAGGTACACCGGCGAGAACGGGAGCTCCAGCAGACGGCTGGGGCGGTAGAACGAGCGGCGGAACAGGGCGAGCAGGGCGGCGGTGAAGCACATCAGGCTGGCTTCTTCCCAGTCGAAGCCCTTGAGCAGCGACAGCACCGCCCCCACCAGCAGCAGCACCGTGGTCAGCAGCCAGGCAGCCGACAGGCGCCGGCGCAGGCCCTGGGCGAGCAGCAGGCAGAGCACGCCGATCAGGCTGGCGCCGAAGTGCGAGGCATCGATCAGGCGGTGCGGAATCAGGAAGCCCATGTGTTCCAGGCGGCTGTCGATTTCCGGGGTGGCGCCGGAGAACAGCAGCACCACGCCGGAGAGGAACACCAGGATCGCCAGCACCGGCGCGGCCAGCCCCGAGGCGGCGCGGATCGCCTGTTGGGTGACCATCAGGCGGCGGGCTTCGTTGGCCAGCAGCAGCACACAAGCCACCAGCAGCGGCATGACCACGTAGATCAGCCGGTACAGCAGCAGCGCGGCGGCCAGCGGCGCGGCCCCCAGCTGGTTGGCGAAGGCCGCCAGCAGGATCGCCTCGAACACGCCGACGCCGCCCGGCACATGGCTGAGCACGCCGGCGGCGAGGGCGAGCAGGTAGACCAGCACGAAGGCGCCGAACGGCGGTGCTTCCGGCAGCAGCAGGTAGAGCACGGTGGCGGCGGCGGCGACATCCAGCGCGGTGATCAGCAGTTGCAGCGCGGTCAGGCGCGCGCCCGGCAGGCGCAGGGTGCGGCGGCCGAACTGCACCAGCAGGTTGTCGGCCAGTGGTTGTTCGGGCAGGCGCCGGCGATACAGGCCCATCACCAGGGCGGCGGCGGCCACCAGCACGGCGACTGCGATACCGCCCAGCAGCGGTGCTGGCAGGCGCAGTGCGGTTGCCGCCGCTGGCAGATCGCTCAGGGTGGCCAGTGCCGCCAGAGGTGGGAGGGCGCAGCCCAGCGAGAGGCTGGCAAAGACCGTCATGCGCGCGACTTCCGCGGCGCCCAGTCCTTGGCGCGCGTAGAGGCGATAGCGTACTGAACCGCCAGACAGCATCGACAGGCCAATGGCGTTGCCGATGGCGAAGGCACTGAAGCCGCCCAGCACCAGGGTGCGGGGTGGCAGTTGCACGGCCGCGTAGCGGCTGGCCGACCATTCATAGCCCAGCAGGATGACGAAACCGACCACGGTGGCCAGGACCGCGCCGAGCAGTGCATTGGCCGGCACGCTGAGCATGGCATCGTGCAGGGCATAGATGTCCAGTTCGCTCAGCAGGTGGCGACAGGCGATCAGGCCCATGGCGAACAACACCAGGGTCACTGCCAGCCCCAGCGGTTGGCGGTACTTGCTCAGGCGCTCCAGCCAGGGCAGGCGCTGGGCAGCCGTAGGCAAGGCCGCCGTCAGCGGTGCCTGGGTTTCGGGAGTGGGGGCGGTCATGGGGTGCCTCGTGCGGTCTGCGCGAGGTGAAGGCAAGGTACGGCCAAGTGAAAGTCCCTTTGGAAAAACGTATCCGAATATTACTCCGGGCCGACGGCTTAATCTGTTTCAGGATAGTTAAAGATAGTTCATTCAGCCGCAGGGGGGGCGGCAAGGGAGGCAGGTAGCGGGGAAGGGGGCAATTGGCTTTTACGGAGCCTGAATGCAACAAGCCCCGCACTATCTTGCGACAGGCGGGGCTTGTTCTGGCGAATATGGTTGCGGGAGCCGGATTTGAACCGACGACCTTCGGGTTATGAGCCCGACGAGCTACCAGGCTGCTCCATCCCGCGTCAGAGGGGCGCATTCTACAGATTGGCCATGCACTGTCAAGTGCTAACAGTGAGTACAACGTCATTTGGTTGATCAGCAGACAATAAAAAAGGCCACTGTCGAAACAGTGGCCTTTTTTGAATCTGGTTGCGGGAGCCGGATTTGAACCGACGACCTTCGGGTTATGAGCCCGACGAGCTACCAGGCTGCTCCATCCCGCGCCTGTGGGACCGAATTCTACCGATTTCTAGTTTGCTGTCAAGCGTTACTGCTTGATTTTCCATGGGTTTTAAATAATCGGAAATCGAAATGCAATAAAAAAGGCCACTGTCGAAACAGTGGCCTTTTCTTGAATCTGGTTGCGGGAGCCGGATTTGAACCGACGACCTTCGGGTTATGAGCCCGACGAGCTACCAGGCTGCTCCATCCCGCGCCTGTGAGATCGAATTCTACGGATTTCCTTTTCGGTGTCAAGCATTAATTCAAAAAAATCCTTTTTTGTTCAAACCCTTAGCGTCTCAGGTCGGCACGCGGCTCAGTCGTGACGGGGCTTGCAGGCCGATCATCCCGCACAGGCTGTTTCGTGGCGGGGGCATGGGATACTATCTGTATGAATTTACAGTAGTGGCTGTCTCCCATGTCCCTGCGCAAGATCATCCACATTGATTGTGACTGTTTCTACGCCGCCATCGAGATGCGTGACGACCCGCGCCTGGTCGGTCGCCCCATGGCGGTGGGCGGGCAGCCGGGGCAGCGCGGGGTGATCGCCACCTGCAACTATGAGGCGCGTGCCTATGGGGTTCGTTCGGCGATGGCGTCCGGGCATGCCCTGAAGCTGTGTCCGGACCTTGAGATCGTCAAGCCGCGCTTCGAGGCCTACCGCGAGGCGTCGCGGGAGATACATACGATCTTTCGTGACTACACCGAGTTGATCGAGCCCTTGTCGCTGGACGAGGCCTACCTGGATGTCAGCGACAGCCAGTGGTTTGCCGGCAGTGCCACGCGCATTGCCGAGGACATTCGTCGGCGGGTGGCCCAGCAACTGCACATCACGGTGTCCGCCGGGGTGGCGCCGAACAAGTTCCTGGCCAAGATCGCCAGTGACTGGCGCAAGCCCAACGGTTTGTTCGTCATCACTCCGGATCAGGTGGAGGAATTCGTTGCGAACCTGCCGGTGGCGCGCTTGCACGGAGTCGGCAAGGTGACGGCGGACAAGCTCTCGCGGCTGGGGATCGATACCTGCCTGTCGCTGCGCGACTGGTCGCGGCTGGCGCTGGTTCGCGAGTTCGGCAGTTTTGGCGAGCGTCTGTGGGGGCTGGCGCGGGGGATCGACGAGCGGGCGGTACAGAACGACAGCCGGCGACAGTCGGTCAGCGTCGAGAACACCTACGACCATGACCTGCCCGATCTGAACAGCTGCCTGGAAAAACTGCCGGAGCTGTTGGCCAGCCTGAACGAGCGGATAGCGCGGATGGACAGCAGCTATCGGCCCGACAAGCCCTTCGTCAAGGTCAAGTTCCATGACTTCAGCCAGACCACGATGGAGCAGGCGGGGGCGGGTAGGGATCTGGAGAGTTACCGGCAGTTGCTCAGCCAGGCGTTTGCCCGGGGTGGCAAGCCGGTGCGGTTGTTGGGCGTGGGGGTGAGGCTGCGCGATCTGCGCGGGGCGCATGAGCAGTTGGAGTTGTTCGAAGATAAATAGAAGAAGGGCCGCTTTGCGGCCCATCGCGGGGCAAGCCCGCTCCTACAAAGCCAACACAGGACCTGTAGGAGCGGGCTTGCCCCGCGATGGGCTGCAAAGCAGCCCCTTTTCGTGTTACTGCACGCCCGGATCAGCTACCAGGCGCCCGGTGGCCTTGGTCAGTGTCTGCAGGAATTCCTGCTGCAGCTCCGGATCATTGCGGGTCAGCTCGATCAGGCTCTGCTCCAGTTCACTGGCTTCTTCTTCCAGCCCCAGCTCCGACAGGCGCTTGACCCGATGCACCCACTGGCCGACATCATCATCCTCGAGATCGTCGAAGATCAGCTCGTGGGCCTCGAGCAGCTTGCCGCGCAGGTTGCCGCTGACCAGCAGGCTGGCATCGCCGCGCACCTGGTTGTCCTCGTCGACCACCTGCAGGTGCAGGGTGCCGATATGGTTGAGGTTCTGCTCGGAGAACGGGCTGTCGAGCAGGTTCAGGCGCAGCACACCGTTCTTGTCGGTGGTCAGCTCGTGGGTCATCTTGCCGGCCTTGACCTCGACCAGGCGCTCGTTCCACGGCAGGCTGATGGACTCCTCGCGCTTGCCCTTCTCAACCTCGTCGATACCGGCCAGGTTCTGCTGGGCGCGACCGTTGGACGGCACGTTCATGAACGGGTTGACGCCCGCCACGCCATAGCTGAGCCAGTCGTGGGTGACGCTGTCCGGCAGGTTGCCCAGGGCGAACACGTTGACCACGTTGGCACCGATACCGGCCACCACCGCTACCGCGCCCAGCGGGATCTCGTAGATCTCCCGCCAGGGTTGGTAGGGGGTGTAGCGGTCGTAGCGGCGGGTCACCTCGAACTCGGTGACCTCGAAGCGCTTGAGCTCATGGATGCGCACACGTCGTTGCGGAAGCTCCATCACCTTCGGCTCGCCGACATCGATCTGCAGACTGTGCTCGAGCAGCTTGCGCTCGACGCGCTCCTCGTGGTCGCTGCGCTGGGACATCTGGTTGGCGCAGCCGCCGAGGAGCAGGGCGCCGCACAGTGCGGCGCCCCCCAGGGTGTAGGTACTTCGCTTGGACATGATCACTCGCGTAACGGGTTATCAGCGGCGGATGCGGGCCTGCAGGAAGGTCAGCACGTCCGCGAGCGGCAGTGCCTGGGCCTCCGATTCGGTGCGGTGCTTGTATTCCAGGTTGCCTTCGGCCAGGCCACGGTCGCTGACGACGATGCGGTGCGGAATGCCGATCAGCTCCATGTCGGCGAACTTGATGCCGGGGCTGGTCTTCTTGTCGCGGTCGTCCAGCAGCACTTCGAAGCCGGCGGCGGTCAGTTCGGCATACAGCTTGTCGGTGGCTTCGCGGACCACATCGGTCTCGTAGCGCAGCGGTACCAGGGCGATCTGGAACGGTGCCAGGGCGTCGTTCCAGATGATGCCTTTTTCGTCATAGCTCTGCTCGATGGCGGCAGCGACCACGCGGGACACGCCGATGCCGTAGCAGCCCATGGACAGCACGACAGGCTTGCCGTTCTCACCCAGCACCTGGCACTTGAGCGCCTCGCTGTACTTGGTGCCGAGCTGGAAGATATGGCCGACTTCGATACCGCGCTTGATCACCAGGGTACCCTGGCCGTCCGGGCTCGGGTCGCCCTCGACCACGTTGCGCAGGTCGGCGACCTGTGGAACCGGCAGGTCGCGCTCCCAGTTGACGCCGAAGTAGTGCTTGTCGTCGATGTTGGCGCCGATGCCGAAGTCGCTCATCAGGGCGACCGAGCGGTCGATGATGCACTCCAGCGGCAGGTTCAGCGGGCCGAGGGAGCCCGCGCCGGCACCGATGGCGGCGCGCAGCTCGGCGTCGGAAGCCATGACCAGCGGGTCGGCGACCTGCTCCAGCTTGGCAGCCTTGATCTCGTTGAGCTCATGGTCGCCACGGACGATCAGGGCGACCAGCTTGCCTTCCTCGGCGCCATGCACGATCAGGGTCTTGACGGTCTTCTCGATCGCCAGGCCGAAGTTTTCCACCAGTTCGGCGATGGTCTTGGCGTTCGGGGTGTCGACCAGGCGCAGCTCTTCGGTCGGGGCCGGACGCACGGTTTCACGCGGGATGGCCTCGGCCTTCTCGATGTTGGCGGCGTAGTCGGAGGTATCGCTGAAGATCACGTCGTCCTCGCCGGAGGAGGCGAGCACGTGGAACTCGTGGGAGTAGCTGCCACCGATGGAGCCGGTGTCGGCCTGCACCGGACGGAAGTCCAGGCCCAGGCGGGTGAAGATGTTGGAGTACGCCAGGTGCATGCGGTCGTAGGTTTCCTGCAGGGAAGCCTGGTCGGCATGGAAGGAGTAGGCGTCCTTCATGATGAACTCGCGGCCGCGCATCAGGCCGAAGCGCGGACGGATCTCGTCACGGAACTTGGTCTGGATCTGGTACATGTTCAGCGGCAGCTGCTTGTAGCTGGACAGCTCGTTGCGCGCCAGGTCGGTGATGACCTCTTCATGGGTCGGGCCGACGCAGAAGTCGCGCTGGTGGCGGTCCTTCAGGCGCAGCAGCTCGGGACCGTATTGCTCCCAGCGGCCGGATTCCTGCCAAAGTTCAGCCGGCTGGATGCTCGGCATCAGCACTTCGAGGGCACCGGCGGCGTTCATTTCCTCGCGGACCACGGCTTCGACCTTGCGCATCACCCGCAGGCCCATCGGCAGCCAGGTGTACAGGCCGGAGGCCAGTTTGCGGATCATGCCGGCACGCAGCATGAGCTGGTGGCTGATGACCACTGCATCGGCCGGGGTTTCTTTCTGGGTGGCGAGCAAATATTGACTGGTGCGCATGGTGGGCCGTGTCGATTGCCTGAATGTGAAATGACCCCGCATTGTACGGGGGCGAAACGAAAGCGTACAGAATGCAGCAGTCAGGCCTTTCTGTCAGCCAGGAAAAAGCCCGGCGATTGCCGGGCTTCTTCATTTGCGGAGCGATGCAAGCGCGGGCTTACAGGATGCTCAGCGGGTACTCGACGATCAGGCGCAGTTCGTCGATCGAGCTGGAGCCGTAGTAGACACCATCCGCGGAACGGTAGGTGGCTTGACGTACGCGGAAGCTCAAGTCTTTGGCCGGGCCTTCCTGCAGGACGTATTTGACGTCGATATCGCGTTCCCACTCCGAGCCGTTATCGGTGGTGCGGGTCTTGGCGTCGGTACCGCGTGCGTAACGGGTCATGAAGGTCAGGCCTGGGATGCCGTACTCGGCAAAGTTCAGGTCGTAGCGTGCCTGCCAGGACTTCTCGTCTTCGGCGTTGAAGTCCGAACGTGCGATGGAGTTGGCCAGGAACACGGTACCGCCGCCATCTACGCCATAGGCGTAGTCGCCGTCGCCGCTGACTTTCTGGAAAGCCAGGGTGAAAGTGTGGGCGCCGATGTTGTACGCGGCCGAGAGGCTGGCGGCGATGTTGTCAAGTTTGTTGGAGCCGTCGGCCTTCTTGACCCAGGCGCCAGTCAGGTTCTGGCCAATGGACTTGGTGTCATAGATGTTGAAGTCGAACACCAGTCCTTGCTTGTCGCTGATCGGCAGTGCCCAGTTGACGTTGCCGTACCATTTGCGGAAGTGATCCTCGACGTGCGAGTAGTAGACGCTGGTGCTCAGGCTGTCGGTGATGGCGTAGGTGCCACCCAGGACATCGGCTTCCTTGAGGCGGAAGCTGTCACGGTTGGTTTCTGCTTGAGCGGTCAGGCTGGTGAAGCGACCGGCGTGCAGGGTAAGGCCTTTGATCTCGTTGCTGGTGATCAGGCCGCCTTGAGCAATTTCGGGCAGCAGGCGGCTGTCATCGGTAGCAAAGACCGGCAAGGCGGTGAACTGATCGCCGACCTTCAGTACGGTGTCGGAAATACGGAATTTGGCTGCTGCGCCAGCCTTCGAGTAGTCGTCCTGGGAGCGGCCATCGAGAGCAGTGGGGAACAGGCCGGTGCCAGCGCGGCCTTTGCCGCTGTCCAGTTTCAGGCCAAGCATGCCGACGGCGTCGAAGCCTACGCCCACGGTGCCTTGGGTGAAGCCGGACTCGTAGGTGCCGACAAAGCCCAGGCCGGTCTCTTCGGCGCGGCTTTGACGGTTGCCCTCGTCATCCCGGTCGTTGTTGCGGAAGTCACGGCTGAAGTACAGCATCCGGGTCTTGACGTTGAGTTTGCTGTCTTCGAGGAAGCCCTTGGACTCATCCTGCGAAGAGGCGATAGCCAGCTGCGAAGTCCCTGCCGCTACGGCCAGGGCGATCATGCTCCACTTCATCACGCGCATCGTGATTTGCTCCTTTGGTTTTTAGGAAGAGTACCGCCGCGCCCGGGTATTTTAGTTATGGGGTCGGCTCTTTCTTGTTATGTCGGCGAAAATGTATATCACGCGGACTATTCTTGGCGATATGGGCAGAAACAACCTTTCGGTAACTTTATGGCCATGTCGCTGTTGGTTGTCTCCATGTCGCAAATCACGCCTGTCATATAAGGGCGTACAACTCCAGCGCTGTCTCGAAACCGTCATATTTGTATAAATACAAAGTACGGCTTGTGAAACTCCCTGGTTTATCCGATGCCGCTGTTGTTATTTGTCGCGTTCACCCTGCAATGCAGGGGTCGTGCCGACTTGGCGTGAAACGAATGCAACAAGCGTGCTCAAAATCACGAACGCTTGATGAAATTTTCACATTTGCCTCGAGCGGGGCTGGGAAACCTCCGCAAACACGGGGCGCGACCAGTTCGTCGGCGGGTCGCGATCCTTCCTTGTGTTTGCTTGGGAAGCTGCCTTCCAAGTCAAGGTGTTACCGTCGATTGTTTATCCTGGCTGTTTTATGTGAAGGATGTGTGGCGAAGGTCTGACGAGCGGCATCATTTTGGTGCGAAAAGTAGCGCAGTGTTACCGAAGCGGGGCGTTGATGTTGTCATTCGCGTGCCACAAATGCCCAGGATCGACGTCGGCGGGTGTGGCAGCGGTCGAAGCGGAGTATCCTTGCGCCCCTGTGCCCGACCGCTCGGAAGGGCTGAATAGTTTTAAGGAGGTTTGCCGTGTTCACCCTCGATTCTCGCCTGCAGGAGGATTCCCTGGTACTGGGCGACCTGCCGCTGTGCCGCCTGCTGCTGAGCAAGGATGCCAACTACCCGTGGTTCATCCTGGTGCCGCGTCGCGCCGATATCACCGAAGTGTTCGAGCTCGAGGAGGCCGACCAGCAGCAACTGTGGGTCGAGACCACCGCCCTGGCCGAGGCGCTGAAGGATGCTTTCGCCGCCGACAAAATGAATGTCGCGGCCCTGGGCAACGTGGTCAGCCAGTTGCACATGCACGTGATCGTGCGTCGCCAGGGCGATGCTGCCTGGCCTGCCCCGGTCTGGGGCAAGGTATCGGCCATCGGCTACACCCAGGAGCAGGTCGATGGTATTCGCCAGCAAGTGCGTGCGCTGCTGGGTGAAAGCTTCAAGGAGGCATGAGGATGTCGCAGGAGCTGGAAATGCGCATGGTCGAGCTGGAGACCCGTCAGGCGTTCCAGGACGACAGCTTGCAGGCGCTCAATGATGTGATTGTCGAGCAGAGTCGAGTGATCGAACGCTTGCAATTGCAGATGGCGGAGCTGATCAAGCGCTACGAGGAGATGGCCGGCCAGCAGGGCGGCGGGGGAGAGGAGGCGCCGCCGCCTCATTATTGAGTACGGCGGCGGCAAAGGGTCAGCGGCGCGCGACGGCGACCACGTCTTCGGCCTGCAGGCCCTTGTCGCGGTGCATCACCGAGAACTCCACGCGCTGGCCTTCGACCAGCACCCGGTGGCCCTCGCCGCGGATGGCGCGAAAGTGCACGAAGATATCGTCACCGGAATCGCGGGAGATGAAGCCGAAGCCCTTGGAGGTGTTGAACCACTTCACGGTGCCGGTATCGCGATTGCCGACGTCATGCGAGGTGCCTTGGCTGGAGCGGGCCTTTCGCGTGCCGCGAACGAAGCCGGCAATCAGGTGCATGGCGCAGGCCAGGACAGCACAGGCCAGGGCTGCCAGGTTGCCCAGCTCCGGGCGGGCCAGCAGGGTCACGGTCTGTAGCACCACTGCCAGCACCAGCAGCAGGCTGGCGGCGTGTTGCAATTGCTGGCGCAGGCCTTTGTAGTACTGCGGCAGTACCGGGGCAATGACCAGGTTGAGCAGCCCGAGCAGCGCCAGGTAGACGGCCTCGGGTTGTTGCAGGAAGGGTGTTGCGTCAGCTTTCAGGCTGGGTATGAGCGATAGCAGCAACGCCGCCAGGCCCGTCACCAGATGGACGATCTTGAACATTGGTTTGGCTCACATTGATAAGGCCGATCACAGGATGAGCTGGTCGCACGGTGCGCGTGAACGGTAGGCGCGAAAACGTGGCGGGCCAGCCTATGCACCCGGCATTGACAATCCGCACGGGTGGCACACTGCCTATTTAACAGCAAAGACGCAGGCTTCTCAAACCGGCTGGTGCGGGCGGCCCTGTGCCGCATGCGCCGGGCGGCAACTCTTGTTAGAGTGTTTGTTGCCCGCTTGATGATCAAGCCTTATGGAAAGGGGAGCTTCATGGCAATCGATATCGGTATCAGTGAAGAAGATCGCAAGTCCATCGTCGATGGGTTGTCCCGCCTGTTGTCGGATACCTATGTACTGTATCTGAAAACCCATAACTTCCATTGGAACGTCACCGGTCCGTCGTTCCGCACCCTGCACCTGATGTTCGAGGAGCAATACAACGAGCTGGCCCTGGCGGTCGATTCGATTGCCGAGCGCATTCGTGCCCTGGGCTTCCCGGCACCGGGTTCCTACGCCTTCTATGCCCGCCACTCCTCCATCAAGGAAGAGGAGGGGGTGCCGCCCGCCGAGGAAATGATCCGCCAACTGGTGCAGGGGCAGGAGGCGGTGGTGCGCACCGCGCGCAGTATCTTCCCGGTGGTGGACAAGGTCAGTGACGAGCCGACCGCCGACCTGCTGACCCAGCGCATGCAGGTCCACGAGAAAACGGCGTGGATGCTGCGAGTCCTGCTCGACGGGAACTGATTGCCGGTTGCTTGTCGTTCGACCCAGTGAAACCGGGCCCGATACCGTCAGCGGTATCGGGCCCGCGCGTTTGTGGGGAAGACTTTGCCGCTGCTATCGACCTGATCGATGGCGCTTCATGACGGTCATGGACCCATTCGGCTGACGAACGGGGTGTGGTTTCGTGACGATGGAGCGGTGCGATGGGCGATCCGATGCGTGGTATCGACGGTAATGCAAGGCAGGGAGGAGGCAATCCGCGTCTCGACCCGTTCAGGCGAGATTTCGACATGGCCCAGGCCGGGCCCGTGTCGCGCTCGGTGCGGCTCAACGGCTTTGCCACCTGCCTGCGCCTGGAGGTGGTGTATTGGCGCATCCTGGAGCGCATTGCCCAGGCCAACCGTTGTTCGGTGAGCGCCGTGTTGTCCTATGTGGATCGCGAGGTGCACCTGCGCCATGGCGGGGTGAGGAATTTCAGCGGCCTGGTCAGGGTGATCTGCGTCGCCTGGCTGCAGGAAGCGCGAGACGCGCACTGATCGCCGGGCTGCACTGCTCTCCTTTACCATATATAATCCCGCTCTTTGCTGCCTTGGGCAGCGTGCGATGTGGTTGACGAGAGACACCCATGCCCCTGTACGACTATCAATGTGCATCCTGCGAACACCAAATGGAGGTGTTGCAGAAGATCAGTGCCGCGCCGCTGACCGATTGCCCGGCGTGCCAGGCGCCGGCATTGAAGAAGCTGCTGTCGGTCCCCGGCTTTCGCCTGAGTGGCAACGGCTGGTACGAGACCGACTTCAAGACCGGGGCGAAAAAGAATCTGGCAGGCGGCGACAAGGCCGACTGAGTTGAATTGCATCCGCCAGGTCTTGCAGTATTAGCCCCTTGGGCGGCCAAGACCTCCACCGAACACACGAATCACGAGAAGCGAAACCACGATCATGATGCGCAGCCATTATTGCGGCCAACTGAACGAGTCCCTGGACGGCCAGGAAGTCACCCTTTGCGGCTGGGTCCATCGTCGTCGCGACCACGGCGGGGTGATTTTCCTCGACATCCGTGACCGCGAAGGCATGGCCCAGGTCGTATTCGACCCGGATCGCGCCGAAACCTTCGCCGCCGCCGACCGCGTGCGCAGCGAATATGTCGTGCAGATCACCGGCAAGGTGCGCAAGCGCCCAGAAGGCGCGGTGAACGCCAACATGGCCTCCGGTGCCATCGAGATCCTCGGCTACCAGCTGAACGTGCTCAACGAAGCGGAAACCCCGCCGTTCCCGCTGAACGAATATTCCGACGTCGGCGAGGAAACCCGCCTGCGCTATCGCTTCATCGACCTGCGCCGTCCGGAAATGGCCGACAAGCTGCGCCTGCGTTCGCGCATCACCAGCAGCATCCGTCGCTTCCTCGACGAGAACGGCTTCCTCGATGTCGAAACGCCGATCCTGACCCGTGCCACCCCTGAGGGTGCCCGTGACTACCTGGTGCCGAGCCGCACCCACGCCGGCAGCTTCTTCGCCCTGCCGCAGTCGCCGCAGTTGTTCAAGCAGCTGCTGATGGTCGCCGGCTTCGACCGCTACTACCAGATCGCCAAGTGCTTCCGCGACGAAGACCTGCGCGCCGACCGCCAGCCGGAATTCACCCAGATCGACATCGAGACCAGCTTCCTCGACGAGTCCGAGATCATGGGCCTGACCGAAAGCATGATCCGCAAGCTGTTCAAGGAAGTGCTGGACCTGGAGTTCGGTGAATTCCCGCACATGACCTTCGAAGAAGCCATGCGCCGCTACGGTTCCGACAAGCCGGACCTGCGTATTCCGCTGGAACTGGTCGACGTTGCCGATCAGCTGAAGGATGTCGACTTCAAGGTCTTCGCCGGTCCAGCCAACGATCCGAAGTGCCGCGTCACCGCCCTGCGCCTGCCGGGCGGCGCCAGCATGCCGCGCAGCAAGATCGACGAGTACACCAAGTTCGTCGGCATCTACGGTGCCAAGGGCCTGGCCTACATCAAGGTCAACGAGCGCGCCAAGGGTGTCGAGGGTCTGCAGTCGCCGATCGTCAAGAACATCCCCGAGGCCAACCTCAACAACATCCTCGACCGCGTAGGCGCCGTGGATGGCGACATCGTGTTCTTCGGTGCCGACAAGTTCAAGATCGTCAGCGAGGCCCTGGGCGCGCTGCGTATCCGCCTGGGCCACGACTTCGAGCTGCTGACCTGCGAGTGGGCGCCGATGTGGGTCGTCGACTTCCCGATGTTCGAAGAGAACGAAGACGGCAGCTTCACCGCGCTGCACCACCCGTTCACCGCGCCGAAGTGCACCCCCGAAGAGCTGGAGGCCAACCCGGCCACCGCGCTGTCGCGTGCCTACGACATGGTCCTGAACGGCACCGAGCTGGGTGGTGGTTCGATCCGTATTCACCGTAAAGAAATGCAGCAAGCGGTATTCCGCCTGCTGGGCATCGAGGCGGCAGAACAGGAAGAGAAGTTCGGCTTCCTGCTCGACGCCCTGAAGTTCGGCGCACCGCCGCACGGTGGCCTGGCCTTCGGCCTGGATCGCCTGGTCATGCTGATGACCGGCGCCCAGTCGATCCGTGAAGTGATCGCCTTCCCGAAAACCCAGAGCGCCGCGTGCGTCATGACCCAGGCCCCTGGCCTGGTCGACGCCAAGGCCCTGCGTGAGCTGCACATCCGTCTGCGCGAGCAGGCCAAGGTCGAGTGATCGACCGGGGCGCCACGGTCACGGGGTGCCCCCGCGCTTGATGCGCAGGATTCTTCACGTTCCGCCCTTCGGGGCGGAACCTGTTTCTGTTTCAAGGATTCGGAGTCGTTATGGCTGGTCATTCCAAGTGGGCGAACATCAAGCACCGCAAAGAGCGCCAGGATGCCAAGAGAGGCAAGGTCTTCACCAAGTGGATCCGCGAACTGACCGTCGCGGCCAAGCAGGGCGGCCCTGACCCGGCCTCCAACCCGCGGCTGCGCCTGGCGCTGGACAAGGCCCTGGGTGCCAACATGAGCCGCGATATCATCGATCGCGCCGTGGCCCGTGGTGCCGGCACCAACGAAAGCGACAACGTCGAAGAGCTGAGCTACGAGGGCTACGGCCCGGGCGGCGTGGCGATCATGGTCGAGGCCATGACCGACAACCGCAACCGTACCGCCGCCGCCGTGCGTCATGCCTTCACCAAGTGCGGTGGCAACCTGGGCACCGACGGCTCGGTCGCCTACCTGTTCGAGCGCAAGGGGCAGATCAGCTTCGCCGCCGAGCTTGCGGTCGACGAGGACGCGCTGATGGAAGCCGCGATGGAGGCCGACGCCGACGACGTGGTGGCCAACGACGATGGCTCCTTCGAGGTGTTCACCTCGTTCAACAGCTTCTATGCCGTGCGCAATGCGCTCGAAGAGGCCGGCTTCAAGGCCTCGGACGCCGAGATCGTGATGCAGCCGACTACCAGTGCAGAGCTGGACAAGGACGGCGCGGAGAAGGTGCTCAAGCTGATCGACATGCTCGAGGACCTGGATGACGTGCAGAACGTCTACTCCAATGCGCAGATCTCGGATGAGATCATGGAAAGCCTCGGCTAAGGTGTTCTGGCGATCCCTGCCGGTTCTTTGAATTTGTCAGCGCCTGTCCCGGCTCTTTCGCGGGTAAACCCGCTCCCACAGGTACTGCACCGACTCTGAATGTGGTGCAGTACCTGTGGGAGCGGGTTTACCCGCGAAAGGGCCGGGACAGTTTGCAGAGATGCACCAATTTTTTCACAGACACTATGACTCTGATTCTTGGTATTGACCCCGGCTCGCGCATCACTGGCTTCGGCGTGGTCCGCCAGACCGCCCGTGGTTGCGAGTATGTGGCCTCGGGCTGTATCCGCACCGGTGGCGGCGAGCTGCCCGAGCGTCTGCAGATCGTCTTTCGCGGGGTGAGCGAGATCATCCGCGAGCATGGTCCGGTGACCATGGGCATCGAGCGGGTGTTCATGGCGCGCAACGCCGATTCGGCGCTCAAGCTGGGCCAGGCCCGGGGCGCGGCCATCGTCGCCGCGGCCGAGGCGGGCCTGGAGATCGCCGAGTACAGCGCCAGCCAGGTCAAGCAGGCCGTGGCCGGCACCGGCGGGGCCAATAAAGAGCAGGTGATGATGATGGTCATGCACCTGCTCAAGCTGACCCAGAAGCCGCAGATCGACGCCTCCGACGCCCTGGCCATCGCCCTGTGCCACGCCCATACCCGTTCCAGCCTGATTCCCCATGGGTTGGCGACGGCGCGGCGGCGCGGCGGACGCTTGCGTCTGTAACCGCTTCATGCGCTGATACACATTTTGTCCGGGTGACGCGCGCTCCCGGCGCATTTGCTGATAGGGTGGACCGGTTTTCGACCGGCGCCCGAGAGGAAGGATCGGAACGTGATTGGACGTTTGCGTGGCACCCTGGCGGAAAAACAGCCGCCGCACCTGATTATCGACGTCAACGGCGTGGGCTACGAGCTGGAAGTGCCGATGACTACCCTGTACCGCCTGCCCAAGGTCGGCGAGCCAGTGACCGTGCACACCCACCTGGTGGTGCGCGAAGATGCCCACCTGCTCTATGGTTTTGCCGAAAAGCGCGAGCGCGAGCTGTTCCGCGAGCTGATCCGTCTCAACGGCGTGGGGCCGAAGCTGGCGCTGGCGCTGATGTCCGGCCTGGAAGTGGACGAACTGGTGCGCTGCGTGCAGGCCCAGGACGCCTCGGTCCTGGTGCGTGTGCCCGGTGTCGGCAAAAAAACCGCCGAACGCCTGCTGGTCGAACTCAAGGACCGCTTCAAGGCCTGGGAAACCTCCCCGGCGATGTTCACCCTGGTCTCCGACGGCCCGCTGCCGGTCGCCAGTGAGTCCTCGGCCGAGGCCGACGCGGTCAGCGCCCTGGTCTCCCTGGGCTACAAGCCACAGGAAGCGAGCAAGGCGATTGCCGCGATCAAGGACAAGGCGGGCCTCAGTAGCGAGGAGCTGATCCGTCGCAGCCTTAAAGGGATGATTGCCAAGTGATCGAGACCGACCGCCTGATCGCCGCCAGTGGCCGCGACCGTGAAGAAGTCCAGGACCGCGCGATCCGCCCGCTGCGCCTGGACGAGTACATCGGCCAGCCGGTGGTGCGCGAGCAGATGGCGCTGTTCATCCAGGCGGCGCGCGGGCGCAACGAGTCCCTCGACCACACCCTGATCTTCGGCCCGCCAGGCCTGGGCAAGACCACCCTGGCCAACATCATCGCCCAGGAAATGGGCGTGTCGGTCAAGAGCACCTCGGGCCCGATTCTCGAGCGCCCGGGCGACCTGGCGGCGATGCTGACCAACCTCGAGCCCCATGACGTGCTGTTCATCGACGAGATCCACCGGTTGTCGCCGGTGGTCGAGGAGGTGCTGTACCCAGCGATGGAAGACTTCCAGCTCGACATCATGATCGGCGAAGGGCCGGCCGCGCGCTCGATCAAGCTCGACTTGCCGCCGTTCACCCTGGTTGGCGCCACCACCCGAGCCGGCATGCTGACCAATCCGCTGCGTGACCGTTTCGGCATCGTCCAGCGCCTGGAGTTCTACAGCAACAAGGACCTGGCCACCATCGTCAGCCGTTCGGCCGGTATTCTCGGGCTGCCGATGGACGACAAGGGCGCCTTCGAGATCGCCCGTCGGGCGCGGGGCACGCCGCGGATCGCCAACCGCCTGCTGCGGCGGGTGCGCGACTTTGCCGAAGTGCGCGGCAAGGGCGAGATCACCAAGGCCGTCGCGGATATGGCGCTGAACCTGCTGGATGTCGACGAACGTGGCTTCGATCACTCCGACCGGCGTCTGTTGCTGACCATGATCGAGAAGTTCGACGGCGGTCCGGTGGGGCTCGACAACATTGCCGCGGCGATCGGCGAGGAGCGTCACACCATCGAGGACGTGCTCGAGCCCTATCTGATCCAGCAGGGTTACATCATGCGTACCCCGCGAGGCCGCGTGGTGACCCGACACGCCTACCTGCATTTCGGCCTGAACATCCCCGGGCGTTTCTGCGAAGGTGGCGAATATGCCGCCCAGGACGACGAATGACAGATCGAATCGGGTTTTTCATGGTCCTACCGCTGGCACGGCGCAGGCTCGCTGGCAATACGACATTATCGATGCAAAAACAGTTGCCGGGGCGGATTGGCAAGTTCAGGAGTAACCACTAGAGTATGCGCGCGCAAAATGGGCTGGAACCGTTCGCACACCGCTGTCGCGTCTATTACGAGGATACCGACGCCGGTGGCGTGGTGTATTACGTCAACTACCTCAAGTTCATGGAGCGCGCCCGCACCGAGCGGCTGCGTCACCTGGGGTTCTCCCAGGTCCAGCTGGCGCAGGACAACCTGCTGTTCGTGGTCCATTCCAGCGAGGCGCGCTATCACGCGCCGGCCCGCCTGGACGATGAGCTGCGGGTGACCGCGCAAGTGCTTGAATTGAATCGTGCCAGCCTGCGCTTCGTGCAGCAGGTGTGGCGAACACAGGATGAAGTGCTGCTCTGCGAGGGGCAGTTCCTGGTGGCCGCCGTGCGCGCCGACACTTTCAAACCCCGGGCCATTCCCCCAGAACTGCGCGACGCATTCCTGGCGGACGGCGCGGGTACTCAATCGAACGCAGGAGAATAAGCGTGGAAGCAAACGTCGTCGACCATACCTCCATGTGGAGCCTGGTCGCCAATGCCAGTGTCGTGGTTCAGCTGGTAATGCTGACCCTCGTGGCAGCCTCGGTGACCTCTTGGATCATGATCTTCCAGCGCAGCACCATGCTGCGCGCCGGTCGTCGTGCACTGGACGCTTTCGAAGAGCGCTTCTGGTCGGGCATCGACCTGTCCAAGCTGTACCGCCAGGCGGGCAGCAACCCCGATCCGGACTCGGGCGTCGAGCAGGTGTTCCGCGCCGGCTTCAAGGAATTCTCGCGTCTGCGCCAGCAGCCGGGCGTTGACCCTGACGCGGTCATGGAAGGTGTCGGTCGTGCCATGCGCGTGGCCATTTCCCGCGAGGAAGAAAAGCTCGAGCAGAGCCTGCCGTTCCTGGCGACCGTCGGTTCAACCAGCCCGTACATCGGTCTGTTTGGTACCGTGTGGGGCATCATGAACTCGTTCCGTGGCCTGGCCAGCGCCCAGCAGGCGACCCTGGCGACCGTGGCTCCCGGTATCGCCGAGGCCCTGATCGCCACCGCGATCGGCCTGTTCGCCGCGATCCCGGCCGTTATCGCCTACAACCGTTTTGCCGCGCGCAGTGAAGTGCTGATTGGCCGCTACTACACCTTCGCCGACGAGTTCCAGGCGATCCTGCACCGCAAAGTACACACCAGCGAAGAGTGATCAGGTAGAAACCCATGGCCCGAGTTCGCCACAAACGCAAGCCGGTCGCCGAGATGAACGTGGTGCCCTACATCGACGTGATGCTGGTGCTGCTGGTCATCTTCATGGTGACCGCCCCCATGCTCAACCAGGGCGTGAAGGTGGATCTGCCCAAGGTTTCCAGCGAAGCCCTGCCGCAGGACAACAACGTCCAGGTCCTGACCATCTCGATCAAGGCCGACAAGACCTACTACTGGAACCTTGGCAGCGAAGTCGACACCGACAAGCAGATGGACAAGGCCATGACCTTGCCGGAAATGACCGGTGCGGTGACCAAGATCATTGCCGCCGGCCGTGACCAGGGCAAGCAGACCCAGGTCTTCATCCGTGGCGACAAGGCCGTCGACTACGGCGCGGTCATGGGCGCCATGGGCGGGTTGCAGAAGGCCGGTGTCGGTAACGTTGGCCTGATTACCGAGGCGCCCTGATGCAGCAGCGAGAGCCATCCGCCTCGGAAAGCTACTTCTGGCCCAGTGTCTGGGCCATTGGCCTGCATGTGCTGGTGTTCGGCATGCTGTTCGTCAGCTTTGCCATGACCCCCGAGCTGCCACCATCCAAGCCCATCGTCCAGGCCACGCTCTACCAGCTCAAGTCCAAGAGCCAGGCGACCACCCAGACCAATCAGAAGATTGCCGGGGAGGCGAAGAAGACTGCTTCGCGCCAGACCGAGGTCGAGCAGCTGGAGCAGAAGAAGGTCGAGCAGGAGGCCGTGAAGGCCGCGGAACAAAAGAAAGCCGACGCCGCTCAAAAGGCCGAGGAGGCTCGCGAAGCCGCCGAGGCGAAGAAGGCTGAGGAGGCCGCCAAGGCCGCCGAGCAGAAGAAAGCCGCCGAGGCCAAGAAAGCCGAGGAGGCGAAGAAGGCCGCTGAAAAGCAGCAGGCCGACATCGCCAAGAAGAAGGCTGAGGAAGAGGCCAAGAAGCAGGCCGAGGAAGAAGCCAAGAAACAAGCTGCGGAAGAGGCGAAGAAGAAAGCCGCCGAAGACGCGAAGAAAAAAGCAGCCGAGGACGCCAAGAAGAAAGCGGCGGCCGAGGACGCGAAGAAGAAGGCAGCTGAAGAGGCCAAGAAAAAGGCCGCAGCAGACGCCCAGAAGAAAAAGGCACAGGAAGCGGCCCGCAAGGCGGCGGAAGACAAGAAGGCCCAGGCGCTCGCCGAGCTGTTGTCCGACACCACCGAGCGGCAGCAGGCGCTGGCCGACGAGCAGGGTGATCAGGTGGCCGGCGACTTCGACGACCTGATCCGCATGCGCGCGGCCGAAGGTTGGGCGCGTCCGCCATCTGCGCGCAAGGGCATGACGGTAGTTCTGCAGATCAACATGCTGCCGGACGGCACCATCACCAACGTGAGTGTGGCCAAGTCCAGCGGCGACGGTCCGTTCGACAGCTCGGCCGTGGCCGCAGTGAAGAACATTGGTCGGTTGACCGAGATGCAGGGCTTGAAGCCGAGCGATTTCAATCCGTATCGTTCATTCAAGATGACATTTACACCTGAGGATCTAGCGTTGTGATTAAACGTCTGAGAGGACTCCTGGTCTTGCTCTGCTGCGTGGCAGGCATGGCCATGGCAGAAGAAAAGAACATCCTGGTCACCAGCGGTAGCGACCGGGCAACTCCCATTGCGGTAGTGCCGTTCGGCGTGCAGGGCGGCAGCGTGCTGCCCGAAGACATGGCTGACATCATCAGCAACGACCTGCGCAACTCCGGCTACTACGGGCCGATCCCGCGGCAGAACATGATCAGCCTGCCGACCCAGGCCAGCGAAGTGATCTTCCGTGACTGGAAAGCCCTGGGCGCCCAGTACGTCATGGTCGGCAGCATCGTTCCGGCCGGTGGCCGCCTGCAGGTGAGCTATGCGCTGTTCAACGTCGCCACCGAACAGCAAGTGCTGACCGGCAGCGTTGCCGGCGGCGTCGACCAGCTGCGCGACATGGCCCACTACATCGCCGACCAGTCGTTCGAGAAACTCACCGGCATCAAGGGTGCGTTCTCCACCCGCATGCTGTACGTGACCGCCGAGCGTTTCTCGACCAACAACACCCGCTACACCCTGCAGCGTTCGGACTACGACGGTGCCCGTGCAGTGACCCTGTTGCAGTCGCGTGAACCAATCCTGTCGCCGCGTTTCGCGCCGGATGGCAAGCGTATCGCCTATGTCTCGTTCGAGCAGAAGCGCCCGCGCATCTTCATCCAGCACATCGACACCGGTCGCCGCGAGCAGATCACCAACTTCGAGGGCCTGAACGGCGCCCCGGCCTGGTCGCCTGACGGCACCCGCCTGGCGTTCGTGCTGTCCAAGGACGGCAACCCGGACATCTACGTGATGAACGTGGCTTCGCGCCAGATCACTCGCGTGACCGCAGGCCCGGGCATCAACACCGAGCCGTTCTGGGGCAAGGATGGCAACACCCTGTACTTCACCTCCGACCGTGGCGGCAAGCCGCAGATCTACAAGCAGTCGGTCGGTGGCGGTGGCGCCGAGCGCGTGACATTCGTGGGTAACTACAACGCCAACCCGAAACTGTCGGCGGACGAGAAGACCCTGGTGATGATCCATCGCCAGCAGGGCTTCACCAACTTCAAGGTGGCCGCCCAGGACCTGCAACGCGGAAGTGTAAAGATTCTCACCGAGACCAGTCTTGATGAGTCTCCCACTGTTGCGCCAAACGGCACCATGCTAATCTACGCCACCCGCCAGCAGGGCCGGGGAGTCTTGATGCTCGTGTCGCTTAACGGCCGCGTGAGGCTCCCGCTTCCTACCGCTCAAGGCGAAGTCAGAGAACCGTCCTGGTCCCCTTACCTGAACTGATTGCGGCGTAACACGTTTTGCTTAACACACTGGGGTTTCATTAGGAGTTTCACGATGGAAATGCTGAAGTTTGGTAAATTCGCTGCGCTGGCTCTGGCCATGGCCGTAGCTGTAGGTTGCTCCTCGAAAGGCGGTGACAACGCTGGTGAAGGCGCTGTTGACCCGAACGCTGGCTACGGTGCCAACACTGGCGCTGTCGACGGCTCCCTGAGCGAAGAAGCCGCCCTGCGCGCAATCACCACCTTCTACTTCGAATACGACAGCTCGGATCTGAAGCCAGAAGCCATGCGCTCCCTGGACGTTCACGCCAAGGACCTGAAAGCCAACGGCAACCGCGTTGTTCTGGAAGGCAACACCGACGAGCGCGGCACCCGCGAGTACAACATGGCTCTGGGTGAGCGTCGTGCCAAGGCCGTTCAGCGCTACCTGGTTCTGCAGGGCGTTTCCCCTGCTCAGCTGGAACTGGTTTCCTACGGCGAAGAGCGTCCAGTTGCCACCGGCAACGACGAGCAGTCCTGGGCTCAGAACCGCCGCGTAGAACTGCGTAAGTAAGTTCTTATGCGTATGTGCCGTCGTGCTGTAACCGTCCTCGCACTCAGCCTGCCCCTTTCGGCGTGGGCTGCGGTTCCCGTAGTAGATGACAACGCGGGTGGCTATCCACCTGCGGGTTATGGCACGAGCGGCGCCTATGCCGGAGCAGGGGCTTCGGCCCCTGCTTCTGCAAATGGCCAGCTGTTCATGCAGCTGCAGCAGATGCAGGACCAGATTTCCCGCCAGCAAGGCATCATCGAAGAGTTGCAGAACGATGTGTCGCGCATGAAGCAGGAAAACCTCGAGCGCTACCAGGATCTCGATCGCCGCCTCAGCAGCGGTGCCGCGCCTGCCGCGACTCCAGACAATTCCTCCACCGGTGGCGCGAACAACGCAGCCACGGGTGCCGCTGCCGGCGCCAGCGCCGCGCAGCCACCGGCCGCCAGCAGCGAGCCGGGTGATCCGGCGAAAGAGAAGCTGTATTACGACGCCGCTTTCGACCTGATCAAGCAGAAGGACTTCGACAAGGCCAGCCAGGCCTTCAACGCCTTCCTGCGCAAGTACCCCAACAGCCAGTACGCCGGCAATGCCCAGTACTGGCTCGGCGAGGTCAACCTGGCCAAGGGCGACCTGCAAGGCGCCAGCCAGGCCTTCGCCGAAGTCGGTCAGAAGTACCCGAAACACAGCAAGGTGCCAGATTCGCTGTACAAGCTGGCCGATGTCGAGCGCCGCATGGGCCACACCGACAAGGTCAAGGGCATCCTGCAGCAGGTCATCACCCAGTACCCCGGCACTTCCGCCGCACAACTGGCCCAGCGCGACCTGCAGAAGCTCTGAGCGACCCGTTGATGAAGAAACCCGCGCCTGTCGCGGGTTTTTTCGTTAGAATCACGGCCCTTTTTTCGTAAACACGCTGCCGCGGATAACGCCATGTCGAGTCCGCGACAGTGCCTGACGGAGGCGGACAGCCTGTTCAGCTGTCACGCCCGTGGCGATCATGCAAGACACATTACGCATCACCGAAGTGTTTTACTCGTTGCAGGGTGAAACGCGAACGGCCGGGCTGCCCACGGTTTTCGTGCGCCTGACCGGTTGCCCCCTGCGCTGCCAGTACTGCGACAGTGCCTACGCCTTCAGTGGCGGCACTATTCGCACCCTTGATTCGATCCTCGAGCAGGTCGCCGGCTTCAAGCCGCGCTACGTCTGCGTGACCGGCGGCGAGCCGCTGGCCCAGCCCAACGCGCTGCCGTTGCTGCAGCGCCTGTGCGACGCCGGTTATGACGTGTCGCTGGAAACCAGCGGCGCCCTCGACATCAGTGGCGTCGACACTCGCGTCAGCCGCGTGGTCGACCTCAAGACCCCAGGCTCGGAAGAGTCCCATCGTAACCGCTACGAGAACATCGAGCTGCTGACCGGCAATGACCAGGTCAAGTTCGTCATCTGTTCCCGCGAGGACTACGATTGGGCGGTTTCCAAGCTGATTCAGTACAACCTGGCCGAGCGTGCCGGGGAGGTGCTGTTTTCGCCCAGCCACCATCAGGTGAGCGCCACCGACCTGGCCGACTGGATCGTCGCCGACAACCTGCCCGTGCGTTTCCAGCTGCAGCTGCACAAGCTGCTGTGGAACGACGAACCCGGACGTTGAGGAGCAAGACATGACTGACAAACGCGCGGTAATCCTGTTGTCCGGTGGCCTGGACTCGGCCACCGTGGTGGCCATGGCCAAGGCCGACGGCTACCAGTGCTACACCATGAGTTTCGACTACGGCCAGCGCCATCGCGCCGAGCTCAACGCCGCGGCACGGGTGGCCCGTGACCTGGGCGTGGTCGAACACAAGGTGATCGGCCTGAACCTCGACGGCATCGGTGGCTCGGCCTTGACCGACAGCAGCATCGATGTGCCCGAGGCGCCGAGCGAGGGGATTCCGGTCACCTACGTGCCGGCTCGCAACACCGTGTTCCTGTCCCTGGCCCTGGGCTGGGCGGAGGTGCTCGAAGCCCGTGACATCTTCATCGGTGTCAACGCCGTGGACTATTCCGGTTATCCGGACTGCCGCCCGGAATTCGTCGAAGCCTTCGAGCGCATGGCCAACCTGGCCACCAAGGCGGGTGTGGAGGGGCAGGGCTTCCGCATCCAGGCACCGTTGCAGAACCTGAGCAAGGCACAGATCGTCCAGGCGGGGATCGCCCGTGGCGTGGACTACAGCCTGACCGTTTCCTGCTACCAGGCCGACGACGACGGGCGTGCCTGCGGCAAGTGCGACAGCTGCCGCCTGCGTGCCGACGGCTTCAAGGCGGCCGGCGTAGAGGATCCCACCCGGTATTTCTGAAAAATTTTGCGATGGGGTGTTGATTTCCTCTGAGAAATCAGTAATATACGCGCCATCCAACGGGTCGTTAGCTCAGTTGGTAGAGCAGTTGGCTTTTAACCAATTGGTCGTAGGTTCGAATCCTACACGACCCACCATATGCTGTACGAAAAAGCCCGCCTTCATGGCGGGCTTTTTCATGCCTATCGAAAAGTGGGCTGACTCACCGTCAACGGTTCAGGCGTCGCGCATCGAAGGCATCGCGCGCCTGGTAGGCGGTGTAGGTGGCCTGCGCTGCCACCAGGCCGGCAATCCCGAAGGTGCGGTCGAGGCCGAACTGGCTGAAACCGCTCGGTATCGGCAGGCGGCGGGCGATGGCGTCCGCCAGGACTTCGCCGGCGACCGTGGTCGGTGCCATGCCATGGCCACCGAAACCGACGGCGTGCCAGATGCCGTTGGCGTCCTGGCCGATCTGCGCCATCTGGTGGCGCCCATAGCTCATCAGGCCGCCCCAGGAATATTCCAGCTCAACGTCCTCGAGTTGCGGATAGACGCTCACCAGGTCGGCCTTGAGCAGCTTGGCGATGGCCTGCGGGCCGCGATCAAGGATGGAGATGCGTCCGCCCCAGAGGATCCGGGTGTCTTTCAGCGGGCGGTAGTAATCGAAGGCGAAGCGAGTGTCGTAGATGGCCGACTGGCAGTTGATGGCATCCGGCAGGCGTGCGCCCAATGGCGGTGTGGTCACCACGTAGGTGGCGATCGGCAGCACGGCGCGTTCGATCGGGGCGTAGACGCCGCGGGCATAGCCCCCTGCGGAGAACACCACTTCCTCGGCATGGACTTCGCCCTGGCCGGTGCGCACGATGTAGCCACCGGCCTTCTTCTCGATGCTGGTCACCGGCGACTGCTCAAAGATCGTCACCCCGGCCTGGGTGGCGGCCTGGGCAATGCCGCAGACGTACTTGAGCGGATGGAAGTGGAATGCGTTGCGCTCCAGCAACCCGCCGTAATAGCGCTCGGTCCTGAGCTGTTCCTTCAGGTCGCCGGGTGCGATGTATTCCCAGTCGACGCCATAGGCCTGCTTCATCAGCTGGCGCGGTTTCTCCAGGCGCGACGGGTCGTTGAACCAGTTGGCGAGGATCACGCCCTGGTCGACCAGGTCGCAATCGATGGTGTAGCGGCGGGTGCGCTCGCGGATCAGATCGACGGCGTCGAGTGTCAGCCGAT
This sequence comes from Pseudomonas sp. LH21, assembly GCF_036549575.1. NCBI lineage: Bacteria > Pseudomonadati > Pseudomonadota > Gammaproteobacteria > Pseudomonadales > Pseudomonadaceae > Pseudomonas > Pseudomonas sp. LH21. Next base: position 1,398,209 of record NZ_CP144367.1, read on the forward strand.
ACAACTTGCGTGCCTCGTGGGCGCCCAGGGCCGACAGCAGGTCGGCGTTGCCGAGGCTGTAGCCGCCGAAGACGAAGCCGCCGTTGCGTCCTGAGGCGCCGTGGCCGACGCGTTGCGACTCGAGGAGCGTCACATCGCTCACCCCGCGCTCGGCCAGCCCTATCGCGGTCGACAGTCCGGCCAGGCCGCCACCGAGGATGCACACACGCGTATCGGTGCGTCCGCTTTGAGCGGGATAGAAGGTTCTGCTGGCGGTGGCTTCGTAGTAGGAGTCGAAGGTGCTGTTCATCAGGGTCCCGGAGCAGTGGTGGGCGGACCGGGGCGGGTCCGCCAATGGAGTGTTCAGGCGGGCTGCTGGCTGGCCGCGAGCGCATCGCCGGCGGGCTCTGCCTTGCTGCGTTCGGCCTTGCGCATCTCGATGCTGGAGAAGTCCATTTCCCTGTAGCGCACCACCCTGGAACCTGTGACCAACTTGTGGCCGAACCAGACCACCACGAACAGCACCAGGCCGACGTAGGTGGCGAAGGCGCCGATCCAGTCGATCTGCCCGCCGATGAATGCCTGGTAGTTCTGCCCGAGCATCACCACCATGCACAGGCCGAAGGCGAACAGCGGGCCGAATGGGAAGTACTTCGACACGTACGGCAGTTTCGCCAGGTCGTTGCCGTGGAACAGGTAGCCGCGGCGGAAGCGGTAATGGCTGATCGCGATGCCCAGCCAGGCGATGAAGCCGAGCATGCCGGAGGTGTTGAGCAGCCACAGGTAGAGCTTGCCGGGGCTGAACAGGAAGCTCAGCAGGCACAGGCCGGCGACCGCGGCGGTGGCCAGCAGCGCCCAGACCGGCGTGCCGCTGCGGGTGACCCGGGCGAAGATGGCCGGCGCCTTGCGCTCCAGCGCCAGGCTGTAGAGCATGCGCGAGGAGGCGTACATGCCTGAGTTGCCGGCAGACAGTACCGAGGTCAGGATCACTGCGTTCATCACGGCGGCGGCGGCGAGCATGTCGGCCTTGGCGAAGATCAGGGTGAACGGGCTGATGGTGACGTCAGACAGGCCATCCTTGAGCAGTCGTGGATCGGTGTAGGGGATCAGCAGGCCGATCACGACGATGGTGAGCACGTAGAACAGCAGGATGCGCCAGAAGATCTGGCGCACGGCCTTGGGAATGTTGCGCCCCGGGTTTTCCGTTTCGCCGGCGGCGATGCCGACGAACTCGGTGCCCTGGAACGAGAAGCCGACGATCATCGCCACGCCGATCAGCGCCGGCAGGCCGCCGGCGATGGGCGCGTCGCCGATCTGCCAGAGGTGGGCGCCGCCGTCCTGGCCGCCTTCGAGGATGCCCATGAGCATCAGTACGCCCACGGCGATGAAGATGATGATGGTGATGACCTTGATCAGGGCGAACCAGAATTCCGCCTCGCCGAAGAAGCGCACCGAGGCGACGTTGAGGGCGAACAGCAGCACCAGGAAGGCCGCGCTCCAGATCACCCCGGGCGTGTCCGGGAACCAGTAGAGCATGATGATCTGCACGGCCACCAGGTCCACGGCGATGGTCACGGCCCAGGAGTACCAGTAGTTCCAGCCCAGGGCGAAGCCGAAGCTTTCTTCCACGTAGCGCGAGGCGTAGGTGGAGAACGAGCCGCTGACCGGCATGCACGCGGCCATTTCACCGAGGCTGGTCATCAGGAAGTAGACCATCAGGCCGATCACCGCGAAGGCCAGCAGCGCGCCGCCGGGGCCGGACTGGGCGATGGTGGCGCCGGAGGAGACGAACAGGCCGGTGCCGATGGAGCCGCCGATGGCGATCATGTTCAGGTGGCGGCTGGTAAGGGTGCGTTTGAGGTGTCCGGAAGGCGGGGTTGCGGCAGTCAAACTTGCGTTGTTGTTCGAATGGGTCATGGGCAACCTATTGGATCTGCATTCGGGTGAGTTGTTGTTTTTGTTGTGATCTGACCACTTCCAGTTGCAGGTGACGGGCGCGGTTTGGGCGCCGGTCGGCCGGCGGCTTCTCCAGTGCCGCGGCGCTCGCGATTGCATTGATTGAAATCAGTATTGGCGTTGAAAGGCGTTCTCAACAAACGACAATTAGTTGCTACATCATTCCATTTTGGAATGTTTAATTTCGTCGTTTTGTTCATGTGCCCAAGCGGGTATTCGCACGCATTCATCTGAGTTTCCAGTATTTGCTGAGATGCAGTGACGTCATTCTGAAGTGGAATATTGTCGTTTTGTATTTGTCATGAAATGTACGAAACAATATGGCGGAAATTTATTCATCATTGATGCAACAAAAAACCGATATCTGAGAGACCAGATATCGGTTTTGGGGGCGTGTCCCTTCAAGCGGAGGGATTGGTATGAGGGGCAGCCTTGTCGCGGGCTGTCAGCCTTCGTCAGGGCGAACCGTGCCGCTGCTGGCGGTCCGCTGTTCCTGCTTCACTCGGGTGCCGGGCAGGTTGTCGAACTCGTGCAGCCCGTTTTTCGCGTACGGGTCGCCGATCCAGCGTGGGCTGGCGGTGAACGCTTCGTTGACCAGGCTTTTGGCCGGCTCGTAGCGGTCGTAGCTCAGGCCCGCCAGGTCGGACAGGGTGTGGATCAGGTGTGCGCTGCTGTAGGGGCGGTTGACCATCGACTGCAGGTCGCGCGGGTGCGCCGCCTGCCAGCTGGGCGAGGTCCAGAGCAGGAAGGGGATGGTGTACATCGGCCGGGTCGGGTTGGCCTCGTTGCGGCCGAGGCGATCATGATTGCCTGAACTGTAGACGTCCTCGCCATGGTCGGAGAGGTACAGCAGGAAGCCGTTCGGTGTGCTGGCCGAATAGCGCTTGATCAGGTCGGACACGACGAAATCGTTGTAGCGCACGGCGTTGTCATAGAAGTTGTAGGTCTGTACCTGGTCGGGAGACAGCGCCGCCGGCGCGCCGGTGTTGTCCTTGAAGTGGTCGAAGCCGGCCGGATAGCGGTAGCGGTAATCCATGTGCGTGCCGAGCAGGTGAACGATGATCAGCTTCTTGCTGGCCGGGTCCTGCAGGGCCTTTTCGAAAGGCTCCAGCACCACGCTGTCGTACTGGCTGGCGTTCTGGTTGCGCTGGTTGTTCAGGTAGACCGGCACGTCCGTCTGCTGCGAGAAGGTGGTGAGCATGGTGTTGCGCTTGGTCATCGTCTGCTGGTTGGTGATCCAGAAGGTCTTGTAGCCAGCCTGTTTCATCAGGTTGATCAGCGACGGATCGGTGAGGAAACGGTCAGGGTGCTGTTGATCGCCGAAGGTGAGGATCTGCTGCATCACTTCGATGGTGTACGGGCGTGGTGAGACGACGTTGCGGAACACGGTGAGGCCCTTGTCGCGGGCGGCCAGGGCATCGAGGTTCGGCGTGGTGTCACGGTCGTAGCCGTACAGGTGCATGTGCTCGCGGGTGGTGGACTCGCCCAGTACCAGCACAAGTGTGCGTGGCGCGTCGCCGCTGTTGTCCTTGAGGTCCTGCAACGGCGGCAGGGCGGCGTTCTGCTCCAGTAGGGCCTGCATGTTGTCCAGCTGCTGGCGGTACTGCCGGTAGCCGACCACCAGTTGCCAGGGCACTGCGGCCGCCATGCGCTGCTCGACCTTTTCCCGGGCGTCGGCGAAGCTGCGTTGCTGGGAGACCATCTGCTTGTAGAACGGGTAGCCCAGGGTTGCCGTCAGTAGCACGGCGACCACCGGCAAGCGGCTGTACCGTGGCAGGGTGACCGGGCGGATGCGCCGCCACAGCAGCACGGCGATCGCGCTGTAGAGTAGCAGCCCCAGGCACAGCCAGACGCTGAAGTACTGGCTGAAGTATTCCCCGGCTTCGGCGGTGTTGGACTCGAACATCACGAAGATGACGCTTTGCGAGAACTCCTGGCGGTAGATGCCGAAATAGCTCAGGCCGACCAGCGAGCTGGCCCACAACACCAGCCCGATCAGGGCGGCGAGGGGGCGGGTCAGGCGCGGCAGCAGCAGTACTGGGGCCAGCCACAGGCTGCTGAGGAACAGGGCGTCGCGAAAGCCGGCGAAGCCGGTGGTGCCGCTGAACAACAGCAGGGCCTGGGTGATGCCGGAGAAGTACCAGAAGAACAGCAGGAGCCAGCCGAGGCCGGGCCAGTCGATGGATTTGCGGGCGGGGGGAGTTGTACGGGACACGTATGCCTCAGAGAGCGGTTGCCTGCCGGATTGGTTGGCAGGCGACGCTAAAGGGGGCCGCGTGAAAAGATCGTTAACAATTCATGAAAGTCCCGGAGAGACCGACGAGTGAGATGCGAGTAACTTGCTCTTGTTGTTCGTTCTTGTTGTTCGCTCTCGTTGTTGCTGTTTGCTTTTGCTTCTAAACGCGCGGTAGATCAGGCAACACCAATTGCGACTTCAGGAGGCCGAGCGGAGTTCTTGCGAAGGGAGGTGACGGGCATGGATGCCCGTCAAGCGCTGCGCCCCAGGATGGGGCGTTCAGCGCGGTCCTCCCGGGAGCAAGAACGGAGCGAGGGGACCCCGGAGCGAAGCGTAGGGGCCGGATGAATGGAGCGAGGATTTTTTGGTTCCTTAATGAGATGGTCACCCCGGCACCCTGCGAGGCGTACGCTTTCGCAGGGTGTTTTTTCTTCGGAGACCGTCATCATGAGCACCGTGACACTGATCGGCATCGACATCGGCAAACATACCTTCCACCTGCATGCCCAGGACAAGTTCGGCAAAGAGGTATCGCGCAAGAAGTGCTCAAGGCTGCAGATGATGCGGTTTCTGGCCAATCATCCTCCCTGCACGGTGGTGATGGAGGCCTGTGCCGGTTCGCACTATCTGGCTCGAGAACTCACGGCGATGGGGCATGAAGCCAAGCTGATCTCGCCTCAGTTTGTTAAGCCTTTCGTCAAGAGCAACAAAAACGACTTCGTTGATGCGCAAGCCATCTGCGAAGCTGCTTCCCGGCCTTCCATGCGCTTTGTGACGCCAAAATCGCCTGAGCAGCAAACGCTCTCTGTTTCTCATCGGATGCGTGAATCATTGATCCGCGACCGAACCAAGACGGTGAACCAGATGCATGGGTTCCTGCTCGAATTCGGCGTCAGCCTGCCGACCGGACTGGCAGTGGTCAAACGCCTCGCTTCTGTGCTTGAAGAGCACGACTTGCCTGTACGTCTTGTCGCATTGTTGCAGCGGCTACATGAGCATTTCGTCTACCTGAGCGAGCAGATCAAGTTGTTGGACGAAGAGCTGGTGAGCCAGCTGACTGACGATGATCTGGGTAGTCGTTTGCTGAGTATTCCGTGTGTCGGACCGATCACCGCCAGCCTGCTGGCTGTGGAAATGGGCGATGGCCAGCAATACGGCAGTAGCCGGGACTTTGCGGCCTCTGTAGGTCTGGTGCCCCGTCAGTACAGTACCGGTGGCAGACAGAATTTGCTGGGGATTAGCAAGCGCGGCGACAAGAACCTTCGACGCTTGCTGGTGCAATGCGCACGGGTTTACCTGATGCGTTTGAAGTACCAGAAAGGCCCATTAGCCGATTGGGTGCGCTCACTGCTCGCTCGACGTCACTCCAACGTGGTGGCCTGCGCGTTGGCCAACAAACTGGCACGCATCGCTTGGGCCATTACCACTCGGCACACGCAATATAAAACGGAGCCAGGCGCCATGAACGCCTGACCCCGTAGTGCTGCACCGTGTTTCACCATCAGGTTTTGCGATAGCTGTACAACAGATGAAACAAACGGCCGATCGGCCTGACGATGATCCTGGGATCAAAAATGGCTCTTGGAAGCCGCTTACTTTTTAAGGATTGTCAGGTGCGAACGCTCATCGTGGCGCGGGCGGATACGAGCCCATCAGACGCCGGATAGATTTACGCAAGCCATCCATTTCATCTGATGAACAGTATTGCAGAAAACGGGGTGACCATAGATTTTGATCCTTCAAAAAGGGACCCGCCGTAAGGGCGGAAAGGTGACTATGCGTCACCATCGCAAATGAATGCGCATATAAATTTCAAAACTCATGCTCTAAAAGTCAAAGTCAAAGTCAAAGTCAAAGTCAAATGCGGTCGGCGTCGGTTTTAATAGTTGTAAGTGCATTCATTTGCGATGTCGACGCATAGTCACCTTTTCGCCCTTACGGCCATCCCTTTCAAGGTCTTCGGTAGAATCCACTGAAATCCAGTCAGGAAGACCCGAACGATGTGGGCTGATGTACTAGCGCGATTCGAGAAAAAAGCACCCGCCAGCGTAATGGCCAAACTTGCCTTGGAGCAGGCCATTGCGCCGGAGTGGGTCGATCAGGTTTTCGAGGAGCACCGGCAACGGCAGTATTCTCGCGAATTGCTGTTCTCGACCATCGTCAAGCTGATGTCGCTTGTTTCTCTGGGCTTGAAGCCATCCTTACATGCTGCCGCGAGACAACTAGACGACCTTCCCGTCAGTCTGGCGGCCCTTTACGACAAGATCAGTCGAACCGAACCTGCCCTGTTGCGTGCTCTGGTGACAGGCTGTGCGCAGCGCTTGGCGCCGACAATCCATGAGTTGGGCTATTCAGCCATGCTTCCTGATTGGCAAGTTCGGATAGTCGATGGAAGCCACCTGGCCTCCACCGAAAAGCGTCTTGGTGCGTTGCGCCAAGAGCGTGGGGCGGCTCGCCCCGGGTTCTCGGTAGTGGTCTACGATCCCGATCTGGATCAGGTGATCGACCTCCAACCGTGTGAAGACGCCTACGCAAGTGAGCGCGTCTGTGTCTTGCCGTTACTGGCTCAAGCAAAGGCCAATCAGGTCTGGGTCGCTGATCGCCTCTACTGCACGCTGCCTGTCATGGAGGCGTGCGAACAGGTGAGCACATCATTTGTCATTCGCCAGCAAGCCAAACATCCCCGCTTGATCCAAGAAGGTGAGTGGCAAGCACCGATGCCGGTAGCAACAGGCACAGTGCGCGAGCAATCCATCGAAGTAAAAGGCGGGCACTGCTGGCGACGTGTCGAGTTGACACTTCATTCGCCAAACGACTCAGGTGATAACAGCTTGATGTTCTGGAGCAATCTGCCCGAGAGCATCAGTGCACAACAAATCGCAGACTTCTATCGCCGTCGCTGGAGCATCGAAGGGATGTTTCAGCGACTGGAAGCGATTCTGGAAAGTGAAATTGAAACCCTTGGCAGCCCGCGAGCTGCCTTGCTTGGCTTCACCACTGCCGTTCTGGCATACAACGTTCTGGCCTTGCTCAAACGTAGTGTTGAGCAGGCCCATCGGGATGCCTTGCCCGATAATTGGGAAGCCTCGATCTATCACTTGGCGGTGCAGATCAGAGGGGGTTACGAAGGCATGCAGATTGCCCTGCCATCCGAGTACATGCCAGTTGTACCGATAGACAAACTGGCCCAGCGCCTGCTGGAGCTAGCCAGAAACATCCAGCCCAAACAGGTCGTGAAAAGTCCACGAGGCCCCAAGGTGCCCAAAGCGAAGGCCTGGGTGCAAGGTACGGCTGTGCATGCCCACGTTTCGACGGATCGGGTCATCAAGGCCGCTAAAACCAAAAGACCTTGAAAGGGATGGCCCTTACGGCGAGTTCCTTTTTGAAGGATCAAAAAGGAACCAAAAAATCCTCGCTCCATTCATCCGGCCCTACGCTTCGCTCCGGGTCCCCTCACTCCGGCCTTGCTCCCGGGAGGACCGCGCTGCAGGGCCCATCCTGGGCCCCAGCGCTTGACGGGCATCCATGCCCGTCACCTCCCTCCGCAAGTCCTGCGTTCGGCCTCCTGAAGTCGCGAAGGTACGGGCGGCGCCTGGGCTGGCGTAGCTATCGCTCGTGGGGAGGGGGTTAGCCTTGCGATCAAGATCAAGATCAAGATCAAGATCAAGATCAAGATCAAGATCAAGATCAAGCAACGGCTACACCCGGAACTGCTCCATCAACACCTGCTGTTGGTTGGCCAGGCGGTTCAGCGCCTGGCTGATCCTCGCCGACTCATCGGCCTGTCCGGCCAGCGACTCGGTCACATCACGTATCCCCGCCACGTTACGGTTGACCTCCTCGGCCACGGCGCTCTGTTCCTCGGCCGCCGAGGCGATCTGCAGGTTCATGTCGGTGATCACCGCCACCGCCTCACCGATCCGCTGCAGCGCCGGCAGCGTCTGCTCCATCTGCGCGGCGCTGTCCTGGGCCTGGCGCTGGCCGGCGTGCATCGCGCCGACCACGTCCTGGGTGCCTTGCTGCAGCCCCTCGATCACCTGGCGGATCTCCTCCACCGACACCTGCGTACGCTGGGCCAGGTTGCGCACCTCGTCGGCGACCACTGCGAAACCACGCCCGGCTTCACCAGCGCGGGCGGCCTCGATGGCGGCGTTGAGTGCCAGCAGGTTGGTCTGCTCGGCGATGGCACGGATCACCTCGAGCACCGAGCCGATCTGCTCGCCGCGGCTTTCCAGGGCCCGGGCCTCGTCCATGGCCGCGTCCATGCCACCGGCCAGCTCGCCGATCGCCTCGCGGGTGGCGGCCACCCGCGCCAGGCCATCACGGGTCGCCTGGTCGGCGCCGCGTGCGGCTTGCGCTGCCTGGGCGGCATTGTGGGCGACGTCGTGGGCAGTGGCGCTCATCTCGTTGGCGGCGGTGGCCACCTGCTCGATCTCGCGGTGCTGTTGCTGCATGCCGTCACTGGTCTGGCTGGCGATCAGCGCCGACTGGTCGGCCGTACCACGGGCCTCCTGCAGGGAACCCTTGAGCTGGGCGATCACCGGCTGGAGCTTGTCGAGGAAACGGTTGAACCAGCCGGTCAGCTGGCCCAGTTCGTCGTCGCGGGCGTAGTCCAGGCGCCGGGTCAGGTCGCCTTCGCCGCTGGCGATGTCCTTCAGGCGGGCGGCCACGGCCAGGATCGGCCGGGTCACGCCACGGGCGGTCAGCCACACCAGCAGCAGCCCCAGCACGGCGGCGCCCAGGCCAATCAGCAGGCTGACCAGGTTGGCGCTCTGGTTCTGACTGTCCAGGCGCTGGTTGAGGGCGACGGCGGGAGCCTGCAGCACCTGCTCGGGCAGCTCAAGCAGGACCTGCCACGGCGCCGCGCCGGGGATTGGGGCGAAAGGGCGGGAAATGCGCATGGTGCCATCGTCCAGACGCTCGACCGCCTGGCCGGCGCGCAGCGGGCCGGCCAGCGCGGTGGCGCTGGCGCCGAAGGCCTGCTCCACGGTCTTGCTCAGCTGGTTGGCGTCCTGGCTGTGGCCGGCGAGCAGGCCCGAAGGGCTGACGATGCTGACCTGGCCCTGGCCATCGAACAGCTCCTGGCGGCCGGCCAGGCTCAGTTGCTGCAGATTGTCCAGGCCGATGTCCAGGCCGACCACGCCCACCACCTTGCCGTTTTCCAGCAGCGGCAGGGCGATGCTGGTCATCAGTACCTGGTGGCCGTTGACCTCGTCGAAGTACGGGTCGAGCACACAGGCCTTGGCGGTCTCAAGCGGGCAGGTCAGCCAGCGGTTGTAGGGCGAACCGTTGGCGCCGATGCTGGTGTCGGCGAGCATCGACTCGGGCATCGCCTCCACCTCGAGGTTGCCGGTGCTGGGCTGCGACCAGTACAGGGAGAAGCGGCCGCTGTCGTTGCTGCCGTTGTCGACCTGGCCGGCGAAGCGGGCGTCCTGTTGGTCCAGGGCGTTGGGCTGGAACACCAGGTACAGGCCGATCAGGTCGGCGTTGCCGGCCAGGGCGGTGCGCGCCTCGCGGCTGAGGTCGGCGCGCAGGTCGGCGCCGCCACGGGCCTTGAGTGCCTGTACCAGGCGGGCGAAGCCGTTGCCGTACTGGTAGGCGTCCATGAAGTAGCGCTGGATGCGCAGGGCCTGGGTCTCGCCGTGGGCCTGCAGGCGCAGGCGGGCGCTGTGGTCGAGCAGCTCGGTGTTGGCCTGGAACACCTGCTCGGCGCTGCGCCGGGCCTGGGTGAGCGAGGTGGCCACCAGCAGGGCGACGATGGCCAGCAGGCAGAGGCCGGCAAGCAGGGTGATCTTCCACTGGATGGAGAGACGGCGCAGCAACATGGGCTTTTCCTTCTCGGGCAAACAGGACGCCCGCGGTCAGGCGGGCGTCGGCGGGGTCAGTCGGCGATGCAGTTCGGTGGCGCGACCCTGAAGGCCTTGGTCAGCCAGGCCAGGTAGAGCACGCCAAGCAGGGCCCAGACACCGCCGAACAACAACGAGTGTTCGTTCAGGTCCAGCCACAGCGAGACGATGATGCAGAAGCCTATCGTCGGCGCCACCAGATACTTGAGGTTGTTCGTCAGGCCCTTGTTGCGGCCTTCGCGGATATAGCAGTGGTTGATCACCGAGAGGTTGACGAAGCTGAACGCCACCAGCGCGCCGAAGTTGATCACCGAGGTGGCGGTGACCAGGTCGAAGAAGATCGCCGATAGCGAGATCAGGCCGACCACGGCGATGTTCAGCACCGGGGTCTTGTAGCGCGGGTGCAGGCGGGCAAATACCCCGGCCGGGATCACGTTGTCGCGGCCCATCACGTACAGCAGGCGCGACACACTGGTCTGCGAGGCCAGGCCCGAGGCGATGGTGTTGATCACCGTGCAGGCGATGAAGATCGACTGGAACAGCTTGCCGCCGACATACAGGGCGATTTCCGGCAGGGCCGCTTCCTGGTCATGGAAGCGCGCCATGGTGGGGAAGTAGGCCTGGATGAAGTAGGACACGCCGATGAACACCACGCCGCCGATCAGCGCGGTGAGGAAGATCGCTCGTGGGATGGTCTTGCCCGGGTCGCGGGTCTCTTCCGACAGGCAGGTCACCGCGTCGAAGCCCAGGAACGAGAAGCACAGGATGGTCGCGCCGGCGGCCAGGGCGGCGAACTGGGTCTGGTCGTCGGCGAACGGCACCAGGCTCCAGGCGGTGCCCAGCCCCTCGCCGTGGTCCAGGCCACGCCAGCACAGGTAGATGAACACGCCGATGATCGCCACCTGCACGGCGACGAACAGCAGGTTGAAGTGCGCCACCAGGTTGACGCTGCGCATGTTGATCAGGCTGATCAGGGTGACGAAACCGGCCACCCACACCCAGGCCGGCACCTCGGGGAACATCGCCGACAGGTAGAGCTTGGCCAGCAGCGCGTTGACCATGGGCAGCAGCAGGTAGTCCAGCAGGGATGACCAGCCCACCAGGAAGCCCACGTGCGGATTGATGGCACGCTGGGTGTAGGTATAGGCCGAGCCCGATTGCGGGAAGCGCCGCACCAGGGTGCCGTAGCTCACGGCTGTGAACAGGATGCCGGCCAGGGCCAGGAGGTAGGCGCTGGGCACGTGTCCGGCGGTGATGCCGGAGACGATGCCGAAGGTGTCGAACACGGTCATCGGGGTGAGGTAGGCCAGGCCGATGATCACCACATGCCAGAGACGCAGGGACTTGCGGAACTGGGCGTCAGGCTGCATGGCGTGCCTCCTCTGGGGGGCAGACGGAGGTGTGCGGCAAGGACGTGCGGATGGGCTCCATGTTATTCACCATTTGTAGTTGGAGCGGCAGGTAACGCCCGAGGGCGTGGCAGAAGGTACGCGGATCAGCCGATCGAGGGGCCGGGGCGTGGATGGCGGACGTGCACGAGGGGGTGGCGAAGATGATTCGAGGACGGGATCGGCATGATCGGGGCGCTTGCCTGTAGTTGTGGTTTATCGGGCGCGACGCAAAGCGGGAAAAATAAACGACGAAGGGGGTGGGGGTGTCAAGTGAAACACGACAGCATGTCGGGGTTTTGTGAATTTTTATTGAACGACTAGTCGCTATTTTGGTTTTCTCGTCGTTTTTTGAGTGTTTTCCTCGTTATGTGTGTTGATAAAAATTAACGCTTACCTGAAATGTGCTGTGACGAAATACGTCGCGCTTGCGACGGCTGTCATGGATTTTTCCTTTATCCCTTCTAGGGTGATTCGTTCTAGTAAGAGTACTCGCCTGGCGGCCCTGCAACGGGTTGGCCGGGCCGGGCTCCACGGATCAGGAGTCTGCTGGCGCGCCAATCCTGGCACGCCCTGGGCAAGGGAGCTGGCATGGAGAGCGCGGCGTTTCTGGATTACCTGCTGGTGCTGGTACTCGGCTCGATCGTGGTCGAGGGGGCATGGCTGGCCTGGCGCCGGACAGCGGACTGGCACCCGGCCGAGGGACTGGTCAATTTCGTCCTCGGCATCGGCAACCTGGCGGTCGGCGTGCTGTTCGCCGCGACCAGCCTCGGGCTTTATGCTTACCTGCACAGCCATTGGTCACTGGGGCTGGACCTGGGCAGCCCCTGGGCGAACATCGCCTTTGCCTTCCTCGTCTATGACTTCCTGTACTGGGTCAATCACTGGGCCCATCACAAATGCGCGCTGCTCTGGTGCAATCACCTGATCCACCACTGCGGTACCGCCTTCAATCTCACGACCGCAGTGCGCATAGGCTGGCTGGGCAATTTCACCGTCTGGCTGTTCTTTCTGCCCATGGCGGTGCTGGGCATCCCCCTGCAACACTACCTGCTGGTGGTGGCCGCGCAGCTGATCTACCAGTTCTTCATCCATTCGCCACTGATCCCTGAGCTGGGCGTGCTGGAGCGAATCCTGGTCACGCCGTCCCAGCATCGGGTCCATCACGCCAGCAACGATCGCTACCTGGACAAGAACTTCGGCTGTTTCCTGGTGATCTGGGACCGCCTGTTCGGTACTTACCAGCGTGAACTGCCGCAGGAACCGGTGCGTTACGGGGTGACCACGCCGATCAGCCAGCCGGGCTCGCCTGGCCACCTGAACTTCTTCCTCTATCGGCATTGCCTGCGTTCGGCGCGGGAAGCCAGCGGGTTGCGTGGCAAGTTGCGGGTGCTGTTCGGCAGTCCGGCGCATACCCGGGTCGTCGAGCAACACGCCAGCCTGGGGCTGGGCGCATTCGCCTGGCCGGACTACCTGCCGGCCTTGTTCCTCGGTTTTTTCCTGGTGACCCAGTACGCCGTCCTGCCGCCGGGGCAGGCGGCCCTGGCGGCGCTCGCATTCCTGTTGGCGGCCAATAGCGCCGGCCACCGCGAGTCCGGCCTGGCGCACCTGCGCTGGCCGTTGTATCTGGGGCTGGCGCTGGCCAGCCTGTTCCTGTGGTGGCAGGCGACCGGCGGAGCCTGGTTGCTGCTGTTGGCAATCCTGAGCTGCTGCCTGCCCCTGCTGGCCGTGCGGCGCAATCCATTGTTGATCAAGGAGTGATTGATGAACCCGACAAGCGCCTTGCGGGGCTCGGCCGATGACGGGGCGCAGCCCCAGCGGCTGGCCCGCGACAACCAGGCCCTGGAGAGCCTGCTCGAACGCCTCGAAAGTCTGGTGGGGCAGGGCTACATGGACGTCATCGGGCGGGTGTTCCATTCGATGCCGACCAAGCATGCCTCGGTCAGCTTCAGCGAGCATGCCAGGGTCCCCGAGCGCCGTGACGTGTTGCACCTGGGGTCGTACAACTACTCCGGGCTCAATGGCCATCCCCGTATCAACGAGGCGGCCATCGACGCCATACGCCATTACGGCACCACCTCCAGCGGCGTGCGCCTGCTCAACGGTACCAGCGAGCTGCACCTGGAGATGGAGCGGCGCCTGGCGCAGTTCCTCGGGGTCGAGGCGGTGATCACCTTCTCGTCGGGGTTCGCCGCCAACCTGGCAGCCCTGGGAACCCTGTGCCGCGAGGGCGACGTGGTGCTCAGCGACATGCTCAATCACCAGTCGATCGTCGATGGCCTGCGTCTGAGCGCGGCGCGGGTAGTGCCTTACCGCCATGCCTCGCTACGCAGCCTGGAGAGTCACCTGCAGCGCCTTCCCGCGCAACAGCGCAAGTTCATTGTCACCGATGGCGTGTTCAGCATGGACGGCGACCTTGCTCCGCTGGACCGGATCGCCGAACTCGCCAGGCGCTACAACGCCTTCCTGATCGTCGACGATGCCCATGGCACGGGGCACCTGGGGCCCCATGGGCGGGGCACGCCGGCGTTGTTCGGGGTAGCGGGGCAGGTCGATGTGCTGACCGGCAGCCTGAGCAAGGGGTTGCCGGGTGTCGGCGGCTTCATCGCCACTCGCCATGAAACCGCCAGCCTCTTGCGTGCAGGCGCCAACCCTTACATTTTCTCGGCGTCGCTGCCGCCCCCTGTGCTGGCCTCGATCATCGCCGCGCTGGATGTGCTGGAGGCTTCGCCACAGATCATCGAGCAATTGCGCGACAAGACCGAGTACTTTGTCGCGACCCTGCGCGCCCGTGGCTTCGACCTGCTCGACACACGCAGCAGCATCATCCCGCTGATGACCTACGAAGAGCACAAGGCCTACGAGCTGGCCAAGGCCTTGCACCTGCGCGGCGTCTACGTCAATCCGGTGGCTCACCCGGCGGTGAGCCGTTCGCGTGCCCGGGTGCGCATCAACCTCAGTGCCAATCTCACCCGAGAAGAACTCGACTACAGCATCGAGGCCATCACCGACGTTGGCCGGACACTGCGGCTGATCGATGCGCACGGAGCCCGGGATGGCCGTCGTGTTTGAGTGGACCCGGCAACTGAGTGATATCGGAAGGAGCGAATGGCAGGCCTGCTTCGGCGCCGGCAGGGTGACCGCCTCGTACGAACTGCAGCAGGCATTGGAGCGAGCAGGCATCGTCGACAGCTTTCATTACCTCAGGGTGCTGCGTGACGGGCGGTTGGTCGGCATCGTGCCGTGTTTCGTGATGGACTATTCGCTGTCCGACCTCGCGCCGGTGGAGGTTCAGGCCGTGGTGCGGCAGGCGCGCAGGGTGTACGGGCGCTTGCTCAAGGCACGCCTGTTCGTCATCGGCAGCCCGTTGGCGATCTGTTCCGACCTGCTGGGCCTGCCCGGGGTACGGGAGGGGGCCTGGGATCCGGTGCTTGCGATGCTGCATCAGGAATTGCAGGCCAAGGCCGACGCGTTGGGTATCGGGTTCGTCTGCCTCAAGGAGTTCGACCAGGCCCTGCAGCGGCGGCTTTCAGCGGCGTTCGGCGAGCACTACCTGCTGTGCCGCAGCCCCGACACCACCTTTGTGAGCACTGCGGCGGTGAATGGCATGGGTTATGTCGACAACATGCTCAGCAAGTACCGCAACGTATTGAAGAAGCGCCGCAGGACGTTCGACGAAGCGGGCTTGCGCTGGGTGGTCGAAGTGAACTTCGCCGATCATGCAACACAAATGCATCGGCTCTACCTGAACGTGCTCGAACGCTCCAGCACCCGATTCGAGCGTCTCTCCGAAGCGTTCTTCCGTGAGGTCTGCCACTGCCTTGGTACCCAGGCCTACGCCTTGCTCTGCTTCGATGAGCAGCGTCTGGTGGCGTTCGAGTTGTTCCTCGCGGGCGATGCGTTGCATCCGCTGTACCTGGGCATCGATTACGCCTATCGCGATGCCGGCAGCCTGTATTTCAACTGCCTGTACCGCATCGTCGAGGAGGCCGAGCGTCGTGGCGTGCCGTACATCGAGCTGGGCCAGACCAGCTACGAGGCCAAGTTCAGCATCGGGGCCGTTTCCTCACCGCTGTATTTCTACATCCGCCATCGTTGAGGCTGGGTCAACCGACTGTTGTACCTGCTGCGCGACGGACTGTTCCCGGCGCCGCAGATTCCGGCGCTGCGCAATGTGTTCAAGCACCACGATGCCTACCTGGACAGTCTCAAGGCCCAAGGATTGCTCGACCATGCTGATTGAAACCTACGACCTGGATACCTGGCAGGTGCAGGTTTTCGACAGCATCGACGACCTCGACCAGAGCCTGTGGGACAGCACCCTGGCCTTCCATCATCCGTTTCGCAGCCACGCGTTCATGCAGGTGGTCGAGGCTTGTTTCCACGATCGTGACTACCGCTACCTGGTGGCGCGCCGGCCTGGATCGGCGCAAGTCGCCGGGATGCTGTTCGTCACCCAGCAGGACCTGGACCTGATGGCCGAAGCGCCAGCCTGGTTGCGCCGTGGCGTTGGCCCGCTGCGGCGGCTGGTGCCGCGGATCGGCATGCTGCGGGTGGCCATGCTGGGCTGTTTCGAAACGGCAGGGCAGCACTGGTGGGTAGCGCCGGAGCATGACCAGGACGAACTGTTCGCGCTGCTGGTGACCAGTGCCGAACGGGCGCTGCCGCAGGCCCGGGTGCACGTGGTGCGTGACCTGGACCGCGAGAACGCCAGTCATGCCGCATTCGACGGCCTGCTGCACAGGCGCGGCTTTCGTCATTGCCACAACTACCCCCTGGCACTCATCCACCTGCACGGCCTGGACTGGGCAGGGCATTACGCCCGGCTCAAGGCCAACAGCCGCAAGATCCTCAAGAAGGCACTGAGCAGTTTCGAAACCTCCGGTTACCGGGTGCTTCACCATGAGGGCGAGGTGCCCGGCCTGGAGCGGCTGTACGAGCTGTATGTGTGTACACACCGGCATGCGACTGAGTACCAGCGCGAGCAATTGCCACTGGCTTTCCTTCAGCGCCTGCAAGGCAGTGACCAGGCCGTGTTCTCGGTGTTGCTTGATCCGAATGACCGGGCCGTGGCGTTCGTGCTCAGCGGTGTGGGCGAGCGGGTCATCAACCCGTTCCTGTTCGGCCGTGACTATGCCGTGGACCTGCCGGTTAACGCCTACTATGTGCTGCACATCGACCTGTTGCGCCGGTTTGCCTCGCCGGCCACGGAGCGGGTCGACCTCGGCATCACCAACTATTTCGTCAAGCAGAACCTCGGCTCGCAGCTCAGCGGCAGCGGCCTGTACCTGAAGCTGAAGAACCCCGTCCTGAACAGGATCCTAGGACCTCATGTCGCAGAAATGTTCGATATCAAGCAGCCCGGCCAGCGCCGCATCTTCCGCGCCTCCGCCCAGTCAGATGCGGAACCGGCAGGCCCTGCGTGACGACTTCACGGCCAGGTCGAGCCGTCATCGGCAACAGGCCGTCCGGCTGTCGGCACGCCTGCGCAAGACCGAGTGGGCGCGCCTGCTGGTGTTCCTGGCCATGCCCACCCTGGCCTGGCATGGCTATGAGAACGGCTTCGCGCCATGGCTGTGGTTGGCCTTCGGCGGTTGCCTGGCGCTGTTCGTGGCGCTGGTCCGGCGTCATGCCGGCCTGCGCGAGCGTATCGCCCACCAACAGCACCGGGATACGCTCAATCAGTGGGCCCTGGCACGGCTGGACCGGCGTTTCGACGACCTGCCCGCGTGTCCAACCAGCCTGCGTCCACTGTTCGACAAGCAGGACCTGGACATCAACCTGTTTGGCCCGGCATCGCTGGGCCAGCTGTTGTTCAGCCAGTCCACCAGCCTGGGTGAGGAACGCATCGCCGCCTGGCTGACCCTGCCGGCCACCACGGCCCAGCTGGCCGAGCGCCAGGCGGCCATTGCCGAGTTGGTCGAGCGCCGGAGCCTGCGTCAGGCCCTGGCGGCTAACGCGCTGCAGATCAATGCGCGTGGCTACGGGCTGGGGCGGCTGGCCGCATGGGTGGTTCGGGTGGATGCCGGGGTGTTCCCGCCGGCGCAGGTCGTACTGGGGTTGCTTGCACGCTCGCCAGCCTGGGTGGCGTCGTGGCGGTGCTGGCCGGCGTGGTGCCGCCGTTGGCGTTGCTGGCCTGTATCGTGGTCAATCTGATGTTCTACGGCTGGCGGGCCAAGGCCTGGCACAAGGTGTTCGACGGTGCGGACGATACCGCCGATGCGCTTGGTGGCTTGTCGGACTGGTTGGCCCTGGCCGTTGCGCAGCGCTTCGACAGCCCGGGCCTGAGCCGCCAGGTGACGCGCCTGCAGGCCGATGGCCGGGCACCGGCAGCGGCGATTCGCCAGCTTGACGGCATCCTCGGCTACGCCCGGTTGCGGCACAACCCGACCGTCAGCGTGTTCGCCCAGGCCCTGCTGCTCTGGGACTTCCATTGCGCCCGTGCCCTGGCCCGCTGGAAGCGCGAGCAATGTCGTCGCTTGCCCGAGTGGCTGGAGGTGGTCGCCGAGCTGGAGGCCCTGGCAGCCTTTGCCGGATTGGCGGACGAGAACCCGGGCTGGTGTTGGGCCGAAGCCATCGGCGAGGCCGAGATTCATGCCGAGGCGGCCTGTCATCCGCTGATTCACCCGGAGCGGGCGGTCGCCAACCCGATTGAGCTGGTACCGGGGCGGGTCACGGTGATTACGGGCTCCAACATGTCGGGCAAGACCACCTACATGCGTACCGTGGCCCTCAATCTGCGCCTGGCACAGGCCGGCTCGGTGGTGGCGGCGCGGCATTTCGCTTTCGGGCGGATGCGCATGGTCTCGTCGATCTCGGTCAGCGACTCGCTGGAACAGGGGTTGTCGTACTTCATGAGCGAGGTCATGCAGGTCAAGGCGGTGATCGACACCGTGCGTCAGGCAGCGGAGCCGGTGCTGTACCTGCTCGACGAGCTGCTCAAGGGCACCAACGAGAAGGAGCGCAACCTGGCGATCATCGAGATCCTGCGCACCCTCTGCGCTCATCAGGCACTGGGCATGCTCACCACCCACAACGTGGCGCTGGCCACGGCGCCTGAACTCCAGGGGCTGGGCCGCAACATCTACTTCGAAGAAGGTTTCGAAGAGGGCGAGGCACAGGCGCTGCGCTTCAACTATCAGCTGCGCCACGGCATTTCGCGCAACACCAACGCCATTCGCCTGTTGCGCAGCATGGGAGTGCTCAAGGGTGACTGACACACTGGACATGGGCGGGCAGCTCGCCGATGCCGGGCATGTCGGCCAGGTCGTGCCGCTGGTCGCCAGCATCGCGCCGCAACCCCTGGCGTTCATCTACGGGACACGCCATCTGGAGCCTTACCTGGCGCACGCCTTTGCCCGCAACCTGGGCTGGTTTGGCCATGCCCGGCATCGGGTGCTGTTGCAGGCAGGGGAGTGCCAAGGGGTTGTGGCTACGCTTGGTGCCCGCGAAAAGACCCGTTTCGACCTGGCCCTGCTCACCTCGATACTGCGTTTCTATCCGGGGTTGTCCGGGTTGCGGGTGATCCGCCGCCTGCAGCGGTCGGTGGCGCGCCATCCGCGGCCCGGTCACGATGCGTTGTGGCTGTACAACCTGGCCGTGGCGCCCCAGGCGCGCGGGCGGGGGCTTGGCACGCGGCTGCTGCGAGGCGCCATCGCCCGGGCACGGGCGGCGGGGCATGGGCGCCTGCAACTGGATGTGGACACCGACAACCAGCTGGCGCGGCGCTTGTACCGGGCCCATGGTTTCCAGGTTGACAGCGAGATACCGGGGGTGTGTTGCGACGGCTTTCTGTTCGCCGACCAGTTGCGCATGAGCCTGGATCTGGGCAACCGCGGATAACGATGCGAAAACTTGCGTCTCACGCCGGGCCGGTCAGTGCTAATCTTGCATACCCCCATTCGAGGGGGCCTATCAGCCCTATATGGACAGCAATCGGTTCTATTCATGAAGAAATCAGTAGGCATCCTTTCCGGTCTGGCCGTGGCCATCGCCGTCGCAACCACCGCTGGCGCCTGGTACACCGGCAAGCAGTTGCCCGCGGAGCTGGAGCGCTCCGTTGCCCGCGGCAACGAAGAACTGAAGAAAGCCCTGGCCGGCAACGGTGGCAGCATGACCATCGAGCTGGTCTCGCTGGACCAGCACTTCTTCACCAGCACCGCGCACTACCGCCTGAAGGCCGAGAACGTGCAGGTCGGCGAAGCCGAGGCACTGAACTTCCAGGTGGGCGTGACCGACCAGATCGAGCACGGCCCGTTCCCGTGGTCGCGGGTCAAGGCCCTTAAGCTGATGCCGGTCATGGCCACCAGCAACAGTGCGCTGGACAAGGATGACTTCACCAGCGGCTGGTTCACCGCCGCCGGCGACAAGGCGCCGGTCACCGCCCAGGTCAGCCTCGGCTATGGCGGCAGCATCGACAGCGACATCCGCCTGGCACCGGTCACGCTCAAGGAAGACGGCGGCAATGTCCTGGACTTCTCCGGCCTGCAGCTCAAGCTGCGCGGCGACCGCGAAGGCAAGGTGGTGGAGATCCACAGCAGCGCCGAGCGCCTCGAGCTGAACTTCGTCGACGAGCAG
This sequence comes from Pseudomonas sp. LH21, assembly GCF_036549575.1. Classification (NCBI taxonomy): domain Bacteria; kingdom Pseudomonadati; phylum Pseudomonadota; class Gammaproteobacteria; order Pseudomonadales; family Pseudomonadaceae; genus Pseudomonas; species Pseudomonas sp. LH21. The sequence continues at coordinate 1,418,191 of NZ_CP144367.1, forward strand.
CAGGCGCCGGTGAAGATCCTGCTCAACGGTTTCAAGGCCGGTGGCAAGCTCACTGAGACCGCCCACGACATGGTCTATGTCGGCAACTTCGATCTGGCCCTGGCCGACACCCAGGTGACCTTCGGGCCGAAGCAGGAAGTGCTGGTGCTCAAGGGTCTGCAGCAGAACAACCTGTACAACGCCGAGGGCGAGGACAAGGACAAGCTGGCCGGGCGCCTGGAATACAAGGTCGACGACATCAGCTATGCCGGCCGCAAGGTGGGCAGCGCGGAAATGGTCCTGACCATGAAGTCCATCGACATTCCGGCCATGCAGGCATTGATGGAGTGGTACCAGACCCAGTTGCCGCAGATGCAGCAGGCCGCCGCCGATGGCGAGGCGCCGTCGCTGGAGATGACCCCGGAGGAGCAGGCCAAGGTCCAGGGCGACCTGCAGAAGCTGCTGGTGGCCAAGCCGCAGGTGGCGGTGGAGAAGCTGGCATTCAAGACCGCCAATGGCGAAAGCCACTTCAACCTGGCGATGGACTTTGCCAGCCCGAGCTCGTTCGACCTGCCGCCTGACCAGTTGGGCAAGCAGCTGCTGACGCAACTGAAGGCCAAGCTCAGCGTTTCCAAGCCGATGGTCGCCGACCTGGCCACCTTGCAGGCGCTGCTCGAGGGCGAGACCGATGCCCAGGCCATCGCCCAGCAGTCCAGCCAGGCCGGTGAAATGGTCGGCATGATGGCGCTGCAGAGCGGCATGGCCACGGTGCAGGGCAGCGACGTGGTGTCGAGCCTGCAATACGCCGACGGCATGGTAGACTTCAACGGCAAGAAGATGACCGTCGAAGAGTTCGCCATGCTGATCAGCGGCCACCTGGCGGCACTCCAGCCGCAGGGCTGATTGCTGGCTCGCGGTCCCTTTCGCGGGGCAAGCCCGCTCCCACGAAGTCGCCATGAATTGGATGGCTTCGTGGGAGCGGGCCTCGCGACTGCATTGGGGCGGCCAACGTAAAAACCTCTTTTGCATCCCTCCGATTGCCTGTAGCCTTCGCGTCCGATAAGAATCCGCGCCCGCAGAGGGGCCGAGACGCTGGCCGTCCGGCACCATCAGCCGATCTGCCAGGGCCGGGTGATACACTCGACTGACGCGCTCAAGCGCCCCGCAGGTCCAGCGATCATGACCCAGATTTCCGAACGCCTGTTGGTCCAGGCCCACCTCGATGCCAAGCAGCCCAACCCGCTGACGCCCGCGCAGGAGGCCGAATACCGTGCGGCCATCGCCGCCGAGCTGAAAAAGCAGAACGCCGTGCTGGTGGCCCACTACTATTGCGATCCGGTGATCCAGGCCCTGGCCGAGGAAACCGGCGGCTGCGTGTCCGACTCGCTGGAGATGGCGCGCTTCGGCAAGAATCACCCCGCCGAGACCGTGGTGGTGGCGGGGGTGCGCTTCATGGGTGAAACCGCGAAGATCCTCACCCCGGAAAAGCGCGTGCTGATGCCGACCCTGGAGGCGACCTGCTCCCTCGACCTGGGTTGCCCGGTCAAGGAGTTCTCGGATTTCTGTGACCAGCATCCCGAGCGCACCGTGGTGGTCTACGCCAACACTTCCGCAGCGGTGAAAGCCCGGGCCGACTGGGTGGTGACCTCCAGCTGCGCGCTGGAAATCGTCGAAAGCCTGATGGACAACGGCGAAACCATCATCTGGGGCCCTGACCAGCACCTGGGCCGCTACATCCAGAAGCAGACCGGTGCCGACATGCTGCTGTGGGACGGTGCCTGTATCGTTCACGAAGAGTTCAAGTCGCGCCAGCTGGCCGACATGAAGGCGCTGTACCCGGACGCGGCGATCCTGGTCCATCCGGAGTCGCCGGAAGCGGTGATCGAACTGGCCGACGCGGTGGGCTCCACCAGCCAGCTGATCAAGGCAGCGCAGACCCTGCCGAACAAGACCTTCATCGTCGCCACCGACCGCGGCATCTTCTACAAGATGCAGCAGCTGTGCCCGGACAAGGAGTTCGTCGAGGCGCCGACCGCCGGTAACGGCGCGGCCTGCCGCAGCTGCGCGCACTGCCCGTGGATGGCGATGAACACCCTGGAGCGCACGCTGGACTGCCTGCGCAAGGGCAGCAACGAGATCTTCGTCGAGCCTGCGCTGATTCCCAAGGCGATCAAGCCGCTGAACCGCATGCTCGATTTCACCCAGGCGGCGCGGTTGAAGTTGTCGGGCAACGCCTGACATCACCTTGTAGGAGCGGCCTTGCGCCGCGAAAGGGCCGCAGAGCGGCCCCAGGATGTTCAGGGTCACGCAAAAAACAGGGGCCGCTCTGCGGCCCTTTCGCGGCGCAAGGCCGCTCCTACAGGGTTATCGGTTCTGACGCCTAGCGCCCCATCATCTCCTTGACCATCCGCTGCTGCTCCATGATCTCGCGTTGGCGCTGGTCGATCTGCGAGGCCAGCGGGAAGTTGCTGCCCGAGCGGCGCTTGGCGTAGTCGAGCTGCTGGATCGCCTGGTCGAAATCGCCGACCAGGGTAAAGTACTCGGCGCGGGCACGGTGCAGGCCGATGGTGTTGCCCGACAGCCCGCGGACTTCGGCGACGTCGTACCACACGTCCGGGTCGTCCGGACGGTTCTTGACCAGGTCGTCCAGCACCTTCTCCGCCTCGGCCGGCTTGTTCTGCTTGATCAGCAGGTCGGCGCGCACCTGTTTCAACGGATAGTTGGCCGGGTACAGCGCCTGCATGCGCTGGGCGCGTTGCTGGGCATCGGCCAGGCGGTTGTTGGTGATGTCCAGGTCGATCTGCGCGAGGTTGTAGGTAATGTCGTTGGGCGCCTTGGCCAGTAGTGGCTTGAGGTTCTCCCGTGCTTCGTTGAGCTGGCCACCCTTGATCTGCGCCAGCGCCAGGCCATAGCGCGCGGCGTCCATTTGTGGATTCTCGTCTAGTTGGGCGCGGAAGCGCTTGGCGGCCAGGCCCGGGGTGCCTTCATAGGTGAGCTGTACCCGTGCACGAATCAGCTGGTAACGCAGGCTGTCCTCGACGCCCCCCTTGGGCGCCTGCTCGGCACGGTTACGGGTATCGGCTACCCGCGACTCGGTCACCGGGTGGGTAAGGAGGAATTCCGGCGGCTTGGCGTCATAGCGGTATTGGCGCGCCAGGCGTTCGAACATGCTGGGCATGTTGCGTGGGTCGTAACCGGCTTTTTCCAGATTCAGGATACCGATACGGTCGGCTTCCTGTTCGTTCTGCCGGGAGAAGCGTCGCTGTTCCTGGATCGCCGCCGCCTGGGTGCCGGCAATCACACCGATGCCGGCATCGCCACCACCGCCGGCGGCCAGGACGATACCTGCAAGCAGCGCGGCCATCATTGGCAGTTGCATGCGCTGCTGGGCTTCGACGCCACGGGCGAAGTGGCGCTGCGACAAGTGCGCCAGTTCGTGGGCCAGGACCGAGGCGTACTCGCCTTCGGTCTGCGCATTGAGGAACAGGCCACCGTTGACCCCGACGATACCGCCTGGCGCGGCGAAGGCGTTGAGTTCCTTACTGTCGATGAGGATGAACTCCAGGCGCCGGTCCTGCAGTTGGCTGGTCTCGGCCAGCTTGTACACGCTGGTTTCGACGAAGTCCTTGAGCTGCGGGTCGTTCAGCTGGTTGACCTGGCCGCGCAACAGGCTCAGCCAGGCGCGACCGAGCTGGTGTTCCTGTTGCGGCGAGACGATCGCGGAGCTGGCGTCGCCCAGTGACGGCAGGTCGTCGGCGTGGCCGGGAAGGGCCATCAGGCAGGCCAGCGTCAACAGGGTGGGGCGCAGTAGATTCATGCAGAAGCTCGCGTCGATGAAAAGCCTTACTGTAGCCGGGTCGCGCGATGCCGACCAGTGGCGGTATCCTACCAGACCTTTCTGTTCATACCCCGGAGACGCGCCCGATGAGTGACACCCCGACCAGCGACGCCGAGCTCGACGCCAGCGGGCTGAACTGCCCGCTGCCGCTGCTCAAGGCCAAGATGGAACTCAATCGCCTGGCCAGTGGCGCGGTGCTCAAGGTGATCGCCACCGACGGCGGTTCCCAGCGCGACTTCCGCACTTTCGCCCAGCTGGCCGGTCATACGCTGCTGCATGAAACGGCCGAGGCCGGCGTGTACACCTACTGGCTGCGCAAGGCCTGAGTCTTTTCCAAGGATCGTCAATGTTCAAAGTGCTTCGCGACTGGATGCAGCGCTACTTCTCCGACGAGGAGGCAGTGGTGCTGGCGGTCCTGCTGTTCCTGGCCTTCACCGTGGTGCTGACCCTGGGCGGCATGCTCGCGCCAGTGCTGGCGGGCATGGTCCTGGCGTTTCTCATGCAGGGCCTGGTCAATGCCCTGGAGCGCTTGAAGGTGCCGTCCAGGCTGGCGGTCTGGCTGGTGTTCGCCCTGTTCATGGGCGCGCTGGCAGTGTTCATGCTGGTGCTGGTGCCGCTGCTCTGGCATCAGCTGATCACCCTGTTCAACGAACTGCCGGGTATGCTCGGCAAGTGGCAGTCGCTGTTGCTGCTGCTGCCCGAGCGCTATCCGCACCTGGTGTCGGACGAGCAGGTGCTGCGCGCCATCGAATCGGTGCGCGGCGAGATCGGCAAGTTCGGCCAGTGGGCGCTGACCTTCTCGCTGTCGAGCCTGCCGTTGCTGGTCAATGCGATGATCTACCTGGTGCTGGTGCCGATCCTGGTGTTCTTCTTCCTCAAGGACCGCGAGCTGATCGGGCGCTGGGTCAGCGGCTACCTGCCGCGTGAGCGTACGCTGCTCAACCGGGTGGGCGACGAGATGAACCGGCAGATCGCCAACTACATTCGCGGCAAGGGTATCGAGATCCTGATCTGCGGGATTGCCACCTATATCGCGTTCATCAGCCTGGGCCTCAACTATGCCGCCTTGCTGGCGCTGCTGGTGGGCCTGTCGGTGGTGGTGCCGTATGTCGGCGCGGTGGTGGTGACGGTGCCGGTGACGCTGATCGCGCTGTTCCAGTGGGGCTGGGGCGACCAGTTCATCTACCTGATGGCGGTGTACGCGATCATCCAGGCGCTCGATGGCAACGTGCTGGTGCCGCTGCTGTTCTCCGAGGCAGTGAGCCTGCACCCGGTGGCGATCATCTGCGCGGTGCTGCTGTTCGGCGGGCTGTGGGGGTTCTGGGGAATCTTCTTCGCGATCCCGCTGGCGACGCTGTTCAAGGCGGTGCTGGATGCCTGGCCGCGGCAGGACAAGTCTGTGGCGCCGATGTTGTAGATCTGGGGCTGCTTTGCAGCCCTATCGCGGCACAAGGCCGCTCCTACAGGGGAACGCGATTCCTGTAGGAGCGGCCTTGTGCCGCGATAGGGCGCAAAGCGCCCTCAAGATCTCAAGCCTTATCGAGATTCTGCGCCGCCGCCAACACGGCATCCACATGCCCCGGCACCTTCACCCCGCGCCATTCCTGGCGCAGCACTCCGTCCTTGTCGATCAGGAAGGTGCTGCGGTCCACACCCATGTATTCCTTGCCATACAGCTTCTTCAGCTTGATCACGTCGAACAGCTGGCACAGCGCCTCGTCCTTGTCGCTGATCAGCTCGAAGGGAAGCGCCTGCTTGGCCTTGAAGTTCTCGTGTGACTTGATGCCATCGCGCGACACGCCGAACACCACGGTGTTGGCGGCCTGGAACGCTGCATGCTGGTCGCGGAAGCCCTGGCCTTCGGTGGTGCAGCCCGGGGTGCTGTCCTTGGGATAGAAGTACAACACCACCTGCTGGCCCTTCAGGTCGGCAAGGCTGACGGTCTGGCCGCTGGTGGCCTGGACCTGGAAATCGGCGACGGGTTGGTCGAGTGCTACGGCCATGGGAGCTTCCTTACATGGGGTTCTGTGGGCGCCACGGTTCGATCAGCGCGTCCAGGTTCAGGGCGTCGGCAAAGTCGAGGAACTGGTCACGCAGCCAGCTGATCTGGGTGCCGGCCGGCAGGATCACGGTGAACTGGGCGTTGAGCATGCTGCTGCCAGTTTGCGGCGCGAGGTAGGTGTCGCAGGTCATCGCTTCGAGTTCGACGCGGTGGTCGAGGAAGAACTGGCACAGCTCGTTGATGATGTCCGGGCGATAGGCGGCGCTGACGTAGGCTACATAAGGCAGGGCCTGCGGACGCACTTCCTGGTCGGCGCTGCGCACCACGTCCAGGGTCAGGCCGTGCTTCTTGCCCAGGCCCGGCAGGGTGGCTTCGAGGCGGGCCAGGGCATCCCAGCTGCCGCCGACCTGCAGCACCAGGGCGCTGGTCTCGCCGTGGCGCGACAGGCGCGAGGTGACCACCGCGCAGCGGTTGTCGAAGGCCGCGCGGCTGAGAACGTTGGCCAGTTCCATGGGGTTGGGGCCCAGGGCGCTGATGACGAGGAATTGTTCGCGAACGGTGGGGGTGGACATGCAGCATTCCTAAAGCGATGAGCGGTCGGTGCAGGACGGGGGCAAGCCTCCTGCATCAGCAGGGCCCGGGCCGGTTTTGGCGGCTGTGGACGCAGGCCGGTAGCACTGTCGACGGCCCGGCGGGCCGTGCTGCACCGATCAAAGGATCAAGGGTAGCGAAAAGCGGCGCGAAGGGGAATGCTCCGCCCGCCTGCTTCGCTTGTGCAAGGCCGATGGCGCCAGTACCATTACCGCTCTCTTTTTCCGGCAGGAGCAGTTACATGATTGCGGGCAGTATGGTGGCATTGGTCACTCCCATGGATGCACAAGGGCGTCTGGACTGGGACAGCCTCGACAAACTTGTAGACTTCCACCTGGAAAACGGCACCCACGCGATCGTAGCTGTCGGCACCACCGGCGAGTCCGCCACGCTGGATGTCGAAGAGCACATCCTGGTCATCAAGCACGTGGTCGAGCGGGTCAAGCACAGCAACAAGCGGATTCCGGTGATCGCCGGTACCGGTGCCAACTCCACTGCCGAAGCCGTGCACCTGACCAAGAACGCCAAGAATGCTGGCGCCGACGCCTGCCTGCTGGTGGTCCCGTACTACAACAAGCCGACCCAGGAAGGCCTGTACCAGCACTTCAAGCACATCGCCGAAGCCGTCGACATCCCGCAGATCCTCTACAACGTGCCCGGCCGCACCTCCTGCGACATGCAGGCCGACACCGTGATCCGCCTGTCGAAGGTCAAGAACATCATCGGCATCAAGGAAGCCACCGGCGACCTGGTCCGTGCCAAGGCCATCCTGGATGGCGTCGACAAGGACTTCATCGTCCTGTCCGGCGACGATCCGACCGCCGTCGAGCTGATCCTGATGGGCGGCAAGGGCAACATCTCCGTCACCGCCAACGTCGCCCCGCGCGAAATGGCCGACCTGTGCGAGGCCGCCCTTGAGGGCAATGCCGAGAAGGCCCGCGCGATCAACGAAAAACTCATGCCGCTGCACAAAGACCTGTTCTGCGAAGCCAACCCGATTCCGGTGAAATGGGCGCTGGTGGAAATGGGCCTGATGCAGCAGGGCATTCGCCTGCCGCTGACCTGGCTGAGCGAAGGTTGTCACGAAAAAGTCCGTACTGCCTTGCGCCAGTCCGGCGTACTGGTTTAATCGAGGAAGTACACCGCATGAAGCGACTGGCTGGTCTTTCCGCTCTCGCCCTGATCATTTCCAGCACCAGTGGGTGCGGCTGGCTGTGGGGCGAGGATGGCTATTTCCGCGACCGTGGCAGCGACTACCTGCAGGCGCAGCCGACCGCGCCGATGCAGCTGCCGCCGGACGCCAGCAACGTCAAGCGCCTGGATCCGCTGCTGCCGATCCCGCGCAACGTGGCCGACGATCGCGCCACCGGCGAGTTCGAGGTACCCCGTCCACAGCCGCTGTCGGCCACCGCCGACATCAGCGATTTCAGCCTGCAGCGCAGCGGCAACAGCCGTTGGGTGCTGGCCCAGCGCTCGCCCGCCGAAGTCTGGCCGGTGACCCGCCAGTTCTTCGAAGACAACGGTTTCCGCATTGCCGAAGAGCGTCCGCAGACCGGTGAATTCAACACCACCTGGCAGCGCTTCGACGAGCTGTCGGCTTCCCTCGGCCAGCGCTTGGCCAGTACCTCCAGCAGCCCGGACAGTGAAGTCCGCGTGCGGGTGCGCATGGAGCCCGGCGTGCAGCGCAACACCTCCGAGGTGTATGTGGTCAGCGTCGAGCGTCCGGCCGGCAGCACCGCCGAACCTGATTTCCCGTCCGCCTCCAGCAACACCGGCACCGACGCCCTGCTGGTCGACGAAATGCTCGCCAGCATGAACCGCAGCGCCGAGAAGGGCGGTTCGGTCTCGCTGTTGGCCGCGCGCGACTTCGATGCCCCGAGCCAGGTCAGCCTGAGCGAGGACGGCAGCGGCAACCCGGTGCTGTTCCTGGGCTCGGACCTGGACCGTGCCTGGTCAGGCGTCGGCCGTGCCCTGGAGCAGGGCGAGTGGCGTGTCGAGGACATCAACCGCAGCCTGGGCCTGTACTACATCAACCTGTCCGAGAAGCCCGACGACAAGCAGAAGGAGCCTGGCTTCTTCAGTCGCCTGTTCGGCAGCGAGCCGAGCAAGGAAGAGCGTGAAGCCCGTGCCGAGCGCTACCAGGTTCGCCTGAGCAAGGTCGGCGACAACGTCCAGGTGACCGTCGAGAAGAACATCAACACCGTGGCCCCGGCCGATGTTGCCCGCCGCGTGCTGAGCGCGATCCAGGACCACCTGGGCTAAGTGCGCTTCGCGGTTCTAGGAAGCGGTAGCCAGGGAAACGGCACGCTCGTCGCCAGTGGTGATACTTTCATCCTGGTCGATTGCGGGTTTTCCCTGCGCGAGACCGAGCGGCGCCTGGCGCTGCTCGGGGTGTCGGCCACGCAGCTGAGCGCGGTACTGGTGACCCACGAACATGCCGACCACGTGCATGGGGTGGGGTTGCTCTCGCGCCGCTACAATGTACCGGTCTACCTCAGCCAGGGCACGTTGCGCGGCATGCGCAAGCCGGTCGAGGTGGCCGGTTTTCTCGGTTGTGGCGATGTGCTGCAGGTCGGCGATCTGCAGGTCAGCGCGGCACGGGTCGAGCATGACGCCTATGAGCCGCTGCAGTACGTGATCAGCGATGGTCGTCGGCGCTTCGGCATGCTCACCGACCTGGGCAGTTACGACGCGCGGCTGTTGGAGCGCTATCAGGGGCTCGATGCCTTGCTGATCGAGGCCAACCACTGCCGCGACCTGCTGGCCCGTGGGCATTACCCGCACTTTCTCAAGCTGCGGGTCGGCGGCAGCCAGGGACATTTGAACAACCACCAGGCCGCGAGCCTGGTGGCCGAGTTGGGCTGGCAGAACCTGCAGCACCTGGTGCTGGCCCACCTCAGCAGCAAGAACAACCTGCCACATCTGGCCCGCCAGTGCTTCGTCGACGCCCTCGGGTGCGACCCGGACTGGCTTCAGGTGGCGAATCAGGATCATGGGCTCGACTGGCGCCAAATCGCCTAGCCCACCCACTCAAGCAAGCGGAGCCCATCATGGAAAAACGCGACGAACTCTACCGCGGCAAGGCCAAATCGGTTTACAAGACCGACGACGCCGACCGCTTGATCCTGCTGTTCCGTAACGACACCTCGGCGTTCGACGGCAAGCGCATCGAACAACTCGACCGCAAGGGCATGGTGAACAACAAGTTCAATGCCTTCATCATGCAGAAGCTCGAAGAAGCCGGCGTGCCGACTCAGTTCGACAAGCTGTTGGGCGACAACGAGTGCCTGGTGAAGAAGCTCGACATGATCCCGGTCGAGTGCGTGGTGCGCAACTACGCCGCCGGCAGCCTGGTCAAGCGCCTGGGCGTGGAGGAGGGCATCAAGCTGGAGCCGTCCACCTTCGAGCTGTTCCTGAAGAACGACGAGAAGGGTGACCCCTTCATCAACGAATCCCACGTTGTCGCCTTCGGCTGGGGCACCGCCGAGCAACTGGTCGAGATGAAGAAGCTGTCGCTGAAGGTCAACGAAGTGCTGAGCAAGCTGTTCGACGACGCAGGCCTGCTGCTGGTCGACTTCAAGCTGGAGTTCGGTGTGTTCCACGGCCAGATCGTCCTGGGCGACGAATTCAGCCCGGACGGCTGCCGTCTGTGGGACAAAGAAACCCGCAAGAAGATGGACAAGGACCGCTTCCGTCAGGGCCTGGGCGACGTGATCGAAGCCTACGAAGAAGTTGCCAAACGCCTGGGCGTGCCGCTGTAAGCGGCGCGTTCACGCAAGCGCCTGATACCACGCGAATTTTTTTCAAAAAAGGTTTGCCAGAAACGAAATCGCTGGTATGATGCGCGCCATTGGAGAGATGCCGGAGTGGTCGAACGGGACGGATTCGAAATCCGTTGTACTGGCAACAGTACCTAGGGTTCAAATCCCTATCTCTCCGCCATACGCGAAGTAGTCGAAGCCCCCGAAAACGTTGAGTTTTCGGGGCTTCGTCGTTTATGGTTCGCCCGGAAAAAGTTGGGTAATGTTTTTGCAGTCGCTAACTCAGATCACGTCTCACAACTTCGACTTTTAGATTCGAAGCCTTCCAGCCCTTCAGATTTTTTATAAAGTTTGCTGCAGGCTTTAGGGTACTTTCCGCTGGGAGAAAATGGCCGCTTACATTTGTTAGTTGCACCGTGTTGCCTTTTTTTTTCAGCATCCCTGCAGCGACTACGTTGGTCCGTGTCAAGCCCGCCTGAGCAGCAATGGCAAGAAAAGCTGAGTGTGACGGTTCGACTTCCGGACTATTGTGGTAGCTGCCGACGATGAGCGTCCTATCCTGGGTGAGCACCCACTTATGGCTATGGAGTGAGTTGTTGATGTGTGGCTCGTTGAAAAAGTCCGCGTGTTTGATAATGCTGACTTGCGCTTGTCTACTTTCAAGGTAGGTATTTAGCTCCATTCGTTCACTGGCAAGCTTACCTGCTTTTACATCCGTCAATGGAGGCATGTTCTTAAGCTGCCATTTGTTCACCATTCTACTCAACCAGTTGTTTCCGCTTGGGTCGATCCTGTTTATCGGGTCTCCTGAGCAATAGGCGTAAGCATTGATGCCACCGGCATTGAAGGGGCTGAAGGCGTCTGGGCTTTGAAAACGCATTAAAACTGGGCTGAACGCTCGGTGACCATTGCCCAGCAGGTAGTTCCCGATTTTCGGATCGAAGGGTTTGCCGTTGAACGCCAAGACCGCTGATGCCGGTATTTCCGGGTGATGGTAGCCATAGGCGTTGTAGGTCCGTGTGCTAGCTGATCGACTTGTCTGCAATACAGATTCATGTGAGTCGACCTTGAGCAGCGCCAGGGTTATGGTGGTGTCCGACGATGCAGGCAGCGATTGGCTCATCGCTTTGCTGGGTGGCATGGATGTTTCTCCGTTTATTACAAGGCTCCTTGGAACTTGAATACTCTTGTCCAGAATCAACCTCCTGTGTAGCTGATAAAAATTACAGGTAGCATTCCTTCGGTACGTCAGGCTGGCGGCTATTTGCCATGATTTGCACTCTGGGTGCTTGTTGTACACAATCGCACCCTTTGCCTCGAAAGGATGCGTGCAATGAAGTTCGAAGGGACTTTCCAATACATGGGCAACCACGGGATCGTCTTCAACGTCTCGCAGATCACCCTGACCGACAGTGAGCGTGGACGCCTGCGCGAGCTGCATTTCGGTGAGGCGAGAAGCGCCCATTACGAGGTCAACAGCAAGGTCGTCGAGACCTACGACAGGATGCTGGCCAAGGGGCTGCCCTGCGTGATGAAGATCGGTATCTCCAAGCCGCTTACCCGCCAGCAGGGCGATACCCTCAATGCCCAGCGCACCAAGGTCGCCAACCTTGCCGCCTCGGCGTTCGCCGCCGCCGCGAGTTCTGTCGCATCGCCCTATGTTGGCGTGCCGGTGGGCGCTGGGGTGCGGGCCTATGCCAATGACGTCCTGCCCACCTACCATGCCGGCGATGTATTGGTCAGCATCGAGGCGCAGGTCAATGGCGGCATCGGGCCGCAGCACACCACCTCGACCCTGATCATCAAGACCTGAGGGAGACGCCTGTGTCCGAAATTATCTATGCGGTCATCGCCCTGGTGCTTTACGGCCTGTTGGATCGGTTCCTCAGGCCTTACGCGCTGCGCAAGTGGCTCGGGGTGGCGTTGGCGGTGGTTGGTGTCGTCGGTTGCATCCTTGTGAGCCAGACCCGTTCGTTCGGGTTGGACCTGGGATTGCTGTCGGTGCTTGCCACGGGGGCGGGTGTGGGCCTGTTTGTGAGGCGGCGGCGATTCGAGCAAGTTGGTTGATGCGATAAAGGTTTTTACCCGAAAGCCCCGTAGTTCTTGCTACGGGGCTTTTTGTATCAAACAGCGGAGTTGTTCGTCACTGCGTGGGAGACATCTTGCGACAGTGCTTTGGCCATGCCGGTGAGGTAGTGCGCGGCTACCAGCAATGTAGGTGCGTTCTTCAGATCTTGAGTCAGCGCGATATCGCTCAGGGTGTAGGCGCAGGTTATCAAGTTGGTGGATTGTTCCAGGGCATAGTCCATGGGGTGGCCCGCAACGACCTGGAACAGTGGGTTTTCGTTATCGACTTCACCGCTTTCGCCAAAGCTGCCGATGCCGACGGTGGTGATGCGCTTGTCTTGAGTCATGCCTGTTCTCCTTGTTGTCTGGGCGCGATCAATGCCTTGCCTGTACACGGCTCAGGGCCATTTCGATCAAGCTGCGTGCACTGTCGATTTCGTGCACGGCGGTCAGGGCCATGACCTGGCCCGGCGGCTTGCTGTGGATCATTGCGGCGTGCTGGGCGGCGGTGAGGGCGCAGACGAGATACTCGGCAACTTGAACGAGCAAATCTTCAATCTGATGTGGGGCGTCGCCAAGGCTGTTTGGCGGATCTGGAACCATCTTGCGCATATGCATCTCCGGAGTCGGTGGTGCTGCAACAAGCTTGCTGTCAAACAAGGGGGTGGCAGCGGTACGTGGGTTGACAGACCGAGGACTCCGGGACCCGGCGCACACAAGGTGCCCCACGTACTGCCGCCATAAGGGGTGCACGTGCTCGGAGTAGTATTCGGCCTGTCAAAGCCGGTCGTTGAGTTGGCAACGACGGGTCGAGACTAGGCCGCGAACCGAGCAGCTGCAATGGCTTGAATGGGGGAAAAGTGTGCTTGGGAAATGGACTACAGGAAATCAGGAAAGTCTGATGAAAATCTGTAGGAAGCTGAAAGGAATTGCCAGCAAGTTGGTCTTCTCAATCCTCAGATCACTTATTGGCTCTTTGCGGGAAACTCCGTTTTCACTTCATGCTATCGCCTGTTTATCGGCTTCTCTTGCTGTAGACGTTGGCGGTCTCGAGCGGCCTGACTGTCAGCTCTACACCTAGTGCAAGCATCAGCTTCTGGACGGTAGCGAAGCGCGTCTTGTCCCCTCCCTTGAGCGTTTTATAGAGTGACTCGCGGTTAACGCCTGCATCCTGGGCAAACTGATTCACACCGATGGCCTTGGCGACTTCACCGATGGCCTGCATCAGCGTCTGGGCATCGTTGCTGTGCATGGCTTCTGCCAGGAAGGCAGCAATGGTTTCGGGGTTGTCGAGGAAGCGGGAGGCCTCGAAGCGGTTGGTGTTGCTCAGTTCCAGGTCAAGGATCGGCATATCGCCAGACTCGGCATTTTTACTCATCTTCTTTTACCTCGCAGGGCATCGAGAATGTCCTTCGCTCGTTTGATGCCTCTGTCTTGATCAGTCTTGTCACTGCCGTAGAGCATCAAATAGCGCGCCATGCCTGTCCGCACATAGTAGATGCGGTAACCAGGCCCGATGAACACGCGCATTTCGCTGACACCGTCGCCGACGGGTTCGGTGTCACCGAAGTTGCCACCTTCTGCGCGGAGAATCCGTCCGGCGATCGCACCTTTGCCGATGGGGTCCTTGACGCCATCGAGCCAGGATTCAAATTCCGGCGTTGTGTCGATCAGGTTACTCATGCATGAAAGTAGCCTACTGGCTACTCCTTGTCCATGTGGGTGGTATTTTCGGATCAGACGCCAAGCCGGACGACGCTCGATTCAGCGCAGTGACGGCCTGAGGCTAGAGAGCGATTCGGTCGGTTGCAATGCTTTGAAGGAAGGGGACATCCGACTCGGAAAAGGACTACGGGCAGAGGGAAGTCCATGCTTTTCAGTCGGGATAGGCATCAGTCCCAGGGAATCAAGCTATTTCCGGTAAGGGCAATCTGTGCGAACTACGCCAACCTGTAACGTTTTAGCAAGTAGTTCATTACACTTAGTTGCCGTGCCGACAACTTGTTAGTTGACCCCCGTCAACTAGTGCAACTGTACTAACGCCTTTCGCTCACACCCCCTTTTCCCGTATGATCCGCGCGCCATCAGTTTGATGGTGGATCATGGACTAAAGGATTTTTATGAAAAAGCTGATCAAAGCTACTGTCGCTGTTGCTGTCGTTTCGGGCGTTGCCCTGCTGTCCGGCTGCACCGGCCAGGTCTACAACCAGCCTAAGAACTGCTCGTACGACTACCTGTTCCACCCATCGGTTTCCATCTCCAAGATCATCGGCGGCTGCGGCCCGATCGATAAACTGCCTCAGCAGCAGTAATCTTGGAAATACCCTGATCGGGTCGTTCACGGCCTGATCCAAGACCCCCGACCATGGATGTGGCCGGGGGTTTTTGTTTCTGGGGGGCGTGGTGGCTTGTCGCGTGGCAACCTGTCGTCTTGACGTCCCGGCGCGCGTTTGTTTGTGCTGGCAATTCGGTTACAATCCGTAAATCGTTTCAGCCTTGTCGGTCAATCCGACCAAAGGCTGGCGCGTCCAATGTCTCTCTGGCTGCTGAACAATGATCACAACAAGCCTGCGCTGAAGAACATGGAATACCTGGGCCAGCCACAGGCCCACCCTCCGTTCTACTGACTGGAATCGATCAATGTTCAAGAAAGCTGGCAAGACCTTGCTGGGTCTGGCAGTCGCGGCGAGCTTCATGCAAGCGCACGCCGAAGACACCAAGAAAGTCGACGTGCTGCTGGTTGGCGGCGGCATCATGAGTTCCACCCTGGCGGTCTGGCTCAACGAGCTGGAACCGAGCTGGTCGATGGAAATGGTCGAGCGCATGGACGGCGTCGCCGAAGAAAGCTCCAACGGCTGGAACAACGCCGGTACCGGCCACTCCGCGCTGGCCGAGCTGAACTACACCCCGATGGACAAAGATGGCAAGGTCAACATCACCAAGGCCATCGAGATCAACGAGTCGTTCCAGATCTCCCGCCAGTTCTGGTCCTGGCAGGTACGCCAGGGCGTGCTGAAGAACCCGCACTCGTTCATCAACACCACCCCGCACATGAGCTTCGTCTGGGGCGATGACAACATCAAGTTCCTGAAGCAGCGCTACGACGCCCTGCAGGCCAGTCCGCTGTTCCGTTCGATGCAGTACTCGGAAGACCACGCGCAGATCGCCAAGTGGGTCCCGCTGATGATGGAAGGCCGCGACCCAAGCCAGAAGCTGGCCGTGACCTGGAGCCCGATCGGCACCGACGTCAACTTCGGTGAGATCACCCGTCAGTTCGTTGGTCACCTGAAGACCAAAGAAAACTTCGACCTGAAGCTGTCCAGCGAAGTGCAGGACATCACCCGCAACGAAGACGGCTCCTGGCACGTCGAGTACAAGAACCTGAAGGATGGCACCGAGCACGCCACCGACGCCAAGTTCCTGTTCATCGGTGCCGGCGGCGGCGCGCTGAAGCTGCTGCAGAAGTCGGGCATTCCGGAAGCCAAGGAATACGCAGGCTTCCCGGTGGGCGGCTCGTTCCTGGTGACCGAGAACCCGACCGTTGCCATGCAGCACATGGCCAAGGCCTACGGCATCGCCTCGACCGGCGCGCCACCCATGTCGGTTCCGCACCTGGACACCCGCGTGCTGGACGGCAAGCGCGTGATCCTGTTCGGGCCATTCGCCACCTTCTCGACCAAGTTCCTGAAGAACGGCTCGTACCTGGACCTGCTGAGCAGCACCACCACCCACAACGTCTGGCCGATGGCCCGCGTCGGCATCGATCAGTACCCGCTGGTCGAGTACCTCGCCGGCCAGCTGATGCAGTCCGACGACGACCGATTCGCCGCCCTGCAGACCTACTTCCCGAACGCCAAGAAGGAAGACTGGAAACTGTGGCAGGCCGGTCAGCGCGTGCAGATCATCAAGCGTGACGCCGACAAGGGCGGCGTGCTGAAGCTGGGCACCGAGGTCGTGGCTTCCGAAGACCGCACCATCGCCGGCCTGCTGGGCGCCTCGCCAGGTGCCTCGACCGCCGCGCCGATCATGCTCAACGTGCTGGAAACCGTGTTCAAGGAGAAGGTCGCTACCCCTGAGTGGCAGGCCAAGATCAAGGAGATCATCCCGAGCTACGGTACCAAGCTGAATGATTCGGCCGCCGCCACCCAGAAAGAGTGGGACTACACCGCCGAAGTCCTGCAGCTGGAGAAGCCGCCGGTGATCGACCAGAGCGTCAAGACCAGCGTGGCGCCAGCCGCACCGGTCGAGAGCAAGCCTGCGAACGACATGGCGCTGTAAGGCCCCTGCTTGCCGGGCTTGCCCGGCAACACCAACCACGAGGATCGCCCCTGGCGGCCTCGTGGTTTTTTTGTGCCTGAGAATCGGGCAAGGGATTTACGCCTACCCTGTAGGAGCGGCCTCGTGCCGCGAAAGGGCTGCGTAGCGGCCCCAGCATTTCGGCGTTGAGCAAAGATTGCCGGGGCCGCAATGCGGCCCTTTCGCGGCACAAGGCCGCTCCTACAGGGATCGCGCAAGACTTGAGGTTGGCGTGGCCGGGTGCGGCTCAACGCTGCTCGAGAATACTGCCCAGCAACCCCGGGAAGCGGCTTTCGAGTTCTTCGCTGCGCAGCGAATTCATATGCGTGGTGCCGACGTTGCGGGTGTGCACCAGCCCGGAATCGCGCAATACGCGAAAGTGATGGGACATGCTCGACTTGGGCCGGCCGCCGTCCAGCTCGCCGCAGCTGGCTTCGGCGACACCGGCCAGGCGACGGACGATTTCCATGCGCACAGGGTCGCTCAGGGCATAGAGCAGGCGCTCCAGCGTCAGGTCTTCGGGGTTGGGGTGGGTATAGGCTCGCATGGACGACATGATAACGGGGGTTTCACAAATTGCCATAGTTCGAATATGATCGAACAATCGTATCCACCCTGTCCCTGGAGTTACCTCATGGCCGCCTTGTTCGAACCCTATACCCTCAAAGACGTCACCCTGCGCAACCGCATCGCCATTCCGCCGATGTGCCAGTACATGGCCGTGGATGGCCTGATCAATGACTGGCACCAGGTGCATTACGCGGGCCTGGCCCGTGGTGGCGCCGGCCTGGTGGTGGTCGAGGCCACCGCGGTGTCGCCGGAAGGGCGTATCACCCCCGGCTGCGCCGGCATCTGGAACGACACCCAGGCCCAGGCCTTCGTGCCGGTGGTCAAGGCGATCAAGGCCGCCGGTTCCGTGCCGGGCATCCAGATCGCCCACGCCGGGCGCAAGGCCAGTGCCAACCGTCCCTGGGAAGGTGACGACCATATCGCCGCCGACGATGCCCGTGGCTGGGACACTATCGCCCCGTCCGCCATCGCCTTCGGCGGCCACCTGCCGAAAGTGCCCAAGGCCATGACCCTGGACGATATCGCCCGGGTCAAGCAGGACTTCGTCGATGCCGCGCGCCGTGCCCGCGATGCCGGCTTCGAGTGGATCGAGCTGCACTTCGCCCACGGTTACCTGGGCCAGAGCTTCTTCTCCGAGCACTCCAACCAGCGTACCGACGCCTATGGCGGCAGCTTCGACAACCGCACGCGCTTCCTGCTGGAAACCCTGGCCGCGGTACGTGAGGTGTGGCCGGAGAACCTGCCGCTGACCGCTCGCTTTGGCGTGGTGGAATACGATGGCCGTGACGAGCAGACCCTGCAGGAGTCCATCGAACTGGCCCGTCGCTTCAAGGCCGGCGGCCTCGATCTGCTGAGCGTCAGCGTCGGCTTCACCATTCCCCAGACCAACATCCCGTGGGGCCCGGCGTTCCTGGGGCCGATCGCCGAGCGGGTGCGCCGCGAGGCGAAGCTGCCGGTGACCTCGGCCTGGGGCTTTGGCACGCCGGAGCTGGCCGAGGGCGCGTTGCAGGCCAACCAGCTCGACCTGGTGTCGGTGGGGCGTGCGCACCTGGCTGATCCGCACTGGCCGTATGCCGCTGCCAAGGCACTGGGTGTGGACAAGGCGGCGTGGACGCTGCCGGCGCCTTATGCGCACTGGCTTGAGCGTTATCGCTGAGTGAGGCTGGGGCCGCTCTCATGAGGCAAGACCTAATTCTTTGATCTCACTGGGGCAGCGTGGGAGCGGGCTTGCCCCGCGATATGGTGTATGGCACCGGCTTTGCCGGTGATCGCGGGGCAAGCCCGCTCCCACGCTGGTAGTGTTTGCAACGTTATTCTTTGAACGGCCTGGTGCTCGAAAAATCAGAACCGATCCAACCTGTACACCTGTTCCACTTCGGCCCCCGCAGCCAACCGCCCCACCCACTCTGCCGTCACCGCCGCCTGGGTCAACCCCAGGTGCTGGTGCCCGAACGCCAGCAGCACCTTGCCATCAGCCACCCGGTCGATCACCGGCAGCGAATCCGGCAACGAAGGCCGGAACCCCATCCACGGTGTCGCTCCCTTGGCATCCAGCTCACGCCGGAACAAGCCCTTGCTCAACCGATGCAGTTGCCATGCCCGCTGCATGCTCGGCGGCGCCTCGAGCCCGGCGAATTCCACCGTGCCGGCCAGGCGCAGGCCGTCGGCCATGGGCGTCATGATGAACTTGCGCTCCAGCGAGGTGACGGCGAATGGTAGGCGCTGGTGTTCCGCCGGCAGCATCAGGTGGTAGCCGCGCTCGGTATCCAACGGTACCTGCCGACCGGTCAGGGCGGCCGTGAGCCTGGCCGAATGTGCCCCGGCACTGATCAACACCTGGCGGGCCTCGAGGGTGCCCTGGTCGCTGGCAAGGGTGATGCCCTGGCCATGCACCCGGCCGCCATCGACCTCGGCATGCAGGAAGCGCACGCCGCTGGCCCTGGCGGCGCTGAACAGGTCGCAGACCACCTGATAGGGGTCGAGGAAGTGACCGGTGCGCGGGAAGAACAGGCCGCCCAGGATCGACGGACTCAACTGCGGCGCCGCTTCGCTTACCGCCTCGGCCGACCACAGGTCCACGGGCACGGCCTGTGCCTGCAGGCGGGCGTGCAATGCCGCGAGCGCCTGGCGCGATTCGTGGCGTTCGAACACCAGCAGCGAACCGTCTTCCTTGAGCAGGTGGTTGCGGTCGATGGATGCAAGCAGCCGTTGCCAGGCGCCGAGGCTGCTTTCGTTCAGCGCACGAAGGCCCGCGACGCTACGCTGGAACGGCGCCGGTCGCAGGTTGAGCAACAGGCGGGTGAACCAGGGCAGGGCCCGTGGCAGGTACTTCCAGTCCAGGCGCAGCGGGCCCATCGGGTCTAGCAGCATGGCCGGCAGGCGCTTGAGAATCGTCAGGTCGGCGATGGGAAACACCTGCTCGGTGGCCAGGTGCCCGGCATTGCCAAACGACGCACCGTGGCCCGGCGCCTGGCGATCGATCAGCAGCACCCGGCGGCCCTGGCGGGCCAGTTGCAGGGCGCAGGCAACGCCGACAATGCCGGCGCCGACCACGGCGATGTCCGTGTCAGTGGCGGTCATGGTTCAGCCTTCCCGTCGGCCATCGAGCAAGCGGCGCAGTTGCAGCGGGTTGCCCTGTTGCAGCGCATCGGGCAGCAGTGCATCGGGGAAGTCCTGGTAGCACACCGGGCGCAGGAAACGCAGGATCGCCGCAGTACCCACCGAGGTGCCGCGGGTGTCGGAGGTGGCCGGGAACGGGCCGCCGTGGACCATCGCGTCGCACACCTCGACCCCGGTCGGCCAACCGTTGACCAGGATCCGCCCGGCTTTGCGTTCGAGGGTGGGCAGCAGCTGGCGGGCGCGGTCGAGGTCGGCGGCGTCCAGGTGCAGGGTGGCGGTCAGTTGTCCTTCCAGGTGCTCGGCAACCTGGCGGACTTGCTCGTCGCTGTCGCAGGCGACCACCAGCGAGGTGGCGCCGAACACCTCGGCCTGCAGCGCAGGGTCGGCGAGAAACGCCTGGGCCGAGCTGGCGAACAGGTGCGCCTGGCACTGGTTCGGGCCTTGATGAGGCTGGCCGCTGGCGATCTGGCGGGCATTGCGGTTCTCACCCAGTGCGGCGACGCCGTTGGCATAGGCACTGGCAATGCCGGGGGTGAGCATGGTCTGCGCCGCGGCTTGCCGGACTTGCTCGGCGGCGGCATTGATGAAGCGCTCGAGGGCCGGCCCCTGGCGGGCGATCAGCAGTCCGGGGTTGGTACAGAACTGGCCGGCGCCCTGGGTCAGCGAAGTGACGAAGGCTTGGGCCAGAGGTTCCGCTCGGGCCTGCAGGGCGGCTTCGAAGAGGAACACCGGGTTGATCGAGCTCATTTCGGCATAGACGGGGATTGGCTCGGGACGTGCCTGGGCGGCCTGGCACAGCGCGAGACCGCCGCTGCGCGAACCGGTGAAGCCAACGGCCTTGATGCGCGGGTCGCTGACCAGACCGATACCGACCTCACGGCCGGCGCCGTACAGCAGCGAGAACACGCCTTCGGGCAGCTCGCACTGCGCGACCGCCCGGGCCACGGCCTGGCCGACCAGTTCGCTGGTGCCGGGGTGGGCGCCATGGGCCTTGACCACCACCGGGCAACCGGCGGCCAGTGCCGAGGCGGTGTCGCCGCCGGCCACCGAGAAGGCCAGCGGGAAATTGCTGGCGCCGAACACCGCTACCGGGCCCAGGGCAATCTGTCTTTGGCGCAGGTCGGGGCGTGGCAGTGGCTGGCGCTCGGGCAGAGAGTTGTCCACCCGTACATCCAGCCATTCACCGGCCCGCACCACGCGAGCGAAGGTGCGCAGTTGCGCGCAGGTGCGGCCGCGCTCGCCCAGCAGACGCGCCTTGGGCAGGCCGGTCTCGGTGTTGGCGCGGTCGATCAGGGCATCGCCCAGGGCTTCGATCTGCTCGGCGATGGTTTCGAGAAAGTGGGCGCGTTGTTCGAGGGTGGTTTCGCGGTAGGCATCAAAGGCCGCCCAGGCCAGGGCGCAGGCCTGGGTTACCTGTTCGGCGCTGGCGCCGGCGTAGCTGGGCTCCAGCGATTGGTTGCGAGTCGGGTCGACGGCACGGATCGGTGCTTCGGTGCCGACCACGGAGCGTTGGCCAATTAGCAAGTTGCCGGTAAGGGGCATGAGCACATCCTTTGGAATTAAATTCAGAATCAAGGGCGTGTCGCAGCCCTGTGGGAGCGGGTTTACCCGCGAAACAAGCAACTCGGTGCATGGCACCGGCTTTGCCGGTGTTCGCGGGTGAACCCGCTCCCACAGGGGGGCGGGCTGTCCTCGATATCAAGCCTGGTTGTGCTCGGCCGACCAGCTGGCGTACCAGGTGCGGAACAGCGCGTATTGCTGTTCGGCGTAGTGGCGCTGGGCGTCGGTGAGGGCGTCGGTTTCGTTGAAGTGCAGGCGGTACTCGGTGTCGCCGTTGAGCACCATCAGGTGCTTGTAGTACAGCACCAGGTCGCAGCCTTCATCGAACGACGACAGCACCGCCAGCGCCGACTCCAGCTCCCGGGCCTGGCGTCGGGCCTTGGCATCGCCCTTGGCGGCGCGCTTGCTCAGGCTGACCAGTTGCAGCACTTCACGGGGCAGCGCGTTGCCGATGCCGGTGATGGCGCCGGTGGCGTTGCAGTTGACGAAACCGTGCACCACTTGCGTGTCGACGCCGACCATCAGGGTCACGTCATCGTCCTGCGAGGTGATGTGCTCGGCGGCGTAGCGCAGGTCGGCGGCGCCGCCGAACTCCTTGAAGCCGATCAGGTTGGGGTACTCGCGACGCAGCGCGAAGAACAGGTCGGCGCGGGTGGCGAAACCATAGTAGGGGCTGTTGTAGATCACTGCCGGCAGCTTCGGCGCGGCGCCGAGGATCGCCGAGAAGTGATGCTGCTGGGCGGTCAGCGAGGCGCCGCGGGACAGCACCCGGGGGATGACCATCAGGCCGGCGGCGCCGACCTTGGCGGCGTGGGCCGCGTGGGACACCGCTTCGCGGGTGTTCACCGCGCCGGTGCCGACGATGGTCGGGATGCCGGCGGCGACCAGGCGCGCCACGCCCTCCTGGCGCTCGGCCTCGGTCAGCAGCGGCCAGTCGCCCATCGAGCCGCAGTACACCACCGCGCTCATGCCGGCGTCGATCAGTTCGCGGCCCTTGCGCACCAGGGCGTCAAAGTCCGGCTTGCGCTCGGCGGTGCAGGGGGTCATCAGGGCGGGCATGGTGCCGGTGAAGATGTTGTCGGTCATTGTTGTCACTCCTGGCGGTATTCAGTGGGAAATGAACGGGGTCAGATGCCCCAGGCGAACGGATCCTGCTCGTCGATCAGCAGGGTGCTGTCGGCGGTCATGTGGGCGCGGCCGGTGATGATCGGACGAATGCGTTCGCCGTCGCGTTCGTAGCGGCCGTGGAACTGGCTGCCGGTGATGCTGGCCTGGACCCAGGTCTGGCCTTCGGCGAGCTTGCCGTCGGCGGCCAGGCACGCCAGCTTGGCGCTGGTGCCGGTGCCGCAGGGTGAGCGGTCGTAGGCCTTGCCGGGGCACATGACGAAGTTGCGGCTGTCGGCGTTGGCGTCGTCGGCGAACAACTCGACATGGTCGATCGGGGCGCCGTGTTCGCCGGTGATGCCTTGGGCCTCGAGGGCCTTGAGCAGGGCCCAGGTGTAGTCGGTGAGGGCTTCGCGGTTGTCCAGCGCGATGCGCTGGCCGTGGTCGGAAACCAGGAAGAACCAGTTGCCGCCCCAGGCGATGTCGCCGCGCACCAGGCCATGCCCCGGCACGTCCACCGTCACCTGCCGGCGGTAGCGGTAGGACGGCACGTTGCCGACAGTGATGGCGCCGTCGTCATGCAGGGTGGCGCTGACCTGGCCGACCGGCGTGTCGATCTTGTGCTCGCCCGGCTCGATCAGGCCCAGGTGGCGCAGCGAGGCGACCAGGCCGATGGTGCCGTGGCCGCACATGTTCAGGTAGCCGGCGTTGTTGAAGAAGATCACCCCGCAGGTGGCATCCGCAGAGACCGGCGGGCAGTACAGCGCGCCCACCAGCACATCGTTGCCGCGAGGCTCCAGCAGGCAGGCGCGGCGCCAGTGGTCGTGCAGCTCGCGCAGCTCGTCGCGCTGTTCGGCCATGCTGCGGCCGTGCAGTGGCGGGAAACCCTTCATCACCAGGCGGGTCGGTTCACCGCCGGTGTGGGAGTCGATGACGTGGATCTGTTTCATAGGTCAGTTCGTTCCAACGTGTGGGGGAATCGTGGGAGCGGGCTTGTCCCGCGATGAGGCCGCTTGCCCTGAATCGCGAGGCAAGCCCGCTCCCACGAGTTCCCGTCAGTGTTCAGGAGGCCAGCGCAGCCGGCTCGTGCCCGTGATGCGCTTCGGCACCCGCTTCGCTTTCATCGTCGCCATCGAGCCGCACCAGCCGGGCCGGCACGCCGGTGGCCGCGCCCCAGTAGTAGATGCCCAGGGCACTGGCGGCGACGATCACGGTGTCCAGCGGATGGCCGATCACGCCCAGGCCGCCGAAGCTGCCCAGCCAGGAGAGGAAAATGGTCACGGCGTAGAAGCCGATCAGCCAGGCCGACGAGCGCACCTGCTGGCCCAGCGACAGGTGTTCGGTGGGCACGAAGCGGCGGCACAGCAGGTACAGCACGAACATCACGATCTGCAGCGCCAGCAGCCAGGACACGGTGTTCCAGCCCGACCAGTAGACGATCAGCGCGGCGATGATGAACGACAGCGGGCCGAGCACGCCCATGCCCTTGACCCGGAACGGCCGTGGCATGTCGGGGGCGTTGCGGCGCAGGGCGGCGACCGATACCGGGGCCACGGCGTAGCTCAGCACCAGGGCGGCGGACACCACGTTGATCAGTGCTTCCCAGGACGGGAACGGCAGGGTCCAGAACACCGCCAGGCCGAAGGTCAGCCACAGCGCCGGGCGCGGGATGCCGGACTGCTCGTCGATGCGGGTGAAGTACTTGAAGAAGGTGCCGGTCTGCGCCCAGCCATAGATCACCCGTGGGGTGGCGTTCATGTAGATGTTGCCGCAGCCGCTGGGCGAGATCACCGCGTCGGCCACCACCAGGTAGGCCAGCCAGCCGACGCCCAGGGCCAGGGCGATGTCACGGTAGGGCAGGGCCAGTTCCTTGGTCACCCCGGCCCAGCCGTTGGCAATCATTTCGTTCGGCACACTGCCGAGAAACGCCAGTTGCAGCAGGGCATAGATCGCGGTGGACAGCAGCACCGAGAGAATCAGCGCGATGGGGATGGTGCGCTGCGGGTTCTTCACCTCGCTGGCCACCGAGATGATCGGCGTGAGCCCCAGGTAGGCGAAGATGATGCCGCCGGCCGACACTGCCATTTCCACGCCGGACAGGCCGAACGGCGCGAAGCCCTGGACCTCGAAGTTCTCCGGCTTGAAGAAGGTGAACAGCACGCCGATCACCAGCAGCGGCACGATGAACTTGAACACGCTGACCAGGTTGTTGGCCTTGGCGAAGGTCTTCACGCTGCGGTAGTTGAGCAGGAAGAACAGCCCGAGCAGCGCGAACTGCACCAGCCAGCCAAGCACCGTCGGGTCGCTGGAGCCGGTCTTGGTCAAGGCCGGGAACCAGGCCGCGGCGTACTGGCGCGAGGCGACCACTTCGATGGCGATCAGGCTGGAGAAGGCGATCAGGGTAATGAAGCCCATCAGGTAGCCCAGCAGCGGGCCGTGGGAGTACACCGGGTAGCGCACCACGCCCCCGGCCCGCGGCAGGGCGGCGCCGAGCTCGCAGTAGACGATGCCCAGCAGCAGCACGGCGAAGCCTCCGAGGAACCAGGAGAGGATGCCGGCCGGGCCGGCGATGGCCGAGACGTGGCTGGCGGCGAACAGCCAGCCGGAGCCGAAGATCGCGCCGAGGCCGATGAAGGTGAGGTCGAGCAATGACAGCTGTTTCTTGAATTTGCCTGACATGGGTGCGCCTTTTTGTAGGTTTTGGATAGGCAGGTCTGATGTCACGATGCGGCTTGGTCGGCCGCGCTCTTGTAGGTCGTGGGGCGGCTTGCGTGGGGCATAGAGTGGACCGATCGAGGCGTCGGTTCTTGATGGTTTTCTGCAAGGTGAGTGACGAAATCGGCACAGTCAGGCAGAAAGGCTGGTGCGGCGGGCTTGGGGTGATTTAGGTTGGCGTTGCCGGCCTATCGCGGGGCAAGCCCGCTCCCACGCGTGCCGTGCAGCTGGCGTGGGAGCGGGCTTGCCCCGCGATAGGGCTGGTAAATCCCAAAGAGAAATCCCGCATGTTCAAGACCCCACTGACAGCGCTGTACCAGCACCTCGACCAGCACCGCCCCGAATCCCTCGAGGCCCTGCTCACCGGTGTGGTCTGGCTGCTGCCCATGCTCGACGTGATCGCCAATGCGGCGATCTTCATCAAGGATGACCAGGCCCGCTACGTGCTGGCCAATCGCACGCTGGTCCAGCGCTGCGGCCTCAAGCGCCTGCAGCCGCTGCTGGGCAAGACCAGCGCCGAAGTGTTCCCGGCGCGCCTGGGCCCCGGCTACACCGAGCAGGACCGCCGGGTGCTGGAGCAGGGCCTGGTGCTGGAAGACCAGCTGGAGCTGCACCTGTACGGCAGCCGCGAACCGGGCTGGTGCCTGACCCACAAGCGTCCGCTGTACGATCCGGCGGGGAGGATCATCGGCCTGGTGGGCATTTCCGTCGACCTGCAGTCAGCCGCCGACACCCACCCCGCCTATCAGCGGCTGGCGGCGGTGGATGCGCATATCCGCGCGCATTTCCACCAGCCGATCAGCATGGGCGAGCTGACCCGCATCGCCGGGATCTCGGTGGCGCAGTTGGAGCGCTACTGCAAGCGGATATTCCACCTCACGCCCCGGCAGATGATCCACAAGGCCCGCCTGGAGCATGCGCACCAGTTGCTGCACAGCGACCTGCCGATCATCGAGGTGGCCCTGCGCTGTGGCTACACCGATCACAGCGCCTTCAGCCGGCAGTTCAGGCAACTGACCGGTTTCACGCCGCGGCAGTACCGGATGGCAACGAATTAAGGAATGATGCATAAATGCATTGATTTGTTATGCTTTAATGCATAGAATGAGTTTCAGCGCTACTCAGTAGCATGCATAAACTCAATCGATACAGGATGTTCACGATGACAACTGCTTACACCGCCAAGAATTCCCTGCCTTTTGCAGCGCTACCTACTACCGATGGTGTCGTTCAGTACTTTCGTGCGACCAGCACCAACGTAGCGGATGCGTCCTATGCTCCCGATGGTCTGGCAGCTGCGCCGATCTACGGCCTCGGTGGCCAGCTGTTGCAAGGCAACGAGATTGTCGCTGGCGGCAACGTGACGCTGGTTTCCTATCTCGGTCCACTGCTCAACCAGGGGGCCCTGTGCTGGATCCTGCTGAACTGCGAGGGTGGTGCCCAGCAGGTGGCCAATGCCACGCATAGCCAGCATGCCGTGACGCTTGGCCAGATCATCGGTTTCTCCGGAGCCGCGCCTGGTGACATCAAGTTCTCCGCAGCCAACGAGGCGCCGGTGGGCTGGCTGAAGGCCGATGGGGCATTGGTGTCTCGCGCCGAGCATGGCGCATTGTTCGCCGCCATCGGCACCACCTATGGCGCTGGCGATGGTGTCACGACCTTTGGTCTGCCTGACCTGCGCGGTGAGTTCATCCGTGGTTTCGATGACGGCCGTGGAGTAGACCAAGGCCGGGCGTTCGGCTCCTGGCAGAAAGGCAGCCTCTACCCTTACGACACCACCGAGAACATAGCCAACGGCGTCTGGAGTGCATCCACCACGCAGAACACAGGTCCCGCTTCGCAAGTCGCGATGGGCGTGGATGCCTACTCCACCGACGAGTATTCGACCATTTCGCTGGGTGGGGTCGATGCGCGGGTCAACTATGCATTGCCAGGTCTGTTCGGTGACCGTGGTTACTCCGGGATCACCCGCCCACGCAATATGGCCATGCTCGCATTGATCAAATGCTGATCACTCGCTGCTGAACAGGGCGCGGGCCTCGTCGAAGCACTGCTCGGCGATGGCCGAGCGCGGCTCGCTGCGGCGCAGCAGCAGGCCGACCGGGCTGTGGATGCTGGCTTCCTGTACCGGGATGATGCGCATGTGCTGGTTGAGGTCTTCCAGGCCGCAATCGAGCGGCATGACCGCGCAGCATACGCCGGTGTTGATCGCCTGGATCAGCTGGAAAGTCGAGTCGCTCTCGAGCACGGCATTGGGCGCAAGGCCACGGCTGCGCAAGCTCAGGTCGAGGGACTGTCGGTAGTGCATGCCTTTGCTCAGCAGGCCCAGCGGCAGCTCGCCGAGGTCTTCCCAGCGCAGGCTGTCGGCCTCGAACTGGAAGTGCCGGGTGTCGTGCAGCAGGCCCATGGTGGTGGTGCTCAGCTCGATCACTTCGAAGAAGCTGGTGTTGACCTGGTCGAGGTAGCAGATGCCCAGATCGAGCTGGTTGCGGCTCAGGCCGTCGATCACCTGCTCGGAGCTCAGCGACGACAGCTGGAAGTGCAGCTCGGGGTACTTCTCGCGCAGGGGCATCAGCAGTTGCATGGGGTTGAAGCTGGCCAGCGGCACGGTGCCCAGGCGCAGGCTGCCAACCACTTGGCCCCGGCAGCTGGCGGCCTCGGCCTGCAGGCCGTCATGGGCGGCGAGCAGCGTGCGGGCCCAGGCCAGGATGCGCTCGCCGGCTTCGGTGAAGCCTTCGAAGCGCTGGCCGCGCTTGACCAGCACCAGGTCCAGTTCGTCCTCGAGGTTGCGCAGGCGCATGGACAGGGTCGGCTGGGTGATGTGGCACAGCGCCGCGGCCTGGCCGAAGTGGCGGGTCTGGTCGAGGGCGATGAGGAACTTGAGCTGTTTGATGTCCATGGTGCGGCCTGGGGTTGCGGGGTGGGTAGACCTTAACCAAGAGTGAAGCACCTGGCTAATCCTTGATGAACATTTCACCGACCCGGTCGCGGGGCCGATAGCGGCGATAGAAATCGTCGATCACCCGGTACGCCCTATCGATTGGACGCTGCCGGGGCTTGTCTCTAACGTGGCCGCGAAGCCAATCCTGGAGCAAAGGCCATGAGCGTGAAACCGGACGCGGTGTTCGTACCGCTGAACATTGCGGTGCTGACCGTCAGCGACACCCGCACCTACGACACCGACACCTCTGGCGAGCTGCTGGCCAGCCGCGCCGTCGGCGTGGGCCACCGCCTGGTGGCGCGGGAGCTGCTCAAGGACGACCTGTACAAGATCCGCGCCCAGGTCGCCACCTGGATCGCCGACGAGCAGGTGCAGGTGGTGCTGATCACCGGCGGCACCGGTTTCACCGGGCGCGACAGCACGCCGGAGGCGGTGGACTGCCTGCTGGACAAGCGCGTCGACGGGTTTGGCGAGCTGTTCCGCGCCCTGTCGATCCTCGATATTGGCACCTCGACCGTGCAGAGCCGGGCCCTGGCCGGCATGGCCAACGGCACCCTGGTGTGCTGCCTGCCGGGCTCGACCGGCGCCTGCCGCACGGCCTGGGAAGGCATCCTGGCCGAGCAGCTGGATGCGCGGCATCGGCCTTGCAACTTTGTCGCGCACCTCAAACCAATCGGGGTCTGCGAAAGCCGCGGTTGACCTCAAGGGGCCCATCGCGGGGCAAGCCCGCTCCCACGCCAAATGCGAGATCAGTGTCTTTTGGGCGTGGGAGCGGGCTTGCCCCGCGATGAGGCCATCAGCTCAATACATGATCCACCGGCACTAACGCCGGTGGCAGCGGCTCATGCCCCAACGCCGCCAGGACATCGCGCTCGACGGTGCGCACCAGCGCATCGGTCGGCAGATCGTTCTCGTCCCGGCCGAACGGATCCTCCAGCTCGTTGCCGATCGCATCCAGGCCAAAGAACGTGTAGCTGACGATGGTGGTGAACAACGGTGCCAGCCAGCCCAGCGGTTCTGCCAGGGCGAACGGCAGCAGCAGGCAGAAGATGTAGATGGTGCGGTGCAGCAGCAGGGTGTAGGGGAACGGCAGCGGCGTGCCCTTGATCCGCTCGCAGGTGGCTTGCACGTCCGACAGGCCGGCCAGGCGCTGCTCCAGGAGGGTGTAGCGGAATTCGCTGATCGCGCCGTCCTTCGCCAACCGTGAGCATTGGGCACCGATATCGCGCAGGATGCCATCGCAGACGTTGTGCGCGGTGATCGGCGCGCCCTCGGCCAGCCAGGTGCGTGCCAAGGGCAGTTCGTCTTCGTTGCGCAGCCGGGCATTGAGGGCATGGGCGAAGCCGCACAGGCCACGCAGCATCTGCGCGCGCAACTGCTGGTCCTCGATCGCCACGCTTTCGCGCACGAACGAGCGCACCTCGATGATCATCCGCCCCCAGGCCTTGCGCCCCTCCCACCAGCGGTCGTAGCAGGCGTTGTTGCGAAAGCTCATGAAGATCGACAGCGACAGCCCCAACAGGGTGAAGGGCGTGGCGCTGACCGGGTAGAACAGCGCCGGGTAGTGCCGCTCGATCAGCACGATCAGCGCCGCCAGCAAGGTCACCGCCAGGCAGCGCAAGGCGATGCGCTGGACGATCGAGCCCTTGAGGGTGAACAGCACGCGCAGCATGTCGGGGCGTGAGTGGACGATCAAGACGGTTCCAGAGGCGGCCGATCAGCCGCCGGTCATGTTCATGAAGCGCAGGATCTGCACCTCGCCGCCCACTTCGAAGTGGTGGCGGTAGGGCTTGAGCTGCATGGCGTCGCGCAGGGTCTTTTCCAGGCGGGCGCTGTCGCCGGGGTGCTGGCGCAGGACCTGCTTGAGGTCCACCGAGTGCTCGTTGCCCAGGCACAGCAGCAGGCGGCCTTCGACGGTCAGGCGCACGCGGTTGCAGGTGGCGCAGAAGTTGTGGCTGTGCGGCGAGATGAAGCCGACCCGGGTGTCGGGCGCTTCGGCCAGGCGCCAGTAGCGCGCCGGGCCCTGGGAGGATTCGGCCGACTCGACCAGGGTGAAGTGCTCGGCCAGGCGGGCGCGCACGTCATCGCTGGAGCAGAAGGACTCGCCGCGCTCGTGCTCGCTGATGACGCCCAGGGGCATTTCTTCGATGAAGGAGATG
Source organism: Pseudomonas sp. LH21 (assembly GCF_036549575.1). NCBI lineage: Bacteria > Pseudomonadati > Pseudomonadota > Gammaproteobacteria > Pseudomonadales > Pseudomonadaceae > Pseudomonas > Pseudomonas sp. LH21. The sequence continues at coordinate 1,448,393 of NZ_CP144367.1, forward strand.
TCCAGCTCGCGGTCGATGGCGAAGCGCACCAGGTCGACGATTTCGTGGTCGTTGCGGCCCTTGAGCACCACCGCGTTGAGCTTGGTACGGCGAAAGCCTGCGGCGCGCGCGGCGTCGATGCCCGCGATCACCTGCTTGAGGTCGCCGGTACGGGTCAGGGCGCGAAAACGCTCGGGGTCGAGGCTGTCGAGGCTGATGTTCAGGCGCGAGACGCCGGCATCGAACAGCGGCTGGGCCAGGCGGCCGAGCTGCGAGCCATTGCTGGTCAGGCACAGTTCGCGCAGGCCGGGCAGGGCGGCGATACGCTCGCACAGCCCGACGATGCCCTGGCGCACCAGGGGCTCGCCACCGGTCAGGCGGATCTTGCGGGTGCCCAGGGCGACGAAGCGCTCGGCGACCAGGTACAGCTCCTCGAGGCTGAGAATCTGCTGGCGCGGCAGGAACTGCATGTCTTCGGCCATGCAATAGACGCAGCGAAAATCGCAGCGGTCGGTGACCGACATCCGCAGGTAATCGACTTTGCGGTTGAAACCGTCGATCAGGGCCTGGGGGTTCTTTTCCACGTTCGCGCTCGACCTGTGCAGTGGCTGGGGGCGGCGAAAGGCCGCAGACAAGGTTCAAGCTATAACCTGCGCCCAGTGACGTCAAATTGCTTTCCCCGACTGTTCGATCAGTCTCCTCTATCACGGCTGCAGGCCATGGATTACAAGGGCTATACCGGGTGATCGAGACGGTTTATCACGCTGTCATTTATTTCGATTGGACGCACTGGGAGCCGCTTCTTAGGCTGGAAAAAACACCGTGCGGAGAAGCGCAGCATGAGCCAGGACGAACACATCAGGGACTACAAGGGGCCGGCCGCCGGCTGGGGCGCGCTCAAGAGCGTGACCAAGAGCTGGCTGGGCAGCGAGAACGCCTTCAAGAACCTGCGGGCCATGCTCAAGACCAACCAGAACGGCGGTTTCGACTGCCCGGGCTGTGCCTGGGGCGAGTCGCCGGAAAGCGACATGGTCAAGTTCTGCGAGAACGGCGCCAAGGCGGTCAACTGGGAGGCCACCGGCCGCTCGGTGGATCCGGCGTTCTTCGCCCGCTACAGCGTCAGCGCCCTGCTCGAGCAGACCGACTACTGGCTCGAATACCAGGGCCGCATCACCCACCCGATGCGTTACGACGCGGCCACCGATCATTACGTCGAAACCAGCTGGGACGAGGCGTTCGCCCTGATCGCCCGGCACCTAAACGGCCTTGTGTCGCCGGACCAGGCCGAGTTCTACACCTCGGGCCGGGCCAGCAACGAGGCGGCGTTCCTCTACCAGTTGTTCGTGCGTGCCTATGGCACCAACAACTTCCCCGACTGCTCGAACATGTGCCACGAGGCCAGCGGCGTCGGCATGGCCGAAACCCTCGGCGTGGGCAAGGGCACCGTGGTGTTCCATGACCTGGAGCTGGCCGATGCGATCTTCGTCATCGGCCAGAACCCCGGCACTAACCACCCGCGCATGCTCGAACCGCTGCGCGAGGCGGTCAAGCGCGGCGCCCAGGTGGTCTGCTTCAACCCGCTCAAGGAGCGGGGCCTGGAGCGCTTCCAGCACCCGCAGCACCCGTTCGAGATGCTCAGCAACGGCTCCGAGCCGACCAACACCGCCTACTTCCGCCCGGCCCTGGGCGGCGACATGGCGGCCATGCGCGGGATCGCCAAGTTCCTCCTGCAGTGGGAGCGCGAGGCGCAGCTCAATGATGAGCCGCCGGTGTTCGACCATGCCTTCATCGCCGAGCACACCAGCGGCGTCGAAGCCTACCTGGCCGTGGTGGACGCCACGCCCTGGGAGCATATCGTCGAGCAGTCGGGCCTGAGCAAGGCCGAGATCGAGCTGGCAGCGCGCATGTACCGCAAGGCCGAGCGGGTGATCATGTGCTGGGCCATGGGCGTGACCCAGCACCGCCATTCGGTGCCGACCGTGCAGGAGATCGTCAACCTGCAGCTGCTGCGCGGCAACGTCGGCAAGCCCGGCGCCGGCCTGTCGCCGGTGCGCGGCCACAGCAACGTGCAGGGCGACCGCACCATGGGCATCGACGAGAAGCCCAAGGCCGCGCTGCTCGATGCCATCGAGAAACGCTTCCAGTTCACGGTGCCGCGCGAACATGGTCATAACGCCGTGCTGGCGATCCAGGCCATGGAAGAGGGGCGGGCCAAGGTGTTCGTCGCCCTGGGCGGCAACTTCGCCCAGGCGACGCCGGACACCCCGCGTACCCACGCGGCACTGCGCAACTGCGAACTGACCGTGCAGATTTCCACCAAGCTCAACCGCTCGCACTTGGTCACCGGGCGCGATGCGTTGATCCTGCCGTGCCTGGGCCGCACCGAGATCGACATCCAGGCCGAAGGGCCGCAGGGCGTCACCGTGGAAGACACCTTCAGCATGGTGCACATCTCCCATGGTCAGCTGAAGCCGCGCTCGCCGCTGCTGCGCTCGGAACCGGCCATCGTCGCCGGCATGGCCAAGGCCACCCTGGGCAACAAGCCGATCGACTGGGACTATGCGATTGCCGACTACGGCCGCATCCGCGGCATGATCGCCGACGTCATCCCGGGCTTCAGCGAGTTCAACGAGCGCTTGCAGCATCCCGGTGGCTTCCACCTGGGCAACAACGCCGCCGAGCGCAACTTCCGCACGGCCACCGGCAAGGCGCGTTTCACCCCCAGCCCGCTGCCGGAGCAACTGGTCAACGCCCAGGTGCTGGCCCGTGGCGACAAGCCCGACCTGATCCTGCAGACCCTGCGTTCCCACGACCAGTACAACACCACGCTGTACGGGCTGGATGACCGCTACCGTGGCGTGTTCGGCCTGCGCGAGGTGGTGTTCGTCAATGAGGCGGACATCCGCCGACTGGGCTTCGAGCCGGGCGAGCAGGTGGACCTGGTGTCGCTCTGGGAGGATGGCCGCGAGCGGCGGGTCTCGGGGTTCCGCCTGGTGGCCTATGACGTGCCGCAAGGGCAGGCGGCGGCCTACTATCCGGAGACCAACCCGCTGGTGCCGCTGGAGAGCTACGGCGAGGGGACCTACACGCCGACCTCGAAGTTCGTGGCGATCAAGCTGGAGAAGGCCAAACCTGGTAACCGGATCGAGGCGACAATCACAACCGACTGATGTTGGTGCCAGCGTGGGAGCGGGCTTGCCCCGCGATATCCCAGTCCATGCCTACTCAAGCGGACCTGCCGACGCCATCGCGGGGCAAGCCCGCTCCCACGCCATCGTCCACGCCCGTTCTTAGCGCCTCACCGGATACGCCGTGGTGTACTTCATCTGCTCCATCGCAAAGCTCGAGGTGATGTTCGACAGCCCGTCGGTGCTGGTAATCAGCTTCTTGTAGAAGCGGTCGTAGGCGGCGATGTCGCCCACCACCACCCGCAGCATGTAGTCCCAGTCGCCGGACATGCGGTAAACCTCCATCACCTCCTCGAATGCCGTCACCGTGGCGGCGAACTGCGCCAGCCAGGCGCTGTCGTGGCGCTGGGTCTTGAGCTGGACGAACACCGTCAGGCCCAGGCCCAGGCGCTCGGGGTCGAGCAGCGCCACGCGGCCGCGGATGTAGCCTTCCTCCTCCAGGCGCTTGACCCGCTTCCAGCACGGCGTGGTGGACAGGTTGACCGCCTCGGCCAGGTCCTTGAGGGATAGCGACGCGTCGCGCTGGAGCAGGGTGAGGATGTGCTGGTCGAAACTGTCCATGGTGTCGTCTGGCGGGGTGGAGGAAAGTTTTCCAAGATTAGCCGCATGCAGAGAACGTTGAAACCCTTTCAGGCGCGTCGTCGACAGCAACGTTCTGTTGGCGCCTGGGCCCGGCGGATATGAGATAGTGGCGGTTTTCCATCCTCAGTCAATGGACCCGACCATGTCCGACAAACCGCGCAATTTCGCCACCCGCACCATCCACGCCGGCGAGCAGTCCAGCGTCGCCGACAACGCCATCTTCCCGGCCATCGTCACTTCCAGTTCGTTCATCAAGCGCGGCCTGGACGACAACCCTGAGTACGCCTACAGCCGGGTCAGCAACCCGACCCGGCACGCCTATGAAACCTGCGTGGCCGCACTGGAGGAGGGCGTCGGCGCGGTCGCCTGCGCCTCGGGCGTCAGTGCCACCGCCACGGTGCTCGAGCTGCTGTCCAAGGATGCCCATGTGGTGGTGATGAACGGTGTCTACGGCGGCACCTTCCGCCTGCTGGAAGACTACCGTGGACGCACCTCGGGCCTGACCACCACCTATGTCGACCTCAACGACGTCGAGGCCGTGGCTGCGGCGATCCGCCCGGACACGCAACTGATCTGGATCGAGTCGCCGACCAACCCGCTGCTGCACCTGGTGGACATCAAGGCGGTCTGCGACCTGGCCCGCGCCCGTGGGGTGATGACCTGCATCGACAACACCTTCTGCTCGCCCTGGAACCAGCAGCCGATCACCCTCGGCGTGGACCTGGTGATGCATTCGGCGAGCAAGTACATCGGCGGCCACTCCGACCTGACCGGCGGCGTGGTGGTGGCGGCCAATCACGACCTGCTGGGGCGCTTGCGCAAGATCAGCATGGCGGTCGGCGCGATTCAGGGGCCGTTCGACTGCTACCTGGCGCTGCGCGGGCTGAAGACCCTCGACGTGCGCATGGAGCGCCAGAGCGCCAACGCCCTGCGCGTGGCGCAGTTCCTCGAACAGCATCCGCAGGTCGAGCAGGTCTACTACCCGGGGCTGGAAAGCCATCCGCAGCATGAACTGAGCAAGCGCCAGATGCGCACCGGCGGTGCGGTGGTGGCGTTGCGCATCAAGGGAGATCGGGCCGCGGTCAACCGCCTGGTCGAGGCGCTGTCGATCTTTGTCCTGGCCGATTCGCTGGGCGGGGTGGAGAGCATGATCAACCACTCCTGGAGCATGTCGCACAACTCCCTGAGCCCGGAGCAGAAGGGCGTGATGGGGATCAGCGAGAACCTGGTGCGGTTGTCGATCGGGATCGAGGACTACCGGGATCTGATCGAGGACCTGGATGCGGCGTTGAAGGCGTCCGCGTAACGGCCGCCGACGCTATCGCGGGCTTGCCCCGCGATGGCGTCAGTGAGGGGAATCAGGATTTGGGCGGATGGACGATCCGTTCGATCTTGTCCTTGAGCAGCAGGCGTTCCCTGCGCAGCAGGTTGACGGTGTCATCGTTGGTGGCGTTGCCCTCGGCGGTCACCACTTCCTTGTCCTTGGCGTTGTACTCCTTGTGCAACTTGTGCAGGTCCTGGTTCTTGTCGATGAGGGCCTGGAACTGGTCGGCGGTCACGTGCAGGTCTGCGAGCAAATCATGCGGAACTGGCATTTCTTCACCTCTCTCAGGGTTGGTAAGCGAGCCTGAACCAAGAGGATAGTCGCCTTTGCCGCATTGCGGGACTGGGTTAGGCTGTCGCCCATCCCTGCGTAACCGGAACCTGCGCCATGCCTCACCTGAACCTGGAATACAGCGACAACCTGCGCGAGCTCAACGTCGACGTGCTGCTGCTGCGCCTGAACCACGCCCTGGTCGGCAGCGGCCAGTTCGCCGAAGAGCTGGACATCAAGAGCCGTGCCCAGGCCTTCGCCCAGTACCGGGTCGGTACCGCGCCGGGTGAGCGAGCCTTCGCCCATGTGCGCCTGGCGATCCTCAGCGGGCGCACGCCGCAAGTGAAGCAGCAGCTGTCCAACAGCTTGCTCGAGGTGTTGCGCGAGGCGATCCCCGGCCAACCTGGCCTGGACATCCAGCTGTGCGTGGAGGTCCTGGACATCGATCGCGAGCCGTACGCCAAGCTTCGCCTGCCTGGCTGAATGGCAGCTGAATGAAAGTTGTTTAACCGATGAAAGACGTCGACAGACTAATTGTTGGCGTCTTTTTCACGAAAAATTGATGCTAGGCTTTCTAGAGTTCGGCCAACTTTCCAACCTGCCCGCCCGGGCGCGTTGGCCGCTGATGAACTCTTGTTGCGAACGCCATGCTGAAACTCAAATCCCTGCGGACCGAATGGGTCACGCTGCTGGCCAGCCTGTATTTGTTGATCGGCTTCAACACCCTGCTTTGGCAACACCTGGAGTCCATCGTGCCGCCGGGCATGGTGGGGCTGTGGCTGAGCCTGGCGTTCGCCGTGCTGATGCTGTTCGCCTTCAATCTCATACTTACCTTGCTAGCGTTTCGTTATGTACTGAAGCCGGTATTGATCGTGTTGTTCCTCAGTGGCGCAAGTGTCGCTTACTTCATGAATCAATATGGCGTGCTTATTGATGCCGGCATGTTCCGCAATGTCGCTGAAACCAATGTCGCGGAAGTGCGTGATCTGCTCTCGCTGAAGTTTGCCCTGTATATCCTGCTGCTCGGTGTGCTGCCGTCGCTGCTGGTGTGGAAGGCCAGGATCGCCTATCGCCCGTGGCACCGCGAACTGCTGGGCAAGCTGGTGGTGAGTGGGGCCTGCGTCGCGGCCCTGGGTTCGGTGGCGCTGGTCAACTACCAGGGGTTGGCGTCGCTGTTTCGCAATCACCATGAACTGCGCCTGATGCTCACGCCGAGCAATATCGTCGGGGCTTCCATCGGTTATGTCAGCGAGCAAGTGGGCAGCGCCACCCGGCCGTTCCAGCGCTATGGCGAAGATGCCCGTCGCGATGGCGCCTGGCAGCAGCATGCGCGCAAGTCGCTGACCGTGCTGGTGGTCGGCGAGAGTGCCCGGGCGGACAACTTCGGCCTGCTCGGCTATGCCCGCGACACCACGCCACGGCTGGCCAAGGAGCAGGGCCTGCTGAGTTTCACCGATGTCCACTCCTGCGGCACCGAGACCGCCGTGTCGGTGCCCTGCATGTTCTCCGGCATGCCGCGCAAGGACTACGACGCCCGCGTGGCCAAGAACCGCGAGGGCCTGCTCGACATCCTCCAGCGCGCGGGCCTGACGGTGCAGTGGCGTGACAACCAGTCCGGCTGCAAGGGTACCTGCGACCGGGTGCAGTTCATCGATGTGAGCAACCTCAAGGACCCGGCGCTGTGCGCCAGTGGCGAATGCCATGACGAGATCCTGCTGCAGGGCCTGGCCGAGTTGCTGGACAACCTCGACCAGGACACCGTGCTGGTGCTGCACCAGATGGGCAGCCATGGCCCCGAATACTTCAAGCGCTACCCTGCGGGCACCGAACCCTTCACCCCGGTGTGCCGCAGCAACGCCCTGAACCAGTGCAGCCAGCAGGAGATCGTCAACGGCTACGACAACACCCTGGCCTACACCGACAAGGTGCTGGCCACCCTGATCGATACCTTGCGCAGCCGGCAGGACAAGGTCGACACCGCGATGATCTATCTTTCAGACCACGGCGAGTCGCTGGGCGAGTACAACCTGTTCCTGCACGGCACGCCCTACATGATCGCGCCGGACCAGCAGAAGCATGTGCCGCTGCTGGCCTGGTTCTCTGACAGCTACCGCCAGGACTTCGGCCTGGACACCGATTGCCTGGGCAAGCTGCGTGATGCGCCGTTGTCCCAGGACAACCTGTTCCACTCGATGCTCGGCCTGCTGCAGGTACGCACCGAGGTCTACCAGCGATCGCTGGACATGTTCGCCAGCTGCCGGCCGTGGCTGGCGGCCAAACGCTGAGCGGTCGACCGCCCGGCACCATGGAAGGCGCGAGGTTTCACCCCCAGGGGCCGCGCCGTATATACTGCGCGCCAATGTTAGTGGGAGAGCCTCGTGGCCATCGAAATACACTGGATCCGTGACGACCAGACCCTGGCCGAACACTGCCGAAGCTGGCGCGAACAGCCCTTCGTGGCCCTCGACACCGAATTCATGCGGGTCGATACCTTCTACCCCAAGGCCGGCCTGATCCAGATCGGCGTCGGCCAGTGCGCCTACCTCATCGACCCCCTGCTGATCCGCGACTGGCAGCCGCTGGCCGGACTGCTCGAGGACAGCGGCGTGGTCAAGGTGCTGCATGCCTGCAGCGAAGACCTGGAAGTGCTGCTGCGCCTGACCGGCAAGCTGCCCCAGCCGCTGTTCGACACCCAGTTGGCCGCCGGCTACCTGAACATCGGTTTCTCCATGGGCTATTCGCGCCTGGTGCAAGAGGTGCTGGGGCTCGAGCTGCCCAAGGGCGAGACCCGCTCCGACTGGCTGCAGCGCCCGCTGTCCGACACGCAGGTGAGCTACGCCGCCGAGGATGCCGTGCACCTGGCCGAGCTGTTCGACGCCCTGCGCCCGCGCCTGTCGGATGACAAGTACGCCTGGGTGCTGGAAGACGGCGCCGAGCTGGTCGCCGCGCTGCGCCGCGAAGTCGAGCCCGAAACCCTGTACCGCGACGTCAAGCTGGCCTGGAAACTCGGTCGCCAGCAACTGGCCGTGCTGCGCGAACTGTGCGCCTGGCGCGAGCGCGAGGCCCGCAGCCGTGACGTGCCGCGCAACCGCATCCTCAAGGAACACTCGCTGTGGCCCATGGCCAGGAGCCAACCCGACAGCCCGTCGGCACTTGCGAAAATCGACGAGATGCACCCGCGCACCATCCGCCAGGACGGTGAGCAGCTGATCCAGCTGATCAAGCGTGCCGCCAGCCAGCCCCAGGAGCAATGGCCCGAGCCGCTGCCCGAGCCGCTGCCGATCGAAGCCGCCGGCATCCTCAAGCGCCTGCGCGCCATCGGCCAGGCCGAGGGTGAGCGGCTGGGCATCGCCCCGGAACTGATGCTGCGCAAGAAAGCCCTCGAAGCCCTGCTCAAGAGCGGCTACCCCGACGGTCCCTATCAACTGCCCGATTCGCTGCGCGGCTGGCGTCGCGAACGCATGGGCCAGGCCCTGCTGGACGACCTGGCGGGCGCCGGAGATTCCCGATGAAACGTATCTGCTCGATCTACAAGAGCCCACGCAAGAACGAAATGTACCTCTACGTGCTCAAGGCCGAGGGCCTGGAGCGTGTGCCGGAGGCGCTGCTGCCATTCTTCGGCAAGCCGGTGCATGCTTTCGACCTGGTGCTTACGCCTGAGCGCACACTGGCCCGCGAGGACATCGCCAAGGTGCTGGAGAACCTCGACAAGCAGGGCTACCACCTGCAGATGCCACCGCCGGAAGACGACTACATCGAGCACCTGCCCGAAGAGCTGCTGCGTCGCAACGACCCGGCCTGACCCAGGCGCGGTTCCCTTTCTACCTGCGGCCCGCCTGGCGGGCCGCTTCCGTTGTTTGCCAAGGTTGTGTGTCACATGCGCGTTCTGATCGCTGAACAGGATCATGCCAACTATGCTCGCCTGCTGGGCGAAGCGGCACCGGACCTGGAAGTCCTGACCAGCGGCGACTCCGCCGAACTGGCACGCCTGGCCCCCGACTGCCCGGTGTGGCTGGGCCAGCCGGACCTGCTGGCCAGCCTGCTGCGCCAGGGCCACAAGCCTCACTGGATGCAGTCGACCTGGGCCGGTATCACCCCGTTGCTGGCCGACGGCCTGCCACGCGACTACCGCCTGACCCGGGCGGTGGGCATCTTCGGCCAGGTGATGGCCGAGTACATGCTGACCTACATGCTCGGTCATGAGCGCGATGTGCTGTCGCGTCTGGTCAGCCAGGTCGAGCGGCGCTGGGATGACCGCCCGGGGCGGACCCTGGAAGGACGGCGGGTGTTGATCGTCGGTACCGGCGACATCGGCCAGCGGGTGGCCGAGTTCCTCGCGCCGTTCGGCGTCGTCCTGCTAGGCGTGGCCAGCAGCGCCCGCGAGCAGGTGCCCTTTGTCGAAGTGGCGGGTCTCGATCAGCTGCCGCGCCTGGTCGGCGAGGCCGACTACGTACTCAACCTGCTGCCCGATACCCCGGCCACCCACGACCTGTACGATGCGGCGCTGTTCAAGTGCTTCCGGCCCAGCGCCTTGTTCATCAATGCCGGACGTGGCGTGGCGGTGGTCGATGCCGATCTGGTCGAGGCGCTCAAGCAGGGCCATCTGGCTGGCGCGGTGATCGATGTCTGCCGCCAGGAACCGTTGCCCCAGCGCCATCCGTTCTGGACCGCCTGGGGGCTGCTGCTGACCGGGCACAGCTCGGCGCCGACCTCGCCGGCGGCGATGGTGCGGTTGTTCGTCGAGAATGCGCGGGCGTATGCGGCGGAGCAGGAGCTGCGGGGCGAGGTGGATTTCACTCGCGGCTATTGAGTCGGCCTGTACCGGCCTCTTCGCGGGTAAACCCGCTCCCACAGGGATGTCACCGTTCTCAAGATCAGTGGCACACCTGTGGGAGCGGGTTTACCCGCGAAGAGGCCGGCCCAGGCGACAGAGAATTACAGGCTGAACTCACCCTCGGCCGCCAGCTCGCTCAGCGGTCGGCGCGGGCTCGGCACTTCGCGGGCCTGCAGGCCTTCGGCCAGGGTCGCCTTGTCGCCCAGCTTGCCGATCGCCACCATTGCATGCAGCGCGTAACCCTCGGGGATCTTCAGCTCGCTGCGCGCCAGGTCCTGGTCGAAACCGGCCATGCCGTGGCTGTGCCAGCCGCTGATGCTCGCCTGCAGCGCCAGGTGGCCCCAGGCTGAACCGGTATCGAAGGTGTGCCACAGTGCCGGTTTCTCCTCATCGGAGCCAGGCGCTGCGAAGGTGGTCTTGGAGATGACCAGCACCAGCGCCGAAGCGTGCTGCGCCCAGCTGCGGTTGAACTCGTTGAGGATGCCCAGGTAGCGCTCCCAGCTCGGCGTGTCGCGACGGGCGTAGAGGAAGCGCCACGGCTGCGAGTTGTAGGCCGACGGCGCCCAGCGCGCGGCCTCGAGGAAGCTCAGCAGGGTTTCCTGGCTGATCGGCTCGGCGGTGAAGGCGCGGGGCGACCAGCGATTGATGAACTGCTCGTTGATGGCATAGTCGGCGATACGTGGGGTGGCGCTCATGGGTGCTCCTGCAAGGGCGGGGGAAAATACCGCACGCTACTGCGTCCGGTGAGCACTGACAAGCGGTCTGGCGTTGCCGCCGGACTGCCTCTAGACTGGCGCCGCCGCGCGCCGCGGCTTGACGTTGACTGCAGGAAACCGTGTGATGATCGCCGATACCGCGCCCTTCTGGCGGCGCAAGACCCTCGACCAGCTCGATGACAAGGAGTGGGAGTCGCTCTGCGACGGTTGCGGCCTTTGTTGCCTGCAGAAACTCGAGGACGAGGAAGACAACAGCGTCTATTACACGAGCATCGCCTGCAAGCTGCTGGACCTGCAGACCTGCCAGTGCAGCGACTACCCCAATCGCTTCGAGCACGTCCCTGACTGCATCCAGCTCACCCCCGGCAAGGCCGACCAGTTCAAGTGGCTGCCGCCCACCTGCGGCTATCGCCTGGTCAGCGAAGGGCAGGACCTGCCGGCCTGGCACCACCTGGTCAGCGGTGATCGCCAGCAGGTGCACGAGCAGCGCATTTCCCGGTCGGGGCGCATGCTCAGCGAAAACGACGTGGATGAAGACGACTGGGAAGACCATCTGATCTTCCGCGCAGGTTGAGTATCCGGGGAACAAGGAGCTTTTTATGCGTCGCCCGTTGTTGTTGGTTGTCGGCCTGCTGGCCAGTTCGCAGGTCCTGGCGAAGAAAGTCGACCTCGATTACCAGGTGCGCCTGCTGCCGCAGAGCGGCCAGGCCGAGGTGCGCCTGACCCTGGCCGACGGCAGCGCGGTGCGCAGCCTGGACTTCGACCTGGGCAAGTCTGGTGCCTACAGCGACTTTCTCGCCGATGGCCAGTGGCAGGTGCTGAACGGGCGTGGCGTCTGGCACCCGGCGGCGGGCAAGACCAGCCTCAGCTACCGCGTGTTGCTCGACCAGCAACCCCGCGGCGGCGCCCATGAGGCGCGTATCACACCGCACTGGGCGCTGTTTCGTGGCGACCAGCTGGTGCCGCCGGCGCGCCTCGACCAGCAGGATGGCACCGAACTGGTCTCGCGGCTGACCTTCGACCTGCCGACGGGCTGGAAAAGTGTCGAAACCGCCTGGCCACGTATCGGCCGGCAGAAATTTCGCATCGACGATGTATCGCGGCTGTTCGATCGGCCTACCGGCTGGATGCTCGCCGGCAACCTGGGTAGCCGTCGGGCGCGCCTGGGCGACACCGAGGTGACCGTGGCCGCACCGCAAGGCCAGGGCATGCGGCGCATGGACACGTTGACCCTGTTGACCTTCGTCTGGCCGCAGTTGCAGGCGGTGTTCCCGCGCAACCCACCGAAGCTGTTGCTGGTCGGTGCCCGTGACGAGATGTGGCGGGGCGTGCTGGCTGGCAACAACTCGCTGTACCTGCACAGCACGCGCCCGTTGGTCAGTGAGAACGGTGCCAGCCCGGTGCTGCGCGAGCTGGTGCAGCTGTTCGCCCAGATCAATGATCGCGACGGCAGCGATTGGCTGGGCGAGAGCCTGGCCGACTATTACGCCACCGAGCTGCTGCGCCGCGCCGGCGGCATGAGTGATGATCGCTACGAGGCGCTGCAGGCCCGTCAGCACAAGCTGGCGGCCAAGGTGACCCACCTCAAGGGCGCCAAGGCCGATGCCGCGCAGGTGGCCCGTGGCGTGCTGCTGCTCCAGGCGCTGGATCGCGAGATCCGCCTGCACCACCACGACAAGCGCTCGCTGGACGACGTCGCCCGTGCGCTGATGCGCCTGTCGAGCGTAAGCACCGAGGAGTTCGTGCAGATCAGCGAGAACGTGCTCGGGCGCCAGTCCGAGGTGCTGCAGAGCAAGGTATTGCGCTAGGCGCAGGATCTATCGCGGGGCAAGCCCGTTCCCACGACCCCGGACATCATTTTGAACGTGGGCTCGTGGGAGCGGGCTTGCCCCGCGATGCTTTTCAACCGCCGGTCACCGTCGCGGTACGGGTCGCCGCCTCGGCGCTGGCCTTCAGCGCCTTGAGCTCGGCAGCGCCTCGTTCTATGTCGCGATGCAGGCGCAGGTATTCGGCGCGATGGCGCAACCACCACGCCTTGGTCGAGCAATGCCCGCTCACGCCACGGGCCAGCGCCAAGCCGCCGACGGCAACCTGCAACATCCCCAGCAGGCCACCGTGGCGCAGTCCCTTGCTGATCATCAACGCGCCCCCAGCCAGGGAGCTGACGCGCTCCAGGCCGTGGACATTGTGTTTCGGTGCGTCCGTTGTCCAATGGGTATCGTGCATTGCCAGATCTCCTCAGGTTGGTGATATCCAGCAGACTTTGACCAGCGTGCAAGCGTTCAGTGTAATTTGCCGCGTGGTTGTCCCGGTCAACTTCGAGGCTATCCTGAGCAAGGTTGGTTTATAACACTTGGCTGTGGGTGCCGTTGGCGAGCATGTTGGTTGTAATGAAAATTTTGATCAGCGTATTTAATCAGTCGTGACATGGTTTGGCTGCCGTGGCTGAACGACTGTGGAGAATTTCTAAGTCTCGATGTTGCTGTTGCTGTTGCTGTTGCTGTTGCTGTTGCTGTTGCTGTTGCTGTTGCTGTTGCTGTTGTTCTTTTGCTTTTGCTTTTGCTTTTAAGCGCGCGATATTCCAGGCGACACAAATTGCGACTTCAGGAGGCCGAACGCAGGGCTTGCGGAGGGAGGTGACGGGCATGGATGCCCGTCAAGCGCTGCGCCCCAGGATGGGGCGTTCAGCGCGGTCCTCCCGGGAGCAAGCCCGGAGTGAGGGGACCCCGGAGCGAAGCGTAGGGGCCGGATGAATGGAGCGAGGATTTTTTGGTTCCTTTTTGATCCTTCAAAAAGGGACCCGCCGGAAGGGCGGAAAGGTGACTATGCGTCACCATCGCAAATGAATGCGCATATAACTTTCAAAACACATGCTCTAAAAGTCAAAGTCAAAGTCAAAGCTAAATGCAGTCGGCGTCGGTTTTAATAGTTGTAAGTGCATTCATTTGCGATGTCGACACATAGTCACCTTTTCGCCCTTACGGCGAGTTCCTTTTTGAAGGATCAAAAAGGAACCAAAAAATCCTCGCTCCATTCATCCGGCCCTGCGCTTCGCTCCGGGTCCCCTCACTCCGGCCTTGCTCCCGGGAGGACCGCGCTGCAGGGCCCATCCTGGGCCCCAGCGCTTGACGGGCATCCATGCCCGTCACCTCCCTCCGCAAGGCCTGCGTTCGGCCTCCTGAAGTCGCAATTTGTGTCGCCTGGCATATCGCGCGCTTAGAAGCAAAAGCACAACGGCAACGGCAACGGCAACGGCAACGGCCTACGGTAGCGTTTATATCGCCGCGTAGACGCCAGGCTTGCACGTGGAAGGCGCAAAGCGTGAGGGCTACTTGAACTTCGGCCCCGAGCGGGTGTTCAAGCCTTTGGCCATGCGGTCGTACAGCACCACATTCACCGTCGCCGCCAGGTTCATGCAGCCCTCTGTCGGGATGTAGATCGTCTCTTCGCACCAGCCCCGCACGTCTTCGCTCAACGAGCCATCCTCAGGTCCGAAGATGTAGATCGCCCGGTCCGGGTGGGTGTACTCAGGCAATGGCCGTGCGCCTTCCACCAGCTCCACGGCCACCGGGGTGCAGCCCAGCGGAATGATGCGCTGCAGGTCGTCGATGCCGATCAGCGGGATGTCGTAGTGCACGCGCTTGGTGTCGGTGACGAAGTCGCGGGCGCGCTCATAGCGCTTGCCGGTGTAGAACACCGAGTTGACGCCATAGCAGCCTGCGGCACGCATCACCGAGCCTACGTTTTCCGGGGATTTGGGGTTGAACAGGCCGATGCAGCTGTACCGTTTGTTCGCCACGTGTCGGGGCCCTTCGCAAAAAAAGAGCGCGATTATACGGGCTTGCCGGCACGCCGGGGGCGCGAATCGACGTTCAGTCCTTCTTCATCAGCGCGGCCAGGTTGGCGAACGGGTTGTGGGTGGCCACGGCGACTTTCGGCGTGCTCAGCGAACCTTCGCTGAAATACTGCTGGTCGGTGTAGCGGGCGTGCTCGTTGTCGTGGCAGTACAGGCACAGCAGCTCCCAGTTGGAGCCGTCCTGGGGGTTGTTGTCGTGGTTGTGGTCGCGGTGGTGCACGGTCAGTTCCGACAGGCGCTTGCCGGAGAACTCGCGGGTGCAACGGCCACAGACGTGGGGGTACATCTTCAGCGCCTTGTCGCGGTAGCCCATTTCCTTGTCGCGCTTGGCGTCGGCGAGGATGCGGTCGAGACGGGCGGTGGCGTCGGAGGTGGAGCTCATGGTGTTACCTTTTTTCTGATCAGGGCAATGACGGTTATGCCTTTGAGTCTAGCGCGCCTGTGGGGCGGGCGGACAGGCAAAATCGCGCCATTGGGCGTAGCCTGTAGGGAGGTTTCTGACAGGAGGCTGCCGATGTTGCATGCGATCCTCGCCGCGCTGTTGCTTGGCGCTGTATCCACGGCCGACGCCGCGGGCCAGCAGCGGCCGCTCACGACGGTCCCCGGTGCGCCCGGCACCGCGACGCCGACACCTTACCCGCAGATCACCCCGAGCACGCCGCCCAAGGCCGGCGCCAACCGGCCGGGCGCGCCGCTGTTGCCGCCGATGCCGCTGCCGGGGCCGCCCAAGGACCAGCCGTTGCCCGGGCTGACTCAGGATCCACCAAAACCGCCTGACAAGGGTCGCTAGACCTGCTGCGCCAGGCGCTGGCCATCCTGCATGCGCAAGCGTTTTGACAAGGCCACGGCGAGGGCGCGGATGATCCGTGCGGCGATGCGCGGCGCTTCGTTGAGCATCTTTTCCAGCGCGTCCTTGCCCAGGGTCAGCAGCTGGCAGTCGCTGGCGGCCACGCAGGTGGCCGAGCGGCGTTCGCCGTCGAGCACGGCCATCTCGCCGAAGGCCCGGCCCTTGCGCAGGGTGGCGATCTCCACTTGGGCGCCGTTGCCGTCGGTCTTGCGCACCGAGACCACGCCACGATGGAGGATGCACATGAAGGTGCCGGCGTCGCCTTCGCTGAACAGGGTCTGGCCCTGGGCGACGGCGGTGAGGCTGAAGTAGCCAGCGGCGGCGAGGAAGTCCCCGGGCTGCAGGGTGTCGAACAGGCCGCAGTCCATGAGCATGTCGCGGATCTCGGCGTTCAGGTGCTGGGTGTCGGGCATGTGTTGTTCTTCTTCGAATGTCTGGAAAGCGCCACAAACTGCTGGGTAAGTAGTGAGGCATCGTGGGAGCGGGCTTGCCCCGCGATCAGGTTCGACCAGGCGATGGCGCTGCCTGGCCTGTCCGCATCGCGGGGCTAGCCCGCTCCCACGTCAGCTTGACGCTATGACAACGAAAATCGCGTTTTACGCCACGCCCAGCTCATTGAAGACGAACGCATACTCCAGCGCCACGTCGCGCAGCCCCTGGTAGCGCCCGCTCATGCCGCCGTGGCCCGCGCCCATCTCGGTCTTGAGCAGCAGCAGGTTGTCGTCGGTCTTGCGCGTGCGCAGGCGCGCCACCCACTTGGCCGCCTCCCAGTACTGCACGCGGCTGTCGTTGTAGCCGGCGACCACCAGCAGCGCCGGGTAGGCCTGCGCCTTGACGTTCTCGTAGGGGGCGTAGGCCTTGATCCGTTCGTACACCTCGGGCTCCTCGGGGTTGCCCCATTCGTCGTACTCGGTGACGGTCAGCGGCAGCTCGGGGTCGAGCATGGTGTTGAGCACATCGACGAACGGCACTTCGGCGATGGCGCAGCGGAACAGCTCGGGGCGCAGGTTGAGCACCGCGCCCATCAGCAGGCCACCGGCGCTGCCGCCGCTGATGGCCAGGCGTTCGCGGGTGGTCACGCCTTCGGTGATCAGGTGTTCGGCGCAAGCGATGAAGTCGTCGAAGCTGTTGTGCTTGTGCTCCTGCTTGCCGGCCCGGTACCAGGCCTCGCCCAGCTCGCCGCCGCCGCGCACATGGGCGATGGCGAAGGCCACGCCGCGCTCCAGCAGGCTCAGGCGGGCGTGGGAGAACCACGGGTCTAGGCTCTCGCCGTAGGCGCCATAGCCGTAGAGGTAGAGCGGCACGCACTTGCCCTCGTCGACGCGGCGGCGCACCAGGCTGATAGGCACCCGCGTGCCATCCTTGGCCACCGCCCACAGGCGCTGGCTGACGTAGTCGTCGGCGTCGAACACGCCGAGCACCGGGGTCTGCTTGAGCACCTGCTGGTCACCCGTGGCCAGCTCCAGCTGGCGCACCTGGGCCGGGCGGTTGAGGGCTTCGTAGCGCAGGCGAATGCGCGTGCTGGCGAATTCCAGGCTGTCCTGCACGTAGAGGCTGTAGGCGGCGTCCGGCAGCTCGACGCGGTAGGCCGGCAGGCCTTGCGGGTGTACTTCGATGATCGGCAGGCCGCCTTCGCGCAGGCTCAGGGACAGCGCCGTGGCATTGAGGCTGAGCCCTTCGAGCATGACGTCGTCGCGGTGCGCTACCAGCACCTGCCACTGATCGCGGGTCGGCACGCTGTCGGCCGGCGCGTGATACAGGGCGAAGTTGATACCGTCCTGGTTGCTGCGCACGAACCAGCGCCACTGACCGTCGAGCTGGCCGTGGTCGGGGAAGTATTCATGGCCTTCGACCCGCGGCGCCAGGCAGGTGAAATCAGCCTGTGGCGTGGCGGCATCGAGCACCCAGGCCTCGCTGGTGGTCTTGCTGTTGAGCAGCAGCACCAGCTGGCGCTCGGAGCTGGCGCGGTAGCAGTGCAGGAAGAAGCGCCCGTCGGGCTCCTCGAACACCGTGGCGGCATCGGTCTCACCCAAGGTGTGGCGGCGCAGGCGCCAGGGGCGGTGGGTGTCGTCCAGTTCGGCGAAGAACAGTGTCTGGCTGTCGTTGGCCCAGGTCATGCTGCCGTCGCAGTCGTCGAAGGGCAGGGCGCTCAGCGCGCCGCTGGCCAGGTCCTTGACGTACAGGGTGTAGATCTCGTCGCCGCTGGTGTCCAGGCTGTAGGCCAGCAGGCCGTGGTCGGGGCTGACGCTGAAGGCGCCGAGGGAAAGAAAGCCGCCATTGGCCAGGGCGTTGGGATCGAGCAGCAGCTCCTCGCGGCTTTCATCGACGGTGTTGCTGTCGTCGGCCGGGCGCGGGCAGCGGTAATGGCGCGGGTATTCGTCGCCCGCGGTGGTGCGGGTGTAGTACAGGTACGGGCCCCAGGGCGAGGGGAGCGACAGGTCGGTCTCGAGGATGCGGCCCTTGATCTCTTCGAACAGCTGTTCACGCAGCGGCGCCTGGTCGGCGAGGACGGCTTGCTGGTAGGCGTTTTCCGCTTCCAGGTAGGCCAGGACCTCGGGGGTGTCGCGCTGCTGCAGCCAGGCGTAGGGGTCTTGGCCTTCGGCTTGATGGGCGATCGGGGCGGGAAGGGGTAGGGGCATGGGTGATCTCATCGATTGTGGACCCCATCGCGGGCAAGCCCGCTCCCACGCCTGATCGAGGTCTGGAGGTGGGGGTGGGCTTGCCCCGCGAAGGGCCGCTGCAGGTCCCTTGCGGGGCGGGGGGCAGCCTGCGCCGGGAAAAGTGTTTATCATAGGCATCTCTTTGCCTGGCTTGCACCCACACCATGACCGAACACGACTATACCCTCGCCTGGGGCCTCTACGCCGTTGCCGCCCTGGGCTGCCTGCTGGTGGGCTTCAAGCTGACCGGCTGGATGTGGCGCTGGTTGCGCGAGCCGCTGCGGGTGATCATCGCCGTATTGCTGTTCTCGCCGACCATCGTCGACCCGGTCAAGGAAAGCTTCGCCCCGGCCATCGCCATCACCGCGCTGGACGTCGCCTTCAAGGTCGGCAACAACGCCTGGCGCGCCGCTTCCGACCTGGCCATGTACGGCATGCTCGCCTTTGCCCTGTACATCGTCTTCGTGCTGATCCGTTGGCCGCTGGAAAAGCGTGCCCGCGAGCGCCGCGCCCAGCGTGAGGCCGCCGCCCAGCGTGAGGCCAAGGAAGAGCAGGAGGTCGTGGCCGAAGCGTCCCTGGCCGCCAATCGTCAAGACCGCTACCGTGACGATCCTCCGCCTGCCCCTGTACGCCGCTCCGGCCCCGGGCAGGGCCGCGTCGAACCCCGTCTTTAAGCCAGGAGCCGCAACATGTGCGAACTGCTGGGCATGAGCGCCAACGTCCCCACCGACATCGTCTTCAGCTTCACTGGCCTGATGCAACGCGGCGGGCGCACCGGCCCGCACCGCGATGGCTGGGGCATCGGTTTCTACGAAGGGCGCGGCCTGCGCCTGTTCCAGGACCCGGCGGCGAGCAGCGAGTCGGAAGTGGCCAACCTGGTGCAGCGTTACCCGATCAAGAGCGAAGTGGTCATCGGCCATATCCGCCAGGCCAACGTCGGCAAGGTCTGCCTGTCCAACACCCACCCGTTCGTGCGTGAGCTGTGGGGCCGCAACTGGTGCTTCGCGCACAACGGCCAGCTGGGCGATTTCACCGGCCAGTGCACGTTCTACCGGCCGATCGGCGATACCGACAGCGAAGCGGCCTTCTGCGACCTGCTCAACCGCGTGCGCGAAGCCTTCCCCGAGCCGGTCGAGGTCGAGCAACTGCTGCCGGTGCTGGTCGAAGCCTGCGCCGGGTACCGTAGCCAGGGCGTGTTCAACTGCCTGCTCAGCGACGGCGACTGGCTGTTCTGCTTCTGCTCGACCAAACTGGTGCACATCACCCGCCGCGCACCCTTCGGCGCGGCGCGGCTGAAGGATGTCGACCTGATCGTCGACTTCCACACGCAAACCACCCCCAACGACGTGGTCACGGTGATCGCCACCGAGCCTCTGACCGAGAATGAGACCTGGAACCGCTACGAGCCGGGTCAGTGGGGCTTGTGGCGGCATGGCGAGTGCATTGCCCACGGCCAGAGTTAAGGACACTGCATGTTCAGAAGTTACCTGCGTTTGCTGTTGTTCACCTTCGGCCTGTTGGCCGGTCTCCAGGTGCCGGGGCTGGTGAAGGACTACAGCCAGCGCGTCGAGGCGCACCTGCTCGAATCGCGCCAGGCGCTCGACGGCTTCCGCCAGACCGCGCAGCGCTTCTTCAACGGTGACCTGCAGGCGCTGGTGCGACATTACCGGGGCAGCGACGATCCGGTGTTCACCAGCGATGCCAACAGCATCGAGAGCCTGCTGATCCGCAACCAGTTGCTCGAGCATGAATGGCAGGCCCTGCAAGGCTCGTGGGTGAGCCGCACCTGGCATGTGCTGGTGCAGCCGGAGCCGGCGCTGCGTGAGGAGACGCTCAAGGGCTACAGCTATCAGATCCTGCTGGTGCCCGAGGCGATCGGCTGGGGGATCGGCAGCGGGTTCGTGCTGGCGTTTGTGGTCGAGAGCCTGTTGCTGGTGATGGGTTGGGTGATTCTTGGCGGGCGGCGCAAGGTGGTGAAGGAAAGCTGGCGCTAGTTTTTCCGGCCCTGCGGCAGCGTTGCTCAGACCAGCACGATCCGCTGTCCGCCCACATCCCGCGCATAGCGCTCCAGCACCTGCCGGCACACGCCCACCACCTCGTCCACCAGCGCCACGCCGGTCTGCCAGGCCACCACCAGCTCCAGGCTCGGCGGTGGCTGCAAGCCTTCCAGCAACACCAGCTCGCCGCGGCTCAGTTCGCCATCCACCAATGCCGGCGGCAGTGCGCCAATGCCGAAGCCGTCGCGCAGCAGGCGGGTGATGGCCGCCACCGAGTTCACGCAGTTCAGGCGCGGCGCCTCGGCCCCGGCGGCCTGCAGCAGGCCGAGCACCTCCTGGTGCGGGCGCGAGTTCTTCGAGAAGGTGACGATGCGCTCGCGGGCCAGCTCCGCCAGCGAGGCGTAGGTGCGGTGGTGCGGGGAGCCGGCGGCGACGATCCAGCCCATCGGGTAGCGCGCCAGGTCATGGCTGCGGATCGACTGCTCGCGCAGCAGGTCGGTCTGCAGGATCACGTCGAGAAAGCCCTTCTGCAACTGCTCGCGCAGGTTCAGCGCGGTATCGGCCACCAGCTCGATCTCCACCTGCGGGTAGCGCTCGCCCAGCTCCGCCACCAGCGCGCTCATCCAGGTGTGGATGACCGTGTCCATCACCCCCAGGCGGATGCGTCCGGTCTTGGCCCGGTCGCTGTCCAGCGACTGCTTCATGGCCTTGGCGGTGTCGAGCATGCGCTCGGCGTATTCCAGCACCTTGGCGCCCTCGGGCGTCAGGCTGACCCCGCGGGAGTCGCGCAGCAGCAGTTTCACGCCCAGGTCGGCTTCCAGCGCGGCGATGCGGCTGGACACCGAGGCCTGGGTGGTGAACAGCTTCTCGGCGGTGAGGCGGAAGCTCCTGAGCCGGGCGACCCAGACGAAGGTTTCGAGGAAACGAAGGTTCATGATCAGTTTTTCTTGTTCCAGACCGGCGGTTTTTCTCGTTGGACGCAGGCGGCGCGGCCTCTGAACATGAAGCCCAGGCCGCGACGCCCGACGTCGCCCATAGAACAATACCAACAAGCCGAGGCAACCATGAACCCGACCGGCGTGCAGCAGCAGGCCCCCGCCCGAACCTCGAGCGGCCCCTTCGCCTGGTACCGCGACATCGACTCCCAGCAACGACGCACCTTCTGGAGCTGCAAGATCGGCTACGGCCTGGACGGCATGGACACCCAGATGCTGAGTTTCGTCATCCCCACCCTGATCATGGTGTGGGGTATCAGCACCGCCGAGGCCGGGTTGATCCACACCAGTACCCTGATCGCCTCGGCCCTGGGCGGCTGGATCGCCGGCATTCTTTCCGACCGCATCGGGCGGGTGCGCACCCTGCAGCTGACGGTATTGTGGTTCGCCTTTTTCACCTTCCTCTGCGGCTTCGCCCAGAGCTACGAGCAACTGCTGATCGCCCGCACCCTGATGGGCTTCGGCTTTGGCGGTGAATGGACTGCCGGCGCGGTGCTGATCGGCGAGGTGATCCGTGCCCAGGACCGCGGCAAGGCGGTGGGCATGGTGCAGTCGGGCTGGGCCATCGGCTGGGGCCTGACGGCGATCCTCTATGCCCTGCTGTTCTCCTGGCTGCCGGCCGAGCAGGCCTGGCGCGCGCTGTTCCTGCTGGGCCTGCTGCCGGCGATCTTCGTGATCTTCGTCCGGCGCCTGGTCAAGGACCCGGAGATCTACCGCCAGGCCAAGGCCGAGGAGCAGGCCGAGGCGCCTGCGCAGTTCTACGAGATCTTCGCCTCCGGCATGCTCTGGACCACGATCCGCGCCTCGCTGCTGACCACCGGCGCCCTGGGCGGCTATTACGCCATCACCTCGTGGCTGCCGACCTTCCTCAAGAACGAGCGCGGCCTGAGCGTGCTGGGCACCGGCGGCTACCTGGCGATGGTCATCGTCGGCTCCTACATCGGCTACGTGGTCAGCGCCTACCTGTGCGACCTGCTGGGGCGCAGGAAGAACTTCATCCTGTTCGCCGTGGGCTCGTTCGTCATCGTCCTGCTCTACACGCAGATGCCGGTCAGCGACGGGGTGATGCTGTGGCTGGGCTTCCCCCTGGGCTTCTTTGCTTCGGGCATCTTCAGCGGCATGGGCTCGTTTCTCACCGAACTGTTCCCGACCCGGATCCGCGGATCGGGGCAGGGCTTCTGCTACAACATCGGCAAGGTGGTCGCGGCGATGTTCCCGTTGCTGATCGGCCTGCTCGGCGAGAAAGTGCCGTTGGGCCTGGGGATTGGTGCCTTCGCCGCGGTGTCCTACGGTGTGGTGATCCTGGCGGCCCTGAGCTTGCCGGAAACCCGCGGCAAAGCGCTCCAGGCGCGCTAAGGTAGGCATCATGAACATTGATACGGAGGTCCGCCAGGTGAAACGCCTGCTACTCAATTGCGACATGGGCGAGAGCTTCGGCAACTGGCGCATGGGCCAGGACGCCAAGGTCATGCCATTCATCGACTGCGCCAACATCGCCTGCGGCTACCACGCCGGCGACCCGGGTACCATGCGCCGCACCGTGGCCCTGGCCCTGGAGCACCGGGTGGCCATCGGCGCGCACCCAGCCTATCCGGACCTGATGGGTTTCGGTCGCCGCTCCATGGCCTGCAGCAGCGACGAGATCCGCGACCTGCTGCATTACCAGATCGGCGCCCTGGACGGCATCTGCCGGGTGCTCGGCGGCCGGGTGGCCTACGTCAAGCCCCACGGCGCGCTGTACAACGACATGATGGCCAACCCGGACATCCTGCGCACCGTGCTCGAAGCGGTGGCGGCGTTCGACAGCGGCCTGCCGCTGATGCTCATGGCCACCGCCGACGACAGCGCCGCCCAGGCCCTGGGCGATGAAGTCGGCGTGCCGCTGTGGTTCGAGGCCTTCGCCGACCGTGGCTACACCGCCAGCGGGCACCTGATGTCGCGGCGCTTGCCGAACGCTGTGCACCACGATCCGGCGCTGGTGGTCGAGCAGGCCTTGCGCCTGGCCAAGGGCGAGGCCCTGGTGGCTGACGACGGCAGCGATGTGCGCTTGAACGCCAGCACCCTGTGCGTGCACGGCGACAACGACGGCTCGGTGGCCGCCGTGCGCCAGATCCGCCAGGCCCTGGATGCACTGGAGCAAGCATGACGCCACGTATCGAGGTGGTGGCCATCGACAGCCTGATGGTGCGGCTGTTCGATGCCATCGATGAAGGCAACATGCCTTGGATCCTCGCCGCCAGCCAGCGTTTGCGGGACGCTTTCGGCCAACAGCTGATCGACTTGGTGCCGTCCTACACCACGCTGATGGTGCAGTTCGACCTGGCGCCGGGCGAGGCGCGCCAGCGTATCCTGCATGCGCTGGAGGGCCTGCGGCCGGATGCCGGCCAGGCCGGGCGTCGGCACGAGATCCCGGTGTGGTACCACGCCAGCGTCGGCCCCGAGCTGCCGGTGCTGGCCGCGCGCGGCGGGATGAGCGAGGCCGAGGTGATCCGCCTGCATTGTGCTCGCGACTACCCGGTGTTCGCCCTGGGTTTCGCGCCGGGCTTCGGCTTCATGGGCCTGGTCGACGAACGCCTGGCCACGCCGCGCCTGAGCACCCCGCGCAAGCGCGTGGCGGCGGGCAGCGTCGGCATCGCCGAGCGCCAGACCGCCGCCTATCCGGCCGTGTCGCCGGGCGGCTG
Organism: Pseudomonas sp. LH21; assembly: GCF_036549575.1. NCBI lineage: Bacteria > Pseudomonadati > Pseudomonadota > Gammaproteobacteria > Pseudomonadales > Pseudomonadaceae > Pseudomonas > Pseudomonas sp. LH21. The sequence continues at coordinate 1,472,322 of NZ_CP144367.1, forward strand.
GAACCTGATCGGTCGCACGCCGGTGCGCCTGTTCGACCGCGAGCGCGAGGGCTACAGCCTGCTGCAGCCTGGCGATCGGGTGCGTTTCGTGGCCGTCGAGCGGGCCGAATTCATCAACCTGGGCGGTGACGACAGCCCGCTGGAGGCCCAGGCATGAGCCAGTTGAGAGTCGAGGCCAGCACCGCGCTGTGCCTGTTGCAGGATGCCGGGCGTTTCGGTGTGCGGCACCTGGGCGTGACCCAGGGCGGCGCGCTGGACTGGGTAGCGATGCGCTGGGCCAACTGGCTGCTGGGCAATGCCCTGGGCAGCGCCGTGGTGGAGATTGCGCTTGGCGGCTTCAGCGTGGTGGCCGAGCAGGACTGCGTGCTGGCGCTGGCCGGGGCTGACCTGGATGCGCAGATCGACGGGCAGGCCGTGGCGCCCTGGACCAGTTTCAATCTGGGCAAGGGCCAGCGCCTGACGCTGCGTCAGCCTCGCCAGGGGGTACGTGCTTACCTGGCGGTGCCGGGCGGGTTCGTGGGCGAGTCGGTGCTGGGGAGTTGCTCCACAGTGGTGCGGGAAGAGCTGGGTGGAGTAGACGGTCAGGGTAGGGCGTTGGTGAAAGGGCAGGTACTGCATGCTGCTGGAGCCATCGCGGAAGTAGCCCACTCCCTCGTGCCCGAAGCGCTGCGGCCGGTGTATGCCGAGAATCCGGTATTGGACCTGGTGATGGGCGCGCAGATCGGCGACTTCGGCGGCACCAGCCTGTTCGAGGCGTTCAACCGTGACTGGACGCTGGACAGCCGTGCCGACCGCATGGGCATTCGCCTGCTCGGGCCACAACTGGTCTACCAGGGCGCGCCGATGATCTCCGAGGGGATCCCCCTCGGCGCCGTGCAGGTGCCGCCGGACGGGCAGCCGATCGTGTTGCTCAATGACCGGCAGACCATCGGTGGGTATCCACGGCTGGGGGCGTTGACGCCGTTGGCGTTGGCGCAGCTGGCACAGTGCATGCCGGGGGCAGTGGTGCGGTTTCGGGCGGTGGTGCAGGATGAAGCATGGCGGGAGCAGCAGGCTTATCTGAGCCGTTGGGGATGAAGCTATCGGCCCTATCGCGGGGCAAGCCCGCTCCCACGCCTGATCGAGGTCTGGACGTGGGAGCGGGCTTGCCCCGCGATAGGGGCGGCCCTGGAAAACACTACTTGGACAGGTAACGCATCCCGTCTTCCAACCCCTGCAAGGTCAGCGGAAACATCCTGTCCTCGATCAGGTCCCGCACCAGATGGGTTGAAGCGGTGTACTCCCAGGCCTGCTTCGGATACGGGTTGATCCAGATGATCTTCCTGAATTTCTCCATGAAGCGCTGCATCCACACATACCCGGCTTCTTCGTTCCAGTGCTCGACGCTGCCGCCCGGCTGGGTGATCTCGTAGGGCGCCATGGCCGCGTCGCCGACGAACACCACCTTGTAGTCGTCGCCGTACTTGTGCAGCAGGTCGAAGGTGGAGAAGCGCTCCGAGGTGCGGCGCAGGTTGTTCTTCCACACCGACTCGTAGATAAAGTTGTGGAAGTAGTAGTACTCCAGGTGCTTGAACTCGGTCTTGCAGGCCGAGAACAATTCCTCGCACACCTTCACGTGGGCGTCCATCGAACCGCCGATGTCGAACAGCAACAGCAGCTTGACCGTGTTGCGCCGCTCGGGGCGCATCTGGATGTTCAAGAGGCCTGCGTCACGGGCGGTGTGGTCGATGGTGCCGTCGATGTCCAGCTCTTCGGCGGCGCCTTCGCGGGCGAATTTGCGCAGGCGGCGCAGGGCCAGCTTGATGTTGCGCGTGCCCAGCTCGACCTGATCGTCGAGGTTCTTGTACTCGCGCTGGTCCCACACCTTCACCGCCTTGCCCTGGCGCTTGCCGGCCTCGCCGACGCGGATGCCCTCGGGGTTGAAGCCGCCTGAGCCGAACGGGCTGGTGCCGCCGGTGCCGATCCACTTGTTGCCGCCGGCGTGGCGCTCCTTCTGCTCTTCGAGGCGTTTCTTGAACTCCTCGATCAGCTTGTCCAGGCCACCCAGGGACTGGATCTGCGCCCGTTCCTCGTCGGTCAGCGAACGCTCGAACTCCTTGCGCAGCCAGTCGTCGGGGATCAGGGCCTCGATATGCCGGTCGAGGTTTTCCAGGCCCTTGAAGTAGGCGGCGAATGCCCGGTCGAACTTGTCGAAATGACGCTCGTCCTTCACCAGGATGGCCCGGGCCAGGTAGTAGAAGGCGTCCATGTCGGCGAATACCACGCCCTTTTGCAGGGCGTGATGCAGGTCGAGCAGCTCGCGCACCGACACCGGTACCTTGGCCGCGCGCATTTCATTGAACAGGTTGAGCAGCATGGCCCGGCTCCTGTCAGCGGTTGCCGCGCCGGCTCATGAAGGCCAGGCGCTCGAGCAGTTGCACGTCCTGCTCATTCTTGACCAGGGCCCCGGCCAGCGGCGGGATGGCCTTGGTCGGGTCGCGTTCGCGCAGCACGGCTTCGCCGATGTTGTCGGCCATCAGCAGCTTGAGCCAGTCGACCAGTTCGGAGGTGGAGGGTTTTTTCTTCAGGCCCGGGACCTTGCGCACGTCGAAGAACACATCCAGCGCCTCGCTGACCAGCGACTGGCTGATATTCGGGTAGTGCACGTCGACGATCTGCTGCAGGGTGGCGCGGTCGGGGAAGGCGATGTAGTGGAAGAAGCAGCGGCGCAGGAAGGCGTCGGGCAATTCCTTCTCGTTGTTGGAGGTGATGATGATGATCGGGCGCTGCTTGGCCTTGATGGTCTCGTCGATCTCGTAGACGTAGAATTCCATCTTGTCGAGTTCCTGCAACAGGTCGTTGGGGAACTCGATGTCAGCCTTGTCGATCTCGTCGATCAGCAGGATCACCCGCTCGTCGGCCTCGAAGGCTTCCCACAGCTTGCCCTTCTTCAGGTAGTTGCGCACGTCGTGGACCTTGTCCACGCCCAGCTGCGAGTCGCGCAGGCGGCTGACCGCGTCGTACTCGTACAGGCCCTGGTGGGCTTTGGTGGTGGACTTGATGTGCCAGGTGATCAGGCGGGCGCCGAAGGAGGCGGCGAGCTGCTCGGCGAGCATGGTCTTGCCGGTGCCCGGCTCGCCCTTGACCAGCAGCGGGCGCTCCAGGGTGATGGCCGCGTTGACCGCCAGCTTCAGGTCGTCTGTGGCGACGTAGTCGCGGGTGCCTTCGAACTTCATGAACCGATCCTCTGGGTGGCTGGGCCTGACTCATCGTGGGGCAAGCCCGCTCCCACAGGATTTGAGCGCAACCTGTGGGAGCGGGCTTGTCCCGCGATGAGGGCAGTGCAGCCAACGCATGTTTATTGATGTGTCAGCGACTATAACCCCGCACCCGCCGCCTGCAAACGCAGACCGGGTATTCAGTCCCTGAATGGTCCGTCACTGTCGACTCAGTCGGATTTGGGTTCGGGTTGTTCGTAACGTGCATTGAACGCCTGGATGAACCCGTTGCGCAGGATCTGCAGGAACGCCTCGAACGCGCTGATCTCTTGCTTGTGCACACTGCCGCTGAGTTCTACGCGGGTGGCAAACTGGTTTTTCGGCTGATTCTTCAGCACGGTCTCGGTGGCGCCCACCAGCGCCTCCCAGATCGAACGCAGGAATCCTTTGTCCTGTTCTTGCACATCCTGTTGCCAGTTGAACACATCGACATTGCGTAGCAGCGGTTTGATATAGCCTTTTAGCCAGCCGTTTTCTGCTTCGGCCTCGATCACCACATCGCCGTGTCCAGCATTGAAGTCGAACTTGCCATAGGCGCTGGCAAAGTCATTGAGTCGGCGCAGTTCGATGCCCTTGGCGCGCAGGCGAAACTGGAAGTCGTCGAAGTCGCTGAACGGATCGAAGGTCGCCTTGCTCTCGACCTCGGCATCGCCCAGGAGCAAGGCCGTCCCTTCGAAGCTGGCGTCGCGCCGACCTTTTTCATCGCGCACGTTGGTCAGATTGCGGATGTTGGCCTCCAGCCGTGTGGCCTTTAGATCGACCGGCGGTTTGGAGTTGAAGTTGCGAAAGGTCACGGTGCCTTGTTCGATGCGCACGTCGTTGAGGGTGATGGGCAGCAATTTCTCCAGCTGCTGGCGCCAGTCGGTACCCTGGCCAGTCTGCGAGTTCTGCTTGTTGCCGCCATCGACGAAGTTCAGTTCGGGGCGCACGAAGGTCACTTCGGCGACCACGGCGCGGTCGTACCATAGCGCATGCCAGCTCACCGACAGGTCGATCAGCGGTGCATCGAGCAGGGGAACCGGGACCTTGCCGCTGACCTTGACGATGTTCAGGCCGTTGATCTGGTAGGCGCCGCGCCACCAGGCCAGGTCTACGTCGGTTATTTGACCACGGTAGTCGCCCATGTCGGCCAGCCTGTCGTTCAGGTAGTCGCGAACCAGGTAGGGGAGGGCCAGGTGCAACGTCACAAGCAGCGCGACCAGGCTGGCAAGGCCGATCAATGGCCAGCGATAACGTGCTTTCATGATGATTCTCCGCACCGGGATGTGTGGTTGACCACGGGCCTCTTCATCGAGTTCGAACGGGCTTTACGCTCCCCCGTTGCAGGCTTACCCTCATGGTTTTCCCTGCTCTTTCATGTTCAAGGACCCCTGCCATGAGCCGTATCTACGCCGACAACGCACATTCCATCGGCAACACGCCGCTGGTGCAGATCAACCGCATCGCCCCGCGCGGAGTGACCATCCTGGCCAAGATCGAGGGGCGCAACCCGGGTTATTCGGTGAAGTGCCGGATCGGCGCGAGCATGATCTGGGACGCCGAGAGCAGCGGCAAGCTGAAGCCGGGCATGACCATCGTCGAACCCACCTCGGGCAACACCGGCATCGGCCTGGCCTTCGTCGCCGCCGCCCGTGGCTACCGATTGGTGCTGACCATGCCGGACTCGATGAGCCTGGAGCGACGCAAGGTATTGAAGGCACTGGGCGCCGAACTGGTGCTGACGGACAAGGCCAAGGGCATGAAGGGCGCCATCGAGAAGGCCAACGAGATCGTCGCCTCGGATCCTGCCCAGCACTTCCTGCCGGGCCAGTTCGACAACCCGGCCAACCCGGCCATCCACGAGAAGACCACCGGCCCCGAGATCTGGAACGACACCGACGGCGCGGTCGATGTACTGGTGGCGGGCGTCGGCACCGGTGGCACCATCACCGGCGTGTCACGCTACATCAAGCACACCCAGGGCAAGTCGATCCTGTCGGTGGCGGTGGAACCGGTGAACTCGCCGTTGATCAGCCAGACCCTGGCCGGCGAGGAACTCAAGCCCAGCCCGCACAAGATCCAGGGCATCGGCGCCGGTTTCGTGCCGAAGAACCTCGACCTGTCGATCGTCGACCAGGTCGAGACCGTCACCGAGGACGAGTCCAAGGCCATGGCCATCCGCCTGATGCAGGAAGAGGGCATCCTCTGCGGCATCTCCTGCGGCGCGGCGATGGCGGCGGCGGTGCGCCTTGCCGAGAAACCCGAGATGCAGGGCAAGACCATCGTGGTGATCCTGCCGGACTCGGGCGAGCGCTACCTGTCGAGCATGTTGTTCAGCGACATGTTCACCGAGCAGGAAACCCAGCAGTAAGCCTGGGGCTGCTGCGCAGCCCATCGCGGCGCAAGGCCGCTCCTACAAGGAGGTTGCGCTCGCCTGTAGGAGCGGCCTTGTGCCGCGAACGGGGCCCGGGATATCCGGGCCACCGCTGATCCGGCGCAATGTCGGCCTCATTCCTTTATTGCACAATCCTTGACACTGCGATCCGGCACCGGTTGTTTTTACCCGGCCCGGATGGGTTTATGATGTCCGGCTATCTGGGGATGGCCAGATTTCCCCTCCAAGGAGTGTTGCATGACCTTTTCCTTCGTCGCCAAGGCAGGTGTCCTGCTGGTGTTCTTCGGCAGCGTGCTGTTCGTGCACCTGCGCGGCAAGGCGCGCCTGCCGGTGCTGCGCCAGTTCGTCAACCATTCGGCGCTGTTCGCCCCCTACAACAGCCTGATGTACCTGTTCTCCGGCGTGCCTTCCAAGCCCTACCTGGACCGCCAGCGTTTTCCCGAGCTGGACGTGCTCAAGGACAACTGGGAGGTGATCCGCGAAGAGGCCATGCGCCTGTTCGACGAGGGCTACATCCGCGCGGCGGAGAAAGACAACGACGCCGGCTTCGGGTCGTTCTTCAAGAAGGGCTGGAAGCGTTTCTACCTGAAGTGGTACGACAAGCCGCTGCCCTCGGCCGAGGCGCTGTGCCCGAAGACCGTCGAGCTGGTCAGCGGCATCCCCAACGTCAAGGGTGCGATGTTCGCCCTGTTGCCCGGCGGCAGCCACCTGAACCCGCACCGTGACCCGTTCGCCGGCTCCCTGCGCTACCACCTGGGCCTGTCCACGCCGAACTCGGACAACTGCCGCATCTACGTCGACGGCCAGCCCTACGCCTGGCGTGACGGCGAGGACGTGATGTTCGACGAGACCTTCGTGCACTGGGTCAAGAACGAGACCGATGTCACTCGCGTGATCCTGTTCTGCGACGTCGAGCGCCCGCTCAACAGCCCGCTGATGACCCGCATCAACCGCAAGGTCAGCGCCTTCCTCGGTCGCGCCACCGCGCCGCAGAACACCGATGACGAGCGCGTCGGCGGGATCAACCAGGCCTACGCCTGGAGCAAGCGCTTCAGCAACGTCATCAGCACCCGGGTCAAGCAGTTCAAACGCGCCAACCCCAAGGCCTACCGCGTGCTGCGGCCGGTGCTGGCGGTTGTCGTCGCCTACGCGCTGTACCGCTGGCTGTTCTGATCCGGTTGTGCAAGCGCGTTCCCGCTCCTGGTGGGAGCGGGCTTGCCCCGCGATGATTCCCCCGCTATATTCCGAAACACCCTCTTCCCAGAAGACCTGTTCATGCCTGCCATCCCTTCCACCACTGCTTACGTTCTCGCGCCTGTCGCGGGCGTGGTCGTGCGTGGCAGCCAGCAGCCGGCCATGATCAGTCACTACCCACCACCTGTCAGTGGCGTCGTAGGCGGCGTAGCTCCGCCTCCTTGCGCAGTCGTGGTGTTGGGCTGATCGGCCGCTGGCCGCTCCCCACCGCACTCGCAACCTACTGAACACGGTCGGCTATCCCCGCAAGTCGCGATAGGCCCTCCGTACGGCTCATTTGCCCGTATACAGGTGGCAATACATGTCTTTTTTCAACAAAGCATCCGTGGCCTCGGCGGCCACTACCAGTCTGTTCGTCCTGCTGTGGAGCAGCGGGGCGATCGTTTCCAAGCTCGGCCTGACCCAGGCCAGTCCTTTCGCCTTCCTGCTGCTGCGTTCGGCCCTGGCGCTTTTCGGTCTGTTGCTGATCGGTCCGTTACTTGGCCTGCGCTGGCCCCGTACCCGGGGCGGCATTGTTCGCGCCCTGGGGACCGGCTGCGTGCTGCTGGGCGCCTACCAGATCTTCTACCTGCTGGCGCTCAATACCCATGTGACCCCCGGCGTCATGGCCACGGTCATGGGCGTGCAGCCGATCCTTACCGTGGTGCTGATGGAGCGCCAGCGTTCCTGGAGCCGGCTGTTCGGCCTGGGCCTGGGGCTTGGCGGCCTGGTGATGGTGGTCTACCAGGGCATCAACCTTGGCGGGGTGTCCCTGGCGGGCATGCTGTTCGCCCTGCTGGCGCTGGCCAGCATGACCTTCGGCTCGATTCTGCAGAAGCGCATCAGCGACAACCCGATGGGCACCTTGCCGCTGCAGTACCTGGCCGGGTTTGCCCTGTGCGCGCTGTTCGCGCCGTTCCAGCCGTTGCATGTCGAGTGGAACGCCAGCTTCATCGGCGCGCTGCTGTGGATGGGGCTGGTGGTTTCGCTGCTGGCCACGCTGCTGCTGTACCGGCTGATCGCCCGTGGCAACCTGGTCAATGTCACCAGCCTGTTCTATCTGGTGCCGGCGGTGACGGCGGTGATGGACTTCGCCATCTTCGGTAATCGCCTGGCGCCGCTCAGCTTGCTGGGAATGGGGTTGATCGTGGTCGGGTTGCTGTTCGTGTTCCGCAAGCCGGCGTTGCGCACCGCCGAAGCTTGAGATGATCCGGTGGGAGCGGGCTTGCCCCGCGATGCGTTCGCCAGGTTGTTTTGTTGCCTGGCCTGACGCAATCGCGGGGCAAGCCCGCTCCCACGTCATGACCGTGCCGGGCGCAGCACCAGCCAGAGCGCCGCGGCGATCAGCAGGCCGCCATACAAGTGCGCCATCGACAGCGGTTCATCCAGCAGCCATGCGCCCCACAGCACGCCGAACACCGGGATCAGGAAGGTCACGGTACTGGCCTTGACCGGCCCGATCTCGTTCAGCAGGCGGAAGTACAGGATGTAGGCGAAGGCGGTGCACAGCAGCCCCAGGCCCAGCAGCGACAGCCACACCTGCCAGCCGCCCCAGCTCGCTGGTGGCTGGGTCAGCGCGCTCCAGGCGAACAGCGGGCTCAATAGCAGGGTGGCGCCGAGCATGCTGCCCAGGGCCGACAGGCGGCTGTCCAGCGTTCCCACCCAGCGCCGCGCCAGGAAACCCGCGAAACCGTAGCAGGTGGTCGCCGCCAGGCACGCCAGGGCGCCTTGCACCAGGGCCATATCCAGCGCCACCGGGCCGGCGCCGCTGAGGATGCCGACGCCGAACAGGCCGAGGAAGATCCCGCAGAGCTTGGGCAGGGTCATCGCCTCGCGGAAGAACAAGGTGCCGATCAGCACGCCCATCAGTGGCGTGGTGGCGTTGAAAATGGCCGAATAGCCCGCCGGCAGCACCTGCGCCGCCACGGAATAGAACGTGGCCGGAATGCCCGAGTTGATCATGCCCAGCACCAGGCAGGCGCCCAGCTTGCCCTCGAAACTCCAGCGCACGCGGGCGGCGGCGAGGATGGCGATCAGCCCCAGACAGGCGATCGATACGCGGAAAAAGGCGGTCGGCACGGTGCCAAGTTCCGGGGCGATGATGCGCATGAACAGGAAGCTGGCGCCCCAGACGGCGGCAAGGGTCAGCAGGCGGGCAAGGGCGATGGGGCTCACGGGTGGTCTCCGGCGGTGGGGCAGGGGCGCGAGTGTACGTCAGTGGGCAAGCGGGATTCTTGTGCTTTCTTGCTGTGTAAGCCTTATCGCCTGCGAGCCCACTCCCACGTGTGGAACACTGGCGGCGTGGGAGCGGGCTTGCCCCGCGATAAGGCTTACACAGCCTGCGAGCCGCTTACGGACGACTAAGCTATCTAACTCAACTTGCCATGAGATCCCGCGCATGACCCAACCCTGGCCCGCCGCCGACATCGCCCGGATGATCCTCGATGGCTTCGACGACTACCGCGAGCATTTTCGCCGCATCACCCTCGGTGCCCGCGAGCGCTTCGAGCAGGCCCGCTGGCAGGACATCCAGCACGCCGCGGCGGCGCGGATCAACCTCTACGAAGAGAAGGTCGCCGAGGTCAACGGTTGGCTGCGCCAGGGCTTCGAACCCTCCCAGCTGCTGGACGTCGAGCAGTGGCCGTTGGTGAAGAACGCCTACATCCGCCTGATCGACCCGCGGCTGGATGATGAGCTGTCCGAGACCTGGTACAACTCGCTGTTCTGCAGCCTGTTCAGCCATGACCAGATCAGCGACGGCTGCATGTTCATCCACACCACCCGCCCGTCAATGCGTGGCCACGAACGCGCGGCGCAGACGCGTACCTATGCACTGGATGGCGGACTGAAGGGATTGCTGCGGGCGATCTTCGCCGATTACCGCTTCGATGTGCCCTACGGGGACCTGGAGGGCGATCTGTCGCGGTTGCAGGACCAACTGCGTGAATGCCTGCCCGACTGGGTGTGCAAGGACCCGGCGCTGGCGGTGGAGCTGTTCACTCCGGTGCTCTACCGCAACAAGGGCGCCTACCTGGTCGGGCGCCTGTACACCCAGGACGAGCAGTGGCCGTTGGTGATCCCGCTGTTGCACCGCGAAGGCCATGGCATCGAGGCCGATGCGCTGATCACCGACGAGGCGGAGGTGTCGATCATCTTCTCCTTCACCCGTTCGTACTTCATGGTCGATGTGCCGGTGCCGGCGGAGTTCGTCAACTTCCTCAAGCGCATCCTGCCGGGCAAGCACATCGCCGAGCTGTACACCTCGATCGGCTTCTACAAGCACGGCAAGTCGGAGTTCTACCGCGCGCTGATCAACCACCTGGCCAACAGCGACGACCGCTTCTTCATGGCGCCGGGGGTGCGCGGGATGGTGATGAGCGTGTTCACCCTGCCGGGCTTCAACACCGTGTTCAAGATCATCAAGGACCGTTTCTCGCCATCCAAGACCGTTGATCGTGCCACGGTGATCGAGAAATATCGCCTGGTGAAGAGCGTGGATCGTGTCGGGCGCATGGCCGACACCCAGGAGTTCGCCGATTTTCGCTTCCCCCGCGCCAAGTTCGATCCCGACTGCCTCGCCGAGCTGCTGGAGGTGGCGCCCTCCACCGTGGCGCTGGAGGGTGACACGGTACTCATCCGTCACTGCTGGACCGAGCGGCGCATGACCCCGCTCAACCTCTACCTCGAACAGGCCAGCGAAGCCCAGGTGCTGGAGGCGCTGGAGGACTACGGGCTGGCGATCAAGCAGCTGGCGGCGGCCAACATCTTCCCCGGCGACATGCTGCTGAAGAATTTCGGCGTAACCCGCCATGGCCGGGTGGTGTTCTATGACTACGACGAGATCAGCTTCCTCACCGAGGTCAACTTCCGCCATATCCCGCCACCGCGCTACCCGGAGGACGAGATGTCGGGCGAGCCGTGGTACTCGATCGGGCCGCACGATGTGTTCCCCGAGGAGTTTCCACCGTTCCTGTTCGCTGATATCGGCCAGCGCCGCTTGTTCAGCCGCCTGCATGGCGAGCTGTATGACGCTGATTACTGGAAAAGCTTGCAGGAGGCGATCCGGGCAGGGAAGGTGATCGATGTGTTTCCGTATCGGCGCAAGGGGCGCTAGATCATCACGCAAAGCCTGTAGGAGATCGCCCAACCCGTCGCGCAGGGAACAAAGCTGCAAGCATCGTCAGCGTGGGAGCGGGCTTGCCCCGCGATGCGGCGTATGGCACCGGCTATGCCGGTGATCGCGGGGCAAGCCCGCTCCCACGCTGTCCCGGCTAAATCAAGGAAATACGTTTTGTTCCATGAGAGCAGGATGGCTTCAACCTTTCAGGCACTTGAGCTCACTGAAATCCGCCCGCACCTTGCTCAGGCGCTGTTGCAGGAACTGCTTCTGCGCAGGGCTGCTCTGCTTCATCAGATCGACCAGCAGGCTGCGCGCCTGCTGTTCACTGTTCTCATAGGCCTGGCGGTACTCCGCCGTCCACAGGCTTTCCTTGCGCTGCAGCAGTTGCGCAAGGCGCGGTTCGAAGCCGGGCGTGGCGCGCTGGTCCATTGCCAGCACCAGCTGTTGCTGCCAGTGCGCGCGATTGGCGATCGACTGGCGGTTCTGGTCGCCCAGGGCCTGGGACCAGCTCATCACCCGCAAGCGTTGCTGCGCGCTGAGTTCACCCAGCCAGGGTTCCAGGCGTTTCTGCATGCGCACGGCGCGCTGTTCGATCTGTTTGGGCAGCGGGGTTTCGTCATAGGTTTTGCGGCGCTTGTCGATGTCGGCGCGAAACGCCTGGCGCATCTCGGCGACCTGGGAGTCGCTCATCCCGCGCAGCAGTTCGGTGGCCGAGGGGGTGATCGCCGTGGCCACCCGGCCGATGGCCTGGCGGGCTTCGAGGGTGCGTTGCTCCAGGGCCTGGTCGGTGACCGCGTCATCGGCCACCATCAGCCGCACCCGGTCGAGCCAGTCGAGGTAGCCGGGCAGTTGCGTCTTGCAGTGCCAGGCCAGTTGTTGCCTGAGCCGTTCGTCGAGCAGCTGTTTCTGCTCGCGGTTCATGTCCAGGTAATCGTCCAGCGACCAGGGCACGAGGCGGTCGAGGTTGCGGTAGGCCAGGTCGATGCGGCTGCAGGCCGCAAGCGCCAGGGCGAAGCCGATGAGGAGCAGCAGGGCGTGGGTCAGGCGTCGGGGCATGAGCGAATCCTTGCACAGGCTGGCCAGGCAGTGGACGCAAGGTGGGCCCGAGGGTTCCGGCGCATGCGCGCTCGGGCGGACGGGCGGGTCAAGTGTTAGAATAGCCGCCTTGTCTTGAGGATCTTCGGAAATGGCTCTGCTTGGGCGTTACAACAGTTTGCAAATCGTGAAACACGTGGAATTCGGCCTGTACCTGGACGGCGGCGCCGACGGCGAGATCCTCCTGCCACGGCGCTACTTCCCCAAGGATGCCGAACTCGAGCTGGACGACTGGCTCAACGTGTTCATCTACCTCGACAGCGAGGACCAGCTGATCGCCACCACCGAAAAGCCGAAGATGCAGGTGGGCGAGTTCGCCAGCCTCAAGGTCAAGGACATCAACGGCGCGGGCATCTTCCTCGACTGGGGCCTGTCCAAGGACCTGCTGATGCCTTACTCGGAAGAGTCCCGGCCACTGAAGATCGGTGACTACTGCGTGGTCCACGCCTACCTGGACAAACGCACCCGGCGCATCACCGCCACCGCCAAGCTGGACCGCTACCTCGACCGCACCCCGGTGGACTACCAGGTCGGCCAGCCGGTCGAGCTGCTGGTGGCCGGCGAGACGCCGATGGGCTTCAAGGCGATCATCAACAACCGCCACTGGGGCCTGATCCACAAGAACGAAGTGTTCAAGTTCCTGCGTTCGGGCATGCACGAGAAGGGCTTCATCAAGGAGGTGCGCGCCGACGGCAAGATCGCCCTGAGCCTGCAGCCGGTGGGCCAGGCCCTGGCCGACGGTTTGCCCGAGCAGATCATGCAGCGCCTGGAGGCCAATGGCGGCGTGCTGGCGGTGTGCGACAAGAGCGATCCGGCGCTGATCAGCCAGATGTTCAATGTCAGCAAGGGCAACTTCAAGAAAGCCATCGGCGCTCTGTTCAAGCAGGGCCGGATCGTCATCCATGACGATCGCATCGAGCGGGCCTGATCAGGCCTGCACGAAAGTGCTGAAGTCCAGCTGCTCGCCACCCGGGCGGCTGTCGCGCAGCAGCGAGTCGCGGTCGGCGCTCAGGGCCAGGCTGATGGTCGAGCGGCGTTTGCCGGCGTTGCGCACTTCCATCTGCTCCTGGTGAGCGCGCAGGAAATTGGTCGGTACCTTCAGGTGTTGCAGTTCGTCGGTTTCCGGGGTGTGCAGCAGCAGGTTGACCCAGTCGGGCTGGCCTTTGCGCAGCAGCGCCACCGGCACCTCGAACCACCACAGGTTGCGCTTCTTGTCGAGGATGGCGAACAGGGTGTTGTCGCGGTTGAGCACCGGCCGGGTCAGCGCTTCGTTACGGCGAGCGATGGCGGTGGGTTTGTCGAGTTTCATGCAGGTTCCTGCGGGTTGACGCTAGATTGGCCTGATATTGTGCGGGTGGGCTCATCGCGGGGCAAGTCGCATCGGCGCGCCGCCGCTCCCACACGGAAAGCGCGAAGCCGTTGGGCTGGGTCCAGGCAAACTAATTGAAACTCCTGCCGATGGCCGTGGGTCGATCAGGTGTCGACACGATTTCCCGTGTCTTTCCGGCAAGGAGACATCCCATGAGCGGCACCAAGGATAAAGCGAAAGGCCTGGCCAACGAGGCCGTGGGCAACATCAAGCAAGGCGTCGGCAAGGTGACCGACAACGACAGGCTGCGCGCCGAGGGCAAGGCCCAGGAATTGAAGGGCGAGGCGCAGCAGGCCGTGGGCAAGGTCAAGGATGCCGTGAAGAAGCCTTGATCGCAGTGGCATTGTCGCGGGGCAGTGCGTTCTCACTCGGTGGGAGCGGGCTTGCCCCGCGATTGCGTTGTGCGTTCGGCAACACGCCCGCGAACAGCACGCTCGCCGCCTGGTCTATTAGACTTGTTGCATTGCCACCCCGATCAAGCGGCGAAAGGAGACGCTATGATTTTCCCCGACCTGCGCGGCCTGCCCCTGCACCGCGTGCTGGTGCGCACCGTCAAGGAGTTCCTCGACGACGAGATGTCCACCTATGCCTCCGCGCTGGCCTACCAGATGCTGTTCTCGCTGTTCCCGTTCCTGCTGTTCCTGATTGCCCTGATCGGTTTCCTGCACCTGCCGGACTTCTTCTCCTGGCTGCGCCTGCAGTCCGAGCTGGTGCTGCCGCCCCAGGCTCTGGAGCAGGTCAACCCGGTGATCGACCAGTTGCAGCAGTCCAAGGGCGGATTGCTGTCGGTGGGTATCGTGATCGCCCTGTGGACCGCCTCGGCGGGTGTGCGCCTGATGATGAGCGCGATGAATGCCGCCTACGACGTGCCAGAAGGGCGGCCGGTGTGGAAGCGTATCCCGCTGTCGATCATCTACACCGTCGGCGTCGCCGGCATGCTCCTGGCGGCTGCCGCGCTGATGGTGCTGGGGCCGCAGGTCATGGGGTGGATCGCCTCCCAGGTGGGCCTGGAAGAGGCGGTGGTGGTCGTCTGGACCATCCTGCGCTGGCCGGCGATCATCATCCTGATGATGGTGGCGGTGGCGCTGATCTACTACGTCATGCCCGATGTGAAGCAGAAATTCCGCTTCATCACCCCAGGCTCGGTGCTGGCGGTGGTGGTGTGGATCATCGCGTCACTGGGCTTTGCCTACTACGTGAAGACCTTTGCCGACTACAACGCCATGTATGGCAGTATCGGGGCGATCATCGTGCTGCTGCTGTACTTCTATATCTCTGCCGCCGTGCTGCTGCTGGGGGCCGAGATGAACGCGGTGATCGAGCACATGTCCGCCGAGGGCAAGAACCCCGGCGAGAAGGAGTTCGCCGAGGACAATCCACAACAGAGCATCACCGTGCTCGGCCATGAGCACCCGGTTACTCCCGAACCCCAGACCCGCGAGCCGAATACCTGATGATCCGCGAAATTCTCAAGATGGGCGACGAACGGCTGCTGCGCATCGCCCCGCCCGTGCCCGAGCACATGCTCGGCAGCCTCGAGCTCAAGCAACTGATCGACGACATGTTCGAAACCATGGCCCATGTCGGTGGCGTCGGCCTGGCCGCCCCGCAGATCGGCATCGACCTGCAGCTGGTGATCTTCGGCTTCCAGCGCAGCGAGCGCTACCCGGACGCCGAGCCGGTGCCGCGGACCATCCTGCTCAACCCAGTGATCACGCCGCTGGCCACGGAGGTCGAGGACGGCTGGGAAGGCTGCCTGTCGGTGCCGGGCCTGCGCGGCGTGGTGCCGCGCTACAAGCACATCAGCTATTCGGGCATCGACCCGCAGGGCAACCCGATCAACCGCTTTGCCGATGGTTTTCATGCGCGGGTGGTGCAGCATGAGTGCGACCACCTGATCGGCCGGTTGTACCCCTCGCGTATCCAGGACTTCAGCAAGTTCGGCTATACCGACGTGCTGTTCCCCGGGCTCGATGTGGCCGACGACTGATCCCGCACCAGCGCCACCAGGACCTTGCTGCGCTGGTAACGGGCAAGGCGCGAGGCAAGGGCTTCGGGCAGCGTGGTGGCCGGGGTGAAGGCCAGGCGCTGGTAGAAGGGCGTCAGGTCCGGATGGCAGAACAGCCAGGTCGGGGAGGTGGCAGCGCCCAACGCGGCTTCCAGCAACTGTGAAGCGATCTGCTGGCCACGCCATTGCGGAGCGACGAACAGGCCGGTCAGCCAGTGGCCGCCCTCGACTTGTGACAAGCTCATCCCTCCGACGATTTCAACGCTGCGCGCCACCCACTGCTCGCCGTCACCGGCGGCGCGCATGCGCGAGCCATGCTGGCGATAGAACTGCTCCAGCAGGCGGCGCTGGATTGGGGGCAGGCGGGTGCAGGTCAGGGGCGGCATGTGTGGCTCACGCTGTGTGGCTGATCGCGGGGCAAGCCCGCTCCCACAAGGTCGCATAAACCCTGTAGGAGCGGGCTTGTCCCGCGACAGGGCCTGTGCAGGAAAAATGGCGGTGCTTTGTCGCAGATTGTTGCAAATCCGGCAAGGGTGAATATCCGACTCCGGGGTTCAACTATTCCGGCTGCGGAGTAGACTTTCACTCATCCCCCCGGCAGTACGATAAAGCGGGATCGGTACTTCGTGTCATCTTCGCAGTCGATGACAACTTCTCCGCGCCATTGACGGCATCAGAAGTCACGCGATCAGCTTGATAGCCATCAAGGTCGTTATCCATGAAAGCCTTACTGATTCTTGCATTGGTCGGTATGTCCTCGCTCGCCTTCGCGGACCAGGTCAAGACCGCAGATACCCAACCCGTGGTCGAGCAGTACGACTATTCCACCAACCTCGACATCAAGCGCGTGATCAGCCTGTCGACGATCCCCAACGTCTGTGAAGTGGTGCCCGCCACCATGACCTACGAGGACCATCAGGGACAGGTGCACACTCTTCAGTACCGCGCCTTGGGTGAGGGTTGCCGGCTGAATTGAGCCGTGCACAATCCCTGTAGGAGCGGCCTTGTGCCGCGAAAGGGCTGCGTAGCAGCCCCAGCAGTGTTGGCGCAAAAGATCGCGGGGCCGCTTTGCGGCCCTTTCGCGGCACAAGGCCGCTCCTACAGGGGCAGGTGTAGATCCCGGACGAGTTCCAGCCCCCGCTTCAACTGCGCCCGGCTGTGCGCCGCCGACAGGCTGACCCGCACCGCCCGCACACGCTCCGTGCCCACCGCGAACACGCTGGCCGGCACGATCTCCACCCCTTGCGCCCGACACCGGGCAACCAGCGCCTCGGCCTCCCCAGGCGTGGCCAGCCAGGCATGGGGCGAAGGCACGCCGTCCACCGGCAGTGCATTGCCCAGCAACGCCCGCGCCAGGCGCCAACGCTCGGCCAGTTCCTCCCGCTGCCAGGCCAGTCGCCGTGCGGCGGTCCCGTCCGCAATCCATTGGCAAGCGATGTACAGGTTCAACGGCGACACCGACCAATGGGTGGCCTGGGCATAAGGATCGATCTGCTCCAGCAACGCTGGCCGCGCCACGATCCAGCCCAGGCGCAGGCCGGCGGCCACGGTCTTGGACAAGCTGCTGATCAGCACGCCGCGGCCTTCGAGCAAAGGGTAGAGAGGTGGTCGATCAGTCAAGGCGCCGTACACGTCATCCTCGATCACCAGCAAGTCGTGGCGTTTGGCGACTTCCGCCAGTGCCTGGCGCCGGGCCTCGCCCATGCAGGCCCCGGTCGGATTGTGCAGGGTTGGGGTGGTCACCAGTACTCGCGCGCCACTGGCCCGCACGACGCGGTCCAGGTCGTCCGGGCGCAAACCCTGTTCATCCAGGGCCACCCCCTGCACCGGCAGGCGCAGCTGTCGACAGGCCGCCTTGATGCCCGGGGCGGTCAGCGCTTCGACCATCACCGGCTCGCCTGCCTGGCACAGCGACTGCAGTACCAGGAGCAAGGCCTGTTGGGCGCCACCGCAGAGCAGCACCTCCTCGGGCCTCAGGGCCAGGCCACGATTGGCCAACCAGCGAGTGCCCTGGATTCGCCCCAGCAGCAGTTGCTCCGGCCCCAGGTAATGGTCGAGCAGGGCGGTTTCACCCTGTTCGAGCAACCGACGCAGGCTGTGCTCGAGGTCAAGATTGTGCGGGTCGGCCACCGGCACGTTGGTCGACAGGTCAATCACCTGATGCTGACGGTCTGGCAGCTTGAGGCGAAACAGCGTTGCCTCCTTGCTGCTGGCCAGCACATAGGTGCCGCGTCCCACCTCTCCGGACACCAAGTGTCGCGCGGCAGCTTCGCGGTAAGCCTGTTGCGTGGTGCTCGGGTTCAGGCCCAGCGCCCAGGCCAGGCGACGCTGGGGTGGCAGGCGCTCACCGGCTTTCAGCTCACCCTGTTCGATGGCGCCGGCGATGGCCTCGACCAGCGCCAGGTAGCGCGGCTGGTTGTTGTCTGGCAGGGAGGGAATCCACACGAAATTGCTACCCATGCAATATATCTTTGGACCCATACAATGGCCGGCGCTTAGGATCGGATCAAGCCCTACCGATGAAGGAAGATCGCCATGTTCGACTTGCCCGCCCTGCGTGAAGCCGCCGCCTTTGTTCACCAGCACGTCCCGCCGACCCCGCAGCATGCCTGGCCGCTGCTGGCCGAGCGGCTGGGTTGCCAGCTCTGGGTCAAGCACGAGAACCATGCCCCCACCGGTGCCTTCAAGGTGCGTGGTGGGCTGGTCTATGTGCGTTCCCTGCTGGCCAGTGGCGAGGTCCCCCGCGGGCTGGTCACCGCCACCCGCGGCAATCATGGCCAGAGCATGGCCCTGGCGGCGCGCCAGGCGGGCTTGCCGCTGGTGATCGTGGTGCCTGAAGGCAACTCGCGAGAGAAGAACGCCGCTATGCGCGCCCTGGGCGCGGAACTGGTGGAGCATGGCGTGGACTTCGACGTTGCCCGTGAAGAGGCCGCGCGCCTGGCCGAGGAACGCGGCTACCAGATGGTCCCATCGTTCCACCCGGAACTGGTGCGCGGCGTGGCCACCTATGCGCTGGAGCTGTTCGAGGCGGTGGCCGACCTGGATTGCGTGTATGTGCCGATCGGCATGGGCTCGGGCATCTGCGGGCTGATCCAGGCGCGCAACCTGCTGGGGCTGGACACCGAGATCGTCGGCGTGGTCTCCAGTGCGGCGGACGCCTATGCCCAGAGCTTCGAGCGGGGGCGCATCGTCACCACCGCCAGCGCCGACACTTTCGCCGACGGCATGGCTTGCCGCGTGCCGCACCCCGATGCCTTCGCCCTGGTGCGCGAACATGCCGCACGCATCGTGCGGGTGAGCGACGACGAGATCGCCGAGGCCATGCGCCTCTATCACGAAACCACCCACAACACCGCCGAGGGTGCCGGTGCCGCTGCCCTGGCCGCGCTGATGCAGGAGCGTGGGCGTCAGGCCGGCAAGCGTGTCGCGGTGGTGCTCAGTGGCGCCAATGTGGATCGTGGGCGTTATGCGCAAGTGCTGATGGGGAATGAAAAATCCTGAATGAATGTTGACAGTGGAGGTGCTATCTTTATTTGATAGCATTTTCCAATGAACACTCGATATCGCAAGATTCTGGAGTGCATCTTCAGAACACCGACCACGCCTACATTGCCGTTTGCCGAGATCGAGGCCCTGGTGCTGCACCTTGGCGGCCAGGTGCACGAACGCCAGGGATCCAGGGTCAAGATCCTGCTGGCTGGGCAGTGCTGGCGGTGTCATCGCCCACATCCTGGCAAGGAGGCCAGGCGATATCAGATAGAAGAAGCCCGCGAATTCCTGCTGCGGGCGGGAGTCCGACCATGAGCTGCATGCGATACAAAGGGTACGCCGCCCGTATCGAGTACGACGCGCGTGATGACATTTTCGTCGGCCGCGTACTCGGCCTGCGCGATATCATCAGCTTCCACGCCCGCTCTGTGCCCGCGTTGCACGAGGCGTTCCGCGAGGCACTCGACGACTACCTGGCCGACTGTGCCGAACAAGGTATCGCCCCGGAGAAGCCGGCCTCCGGCAAGGTCATGTTGCGCATCCGGCCCGAGGTCCACGCCGCCGCGAGCATCGCCGCTAGGGCTGCCGGCAAGAGTCTCAACCAATGGGCCGACGAGGTCTTCGAGCAGGCGGCAATGGCCTGAGCGGGCGCAAATTTTTCCTATACGCCTGTGGCCTGGCCACGGTTGAATGGCGTTTCCTTTTCCCTGCTCCGAGTGCTGCATGCCTTTTTCCAACGGTTTTCTCCTCAGCCTTTCCCTGTGCCTGGACATTGGCATGGCCAATATCGCGATGATCACCCTGGCCATGCAGCGCGGCTTTCTCCAGGGCTTCTGGCTGGGCCTGGGGACCTGTGTTGGCGACCTAATCTACGCTATCGCTGCACTGGCCGGGATGGCTGTGTTACTGCAGTTCGAGGCCGTGCGCTGGACCCTGTGGCTGGGCGGTTCGGCACTGCTGGTGTGGTTTGCCGTGAAGATGCTGCTGGCGGCTTGGCGCGGTGGGCATCTGGAGTCGCGGGGCGAGGTGGTGGTGGAGTCGGGCTGGCGCGAGTTCCTGCGCGGGATCTTCCTGGCCATGTCATCGCCCAGCGCAATCCTCTGGTTCGCGGCGGTGGGTGGGGTGCTGATCTCCAGGTCCGGTGGCGGTAGCCTGCTGGACGCGGGTCTGTTCCTCGGCGGTTTCTTCGCCGCCGGGTTGGCCTGGTGCGTGTCGCTCTGCGGCATCGCCAGCCATGGTGGGCGCTTGCTTGGGGACCGGCTGCTGACGTGGTCCTACCTGCTGTCGGCGGCCATTTTCTGTTACTTCGCGGTGTATGTGATTCTCTCCGGTTATCGTGAGTTCATCTTGTCTACACCCGTTTGAGTCTGGGGAGTTCCCTGAAGTGGCAATTATCCATCCCTGCACCGACCCGAGCAGCCCGGTTTGGCTGCACTTGCGCAGTGCCTTGTGGCCCGACAGTACGGCAACTGACCACCTGGCGGAAATGGCCGATATCGCCGGCAGCCCCGCAACCTTCGTGGCCCTGCTGGCGTATGACGAGCAGGGCAGGGTGCATGGGCTGGCCGAGGCGTCGGTGCGCCATGACTATGTAAATGGCAGCAACACATCGGCGGTGGCGTATCTCGAAGGCATCTTCGTCGAACAGGCCTCGCGCGGCCAGGGCGTGGCCCGCCAGCTGATCGCGGCTGTCGAGCGGTGGGCCGCCGGCAAAGGTTGCCGAGAACTGGCCTCGGACGCGGCCCTGGACAACCTAGGCAGCCAACGGATGCATGCGGCCCTGGGCTTTGCCGAGACCGAGCGTGTCGTGTACTTCCTCAAACAGGTCGCGCCCCTCAACTGAAAATTTCCGGGCAGTTGTCGATTTGCCGTTTTCCCGTTCGACCAGTGTTGAAAGCGTCACCACCAACCCTGATGAATCTTCGGAGGAAACACCGATGAACACTGCAGCCGAGCGTGAACTGAAGCAACTGATCGAGCAGTGGATGCAAGCCGTGCGCGAGCGTGACGTGGACCGTATCGTCGCCCCTTACGCCGACGACATTCTTGCCTTCGACGCCATCCAGGCCCTGCAATTCAAGGGCAAGGCCGCTTACCGCGCCCATTGGGAAATGTGCATGGGCATGTGCACCGGGCCGATGGTGTTCGAGTTGGCGCAACTGACCGTGCACGCCGACGGCGACCTTGGCCTGGCCCACTGGCTCAACCGCTGTGGCCCGTCCGACGATGAGAGCCAGTGCGGTTTCATGCGCGCCACTGTCGGCTACCGGCGCAGCGGCGGCCATTGGCAGGTCATCCATGAACACTGGTCGGCACCGTTCGACATGGAAACGCAAAAAGCGCTGTTCGATCTCAAACCCTGAACGCTCTCGACCGCCTATCGCCACCTTGCCCCGGAGACGATCATGAAATACCTGTGCCTGGTCTATTGTGATGAAGCGCTGTTGCACAGCCTGCCCGACAGCCCCGAGGACGCCGAATGCATGGCCTACGCCGAGTCCATCCAGGGCTCCGGGCGGATGATCGCCGCCGAGGCGCTCAAGCCCGTGCAGACGGCCACCACGGTGCGCGTACGCGCCGGGCGCATGAGCCTGACCGATGGCCCATTCGCCGAAACCAAGGAGCAGTTGGCCGGTTTCTACCTGGTCGATGCACGCGACCTCAATGAAGCGTTGAACATCGCCAAGGGGATTCCTGCGGCGCGGGTTGGCAGCGTCGAGGTGCGCCCAGTGCGAGAGTTGCAACCCTGACGTGAATGGAGAGCCATGATGACCCAGGTATCGCCTGGCTGATGAACAGCGAAGGGCAAATCCGTGATGAAGTTGCGGCGGTCTACCGCCGCGACTCCCGGCGCATCCTGGCCACCCTGATCCGCCTGCTGGGAGACTTCGACCTGGCCGAGGAGGCCCTGCATGACGCCTTCTTCATTGCCGTCGAGCGCTGGCAGCGCGATGGCATCCCGGACAATCCGCGGGCCTGGCTGGTCTCCGCTGGCCGTTTCAAGGCCATCGACGCCTTGCGTCGGCGTGCCCGTTTCGACCGCTCCCAGGCGGACCTGATCATGCTGCTGGAGGGCGAGGCCCAGGACCCGGGCGAGCAGGAGCTGCTGGTCGACGATCGGCTGCGCCTGATTTTCACCTGCTGCCACCCGGCCCTGGCCTTCGATGCCCAGGTGCCGCTGACGCTGCGCGAGGTCTGCGACCTGACCACCGAGCAGATCGCCCGCGCCTTCCTGCAGAGCCCGGCGACCATCGCCCAGCGCATCGTGCGCGCCAAGGCCAAGATCCGCGACGCGCAGATTCCCTACCAGGTACCGGAGCTGGGCGAGTTGCCGGAGCGGCTGGAGAGCGTGCTGCGGGTGATCTACCTGGTGTTCAACGAGGGCTATTCGGCGTCGTCGGGCGAGGATGTGACTACGCGTGCGCTGACCGATGAAGCAATCCGCCTGGGCCGGTTGCTGGCGCAGTTGTTGCCGGATGCCGAAGTGCTGGGGCTGTTGGCGCTGATGCTGTTGCAGGCCTCGCGGCAGAACGCGCGCAGCGATACCGACGGTGAGCTGGTGCTGCTCGACGAACAGGACCGGAGCCTGTGGGACCGGGCACAGATAGAGGAGGGCAGCCAGTTGGTGCGCCAGGCACTGAGCGGCCGGGAGTTCGGCCCCTACAGCGTGCAGGCGGCGATTGCCGCGCTGCATGCCGAAGCACCCAGCGCCGAGGCCACCGATTGGGACGAGATCGTCGGCCTGTACGATGTGCTGCAGCGTCACTGGCCGTCACCGGTGGTGGAGCTGAACCGGGCGGCGGCACTGGCCCGGCGCGATGGCGCGCAGGTCGGGTTGCGGGCGGTCGAGGCGATACTCGAACGGGGCGAGCTGGGCGATTATCACCTGGCCCATGCCGCGCGTGCCGAACTGCATCGGCAACTGGGCAATACCGCGCAGGCCCGCGAGGCCTGGCAGCAGGCGCTGACGTTGACCCGGCAGGGGCCGGAACGCCGGCATATCGAGCGGCGTTTGCGCGAGCTGGGCTAAGCGCCTCACTGTAGGAGCGGCCTCGTGCCGCGAAAGGGCTGCGTAGCAGCCCCGGCGATCTATGCGTAATCCAGGGACTGCTGGGCAGTCCTTTCGCGGCACAAGGCCGCTCCTACAGTGACCGTGCGCATCTCAGCTGGCAACGAACTCCGGCGGGCTCACCAGCTCGACGGTCTGCTGCTTGCGCGGCGCGAGGATCTCGGCTTCGCCGGCGACCACCAGTTCGTCGTTCTGGTTGTACACGTTGGTAGCGATGCGCACCTTGAACTTGGGCAGCTTCTCGAGGATTTCCAGGCGCACGGTCAGCTCGTCGCCGATCTTCACCGGTTTCTGGAAGCTCATCTGCTGGCCCAGGTAGATGGTGCCCGGGCCGGGCAGGGTGCAGGCCACCGCAGCGCTGATCAGCGCGCCGCTGAACATGCCGTGGGCGATGCGCTCCTTGAACATGCTCTTGGCGGCGAACTCGGCATCCAGGTGCACCGGGTTGTGGTCACCGGACATGGCGGCGAACAGCTGGATGTCGCGTTCTGCCACGGACTTCTTGTATTCAGCTTTCTGGCCGACTTCGAGGGCTTCGTAAGGCGTGTTGGTGACCTGGGTCATCAGGGGCTTCCTTGTGGGGCGGGCGAGGCTGCCGATCATTCACTGCGGGCGGGTCGGCCAAGGGCCAGCGCCTGCTCCAGCCAGCCGATGATCTCGGCGGTGACCTCGTCGCGATGGGTTTCGTTGAGCACTTCGTGGCGTGCGCCGGGGTAGATGCGCAACTGTACATGACGGTTGCCGGTCGCGCGCAGGGCGTCGGCCAGATGGGTGAGACGCTTGCCGGCACTCACCGGATCACATTCGCCGCCCAGCACCAAGATCGGCAGGTTCGGATCGATCTGCGCCAGGTTCTTCTTCTGACTGATCTGCGCCAGCCCTTGCAGCAGGTCGAGCCACAGCTGGTTGCTGCAGCGAAAGCCGCACAGCGGATCGGCGATGTACTTGTCCACCTCCGCGGCATCGCGGCTGAGCCAGTCGAAGGCGGTGCGGTTGGGCTTGAACGCCTTGTTGAACGAGCCGAACGACAGCCAGTCGATCAGCGCGCTCTTGCCCAGCGGGCCCTGGCGCCAGGCCTCGAGACGGGCGATCTGGCGCGCCGCGCGGTACAGCGCCACCGGCTGGAAGTTCGAGCCGCTGAGGATCGCGCCCTGCAGGCTGGCGCTGTGGTGCAGCAGGTAGGCCTGGGCGATGTAGCTGCCCATGCTGTGGCCGAACAGAAACAGCGGGGTCCCCGGAAACTGCTGGCCGATGTGCTGGGCCAGCAGGCCCAGGTCGTTGAGCACGGCATTCCAGCCATTTTGCCGGGCGAACAGGCCCAGGCTGCCCAGCTCGGCGGTGCGGCCGTGGCCGCGCAGGTCGGGGGCGAGCAGCCCGTAGCCGGCCGCGTTGAGCGCATGGCCCAGGCGCTGGTAGCGCCCGGCATGCTCGGCCATGCCATGGGCCAGCAGCACCACGGCCTTGACCGGTGTGGCCGGCAGCCATTGGTGGACATAAAGGCTGCAATGCTCGCTGGCGGGGAGCCAGAAGGCGTCGTGGGGCATGGCGGGTCCTTGCGCGCGAAGGTTGCCCAACAGTGTATGCGCAAAGCCATCGATTGCAGGAAGGACAGAAAAGAGATTCACAATGTTAATGGCGGCACTTGGCGTATTTGCCACCCTCGACAGAGCTGCTAACGTCGGCTGAACACCTTTTTGCCAGCCGGCGATCAGGTCAGGGATGTCCCGGCAGAGGAACAACAATAAATGCAAGCCGATTTCTGGAACGACAAGCGCCCGGCGGGCGTACCTTCCACCATTGACATGAATGCCTACACATCCGTCGTCGACGTCTTCGAGCGCTGCTGCAAGCGTTTCGCCGACCGTCCGGCGTACAGCAACCTCGGCGTCACCCTGAGCTATGCCGATCTCGAACGCCATTCCGCGGCCTTTGCCGCCTGGCTGCAGCAGCACACCGAACTGGTGCCGGGCGACCGCATCGCGGTGCAGATGCCCAATGTCCTGCAATACCCCATCGCGGTGTTTGGCGCCATGCGTGCCGGCCTGATCGTGGTCAACACCAACCCGCTGTACACCGAGCGCGAGATGCGTCATCAGTTCAAGGACTCCGGCGCCCGTGCCCTGGTGTACCTGAACATGTTCGGCAAGCGCGTGCAGGAGGTGCTGCCGGACACCGGCATCGAATACCTGATCGAGGCGAAGATGGGCGACCTGCTGCCGACGGCCAAGGGCTGGCTGGTCAATACCGTGGTCGACAAGCTGAAGAAGATGGTGCCGGCCTACCAGTTGCCCCAGGCCGTGTCGTTCAAGCAGGTGCTGCGCCAGGGGCGCGGGCTTACCCACAAACCGGTGGCGCAGACCCTGGAAAACATTGCGGTGCTGCAGTACACCGGTGGCACCACCGGGCTGGCCAAGGGCGCCATGCTCACCCACGGCAACCTGGTGGCCAACATGCTCCAGGTGCTGGCCTGCTTCGGCCAGCACGGCCCCGATGGCCAGCCACTGATCAAGGAAGGGCAGGAGGTGATGATCGCGCCGCTGCCGCTGTACCACATCTATGCCTTCACCGCGAACTGCATGTGCATGATGGTGACCGGCAACCACAACGTGCTGATCACCAACCCCCGCGATATCCCCGGCTTCATCAAGGAGCTGGGCAAGTGGCGGTTCTCGGCGCTGGTGGGCTTGAACACGCTGTTCGTCGCGCTGATGGACAACCCGGGCTTCAAGTCGCTGGATTTCTCCGCGCTGAAGATCACCAATTCCGGCGGCACCGCGTTGGTCAAGGCCACCGCCGAACGCTGGGAGGCCCTCACCGGTTGCCGCATTGTCGAAGGCTACGGCCTGACCGAAACCTCGCCGGCGGCCAGCACCAACCCCTATGGCCAGCTGGCGCGCCTGGGGACCGTGGGGCTCCCGGTGCCCGGCACCGCGTTCAAGGTGATCGACGATGAGGGCCACGAGCAGCCGCTGGGCGAGCGTGGCGAGCTGTGCATCAAGGGGCCGCAGGTGATGAAGGGCTACTGGCAGCAGGTAGAGGCCACCACCCAGGTGCTGGATGCCGAAGGCTGGCTGAAGACTGGCGACATCGCTGTCATCGATCCGGACGGTTTCACCCGCATCGTCGACCGCAAGAAGGACATGATCATCGTCTCGGGCTTCAACGTGTATCCCAACGAGATCGAGGACGTGGTGATGGGCCATCCGCAGGTGGCCAGCTGCGCGGTGATCGGCGTGCCGGACGAGCGCACCGGCGAGGCGGTGAAGCTGTTCGTGGTGCCGCGCGCGGGTGGGGTGAGCGTCGATGAGCTCAAGGCGTTCTGCAAGACCAACTTCACTGGCTACAAGGTGCCCAAGCACATCGTGTTGCGCGAATCGCTGCCGATGACCCCGGTGGGCAAGATCCTGCGCCGGGAGTTGCGCGACATCGCCTGACGGTGGCTAATCCAATCCTGTGGGATCGACGCAACGCCGTTCCCGCAGGCCCTCTCTAGGGCAGGGCTTTCAGGCGGATTCGCGACATTTTGTATAATTACTCTAAAAATGACCTGCATTGTTCATTGAGTCATTTTCGTGACCTGTCGGCCCATTTCGGCCTCTAGGCGACCCCTTGCAAAGCTGTTACTCTCGGCGCGCTTTCAGAGGATCCGGTTTGCAATGAGCCGGCCTCTCATATCAATAATAAGCGCATCGACGCGTACCGAATTCGCTGTTGCTGAAGGAGCGGGCTTCCATGATCGAACATTTTTGGAAGGATAAGTACCCAGCCGGGGTCACGGCGGACATCAATCCTGACGAATTCCCCAATATCCAGGCGGTACTCAAGCAATCCTGCCAACGCTTTGCCGACAAACCTGCCTTTAGCAACCTGGGCAAGACCATCACCTACGGCGAGCTGTACACCCTGTCCGGCGCCTTCGCCGCCTGGCTGCAACAGCACACCGACCTGAAGCCGGGTGATCGCATCGCGGTCCAGCTGCCCAACGTCCTGCAGTATCCCGTTGCCGTGTTCGGCGCCATGCGTGCCGGCCTGATCGTGGTCAACACCAACCCGCTGTACACCGCGCGGGAGCTGGAGCACCAGTTCAACGACTCCGGGGCCAAGGCCCTGGTATGCCTGGCCAACATGGCGCACCTGGCGGAAAAGGTGGTGCCCAAGACCCAGGTCAAACACGTCATTGTGACCGAAGTGGCCGACCTGTTGCCACCTCTCAAGCGCCTGTTGATCAACAGCGTCATCAAGTACGTGAAGAAAATGGTGCCGGCCTACCACCTGCCGGGCGCCGTGCGCTTCAACGACGCCCTGGCGCTGGGCAAGGGCGGCGCGGTGACCGAGGCCAACCCGCAGTCCGGCGATGTCGCCGTGCTGCAGTACACCGGCGGTACCACCGGCGTTGCCAAGGGCGCGATGCTCACCCACCGCAACCTGGTCGCCAACATGCTGCAGTGCCGCGCGCTGATGGGCTCGAACCTGCACGAAGGTTGCGAGATCCTCATCACCCCGCTGCCGCTGTACCACATCTACGCCTTCACCTTCCATTGCATGGCCATGATGCTCATCGGCAACCACAACGTGCTGATCAGCAACCCGCGCGACCTGCCGGCCATGGTCAAGGAACTGGGCAAGTGGAAGTTCAGCGGTTTCGTCGGCCTCAACACGCTGTTCGTTGCCCTGTGCAACAACGAGACGTTCCGCAACCTCGACTTCTCGGCGCTGAAGATCACCCTGTCCGGCGGCATGGCCTTGCAACAGAGCGTGGCCGAGCGCTGGAAGACGGTGACCGGCTGCGCCATCTGCGAAGGCTACGGCATGACCGAGACCAGCCCGGTGGCGGCGGTCAACCCGACTTCGGCCAACCAGCTGGGGACCATTGGCATCCCGGTGCCGTCCACCCTGTGCAAGATCATCGACGACAACGGCCAGGAGCTGCCCCTGGGCGAGGTGGGCGAGCTGTGCATCAAGGGGCCGCAGGTGATGAAGGGCTACTGGCAGCGTGAAGACGCCACCGCCGAAATCATCGACAGCAACGGCTGGCTGAAGACCGGCGACATCGCCCTGATCCAGCCGGACGGCTACATGCGCATCGTCGACCGCAAGAAGGACATGATCCTGGTGTCCGGCTTCAACGTGTACCCCAACGAGCTCGAAGATGTGCTCGCCGCGCTGCCGGGCGTGCTGCAATGCGCGGCCATCGGCATCCCGGACGAGAAGTCCGGCGAGGTGATCAAGGTGTTCATCGTGGTCAAGCCGGGCATGACCCTGACCAAGGAGCAGGTGATGGAGCACATGCGCGCCAACGTCACCGGCTACAAGGTGCCCAAGGCCATCGAGTTCCGCGACGCGCTGCCGACCACCAACGTCGGCAAGATCCTGCGCCGCGAGCTGCGCGACGAAGAGCTGAAGAAGCAAGGTCTGAAGAAGATCGCCTGATCCCCAGCGTGCGCGATCGATGTAGGAGCGGCCTTGTGCCGCGAAAGGGGTGCGAAGCACCCCCATCGATTGATGCATTGTCGCTGAAATCCCGGGGCTGCTTTGCCGCCCTTTCGCGGCACAAGGCCGCTCCTACACAGGGAGGTTGCGCAGACTTAAGGCTCAGCGCAGCTTTTCCAGCATCTGGTAATACCACATCCCCGCCGCCAGCAGCGGATTGCCCAGCAGGTCGCCCATCGGTACCTTGATGTGCCGGCACCCGGCAAAGGTATCGAACTTCTCCAGCGTCCCGGTCAGCGCCTCGGCCATGATCTCGCCCATGATGTGGCTGGTGGCGATGCCATGCCCGGAATACCCCTGGCAGTACCAGACGTTGTCCGACAGCTTGCCCAGCTGCGGGATGCGGTTGACCACGATGCCCATGGCGCAGCTCCACTGGAACTCGATCGGCACGCCCTTGAGCGCCGGGAAGGTGCGCTCGATGCACGGGCGCAGCTCGCCTTCGATGTCCCGCGAGTCGCGCCCGGAGTAGTTGGCGCCGCCGCCGAACAGCAGGCGCTTGTCGGCGGTCAGGCGGTAGTAGTCGAGGACGAAACGGCAGTCGTACACCGCCAGGTCCTGCGGGTTGATCTGCTCGGCCAGCTCGCCCAGCGGCGCGGTGGTGACGATGCCACCCATGGCCGGGAAGATCTTGCCCTTGAGCTGGCGTTTTTCCAGCTT
This sequence comes from Pseudomonas sp. LH21, assembly GCF_036549575.1. Classification (NCBI taxonomy): domain Bacteria; kingdom Pseudomonadati; phylum Pseudomonadota; class Gammaproteobacteria; order Pseudomonadales; family Pseudomonadaceae; genus Pseudomonas; species Pseudomonas sp. LH21. The sequence goes on from NZ_CP144367.1 coordinate 1,501,486, forward strand.
GTGATACACATCGCCCGCCAGCATCACCTGGCGTGCCTCGATCCGTCCCCGGGCGGTGACCACCGCCGGGCGCGGGCCGTGGACGATCTCCAGCACCTCGGAGTTTTCGAACACCAGCGCACCCAGCCCGTGGGCGGCGCGGGCCTCGCCCAGGCACAGGTTGAGCGGGTGCAGGTGCAGGTTGCGGCGGTTCTTCAGCGCGCCGAGGTACAGCGGGCTCTGCAGGTGGCGTTGCATGGCGCTGCGATCGAGCAGTTGCACCTGGTCGCCCATGCCGCGGCGCTGGGCCTCGGCCTCGAAGGCGCGCAGTTCGTTCATGTGCGACGGTTTCATCGCCGCGTGCAGGTGGCCGTGCTTGAGGTCGCACTGGATGCCGTAGCGTTCGACGCGCTGCTCGATGATCTGGTGGCCGCGCCAGCGCAGCTGCCAGATGAAGTCGTCCACCTCGGCGCCCAGCCGGTCGCGCATCTGCGTGCGCATGGCCTCGTCGCCCGACAGGCTGCCGGTGACCTGGCCGCCGTTGCGCCCGCTGGCGCCCCAGCCGATGCGGTTGGTCTCGACGATGGCCACTTTCAGGCCGCGCTCGGCCAGTTCCACGGCGGTGGCCACGCCGGTGAAGCCGCCGCCGATGATCGCCACGTCGACCTGCACCGTGCCCTTGAGCGTGGGGTACTCGGTCGTGTCGTTGAGGGTGGCGCTGTAATAGGACGGCGCGCGCTGGGCCGGGCCGTTGTTCACTGCTGCGTTCATGCTTGTTCCTTCTTGTAATCTTGTGGGCATCAGGCCTGGTGCAGGTACCAGCGCCAGTCCTGCTCGCCGACCTCGGCCATGAACTGGCGGTACTCGGCGCGCTTGACCTTGAGGTAGACGCCGAGGAAGGCCTCGCCCAGCGCCTCCCGGGCCCAGCTCGAATTTTCCAAGGCCTCGAGGACGGTTAGCCAGTCGGTGGGCAGGTGTTCGCCGGCCTGGGCATAGCCGTTGCCCTCGACCGGGGCGCCGGGATCGAGTTGTTCACGGATGCCCTGGTGGGTGGCGGCGAGGATCGCGGCGGCGGCCAGGTAGGGGTTGGCGTCGGCGCCGCAGATGCGGTGCTCGATATGCCGGCTGTTGGCCGGGCCACCGGGTACGCGCAGGCTGACGGTGCGGTTGTCCACGCCCCAGGTCGGTGCCAGCGGCGCATAGCTGTTGGCCTGGAAGCGGCGGAACGAGTTGGCGTTGGGGCAGAACAACAGCAGCGATTCACGCAGGTGACGCAGCATGCCGGCCACCGCCTGGCGCAGCAGCGGGGTGCCGGCCTTGTCTTCGCTGGCGAACAGGTTGTTGCCGGCGGCGTCGGCCAGGCTCAGGTGCATGTGCATGCCGGTGCCGGCCAGCTGGGCGAACGGCTTGGCCATGAAGCAGGCCTGCATGCCGTGGGCGTTGGCGATACCCTTGACCAGACGCTTGTAGCGCACGGCCTGGTCCATCGCCTGGAGCGCGTCACCGTGCTCCAGGGTGATCTCCACCTGGCCGGGGGCGTATTCGGAGATCGCCGTGCGGGCCGGGATGCCCTGGGCCTTGCAGGCGGCATAGAGGTCGGCAAGGAAGGGTTCGATCTGCTCCAGCTCGCGCAGGCCATACACCTGGGTCCCGCGTGGGCGTCCGCCGTCGCTATCCAGCGCCGGTTGCGGTCGGCCGTGGGCGTCGCGCTGCTGGTCGAGCAGGTAGAACTCCAGCTCGCAGGCCATCACCGGGTGGAAACCATCGGCCTTGAGCGCGTCGATCACCCGCAGCAGCACATGGCGCGGATCGGCCACGCTGGCCGGCAGGCCTTCGCTGGGGTGCATGCTGACCTGCACGGCGGCGGTCGGCACCCGGCGCCAGGGCAGGCGCACCAGGCTGCCGTCCAGCGGGTATGCGCGGCAGTCGATGTCGCCGACGTCCCAGACCAGGCCGGAGTCTTCGACATCATCGCCGTTGAGGGTCAGGCCGAGGATGGTGCTGGGCAGCGGGCGGCCGCTTTCGAACACCGCCAGCAGCTCCTCGCGGTGCAGCAGCTTGCCGCGGGGCACGCCGTTGGCGTCGAGGAGGAACAGCTCGATCAGGTCGATATCGGGGTTGTCGGCCAGGAAACGCCTGGCTTGCTCTGCGGGGGCAAAGTGCATGGTGGATTCGCTCTGGGGCACACGTGACCGCCGCGCAGGCGAGCGGTCAGGCTGAGTCAATCGGCCAGAAGGCGGCCGGGTCGGGTCAGGAGTGCGTGAGCGACGTGTCCGGTGGGCGCGCGTGGCGGCAGTGCCACAGCGCCCAGAACGCCAGGATGATATGGACCAGCGGATTTTCACCGGCACGGGCCCGGGCCTTCGGCAGCGAAGGGTAGGGCAGCGGGCGGGCGATCATCGGGTCGGGAAGCATCCCTGGATACTCACATGGCCTGTAAGGTTGATTAAAGCAGTGAATGGCGACGTTCATTCCGGTGGCAGCTAAACATTGGCAAGGTTTGTTCGCCGCGTCGCAGCAGCTTAGGAAGCTTCCCACAGTTTTCTCGGACCTAGGCTAATTGGCAGGTGGCGCGCCAGCGGTGAAAGTCCCTTTCTTTGTAGGAATGGTCAGGGATCGCCATGCAAGCGCAAAGGACTTATCAGGTAATCGCCCATCACGCGATCATCTTCGATGTCAGCGAGTTCATCATCCAGCCAGGGGAATGTTGTCAGATCCGGCAGGCGGGGCTGCCATTCGTGCATGCCGGGCACTATCAGGTCGTTGAAAAGATGGCAGAGCTTTATGACCGAATGCAGGCGGGGGAGCGGCCTTGCCATATGACGGTTGCAGTATCTCGGCCGATTTCACGACAGCAAGGGGACATCCTAAATCAGCAAAGGCAGAGGGTTTCGACTGTAGTCGGCTGGCTTGCAGGTAAAGCAGGCGCAAGTGTTGCAGGCCCGCTGGCGGGTACGCCCGTGGGGGCGATCACTGGAGGGGCGGTCAGTGTTGTTGCTGGCTGGGCAATGCTGCGCTCAATACCGACCTTTCACGTGGGCGATGTTCTGGTGTCGCTGTCAGCCAAGGTTCACGGCGGCATAGGTCCTCAGACGTCCAGCCTGATGTTCATCATGTGATTGAAGGGTAGCCATGACTGAGATCTTTCTTCTTACCCTTTATGGGCTGGTCGCCGGCCTATTGCTTGACTGGGCATGTCGCTCAGCAACGCTCAGATGCTGCGTCTGCGTGGCGCTGATGGCAACTGGCATAACGGCGTGCACACAACTTGGCGAGCGTGAATTCTTGCGGCTGGATGGGATGTACTGGTGGATTCTTTGTGATGCAGTTGCAACGCTGCTGCTTTTCAAGCGCTCCCGCTATTTCGAGCGTGATCGCGACTGAACGGCGGGCACAGCAACCGTGAAAGGCGGTATTGGTCCCCAATCCAGCAGCCTGATGTTGATTATCTGAAGGGGAGCGGATATGTGGGTGCTTTATGGTATTTGCTATGCCCTCGTGGTCGGCACGTTGGTCGACTGGGCATGCCGGTCAAGGTGCATCAGGTTTCTTCTCTATATCGTCTTCAACGTCACGGGGATTACCGCCTGTAATCAACTGGGTGAAGAGCAGTTCCTGCAACTTGATGGTATTGGCTGGTCAGCTTTTTTCGTGGCAATTGCTACCCCGTTGTTTTTCAAGCGCTCCCGCTATTTCGAGCGTGATCGCGACTGAACGGCGGGCACAGGCAGCATCGATTTCGCAAATCTGCGACAATCCCGCCTCTTACGCCTGCCGATCATGAAAAAGCAGCACTCGCCTGCATCATTAAAAAGCCCCATGACAGACCACGCCATCGACCAACTGCTGAAGAACCTCGACCACGCCATGATCGCCGACCGCCATCGGTTGCGCCGGCAATTGCACGAGCTGCGCAAGCGCCCCGACGAGGGCAAGCTCGCGCAGTGGGTGGAAAAGGTCCAGGCCTCCTGCGCCCAGGTCACCGCGCGCCAGCAGAGCGTGCCGAGCATTCGCTACGACGACAGCCTGCCGATCGCCGCCAAGCGCGACGAGATCAAGAAGGCCCTGGCCGAGCACCAGGTGCTGGTGATCGCCGGCGAGACCGGTTCCGGCAAGACCACCCAGCTGCCGAAGATCTGCCTGGAGCTGGGCCGCGGCAGCCATGGCCTGATCGCCCACACCCAGCCCCGGCGGATCGCCGCGCGCAGTGTCGCGGCGCGGGTTGCGGAAGAGCTGGGCACGCCGTTGGGGGCGCTGGTCGGCTACCAGGTGCGCTTCGAGGACCAGAGCGATTCGAACACCCTGGTCAAGCTGATGACCGACGGCATCCTGCTGGCCGAGACCCAGCACGACCGCTTCCTCGAGCGCTACGACACGATCATCGTCGACGAGGCCCATGAGCGCAGCCTGAACATCGACTTCCTGCTCGGCTATCTCAAGACCCTGCTGCACCGCCGCCCGGACCTGAAGCTGATCATCACCTCGGCGACCATCGACCTGGAGCGCTTCTCCAAGCACTTCGATGGCGCGCCGATCATCGAGGTGTCCGGGCGCACCTACCCGGTGGAAACCTGGTACCGGCCGCTGACCAGCGAGCACGACGAGGAGGGCAACCAGGTCGAGGAGGACCTTTCCGTCGACCAGGCGATCCTCGCCAGCCTCGACGAGATCGCCCAGCACGAACGCAGCCAGGGCAAGGGCCCGGGCGATGTGTTGGTGTTCCTGCCCGGCGAACGCGAGATTCGCGACGCCGCCGAGATCCTGCGCAAGGCGCAGCTGCGCCACACCGAGATCCTGCCGCTGTATGCGCGGCTGTCGCCGGCCGAGCAGCAGCGGATCTTCCAGTCCCACAGCGGCCGGCGCGTGGTGCTGGCGACCAACGTCGCCGAAACCTCGCTGACCGTGCCGGGCATCCGCTACGTGATCGACAGCGGCACCGCGCGCATCAGCCGCTACAGCTACCGCGCCAAGGTCCAGCGCCTGCCCATCGAGGCGGTGTCCCAGGCCAGCGCCAACCAGCGTAAAGGCCGCTGCGGCCGGGTCGAGCCGGGCATCTGCATCCGCCTCTACAGCGAGGACGATTTCAACGGCCGGCCGGCGTTCACCGACCCGGAGATCCTGCGCACCAACCTGGCCGCGGTGATCCTGCAGATGCTGCACCTGCGCCTGGGCGCGATCGACGCCTTCCCGTTCATCGAGCCGCCGGATGGCAAGGCCATCAGCGACGGCTTCAACCTGTTGCAGGAGCTATCGGCGGTCAACCGCGAGAACCAGCTGACGCCGCTGGGCCGCCAGCTGGCGCGCCTGCCGATCGATCCTCGTTTGGGCCGCATGCTGCTCGAAGGAGCCCGTCAGGGCAGCCTGCAGGAAGTGCTGATCGTCGCCAGCGCGCTGTCGGTGCAGGACCCGCGCGAGCGCCCGCCGGAGCGCCAGCAGGCCGCCGACCAGGCGCACGCGCAGTGGAAGGATGTCGATTCCGACTTCGCCGCGCTGGTCAACCTGTGGCGCGGTTTCGAGGAGCAGCGCCAGGCGCTGACCGCTAGCCCGCTGCGTAACTGGTGCCGCAAGAACTTCCTCAACTACCTGCGCCTGCGCGAGTGGCGCGACGCCCACCGCCAGCTGGCGCTGATCTGCCGCGACCTGCAGTTGACGGTCAACAAGGACGCCTGCGACTACCAGCCCCTGCACAAGGCGATTCTCAGCGGCCTGCTCAGCCAGATCGGCCAGAAGACCGAGGAGGGCGACTATCAGGGCGCGCGTCAGCGGCGTTTCTGGGTTCACCCGTCGTCTGGCATCGGTCGCAAGCGACCGCAGTGGGTGATGGCCGCGGAACTGGTGGAGACCACCAAGCTGTATGCGCGCATGGTGGCCAAGATCGAGCCGGACTGGATCGAGCCGCTGGCCACCCACCTGATCAAGAAGAACCACTTCGAACCGCACTGGGAGAAGAAGCGCGGCCAGGTGGTGGCCTACGAGCAGATCACCCTTTACGGGCTGATCCTGGTCGGTCGCAGGCCGGTGCATTTCGGCCCCATCGACCCGATCACTTCCCGCGAGCTGTTCATCCGCGACGGCCTGGTCGGTGGCGAGATCCAGTCGCGGGCCAAGTGCCTGGCGACCAACAAGCGCCTGCTCGAGCAGCTCGACGAGCTGGAAGCCAAGGCCCGTCGGCGCGATATTCTGGCCGACGAGGAGACGCTGTACGCCTTCTACGAGGCGCGCCTGCCCGAAGAGATCCACCAGACCGCGACCTTCGACAGCTGGTACCGGATGAACAGCCAGAAGGATCCGAACCTGCTGATCATGCGCGAAGAGGACGTGCTCGCCCGCGAGGCCAGCGAGGTCACCGCCGCGCAGTATCCGGACCACCTGCAGGTGGGCGAGCTGCGCCTGTCGCTGAGCTATCACTTCGAGCCGAACCATCCGCGTGACGGCGTGACCGTGCGGGTGCCGGCGCCGTTGTTGCCGAACCTGCCGGGCGAGCGCCTGGAATGGTTGGTGCCCGGCCTGCTGGAGGCCAAGTGCATCGCCCTGGTGCGCAACTTGCCCAAGGCCCTGCGCAAGAACTTCGTGCCGGTGCCCGACTTCGTCAAGGCGGCCCTGTCGCGCCTGGCGTTCGGCCAGGGGGCATTGCCGCAGGCCCTGGGCCAGGAGTTGCTGCGCATGACCGGGGCGCGGGTGTCGGACGAGGCCTGGGCGGAGGCGGCCGGGCTGGTGGAAGGCCATCTGCGCATGAACATCGAAGTGGTTGACGCCCAGGGCAAGTTCCTCGGCGAAGGCCGCGACCTCGCCGAGCTGACCGCCCGCTTCGCCGCCGCCAGCCAGGCGGCGCTGGCCCTGCCGCGTAGCGAGAAGGCCGAGCAGCCGGTACAGGCCAAGGCCTTCGCGCAGGTGGCGCAGACCGCCCAGCAGAAGATCGCCGGGCTGTCGATGACGGTCTACCCGGCGCTGGTCGAGGACAACGGCACGGTGCGCGAGGGACGCTTCTCGACCCAGGCCGAAGCCGAGTTCCAGCACCGTCGCGCCTTGCAGCGCCTGTTGCTGCAACAGCTGGCGGAACCGGCCAAGTTCCTGCGCGGCAAGCTGCCGGGGCTGACCGAGCTGGGGCTGCTGTACCGTGAACTGGGCCGGGTCGAGGCACTGGTCGAGGATATCCTCCTGGCCAGCCTCGACAGTTGTGTGCTGGAAGGCGAAGACCCACTGCCGCGCGATGGCGCGGGCCTGGCCTCGCTGGCCGAACGCAAGCGCGGCAACTGGACCGAGCACGCCGAACGCCTGGCCCGCCTGACCCTGGAGGTGCTGAAGCTGTGGCATGGCTTGCAGAAGCGCTTCAAGGGCAAGATCGACCTGAGCCAGGCGGTGGCGCTCAACGACATCAAGCAGCAGCTGGCCAACCTGGTGTACCCGGGCTTCGTGCGGGAAACGCCGGGGGCCTGGTTCAAGGAGTTGCCGCGTTATCTCAAGGCGATTGAACTGCGCCTGGAGAAGCTGGGTTCGCAGGTGCAGAAGGACCGGGTGTGGAGCGCCGAGCTGGCCAATTGCTGGGCGCAGTACCAGGCCCGCGCCGACAAGCATGCCCAGGAAGGCAAGCGCGATGAGCAGTTGACCCTGTACCGCTGGCTGCTGGAGGAATACCGGGTGTCGTTGTTTGCCCAGCAACTGGGGACGAAGGTGCCGGTTTCCGACAAGCGACTGAGCAAACAGTGGAGTCAGGTGGAAGCCTAAGCCCCCCGAGTTGTGGCAAACTTGGTGGAATTTGGGCCGCTTTGCGGCCCATTCGCGGGCGAGCCCGCTCCCACAGGATTATCGCCGGTTCTGAACATGGCGATGCCCTGTGGGAGCGGGTTTACCCGCGAACGAGGGCAAAGCCCTCGCCTACAAACTGGTACCAAGGTGCCAGTATCGACCTTTTTTCGGCCAGCGCCCGTTTGGCGATGGCCTCTGACAGAGGAACGACCGTGCACAACGTCGTGATCAGCGGCACCGGCCTGTACACCCCGGCCCAAAGCATTTCCAACGAAGAACTGGTGGAATCCTTCAACGCCTGGGCACAACGATTCAACCGTGACAACGCCGCCGCCATCGAGCGTGGCGAGGTCGAGGCGGCGCCGCTGTCCGACGCCGCCTTCATCGAGAAGGCTTCGGGCATCAAGAGCCGCTTCGTCATGGACAAGGCCGGTATTCTCGATCCGCAGCGCATGAAGCCGCGCCTGCCCGAGCGCGGCAACGACGAACAGTCGATCCTCTGCGAAATGGGCGTGGCTGCCGCCCGCCAGGCCCTGGAGCGTGCCGGTCGCAGCGCCGCCGATGTCGACGGCGTGATCGTCGCCTGTTCCAACCTGCAGCGCCCGTACCCGGCCATCGCCATCGAAGTGCAGCAGGCACTGGGCATCCAGGGCTTCGCCTTCGACATGAACGTGGCCTGCTCGTCGGCCACCTTCGGTATCCAGACCGCCGCCAACAGCGTGCAGCTGGGTCAGTCGCGCGCCGTGCTGGTAGTCAACCCGGAGATCTGCACCGGCCACCTGAACTTCCGTGACCGCGACAGCCACTTCATCTTCGGCGACGCCGCCACCGCGGTGCTGGTCGAGCGTGCCGACCTGGCCACCTCCGAACACCAGTTCGACATCGTCAGCACCAAGCTGCTGACGGCGTTCTCCAACAACATCCGCAACAACTTCGGCTTCCTCAACCGCGCCGCGGAAGAGGGCATCGGTGCCCGCGACAAGCTGTTCGTGCAGGAAGGCCGCAAGGTGTTCAAGGAAGTCTGCCCGATGGTCGCCGAGCTGATCGGCCAGCACCTGGCCGAGAACGATCTGCAGCCGTCGGACGTCAAGCGCTTCTGGCTGCACCAGGCCAACCTGAGCATGAACCACCTGATCGTCAAGAAGCTGCTGGGGCGTGAAGTGGCCGAGGAAGATGCGCCGGTGATTCTGGATCGCTATGCCAACACCAGTTCGGCGGGGTCGGTGATTGCCTTCCACCTGTATCAGGATGACCTGGCCAAGGGTTCGCTGGGGGTGCTGAGTTCGTTTGGTGCGGGGTATTCGATTGGTAGTGTGGTGCTGCGCAAGCGCTGATTTCCGGTTCGAGAATGCTGGGGCCGCTTTGCGACCCTTTCGCGGCACAAGGCCGCTCCTACAGGGGATCGCATTTCCCTGTAGGAGCGGCCTTGTGCCGCGAAAGGGCTGCAAAGCAGCCCCAGTTTTCTGACAGGCAAAAAAAGCGGGAAATGCCGGATGGGGTCAGCAATTCCCGCTTCAGCATAGCGCTTAGAACTTGGCTTCCAGGTCGACCTGCAGGGTGTCGACGTCGGCGTTGTTGTTCGGCAACTGCGACAGGTCGGTCTTGGCCATCAGGTAGGCCGCGCCCAGGGAGAAGTTCTTGTCGATCTCGTAGCCGACCTTGAACTTGTGACCACGCGAACCTGTGAAGCCTGCGCCGAAGTCGGAGTCGGTGAACAGGCTGACCACGGCGTTGCGCTGCACGTCGCGGTAGTTGTAGTCCAGGCTCCAGGCGCCCAGCTTGGTCTTGAGACCCGCCAGCCAGGCCTTGTCCTCGCCGTCGGTGCTGTCGGTGTTCTTGACGAACTGGCCATAGGCCGACAGCGGGATGGCGAAGCCGGTGAAGTCCACCTGGCCGAAGCCTTCGGCCAGGTTGAACTCGGTGGTGGTGTTGCCGAAGCTGCGCAGCACGGCCGACTTCTTGTCGTTGTCGAAGCCGTAGAGGCTGCCGCCGACGGTGACCTTGACGCTGTCAGCCAGGTTGAACTTGGTGCCCAATTGGCCGTGGTACAGCTGCGCGTCGTGCTTGAACTGCACGCCGTCGCCGTCGACGTTGTCCTTGAGGGTGTAGTGGCCGGCGCTGCCGAACACTTCGGCGCCGCCCAGGTTGGTCTTGTAGGTAACGGCCACGCCTTCCGGGTTGATGTCGCTGTCCCAGATGATGTCGCCCATGCTCACCCACGGCTGCAGCATCTTGCCGCCGATCAGGTGCAGGTTCGGCACGGCGGTCGGGTGCCAGTCGAGGTAAGCGAGGTCCACCCACAGCGATTTCTTGTCGAAGTAGTTGTCCAGGCTCTGGTTGGTCGAGCGGGCGTCCGAGCTGCTGCCGGTGGCCACGCGAATGCCGGCGTCGACCTGCGGGTTGATCTCGCTGTAGAAACCGACACGGGCGCGCACGCGCTCGCGGTCCTGGTTGCCGCTGCGGCTGTTGGGGTTGTCGACGTTGACGTCTTCGTAGCGCAGGCGCACGTCACCCTTGATCTGGGTCTTGGCGGCCCAAGCCACTTTTTGTTCGAAGGAGCTCAGGCGCTCGGACTGGGCTTTCTGGTCGGCCTTTTCCTTGGTTTCCTTTGCCAGGTCGCCCTGCAGTTCGGTGTACTGCGCCTGGTTGATCGAGCCGTTGGCGCGGAGTATTTCGAGCAGCTTGGCGTCGACAGCAGCACTGGCCGGAGTACTCAGAGCCAGCATCATGCCGGTGAGGCTCACCCCGGTAAGTGTAGAAACAAGACGCATAAGGTTCTCCCTGTTGGAAAAGTGGGGAGGCTCAAGCGCCCGCCCCCGAGTTGGCATGTCTTCGGAAAGGGCCTGACTAGACAGGTTCTGGGGTTCCGGAAAACAGGCGCAAGTATTGCGGGGGCGAATGACAGAATAATGTCTAAACAGTGGCACTGTTGTTAAGTAAAGCGGCCGTCATTTGAGTGTCACGGTCGACTTGGCAATACTGGCACTCTCTTTTCAGCGAGTTGGAAACGTGATCAGCCTTCACAGCCTTGCCCATCTGCGCGACCTGCCGGCGACCACCTGGGACGCGCTGGTGCCCGACGGTCAGCCGTTCCTGCGCCACGCCTTTCTCAGTGCCATGGAAGACAGTGGCAGCGTGGTACCCGACACCGGCTGGGCCGCCGAACACCTGGTGCTGGAGCGCGATGGCGAAGTGCGGGCGCTGCTGCCGGCGTACCGCAAGTGGCATTCGTTCGGCGAGTACGTGTTCGACCATGGCTGGGCCGATGCCTGCGAGCGCGCCGGCATCGCGTATTACCCCAAGCTGCTCGGCGCGGTGCCGTTCAGCCCGGTCACCGGGCCCCGCCTGCTGGCGTCCGCCCCTGCTGATGGCCTGCTGCTGTTGCAGGCGATTCCCGAGTACCTGGGCAAGGGTGGGCTGTCGGGGGCGCACATCAATTTCACCGACAGCGTGCTGGACGACGCCATTGCCGGCCAACCGGGCTGGCTGGAACGCCTGGGTTGCCAGTTCCACTGGCGCAACCGGGGTTACCGGGACTTCCAGGATTTTCTCGACACCCTCAGCTCACGCAAGCGCAAGCAGATGCGCAAGGAGCGCGAGCAGGTGGCGGGGCAGGGGATCGATTTCGCCTGGTACCGCGGTGATGAACTGAGGGAGGAGCAGTGGGACTTCGTCTACCGCTGCTATGCCAACACCTATGCCGTGCGCCGACGTGCGCCGTACCTGACTCGCGAGTTCTTCAGCCTGGTGGCCGAGCGCATGCCCGAGGCGATTCGCGTGGTGATTGCCCGGCAGCAAGGGCGCGAGGTGGCCATGGCCTTCAGCCTGGTGGGAGGCGACAGCCTGTATGGCCGCTACTGGGGTTGCCTGGACGAATTCGACCGCCTGCATTTCGAGACCTGTTTCTACCAGGGCATGGACTTCGCGATCGGCGAAGGCCTGCAGCGCTTCGATGCCGGTGCCCAGGGCGAGCACAAGCTGATTCGCGGGTTCGAGCCGGTGATCACGCGGTCGTGGCATTACCTGCTGCACCCGGGGTTGCGCCGGGCGGTCGCGGACTTCCTGAGCCAGGAGCGCGAAGGGGTGATGGCCTACGCCGAGGAGGCGCGGGGGATGTTGCCGTATCGTCAGGTTTGAAGTGCCTGGCCACACGCTATCCCTGTAGGAGCGGCCTTGTGCCGCGAAAGGGCCGCAAAGCGGCCCCAGGATTTCATCGTTGATGCAAAGATCGCCGGGGCCGCGTTGCGGCCCTTTCGCGGCACAAGGCCGCTCCTACAGGGGCCGCGTTGCGGCCCTTTCGCGGCACAAGGCCGCTCCTACAGGGGCCGCGCCTAACTCAATCGACGCCGACGAACCCCCCGGTCTGGTGATGCCACAACCGTGCATACAACCCGCGCTGTGCCAGCAGCTCGGCATGGCTGCCGCTTTCGACGATATGCCCCTTGTCCAGCACGATCAGCCGGTCCATGCGGGCGATGGTCGACAGGCGGTGGGCGATGGCGATCACCGTCTTGCCCTGCATCAACGTCTCCAGGCTCTCCTGGATCGCCGCCTCGACCTCCGAATCCAGCGCCGAGGTCGCTTCGTCCATGATCAGGATCGGCGCGTTCTTCAGCAGCACCCGGGCGATGGCGATGCGCTGGCGCTGGCCGCCGGAGAGCTTGACGCCGCGCTCGCCGACATGGGCGTCGAAGCCGGTGCGGCCCTGGGCATCGGACAGCTGCGGGATGAACTCGTCGGCGCGGGCCCGGCGCACTGCTTCCCAGACTTCCTCGTCACTGGCATCCGGCCGGCCGTACAGCAGGTTGTCGCGGATCGAGCGGTGCAGCAGCGAGGTGTCCTGGGTGATCATGCCGATCTGCGCGCGCAAGCTGGCCTGGTTGACCTCGGCGATGTCCTGGCCGTCGATGAGGATGCGCCCGCTGTCGATGTCGTACAGGCGCAGCAGCAGGTTGACCACAGTCGACTTGCCGGCGCCGGACGGGCCGATCAGGCCGATCTTCTCGCCGGGGCGGATGTCCAGGTTCAGGGCATCGATTACCTTGCCGCCCTTGCCATAGTGGAAGTCGACATGGTCGAAGCGCACCGCGCCGCGGCTGACCTTGAGCGCCGGGGCGTCGGGCCTGTCGCTGACGGTGACCGGCTGGGCGATGGTCTGCAGGCCGTCCTGGACCATGCCGATGTTCTCGAAGATGCCATTGACCACCCACATGATCCAGCCGGACATGTTGACGATGCGGATCACCAGGCCTGTGGCCAGGGCGATGGCACCGACGCTGATCAGCGACTGGCTCCACAGCCACAGGGCAAGGCCAGTGGTGGTGACCACCAGCAGCCCGTTCAGCGAGGTGATGACCACGTCCATGCTGGTGATCACCCGCGAGGCCAGCTGGGTCTTCTCGGTCTGCTCGCTGATCGCCTCGCGGGCGTACTGCTGCTCGTAGTCGGTGTGGGCGAACAGCTTGAGCGTGGCGATGTTGGTGTAGCCATCGACGATGCGTCCCATCAGCTTGGAGCGGGCGTCGGAGGAGATCACCGAGCGCTCCTTCACCCGTGGCACGAAGTAGTACAGCGCACCGATGTAGCAGACGATCCATACCAGCAGCGGCAGCATCAGCCGCCAGTCGGCCTCGGCGAACAGCACCAGCGCACTGATGGCGTAGATCAGTACGTGCCACAGCGCGTCCACCGCCTGCACCGCCGAATCGCGCAGGGAGTTGCCGGTCTGCATGATGCGCTGGGCGATGCGCCCGGCGAAGTCGCTCTGGAAGAAGTTCAGGCTCTGCTTGAGCACGTAGGTGTGGTTCTGCCAGCGGATCAGGCTGGTCATGCCCGGGCTGATGGTCTGGTGCACCAGCAGGTCGTGCAGGCCGAAGAACACCGGCCGCAGCACCAGCACCACCACCAGCATCCAGATCAGCTCGCCGCTGTGCTCGCTGAAGAAGTTGGCGTTGGGCGTGCCCTGGGCCAGGTCGATGATCCGGCTCAGGTAGCTGAACAGCGCCACCTCGATCAGCGAGGCGACCAGGCCGACGATCAGCAGGGCGAGGAAACTCGGCCACACCTGGCGCAGGTAATAGAGATAGAAGGGCCAGACCTTGCCGGGAGGCGCCTCGCTGGGCGCCTCGCGGAAGATATCGATCAACTGCTCGAAACGACGGTACAGCATGGGTGACGACACTCCTGTTCGACCCGACTCACGTCCCTGTGTGGCGCGGGATCAATCGATGCGTTTGGCCGACTTGATGTAGACCGGATCCGCCGGCACATCACGCATGCCTTTCTTGACGGTGGTCGGCGAGTTGACGATCTGGTCGACCACCTCCATGCCCTTGGTGACCTTGCCGAACACCGCGTAGCCACGGTCGCGGCCCGGATTGAGGAAGTCGTTGTCGGCGACATTGATGAAGAACTGGCTGGTGGCCGAGTTCGGGTCGGAGGTGCGGGCCATGGACAGGGTGCCGCGGGTATTCTGCAGGCCGTTGCTCGCTTCGTTGCGGATCGGGTCCTGGGTGCTCTTCTGCACCATCTGGTCGGTGAAACCGCCGCCCTGGACCATGAAGCCCGGGATCACGCGGTGGAAGATGGTGTTGTTGTAGAAGCCGCTGTCCACGTACTGGAGGAAATTCTTGGTACTGATCGGCGCTTTTTCTGCGTTCAGCTCGATCTCGATCTTGCCGAAGCTGGTGACCAGCTCAACGTGCGGGGTCTTGTCGGAGGCCATGACGCTGGTGGCGAAGGCGACCGAGCAGGCGGTGAGCAGAAGTTTTTTCAGCATGGGCTCAAAGATCCTTGAGAGGTGGAAGCGGCTGCGAGGAACTGCAGCACGGTACGGTTGAAGACTTCAGGTTGATCCAGGGGCGTAGCGTGCCGCGAATCGTCGATGACCGCCAGCCTGGCGTTGGGCATCAGGGCGACGTAACGCTCCTTCAGTTGTATCGGTGTGTAATCGTGGTCGGCGGCGATCACCAGGGTGGGACAGCGAATCTGGCCAATGCGTTCCTGCACGCCCCAGTCGACGATGGCGTCGAAGCTTTTCAAATAGGCACGTTTGTCATTGCGCGCCCAGCGCTCGGCCATCTTGCGCCGCAGTTCGGCCTGCTCCGGCTTGGGGAACAGCCGCGCGGCCAGGCCCTTGCCGACGGTCTCGACGCTGAGCAGGCGTGCCAGGCCCCAGCGCTTGAGCCACCAGATCCAGTCGCTGCGGGTGCGGCGCTTGACCTCGGGGGCGCTGTTGACGATGCACAGGCTGCGCAGCCAGTCGGGGTGGTCGACGGCAAACTGGAAACCGAGCATGCCGCCCATGGACAGGCCGACGAAGTGCACCGGGCCGGTGTCCAGATGGCGCAGCAGGGCCAATAGATCCTCGCTGAAGGTCTTTATCTGGTAGCCCTTGCGTGGCTTGGACGATTGCCCGTGGCCGCGGATGTCCATGAGGATCACCCGGTACTGGCGGCTGAGTTCGGGCACCTGCAGTTCCCAGTCCTGGCTGCTCGAACCCAGCCCGTGCAGCAGCACCAGGGGCTCGCCCTGGCCGTGTTCCTGGTAATGCAGCAGGCATCCGTCATGTTCGAAACAGGCCATGGGCGCGGTCCTCTCAGGCTTGCGGGGGGGCTGCGAAGGGCACGTCCAGCGGCGCGGTGTCGAAATTGCGCAGCAGTTCGATGAGGATCTGCGTGGCCGGGCCCAGGGTCTTTTCCTTGCTGGAGTAAAGGTAGAACAGTGGATGGCGGCTGCCACCCTGATCCAGCGGCAGGGGCTTGAGCACGCCTTCGCGCAGCTCGCGCTCGATCATGTGCCGGGGCAGCCAGGCGAAGCCCAGGCCGCTGCCGACGAAGGTCGCCGCGGTGCCCAGGCTGCCGACCGTCCAGCGCTGCTCGGCGCCGAGCCAGCCGACATCGCGCGGCTGGGCCCGGCCGGAGTCGCGGATCACCACCTGCAACTGGCTTTCCAGGTCCTGGAAGGTGATCTCGCGGCCCATGCGGTGCAGGGCGTGCTCGGGGTGGGCGACGGCGATGAACTCCACCGGGCTCAGCTCGGTGCCCAGGTAGCCGCCGATGTTGAAGCTGCTGATGGCAAGGTCGGCGATGCCTTCGTGCAGCACCTCCTCTACCCCGGACAGCACTTCTTCACGCAGGCGTACCCGGCAGCCGCGGCTCTGCGGCATGAAGGCGGCCAGGGCGCGCACCAGGCGGGCGCTGGGGTAGGCGGCGTCGACCACCAGGCGCACCTCGGCCTCCCAGCCTTGCTCCATGTGGTGAGCCAGGTCTTCCAGCTGGCTGGCCTGCTTGACCAGTTGCCGCGAACGGCGCAGCAGCACGCTGCCGGCCTCGGTCAGCACCGCCTTGCGCCCATCGATGCGCAGCAGCGGCACGCCCAGTTGCTCCTGCATCCGCGCCACGGTGTAGCTCACCGACGACTGCGAACGGTGCAGGGCCTCGGCGGCCTGGGCGAACCCGCCGTGGTCGACCACCGCCTGCAGGGTCCGCCACTGATCCAGGGTAACGCGCGGTGCTTTCATCCAGGGCTCCTGTTGTCCTAAGCTGCGCTCTTCCCAAGGAGAGCGCCCGTATGAAGAAATGTTGTGCGGCTTTGCTGTTGTGCCTGCCCCTCGGGGCCATGGCATACCCGATCGACGTGGAAAAGGACCTGACCGGGGTCAAGGTCGACTACACCGCCTACGACACGGCCTACGACATCGGCTCGATCAGCCTCAACAACTATGGGCAGGTGCCGGCGGCGTGCAAGGTCACCTTCCGCAACGGCCCCGAGGCGCCACGGGTGCGCCGGGTCAATGTGCCCGCCGGCAGGAGCGTGGATGTCACCGCCAAGTTCAACCGGCAGATCATCAAGCTGCGCATCGTGCTCGACTGCAAAGCGGAATAAAACAGATTAATCGATAGGTTGATCCCACTTTTTACGCTTTTTTATCGATAGGTCAACCATTAATCTCACCTCCATCGAATCGCCACCCTTTACCGCCGATGGAGGCACCCCATGTCCCGCGTACTGATCATCGAAAGCAGCGCCCGCCAGCAGGATTCCGTTTCCCGTCAACTGACCCTGGACTTCATCCAGCAATGGCAAGCGGCGCATCCGGCCGACGAGATCAAGGTGCGCGACCTGGCGGTGAACCCCGTGCCGCACCTGGACGCCAACCTGCTTGGCGGCTGGATGAAGCCCGAGGAACAGCGCAGCGCCGCCGAGCGTGAGGCGCTGGAGCGTTCCAACGCACTGACCGACGAACTGCTGGCCGCCGACGTGCTGGTGATGGCCGCGCCGATGTACAACTTCACCATCCCCAGCACATTGAAATCCTGGCTGGACCACGTGCTGCGCGCCGGCATCACCTTCAAGTACACCCCGACCGGGCCGCAGGGCCTGCTCAACGGCAAGCGCGCCATCGTCCTGACCGCCCGCGGCGGCATTCATGCCGGCGCCAGCAGCGACCACCAGGAGCCCTACTTGCGCCAGGTGATGGCCTTCATCGGCATCCACGATGTGGACTTCATCCATGCCGAAGGCCTGAACATGAGCGGCGAGTTCCACGAAAAGGGCCTGAACCAGGCCAAGGCCAGGCTGGCCGCGGTGGCCTGAACCGCGACGAATTCCCAACCCTGACACCTTGTTGCTCCTTTGGGTGTGCCTGCCCGGCCAGTTCATGGCCGGGCTTTTTTATGTTCGTAACAACGACCTGGGAGAACGGCGTGGGAGCGGGCTTGCCCCGCGATAGCGCCAGATCGGTCGATGATGTTTGCCGAGCCTGTGCCATCGCGGGGCAAGCCCGCTCCCACGCATATCCGCCAGGCGAGCGTGCAACAAAGGAGGGCGATGACCCCAAGCACCCCCACAATCCCCATGGTTGAACTGCCCAGGCCCAACCCGCTAAGGTCCCCGCCTTGATCCACGAGGGCCAACCATGGGCTACCTGATAATCGTCGCGCTGATCCAGGCGTACTCCTTCAACCTGATCGGCGAATACCTGGCCGGTCATGTCGACAGCTACTTCGCCGTGCTGGCCCGCGTTGTCCTGGCCGGCCTGGTGTTCCTGCCGCTGACCCGCTGGCGCCAGGTCGAGCCGCGTTTCATGCGCTCGATGCTGCTGATCGGCGCGCTGCAATACGGCATCACCTATGTCTGCCTGTACCTCAGCTTCCGCGTGCTGACGGTGCCGGAGGTGCTGCTGTTCACCATCCTCACCCCGCTGCATGTCACCTTGATCGAGGATGCCCTGAACCGGCGCTTCAACCCCTGGGCGCTGCTCGCTGCCCTGGTGGCGGTGGCCGGCGCGGCGGTGATCCGCTTCGACACGGTCACTGGTGAGTTCTTCATTGGCTTCCTGCTGCTGCAACTGGCCAACTTCACCTACGCCGCCGGCCAGGTGCTGTACCGCCACCTGGTGGCCCGTCACCCCAGCGACCTGCCGCACTACCGCCGTTTCGGCTATTTCTACCTGGGCGCGTTGCTCGTGGTGTTGCCGGCCTTCCTGCTGTTCGGCAATACCCAGCACCTGCCGAGCACCGACACCCAGTGGCTGGTGCTGCTGTTCCTGGGCCTGTGCCCGACGGCGCTGGGGCTGTACTGGTGGAACAAGGGCGCCTGCCTGGTCTCCGGCGGCACCCTGGCGGTGATGAACAACCTGCATGTGCCGGTGGGTTTGCTGCTCAACCTGCTGATCTGGAACCAGGACGAACCGCTCGGACGCCTGGCCATTGGCGGTACGGTGATCCTGGCGTCGGTGTGGTTGAGCCGCTTGGGCGGTCCGCGTGCAGGGCTGCCGGGGACTGCCTCGTCGCGCTAGAGGTATCTGCGCAAGACGAAGGCGCCCGCATGGGCGCCTTCATCATTCACGGCGGCAATACCAAGGCAGGCTTTGCCCGGCCGACGGTGGCAGGCAAGATGGACGCAGGCGGCTCAAGATCGCCCGTTCCGACAATGGATTTGCCCGACACTACAAGGAAGAGACCGTGAACCTTGACCTGACCGACCTGAAACTGTTCATCAAGATCGCCGAGTCCCCCAGCCTGACCCAGGGCGCCAAGCGTGCATGCCTCTCGCCAGGGGCCGCCAGCATGCGCATCAAGTCGATGGAAACCGAGCTTGGCGAGGGGCTTTTTCATCGCCAGCACAAAGGGCTGGTGCTGACCCTGGCAGGTCAGCGGTTGTTGATCCATGCCCGCAAGATCCTGCGCCAGCTGGAAGTGCTCAAGGCCGAATTCGACCACCGCGAAGAGCCTGACGGAGCAAGCATGCGCATGTATGTCGCAGGCTTCAGCGCATTCGAGTCGACCCAGCGCCGGCTGGTGCGCTATCTCGCCGATCACGCCAATGTCGCCATCGACCTGCAGCAACGCACGACCGGGGATATCGTTCGCGGCATTCGCGAGGGCGCCGTCGACATGGGCGTGGTGCTCGGCAGCGACCCTGTGGAGGGTTGTGCCTCGATCGCCCTGCCGGTGCTCAACTATGTGGCGGTGCTGCCCAGGCATCACGCATTGGCCGCCAGCGCCTCATTGCGCCTGGGCGACGTGCTGCGCCACCCCCAGGTCGGGTTGGCGAGTGACAGTGCACTGTGCCGACTGATCGAGCAGCAGGCCGATATCGATGGCCTCGCGGCCCAGTTCAGGATCAAGGTGTCCGGCGCCGAGTCGCTATGCCGGATGATTGCCGAAGGAGTCGGTATCGGTATCGCATCGGATGCGGCGGTGCAGCCTTATCTCGATGGCTGTGGCCTGGTGGCCCGACGCCTCGACGAAACCTGGGCGCGCCAGCAGCACATGATGCTGGTCAGGCATTTCGAGCGCATGCCACGGCATGTCACCGAGCTGGTTTCCTACCTGAGTGCCGCCTGAGCAAGCTTGGCAAAGGGGCCGCGCTGCGGCCCCGATGGGGTGGTCATCGTGTGCCGGGCACCAGGCTGAGGATTTCATCGATGGGCATGCAGGCCGGCTCGATCTCATAGGCCCGGTCGTGCTCGAGGATGCTGGTGGCGACCTGGCGCATGGCCGAGTAGGCGCCGCGCAGCATGTGGTTGGCGTAGATCACCGCATTGAAACCGGCATCAGCCAGGCACGAGAAGGTCAGTTGCGGGTAGCTGGTCGGCACGCAGACCAGGGGTGTGTGCGGGTGGGTCTGCTTGAAGCGGCGGGCGAATTCGAGGATTTCCTCGCCCGTGCTCTTGCGGCTGTGGATCATGATGCCGTCGGCGCCGGCCTCGGTGTAGGCGCGACAGCGTGCGAGGGCGTCATCCAGGCCTTTTTCCAGGATCAGGCTCTCGCAGCGGGCGAAGATCATCATCGAACCCTCCAGGCGATGCTGGGTGCCGACCCTGATCTTGTCGCAGAAGAGTTCGACGGTTTCCTGCTCCTGATGCACGCTCAGGCCCAGCAGCGAGTTTTTCTTCAGCCCGCATTTGTCTTCGATGACGATCGCCGACACCCCGGCGCGGGCCAGCCACTGCACATGGATGGCGAAATGCTCGATCTTGCCGCCGGTGTCGGCGTCGTAGATCAGCGGCAGGTCGCAGACCGCGAGAATTTCGTTCAGCCGTTCCAGGCGGTCGCTGGGCGAGAGGATCTCGATGTCCGGCAGGCAGCGCTGGGTCGAGTCGGTCAGCGAGCTGGACCAGATGGCATCGTAGCCCAGGCTGGTGTCGCCGGCGCCGAGGCGCACGCTCTTGGCCAGCATGGCCGAGATCGGGCTGTGTGCCTCGAGTACCCGCAGGCAGGCTTTTTCACTGAACAACTGGCGCAGGTCGATGCGTGCGTCACGCTTGATCACGTTCATATGCCTCATCCCTGTTGTGAGGTGTTCGTCAGGCGGCGAGCACCGACTCCATCTTGTTCAGGTGCTCGCAGGCTCTTTTCACGTATTCGCAGGACAGTGCCTCGATGCGTGCGTGGTCCAGTGCCTGGCGGGTGGCGCGGCAGTAGAGTTCGAGGGCGCTGGTGGCATGGAAGAAATGCTGCGCCTCGACCGCGCCGCAATGCACGCTGAGGAACGAAGCGATGCGATGCGCCTCGCCCGGCGTCTTACCTTGCGCCTCCTTGAGCCAGTCCTTCCACAGGGGCGTCATCACGTTGTACTCCCCGGTATTGAACAACTCGGTCATCGCCATCATCTCGATGGCCTCGACCAGTTGCGGGGCGAGCGGACGCTTGCTGCCCACCCAGGTGGAGAATTCCTTGGTCACCGGGTTCAGGTAGCGGTCCTGCAGGCGCCAGTCCTCCGAGCCGCAGATGGCGGTGGCCATGCGCGCATACAGCTTGGAATGGTGCGGGTGGCCGTGCATTTCGCCCAGGCCGATGTCCTCGACGATGATCTCGCCGCAGTGACGGGCGGCGTCCAGCAATAGCAGCCGGGCCTGGGGATCGTCGATGGCCTCGGACTCCTGCAGCAAGCGCACGATGATGCTTGATACCGCATGGGCGGCACCGTCCGGACTGCGCCAGCCACAGAAGAAGGTGCACAGGCTTTCCCGTGACCAGGGTTTGGCGGTGATGCGCTGGTAGGTATCGAGGTAGTCCTCCAGCAGGTCGGCGTGCACCTCGAAGCCTTTTTTCAGGGCGCTGGCCAGCCGTTTGTCCTGCACATCGGTCAGGGCCTGGTCGACGAATGACAGCATGAAATCCGTTTTCTTCATGTCATGTTCTCGCGGGTGGTGGAAAGTCCGGGGTCAGGCAAGCGTTGCGATAAAGTCGGTGAAGCGGCCCAGGCCCTCCTCGAGGTCCTGCGGGCTTACCGAATAGGACAGCCGCACGGCGCACGGGTCGCCATTGCTGCAGCCGGGCACCAGGGCGATGCGCGCCTCGGTCAGCAACAGCTCGCAGAGGTGGCTGGCGTCGCGGATCGCCTCGCCCTGGTAGCGCATGCCGAGCAGGCGGGTGATATCCAGGTAGAGGTAGAACGCGCCCTGGGGTGGCGAAAAACGGATGGACTCAAGCTTGCCGAGCAGCGCCGTGGCGACAGCCAGCTGCCGATCGAGCTGGGCATTGACTTCGGCACCGAACTGCCGCGCGCCGTCGCCATCCAGGGCGTTGAGCGCCGCGTACTGGGCCAGGCTGCTGGGATTGGAGGTGGTGTGGGCCTGCAGGTTGTGCATGGCCGTGACCACTGCCTTCGGCGCACAGGCATAGCCCAGGCGCCAGCCCGTCACTGCCTGGCTCTTGGAGAACGAGTCGATGATGACGGTCGAGGCCTTGAGCTCGGGCAGCAGCGCGACCAGGTTGTGGTGCTGCTGGCCATTGCGCAGCAGGCTGCGATAGCACTCGTCGAAGATCACCCAGAGCTTGTGTTCCAGGGCCAGTTCACCGATGGCGAGCAGTTCCCGCGGGTCATAGACCACCCCTGTGGGGTTGTTGGGGGTGTTGATGATGATCGCCTTGCTGCGCGGCGACAGCGCGGCCTTGACCGCCACGGCGCGCAGGCTGTGGTTGTCGCCCTTGGTGTCGACGAATACCGGACGGGCGCCGGCCAGTTCGACCTGGGTGGGGAAGGTTTCCCAGTAGGGACGCGGGATGATCACTTCATCACCCGGGTCGAGCAGCACCATGGCGCTGTTGAACAGGGCTTGCTTGGCACCGCTGGACACGGCGATCTCATCGGCGCCGTAGTCGACGCCCAGGCGCTGGCTGACGCTGCTGGCCAGGGCCTGGCGCAGCCGCGGGTTGCCCAGGGGCGGGGTGTAGCGGTTCCACTGTTCGTGGACCGCCGCGATGGCGCCGTGGCGCATGTCCGGAGCGGCGTCGCTGGACAGCTCGCCGGCGGCGAAGTTGATGACCTTGATGCCGGCGTCACGCAGGGCGTTGGCCTTGCTGCGCATGCTCGAGGTGCCGGGCGCGCTGATACGCGCGGATCGTTGCGACAGTCCGTTGCTCATGGTTCACGTCCTTGTTGTTCTTGATCTGGACCGATATTGCGGATCAGCGGCGTGGCAGGCCCTTCATGCCGTTGTAGATCACCAGGCACAGCGGCAAGGTCAGCAGCAGCACGCAGGCCAGCACCACCAGGCCCTCGGTGACGCCGGCCTGGTCGGATATCGCGCCGATCAGCACCGGGGCGAGGGCGCCGCCACCCACTGTGCCGGTGTAGAACCAGGCGAATACCCGGTCGCGCCGGTCCCGTGGGGCGAAATCCGGAACCAGGCCGCCAAGTACCGACGAGGTGCCGTTCAGCGCCACGCCGATCAGCGGCATCACCAGCATCAGGGCGCCAAAGGGTAATACCAGTGCCAGCAGGATCAGCAGCGCGGTCAGCACTTCCGTGCAGATCACCGTGCGCACCGGCCCCAGGCGTGCGCCCAGGTAGCCGCAGAACAGCTTGCCGAAGGCGCCGCCGATGAACAGCAGGGCCAGGGCCAGGCCGATGTGCTCGGTGTTGGCGCCCTTGCTCTGCAGCAGGAACGGCAGGAAGGTCAAAAAGCCCATGCGCACGCCGCTGTCGATGCTGCCGGTGGCGATCAGCGCCATCAGGCCGGCTGGCGTGCCGGTCGCGTCGGCGACCTTGGTCTTCTTGCTGGCGGTTTCGTGGGCCTGGTTCTTCGGCATCAGCCACCACAAGGCGAAGGCGGCGGCGATGCCGAGCACGCCGAGCAGGGTGGCGTTGGTCTGCCAGGAGATGTAGACCAGCACCAGCCCGGTCAGGCCAGGGATGATCGCCTTGCCGATATCCCCGGCGAAGTTGTACTGGGCCAGCGCCTGCTTGACCCGCCCGCTGCCCTCGTAGGCGTCGGACACCAGCGCCGAAGCCAGCGGGTGCTGGGTGCTGGCGCCGAGGCCACCGATCATCAGCGCCAGCAACAGCAGATTGATGTCCGTGGCCTGGGCTGCCAGCAGGTAGGCGAAGCCCGCCAGGGCGGTGCCCCTGACAAGCAGGGTTTCGCGCCCCCATTTGCGCGCGCCGCGGCTGGCCAGCAACTGGAAACCGGCCATCATCCCGGCGTAGGCGCCGCGCAGCAGGCCGACCTGGGCATAGCTCAGGCCGAAGGCGGCCTGCCAGATAGGCAGCAGCACATAGATAACGTCGGTGAGGCCATCGTGCACGCCATGGGCCAGGCTGCCGGCGGCCAGTGCCTTGCGGCGGTTGGCCGGATCGCTGCGGTCCGGTTCGTCGAGTGGTTTTTCCAGGGAGATGTCCTGACGCATCGCTTGCTCGCAGTCCTTTGTCCGATACCGTGCCGCCTGTCATTGGAGGCGACCTGTTCGCTGCAGGTTAGGAGAAGCGGGGAGAGGCGGGTATTCGTATTTCTCGAAGGCCGGCGTTTAATAATTCTGAAATAGTTGTAACTAATTGTTTCTTTGCGCTTTGTGAGAACACAAGGCCATTGTGCGCAGCTGAAAAAACTTTCCGTCCGTCAGCGATCCATGGGAGCGGGCTTGCCCCGCGATGGCCGAGCCAGCCTTTTCGCGGGACAAGCCCGCTCCCATGCACACCCAAGATCAGGCTTCGTCGAACTCCCGCATCGAGGTCACCAAAGGCGGCCTGGCCGCCAGCCCCGCGCGCATGTCATTGCCACTCGGCTGTTGATACAGGCTCAGCCCGAACTCCGGCAGCACTGCCAGCAGATAGTCGAAGATATCGCCCTGGATGCGCTCGTACTCGGCCCACACCGTGGTGGTGGTGAAGCAGTAGATCTCCAGCGGCACGCCCTCGGCGGTGGTCTGCATCTGGCGGACCATGCAGGTCATGTTCGGGTGCACGTTGGGGTGGCTCTTCAGGTACGCCAGGGCGAAGGCGCGGAAGGTGCCGATATTGGTCAGCCTGCGGCGGTTGGCCGAAAGCTCCGCCACCGGGCCCAGGGCCTCGTTCCAGTGATGCAGTTCCTGGCGTTTCTGCGCCAGGTAGTCGCCCAGCAGGCGTACCTGGCCCAGGCGCTGCTCTTCGTCCGGGCTGAGGAAGCGCACGCCGGCGGCGTCGATGAACAGGCTGCGCTTGATCCGACGCCCGCCGGACTGCTGCATGCCGCGATAGTTGCGGAACGACTCGCTCATCAGGCGCCAGGTGGGGATCGAGACGATGGTCTTGTCGAAGTTCTGTACCTTGACCGTGTGCAGGGTGATGTCCACCACGTCGCCGTCG
The DNA here is from genome assembly GCF_036549575.1 of Pseudomonas sp. LH21. Classification (NCBI taxonomy): domain Bacteria; kingdom Pseudomonadati; phylum Pseudomonadota; class Gammaproteobacteria; order Pseudomonadales; family Pseudomonadaceae; genus Pseudomonas; species Pseudomonas sp. LH21. The sequence continues at coordinate 1,526,287 of NZ_CP144367.1, forward strand.
GCGCCGGCCTGGGGCATCTCGATCCAGTCGCCGACGTGCAGCATGTCGTTGCTGGTCAGCTGCACGCTGGCGACGAACGACAGCAGGGTGTCCTTGTACACCAACAGCAGCACCGCCGACATGGCGCCCAGACCCGACAGCAGCAACAGCGGCGAGCGGTCGATCAGGGTGGCGACGATGACGATGGCGGCGAAGATCCACAGCATCATCTTGGCCAGCTGCATGTAGCCCTTGATCGAGCGGGTACGGGCGTGCTCGCTGCGGGCATAGATGTCCAGCAGCGCGTCGAGCAGGCAGGACAGGGCGCGGGTCATGAACAGCAGGGTTACCGCCAGGGCGACGTTGCCGAGGAAGTGCTGGGTGGTGGTCGACAGCTCCGGCACCAGCTTCAGGCCGAACTGCACCACCAGCGACGGGGTGGTCTGCGCCAGGCGGTGGAACACCTTGTTGTGGCGCAGGTCGTCCAGCCATCTGAGTGGCTGTTGGCGGCCGAGCAGGCGGGTGGAGTGCAGGATCAGAAAGCGTGCGAGGCGGCCGACCAGCAGCGAGACCAGCAGCAGCACGATCAGGCCGAGGGCGGCGTGCAGCAATGGGTGTTGGTCGAGCGTGCCCCAGAGGTCGAGGGCGTCGCGCCAGAAGCGTTGGATGTCCATGGGCGTGGAAGCGGTCTGTGTTGCGGTATGAAGGGGTATTAGAGCGTGGATCGGCGCAAAGTTGCCAAAAGAAATTCGGTTCTGGCCACGGAAAACGTTACCCTATGCAACTGAATTTTTCGCACTTGCCCGAGGTTACCCCGTGTTTTCCCAATTCGCCCTGCACGAACGCCTGCTCAAAGCCGTGGCCGAGCTGAAATTTGTCGAGCCGACGCCGGTGCAGGCAGCGGCCATTCCCCTGGCCCTGCAAGGGCGTGACCTGCGGGTGACGGCGCAGACCGGCAGCGGCAAGACCGCCGCCTTCGTGCTGCCGCTGCTCAACCGCCTGGTCGATCGCAGCGGCCCGAGCGTGGAGATCCGGGCGCTGATCCTGCTGCCGACCCGCGAGCTGGCCCAGCAGACCCTCAAGCAGGTGAAACTGTTCTCGCAGTTCACCTACATCAAGTCGGGGCTGGTCACCGGCGGTGAAGACTTCAAGGAACAGGCCGCCATGCTGCGCAAGGTGCCGGATGTGCTGATCGGCACCCCCGGCCGTCTGCTCGAGCAGCTCAATGCCGGCAACCTGGACCTGTCGCACGTGGAGGTGCTGATCCTCGACGAAGCCGACCGCATGCTCGACATGGGCTTTGCCGAAGACATGGAGCGCCTGTGCAAGGAGTGCGAGAACCGCAAGCAGACCCTGCTGTTCTCGGCCACCACGGGCGGTGCGGCCCTGCGCGACATCATCGGTAAAGTGCTCAAGGACCCTGAGCACCTGATGCTCAACAGTGTCTCGCAACTGGCCGAAGGCACCCGTCAGCAGATCATCACCGCCGACCATGACCAGCACAAAGAGCAGATCGTGCAGTGGCTGCTGGCCAACGAGACCTACCAGAAGGCAATCATCTTCACCAACACCCGTGCCCTGGCCGACCGTATCTACGGCCATCTGGTGGCCAAGGAGGTCAAGGCTTTCGTCCTGCACGGCGAGAAGGACCAGAAGGACCGCAAGCTGGCCATCGACCGCTTCAAGGATGGCGGCTCCAAGGTCCTGGTGGCCACCGATGTCGCCGCCCGCGGTTTGGACATCGACGGCCTGGACCTGGTGATCAACTTCGACATGCCACGCAGCGGTGACGAGTACGTGCACCGTATCGGCCGCACCGGCCGTGCCGGTGGCGAAGGCCTGGCGATCTCGCTGATCACCCACAACGACTGGAACCTGATGTCGAGCATCGAGCGCTACCTCAAGCAGCAGTTCGAACGTCGCGTCATCAAGGAGGTCAAGGGCACCTACAGCGGGCCGAAGAAGGTCAAGGCCTCGGGCAAGGCTGCCGGCAGCAAGAAGAAAAAGGGTGAGAAGAAGGCCGGTGCCGACAAGAAGGGCGCCGTCAAGAAAAAGCCTACCGCCAAGCCTAGGGCCAATGCGCCTCTGGCCAGCTCCGACGGCCTGGCACCGCTGAAAAAGCGCAAGCCTGCGGCTGAGTAAGCACCTGCGGCAATGAGCCCGCCACTGCAACGGTGGCGGGTTGCTTCACCTCCTTCCCCAGGGCGCGTAGCCCATTTCCCAAACCCTGTTCCAGCCCGGGCATTTTGTCGCCTACCCGCCACACTCCTCTGGCATGAGCCGCCAAGGAGGAGTAGCGTATGTACAGCTGTAAATACGATTGTCCCGTACGATTTGAATGGGACGAGGAAAAGAACCTGCTCAACATCCGCAAGCACGGTATCGACTTCAACGACGTGCCCGAGATGTTCCGCCAGCCGATGCTGGCGTTGCGCGATGAGCGATTCGAGTACCCGGAGGCACGCTGGATCGGCATGGGCTGGATCAACGCCTGGGTCAGCGTGGTCGCCTACACCGAACGGCAGGGTGATGTGATCCGCATCATTTCCGCCAGAAGAGCCACACGACGTGAGGTAACGCGCTATGTCGAAACCGTCCAGAAGCTGTGAGCAAGACCAAGCCCCGGTCGATACCTCGGACATCCCCGAGCTCGACGACGACTTCTTCCGCCGCGCCGAGCTGCGGGTGCCGGCCAAGCAAACGGTGACCATCCGCCTGGACGCCGACGTGCTGGCCTGGTTCAAGGAACAGGGCGCCGGCTACCAGACCCGCATCAACCAGTTACTTCGCCAGTACATGCAGGCCCAGCAGCGACGCTGACACTGGCGCGGTCAGGTTTTCCTTTCCGCTTCTTTAAGTTCCTGGATGCGCTTGTCGATCAACTGGCATTTATCTGGCAGGTCCTTGCTGGCCGTTCCGAGCTCCATGTGCTGGAGCTCGTCGTTGATCTCCTTGGCCTTGCGCGGGTTCTGCTCGGTCAGCTGGCTGACCAGCCCGGCCAGTTCTTCTCTTTTCTGCGTGGCCTCTTCCGGTGTGCAGGCCCAGATGGGTTGTGCGCAGAGCAGGGTGGCCGCGCAGATAAGGCATGGCAACGGTTTCATCCCTCGACTCCTTGTTACCAGTGGATTCAGTCCGGTGGAGGCGCCGGTCTGCCTGGAAGTTCAGTCGAGGTGATTGCTGGAAGGGTTCCTTGAAGATTTCACGGTTTTTTGGCGATATTAATTTGACGTCATGGTAGTGGCTAAATAATATCTCGCGCTCTTTTTTCCGTGGTCCAGGGACTGGATGATGTCTATGCGTTTTAACCGGGGGCGAGCTTGCGTGCTTGCCGCCTTGTTGGCCTGCACGGCCATGAGTACGGCCCGTGCTGCCTCGCCTGGCGACCAAGACCTGATCCGCGACCGCCAGGACCGTCTGCTCGAAGAGCAGCAGCGCCGCCTCGAAGAACTGCGCAACCTCCCCGGCAAGGCCGCCGAACCCGGTGAGTCGCAACCGGCGGCCGACAGCCGCTGCTTCACCATCCACACCATCGAGCTCAAGGGCGCCGACAGCCTGTCCGCCGCCGACCGTGATCGCCTGCTCAAGCCCTTCATCGACCAGTGCCTGGGCGTCACCCAGCTCAATGCCTTGCTCAAGGCCATCACCGACCATTACCTGGGTCGCGGCCTGGTCACCAGCCGCGCCTACCTGCCGCAGCAGGACCTGTCCTCGGGTCATCTGCAGGTACTGGTGGTGGAAGGGCGCTTGGAAGGGCTGCGCCCGGACCCGGCCAGCGGCCTGAGCGACCGTGAGCTGGGCATGGCCTTTCCCGGCGATATCGACCAGCGCCTGAACCTGCGCGAGATCGAGCAGATGGTCGACCAGCTCAACCGCCTGCCGTCGAACAAGGCGCAGATGGAGCTGACCCCGGGCAAGGCCGTCGGCGGCAGCGAAGTGCTGGTGCGCAACACCCAGCAGAAACCCTGGCGCGCCTCGCTGTCGCGCAACAACGAAGGCCAGCGCAGCACTGGCGAGCAGATGCTCAACCTCGGCCTGGAATGGGACAGCCCGCTGGGCCTGGCCGACCAGCTGATGCTGCGCGGCGGCCACGACGTGGTCAGCGACCACTCCCAGGGCTCGAAGAACGGCGTGCTGTTCTACAACCTGCCGTGGGGCTGGTGGAACTTCACCTACAGCTACAGCGAGAGCGAATACCGCTCCCTGGCCCAGGCCAACGGCTTTGCCTTCAAGCAGACCGGCGACAGCCAGAACCACCAGCTGCGCGCCGAGCGCGTGGTGCACCGCGATGCCACCAGCAAGACCTCGCTCAATGCCGGCATGGCCCACCTGCGCACCAACAACTACATCGAGGACAGCCGCCTGGCCGGCAGCAGCAACCGCCTGAGCGAGGCGCAGTTCGGCATCAACCATGGCCGGCGCCTGGGCAATGCCTTCGTCAACCTCGACCTGGGCACCCAGGAGGGCATCGGCGCCTTCGACGCCCAGGACAACGGCCATCCACGCCCGGGCCAGCCGGTGGCGCGCTACCGCAAGTACAGCGCCACGCTCAGCTACGTGCAGGGTTTCCAGCTCTTCGGCGAGCGCCTGAGCTTCAGCAGCCTGGCCACCGGCCAGCGCAGCGAGGACGTGCTGTTCAGCCCGCAACGCATCAGCCTTGGCGGCCTGTCGTCGGTGCGCGGGCTGAAGGACCAGTCGTTGTCGGGCGACAGCGGTGGCTACTGGCGCAACGACCTGCGCTGGATCCGCCCAGTGAACTGGCCGCTGCTGCAACCGCTGGTGGCCGAGTACGGCCTGGGCCTGGGCTACGACCTCGGGGTGATCCGCAACGATCGCTACAACGGTGAGTACCACGGCCGTGCCAGCAGCCATTCGCTGGAGCTGTTCGCCCGCGGCCAGCACATGGCCGCCAGCGTGACCTTCGCCCACAGCCTGGAACGCCCCGACGTGCTGACCGAGAAGGAACGCCCGGTGTATTTCCGCCTGGACCTCTTCATTTGACCGCCTGATTCACGAGACCTGACATGGACGTTCGCCTGTTTGCCTTCCTGGCCCGCCAACGCTCGGCCGCAATTCAGCCCCGTGAGCATTTCTGCGGGTTGCCCAAGCGTGGCCTGGCCTTCCTGCTGGCCAACGCCATGTTCTGGCAGCCGCTGTGGGCGCAAGCCGCCGAAGGTGTGGTGGTCAGCGGGCCAGGGACCAGCCTCGGCCAGGCGGGCAACGGCGTGCCGATCGTCAACATCGCCGCGCCCAACGGCAGCGGGCTGTCGCACAACCAGTTCAGTGACTACAACGTCGGCCAGCAGGGGCTGATCCTCAACAACGCCACCGAGCGCACCCAGGCTACCCAGCTGGGCGGGATCATCCTTGGCAACCAGAATCTGCAGGGCCAGGCGGCCAGCACCATCCTCAACGAGGTCAACGGCGCCAACGCCAGCCAGCTGCGCGGCTATACCGAAGTGGCCGGGCATGCGGCGCATGTCATCGTCGCCAACCCCCACGGCATCACCTGCGATGGCTGCGGCTTCATCAACACGCCGCAGGCCACGCTGACTACCGGCAAGCCGGTGATCGAGAACGGCCAGCTGACCCGTTACCAGGTCGACCAGGGCCACATCGCCATCGAAGGTGCGGGGATCAATGCCAGCAACGTCGACAGCTTCGAGCTGATTGCCCGCAGTACCAAGATCAACGCCGAGATCCAGGCCCGCAACCTGGCCATCGTCGCCGGACGCAACGATGTCGATGCCCGCACCCTGGCGGCCACAGCGCGTGCTGACGACGGCAGCGCCAAGCCGAGCCTGGCGATCGACTCCAGCGCGCTGGGCGGCATGTATGCCGGCGCGGTCAGGCTGGTCGGGACCGAGGCCGGTGTCGGTGTGCGCCTCGACGGGCGGATGATTGCCAGCGGTGGCGATATCCAGCTCGATGCCAATGGCCAGCTGAGCATGGTTCAGGCCAGCGCCGGGGGCGATGTGCGCATCCGGGCGACCGGTATCGAAACCCAGGGGCCGGTGCATGCCGGCAAGCAACTGCAGGTGGAAAGCCGCGGTGACCTGGTCAACCACCAGGGGCTGACTGCGGCGGGTTCGGTGCAACTGGACGCAGCTGGCCAGCTGAGCAACCTCGCGGGCATCCAGGCCGGTATCCAGGCCGATGGCAGCCGCGCGGCCGACGCCGACCTGAAGATCAGCGCCGGTGCCGTGGACAACCGCAACCAGCGCTTGATCGCCAGCGGTGACCTGACGCTGTCCACGGGCGGCCGCCTGGATAACCAGGGCGGTAGCCTCAGCGCCGGGCGCCATGTCGGCATCAACGCCGCAACGCTGGACAACCGCCAGCAGGGCAAGGTTGTCGGTGACGGGCGCATGACCCTCACCGGCGGGCAACTGCTCAATAGCGAGCGTGGCCAGATCACCAGCCAAGGCGCGTTGAACGCCACTTGGGCGCATCTCGACAACCAGGCCGGTGAATTGTCCAGCCTCGATGCCTTGGCCCTGAACCTTGGCAGCCTGGACAACCGCAATGGCAAGGTCCTGGCCAACCGGGGCATTACCGTCACCAGCCAGGGACTGGTCGACAATCGGACCGGCCGGATCGCCAGCCAGACTTCCCTTGACCTTACCGCCCAGGCCCTGAACAACGGTCAGGGCGGCCATATCAGCGGCAACCAGGCGGTCATGGTCAACGTCGGTCTGCTCGACCAGCAAGGTGGCCACCTGAGCAGCGTCACCGAGCTGACCCTCGACCTGAACCATGGCCGGCTGGACAACCGCGACGGCGAGATCACCGCCAACCAGCTGCGTCTGCGGCAGATGGCCGATATCGACAACCAGCGTGGCGAGATCTCCAGCAAGGGGGCCTTCACCCTGACGGGCCGCAGCCTCGACAACACCGGTGGCAAGTTCTACAGCGAGCAGGCCCTGACCGTGCGCCTCGACCAGTTGCTCGACAACCTGGATGGCCTGGTCTCGGCCGACGGCGTGGATATCCAGGCCCTGGCGTTGCACAACCAGGGCGGCGTGGTCACCAGCAAGTCCGGCCTGGAGTTGACCACCCGCGCAGCCATCGACAACCAGCACGGCGAGATATCCAGCACCGGCCACGGCCAGGTAAAGGCCGGCAGCCTCGACAACCGCGAGGGTACGGTAACGGGTGGGGCGTTGGAGCTGGTAGTCGCCCAGGCGCTGGACAATCGCCAAGGTGTGCTGGCTGCCGGCAAGGCCCTGACGCTGAACGCTGCCAGCCTCGACAACCGCGAGCAGGGCAAGCTGCTTAGCGATGGCACGCTGACCGCCAAGGTCACCGGCCTGCTCGACAACCAGGCCAAGGGCCTGGTGAATGGCCAGGGTGCTACTGATATCGACGCGGGGCAGTTGGACAACCGTGGCGGCCGGTTGCAGGGCAAGGACCTGCTGACCCTGCAAGGCCAGCGCTGGGACAATCGCGGCGGCAAGATCGAGGGCGATGGCGCGATGACGCTGACCATTGACCACCTCGACAACCGCGACCAGGGCCTGGTCAGCGGCCAGGCCGGGGTGCGTTTCAATGGCACCGAACTGCTTAACCAGCTCGGCATCTTCGGTGCGAAGGGCAACCTCGATCTGGTCGCTGCCCACCTGGACAACAGCGGTGGCAGCCTGACCAGCGGTGGCGATCTCGATGGGCAGGTCACGCGCCTGGAACAGCTCGGCGGCAAACTGTCCGCCGATGGCAAGCTGACCCTCAAGGGCGATTCGCTGGTCAACCGCCAGGGCGCCGTGCTGGGTGCCGGCCAGGGTATGCACCTGACCGTGGGCAGCGTCGACAACCGTGGCGGTGAGCTGTCCGCGGCCAAGGCGCTGAGCCTGACCGGGCAGCGCCTGGACAACACCGGCGGCCAGGTCCTGGCCGACACCGACCTGACGCTGACGGTAGCCGAGGTCATCAACCAGGCCCAGGGCCTGCTGCGCGGCAAGGGCCAACTGATCCTCGGCGGGCAGACCCTGGACAACCGCGACGGGCGCGTATCCGGCGAGCAGGGCGCACGCCTGCGCCTGGGCCAGGCGCTCGACAACGGCAAGGGGCTGCTGACCAGCGAAGGTGACCTCGATATCGGCGCCGCCAGCCTCGACAACACCGACGCCGAGCTGAGCAGCGCCGGCAAGCTCACCCTGGCCACCACTGGCAAGGTAAACAACCAGCGCGGCTCGATCACCGCCGACGGCACCCTCGACCTGCGCAGCGCCAGCCTGGACAACCGTGCCGGCGAGATCGGCGCGCAGGGAGCCGTGGACATCGCCACCGGGACCCTCGACAACCGTGACAGTGGCCATGTGGTCGGCAACGACCGCCTGACCATCGAGGCTGGCCAGGTCAACAATGCAGGCAGCGATAGCCGCATCGACAGCGATGGCGCAATGAGCCTGACCGCCACGGGCTTCGACCAGCAGGCCGGGCGCCTGCTGAGCAAGGCCTCGATCACCCTCGATCTGGGCCAGGGCGCATTGGTCAACCATGGCCTGATCAAGGCTCCGCTGCTGGTGCTGAACAACCTCGGCAGCGTCGACAACCAGCGCGGCGAGATCGTCAGCCCGCAAGGTTTCACCCTCGCCGCCACGACGCTGGACAACCGCCAGGGCAAACTGATCAGCGACCAGGATCTGACGGTCCGTATCGCCCAGGTACTGGACAATACCAAGGGTCTGGTCTCGGCCAAGGGCCTGGACCTGCGCGCCACCCGCGCGGATAACCGCCAAGGCATTCTTGTGGGCGACACCGCCCTGAACATCGACGCCGGCACTTTGGACAACCGCCAGGGCAAGGTCTCCGGCAAAGGCCGTGGTGAGATCCAGGCTGGCACATTGCTCAACACTGCGGGTTCGCTGGTCAGCCTGGAGCAGTTGCGGGTCAAGGGCGGCGAGCTGGACAACCGCGAGGCGGGCCTGCTCGGCAGCAACGGCGCGCTGACCCTGGACGTTGATCGCATCGACAATCGTGGCGGCGAGATCACCGGCAAGGCCACCGTCGGCGTGACCGGCACCTCGCTGGACAACAGCGACGGCGGCCTGCTGGTCGCCGGCACCGGCATGACCCTCGCCTTGCAGGGCCTGCTCAACCGCAACAAGGCACGTATCGAGGCCCAGACCGGCCTGACCCTGACCGGCCTGACCCTGGACAACGACGGTGGCCGCCTGACCAGCCAGCGGGACATGACCCTGACGTTGACCGGCGCGGCGCTCAACCGCCTCGGCCTGATCAGTGCCGAGGGCCAGCTGGTGATGGCTGCGCAAAGCCTGGACAACAGCACCGGCAAACTGGACAGTGCCGGCAGCCTGAAGCTGACCACGACGGGCGTGCTGCTCAACAAGGCTGGCGAATTGCTCAGCGACAGCGATATCACCCTGGCCAGCGCCAGCCTGGAAAACATCGACAAAGGCGTTATTGCCAGCAAGGGCGCGCTGGCCATTACCACCGGCTACCTGGACAACAGCCGCCAGGGCAGTGTCAGCAGTAACCGCACCCTCACTCTGCACGCCGGCCAGCTGGACAACCGCGACGGCGGTCGCGTGGGCAGCCGCGAAGCACTCAGCGCGACGGTCACCGGCCTCGACCAGCAGGGCGGCAAGCTGTTCAGCGACACTTCGGTGAACCTAGACCTGGGCCATGGTCATCTGGACAACCGTGGCGGCCTGATCAATGCCCCGTCGCTAGTGCTGAACAATCTCAAGACCGTGGTCAACCAGGGTGGCGAGATTTCCAGCGCGCAAGCGTTCACCCTCGCCGCCGAGCAACTGGACAACAGCAACGGTCGTTTGCTCAGTGACCAGAACCTGCTGCTGCGGATCAGCCAGCGCCTGGACAACCTCAAGGGCCTGATCGGTGGCCAGTCGCTGGAGGTTCATGCCGGCGTACTGGACAACAGCGGCGGCACCCTGAGCAGCCAGAGTGGCTTGCAGGTGACCGTAGATGGCTTGCTGAGCAACCGCGACGGCGGTCGCATCGAGGCCAAGGACGCGCTCACACTCACCAGCAAGGGCCTGAACAACCACGGCGGCAAATTGCTCGGCAGCAGCCTTGCGCTGGACCTGCTCGGCGCCGACCTCGACAACGGCGCCGGCCTGATCACCACCGCCGGCTCACTGACCCTCGCCAACCTGGCCAAGCTCACCAACCAGGGCGGCGAGATCTCCACCGCCCAGGCCCTGCGTCTGGATGTCAGCGAGCTGGACAACCGTGACGGCAAGCTGATCAGCGAACAGACCCTGGGTATCACCAGCGGCGCGATCAACAACCGCAACGGCCTGGTTTCGGGCTGGCAGGGGCTGACCGTCACCGGCCAGAGCCTGGACAACCGCCAGCAAGGTACGCTGTCGAGTCGCTCCGGCGCCGTGCAGGCGACCGTGGCCGGCGTCCTGCGCAACAGTGATGGCGGCGCGCTGGTCGCCCAGCAGCGCCTGGATGTCAAGGCCGACAGCCTGGACAACAGTGCCAAGGGCATCCTGTCCAGCGGCAGCGGCCAGCAACTGACGATCAAGGCGGCATTGGACAACCATGAAGGCGGCCTGATCGATGCCGGTGAAAAGCTGGTCATCAGCGCTGGCACCCTCGACAACCACGGCGGCCGCGTGGCCACCCGCCAGGACCTCGGCCTGACCGCCGCGAGCCTGAACAACAACGACGGCAACCTCGCCGCCCAGGGCGCCCTGACCCTCGACCTGCTCGGCGATTTGCTCAACCGCAAGGGCACGCTGTTCGCCGGCAAGGACCTGCTGATCCAGCGCGCCGGGCTGGTCGACAACCGGGCTGGCCAGATCGCCAGCCAGGGCCTGCTCAAGGTGCTGGCCGGCAGCATCGACAACAGCCAGCGCGGCACCCTGGCCGCCAATGGCGCGCTCGTGCTCAACAGCAGCGGGGCGCTCAGCAACACGGGCGATGGCCTGATCTACAGCCAGCAGGGAGACGTAAGCCTGCAGGCGGCAAGCCTGAACAATGCCAAGGGCACCGTGCAGGCCAAGGGCGCGATCAGCGTGCAGGCCAACGGTGTGCTCGACAACCAGGGCGGCAAGCTGATCGCCCAGGATGGCGCGCTCACAGTCACCGCCGATACCCTCGACAACCGCGGCGGTATCCTTGCCAGCCTCAAGCAGTCGCTGGGCGTGCGCACCACCGGTGTGCTGCGCAATGGCAGCGATGCCAATGGCCAGCGTGGCATTCTCCAGGCCCTGGGCCTCGATCTGCAGAGCGCCAGTCTCGACAACCACGGCGGGCGCATCGCGGCGCTGGGCGGTGATGCGCTGATCCGCACCGGGCAGCTGGACAACCGTGACGGCGGCATCTCCGCCGGTGGCCTGCTCAAGGTCACCGGCACCAGCCTGCTCAACGGTGGCGACGCGCGTGGCGAGATGGTCGGCCAGCGTATCGACATCGGGCTGAGCGGCGCCCTGGACAACCGTGGCGGCATCGTCGAAAGCGCGAGTACTTTCGCCATCACGGCCGCCAGCCTGGACAACCAGGCGGGGAAACTGCGTGCCCTGGGCAACGGCGGCACAACGCGATTCCAGATCGGCGGGGTGCTGGATAACCGAAACGGAACCGTGGAAACCGCCAACACCGATCTTGCCCTGGTCATCGGCGATCTGGTGAACACCGGGGGCAGCATCGCACACGTCGGCAATGGCGATTTCGGTGTCAGCAGCCAGCAGGTCATGGCGGCGGGAGGTCGCCTGTTGACGCATGGCACCCTGAATCTCAGTGCCGACAGCTGGGTCAACAGCAGCGTGCTGCAAGCCGGCACGCTCAACCTCAATGTCAACAACTTCAGCCAGACCTCGAGCGGGCAGTTGCTGGCGACCAAGGCGTTGCTGGGCACGGGCGGCAACTGGCTCAATGACGGGTTGATTGCCAGCGATGGCACATTGAGCCTGACCTTGGGTGGTGCCTATTCGGGCAACGGCCGATTGACCAGCCTGGGGAACATGACCCTGACTGCGGCGCAGATGAGCCTGGGCACCGCCACAAGCATCGCCGGTGGCGACAGCATTGTGGTCAACATCGGCGACCAGCTGAGCAACCTCGGGCGCTTGTCGGCGGCCAATGACCTGACGATCAACGCGGGCAGCCTGTCCAACTACGGTGCATTGGCCGCTTCACGCAACCTGAACTTGATCGCCCAGTCCGTCCACAACGACCAGGCTGCCGACGGAAGTCGAGGTTTCCTGTTCAGTGGGCGGGACATGACGATTAGCACCGCCGATTTCAGCAATCGCTACGCGGATGTGTACAGCCTGGGCAATCTGCTGGTTGCCGGCGTCACCGCGGGTAGTTCTGCGGCAACCTTCCTGAACAGCTCCGGCACTGTCGAGGCGGCCGGTGACATCAACCTGCAGGCATCCAGTTTCGTCAACAAACGCGACAAGTTCAGGGCCAGCCACCAGATCACCGATGGCTACATGACCATCTACTGCGTCCAGCATTGCAAGGGATCGCGGTGGGTGAGGGGCCCGGTGCATATCTACAAGACCCTCGAGACCGTGATTCACGAGGACTCGCCCACGGCAACCCTGGTTTCCGGGCGTGACCTGACCATTGGCGCAGGCAGTGTCCTCAATGCTCGAAGCGTCATCTCGGCGGCCAACGATCTCACCATCACTGCCGGCAGCATTGACAACGAGGGCGAGCGTTCCAGGTCGGGAACCGTTGCAAGGGAAGTGGGGCCTGGGGTCAAGGTTTCCACGGGCTATTTCTTCCAGTTGATCAACGAAGTAAACGCCTACAACCAGGCCCACCCACGTTCCGGGCCGTTCGACGAAGCCGCCTTCAACACATTGGTCGCGAAGTTCGACCCCGGGGTATTTTACGGCATCGATGCAGAGCCCGTGGTCCAGCCGGATCAGAAGTTCATCGCCCCGGCGGTCATCCAGGCCGCCGGTACGGCCAAGCTCACTGCCGCAGGCAGCATCAGCAATATCGTTGTGAACAGGGCGGCAGCGGCTACCAGCAATCGCTCGTTCGATACCCAGGTATCCAGCGTGACGCAGCCCACGGTGGTCAACCTGAATGCGCAGTTGCCACCTGATCTGGCCCAGCGACAGGTCGATCCCACCACCCTGCCAGGCTTCAGCCTGCCAGCCGGGCAGAATGGCCTGTTCCGCCTGAGTGGCAAAGGCAGCGATGCAGCCACTGGCACCGCCCAGCGCTGGACATTGGGCAACGCCACTGTCACCTCGCATGAGCGTGAGGTGCTGGCCAGTTCCCGACCGGGCTCGATCCAGGCAATGGATGCGTCCGCGTCCAGAGGAAGTGAGCAGGCAATCGATCGCGTTGCCCACCAGCGTGTCGAGTCGGCTGCCAAGGCCAGTGTCATCGGGGTCAATGCGCCTGCGGGCGAGGCCGTGGATACCTACGTTCCCCCACCGAGCGCAGGTGCGCAGGCCGCCGAGCTGGTAGCGCAGGAGCCGGGTATCGGCGCTCGCCCCTGGATTGCGGGCGTCACTCGCCTGCCGGATAGCCAGTACACGAGCAAGCCGCACAAGTATCTGATCGAAACCAATCCGGTGCTGACCGACCTCAAGCAGTTCATGAGCTCCGATTACTTGCTTGGCAACCTGGGCTTCGATCCGGACAAGAGCTGGAAGCGTCTGGGTGACGGCTTCTACGAGCAACGCCTGATCCAGCAGGCGGTGGTGGCTCGCACCGGCCAGCAGTTCATCGATGGCCAGACCTCCGGCGAGCAGCTGTACAAGCACCTGATGGACAATGCCATCCGCAGCAAGGACCAGCTCAACCTGAGTCTGGGTGTCGGTTTGACCTCCGCCCAGGTCGCGGCGTTGACCCACGACATCGTCTGGCTCGAAGCACGCGAGATCAATGGTGAGCAGGTACTTGCGCCAGTGCTGTACCTGGCCCATGCCAATGGCCGACTGGCGCCTGACGGTGCGCTGATCGCGGGGCAGGACGTCCAGTTGATCGCCGGGGAGAATCTCGACAACGTAGGCACGCTGCGTGCCACGCGCAACCTCAGCGCCACCGCCGGCAAGGACCTGACCAACACCGGCCTGGTCCAGGCCGGCGAGCGCCTGGACCTGCTGGCCGGCAACAGCCTGGTCAACAGTGCTGGCGGCATCGTCTCCGGTCGTGACGTCAGCCTGACCGCCATCAACGGTGACCTGATCAACCGACGCGACCTCACGCGCACGGACATCGTTTACGGCGGCGTGCGTGAGCAGAAGGATTATCTTGAAAGCGCCGCGCGTATCGAGGCCGGCAACAGCCTCAGCCTCAAGGCCGGGCAGGACATCAAGAACGTCGCCAGCGTGATCCAGAGCGGCGGCGACCTGTCGCTCAGTGCCGGTCGTGATGTGAGTCTGCTGTCGGTCGAGGAACGTCAAGGCTTCTACACCGATCGCCAGCGCAGCAGCACGGTGCAGCAGCACGGCGCCACGGTCAGCGCCGGTCGCGACCTGAGCCTCGGCGCCGGCCGCGACCTCACCGCCGTGGCCAGCCAGATCGACGCGGGCCGCAACCTTACCCTGGCCGCGGGCGAGGACCTGAACCTGACCTCCGCTGCCAACGAAGCCCACAGCTTCAGCCGCAGCAAGAAAGTCACCCAGTCCAAGGACCAGATCACCCAGGTCTCGACCACGGTCAAGGCTGGTGGCGATGTCTCGCTGTCCGCGGGCCAGGACATGGCCATCGTCGCCAGCCAGGTCAAGGGCAAGGGCGATGTCGACATCGACGCCGAACGCGACCTGACCATCGCCTCCGAGCAGAACGAAAGCGCTTCGTACTACCTGAAGAAGAGCAAGGGCTCGTTCGGCCGCAGCAGCTCGACGCAGAAAGAGAGCTACCACAGCACCAACGTCGCTTCGGTGATCGAGGCCGGTGGCGACCTGACCGTCAACGTCAGCAAGAAGGACGACGGCGGCATCGCCCTGGACGGTGGCCGCGATGTCTCGGTGATTGGCAGCCAGCTCAAGGCCGGCGGCGATGTCATGCTCGGTGCCACCGGCGATGTGGCGGTGCTGTCCGGCGTCGAGGAGCACGGCGAGTACAGCAAGAAGACCAAGTCCGGCTTCCTGGGCCTGTCGAAGAGCGGCAAGAGCCAGCTGCAGACCCGCGCCACGCAGGTCGGCAGCGAGTTGGATGCGGGTAAAGATATTGTTCTGGCTGCTGGCAGCGACTTGCGTTTGCGGGCCAGCGAGGCGAGCGCCGGCAATGATGTCGAGCTGCGTGCTGGCTTGGTGGACAAGGAGGGTGACATCAACCTCGTGTCGGCCAATGACACTGCATATAGCCGGTCTGAGGAATACAAGAAGAAGTTCAAACTGTCGCTTTCCCCCGAGATCATCCTGAACCCTGCAGCGCTGATGATGCCGATCGCACCGGGCACGGTCCTGCCATCGGTGTCGATCGGTTCGGCCAAGGCTTCCGGGCAGGAGGCTCGGAGCAGCACCAGCGTCGGCAGTCAGGTGAGTGGAGAGCGTGACGCCACCCTGCAGGCGGCCCGCGATATCAACGTGCTGGGTAGCGGCGTCAGCGCCGGACGCAACGTCAGCCTCAACGCCGGGCGCGATGTCAATGTCAGCGCCGCGCAGAACCAGAGCGACAACTCGCACTGGTCGAGTTCGAGCAAGACAGGCCTGCGTTTCGACAGTGACGACAACGGCATGAACTTCTTCGCCGGTGTCGAGAAGGAGAAGGCCAAGGACCGTCTGCGCGAGCAGCTGGCTGCGGGTAGTCGCATCCAGGCCGGGCAGGATCTGGATGTCAAGGCCGGTCGCGACATCAACCAGACTGGCTCCGACCTGGTGGCTGGCCATGACATCAGCCTGGGGGCTGGTCGCGATATCAACATCGACGCGGGACGCGAAACCCGTATCCAGGAACTGGAGCGTGAGTACGAGGGGCATGGTATCAGTGGCTCGGTCAACCATAACCTGGGCAAGACCAAGGACGCGCTGAGCAACACCGGCAAGGGCGAGAATGGGGTGAGCAAGGGCTCCAGCGCCCTGCAGACCCTGGATGCGATCGGTCAATTCCTCGCCGGCCCGACCGGTGACGGCAAGATCGGCAGCAGCAAGCAGACCAGCAGCCAGCAAAGTGTCGAACAGAACAACCGTCCCTCGACGCTGGACGCTGGCAACGATGTGAAGCTGCAGGCGGGCAACGACGTCAATATCAAGGGCAGCCAGGTGCAGGCCGGGCGGGATATCGACGTCAAGGCGCGCGATATCAACATCGATGTGGCCAAGGGCAGCAGCAGCCAGGAAAGCAGCCAGTCGCAGAGCTGGGGGGGCATCCACGGCGGTACCAGCGGTGGCTTCAAAGTTGGTATTGGTGGCAGCCACGGCATTGCCAGCAACGACAGCCAGCAGGGTACTTCGACGCCAGCGCAACTGGAGGCCGGGCGCGATGTCCGGATCGAAGCCAGCAACGATCTGAACATTATCGGTAGCCAGGTGAAGGGCGGGCGTGATGTCCAGTTGAACGCTGGCAACGACCTGAACATCCGCGCCGCACAAAATGACAGTCAGCAGGAGCAGAACCGCCGCAGCGGCGGTGGCGAGGTGGGACTGACCTTCGGCTCAGAAGGTGTTGGGGTGTATGCCAGCGTCAACCTGGGCAAAGGACATCTCGAGCGCGAGGCCCAGCGCCATGAGCAAGCCTATGTCTACGCCGGTGACCAATTGAAGTTCACCAGCGGCAAGGACACCAACATCAAGGGTGCCCAAGTACGCGGCGACGAAGTGATCGGCCGTGTCGGCGGCAACCTCAACGTGGCCTCAGCGATCGACACAGGCGAGGTAAAGGGCAAGGAGTTCGACATCAATGCCACCGTCACCGTGGGCCCGGGTGCCGGTGTCAGTGGCTCGGTCGGCTATGGCAAGACCACTGGCAAGACCGAGTGGGTCGAGGACCAGACGCGCATCACCGGGCGTGACAAGGTCGATATCCGCACCGAGAACCACACCCAGCTCGACGGTGCGCTGATCGCCGCCGACAACGGCAATCTCAAGCTCGACACCGGTACCCTGGGCTTCAGCGATATTGCCGGCAAGGACAAGGAGCACGGTTACTACCTGAATGTGGGTGGCAGCTGGAAGAAGGGGGCGGCCAGTTCCGGGCAGGACCCTTCCAACGGCAAGATCACCGAAAGTGCAGGCAACGGCGAGAAGGGTCCGAAGAGCCAGACCAGCTGGAGCGTCAGTGGCTGGGAGTATGAAAAGGACCGCGAGCAGACCGTCCGCGCCACCGTGGGTGCCGGTGATATCACTGTGCGCAAGGACGCCGAGACCGGCCAGGACTCCACCGTCGGACTGAACCGTGATCTCGACAAAGCCTATGAGATCACGCGGGACAAGGAGTCGCGTACCGATCTCTATGTGACCGACAGTTCGCTGCATGATGCGCTGAATCCGAAAGAGACGCTGCAGAAGTGGAGCGATGGTCTCCTCGACTACGACAAGACGGCGCTGAAGAACTTTGAGCAGGCCAGCACCGGCCTCAATGCTGCACTGAACCGGCTTGAGCGTGTAATGGGGCGGGACATGGCAGTCGGGGTATCAAGTATTACCAGCCGTGATTTCGCTGAGCAGACGCTGGAGCAGTTGATTCTCAGCGGCAAAAGTCGCAGTGAGGCCATGGCGATGATGGCCGACGAGAAGTTCCAACAGAATGTGCTCAAGCAATTGAGTGATTTGTGGAACATCAAGCCAGAGGTCGTGGCAGGGGCCAAGCAGGTATTGGAAGAGGCCAATCTCAATGATCCTGCCGGTGCATTGGTACTGGGCAACTCGGATGTTGTGGCCAGGCGCACTTTGTTGCAGGAAAACCTGCGATCGTTGGCAAGTATTGAACGGTTCATGCAGCAGAATGCGGAAGCGGCACAAGCCGTCGCACTGGTGCTGGCACTGACGCAAGGTCCGAAATCCGTGATCCAGGCCGCAGCCTGGGGCGCCGCCGAGCAAACGCCATTGGGCCAAGAGTTGGCAAGGCGGTTGGACAAATTTCAGGATTATGTCGGTGAGCGCGTCGCCAAATACATGGAAAAAGAGGGTGACGCGGAGGTTCATTTCAATGAGAAGGATGATTACGATCAGTTCTTAATCGGTGGTGGTAAGCTTGCCGCTTCCATCCTTACCGGTGTAGTGACGAACAAAGGCAGTAAGTCACCGAAAAATCCAGTCAAAGAGTTGGAAGTGGATTCTTACAAGGATCTGAAGAGTCGGGAGGTTGTAGGGGATCGATTGGAGCACGACCATATTCCATCAATGGCCGCTTTGCGTAAGGCCAAGGAGAAGGAGCTGGGCCGCCCGCTTACAGATGAAGAGACGAAATTGCTCTACAACAATGCCACTGCGATAGAGCTTCCGCGAGAAATCCACGTCGCTGGTCGCACTCATGGTGGCAAAAACACGGCAGCACAGGTGGAGCAAGATGCAGCTGACCTATGTGGCGCTGTATGTCGAGATACTGATGTACTGCGAAAAAATCTGTTGGAAAAGGGCTATCAAGCCGATATCGTAGAAGAAGCAATCAGAAAGATTTTTGAACGGAACCGCCTGACAGGGGTGATTGACTGATGGACTGGATGAAGCTGTTGAGCCTTGTCGGTAAAGACCAAGGGGACAATGACTTTCAGGAGCTTGCTACGGTGCTTGGTGAGCAGCCGCAGGTGAAGGAGACCCCCTTGTCGTATAACGACCCAGACGGAAGGACTCTTTATCATAAGTACCTCAATAGTGGGTTGGAGCTCGGCTTTCGAGCGCACAGACTCAATCACATCCATATCTACGTGCAGAGCCACGAGGGCTATGCTCCGTACCAAGGGAGCATTCTCGATCAGAATGCACAAGGCTGGCGGCGAGACGCCCTCTTGCAAGCGCTTGGTCCTCCAGATAGTCAGGGGGGGGGCAAGATGGATGGTTTGCTCGGTTTTATACGCCCGTGGGTACGTTATGAGGGGGCAGGCCCAGTATTGCGTGCGGAGTTTTCGCAAGATGGACGGTTGTGGAAGTGTTCACTCACGCTTGAGTAAATGCTATTGAACGGAACAGTCATTAGTCAGGCGTTGAAGACAGTTCTCACGTTGAGTCATCCAGGCCGTCATTGGTAAATAAATCTGTTACCTTTATGTTGAACGACTTCATCAAAAGGTGATTGCATGAATTTCACGTATAGTTCGAAAGATGGGCTTGATGTATTTGCCGAGATGCGCGGGCGCGATGAAGTCAGGGCCAAGTTAAAACTCCCCTACAAGGTGTTTGCCAAGACTGCTTTCTCCGAGAATTCGACGGATGTCTTTGGTGATGCGCTGATGAAGGCATGGTATGACCAGCACGATAGTTTGAGCGGGGTGCAACTTTACTATCCTGAAGCATCTCTGGACTTTCAGGGACAGACACTTCTCGGGGTTTCGGTCGATTTGCTGGAGCGATTTTTCCAGCGGGAACATGTAAATTATGAATTCGAGGACGATGGCTCCGGTATGAAATTGCTGACCGATGGTCTCAAGATCGGGCTCTACGCTCCAGACTTGGAAAGTGGCAAGAGTGCGATAGTAGAAGCTGTCTATGTACCTATCCCGGTACCGGTATGAAAGGGCAAAGTTGCCACTGCTATATGTTATGATGTTTCAAGAAATACACTCCGGATGTAGTAATCGAGTGGTGAGCGCACGGGCTATCTGCACTGAGTTGCCTGTGCTGCTGCCTCGACGTCACATAGCGGCGGAAGTCAGTTGGATGGGCGGCACCGGCGAGATGTCTATGTGACCCCGAGCCATAACCAAGATACCGGCTTGTGACGAAAAGGGGACAGAATTATTTGTCAATCCTCTACCGAAGAGAACGTTGAGCGCTGAATCGAAGGCGTCGAAGTTAGAGTTTATATAATAAATCTGTGCCCTTTTGATCGGGGGCTGGGGACGAGGCGATGTTCCTCCAGGCGCCATCTTAAAAACTTGCGAAAATTGCGCGGTGACATGGCCTAAGGGGAGCCGGTAATGAGCCTTGATGAACAATGGGAACCTGGCTTCGGTACCCTATACACGTGGTTGGCCATGGATAGAGTTGGTCGAATTGCGGTCATGGTGAACAATTGTTTTGGTGATATTCCGAAAGTGCTCCTGGCACTGAGCGGAGCGGAGGAAATGCTGGACACCCTCAGTGAATTCATGTGGGAGGAGGTCTTTCGGTCGTAGCCACCTTTGAAGAAAGGTGGCTTTACGGTGGACTAGTATTCGGCATGGCGCTGGCAAGGAAGAGACAAGGCTTTCGTTCTGGATGAGCTGTTGCGCAATCTCGAAGAGCGAGGAATCTACAGTGAAGCCAGCCTTGCCTTCAACAAAGGTTTCTTTGTCTATCACGCCGTCGAAGGTTTCCGAGAGGAAGAGGATTTTCCCGTTGGGTTTGAAGGCCCTACGAGTATGGGAGACTACTTCAGGTTTCTGGTGCCAGGGGAGTATGCATCGATTGAAGATTTTCCAGAGAGCCTGAGACCAGGAGTTGTCGTCTCTCAAAACTTGGATTTCGATTCGAAACAAGTGTTGAATGGGAAATGTATCAATGAGTATTTTTGCGATTTGTATAAGTGCTAAGCCCGGGGCAAAAAGCATGTTCGCCACCCTGGCGTTGTCGTGATCGAGTTTCGGCTGATTCGTGATATGGAAGGAGCAGTCGTGGACAGGTATGAAGATCTGCAGCCGGACAAGGCATCCGGCCTGCTTGCAAAACTGGAGACAGTCAATGCGCAGGTGCTCGCGGCACTGACTGCCGATCATTCGCAAGTGCCGGCCGATTATGTTGCCTTCATGAAGGAGCTTGGCTGGGGTGAAGTGGGTAAGGCTGCCTACATGTTGTATGAGGGCCTGCTGACGCCAGACCAGATCTACGATGAAGATGATGAACTCCCCCTGGACGGCATCCTCCTGTTCGGGGATGACATGCAGGGGTACTGCTCGGGGTTCGATACGAACAATGGCTGGGTGGTTGTCGATATCGACCCGGTAAGCCGTGAAGCGCATCAAGTGGCGGACAGTTTTTCCGAGTACATACGTGAAATGCTGAACGACTTTTAGCCGTCGAGGAGCAATGGGGTGGCCCTTCGGTTTCTGATTGAACACCTGGCAACCTCTGTCAGTCCCACGCTGTGTACCTACTTGTCCACAGCAGGAGGCTTACCCCATGAGCACATACGACTGGGACCTGATCGAACGCTTGCTGCACGAAGTGCAGAACGGCGCCGGTCACAGTTTCACGCCACGCCCCTATGCCGAGCAGCATGCCGCCGCGCTGGCCGCCGATGGCGAGGCGCCGGACGATCTGAACCAGCTCAAGGCCCAGGCCTGCGAGTACGAAAAGATCCTCTTGGAACGGGGTTTCATCGAGAGCCGGCCTGAAGCGGAAGGCGGCAACGGCGAGAATTTCGTCCTCAGCCCGCGCGGTTCGCGCCTGCTCAGCCTGATCGACAGCAGCATTCCGGGCTTCGAACACCCACGCCAGGTGCTCGATGAACAGGCTGATGCGCTGGACGAAGCTACCTTCGAGCACGTCTCGGCCAAGGCGCAGATCGCCGGAGGGTCAATTTAGGCTGGCATCGCCAAGGCCGGTCACCCGATAATCGGGATCCATTCTCACTGCCGAGCCTTGCCATGTCGTTCAACCCGCTGAGGGGCCGCCCATGACCGCGGTCCGCAAGAACCCCGACGCCTTCGCCTTCCAGGTCATGCTGGGGCTGTGCCTGATCTGGGGCTGCCAGCAGGTGCTGATCAAATCCGCTGCCGTGGACATTGCACCGGTCATGCAGGCGGCGTTTCGCAATGGTATCGCCGCGCTGCTGGTGGGGCTGCTGGTCTGCTGGCGGGGTGGCTGGAGCCAGGTGGGCAGCACCTGGCGCGCCGGATTGCTGGCCGGCGCGCTGTTCGGCCTGGAGTTCCTGTTCATCGCCGAGGGGCTGAAGCTGACCTCGGCGGCGCATATGTCGGTGTTCCTCTACACCGCGCCGATCTTCACCGCCCTGGGGCTGCATTTCATGATGCCCAGCGAACGGCTGCGGCTGTTGCAGTGGCTGGGCATCCTGCTGGCCTTCGGGGGGATCGCCCTGGCCTTCGCCGGCGGCGTTTCCCTCGAACACCTCGATGGACGCATGTTGCTGGGCGATGCCATGGCGATCCTGGCAGGCCTGGCCTGGGGCGCGACCACGGTGGTGGTGCGCGGCTCGCGCCTGTCCGAGGCGCCGGCGACCCTGACCCTGTTCTACCAGCTGGCGGTGGGGTTTGTCGGGCTGGTGCTGATTGCCCTGGTGAGCGGGCAGATCGCCGATTTCTCGCTGACCCCGCTGGCGGTGGGCAGTGTGCTGTTCCAGGGGATCGTGGTGTCGTTCGTCAGCTACCTGACCTGGTTCTGGTTGCTGCGCAAATACCTGGCCTCGAACCTGGCGGTGTTTTCCTTCATCACGCCGTTGTTCGGGGTGACTTTCGGCGTGCTGCTGCTGGATGAGCCGTTGAGCCTGAACTTCGTGATCGGTGCGGTGATGGTGCTGCTCGGGGTGGTCATGGTCAGCGCCGAGGCGTGGGTGCGGCAGCAGTTGCGCAGGGTGGTGGGGTAGGCGTTCGGCGGAGCCGGCCCTATCGCGGGGCAAGCCCGCTCCCACGAGGACTGTAGGTGCTTGCCCCGCCATAGGGCCTGTATTCCTTCAGCCTGCCTGTTGCAGGCTGGCACAGGCTTGTGAGCGCGAGGAGCCCTTGGCCAAGATCCCGGCCAATCCCATCCCTGCCGCCGCCAGCACCAACGCTGGCTGTAATCCACCACTGAAATGGCTGCTCAACGCCGCCAGCAACGGCCCGCTCAACTGCCCCAGGGCAAAGCACGCAGTCAGCAGCCCGGCATTGCGCTGCGTGGCATGCGGCGCCAGCTCCCGTGAGCGCTGCATCACCAGTTGCATGCAGGCCAGGAACGGCCCGCCGCACAGCAGCACGCCCAATGCCAGGCCGATACCGCCACCGAGCAGGCAGGCCAGTACACCCAGCCCTTGCAGCCACAGGGTGGTGGTCAGCCAGGCGGAGGTCCGCCCCGGGCGGCGCAGGCTGACGATGGCCACACCGAGCGCCGATGCCAATCCGAACGCGGGCCAGAACAGGTCGGCTTGCCACTGCCCATGGAACTGCTGGCTGGCCATCTGCGACAGGAAGGTGGCCGGCAGGATGTAGCCGATCCCGTAGAGCGCATAGACCAGGCCCAGGCGTCCGATGCCGGTGCCACGGCCTTGTTCGTTGACGGCCGCAGGTGTGGCGGCGGGTTCCTGCGCCCGTGGCAGCCACGGCAGCACCGCCAGCAGCATGACCAGCGCGGCGATGCCATAGACCAGCCACAGGGCCGCCGAATCCAGCCCCAGCAGGTGCGCGCCCAGGGCCAGCACACCTGTTACGGCGATGCCGACGCCGGGCCCGGCGAACACCAGCGCGCCGAGGCGCTGGCGGCCATGGGCGCTGGCCAGTTGCTGGCTGAGGCTGGCGATCATCACCAACACCCAGGCGCTGGCCACGCCGGTGCCGAAACGCAGCAGCAGGTGGCTCCAGAAACCGTCGGCGGCCCACGAGGCCAGGGTCAGCAGCACGCACAGCCACAGCCCTCCATGCAGACGCAGGCGCACCTGGGCGGGCTGGCGGGCGAACATGGCGTCCACCGCGCCGAGGAAGTAGCCCAGGTAGTTGGCGGCGGCGACCAGGCCGCCGGCGGTGAGGTCGAACTGGCCCTCGGCGATCAGTCGGGGCAGTTGTGGCGTGAGGGCAAAGCGGCCGATGCCCATGGCCATCATCAGCGCCATGGCGCTGGCCAGCAGTTGCACGATGGGTGACATGGAAAGTCTCCTGCACGAAGGGATGCGATGGATGGCAGGGTAGGACTCATTGACTTTCAATAAAATTGAATAATGATGATCAAGTTGTTCTGTTTTGGAGAATCCTATGGAGTTCAGCCAACTGCGCATCTTCCAGGCCGTGGCCGAGGAGGGCTCGGTGACCCGCGCCGCCGAGCGATTGCACCGGGTGCCGTCGAACCTGTCGACGCGCCTGCGCCAGCTCGAGGAGCAACTGGGGGTGGAGCTGTTCCTGCGCGAGCGCCAGCGCTTGCAGCTGTCGCCGGCCGGCAAGGTGCTGCTGGACTATGCACATAGGCTGACCAACCTGCGCGACGAGGCGCTGGCCGCGGTGCAGGGCGGCCAACCGGCGGGGGATTTCGTGCTGGGCACCATGTACAGCACGGCGGCCATTCATTTACCGGCGCTGCTGGCGCGCTACCACCAGGCCTACCCGGCGGTGAACCTGCAGGTGCAGGCGGCGCCCAGTGCCGAGCTGCTGGAGGGGGTGCTCAGCCATCGGCTGGACGCGGCGCTGGTGGACGGCCCGCTCAACTTGGCCGGGCTGGATGGCGTGCCGTTGTGCGAGGAAACCCTGGTGCTGATCACCAGCCCCGAGCACCCGGTGGTACACAGTGCCAGGGATGTCGCCGGCAAGGCGGTGTTCACCTTCCGTCAGGGCTGCTCGTACCGCATGCGCCTGGAAGCCTGGTACGCCCATGCCCACACGCCCATGGGGCGGGTCATGGAGATCGAGTCGTACCAGAGCATGCTGGCCTGCGTGATCGCCGGGGCCGGGGTGGCGTTGATGGCGCAGTCCATGCTCGACAGCCTGCCGGGTCGCGAGCAGGTGCGGGCGCATCGGTTGCAGGCGCCGTTCGACCAGGCGATGACCTGGCTGATGTGGCGCCAGGGCAAACGCGGGGCGAATCTGCAGGCCTGGATCGACTTGCAACAAAGCGAAACGATTGACCGACCGTCGGAAGCTGCCATCAGCGCTTGATCCGGGTCAAAATCGCCCCTATCTGTAGGAACAGAGGCATGCGCAATATAGGACATAGGTCTATGATCTGTATGACGCATCGCAAGTTTGATTGACCGTGAGGCTGACCCGTCAAGGGGGCACTATGAACGAACGCATGTACAACTGGCTCCATGACCTCGCCGTCGCCCTGGGCCTGCTCCCGCCACCGTTGCAGCCGGTGCCGATCCCGACCGACGAAGAACAGCGCAAGCGCCAGCCGCGTCGGCGTTGACCACTGACAAAAAGGCCGCCGCATCTTATCGATGCGGCGGCCTTTTGCGTTGTTGCCCCGTGATCTGGCTTCAGGCCAGGTTCGCCGTCGCCACCGGCTTGCGCGAGGCCAGGCTGACCACCACGAAGCTCACCAGGCCGATGGTCAGGCTGTAGTAGATCGGCGAGTTGGCCTCCAGGCCGTCCTTGAACATGAACAGCAGCGCGGTACCGAAGCCCAGCGTCATGCTGGCGATGGCCCCGGCGGTGGTCGCACGCTTCCAGAAGATCGCGCCGATCAGCGGGATCAGCATGCCGCCCACCAGCAGGTTGTAGGCCAGGGTCAGCGCGCTGATCACATCGTTCACCGCCAGGGCGATACCCAGCACCACCAGGCCGGTGAGCAGGGTGAACAGGCGGTTGATGCCCAGGCTCGACTGCTTGCCGCCGCGCAGCTTGGGCAGCAGGTCTTCGGTCAGGGTGGTCGAGGCGGCCAGCAGGCCCGCGCTGGCGGTGGACATCATCGCGGCCAGGGCGGCGGCCATCAGCAGGCCGCGGATGCCCTCGGGCAGCTGGCCCTTGATCATCTCGGCGAAGGCGTTGTTCGGGTTGGCCAGGTCTGGCATCAGCACATGGGCGGCCATGCCGATCAGGGCGCAGGCCAGGCCGTACAGCACGCAGTAGATACCAGCGGTGGTACCGGCGCGCTGGCAGACCTTCTCGTCACGGGCGGTGAACACCCGCTGCCAGATATCCTGGCCGATCAGGATGCCGAAGAAGTAGATCAGGAAGTAGGTGATGATGGTGTCCCAGCCGATGGTGGTCCAGCTGAAGCTGGCCGCCGGCAGCTTGGCCACCAGGGCGTCCCAGCCGCCGGCCTTGTACAGGCACACCGGCAGCAGGATGAACATCAGGCCCACGGTCTTGATGACAAACTGGACGATGTCGGTCAGGGTCAGCGACCACATGCCGCCGATGGTCGAGTACACCACCACCACGCCGCCGCCGAACAGCAGGGCCATCCAGAACGGCACGTCGAGCAGCACCTGCAGCACGGTGCCCATGGCCAGGGTCGAGGTCACCGCGATCATCAGCGCGTAGGCGAGCATGATCGCCGCGCTGGCCTGGCGGGCTATCGGGTTGTAGCGGCGCTCCAGCACCTGGGTGACGGTGAAGATCTTCAGGCGCAGCAGCGGCTTGGCCAGGAACAGGTTGAGGGCGATGATCCCCAGGCCCAGGGCGGCGCACAGCCAGAAACCGGAAATGCCGTGGACGTAGCCCAGGCGCACGGTGCCGACGGTGGAGGCGCCGCCGAGCACGGTGGTGGCCATGGTGCCCATGTACAGGGTCGGGCCGAGGTTGCGCCCGGCCACCAGGTAGTCTTCGTGGGTCTTCGCGCGCCGCATGCCGTACCAGCCGAGGGCGAGCATGCCGGCGGCATAGATCAGTACAACGATGATGTCCAAGGCCATTGGGGGGCTCCCGATTATCTTTATTATGGCGAGATCGGCCGTCCGGACGCTGCAAGGCGCCCGGCGGTCCTGTCATGTGTTGGCGGGCCTCTATGGCCCTCCCGAATGGCTCCTGCCGGGGTCAAGCAATCGCTTGCAGCGCAACGCCCTGTGTGTAGGAGCGGCCTTGTGCCGCGAAAGGGGGGCGCAGCGCCCCCGGGTTTCGGCGTTTTCACATAAATAGCCGGGGCTGCTTCGCAGCCCTTTCGCGGCACAAGGCCGCTCCTACAAACGGCGGTGCTTCGGCTAGCGGCGTACCACGCCCGGCAGCACGCAGAGCATTTCGAACAGCAGGTTGGCGCCCAGCAGCGAGGTGTTGCCGGTGGTGTCGTACGGTGGGGAGACTTCGACCAGGTCGCAGCCGATCAGGTCCAGGCCGTGGCAGCCGCGGATGATCTCCATCGCCTGGATGGTGGTCAAGCCGCCGATCTCCGGGGTGCCGGTGCCGGGCGCCCAGGCCGGGTCGATGCCGTCGATGTCGAACGACAGGTACACCGGGCCGCCACCGACTTTCTCGCGCACTTCGGCCATCAGCGGCTGCAGCGACTTGTGCCAGCACTCTTCGGCCTGGACTACACGAAAGCCCTGGCGACGGCTCCAGTTGAAGTCGTCCGCCGTGTAGCCCTGGGCGCGCAGGCCGATCTGCACCACGCGCTCGCAATCGAGCAGGCCTTCTTCCACGGCGCGGCGGAAGGTGGTGCCGTGGGCGATCTTCTCGCCGAACATGTGGTCGTTGACGTCGGCGTGGGCGTCGATGTGCACCAGGCCGATCTTGCCGTGCTTCTTGTGCAGGGCGCGCAGGATCGGCAGGGTGATGGTGTGGTCGCCGCCCAGGGTCAGCGGGATGACATTGTGCTCGACGATCTCGTCGTAGGCCTCTTCGATGATGCGTACGGCGTCCAGCAAGTTGAAGGTATTGATCGCTACGTCACCGATGTCGGCCACCGACAGCGAGTCGAACGGGGCGGCGCCGGTGGCCATGTTGTACGGGCGGATCATCACCGACTCGGCGCGGATCTGCCGTGGGCCGAAACGGGTGCCCGAGCGCAGCGAGGTGCCGATGTCCAGGGGCACGCCGATGAACGCGGCGTCGAGCCCTTCGGCGCTTTGCAGGTGGGGGAGACGGAGCATGGTGGCGATGCCGCCGAAACGCGGCATTTCGTTGCCGCCCAGTGGTTGGTGGAGAATCTTGTCCACGGTGGGCCTCATCAGTCGGTCGATTGTTCTGTTTGTTCGAACCTGTGCCGCCGCGCGCCTCGTTAGTCTGGTTATGCCGGCGGGCAGGGACATTTCGCCGCAGTCTGCGCAAGGTAGTGCCCGGGAAGAATCGCTACCGACAAAAACTTACTTCAGGAATTTCTGAACTATCGGTGTGCGGCCGGGTTAGACTCTGGCCATTTCCAGCCCACGGACCCGTTGCCCCATGGCCTCATCGCTGCCCGACCTGAAACTGCTGCGCATCTTCGCCAGCGTGGTGCGTCACCAGGGCTTCGCCAACGCCCAGCGCGACCTCAACCTGTCGACCTCGGCCATCAGCACCTACATGAGCCAGCTGGAAAGCGCCCTGGGCATCGTGCTCTGCCATCGTGGCCGTGGCGGTTTCAGCCTGACCAGCAAAGGCGAGCTGTTCCACCAGGAGACCTTGCGCCTGCTGGGTGAGCTGGACGGCTTCGAGCAGTACGCGGCGGCGCTCAAGGGCGAGTTGCGCGGCACTCTCAACCTGGGTGTGATCGACTCCACCGTGGGCGACCGCGCCCTGCCGCTGGCCGAAGCCATCGGCGCCTACAGCCAGGAACACCCGGCGGTGCACCTGCACCTGTCGGTGTCCAGCCCGTACGAACTGCAACTGGGCGTGCAGGACAACCGCCTGGACCTGGCCATCGGCGCGTTCTCGTCGCGCATGAGCGGCCTGGTCTACCAGCCGTTGTACCGCGAGCAGCACTGGCTGTATTGCAGCAGCCGCCATGCGCTGTTCGGCGAGCGGCGGATCCCGGAACCGGTGATTACCCAGCAGCGCATGGTCGGGCGCGGCTACTGGAGCCAGGCGGAGCTGGCCCGGCACGGTTTCAAGCACAGCGCCGCCACTGTGGAGAGCATGGAAGCGCAGCTGATTCTGATTCTCTCCGGTGCCTACATCGGCTACCTGCCCGAGCACTATGCCCAGGCCTGGGTCGACAAGGGTGATCTGCGCGTGCTGTCGCCGGCGACCTTCGGCTACCAGGCGCCGTTTTCCCTGATCATCCGCCGTGGCCGTAGCCGGGAACCCCTGATCCAGACCTTCCGTGATCTGCTCAAGAGTCAGCTCAACGTGGGTTGAGCTAGTGTCCTGTCTCGGAAATAAGCTGTTCACTTTTGGCGGCGTCTTGGGCGCCCGGCCGGCGTTGCCACTCCTCGCCATAGCCCTGCTATGACTCGTCGCGGCGCCTTGGCCGAACGCCCAAGCCACTCGCCAAAAGAGAACGTATTCCCGAGACAGGACACTAGGTCGTTTTCAGCACATTCCGTCAGGTCGGGTTAATTTCCTACAAAACTTGACCGCTGACGTGATGGCCTTCTGCTAAATATCTACTTGCTTTGATGATTTTCCCACTCATCTGGATAAGCAAGGGATCGCCAACGATGCGCATGAATTTGCCCGTCACCGAGCACGAAAGAACCTTTCCCCAAGACCAGCGGCTGATCTCCACCACCGACCTGAACAGCCGCATCACCTATTGCAACGACGCATTCGTGGCCATCAGCGGGTTCACCTACGACGAACTGGTCGGCCAGCCGCACAACCTGGTGCGTCATCCCGACATGCCGCCGGCGGTTTTCGGGCATATGTGGGACACCATCAAGCAAGGCAAACCCTGGATGGGCGTGGTCAAGAACCGCGCCAAGAACGGCGACTTCTACTGGGTCAGCGCCTACGTCACGGCGGTGTACGAGAACGGCCGCATCAGCGGCTATGAGTCGGTGCGCTCGGTGCCGACCCGGGAGCAGATCCGCCGGGCCGAGAACTTGTACGCCCGCCTGCGGGCAGGACGCTCGCCGGTGCCACTGGCGGCGCGCCTGGGGCATGGGATCGGCCATGGCTGGCCGCTGATCGGCGCGGGTCTGCTGTCGGCCGCCGCTTACCTGTGGTTGCCCCCTTATGCGGCGTTGGGCGTGCTGATGGCCAGCCTGCTGGCGGCCTGGTATGTGGTCGAGCATCGGCAGAACCAGTCGATCCGACGCACCTTGCAGGAGCACCCCAAGGCCTTCACCAGCCCGCTGGTGGCGCTGACCTACAGCGACAACCCCGGGCTGCAGGGCCAGCTCGACCTGGCGATCATCAGCGAGGAGGCGCGCCTGCAGACCGCCCTGACCCGCCTGGTGGACGCCGGTGTCGGGGTCAAGTCGCGAGCCGCGCAGTCCGCCGACCTGTCCGATGCCCAGGCGCAGATGCTCGACCGCCAGCGCAGCGAGACCGACCAGTCGGCCACCGCCATCGCGCAGATGGCGGCGACCATCCAGCAGGTCACCCACAACGTGCAGAGCACCGCCCATGCCGCCAGCGACGCCGACCAGCTGGCCCAGCAGGGCAGCGACCTGGCGCAGCAGAGCCTGCGCGCCATGGGCAGCATGAGCGAGGCGGTGAGCGACATCGGCCAGGCGGTCAATGCCCTGGCCGAGCAGACCCAGTCGATCGGCAGCGTGGTGGATGTGATCACCTCGATCGCCGAGCAGACCAACCTGCTGGCGCTCAATGCCGCCATCGAGGCGGCGCGGGCCGGCGAGCAGGGCCGGGGCTTCGCCGTGGTGGCGGACGAGGTGCGTTCGCTGGCGCAGCGCACCCGCGCCTCGACCGAGGAGATCCACCACATCATCTCCACCCTGCGCTCCGGTGCCGACCGCGCGGTGGCCAGCGCCAGCCGTGGCCAGCAGATCTCCAGCGACAGCGTGCACAGCGTCGAGGCGGTGCAGGCGGCGTTGTCGGGCATCGCCCAGGCGGTCAGCCGCATCACCGGCATGAGCCAGCAGATGGCCACGGCGTCCGAGCAGCAGAGCCATGTCGCCGAGGACATCAACCAGCAGATCGTGCGCATCGCCCATCTGTGTGACGAAAGCGCGGGGCAGGCCAGGCAGGGGGCCGAGATCAGCCAGGACCTGGAGCGCATGGCGGAGTATCTGCACAGCCTGGCGGAGCGGTTCAACCGCTGAAGCTGTAGCGGGTAACAGTGGGGGCGTGGGAGCGGGCTTGCCCCGCGATTGCAGTGCCGGCTTTGTCGCGGGGCAAGCCCGCTCCCACGAACGCCTCGCAGCCCACCGGGAATGGCAACCCTGTGGCAAACTACCCGCCCCAAGGAGCCCCCCATGCCCAGACCCCGCTGCGAGCGTTGCCAGCGCCCGCTCACCCATTGCCTTTGCCCACTGATCCCGCACCTCGGCAGCCGCACCCGCGTGGTCGTGCTGCAGCACCCCAGCGAAACCGCCCACGCCCTGAACACCGCACGCCTGGCGGCCCTTGGGCTGATCAACGCCGAGCTGCGCATCGGCGAGGTGTTCGATGACCTGGACGCACTGCTGGCCACGCCGGGCTATCGACCCGCGCTGCTGTTCCCCGGTGACGAGGCCGAGGTCCTGCAAGGCTATGGGCAAGACGCCGGTCTGCCCTTGATGCTGATCGTGCCGGATGGCACCTGGCGCAAGGCGCGCAAGATGCTGTACCTGAACCCGCTGCTGGAGGGGCTGCCACGAGTGACGCTCGGCCATGTCCAGCCCTCGCGCTATCGGCTGCGCAAGGCACCGGAGCCGGGGGCCTTGTCGACGCTCGAGGCGGTGGTGCAGGCGTTGAATGTGCTGGAGGCTCCGGTAGTGTTCGATGAGTTACTGCGCCCGTTCGAGGCGCTGATCGAAGGGCAGATCGAGGCCATGGGAGCGCAGACATATCAACGCAATCATGGGCAGGCTTGAATCGGAGCCCGCCCCTTCAAGGCGTGATAGTAGGTGCCCGGCTTGGCGTTGCCGGGGCTGCTTTGCAGCCCTTTCGCGGCACAAGGCCGCTCCTACTGGGCACGCGTTCTCCTGTAGGAGCGGCCTTTGTGCCGCGAAAGGGTCGCAAAGCGACCCTGGCAATCTTGAATTGGAGCGGCCCTTTCAAGGGGGGAGCCTGATCGCGTAACAAACCCACCATGCGACGGGCTCATGATCCGTGGGAACGGGCTTGCCCCGCGATTGGGCCGACATGCTGGCAATCACCGCTCGCGCAACGCCTCCGTCCGCGCCTTCAGTACCGGCTTCAACAGATAATCCAGCACGCTCTTCTGCCCGGTGATGATATCCACCGTGGCCACCATCCCCGGAATGATCAGCAGCGGCTTGTTGTCCCCACCCAGGTGGTTCTTGTCCGTGCGCACCTGGATCAGGTAGAAGGCATTGCCCTTGTCGTCGGTGACGGTATCCGCGCCGATCAGCTCCAGCTTGGCCTTCAAACCACCGTAGATGGTGTAGTCGTAGGCGCTGAACTTGACCATCGCGGTCTGCCCCGGGTGCAGGAATGCCACGTCCTGGGGTCTTACCTTGGCCTCGATCAGCAGGTTGTCCTCGATCGGCACGATCTCCACCAGGTCGCTGCCGGGCTGGACCACGCCGCCGATGGTGTTGACCTTGAGCAGCTTGACGATGCCGCGCACCGGCGACACCACGGTGGTGCGGTTGACCCGGTCGTCGATGGCGATGCTGGTGGCGGTGATCTTCGACAGCTCCGTGCGCTTGTCGTTGAGCTCCTTGGCGGCGTCGGAGCGGAAGCTGGCGTCGGATTCCTGGATCTTGCTGCGGATTTCGGCGATCGCCGCCTCGGCGCGGGGGATCGCCAGGTTGGTGGCATTGAGCTGGCCGCGCGCCTCCACGCTGCGCTGCTTCAGGCGCAGGATCTCGACGGGGGAGATGGCGCCCTTGCCCACCAGCGGCGAGGACATGTCCAGTTCCTGCTGCAAAAGGCCCACGGCCGAACGGTACTGGTCGGCCTTGGAGCGGAACTCGGCCAGTTCCTGGGTCTTCTGCCGCAGTTGTTCGTTGAGGGTCTGCTTTTCGCTGGCCAGGCGCCGCTGGCGTGACTGGTACAAGGCGATTTCGTCCTCGGCCACCTGCGGTGCCTTGCCGCGCACCTCGTCGGACGGCACGAAGGGGCGGCCGTCGGACTCGGCCGACAGGCGTTCGACCTGGGCGGTCAGCGCATAGCGATCAGCCTCGCTCTCGCCCTTGTTCGACTTGAAGCGGGTGTCGTCCAGGCGCAGCAGGGTCGCGCCCTTGTCGACCATCTGCCCTTCGCGCACGAAGATCTCGGTGACAATGCCGCCCTCGAGGTTCTGCACCACCTGCACCTTGCTCGACGGAATGGCCTTGCCCTCGCCGACGGTGACCTCGTCGAGCACCGCGAAGTTGGCCCAGACCAGGGCCACCAGCAGCAGGATCGCCGCCAGCCACACGGTCAGGCGCGACAGGCTGGGGGACTCCTGCAAGGTGGCGCCGGCCAGTTCCGGCATGTAGTCGCGTTCGGCGCGCTTGTCGGCGCCCTGGAGGTAGCTGCGCACGCTGTGGCTGAGGGGCATACATTACCTCCTAGAAAACTGGCCCCCTGTAGGAGCGGTCTTGTCCCGCGATCACGGGCATAGCCCCGTGCCAGGCACCGCGTTGCCTTGATCGCGGGACAAGCCCGCTCCTACAGGGGTGGTGGTCGTGTCACAGCGCCGCGCCGATACGGCCCTTGCGCAGCGCATCGATGACCGCGTCCTTCGGCCCGTCGGCGACGATCTTGCCGTTGTCCAGCACCAGCAGCCGATCCACCAGGCTGAGCATCGAGGTGCGGTGGGTGACCAGCAGCAGGGTCTTGCCCGGCACCCAGTCCAGCAGGCGCTGACGCAGTTGCTCCTCGCTGCTGTTGTCCATGTGGCTGGTGGGTTCGTCGAGGATCAGGATCGGCGGTTCCAGCAGCAGGGCCCTGGCCAGCAGCACGGCCTGGCGCTGGCCGCCGGACAGCAGTTGGCCGCGCTCGCCTACTGGGCGGTCAAAGCCCTGCGGGTGCTGGCGGGCCAGTTCGCTGACCCCGGTCAGTTCGGCCACCTCGAGCATGCGCGCATCACTGACATGGCGGGCGCCGAGGGTGAGGTTGTCGCGCAGGCTGCCGGCCAGCAGGGGCAGGTCGTGGGCCACGTAGCCGAGCTGGCTGCGCAGGTCGGCGATGTCCAGCTGGCGCAGGTCGAGGTTGTCCAGCAACACCTGGCCTTCGTCGGGGTGATGGAAGCCCATCAGCAGGCGGGCGAGGGTGCTCTTGCCCGAGCCGCTGCGGCCGATGATGCCGATGCGCTCGCCCGGCTTGAGCGTGGCGCTGACATCGTTGAGTGCCGGGGCCGTTTGCCCGGCATAGCGGAAGGTGGCGTGGTTGATGCTGATGCCACCTTGCAGCGCGGTGTGCTCCAGGGCCTGGTGCTCGGCTTCGCGTTCCTGGGGCAGGCTCATCAGCGCGTCGGTGCTGCGCATGGTCAGCTGCGCCTGCTGGTAGCGGGTGATCAGCCCGGCGATCTGGCCCAGCGGCGCGAGGACCCGGCTGCCGAGCATGTAGCTGGCCACCAGCGCGCCGACGCTGAGGTTGCCGGCGATGATGCTGTACACCCCGGCGACGATGGTGGCCATGCCGCAGAACTGCTGGATGAACAGCGTGCCGTTGCTGGCCAGCGAAGACAGGTTGCGGGCATGGGCGTCGAGGCGGGCGATGGCGCCGTTGGTGTGTTCCCACTGGTACTGGCGCTCGCTTTCGGCGCCGCAGGCCTTGAGGGTTTCCAGGCCGCCGAGGGTCTCGATCAGCAGCGCCTGGCGCACCGCGCCGAGGCTCAGGCTCTTCTGCACCGTGTCACGCAGGCGTACCTGGATGAACAGCGCCAGGCCCACGGCCAGCGGGAAGGCGATCAGCGGGATCACCACCAGCCAGCCGCCGAGCAGGCCGATCACCAGCAGCATCAGCGCCACGAACGGCAGGTCGATGATGCTGGTCAGGGTGACCGCGGTGAGGAATTCACGCAGTCCCTGGAAGTCATGGATGCTCTGGGCGAAGCCGCCGATGGTGGCCGGTCGCGCCTTCATGCTCATGCCGGTGATGCGTTCGAACAGGGTGGCCGAGAGAATCAGGTCGGTCTTCTTGCCGGCCTGGTCCAGCAGGTGCGCACGAACCATGCGCAGCACCAGCTCGAAGGCGGTGCCGATGAACAGGCCGGCCACCAGCACCCACAAGGTGGACAGCGCCTGGTTGGGCACCACGCGGTCGTAGGTCTGCATGACGAACAGCGGCACCATCAACCCCAGCAGGTTGATCAGCAGGCTGGCCAGCAGGGCATCGCCATACAGCCAGCGGGAGTGGCGCAGGGTGTCACGGAACCAGGCATTGACCCGCGGGATCAGCGGGGCGCGCACCTCCTCCAGGGTATGGCGAGGACGGGCGAACAAGACCTGGCCGCTGTAGGCCTCGGCCAGGGCATCGCGTTCGACCCACTGCTCGCCGCCTTCGGCTTCGCACGGCAGCAACAGGGCCCGGCCGTTGTCCGCCCAGCGTTGCAGCACGGCGCTGCGGCCGTCGTTGAGGATCAGCAGAACCGGCAGGTTGAGTGCCGAGATGGCGTCCAGCTCACGTTGCAGCACCCGCGCCTGCAACCCCGCCCGCGCGGCGGCGCGGGGCAGCAGGGCCAGGGGCAGGCGTTGCTCGGCCAGCGGCAGGCCGCTGCACAGGCTGGCGCGGCTGGCAGGGCAGCCGTGCAGCTTGCACAGGATCAGCAGGCCATCGAGCAACGGATCATCAACATCCAGGCGCGGTTGCGCGCTTTGCATACTGGTCACGATGGCCTACTCCTGCCGCGGTGGACGGGAAATGGGCGCTGGCGAAAAGTCCCTTGTCTCGTCAGAACCTAACGCATGTCGGGCAGTTTCGCCTCGTTGCGTACTTCGGTCTTGGCGATGGCCTCGGGCGGCAGCGAGATGTGCTGCTTGCTCAGCAACTCACCCATGGTCGCCAGGACCCGGTACATGGAGAACTCTTCGGTGTAGCGCACTTCGGTGTAGCGCCGGTTGGCGTTGTACAGCTCGTTCTCGCTGTCGAGCACGTCGAGCAGGGTGCGCTGGCCCAGGCCGAACTGGTCCTGGTAGGCGGCGCGCACGCGCTGGGTGGTTTCGGCGTACTCGCGGGCGCTCGGGGTCTGCTTGCGGGCGTTGTTCATCGCGTTCCAGGCCAGGCTGAGGTTTTCGTTCAGCTCGCGCAGGGCGTTGTTACGGATGTCCATCGCCTGGTTGATCTTGTGCGCGTCGGACTGCAGGCGGGCCTTGTCGCTGCCGCCGCGGAACAGGTTGTAGCTGAGCTCGACGCCGGCCTGCCAGTCGTTGTTGTCGTGGCCCTTCTGGCCGCCGATGTTGTTGTTGGCGCCGGTGGCCAGCACCGCGTCCAGGCGCGGGTAGAAGGGCGACTTGGCCACTTCGTACTGCTGCTCGGCGGAGCGCACGTCAGCCTGGGCCGACTTCAGGTAGGGGTTGTTCTCCAGCATGCCCTGGCGGGCATTGAGCAAGTCAGCCGGTACTTCACCCTTGATCGTGACCGGTGTTTCCAGCTCGTCCGGCATGCGCCCGACTACGCTGTAGAAGTTGGCCTCGGCGTCGGCCAGGTCGACCTCGGCGGTGTCCAGGTTGTTCTCGGCCAGGGCGCGACGGGCGCGGGACTGGTCGAGGTCGGCGGTGCTGCCCACGCCACGTTCGCTGCGCAGGCCGATCTGGTCGTTGACCCGCAGGTGGGCCTGCAGGTTGTTCTTGGCCAGGGTCACCAGTTCGCGGCGCTTGAGTACCTCGAGGTAGACCTCGATGGCGCGCAGGGCGATGCTCTCGGCGGTGGCCTGGGTGTAGTAGGCGCGCGAGGTGGCCACCGCTTCGGTGCGGGCGACCTCGTTGGAGGTGTTGAAGCCGTCGAACAGCATCTGTCGCAGGCGCAGTTCGGACTGGGTGTAGTTGAGGGTTTCCTTGTTGTGGTTACGCGTGCCGTCGGGGTTGAAGCCGCGGGTGTTGGTGTTGTCCGAGCGTTGCCGGCCGTAGCCGGCGACCAGATCGACGGTTGGGTAGTACCCCCCGCGGGCGAACTTCACATCCTCGTCGGCCGACAGCCTGCTGTTGCGGCTGGCGCTGATCTCGGGATGCTGGTCCACGGCGTTCTGGACAGCCTCGGTGATCGACATCGCCTGACTGTTGGCACACGCCATGGCCAACAAAATCGCACTGGTGATGGGGGTTAAAGCGCGCATGGGGTACATCTCCCTGGTCTTGAATAATGTCCTGCTAATCGCCAAAAAAATGACGAAAAATTAGAATCAAACCGTTTCAGGTTTGTAACAACAGAGCTAAGAACATTTACCGGGCGAGCTAAGAAGATTTTTTCATAAGATATATGCGAAAAAAAACTTATGCGGTCTAAAGAATCCGGGACATTGTTTCATTCAGGCGGTTACGGGAATTGGCTGGGACAGGCGATTTTCGGGCCTTGGTGAAAGTTCCAGATTTTTTGCAGCTAAGGAGACAGGGGAGGAAGGCGAAAGCGGAATTTGGCGACAGAAAAATGGCACTCAATAATGGCCATTCGCCCTTCTCGCTATCGCGGCAGTCGTCACAAGGAGCGTGGTTTCTCACGAACGTGACAGCAACGATCCACCAGCCATGGCATTCGGAACGTTGCGCACATTACCCGGCACGCCTTGATCTGCGAAAAGCCCATCGGCAGGGGAGGCGTACGCTCATGGCTAAATTAGTCGGTGTAGTCGGCAAGGTGATCGGCCAGGTATTCGCGGTGGGCGACGATGGTCATCGCCGCCTGTTGGTGGAGGGCGACCGGTTGTTCGCCGGCGAACAGCTCGAGACCGGCAGCGAGGGCGCCGTGGCGGTGCGGCTGCAAAATGGCGCGCAGCTGACCCTGGGCCGCGACAGCAGCCTGGAGATGACCACCGACCTGCTGGCCAATCGCGCGCCCCATGTGCAGGCGCCGGACGCGCAGCCCAGCGACGCCCAGCTCAGCGATGTCGAGCAACTGCAAAAAGCCATTGCCGCAGGCGCCGACCCCACCCAGGAGGCCGAGGCGACGGCGGCGGGCGGCAACCCGTCGGGTGTGTCGGGGGCGCTCGGCGGGGGGCACAGTTTCGTGATACTGACCGAGGTGGGCGCCCGGGTGGATCCCACCATCGGCTTCCCCACCGCGGGATTCAATGGTTTCCCCCTGCTGGCCAATCTCGAACTCGGCGGTCTTGACGGCAACGATGACGGGCCGGTGTTGGCCAGTGCACCCGTGATCGACAATCCGGTCAGCCTCGATGGCCTGGATATCAGCCCCGCCGAATTGACCCTGGACGAGGCCAACCTGCCCCAGGGGTCGGCCAGCAACCCGGCGGCCCTGACTCAGTCAGGCAGCTTCACGGTGGTGGCCGCCGACGGCGTGTTCAACCTCAGTGTCGGCGGCATCAATGTGGTCACGGCGGGCGTGGTCACCGGCGTCGGGCAGTCCATCGTCACCGGGCTCGGCAATGTGCTGACCATCACCGGCTACAACCCGGCCACCGGCGTGGTGAGCTACAGCTACACCCTGACCGGCGCCGAGCACCACCCGGACGGCGCGGGCAGTAATACCCTGGGCGAGCAGTTTCCGGTGCTGGTCAGCGACACGGATGGTGACGTGGCCAGTGGCTCCCTGGACGTGATCATCCGCGACGATGTGCCACGGGCGGTGAACGACACCCATGCCACCGCTGCCACCGAGCAGCAGGTGGAACTCAGCGGCAATGTGCTGAGCAACGATATCCAGGGGGCGGACCGCATCCCCAGCGGTCCGGTGGTGGCCGGCACTTTCGTCGGCACCTACGGCACCCTGGTCCTGGCGGCGGACGGCTCCTACACCTACACCCTCAACACCAACGACCCGGACTTCAAGAACCTGCACGGCGGTGGCAATGGGGTGGAGACCTTCACCTACACCCTGAAGGACGGCGACGGCGATACCAGCACCGCGACCCTGACCCTCAACATCAGCAACCTCGACGATCCGGTGACCTTGGGCGGTCTGAACGTGAACGGTGGCGAACTGACTGTCTACGAGAAGAACCTGGCCGACGGCAGCGCGCCGAACCCAAGTGCACTGACCCAGAGCGGCACCTTCACGGTCAGCGCACCGGATGGCCTGCAATCCTTGAGCGTCGGCGGCATCAGCGTGGTCAGCGGCGGCGTGGCGGCTAGCTACCCGCAGTCGATCACCACGGCCCTGGGCAATACCCTGACCATCACCGGCTACAACCCGGCCACGGGCGTGATCAGCTACAGCTACACCTTGCTGGACAATGAGAGCCACGCCAACGGCGACGGCGCCAACAGCCTGTCCGAGCACTTTACCGTCACGGCCACGGACACCGACGGCAGCACGGCCAACGGCTCGCTGGACGTGAATATCGTCGATGACCTGCCCAAGGCCAATCCCGATTCGGCCAGTGTCGTCGAAGGCGGCACGGTCAGTGGCAACGTGCTCGACAACGACACCTCCGGTGCGGACGTGCGCGCCGATGGCAAGTACGTGGTCGGCGTGCGGGCCGGCGCCGATACCTCGACCTCGGCCAGCGGCCAGCTGGGCACCCAGGTCCAGGGCCAGTACGGCTACCTGACCCTGGATGCCCAGGGCAACGCCACCTATCACGCCAACCCCAACGCCGTGGCACCTGCCGGGGCCACGGACGTGTTCGTCTACACCGTGCGTGACAGTGACGGTGACGAAAGCACCACCACCATCACCATCGACGTGCGCGATTGCTCGCTGATCGCCGGTGCCGACAGCGAGGTCACGGTCTACGAGAAAGCCCTCGACCTGACCAAGGATGGCAACGACCTGGCCCCAGGGAATGTGGACGGCAGCCAGCCAGGCTCGACTGGCGAGACGGCCAGCGGCTCGCTGGCCGGTTCGGTCAGTGGCGGAACCGGGGCGCTGACCTTCACCCTGGTCGGCAATGCCACCGGCCAGTACGGCCAGATCCAGCTGAATGCCGATGGCTCCTACACCTACACCCTGACCTCGGCGCCGAATTCGCCGAATCACGTCAACGACGGCCCGAACGTGCTGACGGAAACCTTCACCTACCAGGTGAAGGATTCGCTCGGCAATTCGACCACCAGCACCATCGTGATCAGCATCGTCGACGACGTGCCCAAGGCTCACAGCGACTTCGCCAATGTCTACGAAGGTGGCACCGTCAGCGGCAATGTGCTGGTCAACGATGTGATCGGCGCGGACGTGCCGGCCGATGGCAAGTATGTGGTCGGCGTGCGCGCAGGCAGCGACACGTCGACCTCGGCCATCGGCCAGCTGGGCAGCAATGTGGTTGGGCAGTACGGCTACCTGACCCTCGATGCCCAGGGCAACGCCACCTACCACGCCAACCCTGACAGCGTGGCGCCGGCCGGTGCCACGGATGTGTTCGTCTACACCATCCGCGATGCCGATGGCGACGAGAGCACCACCACCATCACCATCGACGTGCACGATATCTCGCTGGTCGCCTGCCCCGACGACACGGCCAAGGTCTACGAGAAAGCCCTGGACCTGACCAAGGATGGCAACGACCTGGCCGCAGGCACGGTCACCGGCAGTGACCCGCACGCCACCACGGAAACCACCAGCGGCTCGCTGGCCGGTTCGGTCAGCGGCGGCATCGGCGCCCTGACCTTCACCCTGGTCGGCAATGCCGCCGGGCAGTATGGCCAGATCCAGCTGAACAGCGATGGCAGCTACACCTACACCCTGACTTCGGCGCCGGACTCGCCCAACCACGCCAACGACGGCCCGAACGTGGTCACCGAGAGCTTCACCTACCAGGTGAAGGACTCGCTCGGCAACACCACCACCAGCACCATCGTGGTCAGCATTGTCGACGACGTGCCCAAGGCCCATTGCGACGTGGCCTCGGTCAAGGAAGGCGCCAGTGTCAGTGGCAACGTGCTGGACAACGATGTGGTCGGCGCCGATGTGCGTGCCGACGGGCAATACGTGGTCGGCGTGCGAGCAGGCTCTGACACCTCGACGTCAGCCATCGGCCATGTCGGCGACAGCATCGTCGGTCAGTACGGCTACCTGACCCTGGACAACCAGGGCAACGCCACCTACCACGCCAACCCCGACAGCGTGCCGCCCGCCGGGGCGACCGACAGTTTCGTCTACACCATCCGCGACGCCGATGGCGACGAGAGCACCACGACCATTCGCATCAATGTCCAGGACAGCAAGCTGGTGGCGTGCGAGGACAACGACGTCACCGTCTACGAAAAAGCCCTGGACCTGCACAAGGATGGCAACGACCTGGCCGCCGGCAGCGTGACCGGCAGCGACCCGGGTTCCACCGGCGAGACCGCCTCCGGCAGCCTGGTCGGCTCGGTGCATGGCGGCGTCGGCGCACTGACCTACAGCCTGGTCGGCAATGCCGTGGGTCAGTACGGCCAGATCCAGCTCAACGGTGACGGCTCCTACACCTACACCCTGACCTCGGCGCCGAAGACCCCGGGTGGCGCCAACGACGGGGCCAACACCGTCAATGAGTACTTCACCTACAAGGCCACCGACGCCCTGGGCAACAGCGTCACCAGCACCATCGCCATCAACATCGTCGACGATGTGCCGACGGTGCAATGCGCGGTGCGCAGCATCACGCCCGGCCAGGTGGACTCCAACATCCTGCTGGTGGTGGACGTTTCCAGCAGCATGGCCGCAAGCTCCGGCGTGCCGGGCTTGACCCGCCTGGAGCTGACCAAGCAGGCCATCAGCGCCTTGCTCGACAAGTACGACGAGATGGGCGACATCAAGGTGCAGATCGTCACCTTCGGCACCGGCGCCGAGATGAAGACGCCGGTGTGGGTCTCGATCAGCGAAGCCAAGAGCCTGATCGCCGGGCTCACTCCCGGCGGCTCGACCTACTACGACTCGGCGGCCACC
Source organism: Pseudomonas sp. LH21 (assembly GCF_036549575.1). Taxonomy (NCBI): domain Bacteria; kingdom Pseudomonadati; phylum Pseudomonadota; class Gammaproteobacteria; order Pseudomonadales; family Pseudomonadaceae; genus Pseudomonas; species Pseudomonas sp. LH21. Next base: position 1,567,841 of record NZ_CP144367.1, read on the forward strand.
AAGGCCCAGGAAGCCTTTGCCACCACCGGCAAACTGGTGGGTGCGCAGAACATCAGCTACTTCTTCTCCGACGGCGAGCCCACCAACGGCCACGCCATGACGGCGCCGCGCGAGGCTGCCTGGGAAAACTTCCTCGACAACAATGGCATCAAGTCCTACGCCATCGGCATGGGCAGCGGCGTCAACGAGGGCAACCTCGACCCGCTGGCCTACGACGGCAGCAGCCATACCGACACCAACTCGGTGGTGGTCACCGACCTCAGCCAGCTGAGTGCGGTGCTCTCCGGCACGGTGCAGGGCGCGCCGATCACCGGCAGCCTGATGAGCGGCGGCGACTTCGGTGCCGACGGCGGCTTCATCAAGGCGCTGCTGGTGGACGGCACCACCTACACCTACGATCCGAAGGCCAATGGTGGGCAGGGCGGTTATGCGGTCAGTGGCGGGGTGGACAAGGCCACGTTCGACACCGTCAGCAACAGCCTGAACATCAAGACCGGCCTGGGCGGCACCCTGGTGGTGAACATGGACAACGGCGAGTTCACCTACACGCCGCCGAAGGACAACGGCAGCGGCCAGGTGGAGAAGTTCGGCTTCATCGCCAGCGACAACGACGGCGACACCCGCAGCGCCAGCCTGACGGTGAACATCAACAGCAACGGCGGGCCGGTCGCTGGCGCCGACCACATCATCACCAACATCAAGGGCGCCACCCTGAGCGTGCCGGCAGAGGCCTTGCTGGCCAATGACAGCGACCCGGACCACGACACCCTGAGCGCCGCGCCGACTACCTTCAATACCAACTTCGCCGACAAGGGCGCGGGCTTCACGGCGGGCACGCAGGCGCAGACCATCACCTTCAACGCCACCGCCAACAAGGCCGAGAACCAGTTGCGCGACCTGGCCCGCAGCGAGTTCACCAGCCTCAACGGCAGCATGACCGCCGCTCTGGTGGTGGCCGGTTACCTGGGCTCGATCAGCAGTGCCAACGCCAACGACGAGGACACCCTGACGGTCACCCTGCGCAAGGGCGAGACCCTGACCCTCGACCATGACCGGCCTGCCGGCAACCTGCTGATGGAGTGGAAGGATGCCAGCGGTAGCTACCAGACCATCGCCGATGGCGGCAGCTTCACCGCCACCCATGACGGCGTGTACAGCATCCATGTGATCAACACCGAGAACGCCTCGGGCAACAGCAAGGCCGCCGAGAACTACAAGCTGAGCCTGGTGGTGGACTACAGCAACGCCAGCAATGACGACTACCACGGCAGCTACAGCGTCAGCGACAACCATGGTGGCACGGCAACCGGCGCGGTGGACATCACCTATCAGGCCGGCAATACCCTCACCGGTACTTCAGGGGACGATGTGCTGCTGGCCGGAACGGGCGACACCACCCTGCACGGCGGCGCCGGCAACGATGTGCTGGTGGCCGGCGCAGGCAACGACAGCCTGTATGGCGGCGATGGCGATGACCTGCTGATCGGTGGGCCGGGCAATGATCTGCTCGACGGCGGCCCCGGCAACGACACCGCCAGCTATGCCAGGGCAACCAGTGGCGTGACTGTCGACCTGGGCCATGTCGGCCAGCAGAACACCGTCGGCGCGGGGCTGGATACCCTCAACGGCATCGAGAACCTGATCGGTTCGGACTACAACGACACCCTGACCGGCAACGACGGCGACAACCTGCTCAACGGCGGCGCGGGCAACGATGTGCTCAGGGGCGGCGCCGGCAACGACATCCTGATCGGCGGGCGCGGCGATGACACCCTCACCGGTGGCAGCGGCAACGACACCTTCGTCTGGCTGAAGGGCGACACCGGGCACGACACCGTGACCGACTTCACCCCGGGCAGCGATCGGCTGGATCTGTCGCAACTGCTGCAGGGGGAGAACGCCACCAGCGCATCGCTGGATGATTACCTGCACTTCAAGGTCAGTGGCAGCGGCGTCAACGTGGTGTCGACCATCGAAGTCAGCAGCGTCGCCGGCGCGGCGCCGACCCAGACCATCGACCTGGCCGGGATAGACCTGGCGCAGCACTACGGGGTCGCGGCCGGGGCGGGCGGGGTGATCGCGGCAGGGCATGACACCGCGACCATCATCACCGGCATGCTCAATGACCATTCGTTGAAGGTGGATACGGTGTAAGCGGCGGGGAGATGAACCGAGGCGTGCTGTTACGCATTCCCCTGTAGGAGCGGCCTTGTGTCGCGAAAGGGCCGCAAAGCGGCCCCGGCGATCTTTGCATCAATGCTGAAATCCTGGGGCCGCTTCGCGCCCTTTTCGCGACACAAGGCCGCTCCTACAGGGGGATTGTGCTTGGCCATCCGGCTCAATTCGGTCGCTGCAGGGTCTTCTGCCTGAGGATCCAGGCACTGACCAGCACCGCGCTGGTCAGCATGAACACCCGTGCCCAGAACAATGGCACCAGGTAGCAGGACAGCCCGATGCTGGCCCACATCAGGCCGATCGCATAGACCTTGCCCCGCAGCGGAATCCCCTCGCCGCTGAGGTAGTCGCGGATCCACGGCCCGAGTTTCGGATGATTCACCAGCCAATGGTGAAAGCGCGGCGAGCTGCGGGCGAAGCAGGCCGCCGCCAAGAGCAAGAACGGGGTGGTGGGCAGCACCGGCAGGAAGATCCCCGCCACCCCGAGCGCGACACTGAGCCAGCCGGCGGCCAGCAGCAGGTAGCGCACCACGTCGATCAGTGGTGGCGCGGCTTGAGCAGGGCAGGCTTCTCTTCAGGGGCGTGCAGCAGCAGGAACAGCGCGCTCAGTGCCTCGGGGATCTGCACGATCATGTCGTCCTGCAGGTTGGCGTTGCCGGCGATGTCGGCGAACTCCGGCTGCTCGTCGAACAGGCCCGAGCCGACCATGATCGGCAGCAGCATTTCGCTGACTTCTTCCTCGGCGTTCTCGAACCAGGCCTCTTCACGCAGGAAGACACCCTCCATGAAGCCGATGCACCAGCCGCGCAGGTCGGAATCGTCCGGCTCGTCGGTCAGGTCCAGCTCGCAGGGCAGGTCGAATTCCTCGTCGCTGGCCAGTTGGCGGGCGATGTGCGCCTTGAGCGCGACCAGGGTGGCCTCGATCTCAGTGCGCTGGGCATCGCTGGCGTAGTGCGGTTCTTCGGCGAACAGCGCGTCGATCCATTCGCGTTCTGGAACTTCCTCGGAGCAGATCGACAGCGCGGTCAGGTAGCCGTGTGCGGCGACGTAGTCCAGCGCTTCTTCGTGCAGCTCATCGGCGTCGAGGAAGGCTTGCAGGCGGGTCAGTTGCTCGGCGAAGGACATTACAGGGCTACCTTGGGGAATAAACGATAGTGAATTCTAGCACCTTGCGGCGGCTGCGGGGCAAAGGGAACGTCTGTCACCGGGGCATGCGGCACAGCGCGGCAGTCGGGTATACTCCGCGGTTTTTCGTGCCCGGTGGCGTTTTGCGGCCATCCGGCAAAAACCGCTTACGCATTCGATGTGTGCGCGGCGCATTTATCGTCCAGCCTGAGTCCAGGATGGTACGGCGATTTTGGAGTGGCAAATGCTCGAACAGGCTCAGCGCGTCCTCAAGGATGTCTTCGGTTACGACAGTTTCCGCGGGCGCCAGGCAGCGATCATCGAATGTGTGGCAGGCGGCGGCGACGCCCTGGTGCTGATGCCCACCGGTGGCGGCAAGTCGTTGTGCTTCCAGGTGCCTGGCCTGCTGCGCCCGGGCCTGACCGTGGTGGTCTCGCCGCTGATCGCGCTGATGGACGACCAGGTCGCCACCCTCGACGAACTGGGCGTGGCCGCCGCGGCGCTGAACTCCACCCTCAGCGCCGAGCAGCAGCGCGACCTGGCCGGGCGCCTGCGCCGTGGCGAGGTGAAGATGCTCTACCTGGCCCCCGAGCGCCTGGTCCAGCCGCGTATGCTGGACTTCCTGCGTGGCCTGGACATCGCCCTGTTCGCCATCGACGAGGCCCACTGCGTGTCGCAATGGGGCCATGACTTCCGCCCCGAGTACCTGCAACTGGGCCAGCTCGCCGAGCTGTTCCCGCATGTGCCGCGCATCGCCCTGACCGCAACCGCCGACATGCGCACCCGCGAGGAGATCGTCCAGCGCCTGCACCTGCAGGGCGCCGAGCGCTTCCTGTCGAGCTTCGACCGGCCGAACATCTTCTACCGCATCGTGCCCAAGGAGTCGCCGCGCAAGCAGTTGATGGCCTTCCTCGGCGAGCGCCGCGGCAACGCCGGCATCGTCTATTGCCTGTCGCGCAAGAAGGTCGACGAGACCGCCGCCTTCCTCTGCGACCAGGGCTTCCCGGCGCTGCCTTACCACGCGGGCCTGGCCGCCGAGACCCGCGCCGCCAACCAGCACCGCTTCCTCAACGAGGAAGGGCTGATCATGGTCGCGACCATCGCCTTCGGCATGGGCATCGACAAGCCCAACGTGCGCTTCGTCGCCCACCTCGACCTGCCCAAGTCGCTCGAGGCCTATTACCAGGAGACCGGCCGCGCCGGCCGTGACGGCCTGCCCTCGGACGCCTGGATGGCCTACGGCCTGCAGGACATGGTGATGCTCAAGCAGATGCTGCAGAACTCCGAGGGCGACGAGCGCCACAAGCGCATCGAGCAGCACAAGCTCGACGCCATGCTGGCGCTGTGCGAGGAGACCCGCTGCCGCCGCCAGTCGCTATTGGCCTACTTCGACGAAGTGCTCGAGCAACCGTGCGGGCATTGCGACAACTGCGTCGACCAGGTGCAGACCTGGGACGCCACCGAGCCTGCGCGCCAGGCGCTGTCGGCGGTGTTCCGCACCGGCCAGCGCTACGGCGTCGGCCACTTGGTCGACGTGCTGCTGGGCAAGGACACCGAAAAAGTGCGCAATTTCGGCCACGAGAAGCTGTCGGTATTCGGCGTCGGCAAGGCGCTGGCCGAAGCCGAGTGGCGCTCGCTGTTCCGCCAGTTGGTGGCGCGCGGCCTGGTGGATATCGACCTGGAAGGCTACGGTGGCCTGCGTCTGTCCGACAGCTGCCGGCCGTTGCTGCGCGGCGAGGTGAATTTGCAGCTGCGCCGCGACCTCAAGCCGCAGACCGTGGCCAAGTCTTCCTCCAGCGGTGGCGGCAGCCCGGCCAGCCAGCTGGTACGGGCCGAGGAGCGCGAGCTGTGGGAAGCGCTGCGCACCCTGCGGCGCAAGCTGGCCGAGGAGCACAGCGTGCCGCCCTACGTCATCTTCCCCGACTCCACCCTGTTGGAGATGCTGCGCAGCATGCCCACCAGCCTCAGCGACATGGCTCAGGTCAGCGGTGTCGGCGCGCGCAAGCTGGAGCGCTACGGCCAGGCCTTCCTCGAAGTGCTCAACGGCGCCGGTGGCACCGAGGAGGCGCCGAAGGTGGTGCTCGACCTACGCCACGAACTGGTCAGCCTGGCCCGCGCCGGCATGACCCCGGCGCAGATCGCCGGGCAGCTGAACTGCACCGAGAAGAACGTCTACAGCCTGCTGGCCGAGGCCATCGGCCGCCAGGAACTGAGCCTGGAGCAGGCGCTGGACTTGCCGGAAGAACTGATGATGGAAGTGCAGGACGCCTTCCTCGACGGCGAGGGCGAGTTGCCGCCGGTGTCCGGCGTGGCGCCGTTGTTCGGCCAGCGGGTGCCGGAAGGCGTCCTGCATTGCGTACGGGCGGCGCTGGCGGTGGAGTTCGGCCTGTGATTGCCGGCATTTGCGCCAATTGCTGACCTTTGTCATACCCTTACATGATTATCAGCCATTTCCGAGGCGTCCAACCTTGCCTGATTGGCCGGGCCATGATTAGCTGGCTAATAATTAGTTCTATTCATTGAGTTGCTTATGCCCCTGACCGACAACCAACACCGCTTCGGCATGCAGCTGGCCCAGATGTCCCGGGGCTGGCGTGCCGAACTGGACCGCCGCCTGGCCGGGCTCAACCTGTCGCAAGCCCGTTGGCTGGTGCTGTTGCACCTGGCCAGGTTCGACGAGGCGCCGACCCAGCGTGAGCTGGCCCAGAGCGTGGGCGTCGAGGGCCCGACCCTGGCGCGTCTGCTCGACAGCCTCGAGAGCCAGGGGCTGGTGCGCCGCCAGGCGGTGATGGAAGACCGCCGGGCCAAGAAGATCCTGCTGTGCCCGCCGGCCAAGCCACTGATCGACCAGATCGAGACCATCGCCAACGCCTTGCGCCTCGAGCTGTTCACCGGCATAGACGAGGCCGACATGGAAGTGTGCATGCGCGTGCATGCGAAGATTCTCGATAATCTCGAGAAGTCCTGAACCCTTCATCAATCGCGGGGCAAGCCCGCTCCCACGAGTCTGCTCCCACAATAGGCCGCATGACTTGTGGGAGCGGGCTTGCCCCGCGATCATTTCTAGAAGGTATGCCCCAGGTTCAGGTACACCGCCTTCTCATGGGCATCGTTGGCCCCATAGCTCAGGTTCAACGGCCCCAGCGGCGTTTCCAGCCCCAGGAAGATGCTCGCCGCATTGATGTAGCCACTGTCGAACTCATTGTCGTTGTTCCACGCCCGTCCACGCTCCAGCGAGCCGCCCAGGTACAGCGGGAAATCCAGCGGCAGGTAGGCCCGTGGCGTCAGGCGGCGGTAGTAGACCATGCGCAGCAGGCTCATGTTCTGCCCGGAGATCGAATCCTGACGGAACCCAGACAGCTGCCGGGCGCCGCCGAACACGAAGCTGGAAGTGACCACTTCGGCATCGTCCAGGGTGCGCCCGTAGCGCCCGCCCAGCACCAGGGTGTTCGGCCCGCTGCTGATGGCCTTGTCCAGGTTGAACAGCCACTGCCGGTAATCCTGGTCCGAGTCCAGTGACTTGTCGTACTTGCGCACGGTCAGGCCGATGTCCTCGCCGCTGTGGGGGAAGTAGACGTTGTCGAAGGTATCGAACGAGTACTTGAGCTCGTAGAAGCCCTCGTTGAAGCTGACCTTGGGCAGGTCCTGGTCGCCGATGCGCACCTCGGCATTGCCCCAGGCCTTGCCCACGCCCAGGCGCACCTCGCCATAGGTGCCGATCTGCCGACCGACATTGAGCCCGAAGCCGTAGCGCTCCAGGCGATACTCGGCCACCGGGTCGTTGTCCAGGGTCGCCTCGACGTTCTGCGAGCCCAGGGCCAGGTAGGGGGCGATGAAGTAGCGCGAGCCCACGTCCAGCGGCTGGTAGAACTCGCTGTACAGCTCCTGCTCGTCGCCGATCTGCGCGCGGGTCAGCCATTCGCCGCCGAGCCGGTTGATGCCGTTGACCCGGTAGCTGGCGCCGAGGTTGAAGGCGCTGTCGCCGCGCAGGTCATCCGACAGGTTCAGGCCCAGGCGCAGGTAGTCGGTGCCGCCACGCCGGCCACGGGCGTTGATCACCAGGGTATGCTCGTCGCCCTTGTGCGCCACGCGGTACTGCACCTGGTCGAAGTAGTCCAGGCCGTAGAGGGTGCCCATGTCGGTCTGCAGGCGGCCGAGATCCAGCGGCTCACCGATGGGCTGGCGAATGTAGTAGCGGATCACGTCGTCGCTGACCTTGGAGTCGTTCTCCACCCGGATGGCAGTGATGATCGGCGTGCGCTGTTTCGGTGAGCGGGCCACCGCCAGGTTGCTGTCGCCCTCGGGCTGGCGCAGCGCCGCCAGGCGCGGGTCGAGGGCGCGGGTGGCGCGGTAGCCGGCGTCGATCATGTCCTGGGCGCGGCCGAAATCGGTGACGCCGAAGGCTGACAGCGGCGGCTGTACCAGGATGTCTTCGCGGCGCAGGGTGGCCAGTTGCTCCTCGGAGTTGCGCCGGGTCATCAGGGTGATCGACTGGTTGAGCACGTCCACCACCGTGGCCAGCTGCTTGCGGTTGCGCAGCGGAGTGCCGATGTCGACGACGATGGCCAGGTCCACGCCCATCTCGCGCACCACGTCCACCGGGATATTGTCGGTCATGCCGCCGTCCACCAGCAGCCGGCCATCCAGCTCTACCGGGGCGAATACCGCGGGGATCGACATGCTGGCGCGGATCACCTGGGGCAGGTGGCCGCGGCGGAAGATCACCTTCTCGCCGCTGGTGATGTCGGTGGCCACGGCGCGGAAGGGGATCGGCAGCTTGTCGAAGTCGCGGATGTCGGCGGTGTGGGCCAGCTTGCTTTCCAGCAGCAGGGCCAGGTTCTGGCCCTGGATCACCCCCAGCGGCAGGCCCAGGCTGCCGTCGTCGCGAAAGCTCAGCTTCTGCTTGACCAGGAAGTCGCGGTCGTCCTGCTTGCGTCGGAACGGCACATCCTTGCGCGGCGGCGCATCGGACAACGCCTGCTGCCAGTCCAGCGTGGTGGCCAGTTTTTCCAGTTCGGCGATGCTGTAGCCCGAGGCGTACAACCCGCCGACCACCGCGCCCATGCTGGTGCCGGCGATGGCGTCGATGCGCACGCCCTGTTCCTCCAGGGCCTTGAGCACGCCAATATGGGCCAGGCCGCGGGCGGCACCGCCCGACAGCACCAGGCCGATCTTTGGTCGTGTTGCTTCGGCGGCCAGCACGGTGAAGGAGGTGAGCATCAGCAGGAGGCAGTACAGCAGGCGGCGCATCGTGAGTCTCAAACCAGAGGATAAAGACCGCTAGTATAAGCGGCCCTTCCTACGGAGTTTCCCTGCATGGCAGACAGCAAGCCACAAATCGTCATCAATTATTGCACCCAGTGCCAGTGGCTGCTGCGCGCAGCCTGGTTGGCCCAGGAGCTGCTCAGCACCTTTGCCGACGACCTCGGCCAGGTGGCGCTGGAGCCCGGTACCGGCGGGGTGTTCCGCATCACCTGCGACGGCGTGCAGATCTGGGAACGCAAGGCCGACGGCGGTTTTCCCGAGGCCAAGGTGCTCAAGCAGCGGGTGCGTGACCAGATCGATCCGCAGCGCGACCTGGGCCACAACGATCGCTGATCAGGCGCTTTCGGGCTGCGGCTGACGGGCCGGTTGCTCGGCGGCCAGGCGGCTGGACAGCACGATGGCGAAGATGATCAAGGCGCCGCCGGCGAGCATGCGCAGGGTCGGCTGTTCGGCGAACACCACCCAGGCCACGGCGATGCCGTACACCGGCTCCATGCCGAACACCACGGCGGCGGTGCGCGCCTTGATCACCGCCAGGCTGGCGACGAACAGGCTGTGGGCGACGCCGGTGCAGAAGACGCCGAGCAGGGCGATCCACAGCCAGTCCAGCGGTGCCACCGCGCCCAGGCCGGGCACGGCGAACGGCAGCAGGCACAGGCTCACCACCAGGTTCTGCCACAGCGCCGCCTGCACGGCGGGCAGGCGCCCGGAACCGGCGCGGTTGGTCAGCGACAGCAGCGAGAACAGCAGGCCCGAGAGCAGCGCCCAGAGCAGCCCGCCGGTGGCCTCGCTGGCCAGGTCGAAGGCCGGGGTGACCAGCACCAGGCCGATGCTCACCAGCAGCACCAGCAGCGCTTCGTTGCGGCGAATGCGTTCGCGGAACAGCAGGCCCTCGAGGATCACGGTGAAGGCCGGGAAGCTGGCGAAACCGAGGGTGGCGATGGCCACGCCGCCGACCTTGACCGCGATGAAGAAGCTCACCCAGTGCCCGGCCAGCAGCACGCCGCCCAGCAGCAGGCGGCGCAGGTCCTGGCCGCGCAGCGGTTGCCAGGCCTGGCGCGCCAGGCTGGCGAACAGTGCCAGCGCCAGCACCGCGAACAGGGCGCGGCCGAAGACGATGATCGAGGGACTGGCGCTGGCGGCCAGCTTGCCGAAGACGCCGGTCAGGCCGAAGAACAGCGCGCCGATATGCAGGGCGCCGAGGGCGGTGCGGTGGTTCATGGTGGTCCTTTGCATTCGCAGGTTCCTGTGCCGGCCTCTTCGCGGGTAAACCCGCTCCCACAGGTTTCGCACTGATCTGTGGGAGCGGGTTTACCCGCGAAGAGGCCGGCACAGGCAGAGACGATCTTGGCGCTCAGTGTAAGAGCCTGGTCTGCCCGTGTCTGTCGCGCATCTCGCTTCAGTTGTCGCCAGACTCGCGCCGCAACGCCAGCGGCGTGCAGCCGAACGCCCGCATCACCGCCGCGCTGAAGGCGCTCTGCGAGCCATACCCCACCCGCGCCGCGACCTCACCCACCGGCAACAGTGTCTCACGCAACAGTCGCCGCGCCATCGACAACCGCCGCTGACGGATATAGTCCATCGGCGTCATGCCGCACTCGCTGGCAAACCGCGCGTGCAGTCGTGCGCTGGAGAGCCCGGCCAGGCGCGCCAGGTCGGCGACTTGCAACGGATAGGCGGCGTGCTGCTCGATATGCCGGTCGAAGGCGGCATAGGGCAAGCGCCTGCTGGTGAGTACCGGGGCACCGGCCTGCAGGTTGAGGCTGGCCAGCAACAGCACCGCGCCCTGGCGGGCAATCAATGGGTCGTCCACCGGGCTTGCCGCCAGCCAGTCGACCAACTGCTGCTGGCGGCTGTTCAGGCCCAGGGGGCCGGGGCGGTCGAGCAGGCGGCGGCTGTTGTCGGCGTGCTCGCCCAGGTGGTCGCCGAGCCAGTGCCCGCCCGGCACGTCCAGCACCAGGCAGTGGCTGCCCTCGGGGCTGCCGCAGGTGTGGTGGGCCCCGGCAGGCACCACCATCAGGTCCTGGCGACCGACCCGGCCGCCGCGGCCATCCACCTCGAAGTCCAGGCGCCCGCCCAGGCCGAACACCAGTTGCGGGTGGTCGTGGCTGTGGGCGATCAGGTCGTGGCGATAATGGCGCAGCGAAAGCAGGGGGGCGGCGGTCATGGTGAGTCCTCACGAAGCAGGTGAAGAGTGTACACCTCCGGGCGGGCGCAGGATGGTCATGTGCGTGCCACCAATCTGTCACCTGTGCCTGCCAGTCTCCAGCAAACAGCGCCGGAGCCTGCCCATGACCCACGCCGAACCTCTCCGCCCGTCACGCAAGCAGCGGGTCCGTACCCTGTGGATTTCCGATGTGCACCTGGGCACCCGGGATTGCCAGGCCGAACACCTTGCGCACTTCCTCAAGGGCTACCAGGCCGAGCGCATCTACCTGGTCGGCGATATCATCGACGGCTGGAAACTGCGCGGCGGCATCTACTGGCCCCAGGCCCACACCAACGTCATCCGTCGCCTGCTGACCCTGAGCAAGCGCGGTACCGAGGTGATCTACGTCACCGGCAACCACGACGAATTCCTGCGCCGCTACTCGAAACTGATCCTGGGCAACATCCAGCTTGTGGATGAAGCCGAGCACCTTACCGTCGACGGTCGGCGGCTGTTGGTGATCCACGGCGACCAGTTCGACGTGATCACCCGCTACCACCGGTGGCTGGCGTTTCTCGGCGACCGGGCCTACGAGTTCACCCTGGTGCTCAACCGCTGGCTCAACCACTGGCGCGCCCGTTATGGCTATGGCTACTGGTCGTTGTCGGCGTACCTCAAGCACAAGGTCAAGGGCGCGGTGAACTTCATCAGCGATTTCGAGGACGCCATTGCCCACGAGTGCACCCGGCGTGGCTTCCAGGGCGTGGTGTGCGGACATATCCACCATGCCGAGATTCGCCGGGTGGGTGAGGTGGAGTACCTCAACTGCGGCGACTGGGTGGAGTCGTGCACGGCGCTGATCGAGCATTGGGACGGGCGGATCGAACTGTACCGGTTCGCCGAGGCGCAGGCGCGCGAAGCCGCTTCGCGCCTGGCGGAACTGGGCGAACCGGCCTAGGTCGGTTTCAGCCCTGTAGGAGCGGCCTTGTGCCGCGAAAGGGGCGCGCAGCGGCCCCAGGATCTCGGGTATGTCTCAAGATCGTCGGGGCTGCTACGCAGCCCATTCGCGGCACAAGGCCGCTCCTACAGATGGCGGGTAGCTGGAATCAGGCCGAGGCCTTCAAGGCCGCCTTGTAGATCGACTGCCTGGGCTGTGCGAACAGTCGCTCCATCATCGGTTCGAAGAACGACAGCGGCAGGCTCGGGTACTCGGGGTCGAACGCCGCCGCGTCGTAGCGCGCGCAGAACTCGATGGTTCGTTGGTACTGCGGGTGATCGCTGAATTGCTCGCGCAGGTGGCGATCCATGCCCAGGTGGTGGAAGAAGTAGTAGCCCTGGAAGATCCCGTGCTTCTCGATCATCCACAGGTTCTCGGCGCTGACGAAGGGCTTGAGGATCGCCGCGGCGATATCCGGGTGGTTGTAGCTGCCGAGGGTGTCGCCGATGTCGTGCAGCAGGGCGCAGACCACGTATTCCTCGTCGCGGCCGTCACGGTAGGCGCGGGTGGCGGTCTGCAGCGAGTGGCTCAGGCGATCGATGGGAAAGCCGCCGAAGTCGCCATCGAGCAGGCGCAGGTGGGCGAGGATGCGCTGGGGCAACTGCCGGGCATAGGCGCGAAAGTCGTCGGCGATGATCGCCCAGTCCTGGGCGGTGCCGTCGCGCATGTGGCTGAAGTTCGCTTGCTTGTTCATCGCCGCGGGCCACTCGTGTCGGGGACATGCCTGGCAGTGTTGGCCAGGACGCGGGCTTTGGCAGTGGCCGGCCGGGACGCGAACCTGGCCTTGCGGGCCGATTCAGAGGCTGAGCCGGCCCAGCAGGATGTCGCGGAACATGGCGAAGTCGCCGACCAGGCTGTACCAGGGATGGGTGAAGGTGGCCGGCCGGTTCTTCTCGAAGAAGAAATGCCCGATCCAGGCGAAGCCGTAGCCGGCCAGCGGCACGGCCAGCAGCAACAGCCACTGGCCACTGCCGATGCTGTAGGCGAGCAGGGCGATCACCAGGCTGGTGCCGACGAAGTGCAGGCGGCGGCAGGTGGCGTTGCTGTGCTCGCCCAGGTAGTAGGGATAGAACTCGGCAAAACTGCGGAACTGCGCTGTGCGGGTCATGGCGGGTTTCCGGATCTGCGGGGCGTGCTTACAGGATACACGGCGTGGAGCCTGAATCGAGTCTAGAGTCACTGAGGGCAGTGGCCAGTGACAATAGGCGCCAATTGAGTATCCTTTCGGTTCACCGCAGGAGCGGTCAGCACAAGAGCCTGTCATGAGTGAGAGAACCACGTCAGCCAGCTGGGCATCAGGGATCGTCAAGGCACTCGAGCTGGAAGGGCTCGATTGTCCGGCCATGTTCAAGCAGCTCGGGCTCGACTTTTCCGCCCTCGACGACCCCGATGCGCGATTCACCCAGGATTCGATGACCCGGCTGTGGCAGTTGGCGGTCGAGTTGTCGGGCAACGAGGCTATCGGCCTGAACATGGCCCGGGTGGTGCGTCCGGCCTCGTTCCATGTGGTGGGCTATGCGCTGATGTCCAGCCGCACCCTGGCCGAGGGTTTCGAACGCCTGGTGCGCTACCAGCGGATCATCGCCGAGAGTTCGGACCTGAGCTTTCGCCGCGAGCCCGACGGCTACGCCCTGGTGCTGACCGTGCATGGCGACCACCTGCCGCCGACCCGGCACAGCGCCGAGGCGTCCCTGGCCTGCGCCCTGGCCCTGTGCACCTGGCTCAGCGGGCGGCCGATCCAGCCGCGGCGGGTGCTGATCCAGGGCGGCCAGCCGAAGAATGTCGAGCCGTACAAGGTGGCCTTCCATGCACCGCTGGTGTTTGGCGCGCCCCATGACGCGCTGGTGCTCGAGCGTGCCGACATGGAGGCGCCGCTGCCGACCGCCAACGAGGCGATGGCGGTGCTGCATGATCGCTTTGCCGGGGAATACCTGGCGCGCTTCTCGGAAAGCCGCGTGACCCACCGGGTGCGCCAGGTGCTGTGCCGCATCCTGCCCCAAGGCGAGCCCAAGCGCGAGACCGTGGCCCAGGCCCTGCACCTGTCGCAGCGCACCTTGCAACGGCGTCTGCAGGACGAAGGCACCAGCTTCCAGACCCTGCTCGACGACACCCGCCGCGAACTGGCCGAGCAGTACCTGGCGCAGCCCGGCACCACCTTGCTGGAGACCGCCTACCTGCTGGGTTTCGCCGATCCGAGCAACTTCTACCGGGCGTTCCGCCGCTGGTTCGACACCACCCCGAGCGAGTACCGCACGCGGCTGTCGGTCAGTGACGCCAGAACGCCGGCATGCACAACACCAGCACCGTGATGATCTCCAGGCGGCCCAGCAGCATGCCGCCGGAGAGGATCCACTTGGCCGCGTCCGGCAGGCTGGCGTAGTTGCCGGCCGGGCCGATCACCTCGCCCAGCCCGGGGCCTACGCCCGACACCGTGCCGGCGGCGCCGGTCAGCGCGGTCATCCAGTCCACGCCCAGCAGCGACAGCAGCAGGGCGATGATGCAGATAGTGATGGCGAAGAAGAACGAGAAGGTCAGGATCGAGCGCACGATCTCTTCGTCGAGGCGATGGCCGTTGTACTTCTGCTTGATCACTGCCCGTGGGTGGATCAGCTGGTTGAGGTTGGCCTTGAGCAGGATGTAGGCGACCTGGAAGCGGAAGATCTTGATGCCGCCGGCGGTGGAGCCCGAGCAGCCGCCGACGAAGCCCAGGTAGAAGAACAGCATCAGCGAGAAGTTGCCCCACATGCTGTAGTCGCCCAGGGCGAAACCGGTGGTGGTGACCACCGAGGTGACGTTCAGCGCCACGTGGCGCAGGGCGTCGAGCCAATGCAGGTCGGTGGTGGCCCAGTACCAGGTGCCGAGCACCAGCCAGGTGGCCAGCAGCATGGCCAGCAGGCCCTGCACCTGCTGGTCCTTGATCAATGCCTTGCGGTGGCCGCGCAAGGTGGCCACGTAAAGGGTGAACGGCAGGCTGCCGAGAATCATCACCACCACCGCGACCCAGTGCACCGCGGGGATGTCCCACTTGGCCAGGGACTGGTCGGAAGTGGAGAACCCGCCGGTGGAGATCGCCGACATGGCGTGGTTGATCGCGTCGAACGGGCTCATGCCCGCCCACCAGAACGCCAGGCTGCCAAGCACGGTGATGCCGACATACACCGCGACGATCGACTTGGCGACCATGTGCGAGCGCGGCATGACCTTCTCCGAGCGGTCCGAGGACTCGGTCTGGAACAGGCGCATGCCGCCGATGCGCAGCAGCGGCAGGATTGCCACCGCCATGCCGATGAAGCCGATGCCGCCCAGCCAGTGCAGCATCGAGCGCCACATCAGGATGCCCGGCGACATGTTGTCCAGGCCGCTGAGCACGGTGGCGCCGGTGGCGGTGATGCCGGACATGCTTTCGAAGAAGGCGTCGGTGTAGCTGATGTGCTGCGTCAGCAGGAACGGCAGGGCGGCGAACACGCAGACCACCAGCCAGCTGCTGACGGTCAGCAGGTACATGTCGCGGGGGCGCAGGTGCACGTGCTCGGGGCGGCCGGGGATGACCAGGCCGAGCCCGGCGAGGAACGTGATCAGGCTCGACCAGAGGAACGAGGGCATGTCGCCGGTGCGCTCGAAGACCACCAGGGTCGCCATGGGCACCACCATGCTCACTGCCAGGGTGATCAGGAAGATGCCGATGATGAAACCAATGATCCTTAAGGTCGGCAACGCCATGTGATCTGCTCTGACTCGCTACGGAAAGGGCGCCATTCTACCTGTGGGGGAGGTGATGTAAACGTACGATTGAGCGTGTCGTGGAAGCGCTGCTGGTCCTGCGACAGGGCAATCCCGCTCCCACGAGGGCGGCGCTATGGTGCAGAATGGCCGCACTTTCAATCTGCCAGGAGGGTAGCCCATGGAGGCTCTCGACGCATTGCTCAACCGTGTTTCCGTGCCACGCCTGACTGAACCGGCGCCCAATGCCGCCCAGCGCGAGGCACTGTTCCAGGCCGCGTTGCGCGCGCCGGACCATGGCCAGCTGCGCCCCTGGCGCTTCCTGACCATCGAGGGGCAGGGCCGCGAGAAGCTCGGCGAGCTGTTCGCCGAGGCGGTGCAGGCCAAGGGCGATGCCACTCCGGCCGCGCTGGACAAGGCCAGGGCGATGCCGCTGCGGGCGCCGCTGCTGATCGTGGTGATCGCTCGGCTGCAGGATCATTTCAAGGTGCCGAAGATCGAGCAGCGCCTGGCCGCTGGCTGCGCCGCCCACGGCATCCTCATCGCCGCCCATGCCCAGGGCATCGGCGCGGTGTGGCGTACCGGTGACATGGCCTTCGATGCCCATGTGCACGAGGGCCTGGGCCTGGAGGCGAATGAAGAGGTGATTGGCTACCTGTATGTCGGCACGCCGATGGGCGAGCCGCGCACGGCGCCGGTCCTGGAGACGGCCCAGTACGTCAGCGCCTGGGGTAACTGAAGCATCAGGTCATCGCGGGGCAAGCCCGCTCCCACGCAAGCTCGCCCCACGGGAATGCGTGGGAGCGGGCTTGCCCCGCGATGGGTTCATCACCACTGTCAGCTATTCATGCGCCAAGGGCAGCTCCAGCGTCGCCACGAACCCACCCTGCGGATGATTCCCCAGCACCAGGCTACCGCCATGCCGCTCCGCCGCCTTGCGCGCAATCGCCAGCCCCAGGCCATGCCCCGGCGCCTCCTGCCCCGGCGCCCGGAAGAACGGCTCGCCCAGCTGCGCCAGGTGTTCGGCCGCCACCCCCGGTCCATGATCGCGCACGCTCAGCACGATGCGATCCTGTTCGCGGCGGGCATGCACCTCGATCGGCTGCCCGGCCGGATTGAAGCGCAGGGCATTGCGCAACAAATTGTCCACTGCCCGTTCGATCAAGGTTGGCCAGCCGTGCAAGGTCAGGCCTGCCTGCGCCTCCAGTCGCACGTCCTGTTCCGGCGCTGACAGCTGGGCGTCCTTGCGCACGCCGCCCAGCAAGGCATTGAGGTCCACGGGTTCGGCATGGGCCTGGTCGGCATCGACCCGGGCCAGTACCAGGATCTCGCTGATCAGGTCTTCCAGGCGATCGCACTCGCGGGTCAGGCGCGGCCAGAGGGCCTGGCGCTGCTCCGGCTCGGCGCGCTCGGCCAGGGCCAGGGCGATGCGCAGCCGCGCCAGCGGCGAGCGCAGTTCGTGGGACACATCGCGCAGCAGCTGGCGCTGGCTGCCGATCAGGCTCTGCAGGCGCGCGCCCATCTTGTTGAAGTCGTTGGCCAGCACGCCGAACTCGTCGCGGCGCACCGCCAGCCGTGCCAGGCTGTTCTGCTGGTAGCTGGTCTGCCCCAGGTCGTGCACCGCGCCGCGCAGGCGGCTGAGCGGGCGGGTGATCGACAGGGTCACCAGCAGGCTGAACAGAGTCAGTACCACCAGGGCGATCCCCAGGGCGCTGAGCGGCCAGATCAGGCTCTCGCGGTGCCAGGCGGCCAGTTCGGGGTGGGGAATGCGGTAGATCAGCAGGTAGGTCTCGCCGCTGGTGGGGCTGGTGTATTCCTCGGTCAGGCGGCGCCAGGGCAGGCGGCGCTCGTCGTTGTGCTGGCGCGCCTCGAAGGCTGCGGCGCGGCGCGGGAAGGTGCCGGGCACCACGGCATCGCCGCTGTCGTCGAGCACCTGCACGTCGATCTTGTAGCGCTGCTTGCGTCGCTCCAGGAAGCGCTGCGACGATTCCAGGCCGTCCTGTTCATAGTGCTGGGCCCAGTGACTGGCCAGGTTGTTCAGGCCCGGATGGCGGCTGAGGATCCAGGTGTCCTGGTTGAGCATGTGCCCGAGCAGGATCGACAGCCCGGCGACCAGGGCGATGGCCAGCCAGAAGCTGGCCAGGATGCGCCAGAACAGTGAACGCAAGAAGAGCACCTCCGAGAAAGGGCGAAAGCCCGGCCCGCGGGGGCGCGGGCCGGGCATCGGGCTGACAGCTTACTGGGCCTTGCCGGCTTTTTCAGCCTTCCAGGCCTGGAACTCCTTCCATTCGGCCTTGCGCGCGGCGCGTTCCTTCTGCAGTTCGTCGAACTTCTTCTGCTGCTCGGGCTTGAGCAGGGCGCGGATCTGGCCGTCGGTCTTGTCGTGGCTGGCCTTGAGTTCGTCCTTCATGGCTTTCTGCTCGGCGACCGGCAGCTTGGCCATGTAGCGTTCGGTGATGTCGCGGCGCTGTTGCATCTGCTCGCCCATCAGCTTGCCGATCTGCTGGCGCTGGTCGCGGCTCAGGTCCAGCTGGGCGAAAGGCGCGTCACCGCGATGATGCGGGCCGTCGTGGCGCGGACCGCCGTCAGGCATGGCCATGGCCACGGTCGGCAGGGCGGCGGCGAACATCAGGGCGATCAGGGTCTTGCGCATGGTGTCTCTCCTTTCAGGGGCCGGTGGTTACCGGATGAGCCCAGTCTAGGGAGATCAAGGTCAAGGGCGGTCAGGCCAGGGTAAAGGGAGGGTAAAGATGCCGGTAGCCGTCGTGCGAACCCTGTAGGAGCAACTGTCTTGCTAAGATCTTTCAACTGGCGTGATCTCTGTAGGAGCGGCCTTGTGCCGCGAAAGGGCTGCGCAGCAGCCCCGGGATTTCAGCGTTTTTGCAAAGATCGCCGGGGCCGCTTTGCGGCCCTTTCGCGGCACAAGGCCGCTCCTACAGGGGGTAGTCGCTGTCAGAGGCTGTAGTAGTAGCCGCGGCTGCGCAGGGCGACGATGCGCGGCCGTCCGTCCGGGTGCGGGCCGATCTTCTTGCGCAGGTTGCTGACGTGCATGTCCAGGCTGCGGTCATAGAGCGTGAGCTTGCGACCCAGGCCGATCTGCGCCAGTTCCTGCTTGTCCAGCGGCTCGCCGGGCTGGCGCAGCAGCGCCTCGAGGATGCGGCTCTCGGACAGCGTGAGGGTCATCTCGCGCTCGTCGATGCTGACCACGCCGCGCACCGGGCTGAAGGTCAGGTCGCCGATCTCGACCTGGCTGCTGGGCGCGCTGGGGTGGCTGCGACGCAAGACGGCGCGCAGGCGGGCGGTGAGCTCGCGGGGGTCGCAGGGCTTGGCCAGGTAGTCGTCGGCGCCCAGCTCCAGGCCAAGGATGCGGTCCAGCGGCTCGCCACGGGCCGAGAGCATCAGCACCGGCAGGTCGGTGTGCTCGCTGCGCAACTGTTTGAGCAGTTCCAGGCCGCTGCCGTCGGGCAGCATGACATCCAGCACCACCGCCGCCGGGGCGTGGGTGGCCAAGGCCTGGCGCGCACTCTGGCCATCGTGGCAGGCGCGCACCGCAAACCCTTCCTGGGTCAGCCAGCTGCCGAGCAGCTCGCACAGTTCCTGGTCATCATCAATCAGTAACAGCTCGCTCATGTCTCACTCAATTCAACCATTGCCGGCGTCTTCTGTGTCCGCCGCTGGCTAAGATACCGCAGACTGCCGACAACAGTGCAACGACCGAGCCGATCAGGAACCACTGCTGCTGGTCGGTGAGCAGGCGCTGGGGTGCGCTGCTGGCGGCCTGCAGCTCCTTGACCGCCAGCTTCAGGCGCTGGTTGTCCTGGCGCAGGCGCGAGAGCTGGGCGCTTTCGCGCTCACTGTCCTGGTTCTGCAGTTGCAGGGTCAGCGCGTCGCGCTGTTTCTCACTCTCTTCCAGGCGCTGCTGCAGCTCGGTGATCCGCGCCCCGGCTTCCAGCGACAGCGGCTGCTCGGCTGCGGCGAAAGGGGACAGCAGTAACAGGCAAAGCAGCAGGGACATCGGACCTTGACGCATTGGAACTCCTGATTCGTATCGATTCAGGAGGTTGTCGGCCGGTTGTCGGATTAGATGAGGCGGGTATCGAGTTGGCCTCATTCGCGGGTAAACCCGCTCCCACAGAGGCGTGCGGCGCCTGTGGGAGCGGGTTTACCCGCGAAAAAGGCGATGCGGTTTCGGATCAGGGCAGGACTTGCTTGAACGGCTTGACCACGACCTTTTCGTAGACGCCCGCGGCGATGTACGGGTCGGCGTCGGCCCAGGCCTGGGCGGCGGCCAGCGAATCGAACTCGGCGACGATCAGGCTGCCGCTGAAACCGGCAGCGCCCGGGTCGTTGCTGTCGATGGCCGGATGCGGGCCGGCGAGCACCACACGGCCTTCTGCCTTGAGCTGCTGCAGGCGCTCGATATGGGCGGGGCGGGCGGCCAGGCGTTTTTCCAGGGAGTTTTCGACGTCGCTGGCGATGATGGCGTAGAGCATGTCAGTCCTTGGGTTTGGAGGTGGAAGGGTCGGCATCGTGCAGGTGGCGCGACAGGTAGACACCCTGGGCCACCAGGAACAGCACGGTCATGCCCAGGCTGCCGAAGACCTTGAAGTCGACCCAGATGTCCTGGAAGGTGAAGGCGACGAACAGGTTGGCGGCGCCGCACACCAGGAAGAAGCCGATCCACGCCAGGTTCAGGCGGGTCCAGACTGTTTCAGGGAGTGTCAGGGCGTGGCCCATGATGCGTTTGATCAGCACCCGGTCACCGATGAAGTGGCTGCCGGCGAAGGCCAGGGCGAACAGCCAGTTGACCACCGGCGCCTTCCACTTGAGGAAGGTCTCGCTGTGGAAGGCCAGGGTCAGGCCGCCGAACACCAGGCAGGCGACCAGGGTCAGCAACTGGCCCTTTTCCAGCTTGCCGTGGCGCAGGAACAGCGCGCCGTAGACCACCACGGAGCTGGCGATCAGCATGGCGGTGGCGCTGTAGATCCCGCCGAACTCGAAGCTTTGGCCGGCGAATTCGACCGGGCGCGGGTCCAGTTTGTAGACGATGAAGAACAGCAGCAGCGGGATGAAATCGATGAATTGTTTCACAGTGGCAGCCAGAAGCGGGATGTGACGGCATAATAACAAACATCGATTCCTGCGAAAGCGCTCCTCCATGAATGTTGATCTGCACTGTCACAGCACGGCCTCCGACGGCGCCCTGTCGCCCACGGCACTGGTCGCCCGGGCCCATGAGCACGGGGTGCGGACGCTGTCGCTCACCGACCACGACACCCTCGAAGGCCTGCCCGAGGCCCGCCAGGCCTGCCTGGACAACGGCATGCAGTGGGTCAGCGGGGTAGAGTTGTCGTGCACCTGGGGCGGCGCCACCATCCATGTGCTGGGTTACGATTTTTCGCTCGATGCCCCGCCCTTGCTCGAGGCCATCGACAACCTGCACCGAGGCCGCTGGCTGCGCGCCGAGGAAATCGACCGCAAGCTGGCGGCCAAGGGCATGCCGGGCGCGCTCGACGGCGCGCGGGCCGTGCAGCAGGAATTGGGTGACAGCGGCAACGCCCCGGCGCGCCCGCACTTCGCCGAATTCCTGGTGCGCGCAGGCTTCGTCAAGGACCGTGGCGAGGCCTTTCGCAAGTGGCTGGGCGCCGGCAAGTTGGGAGACGTCAAGCTGCACTGGCCGACGCTGGAGGAAACCGTCGCCACGTTGCGTGAGTCCAATGCCTGGGTGAGCCTGGCTCATCCCATGCACTACGAACTGACCCGCAGCAAGCGCAGACGGCTGATTGCCGACTATATTCAGGCAGGGGGGCAGGCACTGGAAGTGGTCAATGGGATGATGCCGCCCGAGCAGGTGGGGACAATGTCGATCCTCACTCGTGAGTTCGGCTTGCTGGCAAGCGCCGGCAGTGACTTCCACGGCCCTGGCACCTGGGGCGAGATCGGTGCTTACCGGCCATTGCCTGAGGACCTGCCACCTCTGTGGCGTCGATTCCGACATGAACAGTCTATGGCGGTATGAACAGGACGACTACGTGAGCCAATTTTTCCAGATCCATGCGGAAAACCCGCAGGCGCGCCTGATCAAGCAGGCGGTCGAGATCATCCGCAAGGGCGGGGTGGTGGTCTACCCGACCGACTCGGCCTATGCGATGGGCTGCCAGATCGGCGACAAGGGCGCCATCGAACGCGTGCGTCGGCTGCGCCAGCTGGACAAGAACCACAACTTCACCCTGCTGTGCTGCGACTTGTCCGAGATGGGTACCTTCGCCAAGATCGACACGGCGACGTTCCGCCTGCTCAAGGCGCACATACCGGGGCCCTACACCTTCATCCTCAACGCCACCCGTGAAGTGCCGCGCCTGCTGTTGCACGACAAGCGCCGCACCATCGGCCTGCGCGTGCCGTCCAACCCCATTGTCCTGGCCCTGCTCGAAGAGCTTGGCGAGCCGCTGATGAGCGTCAGCCTCATCCTGCCGGGCGACGATGAGCCGATGACCGATCCCTACGAGATCCGCCAGCGTCTGGAGCACCACGTCGACCTGATCATCGACGGCGGCTTTGGTGATTTGAAGGCTTCGACTGTCATCGACCTGTCCGGTGACGAGCCGGAGCTGATTCGCGAAGGGTGCGGGGATCCGACGCCGTTCCTGGTCAACGCATGAGCCAGATGGAAGCGCCCGAGGCGCCGGCCGAGGAGGCCGATGCCCCCCAGCAGTTGCAGCTGGCCCTGGTCTACGGGGAGGTGCTGACCGAACTGCCGGTAGACCTGTACATCCCGCCGGACGCGCTGGAAGTGATCCTCGAGGCCTTTGAAGGCCCGCTGGACCTGCTGCTGTACCTGATCCGCAAGCAGAACATCGATATCCTCGACATCCCGGTGGCCGAGATCACCCGCCAGTACATGGGCTATGTCGAGTTGATGAAGAGCGTGCGCCTGGAGCTGGCCGCCGAATACCTGGTGATGGCCGCCATGCTCGCCGAGATCAAGTCGCGCATGCTGCTGCCGCGCTCCAGCGAGATCGAGGAAGAGGAGGGCGACCCGCGCGCCGAACTGATCCGCCGCCTGCAGGAGTACGAGCGCTTCAAGGCCGCCGCCGAGGGCATCGACGAGCTGCCGCGGGTTGGTCGCGACGTCGTCGTGCCTCGCCTCGAGGCCCCTCAGGCCAAGGTGCGCAAGCTGCTACCGGAGGTCGCTCTCGAGGAGATCCTGCTGTCCATGGCCGAGGTCATGCGCCGCAATGACCTGTTCGAGAGCCACCAGATCACCCGTGAGGTGCTGTCGACCCGCGAGCGCATGAGCGACGTGCTCGAACGCCTCAAGGGCGGGGTCTTCGTGCCGTTCGTCGAGCTGTTAACCGCCGAGGAGGGCAAGCTCGGCGTGGTGGTCACCTTCATGGCGATTCTCGAACTGGTGAAGGAATCGCTGATCGAACTCGTGCAAAATGAGCCTTTCGCCCCGATCCACGTCCGTGCCCGGGCAGAGTGACCTGACGACTACCGATGAACCTGAACGAACCCCGCGAACTGGCGTCGCTGATCGAGGCCTTCCTGCTCGCCTCGGGCAAGCCGCAATCCCTCGAGCGCCTCTACGAGCTGTTCGAGGAGGCCGAGCGCCCGGCCCCCGCCGTTTTCAAGAAGGCCCTGGACATACTGGGCAAGTCCTGCAACGGTCGCGCCTTCGAGCTCAAGGAAGTGGCCAGCGGCTACCGCCTGCAGATCCGCGAAGACTATGCACCCTGGGTCGGCCGCCTGTGGGAGGAGCGCCCGCAGCGTTACTCCCGCGCGCTGCTGGAAACCATGGCGCTGATCGCCTACCGTCAGCCCATCACCCGTGGCGAGATCGAGGATGTGCGCGGCGTGGCGGTCAACAGCAACATCATCAAGACCCTGATGGAGCGCGAGTGGATTCGCATCGTCGGCTACCGCGAGGTGCCTGGCCGGCCGGCGATGTTCGCCACCACCAAGGCGTTCCTCGATCACTTCAACCTCAAGAGCCTCGACGAGCTGCCGGCATTGGCCGAGTTGCGCGAGATGGAGCCTGAGCCGCTGCTCGATCCGGACGAGGCGCCGGTGCCCGCTCACCTGCAGGCCCTGGCCGATGCCAGCCTGGGCGAGGAGGGTGAAGAGGTGGAGCCCAAGGAGGAGACCAGTTTCCGTTCGCTGCTGGTTGAGCTGGATGCGATGGAAGAGGGGCTCAAGACCGATTTCGATGATTTGCGCGATGAGGCGTCCATCGAGCCCGAGGATGAACCAAAGGCCTGACTGCCGGCTTTGTGGGAGCGGGCCTGCCCCGCGATCAGGCCGGCACCGTCAATACCTACCTTTGGGCAGAATCTGCAGGGCGATCACCAAAAACCTTCTACCCTCCAGTGCGTTCCCCCGCCGAACCGCGTATGATGCGCGCCCGCTTTCACTACTACACCGGGAGGTGCCCAGATGAGTGACAAAGACCTGCAAGACCAACAACCCACCCCGCCGTCCGGCGAAAAGCTGCAGAAAGTACTGGCGCGCATCGGCGTCGGCTCGCGCCGTGACGTCGAGGCCTGGATCGGCCAGGGCCGTATCAAGGTCAACGGCGTCGAGGCCACCCTGGGCCTGCGCGTCGACCTGCACGACGCCATCACCGTCGACGGCAAGCTGATCAAGCGTGTCGAGGCCGCCGAGGCGACCCGCCGTGTGATCATGTACAACAAGCCCGACGGCGAGATCTGCACCCGTGACGACCCGGAAGGCCGCCCGACCGTGTTCGACCGTCTGCCGCGCCCGAAAGAGGGCCGCTGGATCAACATCGGTCGCCTGGACATCAACACCACTGGCCTGCTGCTGTTCACTACCGATGGTGAGCTGGCCAACCGCCTGATGCACCCGTCCTATGAAATGGACCGCGAGTACGCCGTGCGTGTGCGCGGCGAGGTCGATGACGACATGGTCGACCGCCTCAAGGCCGGTGTGGTGCTCGAGGACGGCCCGGCCAAGTTCACCGACATCCAGAAGGCACCGGGCGGCGAAGGCTTCAACCACTGGTACCACTGCGTGGTGATGGAAGGCCGCAACCGTGAGGTGCGCCGCCTGTGGGAATCCCAGGGCGTGGTGGTCAGCCGCCTGAAGCGTGTGCGTTTCGGCCCGGTGTTCCTCAACTCCGACCTGCCGATGGGCCGCTGGCGCGAAATGAGCCAGGGCGAGATCGACATCCTCGCCGCTGAAGTCGGCCTGCAGCCGGTGGCGCTGCCGGAGATGAAGCTCAAGGCCAAGGACAAGCTCGAGCGTCTGCAGCGCAAGTCGACCCGTCCGCTGGGCCGTGGCGAGCGTGTGCGCACCCTGCGCCCGGCCGCCGAAGGGCAGGCCGAGCGCCCGGCGCGCGCGTCGCGTGAAGAGTCTGCACCGCGCAAAAGTGGTCGTGGCAGCACGGTGGCCGAGCGCCCGAGCGAGATGCGCAAGCGTCCTGCCCGTCCTGAAGGCGACAAGCCAGCAGGTCGTGGCCGCGGCAAGCCGCGTGGCTGATTCGCCCCGGTAGCGAAAGAGCCAGCCTTCGGGCTAGTGCCAGTCAGTTAGCGCTTCATCGCACTTATTGGGGCTGCTTTGCAGCCCTTCGCGGGTAAACCCGCTCCCACAGGATCGCGCAAACGCTGAATCGAGCGCCGTACCTGTGGGAGCGGTTTTACCCGCGAAGGGTCGCGCAGCGACCCCAATTGGCTTAACTGACTGGCATTAGCCTTCGGGGTGGCTTTTTTGTGCCTGTGAAAAGGAAGACCCTCGATACGCAGCCCTGTGTAGGAGCGGGCTTGCCCCGCGATGGGCCGCAAAGCGGCCCCAAGTGCCTGAACAGACAGAAATTTTCCCGACCAGTGGCAAATTTTCAAACCACCTTGTAAAGAAAATTATACGATTCTTGGCCTTTTCCCCGGCTTGCCTGTACTTTCCCGCTCTTCGTCACAAAATCTTTCCAAGACTTGCGCGCCAGAGCCTCCCCATCACCCTTCACCCCCTTCCCAAACCCCCGCCCAAACGCTGAGATAGCGCCATTGCCGTGTGCAGAGCCAGGCAGGATCGCCAGGCACTTAAAACAACAAAATGGAGGCGCCATGCACGCCGATCACTCCGCCTTTTCAGGCCTTCACCCCAGGACCGCTGCGTTTTTTCCACAGGAAACGATGCAACGCGTTGACGCCTGCGCGTTTGCAGGGGTATACAATGCGCCGCGTTTTACCTGTGACCCCCTTGCGTACCGCGCACGCTTGCTGACACCCGGTTGATCCGCCCCTGGCCACCAAGGCCACGAGCGACTGCCCGTCATAAGTATCCAAGGTAACCACCTTGCCCATTCCGCTGCGCCACGAGTGCGGTGGGTCCGATTCCGTCACAGATAAAAACAAGCAGGTGACTTCGTTCATGAGTGGACATAACTCACAGTCTGGCGAACTCAAGCGTGGCTTGAAGAACCGCCATATCCAACTGATCGCCCTGGGTGGCGCGATCGGCACCGGATTGTTCCTTGGCTCGGCCGGCGTGATGAAGTCCGCCGGTCCGTCGATGATCCTCGGCTATGCGATCTGCGGCTTCATCGCCTTCATGATCATGCGCCAGCTCGGCGAGATGATCGTCGAAGAGCCGGTGGCCGGCTCCTTCAGCCATTTCGCGCACAAGTACTGGGGCGGTTTCGCCGGCTTCCTGTCGGGCTGGAACTGCTGGGTGCTGTACATCCTGGTGGGTATGTCGGAGCTGTCGGCGGTGGGCAAGTACGTCCATTACTGGTGGCCGGAGATCCCGACCTGGGTCACCGCGGCGGCGTTCTTCCTGCTGATCAACGCCATCAACCTGATGAACGTGAAGTTCTTCGGCGAGGCCGAGTTCTGGTTCGCGATCATCAAGGTCGCCGCCATCGTCGGCATGATCGGCCTGGGTGCCTACCTGCTGACCAGCGGCAGTGGCGGCCCGGAAGCGTCGGTGACCAACCTGTGGGCCCATGGCGGCTTCTTCCCGCATGGCGTCAGCGGCCTGGTCATGGCCTTGGCCTTCATCATGTTCTCCTTCGGTGGCCTGGAAATGCTCGGCTTCACCGCGGCCGAGGCCGACAAACCGAAGACCGTGATCCCCAAGGCGATCAACCAGGTCATCTACCGCATCCTGATCTTCTACGTGGGCGCCCTGGTGGTGCTGCTGTCGCTGACCCCGTGGGACAGCCTGGTGGCCAGCATCGACGCTTCCGGCGGCAGCTACGGCAGCAGCCCGTTCGTCCAGGTCTTCTCGCTGCTGGGTAGCGACGTGGCCGCGCACCTGCTGAACTTCGTGGTCCTGACCGCGGCGCTGTCGGTGTACAACAGCGGTACCTACTGCAACGCCCGCATGCTCCTGGGCATGGCCGAGCAGGGCGATGCCCCGGCGGCGCTGGCCAAGGTCGACCGTCGCGGCGTGCCGGTACGCTCGATCCTGGCATCGGCGGCCGTGACCCTGATCGCGGTGCTGCTCAACTACCTGATGCCGCAGAACGCCCTGGAACTGCTGATGTCGCTGGTGGTGGCGACCCTGGTGATCAACTGGGCGATGATCAGCTACTCGCACCTGAAGTTCCGCCAGCACCTCGACCGCACCGGTCAGAAGCCGCTGTTCAAGGCGCTGTGGTACCCGTACGGCAACTACCTGGTGCTGGCCTTCGTGGTGCTGATCCTCGGCATCATGCTGCAGATCCCGGGCATCCAGGTGTCGGTGTACGCCATGCCGGTATGGTTGGTGGTGATGTATGTGTTCTACGTGCTCAAGAGCAAGCGTGGGGCGCAGGTCAACGGCGCTGCCGGTAGCGTGGTCAAGTAAGCGCCGAGGCGCTTCGAGAAAACCCGATGCCGGGTGACTGGCATCGGGTTTTTTGTTGTCTGTGCCAGCCTCAGATCTGTTCCAGCAGCCAGCTGCGAAACGCCCGCAACGAAGGCAGTGCCTCATTCCTGGGTGGATAGATCAGGTAATAGCTACGCTGGCTGGCAAACGGCTCGCCGGGGCTGAACAGCTCGCCGCTGGCCAGTTCCTCCTCCACCAGAATCCTGGGCACCAGGCCGATCCCTATCCCCGCCCGTACCGCCTGGATCAGGTGCGACGTCAGCTCGAAACTCGGCCCCAGGCGCATCGCCCGGTGGGGCAGGGCGTGGTGGGAGAACCACTCCCCCCAGGCATGGGGGTTGTTGGCGACGTTGAGCAGCACCTCTTCGCTGATCCGCGCCGGGCACCAGTGCTGGCCGTCGCGAGCGCTGTCCGGCGGCAGGATCACCACCAGCTCCTCGGCGTGCAGGCGATGGCAGACCAGCCCGGGCAGGTCGTGGGTGGCCACGCCGATGGCGGCGTCGATCTCGCTGGTGTCGAAGTTGATCGCTTCGATACGGGAATGAATGTGCACCAGCATGCCGGGGTGGGCGCTGTAGAACGCATGCAGGCGCGGCAGCAACCATTTCGAGCCGAAGGTCGGCAGGGTCGCCAGGCGCAATGTGCCGACCCCGGACTGATAGGCCAGGGCCTGCAGGGTGGCGCTGCGGATGCGTCCGAGGGCCTCGCTGAGCTCGCGCTGGTACAGGCGGCCGACATCGGTCAGTTGCACCTGGCGCCCCTCGCGGCGAAACAGGGTGAGCCCCAGCTGTTGCTCCAGCGCCTGCACCTGGCGGCTCACCGCGCTCTGGGTCAGCGACAGCTCGGCGGCGGCGCGGGTGTAGCTTTCATGCCGCGCGGCGGCCTCGAAGGCCAGCAGCAGCGACATGGACGGGGTGAGGTGGCGGTAATTCATTCATAAAGCTCATCGATAGCGGCAGGAATATCCGTTTGCCCCTGGCGCGAAACTACAGGAACATGGGCGCATTCGTCATGCGGTATAGAACATTCATACCGTAGTCGCAGGAAACACGGCATTTCGTGGGAGCGGGCTTGCCCCGCGATGGCGTCATCGCGGGGCAAGCCCGCTCCCACGAAATGTTGTAATGCCTGGAACCCGTGAATTAGCCAATATCGAATAGAGGCCATCCTTCGATGATCGCCCAGCTTCCGCCCCGTGCGCCCGCCGCCCATTACCCTGAATTCCTCGAAGGCCTGAAGAACAGCGGCTTCCGTGGCCAGATCAGTGCCGACTACGGCACCCGCACCGTGCTGGCCACCGACAACTCCATCTACCAGCGCCTGCCCCAGGCGGCGGTGTTCCCATTGGATGCCGACGATGTGGCGCGGGTCGCCACGCTGATGGCCGAGCCACGCTTTCGCGACATCAAGCTGACCCCGCGTGGTGGCGGCACCGGTACCAACGGCCAGTCGCTGACCGATGGCATCGTCGTCGACCTGTCGCGGCACATGAACAGCATTCTCGAGATCAATGTCGAGCAGCGCTGGGTGCGGGTTCAGGCGGGCGTGGTCAAGGACCAGCTCAATGCCGCGCTCAAGCCACATGGGCTGTTCTTCGCACCGGAGCTGTCCACCTCCAACCGCGCCACCGTCGGCGGCATGATCAACACCGACGCCAGCGGCCAGGGTAGCTGCACTTACGGCAAGACCCGCGACCACGTGCTCGAGCTGCACAGCGTGCTGCTCGGTGGCGAGCGCTTGCACAGCCTGCCGATCGATGACGCGGCGCTGGAGCAGGCCTGCGCCGAGCCCGGCCGGGTTGGCGAGGTGTATCGCATGGCCCGCGAGATCCAGGAAACCCAGGCAGGGCTGATCGAAAGCATCTTCCCCAAGCTCAACCGCTGCCTGACCGGCTACGACCTGGCGCACCTGCGCGACGAGCAGGGCCGTTTCAACCTCAACAGCGTGCTATGCGGCGCCGAAGGCTCGCTGGGCTATGTGGTCGAGGCCAAGCTCAATGTGCTGCCGATCCCGAAGTACGCGGTGCTGGTCAACGTGCGCTACAGCAGCTTCATGGACGCCCTGCGCGACGCCAATGCGCTGATGGCGCACAAGCCGCTGTCGATCGAGACCGTCGACTCCAAGGTGCTGATGCTGGCGATGAAGGACATCGTCTGGCACAGCGTCGCCGAGTACTTCCCGGCCGACGCCGAGCGCCCGACGCTGGGCATCAACCTGGTGGAGTTCTGCGGCGACGAGCCGGCCGAGGTCAATGCTCGGGTCGAGGCGTTCGTCGCGCACCTGCAGCGCGACACCAGCGTCGAACGCCTTGGGCACACCCTGGCGGAAGGTGCCGAGGCGGTCACCAGGGTCTACACCATGCGCAAACGCTCGGTGGGGCTGCTGGGCAACGTCGAGGGCGAGGTGCGGCCACAGCCGTTCGTCGAGGACACCGCCGTGCCGCCGGAGCAGTTGGCTGACTACATCGCCGACTTCCGCGCGCTGCTCGACGGTTATGGTCTTGCCTACGGCATGTTCGGCCATGTCGATGCCGGCGTGCTGCACGTGCGGCCGGCGCTGGACATGAAGGATCCGGCCCAGGCCGCGCTGGTCAAGCCGATCTCCGATGCCGTGGCGGCGCTGACCCAGCGCTATGGCGGCCTGCTCTGGGGTGAGCACGGCAAAGGCCTGCGCTCCGAGTACGTGCCAGAATACTTCGGCGAACTGTACCCGGCGCTGCAGCGTCTCAAGGGCGCATTCGACCCGCACAACCAGCTCAACCCGGGTAAGATCTGCACCCCGCCGGACAGCGCCGAAGGCCTGACCCCGGTGGATGGCGTGACCTTGCGCGGTGACCTTGACCGCCGTATCGACGAGCGCGTCTGGCAAAGTTTCGGCAGCGCCGTGCACTGCAACGGCAACGGTGCCTGCTACAACTACGACCCCAACGACGCCATGTGCCCGTCGTGGAAGGCCACCCGCGAACGCCAGCATTCGCCCAAGGGGCGTGCCTCGTTGATCCGCGAATGGCTGCGCCTGCAGGGCGAGGCGAACATCGATGTGCTCGCCGCCGCCCAGCGCAAGGCGTCCTGGCTCAAGGGACTGCCGGCGCGCCTGCGCAACAGCCGTGCGCGCCAGCAGGGACAGGAAGACTTCTCCCACGAGGTATACGACGCCATGGCCGGCTGCCTGGCGTGCAAGTCCTGCGCAGGGCAGTGCCCGATCAAGGTCAATGTGCCGGACTTCCGCTCGCGCTTCCTCGAGCTGTACCACGGTCGCTACCAGCGTCCGTTGCGCGACTACCTGATCGGTTCGCTGGAGTTCACCATCCCTTACCTGGCCCATGCGCCGGGCCTGTACAACGCAGTGATGGGCTCGAAGTGGGTGAGCAGGCTGCTGGCGGACAAGGTCGGCATGGTCGACAGTCCGCTGATCAGCCGTTTCAACTTCCAGGCCACCCTGACCCGTTGCCGGGTTCAGGTGGCGAGCGTGCCGGCCCTGCGCGAGCTGACCCCGGCCCAGCGTGAGCGCAGCATCGTGCTGGTCCAGGATGCCTTCACCCGCTATTTTGAGACGCCACTGCTGGCCTCGTTCATCGAACTGGCCCATCGCCTCGGGCACAAGGTGTTCCTCGCGCCCTACAGCGCCAACGGCAAGCCGTTGCATGTGCAGGGTTTCCTCGGTGCCTTCGCCAGGGCGGCGATCCGCAACGCCACCCAGCTCAAGGCCCTGGCCGACTGCGGCGTGCCGCTGGTGGGGCTGGATCCGGCAATGACCCTGGTCTACCGCCAGGAGTACCAGAAGGTCGATGGCGTGGAGTGCCCGTCGGTTCTGTTGCCCCAGGAGTGGCTGATGAACGTGCTGCCCGAGCAGGCGCCGGCCAAGGCCGACAGCTTCCGCCTGATGGCCCACTGCACCGAGAAGACCAATGTGCCGGCCAGTACCAAACAGTGGGAGCAGGTGTTCGCCCGCTTGGGGCTGAAGCTGGTCACCGAGGCCACCGGCTGCTGCGGCATGTCCGGTACCTATGGGCATGAAGCGCGGAACCAGGAAGCCTCGAGGACCATCTTCGAGCAGTCCTGGGCGACCAAGCTGGACAAGCAGGGTGAGGCATTGGCGACCGGCTATTCCTGCCGCAGCCAGGTCAAGCGCATGACCGAGAAGCAGTTGCGCCATCCGTTGGAGGTGGTGCTGCAGTATGCGCAGCGCTAGTCAATTGATGGGGCCGCTTTGCGGCCCTTTCGCGGCACAAGGCCGCTCCTACAGGAGGTTTTGTTCCTCTGTAGGAGCGGCCTTGTGCCGCGAAAGGGGTGCAAAGCACCCCCCCCCGGCTTTTAGCGTTCCCGTTGCAGTCGAGCTTGTCGGTACAGATAGCAGCTCAACACTAACCCACACCCCGCCGCCGCCGCCGCGAACAGAAACATCGAGGCAAATCCGAACCCCGCCGCCACCGCGCCCACCAGCGGCCCGGTGATCCCCAGCGACAGGTCGATGAACAGCGAATAGGCCCCTACCGCCGCGCCGCGGTTGGCTGCCGACACCTGGTTCACGGCTTCCACCCCGAGTGCCGGAAACACCAGCGAGAATCCGAACCCGCTCAAGGCCGCGCCGGCCAGGGCCATCTCGGCGCTGGGCGACAGCCACAGCATCAGCAACCCCAGTGTCTCCACCGACAGGCAGGCAATCGCCACGCGAAAACCGCCGATGCGGTTGATCAGGTTACCGAACAGCAGGCGCGCGCAGATGAAGCTGGCGCCGAACAGGCTCAGGGTCAGCGCGGCATTGGGCCAGTCGCGGCTGGCGTAGTACAGCGTGATGAAGGTGGCGATGGTGCCGAAGCCGATCGAGCCCAGGGCCAGCCCCGAGCCATGGGGGAAGACCTTGCCCAGTACCCGCAGGAACGGCAGGCGCGCGCCGGCGACCACCGGCGCGGCGCGCTTGGGCCAGGCCAGCACCAGGCCGATGACGCCCAGCAGGATGATGCTCGCGCCCATGCTCCACAGCCCGAGCTGCTTGACCATTAGGACGCCGAGCGGCGCGCCGATGGCCAATGCGCCATAGCTGGCAATGCCGTTCCAGGAGATCACCTTGGCGGTATTTTCCGAGCCGACCCGGCCGATGCCCCAGCCGATCGAACCCGAGCCCACCAGGCTCTCGGCGCTGCCCAGCACCAGGCGGCCGATGAACAGGCAGGCCAGGCTCAGCCAGGGCAGGTGGGTAAGAAAGCTGCAGGCCAGCATGAACACGCCGCTCAGGCCGCAGCCGAACAGGCCGTACATGACCGCTTTCTTGCTGCCGAGGTTGTCGATGATGCGGCTGGCGGTGGGGCGGCTGAGCAGGGTGGCCAGGTACTGCACGCTGATCACCAGGCCCGCGACCACGGCGCTGAAGCCCAGGTCGTTGTGCACGTAGCCGGGCAGCACGGCCAGGGGGATGCCGATGTTCAGGTAGCCGATGAAGGTAAACAGGACGATGGAAACGACTTGCAGGGTGACCGCAAGGGGGCGCGGTGAGTCGGGCATGAGGGTCTTCGGTAGAGGTTCTGGACGGTGTGAAAACGCGATGACGGGGATATCCCGCAGGTCAGCCGTTTTCACACAGTCGGGTGGGGTGCGCGATTATTCCGGGTCGGCGCTGGATTGATCGTCACCGTCCTGGTCGACGGCGGGCGTCGGTTCGGCGTGGGCGGCAACGGATTGCTCTTCGGGGTTCAGGCTTGGGAAGGGAAGATTCGGGATTTCATGCATCTCGTCGTTCCTCGCAAGTGTGAGTGAAAAGGCGGCGCCAGGGCGCATGTGTGGCTTCGAAAAGCTGGGGCAGGATACAGCAGTCTGGATGACAGTTTGAGATTTTTGCCGGGCGCTGGTCGGTTTTAGCGGGCGATCAGCGCACCGCCGACTGTGTTCGGGCGCCGGAAACTCTGTGGGAGCAACAGCCTTGTACTGCCAGCGTTCGATTCATCGCAGGCTGCGTCGCCCACAGTTACAGCGCTTGATGTCAAAGCAGCGCGTATCCTGTGGGAGCGGGTTTACCCGCGAACACCGGCGAAGCCGGTGCCATCCACCGCGTCGCTTGCTTCGCGGCTAAAGCCGCTCCCACAGGTACTGCGATATCAGCGACAGACGTCGGCGATGGCCGCCGCCAGTTGCTCCAGGCGTCGTGCATCCGCCCCGGCGATGTTCGCCCGGCCAGTACCGACCATGTACACACTGTGCCGCTCACGCAGCAGGCGCACTTGCTCGGGGTTCAGGCCGGTGTAGGAGAACATCCCGCGTTGCACGGCGATGTGCGCGAAGCGCTCGGCCAGGCCATGGGGCGCCAGCGCCTGCACCAGGCCCTGGCGAAGCTCGGCGATGCGCTGGCGCATGGCGTTCACTTCCTCGACCCACAGCGCCTTGAGCGCCGGATCACCGAGGATCTCGGCGACCACCGCGGCGCCATGGTCCGGTGGCGTCGACCACAGGTTGCGCGCAATGAACGCCAGCTGGCTGCGCACATCCAGCAGTTTCTCGGCATCGTGGCTGCACACCAGCAGGGCGCCGGTGCGATCGCGGTACAGGCCGAAGTTCTTCGAGCAGGAGCTGGTGACCAGCAGTTCCGGCAGTTCAGCGGCAAACAGGCGCACCGCCCAGGCGTCTTCCTCCAGCCCGTCACCGAAGCCCTGGTAGGCGAAGTCGATCAGTGGCAGCAGGTTGCGGCGCTTGACGATGTCGAGCACCACGCGCCAGTCGTCCTGGCCCAGGTCGAAACCGGTGGGGTTGTGGCAGCAGGCGTGCAGCAGTACCACGTCGCCTTCCGGCGCCTGTTCCAGCGCGGCGAGCATGCCGTCGACGTTCAGGCGGTTGTCCTTGCCCACGTAGGGGTAGTGGGACACCTTGAGCCCGGCACCGGCGAAGATCGTCTCGTGGATCGGCCAGGTCGGGTCGCTCAGCCAGACCCCGCGGCCGGGCAGGCAGTGGGCGATGAGCTCCGCTGCCAGGCGCAGGGCGCCGGTGCCACCCGGGGTCTGGGTGGCGCCGGCGCGCTGACTGGCCAGCAGCGGCGAGTCGCTGCCCAGCACCAGCTCGCTGACCAGGTGGCCGAACGCCGCGTCGCCATGGCCACCGATGTAGCTTTTGGTGGCCTGGCGCTCGACCAGGCGCTGCTCGGCCTGCTTGACCGCCGCGGGAATCGGCGTCAGGCCCTGGGCGTCCTTGAACACGCCGACGCCCAGGTCGAACTTGGCCGGGTTGTCGTCGCGGGCGTAGGCCTCCATCAGCCCCAGGATCGGGTCGCCAGGAACCCGACCGATGGCCGCGAAGTGCATCACTTGCGCCCTTCGGCGGTCTTGGCGACCTCGTCGGTGCGCGCGCACATGATGAAGTCGTTGCGGTGCAGGCCCTTGATCGAGTGGCTCCACCAGGTCACGGTGACCTTGCCCCACTCGGTCAGCAGACCCGGGTGGTGACCTTCGGCTTCGGCGATTTCGCCGATGGCGTTGGTGAAGGCCAGGGCGTGCTTGAAGTTCTTGAACAGGAATACGCGCTCGAGCTCCATGTGGCCGTCGCGGACTTCGATGTTCCAGTCCGGGATCTGCAGGATCAGTTCTGCCAGTTCATCGTCGGAGACTTTCGGCGCATCGGCGCGGCAGGCTTCGCAGTGGGCTTGGTTCAAGGCATTCATGGGTGTTTTCCGATTTGAGTTGTTATCGACAGGGGCGCTCAGGCAGCGACCTTGGGTGGAAACTTCGGTGCGTGCAGGCCCAGCTGCATGGCCTGGTTGACCATGGCCATGATGTCTTCGTGGGCCAGGTCGAACAGGCGCTTCATGTTCGGCAGGACGAAGTACAGGGGCTGCAGGATATCGATGCGGTACGGCGTGCGCATGGCCTCGATCGGGTCGAAGGCCTGGTGCTCCGGCTCGCCGGACAGACTGTAGACGGTTTCCTTCGGCGAGGAGAGGATGCCGCCGCCGTAGATCTTGCGACCCTGTGCGGTCTCCATCAGGCCGAACTCGATGGTCATCCAGTACAGGCGCGCCAGGTACACACGCTGTTCCTTGGTCGCCGCCAGGCCCAGCTTGCCGTAGGTGTGTGTGAATTCGGCGAAGAAGGGGTTGGTCAGCAGCGGGCAGTGGCCGAAGATCTCGTGGAAGATGTCGGGCTCCTGCAGGTAGTCCAGCTCTTCCGGGGTGCGGATGAAGGTGGCGACCGGGAAGCGCTTGCTGGCCAGCAGTTCGAAGAAGGTCTGGAAGGGGATCAGCGCCGGCACGCGGGCGACCTGCCAGCCGGTGGTGGCGCCCAGCACCTTGTTGATTTCGCCGAGCTGGGGGATGCGGTCATGGGGCAGCTTGAGCTGCTCGATGCCGTCCAGGTATTCCTGGCATGCCCGGCCTTCGATCACTTTCAGTTGGCGAGTGATCAGGGTGTTCCACACCGCATGCTCTTGCTGCGGGTAGTCGATAAAACCATGCGCATCGGGCTCGCGTGCCACGTATTGCGTCTGTTTCATGTGGCTCTCCTGGTGAGGGCGTTCTTGTTATGTGCAGGACATACCTTAGGAATATCCCTACAAACGCGGCTTTGCACCGGGGTTGAGGCCACTTGTGGCTATCCGCTGGTCCTGAATTCGTAACGATAATTTTACAAAAATGCCCTTGTGCCGGAAAATCACGGGCATCGAGCTGAGTTGAAGGGCGATTCTGTCAGCTTATCTTTACGACTTTTCCGCGTGCCAAGTAAAAACCTTGGCCGCTTCGAGAGCTTTCATGCGTATCAAAGTGCACTGCCAGAACCGCATCGGCATCCTGCGGGACATCCTCAACCTGCTGGTGGAGTACGGCATCAACGTGCTGCGCGGCGAGGTGGGCGGCGATCATGGCAACGCCATCTACCTGCACTGCCCGAACCTGATCAACCTGCAGTTCCAGGCCCTGCGGCCGAAGTTCGAGTCGATCGCCGGGGTATTCGGGGTCAAGCGGGTCGGCCTGATGCCCAGCGAGCGCCGGCACATGGAGCTCAATGCGCTGCTGGGCGCACTGGATTTCCCGGTGCTGTCGATCGACATGGGCGGCAGCATCGTTGCCGCCAACCGTGGCGCGGCGCAGTTGCTCGGTGTACGGGTGGACGAAGTGCCGGGCATTCCGTTGTCGCGCTATGTCGAGGACTTCGACCTGCCGGAGCTGATCCGCGCCAACAAGTCGCGGATCAACGGCCTGCGCATCAAGGTCAAGGGCGATGTGTTCCTCGCCGATATCGCGCCGTTGCAGTCGGAGCATGATGACAGCGAGGCCCTGGCGGGCGCGGTGATCACCTTGCATCGTGCCGATCGCATCGGCGAGCGTATCTACAACGTGCGCAAGCAGGAGCTGCGTGGCTTCGACAGCATCTTCCAGAGCTCGCGGGTGATGGCCGCGGTGGTGCGCGAGGCGCGGCGCATGGCGCCGCTGGATGCGCCGCTGTTGATCGAGGGCGAGACCGGTACCGGCAAGGAGTTGCTGGCGCGCGCCTGTCACCTGGCCAGCCCCCGTGGCCAGGCGCCGCTGATGGCGCTCAACTGCGCCGGCCTGCCGGAGTCGATGGCCGAGACCGAGCTGTTCGGCTACGGGCCGGGGGCGTTCGAGGGCGCGCGAGCCGAAGGCAAGCTGGGGCTGCTGGAGCTTACCGCCGGTGGCACGCTGTTCCTCGATGGCGTCGGGGAGATGAGCCCGCGCTTGCAGGTCAAGCTGCTGCGCTTCCTGCAGGATGGCTGTTTCCGTCGTGTCGGGAGTGACGAAGAGGTGTACCTGGACGTGCGGGTGATCTGCGCGACCCAGGTCGACCTGTCCGAGCTGTGCGCCCGGGGCGAGTTCCGCCAGGACCTCTACCATCGCCTCAACGTGCTGTCGCTGCACATTCCGCCGCTGCGCGAATGCATGGATGGCCTGGAGGGGCTGGTGCAGCACTTCCTCGACCAGGCCAGCCGGCAGATCGGCTGCCCGATGCCGCGCCTGGCGCCGGCGGCGATGGACAAGCTTGCCCAATATCATTGGCCGGGCAACGTGCGCCAGCTGGAGAACGTGCTGTTCCAGGCGGTGTCGTTGTGCGAGGGCGGGGTGGTGAAGAGCGAACATATCCGTTTGCCGGATTATGGCGCACGCCAACCATTGGGTGAGTTTTCCCTGGATGGCGATCTTTCGCAAATTGTCGGACGGTTTGAAAAGGCGGTATTGGAAAGTCTGATGAGCGAGTTTCCAAGTAGCCGGGCGCTGGGGAAAAGATTGGGAGTTTCCCATACGACCATTGCCAACAAGTTGCGGGATTATTCGTTGAACAAGTCGGCGGAGTGAGTGTGGCTAATTACCTCGAAAGTTACACTTTTTCCTGTAGGAGCGGCCTTGCGCCGCGAAAGGGCCGCAAAGCGGCCCCGACGATCTTGGCGTGCCGCTGAAAACCTGGGGCCGCTGCGCGGCCCTTTCGCGGCGCAAGGCCGCTCCTACAGGGATAGTGCAAGGGCTGGCCTCAGCCGTTGGAACAACCGTTCCCCATCACGCGGTATTCGAGAATGTGCTTCTGGCCCTGGGAGTCCTCGTAGGTCATGCGGGCCGGCACCACTTCGCAGACGTTCGGCACTTCGCTCATGGAGATGACGCGGGCGATGTCCAGGTGCTGCGAATAACTGTACTGTTCAACCGGAATCTGCTCGACATCTTTTGCTTCGCCGGCCAATGCCGCGCCGCAAAAACCGCCAAGTACCAATACCAGTAAAGCTTTCATTTTCAAGTTACCTGTCTAAGGTCGTGAGGGGGCACGCGGCGCTTATGGCGCCGCGAGTACAGCAAGTTTCAACTATCGGGATGAGGTGCGGATTAACGCTGCCTTCGTGGGGGCTGTTACCAAGTTAATCGCGTTGCCGTTGCTGGCGAGATGAATTTTAGGGAGGCGCCCACGGCTGAAACAGAGGGGGTTTTGATAAAGTCTTTTGACAGAATCTGTAACAATCCCCGCCGAAACCCAGATTTTTTCTCTCGACGATGGCTGCATGCCATGTGCTAGAGCGGTCGCGCCTGATCGGTGAGTCGACGGCCCGTCGCGTTACTACCAACGTCGAATGGTCTTGGCCGCTCTGGTACAGTTACAAACGGTTCCATACAAAAACAACTATTACACCGAGGTAACACAGATGAGTGCGGCTCCACTGTATCCCGTTCGTCCCGAGGTTGCGGCCAGTACCCTGACCGACGAGGCCACCTACAAGGCCATGTACCAGCAATCGGTGATCAACCCGGACGGCTTCTGGCGCGAGCAGGCCCAGCGTCTGGACTGGATCAAGCCTTTCACCAAGGTCAAGCAGACCTCGTTCGACGACCACCATGTCGACATCAAGTGGTTCGCCGACGGCACTCTGAACGTTTCCTATAACTGCCTGGATCGCCATCTTGCCGAGCGCGGCGACCAGTTGGCGATCATCTGGGAAGGCGACGACCCTTCCGAGCACCGCAACATCACCTACCGCGAGCTCCACGAGCAGGTCTGCAAGTTCGCCAACGCCCTGCGTGGCCAGGACGTGCACCGTGGCGACGTGGTGACCATCTACATGCCGATGATCCCCGAGGCCGTGGTCGCCATGCTGGCCTGTGCACGCATCGGCGCGATCCACTCGGTGGTGTTCGGCGGCTTCTCGCCGGAGGCGCTGGCCGGACGCATCATCGACTGCAAGTCGAAAGTGGTGATCACCGCTGACGAAGGCCTGCGCGGTGGTCGTCGCACCCCGCTCAAGGCCAACGTCGACCTGGCCCTGACCAACCCTGAAACCAACAGCGTGCAGAAGATCATCGTGTGCAAGCGCACCGGTGGCGACATCGCCTGGCACCAGCACCGCGACATCTGGTACGAAGACCTGATGAAGGTCGCCTCCAGCCACTGCGCGCCGAAAGAGATGGGCGCCGAGGAAGCGCTGTTCATCCTCTATACCTCCGGCTCCACCGGCAAGCCCAAGGGCGTGCTGCACACCACCGGCGGTTACCTGGTGTATGCCGCGCTGACCCATGAGCGCGTGTTCGACTACCGTCCGGGCGAGGTCTACTGGTGCACCGCCGACGTGGGCTGGGTCACCGGCCACAGCTACATCGTCTACGGCCCGCTGGCCAACGGCGCCACCACGCTGCTGTTCGAAGGCGTGCCGAACTACCCGGACATCACCCGGGTGTCGAAGATCGTCGACAAGCACAAGGTCAATATCCTCTACACCGCGCCAACCGCCATTCGCGCCATGATGGCCGAAGGCGAAGCGGCGGTGGCCGGTGCCGATGGCTCCAGCCTGCGCCTGCTGGGTTCGGTGGGCGAGCCGATCAACCCCGAGGCCTGGAACTGGTACTACAAGACCGTCGGCAAGGAGCGTTGCCCGATCGTCGATACCTGGTGGCAGACCGAGACCGGCGGTGTGCTGATCAGCCCGCTGCCGGGCGCCACCGCGCTGAAGCCTGGCTCGGCGACCCGTCCGTTCTTCGGCGTGGTGCCGGCGCTGGTGGACAACCTGGGCAACCTGATCGAAGGCGCCGCCGAGGGCAACCTGGTGATCCTCGACTCCTGGCCGGGTCAGTCGCGTTCGCTGTACGGCGACCACGACCGTTTCGTCGACACCTACTTCAAGACCTTCCGCGGCATGTACTTCACCGGTGACGGTGCCCGTCGCGACGAAGACGGCTACTACTGGATCACCGGTCGCGTCGACGACGTGCTCAACGTTTCCGGGCACCGCATGGGCACTGCCGAGATCGAGAGCGCGATGGTGGCGCATCCGAAGGTCGCCGAGGCGGCGGTGGTGGGCGTGCCGCACGACATCAAGGGGCAGGGTATCTACGTCTATGTCACCCTCAATGCCGGTGAGGAGTCGAGCGAGCAACTGCGCCTGGAGCTGAAGAACTGGGTGCGCAAGGAGATCGGCCCGATCGCTTCGCCGGATGTGATCCAGTGGGCGCCGGGGCTGCCGAAGACCCGTTCGGGCAAGATCATGCGCCGCATCCTGCGCAAGATTGCCACCGGCGAGTACGACGCACTGGGTGATATCTCCACCCTGGCCGACCCAGGCGTGGTACAACACCTGATCGACACCCACAAGGCGATGAGCCTGGCCACCGCCTGAGTCGAAGCGTCGCGGCAAGT
Organism: Pseudomonas sp. LH21; assembly: GCF_036549575.1. Classification (NCBI taxonomy): domain Bacteria; kingdom Pseudomonadati; phylum Pseudomonadota; class Gammaproteobacteria; order Pseudomonadales; family Pseudomonadaceae; genus Pseudomonas; species Pseudomonas sp. LH21. The sequence goes on from NZ_CP144367.1 coordinate 1,608,200, forward strand.
CGGCTCCTGAAGGTCGTGGGGCGGGCTTGCCCCGCGATAAGGCCATCAACAAAAGCCCCGCCCACACCCGGCGGGGTTTTTGCTTTACTGATACAGACTGTTACTCCGACATTCATCGGTAACCCTGGCTGTCACCGATTTCGCCCAAATGCGGGGCTTGTGGAAACATTCATGTGCCATTTGAGTGCATTGCTGGGAGCATTTCGTGCAGGGTCGCACGCTGCGCTTGCCGGAATACAAGGCTTTGCCAATAATGGGCCCGCTTATTGCTTTGGGTATAGGTTATTTCTCTTTTGCTCTTGCATATCTCGCAGGAGCTGTCAATATCGCCCGCCGCGGTTCCTGGCGCTTCTGTAATTAGTTGTCGCTTTGAAGAAATATCGACCACCGGGCTGTCGCTAGAATGCCACTCACTCGCTCGTGGTCTGCGACCTTGGTCGAAACCTGCGCGGCTCGCGCTGTACCCATTCGCATATCGGGCAGCCGTTACAACTGCCTTGTATTGCCCCGTACCGATGGAGTTACCTGATGAAGAAGCTCGCACTGCTTGGCGCCCTGGCGCTTTCCGTGTTTTCCCTGGTATCGCAGGCCGATGAGAAGCCGTTGAAGATCGGTATCGAGGCCGCCTACCCACCCTTCGCCTTCAAGCAGCCTGATGGCAGCCTCGCCGGCTTCGACTACGACATCGGCAACGCCCTGTGCGAACAGATGAAAGCCAAGTGCACCTGGGTCGAGCAGGAGTTCGACGGCCTGATCCCGGCGCTGAAAGTGCGCAAGATCGACGCCATCCTGTCGTCCATGTCGATCACTGATGATCGCAAGAAGTCGGTCGACTTCACCAAGCGCTACTACCTGACCCCGGCGCGCCTGGTCATGAAGGAAGGCACTGCCGTCAGCGACAGCCTGGCTGAGCTCAAGGGCAAGAAGATCGGCGTGCAGCGCGGCTCGATCCATGACCGCTTCGCCAAGGAAGTCCTGGCCCCGCAAGGCGCCACCGTCGTGCCTTACGGCACCCAGAACGAAATCTACCTGGACGTCGCCGCCGGTCGCCTTGACGGTACCGTGGCCGACGCCACCCTGCTCGAGGACGGCTTCCTGAAGACCGACGCCGGCAAGGGCTTCGCCTTCGTGGGTCCGGCCTTCACCGACACCAAGTACTTCGGTGACGGCGTCGGCATTGCCGTGCGCAAGGGCGATACCGCCAACGCCGAGCGCATCAACGCCGCCATCGACGCGATCCGTGCCAACGGCAAGTACAAAGAGATCGAGAAGAAGTACTTCAACTTCGACATCTACGGTCCAGACTCGAAGTAAGCCATCGAGTTTCACCTGTGCAATGGTGCAAACAGCAGAATCTCTGAGGTTTGCACCATTTTTCATTCCCAAGCCCTGAGGAATTCGAATCATGTTGAAAGGCTATGGGGCAGTCATCCTCGACGGAGCGTGGCTGACGCTGCAGCTCGCCCTGTCGTCGATGGCCCTGGCCATCGTCCTCGGCCTGATCGGCGTGGCGCTGCGCTTGTCGCCGGTGCGCTGGCTGGCCTGGCTGGGGGATCTGTATTCCACGGTGATCCGTGGCATCCCTGACCTGGTCCTGATCCTGCTGATCTTCTACGGCGGCCAGGACATCATCAACCGGGTGGCGCCGCTGCTCGGTTATGACGACTACATCGACCTGAACCCCCTGGTCGCCGGCATCGGCACCCTGGGCTTCATTTTCGGTGCCTACCTCTCGGAAACCTTCCGCGGCGCCTTCCTGGGCATTCCCAAGGGGCAGGCCGAGGCCGGCGCGGCCTATGGCATGAGCGGAGTCCAGGTGTTCTTCCGGATCATGGTGCCGCAAATGATCCGCCTGGCGATCCCGGGCTTCACCAACAACTGGCTGGTGCTGACCAAGGCGACCGCGCTGATTTCGGTGGTCGGCCTGCAGGACATGATGTTCAAGGCCAAGCAGGCGGCGGACGCCACCCGCGAACCCTTCACCTTCTTCCTCGCGGTGGCGGCGTTGTACCTGGTGCTGACCAGTGTCTCGCTGCTGGCGCTGAGGTATCTCGAGAAGCGCTACTCGGTGGGCGTCAAGGCGGCTGAACTATGATCTTCGACTACAACGTCATCTGGGAGGCCATGCCGCTTTACCTGGGCGGCCTGCTGACCACCCTCAAGCTGCTGGCGCTGTCGCTGCTGTTCGGCCTGCTGGCGGCTGTTCCGCTGGGCCTGATGCGCGTCTCCAAGCAGCCGCTGGTGAACATGAGCGCCTGGCTGTACACCTATGTGATCCGCGGCACGCCGATGCTGGTGCAGCTGTTCCTGATCTACTACGGCCTGGCCCAGTTCGAGGCGGTGCGCGAGAGCTTCCTGTGGCCGTGGCTGTCCAGCGCGACCTTCTGCGCTTGCCTGGCTTTTGCCATCAACACCAGCGCCTACACCGCCGAGATCATCGCCGGCAGCCTCAAGGCCACGCCCCACGGCGAGATCGAGGCGGCCAAGGCCATCGGCATGTCGCGCATGAAGATGTACCGCCGCATCCTCCTGCCATCGGCCCTGCGCCGGGCGCTGCCGCAGTACAGCAACGAAGTGATCATGATGCTGCAGACCACCAGCCTGGCGTCGATCGTCACCCTGATCGACATCACCGGTGCCGCGCGCACGGTCAATGCCCAGTACTACCTGCCTTTCGAGGCCTATATCACGGCGGGCGTGTTCTACCTGTGCCTGACCTTCATCCTCGTGCGCCTGTTCAAGATGGCCGAACGCCGCTGGCTCGGCTACCTGGCGCCGCGCAAGCACTGACCGCTCTGTGAGATCCGACAGCATGTACAAACTCCAAATCCAAGACCTGCACAAGCGCTACGGCAGCCATGAGGTGCTCAAGGGCGTCTCCCTCGAAGCCAAGGCAGGCGACGTGATCAGCATCATTGGCTCCAGCGGCTCGGGCAAATCGACCTTCCTGCGCTGCATCAACCTGCTGGAGCAGCCGCACGCGGGCAAGATCCTGCTCAACAACGAAGAGCTCAAGCTGGTGGCCGGCAAGGACGGCGCGCTCAAGGCCGCCGACCCGAAACAACTGCAGCGCATGCGCTCGCGGCTGTCGATGGTGTTCCAGCATTTCAACCTGTGGTCGCACATGACGGCGCTGGAGAACGTCATCGAGGCGCCGGTGCACGTGCTGGGCGTGAACAAGAAGGAAGCGCTGGAGAAGGCCGAGCACTACCTGGCCAAGGTTGGCGTGTCCCACCGCAAGGATGCCTTCCCTGGTCACATGTCCGGCGGCGAGCAGCAGCGCGTGGCCATTGCCCGCGCCCTGGCCATGGAGCCGGAGGTGATGCTGTTCGACGAGCCGACCTCGGCGCTCGACCCGGAGCTGGTGGGCGATGTGCTCAAGGTGATGCAGTCGCTGGCCCAGGAAGGTCGCACCATGGTCGTGGTCACTCATGAGATGGGCTTTGCCCGCGAGGTGTCCAACCAGCTGGTGTTCCTGCACAAGGGGTTGGTGGAGGAGCGCGGCTGTCCGCGCGAGGTGCTGGTCAATCCGCAGTCCGAGCGCCTCAAGCAGTTCCTTTCCGGCAGCCTGAAGTAATCGCTGCACATTTGCACCATAATGGGGCATGCTGCGCCATCCGCGCGGCATGCCCTGGCGCCACAAGCGCGAACCCTTCCTCCCAGGTTTCGGACCACGCCCTATGACCACCCAGCGAATCGGATTTCTCATCTGGCCAAGCACCAAACCGCTGACCCTGGCGTTGGCTGAAGAGGTGCTGCAGGTGGCCCAGCGGGTGCATCCGGACGTGGTCTACGAGCTGGCCTACCTGCAGGCCGAAGCCGTGCAGGAGGGCGCCTGGCGCCTGCCGGGCGAGGCCTGGAGCGGTCGTCTCGAGGGTTGCCACAAGCTGTTCCTGCTGGCCGACGAGCCGCCGGCGGCGATCGGATCGTCGCTGTCCGCCGCGCTCAAGCAGCTGGCGCGCAGCGGCTGCATGATCGGTGGCCTGTCCGCCGGTGTGTACCCGCTGGCGGCGCTGGGCCTGCTCGATGGCTACCGCGCCGCGGTGCACTGGCGTTGGCAGGACGATTTCGCCGAGCGCCACCCCAAGGTGATCGCCACCAGCCACCTGTTCGACTGGGACCGTGATCGCCTGACCGCCTGCGGCGGCATGGCGGTGACCGACCTGCTGCTGGCGGTGCTGGCGCGCGATCATGGCGCGGAGCTGGCGGGCGCGGTGTCGGAAGAGTTGGTGGTCGAGCGTATCCGTGAAGGGGGCGAGCGCCAGCGCATTCCGCTGCAGAATCGCCTGGGCTCCAGCCACCCCAAGCTCACCCAGGCAGTGCTGCTGATGGAGGCCAATATCGAGGAGCCGCTGACCACCGACGAGATCGCCCAGCATGTGTGCGTGTCCCGGCGCCAGCTGGAGCGGATCTTCAAGCAGTACCTCAATCGGGTGCCCAGCCAGTATTACCTGGAGCTGCGCCTGAACAAGGCGCGGCAGATGCTGATGCAGACCAGCAAGTCGATCATCCAGATCGGGCTGTCCTGCGGGTTTTCCTCGGGGCCGCATTTCTCCAGTGCGTACCGCAATTTCTTTGGCGCCACGCCGCGTGAAGACCGTAACCAGCGGCGCAATAGCAGCCCGTTCGAGCTGAGCTCGGCGCCGGCCGAGCGGGGCTGATTTCTCTATTGTCTGTGCCGGCCTCTTCGCGGGTAAACCCGCTCCCACAGGCAATCTGCTGTTTTCAGGTACGGTGCCATCCTGTGGGAGCGGGTTTACCCGCGAAGAGGCCGGTGCAGGCAACCTCTTTTCATATGTGAACGGTCGTTCACCCGATTCCTATCTCCCGTTACACTGCGCGATTGCGACACTGTTTGTCGCATTGCCGAAAACCCCGTGAAAACACGGTTTGGCGCTGTAACAAGTTGTCGCCTGGCAGCAAGGACAGGCGCCGATCAGTCCTTACAATCCCCTCATCGCTCGCCACTTCCAGGCCAGCGTTCCTCTTCAGGAGACTCAGATGTCCGTTGAGCAAGCCCCGGTGCAACGTGCCGATTTCGACCAGGTCATGGTTCCCAACTACTCCCCGGCGGCCTTCATTCCTGTACGAGGCGAGGGTTCCCGAGTCTGGGACCAGACCGGTCGCGAGCTGATCGACTTCGCCGGCGGCATCGCCGTGAACGCCTTGGGCCACTGCCACCCGGCGCTGGTCAAGGCGCTCACCGAGCAGGCCAACACCCTCTGGCACGTCTCCAACGTGTTCACCAACGAGCCGGCCCTGCGCCTGGCGCACAAGCTGGTGGACGCGACCTTCGCCGAGCGCGCGTTCTTCTGCAACTCCGGTGCCGAGTCCAACGAGGCCGCCTTCAAGCTGGCCCGTCGCGTCGCCCATGACCGTTTCGGCCCGGAGAAGCACGAGATCATCGCCACCGTGAACAGCTTCCACGGTCGCACCCTGTTCACCGTCAGTGTCGGTGGCCAGCCCAAGTACTCCGACGGCTTCGGGCCGAAGATCACCGGCATCAGCCATGTGCCGTACAACGACCTGGAAGCGCTGAAGGCGCAGATTTCCGACAAGACCTGCGCCGTGGTCATCGAGCCGATCCAGGGCGAGAGCGGCGTGGTCCCGGCCGACAAGGCCTATCTGGAAGGCGCGCGCAAGCTGTGCGACGAGCACAACGCCCTGCTGATCTTCGACGAAGTGCAGACCGGTGTCGGCCGTACCGGCTCGCTGTACGCCTACCAGCACTACGGCGTCACCCCGGACATCCTCACCAGCGCCAAGAGCCTGGGCGGCGGCTTCCCGATCGGCGCCATGCTGACCACCAGCGACCTGGCCAAGCACCTGGCCGTCGGCACCCACGGCACCACCTACGGCGGCAACCCGCTGGCCTGCGCGGTCGCCTGCGCCGTGCTCGATGTGGTCAACACCCCGGAAACCCTGGCGGGCATCAAGGCCAAGCATGAGCGTTTCAAGACCCGCCTGGAGAAGATCGGCCAGGAAACCGGCCTGTTCACCCTGGTGCGCGGCGTCGGCCTGCTGATCGGCTGCGTGCTGAGCGAGGCCTGGAAAGGCAAGGCCAAGGACATCCTCAACGCCGCCGAGAAAGAAGGCGTGATGGTCCTGCAGGCAGGTCCCGACGTGGTCCGCTTCGCCCCGAGCCTGGTAGTCGAAGATGCCGACATCGACGAAGGCCTGGATCGTTTCGAACGCGCCGTGGCAAAACTGACCAAGGGCTGATCGCCCTTCGCCGGCCCCGAAGAGGGGCTGGCGATACCCGAATTCCAGTGCGGGCACCTGCTTGCAGGTGGTGGCGCGTGCCCGCCGTTTTTCCGTGCCGATGTGATCGGCCCGCTTTCCCGAAAGGAGTGACACCATGCTGGTGATGCGCCCCGCGCAAATGGCTGATCTGAACGAAGTGCAGCGCATGGCTGCCGACAGCCCCATTGGTGTCACCTCGCTGCCGGATGACGCCGGCCGCCTGGGCGACAAGATCGCCGCCTCGGAAACCTCCTTTGCCGCCGAGGTCAGCTTCAATGGCGAGGAGAGCTACTTCTTCGTGCTCGAGGACAGCGCCACCGGCAAGCTGGTCGGCTGCTCGGCCATCGTCGCCTCGGCCGGCTACTCCGAGCCGTTCTACAGCTTCCGCAACGAGACCTTCGTGCACGCCTCCCGCGAGCTGAAGATCCACAACAAGATCCACGTCCTGTCGCTGTGCCACGACCTCACCGGCAACAGCCTGCTGACCAGTTTCTACGTGGTACCGGAGCTGGTGAGCAGCGCCTTCGCCGAGCTCAACTCCCGGGGCCGCCTGCTGTTCATGGCCTCGCACCCCGAGCGCTTCGCCGACTCGGTGGTGACCGAGATCGTCGGCTACAGCGACGAGCAGGGCGAGTCGCCGTTCTGGGACGCCATCGGCCGCAACTTCTTCGACCTCAACTACGCCGACGCCGAGCGCCTGTGCGGCCTGAAGAGCCGCACCTTCCTCGCCGAACTGATGCCGCACTACCCGATCTACGTGCCGCTGCTGGCCGACGAAGCGCAGGAGGCCATGGGCCAGGTGCACCCGCGGGCGCAGATCACCTTCGACATCCTCATGCGCGAAGGCTTCGAGACCGAGCACTACATCGACATCTTCGACGGCGGCCCGACCCTGCACGCCCGCGCCTCGGGCATCCGTTCCATCGCCCAGAGCCGGGTGGTGCCGGTCAAGCTGGACGAGACGCCGGTCAAGGGCGGCCGTCCGTACCTGGTGTGCAACGGCCAGTTGCAGGATTACCGCGCGGTGCTGCTGGAGCTGGACTGGGTGCCGGGCAAGCCAGTCAGCCTGAGCGACGAAGCCGCCGAGGCCCTGGGTGTCGGCGAAGGCGCCAGCGTGCGCCTGGTCGCGGTCTGAACCGCCGGAACAGAGAGTTTCGCGGCAGGCACAGACCGCCGCACAAGGAGATAGCATGATCGTTCGTCCTGTACGCAGCAGCGATTTACCCGCGCTGATCGAATTGGCCCGCAGCACCGGCACCACCGGGCTGACCACGCTGCCCGCCAACGAGGAGCGCCTCGGCCAGCGCGTCGGCTGGGCCGAGAAGAGCTTTCGCGGCGAAGCCGAGCGCGGCGACACCGACTACCTGTTCGTGCTGGAGAACGACGAAGGCCTGGTGGTTGGCATCAGTGCCATTGCCGGTGCCGTCGGCCTGCGCGAGCCCTGGTACAACTACCGGGTCGGCCTGACCGTCAGCGCCTCGCAGGAGCTGAACATCTACCGCGAGATCCCCACGCTGTTCCTGGCCAACGACCTGACCGGCAACTCCGAGCTGTGCTCGCTGTTCCTGCGCAGCGACTACCGCAGTGGCCTCAATGGTCGTCTGCTGTCCAAGGCGCGGATGCTGTTCATCGCCGAGTTCCCGCAGCTGTTCGGCAACAAGATCATCGCCGAGATGCGCGGCATGTCCGACGAGGCAGGCCGTTCGCCCTTCTGGGAGAGCCTGGGCCGGCACTTCTTCAAGATGGAGTTCAGCCAGGCCGACTACCTCACCGGCGTGGGCAACAAGTCGTTCATCGCCGAGCTGATGCCCAAGTTCCCGCTGTACACCTGCTTCCTCTCGGAAGCGGCGCGCAACGTCATCGGCCGCGTGCACACCGACACGGAGCCGGCGCTGGCCATGCTCAAGCGCGAAGGCTTCAACTACCAGGGCTACGTCGACATCTTCGACGCAGGTCCCGCCATCGAGTGCGAGACCTCGAAGATCCGCGCCGTGCGTGACAGCGAGACCCTGGTACTGGCCGTCGGCACTCCGGGTGACGACGCCACCCCTTACATCATTCACAACCGCAAGCGCGAAGACTGCCGCATCACGGCTGCACCGGCGCGCCTGGCGGCAGGCACCCTGGTGGTCGATCCGCAGACCGCCAAGCGCCTGCGCCTGGGCGCCGGCGACAATGTCCGCGCCGTGCCGCTGTCCGCCGGTCGGGAGGCCCAGTAAATGACCACGCATTACATCGCAGGCCACTGGCTGGCCGGCCAGGGTGAAACCCTGCAGTCGCTCAACCCCGTCACCCAGGCGGTGATCTGGCAAGGGCAGGGCGCCGACGCCGCCCAGGTCGAAGCCGCCGTGCAGGCCGCCCGCCAGGCGTTCCCGGCCTGGGCATCGCTGAGCCTGGAAGCGCGTATCAGCGTGCTGGAGGCCTTCGCCGACAAGCTCAAGGCCAAGGCCGAGGCGCTGTCGCGCTGCATCGGTGAAGAAACCGGCAAGCCCCTGTGGGAGTCGGCCACCGAAGTGACCAGCATGGTCAACAAGGTCGCCATCTCGGTGCAGAGCTACCGCGAGCGCACCGGCGAGAAGAGCGGCCCGCTGGCCGACGCCACCGCCGTGCTGCGGCACAAGCCCCATGGCGTGGTGGCGGTGTTCGGCCCGTACAACTTCCCCGGCCACCTGCCCAACGGCCATATCGTTCCAGCGCTGCTGGCCGGCAACTGCGTGGTGTTCAAGCCCAGTGAGCTGACCCCCAAGGTCGCCGAGCTGACGGTGCAGTGCTGGATCGAGGCCGGCTTGCCGGCCGGCGTGCTCAACCTGGTCCAGGGCGCCCGCGAAACCGGCGTGGCGCTGGCCGCCAACCCGGGTATCGACGGTTTGTTCTTCACCGGTTCCAGCCGCACCGGCAACCTGCTGCACCAGCAGTTCGCCGGCCGCCCGGACAAGATCCTCGCCCTGGAAATGGGTGGCAATAACCCGCTGGTTGTCGATGAGGTCAAGGACCTGGACGCCGCGGTGTACACCATCATCCAGTCGGCGTTCATCTCCGCCGGCCAGCGCTGCACCTGCGCCCGCCGCCTGCTGGTGCCGCAGGGTGCCTGGGGTGACGCGCTGATCCAGCGCCTGGTCGAGGTTAGCCGCGGCATCAGTGTCGGTGCCTTCGATCAGCAACCCGCGCCGTTCATGGGCTCGGTGATTTCGCTGCAGGCGGCACGCGCGCTGTTGGCGGCCCAGGCCGAACTGCTCGGCAAGGGCGCCGTGGCGCTGCTGGAGATGACCCAGCCGCAGGCCGACGCTGCCTTGCTCACGCCGGGCATCATCGATGTCAGTGCCGTGGCCGGGCGCCCGGACGAAGAGTTCTTCGGCCCGTTGCTGCAGGTGATCCGCTACGCCGACTTCGACGCGGCGATCGAGGAGGCCAACAACACCCAGTACGGCCTGGCCGCCGGCCTGCTGTCGGACTCCAACGCCCGCTACCAGCACTTCTGGCTGCGCAGCCGCGCCGGCATCGTCAATTGGAACAAGCAGCTGACCGGCGCCGCCAGCAGCGCGCCGTTCGGTGGTGTCGGCGCCAGCGGCAACCACCGCGCCAGCGCCTACTATGCGGCGGACTACTGCGCCTACCCCGTGGCTTCGCTGGAGACCGCGAGCCTTGCACTGCCGGCGACCCTGACGCCGGGCGTCACCCTATAACAACAGGTCTCGGAGCCTTGCCGATGAAATCCTTTGAAGTGAATTTTGATGGCCTGGTGGGGCCGACCCACAACTACGGCGGCCTGTCCTACGGCAACGTGGCCTCGCAGAGCAACAGCCAGCAGGGTTCCAACCCGCGCGAGGCGGCGCGTCAGGGCCTGGCGAAGATGAAGGCGCTGACGGAGATGGGCTTCAAGCAGGGCGTGCTGGCCCCGCAGGAGCGTCCGGACGTGGCGGCCTTGCGCCGCCTGGGCTTCACCGGCAGCGACGGCGAAGTGATTCAGCGCGCCGCGAAGGAAGCCATGCCGCTGCTGGTCGCCAGCTGCTCGGCCTCGAGCATGTGGGTGGCCAACGCCGCCACCGTCAGCCCCAGCGCCGACACTGCCGATGGTCGCGTGCACTTCACCGCCGCCAACCTCAACTGCAAGTACCACCGCAGCATCGAGCACCCGACCACCAGCCGTGTGTTGGGCGCCATGTTCAGCGATGACAAGGTCTTCGCCCACCACGAGGCGCTGCCGGCGGTTGCCCAGTTCGGTGACGAGGGCGCGGCCAACCACACTCGCTTCTGCCGCGCCTATGGCGATGCCGGCGTCGAGTTCTTCGTCTATGGCCGAAGCGCCTTCGACAGCCGCTATCCCGCGCCGCAGAAGTATCCGGCGCGCCAGACCCTGGAAGCCTCCCAGGCCGTCGCTCGCCTGCACGGGCTGAGCGACGATGGCGTGGTCTACGCTCAACAGAATCCGGCAGTGATCGACCAGGGCGTGTTCCACAACGACGTGATCTCGGTGGGCAACGGCGAGGTGCTGTTCTACCACGAGGACGCGTTCCTCGAGACCGACACGGTGCTTGGCCAGCTGCAGGCTAAACTGGCCAGCAAGGGCGGCAACTTCCAGGGCATCTGCGTGCCGCGCGCGGCGGTGACGGTGGAGGACGCGGTGCGTTCCTACCTGTTCAACAGTCAGCTGCTCAGCCGCGAGGACGGTTCGATGCTGCTGGTGGTGCCGGAAGAGTGCCGCCACAACGAGCGCGTCTGGGCCTACCTGAACCAGCTGACCGGCCAAGGTGGCCCGGTGAAGGAGGTCAAAGTGTTCGACCTCAAGCAGAGCATGCAGAACGGTGGCGGCCCGGCTTGCCTGCGTCTGCGCGTGGCGTTGAAGGAAAACGAACTGGCGGCGGTCAATCCAGGCGTTATCATGACCGCCTCGCTGTACGACACCCTGGTGCAGTGGGTCGACAAGCACTACCGCGATCGCCTCGGCGAAGCGGACCTGGCCGACCCGCAGTTGCTGGTGGAATGCCGCACGGCCCTGGATGAACTGACCCAGATCCTCAAGCTGGGCTCGGTATATCCGTTCCAACGCCAACCTTGATAGAGAGAAATTGCAATGTCCGACGCCCTGCGCCTGATCCTGGAAGATGAAGACGGCACCCAGCTGGAAACCTCCTGCACCCGTTTTGCCGTGGTCTGGCAAGGCAAGGAAGTGTGGATCCAGCAGGACGGCCGCGGCCAGCTGCTGATCGGCGTCGATGTCGAGGAAGACGACACCGAGTACGCCAACCTGCTGCTGCGCCCGATGGCCACCAACCTGGTCAGCCTGCAACTGGAAATGGAACCGGCCGACGTCGCCGGTGACGACGACCACGTCCACGGCCCGGACTGCGGCCACCACCACTAAGGAAGCGCCTATGCTCGCCCTCGGCAAACTGCTTGAGCTGACCCTGACCGATCACGAACCGGCCGAGAAGACCCAAGTGACCACCCGGGGCGTGCGTTTGCGCTGGTTGGGGGAGGGCGCACTGGAAGTGCGTCCCCCCGAAGGTGAGGATTGCGGGCTCGACCTGCTGTTGTCGGCCGGTATCCATGGCAACGAGACGGCGCCGATCGAGCTGCTTGAAAGGCTGCTGCACGGTGTTGCTAACGGCAAGATCAAGCCGCGTGCGCGGGTGCTGTTCCTGTTCGGCAACCCGGCGGCGATCCGCAAGGGCGAGCGTTTCATCGAGCAGGACATCAACCGCCTGTTCAATGGCCGCCACGAACTCTCCAGTGGTTTCGAGGCGCTGCGCGCCGCCGAGCTCGAACAGTTCGCCCGGGTGTTCTTCAGCAAGCCCGAGCGCACCCGCCTGCATTACGACCTGCATACCGCCATTCGTGGGTCCAAGATCGAGCAGTTCGCGCTGTATCCCTACAAGGAAGGTCGCCGGCACTCGCGCCGTGAGCTGGCCCGTCTGGCCGCGGCCGGCATGGAGGCGGTCCTGCTGCAGAGCAAGTCGTCGATCACCTTCAGCGCGTTCACCTATGAGCAGCTCGATGCCGAGGCCTTCACCCTGGAGCTCGGCAAGGCCCGGCCGTTCGGGCAGAACGAAGAGGTCAACCTCGACCGGCTAGAGGAGCGCCTGATCCAGCTCATCGAGGATACCGAGCCGCAAACCGAACAGTCCCTGGATGGCCTCAAGCTGTTCAGCGTCGCCCGCGAGATCATCAAGCACAGCGACAGCTTCCGCTTGCACCTGCCGGCGGATATCGAGAACTTCTCCGAGCTGAAGAAGGGTGACCTACTGGCCGAAGACCTGGCCGAGACGCGCTGGGTGGTGGAGGAGGAGGGCGCGCGGATCATCTTCCCCAACCCCAAGGTGAAGAACGGGCTGCGCGCCGGCATCCTGATCGTGCCCGACTCGGGCCAGCGGCTGGCTTAAGCCTTGCGCGATCCCTGTAGGAGCGGCCTTGCGTCGCGAAAGGGCTGCGCAGCAGCCACGGGGATCTCAGCTGCGAAGCTGATATTGCTGGGGTCGCTTTGCGACCCTTTCGCGGCACAAGGCCGCTCCTACAGGCGTGTTGTGCACTAGGCCGGTTTTGGATCCCTTCGGTGATGAAATTCTTTTAATTCACCAACCTGTTAATTTTCCCCACCCCGGGACCGTAATTGGCTTGCCAGTAGCGAAACGCTGGCTTTAGCATCGCGGTCATGCCGTTTTCAATTGCTGTAGTCCGACAAACCGTCCATTCGACGGTTTCTATCGCATAAACACACTGCACCGAGACTGCAGGACCGATATAATGCGGCCCTTTGCCGTCGTTTCGTCGATTCGACGTGTGGCCGCCGTTTCCGTGGAAGAACCTATGAAAAGCGCAGAAATCCGTGAAGCCTTCCTCCGCTTCTTCGAAGAGCAGGGACATACTCGCGTTGCCTCCAGCTCCCTGATCCCGGGCAATGACCCGACCCTGCTGTTCACCAACGCCGGCATGAACCAGTTCAAGGACTGCTTCCTCGGCCAGGAAAAGCGCGCCTATACCCGCGCCGTGAGCAGCCAGAAGTGCGTACGCGCCGGTGGCAAGCACAACGACCTGGAAAACGTCGGCTACACCGCCCGTCACCACACCTTCTTCGAGATGCTGGGCAACTTCAGCTTCGGCGACTATTTCAAGCGCGATGCCATCACCTTCGCCTGGACCTTCCTGACTTCGGACAAGTGGCTGAACCTGCCGAAGGAAAAGCTGTGGGTCACCGTCTACGCCAGCGACGACGAAGCCTACGACATCTGGACCAAGGAAGTCGGCGTGCCGGCCGAGCGCATGGTGCGCATCGGTGACAACAAGGGCGCCCCGTACGCCTCTGACAACTTCTGGACCATGGGTGACACCGGCCCGTGCGGCCCGTGCACCGAGATCTTCTACGACCACGGCGCCGACATCTGGGGCGGCCCACCCGGCTCGCCGGAAGAAGACGGCGACCGCTACATCGAGATCTGGAACAACGTCTTCATGCAGTTCAACCGCACCGCTGACGGCGTCCTGCACCCGCTGCCGGCGCCGTCGGTGGACACCGGCATGGGCCTGGAGCGCATCAGTGCGGTGATGCAGCACGTGCACTCGAACTACGAGATCGACCTGTTCCAGAGCCTGCTGGCTGCTGCCGCCCAAGCCATCGGTTGCGCCAATGACGACCAGCCGTCTCTGAAAGTGGTTGCCGACCACATCCGTTCCTGCGGCTTCCTGATCGCCGACGGCGTGCTGCCGTCCAACGAAGGCCGTGGCTACGTGCTGCGCCGCATCATTCGTCGCGCCTGCCGCCACGGCAACAAGCTGGGCGCCAAGGGCAGCTTCTTCCACAAGATCGTCGCCGCGCTGGTGGCCGAGATGGGCGAAGCCTTCCCTGAGCTCAAGGGCCAGCAGGCGCACATCGAGCGCGTGCTCAAGACCGAGGAAGAGCAGTTCGCCAAGACCCTCGAGCAGGGCCTGCGCATCCTCGAGCAGGACCTCGCCCAACTGCAGGGCCAGGTCGTGCCGGGCGACGTGGTGTTCAAGCTGTACGACACCTACGGCTTCCCCATGGACCTGACCGCCGACATCGCCCGTGAGCGCGAGCTGACCATCGACGAAGCCGGCTTCGAGCGCGAGATGGAGGCCCAGCGCGAGCGCGCCCGCTCCGCCAGCGCCTTCGGCATGGACTACAACAGCCTGGTCAAGGTCGACACCGCCACCGACTTCCTCGGCTATGACGCCACCGAAGGCCAGGGCAAGGTCATCGCCCTGTACAAGGACGGCCAGTCGGTTGAGCAACTGGCAGAAGGCGAGGAGGGCGTTGTTGTCCTCGATCGCACCCCGTTCTACGCGGAGTCCGGTGGCCAGGTCGGTGACTCCGGCTACCTGCAGGCCGGCGCCGTGCGCTTCGACGTGCGCGACACCACCAAGACCGGCGGTGCCTTCCTGCATCACGGCGTGGTCGCCAGCGGCGCGCTGACCGTCGGCGCCGCGGTTGATGCCCGCGTCGATGCCGAGGTGCAGCACGCCACCTCGCTGAACCACTCCGCCACCCACCTGCTTCACGAAGCCCTGCGCCAGGTGCTGGGCGAGCACGTGCAGCAGAAGGGCTCGCTGGTCGACAGCCAGCGCCTGCGTTTCGACTTCAGCCACTTCGAGGCGGTCAAGCCTGAGCAGATCAAGGCCCTGGAAGACATCGTCAACCGCGAAGTGCGCCGCAACACCGAGGTACAGACCGAGCTGACCGACATCGAGACCGCCAAGGCCAAGGGTGCAATGGCGCTGTTCGGTGAGAAGTATGGCGACACCGTGCGCGTGCTGAGCATGGGCGGTGACTTCTCCGTCGAGCTGTGCGGTGGCATCCACGCCAAGCGCACCGGCGACATCAGCCTGTTCAAGATCATCAGCGAAGGCGGCGTGGCCTCTGGCGTGCGTCGTATCGAAGCGATCACCGGCGCCGCCGCGCTGGCCTACCTGAACACTGCCGAAGAGCAGGTCAAGGAAGCCGCGCAGCTGGTCAAGGGCAATCGCGACAACCTGATCGACAAGCTGTCGGCTGTGCTCGAGCGCAACCGCCAGCTGGAAAAGCAGCTCGAGCAGCTGCAGGCCAAGGCCGCCAGCGCCGCCGGGGATGATCTCTCCAACGCGGCCGTTGAGGTCAAGGGCGCCAAGGTCCTCGCCGCCCGCCTGGATGGGCAGGACGGCAAGGCGCTGCTGGCGCTCGTCGATCAACTGAAGAACAAGCTCGGCCACGCAGTGATCCTGCTGGGCAGCGAGCATGAGGGCAAGGTCGTGCTGGTGGCTGGCGTGACCAAGGACCTCTCCAGCCAACTCAAGGCTGGCGACCTGATGAAACAAGCTGCTGCGGTGGTCGGTGGCAAGGGCGGCGGTCGTCCTGACATGGCCCAGGGTGGTGGCGTCGACGTCGCCGCGCTGGACCAGGCGCTGGCCCTGGCCGTGCCGTTCGCCGAGCAGGGACTTTGAGATGGCGGGGGCGTCGGTCTAGTCGGCGTCCCCGCCATGTTGGATTGTTTTTTGGGGCCCTTGAGGGCTGAGGCACCTTTGAAATGGCGTTGATCGTACAGAAATTTGGCGGTACCTCTGTCGGTTCCATCGAGCGGATCGAGCAGGTTGCCGACAAGGTCAAGAAATTCCGCGAGCAAGGCACCGACCTGGTGGTTGTGCTGTCGGCGATGAGCGGTGAAACCAATCGCCTGATCGACCTGGCGAAGCAGATCACCGACAAGCCCGAACCCCGCGAGCTGGACGTGATCGTCTCGACCGGCGAGCAGGTCACCATCGCCTTGCTGTCCATGGCCCTGATGAAGCGCGGCGTGCCGGCGGTGTCCTACACCGGCAACCAGGTGCGCATCCTCACCGACAGCGCGCACAACAAGGCGCGCATCCTGCAGATCGACGACCAGAAGATCCGCGCCGACCTCAAGGCCGGCCGGGTCGTGGTGGTCGCAGGTTTCCAGGGCGTCGACGAGCACGGCAACATCACCACCCTCGGCCGTGGCGGCTCCGACACCACCGGCGTGGCCCTGGCGGCGGCGCTGAAGGCCGACGAGTGCCAGATCTACACCGATGTCGATGGCGTCTACACCACCGACCCGCGTGTCGTGCCCCAGGCCCAGCGCCTGGAGAAGATCACCTTCGAGGAGATGCTGGAAATGGCCAGCCTCGGCTCCAAGGTGCTGCAGATTCGCTCGGTGGAGTTCGCCGGCAAGTACAACGTCCCGCTGCGCGTGCTGCACAGCTTCAAGGAGGGTCCGGGTACCCTCATTACCATCGATGAAGAGGAATCCATGGAACAGCCGATCATTTCCGGTATCGCCTTCAACCGTGATGAGGCCAAGCTGACCATTCGTGGCGTCCCGGATACCCCGGGCGTCGCCTTCAAGATCCTCGGCCCGATCAGCGCGGCCAACATCGAAGTCGACATGATCGTGCAGAACGTCTCGCACGATAACACCACCGACTTCACCTTCACCGTGCACCGCAACGAGTACGAGAAGGCGTTGAGCGTGCTGGAAAACACTGCACGCGAAATCGGCGCGCGTGAAGTGATCGGCGACACCAAGATCGCCAAGGTGTCGATCGTCGGCGTCGGCATGCGCTCCCATGCGGGCGTTGCCAGCCGCATGTTCGAGGCCCTGGCCAAGGAGAGCATCAACATCCAGATGATCTCCACCTCCGAGATCAAGGTCTCGGTGGTGATCGAAGAGAAATACCTTGAGCTGGCCGTACGCGCGCTGCACACCGCGTTCGAGCTCGACGCGCCTGCCCGACAGGGTGAGTGACACGCTGCCTGGAGGGGCGCGGCTTGCCGCGCCCTTCGCGTTTCTGGTCGCTGCGGCTGTCCCTGTCCAGGCAGCCGTGGCGGTCGATCCGGGCCAGTGCCGTCGTCCCCGGCCAAGGCCCTGCTTTTAAAGACTGTTGTCCCTGAAGATTCATGTGAGGAGAAAACTATGCTGATTCTGACTCGTCGGTGCGCCGAGAGCCTGATCATTGGTGACGGTGAGATCACCGTGACGGTCCTGGGTGTCAAAGGCAACCAGGTGCGTATTGGCGTTAGCGCGCCCAAGGAAGTGGCTGTTCACCGCGAGGAAATCTACCTGCGGATCAAGAAAGAGAAGGACGAGGAGCCAAGCCTTTAATTTTTTTGAAGTTTTTTTCAAAAAAAGGGTTGCAAACGAGGAAGGGTGTGTTTAATATTCGCCTCGTGTTGCGGTGAGGTGGCCGAGTGGCCGAAGGCGCTCCCCTGCTAAGGGAGTATACCTCATAAGGGTATCGGGGGTTCGAATCCCCCCTTCACCGCCATTATTTGCCTGGAGCGCTTCAAGCGATCCGAATGGCACAGCAAGACACGGACTCATAGCTCAGCTGGATAGAGTACTCGGCTACGAACCGAGCGGTCGGAGGTTCGAATCCTCCTGAGTCCGCCACTTTTGAAGTGGCTTTGCCTGCAAGGCTGCTTCAAACCACCAGTGGTAATCTGGTCTAAAACTACCCCACGGACTCATAGCTCAGCTGGATAGAGTACTCGGCTACGAACCGAGCGGTCGCAGGTTCGAATCCTGCTGAGTCCGCCACTTTTGAAGTGGCTTTGCTTGCAAAGACGCTTCAACAAGCCAGTGGTAATCTGGCCTAAAACTACCAACCACGGACTCATAGCTCAGCTGGATAGAGTACTCGGCTACGAACCGAGCGGTCGCAGGTTCGAATCCTGCTGAGTCCGCCACTTTTTGAAGTGGCTCTGCTTGCAAAGACGCTTCAACAAGCCAGTGGTAATCTGGCCTAAAACTACCACTACGGACTCATAGCTCAGCTGGATAGAGTACTCGGCTACGAACCGAGCGGTCGCAGGTTCGAATCCTGCTGAGTCCGCCATACATCAAGAAGCCCGCTCATTAGAGCGGGCTTTTTGTTTTTCTGGCGCGCTGAATTGTCACGGATGTCCATCTACGCTGTTCTGTAGAGGCTCCCGAAAGGAATCGGCGCTGCGAATCGAACCGGCACACGAGCAATGTGCTTTTCACGCCATAGCGACCGTCGCACTGATGGCTTCGAGCGTTGTCACAGCTTTAGCGCGCAAACGATTGTTCTGGCCAAAAATTTAAGCGATCCGACAGCTTACACAGTGTATGATTGCGCCCGTCAGCCCCGCCGGGGCTTGTGGAATCCCACCATGGACTTACCCAGTAGTTACTCGCTAACACGCTTCATACAGCCAGATCTGACCGATTGATTCTCCCGGCGTGCTCCGCTGCTGGGAGTGGAGTTCGCCTATGACCGAAATCGAAGTAAAGAAAGCCCAAGACAGCCTGCAGGATCGCCTGGCCCAGGTGATCGAACTGCTGCAGCGCCAGCGGGTGGTCGAGGACCTGACGCACCGTCAGGAAGGTCACCACCATGACCTGGTGGAAAACCTCGTCCACCGCCAGAACCTTGTCGAACTGCAGCGCAAGCTCGACGACCTGCACCCCGCCGACATCGCCTATATCCTCGAAGCCTTGCCGCTGGACGACCGCCTGACGGTCTGGCAGCTGGTGCGCTCGGATCGCGACGGCGACATCCTGCTCGAAGTCTCTGACGCCGTGCGCCAGACCCTGATCGCCGACATGGACGATCACGAACTGCTGGCTGCCGCCAAGGAGATGGACGCCGACGAACTCGCCGACCTGGCACCGGAGCTGCCCCGCGACGTCGTCCACGAGCTCATGGAAAGCCTTGATGCCCAGCAGCGCGAGCGTGTGCGCTCGGCCCTGAGCTATGACGAAGAGCAAGTCGGCGCGCTGATGGACTTCGAGATGGTCACCATCCGCGAAGACGTCAGCCTCGAGGTGGTATTGCGCTACCTGCGCCGGCTCAAGGAGCTGCCAGGGCACACCGACAAGCTGTTCGTCGTCGATTACGATGGCATTCTCAAGGGTGTGCTGCCGATCAAGCGGTTGCTGGTCAACGACCCGGACAAGAAAGTCGCGGAGGTCATGGCCAATGACCCGGTGACCTTCCACCCCGAGGAAGATGCCTACGACGCCGCCCTGGCCTTCGAGCGCTACGACCTGGTCTCCGCCCCCGTGGTGGACAAGAACGAGCGTCTGATCGGCCGTCTGACCATCGATGAAATGGTCGACCTGATTCGTGAAGAGAGCGAGAGCGAAGTGCTCAACATGGCCGGTCTGCGCGAGGAGGAAGACATCTTCGCCTCGGTCTGGCGCTCGCTGCGCAACCGTTGGGCTTGGCTGGCCATCAACCTGATCACCGCATTCGTCGCCTCGCGGGTGATCGGCCTGTTCGAAGGCTCCATCGAGAAGCTGGTGGCGCTGGCGGCGCTGATGCCGATCGTGGCGGGTATCGGCGGCAACTCGGGTAACCAGACCATCACCATGATCGTGCGCGCCATGGCCCTCGACCAGGTGTCGCCGGGCAATACCAGCCGCCTGATGCGCAAGGAACTGGCGGTGTCGCTGCTCAATGGCCTGATCTGGGGAGGCGTGATCGGTGTCGTGGCGTTCTGGCTCTATGGCAGCTGGTCGCTGGGCCTGGTAATGACCGCGGCGATGACCCTGAACCTGTTGCTGGCCGCCTTGATGGGCGTGCTGATCCCGATGACGCTGACGCGCCTGGGGCGTGATCCGGCGATGGGGTCGAGTGTGATGATTACGGCGGTCACCGACAGTGGCGGCTTCTTTATTTTCCTCGGCCTGGCTACGCTGTTCCTGCTGTAAGCGTTTTCAGGCCATGCGCAATCCCCTGTAGGAGCGGCCTTGCGCCGCGAAAGGGCCGCATGGCGGCCCCATGATTTCAGCGTTGATGCAAAGATCGCCGGGGCCGCTATGCGGCCCTTTCGCGGCACAAGGCCGCTCCTACAGTAGGGGGGTGCGTGACTCCGCAACCGGATGCAAAAAAAAGCCAGCTTGCGCTGGCTTTTTTGTGTGCGGCTGTCGCTAGCCTGGATCAGGACGCGTCGGCGGCCATTTCCACATCGTGAGCGATGAGGGCGACCAGCGCATTCTGCTGGCGGTGGGACAGCTGGCGGAAGCGCTGCAGCAGTTCACGTTCGTGGAGGCTGAGCTCTGGGCTGTCCAGGCGCATGCTCAGTTCATCACCCAAGGCACCTTCCTGGATAAGGCTCTGCTCCAGGCGGGCGATGATTTCGGAGTTCATGCTGCGGTGATGGTTTCGCGCTACTTCGGCAATGCGCTCACGCATCCCGTCTGGCAGGCGGACGACGAACTTGTCAGCGGTGCGGCTCGAATAGATAGCCTGTTTCATTGGGCGCATATAAATTGACCGGTTGTTCTGGTTCAGGGGGAGCGGTTCGCAAATTGGCCGCACGGTGGAAGTACGACCGCGGCGACGACAAAATGTTCAACCGTGATGTGATTTTGGTTCTTCATCTTGCCTCAGGGTCGCCGTTTCCTTGGCGTCAATTCTGTGACAAATAGTGATCTCGATAAAGGCTTTTTGCCAGTACCAATTATCAGAAATGAGCACTGGTTTGAAAAGTTTCACATTCATCGAATTGCACCGGCGTCAGACAAATGCCGTCAAAATCTGGTAAAAGACGGTAAAGGCCTGGGGAAAATCCTGGAATGCGCTGGTTTCCCATACATTGAGCATAGTGGCTATGCAATATGACGCAAGCGGTGGGGCGGCCTCAAGGGGGCGCCTGATATTCCTCATGGGACCGTCGGGATCGGGAAAAGATTCCCTGATCGATGCGGCGCGTGAGCGATTGTTCGCCCAGGGCGTCGAAATCGCCCGGCGGGTCATCACGCGCTCGGCCGAGGCCAAGGGCGAAGCCGCGCTCGGAGTGAGCGTCGATCGCTTCGAGGCGATGCGCGAGGCGGGGGCGTTTTCCCTGGACTGGCAGGCGAATGGTCTGAGCTATGGCATCCCCGCACAGTTGGACGCGTGGCTCGCCGCAGGCCAGTCGGTGCTGGTCAATGGTTCGCGTGCCTACCTGGCCAACGCCCGGCAGCGCTATCCCGACCTGGTGGCCGTGGGGCTGACGGTTTCCCAGCAAGCGCTACGGCAGCGATTGCTGGCCAGGGGGCGGGAGAGCAATGAAGAGATCGAGCAGCGCCTGGCCCGCAACTTGAGGTTGCAGGCCTATGATCCCGGCGTGCATGTCGTGGACAACTCCGGTTCGCTGGCCAGCGCGGTCGAGGCGTTGCTCGCGCTGTTGCGCAGCGAAGGCGTGATCGCCGACGCGGCGGGGAAAAAGCCGACGTGCAAATTGCCCGATTGATACATGACAAATGCCCACACGCTGGTTAACATGCTCGCCGTCCCCGCCGCACAGCGTCTGTTGTCGGCTTCTGTGTCTCAGTAGCTCAATTGGATAGAGCATCCCCCTCCTAAGGGGAAGGTTGGCAGTTCGAACCTGCCCTGGGACGCCATTTCCCCCCATTTCCCTTGTCCTCGTTCAACGAACCTGAACGCTTGCCTGCGGCTGTCGCGTCGTGCGGCTGTAGCTCAGGGCGAAGTGTGCCGCCAGCCCGAAGATCAGACCCCAGAACGCGGCTCCAAGGCCGAGCAGGCTCATCCCCGATGCGGTGACCAGGAAGGTGATCAGCGCCGGCTCCCGCTGTTTTTCGTCACTCATGGCGCCCGTCAGGCCGTTGGCAATGGCACCGAACAGTGCCAGGCCGGCGAGGGCGGCGATCAGTTCCCTCGGCAGGGCGGCGAACACCGAGGCCAGCGTGGCGCCGAAGCTGCCCATCAGCAGGTAGAAGGCGCCGCAGGCCATGCCGGCGATGTAGCGCTTGTCAGGGTTCTCGTGGGCCTCGCGGCCAGTGCAGATGGCGGCGGTGATCGCCGCCAGGTTGACGCCGTGGCAGCCGAAAGGTGCCAGTAGCAGCGAACCCAGGGCGGTGACCGAGACGATCGGGCGTGCCGGCACCTGGTAGCCGGAGGTGCGCAGTACGGCGATACCGGGCACCGACTGGCCGGTGAGCGATACCAGGGCCAGGGGCAGGCCGATATTGACGATGGCCTGCCAGCTCCACTGCGGGCTGGTCCAGGTCGGGACGGT
Organism: Pseudomonas sp. LH21; assembly: GCF_036549575.1. NCBI lineage: Bacteria > Pseudomonadati > Pseudomonadota > Gammaproteobacteria > Pseudomonadales > Pseudomonadaceae > Pseudomonas > Pseudomonas sp. LH21. The sequence goes on from NZ_CP144367.1 coordinate 1,630,434, forward strand.
CATTTCCAGCACCAGGGCCTGGGTGTCCAGCTGGCCCAGGCCGGTGGCGAGGCCGCAACCGACGATCAGCACCGAAAGAATCGCGTAGCGCGGCGACAAGCGCTTGAACAGCAGGTAGCTCGCCAACATCGACAGTACCAGCACGGGCTGCAGGCGGATCGAGCTGAACAGTTCGGCGCCGAAGCGGAACAGGATGCCGGCCAGCATCGCCGCGGCAATGGCCTTGGGCAGGCGATTCATCAGCTTGTCGAAGGCGCCGCTCAGGGCGATCACGGCAATCAGCAGCGAGGCGACGATGTACGCGCCCACCGCCTGCGCCAATGACACACTCGGTAGCATCGACACCAGCAGCGCCGCGCCGGGCGTGGACCAGGCGGTGATCACCGGCACCCGCAGTTTCCAGCTCAGCAGCAAGCCGGTCAGGCCGCTGCCGATGGAGATGGCCCAGATCCAAGAGGCGGTCGTGGCGTTACCCAGGCCTGCCTGGTCGGCGGCCTGGAACACGATGATCAAGGGGCCTGCGTAGGAGATGATCACGGCGATCAGGCCGGCGACCAGGGCGGAGAGGGAAAAATCCTTTCTGAGGTTGTCCATGGCGAGTCCAGGTGAGTTTATTGATTCGATTGAGTCGATTCAAATTGAATCTATACGGTAACGAGACCTGAATTCAAGTGGGGCAGCTCCCACGCGGGTGATGCTTACAACTTGAATCGCTCGGAGGATCGACTCAAGTTGGCCTGTGTGTTCAAATTTCAATCATTTTCAGCCCGGTAGCCGTCTCATGTGGGTTCCACGGATCAGCGAAAGCAATCAGCCTGTCTACCTGTCCATTGCCGATGCGCTGGCGCACGATATTGCCAGCGGCGCGCTGCGGCGTGGCGAACGCTTGCCGACGTTGCGCGAACTGGCGCAGGCACTGGACGTCACGCCAGGCACCATCAGCCGCGCCTACACCGAGGCGTCGCGCCGTGGCCTGACCCAGGGCGAGGTGGGGCGTGGCACCTACGTCCTCGACCGGATCGCCGAGATGGGCGAGGCCCCCGTGATCGCCCGATCTGCACCTGCAGCTCGCGGCGAAGCGCTCGACCTGTCGATCATCAAGCCCTACGGCGAAACACTGCAGTACTGGTTGCGTAACGCGTTGACCGAGCTGGCCAATACCTCACGGCTGGAGCAGGTGCTGGACTACGCCCCCGATGGCGGCCATCCAGCGCATCGCGAGGCGGGCGCGCAATGGTTGCGCCAGTGGCTGCCGGGTGCGCAGTGGCAGCAGATGGTCATCACCAGCGGTGCCCAGCATGGGTTGATGGTGGCGATCAGCGCCCTGACCGGGGCGGGCGACCTGGTGCTGTGCGAGTCGCTGTGCTATCCGGGCATCATTTCCGTGGCCCATGGCCTGGGCCGCCGTCTGCGTGGCGTACCGATGGACGAGCAGGGCATCCTCCCCGAGGCCTTGCGCGAGATCTGCCAGCGCGAGCGGCCCGCCATGCTGGTGTGCGTGGCGACCTGCCAGAACCCGACCACGGCGATCATGTCCAACGAGCGCCGCGCCCAGATCGCGGCGCTGGCGGAGGAGTTCGATTTCCTGCTGCTGGACGATGACATCTACGGTTTCCTCGCCACCGACCCGCAGACTCGGCCGTTGGCGACCTTCGCCCCGGAGCGTTCGATCTACCTCACCAGCCTGTCCAAGTCGGTCATGCCGGCGCTGCGCATCGGCTACCTGTACAGCCCGCCGAAGCTGCTGTCACGCCTGACCGCCATGGTACGCAGCACGGTGTGGATGCCTTCGCCGTTGACCGCGCAACTGGCCAGCCATGTGATCGGCGAAGGGTTGGACAGCCAGTTGATCCGCATGCACCGCGCCGAGGCGGCGGCACGCCAGGCCATCGCCCGTGAAGTTTTCGCCAGTGCGTCGCTGCAGAGCCAGCCGCACAGCTATCACCTCTGGCTCAACCTGCCCGAGCCGTGGCGCAGCGACGAGTTCGCCCTGCTGGCGCGGGCCAATGGCGTGGTGGTCATGAGCGCCAGCCAGTTCCAGGTGGAACGCACGGGCGATCCACGTGGCGTGCGGGTCGTGCTGATGTCGCCGACCAGTCGGGAGGAGTTGCGCTTCGCCCTGACCCAGCTGGCCAGCCTGCTCGAGTCAGGGGATCCGAAGCGCTTCTACTGACGAATGCCCGGCGCTGGTGTCCTGTCTCGGAAATACGTTCTCTTTTGGCGAGTGGCTCGGGTGTTCGGGCAAGGCGCCGCGACGAGTCATAGCAGGGCTATGGCGAGGAGTGGCAACGCCGGCCGGGCGCCCAAGACGCCGCCAAAAGTGAACAGCTTATTTCCGAGACAGGACACACGACGAAAGGGGCAAAAGCTGTGCCAGCAGTGGTACCGGGGCGAAATAGGCCGTTAGGACTATTCCGACAGCCTGTTGCTCGGAATATGCTTGGCCGGCAGAGGAACAGGATTGCCGCTTGCGGCAAATACAAGCATGTGTCGGCAGCACCGGGTACGGGGCGCAGTTGCTGGACAACAGGGAGCGCGTCCATGAGTCAGGCAACAAAGCCGCTACCGGCTGGCTTCACCGAGCAGCAATTGCACACCTTGTTCGATCTGATCAGCGACGGTATCTGGGACTGGGATGCCAACAACGGCTATGTCTACCGCAATCCGGGCTGGTACGCGATGCTGGGCTATGCCAGCCACTCGCTGGACAATTCCGTGCTGACCTGGGAAAGCGTGATCCACCCCGAGGATTACCCACGGGTGATGGCGCATTTCGAGGCCTACATCAACCAGCGCAACGAGCGTTATCTCATCGAGTACCGTTGCCGCTGCCAGGATGGCAGCTACCTGTGGATCGAGGACAGCGGCCATGTCATCGCCCGCAACGCCGACGGTTCGGTAGCGCGCATGCTCGGCGCCCACCGCAATATCGACGCGGGCAAGCGCCTGGTAGCGGAGCTCGAGCAGCGCAACCTGTCCCTGGAAGGCCTGGTGGCCGAGCGCACCCGCGAACTGTCGTGGGTCAACCAACAGTTGCAGCGCCAGCTCGACGAGAATCGCGAGTTGGCCGAGCGCGACGCCCTGACCCGTACCGCCAATCGCTATCGCCTGGAAAAGACCCTGGAGCAGGCGTGCGAGCGTGCCCGGCGTTTCCGTGAACCGCTGGCGTTGATCGCCATGGACCTGGACGACTTCAAACCGATCAACGACCTGCACGGCCATGCCCGTGGCGATGCGGCGTTGGTCGAGGTCACCGAGCGGATCCGCCAGTGCCTGGGAGAGCAGGACCTGCTGGCGCGCTGGGGCGGCGATGAATTCGTGGTGGTCTTGCCACGGACCTCGCAGGAACAGGCACGCGAAGCGGCGCAGCGGATTCAGGAGGCCTTGGCCGAAGTGGCGCCGATTGGCCAGTGCCAGCTGACCATGAGCTATGGCGTGGTGCAGTGGCGGGAAGGAGAGGAGCGGCACGACCTGCTGGCCCGTGCCGACAAGGCGCTGTACCGGGCCAAGGCAGCCGGCAAGAACGCTGTCGCCGAATGAAAAAAGACCCGCGGCGCCAGGGGCGCAGCGGGCCAAATCGGCGATTGCCGCTTCAGTATCAGGTCAGATATGCAGGGCGTGGCCCAGGGCGCGCAGCGCCGCTTCCTGTACCGCCTCGCCGAGGGTCGGGTGGGCGTGGATGGTGCCGGCGATGTCTTCCAGGCGAGCCCCCATCTCCAGCGACTGGGCAAAGGCGGTGGACAGTTCCGATACCGCCACGCCCACGGCCTGCCAGCCGAGGATCAGGTGATTGTCGCGACGGGCCACCACACGCACGAAGCCGGTCTTCGATTCCAGGCTCATGGCCCGGCCGTTGGCGGCGAAGGGGAATTGCGCGACGATGCAGTCCACGCCCTGCTGGTTGGCGTGTTCCGGCGTCTGGCCGACCACCACCACTTCCGGATCGGTGAAGCACACCGCGGCGATTGCGCTGGGCTCGAAGCGTCGGCTCTTGCCGGCGATGATCTCGGCGACCATCTCGCCCTGGGCCATGGCCCGGTGCGCCAGCATCGGCTCGCCGGCCACGTCGCCGATGGCCCAGACGTTGCGCATGCTGGTCTGGCAGCGCTCGTCGATGGCGATGGCCGCGCCGTTCATCTTCAGGTCCAGGCTTTCCAGGCCGAAGCCCTTGGTGCGTGGGCGGCGACCCACGGCCACCAGCACCTGGTCAGCCTCCAGGCGCAGTTGCCCGCCCTGGCCGTCGCTGGCCAACAGGCAGCCGTCGGCATAGCCTTCGACACTGTGGCCCAGGTACAGGGCGATGCCGAGTTTCTTGATCGAGTCGGCCACCGGCGCGGTGAGTTCCGCGTCGTAGGTTGGCAGGATGCGTTCGCGGGCTTCCACCACGCTGACCTTGGCGCCGAGCTTGCGGTAGGCGATACCCAGTTCCAGGCCGATGTAGCCGCCGCCGACCACCACCAGATGCTGGGGCAGCGACTTGGGTGCCAGGGCCTCGGTGGACGAGATGATCGGCCCGCCGATAGGCAGCATCGGCAGTTCGACGCTGTTCGAGCCGGTGGCCAGCAGCAGGTGCTCGCACTGGATGCGCTGGCCGTCGACCTCGACGCTCTTGCCGTCGAGGATCTTCGCCCAGCCATGGATCACCTTCACGCCGTGCTTTTTCAGCAAGGCGGCGACGCCGCTGGTGAGGCGGTCGACGATGCCGTCCTTCCACTCGACGCTGTGCGTGATGTCCAGGCGCGGCGAGGCCACGCTGATGCCCAGCGGCGAAGGCTCGGTGTAGCGGCTGGCCTGGTGGAACTGCTCGGCCACATGGATCAGCGCCTTCGAGGGAATGCAGCCGATGTTCAGGCAGGTGCCGCCCAGGGCCTGGCCTTCGACGAGCACGGTGGGGATGCCCAGCTGCCCGGCGCGGATGGCGGCCACGTAGCCGCCGGGGCCGCCGCCGATGATCAGCAGGGTGGTGTTGATGAGCTCTTGCATGATCACTCCACGAACAGGCAGGCAGGCTGTTCCAGCAGGCCGCGCACGGCCTGGATGAACAGGGCGGCATCCATGCCGTCGACCACGCGATGGTCGAACGAGCTGGACAGGTTCATCATCTTGCGCACGACGATCTGGCCGTCGATCACCACTGGCCGTTCGACCATGCGGTTGACGCCGACGATCGCCACTTCCGGGGTGTTGACCACCGGGGTGCTGACGATGCCGCCCAGCGCGCCGAGGCTGGTCAGGGTGATGGTCGAGCCGGAAAGCTCCTCGCGAGTGGCCTTGTTGTTGCGCGCGGCGTGGGCGACGCGGGCGATCTCGCTGGCGTTGCTCCACAGGTTGCCGGCCTCGGCGTGGCGCAGTACCGGCACCATCAGGCCGTTGTCGCCCTGGGTGGCGATGCCGACGTGTACCGCGCCGTGACGGGTGATGACCTGGGCTTCGTCGTCGTAGGTGGCGTTGATCTGCGGGAAGTCGCGCAGGGCGACGACCATGGCGCGCACCAGGAACGGCAGCAGGGTCAGCTTGCCGCGGCTGTCGCCGTACTTGGCGTTGAGTTGCTGGCGCAAGGCTTCCAGGTTGGTGACGTCGATTTCCTCGACGTAGCTGAAGTGGGCGACGCGGCGCTTGGCGTCCTGCATGCGCTGGGCGATCTTGCGGCGCAGGCCGATCACCGGTATCTGCTCGCTGTCTGTGCGCTTGCCGTAGCCCCCTGGTGCCTGACCGGCGCCGGTCTGCGGTTTGCTGATGAAGGCATCGAGGTCTTCATGCAGGATGCGCCCGGCCGGGCCGCTGCCATGCACGTAGCGCAGCTCGATCCCGGCGTCCAGGGCGCGCTTGCGCACGGCCGGGGAGGCCAGTGGCTTGTCGTGGGCTTCGCGTGGCACGATAGGCGCGGCGGCGTGGGTCGCGACAACCTGGGGTCGTGCTTCGATGCGTGGCTCGGGTTGGGCCATGGCCTTGACCGGTGCAGGTTCCGGCTCCACCGGCTTGGCCTGGGGCACGTCGACATGGTTGCCGCTGCCTTCGACCTCGATGCGGATCAGCTCGCTGCCGACCGCCATCACCTCACCGGGCTGGCCACCCAGGGCCAGTACCTTGCCGCTGACCGGCGAAGGGATTTCCACGGTGGCTTTGTCAGTCATGACATCGGCCACCACCTGGTCCTCGGCGATCACATCGCCGACCTTGACGAACCATTCCACCAACTCGACTTGCGCGATGCCTTCACCGATATCCGGCATCTTGATGACGTGCGTTCCCATTCAGACCTCCATGACCCGTTTCAGTGCCGCGCCTACCCGCGAAGGGCCGGGGAAGTAGGCCCATTCCTGTGCGTGAGGGTAGGGGGTGTCCCAGCCGGTGACGCGCTCGATGGGCGCCTCGAGGTGATGGAAGCAGTGCTCCTGGACCAGCGACACCAGTTCGGCGCCGAAGCCGCAGGTACGGGTGGCCTCGTGCACGACCACGCAGCGACCGGTCTTTTTCACCGACGCGACGATGGTCTCCAGGTCCAGCGGCCACAGGCTGCGCAGGTCGATGACTTCGGCGTCGACGCCGCTCTCCTCGGCGGCCACCTGCGAGACATACACGGTGGTGCCGTAGGTCAGCACGGTGACGTCGTTGCCCGGGCGGGTGATTACCGCCTTGTCCAGCGGCACGTTGTAGTAGCCATCAGGCACTGCGCTGTGCGGGTGCTTGGACCACGGGGTTACCGGGCGGTCGTGGTGGCCGTCGAACGGGCCGTTGTACAGGCGCTTGGGCTCGAGGAAGATCACCGGGTCGTCGCATTCGATCGAGGCGATCAGCAGCCCCTTGGCGTCGTATGGGTTGGACGGCATCACGGTGCGCAGGCCGCACACCTGGGTGAACATCGCTTCGGGGCTCTGGCTGTGGGTCTGGCCGCCGTAGATGCCGCCGCCGCAGGGCATGCGCAGGGTCAGCGGCGAGATGAATTCGCCGGCCGAGCGATAGCGCAGGCGGGCCATCTCCGAGACGATCTGGTCGGAGGCGGGGTAGAAGTAGTCGGCGAACTGGATCTCGACCACCGGGCGCAGGCCATAGGCGCCCATGCCCACGGCGGTGCCGACGATGCCGCTCTCGGAGATCGGCGCGTCGAACACGCGGGACTTGCCGTACTTGGTCTGCAGACCTTCGGTGCAGCGGAACACGCCGCCGAAGTAGCCAACGTCCTGGCCATAGACCACCACGTTGTCATCGCGCTCGAGCATGACATCCATGGCCGAGCGCAGGGCCTGGATCATGGTCATGGTGGTGGTGGACATGGCGTTTTCCAGATGGATGCTGTTGTTGTGATCGTTCATCTCAGACCCCCAGTTCCTGGCGCTGACGGCGCAGGTGGTCGGGCATTTCCTTGTACACGTCCTCGAACATCGAGGCGGCGCTGGGGATATGGCCATTGCTCAGGGTGCCGAACTGCTCGGCGTCCTTCTGCGCCTTGATCACCTCGGCCTCGAGCTCGGCGGTGACCGCCTGGTGCTCTTCCTCGGACCAGTGGCCGAGCTTGATCAGGTGCTGTTTCAGGCGGGCGATCGGGTCGCCCAGCGGGAAGTGGCTCCAGTCGTCGGCCGGGCGGTACTTGGACGGGTCGTCCGAGGTCGAGTGCGGGCCGGCGCGGTAGGTGACCCATTCGATCAGCGTCGGGCCCAGGCCACGGCGGGCGCGTTCGGCGGCCCAGCGCGAGGCGGCGTAGACGGCGATGAAGTCGTTGCCGTCGACCCGCAGCGAGGCGATGCCGCAACCCACGCCACGACCGGCGAAGGTGGTCGACTCGCCACCGGCGATGGCCTGGAAGGTCGAGATCGCCCACTGGTTGTTGACCACGTTGAGGATCACCGGGGCGCGGTAGACGTGGGCGAAGGTCAGGGCAGTGTGGAAGTCGGACTCGGCGGTGGCGCCGTCACCGATCCACGCCGAGGCGATCTTGGTATCGCCCTTGATCGCCGAGGCCATGGCCCAGCCGACTGCCTGGACGAACTGGGTCGCCAGGTTGCCGCTGATGGTGAAGAAGCCGGCTTCGCGCACCGAGTACATGATCGGCAGCTGGCGGCCCTTGAGCGGGTCACGGGTGTTGGACAGCAGCTGGCAGATCATGTCCACCAGCGACACCTCGCGGGCCATCAGGATGCTCTGCTGGCGGTAGGTGGGGAAGCACATGTCGCTGCGGTTCAGGGCCAGGGCCTGGCCGCTGCCGATGGCTTCCTCGCCCAGGCTCTGCATGTAGAAGGACATCTTCTTCTGGCGCTGGGCGACCACCATGCGGCTGTCGAAGATGCGCGTCTTGAGCATGGCGCGCATGCCTTGGCGCAGCACCTGCGGCTCGATGCCCTCGGCCCAGGGGCCGACGGCGTCGCCATGCTCGTTGAGCACGCGCACGAGGCTGTAGGAGAGGTCCGCCGTGTCGGCAGGCTCCACATCGATAGGGGGTTTACGGACTTGACCGGCGTCGTTCAGGCGCAGGTAGGAGAAATCGGTCTGGCAGCCTGGCCGGCCTGTAGGCTCGGGCACATGCAGACGCAGGGGGGCGTACTCGTTCATGCTTTTTACGCTCGCTCGAATGTTGTTTTTGTGAGCTTTGAAGCGGCCGCCGCTGACTGCCGGCTCGTGACTGGCAGGTCAGCGTCTTTTTACATCATAGGGGGACGGCAGGAGAATTTTTCTCTCAAGTTCATTGCCTTTGTCCGGCGGCGCAGATAAACATTCCGTACAAACACAAAAACCAGGTCAATTTCTCTCATGCGTAAACTGGATCGAACGGATATCGGCATCCTCAACAGCCTGCAGGAAAACGCCCGGATCACCAACGCGGAGCTGGCGCGCTCGGTCAACCTGTCGCCCACGCCGTGCTTCAACCGCGTCAAGGCCATGGAGGAGCTGGGGGTGATCCGCCAGCAGGTCACGCTGCTGTCGCCCGAAGCGCTGGGGCTGGATGTGAATGTGTTCATCCACGTCAGCCTGGAAAAGCAGGTGGAGCAGTCGCTGCACCGCTTCGAGGAGGAGATTGCCGAGCGCCCGGAGGTGATGGAGTGCTACCTGATGACCGGGGATCCGGATTACCTGCTGCGCGTGCTGCTGCCGAGCATCCAGGCGCTGGAGCGTTTCCTCGACTACCTGACGCGCTTGCCCGGGGTGGCGAACATTCGCTCCAGCTTTGCCTTGAAGCAGGTGCGCTACAAGACCGCGCTGCCGTTGCCGGCCAATGGCATGACGTTGCGTGAGCAGTAACCTGGGCTGGCCCTTTCGCGGGTAAACCCGCTCCCACGGGAATCACGCCACCCTCCAGGGCCAAGATGACCCTGTGGGAGCGGGTTTACCCGCGAAGAAGGCTCCACGGTCCCTGGGGTGCTTGATATTTTAAACACCCCCGGCCTATGTTGTGTGCGTCGCCATTCCCGGCATGCGAACACAACAAGAAGGACAGCGTCATGACGACCGAAGGCCCGCGCAACCAGGCAGCGTTCCTGAAGGGCATCGATGAAATCGAGTGCGTCACCCCCGACCTCAACGGCGTGCCCCGCGGCAAGGTGATGACCGCCGAGGGCTTCCTCGAGGGCCGCCGCCTGCAGATGGCCCGCGGCGTCCTGCTGCAGTGCATCATGGGCGGCTACCCGGCGGCCAAGTACTACGGCAGCGACGACGGCGACCTGGCGCTGGTGGCCGAGCCCTCGCAGATCCACCGCCTACCCTGGAGCGACGAGCCGCGGGCGCTGGCCATCTGCGACGCGGTGGAGCTCGATGGCACGCCCTCGGGGCTGTCCAGCCGTGGCCAGCTCAAGGCGGTGATCGCCCGTTATGCCGAGCGCGGGCTGGCGCCGGTGGTGGCGACGGAACTGGAGTTCTTCGTCTTCGCCGCCAACAGCGACCCGACCCAGCCGTTCCAACCGCCGCTGGGCAAGGACGGACGCCGGGAATTGGGCCACTCGGCATTCAGTGTCAGCTCCAACAACGGCCTGCGCCCGTTCTTCAACGAGGTGTACCGCTGCATGGCGGCGTTGGGCCTGCCGCGCGACACCTTCATGCACGAGATGGGCGTCAGCCAGTTCGAGATCAACCTGCTGCACGGCGATCCCTTGCTGCTGGCCGACCAGACCTTCCTGTTCAAGCACCTGCTCAAGGAGGTCGCGCTCAAGCATGGCCTGACCGTGGTGTGCATGGCCAAGCCGCTGGCGCACACGCCCGGCAGCTCGATGCATATTCACCAGAGCCTGGTCGACATCGCCAGCGGGCGCAACGTGTTCAGCGACGAGCAGGGCAGGACGACCGACATCTTCCATCATTTCATCGGTGGCCTGCAGGCCTGCCTTGCCGACTTCACCGTGCTGTTCGCGCCGAACGTCAACTCCTACCAGCGCCTGTGCCACCCCTATGCGTCGCCGAACAATGCCTGCTGGTCCGAGGACAATCGCGCAGCGGGCCTGCGCATCCCGGCCAGCTCGCCTGCGGCGCGGCGAGTGGAGAACCGCCTGCCGGGCGCCGACGCCAACCCTTACCTGGCCCTCGCCGCGAGCCTTGCCGCCGGCCTGCATGGAATCGAGCGGCAGCTTGCGCCGACGCCGGCGATCCAGGGCGAGTTCGAAGTCCCCGAGCACCTGAGCCTGCCTTGCACCCTGCACGCCGCGCTGGAGCGCCTCAAGCGCAGCAACCTGGCGCGGGAACTGTTCGGCAGGGAGTTCATCGAAGGCTACATCGCCACCAAGACCCTGGAGTTGAGCGATTTCTTCGATGAGATCACGCCCTGGGAGCGCCGCGTGCTCGCCGCGCAAGCCTGAGCGCGACACGACCGCTACTGGATGCGCCCCCGGCGGCCGATTTCGCGGTCGGGGGCCTGCGCCGCGGTGGATTTGCTTTTATGCTTGGCAGCAACCCCGCGCCACCAGATCAAGGAGCTTGACGGGACGTATGCGAAATATCTGGAAGCCGTTTCAGTCGTTGTACTTCGCCGCCCTGATGATGCTGATCGGTTCGGGCCTGCTCAGTACCTACCTGGCCCTGCGCCTGGCCGCCGACCATGTCGACAGCCTGTGGATCGGTGCGCTGATGGCGGCCAACTACTTCGGCCTGGCGGTGGGCGGCAAGGTCGGGCACCGGCTGATTGGCCGGGTCGGGCATATCCGCGCCTACGCCACCTGTGCCGGCATCGTCGGCGCGGCAGTGCTCGGGCACGGGCTGACCAGCTGGCTGCCGGTGTGGATCGGACTGCGGATGATCGTCGGCCTGGGGATGATGTGCCAGTACATGGTCATCGAGAGCTGGCTCAACGAGCAGGCCGATGCCAAGCATCGCGGCGCGGTGTTCAGCGGCTACATGATCGCCTCGTATCTTGGGCTGGTGCTTGGCCAGTTGATCCTGGTGGTGCATCCGCAGCTGGGGCCTGAGTTGCTGATGCTGGTGGCGATGTGCTTTGCCCTGTGCCTGGTGCCAGTGGCCATGACCCGGCGCATCCACCCCGCGCCGTTGCGACCGGCGCCGATGGAGCCGAAGTTCTTCATCAAGCGCGTGCCGCAGTCGCTGTCCACGGTGCTTGGCTCGGGTCTGATCGTCGGTTCGTTCTATGGCCTGGCGCCGCTGTATGCGTCCAGCCAGGGGCTGTCCACCGAACAGATCGGCCTGTTCATGGGCAGTTGTATTTTTGCCGGCCTGCTGGTGCAGTGGCCGCTGGGCTGGTTGTCCGACCGCTATGATCGCGCCGTGCTGATCCGCAGCGTGGCGATCGGCCTGGCGCTGGCCTCGGCGCCGCTGGCGATCCTGCCAGGCGTGCCGTTGGCGCTGTTGTTCGGTATCGGTTTCGTCATATCGCTGTTGCAGTTCTGCCTGTATCCCCTGGCGGTGGCGTTTTCCAACGACCATGTGGAAAGCGAGCGGCGGGTCTCGTTGACGGCCATGCTGCTGGTCACCTATGGCGTGGGGGCCTGCATCGGGCCGCTGGCGGCGGGGGTGCTGATGAAGCTGCTGGGCGCGCAGATGCTGTACGCCTTCTTCGTGTTCTTCGCCCTGGTGCTGGTCTGGCGCATTCGGCCCAAGGCGGTCACCGGGCTGCACCAGGTCCAGGATGCGCCGCTGGGGCACGTGGCCATGCCGGCGGCGGGCTCGCCCTTGTCGGCGGCCCTTGACCCTCGGGTGGACGAGCAGACCGTGCAGGAGGTGATGCAGGCGCCGGTGGCGGCGGAGGATACCGAAGAGGAGGCCGGCGCGGAGCGCGAAGGCGAGGTGAGCAAATCCTAGCCTGTTGGTGTTGGGCCTGAATGAAAAACGCCACCCATTGGGTGGCGTTTTTCATGTCCTGGCGACGCTCAATAGTCGTCTTTGTCGAACCGCCGCGCCTCGCGCTGCAGCTGGTAGACGAAACTCTCGATCTTGCGCTGCGCCTGGCCGTTGAGGTTGTGGAAGCGCACCCCGGCGAAGGTGGTGTTGATGCGTTCCTCGAAGTGCAGGTGGCGCAGTTCGACCAGGGTGTCGGTCAGCCCCAGTGGGGTGCTGGCCTTGAAGCGTTCATAGACCTGGCCCAGTTGCAGGCGGTCCTCGACGTTGCCGTCGAAACGCAGCTTGCAGCCGGTGGCGGAAATGTCCAGCAGCTTGCCGCGCAGGGCACCGTTGCCCTTGAGGTGGGTTCCGTCAAGGACGATGTCGACCAGTTGCGACAGCTTCAGCGCGGCGCGAAAGGCGTTGCGGCGCTGGTGGTAAGTCACTTCCTCGGGCAGCGGGCCACGGTAGCAGCGGTTGCCGTCGATCTCACTGATGGTCAGCGCGGTGTTGGATTCCCAGGCGATGCGCACACCGTCATGGAAGCCTTCGACACGGAACGGTTCACCGTTCTCGATGTACTTCTCGCCGTCGCGGGGGATCATTTCATCCAGCGCCAGGACGCCGCTGTCCCGGTCGACATGCACCACGTAGCTCTGAAACCGCTGGCTGCGCTCATGGAAGCTGATGATCAGCGGGTCGTGGCTCTCCAGCAGTTGGCGCAAGTTCGCCGTGATCTCCAAAGGGGTGCTCAGCACCTTTGGTGGCTGGGGAGCATCGGATTCATTGAACACGGGTAATCAATCTCCAGGCAAATACGGCACACGCAAGTAACGGCATTATGCCAGTATGTTCCGTGCCTTGATCAGGGTCAATCAGACTTGGCCGATGGCCCTGGGCTTGTCCATTGGCGAGGTCGCGCCGCGGCTGTCATAGAGCGACGGAGAGTCGCCGCCCATGAGGATTCTGATCTGGTTGGCCGTGGCGTACTGCTGCATCTGGATGATCCGGCCATTGTTCTCGTTGACCTTCTGGCAGGCATCCATCAGCTGGGTGAGCTCATTGAGCTGCTGCATGATGAGTTCGCCGTTGGCCGACTGGTCGGCCACCGCCTGCACGCCCGCGCGGTCGGCGCTGAGGCCCAGATCGATGAGCAACTGGTTGCGCCGCTGTCCCTGCTGCTCGAGCAGCACGACCAGCGACTGCTTGCGCGCAAGGATATGCTCCAGCGCCATGATTTCCCGGCCATGCAGGGAAACTGCCTCCTTTTGCAGAAGGTCGAGCAGTTCCTGGGTCGGCGCGATGTCGTCTTCGATCAGTTGCAGCAGGGTGATGTCGTGCATGGCTAACTCTTGGCGTTTTGCGTCCTTGAAGTCAGCGCCCCTGGAGGTCAGCGCTGGGCTTCGAAATCAAGCAGTTTGCTGGCGACCCGGTCGGCATCGACCTTGTAGCTGCCATCTGCGATGGCCTGTTTCAACTCGGCCACGCGGGCGCTGTTGACGGTCGGCTGATCGCGCAGCTTGTCGCTGATCTTCTGCAATTGCTGGGCCTCTGGGCTCAGGTGTACCGCTTCTCCGCTGGCACTGGCGTGCTTGGGCGCTGCGCTGGCCTCGCCGGATTTGTCGGCGTTGCCCGGCGCGGCATTGCCGCGAACGCCGCCCGTGACGGACGGAGAATTGTTGAGACGACTGAAGTCGATGACCATGTTCAGAACCCCTGGGAATTAGGACGCATGCCTTGCTTTCGGCCTACCCGAGCAAAACTTTAGGCGTGAATGCATCACCGCCTCTCGGCACACGTGCGCAACCCGATCTGTGACACAGTTTAGGGGGCGCGGTTCCACATCGCCAGCGTTGCGTCACTATCCCGACGCAGTGCAGCCCTACATGGCCACCTCGACCTGCCCCGGGCCCGTGACGCGGGCCTTGACCACGCGTTTCGAATTCAGGTTGCGTACTCGGATCTGCGTCTGCAGGCCACCTTTGTCCAGGGCCTCGCCGGGCATGCGTACGCTCAGGCTGCCGCTACGGGCGATGATCACCACGTGATCACCCTTGCGCACCACATCGGCCTGCTCCAGGTGCTGTTGCGTCAGCACCTGGTCGAGCACCGTGGGTCGCAACAGCTTCAAGCCCACGGCCTGGTCAAGCTGGGTCAGGTAGCCGACGCCGAGGGTGCCCACATCGCGTTCGCGCAGGGCCACATCGCCTTCACCCACCACGCTTTCACGTTTCAGGGGGCGAGTCATGACCACCACGTCGCGCATCAGGCGCACCTGGGCGGGGACGAATACCGTCCAGGGCGCCGTGCCGTCGCAGCGGACCCGTACCGTGACTCGTCCCAGGGGCGTCGAACCTTTCAGCGAGGCGTCCAGCTGCTGGCTGCACAGCGGCATGCGCAGGCGTGGGTCGAGGCTGTTGACCTGGATCTCGTAGCGGCCCGGGGTCTGGGTGGTCGCCAGGTAGTCCTCCACGGTGAATTCAAGAAACCCTTGAGTGACACCGATAAGCTGTTCAGGCAAGGTAAAAGAGTCCGCCAGCGTACGAATGCCGGGTGCCAGCAGGCACAGGGCGGCCAGTGAGCCGGTCAACAGGCGCGTCAGTCGTCGGAAATTTGTCGTTTTCGTGTACATGGCGTTCAAAAAAGCAAAGCCCGTGCCGATTCGGTGCATAGGCAATCGTTGAAGGAGTCTGGCATGGCTGGAGTGATGGATTCGGTCAACCAGCGCACGCAACTGGTGGGGCAGAATCGCCTGGAGCTGCTGTTGTTTCGCCTCAATGGCGATCAGCTCTACGGCATCAATGTGTTCAAGGTGCGGGAGGTGCTGCAGTGCCCGGACCTGACACTGCTGCCCAGGTCCCACCCGGTGGTGCGCGGCGTGGCCAACATTCGGGGGGCGACCATCCCGATCCTGGACCTGTCGATGGCCACCGGCCTTCCGCAGTTGAAGGAAGAAACGCGCAACAGTTTCGTGATCATCACCGAGTACAACACCAAGACCCAGGGCTTCCTGGTGCATTCGGTCGAGCGCATCGTCAACATGAACTGGGAAGAGATCCATCCGCCACCCAAGGGTACCGGACGCGATCACTACCTGACCGCCGTGACCCGGGTCGACAACCGCATGGTCGAGATCATCGATGTGGAGAAGGTGCTGGCCGAGGTGGCGCCGTCGTCCGAGTCGGTGTCCGATGGCGTGATCGATGCCGAAGTGCAGGACAAGGCGGTGATGCTGCGGGTGCTGACGGTCGATGACTCGTCGGTGGCGCGCAAGCAGGTGAGCCGTTGCCTGCAGACCGTGGGGGTCGAGGTTGTGGCGCTCAACGACGGTCGCCAGGCCCTGGATTACCTGCGCAAGCTGGTGGACGAGGGCAAGCGTCCGGAGGAAGAGTTCCTCATGATGATCTCGGATATTGAAATGCCGGAAATGGACGGCTATACCCTCACGGCGGAGATCCGCAGCGATCCGCGCATGCAAAAACTGCACATCTGCCTGCATACTTCGCTGTCCGGGGTATTCAACCAGGCGATGGTCAAGAAAGTCGGTGCCGATGACTTCCTGGCCAAGTTCAGGCCGGATGACCTCGCCCAGCGCGTGGTCGATCGGATCAAGGCAAGTCATTGAAACGGCCGGGGCCCGTCCCCGGCGCTAGCGATTTAAGAAGAGGCGGCAGCATTGTCTACGGGTAATTTGGATTTCGAACAGTTCCGGGTCTTCCTGGAGAAAGCCTGTGGCATCCTGCTGGGCGAGAATAAGCAGTACCTGGTCTCCAGCCGTCTCAACAAGCTGATGGAGCAACAGGGCATCAAGTCGCTGGGCGAACTGGTGCAGCGCATCCAGACCCAGCCACGCAGTGGCCTGCGCGAACAGGTGGTCGATGCCATGACCACCAACGAGACGCTGTGGTTTCGCGACACCTACCCGTTCGAGGTGCTCAAGAGCAAGGTGATCCCGGAGTTCATCAAGAACAATCCGGGCCAGCGCCTGCGCATCTGGTCGGCGGCCTGTTCGTCCGGTCAGGAGCCGTACTCGATCTCGATGTCGATCGACGAGTTCGAGCGCACCAACCTCGGCCAGCTGAAGATGGGGGCGCAGATCGTCGCTACCGACCTGTCGGGTGCCATGCTCAACAACTGCAAGACCGGCGAGTACGACAGCCTGGCCATCGCCCGCGGCTTGTCGCAGGAGCGCCTGCAGCGCTACTTCGACCCAAAGGGTCCGGGGCGCTGGGCGATCAAGTCGCCGATCCGCAGCCGCGTCGAGTTCCGTTCGTACAACCTGCTCGACAGCTATGCGCCGCTGGGCAAGTTCGACATCGTGTTCTGCCGCAACGTGCTGATCTACTTCTCGGCCCAGGTCAAGAAGGACATCCTCATGCGCATTCACGGCACCCTCAAGCCCGGTGGCTATCTGTTCCTGGGGGCGTCCGAGGCGCTCAACGGGCTGCCTGACCATTACCAGATGGTCCAGTGCAGCCCGGGGATCATCTACCAGGCCAAGTAAGGCTGGGCGAAAAAAGGCCGGTATCCTGCGATACCGGCCTTTTTGTTTTCGCTGCGGGCTTGCCTGTGATGGCGTGTCAGAATGCGTAGCGCAGCCTGGCCGAGAACACGTCGGCATCGAAGCCCGACTTGCCCACGTAGTCATAGCTGACGCCGACGCTCACCGCACCCAGCTTGTAGTCCGCCCCCAGCCCGGCCTCGTAGCTGTTGCGCGCCACGCTGGCGCCATGGCTGACGAAAGGTGTGGTGCCCAGCACGAAGGTCGCGGTGTTCTGCACAGGATCCGCGGCGAAGTCGCGGTAGGCCATGACTTTCAGCTGTGGCTCCAGGATGCCGGCGCCGAGCGGCAGTTGGCTGGCCACGCGCACGCCGGCGCCCAGCTCGATGGCCTCGTAGCGCTGCGCCTCGACCTTGAGTGCGGCGGCCGAGCCTTTCTCGTTGAAGCGGTCGATGTCGACGCGGCTGTAGCGCGCCGCCAGGCGCGGCTCGACCAGCAGTCGCGGATTCAGCTGCCAGCTGTAGCCGCCCACCAGGTTCAGGCCCAGCAGGTTGCTGTCATAGTCCGACTTGGCCCGTGTGCCCGCGACCTCGCGCTTGCCTTGGTTGTCGTT
The DNA here is from genome assembly GCF_036549575.1 of Pseudomonas sp. LH21. Classification (NCBI taxonomy): domain Bacteria; kingdom Pseudomonadati; phylum Pseudomonadota; class Gammaproteobacteria; order Pseudomonadales; family Pseudomonadaceae; genus Pseudomonas; species Pseudomonas sp. LH21. The sequence goes on from NZ_CP144367.1 coordinate 1,647,797, forward strand.
GAAACCGTAGGTCAGGCTGGCGTCGACGAAGTAGTTGTCCAGGGTGTAGCTGCCATATAGCGAGAAGGCGTGGCTCTGCACCTGGGTCTTGTTGCCGCGTTTGCCGTTGACGTCGGTGTCGATGAAGCTGTAGGCCGCGCCGAGGGTGAGCTGGTCGTCCAGCTGGCCATCGGCGCCGACCGCCACGCCGCGGCTGTAGGCGGTGTAGCCGGCAATGCCATCGCGCTGCTGCTGGCTGGCGTCGCTGTACAGCGACTGCATCCACACGCCGGAGGCGCGGCGTGCCTCGTCGGCGCGAGGGGCGCGCAGGCTGCTGGAGCGGTTGTCGATGGCGTTGCCGATCAGTCGCTGGCTGGCCATGGCGGCCTGGCGGGCGCCGTCGCTGACGTCCGGCGCCAGTTGCTCGGCGAGCCTGGCCAGTTGCGCCTCGTCGGCGCTGGCGGCGGCGAGGAACAGTGGGTCCTGGTTGCCCAGGCGTGCCAGCAGGCCGGCTTCGGCCAGGTTGCCCAGGGCACGCTGTGCATTGCTGTCGCCACCCTGTTGGGCGACGATCTGCGCCAGGTCCTCGGTCGGCTTGGTGCTGACGGTGACGTAGACCTTGTTGTCATCGAGCGTGCTGCTCAGCACGTTGAGCATGGCCGAAGTGCTGGCGATCTGGGGCTTGGCGCTGACCTGCAGGCCGCTGGCGTCGAGGACCTGCACCTGGCCGGCCTCGAGCAGCAGGTAGCGGCTGCCGCTGGCCTCGAAGTCGGTGTCCTCCGGCTCCAGCAGGATCCGCGCGTTCTGGGCGAACTCGGCGATGCCGCTGACCTTGAGCACTGCCGTGTCCGGGTCGGTGCTGCTTGCCAGCCACAGGCCCAGCGCCGAGTTGTCGGCAATCCTCAGGTTGCCGTCGAGGGTGGTGTGAAGGCTGTGCAGGGTGAAGGTAGTGGGTGGCTCGCTGCTGTTCCCCACATCGATCCAGCCACCGTTTGCCAGGCGGATGCTGTTGCTGCCGGGGGATCCGTAGGCGACGCCATAGGTGCTGTCGCCTTCGACCTCGATGTTGGCCAGGCCGACAAGGTCGCCGTAGATCTTGCTGCCCTGGCGCATGATCAGCTCGACCGGGCGGTTGCTGGCGGTGGCGTCGATGGCGACTTTGGCCCAGATCTCACCGCTGTTGAAGATGTTCAAGTCACCGTTGGCCTTGTATCCGGGTTGCAGGCCGGGACCGTCGAAGGCGGTGTTGCCGATGCGGATGGCGGTGTCGCCGGCCACGATCCTGCCGCTGTTTTCGACATGGCGTCCCAGGCTGTCGAACAGGGTCGCGCCGTCGAGCACGATGGCTTGGGAGCCTTGGTCACCAGCGAAAATCTGGCCCTGGTTGTCGATGCCGGCCAGTACGGTCGGCCGGTTGGCGGCATCCGTGGTGGCGTGGATGGCGATGGCGCCCGGGCCCGTCGCGCTGATCTCGCCGCGGTTGACCACCCGCTCTTCCAGGTTCGCTCCTGCCAGGTTGATGGCCCGCGAGTTGCGGCCTATGGCGATGATGCGGGCGCCTGCGGCATTGATCAGGCCGCCATGGATGCGGCTGATGTTGCTACCGGAGCTGGACAGGTCGATGCCATAGGTGGGGCCGCCATTGTTGTAAGAGAAGCTGCTGCCGGCCTTGAGCAGCCCTTGGTTGGTCAGGTCGTCGTCGACTGTGCTGGCGCTCAGGCGCAGGGCGGCACCATCGAGGCTGGTGGTGATCACATGGCCGTTGTTGGTCAGGAAGCCACCGATGTTGGTGCCGCTGATGCGGATACCGTCGCTGCGATGGATCAGGTCGACAGCGTTCGTGTCGTTGTCGTTGATTGCACTGCCAAGCGTCATGTTGCCCGCCACCAGGCTGTTCGCGAGAGCGATCGCGTCCTGCTGGCGGCCGGTGAAGCTGCCGGTGAACTCGAGGTCGTCGGCAAAGGACTGGTGGTCACCCCTGTAGCCGGCATCGGTCAGTGCAATGGTCTGGGGCAAAGCCAGGGCGGGGGCGGGAATGGCGCCGATCAGGAGGGCCAGGAGGGTCTTGCGCAGGTTAAGCGGTGGCACGGTTTCGTTCCTTTGAAATCGTAATGAAAGCGGCGCGCATCCATGCGGGCGACAACCGTGATGGCGTGGGCTGGTGCGCGAGGACGCGGATGCTATCGCGATTGGTGGCTAAATGACATGTCGAATTGACGTCAATTTTTTGTTTTGCCGCTTTTGCCGCCTGGCAATTGCCGCTTGCCGAGTTCGATGCGGAAGCACATTGCCGCTTTTCTGGCATCGCCAGTGTCCTGATATCTGGCTAGCCCCCGCTTTACTGGGGTTGCGCAGGTTGGCACAGCCCTTGCTAAAGCCTAAGCCAACGAAACTCTGGTCAACCTTTGAAGGTTTCCCCGATATGAGCATCAGCTTCGACAAGGCGCTTGGCATCCACGAAAAGGCATTGGGCTTCCGTGCCCAGCGTGCCGAGGTGCTGGCCAACAACATCGCCAACGCCGACACGCCCAACTACAAGGCGCGCGACATGGACTTCTCGTCGGTGCTCGCCGCCGAGGCCGACAAGCAGCAGAAGGGGCGCATCGCCCTGGATCGCACCAACAGCCGCCACATCGAAGCCGAAGGCCTGGCGATGATGGACGACACCCTGCAGTACCGCACGCCGATGCAGCCGTCGATCGACCAGAACACCGTGGATGCGCAGATCGAACAGTCGAACTACGCGGAAAACGCCGTTGGCTTCCAGGCCAGCTTCACCCTGCTCAACAGTAAATTCAAAGGGCTGGTATCGGCCCTGCGTGGAGAGTGACCATGTCCCTTGCCAGTGTCTTCAACATCGCCGGTAGCGGCATGAGCGCGCAGAACACGCGCCTGAACACCGTTGCCTCGAACATCGCCAACGCCGAGACGGTGTCCTCGAGCATCGACCAGACCTACCGCGCTCGCCATCCGGTGTTCGCCACCACCTTCCAGAACGCGCAGAACGGCATGGGCCAGTCGCTGTTCGAGGAGCAGGGCGAGGCCGGGCAGGGCGTCCAGGTCAAGGGCATCATCGAGGACCAGAGCAACCTCGAGGCGCGCTACGAGCCCAATCATCCGTCGGCGAACAAGGACGGCTACGTCTACTACCCGAATGTCAACGTGGTCGAGGAGATGGCCGACATGATCTCCGCCAGCCGTGCATTCCAGACCAACGCCGAGCTGATGAACACCGCCAAGAACATGATGCAGAAAGTGCTGACCCTGGGTCAGTGATAAGGAATCCCGATCATGGCAGTCGAAAACCCCAGCGTGAACCTCAATGATGTGCTGACGAAGTCCGGGGTCAGCACCGGCACCAAGAAAACCACCACCGAGCCTGTCGACAAGAACGCGCTGGGCAAGGATGCGTTTCTCAAGCTGCTGGTCACCCAGATGCAGCACCAGAACCCGCTGGATCCCCAGGACAACGGTCAGTTCATCGCCCAGCTGGCGCAGTTCAGCAGCCTGGAAGGCATCCAGACCCTGAACAGCTCGGTCAACTCGATCATCAGCGGCATGGGCTCGTCCCAGGCGCTGCAGGCCTCCTCCCTGGTCGGGCGTTCGGTGATCGTGCAGAACGACAAGGCCCTCTTCGATCCGAAGGAAAGCCTCAATGGCCAGGTGGTCGTGCCGCAGAACATCACCGACGGCAAGGTGACCATCAAGGACAAGGATGGCAACGTGGTCAAGACCATCCAGTTGGGCGAGCAGAAGAAGGGCACCGCCGATTTCATCTGGGACGGCACCAACGACAAGGGCGAAAAAGTCGAAGCGGGTACCTATACCTTTACCGCCACCACCACTGTCGACGGCAAGTCGCAGGAGATGTACACGATGCTGCCGGCCAAGGTCACCAGTGTCAGCTTCCAGAACGGCGGCGAGATGATGCTCAACCTTGCCGGGATCGGCAAGCTGGGCATCTCCAAAGTACAAACCATCGGAATCTAAGGCCGCTAGCACGGCATAAGGAGTGAATGCATGTCTTTCAATATCGGCCTTAGCGGTCTCTACGCCGCCAACAAGAAGCTGGACGTCACCGGCAACAACATCGCCAACTCCGAGACCGTCGGCTTCAAGTCGTCGCGCGCCGAGTTCGCCGACGTCTATGCCGGCGCCAACCGCCTGGGCGTGGGCAAGAACCAGGTCGGCAACGGCGTGCGTCTGGCCACGGTTTCCCAGCAGTTCGGCCAGGGCGACGTCAACAACACCGGCAACGTACTGGACATGGGCATCCAGGGCCAGGGCTTCTTCGTCCTGTCCGACAACGGTTCGCTCAGCTACACCCGCGCCGGTGCGTTCCAGACCAACAAGGACGGCTATGTCGTCACCTCCGATGGCCTGGGCCTGCAAGGCTATGGGGTCGATGCCAATGGCAAGATCATGAAGGGCGTGCTGACCGACCTGCGGATCGATACCTCGGCAATGGCGCCGAAGGCGACCACCCTGATCGACCAGGGCATCAACCTGAACTCCTCGGCCCCCGACATCCCGCTGGAGGTCCTGGACAATTCCACGCCGCCCGTGATGGTGCCGAACAAGCCGTTCGATCCGAAGGATCAGGCCACCTATACCAAGTCGTTCCCGACCAAGGTGTACGACAGTCAGGGCAACGAGCACGTCATGGAGCAGTTCTACCGCAAGACCGGCGAGAACCAGTGGACCATGTACACCCTGGTGGATGGCCGCAACCCCTACGACCCGAGCAAGACCACGCCGCTCATTGGCAACATCGACTTCAACCCCGACGGCAGCGTCAAGGCCATGACCGCCAGCCCTGACAACGTGCCGACCACGCCGGTGGGGACGTTCGACTGGAGCGTGGTCAACAATACCTTCACCATGAAGGGCTGGATCCCGGCCGCCAAGGACGCCGCGGGCAACTGGGGCTCCAACGGCTCGGTGGGCAATGCCGACGGTATGCGCCTGTCGATGAACAGCACCACCTCCTACAACCTCGAGACCGCGCGCAGCTCGCAGTCCCAGGACGGTTATGCCACCGGTGTCCTGTCGAACCTGTCGATTGACTCCACCGGCGTGATGTTCGCCAGTTTCAGCAACCAGCAGTCCCGCGCCATCGGCCAGGTAGCCATCGCCAGCTTCGCCAACGAGCAGGGCCTGCAGCAGGTGGGTGGTACCCGCTGGAAGGAAACCTTCGCCTCGGGTATTCCAGGTATCGACGCGCCAAAGACTGGCACCCTGGGCTCGGTGGAGTCCAACTCGCTGGAGGCTTCCAACGTCAATCTGACCAAGGAGCTGGTCGAGCTGATCAAGGCGCAGAGCTTCTACCAGGCCAACGCCAAGACCATCTCCACTGAAAGCACCATCATGCAGACCACCATCCAGATGACCTGATGGTCGCTGGCTGATCGTTTGTCGACGAACCCCTTTGCACGAAGGGGTTCGTTGTTTTCGAGGAAAGGCTCCATGAAAAAGCTGGTCGCTGCCGCTGTTGCGGCGCTCTGTCTGCTCCAGGCGCAGGCCGCGATGGCGCCCTGGTGGCGCTGGGAAAGCCAGGCCGACGGGCGCCTGGTGTGTTCGCAATGGTCGCCGGGCGAGGGCTGGAAACGCTTTGCCGGGCCGTTCGACAATGCTGGTTGCAGGTCGCTTTGACCAAAGGCAAAAAATGATGGCTTGAGGTCATCGATTGGCGGATTTGCTTCAGATATGATCCGCGCCATCTCACCCGTTCGTGTGACTGGAAGGCGTCATTTTCCAAAGGTCGGAACTCTTTGAAAGCAGTAAGAATACTGGCGCGAGCGTGCTGCCGGCAGCGCTTCGCGTGGCCTTGAAAAATGCCTGGTCGGCGCGGCACTGTTCTCCGGCGTGATCAACCTACTGGCGTTGATCGGCCCCCCTGTTCATGCTCGAGGTCTATGACCGGGGCATCCCCAGTCGCAGCCTGCCCACCCTGGTGTTCGCCGTGCTCGACATCATTCGCTCGCGGGTCATGTCGCGGATCGCTGTCGATTTGGGAGTGATGCTCAGCAACTGGTACGCCGGTTCGAACACCATCGAGTCGTTCCAGACCAACAACGGTGACACCTTCACCATCACCTGACAGGCAAGCGTCGCCTGACGGCGGCCGCAGGCGGCCAAGCCTTGCCGCTGTCAGGCACCCGCCGCCGAGATTTTGTCTCTCTGACAGCGTGCTTTTCGGCAAAGGCCCCGTAAACCGGGGTCTTTGTCGTTTCTGTGGCAATTGGCGCGAAACTTGCTCGAAGCATCGCACAGCCACGGCGACCGGCAATCGATCGCCCGTGCAGCGGAGGATGACTGTGGACAAGATGCTTTACGTGGCCATGACCGGCGCCAGCCAGAACGCGCTGGCGCAGAAGGCCCATGCCAACAACCTGGCGAACGTTTCCACCAACGGCTTCCAGCGTGATCTGGAACAGGCCCGTTCGATGCCGGTGTTCGGCGACAGCTTTCCGGCGCGTGCGTTCGCCATGAGCGAACGGCCGGCCACCGATTTCAGTGCCGGCCCGCTGGTGGAAACCGGTCGCGAGCTGGATGTGGCGGTCAGCGGCAACGGCTTCATCGCCGTGCAGGCCCCCGATGGCAGCGAGGCCTACGTGCGCACTGGCAGCCTGAACATTGACGCCCTTGGTGTGTTGCGCGCCGGCAACGGCATGGCGGTAATCGGTAATGGCGGTCCGATCGCCATACCACCGGAGCAGAAGGTCGAGATCGGCGATGACGGCACCATCAGCATCCGCGCCATGGGCGAGGACCCGCGGGTGATGGCCGAGGTCGATCGGATCAAGTTGGTAAACCCTGATATCAAGGGCATGACCAAGGGCCAGGACGGGCTGATCCGCACCGCCAGTGGTCAGCCGGCCGACATGGACGTGAACGTGCGCGTGGTGTCGGGTTTCCTCGAGGGCAGTAACGTCAATGCCGTGGAGGAAATGACATCGGTGCTGGCGCTGTCCCGACAGTTCGAGTTGCACGTCAAGATGATGAAAGCGGCCGAGGAAGGCGATCAAGCCATGGCTCGGGTTTTGCAGATCGGTTAATCACATTTGAACGGGTGCCGTAAAACAGGCGCACGAGGAGAACACTAAATGCTTCCGGCTCTTTGGGTCGCTAAAACCGGCCTGTCCGCCCAGGATACCAACCTGGCGGTCATCTCGAACAACCTGGCCAACGTCTCGACCACTGGTTTCAAGCGTGATCGCGCCGAGTTTCAGGACCTCTTGTACCAGATCAAGCGCCAGCCCGGTGCGCAGTCCACCCAGGACAGCGAGCTGCCTTCGGGCCTGCAGGTCGGTACCGGTGTACGTATCGTCGGCACCCAGAAGAACTTCCAGACCGGCAGCCTGCAGACGACCGAGAATCCGCTGGACATGGCGGTCAACGGGCGTGGCTTCTTCCAGGTGCTGCAGCCTGACGGCACCGTCTCCTATACCCGCGACGGCACCTTCCACCTGAACTCCGACGGCCAGGTCGTCACCGCCAACGGCTTCGCCCTGGAACCTGCGGTCGTCGTGCCGCCGGATGCCCAGACCTTCACCGTCGGCCAGGACGGCACGGTGTCGATCACTACCCCCGGCAACCCGGCCGCGCAGGTCATCGGCAACATCCAGACCGCCGACTTCATCAACCCGGCGGGCCTGCAGGCCATCGGCGGCAACCTGTTCCTCGAGACCGCCGCCAGCGGTGCGCCGCAGATTGGCACGCCAGGCCTGAACGGCTTCGGCCCCACCCTGCAGAAAACCCTGGAGGCGTCCAACGTCAGCACCGTGGAAGAGATGGTCAACATGATCACCACCCAGCGTGCCTACGAGATGAACTCCAAGGTCATCTCCGCCGCCGACAAGATGCTGTCGTTCGTCACCCAGCAGCTGTAAGCCCTGGCGGCCCGATCAAGGCGGGCCGCTGATCATCCGCTCGCTGTTGCAGCGCCTGTTTCACCATGAGGTAAGTGTCATGAGTCGTCTGTTGTCCGTATTCGCCCTGGGGGGGGTGGTGTTGCTGGCTGGTTGCGTTGCGCCGACGCCCAAGCCAAACGACCCGTATTATGCGCCGGTCCTGCCGCGCACCCCGTTGCCGGCAGCGGCCAACAACGGCTCGATCTACCAGGCCGGTTTCGAACAGGGCCTGTACACCGACCGCAAGGCGTTCCGGGTCGGTGACATCATCACCATCACCCTCAACGAGCGTACCTCGGCGAGCAAGAACGCCGGTTCCCAGATCCAGAAGAACAGCAAGGCCGACATCGGCCTGACCTCGCTGTTCGGCACCGTGCCCAATACCAACAACCCGCTGGGTAGCGGCGACCTCACGCTTGAGGCCGGTTACAGCGGCGACCGCTCCACCAAGGGCGACAGCAAGGCCACCCAGGGCAACACCCTCACCGGTTCCATCACGGTGACCGTGGCCGAGGTGCTGCCCAACGGCATCATCGCCGTGCGCGGCGAGAAGTGGATGACGCTGAACACCGGCGAGGAACTGGTGCGCATTGCCGGCCTGATCCGTGCCGACGACATCGCCACCGACAACACCGTGCCGTCCACCCGCGTGGCCGACGCGCGCATCACCTATTCGGGCACCGGCTCGTTCGCCGATGCCAGCCAGCCCGGTTGGCTGGACCGTTTCTTCATCAGCCCGCTCTGGCCCTTCTGAGTACGGATGACCATGTTCAACGCTAGGCGGTTGATTGCCGCGACCCTGCTTCTGTCCTGTGCGTTCGGTGCTCACGCCGAGCGCCTGAAGGATATCGCCAGCATCTCCGGCGTGCGCGCCAACCAGCTGATCGGCTATGGCCTGGTGGTGGGCCTCAACGGCACGGGTGACCAGACCACCCAGACACCGTTCACCCTGCAGACCTTCAACAACATGTTGTCGCAGTTTGGTATCAAGGTGCCGCCGGGGTCGGGCAACGTGCAGTTGAAGAACGTTGCCGCCGTGTCGGTGCATGCCGACTTGCCGGCATTCGCCAAGCCCGGCCAGGTGATCGACATTACCGTGTCTTCCATCGGCAACTCCAAGAGCCTGCGTGGCGGCAGCCTGTTGATGACGCCGCTCAAGGGTATCGACGGCAACGTCTACGCCATTGCCCAGGGCAATCTGGTGGTGGGCGGCTTCGATGCCGAAGGTCGCGACGGCTCGAAGATCACCGTCAACGTTCCGTCGGCTGGTCGCATTCCCGGCGGTGCCTCGGTCGAGCGCGCGGTGCCGAGCGGATTCAACCAGGGCAATAGCCTGACGCTCAATCTCAATCGTCCGGACTTCACCACCGCCAAGCGCATCGTCGACAAGGTCAACGAGCTGCTCGGCCCGGGCGTGGCCCAGGCCGTCGATGGCGGTTCGGTGCGGGTCACCGCGCCGATGGACCCGAGCCAGCGCGTGGACTACCTGTCCATTCTCGAGAATCTCGAGATCGATCCGGGCCAGGCGGTGGCCAAGGTCATCATCAACTCGCGCACCGGCACCATCGTCATCGGCCAGAACGTCAAGGTGTCGCCGGCGGCGGTCACCCACGGCAGCCTGACCGTGACCATCACCGAAGATCCGATCGTCAGCCAGCCGGGGCCGTTCTCCAATGGCCAGACCGCGGTGGTGCCGCGTTCGCGGGTCAATGCCGAGCAGGAAGCCAAGCCGATGTTCAAGTTCGGCCCGGGCACCACGCTGGATGAGATCGTTCGTGCGGTGAACCAGGTCGGCGCGGCGCCGAGCGACCTGATGGCCATCCTCGAAGCGCTGAAGCAGGCCGGTGCGTTGCAAGCCGACCTGATCGTGATCTGAGGACGCAGGGATGAATTCGAAGAGTCTTGTTTCCAGTCAGGCCGACAGCGGCGCCTACACCGACCTCAATCGCCTGGGCTCGCTCAAGCGCGGGGATCGCGACAGCGAGGGCAACATCCGCAAGGTGGCCCAGGAGTTCGAGTCGTTGTTCATCAGCGAGATGCTCAAGGCGTCGCGCAAGGCCAGCGATGTGATGGCTGACGAAGACAGCCCGATGAACAGCGACACGGTCAAGCAGTACCGCGACATGTACGACCAGCAGCTGGCGGTGAGCATGTCGCGCGAAGGGGGCGGTATCGGCCTGCAGGACGTGCTGGTGCGCCAGCTGTCGAAGAACAAGGCCGCGCGTCCGAACACCAGTCCGTTCCCGAGGATCGAAGGGCAGGCGCCGGCGTTGTGGGCCTCGAAAGTGGCCGAGCCCGCGCACATGGTCGAGAGTGGCGCTGCGCGTAACGATGTGGCTGCGCTCAACGCGCGGCGCCTGGCGCTGCCTGGCAAGCTCACCGATCGCTTGCTGTCCGGCATCGTGCCGTCCGCTGGCAATGCCGCCGCCAACGCCACGGCGCTGCCTGGGCGTGGCGATATCCCGCCCGGTGGCGTGGCCGTCGGCGACTGGGAGCCGGCGCGCAGCTTCGCGGCGCCAGGAGGCAACCTGCAGATTCTCGGTCGGGCCGTGGCCCAGCCGCCACTGGCACCGAAAAAGGCCTTCGCCGACAGCGACGCCTTCGTCGCCACCATGCTGCCGATGGCCGAGCAGGCCGCCAAGCGCATCGGTATCGATCCGCGCTACCTGGTGGCCCAGGCCGCGCTGGAAACCGGCTGGGGCAAGTCGGTCATGCGCAACCCGGATGGCAGCAGCAGTCACAACCTGTTCGGCATCAAGGCCACCGGCAGCTGGCAGGGCGGCGAGGCGCGGGCGATCACCAGCGAGTTCCGCAACGGCCAGTTCGTCAAGGAGACCGCGGCGTTCCGTTCCTACGACAGCTACCAGGACAGCTTCCACGACCTGGTGAGCCTGTTGCAGAACAATTCGCGCTATCAAGATGCAGTGCGGGCGGCCGATAAACCAGAACAGTTTGTGCGGGAGTTGCAGAAGGCCGGTTACGCCACCGACCCCAACTACGCCAGCAAGATCTCGCAGATCGCAAAACAGATGAAGTCGCAGCAGAGCTACGCAATGCTCGGTACCACCACGAAACTTTAAGGGCAGGAAACCATGGCGAGTTTGATCAATATCGGTATGTCTGGCCTGGGCGCCGCCCAGTCCGGGATGTACACCCTGGGTAACAACATCGCCAACGCCGATGTGGAGAGTTACTCTCGCCAGCAGATCGTCCAGAAGACCAAGGGTGGCCAGCAGGTCGGCCAGGTGTTCATCGGCACCGGCACCACGCTGTCCGATGTGCGCCGGGTGTACAACGCCTTCCTCGAGAACCAGCTGCGTTCCACCACGTCGCTGTCCAGCGACGCGAACGCCTACCTCAACCAGATTGGCCCGCTGAACAATGCCCTGTCCAGCGCCGATACCGGTATCACCGCGGCGCTCAAGAGCTTCTTCAGCGCGATGCAGGATGCCTCGGCCAAGCCCACCGAGGATGCCTCGCGGCAATTGCTGCTGACCAGCGCCCAATCGCTCGCCAAGCGCTTCAACAGCCTGTCGGCGCAGTTCAACCAGCAGAACAGCAACATCAACAGCAACATGGCGGCGACGGCCGACCAGATCAACAAGCTGACCGCGACGATCTCCGAGTACAACCAGCAGATCGTCAAGATGACCGCCATCACCGGCAAGCCCAACGACCTGCTCGACCAGCGCGACGGCGCGGTGCGCGAGTTGAACAAGCTGATCGGCGTGGACGTGGTCGAGCGTGACGGCAACTACGACATCTACCTGAAGAACGGCCAGTCGCTGGTGCTGGGCAACACCACACAGACCCTGGGCGTGGAGCCCGGGCCGACCGACCCGTCGCGCATGAACCTGGTGCTCAATCGCGGCTCGACCAAGATGGACATCACCGACAGCACCACCGGCGGCGAGCTGGGCGGTCTGCTGCGCTACCGCAAGGACACTCTGGACCCTGCGCTCAACGAGCTGGGTCGCGTGGCCCTGGCGGTGGCCGATGCGATCAACAGCCAGCTGGCCCAGGGCATCGACAAGAACGGCGAGTTCGGCGCGATCCTGTTCGGCGACATCAACAGCGCCGCCGCCATGGCCGGGCGCAGCGTGCCCAAGCTGGGCAACAGCCCTGGCTCCGGCAACCTCGATGTGAACATCAAGGACACCGGCAAGCTGACCACCAACGACTATCAGGTGACGTTCACCAGCGCCAACGAGTACACCGTGCGCCGCCTGCCCGACAACACCGAGATGGGCAAGTTCGACATCACCGCCGATCCGCCGCCGGTGATCGACGGCTTCACCCTCAATCTGCGCGGTGGCGCGCCGATCGCCGGCGACAGCTTCAAGATCACCCCCACCCGCAATGCCGCGGCCAGCATCGAGACGGTGCTCACCGATCCCAAGCGCCTGGCGATGGCCAGCCCGCTGACCGCTACCAGCGGCTCGGGCAACAAGGGCACCGGGCTGATCGGCCAGCCCACGCTGACTTCCGAGCTGGACATCTACGATGCCGCCCAGCGCGCCGACCTGCAGACGGGGCTCAAGTACTCGACGCCGGTCAAGCTGGTGTTCGGCGACGAGAAGACCTCGCCCCAGACCTACACCATGTTCGATGCCAAGGGCAGCCCCATCGGCAGCGGCACGATCATCCCCGGCCAGGAGAACAAGCTGCAGCTGTCCGTGCCGATGGTCGATGGCAGCGGCAACCCGATCAACGACGCCAGCGGTACGCAGAAGAAGTTCACCTTCGAGATGAGCATCTCTGGCGCCCCGAAGGGCGGCGACAACTACACCGTCTCGCTGACCGGCGCCGGCTCGGCCGACAACCGCAACGCCCAGTCGGTGATCAACCTGCAGACCAAACCCACCGTCGATACCGGTGCCGACGGCAAGGGCATCAGCTTCACCGATGCCTACGCCAAGCTGGTGTCCAACGTTGGTGGCAAGACCAACCAGGCCGAGATGGACAGCAACGCCACCCAGGCGCTGCAATCCTCCGCCCTGACCAGCCGCAACTCGAGCTCTGGCGTGTCCGTGGACGAAGAGGTCGGCAACCTGGTCAAGTTCCAGCAGTACTACACCGCGTCGTCGCAAATCATCAAGGCGGCCCAGGAAACCTTCGCCACTTTGATCAACAGCCTTTAAGGAGCCGTAGACCGTGCGCATCTCCACCCCGCAGTTCTACAACAGCAGCAGCGCCAACTACGAGCGCACCTTCGGCAACGTCAACAAGACGACGCAGGAAGCCAGCGACTTCATTCGCGTGCGCACCGCCGCCGACGATCCGGTCGGCGCTGCGCGCCTGCTGCAGCTCGAGCAGCAGCAGAACATGCTCGATCAGTACAAGGGCAACATCACCAACGTGCGCAACGCGCTGGGCAGCAGTGAAAGCACGCTCAATGCCATTGGTTCGATCCTGCAGCGTGTCAACGAACTGGCTGTCAGCTCCGGCAACGGCGGATTCACCGACGCCGACCGCAAGGCCAACGCCTCTGAACTGGCTTCCCTGGAAGACCAGCTGTTCTCGCTGATGAACAGCAAGGATGAAAACGGCAAGTACCTGTTCTCCGGCTCCAAGGGCGATACCCAGCCTTACGTGCGCAACTCCGACGGCACCTACAGCTACCAGGGCGACCAGAGCAACCTGATGCTGCAGGTCGGCGACATGCTCAGCCTGGCCGCCAACGAGACCGGCTACAGCGCCTTTGAGCAGGCGCTCAACACCAGCCGCAGCGAGACCCGCCTGACCGCGCCGGCCACCGATGACGGCCGGGTCAGCCTGTCCAATGGCCAGGTATCCGGCAACACCACCTACAATGATCGTTTCCGCAGTGGCGAGCCTTATAGCATTCAGTTTACCAGCAGCACCGAGTACAAGATCCTTGATGCCGGCGGCAACGATGTGACCTTGGAAGCCAGTCAAGGTGGCAAGTTCGACCCCAAGGGCGACAACACTACAATCAGCTTCCGCGGCGTCGACCTGCGCCTGAAGATCAGTTTCAAGGCCGGTGACGAGGCCAATCCGGATGCCGCCATCGCTGGTCACAGCTTCAACCTGAGTTCCAAGGCCGACTCGATCGCCGGGACCCGCAGCCCAGGCAATACCTCTTCGGCGCAAGTCACCGATGCGACCATCAGCGATCCGGCTGCCTACAAGGCCGCGTTTCCGGGTGGTGGTGCGGTGCTCAAGTTTACCAGTGCCACCGACTTTGAACTGTACGCTTCGCCGATGACCGCCGACAGTCGCCCGATCTCCAGCGGCACACTCAGTGGCACCACAGCCACCGCTGCGGGTGTGACGTTCGATCTGGCAGGCGCGCCGAATGCCGGCGACTCGTTTGCGATCAAGGCTGACACCCACCAGAACCAGAACATTCTCAATACCATCAGCCAATTCCGTACCGCGTTGAACACTCCGCAGGACAACGACCCGGTGGCACGGCAGAACTTCCTCGCCGCGCAGGATGCGGCGCTGGGCAATATCGCCAGCGGCCTGAACCAGGTGTCGTCGTCGATCTCGGCCATCGGTGGTCGTGGCCAGGCGCTGGACGTGCAGGCGGAAACCAACGAAGCCCTTGCCGGTGAAAACACCAAGACCCAGAGCTCTATCCGCGACAGTGATCCGGCTGAAGTCATGTTGCGCCTGGAAATGCAGAAGAACATGCTGCAGGCTTCGATGCAGTCCTTTGCCAAGATCGCGGGTCTGTCGCTGGTCAACTACATCTGATCCTTCCTCGTGTCATCGGCTGCGCACTGTCCCTTCCGGGGTAGTGCGCAGGCCTCTTCCAGCAGGTTCCTCATCGTGAATCACTTGGCTCTCGTCAGCATCGCCATTCCGGCATTCAATCCAGATTTTCTGCATGCTGCTCTGATGAGTGCACTCAGCCAGGACTATCCGAATCTCGAGGTCCTGGTGTGTGACGACAGTCGTGGCGACGAGATCTGCCGCATCGTCGACGATGTGATCAAGCAAACCGACAAACCGGTGCGCTACCTGCGCAATCCGCAGACCCTTGGATTCGGTCGCAATTTATTGATGTGTGTCGAGCAGGCGCGCGGCCAGTTGATCAAGTTCCTGTGTGACGACGATCTGCTGTTCAGCACTTGTGTCAGTGAGCAGGCGGCGGTGCTGAACCAGCATGCCGATGTCAGCATGAGTGTCTGTCAGCGGATGCTGTGTGCGGCGGACGACTCACTGCTGCCGTCGCGCATGCTGAATATGCTGATGTGTCCGCAGGATGCCGTAGTCAAGGGGGCTGACCTGCTTGAAGCGCTGGAGTCGATGGGTTCCAACCTGTTTGGCGGATTGAGCCATGCGCTGATGCGCCGTGAGCTGGTGCAGGAGTTTCTGCCCGCGTTGGTCGAAGGCGGATTTGTTGCGCGTCTGGACATGGCGCTTTATCTCTGCATGATGCGGCGCGGTAATCTGGGGCATCTGGAGCGCTTCCTCAGTCTGGAGCGGCTGCACCCGGGAAGGCTGAGTCATCAAGCCGGTATGACCTTGGTCTATCCCACCGAAACCCTGTGGATCAAGGCGATGCTGGAAGCGCGTAGCAGTGAGGCGGCGCCGGCCAAAGGCTGGGTGCGCTATATACCACTGGCGTGCTACGACGGCGCGCAGGACGCCCATTGGGAGGAGTACGACCTCAATGGACTGCGTGCACTGCAGGAAGCCCGGGTGCATCAACAGCTGGGAAGCGATTGCCTGTCCTTCGAGGAAATCTACAGCCAATGGCTGGATTGTCGCCGCTTGTCGGAGGCCCAGCTCAAGCTGCTGCCGAAGCGTTTCGAACGTTGGCCGTCCCGGCCTCGCATCGTACCGGTGATCTGGGCCGGGGAAGGTGACGAGCAGGCCTTGCGCACGACCTTGGCCAGTCTCGCCGAGCAATCCTACGCGCCAGCCGCCTGTTGGGTGTGCGCGCCAGTCGAGATGCACTTGCCTGAGACCCCCGGTATCGAGCGCTTGCCGGCACAAGGCAATGGTCTTGCGCAGTTGCAGGCGCGCCTGGCGCAGGGAGATGCTGACTGGGTGTTCCTGTTGCAGGCAGGTGATCGCCTGGTGCCCCACGCCTTGGCCATCATGGGCGAACGCATGGCCTTGCGAGATCGTGTCTGCATGTATGTCGACGAAGGCAGTCATGACAACCTGCGTGCGTCGACACCGATCTTCAAGCCGGATTTCAATCTAGATCTGATGCGTAGCCTGCCGTATGTAGGGCGCTTGCTGGCATTCGAATGCAAGGCACTTCTCCAGGTGGGTGGCTTCGATCTGGATTTCGACATCCTGGCCCCTCACGATCTGTTCTGGCGCTTGGCAGAGACGCGTGGACTGCAAGTCATCGAGCACGTCGACGAGCTGCTGGTGCATTGCCAGTGGGACTTCGCCCAATGGTTGAGTGATCCGCGTTGCGTGGCGCAGGCACCGCGTGTGGTGCAGGCACATTTACGACGACTCGGGGTAGACGCCGACGTGGTCGGGGCATCCGACCAGGCATTGTGCCGCGTGGCCTACCGGCATGAAACCCAGGCAGGGGTTTCGATCCTGGTGAGTGTGGGGGACGATCTTGTAGCGGCGAGGCGTTGTGTCGAGTCCTTGTTCGAGCATTGCACCTATGCCAATTTCGAGGTGCTGCTGATTGCCGTCACGGATACCCCGGCTGACCTGCGCCAATGGCTGCAGGCCATGCAGAGCCTGGGCAGCGACCAGTTGCGGGTGGTCGAGGTGTCCGCTGGCAACCGGGTGGCGCGGCTTAACGAGGCGAGTCTCACCGCGCGCGGCGAATACCTGTTGATGCTCGACACCGCCTGCATGGCCTTTGAACCGCGCTGGTTGGTTGAACTCATGGCCCAAGCCCAGCGCCCGGAAGTCGGTGTGGTCGGGCCCAAGCTGTGCACGCCATCAGGCACTGTCTTCGGCGCTGGCCTGGTGCTGGGGCTGCACGGTGAGGCAGGTAGTCCCTTTGTTGGTTTGCCGGTGGATGCCAATGGCTACATGCACAGGCTTGGTTGCACGCAGAACTGGAGCGCTCTGTCCCTGGACTGCCTGCTGGTGCGTCGGGAGGTCTTTCACGCCTTGGGCGGCTTTGATGTCGAAGGGTTGCAGGGTGGGCTGCAGGATGCCGATTTCTGCCTGAGGGTCGCAGAGCAGGGCTATCTGGTCGTCATGACGCCCATGTCGATGGTGGCGCGCCTGACCAGTCAGCAAGGTGAGGTTCAGGGTGGCCCGCAGGGTAATGCCGACAGCGAGGTCTTCCACGATCGCTGGCTTGCCAGGCTTGCCCGCGATCCTGCCTACAACCGCAACCTCAGCCTGACAATGACCAGCTTCAGTCTGGAGCCCGGTCTGCGCCAAGGCTGGGATCCGTTCCTGGAGCGGGTCTTGCCGTCGGTGTTGGCGCTGCCGGTCAACTCGTCCGCCGTTGGCCATTACCGGGTCTCACAACCCTTCCGCGAGCTGGAGAGTGCCGGCTGGATCCAGGGGCGGCAGAACTACCGGGTACCCGGCTTGATCGAATTGGAGCGTGAAAAGCCCGACGTCATCGTGTTCCAGTACCGCAGCCGGATGAGTTCGGTCGAGGAGATCGGGCGAGCGGTGCGTGCGTCCAGCGCCCGCCATATCTACGAGATCGATGACTACATCATCGGCGTGCCTGAACGAAACGATCATTCGCGCAACATGCCTGCCGATATTCGCGAGGCGGTCAGCCTGGGTGTCTCGATGTGCGATCGCGTGGTGGTTTCCACCCAGCCGCTGGCGGATGCCCTGTCGAGCATGCATCAGGATATCCGGGTGGTGCCCAACATGCTGGCCGCGAAGCTGTGGGTCGGCCTTGCCAGTGAGCGCCAGACCACTGCGCGTCCACGGGTAGGCTGGGCGGGCGGTACCAGTCATCGGGGAGATCTGGAGCTGCTGCAGGAGGTGATCAAGACCCTGGCGGGCCAGGTCGACTGGGTATTCTTCGGCATGTGCCCGGATCCGCTGCGGCCTTATGTCAAGGAGTTCCACAGCGGCATACCGATGTCGGAGTACCCGCGCAAGCTGGCGAGCCTCAACCTCGACCTGGCATTGGCGCCACTGGAGCAGAACCTGTTCAACGACTGCAAGAGCAACCTGCGTCTGCTGGAGTATGGCGCTTGTGGTTTCCCGGTGATCTGCTCCGACACCAAGGCCTATGATGGCTATCTTCCTTGCACCCGGGTCGCCAGCAACAGCACCGCCGAGTGGCTTGACGCGATCCGCATGCACCTGGCCGATCCCGACGCCAGTTACCGCCAGGGTGAGGCTCTGCGTGAAGTGGTGTTGCGCGACTATGTCCTGAACGAGCGTCACCTGCAGCATTGGGCCAACGCCTGGTTGGCCGACTGATAACGCCATGTGCCGCCTGCGAGCGCATGGTCATACTGGAATCTGAGTATCGGGTACCCCATGACTGGACAAACATCCGTAAACACTTCGTCGCCCCTCGATACCCACGTCGTACTGCTCGGCAGCGAAGATCTGGGTTATCGCGAGCGTGCGTTTGCCTACCTTGACGGTAGCGGTCATGCCGCCACCGTAATTGAGGGGAGCAGTGGCGAGCAGGTACGCGAGGCGCTGAAGCGGGTGCTCGAGGAGGTCGATGCCCCCTACGTGGTGCTGACCAGGGACAGCGACTTCCTGCTGCCCGAGGCGATGCAGGAGGCCCAGGTCTGGCTGGCCGCCAATCCGCAGGCGCAGGGTGTGCAGGGGTACGCGCTGGGCATGCGTCCCGGCAACAGCACGGTCAGTTATCACCGCCTGGGTGAAACAGCACAGCCTCAGCACGGTCCAGGCATGCGTGACCGTGTGCTCGCACACGCCATCAGTGGCCTGCAGCCCTGGCGTGCCGTGCTGCGGGTGAATGCGCTGCGAACGGCTCTTGCCGATGCTTCGGCGCGGGTAGATGGCGAGGACTGGCTGGTAGGATTGTCATTCGCCCTGTTGCGCCAAGGTGAAATCCCGGTGTTCGAGCAGACTCTCGTAGTGAGCGAATGCCGGGAACAGGTAGTCGATCCGGATACGCTGGCGCCGGTCATTCGAGCCTTGCGCCAGTGGGATGAGCAACAGGCAGGTGAGTTCGAAGGAGATGAAGGCTTCGCCATCCTCCGCCAATTCGTATTGGCCACGGCGACCGTCGGTGCCGCTACGCTGCTGTTCGCATCGCCCTGGACCAGCGTTGTCCATGCGCCTGAGCGCAGCTTCGAGGCTCGCCAGCATGTCGAGCTGCCTTATTACAATGCCAGGGTATTCCGCCAGTTGTCGGAGTTGGAGTTCTTGGTGCACGCCTGGCCGGTGGGGCGTGAGCATGTGCGCGCGGTGGAAGGGGCATGGGTGCGCCAGCGCGACTTGCTGCAGCGCCATGCCAACGACAACCTGATGACATTGCGCGGGCGGTACTGGGAGGCTTTGGCGGTCAATCTGTTCTCGCCGCAGGTCTGCCAGTTGCTGCTGGAGGTGCTGGAAGATGATGAGCAAGAGGCGCGCGAGGAACTGGTGCATTGGCTCGATCGCCTGGTGCAGGTCGGGGCTCCGGAACTGACGGGCTGCCTGGCGCGGACAGCCTCGGGCCAGGTGCTGCAAGTGCTGGCGGCTGCGACCCTGGATGAAGCCGCCAGGCAGCGGGTGCAGAAGCATCTGGACGCTGGCCAGCGTCCACAGATCGCCTTGCTGGTGCTGGACCTTGAGGATGATGACGCTGCCCTGCAGCGGACCTTCGATACCGTGGTGGCCAGCGGCCTGCGCGACTTCCGTCTCGTGGTGCTCAAGGCTGGAAGCCTGCCGGCGATCACGACCGCACGGGACACCCTGCATTTCGTGAAGGTTACCGCGGACAATGTCGTTTCGCATCTCAACCAAGTGATCAGGCAGTTGCCCAGTGAGTGGCTGATCCTGATGCGGGCCGGTGACGAGCTGGCGGGCAGTGGCCTGTTGCGTCTGCAGTTGGAGCTGGCTCAGGCCGAAGGTCTCAAGGCTGTGTGTGGCAACGAGGTGCAGCGTGACAGTGAGGGTCGCCTGGTCAGCGTCCTGCGGCCAGGGGCGGATTTCGACCTGCTGCGCAGCCGTCCCGACCTGATGGCCCCGCACTGGTTGTTGCGTCGAGAGGTGGTGCTGGAGGTAGGCGGCTACAGCGACACCTGCCGTCAGGCGCTTGATCTGGACCTGCTGCTCAGGGTGGTGGAGGCCAATGGGTTGGCCGGCCTGGCGCATATAGACGAATACCTGGTGATCGGTAGCAGCCAGTGCGAGTCGATGCTCGCGGATGCTCAGGTTACCTTGGGTCGACATCTGGGGCAGTTGGGTTATCGCGGGCAGGTCGAGCAGGGGCACGAAGGGCGCCTGTTCATCGACTTCCGTCATCCGACCACGCCGCTGGTCAGCATTCTGCTGGATGCCGGGGATGACATGCAGCAACTGGGCACCAGCCTGGCCAGCATCCAGCAGCGTACGCGTTATCCACGCTACGAAGTGTTGGTGGTCACCCGTGGCGAGCAACGGCAGGAGACGAGCCTGGGCGGGCGAGTGAGGATGCTGTCGTGTCCGGCCGCGAGCTCGGCGGAGCGGCTCAACCAGGCCATTGGCGAGGCGCGCGGTGAGTATCTGGTGCTGATGAGTGACCGCAGCCAGGTGTCCAGTCCCGGATGGATCGAGAGCCTGCTCAACCAGGCCCAGCGCCCCGAGGTGGGCCTGGTCGGTTGCCAGATGCATGACGAGGCCGGGCGTGTGAGTCATGCCGGCTATGAACTGCTTGAAGGCGGGCAGGTTCATGCCAGCTGGCTGGGGCTTGGCTTGGAAGAACGTGGTGAGGCCTTGGGGCTGGATGTCGTGCGTGCCTGCCAGGCGGTTTCGAGCGATGGCCTGATGGTGCGCAAGGAAGTGCTTGATGCGCTAGGTGGGCTTGGTCGGGGCCAGGCGCCGGATATCGAGCTGTGCCTGCAGGTTTCCCAGGCGGGCCTGCTGGTGCTGATGGCGCCTCAGGCGCAACTGGTCAACCAGGGCGTGCCGGTGCTGTCCGATGCTGCGCTCCAGGCGCTGGTCGCACATGCGCCCGCGGCGTTCGCCCGGGCCGTTGCGGTGGATGGGGCAATGGGTCTCGCGCAGCCGGCAGATGCAAGTGGACCGCGTTGGTTGAACGCGTTGGGCTGAAGGGCAGCTTGAACCTTCTAGTGTCCTGTCTCGGAAGTACGTTCTCTTTTGGCGAGTGGCAACGCTGGTCGGTCGCCCAAGGCGCAGCGAAAAGTGAACAGCTTTTTTCCGAGACAGGGCACTAGGTGGGTAGGGCGCAGTACAGGAATAGATCCAGGCCCTGTGCCTTGAGGAGAGGTGACAGCCTACTCGGGTGAGCAGCTTCAAAAGTTCCCGGACATCAAACTCGCGCCAGCGGGCCTGGTTGATGGCGAAGCGTTTTTCCTGGAAATGCAATTTTGCATTGATTTTCTATGCGATTATGCATATTCTTTGGTGGTCGTCACTAGCGGGGCGTTTAAGCGTGATCAATCCCCCGTGATGGGCACGGGGCCTGCTGGTGACAAACTCAAGGAAAAAATTATGAAAAGGATGTTGAGTCGGGTATCGATCTTGGGCATCGCCTTTGGTGCGGCCTTGACTGTGCAGGCAGGCGAAGTGCCGTCAGGCTACTGGAGGTTGTCTACCTTTCACGTCTCTAATGGTGCCGCTGCCACGGTGCAGATGGTTTGTTTCAAGGCCAACAAGACCTGGTACTCCACTACCGAAGCCAACTGGAATGGTGCATGGTTTGCAAACGGCGATGAAATTCACTGGTATGGCAGTGTTCCTCTCGCCGACTACGGCAACGTAGCGACCATTGGTATGGGAGCGCTGTCGGGGGCTGTGAGTATGTCGGGGAAATACGCGGAATGGTCCGCCCCTGGCAATGCGCCCTATAGGTTTGACAGGCATTACACCTACACACTGACTTACCAGCAGGCAGAGTGTCCACCTCCCAAGCTGTGAGCGCTAATGTGAAACAACCTCCGATGGATCCGAGATTCAAACTGTATGTCTGGGAGCTCTCGATCTATAAATCGCTTCCTCACGAGGGCGCGAAAATCTATCGGTGATTGGCGATGGGGCTGCGTAGGGCGCATGGTTTCGCGCTTTGAAAGGCGGCTTGGTGCGGCGATTTATTGACAGATTCATGATGATCGGAAGCGCTCCAGCTGGCTTTACATCATGCCCCTTCCTGTAGAGCAAACGCTGGTGACCCTAGTCGTTAACTCTGCGCCTTTCCCCTCGTTCTTTGCCGCTTGATGCTGCGGTGACGCCGTTACGTGCTGGCGACTCTCTGTGTGATTACACAAGCCTGGATTTACTGATCCCCCCATTGAACTGATTGAGCTAAGCACAGCCCGGCATCCTGCCGGGCTGTGCATCCGGGCTTGTCGGCCAATCTCGTGCGGGCGAATCGCTAGGCGGTGCTTTACCCGGGCGCGAGTTGGCAGTCTTTTTGCTAAGTCTGCTCAAGTAGCTGAATTGGTCAGTATTTTGTCAGCCCGTCCAGGGTAGCGGCCTTCCAAGGTAAGTCGACAATGAAAACAGTCATCCTGGCCGGCGGCCTGGGTACACGCATCAGCGAAGAGTCGCATCTTCGTCCCAAGCCGATGATCGAGATCGGCGGCAAGCCGATCATCTGGCACATCATGAAGATCTACTCCCACCATGGGATCAACGATTTCGTGATCTGCCTGGGCTACAAGGGCTATGTGATCAAGGAGTACTTCGCCAACTATTTCCTGCACATGTCCGACGTGACCTTCGACATGTCGGAAAACCGCATGCACATTCACAACCGCAACGCCGAGCCGTGGCGGGTGACGCTGGTGGACACCGGCGAGAACACCGCCACCGGCGGGCGGATCAAGCGGGTGCGCGACTATGTCGGCGACGAGACCTTCTGCCTGACCTACGGCGATGGGGTTGCCAATGTCGATATTCCCGCGCTGATCGATTTCCACAAGAACCACGGCAAGCTGTCGACCGTTACCGCCGTGCAGCCACCCGGGCGCTATGGCGCGCTCGATGTGCGGGGCGAGCAGGTGCAGGGTTTCCAGGAGAAGCCCCTGGGTGACGGCGGCTGGATCAACGGCGGTTTCTTCGTGTTGGAGCCGGGCATCTTCGACTATATCGACGGTGACGACACCACCTGGGAATACGAGCCCATGCGTGCGCTCGCCCAGGACGGCCAACTGATGAGCCATACCCACCGCGGTTTCTGGCAGGCCATGGACACCCTGCGTGACCGCAATTACCTCGAAGAGCGCTGGAAGTCGGGAGAGGCGCAATGGCGGGTATGGCCGTAAGCCGCGATTTCTGGGTCGGGCGTCGGGTATTCCTGACCGGCCACAGCGGCTTCAAGGGCGGCTGGTTGGGGCTGTGGCTCAGCCAGTTGGGTGCCGAGGTGTATGGCTATTCGCTCGCACCGGACACCCAGCCTGCGCTCCACCAAAACGTGCGCCTGAACGAGTGCATGGCGGGCGAGTTTGCCGATATCCGCGATGCCGGGCACCTGGTGCGCAGCCTGCAGGCGTTTCGCCCCGAAGTGGTCCTGCACCTGGCCGCGCAACCTTTGGTGCGTGAGTCGTACCGGACCCCGGCAGACACCTACGCAACCAACGTCACCGGCACCCTCAACCTGCTCGAGGCTGTGCGCCAGTGCGATACGGTGCGTGCGGTACTGGTGGTGACCAGCGACAAGTGCTACGAAAACCGCGAATGGTTCTGGCCTTATCGCGAGCAGGATCCCCTGGGCGGCCATGACCCCTATAGCAGCAGCAAGGCCTGCGTAGAACTGCTGTGCGCGTCGTGGCGCGATTCCTTTCTGCGCGAGCGTGGTGTCGCGTTGGCGACCGCCCGTGCCGGCAACGTAATCGGTGGGGGCGACTGGTCGGCAGACCGCCTGTTGCCGGACATCCTGCGTGCCTGGGACGCGGACGAGACGCTGACCCTGCGCTATCCGGGCGCGGTGCGGCCGTGGCAGCACGTGCTCGACCCCCTGCACGGCTATCTGCTCTTGGCCCAGGCGCTGGTCGAGCGCGGCCAGGCGGTGGCCCAGGCCTGGAATTTCGGCCCCGACAGCCAGGGCACGGCCACCGTCGGCGAGGTGGTCCAGGCCATGGCCGGGCTGTGGCCAGGCGAAGCGCGCTGGACGGTCGAGTCGCTCGGCCAGCCCCACGAGGCCGGGCTGCTCACACTTGATTCATCCCGGGCCCGTCAGCTGTTGGGCTGGCGCCCGCGCTGGGGCTTGCCGCAGGCCCTGCAACGAACCCTTGATTGGCATCGTGCCTGGCGCGACGGCCAGGACATGCAGCAATACAGCCGTGTGCAGATCGCGGCATATGAAGGCGAAAACCAATGACTGATCAAACGGCGCAGCAGTTGCGCCAGCAAATTGCCGAACTCGTCGGGCGTTACGCCGAACTGGAATTGGCAACGCCGCAGTTCGTGCCTGGACAGCATGCCGTACCGCCGTCGGGCAAGGTCATCGGTGCGCCGGAGTTGCAGGCCATGACCGAGGCGGTGCTTGATGGCTGGCTGACCACTGGCCGTTTCAACCAGGCTTTCGAAAAGCGCCTGGCCCGTTACCTGGGGCGCCGTGGCGTACTGACCGCCAACTCCGGGTCGTCGGCCAACCTGCTGGCGTTTTCCGCGCTGACCTCGCCGCGCCTGGGTGATCGTGCGATCCGCAAGGGTGATGAAGTCATTGGCGTCGCCGCCGGTTTCCCGACCACGGTCAATCCGATCCTGCAGTTCGGCGCGGTGCCGGTGTTCGTCGATATCGAGATGGGCACCTACAACATCAACCCGGCGTTGATCGAAGCGGCCATCGGCCCGCGTACCAAGGCGATCATGCTCGCCCACACGCTCGGCAATCCGTTCAATCTCAAGGTGGTGCGCGAGTTGTGCGACCGCTATGGCCTGTGGTTGATCGAGGACTGCTGCGACGCCCTGGGCGCGACCTACGATGGCCGTCAGGTGGGCAGTTTCGGTGACCTGGGGACGCTGAGCTTCTACCCGGCGCACCACATCACCATGGGTGAGGGTGGCGCGGTGTTCACCGACTCGCCGTTGCTCAAGCGCATCGTCGAGTCCTTCCGCGACTGGGGCCGGGACTGCTACTGCGGCCCAGGCGAGGACAACACCTGCAGCAAGCGCTTCTGCTGGCAGCTTGGCGATCTGCCGCAGGGTTACGATCACAAGTACACCTACTCACACCTGGGCTACAACCTGAAGATCACCGATATGCAGGCCGCCTGTGCCTTGGCGCAGATGGACCGGGTGGATGACTTCATCGCTGCGCGCAAACGCAATTTTGCCTGGCTCAGCGATCGCCTCGCCGGCTGCACCGAGCAACTGATCCTGCCTCATGCGACACCGAACAGCGATCCGTCCTGGTTCGGTTTCCCGTTGACCCTGCGTGACGAGAGTGGCACCGAGCGCCTGGACCTGCTGCGTCATCTCGATGCGCAGAATGTCGGCACGCGCCTGCTGTTCGCCGGCAACCTGACTCGCCAGCCCTACATGAAGGATCAGCAGTACCGTGTGGCCAGCGACCTGAGCGTGACCGAGAAAGTAATGAACGACACCTTCTGGATCGGCCTGTGGCCGGGGCTCTCGGAGGATCATCTGGAGCATGCGGCCCGCAGTATCGAAACCTACGTGCGGAGGCTGCGTTGATGCGCGCCTACGTCCTTTGCGGCGGCTTTGGCACGCGTCTGCAGAGTGTGACCCAGGGCGGCCAGAAAGCCCTGGTGCCGGTGCATGGCGCGCCGTTTCTGCAGGGCGTGCTGGGCCAGCTGGCACAGGCAGGCATCTCCCAGGTGGTGCTGTGCGCTCATTACCGTGCCGACCAGATGGCCGAGCAGCTTGATACCTTGGCCCAGGCCAGCGGTCTGGAGCTGCGACTGGTGGTCGAGGCCGAGCCGCTTGGCACCGGTGGCGCGTTGTTGAATGCCTTGGGCGAGCAGCCGGCCGATGGACGTTTTCTTGTGCTCAATGCCGACACCTACCTGGATGCACCCGCCTACCGCTTGGCGGTGGAGGCAGACGGGCATGCCATCGTCGGCGTCAAGGTCGAAGAGCGCAGCCGTTATGGCAGCCTGGCGACCGATGCCGCAGGCCACCTGTACGCCATCGAGGAGAAGGGTGCAAACGGCCCAGGCCTGATCAATGCAGGTGTCTACGCGTTCACCGCCACGGCGTTCGTCGACCAGACCGTGCGCGCCTGTTCCCTGGAGCGTGAGCTGCTGCCAACGCTGCTGGGGCGTGAGTCGATTGCCGTATGCCAGTATCAGGGTCGCTTCATCGATATTGGCACGCCCGAGTCGTTTGCCCGCTACTCCGCAGATTTCCACAGGGGCGCCGCGCAATGACCTCACTTGTCCAGACCTTGAGCATCAGCGAGCGGCACAGCATCCTCGATGCGGTCGAGCGCATCGAGGCCGGCACCCTGCAGATCGTCTTCGTCGTTGATGAAGCCGGATGCCTGGTGGGCGTGGTAACCAACGGCGACGTTCGCCGCCACCTGCTGCAGGGGGGGCAGACCGACCTGCCGGTGACCGCCTGCATGAACCGCCAGTTCCGCGCCGTGCCGGTCGGTACCTCGCGCGAGGAGCTGCTCAAGCTGTTCGACCTGGGGTACATCGCCCTGCCGGGTGTGGATGCCGAGCATCGTCTGGTAGAGGTCTATACCCGCCAGCTGGCCGCCAGCCCCGAAGTGCCAGTGCTGGCCCGGGCCCGGGCGCCGGTGCGCATGAGCTTCTGCGGCGGTGGCACCGACCTGACCTATTTCTTCATCGACCACCCGGCCGCCGTGCTGAGCTGCACCGTGGGCCTGTACGCCCATGCCACCCTGGTACCGCGCAATGACCGGCAGATCAGCATCCATGCCGAGGACCTGGGCCAGGAAGAACTCTTCGACTCCCTGGCCGATCTGTTGGCGGCCGACGGCAAGAGCCTGCTGGCGACCATCATCTCGGTGATCAAGCCCAGCTACGGCTTCGACCTGTTCCTGCGCTCGGACTTTCCGGTGGGCTCGGGGCTGGGCGGTTCTTCGGCAGCGACCACGGCGACCATCGCGGTGTTCAACGAGCTGCGCCAGGATCGCTGGAGCACCTACGAAATCGCCGAGCTGGCGTTCCAGTCCGAGCGGTTGTGCTTCGGCATTGCCGGCGGCTGGCAGGACCAATACGCCTCGGCCTTCGGTGGTTTCAACCTGATCGAGTTCGAGAACCAGCGCAACCTGGTGCATCCGATCCGACTGGAAGATGCGATCCGCAACGAGTTCGAATCCTGCCTGCTGCTGTGCAACACCGGTATTTCCCACGACTCCGGGCGGCTGCATGAACAGCAGCGCGAAGAGATCGAAGCACAGGACAACCAGACCGATCTGCTGCACGCCAGTGTGACGCTGTGTCGTCGTATGCACCGTCATCTCATTCGCGGCGAACTGCATGGCGTGGGCCTCTGCCTGGACGAAGCATGGCGCCTGAAAAAGCGCTTTTCTTCAGGGATCAGTCATGGGCGTCTCGATGAGATCTACGAGTCCGCCATCGCGGCCGGTGCGGTTGGCGGCAAGCTGCTGGGAGCCGGTGGTGGTGGTTTCTTCCTGTTCTATGTGCAGCCCCAGTCGCGTCAGCGCGTGATTCGCGTGTTGAACGGATTGGGCTGTCAAACCCAGAATTTCCGCTTTGAATCCAGCGGCGTAACCTCATGGCGAGCGAAAATCCAATGACTTCCATTCTTCTTGACGGCATCCCGCTGGGCGGCGAGCGCGTCTATGTCATTGCCGAGGTGGGCAACAACCACAACGGCTCCCTGGAGCTGGCACGACAGTTGGTGGACGCGGCCATTGCGGCTGGTGCGGACTGCGTCAAATTCCAGTTGCGCAACCGCGAGGCGCTGTACCGACGCAAGGCCGATGGCTCGCGGGCCGAAGATCTTGGCGTGGAATACATCCAGGACCTGCTGGACAAGGTCGAGCTAAGCCTCGATGAACACCGTCAGGTGCGTGCGTATTGCGCACAGAAGGGTATCACCTACCTGTGCACACCTTGGGATGAACCGAGTGTCGATGCCTTGGCCGAGTTCGATGTGGCGGCGCTGAAGATTGCCTCGGCGGACCTGTGCAACCCCTACCTGATCGCCAAGGCGGCCAGCCTGGGCAAACCGTTGATCCTGTCCACGGGGATGTCGTTCGAGCATGAAATCATCCGTGCGATCGAGCAGCTCAAGGCGTTGGGCACCCCCTTTGCGTTGCTGCATTGCAACAGCGCCTATCCGGCGCCGGAGTCCGACATCCAGCTGGGGTATCTGCGACGCCTGCAGGAGCTGCACGACCTGATCGGTTACTCGGGGCACGAACGCGGCACCGCCATCACCCTTGCCGCCGTTGCGCTGGGCGCCAGGCTGGTGGAACGGCACATTACTCTGGACCGCGACATGGAGGGGCCTGATCACCTGGCCAGTCTGGAGCCGACCGAGTTCCGCCAACTGGTCGACGGCATTCGCCAGTTGGAACTGGCGCTGCCATGGCAAGGTCCTGGCCGGCATGCCAGCCAGGGGGAACTGCTCAACCGTGAAAACCTCGGCAAGAGCGTGATTGCCGCCCAGGATATCGCGCGCGGTTGCGTGCTTGAGTCGCACATGTTGCGCGTCGCGAGCCCGGGCCAGGGATTACCGCCCTATCGACTGCCGGAGCTGCTTGGCAAGGCTGCCCAGCGCGATATCGCCTTGGGTGACTTCCTGTTCGAAAGCGACCTGGAAGAACAGCAAGCTGAGCAGCGGCTGGAGTTCCAGATGCCGATTCGCTGGGGGGTGCCGGTGCGTTATCACGACTTCCTTGACTACCGTCGTCGAATTCAGCCGGACTTGTTCGAGTTCCACCTGTCGTACCGCGATCTCAGCCTGGCGCCGCAGTCGTTCCTTGCGCCGGTCGACTGTTCGCGTCTGGTGGTACATGCCCCCGAGTTGTTCGAGAACAGCGAGTTGCTGGATCTGGTGGCCGATGATCCAGCCTATCGCCAGCGTTCCATCGACAACCTTCAGCGCGTGGTGGATGCGACCCAGCAGATTGGCGAGTTCTTCACCCATGCCGATGCCCGCCTGATCGTTGCCAACATTGGCGGGTTTTCCGCTGACGCTCCGCGTCCGCTGGCTGAGCGTGAGCAACTGTACGAACGCTTCCATGAGTCGTGCGCGCGCATTGACTTTGGCTCGAACAGAACTCATTCCGCAGAACATGGCACCGTTCCCTTGGCACTTCGGCGGCCAGCGTCACCAGAACATCTTCATGATGCCTGACGAGTTGGCGGCCCAGGCCCGTGACAATGGAATGCGCCTGTGTCTGGACCTGTCCCACCTGCAAATGACCTGCTTCCATTTCGGCCTTGATTTCCAAGAGGCGCTGACCTTGCTGCTGCCGTATTCGGCGCATCTGCACGTGGCTGATGCCAAGGGTACCAATGGCGAAGGCGTGCTGATGGGGACGGGTGATATTGACTGGCCTTCGGCGTGGGCACAGGTCAAGGCGCACCCACAGGTGAGCTTCATTCCGGAAGTGTGGCAGGGGCATAAAGATCACGGCGCAGGGTTTTGGTCGGCGCTGGCGTTTTTGAATCAATTGAATTGAGCCGAACGCTCGGCGGATAAGGGTTTGAGGGATGGGAAACAAAATGCGTGTAGCTGACTACATCATGAATCGATTGGCAGAGCTTGGTATCAAGCAAGTTTTCTTCCTGCCAGGTGGTGGTGCCATGCACCTGAACGATGCGCTGGGGCGCCACCCCGATCTTGAGCCAGTGTTGTGCCTGCATGAGCAAGCGTGCGGTGTTGCTGCCGAAGCAGCCGGCAAACTGTCTGGCGGCCCCAGCGCTTGCATGACCACCTGCGGTCCGGGTGCGACCAATGCTGTAACCGCCACGCTGGGGGCATGGTTGGATTCTACCCCGGTATTTTTCATTTCCGGTCAGGTAAAAACTGCTGACCTCAAGGCCGACAGTGGGCTGCGCATGTTGGGCGTGCAAGAGGTCGATATCGTCTCTATCGTGTCATCGATTACCAAGCGTGCAGTGACGTTAACCGATC
Source organism: Pseudomonas sp. LH21 (assembly GCF_036549575.1). Lineage (NCBI taxonomy): Bacteria > Pseudomonadati > Pseudomonadota > Gammaproteobacteria > Pseudomonadales > Pseudomonadaceae > Pseudomonas > Pseudomonas sp. LH21. The sequence continues at coordinate 1,677,802 of NZ_CP144367.1, forward strand.
CCGAGGCGGTAGCCGAAGTGTTCGATGAACTCGAACACGCCGCGCTCACTGGGCGCCGCGGTCCGGTCTGGCTGGATGTGCCGCTTGACGTTCAAGCGGTCCAGATCGATCCCTCCACCCTGCGCAGGGCGCAATTGCCGACACCGGCCAAGTCTGTCGAGTTGGCTGGCCCCGTAGCCCGTACTCTTGAATTGCTCAAGGGGGCCAAGCGTCCGGGGATTATTGCGGGAAGTGGCATTCGCATGGCTGGAGCGGTCGAGGCCTTCCGCCAGTTGGCGCAGAGTGCTGGCGTGCCGGTAATGCCGACCTGGCTGGCGATGGACCTGATCGAAGATGAGCACCCTCTCTATGGCGGCCGTCCGGGCTCCATCGCGCCGCGCTGGGCCAACTTCACACTGCAGAACTGTGATTTGCTGATTGTCCTCGGCTCACGACTTGACATGGCGTTGACTGCCTACAATCACGCTCACTTCGCACCCAAGGCGAAGAAAGTTGTGGTCGACATCGATCCAGCCGAAATCGCCAAGCTGCAGATGGAAATAGAGTTGCCAGTCGTATCGGACGTCAAGCCATTCATCGAGCAATTGCAGGCGGCGATTGACGTGGAATGTCTGCCGGACTTCGCCGCTTGGCGTGAGCAGATTGCAAGCTGGCGTGCGCGTTATCCATTGCTGCAACCAGAGCATGCTGACGATAGCCAGGGCGTGAGCATGTATCACTTCAGTGATCGACTCTCCGATCTGTTGAAGGAAGGGGATGTGATCGCTCCGGGCAGCTCCGGATTTGCCTCCGAGTTGTTTCTGCTGAATCTGCGTCTGAAAAAGCATCAGCGATGCTTCCATAACCGAGGTACCGGATCAATGGGCTTCGGAGTGCCTGCTGCCATTGGCGCCTGCCTGGCGGCGGGGCGCAAACAGACGATCTGCGTCGATGGTGACGGTGGTGTGCAGATGAACATCCAGGAGTTGGCAACCTTGGCCGCGCAGAAGCTGCCGATCAAGGTATTTGTCATCAATAACCAGGGTTATGCCTCGATACGTACATCGCAAAGTGCGCATTTCAAGTTGCTGGTGGGGGCCGATGCCAGCAGCGGCCTGCAACTGCCAGACTTGCAGCAGCTCACGGCGGCCTACGGAGTAGGGTATTCACGCATCGATAGTCATATGGCACTCGACGAAAAGCTGATGGAGGTGCTTGATCGCGATGGTCCGGTCGTTTGTGAGGTGGTGGTGCAGGTCGAAGAAGCCCGGGTGCCTCGCGTCATGACCCGCATCAACGAACAGGGCAAGCCGGAAACTGGGGCGTTGGAAGATTTGTACCCGTTCCTCCCTCGCGACGAGTTTGCTGCACAGATGGCCGTGTCGGAGCGTGATTGAGATGGCATGGCTCAAGAAAAAACTGACAGGTCTCAGCTATCGCTACCTACGCGGCACTACTCCATGGTCCCATGATCGTTCGCCGGAAATCCGTCATGAACGATTGCTGCCTTATGCCAGCTATGCCCCTTGGCATGGCGATCAGGCTTTTGTCAGAGCCCTTGGGTTGGTCCAGGCCAATACGTTGGTCGATAAGTATCGTCTTTATGAACTCTGGTCACTGGTACGGCAACTGGATGGTTTGGAGGGGGACTTTCTCGAGGTTGGCGTCTGGCGAGGCGGTTCGGGCTGCCTGCTGGCGCTGGCCAACCAACGTGCAGGGCGCCAGGTGTTCTTGGCGGATACCTTCTCCGGCGTGGTCAAGGCGGGTAGCCAGGACACCCGTTATCAGGGGGGGGAGCATGCTGACACCGATGTGCAGTTGGTCGAAAGCCTGGCCGCGAAATGCGGTGTTTCGGACAGTGTGAAACTGCTCAAAGGGATGTTCCCTGAGCAAAACGCGGAATGCGTGGCAGGTCAACTAGCACTACTGCATATCGATGTCGATGTTTATGACTCGGCGCGTGACGTTTTGATTTGGGCGTTGCCGCGTTTGTCGACCGGTTCCGTGGTTGTCTTCGATGATTATGGTTTCTTTGGCTGCGAAGGTGTCACCCGCTTGGTGAATGAGTTCATTGCCGAGAATCCTGATTTCCGCTTTGTGCACAATCTAAACGGGCACGCCGTGCTCGTGCGGGTGGCCCAAGGGGTCAGTCATGTTTGATAGGCAGAGCCACCGGCAGTTACTGATTTACGGCGCGCGCCTTGCGGGTCAGCGGGTACAGGCTTACCTGGCGGATCGTGACATTGGGGTTGATGGTTACCTTGACAGAGACGAGTCACTGTTCGAGGTGGATGGAATTCCTGTCATGACCGCCGGTAAGTGGGCCGACCGGCATGACCCATCGGAAGCCTGTGTGATCATAGGTTTGTTCAATAACTATGTAGATGTCGCTCAAGTCGTGCGTGACTTGCAATTGCTGGGCTTTGGGCGCGTCATGAGTCTTGTGGAGTTTGTCAATTATTTTCCTCAGGACCAGCCGTTTCGCTACTGGCTCGTCGAGGGCAACTTCTACAGAGCGCATGCTGACCGGATTGCCTACCTGCGAGCACACTTGGCTGACGAGACCAGTCGGCAGTTGCTCGATCGTATCGTCGAGTTCAGGACTTCCGGCAACTACCAATGCCTTCCCCCGCCCTCTGGGCGCCAGTACTTCCCAGCGGACTTGCCTGATTGGCCTCAGCCATTACGTTTCATCGACTGTGGGGCCTATATCGGGGATACGGTCATGGAAATGCGTGAGGCCGGTATGGACTTTGCGGCGGTCGCTTGTTTTGAACCTAATCTTGAGTATTACTCGACGCTGTCCCGCAGTGTGGCTGGCCTGAATGTCGTTAATTTTCCTTGTGGGGTTTCGAGCCACAATCGCCGTGTTGGGTTCGACGGTGCTCTTGGTGCTGGCGGGCACTTGGCGGAGTCGGGTGCAGATACGGTCACCTGCGTGTGTATTGACGACGCAGTGCCGGGTTTCGCGCCCAATCTGATCAAAATGGACATTGAGGGGGAGGAGCCGCAGGCGCTCGAAGGAGCACGGCAAACGTTGGTGCGGCATCGGCCCAATCTCGCCATCAGTGTTTATCACCGTGCCGAGCATCTCTGGACAATCTTCGAGCAGTTGCAGGGGTATGCCTTGGGCTACCGCTTCTATTTACGTTGTCATGCGCAGAGCACATTCGACACCGTTCTTTACGCCGTAACATCCTACAAAGCAAATATGCAGGCCGAGGATTCGCCCCATGGATAAGTTTCAGGATATCGCGTCCTTGTTTGGTGAAGACTGGGCGGAAGGAAAAAGTATAAAGCTACAGCTTGATGTGAACGGTGAAGTGCTGCCCCTCACGGTTCGTCTTGGTTTGAATACGCCGATTGCGGCTAGCGAAGGCGTCAGCCTGCGTTCTCCTGACAAGCTGGATGTTCTGAAGCGAGTGGGGGAATTCCCCGCTATGTCCGAATTGCTGTCAAGGGCGCCGTCCGACTTTCCCTATGAGGCGCTGGAAAGGCGGCTGCAGGCCAAGATATTTATCTTCGGTGCTCATCAAGTTGGGGTGTTGCTGGCGAGGCTTTATGCGGAGCGTGGTGGGCAGATTGACGCGTTCCTAGACAACGATGTTGCCAAGCACGGTTCTCAAATCGATGGAATACCGGTGTTGGCGTTTGATCGTAATAACATGCCAGAGGATGCTCTGATCGTACTGGGCAGCGGGCGTTACAGTGCGGTGATCGAGCAGGAGCTGCGAGCGCTGGGCTGGAGCAACATCATGACGAAGCAGCAGTTCCTGGCTGCTATTGATGCGCCTTACATTACCGAGAGTAGCTTCCGAAACTACCGGTCCACAGTGATTCGGCAGCGAGATGCTTTCTTATCAGCATTCCTCTGTCTGGATGATGAGCGTTCCCGTCAGGTTTTCGATGGCCTGATAGCGCAACGGCTGCATTTTGGACATGCCGCACAAGAGATTCGCTCACCCTTCGCAGATGAGTACCTGGAAGCAGACTTCGTCTCTCAGCTTGACACTCGGCATTATGTCGATGCGGGTGCATATAACGGCGATACGTTGGCCAGACTGGAGGCTAGATTCGGGCAGGTTGAGAGCGCCCTGTTGTTCGAGCCGGAGACCCTTGCCTTTCAGGCGTGTCGCGAAAGGTTTAGAGACCGAGCAGGGGTCAGAGCGCTGCAGGCTGCAATGACCGAGCAGCATTGTGAACTTCCTTCCCCTGCAAGCAACAGTTGTGACGTATTGGGCGAATTGTCCGCTGAGTCGCAGCATTGCGCCCCCGCGAATGTGGTCGGATTGCCGTTGGACGAAGTGGCTGACTCTGCTATCACAATGATCAAGTTCGATATTGAAGGCGGAGAAGAGGGGGCGCTCAAAGGTGCTCGCCAAGTCATTTTGCGAGATCGTCCGAAGCTGTGTGTCTGTGCCTACCATCGCAGTGACGACTTGTGGAAACTGGTCGATACGGTCCTGTCGATACGGGGCGATTACAAGGTGGGTGTAAGACACTACTCCGATATCGTCGACGACACCACGCTGTACTTTTATTGATGCTCCGGCTCGTGAGTGATTTCACGATTGATTAATAACGCTGAAAGGGTTGCTCGCTCGATGAGTTCCATATCCACTCCCGCTGATCGCCAAGCTTACTGGGACGATTTTTACAGCCGCCAGGACGTCGCGCTACCCCTATTGCCTTCGCAGTTTGCGGTCTTTGCCGCTAGTGATTTCCCCGGCGTGGACAGCGTTGTCGAGTTTGGTTGCGGCAATGGGCGAGATAGTGAGTTTCTTGCCATGACTGGTCTTCAGGTGTTGGCGCTCGACGCATCGTCTGAAGCGGTGGAGCTTTGCCGGCAGCGAACTCGAAGTGCCAACGTCAGGTACGAGCACTGCAGTGTCCAGAATAGTGCTGAAGTGCTTCGCGCATTTGTGGCTGATAAGCGTCGTGTTGTGGTTTATGCGCGTTTCTTCTTGCACGCAATCGACGAGGCGATGGAAGCGGTGTTCATGGACCTGCTGGCCACTGGGCTACCTACTGGAAGTCTGCTGTATTTTGAGTATCGGACCAAGGAGGACGAGCAGGTTCAAAAGAAATTTGGCCAGCACTACCGCCGTTACATCGATCATGAGGCGTTGATCTGCAAGTTGCGAGCGCTTGGCTTCTCGCTAGATTACCAAGTTCAGGGCCGCGGTTTTGCCAAGTATCGTGACGAGGATGCATTGGTCGGACGTTGCGTTGCAGTGAAGGAGCAGCCATGATTCCAATTGATTTTAAGGGCAAGCGTCTGGTCCTGTTCGGCGCGGGGCGTGTGGCTCGGCTTATGTTCTCCCGGTTTCCGGAACTGAATGTGGTTGCCTTTGCAGATAATGACAGCGCAAAACATGGCACTTTTGTCGGCAAGGTGCCTGTGGTGCAGCCTGAAGCATTGCGCCATCTGGAATACGACCTGGTAGTGATCAGCACGGGCTGGTGGGAAAGTATCACTGCCCAGTTGCAGGCTCTTGGGGTGGCCCCTTCGAGGATTGTGCTTCCGCCAAAGAACATGCTGGCGATCAATAATGGTGAGAAACCATTTTCCCATGCGCCGACCAAGGCGCTGGCTTTGGAGGTTCTAGGGTGTGTGGCCGATTTCAGTGCGCGTCATGCCATTCCCATCATGCTGGATTTCGGCACTTTGTTGGGTGCGGTCCGTGATGGTGATCTGATTCCATGGGACGATGATATCGATTTTTCTTTAAACGACCATGCGTATCCACTCTTCGTTAATCACTTGGCTGATTTGAAAGTCGCGTTACCCAAGCCTGCGGGTTGTGATTTGGACATGACAGTGCTCGAGGCAGAAGACCTCATCACCGGGGTTGCAGTTACCTATAGGAATGCTGTCGGGTGTAACGCCATCGTGCCGTTCGAGATAGGTTTCATGCGTCGTGTGATTGAAAATGGCCAGTCCGTAACCAAAGGGGCAGGGCCTTCGTTTATCGCGCCTGAGGTGCATTTTCACAACGTTGGAAGCATCACCTTCCTCGGCAAGCAGTTTTGCACGCCTGATGATGCACTAGGTTATTTGTCCTATGTTTACGGGGATTGGAAAACTCCTAGGCAGGATGTGACGTTGGCAGAATACCCCATGCAAGAGTCCGAATATCTTGAAACTTCCCGGACATTGGTTTGATCGTTGTGGATAGCATTTCGCGAACATTGTTGCCGATACCTGAAGCGTTGCTTCCTCTTCTGGCCAGTCTGGGGTTGCGTGATGCTTTTGCTGGAAAACACTTGCTTATTACCGGAGGTACCGGCTTTTTTGGTAAGTGGTTGCTTTCCGTGCTAGCTGAACTCAATCGCCAAGGGGCCGAAGTTACGGTAACGGTCGCTTCTCGCGATCCGCAGCGATTTCTATCCAGTTGGCCTGTTTGTCGTTATTTCACTTGGCTTGATTGGATTCCCGGAGACATCAGGGAGTTATCTGCCCTGCCTGGTCGGAATGCGGATTTTATCTTGCATGCGGCGGCAGATACGAGTGCTGCAGCGGGTGACAGGCCACTCGAGTTGTTTCAGACCATCGTGCAAGGTGCGCAGCGAGTGTATGAGCTCGCCTTGCGAAGTGGGATGGCAAGGGTTCTGATTACGGGGTCCGGAGCGCAATACGGGAGCCTGCCGGTGAGTGGCGGAGTTTGTGAGACTTACGCCGGGGCCTGTAGTAGCAATACACCGTCAAGTGCCTATGGGGAAGGTAAGCGGGTCCAGGAAACTCTGGGTGCCCTCTATGGCCACTCTCACGGACTGGAGGTAGTGATGACGCGCTGCTTTGCCTTTGCCGGCCCAGGCCTGCCGTTGGACGGTCATTTTGCTATCGGTAACTTTGTCCGCGATGCATTGCTGGCTGACGAGGTAGTACTCAACTCCAGCGGTGAGGCCGTACGCAGCTATCTGCATGGTGCAGATCTGGCGATCTGGTTGTTGACCCTCTTGATAAAGGGCAAGTCGGGTGTTGCATACAATGTTGGATCCGATAGTGCCGTCAGCATTGCCGAGCTAGCCCGGCGTGTGGTTGCGCGACTGGCTCCGCACAAGACTGTGCGAGTGCTCGGGCGGCCAGAAGGATTGTCGCGCTCGAATTACGTGCCAGACATCTCGCGGGCTCGCGAATTGGGGCTGGAGGTATGGACCTCCCTGGATGCGTCGATCGACAGTATGGCTACCTGGGCCAGTCGGGACGGGACTGATAGCGTCATTGGCCAATCCCGCTCCATTTCTGAATGAGCCCAGTGCTGGGCATTTATTGTTTCTGCTGCTTGTGAACTCGAGGTCAACGGTGACACGCAAACTATTCTCCAAACGCTCACAGCCATACTACATCTATGCGCCGGATTATCGCCGCAGTTCTGCAGGTATTCGCGTTCTGCATATGTTGTGTGATGCACTCAACCGTTCGGGGCAGGAAGCTTATGTCACGACCCGCGTGCTGGAGCCGCAGTTGGTAACCCCTTACCTGACGGACGATATCATCGCGCTTCACAAATCTCAGCGGCTTGAACCTATCGTGGTTTATCCGGAGATCGTCGACGGTAACCCGCTAGGCGGAAAAGCCGTTGTTCGCTATCTGCTGAACAAGCCTGGGCATCTGGGAGGACGTGGCGAATATGCCAAGGATGACCTGATTTTCGCCTACACCCGGGGTTTGTTGCCTGCCGGTGTGTCAGAGCAAAACGTATTGTACTGTCCCGCCATTGACCTGAGCATTTTCCGTCCGCCGCTTGATGGTAATACCCGTGTGCCAGGCAAAGTATGCTATTACCAGGGGCGAAGCGGTCAGGCGCTCGTTGATCCCACCCTCCTACCGCCGGATGCGGTGGAAATAACACCCACGTTCCCGGGGTCCTGGGAGGCTCTGGCAAGCCTATTCCAGCAGTGTGAGTACCTCTATTTGGGAGAACGCTCGGGTTTGGCTGCCGAAGCCGTCTTGTGTGGTTGTGTATGTATTGTCATCCCTGGCAAATGGGCGCCTGAGCCATTATCCCTGTCTGAGAATAATAGCTATGGGACCGCGTGGGGAAATTCTCCCGAGGCTGTCAAGCGGGCTCGCGAAACCCTCCCGTTGTTGCATGCGCGTCAGGTCGAGCATCAATCGAGCTTCTGGTCTTCGCTTGATTACTTCATCGAGACGACTCAGGCGGTAGCCGAGTCCATGGCAATAGCTGACCGCTTCGGTAGGTTGAGTTGGTTGCGCGAGCGTGTTCCTGATGCCCAGCAACTCGCTCTGATTGCTCAGCGACTTGATAGCGCACAAGTGCCGCTTCTGGATGTGATCATCCTGAATGTGGAGGATAATTGCGATGCGTTGCAACGGAGTCTGGCCAGTCTAGCTGACAATACCTACATCCCTTCTCGGGTCTTTGTGCTGGGGGGGGAGTGTCTCGAGACTGCGGATGTCCAGTGGCTTGCTGTCGACACCTCGCCGAAGGTCGAGGTCATCAATGCCGCGATACGACAAAGTACAGCGAGTTGGGTGCTCCTGGTCGAAGCGGGAGTTGAATTTACTGATAGTGGCTTGCTTGTTGCTGCTCTCGACTTGCTGGATGCTCCTGATGATTGCCTGGCGGTGTACGCCGACGAGGTTTTGCGTGCGAAGAGTGGCGTCATCGACGTGCATTTCCGACCTGACCTGAGTCTGGATTTGCTGTTGAGTGATCCGGCGGGGCAATCGCGGCACTGGTTATATCGACGCGAGAGGTTGGAGCAGGCTCGATTCGCCGTTGAGGCGGGCGCGGCGTTCGAACTGGCCTACCAGTTGAGTCTGATCGAGCAGTTTGGGCTTGCCTGCATCGGGCATATCAATGAACCGCTGCTCATTACCGAAGAGTGGCAGGGGGCATCTCAATCTGATGAGCGTGCCGTGATTGAGCGGCATCTTCGAGCGCGCGGTTATCCCCAGGCTTGTGCCGCCGAAAAGCCCGGTGGTGGCTACAGGATCGATTATGCCCACGGTCAACAACCGTTCGTAAGCATCCTGGTTTATCTCGAAGGAAGCCTGGCACTTTGTCAGCGTTGTGTCGAAAGTCTTCTGGAAACTACCCAATATCCTCATTTTGAGCTTTTACTGATCGATCCCGGTATCGATGACGAAGCGACGTTGGCGTGGTTAGCCCTCATAGAGCAATTAGGCGCCTCTCGTATGAAGGTTGTGCGCTCGCCATCAGTCTCGAATTGGGCGAGCCATTGCAACGCCGCAGCCGAGTATGCCTGTGGTGACTTCTTGCTCTGGTTGAGTGCGGGTATTGGGGTTTTCGAAGGTAATTGGATGTCCCAAATGCTCAATCATGGCCAGCGTCCCGAGGTCGGGGCGGTCGGGGCCAAGCTGGTGACCGATGAGTTCAAGGTTTACCATGCCGGTCTAGTGCTGGGCCTTGGTGGTGAGGTGGGGCGTGCATTCACTGACTGGCCGGGTCAGGATGCCGGCTACATGGGGCGGTTGCAGGTCGACCAGAATTATTCCGCAGTAAGTAGCGAGTGTTTCATGATCTCGCGCGCTGTGTTTGTCGAGCTTGAGGGGTTTAGCGAGGATCCGTTGCTTGCGCCTTGGGTTGATGTTGACCTTTGCTTGCGACTCCGGCAGGCGGGGTATCTGAATGTCTGGACGCCTCACGCCCAGTTGCTCATCAGTCCTGTGCCGAGGCCGTCAGCAACTTCCGAGCAAGAGAATGCATTGTTCGAGCGCTGGCTTCCTCAGCTGGCAAACGACCCAATCTACAACTCGAATCTTTCTTTACGACGCGATCAAGCCTTTGTTCCTGACAATAATGTCATTGTCTGGCGTCCGACAAAGGGCATCTTGCCGACCGTGCTGGCCTATACGTCGGATACTCAAGCCTCAGCGCAGGACCGGCTGATCCAGCCTGGTGCACACTTGCGGGAGGCAGGAATGGTCGATGCCCTTGTATTGCAGAAACCATTGATGCCGGTCGAGTTGGAGCGACTCAAGCCTGATACTGTCATTTGGCAACGCCCGGTTGATGACGGCGCGTTGAGCTCCGCGCGGCGTCTGCGCACATTTTCCACTGCTCTGCAGATTTACGACCTGGACGGTTACCTGCCGCACATGGCAATCGGGAAATCCTACGATGCGGATGATCTTCTTCAGCGCTTACGCTTGGGTCTGATGCAGGCGGACCGGGTACTGGTGGCGACACCAGCCCTGGCAGACCTGGTGCAAGGGCATTGTGATGATGTGCGCGTGCTTCAGAGTGCACTGCCAACCAGTTGGCGAAACCTGAAAAGTCAGCGTCGGGTGGGTGATAAGCCGCGAGTCGGTTGGGTGGGAACGGCGGAGGCGGGTGAATTGCTTGCCCAGGTGGTACCAGCGCTGGTGACCGATGTCGACTGGGTGGTCTTGGGTGAATGTCCGTTGCATTTGCAGCCGTATGTAAAGGAGCAATACGCGAGTGTCGCTGCGGATAGGCTTCCTGCTGCCCTGGCCGCTTTGAACCTCGACCTGGCATTGGCGCCCATGCTTGAGAGCATGGCTAATGCCTGTGCGGGTAGCCAGCGTGTGTTGCAGCATGCAGCCTGCGGCCACCCGGTCATATGCAGTCGGGTAAATGGCTTTACTGGTGCCGATGCATTACCGCTGTCCAGGGCGGACAATAACGCAAGTGATTGGCTGCGGATGATCCGCATGCACCTGGCGGATCGAGATGCTTCGGCTGCCTTGGGTGATGCCCTGCAGGCTGCGGTGCGAGCGGATTGGCTGCTTGAAGGAGCGAGGCTGGAAGAGTGGCGCCGGGCTTGGCTTGCGTAAGTTGAAGGCGTGAGTCAAGCACCGGCTTCCCGTCAGAGGGCGAGTGGCGGTAGACATCAATAGGCGTTTCAGGGGGGGCACGTGCCAACTGTGAGTGATGCTTGTTCAAGCAGTGACTTGGCAGTCGAAACGTGCATCTCTAATCTATTGAGTCTGTGGGTAGCTGTGTCGGCATGACAAGCAAAGCTTGTGAGCCTGTCCTTTGAGCCCGCATTTTTTCGCTATTTCCATCGGGAAGCCACAATGATTGGCATCAAAAGCATCGCCAGTTACGTACCTGCCGAAGGCGTCGACAACTACGCCCAAGGCGCGAAATTTGGCAAAGACCAGGATTTCATCTTTGGCAAGATCGGCTCGACCTTCCTGCCACGCAAGGGTGTCGACCAAGAGACCTCCGATCTTTGTGTCGAGGCTGCCCGCACGTTGTTTGCCGCCAATCCAACGCTTGATCCGGCAGCCATCGATATCGTCATCGTAGTTACCCAGAACGGCGATGCCGAAGGGCTGCCGCATACGGCGGCCATCGTGCAGCACAAGCTGGGCCTGCCCACTGCGGTTGCCGCTTTCGACGTCTCCCTGGGCTGCTCGGGTTATGTCTACGGTCTGTATGCAATGAAAGGCTTCATGGAGGCTGCAGGCCTGAAGAACGGCTTGCTGCTGACAGCCGACCCTTACTCCAAGATCGTTGACCCCGAAGACCGTAATACCACCATGCTATTCGGCGATGCCGCCACCGCCACCTGGATGGGGGGGGATGCCATCTGGCAGCTGGGCCGGTCGCTGTTTGGCAGTGACGGCGCGGGGGCCGAGCACCTGCGCACAACCGATGGCAAATTCTTCATGAACGGTCGTCAGGTGTACAACTTCGCTTTGGTCAAGGTACCGGCCCACCTGCAGCAATTGCTCGAGGCCAGCCAGTTGCGGGCTGACGATGTAGATCTCTATTGCCTGCACCAGGGGAGCGCGGCGATCGTCGACGCGGTGGCCCAGCGCTTCGACGAAGGGCGCCATCGCGAGAAGTTCATCAAGGACATGGTCGAGACCGGCAATACGGTGTCCTCGAGCATTCCGTTGTTGCTCGAGAAGCATGTGCTCGGCTCGCAGCACAAGCGGGTGGCGCTGAGCGGGTTCGGCGTAGGGCTGTCGTGGGGCTCGGCGATCATCGAGCGCTGTAATTAAGCGTGGCACCCTTCAAGCGCTGACCATTTCCGGTCGGCGCTTTTGTTTTAGGTGCTGTTTTCCTGGCGTCAATCCCTTGATTTCATTGGGGTGGCAGGGTGCCAGTAAAAAAATTGAGAATTCGGCCTAAAGCAAACTGCCCTGACGACGATAAACATTACGAAGGTTCTCTAGGCCACCTACCCGGCGAATTGCCAAGGCCGGAAGCCGTAGTACCCAATCCAACGAGGAATTCGTCATGGCTTTGACTGTAAACACTAACACCACCTCTCTGGGCGTTCAGAAGAACCTGAACCGTGCTTCCGACGCACTGAGCACCTCGATGACCCGTCTGTCTTCCGGCCTGAAAATCAACAGCGCCAAAGACGACGCCGCCGGCCTGCAGATCGCTACCCGCATGACCTCGCAGATCCGTGGTCAGACCATGGCTATCAAGAACGCCAACGACGGTATCTCCATCGCCCAGACCGCTGAAGGCGCGATGCAAGAGCAGACCAACATGCTGCAGCGTATGCGCGAACTGGCACTGCAGTCGCGAAACGACTCCAACAGCACCGAAGACCGTGCCGCTCTGGACAAAGAGTTCCAGTCGCTGGCTTCGGAACTGACCCGTATCGCCAACAGCACCCAGCTGAACGGCAAGAACCTGCTGGACGGTTCGGCTTCGACCATGACCTTCCAGGTTGGCTCGAACACCGGTGGCATCAACCAGATCAGCATCAACCTGAGCCAGAAGTTCGACGCCACTTCCCTGGGCATCGCTTCGACCGTCAACATCCAAGGTTCGACCAGCGCCCTGGCTGAAACCAACTACAGCGCCGCCGTTACCGCGATCGACAAGGCTCTGCAGACCATCAACACCAACCGTGCTGACCTGGGTGCCGCCCAGAACCGTCTGACCAGCACCATCAACAACCTGCAGAACATCAACGAGAACGCCGAAGCCGCTCGTGGCCGTGTACAGGACACCGACTTCGCTGCTGAAACTGCCCAGCTGACCAAGCAGCAGACTCTGCAACAGGCTTCGACCTCGGTTCTGGCCCAGGCCAACCAGCTGCCATCGGCAGTCCTGAAGCTGCTGGGCTAATCTGCCTGATAGCTGATGGCGGGGGAGTGCTCTCCAGGCGCTTCCCCGCTTTTTCATTGTGAGGTGGTGGACATGGACATGAGCGTCAAGCTGAACCTGTCTTACCCGGCTGCGCGCACGGCCGAGCAAGTTGCCGAAAAGCCGGTCGCCCGGCCGGATGTTCCCGGTGACAGCGAAAAAAGGCAGGATTCGACCAGGGTGCAAGGCGCCGACAAGGTCCAGGCTGCCGACAAGGTCAAGGAAGCTGTCTCGGAAATCGAGAAGTTTCTCAAGGAAACACGACGTAACCTGGAGTTCTTCACCGATGAAGAGTCCGGTAAGATCGTGGTAAAGGTCATCGCCAGTGAAACAGGTGAGTTGATTCGACAGTTGCCCTCTGAAGAGGCCTTGCGGATCGCCCATAGCCTGAGTGATGTCAAAAGTATTCTGTTCGACGCCAAGGTCTGATTGGCGGCGAGCGCAAATAAGTGATTCAAGTCGGCCTTGCAGGAGCGGGGCGGGCCCATCGAAGAGAGGAGCGACAGCATGGCAAGCCCGATTACTACCAACACGGGTGCGGGCTACGGGCTCGATATCAAGAACATCGTCAGTGTGTTGGTGAATGCCGATACTGCGGCCAAAGCCAACCAGATTGCTCGGCAGTCGAGCAACAACTCCGCGATGATTTCCGGTATCGGCTCCCTGCGCAGCGCCCTCACGGCGTTCCAGGACGCCATGAAGAAGCTCAACGACAAGAATGCGCCTGCGTTCAATGCGTTTGCTGGTACTTCTGCCAACGAAAACGTTGTCAAGATCAAGTCCAGTAACTCGGCGGTTGCTGGCAACTACGACATCAAGGTCGATCAGTTGGCCACTGGCTCCAAAGTCGCCAGCCAGCAGTTCGTGGGTGGGGCCTCCACGGCGATCAGTGCCGGTGAGCTGACCGTCAGCCAGAACGGCAAGGACTACAAGATCAATGTTGCCAGTGGTGCCACGCTGCAGAGCGTGCGTGACCAGATCAACAAGGAGATGGGTGCCAAGGGTATCACCGCCAACATCATCAACGAGGCGGGCGGTTCGCGACTGGTGTTCAGTTCCACCACTACCGGCAAGGGCAGTGACATTTCCGTTGGCGGCATTCCGGAGCTGGCCATCGATGGCACCCAGAAAATTTCCGGGAGTGGCGCGGGTTATATCACCGGGCTCGCCCAGGATGCGCAGTTCTCCATCGACGGTTTGGCGCTGACCAGTTCGAAAAACACCGTCGACCAGGCTGTCAGTGGCCTGACGCTGGAGCTCACGGGCGTATCTGCGAAGGATACAACCACGAAGGTTACCGTGGCGCAGGACAACGAAGGGCTGAAAAAATCGGTGCAGTCGTTCGTCGACGCGTACAACACCCTGCAGAAGGCTGTCACTGCGCTGGTCACGCCGACCAAGGACGCCAACGGCAACGTCACCAGTCTGGGTCCGCTGACCAACGACCCGACTACTCGATCGTTGCTTGCCGATGTTCGCAAGGTGCTGACCGAAACCGGTTCGGGTGACAAGCTGACCACGCTCAGCCAGCTGGGGATCAATACCCAGAAGGACGGCACCCTTGAATTCAACAGCACCAAGTTTAACGCAGCGCTGAACGACAAGAAGTTGGGCTCTGAAATCCAGGAGTTGTTCACGGGCACCAACGGTGTGTTCGAGCGGATGAACAAGGCGATCGATCCGTACAATGCCACCGGTGGGTCGCTGGATACTCGCAAGAGCAACCTCGACAAGGTGGCCCGAAACCTGGAGAACCAGAAGACGGCATTGGATCGTCGCACTGAGTTGCTGACTACATCGCTGACCAAGAAATTCTCTGCGCTCGATACCGCTCTGGCCAAGATGAAGAAGCAGGGCGAGCAGATCACCTCGATCTTCGAGGCGATCAACGCCCAGGCCAAGAAGTCCTGATCGATCGAGCATGACAAAAGCCCGGCGGCGCCCTACAGGCGTGCCGGGCTTTGTCTTTTCCGGCTAAAGTTTTTTGACGCGGCGGCGATACAAGAGGTATATGCACCTTTTCGCTGCAACGAGGTAGATCCATGAACCCGATGTTGGCCCTTCGGCAATACCAGAAAGTCAATGGCGTGGCACAGACTTCCGAAGCCAGTCCGCACCGCCTGGTACAGATGCTCATGCAGGGTGGTCTCGACCGCCTGGCTCAGGCCAAGGGCGCCATCGCCCGCAAGGATGTTGCCCAGAGGGGTGTTCTGATCGGCAAGGCAATCGACATCATCGGTGGCCTGCGTGAAGGTCTCGACCTGGAAAATCATGCCGAGAGCCTGGCTGATCTGGACAACCTGTACACGTACATGAGCCGGCGTCTGCTTGAGGCCAATGTGAAGGGTGATCCCGAGATCATCGACGAAGTCGCGCGCCTGCTGATCACGGTCAAGGAAGGCTGGGATGCGATCGGCGAACAGCAGCCGACGCCCTGAACCAGGAGGTTGTCATGAGTGAGGTGATCGAGCGTATCGACCAGACCCGCGAGCTGCTGCTCGCCGCCCTGGCCAGTCGTGACTGGGAGGCGGTTGGCGAGCTGGATCTGGAGTGCCGCCTGTGCGTCGACGATGTGCTGGCCGAGGCGTTGTCGAACGAGGATGAGGTGCGTGCCAGCCTGGAGCAGTTGCAGGCTGTCTATCGGCAGCTAATCGAAGTTGCAAGTGGTGAGCGTCAATCGGTAGTCGACGAGATGGCGAAGATACGTCAGGCGGAAAACGCGACAAAGGTATACCATTTGTTCACCTGACCACAGGTGACACAAAAATCAGCGCGCCATAAATTTGACTGTGTGCCGTTTTTTGACTTTACTAGTGGCTGTTTTCGAAATTCAGACGTCCGAACACTGACCATTCAGTCGGAATGATGTCGTGCACGCCTTCGGGCGCCGATATGACTAGGGAAGTTGCTATTGCATGTGGCGTGAAACCAAGATTCTCCTGATCGATGACGACAGCGAACGCCGCCGCGATCTGGCGGTGGTCCTGAATTTTCTCGGCGAAGAAAACCTGTCCTGCTCCAGCGACAACTGGCAGCAGGTGGTCGAGGGTTTGTCTTCCAGCCGTGAAGTGCTGTGCGTCCTGATCGGTACCGTAAATGCCCCGGCCAGCGTGCTGGGGCTCCTTAAGACAGTGGCTGGATGGGATGAGTTCCTTCCGGTTCTGCTTCTGGGTGAAATTTCTTCCGCGGACTTCCCCGAGGACCTGCGCCGCCGTGTGCTGTCCAACCTCGAGATGCCGCCGAGCTACAGCCAGTTGCTCGACTCCCTGCACCGTGCCCAGGTCTATCGCGAGATGTACGACCAGGCCCGCGAGCGTGGTCGCCAGCGCGAGCCCAACCTGTTCCGCAGCCTGGTGGGTACCAGCCGTGCCATCCAGCATGTGCGGCAGATGATGCAGCAAGTGGCCGACACCGATGCCAGCGTGCTGATCCTCGGCGAGTCGGGCACCGGCAAGGAAGTGGTGGCGCGCAACCTGCACTACCACTCCAAGCGTCGCGAGGCGCCGTTCGTGCCAGTCAACTGCGGGGCGATCCCGGCGGAGCTGCTCGAAAGCGAACTGTTCGGCCACGAGAAGGGCGCCTTCACCGGGGCGATCACCAGCCGTGCCGGGCGCTTCGAGCTGGCCAACGGTGGTACGCTGTTCCTCGACGAAATCGGCGACATGCCGCTGCCGATGCAGGTCAAGCTGCTGCGCGTGCTGCAGGAGCGCACCTTCGAGCGGGTCGGCAGCAACAAGACCCAGAGCATCGACGTGCGCATCATCGCCGCGACGCACAAGAACCTCGAGACCATGATCGAGGATGGGACCTTCCGCGAGGATTTGTATTACCGGCTGAACGTGTTCCCGATCGAGATGGCGCCATTGCGTGAGCGGGTGGAAGACATCCCGTTGCTGATGAACGAGCTGATCTCGCGCATGGAGCACGAGAAGCGCGGCTCGATTCGCTTCAATTCCGCGTCGATCATGTCGCTGTGCCGCCACGGTTGGCCGGGCAACGTCCGCGAGCTGGCCAACCTCGTGGAGCGCATGGCGATCATGCACCCGTATGGGGTGATCGGCGTGGCGGAGCTGCCGAAGAAGTTCCGTTATGTGGATGACGAGGATGAGCAGCTGGTCGACAGCCTGCGCTCCGATCTCGAGGAGCGCGTGGCGATCAACGGCCATGCGCCGAACTTCGCCAGCCACGCCATGCTGCCGCCCGAGGGGCTGGACCTCAAGGACTACCTCGGCAGCCTGGAGCAGGGGCTGATCCAGCAGGCGCTGGACGATGCCAATGGTATCGTTGCCCGTGCCGCCGAGCGCCTGCGCATCCGTCGCACCACGCTGGTGGAGAAGATGCGCAAGTACGGCATGAGCCGCCAGGGTGGCGAGGAGCAGGCGGACGACTGATCCCGTCTTGCCTGGACACAATGGTCGGGGGGGCTGTGACAGCCCCGGCCATTGCCTTCGATCAACGATCCCGCATTCGATTATCCCCATCTCCGGCACGGCTATTGCTACACCGCAGGCAACATACCGTTTTTATGACGGTCAGCCATGCGAGAGAGCACGATGCCCCAGGCCGCCCACCGTTCCCATGCCGCCGATCCGCGCGGGCACACCCCGCTCGAGCAGGAAAGCCGGCAGGGCCTTGAGCAGGCGTTCGCCCTGTTCGATCAGGTTTCCAGCCAGCTGAGCCAGTCCTACACCATGCTCGAGACGCGGGTCAGCGAGCTCAAGGGCGAGCTGGCGGTGGTCAGTGCGCAGCGCATGGCCGAGCTCGATGAGAAGGAGCGCCTGGCCAATCGCCTGCAGAACCTGCTCGACCTGCTGCCGGGCGGGGTGATCGTGATCGACGCAGAAGGGTGTGTGCGTGAAGCCAATCCGGCGGCCTGCGAGTTGCTCGGCGAGCCATTGATCGGCATGCGCTGGCGCGAGGTGATCGCCCGCAGTTTCGCGCCGCGTGACGATGACGGTCATGAGGTCTCCCTGCGTGACGGGCGTCGTCTGTCCATCGCGACGCGCTCGCTGGATGCCGAGCCGGGGCAGTTGGTGCTGCTCAACGACCTGACCGAAACCCGCCGCATGCAGGATCAGCTGGCGCGGCACGAACGCCTGTCGTCCCTGGGCCGCATGATCGCGTCCCTGGCGCACCAGATCCGCACGCCGCTCTCGGCGGCGATGCTCTATGCCAGTCACCTGGCCGAACCGCAGCAGGTATTGACGGACGAAACCCGGCTGCGCTTTGCCGGCAACCTCAAGGAGCGTCTCCACGAACTCGAGCACCAGGTGCGCGACATGCTGGTGTTCGCCCGCGGGGAGTTGCCGCTCAATGACCGCATCAGCCCCAAGGCGTTGTTCCAGGCGCTGCAACAGGCAGCTCATGCCCATGTCGAGGGGCATGCGGTGCGCTGGCAGTGCGACAGTCGCCTGGGGGAGTTGCTGTGCAACCGTGACACCCTGGTCGGCGCCTTGCTCAACCTCATCGAGAATGCCCTGCAGGCCAGCAGCGGGCCGGCGAAACTCAAGGTGCACCTGTCGCGCCGCGACGACAATCTGCGCGTGTGCGTCAGCGATGCCGGCAGCGGTATCGACGCGCAGTTGCTGGCGCGCCTGGGCGAGCCGTTCGTGACCACCAAGGCGACCGGCACCGGCTTGGGATTGGCGGTGGTCCAGGCGGTGGTGCGTGCGCACCGCGGCACCCTGCAGCTACGCTCCAGGCTTGGGCGTGGCACCTGTGTCACCGTGCTGCTGCCGTTGATCGACGGCCGTGGGGAGGTAAATCAATGAGCGTCAAGGTGCTGCTGGTCGAGGATGATCGGGTTCTGCGCCAGGCGTTGGCCGACACCCTGGAGATCGGCGGTTTCTGCCACCGTGCCGTCGGCAGTGCCGAGGAGGCCTTGCTGGCGGTGGCTGAAGAGTCGTTCAGCCTGGTGGTCAGCGACGTGAACATGCCGGGCATGGACGGTCATCAACTGCTCGCCCAGCTGCGTCGGCAGCACCCACAGCTACCGGTGTTGCTGATGACCGCCCATGCGGCGGTGGAGCGGGCGGTGGAGGCCATGCGCCAGGGGGCTGTCGATTACCTGGTCAAGCCTTTCGAGCCCGCAGCGCTGAACGGCCTGGTGGCGCGTCATGCCGTCGGCAGCGCTGCCGGCAGCGATGACGAGGGGCCGGTGGCGTGCGAACCGGCCAGCCGGCAATTACTGGAATTGGCGGCACGGGTTGCACAAAGCGACTCCACCGTGCTGATCTCCGGTGAGTCGGGAACCGGCAAGGAAGTGCTGGCGCGCTACATCCATCAGCAGTCGCGGCGGGCGGATCAGCCTTTCGTGGCGATCAACTGCGCGGCCATCCCGGACAACATGCTCGAGGCGACCCTGTTCGGCCATGAAAAGGGCGCCTTCACCGGGGCGATCGCCGCCCAGGCGGGCAAGTTCGAGCAGGCCGACGGTGGCACCTTGTTGCTGGACGAGATCTCCGAGATGCCGCTCGGCTTGCAAGCCAAGCTGCTGCGGGTGCTGCAGGAGCGCGAAGTCGAGCGCGTCGGTGGGCGCAAGCCCATCGCCCTGGACATCCGCATCCTTGCCACGACCAACCGCGACCTGGTGGGGGAGGTGGCGGCCGGCCGTTTCCGTGAAGACCTGTACTACCGCCTTTCGGTATTCCCCATGGCCTGGCGCTCCCTGCGCGAGCGTCCTGCCGATATCCTGCCGCTGGCTGAGCGCCTGCTGGCGCGCCATGCCCGCAAGATGCGCCATGCCCAGGTGTGCCTGTCCAGCGAGGCGCGGGCGTGCCTGCAGGCGTATGCCTGGCCAGGGAATGTGCGGGAGCTGGACAACGCCGTGCAGCGGGCGCTGATCCTGCAGCAGGGTGGTGTGATCGAGGCGGCGGATTTCTGTCTGGCTGGCGCCATTCCATTGTCGGTGCCGAAAGTGGCCACTATTGAGCCATTGTCCGTTGAGCCGGTTGCCGAGGTTGGCGGGCTGGGCGACGACATGCGGCGTCATGAGTTCCAGATGATCATCGACACCTTGCGTGCTGAGCGTGGCCGTCGCAAGGAGGCTGCCGAGCGCCTGGGGATCAGCCCCCGCACCTTGCGCTACAAGCTGGCGCAGATGCGTGACGCGGGCCTGGATGTCGAGGCCAGCCTGTTCGGTTGATGCGTCGTTTTGAATGATTTTCGGGTTGGCTGGCACTCCTCTTGCTAGTTCCAACCCATTCGCTGCACGAGTGTCAAAAAAAGTGCGGCAGCCGGAGAGAGAAGTCCATGACCCAAGGTGTTGAATTCAATCGTCTGATGTTGGACATGCGTGCCATGCAGGCCGAAGCCATGTCCCAGCCCAAGGCTGTCGCCGCGCCTGAACTGGCGCCAGGCCAGAGCAGCTTTGCCGACATGCTTGGCCAGGCCATTGGCAAGGTGCATGAAACGCAGCAGGCCTCCTCCCAGCTGTCCAACGCTTTCGAGATCGGCAAGAGCGGGGTCGACCTGACCGATGTGATGATCGCCTCGCAGAAGGCCTCGGTGTCGTTCCAGGCCCTGACCCAGGTGCGCAACAAACTGGTACAGGCGTACCAGGACATCATGCAGATGCCGGTATAAGGGCGAGAGTGAGTCATGGCCGAAGCAGTCGTCGATAACGCCCCCGCCAAGAGTGGTCCGCCAGCGGCCAAGCCGCCGCTGTTCGGCATGGCGTTCCTGGAAAACATCTCGCAGATGCCCATGCTGCGTCAGGTCGGCCTGCTGGTCGGCCTGGCCGCCAGCGTGGCCATCGGTTTCGCCGTGGTGCTGTGGTCGCAGCAGCCGGATTACCGGCCGCTGTACGGCAGCCTGGCGGGCACCGACACCAAGCAGGTGATCGATGCCCTGACCGCCGCCGATATCCCCTATCGCGTGGAGCCGAACTCCGGCGCCCTGCTGGTCAAGGCCGACGACCTCTCCCGTGCGCGCCTGAAACTGGCCTCCGCCGGTGTCGCGCCAAGCGATGGCAACGTCGGCTTCGAGTTGCTCGACAAGGAGCAGGGCCTGGGCACCAGCCAGTTCATGGAAGCCACCCGCTACCGTCGCAGCCTGGAAGGCGAGCTGGCGCGTACCGTGTCGAGCCTGAACAATGTCAAGGCCGCCCGCGTGCACCTGGCGATCCCGAAAAGCTCGGTGTTCGTGCGCGACGAACGCAAGCCCAGCGCCTCGGTGCTGGTCGAGCTGTACCCGGGTCGTGCCCTGGAGGCGGGCCAGGTGATGGCCATCGTCAACCTCGTGGCCACCAGTGTTCCGGAACTGGACAAGTCCCAGGTGACCGTGGTCGACCAGAAGGGCAACCTGCTTTCCGACCAGTTGCAGGACACCGCCCTGACCATGGCGGGCAAGCAGTTCGACTACAGCCGCCGCATGGAAGGCATGCTCACCCAGCGCGTGCACAATATCCTCCAGCCGGTGCTGGGCAACGACCGCTACAAGGCCGAGGTGTCGACCGACGTTGACTTCAGCGCCGTCGAGTCCACCTCCGAGCAGTTCAATCCAGACCAGCCGGCGCTGCGCAGCGAACAGTCGGTCAACGAACAGCGTGCCAGCAGCCAGGGCCCGCAAGGTGTGCCGGGCGCCCTGAGCAACCAGCCGCCGGCCGGCGCCTCCGCGCCCGAAAACGCCAAGGCCGCCGCCACGCCGGCCGGTGCCATCCAGCCTGGGCAGCCGCTGGTGGACGCCAACGGCCAGCAGATCATGGACCCGGCCACCGGCCAGCCGATGCTCGCGCCGTACCCGAGCGACAAGCGTCAGCAAAGCACCAAGAACTTCGAGCTGGACCGCTCCATCAGCCACACCCGTCAGCAGCAAGGTCGCCTGACCCGCCTGTCGGTAGCCGTGGTGGTGGACGACCAGGTCAAGCTCGACGCCGCCACCGGCGAAACCACCCGCACTCCGTGGGGTGCCGAAGACCTGGCGCGCTTCACTCGCCTGGTGCAGGACGCAGTGGGCTTCGATGCCAGCCGTGGCGACAGCGTCACCGTGATCAACGTGCCGTTCGCCGCCGACCGTGGCGACGAGCTGGTCGACATTCCGTTCTACTCGCAGCCATGGTTCTGGGACATCGTCAAGCAGGTGCTGGGCGTGCTGTTCATCCTGGTGCTGGTGTTCGGCGTGCTGCGTCCGGTGCTCAACAACATCACAGGTGGCGGCAAGCAGGCTGCCACGGACAGCGACATGGAGCTGGGCGGCATGATCGGTCTGGATGGCGAACTGGCCAACGACCGCGTCAGCCTGGGTGGCCCGACAAGCATTCTGTTGCCGAGCCCGAGCGAGGGTTACGAGGCACAGCTCAACGCAATCAAGGGCCTGGTGGCCGAAGACCCGGGCCGCGTGGCCCAGGTCGTGAAAGAGTGGATCAACGCCGATGAGTGACAATCGAGCCATTACCGCCAAGCTGAGCCGCGTCGACAAGGCGGCCATCCTCCTGCTCTCGCTCGGCGAGACCGATGCCGCGCAGGTCCTGCGCCACATGGGGCCCAAGGAAGTGCAGCGGGTCGGTGTGGCCATGGCGCAAATGGGCAACGTCCATCGCGAGCAGGTCGAGCAGGTGATGAGCGAGTTCGTCGAGATCGTCGGCGACCAGACCAGCCTGGGCGTCGGTTCCGACGGCTATATCCGCAAGATGCTCAACCAGGCGCTCGGCGAGGACAAGGCCAATGGCCTGATCGACCGCATCCTGCTCGGTGGCAACACCAGCGGCCTGGACAGCCTCAAGTGGATGGAGCCGCGTGCCGTGGCCGACGTCATCCGCTACGAGCACCCGCAGATCCAGGCCATCGTGGTCGCCTACCTCGACCCCGACCAGGCCGGCGAGGTGCTGAGCAATTTCGACCACAAGGTGCGCCTTGACATCGTCCTGCGCGTGTCGTCGCTCAACACCGTGCAGCCGGCGGCGCTCAAGGAACTCAACCAGATCCTCGAGAAGCAGTTCTCCGGCAACTCCAATGCCGCGCGCACTACCCTGGGTGGCATCAAGCGCGCCGCCGACATCATGAACTTCCTCGACAGTTCCGTGGAAGGCGCGCTCATGGACTCGATCCGCGAGATCGACAGCGACCTGTCGGAGCAGATCGAAGACTTGATGTTCGTCTTCAACAACCTGGCCGACGTCGACGACCGTGGCATCCAGGCGCTGCTGCGCGAGGTGTCCTCGGACGTGCTGGTGGTGTCGCTCAAGGGCGCCGACGAGCGGGTCAAGGACAAGATCTTCAAGAACATGTCCAAGCGAGCGTCGGAGCTGCTGCGCGACGACCTGGAGGCCAAGGGGCCGGTGCGGGTCAGCGACGTGGAAACGGCGCAGAAGGAAATCCTCACCATCGCCCGCCGCATGGCCGAGGCCGGCGAGATCGTGCTGGGCGGCAAGGGCGCCGAGGAAATGATCTGACCTGCGGGGTAACGCGGTCCCTTGTAGGAGCGGCCTCGCCGAGGCGTCGGACCTGTCGGAAAAGGCAGCAGGGCTGCCCCGACAATTTTGCGGTGACATCGAGATCGTGGGGCTGCTGCGCAGCCCTTTCGCGACGCAAGGCCGCTCCTACAGGGGCGCGTTGGTTGCAGATGGCTTTTGAGTACCTGAAAACATGTCCACCACCGAACATCCCAGCGACCTGATCCGTGCCCGCGACCTCGAGGGCGTGGATGTGTGGGCGCTGCCCAGCTTCGACCCCGAGCCCGAGCCGCAACCCGAGCCGGAGCCTGAGGTCATCGAGGACGAAGTCGAGGAGGTGCCGCTGGAGGAAGTCCAGCCGCTGACCCTCGAAGAGCTCGAGGCCATCCGTCAGGAGGCCTACAACGAGGGCTTCGCCACTGGCGAGCGCGAAGGCTTCCATAGCACCCAGCTGAAGGTTCGCCAGGAGGCCGAAGTGGCCCTGGCGGCCAAATTGGCCAGCCTCGAACAGGTCATGAGTCATCTGCTCGAGCCCATTGCCGAGCAGGACACCCAGATCGAGAAAGCCCTGGTGCAACTGGTCGCCAGCATGACCCGCCAGGTCATCGGTCGCGAGTTGCGCAGCGATTCGAGCCAGATCACCCACGTCCTGCGTGAGGCGCTGAAACTGCTGCCGATGGGCGCCGACAACATCCGTATCCACCTCAATCCGCAGGATTTCGAGCTGGCCAAGGCCTTGCGCGAGCGTCATGAGGAGAGCTGGAAACTGCTCGAGGATGAGTCGTTGCTGCCGGGCGGCTGCCGGATCGAGACCGCTCACAGCCGTATCGACGCGACCATGGAGACCCGCATCGAAAAGGCCGTGACGCAGCTGTTCGACCAGTCTCACGACCAGGCCCTGCATCCTGCTGCGGCGGATATATCCGTCGAGCTGGACGTGCCGGCGGGTGAAACCGATGCGCCTTGACCGCACCAGCTTCGGCAAGCGCCTGGAGGGCTACGCCGACGCGGTGAAGCTGCCCGACCAGCCGATCGTCGAAGGGCGCCTGCTGCGCATGGTCGGCCTCACCCTCGAGGCTGAAGGCCTGCGCGCTGCGGTGGGCAGCCGCTGCCTGGTGATCAATGACGACAGTTATCACCCGGTGCAGGTGGAGGCCGAAGTCATGGGCTTTGCCGGCAGCAAGGTGTTCCTGATGCCGGTCGGCAGCATTGTCGGCCTTGCTCCCGGTGCGCGCGTGGTGCCGCTGGACGACAGCGGTCGCCTGCCGATGGGCATGAGCATGCTTGGCCGGGTGCTCGACGGCGCCGGTCGCGCGCTGGACGGCAAGGGCGGGATGAAGGCCGAGGACTGGGTGCCGATGGACGGCCCGATCATCAACCCGCTCAACCGTGATCCGATCAGTCAGCCGCTGGATGTTGGCATCCGCAGTATCAACGGCTTGCTCACCGTCGGTCGTGGCCAGCGCCTGGGCCTGTTCGCCGGTACTGGTGTCGGTAAGTCGGTGCTGCTGGGCATGATGACCCGCTTTACCGAGGCCGAGATCATCGTGGTCGGCCTGATCGGCGAGCGGGGTCGGGAAGTGAAGGAGTTCATCGAGCACATCCTCGGCGAGGAGGGGCTCAAGCGCTCGGTAGTGGTCGCCTCGCCGGCGGATGACGCGCCCTTGATGCGTCTGCGCGCGGCGATGTATTGCACGCGAATTGCCGAGTATTTCCGCGACAAGGGCAAGAATGTCCTGCTGCTGATGGATTCGCTGACCCGCTTCGCCCAGGCCCAGCGCGAAATCGCCCTGGCCATCGGCGAGCCGCCCGCCACCCGCGGTTATCCGCCTTCGGTGTTCGCCAAGCTGCCCAAGTTGGTGGAGCGGGCTGGTAATGGCGAGCCGGGCGGTGGCTCGATCACCGCGTTCTACACGGTGCTGTCCGAAGGCGACGACCAGCAGGATCCGATCGCCGACTCGGCGCGGGGCGTGCTCGATGGTCACTTCGTGCTGTCCCGGCGCCTGGCCGAGGAAGGGCACTACCCGGCCATCGACATCGAGGCCTCGATCAGCCGGGTCATGCCCCAGGTGGTCGATCCCGATCACCTGCGTCAGGCGCAGAAGTTCAAGCAGCTCTGGTCGCGCCTGTCGCAGAGCCGTGACCTGATCAGCGTCGGCGCCTATGTGGCCGGTGGCGATCCGGAGACGGACCTGGCCATCGCCTTGCAACCCAAGCTGGTGGACTTCCTGCGCCAGCGCCTGGATGAGAACGTCGGCATGGCACAGAGCCGTGAAGAACTGGCCGCGGTGTTCGCGCCGCCGGCGGGCTGATAGACCATGGCCCAACCCAGCCGAGCGGCACGCCTGGTGCCGGTGGTGGACATGGCCGAGGAGGCCGAGCGCAAGGCCGCCCAGCGCCTGGGGCATTTCCAGAGGCTGCTCAGCGATGCCCAGGCCAAGCAGGCCGAGCTCGAGAGTTTTCGCGAGGCCTATCAGCAGCAGTGGATCAATCGCGGAAGCCAGGGCGTCGATGGCAACTGGCTGGTCAACTACCAGCGCTTCCTCGGGCAGCTGGAGACGGCGATGACCCAGCAGCGCCAGAGCATGGCCTGGCACCAGAACAACCTGAACAACGCCCGCAACACCTGGCAGCAGGCCTATGCCCGGGTCGAAGGGCTGCGCAAGCTGGTCCAGCGCTACCTGGATGAAGCGCGCCGGGCCGAGGACAAGCGCGAGCAGAAACTGCTCGACGAGCTGTCCCAGCGCCTCCCGCGCCAGAGCCACCCCTGATCGACCTGACTGGCGCCTGTCGCCAGTGCCTGCTAAACCTTCAGAAGTCGCATTCGCCATCATCGAAGGAATCGCTCGCATGGCAGTCGAAACTGATTTTTCACAGGACGGGAAAAAGCTGACGATCAAGGTCAAGGGTCGTTTCGATTTCGGCAAGCACCAGGAATTCAGGGACGCCTACGAGCATCAGCGCCCGCGCCCGGATTCGGTGGTGGTCGACCTGAAGGAGGCCACGTATCTCGACAGCTCGGCGTTGGGCATGTTGCTGCTGCTGCGCGACCATGTCGGTGGCGAGGATTCGGATATCCGTGTGGTCCATGCCAGCCCTGATGTGCGCAAGATTCTGGCAATCTCCAACTTCGAAAAGCTGTTCGACATCAGTTGAGCGTGGCCATGTCCGCCGATCAGCCGTTGACCGTGCTGGTGGCCGAGGACGGCGCCGCGGACAGGCTATTGCTGGCGCAGATCGTCCGCCGCCAGGGGCATGAGGTGGTCACGGCCGAGAACGGCGAGCAGGCGGTGGCGCTGTTCGCCGAGCGACGGCCGCAGCTGGTGCTGCTTGATGCGCTGATGCCGGTGATGGATGGTTTCGAGGCGGCCCGGCGGATCAAGTCGCTGGCCGGCGAGGCGCTGGTGCCGATCATCTTCCTGACTTCTCTTAATGAAGAGGAGGGGCTGGTGCGTTGCCTGGAGGCCGGTGGCGACGATTTCATGGCCAAACCCTACAGCGCCGTCATCCTGGCGGCGAAGATTCGTGCCATGGATCGCTTGCGTCGCCTGCAGGCGACGGTGCTGGAGCAGCGCGACCAGATCGCCCGCCATCACCATCACCTGCTCAACGAACAGCGGGTGGCCAAGGCGGTGTTCGACAAGGTCGCCCACTCCGGTTGCCTGGGTGCCTCGAACATCCGCTACCTGCAATCGCCCTACGCGCTGTTCAATGGCGATCTGTTGCTGGCGGCGTTTACCCCTTCGGGCGACATGCATGTGCTGCTGGGGGATTTTACCGGCCATGGCCTGCCGGCCGCGGTCGGCGCCATGCCGCTGGCGGAGGTGTTCTATGGCATGACCGCCAAGGGCTACGGCCTGGTCGAAACGCTGCGGGAGATGAACGCCAAGCTCAAGCGCATCCTGCCTGTGGACATGTTCTGTTGTGCGCTGTTGCTCAACCTGAGTTTCCAGCGAGAAACCGTGGAGCTCTGGAACGGCGGCATGCCGGATGGCTATCGCTTGTCGGCGCAAGGCGAGGTGCTCGAGGTGTTGCCTTCGCGTCACCTGCCGTTGGGCATTCTGCCACCTGAGCAGTTCGACGATACCACCGAGGTGAGGCCACTTGCGGTGGGAGAGCGATTGTTCCTGTTGTCCGATGGCGTAGTCGACACTGGGGATGCCCGGGAATGTCTGTTCGGCGTGGAGCGCCTGTTGGAAGTGCTGGCGGCCAACCGCGATCCGGTGGTGTTGTTCGACGAGGTCATGCAGGCACTGGCGGGCTTCGGCGGTCAGTCTCGTGACGATATCAGCCTGTGCGATATCCGTATGCTGGCGCCTGAACATGTAGTGCCGCAGGCGGTGGTGTACTCCGACAGTGGTCGTTCCAGCCCGCTGGACTGGTCGTTGCAGTTCGAGCTGCGGGGCGAGAGCCTGGGCCGCTTCAACCCGGTTCCTTACCTGGTACAGCTGTTGCAGGAAATTCACGGGCTCAGGCCCAGCAGTGGCAAGTTGCACAGTGTGCTCAGCGAGCTGTACTCCAACGCGCTGGAACATGGCGTGCTGGGGTTGGACTCGGCGCTCAAGCGCGACGCCAAAGGCTTCGCCGAGTACTATCGCCTGCGCGCCGAGCGCTTGGGGCGGCGGGTGCACGGCAGCGTCGGCATTGCCCTGCGGGTGGAACCTCAAGGTGCGGGTGGGCGTCTGATCATCGAGGTCCGCGACAGCGGCGCAGGCTTCGACGTGGAGCGCCTGTCGGTCACCACGCCGGTGGCGCAGGGCTTCAGTGGGCGAGGGGTGAGCCTGGTGCGGCGGTTGGCCGGCAATGCCCAGTGGTTGGAAGGTGGACGCTTGGCGCGGGTGGAGTTTCAATGGTGAGCCGGATTGCGCGGCTCGGGCCTAATCAGGCTTGATCAAGGAGTGAGCAAGTGGCGGACATGCATATTGATCAGAAGGTGCTGAGTGACTTGCGGGAGGTCATGGAAGATGGCTACCTGCAGTTGCTGGAAACCTTCCTGGAAGACTCCGAGCGGCGCCTGAGCCAGCTGCACGAGGCCAAGGATGCCGACGAGCTGGGCCTTGCCGCACACAGTTTCAAGGGTAGCAGCAGCAATATGGGGGCCGTGGGCCTGGCCGAGCTGTGTCAGCAGCTCGAGGAGCGAGTGCGTCAACAATCCTTGTATGGCATCGAGGACCTGATCAACCGTATCGACCAGGAGTACCTGGAGGTCCAGCGCTTCTACCGTGGCGAGCGTCAGCGAATCGCCGCCGAGTAAAGCTGGCGCGAGTTTTGCTTTTCTTCGCACAGACGCACTTTACCAGTTCTGCCGCGGAGACCTTTCAATGCCTGTCGCACCCAATCCATTGTTGCAAGCCGGCCTCGTCAATACGGCGTCGCGCCCGGCTGCCGGAGTGGCCGACAAGCCGCTGCAAGCCCCGGCCAGCCAGGGCGTTGGCTTCGACCAGGTCATGGCTCGCCAGGGGCGCGACAATGCTCCTTCCCGTGACGTGAAGGTGACCAAGGACGCCACCCCGGCCAAACCCAAGGAGCAGACAGCTCCCGCCAATGGCGGCAAGCCGCAGGATGCCAGCAAGCCAGTCGTTGCCGATGACGGCAAGAACTTGCCTGCGACGGCTGACACCAAGCCGGCCGGCGAAACGGACGAGTCGGCTGAGAGCAGCAATACTCCCTCCCTCGATGCCAATCTGGTGGCAGGGCAGATCACCGATGCCCAGGCCGGCGCGCAGCTGATCCAGGCCCAGGCCGAAGCGGTCGCGCCGGTTTTGCAGGCGGCGGTGCAGACGCCGCAACCCGCCGTGCCGGCTCCGCCGGTCGGTGAGGAGGTCCTCAAGGACGCAAACTTCGATCCGGACGCCGACCCACTGGCCGATATGCCGACCTTGCGTCTGGCGTTGGAGCACGAGGCCCAGGCCAAGGGTACGACTTCGGCGCATGCCGCCAGCGCGCGCCCGGAAAATGGCCAGGCGCCGGCCGACCCGGCCGCGACTGCCGTCAATACCTTGGCGAATGTGACAGAGAAGGCCGAGTCCGAGGCCGGGCACTCCGAGCGTGGCGACAAGGCGTTCGCCGGGCTGATCGACGATGGCCTCAAGGACATCAAGGAGGCCAGCAGCGACACGCGTGTGGATGACTTCGCCAATCGCCTGGCAAACCTGACGCAAGCGGCGACGCCCAAGACCGCCAACGCCGTGCCGGTAGCGCCGAACCCGCTGCAGCAGCCGCTGGCGATGAATCAGGGGGCCTGGACCGAAGGCCTGGTGAATCGGGTCATGTACCTGTCCAGCCAGAACCTTAAGTCGGCGGATATCCAGCTTGAACCTGCCGAGCTGGGTCGCCTGGACATTCGTGTCAATGTCGCGGCGGATCAATCCACCCAGATTCACTTTGTCAGCGGTCACGCCGGGGTGCGCGATGCTCTCGACAGCCAGGCCTTCCGTTTGCGCGAGTTGTTCGCCCAGCAAGGCCTGGCGCAGCCGGACGTCAGCGTGGCCGATCAGTCCCGTGAGCAGCAGCAACAGCAGCAGGCTCAGCAGGGTGGGTCGAACCTGTCCGGCGTCGCGGCGCGGCGCGCCGAGGCGGCCGGGGAGGGCGGCGAACTGGCCGATGCCGCGCATCCCGTCGAGCAGCAAACGGTGATCGGCAGCAGCATGGTCGACTACTACGCCTGATCTTCTCCCGGCCCTGGCCATGCCCCGTCGGGCGGGTACTTTCCCGCGACGGGGTGGGTGCTTTCCGACACGAGCGGATTTGGCATAACACTTGCTCAAGCCACGTCATCCTTCCTTGAAACCCCGATGGACGACGGATTATTGGCATGGCGAAGAGTGACGCAGTGAAAGACCCCGCCACTAAAGGCAAACTCAAGTTGATCCTGCTGCTGGTGCTGGCCCTGCTCCTGGCGGTCGGCCTGTCGGTAGGCGCTACCTGGTTCTTCATGCACAAGAGCGAGTCGGCGCCAGCGCCCGACGCCGCGCAGAGCAATGTCAAGCTGCCGGCGATCTACGAACCGCTGGCACCGGCCTTCGTGGTCAACTTCAACCAGAACGGCCGCCAGCGCTATATGCAGGTGAGCATCACCATGCAGGGGCGCAGCCAGGCCGACCTCGAAGCGCTCAAGGTGCACATGCCGGTGATCCGCAACAACCTGGTGATGATGTTCTCCGGCCAGGGCTTCGACACCCTTGCCGCCAGCCCCGTCGGGCAGGAGATGCTGCGCCAGAAGGCCACCGCGGTGGTGCAGGAAGTGGCGCAGAAGGAAGTCGGCAGGCCGGTCGTCGACCAGCTGCTGTTCACCAATTTCGTATTGCAGTAGGAGCACATAGATGGCCGTGCAGGACCTGCTGTCCCAGGATGAGATCGACGCCCTGCTGCATGGGGTGGACGATGGGCTGGTACAAACCGAGAGCGCTGGCGAGCCCGGCAGCATCAAGAGCTACGACCTGACCAGTCAGGACCGTATCGTGCGGGGTCGCATGCCGACCCTGGAAATGATCAACGAGCGTTTCGCCCGTTATACCCGCATCAGCATGTTCAACCTGCTGCGTCGCTCCGCCGACGTGGCGGTGGGCGGCGTGCAGGTGATGAAGTTCGGCGAGTACGTGCACTCGCTGTACGTACCCACCAGCCTCAACCTGGTCAAGATCAAGCCGTTGCGCGGCACCGCGCTGTTCATCCTCGACGCCAAGCTGGTGTTCAAGCTGGTGGACAACTTCTTCGGTGGCGACGGCCGTCACGCCAAGATCGAGGGTCGCGAGTTCACCCCGACCGAGCTGCGCGTGGTGCGCATGGTCCTGGACCAGTGCTTCGTCGACCTCAAGGAAGCCTGGCAGGCGATCATGCCGGTCAACTTCGAGTACATCAACTCCGAGGTCAACCCCGCCATGGCCAACATCGTCGGCCCCAGCGAGGCGGTGGTGGTCTCGACCTTCCACATCGAACTCGACGGCGGTGGCGGCGACCTGCACGTGACCATGCCGTATTCGATGATCGAGCCGGTGCGCGAAATGCTCGACGCCGGCTTCCAGTCCGATCTGGACGACCAGGACGAGCGCTGGGTCAAGGCCCTGCGCGAAGACGTGCTGGACGTCAACGTGCCGGTGTCGGCCACGGTCGCCCGTCGCCAGCTGAAGCTGCGTGACATCCTGCACATGCAGCCGGGCGACGTGATTCCGGTGGAACTGCCGGAGCACCTGGTGCTGCGCGCCAACGGCGTGCCGTCGTTCAAGGCGCGGCTGGGTTCGCACAAGGGCACCCTGTCGCTGCAGATCATCGACCCGATCGAACGCCGCTGACGGCGTGCCGGTCGCTCCAACGTATTGAATGCCTGTCGAGGAAATCATGGCTAACGAAAACGAGATCAATTCTCCCGAGGAACAGGCCCTGGCCGATGAGTGGGCTGCCGCCCTGGAAGAGACCGGTGATGCCGGTCAGTCCGACATCGACGCGCTGCTGGCCGCCGACGCCGCTTCGGCCGGCGCCGGCCGCCTGCCAATGGAAGAGTTCGCCAGCTCGCCCAAGCCCAACGAGCATGTCAGCCTCGAAGGCCCCAACCTGGACGTGATCCTGGATATCCCGGTGAGCATTTCCATGGAAGTGGGCAGCACCGAGATCAGCATCCGCAACCTGCTGCAGCTCAACCAGGGTTCGGTGATCGAACTCGACCGCCTGGCCGGCGAGCCGCTGGACGTGCTGGTCAACGGCACGCTGATCGCCCATGGCGAGGTGGTGGTGGTCAACGAGAAGTTCGGCATCCGCCTGACCGACGTGATCAGCCCCAGCGAACGTATCAAGAAGCTGCGCTGAGTGAAGGGCATGGTTCGGGGCATCACGGCTGTCGGGGCGTTGCTGGTCAGCGAGGCGGTGATCGCCGCCGCCGAGCCTGCTGCCGCATCGACGGCGGCGCCTGGTGGATTGGGTGCGCAGCTGGCGCAAACGGTGATCGGCCTGCTGTTGGTGGTAGGGCTGATCTTCTTCCTGGCCTGGCTGCTGCGGCGCATGCAGGGCAGCGCGCAGCAGGGCGCCCAGGTGATCGAGGTCATCGGCACCCGGGCCATCGGTCCGCGTGATCGGCTGCTGCTGGTGCAGGTCGGCAAGGAGCAGATCCTGATCGGCCATACCCCCGGCAGCATCGAGGCCCTGCACGTGCTGGCCGAACCCGTGGATGTGCCGGCCTCGGCGCGCCAGGCTACGCCGGAATTCGCCCAGCGGCTGCTCGAGCTGATGGGCAAGGACCAGAAGGACAAGAAGTGATGAGCGGCGCAGTGCGCTTTCTGTTGACCCTGGCGCTGCTGCTGGCCGCGCCGCTGGCCCTGGCCGCCGATCCGTTGTCGATTCCGGCCATCACCCTGTCCAGTGGGGCGGACGGGCAGCAGGAGTATTCGGTCAGCCTGCAGATCCTGCTGATCATGACGGCGCTGAGCTTCATTCCGGCGTTCGTCATCCTGATGACCAGCTTCACCCGCATCATCATCGTCTTCTCGATCCTGCGTCAGGCCCTGGGCCTGCAACAGACCCCGTCGAACCAGTTGCTTACCGGCATGGCGCTGTTCCTGACCATGTTCATCATGGCGCCGGTGTTCGATCGGGTGAACAAGGACGCCTTGCAGCCCTACCTGGCCGAGCAGATGACCGCCCAGCAGGCGATCGACACGGCCCAGGTACCCTTGAAGGACTTCATGCTGGCACAGACCCGGCAGAGCGATCTCGACCTGTTCATGCGCCTGTCCAAGCGCACCGACATCGCCGGGCCCGACCAGGTGCCGCTGACGATCCTGGTGCCGGCGTTCGTCACCTCCGAGCTCAAGACCGCATTCCAGATCGGCTTCATGATCTTCATCCCGTTCCTGATCATCGACATGGTGGTCGCCAGCGTGCTGATGGCCATGGGTATGATGATGCTGTCGCCATTGATCATCTCGCTGCCGTTCAAGATCATGCTGTTCGTCCTGGTCGATGGCTGGGCGCTGATCATGGGCACCCTGGCCGGAAGTTTCGGCGGTGTCTGACGCCGTCAAGGAGAGCCTCGCATGACACCCGAAGTCGCCATCGACCTGTTCCGCGAAGCGTTGTGGATGACCACCATGATGGTCGCCATCCTGGTGGTACCGAGCCTGTTGGTCGGCCTGGTGGTGGCCATGTTCCAGGCGGCGACGCAGATCAACGAACAGACCCTGAGCTTTCTCCCGCGCCTGCTGGTGATGCTGGTCACGTTGATCGTCGTCGGTCCGTGGCTGACGCAGAAGTTCATGGAGTATTTCATCGGCCTCTACACCAGCATTCCGCAGCTGGTCGGTTGACGCCACGATGCTGGAATTGACCGACACGCAGATCGGCACCTGGGTCGCCACCTTCATCCTGCCGCTGTTCCGGGTGACCGCCTTGCTGATGACCATGCCGATCATCGGCACCAAGATGCTGTCGGCCCGGATACGCCTGTACGTCGCCGTTGCCATTACTGTGGTGATCGTGCCGGCCCTGCCGCCGTTGCCCGAAATCGATCCGTTGAGCCTGCGCGGCGTGCTGTTGTGTGGCGAGCAGGTGATTGTCGGGGCGCTGTTCGGTTTTTCCTTGCAGTTGCTGTTCCAGGCTTTCGTGGTCGCGGGGCAGATCGTCGCGGTGCAGATGGGCATGGCCTTCGCCTCCATGGTCGATCCGGCCAACGGCGTCAACGTCGCTGTGATCGGTCAGTTCATGACCATGCTGGTGAGCATGTTGTTCCTGCTGATGAATGGCCACCTGGTCGCGTTCGAGATCCTTACCGAGAGTTTCACCACGTTGCCGGTGGGGCACGCGCTGGTGGTCGATCATTTCTGGGAAATGGCCGGGCGCATGAGCTGGGTGCTGGGGGCCGGGTTGCTGCTGATCCTGCCGGCAATCGCCTCGCTGCTGGTGGTCAACATTGCGTTTGGCGTGATGACCCGCGCGGCCCCGCAATTGAACATCTTCTCCATTGGCTTCCCGCTTACGCTGGTGCTGGGCATGGTGATCTTCTGGATCGGCCTGGCCGATATCCTTTCACACTACCAGGCACTGGCCAGCGAAGCGCTGCAGTGGCTGCGTGAGCTGGCACGGGCGCGCTGAACATGGCGGAAAGCGAAAGCGGTCAGGACAAGACAGAGGAACCCACCGACAAGCGCAAGCGCGACGCGCGGGAAAAAGGTGAGGTCGCCCGCTCCAAGGAATTGAACACGGTGGCGGTGACCCTGGCTGGCGCTGGGGGACTGCTGGCCTTTGGTGGGCACCTGGCCGAAGAATTGATGGCGCTGATGCGCATGAACTTCAGCCTTACCCGCGAGGTGGTGGTGGACGAGGGGAG
Organism: Pseudomonas sp. LH21; assembly: GCF_036549575.1. Lineage (NCBI taxonomy): Bacteria > Pseudomonadati > Pseudomonadota > Gammaproteobacteria > Pseudomonadales > Pseudomonadaceae > Pseudomonas > Pseudomonas sp. LH21. Next base: position 1,712,558 of record NZ_CP144367.1, read on the forward strand.
CATGGCGGCGTTCCTGCTGGCCTCGGGCAAGATGGCCATCTGGGCGGTGCAGCCGGTGTTGATCCTGCTGTTCGTGATCGCGTTCGTCGGCCCGATCGCGTTGGGTGGTTTCCTTTTTTCCGGAAGCTTGCTGCAGCCCAAGTTCAGTCGCATGAACCCTTTGTCGGGGATCAAGCGCATGTTTTCGATGAACGCGCTGACCGAACTGCTCAAGGCGCTGGCCAAGTTCTTCGTGATCCTGATCGTGGCATTGGTGGTGTTGGCCGGGGATCGCCAGGCGCTGCTGGCGATTGCCAACGAACCGCTCGAGCAGGCGATCATCCACTCGGTGCAGGTGGTGGGTTGGAGCGCGTTGTGGATGGCGGCTGGGTTGTTGCTGATTGCTGCGGCCGATGTGCCGTTCCAGCTGTGGCAGACCCACAAGAAAATGAAGATGACCAAGCAGGAAGTGAAGGACGAGTACAAGGACAGTGAGGGCAAGCCTGAGGTCAAGCAGCGTATTCGCCAGCTGCAGCGCGAGGCGTCGCAGCGTCGGATGATGGCGGCGGTGCCGGATGCGGATGTGATCATTACCAACCCGACTCACTATGCCGTGGCCTTGCAGTACGACCCCGAGAAGGGGGGCTCGGCGCCGCTGCTGGTGGCCAAGGGGACCGATTTTGTCGCCTTGAAGATGCGGGAGATCGGGGTCGAGCATAACGTGCAGATACTTGAGTCGCCGGCCCTGGCGCGGGCTATCTATTACTCTACCGAGATGGAGCAGGAAATTCCGGCGGGGTTGTACCTGGCGGTGGCGCAGGTGTTGGCCTATGTGTTCCAGATTCGGCAGTATCGGGCGGGCAAGGGGAAGGCGCCGGAGCCTTTGAAAGGGGACTTGCCGATTCCTGATGATTTGCGGCGGGATAGTTGAGTTTGGTTGTTTGGTTGTTTGGTTGTTTGGTTGTTTGGTTGTTTGGTTGTGGCTGTATTGAAAGTTGTATGCGCATTCATTTGTGATGTTGACGCTTATTCACCTTTCCGCCCTTACGTGAACTGACCCCCGAAAGTTGGACGCCTGACTCCAACCGGAGGGTGTTCCATGACGAAATACAATCTAGCGCTCAAGCAAGCACTCATCGAAGAGTGCCTTTCTGCACGGAGTGTTCATGAGGTAGCACTGAAGCATAGCCTGAGTCCATCGTTGCTACGCCGTTGGATAAAGGGCTATGAGCAACACGGCGCAGCAGGTCTGACTACCAAGTACAGCCACTACGACGCCCAGTTCAAGTTGAAGGTTTTGCAGTGCATCGAGCAAGGCGGACTGTCAGCCCAGCAAGCCTGCATACAGTTTGATATCCGAGGTCCGAGTAGCATCAGGCAGTGGAAAAGGCTGTACGATGAAGGCGGAGTAGAAGCACTTCACCCGCATCGTGCCCGAGAATCCCGAATGCCCCGCAAAGCATCAAAACAACCCAGCATAAGCCCGGCTACCCCTGCAGATACCGAGCTGACACCTGAGCAGATGCTCGAAGAGCTGGAGTATCTGCGTGCGGAGAATGCCTATCTAAAAAAGCTCGATGCCTTGATCCAAGCGGACCCCAGCACTGCGCAATCAAGAAAGCGCAGACCGTCCAAGGATTGAGGCATGAGCATCGGCTAGCTCTGCTTTTACGCGCGGCAGGGCTGGCACGCAGCACCTTCTATTACCAAAGCAAAGCGTTGGTGACCGACAAGCATGCGGTTCTCAAAGAGCGCATCAATAGCCTCTATCACAAGCACAAGGGGCGGTACGGCTATCGCCGCATCACCGCAGTGCTTGAGCGGCACGGCGAAGTGATCAATCACAAGAAGGTGCAGCGGTTGATGCAGTTGATGAATCTGAAATCCCTGGTAAAAGTGAAGAAATATCGCTCCTACCGAGGTTCCGAAGGGCTTGTTGCATCTGATCTGCTCAAGCGTGAATTCAAGGCGGAAGCCCCTAATCAGAAATGGGTAACCGATGTGACTGAGTTTAAGGTGAAAGGGCAGAAGCTGTATCTTTCACCTGTGATGGACCTGTACAACGGCGAAATTCTTGCCTATCAGATCAATCCGCGCCCTGAGTTCAAGATGGTATCGACGATGTTGGAGCAAGCTTTCGAGCGGCTGAGCCCAGATGACAAACCGATATTGCACTCCGATCAAGGTTGGCAATATCGACAGCCTGCTTATCGACATATGCTGGGCGGAAAGGAAATCCAGCAGAGCATGTCGCGTAAGGGCAACTGCCTGGACAATGCCGCGATGGAAAGCTTTTTCGGTACACTCAAGAGCGAGTTTTTCTATCTGGAATCGTTTGACAGTGTTGAGCAACTGGCATCAGGGCTAGAGGACTACATCGCCTACTACAATCAAGAACGTATAAGTCTAAGACTGAATGGCTTGAGCCCGGTACAATTTCGGACTCAAGCGCTGAACCCATAGCGTACCCCGTCCAACTTTCGGGGGTCAGTTCAACGGCGGGTTACTTTGGTCGTGGCCAAAGTAACCAAAGCCGTGGCGCTCCATTCATCCGGCCCTACGCTTCGCTCCGGGTTCCCTCACTCCGGCCTTGCTCCCGGGAGGACCGCGCTGCAGGGCCCATCCTGGGCCCCAGCGCTTGACGGGCATCCATGCCCGTCACCTCCCTCCGCAAGACCTCCGTTCGGCCTCCTGAAGTCGCGAAGTTACGAGCGGCGCCTGGACTGGCGCAGCTGTCGCTAGTTGGAGCTTAATTAATCTCTCGATCGCATCGTGGGGCAAGCCCGCTCCCACGCAATAGTCGCCGTTATATAGATCCCTGTAGGAGCGGGCTTGCCCCGCGAAAGGGTCGGAACAGCCAATACATAATTAACTGTAAAAAACTAACTTCAAACTTTTGCTTTTGCTTTTGCTCTTGCTTCTAAGTGCGCAATAGTCCAGGCGCCGCCAATTGCGACTTCAGGAGGCCGAGCGGAGTTCTTGCGTAGTGGGGCGACGGCCATGGATGGCCGTCGAGCGCTGCGGCCCAGGATGGGCCGTACAGCGCGGTACCCACGGGAGCAAGAACGGAGCGAGGGAACCCCGGAGCGAAGCGTAGGGGCCGGATGAATGGAGCCAGCGGTTTTTGCCTACTTTTGCCCAAGAGCAAAAGTAGGTCGCCGTAAAGGCGAAAAGGTGCCTATGCGTCACCATCGCCAATGAATGCGCATAAAAATATCAAAACAGTAATCCCCCGAAGCCCCCGAAAACCCCCACCCCCAGAAAAGTTGGAAAGCTTCTTGCAAAGGCAGCGCCAGCCGCCACACAGGCGTCAAAGTTTTGCTTGAAGAGGAATCGCGGTGGATCGCACTCAGTTAATCAGCAACGCCCGCAACAACCTGGCCGGTCTCGGCCGGGGCAACCTCGGCGTGCCGCTGCTCCTGCTGGTGATGCTGGCAATGATGATGTTGCCGATCCCGCCGTTCCTGCTCGACGTGTTCTTCACCTTCAACATCGCCCTGTCGATCGTGGTCCTGCTGGTCTGCGTCTACGCCCTGCGCCCGTTGGACTTCGCCGCGTTCCCCACCATCCTGCTGGTGGCAACGCTGCTGCGCCTGGCGCTGAACGTCGCCTCCACCCGCGTGGTCATGCTCCACGGCCAGGAAGGCCACGGCGCCGCGGGCAAGGTGATCCAGGCCTTCGGTGAAGTGGTGATCGGCGGCAACTACGTTGTCGGTGCGGTGGTGTTCGCCATCCTCATGATCATCAACTTCGTCGTGGTGACCAAGGGTGCCGGGCGAATCTCCGAGGTGAGCGCGCGCTTCACCCTCGACGCCATGCCCGGCAAGCAGATGGCCATCGACGCCGACCTCAACGCCGGCCTGATCGACCAGGCCCAGGCCAAGTCGCGCCGCGCCGAGGTCGCCCAGGAGGCCGAGTTCTACGGCTCCATGGACGGTGCCAGCAAGTTCGTCCGCGGTGACGCCATCGCCGGCCTGCTGATCCTGTTCATCAACCTCATCGGCGGCATGCTGATCGGCATGCTGCAGCACGGCATGACCTTCGGCGATGCCGGCAAGGTCTACGCCCTGCTGACCATCGGTGACGGATTGGTGGCGCAATTGCCATCGCTGCTGCTGTCCACCGCCGCCGCGATCATGGTTACCCGTGCCTCGGGGTCCGAGGACATGGGCAAGCTGATCAACCGGCAGATGTTCGACTCGCCCAAGGCCCTGGCGGTCTCCGGTGCGTTGATGATCGTCATGGGCCTGGTGCCCGGCATGCCGCACATCGCCTTCCTCGGCCTGGGCGGGTTGGCTTGCGGTGGCGCCTACCTGGTGTGGAAGAAGCAGCAGAAGGCCAAGCTCGTGGCTGAGCAGGAGGCCCAGCGCCAGCAGGACCTGCTGCCGTCGCCGCAGCGCGCCATGGACACCAAGGAGCTGGGCTGGGACGACGTTACGCCCATCGACATGATCGGCCTTGAGGTCGGCTATCGCCTGATTCCGCTGGTGGATCGCAACCAGGGTGGCCAGTTGCTGGCGCGGATCAAGGGCGTGCGCAAGAAGCTCTCCCAGGACCTGGGCTTCCTCATGCCGACCGTGCACATCCGCGACAACCTCGACCTGCAGCCCAGTGCCTACCGCCTGACGCTGATGGGGGTGATCCTGGCCGAGGCCGAGATCTACCCGGATCGGGAGCTGGCGATCAACCCGGGCCAGGTGTTCGGCTCGGTCAATGGCATCGCCTCGCGCGATCCTGCCTTCGGCCTGGAAGCCGTGTGGATCGATGTCGGCCAGCGCGCCCAGGCGCAATCGCTGGGCTACACGGTGGTTGACGCCAGCACCGTGGTCGCCACCCACCTCAACCAGATCCTGCAGAAGCACTGCCACGAGCTGATCGGGCACGAGGAGGTGGTGCAACTGCTGCAGGTGCTGGCCAAGGTCTCGCCGAAGCTGGCCGAGGAGGTGGTGCCGGGTGTCATTTCCTTGTCGGGCCTGCTCAAGGTCCTGCAGGCGCTGCTCGCCGAGCAGGTCCCGGTGCGTGACATCCGCAGCATTGCCGAAGCCATCGCCAACAACCCGGCGAAGAGTCAAGATACCGCCGCGCTGGTGGCGCTGGTGCGGGTCGGATTGTCCCGCGCTATCGTGCAAAGCATTGTCGGCGTTGAGTCCGAGCTGCCTGTGATTACCTTGGAACCAAGGTTGGAACAGATCTTGCTCAATAGTTTGCAAAGGGCCGGGCAGGGTCAGGAAGATGGTGTTCTTCTTGAGCCGAGCATGGCCGAGAAGCTTCAGCGCTCGCTGATCGAGGCGGCCCAGCGTCAGGAAATGCAGGGCCAGCCGGCCATCCTCCTGGTCGCCGGCCCGATCCGCGCCATGCTGTCGCGCTTCGGTCGCCTGGCTGTACCGAATTTGCATGTTTTGGCGTATCAGGAAATACCTGACAACAAGCAAGTCACCATTGTTGCCACCGTGGGCCCCAACGGCTGAGGTAGTGGGTTATGCAAGTTAAGCGTTTTTTCGCCGCCGATATGCGTCAGGCCATGAAGCTGGTCCGGGATGAGCTCGGCTCCGACGCCGCCATCATCGGCAACCGCCGCATCGCTGGCGGTGTCGAACTGACGGCCGCGCTGGACTACAAGCTGTCCGCCCTGGCCCCACGCGTGCCCAATGCGGAGCTCGAGGACGAGCTGCGCAAGACGCAGTCGCGCATCGTCACCGCCCAGGCCGAACTGACCGGGCGCGGTGATGCCGTCGAAGGCGGCAACCGGCAATTGTTTGCCGGCCAGTCGCTGACTGCGTCCGAGCCGTTGATCGAACCGCACGTCGATGAGCCGGTGGTCGCAGCTGTGCCGGCAGCGGCTCCTGTCGATCCGCGTCTGTTCGATGCCATGCGCTCCGAGCTGACCGGCCTGCGCGAGCTGCTGGAAGTCCAGCTCGGTTCGCTCGCCTGGAGCCAGCTGCAGGGCAGCAAGCCACAGCAGGCCAACCTCTGGCGCCGACTGCAGCGCCTCGGCCTGTCTGGTGGCCTGGCCCGCGAGCTGCTCGACCTCACTGCCGAAATCGAAGATCCGCGTCATGCCTGGCGCATGGTCCTGGCGCACTTGGCGCGGATGATCGAAGTGCCCGAGATCGAACCGATCGAGGAGGGCGGGGTCATCGCCATGGTCGGCCCGGCCGGCATGGGCAAGACCACCACCCTGGCTAAGCTGGCTGCCCGCTATGTGCTCAAGTACGGCGCGAACAACCTGGCGCTGGTCAGCATGGACAGCTTCCGCATCGGCGCCCAGGAGCAGCTAAAGACCCTGGGGCGCATCCTCAACGTGCCGGTCACCTACGTCGACCCGGGCGAGTCGCTGGCCCAGGCGCTGGAGCCGCTGCTGCGCAAGCGCGTGGTGCTGATCGACACCGCCGGCCTGCAGGCCAGCGACCCGGCGCTGCGCATGCAGCTCGAGACCCTGGCCGGGCGCGGCATCGCCGCCAAGAATTACCTGGTGCTGGCAACCACCAGCCAGAAGCAGGTGCTCACCGCCGCCTACCACAGCTACAAGCGCTGCGGCCTGGCCGGTTGCATCCTGACCAAGCTCGATGAAACGGCATGCCTCGGCGAAGTGCTGAGCCTTGCCATCAGTCATGAACTGCCGGTGGCCTATCTGACCGATGGGCCGCGCATTCCTGACGACCTGCAACTGCCGCGCAAGCACCAGCTGGTGAGTCGCGCGGTCAGCGTGCAGTTGCAGGACGAGCCCAGCGACGAGGCCATGGCCGACATGTTCGCTGATCTCTACCACAACCCTGGCAAGCGTGCGGGTTGAGGGTGAATACTGTGCAAAGTACCTACATCATGGGGTTGTCCGGCCGGACCGTGGCCTTGAACGTTCAGCCCCTCATGTGGCCTGGGTCCAAGCGAGACAAGGTAAAGAACAGACATGGGTAGCATGCATCCCGTACAGGTGATCGCCGTGACCGGTGGCAAAGGTGGCGTCGGCAAGACTAACGTTTCAGTGAACCTGTCCCTGGCACTGGCCGAGCTCGGCCGCCGGGTCATGTTGCTGGACGCCGACCTGGGCTTGGCCAATGTCGACGTTCTGCTGGGGCTCACGCCCAAGCGCACCTTGGCCGACGTCATCGAGGGCCGCTGCGAGCTGCGCGATGTGCTGCTGCAGGGCCCCGGCGGTGTGCGCATCGTCCCGGCGGCTTCCGGAACCCAGAGCATGGTGCACCTGGCGCCCGCCCAGCACGCCGGCCTGATCCAGGCCTTCAGCGAGATCGGCGACAACCTCGACGTGCTGGTGATCGACACCGCTGCGGGTATCGGTGACTCGGTGGTCAGCTTCGTCCGCGCCGCCCAGGAAGTGTTGCTGGTGGTGTGCGACGAGCCCACTTCGATCACCGACGCCTACGCCCTGATCAAGCTGCTCAACCGCGACTACGGGATGAATCGGTTCCGCGTGCTGGCCAACATGGCCCAGAGCCCGCAGGAAGGGCGCAACCTGTTCGCCAAGTTGACCAAGGTCACCGACCGCTTCCTCGACGTCGCCCTACAATACGTCGGCGCCGTGCCGTACGACGAGTGTGTGCGCAAGGCCGTGCAGAAGCAGCGGGCGGTCTACGAGGCCTTCCCGCGCTCCAAGTGCGCGCTGGCGTTCAAGGCCATCGCGCAGAAGGTCGACAGCTGGCCGTTGCCTGCCAACCCGCGCGGGCACCTGGAATTCTTCGTCGAGCGCCTGGTGCAGCCCACCAGTGCAGGGCCGGTGTTATGAACGCGAGTGGTTTCAAGATGTACAGCAAGGCCGCCAAGGACGCTCAGTACGAGCTGATCGAACGCTACGCGCCACTGGTCAAGCGTATCGCCTACCACCTGCTGGCGCGGTTGCCGGCCAACGTCCAGGTCGAGGACCTGATCCAGGCCGGGATGATCGGCCTGCTGGAAGTGGCCAACAAGTACGACGCCAGCAAGGGCGCCAGTTTCGAGACCTATGCCGGCATCCGCATCCGCGGCGCCATGCTCGACGAGGTGCGCAAGGGGGACTGGGCGCCACGCTCGGTGCACCGCAACACGCGCATGGTCAGTGACGCGATTCGCTGCGTTGAAGCAAAGACGGGACGCGACGCTAAAGATCACGAGGTTGCTGCCGAACTCCAATTGAGTCTCGATGATTACTACGGGATTCTGAACGACACCCTGGGCAGCCGCCTGTTCAGTTTCGACGACCTGCTGCAGGACGGCGAACACGAGGGGCTGCACGAGGATGGCGCCAGCAACCAACTGGAGCCGGCGCGGGACCTGGAGGACGAGCGCTTCCAGGCCGCATTGGCCGAAGCGATCGCCAACCTGCCGGAACGCGAGCGCCTGGTCCTGGCGCTGTACTACGACGAAGAGCTGAACCTCAAGGAAATCGGTGAGGTGCTGGGGGTCAGCGAATCGCGTGTCAGCCAGTTGCACAGCCAGTGCGCGGCACGTCTGCGCAGTCGCCTGGGTGAATGGCGGGCGCGTTGAGCCAAGGTTCGATGCAGTCGTTTTTTGTGGTGCCGAATTGATTGAGTGCGCGCTCGGCGCCGAGCGCGTTTAAGACTGCTTGGAGGTCTAATTGAACAAAGACATGAAAATCCTCATCGTTGACGACTTTTCGACGATGCGGCGGATCATCAAGAACCTGTTGCGTGATCTGGGTTTCACCAACGTCAAGGAAGCCGATGACGGCAACACGGCACTGCCGATGCTCACCAGCGAGCACTTTGACTTCCTGGTGACCGACTGGAACATGCCGGGCATGACCGGTATCGACCTGCTGCGCGCGGTTCGTGCCGACGAGCGCCTCAAGCACCTGCCGGTGTTGATGGTCACCGCCGAAGCCAAGCGCGAGCAGATCATCGAAGCTGCCCAGGCCGGTGTAAACGGCTATGTGGTCAAGCCTTTCACCGCCGTGGCGCTGAAAGAAAAGATCGAGAAGATCTTCGAACGCGTCAACGGCTGAGTCACGTCTGGGGGGCGCAATGGAGTCAACCAACAACTCTTTGGGTGAGTTTGAATCAACCCTGAAGAAGCATGCCCAGGAGCTGGTCGAGAGCCTCGAGCGCGGCCGGTTCGGTGATGCGGTGCAGCTGATCCACCAACTGAACCAGACCCGCGACCGCGGGCTGTACCAGGAGGTTGGCAAGCTCACCCGTGAACTGCACAGTGCAATCGTCAACTTCCAGATCGACCCGTCCATGCCGCAGGCCGAGGAAGTGTCGCAGATTACCGACGCCGCCGAACGCCTCTCCTACGTGGTTCGCCTCACCGAAGGTGCGGCCAACCGCACCATGGACCTGGCGGAGGCGTGCACCCCGGTGCTCAACGACCTCGCCGCCGAGGCCCAGAGCCTGTCCACCGACTGGCAGCGCTTCATGCGCCGCGAGGTGGCAGCGCCGGAATTCCGTGAGCTGGTCAAGCGTGTGGACAGTTTCCTGGCGCACAGCGCCGAAGGTAACCAGAAGGTCGCCGGCCATCTCAACGATATCGTCCTGGCCCAGGATTATCAGGATCTCACCGGCCAGGTGATCAAACGGGTGACCGCGCTGGTCACCGAAGTCGAAAGCAATCTGCTCAAGCTCGTGCTGATGGCAAGCCAGGTCGACCGCTTTGCCGGGATCGAACATGACCACCAGCAGCTGCGCGCTGAAAAAGATCAAGAAAAACATCCGACTCGGGGTGAAGGTCCGCAGATTCATGCCGATAAGCGTGAAGACGTCGTGTCCAGCCAGGACGATGTCGACGATCTGTTGTCCAGCCTGGGTTTTTAAGGAGCACGTTTAATGAGCTTCGGCGCCGATGAAGAAATCCTTCAGGATTTCCTGGTAGAAGCCGGCGAAATCCTCGAGCAACTGTCCGAGCAATTGGTCGAGCTGGAAAGCCGGCCCGATGATGCGGACCTGCTCAATGCGATTTTCCGCGGTTTCCACACTGTAAAAGGGGGCGCCGGCTTCCTTCAGCTCAATGAGTTGGTGGAGTGCTGCCACATTGCCGAGAACGTGTTCGACATCCTGCGCAAAGGTGAGCGCCGTGTTGACGCGGAACTGATGGACGTGGTGCTCGAGGCCCTCGACACGGTCAACAGCATGTTCGGCCAGGTGCGCGAACGTACCGATGTCACGCCGGCCACGCCGGAGCTGCTGGCGGCGCTGTCGCGCCTGGCCGAGCCCGGTGGCGCCGAAGCCCCGGCCCCGGTGGTCGAGGCGGCGCCCGTGGTCGAAGCCGCGGCTGCCGAGCCCGACATCACCGATACCGAGTTCGAGCAACTGCTCGACTCGCTCGATGCGGTCAAGGCCGAAGCTCAGGTTCATGAGCAGCTGCAAGGCGAAGACGTCAGCGGCGGCGGTGACGAGATCACCGATGCCGAGTTCGAGTCGCTGCTCGATCAGTTGCACGGCAAGGGCCAGTTCTCGGCCGATGCCGCCGTCAGCGCACCTGCGCCAGCCGCCCCGGCCAGCGACGAGATCACCGACGACGAGTTCGAGTCGCTGCTCGACCAGTTGCACGGCAAAGGCACCTTCGCCGTCGACGCCCTGCCAGGCGCCGCCGCGCCAGCGGCCAGTGCCGCACCCGCTGCGGGCGACGAGAGCATCAGCGAACACGAATTCGAGGCACTGCTCGACCAGTTGCACGGCAAGGGCAAGTTCTCCGGTGACGCAGTCACCGCCGAAGCGCCTGCCGCTGCCGTTGCCGCACCTGTCGCGGCCAAGGCCGAGGTCAAGCCCGTTGCCAAGCCGGCACCGGCTCCCGCGCCTGCTGCAGCTCCAGCTGCCGCCAAGCCTGCCGCGGCGGCCCGCGCCCCGGCGCCGGCCGCCGAGAAGCATGGCGCCAGCGAGGCAGAAACCACCGTGCGGGTCGATACCGCGCGCCTGGACGAGATCATGAACATGGTCGGCGAACTGGTGCTGGTGCGTAACCGCCTGGTGCGCCTGGGGCTCAACAGCGGCGACGAGGCCATGTCCAAGGCCGTGTCCAACCTCGACGTGGTCACCGCCGACCTGCAGACCGCGGTCATGAAGACCCGCATGCAGCCGATCAAGAAAGTCTTCGGCCGCTTCCCGCGCCTGGTTCGCGACCTGGCCCGCCAGCTCAAGAAAGAGATCAACCTCGAGCTGGTCGGTGAAGAGACCGACCTCGACAAGAACCTGGTCGAGGCCCTGGCCGACCCGTTGGTGCACTTGGTGCGCAACGCCGTCGACCATGGCGTCGAGATGCCCGACGAGCGCGAAGCCTCCGGCAAGTCGCGCATGGGCCGGGTGGTGCTGTCCGCCGAGCAGGAGGGCGACCACATCCTGCTGTCGATCTCCGACGACGGCAAGGGCATGGACCCGAGCATCCTGCGCGCCAAGGCGGTGGAAAAGGGCCTGATGGACAAGGACGCGGCCGACCGCCTGAGCGAGTCGGACTGCTACAACCTGATCTTCGCCCCGGGCTTCTCGACCAAGACCGAGATCTCCGATGTGTCCGGCCGCGGCGTCGGCATGGACGTGGTGAAGACCAAGATTTCCCAGCTCAACGGCTCGATCAACATCTTCTCGGCCAAGGGCCAGGGGTCGAAGATCGTCATCAAGGTGCCGCTGACCCTGGCGATCATGCCGACCCTGATGGTGATGCTGGGCAACCAGGCGTTCGCCTTCCCGCTGGTCAACGTCAACGAGATCTTCCACCTCGACCTGTCGCGCACCAACGTGGTCGACGGCCAGGAAGTGGTGATCGTGCGCGACAAGGCGCTGCCGCTGTTCTACCTCAAGCGCTGGCTGGTCCAGGACCACGAGCACGAGGAGCAGCACGAAGGCCATGTGGTGATCCTGTCGGTCGGCACCCAGCGCATCGGCTTCGTCGTCGACCAGCTGGTCGGCCAGGAAGAGGTGGTGATCAAGCCACTGGGCAAGATGCTGCAGGGCACCCCGGGCATGTCCGGCGCGACCATCACCGGTGACGGCCGGATCGCGCTGATCCTCGACGTCCCGAGCATGCTCAAGCGTTACGCCGCCCGGCGTATTTGATTTCGGTGGCGCGCCCTGGCGGGTGCGCCGCCTAATGGAGTGTTTATGGCAGTCAAGGTCCTGGTGGTGGATGATTCCGGTTTCTTCCGCCGCCGTGTCTCGGAAATTCTCTCGGCGGACCCGACGATCCAGGTCGTGGGTACCGCGACCAACGGCAAGGAAGCGATCGACCAGGCGCTGGCGCTCAAGCCCGATGTCATCACCATGGACTATGAAATGCCCATGATGGACGGTATCACCGCGGTGCGGCACATCATGCAGCGCTGCCCGACGCCGGTATTGATGTTCTCCTCGCTGACCCACGAAGGCGCCCGCGTCACCCTCGACGCCCTGGACGCCGGCGCGGTCGACTACCTGCCGAAGAACTTCGAGGACATCTCGCGCAACCCGGAAAAGGTCAAGCAGATGCTGTGCGAGAAGGTCCACACCATCTCGCGCAGCAACCGCCGTTTCAGCGCCTATTCCAGCCCGGCTCCGGCTGCCGCGCCAGCTCCAGCCAGCAGCCATGCGCCGACCAGCAGCTTCGCCAGCACCGCCCCTGCGCGCACGGCCGCCCCGGTCCGTGCCGCGGCACCGGCTGCCGCGCATTCGCCGGCGCCCAAGCGCAAGCCGTACAAGCTGGTCGCCATCGGCACCTCCACCGGTGGTCCGGTGGCGCTGCAGCGGGTGCTGACCCAGCTGCCCGCCGGATTCCCGGCGCCGATCGTGCTGATCCAGCACATGCCGGCGGCCTTCACCAAGGCCTTCGCCGAGCGTCTGGACAAACTGTGCAAGATCAGCGTCAAGGAAGCCGAGGACGGTGACGTGCTGCGTCCGGGCCTGGCCCTGCTGGCCCCGGGTGGCAAGCAGATGATGGTCGACGGCCGCGGCACGGTGAAGATCCTGCCGGGTGACGAACGCCTGAACTACAAGCCCTGCGTCGACATCACCTTCGGCTCCGCCGCCAAGTCCTATGGCGACAAGGTGCTCTCGGTGGTGCTCACCGGCATGGGCGCCGACGGTCGCGAAGGCGCGCGCCTGCTCAAGCAGGGCGGCAGCACCGTATGGGCGCAGGATGAAGCCAGCTGCGTGATCTATGGCATGCCCATGGCCATCGTCAAGGCCAACCTGGCCGATGCCGTGTACAGCCTGGACGAGATTGGCAAGCACCTGGTCGAGGCCTGCGTCTGATGGATGTGTTGAGCCTTATCGGCCTGATCCTCGCCTTTGTCGCCATTGTCGGCGGCAACTTCCTCGAGGGCGGCCACGTCGGTGCGCTGATCAACGGCCCGGCGGCATTGATCGTGCTGGGCGGTACCCTGGCGGCGGCATTGCTGCAGTCGCCGCTGTCGTCGTTCAAGCGCGCGCTGCAGATCGTGCGCTGGATCTTCTTCCCGCCGCGAGTGGACCTGCCCGGTGGCATCGACCGGGTGGTGAACTGGAGCCTGACCGCACGCAAGGAAGGCCTGCTGGGCCTTGAGGGCGTGGCCGACGCCGAGCCCGATCCCTATGCGCGCAAAGGCCTGCAGCTGCTGGTCGACGGCGCCGAGCCGGAAGCCATTCGCAGCATCCTTGAAGTCGACTTCCTGACCCAGGAAGCCCGCGACATCCAGGCCGCCAAGGTGTTCGAGAGCATGGGCGGCTACGCGCCGACCATCGGTATCATCGGTGCGGTGATGGGCCTGATCCATGTGATGGGCAACCTGGCCGACCCGTCGCAGCTGGGCAACGGCATTGCCGTGGCCTTCGTCGCCACCATCTACGGCGTGGCCAGCGCCAACCTGATCCTGCTGCCGGTCGCCAACAAGCTCAAGGCCATCACCCTGCGCCAGTCGCGCTACCGCGAGATGCTGCTCGAGGGCCTGCTGTCGATCGCCGAAGGCGAGAACCCGCGCTCGATCGAGCTGAAGCTGCAAGGCTTCATGGAGTAAGCCATGGCCCGTCGTCGCAAGATCGAAGAGCACGAGAACCACGAGCGCTGGCTGGTCTCGTACGCCGACTTCATCACCCTGCTGTTCGCCTTCTTCGTGGTCATGTACTCGATCTCGTCGATCAACGAGGGCAAGTACAAGCAGATTTCCCAGGCGCTGATCGGGGTGTTCAACGACCCCGAGCGCAGCATGAAGCCGATCCCCATTGGTGATGAGCGGCCACTGAGTGTCAAGCCCGCAGAGCCGCTGATCAAGGACAGCGAGCAGACCGACGCGGGCCTGGCGCAGACCAGCGTCGATCCGCTGAAGACCATCAGCGACGATGTCCGCGACGCCTTCGGCGACCTGATCAAGTCCAACCAGATGACCGTGCGCGGCAACGAACTGTGGGTGGAGATCGAGCTCAACTCCTCGCTGCTGTTTGCCAGCGCCGACGCCATGCCCAGCGACGTCGCCTTCGAGATCATCGAGAAGGTGGCGAAGATCCTCAAGCCGTTCGCCAACCCGGTGCACGTCGAGGGCTTCACCGACAACCTGCCGATCCGCACCGCCCAGTACCCGACCAACTGGGAGCTGTCGTCGGCGCGGGCGGCGAGCATTGTCCGCTTGTTGGCCATGGAAGGGGTCAGCCCCGGGCGCATGGCTTCGGTGGGGTATGGCGAGTACCAGCCGGTGGCCGGCAACGACACCGCCGAAGGCCGGGCGCGCAATCGTCGGGTGGTGCTGGTGATCTCGCGTAACCTCGAGGTGCGTCGCAGCCTGACCGGCAGCGGCAGCGCCAATGCCACCCCGGATGCGGCGATGCGCCGGGCTGGCACACAAAGTGCACCAGCCTCGCCAGCACCGTCGACCGGGGGCTGATTTCGTCAAATCCCCGTCACTGAATTTCACACCGTTCCCGGCAGGGCAGGCGGCCATACCGGGAGGAAGCAACGCACGATGAGAGTCTGGGCAGTAGCCAATCAAAAAGGTGGCGTCGGCAAGACCACCACCACCATCGCCTTGGCCGGCCTGCTGGCCGAGGCGGGCAAGCGCGTGGTCGTGGTCGACCTCGACCCGCACGGCTCGATGACCAGCTACTTCGGGCACAACCCCGATGCGCTCGAGCACAGCTGCTACGACCTGTTCCTGCACAAGGGCACGGTGCCCGAGGGCTTGCCGGGCCAGTTGCTGCTGCCGACCAGTGATGAGCGTATCTCGCTGCTGCCGTCGAGCACCGCGCTGGCGGTGCTGGAGCGCCAGTCGCCAGGCCAGAGTGGCCTGGGCCTGGTGATCGCCAAGAGTCTGGCGCAGCTGTGGCAGGATTTCGACTTTGCCCTGATCGACAGCCCGCCCTTGCTGGGCGTGCTGATGGTCAATGCCCTGGCCGCCAGCCAGCAGCTGGTGATCCCGGTGCAGACCGAGTTCCTCGCGGTCAAGGGCCTGGAGCGCATGGTCAGCACCCTGGGCATGATCAACCGCTCGCGCAAGCAGGCGCTGCCCTACCAGATCGTGCCGACCCTGTTCGACCGCCGCACCCAGGCATCGCTGGGCACCTTGAAGGTGCTGCGCGACACCTATGGCGACCAGGTCTGGCAGGGCTACATTCCGGTGGACACGCGCCTGCGTGACGCCAGCCGCAACGGTGTCACGCCTTCGCAGTTCGACGGCAAGAGCCGTGGCGTGGTGGCCTACCGGGCACTGCTCAAGCACCTGCTCACCTACCGATCCGCGTTGCAGGTGGCGTGATGAACCAGGCACGGCAGATCACCACCAAGCCACAGATGGCCTTGCAGTCCTATCTCGATGGGCTGCTGCAGGAGGCCACCGAGTCGTTCGAGCTGCCGGCGGAGCTGGAGGCACCCGTCGAGGAGCCTGTCGAGCAGGCCCCAGGCGATGACTTCGAAGCCGCGGTCCGCGAAGAACAGGCTCGTGACGCCCAGCGCCAGGTGGCCCCGGCCCTGCCTGCGGCGCGGCCCTTTGCCGAGCCGCAGGCGAAGGTCCTGCCGACCGTGCTGCCGCCTGCCGCGCCGGTGGTGGAGCCGGTGGTCGCCGTGGTCGAGACCGAGGTGGTGGCCGAAGCCAGCATCCCGGTCCTGAGTGAAACCCAGATCATCGAACCCGTGGCGCCGCTGGTGGAGCTGCATGTGCCGGCGGCACCCGCCGCGCCGACGCCGCCGGCCAGCGTCGATGGCCGTCCGGATTGGGCCGCCGAGCCGTTCGAATGCCTGTTGTTCGATGTCGCCGGGCTGACCCTGGCGGTGCCGCTGGTATGCCTGGGTTCGATCTACACGCTTGCCGGCCAGGAGCTGACACCACTGTTCGGCCAGCCGGACTGGTTCCTCGGCATCCTCACCTGCCAGGCGGGCAACCTCAAGGTACTCGACACGGCGCGCTGGGTGATGCCCGATCGCTACCGCGACGATTTCCGCCAGGGCCTGCAATACGTGATTTCCGTGCAGGGTTATGAGTGGGGGTTGGCCGTGCACCAGGTCAGCCGCTCACTGCGCCTGGACCCGAACGAGATCAAGTGGCGCAGCCAGCGCGGTCAACGCCCGTGGCTGGCCGGCACGGTGATCGAACACATGTGCGCGTTGCTCGACGTCGCCGAACTGGCCGAGCTGATCGCCAGTGGCGCGGTCAAGCAGATGAACACAAAACACAACTGAATCAACGCCGCTACTGCCGCGGCAACACAGAGCACACCGCCGATGGCGGATTTTGAGGGCTAGGGGAATGAAAAAGTCGTCTGCACAAGGTTCCGAAGATCCGATCCTGCAGTGGGTAACCTTCCGTCTGGACAATGAGTCCTACGGTATCAACGTCATGCAGGTGCAGGAAGTCCTGCGCTACACCGAGATCGCCCCGGTTCCGGGCGCCCCCAGCTATGTACTGGGCATCATCAACCTGCGCGGCAACGTGGTGACGGTGATCGACACCCGCCAGCGCTTCGGCCTGATGCCGACCGAAGTCACCGACAACACCCGCATCGTCATCATCGAGGCAGACAAGCAAGTGGTCGGCATCCTCGTCGACAGCGTCGCCGAAGTGGTCTACCTGCGTCAGTCGGAGATCGAGACCGCGCCGAACGTCGGCAACGAAGAGTCGGCCAAGTTCATCCAGGGCGTTTGCAACAAGAACGGCGAGCTGCTGATCCTGGTCGAGCTGGACAAGATGATGACCGAGGAAGAGTGGTCCGAGCTGGAGAACATCTGAGTTGATCTTCGAGGTTGCTGTCATCTTCCTGGCGCTGCTCTGGGCGCTGAGCCTGTGGTTCTTCCTCAACTACAGCAAGCGCCAGCGCGAGCTGGCCGCCCAGCAGGCCCAGGGCGATGCGCTGCGTGACCAGCGCATCAAGGACCTGGCCAAGCGCCTGGACGACTATCAGAACGGCACCGTGCGCATGGGCGAGGCGATCCATGAGCTGCGCGCGGTGGTTGCGCCGTTGCCCGAGAAGCTGCAGCAACTGGAGCAGCGCGACCCTAACAGCGTCACCTTCGCCCAGGCCGCCAAGCTGGTGGGGATGGGCGCGAGCGTCGAGGAGCTGACCCAGACCTGCGGGTTGACCCAGGCCGAGGCGCAGTTGATGAGCAAGCTGCACCGTGGGGAATGATTGATCGGGCGACGCAAGTCGCCCGGTTGTTGTCAGGCCTTGCCCCATGAATGCGCGTTGCCGATCTCCACGAGGGCACTCAGCGCCTGGTCGCTTTTCTCGGCGGCATCAATGGCGCCGAACGGCTCTGCCATGAGGAATCGGAAGTTGCGTTGAGGAGTCGATCTCAGCTTGGCGATTTGTCGCAGGATGCGCAGCCGGGACAGCTCCTCGTTGTCGACATCGTCAATCACGTCGTTGAGCACGCGAGGTCCGGTCATTCTGCTCAACTCCTTTACGTAATCCTCGTAGCCGACTTCACCCTTCAATGGTCTGCTCTCATAGAAGTCTGGCTTGTCGAGGAAGCGTTCGCGCATCACTTCGGAGATTCTTTCCAAGGTGTAGTTGTCTGCATGGCTGCCGATGATGCTGGTGCCGTATTCGAGATGCATGCCCATGAGGTCGTTACTCATCGGGGCGCTCAGGACCAGCCCCTCCGGAGTCGTTCTCAAGGTGGTCGAGCCGATCAGTGCTTTGGTGTCCAGATTGTGCGTGGCACTCTGCAAGGTGTCGTCGACGTCCATGTAAATTCCGCCTTCCGCGTTGAGTAGCGGGTAACGGAGTACGTCACAGGCCGAGGCGAAGTGTTTCATCTCGATGGCCTTTTGGTATTGGGTGTAATACTCGGTGTCCTTGAAGTCTTCGAAGGGCTGTTCGTCTTCCAGCTTCAATATCTCCAGCTTGTCGCTGTATTTCGCCAAGTTTGTCTCATTGATGGCGAATGCCTGCGGGTTCTCCATTGACAGATACATCCGATAGCGATAGCTGGTTCCCCGCAGGCGTTCGACGTTGGTGCCGACGGTTTTCAGCAGGTCTTCAGGAATAACCTTGTCACCCACCCAGATACTGATGATTGTCTTGGGCAGCGCTTTCAGATCGGCTCCGTTGACCGCTGGAATTTCGATGGGCAGCTGCAAGTCGACACCCAGAGCACGCAATGTCTTCATGCGCATCTGGTTTGTAACCAGGCGGTTGGTGTCCTCCATCGCAACCAGACCGTTACTTTGAGGCGTGACTTGATAGAACGTCGGTTGTCTGTTTTCGGCATCCGATTCGAGAATGAATGCGTCGTGCTCGCTGTCGTACCGCACCACGACCTTGCGTTCGTCCAGGACTGCTTCCAGGCGCGTGGCGCCAGTTTCTCCGTCAATGACTCTGTTTACCCACTGGGCTACCGGGCTATCTCCCGCAGACACGGTTGGCAACGGGAACGAGGGGCGAGGGAAGTATCTTGCCGGGTCCTCTTCCGGTAACCGGGGAGGGTCCATGGGGCTCAGGGAGTAGCCCAACTGATCGTTCACTCGCGTTGGCGTGACGAATCGCCAGTTTTTGCCTGGAAACAGGATTTGTGGGCGGGTCGCCAGTAGCAAGGGCAGCGGTGCGGCATTGAGCAGGCCGAACTCGATGTTGCTCACGCCGCCCGCTTTGTCCTCGGGTGTCTTGCCGTTGATCGCCTGGTCGATTCCCAAGCCAAACTGCGCGATGCCACCGACGGCCAGCAGCGGTATGAGTTCAGGAACCACTAGCGCCAGGGGCGCCAGCAGATTGATCGAGGTCACCAGGTAGTCCCGCCAGCGGGCCTTGGTCACTTGCGTCTTGCTGGTGATGAGAAAGTCGGCGTCGGCATAGCTGCGTTTGCGCTGGCGCAGCGTGAGGGCTTCGAACAAGTCGCCTTCTATCAATGGGCTGTACTTGTGAGCCTTGTAGTTGACGTAGTCCCTGGGCGGCCAAGGACCATCGACGGTAAAACCGGGTCGGTTGGGCGACCGGGTGTGAAAGCGTGGGTAGGTGCCAAGGCCGTCCAGCGCGGTATCCAGCCCACTGAAGTCCAGGCCGTCGGGGGTGTCGGCCAGTTTGAAATACTGACGCAGGCGCTGGCGTTTTTCGCTGTCACGGCACTGTTCGGCGAACCAGTCCTTCAGGGCGTTCATGCCATCGAACTCATGGAAGGGTGATGAGTTGCCCGGCAGGTACAGCAGTACTTGCGGATGTGCTGGGTCAGCAATCTGGATGATGTCGGTGGCGGCGTAGCCATAGACATTCAAAGGCCTGATTTCAAGGCCCGAAGCGCTCGGCATGAGTCCCGCCGCTTGCCAGGCCAACTGACGGCCAGCGTCACTCAAGGAGCCTTCCTGGACCTGTTTGTTGCAGGCGGCGATAAAGCTTATTTGCAGAGACTGTGGATGGGTTTTGCTGGTCTTTTGCCAATACTCGTCCAGCATCGTGACGAAGCGGGCGTGCAGGTCCAGGTTCCAGATGAACTGCTGCATGGCCTCGACATCGACCGGCAGGTGCGTGGTGCTGTCGTAGCGCGCCGGGGTGGACCTGCTGAAGATGCCGTTGAAGACCGAGAAACGTGCGCTGTTGTCGAACGGGCCGGGCTCCGGCAGATGTTCGACAATGGTCAGCGGGCCGTCTGGCAAGGTGCCTGCCCAGTTTCCCGGGAATAGCTGGCCGATCAGGTCCTTGTTGTTTTCACCTTGCCAGTTCGACAGCACCGCCTGGGTGAGCGAAAGGCGCTGGGCAACCACGGCCTGATTACCCCGGTAGTGCAGGGTGACGACGTCGGTCTGGTCGGGGTCAAGCTGATGCTGCTCCTGCTCTGCCCATTCACGGATTGCCTTGGCGGCATACAGGTTAG
This sequence comes from Pseudomonas sp. LH21, assembly GCF_036549575.1. Lineage (NCBI taxonomy): Bacteria > Pseudomonadati > Pseudomonadota > Gammaproteobacteria > Pseudomonadales > Pseudomonadaceae > Pseudomonas > Pseudomonas sp. LH21. The sequence goes on from NZ_CP144367.1 coordinate 1,732,718, forward strand.
GACTGGGAATATTCTGCAGGTGGCGGCGGATGAACTGTTCGCCCGCGTTGTTTACAAAAGTGGAAGCCATTGGAATCGAACCGCGTGGATAAATGAGGCTCTACGGTAGCGACGGCGGTTACCCAAGCTTACGTATATGTTTACCACCAGGATGATAAAGGCGGCCGTCAGGCCGCCCCGGCTGTATCAGGGCTTGGCCCAAGAGTGGTAGTTGCCGACTTCGGCTACATGGTTGAGCGGTATGTCGCCTGTCGCGGCTTCACGCAATGCCTGCTCGACGGGGGCCACCAGGTACAGCGCATTGTGTTGCGGCAAGGCGTGCAGGTTGATGATTCGCCGCAGTTCCCGCAGCCGTGGCAGGCGCTGGTCGATGACATCGTTCAGCAGGCCAGGCCCGGTCATGTGGCTCAGGCGCAAGGCATAGGCATCGAATTCGGGCCCCTTCACTACGGGCCTGTTGCCGTAGAAGTCACGGTTGGCCAGGTAGCGTTCGTGCATGGCGTCCGAGATCGCTTGCAGCGTCGGGTTGCCGGCATGGCTGGCGATCATGTTGGTGTTGTACTGGCAGTACATCCCCAGGGCGTCGTTGTTCATCGGGACACCTAAAATGAGGCTGTCCGGTGTGGTGGCCAGGGTCACCGAGTCGATCGCGGCGCGGTTTGGATTGTCTGGATGAGCCGGGTCGGCGAGCAAGGTATCGTCGACGTCCAGGTACAACCCGCCTTCTTCGGTGAGCAGGGGATAGCGCAGGATGTCGGATGCCGAGGAGAAATTTGCACCTGCGCCGCTAACGGCATCCTGATACTGCTCGAAGTATTTGCTGTCGCGCAACCTTGCGAAAAACGGTTGCTCCTCCAGGGTCAGTACATCGAGATTCGGTGCGTGCGCGGCCAACAGCCGAAGGTTCTCGCTGAAGGCCTGGGCATTGGCGTTGGACAGGAACAGCTGATAGGCATACTGGCTGGTCGTCAGGCGCTGCTGGTTGCGTGCCAGTGTGGTCAACAGTTTGGGGGCGATCACCTTGTCGCCCACCCAGATGCTTGAGATCTTGCGCGGGATCGGCTGGCGCAGGTGTGCCTCGAAAGGCGGGACTTCCAAAGGCAGTTGCACATCCACGCCCATGGCTCGCAGACTGCTCATGCGCATCGGGTCGGTGACTGTCCGGGCGTTCGGGGTCATCTCGACAAGTCCGTGGCCTTCTGGCGATACCCGGTAGTAGGTTGGCCTTATCTCGTTCGCCTCGGACTCGAGGATGAACGCATCATGTTCACTGTCGTAGAGAACCAGTGTGTTGTAGCCATTCAACAGGGACTGCAGCTGCGCTTCCGAGTCCGCAGAGACCGGCACGCGCGCCAGCCATTGGGTGATGGCGGTATCGCCACCAGGCAAGGGCGGCACCGTCGAGCCAAACAAACCGACCAGTTTGCGCTCAGGCAGCGCGGGTGGTGTGATCGGGCTGAGCGGGTAGCCCAGTTGGTGGTTTACCCGGCAGGGCAAGACAAAACGTCTGCCCTGGGAGGGGTACATCACGCGAGGTTCCGCCAATGGCCGCAAGGCAAGTGGTGCAGCGTTCATCAGGCCGAACTCGATGTTCGTCACGCCCTCGGCCTTGTCTTCGAGTGACTTGCCGTTGATTGCCTGATCGATTCCAGCCGCGAACTGGGCAATGCCACCCAGGGCAAGCAGCGGCGCCAGTTCTGGCAGTACCACGGCCAAGGGTGCCAGCAGATTGATTGTATTGATCACGTAGCCGCGCCAGCGCGACTTGGTCACCTCCTGATTGCTGGTAACGATGAAGTCGGCGTTGGCATAGCTGCGCTTGCGCTGGCGCAGGCTCAGGGCTTCGAACAGATCGCCGTCGAGCTTCGGGCTGTATTTGTCCGGACGGTAGTTGACGTAGTCCCTGGGGGACCAGCGGCCGTCGGTGGTGAATCCCGGTCGGTTTGCCGAGCGGTAGTGTATGCCAGGGTAGGCGCCAAGGCCTTCGAGGGCTGTGTCCAGACCGCTGTAATCAAGGCCATCCGGCGTGTCGTCCAGGCTGAAGTGCTGGCGTAGTCGCTGGCGTTTTTCAGGGTTTTGGCATTGCTTGGCGAACCAGTCCTGAAGCGCCGCCATGTTGGCGAACTCGTGAAGGGGGGAGGCGTTGCCTGGCAGGTAGAGCAGGGTGAGCGGCTGGGATTTGTCGGTGATGCACAGCAGATCGGTGGCGCTGTAGCCGTAGACGTTCAGTGGCCTGATTCGCAGGCCGACCGCCCGGGGGGCCAGGCCGGCAGCCTGCCAGGCCAGCTGGCGCGCGTTATCGCTCAACGAGCCTTCGCTCACTTGCTTGTTGCAGGCGGTGATGAAGCTGATCCGCATGGACAACTGGTGGCCATGCAGGGCGTGCTGCCAGTAGTCGTCCAGCATGGCGGTGAAGCGGGCGTGAAAGTCCAGGTTCCAGATGAAGCGCTGCAGGGCCTCGACATCCACGGCAAGATGCGTCGTGCTGTCGTATTGGCCGTTGCCGGTGCGGCGGAACAAACCATTGAATACCGAATGATCGGCACCGTTGGCCCATGGTCCGCGAGCTGGAAGTCGATCGACGATCTGCAGTGGGCCGGACGGCAGTGTGCCGGACCAATGACCCGGGAGCAGTTGGCCGATCAGGTTCTTGTCGGTCTCGCCTTGCCAGTTTGAGAGCACGGCTTCGGTCAGTGACAGGCGCTGGACGATGACAGCCTGGTGGCCTCGATAGTGCAGGGTGACGACGTCGGTCTGATCCGGATCCAGGTCCGATCCCTGGTGTTTGGCCCAGTCACGGATGGCTTGGGCGGCGTGCTTGTCGGGGCGGGGGATGGCCTGCAGGTGATCGCGGACGAGCTGTACACCCAAGTTGGTGATGAAGGGTAAAGGCATGATTGAGTCGACCTGTGTGAGAAACCAGGCACAACGGTGACTCAACCCCAATGGCGGGGAGCGGTAATGAATTATCGCGCAAGCATGGCACCACTCCCAAAGGGGTCAGTGCGTATCCACGCCTGCCGGCAGGAACAGCTGCTCGGGCGTGATATCCCGTGGCGGCGCAGGTTGGTCGTCGAAGCCCACCGGCACTTTGCCGCGCAATTGCCAGGCGAAGGCGATGATCTCGGCGATGGTCAGGTACAGCGCCTCGGGAATCTGCTCGCCCAGTTCCAGCCTGGCCAGCAGGCGTACCAGCTCGGCGTTCTCGTAGATCGGCACTTCATGTTCGCGGGCCAGGGCGAGGATGGCCTCGGCCAGTTCGTCGTCGCCCTTGGCGCTCAGGGTCGGCGCCTGCTGGCCGTCGTAGCTCAGGGCGATGGCCTGGCGTGGTTGCTTGTTCATGCGGTTTCATCCACCCAGCGTTGTTCGAGGCGTGTGCGTGGGCCTTGCGGTGGCGTGCCGGGGTGGCACTCCAAATCACCGACATCCAGGCCGCGGGCCAGCAGGCGTTCGCGCAGCGTGCCGAGCTGACTGTCGATCAGGCGGGCGGTCTGTTCCTGCTCTGCCCACAGCTGTCCCGACAGACGTCCTTGCAGCAGTTGCGCCTGGACCTGCAGCGGGCCGAGCGGTGACAGGTCGAAGGCCAGTTCGATCCGCCATATGGCCTCCAGTGGATCACGCCCTTCACGTTCGCGATCCGCTTGCTGCTCCGGCGTTTCCTCGCGCTGCAGCTTGACCTGCAGGGGAATGAACTCCTGGCCATGGCGGATGGGGATCTCGGTTTGCCAGGTGGTCTGCTGGTTGCCGTTCTCCAGTGGTCCGGATTGCTGCAGGCTGGACAGTGCGTGGCTCTGCAGGCGCGAGATGGCGGCGGCGGCCAGGCGCAGCAACTGCTGCAGGTCGCCTTCGTTTTCCAGGCTCTGCAACAGCCGCGAGGGCAACGGGAAGGCTCCAGGTTGCGGGCGCGGGCTGACCTGGCCGAGCATGCCCAGGGCGCTGCGGGCGAAACCAGGCAGGGCATGGGCCAGCGTACTGGTCTGTGCGGGCGTGAGCGCTTGTCCCGTGGGGGGATTGGGCAACTGTGCGATCAGCCTGACCAGTTGTGTCTTCAGGTCGGGCGCCACGCCGCTTGCCAGGCCGCCCAGCAGCTTGGCTTCAAGGAAGGCGCCACTGTTGTTCAGCGCCTGGGCCAGATTTTTCGCATCACCCAGTTGGCGGGCATCGGGCAGGCTGGCCAGCAAGCGTTCGGCGCTGGCGCGCAGTTGTGTGCCAGTGTCGCCGGAGGTGGCGACCTGCTGCAGGGCATTGAGCAAGCCAGGCAGCGAGGCCTGTCGGCCTTGCTGGGTCACCAGCTGCTGGGCAATGGCCAATTGATCCTGGCGGCCGCTCAAGGGAACGAAGCGCAGCGACTGGTCACCTTGTACCAGCGCGCTGAGCAGGCTGCCGACGGGCAGTGGCCGCGGGCTGTCGATGGCCAGGGTGGCGCCGGCCTGGCTGCTGTTGAGCAGGCTTACCAGCGAGCGGAAACTGGCGATCTCGCCTGCGTTCTGCGGCAGGGGCTGGCTGGTCAGGACCTTGCCTTGCAGCAGTGTGCCGACTGGAACCTGGCCGGTGTCCAGGCGGGTGAGGGTAGTGATGTTGTTGGCGTGGACCTTCTGCACCATGACCGCCAGGCGATTGCTTTCAGTCTGCGTGACCGTGACCTGGCTGCCTTGGGGCAGGGGTTGGCTGGCATTGGCCTGCAACTGGGTCTGGTTGCCGTTGCCCTGGGTCAGACGCAGCGATAGCTGGAAATCAACGCCGACCTGGCGCATCGACATGACCTCGGCACGTGCCGTCTCACCCGGGGCCAGCAGGCCGGGTTGCGCTTGCAGCAGGCGCAGCAGCTCGCCGGTCATGGCCGCCTTGGCCGCCTGGGGCCCTGGCACGGTTTGTGCGCCGAGACTATTGATTTCAGTCATGATTGTATACAACCTGTCGAACTCGGCCTCTTGGCAGCGCGGTGACGCGTGTAATAATGCCGACCGCCCATTGTTGCCAGTATAACGGCAGCGCGGCGGGCGACTTGAGACATAGGGGCTTTGGAGCGGCGTTACCCGCGAAGCAGGCGACACCGCGCCGAAGCCCTACAAAGATAAGGCGAAACCGTGACCCTTCACCTCCAAGCCGCAGGCCTGGCCTGCGAGCGCGACTGGCGCTTGCTGTTCGAGCAACTCGATTTCGAGCTGGGCGCCGGCGACATGTTGCAGATCAGCGGCCCCAACGGCAGCGGCAAGACCAGCTTGCTGCGCCTGCTGGCCGGGCTCATGCAACCCACCGCCGGGCAGATCCTGCTCGGCGGCCAGCCATTGGCCGAACAACGCCATGCCCTGGCCAGCATCCTGCTGTGGATCGGCCATGCCGCCGGGATCAAGGATTTGCTTACCGCCGAAGAGAACCTTGCCTGGCTCTGCGCCCTGCACCGGCCGGCCGGTCGCGAGGCGATCTGGCAGGCGCTGGAGGCTGTCGGCCTGCGCGGTTTCGAGGATGTACCCTGCCACACCCTGTCCGCCGGCCAGCAGCGCCGGGTCGCCCTGGCACGGCTTTATCTGGACAGCCCGCCGCTGTGGATCCTCGACGAACCGTTCACCGCCCTCGACAAGCAGGGCGTGGCCCAGCTGGAGGCCCACCTTGCGGCCCACTGCGAGCAGGGCGGCACCGTGGTGCTGACCACCCATCACACGCTCGAACGCAAGCCATCCGGTTACCGTGAGCTGAACCTGGGGCAGTGGGCGGCATGAGCGTATTCCTTCTGCTGTTGCGCCGCGAGGCGCGCCTGTTGTTCCGCCGCCCGGCGGAGCTGGCCAATCCGCTGGTGTTCTTCGCCATCGTCGTCGCCCTGTTTCCGCTGGCGGTCGGTCCTGAGACACAATTGTTGCAAACCTTGTCGCCGGGACTGGTCTGGGTCGCGGCCCTGCTGGCGGTGCTGCTGTCGCTGGACGGGTTGTTCCGCAGCGATTTCGAGGACGGTTCGCTCGAACAGTGGGTGCTTTCGCCGCACCCGCTGGCCTTGCTGGTACTGGCCAAGGTGCTGGCGCACTGGATCTTTTCCGGGCTGGCGCTGGTATTGTTGGCGCCACTGCTGGCATTGATGCTGGGCCTGCCGAGCGCCTGCCTGCCGGTGCTGCTCGCCTCCCTGCTGCTGGGCACGCCGGTGTTGAGCCTGCTGGGCGCGGTGGGCGCGGCGTTGACGGTCGGTCTCAAGCGCGGCGGCCTGCTGCTGGCGTTGCTGATTCTGCCGTTGTATATCCCTGTATTGATCCTGGGCAGTGGTGCGTTGCAGGCGGCGTTGCAGAATATGCCAGCCACCGGCCATCTGCTCTGGCTCGCCAGCCTGACGGCGCTGGCGGTGACACTGGCACCCTTTGCGATCGCGGCCGGCCTGAAGATCAGCGTCGGCGAATAACGAGTCCCGGGCACCGCAGCCCGGCCAATACCCTGGATGTACCCTGATGAAAATGAGTTGGACGTGGTTCCACAAGCTGGGTTCCCCCAAATGGTTCTATGCCATCAGCGGCCGCATGCTGCCGTGGCTGACCGTTTCCTCTATCGTGCTGCTGCTGGTCGGCATCACCTGGGGCCTGGCCTTCGCCCCCCAGGACTACCAGCAGGGCAATAGTTTCCGCATCATCTATATCCACGTGCCGACCGCCATGCTCGCCCAGTCGTGCTACGTGATGCTCGCGGTGGCGGGGGTGGTGGGGCTGGTGTGGAAGATGAAGCTGGCCGACGTCGCGCTGCAGTGCGCGGCGCCCATCGGCGCCTGGATGACCGCGGTGGCCTTGGTGACCGGGGCGATCTGGGGCAAGCCCACCTGGGGCAGCTGGTGGGTCTGGGACGCGCGCCTGACATCCATGCTGATCCTGCTGTTCCTGTACTTCGGCATCATCGCCCTGGGCCAGGCCATCAGCAACCGCGACAGCGCGGCCAAGGCCTGCGCAGTGCTGGCGATCGTCGGCGTGGTCAACATCCCGATCATCAAGTACTCGGTGGAGTGGTGGAACACCCTGCACCAGGGCGCCACCTTCACCCTCACCGAAAAACCGGCAATGCCCGTTGAGATGTGGCTACCGCTGCTGCTCACCGCGCTGGGCTTCTATTGTTTCTTCGGCGCCGTGCTGCTGCTGCGCATGCGCCTTGAAGTGCTCAAGCGCGAAGCCCGCGCCAGTTGGGTCAAGGATGAGGTGCTGGGGCAGCTCGGACGGGAGGCGGTACGATGAGCTTTGCGTCCTTCAGTGATTTTCTCGCCATGGGCCACCATGGCCTGTACGTCTGGTCGGCCTACGGCATCTGCCTGGCGGTGCTGGCGCTGAATGTCGCCGCGCCCCTGCTGGCCCGTCGCCGCTACCTGCAAGAAGAGGCGCGTCGTCTGCGCCGGGAGAGCAAACCGTGAATCCGCAGCGCAAGAAACGCCTGTTCATCATCCTCGGCCTGCTGGCCGGTGTCGGCGTCGCCGTGGGCTTCGCCCTGAGCGCGCTGCAGCAGAACATCAACCTGTTCTACACCCCGACGCAGATCGCCAACGGCGAGGCGCCGCTGGACACCCGCATCCGCGCCGGCGGCATGGTCGAGAAAGGCTCGGTGCAGCGCTCGGCCGACTCCCTCGACGTGCGCTTCGTGGTCACCGACTACACCAAGTCGGTGCCGATCACCTACCGCGGCATCCTCCCCGACCTGTTCCGCGAAGGGCAGGGCATCGTCGCCCTCGGCAAGCTCAACGCCGACGGCGTGGTGGTGGCCGACGAGGTGCTGGCCAAGCACGATGAGAAATACATGCCGCCGGAAGTCACCAAGGCCCTGAAGGAAAGCGGCCAGGCCGCCAGCGACGCGGGAGCCAAGCCATGAATGCGGCCCTGGTGATCCCCGAGCTCGGCCAGCTGGCGATGATCCTGGCGATCTGCTTCGCCGCCGTGCAGGCCACTGTACCGCTGCTCGGCGCCTGGCGCGGCGACAGCCTGTGGATGGGCCTGGCGCGGCCGGCGGCCTGGGGGCAGTTCGCCTTCCTGGCGTTTGCCTTCGCCTGCCTCACCCACGCCTTCATGACCGACAACTTCTCGGTCGCCTACGTCGCCAGCAACTCCAACAGTGCCTTGCCCTGGTACTACAAGTTCAGCGCTGTGTGGGGCGCCCACGAAGGCTCGCTGCTGCTGTGGGCGCTGATCCTCGGCGGTTGGACCTTCGCCGTGTCGATCTTCTCGCGGCAGTTGCCGCAGGTGATGCTGGCGCGGGTGCTGGCGGTGATGGGCATGATCAGCGTGGGCTTCCTGAGCTTCCTGATCATCACCTCCAACCCGTTCTCGCGCCTGTTGCCGCAGGTGCCGGGCGATGGTCGCGACCTCAATCCGCTGTTGCAGGACTTCGGCCTGATCGTCCACCCGCCGATGCTGTACATGGGCTACGTGGGCTTCTCGGTGGCCTTCGCCTTCGCCATCGCCGCCTTGCTCGGCGGGCGTCTCGACGCCGCCTGGGCGCGCTGGTCGCGGCCCTGGACCATCGTCGCCTGGGCCTTCCTCGGCGTGGGCATCACCCTCGGCTCGTGGTGGGCCTATTACGAACTGGGCTGGGGTGGCTGGTGGTTCTGGGACCCGGTCGAGAACGCCTCGTTCATGCCCTGGCTGGTGGGCACGGCGCTGATCCACTCGCTGGCGGTCACCGAAAAGCGCGGAGTGTTCAAGAGCTGGACTGTGCTGCTGGCCATCGCCGCGTTCTCCCTGAGCCTGCTGGGGACCTTCCTGGTGCGCTCCGGCGTGCTGACCTCGGTGCATGCGTTCGCCGCCGACCCGTCGCGCGGCATCTTCATCCTGATCTTCCTGCTGTTCGTGGTTGGCGGCTCGCTGACCCTGTTCGCCCTGCGCGCGCCGGTGGTCAAGAGCCAGGTGGGCTTTGCCCTGTGGTCTCGTGAAACCCTGCTGCTGGCCAACAACCTGGTGCTGGTGGTGGCCGCCTCGATGATCTTGCTGGGCACCTTGTACCCGCTGGTGCTCGACGCCCTGACCGGGGCCAAGCTGTCGGTCGGCCCGCCTTACTTCGACGCCCTGTTCCTGCCGCTGATGGCACTGCTGATGGTGGTGCTCGGCGTGGGCGTGGTGGTGCGCTGGAAGGATACCCCGGGTAAGTGGCTGGCCGGCATGCTGACGCCGGTGCTGGTCGGCAGCGCGGTGCTGGCGCCACTCGCCGGGCTGCTCGTCGACGACTTCGACTGGCCGGCCCTGAGCGTGTTCGCCCTGGCCGCCTGGGTGGTCCTGAGCGGCGTGCGCGACATCCTCGACAAGACCCGTCACAAAGGCCTGGCCAAGGGGCTGGCGGGCCTGAGCCGCAGCTACTGGGGCATGCACCTGGCGCACCTGGGCCTGGTGGTGTGCGCCCTGGGCGTGGTGCTGTCGAGCAACAACAGCGCCGAGCGCGACCTGCGCATGGCGCCGGGCGAGACCGTCGAGCTGGGTGGCTATCACTTCCTGTTCGAGGGGGCCAAGCACTTCGAAGGCCCGAACTTCATTTCCGACAAGGGCACCGTGCGGGTCTCGCGCGATGGCCGCGAAGTGTCCGTGTTGCACCCGGAAAAACGCCTGTACACCGTGCAGCAGTCGATGATGACCGAGGCCGGCATCGACGCCGGCTTCACTCGCGATCTGTACGTCGCCCTGGGCGAGCCGTTGGAGAACGGCGCCTGGGCGGTGCGGGTGCATATCAAACCCTATGTCCGCTGGATCTGGCTGGGCGGTCTGCTGACCGGCCTGGGCGGCTTGCTGGCGGCCCTCGACCGACGCTACCGCGTCAAGGTCAAGACCCGGGTGCGTGAGGCCCTGGGCGTGTCTGGAGCGACTGCATGAAGCGTTGGATCATGGTGGTGCCGCTGGCGGTGTTCCTGCTGGTGGCGGTCTTTCTCTACAAGGGGTTGTTCCTCAAGCCCGACGAACTGCCATCGGCGATGATCGGCAAGCCGTTCCCGGCGTTCGCGCTGGCGAGCGTGCAGGGCGATCGCAGCCTCACCCAGGCCGACCTGATCGGCCGCCCGGCACTGGTCAACGTGTGGGGCACCTGGTGCCCGTCGTGCAAGGTCGAGCACCCGTACCTGAACCAGCTGGCCGAGCAGGGCGTGGTGATCCACGGGGTCAACTACAAGGACGACAACGCCGCCGCGCTGAAGTGGCTGGCCGAGTTCCACAACCCGTACCAGCTGAACATCGCCGACCAGCAAGGCTCGCTGGGCCTGGACCTGGGCGTGTACGGCGCGCCGGAAACCTTCCTGATCGACGCCAAGGGCATCATCCGCTACAAGCACGTGGGCGTGGTCGATGCCACGGTGTGGCGCGAACAGCTGGCGCCGCTGTACCAGGGACTGGTCGACGAGGCCCGGCCATGAGGCGCTGGCTGGCGGCCGCCGTGCTCGGCCTGAGCCTGGTCGGGGTGGCCAAGGCGGCCATCGACACCTACCAGTTCCGCGACGACGCCGAGCGCGAGCGCTATCAGCAACTGACCAAGGAACTGCGCTGCCCCAAGTGCCAGAACCAGGACATCGCCGACTCCAACGCGCCCATCGCCGCCGACCTGCGCCGCGAGATTTTCCGCATGCTGGGCGAGGGCAAGGACAACCAGCAGATCGTCGATTTCATGGTCGATCGCTATGGCGACTTCGTGCGCTACAAGCCGGCGCTCAGCGGGCGCACCTGGCTGCTCTGGTTTGGCCCGGGGATCCTCCTGGCTGGAGGTTTCGTGGTGCTGGCGCTGATCGTGCGCCGTCGCCGTGGCCAGTCCGTGGCCGGCAACACCGAACTGTCCGCCGACGAACGCGAGCGTCTGGCCAAACTGCTGGATAAAGAACGTACCCATGACTGAATTCTGGCTTAGCGCGGGCCTGCTGCTGCTCGCCGCCCTGGCTTTCCTGCTGCTGCCGATCCTGCGCGGTCGTCGCCGTCAGCAGGCAGAGCAGGATCGTACCGCCCTCAATGTCGCGCTCTATGAAGAGCGCGTTGCCGAACTGGCCGCCCAGCAGGCGGCAGGCGTTCTCGACGAACAGCAACTGGCCAATGGCCGCGATGAGGCCGCCCGTGAGTTGCTGGCCGACACCGAGCGCGGCGAGGTGACGCGTCAGGGCCACCTGGGCAAGCCCGTGCCGCTGCTGGCGGCGGTGCTGGTGCCGGCCATGGCCCTGGGGCTGTACCTGCACTTCGGCGCCGCGGACAAAGTCGAGCTGACCCAGGAGTTCGCCCGCGCGCCGCAGTCGATGGCGGAAATGACCACGCGCCTGGAACGTGCGGTGCAGGCCCAGCCCGACTCTGCAGAAGGCCTGTACTTCCTCGGTCGTGCCTATATGGCCGAGCAGCGCCCAGCCGACGCGGCCAAGGCCTTCGAGCGCGCCGTGGCCCTGGCCGGACGCCAGCCCGAGCTGCTCGGGCAGTGGGCGCAGTCGCTGTACTTCGCTGCAGACAAGCAGTGGTCGGCGCAATTGCAGGCACTTACCGACGAAGCGCTCAAGGCCGACCCACGGGAGGTCACCAGCCTCGGCCTGCGCGGCATCGCCGCCTTCGAGGGCGAGCGCTACCAGGAGGCCATCGACTACTGGCAGCGTCTGCTGGCGCAGTTGCCGCAGGGCGATGCGTCCCGTGACGCGCTGCAGGGCGGCATCGACCGCGCCGCCGACAAGCTCAAGGCCGGTGGCGGCAAGGTCGCCGAGAAGTCGCGCCTGAAGGTACGGGTGGAGTTGGCCGCAGCGCTCAAGGACAAGGTGCGCCCGGACGACACCGTGTTCATCTTTGCCCGCGCCAGCAATGGCCCGCCCATGCCGCTGGCGGCCAAGCGGGTGACGGTGGCGCAGCTGCCGATCGAGGTGGAGCTGTCCGATGCCGATGCTATGATGCCGCAGATGAAACTGTCGGACTTCGCCGAAGTCCAACTGGTTGCCCGGGTCTCGCGCGCCGGACAGCCCACCGAAGGTGAATGGAAGGGCCAGAGCGCCCCGCTGGCCACCGGCACCCGGGGCACCCAGCATGTGACCATCGACAGCCCCGACTCATAAGAGAGCAGCCCCATGAACAGCACCGTCCGCCTGACCCTGATTTCCCTGGCCCTGGGTCTTTCCGCGTGTACGGTGCATCAGCCCGGGGAGCGTGAGCCGTTGCCGCCGATCGAGACCACCCCGCCGCCGCACAAGGGGCCGGTGGTGAAGCCCCTGCCAGGTGGCCAGCCCGGCACCCAGCCGAGCAAGCCGGCGGCGATTCCCAAGCCGATGCCGCGTACCTCCGCCAGCTTCGCGCCACCGCCGGGGGGCGCCAGCCACTGGGACCCGAAGCTGGGGGTCTATGTGCTGGAGAAGCAGCCCAACACGTTCTACCGCCAGCGCACCTATTACCGCTGGAACAATGGCTGGAGCTGGTCGCTGAGCCCCAACGGGCCGTGGCAGGACACTGACAGCAGTGGCGTGCCGGGTGGGTTGGGCAGGGCGTTCGGCCAGTAGTCAGCGTACCAGCCGAATGTTTCGAGTCGTGTTGGCTTCGGCATCAACCATTGTCGCCAGGTATGTATTCGAACCGCGCCTCTTGCTGGAGGGTAGCGGGCAGGGTCATCTTGATCAGTGGCATGCGTGTGCCGGTCTTGTTCTGGAAGTTGTCACGATCTTTCCTGGCATTACCCAGTCCGGTCGAATCGACATAGAAGAATGCTTCGATCGGTAGCTCATTAGGGATGTTCTGTGGCCAGGTGGCAATGCGAAACTCGTTTGCCGTCTGGAACAGGTGATCCTGAATTGCGCCGGAGATGTTATGTACAAGCATGGCCTGCTTGAAGGCCGGGCCGGCGGCCTCATTGCGGTCGTCGCGGATATTGAAGCCGCATTGGCTTTCACGCGTCATCTGCGTCGCGAGGTAGTGGATATGCCAAGCCAGAGCGGCATCGATATTCTGTAGCTCGCAGGAGCGACTAACGCTGGGGTAGTCCTTGTGCTCACCACAGCCCGGTTTTTCCCTTTGGTCGGTGTCGGCGTCGATCGGGAAGTAGCACAGGATATTGAATGTCTGCTTGCCGAAAGGCGTATTGAGGACCGGATGGAAGATGAAGCCATTGTGCTGCCCTGGCACCATGTTCTTGAATTTGGCGTCTTTGCGCAGATAGGAGAATGAAACTCCCCCACTGGCCACCGAGTTAGGGCTGGGGTTCCACGAGTCGTACTCAGGTGAGTATCGGGTGGCTCTGAAAATCACGCCGCTGCAGAGGAAGGCCGGTTTGGAGTCCTCGCCACAGTCGGGCGGTGCATAGTTGTAGCGTTCGTTCAGGCGTGCGGCCACCAGGGCGCCATCCTGAGTCATTTGAGAGGGGCTGTTCGCGGTAGGTGGCGGGGTGGCGCAACCCGAGACCAGCAGGCAGGTCAGAACAAGTACTCTTAGGTTCATGTGAATGGCCCTGGAAGTTGTCAGTTGCGCAAGCATTGCAAGAACGCCCGAAGCCGGCACCTGGCAAAACTGCTAGTTTGCCGTGGGTGGTCCTGTAGGAACTGTCCGCGCATAATCCCCCTTCGCATTCAACCGGAGGGTGGCATGAGCAAGACAGTCCTGGTGCTGGTGGAAACCGTCGATGACTACCTGCCGCTATTGGAACGGGCCGGCTATCGCCTGATCCGCGCACCGTCGCCGAAGATGCGCGCCGACGCCATCGCCCGTCACGCCGGCGAAATCGACGCCGTGCTCACCCGTGGCCCGCTGGGCCTCACGGCGGATGAAATTGCCACACTGACCCGGTTGCGGATCATCTGCGTGATAGGCGCCGGCTACGAGCAGGTCGACCTGGCCGCCGCCGCTGCCCGTGGCATCACCGTCACCAATGGCGCCGGCGCCAATGCCTCCGCCGTGGCCGATCACGCCCTGGCCCTGCTGCTGGCCCTGTTACGCGACATCCACCGTGCCGACGCCAGCACCCGCCGTGGCGAATGGCAGCGGGTGATCAGCCCGTCGGTGAGCGGCAAACGCCTGGGCATCCTGGGGCTGGGCGCGGTGGGGTTGGCAATCGCCAAGCGTGCCAGCCTCGGCTTCGACATGCCCGTCAGCTATCACAGCCGCACTCCGCGCAACGATGTGCCCTACACCTGGTACGACAGCCCGCTGCACCTGGCCGATGCCGTGGATATCCTGGTCGTCGCCACCCCAGGCGGGTCCGGCACCCAGCACCTGGTCGACGCGCAGGTGCTCGACGCGCTGGGCGCCGAGGGATACCTGGTGAATATCGCCCGCGCCAGCGTGGTCGATACCCAGGCGCTGGTTGCCGCCTTGGCCCAGGGGCGGATTGCCGGCGCCGCACTCGACGTGTTCGATGATGAACCGGGCGTGCCCGATGCCCTCAAGGCCCTCGGCAATACCGTGCTCACCCCTCATGTCGCCGGCCAGTCGCCCGAGGCCGCCCGCGACACGGTCAGCCTGGTGTTGCGTAACCTGCAGGCGTTCTTTGCCGGCGATCCGGTGCTCACGCCGGTACGCGGATAGCCTGTACCCGTCACCGGAAAGCCAACTCCCACAGGTCATCTCTATTCCCTGTGGGAGATCGCCCAGCCCTCCGGGCTACGCTGTCGCGCAGGGAACAGAATTCCAGCGTGGGAGCGGGCTTGCCCCGCGATCACCGGCGTAGCCGGTGCCAAACGCCGCATCGCGGGGCAAGCCCGCTCCCACGCTGTCCCAGTCAAATCAAAGAGTTGTGTTTTGTTCCATGAGAGCCGGCTTGCCGGCGATGGGCTGCAGAGCAGCCCCAGTCAGCCCATAACTCTCACTTGAAGGAGTGCATGCATGCAAATCGAGATCTTCCAGGTCGATGCTTTTTCCGCCAAACCGTTCGGCGGCAACCCAGCGGCGGTGATCCCTTTGGAGAGCTGGCTACCCGATGCGCTGCTGCAGCGTATCGCCGAAGAAAACAATCTGTCCGAAACCGCCTATTTCGTTCGCAACGGTGAAAGCTACGACCTGCGCTGGTTCACCCCGACGGTCGAAGTTGATTTGTGCGGCCACGCCACCCTGGCGTCGGCCTGGGTGCTGTTCGAGCAGTTGGGCGAGCAGCGAGAGGTGCTGCGCTTCAACACCCGCAGCGGTGAACTGCGGGTCAGCCGCGGCGCCGAGGGCCTGCTGGCGATGGATTTCCCGGCCAAGCAGCCGCTGGCAGTGGAGATACCAGCGGGGTTGCTGGAGGCCCTGGGCTTGGCCAGTGCGCGAGGCCTGTATCGTACCGACGACTACATCGTGGTGATCGATGACCCGGCGGTGCTCGCGGCCTTGCAGCCCGATTTCGTGGCCTTGTCTCGCTTCGACGTGCGTGGCATCGCGGTGACGGCGCCGGGGGGAGGGTTCGATTTCGTCACACGTTGGTTCGGGCCGCGGGTCGGGGTCAATGAAGACCCGGTCACCGGCTCGGCGCATACCTCGTTGGTCCCTTACTGGGCTGAGCGGCTTGGGCTGGCACGGCTTCGTTGTGAGCAGGGTGGGACGCGCAAGGGGCAACTGGTCTGTGAGCTGCCGGGCAATGGTCGGGTAATCATCAGTGGCCATGCGGCTTTGTACTTGCGCGATACGGTGACTCTGTAACGCAGAAGGCGTACCCCCCTGGAGGGGTACGCTGATGTCGCATCGTCTGCCATGAACCATGAGAGCAGGGATCAGGGTTTGGGCTTGGATTTAGACTTAGACTTGGTTTTAGTCTGATCCTTGCCCTTGCCCTTGCCCTTGCCCTTGCCCTTGCCCTTTTTCTTTTTCTTGTTTTTAGACTCAGCGTTTTCGCCGCGGGTGTCGACAATTACCAAGGGAGTCGTGGAATTTGATACAGACCCAAATTCATTTGTCGCGGTCCAGGTGACATGGATATGGCAAAAATTATTTGGGAACAACAGATGATGTGCAGGGATTTCGAACTCTGTTTCTTTGTCTTTATCGTCTTCACCAACGGGTTTCGAGAAGGTGTATTTGCTCCCTTCGATAGGCGTTTCGTTACCGGCGTGTGAACCGCCAGCGGCCTGGTACAGCTCGATCGAAATCCTGTTACCCGGCTTCTTGTTCGCATAGTGCGGTGTAATGAACTTGACCCCTCGATTGATCTCGTCCTTTGTGATTCTGCCGGAGGCATTGAGAGGGATATATTTACCATCCTCGAGGCTTCCTTCGCCCGGAAGTTCATCGTTTCCGTGCACCGTGATCGGTTGTTCATAGGACAGCGAAGTATTCTCCGCCCCCCCTGTGATCGCGCGGGTTACCATGAAGTAGAGCGGTTTTGAACCAGAGCCTTCCTGCGCGATCTGGGCGGCAGTCAGCGTAAATTGCAGATCGGCCGTACCGTCCGCTTCCTGTTCGGTGACAATACGTACAGGAAACGCTATCGCACCATAAATGACCGAGACCTTGTCGCCCTCCTCCAAGACCTTCCTGGGTGGGAATGTTCGATCGTACAACGGTATGTAGATCGTAGCGTCCTGGTCGAACTCATCACTGGGGATTTCATTATATTTTTTGCTCGCGGTCTCCAAGTAAGGGGGCCGCAGGTTCGGATGCACCGGATCTTCCGGATCTGGATTTGGATCGCCCCCGACCTGGAACAAGTTGACCGCCACTGTGGTGATCGCAGAGGTGCCGGCAACAATACCATTTCGAATAATGCGGTAGAACACATCGATACTGGCGACCAGGTTGGCACCTGCCGTTGTCTTCTTCCAAGTATCGTAGAGGGCTGCATAAGAGGGATACAAAGTCTGCGGATTGCCTTCTTCACCACCAGGGATAGCCACCAGTCCATGCACGGCGTCACCCCACACCAGTTCGATCATGTCACCCGGTTGGATTTTCGGTGGGCCAGGATGGGCGGGCACGACCAGTTCCAGCGGCTCGCGTGCTTCTGCATCGATGATGAGACCGTCATTGTGGGCAGCAATTTGCGGGGCGAGCAGGCCTGTCAGTTCACCCTTGAGGAGTACCTTCAGCGTCAGCGGGCGGGACGCCATCGAAACATTGCCCGCCCGATCCGTGACTTTGTAGGTGAAATCGAGCGTACCGTCCCCCAAGGCCTCGATATCTGCCCGCAGGAAGCGCAGCGTCAATTCGTCCTTGGGACGACGACGCATGCTCCCCCGGGCTTTGCGTCGAGAACGTAACGTGCTGCGGATTGTCCCCTCGATGATGTCGCCGGCCGCTATGCCGCCATAACCGGCGATGGTGCATTCCAGGTATTGCTCGCCGTTGTCTTCCTTAAGCTTGTCCGAGGTCAGCCCTTTCGTTTTTATTAGCTCATCAACAATCAACTCGGCCAGCAAGGGTTCGCCAGGCGCGGTCAGGTCGACAACGAAGGATTGGGGTGGGCCGCTCTCTGTCCCTCCGCCGGAGTAAATGACTTTGTAGATGATCGTGTGGGTGCCTTCCGTGCGAACAGAAGCAGGCAAGTCGATTTCAAAAGGGTCCCCAGGTATTTTACCTGTGAACGTGACGGGCGGCTCCAATGGAACATCATCTACTACCAGTTGCACTTTATCCCCGTCCGGGTCCATGATCGTGGCAGGCACTGGAAATGTGAGCTTGAGCGTATCGTTCTTGACGCTTGCCAACAATAAATTGTCTGCAGCTCCGGGCGACGGCGGCTCCGCCAGGGCGTCATCCGGGAACACCAAGTGATCAGGAAAACCCAGTATGCCTGGTGACCGTTTGCGTTTTGCCTTGTAGACGATTGGGCACTTGCAACGCCCGGAGTAGGCAATGGATTGGCTTGGCACCTTGCCGGGTGTGTGCACGGGTGTGTGCACGTCGATGCGAGAGGATCGTTTTGACATGGTTGCATTCCAGTGGCTAGGGGATTCACAGGGTTGCTGTCGTGCGATGTGCCCCGTCGGGCGCTGCCACGGCAGTTCTACTGGCTGTCCCGGTACCTGGCGCAGCCGATGCGATCACAAGGTCATGGTCGGAAAAAAGCGCGCGTTTGTAACCTGACAGAATTGCCAGGTCGCCCGTGGCTGGCGGGCGTGGCCACAGAAGGAAGCGGGCAAGAAGTGCGCTTTTATCGCACGCGTTGTGGGAGGCCCCTCGGTATCGACCGAAGGGTTCCCGTGGACGGAGGGCTGGAATGCCGTGCGCGGTTCACCGCGTGCCGCGGGAGTCCACGATCAGCAGGGCGGTGGTGTCGTTCTCTACCGGTTTGCCATTCCTGATGACCCGCCAGGTGGAATGTATATGGCAGCGTTTGTTGGGAGCGAGCAGCTTGTCCGTTGGAAGGGGAAATGGGTACGCCTCGGTCCCTTCGCTAATATCGCGCACCGTATAGGAGCAGATGATTCTCGACTCTTCCAAGAACTCCTCATTACCCGTGTGTTCAATACCCTCTACTTGCACCAGGTTAATCTCAATCACGTCCTCTGGTCGCTTGTGCTTGTAGGCCGGCGTTACGAAATACACGATCTTGTCATCTTCGAAATCAGCCGGGATGATGCAGCAGGCGGACTTGAGGGGCGCGTACTCACCTTCTCCCAGATCGCCATCGCCAGGCAGTTGCTCATCCGCGTCAACGAGCACCGGTTGGACCGGCCCCTGTGACGTGTTGTAGGTCGGGCCTTGGACAGGGCGCTCCACCTCATAGACCACGGCCTGTGTACCTCCCGCTTGTTCTGCGATCAGGTCGGGCGTGAGGGCAAATTCGAGGTCAGCCTTCCTGCCGACGTCAGCGTCGCTGACGGTCCGGGGGGAAAACGCATAGGTACCGTATCTGAGCCGGACCACATCGCCCTTGATCAGCACCGGTGCCGTCGGTGAGTGCCGGTCGAACCATGGCACGAAGAGCCTGGCGTCCTTGTCGTAGTCATCCTTGGGAATGTAGTTGAGCTGCCCTGACCAGGACATCAGCACGGCTGGGCGCAGGTTCGGGTGGGTCGGTACCCCGGGTTCTGGATCGCCACCCACTTGGTGCAGGTTGATGTTCACGTCCAATCCTGCGGAGGTGCCGGCCACCATGCCTTCGCGAATGATCCGGTAGCGCACCGTGATGCGCGCGACTTTATCCCGCCCCTGCGATTGCGCCTTCCAGGTGTCGTAGAGGGCCGCATAGTCCGGGTAGATAGGCAGGCGGGCACCTTCCTCACCGTCGGGGTAGGGCAGCAGTTCGTGGTAGGCATCGCCCCAGATCAACTCGATGGCATCGCCTGGCAAAATACCTTTCTTGAGGCGTTTTTTCGGGATGCGTTTCGACTTTCTCTTCCGGGTGTTGATCGCATAGGCGGGGATGATCACCTCAAGCGGTTTGCGCGCTTCTTCATCATTGATGATGCCGTCAGCGCTGTCCGCCACTTCCGGCGCCAGCAGGCCCGTCAGTTCTCCCTCGAGCAGTACCTTGAGCGTCACGGGGCGCGAGGGGGGCGAAACATTGCCGGCGCGGTCGGTGATGGTGTAGGCGAAAGTTTTAAGGCCATCCCCTGCGCGTTCGATGTCCTCCCTCAGGAACCGCAGGATGATCTCGTCGCCAGGCCCGAATTCCTGCTCGACATCAGTTGTGCTGCCGAACCCGTCGAGGTCGGCGATCACGCCACGGATCCTGTCGCCAATTCCAAGACCGTTGTAGCCATTGAGGGTCGTTCTGAGATAGTACTTGCCATTGTGGGGTTCGAGGGTGGCCGAGGTGACCCCGCCATCGCGGATGGCGGGATCAACGTTCAACTCGGCCAGTGACGGCAGGCCAGGTGCTGTCAGAGCGACCTTGAAGGATTGAAGGGGACCGTCCTCCGAGCCGTTGTTCGAGTAATGTATGCGGTACTGGATTGTATGGGTGCCCTCCTTGCGAGCGCTGGCGGGCAGTACGATGGAAAAGATGTCCCCCGCTTTGTAGCCCTCGAAGGTGACGGGGTCGCTGAACGCGCTGCCGTCCACGAGAAGCAGTACGGCATCCTGGGTTGGGTCGACAACTTTAGCCGGGATCCTGAACCGTAGCGTGATGGGGTAGTTCTTGAAGGCTGTCAGCAACAGGTTGTCTGGCTCGACACCCGGGAGGGGCGGAGCGAGCGCATCCTTGGGAAACACCAGTTTCTCATCAAAGCCCCACTTGGCGATATTGCGACTAGGTTTGCGGACCGCCTTGTAGGTGCGCCGGCTATGGCAACCACATTGCGAGGCAATGGACTTGGCCGGCAGGGGGGCAGGCCTATACTCGGCGATGAAGTAACGTTCGGACATGGTTGTTTTCCTGTGCTGTCAGGGCTTCAGGTTTGGGGCAGGCGGTGACGGGCCTTGGCAGTGCTTCAAGTCGTTTCGATACCGGGTACGGTGCAAACGAACGCAGGTTCATAGTCGGGAAAAAGCGCGAACTTGTAAGCTGACAGAATTACTAGGTCGCGCTGGCGGGAGGGGTATGCGTCGGTTTGGCCGACGCATGCTCAGGCGGTCAGAACGACAGGCGCAAGGCCAGGGAGGCCGCAGTATCGGAGAAGTCGTTGCTGCCCACTTGCTGGGCCAGCGACGCGCTGATGGTCAGATCACGGTTGATGCGGCCTTCCGCGCCGACCTTGAATTCGGCGATATTGCGGGTGCCGGCCTGGGTCACACTGACGCCGTCGAGGCTGACGCCAGCCTGGCGGCTGTTGTGGATCCAGTTGGTTTCGACAAAGGGCTTGAAGCTGTCGACCAGGGTGTCATCGCCGGTGTAGTTCAGCTTGAGCGAGGCGCGGGCGCCGACACTGACGCTCAGGGTATCGCTGCCCTGGGTGGAGACGACGGTGCCGTTGTCTTCACGGTGATCGTCCGGCGTCACGCCCGACCAGACCACCCTGGCCTTGGGTTGCAGGAACCAGGCATCGCCGTCGTCGAAGCGGTCGCTGAACACATAGCCGGCCTCCAGCGAGGTGGAAACGCCCTTGGCACTGTAGCGCTCGGTGGCCACGTCGTCGCCGGAGACCTGGGCGTCGAACCAGCTGTACTGCAGCACGGCATCGGTGTACAGGCCCTGTTCGCTGTTGCCGTCGGCGTACCAGGTGCCGTAGACGCCGGTGGTGTAGCCCTTGACCTGGCTGCTGGCGGAGTGGTTGGTCAGCTGCGAGGTGCTGTTGCCATGGCTGTTGCCGTAGCCGGCAAAGACCCCCGTGCGCCAGGCGCCGCCGGCACGAGTGGAGCCGCCAGCGAGGTCGGCGCCGAACAGCGTGGCGTTGCGGCTGACATGGGTGTTGAGTTGCCCGCTGCTGTCGGTGCTGCGCTGGTGTCCATCGCTGTGCTTCATCCACAGGTTGGTCGAACGGCCATCGGCCGCCAGGGTGTCGGCACGTTCGGTGTCGCCGCCACGCTGGCCGACACTGGCATCGAACAAGGTGCTCATGGCGTACAGGTTGGCCGCGTAGGCGCCGCCTTCGGGGCGTACGATCAGGATCGGCGCGTCAGGGTTGCCGGGATCGATCAGTTCATTTCGCAGGTACCAGTTGCCGTAGTTGTCGCCTTCACCTCGTACCAGTTGATAGTCGTAGGCTCCGGCAACGATACGACCTGCCTGAGTGAATTCCCCGTTGGAGGCGCCGCCGACGGTGATCAGTTCGATACCGTTCAAGGTCTTGGCACCAGATCCGCCGAGGTTGTTGACGCTGACCGACGTGGTGCCGCTGGTATCGCCTTCGATGATCAACCTGTCGGTTACCGAGGCATCGCCCTCCAGCTTGGCGTTGAATTCTATGCTGCCGCCATCGCCGACGTAGTCGCCGTGCACGGTCAGAATCCGGCCGGCTTTGTCGCCTTCCCTGTCGTTTTGAAAGGTGATCCTGCCACTGTTGGTGAGCAGTTCGTCGATGGAGGAGTCAGCAGTGACGATCCATTGCCCGGAACCGCCGACATCGAGCTGGTCCACGCCCTGCATCGCGCCACGCAAGATGGCGTTTTCACCGAGCGCCACATGGGTCGTGGCGGTGTCGGCAGAGATGATATCGCCTTCGATTTCACTGGTCTTGATGGTCAGGAACACGCTGGCGTCGTCTTCCACCTCGAGCAGGTTGCCGTTCCCTGCTTCCACCACGGTGCCATCGCTAAGGTTGATATGGGCTATCGGGGCGATAGGTTCCGAGTCGAAGGCCTTGCCGACATGGATCGCGCTGCCGGTGGTCGAGATCAGCGTGCTGTTGGCGATGTTCAGGGTGGCTTCTTGATTACCGGGGTTATCACCTCGGCTGTCCGAGCTGATGGCAATGGCGTGGAGGTCGCCCTCGAGCTTCGATTCGTCGCCGATGGTGCTGGTGCCGCCGTACATCTGCAGTGCGACGCCAGACAAAGCGCTGGTGCCATCACTGGTGGCGATCACATGGGTGCGCTCCAGGGTGACGTTGCTGTCGTTGTTGATAATCGCGCGCCCGGCGGCCCTGATGGTGGCGCCCGTGGCGTTAAGGTTACCGCCTTGGGTCAGTGAGATCGCCACGCCCGATGACGAATCCGAGGCATCGGCCTGGCTGCCGGCGTTCATGTTCAGGGTGGCGCCATTGCTCACCTGCCAGGACTCCACAGGGCTGCCGGCCTCGAGAGTGGCCTGTTCACTGCGCCCTTCAAGGACACCTGCGGTGGCCAGGGGCGTGCAGCCGAGCAGCAGGGCACAGGCGAATCGATATGGCCGGCGGGCACGCAAGCACAGGTCTTTTTTCATCGTAGACTCCGACGCGAATAAGTAAGTGGGACAAGCATTCGGGGAGCGCTGAAGAGTGCGGGAAGAAGTGAACTGAGGCTGTAGGAATAGCCTGAGCATGCTGTGGGAAAAGGTGAACATGGGCGTCACTTCCTGGCTCATGCGTGCGGGTAGCTTGAGCCAAGGGTGATGGGAAGTAACCTGACAAAAATGCTAGTTCTCGTGCCTCGGTAGCGTGGCAGGGAGAGCCAGGGCCGGATAGGGCCCTGGTGGTAGTTCAGAGCTGAATGAGCCCGGGAGGTGAGTAGAGGAAGGTTGTATCCTTGTCGCGCCGGATACCGTAGTTGAACAAGACGGCGCCGCCTCGGTTTTCTTCTATCCAGGAGTCTAGCGCCAGAATTTTAGCTTTTTTAGGTTCATCAAATTGGCGATATCCAATAGAGCGCTTTGCCACTCGGCCATTAATTATGAGGTTAACCTTGTCGCTATCTTCCCAGTCTGGGAACTCGATTTCGGCAGTATACTTGTCACCATCAGGGATGATTTTGATGGCCGGAGTTTCCACCGCTTGAGGCTCAATGGCCACTTCGCGTGGTGTGGAAGCTATGCCATTTACAAAGCTGGTCACGGAGACCTCGCTCGAGTAGCCCCCCATCGCCAGCGAGTCCGGCAACAAGAAATTCAGGGTCTCCCTCGAACGGACTATTTTCTCCTCGCTGCGCCATTCAACAACGCCCGTTGCCTTCCACACTACAGTGACCTTTTGTCCAGCTCGCATACCGGGGTAAGGCTCCACATCGACCTTGAGATGCTGATCGGGCAGCACATCGCGTAGGTAATCCAGCTTGTCGTTCTTGGCTTGGGGAAGCGTGGGGGCTGCTATGACGGTGTGGATGACCAGCCGGAAAGTACTTTTCGACAGATGTTGACCGTCGACGTGGTAGGCGACACGGATCGAACCTTTCACCAATGCTTTTACGAAGTCATTGGGAATCTTGAACAACATGTCTTCAACCGGAGAGCCGGCGTTCTGTGGGTCACTTGTAGAAGTCATGTCTTCGCCGTCGGCGTTGCGACCGTATGCCTCAACGACGACAGCTTGTCCTGGCTGCAGATTCTCATTCGCAGGCACCACCACCACTAGGTCAGCGGTCAACAGGTACCTCATGTCGATCTCTTGGTCTTCATGACCGTCGACAAGAACGCGCGGCGCGCCAGGTTGTTCGGGATAGTCGAAGTCCACGTCCACCGTCGTGGGCGGGGCCAGGAGCGAGTAATTGCCTGCATCGTCGGTAATGCTGTAGGTCAGCGAAGTTCTGCCGCCAGGGATCTTGGATCGCAAGTCGTCGAGGACGATCACCGTGTCATTATAAATATCATCAATTCGGATACTGTGTTCGAAACCGGACCAATGTATTGTCAACGTGTCGTATCCGGATTGGTAAGTCCATTTGGGGACCGTTATGGTGACCTTCTCGGTGTCCCCTGCCAACCACTCAGGGACGATCGACGCTTTTTCCAGCTTGTAGTTTTCCTCTGGGAGCGGCAGGGCTTTATCAGGGTCTCCGGGGATCGTGGTCTTTATGAAGAGCTCAGTTTCATCCGAGGGGAACTCTATGCCACCTGGGAAACTTATGAACTTGTACCAGAGGCCATACAAGCCTTCGTTTGTATTTATAAAGTGTTCCGCAGTAGGTTCTAGCACTATGACGCCGGTCTCGTCTTTTTTGACGAATCGACTGTATATCATGGTGTCGTCCAGAAATAGCTGAATGTCATCGCCATCCGCTACGTCGAGGTATGGGCCAACACGCGTTTCAAGAATCTTCTTTGGGTTGTGCAACAAGTCATAGTAGCCGAGACCACCATTCCCATGGCCATCGTCGTCGGCATCCGTCATTTTCGGAGGCATCAGGTTGGCGGAGGGAGTGGGGCCGGTGCAGGTACCAGTTGTGCTGGTTGTAGTTGTGGTTGTAGTTGTGGTTGTGGTTGTGGTTGAGTTTGTAGTTGTAGTTGTAGTTGTAGTTGTAGTTGTAGTTGTAGTTGTAGTTGTAGTTGTAGTTGTAGTTGTAGTTGTAGTTGTAGTTGTAGTTGTAGTTGTAGTTGTAGTTGTAGTTGTAGTTGTAGTTGTAGTTGTAGTTGTGGTCGCGGGTGTGGGCGTCGTTGTCGTTGTAGGGGGTGTGGTAGCGCTGGTTTTCGCGGGCATATTGGACGTGCTGCTCATAGGTGCTTCTCCTGGCCGGCGCGGGGGACAGGCATTGCCGGAGCTCCCAAGTTAGGAATTGTACTGATGTGCAACAACTGGCAAAAATGCTAGGTCGAGTGGGCATGGGCGCGCCTGGATTATCCAGGGTACGGCCATGCACACTTGCCTACGAGCGCCTGGCCAGGATGCTGGGCTGAGTCAGGGCGATACCGGAGATGCCTGGAGCCTGCGCCTATACTGCAACTCCCCGGAACAACCGCAAGGAGCCCCAAGATGCCCGTGGAAAAACAAGGCAGCTGCCTGTGTGGCGCAATCCGCCTGAGCGCAACAATCGACAATACCCATGTCAGCGCCTGCCATTGCAGCATGTGCCGCAAATGGACCGGCGGCCCGCTGCTGGCGGTCCATTGCACCGAGCCCCCGAAGTTCCAGGGCCCAACCCCGAGCGCCTATGATTCCTCCCCCTGGGCCCAGCGCGGCTTCTGCGGCCAGTGCGGCACGCACCTGTTCTACCGCTTGAAAGAGAGCAACCTCTACGTCGTGCCGGTCGGCCTGCTGGACGGCACGGAAAACTGGACCTTCACCGAGCAGATCTTCATCGACGAAAAGCCCGCCTGGTACTGCTTCAAGAACGAGACCAAGAACCTCACCGGCCAACAGATCTTCGACCAGTTCGCCCCGTCCTGAGCCGACCCGCCTTGCCAAACCCGCATATTCCTGAGAAAAGGGCGCCCATCAAAACCGTCTCGAGGAACCTGCCATGAGCAGTGAGCTGCAAGTCATCGATCTACAGGAAGGCGACGGCAAGGCCGTGGTCAAGGGCGCGTTGATCACCACCCAGTACCGCGGCACCCTGGCCGACGGCAGCGAGTTCGATTCGTCCTGGTCGCGCGGCAAGCCGTTCCAGTGCGTGATCGGCACCGGCCGGGTGATCAAGGGTTGGGACCAGGGCCTGATGGGCATGCGCGTGGGCGGCAAGCGCAAGCTGCTGGTGCCGGCGCACCTGGGCTATGGCGAGCGTTCGGTCGGGTCGATTCCAGCGAATTCGGACCTCACCTTCGAGATCGAGTTGCTGGAGGTGCTGACCCGGGACGATTGAGGGGCGCGATGGCGGGGAGTCGGGTGATGAAACCTTGCGCTGGGGTATTAACTGCCTGATCTGGGAAATTTCCCACGTGCTTGTCAGGCGTTGGCTGGCATATGGAGTGGTATTTCCGCAGGTATCGTCTCAGGTTCTCCTGGCTCTTTGTCCAGAGCCTAACTACCCGAGAGTCACTGATGTACGAGGATCCTGTTCAGATCGCCCTGTCGCTGTTCATAGGCTTTGCGATTGATCGCTGGTTGAGGTCACCCCGGCTGCGTACCTGGCTTGGCGTGAGTCTTCTCACTACGGGGGGGCTCGGTATGCTGTTCTTGCACCGTGAAACGCTCAATGGTGCTGATGTGGTGCTGTGGAAGTCTTTCGCTATCGTGCTGGGTGTATGCCTGATTGTATTCAGCGACCGCTACAAGGATGCGACGTGACGTTGCTCTCTCAACACTTTGACTCAAGCATTCGGGGCTCACCGGTCCTGCGATAGACCGAAACTGTGCTGACCCGCGACGATTGAGCCACGAGCAATAATTCAGCAACACACAGGCGTTAACGTGGCCTATGTCCATGGAACGGCATGTGCGCCCAGGGAGGAACCAAACGGGTCGAGGGCACTCTGACCCTCACTCGCTGCCACGGAAGGGATTCACGACAAGGACGACCAGCAGCCAAGGCTGCAGGACCATGTGGCGGGGCAACCCAGTACCGCTTGCCACAAGAGTTCATCCCAGATGAAGCTGCCCACCTTCCTTCGCCGTCGTCGTCACCTGTTGTTGAGCCTGACGCTCGCTGCTGCGGCCGTGCCGTTGGCCTTGGCTGTGGTCGAGAGTCGCGCGCAACCCGTGGATGGCACCCAGACCCTGGTCTTCCTGCGCCATGCCGAGAAACCCGGGGAGGGGTTGGGACAGCTGAACTGCCAGGGACTCAACCGCGCCCTGGACCTCGCCACCTTGCTGCCCGAGCGCTTCGGCAAGGCTGACTACGTATTCGCCGCCAACCCTTCGCGGGGTGTCGAGGAAGGTAGCCAGGATGAGCGCTACAGCTATATCCGCCCGCTGATGACCATCAGCCCCAGCGCCATCCGCCTCGGCTTGCCGGTGAACATCGACTATGGCGCCAACGACACCGACGATCTGGCTGACGAATTGCTCAGTAGCAAGTACCGCAATGCGACGGTCTACACCGCCTGGTCACGCGGCTATCTTCCGGAACTGATCAACACCGTGGCCGGCAAGGCCCTGGGCGAGGAGCGGGTGCTCACCGAAGACTGGCATCGCGACGATTTCGACACCTTGTACGTGCTCACGCTGACCTGGCGCGATGGCAAGGCGACCCTGCTCAGCCGCAACGTGCGCCAGGGGCTCGATCACGGCGAGTCTGGCTGCCCGACCTGACCTGCTGTTACTGTCTGGCCATCAGGCCGGGACGGGAATGGACGCATGAACCAGCGGGTGACAGTGATCGGCGGCGGGGTGGTCGGCCTGGCGACGGCTTATGCGCTGGTGCGCGACGGCTGGCAGGTCGACCTGGTCGAGGCCCGCGACAGCCTGGCCAGCGCCACCAGCTTCGCCAACGGTGGGCAGCTTTCGTATCGCTATGTGGCGCCGCTGGCCGATGCCGGTGTGCCGTGGCAGGCGCTTGGCTGGTTGCTGCAGGGGGACTCGCCGTTGCGCCTTCGGTTGCGTCTGGACCCTGCACAGTGGTGTTGGCTGGCGGCTTTCGTCATGGCCTGCCGCACCTCCGTCAATCGCCGTAATGCCGCTCGGCTGCTGAGTCTGGCGCTCGAAAGCCAGGCGGCTTTGCAGCGCTGGCGCGAGCAGGACGGCCTCGATGATTTCGCCTGGCGGCGCAATGGCAAGCTGGTCGCATTCCGTACCCAGCGTGCATTCGACCACGGGCGCCAACACCTGCTTGATCCCCAAAGCCAGCGAACACTGGATGCTGCCGAACTGCGTAGACTCGACCCGGCACTGGCAGATGCACCTTTCGTTGGCGGCGTGTTCACTCCGGGCGAGGAAGTCGCCGATTGCCACCGTTTCTGCCTGCGCCTGGCCGAGTGCCTGGAGGCATCCGGGCAATGCAGATTGCTGTTGGGGCGGCCGGTGACACGGCTGATAGCGCACGATGATCAGGTGCTGGCCCTTGAGATGGGCAATGAGCGGCTGGAAGTACAGCGCCTGGTGCTAAGTACCGGGCACCGTAGCGCCGGCCTGGCATTGCCGGGCTTGAATTTGCCGGTCTATCCCTTGAAAGGTTACAGCCTGACCGCGCCGATTGGCGCCGCGCATCGGGCGCCCGAGGTGAGCATCACCGACTACGAACGCAAGATCGTCTATGCCCGGCTGGAGGATCACCTGCGTGTGGCGGCGATGGTGGATATCGTCGGCTACGACGAGTCGGTGGATGCCGGCAGGCTCGCGAGCATGCGACGGCTGGCGCGCGAGACCCTGCCGGAGGCCGCTGATTACGGGCAGGCGGTGGAGTGGGCTGGGATGCGGCCGGCTACGCCGACCGGGGTGCCGATCATCGAGGCCACACGGTATCGCAACCTGTGGCTGAATCTGGGGCATGGGGCCTTGGGGTTTACCCTTGCCTGTGGCAGTGGCGAGCGACTGGCGAAGTTACTGCGCTGACTGTGCGGATCTGATCGCGGGGCAAGCCCGCTCCCACGAAGGTGTGGGTGCGGGAGTGCGCCGATGCGACTTGCCCCGCGATGGGCAGATCAGCGACCGAAGCGCATCGGCCAACCCACCACCTTCTTCGCCCTCGGCGTGGCATAGGTGCGCACCTTGGAGGTACTCAACCCCAACCTCACCAGCGACTCGGCAATGGTCACCGCCGCGCTCACACCGTCCACCACCGGCACCCCGGTACGCTGGCGGATCTGCTCGTCAAGCCCGGCCATGCCGCCGCAACCCAGGCAGATGACCTCGGCCTTGTCCTCGCGCACGGCCCGTTCGGCCTGCTCGACGATGGCTTCCACTGCACGCCGTGGGTCGCTTTCCAGCTCCAGCACCGCCAGGCCGCTGGCGCGTACCGAGGCGCAGCGCTCGTATAGCCCGGACAGTTTCAGGCGGTCCTCGATCAGCGGCACGGTGCGGTCCAGCGTGGTCACCACTGAGTAGGCGTGGCCCAGGTACATGGCGGTGCTGGCGGCGGCATCGGTGATGTCCACCACCGGCACGTCCAGCAGCTCCTGCAGGCCTTCGCGGCCATGCTCGCCGTAGCCGGCCTGGATCACGGCATCGAAGGGCTGGTCGTAGGCCAGCACCCGGTCCATCACCGCGATGGCGGCCAGGTAGCTCTCGAAGTTGCCCTCCACCGACTCGGCGCCGAACCACGGGGTCAGGCCGACGATCTCGGTACCGGGTGCGGCCACGCTGCGCGCTTGCTCGGCAATGGCTTCGGTGATGGCTTCGGTGGTGTTGACGTTGGCGATCAGAATACGCATGACGGATCTCCCTGAAATTCAGTGGCTGCTGTGGTCGACGGCGATGCATTCGCCGCTGACATCGAGGTATTGGCGGTGGCGTGGCGCGATCAGCAGGTAGACGGCGGCGGCGATGCCGGCACCGATCAGCCAGGAGAACGGCGCGATACCGTGGAAGTTGGGCACTAGGGCCAGGACGATGGCCAGCAGCGCGGCCGGGATGAACGCGGCCACGGCGCGCAGGTTGATGCCGCGGGTGTAGTGGTAGGCGCCGGCGGGATTCTCGCTGTACAGCTCGGGCACGTTGATACGGCCCTTACGCAGCAGCCAGTAGTCGGCCATGATCACCCCGTACAGCGGGCCGAGCAGGGCGCCCAGGCCCGAGAGGAAGTACACGATCACCAGCGGGCTGTTGTACAGGTTCCATGGCAGGATCAGCACCGCCAGGGTGGCGCTGATCAGCCCAGCGCGGCGGAAGTTCAGGTGGCGCGGCGCCAGGTTGCTGAGCACGAAGGCCGGGGCGACGAAGTTGGCCATGATGTTCACCGCCACGGTGACGATCAGGAAGGCCAGGCAGCCCAGCACCAGGAACACGGTGTTGGGGATGCTGGCGACGATCTGTGTCGGGCTGTCGATGACCTGGCCGTTGATCTGGAACTGCGCGCCGCACAGCACCACGGTGATCGCCGCGAACACCAGGATGTTCACCGGCAGGCCCCAGAAGTTGCCGACGCGGATGGTCCTGCGGCACGGCGAGGAGCGGGCGAAGTCGCAGAAGTTGAGCACCAGGGTGCCGTAGATCGCCAGCCACAGCGCGCCGCCGGCGAAGATATTGCGCCACATTTCGTAGCCGCTCAGGGGCTCGGCGACCGACCAGGCGATACGCGCATCGGCCTTGAAGTACATGAATACTGCCAGGCTCGCCACGGTCAGCAGGATCACCGGGCCGGCGAAGGCCTCGTAGCGGCGCACCATCTCCATGCCGTAGGCGAGGATCACCAGCTGCACCAGCCAGATCGCCACGAAGCACACCCAGCCCAGGCTCGACAGGCCGAGGATGCTGTCGTGGTCATAGGCGGCCACCTGTGGCCACACGGCGGTCAGCAGCACCCGCAGCACCACTGAGGCCAGGTAGGTCTGGATGCCGAACCAGGCGATGGCGATCACCGCGCGGATCAGCGCCGGGATCTGCGCGCCATGGATGCCGAAGGCGATGCGGCTGATCACCGGGAACGGCACGCCGGTCTTCTGCCCCATGTAGCCGGACAGGTTCATGAAGAAGTACACCAGCGCCGCGCCGATCGCCAGCGACAGCAGGATCTGCCAGCCGCCCAGGCCGAGGGCGAACAGCCCCATGGCGAAGGAGTAGTTGGCGATGTTGTGCACGTCGTTGGTCCACAGCGCGAAGATGCTGTAGCCGCCCCAGCGGCGGCCTGCCAGTTTGGTCGGGGCGAGGTCGCGGTTGTGCAGGCGCGGGCTCAGTTCGAGATCGGCGGGTTGGCCTTCGAGGGTGGTGGTCGAGGGATGGGTGCTGGCAACGGAAAGTTCAGGGGCAAGGGGGAGGCTGCTACTCATTCCGGCGGCTCCTGATGCGTGTGACTGCGATGAGCGGGCGCTGGCGCACGGGCTCGCCATCTCGTCGGTGCAGGCGTTGGCATCACTGGGTTCTGGGCGCAACGGTCACCGGTGGGGTGACGCTGCGGGTTCTTGTGTATTTATGTTTCGTCAAACTTGTATACAAAACGCAAACACATAAAAGCCAGTTCCATGCCAGCGATCAACTCGCTTTCAGGTTGCTACTAATTTGAATCTATCTATTTGAAAGATAAGTTGATGAAATAAAGGAAATATAAGCTGACCAAATGAACAGGTAATATTTTTTGCTCGACATTTTAGTTGATCGAATGGTCAGATTTAGTTGATTGGAGTATGTAACTTAATGGGGCGTTACCGGTCAAAAGTGAACACAAAAATGGCACTTATGGTGACATTCATGTGTACAAGTTTTGGCCGGGCCGACTGCGTGGGAGCGGGCTTGCCCCGCGATAAGGCCTGCAACTGCAAAACCTCCCTCACGCCATCGGCGGCAACCGCCGCTTCACCGGCGTCTTCTTGATGATCGCCGTGTTGGTCTCGGCCAGCACGTTGAGGCGGTCGAGCAGCGTGTCCAGTTGCTCCATCGAGCGCACATGCAGGCGGGCGATGAAACAATCCTCTCCAGTGACTTTGTCGCATTCGGTGAACTCGGGAATGGCGATGATTTGCCGCTCCACTTCCTGCAACTGCCCCGGCAGCGGGCGAATCCGTACGATCGCCTGCAACTGGTAGCCGAAACAGCGCGGGTCCACCTCCACCGTATAGCCGCGCAGCACGCCGCGCTCCTCCAGGCGGCGCAGGCGCTCGCTGACGCTGGGCGCCGACAATCCGCTGATCTGCGCCAGGGCCTTGAGCGAGCGGCGCGAGTCTTCCATCAGGGCGTTGATCAGCAACTGGTCGATGGCATCGGTCATGGCAGCCTCGTTAGGTGATTTTCATGATATGCCTTGATAGTAAAGGCGAGAGCACCGATATGCCTTGTTTATCCGCTGGAAGGTCGCCCTCGACCCTCCGCATACTGTGCCCATCGTCGACAGGAGGTGTGAGATGGACAATTCGCTGCGCCGTGGCTCGCTGGAAATGATCGCCGCCATGCTGATCTCCGGGACCATTGGCTGGTTCGTGCTGGTGTCCGGGCAGCCGGTGCTGGAAGTGGTGTTCTGGCGCTGCGTGTTCGGCGCCGGCACCTTGCTGCTGATCTGCGCGGCCATGGGCTTTCTCAAGCCGGGCGTGCTGACCCGCGCCACCTTCCTGCTGGCGGTGGCCAGCGGGGTGGCGATCGTCGGCAACTGGGTGCTGCTGTTCGCCTCCTACTCGCGGGCTTCGATTGCCATCGGCACGGCGGTGTACAACGTTCAGCCGTTCATGCTGGTGGGCCTGGCCGCGCTGTTTCTCGGCGAGAAGATCACCCCGGCCAAGCTGACCTGGTTGAGCGTGGCGTTCCTCGGCATGCTGGCCATCGTCAGTGCCCATGGCGCGGGGCAGGCCAGTGGCGACGAGTACCTGCTGGGCATTGCCCTGGCATTGGGCGCGGCGTTCCTGTACGCCGTGGCGGCGTTGATCATCAAGCGCCTGACCGGCACGCCGCCGCACCTGATCGCGCTGATCCAGGTGAGCACCGGTGTGTTGCTGCTGGCGCCGTGGGTGAAGCTTGGTGGATTGCCGGGTGAACTGCCGGCGCTCGGCAGCCTGGTGACACTGGGGATCGTGCATACCGGGTTGATGTACGTGCTGCTGTACAGCGCCATCCAGCGCCTGCCCACGGCGTTGACCGGGGCGCTGTCGTTCATCTACCCGATCGCGGCGATCCTGGTCGACTGGGTGGCCTTCGACCATCGCCTGGCGGCGGTGCAGTGGCTGGGGGTGGGGCTGATCCTGCTGGCGGCTGCGGGCATGCAGCAGGGCTGGTGGTTCCGCCCGGCCAGCGGCCGCGGCGTGGCAAGGCCTGAATGAGGTTCAGTTTGTAAGATCGGCGTGGTCTTGGCGTGTAACAGCCTCAAGGTGTTGAAGTCGTCCGGAGTCGGTATTCGGCTTCAACCGCCGGGGCTGCGAGGCAGCCCTTTCGCGGCACAAGGCCGCTCCTACAGGGGGATGCGCCTCCTGTAGGAGCGGCCTTGCCGAGGCGTCGGACCGGCCGGAAAAGACCGCAAACGCCGACTGCTCAGTTCAACCAGCTCAACGCCGGCCCCTGGGGCACGATCCGGGTCGGGTTGATGTGGTTGTGCGAGTAGTAGTAATGCAGCTTGATATGCGCCATGTCGATGGTGCGGTAGATCGCCGGGATCTGCGTCAGGCGTACCAGGTACTGGTATAGCGCCGGGTACTCGGCCAGGGTCTTGTGGTTGGTCTTGAAGTGCACGTAGTACACCGCCTCGTAGCGGATCAGCGTGGGCAGCAGGAACAGGTCCGACAGGCTCAGCTTGCCGCCCACCAGGTACGGCTGCTTGCGCAGCCGGTGCTCGAGGGTGTCCATGGCCGCGAAGAACTGCTGGAAGGCCTGGTCGTAGCTCGCCTGGTCCGCGGCGAAGCCCATGTGGTAGACCATGCGGTTGATGTTGGTGTGCAGCCACTGGTTGAGCTCGACGATGTCGCAGCTGGAGCGGTCGGGCACCAGGTCGATCGGGGTCTTGGCCAGGGGCAGCAGGCGGGTGGCCATCTGCAGCGCCAGCTCCGCCGAATCGTTGTGCACGATACGGTTCTGCTGACGATCCCAGAGCACCGGCACCGACTGGTTGCCGGTGAAGCCCGGGCGCGAGCGCTCGTACAGGCTCGACAGCAGGGTGACGTCCTTGTGCAGCGGGTCCTGGTCGTGCTCGTCGAACTCCCAGCCCTGGTCGTGGCGGCGCGCCGCCACCGAGGTGACGTCCAGCGCGTCTTCCAGGCCCAGCAGGCTCTGCACCAGGTGCACCCGGTGCGAGAACGGGCAGGCGTGGGAGATGTACAGGTGGTAGCGGTTGGGCTCGGCCACCAGTTCGCTGAGGAACAGCTCCTGGACCGACGGGTTGTCTTGGCTGCGGGTCATCTTACCTCCCTACGGCGGTGGCCAGGCTTGGGCATGGGCGTTCGCCGAGGGCGGCGATGCTGTGCTGGATCTTCAGGTTGGCGGCGGCCAGGCCCGCGGCCAGGCTTTCTTCGCCCATGCCCAGGCCTTCGGCGTAGATGAACTCGACGCTGTTCAGGCCGACGAAGCCCAGGGTCTGCGACAGCCAGCCGGCCAGGGTGTCGGTGCCCTGGCTGTAGACGCCGCCGCTGGCGTTGAGCACGTGCACTGGCTTGTCATCCAGCAGGCCGACCGGGGCGCCGTCGACGTAGGTGAAGGTAACGCCGCCGCGCACGATGTAGTCGACCCAGGTGTGCAGGATCGACGGTGCGCCGAAGTTGTAGCGTGGCAGGCCGATCACCACGCGGTCGGCTTCCTGGATCTCTTCGATCAGCTCGTTGGACAGCTTCAGCGCCGCGGCCGCCTCGATGCTGCTGGCGTCACCGCCAAACAGGGCGTCCATGGTCACCGCATTGAGGTGCGGGATGGGCTGGGCGTGCAGGTCGCGTACCACCACCGAAGCTTCGGGGTTGACCTCTTTGAGCTGCTTGAGGAAGTTGTCCACCAGTTGGCCGGAGAAGCCGCCATCGGACTTGATCGAGGAGCGGATGACCAGGACCTTGTGATTCATTGCGAGAATCCTTTCTGTGATGTGTGTGATAGCCAGTCTTGAGCAATCGGGCGGGAGTGAAAAGCGCAGATAATCAGGGTATTACCCTTAAGGTTGTCATGTATCGCCAGGGGCTCTGTGCTGAAACGATCGCGGGGCAAGCCTGCTCCCGCAAATCGCGTGGGAGCGGGCTTGCCCCGCGATGAACGTGATGGGTGATTACGCCATTACCACTCGCGCTTGAGCCTGAACTTGCTCAGCTGCGCGCTGGCGATGCGCGTCTGGCTGCCGTCGGCGTTGACCCGCCAGGCCTCGGCCTGGGTGAACATCAGGTTGCGTCCGTCGCGGATCACCTTGGCGTGGAACAGCACCTCGGTGTCCCGTGGCGTGGCCGACAGCAGCAGGGTGTTGAAACTGTTGGTCAGGGCGTACTCGTCAGGCCCCAGCAAGGGCAGGGTGGCGAGCATGCTGGTGACGTCGAGCATCGAGTAGATCACCCCGCCGTGCAGGGTCTGGCTGAGGTTGTCGATGGCATCGGTAACGGTCAGCCGGCAGGTGCACTGGCCGGGGGATTGTTCCAGCATTTCCAGCCCGCAGTAGCGCTGGTAGGCGTGTTCGAGCAGCGCGCGCGAGTGCGCGGCGGCGTGGTCGCTGATGGTGCTCATGGTGTGATCCTTCACAGGTGCCGGGCAATGATTTCCAGCATGATTTCGTGGGTGCCGCCGCCGATGGCCAGCAGGCGGGCGTCGCGGTGGATGCGTTCGACCAGCGAGGGCTCGACGCAGCCGTGGGCGCCATGCAGCTGCACGGCGTCGCGGGCCAGGGTTTCCAGGGTCTGCACGGCGCTGTTCTTGGCGATGGCCACCTGGTGTGGGTCCAGGGTGCCTTCGGCCTGGCGGGCCACGCAGGTGTCGACGAACTGGCGGCTGACTGTCAGCTGTGCGTAGTGCTCGGCCAGGCGCTGGCGGATCACCGACTTGTCGAACAGCGCCTTGCCGCCGACCTGACGGCTCTTGCACCAGTCGATGGCGGCCTGCAGGGCCATGTCGGCGCTGGTGATGGCCATCACCGCCAGGTTCAGCCGCTCCTGCTGCAGGCTGGCCTGCAGCAGGCGGCCGACGCCGCCCTTGCCGGTCAGGCGCAGCGCTGGCACGTCCACAAGCTCCAGGTCGGCCAGCGGCAGGCAGCGCCAGCCCAGGGCCTGGCGCGGGGTGTGGCGGATGCCGGCGGCAGAGCCTTCGACCAGGAACAGCGCCAGGCCGTCCTCGCAGTGGCCGACCATCAGCAGCCAGTCGGCGCGGGTGGCGTTGCAGATAAACGCCTTGTGTCCGTTCAGCCGGTAGCCGTCAGCCTGGCGCGTGGCCCGGCACTCCAGGGCGCGCAAGTCGGAGCCAGCCTGGCGCTCGGTGATCGCCAGGGCGATGCTCTGGCGGCCGTCGAGCACCGCCGGCACCAGGTCGTGGACGATCGGGTGGCCGGTGGCCTGCACCGCCTTGAGGCTGACGAAGTGCGAGCCCAGGCCCATGGTGATGCCCTGGGCGCCGCTGCGGGTCAGCTCCTCGATCAGCACCGCCACGGCCCGCGGGTCGTCCGGCAACTGGCGGTGGTCGTGGCCCAGGCCGAGCAGGCCGGCGGCGCCGGCCTCGCGGTTGAGCGTGGCCGGGTAGGCGCCGAGCTGCTCCCAGGCCGCCACGTTCGGCGTGATGCGCTCGCTGACGAAGGCCTGCAGGCGCTGGCGGTATGCGTCACTCATGGCGATCTCCTCAGAACACCGTGGTCAGGGCCAGGTCGTGGAAGCGCTCGACGATCGGCCGGATCCGCGAGGAGGTCATGGCACTGTCCTCCTCGAAGTAGTACAGGTCGGTCATGTCGCGCATCACTTCCAGCATCACTCGCGAGCGCTCGGCGGCGCGGATCTCGTAGCGCTGCAGGGCGCTGTCGAGGCGCTCGTCGCAGCAGCCGACCAGGGCCTGGGCGAGCATGAAGGCGTTCTCCAGGCCCAGGGTCAGGCCGTAGCCGAGGGTCGGCAGCATTGCGTGGATGCTGTCGCCGAGCATCACCACGCGGCCGTTCTGCCAGCAGCCGGCGCCGGTCAGCGCCATCATCTTGTGGGTGAGGATCTGCTCGTGCTCGGTGGCTTGCATCATCCGCACCACATCCGGCGGCAGGTCGGCGAACAGCCGCACCAGGCCGTCGCGGTCGAGCAGCGGCTGGTTGCGGTGCTGGTAGGCGGCGAACCAGTAGCGGTACGGACGGTCGGCCGCCAGCGGGTAGGTGACCACCCGCGAGAACTCCGAGGCGAAGATCTGGCAACGGTCGGGCAGCAGCAGCGGCGAGTCGAACTCGACCATGCCGCGGCTGGCCACCAGGCCCGTGTCGTAGGGCGTCAGGCCCGGCTCCAGGCACTGACGCACGGTGGAGCCGACGCCGTCGCTGCCGATCACCAGGTCGAAGTCTTCCTGCTCGCCGTTGCTGAAGGTGACCCGCGCCTGTTCGCCGACCTTCTCCACCTTCTCGCAGCCCATCTGGTAGCGGATCTGCCCGGGGGC
The DNA here is from genome assembly GCF_036549575.1 of Pseudomonas sp. LH21. NCBI lineage: Bacteria > Pseudomonadati > Pseudomonadota > Gammaproteobacteria > Pseudomonadales > Pseudomonadaceae > Pseudomonas > Pseudomonas sp. LH21. Next base: position 1,769,793 of record NZ_CP144367.1, read on the forward strand.
CAGGCGTTCGCGCAGCAGGCCGAACAGCTCGGGACGCGGGAACATCACCGCCGGCGCCGGGATCCCCAGGCCGTCCGGGCGCACCGGCTGGCTGTGGATCAGGCGACCGTCGCGGCCATGGGTGTCGAGGAACTCGATGGCCTTGCCGCGGCCGATGAAGCCGGTGTCGTTGAACAGGAAGCGCAGCACCTGCACGCCCTGGGGCCAGACGTAGATGCCGGTGCCCGAGTCGCGCGGGCCATTGGCCCGCTCGTACACCGTGGCCTCGAGGCCGAAGCGCTTGAGAATCAGGGCGCAGGCCAGGCCATTGAGGCCGGCGCCGATGATCGCGATCTTCATGCGGCCACCTCGTTCAAGGTGTTCCAGCTCTGGCCGCTCATGCGGTAGCGGCGTTGCAGCAGGCACAGGCTGGTCAGCTCCATCAGCATCGGGTCGAGCAGGCCCTGTTCCTGGGCGCTGAGGGTCGGCAGCTGCTTGAGCAGGCTGCGGACCTTGGCCGCGTCGAAGAACGGCAGGGCGTCCAGGTCACGGCTGTGCAGGGTGTCCTGCACCAGTTGCCACAGGCGGCCTTGCTGCTGCAGGGTGGCCGGCGGGGCGCGGAAGTAGTGCTTCTTGCGCTCGTACAGGGCCTTGGGCAGGTAAGGGCGCATGGCTTCGCGGAACACGTACTTCTCGGTGGCGCCGCGCACCTTCATCCACACCGGCAGTTGGCAGGCCAGTTCGACCACGTGGTGGTCGAGCAGCGGCACGCGGCCTTCGATGCTGTTGGCCATCTCCATGCGGTCGCCCAGGGTGGTGAGGACGAAGTTCGGCAGGTACGACTTGGCCCATAGGTACATGGAGTTGTGCACCGGGTCGCGATCGGCGAGCTTGCCGTGGTCGAGGCGGTCGAAGAACTGGCGGTACGGGTCGACACCGGTGAAGTGGTCGCGGAAGTCACCGCGGTACAGGCTCTCCAGGGCCTTGAACCAGCCGGCCTGGTTGTCCAGCCACGACACGCCGTGCTTGAGCTGGTCGACCATCCAGTGGATGTCGTGGGGCATGTGTGCGTTGGTGTAGCCCTGCTCGTTGGCCTGGATGCGCTGGCGCAGCAGGTCGATGACTTTCGGGTCTTGTTGTTCGTTGTTGTACAGCAGCATGTCGCGGCGGAAGTGCGGGTAGCCGGCGAACACTTCGTCGGCGCCTTCGCCGGTCAGCACCACCTTCAGGCCGGCCTTGCGCACTTCCTTGCTGAGGATGTACTTGGCCACGCCGTGGGCGTTGAAGAACGGCGTCTCGTTGTGCCACACCGCCTGCTCGAAGTTGTCCGCCAAGTCATCCTGGGTGATCTCGATGGTGTGGAAGCGCGCGCCGTTGTGCTCGGCGGCCATGCGCGCGAAACGGTTCTCGTCGTAGTCGTCCATGTCGGTGAACGACAGGTTGAAGGCGTCCAGCGGCTCGCCCTTGAGGGCGGTGGCCATGCCCAGCATCGCCGAGGAGTCGATGCCGCCGCTCAGGTACACGCCCATCGGCACGTCGGCGCGCAGGCGCAGGCGCACGGCTTCCTCGATGGCGGCGCGCACGGATTCGATCATGCCGGCCTCGTCGCTCGGCGCCGGGGTGTCGCGGCGGGCGAATTCCATGTCCCAGTAGCGGCCGCTGTGCAGGCCGCCGTGGTCGACCATCACCCAGCAGCCCGGCTGCACGCTGCGCACGCCTTCGAACAGGGTGTGGTCGCGCAGGTAGAAGGCGCGGCTGGCGTAGGCGTTCTCGTCCCAGGTCGGGTTGACGCCGGCGGCCAGCAGGGCCTTGATCTCGGAGGCGAAGTACCAGTTGCCTTCATGCTGGGTGTAGAACAGTGGCTTGATGCCCAGGCGGTCGCGCACCGCCAGCATCAGGCGGCGACGGCGGTCGAACAGGACCATGGCGAACTCGCCGCGGAGCTCCTTGAGCCCGGCCATGCCGGAGCGGCGGTACAGGTGCAGGGCGATCTCGCTGTCCGAGGCGGTCTTGAAGATCGCGCCTTCGGCCTGCAGTTCGGCACGGATGCGCTCATGGTCGTAGAACTCGCCGTTGACGATCACCGCCAGGTCGCCTTCGTCGGCGACGATCGGCTGCATGCCGTTGTCCAGGCCGATGATGCTCAGGCGGGTGTGGCCGAGCACGGCGCGCTCGCCCGGGTCACGCCACAGGCTGTGCTCGTCCGGGCCGCGGTGGTTGATGGCGGCCAGGGCGTCGAGGATCGACTGGTCGCTGATGCTGTTGCGTTTGGACTGGTAGACACCGATGAAACCACACATGGCAAAATCCTTTTCTCATAGGTCGGGCGTCGTCGGCGACGCCGGAACGGCGCGGGCTTCGTGGTCCGCGCACCCAGGGTTCATTGCGCCCAGTCGGGGCGGCTGCGTTCGAAGAAGGCGGCAAGACCGTGCTGGCCCTCGCTGGAGGTGCGCAGGCGGGCGATCAGTTGCAGGTTGCAACCCTGCTCGTCGAGCAGGTGGTCGCGGCCTGCCAGGCGCGCCAGCATCTGCTTGATCTCGCGACTGGCCTGGGGGCCGGTCTGCAGCAGGGTGGCCAGCCAGCGGTCGCGGGCCTGCTCCAGCTCGGCGGCGGGCACCAGGCGGTGGACCAGCTGCAGGCGCAGCGCGTCCTCGCTGCCGAACACCTCGGCCGAGAGCATGTAGCGCCGTGCCTGGCGCACGCCCATGGCGCGCACCACGTAGGGGCTGATCAAGGCCGGGGCCAGGCCCAGGCGCGCCTCGCTGAAGCAGAACCGCGCATCCTCGGCGGCCAGCACGTGGTCGGCGCAGCACAGCAGGCCCAGGGCCCCGCCGAACACCGCGCCGCGGGCCAGCATCAGCACCGGCACCGGGAAGTCGTCCAGGCGCTGCAGGACATTGGCCAGCAGGCTGGCGTCCTCCAGGTTGCGCGCATGGTCGAAGTCGCGGCTGCGGCGCATCCACTCCAGGTCCGCCCCGGTGCACAGGTGCTCGCCGGCGCCGTCGAGCACCAGGGCGCGCAGCCCCGGGTGCTCGGCGAGGGCCTGCAGCTGCTCGTGCAAGGCCCCGAGCAGGGCCTCGTCGAGGGCGTTGCCGGCATGCGGACGGTTCAGGGTCAGGCAGGCGACCGCGGGTTGCGGCCAGCTCAGCAGCACGTCGCTCATGGTCGTCAGCTCGCCATCTTCAGGGACAGGGCGGTGCTCTCGTACTGACGGCGATAGCCCTCGCAACCGCCGTAGCGGAACGCGCCGCCGGTGACGTACGGCGTGCTGTAGTCGGCCACGGCCGGGTGGTTGTCGCCGTAGAACCAGGTGCTGTACTGCTCATGGCCCAGGCGGGTGCGGCTGGCCAGCATGCGCGCATGCGCCTTGCGCCGCGAATGGGCCTGGTAGCCCGGCACCACGGTGGCGCTGAAGAACTCGCCGACGCTGCCCGAACCGTAGCTGAACAGGCCGATGTTGCGGCCGGTCAGGTCCTCGTCGCTGTTGTCCAGCAGTGACAGCAGGGCGATGTACAGCGAGGCGGTGTAGCAGTTGCCGATGGCCTTGCCGTACAGCTGGCTGGTGGAGTACGCCTTCTCGCCCAGGGCCTTGGCTGCTTCAGGCTCGATCTCCTCGAACACCGAGAAGGCTTTCTTCGCCATCTTGGTGAACGGCTGGTGGAAGCACAGGAAGCTCATGTCTTCCAGGCCCAGGCCGCCGTCGGCGCGGTAGCTCTGCCAGGCGTTGCGCAGCGACTCCAGGTAGACCTCGATCGACAGCTTGCCGTCGACCAGCGCGGTGCTGCGCAGGTTCGGTCGCCAGAAGTCCGAGACGTCCAGGCTGTAGCGGCCCTGGTGCGGGTGCAGCTCCAGCAGGCGCGGGTTCTCGGCCACGATCATGGCCACGGCGCCGGCGCCCTGGGTGCATTCGCCCTCGGAGTTCTGCTCGTAGCGGGCGATGTCGGTGGCGATCACCAGTACCTTTTCGTGAGGACGCTGGGCGACCAGCGCACGGGCCATCTGCAAGCCGGCGGTGGCGCCGTAGCAGGCCTGCTTGAACTCCACCACGCGGCAGTCGGCGCGCAGGCCGAGCAGGCTGTGGACGAACAGGCCGGCGGCCTTGGACTGGTCGATGCCGCTCTCGGTGGCGAGGATCACCGTGGCGATCGAGGCGCGGGTGGCGTCATCGAGCAGCGGCAGGGTGGCGTTGGCCGCCAGGGTCACGATGTCTTCGTCCGGGGCCGGCACGGCCATGAACTCCTGGCCGATGCCGACCAGGTATTTCTGCGGATCGATACCATGCCGTTCGGCAAGTTCTTCCAGTGCGAAAAAGTGTTGCGGTACAGACAGCCCAATATCATCAATGCCGATTTTCATGTGTATGCCCAATTATTTTTCACTGTTGAAAAAATCCCAAAATACACAACCGGTCTTGTTGTTCCGGTGCCAGACCCTGCTGGCCATTTAATTATTGCGGGTGAAGCTTTTGCCAAAAAAAGCGAATAATTCCGATGGGATTGATGACGCCTGTTCATGGTTTTTTTTGGCTATTAAGTTATGCGTTTTTTTAGTGCGCGCAGGCGCGGGCCCCGTGCTGCCACGCGGCTTCCATAAAGGTTTGGGAGGGGGTTGTTGAACAATAGGGCAATTAAAATTTTCAATTAAGTTAATATGAAAATTTTATGGCGTTATCGCCGCATACTTTGCCGTGTTGTTCCGGCTGTTGATTTAGGCCGTATCGCTTGTGCATCTCTGCATGGGGGACGCTCCTTGTCCATTATTCATCCATTAGTGCCGGACACTGTCCGGGACGTTGTTGTCGCACGAAGTGGCCTGGGCGAATAGTGACAAAAAGTGCGTGCATCGCGGCATGGTCTTCATGTGTCGTGCGCAGCTGTGGTACAACGCCGCAGGACACAGGATTCGTCGCCCGGTTTTCGGGTACACAAGGAGGTGATGGTGTTTTCCAAGATCAGTCTCGATCAGTGGCGCGCGTTCGTCTGCACGGTCGAGTGCGGCGGTTTCCAGCAGGCCGGCGAGCACATGTACAAGTCGCAGTCGGCCATCAGCCACTCGGTCAACCGCATGGAAATGCTCCTGGGCCAGGAGCTGTTCATCATCGAAGGCCGCAAGGCCGTGCTCACCTCCCTGGGCAAGGCCCTGCTGCCCCAGGCCAAGCACCTGCTGGGCGCGGCGCAGAAGCTCGAGCACCTGGCCAACCAGTACCAGCCCGGGCTGTTCACCGAGCAGGCGCTGGCGGTGGATGTGCTGTTCCCCATCGAATTGCTGCAACAGGCATTGCAGGAGTTTGCCCTGGAGTACAAGGATCACCGTATCCGCCTGTACGAAACGGCATTGTCCGGGGCCCGCGAGCTGCTGGAGGATGGCAAGGTCGAGCTGGGCATCGCCAGCAGCCTGCCTTCCGGTTACCTGCAGGAGTTCCTGCTCAATGTCTCGCTGGTCTGCGTGGTGGGGGCCAGCCACCCGCTGAGCGCGGCGCAGGGGGAGTTGAGCCTGGACGACATGAAGAACCACCGGCAGGTGGTGATCCGCGATTCCGGCACGCGCAATTCGCAGAACAGCGGTTGGCTGGGGACCTCGCAGCGCTGGACGGTGAGCAGCCTGGCGGCGGCCGAGAGCTTTGTCGAGCGGGGGATGGGCTTTGCCTGGTTGCCGGAGCATCGGGTGCAGCAGGGGCTGGCGCAAGGGCGGCTGGTGCGGGTCAACCTGCAGCATCAGCGGGAGCGGGAGGTACCGATGTACATGGGGTATCCCGAGGAGTATCGGCACAGTCCCGAGGTGCGGTTGCTGGCGCAGATACTGCGGGAGCGGTGTCGGGAGTATCGGCCGGGGTGATTGTTGGGGCGGTAGCTGGGGCTGCTGTGCAGCCCTTTCGCGGCACAAGGCCGCTTTCATGAAGCAAAAAACAATTCTTTGATCTAGCTCGGGCAGCGTGGGAGCGGGCTTGCCCCGCGATGCGGTGTTTGGCACCGGCTTCGCCGGTGATCGCGGGGCAAGCCCGCTCCCACGCTGGAACTCTGCTCCCTGTGCAGCAGCCCCCAACCAAATGCTTCAGCCAGCAAAGCTTGGGATCTACCCTACGCGCTTGCCGGAAGCCGCCGCGTTGTCGGGGAAATACCCCGCAGATAACTTCACTGGGTCGCCACACCAGGTGACCGGGCGTGAGAACCCGAGGCGTAAAGTATCGGCAATCCAGTTATGGCAGCCGTGCCCGGGCAGACTTCGGTCTGGCCGAGTTTTTCTTGCGCCTCGGTTTCTCACCCCGTGCACGGCTGCCACCATTTGCTTCTCGCTCCAAAGCGCTGTCGTGGGAGCGGGCTTGCCGCGATTCGGGCGCTGCCAGGCCAATGCTTCATGGTTGCCGTACGCGGGCAGACTTTGGTCTGGCCGGCTTCAGTGCGTCGGTTTCTCACCCCGCGTACGGCGGCCACCTACTTCGTGAGAAAGATCGAGCTGGGCAGTGCTCCCAGTCAACCCCGCAGATCACTCGGCAGGAAGTCCCGCTCCGGCTCGTAATCCAGCTTCAGATACCCCGCCAATTCGCGCAGGTCATCCGGGCTCAGGCTGCCGGCCTGCTGCTTGAGCCGCAGGCTGTCGACGATGTACGCATAGCGCGAGACGTTGTAGTCGCGCACCGCGTTGTACAGGTCGCGCTGCGCATCGAGGATATCGACGATGTTGCGGCTGCCCACCTCATACCCGGCCTCGGTCGCCCGCAACGAGCCCTGGCTGGAGATGATGCTCTGGCGCCGCGCCCGTACCTGCTCGACATCACTGACCACCGCGCGGAAGGCGTTGCGCGAACCTTCCAGCACCTCGCGTTCGAGGCTGGTGCGGCCGTACTCGGTGCGTGCCAGCTCATGGGTGGCCTGGCGCACCCGCGCGCTGGTGCCGCCGCCGCTGAACAGCGGCAGCTTCATCTGCACCATCACCGAGCTGTCGCGCTGGTTGCCGGGGCGCTGGCCGAAGTGCGCGCTGGAGTCCATCAGGTCGCTGTCGCCCTCGGCGTAGCCCATGGCCAGGTTGAAGGTCGGCAGGTGATCGGCCTTGCTGCTGCGCAGGGTCTGGCCGGCCTGGCTGACGGCGGCCTGGCTGGCGCGCAGGCGCAGGTTCTGCGCCATGGCCTGTTCGACCCAGGCCTCGGCGCGCTCGGGCACCGGCGCCTGCACCGGCAGGCTGTGGCGGATCCCGGCCAATGCCGGTTGCGCCTGGCCAGTCAGGCGCATCAGCGCCTGGTAGGCGTCCTCGCTGCGGCGCTGGCTGTCGATCAGGTTGGCGCTGGCGCGGTCGAAGCTGGCCTGGGCCGAGAGCATGTCGTTCTGGTCGGACAGGCCGGCGTCGTAGCTCAGCCGGGTCTGCTGCAACTGGCGGTCGAAGGCGCGCAGCTCGGCCTTGGCGGTGGCCAGGTTGTCCTCGGCCAGCAGGGTGTCGAAGTAGCGGCTGGCGGTGTCGAGGATCAGTTGCTGCTGGAACGCCGAGAAGTCCAGTTCGGCCTGTTCGTTCTCGGATTGCGCGGCCTTGAAGTCGAACCAGCGGCTGAGGTCGAACAGCGGCTGGTCGAGGCTCAGGCGGTACAGGCTGCCGCTGCGCTGTTCGACCTGGCGGCGGTCGCTGCGCACGTCGCCGGCCTCGGCATCCAGGGCTACCTGCGGCAGCAGGCGGGCGCGGGCCAGGGGCACGGCCTCGCGGCGGGCCAGGTAGTTCTCGCGGGCGGCGGCCATGTCGCTGTTGTGCTCGACCACCTGGGCATACACCGACATCAGTGTCGCGCGCTCGGCGGCAACGGCCTGGGCCAGGGGCGCCAGGAGCAGCAGGGGCAGAAGGGTCTTACGTAGCATGTCGTTTCTCTTAATTCGGGCCGGCCGCTCCCAGGGGCAGCCGATCACGGCTGCCACAGGGGAGGGCGGGCTAAAGGGTCAGGCCGGCTGGGTGTAGGCGGCCAGTTCCTGCAGGCGTGGGTCTTCGCTGGCGCGGTGGTCCTTGGCCAGCAGCGAGTACACGGTGGGCAGGATGAACAGGGTGAACAGCGTGCCGACCAGCATGCCGATGACGATCACCAGGCCCAGGCTGAAGCGGCTGTGGGCCCCGGCGCCGCTGGCCAGCAGCAGCGGGACCAGGCCCACCACCATGGCCGCGGTGGTCATCAGGATCGGCCGCAGGCGGATCTGCGCGGCGCGCTCGATGGCCGTGCGGCGGTCGAGCTGGTCGGCCTGCTGCAGCTCGTTGGCGAACTCGACCATGAGGATGCCGTGCTTGCTGATCAGGCCGACCAGGGTCACCAGGCCGATCTGCGTGTAGATGTTCACCGTGGCGTAGCCCAGGTACAGCGGGATCAGCGCGCCGCACACCGACATCGGCACGCTGACCAGGATCACCAGCGGGTCGCGCAGGCTTTCGAACTGCGCCGCCAGCACCAGGTAGATGACCAGGATGGCGAAGATGAACGTCACCACCAGGGCGCTGCCTTCCTGGACGAACTGGCGGGCATCGGACAGCCAGTCATGGCTGAAACCGGTGGGCAGGGCATTGGCCTGGGCGGCGAGGAACTGCACCGCGTCGCCTATGCTCACGCCCGGCGCCGGCACCGCCTGCAGGGTGGCCGAGTTGAGTTGGTTGAACTGGGTCAGCTTGTTGGGCTCGATCGACATGTCGAAGCTGACCAAGGTCGACAGCGGCACCTGGGCGCCGTTGGCGGCCTTGACGTATTGGCCGACCAGCATCTCCGCCGACAGGCGCTGGGCCCGCGCGACCTGCGGGATCACGTCGTAGGAGCGGCCGTCGAGGGCGAAGCGGTTGACGTAGTTCTCGCCCACCAGCACCGCCAGGGCGTCGCCGATGGCCTGCATGCTGATGCCCAGGTCGTTGGCCTTGCTGCGGTCGATGTTGATGTTGACCAGCGGGCTGTTGAAGTCCAGGTCGCTGTCGACCACGGCGAACAGGCCGCTGGCCATGGCCGCCTGCTTGATCTTGTCCATGGCGTCGAACACCACGCGGTGGTCCTGGGAACTCTGGATCACCATCTGCACCGGCAGGCCGCCGGTGGAGCCGGGCAGCGGCGGCAGCTGGAAGGCGAAGATGGCCACACCCTCGATCTCGCCGACGGCTTTCTGGATTTCGGCCTGCAACTGGTCGGCGCTGCGCTGGCGTTTTTCCCAGGTGCTCAGGTTGGCGCCGCCGAACGCGGTGCGCGGGCCGTCGTTGCCGTTGACCACCCAGGTGATGTCGGTTTCCGGGAAGGTGGCGAACAGACGGTCCATGCGGTGCGCGTACATCTCGGTGTAGTCGATGTTGGCGTACTGCGGCGCCTTGGCCACCGCCAGCACCTGGGCCTGGTCCTCGACCGGCGCCAGCTCGCGCTGGGCGCCGAGGTAGAGGATCGGCAGGCTGACGAATACCGCCGCGGCAATTGCCAGGGTCAGCCAGCGGTGGTGCAGGGACACGTCCAGCACGCGGCCGTAGCCCTTGCCCAGCCACTGGAAGAAGCGCTCGGCGCCACGGGCCATCGGCCCTTCGCTGGCCTGGCGGTTGAGCAGGAAGGCGCTCATCACCGGCGACAGGGTCAGCGCCACCACGCCGGACACCACCACGGCGCCGGCGAGGGTGAAGGCGAACTCCTTGAACAGCGCGCCGGTGAGCCCGCCCATCAGGCCGATCGGGGCGTACACCGCAGCCAGGGTCAGGGTCATGGCGATCACGGGGCCTGCGATCTCGCGGGCGCCGACCAGCGCCGCCTGCAACGGCGACTTGCCTTCCTCGATATGGCGGTGGACGTTCTCCACCACGACGATGGCGTCGTCCACCACCAGGCCGATGGCCAGGACCATCGACAGCAGGGTCAGCAGGTTGATGCTGAAACCGAACAGGCTCATGATCGCCGCCGCGCCGATCAGCGACAGCGGGATGGTCACCAGCGGGATCAGCACGCTGCGCAGCGAGCCGAGGAACAGGAAGATCACCACGGCGACGATCACCACGGCTTCGATCAGGGTCTTGACCACTTCATCGATGGACGCCTGGATGAAGCGCGCCACCTCGAACACGATGTTGGCGGTCATGCCCGGCGGCATGGTCTCGCGGATCTGCGGCATCATCTCCTGCACCGCGCCGACGATGGTCAGCGGGTTGCCGGCGGGGGTGGCGTGCAGGCCGATGAACACCGCCGGCTCGCCGTCCATGATGCCGCTGGTGTCATAGGAGGTGGCGCCGAGCTCGGCGGTGCCGATGTCGCTCAGGCGGATCAGCGTGTCGCCGTCGCGGCGCACCACCATCTGGCGGAACTGGTCGACGCTGGTCAGGTCGGTGTTGATGTTGATGTTGGCCGAGACGTACTGGCCCTTGGTCTGCCCGGGGGCGGCCTGGAAGTTGTTCTGGCGGATGGCCTCGGCAACGTCGCTGGCCGACAGGTTGCGCGCGGCCATGCGCGCCGGGTCCAGCCACAGGCGCATGGCCAGCTTCTGGCCGCCGAGGATCTGCGCCTCGGCCACGCCGTCGATGGCCGCCACGCGTGGCTGCACCACCCGCGAGATGTAGTCGGTGATCGCCGGCAGGCCGATGTCCTTGCTCGAGAAGCCGATGTAGATCACCGCTGTGCCTTCACCGGAGGACTTGGCCACCACCGAGTCGTAGGCGCCTTCGGGCAGGCGGTACTTGACCTGGTTGACGGCGGCCATGATCTCGGTGAGGGCCTTGTTGGAGTCGGCGTTGAGCTTCAGGCGCACGCTGATGACGCTCTTGCCCTGGGTCGAGGTCGAGCTCAGGTAGTCGACGCCGTCGACCGAGGCCACGGCTTGCGAGATGGGCTGGGTGACGAAGCCCTGCATCAGTTGCGAGCGGGCGCCGGGGTATTCGGTGGTGATGGTGATGGTCGCGCTTTCCAGCTGCGGATACTGGCGGATCGGCAGGTTCAGCAGCGCCAGCAGGCCAAGCATGACGATCATCGCGCAGACCACCAGGGTCAGTACCGGGCGGCGGATGAACAGGTCGGTGAATTTCATGGTGCTACAGGTCCTTTTCAGTGGCACGCAAACCCATTACTGCTGGGCCAGGTCCGGCTTGCGCGTGGTGCTGGCGGCCAGGGTGTCGTCGGTGACCCGCACCGGCATGCCATTGCTCAGGCGGATCTGCCCGGACACCACCACGCGGTCGCCCGGGGTCAGCGCATCGAGCACCACCACGCGGTCGTCGCGGCGCGCGCCCAGCTTGACGAACACCTGCTCCACGCGCAGCGCGCCGTCCTTCTCGCGCAGCACGTACAGCGAGTTGCCGTAGGCGCTGTAGCTGATCGCCGTTTCCGGCACGCTGAGCACGTCGGCGTGGCTCGGCAGCTCGATGCTGACGTTGGCGAACATGCCTGGCTTGAGTTGCTGGCCAGGGTTGTCGAGGGTCGCCTGCACCTGCATGGAGCGGGCACCCGGATCGATCTGCGGCTCCAGGGTGGTGACTGCGGCGACAAAGCGCTGCTGCGGCCAGGCATCGACCTTGAGGGTGATGGCCTGGCCCGCCTGCAGGGCGGCGGCGGACTGCTCGGGCAGCGGGAAGTTGACGTGCAGGCGCGACAGCTCGGTGAGGGTCACCAGGCTGTCGCCGGGGCTGACGTACTGGCCGAGGTTGACTTTGCGGATGCCCAGCACGCCGGCGAACGGGGCGCGGATGGTCTTCTGCGCGATCTGCGCCTGTACCTGGGCGATCTCGCCAAGCAGCTGGTCATAGTTGGCCTGGGCCTGGTCCAGCTGGGCCTGGGTGGAGGCCAGCGGCAGCACCTTGCGCGTGCGCTCCAGGGCCAGCTTGGCGTTCTTGGCCTGGGCCTGCAGCTTGGCAAGCTCGCCGCGCTCGGGCGCGTCGTTGAGCTTGACCAGCACTTGGCCGGCGGCCACGGCCTTGCCGGCGGTGAACTCCAGCGCGGTGATGCGCCCGCCGACTTCCGGCGAGACATTGACCTGATGCACCGCCTCCAGGGTGCCGACGGCGCTGAGCACCTGCGGCATCGGGCCGGACTGCACCCGGGCGACCGCCACCGGGGTGGCGTTGGCCTGGGCGGCGGGGGCGTCGTTGGCCATCACCGCCGGGGCGGGCAGCAGGGCCATGGTCAGCAGCGACAGCGAGGTGCCGGCGGCGATCCAGTAGCGATTGTTCATTGTGCGGCTCCTTGTGCCTGGTTCTGGTTGGCACGGACCTGGATGAAGGTCTGGCGCAGTTGCTCGAGGCTCAGGGCGCCGGGGACCAGGTAGCGGCCATCGATCACCAGGCTGGGCACCGAGCTGATGCCCAGGCGCCGGCCCAGGGCCAGTTCTTCGTCGAGCATCTGCGGTGCCTGCTGGTCGAATGCCGTGGCGAAGGCCTGCGGGTCGAAGCCGGCCTCGGCGGCCACCGCCAGCACGGTGGCGCGGTCGCCGATGTTGCGGGCCTGCACCAGGTGGGCTTCCTGCAGGCGGTCGAACATGCGCTCGTGGCCTTCGTTGCCGCCCAGCGCCTTGGCGGTCTGGCAGGCCAGGCCTGCGAGCAGGCCGGTGGGGTATTCGAAGTCCTGCTGGCGCATGGCTTCGATGTTGATGCGCTTGACGTCCTCGGCGCGCGAGCACGACAGCCAGTGGCTGAGGATGGTTTCCTTGGCCTTGGGCATCGAGCCGAAGCGCTCGACCATCGCCTCGCGGCTGGTCTGCAGGATGAAGCTGCGGTGCTGGATGTCCAGGTTGAGTTCGTCCTGCAGCTGCTTGAGGCGCGGGGCGAGGACGAAGCACCAGCCGCAGACGACATCGTGGAAGAATTCGACTTTCAAGGGTGACATGGCAGTGATCCGGTTTCTGGGAGGGATGGCCGCACTATCCACAGCGCTCCGGCAAGAAAAAAGCGACAAAAGTGCCGCAAACCCTCTCATCCCCTTCATCGATGACCGCCCGGCCCGGCCGCGAGCGGGTAGAATGGCGCTTTTGCCTGACCGTAGCCGACATGAGCCCAGCCATCGCCACCCTCGAGCAGCACCTGCTCGCCGCCCTCGATCCCGCCCCGCAGGAGACCCGCCGCCTGTTCCATGGCCGTGGCCGTTGCTGGCCGGGCCTTGAGCAGATCACCGTCGACTGGCTCGATGGCGTGCTGCTGGTGGCGCTGTTCCGCGAGCCGCCCGAGGGCCAGCTGGCGGAGCTCGAAGCGATGCTGATGGCGCTGGCCGAACGCCCGCAGTGGACCGGCCAGGCCATCCTGCTGCAGCACCGCTACCTGCCGGACAGCCCCGGCCAGTGGTTGTGGGGCGAGCCGTGCCAGCAGCGCGAGGTGGTCGAGGATGGCCTGAAGTACCTGCTCGACCTGGGCGTGCGCCAGAACAACGGCCTGTTCCTCGACATGCGCTACGGCCGACGCTGGGTACGCGGGCAGGCGGGCGGCAAGCGCGTGCTCAACCTGTTCGCCTACACCTGCGGTTTTTCGGTGGCGGCGATCGCCGGCGGCGCCGAGCAGGTGGTCAACCTGGACATGGCCAAGTCGGCGTTGTCCCGGGGCCGCGACAACCATCGGCTCAATGGCCATGACGCCTCGCGGGTGGCGTACCTGGGGCATGAGCTGTTCAAGTCGTGGGGCAAGGTGCGCAAGTACGGGCCGTACGACCTGATCATCATCGACCCGCCGACCTTCCAGCGCGGCAGCTTCGTGCTGACCCAGGACTACGCCAAGATCCTCCGGCGTTTGCCGGAGTTGCTGAACGAAGGCGGCACGGTGCTGGCCTGTGTCAACGATCCGGGGATCGGGCCGCAGTTTCTCATCGAGGGGATGGCCGAGCAGGCGCCGGGGTTGGTGTTTGTCGAGCGGCTGGAGAATCCGCCGGAGTTTCCGGATGCGGATCCGGAAGGTGGCCTGAAGGCGCTGGTGTTCCGCCAGCAGGCCTGAGGCAGGACTCTTGTAGGAGCGGGCTTGTCCCGCGATGGCGTCAGAACAGGCAACATCATTGCTTGGTCTGACGCCATCGCGGGACAAGCCCGCTCCTACAGGGGACGTTGGTTATTTGTTGGTATAGATCTGGTCGAACACGCCACCGTCATTGAAGTGGGTCTTCTGCACGGTGCGCCAGTCGCCGAAGGTCTTCTCCACCGACAGGAAGTCGACTTTCGGGAAACGGTCGGTGTACTTGGCCAGCACGGTGGCGTCACGCGGGCGCAGGTAGTTGTTCGCGGCGATCTCCTGGGCCTCGGGCGACCACAGGTACTTCAGGTATTCCTCGGCCACGGCCTGGGTGCCTTTCTTGGCCACCACCTTGTCCACCACGCTCACCGGCGGCTCGGCCTCGGCCGACACGCTCGGGTAGATCACCTCGAACTGGTCGCGACCGAACTCGCGGGCGATCATCTCGGCCTCGTTCTCGAAGGTCACCAGCACGTCGCCGATCTGGTTGGTCATGAAGGTGGTGGTGGCGGCGCGGCCACCGGTGTCCAGGACCGGTGCCTGCTTGAACAGCTTGCCGACGAAGTCGCGGGCCTTGGTTTCGTCACCGCCCTGCTTGAGCACGTAGCCCCAGGCCGAGAGGTAGGTGTAGCGGCCGTTACCCGAGGTCTTGGGGTTGGGCACGATCACCTGCACGCCGTCCTTGAGCAGGTCCGGCCAGTCCTTCAGCGCCTTGGGGTTGCCCTTGCGCACGATGAACACGGTGGCCGAGGTGAACGGCGCGCTGTTGTTCGGCAGTCGGCTCACCCAGTTGTCCGGCACCAGCTTGCCGTTGTCGGCCAGGGCGTTGATGTCGGTGGCCATGTTCATGGTGATCACGTCGGCCGGAAGGCCATCGATCACCGCGCGCGCTTGCTTGCTCGAGCCGCCGAAGGACATCTGCAGGTTGACCTTCTCGTTGTGCTCTTTCTCCCAGTGCTTCTGGAACGCCGGGTTGTAGTCCTTGTAGAAGTCGCGCATCACGTCGTAGGAGACGTTGAGCAGGGTCGGGGCGGCCTGGGCGAGGTTGCCCAGGGCCAGGCCCGCGGCGAGCAGCGAGGCGCTGAAGAGTTTTTTCACTGGGGGCATTCCTTGTTCTGGTTCAAAGGGTTGGCGCTTTGCCAGCGACTATAGCGGGTGGCTTTGCGTGGGTTAAAGAACAAAACGGTCTTTGGTTATGTCGTTGTCAGTGCCGGCCTCTTCGCGGGTAAACCCGCTCCCACAGGTATAGAGCAGCTCTTGAATACTGCGATATCCCTGTGGGAGCGGGTTTACCCGCGAAAGGGCCAGCACAGGCAGCCTCACTGCTTGGGAAACAACGCATTGCCACAGCGCGAACAGAACGCCGCGCCATGCTCATGGTGGTGCTTGGCACAGGTCGGGCAGTCATGCTGCAACTGCTCGCCGCGCAGGGCATTGGCCAGCTCGGCGGTGAAGATCCCGGTGGGCACGGCGATGATCGAGTAACCGGTGATCATCACCAGCGATGACAGCACCTGCCCCAGCGGCGTCTTCGGCACGATATCGCCGAAGCCCACGGTGGTCAGGGTGACGATGGCCCAGTAGATCCCTTTGGGGATACTGGTAAAGCCGTGCTCCGGCCCTTCGATCACGTACATCAATGTGCCGAATACCGTGACCAGGGTCGACACGCTGACCAGGAACACGATGATCTTCTGCTTGCTGCCCTGCAGCGCCGCCAGCAGGTAGTGGGCTTGCTTCAGGTAGGGGCTGAGCTTGAGCACGCGGAAGATCCGCAGCATGCGGATAACGCGGATCATCAGCAGGTACTGGGCGTCGCTGTAGTACAGGGCGATGATCCCGGGCACGATCGCCAGCAGGTCGACCAGCCCGTAGAAGCTGAAGGCATAGCGCAGCGGCTTGGGCGAGCAGTACAGGCGGGTGATGTACTCGGCGAGGAAGATCGCCGTGAAACCCCACTCGATGCCGGCCAGCAGCCCGGCGTAGTTCTGGTGAACATCGTCGATGCTGTCGAGGATCACCGTGACCAGGCTGGCGAGGATGATCAGCAGGAGGATCTTGTCGAAGCGACGCCCGGCGACGGTGTCGGTCTGGAAGACGATGATGTAGAGGCGTTCGCGCAGGGAGGGCGGGGTGGACATGGGGCGGGTTCCGAAAGCGTGAACAGCAAGCGTAGAAGGTTGCTGCCGTTGGTTGCAACGTCTTGAGCCGCCAGGGCGGCCTGGTAGAAATGCCAGTTTTGCGACTTGCCGGGTTGGCGCACCATGGGCCTGAAAAGCAACCTACCTGGAGATGGAGTTCTTGGCATGTCTGAGCGGATCAATGATTTGAAGGTGCCCGCCTGCGCGCTGCTTCAGTGTGATCTGGCAGGTTCAGTGTTGAGCGCACACGGAACGGCGCAGCGAATGCTGAGCTACACGGCCTATGGATACTTGGCTGACCCGGTGCGCAAGGGCGCGGTTGGTTTCAATGGGCAGTTGCTGGAAGGTGACGTGCACGGCTATCTGCTGGGGAATGGACACAGGCTCTATTATCTACCGTTTATGCGTTTTTCAAGCCCAGACGCCCTCAGTCCATTTGGAGAAGGGGGGCTAAATGCTTATGCCTATTGTGAAGGTGAGCCGGTTAACAACTTTGATCCTGATGGGAAATTCAGTATCAAGAAATTGTTTTTTGGGAAAACAGATCTTACTAAGAAGATGAAATATGCCGGGATTTCAAGCGATTTGAAACCTTACCTGAAAGCACGCTTGAATCTAGGTGAAACAGTCGAGTTCTATCACGCGGGCAAGGATAGAAAAGGTGGGGTGGACTTCAGAATGATCGGGGGCAAGGCCATCACTAGGCTGCGACCTAAGGAGGTTTCTGGTTCTGAGGAGTTTTATCGGAAGGGGGATTTATTTATCATTAATCCTACCGATCAAACATATGGGTTGATGCGCGGCCTTGGGTTTAAACCGGCCCCGGAAGGACCGATTCCAGAAGTAACTGGTACTGCTTCAAAACAAGATTTTGTATATTCGCGCGATTTGACCTATGTTCAGGATAAAATGGGGGCGAATCGTAATAATTCTAAGTGATTTGAGGTATGCGCTTACTTGTCTTTATGAGTGTCATGATTAGGTTCAGGAGCCAGCAAGCAATCACGAACGGTGCAGTCAACCCGGCAATGGGCAACAACTTGAACAGCGGCTGCAACAGCAGCGCCAGTGCAATCGCCAGTAGGGGTACCCAAGGCTTCTCACCCTGGCGACTGAAGGCCAGCGCGGCCAGCGTCGCATTGAAGCCATACAGTCCCAGCCAGGCCCCTTGTGCCTCGCCCGCCAGCAACGCGACACCACCACCGATGGCCGAGCCGATCAGCGCCCAGGTGGCGGCATAGGGATTGGCGAAGTACATGCCGATGACAATCAGCAGGCCGGCCATGGGCTTGTCGAGCAGGAAGATCTGCCCCACGCCGCGCAGCAGGGCGTACACCGGATCGGCCTCGACATAGCTATTGGCCGACGGCTCGGCCAGCAGCAAGGTGGCCCAGCCCAGCAGCACGAAGGGCGCGGTGTAGGCGACCAGCAGCTTGCCGCCGCGCTTGCGCCACTGGTGGGTGAGCATGCTCGACAGGCCGCCGACGGCGATGATTAGCGGCGGCAGGATCGCCGACCAAGGCAGCACGGCGCTGATCAGGATGCCGATCAGCACGCCGTTGTAGCAGTACAGCCCGGCCTGGCGGTCGGCGCGGTCGTAGCCACGACGCTGGGCGGTGAGCAGGCCGGCGAGGGCGCCGAGCAGGGCGCCGCCGACCAGGTTCGGCGCGGTCAGCAGGATGGCCAGCAGGCAGCACAGGCCGCACAGGGGATTGCGCAGCAGCAGCACCTGGCTGAAGCCGTTGAGCAAGGCCGTGGCCCAGTCGGGGCACGGGTTAACGAAATTCTTGGTGTACATGGGCAGTCGGCAAGGTGAGTGGGGGAGCGGTGGGCCTCTTTGGGCCTCGGTTTTCCGCAGGTTCGGTGCATCGGGAGGGCTTTGCCCTCCTTTCGCGGCACAAGGCCGCTCCTACAAGGGATCGCGGTCTCCTGTAGGAGCGGCCTTGTGCCGCGAAAGGGGCGCAGAGCGCCCCCGGCGATCTCAAACCAAGGTCTCGATCCGCAAGGTGTTAGTCGAACCCGGCTTGCCGAAAGGCACACCGGCGGTGATCAGCAGCGTGTCGCCACGGCTGGCCATGCCTTGTGCCTGGGCGATCTCCAGCGCCGTGGAGACCACTTCGTCGACCTGGCGCAGACGGTCGTTGACCACCGAATGCACGCCCCAGGTCACGCTCAGGCGGCGCGCGGTGTTGAGGTTCGGCGTCAGGTTGAGGATCGGCGCCCGTGGCCGCTCGCGGGCGGCGCGCAGGGTCGAGGCGCCCGACTCGCTGTAGTTGACCAGCACCGCCACCGGCAGGATGCCGCTGATGCGACGGATCGCGCAGCTGATGGCATCGGACACCGTGGCTTCGGCCTTGGGCCGGCCGACGTCGAGCTGGGCCTGGTAGTCCGGGCCGTTTTCAACCTGGCGGATGATCTTGCTCATCATCTGCACCGCTTCCAGCGGATAGTCGCCCGAGGCGGTCTCGGCCGACAGCATCACCGCATCCGCGCCTTCGGCCACGGCGTTGGCCACGTCGGTGACTTCGGCGCGGGTCGGGGCCGGGGAGAAGCGCATCGATTCGAGCATCTGGGTGGCCACCACCACCGGCTTGCCCAGCTGGCGGCAGGTGCCGATGATGCCTTTCTGGATCTGCGGCACGCTCTCGGCCGGCACTTCCACACCCAGGTCGCCACGGGCGACCATGATCGCGTCGGACAGCTCGGCGATGGCCTGCAGCTGCTCGACCGCCGAGGGCTTCTCGATCTTGGCCATCAGGTAGGCGCGCTCGCCAATCAGCTGGCGCGCCTCGACGATGTCTTCAGGACGCTGGACGAACGACAGCGCTACCCAGTCCACGCCAAGCTCCAGGCCGAAGGCCAGGTCGCGGCGGTCCTTTTCGGTCAGCGGGGAGAGGTCCAGCACCGCCTGGGGCACGTTGACGCCCTTGCGGTCGGACAGCTCGCCACCGGCCAGCACTTCGGTGTCGATGGCGTCGCCGTGCTTGGCGGTGACGCGCAGGCGCAGCTTGCCGTCATCCAGCAGCAGGTCCATGCCCGGCTCCAGCGCGGCGATGATCTCCGGGTGCGGGAGGTTGACCCGGCGGCTGTCGCCCGGGGTCTTGTCCAGGTCCAGGCGCAGGGCCTGGCCGCGTTGCAGCTGGACCTTGCCGTCGGCGAAACGACCGACCCGCAGCTTCGGACCCTGCAGGTCCATGAGGATGCCCAGCGGGTAGTTGAGCTGCTGCTCGACTTCGCGGATCCACTGGTAGCGCAGGGCGTGGTCGGCGTGCTCGCCGTGACTGAAGTTGAGGCGGAAGATGTTCACCCCGGCCTCGACCAGTTGGCGGATGTCATCGATGCCTTTGATCGCAGGCCCTAGGGTGGCGAGGATTTTGACTTTTTTATCAGGCGTCATGATTGCGGAGTCTCGAGGATCAGGATGGCACGGAAGTCGTTGACGTTGGTGCGGGTCGGCTCGGTGACGATCAGCGCGTCGAGCGCGGCGAAGTAGCCATAGCCATTGTTGTTGTCCAGCTCATCGCTGGCCGACAGGCCCAGGGCCTCGGCGCGAGCAAAGCTGTCCGGGGTCATGAAGGCGCCGGCGTTATCCTCCGAGCCGTCGATGCCGTCGGTGTCGCCGGCCAGGGCGTACACGCCCGGCAGGCCCTTGAGGCTTTCGGTAAGGCTGAGCAGGAACTCGGCGTTGCGTCCGCCACGGCCATTGCCGCGCACGGTGACGGTGGTCTCGCCGCCGGAGAGGATCACGCAGGGGGCCTTGAGCGGTTGGCCGTGCAGGACGATCTGCCGGGCGATGCCGGCATGCACCTTGGCCACCTCGCGCGACTCGCCCTCCAGGTCGCCGAGGATCAGCGGGCTGAAGCCGGCCTGGCGGGCTTTCACCGCGGCGGCCTCCAGCGACTGCTGGGGCCTGGCGATCAGCTGGAAGTGGCTGCGGGCCAGGGCCGGATCATCGGCCTTGACGGTTTCGGAGGCCGGGTTGTTGAGCCAGTCGATGACGGCCTTGGGCGCGTCGATGTTGTAACGCTTGATGATCGCCAGGGCGTCGGCCGAGGTGCTTGGGTCGGCCACGGTGGGGCCGGAGGCGATGACCGTGGCGAGATCGCCCGGCACGTCGGAAATCGCGTAGGTGTAGACGGTGGCTGGCCAGCAGGCCTTGGCCAGGCGGCCGCCCTTGATCGCCGAGAGGTGCTTGCGCACGCAGTTCATCTCGCCGATGGTGGCGCCGGATTTCAGCAGGGCCTTGTTGATCTGCTGCTTGTCGGCCAGGGTCAGGCCTTCGGCGGGCAGGGCCAGCAGGGCCGAGCCGCCGCCGGACAGCAGAAAGATGACGCGGTCGTCTTCGCTCAGGTTGCTGACCAGGTCGAGCACGCGCTTGGCCACGGCCAGGCCTGCGGCATCGGGGACCGGATGGGCGGCTTCGACCACCTCGATCTTCTGGCAGCTAGCGCCATGGCCGTAGCGGGTGACCACCAGGCCGGAGACTTCGCCTTGCCAGCTTTTCTCGACCACTTCGGCCATGGCCGCGGCAGCCTTGCCGGCGCCGATGACGATGACCCGACCGCTGCGGTCGGCGGGCAGGTGGGGTTCGAGGACCTGGCGGGGGTGGGCGGCGGCGATGGCTGTGTCGAACAGCTCGCGCAGGAGTTTTTGTGGATCGACCGACATGGCAGGCTCCCAGATTCTTGTTGTTTTGCACAATCGAAAACGCCCCTGGAACTGCCTCCGTGCAGGCTGAACCAGGGGCGGGTGTTGCTCGGTTTCACCTGATGGGCCTGTGGTTGCAGGTTCATCGGTGTTGGCTTCTTCGCGGGGCAAGCCCGCTCCTACACGGACCACGCATTTCTGTAGGAGCGGGCTTGCCCCGCGAAGAGGCCGGTACAGGTTATTTCTCGTCGCGGATCGAGAAGTTGGCCATGTGCTCCAGGCCCTTGATCAGCGCCGAGTGGTCCCAGTTGCCGCCGCCCAGCGCCACGCAGGTGCTGAACACTTGCTGGGCGTTGGAGGTGTTGGGCAGGTTGATGCCCAGTTCCTTGGCGCCTTGCAGGGCCAGGTTCAGGTCCTTCTGGTGCAGGTTGATGCGGAAGCCCGGGTCGAAGGTGCCCTTGATCATGCGCTCGGCGTGCACTTCGAGGATCTTCGACGAGGCGAAGCCGCCCATCAGCGCTTCACGCACCTTGGCCGGGTCTGCGCCGTTCTTGGCGGCGAACAGCAGCGCCTCGCCGACGGCCTGGATGTTCAAAGCGACGATGATCTGGTTGGCCACCTTGGCGGTCTGGCCGTCGCCGTTGCCGCCGACGCGGGTGATGTTCTTGCCCATGGCTTCGAACAGCGGCAGGGCGCGCTCGAAGGCTTTCGGGCAGCCGCCGACCATGATGCTCAGGGTCGCGGCCTTGGCGCCGACTTCGCCGCCGGACACCGGGGCGTCCAGGTAGGCGGCGCCGGTGGCCTTGATCTTCTCGGCGAAGGCCTTGGTGGCGGTGGGGGAGATCGAGCTCATGTCGATCACCACCTTGTTCGGGCCGACGCCTTCGACGACGCCGTTCTCACCGAACAGGACGCTCTCGACCTGCGGGGTGTCCGGGACCATGACGATGATGAACTCGGCTTCCTGGGCCACTTCCTTCGGGTTGGCCAGGGCCACGGCGCCGGCGGCGATCAGGTCGGCCGGTGCTGCGTCGTGGTGGGTGGAAACGAAGATGCTGTGACCTGCCTTTTGCAGGTTCTGCGCCATGGGCTTGCCCATGATGCCGGTGCCGAGGAAACCGATTTTAGCCATGAGAGTTCTGCCTCTTTGTATTTGTATGAACAGGCGACCAGGCCCCTGTAGGAGCGGCCTTGTGCCGCGAAAGGGGCGCGTAGCGGCCCCACGATCTCAATCACGCTGGACGATTGCCGGGGCTGCTGCGCAGCCCTTTCGCGGCACAAGGCCGCTCCCACAGCGTGCCGTCTTAAATTGCGTTATGGGTCTTCAGCCAGCCCAGGCCCGCCTCGGTGGTGGTCTTGGGCTTGTACTCCGCGCCCACCCAGCCCTGGTAGCCGATGCGGTCCAGGTGCTCGAACAGGAAGCGGTAGTTGATCTCGCCGGTGCCCGGCTCGTGGCGGCCCGGGTTGTCGGCCAGCTGCACGTGGTTGATCAGCTTCAGGTTGGTTTCCAGGGTGCGCGCCAGGTCACCTTCCATGATTTGCATGTGGTAGATGTCGTACTGCAGGAACAGGTTGTCGCTGCCCACCTCGGCCTGAATTTCCAGGGCCTGTTTCGTGGTGTTCAGGTAGAAGCCCGGGATGTCGCGGGTGTTGATCATTTCCATGACCAGGCGGATCCCGGCGCCCTTGAGCTTGTCGGCGGCGTAGCGCAGGTTGTCGACGAAGGTCTTGCGCACGGTAGCGCAGTCCAGGCCTTCGGGGCGGATGCCGGCCAGGGCGTTGACCTGGGTGTTGCCCAGCACCTTGGCGTACTCGATGGCCTTGTCGACGCCGGCGCGGAACTCTGCGACGCGGTCCGGGTGGCAGGTGATGCCGCGCTCACCTTTGGCCCAGTCGCCGGCGGGGAGGTTGAACAGCACCTGGGTCAGGCCGTGGGCGTCGAGCTGCTGCTTGATCTCGGCGGCGCTGAAATCGTACGGGAAAAGGTATTCGACACCGCTGAAACCAGCGTCGGCGGCGGCCTTGAAGCGGGCCAGGAAGTCCTGTTCGGTGAACAGCATGGACAGGTTGGCGGCGAAGCGAGGCATAAGTCGTCTCCTTGCGTTGAAGACCCCCGCGCAAGGCGCGGGGGCGTCAGGCGATCAGTCCAGCAGCGAGATGGCGGTCGGCGCGTCGTTGCCGACCAGGGCGAGGTCTTCGAACTCGTTGACCGCGTTGATCTCGGTGCCCATGGAAATGTTGGTCACGCGCTCGAGAATCACTTCGACCACCACCGGCACGCGGAACTCTTCGGCCATCTTCTGCGCCTTGAGCAGGGCAGGGGCGATGTCGGCCGGTTCGAACACGCGGATGGCCTTGCAGCCCAGGCCTTCGACCACGGCGACGTGGTCGACACCGTAGGTGGCGGCGTCGGTGGCGTTGATGTTCTCGAATGCCAGTTGTACACAGTAATCCATGTCGAAACCACGCTGGGCCTGGCGGATCAGGCCGAGGTAGGCGTTGTTCACCAGCACGTGGACGTACGGCAGGTTGAACTGCGCGCCCACCGCCAGTTCTTCGATCATGAACTGGAAGTCGTAGTCACCGGACAGCGCGACGACCTTGCGCTTCGGATCGGCCTTGACCACACCGAGGGCGGCCGGGATGGTCCAGCCCAGTGGGCCGGCCTGGCCGCAGTTGATCCAGTGGCGTGGCTTGTACACGTGCAGGAACTGCGCGCCGGCGATCTGCGACAGGCCAATGGTGCTGACGTAGCAGGTGTCCTTGCCGAACACCTGGTTCATCTCTTCATACACGCGCTGCGGCTTGACCGGCACGTTGTCGAAGTGGGTCTTGCGCTGCAGGGTGGCCTTGCGCTGCTGGCAGTCTTCCAGCCAGGCCTTGCGGCACTTGAGCAGGCCTGCGGCTTTCCACTCGCGGGCTACTTCCAGGAACACGTCCAGTGCCTTGCCGGCGTCGGAAACGATACCCAGGTCCGGGGTGAATACGCGGCCGATCTGGGTCGGCTCGATGTCCACATGCACGAACTTGCGGCCTTCGGTGTAGACGTCGACGGAACCGGTGTGGCGGTTGGCCCAGCGGTTGCCGATGCCGAACACCAGGTCGGACTTGAGCAGGGTGGCGTTGCCGTAGCGGTGCGAGGTCTGCAGGCCGACCATGCCGACCATCAGTTCGTGGTCGTCCGGGATGGTGCCCCAGCCCATCAGGGTCGGGATTACCGGCACGCCGGTCAGTTCGGCGAACTCGACCAGCTTGTCGCTGGCGTCGGCGTTGATGATGCCGCCACCGGCCACCAGCAGTGGGCGCTCGGCGTCATTGAGCAGGGCCAGGGCTTTCTCGGCCTGTACGCGGCTGGCTTGTGGCTTGTGTACTGGCAGCGGCTCGTAGGCGTCGATGTCGAATTCGATCTCGGCCATCTGTACGTCGAACGGCAGGTCGATCAGCACTGGGCCCGGGCGGCCGGTGCGCATTTCATAGAAGGCTTTCTGGAAGGCGTAGGGCACCTGGCCTGGTTCCAGGACGGTGGTTGCCCACTTGGTCACCGGCTTGACGATGCTGGTGATGTCGACGGCCTGGAAGTCTTCCTTGTGCAGGCGTGCGCGCGGTGCCTGGCCGGTGATGCAGAGGATCGGGATGGAGTCGGCAGAGGCGCTGTACAGGCCGGTGACCATGTCGGTGCCGGCAGGGCCGGAGGTGCCGATGCACACACCGATGTTGCCCGGGTTGGCGCGGGTGTAGCCCTCGGCCATGTGCGAGGCACCTTCGACGTGGCGAGCGAGGACGTGATCGATGCCACCGACTTTCTTCAGGGCCGAATACAGCGGGTTGATGGCAGCCCCCGGAATGCCGAACGCGGTATCTACACCTTCACGGCGCATGACCAGAACGGCTGCATCGATTGCTCTCATTTTGCTCATGGTTTGTGCCTCATCGATTTTGTAATTGTATACAACTTGTGTTGCGGCAGAGTGTATTCATGCTCGGCGCAAAAGGTCAATCCATTTTCGTCGGCGGCGTTGACTGAGCGGTCATTGGGCGATGAGGCGGCATTTCGTCGCACTTGGCAGGACTGATTCAAATAATTGTATACAAAGCGTGTCTTCGTTGTGTTCTATTCTGTCTACTGGTTTTCAACTGCCCTCAGGGCTTCTCACAACAAGAAGAGGACCTTTTCATGAACGCATTGACCCTCAAAGACGCTGTCGGCGTGGTGAACGCCGCGCTGGCCGCGGGCCGCAAGATCAACGCCGCGCCGCTGACCGTGGCGGTGCTGGATGCCGGCGGGCACTTGCTGGCGCTGCAGCGCGAGGATGGCGCCACCCTGCTGCGTCCGCAGGTGGCCATCGGCAAGGCCTGGGGCGCGGTGGCCCTGGGCAAGGGCTCGCGCCTGCTGGCGCTGGATTCGCAGCAGCGGCCGGCGTTCTATGCCGCGCTGAACGGGCTGGGCGAGCGGCCGGTGGTGCCGGTGCCGGGCGGGGTGCTGATCCGTGATCGGGACGGCAAGGTGCTGGGGGCTGTCGGGATCAGCGGGGATACCTCGGATATCGACGAGCAGTGCGCGATCAGTGCGATCGAAGAGGTGGGGCTGACGGCGGATGCGGGGGTGGCCGCCTGATTCTCTATTGACGCTGCTGGCCCTTTCGCGGGTAAACCCGCTCCACAGGTTCATCACAATGTCGAAGGTTGTGGTGATCCTGTGGGAGCGGGTTTACCCGCGAAGGGGCAAGCGCGTTGGTTCAGGCCGTCTCGGGCTCGCAGCCCTTCAACACCAGGCGGATGATGGTCTCCGCCGCCGCGTCATAGTCGCTGTCGGCCAGCTTGGCCTTGCCGGTCACCACGGCGATCTGCCAGTCGAAATCCGCGTAGGTCTGCGTCGCCGCCCAGATGCTGAACATCAGGTGGTGCGGATCGACGTGGGCGATCTGGCCGCGCTCGATCCAGCGCTGGATGCACTCGATGTTGTGGCGGGCCTGCTCGTTGAGCTGCTCGACCTGGTGCGGCGACAGGTGCGGCGCGCCATGCATGATCTCGCTGGCGAACACCTTGGAGGCGTGGGGCAGGTCGCGGGAGATGCGGATCTTCGAGCGGATGTAGGCGCTGAGCACCTCTTTCGGATCGCCGTCGGCGTTGAACGGCGTCGAGGCCTGCATGATCGGCGCGATGATGCTCTCGAGCACCTCGCGGTAGAGGTTTTCCTTCGACTTGAAGTAGTAATACACGTTCGGCTTGGGCAGGCCGGCCTTGGCCGCGATGTCGCTGGTCTTGGTGGCGGCGAAGCCCTTGTCGGCGAATTCTTCACTGGCCGCGCGCAGGATCAGTTCCTTGTTGCGCTCGCGAATGGTGCTCATTGTCAGGGGTCTTCCTGTTGTCTGGCCCCCTGCAATGGGGTCCGGCATGGTAGCACCCGCCCGGACGAGCGCTCAAGGCAGCGTCTTTGGGCTAGAATCCCGGCCATACGAACCTACTGGAAACATTTTGACATGGCAGGAAGCAGCTTACTGGTATTGATCGACGATATCGCTACGGTACTCGACGATGTCTCGTTAATGACCAAGGTCGCGGCAAAGAAGACCGCAGGGGTGCTGGGTGATGACCTGGCGCTCAACGCCCAGCAGGTCACCGGCGTGCGCGCCGAGCGCGAGATCCCGGTGGTGTGGGCGGTGGCCAAGGGCTCGCTGGTGAACAAGGCGATCCTGGTGCCGGCGGCGCTGTTGATCAGTGCGTTCATTCCCTGGGCGGTGATTCCGCTGCTGATGGTCGGTGGCGCCTACCTGTGCTTCGAGGGCTTCGAGAAGCTGGCGCACAAGTTCCTGCACAGCAAGGCCGAGGATGAGGCGCAGCACGAGGCGCGCAAGGCGGCTGTGGCGGACGAGCAGGTCGACCTTGTGGCTTTTGAGAAGAGCAAGATCAAGGGCGCGGTGCGCACCGATTTCATCCTCTCCGCCGAGATCATCGCCATTACCCTGGGCACCGTGGCCGATGCGCCGTTGAGCCAGCAGATCATCGTGCTGTCAGGGATCGCGATCGTCATGACCCTGGGGGTGTATGGCCTGGTGGCCGGCATCGTCAAGCTCGATGACCTGGGGCTGTGGATGACCAAGAAAGCCTCGGCGCTGAGCCAGGCGGTGGGCAACGGCATCCTGCGCGCCGCGCCGTACATGATGAAGAGCCTGTCGGTGATCGGCACCGCGGCGATGTTCCTGGTCGGCGGCGGCATCCTGGTGCACGGCATCGCGCCGCTGCATCACGCCATCGAGGCGTTCAGCGAAGGGCGGGGCGGGGCGTTGACCGGGGCGCTGCTCAATGGTGTGGCAGGGGTGATTGCGGGGGCGGTGGTGCTGGCGGTGGTGAGCGTCGTCGGCAAGCTGTGGCAGGCGCTACGCCCTGCGCATTGAGTAGCGCAGGGGCGTGGGAGCGGGCTTGCCCCGCGATAGCGATCGCGGGGCAAGCCCGCTCCCACGTCAGACAGAGCCTGAGCGCTGTGTGATCAGAAGTGCACTTTCACCAGGAAGCTCATGGTGTTCTGATCGGTGGTAAAGGCATCGCTGTCCTTGATGCCGTACTTGTTCTTCCAGTAGTCGTACTCGATACCCACGTACAACTGCTTCTCGCCCAGGTGCAGCGCCTTGCCCAGGTCGTACTTGACCTGCGGGTTGAAGTGCAGGTTGGCCTGATAGGTGCCGCGACGGTTCTCGTCGTTGTCGACCACCCAATCCATGAAACCGTCGATCAGGATGTCGGACGAGCCCACGGGGATGGTGTAGGACCAGACCGGGGTGATCTGCCAGACATTGTCGCCCGGACGGCTGCCGTCGGTGGTGCGCTGGTAGAAGTTCAGCTGGAAGTAGTCGAAGCCGGGGATGGCCAGGTCGAAGCCGGGGCCGATCAGGTACGACTCGGTGTCACCTTCGCCGAACTCGTAGGTCATCGCCAGCAGCACGTCCTTCACCGGGCCGAACTCAATCTTCTGGTCGAAGATCTTGCCGAACGACAGGCGTGGGCTGAACTCGCCGTAGTAGGTGTTGGGGCCGTTGTTGGCGTCCTTCTTGCCCTGGTAGAAGATCTTGTCGAGGAAGAAGAAGTTGTCGCCGTACTTCCACGCATCGGCGTGCTCGAAGGTCACGGTCTGCTGGATCTCGGGGTTGACCTTGAAGTTCTTGCCCCACAGGTAGGTCAGGCTGTTGTTCTGCCATTGCAGCAGGTCGCCGGCTTGGCTGGCGCCGCAGGCCAGCAGGCCACCGGCGAGGATCAGGCTATTAACGGTACGCATTGCGAGTGTCGCTCCCTTGATTGGATCTGTTGTCAGCGCTCGGGCGCTGTTCTTGTCTTTTGGGTCAGCTTTTTTCAATTGGCCACAGCTGTTTGGCAAGAGCTGCGCCAACTTTTCCACGTTGGGCACAACCATCCTGCTCGACGTCTTTCTGAACGGATGAAATGGGTATTTCACGCTGGCAACACGTTGGCCAACCGCCCGGAAACATTGACTGAGCGGTCAGCAAACGCGGGCGGGATCCTTCCCGCCCCGATCGAGGGGGCGCGCAGATTACTCACTTGCGCGCCGGGCCTCAAGTGCTCCGTCCTGGAGCACGGTGGTGAAAATTTGGGCGTTCGGTCAGTTTTTCAGAAGTGCACCTTCACCAGGGCGCTGGCCACGCTCTGGTTGCTGTCCACGTTGCCGTGGCTGTCGATGCCGTACTTGTCCTTCCAGTAGCTGTATTCGAAGCCGACGTAGAGCTGCTTGGCACCCAGGTTCAGGGCCTTGCCCAGGTCGTACTTGACCTGCGGGTTGAACTGCAGGTTGGCGTGGTAGGTGCCGCGACGGGTCTGGTCGTTGTCGACCACCCAGTCGATGTAGCCGTCGATCAGGATGTCGGACTTGCCCACCGGGATGGTGTACGACCAGGCCGGGGTGATCTGCCAGACGTTGTCGCCGGGGCGGCTGCCTTCGGTGTTGCGCAGGTAGAAGTTCAGGGTGAAGTAGTTGAAGCCGGGCACGTTCAGGTCGAAGCCGGGGCCGATCAGGTAGGCCTCGTTGTCGCCCTCGCCTCGTTCGTAGGTCATGGCCAGCAGCACGTCCTTGATCGGACCGAAGGCCAGGTTGCGCTCGAAGATCTTGCCGAACGACAGGCGCGGGCTGAATTCGCCGTAGTAGGTGGTCACGCCTTTGCCGGGGTCGGCCTTGCCGTTGTAGAAGATCTTGTCGACGAACAGGAAGGTGTCGCCGTACTTCCACTTGTTGGCATGTTCGAAGGTGATGGTCTGCTGGATGTCGGGGTTGACCTTGAAGTCCTTGCCGTACAGGTAGGACAGGCTTTCGCCGTGCCATTGCAGCCATTCGCCGGCGTGGGCGGGGAGGGTGGCCAGCAGGCTGCTGCCCAGCAGGACGGACGTGGTGATGCGCTTCATGTTGTGATTCCCGGACTTATTGTTTTTGTAAGGGCTTTTTCGGCGCGCAAGCGCCCCGGGCGGCCCATTCCGGCGGGCCGACGGTCCAGCGTTACCGCGTGGTTGGAACGGGGCGGCCGGCACGGCGCCGCCCCTGGTCACTCAATGCTGGTGACAGGCATCGTTGTGCGCGGCGCGGTCGGCGCCGCCGAGGATGTTGAACAGCAGGTTCAACACCAGGGCGCTGAGGGTGGCCATGGCGATGCCACTGTGGGTGATGGGCTCCATCCACTGTGGCATCTGCGCGAAGAACTCCGGCCGCACCACCGGGATCAGGCCGAAACCGACGCTGACCGCGACCAGCAGCTGGTTGCGCCGGTCGGCGATATCCGCTTCCTGGAGGATCTTGATCCCGGTGGCGGTGACCATGCCGAACATGGCGATGGACGCGCCGCCCAGTACCGCAGGTGGGATCGAGGCGATCAGGAAGGCCGCCTTGGGCAGCAGGCTGAGCAGGATCAGCAGCGCGCCGGCCATCACCGTGACGTAGCGGCAGCGAACCCCGGTCATCTGCACCAGGCCGATGTTCTGGGCGAACGAGGAGTGGGTGAAGGTGTTGAAGAAACCGGCGATGAACGACGCGCCAGCGTCGCACAGCAGGCCGCGTCGCAGCATACCCGGCGTGACTTCACGATCGGTCACCTTGCCCAGGGCGAGGAACATGCCCGTGGACTCGACGAAGATGATCACCACCACCAGGCACATCGACAGGATCGGCGCCAGGCTGAAGGTCGGCATGCCGAAGTGCAGGGGGGTGACCACCTGCAACCACGGCGCCTCGCTCAGGCCAGACAGGTCGACCATGCCGATGGAACCGGCGAGCACATAGCCCAGGCCCATGCCCACCAGTACCGACACATTGACCCAGAAACCGCGCATGAAGCGGTTGATCAGCAGGATCACCGCCAGAACCAGGCCGGCGACCATCAGGTAGATCGGCGCGCCGAAGGCTTGCGCCTCATGGCCGCCGCCGGCCCAGTTGACCGCCACCGGGAACAGCGACAGGCCGATGGAGGTGATGACCGTGCCGGTCACCAGCGGCGGGAAGAAACGCACGACCTTGGACATGAACGGCGCGATCAGCATGCCGAAGAACCCGGCGGCGATGGTCGCGCCGAAGATCCCCTGCAGGCCGACACCGGGCATGCCGGCCATGGCCACCATGCTGCCGACCGCGGCGAAGCTGGCGCCCATCATGACGGGCATGCGGATGCCCACGGGGCCGATACCGAAGGATTGGATGATGGTGGCAACGCCGGCGACCAGCAGGTCGGCGTTGATCAGGAAGGCGACTTCTTCGCGGGACAGGCCCGCCGCCTGGCCGATGATCAGCGGCACCGCGATGGCGCCCCCGTACATCAGCAGAACGTGTTGCAGACCCACCAGGATCAGCTGGAACAAGGGCAGGGGCTGTCGTGGCGGCGCAACAGGGATGTACGCCTTGGGTGACTCGGACATGCAGCACCTCGAGTTTTGTTTTTATTCTCGGATCCAAGCGGGCGGCTTCATGTGGCAGGCTCCGGTGAAGGAGGCTGGGGACCCGCGTGAAGCCGAACGCTCGATGCTTGCTTGTTACGTAGAGCTTGGAAGCGAGGCCGGGAGTACCGGCCTCATCGCGGGGCAAGCCCGCGCCCACGCAGTCGTGGGGTGTATCAGTTGACCCGCGCGCCGTTGGCGATCCAGTCGCCGACCAGCTTGCGCTCCTCGACGGTCATCTGGGTGATGTTGCCTAGCGGCATGATCTGGCTGGCGACGGCCTGCGCCTGGATGCGCGCGGCCTGGGCCTGGATCTGCTGCGGGGTGTCGAACATCACGCCGCCAGGAGCGGCGCTGAACAGCGGGCTGGTCGGCTTGGCCGAGTGGCACACGGTGCAGCGTTCCTGGATGACGGTGTGGATCTTGTCGAAGCTGCCGGTGGCCGCCTGGGCCGTGGCCTGGGCTGGTTCCGCAGCCGGTGCCTGGGCAGGCTTGGCGGCCTCCTCGGCGCGCAGCTCGGCGGCGGTCTTGCCACCGACGGCGGTGGCTGGCAGCGGCTGGTACTCGACCTTGGCGGCGGCTTGTTCCGGGGCGGTCGGCAGCGGCTTGGGACCGGTCACGTAGGCCAGGCAGATCATCGCCAGGGCACCGACGGGGAGGGTCCAGGCGTACTTGTTGCTGTCGTGGCGGGTGTTGAAGTAGTGACGGATCAGTACCGCGGCCACCGCGATCCCGGCCAGGATCAGCCAGTTGTACTGGCTGCCGTAGGTGCTCGGGAAGTGGTTGCTGATCATGATGAACAGCACCGGCAGGGTGAAGTAGTTGTTGTGGCGCGAACGCAGCAGGCCCTTGGCCGGTAGCACCGGGTCGGGGGTCTGGTTGTTCTCGATCGCCGCCACCAGCTGGCGCTGGGCCGGCATGATGATGCGGAACACGTTGCCGACCATGATGGTGCCGATGATCGCGCCGGTGTGCAGGTAGGCGCCACGGCCGCTGAACACCAGGCTGAAGCCCCAGCAGGCGGCGATGATCAGCACGAACAGCACGGCGCCCAGCAGGGCCGGCTGCTTGCCCAGGGGCGAGTCGCACAGGAAGTCGTAGATGAACCAGCCGGCAACCAGCGAACCGATACCGATGGCCACGCCTTCGGCACCGCTCAGGGTACTGCCGGGCGCCAGCAGGTAGAGGCTCGGGTTCCAGTAGAACACCACGCACAGCAGGGCGATCCCGGACATCCAGGTGAAGTAGGCTTCCCATTTGAACCAGTGCAGGTTCTCGGGCATTTTCGGCGGCGCGAGCTTGTATTTCTCCAGGTGGTAGATACCACCGCCGTGGATGGCCCAGAGGTCACCCGACAACCCATCGCGCGGGTTGCTTCGGTTCAGGTGGTTCTCCAGCCAGACAAAGTAGAACGATGCACCGATCCAGGCGACACCGGTGATCATGTGAACCCAGCGAATGCTCAGGTTCAGCCATTCGTGAAGGTGTGCTTCCACAGTATGTACCTCTCGCCGGCCACCCTCAGGGCGGACCTTGGATGACCGACCTTTTCTTATTGGTGGGGATTGAGGATCAACATCTGTTCCTCGGGGAAGTAATGCTCATCGCAGTTGTTGCCAGAACCACTGCGATCAACCACCAGGAAGTCATCCCGCTTTTCGATCGTCAGCACCGGGTGGTGCCAGACGCCGCGATGGTAATTAACGCCCTGCCTGCCATTGCTGCGGAAGGCTCGGACCAAGCCTGATACAGGTGCATCGCCAACTGGCGCGACCACGATCAGAAAGGGGTTGCCGAGCAGCGGGATGAAAGCCTGGCTGCCCAGCGGATGGCGTTCCAGCATGCGTACGGTCAGCGGCATGTCCAGCGCGTCGGCGCGGAAGATGCTGATGATCGCCTTGTCCTCGGGCTCGGCGGTCTCGACCGTGGCGAGCTTGTGGAAGCGCATGGTCGAGCCGTTGTTGATCATGAAGTGGTCGCTGCCGTCGGTTTCGATCACGTCA
Source organism: Pseudomonas sp. LH21 (assembly GCF_036549575.1). NCBI lineage: Bacteria > Pseudomonadati > Pseudomonadota > Gammaproteobacteria > Pseudomonadales > Pseudomonadaceae > Pseudomonas > Pseudomonas sp. LH21. The sequence continues at coordinate 1,802,371 of NZ_CP144367.1, forward strand.
CCGAAGGGGGCGAAGGCTTCTTTGCTCAGGGGCTCGATCATCAGGGTGCGCATGCGGGTCTCTCTTATATGTTCGTTGTACTGAAAAGTTCGGCTGTCGCTTACAGCTGCAGCAGGCGGAACAGGGCGATCAGGTTGATCTGCGCCAGGGCTTCCTTGAACTCGGCATCCTGGTCGTTGTGGATGCGCTTTTCGAAGGCGGCGAGGATCTGGTGCCGGTTGCTGCCCTTGACCGCCATGATGAACGGGAACTGGAACTTGGCCTTGTAGGCGTCGTTCAGCTCGGTGAAGCGGGCGAACTCCTCGGCGGTGCACTGGTGGATGCCGGCGCCGGCCTGTTCATTGGTGCTCGACTCGGTCAGCTCGCCCTGGATGGCGGCCTTGCCGGCCAGGTCCGGGTGAGCGTTGATCAGTGCCAGTTGCTCGGCATGGCTGGCGCTGAGCAGGATGTCGCTCATGCGCTGATGCAGCGCCTCGATCTCGTCCAGCTCGGCCAGCTGGCCCAGGTCGTAGGCTTTCTCGGCGACCCACGGCGAGTGCTCGTAGATGTCGGCGAAGGCAGCGACGAAGGCGGCGCGCTCGAGGGTGGAAGGCTTGAGGGTCTTGAAGGCGGTCATCAGGCGTTCTCTTTCTTGTACGGGTGGGTGGCGTGCCAGTGGCGGGCGATGTCCGCGCGACGGGCGAACCAGACCTGCTCGTGGCTCTTGGCGTAGTCGACGAAGCGCTTGAGCGCGGCCAGGCGCGCCGGGCGGCCGACCAGGCGGCAGTGCAGGCCGATCGATAGCATCTTCGGTGCCTCGGCGCCTTCGGCGTAGAGCACGTCGAAGGCGTCCTTCAGGTACTGGAAGAACTGCTCGCCGCAGTTGAAACCCTGGACCTGGGTGAAGCGCATGTCGTTGGTGTCCAGGGTGTAGGGGATCACCAGGTGCGGCTTGTCGGTGGGGTTGTTCGGTTCCCAGTAGGGCAGGTCGTCGTCGTAGGTGTCGCTGTCGTAGAGGAAGCCGCCTTCCTCCATCACCAGGCGCCGGGTGTTCGGGCCGGTGCGGCCGGTGTACCAGCCCACCGGGCGCTCGCCGGTGATCTCGGTGAGGATGCGGATGGCCTCGAGCATGTGCTCGCGCTCCTGGGCCTCGTCCATGTACTGGTAGTCGATCCAGCGGTAGCCGTGGCTGCAGATCTCGTGGCCGGCCTCGGCCATGGCGCGGATCACGTCGGGGTGGCGCTGGGCGGCCATGGCCACGGCGAAGATGGTCAGTGGCACGCCGCTGTCCTTGAACAGCTTGAGCAGGCGCCAGACCCCGGCGCGGCTGCCGTATTCGTAGAGCGACTCCATGCTCATGTTGCGCACGCCCTGCAGCGGCTGGGCGGCGACCATTTCGGAAAGGAACGCTTCGGACTCCTTGTCGCCGTGCAGGATGTTGCGCTCGCCACCTTCTTCGTAGTTGAGCACGAAGGACAGTGCAATGCGGGCATTCCCCGGCCATTGCGGATGAGGTGGGTTGTTGCCGTAACCGATCAGGTCGCGTGGGTAGTCAGCGCTCACTGCAGTCTTCCTTCTTGTTCGTTAATGCGGTGGGTGGGCGGGCCGCGTCGGGATGTCGCACCACCGGATGGGCTGATTGTATACAACTTCTGAAATCTTTTGTAAGCCTGTTTTTCCGCATTTCTTCCCATTTGTCGCGTGAGAATGGCTTGCAAGAAACCTGCCCGATTGGTCAGTTAATGATGTGGGGTGCGTGATGGCGCGTGTCTTTGCGACTGGCGGCCTGTTCTGTAGAGGTTGCGCGGGAGGGGATAAAAAATTGTGTACAATCTATCGGTAAACTGTCTTAATGACGTCATTCCCGCACGCCGCAGGCCCCGTGCCCGGTGATTGCCGTGTATTTTTTGCCCACGCATACGACAAGAGGCGACAAGCAAATGGGACGATTGACCACACACGTACTGGACGCCGCGCATGGCTGCCCGGGCAGCTCGATCAAGGTCGAGCTGTACCGCGTCGAAGGCCAGCAGCTGGAGCTGGTGAACACCGCCCTGACCAACAGCGATGGCCGCGTCGACGCGCCGCTGCTGCAGGGCGACGACTACCGCACCGGCGTCTATCAACTGCAGTTCAGCGCCGGTGACTACTACCGCGCCAAGGGCGTGAAGCTGCCGGACACCGCGTTCCTCGACGTGGTCGTGCTGCGCTTTGGTATCGACGAGCAGCAGGAGCACTACCACGTGCCGCTGCTGATCTCGCCGTACAGCTATTCGACCTATCGTGGAAGCTAGTTGGTCGCTAGAAGAATCTTCGTAGGTCCTTGGCCCGCTCTCACACTGGCGGGCTTTTTTTCGCCTGCTTTTTTACATCTCGGGTGCGACCTGCCCTGTAGGAGCGGCCTTGCGCCGCGAATGGGCTGCGTAGCAGCCCCGGCAATGTTGCATGATGCCCAGATCCTGGGGCCGCTGCGCAGCCCATTCGCGGCGCAAGGCCGCTCCTACAGGGGGATCGTCATTAACAGGCAAAAAGAAAGGGCGCCGAGGCGCCCTTGGTTGTTGCTGTGGGGTCAGAGGAATACGAACTTGGCAATGAAGATCAGGCATAGCACCCACAGGCTCGCCGAGATCTCCTTGTACTTGCCGGTACCCGCCTTCAGCGCCACGTAGCTGATGAAGCCCAGGGCAATGCCGTCCGCCACCGAGAAGGTCAGCGGCATCATGATCACCGTGACGATCGCCGGAATGCTGTCGGTGGCTTCGTCCCACTCGATATGCGCCATGCTGCCCATCATCAGCATCGCCACGTAGATCAACGCGCCGGCGGTGGCATAGGCCGGGATCATCCCGGCCAGCGGGGCGAAGAACATCGCGGCAACGAACAGCAGGCCGACCACCACGGCCGTCAGGCCGGTACGCCCACCCGCCGCCACGCCCGCGGCACTTTCCACGTAGCTGGTCACCGGCGGCACGCCGACCACCGCGCCGAACACGCTGGAGGTACTGTCGGCCTTCAGCGCCCGCGACAGGTTCTCGATGCGCCCGTCCGGCGCCACCAGGTTGGCACGCTGGGCCACGCCCATCAGCGTGCCGGCGGTGTCGAACATGTGCACGAACAGGAACGCCAGCACCACGCTGATCATGCTAACGTTGAACACCCCGGCCACGTCCATGGCCATCCAGGTCGGCGCCAGGCTCGGCGGCATCGACATCACCCCGCCGAACTTGACCAGGCCCAGGCCCCAGCCGGCCAGGGTGACGCCGATGATGCTGATCAGGATCGCACCGAACACCCGCTTGTAGCTGAGAATGGCGATCGACAGGAAGCACACGGCCGCCAGCAGCGGGCCGGGCTCATGCAGCGAGCCCAGCTTGACCAGGGTGGCCGGGCTGTCGACGATGATGCCGGCGGTCTTCAGGCCGATCAGCCCGAGGAACAATCCGACGCCGGCCCCCATGGCATGGCGCAGGCTTACCGGGATGCTGTTGAGCAGCCACTCGCGCACCCGCGAAACGGTCAGGAACATGAACAGCACGCCCGAGACGAACACCGCCCCCAGCGCCGTTTCCCAGTTGTAGCCCATGGTGCCGACCACGGTGTAGGTGAAAAAGGCGTTGAGGCCCATGCCCGGCGCCAGGCCCACCGGCCAGTTGGCGTACAGGCCCATCAGCAGGCAGCCGAGGGCGGCGGCGATGCAGGTGGCGACGAAGGCTGCACCGTGGTCGATGCCGGCGTCGGCCATGATGTTGGGGTTGACGAAGATGATGTAGGCCATGGTGATGAAGGTGGTCACCCCGGCGATCAGTTCGGTCCTGACGGTCGTGCCGTGTCGCTTGAGTTTGAAAATCCGCTCCAGCCAGCCCGATTCGAGCGGTGGGGCGAGATCCAGCGTAGGTGCTTCGGATTTGCGGCTTTCCACAGCGAGTACTCCTCAAGTCTTTCTTGTTGTTCGAAGCCTGGTCCTGAGCCGATGCACTTGGGGGCTTCGCGAGGGAGGGTGTGGCAGACGTCCGACCATTTTGTTGACTTCTGGGTCAGGAAGTTGCTCGCAGGATTATGCTTTTGTGTACAAATAAAGCAAATAATGTTTTATCTTTTGTGCGTACAAACGGTCGTACAACGGCTATATAGGTAAAAGGCCACCTGCAGAAACGGGTCAGCCTGTGTACAATGGCGCCATACCTTGGCCCATTATCTTCTTTCCGGACTTGCCATCCCCCCGTCGACGGGCATTACAGTCACGGTCCGACTGGCAGATCCCTTGTGCTCGAGCGCCCATGAACGAACAGCTGCAACCTCTGAAAAAACCTGCGCGTACCGGCAAGGCCGGTCGCAGCGGTACCCAGGACGACATCGTCTACGCGCACATCTTCGAGGCGATCCTCGAGCAGCGCCTGGCCCCGGGCACCAAGTTGAGCGAGGAAGCACTGGGCGAGATCTTCGGCGTCAGCCGCACCATCATCCGCCGCGCGCTGTCGCGCCTGGCTCATGAAAGCGTGGTGCTGCTGCGGCCGAACCGCGGCGCGGTGGTGGCCAGCCCTACGGTGGAAGAGGCGCGCCAGGTGTTCTTCTCTCGGCGCATGGTCGAGCGCGCCATCACCGAACTGGCCGTGCAGCACGCCACCGCCGAGCAGCTCAACGAACTGCGCCAGATGGTCCGCGAGGAGCGCGACAGCTTCTCCCGCGGGGACCGCGGCGCCGGTATCCGCCTGTCCGGCGAGTTCCACCTCAAGCTGGCCGAGGCCGCAGGCAATGCGCCGCTGGTGAGCTTCCAGCGCAGCCTGGTGTCGCAGACCTCGCTGATCATCGCCCAGTACGAAAGTGGCAACCGCTCGCACTGCTCGTACGACGAGCACATGCAACTGATCGACGCCATCGAGGCCCGTGACGCCGAACAGGCGGTGAGCCTGATGATGCACCACATGGACCATATCGACAGCAAGCTCAACCTCGACGAGGAGAGCGCCTCGGACGATCTGCACGCGGTGTTCTCGCACCTGCTGAAAAAGCCCAAGGCCACCGCCAAGGGTTGATCGTTTGCCTGCATGAACCAGGGGCCGCTTTGCGGCCCCTGGTCGTTTCTGGCCACCGGCCAAAGCTCTGCTAGATTTCTCTTCAGCAAACCTTCATCAAGCAGTTGGGCTTGCGCAGTCGTTGCGTCCAATTACTTGAGGAATGCTCCATGAGTTCGTCCCTGGGTGTGCGCATGGGTGCCGAGTTGGTCGGCACGTTCTGGTTGGTCCTCGGCGGGTGCGGCAGCGCGGTGCTGGCCGCAAGCTCCCCGGTCGGCATCGGTGTCCTCGGTGTCGCCTTCGCCTTCGGCCTGACGGTCCTGACCATGGCTTTCGCCATCGGTCATATCTCCGGTTGTCATCTCAACCCCGCCGTGTCGTTCGGCCTAGTGGTGGGCGGGCGCTTCCCGGCCAAAGAGTTGCTGCCCTATGTGATCGCCCAGGTGATCGGCGCGATCCTCGCCGCGGCGGTGATCTACTTCATCGCCAGTGGCAAGGCCGGTTTCGAGCTGGCCAACGGCTTGGCATCGAACGGCTACGGCGAGCACTCGCCCGGCGGCTACACCTTGGCGGCAGGCTTCACCAGCGAAGTGGTGATGACCGCGATGTTCCTGGTGATCATCATGGGCGCCACGGACGCACGGGCACCGGCGGGGTTCGCGCCGATCGCCATCGGCCTGGCGCTGACCTTGATTCACCTGATCTCGATCCCGGTGACCAATACTTCGGTGAACCCGGCGCGCAGCACGGGGCCGGCGTTGTTCGTCGGTGGCTGGGCCGTGCAGCAGCTGTGGCTGTTCTGGGTGGCACCGCTGATCGGCGCGGCGATTGGCGGGGCTTTGTACCGCGGGTTGGCGAAGCAGCCCTAGCCGCTTATCGCGGGGCAAGCCCGCTCCCACGGAGCCCCGCGATCTTGTCAGCGCTGGTGCACGCAACGCCCGGCGGCGTAGGTCTCGCGTACGGTGCGGTCGTCGCCCAGGGTGGTGAGCACGAACAAGGTCTCCTCGATGTTCTTCGACTGCTGCAGACGGTAGTCCAGCAGCGGCGTGGCCTTGTAGTCGAGCACCACGAAGTCGGCGTCATTGCCCGGGCGCAGGCTGCCGATGCGGTCGTCCAGGCGCAGGGCGCGGGCGCCGCCGAGGGTGGCCAGGTACAGCGACTTGTACGGGTGCAGGCGCGCGCCTTGCAACTGCATCACCTTGTATGCCTCGTTCAAGGTATTGAGCAGCGAGAAACTGGTGCCGGCGCCGACGTCGGTGCCCAAGCCCACGTTGACCTTGAAACGCTCGGCCTGGGGCAGGTTGAACAGGCCGCTGCCCAGGAACAGGTTGGAGGTCGGGCAGAAGGCGATGGCCGAGCCGGTCTCGGCCAGGCGCTGGCACTCGTCGTCGCACAGGTGCACGCCGTGGGCGAACACCGAGCGCTCGCCGAGCAGCTCGAAATGGTCGTAGACGTCCAGGTAGCCTTTCTGCTCGGGGAACAGCGACTTGACCCAGTCGATCTCCTTGAGGTTCTCCGACAGGTGGGTGTGCATGTACACGCCCGGGTGCTCCTTGAGCAACTGGCCGGCCACGCTCAACTGCTCCGGCGTGCTGGTCGGCGCGAAGCGCGGGGTGACCGCGTAGTGCAGGCGGCCCTTGCCGTGCCAGCGCTCGATCAGCGCCTTGCTGTCGCGGTAGCTGGATTCGGCGGTGTCGGTCAGGTAGTCGGGGGCGTTGCGGTCCATCATCACCTTGCCGGCGATCATGCGCAGGTCGAGGCGCTCGGCCTCCTCGAACAGGGCATTGACCGACTCCGGGTGCACGCTGCCGAACACCAGGGCGGTGGTGGTGCCGTTGCGCAGCAGCTCCTTGAGGAAGATCTTCGCCACCTGGTCGGCGTGGGCCTTGTCGGCGAACTGCTTCTCGCAGGGGAAGGTGTAGGTGTTCAGCCAGTCCAGCAGTTGCTCGCCGTAGGAGCCGATCATGCCGGTCTGCGGGAAGTGGATGTGGGTGTCGATGAAGCCCGGGGTGATCAGGGCGTCCTGGTAGTGCTGCACCGGGATGTCGGCGTCGAGGGTCGGCAGCAGCTCGCTGGCATGGCCCAGGGCGCTGATGCGGCCGTTGTCGACCACCAGCAGGCCATCTCCATAGTATTCGCAGGACGCCTCCAGGCCGACTTCGGCAGGATCGGCGATGCTGTGCAGGATGGCGGCTCGGTAGGCTTTGCGGGTTGCGCTCATGGGGCTCTCGTCAAAGTGTCTGGCTGCGTCGCGAGGATGGCAGCAACTGGGCGATGGGGCCTGAGTTGGCGGCAGCGTCGTGCTGGCCGAAGCAGGCGTTGTAGGTGGCAATGATCTCGGCGGCGATGGACACGGCGATCTCGATCGGCAGCTTGCCCTTGACCTCGGCCAGGCCCATCGGGCAGCGCATTCGCGCCATCAGGGCGTCGTCGAAACCGCGCTCGCGCAGGCGGTGCTCGAACTTGACGCGCTTGGTCTTCGAGCCGATCAGGCCGAACCAGGTGAAATCGTTGCGCTTGAGGATCGCGGCGGTCAGTTCCAGGTCCAGCTGGTGATTGTGGGTCATGACGATGCAGTAGCTGCCGGCGGGCAGGTCGGCGACTTCGTCGACCGGCTCTTCGCTGACGATCCGGCTCACCCCGTTGGGGATGACGTCGGGGAACTCCTGCTCGCGCGAGTCGATCCAGCGCACCCGGCAGGGCAGCGCGGCGAGCAAGGGTACCAGAGCGCGGCCGACATGGCCCGCGCCGAATACCGCGATCTCGGCCTGCACGCCGGTCATCGGCTCGAACAGCAGCACGGTGGCGCCGCCGCAGCACTGACCGAGGCTGGCGCCAAGGCTGAAGCGCTCCAGGTGTGGGGTGCTGCGGTGTTCCTCGAGCATCTGCCGGGCAATGTGCAGGGCCTTGAATTCCAGGTGGCCGCCGCCGATGGTGTCGTACAACGCGCTGGCGCTGACCACCATTTTCGAGCCGGCGTTGCGCGGCGTGGAGCCGCGTTCCTCGATGATGGTCACCAGGACGCAGGGTTCGCCGCGGGCTTGATGGTCGGCGAGGGCGTTGATCCATTGGTGCATGTCTTCAATCCTCCTCTGTCCCCAGTGTAGGAGCGGCCTTGTGCCGCGAAAGGGCTGCGTAGCAGCCCCAAAATCTTCATTGCGGCACAGATCCAGGGGCCGCTGCGCGACCCTTTCGCGGCACAAGGCCGCTCCTACACAGTGGCGCGGCGTCAGTGCGTCACCGGTTCCAATTCCTGTTCGGCAGGCTGCTGCGCAGCCACCGCCTTGCGCATCTGTTCGCACCCCCACAGCACCCGCTCCGGCGTCGACGGCGCGTCGATGTTCGGCTGCACGCGGTAGTCGGCGATGCTCGCCACCGCGTCCTTGATCGCGCACCAGGCGGCGATGCCGAGCATGAACGGCGGCTCGCCCACGGCCTTGGAATGGAACACCGTGTCCTCGGGGTTCTTGCGGTTCTCCACCAGCTTGACGCGCATGTCGATCGGCATGTCGGCCACCGCCGGAATCTTGTAGCTGGCCGGGCCGTTGGTCATCAGCTTGCCCTTGGCGTTCCACACCAGCTCCTCGGTGGTCAGCCAGCCCATGCCCTGGACGAAGCCGCCCTCGACCTGGCCGATATCGATGGCCGGGTTCAGCGAGTCGCCGACGTCGTGCAGGATGTCGGCGCGCAGCATCTTGTACTCGCCGGTCAGGGTGTCGACGATCACTTCCACACAGGCGGCGCCGAAGGCGAAGTAGTAGAACGGCCGGCCACGGGCCTGGGAGCGGTCGTAGAAGATCTTCGGCGTGCGGTAGAAACCGGTGGTCGACAGCGACACCTGGGCGAAGTAGGCCTGCTGCACCAGTTGCTCGAAGCTGACGATCTGGTCGCGCACGCGCACATGGCCGTTGCGGAACTCGACGTCTTCCTCGGTGACGTTGTAGTGCCGGGCAGCGAACTCGGTCAGACGCTTCTTGAGGATCTCGGCGGCATTCTGCGCTGCCTTGCCGTTCAGGTCGGCGCCGCTGGAGGCGGCGGTCGGCGAGGTGTTGGGTACCTTGTCGGTGTTGGTGGCGGTGATCTGGATACGGTTGAAGTCGACCTGGAACACCTGGGCCACCACCTGGGCCACCTTGGTGTTCAGGCCCTGGCCCATCTCGGTGCCGCCGTGGTTGAGGTGGATGCTGCCGTCGGTGTAGATGTGGATCAAGGCACCGGCCTGGTTGAGGAAGGTGGCGGTGAACGAGATGCCGAACTTCACCGGGGTCAGTGCCAGGCCCTTTTTCAGTACCGGGCTGTTGGCGTTGAAGCGGCGGATCGATTCGCGGCGCTCGTGGTAGTCGCTGCTCGCCTCGATCTCGGCGGTCATCTCCTCGAGCATGTTGTGCTCGACGGTCTGGTAGTAGTGGGTGACGTTGCGCTCGGTCTTGCCGTAGTAGTTGGCCTTGCGCACCGCCAGCGGGTCCAGCGCCAGGTGGCGGGCGATATGGTCCATCACCTGTTCGATGGCAACCATGCCTTGCGGGCCGCCAAAGCCACGGTAGGCGGTGTTGGACGCGGTGTTGGTCTTGCAGCGGTGGCCGTGCACCGTGGCGTCGCCCAGGTAGTAGGCGTTGTCGGAGTGGAACATGGCGCGGTCGACGATCGAGCCGGACAGGTCAGGCGAGTAGCCGCAGTTGCCGGCCAGGTCGAAATTGATGCCGTGCAGGCGACCGCTGTCGTCGAAGCCGACGTCGTACTCGACGTAGAACGGGTGGCGCTTGCCGGTCATCATCATGTCTTCGACGCGGGGCAGGCGCATCTTGGTCGGCTGGCCGGTCAGGCGCGCGATCACCGCGCACAGGCAGGCGGGGCTGGCGGCCTGGGTTTCCTTGCCACCGAAACCACCGCCCATGCGGCGCATGTCGACGACGATCTTGTGCATCGGCACGTCGAGCACCTCGGCGACCAGCTTCTGCACCTCGGTGGGGTTCTGCGTGGAGCAGTAGACGATCATGCCGCCGTCTTCGCTGGGCATCACCGAACTGATCTGGGTCTCCAGGTAGAAGTGCTCCTGGCCGCCGATGTGCAGGCTGCCCTGGATGCGGTGCGGGGCACTGGCCAGGGCCGCGTCCGAATCACCGCGCTTGTGGGTGTGGCTGTCGAGCACGAAGTGTTTCTTGCGCAGCGCCTCGACCACATCGAGCACCGGTTCCAGGTCCTCGTATTCGACGATCGCCGCCATCGCCGCACGGCGGGCGGTGTCCAGGTCGCGGGCGGCCACGGCGAGCACCGGCTGGCCGAAGAACTCGACCTTGTCGATGGCCAGCAGCGGGTCGCCGGCTACCACCGGACCGATGTCCTTGAGCCCCGGGATGTCTTCGTGGGTGATGGCGATGCGTACGCCTTCGAACTGGTAGCAGGGCGTGGTGTCGATGCGCAGGATGCGCGCATGGGCGCGGTCTGCGGTGCGCGCATAGACGTGCAGCTGGTTGGGGAATTCCAGGCGGTCATCGATGTACACCGCCTCGCCCGCCACGTGTTTGTCGGCGCTGTCGTGCTTGAGGCTGCGGCCGACCCCGGTGGTCAGGTCCTGGCTGAACAGTGCGGCCATCTCGGCCTGGCTCTTGACGGCGTGATGGTTAGACATAGGCGGTCACCCGGGTTTCGATGTGCGGCGTTTGCAGTTCGATGAAGTACTTGCGCAGCAGGTTCTGCGCGGTCAGCAGGCGGTACTCGCGGCTGGCGCGGAAGTCGCTGAGCGGGGTGAAGTCCTCGGCCAGGGCCTGGCAGGCGCGCTCGACGCTGGCCTGGTTCCACGGCTTGCCGCGTAGCGCGGCCTCGCAGGCGCGGGCGCGTTTGGGGATCGCCGCCATGCCGCCGAAGGCGATGCGCACGCCGCTGACCGCGCCGTTCTCGATGCTCAGGTTGAACGCCGCGCACACGGCGGAGATATCGTCGTCCAGGCGCTTGGACACTTTATAGGCGCGGAACGCCCAGTCGTTGCTCGCGCGTGGCACGATGATCTTCTCGATGAACTCGCTGTCCTGGCGCGCCGTGATGCGGTAGTCGATGAAGTAGTCTTCCAGGGCCAGGGTGCGCTGGCGCTCACCCTGGCGCAGGACGATCTGCGCGTCCAGGGCGATCAGCAGGGGCGGCGAGTCGCCGATCGGCGAGGCGTTGCCGATGTTGCCGCCCAGGGTGCCCTGGTTGCGGATCTGCAGCGAGGCGAAGCGGTGCAGCAGGTCGCCGAAGTCGGGGTATTCCTCGTTGAGCGCGGTGTAGCAGTCGGTCAGCGGGGTGGCGGCGCCGATCTCCAGGTGGGTGGCGGTCTTGTCGATGCGCTTGAGCTCGGCGACATGGCCGACGTAGATCATCACCGGCAGGGTGCGGTGGAACTGGGTGACCTCCAGCGCCAGGTCGGTGCCGCCGGCCAGCAGACGCGCCTCGGGGTGCGAGCTGTAGAGGTCGGCCAGGTCGGCCACGGTCAGCGGCACCAGGCAGCGCTTGTCGCCGCTGTTGAGCTCGCCGGTCTGTTGCGGGGCGATGGCCTTGAGGCGGGCGATGGTCTGCGCCTGCTGGGCGTCGAACTGGTCGCGGCAGGGGCGGGCGCAGCTCTGCTCGGCGGCTTCGAGGATCGGCCGGTAGCCGGTGCAGCGGCACAGGTTGCCGGCCAGGGCCTCCTGGGCCTGGTGCAGGTCGTGGCCCTCGCTGTTCTTCTGCAGGGCGAACAGCGACATGACGAAACCGGGGGTGCAGAAGCCGCACTGCGAACCATGGCAGTCGGCCATGGCTTTCTGCACGCTGTGCAGCTCGCCCTGGTGTTTGAGGCCCTCGACGCTGATCAGCTGCTTGCCGTGCAGGGAGGACACGAACGTCAGGCACGAGTTGAGGCTGCGGTAGCGGATAGTGTCGCAGCCCTGGTCGTCCTCGACGAGTTCGCCGACGACCACGGTGCAGGCGCCGCAGTCGCCGCTGGCGCAGCCTTCCTTGGTGCCGGGTTTGCCCAGGTGCTCACGCAGGTATTGCAGCACCGTCATGTTCGGGTCCAGGGCGTGCTCGCTGCGCAGCTCCTGGTTGACGAGAAACTGGATCACGGGGGAGGGCCTCGCAATGGTTTTATTGTTGTTCGGGCGGACTCTAAGCAACGCTTGACCCTGAGGTCAATAATTTTCTGACTCAAAGGTCAAGATTTCGCCCAGAGGCCTTCCGAACCGCTTCATCGAGCCTTTCTCCAAGCATAGTTCGCGCCGAGTGGGAAAGTTGACCCGCCAGTCGCACAAAGCGCGTCGCGCCGCTGCGCGGGCACGGGACAAGTGCGCTACAATCGCGCCCTTGTGCACAGCTACCCAGATCGCGAAGGAAAACCATGACGTTCAAGGCGCCGGACAGCCTCTCCGAGCAAATTGCCCACTACCTGGCCGAGCGGATCATCCGCGGCGAACTCGCACCCGGCGAGCGCATCCAGGAGCAGAAGGTCACCCAGGCCCTCAACGTCAGCCGTGGCTCGGTGCGCGAGGCGCTGCTCATCCTCGAACGCCGCCACCTGGTGGCGATCCTGCCGCGCCGCGGCGCCCATGTGACCGAGCTGGACGAGAACAGCGTGCGCAGCCTGTGTACCCTGATGGGCGAGTTCTACATCCTGCTGGGCAACGCCGTTGCCCAACATTGGCGCAGCGACAGCGACCTGCGCCCGTTCCTGGACATCCAGCAGCGCCTCAAGCAGGCCCACGCCGCCAAGGACATCAAGGCCTTCGTCGGCGACAGCTTCGCGGTGATGCGCGCCGCCTATCCGTTCGCCAACAACCCGTACCTGCAGGAAACCGTCGAGAACCTGCAGCCGGCCATGAGCCGTGCCTACTACCTGGCCCTGGACCAGCGTCAGGCCAACATGGTCGATTACCTGGAGCTGTTCGCCCGCCTGCTCGAAGCCGTGGTCGCCCGCGACCTGCCGCGCATCCGCGAGGTGCTCACCGCCTATTGCCAGCGCAGTTGCGAACTGGTGCTGGCGGCGCTGGCGCGGGTCTGATCGATGCGCCTGAAGTGCATCCGCCTGGCCGGGTTCAAGTCCTTCGTCGACCCGACCACGGTCAACTTCCCCAGCAACATGGCGGCCGTGGTCGGCCCCAATGGCTGCGGCAAGTCCAACATCATCGACGCGGTGCGCTGGGTGATGGGCGAAAGCTCGGCCAAGAACCTGCGCGGCGAGTCGATGACCGATGTCATCTTCAACGGCTCCACCAGCCGCAAGCCGGTCAGCCAGGCCAGCATCGAGCTGGTGTTCGACAACAGCGACAACTCGCTGGTCGGCGAGTATGCCGCCTATGCCGAGATCTCGATCCGTCGCAAGGTCACCCGCGACGGGCAGAACACCTATTACCTCAACGGCACCAAGTGCCGGCGCCGTGATATCACCGATATCTTCCTCGGCACGGGCCTGGGGCCGCGCAGCTACTCGATCATCGAACAGGGCATGATCTCCAAGCTGATCGAGGCCAAGCCCGAGGAGCTGCGTAACTTCATCGAGGAGGCGGCGGGTATCTCCAAGTACAAGGAGCGCCGCCGCGAGACCGAGAACCGCATCCGCCGCACCCAGGAGAACCTGGCGCGCCTGACCGACCTGCGCGAAGAGCTGGAACGCCAGCTCGAACGCCTGCACCGCCAGGCCCAGGCCGCCGAGAAGTACCGCGAGTACAAGGCCGAGGAACGCCAGCTCAAGGCGCGCCTGGCGGCCCTGCGCTGGCGCGACCTGGATGAGCGGGTACGCCAGCGCGAGACGGTCATCGGCGACCAGGAGATCGCCTTCGAGGCGCTGGTGGCCGAGCAGCGCAACGCCGATGCCAGCATCGAGCGCCTGCGCGACGGCCATCATGAGCTGTCCGAACGCTTCAACCAGGTGCAGGGCCGCTTCTATTCGGTGGCCGGCGATATCGCCCGGGTCGAGCAGAGCATCCAGCACGGCCAGCAGCGCCTGCGCCAGTTGCAGGACGACCTCAAGGAGGCCGAGCGCAGCCGCCTGGAAACCGAATCGCACCTGGGGCACGACCGCACCTTGCTGGCGACCCTCGGTGAAGAGCTGGCGATGCTCGAGCCCGAGCAGGAGCTGACCCTGGCCTCGGCCGAGGAGGCCGCCGCGACCCTGGAAGAGGCCGAGCTGGGCATGCACGGCTGGCAGGAACAGTGGGACAGCTTCAACACCCGCTCCGCCGAGCCGCGTCGCCAGGCCGAAGTGCAGCAGGCGCGCCTGGCGCAGCTGGAGGCCAGCCTGGAACGCCTGGCCGAGCGCCAGCGCAAACTGGGTGAAGAGCGTGACCAGCTCGGCGAGGATACGCAGGATACCGAGACCAGCGACCTGGGCGAACAGCTGGCCGGCAGCGAGTTGCTGCTCGAAGACCTCCAGTTGCAGGAGCAACAGGTGGTCGAGCAGCTGGAAACGTTGCGCGAGCAGATGCAGCAGGCCAGCCAGGTGCAGCAACAGCAGCAGGGTGACCTGCAGCGCCTGGGCGGGCGCCTGGCGTCCCTCGAAGCCTTGCAGCAGGCCGCGCTGGAGCCGGGTGTCGGGGCCGCCGACTGGCTGCGCGCCCAGGGCCTGGAACAGCGCCCACGGCTGGCCGAGGGGCTGCGGGTCGAGCCCGGCTGGGAGCTGGCGGTGGAAACGGTGCTGGGCGCCGATCTGCAGGCGGTGCTGCTGGATGACTTCACCGGCCTGGAGTTCGCCGCGCTGGAGCAGGGCGAGCTGCGCCTGCTGATGGCGGGGGGAGAGGGCACGGCCGTCGCCGGCAGCCTTCTAGACAAGGTAGAAGGACGCGTCGACCTGTCGCCCTGGTTGGGCCAGGTCATGCCGGTGGAAACCCTGGAGCAGGCCCTGGCCCGGCGGGCCTCGCTGGGCGCCGGGCAGAGCCTGGTCAGCCGCGACGGCTATTGGGTCGGTCGGCATTTCCTGCGGGTCAGTCGAGGAGGCGAGGCCCAGGGGGGCGTGCTGGCCCGTGGCCAGGAGATCGAGCGCCTGGGCCAGGAGCAGCTGGAGCAGGAGGCCTTGCTCGAGCAGCTCGACGAGCAGTTGCAACGCCTGCGCGAGCAGCAGCTCGACCTGGAGGAGCAGCGTGAGCAACTGCGCCGTCGAAGCCAGGACGAAAGCCGTCAGCACGGCGAGCTCAAGGCGCGCCTGTCCGCCGGCCGCGCCCGTGCCGAACAGCTGGAGCTGCGCCGCCGGCGCCTGCAGGAAGAACTGGCCGAGCTGCAGGAGCAGCGCGCCCTGGAGCACGAGCAACTGGGCGAGGCGCGCCTGTTGCTGCAGGAAGCCCTGGAACTGATGGCCCAGGACACCGAACAGCGCGAGCTGCTGATGGCGCGCCGCGACACCCTGCGCGAAGGCCTCGACCGCATCCGCCAGGAAGCCCGCCAGCACAAGGATCACGCCCACCAGCTGGCCGTGCGCCTGGGCTCGCTGCGCGCCCAGCACGACTCGACCCGCCAGGCCCTCGAACGCCTGGAACAGCAGGCCGCACGTCTGAGCGAGCGCCAGGAACAGTTGAACCTGAACCTGGAGGAGGGCGAGGCACCACTGGAAGAATTGCGCCTCAAGCTCGAGGAGCTGCTGGAACGACGCATGAGCGTCGACGAGGAAATGCGCCAGGCGCGCCTGCACATGGACGAGGCCGACCGTGAGCTGCGCGATGCCGAACGGCGCCGCACCCAGGCCGAGCAGCAGTCGCAATTGCTGCGCGGCCAGCTGGAACAGCAGCGCCTGGAGTCCCAGGGGCTGGACGTGCGACGCAAGACCTTGCAGGAACAACTGCTCGCCGACGGCTACGATCTTCAGGGCGTGCTCGCCACGCTCGAGGTCGATGCCAGCGAGCAGGGCACCGAGCAGGCGCTGGAGCAGCTCGAGGCGCGGATCCAGCGCCTGGGCGCGATCAACCTGGCGGCCATCGAGGAATATGAACAGCAGTCCGAGCGCAAGCGTTACCTGGACGCCCAGGACGCCGACCTGGTCGAGGCGCTGGAGACCCTGGAAAACGTCATCCGCAAGATCGACAAGGAAACCCGCAATCGCTTCAAGGATACCTTTGATCAGATAAATGCCGGATTACAGGCACTTTTCCCAAAAGTTTTCGGTGGCGGCAGCGCTTATCTGGAACTGACGGGCGAAGATCTACTCGATACAGGGGTGACGATCATGGCGCGCCCGCCGGGCAAGAAGAACAGCACTATCCATCTGCTGTCCGGCGGCGAGAAGGCACTCACGGCCCTGGCCCTGGTGTTCGCCATCTTCAAGCTGAACCCGGCGCCGTTCTGCATGCTCGACGAGGTCGACGCGCCGCTGGACGACGCCAACGTCGGGCGCTATGCCCGTTTGGTGAAGGAAATGAGCGAGACCGTGCAGTTCATCTACATCACCCACAACAAGATCGCCATGGAAATGGCCGACCAGCTGATGGGGGTGACCATGCACGAGCCGGGCTGTTCACGTCTTGTAGCAGTCGATGTGGAAGAGGCGATGGCCATGGTCGATGCCTAGGGTCTGTACGAAATGTGTCTGCGCGAAGGTCAGACAAGGCGAAACGGGGGGAGGAAGCGGAGTGTACTGGAGTACATGAGCATTCCGAGCCCCGTTTCAACGCAGTATGGGCGAGTGCAGATACATTTCGGACAGAGCCTAAGGGGTAAAGAAAGGGTGTGAACGTGTAGGCAAAAGCCTCAGCAGACGCGACAGACGGTGTAAAGTTGCCTTTGGTCGTGCTAGCTTAATGTCACTTGTTTTTTGCGTGGGTAAAACGCCTGTCAGAACATAGAGTTGGCGCCACGTGTTAAAGGCCTTTGAAGCCTTTGTTTTCAAGCATATTTTTTTATAGAGGCACGGGATTACATGGAAATCGGTCTGCGCGAGTGGCTGATCGTCATCGGCATCATTGTCATCGCCGGTATTCTTTTCGACGGCTGGCGCCGCATGCGCGGCGGCAAGGGCAAGTTGAAGTTCCGTCTGGACCGTAGCTACGCCAACGCCCCGGACGATGACAGCGGCAGCGCCGAGGTGCTCGGCCCTGCGCGTGTGCTGGAAACCCACAAAGAACCCGAGCTGGACGAGTCCGACCTGCCGTCGGTGAGCGCCCCTGCGCGCGAACGGGAGCGCGAGCGCGAACCCAAGCCGGCCAAGGCCAAGCGCGGCAAGCGCAACCACAGCGAGCCGCAGCAGGGTGACCTGAACCTGGCCGCCGAGCCCCGCGAGCCCGACCTGTTCGAGGGTGGCGACGACGATTTCGCCGCCGACAATAACCGCGCCAACGGTTTCACCGCGCCGAGCACGCCGGCCAAGGAGCTGCCGCCGGCCGAGGAAGTGCTGGTGATCAGCGTCATTTCCCGTGACGAGGGTGGCTTCAAGGGCCCGGCGCTGCTGCAGAACATTCTCGAAAGCGGCCTGCGCTTCGGCGAGATGGACATCTTCCACCGTCACGAGAGCATGGCCGGTCACGGCGAAGTGCTGTTCTCCATGGCCAACGCGGTCAAGCCCGGCGTGTTCGACCTGGACGACATCGACCACTTCAGCACCCGTGCGGTGAGCTTCTTCCTCGGTCTGCCTGGCCCGCGTCATCCCAAGCAGGCCTTTGACGTGATGGTGGCCGCCGCCCGCAAGCTGGCCCACGAGCTCAACGGTGAACTCAAGGACGACCAGCGCAGCGTGCTGACCGCCCAGACCATCGAGCACTACCGCCAGCGCATCGTCGAGTTCGAGCGCCGCGCCCTGACCCAGAAACGCTGATGTGTACGAGCGGGTGGATCCAGCCTCGATCCGCGCCGCGATGATTCAAGCAAAAGAGCAGCCAGGGGCTTAATGCCAGTCAGTTAAGCCAATTGGGGTCGCTGCGCGACCCTTCGCGGGTAAACCCGCTCCCACAGGTACAGCGCTCGATTCAGCGTTTGCGCGATCCTGTGGGAGCGGGTTTACCCGCGAAGGGCTGCAAAGCAGCCCCAATAAGTGCGATGAAGCGCTAACTGACTGGCATTAAGCCAGGGGCTGCTCTTTTGCTTTGCAAGAGAAGACGACCCCATGAACGCCGAATCCCGAATCCATGCCCTGCGCGCCGAACTTGACCAGCACAACTACCGCTACTACGTGCTCGACGAACCCAGCGTGCCCGATGCCGAGTACGACCGCCTGTTCAACGAGCTCAAGGCGCTGGAGGCCGAGCACCCGCACCTGGTGACCCCGGACTCGCCGACCCAGCGCGTCGGTGGCGCGGCGTTGGCGGCGTTCAGCCAGGTCCGTCACGAAGTGCCCATGCTCAGCCTGGGCAACGCCTTCGAGGAAGACGACCTGCGCGATTTCGGTCGCCGCGTGGTGGAAGGCCTGGACCTGCCGGGCGGCGACCAGGCGGCGGTGGACTACAGCTGCGAGCCGAAGCTCGACGGCCTGGCGGTGAGCCTGCTGTACCGTGATGGCCAACTGGTGCAGGGCGCCACCCGCGGCGACGGTACCACCGGCGAGGACATCAGCGCCAACGTGCGCACGGTGCGCAACATCCCGCTCAAGCTGCAGGGCGAGGGCTGGCCGGCGGTGCTGGAGGTGCGTGGCGAGGTGTACATGAGCAAGGCCGGTTTCGACCGGCTCAACGCCGCCCAGGCCGAGGCCGGCGGCAAGACTTTCGCCAACCCGCGCAACGCCGCGGCCGGCAGTCTGCGCCAGCTGGACTCGAAGATCACCGCCAGCCGCCCGCTGGAGTTCTGCTGCTATGGCGTCGGCCAGGTGTCGGAAGCCTTTGGCGACAGTCATATCGGCATCCTCGAGAAGCTCAAGACCTGGGGGCTGCCGATCAGCCGCGAGCTGCGCCATGCCTCCGGTATCGATGAGTGCCTGGCCTACTACCGCGATATCGGCGCCCGCCGCAACGGCCTGCCCTATGAAATCGATGGCGTGGTGTTCAAGGTCAACAGCCTGGCCTCCCAGCGTGAACTGGGCTTCCGCGCCCGTGAGCCGCGCTGGGCGATCGCCCACAAGTTCCCGGCCATGGAAGAGCTCACCGAGGTGCTCGACGTCGAGTTCCAGGTCGGGCGCACCGGCGCCGTGACTCCGGTGGCGCGGCTCAAGCCGGTCAAGGTGGCCGGCGTGACCGTGTCCAACGCCACCCTGCACAACATGGACGAGATCGCCCGGCTGGGCCTGCGCATCGGCGACACGGTGATCATTCGCCGCGCCGGCGATGTGATCCCTCAGGTGATGCAGGTGGTGCTCGACCGCCGTCCGCAGGACGCCCGGCCGGTCGAGGTGCCCACGCAGTGCCCGGTGTGCGGCTCGCAGGTCGAGCGCACCCAGCTGGTCAAGCGCAGCAAGGGCAAGGAAACCACCAGCGAAGGCGCGGTGTACCGCTGCGTGGGGCGCCTGAGCTGCGCCGCCCAGCTCAAGCAGGCGATCATCCACTACGTGTCGCGCCGGGCCATGGACATCGACGGCCTGGGCGAGAAGAGCGTCGAGCAGCTGGTCGACGAGAACCTGATCCGCTCGCCGGCCGATCTCTACCACCTGACCTTCGACCAGGTGGTGGCGCTGGAAGGCTTTGCCGAGGTGTCGAGCAACAAGTTGCTGGCTGCTATCGAGGCGAGCAAGCGCCCGAGCCTGGCGCGCTTCATCTATGCGCTGGGCATCCCCGATGTCGGCGAGGAGACCGCCAAGGTGCTGGCCCGCTCCCTGGGCAGCCTGGCGCGGGTGCAGGTGGCGTTGCCGCAGGTGCTGACCTACCTGCCGGATATCGGCCTGGAAGTCGCCCACGAGATCCACAACTTCTTCGAGGACGCGCACAACCGCGAAGTCATCGCGCAGTTGCTGGCCTGCGGCATGCAGTTGCAGGACGAGGGTGAGCTGGCCGCCGAGTTCGCCGCCAGCACCACGCTGGCCGGCATGCTCGCCAAGCTCGACATCCCTTCGGTCGGGCCGACCGGTGCCGAGAAGCTGGTAGACAAGCTGGGCACCCTGGACAAGATCATCGCCGCCGATGGCATCGACTTGCGCCAGGCCCTGAATACCAAGGCCGCTGACAGCGTGCGCGAGTTCTTCAAGGTCGAGGCCAACCAGCAGCTGGCCCGTGCCATCGAAGCCCAGTTGCTGGAATTCGGCATGCACTGGTCGTGCGAGAAGAAGTCCGCCGAGGGATTGCCGCTGGCCGGCCAGACCTGGGTGCTGACCGGCACCCTGGAGCGCATGAGCCGCGATATCGCCAAGGAGAAGCTGGAAAGCCTGGGGGCCAAGGTGGCGGGTTCCGTGTCCGGCAAGACCCACTGCGTGGTCGCCGGCCCCGGCGCTGGCTCCAAGCTGGCCAAGGCCGCCGAGCTGGGCGTTGAGGTGATGGACGAGGAGGCGTTCGTGGGCTTCCTGGCGGAGCGTGGTATCAGCGTCTGAACCCGCAGGCCTTATCGCGGGGCAAGCCCGCTCCCACGGGTGATGATGCGTGGGAGCGGGCTTGCCCCGCGATAGTTTTGCCACAAGTCCTTGAGAAATGATGGTTTTTTCACGATCAAAGGTTGTAACTTCGCCCCGGCGCTGTACAATGGCGCGGCTCGTCAGCTGACGAGCCGTCGTGGTGGCCCCATCGGTCCCCCCGCATTGATTACCCGTTAACCTGGTCAGGCCCGGAAGGGAGCAGCCATAGCGGGAACATCGAGTGCCGGGGTGTGGCTGGTGGGGCCGCCTCCATTTTGGGCGCAGGGATTTTCCGGCGTACCTGTCAGGCGTCACCCATCAGACGCGTTTCTTTACACCCTCGCACTGTTTTCCGCCTGCACGATTCCGCGCAGCGCCTTATCATGCATCCCATCGTGTCAGCACATTCGGCCAGGAGATAGCGACCGTGGAACATGTCGACGACCTCACCCGCCAGAAGATCCGCGAGTGGCAGCTGCGCCGCCTGGAAATCAAGGACCAGATGGCCGCCAGCCCCGAGCGTGTGCTGGAGCTGTCGCAGGTGCTCGACCAGATGGAAGAAGAGCATGAGCGCATCCTCGAGGCAGCGGTCGTGCCGGTGGCAGCAACGGCTGACGCGGCGGCCTTCGAGCTGCAGGTGCAGGTGTCGGCGCACTCGGTGCGTGACTTGCGCAAGCTGCTGGAACTGGCCCTGCATGAGCTCGATGGCGTACTCGACGCACCGCAGGCGGGTGTCAGCTATCCCGGCGACATGGCCGGGTCGTTGGGGGCCTACCGCTTCGAACTGGTGGTGGGGCAGGCCGCTGAATCCGACAAACCTTGAGTGATCCCCGGACCCGTACCGACATGCAGCCCGAGCACTTCGACTTTTCCCATCCGGTGTACCTGCCGGTCAGCGCAGAGGTATGCCAGGCCTTGCTGCAGGCCGAGGGCGCGCCTGCGCTCGATGCCTTGGGCGACCCTGAGCTGGCGGCCGTGCTGGTGATCCAGAACCTGGCCCAGGCACCGGGCCAGGTCGATGCGCGGGCGGCGGAAAAGGTGCTCGGCAAGCTGTTGGCGTGGGCGGTCGATGGCAGGCACTCGCCTGGCGTGGACTTGCTGTCCGAGGCCCGTCGGCTGTTCGATGCGCGCAAGCTCTATTTCGGCCTCGAGGTGATCAAGGGTTCCAAGCTGCGCCTGCTCGATGCCGAACAAGTGCAGGCGCGGGAGTACCTGCTGGCGGACGGCAAGTGGGATTTCGACTACCGCATTCGCCTGCATCACAGTGACAACCCGTTCAGCCAGCGGGTGACCACCGGCTTCGACACCGAGCGCTGGCTGACCGTCGAGCAGGACAAGCTGCTCAAGGTCATCCAGGCCAATCTCGATGAGGACATCCATGTGCAGGGCTATGCCGGGATAGGCAAGAGCTACCTGCTCGGCGCGCTGATGGAATGCCTGCCCCGTGGCCGGGTGCTGGCCCTGGCGCGCACGCCGGCCAAGCTCGGTACCCTGCGTCGGCGCATGGGGCTGGATACCCAGGCCAAGGTCGGCATGACCTTCGGCCAGTTCGCCCGGGCCCTGCTCAAGGATACCCGGCCGGTTCCCGCCCGGACGGCACAGCGCGGTCCTGGCAAGCGCCGGCTGGCCGAAGAGCTGGGGATCGTCGGGCTGCGCCAGTACGACGCCGAGCACGCCCTGGATATCTGCCTGGAAGTGCTGCGCAACTATTGCGAGTCGCGGGACTACAGCCTGTCCAGCCGCCACCTGCCGCATTTTCGCCAGGCGCTGTCCGGCCTCGATGCCCAGGTGCTGCTCGAGTACGCCAGCCGCCTGTGGCGCTACCTGGAGGCGCAGCCGACCTGGGGCGCGCAGACCGGGTTCGAGGCGTTGCTGCTGCTCAAACGTGCCAGCCTGGGCGGTTGCAGCGTGCCCGGGCGTTTCAGCCACGTGATCATCGACGAAAGCCAGGACGTGCCGGCCTCGTTGCTGCAGGTAATCGAGCGTGGCCGCCAGGTGCTGATCACCCTGGGTGACGAATACCAGAAGGCCACCGGCGAGGTGGTCAGGCGCGAGCGTCAGGTACGGCAGAAGGACATGGCCTTCGCCGTGCGCTCCGGGCCCAAGGTGGAGCGCCTGATCAACCCGTTGATCGGTGTGCACTCGAAAAAATCCAAGGTCGCGTTCGAGGCGGCGCGGCATGTCGATGTCGGCATCGAGCACTTCCCCGAAGGTTTTGTCCCGCCCGAGGGCTGCGTGGTGCTGACCGCCTCGCGCTGGGACACGATGCGCTGGGCGATGGAGATGGCCGAGTCCAACTGCCTGCTGAACTTCCCCGACTGGCCGGACATGCGGCGCTTCATGGTTACCGCGATTGGCCTGTTCAGGGCGGGGTTCTACGCGCCGGGGCAGGACGCCGAAGGGCCGCATGGGTATTTCGCGCACCTGCTCGACTGGCAGCAGGTGCGCGAGTCCGAGCGCTTCGATGCCGCGTTCCAGTGGGTCGAGGCGCGGCTGGAGGCGGGTTTCAAGCTTGCCGACCTGACCGGTCTGGATGCGCGCGTCGCCACGCAGCCCGCCAGTCTCACGCTGTTGATGGCCGAGGAGGCCGGTGGCCTGGAGTTCGATCAGGTGCTGTTGACGCCGGAGCTGATGACCACCCAGCGCTTCAAGGACGCCTACGCCTTCGATGCGCGGATCTGCGCGGTATACATCGCCCTGTCGCGGGCGCGTCGGCAGTTGTACCTGCCCTATGACGTGGAAGAGTGGATCAACTACCACAAGGGCCAGCCGTTCCGCGAGTTGCACGGCTACTGAGCCCGCTGTCGTACTTTGGGCTGGCGGGCCTCATCGCGGGGCAGGGCGACTCCCGCGCTTGCCCTTGCTGGCTGACACCTGCATCAATCGCTGGAAAGTCGGGCATTGCAGGTGGTTCTCCTCGGGGCACACTGCCGCATGCCGCAGCCCTTTGCTCATCGCCTGCAGGCGCTTGATCCTCTGCTCGATCTCGTCGGCCTTGGCCAGCAGCAGCGCTCGATCGACCCGTTGCTCGTCCAGCATCGCCGCCACTTCGTCCAGCGAAAAGCCCGCCGCCTGGCCCAGGGCGATCAGGGCCAGGCGTTCTGGCGTATCCGCCGGAAATTGCCGGCGCTGGCCATGGCCGGCGAGCGATGTGAGCAGGCCCTTGTTCGCGTAGTAACGCAATGTCGACGCCGGCACTCCGGTGCGCCTGGCGACATCGGCAATGTCCATCGCGGCTCCCTTGACTTGAAGTTGACTTCAACTTGCATGCTGCTCGGCATCGATCTTTCCGTCAATCTGCCAAGGGCTTTCGACATGAGCGTTACTTCTCTCGCATTTTCCATTTTGCTTGTCGGCATCGGCGCCACCCTGGTCATGGACCTGTGGACCCTGCTGCTCAGGCGCCTGGGCATCACCACCCTGAACTACGCGATGGTCGGGCGCTGGGTTGGCCACCTGTTCGCGGGGCGCTGGCGGCATGCGGCAATCGGCAAGGCCGCGTCGGTGAGGGGGGAGCTGGCGTGGGGCTGGTTGCTCCATTACGCCACGGGGCTGGTGTTTGCGGCGCTGCTGGTGGCTATTGCAGGGGAGGGGTGGTTGCTGGCGCCGGTCCTGTGGCCCGCGTTGCTGTTCGGGGTGGTCTCGGTGCTGGTGCCGTTGTGTGTGGTGCAGCCCGCGTTTGGGGCGGGGTATTTTGCCACCCGTACCCCGACACCGCTCAGGAGCGGCCTGCGTAGCTTGGCCACGCATGGGGTGTTCGGTTTTGGGTTGTTCCTGAGTGCGGTAGTGTTGGGAGGGGTTCGGGGAGGGCTGACAGGTTAAACAGGTGTGTTTGGACCAATGGAGCCTGCATCATGCTTGTCTTGGGTGAGGGCCTCCAGGTGTCCGCCACAACCCCTGCAGCGCCTGTCAGATCGAGCGCCGCCCGCGCGGCGCATCGCGGGACAAGCCCGCTCCTACATTTGTTGCAACGTGCCGAACCTGTTAGGCCATGGTTGTCCGCCTTGGTGCCTGTCTTGAGACAGGTGAAGCGGCTGTGGTGCACACGCTGGAACCGTGTCGGACGAACAAGGCGGACCAGGTAATGGCACAGGATTGACTGGCCCGAAACAGATGTAGGAGCGGGCTTGTCCCGCGATGCGCCGCGCGGGCGGCGCTCGATCTGATAGGCGCCACAACTCTAGCGTCGAGCACTTTGAAAGACCTGGTCATCGGTATACCGCTCGACAATCCGCTGCATCTCCCCGGACTCCTTGATCCGCACCAGCGCCCTGAGCACACCTTGGGTCGGTAGTTGGGGATCGTTGCGCACCATGCAGCCCAGCGCTTGCTCTTCCAGCACGGCCAAGGCCTGCAGGCGTTGCCCTGGCGGCAGGGAGCGGTTGTACCACTGCAATGACAGCTGGTTGCTGATCGCGTGGCGAAAGCGTCCGGCCTGGAGCTTCTGCAGGGCCAGTAGCTGGTTGCGGCTGTCCTCGCGCTGCAGGCGGTCCTGGCTGAACAGGGGTTCCAGGGTGGGGTAGGTGTAGCCGAGCACGGTGCCGATGGCCTGGGGCGACAGTGCTTCCGGGCGGGTGGGCCCGCTGTCGCCGGGGCGGCCAATCAGCAGGTCGCGCTGTTCGATGATGGGGATGCTCCACAGGTAGTCGCCCGGCCGGTCGGTCAGCCACTGGGTGGAGACATAGCAGCGCACGTCGATTTCACCGGCCTGCATCGCCTCCTGCAGGCGCAGGCGAGCCATCACGTGGTACTGCGGGCGGGCGTCGGTCTCCCGGGCAATGGCCTGCATCAGCTCGAAAAGGATGCCTTCCACCGGTTGCTGGTCCTCGGTGCGCATCAACGGCATGCTCCAGCTTTCGGCGACGGAAAAGCGCAGCACCGGCGGTTGCGCCAGGCCGTGGGTGGTCCACAGCAACAGGATGGCCAGGACTCGCCGCACGCCTCATCCTCCCTGATCCGCCGCCGGTGTGCCCGTTACTGAGCTTAGACGAGATCGGCAGGGTGCAATTTCGGCCCCGCTCCGCTAGCATTAGCGCTCTTTCCGCCCGCTCCGGTCACGATGGTTTTTTGATGAGTTATCAGGTTCTTGCACGTAAATGGCGTCCGCGCTCGTTCCGCGAAATGGTCGGCCAGACCCATGTGCTCAAGGCTTTGATCAACGCCCTGGACAACCAGCGCCTGCACCACGCCTACCTGTTCACCGGTACCCGGGGCGTGGGCAAGACCACCATCGCGCGGATCATCGCCAAGTGCCTGAACTGCGAGACCGGCATCACCTCTACCCCGTGCGGCACCTGTTCGGTGTGCCGGGAGATCGACGAAGGCCGTTTCGTCGACCTGATCGAGATCGACGCCGCCAGCCGCACCAAGGTCGAGGACACCCGCGAACTGCTCGACAACGTGCAGTACGCGCCGAGCCGCGGGCGCTTCAAGGTCTACCTGATCGACGAAGTGCACATGCTCTCCACCCACTCGTTCAACGCCTTGTTGAAGACGCTGGAAGAGCCGCCGCCCTACGTCAAGTTCATCCTCGCCACCACCGACCCGCAGAAGCTGCCGGCGACCATCCTGTCGCGCTGCCTGCAGTTCTCGCTGAAGAACATGAGCCCGGAGCGGGTGGTCGAGCACCTGACCCATGTGCTGGGCGCCGAGAACGTACCGTTCGAGGAAGACGCCCTGTGGCTGCTCGGTCGCGCCGCCGATGGCTCGATGCGCGACGCCATGAGCCTGACCGACCAGGCCATCGCCTTTGGCGAGGGCAAGGTGCTGGCCGCCGATGTGCGGGCGATGCTCGGCACCCTCGACCATGGTCAGGTGTACGGGGTGCTGCAGGCGTTGCTCGAGGGTGATGCCCGGGCGTTGCTGGAGGCGGTGCGCGACCTGGCCGAGCAAGGGCCGGACTGGAACGGCGTGCTGTCGGAAATGCTCAATGTGCTGCACCGGGTGGCCATCGCCCAGGCGCTGCCCGAGGCGGTCGACAACGGCCAGGGCGACCGTGAGCGCGTGCTGGCGCTGGCCCAGGCCCTTCCGGCTGAGGATGTGCAGTTCTATTACCAGATGGGCCTGATCGGTCGTCGCGATCTACCGTTGGCGCCGGACCCGCGTGGCGGCTTCGAAATGGTCCTGCTGCGCATGCTGGCGTTCCGTCCGGCTGACACCGACGATGCGCCGAAGCCGGTACTAAAGCCGGTGGGGATCAGCCAGGCCACAGCTGATCCGGCCCAACCGGTGGCAGCGGCGGCTGTGGCCGTGGCGCCGCCCGTTGTCGCCAGCCCTGTCGCTGAAGCGGTCGCGCCGGTGCCCGTGGCTGAGCCACCTGTACAGCCGGAGCCGCCAGTCATCGAAGTGCCGGTCGTTGCCGAGGTTGTCGAGGCAGCGCAATCGGAGCCAGAGCCCGAGCCTGAGCCGCAGCCCGTCGAGGAGGTCATCGACCTGCCGTGGGAGGAGCCCGTTGCCGCGCCGGCGCCGGTCGCGCCCGAGCAGCCGCCCGAGCCTGCACCTGTGGTCGAGGCCGCCAGCCCGCAGCCAGACTACGACGAGCCGCCGTTCGATCCGTCGGCCTACAACCCAGCGGGCATGGAGCGCGACGACGAGCCGCCGGCGGACGAGGACTACTACGCGCCCGACAGCGATCCGGCTGGCTTCAGCTACCTGGACGAACTGGCCGAGCACGTACAGGAAGAGGCGCCCGCCCAGGCACCGGAGCCGCTGCCGGCGGCCATGCCCGCGACCGGGCTGGCCCTGCAATGGCTGGAATTATTCCCACAGTTGCCTGTCTCCGGTATGACAGGCAACATCGCCGCAAACTGTACGCTGATCGCCGCCGATGGCGATGACTGGCTGTTGCACCTGGACCCGGGGCAGGGCGCGTTGTTCAACTCGACGCAGCAGCGCCGGCTGAACGACGCGCTCAACCAGCAGCTGGGTCGCGAGATCCGCCTGAAGATCGAGCTGATCCGCCCCGAGCAGGAAACCCCGGCCCAGGCCGCCTCGCGTAAGCGGGCCGAGCGCCAGCATGACGCCGTGGTGTCGATCGAGCAGGATCCGCTCATCCAGCAGATGATCCGGCAGTTCGGCGCGACGGTCAGGCAGGATACTATTGAGCCTGTAGACGCCCTGGCCAGCCAGAGCCAATGAACGGATAACCATGCGGCCCGCCTGTGCCGGGCCGCATCACATGACCCAATCGAGGTATACCCCCATGATGAAAGGTGGCATGGCCGGCCTGATGAAGCAGGCCCAGCAGATGCAGGAAAAGATGCAGAAGATGCAGGAAGAGCTGGCCAACGCGGAAGTCACCGGCCAGTCCGGCGGTGGCCTGGTGAGCGTGGTGATGACCGGTCGCCACGACGTCAAGCGCGTCAGCATCGACCAGAGCCTGATGTCGACCGACGCCGACGACAAGGAAGTGCTCGAGGACCTGATCGCCGCCGCGCTGAATGACGCCGTGCGCAAGATCGAGCAGAACAGCCAGGACAAGATGGGCAGCATGACTGCCGGCATGCAACTGCCGCCTGGTTTCAAGATGCCGTTCTGATCCGGCTCACGCTGCACAATGGGGAGCAACGGCCAAGCGGTCGTTGCTCCCTTCTTCGTTCTGTTTACCGACTGACAGGCCTGCCTAGATGAGCTTCAGCCCCCTGATCCGCCAACTGATCGACGCCCTGCGCATTTTGCCCGGTGTAGGCCAGAAAACCGCCCAGCGCATGGCCCTGCAGTTGCTCGAGCGCGACCGTAGCGGCGGCACGCGCCTGGCCCAGGCCCTGAGCCAGGCCATGGAAGGCGTTGGCCACTGCCGCCAGTGCCGGACCCTCACCGAGCAGGAGTTGTGTCCGCAGTGCTCTGATCCACGCCGTGACGATACCCAGCTGTGCGTGGTGGAAGGCCCGATGGATGTATACGCGGTAGAGCAGACCGGCTATCGCGGCCGCTACTTCGTGCTCAAGGGGCACTTGTCGCCGCTCGATGGCCTGGGGCCTGAGGCCATCGGTATTCCGCAGCTGATGGCGCGGATCGAGGAGCAGGGCACCTTCAGCGAGGTGATCCTGGCCACCAACCCCACGGTGGAGGGGGAGGCGACTGCCCACTACATCGCCCAGCTGCTGGCCGAGAAGGGCCTGGCCGCCACGCGCATCGCCCATGGCGTGCCGTTGGGCGGGGAGCTGGAGCTGGTGGACGGCGGGACGCTGGCCCACGCCTTTGCGGGGCGCAGGCCGATTTCGCTGTAAGACCCAGCCCTTTCAAGGTTTTGATAATTGGCGCCAGGCTTGGATTTGCCGGGGCTGCTTTGCAGCCCTTTCGCGGCACAAGGCCGCTCCTACAGGCGACTGCGCGCCCCTGTAGGAGCGGCCTTGTGCCGCGAAAGGGTCGCAAAGCGACCCCGGCAATCCTGAGTTGGAACGGTCATATCGAAAAATCGCAGAACCTTGACGGGGGCTGGAAGCCCACGCAAAGCATCGCGAACGCGAACTCAATATTCGCTGAGGGAAAACTCGGTCAGGCAGAAGGTCGGCACCCCGGCTGCCTGCAGCCGGCGCGAACCTTCGAGCTCCGGCAGGTCGATGATCGCCGCCGCCTCGAACACCTGGGCGCCGGTGCGGCGCACCAGGTTGGCCGCGGCCAGCAGGGTGCCGCCGGTGGCGATCAGGTCATCGAAGATCAATACCGAGTCGCCATCGCACAGGCTGTCGGCGTGCACTTCCAGGAAGGCCTCGCCGTATTCGGTCTGGTAACCCTCCGACAGCACGTCGGCCGGCAGCTTGCCCTGCTTGCGGAACAGGATAAGTGGTTTGTTCAGCTGGTGGGCGATGATCGAGCCGATCAGGAAGCCCCGTGCGTCCATGGCGCCGATATGGCTGAAATCGGCCTCGACATAGCGCTCGATGAACTGGTCGGCGACATAGCGCAGCCCGCGCGGCGACTGGAACAGCGGTGTGATGTCGCGGAAGATCACGCCCGGCTTGGGGAAGTCCACTACCGGGCGGATCAGGGCTTTGAGGTCGAAGGTGTCGCTGTGCATGGGCGGGTATCCTGGAAAAACTCGGCGCCAGTATACCCTGTTCACGGGGCGATCAGGCTTCGAGCGCACCACCGGCCAGCGCGCACAGCTGGATCGGGTCGAGGATGTGCACTTCCTTGCCCTCGGCCTTGAGCAGGCCGTTCTGCTGGAAGCGGGTGAACACCCGCGACACGGTTTCCACCGCCAGGCCCAGGTAGTTGCCGATCTCGTTGCGCGACATGCTCAGGCGGAACTGGTTGGCCGAGTAGCCGCGGGCACGGAAGCGTGCCGACAGGTTGACCAGGAAGGTGGCGATGCGCTCGTCGGCGGTCTTCTTCGACAGCAGCAGCATCATCTGCTGGTCGTCGCGGATCTCGCGGCTCATCACCCGCATCAGCTGGCGGCGCAGCTGCGGCAGTTGTACCGAGAGTTCGTCGAGGCGCTCGAAGGGAATCTCGCACACCGAGGTGGTTTCCTGGGCCTGGGCCGACACCGGGTAGGCCTCGGTGTCCATGCCCGACAGGCCGACCAGCTCGCTGGGCAGGTGGAAGCCGGTGATCTGCTCTTCGCCGGCATCGCTGAGGCTGAAGGTTTTCAGGGCGCCAGAGCGGACCGCATAGACCGAGCCGAAATTGTCACCCTGGCGGAACAGGAACTCGCCTTTCTTCAACGGGCGGCCGCGTTTGACGATTTCATCCAGTGCATCCATGTCCTCCAGGTTCAGGGACAGGGGCAGGCACAGGGGGGCCAGGCTGCAATCCTTGCAGTGGGCCTGGTTGTGTGGGCGCAGTTTTACTGGCTCGGACATTTCTTTCGATCCTTGTGGGAAAGCACACATAAGCCGTAAGGATAACCTGCGGCATGGGCTGTAGGCCAGTGTGCGCATTTTTGGTGCACGCTAGCGGCGGCAGGGAAGGGGTGTTCCGCTACCGTTCAACTGTCCATAGTGTGCCTCGAAAGGCGGGCTGTCCATGCGGTGAAACGCCTCAATCGCCTCAGATCACCCGCGAGAAACGCTGGCGATTCTGCTGCGCGAGGTAGGCGTCGAACACCATGCATACCGAGCGCGCCAGCAGGCGGCCGGCCGGCAGGATACGGATGCCTTTGCTGTCCAGGCTGATCAGGCCGTCGCGCTGCATGGCTTGCAGCTGCGGCCACAGCTCCTTGAAGTAGCCGCGAAAATCGATGGTGAAGGCCTGCTCGAACGCCTCGAAATCCAGTTCGAAGTGGCAGATCAGTTGCTGGATCACTGCACGGCGCAGGCGGTCGTCCTGGTTGCACAAAAGGCCGCGCTGGGTCGCCAGCTGGGCGGTGGAAAGGGTGTCCTGGTAGGTGTTGAGGTCGCTGCTGTTCTGGCAGTACAGGTCGCCGATCTGGCTGATCGCCGACACGCCCAGGCCGATCAGGTCGCAGTGGCCGTGGGTGGTGTAGCCCTGGAAGTTGCGCTGCAGAGTGCCTTCCTCCTGGGCGATGGCCAGTTCGTCGTCGGGCAGGGCGAAGTGGTCCATGCCGATGTAGCGGTAGCCGGCTGCGGTCAGTTGGTCGATGGTGGCGTGGAGCATTTCCAGCTTGGCCGCCGGCGCCGGCAGGTCGGCGCTGTCGATGCGCCGCTGGGGCATGAAGCGCTCGGGCAGGTGTGCGTAGTTGAATACCGACAGACGGTCGGGCTGCAGGCGGATCACTTCCTCGACAGTGCGGGCGAAGCCTTCCGGGGTCTGCTTGGGCAGGCCGTAGATCAGGTCGAGGTTGATCGAACGGAACTGCAGGGTGCGCGCCGCCTCGATCAGGGTGCGGGTCTGCTCCAGGCTCTGCAGGCGGTTGACCGCGCGCTGCACGGCCGGATCGAGGTCCTGCACGCCGAGACTGACGCGGTTGAAGCCCAGCTCGCGCAGCAGGCCCATGGTCGACCAGTCGGCCTCGCGCGGGTCGATCTCGATGCCGTAGTCGCCGGAGTCGTCGTCCAGCAGGTGGAAGTGCTGGCGCAGGGTGGCCATCAGCTGGCGCAGTTCCACATGGCTGAGGAAGGTCGGCGTGCCGCCGCCGAAGTGCAGCTGCTCGACCACCTGTTTCGGGTCGAGGTGGCAGGCGATCAGCTGGATCTCCTGCTCCAGGCGCTGCAGGTAGGGCGCGGCGCGGCCACGGTCCTTGGTGATGACCTTGTTGCAGGCGCAGTAGTAGCAGATGTTGGCGCAGAACGGCACGTGCACGTACAGCGACAGCGGGCGCGTGGCGCGGCGGCTTTCGCGCAGGGCGTGAAGCAGGTCGAACGAGCCCACTTCGCCGTGCAGTTGCACGGCGGTCGGATAGGAGGTGTAGCGTGGCCCGGCCAGATCGTAGCGACGAATCAGGTCGGCGTCCCAGCGTAGGTCGTCGAGCATGTGGGTGGTCCCCGGATAGAGCTGCAGTGTCCGGAGTCTAGGGGCGGATGTAAGAAGTCGTGTTGATTTGTATCAAGGTGAGTTGGCGACCGTCGCGGGGCAAGCCAGCTCCCACCCGTTGGCGCGCCCCTAGCAGGCGTGGGAGCGGCTTGCCCCGCGATCAGTGTCCCATCAACCAGTGCTGGTGCGGCCCAGGCAATGTCCAGAGACCAAAGAGGATCACCAGTACACCGCCGGCCATGCGCACCCCGCGTTTGCGCAGCAGGCGACCCACGCGCTCGGCGGCAAGCCCCGTGGCCAGCAGCACCGGCCAGGTGCCGACGCCGAACGCCAGCATCAGTGCCGCGCTGTGCAGCGCATCGCCCTGGCTCGCCGCCCACAGCAGTGTGCTATACACCAGCCCGCACGGCAGCCAGCCCCACAGGGCGCCCAGCAGCAGGGCGCGAGGCAGGCTGGACACCGGCAACAGGCGGGTGGCAACGGGTTGTACATGGCGCCACAGGCCGCGGCCGAGCGCTTCGATACGGGTCAGGCCGCTCCACCAGCCGGCCAGGTACAGGCCCATGGCGATCAGCAGCAGCGCCGCGATGACGCGCAGGCCGATGGCCAGTGGGCTGCTGGCCAGCGCCACGCCGGCAAGACCCAGCAGCAGGCCGGCGGCGGCATAGCTGAGGATGCGCCCGAGGTTGTAGGCCAGCAGCAGGCGCAGGCGTCGACCGCGCTGCTCGGGTGGGATGGCCAGGGTCAGGGCGCCCATCAGGCCGCCGCACATGCCCAGGCAGTGGCCGCCACCGAGCAGGCCCAGGACCAGCGCCGAGCCCAGGAGCGGAATCAGTTCAGGCACGTGGCGCGGGGTCCTTGTCGTCGGGCTGTTCGTCCCCGGGCTTCACGGCGGCCTGGTGGCGCGGGTCCTGGTCATCGAACAGGATGCTGTGGGCCGGGCCTTCGAGGTCGTCGTACTGGCCGCTGTCCACCGCCCAGAAGAAGATGTAAACGGCGACGCCGACCAGCAGCAGGGCGGCGGGGATCATCACGTAGAGGGCGGGCATAGCGGTTTCCTTTCGAGCGACGCCGGCTCGCGCCCGGCCGGCGCCGCATCGGCGGGCAGCCGGGTCAGGCGCAGGGCGTTGAGCACCACGATCAGCGAACTGACCGACATGCCGATCGCCGCCCACACCGGGGTGATCCAGCCGAGCGCGGCGAACGGCAGCATGAGGCCATTGTACAGCGTCGCCCAGAGCAGGTTCTCGACAATGTTGCGGCGGGTTCGGCGGGCGAGGTCGAAGGCCTGCACCAGCGCTTGCAGGCGATTGGAAAGCAGCACCGCGTCGGCGCTGGTCTTGGCAAGGTCGGTGGCGCTGCCCATGGCGATGCTGATGTCGGCGGCGGCCAGCACCGGCACGTCGTTGACGCCGTCGCCGATCATCAGCACCTTGCGGCCCTGGCCTTGCAGGGTCTTGAGGCGGGCGAGCTTGTCGTCCGGGCGCAGGCCGCCGACGGCCTGGTCGATGCCCAGTTGCGCGGCCACTTCGGCGACCATCGGCGAGCTGTCGCCGGACAGCAGCAGCGTTTGCCAGCCCCGGGCCTTGCAGGCGGTCACCAGGTCCTGGGCGTCGTCGCGCAGGCGGTCGTCCAGCCCGAACCAGGCCAGCGGGCCTTGGCGGTCGCCCAGCAGCAGCCATTGTCCGCGTGGCTCCGGCACGCCGGGCACTTCGGCGCCGCTGAGGGCGCAGACGAAGGCGGCCTGACCGATACGCAGGCGTTGGCCGGCCAACTCGCCTTCCAGGCCCAGCCCCGGCATGCTGCTGACGCTTTCGGCGGCCTGGGCGGCGCGGCCGAAAGCGCGGGCGATGGGATGCTCGGAGCGGTTTTCCAGGGCGGCGGCCAGCGCCAGGCATTGGTCGCCGTCCAGCCGACCCATCGGGCGCACGCTGCGCAAGGCCAGGCGGCCCTCGGTGAGGGTGCCGGTCTTGTCGAAGATCACCGTGTCGATCTGGTTCAGCCCTTCCAACACATGGCCGCGGGTGATCAGCAGGCCGAGCTTGTGCAGGCTGCCGGTGGCCGCGGTGAGGGCGGTCGGCGTGGCCAGTGACAGGGCGCAGGGGCAGGTGGCGACCAGCATGGCCAGGACGATCCAGAACGCCCGTGGCGCATCCAGTTGCCACCAGATCACGCCGATCACGGCGGCGGCCACCAAGGTAAACAGCAGGAACCACTGCGAGGCGCGGTCGGCGATTTCCGCCAGGCGTGGTTTTTCCGACTGGGCGCGCTCCAGCAGGCGGACGATGGCTGACAGCCGCGAGTCCTGGCCCAGGGCCTGGACTTCGACGGTGAGGGTGCTTTCGACGTTGAGGGTGCCGCCGGTCACCCGGTCGCCGACGCGGCGCGCCAGGGGCAGGTATTCGCCGGTCAACAGCGATTCGTCGACGCTGGAGCGGCCGTCGAGGATCAGCCCGTCGGCCGGGATCACCGCACCGGGCAGCACCTGCACCCGGTCGCCGCACTGCAGTTCGCCAAGCAGGATGCGCTCGCCCTGGCCGTTGGCGTCCAGGCGCAGGCACGAGGCCGGCAACAGGTTGACCAGCTGCGCGGTGGCCGCCGCGGTGCGCTCGCGGGCGCGGCGTTCGAGGTAGCGGCCGGTGAGCAGGAACAGGGCGAACATGCCGACGGTGTCGAAGTACAGCTCGCCACTGCCGGTGATCGCGGTCCAGATCCCGGCGCAGTAGGCCAGGGCGATGGCCAGCGACACCGAGACGTCCATGGTCAGGTGGCGGGTGCGCAGGTCGCGGGCCGCGCCCTTGAAGAACGGCGCGCAGCTGTAGAACACGATGGGGGTGGTGAGGAACAGCGCGACCCAGCGCAGGATGGTGTGCAGCTCGGGCGACAGGTCGATGTTGAATTCCGGCCAGGTGGCCATGGTCGCCATCATCGCCTGGAACCACAGCAGCCCGGCCACGCCCAGGCGGCGCAGGGCGCTGCGGTTTTCCCGGGCCAGCTGTTCGGCAGCCTGGTCGGGCTGGTAGGGGTGGGCGGCGTAGCCGATCTGGCGCAGCTCGGCCAGCAGTTTGGACAGTGGCAGTTGCTGGTCGTCCCAACTGACCAGCAGGCGGTGGTTGGACAGGTTCAAGCGGGCGTCGTCGACGCCGGGCAGGTTGCGCAGGTGCTTCTCGATCAGCCAGCCGCAGGCGGCGCAGCTGATGCCCTCGACCATCAGGATGGTCGAGGCCAGTTCGCCTTCGTGGCGCACGAACGTCTGTTGCACGTCGCTGCGGTCGTACAGCGCCAGTTCATCCTGGAGCTGGCGGGGCAGGGCCTCGGGGTTGGCGCTGGTGTCGCTGCGGTGCTGGTAGTAGTGCTCCAGGCCACCGGCGACGATGGACTCGGCCACTGCCTGGCAGCCGGGGCAGCAGAATTGCCGCGGCGCGCCGAGGACCACGGCGGTGAAGCGGCTGCCGGCGGGGACGGGCAGGGCGCAGTGGTAGCAGGGGGTGGGGTGGGTCATTTTGAGTCTATCTTTTGGCTTGGGATTGCCGGGGCCGCCTTGCGGCCCTTTCGCGGCACAAGGCCGCTCCTACAGAAGCATGCGTTCCCCTGTAGGAGCGGCCTTGTGCCGCGAAAGGGCTGCAGGGCAGCCCCAGCGGTATCGCGGTTCATTGCTGGTGCTCGGCACCTTGCAACGCCTCGTCCCCCAGCTGCAAGGTCAGCCCATGCTCGACCTTCTCCTCCTCGAACAACCGCCACACATGCTCATCCTGGCTGCCCAGCAACTCGACGAAGCGCCGCCCCTGGACCTTGTCGTCGAGCTGGCCGACATAGCGGCCTTGCTCGGTACGGGTCAGCGGCACCTTGCGGTCCTTGTCCGGCTGGGTCGGCGAGATCAGGTTCAGTTCCAGCGTCTGCGGGTCGCTGTTGCCGGTCAGGCGCACTTCCACCTCGCCGGTCAGCTCGTCCAGGTGCACGCTGGCCTTGAGGTTGAGGGTCTGGGCCAGCAGCTCGCGGTCCAGCGAGCGGTTGATGCCCTTGCCGGCCTCGTAGTAGTTGTCGTTGACCAGGTTGTCCGGGTTGCGCACGGCAATGCTGACCATGGTCAGGCTCAGGCACACCGAGGTGGCCAGGATGCCGATGATGATCCAGGGCCAGAGGTGCTTGTACCAGGGGCTGGCGGCGGTGGCTGCAGGCATTGTTGGTGTTCTCTCTCAGCGGATCTGTGGGCCGATGAAACGGCTCTTGGCTTCAACCTGGCTGGCGCTGTCGTCGGCGTCCTTGAGGATGAAGGTGACTTCGTTGGTGGTCGAGGGCAGTTGTTCGGGAGCGACCGACAACTGCACCGGCAGGTTGACGATGTCGCCGGCGGCCACGCGGATCTCGCGCTGGCCTTCGAGCTTGAGGTCGGGCAGGCCGGCGGCGTCGAGCACGTAGACGTGGTCGCGCTGGTCCTTGTTCATCACTTTCAGGCTGTAGACGTTCTCGATCCGCCCCTGTGCGTTCTCGCGGTACAGCACGCGGTCCTTGGCCACGTCGAAGCCGACCAGTGAGCGGGTGGCGAAGGCGGTGATCAGGGCGCCAATCATCACCAGCAGCACCAGGGCGTAGCCGATCAGACGCGGGCGCAGCATGTGGGTCTTCTGCCCGGACAGGTTGTGCTCGGTGGTGTAGCTGATCAGGCCCTTGGGGTAGTTCATCTTGTCCATGATGCTGTCGCAGGCGTCGATGCAGGCGGCGCAGCCGATACACTCGATCTGCAGGCCGTCACGGATGTCGATGCCGGTGGGGCAGACCTGCACGCACATGGTGCAGTCGATGCAGTCGCCCAGGCCCTTGGCCTTGTAGTCGATGTCTTTCTTGCGCGGGCCGCGGGTCTCGCCGCGGCGTGGGTCGTAGGAGACGATCAGGGTGTCTTTGTCGAACATCACGCTCTGGAAGCGCGCGTACGGGCACATGTAGATGCACACCTGCTCGCGCAGCCAGCCGGCGTTGCCGTAGGTGGCCAGGGTGAAGAAGCCGACCCAGAAGTAGGCCCAGCCATCGGCCTGCCCGGTAAAGAACTCGATGGCCAGTTCGCGGATCGGCGCGAAGTAGCCGACGAAGGTCATGCCGGTGACGAAGCCGATCAGCAGCCACAGGCTGTGCTTGGCCAGCTTGCGCAGGAACTTGTTGGCGCTCATGGGCGCCTTGTCCAGCTTCATGCGCTGGTTGCGGTCGCCTTCGGTGACTTTCTCGCACCACATGAACACCCAGGTCCACACGCTTTGCGGGCAGGTGTAGCCGCACCAGACCCGGCCGGCGTAGACGGTGATGAAGAACAGGCCGAAGGCGGCGACGATCAGGATGCCCGAGAGCAGGATGAAGTCCTGGGGCCAGATGGTGGCGCCAAAGATGTAGAACTTGCGTTCGGGCAGGTTCCACCAGACGGCCTGGTGGCCGCCCCAGTTCAGCCAGACGGTGCCGAAGTACAGCAGGAACAACACCGCGCCACCGACCATCCGCAGCCTGCGGAAGATGCCGGTGAAGGCGCGGGTGTAGATTTTTTCGCGCGAGGCGTAGAGGTCGACGGAATCCTTCCCTTTGCTGGCAGGCGGGGTGACGTCATGTACCGGAATTTGCTTGCTCATCATCAAGTCCCACGGCAGTGGAGAAATGCCGCGGCCAGTGCGTGCCGGCCGCAGTCTCGCGCGTTCTGCTAGCGCTCTGCGGCCCATGATACGCCTGAGTTGGCGCGTGCGGGGCGCGCTGCGACCTTTAGTCGCGTTGGGTTCGTGGTGTGAATCGTGTTATGGCGGGTGTCAATTGATTCAGGTCATGAGGCCTGCAGGAATTGTGCTGTCAGTGCCGGCCTCTTCGCGGGTAAACCCGCTCCCACAGGTTCAGTGAAGTACCTGTGGGAGCGGGTTTACCCGCGAAGAGGCCAGGCCTGCCTTACTCGGTCTTGGCCGGTTCCGCCTGATGCGACAAGCTGTACACATAAGCGGCCAGCAAGTGCACCTTGTCGTTGCCCTGCATTTGCGCCTGGGCCGGCATCTGCCCCTGGCGGCCATAGCGAATGGTCTGCTGCAGCTGGGCGAAGCTCGAGCCGTAGATGAACGCCTGCGGGTGGGTCAGGTTCGGCGCGCCCATGGCCGGGGTGCCCTTGCCTTCAGGCCCGTGGCAGGCCACGCAGTTGGTGGCGAAGATCTGCTGGCCCTTGGCCGGGTCGGCCTTGGCGTCCTCGGGCAGCTTGCGTCCGTCCAGGTTGGTCAGCACGAAGGCCGCCACATCCGCCACGCCCTGCTCGCCGATCACAGTGGCCCAGCCCGGCATCACGCCGTGGCGACCATTCATGATGGTGGTCTTGATGGTCTCCGGCTCACCGCCCCAGCGCCAGTCGTTGTCGGTCAGGTTGGGGAAGCCGTAGGCGCCGCGGGCGTCGGAGCCGTGGCACACCGAGCAGTTGGAGGCGAACAGGCGCGCGCCCATCTTCAGAGCCTGCGGGTCCTTGGCCACATCCTCCAGCGGCATGGCGGCGAACTTGGCGAAGATTGGCCCGAAACGGGCGTCGGCCTTGGCCATTTCCTTTTCCCACTCGTGCACGCCGGTCCAGCCGGCCTGGCCGTTGGAAAACTCGGTCTTCTTGTCGTTGTCGACGTAGGCATAGCCCGGCAGGAGGCCTTTCCAGTTGCCCAGGCCCGGGTACAGCACCAGGTAGCCGAGGGCGAAGACCACGGTGCCGATGAACAGCCAGAACCACCATTTCGGCAGCGGGTTGTCGTACTCCTCGATGCCGTCGAAGGCGTGGCCGACGACTTCGTCGGTGATTTCCTCGCGCTGGCCCTTGCGGGTCGACAGCAGCAGCCAGGTCAAGGCGAAGATGGTGCCCAGGGTCAGGACGGTGACGTACAGACTCCAGAAGGTTGTCATTGTTTTTTGCTCCTAGAAGCTTGTGCTTGCTCGACGTGACGGGTGGCTTCGGGGTCGTCCGCGAACGGCAATTGCGTTGCCTCGTCGAATTCCCGCTTGCGCCGTGGGCTGAACACCCACAGCGCAAGGCCCACGAAGGCCACCAGCACCACGACGGTGCCCAGGCCGCGAATCATCCCGATATCCATCACGGTCACCGTTTGCTCTTGATGAGGGTGCCAAGGCCTTGCAGGTACGCGACCAGGGCGTCCATCTCGGTCTTGCCCTTGACCGCGTCGGCGGCGCCGGCGATGTCTTCATCGGTGTAGGGGGTGCCCAGGGTGCGCAGCACTTCCATCTTCTTGGCAGTGTCCTTGCCGTCGAGCTTGTGCTCGACCAGCCACGGGTAGGACGGCATCTTCGACTCAGGCACCACGTTGCGCGGGTTGTACAGGTGGGCGCGGTGCCAGTCGTCCGAGTAGCGGCCGCCGACCCGGGCCAGGTCCGGGCCGGTACGCTTGGAGCCCCACAGGAACGGGTGGTCCCACACGCTCTCGCCGGCCACCGAGTAGTGGCCGTAGCGCTCGGTCTCGGCACGGAACGGCCGGATCATCTGCGAGTGGCAGCCCACGCAGCCTTCGCGGATGTAGATGTCGCGGCCTTCGAGCTCCAGCGCGGTACGCGGCTTCATGCCCTCGACCGGCTTGTTGGTGACGTCCTGGAAGAACAGCGGGACGATCTGGGTGAGGCCACCGACGCTGACGGCGATGACCATGAAGAAGGCCATCAGGCCAATGTTCTTCTCGACTGCTTCATGCTTCATCAGTGGGCTCCCACGACGACGATCTTGGCGGCTTCCTCAGCCTGAACCGGGTTGGCGGCGCGCACGGTACGCAGCACGTTGTAGGCCATCAGCAGCATGCCGGAGGCGAAGAACGCACCGCCCAGGGCGCGGACGATGAAGCCCGGGTGGCTGGCCTGCAGGGCTTCGACGAAGGAGTAGGTGAGGGTGCCGTCGTCGTTGATGGCGCGCCACATCAGGCCCTGGGTGATGCCGTTGACCCACATCGAGGCGATGTACAGCACGGTGCCGATGGTGGCCAGCCAGAAGTGTGCGTTGATCAGGCCGACGCTGTGCATCTGATCGCGGCCGTAGAGTTTCGGGATCATGTGGTAGACCGCGCCGATCGAAATCATCGCCACCCAGCCGAGGGCGCCGGCGTGGACGTGGCCGATGGTCCAGTCGGTGTAGTGCGACAGCGAGTTGACCGTCTTGATGGCCATCATCGGGCCTTCGAAGGTGGACATGCCGTAGAACGCCAGCGAGACGACCAGGAAGCGCAGGATCGGGTCGGTGCGCAGCTTATGCCAGGCGCCCGAGAGGGTCATCATGCCGTTGATCATGCCGCCCCAGCTCGGCGCCAGGAGGATGATCGACATCACCATGCCCAGCGACTGCGCCCAGTCCGGCAGCGCGGTGTAGTGCAGGTGGTGGGGACCTGCCCAGATGTACAAGGTGATCAGCGCCCAGAAGTGCACGATCGACAGGCGATAGGAGTAGATCGGGCGTTCGGCCTGCTTGGGCACGAAGTAGTACATCATCCCGAGGAAGCCGGTGGTGAGGAAGAAGCCCACGGCGTTGTGCCCGTACCACCACTGGATCATCGCGTCGGTGGCGCCGGCGTAGGCCGAGTAGGACTTGAACAGGCTCACCGGCAGGGAGATGTGGTTGACGATGTGCAGCATCGCGGTGACCACGATGAACGCGCCGTAGAACCAGTTGCCGACATAGATGTGCTTGGTCTTGCGCTTGACGATGGTGCCGAAGAACACCAGGGCATAGGTGACCCAGACGATGGCCAGCAGGATCGCCAGCGGCCACTCGAGCTCGGCGTACTCCTTGGTGGTGGTGAAGCCCATCGGCAGGGTGATCAGCGCGCCGACGATCACCGCCTGCCAACCCCAGAAGGTGAAGGCGGCCATGCTGTCGGAGATCAGCCGGGTCTGGCAGGTGCGCTGCACCACGTAGTAGCTGGTGCCGAACAGGGCACAGCCACCGAAGGCGAAGATCACCAGGTTGGTGTGCAGTGGGCGCAGGCGGCCGAAGCTCGTCCATGGCAGGTCCAGGTTGAGCTGGGGCCATACCAGTTGCGAGGCGATGAAGACGCCGAGCCCCATGCCAAGGATCCCCCAGACCACCGTCATGATGGCGAACTGGCGGACGACCTTATAGTTATAAGCAGTCGGACTGATTGCAGTGCTCATTCTAAGGTTCCACGGTTTGGGTGTTCTTGTTGGTTGGTAAATCGGCGCCAGTATCGATAACCACCAGGGTTATGGCAACGCAAGGAAACCTGCGCCGACCCGTGTCCAGACCCTTTTCACCGCCGTCCCGCGGCTTCTGGGCTGGATGATTGTACACAAATAAATATTTGTAATGTGTACCGTTTTCCATGTTTTTCTGATCGTTCGGTCAAGCTTTTTAAACGGGGACGGGCACGCAAGGCGTCATCCCAAAGCCGCAGGCTCGTGAGCGTGGAGTCGATGCGTGATGTCAGGCTGTGCACCACGTCTGTTCCGGTCGCTGCGAGCGGAGCCACTGTGGCAACAAGCTTAGTTGTGTTCGGAGGGGGTGCAAGGCGGGAGGGGAGAGGGGGAGGTCTGTAGGAGATCACCAAACCCTTTGGGGCTGCACTCTCGCGCAGGGAGCGGAGTTGCAGGCTTTTACAGCGTGGGAGCGGGCTTGCCCCGCGATGGCGTCGGCCCGGGCGATGAGGTCGTCAGGTCTGGCGCCATCGCGGGGCAAGCCCGCTCCCACGAGTGTTACTTGGCAGTCACTGTTTCAGTGGCCTGCTCCTGCGACAGGCTGTACACATAGGCCGCCAGCAGGTGGACCTTGTCGTTGCCCTGGATGTCGTGCTGCGCCGGCATCTGGCCCTGACGGCCATAACGGATGGTCTGCTGCAGCTGGGCGAAGCTCGAGCCGTAGATGAACGCCTGCGGATGGGTCAGGTTCGGCGCGCCCATGGCCGGGGTGCCCTTGCCTTCGGGCCCGTGGCAGGCCACGCAGTTGGTGGCGAACAGCTCCTTGCCCTTGGCCGGGTCGGCCTTGGCATCAGCCGGCAGGGTGCGACCGTCGAGATTGGTCAGCACGAACGCGGCCACATCGGCCACGCCCTGCTCGCCGATCACCGTGGACCAGCCCGGCATGATGCCGTGGCGGCCGTTCATGATCGAGGCCTTGATGGTCTCCGGCTCGCCGCCCCAGCGCCAGTCGCTGTCGGTCAGGTTGGGGAAGCCGTAGGAGCCCTTGGCGTCGGAGCCGTGGCACACCGAGCAGTTGG
The DNA here is from genome assembly GCF_036549575.1 of Pseudomonas sp. LH21. Taxonomy (NCBI): domain Bacteria; kingdom Pseudomonadati; phylum Pseudomonadota; class Gammaproteobacteria; order Pseudomonadales; family Pseudomonadaceae; genus Pseudomonas; species Pseudomonas sp. LH21. Next base: position 1,844,346 of record NZ_CP144367.1, read on the forward strand.
AGGCGAACAGCCGGCTGCCCATCTTCAGTGCCTGCGGGTCCTTGGCCACTTCCTCCACCGGCATGGCGGCATACTTGGCGAAGATCGGGCCGAACTTGGCGTCGGCCTTGTCCATCTCTTTCTGCCACTCGTCCACCTGGGTCCAGCCATTCTCGTAGCCGGGCAGGATGCCTTTCCAGTTGCCCAGGCCCGGGTAGAGGATCAGGTAGCCGACCGAGAACACCAGGGTGCCGACGAACAGCCAGAACCACCATTTCGGCAGCGGGTTGTCGTACTCCTCGATGCCATCGAAGCTGTGGCCCATGGTCTGGTCGGTGGTGTCGCTGCTCTGGCCCTTGCGGGTGGCGAGCAGCAGCCAGGTCAGGCCGATCAGGCTGCCGAGGGTCAGTACGCTGATGTACGTACTCCAGAAGGTGGTCATTGCCGGGTACTCCTCATTGCAGCAGGTTCCTGCCCGGCGGGGGGCAGGCGGTCGTCGACGAAGGGCAGCAGGCGCGCTTCGGCGAAATCACGGTCGCGGCGACGGTTGAACACCCAGAGCGAGAGGCCGATGAAGGCGATCATCACCACCAGGGTGCCCAGGCCACGGATCATGCCGATGTCGATGTCCATCGCACTCACCTCTTGTTCTTGATCGCGGTGCCGAGCACCTGCAGGTAGGCGACCAGCGCGTCCATCTCGGTCTTGCCCTTGACCGCGTCCTTGGCGCCGGCGATGTCGTCGTCGCTGTACGGCACGCCGAGGCCGCGCAGGACGCGCATCTTGACGTCGGTGTGGCTGTTGTCGACCTGCGCGGCCACCAGCCATGGGTACGACGGCATCTTCGATTCCGGTACCACGTTGCGCGGGTTGTACAGGTGCGCGCGGTGCCAGTCATCCGAGTAGCGGCCGCCGACCCGGGCCAGGTCCGGACCGGTACGCTTGGAACCCCACAGGAACGGGTGGTCCCACACGCTCTCGCCGGCCACCGAGTAGTGGCCGTAGCGCTCGGTCTCGGCACGGAACGGCCGGACCATCTGCGAGTGGCAGCCCACGCAGCCTTCGCGGATGTAGATGTCGCGGCCTTCGAGCTGCAGGGCGGTGTAGGGCTTCATGCCCTCGACCGGCTTGTTGGTGACGTCCTGGAAGAACAGCGGGACGATCTGGGTCAGGCCGCCGATGCTGACGGCGAACACCATCAGCAGGGCCATCAGGCCTATGTTTTTCTCAACGACTTCATGGTTCATCAGGCTCTACTCCTCAAGCCAGCTGGGCGTTGGCGGTGGCTTGCTCGGCGGCCGGGGCGCGCACGGTGCGCCAGGTGTTCCAGGCCATCAGGAACATGCCGCTGAGGAAGATCACGCCGCCGACGAAGCGCACGACGAAGCCTGGGTGGCTGGCCACCAGGGTTTCGACGAACGAGTAGGTCAGCGTGCCGTCGCTGTTGACCGCGCGCCACATCAGGCCCTGGGCGATGCCGTTGACCCACATCGAGGCGATGTAGAGCACGGTGCCGATGGTGGCCAGCCAGAAGTGCGCGTTGATCAGCCCGAGGCTGTACATGCGTTCCTTGCCGAACACTTTCGGGATGGTGTGGTACAGCGCGCCGATGGAGATCATCGCCACCCAGCCGAGGGCGCCGGCGTGGACGTGGCCGATGGTCCAGTCGGTGTAGTGGGACAGGGCGTTGACCGTCTTGATGGCCATCATCGGGCCTTCGAAGGTGGACATGCCGTAGAACGCCAGGGAGACGACCAGGAAGCGCAGGATCGGGTCGCTGCGCAGCTTATGCCAGGCGCCCGAGAGGGTCATCATGCCGTTGATCATGCCACCCCAGCTTGGCGCCAGCAGGATCAGCGACATGATCATGCCCAGCGACTGCGCCCAGTCCGGCAGCGCGGTGTAGTGCAGGTGGTGCGGGCCGGCCCAGATGTACAGGGTGATCAGGGCCCAGAAGTGGACGATCGACAGGCGATACGAATACACCGGGCGCTCGGCCTGCTTGGGCACGTAGTAGTACATCATCCCCAGGAAGCCGGCGGTGAGGAAGAAGCCCACGGCGTTGTGGCCGTACCACCACTGCACCATGGCATCGGTCGCACCGGCGTACAGCGAGTAGGACTTGGTCAGGCTGACCGGAACTTCCAGGTTGTTGACGATGTGCAGGATCGCCACGGTGAGGATGAAGGCGCCGAAGAACCAGTTGCCCACGTAGATGTGCTTGGTATTGCGCTTCATCAGCGTGCCGAAGAACACCACGGCATAGGCCACCCAGACGATGGTGATCAGGATGTCGATCGGCCATTCCAGTTCGGCGTATTCCTTGGTGCTGGTGTAGCCCAGCGGCAGGCTGATCGCCGCCAGCAGGATCACCAGTTGCCAGCCCCAGAAGGTGAACGCGGCCAGGCGTGGCGCGAACAGGGTGGTCTGGCAGGTGCGTTGCACCGAATAATAGGAGGTGGCGAACAGGGCACAGCCGCCGAAGGCGAAGATCACCGCGTTGGTGTGCAAGGGTCGCAGGCGGCCGAAGCTGGTCCACGGCAGGTCGAGGTTGAAGGCGGGCCAGGCGAGCTGGGCGGCAATGAAGACGCCGAGCCCCATCCCGACGATGCCCCACACCACCGTCATGATGGCGAATTGGCGGACCACCTGATAGTTGTAGGCGGTACTGCTGGTTGTGTTCATGTATGGGTTCCCATCCACGGTTATAGGCAGGCTAAACAGCGAGGCAAGCATGATTAATGGGCAAAGTGCCGGTATTGACGGGGATCAATGGGCGAAGATCGCAAATGTCCCAGGCTTGCGCTGCGATCCTTCGAAAATGGCGGAGGATCGCGGCATTTCCAGCTGCCTGATCCTGGCCCATGGCGCCGGTGCGCCAATGGACAGCGGGTTCATGGAGGACATGGCGCAAAGGCTGGCGGGGCAAGGGGTAGGGGTGGTGCGCTTCGAGTTCCCGTACATGGCCGAGCGGCGCCTGAACGGCGGCAAGCGGCCGCCCAATCCGCAGAAGGTGTTGCTCGAATGCTGGCGGACTGTATACGACCAGCTGCGACCATTGGTCGCAGGTCGGTTGGCCGTTGGCGGCAAGTCCATGGGCGGGCGCATGGCCAGCCTGCTGGCGGACGAACTGGGCGCCGATGCGCTGGTGTGCCTGGGGTATCCGTTCTATGCGGTGGGCAAGCCTGAGAAGCCACGGGTGGAGCACCTGGCCGGGCTGCGCACGCGCACGCTGATCGTGCAGGGCGAGCGGGATGCCCTGGGCAATCGTGAGGCGGTGGCGGGGTATGCGCTATCGCCGGCGATCGAGGTGAGCTGGCTGGTGGCGGCGGATCATGACCTCAAGCCGTTGAAGGCGTCGGGGTTCAGTCATGAGCAGCACATGCAGGCGGCGGCGGAGCGGGTGGCGGCTTTCCTGAAAGATTGATGCAGGTTTCTTCGCGGGTAAACCCGCTCCCACAGGGACGGTGCAATCCTTGAACCCTGTGGGAGCGGGTTTACCCGCGAAGAGGCCGGTGCAGGCCGGCGCTCAGTCGCGATACTCGCACAGATAGGCGGTATCCACGGCGACCTTCAGCTGGAACTTGCTGTCGGCCGGCACGTTGAACTGGCTGCCGGCGTCGAACTTCTCCCAGTTGTCGCTGCCCGGCAGCTTGACGCTCAGGGCGCCGGAGACCACGTGCATGATCTCGCGCTTGGCGGTGCCGAACTCGTATTCGCCCGGGGCCATCACGCCCACGGTAGCCGGACCTTCCTTGCCTTCGAAGGCGATCGACTTGACGGTGCCATCGAAGTATTCATTGACCTTGAACATCGGGCGACTCCTGAAAAAGGACTGAAAAAAGGGCTGGCCAGTATGCCCAAGGCCCGCCCTTGCGTCATCTGTTTCAGGTGCTGCCCGGCGGCAGGCTCAGGGGCAGCAGGCGCGCGGTGTTGCGGGCGTCTTCCAGGGCCCGGTGCTGTTGCCCGGTAAACTGCAGGCCGGCCAGTTGCAGGGCACTGTTCAGGCCCGCCGGGCGCTGCAGGTGGCGGGCCTTGGCGAAGCGCTGCTTGAGGTTGATGTGCGGCAGTTGCTCCAGCAGGCTACGCACATGATGTGCCTGCCACTCCTGCAGCAGTTGCTTGCGGTCGTAGTCGCCCCAGCTGACCCAGGCCTGCAACTGCGCCTGGTGATGGCCCAGCCAGCGTTCGAACGCGGCCCAGACCTCGGGGAAGGGCGCGGCGGCATCGACCTCGGCCTGGCCGATGTGGGTCAGCTCGCGACAGAAGGGGGTCAGCTGCGGCCGCCGCCGAGGCCGCACGAAGCGCTGGAAGTGGTCGACCTCGCGCCCGTCGCGGGTGACCAGGCTTGCGCCGATTTCAATGATTTCCATCTCCGTGACCGGCCAGCCGCCGTCGTCGGTGGTGGCTTCCAGGTCGATCACCAACCAGTGGCCCATGCCAGGCTCCCTATCAATGCAAAAAAGCCTGCGCGCTCGCCGCGGCGCGTGCGCAGGCCAGTAGAGCGTAGCCAAACTCGAGGCCCACGACATCCCCTGGCACTTTGGCATATTCGGCGGTTGTGCCTGTGCGGGAAAACGCCTAGCTTAGGTGCATTCAGGCCTTTACCCGTGATGAGTGCCCCGACTTGATTCCACTGCCCAATGCCAAGCTGTCGTCCTCCCTGTTGCTGCTCGCGACGGTTTTGCTGAGTGCCGGGGCGCAGGCCGAGGTGGTGCGGGAAGTGAAGATCGGAGCGGCGCATTTCCCACCCTACACCGTGCGTCCGGAGCAGGGGGCCGATACCGGTCTGCTGCCGCAACTGGTGGAGTCGCTGAACCGCTCGCAGTCCTTGTACCGTTTCGTCCTGGTACCCACCTCGATTCCCCGGCGCTTCGGCGATTTCCAGCAGGGCCGCACCGACATGGCGATCTTCGAGAATCCGCAGTGGGGCTGGCAGGAGATCGAGCACAAGGCGGTGGACATGGGGCTGGAGGATGCCGAGATCTTCGTCAGTCGCCAGCAGGCCGGGCGTGACCAGCATTACTTCGACGACCTCGAGGGCAAGCGCCTGGCGCTGTTCAATGGCTATCACTACGCCTTTGCCGATTTCAACTCGGACCCGGCCTGGTTGAAGAAGCGCTACCGTGCGACGCTGACTTATTCCCACGACAGCAACTTGAACATGGTCGAGCGTGGGCGTGCCGACATCGCCCTGGTCACCCGCTCGTACCTGAGCGACTTCCTCCAGCGCAACCCGGACAGCGCCGGCCAGTTGCTGGCCTCGCAACGGGTCGACCAGGTCTATCATCACTACGCGCTGCTGCGCCCGGGTGCGGCCATCAGCCCCGAGGCTTTCGCCAGCCTGTTGCGCCAGTTGCGGGAGAATGGCGAGCTGCTGCGCATCTTCCAACCCTACAAGATCACCGTCGAAGCGCCGCACGACTAAAGTTCGGCGAAGTTGCTGCGTATTCAGTAATGAGCGTGCAGGATTCTGCAGTGCCCTAGGCAAACGCGTGCCACTGTGGGAGCGGCTTTAGCCGCGAACACCGGCGCAGCCGGTGCCAGGCACGGCGTTGGATTCTTCGCGGGTAAACCCGCTCCCACAGGGCCAAGCTGAATCAATGGAGAGCAGCTCAGCGCAGGCGGCTGCTCTTGCGGCAATGGATCAGCGCATCGCGGATCATGAAGTTGACCAGCGTCGGCGATACGCCCAGCTCCTTGGCGATGTCCTTCTGCGGCACGCCGTGCAGGCGGTACATCTCGAAGGCGTAGCGGGTGCGCTTGGGCAGCTCGTCGAGGGCGTCGGCGATGTGTTCCAGGGTGGCGAGATTGATGTGGGTGGCTTCGGGCGAGGCATTCTGGATGACCACATTCATCCCTTCCTCTTCGCTGCCGGTGTATTTCAGCTCCATGGCCTGCTTGCGGTAGTGATCGATGGCCAGGTTGCGCACGATCTGGAACAGGTAGCTGAGCTGGGCCTTGAAGGAAGAGGTGATCTGCGGGGCGGCGCTGAGCCTGAAGAAGGCGTCCTGCACCACATCCTCGGCGCGGGAGCGGCAACCGGTGATGCGCGCGGCGATCTTTACCAGGATGCTGCGGTTGTCGACGAATGCCTGGAGTAATGGTGAATCGCACTTACTTGTGGATAGTTGTTCCGCCATGGAAATCACCTTGTCTCGAAGAGGAGTGGGAGCGCACCCCTGGGGGAGGCTTCCTACGACGTGCGACAAACTATGCGTAATGATAATGATTGTCAAATACGAAAGTTAATGAGTTTTGATCCATTTTGGTTCTAAGCTCCAGGCTGTGAACTGCTTCACTCCATCCCTCTGCGCCCGGCCTTCCCGGGCCGTCCGACAGGCCTAATTTCTTCCCCGGCCCATCCGTTCCCCTGTGTACATCTCGGCTGCCGAACACTGCCCGCCTGTCGTGCGCGGGTCAGTCAGGCGCGACTCACCCAGACACTGGCAGGAACAATCCATGACGGACGCCTTCGAACTCCCGCACTCGCTGGTCCAGGCCCTGGCGCAGCGCGCCGCCCAGACCCCAGAGCGCATCGCCTTGCGCTTCCTGGCCGATGCGCCCGGCGAGCAGGCGGTGCTCAGCTACCGGGACCTCGACCAACGCGCGCGGACCATCGCCGCAGCGTTGCAGGCCCGGGCCGGATTCGGCGAGCGTGCCGTGCTGCTGTTCCCCAGCGGCCCGGACTATGTCGCGGCCTTCTTCGGCTGCCTGTATGCCGGGGTGATCGCCGTGCCGGCCTATCCGCCGGAGTCTTCGCGCCAGCATCATCAGGAGCGCTTGCTATCGATCATCGACGACGCCGAGCCGCGGCTGCTGCTGACGGTAGAAGCGCTGTGTGACAGTTTGCAGGGTCTCGAAGCCCTGGCTGGCGCCAGCGCTCCGGGCCTGCTGGCCGTGGATCGTCTGGACCCGCAGTTGGCCGGGCAGTGGCGCGAGCCCGAGCTCGCGGGCAATGACATCGCCTTCCTGCAGTACACCTCCGGCTCCACCGCGCTGCCCAAGGGCGTGCAGGTCAGCCACGGCAACCTGGTGGCCAACGAGCAACTGATCCGCCAGGGTTTCGGCATCGACCTGAACCCGGACGACGTGATCGTCAGCTGGCTGCCGCTGTACCACGACATGGGCCTGATCGGTGGCCTGCTGCAGCCGATCTTCAGCGGCGTGCCTTGCGTGCTGATGTCGCCGGGCTATTTCCTCGCTCGGCCGCTGCGTTGGCTGCAGGCGATCAGCGAATACGGCGGCACCATCAGCGGCGGTCCAGACTTCGCCTATAGGCTGTGCAGCGAGCGGGTCAGCGAGGCCGCGCTCGCCGGCCTGGACCTGAGCCGCTGGCGCGTGGCCTATTCCGGTTCCGAGCCGATACGCCAGGACAGCCTGGACACCTTCGCCGAAAAATTTGCCGCCTGTGGCTTCGACACCAGCAGCTTCTTCGCCAGCTACGGCCTGGCCGAGGCCACCCTGTTCGTCAGCGGCAGCCGCCGTGGCCAGGGCATCGGCGCCCTGGAACTGGATGCCGAGGCCTTCGCCGCCAACCGTGCCGAGCCGGGCAAGGGCAGCGTGCTGATGAGTTGCGGCTATCCGCAGCCGGACCACGCGGTGCGCATCGTCGAGCCGCAGCAGCTGCAGGTGCTGGCTGACAACCAGGTGGGCGAGATCTGGGCCGGCGGCCCGAGCATCGCCCTGGGCTACTGGCGCAACCCCGAGGCCAGCGCCCGTACGTTCGTCGAGATGGACGGCCAGACCTGGCTGCGCACCGGCGACCTGGGTTTCATGCGCGATGGCGAGGTGTTCGTCACCGGGCGCCTGAAGGACATGCTCATCGTCCGAGGCCAGAACATCTACCCGCAGGACCTGGAAAAGACCCTGGAGCGTGAGGTCGAGGTGCTGCGCAAGGGCCGGGTGGCGGTATTCGCCGTCGACGACCAGGGCGAGGAGGGCATCGGCGTGGCGGTGGAGATCAGCCGCAATGTGCAGAAGGCGCACACGCCCGAGGCGCTGATCAACACCCTGCGTCGGGTCATCGCCGACGCCTGCCGCCAGGCCCCGGCCGTGGTCCTGCTGCTCAACCCCGGCGCGCTGCCCAAGACCTCCAGCGGCAAGCTGCAGCGCTCGGCCTGCCGCCTGCGCATGAACGACGGCAGCCTGGATATCTATGCGCGGTTCCCGACGGCGCAAACGGAGCAGGTTAATGGCGTGGCGGGTGACGACCTGCAGGCACGGATCGCCGGTATCTGGCGTGAACTGCTCAAGGTCGAGGCGGTGGCGGCGGACGATCACTTCCTGCTGCTGGGCGGCAACTCCATCGCCGCCACCCAGGTGACCGCGCGCCTGGGCGACGAGCTGGGCCTGCAACTGAGCCTGCGCACCCTGTTCGAAGCGCCGACCCTGGCCGACTACAGCGCCGCCGTGGCGGCCATTGTCGCCGAAGGCGGCACCGCAGCGGGCGTGATCCGCAACCAGGACCGCGACCAGGCGTTGCCGCAGTCACTGGCACAAAATCGCCTGTGGCTGTTGTGGCAACTGGAGCCGCAGTCCGCCGCCTACAACATCCCCGCCGGTCTGCACCTGCGCGGCGAGCTTGACGAGGCGGCGCTGCAGGCGAGCTTCCAGGCACTGGTCGCCCGCCATGAATCCTTGCGCACGCTGTTCGACGAGGTCGACGGCCAGGCCGTGCAGCGCATCCTGCCGAGCCAGTCGTTCAGCCTGCGTCATCTGGATCTCGAAGGGCTGTCGCCTGCCGAGGTGGCCGCGCGCCGCGAGGACGAGGCGCAGCAGCCGTTCGACCTGCGTCAGGGCCCGCTGCTGCGGGTGACCCTGGCCCGCCTGGACGATGAAGAGCACCAGCTGTGGGTGACCCTGCACCACATCGTTGCTGACGGCTGGTCGCTGAACATCCTGCTGGATGAGTTCGCCCGCCTGTACGCCGCCCAGGGCCAGGCCGTGCAACTGCCTGAACTGACACTGGGCTACGCCGACTACGGGCAGTGGCAGCGCCAGTGGCTGGCCGACGGCGAGAGCGCCCGTCAGCTCGACTACTGGAAGAACACGCTGGGTGATCAACTGCCGGTGCTCGACCTGTGCACCGACCAGCCTCGCGCCAGCCAGCAGCACACCCGCGCTGCGCGCCACAGCCTCAAGGTGCCGGCGGCGCTGACCAGCGCCCTCAAGGAACTGGCCCGCGACCAGCAGGCCAGCCTGTTCATGGTCCTGCTGGCCGGCTGGCAGGCCCTGCTGCACCGCTACAGCGGCCAGGTCGACATCCGCGTCGGCGTGCCCAACGCCAACCGCCCGCGCCTGGAAACCCAGGGCATGGTCGGCTTCTTCATCAACACCCAGGTGCTGCGCGCCGAGCTCGACGGCCGCCTGCCGTTCGCCGGGCTGCTGGCCCAGGCGCGCCAGGCCACCCTGGAGGCCCAGGCCCATCAGGACCTGCCGTTCGAGCAGTTGCTCGAAGCGCTGCCGCAGGCCCGTGAGCAGGGCCTGTTCCAGGTGATGTTCAACCACCAGCAGCGCGACCTGTCGGCCCTGCGTCGCCTGCCCGGGCTGCTGGCCGAAGAGCTGCCGTGGCACAGCCGCGAGGCCAAGTTCGACCTGCAGCTGCACAGCGAGGAAGACCACCAGGGCCGCCTGACGCTGGCCTTCGACTACGCCGCCGGGTTGTTCGAGGCGGCCACCGTCAAGCGCCTGGCCAGCCATCTGCTGGCCTTGCTCGAGCAGGTCTGCGCCGAACCGCAGCTGGCCCTTGGCGAAGTGCGCCTGCTCGACGAGCAGGGCCGCGCGCAACTGCTCGGCTGGGGGCAGGCACCGATGACGAGCGCGCCGCGGCTGCTGGTCGAGCAACTCAATGAACAGGCCCGCCTGACCCCCGAGCGCACCGCGCTGGTGTGGGAGGGCGGCCAGCTCAGCTATGCCGAGCTGCACCAGCAGGCCAACCGCCTGGCCCACTACCTGCGTGACAAGGGCGTCGGCCCGGACACCTGCGTGGCCATCGCCCTGGAGCGTTCGCCACAGCTGCTGGTCGGCCTGCTGGCCATCCTCAAGGCCGGCGGCGCCTATGTGCCGCTGGACACCGACTACCCGGCCGAGCGCCTGGCCTACATGTTGGCCGACTGCAAGGCCGGCCTGCTGCTCAGCCACGCCAGCCTGCTCGACAAGCTGCCGCAGGTGGACGGCGTCAGCGCCATTGCACTCGACCAGCTGCACCTGGACAGCTGGCCGAGCCAGGCTCCCGGTCTGCACCTGCACGGCGACAACCTTGCCTACGTGATCTACACCTCCGGCTCCACCGGCCAGCCCAAGGGCGTGGGCAACACCCACGCGGCCCTGGCCGAACGCTTGCAGTGGATGCAGCAAACCTACGCGCTGGACGACAGCGACGTGCTGATGCAGAAAGCGCCGATCAGCTTCGACGTGTCGGTGTGGGAGTGTTTCTGGCCGTTGGTCACCGGTTGCCGGCTGGTGCTGACCGGCCCCGGCGAGCACCGTGACCCGCAGCGCATCGCCCAGCTGATCCAGCAACACGGGGTGACCACGCTGCACTTCGTGCCGCCGCTGCTGCAGGTGTTTGTCCAGGAGCCGCTGGCCGCCGGCTGCACCAGCCTGCGCCGGTTGTTCTCCGGTGGCGAGGCGCTGTCCGCGGCCCTGCGCGACCGCGTGCTGCAACTGCTGCCGCAAGTGCAACTGCACAACCGCTACGGCCCGACCGAAACCGCCATCAACGTTACCCACTGGCACTGCCAGTCGGATGACGGTGCGCGCTCACCCATTGGCCGCCCGCTGGGCAACGTGCTGTGCCGGGTGCTGGACGACGAATTCGAGCTGAGCGCGCCGGGCGTACCCGGCGAGCTGTGCCTGGGAGGCGCGGGCCTGGCCCGTGGTTACCTCGGCCGTCCGGGGTTGACCGCCGAACGCTTCGTGCCCCAGCCCGATGGCGACGGCGCGCGCCTGTACCGCAGTGGCGACCGCGCCCGCTGGCAGGTGCAGAGCCAGGCCCTGGAGTACCTGGGCCGCCTCGACCAGCAGGTGAAGGTGCGCGGTTTCCGCGTCGAGCCCGAGGAAGTGCAGGCGGTGCTGCTGGCCCAGCCGGGTGTCGCCCAGGCGTTGGTGCTGATCCACCAGGACGCCGTCGGTGCCCAGCTGGTGGGCTACTACAGCGGCATCGAGCAGAGCGACGCGCTGCTGGCCGCGCTGGCCGAGCGCCTGCCGGCCTACATGGTGCCGGCGCAGCTCATCCACCTGGCGCAGATGCCCCTGGGGCCGAGCGGCAAGGTCGAGCGCAAGGCGCTGCCGGCGCCGGTCTGGCAGCAACGTGAACATGTCGAGCCGCAGAGCGCGCTGCAGCAGCAGGTCGCGGCGATCTGGCGCGAGGTGCTGAACCTGCCGCAGGTCGGTCTGCAGGACGACTTCTTCGCCCTCGGCGGCCACTCGCTGCTGGCCACCCAGATCGTCTCGCGCACCCGCCAGGCGCTGGATGTCGAGCTGCCACTCAAGGCCCTGTTCGACGCCAGCGAGCTGGGCGCGTTCTGCGCCGAAATCGCCCGCCTGCAGGGCAGCGGCGAGCGCAACCGCCAAGGCGCCATCGCCCGTGTCGACCGCCGCCAGGCCGTGCCGCTGTCGTACTCGCAGCAGCGCATGTGGTTCCTCTGGCAGATGGACCCGCGCAGCCCCGCCTACAACGTCGGCGGCATGGCCCGCTTCCAGGGACCGCTGCACGTGGACGCCTTCGAGCGCGCCCTGCAGGCGCTGATCGTGCGCCATGAAACCCTGCGCACCACCTTCCCCAGCATCGACGGCAAGCCGTACCAGTGCGTGGCCGACGACAGCCACCTGCAACTGCACTGGCACGACTTCAGCGCCCTGGCCGACGAGGCCCGCCAGCAACGCCTCCAGCAACTGGCCGACGACCAGGCGCACCAGCCGTTCGACCTGGAGCGCGGCCCGCTGCTGCGCGCCTGCCTGGTCAAGGCCGGCGAGCGCGAGCACTACTTCGTCCTGACCCTGCACCACATCGTCACCGAAGGCTGGGCCATGGACATCTTCGCCCGTGAGCTGGGCGAGCTGTACGAGGCCTTCGTCGACGAGCGCGAGTCGCCGCTGGCGCCGCTGCCGGTGCAGTACCTCGACTACAGCGTGTGGCAGCGCCAGTGGCTGGAAAGCGGCGAGGGCGCCCGTCAGCTGGCCTACTGGAAAGACCGCCTGGGCGACGAGCACCCGGTGCTGGCGCTGCCGGCCGACCGCCCGCGCCCGGCGGTGCAGAGCCACCAGGGTGAGCTCTACCGCTTCGATCTGGATCCGGCGCTGGTCAAGCGCGTGCATGCCTTCAACAGCCAGCGCGGCCTGACCCTGTTCATGACCATGACCGCCACCCTGGCCGCGCTGCTGCATCGCTACAGCGGCCAACGCGACCTGCGCATCGGCGCGCCGGTGGCCAACCGCATCCGCCCGGAAAGCGAGGGGCTGATCGGCGCCTTCCTCAACACCCAGGTGCTGCGCTGCGAGCTGGACGGGCAGATGAGCGCCGGCGCGCTGCTCGACCAGGTGCGCCAGACCATCATCGATGGCCAGTCGCACCAGGACCTGCCGTTCGAGCAACTGGTCGAGGCCCTGCAGCCGCCGCGCTCGAGCGCCTACAACCCCCTGTTCCAGGTGATGTGCAACGTGCAGCGCTGGGCCTTCCAGCAGAGCCGTGAGCTGGTGGGCATGCAGGTGGACTACCTGGTCAACGATGCCAGCGCCACCAAGTTCGACCTGTACCTGGAGGTCACCGACCTCGACGGCCGCCTGGGCTGCTGCTTCACCTACAGCCGCGACCTGTTCGACGAACCGCGCATCGCCCGCATGGCCGAGCACTGGCAGCAGCTGCTGGTGGCGCTGATCGATGACCCGCAGCAGCGCCTGTGCGAACTGCCGATGCTCGCCGAAGCCGAGCAGCAGGTGCTGATCGGCCAGCTTCAGGGCGAGCAGGACTTCGAGCTGAACCAGACGCTGCACGGGCTGTTCGCCGCCCAGGCCGAGCGCACCCCGCAGGCCCTGGCCCTGACCTTTGCCGGCAAGCACTTGAGCTATGCCGAGCTCGACCAGCAGGCCAATCGCCTGGCCCGCGCCCTGCGCGAACGTGGCGTCGGCCCGCAGGTGCGGGTGGGTTTGGCGCTGGAACGCTCGCTGGAGATGGTGGTGGGCCTGCTGGCCATTCTCAAGGCCGGTGGTGCCTATGTGCCGCTGGACCCGGAGTATCCCCTCGACCGCCTGCGCTACATGATCGAGGACAGCCGCCTCGGCCTGCTGATCGGCCAGCGCGACCTGCTCGACACCCTGGGCGAACTGCCGCCGGGCGTCGCGCGCTGGAGCCTGGAGGACGATGCCGCGAGCCTGTCCGCCTACAGCGACGCCGCCCTGGACAACTTCAACCTGGCGCAGCACCAGGCCTACCTGATCTACACCTCCGGCTCCACCGGCAAGCCCAAGGGCGTGGTGGTCAGCCACGGTGAAATCGCCATGCACTGCAAGGCGGTGATCGCCGAGTTCGGCATGCGCAGCGACGACTGCGAGCTGCATTTCTATTCGATCAACTTCGACGCCGCCAGCGAACGCCTGCTGGTGCCGCTGCTGTGCGGCGCCCGTGTGGTGCTGCGTGCCCAGGGGCAGTGGGGCGCAGAGGAAATCTGCCAGCTGGTGCGCGAGCAGCAGGTCAGCGTGCTCGGCTTTACCCCGAGCTACGGCAGCCAGCTGGCCCAGTACCTGGCCGGGCAAGGCGAGCAGCTGCCGGTGCGCCTGGTGATCACCGGTGGCGAGGCGCTGACCGGCGAACACCTGCAGCGCATCCGCCAGGCCTTTGCCCCGCAACAGTTCTTCAACGCCTACGGCCCAACCGAGACCGTGGTCATGCCGCTGGCGTGCCTGGCGCCGGACACGCTGCCCGTCGATGCCGGCAGCGTGCCGATCGGCCGGGTGATCGGTGCCCGCACGGCTTATATCCTCGACGACGACCTGGCCCTGCTGCCACAGGGCGGCATCGGTGAGCTGTACGTGGGTGGCGCGGGCCTGGCCCAGGGCTACCACGACCGTCCGGGCCTGAGCGCCGAGCGCTTCGTCGCCGACCCGTTCAGCCATGACGGTGGCCGTCTGTACCGCACCGGCGACCTGGTGCGCCTGCGCGCCGATGGCCTGGTGGAATATGTCGGGCGTGCCGACCAGCAGGTGAAAATTCGCGGTTTCCGTATCGAGCTGGGCGAGATCGAGAGCCGCCTGCAGGAGCATGCCGACGTCGAGGAGGCGGTGGTCCTGGCCCTCGACCTGCCGGGGGGCAAGCAACTGGTGGGCTACCTGGTGTGCCCGCAGGCCAGCGCCGACGGCGAGGCCCAGGCCCTGCTGCGCGAGGCGGTCAAGGCCGATGCCCGCCAGCACCTGCCGGACTACATGGTACCGGCGCACCTGGTGCTGCTCGACAGCCTGCCGCTGATGGGCAACGGCAAGCTCGACCGCCGCGCGCTGCCGGCGCCGGACCTGGAACAGGCGCGCCAGCACTACCAGGCTCCGGCCAACGAGCTGGAAAGCCAGCTGGCGCAGGTCTGGCGCGAAGTGCTCAACCTGTCGCGCATTGGCGTGCAGGACAACTTCTTCGAACTGGGTGGCGATTCGATCCTGTCGATCCAGGTGGTCAGCCGGGCCCGTCAGCTGGGGCTGCAGTTCACCCCGCGCGACCTGTTCCAGCACCAGACCATCCAGACCCTGGCTGCGGTGGTGACCCGCAGCGAAGCGCCGAGCAGCATTGAACAAGGGCCGCGCGAGGGCCGCAGCGGCCTGACGCCGATCCAGCACTGGTTCTTCGACAGCGAAGTGCCGCAACCACAGCACTGGAACCAGGCGGTGCTGCTGCAGGTGCGCCAGCCGCTGCAGGCCGAGGCGCTGGAGCGGGCCCTGGCCGCGCTGGTCGAACACCACGACAGCCTGCGCCTGCGCTTCGGCCAGGCCAGCGGTCGCTGGCAGGCCGAGTACGCCCAGCCGAGCAGCCAGCCGTTGCTGTGGACCGCGACCGTGAGCGATTTCGAGGACTGCCAGGCGCTCTATACCGATGTGCAGCGCAGCCTCGACCTTGCCGAGGGGCCGTTGCTGCGCGCCTTGCTGGTCAGCGACGAGCAGGGCGCCCAGCGCCTGCTGCTGGCGATCCATCACCTGGTGGTCGATGGCGTGTCCTGGCGTGTCCTGCTGGAAGACCTGCAGGCGCTGTACCGCGGTGAAACGCTGGCCGCCAAGACCCATGCCATGGGCGATTGGGCGGCGCGCCTGGCCAGCTATGCCGGCAGCGATTCACTGCGCGACGAGCTGGGCTGGTGGGAAGCGCAACTGGGCAACGCCCGTCGCGAACTGCCCTGTGACCATCCCCAGGGCGGCAACCTGCACTGCCATGCCCGCAGCATCGCCATCGAGCTGGACGTCGAGCAGACCCGCCAGCTGCTGCAACAGGCGCCGGCGGCCTACCACACCCAGGTCAATGACCTGCTGCTGACCGCCCTGGCGCGCACCCTGTGCCAGTGGAGCGGCGATCAACAGGTGCTGGTGCAGCTGGAAGGCCATGGTCGCGACGGCTTGTTCGAGGACATGGACCTGACCCGCAGCGTCGGCTGGTTCACCAATGCCTACCCGCTGAGCCTGAGCCCGGAGATGGGCGAGGGCGAATCGGCCCGTGCCGGCTCGATCAAGCGCATCAAGGAGCAACTGCGCCAGGTGCCGCACAAGGGGTTGGGTTATGGCGTGCTGCGTTACCTGGCCGATGAGGCCGGGCGCGAACGCATGGCCGCGCTGCCCCAGGCGCGCATCACCTTCAACTACCTGGGCCAGTTCGACCAGCAGTTCGACCAGGCGGCGTTGTTCCAGCCGCTCGACGCTCCCGCAGGCCTGGCCCATGACCTCGACGCGCCGCTGCCGAACTGGCTGAGCGTCGATGGCCAGGTGTACGGCGGCGCGCTGCAACTGCGCTGGAGCTTCAGCGCCGAGCGCTACGACGAAGCGACCATTGCCCGCCTGGCCGAAGCCTACCGCCAGGAGCTGCTGGCCCTGGTCGGCCACTGCCTGGCGGACGGCAACGGCAGCTTCACGCCGTCGGACTTCCCGCTGGCGCAACTGACCCAGGAGCAGATCGACGCGCTGCCGATCCTGGCCGCCGAGATCGAGGATGTCTACCCGCTGACGCCGATGCAGGAAGGCCTGCTGCTACACACCCTGCTCGAGCCGGGCACCGGCATCTACTACATGCAGGACCGCTACCGCATCAACAGCGCCCTCGACCCCGAGCGTTTCGCCCAGGCCTGGCAGGCCGTGGTGGCGCGTCACGAAGCGCTGCGCGCATCGTTCAGCTGGAACGCCGGCGAAGCGATGCTGCAGATCATCCACAAGCCTGGCAAGACGCCGGTGGACTACCAGGACTGGCGCGGCCTCGACGAGCACGCCCAGGAAGCGCGCCTGCAGGCCCTGCACAAGCAGGAGCGCGAGGCCGGCTTCGAACTGCTGCGCGAAGCGCCGTTCCACCTGCGCCTGGTGCGCGTCGACGACGCACGCTACTGGTTCATGATGAGCAACCACCACATCCTCATCGATGCCTGGTGCCGCTCGCTGCTGATGAACGACTTCTTCGAGATCTACCAGGCCCTGGGCGAGGGACGCCAGGCCCAGTTGCCGGTGCCGCCGCGCTACCGCGACTACATCGGCTGGCTGCAGCGCCAGGACCTCGACGAGGCGCGCCAGTGGTGGCAGGCCAACCTGGCCGGCTTCGAACGGGCCACGGCGATCCCCAGCGATCGGCCGCTGCGCCACGATCACGCCGGTGACGGCATGCTGGTGGGCGATTGCTACACCCGCCTCGAGCTGAGCGAGGGCGCGCGCCTGCGCGAACTGGCCCAGGCTCACCAGCTGACGGTCAACACCTTCGCCCAGGCGGCCTGGGCCCTGACCCTGGCCCGTTACAGCGGCGACCGCGACGTGGTGTTCGGCGTCACGGTGGCCGGGCGCCCGGTGAGTCTGCCGCAGATGCAGCGCACGGTCGGCCTGTTCATCAACAGCATCGCCCTGCGCGTGCAGATGCCGCAGCCCGGCGAGCGGCGTAGCGTGCGTGACTGGCTGCAAGGCCTGCTCGACCGCAACATGCAGTTGCGCGAGTACGAGTACCTGCCGCTGGTGGCGATCCAGGAATGCAGCGAACTGCCCAAGGGCCAGCCGCTGTTCGACAGCCTGTTCGTGTTCGAGAACGCCCCGGTGGAAACCGCCGTGCTCGACCACGCCCAGCACTTGGATGCCAGCTCCGACTCGGGCCGCACCCACACCAACTTCCCGCTGACCGCGGTATGCTACCCGGGCGACGACCTGGGCCTGCACCTGTCGTTCGACCAGCGCTACTTCGACTACCCGACCGTCGAGCGCCTGCTCGCCGAGTTCAAGCGCCTGCTGCTGGCGCTGGTCGAAGGCTTCGACGGCGAGGTGGATGAGCTGGCATTGCTGGGCGCCGACGAGCAGCGCTTCCTGCTCGACGACTGCAACCGCACTGAGCACAGCTACGCCCTGGAGCAGAGCTACGTCGAGCTGTTCGAGGCGCGGGTCGCCGCGCACCCGCAGCGCACTGTCGCCCGTTGCCTGGATGCCGCCTACGACTATGCCGGTTTGAACGTGGCGGCCAACCGCCTCGGCCATGCCCTGGTCGCGGCCGGCGTGGCCATCGACCAACCGGTGGCGCTGCTGGCCGAGCGCGGCCTGGCGCTGCTGGGCATGATCGTCGGCAGCTTCAAGGCCGGCGCCGGTTACCTGCCGCTGGATCCGGGCCTGCCGTCGGCGCGCCTGCAACGCATCGTCGAGCTCAGCCGCACGCCGGTACTGGTGTGCAGCGCGGCCTGCGCCGAGCAGGCGCGCCAGCTGCTCGACGAAGTGGCGGGCGCGGCACGGCCGAAGCTGCTGGTCTGGGAAGAGGTGCAGGCGAGCAACGTGGCCAGCCACAACCCCGGCATCCACAGCGCGCCGGACAACCTCGCCTACGTGATCTACACCTCCGGCTCCACCGGCCTGCCCAAGGGCGTGATGGTCGAGCAGCGCGGCATGCTCAACAACCAGCTGAGCAAGGTGCCGTACCTGGCCTTGGACGAGCAGGACGTGATCGCCCAGACCGCCTCGCAGAGCTTCGACATCTCGGTGTGGCAGTTCCTCGCCGCGCCGCTGTTCGGGGCCAAGGTGCAGATCGTGCCGAACGCCATCGCCCACGACCCGCAGGGCCTGCTGAGCCATGTGCAGGCCACCGGCATCACCGTGCTGGAGAGCGTGCCGTCGCTGATCCAGGGCATGCTGGCCAACGACCACCAGGCCCTCGACGGCCTGCGCTGGATGCTGCCGACCGGCGAGGCCATGCCGCCCGAGCTGGCCGCCCAGTGGCTGCAGCGCTACCCGGCCATCGGCCTGGTCAACGCCTATGGCCCGGCGGAGTGTTCGGATGACGTGGCGTTCTTCCGCGTCGATGCCGCCTCGACCCAGGGCAGCTACCTGCCGATCGGCACGCCGACCGACAACAACCGCCTGTACCTGCTCGGCGAGGACCAGACCCTGGTGCCGCTGGGCGCGGTGGGCGAGCTGTGCGTCGCCGGTACCGGCGTGGGCCGTGGCTATGTGGGCGATCCGCTGCGCACCGCCCAGGCATTCATCCCGCATCCGTACGGTGCACCGGGCGAGCGGCTGTACCGCACCGGCGACCTGGCCCGGCGCCGTCCCGATGGCGTGCTGGAGTACGTCGGGCGTATCGACCACCAGGTGAAGATCCGCGGCTACCGCATCGAGCTGGGCGAGATCGAGGCACGCCTGCACGAGCAAGCCGAGCTGCGCGATGCCGCGGTGGGCGTGCAGGAGGGCGTCAACGGCAAGCACCTGGTCGGCTACCTGGTGGCGCACCAGGGCGTCGCCGCCGACGCCGCGCTGCTCGACCAACTCAGGCAGCGCCTGCGCGCCGAACTGCCGGAGTACATGGTGCCGCTGCACTGGGGCTGGTTCGACAGCCTGCCGCACAACGCCAACGGCAAGCTCGACCGCAAGGCGCTGCCGGCCATCGAGATCGGCGGCCAGCACAGCCAGGCCTACCTGGCGCCGCGTGACGAACTGGAACAGGCCCTCGCCGGCATCTGGGCCGATGTGCTCAAGGCCGAACGGGTGGGCGTGCGCGACAACTTCTTCGAGCTGGGCGGGCATTCGTTGCTGGCGACGCAGATCGCCTCGCGGGTGCAGAAGGCCCTGCAGTTGAACGTGCCGTTGCGGGCGATGTTCGAGTGCAGCACGGTGGAGGAGTTGGCGGAGTACGTGCGCGGGCTGCAGGACAGCGCGCTGGATGACGCCAAGGTCGATCGGTTGAGCGACCTGATGGCGGAGCTGGAGGCGTTGTAACTGCATTGCCTTCAGCGCGGGGGCTGCCTGTTCCCAGAGGATCAGGCAGGCCCCGCGCTGACGCGCCGATATGGCGTATGGCCACCCTGTAATCCTCACCCTTGCCGGTGCTACGCTGCACACAGTGCGCAAGGATTTCACGGGTTTCATGGACGATAGCCTGCATGCCGCCCGCATGGGCGATCTCATTCTTCATCCCCCGCTGATGGCCGAGCTGGTCAGTGGCCTGGTCGAGGCCGCCGTCTATGCGGCGGCGGTCGCTGCGGTCGGTGCCGCCATTGGTGGCGCGGTGGTCGCGGTGGTCGGTACCGGCGGTGCCGCCGCCGTGCTCACGCCGTTGATCGCCGGGGTCATGGTCAGTGCTGCCGCCATGCTGCCGGCCGGTGAAGACAAGAGCATTGGCGAGCATATCAGCGACTTCAGCAACTGGGTCGGCAATTCGCTGTTTCCGCCCGAGCCGTACGGCTCGATCAGCAGTGGCTCGCATAATACCCGCATCAACGGCATCCTCGCGGCGCGCGCCGCCGGGGTGAGTGGTGGCCCGGTCGAGGCGCCGGGCCCAGCCGATGAACCGTCGATCCTCGAAAACATCGGGGCCTACGCCATGGTCGGCGCCTCGATGGTATTGCCGGTGATCGGCTTGGCGCAGGAGATCAACAGCATCTTCAACCCGCCGGTGACCACGCCGGCCGCGCCCGGATCGATTCCCAAGCCCGAGGACAAGGCGGTCTGCAGCAAGCACCCGCCAATGCCCGAACAGTTCGTTGCCCAAGGCTCGGACAAGGTGTTCATCAATGGCCAGCCGGCAGCGCGGGTCGGAGACAAGACCACCTGCGACGGGCCGATCGGCATGACCTATTCGCCCAATGTGCGCATCGGTGGCGGCACCACCACCGTGCGCGACATCCACGACGGCAAGAGCGCTGCGGCGAAGATCATTGGCCTGATTGCCGGGATGCTCATCAGTCGCCGGGGCATGCTCAAGGGTCGCCGCTGCGGGGTGGGCAACCCGGTGGCTCCAGCCATGGGCAGCAAATTCCAGGATGGCCCCGAGGATGTGGATTTCACACTCGCGGCGCTGGTCCCGATCACTTGGGCGCGGCGCTATGACAGCAACGACCGGCGTAGCGATGGCCTGTTCGGCATGGGTTGGAGTGTGCCCTATGAAGTGCGCCTGGAGCGTGTCGCGCACCCTGAGGGGGGCGAGTTGTGGATCTACGTCGATGATGAGGGCGCCAGGCTGGAGCTCGGGCGTCTGCAGGTCGGCAGTGCCTTCGTCAGTATTCTCGATGGCCTGGCGTTCTTTCATCAGGACAACGGTTTCACCATCGTCGAGGACATCAACAGCGGGTTGTACCAGGTGTTCCATACCGATCCATTGGACAGTCGGCGGTCGCGCCTGGTCAAGGTCGGTGATCGCAACCTCAATTGCCTGGAGCTGTTCTACGACGAACAAGGCCGATTGCAGTTCCTCGGCGACAGCTCGGCCCGGACCTTCATCGAACTGCGCTATGCCGACGGGCAACCGCGCCGGGTAGCCGAGATCCACAGACTGTACTTGCGGGCCGGTCAGGCCTTTGCCGTCGAGCAGCGCGAATGCCTGGTGCAGTATCGCTACACCTCGGCAGGGCAATTGGAGGTTGTCGCCGATGCCGAAGGGCAATTGCTGAGGCAGTTTACCTACACCGACCAAGGGTTGCTGGCCAGCCATACGCTGCCCATGGGGGCTACGCGGTACTACGAGTGGGCCCGCTTCACGCCACCGCCGGCGCGCCAACCGTGCAGTCTGGATGGCACGCCTTACGCCATGCCCGCGCTGTTGGAGCTACAGCCCGAGCATGAATGGCGCGTGGTTCGGCACTGGGGCAGCGACGGCGAGGACTATCGCTTCATCTATGACCTGGAGCATGGCCATACCCAGGTCATCGATGGCCTGGGGCGTGAGGAGCACTATCACTGGGGCGCGCTGAACGAGGTCCACACCTACATCGATGCGCTGGGATATTGCTGGCGGCACGACTATGTCGATGGCCTGTTGCGGCGCACCCTCGATCCACAAGGTGGCGAGTGGTCCTATAGCTACGATGCGCTCGGGCGCGTGGTTGCCACTGCCGACCCGTTGGGGCGTCGTGAAAGCATCGGTTACACCGAACATTGGGCCTTGCCCATCCGTATCGTCGACGGAGCAGGGCATGAGCGTCGTTATACCTATGATGCTCGGGGCAACCTGTTGTCCGAGGTCGATCCACTCGGGCAACTGACACATTACGACCACGATCGTCAGGGACGTATGGTGCGTAGTGTCGATGCCATAGGCAAGGAACGTTCGTTCAAGTGGAACGGGCGTGGCCAGCTGACTGCCTCACGCGATTGCTCGGGGCAACAGACTCACTATCGTTACGACCTGCGTGGGCACCTGAGCGAGGTGCACAATGCCGAGGGCGGCGCCACGCGCTATCGTTTCAATGTGCGTGGCCATCTGCAGCAGCGCGAATTGGCCGATGGCCGGGTCGAGCACTATCAGATCGATGCTGCCGGTCAGTTGGCCCGCCATGTCGACCCAGCGCAGCGCATGACCCAATGGCAATACGACGGCAGCGGCCGACTGCTGCAGCGTACTGATGCGCTGGGGCACATTGTGCGGTTGCACTGGGATGCCTACGGCCGCTTGCAGCAGTTGGAAAACGAGAACGGCGAGCACTATCGCTTCCAGTGGGATGCGCTAGACCGGTTGGTTGGTCAGCGTAACCTCGATGGTGGCGGTTTCAGTCTGCTTTATGATGCCCTGGATGCGATCACCCAACGCACCGTGCATCCATGCCGCGAAGCGGAGCCGGTGTTGCCGGGCAGCCCGGATGAGCCCGAAGTGTTTGCACAGGTCCACCACCATGAACACGATGCGGTCGGTCGTCTGCTGTGCAAGCGGACCGACGATGGCGAGACGACCTACCGCTACGATGCTGCTGACAATCTGCTGGCGATCCATTTCACTCACCGTAGTGGGCAGGTCCAGCAGTTGGACTTCACCTACGACGCCATGGGGCGATTGCTGAGCGAAAGCCAGGGTCCAGGGCAACTCGGTTACACCTATGATCCCCTAGGTAACCTGCAGACCTTGACGCTGCCTGACTCCCGCCGGATCAACTACCTGTGCTATGGCAGCGGACATCTGCACCAGATCAATCTCGACGGGCGGGTGATCAGCGACTTCGAGCGCGATGCGTTACACGACGAGGTCTTGCGCAGCCAGGGTGCATTGCTTACCAGAACCCGTTATGACAGTACGCGGCGCCTGCTGCGCAAGGCTGTGGAATATCAGGATGGCGAGCGCACCCGCATGCCCTTGCTGCAGAAGGACTATGAGTACGATGCGGCGGACAACCTTGTCGGCGAGGTACTGACCCAGACCCAGCGCGCTGGTAGCGGGCTGGGGGTGGAGCTTGAGCATCTGGTCGGTCGTTTCCAGGCCGGTGCCGGTGGGCGTGGCAGCTACCAGGGGCGCATTGGTTATGACTACGGGCCCACCGAGCGAATCCATGGCGCGTCACGCCAGTTGCCTCAGCAACAGCCGATGGTCGAGCACTTTGGCTACGACCTTGCCGGCAACCTGCTGGAGGGATATCAGGTCAACGGTCGGGTACGGCACAACCGGGTCAAGGTGTTCCAAGATAGACGCTATCGCTACGACCGCTTTGGTCGGCTCGAGGAGAAGCGCTCCGGCAATCGTCTGCTCCAGCGCTTTGAATACGATGCAGAGCATCGGCTGGTCTGTATCCGTCAGCGGCGCGGGCCGCTTCGCGAACGGATCGAGTTTGCTTACGACCCCTTGGGCAGGCGCATCGACAAACGAGTCTACCGTGACGACCTGGACGCGCCGGTCAGTCGAACCGAGTTTCAGTGGCAAGGCCTGCGTCTGTTGCGAGAAGTTCAGGACGGCAAACCGAGTCTCTATCTGTACGCAGACGCGGCGGGCCATGAGCCGCTGGCCAGGGTAGATGGGGTGCCTGGGCATGAGCAGGTTTTCCACTTCCATACGAATCTGGTCGGCCTGGTAGAGCAACTGACCGACGAACAGGGGATAACTGCCTGGCAAGGGCAGCACCAGGTATGGGGCAACAACTGCGAGGAATGGCATGCGCCGGAGCAGGTCAGTCGGCAGAATGTGCGTTTTCAGGGGCAGTATCTGGATCGGGAAACTGGGCTGCACTACAACACATTCAGATTCTATGACCCGGATATCGGGCGGTTTACCCAGCAAGACCCGCTAGGCTTGAGGGGCGGGATCAACCTCTATCAATATGCGCCCAATCCACTGTCATGGATCGATCCGTTAGGCTTGGAGGTGGTGCGTGTTTATCATTACACGAGCAAGGAAGGTTATAAGGGAATCATGGGGACAGGCGTGATTAATCAAAGTGACCCCGGCGCCAGGGGGCGAGGCGCTATTCAAGGCAAGCCCAAAGGTGTCTACGTGACGACACTAACGCCTGAGGAAATGGAGAGCACCAATGTAAGAGGTAAAATGGGGCTGACCAAAGAGAAAAGTACCCATTTTGTTTCATTTGAAGTTGATAGCGGGAAAGTTAAAAAAGTGGATCGGCAGAATGCTTATCTAAGGCTCTATATACAAGAAGATATTCAGCTCAGGGACGCTAATAGAAGACTTCGTGCTGATGTCAGTCACGGCGCTTCCGGATGCAAGCTATAGGAGACAGTGGGATGGCTGATTGGTCGGGTGTCATGTATGGCTTTTATACCGACATGTCGCTGGAACTGGTGCTCGCGGCATTGACGGAAAAAGCAGCACGTCTGGGGTTTCAGTCGCAGCAGGAGTGCATTCGGGGAGAGGAGTTTATTCTTTTCTATAAAGATGAGGGGATGCTGAAGGCCCACCTTGAGCAAGGTTACAATCTGGGGGCGACGGGCGAGGGGTGCTTTGGCGTTGAGGCAAAGCCAGCAGCGTTGAACGGGATCGCTACGCTATTCGAGTTTGAAGGTGATTCGGATTTCGAACCGTACGATATCAATTTGCGCTTCAATCGAATTTTTTACTATGTATTGGTGTTGCCGGACAGTGTCGATGAATCAGATTTCTGCCGGCGTATACACACTATGTTTTCCGAGACCTTGATGGCTTGAGCCACGATCAAGGTCGAGGGTGAGGCGGGCGTATCAATGAGCCTGAAAAGGACGGCTCCGGTCTGGCGACCGTATCTCCTTGTCTACGACATGGCTTTGCGTACAGTGCCTAAGCGAACGCAAAGCGCCCTGTGACCCATCAGGATCGCTGGGCTTGAAGCGCTATCTGCTGGTTGGTACGACAGCCATGTCGAGGTATTCGCCAAAGGCTATCGTTGTACCTTCAGATAGACTGCGGTTTAACGCTTGCCGAGTATCTTCCCCAGCATCTCCGGCCGCGGCGCCCCTTGCTGGCTCTGCAACTGCCCCTTTTCATCCTGATAGAAGATCGCCGGGGTTGCGGCCAGGCCCAGTTCTTCCATCAGCGCCAGATTCGCCTCGAGCTTCTTCTGAACCGCCTCCGGCACCTTGTCCAGCGCCTTGAGCGTGCTGGCCTTGCCGGCCTTCTCATGTTCTTGCAAGGCCTTGGCCGGGTCTTTGGCGGCGAGCAGCGCGGCGGACTTGCCCGGGCTGTCCTCGCGGATGATGCCGACCATGATGTGACGCAGCTGCACCTTGCCCGACTCGACCCAGGGCCGGGCCTGCTGCCAGAACATGTTGCAGTAGGGGCAGTTGGGGTCGCTGAACAGGTACACGGTGCGTGGGGCGTCCACCTTGCCGTCCTGGATCCAGGCGGATTTTTCCATCTTCGCCCAGACAGCCTTGCTCATCGGTGCGTACACCAGTTTTTCCAGTGGTTCGGCGCTGAGATCCTTGCCTTGCTCGTCGAACAGGCTGCCCACCAGCACGTGCTTGCCGTCGGGCGTCAGGTACAGGGCGATGCCGTTGTTGTGGTACTCGGCGGCATAGCCGCGCAGGCCGTTGGGGGCGTCGAAGCTGCCCTTGATCACGGCGCCCTTGGCCTGCAGTTGCTGGATCGCCTTGGGGAGCTCTTCAGCGTGCAACAGCGGGGCGGCGAGCAAGGTGAGGGTCAGCGGCAGCAGCGCATTCAATCGCATGTCAGTTTCCTTGTGGGGCGGGCGCATCGGCGCGTTCGAAGGGTTCCAGGGCGTGGCGCAGGCTGGCGCGCGACAGTTCGCCCAGGTGGCTGCCGACCAGCCGCCCTTCGGCGTTGTAGAACAGGGTGGTGGGCAGGGCCATGGAGCCGACCTTGCGGGCCAGCTCGCCGGTGCCGTCGAACAGCACGTGGGACAGGGTCAGGCCGGTGGTGGCCATGAAGGTGCTGACGTTCTCCGGGGTTTCTCCCTGGTTGACGAACAGGAAGGTCACGTGGGGGTAGTCGTCCTCGGCCTGTTGCAACACTGGCATTTCGCGCCGGCAGGGCGGGCACCAGGTGGCCCAGATGTTGATCACCAGCGGCCGCCCGCGGTAGCTGTGCAGGGCCACCGCCTGGCCACGGTTGTCGCGCAGGCTCATGTCCGGCAGTTCGGTACCCTTGCTGTAGAGGTGGCTGGCCAGGCTGCCGAGGCCCCAGAACAGCGCGCCGCTGAACAACGCCCAGCCCAGGGGGCGGCGCAGGCCGGGGCGCCGCCAGCCCTGCCACAGGGTGCCGAGGACGATGCCCAGCAGGCCGCCCCAGAGCAGGAAGCCGCCGTCGCGGATGTCGATGACCTGCAGCGGGTCGTCGCGGTACATCGGCCAGTAGGCCAGGACGAAGCCCAGGCGGGCGAACAGCAGGCCCAGCAGGAACAGATTGAACAGCGCAGATTCCGGGTTTTCACCGCCGCGCCTGGCCACCCGCCAGCCGACCAGGCTGGCGATGCCCAGCGCCGCGAGCAGCAGCAGGTGGTTCAGGGCCATGGTCAGTGGCCCGAGGGTGACGGTCAGCATCAGCCTTGGCTCCTGGTCTGGGCCCAGTGTTGCAGGAACCCGGCGGCGTCGATCTCCCCGGTGATGCGGCGAGCGCGGCGCTCGTCGCCTTCCGGGCCGATCCAGATCAGGCTGGGCGGGCCTGGCACCTGGTAACGCTGCAGCAGTTCGCGGCTGGCCGGGGAGTCGGCGGTCACGTCCAGGCGCAGCAGGTGCACGCCGGCCAGGCTGGCCTGGACATCGCCACGGCCGAACACCTGCTTTTCCATGACCTTGCACGACACGCACCAGTCGGCATAGTAGTCCACCAGCACCCACTGGCCACGTGCCTTGGCGGCGTCGAGCTCACGCTGCAGGTCGGCCGGCGCGTTCACGGTGACGAAGGCGTCGTGGGCGTTGGCCGGAGCTTGCGCGGTGCCCTTGCCGGCGAAGGGCTGCAGGGGTTGCCACAGGTCGTTGCCCCCGGCTGCGGCGCCCACCAGCAGCAGGCCCCCCCACAAGGCGCCGAGCAGGGGAATGGCGCGCAAGGCGGGCAGGCGCTGCAGGGCCGGCCAGGCGGCCCAGCCCAGGGCGATCAGCCAGGCGCCGGCCAGGGCCAGCACCAGGGTTTCCGCCAGCAGGCCACGCACCGTGTACAGGGCCATGGCCAGGAACACGAAGCCGAACAAGCCCTTGACCAGGTTCATCCAGGCGCCCGGGCGTGGCAGGTAGCGGTTGCCCAGGGTGACCAGCAACAGCAGGGGAACGCCCATACCCAGCCCGAGGGTGAACAGCACCAGCGCCCCTTGCAGCACGTCACCGCTCTGGGCGATGAACAAGAGCGCGCCGGCCAGCGGCGCGGTCATGCACGGGCCCAGCAGCAGGCCCGAAAGGGCGCCCAGCAACGCCGCGCCGTACAGGTTGCCGCCACGGGTGCCTTGCCCGGCGCGGTCCAGGCGGTCGCGCAGGGCGGTCGGCAATTGCAGTTCGAAGGCGCCGAACATCGGCAGGGCCAGGAGTATGAACAGGCCGGCCAGGCTGCCCAGCAGCCAGGGCTGTTGCAGCCAGGCCTGCAGGCTGGCGCCCAGCAGCGCGGCGATCACGCCGAGGGCGGCGTAGACCAGTGCCATGCTCAGTACGTAGACGCCGGCCAGCCACCAGCCGCGGCGGGCGTTGGCACCGTTGCCCAGGACCAGTCCGGCGAGGATCGGCAGCATCGGCAGCGAACACGGGGTGAAGGCCAGCAGCAGGCCCAGGCCGAAGAACGCCAGCAGGCTCCAGGCCAGGCTGTCCTGTTGCAGGGTGCCGGCCAGGGCCTGGTCGCTGGCTTGGTCGGCAGCGGCGGCTGGCGCGGTGCTGCCGCCCAGGGCTATTGGCGTGGTCTGCGGTGGGTAGCACAGGCCGGCGTCGGCGCAGCCTTGCCAGCCTAGGCGCAGCTCACCGCTGGTGTTAGCCGGCAGCAGCAGCTCCAGTTCGGTGCGGTATACCGCACTGTCGCCGAAGAACTCGTCGTGGTGGTTTTCGGCCTGGGGCAGGGACGGGTGCTGTTCGGCGGGTAGGCCGTCGAATTTCAGGCGCTTCTGGTAGAGGTAGTAGCCATCCTTGATCAGGAAATGCAGGCGCATCTGGCCGTTTTCCAGGCGATCGTGAGTCAGGACGAAGGCCTCGTTGACCGGCAGGAAGTCCGGCTTTACCGCAAAGGGGTTGGCCTGGAGGGGGCCGGCGAGCAGGAATGTCAGGAAGAGCAGGAGAACACGCATGTCGGCGCCTTGGCAGAGCTTTGAAGAGGGCCATGCTGGCCTGGGGTTATTAACTGAAGGTTAAGTTGGTCCTAGGACCGGCGGCAGCCTTGTCTGTCCCGATGCTATCAGCCCGACGAAATCCTCCAAACCCGTTCATAATCCCCCCTTAATCGCCACCCTGTGCAATGCCAGCTTCCCCACCCAGGAGAGACCCCCTCATGCACGTTCTGCTCTGCGAGGACGACGACCTGATCGCCAGCGGCATCTGCGCCGGCCTTTCGGCCCAGGGCCTGACCGTGGACCGGGTGGCCAGCGCCTCGCAGGCCCGGCAGATGCTCGGGACGGCGAAGTTCGACGTGATGATCCTCGACCTGGGCCTGCCCGACGAGGACGGCCTCAAGCTGCTGCGCCGCCTGCGCCAGCAGGGCGAGACCCTGCCGGTGCTGGTGCTCACCGCCCGCGACGCGGTCACCGATCGGGTCGATGGCCTGCAGGCGGGCGCCGACGACTACCTGCTCAAGCCCTTCGACCTGCGCGAACTGGCCGCGCGCCTGCACACCCTGCTGCGTCGTGTGGCCGGGCGGGCGGTGAATGTCATCGAGCACGGCCCGCTGCGCTACGACCCCAGCAGTTGCGCGGCCACCCTGGCCGGCCAGGCGGTGGACCTGTCGCGTCGAGAGCAGGCATTGCTTCAGGCCTTGCTGCAGAACCCGGGGCGCGTGCTGTCCAGCGAACAGCTCAAGGACTGCGTCTACGGTTTCAGCGATGAGGTCGAAAGCAACGCGCTGAACGTGCATATCCATCACCTGCGGCGCAAACTGGGCAACGGCATCGTCGAGACCGTGCGCGGCCTTGGCTACCGCCTGGGGCCGGCCCAGGCGCCGGAGGAGGGCGCGTCATGAGCCTGCGGGTTCGCCTTTCACTGATTCTCGGCAGTGTGTTCATCGTCATCTGGGTGCTGGCGGCGGCATGGATGCTGCGCGACCTGCGCCAGCAGATGATGTTTTCCCTCGACCAGCGCCTGGTGGCGTCGGCGCGCATGGTCGCGGGGCTGATCGACCAGTTGCCGCAACCGTTGACTGCCAAGGGCCAGGACGCGCACTTTTCCGCCGACCAGTTCAGCGTGCCGGACGGCATGGCCTGCCAGGTCAGCTCGCTGCGCGGCGAAATCCTCGCCAGCAACCACAAGCACGATGGCACCATGGACGACGAGCGCAGCGGCTTCCGTGACCAGACCATCGACGGCGCTTCCTGGCGCACCTTCACCTACAACCATGGCGATGTGCGCATTACCACCGCCGATCGTCACCAGGAGCGCGAGGCGCTGAACCAGTCGATCCTGCTGGCGGCCTCGGCGCCGGTGCTGATGGCATTGCTGGGCAGCCTGGGGCTGTTGTGGATCGGCCTTGGCAAGGGGCTGGAGCCGCTCAATCGCATGCGTGATGCCTTGCGCAGGCGCCGTGCCGACAGCGTCGAGCCGTTGCAGGTGGCCGGCCTGCCCAGCGAGCTGCAACCGCTGCTCGACACCCAGAACCAGCTGTTTTTGCGCATCGCCCAGACCATTGAACGCGAACGCCGCCTGACCGACGACGCCGCCCATGAGCTGCGCAGCCCGCTGACTGCCATCAAGACCCACCTTCAGGTGGCGCGGATGACCGATGGCACCGTGCGTGAACAAGCGCTGGAGCATGCCGAGCAGGGGACCGATCGCATGCACCGTACCTTGGAGCAACTGCTGATGCTGGCGCGGGTCGAGGGCAGCCTGTCCTTCGACGATGGCGTGCAGTGCAGCGCCGAGCAGGTTGCCCGGCAGGCCATCGAGGACGCCGGCGGTGGCGACAACCGGCGCATCCACCTGCGCCTGCCCGAGGCGGCGGCCAAGGTCTACCTGAGCATGCCGGCGCCGCTGGCGGTGGCGGCGCTGCGCAACCTGCTGGACAACGCCCTGCGCCATGGCGGCGATGCCGCCGTTGAGCTTGAGGTGCAGGCGCAGGACGGGCAGGTGGACTTCCTGGTGCGCGATCATGGACCGGGGATTGCCCAGGAAGACCTTGAACATCTGACCGAACGTTTCTGGCGCAACGGCCAGAGCGGTGGCTGCGGCCTGGGGCTGGCGATCGTCCAGGCCATCGTCCAGCGCTGCGCCGGCAACCTGCGGTTCGACAGTCGGGCCGATGGTTTGCGGGTAAGCCTGCAGGTACCGGCGCGTTCGGGGAGTTGAGTTCGGCGTTGTACCCATCGCGGGGCAAGCCCGCTCCCACGCAGCTTGGCGCATGAGTCTGTGGGAGCGGGCTTGCCCCGCGATGCAGGTCGTACATTCACAACAAATCCCACGGCAACCGCTAAATCCGCACCTCGCTGAAGCGTTTTTCAAACGATAAGAACCCGACACACATCCGGTTACAGGGCGCGTGGCGGGCACATTCGCTTGCTTGCGAGGGATTTTCCGATGTCGACCGCTTCCAGCCTTGCCCAGGTGCTGCCGGCCACCACGCCGCGCCCCCTGTACGAATTCGAGGATTCGCCCCTGCTGTTGCGCCAGCAGCAGCAGGAGTCCAACGCCCGCAGCTACCCGCGGCGCATCCCCCTGGCGCTCAAACGCGCCCGTGGCCTGTACGTCGAGGACGTCGAGGGCCGCCAGTTCATCGACTGCCTGGCCGGCGCTGGCACCCTGGCCCTGGGGCACAACCATCCGGTGGTGATCGACGCGATCCAGCGCGTGCTGGCCGATGAGTTGCCGCTGCACACCCTGGACCTGACCACGCCGGTCAAGGATCAGTTCGTCCAGGACCTGTTCGCTCTGCTGCCTGAAGGTTTGCGCGGGGAGGCGAAGATCCAGTTCTGCGGCCCGACCGGTACCGACGCGGTCGAAGCGGCGCTCAAACTGGTGCGCACGGTGACCGGGCGCAGCACCGTGCTGGCGTTCCAGGGGGCCTACCATGGCATGACCCAGGGCGCGCTGAGCCTGATGGGCAGCCTGGGGCCGAAAAAGCCGCTCGGCGCACTGTTGAACAATGGCGTGCAGTTCCTGCCGTATCCCTATGACTACCGCTGCCCGTTCGGCCTCGGTGGCGAGGCGGGCGTGCGCGCCAACCTGCACTACCTGGAAAACCTGCTGTGCGATCCGGAGGCCGGCGTGGCGCTGCCGGCGGCGGTGATCGTCGAGGTGGTGCAGGGCGAGGGTGGTGTGATTCCTGCCGACATCGAGTGGCTGCGCGGGCTGCGCCGGATTACCGAGCAGGCCGGGGTGGCGCTGATCGTTGACGAGATCCAGAGTGGCTTTGCCCGCACCGGCAAGATGTTTGCCTTCGAGCACGCCGGCATCGTGCCCGACGTGGTAACCCTGTCCAAGGCCATTGGTGGCAGCCTGCCGCTGGCGGTGATGGTCTATCGCGACTGGCTCGACCAGTGGTCGCCGGGCGCCCACGCCGGAACCTTCCGTGGCAACCAGATGGCCATGGCCGCAGGCTCCGCGGTGATGAAGTACCTGGTGGAGCACCGCCTGTGCGAGCACGCCGAGGCCATGGGGCAGCGTCTGCGCGGGCATCTGCAGCGCTTGCAGCAGGACTATCCGCAGCTTGGCGACATCCGTGGCCGTGGCCTGATGCTGGGCGTGGAGCTGGTGGATCCGACGGGCAAGCGCGACGTCCAGGGGCACCCTCCGGCCTGCCGCAAGCTGGCGCCGAAGGTACAGCGCGAATGCCTGCGCCGTGGCCTGATCCTCGAATTGGGCGGTCGCCATGGTGCGGTGGTGCGCTTTTTGCCGCCGCTGATCATCAGCGCCGAGCAGGTCGATGAGGTGGCGGCAAGGTTTGCCGAGGCGGTTGCGGCGGCGGTACTGGCTGGCTAAGGCCTTCCCATGGAGCAATACGTAACTTGCTGACTTGACTGGAACGGCGTGGGAGCGGGCTTGCCCCGCGATCACCGGCAAAGCCGGTGCCATAAACCGCATCGCGGGGCAAGCCCGCTCCCACGTTGGTGATGCTTACTCTTCTGTTCCGTAAGTGATCTTCTACAGGGCGCAGGTATCAGTCGAAGGTACGCCCGGCGCGCCAGTAGCCCATCAGCGTCAGGCTTTCCCTCGGCAAGCCGCGCTCCTTGATCAGGTATCGGCGGATATCCATCACAGTCCCCGATTCCCCGGCGATCCAGGCATGGAAGTCGCCGTGCTCGCCGCTGGCCTGTTCCCACAGGATGCGCTCGTCGATATCCACGTCCTCCAGCTCGACCGTCGACGCGCCACGCACGGCCGGCAGGCTGGCCAGCTCGCGCACGGCGTGCAGCATGCCCTGGCCATGTTCGCTACGCAGCAGATCGCGCGGCAGCCAATGCAGGCGGGTGGCCGGGCTGTGGCGCAGGTCGAGGCAGTCGGCTTCCAGCGGCACTTCGATATAGGCCTCCGCCAGCAGTTCCGGTGCCCTCGCGGCCAACTGTTCGAGGATGCCGGCGATGGCTGGCAAGGCGGTTTCGTCACCGACCAGCAGGATGCGCCGGGCGCTGTGCGGCGGCTTCCACTCGTAGCCGCCGGGGTCGTCCGCATAGGCCAGGTTGGGCGCGACCATCTGCAGGCGGTCACCCGGGCGGGCATGGGTGGCCCAGGCCGAGGCCGGGCCATTGACGCCGTGCAGGACGAAGTCCACATCCACTTCGAGGGCATCGCGGCGCAGGGCGCGAATGGTGTAGGTGCGCATCGGTGGCATGTCCTGAGCTGCCAGCTCGCGCCGCGCCTGTTGCCACTGCTCGTGCTTGGGCAGGCTCGGCGGCGCTCCGGCGGGCGTCGGGAACAGCAGCTTGACGCGCTGGTCGGGGGCCAGGGTGGTCATCTGCGCCACGTCTTCGCCGGTGAAGACGAAGCGGCTCAGCGACGGGCTCAGGGGTTCGATGGCTTTGAGGTCGAGGTCGAAGACCCGGTAGGGCGTGGCCTTGATCGGTTGGGTCAGGCGATCGAGCAGGGAGGTCATGGGTATGCCTCTGTCAGCGGGAGATACCCAACAGACGAGCATGCCGGTTGGTTAATTAGAAGGCTAAATTTCCTCGGCCCACCTACGTCCTAGCTTGGATAGAAGTCGCGGCACGCGAAGACGGATTGAGGCGCAATGACAATTTCCCGACGAGGATTCATCGCTGGCCTGGCTGTGGCGGGCGCCACAGGCACGGCGGCCTATTACGCGCACAAGCAACTGACCCACGACCCTGAAGACGATATCGTCACGCCCGGCGAAGCCAGCGTGGAGCTGGCCGATTATGCCGGGCAGGTCCTGGCGGACCAACTGCGTGGCGTGTGGGAGATCCGCTTCGACGGTGCCGAACGAGGACTGGACGGGCTGCCTCAGGAGGGCGTCGAGATGTTCCTCGATGTCGCCACCAAAGGTCGTGGCCTGCGCGGATTCGTCGATACCGGTCAGGGTCTGCGCGGCGTTGCCGAGCCGGCCTATCGTGTGCTCGGTGATCTGGTCGGTGCCAGCAGCACCGAGGTGCGTTGGCGCCTGCTCAGCCAGCACGGCGGGCCAAGCTATGAGTGCGTGGCGAGTCTCGACGAGGTCTGGGCCGAGTTCGCCAATGCCGGCAGCGGCACGTTGAGCGGCCGCGTCCAGCGCCTGGATCGACCACTGACCCTGCCGGTGCCCGACAGCCGTTTTGTCGCGGTCAAGCGTCTGTTCCCCGAAGCCCGTGAGCGTCTGCCTTATACTCCCGAAATGCGTGAGTGGGTGGTCAGCGCTGAACATCGCCTGTTCCACCAGCTCTGGCACGCCACCCGCGACAAGTGGCACAAGCTGCCGGAGAAAAAGCAGGATGCCCTGCGTGGCCTGGGCTGGCAGCCGGGGCCACGGGACCGTGAGCGCGATGCCCGTGGCCCGCGCAAGCACCGCAATGGCTCTGGTATCGATTTCCTGTTCATGCACCGGCACATGCTGATGTATGCGCGCACCTTGCAGGACCTGCCTTCCTGGCAGCGCTTCCCGCTGCCGCAGCCGAGCGTCGAGTTCGATCGAGCAGGTTTCGCCCGCTACTTCGATAACCACGACGGCTGCTGCGTGCCGCCAGGCTGGCAGGCCCCGGGCGATGAAGCCTATGGGCAGTGGGTCGGGGCGATCAAGGCAGGTGAGACCTATTGCAGCAACTTCCAGGTGTGGGAGTCGCAATACCAGGACCCGGTGTACCTGTCGAAACTGACCCTGGGCGCCTTCGGCTCGGAACTGGAGATGAACCTGCACGACTGGCTGCACATGTGCTGGGCGTCGGTGCCGCGTGATCCGAACAATGGCGCGCCAGTGCCATTCGCCCGCGACCAGGCGGATTTCGCCGCGCGCTGGTTCGAGCCTGAGAACGACTTCCTCGGCGATCCGTTCTCCTCCCATGTGCACCCGGTGTTCTGGGGCTTCCATGGCTGGATCGACGACCGCATCGACGACTGGTTCCGTGCTCATGAGCGTCACCATCCCGGCCAGGTGCGGCGCCTGGAGGTCAACGGTGTACCGTGGTTCGCTCCAGGCCGGTGGGTAGAAGTCGACGACCCCTGGCTGGGGCCGGACACCCATGGCTGCAGCACGCAACCGGGGATGCGTCTGGGCAAGTCGGTAGAGATGGACGTGGAGACCATGAAGCTTGCCTTGCGCATCACCTTCGGTGCCGACGACAAGATCGAGAACCTGCTGCGCAAGGTGCCGCAACGGCCCTGGTATGCGCGGCACCTGTCATTGAAGAATATTGTTTCCTGAGTGAACACGCCCACCTGAGGGGATAGCCCGTCCCTTGGAGGTGTTGTCACGGGACAGGCCCTTCAGGGAAAGGGCCGCGCAGCGGCCCCGATTGTTCTTCTGGTTAACAAAACATAACGTCCCGCTCGTTGTGTTCCGCCGAACAACCCCGATACGATGGCCAGAAGCTATTCCAGGGCTCTGGAACAGGGTTTTTACAGTACCTGGCAATAGATTGACCCAGCACAAGAACACAACAGGGGGCAGTCATGAGAGAGCGGGCAAGGGCACGCTACAGCCTGGCGACCAGCGCGATGCTGGCGCTGACGCTGAGTATCGGGGCCGGGCAAGTCCTGGCGGCGGTGGCCGCCGAGCAATACTCGGTGGAGTCGGCCAAGGCCAGCCAGAGCCTGTTGATCGGCGCCACCCACGCCGGGCAGCGCCTGGTGGTGGTCGGCGACCGCGGCCACATTCTGTTCTCCGACGACCAGGGCAAGACCTGGACCCAGGCCCGGGTCCCCACCCGGCAACTGCTCACCGCCGTGTTCTTCCTCGACGACAAGCGCGGCTGGGCCGTCGGCCACGACGCGCAGATCCTCGCCAGCAGCGACGGCGGCGCGACCTGGAGCAAGCAGTTCGAAGACCTGTCCCGCGAGGCCCCCTTGCTCGATGTGCGCTTCCTCGACCCGCAGCACGGCTTCGCCGTGGGCGCCTACGGTGCCCTGCTGGAGACCCTCGATGGCGGCCAGCATTGGCAGGACGTCGCCGAGCGCCTGGACAACCCCGACCAGTTGCACCTCAACGCCATCACCCTGGTGAAGGACGCCGGCCTGTTCATCGTCGGCGAGCAGGGCGGCATGTTCCGCTCCAGCGACGCCGGCCAGAGCTGGACCAAGGTCCAGGGTCCCTACGAGGGCTCGCTGTTCGGCGTGATCGGCACCGCCCAGCCCAACACCCTGCTGGCCTACGGCCTGCGCGGCAACCTGTTCCGTTCCACCGACTTCGGCGACAGCTGGCAGCCGATCGAGCTCAAGGCCGAACGCGGCCCGCTCGAATTCGGCCTGGCAAGCGCTACGCTTCTCGAAGACGGCAGCCTGGTGCTGGTCGGCAACGGCGGCAGCGTGCTGCGCAGCCATGATGACGGGCAGACCTTCAGCGTGCGCAACCGCGCCGATCGCATTGCCCTGTCGGGCGTCAGCGGCCTGGGCGGTGGCGGTCTGCTGCTGGTCGGGCAGGGGGGCGTGCACCTGGCCTCGGCCGACGGTACCCAGGAGGCGCGTCCATGACCAGCCGGGAGAGTTTCGACATGCAGCACAAGGACAAGGCCACCCTGCTGGAACGCCTGATCTTCAACAATCGTCCCATCGTCATCGCCATCTGCGTGCTGGTGAGCATCTTCCTGTTCTGGCAGGCCACGCAGATCCGCCCCTCCACCAGCTTCGAGAAAATGATTCCGCTGCAGCATCCGTTCATCGAACAGATGCTCGAGCACCGCAACGACCTGGCCAACCTCGGCAACACCGTGCGTGTGTCGGTGGAGTCGACCAAGGGTGACATCTTCGACAAGGACTACATGGAGACCCTGCGCCAGATCCATGACGAGGTGTTCTACATCCCCGGCGTCGACCGCGCGGGGCTGAAGTCGCTGTGGAGCCCCAGCGTGCGCTGGAGCGAGGTCACCGAAGAAGGCTTCTCTGGCGGCGAGGTGATCCCCAACACCTACAACGGCTCCCAGGACAGCCTCGACACCTTGCGCGACAACGTGCTCAAGTCCGGCCAGGTCGGGCGCCTGGTGGCCAACAACTTCAAGTCCAGCATCATCGACATCCCGTTGCTGGAAAGCTACCCCGACCCGCAGGACCCGGGGCGCCAGGTCAAGCTCGACTACCAGCAGTTCTCGCACCAGCTGGAGGAGAAGATCCGCGACAAGTTCCAGGCGCAGAACCCCAACGTCAAGATCCATATCGTCGGCTTCGCCAAGAAGGTCGGCGACCTGATCGACGGCCTGGTGATGGTGGCGATGTTCTTCGGCGTGGCGCTGGTGATCACCTGGGCGCTGCTGTACTGGTTCACCTGGTGTATCCGCAGCACCATCGCCGTGCTCATCACCACCCTGGTGGCGGTGGTCTGGCAGCTGGGCCTGATGCACGCGGTGGGCTTCGGCCTGGACCCGTACTCGATGCTGGTGCCGTTCCTGATCTTCGCCATCGGCATCTCCCACGGGGTGCAGAAGATCAACGGCATCGCCCTGCAATCCAGCGACGCCGACAACGCCCTGACCGCGGCGCGGCGCACCTTCCGCCAGCTGTTCCTGCCGGGGATGATCGCCATCCTCGCCGATGCCGTGGGCTTCATCACCCTGCTGATCATCGACATCGGGGTGATCCGCGAGCTGGCCATCGGCGCCTCGATCGGCGTGGCGGTGATCGTCTTCACCAACCTGATCCTGCTGCCGGTGGCGATCAGCTACGTCGGCATCAGCCAGAAGGCCATCGCCCGCAGCAAGAAGGACGCCACCCGCGAGCACCCGTTCTGGCGCCTGCTGTCCAACTTCGCCAGCGCCAAGGTGGCGCCGGTGTCGGTGGTGCTGGCGCTGCTGGCCTTCGCCGGCGGCCTCTGGTACAGCCAGAACCTGAAGATCGGCGACCTCGACCAGGGCGCGCCGGAGCTGCGCCCGGACTCGCGCTACAACCAGGACAACAGCTTCATCATCAGCAACTACTCGACCAGTTCCGACGTGCTGGTGATCATGGTCAAGACCCCGGCCGAGAGCTGCTCGATCCACTCGACCATGGCGCCGATCGACGAGTTGATGTGGACCATGGACAACACCCCGGGGGTGCAGTCGACCATCTCCCTGGTGACCGTGTCGAAACAGGTCATCAAGGGCATGAACGAGGGCAGCCTGAAATGGGAGACCCTGTCGCGCAACCCGGACATCCTCAACAACTCGATCGCCCGCGCCGACGGCCTGTACAACGCCGACTGCTCGCTGGCGCCGGTACTGGTGTTCCTCAACGACCACAAGGCCGAGACCCTGGAGCGGGTCACCGCCGCGGCCAA
This sequence comes from Pseudomonas sp. LH21, assembly GCF_036549575.1. Classification (NCBI taxonomy): domain Bacteria; kingdom Pseudomonadati; phylum Pseudomonadota; class Gammaproteobacteria; order Pseudomonadales; family Pseudomonadaceae; genus Pseudomonas; species Pseudomonas sp. LH21. The sequence goes on from NZ_CP144367.1 coordinate 1,882,165, forward strand.
GGCCTTTGCCGACAGCCACAACAAGGACGACCTGCAGTTCCTTCTGGCGGCGGGTAACGCCGGCATCGAGGCGGCCACCAACGAGGTGATCAAGTCGGCCGAGCTGACCATCCTCATCCTGGTCTACATCTGCGTGGCGGTGATGTGCATGATCACCTTCCGCTCGTTCGCCGCGACGCTGTGCATCGTCCTGCCGCTGGTGCTGACCTCGGTGCTGGGCAACGCGCTGATGGCGTTCATGGGCATCGGCGTGAAGGTCGCCACGCTGCCGGTGGTGGCGCTGGGCGTGGGCATCGGCGTGGACTACGGCATCTACATCTACAGCCGCCTGGAGAGCTTCCTGCGTGCCGGCCTGCCGTTGCAGGAGGCCTACTACGAGACCCTGCGCTCCACCGGCAAGGCGGTGCTGTTCACCGGCCTGTGCCTGGCCATCGGCGTGTGCACCTGGATCTTCTCGGCCATCAAGTTCCAGGCCGACATGGGCCTGATGCTGACCTTCATGCTGCTGTGGAACATGTTCGGCGCCCTGTGGCTGCTGCCGGCGCTGGCGCGGTTCCTGATCAAACCGGAGAAACTGGCGGGCAAGGAGGGTGGTTCGATCTTCGCTCACTGATCGAGGCCTGATCGCGGGGCAAGCCCGCTCCCACGACCTACCTGGCGTGGGAGCGGGCTTGCCCCGCGATGCGTATAATGGTGGCCATTTTTCTCAATCGGTGCCTCCATGACCACCCTCGCCACCGCCCTCGCATCCTGCGACATGCTCCTGATCGACGGCCTGCACGCCTTCGACTTCACCTTCGACGCATCCGGCCTCACCATCGAATGCATGGACGGCCGCCAGCTGCGTCGCTGGTCTTTCACCCCCGACCAGGTCGCCGCCGCCACTGGCGCGGGCGACGACTGGATCCTGGCCAGTGACGAAGGCGAGCATCGTCTAGTCTGTATGAGTGCTTTTCGTGTCCCGGATGAAGAAGACGATGAACAGGAAATGGACCCACCTGCTGACCGCTAGCCTCATGGCGTTTTCAGTCAACGCCCAGGCCGCCACGTTGCTGGTGGGCAGCTACACCGACAATGGCAGCGAAGGGATCTACCGCTACGACTTCAATTCCCGCACGGGGCAGATCGACACCACGCCCCGGCAGGTGGTCAAGAGCGTCAGCCCCTCGTGGCTGGTGCTGTCCGCCGACCAGCGCCAGTTGTTCGCGGTCAATGAAACGCCCAAGGGCCAGGTCAGCAGTTTCTCGCTGGGCAAGCAGGGCGAGATCAAGCTGTTGAACCAGGTGCCTAGCCAGGGCGATGAGCCGACCCACGCCAGCCTCAGCCACGACCAGCGCTACCTGTTCGTTGCCAACTACGCCGTTGCCCCCGACCCCGGTGGCAGCCTGGTGGTGTTCCCGGTGGCCCGGGACGGCAAGCTCAAGCCGGTGGTGCAGCAGGCTCGGCATGCGCCGAGCAAGGTCAACCTCGAGCGCCAGGCTGGTGCCCATGTGCATTCGCTGGTGCTGTCGCCCGATGGTCGGCACTTGTACGCTAGCGACCTGGGCGCCGACAAGGTGTTCATCTACCGCTACGACGGCGCCAGCCCCGAGCACCCGCTGAGCCCGGCGATCCCGCCTGCGGTCGAGTTGCCGCCTGGCAGCGGCCCACGTCACCTGCTGTTCGACGCCAAGGGGCGGCATGCCTACCTGACCCTGGAGATGAGCGCCGAGGTGGTGATGTTCGATGTGCAGGACGGTGCGCTGACCGAGCGCCAGCGCCTGCCGCTGACCGAAAGCACGGACGCTGCGGCTAAGGCAGCTGGCGGCCTGCACCTGTCGGCCGATGGGCGTTTCCTCTATGTCAGCAACCGTGGTACCGCCAACGAGATCGTGGTGTATGCCGTGGGCAAGGACGATGGCCGGCTCACCCTGCTGCAGCGCCGTTCGGTGGAGGGTGACCATCCCCGGGAGTTTGCCCTCGATCCGGATGGCAACTACCTGCTGGTGGCTAACCAGAAGAGCAACCAGATCGTGGTCATGCGCCGCGATCCGCGCAGCGGCAAGTTGGGTGAAACGGTGCAGAAGCTGCCCCAGCAGGCGCCTTCGGATCTCAAGTTTTTGGAATGAACCTGCGTTTGCCCTGTAGGAGCGGCCTTGTGCCGCGAAAGGGCCGCAGAGCGGCCCCAGGATTTCAGCGTTAATGCATCAATCGCCGGGGCCGCTGCGCGGCCCTTTCGCGGCACAAGGCCGCTCCTACAGGGGGCGCGTGTCCAATTATCGATAGGCGTGATAATCGCTACTGCTGCAATGAATTTCAGTGGTCGAGTCCATCGGCGTAAGTTTTGACCCAAGGCCCCGACGGGCCAACGTCAACCACCGAAGTCGAGGTCAGCCCACATGAACTTCAATCTCTTCCCGGTTATCGCCGCATCCGCCATCTCCGCCTCCGTCGTACTGCCGGCCCACGCCCAGCTGGAGCAAAGCGCCAAGGCGTCCAACACCCACAGCTACACCCAGAAGTACCTGCAGCAGAGCGCGCATTTCCACGCCGCCCTGAGCAAGCATGCCAATTGAGTGTGTAAAGCCATTGGTAATAGCACAACGCCATGTGATTTAATTTGACGCTAATTTTTTGACTCGCCAAAGGGGCAGAGCATGATGTGGCGTATCACGGCGGTAGTGCTGTTGTTGATGTCCGCGCCGATCCTGGCGCTTTGAGCGACACGCTGTCTCACTTGGCCATCACGGCCTTGAACAGCGGCGATGCCAGCCAGCCCTGCAACCAGCTCCGCAGCCGCGGATAAGCCGCCTCGGCGAACCATTCGGGTTCGACCCCGGCAAACTGGCGCATCAGGGGCAGCAAGGCGGCGTCGGCCAGGCTTGGGTGAGCGGCCAGCAGGTAAGGCCTGCCTTCGAGCAGGCGTTCCAACTCGGCCAGCCAGGGCTCGGCCTGGGCGCGGTAGTGCGCCCGGGTGTGCTCGGGGTAGCGCTCGGCGTACTTGTACCGGTTCACCTGCGCCTTGAAGGTGCCGTCGTTGCGCGCGATCAGCGTTTCGGCCTGCTGCGCCGCGGCGGGATCGGCCTGCAGGCGCCAGTCCTCGGGGTCATGTCGGGCCAGCGCCCAGCGCATGATGTCCAGGCTTTCCTCCAGCACCGCATCCCCGGTATCGAGCACCGGCACCGTGCCCTTGGGCGACAGTGCCAGCAGCTCGGCCGGCTTTTCCTTCATCTTCACCTCGTGGACCTGCACTTCGCAGCTGGCGTAGCGCAGGGCCAGGCGCGCGCGCATGGCCCAGGGACAGCGGCGGAACGAGTAGAGGATCACCCGCACACCTCCACGTCGCTCAGGCCATTGCCCTGGCGGCGCACCTGGATCTGCACCGGAATGCGCTCGTGCATTTCCTGCACGTGGGAGATCACCGCCACCTTGCGGCCCTGGGCCTGCAGACCATCGAGGGCGTCCATGGCCAGTTGCAGCGACTCGGGGTCGAGGCTGCCGAAGCCTTCGTCGATGAACAGCGATTCGATACGCAGGGTGCTCGACGCCATGGATGCCAGGCCCAGGGCAAGGGCCAGCGACACCAGGAAGGTCTCGCCACCCGACAGCGAATGCACCGAACGCAGCTCGTCGCCCATCTCGGTGTCCAGCACCAGCAGGCCCAGGGCACTGCCGCCGCGCTTGAGGCGATAACGCCGGGCCAGCTGGCGCAACTGGCTGTTGGCGTGATGCAGCAGCAGGTCGAGGTTGTAGCCCTGGGCGATCTTGCGGAACACATCGCCCGAGGCCGAGCCGATCAACGCATTCAGGCGTGCCCAACGTTGCCATTGCTGGTAGGCCTGGTCGATCTGTTCGGCCAGGGCCTGGCTGGCCTGTTGCCGGCGCTGGTCCTCGGCCTGTTGGGCGCGCAGCTCGGCGCATTGCTGCTCTTGGGCCGCCAGCTGCGCGGCCAGCTCGGCGAGTGCGGTTTCCAACGCGTCGACGGGCAGCTCGCCATGGGCCTGGGCAGTGTGTTGCTGCAGTCGCTGCTCACGTTCTCCTAGTAACACGCGGCCTTGCTCGACGGCTTTTTCCGCGGCCTGCAGGCGTTGGCGCAGTTCGCTCACCTGGCTGTCGTCAATCGCCAGCAGGCGGTCGAGGCCGGCGTCGTCCAGCTCCGGGTGTTCGCTGCGCCACTGGGCGATTTCGCCCTGCAACTGCTGGTGTTCCTGCTCCAGTGCCTGCTGGCGCTGCTGGTTGGCCTTGAGCTCGCCGGCCAGCTGCACACCCTGGGTATGCAGCGCCTGCAGTTGCCGGGCGCTGTCTGCCTCGGCGGTGCGGGCTTGCTCCAGCTGGGTGTCCATGTGCTGCTGCCAGGCTTCGGCGCTGGGCTGTTCGCCGAGCAGTTCGTCCAGGGTGGCCTGGGCCTGGCGGCGTTGTTCGTCCAGCACGGCGAGCTTCTGTTGCAGCTGCTGCTGGCTGTGCAGGCGTGCCTGTTGCTGATCGCGCAGTTTGTCCAGTTGGACCTGGCGAGCCTGTTGCTCTTCCAGCTCGTCCTTGCGCAGGTCGAGTTGTTGACGGCGTTGGGCTATCTGCTGGTCGAGGCCGAGGAACGCATTGGCCGGGTCGTCGCGCAGGGCCTGGAGAATCTCCGGGGGCAGCACGCTTTCGAGGCTTTCGAGGGCCTGCGCGAGTTGCTGCTCGTCGGCGGCCAGGGCCTGGTGCTGCTGGTCGAGGTGGCGCTGGGCCTGTTGCTGGGCTTCGCCGGCGGCCTGCAATTGCTGGGTGAGGCGGGCGGCATCTTTTTGCAGGGCGAGCAGGGCGCCCTGGCGTTTCTCGTCGCGGTCGATCTCGTCGCCGAGGCGGCGCAGCTGGCCGTCCAGCCACTTGCCACGGGCGCTGTCGTCCTGCGGCGCCAGCGCTGGCCACAGGGCATGGGCCTGGACCTGCTCGAGCACGGGCTGCAACTGCTCGCCCAACTGCTGCTGTTGCTGCTGGTAGTCCTTTAGCTGGGCGTTGACCACGCCCAGCTGGGTGCGCAGCTCCACCAACCTGGTATTGAGCTGTTCGACCTGCTGCTGCGCCGCCGCTTCCTCGGCCTGGTCGTGGCGCCCGAGGCTGTGCAGCAACGCCTCGGGTTGATGGAACGGGTGCTCGGCGCTGCCGCACACCGGGCAGGGCTCGCCATCGCGCAGCTGGGCGCGCAGTTCCTCGACGCTGGTGTTGCGCGCCAGGCGCTGGCGCTCGAGCAACTGGCGGGTCAGGGTCAGCGCCTGCTCGGCGCTTTCCAGTTCGGCCTTGGCCGCCGTGCCTTCGCCGATCAGTTGCTGGCGCTGCTGCATGGCCTGTTGCTGGCGCTCGCGCTGCGCATCGAGGCCGTTGCGCAGTTCCATTTCGCGGCCATGCAGGCGCGACAGCTCCTCGACCGCGCGTTGCTGCTTGCGGTTGTCCTGGAGCATGGCGCCGAGCAGGTCGATCTGTTCGGCCAGCGCCTGGGGCTCGGCCCCCGCCTCGCGGAACAGCAACTCGAAATGCTCGCGCTGGGCTTGCAGCTGGGCGTTGGCCTGACTGGCCTGGGCCTGCAGGCCGGGCAGCTCTTCGCGACCCTTGGCCAGGCGGCCGCCGATCAGCATCACCTGCTTGAGTTGTGGCAGGTAGGCCTGCCAGGCGTCGGCCAGGCTGCCGAGCGGTTCGCTTTCGGCGAGGGCGCTGTCGATCCGGGCCAGTTGCTGCTGGCTGCGCTGCTGGTTGTCTTCCAGCTGCTGCAATTGCTGCTGGGCTGCACCGACTTCCTGTTCGGCCTGGTTGCAGGCTTCCCGTTGTTCGGCAAGCTCCTTGTCCAGGCGCGCCAGGTCGCCCTGGGCGGCGAAGGCCTGGCGCAGGCGCGGGGCGTTTTCACCGTGCAGGGCCTGGTGCTGGACCAGGTGCTGGCGGGCCGTTTCCAGGGCCTGCTGCAGTGCGTCGGTGTGTTGCTGCAGTTCGGTTTGCTGGCGCAGTTGCTGGTCGATATCGGCCAGCACCGGGGCCAGTTGCCCGGCCAGGTGCTGCTGGCGGTGGAACTGGTGGCGCTGGGGCGCCAGGCGCTCCAGGCGTTGCAGGTCGACGCGCTGTTCGGCCAGTTGCTGCCATTCGTGTTCGGCGTTTTGCAGGGCCGTGCCGGCTTCACTGTGCTGGGCCTGCAGGCGCTGTTGTTCGGCAAACCAGGTGCGTTGCTGTTCCAGCTTGCGCTGGCGCGTCTGCTCGGCCTTGAACTGTTGCTGGGCCTGTTCCAGGGCCTGGTCGAGGGCGGCGCGGGCCTCAGTGTCCATCGGCAGCAGGTGCTCGGCCTGCTTCTTCAGGTCGTTGTGAACTTCGCCGGTTTCCCGCGCCTTGCTGAAGGCGCGTTGGCCCAGGCGGGTGTAGATCGCGGTGTTGGTGAGTTTTTCCAGCAGTTCGCTGCGCTCACGGTCGTCGGCCTTGAGGAAAGCACCGAACTCGCTCTGGGCCAGCATCACCGCGCGGGTGAACTGCTCGAAGTTCAGGCCCAGGCGGGCCTCGACCAGTTGTTTGTACTCGTTCTTGCCGCTGCCCAGCAGTTGCTCGCTGTCCAGGTCGTAAAGGCTCTGGCGGCTGTTCTGCAGTTTGCCGGTGGCCTTTTCGCGGGCGCGGTTGGCTTCCCAGCGGGCGCGGTAGCGGCCGCCGTCGATGCCGACGAAATCGACCTCGGCGAAGCCGCTGCCGGTGCCGCGACGCAGCAGGTTACGCGGATCCGAGGTGGGGATCTCGCCGTCGGCGTCCGGCACCTTGGCTTCCCGGGCGATGTCGTTCAGCCGTGGCACGCTGCCGAACAGGGCCAGGCACAGGGCGTCGAGCAGGGTGCTCTTGCCGGCGCCGGTGGGCCCGGTGATGGCGAACAGGCCGGCGCTGGCCAGGGGCTCGGCGGTGAAGTCGATATCGATCGGGCCGGCCAGCGAGGCCAGGTTCTTCAGGCGGATGGCGAGGATCTTCATGCCTGCTCCTCCTCTTGTAGGACGTCCTGCAGCAATTCGGCGAAATCGGCCAGGGCCTGGTCGTCGGCGGGGTTGCCGTAGGCCTGCTCCCAGGCGCGGCCGAACAGGTCCTGCGGGGTCATCTGGGCCAGCTCGACGAAGGCTTGTTCGTCGTCCTCGGCACGGCCGCTGCCGGCGTATTCGGCGCTGATGCGCACCAGGCGCACGGCCTTGCCCTGCAGGGCGCCTTCGATCTGCTGGCGCAGGTCGGGCTGCGGCTCGTCCAGGTGTACCCGCACTTCCAGCCAGGGCTGGCGGTTGGGGTCTTCGAGCAGGTCGATCACCGGCAGTTGCCCGAGCTGTTCGAGCAATTCGCCCAGTGGCGCCGGGCCGACCCGTTGCAGGGCCACCGCGCGGGGCACCGGACGCGGCTCGACGCTGACCAGCTCGGCGCCGTCCAGCTCCACTTCCAGGACCTGGTGCGGGTAGTTGATCTCGGCGAACGACAACGGGATCGGCGCGCCGCTGTAGCGGATGCGGTTCTCGCGGTTGACCTTCTGCGGCTTGTGCAGGTGGCCAAGGGCGACGTAGCTGATGGCCTTGTCGAACAGTTTGGCCGGCAGGGCTTCGGCGTTGCCGATGATCAGGCTGCGCTCGGAGTCCTCCGAGATGCTGCCGCCGGCCATGTGCGCGTGGCTGATGGCGACCAGCGCCTGGTCTTTCTTGCGCTTCTTGCGCGCTGCGGCGATCAGTTGCTCATGGACCTGGTTGATGCCCTGCAGGTAGTCGTCGCCCAGCGCGGGGCCGGTGACTTCGGCCGGACGCAGGAAGGGCAGGGCCAGGCACCAGGCGCCGACCTTGCCACGGGCGTTGGTCAACGGGATCAGCAGCCGCTCGGTGTCCAGCTGGCCCTCGTCGAGCCAGTGCACCCGGCCCAGGGCGTGGGTGCGCAGGCGGCGCATCAGTGGCGCCGGCAGCTCGATGCGCGAGCCTGAGTCGTGGTTGCCGGCGATCATCACGATATCCAGCTTGGGCTGTTGCTCGTGGGCCTGGACAATGAAGTCGTAGAGACGCTCCTGGGCTTTGACCGGCGGGTTGACCGTGTCGAAGATGTCGCCGGCGATCAGCAGCGCGTCGGGTTGGCGCAGGCGCAGCTGGCCGAGCAGCCAGTCGATGAAGCAGGCGTGTTCGAAATCGCGTTCCTGGCCATGCAGGCTCTGGCCCAGGTGCCAGTCGGAGGTGTGAAACAGACGCATGGAAGATCCGTTGGGTGGGCGGCAGGGGGCGTTTGGATTAGGGCGCTATGGTAACTCATCGCGGGGCCGTGGGAGCGGGCTGGCCCCGCGATGAGGCTACTTGGGATACAGCGGCGGCAGGCTACCTGCTTCGCCCGACGGCGCCAGCACCTGCTCGACCGGCGGAATCGCGCCGATCGCGCGCCACAGCTCGTCGCCGTGCCAGTACTGGCCACTCTCGCTGTACAGCGCGCCATTCAACCCGTCCAGCGCATCGGACAACGGCACGAAGCGCGCCGCCATCTCGGCCAGGGTTTCCGGCTGCTGCCGGGCCCAGGCGTCCAGCGCCTGGCGGGTGGCCTGCGGGTCGTTGGCCTGGCAGGCGCGCTTGAGGTCGTCGAGCAGCGTGCGCGGGCTCGGGCCGGTCTGTGCCGCGCGCAGCACCGCCGGTTGCGAGCGGGCCCGCCACCACAGGGTGAAGCCGAGCAGGGTGGTCAGGGCCAGGACCAGCGTGGCCAACTGCCAGGGCCAGAGCGGGCCGGGGCTCAGGTTGCCGTCGCCGACGGGCGTGTCGGCGCTCAGCGCCGGGTTGTCCTGCACGTTCAGGGTGCGGGCCGGCAGGCTGCTGTGCTCCAGGTGGTCTTCGCGGGTGTTCCACCAGGTCACCTCCAGCGCCGGCAAGGCCAGGTCGCCAGCGTGGGTCGGCACCAGCGCCTCGCGTTCCTCGCGGTTGGCGACCATGCCGCGCTCGCCGATCTCGTTGCGTAGCAACGGCTGGTCGGGGTAGCGGCGCAGGCCGGTGACCTCGGTGGCCGGCAGTGGTGGCAACTGGGTGCTCGACAGGCCCTCGGCACGCACGGTGATGTTGCGCGTCAGCGAGTCGCCTATTTGTGTCGGTTGACGCTCCGGGTCGGGGTTCCAGTGCTCTTCCAGGGTCAGGCTGCGGGCCGGCAGCCAGGGGCGGTCGGCCGGGTAGCTGGCCGGGATCGGCTTGACCGTCAGGCGCAGCGGCAGCGAGCTGACCTGCACCTGGCGGCCGACCCGCGGCGTGCCGGCCGGCTGTTCGCCATTGTCGGCGGCGGTGGCGGTGAAGCGCAGCGGCGGCACTTCAAGGCTGCCGCTCTGTTGCGGATAGATCGCATAACGGGTCTCGATCACCCCGTGGCGCACGCCGTTGATGTCCTTCTCAAAGGTGCGCGACTCGCCCAGCGGGTCGACCTTGGCGTTTTCCAGCTGCAGCGCGCTGAGGCTGCTGTCGTCGTACAGCGCCACCGAATGGTAGATGCGCAGGGTCAGCACGGCCTGGGCCTGGACATAGACCTCGCTGCTGTCCAGGGTGGCCTCGACGAACACCTGCGCCGCCGCGTCCGGGCGCTGGCTGTCGGCTTGCTGTACCTGCAGTTCGATGGCCTGGCTGCGCGACTGGCCCAGTTGCAGCTCGGGGATGCGCAGGCTGCCGCTGCGCCGGGGCAGCAGCGTGATGATCCAGCGGGTGCTGGCGCGGGTCTCGCCGTCCAGGGTGTGCAGGCTGTTGAGCTGGCGCGTGCCGCGCACCTCGAAGTCGGGCTCGAGGGTGCGCAGGTCGGGCTTGCCGAACTGGGTGACGTCCTGGCTCTCGAGGGTGAGCTCCAGGGTTTCGCCGGCTTCCAGGCGCGTGCGGTCGACGCTGGCCTGCAGGATCGGTTCGGCCTGGGCCGCGAGGCTCCATAGCAGGCCTAGGAGAAAGACGCCGAGGCGACTCATCGTGGGGTTTCCTGATGCAATTGCTGTTCGTACCAGAATTTGCGCCGCAGCAGTTCCGCCGGATTGTCGGGGATCTCCCGCAGCCATTGCTCCAGGGCCTGGCGCTGCTCGGCGTCGAGGCTGGTGGAGAGCGGCCGCTGGGGCGGCTGGGTGAGACTGTCATCATCGCCGCCGGCAGCGCCGGGCGGGGCCTGGGTGTTGCCCTGGCTTTCGCCGTTCTGCTGGCCTTGGGCCTGTTCGTCGCTGCCGGGCGTGCCTTGGGCCTGGCTGCTGGTCGAGCTGCTGTTGCCTTCGGTCTCGTTGCCGGGGGTGCCTTGGGCATCGGCGTTGTTCGGTTGTGTCTCGGCGCTGGCCTGGCGCTGTTGCAGCAGTTGCTGGACCAGGGCCTGGTTGTCCAGTGCCGCCTTCAGGTCGGGCCGGCGTTCCAGCGCCTGCTCATAGGCGTCCAGCGCCGCCTCCAGTTCGCCGGCGCGGGCCAGGGCGTTACCCCGATTGTAGTGGGCGGCCGCGGTGCCGGCCTGGGCGAAGGCGGCGGCGGCGCCTTCGAAGTCGCCGGCCTGGTACAGGGCCATGCCGCGCCACTGGCTGTCCTCGAAGTGGCGTGCCGCCTCGGCCGGGCGTTGCCGCTCCAGCAGGCGCTGGCCCTGCTGGTCGGGACGCAACCACAGGTCGTTGAACTCGAAGGCCTGGCTCGGTTGCGGCAAGGCCAGCAGCAGCGGCAGGCAGAACAGCCAGCCGCGCCGGCCGGCGCAGGCGGCGAGCAGCAGCAGGGGCAGCAGCAGCCAGTAGCCCTGGTCGGCCCAGCTGTCCAGTTGCAGGGTCTGGCCATCGTTGTGCAGCAGCCGTGGGTTGTCGAACAGGCCCAGGCCGCGCAGGTCGAGGTCGTCGATGCGGGCGTGGCGGTAGCGCCCGCCGGTCGAGCCGATGAAGCTCTTCAGCGAGGCGCTGTCCAGGCGCGGCAGGAGGATGCCGCCCTGGTCGTCTTTCAGGTACTCGCCATTGGCCTGGCGCACCGGCGCGCCTTCGCCGCTACCGACGCCCAGCATCAGCAGGCTCGGGCCCTGGCGCCCGAGGGCTTGGCGAATGCCTTCGCGCTCCGGCTCGCTCAATGACGAACCGATCAGCAGCAGCCGGCCCTGGCCGAGGCCGCTCTGGGCGAGCAGGGCCAGGCCCTTGTGCACGGCGAGGTCGGCGCGTTGGCCGGGCTGCGGCATGATCGACGGGTCGACGGCCTCGAGCAGGTTGCGCGTGGTGCCCAGGTCATCGGACAGCGGCACCAGGGTGTGGGCGGAGCCTGCGTAGACGATCAGCGCGGTCTGGCTGTCGCGGCGGTGCTCGAGCAGGTCGAGGATCTTGCGCCGGGCCTGTTCCAGGCGGTTCGGCGTGCTGTCCTCGGCGAGCATCTGCGGCGTCAGTTCGAGCAGGATCACCAGCGGGTCGGCCGGGCGTTGGCGGGTTTCCTCCAGACGCTGCCAGCTGGGTCCGAGCAAGGCCAGGACGATCAGCAGCCAGGCCAGGCCCAGGGCGATCCACGGCAGCTTGCTGGTGCTGCCGCTGCCGCCGCCGAGCAGGACCGCATGGAACGGCTGCGGCAGGATCAGCTGCCAGCGCCCGGCGCGTTTGCGCCGGTGCCAGAGCTTGAACAGCAGCCAGCCGAGCAGGGGCAGCACCAGCAGCCAGAGCGGGCGCAGCCATTGGGGCCAGAGTTCGATCATCGCCTCCTCCTCAGGCGCAGGCGCTTGAGGCGCTGGCGCCATTCCGGGTGGGGCTGCAGGAAGCGTGGCTTGCGCAGCAAGCGTTGCAGCAGGTTGTCCGGCCACTGCACGGCCACCACCAGCAGCACGCTGAGCAGCAGCGCCAGGGCCAGTGGCCAGGCGTACAACGCGTGGGCGGTGCGCGCCTGGGTCGGCTGCTGGGCCACCGGTTCCAGCTGGTCGAGGGTGTCGCCGATGGCGCCCAGCTCGGCGCCGTCGTGGGCGCGGAAGTAGGTGCCGTGGGTGATCTCGGCGATCTCCTTGAGCGAGGCTTCGTCCAGGTCCAGGCTCGGGTTCAGCCCGAGCAGGCCCGGCGTGCCGCTGGCCTCGGGGTTGGCGCCGATGCCGATGGTGTAGATGCGCACGCCTTCCTGGGCGGCCAGGCGTGCGGCGGTCAGCGGGTGGATCTGCCCGCCGTTGTTGGCGCCGTCGGTGATCAGGATCAGCACCCGGCTCTGCGCCGGGCGCTGGCGCAGGCGCTTGACCGCCAGGCCGATGGCGTCGCCTATGGCGGTGTTCTTGCCGGCGATGCCGATCTGCGCCTCGTCGAGGAAGGTGCGCACGGTGCGCCGGTCGAAGGTCAGCGGGGCCTGCAGGTAGGCCTGGCTGCCGAACAGGATCAGGCCGACGCGGTCGCCCTGGCGGTCCTGGAGAAAGTCGCCCATCAGCGCCTTGACCAGGTCCAGGCGGCTGATCTCGTCGTCCTTCCACTGCATGTCGGGGAAGTCCATGGACCCCGACACGTCCACCGCCACCAGCAGGTCGCGGCCACTGGCCGACACCGGCAGCGGATCGCCCAGCCACTGCGGGCGGGCGGCGGCCAGCAACAGCAGCAGCCAGATCAGGATGAACGGCGCCTGCTGGCGCCAGGTTGGCAGATTAAGCCGTGCGCGGCGCCCGGCCAGGCCTTCGAGTTCATCAAGGAAGCCTACCTTGAGCACCGGCTCACCGCTGTCGGCGGCAGGCAGCAACAGGCGCGCCAGCCAGGGCAGCGGCAACAGCAGGAAGATCCACGGCCAGGCCAGTTCAAACATGCTTGCGGATCCAGGTTTCGACCGCCTGGGCGAGCCCGGCGATGGCCTTGTCGTCGAGCTTGCACTCGGGCTTGTAGGTGCCTTCGACCAGCACCATCCAGCGGGTCAGGCCTGCGGCCGGGCAGCGGTTGTCGAGAAACGCCAGCCACTGCCGGCCATTGAGCGTGTGGCTGTTGGCACCGGGATAGTCGTTGCGGCACAGGCGCTTGAGCAGGGCGTTGATCTGCTGCAGCCAGGCGCCGGCCGGCGCGCCGTCGTAGGGGCGCGGCAGGCGTGCCAGTTCCGCCAGCGCCTCGACTCGGATCGGGTCCAGCGGCAGTTCGGCGCGCACCACCTTGCGCTTGCCCGGGCGCCAGTGGCGCAGACGCCACAGGCCCCAGCCGAGCAATGGCAGCAAGGCCAGCAACAGCCACCAGCCTGGGGCCGGCGGCCACAGGCCGATGGCGGGCGGAGCGATCAGCGGCTGCAGCTGGTCCAGCGGATTCATCGGGCACTCCCGGGGCGCTGCGCGTTCAAGTACTCGCGCAGTTGCTCGATCATCTCGCTCTGGGTGCTCAATGGCATCAGCACCACCCGCAGTTTCTGCGCCAGCAGCTCCCAACGCTCGATGCGCGCTTCGGCCTGCTGGCGGTAGGCCTGGCGCAGGTTGGCATCCAGCGTGTCGAGTTCCAGTTGCGCGCCGCGCTGGGCGAAGCGCAGCAGGCCGGCGGCGGGCAGGGCATGGTCGAGCGGGTCGCTGACCGGCATCAGCAGCACGTCGCAATGCCGTGAGAGCATGGCCAGGTGCTGCTCGACGCCGGCACTGAGGGCGCGCTCGTCGCAGATGACGATGGCCAGGCTGCCCGGGCGCAGCACTTCACGCGCCCGGCGCAGGGCCAGGCCCAGGCTGTCGGGCTGCGGCACGGCCTCGGTGTGCAGGGCCTGGTTGACCTTGGCCAGGCGGTTGAGCAGTTGCAGCAGGCTCTGCTTGCTGCGCCGTGGCTTGATCTCGTGGGGCTCGCTGTCGCCGAACACCAGCCCGCCGATGCGGTCGTTGTGGCCCAGCGCCGCCCAGCCGAACAGGGCTGCGGCCTGCGCTGCCAGCACCGACTTGAACATCAGCCCGGAGCCGAAGAACAGCCGCTGGCTCTGCTCGACCATGATGAAGATCGGTCGCTCGCGCTCTTCGTGGAAGAGTTTGGTGTGCGGTTCCTGGGTGCGCGCGGTGACGCGCCAGTCGATGTTGCGCACATCGTCGCCGGCCTGATAGACCCGCACCTGGTCGAAGTCCACCCCGCGGCCACGCAGCTTGGAGTGGTGCAGGCCCACCAGCGGGCTGCGCTGGCCGGGCCGGGAGAACAGCTGGATCTCGCGCACGCGGTGGCGCATGTCGATCAGGTCGGCCAGGCCGATGCGGATGCCGGGTTCTGCCAGCTGCGTGGTGGGCATGGGTCAGGCGACGGCGACGACGTCGAGGATGCGCTGGACCACGCGGTCCTGGTCGACCCCGGCCGCCTCGGCCTCGAACGAGAGGATGATGCGGTGGCGCAGCACGTCGAACAGCACCGCCTGGATATCCTCGGGGCTGACGAAGTCGCGTCCGGCCAGCCAGGCGTGGGCGCGCGCGCAGCGGTCCAGGGCGATCGAGCCGCGGGGGCTGGCGCCGTAGGCGATCCAGTCGGCCAGCTCGCTGTCGAACTTGGCCGGGGTGCGGGTGGCCATGACCAGCTGCACCAGGTACTCCTCCACCGCATCGGCCATGTACAGGCCGAGGATTTCCTTGCGCGCGGCAAAGATCGCCTGCTGGCTGACCCGGCGCTCGGGCTTCACTTCGCCGCCCAGGGCTTCGCCGCGGGCCTGCAGGAGAATGCGCCGCTCGACGGTGGCATCCGGGAAACCGATCTTCACGTGCATCAGGAACCGGTCGAGCTGGGCCTCGGGCAGCGGGTAGGTGCCTTCCTGCTCGATCGGGTTCTGCGTGGCCATCACCAGGAACAGCGGCGACAGCTCGTAGGTGCTGCGCCCGACGCTGACCTGGCGCTCGGCCATGGCTTCGAGCAGCGCCGACTGCACCTTGGCCGGGGCGCGGTTGATTTCGTCGGCCAGCACCAGGTTGTGGAAGATCGGCCCTTGCTGGAACACGAAGCTGCCGGTTTCCGGGCGGTAGATCTCGGTACCGGTGATGTCGGCCGGGAGCAGGTCGGGGGTGAACTGGATGCGATGGAATTGCGCCTCGATGCCTTCGGCGAGCTCCTTGATGGCCTTGGTCTTGGCCAGCCCCGGGGCGCCCTCGACCAGCATGTGGCCGTCGGCCAGGAGCACGATCAGCAGGCGCTCCACCAGTTTTTCCTGGCCGAGGATCTGGGAGGAGAGAAAGGTGCGCAGCGCGATCAGCGCTTCACGGTGTTCCATCGTTGGCGGTTCCTGGGGATGGGCCCTGGCGCGCTGCGAGCGGTGACCGGGCGGGGGTGGATACTTTAATCCATCCGGGGGTGCGGGGACCAATGGCGGTTTGCAAAATTAGTGTAAAGCAGCGAACGGGGGCCGAAGACGTTGCGACCCGTTCGCCCGCAAACCTGGCCCGCTGATGAACCTTTCATGACAAAACGTCGGTAGCAAAGCGCCACCCCCGTCAAAGCCATGGATACCGACAAGGCATCTGGCCATCAGGCCGGTCGAGCCTTGGGGAACGGCCTGGGAGCGGGGCGATGGGGACTATGGAACGCTACACGAAGGTGGGAATGCAGGAGCTCGACCAGCGCCTGGCGAAGATCGTCGAGGCCGCGCGCAAGCAGCCGGTCTCGGTCTACCGCTACGGCGCGCCCTGGGTCTGGATCGTCTCCCAGGAAGACTGGCAGGGCGCCCTGCGCGAGGTGGCCAGTTGCGTGCCGCCCGGGCATTCGCTGGCGCAGCTGAAGCCGCGCATCGAGGCCTTGCTGGACGAGCACCGGCCTGCGCTGGCGCTGCTGGCCGAACAGCAGGGCATGATCATCGCCCCGCACACGCTGATGCACGTGCTGCTGCTGCAGCTGCTGTATTCGGTGCCCAGTGAGAAACAGCTCTACGAGCAACTCAACTACAACCTGCTGTTCCGCTGGTTTGCCGGCCTGGAACTGAAGTCGCGGGTGTGGAACTTCAGCCTGTTCAGCCATGACCTCGGTGTGCTGCTGGGCAGCGCCATGGCCGTGTCGCTGCTGCAGCGCATGGTCGACGAGGTGCTCGGCGCAAGCTTGCAGGCGATGCCCGAGTTCAGCCTCAACCTGGCCCTGCTGCACAGCTGGCTGGCACGTCACCAAGGTCAGGCCGCGCCTGACGCAAACCACTAGAAACCCAACGAATTCCTGGCGCTCAAGGGGGCGGTGTGGAGCATTTTTTCTTCAAGCGATGCGCCATCGGCGCAGGGCTGCTGTCGTGCCTGCTGGCGCTCGAGGTGGTCGCGGACGAGGCGCAGCGCCGGGTCGAGATCAATGAATACGTGGTGCGCGGCAATACGGTGCTCGACGCCCAGGCCATCGAAGAGGCGGTCTATCCCTACCTGGGGCCGGACAAGACCCTGGCCGACCTCGAAGGCGCCCGCGAGGCCCTGCAGAAAAGCTACCAGGCCCGAGGCTACCAGTCGGTGTTCGTCGAGCTGCCCGAGCAGAAGGTCGAGGGCGGCGTGGTCTACCTGCAGGTGAGCGAAACCAAGGTCGGCCGCGTGCGGGTGGTGGGCGCCAAGCATTACTCGCCGCTGGAGATCCGTGAGCAGGTCCCGGCGCTGGAGGAGGGCAAGGTGCCCGACTTTGCCCAGGTGCAGGACGAACTGGCCACGCTCAACCGCACCCCGGGCCGGCAGGTCATGCCGCTGGTGCGTGAAGGCCAGCGGCCAGGCACCATGGACGTCGACCTGCAGGTCGAGGACAAGCAGCCCTGGAACCTGAGCCTGGGCCTGAACAACGACCACAGCGCCGATACCGAGAAGCTGCGCAGCGTCGTCAGCCTGGGCTACAACAATCTCTGGCAGGCCGGCCACAGCGTCTCGCTGACCTGGTTCACCGCGCCCCAGGACCGTGACAACGCCGAGGTCTGGTCCGGTTCCTACGCCGCGCCCCTCAACGAGCGCTGGACCGTGCAGTTCTCCGGCTACCACTCCGACAGCAACGTCGCCACGGTGGGCGGCACCAACGTTTTGGGCAAGGGCCATTCCTATGGCGTTTCGGCAATCTACAACCTGCCGGGCGTCGGCGCCTGGGCCAACGCCCTGTCGATCGGCGTGGACTTCAAGGACTTCGACGAGCAGGTCGGTCTGGGCGGCAGCAGCGACAAGGTCCCGCTCAAGTACGCCCCGATCACCCTGGGCTACACCGGCTACCGCTTCACCGAACAGGACCAGCTGAGCATGGGCCTGAGCCTGGTGGCCGGTACCCGCAGCCTGCTGGGCTACGGCAGCGATGACGCCGAGTTCGACTACAAGCGCTACCGCGCCGATTCCAGCTTCGCCGCGCTCAAGGGCGACGGCAGCTACACCTTCGACTTCGCAGGCTCCTGGCAGAGCGCCTCGAAGCTGGCCTTCCAGCTGGCCTCGGGGCCGCTGGTGTCGAACGAGCAGTTCGCCGCCGGCGGTGCCACCTCGGTGCGCGGTTACCTGGCCGCCGAGCGCACCGGGGACGACGGCCTGCTGTTCTCCCAGGAGCTGCGCACCCCGTCCATCGGCCGCTACGTCGGCAGCTACATCAGCGACTGGCGCTTCTACCTGTTCGCCGAAGGCGCCCAGCTGCGCCTGCAGGACGCGCTGCCCGAGCAGGACGACCGCTACAGCCTGGCCAGTGTCGGCGTCGGCACCCGCGCCACGCTCAATGACTGGCTGTCCGGCAGCGTCGACTGGGCCGTGCCGCTCAAGGATGGCCCCAACACCGACAAGAACGCTTCCCGTGTGCACTTCAGCGTGCAGGCGACTTTCTGAACTCACTGACCGGCATCGACCTGGAGACCTCTCATGCAACGCCTGATATTGACCTTGCTGCTGTGCCTGGGCTTCGCCCTGCCGGGCAGCGCCAGCGCCTGGTGGCAGGACGACTGGATGTACCGCAAGCAGATTGCCGTGGACACCACCCCCCAGGGCGCCGGCCTGACCCAGGCGCTGGGCCGCACCGCGCTGCTGGTACGCCTGCATACCGGCAACTTCAGCTTCGACGGCGTCAGCGAGACCGGCGCCGACATCCGCTTTGTCGGCGCCGATGACAAGACCGTCTTCAACCACCACGTCGAGCAGTTCGATCCGCTGATGGGCATGGCGCTGATCTGGGTGGACGTGCCTCGCATAGAGGCGGGCCAGCGCCAGGACCTGTGGATGTACTACGGCAACCCGAAAGCCCAGGCGCCTGTTGGCCAGCCCAGCTTCGACGCCGACTACACCGCGCTCTACCACTTCGACGGTGCCACCGCACGTGATGCCAGCCCCTATGGCAATCAGTTGCAAGGCCCGACGGTCAGCGTCGATGGAGTGATCGGCCGGGCCATCCAGCTCGGCGGCCAGGGCCTGCAACTGCCGGCCAGCGCCTCGCTGCAGCTGCCGGCAGGCGCGGCGTTCACCTTCAGCACCTGGTTGCGCCAGGACCAGGCGGTGGGCGAGCAGTTGCTGCTGGCCCGTCGCGAGGCCGGCCACAGCCTGTTGCTGGGCCTGGCCCAGGGCGTGCCGTTCGTCGAGGTCGACGGCCAGCGCGCCAGCGCCAACCAGGCCGTGAGCGCAGGCCAGTGGCAACACCTGGCCCTGCTGGGCGAGGGCGGCAACCTGAGCCTGTTGCTCGAAGGCCAGCCGGTGGCGCGCCTGGCCGCCAGCCTGGGGGCCTTCAGTGGTGCCATCGGCGTCGGCGGCGACCTGCCGGCGGCCGAAGGCGAGGCGGTCAGTCACTTCGCGCCGTTCGTCGGTGCCCTGGACGAACTGCGCCTGTCGCGCGTGGCCCGCAGCCAGGCCAGCCTGCAGGCCGACGTGCTGGCCCAGGGCGCCGAGTCGCGCCTGGTGGCGTATGGCGTCGACGAGGAACAGTCGGGCTTCGGTTTCGGCGGCCTGGGCTTCCTGCTCAAGGCGGTGCCGGTGGACGCCTGGGTGATCATCGCCATCCTGGTGCTGATGATGGTGCAGTCGTGGGTGATCATGCTGCGCAAGCAGCGCACCCTCAACCGCGTCACCGCCGCCAACACTCGCTTTCGCGAGCACTTCGCCACGGTCGGCACGCGTCTGGAGCAGTTCGCCGACGATCAGAACCTGCATAAGCGGCTGACCGACTCCTCGCTGTGGCATCTGTACCTGGTGGCCGTGCAGGAGCTGCGCACCCGCCGCGCCCAGGGCGCCGACACCAGCTCAGTGTCCGCTGCCACCATCGAGGCCATCCGCTGCTCCATGGACGGCGTTCGCACCCGCGAGAACCAGGCGTTGTCGTCGAAGCTGTCGACCCTGTCCAACGCCATCGCCGGCGGCCCCTACATCGGCCTGCTGGGCACGGTGCTGGGGATCATGGTGGTGTTCCTCGGCACCGCCATGGCCGGCGACGTCAACATCAACGCCATCGCCCCGGGCATGGCCGCGGCGCTGCTGGCCACTGCCATGGGCCTGTTCGTCGCCATCCCCGCGCTGTTCGGCTACAACCGCCTGACCACGCGCAACCGCGAGGTCAGCGCCGACATGCGGGTGTTCGTCGACGAGTTCATCACCCGCCTGGCCGAGCTGCACGGCGAGGGCCAGGCCGGTGAAGCGGCGCAGCGTCCGGCCGGGCGTAGCGTCAACCCGTCGGTTCCGGCGTGAGGGCGCAGCCATGGCATCCGTGAACAACGCCCATGACGACGACGCCGACGCCGCGGTCGACAGCATCAACATCACCCCGTTGGTGGATGTGCTGATGGTGGTGCTGGTGATGTTCATCCTCACCGCCACCGCGCAGGTCTCCGGGATCCAGGTGCAGTTGCCCAAGGCCAGCGCCACGGTGTCGCTGGCCCAGCCCAAGACCAAGGCGATCTCGATCAACGACGCCGGCCAGGTGTTCCTCGACGCCTACCCGGTGACGCTGCAGGAGCTGGAGGACCGCCTGCGCAGCGAGAAGGCGCGCAACCCGGACTTCCCGCTGATCGTGCGCGGCGACGCGGGCGTGCAGTACCAGAAGGTGGTCGAGGTGCTCGACCTGCTGCGCCGTCTCGAACTGGCCCAGGTCGGGCTGGTCACCGGCAAGCCGAACCAGGGATGAGCGCAGGCATGGAACGTACAGCCAACCCCCGCCGCCTGCTGACCTGGGCCGTGCTCGCCGTTGCCGGCGCAGGCCTGGCCTGGCTGCTGTGGCAGTGGGCCAACGACATGGCCGGGGTGCGCCGCGAGGCGCCCAAGGTGCCGGCGATCATCCCGCTGCCACCACCTCCGCCGCCACCCCCGCCCGAGCCGCCCAAGGAGCCCGAGCCGCCGGTCGAGGAGAAGGTCGTCGAGCCGCAGCCGGTGCCCGAGGCCGAGGAGGTCAAGCCCGCCGAGGAGGCGCCCGACCCGGCCCAGGACCTGGCCGAGCCGATGCAGATGGACGGCGACGCGCAAGCGGGCGGCGACAGTTTCAACGTCGGCGCCGGCAAGGGCGGCGGCATGGCCGGTGGTGGTGGCGGGGGGCTGGGCAGTGGCAGCTACAGCCAGTACCTGGCCTACGCCTTCCAGCGCCTGCTGCGCGACAACCCCGAGCTGCGCAACCTGGTGTTCAACCTGCAGGCCGAGATCTGGCTCAGCGCCGCCGGCGAGATCACCCGTGTCGAGCTGCTGCGTGGCAGCGGCGAGCCAGAGGTGGACGCCCAGGTGCTCGCCGCCCTGCGCGGCGCCCGCGCCCTCGACCAGCGTCCGCCCGCCAACCTGACCTTGCCGGTGAAGATCGCCCTGCAGGGGCGCCGGCCATGAACAACGAAGCACGACTGACCCACAGGAGTTGCAAACCCATGAAGTGCCCAGTCAACCGATTGACCCTGGCGCTCGGCCTGCTGGCCGCCGCCACCGCGGTCGGTCCGACCGTCGTCCACGCCGCGCCGTCGGAGAACGCGACCGTCAACCTGATCCGCCTGCTGGTGGAGCAGGGCGTGCTCAAGCAGGACAAGGCCGACGCGCTGATCGCCCAGGCCGAACGCGAGGCCCAGCAGGCGCGGGTCGCCGCCAGCACCGCGCCGATCGTCGCCCAGGCCCCGGCCGCCAATGGCGAGGTGCGCGTGCAGTACGTGCCGGCCATCGTCCGCCAGCAGATCCGCGACGAGATCAAGGCCGAGGTGATGAACACTGCCAAGCAGGAAAACTGGGCCGCGCCCAACACCTTCCCCGACTGGGCCTCGCGCATCAGCTTCGACGGCGACCTGCGCCTGCGCTACGAGTCGCGCTCGTATGCCGACGGCAACAGCAACGAGATCGTCGATTTCGCCAGGCTCAACGAAAAGGGCCCTTACGACGTCAACCCCAACAGCAGCTCGAGCCTGCCGCCGCTGCTCAACACCCGCGAGGACCGCGACAGCCTCCTGCGCCTGCGGGCGCGCTTCGGCCTCAAGGCGCAGCTGGCGGACAACTGGGTGGCTGGCATCCGCGTCGCCACCGGCTCCAACAACAACCCGGTCTCGACCACCCAGAACCTCGGTGGCGGCTTCGGCAAGAAGGACATCTGGCTCGACCAGGGCTACGTCACTTGGACGCCCAGCGAGCGCCTGACGCTGACCGGCGGGCGTATCGCCAACCCGTTCATGTCCACCGACATCCTGTATTCCCACGACCTCAACTTCGATGGCGTGGCGGCGCTGTTCGACCAGCCGCTGGGCCGCGACCTCAGCCTGTTCGGCACCGTCGGCGCATTCCCCGTGCAGTACAGCGACGACAACGCCACAAGCAACGGCCTGGACAAGGAAGACAGTGACAACAAGTGGCTGTACGGCGCGCAGCTGGGCGCGAAATGGGCGCTCAACGACCACAACCGGCTCAAGGGCGCGATGGCCTACTACCGCTTCGATGACATCGCCGGCGAGCGCTCCAGCCCCTGCGCCCCGTGGGACGGCCAGCCGGCCTGCGACAGCGATGAAAGCCGGCCGACCTTCATGCAGAAGGGCAACACCGTGTTCCTGCTACGCGACATCACGCCGAACCCGGCTAACCCGGCGGCCACGCCGCAGCCGCAGTTCGTCGGCATTGCCTCGGAATTCGAGCTGCTCGACCTGAACCTGGTGTGGGACGCCGACCTGCCCCATGACTTCAAGCTGCGCAGCCAGGCCAACTACATCCACAACCTGGCCTACGACGAGGGCGACATGCGCAAGCGCTCGGCCGGGCAGTTGGCCAACAACGTCGACGAGAACGGCAACATCAAGAGTGGCGGCGACGCCTGGATGTTCCAGTTCACCCTGGGCAACGCCCTGGACATGCGCAAGGCCGGCGACTGGAACCTGTTCGCCGGTTACAAGCGCATCGAACCCGACGCGCTGCCGGACGGCTTCAACGACTCGAGCTTCCACCTCGGCGGCACCAACGCCAAGGGTTATTTCCTCGGTGGCAACTACGGCCTGGCCGACAACGTCTACGCTACAGCACGTTGGTTGAGCAGCGAGGCGGTCTACGGCGCGCCGTTTGACATCGATGTGCTACAACTTGAAGTCAACACGCGGTTCTAGGGAAGGAGCACGGGCATGAACAAGGGAGCTTATCGCCGCCGCTGCGCCTGGTTGATGCTGGCCCTGGGCGCAAGCCTGGCGGCCTCGGCGTCGGCCGAGACCCTCGAGGAACGCCTGCGCACCCAGCTGCGCAGCACCACGCAACAGCTGCAGGCCCTGCAGAGCGAGCAGGCCCAGGCCAGCGCCGCCCGCCAGGCGGCCGAGCAGCAGCGCGACGCGGCCCTTGGCCAGGTGCGCGAACTGACCGCGCAACTGGCCAAGGCCCGTGGCCAGAGCGAGCAACTGGCCGGCCAGCAACAGGCCGTGCACAGCCAGGCCCAGGCGCTGGTGGCCAGCAGCAACGAACAACTGCACAAGTACAAGCAGGCCTATGACGAGCTGCTGGCGATGGCGCGCACCAAGGAAAGCGAACGCGCCACCCTGCAGGCGCAGCTGGGCGAACGTGATGGCCAGGTGCAGCAATGCCAGGCCCGCAACCAGCAGATGTACGGGGTGGCCAAGGAGATGCTGGCCGCCTACGAGAAGGTCGATATCGCCGATGTCATGAAGATGCGCCAGCCTTTTGCCGGTGGCGCCCGGGTCAAGTTCGAGGAGCTGGCCCAGGCTTACGGCGACAAGCTCTACGAAAGCCAGTTCGACGCCCCCAAGGGCGTGACCCAGTGATGTTTTCTCAACGCAAGGAAGTAAGCACATGACCGAAGTCACCCTGATCGAAACCGTTAGCGCCGACTCCCTGACCCAGCTGCTGCAGGATGCCGGCTGCCGGGTCAACCGCACCGAGCAGAACGCCGTGGTGCAGTTGCTCAGCGCCAGCCAGGGCGTGGGTTATGCCGTTCGTTTCGGCAACCGGGCCGCAGGCAAGGAGGGCGAATTCCTCGACTTCACCTTCAGCTGTGCCCTGCGTATCCAGGGCGAGCTGCCGGCGGGCCTGGCCGAGCACTGGAATGCCAGCCGGCGCTTCGCCCGCCTGTCGGTGCAGGGCGAGTTCCTGGTGATGGAGCAGGACGTGGTGGTCGCCGACGGCGTCAGCCAGCAACACCTGCTGGGCAGCCTGGTGCTGTGGGACCGGCTGCTGCAGGAGCTGATCGTCTATCTGCGTGACTACAGCCGTAATGTGGCCGACCAGCAGAACGCCCAGGTCGCCCACGACGAAGAGCGCGCCTCGTGACGGCGCGCACTTTCTGGGCCGGCGCCGGCGCGCTGGCCATTGTCGCGGTGGCGGTCGCCCTGGCCTTGCGCCCGGGCGACGAGCCGGTTGCGGCGGCGCGTCCGGCGTCGCCCGCCGCCCTGGCGGCCGCCGACAATGGCCCGGTACTGGCGCGTCTGGGCGAGCAGCAGGTCGGCAGCGGCGAGCTCAAGGCGCTGTTCGCCCAGTTGCCCGAAGAGGCACGCGCCAGCCTGCGCGGCGACCGCCCGGCACTGGAGGCCTGGATCCGCGCTCGCCTGGCGGAAAAGGCCCTGTACCAGCAGGCCGAGGCCCAGGGCTGGTTGCAGCGCCCGGAAATCCAGGTGCAGACCCGCGCGGCCACCGAGCAGATCGTCCTGCGCGACTACCTGAACTCGGTGAGCAAGGTGCCCGACGACTATCCCGGCGAGGCGGAGCTCAAGCAGGCCTATGAGGCAGGCAAGGCCGGGTTGCAGTTGCCGGTGCGCTACCGCCTGAGCCAGATCTTCCTGCGGGTGGAGAACCCCAGGGACGACGAGGCCGTGCGCAAGCAGGCCCAGGCGCTGGCCAAGCAGGCCCAGGCCGCCGATGCCGACTTTGCCGCACTGGCCCGCGAGCACTCCCAGGATGCCGGCACGGCCGCAGGCGGCGGCGACACCGGCCTGCAAGCGCTGGCGCAGTTGTTGCCAGAGGTGCGCGGGGTGGTGCCCAAGCTCAAGGTGGGCACGGTCAGCGAACCGGTGCAGAGTGCGGCGGGCTACCACATCATCAAGCTGGTCGAGCAACAGCCCGCCCGGGCGGCGACCTTCGAGGAGGTGGCGCCACGCCTGCGCGAGTTGCTGCGTGCCCAGCGCCAGGAGCAGGTTGCCAAGGCCTATGTCGAGGGCATGTTCGACACCGCCACCCTGAGTATCGATGGCGCGGCGCTGAACCAGGTGCTGGAGAGCAGCAACCGCTAGTCGCCAACAACCATGGAAGAACCGGGCCTGCCCAGGCGGGCCCGCGGGAGGCGAGGAATGCCGATCGATCTGCCCCGGGGGCGTGCCCCCGATATCACCGTGCCTGTCGTTCGTCCCCAGGTGCCGCTGGCCCTGGACGAACAGACCCTGAACTGTTTCCTGGTCACCGCGCGCTGCGGCTGTTTCATGCAGGCGGCGCGGCGGCTCAACCTCAAGCCGGTGGCCCTGCGCAAACGCCTGGCGGCGCTGGAAGCGCGCCTGGGCTACAGCCTGTTCGTCAACCGCAATAACAATCCCGTGCTCAGCCAGCAGGGCGAGCGCCTGCTGCAGATACTCCAGGCGCGCGAGCCGGTCGTGCCGCTGCCGCGAGAGCAAAGCGCCTGCGTGCGCCTGGCCGTGGCCGAACCGCTGCTGCAGGACCTGCTGGGTCGCAACCTGATCAACTTCGTGCGCCAGCATGCCGGCATGCGCCTGGAGGTGGCCACCTTCGACGGTCGCCAGGTACCCGAACAGGTCGCCGATGTCGCCCTGTGGTTGGGCGACGCCAGCCACGGTGCTCGCGCCGGCAGCTTTGCCGGTGCCGCCCCCGAGGCCCTGGCCACCCTCGAGTACCTGCCGCATATCGCCAAGCGCTACGCCCGCGAGGCCAACCGGCCGACCCGCCTGGCGGACCTGCAGGACTACATGCTGGTGCAATGGCAGGGTGAGGCAGGTGTGCAGGCGCTGATGCCCTGGCAAGCGTTGCTGCGGACCCGTTCGGCCGGGGTGACGCAGATCGAGGATTACGAAATGTACTGCCAGCTGATCAAGTGCAGCGCCAGTGTCGGCCTGCTGCCGCACTATGCGACGCACATGGACCGTGGGTTGCTGGCCCTGCCGGGCCTGTTCCGCGAACCGATGCGGCGGCGGGTGTGGCTGGCGGTCAATGGGCAGACCGAGGACGATCCACTGGTGCAGGTGATGGTCGGGGCGATCCGGGCGGCGTTCGAGGAGCGCCGCGAGTGGTTCGCCAGCCTGTAGGCGGGCGGTTTATCCCGCCTTGCGCAGCGTGAGGTTGATCCGCCGCTCGCCCATGCGCGGGTGCACGCCCGGCTTGATCGGCAATACGCCATGAAAGCGCAGGCGGTCCTCGCCGCCCCAGACGAGCACATCGCCGTGGCTCAGCGGGATGTGCCGGGGGCGGTCCGAGCGTTGCAGCCCGCCGAACAGAAATACCGCAGGCAAGCCCAGCGAAATCGAGACGATCGGCTGTCCGTAGTCCTGTTCGTCGCGGTCCTGGTGCAGGCTCAGGCGGGTACCGGGCAGGTAGTGGTTGACCAGGCAGGCATCGGCCACGAAGCCATCGAAGCCCGCTTGCGCGGCGGCGCGGGTGGCCATATCGACCAGCAGCGGGGGCAGGGCGGGCCAGGGCTTTGCGCTGACCGGGTCGATGGGGGTGTAGCGGTAGCCGTTCTCGTCGCTGACCCAGCCCAGCGCGCCACAGTTGGTCAGGGCCACGGCCATGCGCAGGCCGCCGGGGGTATGCATGTGACGAAACGGTGCCGCGCGCAGCACGGGACGCAGGGCGTCGAGCAGGGCTTCGAGTTCGGGCAGGGCGAAGCCGGGCAGCAGCAGGGTATGGCGCGCCAGGCGCTGGGGATGGGGGTCGAAGAGATCGAGGCTGGACTGGATCATGTCTGGAGGCTGCTGCCTGGGGAGGGGGCCATTATACCCTCCCGAGGCAGCAGTTGGCGGTGGTCCACCTGGGAAACCCTGGCCAATGCCCGGGATTGGCCTCTTCGCGGGTACTACGCCAACGTGTAGGAGCGGCCTTGTGCCGCGAAAGGGCTGCAAAGCAGCCCCAGGATGTCAGCACCGACGCAGAAATTGCCGGGGCCGCTATGCGGCCCTTTCGCGGCACAAGGCCGCTCCTACAGGTTGGCGTAGTACCTGTGGGAGCGGGTTTACCCGTCTGTCGCCAGGTCAGTTCTTCGACTTCGAATGCCGCCAGCCCTGGTCAAAGAAGGCAAACACCACCACCAGTACCCCGGCCACCGCCAGGATCAACGCCACGCCGTCGGTGGAGTGAGTCGCCGAACCGGCCACCAGCGCCAGCCCGCCCAGCGGTGCCAGGCCACCGGCCACGGCGGTGCCGACCTCGCGGCCGGTGCCGAACCCCGACGAACGCGTCTGGGTCGGGAACTGCCGGCTGAGGAACGAGCCCTGCGGGGCGAACATCATCGGCGCCAGGATCCCGGTGCCCACGGCGATGGCCAGGTAGATCATCATCGGCTCGCCGGTCGACAGCAGTTGCAGGAACGGGAAGGCGAACAGCGCCGACAACAGCCCGCCGAGCATCAGCACGGTCTTGCTGCTCCACTTGTCGCACAGCCAGCCGAAGAACGGCACGGCAAAGATCGCCACCAGGCTGGCCAGGGTCACCGACAGCGAGGTGACATGGGCCTCGACGCCCTTGAACTGGGTCAGGTAGGCCAGCGAGAAGGTCTTGAAGATATAGCTCAGGGCGTTGTAGCCCACGGCCACGAAGAACACCACCGCCAGGCCCTTGAGGTCGTTCCTGAACAGCAGCTTGAGTGGCGACACCTGCGGCTTGTCGTCGGCCTTGTCCAGTTCCTTGAAGTCCGGGGTCTCGGGGATGCTCTTGCGCACCCACAGGCCCACCGCCACCAGGGCGATACTGGCGATGAACGGGATGCGCCAGCCGCCGGCCAGCAGGAACTCGTTGCCGTTCATGGTCAGCAGGTACACGGTCAGCGACGACAGCAGCAGGCCCAGGTTCAGCCCCAGCGCCGGCCAGGCGCCCTGGCTGCCGCGCTTGCCTTCGCTGGCGTGCTCGTAGGAGGTCACCGCCGCGCCGGACAGCTCGGCGCCGGCGCCCAGGCCCTGGATGATGCGGATGATCACCAGCAGGATCGGTGCCCAGATGCCGATGGTGGCGTAGCCGGGGATCAGGCCGATCAGCATGGTGCACAGGCCCATCATGCAGAAGGTGATCACCAGCACGTGCTTGCGCCCGAAGCGGTCGCCCAGGTAGCCGAACAGCACGCCGCCGAAGGGGCGGGCGATAAAACCGATGGCGAAGGTGGAGAACGCCAGCAGCGAGGCCACCGCCGGGTTGCTGGGGTCGAAGAAGATCTTCGAGAAGACGATCGCCGCCATGGTGGCGTAGAGGTAGAAGTCGTACCACTCCAGCATCGAGCCGAAGATGGTCGCCGCCGCTACCTTGCGCAGGCGCTTGCGTTGCTGTTCGGGGGTTTCGCTCGCGGCCAGGGCCGTCTCGTGTACCGACATGGGAGTTTTCCTTGTTGTCTTTGTAATTGTGGATGCAGCGGGTGGATCAGCGGGCCTGGAGAATCTTCTCGGCGATCATCTGGCCGATGGGGATGGCCGAGGTGGCGGCGGGCGATGGTGCATTGCACACATGCACCATGCGTGGCGTCTCGGCGAACAGGAAGTCGTGCACCAGGGTGCCGTCGCGCATCACCGCCTGGGCGCGGATGCCGGCTTCATAGGGCAGCAGGTCCTCGACTTCGAGGGACGGGCAATACTTGCGGCACTGCTCCAGATAGCCGCGCTTGAACAGCGAGTTCTTCATCTCGGTGGTGCCGGAGCCGAGGTTGTTCCAGATGGTTTTCCAGAAACCCGGGAAGCGTGCGTACTCGGCGACATCGCGCCAGTTCACCGAGAACTTGCGGTAGTTCTCCCGGCCGAAACCGAGCACCGCGTTGGGGCCGACGGTGACGCTGCCGTCGATCATCCGCGTCAGGTGCACGCCGAGGAACGGCAGCTCCGGGTCGGGGATCGGGTAGATCAGGTGGTTGACGATCTGGTTCTTGCTCGCCGGCAGGCGGTAGTACTCGCCGCGGAAGGGGATGATCTGATGGTCGATCTTCACGCCTGCCAGACGGGCCAGGCGGTCGGACTGCAGGCCGGCACAGGCCACCAGCTGGCGGGCGCGCCAGGCATCGCCGTCGGCGCTGATCGCGACATGATCGGCATGTTCCTGGATGGCGCGCACAGTGGTGGACAGGCGCAGTTCGCCGCCGGCCTGGCGGATCACCCTGGCCATGGCGTCGCACACCTGCTGGTAGTCGACGATGCCGGTGGCATCGAGGAACAACGCGCCCTTGCCGACGATGTTCGGTTCCCGCTCGCGCAGGACACCGGCATCCAGGCGCTCGACCTTCAGGCCATTCTGCTGGGAGCGCTCGTACAGCGCCTGCATGCGCTGCACCTCCAGGTCGTTGGAGGCCACCAGCAGCTTGCCGCAGACCTCGAAGGCGATGCCGTGCGCGCTGCAGAAGTCCTTGGTGGCCTGGGCGCCGCGCTTGCACAGGTCGGCCTTGAGGCTGCCGGGCGCATAGTAGATGCCGGCATGGATCACGCCGCTGTTGTGGCCGGTCTGGTGGCGGCCGAGGCTGGCCTCTTTTTCCAGGATCAGCAGCGAAGCGCCGGGGCGTTGTTCGAGCAGGGCCATCGCGGTGGCGAGGCCGACGATGCCACCACCGATGATGCAGTAGTCGTAGGTCATGCAGGGTACCTTGGTATTCTTGTCGGTGAATCTGCTTATCAGGTTGTCAGACTAAGTGGTGCGCGTGAAAGCCTCGCCAGGCCGCGATGGGGTTCTCCGGGGTCAGTCGAGGTCGGGAAGGTCGAGTTTCAGGCGCTTGGCCGAGGCGCGCAGGTGGGCCTCGGCGCAGCCGGCCGCCGCCTGGCGGTCGCCGTCGGCGATGGCCTGGTACAGCGCCCGGTGCTCGCGCAGGGCATCGGCCGAACCGCCCACCGCCGGGGTGGCGGAGTTTTCCCAGGCGGTGCGCCGGGCGGCGGCCAGCTGGCCGCCGAGGAAATCGTGGAAGGCGACGAAGTAGTCGTTCTTGCTGGCTTCGGCGATGGCGCGGTGGAAGGCCACGTCGGCGGCCGAGGCTGTGGCGAAGTCGCTGCGCGGGTCTTCCATGGTGCCCAGGGCGCTGGCCATGCGCGCGAGGTCGTCGGCGTCGCGGCGGCGGGCGGCGATGGCGGCGGCCTGGGTCTCGATCCACAGGCGCATCTCGAACATCTGCACCAGGTCCGGCTTGCGCCCCTGGCTGCCGGGGAAGCGGAACACCGTGCCGCTGGGCGTCTGCGAGATGTACGAGCCGAGCCCGCGGCGGGCGATCAGCACCCCGTCGGCCTTGAGCTGCGCCACGGCCTCGCGCACCACCGAGCGGCTGACATTGAGCTGTTCAGCCAGTTGCTGTTCGGTGGGCAGGCGCGATTCGGCGGCCAGGCGGCCGGAATCGATCTCGGCGCGGATGGCGCTGACGACCCGTTCGACGAGGGTGTCGGGGCGCTGGAGCTGGAGCATGGACAGAGGTTTCTTGTTGGTCAGGTTGTCAGACAATGCCTGCTCTGATGGCCAGCTGTCAATGCTGCCAGTGTTTCTGTAGGAGATCGGAGCTGCGCTGTAAGTATCCGGCGTGGGAGCGGGCTTGCCCCGCGATGGGGTGTATGGCACCGGCTTCGCCGGTGATCGCGGGTCAAGCCCGCTCCCACGCTGTCCTGGTCAAGTCAGAAAATTACGTTTTGTTCGTAAGAGGGCGATGCGCCGGGCTCAGAGCTCGGACACGAACGTCCCGGTCCCGTCGAGGATATTGCGCAAGGTCAGCGCCACTTCCTCCAGGTCGGTCCCGGCGCTGGTCAGGATGATCTCCAGCGTTTCATCCCCCTTCAGCGCATCACGATCTCCGGCCGCCACCTCGATCAGCAGCCGCTGCGCACTCAGGGTCACCTTCAGTCCGTCTAGGGTCGACGGCTCGTCATCCAGGGTCAGGTCGACGGTATCCTCGTCCGGATAACGGGTCAGCAGGAACATCTGGCCCTTGTCGCTGTGGCAGCACAGGGTCGCCATGTTGTCTTCCTCATCGTCACAGGGGGTGGCGAAGAGCAGGGCGGTTTTCAGTTGCATGGGCGGCTCGGATCAATGGCAATGGAAAGGAATTCTGACAGCCTTGGCGGCCGCGATAAACGTAAAGTTACCGCGCATTGACCGAAATTGTCGCAGCGCTGCAAGCCGTAGTGACCGTTCAGTCGTTAAGCTCCCCAGTCGGTGGACATGACGCTCGTGTCCAACGCCTGGTTTTACCGTCCGGCTTGCCGCGGGTTGGCTATCGTTGATCCGTACACGGCGGACGTACGCGACGCTTCACCTATAACAAAGCCCAAGCGGAGTACCACAGATGGCGTTTTTCACCGCAGCCAGCAAAGCCGACTTCCAGCATCAACTGCAGGCGGCCCTGGCGCAGCACATCAGCGAACAGTCCCTGCCACAAGTGGCGCTGTTCGCCGAGCAGTTCTTCGGCATCATCTCTCTGGACGAACTCACTCAGCGCAGGCTGTCGGACTTGGCCGGCTGCACGCTGTCCGCCTGGCGCATCATCGAGCGCTTCGACCCCGAACACCCGCAGGTGCGGGTCTACAACCCCGATTACGAACGCCACGGCTGGCAATCGACCCACACCGTGGTCGAGGTGCTGCACCATGACCTGCCGTTCCTGGTCGACTCGGTGCGCACCGAGCTCAACCGCCGCGGCTACAGCATCCACACCCTGCAGACCACCGTGCTCAGCGTGCGCCGCGGCGCCAAGGGCGAGTTGGTCGAGTTGCTGCCCAAGGGCACCCAGGGCGAGGGCGTCAGCCATGAGTCGCTGATGTACCTGGAGATCGACCGCTGCGCCAATGCCGCCGAGCTCAACACCCTGAGCATGGAACTGGAGCAGGTACTGGCCGAAGTGCGCGGCGTGGTCGCCGACTTCGAGCCGATGAAAGCCAAGATCCGCGAGCTGCTGGAACTGGTGGAGCAGAACGCCTTCGGCCCGGCGCAGAACGACAAGGCCGAGGTCAAGAGCTTCCTGTCGTGGCTGCTGGACAACCACTTCACCTTCCTCGGCTACGAAGAGTTCACCGTCGAGTCCGACACCGACGGCGGTCATCTGGTCTACGATGAGTCCTCGTTCCTCGGTCTGGCCCGCCTGCTGCGCGCAGGCCTGGGCGCCGACGACCTGCGCATCGAGGACTACGCCGTCGCCTACCTGCGCGAGCCGCGCCTGCTGTCGTTCGCCAAGGCCTCGCAGCCGAGCCGCGTGCACCGTCCGGCGTACCCGGACTACGTGTCGATCCGCCAGATCGACCAGGACGGCAAGGTCATCAAGGAATGCCGCTTCATGGGCCTGTACACCTCGTCGGTGTACGGCGAGAGCGTGCACACCATCCCGTACATCCGTGGCAAGGTCGCCGAAGTCGAGCGCCGCTCCAACTTCGACCCCAAGGCCCACCTGGGCAAGGAGCTGGCCCAGGTCCTCGAGGTGCTGCCCCGTGACGACCTGTTCCAGACCCCGGTCGACGAACTGCTCAGCACCGTCATGTCGATCGTGCAGATCCAGGAGCGCAACAAGATTCGCGTGTTCCTGCGCAAGGACCCGTACGGCCGCTTCTGCTACTGCCTGGCCTATGTGCCACGTGAGATCTACTCCACCGAGGTGCGGCAGAAGATCCAGCAGGTGCTGATGGAGCGCCTGAAGGCCACCGACTGCGAGTTCTGGACCTTCTTCTCCGAGTCGGTGCTGGCCCGCGTGCAACTGATCCTGCGGGTGGACCCGAAGAACCGCATCGACATCGACCCGCAACAGCTGGAAAACGAAGTGATCCAGGCCTGCCGTTCGTGGCAGGACGACTTCTCGGCGCTGGTGGTGGAGAACTTCGGCGAGGCCCACGGCACCAACATCCTGGCCGACTTCCCGAAAGGCTTCCCGGCCGGCTACCGCGAGCGCTTCGCCGCCCACTCGGCAGTGGTCGACATGCAGCATGTGCTGAACCTGTCGGAAGCCAAGCCGCTGGCCATGAGCTTCTACCAGCCGCTGACCCAGCTGGGCGAACGCCAGTTGCACTGCAAGCTGTACCATGCCGATACGCCGCTGGCGCTGTCGGACGTGCTGCCGATCCTGGAAAACCTCGGCCTGCGCGTGCTCGGCGAGTTCCCGTACCGCCTGCGCCACGCCAGCGGCCGCGAGTTCTGGATCCACGACTTCGCCTTCACCTACAGCGAAGGCCTCAATCTTGATATCCAGCAGCTCAACGACACCTTCCAGGACGCCTTCGTCCATATCGTCAAGGGCGATGCCGAGAACGACGCCTTCAACCGCCTGGTGCTGACCGCCGGCCTGCCGTGGCGCGACGTGGCGCTGCTGCGCGCCTACGCCCGCTACCTCAAGCAGATCCGCCTGGGCTTCGACCTGGGCTACATCGCCAGCACCCTGAACAACCACACCGACATCGCCCGCGAGCTGACCCGGTTGTTCAAGACCCGCTTCTACCTGGCGCGCAAGCTGACCCAGGAAGATCTGGACGACAAGCAGCTGCGCCTGGAGCAGGCGATCCTCAGCGCCCTGGACGAGGTCCAGGTGCTCAACGAGGACCGCATCCTGCGCCGCTACCTGGACCTGATCAAGGCCACCCTGCGCACCAACTTCTACCAGCCGGACGCCAACGGCCAGAACAAGTCGTACTTCAGCTTCAAGTTCAACCCCAAGCTGATCCCGGAACTGCCGAAACCGGTGCCGAAGTTCGAGATCTTCGTCTATTCGCCGCGGGTCGAGGGCGTGCACCTGCGCTTCGGCAACGTCGCCCGCGGCGGCCTGCGCTGGTCGGACCGCGAAGAGGACTTCCGCACCGAAGTGCTCGGTCTGGTCAAGGCCCAACAGGTGAAGAACTCGGTGATCGTGCCGGTGGGCGCCAAGGGCGGCTTCCTGCCGCGCCGCCTGCCGCTGGGCGGCAGCCGTGACGAGATCGCCGCCGAAGGCGTGGCGTGCTACCGCATCTTCATCTCCGGCCTGCTCGACATCACCGACAA
The DNA here is from genome assembly GCF_036549575.1 of Pseudomonas sp. LH21. Classification (NCBI taxonomy): domain Bacteria; kingdom Pseudomonadati; phylum Pseudomonadota; class Gammaproteobacteria; order Pseudomonadales; family Pseudomonadaceae; genus Pseudomonas; species Pseudomonas sp. LH21. The sequence goes on from NZ_CP144367.1 coordinate 1,915,483, forward strand.
CCTCAAGGATGGTGGCGTGGTGCCGCCGGCCAACGTGGTGCGCCACGATGACGACGACCCGTACCTGGTGGTGGCGGCCGACAAAGGCACCGCGACCTTCTCCGACATCGCCAACGGCATCGCCATCGACTACGGCTTCTGGCTGGGCGACGCCTTTGCCTCCGGCGGCTCGGCCGGCTACGACCACAAGAAGATGGGCATCACCGCCCGTGGCGCCTGGGTCGGCGTGCAGCGTCACTTCCGCGAGCGCGGCATCAACGTGCAGGAAGATCCGATCACCGTGGTCGGGGTCGGCGACATGGCCGGCGACGTGTTCGGCAACGGCTTGCTGATGTCCGACAAGCTACAACTGGTGGCAGCGTTCAACCACCTGCACATCTTCATCGACCCGAATCCGGACCCGGCCACCAGCTTCGTCGAGCGCAAGCGCCTGTTCGACCTGCCGCGTTCGGCCTGGAGCGACTACGACACCAGCATCATGTCCGAAGGCGGCGGGATCTTCCCGCGCAGCGCCAAGAGCATCGCCATCAGCCCGCAGATGAAGGAACGCTTCGCCATCGAAGCCGACCGCCTGACCCCGACCGAACTGCTGCACGCGCTGCTGCAGGCGCCGGTGGACCTGCTGTGGAACGGCGGTATCGGCACCTACGTCAAGGCCAGCACTGAAAGCCACGCCGATGTCGGCGACAAGGCCAACGACGCCCTGCGCGTCAACGGCAACGAGCTGCGCTGCAAGGTGGTGGGCGAGGGCGGCAACCTGGGCATGACCCAGCTCGGCCGTGTCGAGTTCGGCCTCAATGGCGGCGCCACCAACACCGACTTCATCGACAACGCCGGCGGCGTGGACTGCTCCGACCACGAGGTCAACATCAAGATCCTGCTCAACGAAGTGGTGCAGGGTGGCGACATGACCGAGAAGCAGCGCAACCAGCTGCTGGGCAGCATGACCGACGAAGTCGCAGGGCTGGTGCTGGGCAACAACTATAAGCAGACGCAAGCGCTGTCGCTGGCGGCCCGCCGCGCCCGCGAGCGGATCGCCGAGTACAAGCGCCTGATGGCCGACCTCGAGGCCCGTGGCAAGCTGGACCGCGCCATCGAGTTCCTGCCGACCGAGGAGCAGTTGGCCGAACGCCTGGCCGCCGGCCAGGGCCTGACCCGCGCCGAGCTGTCGGTGCTGATCTCGTACAGCAAGATCGACCTCAAGGAGCAACTGCTCAAGTCGCTGGTGCCGGACGACGACTACCTGACCCGCGACATGGAGACGGCCTTCCCGCCGTCGCTGGTGAGCAAGTTCGCCGACTCGATGCGCCGTCACCGCCTCAAGCGTGAGATCGTCAGCACCCAGATCGCCAACGACCTGGTCAACAACATGGGCATCACCTTCGTCCAGCGTCTGAAGGAGTCCACCGGCATGAGCCCGGCCAACGTCGCCGGCGCCTATGTGATCGTGCGTGACATCTTCCACCTGCCGCACTGGTTCCGCCAGATCGAGGCCCTGGACTATCAGGTCCCAGCCGAGATCCAGCTGACCCTGATGGACGAGCTGATGCGCCTGGGCCGCCGCGCCACCCGCTGGTTCCTGCGCAGCCGTCGCAACGAGCAGGACGCGGGTCGTGACGTCGCCCACTTCGGGCCGGTGCTCGCCCAGCTGGGGCTCAAGCTGGATGAACTGCTGGAAGGCCCGACCCGCGAGCGCTGGATGGTCCGCTACCAGGGCTTCGTCGAGGCGGGTGTACCGGAACTGCTGGCGCGCATGGTTGCCGGCACTACCCACCTCTACACCCTGTTGCCGATCATCGAAGCTTCGGACGTCACCGGTCACGATCCGGCGCAGGTAGCCAAGGCGTTCTTCGCCGTGGGCAGCTCGCTGGACCTGACCTGGTACCTGCAGGAGATCAGCAACCTGCCGGTGGAGAACAACTGGCAGGCCCTGGCCCGCGAGGCGTTCCGCGACGACATCGACCTGCAGCAGCGGGCGATCACCATCTCCGTGCTGCAGATGGCCGACGCGCCGCAAGACATGGATGCACGGGTGGCACTGTGGTGCGAGCAGCACCGGGTGATGGTCGAGCGCTGGCGCGCCATGCTCGACGACCTGCGCAACGCCACCGGCACCGACTATGCGATGTATGCGGTGGCCAACCGCGAGCTGGTCGACCTGGCGATGAGCGGGCAGGCGGCGGTGATTCCGTCCTGAGCCTGGCGTTGAGGTAAAAGAAAGCCCCGGCAGTGATGCCGGGGCTTTTTCATTTGTCTGGGGGAGGCGAGGCGTGGGAGCGGGCTTGCCCCGCGATTGCGTCGGATCAGGCCATGGTCAATCGCGGGGCAACCCCGCTCCCACGCTGTCCGTACCGAACCTGTTTCCACAGGTTCGCAGCGGCTTACTTGAACCTGCGCTCCACGCCTTTCTCCACCAGGATCTTCGCCGAGATCTCCTCCACCGAGAAATGCGTGGAGTTGATGTTGGGAATGTTCTCCCGGCGGAACAGGTTCTCCACCTCACGCACCTCGAACTCGCACTGGGCGAAGCTCGAATAGCGGCTGTTGGGCTTGCGCTCGTGGCGGATGGCGGTCAGGCGGTCGGGGTCGATGGTCAGGCCGAACAGCTTGCTGTGGTGCTTCTTCAGCACCGCCGGCAACTGCAGGCGCTCCATGTCGTCCTCGGTCAGCGGGTAGTTGGCGGCGCGGATGCCGAACTGCATGGCCATGTACAGGCAGGTCGGGGTCTTGCCGCAGCGCGACACGCCGACCAGGATCAGGTCGGCCTTGTCGTAGTAGTGGGTGCGCGCGCCGTCGTCGTTGTCGAGGGCGAAGTTGACCGCCTCGATGCGCTCCATGTAGTTGGAATTGCCGCCGATCGAGTGGGATTTGCCCACGGAATACGACGAATGGGCGGTCAATTCCTGCTCGAGCGGGGATAAAAACGTCGAGAAGATGTCGATCATGAAGCCATTGGACGTGGCCATGACCTCACGGATGTCCTGGTTGACGATGGTGTCGAAAATGATCGGTCGCACCCCGTCGCGCTCGGCCGCGGCGTTGATCTGCTGGACCATGGCCCGGGCCTTATCCAGCGTGTCGATGTAGGGGCGCGTGAATTTATTGAACGGAATGCTCTCGAATTGTGCGAGCAGGCTCTGGCCCAGCGTTTCTGCAGTGATGCCGGTACCGTCGGAGATGAAGAACGCGGTTCGTTTCATTTGCACCTGGGGGCCTTAAGCTGCCGAAGATTTCTGGATATGATAGGTTCGGTTTGCCGAACGCGGTTGCTCGGCATTCTCACTTATTTTCCAGGTCCAGGCCACAAGCGTCCGGCCCAGTCAGTCAGGCAGGCGGGCGCCCTTGAGCTTTTCCAATACAGTTAGTGGAGAGATCACCTTGGTAGAGTACGTAGTTTCCCTCGATAAGCTCGGCGTCCATGATGTGGAGCATGTGGGGGGCAAGAACGCATCCCTGGGCGAGATGATCAGTAACCTCGCAGGTGCCGGTGTCTCGGTGCCGGGCGGCTTTGCCACTACGGCTCAGGCGTACCGCGATTTTCTCGAACAAAGTGGCCTCAACGACCGCATCCACGCCGCGCTCGATGCGCTGGACGTCGATGACGTCAACGCCCTGGCCAAGACCGGCGCGCAGATCCGCCAGTGGGTGATGGAAGCCGATTTCCCGGCGCGTCTTGATTCGGAAATCCGTACGGCCTTCGCCGAGATGGCCGGTGGCAACGACAACATGGCCGTGGCCGTGCGTTCCTCGGCCACCGCCGAAGACCTGCCGGATGCCTCCTTTGCCGGGCAGCAGGAGACCTTCCTCAACATCCGTGGCGTCGACAACGTGATCCGCGCGGCCAAGGAAGTGTTCGCCTCGCTGTTCAACGACCGCGCCATTTCCTACCGCGTGCACCAGGGCTTCGACCACAAGCTGGTGGCCCTGTCTGCCGGCGTGCAGCGCATGGTCCGCTCCGAGACCGGTACCGCCGGGGTGATGTTTACCCTCGACACCGAGTCGGGTTTCCGCGACGTGGTGTTCATCACCGGCGCCTACGGCCTGGGCGAAACCGTGGTGCAGGGCGCGGTCAACCCTGACGAATTCTACGTGCACAAGCAGACCCTGCAGGCCGGCCGTCCGGCGATCCTGCGCCGCAACCTGGGCAGCAAGGCGATCAAGATGGTCTACGGCGACGAAGCCAAGGCCGGTCGCTCGGTCAAGACCGTCGAGGTCGAGCGTGCCGAGCGCGCGCGCTTCTGCCTGAGCGACGCCGAGGTCAACGAGCTGGCCAAGCAGGCGATGATCATCGAGCAGCACTACCAGCGCCCGATGGACATCGAGTGGGCCAAGGACGGTGACGACGGCAAGCTGTATATCGTTCAGGCCCGTCCCGAGACCGTGAAAAGCCGTTCCAGCGCCAATGTCATGGAGCGCTACCTGCTGAAAGAGAAGGGCACCGTGCTGGTCGAGGGCCGCGCCATCGGCCAGCGCATCGGTGCCGGCAAGGTCCGCGTGATCAACGATGTCTCGGAAATGGACAAGGTCCAGCCGGGCGACGTGCTGGTCTCGGACATGACCGACCCGGACTGGGAGCCGGTGATGAAGCGCGCCAGCGCCATCGTCACCAACCGCGGCGGGCGTACCTGCCACGCGGCGATCATCGCCCGTGAACTGGGCATTCCGGCCGTCGTCGGCTGCGGCAACGCCACCCAGGTCCTGAAAGACGGCCAGGGCGTCACCGTGTCCTGCGCCGAGGGCGACACCGGCTTCATCTTCGAAGGCGAGCTGGGTTTCGACGTCAAGCAGAACTCGGTCGATGCCATGCCTGAACTGCCGTTCAAGATCATGATGAACGTCGGCAACCCGGACCGCGCCTTCGACTTCGCCCAGCTGCCCAACGCCGGTGTCGGCCTGGCGCGCCTGGAATTCATCATCAACCGCATGATCGGCGTGCACCCCAAGGCGCTGCTCAACTATGCCGGCCTGCCGCCGGAGCTGAAGGAAAGCGTCGACAAGCGCATCGCCGGCTACGACGACCCGGTCGGCTTCTATGTCGAGAAGCTGGTCGAGGGCATCAGCACCCTGGCCGCGGCTTTCTACCCGAAAAAGGTCATCGTGCGCCTGTCGGACTTCAAGTCCAATGAATACGCCAACCTGATCGGCGGCAAGCTCTACGAGCCGGAAGAAGAGAACCCGATGCTGGGCTTCCGCGGCGCCTCGCGCTACATCAGCGAGTCGTTCCGTGACTGCTTCGAGCTCGAGTGCCGTGCGCTGAAGCGCGTGCGCAACGAGATGGGCCTGACCAACGTCGAGATCATGGTGCCGTTCGTGCGCACCCTGGGCGAAGCCAGCCAGGTCGTCGACCTGCTTGCCGAGAACGGCCTGGCCCGCGGTGACAACGGCCTGCGCGTGATCATGATGTGCGAGCTGCCGTCCAACGCCATCCTCGCCGAAGAGTTCCTCGAGTACTTCGACGGCTTCTCCATCGGCTCCAACGACCTGACCCAGCTGACCTTGGGCCTGGACCGCGACTCAGGCATCATCGCCCACCTGTTCGATGAACGTAACCCGGCCGTGAAGAAGCTGCTGGCCAACGCCATCGCCGCGTGCAACAAGGCCGGCAAGTACATCGGCATCTGCGGTCAAGGCCCGTCGGACCACCCGGACCTGGCCAAGTGGCTGATGGAGCAGGGTATCGAGAGCGTGTCGCTGAACCCGGACTCGGTGCTCGAGACCTGGTTCTTCCTGGCCGAGGGCCAGGGCGCGGCGTGATGCGCTGAAGGCAACACACTGTGGGAGCGGGCTTGCCCCGCGATAGCGCCAGATGGGACAGCAGTGTCTGTAGGTCTGGTTCAATCGCGGGGCAAGCCCGCTCCCACGTTCATATCCTCTGTTTGTTTGTGAACCCATGCAAAGCAGCTCCACCCAATTCCCCGTCGCGTTGCTCAGTGCCGAGCGCCGCGGCGACCTCAGCGAAGACGTCTACCGGATCAAGGCCGGCAACAGCCCCGATCCGAGCGTCGAGCTGGCTGTCACCCGCCTGGGCCTGGCTGATCAGGAACACGCCCAGGGCGTGCCGGTCATTCTCCTGCACGGCAGTTTCTCCAACCGTCGCTTCTGGTACTCGCCCAAGGGCATCGGTCTGGGCGCCTACCTGGCCCGCGCCGGTTTCGATGTGTGGATCCCGGAGATGCGCGGCCACGGCCTGTCGCCGCGCAACCGCGACTGGCGGCAGAACCGGGTGGCCGACTATGCCCGCTACGACCTGCCGGTGATCGGCGCCTTCGTTCGCGAGCAGGCCGGGCAGGCGCCGCACTGGGTCGGCCACTCGCTGGGCGGCACCACCCTGGCGGCGGCGCTGGGCAGCGGTTACCTGGACGTCGCGCTGGTGGCCAGCGCGGCGCTGTTCGGCACCCAGGTCAGCCGGGTCTACTGGCCGCTGAAAGTACCGCCGGTGGAATGGGGCGCGCGCGTGCTGCTCAAGCGCTTCGCGCAGATCTCGGGTTCGCGCCTCAAGCGTGGTCCGGAGGACGAACCTATCGGCCTGGCCCTGGAGAGCTTGCGCTGGAATGGCCTGTTTGGCCGCTTCGGCGACAAGGACAAGGACTGGTGGGCGGGGCTGGCCGAGGTCGAGGTACCGCTACTGGCGGTGGCCGGGGCCGGCGACTTCCAGGACCCGGTGTGGGCCTGCCGCAAGCTGTTCGAGCAGTTTGGCGGTGACGCCAGGCAGTTCCTGCGCCTGGGGCGCGAGGAAGGCTTCGAGGCCTTCGGACATGTCGACATGCTGGTCAGCAAGGCGGCGCAAACCCAGGTGTGGCCGCTGGTGGAGCGCTGGCTGAGGGATCCGCGGGTGCCGGTGCATGCCTCGACGGTGGTGATGGAGCCGGTGCCCGCCAATTGATTGCGTGTCGGCTTCTTCGCAGGTAAAGGCGAACTGACTGCTCGGTCCCGGATGACTGCCGGCCTCCTGCGGTGTAGCCTTGCTCCACATCCGCTTTCGTTGTGACTGACAGGAGTTTCCCATGCAGCATTACGTAACGCCCGACCTGTGCGACGCCTACCCGGACCTGGTCCAGGTGCTCGAACCGATGTTCAGCAACTTCGGCGGCCACGACTCGTTCGGTGGCCAGATCGTCACCATCAAGTGCTTCGAGGACAATTCGCTGGTCAAGGAGCAGGTCGAACTCGACGGCAAGGGCAAGGTCCTGGTGGTCGACGGCGGCGGCTCGCTGCGCCGTGCGCTTTTGGGCGACATGCTCGCCGAGAAGGCGGCGAAGAATGGCTGGGAAGGCCTGCTGATCTACGGCTGCGTGCGTGACGTGGACGTGCTGGCGCAGACCGATGTCGGCATCCAGGCCCTGGCCAGTCATCCGATGAAGACCGACAAGCGCGGCATCGGCGACCTCAATGTCGCGGTGACCTTCGCCGGCGTGACCTTCCGCCCGGGCGAGTACGTGTATGCCGACAACAACGGTGTGCTGGTCTCGCCAAGCCCGCTGAAAATGCCCGAGTGACGCGCCGTACACCGATGGAGCTTTGATGTTCGAGGAAGACAACGCGCAGTGGGGCCTGGTGCATGCCCTGGTGCTCGATGGCAAGGGTGGCGCGCGTTCGATCGCCCGCACCGAGCTGGACGACCTGCAGTTGCAGCCCCAGGAGAGCCTGTGGCTGCACTGGGACCGCAGTCACCCGCAGACCCGCACCTGGCTGCTTCACGACAGCGGCCTCAGCGAGTTCGCCTGCGAACTGCTGCTGGAGGAGAACACCCGCCCGCGCCTGCTGCCATTGGCCGACGAGCAGATGCTGCTGTTCCTGCGCGGGGTCAACCTCAATCCGGGCGCCGAGCCCGAGGACATGGTCTCGGTGCGCATCTTCGCCGAGGCGCGGCGGGTCATTTCCCTGCGTCTGCGGCCTCTGCGGGCGAGTGACGAGGTCTTGCAGCAACTGGACGAGGGCAGGGGGCCGAAGACCGCCTCGGAACTGCTGTTGCTGATGGGCGAGCTGTTGACCGAAAAGGTCCAGGCGCTGGTCAGCGACCTGTCGGAAGCGGTCGATCTGGAAGAAGAAAAGGCAGAATCCGACGAACGGTATTCTCCGGCCCAGGGCAGCCTGCAGCAGATCCGTCGTCGCGCCGCCGGCCTGCGGCGTTTCCTCGCCCCCCAGCGCGACATCTATGCCCAGCTGTCACGCAACAAATGCAGCTGGTTCGCCGATGCCGATGGGGACTACTGGAACGAGCTGAACAACAGCCTGATCCGCTACCTCGAAGAGCTCGAACTGGCCCGCGAGCGCGCAGCGCTCGTGCTGGAAAGCGAGGACCGGCGGCGCAGCGAGCGGATGAACCGGACCATGTACCGGTTCGGCATCATCACCTGCATCTTCCTGCCCATGAGCTTCGTCACCGGGCTGCTGGGTATCAATGTCGGCGGTATTCCAGGCTCCGACAGCCCCTACGGATTCCTGTTCGCCAGCCTGATCGTGCTGGGGCTGGCGGTAGGGCAGTGGCTGCTGTTCCGGCGGTTGCGGTGGGTGTGATGTGTCTTGTTGCGGGGCAAGCCCGCTCCCACGCTCTGAGCGTGGTTCCGTGGGAGCGGGCTTGCCCCGCGATGGGTTCGCACACTCATTTTGAAACATTCGTCCCACATCCCTGTGTGACCCATCGCTCGGCGCCCTCGTCTTTGACTGACATTGCGCGAGGTGCCCATGCACGATCCGTTTGAAGAATCCCTGCGCGACCTGCTCAAGGCGTCGCCGTCCGGCCAGGACCGTGACGACGCCGCCTGCCTGGGTCGCGTACTCAAGACCGCCAACCGCCAGGTCGGCGCGGGCGATCTGTTCAGCTTGCTTGGCCGCTGGAGCCAGGCGCTGCTGATTGCCGTGAACAATGGCTCGGCGCATGTCGCGCCGGTCCGTCGCAACTCTACCCGCAAACCTGCCGCCGGCAGCAACGCAGATAAGGCCGATTGAATATGGAACTCGATCTCTGGACCCAGAGCCTGGTCACCGCCATGACTGCCCTTTGGACCAAGGTGGCGAACTTCATCCCCAACCTGTTCGGCGCGCTGGTCGTGGTGCTGCTCGGCTTCGTCGTCGCCAAGTTGCTCGACACCCTGCTGTCCAAGGTGCTCGCCAAGTTCGGCCTGGATCGCCTGATGAGCGGCACCGGGCTGACCAAGATGCTCGCCCGGGTCGGCATCCAGGTGCCGATCTCGACCCTGATCGGCAAGATCGTCTACTGGTTCGTGCTGCTGATCTTCCTGGTCTCGGCCGCGGAATCCCTGGGGCTCGAGCGGGTCTCGGCGACCCTCGACATGCTCGCCCTGTACCTGCCCAAGGTGTTTGGCGCGGCCCTGGTGCTGCTGGCGGGTGTGCTCCTTGCGCAACTGGTCAACGGCCTGGTGCGCGGCGCCGCCGAGGGCATCGGCCTGGAATATGCCGCCGGCGTCGGGCGTATCGCCCAGGGCCTGGTGATCATCATCAGCATCTCGGTGGCCATCAGCCAGCTCGAGGTCAAGACCGACCTGCTGAACCACGTGATCGTCATTGGCTTGATTACCGTTGGTCTGGCAATTGCGTTGGCCATGGGCCTGGGCAGCCGGGAAATCGCCGGGCAGATCCTGGCCGGCATCTATGTGCGCGAGCTGTATCAGGTAGGCCAGCAGGTGCGGATTGGCGAGGTCGAAGGCCACATCGAGGAGATCGGCACGGTCAAGACGACCCTGCTGACCGATGATGGCGAACTGGTGTCGCTGTCTAATCGCGAGCTGCTCGAGCAGCGCGTGAATAGCCGCTAACCGCACAAAAGCTGTTAATGTATGCCGCCGCAAAAATCGGCCCTGGGGGCCGAGCGGCGACATTGACCTGACTGTCGGCCAGATCCGTTTTGAATAAAGTTCATTCGCCGCCCATGCGCTATGACCCCCGCGAGCTCACCGACGAGGAGTTGGTGGCGCGTTCGCATGAGGAGCTGTTTCATGTCACCCGCGCCTACGAGGAGCTGATGCGCCGCTACCAGCGCACGCTGTTCAACGTCTGCGCGCGCTACCTGGGGAACGATCGGGATGCCGACGATGTCTGTCAGGAGGTGATGCTCAAGGTGCTCTACGGGTTGAAGAACTTCGAGGGCAAGTCCAAGTTCAAGACCTGGCTCTACAGCATCACCTACAACGAATGCATCACCCAGTACCGCAAGGAGCGCCGCAAGCGCCGGTTGATGGATGCCCTGAGTCTGGATCCTGTCGAAGAGGCGTCCGAGGACAAGGCACCGAAGCCGGAGGAGAAAGGCGGGCTGGACAAATGGCTGGTGCATGTGAACCCGATCGACCGGGAAATCCTGGTGCTGCGATTTGTCGCAGAGCTGGAATTCCAGGAGATCGCGGACATCATGCACATGGGCCTGAGCGCCACGAAAATGCGCTACAAGCGTGCGCTCGACAAGCTTAGAGAGAAATTTGCAGGCCTGGCTGAAACTTAGTGGCCAGCAAATACCTCTAACCAACCGGCAAGTTCTGCTAGACTTGCCGTCGAGTTGTCCCCCGGATGTTGGTGGGACTGCTTAACTATCACCAGATGGGGATTTAACGGATGAAATTGAAAAACACCTTGGGCTTGGCCATTGGCTCGCTCGTGGCCGCTACTTCGTTCGGCGTTCTGGCTCAAGGCCAAGGCGCTGTCGAAATCGAAGGCAACGTTACCAAGCAGTACTACGACAGCGAACGTAACTTCAAGAACACCGGCACCAATCCAGGTGTTCGCCTCGGTTACTTCCTGACCGACGACGTCTCCCTGGACCTGGGCTACAACGAGACCCACAACGCTCGTGGTGAAGTCTTCAACAAAGACATCAAAGGCTCCAAGACCAAGCTGGACGCCACCTACCACTTCGGTACCGTCGGCGACGCCCTGCGTCCGTACGTTTCCGCTGGTTTCGCCCACGAGAGCCTGGGCCAGGCCACTCGCGGCGGCCGTGACCACTCCACCTTCGCCAACGTTGGCGCTGGCGCCAAGTGGTACATCACCGACATGTTCTTCGCCCGTGCCGGCGTCGAAGCCATGTACAACATCGACAACGGCAACACCGAGTGGGGCCCGACCGTTGGTCTGGGTCTGAACTTCGGTGGCAGCGGTGGCCAGAAAGCCGCTCCTGCGCCGGCTCCAGTTGCCGAAGTCTGCTCCGACAGCGACAACGACGGCGTCTGCGACAACGTCGACAAGTGCCCTGACACCCCAGCCAACGTTACCGTTGACGCTGATGGCTGCCCGGCTGTTGCCGAAGTCGTTCGCGTTGAGCTGGACGTCAAGTTCGACTTCGACAAGTCGGTCGTCAAGCCTAACAGCTACGGCGACATCAAGAACCTGGCTGACTTCATGAAGCAGTACCCACAGACCACCACCACCGTGGAAGGTCACACTGACTCCGTCGGCCCAGACGCTTACAACCAGAAGCTGTCCGAGCGTCGTGCCAACGCTGTCAAGAACGTCCTGACCCAGCAGTACGGCATCGAATCGAGCCGTGTTGACTCGGTTGGCTACGGTGAGACCCGTCCGGTCGCCGACAACGCCACCGATGCTGGCCGCGCCGTCAACCGTCGCGTAGAAGCTCAGGTAGAAGCCCAGGCCAAGTAATTGGTCTGACGCTTCATGAAAAACCCGGCCTCGGCCGGGTTTTTCTTTGCCTGCGATTTCTCGAGGCACACGTCGCCCTTCCTTTGTAGGAGCGGCCTTGCCGAGGCGTCGGACCGGCCGGAAAGGGCTGCGTAGCAGCCCCGACAGTCTCACATGATGCCGAAATTCTGGGGGGCGTTGCGCACCCCTTTCGCGGCACAAGGCCGCTCCTACATGGAACGTCGCTCGGCTATGCGTTTAGCGTTTGAGCATTACCAGCAACAACACCATGTTCAACAGCAACGACACCAACCCAATCGTACGCCACACCTTCAACGGCTCGCGCTCCAGCAGCGGCCGTGGCCGTTCGTCCAGCTCCTGGCGATCCCCCCGCTCCAGCAACAGCAACCACTGCTCGGCGGTCTCGAAGCGCTGCGCCGGATCTGCCGCCACCGCCTGCAACAGGTTGCGTTGCAACCACTCCGGTAAATCAGGTCGATACCGCGCCGGGTTCACTGGCATGCCGAAGCGCGGCCGCTGGAACGCTTCGACCTCGCCATAGGGGTAGTGGCCGGTGAGCAGGTGGTAAAGCGTCACGCCAACGGCATACAGGTCCTGTCGTGGCGCGGGGGGCAGGCCGTCGAAGGCTTCCGGGGCGAGGAACGAGGGCGTGCCCGGCAGGGCATGGGGCGGGTCTTCGGAAAGCCCCGGGCAGTACGCCAGCCCGAAGTCCAGCAAGCGCAGTTGGCCATCGCTGCCGTGGTGCAGGTTGTCCGGCTTGATGTCGCGGTGCAGCAGGTTGCGCCGGTGTAGCACGCCGACGGCCTGCAGCAGCTGGCGGGCGACCTCCAGCCATTGTGCCAGTGGTAGCGGGGGCTGCCCGGCCAGGGTCGTGCCCGGGTATTCGCGCATCAGGTAGTACAGGTGCTGGCGTTGGCTGGCCGGATGTACCTCAGGGAAGTGACGGCCGGCGACCCGACGCAGGAACCATTCTTCCAGCAACAACGCCTGGGCGGCGCCGGGCTCCTGATCGCGGGACTGCGGCAGGGTCTTGAGCAGCCAGGACTGGCCTTGCGGGTCGCGGACCCGGTACAGCAGCGATTGCCGACTCTGGGCCAGCAGGCCGTCGACCTGCCAGCCATCAATCGACTGACCGTCACGCAGCGCGCCCGGTAACGGCCATTGCTGGAGCTGTGCCAGGGCGTCGCCCAGGGTGCTGGGACCCAACTGGTCGACCCGCACCAACAGGGCGCTGGCGTTGTCCTGACTGCCGCAGTGATGGGCGCTGGTGACCAGAGTGTGGGCGGCCACCTGCAAATCGGATTGTTCGCGCAGGATCGAGCGGATGTGCGCATCGCCCAGGCTGGCCCACACGCCGTCGCTGAGCAGCACGAAGCACTCGCCTTGGCGCAGGTCGCCTTCCAGGTAGTCCACCAGCAGGTGCTGGTCCAGCCCCAGCGCGCGCTTGAGCACATGCTGCATGCCGGGCTGGTCCCAGACATGGTCTTCGCTCAGGCAGTGCAACTGGTCGGCCTGCCAGCGATACACCCGGCAATCGCCGACATGGGCCAGGGTGAATCGCCGCCCGCGCAGCACCAGGGCGCTGAGGGTGGTCAGCAGCGGCTGGCCATTGCCCTGGGCACGCAGCCAGCGGTTCTGTGCCGTGAGCAGGCGGTCCAGCGCCTGGGTCACGCCCCAGGTGGCGGGCGTGGCGTAATAATCCAGGGCCAGGGCCTGCAGGCTGGCCCGCGCCGCCAGGCCGCCGTCGGCGCACTGGCTGACACCGTCGGCCAGTGCGCACAGGTAGCCCTTGCTGGCGGCCAGCTCCGGTGCGGGGGTCACCAGGCGCAGGGCATCCTGGTTTTCCGGGCGCGGCCCGGTTGCGCTGGCCTGGGCAAAGCTCAGTCGCAGGCTCATGGCAAGGCCTCAGACCCGCGCTGCGGTGATCGCCGCCGAGCCCCAGGTGGTGCGCCAGCGTTGCTTGACCCCATGCAGGCCGAACCAGGCCAGCAGGCCGAGGCTGGCGAACAGCCACAGGCCGAGCTGGTAGTCGCCGGTATGCTGCTTGATGGTGCCCAGGCCTGCGGCAAGCAGGAAACCGCCGATGCCACCCGCCATGCCGATCAGTCCGGTCATCACGCCGATCTCTTGACGGAAGCGCTGTGGTACCAGTTGGAACACCGCGCCATTGCCGGCGCCCAGTCCGAGCATGGCACTGACGAACAGGGCCAGGGCCGCCGCCGCGCTGGGCAGGTTGAAGCCCACCGCGGCGATGCACGCGGCGGCCACGCCGTACATCGCCAGCAGGGTGCGGATCCCGCCGAAACGGTCGGCCAGGGCACCGCCGAGCGGGCGCATCAGGCTGCCGGCGAACACGCAAGCGGCGGTGTAGTAGCCTGCAGTCACCGGGCTCAGGCCGTACTGGTCGCTGAAGTAGCCGGGCAGGGCGCTTGCCAGGCCGATGAAGCCGCCGAAGGTCACGCTGTAGAAGAACATGAACCACCAGCTATCCCTGTCACCCAGGGCCTTGAGGTAGTCGGCCATGGCCTTGGGCCTGGGGCGTTGGGGCGCATTGCGCGCCATCAGGGCGAACAGCACAAGCGTCAGCAGCAAGGGCAGCACGGCGAAGCCGAACACATTGTTCCAGCCGAAGCCCGCGGCCAGCGCCGGGGCCAGCAGCGCGGCGAACACCGTGCCGGAGTTGCCGGCGCCGGCGATGCCCATGGCCTTGCCCTGGTGCTGGGGCGGATACCACTGCGAGGCCAGCGGCAGGGACACGGCGAACGAGGCTCCGGCAAAGCCGAGGAACACGCCCAGCAGCAACGCCTGCTCGTAGCTGCGTACCCCCAGGTGCCAGGCGCAGGCCAGGGCGACGATCACGATGACCTGGCCGATCAGCCCGGCGGTCTTGGGCGACAGGCGATCGACCAGCAGGCCCATGGCGAAGCGCAGCACCGCGCCGGCGAGGATCGGCGTGGCGACCATCAGGCCCCGTTGCTGAGCGCTCAGTTGCAGGTCGGTGGCGATCTGCACCGCCAGGGGGCCGAGCAGGTACCAGACCATGAAGCTCAGGTCGAAATACAGGAAGGCGGCGAACAGCGTGGGCACATGCCCGGATTTCCAGAAGCTCGTATTCATCGAACACCTCGTTGGGCGCGGAAACGAAAAGACGCCGCTGCCCGGTCCACGGATGTGGAAGGGCAAGCGACGTCTTTGTCAGGGTATGGGGGCAACCGCCGTTGGCTACCGGGGTTTTCAGAGCAAGAGGCGGGCCAATGTTCCGGCCATGCGCAATTCCTGTAGGAGCGGCCTTGTGCCGCGAAAGGGCTGCGCAGCGGTCCCAGGATTTCAGGGTTCTGACAAAGATCGCCGGGGCCGCTTTGCGGCCCTTTCGCGGCACAAGGCCGCTCCTACAGGAAGGGTATTGCGCGACACCATGGCGTTACAGCTACCCCAACATCTCCGACATGGCAATGATCTGTTCCGCCACCTGGATCAGCTTCTGCTGGCGGCTCATGGCCTGGCGGCGCATCAAGGTGTAGGCCTGTTCCTCGTTGCAGTCCTTCATCTTCATCAGCAGGCCCTTGGCTTGCTCGATGCGCTTGCGCTCGGCCAGTTGCTGGTCGCGGGCCATCAACTGGGCCTTGAGCGCCTGGTCGCTTTCGAAGCGGGCCATGGCCACGTCGAGGATCGGTTGCAGGCGCGTGGCCTGGATACCCTCGACGATGTACGCGCTGACCCCGGCCTGGATCGCCTGGCGCATCACACCGGGGTCATGCTCGTCGGTGAACAGCACGATGGGGCGCGGCCGGTCGCGGCTGACCAGCACCACCTGTTCCATCACGTCCCGGCCCGGTGACTCGGTATCGATCAGCACCACGTCCGGATGCACCGTTTCGACACAGGCGGGCAGGTCGATGCTCAGGCTACCCGCCTCGATCACCTCGAAGCCGGCCTCGATCAGGGCGGCCTTGAGGCGGCCGACCTTCTTTTCCGTGTCGTCGATCAGCAGGATACGCAACATGGCCGCGCCCTCAGCGATGGGCGCGGGCGCCAGGCGCCGCGTCCAGGGCGTGCAGGGCGAAGCTGCGCGCATAACCATGGGGGTCGCTGCCGTCCCAGCGACTGCCGTCGATCAGCAGGCTGCTGCGCATGGGCGGGTCGGCGCAGGGGACGCCCAGCGCTGTGGCGGCCTCGCGGTACAGCGCCAGCTGCTGCACCTGGCCGGCGACGGCCAGGTAGTCCGGGTCGTCACGCAGCAGGCCCCAGCGGCGGAACTGGGTCATGAACCACATGCCGTCGGACAGGTACGGCAGGTTGGCCCGCCCTTGGTCGAACAGGCGTAAGCCATGAGGGTCGTGCCAGCGATGGCCCAGGCCGTCCTGGTAGTCACCGAGCAGGCGCGGCTCGATGCTGCCGACCGGAGCGTCCAGGTAGGCGCTGCCACTGAGCAGTTGCGCGGTGCCGCGGCGGTTCTCCTGGCTCTGCTCGATGAAACGCGCGGCGGCGAGTACCGACTTGATCAGCGCCCTGGCGCTGTTGGGGTACTGTTCGACGAAGCCGCGGGCGCAGGCCAGGACCTTTTCCGGATGGTCGGGCCAGATCGACTGGCTGGTGGCCAGGGTGAAGCCCTGGCCATTGGCGAGTGCATCCGCCGACCAGGGTTCGCCAACACAGAAACCGTCGATACGCCCGGCCTGCAGGTGGGCGGCCATCTGCGCCGGGGGCACCACCACGCTGGTCACGTCGCGCAGCGGGTGGATGCCCTGGCTGGCCAGCCAGTAGTAGAGCCACAGGGCATGGGTGCCGGTGGGGAAGGTCTGGGCGAAGGTCAGTCGTGCGCCCTGTTGGTGCACCAATCGCGCCAGTGCCTCGGGGCTGGTCACGCCCTTGCGTTGCAGTGCAGGGGAGAGGTTGATGGCCTGGGCGTTCTGGTTAAGGCCCATGAGCACGGCCAGGGGGCTGGCGGGCACGCCGCCGATGCCCAGGTGCACCGCGTACACCAGGCCATAGAGGCAGTGGGCGGCGTCCAGCTCGCCGCTGACCAGCCTGTCGCGCAGCCCGGCCCAGGAGGCCTGGCGGCGCAGGTTGAGGGTCAGGCCGAACTGCTGGGCGAAGCCCTGGGTGGCGGCGACCACCACCGAGGCACAGTCGGTCAGGGCCATGAAACCGATGTCCAGGCTGGGCTTTTCCGGCGCGTCGCTGCCGTTGACCCAGGCCAGGGGCGTTGTCGGGAGGGGTGTGTTCACGAGAATCCTCGGGCATTCGCGGATGGCCGCATGCAGCAGACATAGCAACCCATATGCCATGGCCCTGTCGCCCCGGCGGCGCGCTGGCTATAATCGCCCCCTCACACACCGCGAGTCCGCCCGCCCATGTATACCCTGGCCCGCCAGCTGCTGTTCAAGCTCTCCCCGGAAACCTCCCACGACCTCTCGCTGGACCTGATCGGCGCCGGTGGCCGCCTTGGGCTCAACGGCCTGCTGTGCAAGCAGCCAGCGGCGTTGCCGGTGACGGTGATGGGCTTGAACTTCGCCAACCCGGTCGGCCTGGCCGCCGGCCTGGACAAGAACGGCGCGGCCATCGACGGCTTTGCCCAGCTGGGCTTCGGCTTCGTCGAGATCGGCACCGTGACGCCGCGTCCGCAGCCGGGCAACCCCAAGCCGCGACTGTTCCGCCTGCCGGAAGCAACGGCCATCATCAATCGCATGGGCTTCAACAACCTGGGCGTCGACCACCTGCTGGCGCGGGTACGTGCCGCGAAGTACACCGGCGTGCTGGGCATCAACATCGGCAAGAACTTCGACACCCCGGTCGAGCGGGCCCAGGACGACTACCTGATCTGCCTGGAGAAGGTCTACAACGACGCCAGCTACATCACCGTCAACGTCAGCTCGCCGAACACCCCGGGCCTGCGTTCGTTGCAGTTCGGCGACTCGCTCAAGCAACTGCTCGATGCCCTGGCCGAACGCCGCGAACAGCTGGCGCAGGCGAACGGCAAGCGCGTGCCGCTGGCGATCAAGATCGCCCCGGACATGAGCGATGAGGAAACCGCCCTGGTAGCGGCGGCGCTGGTCGAGTCGGGGATGGATGCGGTGATCGCCACCAACACCACCCTGGGGCGCGAGGGCGTCGAAGGCCTGCCGTATGGCGGTGAGGCAGGCGGCCTGTCGGGGGCGCCGGTGCTGGAGAAGAGCACCCACACGGTCAAGGTGCTGGCGGGTGAGCTGGGTGGCAAGCTGCCGATCATCGCAGCGGGCGGGATCACCGAAGGACGCCATGCGGCTGAGAAGATCGCCGCCGGAGCTAGCCTGGTGCAAATCTACTCGGGCTTCATCTACAAGGGGCCGGCGCTGATCCGTGAGGCGGTGGATGCGATTGCTGCGATGAAGCGTTGACCTAACAAGGCCTCTTCGCGGGTAAACCCGCTCCCACAGGTCTCATGCTGCCTTGAGGTTGGCGCTGTACCTGTGGGAGCGGGTTTACCCGCGAAGCGGCCGGCGCTGGTGTAAGATGCGACGCAATAAAAAAGGGGTCCCTCAAGGGACCCCCTGGGCCGCAGCCCGCCGCCCGGATAGGGCGCGCATGGTGACTCGAATTCAGTGTCCTCGTTCAGCCAACGGCGTGATTTTCGTTGAGTCTATGAATGCCAGCGGTGCCGGTCATGCCATCCCAGTTGTCGCCGCGACCTTCGCGCCAGCCGTTGATCCAGGCTTGGCGTACAGAGGGTAGATTGAAGGGGCAAAGTTCGCGGGATTTGCCGGTGACCCCATACTGGTAGCCACGTGAGTATGCTCTTTCCAACGGATCACGCTTAAGTCTTCTCATAGGGTGTTGCCCTCACTTGTTGACTGTAATGTCCCGTCGGCCTCTCCGAGGCCGGGCAGAATCGTTCTGCCGGTGTGCGCCCGCTGCCGGCGTCGCGGGCTGGAAGTGCCGCCCCGTTGCGGTGCGGCCTGAGATCAGTTCTAACGAATGCGAGTCACAGTGTGAATGATCGATTTGTCATAAGGACGTAACCTTTCCGAGGGTGAGGGGATAAGTAAATAAATGCGACTCAACCTTGTTTGCCGTTGAGCCCGCTATGATCAGGGTTTACCCAACCTTGACGTCAATTGGCCAGCGTTGCTGGTTGATGACAGTAATATTTGGTAATGCGACGAAGGGTCACATCTGAACCCTGCGTCCACGCAATTTTCATACTGCTCGACGATCAAAGCCTTTTTCGCCACCCGGCAAAGGCATGATCGACGGGCGGCCAGGCCTGGCGAGCGTTTCGCCGGGCCACCCGGGCGCCTCGTGGAAAGGCGTGCGGGCAAACAGCGGCAGCCGATGCGTCGGCTCGCCATCTACCTAGCCAAAGGCTCTGGATTGCACATGTCGGACCGTTTCGAACTTTACCTTACCTGCCCCAAGGGTCTTGAAGGCCTGCTCGCCGAGGAAGCCCGTCAACTGGGCCTGAACGAGGTGCGTGAGCACACCTCGGCCATTCGCGGCGACGCCGACATGGAAACCGCCTATCGCCTGTGCCTCTGGTCGCGCCTGGCCAACCGCGTGCTGCTGGTGCTCAAGCGCTTCCCGATGAAGAACGCCGACGACCTGTACGATGGCGTGCATGCCGTCGACTGGGCCGACCACCTGGCGGCCGATGGCACCCTGGCGGTGGAGTTCAGCGGCCATGGCTCGGGCATCGACAACACCCACTTCGGCGCGCTCAAGGTCAAGGATGCGATCGTCGACAAGCTGCGCAACCGCGAAGGCCTGCGTCCGTCTGTGGAGAAGGTCGATCCGGATGTGCGCGTGCACCTGCGCCTGGACCGTGGCGAGGCGATCCTGTCCCTCGACCTGTCCGGCCACAGCCTGCACCAGCGTGGCTATCGCCTGCAGCAGGGCGCGGCACCCTTGAAGGAAAACCTGGCGGCGGCGGTGCTGATCCGCTCTGGTTGGCCACGTATTGCGGCCGAGGGCGGGGCCCTGGCCGACCCGATGTGCGGCGTGGGCACCTTCCTGGTCGAGGCGGCGATGATCGCCGCCGATATCGCTCCCAACCTCAAGCGCGAGCGCTGGGGCTTCAGCGCCTGGCTCGGCCATGTGCCGGCGCTGTGGCGCAAGGTCCACGACGAGGCCCAGGCCCGGGCTCAGGCCGGCCTGGCCAAGCCGCCGCTTTGGATCCGCGGCTACGAGGCCGACCCGCGGTTGATCCAGCCGGGGCGCAACAACGTCGAGCGCGCGGGCCTGGGCGACTGGGTGAAGATCTACCAGGGCGAGGTGGCCAGCTTCGAGCCGCGCCCGGACCAGAACCAGAAAGGTCTGGTGATCAGCAACCCGCCGTACGGCGAGCGCCTGGGCGACGAAGCCAGCCTGCTGTACCTCTACCAGAACCTCGGCGAGCGCCTGCGTCAGGCCTGCATGGGCTGGGAGGCGGCGGTGTTCACCGGCGCGCCGGAACTGGGCAAGCGCATGGGCATCCGCAGCCACAAGCAATATGCCTTCTGGAACGGCGCGTTGCCGTGCAAGCTGTTGCTGTTCAAGGTCCAGCCCGACCAGTTCGTTACCGGTGATCGTCGTTCGGCCCAGGCCGAGGCGGCTGAGGGCGAGCCTCGTCGCCAGGCCCCGGTGGCCAGCGAGCCGGCGCGCCTGTCGGAAGGCGCGCAGATGTTCGCCAACCGCCTGCAGAAGAACTTCAAGCAGCTGGGCAAATGGGCCCGCCGCGAGAAGGTCGATTGCTACCGTGTGTACGATGCCGACATGCCTGAGTACGCCCTGGCGGTCGACCTTTATCACGACTGGGTGCATGTGCAGGAATACGCCGCGCCCCGCTCGATCGATCCGGACAAGGCCCAGGCGCGCCTGCTCGATGCGCTGAGCGCGATTCCCCAGGCCCTCGGCGTCGATCCTCAGCGTGTGGTGCTCAAGCGCCGGGAGCGCCAGACCGGCACTCGCCAGTACGAGCGCCAGGCCACCGAAGGACGTTTCCAGGAGGTCAACGAAGGCGGCGTCAAGCTGCTGGTCAACCTCACCGACTACCTGGATACCGGGCTGTTCCTCGACCACCGCCCGATGCGCATGCGTATCCAGCGCGAGGCGGCGGGCAAGCGTTTTCTCAATCTGTTCTGCTACACCGCCACGGCCACCGTGCATGCGGCCAAGGGCGGCGCGCGCAGCACCACCAGCGTGGACCTGTCGAAGACCTACCTGGACTGGGCGCGGCGCAACCTGTCGCTCAACGGTTTTTCCGAGCGCAACCGCCTGGAGCAGGGCGATGTCATGGCCTGGCTGGAGAACGCCCAAGACAGCTACGACCTGATCTTCATCGACCCGCCGACCTTCTCCAATTCCAAGCGCATGGAAGGGGTATTCGACGTGCAGCGCGACCATGTGCAGCTGCTCGACCTGGCCATGGCGCGCCTGGCCCCGGGAGGTGTGCTGTACTTCTCCAACAACTTCCGCAAGTTCCAGCTCGACGAGCACCTGGCGACGCGGTACGTGGTGGAGGAGATCAGTGCCCAGACCCTGGACCCGGACTTCGCCCGCAACAACCGCATCCACCGCGCCTGGCAGCTACGCCTGCGCTGAACCGACGAGGTACGTGGCGCGCCTGCTGGCCAGTGGCTATAACTCAGGACAGGGCGGGACAATACGCAGGACGCTGACCTTGGTTGGAGTCCTCTATGTCGACCCCGGGCGTACCTGTGAAGCGGCTTGGCCTGCTCGGCGACGAGTTGTCGGCCTGGGGCGTGGCCCTGGCGGCGCTGGTCGCCGGGGCGTTGCTCACGGCGGCCCTGGCGATCGCCACCCAGACCTTCTACCAGCAGCAACTGCGCCAGCGCTTCGAGCTGCTGGCCAGTGAGCGCTACAGCCGTATCGCCGAGCGTTTCGAGGAGCAGGAACAGCGCCTGGACGGCCTGCGTCGGTTCTTCGCCTATTCCACCGAGATCACCCCCCGCGAGTTCGATGGCTACGCACGTCCCTTGCTGCACCGCACCCAGGCCTACTCCTGGGCACCGCGGGTAGCGGCGGCGCAACGCGAGGACTTCGAGCGGCGCGCCAGTGCCTGGCTGGGCCAGCCTTACCGGATCCGCGACGTGGACGCCCAGGGCGATTGGCAGGCCGCGCCCGCGCGCGATCACTACTATCCGGTTCTGTACACCCAGGCGACGAGCCGCCAGGCCCAGCCCTACGGCTTCGACCTGGGCGGGCAGCCGCTGCGCGCCGCGACCCTGGCCCGGGCCGTGAGCCCCGGCAGCATGGCGGTGTCGGCGCCGCTGGACATGATCAACGTCGAGCCGACCTATACCCGTGGCCTGCTGATAGTCGCCCCGGTGTTCGCCGAGCAAGCGTCTGCGGGCGAGCCGCCCCGAGGCTACGTCATGGCCTTGCTGAGCTTGCAT
This sequence comes from Pseudomonas sp. LH21, assembly GCF_036549575.1. Lineage (NCBI taxonomy): Bacteria > Pseudomonadati > Pseudomonadota > Gammaproteobacteria > Pseudomonadales > Pseudomonadaceae > Pseudomonas > Pseudomonas sp. LH21. The sequence continues at coordinate 1,937,460 of NZ_CP144367.1, forward strand.
CAGCTGATCGCCGAGAGCCTGCCGACGGTGGCCGACGACAACCTGGTGGTGCGCATCCTCGACCTGTCCACCGAGGGTGGGCACGAGGTGTTGTTCGATTCGGGGATGCCGCCGGCGCGGATGGGATTTGCCAGCAGTCACCTGCTGCACCTGGCCGACCACCATTACCAGCTCGATATTCGCCCCAGTCAGGGCTTTCTCGCGGCCAATCGCTCGTCGGCGGTGCCGGTGGTGGCGTTGCTCGGCGGCTTGCTCAGTGTGTTGCTGGCGTTGTTGCTGTACAGCCTGTTCAGCCAGCGCCAGCGCGCCCTGGGCCTGGTGGCCCGGCGCACTGCCGAGCTGCGCGTCAGCGAGCAGTCATTGCGCGAGACTCACAACCAGTTGCGCAGCGTGCTCGATGCCGCGACCCAGGTGGCGATCATCGCCACCAGCCTGCGCGGGGTGATCGGCACCTTCAACGCGGGCGCCGAACGCATGCTGGGCTATTCGGCCGGCGAAGCGCTGGGCCAATTGCGGCTCGAGGATCTGGTCTTGCCCGAAGAGTTGCACCAGCGTGCCCACGCCTTGAGCGTGCGATTCGGTCGTGAGGTCGGCGCGGGTCAGGCGATGTTCGCCGAGACGGTGCAGGAGGGCGGCGCGGAGCCGGCCGACTGGACCCTGGTGCGCAAGGATGGCAGTCACTTGCTGGCCAACATGCTGGTGACGGCGGTGCTGGACGAGCAGGGGTTGTGGGTGGGCTACCTGGCGATCTGCATCGATGTCACCGAGCGGCGCCGGGTGCACGAGGCCCTGGCGGCCCGCGACCGGCTGCTGGAAAAACTCAGCGCGGAGGTGCCTGGCGGGATCTACCAGTATCGTCTGGATGCCGATGGTCATTCCTGTTTCCCCTATGCCAGCCAGGGCCTGCACGACATCTATGAGGTGGACCTGGCGTTGCTGCGCCAGGACGCCGCGGCGGTGTTCGAGCGTATTCATCCGGACGACCTGGAGCGGGTACGGCGCTCGGTGCGCTACTCCGCCGAGTACCTGACGCCGTGGCGGGAGGAGTACCGGGTGTGCCTGCCACGGGCGGGGTTGCGTTGGGTGCGGGGGGAGGCGACTCCGGAAATTGGCGAGCACGGCAGTACGCTCTGGCATGGGTACCTGACTGATATCTCGGACCTAAAGCGGGTAGAGGAGGAGCTGCGGGCGCTGTCGGTGACCGATGCCCTGACCGGGATCTATAACCGGCGCTATTTCCAGGAGCGGCTGCGCAACGAACTGGATCGGGCGCAGCGGGATGGGTTGGACCTGGCGGTGATCATGCTGGATATCGATCACTTCAAGCGGATCAACGATCAATATGGGCATGCGGTGGGGGATCATGTGCTGCGCAGCCTGTGTCAGCGGATCGGGCAGCGGTTGCGGCGAACCGATGTGTTTTGTCGGTTGGGGGGGGAGGAGTTCATGGTGCTGTGTCCGGGGAGCAATGCCGAGCAGGCGCGGATGCTGGCGCAGGAGTTGTGGCAGGGGGTGCGGAGTGTGCCGGTCGAGGGGGTTGGGCGGGTGACGGCGAGCTTTGGCGTGGCGGGGTGGCGGGTTGGGGAAGGGGCTGATGCGTTGTTGTTGCGGGCGGATGCTGGGGTTTATGTGGCTAAGCAGGGAGGGCGGGATCGGGTTGAGGGAGAGTTGTCTTGAAGTGGGTTGTATATTTTAATTGGTTGGTTAGTTGGTTAGTTGGTTAGTTGGTTAGTTGGTTAGTTGGTTAGTCGGTTAGTCGGTTAGTCGGTTAGTCGGTTAGTTTGACTGGTTGCTCTTGCTCTTGCTCTTGCTCTTGCTCTTGCTCTTGCTCTTGCTTCTAAGTGCGCGGTAGTTCAGGCAACACCAATTGCGACTTCAGGAGGCCGAGCGGAGTTCTTGCGGAGGGAGGTGACGGGCATGGATGCCCGTCAAGCGCTGCGCCCCAGGATGGGGCGTTCAGCGCGGTCCTCCCGGGAGCAAGAACGGAGCGAGGGAACCCCGGAGCGAAGCGTAGGGGCCGGATGAATGGAGCGAGGATTTTTTGGTTCCTTAATGAGATGGTCACCCCGGCACCCTGCGAGGCGTACGCTTTCGCAGGGTGTTTTTTCTTCGGAGACCGTCATCATGAGCACCGTGACACTGATCGGCATCGACATCGGCAAACATACCTTCCACCTGCATGCCCAGGACAAGTTCGGCAAAGAGGTATCGCGCAAGAAGTGCTCAAGGCTGCAGATGATGCGGTTTCTGGCCAATCATCCTCCCTGCACGGTGGTGATGGAGGCCTGTGCCGGTTCGCACTATCTGGCTCGAGAACTCACGGCGATGGGGCATGAAGCCAAGCTGATCTCGCCTCAGTTTGTTAAGCCTTTCGTCAAGAGCAACAAAAACGACTTCGTTGATGCGCAAGCCATCTGCGAAGCTGCTTCCCGGCCTTCCATGCGCTTTGTGACGCCAAAATCGCCTGAGCAGCAAACGCTCTCTGTTTCTCATCGGATGCGTGAATCATTGATCCGCGACCGAACCAAGACGGTGAACCAGATGCATGGGTTCCTGCTCGAATTCGGCGTCAGCCTGCCGACCGGACTGGCAGTGGTCAAACGCCTCGCTTCTGTGCTTGAAGAGCACGACTTGCCTGTACGTCTTGTCGCATTGTTGCAGCGGCTACATGAGCATTTCGTCTACCTGAGCGAGCAGATCAAGTTGTTGGACGAAGAGCTGGTGAGCCAGCTGACTGACGATGATCTGGGTAGTCGTTTGCTGAGTATTCCGTGTGTCGGACCGATCACCGCCAGCCTGCTGGCTGTGGAAATGGGCGATGGCCAGCAATACGGCAGTAGCCGGGACTTTGCGGCCTCTGTAGGTCTGGTGCCCCGTCAGTACAGTACCGGTGGCAGACAGAATTTGCTGGGGATTAGCAAGCGCGGCGACAAGAACCTTCGACGCTTGCTGGTGCAATGCGCACGGGTTTACCTGATGCGTTTGAAGTACCAGAAAGGCCCATTAGCCGATTGGGTGCGCTCACTGCTCGCTCGACGTCACTCCAACGTGGTGGCCTGCGCGTTGGCCAACAAACTGGCACGCATCGCTTGGGCCATTACCACTCGGCACACGCAATATAAAACGGAGCCAGGCGCCATGAACGCCTGACCCCGTAGTGCTGCACCGTGTTTCACCATCAGGTTTTGCGATAGCTGTACAACAGATGAAACAAACGGCCGATCGGCCTGACGATGATCCTGGGATCAAAAATGGCTCTTGGAAGCCGCTTACTTTTTAAGGATTGTCAGGTGCGAACGCTCATCGTGGCGCGGGCGGATACGAGCCCATCAGACGCCGGATAGATTTACGCAAGCCATCCATTTCATCTGATGAACAGTATTGCAGAAAACGGGGTGACCATAGATTTTGATCCTTCAAAAAGGGACCCGCCGTAAGGGCGGAAAGGTGATTTTGCGTCACCATCGCAAATGAATGCGCATATAACTTTCAAAACACATGCTCTAAAAGTCAAAGTCAAAGTCAAAGTCAAAGTCAAAGTCAAAGTCAAAGTCAAAGTCAAAGTCAAAGTCAAAGTCAAAGTCAAAGTCGGTTGGTGCTGGTTTTAATAGTTGTAAGCGCATTCATTTGCGATGGTGACGCGAAGTCACCTTTTCGCCCTTACGGCGAGTTCCTTTTTGAAGGATCAAAAAGGAACCAAAAAATCCTCGCTCCATTCATCCGGCCCTCCGCTTCGCTCCGGGTCCCCTCACTCCGGCCTTGCTCCCGGGAGGACCGCGCTGAACGCCCCATCCTGGGGCGCAGCGCTTGACGGGCATCCATGCCCGTCACCTCCCTCCGCAAGGCCTGCGTTCGGCCTCCTGAAGTCGCGAAGGTACGGGCGGCGCCTGGGCTGGCGCAGCTGTCGCTAGCGGGGTATGGCGCTAGACTCCTGATCGGCAACGGCAACGGCAACGGCAACGGCAACGGCAACGGCAACGGCAACGGCAACGGCAACGTGTAACGTGTAACGGGTAACAGGCAACAGCGGGCAGCATCACCATTCTGTGCGTTCGTCGGCGCGCCGACTCAAACATTAATCGTTGCTCTGTCACGCAACTGTATTGTTGACTATCCTGCGATCTGTCCCAGTACACTTCGCAACTGTTACGGTATTCTGCCTCGGCAGTGAGTCACACAAGAATAACGACCCCGTCCGCGCTTCGAGAACACGCCATGACCAACCTGCTGCTGTACCAGCGTATTGCCCAGCAACTGGCCGATGACATCCGTCAGGGTGTCTACCAGCCAGGCGAACGGGTGCCGTCGGTGCGCAAGATGAGCGCCCAGCTCAATGTCAGCCACGCCACCGTGCTGCAGGCCTATGCCAATCTCGAGGACCAGGGCCTGATCCGCGCCCGACCGCAGTCGGGCTACTATGTCCACCAGACCCCGGCACTGACGGCGCAGACCCCGGATATCGCCCGGGTCGAGCGCCCTGGCCTGGTCACCCGGGCCAGCATCATCCAGCAGGTACTGGTCGAGGCGCGACGCGATGGCGTCTTTCCCTTCGGCGCGGCGGTGCCCCATGTCGACTACCTGCCCGTGCGCGCCCTGCACCAGCAACTGGCCAAGGTGACGCGCTTCCATAGCCCGCGTGCCTTCAGCTACATGTTCAGCCCCGGCTTCGAGCCGTTGCGTCGGCAGATTGCCATCCGCATGCGCGATGCCGGCGTGCTGGTCGATCCCCGCGAAGTGGTGGTGACCCATGGTTGTGTCGATGCCCTGCAAATGGCGCTGCGAGTCCTGACCCGGCCGGGCGACCTGATCGCCGCCGAGTCGCCTACCTACTATGGGCTGCTGCAACTGGCCGACCTGCTCGGGCTCAAGGTCATCGAGATCCCCAGTGACCCCTCCACCGGCATCAGCCTGGAGGCCCTGCAGCTGGCCGCCAACCAGTGGTCGATCAAGGCCCTGGTGCTGACCGCGCGACTGAGTAATCCGCTGGGTGGCACCATTCCCGAGGAACGACAGAAACAGTTGCTGCGCCTGGCCTCGGATTTCGACATCCAGATCGTCGAGGACGATATCTACGGCGAGCTGATGTTCGAGCAAGGGCGCACCAAGTCGCTCAAGGCGTTCGATCGGCTGGATCGGGTGATCTACTGCTCGAGCTTCTCCAAGACCTTGTCGCCGGGGGTGCGGGTTGGCTGGATGATCGCCGGGCGCTACCAGGACGAGATCCAGCGCCTGCAGACCTTCACCACCCACTCGGCGTGCAGCGTCACGCAGATGGCGGTGGCCGCCTACCTGGAGAATGGTGGCTACGATCGGCATTTGCGCTTCATCCGACAGGAATACCGCAAAAACCTCAGCGCTTACCAACTGGCGGTGCAGCAGCACTTCCCGGAAGGCACTCAGATGACCCGGCCAACCGGCGGCTTCATTCTCTGGGTCAGCCTACCGGGGCGGGTCAATACCCAGGAGCTGCATGTGCGGGCGCTGGAGCAGGGCATCAGCATCGCCCCCGGGCTGATCTTCAGCAATACCGAGCAGTTCAACCACTGTATCCGGCTTAATTGCGGCATTCCCTGGAATCGCGAGGCCGAGCGTGCAGTGATGACGCTGGGGCTGCTGGCCCAGCAATTGTGCCGGGAATCGAACGGCGTGCTGTTGTAGGCTTGTCAGACGAGTCGGGAACAGGGAGCATACGCGTTTTACAGCTTGCGCTCCTGGTACCCATGAACCTGCTTCGTCCTCTCGCCATCGCCCTGTGTTTCGCCTTGCCCTGGCTGTCGGTCGGTGCGGTGCAGGCTGCCGAACCGGCGGCCAAGGCGCAGGGTGTACACAAGTCGGTGAACAAGGCGTCCACCAAGGCCCCTGCCAAACCTCAGGCCAAGCCGGTAACCAAGGCGAAGCCCAAACCCAAACCGAAGGCCAGGTCTGTCAGCAAGTCCGTGGCCAAGCCGCTTCCCAAGCCGAAGATCGACCTGAGCCTGCCCAAGGACATGGTCAAGCATCTCGAGCCGGATCTTGGCGACGGGCCGGTGGTGCGCAAGCCGCTGCTGCCCTCGATGTTCCCCACCAAGCCCGAATCCGACAGCAGTCCCTTCCAGCTCAACGGCCGGCTGATCAGCAACGAAATGCAGTTGCAGTTGCGCAACGACAGTCGGCGGGACGTGGAAGGCGCGGCCATCGAATTCGAATTCCGCAACTGACTGCCGGGTCACGGCTGATTTCATCCGCTCGGCAATTTCAAACATATGTTTGAGCGGTTAGTATCCAGGGACGTTCGTCCCGTTTTGCTCCTGGGAGTCCTGTTGTCATGAAATGCCGCGAGGGCTGTGGTGCCTGCTGCATCGCCCCGTCCATCAGTTCACCGATCCCCGGTATGCCGCAGGGCAAGCCGGCCGGCGAACGCTGTCTGCACCTGAATGTCGAAAACCTCTGTGCGCTGTTCGGTAAGCCCGAGCGGCCGCAGGTGTGTGGCGGCTTCAAGGCGGAAGCGGACATCTGTGGCAACGATCGTGACGAGGCTATCCGCATCATCGGGTGGCTGGAGCAGATGACGGCGGCGTGACAGGTTGGATCTTCGACAACAAGGAACAAGATGATGAGATCGATCAAAGGTATTGCACTGCTGTGTGGCATGGGCGTGCTGCTGGCACCGACGGCCTGGGCCGAGAACTGGCAGGTGGCCAAGGACGAGGAGGGGATCAAGGTCTCCCTCAGCGAGGTGGCCGGCTCGAAGTACAAGGCCTATCGCGGCGTGACCGTGATCAAGGCGCCGCTGGCCAAGGTCAAGGCGCTGCAGGAGGACGTGGCGGGGGCCTGTGCCTGGATCCACGAGTGCAAGTCGCAGAAGCTGCTCAAGAGCGAAGGTGACCAGAGCTGGACCTACACCCAGTTCAATACGCCCTGGCCGGTGACGCCGCGGGATTCGATCCTGCATGTGACCACGGTCCAGGAGGCTGATGGCAGCCTGACCCGCAAGCTTCAGGAAGAGCCAAAGTATCTGCCGGAGGAAAAGGGCTTCGTGCGTGTCGCCCAGGTGGAAGGCTTCTGGAAGCTGGTGCCCAAGGGTGACAGCACCGAGGTGACCTACCAGGTGCACACCGAACCGGGCGGCAGCGTGCCGTCGTGGCTGGCCAACAAGTTCGTGGTCGATGCACCGTTCAATACCCTCAAGGGGCTGAAAGAGCGCGCCGAGAAGAACTAAAGGCTGGCGTGTTCCCTGTGTAGGAGCGGCCTTGTGCCGCGAAAGGGCTGCGCAGCGGCCCCGGCGATTTTGAGTCTGGCACGAGATCCTGGGGCTGCTGTGCAGCCCTTTCGCGGCACAAGGCCGCTCCTACACAGGGGAAGGGTATATAGGCCGGAACAAAAAAGGCTGCCCGAGGGCAGCCTTTTTGCGTTCAGCCTATGAAGCTTACTTGCGGTCCTTCAGGTCAACGATGTCACGCTGCTCGTAACCGGTGTACAGCTGGCGCGGACGGCCGATCTTGTACGGGCTGGAGAGCATTTCCTTCCAGTGCGAGATCCAGCCCACGGTACGTGCCAGGGCGAAGATCACGGTGAACATGCTGGTCGGGATGCCGATGGCCTTGAGGATGATGCCCGAGTAGAAGTCGACGTTCGGGTACAGCGAGCGCTCGACGAAGTACGGATCGGTCAGGGCGATCTCTTCCAGGCGCATGGCCAGTTCCAGCTGCGGGTCGTTCTTGATGCCGAGTTCGCTGAGGACTTCGTCGCAGGTCTGCTTCATCACGGTGGCGCGCGGGTCGCGGTTCTTGTAGACGCGGTGACCGAAGCCCATGAGCTTGAACGGATCGTTCTTGTCCTTGGCCTTGGCGATGAACTTGTCGATGTTCGAGACATCGCCGATTTCATCGAGCATGGTCAGTACGGCTTCGTTCGCGCCGCCGTGGGCCGGGCCCCACAGCGCGGCGATGCCGGCGGCGATACAGGCGAACGGGTTGGCGCCCGAGGAGCCCGCCAGGCGCACGGTAGAGGTGGAGGCGTTCTGCTCGTGGTCGGCGTGGAGGATGAAGATCCGGTCCATCGCCTTGGCCAGCACCGGGCTGATCGGTTTGATCTCGCACGGGGTGTTGAACATCATGTGCAGGAAGTTTTCCGCGTACGACAGGTCGTTGCGCGGGTACATCATGGGCTGGCCCATGGAGTACTTGTAGACCATCGCGGCCAGGGTCGGCATCTTGGCGACCAGGCGAACCGCGGAGATTTCGCGGTGCTGCGGGTTATTGATGTCCAGCGAGTCGTGATAGAACGCCGACAGGGCGCCGACCACGCCGCACATCACCGCCATCGGGTGGGCGTCGCGGCGGAAGCCGTTGAAGAACGACTTCAGCTGCTCGTGAACCATGGTGTGGTTCTTCACGGTGCTGACGAACTGGGCCTTCTGCTCGGCATTCGGCAGTTCGCCGTTGAGCAGCAGGTAGCAGGTCTCGAGGTAGTCCGACTGTTCGGCGAGCTGTTCGATCGGGTAGCCGCGGTGCAGCAGGATGCCCTTGTCGCCGTCGATGTAGGTGATCTTCGACTCGCACGAGGCGGTCGCCATGAAGCCGGGGTCGAAGGTGAAGTGGCCGGATGCCCCCAACCCGCGGACGTCGATAACATCGGGACCAACGGTGCCGGTTAAAATGGGCAGCTCGACGGGGGCAGCGCCCTCGATGATCAACTGCGCTTTTTTGTCAGCCATGTGGCCTCCTATTAATGCTTGAAATCATCAGACAGACCCCCCACGCAGGGCCCGCACCACTATAGAGGGATAAATTCGAATGTCAATTTGCCTAAAGGCTGGTTGAAACGCCCCCTGAAGCCTGGTTTTTCACGAAATTCTCGCCCGTTTACGCCTTTTGTTCACTAAAGGCAATGCGCTATTTGGGCGAGCCCCTCACGTTGTCATAAGCAGCCTAACTGTCTATACTCGGCAGCCGACTCCCAGGGGCTTTCAAGCCCGCCCTGCTGGGTGTCGTCGCTCTCCTGGGTGGTGGGTACCTGACCAGTACACTTACCAACAACTTTGCCCTGTTAGCTAGGGGCTCTTCAGTGTGAAAAAAGCCGTGAAAAGCCAACGACCTGTAAACCTAGACCTAAGGACCATCAAACTCCCGATCACCGCGTACACGTCCATTCTTCACCGTATCTCCGGCGTCATCCTGTTCCTCGGCCTTGCCATCATGCTGTACGCATTGAGCAAGTCGCTGGGTGGCGAGGAAGGCTTTGCCGAGGTGAAGGCGTGTCTGACCAGTCCGCTGGCCAAACTGGTGACCTGGGGCCTGCTGTCCGGCCTGCTGTATCACCTCGTGGCAGGTGTGCGCCACCTGATCATGGACATGGGTATCGGTGAGACGCTGGAAGGCGGCAAGCTGGGCTCGAAAATCGTGATCGTCATCTCCGTGGTGCTGATCGTTCTGGCAGGAGTTTGGGTATGGTAACTAACGTCACGAACCTGTCGCGTTCGGGCCTCTACGACTGGATGGCGCAGCGCGTCTCGGCGGTCGTTCTCGCGGCTTACTTCATCTTCCTGATCGGCTACCTCGCTGCCCACCCGGGCATCGACTACGCCCAGTGGCACGCTCTGTTCTCCAACAACGCGATGCGCATCTTCAGTCTGCTGGCCCTCGTTGCCCTGGGCGCTCACGCCTGGGTCGGCATGTGGACCATTGCCACCGACTACCTGACGCCGATGTCCTTCGGCAAGTCGGCGACTGCGATTCGTTTCCTGTTCCAGGCGGTATGCGGTGTAGCGATGTTCGCTTACTTCGTCTGGGGTGTGCAGATTCTCTGGGGTATCTGATTCATGGCTAACATTCCTACGATTTCCTTCGACGCCATCATCATCGGTGGCGGCGGCGCTGGCATGCGCGCAGCGCTGCAGCTGGCTCAAGGCGGCCACAAGACCGCCGTAGTCACCAAGGTGTTCCCGACCCGTTCGCACACCGTTTCCGCCCAGGGCGGCATCACCTGCGCCATCGCTTCGGCCGACCCGAACGACGACTGGCGCTGGCACATGTACGACACCGTCAAGGGTTCCGACTACATCGGTGACCAGGACGCGATCGAATACATGTGTCAGGAAGGCCCGGCTGCGGTCTTCGAGCTGGACCACATGGGCCTGCCGTTCTCGCGTACCGAGACTGGCCGTATCTACCAGCGTCCGTTCGGTGGCCAGTCCAAGGACTTCGGTAAAGGTGGCCAGGCCGCCCGTACCTGCGCCGCTTCCGACCGTACCGGTCACGCGCTGCTGCACACCCTGTACCAGGGCAACCTGAAAGCAGGCACCACCTTCCTCAACGAGTACTACGCCGTCGACCTGGTGAAGAACCAGGACGGCGCTTTCGTCGGTGTGATCGCGATCTGCATCGAAACCGGCGAAACCATGTACATCAAGTCCAAGGCCACCGTTCTGGCCACTGGCGGTGCCGGTCGTATCTACGCCTCCACCACCAACGCCCTGATCAACACCGGTGACGGTGTCGGCATGGCCCTGCGTGCCGGCGTGCCGGTGCAGGACATCGAGATGTGGCAGTTCCACCCGACCGGCATCGCCGGCGCCGGTGTACTGGTCACCGAAGGTTGCCGCGGTGAGGGTGGCTACCTGATCAACGCCCACGGCGAGCGCTTCATGGAGCGTTACGCGCCGAACGCGAAGGACCTGGCTGGCCGCGACGTGGTCGCCCGTTCCATGGTCAAAGAGATCATCGCCGGCAACGGCGTGGGCCCGAACAAGGACCACGTACTGCTGAAGCTGGATCACCTGGGCGAGGAAGTGCTGCACAGCCGCCTGCCGGGCATCTGCGAACTGTCCAAGACCTTCGCCCACGTCGACCCTGTGGTCGCGCCGGTACCGGTCATCCCGACCTGCCACTACATGATGGGCGGCGTTGCCACCAACATTCATGGCCAGGCCATCACCATGGACGCCGAAGGCAACGACCACATCATCCCGGGCCTGTTCGCCGTAGGTGAAGTGGCGTGCGTATCGGTCCACGGCGCCAACCGCCTGGGCGGCAACTCGCTGCTCGACCTGGTGGTCTTCGGCCGCGCCGCCGGCCTGCACCTGGAGAAGGCGCTGAGCGACGGCGTCGAGTACCGCGATGCCAGCGACACCGACATCGACGTTGCCCTGAACCGCCTGAGCAAGCTCAACGAGCGCACCACCGGCGAAGATGTCGCCAGCCTCAAGCGCGAGCTGCAGAGCTGCATGCAGAACTACTTCGGTGTATTCCGTACCGGCGAATACATGCAGAAGGGTATCGAGCAGCTGGCTGGCCTGCGTGACCGCATCGCCAACGTCAAGATCAACGACAAGTCCCAGGCCTTCAACACCGCGCGTATCGAAGCGCTGGAGCTGCAGAACCTGCTGGAAGTCGCCGAAGCGACCGCCATTGCCGCTGAAGCCCGTAAAGAGTCCCGCGGCGCGCACGCCCGTGAAGACTTCGAAGACCGTGACGACGAGAACTGGCTGTGCCACACCCTGTACTACCCGGGTGAGAAGCGCGTCGCCAAGCGTGGCGTCAACTTTGCGCCGAAGACAGTTCCTGCCTTCGAACCGAAAGTCCGGACTTACTAAGGGTGGCCGCTATGTTGCAAGTCGAAGTTTATCGTTACAACCCGGACACCGATTCGGCGCCGAAGATGCAGACCTTCCAGGTCGACACCGGCGGCAAGGATCTGATGGTCCTGGACGTGCTGGCGCTGATCAAGGAGCAGGACGAGGGCTTCTCGTACCGTCGCTCCTGCCGTGAAGGCGTGTGCGGTTCCGACGGCATGAACATCAACGGCAAGAACGGCCTGGCGTGCATCACGCCGCTGTCCGCTGTCGTAAAAGGTAACAAGTTGGTCCTGCGCCCGCTGCCAGGCCTGCCGGTTATCCGTGACCTGGTCGTCGATATGAGCATCTTCTACAAGCAGTACGAGAAGGTGAAGCCGTTCCTGCAGAACGACACCCCGGCCCCGGCCATCGAGCGTCTGCAGTCGCCGGAAGATCGCGACAAGCTGGACGGTCTGTACGAGTGCATCCTGTGCGCCTGCTGCTCGACCTCCTGCCCGTCGTTCTGGTGGAACCCGGACAAGTTCCTGGGCCCCGCCGCACTGCTGCAGGCCTACCGTTTCCTGGCCGACAGCCGCGACACCAAGACTCAGGAGCGCCTGGCGTCCCTGGATGACCCGTTCAGCGTGTTCCGCTGCCGCGGGATCATGAACTGCGTGAACGTTTGCCCCAAAGGTCTGAATCCGACCAAGGCAATCGGCCACGTACGTAACATGCTGCTGCAAAGCGGCACCTGATTCAAAGCGTTGTACCTGCAGTAAGCCGAGGTGCGGGTGGTGAGCCCGCACTGAGGTAAAACCCGAGCAAGGGCTCAAAAAGCCCGCGCTCATTACCTATGAAGATATGAGACCAGCAGGGGCTTCCGGGCTGGTACCCGGAAAATCAGCAGGATCCAGGTGGCGTGGTTCAGTCGCTGTGTTCGGACTTTTCCAGGTTTGCTGTGGCTCTCGCCGATCAGTCCCCTAACCGAGGGTGACCAAGCATGCAAGAAAGCGTGATGCAGCGCATGTGGGATAGCGCCCACCTTTCAGGTGGTAACGCTGCATATGTGGAAGAGCTTTATGAGCTCTACCTGCACGACCCTAACGCTGTGCCAGAAGAGTGGCGCACTTACTTCCAGAAGTTGCCCGCCGACGGCAGCACCGCTACCGATGTATCGCACTCGACGATCCGCGACCATTTCGTACTGCTGGCAAAGAACCAGCGCCGCGCCCAACCGGTATCCGCCGGGAGCGTGAGCAGTGAACACGAGAAGAAGCAGGTTGAAGTGCTGCGACTGATCCAGGCCTATCGTATGCGCGGCCATCAGGCTGCCAAGCTCGACCCGTTGGGGTTGTGGCAGCGTCCTGCGCCCGTAGACCTGTCGATCAATCACTACGGCTTGACCAATGCCGATCTTGATACGACCTTCCGTGCCGGCGACCTGTTCATCGGCAAAGAGGAAGCGAGCCTACGCGAAATCTTCGAAGCGCTGCAGAAGACATATTGTCGCACCATTGGCGCCGAGTTCACCCACATCGTCGATTCCGAGCAGCGCAGCTGGTTCCAGCAGCGCCTGGAAAGCGTGCGTGGCCGTCCGGAATTCTCCGCCGACGTGCAGGCTCACCTGCTCGAACGCGTCACGGCCGGTGAGGGCCTGGAGAAGTACCTGGGCACCAAGTACCCGGGCACCAAGCGCTTCGGCCTCGAGGGTGGCGAAAGCCTGATCCCGATGCTGGACGAAATGATCCAGCGCTCCGGCTCCTACGGCACCAAGGAAGTCGTGATCGGCATGGCCCACCGTGGCCGCCTCAACGTGCTCGTCAACACCTTCGGCAAGAACCCGCGCGAGCTGTTCGACGAGTTCGAAGGCAAGAAGATGAACGAGCTGGGCTCCGGTGACGTCAAGTATCACCAGGGCTTCTCCTCCAACGTGATGACCCCCGGTGGCGAAGTCCACCTGGCCATGGCGTTCAACCCCTCCCACCTGGAAATCGTCTCGCCAGTGGTGGAAGGTTCGGTTCGCGCCCGCCAGGATCGCCGCAACGACACCGTTGGCGACAAGGTCCTGCCGATCTCCATCCACGGTGACGCAGCGTTCGCCGGCCAGGGTGTGGTCATGGAAACCTTCCAGATGTCGCAGACCCGCGGTTTCAAGACCGGCGGCACCGTGCACATCGTGATCAACAACCAGGTCGGTTTCACCATCAGCAACCCGCTGGATGCGCGCTCCACCGAGTACGCCACCGACGTTGCCAAGATGATCCAGGCGCCGATCCTGCACGTGAACGGCGATGATCCGGAAGCGGTGATGTTCGTCACCCAGCTGGCCATCGACTACCGCATGCAGTTCAAGCGTGACGTGGTCATCGACCTGGTCTGCTACCGTCGTCGCGGCCACAACGAGGCCGACGAGCCGAACGGCACCCAGCCTTTGATGTACCAGCAGATCAGCAAGCAGCGCACCACCCGTGAGCTGTACGCCGAGCAACTGATCAGCGCCGGTCGCATCGACGCCGAGCGCGCCCAGGCCAAGATCGACGAGTACCGCAACGCCCTGGACAACGGCCTGCATGTGGTCAAGAGCCTGGTCAAGGAGCCGAACCGCGAGCTGTTCGTCGACTGGCGTCCGTACCTGGGCCATGCCTGGACCGCGCGTCACGACACCCGCTTCGACCTCAAGACCCTGCAGGAGCTGTCGGCCAAGCTGCTCGAGCTGCCTGAAGGTTTCGTCGTCCAGCGCCAGGTCGCCAAGATCTACGAAGATCGCCAGAAGATGCAGGCCGGTGGCTTGCCGATCAACTGGGGTTATGCAGAGACCATGGCCTACGCCACCCTGCAGTTCGAAGGTCACCCGATCCGCATGACCGGCCAGGACATCGGCCGCGGCACCTTCTCGCACCGTCACGCGGTGCTGCACAACCAGAAGGACGCCAGCACCTACGTGCCGCTGAAGAACCTGTTCCCGGGCCAGCCGCGCTTCGAGCTGTACGACTCCTTCCTCTCGGAAGAAGCGGTACTGGCCTTCGAATACGGCTACTCGACCACCACGCCGAACGCGCTGGTGATCTGGGAAGCCCAGTTCGGCGACTTCGCCAACGGTGCGCAAGTGGTGATCGACCAGTTCATCACCAGCGGCGAGCACAAGTGGGGCCGCCTGTGCGGTCTGACCATGCTGCTGCCGCACGGCTATGAAGGCCAGGGTCCGGAGCACTCCTCCGCGCGTCTGGAGCGCTACCTGCAGCTGTGCGCCGAGCACAACATCCAGGTCTGCGTACCGACCACCCCGGCACAGATCTACCACCTGCTGCGTCGCCAGGTCATCCGTCCGCTGCGCAAGCCGCTGATCGTGCTGACGCCGAAGTCGCTGCTGCGCCACAAGCTGGCCATCTCGACCCTGGAAGACCTGGCCGATGGCTCGTTCCAGACCGTGATCCCGGAAATCGACACCCTGGATCCTGCCAAGGTCGAGCGCCTGGTCCTGTGCGGTGGCAAGGTCTACTACGACCTGCTGGAAAAACGCCGTGCCGAAGGCCGCGAAGATATCGCCATCGTGCGTATCGAGCAGCTGTATCCGTTCCCTGAGGACGACCTGGTCGAGATCCTCGCGCCTTACACCAACCTCAAGCACGCAGTGTGGTGTCAGGAAGAGCCGATGAACCAGGGCGCCTGGTACAGCAGCCAGCACCACATGCGCCGTATCCTGGGCCGCCACAACAAGGCGCTGGTCCTGGAATACGCCGGTCGCGACGCTTCCGCCGCGCCAGCTTGTGGTTACGCATCGAAGCACGCCGAACAGCAGGAAAAACTGCTGCAAGACGCCTTCACTGTCTAACGCCTTCGCGCACCTGAAACCGAATTTAAGGAAACACAGATAATGGCTATCGAGATCAAAGCCCCAACCTTCCCGGAATCGGTTGCCGATGGCACCGTTGCCACCTGGCACAAGCAGCCGGGCGACGCCGTCAAGCGTGACGAGCTGATCGTCGACATCGAGACCGACAAGGTCGTCCTGGAAGTCCTGGCCACCGCCGACGGCGTGCTGGGCGCCATCGTCAAGGGCGAGGGCGACACCGTCCTGTCCGACGAAGTCCTGGGCTCGATCGTTGAAGGTGGCGCTGCCGCCGCAGCTCCTGCTGCCGCTCCGGCCGCTGCTGCTGCCCCGGCTGCCGCAGCCGCCGATGCTGGCGAAGACGACCCGGTCGCCGCTCCAGCCGCGCGCAAGCTGGCTGAAGAGAACGGCATCGACCTGGCTACCGTTGCCGGCACCGGCAAGGGCGGTCGCATCACCAAGGAAGACGTCGTTGCTGCCGTCGCCAACAAGAAGTCGGCCCCTGCCGCCGCACCGGCTGCCAAGCCGGCCGCTGCTGCCGCTGCCCCGGTCGTCGTCGCCGCTGGCGATCGTACCGAGAAGCGCGTGCCGATGACCCGCCTGCGCGCCAAGATCGCCGAGCGTCTGGTCGAAGCCCAGTCGAACATGGCCATGCTGACCACCTTCAACGAAGTCGACATGACCGAAGTCATGGCCCTGCGTTCGAAGTACAAGGACCTGTTCGAGAAGACCCACAACGGCGTGCGCCTGGGCTTCATGTCGTTCTTCGTCAAGGCTGCCACCGAGGCGCTGAAACGTTTCCCGGCGGTCAATGCCTCGATCGACGGCAACGACATCGTCTACCACGGCTTTGCTGATGTCGGCGTCGCCGTCTCCAGCGACCGTGGCCTGGTGGTACCGGTGCTGCGCAACGCCGAATCGATGTCGCTGGCCGAGATCGAGAACGGCATCGCCACCTTCGGCAAGAAAGCCCGTGACGGCAAGCTGTCGATCGAAGAGATGACTGGCGGTACCTTCACCATCACCAACGGTGGTACCTTCGGCTCGATGATGTCGACCCCGATCGTCAACCCGCCGCAGGCCGCGATCCTGGGTATGCACAACATCATCCAGCGCCCGATGGCCATCAATGGCCAAGTGGTGATCCGCCCGATGATGTACCTGGCGCTGTCCTATGACCACCGCCTGATCGACGGCAAGGAAGCGGTAACCTTCCTGGTGACCATCAAGAACCTGCTGGAAGATCCGTCTCGCCTGCTGCTGGACATCTAATCAACTAGCTGCGCGCCGCCGGCCCCGCTCTTCGCAAGAGGCGGGGCCGTGCGGTACGCGGCCTGTAGCTTGTAGCTGATAAGGAATCTTTTATGACCCAGAAATTCGACGTAGTGGTGATTGGTGCAGGTCCTGGCGGCTATGTTGCCGCCATCAAGGCTGCCCAACTCGGTCTGAAGACTGCCTGTATCGAGAAATACACCGACGCCGAGGGCAAGCTGGCCCTGGGCGGCACCTGCCTGAACGTGGGTTGCATTCCGTCCAAGGCGCTGCTGGACAGCTCCTGGAAGTACAAGGAAGCCAAAGAGAGCTTCAACGTGCACGGTATCTCCACTGGCGAAGTGAAGATGGACGTTGCCGCGATGGTTGGCCGCAAGGCCGGTATCGTCAAGAACCTGACCGGTGGCGTCGCCACCCTGTTCAAGGCCAACGGCGTCACTTCGATCCAGGGCCACGGCAAGCTGCTGGCCGGCAAGAAAGTCGAAGTCACCAAGGCTGACGGCACCACCGAAGTCATCGAAGCCGAGAACGTGATCCTGGCCTCCGGTTCGCGTCCGATCGACATTCCGCCGGCTCCGGTCGACCAGAACGTCATCGTCGATTCCACTGGCGCCCTGGAATTCCAGAGCGTACCGAAGCGCCTGGGCGTCATCGGTGCCGGCGTGATCGGCCTGGAGCTGGGCTCGGTATGGGCTCGCCTGGGTGCCGAAGTCACCGTTCTGGAAGCCCTGGACACCTTCCTGATGGCTGCCGACACCGCCGTGTCGAAAGAAGCCCAGAAGACCCTGACCAAGCAAGGCCTGGACATCAAGCTGGGCGCTCGCGTCACCGGCTCGAAAGTCAACGGCAACGAAGTCGAAGTCACCTACACCAACGCCGAAGGCGAGCAGAAGATCACCTTCGACAAGCTGATCGTCGCGGTCGGCCGTCGTCCGGTGACCACCGACCTGCTGGCTGCCGACAGCGGCGTGACCATCGACGAGCGTGGCTACATCTTCGTCGACGATCACTGCGCCACCAGCGTTCCGGGCGTCTACGCCATCGGTGACGTGGTGCGCGGCATGATGCTGGCGCACAAGGCCTCGGAAGAGGGCATCATGGTTGTCGAGCGCATCAAGGGCCACAAAGCCCAGATGAACTACGACCTGATCCCGTCGGTCATCTACACCCACCCGGAAATCGCGTGGGTCGGCAAGACCGAACAGGCGTTGAAAGCCGAAGGCGTTGAGGTTAACGTGGGCACCTTCCCGTTCGCGGCCAGCGGCCGTGCGATGGCGGCCAACGACACCGGTGGTTTCGTTAAGGTCATCGCCGATGCCAAGACCGACCGCGTACTGGGCGTTCACGTGATCGGCCCATCGGCTGCCGAGCTGGTTCAGCAAGGCGCGATCGCAATGGAATTCGGCACCAGTGCCGAGGACCTGGGCATGATGGTCTTCAGCCATCCGACCCTGTCCGAAGCGTTGCATGAAGCAGCGCTGGCGGTGAATGGCGGTGCCATTCACGTCGCCAACCGTAAGAAGCGTTAATTATAAGAAACCACGGCGGGCTGCCCGTCGTGGGTCTTGCGTGCAAGACTCACCGCGGAACGTCCGCCGGACCGGATCACACGGGAAAACCCGGGGTCAACGGTCACAGGTGGTGCGGCGCCAGTAATGGCGCAGCGCCGAAGCGCAGTACCTAACGAAGACGGTAAAAAGCATGAATCTTCACGAGTATCAGGGTAAGCAGCTGTTCGCTGAGTACGGCCTGCCAGTTTCCAAGGGTTTCGCTGTCGATACCCCTGAGCAAGCTGCAGAAGCCTGCGACAAGATCGGCGGGAACGAGTGGGTCGTCAAAGCCCAGGTCCACGCCGGTGGTCGCGGCAAGGCGGGCGGCGTCAAGCTGGTTCGCAGCAAGGAAGACGCCAAGGCGTTCGCTGCTCAGTGGCTGGGCAAGAACCTGGTCACCTACCAGACCGACGCCAACGGTCAGCCAGTTTCCAAGATCCTGGTCGAGTCCTGCACTGACATCGCCAAAGAGCTGTACCTGGGCGCTGTAGTCGATCGTTCGAGCCGTCGCATCGTGTTCATGGCCTCCACCGAAGGTGGCGTGGACATCGAGAAAGTCGCTCACGAAACTCCTGAGAAGATCCTCAAGGCCACCATCGATCCGCTGGTCGGCGCTCAGCCGTTCCAGGGTCGTGAACTGGCGTTCCAGCTGGGTCTGGAAGGCAAGCAGGTTCAACAGTTCGCCAAGATCTTCGTAGGCCTGGCCAAGCTGTTCAAGGATCACGATCTGGCCCTGCTGGAAGTGAACCCGCTGGTGATCAAGGCCGACGGCGATCTGCACTGCCTCGATGCCAAGATCAACATCGACGCCAACGCCATGTACCGTCAGCCGAAGCTGAAGACCTTCCACGACCCGTCGCAGGACGACGCCCGTGAAGCCCATGCCGCCAAGTTCGAACTGAACTACGTCGCCCTCGAAGGCAACATCGGCTGCATGGTCAACGGTGCCGGCCTGGCCATGGGTACCATGGACATCGTCAACCTGCACGGCGGCAAGCCAGCCAACTTCCTCGACGTGGGCGGCGGCGCTACCAAAGAGCGCGTTACCGAAGCGTTCAAGATCATTCTGTCCGACAGCAATGTCGCGGCCGTTCTGGTCAACATCTTCGGCGGCATCGTTCGCTGCGACATGATTGCCGAAGGCATCATCGGCGCTGTGAAAGAAGTCGGCGTCAAGGTTCCGGTTGTCGTTCGCCTCGAAGGCAACAACGCCGAACTGGGCGCTAAAGTACTGGCAGAAAGCGGTTTGAACATCATTGCGGCAACCAGCCTGACCGACGCTGCTCAACAAGTTGTCAAAGCTGCGGAGGGCAAGTAATGAGCGTCCTGATCAATAAAGACACCAAAGTCATCTGCCAGGGCTTCACCGGCTCGCAGGGTACTTTCCACTCCGAACAAGCCATCGCCTACGGCACCAAGATGGTCGGCGGCGTCACCCCGGGCAAGGGTGGCACCACCCACCTGGGCCTGCCGGTGTTCAACACCGTGAAAGAAGCCGTAGAGGCCACCGGCGCTGACGCGTCGGTCATCTACGTACCGGCTCCTTTCTGCAAGGACTCGATCCTGGAAGCCGCCTTCGGTGGCATCAAGCTGATCGTCTGCATCACCGAGGGTATTCCTACCCTCGACATGCTGGACGCCAAGGTCAAGTGCGACGAGCTGGGCGTGACCCTGATCGGCCCGAACTGCCCAGGCGTGATCACTCCGGGCGAGTGCAAGATCGGCATCATGCCGGGTCACATCCACCTGCCAGGCAAGGTCGGTATCGTTTCGCGCTCCGGCACCCTGACCTACGAAGCTGTGAAGCAGACCACCGACGCCGGCTTCGGCCAGTCGACCTGCGTCGGCATCGGCGGTGACCCGATCCCGGGCTCCAACTTCATCGACATCCTGAAGCTGTTCCAGGAAGACCCGAAGACCGAAGCGATCGTCATGATCGGCGAGATCGGCGGTTCCGCTGAAGAAGAAGCCGCGGCCTACATCAAGGCCAACGTGACCAAGCCTGTCGTTTCCTACATCGCCGGTGTGACCGCACCTGCGGGCAAGCGCATGGGCCACGCTGGCGCCATCATCTCCGGTGGCAAGGGCACTGCGGACGAGAAGTTCGCCGCCCTGCAGGACGCCGGTGTGAAAACCGTGCGTTCCCTGGCTGACATCGGCAAGGCCCTGGCCGAGCTGACTGGCTGGGAAGTCAAGAAGTAAGTAACACGCAGTACCCCCCACGCGCACAAAGGCCACCTTCGGGTGGCCTTTGTCGTTTTTCCTGGCGATCAGCGGCCGTTCCCACACCTGGGAAAATTCGATCACCTCAATCAGGTTTTTCAACCAGACATCTACCCAAATGAGCAATAAATTGTCGCCTAACACGTTCAACCAGACGACAAACACATACGCACATCGGACAAGCAGCACTGTGCCAGTGCGTTTGTCGGGCAAAACAGGTAGGCTACGCGTTCACTCTGTGCCCGTACCCCAAAAGGGAACGACACGCTAAACGGGTCTGGCTCACCAAGCCGGGCAGCATTTCCCTTCATCCTATGGGAAATCCCCTCCGACTCCCGATTTCAGCAGTGTGGTATTTCCTTAAATGAAAGTGTTAAAAGGCCAGGATATCCTGGCGCTTGGCTTTATGACGTTCGCGCTGTTCGTCGGCGCCGGCAACATCAT
Source organism: Pseudomonas sp. LH21 (assembly GCF_036549575.1). Lineage (NCBI taxonomy): Bacteria > Pseudomonadati > Pseudomonadota > Gammaproteobacteria > Pseudomonadales > Pseudomonadaceae > Pseudomonas > Pseudomonas sp. LH21. The sequence goes on from NZ_CP144367.1 coordinate 1,958,311, forward strand.
CTTCCCGCCTATCGTCGGCCTGCAGTCCGGTCCGCACGTATGGATGGCCGCACTCGGCTTCCTGGTCACCGCCGTGGGCCTGCCGGTCATCACCGTGGTCGCCCTGGCCAAGGTCGGTGGCGGCATGGACGCCCTGAGCAGCCCGATCGGCAAGTTCTTCGGTGGCCTGCTGGCGGCCGTGTGCTACCTCTCGGTCGGCCCGCTGTTCGCCACTCCGCGTACCGCGACCGTGTCGTTCGAAGTGGGCGTTGCGCCGCTGACCGGCGAGAGCCCGACCGCGCTGCTCATCTACAGCATCGTGTACTTCGCCGTGGTCCTGGCCGTATCCATGTACCCAGGCAAGCTGCTCGATACCGTGGGCCGTTTCCTCGCGCCATTGAAGATCATCGCCCTGGCGGTGCTGGGCATCGCCGCCTTCGCCCTGCCGGCCGGCACCATTGGCGAGGCCCAGCCTGCCTATGCCGCCGCCGCGTTCTCCAAAGGCTTCTCCGATGGCTACCTGACCATGGATACCCTGGGCGCCCTGGTCTTCGGTATCGTCATCGTCAACGCCATCCGCTCGCGTGGCGTCGAGTCGCCGAAACTGATCACCCGCTATGCCATCATCGCCGGCCTGATTGCCGGTGTCGGCCTGGTGCTGGTGTATGTCAGCCTGTTCCGCCTCGGCGCTGGCAGCCATGACATTGCCGCCGATGCCACCAACGGCGCGATGGTCCTGCATGCCTATGTGCAGCACACCTTCGGTTCCCTGGGCAGCGGCTTCCTCGCCGTGCTGATCGCCCTGGCCTGCCTGGTGACCGCCGTTGGCCTGACCTGCGCCTGCGCCGAGTACTTCAGCCAGATCCTGCCGCTGTCGTACCGCACCCTGGTGGTGATCCTGGCCGGCTTCTCGCTGGTGATCTCCAACCTGGGCCTGACCAAGCTGATAATGTTCTCGATTCCCGTGCTGACGGCGATCTACCCGCCGTGCATCGTGGTCGTGGGCCTGAGCTTCGTGAAGGACCTGTGGAATTCGCCGACCCGTATCCTGGCCCCGGTCATGCTGGTGTCGCTGGTGTTCGGCGTTGTCGACGCGATCAAGGGCAGCAGCTTTGCCCACGTACTGCCTGACGCCTTGGCTCACCTGCCGTTCAGCAGCGAAGGCATGGCCTGGCTGGTGCCTTCGGTGGCTACCCTGGCCGCCGCCGTGGTCTTCGACCGCATGCTGGGCAAGCCGCGCGAGGCGCTGGCCTGATGGATTGAAGCCCGAAGGGCAGGGCGCCGGCCACAAGCCGAAGGGCGCCTGACCAAGGTGGATATCGAAACCCCGCTTCCTGTGAAGGAGCGGGGTTTTTTATTGCCTGTGCCGGCCCTTTCGCAGGTAAACCCGCTCCCACAGGCACCGTGCGATCCCTGTGGGAGCGGGTTTACCCGCGAAGAGGCCGGTGCAGGAAAACCAAAAAATGGCGCACATGTGTCTTATGGCGAATCCGGGCGTCGAAAACCGGTCTGTTTCTCTTTGACGGGATTCCTGCATGAGCTTCATCCAAAACAACCTGGGCAACCTCCTGGCCGCCTGCTGGTTCGCCATCTGCTGGGGTGGCTACACCCGCTACGCCATCTGGAAGGGGCGCGACACGGCCTGCCTGGCCAGCGTGCTGCACCTGTACCGCGAGGACTGGATGCGGCGCATGCTGCTGCGCGACAACCGCATCGCCGATGCCAGCGTGATCGGCAACCTCGAGCGCAATGCCTCGTTCTTCGCGTCCAGCACGCTGATCATCCTCGCCGGTATCCTCACCGTGCTCGGTGCGTCGGATCGCGCGCTGTCGCTGCTGGCCGACCTGCCACTGGTGCAGCAGGCCTCGCAAGGCATGTCGGAAATCAAGCTGTTGTGCCTGGCGATGGTGTTCGTCTACGCCTTCTTCACCTTCAGCTGGTGCATGCGTCAATACAACTTCGCCGCCGTGCTGGTGGGCTCGGCGCCGATGATCGGCGAGCGCCTGGTCAACGAACTCGAGCGCAAGGCTTTCGCCTCTCGGGCCGCACGAGTACTGTCGCTGGCCGCCAACCAGTTCAACCTGGGATTACGTTCGTATTACTTCGGCATGGCCATGCTGAGCTGGTTCATCAGCCCCTGGTTGTTCATGGTCATGAGCGTGGGCGTGGTATTCATCCTGTATCGCCGCGAGTTTCATTCCCATGTACTGGAAGTGATGGTGTTCACACCGACCGAAAGTGTCTCGGTCGAGGCAGGCAAGGAAACTTCCGGTATTACCAGCTGAAGCCTTTCAGCGTTAAGCGCCAGGTACAAAAAAACCCGACATTGTCGGGTTTTTTTGTGCTGCGCGATTACTGCTTGGCAGGCTCGGCAGGCGCAGTGGTCGGCGCTGGAGTGGTCGGCGCGGCTTCCTCGGCGGCCTTCTGCTGCGCTTCGGCCTGATCTTTGGCGGCTTCGGCGTTTTCCTTGGCGGCTTCGTTCATCTTATCCTGAGCTTCGCCCATCTTCTCCTGGGCTTGCTCGGCGTGTTGCTGTGCGTCCTGGGCTTTGTCTTCGCTCGCTTTATCGCAAGCAGCCAGGCCCATGGCAGCGGCCAGCATCAGAGCAAAAGCAAAAGGTTTACGCATGGGGTGTTTCTCCTGGGTGGAATAACTTTACTTGTACCTTCGAGTTCACCGGGTACGAATAAGTTCCACAAAGGTTACAGATATATAACTGCCCGACCTATATGGACTTTTTATCCATTTTATGAAGCGAGGGACAATGAACGAGACGCCATTGATGGCGATGGCCGAGCGTTTTCTCTCGGCGCTGAAACATTGCCAGGTATTGCAGATGCGCGTGCATCACGCCGATACCGACGGCATGACGCTGGTGCTGCCCTGGTCGCCGGCCATTGTCGGCAATCCGCAGAACGGCGCGGTGCACGGCGGCGTGCTGACCACGCTGATGGACACCACCTGCGGCATGGCCACGCTCTGCGCGCTGCCGCGCTTCGAGGTGTGCCCGACCCTGGACCTGCGCATCGACTACATGCACCCGGCCGAGGCAGGCAAGGATATCTACGGCCATGCCCAGTGCTACCGGGTGACCCGCGATGTCATCTTTACCCGTGGTACCGCCTATCAGGATGACCCTGCGCAGCCGATCTGCCAGGTGGTCGGCACCTTCATGCGCCTGGGGCAGGACGTCAAGGGCGGCATCCGCTTCGGCAACAGCCTCAAGGAGGGCCGCGCGTGATTCCCGCCGACATCCGTCAACAGCTGAACCAGGCCCACGCGCGGGGCGACTACCAGCCCCTGCTGGCGTTGATCCCGTATGCCGGGCTGATCGGCATAGAGTGCGAGCGTCAGGGCGACGACCTGCTGTTCCGTCTGCCGGCCAACCCCGACAACATCGGCAATCCGCTGCTGCCGGCGATCCATGGCGGCGTCATCGCCGGCTTTATGGAGCTGTCCGCGGCGCTCTACCTGCTGATCTACAGCGAGAGCGCGAGTATTCCGAAGATCATCGATTTCTCCATCGACTACCTGCGCGCCGGGCATTTTCGCGACACCTATGCCCAGTGCCAGTTGTGGCGCCAAGGCCGGCGGGTGACCAACGTCGCCATCACCGCCTGGCAGGGTGCTCGCGACACGCCGATCGCCACGGCGCGCGCGCATTTCAAGATCGAACCGGAAAAGCCCTTGAAATAGTCAGGGCTGCCCCCATCTGTTGGACATCCGCCATCAAAAGCAGGCCAGACGGCCGCCAGGCGCCAACAACCAACAGATTGGAGTTTTGAAGACCATGAGTGTGGAGACTCAAAAAGAAACCCTGGGCTTCCAGACCGAGGTAAAGCAGCTGCTGCACCTCATGATCCATTCCCTGTATTCGAACAAGGAGATCTTCCTGCGCGAGCTGGTCTCCAACGCCTCCGACGCCGTCGACAAGCTGCGTTTCGAGGCCCTGGCCAAGCCTGAGCTGCTCGAAGGTGGCGCCGAGCTGAAGATCCGCGTGAGCTTCGACAAGGCCGCCAATACCGTGACCCTCGAGGACAACGGTATCGGCATGAGCCGCGAAGACGTCATTGCCCACCTGGGCACCATCGCCAAGTCCGGCACCGCTGACTTCATGAAGAACCTCACCGGTGACCAGAAGAAGGACTCGCACCTGATCGGTCAGTTCGGCGTGGGCTTCTACTCCGCGTTCATCGTCGCCGACAAGGTCGATGTGTTCAGCCGCCGCGCCGGGCTGCCGGCCGCCGAAGGCGTGCACTGGTCGTCCAAGGGCGAGGGTGAGTTCGAAGTTGCAACGATCGACAAGCCAGAGCGTGGCACCCGCATTGTCCTGCACCTGAAGAAGGGCGAGGACGAGTTCGCCGACGGCTGGCGCCTGCGCAACATCATCAAGAAATACTCCGATCACATCGCCTTGCCGATCGAACTGCCGAAAGAACAGGCAGCGGCCGCCGAAGGTGAAGAGCAGCCGGCGCAGGAGTGGGAAACCGTCAACCGCGCCAGCGCCCTGTGGACCCGTTCGCGTACCGAGATCAAGGACGAGGAATACCAGGAGTTCTACAAGCACATCGGTCATGACTTCGAGAACCCGCTGGCCTGGACCCACAACAAGGTCGAAGGCAAGCTCGAATACAACTCGCTGCTGTACGTGCCGGCCCGTGCGCCGTTCGACCTGTACCAGCGCGAAGCGCCACGCGGCCTGAAGCTGTACGTGCAGCGCGTGTTCATCATGGACCAGGCCGAGTCGTTCCTGCCGTTGTACCTGCGCTTCATCAAGGGCGTGGTCGACTCCAACGACCTGTCGCTGAACGTTTCCCGCGAGATCCTGCAGAAGGATCCGATCATCGATTCGATGAAGACCGCGCTGACCAAGCGCGTGCTGGACATGCTGGAAAAGCTGGCGAAGAACGAACCCGAGCAATACAAGGGCTTCTGGAAGAACTTCGGCCAGGTGCTGAAGGAAGGCCCGGCCGAGGACTTCGCCAACAAGGAGAAGATCGCCAGCCTGCTGCGCTTTGCCTCCACCCATGACGACAGCGGCGAGCAGAGCGTCGCCCTGGCCGACTACCTGGCCCGCGCCAAGGAAGGCCAGGACAAGATCTACTTCCTGACCGGCGAATCCTACGCCCAGGTCAAGAACAGCCCGCACCTGGAAGTCTTCCGCAAGAAAGGCATCGAAGTGCTGCTGCTGACCGACCGCATCGACGAGTGGCTGATGAGCTACCTCAGCGAGTTCGATGGCAAGGCCTTCGTCGACGTCGCCCGTGGCGACCTGGACCTGGGCAAGCTGGACTCCGAAGAGGACAAGAAGGCCCAGGAAGAAGTCGCCAAGGACAAGGAAGGCCTGGTCGAGCGTCTGAAAGGCGCGCTGGGTGACAGCGTGGCCGAAGTGCGTGTCTCGCACCGCCTGACCGACTCGCCGGCGATCCTGGCCATCGGCGAACAGGACCTGGGCTTGCAGATGCGCCAGATCCTCGAAGCCAGCGGGCAGAAGGTGCCGGAGTCCAAGCCGATCTTCGAGTTCAACCCGACCCACCCGCTGATCGAGAAGCTCGATGGCGAGCAGAGCGAAGACCGCTTCGCCGAGCTTTCGCACATCCTGTTCGATCAGGCGGCCCTGGCGGCCGGCGACAGCCTGAAGGATCCGGCGGCCTATGTGCGTCGCCTCAACAAGCTGCTGGTCGAGCTGTCCGCTTGATCTGACGCAGACAAAGCCCGCTTCGGCGGGCTTTTTCATTTCTGGCGGGGGCAAGCCCGCTCCCACGAATACATCTATCATGTGCTGACCCGTGAAGCCCAAGGAGAGCTGAATGAGCAAGGTCATCGTCGAATCGCTGGTCTATCACCTGTCAGGCAAAGCCTACGAGAGCCGCCTGGTCTACACCCAGGGCGCGCTGCCGCAGCCGGGGCTGGTGATGGCGCCGAACTGGATGGGTATCGGCGAGGGCGCCGAACGTATCGCCAAGGAAGTGGCCGAGCAAGGCTATGTGGTGTTGATCGCCGACCTGTACGGCCAGTCGGTGCGCCCGTCCAATGCCGACGAGGCGGGCGCGGCGATGATGCCGCTGAAGAACGATCGCGCCGAGCTGCGCAAGCGCATGCAGGAGGCGCTGGCGCAACTGGTGGGGCAATCGAAGGCCTTGCTGGAGCCCGGCAAGGTGGCCACCTTCGGCTTCTGCTTCGGCGGCTGCTGCGCCCTGGAGCTGGCCCGTACCGGCGCTGATCTGAAGGCGGCAGTGTCATTCCATGGCACCCTGGATACGCCGAACCCCGAAGATGCCAAGCGTATCAAAGGCTCGGTATTGGTCCTTCATGGTGCCTCTGACCCGCTGGTGCCCAAAGAGCAGCTACCGGCCTTCGAGGAGGAGATGAACGCCGCTAAAGTCGACTGGCAGTTGCTCAGCTACGGCGGTGCGGTGCACTCGTTCACCGACCCGAACGCCAATGTGCCGGGCAAGATGCAGTATGACCGGCGTACGTCGGAGCGGGCGTTCAGATCCATGCACAATCTGCTGACTGAAGTCTTCAGGGGCTGAACCGGCCCTATCGCGGGGCAAGCCCGCTCCCACGACAAGGTGCGTTGTAATGGCTCTTGTGGGAGCGGGCTTGCCCCGCGATGGGTTTCCTGTAGTCAGCGCGGTAGTTCGATCCGCCCGCTTTCTCCCGGCACCACTGGCCATTCCCCAGCCGCCCAGCGCGCCCGAGCCGACTCGATCAAGGCCGGATCACTGGCCACGAAATTCCAGTTCATCCGCCGCGGCCCATCCAGCGGCGCGCCGCCGATCAGCACCAGTTGGCACTCATCCTCGGCATACAAGCTCACGGCTTCGCCCTCAGGCAGCACGACCAGGCTGCATGGCTCGACTTCCTCGTCATCCAGCATCAACTCGCCTTCGAGCAGATACAGCGCGCGCTGTGCATGTTCCGGCGGCACGATCAGTGTGGTGGCCGGATGCATGCGCACATGGGCATAGAGCGTGGGGGAGAGCACGGGCACGGGGGACTCCAGGCAGAAACCTGTGCCGGCAATCATGCGGATCTGCACGCCCAGGCTGTCGCTGAGCGGGAGGCTGGCCGCCGGGTGGTGGCTGTAGCTCGCCGGCCCTTGTTCGGCGCTTTGCGGTGAGGCCAGCCATACCTGCAGTCCATGCAGGCGCGAGCCTTTGCGAAACACTTCTGTCGGCGTGCGCTCGACATGCGCCACGCCTGCGCCGGCGGTCATCCAACTGACATCGCCCGGCTGTACATGCTGGTCCGAACCCAGGCTGTCCTTGTGCTGGATTTCACCCTCGAACAGGTAGGTGAGGGTGGACAGGCCGATATGCGGATGCTGGCGAATGTCCATGCCATGCCCCGGCGCGTAGTCGGTTTCCAGCATATGGTCGAAGAACACGAAGGGGCCGACGCTGCGGCACTGCGCCGAGGGCAGCGGGCGCAGGATCGGCTGGCCCTCGACCGATTCGGCACGTGGGCGGATGACCAGGGGACTGCTCATGGCAAAACTCCTTGAGGGATGCCTGCAAGCATAGCGTTTCGCCGTCCGTGGCTGAACCGTCGCAGGCGCTGCCCGGTCTACTCTTGCGGTACCGGCAAAGGAGGCTCCGATGATCGCCCGCACACTGGCTTGCCTGCTGTTGAGCGCTAGCCTGCTCGACACCGCGCAGGCCCGCGACTACCGCTACAGCGACGCGCACCTGCACTATGTGGACTTCTTCCAGGAAACCGAGGGCATGCCGGCGCTGCTCAAGGCCATGGACGCAGCTGGGGTCGAGCAGTCGATGATCTCCGGCATCCCGGTGGCCAAGAAGTGGCACGAGGACGAACCCAGGCGCCCGCGCTATTATGCCGGGGACGACGCCGACGCCTACTGGTACAGCGCCACTGACCTGTATGTCGCTGCCGCGTTGCAGAAGCTGCCAGCGGAGCAACGCCGTCGCTTCCATCCGTTCCTCAGCGGCTTCAATCCGGTGGACAAGAACGCCGTCAGCCATATCGAACGCATGCTCGAGCTCTACCCGGGGTTGTGGCAGGGCATCGGCGAGGTCTTCACCCGCCATGACGACCTCACCGCCCTGACCAGCGGCGATACGCCGCGGGCCAACAATGAAGCCATGACCCGCATCTACCACCTGGCCGCCGAGCGCGACCTGCCGGTGCTGTTGCATTCGAACCTCACCTCCAAGCGCGAACGCAACCCGCTCTACCTGGCCGAGATCGAAGAGCCGCTGCGCAATCACCCGCATACCCGTTTCATCTGGGCCCACGCCGGCAGCAGCCTGGAGATCCACCGGCACCAGGAGCAGATGGATTTTCTCCTGCCGGTGCTGACCCGGCTGCTGGAGGACTACCCGAACCTGTATGTCGACCTGTCCTGGAGCGTCCTCGAGCCCTACCTGCTCGACCCGCAGGGTGCACCGCGTCAGGACTGGGTGGCGTTGGTCGAGCGCTTCCCGCAGCGCTTCATGCTCGGCTCCGATCTTGTGGGGCGCTTCGACAGCCTGGGTGAGCAGATGCACGCTTTCGACCCCTTCCTCGATGCCTTGCCGGCAGGGGTGGCGGAGCAGGTGAGTCGGACAAATTTTCTTAATCTGCTGCCAAAAGCGGCGAAGTAGCGCGTTTTAGCAGTAGATAGCTTTTTGATATCGCCTTTTCGTCTTACGCAATTTCCAGGCGGCCCGATACCTTCATTAAGCGACGGAACAACGCTTTTGGGAGGGATCCTGGAAATGAGCCTGAGACGCTTGAATATCGCCCCGCGCGCGGGCCTGGGCTTCGGCATCATGGCGCTGCTGGTGGTGGCGCTGGGCGGCTTCGCGCTGCAGCAGATGACCAGCATGCGCCAGCAGTCCGAGCAGGTCGACAACAACTGGCTGCCGAGCGTGATCTCGGTGGGCCGCATGACCCAGGACATGCTGCGCATCCGCGCCTTGACCCTGCGCCTGCTGGTCAATACCGACCCGGCAGCCCAGCAGCAGAACCGTGCCCGCATCGAAGAGATCAAGGGCGGCCTGAGCAAGGCCCAGAATCATTACGATGGGTTGATCGTGCTGCCTGAGGAGCGGACCTTGTTCGACCGCTACCAGGTCCTCGAGCGCCAGTACATGACCTTGCAGGGGCAGGTGGTGCAGCAGGCCACCGATGGGCATGTCCAGGCGGCGGCGGCGCTGGTCAACGGCGAGATGAACCAGCTGGCCGACCAGATGACCGCCACGCTCAACGAGCTGATCGAGCTGAACAACCACCAGGCCAACTCCGCCACCGACCTGGCCGAGGCCGTGTACAACGGCGCGAAGGTCTGGGTCGGCGTGCTGCTGGTGATTGCCCTGAGCCTCACCGTGGTGCTCGCCCTGGCCCTGACCCGCAGCATCGTGCGGCCGCTCGGGCAGTCGCTGAAGGTGGCCGAGACGGTCGCCACGGGCGACCTCACACCGCAGATCACCGTGCAGGGCGACGATGAGCCGGCGCGCCTGCTGGCGGCGCTCAAGAGCATGCAGCAGAGCCTGCGCGAGACCATCGGGCGGATTTCCGATTCGGCCAGCCAGCTGGCCTCGGCGTCCGAAGAGCTGAGCGCGGTCACCGAGGACGCCACCCGCGGCCTGCAGCAGCAGAGCATGGAAATCGAGCAGGCCGCGACCGCGGTCAACCAGATGACGGCGGCGGTGGAGGAGGTGGCGAGCAATGCGGTGGCCACTTCGGAGGCTTCCCGCGAGTCCGACCAGATCGCCCGCCGTGGGCGTGAGCAGGTGCAAGCCACGGTCACCGCCATCGAGGCGCTGGCCAGTGGCGTGGCGGGTAACGCCGAGGAGGTGGGGCAGCTGGCCCAGCAGGTGCACGACATCAGCAAGGTGCTGGATGTGATCGGCTCGATCGCCGAGCAGACCAACCTGCTGGCGCTCAATGCCGCCATCGAAGCGGCGCGGGCTGGCGAGGCCGGGCGCGGGTTCGCCGTGGTTGCCGACGAGGTGCGGGCGCTGGCCCATCGCACGCAGACCTCGACCCAGGAGATCGAGCAGATGATCGTCGCTATTCGCAGTGGGGCCGAGCGGGCGGTGCAGGGCATGCAGCACAGCGACGCCCAGGCCCGTTCGACATTGGATGGCGCTCATGCCGCCGGCCAGGCACTGGAAGCGATCGCCGCGGCCATCGGCCAGATCAACGAGCGCAACCTGGTGATCGCCAGTGCCTCGGAGCAGCAGGCCCAGGTGGCGCGGGAGGTGGACCGCAACCTGACCACCATCCGCGATTTGGCGCATCAGTCCTCGGCCGGGGCCGAGGAAACGTCCGCCGCCAGTCAGGCGCTGTCGCGGCTGGCGGTGGACCTGAACACCCTGGTGCAGCGGTTTTCGGTATAAGGGCCATCGCGGGGCAAGCCCGCTCCCACGCATACGCATGACCCTGAGCGGATGGCGTGGGAGCGGGCTTGCCCCGCGATAAGGGCCTGCAGGGCACAAACAAAAACGCCCGAACCTAGGTCCGGGCGTTCTCGTTCAGCAGATCAAGCGATCACTTGCCAGTCCAGCGCTTGAGCACCAGGGTGGCGTTGGTGCCGCCGAAGCCGAAGCTGTTGCTCATGACCGTGTCGATCTTGGCGTTCTCTTCGGTCTTGCGCAGTACCGGCAGGTCGGCGACCTCTGGGTCCAGCTCGTCGATGTTGGCGGAGCCGGCGATGAAGTTGTTCTCCATCATCAGCAGGCAGTAGATCGCCTCGTGCACGCCGGCGGCGCCCAGCGAGTGGCCCGACAGGCTCTTGGTCGAGCTGATCTTCGGTGCCTTGTCGCCGAACACTTCACGCACGCCCTTCATCTCGGCGACGTCGCCGACCGGGGTGGAGGTGCCGTGGGTGTTCAGGTAGTCGATCGGGGTGTCGACGGTGGACAGCGCCTGCTGCATGCAGCGGATCGCGCCTTCGCCACTTGGGGCGACCATGTCGTAGCCGTCGGAAGTTGCGCCGTAGCCGACGATCTCGGCGTAGATCTTGGCGCCACGGGCCAGGGCGTGTTCCAGCTCCTCGACCACCACCATGCCGCCGCCGCCGGCGATGACGAAGCCATCACGGTCGGCGTCGTAGGCGCGCGAGGCCAGTTCCGGGGTTTCGTTGCGCTTGGTCGACAGGGCGCCCATGGCGTCGAACAGGAACGACTGGCTCCAGTGCTCTTCTTCACCGCCACCGGCGAAGACGATGTCCTGCTTGCCCCACTGGATCTGCTCCAGGGCGGTGCCGATGCAGTGCGCGGAGGTGGCGCAGGCCGACGAGATCGAGTAGTTGATGCCCTTGATCTTGAACGGAGTGGCCAGGCACGCCGACACGGTGCTGCCCATGGTGCGGGTGACACGGTACGGGCCGACGCGCTTGACGCCTTTTTCGCGCAGGGTGTCCAGGGCTTCCATCTGGTTCAGGGTGGAAGCGCCGCCGGAGCCGGCAACCAGGCCGGTGCGCGGGTTGGAAACCTGCTCTTCGGTCAGGCCCGAGTCCTTGATCGCGTCCTGCATTGCCAGGTAGGCATAGGCGGCGGCGTGGCCGACGAAGCGATAGACCTTGCGGTCGATCAGCTCTTCGAGGTTGAGGTCGATGGAACCGGAAACCTGGCTACGCAGCCCCATTTCCTTGTATTCCGGGTTGTAACGGATACCCGGACGGCTGTTGCGCAGGTTTTCGGTGACGGTAGCTTTGTCATTGCCCAGGCACGATACGATGCCCAGACCAGTGATCACGACGCGGCGCATGCGAATAACCCTTAGAAATTGTCAGTGGAGGTGAACACGCCGACCCGCAGGCCTTCGGCGGTGTAGATCTCGCGACCGTCGACGCTGACCGAGCCATCGGCGATGGCCATGTTCAGCTTGCCTTTCAGGACGCGCTTGATATGAATGTTGTAGGTGACTTTCTTCGCTTCCGGCAGGACCTGGCCGAAGAATTTGACTTCGCCCGAACCCAGGGCGCGGCCACGGCCCGGCAGACCCTGCCAGCCGAGGAAGAAACCGACCAGCTGCCACATGGCATCCAGGCCCAGGCAGCCCGGCATCACCGGATCGCCTTCGAAGTGGCAGGCGAAGAACCACAGGTCCGGATTGATATCCAGCTCGGCGACCAATTCACCTTTGCCGAACTTGCCGCCTTCCTCGCTGATATGGGTGATGCGATCGACCATCAGCATGTTCGGGGCGGGCAGTTGCGCATTACCGGGGCCGAACAGCTCACCGCGACTGCAGCGCAGCAGATCTTCCCGAGTAAAGGCGTGTTGTTTGGTCATGCGAGCTCCTCAATAACCCCCTGCGGCAGGGGATGAATCTTCCCGGCCGGCCCGAAGCGCGTGGCATTCGAGGCGGCAGCCTACAGGTAGACTATTGCGTTGTGGTGAAAGTCACAGCGCACCTGGCAAAAGAAGTACAGGTGTGCACTGAAATGTTATTTTCCGGCCCTGAGGCGGTCCTGTCCAGTCCTTAAGACTGCCGCAATTTAGCATTTATCGCCAGTCGCGGCTGTCCGACCCGGCAACCAGCGCTGCAGGATGCGTTGCAGATCAGTGCGTTTGAACGGCTTGCTCAGGTAATCGTTCATTCCGGCGGCCAGGCAGCGCTCGCGGTCGCCCTGCAATGCGCTGGCGGTCAGGGCGATGATCGGCAGGCCCTCGGTGCGCGGCAACTGGCGGATGCGACGGGTGGCCTCGTAGCCGTCGACATTCGGCAGGCGGCAGTCCATCAGTACGGCGGCAAAGCGTTGCTGGCCGACCAGGTCGACCGCCTGGGCGCCGTCCATGGCCAGGCTCACCTCGAAACCGAGGCTGCGCAGCATCGCCTCGATGACGCTCTGGTTGACCGGATTGTCCTCCACCAGCAGGACCCGCCCGCCGCCTGCGTCCGTCGTGCTGTCCCGGGGCGCGGCGCCGGGCAGGGCGGCGGGAGCGCTGGCCAGGGCCAGCGGCATCTCCAGGGTGAAGGTCGAGCCCAACCCCTCGCGGCTCTCGCCGCGCAACTGGCCGCCCATGCGCTCGGCCAGGGTGCGGGCGATCGACAGGCCCAGGCCGGTGCCGCCGTAGCGCCGGGAAATGGTGTTGTCGGCCTGCTGGAAGGCCACGAACATCATTTCCAGGCGGTTGCTGTCGATGCCGATGCCGGTGTCGCGCACGGTGCAGGTCAGCCAGATCAGCTGGCGGTCGAGCACCTGCCAGCGGGCCTCGATGGCCACCTCGCCACGCTCGGTGAATTTCAGCGCATTGCCCACCAGGTTCAGCAGGATCTGGCGGATGCGCGTCGGATCGCCCATCACCTGCAGCTGGTTCATGCCCGGCGGCAACTGCAGGCGCAGGTCCAGGTTGCGCTGCTGGGCGCTGTGCTGGAACGACAGCACGCTGCTGGTGATCAGCTCGCCGAGGTTGAAGTCGATATGTTCCAGCTCCAGGGTGGTGCGCTCGATCCGCGAGAAATCGAGGATGTCGTTGATCACCTTGAGCAGGTGGCCGGTGGATTCGCTGGCCACTGCGGTGTAGTCGGCCTGTTCGCTGGTCAGCTCGGTGGTCTCGAGCAGTTGCAGCATGCCCAGCACGCCGTTCATGGGCGTGCGCAGCTCGTGGCTCATCATCGCCAGGAAGTCCGACTTGGCGCGGTTGGCCTGCTCGGCTTCTTCACGGGCCTGGATCAGCTGGCCCATGGCCTGTTGCTGTTCATGAGCCGCCTGGTCGAGGGCGCTGGCCAGGTTGTTGATGTGCCGGGCCAGGTGGCCCAGCTCGCTGTCGTCGACCACCGGCAGCGGCGCGTTGAAGTCGCCCTGTTGGATCGCCCGGACCGCGTGGCCCATGTCGCTGATCGGCTTGGACAGGCTGGTGGCCAGGCGCCGCGCCAGCAGGAAGGTGAACAGCAGGGCGAACAGGGCGAGGATCGCGGCCTTGATCACGATCTCCTGCTGGCGTTGGCTGAAGGCGTCGTCGGACATGCCGACGATCACCCGGCCGAGGTAATCGTCGCCGATGTTCGGCGCCGGCGCCTTGCCCTGCAGGAAGTCATTGTCCAGGCGGATCTGCTGCAGGCGGATCGGCGCCTGGAACACCTCGACGCGTTGGGCGCGGCTGTGGCTTTCGTCGGGTTGCTCGACATACACCAGGATATGGTTGCGGCTGTCCTGCACCTCGAGAAAGCGCACGTGGGGAATGCTCAGGGTGGCGCGCATCAGGCTCTCGAGCACCTCGTTGTTGCCCGAGATCACCCCGTACTCCGAGGCCGGTGCCAGCTGGTTGGCGATCAGTTGCCCGGTGTGGTTGAGTTCCTGGCGCAGGTCCTGGATCCGCACGAAGGTGAAGAAGCTGATCAGCAGCAGGGTCAGCAACAGGGCGGGGCCCAGGCTGATGATCTGGGTGCGGGTGTGGATGTCCCAGCTCAGGCGCTTGCTCATGGGGTGGAGGTTCCTTCGGCAAGGGCCAGGGCGGCGGCGACCGGGTCGATCGCCTCCAGGCCCAGGGCGCGGGCCACCTGCTGGTTGCCGCTGACACCGAAGTGCGCGGGGTAGAGGCTGCGCGGCCAGCGGGCCGGCGGCAGGTCGAGCAGCTGTCCGAGCACCGCCAGCCAGTCGTCCTGGTCGCTGTAGGTGCTGGCCAGGGCGCCGGCGCGGACAAAGCCGACGTTAGGCCCGATCAGCGCCATCTGCCGGCCATAGCTGCTGAGCAGCACGTTCTTGGCCGACTTGGAGTTGTACAGGTCGGGATCGTCCAGACCGAGCAGTACGTCGCTGTTGCCGAGCAGCTCTTGCAGGGGACGGCTGTCGCGCAGGTCGGGCCAGTCCTGGGCGACGATCTCCAGGCCCAGTGCACTGGCGGCCTGGCGCAGCTCTTCGAGCAGGAAACGGCTGTGTTCGCCGTAGAGCACGCCGATGCGTCGCGCCTGCGGCAACAGGTAGCGGGCCAGGCGCAGCTGCCGGGCCAGGGGCGGATCGCTCCACAGCAGGGTCAGGTAGGCAGGGCGCAAGGTGCCCAGGCGCTGTTCGATCTGGACCCGGCTGACCCGCAATGCCAGCGCCGCCGGCCCTGCGGATTCAGCCAGGCGCCACTCCAGGGCCGGGGTGTCGAGGAGGATCAGGCGGGTGTCGGCCTTGAGCTTGGCCGGGCTTGGCAGCTGCTCGACGGTCTGGAACCGCACCTGGTCGTTGGGACGACGTTTTTCCAGGGCCGTGACGAAGCTGCGGATGCCGGGCTGGTCCTCGGCGCCGACCAGCAGGATTTCGCTGGCGGACAGCGATCCCAGGGGCCAGAGGCACAGCAGCAACAGGCGCAGCAGACGGACCATCAGAATTCCAGCTCCGCGCTGACGCTCAGGCGGTGGCGGCTGTCGTAACGGTTCTGTTCCAGGGTGACCGGCTCGTCATCCAGGCGCTGCTGCCATAGCGCAGCCAGCTCCAGGTTGCTGCCCTGCACCTTGAAACGCTTGGCCAGGCGCAGGTCGACCCGTTCGTAACGGTAACCATTGAGGGCGTCGTCACCGTAGTAGAAGAGGGCGCTGGACCAGCCTTCGCCCCAGTCGCGCAGCCAGCCGGCCGAACCGCTGTTGCGGGCGCTCAGGCGCCGGTCGTTGGGGTTGCTGGCCCAGGCGTCGACGTAGGCGTAGGTCAGGCGCAGGCGGTCGCGCTGGGTGGCGCGCCAGTCGAACTGCGCCTCGCTGCCGCTGAAGCGCGCCTTGTTGGCGTTGCTGGCGATGTACTGGTTGTTCTTCAACGGCTCGCTGATCATTCCGGTGATCTCGTCGTAGAACAGTTTCACGTCCATGCTCAGGTCGAGGTCGGTGAAATAGCCGTTGTAGCCGAGCTCGCGCGAACGCATGCGTTCCTGGTCGAGGTTGCCCGGGCCGCGGGTCTTGACGAAATATTCGCCGTTCTGCAGGCCGTAGCGGTTGGGCGTGAGGTTCTTGACCGTGTAGCTCCAGTTGACGTTGTTCTCGAACATGTCCGGCGAGCGGATCGCCTCGGAATATACGGCACGCAGGCCGTGGCGCGGGGTGATCAGGTAGTTCACCGCCACCCGTGGCGTGAGCGAGTTGCCCGACAGCTGCGAGTGCTCGTGCATCGCCCCGCCCTGGACGATCCAGTGTTCGTCTATGCGCCATTCGAGCTGGCCGAACAGGCGCCAGGTCTGGTCGTCGATGCTGCCGTTGAAGTAGGTCTGCGAGTCGGCCTTGTCATAGCGGTAGTTCATGCCGGTGACCAGGCGCAGGCTGTCGGTCAGGCTCAGGGTGTCCTGGATCTCCAGGTCGTAGCGGGTCTCGCGGGTGCTCTGGTCGACGTCGCCGCAGATCGTGTTGCGGCCACCGTTGGCCCATTGGTTCTGCACCTGGCCCATCAGCGAGTTGAGTTCGGGGTTGGTGCTGCTGGGCAGGTTGCCGGTGAACAGGTTACGCGCGACCTTCTCGGCGAAGTTCGAGTCGAGCTGCCACAGACGGGTCAGTTCCGGGCTGAAGGCGATCGCCGCATCGCAGGCGCGCCACACCTGCTGACGGTCGAAGTGCTGGGCCGAACCCTGCACATACAGGCTGTGCTCGGGGTTGAGGTCGAGGTTCCAGCGCACTGAACCTGCGTAATCCTTGGCGTTGACATCGGCGTTGTCGCCGGCGCGGTAGTTGCCGAACACTGGCTGGTAGGTATAGGGGCGCTGATTGCTGCCTTCCTTGGCCGCCAGTTGCCATTCCAGGGTCTGGTTCGGCGCCAGGGTGTGGCTGGCGTTGAGGTTGACGCGGTTGAGCCGGCGGCTGTCGCGGTAGTCGCGGCCGAACTGGTCGTGGTCGAAGCCATCGTCCTGCTGGCCGGACAGCGACAGGCGCAGGTCGCCACCGTCCCAGCCAAAGCCCTGGCTCGCGTAGTAGTCGTTGATGCCATCCTGGCCGCGGGTCAGCTTGACCCGCGTGCCATGGCTGTCGGCCGGGTTGCGGGTGAGGATGTTGACCACCGCCATCAGCGCGTTGGCGCCGTAGCTGACGGTGTTGGGGCCGCGGAACACCTCGATGCGCTCGATGTCCTCGATCGCCACCGGGATATCGCTCCAGTCCACCGTGGCCAGGCCCGCGCGGTACACCGAGCGGCCGTCGATCAGCACCTGCATGCGCCGGGCGTCGCTGACATTGCTGCCGTGGTAGTTGACCGTCGGCTGGTTGCCGGCGCCGTAGCCGATCATCATCCCCGGCACCAGGCGCAGCAGTTCGGGGATGTCGCGGGCGCCGCTGGCCCGGATCAGCTCGTTGTCGAGCACGGTCATGCTGCCCGGGACCGCCGCCGGGGATTGTTTCAGGCGCGTGGCGGTCAGAACCTGCGGCAGGTCCTGGTTGTCGATGAACAGGTCGTCGGCCACGGCCGGGCCGCCCAGCAAGGCAGTCAACAAAATCAGGCGTGGATAGGGAGGCGTGCCAGGGAACACGAAACGGCCTTGTTTCAGAAATGAATCAGGCATGTTAACCGACCGTACGGCTTTTGCCAGTGATTGGCGGATGGCCTATTGCCGCATCGCACCCCCTGAACTTTCTCTATTGTGTTCGGGTGCGTGGGAGCGGGCTTGCCCCGCGATGCATACGCACTGGTTCTGTCGCATCGGCACCGTATAATGCCCGGGTCGCCACTTACTTTATTGGTTAACGGATTGGATATGACTGAACAGCAACCTGTTGCGGTTCTTGGAGGCGGCAGCTTCGGCACCGCCGTGGCGAACCTCCTGGCCGAGAACGGCCATCCGGTGCGGCAATGGATGCGCGACCCGGCGCAGGCCGAGGCGATGCGCGTCGATCGCGAGAACCCGCGCTACCTCAAGGGCATCCGCCTGCACGACGGCGTCGAGCCGGTCAACGATCTGCTCGCCACCCTGCAGGGCAGCGCGCTGATCTTCGTCGCCTTGCCCTCCAGCGCCTTGCGCAGCGTGCTGGCGCCCCATGCCGAGCTGCTGCGCGGCAAGGGCCTGGTCAGCCTGACCAAGGGCATCGAGGCGCACACCTTCAAGCTGATGAGCCAGATCCTCGAAGAGATCGCCCCCCAGGCGCGCATCGGCGTGCTGTCGGGGCCCAACCTGGCCCGCGAGATCGCCGAGCATGCGCTGACCGCCACCGTGGTCGCCAGCGAGGACGAGGCGCTGTGCCAGCAGGTACAGGCCGTGCTGCATGGCCGTACCTTCCGCGTCTACGCCAGTGCCGACCGCTTCGGCGTCGAACTGGGCGGCGCGCTGAAGAACGTCTACGCCATCATCGCCGGCATGGCCGTGGCCCTGGGGATGGGCGAGAACACCAAGAGCATGCTGATCACCCGCGCCCTGGCCGAGATGACTCGCTTCGCCGTTAGCCAGGGCGCCAACCCCATGACCTTCCTGGGCCTGGCCGGGGTGGGTGACCTGATCGTCACCTGCTCCTCGCCCAAGAGCCGCAACTACCAGGTCGGCCATGCCCTGGGCCAGGGCTTGAGCCTGGAACAGGCGGTCAGCCGCCTGGGCGAGGTGGCCGAGGGCGTCAACACGCTCAAGGTGCTCAAGGCCAAGGCCCAGGAAGTGGGCGTGTACATGCCGCTGGTGGCGGGCCTGCACGCGATCCTGTTCGAAGGGCGCACGCTCAACCAGGTGATCGAGCACCTGATGCGTGCCGAACCCAAGACCGATGTCGATTTCATTTCCACCAGCGGTTTCAACTGAAGGAACGACCCATGAACGATACTCCCGAGCGCGCCCAGCGCGAGTCGATCATCCTGCGGGTGCTGTGGATGCTGGTGTTCCTGGTGGCCTGGCAACTGGCCGAGCTGCTGCTCGGCGGCCTGGTGCTGGTGCAGCTGATCTACCGGCTGATCTACGGCGCGCCCAGCGCCAGCCTGATGAACTTCGGCGACAGCCTCAGCCAGTACCTGGCGCAGATCGGCCGCTTCGGCACCTTCCACTCCGACCAGAAGCCCTGGCCGTTCGCCGACTGGCCGACGCCGCGCGCCCCGGAAGGCGAGGTGCCGCACGCCGTCGCCCCGGCAGCGCATCCGGTGCGTGACGAGGAGCCCAAGCTGTGAAGCTCTGGGTGCTGCGCCACGGCGAGGCGGAACCCCGGGCCAACAGCGATGCCGAGCGACGCCTGACCGGCCACGGTCGCGAGCAGGTGCTGCGCAGCGCCGCGCACCTGCTCGGCCAGCCGTTGCAGGCGATCATCGCCAGCCCCTATGTGCGCGCCCAGCAGACCGCCGCCCTGGTGCACGGCGCGCTGGGCTTTGCCGAGCCGGTGCGCACAGTGCCCTGGCTGACGCCGGACAGCGACGCGCAGCAGGTAATCGGTGAAGTCGAGCGCCTGGGGCTGGAGCATGTGCTGCTGGTCAGCCACCAGCCACTGGTGGGAAGCCTGGTCGGCCTGCTCGAACATGGCCACGGCCAGCAGCCGGCACCACTGAGCACGGCGAGCCTGGCGGAGCTGGAAGGGGATTGGCCACTGGCGGGGCTGATGACCCTGCATAGCCTGCGTCATCCCGGCTGAGCCCTCAGCCCTTTCCGGCCGGTCCGACGCCTCGGCAAGGCCGCTCCTACAAGCGACCGCGCGCTCCTGTAGGAGCGGCCTTGTGCCGCGAAAGGGCTGCAAAGCAGCCCCGGCAACTGGCATTTCTGTCAGTTGCCAGCCGGACGTTGGGCCAAGTAGCGTTGCGCGGTGAATGATTCATGGGCCCGTACTGGCACAGGGAGTGAAGAGTGAACCGTTATCGCATGGCGCTGGTGCGCTCGGTTGACCCGCAATGGCTGCTCGACAAGCTGACGGAGGATCACCGGCTGGATTTCGCCGAGTACCGCCTGATGCAGGACATCGCCGATGCCAAGCTCGACCAGTTGATTCGCCGTTTCGAAGGCCAGCATGAATTCGAGCAACTGCGCCAGGCCAGCATTCGCATGGCCCACCTGCTGCAGACCAGCTGCCTGGCCCTGCGCCGGCTGGCTGACAATGAGGGCGACTGCAGCCTGGGCCGTCAGGCCCTGGAGTGGCAACTGGGCTACATGCAGGCCTGCCTGCACCGTTCGCTGGCCAGCCTCGAGCGCTGCTCGATGACCTGATCGCCACTGGCGATGACCTATCCGAACGTTGCCGCCGGGGGCCGGCTTGCCGACAATGGGCCATCCATCCCCGTGCAGAGCAGGCGGCCATGTCGCAGCAGATCTTCTTCGCCCACGCCAACGGCTTCCCTTCGGCCACCTACGGCAAGCTGTTCGCCGCCCTGGGGCCGGACTACGAGGTCCGCCACCTGGCGCAGCACGCCCATGACCCGCGTTTTCCGGTCAACGACAACTGGCAGAACCTGGTGGACGAACTGCTGCATCACCTCGAACAGCAGGACGCGCCGGTGTGGGGTGTCGGTCATTCGCTGGGTGGCGTGCTGCACCTGCATGCGGCGTTGCGCCGACCGGCGTTCTACCGCGGGGTGGTGATGCTCGACTCGCCGGTGTTGACCCGCGCGGACGAGTGGCTGATCCAGGCCGCCAAGCGCTTGGGCTTCATCGACCGCATCACCCCGGCCGGGCGCACCCTGGGCCGGCGCGAGGCATTTCCCGACCGCGACAGCGCGCGCAACTATTTTGCCGGCAAGACCCTGTTCCGCCACTTCGACCCGGACTGCCTCGAAGCCTACCTGGAACATGGCCTGGAACAGGGGGAGGACGGCCTGCGCCTGCGCTTCGACCCGGCCACCGAGATCAGCATCTACCGCAGCATTCCCCATGTCAGTCCGGCGCGGCCGCGCCAGTTGCAGGTGCCGCTGGCGATGGTGCGCGGCGCCCAGAGCCGGGTGATCCGCAAGCATCACGCCCTGGCCGTGCGCGCCATGGCCAAGGGCGAGTACCACAGCCTGCCGGGTGGGCATATGTTCCCGCTGGAGCGGCCTACCGACACCGCCGGCCTGATCAAGGGCCTGTTCGACCGCTGGAGCCAGGCATGAGCGCCCAGGTCGAGGAGATCCGCCTGACGCTCGGCCATATCGAGCTGGCCGCGCACCTGTTCGGCCCGGCCGACGGCCTGCCGGTGATCGCCCTGCATGGCTGGCTGGACAACGCCAACAGCTTCGCCCGCCTGGCGCCGCAGTTGAAGGGGTTGCGCATTGTCGCCCTGGACCTGGCCGGGCACGGCTACTCCGGGCATCGCCCGGTCGGTGCCGGCTACGCCCTGGCCGACTACGCCCATGACGTGCTGCGGGTTGCCGAGCAACTGGGCTGGGAGCGCTTCGGCCTGCTCGGGCATTCGCTGGGGGCGATCATCTCGGTGCAGCTGGCCGGGGCTTTGCCCGAGCGGGTCAGTCACCTGGCGCTGATCGACGGGGTGATCCCGCCAACGCTCAGCGAACAGGACGCCGCCGAGCGCTTGGGGCTGGCGCTGCAGGCGCAACTGCGCCTGGAAGGCAAGCGCAAGTCGGTATACGCGACCCTGGAGGAGGGCGTCGAGGCGCGCATGAAAGGCATGGTCGCGGTCAGCCGTGAAGCCGCCGAACTGCTGGCCCAGCGCGGCCTGATGCCGGTGCCCGGCGGCTACAGCTGGCGCAGCGACAGCCGCCTCACCTTGCCCTCGCCGACCCGCCTGAACCAGGACCAGGCCATGGCCTTCGTCAAACGCATCGCCTGCCCGGCCTGCCTGGTGGTGGCCGCCGACGGCATGCTGGCGCGCCACACGCAACTGCTGGAGCAGCTACCCTTCGAGCAGGTGACCTTGCCGGGCGGCCACCACCTGCACCTGAACGACGCCGAGGGCGCGGCCCTTGTCGCAGACTGTTTCAATCGCTTTTTTGGCATTCCTTGACTTGCACCGGACAAGTGTCGAGGCTTGGCGGGTTGAAAGGGAGACAACCATGTACATGCCAGACATCCACGCGTCTTGCCCCGCCACCTGCGAGGGTGGTCGATGAGCGCACCTGTTTTCGTTCGCGGCGCCATCGCCGCTTGCCTTGCCATCGCCAGCTCCCTGTTGTGGGCCGGCAGCCTGCCGGTACCGCCTGACGCCAAGGTGGTCGACCAGCGCCCGGCGGTGGAGCAGGAGCGGGTCTACCCCATGGGCCCGCTGCGCAAGATCAGCGGCCGCCTGCGGGTCGACGACAAGGTCGAGAGCCGTGGCCAGGTCAGTTCCGTGACCTACGAACTGCCGGTCGAGCGCAGCGCCCGCGAAGCCTTCACCAGCGCCCGCGAGGCCCTGCAGCAGGAGGGCGGCTATCCGTTGTTCTGGTGCCAGGGCCGCGATTGCGGCGAGGCCAGCCTGTGGGCCAACGACGTGTTCGCCAATGCCCGGCTCAATGGCGGTGACGAGCAGCAGGCGTTCATCCTGCTGCGCCGTTCCGCCGAGGAAGCCGACACCCTGGTGGCGCTGTACAGCGTGACCCGCGGCAACCGCCGTGCCTATCTGCATGTCGAGGAGTTCGTCTCTGGCAGCCCGCTGGGCGAGCTGTTGCCTACCGCCGCCACGGTGCTGCGCGAACTGCGCGATACCGGCAAGCTCGACTACCCTGATCTGGCCGAGCCCCAGACTACCTGGGCAACGCTGTTGGCCCGCAGCCTGAACCTCGACAGCACCCTGCGCGCCAGCCTCAGCGGCAAGGGCGCCGAGGCCTGGCGCGAGCAACTGGTCAAGGCCGGCGTGCGCAGCGCCCGGCTGGAGGTCGGCGACGCCCCGACCGAAGGCCTGCACCTGGAACTGATCCGTTGAGTGAGCGCCACCATGGCCAACAATGACCGCCTGTTGATCCAGATCCTGCTGCTGACCCTGCTGGGTGCCGCGCTGTGGGTGATGGCACCGTTCATCTCGGCGCTGCTGTGGGGCGCCATCCTGGCCTTCGCCAGCTGGCCGCTGATGCGCCTGCTGACTCGCGTGCTCGGCGGGCGCGAAACCCTCGCCGCGAGCCTGCTGACCACGGTCTGGATCCTGCTGGTGGCGCTGCCGCTGGTATGGCTGGGTTTCAACCTGGCCGACCATGTACGCGATGCCACCGCGTTCATTCGCGACGTGCAGGTCGATGGCCTGCCGGACGCGCCCGCCTGGGTGGCGGGCATTCCGTTCGTCGGTGAGCGCCTGGTGAGCTGGTGGGAGTCTTTCGACCAGCAGGGCGCGGCCTTGCTGACCTCGGCCAAGCCGTACCTGGGCCAGGTCGGCAACTGGCTGCTGGCACGCAGTGCGCAGATTGGCGGCGGGGTGCTGGAGCTGACCCTGAGCCTGGTGTTCGTGTTCTTCTTCTACCGCGACGGGCCGCGCCTGGCGGCCTTCGTCCATCGTCTGCTGCAACGGCTGGTGGGCGAGCGCGCCGAGTACTACGTCGACCTGGTGGCCGGTACCGTGCAGCGGGTGGTCAACGGCGTGATCGGTACCGCCGCGGCCCAGGCCCTGCTGGCGCTGATCGGTTTCCTGATCGCCGGCGTGCCGGGGGCCATCGTGCTCGGCCTGGTAACCTTCATGCTCAGCCTGATCCCCATGGGCCCGCCGCTGGCCTGGATACCGGCCACCGCCTGGCTGGTGTCGAAGGGCGACTATGGCATGGCGGTGTTCCTGGGGATCTGGGGTACCTTCGTCATCAGTGGCGTGGACAACGTGCTCAAGCCGTACCTGATCAGCCGGGGCGGCAACCTGCCGCTGGTGATCGTGCTGCTGGGGGTGTTCGGTGGCTTGATCGCGTTCGGTTTCATCGGCCTGTTCATCGGGCCGACCCTGCTGGCGGTGGGGTACAGCCTGCTGCTGGACTGGAGCCGCAATACCGCGCAGCACACGCCACAACGCTGACCTTTCAGGCCTCTTCGCGGGTAAACCCGCTCCCACAGGTACAGCACAGCCCTTGAGCTTGGCGCAGCACCTGTGGGAGCGGGTTTACCCGCGAATGGGCCCGTGCAGCGATTCGGTGTATCTGATCTTTACGCATTCTTTATGCCCCGCCCCCACCCCCGATCTCGCCCCTTTACGCCCCTCCCTCGGACAATTTCTCCAAAGCGGCCCTCACGCCGCAATCAGGGGAGATTCACTCATGTACATGCTCGACGGGCTGTCACTGCTTCTTGCAGTGGCGTTGGCGGTTTACCTGCTGGTGGCGCTGCTGCGCGCCGATCGCGGCTAAGGGGCGACCATGCACAGTTACGATTACCTGCTGCTGCTGGCGTTCTTCGCCATCGTGCTGCTGCCGGCGCCCTGGCTCGGGTGTTTCTACTACAAGGTGATGGAAGGCCAGCGCACCTGGCTGACGCCGATCCTCGGCCCGGTGGAGCAGGGCTGCTACCGCGTGGCCGGCGTGCGCGCCGACCAGGAGCAGAGCTGGAAGCAGTACACCCTGGCCCTGCTGGCCTTCAACCTGGTCGGCTTTCTGATGGTGTTCGGCGTCCTGCAACTGCAGGGCAGCCTGCCGCTCAACCCGCAGCACCTGCCGGGCCAGGAATGGTCGCTGGCGTTCAACACCGCTGTCAGCTTCATGACCAACACCAACTGGCAGGCCTACAGCGGTGAAGCCTCGGTCAGCTACCTGAGCCAGATGATCGGCCTGACCGTGCAGAACTTCGTCAGCGCTGCCACCGGCCTTGCCGTGCTGGTCGCCCTGTGCCGGGGTATCGCCCGTCGCTCGGCCAGCACCCTGGGCAACTTCTGGGTCGACCTGACCCGCGCCACCCTCTACGGCCTGCTGCCGCTGTGCCTGCTGCTGGCGCTGCTGCTGGTGTGGCAGGGCGTGCCACAGACCTTCGCCGACTACGTCCACGCCGTGACCCTGCAAGGCACCGACCAGACCATTCCGCTGGGCCCGGCCGCCAGCCAGATCGCCATCAAGCAGCTGGGCACCAACGGCGGCGGCTTCTTCGGCGTCAACTCGGCGCACCCGTTCGAGAACCCCACGGCCTGGAGCAACCTGTTCGAGGTGGCTTCGATCATCCTGATCCCGGTGGCCCTGGTGTTCACCTTCGGCCATTACGTCAAGGACCTGCGCCAGAGCCGCGCGATCATCGCCTGCATGCTGGCGCTGTTCCTGATCGGCGGCAGTACCGCGCTGTGGTCGGAGCATCAGCCCAACCCGGCCCTGGAAAATGCCCAGGTGCAACAGAGCGCGCCGCTGGAAGGTAAGGAGAGCCGCTTCGGCACCACCGGCTCGGTATTGTGGACGGTGACCACCACCTCCGCCTCCAACGGCTCGGTCAACGCCATGCACGACAGCCTCAACCCGATTACCGGCATGGTGGCGATGGTCAACATGATGCTTGGCGAAGTGATCTTCGGCGGCGTTGGCGCCGGCCTCTACGGCATGCTGCTGTTCGTGTTGATCGCGGTATTCCTGGCCGGCCTGATGATCGGCCGCACCCCGGAATACCTGGGCAAGAAGCTGCAGGCCCGTGAAGTGCAACTGCTGGTGGCGAGCCTGCTGGTGATGCCGGTGGGCGTGCTGATCCTCGGCGCCATCGCCGCCAGCCTGCCCGGGCCGGCCGGCGCGGTGACCAACCCCGGCGCCCACGGTTTCAGCCAACTGCTGTACGCCTACACCTCCGGCACCGCCAACAACGGCTCGGCCTTCGCCGGTTTCGGCGCCAACACGGTGTTCCACAACGTGATGATCGGCCTGGCCATGCTGATCGGCCGCTTCGGCTACATCCTGCCGGTGCTGGCCCTGGCCGGCAGCCTGGCGGCGAAGAAGAGCGCGCCGCAAGGCATCAACAGCTTCCCCACCCACGGCCCGCTGTTCACCACGCTGCTGCTGGTGACCATCCTGCTGGTCGGTGGCCTGACCTTCCTGCCGACCCTGGCCCTGGGGCCGATCGCCGAACACCTGAGCCTGGGTTTCTGAGGAATACACAATGAACATGCCCATTCCCGAAGTGAAGGCGCGTCAAGGCGCCAAGGACCAGACCCGCTTCAGCGCGTTGTGGCGCCCGGCGCTGGTCCAGGCTTTCGTCAAGCTCGACCCGCGCCAGCTCAGGCGCGCCCCGGTGATGCTGGTGGTGGCCCTCACCGCCGTGCTCACCACCGTGCTGTGCTTGGTGCCCGGCAGCGGCGTGAGCACCGGCGTGGCGGTGCAGATCGCCGTATGGCTGTGGTTCACCGTGCTGTTCGCCAACTTCGCCGAAGCCCTGGCCGAGGGCCGCGGCAAGGCCCGCGCCGACAGCCTCAAGGCCGGTAGCCAAGGCCTGACCGCCAAGCGCCGCAAGAGCGACGGCAGTTTCGAGAGCGTCGCTGCCACCCAGCTGCGCAAGGACGATGTGGTGCGCGTCGTGGCCGGCGAGATGATCCCCGGCGACGGCGAGGTGCTCGAAGGCATCGCCGCGGTCAACGAGTCGGCGATCACCGGCGAGTCCGCCCCGGTGATCCGCGAGTCCGGCGGCGACCGCTCGGCGGTCACCGGCAACACCCGCCTGGTCTCCGACTGGCTGCTGATCCGCATCACCAGCAATCCGGGCGAGTCGACCCTGGACCGCATGATCGCTCTGGTCGAAGGCGCCAAGCGCCAGAAGACCCCCAACGAGATCGCCCTGGACATCCTGCTGATCGGCCTGACCCTGATCTTCCTGATCGTGGTGGTGACCCTGCAGCCGTTCGCCCGCTTCGCTGGTGGCGAGCTGCCGCTGATCTTCCTCGCTGCGCTGCTGGTGACCTTGATCCCCACCACCATCGGCGGCCTGCTGTCGGCCATCGGCATCGCCGGCATGGACCGCCTGGTGCGCCTGAACGTGATCGCCCGCTCCGGCCGTGCGGTGGAAGCAGCCGGCGACGTGCACACCCTGATGCTCGACAAGACCGGCACCATCACCTTCGGCAACCGTCGTTGCAGCGCCCTGCACGCCGCCTCCGGGGTGACCGCCAAGGAGCTGGGGGAGGGCGCCTTGCTCGCCTCGCTGGCCGACGATACCGCCGAGGGCAAGTCGATCGTCGAGTACCTGCGCCAGCTGCATGACTTCGCCGAGCCTTCGGTCGAGCAGTACACAGCCATCGCCTTCAGCGCCGAGACCCGCCTGTCGGGCATCGATTTCCAGCAGCGCCGCTACCGCAAGGGCGCCGTCGACGCGGTGCTGGCCTTCTGTGGCTTGCAACGCCTGGAGCTGCCCGCCGCCCTGGCCCGTGAAGTGGAGCGCATCGCCCAGAGCGGCGGCACTCCGCTGTTGGTGTGCGTCGACACGCACCTGCTCGGCGTGATCCATCTCAAGGACGTGGTCAAGCCCGGTATCCGCGAGCGCTTCGCCGAACTGCGCAAGCTCGGTATCCGCACCGTGATGGTCACCGGCGACAACCCGCTGACCGCCGCCGCCATCGCCGCCGAGGCCGGCGTGGACGACGTGCTTGCCGAAGCCACCCCGGAAAAGAAGCTGGCGCGCATTCGCCAGGAGCAGAATGACGGCCGCCTGGTGGCCATGTGCGGCGACGGCGCCAACGACGCCCCGGCCCTGGCCCAGGCCGATGTGGGCATGGCCATGAATGACGGCACCCAGGCCGCCCGAGAGGCCGCCAACATGGTCGACCTGGACAGCGACCCGACCAAGCTGCTGGACGTGGTGCAGGTGGGCAAGGAGCTGCTGGTCACCCGTGGCGCGCTGACCACCTTCTCCATCGCCAACGACGTGGCCAAGTACTTCGCCATCCTGCCGGCGCTGTTCGCCGCCATCTACCCGCAACTGGGCGTGCTCAACCTGATGCACCTGGCCAGCCCGCAGAGCGCGATCCTTTCGGCCATCGTGTTCAACGCGCTGATCATCATCGTGCTGATCCCCCTGGCCCTGCGCGGGGTGCGGGTGCAGGCCGCCAGCGCCGCCCACCTGCTGCGGCGCAACCTGCTGATCTACGGCGTGGGGGGCATCATCGTGCCGTTCGCCGGGATCAAGCTGATCGACATGCTGCTTACTGCGCTGCACCTGGTCTGAGGAGACTGACATGACTGCTTATGTACGCCCGGCCCTGAGCCTGGTCCTGCTGATGACCGTGATCACCGGCGCGCTGTATCCCCTGGCGGTGACCGGTATTGCCCAGGTCGCCTTCCCCAAGCAGGCCAACGGCAGCCTGGTGCGCGATGACCGCGGCGAGGTGCGTGGCTCGGCGCTGATCGCCCAGGAGTTCAAGGGTGACGCCTGGTTCCAGTCGCGGCCTTCGGCGGGTGCCTATGCCACCGTGGCCAGTGGCGCGAGCAACCTGGCGCCGAGCAATCCGGCGCTGGCCGAGCGCGTGAAGACTGATGCCGCTGCGCAGTACCAGGGGCAGCAGGGGCCGGTGCCTCAAGCGCTGCTGACCACCTCGGGCAGCGGGCTGGACCCGCACCTGCCGCCCGCGGCGGTCGCCTATCAGTTGCCGCGTGTGGCGGCGGCGCGGCAGGTGCCGGTGGAACGCTTGCAAGCGCTGGTGAATGAGGCCACCCTGCGTCCACTGGTCGGGCCACCCGTGGTCAATGTGCTGGCGCTGAACCAGGCGCTTGAGCGGCTGGCGCCTGTGGCCGTGCACTGACACCCCTGTAGGAGCGGCCTCGTGCCGCGAAAGGGCCGCGCAGCGGCCCCAGCGATTGTTGCCTCACCGCAGATCACCTGGGGCTGCTATGCAGCCCTATCGCGGCACGAGGCCGCTCCTACATCGACCGCGTAATGAGGCAAAAAAGGATAAAACATGAGTGACTCCGCCCGCGCCGACGCGCTGTTGGCGGGCCTGCCCCGGGAAGGCCGGGGCAGGCTCAAGGTATTTCTCGGCGCCGCGCCCGGGGTCGGCAAGACCTTTTCCATGCTGCAGGCCGCCCACGCCCAGCAACGCCAGGGGGTGCGCGTGGTGGCCGGCGTGGTCGAGACCCACGGTCGCGCCGAGACCGAGGCCCTGCTCGGCGGCCTGACCCAGCAACCCCTGCTGCGCAGCGAATACCGCGGCGTGATGCTCGAGGAAATGGACCTCGACGGCCTGCTCAAGGCCGCGCCCCCCTTGGTGCTGGTCGACGAACTGGCCCACACCAACGCCCCCGGCAGCCGTCACGCCAAGCGCTGGCAGGACGTGCAGGAACTGCTCGCCGCCGGCATCGACGTATACACCACGGTCAACGTCCAGCACCTGGAAAGCCTCAACGACAAGGTCCGCGACATCACCGGCGTGCAGGTGCGCGAGACCCTGCCCGACTGGGTGCTGCAGGAAGCTTTCGAGCTGGTGTTGATCGATCTGCCGCCCCGTGAACTGCTCGAGCGCCTGCGCGAGGGCAAGGTCTACGTGCCCGAGCAGGCACGGGCGGCCATCGAGGCCTATTTCTCCCAGACCAACCTCACCGCCCTGCGCGAGCTGGCCATGCAGACCGCCGCCGCCCAGGTCGATGCGGACCTGGCCAGCGGCTACCGCCAGCGTGGCCAGGAAGCGCCGGCCCTGCGTGGTCGCCTGCTGGTGGGCATCGACGGCGATGACCAGGCCGAGCGTCTGGTGCGCCATGCCTGCCGCGTGGCCCAGCGGCGCCACCTGCCGTGGAGCGTGGTGCATGTCGACAACGGCCGCCTGCGCGACGAGACTGCTCGCCATCGCCTGCAGGCCGCCCAGCAACTGGCCGAGCGCCTGGGCGGCGAAGTGGTGCTGCTGCGCGCTGGCGAGGTGGCCCGCACGCTGATCCAGCACGCCGCCGAGCGCCGCGCCAGCCTGGTGCTGGTGGGCCAGTCCCGCGACCTGCTGCGCCGGCGCTTCTTCGGCGCCGGCGTTGCCGCGCGCCTGTTGCGCGAAAGCCACGGCCTTGAGATCAACGTCCTCGACCGCGACGCCCAGCCGCAACCGGCGCGGGCGGCAGTCAAGCGCGTGTGGGTATGGCGTCATTACCTGCTGGCGCTGTTCGCCACGGTGCTGGCCACCGGCCTGGCCTGGGCCGTGTCGAGCATGCTGGCGCTGCCCAACATCTCCCTGGTGTTCCTCGCCGCCGTGCTGCTGGTGGCGGTGCGCAGCAGCCTGGGCCCGGCGCTGGCCTGCGCGGCGTTGTCGTTCCTGACCTACGACTTCCTGTTCATTCCGCCGAACTTCTCCTTTGCCATCCAGCGCGAAGAGGATGTGCTGACCCTGGTGTTCTTCCTGCTGATGGCCGCGCTCACCGGCAATCTTGCCGCCCGCCAGCGCCGCCAGCTGCAGGCCCTGCGCGAGACCCAGGCGCAGACCAACCAGCTGCTCGACCTGTCGCGCCGCCTGACCGTGGCCACCGACCGCCAGGCCGTGTTCAGCGCCGCCGGCCAGCATATGGATGGCTGGCAGGACGTGCAGGTGTGCCTGCTCGAACGCAGCGCCGATGGCTTGCTGCAGGTCGCCAGCGGCGGCAACCATGCCTTTACCGACAACGAGCGCGCCGCCGCCGAATGGGCCTGGCAGCATGGCCAGGCCGCAGGCTTTGGCAGCGACACCTTGCCTCACGGTCGTTGGTGGTGGTGGCCGTTGGCCGTGGAAGAGCAACCCCTGGCGCTGCTCGGCATTCGTCCCCGCGATGGCGAGCCGCTGAGTGCCCAGCGCCGCCGTCTGCTGAAGGCCCTGGCACAACCCCTGGCCCAGGCCCTGGCCCGCGCACGCCTTGGCGAGCAACTGGAAGCCGCGCGCCTGCACGGCGAAACCGAGCAGCTGCGCAGCGCCTTGCTCGCCTCGGTATCCCACGACCTGCGCACACCGCTGACGTCCATGCGCGGCAGCATCGACAGCCTGCTGGCCCTGGGCGACGCGATTCCCCCGGATGATCGCCGCGAACTGCTCGAAGGCACCCGCAACGAAGCCGAGCGCCTGGACCGCTATATCCAGAACCTGCTGGACATGACCCGCCTGGGCCACGGCACCCTCAAGCTGGTCCGCGACTGGGTGGCCCCGGCCGACATCGTCGGCAGTGCCCTCAATCGCCTGCGCGTGGTGCTGGCGCCCCTGCGCGTGCACACCGAAGTGCCGCCCGAGCTGCCGCTGCTGTTCGTGCACGCGGCGTTGATCGAGCAGGCGCTGATCAACGTGCTGGAGAACGCCGCCCGTTTCTCCCCGCCGCAGGGCCGCCTGGAGTTGCAGGTTTCGGTGCGCGACGAACAGCTGTGCTTCGCCGTCGCCGACGAAGGCCCCGGCATTCCTCCGGACGAGCGCGAGAAGATCTTCGACATGTTCTACACCGCGGCCCGCGGTGACCGAGGCGGACAGGGCACCGGCCTGGGCCTGGCGATCTGCCAGGGCATGATCGGCGCCCATGGCGGGCGCATCCTGGTCGATGATGGCATCGATGGCCACGGCACTTGCATCACTCTATGCTTGCCGCTGCCGACCCAACCCGATACTGAAAGTGAAGCCCCATGAGCCAAGCCGCCACCCTGCTGGTTATCGACGACGAGCCACAGATCCGCAAGTTCCTGCGCATCAGCCTGGCGTCCCAGGGCTACAAGGTGCTCGAAGCCGCCACCGGCAGCGAGGGCCTGGCCCAGGCCGCGCTGAACAAGCCCGACCTGGTGGTGCTCGACCTGGGCCTGCCAGACATGGACGGCCAGCAGGTGCTGCGCGAGCTGCGTGAATGGAGCGCGGTACCGGTAATGGTGCTGTCGGTGCGCGCCAGCGAGGTGCAGAAGGTCGATGCGCTGGATGGCGGGGCCAACGACTACGTGACCAAGCCGTTCGGCATCCAGGAATTTCTCGCACGGGTGCGGGCGTTGCTGCGCCAGGCGCCCCAGGTGGGCACCGTGTCGTCGGCGGCGAGCTTCGGGCCGCTGGTGGTGGACTTCGCCTTTCGCAAGGTGACGCTTGAGGGCGTCGAGGTGGCGCTGACGCGCAAGGAGTACGCGCTGCTGGCGCAGCTGGCCGGGCACCCGGGGCGGGTGATCACCCAGCAGCAACTGCTGAAGGACATCTGGGGGCCGACTCATGTGGACGACACCCACTACCTGCGCATCGTGGTGGGGCACCTGCGGCAGAAGTTGGGGGACGACCCCACGGCGCCGCGGTTCATCGTTACCGAGGCGGGGGTGGGGTATCGGTTGGTGACGCCGACCCTGTAGGAGCGGGCTTGCCCCGCGACCACCGGCGAAGGCGGCGCCATACATCGCATCGCGGGGCAAGCCCGCTCCCACAGGTAGAGCTGGGCGTTAAACACCCAGTTCCAGGGCCAGAAGCTCCTGCACGGTCTGGCGCCGACGGATCATGCGCAGGTTGCCCTGTTCAATCAGAAACTCAGGCAGCAGGGGACGGCTGTTGTAGTTCGACGACATCGAAGCCCCGTAAGCCCCCGCATCGTGAATCACCAGCAGATCGCCCACCTTGGCCTGGGGCAGTTGCTGCGGGGTCAGTTCCTCGTCGTTCTGGGTGAACACATCACCCGACTCGCACAGCGGCCCGGCCACCACGGTCGGCTGCAGCGGGCGGCTCACTGGCCGGCCTACCGCATCGAACAGGCTCATGCGGTGGTAGGCACCGTACATCGCCGGGCGCATCAGGTCGTTGAAGCCGGCATCGACCAGGATGTAGTGCCGGTTGCCCATCTGCTTGACGGCGCGCACCTCGGTCACCAGGCAACCCGACTCCGCCACCAGGAAGCGGCCCGGTTCGATCTCCATGCGCACGGGGTGGCCGAGCATGGCTTCGATCTCCGCCCGTGCCACCGCCCAGGTGCGGGCGTAGCGTTGCAGGTCCACCGGCTGGTCGTCACTGCGGTACGGCGTGGACAGCCCGCCACCGATGGAGAAGGCCTCGATATCCATGCCCAGCTTGCCGATCAGCCCGACCATGGCGCCGGCCACCTGTTCCAGGTGCGCGTAGTCCACCCCCGAGCCGATGTGCATGTGCACGCCCACCAGGTGCAATCCGTGCTGCTTCACGCAGGCCAGCGCCTCGGGCAGTTGTTCGTGCCAGATGCCGTGCTTGCTGTTCTCGCCACCGGTGTTGGTCTTGCGGCTGTGGCCGTGGCCGAAACCGGGGTTGATGCGCAACCAGACCCGGTGCCCACGGGAGTGCTCGCCCAGCTGACGGAGCATGTCGATGGAACCGGCGTTCACTTCGATCTTCGTCTCTACCACTCGGGCCAGGGTCGGCTGGTCCAGCACGTCGCAGGTCAGCACCACGCCGGCCGGCTCGCCGTCCACCGTTGCCCCAGCCGCGAAGGCCCGCTCTATCTCACCCAGCGACACAGCATCCAGAACCAGGCCACGTTCGCGCATCAGGCGCAGGACGTGCAGGTTGGGGTTGGCCTTCTGCGCGAAGCGGACCGTGTCGAAGTGCTGCTGCAGCTGGTCGATGCGCTGGTGGATGGTCTGGGCGTCGTAGGCCCACAGTGGGGAGCCGTACTGGCGAACGGCCTGGGCCAGGAGGGTGGTGGTCATGGTGGTGTTCCTTGTAATGGATACACCGATCTTGAGTGAGTTGGATGATTCATAAAAATAGCTAATTTTCAGAAGGTCATCCGTATCTGATATACCTTCGCGGCTGTAGGAGCGGGCTTGTCCCGCGAACACCGGCAAAGCCGGTGCCATCCACCGCGTTGCCGGTGTTCGCGGGACAAGCCCGCTCCTACAGGTCCCTGCCAAACGTTCAGGTGTTGCATGCCCCCATGAAACTCACCATCCGCCACATCGAAGTGTTCCGCGCCATCATGGCCGCCGGCAGCGTCACCGGTGCCGCCCGGCTGCTGTTCTCCTCTCAGCCCACCGTCAGCCGCGAGCTGGCGCGCATGGAACAGGTTACCGGCCTGAACCTGTTCGAACGCGAAGGTGGGCGCCTGGTGCCCACGGCCCAGGCCTTGTTGTTAATTGAGGAAGTCGAGCGCGCCTTCGTCGGCCTCGAACGCATCGACCGCTTCGCCCAGGCCATCCGTAATTTCGAGCAGGGCCGGCTGGCCATCACCTGCCTGCCGCTGTTCTCGCAAACCCTGCTGCCCAAGGCCTGCAAGGCGTTCCACCAGCAGCATCCGGGCGTCAGCGTGAGTATCACCGCCCAGGAGTCGCCGCTGCTGGAGGAGTCGCTGGTGGCCCAGCAGCACGACCTCGGCTTGACCGAAACCGGGCAGGTGCCCAGGGGGGCGGTCGGGGAACTGCTATTCAGCGCCGACATGGTCTGCGTGTTGCCCGAGCATCATCCGTTGCTCGCCAAGCCGATGCTTGAGTTGCACGACTTCCATGAGGTCGACTTCATCAATCTGGCCAGCCTGGACAGCTATCGGCAACAGCTGGACCGTCACTTCCGCGAGGCTGGAGTAAACAGGCGCACGGTGATCGAAACCACCAGCGCCGCCTCGGTATGCGCCATGGTCCGGCAAGGGCTGGGCGTGGCGATCATCAACCCGCTGAGCGGGTTGGAGGCAGGGCAGGGTGGGCTGCCCATGCGCCGTTTGAGTCTCTCGGTACCGTATCAGGTAATGCTGATCCGACCAGAGCTGCGCCCGGCGTCGGCGGTGCTGGAGCCATTCTGCCAAGCGCTTCGGCTGCAGGCCGGGGAGATGGAGCGGGCATTGGCAAAGGGCGCTTGAGCACGCCGTGTCACCTGTTGGAACGATTCGGAACGCGGCGCAGTCAACCCTTTCGACAGTGTCCAAACGAGGACTCGCCATGAGTACCCTGACAATCGAAGGCTGGTGCAAAAGTGACGGCGACCGCCGATCTTCCCCGGTGGGTGACATCCACTTCGACATCCAGGGCCCGACCCACACGGCGCTGGAGCAGGCCGAGGAGCGTCTACAACAGAGCCACGAGCCCGAAGCGATGGTTGATGTCGACATGGACACGTTGAACCTGGTCTTGCCCGAAGGCTACGGTCCGCTGTCCGACTGCCGCCTGCGCGTCTACCTGAGCAACGACGAACGTGGCCAGTTTCACTTGGTCGGGCATCGGGCCAGCGATGGCAGCCTGATCTACACCAACGCGGTGCTGATTGCACAGTTGAGCTGAGCCTCAGCCGTGCTCCAGTTGCGCGGCCACCTCCTTGGCCAGCGCCAGGAAGGCCCGCGCCGCCGCCGTCTGGTAGACACCCCTGCGCTGCATCAGCACGGCCGTGCGTTGCAGGCGCAAGGGGTCCAGGGCGATGGCGGCCAGGTCGTCATGCGCCAGGACGATGTTGGCCGGGAGCAGTGTCGACAGCGTTGTCCTGCGCACCACTTCGATGACCGCGCCGATGGCGTTGGCCTCCATCATTACCTGCGGGCGGATACCATGCCGCCTGCAGTAGCGCTCGATCTGCTCACGGGTGGCAAACTCGGCACTGAGCAGGATCATCGATTCGTCATTCAGCGCCTGTGGTCCGATGGCACTTGCCTGGGCCAGCGGGTGTTGGCTGCCGACCACCAGCGCCAGGGTCTCGACCAGTAAGGGGTAGGTGTCGATGTCCTGGGCATGGCGTTCATCGAAGGCGATACCGACATCCAGTTCATCCAACTGCAGCATCTGTTCCATACGCTCCTGGGCGATTTCGCTCAGGTTCAGGGTGATGTTGGGGTACCGGCCATGAAAGGCCTCGACCAGGGGGCCGACCAGGTAGCTGGTAAAGGTGGGCGTCACCGCCACCCGCAATGAGCCTCGGCTGAGGTCGCCCACGTCATGGATCGCGCGCCTGGCCTCCTGCAGTTCCTGCGACGCCCGTTTCGCATAGCGCAGATACACCTCGCCAGCATCGGTCAGCCGTGTCGTGCGCCCCGAGCGATCGAACAACTGCGCCCCCAGGCTTTCCTCCAGTTGCCTGACCTGCTGCGAAAGCGCGGGCTGGGAGACGTGCAGGGCTGCCGCCGCCCGAGTGAAGCTATGGTGTTGGGCGACCGCGAGAAAGTACTGGATATGCCGGGCGAGCATGCTTCTCTCCATAAGATAATCTGATGCGGTTCATCATAAATGAGACTTTTACCTTATGTAACGCACCGCCTAACCTTTGCCTCACACACCGCGACACTGAGGCATCAGCCATGCAAGACATCATCGACGGCTTCCTGAAGTTCCAGCGCGACGCCTTCCCCGAGCGGGTCAAGCTGTTCAAGGACCTGGCAACCCAGCAAAGCCCACGGGCGCTGTTCATCTCCTGCTCCGACAGCCGCCTGGTGCCCGAGCTGGTCACCCAGCGTG
This sequence comes from Pseudomonas sp. LH21, assembly GCF_036549575.1. Lineage (NCBI taxonomy): Bacteria > Pseudomonadati > Pseudomonadota > Gammaproteobacteria > Pseudomonadales > Pseudomonadaceae > Pseudomonas > Pseudomonas sp. LH21. Next base: position 1,994,211 of record NZ_CP144367.1, read on the forward strand.
AACCCGGTGACCTGTTCGTCATCCGCAACGCCGGCAACATCGTGCCGTCCTACGGCCCTGAACCCGGCGGGGTGTCGGCCTCGGTCGAATACGCCGTCGCCGCCCTGCAAGTGGCCGATATCGTCATCTGTGGCCATTCCGACTGTGGCGCCATGACCGCCATCGCCACCTGCAAGTGCCTGGACCATATGCCCGCCGTGGCCGGCTGGCTGCGCTACGCCGACTCGGCCCGGGTGGTGAATGAAGCCCGCCAGCATCAAAACCCCCACGCCAAGGTCGAGGCCATGGTGCGCGAGAACGTGATCGCCCAGTTGGCCAACATCCAGACCCACCCCTCGGTGCGCCTGGCCCTGGAAGAGGGCCGCGTGGCCCTGCACGGCTGGATCTACGACATCGAGAGCGGTCGCATCGACGCCTTCGACGGGCGCACCGGCCAGTTCGTATCCCTGGCGGACAACCCAGAAGTCCGCGCGGTTTCCCACGCTTCCCGGCACGTTGCCTGAACCCGTTTTTCAACCCAAGGAGACACCTCATGATCCAGTCGCAAATCAGCCAGAATGCCCGCCTTGCCCTGAGCGAAGTCATCCTCCTGGCCAAGGCCCGCAAGGACCTGTCGTTCGCCCAGATCACCGACGGCACCGGCCTGTCCGAAGCCTTCGTCACCGCCGCGCTGCTGGGCCAGCACCCGCTGCCGGCCAGCGCCGCCCAGGTGGTGGGCGACAAACTGGGCCTGGACGCCGACGGCATCGCCCTGCTGCAGACCGTGCCACTGCGCGGCAGCATCCCCGGCGGCGTGCCGACCGACCCGACCATCTACCGCTTCTACGAGATGCTGCAAGTGTATGGCACCACCCTCAAGGCACTGGTCCATGAGAAGTTCGGCGACGGCATCATCAGCGCCATCAACTTCAAGCTGGACGTGAAGAAGGTCGACGATCCGGAAGGGGGTTCGCGCGCTGTGATCACCCTGGATGGCAAGTATCTGCCGACCAAGCCGTTCTGATTCGCTCATAGGGAAATGGCCCGGCTGCCACAGGGTGGCCGGGCCATTTCCACAGACGATATTGGCCCCCTGTAGGAGCGGGCTTGCCCCGCGAACACCGGCAAGGCCGGTGCCATCCACCACAGGGTGTCGACCGTAATGACTGAGTTACGAGAAACGACGGCATGGACCTGATCTTCAGAAATATCCGCATCGATGATGCAAAACCCTTGATGGATGTGGCCGTGCGCAACGGCAAGATCACTGAAATCGCCCAAACGATCACCGCAACGGCAACCCAGGAAATCCAAGGCAACGGCAATGTCCTGATCCCGGGCTTCGTCGAAGGCCACCTGCACCTGGAAAAAGCCAACGTCATGCAGCGCAAGGCCAACCGCTCCGGCACCTTGAAGGAAGCGATCGCCGTCACCGCCGAGCTCAAGCCCACGCTCACCCGCGAAGACATCCGCGAGCGCTCGACGCAGGTGTTGCGCGCGCTGGTGCAGGCCGGCACCACCCATGTCCGTGCCCACGCCGAGTTCGACCCCGCCCAGGGTTTCACGGGCCTGGATGTGGTACTGGAGCTACGGGAAACATTACGCGATGTCATCGATATCCAGGTGGTCGCCTTTCCCCAGGAAGGCATCCTCAAGGTGCCCGGCATGAAAGCGATGATGGTCGAGGCGATGGAGAAGGGCGCCGATGTGGTCGGCGGCATTCCCTACAACGACGTATCGCCCCACGAGCACATTGATTTCGTCTTCGACCTGGCCCAGCGCTATGGCAAGGACATCGACCTGCACCAGGACTTCGCCGACGACGCCGAGCACATGACCATCGAATACGTGGCCCGCCGGACCCTCGCAGCAGGCTACCAAGGGCGCGTCAGCGTCGGCCACCTGACCAGCCTGGCGGCCGTCGAACCAGCGCGCCAGTCGCGTATCATCGCGCTGCTGCGCGAAGCCGACATCAGCGTGATGTGCTTGCCGGCCACCGACCTGCACCTGGGCGCCCGTGGCGACAGCCACAATGTGCGGCGCACCCTGACCCCGGTGCGAGCCTTGCGCGATGGCGGAGTGAACGTGTGCCTGGCCACCAACAACATCCGCAATGCCTTCACTCCCTACGGCACCGGCGACCTGCTGCATATTGCGCAGCTGGCCATCCCCGCCTGTCACCTGGGCGGGGCGGACGACCAGGCCACGGTGCTGCCGATGCTCACCAGCAACCCGGCCAAGGCCCTGGGTTTGCAGAGCCATGGCTTGGCGGTGGGCAACGACGCGGACCTGGTGCTGATGGACACCCACCGTGTCAGCGACGTGATCCTCGACCTGCCCGCGCGGCTGATGGTGCTCAAGCGCGGCAGGGTGGTGGCGACAGCGGAGCAGCGGCGTTCGGTGGTGTTCTGAAGGCCGGGTTCAGACGGCCAGCAGCAACAGTGCCGCCAGCAGTGCCGGGGGCATTACCAGCACGCCCAGACGCAAGAAACTCAATGCGCCGACATGCTCGCCCTCGCGGCGGATCGCCACCAGCCACAGCAGCGTGGCCAGGGAGCCGGTGATCGACAGGTTCGGTCCCAGGTCGACGCCGATAAGCAAGGCGGCGGTGGTCTGCCGGGGCAGTTCGACGAGGTGGCCGATGGAACCGGCGATCAGGCCGGTGGGCAGATTGTTCATCAGGTTGCTGGCCACGGCCGCAGTCACGCCCGCCGTCCAGCTTGCCGTGCCTGCCGACTGTTGCGCCAGGGCGGCCAACGATTGGGCAAGACGGTCGATCACGCCGGTGTGGGCCACGGCTTCCACCAGCACGAACAATCCTGCGACCAAGGGCAGGACCCCCCAGGCCACGTGACGCAGCAACGGCGCCGGGTTGCGCCGCTGACGCAGGTGAATCAACCCGGTGGTGGCCATGCCTGCGCAAAATGTCGGCAGCCCCAGCGGCACGTCCAGTGCCGATACCGTCAGCAGCAGGGTGCCGGTGAACATCAGGCCCAGCGCGCAAAGCCGGGCGCCGGCCGACAGGGGGCGCATCTCGATGGCCACGGCCAGCGGCTGACGGATGCGCTTGCGCTGGGTCAGGCGCAGCACCAGGTAGGTCATGGCGATGGCGCCCAGCGAGGGCAGGGTGAACTGGCGCAGCCATTCCAGCAGCGGTGGCATCTGGCTGCCGAAGACTACCAGGTTGGCCGGGTTGGAGATGGGCAGCACGAAGCTGGCGGCATTGGCGATGAAGGCGCAGATGAACAGGTAGGGCAGCGGCTCGGCCTTGGCCGCCTTGCACGCCGCATACACGGCCGGTGTCAGCACCACAGCGGTGGCGTCATTGGACAGGAACACGGTGACCAGTGTACCGACCAGGAATACCAGGTCGAACAGGCGTTGGCCCGAGCCCCTGGCATGCTGCACCGCGTACCTGGCCAGCCAGTCGAACAAGCCTTCCTGGCGAGCCAGCTCGGCCAGCACCATCATGCCGGTTAGGAACAGGTAGACATCGCCTCCTTCGGCGATTGCCGCCAAGGCCAGGCGCCATGGGATCAGGCCGCAGGCCGTCAGCCCTAAGGCGGCGCCCATCGCCCAGACATATTCGGGCACGCGTCCCGGCCGAAGGATGACCAGGGCGGTGGCCGCGGCCGCAACCGACCAGATGATCAGGGATGACTCAGCGACAGGCATGCGAGGACTCAGTTTCCGGAAGGGGAGTGAAGGAGAGGGGCTTGCTCGGCGTTGGTATCGCTGGCAGGTCGGCGGGTCTCCGGCATGGCCAGCCAAAGCAGAAGCAACGCTGCAGTCGCGATGCCCGCCAATGTCAGGAATGCCGCGTCGTAGCCTGCGGACTGTACCACCAGCCCCGCGACACCGGGACTTAGCGCTGCGCCCAGGCCGAAGGCCGTGGACAATGCGCCAAGGCTGACATTGAAGCGCCCGCTGCCTTGGGTGAGGTCCTTGACCACTACCGGGAACAATGCCCCGAACAGTCCGGCGCCGATGCCATCGAGCAATTGCACGGCCACCAGCCAGAACGGATCGTCCGACATCACGTAAAGCACGCCACGCAGCGGCAGGATCAGAAAGCCGGCGAGCAACAGCGGCTTGCGTCCCCAGCGGTCGGCCCTGGCGCCGGCCAGCAGCGCCATGGGCACCATCACCAGCTGCGCCGCGACGATGCACGCCGAGGTCAGCGGCGTGGCCAACTGCAGGTTGGCCTGAGCCAGCTTCTGGCCCACCAGCGGAAGCATTGCCGCGTTGGCCAGATGGAACAGCGCGCAGCACACGGCGAACAGCAGCAAGGGGCGATTGTGCAACAGTACGGCAAGTCCGGCGGGGTGGGCGTGCTGGCCCGGCGGCCGCGGGTCAAGGCCGCGCGCGAGGTCATGGTCGATGGCTGTCGCCGGCACTCGGCTGATGGCGATCAGGCTGGCCACAGTCATCGCCGCCATCAGGTAGAACACCGCCACCGGTCCGAACAGGTAGGCCAGCCCGCCGGCGAGCACCGCCGAGCAGGCATTGCCGGCATGGTTGAAGGTTTCGTTGCGACCCATGCGCCGGGTGAATGCCCGGGGCCCGGCCAGGCCCAGTGAAATGGCAGCGATGGCCGGCGCGAACACGGAACCGGCGAGCGCGCTGATGGCTTGGGTCAACGTCACCAGCGCGACGCTGGTGACCCAGGGCAGCACCAGGCAACTGCCGGTCACCAGCAGCGCGGCGATGGCCATCACGGCGCGCTTGGCCGTGGTCCTGTCGATCAGCGCGCCAGCTGGCGTCTGGGTCAGCAATGCCGTGACGCTGGCCAAGGTCATGACCAAGCCGATGCTGCCGGGCTCCCAATGGTGCACCGCCAGCAGGTAGATCGCCAGGTAGGGGCCAAGCCCATCACGGACATCGGCCAGGAAAAAATTCAACCCATCGAGCGAACGTTCATGAGCAGGCGAGGCCAAGGAAAACTCCGCAGGGACAAGTGAACAGAGCGCCCTGGATTTCAAGGGCGGTCAATAGCCGCATACGTTAGCACTCCGCGGCGCAGGTGCTGATGAACTTTGCGCGGATCCGGCATGCCATCGGCCCAGGGGTCAGCGATTGGGCCATTGCTGCAACAGGATCGATACGAACTTTTCGGCCGCCGGCGACAGCGACGCACCGCGACGAAACACCAAGCCCAGCGTGCGGCTGACCTGCGGCTCGCCCAGCGGCACGCTGACCAACGTCGGATGGTCGGCGCTGGGCATGGCCAGGCTAGGCATGGCCGAGACCCCAAGCCCGGCCTCGACCATGCCCAGCGAGGTCGACAGGTGCTGGACCTCGTAGAACCATTGAGGACGAAGGTTCAGGCCGGCCAGCGCATGATCGAGCAACATCCGGTTGCCGCTCAGGCGACCGACTCCGATCAAGCGGTAGTCGGCCAGTTCGGCCCAGGTCACCGACTCGCGCTTGGCCAACGGGTGGTCCCGGCGGCAAGCGAGCACAAAATGCTCCTGTACCAGCGAGACGAACTCGATGTCCGGATGCTGGCCACTCATCATGTTGATGCCAAAATCGGCCTCTGCGCGCAGTACGGCTTCCAGCCCATCGTTGGCACTGAGGTCCAGCAGGCGGATGCGGATCTTCGGGTACTGCGCGTTGTAGTCGCGGATCACCGAGGGCAGAAAGTAGAACGCTGCCGTGGGAATGCAAGCGAGGGTGACCTGCCCCGTCTGGCGCTCGGCCAGTTCGCGGATGCTCAGGATCGAATCCTCGAAATCATCCAGCAGGCGCCTGGCCTTGGGCAGGAAATCCCGACCCACGCTCGTCAGGCTGACCCGGCGCGTAGTGCGTTCGAGTAACGAAGTACCGAGCCCTTCCTCGAGCTTCTTGATTCGTCGGCTCAGGGCGGGTTGGGACAAGTGCAGCGCTTCTGCAGCTTCGTGAAAGCTGCCAAGTTCGGCGATTTTCACGAAAGATCTTATATCTTGCAGTTCATATTCCATCAGGCATCGCTCAGTGGGCCGTTCGATTATTGATGCTTGTATCGCAATAATGACTACGATATTTGCATTGGATTGATTTATCCATCCCTGTCACTCTTTTGCTCACAACATCAATGATGTCCATTGATCAACAAGAGTGCGAAATCATGCAACGAATTCCTTGCGTACTCATGCGCGGCGGTACCTCCAAAGGGCCGTTCTTCCACGCCTGGGACCTGCCTGCAAACGTGGTCGAGCGCGACGAGTTGCTGATCAACCTGATGGGCTCCGGGCACGAGCTGGAAATCGACGGCATCGGTGGCGGCAGCCCGCAGACCAGCAAAGTGGCGATCATCAGCCCGTCGTTGCACGCCGATGCCGATGTCGACTACCTGTTCGTCCAGGTGATGGTCGCCCAGCGGCGCGTCGACACCGCGCCCAACTGCGGCAACATGCTGTGCGCCGTCGGGCCGTTCGCCATCGAGCAAGGGCTGGTCAAGGCCAACGACGGCAAGACCCTGGTGCGCATCCGCAACCTCAATACCGGAACCTTCGTCGATTCACTGGTGCAAACGCCTGGTGGCATCGTGCGCTACGAAGGGCGCACGGCGATCGACGGCGTCCCTGGCACAGCGGCCCCGGTTCACCTGACGTTCCTCGATGCAGTGGGCAGCAAGACCGGCAAGCTGTTCCCTACCGGCAAACCTCAGGATGTGATCGACGGCGTGCCGGTCACCTGCATCGACATGGCGATGCCCATGATGATCGTCGACGCCCGGCAACTGGGCGTGACCGGCTCGGAAACCCCGGCCGAGCTGGATGCCGACAATGCCTTGCTGCAGCGCCTGGAAGCCTTGCGCCTGAAGGCTGGCAAGGCCATGGGCCTGGGTGATGTCAGCGGCATGGTGATCCCCAAGCCGGTGCTGGTCGCGCCACCTCGGCATGACGGTACGGTGCAGGTGCGCTATTTCATGCCGCACAATTGCCACCGGGCCCTGGCGATCACCGGCGCCGTCGGGTTGGCCACGGCTTGCGTCAGCGCCGGTACGGTGGTCGGCGACCTGCTCGGCGAGGGGGCACAACACTTGGAGCAGGTGCACATCGAACATCCCAGTGGTGGCATCGACGTGGCGCTGTCGCGCAGCGGCGTCGATGGCAAGACCCTGCAGGCATCGGTGGTGCGTACCGCCCGTCGGCTCTTCTCAGGGTTCGTCTACGCCCCGTCCTCGCGCAGGCTGGCGGGATAGCCCCAGGCCGCCGCCACCATCAGCGTGGCTTCAGCAACAAGCGCATCCGCACAATTTCAACAATGGGTGATGCCTCATGAAACTTGCCAGATCCCTGTATTTCCAGATCCTCTGCGCCGTCCTGCTGGGCGTGGTGGTCGGCCACTTCTGGGCGCAACAGGCCGTTGCCCTCAAACCCCTGGGCGACGCCTTCATCAAGTTGATCAAGATGATGATCGCGCCAGTGGTGTTCTGCACCATCGTCACCGGCATAGCCGGCATGACCGACAAGCGCTCCCTGGGGCGCCTGATGAGCAAGACCTTGCTGTTGTTCCTGCTGCTGACCGTGATCAGCCTGGTGATCGGCCTGGCGGCGGTGTACCTGTTCCGGCCCGGCGCCGGCATGAACATCGATCCTGCCACCCTGAGTACAGAGGGCCTGGGCCAATACGCCGCCTCGGCGGCGAAACTGGGCGTGGTCGACTTCTTCATGCACATCATTCCGGAGACATTCATCGGTGCCTTCAACAAGGGTGAGGTGCTGCCGGTGCTGTTCATCGCCGTACTCAGCGGCTTCGCCCTGTCGTCCATGGGCGAGAAAGGCCGGCCCGTCCTTGCGGTGCTGGAGTCGGTCTCGATCATGGTGTTCCGTATCTTCGGTTACCTGATGCGTTTCGCCCCGGTCGGTGCGTTCGGTGCGCTGGCCTTCACCGTCGGGCAATACGGCGTCACCTCCCTCGGCGCCCTGGCCAAGCTGGTGGGCACGCTGTACATCGCTTGTGCCTTCTTCGTCCTGGTTGTGCTGGGCGGCATCTGTCGCGCCCATGGCTTCAGCCTGTGGAAGCTGCTGCGCTATTTCCGCGAAGAATTTCTGGTGGTGCTGGGTACCTCGTCCACCGAGCCGGTGCTGCCGCGCATGCTCGAAAAGCTCGAGCGGCTCGGTTGTCGCAAAGGCGTGGTAGGGCTGGTGCTGCCAACCGGGTATTCCTTCAACCTCGATGGCACCGCCATCTACCTGTCGCTGGCGGCCGTGTTCATCGCGCAGGCCTGCAACATCGACCTGACCCTCGGGCAGACGGTAACCATGCTGGCAATCATGCTGCTGTCGTCCAAGGGGGCCGCCGGCGTGACCGGCAGCGGCTTCGTGGCGTTGGCCTCGACCCTCACGGTCATCCACGACATACCGCTGGCCGGGCTTGCCTTGTTGATCGGTATCGATCGCTTCATGTCCGAGGCGCGGGCCCTGACCAGCCTGGCCAGCAACGCCGTGGCCACCGTGGTCATCTCGCTGTCGGAGCATGCCTGCGATCGCGAAACCTTGCTGCGCCGCCTCGACGGCGCGCCATCGGCGGCCGACGAAGCCGTCGACGCTCACCCCGAGTGGTCCGCGCAGCCTCCCCGGCACGGCTGACAACCGGTTATCGCTCCCATGTTGCAGTAGACTTCCCCCCAGCATCCCTGCGATGCCGGGTGGGGCAGGGGGCCGCCTGCGCGTCGGGCGGCCAAACACAGAATAAAAACAAGAGAAAAAACCATGCTCGCACTCCTGGGCCTGATCATGGTGGTGACGTTCACCTACCTGATCATGAGCAAACGCCTGTCGCCGATCGTCGCGCTCACAGTGGTACCCATCGTTTTTGCCGTGATCGGCGGTTTCGCTCCCGAGCTCGGCAAGATGATGCTCGATGGCCTGAAGATGGTGGCACCCTCGGCGGCGTTGCTGCTGTTCGCCATCCTGTTCTTCGGCCTGATGATCGATGCCGGCCTGTTCGATCCTTTGATCCGCAAGATTCTCAAGCGGGTGAACGGCGATCCGATCAAGATCGCCATAGGCACCGCGCTGCTGTCGTTGCTGGTTGCCCTCGACGGCGACGGCACCACCACCTACATGATCACCTGCGCGGCGATGCTGCCGCTGTACAAACGCATCGGCATGAACCCGATGATTTTGGCCACGGTGTCGATGCTATCGCTGAGTATCATGAGCGGCATGAGCCCCTGGGGCGGGCCTGCCACCCGCGCGATCGCCGCCCTTGGCCTGGATGCGACCGAATACTTCATCCCGATGCTGCCCACCGTGATCGGCGGCGCGGCCTGGGTGGTGTTCACCGCCTATCTGTTGGGGCGCGCCGAGCGTCGGCGCATCGGCAATGTCACCCTGGCGTCAGGGGGCGGCAATTGCTACATCAAGGAGATCCTAGGCGACAACCCACACAAGCGTCCGCGCCTGGCCTATGTGAACCTGATGCTGGTGATCGCCGTGATGACCGCGCTGGTGATGGGCGTGATGCATTCCGCGCTGCTGTTCATGATCGGTTTCGTCGCCGCGTTGATGATCAACTATCCGCAACTGGAGCTGCAGAAGGAGCGCATTCTCGCCCATTCGGGCAATGCCATGACCGTCGTGCTGCTGGTGTTCGCCGCCGGCATATTCGCCGGCATCTTCTCCGGCACCAAAATGGTCGACGCCCTCGCCCAGACCTTGGTGGACTGGATCCCCGACGCCTGGAGCCACTGGTTCCCGCTGGTGGTGGCGCTGACCAGCATGCCGCTGACCTTCGTACTGTCCAATGACGCCTACTACTTCGGGGTGGTGCCGATTCTGGCCAACGCGGCCGCGGCCTATGGCATCGACCCGGTGGAAATCGCCCGGGCCTCGGTACTGGGGCAGCCGGTGCACCTGATGAGCCCGTTGGTAGCCTCGACCCTGTTGCTGGTGGGGATGGTCGACCGCGATATCGGCGACTTCCAGAAAGCCACCGTCAAGTGGGCGGTGCTTACCTCGCTGGTGATCACCGCGCTGGCGCTGCTCACAGGTGCCTTGTCTTTCTTCGTGTGAATCACCGGGCGCCGCGCGGCGCCCACCCACCGCTCATCCAAGAACAACAACAGAGTACCGATCATGTTCCGAAGTGTTTCCCGTGGGGCCACCTGTGGCCTGCTCTGCGGCTGGTTGCCCGTTGCCGGCGCTGGCGGATTCGTCGACGACGGCAAGCTCAAGCTGCAGCTGCGCAACGTCTATTTCAACGAGAACTTCCGTGACGAGCAGGGCCTGTCCCTACGCGCGGCGGCCTCCGCCAAGCATGAGCGGACCGAGTGGGCACAGGGCTTTTTGCTCGACTACCAGTCCGGGTTCACCCAAGGCACCTTGGGCGTTGGGCTCGATGCCCTGGCCCTGGTGGGCGTGCGGTTGGACTCCGGACGCGGTCGCAGCGGCAGCGGCCTGTTGCCGGTGCACGACGACGGTCGGGCCGCGGACGAATTCAGCAGCGCCGGCCTGACCGCCAAGGCGCGCCTGGGCCAGACCGTGATCAAGCACGGCACCTTGCTGCCCAAGACCCCGGTGCTGGTCTACAACGACGCGCGGTTGTTGCCACAGACTTACCAGGGCACGCAGCTGACCAGCACCGACATCGATGGGTTGAGCCTCACCGCCGGTCACCTGGACAAGTTCAAGTTGCGCGACTCCTCGGACAGCACCGGCTTGTACCTGGATGGCTACAGCGGCAACGCGTCCGGTGATTTCTCCTACGTCGGTGCCGATTATGCGGTGGGCAAGCCGCTGCGCCTGAGCTACTTCCACGCCCAGCTCGACGGCTTCTATCGCCAGGACTTCGCCGGCCTGGTGCATGACCTGTCGCTGGCCGGCGGGGTGCTGACCACCGACCTGCGCTACTTCAGAAGCCGCGACAGCGGTGCCGCCCATGGCGGCGCCATCGACAACGACCTGTACAGCGGGCAACTGGCGTATGCGCATTCCGGGCATACGGTCGGTGCCGGCTACCAGGTGCTTGATGGCGAGGCGGGGCTGCCCTATATCAGCGGCGCAACGGTGTATTCGTTCAGCAACGTCGGTATCGGCAAGTTCATCGAGGAGCAGGAAAAAACCTGGATGGCCAGCTATGCCTACAACTTCGCCGCCGCAGGGGTGCCCGGGCTGACCTTCATGACGCGTTACCTCAGCGGCGACAACGGTCGCGCCGGGGAGGCGGGTATCAAGGAATGGGAGCGTGACGCCGAGCTGGCCTACGTGGTCCAGGGTGGCCCGCTCAAAGGCCTGGGGGTGAGGTTGCGAAACTATGTCTATCGTTCCGACTTCGCCCGAGGTCGCGATAGCAACCGTGTGTACCTGACCTACGACATCGCGCTTTGGTGAGTGTCCATCCTGGGTGGACGGTGCGCGTCCAGGCGTCGGTTGTGGGCATTGATGGCGGGCTTGCCGAGGTCCATCGGCTGCTATCAGCGCGATCAATGTTGGCAGACGATGGCCTGATGTCCCTCTAGATTGCAAAGGCGTGCTGGAAGCCCCGAACAACAATAACGAGGGACCTGACTATGCCCACCGCCACCCAAGCATCCAACGCCTGGCGCATCCTGTTCCTGCTGTTCCTGGCCAACCTGTTCAACTTCTTCGACCGCACCATCCCCGCCATCGTCATAGAGCCGATCCGCCTGGAGTGGCACCTGAGCGACTTCCAGATCGGCATCATCGGCACCGCCTTCACCCTGGTCTATGCCATCGCCGGCCTGCCGCTGGCGCGTATCGCCGACACGGGTTCACGCAGCAAGCTCATGGGCTGGGGCCTGCTGGCGTGGAGCGGGCTGACGGCGGTCAACGGCATGGTCGGCAGTTTCTGGAGTTTTTTGCTGGTACGCATGGGCGTGGGCATCGGCGAGGCCAGCTACGCGCCGGCCGCCAACTCGCTGATCGGTGACCTGTTCCCGGCCGGACGGCGGGCACGGGCGATGGGCATCTTCATGCTCGGCCTGCCGCTGGGCCTGTTGCTGGCGTTCTTCACCATCGGTGCGATGGTCCAGGCCTTCGACAGCTGGCGCGCGCCTTTCTTCATCGCCGCCGTGTCTGGCGTGCTGCTGGCGCTGTTCATCTTCATGATCCGCGAGCCCGCGCGCGGCGCGGCGGAGACGGTGGCCACGGCCCAGGTACAGCTGGACCGCCCCCTGCGCCGGGTGTTGAGCGTGCCCACCTTCGCCTGGCTGGTGCTGGCGGGGTTGACCTTCAACTTCGCCTCGTATGCCTGCAACTCGTTCATGGTGCCGATGCTGCAGCGCTACTTCGCGCTACAGCTGCACGACGCCGCGGTGGCCACCGGGATGATCGTCGGTCTGAGCGGTCTGGTGGGCCTGACCCTTGGCGGCTGGATGGCCGACAAGGTGCACCAGCGCTTTGCCAACGGCCGCCTGGTGTTCGCCGCGCTGAGCATGCTAGTCGCTACCATTTGCACCGCCTGGGCGCTGCATGCCGGGCGCATCGAACTGGGGGTGTTCGTGGCGGTGTTCGGGGTCGGCTGGCTGTTCTCGTACAACTTCTACACCTGCGTGTACACCGCCATCCAGGACGTGGTGCAACCGCGTCTGCGGGCTACGGCCATGGCCCTGTTCTTCGCCGGGCTGTACCTGCTGGGTGGCGGCTTGGGGCCGGTGGTGGTCGGTGGGCTGTCAGATCACTTTGCCGTGGCGGCCATGGTGTCGGCGGGTGAGGTGGCGATGAACGAGGCGTTCAAGGCCCAGGGGCTGCATGACGCGATGTACCTGATCCCTGTGGCCCTGTTGCTGACCATGGTGTTCCTGCTGGCGGCCTCGCGGTGTTTCAGCCGGGATGCGCAGCGGATGCGCGAGGGCATGGCGCTGGATGGCGCAGCGGTGACGGGGCAGGCTGCACAGGCCTGAGTCCCTGTAGTTCGGCCAGATGTTACGGCTCGATCATTATCGATTTTATCGTGGGTGATGCTGAGCCAGCCATTGATCATAGGCTGCCGTCATTGTTCGCCACGTGGTGCCATCGGCCGGCACCAGGTGTTCGATGCGCAGTGAAGCCACCGTGATGTCCTGTGGCATGCCGAAGGTAGTGAAGGTGGACAGAAACCTCAATTCACCTTCGGCAGTCCGCACCCGCGTCAACACCACAGGTGATTGCGGCGTGCCTGCTGTCAATGTGGGCGGGGTGGGCAAGCCTTGCAGCCGCCGCGCCAGGTCAGGATTGCCCACCGCCTCCCTGGCCGCCCGCTGCCAGGCGATCGCCCGTATCTCATCGGCATTGAGCAGATGATCTCCCAGTCCGCCCGGGCGCAGCAGTGTGTCCAGCAGGTTGAGGCCCGAGGCGCTGTTCGTTGGCACACCGGCCATCGCGAACAGCAACCCGACACTGGCATTGGCTGCAGTGATGTCCCAGTTGCTGGCGATGACGATGGCTGGCGCGGGGTTGTTGGCCTGCAGGATGTGCTCCAGCGCGTCGTGCACCATCTTCATGGCTGGGGCGTCGGGTGCCGAGGCTGCATAGCGCGGTGCGTAGCCTGCCGCGAGGAACACTTCGTTGCAGTGTTCGAGCGGCACTTCCAGTGCGCTGAGCAGGGCGTGCAGCGTGCTTGGGCTGGCCTTGGCACGGCCGGTTTCCACGCAGCTCAGGTGGCGTTGCGACAAGCCCGCCAACAGCGCCAGGTCGAGCTGGCTGAGGCCGGCCTGGCGGCGCAGGCGACGCAGGTGTTCTCCGGCATCGGTGATGGCCGGTGTTTGCGTGGGGTGAAAGGGAGAAGGGCTCATGCGTCGACTCTGGCTGTCCTTGGCTGAAGCGTCCATGACCTGTGAGGTCATTGAGGCGGGGACGACTCTATCACTACCGTGAAAGCAGGATCGCGGTCATGGAACGAAACACAATCCTTTGATTTGACTGGGGCTGCGTGGGAGCGGGCTTGCCCCGCGATCACCCGCGTCGCGGGTGCCAGGCTCCGCGGCGCCTGCATCGCGGGGCAAGCCCGCTCCTACAAGTCCCTGCCAAGGAGTCGGACAATGAAAGTCGAATGGATCGCACTGCCCGTATTGGTGTTGTTTACCCTGTACACCGGTTGGACCCTGATGATTGCGGATCAGTCGCTCATCGCCTTTGGCTTGGACCTGATGTCCCGGCCAGATACAGCTCAAGTCGTTATCGACCTGTATGTGATGGCCGGGCTGGGCTGTATCTGGATGGCAAGCGACCAGCGCAAGCGAGGCGGCTCATTGATCGGTGTTTTGCCTTATCTGTTACTGACGGCGATTTTCGTCTCGTTGGGGCCGCTGCTGTACATCGTGGTCAAGAGCTTTGCGCAGAGGCGCGGGGCATGAGCAGCGCGCTGGCGGTCTACGCCTGCTGCGTAGTGGTGCTGTGCTTCAAGATGCTGGCGATTTCCTGCTACCAGGGTTACTTCCGCCTGCGCTTTCTGGCCTTCACCAACAGCGAGGATGCGGCGGTGTTCAAGCGTTCGGCGTGCCCTGCGGAACTGCCGCAGGTAACGCGGGCAATGCAGGCCTGGCGCAACGATCTGGAGAACATCCCGATGTTTCTCGCGTTGGGCGGCCTGGCGGTCGTGATGGAGGCGCCCGTTGTCATCACGGCATGGTTGAGCGGGTTATTCACTGTAACGAGGGTGTCGCATACAGTGACTTACCTGGCGGGCATCCAGCCGTGGCGGACGGTGAGTTATGGCGTGGGGGTAGTCTGTTTGATCGGGTTGGCGGCCTTGGTTATCGAGTCGTTGGCAACGATGCCTTGAAGGCCAGCAGCCAGTGCCTGACTTCAACTGGTACAGAAAACATCCGGCTTTGGCACAAAGAAGCGAGCAAACAATTCCGACTGCGACTTGATGTTCAACTTGGCGTAAATGTTCCGGCGGTGCACTTTCACTGTTTCCGCCGAGAGTGAAAGCTTCCCGGCAATCTCTTTGTTGGAGAAGCCGCTCAGCAGCAGCCTGAGCACATCGCTTTCACGGGTGGTGATCTGCGCGCCCAGCTGGGTCAATGTTTCCTGCCATGGCGGGGTCTCTGCAAGGTCCTTCTCGACATCCACCTCGAAGGCCATGCGCTGGTGCATCAAGGCCGTCACCCAGGGCTTGATCAGGTCGAGGATGGTGATCTGTTCCTGGCTGAAGCGCGCCTTGCTGCCAATGGAGATACACAGCGTGCGGTCGGCGTCGAGCTGAACGTTGTACTGCGCCTCATCGGCCGAGATGTAGTGTGTGAAATACTGGTGGTAGTACTCGGTTTCGAGAAAGTACTCCGGCGCGATATCCAGCAGGTGGAAGAAACCGCTCTGCGGGTTTTCCCGGTTGGCGATGTAGAACGGGTCCAGCAGGTAGAGCCCCTTCACATAACGATGGATGAACGCGTTGACCTCTTCGGCATCCGCCACCTCGGGCAGGCTCACCACTTCCACTTGCTGGCTGGCGAAGATCAGCACCACCCAGTTGTCGATCTGCACGTACTCGTTCAACACCCGAACCAGCGAACTCCAGAACGCCGGACGGTCCAGCTGCATGATCAGCTTGCCGATCGATCGGTGCCAGGCCAGGCTTTGCAGGTCGAACGGCATTATCTACCCCTTTTGGGTTAGGCATTCGCGGGTCAGAGGTAAGTATTCCGAGGTATTTACTATCCGGTCCTGCCCGGTATAGTCGCTCACTGGGCCTAGGATGGCCGTGAAGATACATCGATTCGATAAGGATGTTGCATGAGAAGGTCACGTTTGCGAACCCTTTTTTCGGCCTCGCTGCTCTGCGCAGGGATCAGCACCTCGGTGCTGGCCGCCGAGCCCGGGATGCACCTGTACAACTGGTTCGGGCTGCTCGCGCCGGAGACGCCCAAGGCGTTCGAGCAGGAAACCGGCACCCGCGTGCACATGGACGCGTTCGACAGCGCCGACATCATGCAGAGCAAGGTCATGGCCGGGCGCACCGGGTATGACGTGGTGGTGGCGACCTCCAACGTGCTGCCCAGCCTGATCGCGGCGGGCGTGCTGCAACCGCTGGACCGTGCGCAACTGGGCAACCTGTCGCATATCGACCCCGATATCCTCGCCCAGCTGGCGGTCAACGACCCCGGCAACCGCTACGCGGTGCCCTACCTGTGGGGCACCACCGGCATCGGCTACGACGTCGACAAGGTCAAGGCCGCGTTGGGCGACCAGGCGCCGGTGGACAGCTGGGACCTGATCTTCAAGGAAGAGAACATCAGCAAGCTCAAGTCCTGTGGCGTGGCGATGCTCGACTCGCCCAGCGAGATCATCTCGATTGCCCTGAACTACCTGGGCCTGCCCAGCAACAGCAGCAATCCGGCGGATTACCAGAAGGCGCAAGACCTGCTGATGAAGATCCGCCCCTACGTGCTGTATTTCGACTCGTCGCGCATCGACACCGACATGGCCGACGGCAATATCTGCGCGGTGGTCGGCTGGGCCAACGGCGCCCTGGCCGCCCAGGCCCTCAACGAGAAGAACAACACCGGGCGCAGGATCAACTACAGCCTGCCGCGCGAAGGCGCGCTGGTGTGGTCGGAAAACCTGGTGCTGCTCAAGGATGCGCCCCATCCCAAGGCAGGCATGGCGTTCATCAACTACATGATGCGCCCGGAAGTGATCGCCAAGACCTCGAACCACACCCTGTACCCCAACGCCAACAAGGACGCCACCCAGTTCGTCGAACAGGCGCTGCGGGACAACCCGTGGATCTACCCCGACAAGAAGACGATTGCCACGTTGATCCCGCTCGAGCCGCTGCCGTTGAAACTGGAGCGGATCCGCACGCGGGTCTGGACCAAGGTGAAGAGTGGCGTTTGACCTGAATTGACGTGTCGCCCGCTGCCCGGTGCAAGGGAGTCCCGGACAGCGCGTTGACCAAGGTTGCCTGCGGCCGATTGCTTCAAGCACCAGCGAACACCATCGTCTCGCGGTATCCGGCTGCCCAGCCGAGGCGGGCGGGTCTTGCGTACCTGATTTCATCTTGAGCCGGAGGAGAACAGCGGATGTTCAGCCCAGCCCAGAAGACACACTTGAACTTGACGATCGAAGGCGTGGAGCACGATTTCCAGGTGCTCGGCTACACCGGGGAAGCGGTGGCCAACAGGCCTTTCTTTTTCAACGTGGAACTGGCCAGCGAATGGCCCGACCTGGACCTTGAACGCTTCCTCGACCTCGAGGCGTTCTTCAGCTTCGACATGAACGGCAATGGCATCCATGGGCGGATCTACCACATCGCGCCGATGAGGCAGGCCCCGTGTTCGGCGCGTTACAGGTTGACCCTGGTGCCGCATTTGTCCTACCTGCGTCACCGCATCAACCAGCGGATCTTTCAACAGTTCTCGGTGCCCAGGATCGTCGCCTTGATATTGGAAGAGCATGGGATCGTGGGAGATGCCTATCGCTTCGAGCTGAGTGCGAGCTACCCCGAGCGCGACTATTGCACCCAGTATGGCGAAACGGATCTGCACTTCGTCCAGCGCTTGTGTGAAGAGGAGGGTATTCGCTTCCACTTCCAGCACAGCGCCGAAGGCCATGTGTTGGTGTTTGCCGATGGTCAGGCGGTGCTGCCGTGGGGCGTGCTTTATCGTCCGCCCCTGGTTCATGCCAAACCACGGGTGGTGGAGAACCAGACCGCCGTGGTCATTGCCGTGGAGGATGACGAGAGCCGGTGTGATCGGCGCCTTGCCCGGATTCAGGTCAAGTTTCCCTGGGATCCTGAGGACAGGTTCGACGACAAGAGCTGTTGCTGGTTGTCGGTGGAGTCCGAATGGTGCTGTGAAAGCACTGTCCCACGAACGGGAATGGAAGTCATGGTCACGTTTCTCGGAAACGATCCTGATCAGCCGCGGGTCAGTGGGTGCCTGTGCTGCCGATAGCCTCATTCTGGCTACGGCAGCTTTATCCGAAATCCTCTGCGTCCTGCCCTGTCGTGTGTTCCCTTAGTCGATAACCAGCTCCCATACGCCACTGGCATGCTCGATCCGCTCACCCGGCAACCGGATGCGCTGGTTGGCGCTGTAGTCATGGAAGGCGCGGGCCTTGTCGATCAGCGACAGGTCCAGGGTCACGCTATGCCGCGACTCGCCACGCCCGGCCTCGAACAGCGTTTGGCCATACGGGTCCACCGCCAGGCTCGCCCCCACGAACACGCAGCCATCCGGCCCGTCGCCCACGCGGTTGGCGACCACGGCGAACACCTGGTTCTCCATCGCCCGGGCCATCACCGACACCCGGTGCACATGATCCTCCGGTTCGGCCAGGCCATCGGTGATCAGCATCAACTGCGCGCCCAAGGCCTTCAGCGCCCGTGCCGTCTCAGGGAATTCGCTGTCGTAGCAGATCAACAGACCCAGGCGCACGCCGCGCCATTCGACGGTGGCGAAGCGGTCGCCCGGAACGACGATGCCGTGCTCCGGCAACCACAAGTGGGTCTTGCGGTAGGTGAGCAGGATGCCTTCAGGGGCGATGAACAGGGTGGTGTTGTAGAACGTGCCGCCGTCGTTCTCGTACAGCCCCAGCACCACCGCGACATTGTGCCGGCGCGCTGCCGCGACCACCGCCTGCACGGCGTCACCATCGATGGCTTCGGACAGCATGCCGACGTCATCTGCGGTGAGAAAACCGGTCAGGTGCGACTCGGGGAACAGCAGGATATCGGTGTCCGGCGCGCATTGGGCCAGGGCCTCGAGGATGCCGCGCAGGTTGTGGGCGGTGTCGCCGTCGCGGGTTGTCGTCTGTACCACTTCGATCTTCATGGGCAATCCGTCTCGCTGGGCCCGACCCTTCCGCGGGCGAGTGACATTTGCGAAGGGTGGTGCAAGTATGAAAACAATCATTGGCAAAACAATCACTTCGACGGGTTAACCCGGGGGTAGGGCATGAGCTTGAGCCTGCAGGATCTTTCGTGGCACCAGGGTGTGGGCCAATGCATCGAGCACCTCGACCGGCCGAGCTTCTGGCGCACCCTGGCGACGCTGCTCGGCGACTTCGTCGAGGTCGACACCTGGGTGGCGCTGCTGTTCAGTCACGACAAGCCGTTGATCTTCGACCAGAGCCCTTACGAGCGCGAGGGCATCGACCCGCTGGTGAGCGTGTACGCCAACGGCCTGTACCTGCTCGACCCGTTCTACCTCAGCAGCCGCGAGCGGCCGCTGACCGGCCTGGTGCGCCTGGTCGACGTAGCCCCGGAGCAGTTCCAGCAGACCGACTACTACCGCCTGTACTTCACCCACAACGTAGTCGCCGACGAGGTGCAGTTCAACCTGGCCCTGGGCGATGGGCGCACGCTGTGCCTGTCGCTGGGCGGGCGCTCACGTTTCGACGCCCAGGCCATCGCCCAGCTGGAGCTGGTGCGCCCCTGGCTGATCGGCCTGCTGCGCCAGCGCCTGCACTTCGAGCAACTGCCCGAGCGCGCACCGGCCAAGCCCGCGCTGGGCCTGGCCCAGGGGCGCGACGAAGCACGGCGGCAGCTGGAGTCGGTGCTCACGGCGCGGGAGCTGGACGTGGTGCGGCTGATCCTGTCGGGGCATTCGAACAAGGAGACGGCCATCAAGCTCAAGCTGTCGGCCGAGACGGTGAAGGTCCATCGCCGCAACGTGTATCGCAAGCTGGACGTGAACTCCCAGAGCGAGCTTTTTTCGCTGCTGTTCCTGGCCGGCGAAGACCTCGCCAGCCTGCAACCGGCGCCGTGATTCCCCCGCGCCATTACCCCCAGGTTAATCCTTCGACGTTATAGGAATCCGCACGGGGATCCGCATACTGGGCTGGCAGCTTCCTTGCGAGTGACCACCTGGAAGCCGCGTGAGAGTGGGCTTCGTGGTCGCAGCGTGGGAGCGGATTTCGCGGTCGTCGCGTAGTAGCGGGCTTCGCGGTCGCATCGTGGGAGCGGGCTTGCCCCGCGATCACCGGCAAGGCCGGTGCCATCCACCACATTGCCTGCATCGCGGGGCAAGCCCGCTCCCACGCTGTATTTCCTGCACCTGCACTTGCTGCATCTGCTTAGCGTGCTGCATACCGGCTTGGCAATTTCCTAGAACAATCACAAGAGGATGACCCATGGCTCATTTCGCTCACGGCCCGGCCCGTGGCATCGCCCCTGCGCGCCAGGAGGCCACTCATGCCTGACGCCACCCCTGCAAAACTTTCCCTGACTTCCCTGACCGTCTTCGGCCTGGCCTACATGTGCCCGAGCCTGGCCATGGTGATCTTCGGCGTGATCTCCGAACGCAGCGACGGCATCGCCCCCAGCGCCTTCCTGCTGGCCACCGGCGCCATGCTGCTGTCGGCCCTGAGCTACGCCAAGCTTTCGCGCCTGTTCCCGGTGTCCGGCTCGGCCTACTACTACGCCAAGCGCCTGCTCGGCCCCGGTTGTGGCTTTGTGGTCGGCTGGGCGGTGCTGCTGGCCTACCTGTTCATGCCCATGGTTGCCTGGCTGCTGCAGTCGGTGTTCCTCAACGCCCAGTTCCCGCAGGTGCCCACCTGGGGCTGGCTGCTGATCAACATCGGTTTGACCACGGCGGTGACCGTCAGCGGCATGACCCTGACCGACCGCCTGAACAAAGTGCTCACGGTCTTCAGCATGGCCCTGGTGCTGTTGTTCATTGGCTACTGCCTGCGCTATGTGGCCGGCCAGCCCCAGGTCGGCTTCACCCACCCCGTATGGAACGAGCACAGCACCTTGACCGGCCTCACCGCCGCCGCCGCCATCGCCGCCTATTCGTTCCTCGGGTTCGACGCCGTGACCACCCTGGCCGAGGAGGCCGAGCAGCCCAAGCGCGACATCCCCCGGGCGGTGCTGCTGGTGATCAGCGTGGGCGGGCTGCTGTTCACGGCGGTGGCTTACCTGATGCAACTGAGCCACCCCGGTGGCCAGTTCGCCGACCCAGAGACCGCGACCTACGCACTGTCGATCGAGGTGGGTGGGCAGTTCTTCGCCGACTTCGTCAATCTCGGCGGCATCGTCGCCGGCTTCGCCTCGTGCCTGGCGGTGCAGGTCAGCGCCAGCCGCTTGCTGTACTTCATGGGCCGCGAAGGCGTGCTGCCGCCGCGTTACTTCGCCAAGGTGCAGGGCAGGGCGCGCACGCCGGTGTTCAACCTGCTGCTGATTGCCGGGCTGGGGTTGATCGGGATCGGCGCGGATGTGAGCTCGGCCGCTTCGCTGATCAACTTCGGCGCGTTCCTGGCGTTTGCCGCGGTGAATGTCTGCGTGATTGCGTACTACCTGCGTGAGCGGCGCAAGCAGCGGTTGAGTGGGGTGGGGTTCGTGGTGTTTCCGCTGCTGGCGATTGGGGTAAACCTGTATCTGCTGTCGCTGTTGAGCACGGTGGTGATACTGGCCGGGGTGGCTTGGCTGGTGTGTGGCGGGTTGTACCTGATGTGGTTGACGGCGGGGTTCAGCAAGCCCACGCCGGGGCTTATGGAGGTTGAGACCTGAAAGCGCAGGGTGTCCAGGTCAGGTATCTGGTGGGAGCGGGCTTGCCCCGCGATCAACTGAGATCGAAATAAAACGAGGCATGGCGAGCTATGCCTCAAGCTCCACGACTGAACCCGGCCATGAACTTCTCCATATCGCTTTTGACATCGTTCGCGTTTGCAGTGACTTCTTCAAAAATACTCTTCATAAGCCCATACCCCTGTTCCTTTTCAGAGACTGAAAATGGCGTAGAGCGTGTACTGCCATTCAGACGGAACCAAAATGTGTTGATATCGCGGTCTGGGTCGTAATCAGAGGAGATGATCAAGGTGATTTCCTCGTGAGAAGCAACGAAGCTACCACCCTCGCCAATGCCCCATTGCAAGTCGCCATTTTGAGTGTGGGTCAAGACGAATTGCATAAAACGTTCGAAGTGAGATGGAATCATGCAGGGTCACCTATGTATTCATTTTTTGAAGCCGAATGCATCAGCAGGTCATCTTGCATTCGTTTCAGTGTGTCGATGGTCAGTCTATAGGGATTGTCGGGCGCCCCGGGGTTGGGTTTGGGATACTGGCTTCCCGCATAGTTGGGATTGGTTTTGGTCTTGAGCACTCGGGATTGCACCAGATGCTCGTAGCTATTCAGGATATTCAGGTTTTCTCGGTAACGATCAGGTATCCCGGCTTTTGAGAATGACGAGATGTAGCCTTGTTTGATCCGGGTTATAAAAATGACTGAAACGGCTTTCTTGTTATACAGGTCGCTCAGTGCGGAATTTATTATTTCAATGCAGGCTTGGACTTCATGATGTTCCATTTGACGCTTGAGCCTATTGTGTGAAGCCTCGGCAACGCGAGCCATTTGATGAGCCGCTGAGCCATTGCGTACAATTTCGCATATGGCAACAATCAAGCCGTACAGCGTTAACCAGAATCCCAGGAAGCCCAAGGTGTTGACGTCAGTGTCATGCAATGCTGGGTATTTGTGTGCAGTGAAAAGTGCACCTGCTGTGAGTAGAACCAAGATAGCTATGTACACCAATCGGCTTAAGGGGTTTCCTTTCATGGGGGAGTTCCATTGTTTGTACTGTGCCGGGCCGAACAAGAAAACTGATTATAGTGGCAGGGCAAACTGTGCAGCTGCCCGATAGCGTGACTCGGTGTGTCAGTGCTTTCCCAAACAGCCATGGGGTGGCGCTTCTGTCGTGTCCACCCTCATACAAATCTCCAGAAGTGGCCTTGTGCCGCGATGGGCCGCGACACAGCCCAGGCTATTGCCGGGGCTGCTACGCAGCCCTTTCGCGGCACAAGGCCGTTCCTACAGAGCCCGCATGTACCTTGAGGTCAGTGTTTCATCCCCAACTCCGCATCATCCATCAGCGCCTTGGCCAGCGCGCTCAGGTAATACGATGCCCAGATTAACTGAGGCTTCTCCTCCATGATCCCGGTGATGGTCAGGTCGCACACGCAGCCCATCAACTCCGAAGCCTGTTCCCGAGCGTGCTGGCAAGGGATGCCGGGTTCGATGCAGAACAGCGGGTCGGTATGCTTTTCACCCTGGTAGAACTTGGTCTTGCCCACGGTGGTGTGGGGCGTGCTGTCGTCTGTGCTCATGGCTCAATCTCCCTGAAATGATCGGTGCCTGGGCTTGCGCAATCGCGGGACAAGCCCGCTCCCACGGGTACAGGTGCCACGCCGCATGTGGGTGTGCTGCACATAGATCGCAGCCATGGATCACAGCGTGTTGGGATCACAGCGTGGGAGCGGGCTTGCCCCGCGATTGCGTCAGCCCAGCCAACAAATGACTCAAGCCCTAGTGCAAAGTCCGAGGCTCCACCTGCGGCATCTGCACCTGAATCAACGCCGACTCGAGCAGTACCCGCAGCGCCTCCATTTCATGCATCGCGGCCATGACCAGAATCGACACGGGCGACTTGGGATGCAGCAGAATAGCCTGATGCGCCACAGTCTGCGCGCACAGGGCGTACTCCGTGGCCTGAATGATGGTGTCTTCGAGGGAGTGGTGGTTGTGAGGTGGATCGGGGACGATCTTTAACATAACAATTTCCCTGTGGTGGTGCGGCCACCTGCCTGCTGTCAAACAGTAGGGTGGCAGCTGTACGTGGGTTGACAGACCGGCGGAAATTGCAAAGTTCCGGCGCACGCAAGCGTGCCCGCACGTACAGCTGCCATAAAGGTTGAGCTGCGTGCAATTTGCCGTCACAGCCTGTCAAAGCTGTATCGTTGATGTGCAACGATAGGCCGAGACTAGAGCCCCGCCAGGGCGACCGCAACGGAAAAAAGGCGGCAGAAGTATGTTTGGGAAATGGACTACAGCATAGGGTCTTAATCTGATTTTTCTGGACGACCCACCGCGATACGACGTGATACCAACAAGGCGGACAGCGGTTGCGCGTCCGATGACATTTGAGTTGGCTACGCTGCTTCAGGCGGTCGATGTCGTCCCCAAAAACGCAGCTTCCAACAACTGCCGCGTATACCCATGCCGCGGCTCATGAAATATCGCCCCCGCATCCCCCTGTTCCACCACCTGCCCATGCTTGATCACCATCAACTGATGACTCAACGCCTTGACCACCGCCAGGTCATGACTGATAAACAGATAAGTCAGGTTGTACTTAACCTGCAAATTCCGCAGCAACTCAACCACCTGCCGCTGCACCGTCCGATCCAGCGCCGAGGTCGGCTCATCCAGCAAAATCAGCGCCGGCTTCAACACCAACGCCCGAGCAATCGCAATCCGCTGCCGCTGCCCCCCAGAAAACTCATGGGGATACCGATGCCGCGTCCGCGGATCCAGCCCCACTTCCTCCAACGCCGCAATAATCGCCGCTTCCTGCTCAGCCGGCGTGCCGATCTTGTGAATCCGTAACCCCTCGCCAACGATATCCGCCACGCACATGCGCGGGCTCAGGCTGCCAAAGGGATCCTGAAACACCACCTGCATCTCCCGCCGCAGCGGTCGCACGGCCTTCTGGTTCAGCCCTTCAAGATCCTGCCCATGAAAGCGAATGCCACCCTGGCTGGAAATCAACCGCAGGATGGCTAGTCCCAAGGTGGACTTGCCCGATCCACTCTCGCCAACGATCCCCAGCGTCTGCCCCTGGGGCAGGCTGAAGTTCACCCCATCCACGGCCTTCACATGGTCCACGGTCCGGCGCAGCAGCCCCTTCTTGATCGGGAACCACACCTTCAGGTCCTTCACCTCCAGCAACGGCGCCCCTTCGGCGTTCGCGGCGGGCGCCCCGCTGGGCTCGGCATTGATCAGCATCTGCGTATACGGATGCTGCGGCTTGCTGAACAGCATGGCGCAATCGGCCTGCTCGACGATCTTGCCGCACTGCATCACGCACACCCGGTGGGCGATGCGGCGCACCAGGTTGAGGTCGTGGCTGATCAGCAGCAGGGCCATGCCGAGGCGCGCCTGCAGCTCCTTGAGCAGGTCGAGAATCTTCAATTGCACGGTCACGTCGAGCGCCGTGGTGGGCTCGTCGGCGATCAGCAGTTCGGGCTCGTTGGCCAGGGCCATGGCGATCATCACCCGCTGGCGCTGGCCACCGGACAGCTCATGGGGCAGGGCTTTCAGGCGCTTCTTCGGCTCGGGAATACCCACCAGCTCCAGCAGCTCCAGCGTGCGCGCAGTGGCGGCCTTGCCGGTCAGGCCCTTGTGCAGCAACAGGATCTCGTTGATCTGCTTCTCGATGCTATGCAGCGGGTTCAGCGAGGTCATCGGCTCCTGGAAGATCATCGCAATGCGGTTGCCGCGAATCCGCTGCATGGGCTTCTCGCCCAGGTGCAGCAGGTCCTTGCCGCCGTACTGGATGGTGCCGGAAGGATGCCGGGCCAGCGGGTAGGGCAGCAGGCGCAGGATCGAATGGGCGGTCACCGACTTGCCCGAGCCGCTTTCGCCGACCAGGGCCAGGGTCTCGCCCTTGCGGATGTCGAAGCTGATGCCGTCGACCACGCGGTTGACCTGCTCGCCAGTGACGAACTCCACCGCCAGGTCGCGGACTTCGATCAGGGTGTCTTGGCTCATGTCATTTCCTCGGGTCGAAGGCGTCGCGGGCGGATTCGCCGATGAATACCAGCAGGCTCAGCATCACCGCCAGCACGGCGAAGGCGCTGATGCCCAGCCAGGGGGCTTGCAGGTTGGACTTGCCTTGGGCGACCAGCTCGCCCAGCGACGGCGAGCCGGCAGGCAGGCCGAAGCCTAAGAAGTCCAGGGCGGTGAGGGTGCCGATGGCGCCGGTGAGGATGAACGGCATGAAGGTCATGGTCGAGATCATGGCGTTGGGCAGGATGTGGCGGAACATGATCGGGCCGTTGCGCATGCCCAGCGCGCGGGCGGCGCGCACGTATTCGAGGTTGCGCCCGCGCAGGAACTCGGCGCGCACCACGTCCACCAGGCTCATCCACGAGAACAGCAGCATGATGCCCAGCAACCACCAGAAGTTGGGCTGCACGAAGCTGGCAAGGATGATCAGCAGGTACAGCACCGGCAGGCCGGACCAGATCTCCAAAAAGCGCTGGCCGGCCAGGTCCACCCAGCCGCCGTAGAAACCCTGCAAGGCGCCGGCGATTACGCCGACGATGGAGCTGGCGATGGTCAGCGTGAGGGCGAACAGCACCGAGATACGGAAGCCATAGATCACCCGGGCCAGCACGTCGCGGCCCTGGTCGTCGGTGCCCAGCAGGTTGTCGGTGGAGGGCGGCGCGGGGGCCGGCACTTTCAGGTCGTAGTTGATGCTCTGGTAGCTGTAGGGGATCGGCGCCCACAACACGAAGGCGTCTTTTTTCTCCAGCAGCTCGCGGATGTACGGGCTCTTGTAGTTGGCCTCCAACGGGAACTCGCCGCCGAAGGTGGTCTCCGGGTAGCGCTTGAAGGCGGGGAAGTACCACTCGCCGTCGTAGCGCACGGCAATCGGCTTGTCGTTGGCGATGAACTCGGCGCCCAGGCTGAGCACGAACAGCACCAGGAAGATCCACAGCGACCACCAGCCGCGGCGGTTGGCCTTGAAGCGCTCGAAGCGCCGGCGATTGAGGGGGGACAGGGCCATGTCAGTGCTCCCGGCTGGCGAAGTCGATGCGTGGATCGACCAGGGTGTAGGTGAGGTCGCCGATCAGCTTCACCACCAGACCGAGCAGGGTGAAGATGAACAAGGTGCCGAACACCACCGGGTAGTCGCGGTTGATCGCCGCTTCAAAACTCATCAGGCCCAGGCCGTCGAGGCTGAAGATCACCTCGATCAGCAAGGAACCGGTGAAGAAAATGCCGATGAACGCCGAGGGGAAGCCGGCGATCACCAGCAGCATGGCGTTGCGGAACACATGGCCGTACAGCACCCGCGAACGGCTCAGGCCCTTGGCCTGGGCGGTGACCACGTACTGCTTGTTGATCTCGTCGAGGAAGCTGTTTTTGGTCAGCAGGGTCATGGTGGCGAAGTTGCCGATCACCAGTGCGGTGATCGGCAGCACCAGGTGCCAGAAGTAGTCGAGTACCTTGCCGGCGGTGGAAAGCTCGTCGAAGTTGTTGGAGGTCAGCCCGCGCAGCGGGAACCAGTCGAAGTAGCTGCCGCCGGCGAACAGCACGATCAGCAGGATGGCGAAGAGGAACGCGGGGATGGCGTAGCCGACGATGATCGCCGAACTGGTCCACACGTCGAAATGGCTGCCGTGGCGCACGGCCTTGGCGATCCCCAGGGGGATCGACACCAGGTACATGATCAGCGTGCTCCATAGCCCCAGCGAGATGGACACGGGCATCTTCTCGGCGATCAGGTCGATGACCTTGGCGTCGCGGAAGAAGCTGTTGCCAAAGTCCAGATGGGCATAGTTCTTGACCATGATCCACAGCCGCTCGGGCGCGGACTTGTCGAAGCCATACATGCGCTCGATCTCGGCGATCAGCGCCGGGTCCAGGCCTTGCGCGCCACGGTAATTGGAACCGGCCACCGACACTTCGGCGCCGCCGCCAGCGATGCGGCTGGTGGCACCGTCGAAGCCTTCGAGCTTGGCGATCATCTGCTCCACCGGGCCGCCGGGGGCGGCCTGGACGATGATGAAGTTGATGATCAGGATGCCGAACAGGGTCGGGATGATCAGCAGCAGGCGCCGCAGGATATAGGCCAGCATGTCAATGAGCCTCTTCCACGGCGGGGGCTTCGCTTACGGCAGGCGTGACGTCGGGCTTGATCCACCAGGTGTCGATGCCGATGTCGTACTTGGGCGACACGGCGGGGTGACCGATGTGGTTCCAGTAGGCCACGCGCCAGGTCTTGATGTGCCAGTTGGGGATCACGTAGTAGCCCCACAGCAGCACGCGGTCCAGGGCGCGGCAGTGGTCGACCAGGCTCTGACGCGAATCGGCGTTGATCAGCTGTTCCACCAACTGGTCGATGGCGGGGTCGCGCAGGCCGATGAAGTTGCGGCTGCCGGGGTTGTCGGCGGCGGCGCTGTTCCAGTATTCACGCTGCTCGTTGCCGGGCGAGTTCGATTGCGCGAAGCCGCCGACGATCATGTCGTAGTCCCGCGAACGCAAGCGGGTGATGTACTGCGACACGTCCACGCGGCGGATCTCGAGGTTGATGCCCAGGTCCGCGAGGTTGCGCTTGAACGGTAGCAGCACGCGCTCGAACTGGGTCTGGGCCAGCAGGAACTCGATGCTCAGCGGCTTGCCGTCCTTGTCGACCATCTTGTCGTCGACGATCTTCCAGCCGGCGTCCTGCAGCAGCTTGTAGGCCTGGCGCTGCTGGTCGCGGATCATGCCGCTGCCGTCGGTGACGGGGTTGCGGAAGGCGCCGTTGAACACCTCGTCGGGCACCTTGCCGCGCAGCGGTTCGAGAATCTTCAGTTCGGCGGGCGAGGGCAGGCCGCTGGCGGCCATCTCGGAGTTCTCGAAATAGCTGCCGGTGCGGGTGTAGGCGCCGTTGAACAGCTGCTTGTTGGTCCATTCGAAGTCCAGCAGCAGGCTGATGGCCTGGCGCACGCGGATGTCCTGGAACATCGGCTTGCGCAGGTTGAAGATGAAGCCCTGCATGCCCACCGGGTTGCCGTTGGGGATCTCTTCCTTGATCAGGCGGCCGTCGCGCACGGCGGGCACGTCGTAGGCGGTGGCCCAGTTCTTCGCGCTGACTTCCAGGGCGTAGTCGAACTGGCCGGCCTTGAGCGCTTCGAGGGCGACGGTGTTGTCGCGGTAGGAGTCGAAGGTCATCACGTCGAAGTTGTAGAAGCCGCGGTTGATCGGCAGGTCCTTGGCCCAGTAGTCCTTGACCCGCTCGTAGCGGATCGAGCGGCCGGCCTTCACCTCGGCGACCTTGTACGGGCCACTGCCGAGCGGAATTTCCAGGTTGCCGCGGTTGAAGTCGCGGTTGGCATACCAGTGCTTGGGCAGCACCGGCAGCTGGCCGAGGATCAGCGGCAGCTCGCGGTTGTTGCTGTGCTTGAACTTGAACAGCACCTTGAGCGGGTCTTCGGCGACCACTTCGGCGACGTCGGCATAGTACTGGCGGTACAGCGGCGCGCCGTCCTTGATCAGGGCGTTGAAGGTGAACACCACGTCTTCGGCGCGCATCGGCTGGCCGTCGTGGAAGCGCGCCTCGGGGCGCAGGTAGAAGCGCACCCAGCTGTTGTCGGGGGCCTTCTCGATCTTGCCGGCCACCAGGCCGTACTCGGTGAAGGGCTCGTCCAGGCTCTGGCGCATCAGCGTGTCGTAGATGCTGCCGACGTTGTCGGCGGGCACGCCCTTGTTGATGAACGGGTTGAGGCTGTCGAAGCCGCCGAAGCTGGACTGGCGGAAGGTGCCGCCCTTGGGTGCGTCGGGGTTGACGAAATCGAAGTGCTTGAAGGTGGCCGGGTATTTCGGCTCCTCGCCGTACAGGGTCAGGGCGTGTTGCGGGGCGGCCACGGCCGGGAGCGTGAGGCAGGCCAGCAGCAGGCTGGCGGCCAGGCGGCGCAGGGTGGGCGTCATTTGGCTTTCTCCGAAGTCTTCTTGATCCACCAGCTGTTCAGCCCGAGGGTGTAGGGCGGCGTGGTGACGAAGGCGAACCGGTTGCGGTAGGCCAGGCGGTGATTGTCGAGGTACCAGTTGGGGATCATGTAGTACTGCCATGAGAGTACGCGGTCCAGGGCGCGCGCGGCGGCGATCTGGTCATCGCGGCTGCGGGCGGCGAGCAGGGTGTCGAGCAGGTGGTCGACCACCGGGTCCTTCACGCCAGCATAGTTCTTGCTGCCCTTGGTGGCGGCCTGGCTCGAGTGGAAATACAGCCACTGTTCGAGGCCCGGGCTCAGGGTCTGGTTCAAGGTCATCAGGATCATGTCGAAATCGAACTGGTCGAGCCGTTGTTTGTACTGGGCGCGGTCGACGGTGCGCAAGCGCGCATCGATGCCGATGCTGGCCAGATTTTCGACATAAGGTTGCAGGATGCGTTCGAGGTTCGGGTTCACCAGCAGCAGTTCCATACGGAATGGCTGGCCCTTGCCGTCCACCAGGCGCTGGCCGTTGAGTTTCCAACCGGCCTGGGCGAACAGGTCGAGCGCCTGGCGCAGGGCAGGGCGGCTGATGCCGCTGCCGTCGGTGTGGCTGACCTGGTAGGGCTGGGTGAACAGCTTTTCGGGTAACTGGTCGCGGAACGGCTTGAGCAGCAGCCATTCCTTGCCGGTGGGCAGGCCTGTGGCGGTGAAATCGCTATTAGGGTAATAGCTGGTGGCGCGCCGGTAGGCGCCGTTGAACAGGGCGCGATTGGTCCATTCGAAGTCGAGCATCAGGCTCAGGGCCTGGCGCACCCGTGGGTCGCTGAACGCGGCACGGCGGCTGTTCATGAACAGGCCTTGGGTCTGCGTGGGGATCTGGTGTGGGATCTGCGCCTTGATCACCTCGCCCCGGCGCACGGCGGGGAAGGTGTAGCCATTGGCCCAGTTCTTCGCCTGGTGTTCGATATAGATGTCGAATTCGCCGGCCTTGAACGCTTCGAAGGCCACGGTGGCGTCACGGTAGAACTCGTATTCGACGCGCTTGAAGTTGTACTTGCCGCGGTTCACGGCCAGGTCCTTGCCCCAGTAGTCCTTTACCCGTTCGAACACCAGGCGCCGGCCCGGTTGCACCTCGGTGATGCGGTAGGGGCCGCTGCCCAGCGGCGGGTCGAAGGTGGTGGCCTTGAAGTCGCGTTTTTCCCAGTAGTGCTTGGGCAGCACCGGCATTTCGCCCAGGCGCAGGATCAGCAGCGGGTTGCCGGCGCGCTTGAACACGAAGCGGATGCGCAGCGGGCCTAGGATGTCGACCCGGGCCACTTCCTGCAGGTTGGTGCGGTAGATCGGGTGACCGTCCTTGAGCAGGGTGCGGTAGCTGAAGGCGACGTCGGCGGCGGTGATCGGCACGCCGTCGTGGAAGTGCGCTTCGGGACGCAGGTTGAACACCACCCAACTGCGGTCCTCGCTGTATTCGACGGAGCGGGCGATCAGGCCGTAGCTGGAGGTGGGTTCGTCTCCGGAGGGGTCGTACATGCCGGTGCCGACCATCAGCGGCTCGTTGAGCTCGTTGATGCCGTATTGCAGGAAGTTGGGCGTGGTGACCGGGCTCGAGCCCTTGAAGGTATAGGGGTTGAGCGTGTCGAAGGTGCCGAAGGCCATGGCCCGCAAGGTGCCGCCTTTCGGGGCTTGCGGGTTGACCCAGTCGAAGTGGGTGAAGCTGGCCGGGTACTTGAGCGTGCCGAACTGCGCGTATCCGTGGCTTTCGCTCACCATCGCGACGGCGGGGAAGCTCAAGGCCAGGCTGAGAGACAGCAGGAGGGGACGTATCAAGTCGGCATCCGATCCAGAAGGCGTTGGGCTTGGTTCGGGGTACAGTAACAGCTTGTCTGGAATGGAAAAAGGGCTGGGGCAGGGCGGGTGGGGGTGGCTGCAATGGGGTTGCTTCGCAACCCTTTCGCGACACAAGGCCGCTCCTACAGGGATTGCGCAAACCCTCAGGCTGGTGCAATGCCTGTAGGAGCGGCCTTGTGTCGCGAAAGGGGCGCGAAGCGCCCCCAGAATTCACATCAACGCGACAGGTAAACGGTCAGCGTCTGCCCCGGCTTGAGCGCATGCCCGCTACGCGGATTCCAGCGCTTGAGGTGTTTCATCTCAACGTTGAAACGCTTGGCCACCAGGTAGTACGAGTCGCCCTTGCGCACCTTGTACTGGGTGGACCGCTGCTTCGCGTCGGCCACGCGGTTGGCCGCCGCGCTCGGCGCGTTGCCGCCACGCAGTGCCAGCACCTGGCCGACCTTGAGGCTGTTGCCGCGCAGGCTGTTCCAGCGCTGGATGTCCTTGACCGCGACGCGGTTGGCCTTGGCGATGCTGCCCAGGTTGTCGCCACGCTTGACCCGGTAGCTGCGCGCCGCCGGCGCCTTGGCTTCGGCCAGGGCGGCTTGGAACACAGCCTTGTTCGGCTGCAGGGCGACCAGTTCCTCGGGCTTGAGGTTGGACATGCGGTCGCTCAGCAGCTGCGCCTTGGCGGTGGGCACCAGCAGTTGCTGCGGGCCGTCCACGGTCATGCGCTTCTTGAAGGCGGGGTTGAGCTGGATCAGTTCGTCTTCGTCGATGTCGGCGAAAGCCGCGACGCGGGACAGGTCGAGGCGGTCGTTGATGGCGACGGCTTCGAAATAGGGTTCGTTGGCGATCGGGTTCAGGTTGATCCCGTAGGCGGCCGGGGTGTTGACCACCTGCGACAGGGCCAGCAGCTTGGGCACGTAGTCGCGGGTTTCCTGCGGCAGCGGCAGGTTCCAGTAGTCGGTCGGCAGGCCCAGGCGCTCGTTGCGCTCGATGGCGCGGCTGACGGTGCCTTCGCCGGCATTGTAGGCCGCCAGGGCCAGCAGCCAGTCGCCGTTGAACATGTCGTGCAGGCGGTTCAGGTAGTCCAGCGCGGCGTTGGTCGAGGCGGTGACGTCGCGGCGACCGTCGTAGAAGTTGGTCTGGCGCAGGTTGAAGTGGCGCCCGGTGGATGGGATGAACTGCCACATGCCGGCGGCATGAGCGCGGGAATAGGCCATCGGGTTGTAGGCGCTTTCGATGGCCGGCAGCAGGGCCAGTTCCAACGGCATGTCGCGTTCTTCGAGGCGCTCGACGATGTAGTGCAGGTAAAGGCTGCCGCGCTCGCCGGCGTTCTCGAGGAACGACGGGTTGCTGGCGAACCACAGGCGCTGCTGTTCGATGCGCGGGTTGACGTCCATGCCGTCCTGCAGGGCGAAGCCCTGGCGCATGCGCTCCCAGACGTCCTGGGGCGGTGCTTCCTTGGGTTTGACCACCAGCGGCGCGGGCTTGTGTTTGATCCGCGCCTGGTAGTTGTGCGCGCGAACGCTGTCCGAATCGTCGAGCTGACGGGTGCTCTGGCAGCCGACCAGGGTGGCGGCCAGCGCCAGTGCACTGATCTGTGCCAGTCGCGTCAGGGCGACCGAATGAGCGGTTCTGCGGCTAGGGGAAGACATCGGCTGGAACGGTTATCCGGGCAAAAAAGTTGGGCGATTCTAAAAACCGGCCCCGGCCGGGTCAACCTTTGGGCTTATGTCACGATATATCTTGAGGTTATCAGAACACGTCCTTCCAAGACCTCAAGGCAGCAAAAACAGTGGCTTGGGTGGGGTTGGAATGTCCCTTCCATTCGTCTGCTTTTTGTTTAACGAATGTTTCAGCAGTACGCAAAAACGGGTTGGTCAGGCGCTCGAGGCCGATGGTGGAGGGCAAGCTGATGCGATTGTCGGCGCGCAGGCGGGTAACGTCTTCGAAGCGTTGCAGAACGTGCAGGTTTTCCGGTTCCACGGCACGGGCGAAGCGCAGGTTGCTCAGGGTGTATTCGTGGGCGCAGTACACTTCGGTCTCGGCCGGCAGGGCGGCCAGGCGCTGCAGCGAATGGTGCATCTGCTCGGGCGTGCCTTCGAACAACCGCCCGCAGCCGGCGGCGAACAGGGTATCGCCACTGAACAGTAGCGGCGTGGGCGATTGCGCAGTGTAATAGGCGATGTGGCCGAGGGTGTGTCCGGGCATGGCCAGGACCTCGAAGGTCAGGCCCAGTGCCTGCACCTGTGCGCCGTCCTCCAGGGCGACATCACGGGCCGGGATGCGCTCGTTGGCCGGGCCGTAGACGGTGGCGCCGCTGGCCTGCTTCAGGGCTTCGACACCGCCGACGTGGTCATGGTGGTGGTGGGTGACCAGGATCGCCTCCAGCGCCCAGTCGGGATGCTGGCCGAGCCAGGCGAGCACCGGCCCGGCATCGCCGGGATCGACCACTGCGCAGCGGCGATTGGCAGTATCCTGTAACAACCAGATGTAGTTGTCGTTGAAAGCGGGTAGGGCATCGATCTGTATCATGTGCGGATCCGTATCGCCAAGCCTGGACATTGGGGGCATCTTAGCCGCGATGTCGCGGCCCGAGAACCTTCGAGGGAGAATGCAATGACCGACCAAGCCTTCGCCCAGGCCGACCCCGACTGGGTCGAGCTCATCAGCCTGGCCCGCGACTGGTTCAATGGCCCCCTTGGGCAGTTGATGCTCAAGGAAGAGGAAAAGTTGCTTGAAGAAGAGCTGCGGCGCTTCTTCGGTGGTTACCTGGTGCACTACGGCCCCTGCGCCGAACCTCCGCCCAATGCGCCACAGGTGCAGCGCAACGTGCGCCTCGGTGCGCCACTGCCGGGGGTGGAGATCGTCTGCGAGGAACAGGCCTGGCCGTTGTCGGAGCACGCCGCCGACGTGGTGGTGCTGCAGCATGGCCTGGACTTCAGCCTGTCGCCCCATGGCCTGCTGCGCGAGGCGGCCAGCGCGGTGCGTCCGGGCGGGCACCTGCTGATCGTCGGCATCAACCCGTGGAGCAGCTGGGGCCTGCGGCATTTCTTCAGCCAGGGCGCCTTGCGCAAGGCCCGCTGCATCTCGCCGTCGCGGGTCGGCGACTGGCTCAACCTGCTGGGCTTCGCGCTGGAGAAACGCCGCTTCGGGTGCTATCGTCCGCCGCTTGCCTCGCCGGCCTGGCAACAACGCCTGGCCGGTTGGGAGCGGGTGGCCGGAGGCTGGCAGAGTGCTGGTGGCGGCGTCTACCTGCTGGTGGCGCGCAAGATGGTGGTCGGCCTGCGGCCGCTGCGCCTGGAGCGCCGCGAGCCGATGGGCAAGCTGCTGCCGCTGCCGTTGGCCAAGGTCAACCGCAGCGCCACCCACCCCGATTCCGAAAAGCACTGAACACGAGTGGTACATGAGCGATAGCGTCGAGATCTACACCGATGGTGCCTGCAAGGGCAATCCCGGCCCGGGCGGCTGGGGCGTCCTGATGATTTTCAAGGGCGTCGAGAAGGAACTGTGGGGCGGCGAGCGCGAGACCACCAACAACCGCATGGAGCTGATGGCCGCGATCGAGGGCCTGAAGGCGCTCAAGCGCGAGTGCGAGGTGGTGCTGACCACCGACTCCCAGTATGTGATGAAGGGCATCAACGAGTGGATGACCAACTGGAAGAAGCGCGGCTGGAAGACCGCCGCCAAGGAGCCGGTGAAGAACGCCGACCTGTGGATGGCCCTCGATGAGCAGGTCAACCGGCACAAGGTGACCTGGAAGTGGGTGCGCGGGCATATCGGCCACCCGGGCAACGAGCGGGCTGACCAGTTGGCCAATCGTGGGGTCGACGAAGTACGCGCCCAGCGTTGATTGTGTTGCGGGTCATCGCGGGGCAAGCCCGCTCCCACAGGGTGAGCACTGCCTGCGTGGGAGCGGGCTTGCCCCGCGATGGCCGCAAAGCGGCCCCGATTTCGTTATACTCCCACCCTGAATTCAAGCACCGCCAGTTGGAGTCCCCGCGTGGAGCAGCAGCAAGACAAACGGTTCGTCATCCTCGACACCGAGACCACCGGCATGCCGGTGGCCGAAGGCCACCGCATCATCGAGATCGGTTGCGTCGAGGTCATCGGCCGGCGCCTGACCGGGCGGCATTTTCACGTCTACCTGCAGCCCGACCGCGACAGTGACGAGGGCGCGATCAACGTCCACGGCATCACCGACGCCTTCCTGGTCGGCAAACCGCGTTTCGGCGACGTGGCCGAGGAGTTCTTCGAGTTCATCCAGGGCGCCACCCTGGTCATCCACAACGCGGCGTTCGACGTCGGCTTCATCAACAACGAGTTCGCGCTGATCGGCCAGCAGGACCGCGCCGACATCTCGCAGCACTGCCCGATCCTCGACACCCTGATGATGGCGCGCTCGCGCCATCCGGGGCAGCGCAACAGCCTCGATGCGCTGTGCAAACGCTACGGCATCGACAACTCCGGCCGTGAGCTGCACGGCGCACTGCTCGACTCGGAACTGCTGGCCGACGTCTACCTGGCGATGACCGGCGGCCAGACCAGCCTGTCGCTGGCGGGGGATGGCGCGCAGGGCGAGGATGGGCAGGCCAGTACCGGCAGTGAGATCCGTCGGATTACCGGTCGTGCGGCGGGTAAGGTGATCATGGCCAGCGAGGAAGAGCTTGAGGCCCATGCCGAGCGCTTGGCGGCCATTGCCAAGTCAGCCGGTGGGCCGGCGATGTGGCAGGCGTTGACCGAGACACCTGCCAGCTGATTTGCCAGCAGTACTGGCCCTTTCGCGGGTAAACCCGCTCCCACAGGCTATCCCCGAACCTGTGGGAGCGGGTTTACCCGCGAAGAGGCCGGCACTGACGACAC
This sequence comes from Pseudomonas sp. LH21, assembly GCF_036549575.1. Classification (NCBI taxonomy): domain Bacteria; kingdom Pseudomonadati; phylum Pseudomonadota; class Gammaproteobacteria; order Pseudomonadales; family Pseudomonadaceae; genus Pseudomonas; species Pseudomonas sp. LH21. The sequence continues at coordinate 2,030,246 of NZ_CP144367.1, forward strand.
CAGCCTCAACTACCCTGAGGGGGAAGCCCCCGCAGAGGTAGCCGCCCGATGTACAAGGACCTCCAGTTCCCCATCCTCATCGTCCACCGGGCGATCAAGGCCGACAGTGTCGCCGGCGAGCGGGTGCGCGGCATCGCCGATGAACTGGCCAGGGACGGCTTCGCCATCCTCGCCGCCGCCGACCAGGCCGAGGCGCGCCTGGTGGCCGCCACCCACCACGGCCTGGCCTGCATGCTGATCGCCGCCGAGGGCGTTGGCGACAACAGCCGGCTTCTGCAGAACATGGCCGAGCTGATCCGCCTGGCTCGGCTGCGCGCACCCAACCTGCCGATCTTCGCCCTGGGCGAGCAGGTCACCCTGGAAAACGCTCCGGCCGAGGCCATGGGTGAGCTCAACCAGCTGCGCGGCATCCTCTACCTGTTCGAAGACACCGTGCCCTTTCTCGCCCGCCAGGTGGCACGGGCCGCGCACAGCTACCTAGACGGCCTGCTGCCACCATTCTTCAAGGCCCTTGTGCAACACACCGCGCAGTCGAACTATTCGTGGCACACGCCGGGTCACGGCGGCGGCGTGGCCTATCACAAGAGCCCGGTGGGGCAGGCCTTCCACCAATTCTTCGGCGAAAACACCCTGCGCTCGGACCTGTCCGTGTCGGTGCCGGAGCTGGGCTCGCTCCTCGATCACACTGGCCCTCTGGCCGCCGCCGAGGCGCGGGCGGCGCGCAACTTCGGCGCCGACCACACCTTCTTCGTCATCAACGGCACCTCCACCGCCAACAAGATCGTCTGGCATGCGATGGTCGGGCGCGGTGATCTGGTGCTGGTGGACCGCAACTGCCACAAGTCGGTGGTGCACGCGATCATCATGACCGGCGCCATCCCCCTCTACCTGAGCCCGGAGCGCAACGAGCTGGGCATCATCGGGCCGATTCCGCTCAGCGAGTTCACCCCGGCGTCGATCCAGGCGAAGATCCAGGCCCATCCGCTGGCCCAGGGGCGGCCGGCGAAGATCAAGCTGGCGGTGGTCACCAACTCCACCTACGACGGCCTGTGCTACCACGCCGGGCTGATCAAGCAGACCCTCGGCGCCAGTGTCGAGGTGCTGCACTTCGACGAGGCCTGGTTCGCCTACGCCGCCTTCCATGAATTCTTCGCTGGCCGCTATGCCATGGGCACGCCACGCGGCGATGAAGGGCCGCTGCTGTTCAGCACCCATTCGACCCACAAGCTGCTGGCCGCCTTCAGCCAGGCGTCGATGATCCATGTGCAGGATGGCGCCTCCCGCCAGCTGGACCGCGACCGTTTCAACGAAGCGTTCATGATGCATATCTCCACTTCGCCGCAGTACAGCATCCTCGCCTCGCTGGACGTGGCCTCGGCGATGATGGAAGGCCCAGCCGGGCGTTCGCTGCTGCAGGAGATGTTCGACGAGGCCCTGAGCTTTCGCCGGGCGCTGGCCAACCTGCGCGAGCACATCGCTGCCGACGACTGGTGGTTCAGCATCTGGCAGCCGCCGCAGGCCCAGGGTGGCGAGCGGCTGGAGGCGTCGGACTGGCTGTTGCAGCCTGGTGCCGAGTGGCATGGCTTTGCCGAGCTGAGCGACGAGTATGTGCTGCTTGACCCACTCAAAGTCACCCTGGTGATGCCCGGGGCCGGTGGCGGCGCGGGCGAGCAGGGCATTCCGGCTGCGGTGGTCAGCAAGTTTTTGTGGGAGCGGGGGCTGGTGGTGGAGAAGACTGGCCTGTACAGCTTCCTGGTGCTGTTCTCGATGGGCATCACCAAGGGCAAGTGGAGCACGCTGCTCACCGAGCTGCTGGAGTTCAAGCGCCATTACGATGCCAATACCGCGCTGGCCGACTGCCTGCCCAGCGTGGTGACGCCGCAGCCGTCACGCTACCAGGGGCTGGGGCTGCGCGACCTGTGCCAGCAACTGCATGCCTTCTACCGCGCCAATGCCACGTCCAGGCAGCTCAAGCTGCTGTTCACCCGTTTGCCCGAAGTGGCGATGACCCCGGCCGAGGCCTATGACCGGATGGTGCGCGGGGAGGTGGAGGCGGTGCCGATCGAGCAGCTGTTGGGTCGGGTCGCGGCGGTGATGCTGGTGCCGTATCCGCCGGGAATTCCCTTGATCATGCCGGGCGAGCGCTTCACCGAGGCGACCCGCTCGATCCTGGTCTACCTGGACTGTGCCCGGGCCTTCGACCAGGGCTTCCCGGGCTTTGTCGCCGACGTGCATGGCCTGCAGCGCGAGGGGACGCTGTACACCGTCGATTGCGTCAAGGAATGCGGATGATCTCGACGCCGGTCTGGGCCAGTTCGAAGCGGTCGTCGCCCAGGTGGTTGACGCGGTCGCCGATGGCCAGCCGATAGCTGGTGACCGGCGCGCCGAGGGTGCTGCCGTCGGCCTGGAGGGTGGACTCCTGGAACTCGTGGACCGGGTAGATACGGCCTTCGGCGTCGCGGGCGTGGAACTGGCCGACCATTACTGCTGCCATTTAGGTGGAAACCTCTGAATCGTGTAGGAAATGTCTGTAGGCATAGACCAGTGAAACGCCCGGGAAGTTTTCAGCCGAATGGAAAAAAACCGCGAAGCCGAGGAACGGTCATCTATAACTAACAGGTCCCATTCCCAGAGCAGAGGTTGCAAAACGCCATGAGCCAGGTCTATTCGGTTGCGGTTGTCGTCGGCAGCTTGCGCAAGGAGTCCTACAACCGCAAGGTGGCCCGCGCGCTGTCTGAGCTGGCGCCGTCCAGCCTTGCCCTGCGGATCGTCGAGATTGGCGAGCTGCCGTTGTACAACGAGGATGTCGAGGCCGAGGGCGCGCCCGAGGCATGGAAGCATTTTCGCGACGAGATCCGCCGCAGCGATGCGGTGCTGTTCGTCACCCCGGAGTACAACCGTTCGGTGCCGGGCGGGTTGAAGAACGCCATCGATGTGGGGTCGCGGCCCTATGGGCAGAGCGTGTGGGGCGGCAAGCCGGCAGCGGTGGCCAGCGTGTCGCCGGGGGCAATCGGCGGGTTCGGTGCCAATCATGCGGTGCGCCAGTCGCTGGTGTTCCTTGACATGCCGTGCATGCAGATGCCCGAGGCGTATATCGGCGGGGCGGCGACGTTGTTCGATGACAGCGGTAAGCTCAATGACAAGACCCGGCCGTTCCTGCAGGGCTTTATCGACCGTTTTGCGTCGTGGGTGAAGCTGAACCGGGCGGTCTGATCCCCAAAAGGCATCGCGGGGCAAGCCCGCTCCCACGCCAGGCTATACCAACCTGCGTGGGAGCGGGCTTGCCCCGCGATGTTTTTCGACATCACGCGCTCTGCGGCATCTCCCCCTTGGCCAATCGCCGGTTGATATCGGCAATCACCTCGGGCAACTCGTTGATGGTATCGATCAAGTAGTGCGGCCGCGATGCGGCGAACATCCCATGAATCCGCTTGCGTTCGCTCTCCAGCTTCTCCGCGCTCAACGCCCGGTAGCCTTCCCAGGTCAGCCCCAGGGCATTGCCCGAGCACACCAGCGCCACGGTCCACATCCCGGCGCGGCGGCCTTCGAGAATCCCCGGCACGGTGTCGTCGACCTTCACGCAGGCAGCCACGTCATCGATGCCCAGGGCAATCACGTTGGCCAGCGCCTGGGCCGGCCACGGGCGGCCGTTCGGTGTCTCGTCGGTGGCCACCACATGGTCGGCCACGTAGCCGTTCTGCGCGGCCAGTTCGACCACCTTGTCCATCACCACCTTCGGGTAGCCCGAGCAGGAGCCGATCTTCAAGCCGTCCTTGCGCAACCCGGTCAGGGTCTCCAGGGCGCCGGGGATCAGCGCCGAGTGCACGGCGATCTTCTCGATCTGCAGCGGCATGAAGCGCTCGTAGATGGCGGTGACGTCGTCGTCGGTGGGTGCGCGGCCGAACACCTTGCGGTAGCGCTCGGCGATCTCCGGCACGTCGCACAGGGTGCGGATATGGTCCCACTTGCCCATGCCCATCGGGCCACGGGCCTCTTCGATGGACACCTGCACGTCGAACTCGGCGAAGGCTTCGACGAAGATCTGGGTCGGGGCGAACGAGCCGAAGTCGACCACGGTGCCGGCCCAGTCGAGGATGGCGGCTTGCAGCTGGGTGGGGTTGCTGTAGTTCATGTGCGCATTTTCCTTGAATTGGGTGGGCAAAGGGTCAGATGTCCAGCACTTCCATTTCCCGCAGCACCTCGGCCACGGCATTGACGGCGGCCTGCATGCCGTCGGCACCGACCACGCCGATGCAGCCGACGCGGAAGGTCTCGACCTGGGTCAGCTTGCCCGGGTAAAGGATGAAGCCCTTGGCCTTGACCCGCTCGTAGAAGTCCTTGAACTGGTAGCGCGGATCCTTCGGCGCGTGGAAGGTGACGATGATCGGTGCCTGGATGTCGGCGGGCAAAAAGCTCTGCAGGCCGATCTTCGCCATGCCGTCGAGCAGCGTCTTGCAGTTGTCGGCGTAGCGCTGGTGGCGGGCGGGCAGTCCCCCCTCTTCGTTGTATTGCTGCAGTGCTTCGTGCAGGGCGGCGACCACGTGGGTCGGCGGGGTGAAGCGCCACTGGCCGGTCTTGGCCATGTAGGCGTGCTGGTCGTGCAGGTCCATGGCCAGGGAGTGGGCGTTGCCTTCCGCGGCGGCCAGGGCGGTTTTCTCGGCGAAGACGAAGCCCATGCCCGGCACGCCCTCCAGGCACTTACCGGAGGCGGCGATCAGCGCTTCGAAGGGGATCTGGCGGGCATCGATCGGCAGCGCGCCGAAGGAGCTCATTGCGTCGATGATCAGGCGCTTGCCGTGGCGCTGGATCACCTGGGCGATCTCGGGCAGTGGGTTGAGGATGCCGGTGCTGGTCTCGCAGTGGATCAGCGCCACGTGGGTCACGGCGGGGTCGGCGGCCAGCAGGCGGTCGACATCGGCAGCGGTGGTCGGCTGGTCCTCGGCGGTCTCGAAGGTGCTGTAGGCGCGGCCCAGCACCTTGCAGATCTTCGCCAGGCGCTGGCCGTAGGCGCCGTTGATCAGCACCAGGACCTTGCCGTCACGGGGTACCAGGGTGCCGATGGCGGCCTCGACGGCGAAGGTGCCGCTGCCTTGCAGGGGCACGCAGTGGTGGCTGGCGCTGCCGTCGAGGATGGCCAGCAGTTGCTCGCAAACGCTGGCGGTCAGCTGGTTGAAGTCGCGGTCCCACGAGCCCCAGTCCACGAGCATGGCCTGGCGGGTGCGGATCGAGGTGGTCAGTGGACCGGGGGTCAGCAGGATCGGGGCGTTGCTCATTCCGTGGTTCCTCACTTGCGGTGGGCTGGAAACTAGTGGGGCTAGGTTGCAATTCGCTGTGTCATCAATCAAATTGTTTGTAGATATGCCAGCCATAAGTCAGGCCGATAGATATGAACCTGTTCCAGCTCCGCGCCTTCGACGCCGTCGCTCGCGAGGGCAGCTTCACCCGCGCCGCCGAGCGGCTGTTCATCAGCCAGCCGGCGGTGACCGGGCATGTGAAGGCGTTGGAGGAGCACTACCAGATCACCCTGCTGCGCCGTACCGCCCGGCGGGTCGAGCTGACCGAGGAGGGCACGCGGCTGGCGGCCATTACCCGGGCCATGTTCGGCCTGGCCGAGGAGGCCCAGGCCATGCTCGAGGCCAACCGGCAGTTACTGACCGGGCGCCTGGAGGTGGCGGCGGACGGCCCGCACCGGGTGATGCCGATGCTGGCGCAGTTGCGCGAACGCTATCCCGGCATCACCGTCAACCTGCGCCTGGGCAATGCCCAGGAAACCCTGGCCGCGTTGCTGTCGGAGCATGCCGATGTGGCTGTGCTGACCGAGATCGAGCCGCGCAAGGGCCTGCACCTGCAGGCGTTATGCGAATCGCGGTTGTGTGCGCTGCTGCCCGTGGGGCATGCGTGGGCGGGTGCCGGGGGAGACTTGCCGCTGGCCGAGCTGGACAGGCAGATCATGGTGCTGCGCGAGCCCAACTCGACCACCCGGCGCACCTTCGATAAGGCCTGCGCCGATGCCGGCGTGCAACCTCGGGTGCTGCTGGAGCTGGACAGCCGCGAAGCAGTTACCGAGGCGGTGGCGGCGGAACTGGGCATTGGCGTGGTGTCCTCCACCGAGGTGGCCCATGACCCGCGGGTGGTGGCCCGCCCCCTGGCCGGTCTGGGCCTGGTCAACCAGCACATGGTCGGTTGCCTGGAGCGCCGCCGCGAGCTGCGCCTGATCCAGGCGTTCCTGGGCCTGGCCGCCGGCCAGTGATTGGCGGCTGACGTTTTCCCCGTGGCGGCCTAAGATGGCCGCCACAGCGCAGACTGGATTGTCGATGAGCGAGAAGGACACCATTTCCATGCAACTGGTGCGCGAAGCCCTGTTGCAGACCTGCCCGGCCGGCGAACCCGATGCTGGGCTGCTGGCGCGTGCCGGGATCGCGGCCGAGCAGTTGGACCGGCCCGAGGCACGGGTGACGGCCGAGTCCTACGCCCGGCTCTGGCGCCTGCTGGCGCGGCGCTGCAACGACGAGTTCTTCGCCATGGACCGGCGCGGCCTGCGCAGTGGCAGCCTGGCCTTCATGGCCCGCAGCGCCATGGCCCAGCCGACCCTGGGCGCGGCCCTGGACAACCTGCTGGCGTTCCTGTCGCTGATGCTCGAAGACCTGCAACCGGGCCTGGTGCGCCAGCAGAGCCTGGCCGAGATCGTCATCAACGAGCCCGGCGACACGCCGCGCCGGGCGTTCACCTACTTCACCTTCTGGATGATCGTGCACGGCCTGGCCTGCTGGCTGGCCGGGCGGCGCATTCCGATCCTGGCCATCGACCTGCGTTGCGCCGAGCCGCCATTCTGCGATGACTACCGGGTGATGTTTTCCGAAAACCTGCAGTTCGAGCGTCCGCGTACGCGGATGATCATCGCCGCCGAATGCCTGGAACTGCCGGTCAGGCGCAGTGACGAGGAGTTGCAGCGTTTTCTGGCCGAGGCTCCAGGCAATATTCTGGTCAAGTTCCGCGACCCGGCCAGCCTGGCCCGGCAGATCCGCCACCGCTTGCTGGAGATGCCGCCGGGCGCCTGGCCGGACGCCGAGCAGGTGGCCGCCACCCTGCACATGTCGGTGTCGACGTTGCGCCGGCGTCTGTCGGAAGAGGGCCAGAGCTATCAGGGCATCAAGGATGGCGTGCGTCGGGAGTTGGCCATTGCCTGGCTGGCCGAGGCGCAGCTGGGGTTGAGCGATATCGCCGAGCGCCTGGGCTTTGCCGACAGCAGCTCGTTCTACAAGGCGTTTCGCAAGTGGTTCGGTTGCAATCCGGGGCATTACCGTTCGCTGGTCATGCATGAAGGTGGCGCAACGGGTGGGTGAGCCTTCCCGCTGAAGCGGCGCTGGCGGCTTGTGCACTGTGAGGCACCTTCAAGTACAAGGTCCTTACAGCATGACTTCCAATACCCTCTTGCCAACCGAAGCAGGCAGGAATGCGCAACTTCGCGTACTTCTGGACAAATTCATTGGTGCAAGACTGCCGGACTGGTTCACACAGGCTTCCGTGGAGCGCCTGAGGGCACTGCACAAGGCGTTCCAGGTCCATGAAAAGAGTCGTCAGCAACTGGCGCGGGCGACAACTGCTTTGGTATCGGCGCAACAGTTCGCCGAGCAGCATTTCCAACCGATGCTCAAGACCCTGTTGCCTGACGGGCCCGCGCTGGATGCGCTGGAGTGGGTCGACGCCTGGTACGGGGTGACGCCGATCCTGTCCACACCTAGTGTCGAGCCACATGAGTTGCGTTCGCCGGCACGGCTGCGGCTGATGCAGAACTTTCCCACATCTGCCTCGTTTTTCGTTGCCACAGGATTGGTGAACAGCGGCGCTTCGGCTGTCCTGTCCAACCCAGAGGGTGTTGCCGGTGCCTGCCGCAAGCTGGATCTGGGCAAGCAGTACCAGGCATTGATCGCTCAGGTGCTCAGCCCGGCCAATCGAACTTTGCTTGCTGAACATAAACGAGCCGCGTTTGTCCTGATGTGCGAGCTTGCCTTGTGTCGTGCGCAGATCAGCGTCGAGGAGTACATGGCCCTTGACCAGCTTTCGAGCGGCAAGGCAGATCAGCCAGGCCAACAGTGCTTCGCCGGCGCCGGTGAACTGCGCATGCTGGGGTTCACCGTCGAGAACGCTTTGAAAATCCAGTTGCGTGACGCGCAGGGTACGGACAAGGGCGTCATCCTATACGTGCCCGATGATGGGCAGAACTCATTGCGCCGTTTCGATTCGGCCCGGCGAATGGAGCAGGCGCTGGCCAGTGAGCTGGAAAACGCGGATATCCGTCGGGACTTTCGCGAACGGATTCGCCTGCGTGACCGCGCTGCCTTCAGTCGGTTGCTGGAGGTGCGCCTGAGTGATGATGTGCCAGACCTGCAAATGGAAGGTGCCGCTTCCGGGCAAGATATCTTCAGCACTCTGGCCACTACCCAAGTAGAGCGGTTCAAGGATGACGGCAAGCTGCTGCTGGTCTCTAACGCGGACGCCGATCAACGAGCCGCCAATGAGCGTCTGGCCACTTGGTCAGGGATCGGTTTCACCGTGCTCGGATTGGCGGGGCTGGGTATTCCTATCGTTGGTGTGGCGCTCTTCGCGACCCTGGTGGTGGACACCCTCGCGCATGTGTATGAAGGCGCGGTCGATTGGAGCGAGGGGCACCAGCATGAAGCGCTGGAGCACCTGTTCAGCGTCGCCGAGACCGTGGCGATCACCGCCGCCACCGCCGCAGGTGCCATGGCGGTTGCAAGCGTGCTGAAGCGCAGTTCGTTCGTCGACCTACTGGATCCGGTCAAGACAAATCTGGGAGCGCGCCTTTGGCAGTCGGACCTGCAGGTGTACGAATCTGACCCGGGGGCGGCGCGGCTGTTGGACAACGGCTTGTACGGCGAAGGCTCCCGGCGCTGGTTACGTGTCGACGACAAGTACTACGAATTGCAACGAGAGGCGCCAGGCAAGCCCTGGAGTTTGCGTCATGCCGAGCGCGCCGATGCTTACGGGCCGCCGGTCGACTTCAATGGCGAGCGTTGCTGGCGCATACGCCTGGAGCGACCTTTGGAATGGGACGACAGCACACGGATGCTCAACCGCCTTTGGCCGCTGGACCCCCCGCTGTCTGCCGAAACGGCCGGGCGGATACTGCAGGTGGCCGGCGTCGACAAGGAGGCATTGCGTGGGGTGCTGGTGGAGAACCGCCAGGCGCCGATCACCCTACGGGATACCTTGAGGCGCTACATGGCGGCGAGTCGGGTTTCGGCGCTGTTCAGTGTACTGGAGAAACCCGGTGCGCTCCTCGAGGACACCCAGGTACTGGCATGGTGCAGGGCCTTTGCGGACATGCACACACTGGATGACCCGGCCATCGGCAGGCAGTTGCTGACGCGACGGTATGAGCTGCGAGAGGCACTGCAGAATCACCTGGCGGAGGACCTGCTGCTCGCCGAGGATCCTCTGGAGGCCTTGCCCGACGATGAACCTCCTGCTGACGCGCTGTTAAAGCAGTTGCAAAGCGAGTTTCCCGGCTTGCCCCTGGCTTATGCCACCGAGGCGGTGCAAGGCGCCGATTCGATGTTGCGTCGGGTGGCCATCAGCGAGTCTCGGCTGCCGATGACGATACTAAAGCAGGTTCGCTCGCTGCTTGGGCAAGCGCGACTGACACGGGCACTGGAAGGTCTTTTGCTGGATACCAGCTACACCGATGGGACTGGCGAGCTGGTGCTGGCCTTGCTGCCCAGACTCGCCAACTGGCCTGCGTCGCTGAACCTGGAGCTGCGCGAAGGTTCGGCGTTTGGTCGACTGATCAGTGTGTTGGACCCTCAAGGTCTGCGCGAGAAACGCACTGTGCTGGTCTGGCGGTCGGGCCAGTTCCACCTTTATGACCACCAGGGGCTGGCGCTGGAGCAGGACATCGACGCGCCGGGCGGGTTGTTCCAGGCTCTGGTGGGCGTGCTCGGGCAGGAGGGGAGGCAGGCCCTCAAGCTCACTGGCCAGTCACCCGCCGAGCAACTGCGCCAAGCGATCATCGGCGAACTGCCAATATCACGAGACGCCATCATCAACCGCTTAGGCTGGCGGGCAGTGGCCCCCAGGTTCAACCCTGGCAAGCGCTTGCCTGATGGACGAGTCGGCTACACCCTTGGCGGCTCTCTTTCCAGGCGCTCTGGGACCATGGATACCCTGAGGCTACGTGTCAGGGCGCTTTACCCCTCGCTCAGCATTGTCGAGGTGGACAGGATGATCCAGGAGTGGCAGTTGCGCACCGGGGATGCCATCGAGGAGCTATTGTCCCAGGAAACCAATTTCACTTACCTGGAAGATACGCTAAGCGCCTGGGAACGTGAGCCGCGCAGCCGTGCACTGCGCAATCGGCGCCGGCAGTTCTCCAATCGCCTGCGCAGCGCCTGGCGCCATGAGGGTGAAACCATTCGCAGCCACAGCCAGGACCGTGTCGGGCGTATCCTGAGCATCGGGGGCTGGCGCATCGGCTCATTGCCCGACCTGCCGGCGGAAATCGACATGGGGCACATCTACGAGTTGCGCATGTCCGGCATGGACCTGATGAGCATGTCGCCGATGTTCCTGGGCTGCTTCGATTCCCTGGAAACCTTGAGCTTGAACAATAACCTGCTGACTACGGTGCCTGAGCAGATTGCCCAGCTGCCCAGGCTCAGGCGGCTGGAGATGAGGTCGAACCGCATCCAGATGAATGCCTCGGGCGTCGCCACCTTGTCCAGCCTTGAAGGCCTGGAGACCCTGGTGCTCGACTTCAATCCGCTGCGTTCGCTCGAACTGGACTTCTCCCGTCTTACCGAACTGCAATTCCTCAGGGCGGATCGATGCTCCCTGAGAAGCGTGCCGACAGGTATCGAGCGATGCACGCAACTGATCCTGGCCGATCTGCGTTTCAACCTGATTTCGACGATTCCCAATGGCCTGATGGCGACCTCGCGGACCTTCAGGCGTCGCGTGAACCTGGACGGCAACCCGGTGCCACTGCCAACGTTGACCGCATTCATGGCCGGGGACGCTGACGAACCGGTCGACGCGCAGCTACCGGAGGTTATCGACCCCTTGCAACGCTGGCTCGAGACGGGTGAGCCGCAGGGGCGTGCTGAACGACGTGCCATGTGGCAGCGCGTGCAACAACTCGAAGGCAGCGCACAATGGTTCCAGTTGTTGGCGACTCTCACCAGGACCCAGGACTTCCTCCAGGCCCCCGAATACCTGGGTGAGCAGGTCTGGCAGTTGATCGAGGATATAGACACCGACAGCGTGTTGCGCGATGACCTCTTCACCCATGCCGGTATCCAGCTCACCTGCCATGATAGTGTCGCGGAACGCTTCAGCAGGTTGTGGATGCGGGCGCTGGTTCACCATGCCGAACTACAGGGCAAGGTAGGCAGCAATGGTGACGAACTGCTGAAGTTGGGACGGGCCCTGTTTCGCCTGGACCGTCTCGACGAGTTCGCCAGGCAGGAAGTGATGGTGCGGGAGGCTGCGAGGCAGGAGGTCGACGAGCTGGAGGTCGTGCTCGGCCTGCGGGTCGAGCTGGCCGACACGCTGGGTCTGATCGGGCAACCCAGGTCGATGCTGTATGGCGCGGTGGCGAACATCACGCCTTCGCTGAAGGAGCGGGCGGTCGATGCGGTGCTGGCGGACGAGACGGATGGGCACCTGGTGCAGAGCCTGGCCAATCGTGAATTTTGGCGTGATTACCTGAAAGTGCGGCATGGCGAACTCTTTGCCCAGCATGACGAAGAGTTCGCTGAAAAGCTTGCCGCGCTGGATGAGCAGGCCTTGAGCAGCGATGCGTACCTGAAGGCCTGCAATGCCGTGGCGGCGGAGCGCGAGGCCAGTGAGCGCGCGATGACGGTCACGCTGACCCAGGAAGTGCTGGACCTTGAGGCCGTGGGCGTCAAGCTCGATCCGGAGGATGGCGAATCCGCTCAGCCGGATTGACAGCTTTGGCCATTGCCGGCTGCGCCTCTCGGCGCGAACATCGTCAGACCGATGGTGCACTCCAACAATAAGAAACCAGGAGTCTGACGATGCGCGATTACGCCGAGGCCGCCCGTTCGTTCGACCATGCCCGGGCCGCCACTGCGGCGCTGCATGGCAACCTCGAGGCCCTCAATGCCTGTGTCGAGTGCTGCGACCGCCACACCGGCAGCAACAAACCCGCCTTGGTCTGGGAGGACCGGGATGGCAACAGCGGGCGTTACACCTTCGATCAACTGCAGGCCCTGGCCGCACGCTTTGCCAACGTGCTCAAGGCCCAGGGTGTCGAGGCCGGTGACCGGGTCGCCGGGCTTATGCCGCGTACCTCTGAATTGCTGGTGACCATCCTCGCTACCTGGCGCCTGGGTGCGGTCTATCAACCGCTGTTTACCGCTTTCGGCCCCAAGGCCATCGAGCACCGTCTCGAGCAGTCCCACGCCAAGGTGGTGGTCACCGACCGCCACAATCGGCCCAAGCTCGATGGGGTGGCGGGCTGCCCGACCATCGTCACGGTCGCCGCCGCCGAGGGCGAGCTGGACTTTCACCGCAGCCTCGAAGCCGCTGCCAGCGAATGCGCGCCGGTCATGCGTAGCGGCAACGATCCTTTCCTGCTGATGTTCACCTCGGGCACCACCGGCCCGGCCAAGCCGCTGGAAGTGCCGCTGCGCGCCATCGTCGCGTTCCAGGGCTACATGCGCGATGCCATCGGCCTGCGCCCGGACGACAACTTCTGGAACCTGGCCGACCCCGGCTGGGCCTACGGTCTTTACTACGCGGTCACCGGCCCGTTGTCGCTGGGCCACGCCACCACCTTCTACGACGGTCCGTTCAGCGTCGAAAGTTGCGCGCGGGTCATCGACAAGCTGGGCATTACCAACCTGGCGGGTTCGCCTACCGCCTACAGGTTGCTGATCGCGGCGGGCAGCGCATTCTCGGTGCCGATCAAGGGGCGCTTGCGGGTGGTCAGCAGTGCTGGCGAACCGCTCAACCCGGAGGTGATTCGCTGGTTCGCCGATGAGCTCGGGGTGACCATCCACGACCATTACGGCCAGACCGAACTGGGCATGGTGCTGTGCAACCACCATGCGCTAGCGCACCCGGTGCATCTGGGCTCGGCCGGCTTCGCCATTCCCGGCCACCGCATCGTCGTGGTGGACGAGCAGGGCAACGAACTGCCTGCCGGCCAGCCCGGCATTCTTGCGGTGGACCGCGAGCAGTCGCCGCTGTGCTGGTTCGCCGGTTACCACGGGCTGCCGACCAAGGCCTTCGCCGGCAAGTACTACCTGTCCGGCGACACGGTCGAGCTCAACCAGGACGGCAGCATCAGCTTCGTCGGTCGTAGCGACGATGTGATCACCACCTCGGGCTACCGGGTCGGCCCGTTCGATGTGGAAAGCGCGCTGATCGAGCACCCGGCCGTGGTCGAGGCGGCGGTGATCGGCAAGCCGGACCCGGAGCGCACCGAACTGATCAAGGCCTTCGTGGTGCTGGCCCAGGGTTACCAGGGCAGCGCCGAACTTGAGGAAACCCTGCGCCAGCATGTACGCCAGCGCCTCTACGCCCACGCCTACCCGCGTGAAATTGAATTCGTCGGCGAGCTGCCCAAGACCCCGAGCGGCAAGCTGCAACGCTTCATCCTGCGCAACCAGGAAATCGCCCGACAACAAGCCGCGCAGCCGATCGCTGCGGGCGCCTGAAGGAAGACCGACATGCACATCACTCAAAAGAACTTCATCGTCAGCGGCGCGGCCTCGGGCCTGGGCGCCGCCACCGCGCAGATGCTCATCGAGGCCGGCGCCAAGGTCATGCTGGTCGACCTGAACGCTGCGGCCGTCGAGGCCAAGGCCGCCGAACTAGGCACAAATGCCTGCTTCGCGGTGGCCGACATCAGCGACGAGCAGGCCGCCAAGGCGGCGGTCGATGCCGCCGTCAACGCCTTTGGCAGCCTGCATGGCCTAGTCAACTGCGCTGGCATCGTCGGCGCCGAGAAGGTCCTGGGCAAGAATGGCCCGCACGCCCTGGGCAGCTTCGCCAAGGTTATCAACGTCAACCTGATCGGCAGTTTCAACCTGTTGCGCCTGGCTGCAGCGGCCATGGCCGAAGGACCTGCGGATGAGGGCGGCGAGCGGGGCGTGATCATCAATACCGCCTCCATCGCCGCTTATGACGGCCAGATCGGCCAGGCCGCCTATGCCGCCTCCAAGGGCGCCATCGCCAGCCTCACCCTGCCGGCGGCCCGTGAGCTGGCGCGCTTCGGTATCCGCGTGATGACCATCGCCCCCGGCATCTTCGAAACCCCGATGATGGCCGGCATGACCGACGAAGTCCGCGCTTCGCTGTCCGCCGGCGTGCCATTCCCGCCACGCCTGGGCCGCCCGCAGGAGTATGCAGCGCTCGCTCGTCATATCATCGAGAACAGCATGCTCAACGGCGAAGTGATCCGTCTCGACGGCGCGCTGCGCATGGCTGCCAAGTAAGGAGAACCGAACATGAGCCTGAACCACGATCCGATTGTCATCGTCAGCGCCGTGCGCACCCCCATGGGCGGCCTGCAGGGCGACCTCAAGAGCCTGACTGCGCCACAACTGGGCAGCGCAGCCATTCGTGCCGCTGTCGAGCGCGCCGGTATCGATGCCGCCAGTGTCGAGCAAGTGCTGTTCGGCTGCGTGCTGCCGGCCGGCCAGGGCCAGGCACCGGCACGCCAGGCGGCGCTGGGTGCCGGCCTGGACAAGCACACCACCTGCACCACCCTGAACAAGATGTGCGGCTCGGGCATGCAGGCGGCGATCATGGCCCATGACCAACTGCTGGCCGGCAGCGCCGACGTGATCGTCGCCGGTGGCATGGAAAGCATGACCAACGCCCCGTACCTGCTGGACAAGGCCCGAGGCGGCTACCGCATGGGCCACGGCAAGATCATCGACCACATGTTCATGGACGGCCTGGAAGATGCCTACGACAAGGGCCGCCTGATGGGCACCTTCGCCGAGGACTGCGCGCAGAAGGGCGACTTCAGCCGCGAGGCCCAGGACGCCTTCGCCATCGCTTCGCTGACCCGTGCCCAGGACGCGATCAAGAGTGGCCGCTTCGCCGCCGAGATCGTTCCGGTTGAAGTCACCGAGGGCAAGGAAAAACGCGTCATCAAGGACGACGAGCAGCCGCCCAAGGCGCGTCTGGACAAGATCCCGCAGCTCAAGCCGGCGTTCCGCGAAGGCGGCACCGTCACCGCGGCCAACTCAAGCTCCATCTCTGACGGTGCTGCGGCACTGGTGCTGATGCGCCGTTCCGAGGCCGAGAAACGTGGCCTCAAACCACTGGCGGTGATCCATGGCCACGCGGCCTTTGCCGACACCCCGGCACTGTTCCCCACCGCGCCCATCGGTGCCATCGACAAGCTGCTCAAACGCACCGGCTGGAACCTGGCCGAGGTGGACCTGTTCGAGATCAACGAGGCCTTCGCCGTGGTCACCCTGGCGGCCATGAAACACCTCGACCTGCCCCATGACAAAGTCAACATTCACGGCGGCGCCTGCGCCCTGGGCCATCCGATCGGCGCCTCGGGCGCGCGCATTCTGGTAACCCTGCTGTCGGCCCTGCGCCAGAACAACCTGCGCCGTGGCGTGGCGGCCATCTGCATCGGCGGTGGCGAAGCCACGGCCATGGCGGTCGAGTGCCTGTACTGAGGTGAATCATGCTGGTAACTGAAGAGCAACAACAGATCGCCGACGCCGTGCGCGACTTCGCCCAGGAGCGCCTGAAGCCGTTTGCCGAGCAATGGGACAAGGAACACCGCTTCCCCAAGGAGGCCATCGAAGAGATGGCCGGCCTGGGCCTGTTCGGCATGCTGGTGCCGGAACAGTACGGCGGCAGCGACACCGGCTATGTGGCCTATGCCATGGCCCTGGAAGAGATCGCTGCCGGTGACGGTGCCTGCTCGACCATCATGAGCGTGCACAATTCGGTGGGCTGCGTGCCGATCCTCAAGTTCGGCACAGAGGCACAGAAACAGCAGTTCCTGGCGCCACTGGCCAGCGGTGCGATGCTCGGCGCCTTTGCCTTGACCGAGCCCCAGGCCGGCTCCGACGCCAGCAGCCTGAAGACCCGCGCTCGTCTGGAAGGCGACCACTACGTGCTCAACGGCAGCAAGCAGTTCATCACGTCCGGGCAGAACGCCGGGGTGGTGATCGTTTTCGCCGTCACCGATCCGGACGCCGGCAAGCGCGGCATCTCGGCCTTCATCGTGCCCACCGATTCACCGGGCTACCAGGTGGCGCGGGTCGAGGACAAACTTGGCCAGCATGCCTCCGACACCTGCCAGATCGTCTTCGACAACGTGCGCGTGCCGGTGGCCAACCGCCTCGGTGAGGAAGGGCAGGGTTACAAGATCGCCCTGGCCAACCTCGAAGGTGGCCGCATCGGCATCGCCTCGCAGTCGGTGGGCATGGCCCGCGCTGCCTTCGAGGTGGCACGCGACTACGCCAATGAGCGGCAGACCTTCGGCAAGCCGCTGATCGAGCACCAGGCCGTGGCCTTCCGCCTGGCCGACATGGCAACCAAGATCGCCGTGGCCCGGCAGATGGTGCTGCACGCCGCCGCCCTGCGCGACGCCGGGCGTCCGGCACTGGTGGAAGCCTCGATGGCCAAGCTTTTTGCCTCGGAAATGGCCGAAAAGGTCTGTTCGGATGCCTTGCAGACCCTCGGCGGTTATGGCTATCTGAGCGACTTCCCGCTGGAGCGGATCTACCGCGACGTGCGGGTCTGCCAGATCTACGAAGGCACCAGCGACATTCAGCGCATGGTCATTGCGCGCAATCTTTGAAGGAGCAGACTGCATGGCATTCGAAACCATCCTGTTGGACATCCACGGCAAGGTCGGCCTGATCACCCTCAACCGCCCACAGGCGCTGAACGCGCTGAACGCGCAGATCGTCGGCGAGATCAACCAGGCCCTGGACCAGCTGGAGCGTGACCCGAACATCGGCTGCGTGGTGCTGACCGGTTCCGCCAAGGCCTTCGCCGCCGGCGCCGACATCAAGGAAATGGCCGAGCTGCAATATCCGCAGATCTACGTCGACGACCTGTTCAGCGATGCCGACCGCATTGCCAACCGGCGCAAGCCGATCATCGCCGCGGTATCGGGCTTTGCCCTGGGCGGGGGCTGCGAGCTGGCGATGATGTGCGACTTCATCCTCGCCGCCGACAACGCCAAGTTCGGCCAGCCGGAGATCAACCTCGGCGTGCTGCCGGGCATGGGCGGCACCCAGCGCCTGACCCGCGCCGTCGGCAAGGCCAAGGCGATGGAGCTGTGCCTGACCGGCCGCCTGATGGGGGCCGAGGAAGCCGAGCGTGCCGGCCTGGTGGCGCGTATCGTGCCGCAGGCGGAGCTGGTGGAAGAGGCGCTGAAGGTGGCCGCGACCATCGCCAGCAAGTCGATTCCGGTGAGCATGATGGTCAAGGAGAGCGTCAACCGCGCCTTCGAGGTCACTCTGAGCGAGGGCGTGCGCTTCGAGCGCCGGGTATTCCATGCAGCCTTCGCCACCGAAGACCAGAAGGAAGGCATGGCCGCGTTCATCGCCAAGCGCGAGGCGCAGTTCAAGGACCGTTGATGTAACAGGGGCGCCGTCCGTGCGGCGCCCCACTGGTGGTCACTCCAGACTGAAGAAGTAACGTGCGGCTGCGGCGCCGGTAATCGGTGCTCGGTAGACCTCCACGTCCTTGCCGCTGGCGTCGGTGTAACGCCCGCCGGCGGCATGGCGCTGGGCGGCGGTCTTCAGGTGGCCGGCGGTGAAGTCGACTTTGGCCGTATCCAGTGCCGGGTAGTGGAAATGCGCGTACCACAGCACCTGGCCGTCACGGCTGATGCTGTACTCATCGATGTAGTCGTCGGGCCGCCCTTTGACCTTGGCCAGGCGCGTGCGTTGGCCTACCTTGGCGATACGCGCCTCGCCCTGCTCCAGCAGGAACTGCACCTCGCCCATCTTGGGCTTGCGCGTCACTGCGGCCTCTATTCGCATCCGTGTCGCTTGGCTGGTCAACGTATCGGCAAGTTCCCGCAGGTGTTTGGCAACCGTCTCGGCGTCCTTGCCCTGGCTGGCTTCATCGGTTTCGTTGTCCTGGGTCAGGCGTGCCTCGATACCGTCGACCATGGCCAGGACGCGATCGCGCTGGTGCAACACGGACTCTTCGATCTCCACCGGCAGGTAGCTGTCCGATGCACGCAGCAGACGTGCGACCTCTTTCTGGGCTTGTGTTATCAAACCGTCGCTGTCTTTTAGCAGGCGCTTGAGACTGTGCCCCGAGGGGCGGCTTGGCGCAGAGGGCGGCGTGACTTCCACCCATTCGCCTTGCTTGAGGTGGTAGGTCTGGCCGGGTGTCTTGCTGTCCGGGCCGGGTATGTCCACGGTGTTCTCATCGTCCGCTCGGGGCTCGGCCAGCAGCAGGCCATGCTCGGTGGTCTCGATCAGGCCGGGCGCCTTGTTGCGCAACTGCTTCAGCGAGCTGACCGGAGGATAGTCCGGCAGGTTGCCAAGGTCCTGGGCAATCAGCGCTTGTATGTGTTCCAACTCGTCCTGTAGCAGACGCAAGGTCTGCTGCGCGGCCTTGCCTTGGATAAGCTCACCGAGATTGCCGAGCTGGCGGGCCGCCGCCTGAAAGTGCCCCTGGATGCTGCGCAGCAGGCGGACCGTGAGCTCTTGTGCCGGGTCTGTCAGGTTGTACAGTTCACTGCGCTGGACGATACCCAGCTGGAAGTTGCTCCAGAAACGATCCCTCCAGTAGCAGGCTTCGCTGGTCAGACCATGAACCAGGGTCAGGCGATTGAGTTGGGCCTCCAGCAGCAGGAAGCGCATGAGCAGGTCCTTTTGTGCCGTGGCCGCAGGCAGGGCCGCGAGGTCGCGCCATTCGACGATCTGCGGGTGTCGCTGGCTGGCCAGCCTGGCCAGCTCCTCCTGGCGTTGGCGCAACCGGTCGTTGTTGTCGATCATCTGCTCGAGCAGGGGGACCAGCTTGTCCAGGCGCTGGGTAGCGATCTGGACATCGGCGGGGGTGAGTTCCTCGCGGTTCTGCTCTTGTTGTCGAGCGATCACCAGCAACTGTTCGCGACTGGGCTTGTAGCGTTTGTTCAGGAGTTTGCGCAGTAAATGCTGGCAGCTGGCGTCCTGATACAACGCAAAGGCATGCACTTTCCTGAAGTCCTTCACCGGTTCCAGGGCGTTGCGTGCCCTGAGGTGTTCCCTGTGTTCGCCCCAGAACTGTGAGAGCGCCTGGAGCTTGCCTTGGCACTGTTCGAGGATGGTGTCGTCCGGGGTGGCGTGAACCAGTTTTTCAATCGTGGCCATCTGTGCAAGCTTGGTGGGGAGGCTTTGCTTGTCTGCCTTGATCGCCTCATTGGCAGCGAGCATGGCCTGTTCCTTGTTCAGGCGCAGCTTGCGGATCTGTTCGGACAATGGCATGCCGCCTTTCAGGCCCAGGCGCAGATCGAGTTGCCAGCGGCCGATCTCGTCACGGTGCAGCCATGGGCCCTGGGTGCCGTCCGGGCCGATGATGTGCAGCTTCTGTGGTTCGGCCATCTCCACTTCATAGACCTTGTCGTCAAGCACCGTGTAAAAGCGTGTGCCTTTGAGGTAAAGGCCCCGCAGCGTGCCATTTGGAATCGGTTTACCAAGCGCGGGGGCGGCAACCGTGGCCTGGAGTGTCTCAAGTGTCTTGCGCTGTGTGGCGTTAAGCGTGCGATCGGGGTGTGCCCAGCCGAACTCGAGGCGAGAAGGTGGCGATGGGGGGCCGAAGGAGAGGGGCTCGCTTTTCTCAGGTAGGGTCGGGGGGCTTTGTTCGAGCGGCGATTGCGCGGTATCGCCCTGTTCCAGTTCCAGGCGGAACAGGGCGTGGGAAAACAGCAACAAGGCGATGTTTACCAGCAGGTTGACCAGTGCCAGCTCATGACCTGTCGGGTTTTTCTCGGCATCGGATTCGATGAAGTCGGCCAGGGCGACTTCCATCTGGGCCAGCCATGCGATCTTGCCCAGGGTTTTGCCTGCCAAGGGCAGTAGCGTGTTGAACAGCAACCAGCCCAGTTCCTTCCAGCTTTCCCAGCGTGCCTGGGCGGTGGTGGCGGACTGCGCCTCGAAACGTTGGATCGATTCGGTCACGCATCCCTCATAGAGCGCCTTGCCGATGTCGCTGATCGCATCCTCGACGGACAGTGTGACCGGGGCGGGAGTCCCGAAAGGCACGGCGCTGGTATCGTCCAGGGGCACGAACAGATGGGGTTCGATGAAGCCTCCGTGGGCATAGAAGCGCCGGTCCTCGGCGGGCAAGCGTTGCAGCAGGTCGTCCTGCAGCGCACCTGCGGTGCTGATGGCGACGAACAGGGCCATGCGGTCGCCGAAGTACAGCAGCGGCGCCACGTGCAGGGGGCGATACAGCAGGCAGCCCTCGGTACCGGGTGTTTCGGGTTCGATCAGCCAGGTATTGAGCGGATGATCCGGTGATGAGCCAGGTGCCTTGATCAACCCCAATGCTCGCATGATCCAGCGCGTCGCGCCCTGGTCGGGCCCGGGGACGAATACCTGGGCGATGTGTTCTGCCAGGGTAGGGCTTGGCAGTTGGCCGCGAAGGTACAGCTCCATTGCCAGTGCCGGCAGTTGCACCCGCAACTGATCGCTTAGCTGGCGTTGACGTTGCGGGCGTCGAAGCGGATCGTTCAGCAGCTTTTCGCGCAGCATGGCGGGATAGGCGCGGCCAATGTCGAGCTCGGACACCAGGCGACGCAGGTAAGCGGCGTCCATCCAGGCAGGCAGGGTATCGTCGTCCTTTCGGCTCAGGGCTACGCGTCCTGGCCTGAGCAGCCCCAAGTTGCCGATGGCCAGTTGTGCCAGCGAGAAGTCCACCGGGGTGACTTCCCCCGATGTGATGATCACGTCCTGACCGGCGATCGCGCTGGCGGTGGTCTGGTAGTTGGTGACCACGATATCTTCGGGCTTGAGCGTGTCCTGTGGATGGTCGCGGGCCAGTCGTGCCGCCAGTTGGCGGTTGGCGAAGGCTTCGGCTTGCTCGATACCGTCAAGCCAGAATTGCCCACTGCTGTCGCGGTATTGCTGGGCGACATCGATCAGTCGTTCGCTGTACTGCATCAGTGAGCGGCTTGTGGCGTTGCGCAGCCAGTCAGGCAGTTGTTTGCTGAGGGCCTGGCGTTGCGCGGTTTCGACTTCGTCGCACAGATCGATCAATGATGTCAGGCGATCCAGATCGCGGTTCATGGCAAGCGCGTCGAGCCTGCCGCGGTATCGCCCGGCGAGGTGTTCGATGAGCCGTAGTAACTGGATCAGCAGGCCGAGGGCCTGGACTTCAAATACCGAGTCGGTCGAGGCCGCGATCTCGAGTTGGCGGGGCGTGGAACGCAACGGAGCCGGCAATGCGGTGCTGAGCGCTTGCAGCAACGCCGGGCGTGATGGATAGCGGAACAGGCGACCGGTCAGTGTGTACAGCAGCGCTACGTTGCGCGCGGGATCCTTGTCGCTGTGCTCGATCAGCACCGCGCTGGACATATCGGCATCGAGCCTGCCGCCGGCCGACAGGTCCAACCCCATGTTGAGTGCCTTGAGCCCTTGGGTGTTCGCCCAGCGGTCGCGCTGACCTTCGGCGGGATCGTCGTGCACCATCTGCAGAATGGCACGGGCAAAGCCCGGCAAGCGGGTTGCCTTACGTTGAGCCTGCTGGAATTGGTTGCGCAGGTAACCGGAGTACCAGCTCCACGGCGTTACGCCGCTGCTGTCGAAGCGGCTCCAGTAAGCGATCAGCTGCTGCAGGTAGATCTCGAGCAGAAGCGGTCCGCTTTCGTTGATCAGCAGTTCGACTTCGTGCAGGTCGATATCCACGCTCCAGGCCGGATCGGCCTCGGATCGGGTGGTGAGATAGTCTTCTTCGGCGGTGAGGTTCAAGGTGCCCGGTTGACAGTAACGCTCCACCAGGACCTGTGAAAGCGGTCGGACCCAGGCGCTCCCCGGATCGGGTTGGGGACTGGCCAGGTACAGGGTGAGAGGATCATGTGCGCTGCTGACATGGCGTTGTTGCCACTGTTCACGCAGGATGTCATCTGCGGCGTCCAGCAGGGTGGGGCGGTCGCTGAAGCGTTTGGCGACCTTGCAGTCCAGGCTGCTGAAGCTGGCCAGGCGTTGGTGCAGGTTGTCGTTCATGAAAGGGCCTCGGGGCGGTGAGAGGGCCACAATCAAGCGCGCTTGCCTGGCGATTCGTGCGCTAGCTGGCTACTACCCGAGAGAACCATTATTATTTCGGCATATTACCCAGTGGCTCCGCGCAGGTGCGCAATCCGTACTATTCCACCGCGCCAGTCAGCGGATTCCTCACCTGTTTCGGCCAAATCCGCCGTCATTTCTGTTGCCCACTCGGGCGCGGCGCCTTAGACTGCCGCCCCCTGTAAAAGAGTGCCGGTTGGCGCTTGAAGAATTCCGCCGCCGACGAAGCTTCGCTGGCGGCACCCGAATCGCCCAAATGCACATTTTTTCATAGAGAAATCGATGACCAAGGAACAGTTGCTGGCCATGTCGGCCGATGACTACATGAACGCCGAACAGCTCGCGTTCTTCACCAAGCTGCTGCAAGCGATGAAAGTCGAAACGCACGAGCGCATCGAACTCAGCCGCACCTCCATCGAAAGCCTGGACAGCCCGTCGGATCCGGCTGACGTGGCCTCGGTCGAGGAAGAGCGTACCTGGCTGGTCAACGCCATCGACCGCGACCAGCGCCTGTTGCCGCAGCTGGAGATGGCCCTAGACCGCATCGCCGATGAAAGCTTCGGCTGGTGCGACGACAGCGGCGAGCCGATCGGCCTGAAGCGCCTGCTGATCAGCCCGACCACCAAGTACTGCATCGAAGCCCAGGAGCGTCACGAGCAGCTCGACCGCCACCAGCGGCAGATCTGATCCAGCGCCTTGCGCAAGGCCCCACGGAGTGATCCCTGGGGCCTTCGTGTTTTCTTGCCCTGTATCAACGGGTGGCCGGCTGCATCCAAGTGAGCGTGGATAATGGCGTTATAGTGGCGTTTAATGGCGTCACAATAACGACATGCGGATGGACCACGAAGATGATGCGAGAAGGATCTCTGCCGGCCAGCGAATCACCGCGGGCCACCCCGGCCCGTACGGGAGCCGCCGTCGCCCTGTTGCAGGGCGTTTTGCTGTGCGCGTTGCTGGCGGCCATGGCGTTCACCGGGTTGCCCCTGTACCTGGCCTTGCCGCTGGCGCTGCTGGTGCTGTGGCTACCGCGTGCGCGCAAGGCAGCCGTCGTGCAGCCGGTGTCGGCTCCTGTCCAGGATGGCGCGCTGCTTCAGGAACTGGCCCGCGGTACCAGCCACAATGCCCTGTCGGCCGCCGCGGTGGCCCATTCGGTGCAGCAACTGGCGGCCCGGGTGCAGTCGCAGCTGGGGGCGGCGCAGGAGATCGTCGGCAGCGCCGAGATCATGATCACCACCGAGGAGCAGACCGCCCAGCTCAGCCAGCAGGCGCTTGAAGCTGCTCGCTCTGCCCACGGCAGCAGCGTGGCCGGCAGCGAAGTGCTGGCCGAGTCCATCCAGTGCATGCGCGAGCTGAGTGCCCGCGCCTCGGCCAGCCGCGAGCTGATCGAGGCCCTGCACCAGCGCAGCGAGGATATCGCCCGGGTTACCCTGGT
This sequence comes from Pseudomonas sp. LH21, assembly GCF_036549575.1. Taxonomy (NCBI): domain Bacteria; kingdom Pseudomonadati; phylum Pseudomonadota; class Gammaproteobacteria; order Pseudomonadales; family Pseudomonadaceae; genus Pseudomonas; species Pseudomonas sp. LH21. The sequence continues at coordinate 2,053,934 of NZ_CP144367.1, forward strand.
GATCCAGGGCATCGCCAGCCAGACCAACCTGCTGGCGCTCAACGCCGCCATCGAGGCGGCGCGAGCCGGCGAGCATGGTCGTGGTTTCGCGGTGGTGGCCGACGAGGTGCGCGGCCTGGCCGGGCGCACCGCCAGCGCTACTGAGGAGGTGGGGCAGATGGTCGCGGATATCCAGTCGCGCACTGCCCAGGTGGTGGCGCAGATCCGCACGCTGGCCGAGGACCTGGGCAAGGGTGTCGGCCAAGTCGAGCAGGCCGGCAGGCAGCTGGCGCAGATCGCCAGTCTGGCGGCCAGTGTCGAGGGGCAGGTGAGCGAGATCGCCGGAGGGACTCAGGTCAACCAGGCCCAGCTCGATACCCTGTTCCAGGCCGTGGCCCAGGTGCGTGGTGATCTGGAGGTCAGCGACCAGCAGACCCGTCGCCTGGCCAAGGCGGCGGTGCAGATGGAGGGGCAGGTGGAAAGCCTCAGCGAACGGTTGGCCGAGGTCGGCCTGGACGCCTATCACCAGCGGGTGTTCGAGCTGGCGCAGACCGGCGCGCGGCAGATCGGCGAGCGTTTCGAGGCGGACATCGCGCAGGGGCGCATCGGCCTGGATGATCTGTTCGACCGCCAGTATCGGCCAATTGCCGGCATGCAGCCCCCGCGTTTCACCACGCGCTTCGACCACTACACCGATACCGTGCTGCCACAGCTCCAGGAGCCATTGCTGCAGCAGGACGGGCTGGTGTATGCCATCGCCTGCACCCAGCAGGGGTATGTGCCGACCCACAACAATGCCTTCAACCAGCCGCTGACCGGCGATATCGCCCACGACACCGCACATAACCGCAGCAAGCGTATGTTCGACGACCGTACGGGTGCCCGTTGCGGCAGTCATCAGCAGAGGGTGTTGTTGCAGACCTACACGCGGGACACCGGCGAGCTGATGCACGACCTGTCGGTACCGATCTTCGTCGCGGGACAGCACTGGGGCGGCCTGCGCCTGGGGTATCGGCCCGAGCCCGGGCTCGACTGAGGCGATTTGTTGCCTGGAATGCAACACTGCTGTACCGCGTTGCGCTTTATTCGCGGGGTACCCAGGTCGTATCATGCGCGCATCGTTAGGTTGCTAATTAAATTCCGGAGGGAATGATGACTAGCCGAGTCGATGTGGCCGTGATGATCGGCAGTGGTGTGCCACGGTCCTTGCAGGCCCTGGGCAAAAGGGCCTGCTGGGTGGTGCTGGTTGACGGCGAGCGCCGTGGCACGGCCTTTGCCAGCCGCGACGAGGCCCTGGAGTGCCAGGCGGCGTGGCAGCAGCAAGTGGACAGGAGTCATGCGGCGTGAGGCCTCAGCGCTCCAGCCAGCGTGCCAGTTCACAGGCGTCCTGGTAACGCTGGCGAAAGCCACGGACCTTGCCTGAGGGGCTTTCGGTGATGTGGAACAAGCCTTTACCGGCTGCTACGACACGATATCGAGGCTTGTCTGGCACCGCCGCATGACAAGAAATGTTACGCGCCTCTCGACGGATTTCAGTGTTTTCGTGCATATTCGTATCCCTGTAATGCGCGACGAAGGGTTGGGGCACACTCATGCTGAAGTGTCGCCCTCAGTAGTCGCATCTTCCTGACCCCATAGCTGTCAGGTAATACGTTTCCTATTTGCGGATAGTTTGCCGAAGCACGCCGGATGTTCCAGCGGGGAAGTGTTCCCTGCTTGGCGTATCGTCCCTGTGCGTGGATCTTCGCTGACCGAATCCATGGTCCATCGGACTTCGACTCGAAGTGGCTGCCACCCCACGCCCAGCGGCGTGCGCGGTGCGGCCCGCTGTAATTGATGTGAGGAGCTTTTCATTGGCAGTCAGTACTCTTGATACCCATGCGTTGTTTGCCCTGGGCGATTTGCGCGCCAAGCTGGTCAAGTTGTTCCAGGGGCGCTTCGTGTATGTCACCGAGCAGAACCCCGACGGTCTGTACATGGCCGAGATCGATACCGATGACGCCATGGTGGTCGACGACAAGCAGCGCCTGGAGCTGAAAGTGGGTGACCACTTCCGCGCCGCGGTGCTGCCCAGCCGCGAAGGCGGCAAGCTCGAACTGCGTTTTCGCGAGATCAAGTTCAATGTGTACGGTCAGGGCGACTACGCCTTCGTTTCCGTGCCGGAAGGCGAGGCCATCGTGTTCCGTGAAGGGCAGGGCGTGATGCTGGTGTTCGCAGCCCACCAGCAGGTCCAGGAAGGCCTGGGCAAGCTGCTCAAGGCGGTGACCGGCAAGGTCGCCAAGTGGCGCAAGGGTGAGCTGACCACCTTCAAGGCCAGCGAGTGAGCGACGAGGCCACGCCTGCCTCGCGGGCCGACTTCCACCGTGAGCATCAGGCCCGGGCCCTCGAGCAGGCCGAGCGTCTGCTGGCGCGCCGGGATGAGCTGCAGGGGGCATGGCTGGCCTGGGTGGCCGGCGAGCTCTACCAGATGAGCCCGCCGCCTTTCGTTGCGATGGTGCGACGCGAGTTGCAGCGCCTGAGCCAGGCCTGACGGTTGGGTTTACACGCCTCCATGTAGGAGCGGCCTTGCGCCGCGAAAGGGCTGCGCAGCGGCCCCAGGGTATCAGCGTCCATACAGAGATCGCCGGGGCCGCTTTGCGGCACTTTCGCGGCGCAAGGCCGCTCCTACAAGGGGCGTGCGTGGTTTGACGCTGCTTCAGTTACCGCGATCACGCCCGCTGCTGACTTCTTCCGGTACGTCCTCGCCCGAGGTGCGTTTGCGAAATAGCGCGGCCCTGGCCAGCAGCAGGGTGGTCACCGGCACGGTGATCGACAGCAGGATCGGGATCAGCCAGGCGTGCAGCACCGGGCTCTGCTTGAGCACCGAGAAATACAGGATCGAGGCCAGCGCCACGCACCAGGCGCCGATGGTCGAGGCCAGCGCGGGCGGGTGCATGCGCTGGAAGTACTCCTTCAGGCGCACCAGGCCGATGGCGCCGATCAGTGCGAACAGGCTGCCGATAAGCAGCAGGGCGGCGGTGACCAGCTCCAGCCAGAACGGCAATACCACGCTTTCGTTCATTCGATCACCTCGCCACGCAGGAGGAACTTGGCCAGGGCGAAGGAGCCGACGAAGCCGAACAGGGCGATCAGCAGGGCGCCTTCGAAGTAGGTGTCACTGGCGTAACGGATGCCCAGCACCAGCATCATCAGCATGCCGAGGATGTACAGGTAGTCCAGGGCCAGTACCCGGTCCTGGGCGGACGGACCGCGGAACAGCCGGATCAGCGTCAGGCCCATGGCCAGGGCGAAGATGAACAGGCTGGCGAGGACGGCATTGGCAAGCAGGCCGCTCATTCGAAGATCTCCATCAGCGGGCGTTCATAGGTGTGTTTGAAGTGCTCGACGAACGCCGGTTCGTCGTCCAGGTCGAACACGTGCAGCAGCAGCACGCTACGGTCCAGGGCCAGCTCCGACCAGATGGTGCCCGGCACCACGGTGGTGATCATCGACAGGGCCGCCAGGCCGTGGGCGTCGCGCAGGTCCAGCGGGATATGCACGAACGCCGAGCGCGGTGGCGTGCTGCCGGCGCGCAGGACACCACGGGCGACCTGCAGGTTGGAATGGATCACGTCGAGGCCGACCCGACCAATCAGCTTGGCGATCACCCAGGGCCGGCGCACGTGGGCATGTTGCGGGCGCAGCGGGGCCATCAGGATCGGCGCGAGGATACCCAGCAAGGCACCCAGCAGCAGGTTGCCCGGGCTGACCGACAGATTGAGCAGCAGCCACAGCACGAACAGCGCGACGGACAGCAGCGGCGCGGGGAACAGGCGGTTCATGGCTGCACCTCCAGGCCGGCGGTGGTCGGGCCGGGCTGCGGCCGGGTCGACATCACGGCCTTGATGTAGGCCTCCGGCGTGCGCAGGCTGGCGGCGGTGTCCTGGGTGTAGCGCAGCAGCGGTTCGGCCTTGAGGCTGAGGAAGATGCACAGGCCCAGGAGGATGACGATGGGCACGCATTCATAGCGACGTAGCACCGGGGAGGGGCGCTCCTCGGGCTTCCAGAAGCGCTGGATGCCGACGCGGCCGAAGGCGATCAGCGAGGCCATGCCGGACAGCACCAGCAGGGTGACCAGGGTCCAGCCCGCGGCGCCCAGCGGTTGCTCCGGGACAACGCCCAGGCCTTGCGGGTTGAACAGCGCGCTGATCAGGTTGAGCTTGCCGATGAAGCCCGACAGCGGTGGCATGCCGATGATCAGCAGGGCGCAGGCGATGAAGCTCAGGCCCAGGAAGGCCATGGTCCAGGGAATGATCTGGCCGATCACCACCTGCTGCTCGTCGTCCAGGTTGATGCCCTTGGGCGGGTGCAGCGACTCCAGCGGCGAGGGCATCGCGTCCTCTTCCTCATCCAGCGGCGCCTCGTTGGCCGAACGCGAGCGCTCCACCAGCTCGGCCAGCAGGAACAGCGCGCACAGGGCCAGGGTGGAGCTTGCCAGGTAGAACAGCGCGGCGCCGGTCAGGATCGACTGGCCGAAGCCGACGGCGGCCAGCAGCGTGCCGGCGGACATCAGGATGCTCAGGGCCGCCAGGCGCTCCAGGCGCTGGGCGGCGAGGATCGACATGGCCGCCACGGCCAGGGTCGCCAGGCCGCCGTACACCAGCCAGTCGCCACCGAAGTACGCCGAGGCGCCGGCCTGGCCGGAGAACAGCAGCGTCCACATGCGCAGGATGGCGTACAGCCCGACCTTGGTCATGATTGCGAACAGCGCGGCCACCGGCGCGCTGGCCGATGAATAGGCCGGCACCAGCCAGAAGTTCAACGGCCACATCCCGGCCTTGGCCAGGAAGGCGATGGCCAGGATCGCCGCGCCGGCATGCAGCAGGCCGCGGTCGGCTTCCGGCACCAGCGGCACTTTCAGCGCCAGGTCGGCCATGTTCAGGGTGCCGGTCACGCCATAGAGCATGGCCGCGCCGACCAGGAACAGCGACGAGGCGAACAGGTTGATGGCGATGTAGTGCAGCCCGGCCTTGACCCGCGCCCGCCCCGAGCCATGCAGCAGCAGGCCGTAGGAGGCCGCCAGCAGCACCTCGAAGAACACGAACAGGTTGAACAGGTCGGCAGTAAGGAAGGCGCCGTACAGGCCCATCAGCTGGATCTGGAACAGCGCATGGAAGCTGGCCCCGGCGCCATCCCAGCGTGCCCGGGCGAACAGCAGGGCGCTCAAGCCGACGATGCCGGTGAGGGTGAGCAGCAGCGCCGACAGGTGATCGACCACCAGGGCGATACCAAACGGCGCCGGCCAGTTGCCCGGCAGGTAGACGCCGATGGACTCGGCCTGGCCCTGGGTGCGCACCCACATCAACAAGGTGATGGCGATGCCCAGGCCGACGGCGGTGGACAGCAGGTTCAAGCGCGCCTTGAGCCAGCGGTGCTTCTCGCCAATCAGCAGCATCAATGAGGCGGTGATCAGCGGCAGCAGGATCGGCGCGATGATCAGTTGGTTCATCCCGCTCATTCCTCACGCTCCCGGCCATCGACGTGGTCGGTCCCGGTCAGGCCGCGGGAAGCCAGCAGCACCACCAGGAACAGCGCAGTCATGGCGAAGCTGATGACGATCGCGGTGAGCACCAGTGCCTGGGGCAGCGGGTCGGTGTAGTGCAGCAGGTCGTGGGGCACGCCGTCCTTGATGATCGGCTCCTTGCCGATGAACAGGCTGCCCATGCTGAAGATGAACAGGTTGACCCCGTAGGACAGCAGGCACAGGCCCATGATCACCTGGTAGGTTCGCGGGCGCAGGACCAGCCAGACCCCGGAGGCGGCCAGGACGCCGATGGCGACTGCAATGACTTCTTCCATCAGGCGGCTCCTGCTTGGCTGGACTTGGCGGGGCGGTAGGCGCGCACCGACTGGTGGGCCAGGGCGGTGAGAATGAGCAGGGTCGAGCCGACCACCACGGTGTAGACGCCGATGTCGAAGAACAGCGCGCTGGCCACGTGCACGTCACCCAGCAGCGGCAGGTGCAGGTGGGCGGTGTGGGTGGTCAGGAACGGGTAGCCCAGCAGCATCGCCCCGGCGCCGGTGAGGGTGGCGCAGAGCAGGCCGGTGCCCATCCAGCGCAGCGGACGCAGGCTCATCTGCGCCTCCACCCACTGGGTGCCGGCGACCATGTACTGCAGGATGAACGCCACCGACATCACCAGGCCGGCGACGAAGCCGCCACCCGGCTGGTTGTGGCCGCGCATGAACAGGTACATCGACACCAGCAGGGCGATCGGCAGCAGCAGGCGCACCAGGGCGGCCGGCACCATCATGAAGCCGAGCGCGGTGTCGGTGGCCTGACGCGGGTTGACCAGGTCGGTGACCACGTCCGGCGCAAGTAAACGCTGCTGGGCCGGCAACTGCATGCTCTCCTTCGGCGGGCGGAAGCGGCGCAGCAGGGCGAACACGGTCAGCGCCACGGCCACCAGCACGGTGACCTCGCCGAGGGTGTCGAAACCGCGGAAGTCCACCAGCATCACGTTGACCACGTTGCTGCCGCCGCCCTGGGGCAAGGCACGGCTGAGGTAGAACGATGAGATGTCGTTGGGCGTCGGACGGGTCAGCATGGCGTAGGACAGCAGCGCCATGCCGCCGCCGACCAGTACCGCCAGCACCAGGTCGCGCAGGCGCCGCAGGCGTGCGCGGTCCTGGCTGCCGGGCAGCGGCGACACGCCTTCGATACGCCGTGGCAACCAGCGCAGGCCAAGCAGGATCAGCACGGTGGTGACCACCTCGACCGCCAGCTGGGTCAGTGCCAGGTCCGGCGCGGAGAACCAGACGAAGGTGATGCAGGTCATCAGGCCGCAGACGCCGACCATGATCAAGGCGGCCAGTCGGTGGTACTTGGCCTGGTAGGCGGCGCCGATGGCGCAGGCGATGGCGATCAGCCAGAGCGCGACGAACACGCCGGAGCCCGGGATCTTCGGCCGGTCGCCCCAGCTCAGACCGCTGTACAGCAACGGCACCAGGCCGGCGACGAAGGCCGCCAGCACCAGCATGAACAATTGCGTCTGCAGGCGCTTGGTGGTCAGCAGCCGCTCGGCATGCCGGGCCAGCAGCATCAGGCGCACCAGGCCGTGCTCGAACAGACGCTTGCCGTTGAAACGCTCGATCAGCGGTGGGTAGGGGAAGCGGCCGCGCTGCAGCTGCTTGCGTAGCAGCAGGTAGAGCACGATACCGCCGGTCATGGCGATCAGGCTCATCATCAGTGGCGCGTTCCAACCGTGCCAGATGGCCAGGCTGTATTCCGGCAGCACGCCACCCACCACGGGGGTCGCGGCCGCGGCCAGCAGCGGGCCGACCGATTGCGCCGGGAAGATGCCGACCACCAGGCAGGTGAGCACCAGCAGTTCGACCGGCGCGCGCATCCAGCGCGGCGGCTCGTGGGGCGTGTGTGGCAGGTCCTGGGCCGGTGGGCCGAAGAACACATCGACGGTGAAACGCAGCGCGTAGGCCACGCTGAACGTCCCGGCCAGGGTGGCGATCACCGGCAGGGCCGCTTCGACCCAGGCGGTGGAGGTGATGAACACGGTCTCGGCGAAGAACATTTCCTTGGACAGGAAGCCATTCATTAACGGCACGCCGGCCATCGAGGCGCTGGCGACCATGGCCAGGGTCGCGGTGAACGGCACCAGGCGGAACAGGCCGCTCAGGCGGCGGATGTCACGGGTGCCGCTCTCGTGGTCGATGATACCCGCCGCCATGAACAGCGAGGCCTTGAAGGTGGCGTGGTTGAGGATGTGGAACACCGCGGCGACCGCCGCCAGCGGGCTGTTCAGGCCCAGCAGCAGGGTAATCAGGCCCAGGTGGCTGATGGTCGAATAGGCCAGCAGGCCCTTGAGGTCGTTCTGGAACATCGCGGCGAAGGCGCCGAGCAGCAGGGTGGCGGCGCCGGCGCCGCCGACGATCCAGAACCATTCCTCGCTGCCCGACAGCGCCGGCCACAGGCGGGCCAGCAGGAACACCCCGGCCTTGACCATGGTCGCCGAGTGCAGGTAAGCCGAGACGGGGGTGGGAGCCGCCATGGCATGGGGCAGCCAGAACTGGAAGGGGAATTGTGCGCTCTTGCTCAGGGCGCCGATCAGGATGAGGGGCAGCAGCACCGGGTACAGCGCATGCTGGCGGATGGTGTCGCCGGCAGCCAGGACCTTGTCCAGGTCATAGCTGCCGACCACATGGCCGAGCAGCAGGGCCCCGACCAGCAGGCACAAGCCGCCGGCCCCCGTGACCATCAACGCCATGTAGGCGCCGCGGCGGGCGTCGGCGCGGTGGTGCCAGTAGCCGATCAGCAGGAAGGAGAACAGGCTGGTCAGTTCCCAGAAGAACACCAGCTGGATCAGGTTGCCGGAGATCACCAGGCCGAGCATGGCGCCCATGAACGCCAGGAAGAAGGCGAAGAAGCGCGGCACCGGATCCTGGGGCGACATGTAGTAGCGGGCGTACAGCGACACCAGGGTGCCGATGCCCAGCACCAGCAGGCTGAACAGCCAGGCGAAGCCGTCCATGCGCAGGACCAGGTTCAGGCCCAGGCTTGGCAGCCAGAGGAACTCTTCGCGGATCACCCCGCCATCGGCGATTTGAGGGTACAGCAACGCCACCTGGACGGTGCCGACCAGGGCCACGAGCCCGGCAAGAATGGACTCGGCGTTGCGTGCGTTGTGCGGCAGTACTGCCGCCAGGCAACTGCCCAGGAAGGGCAGAAGCAATAGCACAATCAATGACATAGCGTTCTGTTCTGAGAAGTTTGCCAAGGATCATACGTGCCGGACGGTTGATCACCAACACGCAAGGGTTTGCAGGATCCTACAAATGTGCTGTGACACGCTGTTTTTTTATAACAGTTTCTTTCAGAGCATAGCGGCTGATCGTGTGCCCGTGGGGTTATGCGTTCCCTGTGTAGGAGCGGCCTTGCGCCGCGAAAAGGGCCGCATGGCGGCCCCGGGGATTCAGTGTTCAATCGCCGGGGCTGCTTTGCAGCCCTTTTCGCGGCGCAAGGCCGCTCCTACACAAGGTGGTTACCTACAACCCCGCCTCGCGCTCACGCGCCTCATCATCCTGCAAGGCATCGGCCTCATCCTGGCGACGGATCTTCAGCTCGCTCACCACCACCGCCAGTACGATCAGCAGCCCGCCGATCAGCGCCACGCCCGGCAGGCGCTCGCCGGCGATGCGCCCGACGATGCCGGCCCACACCGGCTCGCCGGCATAGATCAGGGTGGCGCGGGTCGGCGAAACCGACTGCTGCGCCCAGTTCATCGCCACCTGGATCACCGCGCTCATGGCGCCCAGGCCCACCGCGCTGATCAACAGCAGCCAGGAAAAACCGGGCAGTTGCTCCTGGGTCGGCACGATCATCAGGAACGACAGCGCCGAGGCGGTGGCCAGCTGCACCACGGTGACCCGGCGCACATCGACCTTGCCGGCGTAGCGGCTGATCAGGATGATCTCGCCGGCAATCGCCACGGCGCTGACCAGCGTCACCAGTTCGCCTTCGCTGAAGTGCAGCGCGCCACCCTCGGGGCCGGCCAGCAGCATCAGGCCGACGAAGGCCAGGCCGATGCCCAGGCTCGGCATCAGGCCCGGGCGGCGGCCCAGCACCAGCCATTGCAGCAGCGGCACGAAGGGCACGTAGAGCGCGGTGATGAACGCCGACTGGCTGCTGCTGATGGTCTGCAGGCCCATGGTCTGCAAGCCGTAGCCAAGCATGATCGATACGCCGATGAGCACGCCGGCCTTGAGCTCGGTGAAGGTCAGCCCCGACAGCGAACGGGCCGATACCAGGCCGACGAACAGCGCGGCGGCGGCAAAGCGCAGGCCGACGAAGAACATCGGCCCGCTGACGGTCATGACGTTGTGCACGATCAGGAAGGTGCCGCCCCAGAGCATGGTGATGAACACCAGCACCAGTTCGGCCTTGCTCAGGCGCAAGCTCACGGTGGGTTTGCGGGTGGGGGCCTGGTTCATGGTCTTGCACACTCGGAAGGGGCGGCGCACAATTCGCCGCAAAGTGGGCAGTATACTGCGCATCCCCTACCAGTGAGCAATATAGTGCACAAAGATTCCGAGCACCGCGCATCGGTGCTGCAGCATGTCAGCCAGAACGTTCGTCGCCTGCGCGGCGACGCCGGCCTGAGCCAGGCCGCCCTGGCCGAGCGTTCCGGGGTCAGTCGGCGGATGCTGGTGGCCATCGAGGCTGGCGAGAAGAATGTCAGCCTCACCACCTTGGACCTGATCGCCGAAGCGCTGGGGGTGGCGTTCAGCACCCTGATCCAGGCGCCGGACCGCCGCGACCCCAGCCGCATCGAAGAGCTGGCCTGGGCCGGTGTGCACCCTGCCAGCCGCGCCGTGCTGCTAGGCAGCAGCCCGGCGCGACGCGAGGTCGAGTTGTGGGAGTGGACCCTGGCCCCCGGCGAGTGCTACGCCAGCGAAGCCGATGCCGCCGGCTGGAGCGAGCAGATCTATGTGACCGAAGGCCGCCTGACCCTGATCATCGAAGGGGGAGAGCGGCACTTGGGCAAGGGCGAGTTCTTCGTCTTCCCCAGCGACTGCCGCTACGCCTACCGCAACGATGGGCAGGAGTCGGTGCGCTTCGTGCGCAACGTGGTGATCTGAGCCCTCAACCGGCCAGCAACTCGTCGGTACTGGCGACCCTGGCATAGGCGAACGCCAGCGCGGCCATTGCCGAGGCGTGCACATCGGTCGCCGCCACCGACTTGCCGCCGAAATCCAGCGCTAGGGTCGCGCAGGCATCGTGGGCGACGCTGACTTCATAGCCGAAGTCGGCGGCGGCGCGGGTCGCGGCATCGATGCACATGTGGCTCATGCTGCCGGCGATGGTCAGTGCCTTGATGTCGTGCTGGTCGAGCAGCGCCTTCAGCTGGGTGTCGCGGAAGCTGTTGACCTTGTGCTTGAGCACCACCGCCTCGCCGGCCGCCGGCGCGACCTTGGGGTGGATCTGCGCGCCGGCCGAGCCTGGCACGAAGAAGGGGGCGTCGACGCTCTCGAACTCATGGCGCACATGCACCACCAGGTCGCCACGCTCACGGGCCGCGGCCAGCAACCGGGCGGCGTTGTCGGCGGCCGCCTCGGCGCCGTCCAGGGTCCATTTGCCACCGGGGAAGTAGTCGTTCTGGATATCGATGACGATCAGGGCGCGCTTGCTCATGGTGCCTCCTGCGGCAGTAGTGATGAACTGCCGATAGTTATAGGCTGTGGCGACCCGATCGAGGATAGGCGCGAGCGACACAATGACGGCAAAAACTGACAGCCTGGAAATCGGCGTGCTGATCTATCCCGGCGCCCAGAGCGCGGCGGTGCACGGCCTGACCGACCTGTTCGCGGTGGCCAACCGGGTCGCCGCGCAGCTGGGGGGCCACGATCTGCCGGTGCTGCGGGTGACCCATTGGCAGCTCGATGGCGCGGGGCAGCTGCAGGTGGTGCATGACAGCCAGCCGGCAAGCGGCCATGCGCTGCGGGCGCTGATGATTCCGCCGAGCCTGGCGGCGACCCCTTCGGCCGAGGTGTTGCAGGCCCATCGCGCCGCGCTCAGTCGGGTGCACGGCCAGGGTACCGTGCTGGCCTCGGTATGCATCGGTGTGTTCCTGGTGGCCGGCAGCGGCCTGCTGGATGGTCGGGCGGCCTGTACCCATTGGAACTATGCCCAGGCCCTTTCCGATCGCTTCCCCAAGGTGCGGGTGCAAGGCAGCCAGCCACTGCTCGACGACGGCGACATCGTCACCTCTGCCGGGCTGATGGCCTGGACCGACCTCGGCTTGCACTTGATCGAACGCTTCCTCGGCCACACCCTGGCCCGCGAGACGGCCCGCTATCTTGCGGTCGAGCCCTCGCCGGCGCCGCTGCCCGGCGCCCTGTTCCAGCCGCGCCTGGACCATGGTGACGAGGCGGTGCTGAAGGTGCAGCACTGGTTGCAGGCCGAGGAGGCCCGGGATGCCGGGCTGGCCGACATGGCCGGTTGCGCGGGCCTCGAGCCGCGCACCTTCCTGCGTCGCTTTCGCGCCGCCACCGGCCTGCGTCCCACCGAATACGCGCAGCAGGTGCGGGTCGGCCGGGCCTGCCGCTTGCTGGAGTTCACCCGGCGCAGCGTCGACCAGATCGCCTGGGGCGTCGGCTATCAGGACCCCAGCGCCTTTCGCAAGGTGTTCCAGCGCCTGACCGGGATGACCCCCAGCGATTACCGGCGGCGTTTCGCGGTTATCAGCGGCTGAGCTTCGCTGGTGGTCGGGTGCGGCCCCGGGCCTTTATCGGCGAGGCGGTCGTGATGGTTGCGCAGCGGGCATTCCTTCAACGACATGCAGCCACAGCCGATGCAGCCGTCGAGCTGATCGCGCAGCATCACCATCTCGTCGATGCGCCGGCTCAAGTCGTCGCGCCAGCGCGCCGACAGGCGCTGCCAATCGTCGGCGGTGGGGGTGTGATCGCAGGGCAGGGCCTCCAGGGCGCTGGCGATGTCGGCCAGGGCGATGCCCAGGCGCTGGGCCATCTTGATCACCGCCACCCGGCGCAGCATGGCTCGTGGATAGCGGCGCTGGTTGCCGGCGTTGCGGGTGCTGTGGATCAGCCCCTTGGTCTCGTAGAAGTGCAGGGCGGTCACGGCCACGCCGCTGCGCGCGGCCAGCTGGCCGACGCTGAGCAGGCGCTCCTGGGCGGAAGGGGGCTTCATCGGCAATAAAATCCTTGACCTTGAGTTAGCTGGAGGTTTTACCCTCCACGACCATCTGCTGCAAGAGCCCGAAACGAGGAGATGCGTCATGGCGGCCAACACCCAATCCCTGTGGTTCACCCAGATGATCGAGTACGACGTGCCACCCTTGCGCCAGGACGCCCTGGCCGAGGCCCTGGTGGTGCGCAGCGAATACCTGGCGCATCGCTGCGACGGCCTGCTCAGCGTCAGCATCCAGGTCAGCGACGACGGTCGCCGGGTACTCCAGCACCTGCGCTGGCAATCGCGCCAGGCCTGGGTCGCCGCCGCCGGCTGCTTCATCGAGGAGCCGTTCCTCGACCTGCTGGGCGAGCATCAGGCCCGTGGGGTGAACTTCGCCGCGTACCAGACGCTGCGCAGCCTGGTGCGTGGCGCCGATGGCGGCCTGCATTGCCAGCTGGGCAGTAATCAGGCGTACCAGGGCGCGTAGTGCGGGTAGCGGTCCAGGCGTGCGCCGATGACCATCTCGCTGATCCACGCGGTGAGTATGGCGCTGTAGGCTTTCTGGCTTTCCTCGCTGGACAGCGCGTGGTCGGCGCCGTCGACCAGGCGGTGGGTCATCGAGTGGGCGCCGACGAAGGCCGAGCGGTAGCTCATCAACGTGCTGTGTGGCACATAGTCGTCCTGTTCGGACTCCACCAGCAGCACGTCGCCGCCGAACTCGGCGCAGGCCGCCAGGGCACGATTGTCGGCCGGGCCCAGGTCACGCCGGCGATAGGCGTTGAGCCGCTGACGGTCGAGGGCCTGCTTGGGCGCATCCCATTCATCGTCCCAGTACAAGGCCGGCACCCTCAACGCCAGCCATTTGACTGACCGGTGACGGGTGAGCAGGGTCGCCAGGTAGCCGCCGTAGCTGCTGCCGATCACGGCGATGGCGCCGGGATCGACCGACGGGTGGCTGGCCAGCCGGTCATAGGCGGCCAGCAGATCGGCCAGGTTCTGCTCGCGGGTGACGGTCAGGCGCTGGCTCTCGGTCTTTTCGTGGCCGCGCAGGTCGAAGGTCATGCATACGCAGCCGAGCCCGGTGATCTGCCGGGCACGGGCCAGGTCGCGCTGCTGGCTGCCGCCCCAGCCATGGACGAAGAGGATCCCAGGCATGCGGCTGCCCGGGCTGACCAGGGTGCCGGCGATGCTGTCGCCTTCTACTTGCAGTTCCACGGTTTCACTCTCGATGGTCATGGTCGCGTATCCGTGCATATTTACTGAGTTGTCCAAGTTCACTGTCATGGCCCTGGTAGAACAGGGTGGCATCGGCGGGCAGTTGCGCGTCGCCGAATACCTCGTGGGTCGAGGCGTGTAGCCGTTGCAGCGCGGGATCGGCGGCGAAGGCCTGCAGCGCTAGGACCTCGGCAGGGCTGGCGCCGCCCAGGCGCCAGGATTGCTCGAGCACGCCACTGCGCAGATGGCCATGGTGGTCCTGGCCACGGGCGATGTCGTAGTTGCGACGTGAGGCGATGAAGCCCGGGAAGTAGCGTTCGGCGGCCTCTTCGTAGGTCATGGCCTGGTTGATGGCAAGGCGCAGGTGGTCCTCGAGCGGCAACTGCAGCAGTTGCTGGTAGTCGCCGCGCACGATCACCAGGTCGGAGCCGCCGTACACCTCCGTGCCCGCATGATCGTGGGTGAGGTGCTGGGTGCCGTGATAGCTCAGGGTCAGCCCGGCCACGCGCACCTGCCCTACGCTGAAAGTCTCGACCTTGTCGAGGTCTTCTTCCAATACCAATCCCCATAAGCCCAGCTGCTGTTCATCCATCGCCTCCAGCAACGGCTCCAGGGCCAGCCTGTCGATGATCACCTCCTGGCCCCGGCCAGCGCAGGCCAGTACCGGCTTGATCCTTACCGGCCCATCGCGCAGCAGCAGTTCGGCGGCGCGGCGGGCGTCGGCCCTGGAGAACACGGTGTAGCCGCGCAGCAGGGCGTCGCTGGCATGCTGGGCAAAGGCATCGGTCCAGCCGGGCGGGAAGCTGGCGTCGGCTGGCAGCGGGTGCGAGATGGCCTTGGTGGCCATGTGCGGATGGCTGACAATGCCACCAAACAGATCCTGTTCGTCGTGAATGCCCAGTGCTGCGTGACGCTCCGGATCGACCAAAGTCTGGGTCGGTACATAGTAGTAGCCGGCCGTATCGGATTGCGTGGGTGAAGGCTCGACCCGCTCGATTCCCAGCAGGGGCGCCAGGTGATCGGCGATCTTCAGGTGGACTGCCCGTTCATGCTCGGGTGTGTGCTCGCGGGTGTCGAGCAGCACGATGGCGCTTTTCGGCTTGCGTGAGTGGGGCATGCTTGGCCTCGCGTACGCACGGTATGTAAGGGTTGTGAAGGCCCGCAGCCGGATTAGTTCAGGAGGATGGATCGACGGTCGGCAGGGCAGTTGGGGCAATGCATGCCTTGTTACGGTCGCGGAGATTGCGGGCGCCTGCCGGCTGTTCCATTATCAGCGTCCTGGACCCGTCGACACCTATCCGCAGGAGTGCGCATGAACAGTCAGTCCCCCCTTCACGAATCCGTCCCCGCGCGCCTTGCCCGCGTGCGCGAGGCCATGGCCCGGGAGGGCGTGGATGCCTTGCTGGTGCCTTCGGCCGACCCGCACCTGTCCGAGTACCTGCCGGGCTACTGGCAGGGACGGCAGTGGCTGTCCGGGTTCCTCGGTTCGGTGGGGACGCTGGTGGTGACCGCGGACTTTGCCGGGCTGTGGGCTGACAGCCGTTACTGGGAACAGGCGGACAAGGAACTGGCCGGCAGCGGCATCGAGTTGATGAAGCTGCGCCCCGGCCAGCCCGGGGCGCTGGAGTGGCTGGGCGCAGAAGTGTCCGGTACCGTCGCGGTGGACGGCGCAGTCATGGCCTTGGCCTCGGCGCGGCAACTGGGCGAGCGCCTGCAGGCGCGTGGTGCGAAATTGCGCACCGATCTCGACCTGCTGGAACTGGTCTGGGCTGACCGTCCCTCGCTTCCGGGTAATCCGGTATACCAGCACCTGCCACCCCATGCCACGGTCAACCGTGCGCAAAAACTCGCCGAGTTGCGCAGCACATTGCGGGAGAAGGGTGCCGACTGGCATTTCATTGCCACCCTCGACGACATCGCCTGGCTGTTCAACCTGCGCGGCAGCGATGTCTCCTACAATCCCGTGTTCGTTTCCTTCGCGCTGGTCAGCCAGGACAAGGCGTTCCTGTTTGTCGGGCGTGACAAGGTCGATGGCCACCTGCGCCAGGTGCTGGCGGCCGATGGCATCGAGGTTCGCGACTACGCCGAGGTCAATGACGCGCTGGCCGCGATACCGGCTGCGGCGAGCCTGCTGGTGGACCCGACGCGGGTTACCCGCGGCCTGCTGGACAACCTGCACGAGCAGGTGCGACTGGTCGAGAGCATCAACCCCACTACCTTGAGCAAGTCGCGCAAGGGGGAGGGCGACCTCGTCCATATCCGCCAGGCCATGGAGCAGGATGGCGCGGCGTTGTGCGAATTCTTCGCCTGGTTCGAAGCGAACCTCGGCGCGCAAGCGATCACCGAATTGACCATCGACGACCAGCTGAGCGCGGCCCGTGCCCGCCGTCCAGGCTTTGTGTCGCTGAGTTTTTCCACCATCGCGGCCTATAACGCCAACGGTGCGATGCCGCATTACCGCGCCACCGAAGAGTCCCACGCCGTCATCGAAGGCAATGGCCTGCTGTTGATCGACTCGGGTGGCCAGTACCTGGGTGGGACCACCGATATCACCCGCATGGTGCCGATCGGCGAGCCGAGCCATGAGCAGAAGGCCGATTGCTCCCGGGTGCTCAAGGGCATGATTGCCCTGTCACGGGCCAGCTTCCCGCGCGGAATACTTTCGCCACTGCTCGATGCCATTGCC
This sequence comes from Pseudomonas sp. LH21, assembly GCF_036549575.1. NCBI lineage: Bacteria > Pseudomonadati > Pseudomonadota > Gammaproteobacteria > Pseudomonadales > Pseudomonadaceae > Pseudomonas > Pseudomonas sp. LH21. The sequence goes on from NZ_CP144367.1 coordinate 2,070,496, forward strand.
CGGGCACCGATCTGGGCCGATCAGGTCGAGTACGGCCATGGTACCGGTCACGGTGTCGGCTATTTCATGAACGTGCACGAAGGCCCGCAGGTGATCGCCTACCAGGCTGCGGCCACACCGCAGACGGCCATGCAGCCGGGCATGATCAGTTCCATCGAGCCTGGGACCTATCGCCCGGGGCAGTGGGGTGTGCGGATCGAGAACCTGGTGGTCAATCGCGAGGCGGGTAGCAGCGAGTTCGGTGAGTTCCTGAACTTCGAGACGTTGACCCTGTGCCCGATCGACACGCGTTGCCTGCTGGTCGAGGCGCTGGGCAGTGAAGATATCGCCTGGCTGAACCGTTACCACCAGACGGTACGGGAACGGCTGGCACCGCTGCTGGAAGGCGAGGCGCTGGCCTGGCTGGAGCGGCGCACCGCGGCGCTCTGACTATGAAAAGGGCAGCCACTGGCTGCCCTATTTGCATCTGTTACTTGCAGATCACGATCATGCTGCGGCTGGTATAGCCGGCCGGATTGATGCCGAATACATAATCGCCAGGCTCTTCGTCGGTGTCGCCGGAGCGGGCGATGACCTTGTAGCCCTTGCTGCTGCACGAGCTGGCGGCTTTGCTGTAGCACTTGTCCCACGACGAGGAGAGCCCCGAGCAGTTGATGTGCAGGCCCTTCTTCCCCCGCTTCACCTCGGTGTTGGCTGTCGCGGCGCATCCCGCGATGGCCAGGATGCCCAGGATGAGCAAAATACGTTTCATTCCTGTCCTTATCGGCCCGACTGCTTTAACGGACCTGTCGTTTGCGCTTTGCCTCTTCCCTGATGATCCCCGGCGTCCATGTGCCGCACAGTAGATAGCGTCAAGATGATGATTGGGTGACAGCTTAATCAGCCAGGCCGGGTGGTACAAGGTTGCAGGTCAGCTAAATGCAAATATTTCTCAAATCAGTCGGCGGCCACGGGCGGTGCTGTATCCCGTTTCATGGAAAGGGTCGCGCCCACCGAGGCGGTGATGATGGCGAGAATAGCCAGCCATTGCCAGAGGGTGAGTTTCTCGCCCAGGAAGAGTAGTCCGGACAGTGCGCCAAACGCTGGTTCTATGCTCATCAGCGTGCCGAAAGTGCGGGCGGGCATGCGGGTCAGGGCAACCATCTCCAGGCTGTAGGGGAGGGCTGTCGAAAGGACGGCCACGCCCAGGGCCACCGGTAGCAGCGCGGGCGTCAGCAGGGCGCTGCCGGCGTGGGCAATGCCAATGGGGGCGACGAACAGCGCGGCGATCACCACGCCCAGGGCTGCAGTCTGTATACCGTTCTCGGCACCGGCTTTTTGCCCATAGAGGATGTACAGCGCCCAGCACACTCCGGCCCCCAGGGCGTAGGCGGCGCCGACCGGGTCGAGACTGGCACCGGTCTGGCCAACGGGGATCAGCAGCAGCAGGCCGGCGACTGCCAGGGCGATCCACAGGAAGTCCAGCGCCCGTCGCGAGGCCCATAGCGCCACGGCCAGCGGCCCGGTGAACTCGAGGGCGACGGCGATACCCAGTGGCACACTGCGCAAAGACATATAGAAGAGGAAGTTCATGCCGCCCAGGGCCATGCCGTAGATGATCACGCTGCGCAGGGTGCTGGCGTCCAGGCGGGCGCGCCAGGGGCGCAGCAGCAGGAGCATGATGACGCTGGCGAAGATGAGGCGCAGGGCGGTGGTGCCCTGGGCGCCGACGACGGGGAACATGCTCTTGGCCAACGAGGCCCCGGACTGGATGGAGGCCATGGCAATCAGCAGCAGACCGATGGGGAACAGCGTGGCGGTCAAGCTGCGGTTTGGGGTGTTCATGAAGGTTTCCGTTTATTGTGCGCGCAAGGGTGCGCAATATAGTGCGCAGTGGTGGGCGGGTTGGCAAGGATGGGATGGGGGGTGTTGGATTGGGTGGGGGCTGGTTAATAAATGGTGTGATGGCCGCCAGGTGCCTGTCTTGGGATTGTGTTGTGTGTGCGAGGTGTTCGCCTTGGGGTTG
>NZ_CP144367.1:2077500-5180000 GCF_036549575.1 Pseudomonas sp. LH21
AAGCGCGCTTGACTGCGAGACACACACGTCGAGCAGGTACGAAAGTAGGTCTTAGTGATCCGGTGGTTCTGTATGGAAGGGCCATCGCTCAACGGATAAAAGGTACTCCGGGGATAACAGGCTGATACCGCCCAAGAGTTCATATCGACGGCGGTGTTTGGCACCTCGATGTCGGCTCATCACATCCTGGGGCTGAAGCCGGTCCCAAGGGTATGGCTGTTCGCCATTTAAAGTGGTACGCGAGCTGGGTTTAGAACGTCGTGAGACAGTTCGGTCCCTATCTGCCGTGGACGTTTGAGATTTGAGAGGGGCTGCTCCTAGTACGAGAGGACCGGAGTGGACGAACCTCTGGTGTTCCGGTTGTCACGCCAGTGGCATTGCCGGGTAGCTATGTTCGGAAGAGATAACCGCTGAAAGCATCTAAGCGGGAAACTTGCCTCAAGATGAGATCTCACTGGAGCCTTGAGCTCCCTGAAGGGCCGTCGAAGACTACGACGTTGATAGGTTGGGTGTGTAAGCGCTGTGAGGCGTTGAGCTAACCAATACTAATTGCCCGTGAGGCTTGACCATATAACACCCAAGCAATTTGCAAAGCGCAGATTGCGGTGGTGAAGACGAAAGAACCGAAAGTTCGCAACATCACAAATCGCATATCCGAATTCGCTGGAGTATCCATCTGGATCTTCTGGCAACAGAATTTCTTGACGACCATAGAGCATTGGAACCACCTGATCCCATCCCGAACTCAGCAGTGAAACGATGCATCGCCGATGGTAGTGTGGGGTTTCCCCATGTGAGAGTAGGTCATCGTCAAGATTCATTTCGCAAAACCCCTATCTGCGCGAGCAGGTAGGGGTTTTGTCTTTTCCGCGTTCCAAAAGCCAACGCCGCCTTTACTGTGGAATACACAACGTGGGAGCGGGCTTGCCCCGCGATTAGGCCAGCCCAGGCAACATCACCGCCTGATCCGGCCTCATCCGGGCGGTGCGGCGTTCCGACAAGCCCGCTCCCACGGTATTCTGTTATTGCAGGGGATCGCGTCGTGTCTTTCACCCCCGCGCCAACTCGGCCAGATGCGCCTTGGCCTCTTCGCTCTTGAGCACCAGTACATCGCTTTCCAGCGAGTCCAGCACCACCTCCGCGGTATTGCCGATCAATGCCCCGGAGATCCCGGTCCGCGCCACGGTACCGACAATGGTCACCACGGCATCGAGCTTCTTCTCGGTATAGGGAATCAGCACATCTGCCGGCCCTTCGGCGATATGCAGGCGGTCATCGGTGATATCGAACTCCGCCTGGAACGCCAGGCATGCCTCGCGATAGCGTTTCTCGATGGTCTCGGTGAGCTGGTAGACCGGGTCCGCGGCCGACAGCATGGGCGAGGGATGGGCACTGATCACGTGCAGTTCGCCCTTGGCCAGGCTGGCGATGTCATAGCCATGGTCGATGATGCTGGCATGCAGCAGGCGATGGGCCTCGTCCTGGTTTCCGACATCCACGGCCGCCAGGATCTTGCCACCTGTCCATGGTCGCTCGCTCTTGACCATCAGCACCGCGCACGGGCATTCGCGCAGCAGTTTCCAGTCGCTGGGAGTGAGCAGTGCCTTGCGCAGCGGATTGTCCGGCCGATGTTCCTTGATCACCAATTCGCAGCCTTCGGCCTGCTGCACATGGATGATCGACTTGTGCAGGTTGTCCTTCCAGTGCTGCTCGTGGGTGACACTGTCGTAACCGTCGTCGTGCAACTGGCTGCTGAGCAAGCTGAGCAGCGCGTCATGATCCTGCTTCTTGTCGCACATCAGCAGGTGCAGGCGCGCGCCGGTCACCCCGGCGATCAGCTTGGCCCGAGTCAGGGCACGGCTGTGGGCGTGCTCGGGGTCGAGGACGACAAGGATGCTGCGTACGGCTTGCATGGGCGTGAACTCCCTTCAGAATGGCGGCCAATGCCTGACTATAGACGGCGCTGCTGCCGCTGCCGCTTGATATGTATCAAGCATAGTCACTGGCACTCGGCACGGTCGCCGGTATAATCGCCGGTCCTGCCGATGTCCTGTGTGATTGTGAGTGCCATGTCCCTGATTCCCGAAATCGACGCCTTCCTCGGTTGCCGTACCCCTGATGCCTGGATCGAGGCGGCGCTGGCCGACCAGGAGACCCTGCTGATCGATCACAAGAACTGCGAGTTCAAGGCGGCCAGCACCGCGCTGAGCCTGATCGCCAAGTACAACACCCACCTCGACCTGATCAACATGATGTCGCGTCTGGCCCGCGAGGAACTGGTGCACCACGAGCAGGTGCTGCGCCTGATGAAGCGCCGCGGCGTGCCGCTGCGTCCGGTCTCGGCCGGGCGCTATGCCTCGGGCCTGCGCCGGCTGGTGCGCGCCCATGAGCCGGTCAAGCTGGTGGATACCCTGGTGGTGGGGGCTTTCATCGAAGCGCGCAGCTGCGAGCGCTTCGCCGCCCTGGTGCCGCACCTGGACGAAGAGCTCGGCACCTTCTACCACGGCCTGCTCAAGAGCGAGGCTCGGCACTACCAGGGCTACCTGAAGCTGGCTCACCAGTACGGTGACGAAGCGGATATCGCCCGGGTGGTGGAGCAGGTGCGCGAGGCGGAGGCCGGGCTGATCACCTCACCCGACCAGGAGCTGCGCTTCCACAGCGGGATTCCGATGGCACAAGCGGCCTGAGCTATTGCCGGCGACCGAGCAGCAACCCGACCACAAGGCCAAAGCCTGCCGAGATCGCCACTGTCTGCCAGGGGTGGCCACCGATGTACTCCTGGGTCGCCTCGACTGCGGGCTGCGCCTTGCGGCCCAGCCGGCCGGTGGCGTCTCGGGCCTGCCGCAGTTTCAGGCCGAGCTGCGCGCGCAGGCCTTCTGCTTCCTCTCCCACCAGCGACGCGCTGTCGCTGAGCAGTTTCTCGGACTCTTCGATCAAGGCCTGCAGCTCACTGAACACCTGATCCTTGATCTGGTCGTTGTCGGCTTGCGTGGCGGTTTTCCTGGCCATGTACACATCCTCGTGAAGGGTTGGGCGTTGAACAGTGGATGCCACGGCGCCGGGAAAGTTGCAGCGGCGTACCGATGGCGCGTCGCTACAGTGTAAGATAGCGCCCATTTTACAGCGGCAGGTAATACCCCCATGAGTTTCAATCTGGCCAACATGAGCTTCCAGGAACGGGCGCAGATCGAGGCAGAGAAGGCCCGTTTGTTCGAGTACTGGCAGAACAACCTGGCCAAGGCCAAGGGCGAGGCCGCGCGGCTGATCGCGGAGAAGCCGCGGCGCAAGGGCAAGTGGGCCGAATGGGTGCGCGCCGAGCTCGACGGCATGTCGCCGGTGGAATTCAACCAGCTGGTACGCAGTGAAGTGAACAAGATGATGGCCGCCGCCAGCGCCAACCGCTGAGGCAGGCGGACACTTCCGGTACGGCGGCGCGCACCATTCGGCGTTCTTCAGACAGGAGTCCCCAAGATGCCAAGATCCATCGTTGCCGCCCTGCAGATCGGTTCGCTGCCTGCGGGCAAGGCCGCCACCCTGGAACAGATCCTCGGCTACGAGCAGGCCATCCGCGAGGCCGGCGCCAGCCTGGTGGTGATGCCCGAGGCGTTGCTCGGCGGCTACCCGAAAGGCGAGGGCTTCGGTACCCAGCTCGGCTATCGCCTGCACGAAGGGCGTGAAGCCTTCGCCCGCTATTTTGCCAACGCCATCGATGTACCGGGTGCCGAAACCGAGGCGCTGGCCGGACTGTCGGCGCGCACCGGGGCGAGCCTGGTGCTCGGCGTGATCGAGCGCAGCGGCAACACCCTGTACTGCACCGTGCTGTTTTTCGAGCCTGAGGGCGGCCTGGTGGCCAAGCACCGCAAGCTGATGCCCACCGGCACCGAGCGGTTGATCTGGGGCAAGGGCGACGGCTCCACGCTGCCGGTGGTGGAGGGCCATGCCGGGCGCATCGGTGCGGCGGTGTGCTGGGAGAACTACATGCCGCTGCTGCGCACCGCCATGTACGCCAAGGGCGTGCAACTGTGGTGCGCGCCGACGGTGGACGAGCGCGAGCTGTGGCAGGTCAGCATGCGCCATATCGCCGCCGAAGGACGCTGTTTTGTCATCAGCGCCTGCCAGGTGCAGGATTCACCGGCGGCGCTGGGCCTTGAGGTGGCCAACTGGCCGGCCGAGCGGCCGTTGATCAATGGCGGCAGCGTGATCGTCGGCCCCCTCGGCGAGGTGCTGGCCGGGCCGCTGGTGGGCGAGCGCGGGCTGCTCTGCGCCGAGGTCGATACCGACGAGCTGGTGCGTGCGCGCTACGACTTCGATGTGGTCGGCCACTATGCGCGGCCGGATGTGTTCGAGCTCAGCGTGGACGAGCGTCCGCGTCCCGGCGTGCGCTTTGTCGGCTCCACCCGTGCTGGCGAGTGATCGTTCGTTTACCTGAGAACAGGTTTACCAGCCGGCACTGGTGGCGGCGGGCAGGTCGAGTTTGCCTTTGTCAGTAAAGCGCACGGTGCCCAGCGGGCCGCTCGCCAGTTTGCCACGCAGCACATAGGGCAGACCCTGCAGGGATTCGACCCGGCTCAGGCCATAGGCCTGGCGCAGGAAGGCGAAGGCGGTGATGCTCACCGGCACCACGATCACCGCCTCGTCGTAACGACCGATATGTCCGCGTTGGTCGCTCACGCCGGCGGCCAGGGGCTGGTCATTGACTTCCAGGTTGAGGGCGATGCCGTTGAAATCCACCGGGGTTTCGTTGGGGTTCTGCACGCGGATCTTCACCGCCATGCGCAGCTCCAGGTCCTGGCCGGGCAGGGGATCGATGCCGATCACGCTGATATTCAGCGGGTCACGGCCCTGGAACAGGGCGCAGGCACTCAGGCCAAGGGTCAGCAGCAGGATCAGGCAGGCGCGGGCATACATGGTGATAGAGGCTCGGGACACGGGCGAGTCCTCAGTGTGGCAAATGCATGGCGCCGCAATCAAGGAATGTGCGGTTCCTGTGGGAGCGGGCTTGCCTGCGACGGACCGCAGACCGGCCCGATTCAAGCGAATGTACTGCGCAGATCCTCCATGAACGCCTGCTGCGCTTCACCGGGCTCCTGCCCACGGTGCCGCGCCAAGGTGAACGGCACCACGAAATCCAGTGTCGGGTCCAGTGCCCGCAACAGTCCCTGGGCTTCCCAGGGCGCGGCGCAGTGGCGGGGCAGGTAGCCAATATGCCGTCCCGACAGGATCAACGTCAGCGCGCTGTCGATCTGTTCCGCCACCGCCAGACTGCGCCTGCTCTGGAAGGGTTCGCCCTGCTTGAGAAAGCGGTAGGGATGGCAGACCTGGTCGGCCTCCAGCAATTGCTCGCGACTGATCCGGGCCTGGTCGAACAGTTCATGCCCCTGGCCACAGTAGAGTCGCTGGCGTTCCTCGAACAATGGCAGGTAATCGAATGCCGCCTGGTTGCCGGAGAAGTAGCTGATGGCGCAGTCCAGGCGCTGCTCCAGCAACAGCCGCTCGAGTTCGGCGGGTGGTGCGCAGGTCACCTCCAGGCGCACCTGCTCGTCACGTTGGCGAAACCGGGCGATGGCCCGGGCCAGTCGCAAGGTGACCTCGCGGTCCTGGTTCTCGGCCAGGCCAATGCGCAGCCTGCCGAGCAGGCGTCCGGCCACGCCGTTGGCCTGCTGGCGGAACTGCTCGATCTGCAGCAGCAGGCCGCGGGTCGCCTGGAGCAGCAGCTGGCCTTTCTCGGTCAGCCGGAAACCGCCCTTGCCACGGCTGCACAGGCGATAGCCCAGGCGGGTCTCGAGCCTGGCCATCTGCTGGCTGATGCTGGGCTGGCTGAGCCCCAGCACGCCCTGGGCGGCGCTGAAGCCGCCGGCCTCGACTACAGTGACGAACAGCCGCAGCAGGTGCAGGTCGGGGTCGTGCAGTTGTCCGAGCATCACATTGGTCCTGATGAATGTCAGCTTTGAATAGTTGCCATTTTTACAATGTAACCCGGCAGGCATGCTGGCGGCATCCACCCCCACGCCGAGGTGCCCGCCATGCGTCGAACGTTGTGCCTGCTTTCATTGTTGATCGCCCTGCCGCTGCAGGCCGAGGAGAAGGTCGTCAACCTGTACAGCTGGGCCGACTATGTCGCCCCGCAAACCCTGGCGCGGTTCGAGCAGGAGACCGGTTACAAGGTCCGCTACGACACCTTCGACACCACCGAGGTGCTGGAGACCAAGCTGCTGACCGGCGGCAGTGGCTACGACGTGGTGGTGCCGTCGGCCACGGTACTGGCCCGGGCGCTCAAGGCCGGCGCCTTGCAGCCGCTCGATGCCCAGGCGCTGCCCGGCTACGCCAACCTCGACCCGGACCTGCTGGCCAAGCTGGCCGAGGCCGACCCCGGCAACCGCCATGCCGTGCCGTACACCTGGGGCACGCTGGGGCTGGGGGTGAATGTCGAGGCCGTGCGCCAGCGCCTCGGTGACGTGCCACTGGACAGCCTCGACCTGCTGTTCAAGCCCGAGTACGCCAGCCGCCTGAAGGACTGCGGAATCGCCATGCCGGACTCGCCCCAGGAGGTGATCGGCCTGACCCTCAACTACCTGGGCAAGGACCCGTACAGCCAGAGCAAGGCCGATCTGGACGCTGCCCAGGCGTTGTTGCAGCAGTTGCAGCCCTCGATCAGCTACGTGGCCAACGGTCGCCAGATCAACGACCTGGCCAACGGCAGCGTGTGCCTGGCGCTGACCTACAACGGCGACGCGGCCATGGCCGCCGACCAGGCCCGCCGCGCCGGCAAGCCGTTCGAGCTGATCTACCGCATCCCCCGCGAGGGCACGCTGGTCTGGCAGGACAACCTGGTGATTCCCAAGGACGCGCCGCATCCCGAGGCGGCCCGCGCCTTCATCGCCTTCATGCTGCGCCCCGAATCGGTGGCGGCACTGACCAACACGCTGTTCTTCGCCAACGCCAACCAGGCCGCCACGCCGCTGGTGGACGCGGCGATCCGCAACGACCCGGACATCTACCCGTCGGCCGAGGTGCGCCAGCGCCTGTTCGCCGACCGCAGCATGGCGTTGTCCGACCTGCGCCAGCGCAACCGCCTGTGGACCGCCTTCCGCAGCCGCCAGTGAACAACAACGACAGGAGACAGACCGTGGATCTCGCCCAGGACAACGACCAGGCCATGACCCGTGACAGCCTCTACGGCACCGCCGCCGAGAGCACCTATGCCGGTATCACCAGTTTTTCCCGGCGCCGCTACAGCCGCGACCTGCGCGGTGTTGATGTGGTGGTCAGCGGCGTGCCGTTCGACACCGCCACCAGCAACCGCCCCGGTGCGCGCTTCGGCCCGAGGGCGATTCGCGCCGCCTCGGTGCAGCAGGCCTGGGCCCGGCACTGGCCCTGGACGTTCGACCCGTTCGACCACCTGGCGGTGATCGACTACGGCGACTGCGCCTTCGACAGCGGCACGCCAGCGTCGGTGCCGGACAGCATCGAGGCGTACGCCGAGCGCATCCTCGAGGCCGGCTGCGCCATGCTCACCCTGGGTGGCGACCACTTCATCAGCTACCCGCTGCTCAAGGCTCATGCCAGCCGGCATGGCCCGCTGGCGCTGGTCCACTTCGACGCCCACAGCGACACCTGGCCGGACGAGGAGGGCAAGCGCATCGACCACGGCACCATGTTCTGGCACGCGGCGCGTGAAGGCCTGGTGGATCCGGCGCACTCGGTGCAGATCGGCCTGCGCACCACCAATGACGATAGCCAGGGATTCGCCATCCTCGATGCCCGCCAGGTGCATCGCCAGGGCACCGAGGCGATCATCGCGGCGATCCGCCAGCGGGTGGGGGACAGGCCGGTGTACCTGACTTTCGACATCGACTGCCTGGACCCGGCCTTCGCGCCCGGTACCGGCACGCCGGTATGCGGGGGGCTGAGCACGGTGCAGGCGCTGGAGATCCTCGGCGGCTTGCGCGGGATCAACCTGGTGGGCATGGACCTGGTGGAGGTGGCGCCGGCCTATGACCATGCCGATATCACCGCGTTGGCCGGGGCGACGCTGGCGATGGAGATGCTGTGCCTGTATGCGGCGCGGCACAAGGTGGATAAAGCCGGCTGACACCGGGGCTGCATGGCCGCCCCAGGGGGCCATACTGAAACATCAGGACCCATATTCATCCTTTTGCGTCGAACCCTGCGCGCTTTAGGCTATCCAACCCTGGAGCGCGCCTTTTCGTACCGGAGGTGAAGCATGAACCCCACCCTGCCAATCCTGGGCCTCGGCCTGTTGCTGGCCATGCCGCTCCAGGCTGCGCCCCTGCCGGCGCCGTTGCTTGCCGCCAACGACAGCAACAATCCGTACAACAGCCCGATCATGCGTGCCAACCCCAACAGCCGCCAGGGCAGCATGCCCGCCACGCCGCCGGTGCGCGGCCCGTCCACGCAACCCAACCCGCGCCCGCCGACCCTCGACAACCGGGGTATCGGCAATGGCGACAACCTGCGCCGCGAGCAGCAGACCCCGAACCTGGAACCCACCCGGCCACCACGCGATTCACTGCGCGTGCCGTGAGCCCCCTCGAAGGAATCGAGCATGACGCCACGTATCTGGTTGACCACCCTGGCCGCCGCCGGCCTGTTTCCGCTGTTGGCCCAGGCGGCCGCCGAGCAGCAATTTCCCAGTGAAGAGGGGCAACTGACCGTCAGTACCGTCGCCGACGGTCTGCGCAACCCCTGGGCCCTGGCCTTCCTGCCGGGTGGCAAGGACATGCTGGTGAGCGAACGCCCCGGCAATCTGCGCATCGTCAGCGCCGAGGGCAAGGTCGGCCCGCCATTGTCCGGCGTGCCCAAGGTGTGGGCCGAAGGCCAGGGTGGCCTGCTCGACGTGGTGCTGTCGCCGGACTTCGCCAAGGACCGAACGGTCTATCTGTCATTCGCCGAGGAAGGCCCCGACGGCAAGGCGGGAACTGCGGTCGGCCGTGGCCAGCTGTCCCAGGACCGGGCCCGTCTGGAGCACTTCACGGTGATTTTCCGCCAGCAGCCCAAGCTCTCCGAAGGCAATCATTTCGGTTCGCGGTTGGTGTTCGACCGCGACGGTTACCTGTTCATCGCCCTGGGCGAGAACAACCAGCGGCCCACTGCCCAGGACCTGGACAAGCTGCAGGGCAAGATCGTGCGCATCCTGCCCGATGGCGAGGTACCCAAGGACAACCCCTTCGTCGGCCGCGACAATGTGCGTCCGGAAATCTGGTCGTTCGGCCACCGCAACCAGCAGGGCGCGGCGTTGAACCCCTGGACCGGCCAGCTGTGGACCCACGAGCACGGCCCCCGTGGCGGCGACGAGATCAACATTCCGCGGCCCGGCAAGAACTACGGTTGGCCGGTCGCCACCCATGGCATCAATTACTCGATGCTGCCGATCCCGGAAGCCAAGGGCAAGCAGGTCCAGGGCATGGTCGACCCGCATCATGTGTGGGAGAAGTCGCCAGGTATCAGCGGCATGGCGTTCTACGACAGCCCGACGTTCAAGGCGTGGGACCACAACCTGTTCATTGGCGCGCTGGCGACCCAGGAGTTGATTCGTTTGCAGCTCGATGGTGACAAGATCGTGCATGAAGAGCGCTTGTTGGGCGATCTCAAGGCGCGTATCCGTGACGTGCGGGTGGGGCCGGATGGCTATGTGTATGTGCTGACCGATGCCAAGGATGGGGCATTGCTGAAGGTGGGGTTGACGGGCGGTTGATGCCTGAGGGGGCCTATCGCGGGGCAAGCCCGCTCCCACGCACGATAGGGGCGAAAGTGTCGTACCATGGCTGGCATGACGCCCGAATCCCTCTATCTCCAAGCTCTCAACGAACGCGGTTTCTTCCCCGACCCGGCCCAGGCGGCCGTCGTCACCGCATTGCAGGCCTGTTTCGACGCCCTGGGCCAGGATAAACCGACCCAGGGCCTGTACCTCTGGGGCCCGGTCGGCCGCGGCAAGACCTGGTTGATGGACCTGTTCCACCGTTCATTAAAGCTTTCGGCACGGCGCCAGCACTTCCACCACTTCATGGCCTGGGTCCACCAGCGCCTGTTCCAGCTCAACGGCACCGCCGACCCGCTCAAGGCCCTGGCCCGCGAGTTGGCCGGCGAGATCCGCGTGCTGTGTTTCGACGAGCTGTTCGTCAGCGATATCGGTGATGCGATCATCCTCGGCCGGTTGTTCCAAGTGCTGTTCGACCAGGGCGTGGTAATCGTCGCCACCTCCAACCAGCCCCCCGACCAGCTGTACCGCGACGGCTTCAACCGCGAGCGCTTCCTGCCGGCCATTGCCGCCATCGAGCAGCATATGCGCGTGCTGTCGGTAGCCGGAGAGCAGGACCATCGCCTGCATCCGGGGGCTCGGCTGCAGCGCTACTGGGTGGCACCTGCGGGCGGTGGCGGGGCGCTGGCGGCGGTGTTCGACCAGTTGAGCCCGGATGACCTCGGTAGCACGCAGGCCGTTCAGATTGGTTCGCGCCATGTCCAGGTGGTGCGCCACAGCGGACGGGCGCTCTGGTGCCGATTTGCCGATCTGTGCGAGCAGCCCCTGGCCGCCATGGACTTCATGGCGCTGTGCGACCGTTACCCGGCCATTCTGCTCAGTGATGTGCCGGCCCTGGGCGGCGTGCAGCAGGCCGGGCGTATCGCCCGTGGGACTGAAGATGGTGCGGCCCGCGTCGAGGCCGGAGACCGCGAACTGCCGACCCTGGCGCCCAAGGATGACAGCGTGCGGCGCTTCATCGCGCTGGTCGACGAGTGCTACGACCGTCGTGTGGCGTTGTACCTGGAGGCCGAGGTTCCGCTGGAAGCGCTCTACACTCAAGGGTATCTGGCGTTCCCGTACCAACGAACCCTGAGCCGGCTACGGGAGATGCAACTGCAACGCTTCGCCTGAAGGAGTCGACCATGGAGCCGCTGTCGCATCATCTGCTGACCCAAGCCTACAACAATGGCTGGGCCAACCACCGCCTGTACAAGGCTTGCCTGCAACTGACCCAGGACGAGTTCGTCGCCCCCCGCTGCAGCTTCTTCCCCTCGATCAAGGCCACCCTCAACCACCTGTTGACGGTGGACTGGTTCTACCTGGACGCGCTGGAGTGCGAGCAGCGTGGTGAAGCGCCCGATCCTGACGGCGAGCGCTTCTTCGTGCCTGAGCAACCTTTTGCCACGTGCACCGACCTGCACGCCCAGCAGGCTCAGGCCGATCAGCGACTGATCGCCTATTGCCGGCAGTTGCGTGATGACCAGCTCGGACGCTATGTCAGCATCGCGCGGCCAGAGCGGATGCAGCATGAGCCGCGCCTGCGCTTGTTGTCGCACCTGTTCGAACACCAGATCCATCACCGTGGCCAGGTACATGCGATGCTCAGTGACACGTCGATCAGGCCTCCGCAGTTGGATGAATTCTTCTGCGAGGAGGAGGCCTCGCTGCGCGCCGAGGACTTTGCCGCCCTGGGCTGGAGCGAGGCGCAGATCTGGGCGCAGCGCTGAACGCGGCTCAAGGCGTTTCGCTGTCGGCCAGGTCGTGGGCGGCCTGAACCAGCTGTTCCAGCTGGTGATGCACCATGGCGCGGTCCATCTGGACCAGGGGCTGGCGGTTCCACAGCACGTGCATGTCCGTGAGCGGATCGACCCCGAGCATGGGTTTGCACAGGTCCTGGCAAAACAGGTTCTGCTGGCCCCAGCCCACGCCATCGGTGGCGGGTAGTTCGATGAACATCAGCAACTGGTCGGCAGGGTGCTCGGTCACGTTGCACACATGGGTGCCTACCCGCAGGCTGATCACGGGCTCGAAGGCCACAGGGGGCTCCAGTTTCAAGGCCGCGTACAGCTGGGTCAGTGCATAGTCATAGTTCGTGCCTGGCATGGCGAATTCTCGTTGGAGGGGGCCGCCACGGTAACGACCGCGTCGCCTGCTCGACTATCGGAGGCTGTCGTCATTTTTTAGCTGTCGGCGCTCTCCCGCTTTCTGCTGTGCGCCAAGCTCGGCGAACTTCCTACAAGCGATGGCGAAATGCCTCTGTCCATGCGAGGACAATCCCTGCGTTCAAGCGTGGGAGGGCATCGTAGCCTATGGCCATGACTACACCGGTTGAGCTTCGACGTGGTGTGTAAAGGGGCCTACGGGAAGTGAGCCTGGTGCGAGAGGGATTTCTCCAGTTGAGGACTGGTGTGTGCAAGGGCGGCAGTTGGATGTTGTCGGGGCGGGTTTTGCGTCCCAGGGTCAGGAAGGCTTCTACGCGATCATGGCAGGCGAGCTGGCCGTGCGCGAAAAAGACAACGTCATCGATCTACAGGCCGGCGAACTGCTGTTCGTCAAACGTGGCACCTACCTGGTGGCGACCCGATGGCAGGCGTGCCAGGTGCTGTGGCTGCCGCTGGACGTGAATTTCGTGCAGGCGTTCATGCAGCGTCACGGCCAGGAACTGAGCCATCTCGAGCGCTGCGGCGAACCCGGCGTGAATACCCTGCGACTTCATCCCTGCACCTTGGCGCAGGAATGCGTGACCCGTCTGGCGGCGCTCGAAGGCGAGGGGACGTCGTCGATGCTGGCGATGCTGCGCCTGGAGGAGCTGCTGTTGCTGCTGGTGTTTGGGGCGCAAGGTCGGACGCTGCTGGCGGCCCTGCGCCAACAGGGCAATCGCCATGTCGATCGGCTGCACGCCTTCATGGAGCAGCATTACCTGCGCGATTGGCGCCTGGACCAGTACGCCGAGGCTTTCGGGCTGGGCCTGACGGCGTTCAAGAGCCTGTTCTGCTCCTTCTACAACTGCTCGCCACGGGCCTGGATCACCGAGCGCAGGATCGTCCATGCGCATCACCTGCTGCTGAACACGCGTATGAGCATTGTCGATATCGCCATGGAAAGCGGCTTTTCCAGCCAGTCGTATTTCAGCCAGAGCTATCGCCGGCGTTTCGGCTGTACGCCCAGTGACGCCCGTCGCTAGACATCCCCCTGAGTTCGCATGGACAAGACCTGCATGAACAGACTTGCAACGCAGTTGGCCCGTCGCCTGGGCATGGCGCCCTGGCTGGCCGATGACGCTGGCGGCTACCACCTGTGCATCGATGGCCATGGCCTGCGGCTTGAACCGCGAGGCGCACAGCTCATGGCGCGCAGTTCGCTATCGTCAGTGGTTGGGCAAGGTGCCGGTCTCGATCAGCAGGTCCTGCGGCGCCTGTTGGGCATGCTCACGGCGTGGGCCGCGCATTGCCCGCAGCGGCTGGCGCTGACGCCTGAGGGAGAGCTGATGCTCGAAGCTTGGGTAGATACTTCGTCGGGCGATGTGGACACCCTAGAACATGTGCTTGGGGTGCAGGTCGCCCTGCTGAATCATCTGTGTGCGCAACGTTTCGGTCCAGCACCTGTGATTGCCCGGGGAGCAAGCGTATGGCTGCCCTGAGATCGCTTGCCACCGGTTTGGCAGCCCTGCTGGCCAGTCTTGTCGCCCAGGGCGAGCCGCTGGACTGGTCGGAAGAACCGTTCCACTACATCGCCCAGGGCGAGAGCCTGCGTGACGTGCTGACCAACTTTGCCGCCAGCTATCAGGGTTCGGTGGTGGTCAGCGACAAGGTCAGGGACCAGGTCAGCGCCACCTTCGAGCAGCCGGACCCGCAGGCGTTTCTCGAACAGGTCGCGGTGCTCTACAACCTGGCCTGGTACTACGACGGCGCGGTGCTGCACGTCGACAAGTCGAGCGAAGTGCAGACCCGGCTGATCCACCTGGACAAGGTGCGCGAGCCGCAACTGCGCGCCGCGCTCCAGGAGGGTGGTGGCTGGACCTCACGCTTTGCCTGGCGTGCCGCGGCAGGTGGGCGGCTGGTTTATGCCTCGGGGCCACCGCGTTACCTGGATCGGATCGAGCAGACCGTCAAGGCCCTGGAGCAGCAGGCCAGCCTGCAGGATGAACTGGGTGGCAGCCTGAGCGTCGAGGTGATCCCGCTCCGGCATGCGGTGGCCGTGGACCGCGAGATCGACTATCGCGACCAGAAGGTGGCGGTACCTGGCGTGGCCACGCTCCTTTCCCGGTTGCTGGCCGATGCCAATGTGGTGGCGGTCGACGGCCAGTCCGTGGCAGAGGGCGCGCCCGTGCGTGCCGGCCGGGCCGTGGTCCAGGCCGAACCGTCGCTCAATGCCATCATCGTGCGTGATCACGCCGAGCGCCTGCCCATGTACCGACGCCTGGTCATGGCGCTGGACCGGCCGGCGGCGCGGATCGAAGTAGCTCTGACGATCCTCGATATCAACGCCGAACACCTGGATGAGCTTGGCGTGGAATGGCAGTTCGGAATCGGCAAGCATCAACTGATGGACATCCGTACCCAAGCGGGATTGGCGCAAACCACGTTGTCCGGCAGTTTGGTCGATAGTCGCGGCTTGAACCGGCTACTGGCCAAGGTGACCCTGATGCAGGGCCAAGGCCATGCCCAGGTGGTGTCGCGACCGACCTTGCTGACCCAGGAAAACACCCTGGCGGTGATCGATCATAGCGAAACCTACTATGTGCGGGTGATGGGCGAGCGGGTGGCCGAGCTCAAGGCCATTACCTACGGCACCTTGCTGAAGATGACGCCGCGCCTGATCCGCAGCACGGATCGACCGGAAATCAGTCTGAGCCTGCATATCGAGGACGGCAGCCAGAAGCCCAACAGCACTGGGCCCGATGGCATTCCCACTATCAGCCGCACGGTCATCGACACGCTGGCCCGGGTCGATGTTGGACAAAGCCTGATGATCGGCGGCATCCATCGCGACGAGACCAGCGAAAGCATCCGCAAGGTCCCGTTGCTGGGTGACATTCCCTTCCTGGGCGCCTTGTTCCGCTATCAGTCGAGCAACACCCGGCGTTCGGTGCGGCTGTTCCTGATCGAGCCGAGGCTGATCGATCCCGGGCTTGGCGAGCGTGCCTGACATGGCCTGGAAACTGCGGGTCTACAGCGGTTTGAATGCCGGCGCCGAGGTGTCCCTGATGCCTGGGCGGGTGGTCATCGGCACCGATCCGGCCCAGGCCGACCTGGTCCTGGCGGATACGGGCATTGCCGCCATTCACCTGGTGCTGATGGTAGAACCCGATGGCATACGCCTGCTGGAGTGGGGTTCGAGCGAAGCACCCACCCAGGATGGACGGGAGGTGGCAGCGCAGGCCGAACTCCAGGCATTGGCGACTCAATGTTGCGGTCCGCTGCAGTGGGCCTTCTGCAATCAAGACGACATGTTCGCCGAGTGGCCTCCCGCGCAGCGTCCTCGGCCAGGCTTGCGCCACGGCTGGTTCATGGTGCCGGGTGCCGGGTTGCTTTTGCTGCTCGTGCTGCTCACGCGATTGTTGATTGCCGACGCTGAGGCACAGGACACGCCAACGGCAGTGTTAGAGCCCGTCGAGCAACCGACCCAGCCCCAGGAGCAAGCCCGGACGCGGCTGGCGCAACTGCTGCGCGAATGGCGCCTGGAGGACACCTTGAGCGTGACCGACCAGGGACACACTCTGGTGCTGCACGGGGCGTTGCGCGAGCGCCAGCTTCAGGACTACCAGAGCCTGCAGCGACAGTACCGCGAGGCATTCGGCGACCACCCATCGTTACGGTTGATCGACGAGGGCAGGGCACCTGCGCCCGCGAAACTCGATTTCCCTATTCGAGGCGTCTCGCTGGGGCGGTTGCCCTACGTGACGCTGAGCGATAACCGCCGTTACCCAGTGGGCGCCCTGATGCCCTCCGGCATTCGCATCCTGGCGATCGATGGGCAGGCAATCACGCTGAGCAAGGGCGGTCGTGACTACGTGATCAACCTGAAGGAGAGACCGGCAGATGATGGATGAACTCATGTGGGAGGTGCGTGATCCGCGTAAGCAGGCGCGAATGTTCTCGGTGCTGGAGCACGCACGGCAGGCCTGTGCCAGGCAGTTGTCGGAGCCGCTGCCACCTTCCGAGTTCCAGGTATTGCACCAACAACTGGCAGCCCTTGTAGCCGCCTTGAAAATACTCGAGAAACTAGAGGAACACTGAAATGACGAACATCAGCAGCGGCTTCTACGACGGCACCAGCAACACCATGGACATGGTCCACGAGGGCATGGTCAAGCAGGCGCAACAGGCCAACAAGGCGGTGCTCGACGCCCTGCAGAAGCTCAACGAGAAAAGTGACGATCCCGCGTTGCTGGCGGACATGCGGCATCGCTCGAATATCTGGTCGAACGTTTTCCAGGTCGACGCGACGCTGGGCCAGACCTTCAAGAACACCATCAGCAGCATTTTGCAGAAGTTCTGAGCATGAACCATTCCGTGAACAATCTGCTGGCTCGCCTTGGCTTGCTGGGTGTCGAGCATCGCCATCATGAAGAGGCGCTGGCCATTGCGCACTGGCTTGCCCGGGAAGCGGCGACGATGGAGGCTGCCTGTGCGATACGCATTGCCAGCCTGATGGGGCAGGGACGGTGCGAGGAGGCGTTGGCAGAGGGCAACCAGGCGCCCTGGCCGTCCATTGAACCGTGGTTGGCGCTGTGTGAGCGTCAGTTGGGTTACATGGCCGCGCTGGAGCGACGGCTCGACCGCATGATACAGAGCCAGGACGCCGATCTGGTCAGGTTCGCCGAGGGCATGCGGGCCCAGGTGGTGGCATGAGTCCGCTGACCTCGATGCTGGTGTCCGGCACGCAAGACGCACTGACCCCGTTGCCCGCCCACGCCGACCAAAACGCCGCCCAATTCCAGGCAAGCCTGGTTGAACATCAGCACCGCGAGCAGGCGTCCTTGGCGCTGACGCAACAAATGAACCTGCAGGTACTCGCCATGGCGATGGACCTGCTGAATGACTCCTTCACGGTAGAGGGCCAAGCATGAGTGGCATTGCCGAGATATCCCTGATGGTCACCGATCTGCAATCCCTGTCGGCACCGGCTGTCGATGCCCGGCAGGTGGCCGAGTTCGAGCAGGCGTTGTCCGGTGCTGCCGATAGCCCTGGGGACGGACTGTTGCATCAGGTCGGTTTGCTCAAACAGCAGCATGCCGAGGCCAGGCAGGGCGCGCAGGCCAACCTGGTGTCTGGCACGGGCGATCCCGTGGCGCTGATGGAGGCCCATTGGGCGCTGATCCGCAGCAACCTGCAGGTGGAGTTGATCGCCAAGGGTGTGGGGCGCACCACGCAGAACATCGAAACCCTCATGAAAGCCCAGTAGGTGCCCTGTGAAAAGATCATGGCAGTGCATGCTGCTTCTGGTGGTGCTGGCGCTGGGCGGGTGCAGGGTCGAGCTTTACCTCGGCCTCGGCCAGCGCGAAGCCAACGAAATGCTCGCGGTGCTGGACACCGAGGGCATCGCTGCGGTGAAGGCCCAGGACAAGGACGGCAAGGTGAAGATCCTGATCGACGAAGCCGATATCGGCCATGCGGTGGCGGCGCTCAAGCGCCAGGGCTACCCGCGGGAGATGTTCTCCACGGTCAATGACGTGTTCCCCCGGGACAGCCTGATCTCCTCGCCGTTGGAGGAACAGGCGCGGCTGACCTATGTGAAGTCCCAGGAGCTGTCGCGGACCCTGTCGGAGATCGATGGCGTGCTGGTGGCGCGGGTGCATGTGGTGTTGCCGGAACCCCGTGACGGCCTGCGTCCGCAAGCCGGTGCGGCGTCGGCGTCGATCTTCATCAAGCACGCGGCGGATGCGGCGCTGGACCTTTACATCGGGCAGATGAAGCAGCTGTTGAGCAACAGTATCGAAGGCCTGGACTACGAGCGGATCAGTGTGGTGCTGGTGCCATCGAACCAGGCGCGTCAACCGCTGGCGGGCCTGCGCCATGTCACGCTGTTTTCGGTGCAGGTTCTGGAAGGCTCGCGCTGGCGCCTTGTGGCGCTGCTGGGCGTGCTGCTCGGGGTGCTGGTGCTGAGCAACCTGGCGCAGTACCTGTGGTGGCGTCAGCGAGCATGACCGAGTTTCAGTTTCGCTACTGCCCGGCGCACTACCTGCACTTGACCCATTGTCCCGAAGTGCTGGATCAGATGGCTCAGGCCTTGCCGTACTGGCGGGAGAGTCGCGAGGTCAACGGCTGGCTGATGTCGGTGCTGGAGCTGTGCGAGTCGTTCGACTTGCCAGAACGACTCGGTAGGCTGGCCCTGTTTTCACAGCCGGCGTTGGAGCGGGTGTTGGCAAGCTTGGGTGGCCTGCTGCATGGCCAGGCCATCCGCCAAGTACTCGACCGGTCAGGTCAGGCGCGGTTGCGGGCGGCACTCGACCCACAGGGCCTGCGCTATTGCCTGGAAACGTGGCGTCTCGTCATCGGCACTTGGCCTGTGGGCTGGCAACAGGCGCTGCCAGCCGATGACCTGGACGCGTACCTGCCCGGATGTGGCCTGGCGTTCTGGTTGCAGGCATGCGGCGAGGTCGATTCGGGGTTCGCTCGGCGTCTGAACCTGCGCCTGCCCGGCGTGACCTTGGTGCCGACTTGGCCGATGGACGATGAACTACGCGACCTGGCCCGCACCCTTTGCCTGAAAGTCGCCCGAGACAGGAGCCCGGAATGTTGCCATTTATTGAATTGAATGAGGCCCGGCCCATGATCGACCCGAGCCTCAACGTAGTGCGCAGCGCTGACTATCAGCAGTACCTCGATGCCAGCGTACTGACCGAAAATGCCCGTCAGCGTGCCCGGGACATCGATGCCCGGGCCGATGCGGTGCTCGAGGAGCATCAGCGGCTAGGGCGGGAGATCGGGTTGGAAATGGCCGCCGTCGAACAGGCGGCGTTGCTGCATGGAGCACGCGTGCGCTGCGAAGCGTTCTATCGCCAGGCCGACCGGCAGATGAGCGAGGTGGTGCGCCAGGCCGTGTGCAAGGTGCTGGGGGAATATCCTGATATCGAGCTGACATTGGCCGCGACCCGTCAGGCGCTGGCGCAGGTTCAGCCACGGGAAGCGTTGTTGCTGCACGTAAGGCCCGATCAGTTGCCTGAGGTTCGCCAGCGTTTGGATGAAGTGCTCGCACTGTATCCCGAGGTCGGGCCGGTCGAGGTATGCGCCGATGCCAGGCTTGCGCGAGGCGGCTGCCGCCTGGAGACCGCAGGCTGTGTGATCGATGCCAGTATCGAAGGGCAGTTGGCTGCGTTGCAGCGGGCGCTGACGCAACGGCACCTTGATGATGAGGCTGAAACACCATGAATGAAGCCGTGCTGGCCGCAGCCAAGCGGGCGATCCGCGATGATCAGGAGCGCGATGCGTTGCTCCAGGTGTTCTGGACACAGCTTCGTCAGCCTGCAGGAAATCCGGCGAGAGGTGGCGCAGATACCTTACTTGTGCGCCGACCATTGCCGCAGCGGGGAATTCTGGTCTAGCGCTCCCGTCTCCATTGTCCTGGACCTGTGGGAGCGGGTTTACCCGCGAACACCAGCGAAGCTGGTGCCAACCACCGCGGCAATTGCTTCGCGGGTAAACCCGCTCCCACAGGGACCTTGGTTTGCCTGTGGTTTACGTTATCTATGCCATCTCCTCCTGCGCCTGCAACCAGCGAATCACCTCGGCGACGGGCTGAATCAAGTCGCCTGGAATGTACTGCTCCACCAAGCTATCCGCGAACAGCGCCCGGGCCAGGGGAATACGTTCGAGCACCGGTATCCCTTCTTCCTCGGCGATGCGCCGGACCAGCAGGGCTTGCTCGTCGGTGTACTTGAGGGTAACCAGCGGCAGCGGCGTTACCCCGGCCCTGTAGCGCAGCCCCACGGCGATATGGGTCGGGTTGGCGACAATGACCGAGGAGCGCCTGACATCCGCGCGCAGTGTGCCACTCTGCATTTCGCGATGGCGCTTGCGGCGCTCGCGTTTGAGCTCGGGGGCGCCCTCCATTTCCTTGTGTTCACGCTTGACCTCTTCCTTGCTCATGCGCAATTGCTTGAGATGCTGCCAGCGCTCCAGGCCATAGTCGGCCGCCGAGATCGCCAGGAAGCCCACGGCGCAGACCCCGATCAGCTGGCCCATCAGGCTGCCCAGCAACGGCAGGACGCATTCGATGCCGCATGACGACACCCGCAGCAGCGTGCGCAGGTGGTCGCTGAGCAGGCCAAGCACCAGCGCGCCGAGCAGCAGCACCTTGAGCGACGACTTGAGGAAATCGAGCAGGTTCCTGACCGAGAAGATCCGCTTCACGCCCTCCAGCGGGCTGACTTTCTTAAGGTCCGGTGCCAGCGACTGGCCGCTGAACACGAAGCCGGTCTGCAGCAGGTTGCCGGCGATGGCGGCGAGTACCGCCGTCAGCAGGAACGGCAGGGTGAGCCATAGCAACTCATGCAGCAGTTGCTCCAGCATCAGCTCCAGCGCCTGGCGAAAAGGCAGGTGGATCAAGGGCGCGGGCAGCAGCATCAGCTCACCAAGATGCCCGAGAAAGTAGTCGGGAAAAGCCATGGGCAAAGCAACCAGGCTCAGGATCAGCACCGTGGAGACCAGTTCCTTGCTCCTGGCCACCTGACCGTTGTGGCGCGCATCGCGCAATTTCGCTCGTGTGGGCTGTTCGGTTTTTTCGGTGCTCATGGTTGCTCCAGCAACGGACCGAGCAGACGTACCTTGGCCAGCGCGATGAACACCTGATCCTCGGCCAATGTCATCAGCAGGAACAGGTACGGTACCAACAGCGCGCTGCAGACCAGGCTCTTGATCGGCATGGAGAGGATGAACACGTTCAGCGACGGCGCGAAGCGGCTGACCAGGGCCAGGCCGAATTCGGCGAGGAACATGGCGATCAGCAACGGTGCGGCGAACAGTGCGCACAGGGTCAGCAGGTAGTCGCACTGGGCGAGGAAGAAGGTGTTCCATTGGCTGCCGATGTGCGGGTAGAAGCTTGCCAGCGGCCAGCTGGCATAACTGCCCAGCAGCGCCCCCAGCAGCCCCAGGAAGGCGCCGCCGGTAAAAAACAGGGTAACCAGGGTCTGCGCCAACAAGGCACCAGTGGGGCTGGTCTGGCTGCCCAGCAGCGGGTTGAGGGTGGACGCCAGGGTGGCGCCGCGCTGGTTGTCGATGAGAAAACCGCAGGCCTCCAGGGCCCAGAACGGGATGACCACCACGAAGCCCAGCAGCAGGCCGAGCAGCACTTCCTTGCCGATCAGCAGGCCCAACTGCAACCCGTCCAGTTCGGCGGGCAGG
This sequence comes from Pseudomonas sp. LH21, assembly GCF_036549575.1. Classification (NCBI taxonomy): domain Bacteria; kingdom Pseudomonadati; phylum Pseudomonadota; class Gammaproteobacteria; order Pseudomonadales; family Pseudomonadaceae; genus Pseudomonas; species Pseudomonas sp. LH21. The sequence continues at coordinate 2,098,606 of NZ_CP144367.1, forward strand.
GTGTCGGCCACGCAGGGGTAGATGAACAGTGCCAGCGAACAAGCCACGCCATTGCGCACCAGCGCGCCGCCCAGCACCTGCTTGCCGAGGATCGGCAGCAGGACAAAGCAGCCGAACAACCGGGGCAGGATCAGGCTGAAGCCCAGCAGCATCTGTTCAAGCGCCTGGACCGTCATCGCACCGAGGGAATCCGGTTGAGCACCAGGTCGGTGTAGCGGTACAACTCGCCGCCCATCCAGTCGGCGGTGACGAACAGGGTGACGACCACCGCCACCAACTTGGCGACAAAGCCGAGGGTCTGCTCCTGCACCTGGGTCAACGCCTGCACCAGGGAAACCAGGGTACCGACCAGCGCGGCCATCAGCACCGTCGGCAGGGACAGGACCAGCACCAGCCACAGCGACTGGCTGGCGAAGTGCAGGACTTCGGTACTGCCCATGTCAGCCTCCGTAGCTCAGCACCAGGCCATGGGAGAGTCGCCCCCAGCCATCGAGCAGGACGAACAGCAGCAGTTTGAAGGGCAGCGAAATGGTCACGGGCGAGACCATCATCATGCCCATGGCCAGGAGGATGTTGGAGATGATCAGGTCGATGGCGATGAAGGGCAGGTAGATCAAGAAGCCGATCTCGAAGGCCCGGCTCAGCTCGCTGATGGTGAACGCCGGCAGCAGCACCAGCAGGCTGTTGCCATCGACCCGTTCGGCGTACCGGCTGGGCCATAGCTGGCGGGCGCTATCGAGGAAGAAGGCGCGCTCGCGCTCGTTGACCTGACCATCAAGGAAGCTGCGAAACGGCGTCATGCCTTCGTCGAGGAAGCGTTCGACCGAGCGGGCGTCGGCGAGGGTGGTCTGATGGGCGCTCAGGTAGTCGTAGGTGGCCATGCCTACCGGGGCCATGACGTGGATACTGAGGATGATCGCCAGGCCATACAGGGCCATGTTCGGCGGGATCTGCTGGACGCCCAGGGCATTGCGCAGCAACGAGAAGACCACGGCCATCTTCAGGAACGAGGTGGCCATGACCGCGATGAAGGGCACCAGCGACAGCAGCGCCAGGCCGAGGATCAGGCTCAGTTCGTCCGGCAGCTGGATCATGTCGGTTGCTGTTCCAGCAGGCGGTCGACGCGCACCCCGAGGCGGCCGTCGATCTGTACCAGCAGGCCGGTGCCGATGCAGCACTGGTTGGCGAGGATGCGCACTTGGGCATCCAGTGGGCTGTGCAGCTCGATCAGCGCTCCAGGTTGCAGGGCCGACAGCGTGTGCAGGTCGAGGGTCTGGCGCCCGACTTCGAAGCTGACCGGGATGGGCAGTTGCTCCAGCGCTTCCAGCGTGGTGTCGGTCACAGGGGGGGTATCGTGCATGCGGACTAGCTCCAGGTGTGTGTCGTCGAGTTGCAGTTCGGCCCAGGGGTGCCCCTCGAGTACGCCCAGCAGTCGCGGGGAGCTTGGCGTACCGGCAGGCAGCAGCAGGATGTCGCCCGTGCCCAGGTCGCGCAGGTCGTGCAACGTCACTTCGAGGGGGCGCCACTGCAGCGAGAGGTTGAGCTGGATGTTCAGGCGTTCGCGCAGTGGACGCCGTGGCAAGGCCGCCAACAGGTGCTCGCTGTCGCCTTGTACCCAGCAGGGCAGCAGGCCTTGCGCGTTTCTCAGCGTCACCTGCAGACCGGGTGTGCGGTCGATGGCGTCTGCCGGTTCGATGCCCAGGCATTGCAGGCCGGGTAGGCGAGGTGTGTCCCGTTGCAGCACCGCCAACTGCAGTGCGCTGGGCAGGCTGGCAAAGTCGGCGGCCTGCAACTGCGGTGCGAGCCATTGCGCCAGCTGTTGCCGACGACACAGCAGACGAGCCTGCACGCCATGCCAATCGATCAGCACGGCCAGATCCAGGTCATCGCCGGGAACGCTGACGCTCAGCGAGACCTGCCCTTGATCGTCGGCATAATGGGGTTGGTGATGGCTCAGTAACTGCTGCAAGCGCAGCTCCTGAGCGTGGGCGGCAGGCAAGTTCGGTGTACTCATGGTTCAGGCCAGCCTTCGTCCTCTACATGGCGCTTGTTGCGCGAGCCTTGCTGGCTGTCGCCATTTGCGCCGAAGCCGAGGCTGACCGCCTGTGCGGGATCGAGTCGTTGCAGGCGTTCAAGCAGGTCCGTGCCGGCCACCTGCAATTGCCGCAGGGTGGCAGGCGCAGCCTGGATCTCTACCTGCAGACCAGCGCTCGCAGGGTTCATGCGTACTTCGACATGGCCCAGCTGAGGTAACTGCACCTGCAACAGGGCCTGTTCGCGGGTGCCAGTCCTGCGGGCGAACAGTTGCAATTGCAGGCGCTCCACAAGCGTCTGCAGATCCTGGACGGGGGTAACGACAGTTGATGGCAGGACCCTGTCGATCAGGGGGCGCTCGCTCGATGGGGCAGGGGGCGCAAGGATTGGGTCGGTATCACCGGGTAGCAGGCGATCCGGCACGTTGTCGGTACTGTCGTGGACGGATTGAGGGTCTGCCTCGGCACGACTTGCCTCGGTCAACGAGATTGGCTTGACTACATCAGGTATCGCTGGCACTGGCTCCGGAAGGGAGGGCTCGATGACGTCCTCGATCAGCGCAGGTCGTTCTGCTGCGCAGGCGGGCGGGCACTTTGCGATCAAGGCAGCCATGTTCAGGACTAGCGGTGTGATAGGGCGTTCAGGCCTGGCTTGGTCCCGGGCAGGTCGATGGCCAGTATCCTGTGGTGCCCTGCACTTGAGCCGTGGAACTTCCAGCAGGTGTTCGAACAACAGTCGCTGCTCGTTGCAAGGCCCAGGTCCAGGCGTGTCAGGCAATGGATTGTCCGGCAGCGCAGGGACAGGCAGGGTGTTCAGCATGGCGAACCTCGCTGGGCATGGCGCTCTTCCACTTCGAGCTCCTGGCTGTGCTCTGTGCGCCGAGCGGCTTGCCGGGAAGCCTGCTCGTGCAACTGCTTGAAACTGTCCAACTGTTGGCTGGCCTTGGCGAGCTTCGCTTGCGCCTGCTGGCGTGCCGAGTGCTGGCGCATCAGCGCGTCCTCGCAGGCCACCACCTGGCCACGCAGGCTCGCTTCGCGCTCACCGAGCAGGCCGACCTGCCGACGCCAGTGTTCCAGGCCATGTAGATTGGTCAGGCGGCCCACCTGCGCATCGAACAGGCGCTGCTCCTCTTCGAGGGACCAGCGCCGATACGCCAGGTGCGCCTCGAGCGATTGCGCCTTGTCCGCCTGGGCCGTCTGCAAGCGGGCCTGCTGAGTGCGCGCTTCGCGCTCGGCCCGGTGCAGCCGGCGTTGCTTGATGGATAACAGGGCGGTCAAGGGCACCGGGCGATCTCCAGCAGTTGTTCGAGGCTCTGTTGCAGCGAACTGTGTTCGTGCGGTGCTTGGCACAGCCATGAGCGAATGGCATCGCGCTTGTCGATGGCCAGGTCCACGGTCGGGTCCTGGCCTCGGGTGTATTCGCCGACCCGCAGCAGCAGCTCGACCTCCTCGTAGCGCGCCATCCACTGGCGCAACTGGCTGGCGGCGGCGCGGTGGGCAGGGCTGACCACCTGGTGCATGACCCGGCTGACCGAGCGCAGCACGTCGATGGCCGGGTAGTGGTTGGCCGCTCCCAGCGCTTGCGACAGCACGATATGGCCATCGAGGATCGAGCGGGTTTCCTCGGCGATCGGCTCGTTCAGGTCGTCGCCCTCCACCAGCACGGTGTAGAGCGCGGTGATCGAGCCCTTGTCCGAGTGCCCGGCACGTTCGAGCAGGCGCGGCAACTGGGCGAACACCGACGGCGGAAAGCCGCGCCGGGTAGGCGGCTCACCGGCGGCCAGGCCGATCTCCCGCTGGGCACGGGCGAAGCGGGTCAGCGAATCCATCAGCAACAGGACCTTGCGGCCCTGGTCGCGGAAATACTCCGCCACGGTGGTGGCGACGAAGCCCGCCCGGGCCCGCTCCATCGCCGGACGGTCTGACGTGGCGACTACCACCACCGCACGGCGCAGGCCTTGCTCGCCGAGTTCATGGTGAATGAACTCGCGCACTTCGCGGCCGCGCTCGCCGATCAGGGCGAGCACGATCACGTCGGCCTGTGCGTTGCGCAGCAGCGAGGCCAGCAGCGTGCTCTTGCCGCCGCCGGCAGGCGCGAAGATGCCGACGCGCTGCCCTTCGGCGCAGGTGAGCAGGCCATCGATGCAACGGATGCCCAGGCTCAAGGGTGTGTCGACCAGCTTGCGGCTCAAGGGCGCCGGCGCATCCCGGTGCACCGGGTACCAGGCTTGCGGTGTGGCCGGCATGCTGCCGTCGAGCGGGTTGCCGAGGCCGTCGAGCACTGTTCCCAGCAAATGATCCCCCACGCCCACGCGATGCATGCTCCCGGTGGGGCAGACCTCGGTGCGCGTGCAAAGGCCCTGCATGTCACCCAGAGGGGCGAGCAACGCCTGGTCCTGTTGCAGGCCGATGACCTCGGCCAGCAGCGTCTGCTCATGGTTGGGCCTGCGCAGCTGGCACAGTTCGCCCACCTGCACCCCGGGCGCCAGCGCACGGATCAGGGTACCGGTGACCTGGGAGACCTTGCCGTTGACCTGGACCAGGGTGGCGCCGTTCACGGCAGACTTCAGGGTCTGGGGAATCTGGAGCAGCGATGGCGACATGGGAACGATATGGGTGCGTGAATGAAGGCGAGCATTCTAGGGAGTCTGCCCGGAGACGGATTTCACTGTGAGTCGCATGTTTTTAGATGCCGGTCGCTACGTGTTGCGCGCGCCGGCCAGCTAAAAAGAAGCGCCCGACGCTGACAGTGCGGCGGTTGGCTTGCCGCTAGCATGCCGCTCATTCATTTATTTCGATGTGAGGTGGGGATGAGCGAAGTCATCGGCTTTGCCCGGGTTGACCCGAGGGTGGCCATGGAGGGCGGCTGGGAGACGCTGGCAACCCTTCAGGCGCGGCAAGTGACCCCGATGGGGCAGCAGGCCGAGATGGCGGAGGAGGTGTCGATGGCCTTCTCGTCGTTGGCCAATGCCCGACTCAGTACCCGCAGCCGCGTCACCGATGCGCGCCAGCATGGGTTGCAGACGGGCCAGGCGGCCGAGGAGATGCTGGCCAAGGTGCCGGACGTCCAGCGCCGCGCCCTGGAGGAACTGGTGGCCTGGTTGCGTCAGCATCCCAGCCTGACGTCGGGCGAGCTGGAAGCACGCCTGGATGGTTTTTCCGGCGAGGTCTGCCATCGCTACCTGGCCCTGGCCTATGCCCGCGACGCATTGGGCAAGACGGCTGACGGCAGTGGGGCGCTCGACACGTTGGACCAGGTCATGGCAAGCATGGCGCAAACACAGGGCCAGGCGATCGCGCTGGGAATCGAGATCGGTCCGCTGGCCCAGGCGACCCAGGAGCAGGGTGTCGCCGAGGTGGCCGCGCTGCGCGAGGTTTATCGCGACTTCCTGTGCGGTTATCGCGGGCTGAGGCACGCCTGGGACGACCTGCGGACACGCTTCGGCGACGCGGCCATCGGTGATATCGCCCAGTTCATGCTCAACGGCCTGGCCAGTCATATCAGTGGGCCGTCCTCGCATCTGGACAGCAACCAGCTGCAGCAGGTCATCAGCGACATGAGGCTGGTGCAGGCCCTCAAGAAACTGGAAGGCGATACGCTCGCGCTGTTCCGCCAGCTTGCCGGAGAGCCCAGTGGCGTACGGGCCTTCTGACCTGGTCAGCGACCTGCTGGCGCTGATCGACAAACGCTGGGTAACCGAGCAGGACATCCTGCGCCTGCTCACCGCGCTGCCGCTCGCCCCTGGCGCTCAACGTGTTCACTGTCTGCGTGAACTGCGGCGGATCTTTCGCCTGTTGCCCTTGCAGGTTTTCAGGGAAGAGGCCCAGCGCGAACATCTGCTGGCGGTCTGTCAGTTGACCATGGACCTGGTCATTGACGAGGAGGAGGTGTCGTTGCGAGGTGTGCAGGAGGAATGAGCATGGATTCTTGTACTGACGCCATCGCTCGGTTCTGCCGCGATCAGGGAGTGGTTCTGACGCATCCGCAGGAGACCTTTCAGCGACTGGAACTTTCGCAAATCGGTGTCCTGCAGTTTGAGCGACAGGCAGGGCAGTTGACGCTCTGGCTGACCTTTACCGTGCATGGAACACTGTTTGAGCGTGCCCTGTCGAGTGCGCTCAGGCATGTTCATGACCACCAGGCACCTGGTCAACTGCTGCGTTGCGGCCTGCTGCCGGACGACTGTCTGGCGCTGCTGGTTAGCCTCGATGAACGCCGGGTGACCGAACAGCTCCTGCATGAAGCATACCGGCTGCTGTCGTGGGTGCGCGCCGAAGTGCTTACGGCATGAGCGTGATCGAGCGAGCCGGGCAGCTCCATGACCTGTGGCTGCCATCATTGGCCGTCGACACAGCGCTTCCTCGCTCGGCGGGTGAACCGCTGCCAATGCCGGGACAACCCGTGCAGGCTCATCTGCGTGACCTCTACCCGCAGCAGCAGATGGCACGCCTGCGCCTGTCGTACGCCACTCCCGAACACGAGCTGCGAGCCCTGTACGACCCCCAGCGTTTCGCCACGACACTGGGCTCACTGGTGGAGCAACTCCTGAAAACCCAGGCCCACGAGGACCGCCAGGCGGCGGTACTGCTGCAAGCATTGCTGGCCGATCGGCACACGCTGGCGTGCTACGCGAACCTTTTGCTCAAGGTATGAATAGATGCAATTGACGATTGAACAGCGTGATGTCCTGCAGCTGTTGGCCTGGCTGCACCTGCGATGTGGTCGACCTGGAGGCGCGCAAACCCTGCTGGAGGTGCTGCTGCGGGTTGACCCCGATCACTTGGCCGGACGGCGCGCCTCGGTCGTGGCGGCGCTGGAACTGGGCGACTGGGCGCGGGCCGAGCAGCAGTGCCTGGCGCTGCGTGACGCCGGCGAGCAGCAGGCGCCCCTGTGGCTGTGCCTGAGCTACGCGCAGCAGATGGCGGGCCGGCTGGAGCAGGCTCAAGCCAATTTCGCCGAGTACCTGCGACGCAAGGACCGCTCATGAACACTTTGACCCGCATGCTCGGCCATATCGGCGCGCGCAAGGACCTGATGCTGGCCGTGATGCTGCTGGCGGTGGTATTCATGATGATCCTGCCGTTGCCGCCGCTGCTGCTGGACCTGCTGATCGCCCTGAACATGACCATCGCCGTGGTGCTGATGATGATGTCGGTGTATGTCGTCTCGCCGCTGCATTTCTCGGTGTTCCCCTCGGTGCTGCTGGTCACCACGCTGTTTCGCCTGGCGCTGTCGATCAGCACCACGCGGATGATCCTGCTGGAGGCTGACGCCGGGCAGATCGTGCAGACCTTCGGCGACTTCGTGGTGGGTGGCAACCTGGTGGTGGGCTGCATCCTGTTCCTGATCATCACCATCGTGCAGTTCCTGGTCATCACCAAGGGCGCCGAGCGGGTGGCGGAGGTGAGTGCGCGGTTTTCCCTCGATGCCATGCCGGGCAAGCAGATGAGCATCGATGGCGACCTGCGCGCCGGGGTCATCGACGTCAACGAGGCCCGCGAGCGCCGTGGCGAGGTGGAGAAGGCCAGCCAGATGTACGGGGCCATGGACGGGGCGATGAAGTTCGTCAAGGGCGATGCCATCGCCGGGCTGGTGATCATCGTGGTCAACCTGTTGGCGGGTCTGGCCATCGGCGTGATGCAGAAGGGCATGAGCGCGGCTGACGCCTTGCAGCTCTATGCGGTGCTCACCGTGGGCGATGGCATGGTCAGCCAGGTGCCGGCGCTGCTGATCGCCATCACCGCGGGCGTTATCGTCACCCGCGACGGCGAAGGGGCGCGCGACCTGGGGGCGAACATCGGCAACCAGGTGATGGCGCAACCCAAGGCCCTGATGATCGGCGGCGCATTGCTGGTGTTGTTCGGGCTTGTTCCGGGCTTTCCGACGGTCACGTTCTTTACCCTGGCCCTACTGGTTGGGGGCGGTGGCTGGTGGGCGATCCGCCAACGGCGTATCGAGGAGGACGGTCGGCAGCAAAGCGGTGGCCTGCCGGCGTTGCTGGCCAATGGCGCCGGCGCGCCCACGCTCAAGCCTTCCGGCAAGGCGAAGTCGGCTGCCGATACGCAGGCGTTCGCCTTGACTGTGCCGTTGCTCATCGACGTGGACAGCGGCCTGCAGGCTGCACTGGAAGCCGCTTCGCTGAACGACGAGCTGGCGCGGGTCCGTCAGGCGCTGTACCTGGAGCATGGCGTGCCGTTTCCCGGCATCCGCCTGCGTTTCACCAGTGCACTCGGTCCGGGCGAGTATCGCATCCTGTTGCAGGAGGTGCCGGTGGCGCGTGGCAGGTTGATGCCGGAGCGACTGATGGTCCAGGAAAAGCCCAGCCAGCTGGCGCTCATCGACGTGCCCTACGAGGAAGGTGAAGCCCTGCAACCAGGGCGTGCGGCGCTGTGGGTGGAACAGGCCCAGCGCGAGCGTCTGGAGCGTGCCGGATGCGCCTTCCTGGCGATCGACCAGGTGCTCGCCTGGCACCTGTCCCAGGTGTTGTGCGAGTACGCCGGGGACTTCATCGGCATCCAGGAGACCCGCTACCTGCTGGAGCAGATGGAGCAGGGCTATGCCGAGCTGGTCAAGGAAGTGCAGCGCATCCTGCCGTTGCAGCGCATCACCGAGGTGTTCCAGCGGCTGGTGGGCGAGGGCATCTCGATCCGCAACATGCGCTCGATCCTCGAGGCCCTGGTGGAATGGGGGCAGAAGGAAAAGGATGTGGTGCAGCTGGCCGAATACGTGCGCAGCAGCCTCAAGCGCTACATCTGCTACAAGTACGCCAGCGGCCACAACCTGCTGCCGGCCTACCTTCTGGATCCGAAGGTCGAGGAGATGATCCGCAACGGCATCCGCCAGACCAGCGCCGGCAGCTACCTGGCCCTGGAACCGGCGCAGAGCGACGCCTTTCTCGCCCAGGTGAAAGCCATGGTGGGCGATCTGCAGGATGTTCAGGCCAGGCCCGTGCTGGTGGTGTCGATGGATATCCGCCGCTATGTACGCAAACTGGTCGAGGGCATCTATTTCGACTTGCCGGTGCTGTCGTTCCAGGAGCTCACCACGCAGATCAATATCCAGCCGCTGGGGCGCATCGGCTGACGCTCATCGGGCGTCAGAACGCGTTATTCGGAAACTACAAAATCGCGGCCGGGCCTGACGGAAGGGTCGCTCGCCCTTCAATAGACTTCATCTGCATGTACCCCAATACGGGTACCTGGCCAAACGGATATAGATGATGAGCAGTTCTATTGAAGCAAGTAGTCGCCCTGTCCCATTGCCGCAGGTAGATCGTGTCGCACCGGTGGAAAACTGGGGGGATTTCAAGCAGCTGGACGAGGTCCTGAATCGACACAGGATCGTGGCCGTGGACGGCCAAGGCCAACCACTGAACCCGGAACTCTGGGAGCAGGTCGTTGGCAAGTTGTTGGGGAGTGAAGGGCAGGCGCGCCTGGCCCAGAATCGTCCCTATTTCGAGAGCCTGCTGGCGCAACCGTTGCCTGAGCAGCATGTCGATGCGCTTTGCCAGTTGCTTGAGGCTTATGCCAGCTGGTTACCGGGGGCGCCTCTGCAGTTGCAGAACCTGGGCGAACGCCTGCGCATGGACGAGCTGGTCATGGCGGCGATGGGCCTGCGCATGCGCAAGCAGAAGGCCGAACGCACCGAGCTCAGCGAGCAGCTCAAGTGCCTCACGGCGGAGTTGAAGATCTTCAGCGTGATCCAGTCGAAGGTCAACGTGGTTATGGCCGATAAGGGCACCTTCAAGCTGGAAGACGATGGCTTCAACCTTTTCGACCGCAAGCTCTACGACCTTGACGCGGACAGCTGGGAGAAGAGCCCCGAGCGCCGACTGCTCTCGAGCCTGGATACGTTCCAGTCGGCCGGGGTCGTCACGGTGCGGCATTTCCTCGAGGGCGCGCAATCTGCCGCTGCGTCGAGTGAAAACGGCGGCCGCCTGCAAAAGGTCAGCGGGCCGATGAGCGACCTGAAGGCGCAGTACGCCTGGGACAAGGACAACAACCCGCTGGCCAATTTCTCCCAGGCCCTCAGCGACCGTACCCGCATCGTCAACGACAAGGTGACCGAACAGACCACCCTGCTCAACGACGTGGGGTCGCGCTACACCACCTCCACCGAGGTGATGATGAAGTTCGTCGAGACCTGGTTCTCGATGCTGTCCAAGATTCTGCAGAACTGAGGTAGGTGATGACGGCAGTACAACAGATGGTTGGCCACGATACCGATGGCAACAACGTCGATGCGATCGAGCGCTTCTTCGGCGATGGCGGCACCTTCGCCATGCTGCGCGGAGTCTGTGCGGCGCAACTGGAAACGCTCTATGCCCAGGCGTTCAATTTCTACCAGGCGGGTCGGCTGGACGATGCGCTGACGCTGTTCAAGGGGTTGGCGGCGCTCGACCATTATGACCCCCGGGCGTTTCTGGGCGTGGCAGGTGCGTATCAGGCCCTCGAGCGCTACCAGGACGCATTGCCGGCCTATGCCTATGGCGCGATGCTCGCGCCGCAGGACCCGCGCTTTACCTTCCATGCCGCGCAGTGCCACCAGCACCTGGGCGATTTGGCATCGGCGCGCAGCGGCTACGAGCAGGCGCAGATCCTGGCGGTTGACAGCGAGCATGCCGGCCTGGCAGGTCAGGCGCAGGTGCTGCTGGAGACTTTGCAGCAGAAGGAGGACGTACGTCATGCGAGTTGAACTTCTGCCTGTGGAGCAGTCGCTGCTGATGCCGGCTGAAACCGAATCGGAACCGCTACTGCCGGGTGCGGCGATCCAGTTGCCCGGCGAGACCGGCACACCGTCCAGAATCGCAACGATCAAGCAGGACATGAATGTCCGGCTGGATCCTCCAGGGGCACTGGCGACGGGACAGCTACAGGGGCAGGTAGTCGATAAGCTGATCGACGCTGAAGGCCTCATGCAACCGGTGCTGGTCGCGGTACCTGATATCGGTGCATTGATCCTTGGCCAACTCGCCGGGGACATCTCCGACGCCGAACTGGATATCCGCCTCACCGAACTGCTGAGCCGGTTGGGTGCTCGCCAGACCGAGCTGAACCTGCAGCAGGTACGTCAGCTCACCGAGCAGAACCGCCAGCAGATGGCGCTCAACGCGCAGAAGATGGACGAGGTGGCCCAGCGACACCAGGATGCCGGCACGGCGAACGTGTTCGCCAAGGTTTTCGGCTGGGCCGCAGCCATCGTCTCCATCGTGGTGGGGAGCGTCATGGTCGCCACCGGCCTGGGCGCTGTCGCGGGCGCGCTGATGATCGCCGGTGGCGTCATGGGTGTGGTGTCCATGTCGTTGAACCAGGCCGCCGAGGACGGGCATATCTCCAAGGAAGTGATGAAGTACCTCGGGCCGGTGCTGATGGCGGTGGAGGTTGCCCTGGCGCTGGCCTCGGTGGTGCTGACCTGCGGCGGCAGCCTCGCGGTGGTCGCCGCCCGGGTGGCCGGCAAGGTGAGTGGCAAGGTCGCGCAGACGGTCCTGTCGGTGGGCCAGAAGATCCAGAGCGTCGCCTCCACCGGGGTCACCTCGACCGCCAGTGCGGGCACCCGGGCCAAGCTGCAGATGACCCTGACCGGCGCCAGCATGGCCACCACCACGCTGTCCAGCGCTGGGCAGGCGGCCAGTTCGGTGATGCAGGGGCTGGCGCTGCGCAGCGAGGCACAGCTGGCGGAGATGCGCCTGCTGCTGGACCAGGGACACAGTTTTCTCGAGCAGTTGGCCAAGGCGCTTGAACAACTGCTCGCGGGGAAGGCGCAACGCTTCGAGCAACTGCTGGAACTGTTGAACAACCGCAGCAAGGCCTGCGCCGATATCGCTTGCCGAAACGTCATTGCCTGATCAAGGAGTCAATCATGAGTCTGACCATTTCCACTATCGACCATTCGTCCCACATGGATGCCCAACTGCCGGACACCGAGGGGCAGAAGGCCGGGCAGCCGCTGTGGGCGATGCTGGCCATGCCCTGCGCAACAGCGAGCGCGGTATTTGCCGGAAAGCAAGGACGGGTAAGCCTGGATATGCCGCAGGCCACCCCCTGCAGTCAGGACCTGGATAGCCTATTGGCCATTCTTCGGGCCGCCATGCAGGTGCGTGACGGCAATGCCCAGGGGCGCAGGACACAGGCCGAAGTCAGCGTAATGGCGAGCAAGGAACAGATCGGCTGGATGAGAACCGCCAGCAATGCGCTGTTCGCCTCGGCGGCCGTCAGCGGCGCATTGGGCATGTTCACCTTGGCCAGCGGCACTACCGGCATGCTCAAGAACCTGGGAGATGCGCGGACCATCAAGGGCCTGGAACACGCCAGCCATGCTGCCGAGTATGCCAAGCCCGGCGAGCTGGTGATGGCCTCGAAAAAGCTGATCGCCGAGAATCGTATCGAGGTCAAGCACCTGCAGAATGCGATCGACACTCGCAACACCACGCTGCACACGCTCAATGGCGTGGCCCAGAGTGGCGCCGCCTTCGGCACGGGCATCGCCCATGCGATCAAGTCGCTGCAGGATGTCTGGGCCAAGGAGCAGGAACTCGAGGCCGCAGTTGCCGGCAACCAGAAGGAGTTGTTCCAGCGCTGTACCGATGATTTGGCGAAGATGATCGACCAGGTGCGTCAGCTGATCCAGGAAATCCTGCGCAATGATAACCAGGGGATCAGGGCGGCAGGCATCATGGCCTGAATACACCAGGCTGTTTGAAAGGATGTTGCGAGCCGCAAGGGCGTTGGCCCTTGCGGCTTTTTCATGTCTGCGAATCTACGGACAGCGTGTCTGGTAGGTGACAGTCGAAAAGTGCAAAAAAGGCGATAAGGGCTGATGGGGCCCGATGCGCGGCGTCGGTATCGTTCACTCAGCTTCCGTCATTTGGAGGCAAGAAACTTCGGAGAAGACCTCTGCTCTTGCGGGTGTGAGAGCGGTCTTTTCCTCAAGCCTAACGATGCTGCAAGATGAGGTTTGCACGATGATCGAATCGGTTTCAACCAGTTGGGTATGTGGCGCCGACCTGGACCCCGTCAACGAGAGCAGTGACTGCGCACAGGTGAAAACCAGCGAGTCGGCGCAACGCCTGGCACGCCACGAGGAACCGCAGAAGTGCGGCATCCTGATGCGTCTGTTCATTGCGATAGCCGAGTTCTTCGGCTTTCGTCCCGGTGTGGCGACGGGTGGGACGCAGGCCGCGGCTTCGGCGCCGGACGTGATGCGTTCATTCAACGAGCAGATGGCCAAGGGACTCCCGGATGTCATGAGGTCGCAGGCAAACGGAATACTGGCCAAGCAGGAGGACCTGCCAACCGAGCAGTTCATGGCCAGCTACACGGAGCAGCTCACGGGCAGCAATATCATGCGTAACGCCAACTGCCTGTTGTCGAATGTCGTCAAGCTGGGCGAGCTTGTGCCAGAGCTGAAGGTCGAGATGAGCATCAACGAGGTCGATATCGTCGGCGGATACTCTCTGAAGGAAGCCCAGTACCCGGACAATATCGCACTGATGCAAAACGACTCGATGGCTGCCGCCAAGGTGCTCGATGCGGTGATATTCCTGGCTTCGCGATTTGCCGAGTTTCCGGACCCCGAGCGGGTGGGGCCTGAAGCGGCGGTGGAGTTTGTCAAAGAAGTCGATGCCGAGTTCATTGAGTTGTACGCCCAGAAGCCTGATGTGCAGGTGGCGGCTGTCGTGGTGGATGCAGGCGACGATGCCCCTGCGCTGATGACTGCCACTTTGGTCGGAGCGAGCACTGCGCAGCCTGTGGAGCCTGAAGCGATTTACGACGCGATGACCGGCGGACAATCTGAGCCGGCAACTTCGTTGAAGGCCGTCAAGCTCGGCTTTGTCAAGATTGACGATGAGGTTGCTTTGCCGACACGCAATGACTTCAACGCGACCATGAATTCGCTGCAGCGGCCGACCAGTCCGCTCTCCCAGTCGTTTGAGCACCTGGAGTATCTTGCCGAACATGGCAGTGCTGCCGAAAAGGCGATCGCTTCAATGGTTCTGGACCATACGGCGATAGGGCAGTCCCACTCCTACGGCGACCTCTTCGGGGAGCGCAAGATGGAGGCCAATCTGTTGCAGGCCCACTCCGCGATCTCGTTCGTGGACACGTTGCAGAAGAAGCTGGACATGGCAGCACGCCTGCTCGGCAACCTGCAGGCTGCCGACGCGGCTTGAATGTAACACTGGCTGGAGCCTGCGGGCTTCAGCCAGCCCTTCGAATTCCCCCGATCACCCCGTGTGAAACCAGCCCAGGGTGATCATCGCCACCACGATATAGCGCCCGCCCTTGGCCAGGGTGACCAGCAGCACGAAGCGCCAGAACGGCTCGCGCATGATCCCGGCGATCAAGGTCAGCGGGTCGCCGATCACCGGCATCCAGCTCAGCAGCAGCGACCACTGGCCCCAGCGCTGGTAGCGGCGCTGGGCGCGTTCCAGCTGGCTGGCGCTGAACGGGAACCAGCGGCGTTCGCGCAGGTGCTCGATGGCCCGCCCCAGCAGCCAGTTGACGATGGAACCGAGCACGTTGCCGAGCGTGGCCACCAGCAGCAGGGTCGCCCAGGCACTCGGTTCGCGAATGAGCAGCCCGACCAGCACCGCCTCGGACTGCAGCGGCAACAGGGTGGCGGCGCCGAAGGCGCTGAGGAACAGCGCCCCGAGGCTGAGCATCAGTAGCTGGCGACCACGGTGTCCTGGCCATCCCGGGTCACACCGATGACCTGGTAGGCGTCCTTGTGGTCACCCATCTCCATGCCCGGCGAGCCCATCGGCATGCCCGGCACCGCGATGCCCTTGAGGTCGTTGCGCTTGGTCAGCAGGCGTACCTGCTCCGCCGGGACATGGCCTTCGACGAACTTGCCGTCGATCACCCCGGTGTGGCACGACGCCAGGCGTGGCTCGACGCCCAGGCGCTGCTTGACCGCGCTCATGTTCGGCTCGACGTGGTCGTTGACGGTGAAGCCGTTGTCGCTCAGGTGCTTGATCCATTCCTTGCAGCAACCGCAGTTGGGGTCGCGGTAGACGTCGATGGTCTCGGCGGCCTGGGCCAGGCCGGTGACGGCCAACAGGCCGAGTGTGAGCAGGTGTTTGCGCAGCATGGTGGAGCTCCTGTGAAACTAAACATATCGGGTTGATCAGCACCGATCCTGTGGGAGCGGGTTTACCCGCGAATGCGTCAGCGAGCCCACCATCGCATTCGCGGGTAAACCCGCTCCCACAGGGGCGGCGTCAGGCCTTAAAAGCGCAGGCGAACCCCGGCCACCAGCCGGGTCTGGCCGATGTCCTCGCCATCCTCCCGAGCCTGGTCGGCGCGGTTGCCGTGCAGGCGGTTGAAGCTGACGCCAACATAGGGTGCGAACGCGCGGGTGATCTCGTAGCGCAGGCGCAGGCCCACTTCGCTTTCGGCCAGCCCCGAGCCCTGTTCGCGCCCGGCATCGTTGCGCCCGAAGAAGTTGGCTTCGACGGTCGGTTCGAGGATCCAGCGATTGGTCAGCAGCATAGCGTAACCGGCCTCCAGGCGCAGCGCGGTCTGCTGTCGCTCGCCGGCATAGGCAGTGGCCTCCAGCTCCAGGCCGTAGAGCGGCGTGCCCTGGATGCCGAAGGCGGCCCAGCTCTGGCCGCTGGCGGGCTTGAAGTCCTGGCGCACGCCGCCGACCAGTTCCCACCAGGGGCTGATGGCATGGCCCCAGAGGGCCTGCAGCTCGGCCTTGTGGGTCTTGCCTTGTTCCCGTTCACCCTCGGTGCGCAGCCACAGGCGGTCGATATCGCCGCCGACCCAGGCGGTGGCGTTCCAGTTCAGGGCGCTGCTGTTTTCGAAGTTCTGGTACTCCAGTTGGTCGACGATCACCGCCCAGTTGGTCGCCCGGTCATGCACCTGATGTCCCGGCAACGGCGGGAAGGCGGCGCGGCGATCGGCATCGGTGATCACCGGCAGCGGTGTGCGCGGTTGGCTGGGGGGGGCCGCCGCGTGGTTCATCTGGCTGTGGTCCATGGGCATGCTGCCATGGTTCATCTGGCCGTGGTCCATCGGCATGGCGCCATGGTTAATGTGATCCATGCCTGCGGCGAGGGCCCGTTCACTGGCCAGCAAGGCCATCAGCGCGACACCGGTGACGATGTGGCGGTTGCGGTTCTCATTCATCGACCCGTACCTCGCGGAACATGCCGGTCTCCATGTGGTAGAGCAGGTGGCAGTGATAGGCCCAGCGGCCCAGGGCATCGGCGGTGACGCGGTAGCTGCGCCGGCTGCCGGGGGGCATGTCGATGGTGTGCTTGCGCACCAGGAAGCGCCCTTGTTCATCCTCCAGGTCGCTCCACATGCCGTGCAGGTGGATGGGGTGGGTCATCATGGTGTCGTTGACCAGGGTGATGCGCACCCGCTCGCCGTATTTCAGGCGTAGCGGCTCGGCATCGCTGAACTTGATGCCGTCGAACGACCAGGCGAAGCGTTCCATGTGGCCAGTCAGGTGCAGCTCGATGTCCCGCGACGGTTCGCGCCCGTCCGGATCGGGGTAGGGGCTGCGCAGGTCGGCGTAGGTCAGCACTCGGCGGCCGTTGCCGCGCAGGCCGATACCGGGATCGGCCAGGTTGGCTCGGGGGGCCATGGTCTGCATGTCCACCAGCGGGTTATCGGTCTCGCTGGCAGGGTGGCCTTGCATCATGGCCATGCCGGCCATGCTCGAGTGGTCCATGCCCGCCATGTTGCCGTGGTCCATCGCCGGCATGTTCGAATGGTCCATCCCGCCCATGCCGTCGTGCCCCATGTCGTCCATGGTCAGCACCGGACGCGGGTCCGGCTCGGGCACGGGGGCCTGCAAACCCGCCGCGCGGGCCAGGGTGCCACGGGCGAAGCCGGTGCGGTCCATGCTCTGGGCGTACAGCGTGTAGGCGGGCAGGTCGCCCACGGTGACCAGCACGTCGTAGGTTTCGGCCACGGCGATGCGCAGTTCGTCCACGGTCACCGGGGTCACCGGCAGGCCGTCGGCGGCGATCACCGTGAGCTTCAGACCTGGGATGCGGAAATCGAAATAGGTCATCGCCGAGGCGTTGATCAGGCGCAGGCGCACGGTCTCGCCGGGCTGGAACAGGCAGGTGAAGTTGCCGTCCGGGGGCTGGCCGTTGAGCAGGTAGGTGTAGCTGGCGGCGCTGATGTCGGCCAGGTCGGTCGGGCTCATGCGCATCTTCGCCCAGGCCCAGCGGTTGTCGACAGCCTTGCTCCAGCCATTTTCCGCGACATCGTCGACGAAGTCGCCGACCGTGCGCTTGTGGTAGTTGAAGGCGTCGGACTGTTTCTTCAGGGTGGCCATCAGCGCTTCCGGCGCCTGGTCTGACCAGTCGCTGAACAGCAGCACATGGTCGCGTTGGTACTGGTGCGGCTCGGGTTCGCGGGGCTCGATGACGATGGCACCGTACACGCCAGCCTGCTCCTGCAGCCCGGAGTGGCTGTGGTACCAGTAGGTGCCGCTCTGGCGCAGGGTGAACTGGTAGAGGTAGTCGCCGCCGGGTTCGATGCCGGCGAAGCTCAGGCCCGGCACGCCGTCCATGTTGGCCGGCAGGATGATGCCGTGCCAGTGGATCGAGGTGGGCTGGTCCAGGCGGTTGCGCACGCGCAGGGTCACGGTGTCGCCCTCGCGCCAGCGCAACTGCGGGCCGGGCAGGCTGGCGTTGATGGTCTGCGCGCTGCGTGGGCGGCCGGTGATGTTGACCGGGGTCTGGCCGATGAACAGGTCGAACTGCTGGCCGCTCAGGTCGTGCAGCGGCAGGCGGCCTTCGGCGGCCTGGGCCAGTGGGCGCCAGAGGCCGAGGCCGGCCAGGGCGCTGGCGGCACCCAGGCCCTTGACGAAGGTGCGGCGGGTTGGAGTCGGTGGCATGGCGTGTTCTCGGTGCTGGCAAGGTCCATCCAATCGCGGGGCAAGCCCGCTCCCACGGTGGGAGCTTGCCCCGCGATCGGGAATGACTCCGATGGTCGTCGCCAGCGCCTGTCAGCCACCTGAGGCGCGGATTACAGATTTGTCAGGCAGCGGCCTCGCCACTCTCCAGGTCGCGCATCAGCAGGCCGAATTCCAGCGAGACCTGCTCGGGAATCGGCAGGTACACCACATGGCCGTCGCCCGGCGCCACCTCGATGCCCTGCTGATGGCGGTTGCGCAGGCGGTGCAGGTCGAAGTGGTAGTTGCCGCGCGGGGTCATCAGCTCCAGATGGTCGCCCACGGCGAAGCGGTTCTTCACCTTCACCTCGGCCAGGCCGTCCACGCGCACCCCGGTCAGTTCGCCGACGAACTGCTGGCGCTCGGACACCGAGTTGCCGCGCTGGTAGTTCTGGTACTCGTCGTGCACGTGGCGGCGCAGGAAACCTTCGGTGTAGCCGCGCTGGGCGAGGGATTCGAGGTTGCTCATCAGGCCGCGGTCGAACGGCCGCCCGGCCACCGCGTCGTCGATGGCCTGGCGGTAGGACTGCACGGCGCGGGCACAGTAGAAGTGCGACTTGGTGCGGCCTTCGATCTTCAGCGAGTGCACGCCCATCCGAGCCAGGCGCTCGACGTGCTGGATGGCGCGCAGGTCCTTGGCGTTCATGATGTAGGTGCCGTGCTCGTCCTCGAAGGCCGGCATCTCTTCGCCGGGGCGGTTGGACTCCTGGAGCAGGAACACCTGTTCGGTCGGCGCGCCGAGGCCCAGGGTCGGCTCGCATTCACGGACGATATCGCCGGTGGCGTTCTCGCTGGCCGGGGTGGCCTGGTACTTCCAGCGGCAGGCATTGGTGCAGGTGCCCTGGTTGGCGTCGCGCTTGTTCATGTAGCCCGACAGCAGGCAGCGCCCGGAATAGGCCATGCACAACGCGCCGTGCACGAAGACTTCCAGCTCCATCTCCGGTACCTGCTGGCGGATCTCCTCGATCTCCTCCAGCGACAGCTCCCGCGACAGGATCACCCGGGTCAGCCCCAGGCCTTGCCAGAATTGAACGCTGGCCCAGTTCACCGTGTTGGCTTGCACCGACAGGTGGATGGGCATCTGCGGGAAGTGCTGGCGCACCAGCATGATCAGTCCCGGGTCGGACATGATCAGTGCATCCGGCCCCATCTCGATCACCGGTGCGAGGTCCTTGAGGAAGGTCTTGAGCTTGGCGTTGTGCGGGGCGATGTTGACCACCACGTAGAAGCGCTTGCCCTGGGCCTGGGCCTCCTGGATGCCGAGGGCCAGGTTGGCGTGGTCGAATTCGTTGTTGCGCACCCGCAGGCTGTAGCGCGGCTGGCCGGCGTAGACCGCGTCGGCGCCGTAGGCGAAGGCGTAGCGCATGGTCTTGAGGGTGCCGGCGGGAGCGAGCAGTTCGGGCTTGGCGGGAAATGTCATGGTGCGCACCGGGGGCAAAAGGCGCGGATGCTAAGACGGCGGCACCGCGCAGGTATTGATCTGGATCAACGGCACTTTTGCCGATGCGCGAGGCACTAAATTGTTGAGCCCTCGAGGAATGCCCATGAACGAAGCCGTCTTGCAGAACAAAGCCCTGACCGTGCTGCTGGCACTGGTGACCATCGCCTTCATCTGGATCCTGCTGCCGTACTCCGGCGCGATCTTCTGGGCGGTGATCCTCGGGATACTCTTCGCGCCCCTGCAGCGCCACCTGTTGCTGCGCTTCGGCGGGCGGCGCAACCTGGCCACGGCGACGGCGCTGCTCACCTGCCTGCTGATCGCCGTGCTGCCGGTGATCGTCATCGGCGCCTTGCTGGTGCAGGAGGGCGCCGCGCTATACCAGCGCATCGAGAGCGGCCAGCTGGATATCGCCGGCTATATCGAACGCGGCAAGGACATGCTGCCGGCCTATGCCCAGCATTTCCTCGACCGCATGGGCATGGGCAACCTCGACGGCCTGCGCGACAAGATCAGCAAGTGGGCGACCCAGGGCAGCCAGTTCCTCGCCGGGCAGGCGTTCAGCTTTGGCCAGGGCACCTTCGAGTTCCTGGTGAGCTTCGGCATCATGCTCTACCTGCTGTTCTTCTTCCTGCGCGAGGGCGCGGAGGTGGCGCGCAAGGTGCGCCAGGCGGTGCCGCTGCCCGAGCAGCAGAAGCGCCGCCTGCAGTTGAAGTTCAAGCGCGTGGTGCGGGCCACGGTCAAGGGCAACCTGCTGGTGGCGATCACCCAGGGGGCGTTGGGCGGGCTGATCTTCTGGGTACTGGGCATTCCCAGCGTGCTGGTGTGGGCGGTGCTGATGGCGTTTTTGTCGTTGCTGCCGGCGGTGGGGGCGGGAATCGTCTGGGGGCCGGTGGCGCTGTACTTCCTGCTGACCGGGGCGATCTGGCAGGGGATCGTGCTGACCGCGTTCGGCGTGCTGGTGATCGGCCTGGTGGACAACCTGCTGCGGCCGATCCTGGTGGGCAAGGATACGCGGATGCCGGATTACCTGGTGCTGGTGTCGACCTTGGGTGGGTTGGCGGTATTCGGGCTCAACGGGTTTGTGATTGGGCCGTTGATCGCGGCGTTGTTCATTTCCAGCTGGGCGATCTTTGCCTCGACCAAGCCGCAGGTGCAGTTGCCGTCGTGATACAACTCAGGCAGGTGTAATCTACCTCAGGGGCTCTTGGCCTGCTCACCTCATTTGACTGGTCTGTTATTGGGGCAGTCGCTTACGCCTGGTTCTCTGAATACCCCTGGGCCCTCGCCCTCCTGCATTTGCCACAATCGCAACCGCGCGCGCACCGTCGCAGCACTGTGGTCCACCACGACCACTCCGTAGCAAGGTTGAAGATTCTCCACTGACAACTGTTTGAGTGCCTGAGAGGGTGAAATCGACTTGTCCCTGGCAATCTTCACGAAGCCGGCATCATCGACAAGGCGCTGGAAGGCCCCCGTATTCACTACGGTGACGCTCCTGACTTTGCCGGAAACATTGGTCACCTTCCAAGGGTGTTCCCACAAGTGCGTGTGGCCGTAAACGAATATGTCGAAGCCTCCCAACTCTCGTTGGCGGTTGGCCAGATGCGAGCGGAAGATCGATAGCTGAGGGACCAGGGTATTGGTCAGCAAGGCCCCCAGCGAATCGACGCACGGATTGCCGTTCGACTGCCGGGCTGCAGTGCGGCACAACGTACTGAGGTCATCGTCAGAAAGCTGGGTAACCAGTGTGTCGAGTTGTTTGCGCATGGCTATTTGCTGTTCATCCCCCCCTTCAATCAGCTCCCGGAGTGGGTCGTGAGCCGGAAGTGACAGTAAAAACAGCTGGTGACCGGCGCGCTCTGCTGCCTTGCGGCTGAAGCTGTCCTGGCCAGGGTCCTGGCTGCCCAGCGCATCGGCTTTCTGGGTCAGCGACGTTTCGAAAATATTGAATGCAATGAATCTGGCTGTGTCGGCCAAGGTTCCAAGCCAGCCTCGTTCCTGCATTCGGTAACGAGCACCTGCGGTTTCCGGGCTGAGATTATCGATCATCGGGTAAGCGCGTTCTTCTGCGTTGAACAATTGCTGAACGAACCGTTCTCCCCATGGCCGCACCATGAAGCGAGTTCCGTCACTCCCTCTGCTGGTCACGGACGGCCAGTTCTCGAACGAGTTCACATCGCTGCCAATTTGATGTCCATGCTCGGCAACCACATGTTTGTCCGCCGATTGCCAGATGCCGTCAGTGACCAGTTGCACCCGATCTTGTGTGTCGCCGAAGCCAGGGTAAACCTGTTGCCAAACCTGGGGCACGAGCAATGCGGCGTCATGATTGCCCGGAATCACATACAGGCGGTTGTCTCCCCTGCGTGCGAAGTTGCCCAGTAATGACAACTCATGGGCATGGGCCTTGCTGATGCGGGCTGCCAGCCGCGTCACCTCATCCACCGTGCAGCCCGCATCAGCTGAACCGCTGCCGCAGGGAATATCCGTGGGTGTTTGCCATAGCTCAAGGAAGTCCCCGGCGATGACCAGATCGATGTTGTCGCCGTATTCACTGGACAGTGCTTGTAGGAAGCCGGCAAGGGCATTCGGCCAACGGAAGTCTTCATAGGGGTGCCAATGCCCAGCGGCTTCTTTTCCCAAGCCGAAATGCAGGTCGCTGATCAGGATGCTTACCCGTGCTGCGGCCATAGGCGAGCCGTTGGGTAGCAGATACATCAAAACGGTGAGCAATGTAGCCATCATTGTGCCACGCATGGCATATTCTCTCCCTAGTGATTCGCTTCGGTGGAGCTGCAAAGCTTCACATCGTGATTGCCAATGATCTGCAGCTCCAAAGCCATGTCGCTGTAGCCGGGGTGCTCGTGGTAGGCCTGCATCGTGTCATCCACTGCACGGTTGAACAGCTCGATCAGTCTGGCCGGCTCGCCCTTGTCCTGAGCTTTCTTGATGGCATTGGCAAAACTGATGGCGAAGTGTGTGCCGAATGTCGTGTCAACCTGAAACGGGGAGGTGATGACAGCTTCCATACCGTTGTCCAACAGATGGTTCATGAAGTTTCGGCTCTCCCTGGATGCGCCACTTGTGGTACAGGCTGCTAGCACCGCGAAGCTGCCAGCTCCGAACGTCCTGCGAACTTCTGCATTGATGACACGATCCGGCTTTTCATCCCATGCGTAGGTAATGCCCCCTTTATCGTGATGTGCAAGTAGCAGCAAACCGGTGCGAGGAGGGTTATCGTTACCTCGTGATCTGAGGAAGTTGAATAGTTGAGGGTTGTCACGGTACCAATGGTTCCCGGCCCCTGTTGGGCGCCAGTCCGATTTTGCAAGCAACTCGGCTGCCTCGGCTTGGGCACCTTCAAGTCGATCGGGAATGGCCAGGTCCCAGTTATCGACGCAACTATTCTTGGGGAGTGAATTGGGCTCGGCTACCGGTTGAACGACCGTCAGTCTTTTTGACAGGATCCGTTCCTGGGCATCGGCCGCCAGCAAAGCGAGCGGCAGATATTGAATTGATCCATCGTTATCGAAGTACCGGGTGAGCACCATGGCAGGGGTTGACTGCGCGGCAAGCTCCTTCAGCGTCTTCTTTGCGTGCTCGGTCACTGCATCCTCGCTGCGCTCACGAGCGTTGAAGATGGATGCGGAAAGCTGCCGTACAACGCTGTCGTAAGGGCGTTGCTTGTCAATCTCATCATGAGCCTTGGTAATCGACCGTTGCAGGTTTTCGGGTTGTTGAAGAAAACGGGACAGTTCGTCTTTGAGTGTCCAGGCATGGACGGGAGGGGGGGCGCCTTTATCCAGAGCGCTCTGCAGCTCGGTCCGGCTGACGAAAACGGCCACGGTCTTGGCGTCGCCTTCACGCTTGCTGCCAGTATCGAAGAACTGTAGGGCTGCGTCGGCTTGCGACAGGGGGTCTTGTGCATCCAGTGACAGCAGGCTGTCGATGCCTCCGTCAATGGAGGCTTTGCAATCAGGTGTAGGACTGCCAGCATGCGCCACCACGGGGACATTGATCACGATCTGATCAAGGGGCCGTAAACCACTGAAGTTCCAGATGGAGAATGCAATCTGCGCGCAGCCCGTTCGATTGGCGACGACTATGGGCCAGGTGAGTGGTTCGCTGACGGAAAGTGCCTTGGAAAGTGTCTGCAGTGTTATCTGGCGACTTGCGGCCTGCTCGACCAATTGTAAATCGTTGGCCTGGGGGACCAGCCGGTCCCGTTTAATTTTGAGTACCTTCGCGGTCAGTGGTTGGTCCGCGCGCACGGTCAGAATATCACTGGTAATGACAGGGCGAATCAGCAGGGAGATATCGGCACCTTCTGGAGTTCGTTGGATTTCTCTGAAGATCCACTGCTCTGCTGCTGTCGCGAGGGTGCCGGGGTAGGAAGCCCGCCCTAAGTCAAGCGTCAGGTCGTACTCTCGGTCTGGGTATAGCTGCTGGCTAAATGTTTCACTACCTGACTGATACCAGGTGTTCCAACGTAGGTCGCTGCCTGGCTCGCCGGTAGCGCTCATTGGATGAAACACCATAGGCTCTTGCAGTGCAGTCAGCAGACCTTTATCGACTTTGTCGATCGTTTTCCATTGTGTTTTTTCGACTAGGTGACGCCATTCGTTACGGATATTGTTGTCTACTTCTAGTTCATTCTCGGGAAAGGACGGCCTTGGCCGATACATGGAATCGCGGGTTGTTCTGAATGCCGAGTCGATGTGCTCACGTACCTCCGTAGAGAGTTGTGCATACTTGGACTTGTTGTAGATGACGGCCAAGGCAGAGAAGCGGTGAGAGGTCATTGCTATATAAGGCGTCTCGAAGGAGTGCCCTAACTCCCTCAGGGGAAGTTCGGCAGCATCAATCGTTCCATGCTCCAAGGCTCTGACAATCTCTTTATTGTTCTGCATCAGTACGAGGCTCGCACCAGTAGCCTCAAGGGGGCCACGCATTGGGCTGTCCTGCAATAGCGCCACCCTGCTGCCGCGATAGTCGCCAGGCGACCTGGCCGGTGTTTGGCTGGCGAGTACGTACGTGTCCACATACAGCGCACCGCCAATCTGCCCAAGGCCCGAGCTCTTGAGGCTGGAAAGCAGATAAGGAGTGGTCTCATGGCCGAAAACGCCGGAAAAAAGTTTATCCGCAGCACCTTCGCTAACGATGAACGGTAAGTCGAACACTGCGAAGTTTGGCGCATAGCGACTGATACCACTGGTGGGGACAAGCGCAATGTCGATTTTCCCTTGACGCACCTGGTCGACAACTTCCGAGGCTTCTGACGCTAGCCTCACTTCAACGCTGGCCTGGGTGGGTAGCCTTGTCTTCAACGCTCCGACATCAAAACCGGTGTCCGGGGGTAATGCCACTTGAACAAAGACACTTTGAGACGGCGTTGTTGCAGAGGCCAGGCTGAGCTGGCCAAAGAATATGGCAGTGGCAATCAAACCGGCTTTCATAGTACTCGGCTCCCGCTTTGCCATGCATTGAACCAATGCATGGACAATGCACACGGGTGTGGACCGTGTCTCCAAATGCCATCATTTAATCTAGCTGACGTAAGCCATCGGTCAATGGTCGATGGTGCTCTTTTGCTATCTAGGATGTTGCGCCGACTTCGCTGCGCGCTGCTACATTTTTCCAGGCGTGCATGCGACGGGAGAAACCAATGGTTGGCAACGTTTCAACTGTGTGCCGGGTGGTACTGGTCGTCATCTTTTCCTGGGTTTTGGCAGGTTTGTCCGGCTGTAAACCCGAGATGCTGACTTCCCCCATCCCCAGTCCCTTTACCGTCGCATCGCTACCTATCGGAGCGGCGGGCATTGGTGATGATCGGCAACTGTTTGCCAATCATCTTGCGGCAGAGTTGGCCCGATCTCCGATGGGGCGCGCAAGCAGTGTCCAGGCATGGATCCATTGGCCTGAGCAGGCTGTTGCCGGTCCAACGTCTGAAGTTTCGTTAAGGGGCGTTTCCGTGCTTGTGATTCCAGGAATCTTCGGTGACTGCGTGGCCGATCAGTCGCTGCCGTTCAGCGACGGTACCACCAGGACACCGGTACGCAATCTCACCGAAGGTTACACCTACCTGGCATCCCTTGGGCTCCGACGAGTACGTGCTGTGGCGGTGGGAGGGAGAGTCTCGTCCATGACCAATGGCATGACGATAGCTGATGCCATCCGCCAAGAGGCGATGGATCCGGCAGTATTGCGGATCGTCGTCGTTGGTTACTCGAAAGGCGCGGCGGATACTCTGGAAGCGCTTGCGCAACTGGGAAATAGGGGACTGCCTCGAAAGCCGTTGTCGTTCGTTTCGCTGTCTGGGGTGGTGATGGGCACCCCCCTGGCCGATACCCATGATGACCTTTACAAGAAGCTTGCTTCTCGATTCAACGGATTGCAGTGTACCCCCTCGGATGGACATGAGGTCACGAGCCTCACTCGACGTGAGCGTGTACGTTGGTTGGCGAACCACCCGAGGCTGCCTGAGGTGAACAGCTATACCGTGCTTGCCTACACTGCTGCCGAGGATGTTTCACCGGGATTACGTCCTTTCTACGAACGCCTTGCCAGAGTTGATCCTCGCAATGATGGTCAGATGCTCGCCGCGGAGGCGGTGCTGCCGGGCTCCACCTTGTTGGCAGAAGTGAAATCGGACCACTGGACTTACGTATTGCCTTTGCGAGATCACCCAAACGTGCTGGTGCGTGGCGCTGCGGCCAACCGTTCCTTCCCCCGTGCGGCTTTTTTTCGAGCTTTGTTGCGTACGGTCGTTGAGTTGGACGAGGCGCGGCAACGCCGTAACGATCTAGCCGTCAGTCAACGGAAGCTGTAGGAAACCCCCGCATACACCCCAAACCCTTCCCCCGGCGTCGAGCGGGCGATGTCCTGCCCGGCATCGTTGTACCCCGGTGTCACCGTCGCCGCGTAACGCTTGTTGGTCAGGTTGCGCAGGTCGAGCCAGGTCTGCCAGTCCCGTTTCGGCGAGTCCCAGCCCAGGCGCGCGCCGAGCAGGGCGTAGGCGTCGGCGTGGTAGCTGTTGGCGTAGTCCACCTGCACCTTGGAGGCCATCTGCGTGTTCACCCCGGCGTAGAAGCCGCTCGGCCAGTCGTAGCGCAGTTCGGCCTGGTAGTAGTGCATGGGGATGCCGGGCAGGCGGTTGTCGCCGAACTTGTCGTCGTCGCGGTAGTGGAAGTCGCTGAAGGTGTAGGCCTGGCGCAGGCTGAGCTTGCCGGTGCCCGGCTGTTCCCAGAGCAGGCTGTCCAGGCCGGCCTCGACGCCCTGGTGCACGGTGGGGCTGGCGTTGAACTCCTTGAACGGCAAGCCTTGCACGACTTCCACGTTCAGCAGTTCGTGGCGTACCTGGGCGTAGTACCAGGCCAGGTCCCAGCGCCCCAGTGCCGAATCGCCGCGGGCGCCCAGCTCGAGGGTGGTGGCGGTCTGGTTCTGCATCTTCATGGGCTGGTTGGCGACCGGCGCACTCCAGACCAGCGACCACGGGTGCGGCGGCTCCACCGAGCGGCTGAGGTTGCCGTAGACCTGCAGGTCCGGGTGGATGTCGTAGCGCAGGCCCAGGCGTGGGGCGTAGTCCCAGTCATGCTGGCTGACCTTGCCGCCACTGCTTGGGTAGGTGACGTCGCTTTCGCGGCGGGTGTAGATCATCGCCAGGCCCGTGGTCAGCCACAGGTTCGGAATCAGCTCCAGGTCGTTGCCCGCATGCAGCACGGTGTCCGAACCCTGGTAGCTGAAATCGCGGGTGCGGGCACCGAAATTGTCGCCGCCGTTGCGGGCGAACTGCGAGGCGCCGCTGTTGGGCAAGTGCTTGGTGGTGCGCCAGCCGAGGGTGGTCTTGCTCTCGTGGCCGAACAGGGTGTCGCGCCGCAGGTAGTTCAGCGTGCCGCTGACATCGGTGTAGGCGACCTTCAGGCGCATCGGGCCTTCGCGCAGGTCCATGGGATAGTCGTGATAGACCAGCCCGGCCACCAGACGCGAATCGTCATCCAGGAAGAAGGTGGTCTTGTTGCCCACCCAGGTGCTGCCCGGTTGCGGGCGGCTGTCGTCGCGGGCCAGGTATGCCGGGTTGGCGGCACGGGGATGGTGCTTGATCTGGTCCTTGGTCAGGCGCCCGGCCAGGTCGTTCTCGGTTTCCCGGTAGCGCAGGTAGAAGCGCGTCTCCAGGTTCGGGTTGAAGCGGTAGCCGACGTTGGCGGCGATGCCCTTGGCGCTGCCGCTGCTGTGGTCCTGGTAGCCGTCGTACTCGGCATCGGTCAGGGCCACGTAGTAGTCGAGATTGCCCAGCACCTGCCCGGAGCTGATGTGCCGGCGCTGGTAGCCACGGCTGCCGACTTCGTAGCGCACCTGCAAGGGCGCGGCATCGTAGCCGGTATGGGTCACATAGTTGATCGCGCCACCCAGGGCCAGCGAGCCCTGGTCGAAGCCATTGGCGCCGCGCAGCACTTCGGCACGGCTCAGCCACAGCGGTTCGAACAGTTCATAGGGCGTGCCGCCCGGACCGGTCAGCGGCAGGCCGTCGAACATCGTGTACACGCCCGAGCCGTGGGCGCCCGGCGCGCGGTTGATGCCCGAACCACGGATCGACAGCTTGATGCCATCGTTGCCCGCCGACTGGGCGAACACCCCCGGCTGATAGGCCAGCACGTCCTGGTTGCTGGCCACCCGGCCCTGGCCCACCTTGTCCATGTCCACCAGGTTGCTGGCGCCGGGGATTTCGCGCAGCTGGTCAGCGGCGGCTTCCAGTTCGGATTGCCCCCGGTCGTGGATCAGCACCTGGTCGAGTTCGACGCGGTTGGCGGCCTGAGTGGCGCCGGCGACGAACAGGGCCAGCAGGGAGTAGGGGAGGGTGGGGCGCATGGGGACGGGGTTCCAGATCGAGTGCGGGAGTCTGACGCTGCAAAGGGCAGACGAAGCACAGTGGTCGATCTGTAATCGCAATCGCGGGGCAAGTCGCATCGGCGCACCGCCGCTCCCACGCCATTTCCAGATATCCAGCCCTCTTGAGGCAGCGTGGGAGCGGGCTTGCCCCGCGATGGGATGTAATGCAACGCTAAAAAAACACCCCGCCGAGGCGGGGTGTCTTGTGACGCAGTCAGCCGATCAGCCGATCAGTTGCAGGCCAGCCTGCTGCACCATCTCCAGCAGCGGCTGCGGGTACACGCCCAGCACGAAGGCGAGGATGGCGATGGCCAGCAGCATCACGCCGCCGGTGCGCTGTTCCCACTTCAGCGGGGCGTCGTGGCGACGCAGGTTCGGCTCGACCAGGTACAGGGTGACCATGACGCGCAGGTAGTAGTACACGCCGATGGCGCTACCGATCACCAGGGCGCCGACCAGCCACCACAGGTGCGACTCGACGCCGGTGGCGATGATGTAGAACTTGCCGATGAAGCCTGCGGTCAGCGGGATACCGGCCAGCGACAGCATCATCACGGTCAGTACCGCGGTCAGGTACGGACGGCGCCAGAACAGGCCACGGTACTCGTACAGGGCGTCTGCGTCACGACCGGCGTATGGCGAGGACATCAGGGTGATCACGCCGAAAGCGCCGAGGCTGGTGATCACGTAGGTGACCAGGTACACGCCCATGGCCTCCAAGGCCAAGCCCTTGCTGGCAACCAGGGCAATGACCAGGTAGCCGAAGTGGGCGATGGACGAGTAACCGAGCAGACGCTTGAGGTTGCTCTGGGTCAGCGCCAGCAGGTTGCCGATGATGATCGAGGCAACCGCGATCACCGCCAGCACGGTGCTCAGCACGCCGCTGCTGGCAGCGGGGGAGAGCATGAACAGGCGTACGACCACGGCGAACACCGCGACCTTGCTGGCGGTGGCCAGGAACGCGGCGACCGGCGCCGGGGCACCTTCGTACACGTCCGGGGTCCACAGGTGGAACGGCACCAGCGACAGCTTGAAGGCCAGGCCGACCAGCATCATGCCCAGGCCTAGCTGCGCCAGCAGGCTCGGCATGCTGGTGGCGGCCAGGGCCTTGCCCAGCTGGTCGAAGGTCAGGCTGCCTGCATCAGCGTACAGCAGCGCCATGCCGAACAGCAGGAAGGCGGAACCGGCGGCCGAAAGCACCATGTACTTGATGCCGGCTTCCAGCGAGCGCTTGTTGAAGAAGGCGTACGCCACCAGGCCGTAGACCGGCACCGACAGCAGCTCCAGGCCGATGAACAGGCCGGCCAGGTGGTTGGCGCTGACCAGCACCAGGCCACCCAGTGCCGACATCAGCAGCAGCAGGTACAGCTCTTCACGGTTGCCAGGGAAGCCCTTGGAGCCTTCGCCCAGGTAGGCGTGGGCGAGGGTGACGCAGGCCAGCGTCGCCACCAGGATGATCGCCATGTACAGGCAGGCGAACTTGTCGATGGTCACCAGCGAGGTGACCGCCAGCGGCGCGACTTTAAGTGCCGGCAGGATCGACAGCAGGGCCAGGTTCAGGCCCACGGTGGACAGCAGGAAGGTCTGCGAGTGGTTGCGCTTCCAGGCGATCGCCAGCATCACCACCACCGTGGTGATGGTGGTGATCAGCATCGGCGCCAATGCGATGAAGTGTTGAGTGGTGAATTCCATAGCGCTCTTACCGGGCCGAAGCGAGTTGAGTGAAAGCGGAACCGAGCCACTGCTGCACACCGCTCATGGTGGCGGCAGAGGTGTCCAGGAACGGCTGCGGATACACGCCCAGCAGGATCAGCAGGCCCGCCAGGCCCAGCACCATGATCAGCTCGCGACCGTCCATGCCGGCCAGCACGGTGTCGGCCTTGGCCGGACCGAAGTAGGCGCGGTGGATCATGATCAGCGAGTACACCGAGCCGAATACCAGGCCGGTGGTGGCGATCACGGTGATCCATGGGACGTGGGCGAAGCTGCCGATCAGGATCAGGAACTCGCCGACGAAGTTGCCGGTGCCTGGCAGCCCCAGCGATGCGGCGGCGAAGAACAGGCTGATGGCCGGCAGGTAGGCGATGCGGTGCCACAGGCCACCCATCTCGCGCATGTCACGGGTGTGCAGGCGCTCATACAGCTGGCCGGCCAGGATGAACAGCGCGGCGGCCGACAGGCCGTGGGCCAGCATCTGGATCACCGCGCCCTGCAGGGCCTGCTGGCTGCCGGAGTAGATGCCGATCAGCACGAAGCCCATGTGCGAGACGCTGGAGAAGGCCACCAGGCGCTTGATGTCGGTTTGCGCGAAGGCCAGGAAGGCACCGTAGAAGATACCGATCAGGCCCAGGGTCATGGCGATCGGCGCGAACTCGGCCGAGGCGTTCGGGAACAGCGGCAGGGCGAAGCGCAGCAGGCCGTAGGCCGCGGTCTTCAGCAGGATGCCCGCCAGGTCCACGGAACCTGCGGTCGGCGCCTGGGCGTGAGCGTCAGGCAGCCAGGAGTGGAACGGCACCACCGGCAGCTTCACCGCGAAGGCGATGAAGAAGCCCAGCATCAGGATGTACTCGACGCCGGCCGGCAGCTCGGCCTTGAGCAGGTCGCTGTAGTTGAAGGTGATCACGCCGGTGCTGTTGTAGTTGACCAGCACCAGGCCGAGGATCGCCACCAGCATGATCAGGCCGCTGGCCTGGGTGAAGATGAAGAACTTGGTCGCCGCGTAGATCCGGGTCTTCTTGCCGTCGGAGGAGCTGTGACCCCAGAGCGCGATGAGGAAGTACATCGGCACCAGCATCATTTCCCAGAAGAAGAAGAACAGGAACAGGTCCAGGGCCAGGAACACGCCGACCACGCCGCCGAGGATCCACATCAGGTTGAGGTGGAAGAAGCCGACGTGGCGCTGGATCTCTTTCCACGAGCACAGCACCGACAGCACGCCGAGCAGGCCGGTGAGCAGGATCATCAGCAGCGACAGGCCGTCGAGGGCCAGGTGGATGCTGATGCCGAAGCGCTTGATCCACTCGACCTTGTATTCGAGGGCCCAGGCGGGTTCGGCGCCCGGCGCGGGGGCCAGGGTGTAGTTGCCGTTCGCCCACAGCCACAGGCCGATGCCAAGCAGCAGGGACATGGTCAGCAGCGCGATCCAGCGCGGCAGGGTGGCGCCGAAGCGCTCACCCAGCCAGCACAGGAAGCCGCCGATGAAGGGGATCAGGATCAGCCAAGGCAAAATCATGACGGGTTGGTTTCCTTTGGCAAAGTCGCAAGATTCATAGTCATACCGCGGCCACTACCACGGCACCGAGCACCAGCACGGCGCCCACGGCGATCGAGGCGGTGTACCAGCGCAGCTGGCCGGTCTCGGTCTTGCTCATGGCGACGTGGCCGCCACGGGCCATCCGAGGGATGAGGCCGATGCTGCGGTCAACCGGGTCCTTGCGCAGGATGTGGCTGATCAGCAGGTAAGGTTTGACGAAGAGCTTGTCGTAGATCCAGTCGAAGCCCCAGGCGGCGAACCACCAGGCCGACAGGACGCGACCGATACCGCTGTTGGCGACCGCAGTGACGAAGCGGCGCTTGCCCAGGAACAGCAGGGCCGACAGCAGGATACCGGCGATGGCGATGGCGCCCGAGGCGATCTCCAGCGAGTGCTTGGCTTCGCCACCGGCGTGGCCGGCGCTCTCAGGCAGCACGCCTGCCAGCGGCGGATGGATCCAGGCGCCGATGAAGGTCGACAGCACGATCAGCACGCCCAGCGGCAGCCAGTGGCTGATGCCGTGGCCGGCGTGGGCTTCGGTCTTGGCTTCGCCGTGGAAGGCGATGAAGATCAGGCGGAAGGTGTACAGCGAGGTCATGAACGCGCCCACCAGACCTGCGTACAGCAGGCCGGTGTTGCCGCTGGCGAAGGCTTCCCAGAGGATCTCGTCCTTGGAGTAGAAGCCCACGGTCAGAATCGGCAGGGCAGCCAGGGCGGCGCCACCGACCACGAAGCTGGCGTAGGCCAGCGGCAGCTTCTTCCACAGGCCGCCCATCTTGAAGATGTTTTGCTCGTGGTGGCAGGCGACGATCACCGCGCCGGAGGCAAGGAACAGCAGGGCCTTGAAGAAGGCGTGGGTCATCAGGTGGAAGATCGCCGCGTCCCAGGCACCGACGCCCAGGGCCAGGAACATGTAGCCGATCTGGCTCATGGTCGAGTAGGCGAGGATACGCTTGATGTCGGTTTGTACCAGGGCCGCGAAGCCGGCCAGGACCAGGGTCACGCCACCCACGACGCCGACCAGGTGCAGGACGTCCGGCGCCAGCAGGAACAGGCCGTTGGTACGGGCGATCAGGTACACGCCCGCGGTCACCATGGTGGCCGCGTGGATCAGCGCCGAAACCGGGGTCGGGCCGGCCATCGCGTCGGCCAGCCAGGTCTGCAGCGGCAGCTGCGCCGATTTACCGACTGCGCCACCCAGCAGCATCAGGGTCGCCAGGACCATCCAGGTGTCACCAGCCTGGAACTTCTGCGGTGCCAGCACCAGCAGTTCCTGCACGTTCAGGGTACCCAGCTGGACGAACAGGATGAACAGGCCGATGGCCATGAACACGTCGCCGATGCGGGTGACGATGAACGCCTTGAGTGCCGCGTTACCGTTGTTGCGGTTGCTGTAGTAGAAACCGATCAACAGGTACGAGCACAGGCCCACGCCTTCCCAGCCGAAGTAGATGAACAGCAGGTTGTCGCCCAGCACCAGGAACAGCATGCTGGCGATGAACAGGTTGGTGTACGAGAAGAAGCGCGAGTAACCGGCTTCGCCACGCATGTACCAGGAAGCGAACAGGTGGATCAGGAAGCCTACACCGGTGACCACGCCCAGCATGGTGACCGACAGGCCATCCACGTACAGGGTGAAGTTCGGCGCGAAGCCGTCCACCGACATCCACTGCCACAGCAGCTGGCTGTACGCGCCGCCTTCAGGCGGGGCGACGTTGAACTGCCAGATCACGTAGGCGGCGGTGGCCGCCGACAGACCGACCGAGCCAACGCCGACCAGCGCCGACAGGTTCTCGGACCAGCGGCCGCGCGAGAACGACAGCAGCAGGAAGCCGATCAGGGGGAATACGAACGTCAGGAAGATAAGGTTCATCCGCGCATCTCACTGGCAGCATCGATGTCGAGAGTGTGGAAGCGGCGATACAGCTGCAGCAGGATCGCCAGGCCAATGCTGGCCTCGGCGGCTGCCAGGCTGATCACCAGAATGAACATCACCTGGCCGTCGGGCTGGACCCAACGGGCGCCGGCGACGATGAACGCCAGGGCGGAGGCGTTCATCATGACTTCCAGGCTCATGAGCACGAAGAGGATGTTGCGGCGGACCATCAGGCCAACCAGACCTAAGCAGAACAGGATGCCGGCGACCGCCAGACCATGCTCGAGAGGGATAGCACCCATGATTTACTCCTTCGCCTCGTTGCGGCCCAGGTGGAAGGCGGTGACGGCTGCCGCGAGCAGCAGCATCGAGGCCAGTTCGACCACCAGCAGGTACGGCCCGAACAGGCTGATGCCGACTTCCTTGGCGCTGACGGTGGTACCGCTGATGGCGGCGCCCGATGGGGTGACGAACAGCACGTACAGCAGCTCCAGCAGCAGCAGGGCGGCGAGGATCACCGGCCCCGCCCAGATGCCGGGCTTGAGCCAGCCGCGCTCCTGGGCGACCGAGGCCGGCCCGAGGTTGAGCATCATCACCACGAACACGAACAGCACCATGATGGCGCCGGCGTAGGCGATCACTTCCAGGGCGCCGGCGAACGGCGCACCGAGGGAGAAGAAGATCATCGCCACGGAGATCAGCGAAATGATCAGGTAGAGCAGGGCGTGCACCGGGTTGGTGCCAGTCACCACGCGCAGCGTGGAGACGACGGCGACACCGGATGCGAAGTAGAAAGCGAATTCCATCTTTCTGTCCTTATGGGAGCAAGCTCTTCACGTTGATCGGCTCGGCTTCGTTCTGCGCGGAGCCTTTCGGCTTGCCAGCGATCGCCATGCCCGCAACACGGTAGAAGTTGTAGTCAGGGTTCTTGCCGGGGCCGGAGATCAGCAGATCTTCTTTCTCGTACACCAGGTCCTGACGCTTGAACTCGGCCATTTCGAAATCCGGAGTCAGCTGGATCGCGGTGGTCGGGCACGCCTCTTCGCACAGGCCGCAGAAGATGCAGCGCGAGAAGTTGATGCGGAAGAACTCGGGGTACCAACGGCCGTCCTCGGTCTCGGCCTTCTGCAGGGAGATGCAGCCGACCGGGCAGGCCACCGCGCAGAGGTTGCACGCCACGCAGCGCTCCTCGCCGTCGGGGTCGCGGGTGAGGACGATGCGGCCGCGGTAGCGCGGCGGCAGGTACACGGGTTCTTCGGGGTACTGCAGGGTGTCGCGCTTGCGGAACCCGTGGGAGAACACCATGGCCAGGCTGCGCAGCTGTGTGCCGGTGCCCTTAACGATGTCGCCGATATACTTGAACATGGGTCAAATCCTCACTGGGCCGCGACGGCTGGCGTGTTGTAGAGCACGATCGCAGCGGTCACCAGCAAATTGATCAGGGTCAGCGGCAGGCAGAACTTCCAGCTGAAGTCCATCACCTGGTCATAGCGTGGGCGCGGGATCGAGGCGCGCAGCAGGATGAACAGCATGATGAAGAACGCGGTCTTCAGGGCGAACCACAGGAACGGTACCTGCGGCAGGATGCCGAACGGACCGTGCCAGCCACCGAAGAACAGGGTTACCAGCAGCGCCGAGATCAGGATGATGCCGATGTACTCACCGACGAAGAACATGCCCCATTTCATGCCGGCATATTCGATGTGGTAGCCGTCGGCCAGTTCCTGTTCCGCTTCCGGCTGGTCGAACGGGTGACGGTGAGTCACGGCGACGCCAGCGATGAAGAAGGTGCAGAAGCCGAAGAACTGCGGAATGATGAACCACAGGTTGTTGGCCTGGTATTCAACGATGTCGCGCATGTTGAACGAGCCCACCTGCACCACCACGCCCATCAGCGCCAGGCCCAGGAACACTTCGTACGACACGGTCTGCGCCGAGGCCCGCAGGCTGCCCAGCAGGGCGTACTTGTTGTTCGACGACCAGCCGGCGAACAGCACGGCATACACCGACAGACCGGCCATGGCGAAGAAGAACAGCAGGCCGATGTTCAGGTCGGCGACGCCCCAGCCCGGGGTGATCGGGATGATCGAGAAGCCGATCAGCAGGGCGCTCATGGCCACGACCGGCGCCAGGGTGAAGATCATCTTGTCGACGAAGGGCGGGTTCCAGTCTTCCTTGAAGAACATCTTCAGCATGTCGGCGGCGATCTGGAACATGCCGAACGGGCCGACACGGTTCGGACCGTAGCGGTCCTGCCACCAGCCCAGCAGGCGACGCTCGACGAAGCTGAGCAGCGCGCCGCAGACCACCACGGCCAGCAGCACCACGATGGCCTTGACGACCTGAATGATCACATCGATCACTTCGGGGGTGAACCAGCTCATTGTGCTGCCTCCTGCAGGCCTTCGACGGCTGCACCGAAGATGGCGGGCGGAATGCCGGCCAGGCCTTTGGGCAACGCAACCAGGCCAGCGCCCAGTTCTTCATTGATACGCAGCGGCAGACGCAGCGACACGCCGGCCACGTTCAGGCTCAGCATTGCGCCGTCGTTGACGCCCAGGCGGTCGGCTTCGGACTTGGCCAGGCCGACGTAGGCGGCCGGGATGCGCTCCTGCACCGGGGCTGCGCGGGAGGAGGACTCCTCACTGCCGAACAGGTGGAAGAACGGTACAGCGGTCCAGGTGCCGCGAGCCGGGTTGAACGCGCCCGGAATGGCGGTGAACCAGTCGAGCTTGTCGCCTTGCGATTCGATCAGGCGCACGCCCGGGTCACCGGCACGCAGGTGGCCACCCACTTCGTCCTGGAACTTGTTCCAGGCCTGCGGCGAGTTCCAGCCCGGCGACCAGGCGAACGGCACTTGCTGACGCGGTTCGGCCGAGCCCGAGTAGCCTTCCATGGAGAAGGCGAACGCAGTGTCCTTGTCCTGCGGGGTACGCGGCTCGTGCACGCTGATGTTGGCGCGCATGGCGGTACGGCCCGAGTAGCGCAGCGGCTCGCGGGCCAGCTTCATGCCCTTGATGCGGAAGGCGGCGCTTGGTGCGGCATTGACGATGCCGGCCAGTTGCGGGGCGGCTTCGGCGCAGGCGCTGGTGACGTGGTCCAGCTGGGTCCAGTCCACCGGCTTGTTGAGCAGGGTGGCACGCAGGGCGTGCATCCAGCGCCAGCCTTCGTGGATCTGGATGCTGCTGTCCAGGTACTGCGGGTCGAACACCTGGAAGAAGCGCTGGGCACGGCCTTCCTGGCTGACCAGGGTGCCGTCGCCTTCGGCGAAGGAGGCGGCCGGCAGCACCAGGTGGGCGCGGTCGAGGGTGGCGGTCTTGGAGTGGTCGGCGACGATCACCACCTTGGCCGCGGCCAGGGCAGCGTCGACCTTGGCGGCCGGTACGCGGGCGTACAGGTCGTTCTCCAGCACGACGATGGCGTCGGCCTTGCCGCTGATCACGGCGTCCAGGGCCGCGTCGACGGACTCACCGCCCATCATCGCCATGCCGAGGCTGTTGGCCTCTGGCACGACCAGGCTCAGCGAACCGTTCTTCTCGCGCAGCTTGAGGGCCTTGGCGATGTTGGCGGCGGCTTCGATCAGCGCAGGGTCAGCCAGGGACGTGCCGGAGACCACCAGTGGGCGCTTGGCGGCGACCAGGGCGTCGGCGATGCGCTGGGCCAGGGCCTTGGCTTCGTCGCAGGCCGGCGACGGCAGGCGCGCTCGGGTCGATGGCGTGGGCCACGGCGAAACCGATGCGGGCCAGGTCGGCGGGAGCGGCGTGCACGCACTCTTCGGCGACATCGTCCAGCTTGGTTTCAGCCAAGGATGCGATGAACAGCGGGTACAGCGCGTGCTGGCCGATGTTCTTCACCGCGGCGTCCAGCCAAGGCTGTACGCGCATGGCGTCGGCCATGGCCTCGGCCTTGCCCTTGGTGGCCTGGCGCACGGCCAGGGCGACGCGGGCAGCGGTCTGGGTCAGGTCTTCGCCGAGCACGAACACGGCGTCGTGGTCTTCGATGTCGCGCAGGGTCGGGACCGGCAGCGGGCTGTCGTTCAGCACGTTCAGCGCCAGGCGCACGCGGGCCAGTTCGCCAGCTTCCATGCCCGAGTAGAAGTACTCGGCGCCGACCAGCTCACGCAGGCCGTAGTTGCTCTCGAGGCTGGCGCGTGGCGAGCCGATGCCGACGATGGTGCGGCCGCGCAGCAGGTCGGCGGCCTTGTCCAGGGCGGCGTCCAGGCTCAGCTTGCTGCCATCGGCGAGGAACGGCTGACGTGGACGGTCCTTGCGGTTGACGTAGCCATAGCCGAAGCGGCCACGGTCGCACAGGAAGTACTGGTTCACCGAGCCGTTGAAGCGGTTCTCGATGCGGCGCAGTTCGCCGTAGCGCTCGCCGGGGCTGATGTTGCAGCCGCTGGAGCAGCCATGGCAGATGCTCGGGGCGAACTGCATGTCCCACTTGCGGTTGTAGCGCTCGGAGTGAGTCTTGTCGGTGAACACACCGGTCGGGCAGACCTCGGTGAGGTTGCCGGAGAACTCGCTTTCCAGCACGCCGTCTTCGACGCGACCGAAGTAAACGTTGTCGTGGGCGCCGTATACGCCCAGGTCGGTGCCGCCGGCGTAGTCCTTGTAGTAGCGCACGCAGCGGTAGCAGGCGATGCAGCGGTTCATCTCATGGGCGATGAACGGGCCGAGGTCCTGGTTCTGGTGGGTACGCTTGGTGAAACGGTAGCGGCGCTCGTTGTGGCCGGTCATTACCGTCATGTCCTGCAGGTGGCAGTGACCGCCTTCCTCGCACACCGGGCAGTCGTGCGGGTGGTTGGTCATCAGCCATTCGACGACGCTGGCGCGGAACGCCTTGGACTCGTCATCGTCGATGGAGATCCAGGTGCCGTCGGAGGCGGGGGTCATGCAGGACATGACGATACGACCACGGGTGTCGTTCTCGTCGGTGTACTGCTTGACCGCGCACTGCCGGCAGGCGCCGACGCTACCGAGCGCCGGGTGCCAGCAGAAATAGGGGATGTCGAGGCCGAGCGACAGACAGGCCTGTAACAGGTTGTCCGCACCGTTGACTTCGAGCGCTTTGCCGTCTACGTGGATAGTGGCCATTGTTCAAAGTTCTTCGTTGGCCCGCGTGGGCGGGCGTGGCTAATGGAAATCGGTGAGCCCGCGGCCGGCCACGAATCGTTCGGGCCGGCCGGCCGGCGGGCTGGCGGATGGCACGGACCATCCGCTGTTCATCTTGTTATGCGCCGACCACGATCGGCTTGGCCAGGTTCGGGCGCAGGGTGTCGGCCGCGCTAGCGGGAGCGACACCGGCCTCGAACTCGGACCGGAAGTATTTGATGGCACTGCCCAATGGCTCGACGGCACCCGGTGCGTGAGCACAGAAGGTACGGCCTGGGCCGAGGAAGTTGACCAGACCCAGCAGGGTCTCGATGTCTTCGGCGCGGCCCTGGCCTTTCTCCAGGGCGCGCAGCATCTTCACGCTCCATGGCAGGCCGTCACGGCACGGGGTGCACCAGCCGCAGGATTCGCGGGCGAAGAACTCTTCCATGTTGCGCAGCAGCGAAACCATGTTGATGCTGTCGTCGACCGCCATGGCCAGGCCGGTACCCATGCGGGTGCCGACCTTGGCGATGCCACCGGCGTACATCTGCGCGTCGAGGTGCTCGGGCAGCAGGAAGCCGGTGCCGGCGCCGCCTGGCTGCCAGCACTTGAGCTTGAAGCCGTCGCGCATGCCGCCGGCGTAGTCTTCGAACAGCTCGCGGGCGGTGACGCCGAACGGCAGTTCCCACAGGCCGGGGTTCTTCACCTTGCCGGAGAAGCCCATCAGCTTGGTGCCGTGGTCCTCGCTGCCTTCGCGGGCCAGCGATTTGTACCAGTCGTTGCCGTTGGCGACGATGGCCGGCACGTTGCACAGGGTCTCGACGTTGTTCACGCAAGTCGGCTTGCCCCACACGCCGACGGCGGCAGGGAAGGGCGGCTTGGAGCGCGGGTTGGCGCGGCGGCCTTCCAGCGAGTTGATCAGCGCGGTCTCTTCACCGCAGATGTATCGGCCGGCGCCGGTGTGGACGAACAGCTCGAAGTCGAAGCCCGAACCGAGGATGTTCTTGCCCAGCAGGCCTGCGGCCTTGGCTTCGTCGATGGCGCGGTTGAGGTTCTTCGCCGCGGTGGTGTATTCGCCGCGCAGGAAGATGTAGCCGCGGTAGGCCTTCAGGGCGCGGGCGCTGATCAGCATGCCCTCGACCAGCAGATGGGGCTGTTGCTCCATCAGCATGCGGTCCTTCCAGGTGTTCGGCTCCATTTCGTCCGCGTTGCACAGCAGGTAGCGGATGTTCATGGATTCGTCTTTGGGCATCAGGCCCCACTTCACACCAGTGGGGAAGCCTGCGCCACCACGGCCCTTGAGGCCGGAGTCCTTGACGCTCTGGACGATGTCGTCGGCGGACATCTCGGCCAGTGCCTTGCGGGCAGCGGCGTAGCCGTTCTTCGACTCGTACTCGGTCAGCCAGACCGGCTCGCCGTCGTCGCGCAGGCGCCAGGTCAGCGGGTGGGTTTCGGCCGAGCGCGCGATGCGGTTGGCCGGGCCGAAGGAAGTGATGGTCATACGTAACCCTCCAGCAGCTTGGAGACGCCGGCAGGCTGCACGTCGCCAAAGGTGTCGTCGTCGATCATCAGCGCCGGGGCCTTGTCGCAGTTGCCCAGGCAGCACACTGGCAGCAGGGTGAAACGCCCGTCCGCGGTGGTCTGGCCGAGGCCGATGCCCAGCTCGCTCTGGATCTGGCTGACTACCGACTCATGGCCGCCGATGTAGCAGACCATGCTGTCGCACACGCGGATGATGTGGCGGCCGACCGGCTGGCGGAAGATCTGGCTGTAGAAGGTGGCCACGCCCTCGACGTCGCTGGCGGGAATGCCCAGCACTTCGCCGATGGCGTAGATGGCGCCGTCCGGCACCCAGCCGCGCTCTTTCTGGACGATCTTCAGGGCTTCGATGGACGCCGCGCGCGGGTCCTCGTAGTGGTGCATCTCGTGCTCGATGGCCGAGCGCTCGGTTTCGCTCAGGGCGAAACGGTCGGTTTGGATAAGCGTGCTGTTCATGCTTAGCGGTCCACGTCAGCCATAACGAAGTCGATACTGCCCAGGTACGCGATCAAGTCCGCGACCATGCTGCCTTTGATCACCGAAGGGATCTGCTGCAGGTGCGGGTAGCTCGGGGTACGGATCCGGGTGCGGTAGCTCATGGTGCCGCCGTCGCTCGTCAGGTAGTAACTGTTGATGCCCTTGGTCGCCTCGATCATCTGGA
Source organism: Pseudomonas sp. LH21 (assembly GCF_036549575.1). Taxonomy (NCBI): domain Bacteria; kingdom Pseudomonadati; phylum Pseudomonadota; class Gammaproteobacteria; order Pseudomonadales; family Pseudomonadaceae; genus Pseudomonas; species Pseudomonas sp. LH21. The sequence goes on from NZ_CP144367.1 coordinate 2,139,307, forward strand.
ACGACTCGTTGGCCGGCATGACCGGGCCCCACGAGACTTGCAGGAAGTGGGTGATCAGGGTCTCGATGTGCTGCAGGGTGCGCTCTTTCGGCGGCGGCGTGGTCAGCGGGTGATCCGCCTTGTACGGGCCTTCCGGCATGTTGCGCAGGCACTGGTCGATGATGCGGATACTCTGGCGCATCTCCTCGACGCGGACCATGCAGCGATCGTAGGCATCGCCGTTGTGGGCCAGCGGTACTTCGAACTCGAAGTTCTCGTAGCCGGAGTAGGGGCGCGCCTTACGCAGGTCGAAGTCGCAGCCGGTGGCACGCAGGCCGGCACCGGTGGTACCCCATTCCAGGGCTTCCTTGGTGTTGTACGCGGCGACGCCGATGGTACGACCCTTGAGGATGCTGTTCTTGAGCGCGGCCTTCTCGTACTCGTCGAGGCGCTTGGGCAGCCATTCGACGAAGTCCTTGACCAGCTTGTCCCAGCCACGCGGCAGGTCGTGGGCGACGCCACCGATGCGGTACCAGGCCGGGTGCAGGCGGAAACCGGTGATCGCTTCGATCACGGTGTAGGCGCGCTGGCGGTCGGTGAAGGTGAAGAACACCGGGGTCATGGCGCCGACGTCCTGGATGTAGGTACCCAGGAACAGCAGGTGGCTGGTGATGCGGAAGAACTCGGCGAGCATGATGCGAATCACGTCGACTTTCTGCGGCACCTTGATGCCGGCAAGCTTTTCCACCGCCAGGACGTACGGCAGGTTGTTCATCACCCCGCCGAGGTAGTCGATACGGTCGGTGTACGGAATGAAGCTGTGCCAGGACTGACGCTCGGCCATCTTCTCGGCACCACGGTGGTGGTAGCCGATGTCCGGTACGCAGTCGACGATCTCTTCGCCGTCCAGCTGCAGGACGATACGGAAGGCACCGTGGGCCGAAGGGTGGTTCGGGCCGAGGTTGAGGAACATGTAGTCCTCGTTGGCGCCGTGGCGCTTCATGCCCCAGGCTTCCGGGTTGAAACGCGCCGATTCCTCTTCAAGCTGCTGCTTGGCCAGGGTCAGGCTGTAGGGGTCGAACTCGGTGGCGCGGGCCGGGTAGTCCTTGCGCAGCGGGTGACCTTCCCAGGTCGGCGGCATCATGATGCGGCTCAGGTGCGGGTGGCCGGCAAAGTCGATGCCGAACATGTCCCAGACTTCGCGCTCGTACCAGTTGGCGTTCGGCCAGATGCCGGTCACGGTCGGCAGGTTCAGGTCGCCTTCGCTGAGCGACACCTTGATCATCACGTCGCTGTTACGCTCGACCGACAGCAGGTGGTAGAACACGCTGAAATCGGCGGCAGGCAGGCCACGGCGCTGGGTGCGCAGGCGCTCGTCGACGCCGTGCAGGTCGTACAGCATGCTGTACGGCTTGGCGACGCCGCGCAGGAAGCTCAGCACTTCCTTGAGCTGGGCACGTTTTACCCACAGGACCGGCATGCCGGTGCGGGTTTCCTGGGCGACGAATGCGTCGGCGCCAAAACGGTTGTGCAGTTCGACGACCACATCCTGGTCGTCAGCCTTGTAGGGCGGAATATAAATAGCGTTGTCCGCTGTCATGGTCTCGGTCGCTTTGGGTCAGCGTTAAGAATGAAGCCAGGCCGCCGGCTCCTTCGGGAGCGGGCGGCAGGTCGCTGGATCAGACTTCGTCGGGGCTGCGCAGGTTGGTTACCGCAATGCGCTGTTCACGACGCAGGTCTTTCTGGGCGGGCATCTCGGCACGGTAGATGCCTTGATCACCAACCACCCAGGAAAGCGGGCGTCGTTCTTGGCCGATCGACTCCTGCAGTAGCATCAAACCTTGCAGGAATGCCTCGGGGCGCGGCGGGCAGCCAGGCACATAGACGTCCACGGGGAGGAACTTGTCGACCCCCTGAACGACCGAGTAGATGTCGTACATGCCGCCGGAGTTGGCGCACGAACCCATGGAGATGACCCACTTGGGCTCGAGCATCTGCTCGTACAGGCGCTGGATGATCGGCGCCATTTTGACGAAGCAGGTACCGGCGATGACCATGAAGTCGGCCTGACGCGGCGAGGCCCGGATGACTTCGGCGCCGAAGCGGGCGATGTCGTGGGGTGCCGTGAAGGCCGTGGTCATTTCCACGTAGCAGCAGGAAAGGCCGAAGTTGTACGGCCAGAGGGAGTTCTTGCGACCCCAGTTGACCGCGCCACGCAGCACATCTTCGAGTTTCCCCATGTAGATGTTCTTGTGGACCTGGTCTTCCAGCAGTTGATCGGTGACGGTTTCCCGCTCACCGACCGGATACTGCTCGTTGGGTGCGTCCGGATCGATTCTGGTGAGATTGTATTGCATGCCAAAGCCTCATTGTTTCAGCTTCGCTTGCCGCTTGCGGCGACCTTCGGGAGCCCAATCGAGCGCCCCGACGCGCCATAGGTAGACAAGACCTGCCAACAGAATTGCTATGAAAATGAGAGCTTCGACGAATCCGGTCCAGCCGCTTTCGCGGACGGACACAGACCATGCATACAGGAAGAGGGCTTCGATATCGAAGATCACGAACAGCATCGCGACCAGATAGAATTTGGCGGACAGGCGCAGGCGGGCGCTGCCGACGGGCAGCATGCCGGATTCGAAGGGTTCGTTCTTGGCGCGACCCCAGGCCTTGCTACCGAGCAGGCTGGACAGGCCGAGCATGAAGGCACACAGGCCGACGACACCCAGGAGGAAGATGGCAAAGCCCCAGTTGTGGGCGATGAGTCCTGCCGAATCGGACATGCTAGAAATCCTTATACAGAGACCCAGCTCTGCAGTCTGAAATAAAGTAGAGCGGCGACGTGGTGTCGCAGACGCAGTGACCAAATGTCGCAGCTGAATCAATCGCGCTGATTTTATGGGTAAACCCAGTGCAAGTAAAATTTCCGTTGCAAATTTATTCGTAGGTTTAAGAACAAAAATCTTTCGTAACTGGCTGAAACCCTTGAGTTTCGGGCATTGCGCGCGGATTTGTTAATTATGTTTCTTACCCCGCGTAATGACGGGCTAGTTGCGTAATGATAATTAATATCATTTAACCTGAGCTGTAATGTTTTGGCTGTTCTGGCCCTTGCAAAGTTCATCTGCCGAGCGTCCCCTCTTGCAAATGCGAAAAACTCTCGTTCTAGCAGCTTCCGGCACTGTGCGTACCGCTCTGGATCAATACTTTGTCGCTTGCATCGCGGCTGACCGACGCGGCGATCAGCCCCTGGCCGAGCCAGTAGAAGAGGATGATCAGGTACTCGGCGGCGGCGAACGGGCTGACGAAGCGGTCGATGCCGATCAGGCTGTCGGAGAATACGAATGCACAGGCGCCCAGCGCGGCCAGGCCACCACAGGCCAGGGCGCGCCAGAGCATGGCGCCGATGGTCAGGGCGTACAGGGCCACGGGGATCAGCAGTGGGCCCAGGCCATGGTCGGCGAGCACGCCGAACAGCGAACCGCCTATCAGCACGGCGAAGGCCAGGGCCGGGTAGGCCGGGCGTCGCGTGAGGCTGCAATAGCCGCGCAGGTAGGCCAGGTGTGCGCAGAGAAATGCCGCCAGGCCGAACACAAAGAGGTCCCGAGGGATCGCCAGAAGGATGTCGCCGAGCACCGAGAAGGCTAGGCCGAGGATGATCCAGTGGCGATAGGGTGTGGCGGGGAGGGTGCTCAGCCAGGCAATCAGGGCGAGCACCGGAATGGGTTTGACCAGCAGGCCGAGCAGGGCATTGTCGCTGGCCAGCGCATATAGATAGAAGGCGGCGGCTGCGACGGCGACGATGAGTAGGTGGCCAGGGCGGGGCATGGGCAGTCCTTGCTGTGGGGTAGCCACAAGCTTAGACCTGATCCCTGATTTTGCTCTGGCCTGTGCCGGCCCTTTCGCGGGTAAACCCGCTCCCACCGGTTTCGCGCAATGCCTGTGGGAGCGGGTTTACCCGCGAAGAGGTCGGTGCAGGCAAAAGAAAGCCCAGGAACCTTGCGGAACCTGGGCTTGCTGTTCAGCTCACCGAACTCAGTGGAACTGCTCTTCCTCGGTCGAGCCGGTCAGTGCGGTCACCGACGAAGCGCCACCCTGGATCACGGTGGTCATGTCGTCGAAGTAGCCAGTACCGACTTCCTGCTGGTGCGCCACGAAGGTGTAGCCTTTGCTCGCGTCGGCGAATTCCTGCTCCTGCAGCTTCACGTAGGCGGTCATGTCGTTGCGGGCGTAGTCGTGCGCCAGGTTGAACATGCCGTGCCACATGTTGTGGATGCCGGCCAGGGTGATGAACTGGTGCTTGTAGCCCATGGCCGACAGCTCGCGTTGGAACTTGGCGATGGTGGCGTCGTCCAGGTTCTTCTTCCAGTTGAAGGAAGGCGAGCAGTTGTACGACAGGATCTGGTCCGGGTATTCCTTCTTGATCGCCTCGGCGAAGCGACGGGCTTCTTCCAGGTCCGGCTTGGCGGTTTCGCACCAGATCAGGTCGGCGTACGGGGCGTAGGCCAGGCCGCGGGCGATGGCCTGGTCGAGGCCGGCGCGTACCTTGTAGAAGCCTTCACGGGTACGCTCGCCGATCACGAACGGTTGGTCGTACGGGTCGCAGTCGCTGGTCAGCAGGTCGGCGGCGTTGGCGTCGGTACGGGCCAGGATGATGGTCGGCACGCCCGAGACGTCGGCGGCCAGACGCGCGGCCACCAGCTTCTGTACGGCTTCCTGGGTCGGGACCAGGACCTTGCCGCCCATGTGGCCGCATTTCTTCACCGAGGCCAGCTGGTCTTCGAAGTGCACGCCGGCGGCGCCCGCTTCGATCATGTTCTTCATCAGCTCGTAGGCGTTCAGCACGCCGCCGAAACCGGCTTCGGCGTCAGCCACGATCGGTGCGAAGTAGTCGATGTAGCCATCGTCGCCCGGGTTCTTGCCGGCTTTCCACTGGATCTGGTCGGCGCGGCGGAAGGCGTTGTTGATGCGCTTGACTACGGTCGGTACCGAGTCGACCGGGTACAGCGACTGGTCGGGGTACATCGACTCGGCCGAGTTGTTGTCGGCGGCAACCTGCCAGCCGGACAGGTAGATGGCCTGGATGCCGGCTTTTACCTGCTGCACTGCCTGGCCACCGGTCAGGGCGCCCATGCAGTTGACGAAATCTTTTTCTGGGCGGAAGGACGGGTGGGCACCTTCGGTGACCAGCTTCCACAGTTTTTCTGCGCCTTGGCGAGCAAAGGTGTGCTCTGGCTGCAGCGAGCCACGCAGGCGAACGACATCAGCGGCGGTGTAGGTACGGGTCACGCCTTTCCAGCGCGGGTTTTCGGCCCAGTCTTTCTCGAGGGCTGCAATTTGCTGTTCGCGTGTCAGTGCCATGGAAATAAACCTCGTCGCATCGATCTTGAGTGTAATTGTGCTGATGCTCGGATACGCGGATCAGAAGCCAGGCGGCTGTCCTGTCCGGGGGAGTGCGGCGGCGAACGCAGGAGGCTCGAAGGGGAAGGGTTGTGCAGGCCAGGCGAAGGTGTGCCCTGCAGGTCGGCTCGTGGTTGCCTTGCTGCGGTGCGACGCGATTGCCAGAACTGCGGTGATGCGCTTCCGTCCCTCGGGACAACTTCTTCGTTGCAGTCGCAATCCCGTCGAACCGCCTTGTGGGCCGTATGGACACGAGGTGCCTCCACGGTGGGAGGAGCGCACCTCGAAGACCCTTGCCAGGGCCTCTGATTAGCGGGAGCGAGGCCATCATGCCCTTGCCGAAAAGAGCCTGTCAAATGTTTTGTAGTGCTTTTTCCAGCTTACTACATCTTTGGTCTAATGCGACTTGGTGGTCAGTTTCAAGGCCTTTGGTCGAGGCCTTGAATTGCCTGGGTTCAGTCGAGAAGGTCGACTTTCACCCGCAAAGTCATGTTTTCACCGCGCTGGGTGCTGTAACTGAGGCTTGACGCGCTGCGTTCGGATTGGCTCTGCTGGTTGAACCCGGCCAGGGTGATCCACTCGCCGAGCTTGCCGGTGACGGTCGTGTCGGTGCTTTGCACTTTCACTACATCGGCACGTTCCTGGCTCATTCGATCATTATTGGTGCTGATTTGCAGACGAACCGTGTCGCCGCTCAGGCGTGGCGTGACGTAGAAGCCCTGGGTCACATTGCGGTATTCGGTGTTGCTCTGGATGCGCCCGTAACCGTCGGTGGCGGTGCTGGTGACGGGGATGCTCTGGCCCACCTGGATCAGTGCTGGCTGACCGTCGTTGGCCTGCACCTGCTGCATGCCGCCTTCGCGGTTGGCGGTGCCGTAGCGGATCACGCGTGCGTTGCCGCGGTTGTCCTGGAAGTTGCTGTCGTTGTTGTCGACGCTGATCAGCAGGCGTTTGGGCGCGGTGTCGAGCTGTTGCAGCAAGGCGCGCAGGTCGTCGATGCGTTCCTGGCTGGCGTTGACGATCAGCTTGTCCTCGAAGGTGCTGACGCTGCCGTCCTTGCCCAGGAACGACTGGGCGGCAGGCAGCAGTTCGGCGCTGCTGCGGTGTTGCAGGGGGATGACCTCGGTGGCGGCCTGGGCGGTGAGGCTGGCGGCCAGCAGCAGGGAGGCGAGCAGGGGGCGTAGCGGCATGTCCATGATCTCCGCGGGTGGAATGGACATGATGGCAAATTTGCGTGCAACTTGCCGTGCGGATTGACGGTGGCTGCTGTCAGACAAATTCCGTACCATCGCGCCCTCGATTTTCAGGCTTATTACCCATTGTCTCGACAGCGTGGGAGCGGGCATGCCCCGCGATGGCGCCATCGCGGGGCAAGCCCGCTCCCACGCTATAGACCTCGAGGCTGTTTACAGGACCTCCATGAAACCCGCCCGACTTCGCGCCGACCTGCTCGCCGGCCTCACCACTTCCTTCGCCCTGGTGCCGGAATGCATCGCCTTCGCCCTGGTGGCGCACCTCAATCCGTTGATGGGGCTGTACGGCGCCTTCATCATCTGCACCCTGACTGCCTTGTTCGGCGGCCGTCCCGGCATGATTTCCGGCGCCGCCGGCTCCATGGCGGTGGTGATCGTCGCCCTGGTGGTGCAGCACGGCGCCCAGTACCTGCTGGCCACGGTGCTGCTCGGCGGGGTGGTGATGATCCTGTTCGGCGCGTTGCGCCTGGGCAAGCTGGTGCGCCTGGTGCCTTACCCGGTGATGCTCGGCTTCGTCAACGGCCTGGCCATCGTCATCGCCCTGGCCCAGCTGGAGCACTTCAAGGATGGCGAGCACTGGCTCAGCGGGACGCCCCTGTACCTGATGATCGGCCTGGTGGCGCTGACCATGCTGGTGGTCTACGTCCTGCCGAAGCTGACCCGGGCCGTGCCGCCGGCGCTGGTGGCGATCCTCGGTGTCGGCCTGCTGGTCTACCTGCTCGGCCTGCCGACCCGCACCCTCGGCGACATGGCCCATATCGCCGGTGGCTTGCCGCACCTGGCCCTGCCGGAGATACCCTGGAACCTCGAGACCCTGAAGATCATCGCGCCTTATGCATTCCTGATGGCCATGGTCGGTCTGCTGGAAACCCTGCTGACCCTCAACCTCACCGACGAGATCACCGAGAGCCGAGGTTATCCGGACCGCGAGTGCGTGGCCCTGGGCGCGGCCAATATGGTCTCGGGGCTGTGCGGCGGCATGGGCGGCTGCGCGATGATCGGCCAGACCGTGATCAACCTCAGCTCCAATGGCCGTGGGCGCCTGTCGGGCGTGGTGGCCGGGGTGATGATCCTGCTGTTCATCCTGTTCCTGTCGCCGCTGATCGAGCGTATTCCGCTGGCCGCGCTGGTGGGGGTGATGTTCGTGGTGGCACAGCAGACCTTCGCCTGGGCCTCGCTACGGGTGTTGCACAAGGTGCCGGTGAGCGATGTGCTGGCGATCATCGCGGTGACCGTGGTCACGGTGTTCACCGACCTGGCCATGGCGGTAATGTTCGGTATCGTCATCGCGGCGATCAACTTCGCCTGGCAGCATGCGCGGGAGCTGTACGCCGACAGTCATGTGGACGCCGAGGGGACCAAGCATTACCAGGTGCATGGCACCCTGTTCTTTGCCTCGACCACGCCGTTTCTCAACCAGTTCGATCCGGCCAATGATCCGGCCAGGGTGACCTTGGACTGCCAGCATTTGAGCTTTGTCGATTATTCGGCGATAGCTGCGTTGCAGACCTTGCGCGAGCGGTATGCCAAGGCCGGCAAGCAGTTGCGGGTGGTGCACCTGTCGGAGCGCTGCAAGAAGCTGCTTAAGCGGGCGGGTGAGCAACACTGAAGGCACGATACCTGTAGGAGCGGCCTTGCGCCGCGAAAGGGCCGCAAGGCGGCCCCGGCGATCTTTGCCCAACACTGAAATCCTGGGGCCGCTTCGCGACCCTTTCGCGGCGCAAGGCCGCTCCTACAGAGGGCGTGCTCCCTACGACTCCCCGCGATTCTTCTTCACGATGGCATCGGCGATGCTCGCAGGTGCTTCGGCATAGCGGGTGAACTCCATCGAGAAACTGGCCCGACCCTGGGTCATCGAGCGCATCGAGGTGGCGTAGCCGAACATCTCGCCCAGCGGCACCTCGGCACGGATCACCTTGCCGGCCGGAGTCTCGTCGCCGTCCTGGATCATCCCCCGGCGCCGGCTCAGGTCGCCGAGGATATCGCCCTGGTACTCCTCGGGCGTCACCACCTCGACCTTCATCACCGGCTCCAGCAGCACCGCGCCGCCTTTCTGCGACAACTGCTTGGTGGCCATCGAAGCGGCGATCTTATAGGCCATCTCGTTGGAGTCGACGTCGTGGTACGAGCCGTCATACACCGCCGCCTTGAGGTTGATCAGCGGATAGCCGGCGAGCACGCCGTTCTTCATCTGCTCCTCGATGCCTTTCTGGATCGCAGGGATGTACTCGCGTGGCACCACGCCGCCGACGACTTCGTTGATGAACTCGAGGCCTTCCTTGCCTTCGTCGCCCGGGGCGAAGCGGATCCAGCAATGCCCGTACTGGCCACGCCCGCCGGACTGGCGGACGAAGCGGCCTTCGATCTCGCAGGTGTTGCGGATCTTCTCGCGGTAGGCCACCTGCGGCTTGCCGATGTTGGCCTCGACGTTGAACTCGCGGCGCATGCGGTCGACGATGATGTCCAGGTGCAGCTCGCCCATGCCGGAGATGATGGTCTGGCCGGTCTCCTCGTCGGTCTTGACCCGGAACGACGGGTCTTCCTGGGCCAGCTTGCCCAGGGCGATGCCCATCTTCTCCTGGTCGCCCTTGGTCTTGGGCTCCACCGCCACCGAGATCACCGGGTCGGGGAAGTCCATGCGTTCGAGGATGATCGGCTTGTCCATGTCGCACAGGGTGTCGCCGGTGGTGACGTCCTTCATGCCGATCAGCGCGGCGATGTCGCCGGCGCACACGTCCTTGATCTCGGCGCGCTGGTTGGCGTGCATCTGCACCATGCGGCCGATGCGTTCCTTCTTGCCCTTGACCGAATTGAGCACGGCGTTGCCGGAGCTGAGCACGCCAGAATACACCCGGGCGAAGGTCAGGGTGCCGACGAACGGGTCGGTGGCGATCTTGAACGCTAGGGCTGAGAACGGCTCGTTGTCGTCGGCGTGACGCTCCAGGTGTTTTTCCTCGTCGTCCGGGTCGGTGCCCTTGATCGCCGGGATCTCGCTGGGGGCGGGCAGGTAGTCGATCACCGCGTCGAGCATCAGCGGCACGCCCTTGTTCTTGAACGACGAGCCGAGGATGGTCGGCACGATCTCGTTGGCGATGGTGCGCTGGCGCAGGGCGGCCTTGATTTCCTCGGTGGTGAATTCCTCGCCTTCGAGGAACTTCAGGGTCAGCTCTTCGTTGGCATCCGCCGCCGCCTCGATCATGTGGGCACGCCATTCGTCGGCCAGGGCCTGCAGCTCGGCGGGGATCGCTTCTTCGCGGTAGCTGGTGCCCTGGTCAGCGTCGTTCCAGTAGATGGCCTTCATTTTCACCAGGTCGATCTGGCCGATGAAGTTTTCCTCGCTGCCGATGGCCAGCTGGATCGGCACCGGATGGTGGCCCAGGCGCTGGTCGATCTGCTTCACCACCCGCAGGAAGTCGGCGCCCTGGCGGTCCATCTTGTTGATGTAGGCCAGGCGCGGCACATGGTACTTGTTGGCCTGGCGCCATACGGTCTCGGACTGCGGCTCGACGCCGTCGGCGCCGCTGAACACCACCACCGCGCCATCGAGCACGCGCAACGAGCGTTCGACCTCGATGGTGAAGTCGACGTGGCCGGGGGTGTCGATGATGTTGAAGCGGTACTTGTGCTCGAACTGCTTGGTCGAGCCTTGCCAGAAGGCCGTGGTGGCCGCCGAGGTGATGGTGATGCCACGCTCCTGCTCCTGGGCCATCCAGTCCATGGTCGCGGCGCCGTCGTGCACCTCGCCCATCTTGTGGTTGACCCCGGTGTAGAACAGGATTCGCTCGGTGGTGGTGGTCTTGCCGGCATCCACGTGGGCAACGATACCGATGTTGCGGTACAGCTCGATAGGGGTCGTGCGGGCCATGGTCGGATCACCTGTGGGTGAGGATTCTCCCAAGGTAGCAGAGCGGGAGAATCCTGCCGGGGCGACCGTCAGTCGGCGAGCACCTGCAGCTGCCACTGGCCTTCGCTTTCGCGGGCCAGGCCGCTGGCCGGCAGCAGGGCCAGCAGGCGTTCGTGCAGGGCGGTATCGGTGAACGACTTGAGGGTGGCCATGTCCAGGGCGCCGACGGTGATCAGCTCGGCCTTGGTGTAGGACAGCCAGGCCTTCTTCAGCGCCATCAGCACATCGCTGCCGGCGGTGCTGGCGAAGCGCCGGTGCAGGGTGCGGCCTTCCAGCTCGAAGCTGTGACGGTGCTCGTAGCCGTTCTCGTCGCCATTGCCCTCGACGCAGCGGTGGCAGCGGCAGGGGCCGTCGCCGAAAGCGTTGCGCAGGTAGGCGTTGAAGTCCACGACGGGCTTGAGGGTCAGGCGTTTGTCGACCTCGAACAGGTCGGCGATCAGGGGTTGTTCGGCGCTCACTCGGTATCCTCGCGTGGTGTGGCGTGCATCGCCGGGCACCCTAACAGATCAGGGCAGGGGAGGCCATGCTCGATGGCGGGCGTGGGAGCGGGCTTGCCCCGCGATGAGGTCGGTAGAGACAACCGGGAACGCCTGCCGTACTCTACGCGCCAGCAATCCAACCCTTCAAAACCGAGGTAACCCCGCTTGAGCAACAAGTACCCCTACACCGCCACCGTGACCATCAGCGCCGAAGACCGTGGGGGCGACACCGAGGCCTCGGAGAACACCAACATGCGCGTGGGCCTTGAGGCGGTGACCGAGGTGCTGAAGAAGGTGCATTTCGTCGGTACGCTCGGGGCGCCGGAAAAAGGCGCCACGCACATCTGCGTCACCTTGGAGAACGGCCTGAGCTACTACGGCCCGATCGTCAACGGCCACGCCGAGCTCGAAGGCGGCTGGATCGCCTTCGAATGTGACATGCCTATCCCGGAAGAACTGGGCCTGTAACCCTCAGCCCAGCTCCATGAGGCACTGCTCGAGGATATCCAGGCCTTCCTCGAGCACCTCGGGTTCAATGGTCAGCGGTGCCAGCAGGCGGATGATATGCCGCGCCTTGCCGCTGGGCATCAGCAACAGACCTCTGCCGCGCGCCGCCTCCAGCACCTTGGCCAGTTGCGCCGGTGCAGGGCTACCGTCCGGGTTGACCAGCTCCAGCCCGCGCATGGCCCCGGTGCCGGTCAGGCGACCGAGCGCGGCGCACCTTCCCGACGCTTTCCAGCGCGCATGGCGCGCCACGATGGCCTGTTCCTGCCGTTCGCCCCAGGTGGTTATATTGGCGTCGGTCATCTGCTCCAGGCTCGCCAGTGCCGCCGCGCAGGCGATCGGATTGCCCGAGTAGGTCCCGCCCAGCCCGCCCTTGGGCAGCGCGTCCATGATCGCCTGCCGCCCGACCACCGCGCCCAGCGGCATGCCGCCGGCGATGCTCTTGGCCAACAGCAACAGGTCCGGCTCGATACCCAGCCGGGGGAAGGCGAAGCGCTGGCCGGTTCGGCCGAAGCCGGACTGGATCTCGTCGATGATGATCAGGATCCCGTGCTCGTCGCAGAACCGGCGCAGGACCCGGGCGAAGGCCGGGTCGAGGGCGAGGAAGCCGCCTTCGCCCTGCACCGGCTCGAAGATGAACGCGGCCACGTCCTCCACCGCCAGTTCCACGCTGAACAGGCGCTCCATGGCCGTGAGCGCCTGCTCGCAGCTCACCCCGGTGTCCGCGCTGGGGTAGGGCAGGTGAAAGACCGGGCCGGGCAGTTCGCCCACGCGCTGCTTGTACGGGGCGACCTTGCCGTTCAGGTTGAGGGTGGCCAGGGTACGGCCGTGGAAACCACCGTCGAAGGCGACGATGGCCCGTTTGCCGGTGGCGCCGCGGGCGACCTTGAGGGCGTTCTCCGCCGCTTCCGCGCCGCTGTTGGTCAGCATGCCCGCCAGCGGGTAGCTGAGCGGGACGAACTGGCGCAGGCGTTCCATCAGTTCCAGGTAGGGGCCGTGGGGCGCGGCGTTGAAGGCGTAGTGGGTCAGGCGCGCGGCCTGCCGCTGGATGGCCTCGACCACCGCCGGGTTGCAATGGCCCAGGTTGAGCACGCCGATACCGCCGACGAAGTCGATGTAGCGCTTGCCGGCGGAGTCCCAGACTTCGGCGTTGCGGCCGTGGGAAAGGGTGATCGGGTGAACGATGGCGATGGACTGGCTGATACTTTCCTGATTCATCTGCACGCGGCCTGTTGTTCGAGTCAGGTCGTATCCAAGCGTGGCGGGGATATATCCGGCAAACGAATTATTCGATTGCCGTCATTCGTTTTCTTCCTGAACTTGATGCGTAGCCTGTGCCGCCCTCGGGGCCGCACTCATTGGCGTGGAGTGGGCAGGGCGCTACCATCGGCAGTCAGCCTCCTTCCCAACTCCAACAAGCCAAGGACGCGTATGACCGAGCAAACCCTCTCCCTGCAACAACTCGCCGCCCCTGATGGCACCTGCTATGGCTGTGGGTGCTCCCACCCCAGCGGCCTGCATGTGCAGAGTCACTGGGATGACGACGGCGTCCACCTGCTGTGCCGTCATTCCCCCGACCCGACCTTCATCGGCTGGCCCGGCCTGGTCTACGGCGGCCTGCTGGCCATGCTGGTCGATTGCCACTCCAACTGGACCGCCATGGCCCATCACTACCGCGCCGAAGGCCGCGAGCCCGGTAGTCTGCCGCGTATCGACTGCGTTACCGGCCAACTCAGCCTGACCTACCTCAAGCCCACCCCGATGGGCGTCGAGCTGCTGCTCAAGGCGCGGGTCGAGGGCGAAGTGGGGCGCAAGAGCCGGGTGATCTGCGAAGTCTGGGCTGGGGATGTGCTGACCGTTACCGCCGATTCAGTGTTCGTACGGGTCGATACCGAGAAGCTCAAGCGCCAGGCCCACGGCGACGCCTGAACCTTGCACCGGTTGGGAGGGGCTGGCATTGTCGAGGGTGATCCGGATGCCCGACAGGATGTTGCCATGCCCTACCAGATCCGCCCGGCCCGCAGCGACGATTGTGCAGTCCTGAGCCACATCGGCCAGGCCACCTTCGCCCTGGCCAGCCCGCCCGACAGCACTCCGGCGGCGCAGCAGCACTACATCGCCCACAACCTGCAGCCCGAGCATTTCCAGGCGCACCTGTGCCACCCGCACAAGCGTCTATTGGTGGTCGAGCAGGATGGCCAGGTCCTGGGCTATAGCATGCTCGACCTGGCGCCCGGTGAGCTGGGGATCGCCGCAGCCGATCATCTGGTGGAGATTTCCCGCTGCTATGTACTGCCCGCCGCCCACGGCACAGGTGCCGCGCAGTCGCTGCTCGAGGCTACCCTGGCCCACACTGGTGGCTCGGTCCGCCTGACTGTCAATGAACTCAACGCCAGGGCCATCCGGTTCTACGGGCGCAATGGCTTTCGCAAGGTGGGCGAGGCGATCTTTCCCTGCGGTGACGAGCGGCACCGAGACTGGGTGATGGTCAGGACGCCCGGCAGTCTTTAAATTGAGTCCCTCAACCTTCAGGGCGCGAACATGACCGATCTTTCCGTATTCCCCATCACCCGCAAATGGCCGGCCCGGCATCCCGAGCGCCTGCAACTGTATTCGCTGGCCACGCCCAACGGCGTCAAGGTCTCGATCATGCTCGAGGAGATCGGCCTGCCCTACGAGGTGCACAAGGTCAGCTTCGACAACGACGACCAGCTGAGCCCCGAGTTCATCTCCCTGAGCGCCAACAACAAGATTCCGGCAATCCTCGATCCCGATGGCCCTGGTGGTCAGCCGCTGCCGTTGTTCGAGTCGGGGGCGATCCTGCAGTACCTGGCCGAGAAGAGCGGGCAGTTGCTCAGCCAGGATCCTGCCCAGCGCTACCAGACGCTACAGTGGCTGATGTTCCAGATGGGTGGCATCGGGCCGATGTTCGGCCAGGTGGGGTTCTTCCACTTCTTTGCCGGCAAGGAATACGAGGACAAGCGGCCGCGGGATCGCTACGTCAATGAGTCCAAGCGCTTGCTGGGCGTGCTCGACCGCCATCTGCAGGGGCGCGAGTGGATGGTCGATGCATACAGCATCGCCGATATCGCCATCTTCCCCTGGGTGCGCAACCTGGTGGAGCGTTACAACGCGCGCGAGTTGGTGGGGTTCGATGAGTTCAAGGAAGTTCAGCGGGTGCTGGCGAAGTTCGTCGAGCGCCCGGCGGTCCAGCGCGGGCTGAAAGTGCCGAGTTAAGCAGCTATCCGCGATCCTGTGGGAGCGGGTTTACCCGCGAATGCGGCGGTGAAGCCAGCATCGCATTCGCGGGTAAACCCGCTCCCACAGGCGATGCGCATGGCTCAAAACAACTGGTTCAGCAGCCAGTACAAGCACCCGGCCAGCAACATCGCCGCCGGCAAGGTCAGCACCCAGGCCATCAGCAGGTTGACCAGCGTCTTGCGTTGGATCCCCGACCCATTGGCCACCATGGTCCCGGCCACGCCCGAACTCAGCACGTGGGTGGTCGACACCGGCAGGCCGAACATGTCCGCCGCGCCGATGGTGCACATCGCCACCACCTCGGCCGAAGCGCCCTGGGCGTAGCTCAGGTGGGTCTTGCCGATCTTCTCGCCCACCGTCACCACGATGCGCCGCCAGCCGACCATGGTGCCCAGGCCCAGGGCGATGGCCACCGCCACCTTGACCCACAGCGGGATATAGCGGGTGGCGTCGTCCAGTTGGCGCTTGAACAGTTGCACATGGCGGCTGGTGTCGGCGTCGTAGCGGGCCAGTTGGTGCTTGTCGATCAGGCGGATGGCCTCGCTGGTCAGGTACATGTCGTTGCGCACGTTGGCCATGGCCTCGGCCGGCACGCGCTTGAGCGAGCCGTAGCCTTTGACTTCCTCGCCGATCATGCCGGTCAGCGCGGCCAGCGCCGGGAGCAGCTCGGCGCTGGCCCTGGGCTCGGAGATGAACGCGGTCAGCACCTGGCGCGGATCGGCCGGCGCGGGGGCTGGCGCGGCGCGCACCAGGGCCTGGCGGGTGACCTCGGCGACCGCCGAGAACTGCAGGGCCTGCTCGTTGGGCATGGTCTTGTTCAGCGCATAGGCCATCGGCAGGGTGCCGACCAGGATCAGCATGATCAGGCCCATGCCTTTCTGGCCATCGTTGGAGCCGTGGGCGAACGACACGCCGGTGCAGGTGAGGATCAGCACGCCACGGATCCACCAGGGGGGCGGTGTCTGGCCTTCTGGCGCCTGGTACAGCTCGCGGCGCTTGACCAGCGCGCGCAGGGCGAGCAGCAGCAGGGCGGCGCAGGCGAAGCCGATCAGGGGCGAGAACAGCAGGGCATAGCCGACCTTGCTGGCCTGGGTCCAGTCCACGCCGCTGGTGCCGTCGCGCCCGTGCATCAGCGCGTTGGCCACGCCGACGCCGATGATCGAACCGATCAGGGTGTGCGAGGACGACGCCGGCAGGCCCAGCCACCAGGTGCCGAGGTTCCAGATGATCGCCGCCAGCAGCAGGGCGAAGACCATGGCGAAGCCGGTCGACGAGCCGACCTGCAGGATCAGCTCCACCGGCAGCAGGGCGATGATGCCGAAGGCCACCGCGCCGCTGGAGAGCAGCACCCCGAGGAAATTGCACAACCCCGACCAGACCACCGCCACCGGCGCCGGCAGCGAATGGGTGTAGATTACCGTGGCCACGGCGTTGGCGGTGTCGTGGAAGCCGTTGACGAACTCGAAGCCCAGGGCGATCAGCAGGGCCAGGCCCAGCAGCAGGAAGGGGGTGACGGTGGTGACCACGGTGCCGCTGGCGCTGACATCCTGCTTGAGGCTCCAGAAGGTGTAGGCCAGGCCGGCCAGCAGCAGGCCGAAGAACAGGGTGAGGGTGGCGCGTCCGGGTTTGTGGGCAAGGTGAGGGCGCGGGCTGGGCAGGGTCAGGTCGGACTGGCTGGCCAGGGACGGGGTTGCCATGAGGGCTCCGGTTGGCGTCGGGCGGTGGTGCCGAAGGTATTCAGCATAGAAACAATTCGTTACCAGGGCGTGACCTCGATCAATGAAGGCCCTAGGCTGTCTGGGGAACGATGTCGCAGGAGTGCCGCATGATTCGCTGTAAACGCGTCTACGAGGCGGCCGGGGACGAGGATGGCCAGCGCGTGCTGGTCGATCGTCTGTGGCCGCGCAACACGCGCAAGGAAGACCTGAACGGGCAGTGGCTGCGCGAAGCGGCGCCGTCCGACGCGCTGCGCAAGGCGTTTCACGCCGGCGAACTCGACTTCGCCGGGTTCACCCGGCGCTACCAGCAGGAACTGGCCGCCCACCCCGAGCACTGGTACCCGCTGCTGGATCTGGCCGGCAAAGGCGACCTGACCTTGCTGTACGCCGGCAAGGACACCGAACACAACAACGCCCAGGTCCTGGCCCGGTGGCTCGAGGACGAACTGGAGCGCCGTGGCCCGGCCAGTTCGCCGGTGTGCTATGCCCCTTGAACTGATTCCCGCCAGCGACGAACACCTCACGTTCGCCCGTGACCTCACGCGCCGCGCCATGCTGCCGTATTACCGCGAATTCGATCTGTTGTGGATCGAAGAAGCCTTCGACGAAGCCTGGGGCTGGCGCGAACAGTGGCTGGTGGTCGAGGACGACCGGGTGCTGGGCTTTTGCAGCCTCAGCCAGGACCGCCAGGCGCTGTATATCCGCGAGTTGCACCTGTTGCCCGAGCAGCGCGGCCGGGGAGTGGGAGGCTGGGTGCTGGAACAGTTGGCCGGCTGGACCGCGCAGCGTGGGTTGCCGTGGCTGCGGTTGATGGTGTTCAGCAGCAATCCGGCGCGGCGCCTGTACCAGCGCCGAGGGTTCGTCGAGGTCGGGATGGACGAGTGTTTCGTGCGGATGCAGCGCCCGGTGCCCTGACGCGATCCTGTGTAGGAGCGGCCTTGCGCCGCGAAAGGGGCGCAACGCGGCCCCGGCGATCTTTGCTTTAACGCTGAACTCCTGGGGCCGCTCCGCGCCCCTTTCGCGGCACAAGGCCGCTCCTACAGGGGGCGGTGTATTTCAGTCCTGGCGCACCCTGACCATCCGCCCCTGAACCAGCATCGCCTCCAGCGCCGGCCCCTGCAACGCCAGCAGGTCGCCGGCCAGCAGGTTCTGCAACAGCGCCTTGCCATCGAAGCGATTGCCCCCCAACTCGACCTCGCGCACCCCCTCCACCCGTACCACGGCCTTGCCCACCTGTCCCAGGCGGTTGTCGCTGATCACCAGCGGCCCGGGCTGTGGCGTCGTGTTGCGCAGGCTGATGGCGTACTCCGGCGTATTGCCGATCCGGTTGCCCACCAGCGTCAGGCCCGAGACCTCGCTGGCGTCCACCGCGCTGCCCTGGCTGCTGGCCAGCAGGTTGCCGTCGATCAGCAGCGGGGATTGGGCCGTCGGCGCGAGGTTGCGCAGCTGGATGCCATGACCACGGCTGTCACCGATACGGTTGCCGGCCAGCAGCACGGCGCCGTGCTGGTCGCTGATCTCGATGGCGGCCTTGGCGGCGGCGAGGATCAGGTTGTTTTCGACCAATGCCCGGGTCTGGCCACGCAGGCGCACGCCGCTGTTGTTGTCGACGCCGCGCAGTTGGTTGCCACGCAGGCTCAGCTGGCTGTCGCGGGCGTCGATGGCGTACTGCTGCGAGCCTTCGAAGCGGTTGTCGATGATGGTCGCCTGGCTGTGCTGCAGCTCCACCGCGCTGGACAGCTCGCTGAAATGGCTGGCCTCCACCAGCAGCGTGGCGGGGCGCGCACTGGCCGGCTGCTGGGTGCTGAGCGCGGTGCTCAGGCCGCGGGACAGGTTGGCGTTGTAGCCCAGACGTTTGAGCGTCGAGCCGATCACCTCGGTATGGCTGCCAGCCCAGGCCACCACGAAGGGCCGCCAGGCGCGGTCGGTGTTGCCGGGCTTGTCGCCGGCCAGGCTCTCCAGTGTCGACTGATTCAGGCCCAGCCAGCCCTGGTTGATCAGCGCGGTGCCGGAGAAGCTGTACAGGTAGAGGCTCGTGTCCTCCAGCCGCAGGCCGGCATCGGCGCCGATCATCAACGGGTAGCTGAGCAGGTAGCCGTCCTTGTAGCGCTTGAGGACCCGTGGGTCGTGCAGCGCATCGTGCAGCTGCGCCAGGGTGATGCTGCCACCGCGCAGCACCACGGCCTGGGGGTGATGCGCCTGGTAGCCTGCGATGGCGCGGAACAGGCCGTTGTTGACGAACGGCTCGAACGGCCAGCTGCCGGCCTGGGACGAGAACATCGGTTGCAGGCTGACACTGGCGCGGCCTGAGGGTGGCGGACGGCGCGCCTGCTCGAAGGTCACCGCCTGGCGGGCCTGGTGGCGCAGTTGCTCCAGCTGCTGCTGATACTGCGCCTGGGGCAATGTGTCCAGCACCGGCGCGGCCTGGGCGGTCGCCGCCAGCAGCAGGGCGGCCAGGCAGGTGAGGGAAATGCGGCTGAACGGTACCATGGGAGCGTCCTTGATCAAGGCAGGTTGGGGTAGGCCGGCTTGAGCGGGCCGCCGATCTGGCTGTAGTTGTCCACTTCGCCGTCCTCGCTGTCGTAGAGCTGGCGGGCGAGGGCATGATCGGGGCGGCGGGCCAGGAACGGGATCAGCCAGGCCAGCTTGTAGGGCGCGACGTCGGCCTGGCGCTGGCCCTTGAGCTGGGGCAGGGAGTCCGGGGCGAGCACGCTGCGGGCGGCGAAGGTGGCCAACTGGTCGAGGGTGAGCTGGTCGTCCTCGCTCCAGGCCAGGCCGTTGGCCCGGGCCGATTCGCCGAGCAGCACCAGCGGCACCAGGGCGTACTGGCTGTAGTTGGCGGCCAGCTTGCTGCGTGCCACCTCCAGCGGCAGGTAGGCCTGGTCGCCATGGCGCACGGCCTGGGCCAGGCCCCGGCGCAGATTGCCGTCGGCCCAGCGGATGAAGTCGTCGCGGTCCACCAGCATGCCGGCGGCGGCCACCGCCCAGGCGGCCCAGTAGTCGTGGTTGTTGAAGTAGACCGTGGTGGACTGGCGGCGCGGGTCGTATTCGCGGATCACCTGCTCGCCGAGCTGGGTGAACCAGCGTCGTTGCGCGGGGCTGAACGGCGCCTTGCCGTCGGCCGCCGCCTGGGTCAGCAGTACCGCGCCGGCCATGGCCGCCAGGGCCCACTTGCGCGCGGCCATGCCGGTGTTGCTGGCATCCGGGTCGAGCAGGGCACCCGCTTGCGCCCAGTGCTCCAGCCACTGGTCCTGGCAGGCCAGGGCCATGTTGGCCTGCTGCGGCTTGCTGGCGCTCTGGAAGCGCTTGCCGGCCTGGATCAGGCCGCCGACGAACTGCTTGAGCTGCCGGGCGACCCGCTCGCTGTCGGCGTCGGGGCTGGCGCGCAGGGTGGACTTGCTGGCGTCGCGCGGGTCGTACTTGCTTTGCAGGCGCAGACTGCCGGTATAGGGCGGTGGCGGCGCCTTGCTGCAGGTCAGGGTGCGGTAGTCGGCGATCATGGCCGATTGCGCGGTGGCGCGGGCGGGCCAGATCGATTGAGCCGCGTGGGTGGGGAGGGGTAGCAGGGCGATTGCAAGTAGCAGGAGCACCCCAGGGGCCGGTTTCACAGGCACAGGCGGGTCTCCACATCGGTGGCGGCGGTGCCGGCCTTGGTCGGTTCGAGGAATACCGAGAGCAGGTTGGCTCCGGCGAACTCGGGGGCCTTGCTCAGTTCCAGGTAGTACTGGCCGCCGCTTACGGCCGCCTCGCGGCGGAACCACACCTTGTCGCGGGCGCCATTGTCGTAATAGACGATGATGTAGAAGTCCTTGACGCTCCTGTCGCTCAGGCGGATATCGAGAAAGCCCTTGGACACGGCCTGCCGGGCGCCACCGGCATTGCTCAGCAGTTCGATGCGCTCGCCGACCTTGAGTGGCGGACGCTGCAGTTTCGTGCCAAGGATTTCCCTGGACGCCTTGCAGCCGCCGTGTATCGCCGGTACCAACTGGCGGTACATCAACGGCGAATCCAGACGGTAGTTGGCCGGCAGCTCCCAGACGATCAGCTTGGGCGGCGCCTCGGGCTTGTAGTCGGCGGACAGCAGGTACTCCAGCAGCGAGCCGTCCTCGCCCACGCCGGGCAGGGCGTAGTTGAGGACATCCGCCTCCAGGTACTGTTTCAGGTAGCCGTCGAAGTTGAACTGCTTGCTCTCGTCCTCTCGGGCCGCGGCGTTGCTGTCGCCAACCAGGATCACCTCGGGGTCGGGCGCCTCGTCGAACAGCGCGTCGCTGCTGTCGGCCACCGGCACGGTCTGGTAGCCGCGAACGTACTGGAAACCGTAGTTGTTGCCGCAAATGTAGCTCAGGGCCAGGTTCAGGGTGCCGTCCTTGGGCACCATCACGCCGGGCTCGGTGCTGTAGCGCTTCCTGGTCAGGCCTTCGTAGAACGGCTGGCGGCGGATCTCCTCGGCCATGAGCCTGGCCGTCGCCTCGGCGCCGCTCGGGGTCCAGTGGTGGTCGCGGCGGAAGAAGTATTCGCCCTGGGGCGGCTGGCGCACCAGCTGCATCATCGGTGCCACCACCGCGCCGGCCTGGCGCAGCTGCCCCAGGTAGCTGTCGAGGTTGCGGCTGGCGCGCTCGTAGTCGAACCCGTGCAGTTGATCGGCATAGAGCTTGTCGCGGTGCATCAGGCCGCGGGTCGGCTGGATCGCCATGGCCACCTGGATGCCCTGGCGGTGGAACGCGTCCATCAGTCGGGCGAACTCCGGACGCATGGGCGCGGGAATGCCGAAGTCATTGGTCAGGTCGACCCTCGAGCGGAACAGCCAGCGCTCCTTGCCGGGGACGATCTGGCGCATCAGCTTCATGCGCCCTTCGGCATAGTGCTGCGGTTCGGCCAGGGCCGGGCAGACCATGCACTGCAGGTTTTCGCAGCCGGGCCGGGCGGGTTCGGCGGCCTTTGCCTGCACGCCGAGCAGAGCCAGGGTGGCCGCGAGGCCGAGGGGGAGGAGGGTGTTCATGGGCCAGTCATCCTTGCGTGCGGCACGGCGTCACTCGGTCGGGTCGATGCTGTTGGCCAGGCTCAGGCTGCGGTTGCCTGGCAGCAGCACATAGCTGTACGAGCGGCCCTTCTTGAGGAACAGCTCGTCGAAGCTGGCCACTTCCTGGCCACCGACATAGGCGGCGAAGTCGATCTTGATCTCGTTGACCATGCGCGCGCCGGTCTGGCCGCTGGCCAGGGCCTTGACCACCTCGTGCTTGCCGTCGGCGGTGCGCAGCGTGGCCTGGGCCGGGGTCAGGTTGTAGAAGGCCACCTGGGCCTTCTTCGGCTCGTTGACGTACTGGTCGGCGATCAACTGCAGCTGCTTGCCGTCGTAGACCACGGTGCTGGCGGCGTTGGCCGCCAGGGTCGGTTCGATGGCCTTGGCGCCGATGCCGATCCTGTGCACGCCGGCCGGCACGAAGCGGTAGCCGCTGAGCTGACCGGGGGCGACCTTCTGCGGGTTGAGCTTGCCGCTGAGGGCCACATCAACGTTGTTGTCGGACAGATTGAGCACACGCACGAACGCAGAATCCGCCGGGGCCACGGCGTCGTACAGGTCGGCATTGCCTTCGGCGGCCAGGGCGGCGTGGCTGGTGGCAGCCAGGGCCAGGGCGGTGAACAGGGGCGAAAGCTTCATCAGGTTCTCCTAGGGACGTCAGAAATGCCCGGGCTGGGCGCTGCGGGCCAGCGCGCCGGGACGGTGGGCCAACAGGGTGCGCAGGGGGAACTCCCAGACCACGGTGTCGATCTGCGGGTTCTGCAATTGGTCGCCGGCGAGGAACTGGTTCATTGCCTCGAACGGCCCGCGGGCCTCCACGGCGATGGACAGCAGGTCGCGGTTGAGCGCCTCCTTGAGGAACCCGACGAAGTTCCAGTCGTCGATCTTGCTGTAGCTGGTGCCCACCAGCAGCAGGCTTTGCGTCTGCTCGGCGAACAGCGCGTCGCTGTCCTGTTCGGCCTGGAGGGTCTCGTACAGCTCGATCGGGTTGGGGCCGAACTGCGGCGCCAGGCGCGCATGGTCGAACTGCAGGTAGTTCATCAGGTCGCCCTTGACCGTCTTGTCGCCGGCCTTGCGTGACACGTACACCTGGTCGCCGAGCAACTGCGGGCGCTGACGGGCCAGCTCATAGGCCGACAGGCGCGCGCCGTCCGGGCTCCAGTGGGTGTCGGACTTGAGGAACAGCCGTGGGCCGGCCAGATTGCGCAGGTAGGCGTCGCGCAGCGGCACCACGTCCAGCCGGCGTAGCTGCAGGTCGGCGACGAAGCGGTCGTAGAGGCTGTGCACCCGCGGGTCGAAGGCGTGCGCGGCGTGACTGGCGTAGATATCCAGCTTCATCGGCAGCGGCAGGAGCACCAGGTGCTTGCCGTGCTCGGCCAGTTGCCTCTGGACCTTGACGATCTGCTCCAGCTGGCTCGCCAGGCTGGCGTCCAGGTCGTTGGGCACGCGGTATTCCTGGTTGGTGTAGAGCCAGCCGTCCTTGCCCAGCACCACGCCCTTGGTGCCCTCGCCGAACAGCTGGAACTGGGCGTCGGCCCACAGCCGCTGCGAAGGCTCGCGCAGGAACAGGCGCTGGTCGTAGACCTGTTCGAACTTGCGCAGCAGCTTGCCGTCGACGAACAGGTTCCAGCTGTCGGTCTGGGCGCGGGCGAAGCTCAGCACCGGCGGCAGCGAGTAGATGAACATCGCCGCCAGCGCCAGGGCGAAGACCACACCGTTGGCCTTGCCGGCCGAATTCATCACCGGGTACATGGCACTCTCCTAAAACTGGAAATACAGGAACGGCGAGAACGAACTGGCCGCCAGGCTGCTCAGCGCCAGCAGAAAGCCCCCCCACAGCAGCAGGCTGTGCAGCACGCCGACGTGACGCATGAAGTAGCCTTCCTTGTTGCCGGCGTAGAAGCGCACGTTGTTGATCCCGGCCAGGATCAGCCAGGCGACCGCCACCAGGGCGAAGGCCATGGCCATCTTCGAGGCGCCGAGCACGTAGAGTTCCAGCGAACCGAAACCATTGAAGCCCAGCAGCGCCTGGTAGATCTGCAGGCTGTGGCGCAGGTCCATGGTGAAGAACAGCGGCATGCTGAGGATGATCAGCAGCGCGGTGCGCAGGTTGCGGCCCAGGTGGTAGGGCGTGGTGACCTTGGTCGCGAGGTTGAACCTGCGCTCCAGCACCATGCCGATACCGAAGAACAGCCCCCAGCAGATGAAGGCGAAACTGGCGCCGTGCCACAGGCCCGACAGCAGCATGGTCCACACCAGCGCCGGCAGGGCGCCGGCCACGCGCTTGCGCACCAGCGGCAGGTACACGTAGTCGCGCAGGAAATGCGCCAGGGTCATGTGCCAGCGCGACCAGAACTCGGTGATGCTCTGCGACACATAGGGCTGGTTGAAGTTTTCCGGGAAGCGCAAACCCATCATCAGCGCCAGGCCCAGGGCCATGTGGCTGTAGCCGGCGAAGTCGAAGTACAGCTGCAGGGTCGAGACCACCAGGCCGAACCAGGCATCGCTGAACTGCAGGGTGCCTTCGCCGACGAACAGCACGTTGATCGGCGCCAGGCGGTCGGCGATCAGCACCTTCATGATGAAACCGAGCATGAAGCGGCACACGCCCAGCGAGAACAGCTCCAGCGAGTGGCTGCGCTGGCGCAGCTGCGGCGCGAGCTGGCTGTAGCGCAGGATCGGCCCCGCCACCAGGTGCGGGAACAGCGCGACGAAGGCGGCAAAGTCGATGAAGCTGCGGGTGGGCGTGGCGTCCTTGCGGTAGATGTCGACGATGTAGCTCAGCGCATGGAACACGTAGAACGAGATGCCCAGCGGCAGGAAGATGTTCTCCAGGGTCCAGGTATTGATGCCCAGCGGCGCCAGCAGCAGGGCCAGCACCTCGGCGCCGAAGTTGGCGTACTTGAAGTAGCCCAGTGTTGCCAGGTTGCCGGCCACGCCGAGCCACAGCAGGCGCAGGGCGCGGCGTTTGTCGCCGGCGTCCAGGCGCGCCTTGATGAACAGGCCGAAGCCGTAGTTCCAGGCGGTGATGGCGACGAACAGCAGCAAAAAGTCCGGGCGCCACCAGGCGTAGAACACATAGCTGGCGGCGACGATCACCAGCGAGCGCCACTGCGGCCGGGCCAGGTAGTAGATGGCCAGGAACAGCGGCAGGTAGAGGAACAGGAAGACGTTGGAGGCGAAGATCATGCTGGCCGGTCCTTAGTAGCTGATCACCACGCCGACACTCAGCTGGTAGTCGTCGCCGCTGTCCAGCGCGCTGCCTGCGTTGAGGTAGCTGGCGCTGACCAGGGTGTTGACGTCCAAGTGCTTGCCGTCGAGGGCTACCGGGAACATCTTCCAGTAGTAGTTGAGGTCGATCATCTGGCCGACGTTGTCGCCCTTGCCGTGCCGGCCGGCGTTCAGTTCGCTCTGGCGCCGGGCGCGGACATCGGCGGCCATGCGGATCGGCAGGGCGCCGCCTTCATCGCGCAGGTTGAGCTGGGTCACCCGCAGGTCCAGGGCGCTGCGCGCCGTGGGCCGGGTCTCCAGGGCCAAGCCGTAGTAGCTCAGGTTGCGCAGGTCGAGGGCGACGAACGAGCTGGTCAGGCGCGTGCTGTACGAGCCCTGGCGGGTGATGCGGTCGGACTGGATCGGGTTGAGCCGGAAGCCGTCGTTGTCGTCGTCCGGCTTGTCGGTCAGGCCGCCGCGCAGGGCCACGCGCGGGGTCCAGGGCAAGGTCTCGAAACGCTTGCCGACCTCACCCAGCACCGCCCAGCCGCGGCTGCCGTGGCCGGTGCTGGTGACGCCGTTGCCGGCGGTGTTGTCCATCGTGCCGTCCAGCGCCGCCAGTTCCAGGTGGTAGTCGCTGGCCAGCGGCAGGTTGTCGCCCTTGAAGAACAACCCGTAGCGCCAACCCTTGAAGTCGTAGCGGTCGTCGACATCGTGGCCGCTGCGGTCGTTCTCCTGCATCAGACGCACGCCGACCTGGTTGTTCGGGCTCCAGCGATAGGCGTACTGGCCCATCAGGTACAGCGTGCGCGCTTCGCTTGCGGCCAGCGAATTGACGTCAGTGTTGTAATTGCGAAATTTCTGCCCGACCGCGACGAAGGCGTCGCTGAAGGTGTCCTGGTAGTTGAAGCGCAGCGACTCCAGGCTGTCGTCCCACCAGATACCGTAGTCGTCGTAGAACCGTTGGCGACCGAACGACAGCGAGAAGCGCGGGTCGTCGCCGATCAGGTTGCGCTTGACGTACAGCTCGCGCAGCTCGGCGTACCAGCCCTCGGGTTGCTCGCGTTCATTGTTGTTGGTCGACTCGTTGGCCAGGTTGCTCGACTGACTGGAGTCGTAGTTCAGCCACAGGCGGCCGTAGACCATCCATCTGGCCCAGCGTTTTTCCGGCGAGTACCAGGCGAACGACGGCTCGTAGCGCAGGCTGTAGAAGCTTTCGCGGTCGCGGCCGACCTGGGAGTCTGCCGGCCCGTAGCCGGTCTGCACGGTGAGCTTGTTGAAGAACTCCGAGGTGATCACCGGCTCGCTGCCGTCAACGGCCGTGACGCGCACCGGCGCGCTGCTGTCGGCCTCGGGGCCGGTGACTTCCTCGCCCGCCAGCGCCGCCAGGGGCGCCAGGGCGAGCAGGGCGCCGAGCAGGGATGGATGGGCTTTCACAGGGTGGCCTCCTTCAACAGATCGTTGCGCGCGGCCAGGGCGCGCTCGATGTCATCCTTGGGCAAGGTCTTGTCCAGCCGTTTGATCAGGCCGCGGGCGCGGGTCTCGCCCAGGTCGAGGGCGATGCGGGCATAGGTGTAGGCCTTGACCGGGTCGTGGCAGATGGCGCGGCCGC
Organism: Pseudomonas sp. LH21; assembly: GCF_036549575.1. Classification (NCBI taxonomy): domain Bacteria; kingdom Pseudomonadati; phylum Pseudomonadota; class Gammaproteobacteria; order Pseudomonadales; family Pseudomonadaceae; genus Pseudomonas; species Pseudomonas sp. LH21. The sequence continues at coordinate 2,165,644 of NZ_CP144367.1, forward strand.
GCAGGTGCACGGTGGCCATGCGGTACCAGGCCGCGGTCGAACCCTGCTCGGCCTGTCGCTGCCAGATGGCCAGGGCGCGTTCCTGGTCGGGCTGGTCGAGGCCGCCCTTGCTGTACAGGTCGCCCAGCAGTAGCTGCGCGTCGGGATAATGGGCGGCGATCAGTTCGTCGATCAGCGCCTGGGACTTTTGCGGATCCAGGGTCAGCCAGTTGTTGACCATGTAGAACGCCGCGTCCAGCGCCTTGGCCCGGGTCGGGTCCTTGGCCCGCACCTGGGCGATCAGCGCCTGGGTCTGCTCGGCGTTGTGCTCGGTGGGGTTGGAAATCATGAAGTTGGCCTTGGACACCTGTGCCGGCAGGTAGCCACGGGCGACGGCGTTGTCCAGCCAGCGCTGGGCCTCGGCGATGCCGTCGGCGCGCAGCTGGTCGTTGGCCTTGTCGCGGGCCAGTTGCTCGGGCGTCGGCTCGACCTTGGGGCCCATGGCGCGGCTCTGGCGCTGCTCGCGCTCGGCGTCCAGCTCGGCGCGGGTGGTGCCATGGATGCTGTCCAGCAGCGCGCCGATGCGCTGCACCACCTCCACCGGCAGGCTGGCCATCTCCGGCTCCAGGCTGCGGGCGAAGGCGAGGAAGGCCGGGTCCTGGCGCTCGCCAAGAAAGCGGTAGTAGCGCTCGATGCCGCGCGGGTCGATGCGTGCCGCCTGCCGGTACCAGCGCTCGGCGGCGGCGCGGTCGCCCTGGCGCTCGGCGACCACGGCGCGGTACAGCTCAGGACGGCAGTTGAGCAGGCAGCTCTGTTCGTAAAGCGTCAGCAGTTCGCCGGCGCGCTCGCCGGGGAACAGCTGCGGATAGACCAGGAACACCTCCAGGCTAGTGCTGGTGCTGCGCGGATCACGGTCGTTGGGGTAACGGGCCAGGGCCTGGCGCACCCACGCTTCGTGACTGCGCTGCAGGCGCGGGGTGCGGTCGAGCAGGCGCGCCAGCGAGGCCAGCGCCGGGATCTGGCCGTGGCCGTCGGCGAAGGCCTCCTGGTACAGGCTCACGATGTCCTGGCGGTTGGCACTGTCGCTGTTGGCCAGCACATCGCCGAGCAGCTGCTTGGAGGCCAGGTCGCCGCGCTCGGCGAGGGCGCGCAGGTCGCTCGTGACGTCGGCGCTCGGGTCCTTGTACAGCGCGTAGCGGATCTGCTCCAGGCTCTGCCCGGCCCAGCCGCTGCCGGCCCAGGCCAGGCTTAGGCCGACCAGCAACAGGCGCGGGGCGTTCTTGGCGTTCATGAGCGGCCCTCAGTTGCCGCTGCCGAACGGCAGGCCCAGGTACAGGTCGACCGCCACGGCCTTCTGGTAGGCCGCCGCCGGCAGTGGGCTGTCCGGCTGGATGGTCAGCGCCAGGTTGTGGTTCAGCTCGTCGGAGCGGGCGTCGACCACCGTGCCGCTGAAGTGCTGGTCGAGGCCGAACACCTGCATGTCCACCGAGCGCACGCGGCCGACATCGGCGAGCTTGTCGAACGGCACGTTGGCGCGCACGAACAAGCCCTGGTTCTTCGGCAGCAGGTGCATCATCGGCGCGGCCTTGTAGCCATAGCCGTCCAGCGGCGGCGACGGGTACCAGACCTGGCAGTCGCACGGGCTGTTGATCACCGTCTCGACGCTGGCGCGGCCCAGCAGCGCCTGCAGGTCGCCCGGGGCGAGGTCGGCCAGGGCCTTCATGTCCGCCGGGCTGGTGAAGCTGGTGGCCAGCTGGGTGGAGATGTTCGCCAGCGGCTGGCCGGCCTGCACCTCGCTGGCGCCGGCCGGAAGCAGGTACTTCACGTAGCCGTTGTCCGGCATGCTGATGACCTGGGCATTGCCGGCCACCGTGGCCTGCAGCGCCGGAACACGGAAGAACAGCAGGTAGCCCTTGTAGCCGACGAAGCCCAGGGCGGCGAGGCCGGCGGCGGCGTACAGCGCGGTGCCGGCCACGGCCTTGAGGCGCTCGGCCGGGGTGCGGGCGCTGGCCTGCTGGTGCTTGCGCGCCTTGATGTAGTTCTCGCGCTGCATCACGTTGAACAGGCCGTTGATGTCGGCGACTTCGCCCGACAGGTAGGCGCTGATCAGGTAGCGCAGGATGTCGCGCTTCTGCGCGTCGAGGTCGACGAACTGCGCGCCGACCTCCTTGCCGCGCTGGGAGACGATGCGCACCTTGCCGTCGATCGACAGGTCCACCTGGTTCAGGCGCAGCTGGATCGAGGCGTCGTACAGCGCGCCGACGGTCAGCGGCGCCTCGTGCAGCAGGCCGATGCCACCCAGCGAGATATCGGCAAGGTCGGCCTCGAACGGTTCGCGTCCGGCGCCGGACAGGCGCACCCGGGCGTGCATGCGGGTGCGCACGTACTGACGCTCGTCGATGGCTTCGTGGACGATGTTGGCGGCGGTCTTGCCCGGGGCCGCCGGGGTATTCGAAGTACTCATGTGCAGGCGCCTTTCCTTAACGTTGCGTGAGTTCCAGGAGAACGGTGATGACCCCGAAGAAGATGGCGATCGAGGAGCACAGCATCGCCTTCGAGGACCAGCGGTTGAGGCTGGCGTCGAAGTCGACGCTGCCGGTGGCCAGGGTGGTCTTCTGCCGCGTCCAGCGTTGCTGGTCCATGTGGAACATCGCGTAGACCTTCATCAGCGAACCGACGATCTGGTTGTAATAGAGAACGAACGGGTACATCGGGCTGACCGGGTGCCCGGCGAAGACGAACAGCACCGTCACCAGGCTGCGCGAGACCAGCACCCAGAACAGGTACACCAGCAGGTACTGGATGCCGAACACCAGGCCGGCCACCACCGAAGCGGTCAGGCCCATCAGGCAGGTCCACATCGACACCCGCTGGTCGAGCAGCACGTACAGGGTGAACAGCCCCAGGCGCGCGCGGCCGAGCAGGGCGGTGGCGCGGAAGTTCTGCCGCAGCGAGTTGCCGTACCAGCGGAACATCAGCTGGCGGGTGGCCACCCAGAAACTGTCGCTGGGTGGGTGCTCGACGGTCAGGGTGTGGCTGTCGGGCACGTAGAAGGTGTCCCAGCCGGCACGCATCAGGCTCAGCCAGCTCGACTTGTCGTCGCCGGTGAGGAACTGGAAGCGGCCCAGGCGCCAGTGCTCGAGAAAATCCGCCTCGACGTCACGGATGAAGTCCGGGTCGGTCATCACCCCGGCGCGGAAGAACGACAACCGACCGGTGAGGGTCAGCACCCGGTGCGACAGGGCCATCGAGCACATGTTGATGTGCCGCTGGACGAAACGCATCGAGTGCCACTGGCGCATCCAGCGGCTGCCCTCGACCTCGCAGAACTCGTTGGTGGTCAGGCCGCCGACGTCGGGCAGCACGGCAAACAGCTTGACCGCCCGCTCGACGCAGCCGGGCAGCATCATGGTGTCGCCGTCGACCACGCCGACCACCGCGTCGTCCAGCGGCATCTGCCGCGACAGCGCGCGGAAGGCGTGGGCCAGGCCATCGCGCTTGCCGGTGCCGCGGGCGCGGACGATTACCAGGCCGATATCGTCGCGGCCCTGCACCTCGTCGCGCATGATGTCCTTGATGAACTGCTCGTCGCCTTTCTCGACGATCGAGGCGATCACCGTGCACGGCACCTTCAGCCGTTGCACCTCCTGGAACACCGACTGGTACACCTTGAAGGTGGTGTGGGTGGGGATGCGAAAGCTGGTCACCACCATGAACATGTGCGACGGCAAGGCCGCGTCACCCAGGCGCTCGACCCGGCGGCGCAGGCGCGGGAAGCGCCAGTGGAGGAAGTACATGCCACGCAGGTAGTGGACGATGGCATTACCGTAGCGCCACAAGCCCAGGGTGCCGATGATGAAGATGAACTGGTGGTGGCTCGGGTCCAGGTACTGTGGCGCGACCATCTGCGCGGCCAGGGCGATCAGCCCGGCGAGCAGCGCCCAGGCGCAGAAGCCGGCCGCCGCGCGCATGTACGCCGGGGCCGCGAAAGGCCGCTGTTGCTGTCGTTCCATGGCGTTGTAGCTCCTTGGGTCGGGGCCCGCCGTGACGGCGGGCGGCGGCGTGCCTTACCAGCAGATGCCGTGGCGTTGGGCGTCGCTGCTGCCGGCCATGAAGCCGACCAGGTCGATCACCTGCTTGCCGTTGCCGACGTCCAGGGCCTGGACGAAGCGCTCGTCGTTGTTGCCCAGCACGATCACCTCGGCCTCGTCGATCACCTGCTGCAGGTCGCTGCGCAGCAGGGCGCTGACATGGGGGATCTGCTGCTCGATGTACTGGCGGTTGGCGCCGAACTGACGGGCGTGGTCGACGTTGGCATCGAAGATGCGCAGGTCGTAGCCCTTGCCGATCAGTTGTTCGGCCAGGGTCACCAGCGGGCTTTCGCGCAGGTCGTCGCTGTTGGCCTTGAAGGCCAGCCCGAGCAGGGCGATGCGGCGCTTGCCGGCCCGGGTCACCAGGTCGAAGGCGTTGCGCACCTGGTTGCGGTTGCTGTCCATGATCGAGGCCAGCAGCGGGTGCGCCACGTCCAGCTGGCTGGCGCGGTAGGTGAGGGCGCGCACGTCCTTGGGCAGGCACGAGCCGCCGAAGGCGAAGCCCGGGCGCAGGTAGTAGCGCGACAGGTTGAGCTTGTAGTCCTGGCAGACCACGTCCATCACCTCGCGGCCGTCGACCCCCGAGGCCTTGGCGATGTTGCCGATCTCGTTGGCGAAGCTGACCTTGGTGGCGTGCCAGACGTTGCAGGTGTACTTGATCAGCTCGGCGACCTCGATCGACTTGCGGATCACCGGGGCGTCGAGGCCTTCGTACAGCGCGGCGAGCAGGTCGCCCGAGCGGCTGTCGAGTTCGCCGATCACGGTCATGGCCGGGAAGTCGTAGTCCTGGATCGCCGTGCTTTCACGCAGGAATTCCGGGTTGACCGCCACGCCGAAATCGCGCCCGGCCTGCTTGCCCGAAGCCTGCTCGAGGAGCGGGATGACCACGTTCTTCACCGTGCCCGGCAGCACCGTGCTGCGCACCACCACGGTATGGCGGCTGGCCTTGTCGCGCAGGGCCGCGCCGATCTCCCGGCACACCGCTTCCATGTACACCAGGTCGAGGTCGCCGTTGGCCTTGCTCGGCGTGCCGACGCACAGCAACGACAGTTCAGTGGCCAGGATCGCCGCCTGGACATCGGTGGTGCCGCGCAGGCGACCCTGGCGCACGCCGTCGAGCAGCAGCTGCTCCAGGCCCGGCTCGACGATGGGCGAGCGGCCCTGGTTGATCATGTCGATCTTCGCCTGGGCGACGTCCACCCCCAGTACCTGGTGTCCGCGTGCCGACAGGCAGCCGGCGCAGACCGCTCCCACATAGCCAAGTCCGAAGATACTGATGTTCATAGATCCCTCTCCCCAGGCGCGGCGCAAGGCCGGCCGAGATACTCAGTTCAGAAGTTTTGAAAATGCCAGACGCGCAGGATCAGGCCGCGCTAGATATATAGCGATGCAGGCTGTTTCTTGGTGGTCTTTTTACATCCTAAGGAGTTTTCTGATAGTTCGGCAAGCTTTGTTGTGTTGTTGTTTTGATAAATTCTAAATGCGCTGTGAGAAAGTTAAAAATTACTTATAAAACAATGAGTTAAAGTTAGATAAAAGTTAGGCGTCAAAAAATCGATATGCTTGTTTGTGCCGATAAAATGACGCCAAAATGGCGCTTTTCGCCATGTTTTCCGCCGTTTCAGTGGTGCTTCGATGTACGCTTTTTTACTGGCTTGGGTGATTTTTCTGATTCTTGGAAGTGCTATTTTCGTCTGTCGTCGGGCGCTTCCATGTCCCCCAGCCGTCCGACTGTGGCGCAATGATGGCTTGCAAGGATTGGATCCAATTGGCATAGTGCCGGACGACTGCGCAGGCATTCACTCGGGTGCGGGATGCACCCTTCTTCCATTCATGCAAAGGAGGCAAGCAGATGAACGGATTCGGTCCGCGACTCAGAGAAGAGCGCGAACGCCTGGGGCTGACCCAGCGTATCTTTGGCGACATCGGTGGGGTCGAGCCCAACGCCCAGGGCAAATACGAAAGCGGCGAACGCACGCCGCGCATGGACTACCTCGCGGCGGTCGCCAGCAAGGGCGTCGATGCGCTCTACGTACTGAGCGGCGTGCACACCCCCGCGCCGCTGGACAGCCTCACGTCCGACGAGAACCGTCTGCTCGACGCGTTCCGCCGCCTGCCCTCGGCCGACCAGGCCGCGGTCTGGCACCTGCTCAACCGCCTGGCGGGCGAGGAGGGCGGGGCGCAAGTGCTGCGTATTCGGCGGCCTGACCGGCAGGCATATTTCCATGACGCTTTGCGCTAGGTTCGTTGTGAAAAATTTTGTTAAGGTGGCGGGATCCAATCGCCCCACTGACGAGGTGTCTGCTTGATTAGGGTCCTGGTGGTCGACGATCACGATCTGGTGCGTACCGGCATCACACGCATGCTGGCCGACATCGACGGGCTGCAGGTGGTGGGGGAGGCGGACTCTGGCGAGTCCGCCCTCAAGCTGGCCCGCGAGCTCAAGCCGGACGTGGTCCTGATGGACGTGAAGATGCCAGGGATCGGTGGTCTGGAAGCCACGCGCAAGTTGTTGCGCAGCCATCCGGACATCAAGGTGGTCGCGGTGACCGTGTGCGAGGAAGACCCGTTCCCCACCCGCCTGTTGCAGGCGGGTGCCGCGGGCTACCTCACCAAGGGCGCCGGGCTCGACGAAATGGTCCAGGCAATCCGCCTGGCCTTCGCCGGCCAGCGCTACATCAGCCCGCAGATCGCCCAGCAGCTGGCGCTCAAGTCGTTCCAGCCCCAGGGCTCGCCGTTCGACGCGCTGTCCGAGCGGGAAATCCAGATTGCGCTGATGATCGTCGGCTGCCAGAAGGTGCAGATCATCTCTGACAAGTTGTGTCTGTCCCCCAAGACCGTCAATACTTACCGTTATCGAATCTTCGAAAAACTCTCGGTCACCAGCGACGTCGAACTGACCTTGCTGGCTGTCCGCCACGGTATGGTCGACGCAAGTCTGTAAGCACACCTCATGTCACAACCTTTTGATGCAAGCGCGTTCCTGGCGACCTGCAGCGGTCGCCCGGGCGTGTACCGGATGTTCGACGCCGAGGCCCGGCTGCTGTACGTGGGCAAGGCCAAGAACCTCAAGAAGCGCCTGGCCAGCTATTTTCGCAAGACCGGGCTGGCGCCGAAGACGGCTGCCCTGGTGGGGCGCATCGCCCAGGTCGAAACCACCATCACCGCCAACGAGACCGAGGCGCTGCTGCTCGAGCAGACGCTGATCAAGGAATGGCGGCCGCCCTACAACATCCTGCTGCGCGACGATAAGTCCTACCCGTACGTGTTCCTGTCCGACGGTGAGTTCCCGCGCCTGGGCATCCACCGCGGCGCGAAGAAGGCCAAGGGCCGCTATTTCGGCCCGTACCCCAGCGCCGGTGCCATCCGCGAGAGCCTGAGCCTGTTGCAGAAGGCGTTCTCGGTGCGCCAGTGCGAGGACAGCTACTACGCCAACCGCACCCGCCCGTGCCTGCAGTACCAGATCAAGCGCTGCAAGGGGCCGTGCGTGGGGCTGGTCGCCGCCGAGGAATACGCCGAGGACGTGCGCCACTCGGTGATGTTCCTCGAAGGCCGCAGCCAGCAGTTGGGCAACGAGCTCAGCGCCGAGATGGAAAAGGCCGCCATGGCCCTGAACTTCGAGAAGGCCGCCGAGCTGCGCGACCAGATCGCCCTGCTGCGCCGGGTCCAGGACCAGCAGTACATGGAGGGCGGCTCCGGCGATGTCGACGTGGTGGCGGCTTTCGTCAACCCGGGCGGTGCCTGCGTGCACCTGATCAGCGTGCGTGGCGGCCGGGTGCTGGGCAGCAAGAACTTCTTCCCCCAGGTGGGCATCGAGGAGGAGGTGGCCGAGGTCATGGCCGCGTTCCTGTCCCAGTACTACCTGGGCAACGCCGAGCGCGAGCTGCCGGGCGAGCTGATCGTCAACGTGGTGCACGACGACTTCGCCGCCATCAGCGAGGCGCTGCAGACCCTGCGCGGCCGCGAAATCAGCATCAGCCACCGGGTGCGCGGCACCCGCGCGCGCTGGCAGCAGCTGGCGGTGACCAACGCCGAGCAGGCCCTCAACGCCCGCCTGGCCAACCGCCAGCACATGGCCGCGCGCTTCGAGGCGCTGGCCCAGGTGCTCGACCTGGACGAGGTGCCGCAGCGCCTGGAGTGCTACGACATCAGCCACTCCAGCGGCGAAGCCACCGTGGCCAGCTGCGTGGTGTTCGGCCCCGAAGGCCCGCTCAAGTCCGACTACCGCCGCTTCAATATCGAGGGCGTCACCGCTGGCGACGACTACGCGGCCATGCACCAGGCCTTGCAGCGCCGCTATGGGCGGATCAAGGACGGCGAAGGCAAGCTACCTGACGTGCTGCTCGTGGACGGCGGCAAGGGCCAGCTGAACATGGCCCGCGACGTGATGCAGGAACTGGGCTTTGCTGACCTGACGCTGCTGGGCGTGGCCAAGGGCGTGACCCGCAAGGCCGGTTTCGAGACCCTGTACCTGAACGACGTGGCCCACGAGTTCACCCTCAAGGGCGACTCGCCGGCCTTGCACCTGATCCAGCAGATCCGCGACGAAGCCCACCGCTTCGCCATCACCGGCCACCGCGCCCGGCGCGGCAAGGCCCGGCGCACCTCGAGCCTGGAGGACGTCGCCGGGGTCGGGCCCAAGCGCCGTCGCGACCTGCTGAAACATTTCGGCGGCCTGCAGGAGCTCAACCGCGCCAGTGTCGACGAGATCGCCAAAGCCCCCGGCATCAGTAAAAAGCTTGCCGAGTCGATTTATGCCAGCCTGCATAGCGAGTAGAATGCCGGGTTCAACTCGCAGCCAGTCGTACCGATGAATATTCCAAACCTGCTCACCGTTCTACGCGTCCTGCTCATCCCGATCTTCATCCTGCTGTTCTATGTGCCCTATCACTGGAGCTACATGGCCGCCAGCACGGTGTTCGCCATCGCCGCCGCCACCGACTGGCTCGACGGCTACCTGGCGCGTCGGTTGCAGCAGAGCACCCCGTTCGGCGCCTTCCTCGACCCGGTGGCCGACAAGCTGATGGTCGCCGTGGCCCTGGTCCTGCTGGTGCAGGTGCACGCCAACTTCTGGCTGACGCTGCCGGCGGCGGTGATCATCGGCCGCGAGATCGTCGTCTCGGCGCTGCGCGAGTGGATGGCCGAGCTCGGCGCCCGCGCCCACGTGGCGGTGTCGAACCTGGGCAAGTGGAAGACCGCCGCGCAGATGCTGGCGCTGGTGATCCTGCTGGCCAACCCGCCGCTGCTGACCTTCTGGGTGGTGCTGGGCTACGGGCTGCTGCTGGTGGCGGCGGGCCTGACCTTGATCTCGATGGTGCACTACCTGCTGGCCGCCTGGCCGCACCTGCGCGAAGGTTCGGAGCAGAAGTAAAAGTTTTTTTGAATCAAGGGGTTGACGCCGTTCTGGAAATCGCTAGAATGGCACCCATCACGACGCGGGAATAGCTCAGTTGGTAGAGCACGACCTTGCCAAGGTCGGGGTCGCGAGTTCGAGTCTCGTTTCCCGCTCCAAATATCGATCTACAGAATTCCATGGAAATCTTTAGATCATTGAAAAAAGACGCTTCGGCGTCTTTTTTCGTTCCAGTCAAAACCACTTTGATCCATGGGCATCCGGACTTTTTCGTGTTCGGGAGCTCGTACATGGCACTCTCAAATGCAACCGTTCGCCAGGCCAAGGCCACCGGCAAGAACTACACCCTCGGCGATAGCGACGGCCTTTCACTCGGCGTGAGCGGGGCTGGCGGAAAATCTTGGCATTTCCGCTACTTATGGGCCAGCAAGCAAAATCGCATCCCTTGGCACCTACCCCGAAGTCGGCCTGTGTCAGGCGCGCTCACTGCGCGATGAAGCGCGGCGGCTGATCGCCCAAGGCACCAACCCTTGCACGCATCGTCGGCATCAGCGCCGCACCCATAACCTTGCAGAGCAGAACACCTAGCTGAGCGCATCAATGGAATTCTCAAAACAGAGCTGCTGCTAAGTAGCCCTGAAAATCTGGAACAGGCAAGGAAGATGGTTGCTGAAGCCGTGCAGATCTACAACACAGAGCGGCTTCAATGGCCCTGAAAAACAAAACACCCGATGCGTGCATCGGGCGTTTTATGGCCTATCGGCCTACCTGAGCAGGTGTAAACCTATTTCAGGGCTAGAGATTGTCAAAGCCATCTGCCGGTTTTGCTGTCAATCAATCAGCCAACCCGGATCACCCTCGACCAAGGTTCCGCCATGGCTGGTGGTGTCTCCCTCCCTTGCCGCCGGTTGGCCCTCGATGATCGTGCTGCCAGCACCGGTTTCGATGACAGCGCCACAACTGATTCGGTCGCCGACGCGTGCTATTGCCCTGCCAGCCACGAATGCTGCGCTTGCGCCTGTTTCTACGGTGCCTTCGCCATGGATAGGGCAACTATGACGATGGCCTACGAGTACGATGGGTTTCATTTGCGCTTTCCTTTTTTTAGTTGAACAGGGGCTTCGTCGAAGGCCTCTGGCGGAGGCGGTGCTGCCCGGACATTGAAGAGTCGGCAGACGCCATACCAGCAGAGGGCGAGGCCGAAGTTGTAAGGGAACAACACGGCCCAGAACGGCAGTTGCCAGTTTTTCTTGCCCTGCATTTCTCCGGGCTCGCCGGTTCGCCAGGGGGCGTAGTGGCGCCAGGCTTCCGCCGGGGTCAGGCAGATGGCATGAAGCGGTCGGTACCACCAGTTGGATTCGCCGGGAGGTGGGAGTTTGGCCGGGCCGTGGTTCATGAACTGGCGAAGGTATTCCCAGACTTCGGCGACATGTTTGATGTCGGATTCAGTGGGTTCGTTGCTGTCGACCCATAAGCAATCTTTCTGGTGCAGGCTGCCATCCTCTCTAGGTGGGGCGAAGGCAAGTGCATAACTGGTGCTAAAGGATGAGCCTCCAAATTCGGTGCGTTTGAATACGCCTCCATGGGTCTTGTTCCAGTCAAAAGTGATAAGTTTTTTGCCGCGCTGGTACAGGATTTTTTTGGTTGAGCGGCTGAAATAGAAGTTTGAAAGTTTTTTTATAAAATAGATTCTATAGGCGAGGAATGGTGTGAATATGAATGGTATGACTATGTACTGAGCTATTGAGTGCGTGCTTGCTAATAACATGTCTCTGTATTCAGGGTTTGCAATTCTTGGGTAAAAATAAATGGCTAGTAGTAGTGTCATGGCAGTGTATAGTTTCCCCATGAATACAGAGTCGGATACCCACGGGTTTCGCAAGATTAATGTGTCTGCGGACAAATTTTCTAGCTGTCCAGTGATTGCTGGTTTGTGTCCGGAGTTTGAGTTTTTATTGAATATCCATATGACTGCCATGATTAGCGCTCGAGACGAAAAATTGAAGTAACCTCGTTATCTTCACTCAAGCCTTGGTTGGAAATATAGGCTAGATGCAGTGAGGCATGGTTTTGGTTGTTGATCGTATTTTTAAAGTTCAGAATTAAGCCGGCGCCTACGACGTAGCAAATAGCGGTAAGTGGAAAGACGATCATTTCTCCGTCTTCACGAAGACTGCTCAAGCTACCTGACCATTCGCTTGTGCCTACGATGAATCCCGGTAGGAATACTGTGAATTCCACGGTGGGTTGTGTAGTGGTGACTTCGTTATGGGTGATGGCAGTCCAGTTTGCTGGTGCCCAATAATTGTTTTCATGCCAACAGCTGTCGACCCCGGTTATACCAAAGGATCGTGCTTCTTCTGCGGATATTAACCTTGGCCTGTAATGCTCATCGTGCCAGGCTTTAAGGTCGTCTTGCAGAGACGGGAATGTAGGAAGTTTTTTTTCATGATCCAGAACGACTTCGGGATGCACCTCTCCATCGTTTTTACGATTGCCGAATATGCTCCTTGCTGCCCACAGTTCGATAGGGGTATGGAGGTGTTCATGCGACTTGGCGTGAAGGTATAAGCCTCCAGCGATGATCACTGCTCCCAGGAGTACAAGCGCTGCTGCTCCCCACCCGGCAAAGGGTACAACTGATGTTACTCCCGCAACCGCGAGTCCGCCCTCCAGTACTAAAACGGAGCCTGCCGCGACAGCGCTTCCGCCATAAAGTGTCAAGTTAGATGCTTCAGGGTTACCATGTAGTTTCTGTCTGTCGGATTTTTCAACGTCTGAAGCGAGTCCTAGAAAAATTGCTGGGTAACCGGATAATCGTGCAAACAGATTGCTCCCCAAGAACTTGATTACGCCGTTACCAAACGCCATCCCCGGCGCCGTCGAACTCAATCTCAGCATCACCGCCTTCTGCGTTGCGCGTACGCTAACCAATGTCGCCGCAGCCGCACCGATCACCCCGAAAATCGATGCCGCAAACCCCAAGGTGTATTCCGGCGCATTGCTTTTCTGCAGGCTGTTATAAGCCGTCTTCAGCGAGATCACGTTGAACCACAGCATTCCGGCGTTCAGACCACCGCCTCCGCCCGACGTAAGCAACCCGAGCAAGTTGGGTTTAACCCGCGCAGTGGTGGTCAACTCAACCGCCACCGTCCGATTGCCCGAAATACGCAGCCGCTTCATTTCCTCAACCTGCGCCATGCCGCTCTTCAAATACCGCTCCACCTCCTGGCTGAACGGGTTTTCCCGGATGGCCTGGTCGGTGATCTGGTAACGCGCCGCCAACAGCCCCAGCGCTTTCTCGGCATTGGCCTCACGCGCCGCCAGCAGTACTTGCTGACGCAGGGTATGGCTGGCATCCCAGCGGGTCTGGCCACGCAGGCGTTTGAGCACCACGGCGTTGACGGACTGGGCCGTGAGATCGGTGATGTCGGCAATGGCCGGAAAACGCCCGGCCAGCCCTTCGATGACATTGTCGCTGCCACCCAGCACACTGCCGGCCGCATCGGCTTTGTCCTTGAAGGGGTTGAACGGCGCCAGGGCGGTGTAGAGCGGGCTGTCGTGCTGGTCCAGCCACTGTTCCAGGCGTTTGAAGCGCCGATCTTGGTCTTCGGTACCGGGTGCCGGCTGGCCCATCGGGTAAATCAGCAGGGCCAGGGCGATTTCCAGGCCACGGGCCGAGATGCGTTCGTTGCGGTCATAGCACGCCAGTGCGGCGGCCAGGCTGTAGGGGTCATCGATATGCGCAGCTTCGGCCGTGGCCAGCCACGCGTCGTGATCATGACTGGCTTGCAGGGCAAGGTTGCGCAGGCCTGCAATGCGCTGCTCCAGCTCATCGCGTTCGGCGAGGAACCGCAGGTATTTGTCGGTATCGATGCGCAGCGCCAAACGCGCACCGTTCGGGGAATAGTCCTCGTGAGTGAGGGCCCGGTAACGTGCCTCGGCCGGGGGGAGAGGACGTCCGGTGCGGGTGGACTGCAGTCTTATTTCGACCACTTCGGTAGCGGGCATATCCGCCGGGTACATCGTCTCCAGGGTTTTGTTCAGCAACAGGGCGACCAGGTTGCGATGGTGAAAATCACGGCTCTGCTGGCTGAGCCGTTCGGCATCGAGCTGGTAGCACGCCGGTACGCCTGCCTGCTCGGAGCCTTGTGCAGGTTTGGTGTGTTCCAGTTGCTCGGCGGGCATCAGGTCGTGCAGTTGGTGCTGGTAGGCCGAGACCGACAGGCTCAGGTCCAGGGCCACGCCTTCAGCATCCGCCAGCGCCACCACCACCGGTACTTTCGGCTGGGTGCTGGGATAGTCCCGGGCAATGGCGTTGAGCCTACCGACGGACAAGGTGGTTGTGGACGCGTGGCTGCTCCAGGTCAGGGACATACGCCGGCTTGTCGGTTTGTAGTCTTCGACCCAGTTTTGCAACGCACTGAGCGGCAGCACATGGGGCTGGGTGGAGGGGGCTGGGTTGCCGGCAATCAGCTCGACCATGTCCAGCTGGCGCATATGCCGTTTGCGCAGGGCTGCTGAAGCAGTGATGCGGGCAGTCGTGGCGTTGGTCCACAGGTGCGGGCTGTAGCCGATCCACACTTCCTTGGCGGTGTCCGGGCTGGTGTCGGCCCATACCCAGCCCATGCTCTGGTTGGACAGGTAGCGTTCGCGCAAGTGGTAGCCTTCCAGGCCCTGGTAGCGCAGCTCCTGGTAGCGTCCTTCGCCGTCGTACTCATGAATGACCAGTTTTTCGCCCTGAGGACCTTTCATGAACACGTAGATGTAGCCTGGGCGCAGCGCGCGCAGGGTGTAGGACGAGTGCTGCAGCGGGGCGAAGCCTTGTTCCAGGTTGAAGCCTGCGCCTGCGTAGCGACAGGCCGGGGCATCGCCTGTACGCGGCACGATGGCATAGCGCACCGGCAGGATGGGCACGCGTGGGCTGCAGGCAGGGCCGGAGGTGGCGCTGTTGGCAGAAACGTCGGTCATTTACGCTGCCTTTTGGTTGAGCGCACTGGGGGTTGCTCGAAGGCCTCAGGCGGAGGCGGTGCTGCCCGGACATTGAAGAGTCGGCAGACGCCATACCAGCAGAGGGCGAGGCCGAGGTTGTAAGGGAACAACACGGCCCAGAACGGCAGTTGCCAGTTCTTCTTGCCCTGCAGTTCTCCGGGCTCGCCGGTTCGCCAGGGGGCGTAGTGGCGCCAGGCTTCTGCCGGGGTCAGGCAGATGGCATGAAGTGGCCGGTGCCACCAGTTGGGTTCGCCGGGAGGAGGGAGTTTGGCCGGGCCGTGGTTCATGAACTGGCGAAGGTATTCCCAGACTTCGGCGACGTGTTTGCTGTCGGATTCAGTGGGTTCGTTGCTGTCGACCCATAAGCAATCTTTCTGGTGCAGGCTGCCATCCTCTCTAGGTGGGGCGAAGGCAAGTGCATAACTGGTGCTAAAGGATGAGCCTCCAAATTCAGTGCGTTTGAATACGCCACCATAGGTCTTGTTCCAGTCAAAAGTGATAAGTTTTTTACCGCGCTGGTATAGGATTTTTTGGGTTGAGCGGCTGAAATGGAAGTTTGAAAGGTTTTTTATGAAATAGATTCTATAGGCGAGGAATGGTGTGAATATTAGTGGTGCAAAAATATACTGCATTACGGACTCGACGCGTTCTAGTAGTATGGGTCTGTATTCGGGGTCTGCAATGTCGGGATAGAAGAAAAGAGCCAGGGCTAGTGTCATGGCAGTGTATAGTTTTGCCATAAATACAGAGTCGGATACCCACGGGTTTCGCAAGGTTAATGTGTCTGCGGACAAATTTTCTAGCTGTCCGGTAATTGCTGGTTTGTATCCGGAGTTTGAGTTTTTATTGAATATCCATATGACTGCCATGATTAGCGCTCGAGACGAAAAATTGAAGTAACCTCGTTGTCTCCACTCAAGCCTTGGTTGGAAATATAGGCTAGATGCAGTGAGGCATGGTTTTGGTTGTTGACCGTATTTTTAAAGTTCAGAATTAAGCCGGCGCCTACGACGTAGCAAATAGCGGTAAGTGGAAAGACGATCATTTCTCCGTCTTCACGAAGACTGCTCAAGCTACCTGACCATTCGCTTGTGCCTACGATGAAGCCCGGTAGGAATACTGTGAATTCCACGGTGGGTTGTGTAGTGGTGACTTCGTTATGGGTGATGGCAGTCCAGTTTGCTGGTGCCCAATATTTATTTTCATGCCAACCACTGTCGACCCTGGTTATACCAAAGGATCGCGCTTCTTCTGCGGTTATTAACCTTGGTCCGTAATGCTCATCGTGCCAGGCTTTAAGTTCGTCTTGCAGAGACGGGAATGTAGGAAGTTTTTTTTCATGATCCAGAACGACTTCGGGATGAACCTCTCCATCGTTTTTACGATTGCCGAATATGCTCCTTGCTGCCCACAGTTCGATAGGGGTATGGAGGTGTTCATACGACTTGGCGTGAAGGTATAAGCCTCCAGCGATGATCACTGCTCCCAAGAGTACAAGTGCTGCTGCGCCCCATCCGGCAAAGGGTACAACTGATGTTACTCCCGCAATCGCGAGTCCGCCCTCCAATACTAAAACGGAGCCTGCCGCGACAGCGCTTCCGCCATAAAGTGTCAAATCAGATGCTTCAGTGTTGCCGTGTCGTTTTTGTCTTTTTGATTTTTGAAAGTCTGAAGCGAATCCTAGAAAAATTGCTGGGTAACCGGATAATCGTGCAAACAGATTGCTCCCCAAAAACTTGATTACGCCGTTACCAAACGCCATCCCCGGCGCCGTCGAACTCAATCTCAGCATCACCGCCTTCTGCGTTGCGCGTACGCTAACCAATGTCGCCGCAGCCGCACCGATCACCCCGAAAATCGATGCCGCAAACCCCAAGGTGTATTCCGGCGCATTGCTTTTCTGCAGGCTGTTATAAGCCGTCTTCAGCGAGATCACGTTGAACCACAGCATTCCGGCGTTCAGACCACCGCCTCCGCCCGACGTAAGCAACCCGAGCAAGTTGGGTTTAACCCTCGCAGTGGTGGTCAGCTCAACCGCCACCGTCCGATTGCCCGAAATACGCAGCCGCTTCATTTCCTCAACCTGCGCCATGCCGCTCTTCAAATACCGCTCCACCTCCTGGCTGAACGGGTTTTCCCGGATGGCCTGGTCGGTGATCTGGTAACGCGCCGCCAACAGCCCCAGCGCTTTCTCGGCATTGGCCTCACGCGCCGCCAGCAGTACTTGCTGACGCAGGGTATGGCTGGCATCCCAGCGGGTCTGGCCACGCAGGCGTTTGAGCACCACGGCGTTGACGGACTGGGCCGTGAGATCGGTGATGTCGGCAATGGCCGGAAAACGCCCGGCCAGCCCTTCGATGACATTGTCGCTGCCACCCAGCACACTGCCGGCCGCATCGGCTTTGTCCTTGAAGGGGTTGAACGGCGCCAGGGCGGTGTAGAGCGGGCTGTCGTGCTGGTCCAGCCACTGTTCCAGGCGTTTGAAGCGCCGATCTTGGTCTTCGGTACCGGGTGCCGGCTGGCCCATCGGGTAAATCAGCAGGGCCAGGGCGATTTCCAGGCCACGGGCCGAGATGCGTTCGTTGCGGTCATAGCACGCCAGTGCGGCGGCCAGGCTGTAGGGGTCATCGATATGCGCAGCTTCGGCCGTGGCCAGCCACGCGTCGTGATCATGACTGGCTTGCAGGGCAAGGTTGCGCAGGCCTGCAATACGCTGTTCCAGCTCATCACGTTCGGCGAGGAACTGCAGGTATTTGTCGGTATCGATGCGCAGCGCCAAACGCGCACCGTTCGGGGAATAGTCCTCGTGAGTGAGGGCCCGATAACGTGCCTCGGCCGGGGGGAGAGGGCGTCCTGTGCGGGTGGACTGCAGCCTTGTCTCGACCACTTCGGTAGTGGGCATATCCGCTGGATACATCGTCTCCAGGGTTTTGTTCAGCAACAGGGCGACCAGGTTGCGATGGTGAAAATCACGGCTCTGCTGGCTGAGCCGTTCGGCATCGAGCTGGTAGCACGCCGGTACGCCTGCCTGCTCGGAGCCTTGTGCAGGTTTGGTGTGTTCCAGTTGCTCGGCGGGCATCAGGTCGTGCAGTTGGTGCTGGTAGGCCGAGACCGACAGGCTCAGGTCCAGGGCCACGCCTTCAGCATCCGCCAGCGCCACCACCACCGGTACTTTCGGCTGGGTGCTGGGATAGTCCCGGGCAATGGCGTTGAGCCTACCGACGGACAAGGTGGTTGTGGACGCGTGGCTGCTCCAGGTCAGGGACATACGCCGGCTTGTCGGTTTGTAGTCTTCGACCCAGTTTTGCAGCGCACTGAGCGGCAGTACATGGGGCTGGGTGGAGGGGGCTGGGTTGCCGGCAATCAGCTCGGCCATGTCCAGCTGGCGCATATGCCGTTTGCGCAGGGCTGCTGAAGCGGTGATGCGGGCAGTCGTGGCGTTGGTCCACAGGTGCGGGCTGTAGCCAATCCACACTTCCTTGGCGGTGTCCGGGCGGGTGTCGGCCCATACCCAGCCCATGCTCTGGCTGGACAGGTAGCGTTCGCGCAAGTGGTAGCCTTCCAGGCCCTGGTAGCGCAGCTCCTGGTAGCGTCCTTCGCCGTCGTACTCATGAATGACCAGTTTTTCGCCCTGAGAACCTTTCATGAACACGTAGATGTAGCCTGGGCGCAGTGCGCGCAGGGTGTAGGACGAGTGCTGCAGCGGGGCGAAGCCTTGTTCCAGGTTGAAGCCTGCGCCTGCGTAGCGACAGGCAGGGGCATCGCCCGTACGCGGCACGATTGCATAGCGCACTGGCAGGATGGGCACGCGTGGGCTGCAGGCGGGCCCGGAGGTGGCGCTGCCGACGGCGGGGCTAGTCATGGGGGGATTCCTTGATTTGGACCAGTGCGTGCAGCTCGCGAAGACGGGCCTGGGGCGACTCGTTGAGGTTGGTGTAGATCTTCGTAGCCTGGTCACTGCTCATCAGCCACATGTGCCCGGCCATCAGCCGAATGAACTGACCTGCGGTTTCCTCGTCGCGAAAGTTGAGTGACTTCAGCTGCGGCAACAGGGCTTCAATCCATTTCCTAATGGCGGCTAACGTTTGGGCGGCATGGGGTGGCATGGCCAAGACTTCGTGCGCCAGCGTGAGGATGAAGTGCTCGCGTATACCTGCGTGCAGCCGGTCCAGTTCATGTACGCGAAGGCGCAGCGGTGCTTGCGATATCAGGCGGGCAGTAGTCGGGGTGCGTTCGTGTGTTTTCCATTCATGGGCCGGCCCCCAGTTGACTCGCCAGGCCAGTGACGACACAGGCCCAAGCCAGGTGGCGCGATGATCGCCGTCCAATGCATCGAGCCAGGCTGCAAGATGATCCGGCTTGAAGTAAAAATTGGCTGCTCCCTGATCCGGGAGCGTGACCTGAGTAAGGCTGGTGAAGTGGTCCGCTAGCACTGCGAGGCAAGCTTCGCTATCCAGTGCTATGGCCCCTCCAACGGGCATCCAGGTGGTGATTGCATGGGCAAGCAGTTCGGGCGCTTCTGAAACGTCGACCAGCAAAGGGCCAAATTCGTGGCGGTCGTCCAGCGCGCTGCGCTTCCATAGCCATGCATGTTGAGTATTTCGGCTGACGTTATGGATGAGGTCGAGTACTGATGGAGCATAGGCCGGCACCAATTCGCCTTCTTGCGGTATGGGCCGGTAGGCCCAGTACTCGAGCTCGCAAGTCATGAGCAGCAAAAAGCGATAAGGATGTCCGAGAGATTCGCCGGACAGATGCGAGGGTGTTGTATTCATTGGACTGGCCCTTTGATACAGCGGCAGTCGGGCAACGGGCAGGTGCCATCGGGGCGCCGCCCGCATAGGCGGTCCAGAGGTTTGCCAGTGATGGGTGCGCTGCTGATGGAAAAGGGGTTGGTGCTACCGCTTGGAGATTGGAGCAGGACGCCGTTGATGTGTAGGTTCGGGCTGTCCAGGGTGATGCCCGTGTCATCAATCCGGATGGAGCCTCCAGGCCCTTGGATGATCACAGCTTCCGCTGTTCGAAGGTCGTAGCGTCGGGTGCGCCTGCGGATTTCCAGTCCCGCCTCCAGCTCTGCATGGCCCTCGACCTGCTGCTCAAGATTGCCGCCGACGCTGATGTGGTGATTGGCTGTGATCTGGTCGTGGCGATGATTGCCGACGGCCTCTATGCGGTCTTTGGCGATGTTTATTTTCTGATTTCGGCCTATATCGACAAACGTATCCTGGCCAATCCGGACCCGCTCATCATTGCCCACCGTTTGGCTGCGGTCATGCCCAATACTGAGCGTCTCGTCATGATCGACCTGTTCACTGCGGTTGTTGCCGACAAAGGTGGTTTCGTTGTGCTTGACGACGTTGTTCTGGTCCTTCTCGGCATGGATGAACACCTCTTGCCGACCCAACTCATCCTCGAAACGCAACTCATTGAAACCATCCCCCTTATGAGTCTGACTTTTAATGGTCATACGGGTCTTGTGATCGGGCAGGTCATACGGCGGCAACTGGTTACCGCAATAGGTGCGCCCGGTGATCATCGGCTGGTCGGGGTCGCCGTTGACGTACTGGATGATCACGTCCTGGCCGATCCGCGGGATGGCCATCGAGCCCCAGCTGCCACCTGCCCAGCCTTGGGATACCCGGACCCAGCAGGAGCTGAACTCGTTGTTGTTGCTCTCCCGGTCCCAGGGAAAGCTGACCTTGACCCGGCCCCATTCGTCGCAATAGATCTCCTCACCGGACGGCCCGACCACGGTAGCCATGTGAGGACCGTCGACGCGGGGCTTTTTGAGCGGAGCAGGGCGCCACTCGGTTCTGCCGGGTACCAGCTGAGCGGTTTGCTCGTAGTGCGTGCTCTGGTCGAGGCCAGCGGCTTCTTCCTGCAGACTGGTGAACTGGCTGCCCTTGTGAACCACGCTGTTCACGCGCCAATGCGCATTCAGATCATCACGTGGGTGGCCTGTGAGCGTGAAGCTGAGCCCAGGCTGCAGCCTGACGTCATCGCCCTGAACTTCTGCAATGCGCACATCATGACGCAGGGCAGTGATCCGGTTTTCGGTAAACGGTTTGCCCACGACATCGCGTTTGTAGCGGCCGGGATAGTCGAAGCGCTCGTACTCGGTGGACTGGTGTTCCAGGAAAGGGCCGTAAGCACGGTGTTCCTGGCGATACGCCGGGTGAGTGAAGGTGTAGTCGCGCTGGACCTGTCGCGAGGTTCGGACCTGCTCGCTGTAGCGCAAGCGCCTTAGGCAAGGCCTGGCTTGATCGCCGCCACTGTTGGATTGATACAGGACGGTGTTGGGATCGATAACGTCCTCGCCATCGAAGAGGTCATCGTTGTCGGTCTTGAGCGCGTCATGGCTGATCAACCCAAGGGATTGCAGTTGATCCGTGATGATCAACTTATGCAGTTTTTCACTGTGCTCGAAGCGATAGACGAAGCCCTCTTCAGCCGCCAATCGGGCGATGAAGTCGAGGTCGGTCTCGCCCGCCTGCACGCAGAATTCGCGCACCTGGTGGTCCAGGCTTGCGCGAAGCTCGTATTGATCGATGCCCTGACGCTGAAGCATCAGTTCAATAATCTGCGGGACGGTCTTTTGCTGAAAGATGCGCCAGTTCGAGCGCAGTCCGGCGCGGGCCAGGATGGGCTCGACCAAGGCGTGGTAGTAGGTACGGTAAAAGCCGCTTTCACCCTGGCTGAATCGGCTGACCAGCCCATGCACGTGGCGCAGCGGACCATTGTCATCCCAGATCGTGAATACGATGGGTTTATCCAGCAGTTGGCCGAAATCGATGTCGGGCTCGAAGCTGATCAATTCCAGCTCAAGGGTGAAAGGCGCGCTGATTTCTTCCTTGAGTTCAAACGAGACCACTTCAAACTCGGCATTGCCAGCGAGTGACTCAAAGGTGTATCGCAAATCAGATTGGCTGGGCATGAAAAGTCCTTCCGCCGTCCGAGAGTTCAAACGCCCCCGGCAGGGCCTGCCTGCCAGGGATGTTCAGCCGGGTTAGACGACGGGTTTACGCCAGTCGTCGGAGCCTTCGGTGCCAGCGGTGACGTGTGTCCAGGTGATCTTGCGGTACGACATCGAGACCTCGATCAACTGGGTGAAGTCAGCGTTCTCCTTGTTCTGTGCATGAGGCAAGGTGGTGTTGATGTCGACGATGGTGGCGTCCTCCAGCTTGGTGGTGAAGAAGTGCTCCTGCTTGCCCTCTACCGAAGTGCGGTACCAGTTGACTTCAACGGTCGGCAGCATTTCGCCGCTGGACAGGGCCTGATACATCAGCGGTGTCGCCTTGTTCAGGGCGCTGGTGAAGATGAAGGGTTTGTGGACCCGTTGGCCTGCAGGTTGGCCACTTTGCGGGTCGGTAGGTACGGTCACCTGGTGCTTGATCTCTTGCACCAGAATCTCGTCTTCGTGGCCCTCGACAAACACGTTGCCGACCGAATCGGAGGTGAAGGCGCCCGCGGTGATGTTGCCTTGGGTCTGGCCTTCGATCTTGATGTAAGCGGGTGTTGGCATGGCAGTTTCTCCTGCGTCCATGTGGATAAGCACGCGCATGAGCGGCAGCGTGGCCATCGGAATCGATGGACTTTTTCAACGCGGCAAACGCCGCGTCAATTCGTTGAATACGGTTGTGCCGACTGCCGGCTGTTCATTGCTGCAAGATGCCGTTGAGCGACTGCAGCACCTCGCTGGTGATCAGGTGCAGGCGGTAGCTGTAGATGCCGTAGGCGGTGGCCATGGCGATGGCGGAAATCACCAATGGGCTCCACCAGGGCCACTGCCGATTCATGCGGAAGTTGCGCGGGGCAACGTTGGTGTAGGGGTCACAGACCGTTGTCGGCGTGGGCCCTCGTAGTTCACGGATGATTCCGTGGAGTTGGTGAATGAGGGTGTTCAGCGTTTCTTCGCCTTTGGGCGCGAGGGCGTACTTGCCTTTGAGTCCCAGGCACAGGGTGAAGTACATGAACTCCAGCACGTCCTTGTAGCGCTGGGGCTCTTGCATCAGGCGCGAGATAACGGTGAAGATCTTTTCGCCGCCGAACGTTTCGCTGTGGAAAATGCTGAGCAGGGGCTCTTGGCTCCAGTAACTGGTCTGCCCCCAGGGCCTCTCCATCACGGCTTCATCGATGAACAGGCAAAGGCCGTACGAATACGCCAGAAGTTGCGTGGTCTCGTAGCCATGCTGACGCATCTCTTGCTGGATGTTTTCAATCTGGTTGCGTACCTGTTGGTGCACTTCCTTGATGTTGGGCAGCGCATCGATTGTGCGTAGACGCATGACCAGGCCAAGCAGTGGTGTGGCTGCGTCCAGCATCAGGTTGTCGTAGCCGCCCCGTAGCTGAAAGTCGGGATCGGCGGGGTAGCCCTTGTAAACAGGGGTGGGCTTTGGTGTGGTTGCCTCGCAGGCCACGGCGTCAGTGGGTAAAGACTTTCCAAGCATCGATGGCAACTGCTCAGCTTGAGCTGATTCGGTTTCATTGCGTGCGAGGTGGTTCTCTTGCATCTCACTCACTCCTGATCGCCCAGAACTGCAACTCAAGCCCGGGGAACTCCCCCGCGATATGAATCCCGAAACCGTTGGCCGTTTTCATGCAGACCCAGGCCGGGTCGCGGCGGTCGAGCTCGAAGTAGCTGAACCCTGCATGGAAGGGCAGATCGCGAGGGACCACAGGCAGCGGATGTAGCGCAATGCCGGGCAACTGCTTATGCACCAGGTCATTCAAGGTCTCCAGGGATGTGACCTTGGCTTTCTGCAGGAACAGCCGGCGCAATGTTGGCGGCGGCAGGTCCGCGCGCACGGCAAGAATGAAGTCCGCGTCATCGATCAGGCGGCGGTCTTCGAGCGTTGTCGTCATCACACCGTAATCCAGCGCGTCCAGCGGCAGCGAGATGGCCCGCGGTTGCAGGACCGTACCCAGGGCGCGGCGTAAGGTGTCCTGCAGTGGCTTGAATGACGTGCGCAGAGCCGTGTGCTGATAGGCAGGGAATTCCGGAGGCAGCCGGCTTTCGTCGGTGAAGGTTACGAACTCGCCACAGGCCTGGCTCATATGCAGGTACAACTGCTCGGGGTGTGTCTGCCCCTGCCTGGCCAAGTGCTGGAAGCACGGCCACCAGCGGTTCATGGCCTGCAGCAGGTTGAAGTCGCGGATGTCGGCAATACCGGACTGGCCCGATGCGCCTATCCGGCTAGCCAGGTTGCGCGAGCGCTCGCGCAGGGTATTGGTGATCTCCTCGAGGTAACGCTGGAGTGCCGGCACCGCCCGTACCGAGACGCTGGTCGGGTAGAACCCTTCATCCAGTTGCAGGCTGCCATCGGGCCGGCGCTCCAGAATGCGTGCCATGGCAAGGCGGGTGTAGGCGCTGCTGTCATCGGCCTTGCGTTTGAGCTGAAGGTTGGGCACTGCCAGATCGACCTGCGCCAAGTCGCCGTCGGCGCTATGGGTGTCCTTGATTTCCTGAGCCTGTGCGCTGTAGCGGAAGTTGGCGGCATTGTCGGGCCAGCTCACCTCTCGGCCACCCTCGGTGCGCAGTGGCAGGCAGAGATAGATCTCGCTGTCTTTCGCGCCGTTGTCCTCGATTTCCAGCGGCGGCGGCGGTGGCAGATCTGCCGGGATATCGAACACCGTGCCGTCCGGCATGATGCCGCGTGCGCGGGTGATGGCGATCTTTCCCAGGCTCAAGTATTCGTCGTTCAGTTGCAGCTCGCTGAATCCATAGAAGGCTGCGTTCAGGCTGCCAAGGCGTTGATGCAGGGCCGCTTCAGCGGCACGGCCAGCCTGCTGGAAATGCTGCGGTTTGACGAACAGGCCTTCAGGCCACAGGACGGGATTACGTGAACTCATGAGCGCTCCATGTCAGCGTGAGTAAGTGAGAAGGGCAGGGTTGCAGGCGCCATCAGTCCTCCTCCTTGAGCAGGATCTGCGTGTCGTTGAGCAAGACCGACAAGATGATGTGTTGGCCGCGCGGTGGAATGCGCAGTACCTGGCTCCAGGTCGCGTTTTCCTGGTGGCGGTAGTCGGCGATCACCGCGATGAACCGGGTCTCGGCCTCGATAGCGGCAAACGGAATGAACTTGAATTGCCCGGGGCGTAGCAGGTAGTCGTCATCACGAATGTAGGTGCTGCGCAGCACCTTGGCGGGGTCCTTGTCCAACAGCTCATAGATGCTGTTGCGCAGCAGCGAGTCGTCGCGTAGTTGCAGGATCTTGATGGCCATTGGGGTGGCGGCCGGCTCGGGGGCCACTGTGGTTGTACGCGGTAAGGTCAGCACCACATTCGATTCTTCGTAGTGGCCCGGCGTACTTTCCTCCAAGGGAGAACGAGCCGGCTCATCGGCCTCGTCCTCTGGCAGTTCGACGGGCGAGATGGCCGGGAATTGCTCGTGAAGAAACTCGAGCAGGGTCCCGACTTTCTCGGTCAGGGCATAGGGATCGCCCGCGCTCAAGCTGACCGCGTAGGGGCTGGGTTCCAGGCTGCTTTCTTGCTCAGTCGCTGCTTGCAGGCTGTTGGGGTTGCTGTTAAGCGCGGGGCTGGCGTTGATGCTGAACGCGATTTCGGTGGGCTGATCCTTGGTCGCGCCGACGGGTATCGAGGGGTCCATCGCCACTTGGCTCATTTTGCTCAGGGCGGTGCAGCCCGAGGCCCCGATCAGTGTTGCCAGAAGGCCGGCCATGAGTGAATGACGCGTCATGAGCGTTCTCCTGAGATCAGTCGATCCAGCGGGTTCTCTTGCACTGGCCGCGTCACTGCTTCCAGGGCAGCCAAGGGATCGTTGCCCATGCCCGGATCGAAGACCGAGCAGATCTCAGCGACGACTGGGGCAGCCGTGGGCCTGTGCAGCCAACGCTGCGCGGGTGCATCCAGGATGAGTCGGTCGAGCACCCGCAAGTCAGTGGTTAACAACTCTTCCAGCGAACGGGCATCAGCTTGTGAAAGCTGAACCAACAGTCGATAAGCGCCAACACGTAGCCGGTCACCCTCGAGCAAACGCCTGGCCGATAGCGGCCCCAGGCTATCGAGGTTGTCGTTCAGGTAGGTGCGCTCGCAGCGGTCGATCACGCAGAAGCCGCCTTCGATCCAGCGGATCTCGCAATGGATCGGCGCCACGCCCTGCTCACGATCATTGATCAGCCACGTGGTTCCCGCGCTGCCGACGGTGCCACCTGCACGATCGAATTCGTGCCGGGCGGTGACGTTGTGCTGCAACTGGTCGAGGTTGGTGATGCTCAAGATCAATGTGCTCATGAGCGCCCCCGGAACCGCACGACGGGGCTGATCTGGCCGTGGTGGTCATCGACGAAGCTGGTCCAGCCCAATTGGGCGCCACGGCTGGGGTGCAGGCAGAAGGGCGACAGCGCGTGCTGCTTCAGCCGCAGCTCCAGGTCGTAGGCCAAGCCGTCGCGCAGCAGGAAGTCGATCAGGGCACGCAAGCGGTTGAAGTTGATGCCGCTGGGCAACAGGTCACGCAGCTGTGCCTGGTCGAGCTCGCTGATCACGATGGTGAACTTGCTGCTGCGAGTCCGCGTGCGGCTGCCGACCATGAAGGAGTTGCCCAGCTCACCATTGCTGCGGCCAAGGCTTACCTGTTGCAGGATTGTCGTAGGTACCAAGCGGGTTTCGAACTCGCGAATCTGCACCTGCTTCAGGTCGAAGCAGTGCGCGATGATGCCGGCGACGGTGCCCGGTGCGCGGCTGCGGCTGGCGATGACGCCGGCGAAACTGAGCAGCCGGCTCCAGGGCAACGCCGTGTCGCCGCGCAGCTGTTTGTCATTCAACCCGAGCAGGGCAAAGATGTACTGGGAGAATCCATCGCTGGCACCCGGCTGGAAACGAATGTAGTAGCGGTACTTGCGCCAGATGCGGTGTAGCAGGCTGAGCAGGTAGTGATTGAAGAAGTCGAAGAACGCCGGGCGCACGCCGATACCCTGTGCATGCTCGTATGCCACCTGCTCCAGATAATAGGAGGGCAAAGGCGAATCAGTGCCGTGCAGACCCATGAACGTGGTGCACACGCGATAGCGATCTTGTGCCTCGGGCATGCGTTCGGCCTTGCAGATGTCCGAAACGGGGAAGCTCAGGCGCGGGTCGCTGCCAAGCCGCACGCGCAGGCGGGCTTCTTCGCTGGGCCAACGGGGTTCAAGATCGTCTCCGTGAAGCCCGTGAAGGCGCTCGAGCAACTGGTAGAAGTTGTACCGGTGCGCGCCCGCGAGCAACTTGTCGGCTAGATCAGCGGTTGCTTGCCGGTCTGGATGGGCCATGTGTAGTGCTCGTTGTTGGTGATGTTGATCACTTCCAGCTGATGGAAGGAATTGATGCTGGAGTACAAGGCGAAGAAGTGCGCGAGCACACAGCCGAACAGGTACAGGTCGCCTTCGCAGAGGAATGCTGCCTGGTCGAGCTTCAGTTGCGTGCGCAGGCCGCGAATGGGCTGCCCTTTGATCAGCCAATCCAGAGGCGCCGTTTGGATATCCCGGATGCCGTCGAGGCGTTTGCGGGTGGTGCGTGTCTGCTGGATGTCGTGCAAGGCCGCGAAGTCATAAGCGCGAATAACCGCCTTCAATGGCTCGGCTGAGAGCAGCGACAAGTAGTTGAGCGACATGTTGGATATCAAGGCCCATTGCAACTGGCCGTCCAGCACCGGCCGATAGGGGCGGGTCGGTGCACAGATATTGGTGTAGGTGGTCAGCGGCGGGGTGACTTCGCAGAGCACATTGATGTCATCGATGCCCAGAGCCAGGGGCAGATCGCGGTTGGTGCAGGTCAGGTCGATGGACGCCGTTTCCAGCTCACCGATATAGGTATTGGCGTCGGCACGCACGAAGGCGATGCGATGCGTGACGCCATCACCCCGCAGTGAGTCTTCGAGGGTGTAGCGGTAATACAGCGCCGTGCGCCCTTGAATATGCTCGATCTCATGGGCGAACGATTCGAAGGGGCGGAAGGTTCGCAGGTATTTACCAGGACTTCCGTCGCTTGTCGTACGGGTGCTGATCACCTGATCGACACTGAAGATTTCGTAGGCGTGGCGTTCGGCGCCTTTGGGTGTGAGCTCGACCTGGGCGGCCTCGTTGGAGAGGTCAATGGGCTCGGCGCTGTGCTTGAACAGGTTTACCGCAGGGGCGCAGAACAAGTTGAAATCCGCTTTGCCAATGCGCAGCGAGTCCGGTAGTTGACGGGTGAAGTGGAAATCCAGACCCACTTGCTGAGTCGTCTGACCAGGCCAGATCTTCTCCAGGCCCGTCAGGGCGAAGAAGTGAAAGCGCTCAGGAAAAATGAAGTATTCCTGCAGGATCCGGTAACCGTCGAAGACGTTCTGCGGATAAGGCAACAACGCGTCGTCCGGGCTGAAACCTGGGAAGACGATGCTGCTGGCCGGCAGCCTGAGGGCCTGATCATTGATGGTCACGCTGACATGGCTGAGATAGTGAGCGATCCATAGGTACAGTGTGCGCGCTGTTTGGGTGGTACCGCTCAGGTGAAAGTCGAGGCTGGTGCATTCGAGCGTGTTCAATGGGCGCTCGACCAAGGTGTGTAGGTCGATGCGAACCACTGAACTGTCGAGCGTTTGGGTTGAGGCCACCGCGTCGATCTCGAACGGGTGAATGTCCACGGTGGTACAGGTGCGGAACTCACAGGGAATTCCGTCGACAGGCTTGGAGAGCAGGCGTGCCCCCCTTGGCACGCGTTGCGACTGGCTGAGCGCCTGTTTGCACGGTGTGAACTGGATGATCGTGGCGCTCGGCAGCGGGCGAAGGTAGTTGGGCCACAGCAGTTGCAACATGGGGTGCGTCAGCTCTGGGAGGTCGTCCTCCAACTTGAGGCGCAGCTTCGCCGTCAGAAAGGCGAAGGCTTCCATCAAGCGCTCCACATCGGGGTCGCTACCCCTCTTGCCCAGCAGCCGGGCAAGTTGTGGATTGTCCTGGGCGAAGTCGTCCCCAAGTTCATGGAGATAGCGTAACTCTTCGCTGAATCGATCTTTGAGCGACATCGATTACCTCACTCGGGTATGGCGGTTATGGCCGTTGACCAGCAGCTCCAGTTGCAACTGCTCCGTGTGGTTATTCACCTGCACTTGGCAGTCCAGCCTGAATTGCAGCTCCTGAGGGGCGTGACAAGCGGGCACGGCTTTGAGTGAACGTACCTGCACGCGAGGCTCGAAACGCTGGATGGTGCGGCGTATGTCGGCGCTCACTTGTTTAAGGAGGTCGCCACTGCTCACGTCATGCCCGTTGAAATCGCGCAGGCCCAGTTCAGGGCTGCTCTGTGAGCAACCCTGTCGAGCGTTGAGCAACGTTTCCAAGTGGCGCTTGATGGCGGCGAACTTGTGGGATGCGTTCTCTTGCCTGGACGGCGCCCGGATCACGGACTGATCGGCAACCAAACGGTCGAAAAATCCGCTCATTGGGTGTCGAGCCGGCCTACCAGGGAGATCTCGAAGTTCGCGCCCATGTATTTGAAGTGCGGGCGCACTGCGAGCGAAACCTGATACCAACCCGGATCGCCGGCAACGTCTGAAACCTCGACCTTCGCAGCACGTAGGGGACGGCGGCTGCGGACGTCGGCCGAGGGATTTTCCTGGTCGGCGACGTACTGCCTGATCCATTTGTTCAGCTCGGACTCAAGGTTGCGGCGCTCCTTCCAGCTGCCGATCTGCTCGCGTTGCAGCACCTTGATGTAATGGGCCAGCCGGTTGACGATGAACAGGTAAGGCAGCTGTGTGCCCAGCTTGTAGTTGGTTTGAGCCTGCAAACCTTCCGGGGTCTTGGGGAAGTTCTTCGGTTTCTGTACCGAATTGGCTGAGAAGAACGCGGCGTTGTCGCTGTCCTTGCGCATGGTCAGCGCGATGAAGCCTTCTTCGGCCAGCTCGAATTCCTTGCGGTCGGAAATCAGCACCTCGGTTGGGATCTTCGCTTGCAACTGCCCAAGCGCCTCGTAGAGATGCACAGGCAGATCCTCCACGGCGCCACCGGACTGCGGGCCGATGATGTTCGGGCACCAGCGGTAGCGGGCAAAGCTGTCGTTGATGCAGCTGGCCAGCAGGAAGGCGGAATTGCCCCACAGGTAATTGTCGTGTCGCCCGTCGATATGTTCTTCGTAGTTGAAGCTTTTGATCGGCTGTTCCTGGGGGTGGTAGGCCGAGCGAAGCATGAAGCGTGGCCCGGTCAGCGCTGTGTGGCGGGCATCTTCGCTTTCGCGGAAGGCGCGCCATTTGGCATGTCGCGGCCCTGCGAAAATGTCTTTGATTTCCTTCAGGTTTGGCAGCTCTTCAAAGCTGCTCAGGTTGAAGAAATCGGGGGAGGGGGCGGCCAGGAACGGGGCATGCGACATGGCGCCGACAGAGGCCATGTAGCTCAGTAACTTTATGTCTGTCGAAGAGGGGCCGAAGTTGTAGTTCCCCAGCATGGCCGCCACCGGCTCACCACCGAACTGCCCATAGCCTGCGGTGTAAACGTGTTTGTACATACCGCTGCAGGTGATATCGGCGGCATTGTCGAAATCGTCGAGCAAGTCTTCTTTGCTGACATGCAGGACTTCAAGCTTGATGTTCTCGCGGAAGTCCGTGCGGTCCACCAGAAGTTTGAGGCTGCGCCACGAGGACTCGAGTGCCTGGAATTCCGGCTGATGAAGAATGGCATCCATTTGCTTGCTGAGCACTCGATCCAGCTCTGCAATCATCTGGTCGACGCGATGTTTATTGATTAGTTGATCTGGATCACCAGTTTTGAGTATTTCTGCAATAAAGGCCGATACGCCTTGACGAGCGACTTGATAGCCCTCTTGAGCGGGAACTAGCTTTGTTTGCGCCATGATCTGATCGAGCAGAGTGGCATGGCTCAATGTCTCGCCAGATAGTTCAGCGGCGAGGGAGGTGCTGGTTGGCTTTGGCATGGGGACGCTCCGTTGTCTCAGTCTTCTTTTGGCGCCTCAAGCACCAGGTCCAATTCTTCGGCGAGTTGTTTGCGGGCCTGCTCGTTGTTCAATAGGTGCTGCAACTGCTCGCGGAAAGCGGGTACGTTGCCCAGCGGGCCTTTCAGTGCCACCAGCGCCTCACGCAGCTCCAGAAGCTTGCTGAGCTCTGGTACTTGGCGAGCGATGCCGTCTGGCCCGAAGTCATTGATCGATCTGAACTGCAGGTTGACCGCCAGCTCCGCGTCGGCGGCCGTGCTGAGCATGGAAGGTACCGACATGGCCAAGCTGACATCGGCGTCGTTCAACACGTTGTTGAAGGTGTGTTTATCGATACGCATGACCGATCGGTCTTCCAGCGAACGGGTGTCATCCAGGCCGAAGTCGCCCATTACCAACATCTTGTGCGGCAGCTCTACTTCGGCCTGTTCATCGCCGGTGGCGGGTACATATTTGATGTTGATGCGTTCTTTGGGTGCAACCGATCCTGTGGATTTTGCCATCGCAGAATCTCTCCGTGTTCTAGTAAGAGTTGTCCGTATTGGATTTTTAGTTACAAATTAGTGTGTGGGAAGTTTCCTAGTTACTTGTCGGATGTGTAAACAAGGTGCGGGATTGGTTGTGCGTCGCGTAAAAACATTGCGCTTGGTTTTGTCATGTCGTCGAGCATGGAAGTGTAAGAAAATATTTTTTTGTTTGTTGCTGTTCCGATGGGCTAGGCTCTTGCCGTCTGCGGAAATTTGAGTGCCTGAGAGGGCTGTTTCAGATCCGCTAATTTGAATAGGTCATATGCACTATATGAAAGGTGTTTACTTGCGATGCCTGGTAATAAAACTTGTGGCGTAAGTCTTTGGCTGGTGCTCGGGTGTATGCCAATACCCGTGTATTCCGATCAGGATTGCTCGCGGATCGTGTCCAACCTGAAGCGTTTGGCGTGTTTTGATGAAGCCGCCGGAACGCCTGCACACTCGGTGCCCATGCAGTGGTCGCCGCCAGAACAGGACTCACCCACGGTGCGCCGGGTGCTGACTCACGAAGCAGGACGCCATCCTGACGACCTAACGTTTCGACTCACGCCTGAAGACGACGGGCTGACGATCTCTGCACCTGCAATCGCTTCGGCCGCGTCGCATCCCTACCTGGTGATCAGTTGTTTGCAGAACATCTCCAGGCTGCAACTGGTCGCCGCGCAACCCGTTGATGCTGGTCGGGTGACGGTGCGATTGCAGGGGGAGCGGAGTACCACCGTCGCAACCCCTTGGCAGGTGACGGAGAACGGTCAGGTACTCGATGCGGGCCGGGGCTTGCCCGGAATCGAGCAGATCAAGCAACTGATTGGGGCCCATCGCATTCAGGTCCAAAGCGACAACCCCTCCATTGACGGGTTGGTCTTCGATGCTCAAGGCCTGGACCCACTCATCGACGAGGCGCGCAAAACATGTCGTTGGTAGCAGAGGTCAACGCACAGGAAATTGTCCGGCTGCTCGCACCCATCGATGCGCAGGCACCGGTCGGTCTGTTCGATGTGGAGGACGAAACCTATCAGGCCATTGACCAGGAAATGGTCAAGCTGGGCGGGCTGCAGGCAGCCACCATCGACTGGGCCTATATCGAGGAAGCCTCACGACAGTATCTGGCGCAGCAGTGCAAGCACTTGCGTATCGTCGCGCACCTGAGTGCTGCGTGGCTTCGCAGTGGATGTTGGGAGCGATGGGGTTTTACCTTGGCGTTGCTGGCCGGCATGGTCGAGCGCTATTGGGAGGTTGCGCATCCAAAGCCTGGCCCCAAAGGTTTTCTGGGCAAGCGCAAGCTGGTTGGCCTTGTGCTCGATCGTTTGAACGAAGCGCTGCCGCGCCTGGACCGCTACACATTCACCCCAGCTCATGCGGCCGTAGCTCAAGAGGCATTGCGGCGCCTGCAACAGCAGCAAGCCGTTGCTCAGTTGGATGGAGCCTTTCTGAATGATGTAGATCGACTGCTGCGCAAGCAGGCGGAGCAGGCGAGCGGTGCTGGCGAGCCTGCTGCGGCGAAGTCGTCGGCGGCGGCCACCAAGTCTGCACCGCTGGCTGAGGTCATTGCCACCCCAATGCCACGTGTGTCGTTAGGCAACGAGCGCGAATCACGACGGGCCGTGCTGGCCATGGCCGAGATGATCAATCAAAAAGACCCCTACGACCCGACGGGCTACCAGTTGCGTCGATTCGGCCTGTGGTCCCATATCCAGGCGGCGCCTCAGATCAAGCAAGGCAATCGCACGGAACTGATGGCGGTGCCAGTGGATATCGCCATCGACTATGAAGAGGCGATTGCTGGCACTGCGATCAGCGCGGCGTTGCTTCAGCGGATCGAAAAGAGCGTGACGGCTTGCCCCTATTGGATACGCGGCAGTTTCCTCGCGGCCAGTGCGGCGACACGGCTGGCGATGGGGGAGGTAGCTGAGGCAATCCGCGCAGCGACTGCCCGATTCGTCCAACGCATGCCCGCGCTCCAGCAGTTGTGTTTCAGCGACGGCAGGTCGTTCGTGGACGATCAAAGCATGGCTTGGCTCAGAGGCGCAGCTGGGCAAGCGCAAGTCGAATCTGCCCACGAGTTCGCAGACCTGCGCGAAGAGTTGGCCGGTCAGTTGGACGCAAGTGGGGTAGAGCCGGTTTTGCTCAAGTTGCAGGCCATGCAGGCGAACCTTCGTGCTCCGCGTGAGCGCTGCCATACCACCGTCATTGCGGCCGATCTCTTGGCAGCGCGAGGCGTGTCCTGGCTGGCTCAGGCCCTGTGCGCCAGCGTCGCACGGACCATGCAGCACACCACGGCCGCCGTTTGGGAGCCAGAGGTGTTTCAACGACTGCAACAGTATGCCTCTGCTCATGTGTTGGCTGATCAGAACAAGGACTAGGCCCCCCTCATGAATCAACTATGGAAGCTATGGAAACGTTGGGGTTTGCCCCTGATGACTCGGATCGGCCTGGCCATGCCGCTGCTGCTTGTGCTGGGTACCGTGCTGATGCTGGTCGCCATCTGGTGGCTCGGGCCGCAGTGGATGTGGCGTGATCAGCACCCGCTGGCCAGCCTGGCGCATCGCAGCTTGGCCAGCCTGGTGCTCGTGCTGGTGCCGATGTTGTGCTGGCTAGTGGTGCTGCGCAGGCGATACGTTCGCCTGCAGGCTGAGCGCAAGCACGCAGTGGCCGCTGAGCTGGACAGCGTATTGCCGCTGGTTCAGGCGCAAGAGAAAGCCTTGGACCAAGGACTTTCGCGATTTCTCGATGGCGCAGGCGGGCGCCGTGCGTTGTATCGATTGCCCTGGTACTTGGTGATAGGCGACCAGCATGCTGGCAAGACCAGCTTCATCGATCGCACAGAACAAAGCTTTTCCCTGACCCGCATCGACAAGGCACAGGCTCGGGGCATGCAGGCCCAAGCGCTGGCCTTTCCGATAGGTTGGTGGGTCAGCAATGATGCGGTGATCATCGATCCGCCAGGGGCGTTCATCAGGCAGGAGTCGCCGGCAGGCTCGCCCGTCGACGAATCAGCCACACAGCAAGTGCCACCTGCAACTTCGGCCAGGCTGTGGCAGCACCTGCTGGACTGGTTGTTGCGCAGCCGCAGCCAGAGAGCCCTCAATGGCATATTGCTGGTAGTCGACTTACCCGCGCTATTGCATGGCACCCCCGAGCAGCGCATTGCCTTGGCGCATGTGTTGCGCGCCCGTCTGTACGAGGTCAGTAGTCAATTGGGTTCGCGACTGCCGCTGTATGTGGTGCTGACCAAGTTCGATCTGTTGGACGGGTTCGACCAGCTCTATACCGGGCTTTCCGTCTCCATGCGGGAAAAAATGCTCGGTTTCACGTTCAAGCTGGATGCGATCGGCACGTTCGACGCTTGGCTGGAGGAGTATGGCGATCACTACGAACAGTTGATCAGCCAGCTGTTCGAGCAGGTGGTGGATCGGCTCGATGCGCTGGACAGTGCTCCGCAGCGCGCGCGCCTGTTCTCATTGCATGCCCAACTGATCGGCTTACGCCCAATACTGCTGGAATTCCTGAAAGAAGCGCTGGCCAGTGATCGCTACACCACGCCAGCCTTGGTACGCGGAGTGTACTGGTCCTCGGTCAGCCAGCAAGGTGACATGCTCAATGCGTTCGTGCGCGAGGCCGCGCAACCCTACAAGACGAAGCTCCCTCTGCTCGAGGGCAAGGCGCAAACCAAGGCGCTGCCGTACTTCGTCCAGCATGCGTTCGGGCGCGTCATCTATAAGGAAGCCGGACTTGCTGGGGATAACATCAAGGTGGCACGCAGTAAGCGCCAACTCCTATGGGTGGGCTCAGGGGTAGGCATGCTGGCTTTTTGTGTCGCCATCGCCGGCTGGCAGCGCTTTTTCGACATCAATGGCGACAAAGCCGCCAACGTGCTTGCCAAAAGCAGGGAGTACAGCCATCACGAGGTGGACCAGCGTCTGGATCCTACCGGACGCAACCTGCTGGAGCCGCTGGACCAGATTCGCGATGCGGTATCGGTTTTTGGCGACTACCGCGCTGCATGGCCGGGTGTTTCCGATTTTGGCCTGTATCAGGGGCGCGCTATAGGCCCGCGTGTCGATGAGGCATATCTCAGCTTGCTCTCCAAGCGGTTCCTGCCGGCCTTGGCCAGTGGTGTGATAGATGCCATGGATGCGGCGCCGCCAGGCAGTGAGCAGCAAATGGCTGCTCTCAGGGTTTACCGCATGCTGGAAGACCGTCAGAACCGCCGCACCGAATGGGTCGAAGAGTGGATGGCCCGACAATGGCAGCAGAAATTCCCTGGCCAGGGGCAACTGCAGCGCGACCTCATGCGGCACCTTAAGTACGCCTTGGCCTACGCCGATACCGACCTGCCGCAGTACAGCCAACGTGTCGCCGTGGCGCAGGCAGCGCTGCGCAAGGTGCCGCTACCCGAGCGGGTTTACGCCGGCCTGAAACAACAGGCCGGGGAGCAGTTGCACACCGGGCTGGACTTGCGTCATCAGGTTGGGCCTGCCTTCGACGTGGTGTATCAGCCGTCCATGGGCGTCAGTAAGGGTAATGATGTGCTGTTAGCGCCGATGCTCACTGCCAAAGGTTTCAAGGAGTACTTCGAGCCACGCAGTCAGAGCTTCGCCGATTTGGCGATGATTGACCAATGGGCGCTGGGCGAGCGTAGCCAGCTCGATTATTCGGAAGCCGACAGGGAGGCGCTAAGCGAACGGCTGCGCAACTTATACAGCGCCGATTACATTGACAGTTGGCGCCGTGCCCTCAACGCTTTCAGCGTGGCTGATTTCCGTGACCTGGACCATGGTGTCGCGATCCTGCAGCAGTTGACGGGGCCTGCGGCGCCGCTGCATCGATTGCTCGATACGGTAAGGGACAACACGTCGCTCTCATCGACTGGCGTTGTTGAGGTGGCAGATGAAGTCAAGACAGTGCCACCGACAAGTCGTAAGCCTGAGCATCAGCAGGCGTGGACTATTCAAAGGGCCTTTGCCGGGCTGAGCGCGATGCTGCAGGTAACGGCAGAGAAGCCTAGCTACTACGATGAAACCCTGGCTGCTATCGCAGCCGTGCACGACTACGCCAAGGCGGTGCAGGACAGCCCGGACCGAGGCAAGGCTGCACTGCAGGCCGTGCATCAGCGTTTCTCGATGACCGGGCATGACCCCATCGGCACCTTGCAGCGGGTATCCACCGGCTTGCCTGAGCCGATCAACCACCAGGTCCGAAAGGTGGCTGATCAAACGGCGCAGGTATTGAACGTTGAAGCCCTGCGCGAGTTGGAACGGCGCTGGGACGCCGAGGTGTACAGCTTCTTCCAGCAGCGCCTGGCAGGCCGATACCCCTTCGTGGCCAGGGCGCCCGACGCGTCCCTGGATGACTTCGAGGCGTTCTTCGGGCCGAAGGGCCGGCTGAAGCAGTTCAATGAGCAGTATCTGAAGGTGTTCCTGAAGGACAACCTCGAAGCCCTGCAAACCGGCCAGCAGGGGCAGTCCCTGATCCGCAGCGATGTGATCGAGCAGTTGGAACTGGCAGACCGCATTCGTGAAACGTTCTTCGATCAGCGCGGCAACTTGAGTGTGCAGTTCAGTATCGAGCCGTTGGGGCTGAGTGCGAACCAGCGCACCAGCCTGCTGGATCTGGACGGTCAGTTGATTTCCTACACCCATGGCACGAGCCAGATCACCGGCATCATCTGGCCCAATACGCTTGGGCAACATGTGCGTAGCAACCTGACGCTGCTCAGGCAGAACGGCAACAGCAGCAGCCTGGAGTATCGAGGGCCATGGTCCATGTTTCGCCTGCTCAGTCGCGGTTCGCTCAATGGGCGGACGGCGACCAGCGTGGATCTGAGTTTCAGGACTGGTGATGGTGTGATGCGCTACCGGCTCAGCGCAGAGAAGGCCTTCAACCCGATTACTCAACAACCGTTCAAAGGCTTCCGCTTGCCGCGCGGGCTGCTGCAACAGCCATCCAGTGTGGCTCTGGTCGGACAGACGATCGCACCTGTCATGTAAGGAGTGGGCGATACAAAAGGAAGGGCGAGTACAAGCTTTGCATTACTGTACCCAGGCCATCGAACAACTTGAGGCTGGGATGCGCACCGTGCGCAATCCGATCGTCGCAGGAGGAGAAATGATGGATGAAGAGGTACTCGTTGGCCTTGCAACCCAGTGCAGGGACAAAATGGAGTACAGAGGTCACCGAGTGATCGAAATGCTCAGTCGCGAAGCGACCCTGGTTGCCGAGATCGCTTCAATGCGGGCGCAGATCAAGCTTGCGCGGCAGGAGGCTTATGCTGGGCACAAGGATCTGGATACCCAGTGGCTGAGAAGGATCAACTACGCAATCATCATGACCAAGAAGGAGTTGGCTGGCATTCGGGTTGATCGTGGCTTGGCACAGTATCAGCAGAAGGAAGAGAGGCGTAAGTTGAATCTGTTGACCCAACTATCCGAGCAAGCGTTGTTCGTGCGCCATGCTAAGTGCCTCCTTACAAAGAAGGCCTTCGAAGAGATTCGCGCGGGAGTTCGTAGCGAGGTGTCGGTAGTGGTGCCGCAGATGTCTGGGCATGGGGTCGATGACTGCACGTAAGCTTGCGCAGGCGCCAGATGGTGGCCAGATCAGGGGAGGGGCGCAGCGCTCCTGTCCGCCGTTTCCCATCTTCACCTGAGGCAGTCAGTTTGCCTCGCCCTTGACCAGTGCTCCCGCTGACTCGTCGAATCTTCATCTTGCTGTCGGCTGACCACAGTCCGCAAGAAACGGAGAGCATCCCCCCGTACCGCACCCAATAGTACCCGCGCACCCTGCAAATCACCTTCAGGACGAGGTACTCATCATGCAACTGGCAGGCAAAGTGGCAATCATCACCGGCGCCAGCTCCGGTATCGGCCGAGCCGCGGCGACATTGTTCGCCCGGCACGGCGCCAACCTTGTGCTCACGGCCCGGCGCCAGGCCGAACTCGAGCAGCTGACGGCGGACATCGCGGCGGCCGGACAAGGCCGGGCTGTGGCCGTGGCTGGCGACATCACCGATGCGGCGTTGGCCAGGGAACTGGTGGACGTGGCGGTGGCGCGCTTCGGTGGCCTGGACATCGCCTTCAACAATGCCGGTACCCTCGGTGAACTGGCCGCCGTCCCCGAGCTGTCCCTGGAGGGCTGGCAACACACCCTGCACACCAACCTCACCAGCGCCTTCCTCTGCGCCCAGGCGCAGATTCCGGCGTTGCTGGCCCGTGGCGGCGGCTCGCTGATTTTCACCTCGACCTTTGTCGGCCACAGCGTGGGCATGCCGGGCATGGCCGCCTATGCGGCGAGCAAGGCCGGGCTGGTCGGCCTGGTCCAGGTCATTGCGGCGGAGCAGGGCAGCCGTGGCATACGCGCCAACGCGCTGCTGCCCGGCGGTACCGATACGCCCATGGGCCGCAGTGCGATGAACAGCCCCGAGGCCCGGGCCCATGTCGAAGGGTTGCATGCCCTCAAGCGCCTGGCCCGGCCGCAGGAGATCGCCGAGGCGGCGTTGTTTTTGGCGTCGGAGGCATCGAGTTTCATGACCGGGGCGGCCATGGTGGTGGATGGTGGGGTGTCGGTGGTGCGGGGGTGAGGTGGTCTGCAGGTTCCGCGTGGTGCTGTAGAAATGATCGCGGGGCAAGCCCGCTCCCACGCAGGTTCAGTTACCAGTAGATCAAACGGGGCTGCCAGGCAGCCCCGAGCGCTTGCATCAATCCGCCGGCTTGGGCGCGAAGCGCAGGATCAGGCAGGCGATCACCGCCGACAGCAGCGAGCCCAGCAGGATGCCGATCTTGGCCGCGTCGATCTTATCGGCCTGGCCGGGGAAGGCCAGCTCGCCGATGAACAGGCTCATGGTGAAGCCGATGCCGCACAGCATCGCCACGCCGTAGATCTGCAGCCAGCTGGCGCCATGGGGCTTGCTGGCCAGGCCGGTCTTGACCGCCAGCAGCACGCCGCCGAACACGCCGAGCTGCTTGCCCAGCAGCAGGCCCAGGGCAATGGCCAGCGGCAGCGGAGCGAAGATGTCGCTCAGGCCCAGGTCGCCGAACGAGACACCGGCGTTGGCGAAGCCGAAGGCCGGCACGATGAGGAAGCCGACCCAGGGCGCCAGGCCATGCTCCAGCTTGAGCAGCGGGCTGGCTTCGCGGGCCTCGCTGTCGCCGGTGCTGTAGGGGATCAGCAGGGCGCCGACCACGCCGGCGATGGTGGCGTGTACGCCCGACAGCAGGGTCACGTACCACAGCGCGGCCACGCCGATCAGGTAGGGCCACAGGCTGACCACGCGCAGGCGGTTGCAGGCCAGCAGCACGGCGACGATGCCGGCGGCGCCGGCCAGGGCCAGCAGGTTCAGCGACGAGGTGTAGAACACGGCGATGATTGCCACCGCGCCCATGTCGTCGATGATCGCCACCGAGACCAGCATCACCTTGAGCGACAGCGGCGCGTGCCGGCCGAGCAGGGCCAGGGCGCCGACGGCGAAGGCGATGTCGGTGGCGGCCGGGATCGCCCAGCCGTCGGCCAGGCCAGGCTCGCCACGGGATACCGCCAGGTAGATGAGCGCCGGCACGGCCATGCCCATCAGTGCCGGCAGTGCCGGCAGGCGGCGCTGCTCCCAACTGGCCAGGCGACCGTCGACCAGCTCGCGCTTGATCTCCAGGCCCACCAGCAGGAAGAAGATCGCCATCAGGCCATCGTTGATCCACATGTGCACGGTCATCGGGCCGAGCTTGTCGGTCAGCACCGGGCCGACGGGCAGGTGCAGCAGGTGCTGGTAGGCACTGGCCCAGGGGCTGTTGGCGATGACGATGGCCAGCGCGGCGGTGAACATCAGCAAGACGCCGCCGGCCGCCTCGGTGGCCAGCAGGTGCCGCAGCATCGAGCGCGGCTTGACGGGTGGAAGGGGTGCGGTCATGTAACGCTCCTCGTTCATGGCATCACCCTCGCGGTGGCAGTGGCGCGGCGGGCAACGGGCACGGCGGTACGCTGGCTCCGGACAAGACGGGCCACTGCGGCGAAGGGCGAGAAGAAGGATAGGGAATGCGGCGCAACAACCCACGCCGTGAAGACACGGGGCAGGAAGGGCCATGGGGAATGGAGGCATGCGTGCAACATGGATAAATCTCACGGAAAACAAATGAATGTTCTCCGTATTCGGGAAGGCTCCCGGGCGCACGCAGCACACGCCAGGCGGCCATTCTAACGGTGCAGGCGAAGGTGTGTGTTGCATTTTTGCATCGAAATGTTGCCAAGCGAAGGTGTCGCCCCGTAGCATCGCCCCTCAGGAGATGGCATTCCTCCTTGAACCGCCTCAGCGCTGATGATGCCTACGCAACCCCTTTGGAGGGCGCGTAGGCCTGTGCCTGTCTCTCTCCATGGGGGTCTTTCGGACCTTTCCTGGAGCTTGTCGATGTACCTCTCGTTCATTTCCGTTGTCGTCGGTGGCAGTGCCGGTTGCGTATTGCGCTGGATCCTTGGCCTGCGCCTGAATTCGCTGTTTCCCGGCATGCCGTTGGGCACCTTGCTGGTCAACCTCGTCGGTGGTTTCGTCATCGGCGGCGCAATGGCCTTCTTCCTGCGCTTCCCCAACCTCGATCCGGCCTGGCGCTTGCTGATCACCACGGGTTTCTGCGGCGGGCTGACCACCTTCTCGACGTTCTCCGCCGAAGTGCTGTCGATGCTCATGCACGGCCGCGCCGGCTGGGCAATGGCCACGGTGCTGGCCCATGTGCTCGGCTCGCTGCTGATGACCTTCGCCGGCTTTGCCCTGGTGCGCTGGCTGGGGTGAGTCAATGCCCGACCAGTTGCGCCAGCAGGCGCTGCTTGTGCTGGAGCAACAGCGCCGTATCGCGTTGTCGCGGATGTGCCAGCTCCAGTTGCACCTGCTCGCCGATGCGCCCCGGATTGGCCTCCATCACGATCACCCGGTCCCCCAGGTACAAGGCCTCCTCGATATCGTGGGTGACCATGATCACCGTGCAGCGCTCCTGCACCCAGATGCGCTGCAGTTCCTGCTGCAGGCGCACGCGGGTCAGGGCATCGAGGGCGCCGAAGGGCTCGTCGAGCAGCAGCACCTTGGGCTTGTTCACCAGCGCCCGGGCGATCGCGCCGCGCTGGGCCATGCCGCCGGAGAGCTGGTGCGGATAGGCCTGCTCGTAGCCCCGCAGGCCGACCAGGGCGATGTGCTCCTCGACCAGGCGCTGCTTCTGCGCCGTGCCCAGGTCATGGTTCTTCAAGGCCAGGGCGATGTTCTGCTGCAGCGTCATCCAGGGGAACAGGCGGTGGTCCTGGAACACGATGCCGCGCTCCAGGCCCGGGCCGTTCAGCGGCTGGCCGTCGAGCAGGATCTGCCCCTGGTAGTCCGGGTCGAGGCCGACGATCAGGCGCAGCAGGGTGGACTTGCCGCAGCCGCTGGCGCCGAGGATGCTGACGAACTCGCCGGGGCGAATGTCCAGGTCGATACCTTGCAGCACCGGCACGGGCCGGCCCTTGAGCGGGTAGGTCTTGCTCAGGTTGCGGATGCTCAGCGCGCCGGTCTGCACGTGGGCGGGAAAGGATGGGGCGATGGCGTTCATGGTCGGGCCTTTCAACGGGTGGGGCGCCAGCGCAGCAGGCGGCGGGCGAGCAGGGTGGACAGCCAGGTCATCAGGTAGCCGCACAGGCCGATGCACAGCACGCAGATCACGATGATCTCCATGCGTGCGCCGGCCTCGGCGTTCATCATCAGGTTGCCCAGGCCGGCGCCGGAGGCGAGGAACAGCTCGCTGCCGACCGCCGTGACCCAGGCGAAGGCCAGGGCCTGCAGTACACCGGTGGCGATGCTCGGCAGGGCACCGGGCAGCAGGACCAGGCGCAATTGCTGCCAGCGCCCGAGCGCCAGTACCTGGCCGACTTCGCGATGGCGCACATCGACCTGGCGCAGGCCCTCGAAGGTGTTGAGCACCATCGGGTACAGCGCCGCCAGGCTGACGATCAGCAGTTTCGACGCTTCGCCGTTGCCCAGCCACAGGGCGATCAGCGGGATCCAGCCGAGCATCGGCACCTGGCGCAGGGCGTGGAACAACGGTGCCACCAGGCGGTTGGCCAGGGGCGACAGGGCCATGAGCGCGCCCAGAGCGACGCCACCGAGGATGCCCAGGGCGAGGCCGGCACTGGTGCGGGCCAGGCTGGCCAGCAGGTTGATCAGCAGTTCGCCGTTGCCCAGCAGTTCCACCAGGGCCTGGCCGATGGTTGCCAGTGGCACGAAAGCGTAGGCGCCGGCGGCGTCCTGGCGCGAGGCCAGTTCCCAGGCGCCGATCAGCAGCAGTGGCAGCAGCAGGCCACGCAGGTTGCGCAGTTTCATCATCACCTCCCGGCTTGCCAGCCGGACAGACGCCGCTCGACACGGCGCAGCGAGAAGTCCAGGGCAAAGCCGATCACCCCGGTGATCGCCACGCCCACCATCACCACATCGATGCGCAGCATCTGCCGGCCCATCTCGATCATCTGCCCCAGGCCGCTGTCGGCCGCCAGCAACTCGCAGGCCACCAGCACCACCCAGGCGCGGGTCAGGGCCACGCGCACGCCGGTGACGATGGCCGGCACCGCGGCGGGCAGGGCGATGCGTGCGACCAGGGTCGGCCAGCGCAGGCGGTACACCGCGGCCACCTCGAAGTGGCTGCGGGGGATGGCGCGGATGCCCTCGACCGTGGCCAGGGCCACCGGGAAGAACGCGGTCTTGGCGACGATCACC
Source organism: Pseudomonas sp. LH21 (assembly GCF_036549575.1). Lineage (NCBI taxonomy): Bacteria > Pseudomonadati > Pseudomonadota > Gammaproteobacteria > Pseudomonadales > Pseudomonadaceae > Pseudomonas > Pseudomonas sp. LH21. Next base: position 2,208,211 of record NZ_CP144367.1, read on the forward strand.
ACCTTGAAGGTCTCGTCGATGCCCAGCAGCAGCACCAGCATCGGGATCAGGGCGATGCTGGGGATCTGCCGCAGGGTATGGAACAGCGGCGCGCAATAGGCCTCGACCGTGTCCGACAGGGCCATGGCCGTGCCGAACGCAAGGCCGGCCAGGGCGCCGGCGGCGAAGCCCAGCGACAGGCGCGACAGGCTGCCGGCCAGGTGTTCCTGCAATTCGCCCGTGGCCAGCAAGTCGGCGAAGCTGCGCCAGACCTCCAGGGGTGGCACCAGCAGGTTGGCCGGGAACAGTCCGGCGTCGGCGACCACGGCCCACAAGGCGAGCAGGGCCAGGGGCGAGACCAGCCAGGTGAGGGCTTTGAATGGGGGCATGGCGAACCTTGTGCACGGCGGGTGATACCGAGGTATCGCAATCGCCGTGCCAGGGATCAGGCTTCGGTTTTACAGGGGCTGCGAGCGGGGGTGCTGGTGGCGCAGCAGTGGGGTGTTGCTGAGGCAACAGTCGCTCAGCAATGGCCCGGGATATTCGCGGGGGACTGGCTTGCGGCGTCCTGGCGGGAAAGCCAGGCCACGGCACACAGCGCCATCCCCGCCACATTCAGCGAAACCGGGTTGAAGGCATCCACCAGCATCGAGGGTTGCATCACCGCCACATCCACCAGCAGGCCCAGCAGTACCGCTGCGCCGACCAGTAACGGCCAGGCCAGCCGTTGCACCAGCAGCAGGGCGGCGAGCGCCAGTTCGGCCACGCCGGCGGCCTGGGACAACCAGGTGGCGTGCGCCAGTCCGTGAGCTTGCAGCAGCACCTGTTCACCGGGGCTGAGAATGATCAGCTTGGGCACCAGCCCATGGTAGGCGAACATGAAGGCCAGGCTGGCCCGGGCCAGCCAATGGACCTGGTTCAGACGGTTCATGGCTGCTCCTCGAGGAAACGACGCTGGTGGTCCGGGCTGGGCAGCAGGCATTGGTCGTATCGGCCGAACAGCCGATAGCGGTTGAGCGCCACGCGGTCGTACAGCCAGTCCCGCAATCTGCGGGGACAGAGGCGCAGCACGCGCAGCAGCGGCCAGGCGCCGGGCAGCTGGCGCACCACCTCGAAGAAGGCCTCGGAGCGTACCCAGTAGTGTCGATCACGGATCACCGCCATGGTGTCGAAGGCTGTCACCGGCAGGCCTGCCCAGGCCAGCAGGGCCTGGCCTTGCGCTGACTGGACCGTGGCCAGGCGGATACGCAGGTGGCGATCATGGCGGATAACGAACCTCGCCCAGCCGTTGCACAGCCTGCACACGCCGTCGAACAGCAACACGGTTTCCCCAGGCGCAAGCAGTGGGGCAGGGGACGGGCGTATCAGTGAGGCGGGCATGGCTTGCTTCCGTTCAGGCTGGAAGTGGCATTTTAGAGGGCTTGAGCGGGAAATGGCGAGCCACCGGCGCAGGGGGCGAAGCGCCCACTCGGGGATTGGTCGGTTCAAGGGCGATAGCCGAACCGTTATCATGCGCGCCCGACAGTGGAGCGCCCCATGGCCAAAGACATCGACAACCCCTGCGTCTCGCTGTGCCAGCTCAACAGCGAGTTGTGCGTGAGCTGCGGCCGTACCCGGGACGAGATCCGCAAATGGCGGGGCATGAAACGCCCGGAGAAGATGGCGACCGTACAGCGGGCCGCGACGCGGATGAAGGCCATCGTCAAGAAAAACGCCAGGCGTTCGATCCAAGAGACGCCGAACACCTAGACTTGCGCTGACGACCGCTTCCGTGGGAGAGCCCCATGCGCAGACTCTGGCAAAAGTACCTCGCACTGCTCGACGCCGACCTCAGTGCCAAGGTCTTCGACAATTTCAAGAACCTGCTGGTGTGCGCGCTGCTGTTCGCCGCAGGCACCGAGGCGATCCACGGCAACCAGCAGGTCCTGCTGGGGCTGTGGGTGTTCAGTTTCACCGGCTGGGGGTTGATCCTGGTGTCGGCGCTGCTGTTTCTGCTGAATGTCAGCGATACCTTGCACCGCCTGGCGAAGTTGCCCTACCACACGGTACTGCAGGTGATCCTGTGCCTGGTCTATCTGATCCTGGCGTCGCGGGTGGTCGAAATCGTCTGGAGTTTTCGGGCGGAGTAGGTATCGCGGCGGATTCGGGCCTGGGGCCATTCCTATTATGGCCTTTGGGTATAGGGGTATTGACCGAGTGAGGACCGCCAGGTGTTCGCTGCAACGCTAACGTCGAACATCTTGAAAGGCTTGCCTACCGCTTGCAGGTGAGCGGCCGACCTCCAACTCGTCGCCAGCCAACACTTCCCGGCAAAAATCCCGGATAATGCCCGCCATTTATCCGTTCCCGCCCGCTTTTGGTACCCCTGCGCATGGAAATCAAGGTCAATTTTCTCGACAACCTTCGTCTCGAAGCCAAGTTCGATGACTTCACGGTGATCGCCGACCAGCCGATCCGCTACAAGGGCGACGGCTCGGCCCCGGGGCCGTTCGACTATTTCCTGGCGTCGTCGGCCCTGTGCGCGGCGTACTTCGTCAAGCTGTACTGCCAGACCCGCGATATTCCGACCGAGAACATCCGCCTGTCGCAGAACAACATCGTCGACCCCGAGAACCGCTACAACCAGATCTTCAAGATCCAGGTCGAGCTGCCCGAGGACATCTCCGAAAAAGACCGCCAGGGCATCCTGCGCTCCATCGACCGCTGCACCGTGAAGAAGGTGGTGCAGACCGGCCCCGAGTTCATCATCGAGCAGGTCGACAACCTCGATGCCGACGCCCAGGCGCTGCTGATGCCGGTGTCGGATACCAGTACCTACATCCCGGGCAAGGACCTGCCGCTGGAGCAGACCATCGCCAACATGTCGGCGATCCTCGCGGGCCTCGGGATGAAGATCGAGATCGCCTCGTGGCGCAACATCGTGCCCAACGTCTGGTCGCTGCATATACGCGACGCGCAGTCGCCGATGTGCTTCACCAACGGCAAGGGCGCGACCAAGGAAGCGGCGCTGGCCTCGGCGCTGGGCGAGTTCATCGAGCGGCTGAACTGCAACTTCTTCTACAACGACCAGTTCTGGGGCGAGGACATCGCCAACGCGGCGTTCGTGCACTACCCCAACGAGCAGTGGTTCAAGCCAGGACCCAAGGACGCGCTGCCGGCCGAGATTCTCGACGAGCACTGCCTGGCGATCTTCAACCCCGACGGCGAGCTGCGCGGCTCGCACCTGTACGACACCAACTCGGGCAACAAGGAGCGTGGCATCTGCTCGCTGCCGTTCGTGCGCCAGTCGGACGGCGAGACGGTGTTCTTCCCGTCCAACCTGATCGAGAACCTGTACCTGAGCAACGGCATGAGCGCCGGCAACACCCTGGCCGAGGCGCAGGTGCAGTGCCTGTCGGAGATCTTCGAGCGGGCGGTCAAGCGCGAGATCCTCGAAGGCGAGCTGTGCCTGCCGGACGTGCCGCCGGAGGTGCTGGCCAAGTACCCGGGCATCGTCGCCGGCATCCAGGGCCTGGAGGAGCAGGGCTTCCCGGTGCTGGTCAAGGACGCGTCGCTGGGCGGTGAGTTCCCGGTGATGTGCGTGACCTTGATGAACCCGCGCACCGGCGGCGTGTTCGCCTCGTTCGGCGCCCACCCGAGCTTCGAAGTGGCGCTGGAACGCAGCCTCACCGAACTGCTCCAGGGCCGCAGCTTCGAGGGCCTGAACGACCTGCCGCAGCCGACCTTCGACAGCCTCGCGCTGACCGAGCCGAACAACTTCGTCGAGCACTTCATCGATTCCAGCGGCGTGGTGTCGTGGCGCTTCTTCGGCGCCAAGGCCGACTTCGAGTTCGTCGAGTGGGACTTCTCGGGCCACGGCGAGGACTCCAACCAGCAGGAGGCGCGGACCCTGTTCGGCATCCTCGAGGACCTGGGCAAGGAGGTGTACATGGCCGTGTACGACGACCTCGGCGCCACCGCCTGCCGCATCCTGGTGCCGGGCTACTCCGAGATCTATCCGGTCGAGGACCTGATCTGGGACAACACCAACCGCGCCCTGGGGTTCCGTGCCGACATCCTCAACCTGCACAAGCTGGACAACCGCTCGCTCAAGCTGCTGCTCAAGCGTCTGGACAACGCCGAGGTGGACGACTACACCACCATCACCACGCTGATCGGCGTCGAGTTCGACGACAACACGGTGTGGGGCCAGTTGACCATCCTCGAACTGAAGCTGCTGATCCACCTGGTGCTGCAGCGCTTCGAGGAGGCCAAGGAGCTGGTCGAGATGTTCCTGCAGTTCAACGACAACACCGTCGAGCGCGGGCTGTTCTACCAGGCGCTGAATGTGGTGCTGGAGGTGGTGCTGGACGATGAGCTGGAGATGGCCGACTACGAGCACAACTTCCGTCGCATGTTCGGCAACGAGCGGATGGACGCGGTGCTGGGCTCGGTGGATGGCAGCGTGCGGTTCCATGGGCTGACGCCAACCAACCTGCAGCTCGAAGGGCTGGACCGCCACCTGCGCCTGGTTGAAAGCTACAAGAAGCTGCACGCGGCGCGGGCGCGGGCGGCAGGGCTCTGAGCCAAGCCGCTTCGCGTTGGGAAAAGGGTCGCTTGGCGACCCTTTTTCTTTAGCGCAACCGTAATACCCGGTCCAGGGACAGTGTCCCGCCGCCCCGGGCGATCAGCAGCAGGAGCAGGCCGGCCCAGGAAAGGTGGGTGGGCCAGGCATCCGGGTAGACGAAGATCTCGATCACCAGGGTCATGCCCAGCAGGGCCAGGGCCGACAGTCGGGTGAACAGGCCGAGCACCAGCAACAGCGGGAACAGGTGCTCGGCGTAGGTCGCCAGGTGCGCCGCCAGCCACGGTGACACCAGCGGCAAGGCGTACTCGCTCCTGAACAGCTCGTAGGTGCCGGGGGTGATGCTCAGCAGGCCTTCGACCTTGGTCCGACCGGAAAGAAAGAAGATCGAGGCGATGCCCAGGCGGGCGACCAGGCACAGGACGCTGTCGCCGAGCAGGCGCTGCAGTTGTTCGGCGACGCGGTTCCAGTAAAGGCGCAGGCCGTGGGGCGATGGGCTGGCGTGGCTGATGTCCATGGCGTTTTCCTCAGGTGAAGGCGAGCGGGCGCAGGGCCCGGGCATTCAGCAGCCTGCCAAGCAGGTCGCTGAAGTCCAGGTCAGGTTGGGCGTGCAGGGCGAGCTGTGAGGCTTTGTCCAATGTGCAGCCGGCGGCACAGGCATCGAGGAAGGTGCATCCCCCCAAGCTCAACGGCTGGTGGACGACGCCTTCGTGGTCGCCGCTGAGCAGGGCGCCCTCGGCCACCCAAGGCTGATCCTCGGGCCAGGCCCTGCCGTCGCGGCTGTGGTGCCAGAGGCTATAGGCAGGATGCTGGTCGAACCAGTGCCAGCGTACGCTGGAGCGCAGGCTCAAGTAGCTGCGTTCGAGGTCCGAGGCGGTCATGCCAGCCAGGTCGGCCAATGTCAGCCAGGGGTCGTCGTCGGCGCTGAACGCTTCGCACCAGGCGAAGTCCAGCCGTGCGACATCCGCCAGATAGCAAAGCCCATGGACGGGCTGCAGCACCTCGAGAAACGCCGGAAACGCCGCGCCATAGCGGATCAGTCGCACATCACAGGGCGGCGATTGCCGGGCATATTCCGCAGCGGCGTCGTGCATCCATTGCTGCCCGACCAAGGTTTCGACGCTGGGGAAGTTGGCGCGCAGGGCCTCGACGCAACCGGCCAGCACCGTGTTGCGGTACACCGCGAACGCGGGCTGCACTATCAGCGTCCCCAGCTCAGGCGCGGGGCGCTGATAGAGGGCGTCGATGAAGGCATTCTGGAACTGTCCGAGACGCAGGTTCATGGCAAGGCTCCTGCCAGGTCGAGGGTGGCCTGGGCGAGGGCGCGTTCGGCGAGCAGTTCGTCGAACGCGGGGATGTTGCCGTCGCGTTCAATCAGGGTCGGACGCGGGCCGATGCGGGCGATCAACAGCTGGTAAAGCGACCATACCGGCGCGGCGATGGCGGCATCGTGGGAATCGACCAGCAGTGCGCCCTGGGCGTCGTGACTGTGTCCGGCCAGGTGGATCTCGGTGATGGCCTGGGCAGGGAAACGGGCGAGGTAGTCGGCGGCATCGAAGCCGAGATTGTGAGCACTGACGTACACATTGTTGACGTCCAGCAACAGGCCGCAGCCGGTGCGTCGCACCAGCTCGGCGAGGAAGTCGATCTCATCCAGGTCATGGCCCTGCAGGTGCAGGTAGTGGCTGGGGTTCTCGATGGAGATGCGGCACCCCAGGGCATCCTGGGTGCGCTGGATGTTGTCGGCGATGCGGATCAGGGCCTCGTCGCTGCGTGGAAAGGGCAGCAGGTCCGGATGGTACTGGCCGCGCCAGGTCGACCAGGCCAGGTGTTCCGACACCAGGGCCGGGTGTACCTGGTCGATCAGGGTGCGCAGGCGCCGCAGGTGCGTGGCGTCAGGTTCGGCATCCGCCGCCAGTGACAGTGCCACGCCGTGCAGCGACAGCGGATGGCGCTCGGCCATCCGCGCCAGCCAGGCCAGGCGGGGGCCGCCGACCATGTAGTTTTCCGGATGGACTTCGAACCACAACCCTTCGGCGTGGCAGGCCCAGGCCTGGTCATAGTGCTCGGCCTTGAGGCCGAGCCCTGCGCCCATCGGCGTATTTCCGTTCATGGTCGATGGCCTGTGCTCAGGATTTGATCGGGGTCAGCGAACCCATGCCGTTGGGGGTCTTGATCGAGGTGCAGGTACCCGTCGGCACGTTTTTCCACTGCATGCCGTCGTAGTCCTTTTTCGCGCTGCCGGCGCAGGTGGTACCGGCGCCGGCCTTGCAGTCGTTCTTGCCGGCCATGGCAACGCCGTAGCATTTCTCCATGGTGGCCGCCTTGGTGGTGTCGTCGGCCAGTGCCGCGCCTGCCAGCGAGGCGAGGGCAAGGGCTGCAGTGGCGAGGGCGAGGGTTTTCATGGTGTCGTCTCCAGAAGGTGGGGCCGTGGCGAGGTACCGGCGGCTCATGGAGTAGTTCGCGGCGATGGGCGAGGCGGTTACAGCGCCTGCAAAATATTTTTCGCCACCTGCGCCGGCCACCTAAGGTAAGGAAGCGGCGTCGGTGCTTGCGCAGGGCGTTGCGGCGATGGTTGGATAAAAAAGAAACCCACAGACGGTGTAACCCCGGCGGCCGATGCAACGAACTAACCCACAGGATGTGCTCAGCGCACGCGAGTCACAGCTGCAGGCCCTGCTGTTGCTTGGGCTGGCCGGTGACGCCGGGGCCTATCGCGAATTCCTCGCGGCACTGGCGGTGCACCTGCGCGGCTTTTTGCGTCGGCGCCTGGCGCAGCGGCCGGCCGAGGTCGAGGACTTGCTGCAGGAGGTGCTGCTGGCGGTGCACAATGCCCGTCACACCTACCAGGCGCAGCAACCGTTGACCGCATGGGTGCAGGCGATCGCCCGCTACAAGCTGGCCGACCACTGGCGCGGCCAGGCCCGGCGCGAGGCGCGCCATGAGCCGCTGGAGGACGACAGCGAGCTGTTCGCCTGTGGCGAAGAAGAGCCGGCCCAGGCCAGCCGGGACCTGAACAAGCTGCTCGGGCAGTTGCCCGACCGCCAGCGCCTGCCCATCGTCCACGTCAAGCTGGAAGGGCTGTCGGTGGAGGAAACCGCGCGTATCACCGGGCTGTCCAGTTCGGCGGTGAAGGTGGGCATACACCGGGGGCTCAAGGCCCTGGGAAGGTTGATTCGAGGTAAAGACGACCATGAAGACCGATGAGCTGATCAGCCTTCTGGCGAGCGCCGCAGAGCCGGTGGATCGTCATGCGCTGGCGCGACGCCTGCTGCTGGCGCTATTGGCTGGCATGCTGGGCGCGTTGCTGATGACCCTGGCCATCTACGGCGTGCGCAGCGATCTGGCCGAGGTGGCGCGCACGCCGTTGTTCTGGGCCAAGCTGGCCTTGCCCACCAGCCTGGGCCTGCTGGCCCTGTGGCTGACCCAGCGCCTGGCCAGGCCAGGTGTGCGCGGTGGCGCGCTGTGGGGGGGGCTCGGCCTGCCGCTGCTGCTGGTATGGCTGGGGGCAGCCGTCAGCCTGGCCGGCGCGCCAGTGGAAGCCCGCGCCGACCTGATCTTCGGCCGCACCTGGCGCACCTGCGCGTTGAACATCACCCTGCTCTCGGCACCCGTGTTCACCGCCGTGTTCTGGGCCCTGCGCGGTCTGGCGCCGACCCGGCTGCGCCAGGCCGGCGCAGCCGGCGGGTTGCTCGCCGGCTCCACCGCGACCCTCGTGTACTGCCTGCACTGCCCGGAAATGGCGGTGCCGTTCTGGGGGCTGTGGTACCTGCTGGGAATGTTGTTGCCGACCGTAATCGGGGCGTTGGCAGGGCCTCGACTGCTGCGTTGGTGATCGGGTGCGGGTTTGCGGTGCTGCGCAGCCCTTTCGCGGCACAAGGCCGCTCCTACAGGGCAACGTGTGAAGCCTTCAGGCTGTCGTGACCAGAGGCAATGTCACCTGCAGTGCCAGCCCGCCTTCGCTCCGGCGCTGCGCGATGATGCGGCCGCCATGGGCCTCGCAGATGGCCTGGGCGATCGACAGGCCCAGGCCGCCGCCGCCGCTGACCCGCGCCCGCGACTGCTCCGCGCGCCAGAAGCGCACGAACATGTTGCCCAGGTCCTTCTGCTCGACCGCTTGCCCACGATCAAGGAATTCCAACTGCACGCAGTCTTTGGCCTGGCGCACGGCGACGCTGAGCTCGCGGCCGTCGGAGGCATATTTCAGGGCATTCTCGATCAGGATATTGATCAGCTGGCCGACCCGCGCCGGGTCGGCCTCGATCACCACGTCATCGGTCAGCGCCGTGTGCAACTGCATCCCGGCGGCCTCGAACTGCGGCGCGAACCAGGCCAGGCGCTCCTCGACCAGCCTGGCCGGGGAGAACAGGCTGATGTGCAGGGGCAGCTGCCCGGCATGGGCCAGGGACAGCAGGTGCAGGTCGCCCACCAGGGTGTTGAGGTTGTACAGCTGGTTCTGCACCAGGCGCAATTGCTCGGGGCTCAGCGGGAACACCTCGTCGAGCATGCCCTGCACCCGGCCCAGGGCGGCATTGAGCGGGGTGCGCAGTTCATGGGCCAGGTTGGAGCTCGACTCGGCCACTTCGCTTTCGTACAGCGCCAGGCGTTCGACCAGTTTGTTGAAGTCGGTGCACAGGCGCTGCATTTCCTTGGGCTGGCGCGGGTGCTGGCTGACCCGCACGCTGAGGTCGCCCTCGGCCACCCGCCGTGCCCCTACGGCGATCTGGCGGAACTGTCGGGACAGCGGCCTGGACAGGTACAGGCCGACCATCAGGGTGAACGGGATGACCACGATGACGAAACCGTACAGCACCAGCCAGTCGATGCTGTTGCCGGGACCCGGAAGGAAGTCGTGGATGTCGTAGTAGGTCTGCAGCAACTGCCACAGCCTGGACTCGTTGCGCGGCACATCGGCCAGGCCGGCCAGCATCGCGGCGCGGTCCTCGGGCCGCATCGACTGCAGCACCAGGAAGTCGCTGATCCAGAAGTACAGGTACATGCACACGGTGATGGTGATCACCGCGCCGACGGCGAGCAGGGTCATTCTCAGGCCGACCCACAGCCACAGCGGACGCTTGCTCATGGTGGTCAGCGGAACCGGTAGCCAACGGAGCGCACGGTCACCAGCACGCCGCTGACGCCCAGGGCTGCGAGCTTGCGCCGCAGGTTGAGCACGTGGGTGTCGATGATACGCACCAGCGCATCGCTCTCGGGCATGCACAATTCGAGCAGTTCCTCGCGGCTGAAGGCCTTGCTCGGAGTGCGCAGCAGCGCGGCGAGCAGGAGCAGTTCCGAGCGGGTCAGGTCGAGCACCTGTTCCTCGCCATCGCCGGCCCGCACCCCGGCCACGAAACGCTCGGCATCGACCCAGACGCCCAGGCATTCCAGGCGCTGGCGACTGTCGGCCGATGCGCCGTAGCGACGCAGCACCGCGTGTACCCGGGCCACCACCTCCTTGGGGTTGCAGGGCTTGACCACATAGTCGTCGGCGCCGTAGCGCAGGGCGCCGATCTTGTCCGGCTCGTCGCCGATGGCGGTGACCATGATCACCGGGGTGTCGGCGCCGCGGCGGATCTCGGTCAGCAGCTCCGGCCCGGACATTTTTGGCAGCATCATGTCCAGCAGCACGATCGCCGGCGTGCGCTGGCGGAACAGGGCCAGCCCGCGGGCGCCGTCCTCGGCGATGTCCACCTCGAAGCCATCGCGCTTCAGGTAGGCTTCCAGAATGCTTGCACTATCGGCGTCGTCCTCGACGATCAATACGCGCTTGGCGATCATGGGTTGCCTCGTGGGTCGCGCAGCCCGGCCAGTACCTCGGCGGCGGTGGTGACATGACCGAAGTGGTGTTTCCACAGGTCGATGCCCAACTGCCCGGAGCGGTCCAGCGAAGAGCCCATGGTCAGGTCGGTAACCAGCGTTGGCGTCAGGCCCGCATCGAACAGGGCGAAGCCTGCGGCCAGCACGCAGGTTTCGGTCTGCAGGCCGCACACGAGGACGCGTTCGACGCCCAGGCGCTTGATGTAGTCCAGTGTCTCGGCGGTCTGGCCATAGCCATGCTTGACGAACACCTTGTCCGCCTCGACCAGGGCCACGTCCTCAGCGGCCGGGTGCCAGCCGAGCTGGCGCTGGAACGGGGTCACCTGCTCGTCGTGCAGCTCGATCGAGGCGATGGTGGGGATGTGCGCCGACAACACGCGGATGCCATCCACCAGTTTCTCGGAGGGGCTGAAGGTGGATTGCACATCGACGATGAGCAGGACTTGCTGCATGGCGGATTCCCGGACGCGGTTCGAAGGTGGGCGAGTATACCGCCGCGCGCGGGAGTTTTGCGCCAAGGGGCCGGCACCGGCATCGCCGGTGCCATGCATTGCGTTGCCTGCATCGCGGGGCAAGCCCGCTCCCACGCAGTCCTTTTCTCGCTTGCTAGGCCGCCAACCGCCCGCTGGCAATCGCCTCCGAGGCCGCCAGCATCGCCCGCAGCAGCACCGCGCAACCGGCCGCGAGGTCCTCGGGGGCGGCGTTCTCGATTTCGTTGTGGCTGATCCCGCCCTCGCAGGGCACGAAGATCATCCCGGCAGGGCCCAGCTCAGCGAGGAAGATCGCGTCGTGTCCGGCGCCGCTGACAATATCCATGTGCGCCAGGCCCAGGTTGCGCGCCGAGTCGCGCACCGCCTCGACGCAGCCCTTGTCGAAGTACAGGGCCGGGAAGTCGGCAGTGGGCACCAGTTCGTAGCTCAATCCGTGCTTGGCGGTAGTGGCCTCGATAACCTGGCGCACCTCGGCGATCATCGCGTCCAGCTGCTGGCCTTCGAGGTGACGGAAATCCAGGGTCATGCGCACTTCGCCGGGGATCACGTTGCGTGAGCCGGGATAGGCCTGCAGGCAGCCGACCGTGCCGCAGGCGTGGGGCTGGTGGGCGAGGGCGGTGCGGTTGACCGCCTCGACCACGGCGGCGGCGCCGACCAGGGCGTCCTTGCGCAGGTGCATGGGGGTGGGGCCGGCGTGGGCCTCGACACCGCGCAGGGTCAGGTCGAACCACTTCTGGCCGAGGGCACCGAGCACCACGCCGATGGTCTTGCGCTGGTCCTCGAGGATCGGGCCCTGTTCGATGTGCGCCTCGAAGTAGGCGCCCACCGGGTGGCCGGTCACGATGCGGCTGCCGGCGTAGCCGATGGCATTCAGTGCCTCGCCGACGCTCACGCCCTGGGCGTCGCGCTTGGCCAGGGTCTCCTCGAGGGTGAACTTGCTGGCGAACACCCCCGAGCCCATCATGCAGGGGGCGAAGCGCGAGCCTTCCTCGTTGGTCCACACCACCACCTCCAGCGGCGCCTCGGTCTCCACGCCCAGGTCGTTGAGGGTGCGGATCACCTCCAGCCCGGCCATTACGCCGAAGCAACCGTCGAACTTGCCGCCGGTGGGCTGGGTGTCGATATGGCTGCCGGTCATCACCGGTGGCAGCTTGGCGTTGCGCCCGGGGCGGCGGGCGAAGATGTTGCCGACCGCATCGATGCTCACCGTGCAGCCGGCCGCTTCGCACCACTGCACGAACAGGTCGCGGGCCTGGCGGTCGAGGTCGGTCAGCGCCAGGCGGCAGACGCCGCCCTTGGCCGTGGCGCCGAGGCGGGCGAGGTCCATCAGGGACTGCCACAGGCGGGCGCTGTCGATGTGGTGCTTGCTCGATTGCAGAACTTCCTTGGCGAGGGTGGTCATGGGTGTCTCCTCAGGCTGTTTTATTCTTCGGCCCTGTTCGCCGGCAAGTCGGCTCTCATGGCACTGCACATCACTTATCGATTAAGCAGGGACCTGTGGGAGCGGCTTTAGCCGCGAACACCGGCCAAGTCGGTGCCATCCACCGCGTCGCTTGCTTCGCGGCTGAAGCCGCTCCCACAGGGAGCATCACGGCAAAGGTTTCGCCAGCCGCGCCGGCCCGCGCACCGCGAGGCCGCCGAGGGCGTAGTAGAGCCCGCCGCCAAGCAGCGAGCCGGTGAACCAGCCATAGTCGTAGAACCAGCTGAAACTACTGTTGCCGATGGCCATCACGGTCAGCGCCACCGGCACGCCGAAGGCGACGAACCCGGCCCAGTTCCAGGCTGGGTACACGTCGTCGCGGTACAGCCCGGCCAGGTCCAGGTGCTGGCGGCGCACCAGGAAGTAGTCCACCACCATGATCCCGGCGATCGGCCCGAGCAGGCTGGAGTAGCCCAGCAGCCAGTTGGAGTAGACGCTCTCCAGGCTCAGGTCGGAGACGATCCAGCCAAGCTTCTTGAGCAGCTCGTGACCCATCAGCGCCAGGCCGATGAAGCCGGTCAGCCAGACCGCGCGGCTGCGCCCGATCAGGCGCGGGGCGATGTTCTGGAAGTCGTTGGTGGGCGAGACGATGTTGGCCGCGGTGTTGGTCGACAGCGTGGCGATGATGATCAGCGCCATGGCCAGGGCCACCCAGCCGGGGCTCTGGATATGGCCGATCAGGCTCACCGGGTCGGACACCGTCTGGCCCACCAGCGAGGCGGAGGCGGCGGTCATGATCACGCCTAGCGAAGCGAACAGGAACATGGTCAGCGGCAGGCCGAAGATCTGCCCGAGGATCTGGTCCTTCTGGCTCTTGGCGTAACGGCTGAAATCGGGGATGTTCAGCGACAGCGTGGCCCAGAAGCCGACCATGGCGGTAAGCCCGGCGCAGAAGTAGCCGACCACGCTGGCGCCCTCGGGGCGCTTGGGTGGCTGCGCCAGCAGCTCGCTCATCGACATGTGCGGCAGCGCCCAGAACAGCAGGCCGACTCCGACCGCCACCAGCAGCGGCGCCGACAGCGTCTCCAGCCATTTGATCGATTCGGCGCCGCGCAGTACCACCCACAGGTTCAGCGACCAGAACAGCATGAAACCGATCACCTCGCCGGTGCCGCCCAGTGCCTTCCACTCGGGGAACAGCGAACCGAGGAACAGGTGGATGGCCAGCCCGCCGAACATCGTCTGGATACCGAACCAGCCGCAGGCCACCACGGCGCGGATCAGGCACGGCACGTTGGAGCCGAACACGCCGAACGAGGCGCGCAGCAGCACCGGGAAGGGAATGCCGTACTTGGTGCCGGGGAAGGCGTTGAGGGTCAGCGGAATCAGCACGATGAGGTTGGCCAGCAGGATCGCCAGCAGCGCCTCGCCCACGCTCAGGCCGAAGTAGGCGGTGAGCACGCCGCCGAGGGTGTAGGTGGGCACGCAGATGGACATGCCCACCCACAGCGCGGTGATGTGCCACTTGTTCCAGGTGCGCTGGTGCACCTTGGTCGGGGCGATGTCGTGGTTGTAGCGGGGGCTGTCGAGGACGTCGCTGCCGGCGTCGAGCTCGAACAGGCCATGCTGCTCGACCACTTGCGATCTGCTCTGTTGCATGGGGTTCTCCAGGTCTTTTTTCTTGTAGTTGTCGCTCATCGGGCTGACGCGATGGCCGGAGTACACACACCAGCAGTACTGCACCTCCGGCCCGGCCAGGCGGTTGTGGCCTGCGTTTTCAACAAACGTGCCGGGAAAGCCCGCGCCTTCCCGGCGGCCGCCGCCGACCGGAGGTAACTCACTGTCTTGCAAAGGCATTCTTCAGCACGACGACGAGGGTGGGGTGGGCACCCTGGTACGCCGTCCGTCTGGCCGGTCCATCACCCGCGTGGTTCAAACGGGTGCAACCTGGAAAACCACCGGCGCGGCCTGCGCCATCCAGCCAGGAAACAAACAGCTGATTTTGCATAGGAAATCTTGACCAATTTGGCTTCCTGTCAAGTGCGTCAAAATGGTGAAGGGGTGTCACATTTTGGTGATTTCGATAAATTATCGTTAATAATCAACAAGATACGAAATAAGACATTTGCATAGATTTTTTCTTGATCAATATCCGATCAGATACTAGCCTCGATTCTTGTCAGGCCTGACAGGATTGAGCGAATCGCCTCCAGCGCCCGGCCCGAAACAATTCCAAGAACCGGCCAGAAGACCGGTCAGCCTGCGAGGAAAACGGCATGTCCCTGTTGATCCGTGGCGCCACCGTGGTTACCCATGAAGAGAGTTACCGTGCAGATGTCCTGTGTGTCGATGGCCTGATCCGCGCCATTGGCAGCCACCTCGAAACCCCCACCGATTGCGAAGTTCTCGACGGTTCTGGCCAGTACCTGATGCCCGGTGGCATCGATCCGCACACCCACATGCAGCTGCCGTTCATGGGCACGGTGGCCAGCGAGGACTTCTTCAGCGGTACCGCCGCGGGCCTGGCCGGGGGGACCACCTCGATCATCGACTTCGTCATTCCCAACCCACAGCAATCACTGCTCGAGGCGTTCCACACCTGGCGCGGCTGGGCGCAGAAGAGCGCCAGCGACTATGGCTTTCATGTCGCCATCACCTGGTGGAGCGAGCAGGTGGCCGAGGAGATGGGCGAGCTGGTGGCCAAGCATGGGGTGAACAGCTTCAAGCACTTCATGGCCTACAAGAACGCGATCATGGCCGCAGACGACACCCTGGTGGCCAGCTTCGAACGCTGCCTGCAACTGGGCGCGGTGCCGACGGTGCACGCCGAGAACGGCGAGCTGGTGTATCACCTGCAGAAAAAACTGCTGGCCCAGGGCCTGACCGGGCCCGAGGCGCATCCGCTGTCGCGCCCCTCGCAGGTCGAGGGCGAGGCCGCCAGCCGCGCCATCCGCATCGCCGAGACCCTCGGCACGCCGCTGTACCTGGTGCATGTCTCCAGCCGCGAGGCGCTGGACGAAATCACCTATGCCCGGGCCAAGGGCCAGCCGGTATACGGCGAAGTGCTGCCGGGCCACCTGCTGCTCGACGACAGCGTCTACCGCGACCCGGACTGGGCCACCGCCGCCGGCTACGTGATGAGCCCGCCGTTCCGTCCGCGCGAACACCAGGAGGCGCTGTGGCGCGGCCTGCAGTCGGGCAACCTGCACACCACCGCCACCGACCACTGCTGCTTCTGCGCCGAGCAGAAGGCCATGGGCCGTGACGACTTCAGCCGCATTCCCAACGGCACCGCCGGCATCGAGGACCGCATGGCGGTGCTGTGGGATGCCGGGGTGAACAGCGGGCGCCTGTCGATCCACGAGTTCGTCGCGCTGACCTCCACCAACACCGCGAAGATCTTCAACCTGTTCCCGCGCAAGGGCGCGATCCGCGTCGGCGCCGACGCCGACCTGGTGCTGTGGGACCCGCAGGGCACGCGCACGATCAGCGCCCAGACCCATCACCAGCGGGTCGACTTCAACATCTTCGAAGGCCGCACCGTGCGCGGCATCCCCAGCCACACCATCAGCCAGGGCAAGGTGCTCTGGGCCGATGGCGACCTGCGCGCCGAACCGGGCGCGGGGCGCTACGTGGAGCGGCCGGCGTATCCGTCGGTGTACGAGGTGCTGGAACGCCGGGCCGAGCACCAGCGGCCGACACCGGTTCAGCGCTGAGGCCTTTCGCGGCACAAGGCCGCTCCTACAGCAGAACGCGATCCCCTGTAGGAGCGGCCTTGTGCCGCGAAAGGGGCGCAAAGCGCCCCCTGATAACAACACAGACACATGCTCCTGTTGACTGCCATCCCTCAGAACGGACAGGCGAGTGACCGCCGCCTGAGCCCATAAAAAAGCGAGAGGCTACAACCGTGATCGACGCCCTGAACCACTTGCCGCGCCCCCGGGCCGGCGCCGACCAGCTGGCCGAGGCCTTCAGCGACCTCGCGCCCCCGCTCACCGCCCGCCAGGCCGCCGTCGAAAGCGCGCGCTGCCTGTACTGCTACGACGCGCCCTGCGTCAATGCCTGCCCCAGCGAAATCGACATCCCCTCGTTCATCCACCGCATCAGCGACGAGAACCTGCAGGGCGCCGCCGAACGCATCCTCTCGGCCAACATCCTCGGCGGCAGCTGCGCCCGGGTGTGCCCGACCGAGATCCTCTGCCAGCAGGCCTGCGTGCGCAACAACGCCCAGGAATGCGCGCCGGTGCTGATCGGCCAGCTGCAGCGCTACGCCCTGGACCACGCCGGCTTTACCGAGCATCCGTTCCAGCGCTCGCCGGCCAGCGGAAAGCGCATCGCCGTGGTCGGTGCCGGCCCCGCCGGGCTGTCTTGCGCGCACCGCCTGGCCATGCACGGCCATGACGTGGTGATCTTCGAGGCGCGGGAGAAAGCCGGTGGCCTCAATGAGTACGGCATCGCCCGCTACAAGCTGGTGGACGACTACGCCCAGCGCGAAGTGGAGTTCCTGCTGGGCATCGGCGGTATCGAGATCCGCCATGGCCAGCGCCTGGGCGCCAACCTGTCGCTGGGCGAGCTGCATGCCCAGTACGACGCGGTGTTCCTCGGCCTGGGCCTGGCTGCCGTGCGCCAGCTGGGCCTGCCGGACGAAGACGCGCCAGGCATGCTCGCCGCCACCGAGTACATCCGCGAGCTGCGCCAGGCCGACGACCTCACCCAGCTGCCGCTGGCCGACCGCTGCCTGGTGCTCGGCGCCGGCAACACCGCCATCGACATGGCCGTGCAGATGAGTTGCCTGGGTGCCCGCGACGTCAACCTGGTGTACCGCCGTGGCGTGTCCGACATGGGCGCCACCGGCCATGAGCAGGAGATTGCCAAGCACAACCAGGTGCGCCTGCACACCTGGGCCCGGCCCGATGCCGTGCTGCTGGATGATGCCGGGCGTGTGCGCGGCATGCGTTTCGTACGCACCCAGCTGGTCGACGGACGCCTGGGCGATACCGGCGAGACCTTCGAACTTGCCGCCGACGCGATCTTCAAGGCCATCGGCCAACGCTTCGACGACGCAAGCCTGGCTGACCCGCTGGCGGCGCAACTGGCCCGCGACGGCGAGCGCATCCAGGTGGATGCGCACATGCAGACCTCGGTCCCCGGCATCTACGCCGGCGGCGACTGCACCGCGCTGGGCCAGGACCTCACCGTCCAGGCCGTGCAACATGGCAAGCTGGCCGCCGAAGCCATCCATGCCCAACTCATGCTCAACGTGGAGGCTGCGTAAATGGCCGACCTGTCCATCGAATTCGCCGGCATCAAGGCACCCAATCCGTTCTGGCTGGCCTCCGCGCCACCCACCGACAAAGCCTACAACGTGGTCCGCGCCTTCGAGGCCGGGTGGGGCGGGGTGGTGTGGAAGACCCTGGGCGAGGATCCGGCGGCGGTCAACGTGTCGTCGCGCTACTCGGCGCACTTCGGCGCCAACCGCCAGGTGCAGGGCATCAACAACATCGAGCTGATCACCGACCGCTCGCTGGAGATCAACCTGCGCGAGATCACCCAGGTCAAGAAGGACTGGCCCGACCGCGCGCTGATCGTGTCGCTGATGGTGCCGTGTATCGAGGAGTCCTGGAAGTTCATCCTGCCGTTGGTGGAGGCCACCGGCGCCGACGGCATCGAACTCAACTTCGGTTGCCCCCACGGCATGCCCGAGCGCGGCATGGGCGCCGCCGTCGGCCAGGTGCCGGAGTACGTGGAGATGGTCACCCGCTGGTGCAAGACCCACTGCGCGCTGCCGGTGATCGTCAAGCTCACCCCCAACATCACCGACATCCGCCAGTCGGCGCGCGCCGCGCACCGGGGTGGGGCGGATGCGGTGTCCTTGATCAACACCATCAACTCGATCACCAGCGTCGACCTCGACCGCATGGTCGCCCACCCCATCGTCGGCGACCAGAGCACCCATGGCGGCTACTGTGGGTCGGCAGTCAAGCCGATCGCCCTGAACATGGTCGCGGAAATCGCCCGTGATCCCGAGACCCAAGGCCTGCCGATCTGCGGCATCGGCGGTATCGGCACCTGGCGCGACGCCGCCGAGTTCATCGCCCTGGGCAGCGGCGCGGTGCAGGTGTGCACGGCGGCGATGCTGCATGGCTTTCGCATCGTCGACGACATGAAGGACGGCCTGGCGCGCTGGATGGACCAGCACGGCCACCGCAACCTCGAGGCGTTTCGCGGCCAGGCCGTGGGGCACACCACCGACTGGAAGTACCTGGACATCAACTACCAGTCGGTGGCGCACATCGACCAGGACGCCTGCATCGGCTGCGGGCGCTGCCACATCGCCTGCGAGGACACCTCGCACCAGGCCATCGCCAGCACCCTGAAGGCCGACGGCACCCACGCCTACAGCGTGATCGAAGCCGAGTGCGTCGGTTGCAACCTGTGCCAGATCACCTGCCCGGTGGAGGGCTGCATCGACATGCAGGCGCAGGACACCGGCAAGCCGTACATGAACTGGACGCAGGATCCGCGTAATCCCTATCGCGAGGCGGGTTGAGGTCGGTGGGACGCAGACCTCACGCAGGTCTCTAGTGGGAGCGGGCTTGCCCCGCGATAGCGTTGGACGCAGGTCGAACGCTATCGCGGGGCAAGCCCGCTCCCACGAAGTTTTCGTCTACCCGCTCAGACCGCCGCGCAAGGTCTGCTCGATCACCTCGACGAACGCCCGCACCAGTGGGCTGCGCTCGTGCCTGCGGGTCAGCACCAGCAGCGGCGCGCAGGCGCCGGGCTCGGCCAGCGGCAGGTAGGACACGCCACGCCTGACCAAGGTCCGGGTGCACTGCGGTACCACCGCGACACCACGACCCGCGGCAACCAGGGCGATGATCGAGGTGATCTGCCGACCGCTTGGCGCCGGGCGCGGCGTCAGCCCGTGGCGGCGGTACAGGCCGAGGATGATTTCGTTCAAGCCCGAGCCGTAGTCCGGGGGGAAGGTGATCAGCGGCAGTTCGCCGAGCTCGGCCAGGCTGACCTGCAACTGCTGGGCGAGGGGGCTGTCGCTGGGAACGGCCGCGACCAGCGGCTCGTTGTCCACGCAGATGGCCTGGACCTGAGGATCGTCACCTGATGGGCGCATGCGGCTCATGCCGATATCCAGGCGGCCTTCGATCAGTTGCGTGCACTGAGTGCTGGAAGCACCTTCCTCCACATTCAGCTGCACATCCGGGTACTTCGAGCAGAACGCCTGGATGGTATGGCTGAAGGTGTCCGACAGGGCGATCGAACTGGCATAGCCGACCGTCAGTTGGCCGGCCGAACCCGCCGCCAGCTTGCTGGTGATCGCCGTGGTCAGGTCGACCTGTTCGAGCACGCCGCGGGCGTAGGGCAGCAGGTGACGGCCCGCGGTGGTAAGGCTGACGTTGCGCGTGCTGCGGTCGAACAGGCGAAACCCGAGCTCCGTCTCCAGTGCCGATATCTGTCGGGTCAGCGGCGGCTGGGCCATGTGCAGGCGCGCTGCCGCTCGGCCGAAGTGCAATTCCTCGCTGACCACCAGGAAACAGCGCAGACGGCGCAAATCCATCATGTTCTTCCTTGAGTATCAATCGGTCGGGAATAGGTATTGGATCCAAAGTTCGTCCTACCTTATAAACCTGTAACAATTTTTTACGAGTGTTTGTATGCGTTTTCCCGCCGATTTCCCCCGAATTGCCCTATTTCTTGGCGGATGTGCCGCATTTCTCAACCTCTATTCCACCCAGGGCCTGCTCACGGAACTGACCCGGGCCTTTCCGGTAACGCTGCGCCAGGCCAGTTGGAGCATTACCGTGACCATCCTTGCCGTGGCCTTGACCGCGCCTTTTGTCGGCTGGCTGACGGCGCGCGGCGAGCAGCACCGGGTTATCGCCGGGGCGGCGCTGTTGCTGGCGCTGCCTGCATTGTTGGCGGCGTGGGCGGGCAGCTATGGCGAATTCCTGCTGTGGCGTTCGGTGCAGGGGCTGTTCATTCCGATGGTGTTCGCCACCAGCGTGGCCTACATCGGCGTGCGCTGGCAGGGCGGTGCTGTGACCGAAATGACCAGCGTCTATGTTGCCGGCACGATCTTCGGCGGTTTCTGCGGGCGTTTTCTCACCGGACTGGTCACCGAGCTTGCTGACTGGCGCGTGGCATTGACGGTCCAGGCGGGGCTCAGCCTGGCGGTCGCGCTGGGCATCGCGCTGCTGTTGCCGCGCAACCCGCCCGCAGCCAGGCGCGAGCCGCTGGCGCTTGGCGAGCTCGCCAGCAGGCCGTTGCTGGGGGCCTATGCCGTGGGGTTCTGCGTCTTGTTTGCCCAGGTCGCGACCTTCACCTACGTCGGCCTGCACCTGAGCGAGGCCCCGTTTGCCCTGGGCACCGCCGCGCTGGGTGCCATCTACGCCGTGTTCCTGCTGGCGCTGGTGGTGGTGCCGCTGGCCGGACGCCTGAGCAAGGCGCGGCCCCATGCCGACCTGGTGCGGGTGGCCGGTTACCTGGGCATCGCCGGCTCGGCGCTGACCCTGTCCCCGTCGCTGTGGTTGATCGTGCTGGGCCTGGCGCTCAGCTCCACCGGCGTGTTTCTCGCCCAGGCCGCTGCCAATGCCTTCATCACCGCCCAGGCACCCCGGCAGAAATCTGCCGCGGTCGGTCTGTACCTGAGCTGCTACTACCTGGGTGGCAGCTTCGGCGCCTTCGTGCCCGGCGGGCTTTGGGAACGCTGGGGGTGGGGTGGCTGCGTCGCCCTGATCGTGGTGTTCCAGCTGCTGCCGCTGCTGATCGCGCGGGGCAGCTGGCGGGTGGCGCCGGTCCGTGGGCCGGCGGTCCAGCCATTGCAATGAATCGTTTCCTCAACGCGCTACATCATCATCCAACAAGGAAAAGAGTGAGATGACCGTGAGTAACTTGCCGACCGTGCACAGCCAGTTGCTGAATGTGATTGAACCGGTGTTGCAGGAGATGCCTGCCGGCGTGCTGAAACAGGCGCTATGGGATGAGTTCCGCAACCAGGAGGCCGCGCTGGTCGACATCGAGCAGGCGTTCCAGGTGCTGACCTCGCGCCGCCATGGCGCCGCGGCGTTGCGCAAGTTCTTCGCCAGCTGGTCGAAGACCAACAACTCGGCCGCCAGCGTCTCCGGGTTGGCCAATCGCCTGACCCTGCTGGCGCGTTCCGAGCAGGGCAGCGCCGCGGCGCAGCAGATCTACCAGGTGTGTGGCAGCCTGCAGCGGATCACCGACGAGGACCTGGGGGCGCTGGGCAACACCTTGCATGCCGACCTGTTCTACAACATGGCCACGCCCCTTTGCGGCGACGACCAGTGGTTGCTCAAGGAAAACTGCCTGCCATCCGCGCAGGCGTTCAAGGACTGGACCGATGCCCGCCGCCTGCGTGATCGCGACCTGCTCCAGGGCCTGCTGACCACGCTGGTGCATGAGGTCTACACCCACGGTGAAGTGGAGTACATCCATCCGCTGTACACCCGCTGGTTCGAGCGCGACATGGGCGTCCCGCCCGAGCAGGTGCGCAAGACCGTAGCCTGGGTCACCGTGCACACCGGGGGGACCGAGAGCAATCATTTCGCCCACGCGGTCGAGGCGGTCGAGGCCTTCGTCAAGGCCATGGGCATCGCGGTGGACAGGACCACGGCCCGCGAAGTCTTTGCCCAGTACCTGCAGCGCAAGGCCGAGGTGATGCGCGACTGCGCCGCCTGCCTGATCTGACCGGCTGAATCCCGCATGAAAGTCGCCTGCCATGTTCCCCGACATGGCAGCGCTTTCGCGCGCCTTGCAAACCGCCTGCGCGGGCAAGGCGAGGAGTATCAATAACGACTGAATCGGTATTGGCATCGGCCACCGACTCCTCAGCAGAATCATAGTGGAACCTAGCCCTGGTGCCTGGTCACTTTCTGACTCATGCAAGTACGCAAGGAACGCCCCATGCAGCTGATCGTCTTCTGTCCCCCCAAGATCATTCTCCAGCACAGCGCGCAAAGCTGGGCCGACGCGCTAGGGCCGGGAGGCATGCTGCTGAGCTGCAACTCCCGCGCCCAGGAAATCACCGCGCACCTTGGCGAACAAGTGGCGTACCGGTTGTTCGACTATTTCAACGACAACGCGCTGGTCGAGGTGGATGTCCATGACATGGCCCGCGAGATGCGTGATCCGCTGTGCGTGGCACTGGCCGAAATCGACGTGCTGCGGGCGGCGCGCATCAATGACCGGCTGGGTGTCAGCCAGGGCGCCGAGGGGCGCGCGATGTTCTATCGCGACAAGTTCTTCATGAAGCAGCGGGCCCGCGACCGTGGTTTCGCCGTCGCCGACATGGCGCCGCTGACCCACGCCACCGGGGCGATCCAGTTCAGTGAGCAGCACGGCTTCCCGGTGGTGGTCAAACCGCGCGATGGGCGTGGCTCGAACGGCGTGGAAGTGCTCAGGGACCTGCCGCAGCTGCGCCAGTGGCTGGCCGCGCGCGGCGCCACCACCTTCCACAACCTGATGATCGAGCGCTACGTGCGGGGCAGCCACTACATCGTCAACGGCCTGTACATCGACGGCAAGCCGATCCTGGTGTCGCCGGTGCGGGTGATGACCTCGGCGCTGGATTTTCTCGGCGGCAAGGCCCACGACCTGCACATGCTCGATGCCAGCAATCCGATGCGCGACAAGCTGGTGCGCTATGCCCGCGCGCTGGTCGAGGACGTGCTGCCTTCCGAGCCGACCCTGCTGTTCCACCTCGAACTGTTCGTCACCGACGCGGGCGAGATCGTCCTGTGCGAAATCGCCTCGCGGTTGGGCGGGGTGTTCTTCAACCAGGAGATCAGCCATGCCTGGGGCCTGGATCCGCGCATGAGCTTCCTGCGCGCGCTGCGCGATCCCGAGTATCGTCCGGCGGCCATGATCGAGCCGCGGCAGATGGTCGGGCACATCAGCATTCCACCGCGGGTCGGCCTGTTGCGCGAGGTGCCGAGCGACTGCCCGTTGGACGGCGTGCTGGAGTACCGCATCTCGGCGAGCAGGATGACCGCCTACCGGTCGATGGAGTTCACCAACTCGGAAATCCTCAACGCCATCGTCGCCGGGCGCAACGAGCGTGAACTGCAATTGCGCCTTGGCGAAGTCGAGCGCTGGTTCCACGAAAGCTGCGACTGGGCGGGTAACGAAGCGGCCGTCGTCTAGCCGCTGATCCGTCCCGTTCCTCCATCACTTTTGCTGACCGTGCCGCCAGTCGGGACGGTCATGCCTGCAGACAGGTGACGATGCCATGAAACCTTTGATCGAGAGCCTTATCCCCATTCCGGTCGCGGCCCTGGGCGCCTGGCTGGGATTTCTCACCGGGCTGCCGCTCGGTGAACTGATCGGCGCCATCTGCGCGGTCACGGCGCTGAGCAAGTGGGGCGTGCGCATGCGCATGCCGTTTCCGTTCGTGGCCACCGTGCAGTTGCTGCTCGGCATCAGCGTCGGCTCCACGGTCACCGCCTCGATGATGCACGAGCTCACCGACGTCAGCATCCTGCTCGGGCTGCTGGTGTGCATGACCACGCAGATCCTGGTGGGCTACAACTGGCTGCGACGCATGGAGAAGTGGGGCCATATCGAAAGCCTGCTCAGTGCGATTCCCGGCGCCATGGCGGCGGTGATGACGGTGTCGGGAGAAGAGGGGCCGGCCTCCGGACGCATCGCCTTCGTGCATATCGTGCGCCTGCTCGCGCTGTTGCTGGTGGTCACCCTGATCGCCGGTGGCCATGGCGACAGCGCGGCGCATGCGGCGGGAACCCTGGGCGACTACCTGCGCATCGTGCCGGTCGCGCTCGTCGCGGTGGTTGCCGGCTACCTGCTGGAGCGTCTGGATGTGCCCGCGCCCTACATGCTGACCGGGCTGGTGTGCGCCGCCGCGGTGAACATCGGCATGCCCCAGTTCAACCTGCATGTACCCGACCCGGTGGCGATGGTGGCGTTGATCCTGCTGGGCGGCTTGATCGGCATCCGCCTGCGCGACATCACCTTGGGGGACGTGCTGCGATACGTGCGTGCGGGTCTGGTGGTGACCACGCTGACGTTCTGCACCACCTTGCTGGTGGCCGCGCTTGCCGCCCAGCTCACCGGCAAGCCCTTCCTCGCACTGTTCATGTCCTGGGTACCGGGCGGTGTCGAGGTCATGACCGCGGCAGCCCTGTTGCTCAAGCTCGACCCTGCCTTCGTCATGCTCAACCACGTGGTGCGCATGTCGATTATTCATATCTCGCCGGCGTTCCTGCCCAAGCGGCTACTCCAGCCCGAGCCGGCTGCCGACTCACCGCGCAACTGAACCTTCGATCACAAGGACTCGATCTCGATGACCGCTGCAATCGCCATTCATGATCCGACCCTGCGCGACGGCAACCATGCCGTCTCCCATTCGTTGAGCCTGGAAGATATCGCCGCCTATTGCCGTGCAGTCGACGGCTGCGGCCTGAGCGTGGTCGAGGTGGGCCACGGCAACGGCCTGGGGGCATCGTCCCTGCAACTGGGCCTGGCCCGCCACGCCGACACCGAGATGCTCGAGACCGCGCGCGCCAACCTCAGTCGCACGCGCCTGGGCATCCATATGATTCCAGGCTTCGCCAGGCTCGATGATATCGATACCGCGTTGCGGATCGGTGTCGAGGTGTTGCGCATCGCCTCCCATTGCACCGAGGCGAGCGTGACCGAAAGCTATATCGAGCATGCCCGCGCCAACGGCGCCTATGTGCATGGCGTGCTGATGATGTGCCACATGGCCAGCCCCGAGCGGTTGCTCGAGGAGGCGACCAAACAGCAGGGCTATGGCGCCAACGCCATCGTGCTGATGGACTCGGCGGGCCACCTCGATCCGGACAGCACCCGTGAGCGCATTGCCTTGCTCAGCAGCGAACTGTCGATTCCGCTGGGCTTCCATGGCCACAACAACCTGGGCCTGGCCATCGCCAACTCACTGGCCGCGGTCCAGGCCGGGGCGACCATCGTCGACGGCTGCATGCGCGGCTTCGGCGCCGGCGCCGGCAACACCCAGTTGGAGACCCTGTGCGCCGTGCTGGAGCGCTACCGCTTCGCCACCGGCGTGGACATCTTCGCCCTGTGCCGCGCCATCGAGCAGCTGGAGAGCATCGCCCCGGTCAGCACGCCCACGGTCGTCAAGACCGCCAACCTGATCAGCGGTCTGTATGGCGTGTGCAGCGGTTTCGAGAAACATGTCGCGCGCGCCGCCAGCGAGTTCGGCGTCGAACCACGGCGAATCTACGAAGCCCTGGCCCAGTGCAATGCGGTGGCCGGCCAGGAAGATCTGATCATCTCGGTGGCCAGCCGCCTTTCCCAACCTTCTGTTGCCTGACCCTGGAGTGCGTTCATGTCCCTGAAAACCGCCATTATCGGCAGCGGCAACATCGGTTGCGACATCCTGTGCAAGGTCCTGGCCCACCCTGACCTGGACTGCACGCTGGTCGCCGGACGTTCCCCGCACTCCGCGGGCCTGGCCTTCGCCCGGGAGCGCGGGGTCGCCACCACCGCCGATGGCATCGAAGGCTTGTTCGCCCGGATCGGCGAGTTCGACCTGGTGTTCGACGCCACCTCGGCCGCCGACCATGAGCGCCACGCACCACGCCTGATCGAGGCCGGCAAGCTGATCATCAACCTCACCCCGGCGGCCCTGGGCCAACTGTGCGTGCCTTCGCTCAACGGCCTGGATCTGACCGGGGCGAGCAACGTCAACATGATCACCTGTGGGGGGCAGGCCTCGATTCCGCTGGCCGCCGCCATCGCCCGGGCCAACCCGGCGGTGCGCTACATCGAGGTGGTGTCGTCGATCAGCGCCGAAAGCGCAGGCCCCGCCACCCGCCGCAACCTGAGCAACTACATCACCACCACCGAACAGGCGCTGCGGCGCTTCACCGGCTGCGCTCAGGTCAAGGCGATCCTCAACATCAACCCGGCCAAGCCCAATGTCTACATGCAGACGGCGGTCTCGGCACTGATCGCCCAGGCCGACCTGGCCGCTACCCGTCGCGAGGTGGAGCGGGCCGTGGCGCTGGTGCGCGAGGCCGTGCCGGGCTACGAGGTGATCGTCGACCTGCACTACAGCGAAGGTCGCCTGTTCACCATGGTGCGGGTCGAGGGAGCGGGGGACTACCTCGATCCAAGTGCCGGCAATCTCGACATCATCACCGCGACGGCCACCCACATGGCCGCGCTCATGGCGCGTGGCCGCATGGCCGTGCGCGCCGCCTGAAACGGACCTCTGGAGAATCCTGCATGCCTACGCTTTCAGCAGACCTGGAATTCGCGCGATTCTGTCCGATCCTCGGGGTGGCGCAGAAGGTCAGGGAGGCGCCGCAGCCGGTCATCGACCTGGGTGTCGGCGTGCCCGGGTTCCTGCCGGCACCCCATATCCTCGAGGCGGCAGTGCGGGCGGCCCACGAGGACACCGGCGGCTATGGCGCCAGCCGTGGCGACCCGGCATTGCTCAAGGCCTACCTGGGCTACCTGCGGCGCCTTGGCCACGCGCATTTCGACGAACGCAACCTGGTCGCCGGCCTCGGCGCCAAGCACCTGCTGTTCAGCGTGCTGCGGGCGATTATCCGCCCGGGTGACAAGCTGCTGGTGTCGACCCCGTGCTGGCCGACCTACTTCGATATCGCCGATCTGGTCGGGGCGGGGGTCGTCGATGTGCGCTGCACCGCGCAGAGCGGCTACAAGATGTCCCCCCAGGCCCTGGAACAGGCGCTCGACGAACAGGTGCGGGTGGTGCTGCTCAATTCCCCCGGCAACCCTACGGGTGCCGTGTACTCGGCCGAGGAACTCCAGGGGCTGGCGCAAGTGCTGCGCAATCATGACGTCTGGATCATTTGCGATGACGTCTACCAGCGCTTCGTCTACGACATGGACAGCTGTCCCGACCTGCTGACGGTGGCGCCGGATCTGGCCGGGCGCATCATCAAGATCGACAGCGTCTCCAAGCTCTATGGCATGCCGGGGTGGCGGGTCGGCTTGCTGGCGGCGGACCGGCGGATCGCCGACGCGGTCACCACGCTCAACTCCAACTCGATCTCCAACCTGCCGGCCCCCGCGGCGGCGGCGGCGACGGCGGCGCTGGAGGGTGACCAGGCGTTCTCCATCGCTGCCCGGCAGCGTCTTGCCGGGCAGCGCCAGGCCTTGCTCGAAGTGCTGCGCGGTGCGCCGTTGCTGCGCTTCTGCGAGCCTGCCGGAGCGTTCTACCTGTTCCTCGATATCGGCCAGGCGCTGGGCCGGTCGTTCCGCGGGCAGGTGATCGGTGATGACGAGTCGTTCTGCGACGTACTGCTCAGGGACTTCGGCGTTGCCCTGATCCCCGGCAGTTTCTTCGGCGCGGCGGGGCATGCCCGGCTGTCGTATTCCGGCGAAGCCGGCAAGGTCCTGGCCGGTGCCGAGCGCATCAAGGCCTTCCTGGGCGAGCTCGCCTGAGGCTGGAACGCAATCCGTGGACAGGGAAGCATTACTGGAGAGGGACGCACGTTGATGAAAAACACCTTTGCAATCGTCGGCTGCGGCGCGACGGCCATCGCCTTCCTGCAACGCCATCTGGACCGCGTGGCCGCCGGCAGCGCGCCGGCAGGCGTCATCCACCTGTTCGAGAAGCGGGATGATTTCGGACGCGGTGCGGCCTACGAGGCCGACCTGGAGAGCAACCTGCTCAACACCAGGACCGGCCTTATCACGCCATACCCGCATCTGCCCGGGCATTTCCTGCAGTGGTTGCAGCAGAGCCCGCAGGCCTGGCGCCGCGCCTACCCCGATTTTCGTCCCGAGGCGGACGGATTCGCGCCTCGGGCCCTGTTCGGTATCTACCTGCAGCACCAGCTCAAGCAGATCGTGCTGCGCGGCGCGACCCTGGGTTGCCAGCTGGTGCAATTGCAGGCGGAGGTCTGCGCGATCGACCTGATCGATGGCGTGGAAACCCTGCGCACCCGCTGTGGCCTCAGCCTGCCGACCGGCAAGGTCGTGCTGTGCTGTGGCCCGCTGGGCAAGAAGCCGGAGCCGTCCGGCGACCCGCGGGTGCTGGATACGCCGTATCCGGTTTCCCGCCTGCTGCGCGTGGTGGCGCCCCACGAGCGGGTGGCGGTGGTCGGCGCACGGCTGAGCGCCATCGACACCGTCATAGCCCTGATCGAACGAGGGCATCGAGGCCCCATCCGCATGCATTCGCGCAGTGGTTACTTTCCCGTGGTGCGGGGGACCCAGGAGCCGGTTACGTTGCGCTACCTGACCCGCGAGGGCCTTCATGCGCTGGTGGCGCAGAACGGCCGTCTGCAGATCAGCGACCTGGTCGGCCTGTTCCGCAAGGAGCTGGCTTTCCAGGAGCCGGGCAAGGCCAGCGCGGTGATCCCCATGCCCGCGCCGCCGGCCGACATCGCCGGTTTCATCGAGGCTGAACTCGAGCATGCCCGCTCAGCGCGGACCTGGCAGGCGATCCTCTATGCCACCAACGGGTTTGTCGAGGATATCTGGCAGGCACTGGACGATGCCGCGCAGGCGCGCTTCCTGCGCGAGTACTTCAGTTTCTTCATGGCCTATCGGGTCTCCATCCCGGCGCAGAATGCGCGCAAGATCCTCAGCTACCTGCGCAGTGGCCAGCTGGAGTTCGTCGCCGGTCCGTTCGCCGCACCGCAGCGGGGCGGCGATGGGCTGGTCCTGCAGGGCAGCGGCTGGCGCCATGTCTACGACCGGCTGATCCATGCCATCGGCTCTCCGCGCGACGCCGACCTGCTCGACTCGCCGTTGCTCGCCACGCTGCTGGAAAACGGCACGGTCACCCGTCACCCGCAGGGGGGGATCTGCATCGACCCGACGAGCTATCGCGTGCAGGGGCGGACCGGCAGCACCCGGCAGATCCATGCGGTGGGCGAGCTGACGGTGGGCCAGTTCTTCTTCACCTCCGCGTTGGACATCAATGGTCGCCATGCCGCCAGCTGCGCCGATGGGCTCGACTGGAAGCAGGGCGTGCGCGCGGTCGGGCGTGTGGAGGAGCATGTCTGAGCTATCGTTGCCGGGGCACCTTTGACCGGCAACTTCACAGGATGAACCATGACCTACCGATTCGAACGCATTCTGTTGACCAACGACGATGGCATCGACGCGCCTGGCCTGGCCGTGCTGGAACAGGTGGCGGCCAGGCTGGCCAGGGAGGTGTGGGTAGTGGCGCCGCACCGCGACCAGAGCGGCACCTCCCATTCGTTGAGCCTGCATGCCCCGCTGCGGGTCAGCAGCCATGGCGAGCGGCGCTTCGCCGTCACCGGCACGCCGGGTGACTGCGTGGCGCTGGCGCTGGGGCATCTGCTCAAGGACGCCAGGCCTGACCTTGTGTTATCCGGTATCAACCGTGGGGCGAACCTGGGCACTGAAACCGTATTCTCCGGAACGGTCGGCGCGGCGATGACCGGGCTGCTGCTGGGGGTACGCTCGATCGCCCTGAGCCAGGCCTACAGCGACCGCGACGCGGTGCCCTGGGACATCGGCCTGAACCTGGCGCCCGAGGTGATTCTCGGCGTGCTGGATATGCCGTGGCCGGCCGATGCCTGCCTCAACGTCAACTTCCCTGATTGTGCCCTGGAGGCGGTCCGGCCGTTGAAGGTGACGCGCCAGGGGGTCGGGCCGTTGAACAGCGTCTCGGTGCGTACCGAGGTCGACCCGCGACACTTCGAGTACCACTGGTTGCAGCTGAACAATCACCGCACCGAGGATGAGCCCGGCAGCGAAATGGCGGAGCTGGCACGAGGTCACGTGACAGTGACGCCGCTGCAGTTCGAGCGCACCCATGGCGCTGTGGAACAAGCCATGTCTGATTGATTGGCCGGGGCTGCAGACGCGCAATCGCCTAGGCAATCGCGGTTTCATGCAGGCAGCGCCACACCACCCCGCGGTCGCTGCATTCGAGCAAAGCCAGCGACCAGCGCGCCTGCGCCATGCCCTGCGAACGGTGGGTTTCCTTGTAGCGCATCGCCACATTCAACCCGACCTGCCACACCCGTTGCACATCGCTGATCGTGATCTGCAATCCTGGCCTGGTCCCGGCGGCCCCCTTGAACAATTGCTCGACCTGCGGGCGGCTCACCAGCGTGCCTGTCGTGCCGACCATGCTGAAATCATCGGCGAACACCGCCATCAGCCTACCGAGCACCGAGTGGGTCTCGGCCGCCGGGCGGGTGAAGACCATCTGGATCAGTTCGTGGACGTGGTGAATGCTGCGTTCGGCGCGGGCAATCGCGTGTTCAGGCATGGGCATGGTTCTCCTTGGGCAGTGTGTTCAGTGACAGCAGTGGCGTCAGCCCCAGCAGCGCGGCCAGGGTGAAGGTCAGGTATCACCAGGGTGGACACGCGGGCGCGCTCCAGGCCCTGGAACCGCTAGAAGGTCAGCGCTTGCCCCACCAGGATAAGCAAGCCACCGGCCATGCCCTGGAGCAGGCGCCAGGTGATCAGCGCGGCGAAGCTTGCGGCTTCGCCGCAGCCCCACACGGCCACGCTGAACCCCAGCATGGCGGCGCACAGCAGGCGCCGCGCGCCCCAGCGGCTCGCCAGCCAGGTGCTCACCGGCACGGCCAGGGTCAGCCCGAGCATGTAGGCATTGCCGACCCAGGCGCTGCTGGCGTTGCCAATGGCGAACTCGGCCGCGATCCGCGGCAACGCCACCGTCGGTATGAACAGGTTGATGCAGTCGATGAAAAAGCCCATCAGGAAGATCGTTGCCACGCGATACCGGTACGTCATTGCCACTCCTTTTCGGCGCGCAGCGTAGGTGCCGTGGACTGTCCGTGTCGATGTCGCTACCCTTGAAACTCTGTTTGATGGAAGTGAACAATGCCGCGCACGGCCCTCCACACCCAGCTCAACCGGGTGCAGACGTTTCTGGCAGTGGTCGATTTCGGCTCCTTCACCAAGGCGGCGGACTTTCTCGGCATCAGCAAAGCCATGGCCAGCCAGCACGTCAAGGCACTGGAGCAGGCCCTGGGCGTGACGCTGCTGGCGCGCAGTACCCGCGCCGTCGCCCCGACCGAAACCGGCCAGGGCTTCTACGACGATTTCAAGGTGATCATCAGCGATGTCGAAGGCGCCTTCGACAGTGTGCTGCGTCGGCACAACGGCGTATCGGGCAGGCTGCGCATCAGTACCACCGGGGAGTACGGCGAGCGCTTCATCCTGCCGCTGATCCCGTTGTTCGCCGAGCGCTACCCGGCGCTGTCGATCAGCTACGAGACCGACTCGTCGCTGAGCGACCTGATTGCCGAACGGCTCGACCTGGTGGTGCGCCTCGGCGCCTTGACCGACTCGAACCTGCGCAGCCGCAAGCTGGCCGACTACGACATCCTGCTGGTGGCCTCACCGGCGTTTCTCGCTCGCCATGCCATCTCCGAGCCCGCGGACCTTGCGGATGTGCCCTGGATCGCCAACAGCAACCTGCACAGCCCGACCAGCTGGACCTTGCACGGCGCGCGGACGGGCAGCGTGAGCGTGGTGGGCAGGGCGGCCTACCAGTCCAATGCGTCCCACGCCATCCGCGCGATGGCCTGCGCCGCGCTGGGCGTGGCGGTGCTGCCCGCCTGGCTGGTCGAGGAGGATCTGGATGCCGGCAGGTTGCGGCGGGTGCTGCCGGACTACAGCCTGCCGGCGCAGCCGATCAGCGTGGTTTACCCCTACGGCAACCATGTGCCGCACAAGACCCGGGTGTTCATCGACTTCCTGTGCGAGCACCTGGGCCGCTAAGGCTCCAGGCCGATACCGCGCAGGATGACGCCGGTGACGGTCTGCACCGCCTGCTCGAACGCCAGGTCGGACAGCGGCTCGCCGCCATTGAGCAGGTTGACCTGATAACCGAAGTCGGCGTAGTGCTGGGTCGCGGCCCAGATCATGTACAGCAGCGCCGAGGGCTCCACCGGCAGGATGCGCCGGTCCTCGACCCAGCTGCGGATCTTCGCTTGCTTGAGCTGCGCCCAGGGCACCAGAATTTCGTCCAGGCTGGCGCCGAGCAGCGGGGCGCCATGGAGCATCTCCTCGGCCCAGATCTTCGAGCCCAGCGGCCTTGAGCGCGAGTGGCCCATCTTGGCGCGGATGTAGCTGGTCAGCACCACCCGCGGGTCGTCGAAGTGCTCGAAGCACAGGGCGTCCTGCTTCCATACATCCAGCAGGTCCTGCAGCACGGCGCGGTACAGTTCGTCCTTGGTGCTGAAGTAGTAGTGCAGGTTGGAGCGCGGCAGTTGCGCCCGCTCGGCGATATCACCCATGGAGGTGGCGCCGTAGCCCTTGTCGGCGAACACCTGTTCGGCGGCTTGCAGGATCTTCTCGACGTTGCGCCGGCGGATCTCGATCTTGTGGTTGGCCATGGGCTGTCCGTGGTGACCTGAACAGGGCAAGGCTAACAGCTTTGCCGTGCCCGAGGTAAACGGCCTCACGCGATCCCTGTAGGAGCGGCCTTGTGCCGCGAAAGGGCTGCGTAGCGGCCCCAGGATTTCAGCTTCGCAGTCGAAATTGCCGGGGCCGCTGTGCGGCCCTTTCGCGGCACGAGGCCGCTCCTACAGGTGAATGCGTCAGCCCTGGGTGTTCGGCAGCAGGGTCAAGGCCTGGCGGCTTGCCTCGCGTAGATCGTGCGCAGGTACGCCGTCGCGGGCCTGCACGGAAATGCCGTGGAGGAAGGTGGCATAGAAGTGGCCGAGAGCCTCGACCTGCGTGTCGGCCGGCAACTGCCCTTGTTCGCGGGCCTGGCGCAGGCGCTCGACGATCGACTCGGTGCGCTGCCGGCGGTGCCCGGACAACCACTGCTGGACGGCCAGGTTGTCCGGCGCCACGCCGCTGGCGGCGCTGACCACCAGGCAGCCCCTGGGCTCGTCGACGCGGGTATAGGTGCTGATGGCGTCCTCGAGCATCCGCGCCAGGGCCTGATGGATATCCGGCAGGGCCAGGGCGCGGTCAGCGAAGCCACCCTCGGCTGACTCGTACAAGGCCACGGCCTCCTCGAACAGCTTCTGCTTGCTGCCGAAGGCCGCGTAGATACGCGCGGAGGCGATGCCCAGCGCGGACACTAGGGCCGACATCGAGGTGCCTTCGTAGCCGTGTTCCCAGAACAGCCGCATCGCCTTGCGCAGCGCCTGTTGCTTGTCGAATTCCCGAGGTCGCCCTGCCATCGCTCGTCTGCCTGAATACGCAAAACGCGCATTCTAGCCAATTTGCGATTGACGGACAGCGTCGTTCGATCCTATTGTTTGTCGATCAACAAACAATAGGATGACATCATGCGAACACTCAAGGGACCGAGCCTGCACCTCGCGCAGTTCAGCAGTGACAAACCGCCGTTCGACAGCCTGGACAGCATTGCCGATTGGGCCGCGGGGCTTGGCTTCAAGGGCTTGCAGGTGCCGGCCTGGGATGCCCGGCTGTTCGATCTGGAACTGGCCGCGCAGAGCAAGGGTTACTGCGATGAGATCAAGGGCCGTCTGGCCGAGCGCGGCTTGCAGGTCAGCGAGCTGACCACCCATCTGATCGGCCAGCTGGTCGCCGTGCACCCGGCCTATGACCCGATGTGCGACGCCTTTGCCCCGGCCGCGTTGGCCGGGCACCCAGCGGAGCGCACCGCCTGGGCGATCGAGCAGATGAAACTGGCGGCGCGGGCCAGCCGCAACCTGGGCCTGGACGACATGGGTACGTTCTCCGGCGCGCTGGCCTGGCCCTACCTGTTCCCGTTCCCGCAGCGCCCCCAGGGCCTGGTAGAGGCCGCTTTCGAGGAGCTGGCGCGGCGCTGGCGGCCGATCCTCGACTGCTGCGACGAGCAGGGCGTCAACCTGTGTTTCGAGATCCACCCGGCCGAGGACCTGCACGACGGCACCAGCTTCGAGCGTTTCCATGCCCTGGTGGGTGAACACCCGCGCTGCCGCATCCTCTTCGACCCCAGCCATTTCGTCCTGCAGCAACTCGACTACCTGGCCTACCTGGACCTCTACCATCCGTTGATCCGCATGTTTCACGTCAAGGACGCCGAGTTCAATCCGAGCGGCCGGCAGGGCCTGTACGGTGGCTACAGCGACTGGACCGAGCGTGCCGGGCGCTTCCGCTCGCTGGGCGATGGCCAGGTGGACTTCAAGGCGATTTTCTCCAAGCTGGCGCAATACGACTTCGCCGGCTGGGCGACCCTGGAGTGGGAGTGCTGCCTGAAGAACCAGGAGGACGGCGCCCGTGAAGGCGTCGAGTTCATCAACCGCCATATCATCCAGGTCACCGACCAGGTGTTCGACGACTTCGCCGGCGCGCCGATCGACGCCCGGCAGATCCAGCGCATGCTGGGTATCGACAAGGAGGTACGGGTATGAGCTTGTCCGTCGAGACCTTGGGCGATGCCTTCGAGCATGTCTATGTGCAGGTAGAGGGCCAGCGTCTGCACTGTGTCGTGGCCGGTGCGGGCGAGCCGGTGCTATTGGTGCCGGGCTGGCCGCAGACCTGGTACGCCTGGCGCCATGTCCTGCCGATCCTGGCTGCGCGGGGCTTTCGCGCCATCGCCATCGATCCGCCTGGGCTGGGGGATTCGGACCGTCCCGAGCAGGGCTACGACACCGGCAACGTCGCCCGTGTGCTGCATGCCGCCATGACCCGGCTGGGGCATGAGCGCTACCACCTGGTCGGTCACGACGTGGGGATGTGGGTGGCCTATGCCATGGCCAGCGACCTGCCGCAGGCGGTCCGTTCGTTGACGGTGGCCGAGGCGGTGATTCCCGGCCTGGCCGAGGCACCGCCGATCTTCGTGGCGCCGCAGGAGAACAGCTTCCTCTGGCATTTCCTGTTCAACCAGGTGCGCGACTTGCCGGAATTCCTGATCGCCGGACGCGAGGAGGGCTACCTCAACTTCATGTTCGATCGCTGGGCGGTGCGTCGGCACGCGGTGGCGGCGGATGTCTATATCCGCGCCTACGCCTCGCCGGGCGGAATGCGGGCGGGCTTCGCCTATTACCGGGCGATCCCCGAGACCATCCGGCAGAACCTCGAACGCGCCAGGACGCCGCTGCCCATGCCGGTGCTGGCGATCGGTGCCGAGCATGCCACGGGTGATGCGCCGCTGCTGACGATGCAGGGCCACGCCGACTCGGTGCGCGGCGTGATCCTGCCGGGTTGTGGGCACTTCGTCATGGAGGAAGCGCCGGTGTCGTTCAATGAGCACCTGCTGGCGTTCCTGGAGGAGGTCGAGATCAACCGCTGATCGCGGTCCTGGCCCTGGCGGCGTCGGTCACCACCTGCGGGCGGCCGGCGCGCGATACAGCCAATTTGCGCTGCTCGTACTCCTCCAGGCTCAGGCCCTGACGCTGCAACGCCTCGAGTTGCAGCTGGCGGGTTTCCTCGGCGGTATAGGGGCGCAGCTCGGGATGATTGGCACAGCCGCTCAGCACGGCGATGGCCAGGGCGGCGAGGAGGAGGCGGGCGGTAGTGTTCATCGGGGCGGTTCCGTGAGCCTGGGATTCGAGGGTGTCGAATCGATGAGCTCAGGTTATTGGCCACGTCGATGCTTTGGAAATTGCTGCGCTCGATAGTGACTATCGAAGCACACGCATACCCTGTAGGAGATCACACAGCCTCCGGGCCGCGCTGTCGTGCAGGGAACAGGGTTCCAGCGTGGGAGCGGGCTTGCCCCGCGATCACCGGCGAAGCCGGTGCCAAACGCCGCATCGCGGGGCAAGCCCGCTCCCACGCTGCCCCAGTCAAATCAAAGAATTATGTTTTGTTCCATGAGAGCGGGCTTGACCCGCGATGAGGCCAACCCAGTAAAGGCTGGTGTTCGCAGAACAAACCCGTTCCTACAGTCGGCAGGTCAGAACCGGTAATTGACACTGGCCTCAAGGGTTCGTGGCGCACCCGGGGTGATCAGGTCCACCGAACCATGGGCCGAGGCGTAGTAGTCGCGGTCGAAGGCGTTCTTCAGGCGCAAGGCCGCATCCCAGTGCTGCACGCTGTACAACAACGCGGCATCGAAGGTGGTGTAGCCGGGCATCACCACGTTGTTGTCCAGCGCGGTGTAGCGCTCGTCGACGTAGTTGGCGCCGGCGGCCACGCGCCATTCGGGGGTGAGGGTGCGCACCAGCCAGACGTTGGCGCTGTTGCGTGGTGTCAGGGTGGGCACCTGGCCTTCGTTGGCGACGCCGTTGGTCTTGCTGTTGGACTTGGTGATCTCGGCATCCAGATAGGCGTAGCCGGCATAGATCTGCCACTTGTCGCTCAACTGGCCGCTGAGGGTGGCCTCGAAGCCGTCGGTGCGTTGTTCACCGGCCAGGATGGTGAGGTTGGGATTGCTCGGGTCGGCGGTCTTCATGTTGGTGCGTTCGAGGCGGAACACCGCGGCGGTCAGCGACAGGCGACTGTCGAGCAGGTCCCACTTGGCGCCCACCTCGTAGTTGGTGGTCTCCTCGGGTTCCAGGCCGGCATTGGTCGGCGATACCGCGAACACCTCGCCTGAAGGCTGGTAGCTGCGGCTGACCGACACGTAGTAGGACTGCACCTGGTCAGGCTGGTAGACCAGGCCGGCGCGTGGGCTCCAGGTCTTGTCGGTGCGGTCGAGGTCGACGTTCTGCACCCGGGCGTCGTTGTACTCCTGGCCGAAGATGTCGTAGCGCACGCCCAGCAGCGCCTTCCACTGCGAGGTCAGTTCGATCAGGTCCTGCACGTAGAAGCCGCTGGTCTGCTGGTAGTTGGTACCTTCGGAGGACAGGTTGGCGGCGTGTTCCGGCACTGCCACCAGGGCGTCGCGGTACACCGGCACGCGGGCGACGTTGTTCTGGCTGTAGACACGCTGGTATTTGTCCTGGAAACCCACCTCCACGCCATACAGCAGGTTGTGCTGCATGCCGGCCAGTTGCGCCTGCTGCTTGAGCTCGGTCTGGTTGAACACGCCGGACTCGTCGCGGGCCACGTTGCCGCGATTGAGCTTGACCAGCAGTTCACCGTCGGGCGCGGTGACGAAGCGTGTCGGGCTGCTGTCGGCCAGGGTGTTGTTGCGGTCCAGGTCGTAGCGGTAGTAGCGGCTGGTGTTGGTCAG
Organism: Pseudomonas sp. LH21; assembly: GCF_036549575.1. Taxonomy (NCBI): domain Bacteria; kingdom Pseudomonadati; phylum Pseudomonadota; class Gammaproteobacteria; order Pseudomonadales; family Pseudomonadaceae; genus Pseudomonas; species Pseudomonas sp. LH21. The sequence continues at coordinate 2,245,530 of NZ_CP144367.1, forward strand.
GATGAGCGCGTCGTTGATGCGGTAGTCCAGGCTGGCGGTAAACGAGAACACTTCGCTGCGCGCATAGTCCTGGGACGCGTTGCCCGAACCGAAACGCTTGTCGCGGCTGACGTCTACCGGACGGTTGCCCAGCGCGGGGATGCCGAAGTCGATCAGGCGCTTGTCGTACAGGTAGGTTGCGCCGAGGTTCAGTTCCAGGTCGTCGGACAGTTTGAAGTAGGCCGACGGCGCAATGGCCTTGCGATCGATGTAGCCGTCATCGCGGAAGGTGTCGCTGTCTTCGAAGGCGCCGGTGATACGATACGCCTGGTTGCCTTGCGGGTCGGCCCAGCCGCTGTCGAACTGGGTGCGGCGCTTGCCCTCGCTGTCGAAGCTCACGCCGACTTCCTGCTTGGGGGCGAAGCCGGGTTTCTTGCTGATGCTGTTGATCAGGCCGCCCGACGAACCACGGCCATAGAGCACGGCGGCCGGCCCCTTGATGACCTCGACCCGCTCGATGTTGGAGAGGTCGCGAAAGTACAGGGCGTCGTCGCGCACGCCGTCGATGTACATGTCGCCAATGGCGCTGAAACCGCGGATGGTCACCTGGTCGCGCTGGCCATCGCCGTTGGACAGGCCGACCCCGGGCACGTTCTTGAGCACGTCTTCCATGGATTGGGCGCCCTGGTCCTTGATCACGCTCTCGGGCACCACGTTGACGGTCTGCGGGATGTCACGCAGCGGGGCGTCGATCTTCAGCGCGCTCTTGCTCTCGCTGGCCTTGTAGCTCTGCTGTTCGTAGGCGCCGGTCACCGAAGTCGCCGGCAGGGCGAGCGGGTCTTTGTTTTCAGCATGAAGGGCAGGGGTGACCAGCAGGCCCAGCATCGACAGGGACACTGGGGCAACGGACTTCTTGGCCATCGAATGCGACTCATTTGTTGTTGTGAGGTCGCGAATGGTAATGGTTCGCAAATGTAAAGCAAGTGTAAAGGCGACATATTCAGAAAAATATTTTCTGTTGTCGCAGGTATCCACGTGAGTGTCGGTTCGGCGATGCGCTCAACGCGGCATGTAGCCCAGTTGCCAGGCCCGCGGAATGAACACCGTCACCAGTGCCAGCAGACAAGCCAGGCCGCAACTGGCCGCCAGCGCCTGCAAGCCGAGCCGCTGCTGCAGCCAGGCGCCGAGCGCGGCGCCCAGCAGCATGCCGCTCCAGGGCACCAACTGCACCCGCCAGCCATCGCGCCGCTCACCCAGCAACCAGCGTCCCAGGCCACGACCGAAGCGCGACAGCGCGCCGGTGACGTAGGTCAGGCCAATCGGCAGGCCGTTCACCTGCTCGACCACGGCGTTGAGCATGCCCATGGCCAGGGTGGCCGCGATCAGCGCGGGGAAGGTGATCGATACCGGCCAGGCCGCGGCGAAGGCCAGCAGGGTGGCGACGATCAGCAGCAAGGGCGCGGCGCGCCGGTTCAGGCGCCGGGCCAGCAGGACGCCCAGGGTGTTGCCCAGCACGAAACCGAGGATCGCCAGGGCCAGGCGCAGGATCAGCGCTAGGTCCGCCTGGCTGATGGCCACCGCCAGGCGCGTGGTGTTGCCACTCATGAACGAGACGAAGTCGCCCAGCGCCAGCAGGCCGATGGCATCGGTCATGCCGGCCAGCACCGACAGCCCGGCCACCAGCCCCAGGCCGACCCGCCCGCGCAGGGCCTGCAAGCGAACGCGGCGGACACTGTGCTGGGAGGCGGCGGTGGGCAGCATGGGACGGGTCTCCGGGGCAGGGGGCTCTGATCTTATACCCGGGCCATGGCCTTGCGCATGGGGATACAGGACAGTTCGAGGCCAAAGGGCGACTGGTAGGTCGATAGTGCGTCGCCGACGTAGCCGCAGCGGCGATAGAACGCGGCGGCGTTGAGGGTGGCATCCAGATGGACGGTTTCCAGGCCCTCGGCCCTGGCGATGCTTTCAAGGTGTTCGACCATCCGCCGGGCGATGCCCCGGCCCATGAACGACGGCAGCACGAACAGCGCGCCCAGCTCGCCGCTGTGCAGGTCGAGCATGCCGGTGGCGGCAATCGTAACAAGGGCGTCCGGGAAAACACTGATTGGCGCGACGCAAGGGGATTGTGCTGTTAAATCACCATGGCAGGTCGCATGCTGCGGGCTTCCCGCAAGCACAGTGTCGAGGCAGGCAATGGCAATGGATACGCCCGTGGTAATGGTCAATGGCCTGATCGGCTGCCTGGATCACCCGACGTTTCAGCGCACCCTGCGACCCAGGAAGGTGTTTGCCCCGGACCTGCTCGGCTACGGCAGCCTGGACGACACGCCGTCGACGCTGGTCGACATCGACGCCCAGGTCGAACACCTGCGGCGGATCCTGCTGGCGCGCAACCTGCCCTATGTGCACCTGCTCGGCCACTCCGTGGGCGGGGTGGTGGCGATGCTGTTTGCCCGGCGCTATCCGGCCAGTGTGGCGAGCGTGATCAGTGTCGAGGGCAATTTCACCTTGAAGGATGCGTTCTGGTCGGCGTCGGTGGCGCGTATGGTCCCAAACGAGGCCGAGGCATTGCTGCAAGGTTATCGTGACGATGCCTCTGCCTGGCTGGCGCGCTCCGGCATCATGGCCGATCCTGGGCGCCTGGTCCTGGCGGACCAGTGGCTGGCCCACCAAGGCGCGGGCACGCTGCAGGCCATGGCGCGCTCGGTGGTCGCGGTGACCGGCGTACCAGGCTACCTGACGGAGCTGCGCACGTTGTTCGCCACGAAACCGGTGCATCTGGTCGCCGGCGAACATTCGCGGGCTGGCTGGGATGTACCGGGCTGGGCCGAGGAGCAGGCGGCCAGTTTTACCGTGCTGCCGCGTGTGGGGCACCTGATGATGCTCGAAGACCCGCAAGGCTTCGCCAACGCCATCGCCCGCCTGCTCGACTGACCGGGCTCAGAACGATCCTGTCTGCACCTCGCCGCTGCGCACGTAATGGGCCAGCAGCACCCCGTTGGGCGTGCTGCTCGATTCCACCAGCTTGAAGGCTGCGGCCCGTGCATCGTCACCGAACAGGCGCTTGCCGCGCCCCAGCAGCAGGGGATGGATCAGCAGGCGCAGCTCGTCCACCAGCCCGGCCGCCAGCAGCTGGCGTACCAGTTCACCGCTGCCCTGGGTCAGCAGCGCCGGGCCCTCCTGTTGCTTGAGCGCGCGCACCGCGCCTGTCACATCGGCGCCCAACGGGTGGCTGTTTTGCCAGTCGATGGATTCGGGGCGGTGGGTGGCGACATGCTTGGCCACGCCATTGAACAAGTCGGCCAACGGACGATCCGGCGCCTCGGGCCCGACTTCTGGCCAGAACCCGGCGAAGATGTCGTAGGTGCGCCGCCCCAGCAGCAGTTCGAACGGTTGGCTGAACAAGGTCTGCATGGCCTGGCCGAAGGCCTCGTCGGCCAACGGCGGGATCCAGCCGCCACGGGTGAAGCCGCCGCTGGTGTCCTCCTGCGGACCGCCGGGGGCCTGCATGACGCCGTCGAGGGTGATGAAGGCGGCGACGATGAGCTTGCGCATGGGATGAATCTCCTCGGGTGGGTGTGCTGGGTAGTCGAACGGGGTTGGCGAGAATCGACAGCAGTGCTGAACGATAGTCAGGGTTCGACGGGTCGGTGCACGGGAGGAGAGAAAGCAGGGGCGGGGTACGCGCTCGTCTGCAGGAGCGGCTTCAGCCGCGAGGCCGGCAGCGGGCCGTGTTGTCCTGGCAGGCAATAAAAAACCCGCCACAAGTGGCGGGTTTTTTTGCAGCTATCCGAAAATTACTCCGGACGAACCTGCGCAGCCTGCATGCCCTTCTGGCCTTTTTCGGCGACGAAGGAAACAGTTTGGCCTTCTTTCAGGCTTTTGAAACCGTCGGTTTCGATAGCCTTGAAGTGTACGAACAGGTCGTCGCCGCCGCCTTGAGGAGTGATGAAGCCGAAGCCTTTCTCATCGTTGAACCACTTGACGGTGCCGGTTTGGCGATTGGACATGGGGTGAATCTCCAGAAACATGATTTTTTATCGGGGTGCGATGTCGCCGTGGCTTCAGTAGCACCGACGACACTATAGTCCATTTCTGCGTATCTAGCGCCTTTTACCTTCGCAGGATGTTGATCCAGCGCAAAAGATGCGTGCAATGGCCCGCTATCCCTGGTTATTTCGGCTTGCAGGTGGCCTGAACCACCTGCTGGGCCTTCTGCATCAGTTTGGCGTCAACGCCGTCCTGGCTGTCGAGGTCCTCGATCTCCTTGTCGTTGAAATTCTTCTTGATGGCTTGGGCGCCACACTCGCAGTGTTTCTTCGCCGTCGCCGCGTCCACGCCCTGGCCGCTCGCCACCTGTTGGCACTGGGTCATGTAGTGCGCTTCCTTACCGGCGGGGAAATTGCCTGCGTTGGCAGCCAGCGGCAGCAGCAGGGCGCTTGCGGCGCAGGCAGCCAGAAGGGACTGAAGTCGCATAACCGAACACTCCTTGGGTAAAGGTCTCATCAAGAGTAGGTTGCTTCAGAAGGTCTGATAGGAAATTTTCCGTACAAGTTCACCCCGGCAACGTAATTTCCAAATATTTCTGCGACCCGGTGCAACCCGCGTGCTAGCATGCTCGGCTTGCGGCTCGCCACTGGCAGCCTGCAACTTTTACCTTCCAGTCACTCTGGTTCGACCCTGGCAGGCCGAAAGGTCTCTGCCACTGTGAGGCAGGCTTTCCCGCGGGAAAGGCAGGGCGGATCTTGTACTGGCTCATCCCAACCCACGTGACCTTTGGTAGGGGTCACCACTAGGAGAGGAGGCGCCATGCCCGTTATTACTCTTCCCGATGGCAGTCAACGCACGTTCGACCAGCCGGTATCCGTAGCCGAAGTCGCCGCATCCATTGGTGCGGGCCTGGCCAAGGCCACCCTGGCCGGCAAGGTCGACGGCAAGCTCGTCGATGCCTGCGACAAGATCGACCACGACGCCACTCTGCAGATCATCACCCCTAAAGATGAAGAGGGACTGGAGATCATCCGTCACTCGTGCGCCCACCTGATCGGCCACGCGGTGAAGCAGCTGTACCCGACCGCCCGCATGGTGATCGGCCCGGTGATCGACGAAGGCTTCTATTACGACATCGCCTACGAGCGTCCTTTCACCCCGGACGACCTCGCCGCCATCGAAAAGCGCATGCAGCAGCTGATCGACACGGATTACGACGTGGTCAAGAAGATGACCCCGCGCGCCGAAGTCATCGACGTGTTCACTCAGCGTGGCGAAGACTACAAGCTGCGCCTGGTCGAGGACATGCCGGATGAACAGGCCATGGGCCTGTACTACCACGAAGAATACGTCGACATGTGCCGTGGCCCGCACGTGCCGAATACTCGTTTCCTCAAGGCATTCAAGCTGACCAAGCTGAGCGGCGCCTACTGGCGCGGCGATGCCAAGAACGAGCAGCTGCAACGCGTGTACGGCACCGCCTGGGCCGACAAGAAGCAGCTGGCCGCCTACATCCAGCGCATCGAAGAAGCCGAAAAGCGCGACCACCGCAAGATCGGCAAGCAGCTCGACCTGTTCCACCTGCAGGAAGAAGCCCCGGGCATGGTGTTCTGGCACGCCAACGGCTGGACCGTGTACCAGGTGCTCGAGCAGTACATGCGCCAGGTCCAGCGTGAAAACGGCTACCAGGAAATCAAGACCCCGCAGGTCGTCGACCGCATTCTCTGGGAGCGTTCCGGCCACTGGTCCAACTACGCTGAGAACATGTTCACCACTTCGTCGGAAAACCGCGACTACGCGGTAAAACCGATGAACTGCCCGTGCCACGTGCAGGTGTTCAACCAGGGCCTCAAATCCTACCGCGACCTGCCGCTGCGCCTGGCCGAGTTCGGTGCCTGCCACCGCAACGAGCCGTCCGGTGCCCTGCACGGCATCATGCGCGTGCGTGGCTTCGTGCAAGACGACGCGCACATCTTCTGCACCGAAGACCAGGTGAAGAAAGAAGCCGCCGACTTCATCAAGCTGACCCTGGATGTGTACAAGGACTTCGGTTTCACCGACGTCGCCATGAAGCTCTCGACCCGCCCGGCCAAGCGCGTGGGCTCCGAAGAGCTGTGGGACCGCGCCGAAGGCGCGCTGGCCGACGCCCTGAACGAATCGGGCCTGGAGTGGGAATACCAGCCGGGCGAGGGCGCGTTCTACGGTCCGAAGATCGAGTTCACCCTGCGCGACTGCCTCGGCCGTAACTGGCAGTGCGGCACCCTGCAGTACGACCCGAACCTGCCCGAGCGCCTGGACGCCAGCTACATCGCCGAAGACAACAGCCGCGTGCGCCCGGTGATGCTGCACCGCGCCATCCTCGGTTCGTTCGAGCGCTTCATCGGCATGCTCATCGAGCACTACGCCGGCGTGTTCCCGGCCTGGCTCGCCCCGACCCAAGCCGTGATCATGAACATCACCGACAAGCAGGCCGATTTCGCCCTCGAGGTGGAAAAAGCCCTGAACGGTAGCGGATTCCGTGCCAAGTCGGACTTGAGAAATGAGAAGATCGGCTTTAAAATCCGCGAGCATACGTTGCTGCGGGTCCCTTATCTTTTGGTTATAGGGGATCGCGAAGTCGAAACGCAAACCGTCGCTGTGCGCACCCGCGAAGGCGCTGACCTGGGCTCGATGCCCGTCGCGCAGTTCGCTGAGCTGCTGTCGCAAGCGGTTTCCCGGCGTGGTCGCCAAGAATCGGAGTAATGACTATTAAGCGTGAAATGAGAAACGATAAACGAACTGCACCGAAAGCCCCGATCAACGAGAATATCTCGGCACGCGAGGTTCGGTTAATTGGTGCTGACGGCGAGCAGATTGGCATCGTCTCGATTGATGAAGCGCTGCGTATCGCTGATGAAGCGAAGCTGGATCTGGTGGAAATCTCTGCAGACGCGGTACCGCCCGTCTGCAAGGTGATGGACTACGGCAAGCACCTCTTCGAGAAGAAGAAGCAGGCCAACGAAGCCAAGAAGAACCAGAAGCAGATCCAGATCAAAGAAATCAAGTTTCGTCCAGGGACGGAAGAAGGGGATTACCAGGTAAAACTACGCAACCTGGTACGTTTCCTTAGCGATGGGGACAAGGCCAAGATCTCTCTGAGATTCCGCGGCCGTGAGATGGCCCACCAGGAGCTGGGCATGGAGCTGTTGAAGCGGGTCGAAACCGACCTCGCCGAATATGGCACCGTTGAGCAGCATCCGAAGATGGAAGGACGCCAGCTTATGATGGTCATCGCCCCCAAAAAGAAGAAGTAATCTCCCGGGCACGGCAGGCCTGATGATTATTGTGTAATTTTTATTCGAATGCGGAGTTCCAACATGCCAAAGATGAAAACCAAGAGCGGTGCTGCGAAGCGCTTCCTGAAGACGGCTTCCGGCTTCAAGCACAAGCACGCTTTCAAGAGCCACATCCTGACCAAAATGTCGACCAAGCGTAAGCGTCAACTGCGCGGTGCCAGCCTGCTGCACCCGTCTGACGTGGCAAAAGTCGAGCGCATGCTGCGCGTTCGTTAATTCTGGTTAAGATAGAGGAAGTTACTCATGGCTCGTGTTAAGCGCGGCGTTATCGCTCGTAAGCGTCACAAAAAAATTCTGAAACTGGCTAAAGGTTACTACGGTGCACGTTCGCGCGTATTCCGTGTAGCCAAGCAAGCGGTCATCAAGGCAGGCCAATACGCCTACCGCGACCGTCGTCAGAAGAAGCGTCAGTTCCGCGCACTGTGGATCGCTCGTATCAACGCCGGTGCTCGCACCAACGGCCTGTCCTACAGCCGTCTGATTGCTGGCCTGAAAAAGGCGTCGATCGAAATCGACCGTAAGGTTCTGGCCGATCTGGCAGTGAACGAAAAAGCGGCGTTTGCTGCGATTGTCGAGAAGGCTAAAGCCGTACTGGCTTAAGTACCCACGACAATCATCCGGCGGCGCCTGCGCCGTCGGGTGTAAAACGTCATCGGATAGGGGAAGAGCCTTCAAAAGCTCTTCCCCTATTTTCGTATCTGGAGTCTGTACATGGAAAACCTGGACGCGCTGGTCGCCCAAGCCCTCGAGGCCGTGGAACGCGCTGAAGACATCACTACCCTGGAACAGATCCGGGTTCAATTCCTCGGCAAGAAAGGCGAGCTGACCCAGGTGATGAAGACCCTGGGCAACCTGCCAGCCGAAGAGCGCCCCAAGGTTGGCGCGCTGATCAACGACGCCAAGGAACGCGTCACCGACGTGCTCAACGCACGCAAGGCCGGTTTTGAAGAGGCTGAGCTCAACGCTCGCCTGGCCGCCGAATGCATCGACGTGACCCTGCCAGGCCGTGGCCAGACCACCGGCGGGCTGCACCCGATCACCCGTACTCTCGAGCGCATCGAGCAGTTCTTCACCCACATCGGCTACGGCATCGCCGAAGGCCCCGAGGTCGAAGACGACTACCACAACTTCGAAGCGCTCAACATCCCCGGCCACCACCCGGCCCGGGCGATGCATGACACCTTCTATTTCAACGCCAACATGCTGCTGCGCACCCACACCTCGCCGGTACAGGTCCGCACCATGGAAAGCACCCAGCCGCCGATCCGCATCGTCTGCCCAGGCCGTGTGTACCGTTGCGACTCGGATATCACCCACTCGCCGATGTTCCACCAGGTCGAAGGCCTGCTGATCGACCGCGGCATCAACTTCGCCGACCTCAAGGGCACCATCGAAGAGTTCCTGCGGGTGTTCTTCGAGAAAGAACTGGCCGTGCGCTTCCGCCCGTCGTTCTTCCCCTTCACCGAGCCGTCCGCCGAAGTCGACATCCAGTGCGTGATGTGTTCCGGCAAGGGCTGCCGCGTGTGCAAGCAGACCGGCTGGCTGGAAGTGATGGGCTGCGGCATGGTCCACCCGAACGTGCTGCGCATGTCCGGCATCGACCCGGAAGAGTTCCAGGGCTTCGCCTTCGGCATGGGCGCCGAGCGCCTGGCCATGCTGCGCTATGGCGTCAACGATTTGCGTCTGTTCTTCGACAACGACCTGCGGTTCTTGGCTCAATTCCGCTAGGCCCAATCGACGCAACTTTCAGGAGAACAGCATGAAATTCAGTGAACAGTGGCTGCGCGGTTGGGTAAACCCGCAAGTCTCCCGTGACGAACTGGTTGCCCGCCTGTCCATGGCCGGCCTCGAAGTCGACAGCGTGACCCCCGCTGCCGGCCAGTTCAGCGGCATCGTGGTGGGCGAGATCCTCACCACCGAACAACACCCGGACGCCGACAAGCTGCGCGTGTGCCAGGTGAGCAACGGCGCAGAGACCTTCCAGGTGGTCTGCGGCGCCCCGAATGCCCGCCCAGGCATCAAGATCCCGTTCGCCATGATCGGCGCCGAACTGCCGGGCGACTTCAAGATCAAGAAAGCCAAGCTGCGCGGCGTCGAGTCGTTCGGCATGCTCTGCTCGGCTTCCGAGCTGCAGATCAGCGAAGAGAACGACGGCCTGCTGGAACTGGCGGCTGACGCCCCGGTTGGCGAAGACATTCGCAAGTACCTGAACCTCGACGACGCCAGCATCGAGATCGGCCTGACCCCGAACCGCGGCGACTGCCTGTCCCTGGCCGGCCTGGCCCGTGACGTCAGCGCCCTGTACGACGTGCCGGTCACCCGCCCAGTCGTGCCGGCCGTACCGGCCGCCCACGACGAAGTGCGCCCGGTCGAAGTCAGCGCCCCGGCCGCTTGCCCACGCTACCTGGGCCGCGTGATCCGCAACGTCGACCTGAGCAAGCCGACCCCGCTGTGGATGGTCGAGCGCCTGCGCCGCAGCGACGTGCGCAGCATCGACGCCGCCGTCGACATCACCAACTACGTGATGCTCGAGCTCGGCCAGCCGATGCACGCCTTCGACCTCGCCGAAATCAACGGTGGCATCCGCGTACGCATGGCCGAAGAGGGCGAGAAGCTCGTCCTGCTGGACGGCCAGGAAGTTGCCCTGCGCGCCGACACCCTGGTGATCGCCGACCACACCCGCGCCCTGGCCATTGCCGGCGTGATGGGTGGCGAGCACAGCGGCGTCAACACCGAGAAGACCCGCGACCTGTTCCTCGAGAGCGCCTTCTTCGAGCCGATTTCCGTTGCCGGCAAGGCCCGTTCCTACGGCCTGCACACCGACGCCTCGCACCGCTACGAGCGCGGCGTGGACTCGCAACTGGCCCGTGAAGCCATGGAGCGCGCCACCGCCCTGATCCTCGAGATCGTCGGCGGCGAAGCAGGCCCCGTAGTCGAGACCGTGAGCGAGCAGCACCTGCCGAACATCGCGCCGATCACCCTGCGCGCCGAACGCATCACCCAGATGCTCGGCATGGAGATGGACGCCGCCCAGGTCGAACAACTGCTCAACGCCCTGGAGCTGAACACCAGCGCAAACGGGGCAGGGCAGTGGACGGTCACCGTCCCAAGCCACCGCTTCGACGTCAGCCTGGAAGTCGACCTGATCGAAGAGCTGGCCCGCCTGTACGGCTACAACAACCTGCCGGTCCGCTACCCGCAGGCCCGCCTGGCCCCGCAAGCCCGCCCGGAAACCCGAGGCGAGCTGCCGAACCTGCGTCGTCTGCTCGTCGCCCGCGGCTACCAGGAAGCCATCACCTACAGCTTCATCGACCCGAAACTGTTCGAGCTGTTCACCCCAGGCGTCGAGCCGCTGCTGCTGGCCAACCCCATCTCCAGCGACATGGCCGCCATGCGCGCCTCGCTGTGGCCGGGCCTGGTCAAGGCGATGCAGCACAACCTCAACCGCCAGCAAGACCGCGTGCGCCTGTTCGAAAGCGGCCTGCGCTTCGTCGGCCAGCTCGGTGACCTCAAGCAGCAGCCGATGATCGCCGGCGTCGTCACCGGCAGCCGCCAGCCCGAAGGCTGGGCAAACGGTCGCGACGGCATCGACTTCTTCGACGTCAAAGCCGACGTGGAAGCCCTGCTGGGCTACTCCGGCGCCCTGAGCGACTTCACTTTCGTCGCCGGCAAGCACCCAGCCCTGCACCCAGGCCAGACCGCCCGCATCGAGCGCGACGGCAAGGAAGTCGGCTACCTCGGCGCCATCCACCCGGAACTGGCCAAGATCCTCGGCCTCGACCGTCCGGTGTTCGTCTTCGAGCTGGTGCTCGGTGATGTCGTGGAAGGCCGCCTGCCGAAGTTCAGCGAGCTGTCCAAGTTCCCGGAAACCCGCCGTGACCTGGCTTTGATCGCCGGTCGTGATGTAGCTTCGAGCTCGGTGCTTGAAGTAATTCGTGACAATGCAGGCGAATGGCTCACAGACCTCAGGCTGTTTGACGTCTACCAGGGTAAAGGCATTGATCCTGATAGAAAAAGCCTGGCCGTCGGCTTGACCTGGCAACATCCATCGCGCACTCTTAACGACGATGAGGTGAATGAAACCCTGCAAACCATCCTCACCTCGCTTGAACAAAGGTTGAACACCACGTTAAGGAAATAACGGCATGGGTGCTCTGACGAAAGCTGAGATGGCCGAAAGGCTGTACGAGGAGCTGGGGCTTAACAAGCGTGAGGCCAAGGAGCTGGTCGAGCTGTTTTTCGAAGAAATTCGGCACGCGCTTGAAGACAACGAGCAGGTCAAGTTGTCCGGTTTCGGCAACTTCGACCTTCGCGACAAACGCCAGCGGCCGGGCCGCAACCCTAAAACAGGGGAAGAGATCCCGATCACCGCGCGCCGCGTCGTCACCTTTCGTCCAGGGCAGAAGCTGAAAGCCCGGGTAGAGGCCTATGCTGGAACCAAGCCATAACGACGAGCTGCCCCCCATCCCGGGCAAACGCTACTTCACCATCGGTGAAGTCAGCGAGCTCTGTGCGGTAAAACCGCACGTGCTGCGCTACTGGGAGCAGGAATTTCCGCAGCTCAACCCGGTGAAGCGCCGTGGCAACCGGCGGTATTATCAGCGCCAGGACGTGCTGATGATCCGCCAGATCCGCGCTTTGCTGTATGACCAGGGCTTTACCATTGGCGGGGCGCGCTTGCGGCTTTCCAGTGATGAGGTCAAGGATGAGTCCAGCCAGTACAAGCAGCTGATTCGGCAGATGATTGCGGAGTTGGAGGATGTGTTGGTGGTGCTCAAGAAGTGACCAAAGCCGATGAGTGGAAAGTTTTTTGAAAAAAAGCTTCCATTAATCAAAAGGTTAGGGTACATTTCTTCTCGTTCTCGGCAACATTGAGAACCGCCTTGTCGGGGCGTAGCGCAGCCCGGTAGCGCACTTGCATGGGGTGCAAGGGGTCGAGTGTTCGAATCACTCCGTCCCGACCATTATTGAAACGAAAAAGCCCAGTCGGAAACGACTGGGCTTTTTTGTGTTTTTTAATTGGCTTAAGCTAAATGCAGTGAATGTTGAGTCAATTGAGTAAATCTATTTATTAATAATGGTCAAGCTTTATAGTCCTGGCTGAATGTCACGAGCAAGTGGAAGCGAACTGCCATGGAGCTATTTTGCCCCGTGTTTTTAGCTGGTAGTATCTCCCTATCTGGCTTTTCATGGATTTCAAAAAGTATGTTGGGGGCGATCCGATGAGATCAGTAGAGCTATTCGCAGGGGCGGGTGGCCTGGCCATGGGATGCGAGATTGCAGGTTTTGAACACCTTGCTGTCGTTGAGTGGGATAAATGGGCTTGTGATACAGTTCGAGAGAATCAACGACTTGGTCATTCCTTATTAGCTAGCTGGCAACTCCATGAGGGTGATGTCCGATCGTTTGACTGGTCGACTGTGCCAGAAGGCATTGAGTTACTCGCCGGCGGGCCGCCATGTCAGCCGTTTTCCATCGGGGGAAAGCATAAGGCGCAGGGTGATACGCGAGATATGTTTCCAGCTACAGTGGATGTGATCAGGCAGTTGAAGCCTCAGGCGTTTCTCATTGAGAATGTTAAAGGGCTTACGAGGGTAACTTTTGCCAGCTACTTCAACTACATCCAGCTACAATTACAGTTCCCCGAGCTGCCACCTCGCGATAACGAAGATTGGAGTGAACATCATAGTCGGCTTAAGCAAGAGATGGCTAGTTGTCACTGTTCAGAGCTTAGCTATAACGTTACGGCTACTCTAGTAAATGCGGCCGATTATGGCGTCCCTCAGAAGCGGGAACGAATTTTTTTGGTTGGCTTTAGGAATGACCTCAATGTCAGCTGGAAATTTCCCTCTCCTACGCACAGCTATGATGCGTTGCTTTACGATCAGTGGGTGACTGGGAATTATTGGCGTCGGCATGGGCTGCCAGTTCCTATTCTCCCCGAAAAGCTCATGGCCAGGGTTCAACGGCTGAAAAATCAGAAAGATGGATTGAGCACCCTTCCATGGCAAACGGTTCGAGATGCAATTTACGATCTACCTGATCCCTGCACTTCTGCTTCGTCTACAATATCCAATCATCTCTATCAGGCCGGGGCGAGGGTGTATCCAGGCCATACAGGTAGTCCTCTCGATCTCCCTGCCAAGACCCTCAAGGCGGGGGGGCATGGAGTTCCGGGTGGAGAGAATATGCTAGTCCGTGATGATGGGTCGGTCCGCTATTTTACTGTTAGGGAAAGTGCGCGCATCCAGACTTTTCCGGATAGCTTCAAGTTTCATGGCAGTTGGTCAGAGACTATGCGGCAATTGGGTAATGCTGTTCCAGTTTTATTAGCGCAGCAGGTTGCAGCGAGTGTGGCGGAGCAGCTTAGGGGGGCAGTGTCCATAGCTCAGCGGCTTCGCTGAAGCTGAATGTAGCTACAGAGCTGCTAACATACTGACGCTTCAAAAATCATGTTTGCCAAGGAAATCTGGGTAGGGCGTACTCGCCATGCGCCCAAGCAAAAATTCTAGTAGGGAACAATATGGCACAGGAATTCGATCTTACACCTGACCCGCGTATTTTGCAGATGCTGGGTGAAATCAATCTACCTCAATGGCGCTGTTTGGCTGAGTTGATTGACAACTCTATCGATGGATTTGTGCATGCAACGCGGGCCGGTGCCCCTATTGAAGGCCCAGAAATATCTATTTCCCTGCCAATGGCGGATAATGAGAGCGCCAGGGTCACTATTAAGGACAACGGCCCAGGGATGTCGTTTGAGTCTTTAGAAAATGCTGTAAGAGCTGGTTGGTCAGGTAATGATCCTTTATTCAATCTTGGCCTATTTGGTATGGGTTTCAACATCGCTACCGCTCGTCTGGGCCTGGTAACTGAGGTTTGGACGACACGTGCTGGTGATGCTGAGGAAGTAGGTGTGCGGATTGATCTTGAGGAACTTAGTGCTACTAGAAGTTTCAAGGTCCCGCGGCAAACTCGCCCTAAAGCTGATCATGCGTCACATGGCACAACCATTGTAGTAAGTCGGCTCAAGCAAGATCAAAGGTCGTATTTGGCGAGAGGCAATAACCAGAAGACGATGCGTAAGCATCTTGCCAGGACTTATTCATCCTTACTTGGGCAATCTGAAGCAGGTAGAATCAGATTGACAGTGGGAGGTGTTCGTCTTTCTCCGCGTAGGCACTGCATCTGGAATGAAGGTCGCGTAGTGAACTTCCCAGATGGCTCATGTGCTAGGGCGGTTGAATATATTGATTTAAATCTAGCTTCTCGCCTTTATTGCACAAGTTGCATGCGTACGCTTGCGGTTTCTGAGAAGGTCTGCCCGACGGCGAGTGGGCGTTGCAATATTGTAGAAGTGAAGCGTCGGATTCATGGTTGGATCGGACTTCAGCGATATCTCCATAATACTGAATTTGGTCTCGACTTTATTCGTAATGGCCGAAAAATAGAGATTGCTAATAAGGACCTATTTGAGTGGAGTGATGGAGACGTTTCGGAGGTAGAGTATCCGACTGACGACCAGCGTGGACGTGGTCGCTTTGTCGGTGAAATCCATATTGACCATTGCCGTGTAAGCTATACAAAGGATCGCTTTGAGCGGGATGACCCTGCCTGGAGCGAGATGATAAGGGTAGTGCGAGGTGAAGGCCCGCTGCGCCCCATAGTTGCAAGGCAGCGTGGCTATGAAGGCAACGATAGCCCTCTGTATCGCCTATTTCAAGCTTTCCGGCGTTCGAGCCCGCAAGGAAAAAATGGATTGTGGTCACGAGTACTGGTGGTAAAGGACAACGACCGAGCCATGCAAATGGCGGATCTTTTTGAGCAGGATGAATCCGACTATTTAGCCGATGATCGGTGGTGGGAACTTGTGCTTGAACAAGATCGAGATGTGCTAGGAGAAAAAGTGGGAGGCGAAAATGAAAGTTCGCTTCCGGAGGGTTTTTTAGATATTGAGTCTCCGACCCCTGAAGCCCCAGGAGTTGTTACTGATCAACTACTGATTGAGGCAATGCCTGCCCCAGTATTTGCCCATCGGCCAATTTACGAAATGTCGAGAAAATACATTCATCCGACATATCGAGTTGAGTACGAGGTGCAGGCTTATAGTGTAGATACAAAAGATCCAGGCTTCCCAGTTGGTCTTCCCTGGCTGCTGAAACTAGAAGATGTTTCGACCCGAACTTACGCCTTCATGGTGGATTTGACGCATGATATGTTTCGCTCGACCACCATGACTCCAGTAGATGCCTTGCTTATAGAGCTTACTTATCGAACGGTAGAGTTTTTGAAGGGGCAGGCTCAAGAGCCTCCTTTTGCGCTTGTACTGGCTGATTTTCGGAAACAATATTGCATTGATTCTCGTTTGGATCCGCAGGAGATCATTGCCTCGGCATCTTCGGTAATGTCGGACCTTGCTCGTGCAATACCTCAGTTAGTACCGGATGCGGAAGGAGGCAATATATTCCAAGAGTTGGACGAGCGGGATAAAGAAGTTATTTTTCGGAGAATGGCTCATCGCGGCGTTCCTGATCATAAGGCGTTAATTTCTGAAGGTCGTTTTTGGGAGTATGCTGATCCTGAGGCTATAAGAGCGTTCTTTAGTCGTAGGCCAGATTTGTTCCTAGATGGTAAGTTCTGGGAGGACGCGTATACTTCACTAGATTTTGGTAGTGTGGTAGTGACTAGTCAAGTGCGTGAGTCTGTGCGAACTCGTTATGACGCATACTTGCGTGATTTGGTCTGGATTATTAATCAGTCGCCGTCCGACATTGAGCGCGCAAGCCGAGATGTGATTGTCAGGGCAACATGTTCAGTTCGGCTTCTTAAATCGGATACTTTTGACTGATGAATGAATCTTATCTTGACGCCTCCCGGCTTATAAACGGTACATGGCAAGCATTCGAGCGCGATATTGCTCGCTTGCTTGTATGTAATGGCTTCCAGGATGTTAGATTGGTTGGTGGTTCTGGGGATCATGGCGCCGATGTCCTGGGCGTGAAGAATGGCGAGCTTTGGGTCGTTCAGTGTAAGTTCACAACTGTTGGATATCCTTCCGCAAGTGCCGTGGATGAGGTTGGTGAGGCTGCTCGGTTTTACAAAGCTGACAGAATTTATGTTGCTTTGAATAGAAGGCCTGGCCCGGCAGTTTACGAAGCAATCAAACGTTGGGCGGCGTTGGGTATTAAGATAGATGTACTTGACCCTTCTGTACTCATCGAGCTTGCCAGAAAAAGCCCCGAATATTCATCGCACAGGCGTGAATTGAGAAGCTATCAAGACGAAGCGGTAAGAAAGTTTGTGGCTTCTCTTCGTGAAACTGGGAGGGCTCAAGTTGTTCTTGCTACCGGTCTTGGTAAAACCGTAGTACTAGCTGAGAGCGTATCGGAGTTATTGCGGGATAACGCTGTGCCAGGAGGGGCGGTATTGGTGCTGGCGGGTACGCGAGAACTTGTTGATCAGCTCCAAAGGTCTTTCTGGGACCAACTCCCGAAGTGGGTGAAAACCCATCGATTGATGGCTGGTGAGAAGCCTGATGAATGGAATGGAATAACATTTGCGACTGTTCAGAGTGCTGTGTCTAAGCTTGATGAACTTCCAGATTTCGGCTTGGTTTTGATTGATGAAGCACACCATGTTGGCTCGGAGACTTTTCGTCGCGTAACTCAACGTCTCTCAAGTGCAATGATTGGTGGAGTTACCGCCACGCCTTGGCGAGGAGATGGCTATGATATTGACGAGTTACTAGGGTCGCCGGTCATACAAATCGGTATAGCGGACGGCCTGAAAAACGGATTTTTATGTGAGGCAGACTATCGTTTGCTTGCAGATAATGTTGATTGGAGCGCTGTTCAGAAAAGCTCTCGTCATAAATATTCTGTCTCGCAACTGAATAAGTTGTTGTTGATGCCGGTCAGGGACGAAGAAGCTGCAAGGGCTGTAAGGGAAAGTTTTGATAAGGAATGCCGTCGCTCCGTTATCGTGTTCTGCGCGTCGGTGCATCATGCAAAAAGCTTTGCAGCAACTTTACAATTATTTGGGTTTCGGGCACAGCCTATTACAGGTGAAATGACGGCGCGAGAGCGAGATCGCACGATGGCGGCGTTTCGGAAGGGACATTTGGATGTTGTCACCACTCGAGATTTATTCAATGAGGGTGTAGATGTACCAGACGTCGACATGATTGTATTTATGCGTGTAACGCATAGTCGCAGGATATTTGTTCAGCAGCTCGGGCGAGGCCTCCGCATAAGCCCGAAGAAAAAGAAGGTCGTTGTCTTGGATTTTGTCAGTGATCTGAGACGGATTGCGGAGGTTGTTGAATTGGAGAAAAGTGCGCGAGGAGATATTGAAAGACTCTCGCTGCCTGGTGTTGTGCAATTTCGCGATGAAAGCGCAGGGAGTTTTATGCTGGATTGGATGCGTGATCAGGCGGATCTATTTATGCGCGAGGGTGATCCTGTCCTTGAACTACCGGCTTTTGAGTTTCCAAGGCCTCATAATCGAGGAACGGTACAGTGATGCTTCCTGAGAAGATTAGGATATCCATTAGGGATAAAATTTGGTCGCTTGCGGATCAAATAGGTTGGTCTTCACTTAATGATTTGGATCGCTCTAAGCTCTATGAGAGATGGACTAAAGATCCGGACGTTGGCGGCCAGCTAGCTCATTTTATGGATCCGAGAAAAGTTCGTGTTTACATCAAGGACTCTCTTATAAAGCCATACGAGCGCGCTAAGCTGCTGGCTGCGGAGGATGATATATGGCGAGCTTTAGATATGTCTCCACCAAGAGATGTGAGCGGGACTTTTATTAAGCCGCACGGTTGTCAGTTAGATGATGGGCGAGTCGTCTGCTGGGGTAAGAGTAGAGACTGGAAGTTGGTTCTAATGGCCGCGTTTGAGCGGGCTATAAACAATGGAGGTGTCTCCCATGGTGTTGTTCTTCTAGAGACCGGTAAAACAAGTGATGAGTCTTCGAGGAAATTGGTGGTTGAAGCCTCTATGCGGCTAGGTATTAAAAAAATTGCATGGTTGGACTAAATTATGCGTGATACTTTCGCTGGGTGGTATGGTAAAGATAGCGTTCAAATTGAAAGGATATGGAATGAAGGCCTGTTCATTCCAGATACGAACGTATTGCTGCATTGTTTGCGCCACCCGGCGAAAGTTCGTGACAGATTGTTGGGGGTTTTTGAAGCATTGAGTGGTTCTCTATGGCTTCCGTATCAGGTAGGTCTTGAGTTTCACAAGAATCGACTTGGCGTTGAGTATGGTGCAATTGATGCATATGAGTCTTTAATCAGAGATCAAGAGTCAATTGTTGAAAAGTCACGTGACCGATTTCGGCAGCTTAGAGCGCATCCCACTATTGATGTAGATAGAGAGTTGTCAGCGCTAGAAATGTATATTTCTGACTTTAGAGGGCGAATGGAGGCGGCACGAGACTCCCATCCAAAAGAAGAGATTTCTAAGGCGGTGGATCGGCTTACTAAAGTTTTCGAAGGTAAAGTTGGGCTGAGACTGTCGTCGGAGAAGCTCATTGCAATAAAAAAGGAGGGTGAGGATCGTTATGCAAAAAAAATCCCTCCGGGCTACAAAGATGAAAAAAAGGATTGTACAGGCTACGATAGATTTGGGGACCTCATCATATGGAGAGAGATCATATGCAAGGCAAAAGCTGAAAATCGATCTGTAGTTTTTATTACTGATGATGCAAAGGAAGACTGGTGGTGGATTCACAGAGGTAGAAAGATTGGTCCTCGTCCGGAGCTGATAGAAGAGTTTAAGTTGGAGGTTGGTCAGGATTTTCATATGTATGAGTTCGGTCAGTTCTTAAGGTTTGCTGCGGAGCACTTTCCAGTAATTAACTCTAATTTTGACTTGGTAACTAAAAGCCTCCTTGCTGACGAGCAAGCACGTTTGCATCAGAATGCTAGCTCAAATTTGTTTTTTCATGATCAAATTACGATCTTGGAGGATGAGCGAGATCAGCTGATTGGAATGATTTCTGGAACGCCGGGTTATATGAATTCAACGACTGCTGATCTGGCAGTGTTGCGTTCTCGGTTAGATGAGCTTAACAAGCAGATTTCTAGTTTAAAGTCGATGTCTACTCACTCTTCCGGTGATGTTTCGGGTTGAGTTTGCTAGGCGGTGTAGTCTGACTAACTTCACCCGCTCGGCGCCTTCAGAGTTAAGTGGTTAATGTATTCTCTGAAAGCGCTCCTGGGGCGTAAAGTGTTATACTTTATGCGCCATGCCTAGTTCGGCGTCATCCATTAATGCCTTAGCCAAAGCGCAGAGGTAATGAGAGGCCCAGATTAGCTGCGGCTTATCTTCCATCAGGCCGTCAATAGTCAAATCACGTGCGCAGCCCATTAGTTCAGAAGCTTGTTCACGTGCGTGCTGGCAAGGTATGCCAGCTTCGATACGGAATAAGGGGTAGGTCTGTTTTTCGCCCTGGTAGAATATGGTTTTTCCAACGGTGAACTTGGTATCGTCTGAAGCCATTATTCAATCTCCCTGGTTATTTATTATTTAGCCTGAGTTCCTAAAAATAGCTCGTGCGTTCAGGGTTTTTTACTATGCGCAAAGTGCTGTAGTGGTTTTTGGTGAGCAGGATCAATGCAAGTGTTATTTCACTTGAATTTTAATAAATTCCCCTAGGCTCAGTTGGCACCTGTAACTGGATCAGGGCAGACTCAAGCAATGCTTTCAGTGCCTCTATCTCATGCATCGAGGTCATCATCAGAATCGACACCGGCGACTTGGGCTGTAATAACAACGCCTGTTGCACAACTGTTTCCGCACACAGTGCATGGTCAGTGGCCTGGATCAGGATGTCTTCAAGGATGAGCATATTGTGAGGAGGATCGGGAACGATCTTAAGCATGGTGTGGCTCCTGTCGTGATGGAGCAACCACCTAACGCGGCTAAACGAATAGGTGGCAGCTGTACGCGGGTTAGCCGACCGGGACGTCAGGCACCCGGCGCACCCGAAGGTGCCCCACGTACAGCCGCCATAAAGGCGCAAATGTCGATTACTCGGCATCGCACGGCTGTGGTGTCTGACGATGTCGGGCGGCTAAACCCGGTCGTTGAATAGCAACGACATGCCGAGACTAGAGCTCACTTTTAGCGCATGCAACGGAAAATCAGCGGAGAGAGTATCTTTGGGAAATGGACTACAAGGAAGGGGTTAAATCTGATTTTTTCACAACTCAATACCTCTGATGTCACTTATCTGTAACGACCTGCAAGCTCAAGTCAAATCACTAACCTTTGTGGCTCCACATAAGCCGACGACTCGATAACTTTCACTTGCGACACCAGATATTACGAGGGCGGGATGAGGGTTGCTGCAACGTTCGTGAGCGAATGGTAGGTCTATGTCTAACCGCTAACAGGTGATAATTGCCGCATGGATTGCGGAGGTAAGCATCGCATCAATGGTTTGATGGTTGAGCATCGCCACGTCGGTCCGACGGTCAGTGTTGAGTCAGGCGAAGGCGGGGAGGTGGGTGTGCAAGACCCGCTGTTCCGTGTTGTGGCGGGGCATCCGCTGGACCATGCGGTGGAGCAGGCGACCGTGCTGATGTGTGCGGTGCACAAGATCAGTGATCTGGCGATGGTGGAGCCTGATCATCTGCCTACGCTGCTGACGGCGGTACATTACCTCAGTGGCATGGCCAAGGCGTTGGCCCAGGATGTGAATCATGGGTTGATGGTTGGGCGGGGGGCTGAGTAGGGGGAGGGTGTCTGGCTGGGGGCTTGGTTGTCTGGGTGGACGCTATCGCGGGGCAGGCCCGCTCCCACGATCCCGCTCCAACAAGTTCACTGCCGCGTTTCGGCTAGCCGCTATGGCGCCAGGTTCACGCCGTTACAGCGGCCCTTGGTGGAGAAATCGTTGATCTGCCGCGCCTTGTTCACCGACATCAGTATCGTGCAGCCGCCAGGATGGGCCACGTCGTCCCAGTAGTTTGTATGGACCATCACGTTGCCTTGCATCTCGGCGGTGCTGCCGACCACCTCCTTTTGCACGTAGGTGGTATCGCGGTACCAGCCCAACTGCACCCCAGCGCCACCGGGCAACGGCTCCATGCGCATGGGCGGGCCGAAGAAGTCGATGGCCTGCTTGGCGTCGCGGCCTTGCCATTGGTTGCCCGCCATCAGCTCCGGCAGGGTCGGGATGCAGCCGGCCAGCGCAGGCAGCAACAGGCCAAGGACCAGCAGAGGACGCGTGCTCATCGTGGGGTGTTCGCCAGCATGTCGTCCAGCTCCTGCACCGCCTGGCTGTTGGCCTGCACGCCAATCAACTGGATGAACATGGCCTGGATGGTGGCGACCATCTTCGCCGCCGGCATCTTGCCGATCGACAGCATCTGGTTGCGCGCGCGGTTGTCGGGGGCGCAGACGAAGGCGAAGGTGCGCTGCAGCCAGTAGTCCTTTGGTGCGACCCAGTCTTTGGCGTTGGTTTTCACATCGCGCACGGCGCCGTCGAAGCGACGTATCGCCCGGGCGCTGTCCAGGCGGATCTGGCGCTGTTTGCATTTGACCTGCACCTCGTAGGCGGCGAGGGTCGGGAAGGCCGGGTCTTCGAACAGCTGCATGACCTGGGCCGATTGCACGCCACCGGGCTTTTGCAGGATGCCGGCGGCATCGGCGACGTAGACCTCGTTGTGCAGGCGTTCGCCTTTGCCGTAGATGATCCAGTAGTCGCCCGAGGCGGGTGCAGCCAGGGCCGGGGTGCTGCAGGTGAGGGCCAGGATGGCCAGCCATTGGCAGAGGGGTGGTAGTTTGTGGCCCATGGAGTCCTTTCCTGGTTTTTGTAATCCAGAGGGGACTATACGAGGCCTGGGGAAGCAGGGTCGATTAGGGCGCTTGTGCTAATGGCCAAGCGCCTTTATCACTAAGGCGCAGTAATCAGAACCTTCCGCGAACGGCTTACATTGGGGCTCACCTGTTGCTAGAGCGAGTCGCGGTGGACTCTTACCCTGACAAAATTTATGGAATCTTGATCCCCAGGGAGTTGAGGGTGGGTGTATCCATCCTGCCATTCACGGTCAGTGCACTATCCATTTGGAAGGCCATTAACGCGCCACGAGTAGCCTTGCCCATGACCCCATCAATTGTGCCTTGATAGTACTGGCGAACCATAAGTGCAGTCTGTACGCGCTTGACCAGGTTGCTTTTCTGTTCGTTGGTTGCGCGGGTCTTTGACGTACCTGGGCTCGCTCCGGGAGCAGTGCCGGTCGACTGATAAAGGCTATTGCTACCTGAAGTACTGTGCGAAGTACTCGGCGCACTGTAGCTCCGCGTGCTCGTTGCGGGCGGGCTGTAGTAACGAGGCGCGCTATAGCCACCGGACCCGCTGTAATGGGAACTGTGGGAGCTATGGGACCGATGTGAGCTGTGCGAGCGATGTGCCGCATAAATGTTCACTGCGTCTGCGGCATTGAGCGTATCGGCAAAGACTGGAGGCTGCAGCTTGTCGTTTGGTTGCCAGTTCGCATCGGCGAGCGGTGTATGGCCCGCTTGTGCCAATGTGGTACCAGCCATCGGCAACAAGGTGATGCCACTGATCAGGATTTTCCAGCGGTCAAGCAATTTCACTGTGCACTCCTTGCATAGGCGCTAAAGGCCTCGGTCGATAGTTGTCGTACGCCGCGGCTCTGCCAGCGGTCAGTGTGGGATTTGAAGAACCCTGAGCAATGTTTGACGGCAGCGCATTGCTGGCAGGTATCGATGAACAGGTTTTTCCAGTCGGAGATGCTCTGGCGGGCGAATCGTGAGAGATGGGGTGGGATCAAACACAGGGGCAGGTTGTAGATGGAAACCGGCATCCCACGGTTGAAGAGGAAATAGGCGGTTTGGCTCAATGCCTCTTGATAATCCAGCGGGTCAATCCACAACTCTTCGTAGTGCTTTCTGGCCAGACCAGTACTTTCGATACCCATCAACGCAACGTGCCGCACGAAGGGGAGGTTCCTGAACACGTAGTGAGCTAATTCAGGCAAGCGTGGTGTGGTCAGGCGACTGAGCACCACACGTATTTCAATGATCTGGTTAGCGCGTGCGAGATTGTAGAGACCTTGCACGGTTTCGCTGAAGGCGCCCGGGGACTGAACTACATGGTCATGGTCGACTGCGTTGTCGGCATACAGCGGGATGCCCCAACTCAACTGTGGGTGGCCTAGGGCCGCGAGGGCTGCGATCCAGCTCGGATCTTTGAACAGCCGTCCATTGCTGAGCACATGTATGGACTTCTGCGGCAAAACGGTTTTGCACTTGGCCAGAATCTCAAGCAGGCCATCACGATAAAGTGTGGGCTCTCCGCCGCTGATCCCCAGGTTTTCCTCGCCTGCATCCATCAGGTCGATCAGTCGAAGGTTTTCCTCGATATGCCAGCGGTCATCGATATCTTTAGGCGGTTGCGAGCACATCAGGCAGAGGCTGTTGCAACGATCCGTCATGAACAGCAGGTTACTGTCTGACCCGCGTCGATAGAGCACTCTTACCAATGCATTGCCAGGGGTAATGGCAATGACATCGCCAGGTTGAACGACATCCGGGTCTTTGGGGGAATGCAGATGTAGCCTGCCGTTGTCGAAGGGGCTAGTGAGTGACTCTGGGATCAGGAAGCCGCCCACTGGCAATGAAACCAGATGTGGATTTCGCTCAAGATCTTTGTTGGGTAGCCAGAGCAGCAAATCATGGAATTGCGCGGCACCGGCGCAAACTGCGACACCTTGCTCAATGAACTCATCCAAGGTGATGACCTTGAGCAGCTTTGGTTCATTCAGGTGTTGAATTTCTAAGTGGGTATCTTTGCGCAGCATCGTCCTCAGCCCCTGTAGCCTGGGAAGCGAACATCGTTGTATGAGCGCCTGTTCAACCAGGACAGCAGTACCCTTTGGACGTTGTCATCTCCGTCGCGAAGCAAGGCGAACAAGTGCTTTAACAGCCCCATGTTCTTCTTGCAGAAACTGCTGAACAACCGGTGTCCGATCGGATCACCTTGGCGAGCATAATGCTCGACCGGGTCTGCGCCGCAGTAGGGAACCAATGCGCAATCCGAACAGCCCGGCAATGCCTCCGCGACGCCACTGGCAAGCAGCGCCTCCATAACGGGTGAGGCCAAAAGTTCTGACAAGGGTTGCTGGACTGTGCCCAACCTTAAACCGTCTTCGCCCATCTCCAGCAGCATCCGAGCCTCGTCCGACGGGTAGACGTAACCGTCATAGTTGTAGACCAGCGCCGCTGTACCCGCGCCAGCGGGCGAGCGCAGGTCGACATAGCCGGATGAGAAGGGCGTCAGGATATTTTTCAGCAGCAAGCTGGTGTAGCTCTCCGACAGGTAGGTCCCTTGCTGGTTGATCTTCAGCAGATAGGCCAGCGCCTTCGTGTAGAAGGTCAGGTACTGCTCAATCGGATAGTCAAGGCGATGTGCACTCTTGGAAGCAAACCCATAAGGGCTGAGCGGTCGAAGTGAAATGCTGGAAAAGCCCTGCTTTACATACTCGTCGATGATAGCTTCAGGCTGTTCAAGGCTTCGAGAGGTCAACGTTGTCAGCGCGGAGACTGCGTCGTGTCCAAGATGCTCACGGACCCGTTTTATGCCTTCCATGGTGCACTCGTAAGAGTCTCGTGAAGGCGTCGGGCGGTTGGCATTGTGCAAGGGCGCCGGTCCATCAAGGGAAGTCGAGAACTGGATGCGGTGCTGTTTTGCGAAGTCGAGTACTTCGTCTGTCAGGTGGTGCAACGTTGTGGTAATGACGAACTGAATATCCCGTTGCTCGACCAAGTTTCGTGCAGCTACCCATTCGACAATCTGGCGTACACGTTCGAAGGCCAGAAGTGGCTCGCCGCCCTGGAACTCCACTGTCAGGGCGGGAGCGTTCGACTCGAACAAGCGATCAACAGCAGCGAGTGCATCCGCTTCCGATA
The DNA here is from genome assembly GCF_036549575.1 of Pseudomonas sp. LH21. NCBI lineage: Bacteria > Pseudomonadati > Pseudomonadota > Gammaproteobacteria > Pseudomonadales > Pseudomonadaceae > Pseudomonas > Pseudomonas sp. LH21. Next base: position 2,270,782 of record NZ_CP144367.1, read on the forward strand.
AGTCATGGCCCGAGCCACCCAGCGGTGCGCGCGAAACTTGGCAGTACTGGCAGGTGTGGTTGCAGCGTAGCGTTACCACGAACAAGTGCAGGGCTGGGCCCTGGAAAAGAAAGTCTTTGCGGCTGCGATATTGCGCCGCCATTTCGGGAAAAGGATCGTGACGTGTCGGTTCGTAGATGAAATGGCGAGCTAGCAGGTCTTTGTAAAAAGGTGTGCCTGCTTCTATGTCGAAGTAACTAAGGGCTCGCAACTGCGCGTCGTTCACGTGCATGTACTCGCCTGTATCGGAGGTGAGCAAAATGTCACGTTCATTTGCGGTGTTCAGGCGCATGAAGCGAAAGGGCAGCAGACGGTAGCCGTTAGCGTCGGTCGCAATCAGTGTCACCGCGAAACTCCGCATCCAGCAAGCGCTGCCCGAGCCAGCACCTCACGCAACCCAGATGTCTCACGGTTGATGTGATCACGTAGGGCAAAGTCATTTAAATGCTGGAGGATCAGCGAATGCGCCTGCTCCTGAGGCAGCATGACTTTCGCTTTAGCAGGGAAGGCAGTGAGGCTGATCTGGTCAGCTTCAATGCCGATCTGAATCACGACTGTGTCAGCCAAGGCGTAAGCGGTTCGTTGCACCACGCTGAGGGAATAGGCTGCGCTGTCGAGTTTCAGCATGACTGGCCATGTCATTGGAACCGGTCCTTCAAATCCGTTGGGAACGTGTGGATTTTGCCGGCTAACGAGGCATAGTGCCATCATATTTTTTTACATTTGTAACGGTGGCTCGCTCTTGATTTGCCGTAAACGATTCTGCTGTAGCATTCATCTGATCAGACCGCACATGCGGCAGTCGTCGCATGGTTCGGATGAAGGAGCAAAACATGTCCAAATCAAGGGTGAACATGGCTCTTCTAGCCATCGAACGCGAAGCGCAGAAGGCCGAGAAAGCTATTCTTGAGCTTGTCCACATGGACATGACCGAGAAACCGGAACGTCTCCAGCCCATCCCTGCATCGTTGCTGAGTCGCATGGCTGATCTTCGGGCACGGGCACAAGCGAATCGCAAGCGCACCGTGCTGTTCGAAGGTTGAGAACGCGATAGTCAGCAGACAACCTCTGTACACTCACGCCCCCGGTCCTGCTTGTGCCGTCCTCCCTGTCGCTTACGCCAAAGGCTACGTTGGGCGCCTTCAGACGGCCCGTTCCAGCAGTTGGGCCTCTGCGATCTGTCCGTTCTCATAACGCAGCAGTACCTGACGCTCCCCTTGATCGAACAGCGACTGCTGCAGTTGCTGGGTGTCCCGCGGGCCTTGGGCCAAGACGCTGGTCAGGCCGTCCAGTTGCGCCGCGAAGCTTTGTTTCAGGGAGGCGTCGAGGCTGAACATGCGTGAGCTGGTCAGTTCCATCTGCGAGTTGTAGATGCTGCGGCTCTGGTTACCGATTTCCTCCAGTTGGCCGAGGCTTTCGAGGGCCTTGCTCGCCTGAGCGCGGTAGCGCTGCAGTGGCTCGGCCAGGTAGCGCAAGGCACAACTGACCACCTGCAGCTGTGCGGTTTGCAGGTAACCGCTAACCCAACCCTCCATCTTCGTCAGGCTGTCCTGCAATGCCTGGCGGGTGCTGTCCACACCGAACAGTTTGTCAGCCTGCACATCCCGAGCGTGCTTCAGCTCTTCGTCCATCTTGCGATTGAAGTATTGGGCCAGGGAGGTGATCTGGCTATGCTGATTTTCCAGTGTCTGGCGAGCAGTGCCGTCGATGCCGTCGTGCGGATAGTGATCGAGCACGCCTTGGGTGTATTCGAACAGTCCAGTCAGTTCTTGCCACTGCGCTTCATCCAGCTCGCGCAGCACGTTGTCCAGCTGGCGCTTGATGGCACCCAGCTTCTCGTTGATGTCGTGCAAGTGCTTCTGGCCCACCGCCGAGGACACCGCGTTCCACACCGCGCCACTGAGCAGTACGTTCTGCAGGTCTTCAGGCAGCGACAGGCTGGCCTGTTCACTGATCTTGCCGCCGGTACGCACGAAGGCCCGGACGCTGCCGTCGCCGTTGGCGTTCTTGGTCAGTGTCTCGAATGGCAGGCTGCACATCACGTAGTTGCCGCTGGCCAGCTCGCCCATGGCGGCCAGGCCGGGCACATTGGCCAGCAGTGGGTTGAGCGCACTTATCTGGTCGGTTTGCAATGGGCGATGGGTACCTGCGGGCGGGCGTTGCACGACGTTGAGCTTGAGCAATGTGCCGCCCTGGCCGTCCTGGACCACCAGGTCGACCGTGGTCTGGGAAGAGGTGGCCACTGGCAGGGTGTCGGGGCGTGTGGCCGGGGGCGTGGCGGGTGCTTCCCGGCGCAGGCGGATCCAGCCCATCTGGGCAACGAAGGGCACGGTCACGCGGTAGGCTTCAGCCACGCTGCTATGCAGGCCCACGCCGGCCGTGAAGGCAGCGCCGAAGGGGTTCAGGCGCAATCCGGTGGTCGCCGCCATGGTGAACAGTGCCGCGCTGCGCGAGGCGGAGAGGCCGATCATGCTGGCGGCCCCTTTGGGCAGCGCCTCGTCGAGTTTGAACAGCCCGGTCAGCACCTTGGTGCTGGTGGCCCGCTCGAAACGCTCGCTGGCCGGTAGCTCCCGCCAGCCGGCACCGAACAGCGCCAGGGCGATCTGGCGTTCCTTGTCCGCCACGCTGGTTGCGCCGCTGCCGTTAAGCTTCTGGTAAACGTCGTTGACGATCTCGGCGTAGGGCACCGCCGATTTCTTCAACAGGCGACGGGCCAGGTTCATTGCCGAATGCCCGCCGAACTGCTGCAGCTCATGGCCCAGCAGGTCGAGCTGCTGCTCGGTATAGCCTGCCGGTCGCGAACTGTGCTTGGCCTGTACCAGCTGCTTCTTGATGTCCGCATCCAGGCCGGCGCGGCCCCGGGAGAAGTCGGTGATGATGTCCACCAGAATGTCCACTTCTTCGGGCGTGGCGCTGATAAGGCTGGTGAACAAGTCGTCGTCGCAATCGATTCCTGAGGTTGCCATCGTGTGTCCTTACCTTTTGAACGGTGTATCGGGTAAAGGGAGCTTGTGCCCCCATGCAAGTTGGGGTGGGCTCAAGGCACCAGCCAGGTGCTGGTCGGCCTGGCGTCACGCTGAATAGCGACAGCCTGGCAGTGCTCCAGTATCGGCAGGATGTAGGTGATGACGACGGTGCCTGGACGGCCATCGGGTTGGCGACGAGCGGCGTGGCAAAGCGGGCCGGCGATAGCTGGCGCTTGATTGGAGCGAATCTCCACAGCGTGTGCTTCACCGAAATGTCGGTTGCTGGCCAGATAATCCAGCGTTTGCTGGAAGGCCACACGGGTCAGGGTGATCGAGCTGTTGTTCGTACCGGTTACCACTCTTACGTGGTTGTCGTTGACCGACGCGATTCTGAAGCGGGTATTGCTGGCGTTGGAGGGCGTTTGCAACTCCTTGCCCTGCAAGCGGCTGATCAGTGCCCAGAGAGTGTTATCGACCTGGGTAATGTACTGCATGGCGTTACTCCTTGTTGTTCGCTGGCCGTCTCCCTAGATTAGCGTGGCTTGATATCCGAATGACATCATCCTTTGGACTTACCCGTGTAACGATCCAAGGTGGTCTTGCAACTGCAATTAGAGTTGCAGCAGGTGTCATACCGTGTGTCGCCTGCATCGCGGGGCAAGCCCGCTCCCACGATGATTTCGATGGTGCCGATTGATCTTCGCGAAACGTGCTTTCGTCTCTTTAATCTTGTAGCCCTTGGGCTACTAAAGTGAGGTTGTTTACGTTTTTTGTAGCCCGTGTGACACAAAGATATCTGGATGAACAACAGTCTGGAGTTGCTTGACCATGATCCTTGACGTCCTTGTCCGTTCAAGGCTCGTGGCCATGCTTTACCGGGCGCGTTACGAATAACGCGGCGATGATCGAGCAGCTTTGCGAGTCTGAATTGCTGGGTAAAAGGAAATACCGTTCGGGTTGCCGGGTGAGGCTTGCTGCGTGCCTTACCTTCCTGGCAACCCTGAGTTATACCCACCCAATCATTGCAACGAGCCCGCAAGCAGCGCCAACAGGGCATCGGCATCCAGCTTGGCACTCACTTCACCACCCTCCAGCAAGCTGTCGGCCAGGTCTCGTTTGCGCGCATGCAGGGCGACGATCTGCTCTTCGATGGTGTTCTCGGCTACCAGCCGGTAAATCGTCACCGGACGCTGCTGGCCGATGCGATAGGCACGGTCACTGGCCTGATCCTCCACCGCCGGGTTCCACCAGGGATCGAGGTGGATTACATAGTCGGCGGCCGTAAGGTTAAGGCCGCTGCCGCCAGCTTTCAGGCTGATAAGGAAGACTTCACCCGCGCCAGCCTGGAAGGCATTGACTCGGCTTTCCCGTTCCTTGGCGGGCACGCTGCCGTCGAGGTACTGGTAGGCGATGCCTTTTTCATCGAGCCAGGTACGGACGATACTCAGGTGATCGACGTACTGGCTGAAGATCAAGGCCTTGTGGCCGTTGTCCAAAAGCTCTTCGACGATCGCGGTGACAGCCTGGAACTTGCTGCCAGGCAGGGTCGAGCCCGGAGTTACCAGGGCTGGGTGGCAGCAGAACCGGCGCAGGCGGGTGATCTCCGTCAGTATCTGGAATGATCTACCTGCTCCGGGCGCCAGATCAGAGACATTGCTCACCGCTTGCTGGCGAAGGGCCTCATAGAGGTGAGCCTCTTCATCGGACAGCGGTACTTTGTAGGTGATCTCTGTGCGCGCGGGTAATTCGTCGAGCACCTGGCTTTTCAGGCGGCGCAGGATAAAGGGCTGGATAAGCGCTTTCAGGGCCCGTCGGGCTGCTGCATCGCCCTGCTCGATGGGGGTGGCGAAGCGGCTGTTGAAGTGTTCCTGGCTGCCAAGCAGCCCTGGGTTGATGAATCGGAACAGGTTCCACAACTCGCCCAAGTGGTTTTCCAGCGGGGTGCCAGTGGCGACCACGCGGAAATCGGACTGCAAGGCCATTACCGCTTGAGAGCGTTTGGTCTGGGCATTCTTGATGGCCTGGGCCTCGTCCAGCACGACGCTGTGCCAGTGGCAGGCGGCGAAGGCTGCGCTGTCCTGCTGCAGCAACCCGTAGCTGGTGATCACCAGGTCGCCGGGGCCGAGATCTGCCAGGCTGCGCGCTTGCTGATACAGATGCAGTTTCAGTTGTGGCGCGAAACGCCGGCTCTCAGCCTGCCAGTTGAGGGTTACCGACGTCGGTGCCACGACCAGTTGCGGGCCACCGGCGGCCCGCTGCAGCAGAACGGCCAGAAGCTGTACCGTCTTGCCCAGGCCCATGTCGTCGGCCAGGCATGCGCCGACACCCCATTGAGCCAGGCGTGCCAACCAGGTGAAACCCTCATGCTGATAGGCGCGCAGGTCGGCCTGAAGGGTGCGAGGGAGCTGAGGTTGGTGGTCGCGCATCGACTGCAGTTTTTCGAGGTGCGCCTGCCAGCTTTTATCGGCCTTGAACTCGCTCACCTCGGCGGCCAGCCCGGCCAGCAACGGGGTCGTCAGCGGGCTGAGGCGAAGGCCCTGGTCCGTGACCCGATCAGCCAGATACGCCAGTTCCTCCAGGTGTTTGCGCAAGCGCTTGTCAAGCGCCAGCCAGTCACGCTCGTCGAGCTTGAGGAAGCGTCCGGGGCTGGCCTTGAGCAGTTCCAGAAGCTGGCGCAGTTGCAGCACTTTGCCGTCATCGAGTGCGACCTCCCCTTGCAGGATGAACCAGTCACCCTGTTTGCGCAGGCCGAGCTTGAGCGCGTCGAGGTTCACGCGGCCCTTTATGCGCAGGCGCTCGCCCTCTGGCCAGACGCAGTGCAGCAAGCTGCCGTCCAATGCATGCAGTTCGCCGAGTACCTGCAAGGCATCCTGAGGCTGGTCCAGCTGCCATTCCTGGCCATCGCTATTGGCGTTGGCCAGGCCGGGGCAGGCATGCAGTACCTGTTGCAGTGTCTGGCGTTCGCCTGCCAGGTCGCGGCAGACCTGCAAGGGTTTGCCGTCGCGCTCGCCAAGCAGGTTCTGCGCGCCCTGGCCCGGGCGAAACCAGCTGCTCTCGGCCAAAGGGCGCACCAGCAGTTGTAAGCGCAAACCTTCGGCAAGTGGCAGCAAATGCGCGTACAGGCGCGTATCGGCAGGTTCCTGTTCAAGGTTCACCGAGAGCTCGGGCAGGTCCGAATGGATGGGTAGCAGCGGTGCGATGGCACTGATGGCTTCGATCAGTTGCGCCTTGCCCGATTGCGGTACGCGCAGGCCGTCGCCGATGATCCTGGCGATCTGGCGCAGATCGCTGTTGACCGGATAGAGCTGCAAGCGGGTCGGTGTCTGCTGATCAATGTAGAAGGTCTCGGCGGTGACGACGCCCGGAGGCTCGAGACGCAGATGGATCTGTCCGTCCTCGGCCTGAAGGTGCAGGCTGGCTTCGCCTGCCTGGAGATCGATGCGTGTGTCAGGGGCATCTTGCCAGAACAACGCCGGATGACCGACCAACCTGGGCAGGGCCGTGCCAAGCGGCAATTCGTACTCGGTGTGGTAGTAGGACTGGCTGACTTGAATCGCGCTGATCACCTGGCGGTCTTGCTCGCAGAGAAAGTCCAGGCTGTCGCCCTCGTCCATCAGGCGTTTGAGTGCCACGGGGCGGCCCTTGCTCCATTGTCCCTTGGCCCCCAGTTTCTGCTCGCGTGGCTCAAGCTGGTTGCCATAGCGATGAAGACTTAATAACCACGCCAGGCGGGTGCTCTTCTTGCCAGCCGCGGCGACCGGTGCATTGGCCGGTTTCAGCTGACTCAGTGCGCTAAGGGCATGCTGCCAGGCTTCCTGGCGCTGAAGCAGCGCAGTCAGTGGTTTGAGACCTGCATCGTGATGCAGGTCGTGAAGCTGCCGGGGCACGCCGAATTGCATGGCGATCAGGGCGTCGAATTCTGCCGCCAGCCAGTTGTAACCCTGTTGATCGAGTTCGCCTCGGTAACCTTCCAGCTTTGCGCGCCAATCGGGCCCACGCGCGAGCGGGGCATCCAGCCAGTACAGTGCCAGGGAGAGCATCAGCCCATCCAGGCCGTTGAGCGTGGTTGAACGCAGGTAGGACAAGTCCGGCGTGTTGCCTTGCAAGCGCTCGAACACCTGATAGAGCGCCGGATAAGCACTGCCGTAGTTTTCCTTTGTGCCCAGAACCAGTGCCTGTTTGAGCGCAGCATAGTGCTGGCTGTCGTTTTCAGCGATCAGCGCCAGGCAGTACAGTGCATTGAGCAACGGTGGCAGGTCGATTTTGCGCTTCTTGGTCTGTTTGCGCTGATCGGTGAGCCAGGCCCGCAGCAAGCGCAGGGTTTCGTTAGGCTGGCCGCGCAGCAGCGACTGCAGGCACTGTGTTGTCAGCGGCAGCTCTTGCTCGCCATAGTGTTGCAGCGCCCCCCAATCGCCACGCCAAAGCGCCTGTTGAACCAGTTGCAGGCGCAATGCGAGGGACGGCTTGAGTGCCATCTCCTGCTTGGCCAATGCATAGCTCTCGTCTGCCGGCCCCAGCAGGTCGTTGTTCAGGCGCAGGTGATCCTCGATCAGCAGCCCACGTACCGTCTCGTGCAGTTTGCCGATCACTTCCCGCCCGGCCGGATCGCGTTGCAGCAGGCGCATAGGGTGCTGGGCATGCCACTCGCTCACGGGGAGCACCCTGTACGACAGGTACAGCGAGTCCGGCAGTCGCTGACTGTCGCCGCTCAGCAGGTGTAGCCAGAGTTCTTGCAGTACTCGGGGTCTGCCAGGCATTTGCCATTGCCCAAGTGCAGGCAACCTGGCGTTGATCTGATTCAAGCACAGGTTCCCCTCGGCTGTGCCCAGCAGGCTGAGGAGCACGCTGTTACGACACTGTGCCGTCACGCAGAAATATTGCCCTTCGTTGCGCTGCTCCACTTCGACCCAGCCCTGGCTTTGCAACCACTCCAGCAAGGCGGGCAAGGTCGTGGCGTCAAGCAGCCTGCCACCATCGTCACGGATCTCCATGGCCCGCAGCAGTTTGAGCAGCGAGGTCTTACCTTTGCCAGGCACCGAGGTTACCAGCGCATAGAGAACAGCCTTGCAATGATCAGGCAGCGAATGGGGGGAGAGGGTGCTAAGGGACATCCTGGATCTCTTTGATGCGGTTGTGGCACGGGTGCCATGGTTCAAGCCACCGGGTGATGCCCGCGCTGACGTCGGCCTTGGCAGCAACTTGGCTCTGTATCTACCTGGTGCAGTACTTGATTCGGAATGCGAAAAATCCGGTGAAAGAGGATAGCACCAGGCATCGCTTCAATGCGGGCGTTTGGACGGTGACTTGGCCGCACGCTTTTGGGGCTGAAATCGCCGGGACCGCTTTGCGGTCCTTTCGCGGCGCAAGGCCGCTCCTACAGAGGGGGGCGGCGTATATCTTGGCTGGTTAGAGATAACAATGCGGGCGAATTATTTTGATCAAGGCGTTACATTGGAAATATTTTTAAAATATTCGGTACATGTGTTTCAGAAGGGTCCTACATACAGGTAGGTTCTAAATTCATAGCCTTCGAGCCTTCACCTACAGGGAGTTGGCGAAATGGCTCATCACGGTTACATGTCTATTAAAGGGCGGCGTCAAGGCCTGATCTCCGCAGGTTGCTCAACAACCGACTCAATTGGCGGTCGATGCCAAATCGCTCATGTGGACGAAATCATGGTGCTTTCGTTTAGCCATAATTTTTCCAATATGGGCAATACCGAACGCGCGACGCATCGCCCAATTCTGATAACCAAATACATAGACAAAGCGACCCCGTTGTTGGCGGAGGCATTGGCCAGCCGGGAAACAATGGAGTGTCGCCTCAATTTGTACCGTATCAACGCTGCGGGTAAGCAAGAGTGTTATTTCAAGGTTGAGCTGTCAGACGCGATTGTTGTGGATCAGCGCCTGGAAGTGCCTCACTCGGTTTTGCTCAATGCACAGGAACCTCAGGAATATCTCGCTATTCGCTATGGATCAATCGAGTGGCATCATCTGATTGCCAACACCAGCGGTCATGCAAAGTGGGGCGAAAGTCGATGAGGGACGACGATCGCAGCTCTAGCATGGACCATGACCTTTGGGAGCTAAGCAGCCTGGCGGCTCGCCTGACCCAGTATGCCTGCGAAGTAGGTGCGCGGCATTTGGACGATGGCGTTCTCAGAGCTCAGTTCACCCAGGAAATTGCCTACCTTGGGCAAGCGGTTGTCGATGAGGTGCGTACGGGTAACCTCTCGGCGGAGGAGGGGCGCGATGCCCTTGAACAAGCGTATCGCGAACTGCTCGCGCAGGTCTGGGAGTACTCAAAGCTGGTAGCGGGGGTGACCGCAGGTGTTTTGCAAATTAGTACAGGCGTGGCTGTCTGCAAGCTGTCACTGGGCGCTGGTTGCATGATTGGAGGTTTGCCATTGATCTTGCACGGCGCGAACAATATCTATGAAAACGGTCTTAACATTGTAAACGGACGTGGCGGTACAGTTGGGCCTGTGCGCAGGGTTTATCAGGATCTGGCGGTAGCAGCGGGCGGGGTGAATGCCCACGGTAACGTGGCCTACGGCGTCCTGGATCTGGGACTGTCGGCGTATAGTCTGGGCCGTTTGGTGTTGAGGTCGGGCACCTGGCGGTTGTTCCGTTACATAGAGGCCGACAAAGCCCGCGCAATAAAAACCATGAGTGCTCATTCGATAGTCTTCGAGGTGGGAATCGATATGCTGACAGGAGAGCAGGTTATCGTCGAGTTGAGGGATAGATAATGGCTTGGCTGTTTGTCGTGTGCGTGGTGCTTGGCGTGTGCTCGGCATTTGTCTTGCGCGCCAAGTGTTCAGGACCGCGTCTCGGCTATGGGTTGTTTTGTATTTGTCTGATTTATAATCTTTTCTTTATTACCTATTACATGAGAGTCCTGGAGTTTGACCGGTTTTTGTTTTTTGGGTATCAGCCGGAGTTTGTCAGGGAAAACATCATTGTCGGGTGGGCGGCGTTGGTTGGGGTGCTTCTGCATTGTGGGGCAATGCCTTCTAGGGGCAGTGCTTGAGTGGTTGGAGTAGTTGAGGTCGTGATGGTGGTTTGGGCTGAAATCGCCGGGACCGCTTTGCGGTCCTTTCGCGGCGCAAGGCCGCTCCTACAGGGGGCGGCGTTTGGGTTGGGTTAGGCTATAGGTGGCAGCTCATGCTCGAAGGGCAGGTTCGGGCCTGTTCGTGAGCAGGTGATCGCTGCGGCATGGATTGCGTAGGCGAGGATTGCATCGATGGTTTCATGAGGGAGCTTCGCCACACCGGCCGGGCTGTCTGCACCTAGGCGTGCGAGGTAGGCGAGCACGGCGGCTTGGAAGGTGTCACCGGCGCCGACGGTGTCGCTTACCGGCAACGACGTATCCGCCGGGCGCTGCCATGAACCATGTGCGCAATGCACGCTGGCTCCGTCTGCTCCATGGGTGATGAAAACGAGTCGGCAGCGATCGTTCAGCCAGCCTCGCGCCACATCACGCGTCTCCCGGCCTGGATAGAGCAGGGCGATATCTTCCTCACTGGCCTTGATCACATGCGCATGCCCGGCAAACGCTTCCACCCGCCGCCGCCACAGCGCCACATCCGGCTGCGGATTAAGCCGCACATTCGGATCAAGGCTGATCAGCCGCCGGTCCCGCTCGTGCTCCACCAGTGTCATCAGCGTATCGGCCACGGGCTGCACCACCAGGGTGTACGAGCCCACATGGATCCCCCGCACATGCTCATCCAACTCCGGCAGATGCGCCAGCGTCACCTGCCGATCCGCACAGCCTTCACCGCGAAACTGATACTGCGCCGAGCCATTGGCATCCAGCCCGACCATGGCCAAGGTGGTCGGTGCACCGCTGGTTACCACATAGCGGCAGTCCACCCGTTCCTCTTCCAGCACCCGGCGCAGCCGGGCACCGAGGTAGTCGCTGGACAACCCGCCGAACAACGCTGATTCCACGCCCAGCCGGCGCAGGCCGACGGCCACGTTGAACGGCGATCCGCCGGCAATCGCGGTAAACCCCAGCTCGCTGCTGCGGTTGCTGTTTTCCACGCTGAAGACATCGAACAGGGCCTCGCCACACACCAGGTACATGCAGTTCTCCAGAACGAAAGATTAGGGAAGGATACCCGCACTCAGCGCGCAGGCAGTTGCTCCCGGTAGCGTTGATAGGCGACCTCGTACTCGGCCTGTTGCGCCGGACGGGGCAGGGTTCGGGTGCTTTCGTCGAGGGCGACGCAGCGTTTGCACAGGGTTTCGAGGCTGTCGCCCTGGCCCAGCTGGCGACCGAGGCTCCAGGCGGCCTGGATCGCGGCGCCCAGGGCGGCGGCTTCGGTCTGTTGGGGGCATACCACTGGCAGGCCGAGCAGGTCGGCCAGTGTCTGGCGCCACAGCGGGCTTTTTGCCGCGCCGCCGACCAGGCGGATTTCGCTGCCTTGGAGGCCGCTGGTACGTAGCAGGTCGAGGCCGTAACGCAGGCTGAAGCAGGTGCCTTCGAGCACGGCGCGGCAGAGGTTGGCGCGGGTCAGGTTGGCGCTGGTCATGCCGTGCAGGCTGGCCGTGGCTTCGGGCAGCGCGGGCACGCGCTCGCCGTCGAAGAAGGGCAGCATCAGCAGGCCGTCGGCGCCGATCGGGGCTTGGGCGGCGAGGGCAGTGAAACGCTCGAGGTCGAGCGCCAGCAGGTCGCGCACCAGGGCGCAGGCGCTGGTGAGGTTCATGGTGCAGATCAAGGGCAACCAGCCGCCGCTGGAAGCGCAGAAGGTCGCCACTTCGCCCTGGGCGCTGACGTGGGGTTGGTCGGCGTGGGCGGCCAGGGTGCCGGAGGTGCCGAGGCTCAGGGTGATCATGCCGGGGGCGATATTGCCGGTGCCGATGGCGCCGAGCATGTTGTCGCCGCCGCCCGTGGTCACCCAGGTCTGCGGGCTCAGGCCGAGGGCAGTGGCGGTCTGTTCGCGCAGGGTGCCGATGCCATCGCCGGATTCGACCAACTCAGGTAGCGCAGCCAAAAGACGCTCGCCCGGCTCGATGTGCTGAAGGACATCGGGCGCCCAGGTCCGTCGGCGCACATCGTAGTAACCGGTGCCGGAGGCGTCGCCGGGCTCCGTACAGACGCGACCGGTCAGCCAGTAATTCAGGTAGTCGTGGGGCTGCAGGATATGGGCGAGGCGGGCGAACAGCTCGGGATGTTGGCGCTTGGTCCATAGCAACTTGGACAGGGTATAGCCTGGCGCGATCACCAGCCCGAGGCGTTCGAGCGAGCCTTGGGCGCCACCGAGGGCATCGAGCAGTGCCTGGTTCTCGGGCGCGCTCTCGGTGTCGCACCAGAGCTTGGCCGGGCGCAGCACCTGGCCCTGGGCGTCGAGCATCACCAGGCCGTGTTGCTGGCCGGATACCGCCAGCGCGCGGATCGCGTGGCCATCCACACCGGCTTCACGCAAGGCAGCGGCCACCGCCGCACGCAAGGCATCCAGCCAGTCGGCGGGATCCTGCTCGCGCCGGCCGTCACGGCCCTGGGGCGGCGCGTGGGCGGCGCTGCCCAGGCCAAGCACCTGGCCGCTGCCGGCGTCCAGCACCAGGGCCTTGGTGCCCTGGGTGCCGCAGTCGATGCCGAGGAACAATCCGTCCATTTCGAAACACTCCGTGTTAGTCGCCGAGGACCTGGCGCAGGGTTTCACTCACGCCGACTTCACGCAAGCTGTCGTACAGGCGCTCGAAGGCGCTGACGAAAGCCTTGGACGCGGGGATGGCGCTGCCGAAGATCGCCTCGTCGCCCAGCACCCGGGCGGCCAGGCCGTCGCGCTGCACCACCCGGGCCTGGCAATCGGCGGCGCGGGGGTCGGGGATGCCGTAGCGGTTGCCGTGCTCGTCTTCGCCGCGCAGGTACAGGGCCCAGGCGGCCACCACCAGGGCCACGCGCTCCAGCGGCTTGCCGTCGGCGATCAGGCGGTTGGCGGTGGGCACGATGAACTTGGGGAACTTCGACGAGCCGTCGGAGCACACGCGCTCCAGCTGGTCGGCGATGGCGCGGTTGGCGAAGCGTTCGCCGAGGCTTTGCTTGTAGCGCTCAAGATCGATGCCGGGCACCGGGGCCAGTTGCGGGGTCACGTCCTGGTCCATGAAGGTGCGCATGTAGCGGCGCAGCAGCGGGTCGGCGAGGGTTTCGTGGACGAAGCGGTAGCCTTGCAAATAGCCCAGGTAGGTGAGGGCCAGGTGGCTGCCGTTGAGCAGCTTGATCTTCATTTCTTCATAGGGGGTGACGTCGTTGGTGAACTGCACGCCGACCTTTTCCCAGGCCGGGCGACCGGCGACGAAATTATCTTCCACCACCCATTGCAAGAACGGCTCGCACACCACCGGCCAGGCATCGTCGACGCCGTGGCGCTCGCGCAGTTGCTGGCGGTGGGCGGAGCTGGTCATCGGGGTGATGCGGTCGACCATGGCGTTGGGGAAGCTGACGTGGCTGGCGATCCAGTCGGCCAGGTCGGGGTCGAGGCGCTGGGCGAAGGCCAGCAGGGCCTTGCGGGCGACGTCGCCGTTGTGCGGGAGGTTGTCGCAGGACATCACGGTGAACGGGCCGGTGCCGACTTCGCGGCGGCGGCGCAGGGCTTCGCAGAGGTAGCCGAACACGCTTTGCGGGGATTGCGGGTTGGCCAGGTCGTGCTGGATTTGCGGCAGGTCGGCGCGGAACTCGCCGGTGCTGTCGTCGATGCAGTAGCCGCCTTCGGTGATGGTCAGCGAGACGATGCGGATGCCGGGTTCGGTCAGTTTGGCCAACAGCGGTTCGGCGCCGTCTTCGGCCAGCAGCATGCCGTTGATGGCGGCGATCACGCGTACCTTGGTGTCGGGCTGGTCGCCCAGTTCGAACAGGGTGTAGAGATGGTCCTGGCCGGCCAGGGCGTCGCGCATGGCGCGGTCTTCGCTGCGTAAGCCGACGCCGCAGATGGCCCAGTCGAGGCCTTCGCCGCAGTTCATCAGGGCGTCGGTGTAGGCGGCCTGGTGGGCGCGGTGGAAGCCGCCGACGCCGATGTGGACGATGCCCTGGCGTAGCTGGGTTGGGTCGTAGCTGGGGCGGGCTACGGTGGGGGGGAGGTGGTTGAGGTTGGAGTGGCTGAGTTTCATGCTGGGGGCATTCCTTATCGAGGTCATGTTGGATCGCGTGATGGCGGCGAGGTGCTTGACGGGAGCCTTGTGGCGTTCTTGAGATCGAGCGCCGCCCGCGCGGCGCATCGCGGCACAAGGCCGCTCCTACATTTGTTGCAACGTACCGAACCTGTCAGGCCATGGTTGCCCGCCTTGGTGCATGTCTTGAGGCAGGTGAGGCGGCAGTGGTGCCCACGCTGAAACCGCGTCGGGCCAACAAGGCGGACCAGGTAATGGCACAGGATTGACTGGCCCGAAACAGATGTAGGAGCGGCCTTGTGCCGCGATGCGCCGCGCGGGCGGCGCTCGATCTCATAGGCGCCACAACCCTCTCGGTGAACACCTCAGGCCACCTGCTGCAATCGCTTGTCGATCGCCTGGCCGTTGCTGTCGAACAGGTGGCAGTGGGCGGGATCGAAGGTCAGTTCCAGCGCCTCGCCAAAGGCTGGTGCGAAGTCCCCGCGCACTCGCACGGTGAGCATTTCCCCGGAGGCGGCGCGCATATGGCAATAGCTGTCGCTGCCCAGTCGCTCGCTGACATCGGCAGTCACCTGCAGCGAGCCTTGGGTACCTTGCCTGGCACGGTCGATGTTCAGGTGCTCGGGGCGAATCCCCAGCGTCACCTGGCTACCGGTAAGCAGCTCCCCCGCGCACAACGGCAGGGCGATACGGGCGCCGCACTCAAGCGCCACCTCGCACTGGCTGCCCTGGTTACGACTCAGGTGCCCACGCAAAAAGCCCATCTTCGGTGTCCCCAGAAACCCCGCGACAAACAGGTTGGCCGGGTGGTGATACAGCTCCAGCGGCGAGCCAACCTGCTCGATGCGCCCGCCGTTGAGCACCACCACCTTGTCAGCCAGGGTCATCGCCTCGACCTGGTCATGGGTCACGTAGATCATGGTCGCGGCCAGCTCCTGGTGCAGCCGCGCCAGTTCCAGGCGCATCTGCACGCGCAGGGCGGCGTCGAGGTTGGACAGCGGCTCGTCGAACAGGAAGATCTTCGGATTGCGCACGATCGCCCGGCCGATTGCCACTCGCTGGCGCTGGCCGCCGGAGAGCTGGCGGGGCTTGCGTTCGAGCAGCGGTTGCAGCTCGAGGATGCGCGCGGCGTTGTCGACCTTGGCGGTGACTTCCTGCTTGCCGACGCCGGCCAGATCCAGAGCGAACGACAGGTTCTTGCGCACGGTCATGTGCGGGTACAGGGCGTAAGTCTGGAATACCATGGCCAGGTCGCGCTTGGCCGGGGCGGTGTCGGTGATGTCGGCGCCGTCGAGGGTGATGCTGCCGCTGCTGACCTCCTCGAGGCCGGCGATCAGGCGCAGCAGGGTGGACTTGCCGCAGCCGGAGGGACCGACGAACACCACGAACTCGCGGTCGCGCACGTCCAGGTCGATGCCCTTGATGATGGCGTGGCCATCGAAGCCTTTGTGCAGGTTGCGGATTTTCAGGTCAGCCATGGGGGGTGTCCTCGTCAAGGCGTGGAAAGGGGGCGTGGAAAGGGGCTGGCGTGGGAGCGGGTAGCGTGGGAGCGGGCTTGCCCCGCGATGCAGGCGGCGCGGTGGATGGCACCGGCGTAGCCGGTGATCGCGGGGCAAGCCCGCTCCCACGCCAAACGCGAAATCAGGGGCCTCGGCATCATTTGACGGCCCCAAACGAAAGCCCGCGCACCAGCTGCTTCTGGCTGATCCAGCCAAAGATCAGGATCGGCGCGCAGGCCAGGGTCGAGACGGCCGAGAGCTTGGCCCAGAACAACCCTTCAGGGCTCGAATAGGACGCCACCAACGCAGTCAACGGCGCGGCGGCGGACGAGGTCAGGTTCAGCGACCAGAACGCCTCGTTCCAGCACAAAATCAACGACAGCAGCAAGGTCGAGGCCAGCCCGCCGCGGGCGATCGGCAGCAGCACGCGGACGATCTCCTGCCAGGTGCCGGCGCCGTCCAGCCGCGCGGCTTCGAGGATGTCCACGGGGATGTCCTTGAAGTAGGTGTACACCATCCACACCACGATCGGCAGGTTGATCAGGGTGTAGACGATGATCAGCGCCAGGGGCGAATCCAGCAGGCCGAACTGCTTGGCCAGCAGGTAGATCGGCATCAACACGCCCACCGGCGGCAGCATCTTGGTCGATAGCATCCACAACAGCGTGCGCTTGGTGTGGCGGGTCTCGAAGAAGGCCATCGAGTAGGCCGCCGGCACCGCGATCAGCATGCACAGCAGGGTCGCCGAGAACGAAATCAGCACCGAGTTCCAGGCGTAGGCGAAGTAGTCGCTGCGCTCGTTGATGTGCAGGTAGTTCTCCAGCGTCGGCGCGAAGATGAACTGCGGCGGCGTGGCGAAGGCGTCCAGCTCGGTCTTGAAGCTGGTCAGCAGCATCCAGAAAATCGGGAAGAAGATCACCAGGGCGATGGCCCAGCACAGCAGGCCGAGCAGCGCGTTCTTCAGGGTGCGGGTTTGCTTGAGTGTCAGCATGGCGGGCTCCTCAGCTGCGCGCGGTGAGGTTCTTGCCGATCATGCGGACCAGCACGATGGCGGCGATATTGGCGATCAGCACGGCGATCAGGCCACCGGCCGAGGCCATGCCGACGTCGAACTGCAGCAGCGCCTGGTTGTAGATCAGGTAGGCGAGGTTGGTGGACTCGTATCCCGGGCCGCCGCTGGTGGTGGTGAAGATCTCGGCGAACACCGACAGCAAAAAGATCGTCTCGATCATCACCACCGCGGCGATTGGCCGGGCCAGGTGCGGCAGGGTCAGGTGCCAGAAGATCGCCAGCGGGCCGGCACCGTCCAGGCGCGCGGCTTCCTTCTGCTCCTGGTCCAGCGACTGCATGGCGGTCATCAGGATCAGGATGGCGAACGGCAGCCACTGCCACGACACGATCAGGATGATCGACAGCAGCGGGTAGTGCGCCAGCCAGTCCACCGGCTGCGCGCCGAACAGGCGCCACACGGCGGCGAGAATCCCCGACACCGGGTGGAAGATCAGGTTCTTCCACAGCAGCGCGCTGACCGTGGGCATGATGAAGAACGGCGAGATCAGCAGCACCCGCACCACGCCGCGGCCCCAGAATTCGCCGGCCTCCAGCAGCGCGGCGATCAGCACGCCGAGCACCACGCTGATCGCCAGCACGCTGCCGACCAGGGTCAGGGTGTTGAGGGCGCCGGGCATGAAGCCGGCGTCGGTGATGAAGAAGCTGAAGTTCTCAAGGCCCACGAACTGGTTTTCACCGGGGTACAGCAGGTTGTAGCGGATCAGCGAGAAATACAGGGTCATGCCCAGGGGCACGATCATCCACAACAGCAGCAGCGCCACCGAAGGGCTGACCAGGAACCAGCCGGGGCCGACGCGGCGTTTGCCGGGGCGCGCGGTGGCGAGGCTCGGGGTGTCGAGGGCCGAGGTATTCATGGCGACTCCGTGTGCATCGGAAAGGGGCGGTCACCGCGCCGGGGTTCGGCGCGGTAGGCGGCGGTATGGGCTATTTGGGGTAACCGGCGCGCTTCATCTCGCGTTCGGTGGACTGCTGGGCCGAGGCCAGCACCTGGTCCACTTTCATCTGCCCCGTCAGCGCAGCGGAAAACAGCTTGCCGACCTGGGTACCGATGGCCTGGAACTCGGGGATGGTCACCAGCTGGATGCCGACGTAGGGCACGGGCTTGAGGGTGGGGTGGTTGGGGTCGACGCGCTTGAGCGATTCCAGCGTCACCTTGGCGAATGGCGCGGCGGCCAGGTACGCGTCGCTGTAGGTCGAGGCACGAGTGCCCGGTGGCACGTTGGCCACGCCTTCCTGCTCGGCCACCAGCTTGCCGTAGGCCTCGGAGGTGGCCCAGGTGGCGAAGGTCCTGGCGGCCTCCTTGGCCTTGGAGCTGGTGGGGATCGCCAGCGCCCAGGAATACAGCCAGGTGGCGCCCTTGTCGGTGACCTCCTTGGGGGCGAAGGTGAAGCCGACCTGGTCGGCGACCTTGCTCTGGCTCTTGTCGGTGACGAACGAGCCGGCGACGCTGGCATCGACCCACATCGCGCACTTGCCGCTGTTGAACAGCGCGAGGTTTTCGTTGAAGCCGTTGCTGGAGGCGCCGGGCGGGCCGTATTGCTTGAGGGTGGTCACATAGAAATTCAGCGCGTTCTTCCACTCGCTGCCACTGAATTCGGGTTTCCATTGCTCATCGAACCAGCGCGCGCCGAAGGCGTTGGCCACCGTGCCGATCAGCGCCATGTTCTCGCCCCAGCCGGCCTTGCCGCGCAGGCAGATGCCGTACTGGCCTTGGTCGGGGTGGTTGAGCTTGGCGGCGAACTCGCCGAGCTGGGTCCAGGTCGGTTGCTCGGGCATGCTCAGCCCGGCTTTTTCGAACAGGTCCTTGCGGTAGTAGGTGATCGAGGCTTCGGCGTAGAAGGGCAGGGCGTACAGCGTGCCGTTGGCCGACAGGCCGTTGCGCACCGAGGGGAACACGTCGTCGAGGTGGTAGTCGGCGGGCAGGTCGGTCATCGGTGCCAGCCAGCCCTTGGCGCCCCACAGCGCGGCTTCGTACATGCCGATGGTCAGCACGTCGAACTGCCCGCCTTGGGTGGCGATGTCGGTGGTCAGGCGCTGGCGTAGCACGTTCTCTTCGAGCACCACCCACTTGAGCTGGATGTCCGGGTGCTGCTGCTCGAACACCTTGGCCAGGCGCTGCATGCGGATCATGTCGTTGTTGTTGACCGTGGCGATGGTCAGGGGCTCGGCGGCCTGGACGTGCAGCGGCAGGCTGAGGCAGGCGGCGGCCAGGCAGGCCTTGATCGAGTCGTTCATCGGTGAACTCCCTCGGGGATGACGTTATTGTTTTTGTGTCGCTCGCTGCCGATTACACCGTTGTGTGACGACGCCGACAAAGCCTCGCCTGCACCTTGACTGATACTTTTTTGCTGTATGCGCGCCCCCTGTAGGAGCGGCCTTGTGCCGCGAAAGGGGCGCGCAGCGGCCCCAGGGTTTCGGCGTTAACGCATCAATCGCCGGGGCCGCTACGCAGCCCTTTCGCGGCACAAGGCCGCTCCTACAGGAGGTTGCGTATGACGTTCAGCCCCGGTTTTGCTCGGTCAGCCGCTGGGTCACCAGGCTGCGGTAGTCGGACGGGGTCATGCCCTTGAGCTGCAAGAAGCGCCGGTTGAAGTTCGACAGGTTGCTGAACCCCGACTCGAAGCACACCTCGGTCACCGGCAGCTCGCCCTTGGCCAGCAGCTCGCACGACTTGCTCACCCGCAGCCGGTTGACGAACTCGACGAAGCCACGCCCGGCGGCCTGCTTGAAGAACCGCGAGAAGTAGGTCGGCGTCATCCCCAGGTGCTCGGCCACCTCGTTCTGGCTCAGGTCCTGGGCGTAGTGCTGGAAGATGTAGTCCACCGCCCGGTTGATGCGCTCGACGTTGTGCTCGTCGGCCAGCTGCGAGGAGGTGACGGTGGACAGCAGCTGGTAGTCGTCACAGGCGGCCAGCTGCTCCATGAGGATAAAAAAGTATCCCAGGCGGGTCATGCCGCGGCTGTCGGCGATGCGCTGCAGCAGGTGGCGGCTCTCCTGGATCAGCGCCGGATCGCGGAACTCGATGCCATAACGCGCCCGGGCCAGCAGCGGGGCAAGCTGGGTGAGCTCGGAGAACACCTGGCCGCCGTCCTCGAGCACCTCGTCGGTGAAGTTGACCAGCATGTCGCGCTTGCCCACTACCTCCTCGGGGCCGACCTGGCTGATCCAGTTGTGCGGCAGGTTGGGGCCGGTGAGGAACAGCGTGTCGGGGGCGAAGTTGCCGATGTAGTCGCCGATGAACACCTTGCCGGCGCTGGCGACGATCAGGTGCAGCTCGTATTCCTTGTGGAAATGCCAGCGCACCAGCGGGCTGGGGAAGCCGTGCTGGCGGTAGATCAGCGAGGCGCCTTCGTGGTCGTCCATCAGCTCGTAGGACGGATCGGTGACTTTGCTCGGTCTGGGCATGGCGGTGGCTGGGCCTGGAGGGCGAGGTGTCATCCTAGCCTGAAGCGGTGTTGCCGGGCAGCTGGCAAATGCTCGCTGCCGGCAATGGCCTCAGAAGCTGTAGTCGAGCGTGGCGAAGTACGAGCGTGGCGCACCCAGCAGCCATTGCTCGCCGCTGAAGCTGGACTGGGCGTACTGGCGATCGAACAGGTTGTTCAACTGCAGGCCCAGGCGCACGTCGGGCAGCACCTGCCAACCCAGGTTGGCATCGACCACCGTGTAGCCCGGCACGCGCTGGTCGTTGGCGGCGCTGGAATAGCGTTCGTCGACGTAGCGCAGGCCGATGCCGGCATCCACGGTCTGGCCGAAGCCCTTGCCCAGCCACAGGTTGGCGGTGCGCCGTGGCACGTCCTGCGGGCGGTTGCCGGCGCGGTCGTTGACCGTGCCGTTGTCGCCTTCCTCGAGGAAGTCGTCGTACTTGGCCCGCACCAGCGCGGCGTTGGCCGAGAGTTGCCACTGGTTGCCCAGCGCCAGTTCCAGGCTGGCTTCCAGGCCGTCGGAAGTCTGCTGGCCGGCCTGCTGGCTGTCGTGGGTGAGCGGGTTGTACACCGGCAGCTTTTTCTTGACGATGTGATAGGCCGCCAGCGTCCACTCGCCACGTGCATCCCAGAACCGTTGCTTGAGGCCGATCTCGGTCTGTTTCGCTTCGGTCAGCTCCAGGCGCTTGTTCGGCCGCTGGGTGAGCAGGTCGCCGACGCCATCCTCGCTGGTGGAGTACTGCCCGTACAGCGACAGGTCGTCGCTGAGGGCGAACACCAGCCCGGCGCGCCAGTTGCCGCCTTGCAGGCTGCGGTCGCTGCGGGCGTTGTTGACCAGGTCGTCGCGGCCGATGTGGTTCTGGTCGCGGCGGATACCGGTGACCAGCGCCAGGCGCTCGGTCAGCTGGGTGCGGTTCTCGGCGAACAGGGCGAAGGTATCGACCTTGGACAGCGTCTGCGCGTGGGTCGGGCTGAGGCTGTGGAAGCCGCCCGGCGCCGGATGCCACGGGTCGAGCGGGTCGCTGCTGCCATCGTGGTAAGGCGAGTTGCTGTCGACGTTGAAGCGGATGCGGTTGTATTCGGCGCCGACCACGGTCTTGCTGGCCAGGCCGAACAGGCCATGGTCGAAGGTGAAGCTCTGGCGATCGCCGAGCTGCTCCTGGTTATGGCGGATCTCGAAGAAGTTGCCGCGCTGGATCACCCCGTTGGCGGCATCCCAGGTGTAGGACTCGGCGTTGCGCCACTGGCGGCGGCTCTTGATGTAGTACAGCTGGTTGCTGGCGCTGACGCTGTCGCTGAGGGTCCAGTCGCTGGTCAGGCGCGTCCACTCGTCGTGGTAGCGCTGCTCGTCGTTGCCGACGTTGTAGTTCTTGTGGCGCACGCTGCTGCGCAGGTGCCCGTCGATCAGCGGGGTGCCGTAGTAGTTGGCCGGTTGCGCGTCGCCGCGTTCGTGGGCGAGGGTGAAGCTCAGGTCGTCGCTGGCATCGAAGCGCAGGGCGGCGCTGAGGGCCAGGCTGCGCGAGTCGGTGCGGTCGACCCAGCCGTTGCCGGCCTGCTGGTTGAGGGTCACGCGGTAGCTCAGGCGCTCGCTCAGGCTGCCGCCGCTGTCCAGGCCCAGCTGCTGGCGGTCCCAGGAGCCGTAGCCCAGGCGCAGGTGGTTGTGGATGTCGCCGGCGAACGGCTTCTTCGGCACCACGTTGACCACCGCGCCGGTGGCGCCTTCGCCGTACAGCACCGAGGCGGGGCCGCGAACCACGTCGATGCGCTCGACCATCCACGGGTCGACCGGAAAGGTCAGGGTGCCGGCGCCGGCATACAGGCGCGAGCCGTCGAACAGGGTCATCACCGAGTTCTGCCCGGTGAAGCCCCGCGCCGACAGGCCGGTGCCGCCGTCGCCCGGGGTGCCGATGAAGGTCAGGCCCGGCGAGCGGGTCACGGCGTCCTGCACGGTGAGGTTGTTGCGCTGCTGGATCTGCGCCTCGGTCAGGCTGCTGGTGCTGGCCGGGGTGTCCAGGGCGCTGAGGTTCAGGCGCGAACCGGCCGGCGTCGGCGTGGCCAGGTCGATGGCCTGTGGCTCACGGGTATCGGTGATGGCCGTGGAGGGCAGGGTGACGGGCGTCGCTTGCTGATCGTCGGCCAGCGCCGGCAGGGACACGGCCAGGCAGGCCGCCAGGGTGTGAAGCTTGTTGAATCGGGACATGTCGTTCCACTGCTGCAGGAAGAAATGGATCCCGGTGGAAAACACGCAACGGTGAAGCGCGCACGCAGGCGCGCACGCGGATACCGGCCTGCGCCCGCCCACCGCGGGTTGCCAAGTAGAGCCTCAGGCCGGTCTCCGGGCTTGCGAGGGGCGTGAAGCCTTCACCTTCCCATGCGTGCGCACAGTGGTCTGTCGAAGGATTCGCTCGCTTACCGTTGCGGGGGCAGCGCCGGACTTGTCGTGACAACGACGCACCGGCTTCCCGTTTCACCCTGCGCGCGGCGGCGCAGGACACCTGAAACTGGCGCGCATCTGACCATCGAACGGGCAGGGAGTCAATCGTTCGAATGGGTGGAGAAACTGTGACGGACATGGCGGTTTAGAGCGGCTTGGCAAAATTTTTCGAACTTTTGCCAAGCCCGTTGTCTCGAACCGGTCGTTCGCCTTTCATTCACGTCATGGAGACTTTTGCGAATGTCTACCCGTAACCTGCTGCGCCACTCCTGCCTGCTTGCCCTGCTCGGTGCCCCTCTGGTCGCCACGGCGGCACCGAGCACCGACCCGCTGTTCAGCCTCGGCTTGCTGGGTTCCTACGACAAGTTCAAGTTCGAGGGAGGAAGCGAGTCGGACAAGGAACACATGGGGCAGGGCGGTGTGTTCGCCACGTTCGGCAACAAGATGACCGCCGAATCCGGGTTCATCTACCAGATCGGTGCCGAGGCCAAGTACGGCAAGAAGAACGACAACAAGCTCAAGGAAGCCCAGGCCGATCTCGACCTGGGCTGGCGCGCCGCGCTGGATGCGCGCAACTTCGTCGACCTGACGGTGGGCGGCGGCTACAGCTGGACCCGCTTCGAGCCCGAGATCAACGATCTCGATACACGGCTGACCTACAAGTCGCCGTTTGCCAAGGCCGCGTTGGGTTACAACCACCAGTTCGACGCGTCTACCCTGCGCGTGGAAGTGGGGGCGCGCCACACCATTGATGGCCGCGCACGGCTGAAAGTCGATGATTTCGGCAGCGACAGCGTCGACATGAAGGACCGCACCAATCCGTATGCGGAGGTCACGTTGTTGATGAACCAGCAGGGCGGCATGCCGGTGCAGGTGGGGGCGTACTACACCCACACCGAGTACAAGCTGGACGAGGACACTCCGGTGGCCGACAACACCAAGCTCAAGCGCGACGAGTTTGGGGTGAAGCTGGGGTTGGCGTTCTAACCGGTTGAGCCTGCGTTGAATCCGTCGCGGGACAGACCCTCTTTCACGCCATACTCACCCAAACGGACGGGCATGGCGTGGGAGCGGGCTGTTCCGCGATGACATCAACGCTGTCTAGCGTCCGCGTCGGCGCGAAACCCGCGCCTCGATGTTCTTGCGCCCGATCAGCAGCGCCGGTTTTTCCACCACCGGTTCGTCGGCCAGCCACTTGTACATCACCAGGCAGTCCACCAGGCCCAGCTCGGCATGGCGATACGCCTTGGGCAGGCGCCCGACGGTCTCGAAGCCGAGCTTGTGCCACAGCGCCACGGCCACCTCATTGCTGGCCACCACCGAATTGAACTGCAGGGCCAGGAAGCCCTCCTGACGCGCCAGCTTCTGCGAGTGCTCGCACATCAGCCTGGCTACACCCCGGCCACGGGCGTGCGCGCAGACCATGTAGCCGCAGTTGCCGACATGTCCGCCGGGGCCGGCGGCATTGGCCTTGAGGAAGTAGGAACCGAGCAGCACGCCGTCCTCTTCGGCCACCAGTGTGCGCAGCGGGGTTTCCAGCCACAGCCGGCGTGCCTGGTCGAGGTCCAGGGCGGGGTCGAAGGCGTAGGTCTGGCGGGCCTGGACAATGGCCTGGAAGGTCGGCCAGAAGCGCTCGAAGTCTTCCGGGGTCATGGGACGGATCTGGATCATGGCGGTTCCTGCACGGGCTGAACCGTCAAGTCTGGGTGTCGCGGCGCCGTCGCGCAAGGGCGGCGGCGCCATGAAGTGTCAGGCGCCGGCCTTGCCCACGGCGTCCAGCGCCCTGGCCGAGTAGACCAGCGCGGCGCCGGCGTTCATCGCCACCGCCACGCCGAGGGCTTCGGCAATCTCTTCGCGGGTGGCGCCGTGCTTGACCGCCTGCTGCGAATGCACGGCGATGCAGCCGTCGCAGCGGGTGGTGACGGCCACGGCCAACGAGATCAGCTCACGGGTCTTGGCATCCAGGTGGTTGGTCTTGGCCCCGGCGCCGCTGGCGGTCATGTAGCCGGCCACGGTATCGGGAGAGAGTTGCTTGAGATCGCCGATGCCGGCCATCAACTGCTTACGGTAGGCGTCCCAGTCCATCATGCTCATCATCTTCACCTTGTCAGGTTGGCAACAGGAGCTATCAGGCTAGTCGATGTTTGGCGGGAGGGAACTGAGTTCGCAGGTAGTCCGCGCACCCTGTGGGAGCGGGTTTACCCGCGAACACCGGCGGAGCCGGTGCCAGGCACCGCGCTGGATTCTTCGCGGCTAAAGCCGCTCCCACAGGACCCTGTTAAATCAATGCGTTATGTGCAGTTCCATGAGAGCGGCCAGTGTGGCCTGCGAGGGTGGCGGATCAGATGTAGATGAACACCAGCACCAGCGCCGCGACCACCGCCCACTTCTCCAGGTAGTAGCGGGTGCGGTTGCGTTTCTTCATCGCCTTGCCGCGTTCGCGGATCTTGTAGATGCGGGTGAACAGGCGGTTGATGCCGCCGGTCTTGTCGCTGGCATCGTTGGGCGCGGCGGCGGCGGCCATCACGTTGCGGCTGAACCAGCGGTTGAACGCCTCGGCCCAGCGGTACTTGAGCGGGCGCTCGACGTCGCAGAACAGGATGATGCGGTTGTGCTCGGTGGTGTTGGCCGCGTAGTGGATGTAGGTCTCGTCGAACACCACGCCTTCGCCGTCACGCCAGGAGTACTTCTCGCCGTCCACGTCGATGTAGCAGCCATCGTCGTTGGGCGTGTCCAGGCCCAGGTGGTAGCGGTAGGAGCCGGCGTACGGGTCGCGGTGGCGCACCAGCTTGGCGCCCGGCGGCAGGGTGGCGAACATTGCCGCCTTGACCGTGCCAATGCCGGCGAGCAGTTCGGTGGTGCGCGGGCACAGGGACATCGCCGACGGGTGGCTCTCGCCGTACCACTTCAGGTAGAAGCGCTTCCAGCCGGTCTTGAAGAACGAGTTGAAACCGACGTCGTCGTAGTTGTCGGACTTCTTGATCTCGCCGGCCTGCAGCAGCTGCTGGCCTTCCTCGCGGATCTCCTGCCAGTGGTCCTGCAGCACCTGCAGCTCGGGGAAGGCGCTGACTGGCAGGTACGGCTTGGCCGGATGCTTGGAGAACAGGTACAGGAAGGCGTTGACCGGGGCCAGGAAACTGGAGTGATCGCCCAGCTGGCGGGTCAGCTTGTGACGAACCCGACCGCGCAGGTGAACATAGGCGATCGAGAGGACGAAGATCAGTACGAGTGCAATTTTCATGGACGTTTACTTGTCGAAAAATGGCCATGCGCCATGGCGTAAGCCCGCCAGCATAAACAATCGTGGCGCGGGTTTGTACTTATTGTTACGTCTTGTCTGACCGACTTAGGTGCAATGGCTGACAGGTTGCGCAAACGATTCAACAGCTTATGTCGCTGTTTTGCATGGGCAGGGCGCTACACTCGATGGCGCGAACCGTTATCAGGGAGACTCGCATGGTCCAGGATCCGCGCCCCAGTGGCGCGCCGTTCAAACGGCTGTTCTTCGCCTTGCCGGTCAGCGACCAACAATGCCGTGCCCTGGCGCAGTGGCGTCGAGGGCTGAACCTGCGCAGCGGCAAACCAGTGCCTGCGGAGAATTTCCACGTCACCTTGCTGTTTCTCGGTGACGTGGACGCCGAGCAGGTGCCGGCAATCTGCGCGGCGGTCGATCGGCTCAGACTGCCCGATGCACCGTTGCGCCTGGTGCTGAACCGTTTGCAGGCATGGTCGCGCGCGGGGGGGCTGGTGCTTGAGCCCGAGCAACCACCCGCCGGGCTGCGGCAGTTAGTGTACGCGTTGCAGCAGGCTGTCCTGCCGCTGGGGCTGGAGGGGAAACCAAGGGAGTATCGCCCGCACCTGACGCTGTCCCGCGATTATCGGGCGCAGGTGCCCGAAGCGCGCCAGGCACCGGAGTTCTTCCTCGCTCCCCGTCATTTTGTGCTCTACGAATCGCGAAAGGAGCGCTATTGGCCGCTGGCGCGGTGGGCGCTGGATCAATAGGAGCGAGGCCAGGCCGCTCCTGTAGCGAAGGCTAGACAACCGGCACTGCTTGCCTTTCGCTGACGAACAGGCGTTCCCCCAGTGCGCGCGCGCTGCGCAGATGCCGCGTGGGATCCTGTCCCTCACTGTCCTCCAGCAGCGTCGAGCTCAGGACCCGGGCACCGCAGTAGTCGAAGATGCCGTGCTCGATCTGCACGCGCATGGCTTCGCCATAGCCATGGCGCTCGAAGGTGCCGGCATCGGCGCCGGCCACGCCGACCAGGTGCGCGGTCATCCCGTGCAGCAGCTTGGTGGTGCTGCCGTCGGCGGCCTGGTCGAAGGCCCAGCCGTTGCTGAACACTCGCTCGACCCAGCCCTTGAGCAGGGCCGGCAGCGACCACCAGTAGATGGGGTAGACCATGACCACGGTGTCGGCCCGCTCGATGCGCGCCTGTTCGGCCAGTACATCGGCCGGTGGCTTGCCCAGGCGGCGGTGCACGGCGTGGTCGGCCAGGCCGAAGCGTGGGTCGAAGCCTTCGCTGGCCAGGTCGGCGAACTCGCTGGTATGGCCGGCGGCGCGCAGGCCCTCGGCGATCTGCTGGGCGAGGGCGTGGGTGAGGGAGTCGGGGTCGTGGTGACCGATGACGATCAGGGCATGCATGGTGGAATCTCCAGAATCAGGATGCAGGGACACCGGGAGCGTTATATACTCGAGGTAAGTTACGCTTAGTAAGTTACTTTTGGTAGGTAAGCGATGTCAAGCGAGGAAAAGACCGCGCCGCGCAAACGCCTGTCCCGCGAGGAGCGCCGGCGCCAGTTGCTGGATGTGGCCTGGCGGCTGGTACGCGAGGAGGGCACCGATGCCTTGAGTCTGGGATACCTGGCCGAGCAGGCCGGGGTGACCAAGCCGGTGGTGTACGACCATTTCGAGACCCGCAACGGCTTGTTGCTGGCGCTTTACCAGGAATACGACGCCCGCCAGACCGCCATGCTCGACAAGGCCCTGGCCGGCTGCCCGGCCGGCCTGGCGGAGCGGGCCTGGGTGATTGCCGAGGCCTATGTGGACTGCGTGGCCACCCAGGGCCGGGAGATTCCCGGGGTCAGCGCCGCGCTGGCCGGCTCGCCGGAGCTGGAGGCGCTCAAGCGCGGCTATGACGGGCCGTTCATGGACAAGTGTCGCGAAGCGCTGTTGCCGTTCGCGCCGGGTGGCGATATCGGCGTGGCCGGGCTGTGGGTGCTGGTGGGCGCGGCGGATGCGCTGTCCCTGGCGGCGGCGGCCGCAGAGCTGACGGCTGAAGCGGCCAAGCGCGAGTTGCAGGCGACCATTGTGGCGATGGTTCTGCGGCAGTAGGCGATCATCGTGCAAGTGATTTTTGTAGCGGATCGCGCGACCTGCGTGGGAGCGGGCTTGCCCCGCGATGGGGGGCATGGCACCGGCTGCGCCGGTGATCGCGGGGCAAGCCCGCTCCCACGCATCCTGCTCTTGCAGTCTGCCACGACGGCCCCGATCAGGCCGGCAGGCTCTGGTACGGCTGTTCTTCCCCCGGGCTGCGGGCGAACTGGCGCTTGTACTCGCGGCTGAACTGCGAGGTGCTCTGATAACCCACCCGGTGCGCCACCTGGGCCACGCCCAGCCCCTCGCCGATCAGCATCTGCTGCGCCTTGAGCAGGCGCAGGCGCTTGAGGTACTGCATCGGCGCCAGGTCGGTGCAGCGCTTGAAGTGCTCGTGGAAGGTCGACACGCTCATGTTCGCCCGGCTGGCCAGCTCATCCACCCCCAACGGCTCGGCGTAGTGCTCGCGCAAGTAAGTCAGGGCCGCACCGATCCGGGCGAAATGCCCCTGTTGCTCGACCAGCGCCCGGAGCACGCCGGCCTTCGGCCCGCGCAACGCGGTGTAGAGCACCTCGCGCACCCGCGCCGGCCCCAGCACCTTGGCGTCCAGTGGGTCCTGCAGGCACTGCAGCAGGCGTTCGACGCTGTCGCGCATGGCCGTGTCCAGCACTGCCGAGGTCATCGACTGTGGCGTCTGTGCCTGCACCGCGGCATCCGGCCCCAGATCCATACTTTGCACCAACTCGCCGATCAGGGCGCGGTCGATGTCCACCGCCACACCCAGCAGCGGCGCCTGGGGCGTGGCAAAGGTCTCGCACATGAACGGTACCGACAGCGCCTGCACCAGGTAATGCCCGGCACCGTACTCCAGGGTACGTGGGCCCAGGCGCGCCAGCTTGCTGCCCTGGGCGAGGATGATCAGGCTGGGTTCGTAGATTTGCGGGCTGCTGGCCACGTAGTGGTCCCAGGTCAGGACCTGAACCTGGGGCAGGAGGGTGGGCACGAACCCCGGGCCTGTGGCGAGGGCGCGAATCAGTGAGCAGAGCGTGGCATTGGCATCCACATGGCGAGTCAGGTGCATGATGAACCCGGGCAGAGAATCGGACACTGGCATCTTCGCAGATTCACGGGGTCATGCCAGAGGCTGGCGGCAAGGTCCGGAGAATCAGGCATGCATGCCGGAGAATCGGCGGTGGGCGAGGCGGGTAGCGGCGCCCAGAATGCGCAAACTGAATCGTTTCACTTGCACGAGGTACTCCATGTACACCGCCATCGGTTACGCCGCCCAATCGCCCACCAGCCCCCTGGCCCCCATGACCTTCCAGCGCCGCAGCCCGCGGCCGGACGATGTGGTCATCGAGATCCTCTACTGTGGCGTGTGCCATTCCGATATCCACCAGGCCCGCAACGAATGGGGCATCGCCGTGTACCCGCTGATGCCGGGCCACGAGATCGTCGGCCGGGTCAGCGCGGTGGGTGCGCAGGTCAGCCGTTATCAGGTCGGTGATCTGGTCGGCGTCGGCTGCATGGTCGATTCCTGCCGTCACTGCGAGGCCTGTCGCCAGGACGTCGAGCAGTACTGCATGGAAGGCCCGACCATGACCTACGCCACCCCCGACCGGGTCGACGGCAGCAACACGATGGGTGGCTACTCCAGCAGCATCGTGGTCAGCGAGCATTTCGTCCTGCGCATTCCCGAGGGCATGGACCTGGCCAGTGCGGCGCCGATCCTGTGCGCCGGCATCACCACCTATTCGCCCCTCAAGCACCACGACGTGGGCCCCGGGCACAAGGTGGGCGTGCTGGGTATGGGCGGCCTGGGCCACATGGGCATCAAGCTGGCCAAGGCCCTGGGCGCGGAGGTGACCCTGTTCACCCGCTCCGCGGCCAAGGCCGAGGAAGCCCGTCGCCAGGGCGCCGACCATGTGATCGTCTCCACCGATGCCGAACAGATGCGCAGTGCCGCGGGACGCTTTGATTTCCTGCTGGACACCATCCCGGTGCAGCACGACCTCAACCCCTACCTGCAAACCCTGAAGTTCGGTGGCGTGCATATCCTGGTCGGGCTGATCGAGCCGGTCGATCCGCCGGTGCATGCGGCCAACCTGGTGATGCAGCGCCGGGTGCTGGCAGGTTCCTTGATCGGCGGTATCGCCGAAACCCAGGAGGTGCTCGACTTCTGCGCCGAGCACGGGATCAGTTGCGATATCGAAAGGCTCGACATCCGCAACATCAACCAGGCCTATGAGCGGATGATCGCCGGCGACGTGAAGTACCGCTTCGTCATCGAAATGGCCACGCTCAAGGCCTGACCAAGCGGACTGGGCTTGTCCTGTGAAGCGTCACGCTACCTGAGTGGCGCCGCATAGCCCTGGCGCAGGTCCACGGCCCAGCCGTCGAGCACGGCCTTGACGTTGTCGGCGGTCATCACCTGGCGGTCGTTATCCAACGGCACGCCGGTACCCGCGAGCATCGCCTCGCCGACCACCTTGCCGCTTGCGCCCGCCTCGAACGACAGCTCGCTGGCGATCGCGCTGTCCCGGTCGCGAATGCCGGCGGCACTGCTCACCCCGGCCGCGACCAGGGTGATCGGCAGCCACTCGTAGAAGCGCAGGCCCTGGGTGTCGGCGCTGATGCGGGTGATGGCCGGCCTGACCACCAGGGTGTTCGGGCCGGGCCTGTCGACCACGGTCATGACCTTGCCCAGTTCGTTGCGCAGTACCGTGTCGTAGTAGTGGGTGATGCTGGCGAGGGTGGCCTGGGGGATGCGCGTGCTCGGCTCGGGCGCCGGGTAGAACCGGCTGGGTGCCAGGTAGACCTCGATGTAACGGCCCTTTGGCCATTTCGGGTCGGCCCAGCTGAGCACCGTTGCGCCCGAAGGCGCCTGGTGCGGGGTGAGTAACCCGTAGTCCTTGAGATAACCGGTCGGTGTCGGCTTGTTGCTGCTGCACGCGGACAGGCCCAGGGTGGACGTCAGCACCAGTGCCAGGAGGTGACGCCGACTCATGGGTGGCGAACCTCGCGCCGGGTCGGAAGGGCCGCTTGCAGGTGGGGCACGTCCTGCGATGTCTGGATGCGCAGCTGCCCGCGTGCCATCAGCCAGTGCACGAGGTCACGGACGGGAACGGTGTGGCTGTACTCGACCCATTCGCCAAAGGTCGGGTCGTAGTGTTCGAAATACCGGCGCAGGGTGACGTAGCCCTGTTCGTTTGCCAGCTCCAGGCTCTCCTGTTGCACGATCAGCGAACCCGATTGTCCGCGCTGGGTGTTGCGCTGGCTGAGGATCAGGGATGCGGAGCCCTCATGCCCATCGGTGCTGTTGCGGCTGTCGACTATCTTCATGGGGAGCCCTCGGTAATGGAAGGCCGCCAGGGTGAAGGGCCATCGTTGCCGGGTGATGTCCACTTTGTGTCGTGCGTGACGAAATGTTGCGTGATTGAAATAAATGACCCGCGTGGCGCAATGGTTTTAGATACGCCCTTTTCCCGGACCGGTATCACCGTGAGCAGACTGTTGATCGTCGATGACGACGTCGAAATCCTCGCCTTGCTGAAGCAATTTTTCGTCCAGCACGGTTACGAGGTGGACCTGGCCGCCGAAGGGCAGGCGATGTGGGCCGCCATCGCCCGGCAGCGCCCGGATGCGATCATCCTCGACCTGATGCTGCCCGGCGAAAGTGGCCTGGGATTGTGTCAGAAGTTGCGCGCGCAGCTCGGGGTACCGGTCATCATGCTCACCGCCATGGCCGAGCTGAGCGACCGTATCATCGGCCTGGAACTGGGCGCCGACGACTACCTGACCAAACCGTTTGACCCTCGCGAACTGCTGGCCCGCCTGCGCGCCGTGCAGCGCCGGGTTGGTGAACAGCCGCCGCGCGGAGAGGCGGCGCGTCCGGTGATCGGCTTCGCCGGTTGGCAGCTGGACATCACTTGCCGCGAACTGCGCTCGCCCGAGCGGGTGATGGTGCCGCTGTCCGGCGCCGAGTTCGATTTGCTGGTGGTGTTTCTCGAGCACCCGCAGCGCATCCTCACCCGCGAGCAATTGATCGACCTGACCCGTGGGCACGGGCATGACGCCTTCGACCGCAGCATCGATGTGCAGGTCAGCCGCCTGCGGCGCAAGATCGAGCCCGACAGCAAGCGCCCGGACCTGATCCGCACGGTGCGCAATGGCGGCTATCTGTTCAGCGCCACGGTAACCCGCTCGTGATCCGTCGCCTGCTGGGCCGCGATACCCTGCGCAAGCGCATCGCCCTGACCATCTTCACCGCGCTGCTCGCTTCGCTGGCGTTCAACGCCCTGTTCGTCCAGGTCGCTGGCAATTGGGCGCGCCCACCCATCGAGCGCACCGGCCTGCTCGAACAGATCGCCGTGACCACACGGGTGATCGAGACCGCGCCGGCGACGCTGCGCAGGCAGTTGGCCGAGGCGGCGAGCACGCCAACGCTGCGGGTGACCTGGAGTACCCGGCGTGACGACTTTGGCCTGCCGGGCCCGGGCACATTGCTCAACTCCGGGCAGGTGCCGGCGATGGCGCAGCTATTGGGGCCCTCGCGACTGATCGAGGTGTACAACCCGGACGACTGGCCTGCGGGCAGCGCCGAGGCGCACTACGTGGCGCTGGTCGCCCTGGCCGATGACAGCTGGCTGCTGTTCGTGCCGCCGGAGCGCAGCTGGGGCATGAGCGCGACGGCGCGCCTGGCGGTGGTCATCGGCCTGGGGCTGGTGGCGACATTGCTGGTGGCCTGGCTCGCCACCCGCCAGCTGGCCGCGCCGCTGCAACGCTTTGCCAGCGCGGCGCGGCGCTTCGGCGGCGATCTGCAGGCGCCGCCCATCGCTATCGAAGGTCCCGAGGAAATCCGCCAGGCAATCATTGCCTTCAACACCATGCAGGCGCAGATCCAGCACTTTCTTCGCGAGCGCACCCATATGCTCGCGGCCATCTCCCATGACTTGCGCGCGCCATTGACGCGCATGCGTCTGCGCAGCGAGTTCATGGAGGACCTGGACCACCAGCGCAAGCTGATCCGCGATGTCGACGAAATGCAGACGATGATCAACGAGGCCCTGGCGTTCTTCCGCGAAGGCACGCAGTTGGAGCAGCGCACGGCCTACGACCTGTCGGAGCTGTTGCAGACCCTGGTCGACGACTACCGCGACCAGCATCTGGATATCGCCTTCAAGGGCCCGGCGCACCTGGTGCACGACGGCCGCCCGCTGGCGACCAAGCGGGTGATCGTCAACCTGGTGGAAAACGCCATGAAGTATGCCCGCGATCCGCAGATAACGCTGCGCCGCGCCGCTCACCTGATCGTCATCGAGGTTCGCGACAGTGGGCCAGGTATTCCCGAGGAGGCCTTGCAGCAGGTGTTCGAGCCGTTCTACCGGCTGGAGGGCTCGCGCAACCGCGATACCGGCGGCGTCGGCCTCGGCCTCTCGGCCGCCCGGGCCAGCGTGCGCGAGCAGGGCGGCGAGCTGACCTTGCGCAATCGCGTGGGCGGTGGGCTGGTGGCGCGGGTCGAACTACCCGATGGCGGCTGAGCGGGTCAGTACACCCACACCTCGACCCGGCGGTTGCGCAGGCGCCCTTGCTCCAGATCGTTGCCGGCCACCGGCAGTTCGTCGCCCATGCCCGCCACATCCCTGACCTGCACCCCGGTCCGGGCCAGCTCCCGGCGTACCGCCATGGCCCGCAGGCGCGACAGCAGCGCGGCGCGGCCCGGGGTTTCCTTGGGGTCGCCGAAGCCCACCAGCACCACCTTGCCTTGTAGCTTGCCGGCCTGGCGCAGGTAGTCGCCGACCCGCTGTACATCGCGCAGGGCCTTGTTGTCGAGGCCGGCGCTACCCTCCTGGAAGCGGAAGTTCACGCTCAGGCGCTGCGCCTCGCCGGCCAGCGCCCGATAGCGCGGTGGCATGTCGGCCTGGGCCGCAACCTGCTGTGGCTTGATCTGCTGGGAGACGAAGCCCTGTTCGGCGACGATGGCCTGGCCGGCGGGGCTCTGGGCGAACTCGGCGAGGGCCCTGGCTTGCGGCGTGGGGTGGGCGGGGAGGTAGAAGAACAGGCGCCGCGACAGCGGGTAGTCCTCGCTGGCCACCAGGGCGCGGCTGGGCGCAAGTGCCGGTGCGTCACCCTCGGCCACGGCCAGTGCCTTGGCCCGGTGGACCGTGGCCAGGCCGCTGAAGCCGATGGCCTGGCGGTCGGCCATGACCTGGGCGGCCAATTCGTCGGCGGACTCGAAGCGCCGCGCCTGGGTGGCCAGTGTCGCTTGCTGAGGGGTAAGCACCAGGGCCTTGAAGGTTTCGAAGGTGCCGGAGCGATCATCGCGGGCATACAGGTGGATCGCCCCGCCGGGCACGCCCAGCTGTTCCCAGCGCTGCAGCTGGCCGGAGAACACCTGGGCCAGTTGCTCGGTGGTCAGTTGCGTGAGCGGGTTGTCCGGGTGGACGATCACCGCCACGCCATCCAGGCCGATCACCTGTTCCGAGCCTGCGCCGCGCAGGTTGCCCAGGGCCTGCAACTGTTGCGCCTCGCTGTCGCTGATCGGCCGCGAGGCCGCGGCCAGGTCGGCCTCGCCCCTGGCCAGCGCGACAAAGCCGGTGCTGGTGCCGTGGGCGGCGATGTCGATGCGCACGGGCTGGCCGTCTGGACCGACGGCGCGGACTTCGGTCTCGTTGCTCGTGGCGCCGGGCCGGCGCTCGATGGCGCTTGCACCCTGGGCTTGCAGCAGCCCCTGCACCAGGGCCGGGCCAAGGGCCGCGCCGATGGTGTTGGAGCCCTGGATACGCAGTTGCGCGGGCCCGGCGCAGGCCAGGCCCGGGAGCAGGCACAGCAGAAGCAGAAGCAGGCGAGGCATGCCGGAGACCTGTGGCATAGAGTTGCGCCGCAGATTACGACAGTTGCTTGACCGAAAGATGACAGCGCTCTGGCAGAAGCGGGCTAAACATAACGCTTGGATTTAGACAGGACTGCGTGGGAGCGGCGGTGCGCCGATGCGACTTGCCCCGCGAAGCGATATATGGCACCGGCATAGCCGGTGATCGCGGTGCAAGTCGCATCGGCGCACCGCCGCTCCCACGAATTCATATTTCAATCAGCACCCGGCTCAGCGCCCCTCCGGCACGATGATCCCGACCGGCGCCTCGGCCGCCCGGCGGCGGGCCACGCAGTAGTACAGCACGCTCGGCACCACCAGGCCGATCAGCCACGACACGTCCACGCCGCCCAGGTGCGCGACCATGGGCCCGGTGTACAGCTTGGTGTCGATGAACGGCATCTGCACCAGCACGCCGAAGGTGTACACGCCGATGCCCGGCCAGTTCCAGCGCCCGTAGCGGCCGTCAGGGTCGGCCAGCGCCGGGATGTCGTAGCGCTCCTTGGTGATGAAGTAGTAGTCCACCAGGTTCACCGCGCTCCACGGCACGAAGAAGGTCAGCAGGAACAGGATGAACGACTTGAACGCGCTGAGGAACGAATGCTGGCCGAGCAGGGCGACCAGGGTCGCGGCGCCGACGATGCCGAGCACGAACACCAGGCGCTGGATTCGGCTGATCTGCAGGTGGCCACGGAAACCACTGATGATCGTGGCGATGCACATGAAGCTGCCGTAGCTGTTGAGGGTGGAGATGGTCACCTTGCCGAAGGCGATGCAGAAGTACAGCAGCGCCGCCGTGGTGCCGGCGCCGCCCAGGCCGACGATGTAGGCCACCTCGCGCCCGGAGAACTGGCCGCCGGCGATGGCCGCGGCGAACACGCCGAGGATCATCGAGGCCTGGGCGCCGATCACCGAGCCCAGGCCGGCGGCGAGGAAGGTCTTGAGCGGCGAGGTATGGCTGGGCAGGTAGCGCGAGTAGTCGGCCACGTATGGGCCGAAGGCGATCTGCCAGGACGCCGCCAGCGACACCGCCAGCAGGAAGCTGGCCCAGCTGAAGTGGCGGTTGTCGAGCAGCTGGCCGATGTCGGCGAGCATCAGGATACGGCTGAACAGGTAGACGAAGGCGATGATCCCGAGCACGCTGGCCAGGCGGCCGATCCAGTGGATCACCCGGTAGCCGGCTAGGGTCGCCAGCACGATCACCCCGGCGAAGATGAGAATGCCGGCGCTGTCGCTGATGCTCAGCAACTGGCCGATGGCCTGGCCGGACAGCACCGTGCCGGTGGCGGTGAAGCCCAGGTACATCAGGCACACCAGGGCCATGGGGATGGCCGCGCCGTACACGCCGAACTGCACGCGGCTGGAGATCATCTGCGGCAGCCCCAGGCGCGGCCCCTGGGCGGCGTGCAGGGCCATCACCGCGCCACCGACCAGTTGCCCGAGCAGCAGGCCGATCAACGACCAGAACACATCGCCGCCCAGCACCACGGCCAGGGCGCCGGTGACGATCGCGGTGATCTGCAGGTTGGCTCCCAGCCACAGGGTGAATTGGCTGTAGACGCGTCCATGGCGTTCAGACTCGGGGATGTAGTCGATCGAGCGGCGCTCGATCACGGGTTTGCTGGACATCGGGGAGGGCTCCGCTTCGTTGTTTTTGTGAAAGGCGGCGGCTATCGGCGGGACGCAGGGCGGATGGCCGAAACCTGATATGAGCATGTATATACAAGTCTGGTCAAGTGAAGCTTGCGCAGGGTTTTCATGGGTTCTGCGCAGCCATCACAGCCGACTGTTGCGCAAGGCTGGCGCGCAACTGTGCTGGTCCGCGGCTGCGCGATGCCCTTATGCTGTAACCAAATATGTCTATAACAAGCCTGAAGAAGGAATGCGTGCCATGCCACTCAAGGACCTGCTGATCGCCCTGGTGGTGATCATCGCCTGGGGCGTCAATTTCGTGGTCATCAAGGTCGGCCTCGACGGCCTGCCGCCGATGCTGCTGGGGGCATTGCGCTTTCTGCTGGTGGCCTTTCCGGCGGTGTTCCTGATCAAGCGCCCGAACCTGCCCTGGCGCTGGTTGATCGCCTACGGCGCGATCATTTCCCTGGGCCAGTTCGCCTTCCTGTTCCAGGCCATGGCCAGTGGCATGCCGCCGGGGCTGGCCTCGTTGGTGCTGCAGTCCCAGGCGTTCTTCACCTTGGGCTTCGCCGCGCTGTTCCTTGGCGAGCGGCTGCGCCTGGCCAGTGTGCTGGGATTGCTGGTGGCCGCCGGCGGCCTGGCGGTGATCGGCAGCGAGGACAGTGGCCACGTGCCGCTGCTCGCACTGCTGCTGACCCTGTGCGGCGGCGCCATGTGGGGCATGGGCAACATCATCACCCGGCGCTTCGGCAAGGTCGACCTGGTCGCCCTGGTGATCTGGGGCGGGCTGATCCCGCCGCTGCCGTTCCTGGCGCTGTCCTGGTGGCTGGAAGGGCCCGAGCGCATCGGCCATGCCCTGGCCAACATCGGTTGGAGCTCGGTGCTGGCCCTGGCCTACCTGGCCTTCGTCGCCACCATGGTCGGCTACAGCCTGTGGAGCACCCTGTTGTCGCGCCACCCGGCGGGCAAGGTGGCGCCGTTCTCGCTGCTGGTGCCGGTGGTGGGCCTGAGTTCCTCGGCCCTGTTGCTGGGCGAGCGCCTGAGCGAGGCCCAGGGCTGGGGCGCGCTGCTGGTGATGCTCGGGCTGCTGATCAATGTGTTCGGGCCGCGCCTGGGGTTGCATCTGCGCGCGGCTACCGCGCGCTGAAGGCCGATGCGCGCCGGGTCACACCAGCAAGGCCGACCACGCCGACACCAGCAGCAGTCCGGCCAGGCCCTGATTGAACACCCGCAGCGCCTGGGGCGAACGTAACCAGCGGGCGCTGCCGATACCCATCAACGCCCACGCGGTCATGCTCGGCAGGGCGATCAGCAGGAACACCAGGCTCAGCCACCACATCGGCAGTGCCGGGCCGGCGAACAGGCCGACCATTGCCACCGCCGTCACCCACACCTTGGGGTTGACCACCTGCAGGGTCGCCGCGCTCAGCGGGCCCAGGCCGCTATCGCTGCCCGTCTGCAGCGGCGCACCGGCGCTGCGCAGCATCTTCCAGGCCAGCCAGCTGAGCCACAGGGCGCCCACCCAACTCATGACCTGCTGCGCCAGCGGGTAGCGCAGCAACAACTCGCCCAGCCCCAGGCCCACCAGCAGCACCACTGTTGCCGCCGCGCAGCACGCCGTCACAATCGGCGCCAGGCTGGCACGCAGGCCGCGTTGAGCACCGTGGGCGAGGATCAGCAGGTTGGTCGGCCCGGGGCTGATGCTGGCGGCCAGGGCGAAGAGAATGAAGGGCAACAGCGTGTGCGACATGGTCAAGGCTCCGAGTGATCGAAGCGCCATGGTCGCGCCGGGCGCGGGTTCAGTCTGGAAGGTTTGAGCAACGCTTGCGGTAATCCGCCGGGGTCAGCCGGTAGGCGCGGCGGAACCAGCGGCCCAGATGGCTCTGGTCGGCAAAGCCCAGGGAGGTGGCGACGCTGGCCGGCGTTTCACCCAGGGCCAGCCGCCGCCGTGCACGGGCCAGGCGCAGCTGAATCAGGTAGGCATGGGGCGCCAGGCCGAAAGCTGCCTTGAACGCCCGGGTCAGGCGGAAGCGGTCGACGCCGCACACCTGCGCCAGCTCGACCAGGCCGATGTCCTGGTCCAGGTGCGCGTGCAGGTAATCGCGGGCGACCTGGGCGCACAGCGGCAAGCGCGGATCGGGGTCCAGGCGCTTGCGCCAGTGCAGGTGGCCGGTGAGGCAGGCCAGCAGGTCGTCCAGGGCGGTCTGGCGGACGATGCGCAGGTCGTTGTAATGCACCGTCTCGAAGGCCCGGGCGGTGGCAACGGCCAGACGCGGATCCTGGTGCAGCAGGGTGCCGAAGCTGGGCAGGGCGCCCGAGGGCGCGTGTTCGAACAGGGCGCGCAGCTCGGTTTCCAGCCAGTTGGCATCCAGGTACAGGGTCGAGTAGGTGAACCCCTCTCTGGTAGGCGCATGGCCGTCGTGCAGGTCGCCCGGCTCGAGCACGAACACCTGGCCGGGGGTGCTGTTGTGGCGTTGGCGACGGCAGTTGAACTGCTGTACGCCCTGTTCGGTCACCCCGACCAGAAAGCTGTCGTGCCAGTGCGGGTCGTAGGCATGGCCGGTGAAATGGGCGCGGACCGACTCGATGCCGGTGTCGGCGTCCTGTCTGAGGTCGATCCAGTTGCTCATGGGCGTGGGCCGTGCGGGTGTCGGTAGACGACCTTAACGCAGAAACGGCCCGGGCGTTTAGAACGATTGTGCAGCCCTGTCAGCGCTGGGCGAACGCCAGGTTGATGCCAAGCCCGGCGAACGAGGCGGCGAAGCTGCGCCGTAGCCAGGCCTGCACCTGGGGCGAGTCGATGACGGCGCGGCGGAACAGGTGGGCAAGCAGGCCGTAGATCACGAAGACGACTAAGGTCATGGCCATGAACACCGCGCTCAGGCCGAGCATCTGCACGGTCGCGGAACCGGCCTGGGGGCTGATGAACTGCGGCAGGAAGGCGAGGAAGAACAGTGTCAACTTGGGGTTGAGGATGTTCAGCAGGCAGGCCTTGAGCACCAGCTGGCCGGCGGCGGCTGGAGTGGCCTGGGTGTCCACGGCGAAGGCCGCGCGGTCGCGCCAGGTGGCATAGGCCAGGTACAGCAGGTAGGCGACGCCGGCGAACTTCAGGCCCTGGAAGGCCAGGGCGCTGGTGTGCAGCAAGGCCGAGAGGCCCAGCACCGAGGCCAGCAGGTGCGGGACGATACCCAGGGTGCAGCCGGTGGCGGTCCACAGGCAGGCGCGGCGCCCGGCCACCAGGGCGCTGGAGACGGTGAGGATGACCCCGCTGCCGGGAATCAGCACGATGATCAGCGCGGTAACGAGAAACTCCAGGCTCGGCATGAATGACAGCTCCTTGCAGTCGGGGGTGGATGCACTATACGCCCGGCGACAGCGGCTGCAACATGCCCTCCGGGCGCAGCGTGGCAAAGCGCTCGCGCAGCCACAGGTGCAACTGGGCCACCGCCGGGGTGAGCTGCTTGCGGTGCGGGCACACCAGGGTCACCGGGGTCAGCTCGCCGGGGTGTTCGGGCAGCAGGACCTCCAGCTCGCCGGCGGCGACATTGGCGCTGACGTCCAGCCACGACTTGTAGACGATGCCTTCGCCTTCCAGCGCCCAACGCCGCACCACGTCGGCGTCGTCGCTGAACAGCGGCCCGCGCACCTGCACGGTGCGGTTGCCCAGTCGCCATTTGTCGTACACCCGGCTCTGCTGCAGGTACAGCAGGCAGTCGTGCTGCTGCAGGTCGTCGGGGCTGCCCGGCCGGCCATGGCGGGCCAGGTAGTCGGGCGAGGCCACCAGCACCCGACGGTTCCACGGCGCCAGGGGCAGGGCGATGTAGTTGGCGTCCTCGTTCTGGCCGTAGCGGATGGCGACATCCACCGGGTCGCGGTAGAGGTCGGCCAGCTGGTCGGAGAGAAAGAAGCGCAGGCCGAGCCCCGGGTGCTCGCGGCGAAACGCGCTGAGCCAGGGCCGCAGCAGGTTGCGCCCCATGTCTGATGGTGCCGCTACCTGCAGCACGCCGCGCAGGCAGCTGTGGCTGCCGTGCAGGTCCTCGCGGCCCTGGCGCAGGGCATCGAGCACGCGCTGGGCGGTGGGCAGGTACAGCTCGCCCTCGGCGGTCAGGCGCAGGCTGCGGGTGGTGCGGGCGAACAGGCGCACATCCAGTTCGCGTTCCAGGCGCTTGATTGCCGCTGCCACCTGGCCGGGCAGCAGGTCGGCCTCGTGGGCCGCCGCGGTAAAGCTGCCCAGGGCGCTGGCACGGGCGAACAGTTCGAGGTCGTTGATGCGCAGCATTTTCACTCCAGGGATGAAAGTGTTGCTGCATTGTGCTGGTTTTTCTTTGCCGCCGGGAAGATAAGATGCAGCTCATTCACGATCCCTTTGAGGAATTGCCGTAGATGGATACCGTTGCCCTCGCCAAACGCCGTTACACCACCAAAGCCTACGACGCCAGCCGCAAGATTCCCCAGGCCACCATCGATGCCTTGCTCGAGCAGCTGCGCCACAGCCCGTCCTCGGTCAACTCGCAGCCCTGGCACTTCGTCGTGGCCGACAGCGCCGAAGGCAAGGCGCGCCTGGCCAAGGCCACCGACGAGCGTTTCGCCTACAACAGCCCGAAGCTGCGCGACGCCTCCCATGTGATCGTGTTCGCCGCCCGGACCAACATGACCGAGGCCCACCTGCAGGCGGTGCTGGCGCAGGAGGCCGCCGACGGGCGCTTCCGCACCGAACAGGCCCGTGACGGCCAGGACCAGACCCGCCGCGGCTACGTCGACCTGCACCGCCATGACTTCAAGGACCTGCAGCACTGGATGGAGAAGCAGGTCTACCTGGCCCTGGGCACCGCACTGCTGGGCGCCGCCGCCCACGGCCTGGACGCCACGCCGATCGAAGGCTTCGACGCCAAGGCCCTGGACGCCGAACTGGGCCTGCGCGAGCAGGGCTTCACCAGCGTGGTGCTGCTGAGCCTGGGCTATCGCAGCGAGGAGGATTTCAATGCCGGGCTGAGCAAGTCGCGGTTGCCGGCGGCAGAGGTGTTTACTTTTCTGTGATTGATGGTAGGTAGGGCTGTACCCTGCAACTATCAGGTGAGCAGCCGTGTCCTGGCTGCGACGCCCTCCATGTTGGCCGAGGTCAGCCTGGCTCTAGGGCTGACCGATACTGTCGACCCCATGGGGCGTATCCTTCTCGATATCGGGAGTTTGACTTGGGCTCTTGGGCCGACGTTTAGAGGCACGGGGTTTTCTCTCCGGCCGTTTGCCAGGGCGTATGGCCCAGAGGTAGGCGTTTTCCCGCAGCCTCTCCTGGATATGGGGTGGGTAATCGTCAACGGTGGTCACTGCCGGGACGGGTTTTCCCGGCAGGCCGGCTTCACGGATGACCCTGGGCCATCGAGGCTTCCAGCACAGTAGGAGACTCACCCAGTGGCCTGTTCCGATGATCAGGAAGGCAGGAGAGAGCAGTAGCAGGCCGCATTTGAGGACGCGTGGGGAACTGCGGAAGTAGTGGGTCAGACCTTCGAACTGAGGCGTGAAGGCTTGCCAAGGCCAGGGGAAGTGCGAGGTGATGTGGGGGCGTGGCAGTCCTTCTGGACCTTCATCCATGAAGCGACGGATAAACTCCCATTCGGCTTGAAGCTCCGCGAAATTGTTCGCGGACTTGCCTACCCAGATCAGTTCGGTACGTAGTGTGCCGGTGAAGGCGGACGACCATGTGAGCGCCAACGGGAGACCCACACCACTTGCTATGGTAGATTTTTTATCCGCGCCGCTGGACGATACACCGTTCCACGGGAGCGTGACGATTCCACCACAGTAGGCAGGGCGGTGGAGGTAGACCTGCTGGGTGATGCGGTTGAAACGTATCAACAAGTGGCGTGACGTGAACATTTCAAAACGTGTGAAACGCAAACCATATTTCAGATAAAACCACAAGATACAAAGGGTTGTGCTAAGAAAGAAAAGTGCTAAATATAGCCTTTCACCATACGGTTCTCCTTGATAATCAGAAGCAAGGCCGATTAAGGTTTTTATCGAGTTGAAAGCAATTTCTAGTCCGCTGATTATCATCATTATTACTGTGAGAGATAATATGCTGATTAGTCCGCGCTTATCTTCCCACATACCGCTGCGCATTTCGAGTACGTTCTCGTTGAATACGTAGACTGGCCCCCGACTTTTTGGGGCGTCGCATGCTGATTTTTTTGCGGCTGCAATTTCTTCTTCTTCTTCGCTTTCATAAATTATTCTCTTTTTTATAGTCTTGTTCTGTTTCTCAAAGGCTTCGCGCTCTTCTTTTGGGTCAATGGCAGCAAGCCATGAAAGCCATTCAAAAAAATACACTATATAACCTCGCTCATGGCGCTGAATAAGGCTTCTAGCTCTTCAGTGTCCTTCATGTATCCTTTGTCTGATGCTTTAAGGCGGAAGCAGCATTTGCTACACCACTTTTCCAATGCATCATCATCGATAATGAGTAAGGTTATAGTGGTGCCGAGTACGATAGCGCCGCCTATCCAGCTTAAGCGGCTCAGAAACATCATGGCAGTACGGTTGGCTGCCAGCTTTGCAGAAAGTGTGGAAAGAGTAGTAAGTAATCTGCTGGTTTTTTCACTGGTTGCGCTGATTGATAGCCACTGGAAAAGCGCACTTGCCTGCGAAAATGCTATTCCTCCCTGCCCCCAAAGGAGGGCGATCGTAGATCCAGCTCGCAGCCAATAAGTCGTAGCCAGCAATGATTTAGATCGAGCGGTGGCTTCTCTCGCATCTGAAACGTCCCACGCAATACTGACAACGCCGCCCACCGTCGCCAATCCCGCCCCCCACAGCCGATAGCGCCCCAGGCTGATGTCCGCTCCCCGTGCAATCGCGCTGCTCCGCCCGACGCCCAGCAGGGTCTGTTCCGTCCCCACTGCCAGTAACTCGAACCCCGCCGCCGCACTGGCCAATCCTGCGGCCACCACCTCGCTCCAGAAACGCCGGTCCTTGTCATCCCGCTGCCCCTGCAACAGGAGCAGCCCCGCCTCCAGCAGGAGCAGTCCACTGGCCAGCCGAAGCCGATAGAACGAATGAGCGTGAGCGCCCTGCAACGTCTCCACGTAGGCGCGATCAAGGCGTCGGACCATGGGGGCGGCCACCCGTCCCCGCGAGGGGGTGTCACCCTCGAGTGCGTGTTCGCTCAGGCGCAGGTTGATGGCTTGCTCGCCCAGCGAGGCAATCAGGTAAGTGCCCAGGCGTCGGTACAGCAGGCGATCCATGTTGCCGGGGGCGCCGGCCTGCAGGTTCTGGCGCCCCAGTTGACCCAGCCAGGCCAAGGCGCCGGCGGTGTTGAGGGCGCTGTGCTGGGCCAGCTGGTCGAGGTGGCCGTCCACCCGGCTGAACTGCGAGGCGAGTTCCTTGGCGTACTTGAGTGAGGTGTCCACCTGCTGCCAGTGATCGTATTCCGGCGGCAGTGCTTGCAGTGCTTGGCGTGTCTGCTCCAGCACCTCGGCAATGGCGCGCTGGTTGAAGACGAACGAGCGCAGGGCCAGGTTGTCGGGCGTCAGCGTGTCGGCATGCCACCACTGGGCGAGCAGCCGCGCTCCGGCTGACACGCCCTCCATGCCGACCACGCTGAGCCCGGTCTGGTGAGCGAAGCACAGGCCGCTGCGCAGGTCGTTCTCGTCGTAGTAGGCCAGGGCCGCGAGCAGTTGCTCAGATTGCAGCCAGGCGAGATGGTCGTCGGCCCGCACGTCGGCCAGGCGCTGCGCCTCGAGGCCGTGGGATTCGAACCAGGCAAGCTGGTCGTGCATGGCCTTGAGGTCGACGTGTGGCAGGTAGCGTGCTTCGAACTGCCGGGCGAACTCGCCGTTGTTCGCCCGGGCCTCAAGGTCCTGGCGCCTGAGTGCACCTGCGGTATCGAGAATGCCCTCCTTGGCCTGCGCCCACCAGGCGGCCATCT
Source organism: Pseudomonas sp. LH21 (assembly GCF_036549575.1). Taxonomy (NCBI): domain Bacteria; kingdom Pseudomonadati; phylum Pseudomonadota; class Gammaproteobacteria; order Pseudomonadales; family Pseudomonadaceae; genus Pseudomonas; species Pseudomonas sp. LH21. The sequence goes on from NZ_CP144367.1 coordinate 2,315,072, forward strand.
GCGGGTTGGCGCCCTGATCGGCACCGGCGAGGTGGGCGCGCATGGCCTCTTTGTGACGGTCGACCAGCGCGGCGACCTTGCGCTCACTGAATTGCTGATGCAGTTCGGTGAAGGCCTGGGCGACCAGCACCTTGCGCTCGTTGCTGGGGCCGGGTTTTCCCGCGACCGACTCCGAGGCTTGCAGCCAATCCTTCAGGTGTTCCATGCCCGCGTTGCGCCAGGCATTGAGTTGCTGGGTGATGCCGATGGCATCCTCCACCACCACCGCGATACCACGGGCCTCGGGTTTGCCGGCAACCGGGCCCAGCATGTACCGGGCCGCCGTCAGCGAATGGACGCTGGTTTCACTGAACAGCTGGTTGTCCAGCAGCTTGCGCAATGAGCTGTCGGTTTCCGCAGCGAAATCGGCGACCAGGTCCAGTTGGTCATGGCGCAGCACATAAGGCCTGGGCGTCGGGCAGCCAAGGCCGGTGAAGGCGGCGACATCCACGGCCGGCAGCCTGTCGCGTCGACGCAGCAGTTGCTGCTGGGCCGCTTCGGTCAACGGGTCGGGGCTGTAGAACAGGCGCAGCTCAGCCAGGTCTTCGAGGTCATGGACGTTGAACGCCAAGGCCGTGTTGCGAATCATGTCGCGCAGGGTGTGGGCGTCTGTGGCGTCCGGCTCGGACTGCCCGGGGGCAACCAGCGACAATGAACCGTTCGCCGCAATGCGATAGGGCGGGTGCAGGCTGTGCTGCCCGCTGCGCTTGCGTTTCTCCATGACGTACAGGAAGCCTTGGCGCAGTGGCCGGATGGCATAGTCGGCATGCTGGAGCGTGGCAACGCTGTAGGGATGGCGCAGGTGATCGGGCAGGGTTGGCAAGCGCAGGCGCTGGCCGGTAGTGCCGCCAACGGCCGCATAGCGCAGGGGCAGGATGGTGAAGGTGCGCGTGCAATGGACGGCGGGCCCGCTGGCGAAGGGGGCTTCCAGGGCCTCGCAGTTCTGCCGAGTGATTTCGAGCAATTTGTTGAAGTCGAACATCCGATGTCCTCAGCGAAGCTGTTCATGCAGGTGTGTTAGTACCGAGCCCGTGGCTGTTGCAGCCAGCCACGGGCGACGTTACGCAGACCTGAAACACTAGCGAGGAACGGATTGTGGGTGGTCGACAGGGCTTCCCAAATCCGCGTAGGACGTTTCTCTGATTTTCCCTTTCAGCGCTTATTGGCAGTATTCAGTTACATCTCACCGGCGAACCCGCGCGGGCAGGCGATCCGCCGCCGAGCCTCAGAGATCCAGCACCAACCGCGCCGAGCGCGCCCGCGAGACGCACAGCATCATGGTCTGTTGCGAGGCTTTCTCCTCGTCGCTCAGGTACTGGTCGAAATGCTCGGCCTCGCCTTCGAGGATCGCCGTCTCGCAGGTGCCGCACACGCCTTCGCGGCACAGGCACTCGACCTTGGCGGCCTTGGATTTCTCGATGGCCTGGAGGATGGTCATGCCTTCCTCGACGGCCAGTTCGGTGCCGGAGCGCGCCAGTACCACGGTGAACGCCGAGCCTGTGGCCGGCGCGGCGGCGGCGAACTGTTCCCAATGCACGCGGGACTCGGCGATGCCGGCGGCGGCGGCGCTGGCGATCACCGCGTCGATCAGCGGCTTGGGCCCGCACACATAGAGATGGGCGTCATCGGCCAGCCCCGCGCACAGCGCGGCGAGGTCGAGCTTGCGCTCCAGGCTGTCGATGTAGAAGCGGGTGTTGCCGGCATGCGGGCCTTGCGCCAGGTCGCCCTGGAAGGCGCCGTGCTCGGGGGCGCGGAAGGCGTAGTGCAGCTCGTAGGGGGTGCTGCCGCCTTCGAGCTCGTGCAGCTGCGCCAGGAACGGGGTGATGCCGATGCCGCCGGCGATCAGCACATGGCGCCCGGCGCTTGGGTCGAGGGCGAACAGGTTGTTGGGGGTGGAAATGGTCAGCTCGCTGCCCACCTCGACCTGCTGGTGCATGAACGCCGAACCGCCCTTGGACTGCTCCTCCAGGCGCACGCCGATCTGGTAGCTGTGCAACTGGCGCGGGTCGCTCATCAGCGAGTAGGCATTGCTGAACTGGCTGCCGCAGGCCGACTGCATCTGCACGATGACGTGGCTGCCGCCGCTGAAGGCGGGCAGGGCGGCGCCGTCGGCGCGGGCCAGGGTGAAGCGCTTGATCTGCGGCGTGGCCTGTTCCACGTCGGTCACGCGCACCTTGAACATTTCGTATTGCTTGGCCATGGCGTACCTCGACAACGAAGCCCCGCGCCAGGCCCTGGCGCGGGGCGGGGAGCGTGTTCAGTCGTCCAGGTGGGCGACGGCGATCAGGTTGTGGAAGTGGGCGATGCCGTGCTCGCTCACGCCGCTGCGCTGCGAATCGACCATGATCCGACCCTGGCCGCGGTAGCCGCGGGACTTCAGGCCCTTCTGCACGCTCTCGACCAGGCGCAGGTCCTCGGGGCGGAACACTTCGCGGTACCAGTCGATCAGCTTGTGCTGCTCCTCGCTGAGGTCCTTGTTGAGGAAGTAGATGTCGTAGTGCTGCAGGGTGGTCTCGGCATCGACCGGGAACTCGTAGATCACGGTCATGAAGTTGGCCCCTGGCGGTACGTTGAACATGGTGCACGGCCAGGCCCAGAAGCCGGCGAAGGACGGATCCTTGACCGTTTCATCGAACTTGAACGACTGCTCCGACGGCTTGGCCAGGCCGTACTGCAGGGTCCAGTTGCCGTGCAGGCTGTGGCTGTACTGGCCGACGTCCACCGAGTCGGAGAAGCCGGGGTGGGCCGGGGCGCAGTGGTAGCACTCGAGGTAGTTGTCGACGATCGACTTCCAGTTGGCCGGGGTGTCGCTGACGAAGCGCGCGGCCAGGTGCAGGTCGTCGATCACCGCGCAGGCCTCGCGCATGCGTTTTTGCATGCCGGGCAGCTGGTCTTCGACGGAACCGGCGTCGTTGTCCATGTTGATGAAGATGAAGCCGGCGTACTCTTCGACGCGCAACTGCACAAGCGTGGAGTTGTCCTTGTCGAAGTTGGCCACGTTCTCGCAGTTGCGCGCGTGGGCCAGTTCGCCGTCGAGCTTGAAGGTCCAGGCGTGGTACGGGCAGGTGATGACGTTCTTGGCCTTGCCGCTGCCTTCGAGCAGCTGGTGGCCGCGGTGCGGGCAGACGTTGTAGAAGGCGCGCAGCACGTCGTCGCGGCCACGCACGACGATGATGCTCTCACCGATCACCTGGCGGGTGATGTAGGCGTTTTTTTCGGCGACTTCGCTGCGGTGGCCGACGCAGATCCAGCTGCGGGCGAAGATCGCTTCCTTCTCGTGCTCGAAGACGGCGGCCTGGGTGTAGAACTTTGCCGGGAGGGTGAAGGCCTCTTCGGGGTTGGCACAGAAGTCGGCGGGCAGGCGTTTGAAATCGTTCATGGCTCTATCTCGGTTCTTATTGGTTAACACGTATCTGTTGGTTAACAAGCTGGGCAAAAAATTTTGTGTCAGGTTTTGCTGGCGTGGGAGCGGGCTTGCCCCGCGATAGCGATGGCAGCCCATATCGCGGGGCAAGCCCGCTCCCACGACAAATCCAGACTCAGTGCACCGCCGCCGCGCTGCGAGGCGCTTGCTCTTGGGGCTCCTCGCCGGCCAGGCGGGTGGCCTCTTCCTCGATGCGGTACGCCGGCACCTGGCCGTAGTCGGCCGCCAGCCACTTGAAGAAGCCGTAGATCTTCACCAGCAGGATCACCATGAACGGGATCGCGGTGAGCACCACGGCGGTCTTCATGGTCGACAGCGAGGCCTTGGCGAACAGCATGGCCAGCGGCACCAGGGTCAGCACCACGCACCAGAACAGGCGCAGGGTCGGGCTCGGGTCCTCGCCCTCGCGCAGGTTGCGGGTGCTGGTGGCGGCCACGGCGTAGGCGGCGGCGTCCATGTGCGAGGCGCAGAACACCGCCATGATGAACAGGTACGCGGCGAGGAACAGCGTGCCCCATGGCAGGGCCAGCAGGAGATCGGTCACCGCCGCTTCGCCACCGAGGGTGCCGAGCAGCTTGGGCACGTCGATCTGGCCGTTGATGAACTGGTGCATGCTGTAGCTTTCCAGCGCGCCGAAGAAGAACCAGCAACCGAAGCTGCCACCCAGCAGCAGGGCGAACACCACTTCCTTGATCAGTCGGCCACGCGAGACGCGGGCGACGAACATGGCCACGCCCGGCGCGTAGGACACCCACCATAGCCAGTAGAACACCGTCCAGTTGCGGGTGAAGGCGCCGTCGCCGGCCGGGTCGGTGAACAGGCTCATCTGCACGTAGTGCTGCAGCATCAGGCCGATGGAATTGGCGGTGTTGTTCAGGGTGAACTGGGTCGGGCCGACCAGCAGGACGATGGCGGCGAACACCAGGGCACCGATGCAGACCATCTTCGACAGGCGCTGCAGGCCACCGTCGATGCCGATGTACGAACTCAGCGAGAACAGCAGCGCCACGGCGCCAATCACCAGCAGTTGCACGGTGAAGGTGTTGGGGGTGCCGGCCAGGTCGGCAAGACCACGGGTCAGGGTCGAGGCGGTGAGCGCCAGCGACACGGTCAGCGCGCCCATCATGGTCAGCAGGAAGATCAGGTCGACGGCGCGTCCGACGGGGCCGGTGGCCTTGAAACCGGTGACCGCCTCGATGATCGAGGCCAGGTTCAGGCCGCTCTTCTTGCGCACGTGGAAGTGATAGGCCATGGCCAGGGAGGCCAGGGCGTAGATCGACCAGGCGCTGATGCCCCAGTGGAAGAACGAGTAGCTGACGCTGTACTCCAGGGCCTTGGCCGACATCGGCGCGATGTTCAGGCCCGGGGTCTGGTAGTAGTAGGCCCATTCCATCACGCCCCAGTACAGGGTCGAGGAACCCATGCCGGCGCAGATGAACATGAACACCCAGGTGGTGGTGGAGTACTCCGGCTTGCCGGCGCCCAGGCGGATGTTGCCGTACTTGCTGAAGGCCAGGTACAGCACGGCCAGGGAGCTGCCGAACACCAGCACCTGGACGCTGGTGCCGAAGGTGCGGGTGGCCACCTCGAACAGCTGGTTGGCCAGGCTTTCGGCCTGGGCGGGGAAGGCAGCAAGGCCGATCACGGTGAGCAGCACGGCCAACAGGCTCACGGCGATCAGGAACACGTCGATCTTTTTGTTATTGGGGGACATCAATTGTCTCCTGGAGCATTTTTTTTGTAGTAGGCGTCAGGCGTAGGGGAAGTCCGTATCGAGGCTAGGTTGTCCTTTCTGTTAACTGCTGGATAACAATTATCTTTTGGTTTACAGATTCTGCATTGAATCGAAGTGGGTGGCAATAGGATCGTCGGACAATCCGGATGGTTGGGTGTTGTCCGGGCTGGCGCTATCGCGGGGCAAGCCCGCTCCCACGCACGGAAAGACGCATTGCTTCTTTGTAGGAGCGGGCTTGCCCCGCGATGACCTGACGCCGACTCAGGCCCCGAGCAGCTCGGCGATGGCCTTGCCCACTTCCTGGGTCGAGCGGCTGCCGCCCATGTCGCGGGTGGTGTCACCGTTGGCGATCACTGTCTCGATGGCCTTGAGAATGTCGTCGTGGGCTGCCTGGTAGCGGGCGTCGTTGCCGGCCTGGCCGAGGAACTCGAGCATCAGCGCGCCGGACCAGATCATCGCGATCGGGTTGGCGATGTTCTTGCCGTAGATGTCCGGCGCCGAACCGTGCACCGGCTCGAACAGCGACGGGAACTTGCGTTCGGGGTTGAGGTTGGCCGACGGCGCGATGCCGATGGTGCCGGCGCAGGCCGGGCCGAGGTCGGAGAGGATGTCGCCGAACAGGTTGGAGGCCACCACCACGTCGAAGCGCTCCGGCTGCAGCACGAAACGGGCGCAGAGGATGTCGATGTGCTGTTTGTCCCAGCTGATCTCGGGGTAGTGGGCGGCCATGGCGGCGGTGCGCTCGTCCCAGTAGGGCATGCTCACGGCCATGCCGTTGGACTTGGTCGCCGAGGTGACGTGCTTGCGCTCGCGGGTCTGCGCCACGTCGAAGGCGTACTTGAGGATGCGGTCCACGCCACGGCGGGTGAACACCGACTCCTGCAGCACGAACTCGTTGTCGGTGCCTTCGAACATGCGCCCGCCCAGGGACGAATATTCACCCTCGGTGTTCTCGCGGATCACCACGAAGTCGATGTCGCCGGGCTGCTTGTTCGCCAGCGGGCAGGGCACGCCGGGGAACAGGCGCACCGGGCGGATGTTCACGTACTGGTCGAAATCGCGGCGGAACTTGAGCAAGGATCCCCACAGCGAGATATGGTCCGGGACCTTGTCCGGCCAGCCGACGGCGCCGAAGTACAGGGCGTCGAAGCCCTTGAGCTGGTCGAACCAGTCGTCGGGCATCATCTTGCCGTGGGCCAGATAGTAGTCGCAGCTGGCCCACTCGAAGAACTCGAACTCAAGGTTCAGGCCGTGCTTGCGGGCGGCGGCCTCGACCACGCGCAGGCCTTCGGGGAGGACTTCGTTACCGATGCCGTCACCGGGAATGGCGGCGATCTTGAAGGTCTTGGTCATGGTGCGGCTCTCGTGTTCAGGGAAGATGCGGCCATGCTATAAGGCTGTGATTCGGAGATAATCCGGCAATCCATTAATTCTTGGTGCACGAATCGTGAATAATCTGCCGAACCTGGACGACCTCGACATCTTCCTGCAGGTGGCCCGCCGCGCCAGCTTTGCCGCGGTGGCCGACGAACGCGGCATGTCGGCGGCGTTCGTCAGCAAGCGCATCCGCCTGCTGGAGGACAGCCTTGGCGTGCGCCTGCTGCACCGCACCACCCGGCGGGTGACGGTGAGCGAGGAGGGTGAGCGGGTGTACCAGTGGGCGCAGCAGATCTTCGAGACCCTGCAACGCATGGACGACGACCTCAACGCCGGCCAGCGCGAGCCGGTCGGGCAGTTGCGCATCGCCAGCAGCCTGGGCCTGGGCCGGCGCTTCGTGGCGCCGGCGCTGTCGGAACTGGCGGCGCGCTACCCGCGCCTGGACATTCGCCTGGATGTGCACGATTGCCTGGTGGACCTGATCGCCGAAGGCGTCGACCTGGACATCCGCGTGGGCAACGTGATCGCCCCGCACCTGATCGCCAAGCCCCTGGCGCGCAACCGCCGGGTGCTGTGCGCGGCGCCTGCGTACCTGGCCGAGCACGGCACGCCGCGGGTGCTGGCGGACCTGGCCAGCCATGACTGCCTGGTGATCAAGGAGCGCGACCACCCGTTCGGGCTATGGCACCTGGAGGGGCCGCAGGGCGAGGAAAGCGTGCGGGTGACCGGTGGGCTGTCGAGCAACCATGGCGAGGTGGCGCACCAGTGGTGCCTGGACGGGCGCGGCATCCTGCTGCGCTCGTGGTGGGACGTGCACGACAGCATCGCCGAGGGGCGGCTGGTGCAGGTGCTGCCGGATTACCAGCAGGCGGCGGACATCTGGGCGGTGTATACCGCGCCCTTGGCCGGCTCGGCCAAGGTGCGGGTGGCGGTGGAGTTTTTTCGGCAGTACTTTGCCGAGCGGTATCGGTTGCCTGATTGAAGGCAGCGGGCCGCGTAGCGACCCCACCGCCTTCGATGACTTGGCGCGTTCGAGCTCCGTTTAATTGGGCGGGAGATTGTCGAACTTGAAGCGGTACACGTTACCGTTCATGGCACCGCCTGTCTGAGTCCTCTCGATAGTGGCTGGAATACCATCGGGGGAATCGAAGTCGGCTATCCCGAATTTACCCTTGAGCGGGCCTTTGAAGTTTAATTTCCGGCTACGGTCTTCGTTATAGAATGTCCAGTAGTGAGTGGGTGTGCTACCGTCTGGTGAATGGGAGAAGATCCGCGCTGAAAGTGCCTTGCCGCCCGCGTCGAGAGGGCAGCCAACTTCTTCAGTTATCAGGTATTCGGCATAGGAAGTGCTAAAGCCACACATAGGGCTTTTAAAATTCTTTTCTGCAAACAGCAGGACAGCATTATCGCCATGCAGGACATCTACAACGGCGCCATTCAGTGCTCCGCCTTTCTGGCTACGCGTGTAGCCAGCGGGCACATCTTTTGAATCGTCAATATTCTTGACCCTGACCTTATCTGCACCTTCGGCGGTTCTCGTGTAGCACACGTGGCGTTCTCCTGGTCCGTCATAGAGGCAGAGTCGCTGTGCGATGCCAATATTGATCAGCCACAAGGACCGCACAGGTTGCTCATCGCACGCGCTGGAAACATTCAGTGGTTGCCCAGAACGAATATAAAGATAGCATTCCTTTCCCTGGGAGTCCGGTTGTTCAAATAGTGTCAGGGTGATGGCACTGAGCGGGCCGTAGAAGCTGCTCACATACTCGGCCCTGTTGTCCTCAATGAACTGCGCCATGTCATGCAGCGCGTCACCCATGGGCTCGCCCTGATATTCCACCCGGGGGTTGGAGAAGTTGGGCAGGGCGCCGTGGGCGGTGACCATCTGGGTATGGAACTCAGGGGCGGTCTCGTGCTTGTAGCCATGGTTGAGTGGATTGGTAGGCGCGGGGTCCCAGCCAACGGTACCGCCATAGTTCTGGCCAAGTACATGGGCCAGTGACGAAGGGCAACTGATGGCGCTGTACGCCGTCTCCTTGTTCGACCAGCTGTACGCGACGCCACAGGACTCGGTGAAGGTGCCATACAGCGAGACCAGGTCTGCGCTCAGCGCGTTGCGGTATTTCCAGACCATCCTGCCCAGCTCGGTGTCCTTGCTTTTCAGCGCCTCCAGGTCACTACCGTCGCCTTCGTAGTTGGAGTCGTAGATGTCGGCAAGGTAATAGATGACATTGATCTTGCTATTGGCGAAATACTGGTTGGCATCCTGCAAGGCACCAATCAGTTCCTCCCTGTAATTTGGCTTGCTCTCGCGAACTGGCTTGGTCGATACCAATAGAACACTTACCTGATAGTAGTCAGGCCGTTTGATCTTGTCGGAGGGGGTGGTCTTTTCATTGGCGCCGGGTGCCAGTAACGGCTTGGCTTCTGCAGGTAACTTCGACTCATCCACCTTGATCAGCGCGTGCTGGCCAGGGCTTATATAGTCGAGCCGATAGGCCTGCCCATCGACCACCAGCCTACCGACAACTTTGTCTTGATGGCGCACAAGGGAAAGATAGTAGTGCGGGTCGTAATCGATTTCGTTCTTCGATTTGCTGGCGTATTTTTTCTTCCACTCAGAGGCCTTGTAGCCCACCCAGCTGTCGAATCCGGATTTCAGGGGTTTGGAGGGTCGTAAATGGAACGCGGCAGTTTTGCCATCGGGTGTCGTGACAGCGATAGCCTGGGTCTGTGGATTGACCAACTGCGCATCCACCTTGACCAGATTGATCTCGACGTTGGCAGGTTCAGCCAACAATCTCGCCAGGTAACCTGTCGCGATCTTTTTCAACTGGGCGGTATCCTGCCCGGCTTCTACAGTGAACAGTGGCGTGGCCGCCTGCGCGGACATTACCGTGACCATCACCAGTAATACCCCCGCCCACGCTGTTTTCCAGTTGCGCACTTTCATCGGATTGCTCCTGTGGTTTAACCCTCGCCCACAGCAGAGCAGTTTGTGAAATACCAGTCACCTGGCAATAATGTCAGGTGACTGGTCGGGCCTCAGTGGCTCATTACTTTCGCGGTGCCCGTGCGAGCTTTTTCATAGGCGTCGCGATCCATCGGTCGCGCTTGCGGGGTGCCCAGGTCTTCCATGGCCAGTCGATGGGTCTCCGGCGCCAGATACGCGGCGAAGGCGCACACGCAGGTAACCAGGAACGCCAGCCCGCCGACCACCAGCCAGATATGCTCCGAACCCGGTGGCGCCACGGCGGCGAACAGCGCCGGCAGCATGGCGGTGATCATGGTGCCGATGTTCTGCGCGATGGCCATGGCCGACACGCGGTAGCGGGTGTGGAACAGCTCGGGGTAGAAGCTTGGGAACACCGCGTTGTAGCCCTGGTAGACCATGCCCCACATGAGGATCGAGGCGGCGAAGGCCAGCGGCACGTTCTGGATGCTGATCGCGTACAGGTAGGCGAAGGCCAGCAGGCCCGAGCCCAGGCAGCCGGCGATCATGGTCGGGCGACGGCCGATCCGGTCGGACAGGTTGCCGACGAAGGGGATCACCAGCACCGCGACGATGTTGCCCACCACCGGGATCCACAGGTACACGCTCTTGTCGAAGCCGATGCCATAGGCCGGCTGCACCGCGTAGGCCGCGCCGAATATGGTGGCGACCACCGGGATCACGTTCATCAACGCCATGAACATCACCAGCACCATGTGCTTCCAGCTGTGGCGGAAGGCTTCGCCGATCGGCGACTTGGCGACCTTGTCCTGCTTCTCCTCCTGGACGAAGGCCGGGGTCTCGTGCACTTCCTTGCGGATGATGAAGCCGGCGATCAGCACCACCGCGCTCATCAGGAACGGAATGCGCCAGCCCCACTCGTTGAAGGCCTCGCTGGGCATGAAGTAGGCCAGCGGCAGGAACACCGCCGCCGCCATCACCTGACCGGCCTGCACGCCTTGCAGGGTGTAGCTGGCGTAGTAGCCGCGACGCCCGAACGGCGCGTGCTCCATGATCATCGAACTGGCCCCGGAGATCTCGCCGGCCACGGCGAAGCCCTGGACCAGGCGCAGCACCACCAGCAGTGCCGGGGCCAGCAGGCCGATGTCGTGGTAGGTGGGCAGCAGGCCCACGGCCATGGTCGACAGGCCCATCAGGAACATGCACAGCAGCAGCACGTTCTTGCGCCCGCGGGTGTCGCCCCAGTGGCCGAGCACGCAGGCGCCGATCGGGCGCGCCAGGTAGCCCACGCCGTAGGTGGCCAGCGAGGCGATGATGGCCATCTTCGGGTCGCTGGAGGGGAAGAAGATCTGCGGGAAGATCAGCGCTGCGGCCTGGGCGTAGATGAAGAAGTCGTAGTACTCGAGGGCAGAGCCGATCCATCCGCTGGCGGTGGCTTTCTTGGCTTGGGAGCTTGAGCGGGCCATGTTGTCTCCGTTGTTCTTGTCAGGGGCCGGATGGTCAGCGCGCGCAGGGCACGGCAACGGGGCTATGGAGAGAAGACGAACGCGGCGGTGCGGATCGCAGGGCGAGCAAGGTGTGCATAGGTCGGTACCCGTTTTCTTGAACTTATTATGTGGTGACGTTGGGCGTTACAGCGCAGGGCCCGCCGAACGACCGGCGTGGCAGCGAGAAGGGCCGGCGGGGCCTGCGACTGGCGTTCATGGTTGTTCACGGGGGTGGGTGAATCAATTCGCCGGAACGGGTTTTGTTCGGTAATCGAACAAAAACTAACTGTTTCGTACAAAGTGCGTTGCCGGGGCGACTTTACCTGCGAATAATCGATCGTGCCAGACAGATGCTGTCGGGACTGGCCCTTTCGCGGGGCAAGCCCGCTCCTACAAGGGACAACGCAACACCTGTGGGAGCGGGCTTGCCCCGCGATAGGGCCGGACCTGCCCAGACCTCCCTCAATAACAAGGAACACCTGCCATGCACCGTTCGATCGCCACCGTTTCCTTGAGCGGCACCCTGCCGGAAAAACTCGAAGCCATCGCCGCCGCGGGTTTCGACGGCGTCGAGATCTTCGAGAACGACCTGCTGTACTACGCCGGCAGCCCTCGCGAGATCCGCCAAATGTGCGCGGACCTGGGGCTGGCGATCACCCTGTTTCAGCCGTTTCGCGATTTCGAGGGTTGTCGCCGCGACCGCCTGCACAAGAACCTCGACCGCGCCGAACGCAAGTTCGACTTGATGCAGGAGCTGGGCACCGACCTGGTGCTGCTGTGCAGCAACGTCCAGCCCGATGCCCTGGGGGAGGAGCAACTGCTGGTGGACGACCTGCGCCTGCTCGCCGAACATGCCGGCGACCGGGGCCTGCGCATTGGCTACGAGGCCTTGGCCTGGGGCCGCCACGTCAATACCTGGCAGCAGGTGTGGAACCTGGTGCGCCAGGCCGATCATCCGGCGCTGGGGGTGATCCTCGACAGCTTCCACACCTTGTCGATCAAGGGCGACCCCAGCGGTATCCGCGATATTCCCGGGGAGAAGATCTTCTTCGTGCAGATGGCCGACGCCCCGATCCTGGCCATGGACGTGCTGGAGTGGAGCCGACATTTCCGCTGCTTCCCGGGACAGGGCGAGATGGACCTGGCGGGCTTCCTCGCGCCGATTCTCGCCACCGGCTATCGCGGTCCGCTGTCGCTGGAGATCTTCAACGACGGCTTCCGTGCGGCACCGCCCCGGCAAAACGCTGCCGACGGCTTGCGTTCACTGCTGTACCTGGAGGAGAAGACCCGCCTTCAGCTGGAGTGCGAGGCGCGGGCCGTCGAGCCTGGCGTGCTGTTCGCACCACCTGCCGCAAGCCGCTACGACGGCGTGGAGTTCCTCGAGTTCGCCGTCGACGAGTCGGTCGGTGCGCGCCTGGGCGTATGGCTCAAGCGCCTGGGCTTCGCCGAGGCCGGCGAACACCGCAGCAAGGCGGTGCGGCTGTTGCGCCAGGGCGATATCAACATCGTGCTCAATGCCGAGCCTTACTCGTTTGCCCACAACTTCTTCGAGGCCCATGGCCCGTCGTTGTGCGCGACGGCGCTGCGGGTGAACGATGGCCAGGCCGCGTTGCGGCGCGCCACCGCCTACCGCGGCCAGCCGTTCCGTGGCCTGGTCGGCCCCAACGAACGCGAGATCCCGGCGGTGCGCGCCCCCGATGGCAGCCTGCTGTACCTGGTGGAGCCGGACGCCGACGGTCCGACCCTCTACGACACCGATTTCCACCTGGACCCGAACGCCCGGGCCAGCGGCGGTCTCAAGCGCATCGACCACATGGCCCTGGCGCTGCCGGCCGAGGCGCTGGACAGCTGGGTGCTGTTCTACAAGAGCCTGTTCGATTTCACCGCCGACGACGAGGTGGTGCTGCCCGACCCCTATGGCCTGGTCAAGAGCCGTGCCCTGCGCAGTCAGTGCGGCAGCCTGCGCCTGCCGTTGAACATCTCGGAGAACCGCAACACCGCCATCGCCCATGCCCTGGACAGTTATCGCGGCTCGGGCGTGCACCATGTCGCCTTCGACTGCGACGATATCTTCCGCGAGGTGGCCCGGGCCAAGGAGGCCGGCGTGCCGTTGCTGGAGATCCCGCTGAACTACTACGACGACCTGGCGGCGCGCTTCGAGTTCGATGACGAGTACCTCAGCGAGCTGGCGTACTACAACGTGCTGTACGACCGCGATGCCCAGGGCGGCGAGCTGTTCCATGTGTACACCGAGCCGTTCGAGGGGCGCTTCTTCTTCGAGATCCTGCAGCGCAAGGGCGGTTACGCCGGGTATGGCGCGGCCAACGTGGCGGTGCGCCTGGCGGCGATGGCCAAGGCGCGCAGCGGGGCGGGGCGCACGGCGGTGTTGTGAATCAGGGGCCCATCGCGGGGCAAGCCCGCTCCCACGCTGGTGATGCTTGCTGTTCTGTTCTTTGCACTACTGCGCAGCCTCTAGGGCTGGACAATCACGCACGAAGCGTGGGAGCGGGCTTGCCCCGCGATGGGGGCGGCAGCCGCTCACAACACCACGCTTCCCTGCACCGCCCGGCTCACGGATAATCGCCCGGATTCCTATAACGAGCCTGTGAGTCGGTATGAGTGATTCGGTAGCCAAGCCTGAAGTCGAAGGGCTGCGCAGATCGCGCAAGAACAACCCGGAAAAGACCCGCGAGAACATTCTCCAGGCCGCCATCACCGAGTTTGTCCAGCAGGGCCTGGCCGGCGCCCGGGTCGACGCCATCGCCGAGCGCACCGCCACCTCCAAGCGCATGATCTACTACTACTTCGGCAGCAAGGAGCAGCTCTACGTCGAATGCCTGGTCAAGCTCTACGGCGACATCCGCAAGACCGAGCACAGCCTGGACCTCGACTCGCTGTCGCCCGAGCAAGCGATCCAGCGCCTGGTGGAGTTCACCTTCGACCACCACGCCGACAACGTCGACTTCGTGCGCATCGTCTGTACCGAGAACATCCACTACGGCGAATACGTCAAGCAGTCGCCGGTGATTCGCGAGATGAGCAGCATGGTGCTCGACGCGCTGGGCAAGATCCTCGCCCGTGGCGTGGAGCAGGGCGTGTTCCGCCCGGGGATCGAGGTGATCGACCTGCACATGCTGATGAGCTCGTTCTGCTTCTACCGGGTGTCGAACCGCCATACCTTCGGCGACATCTTCCAGATCGACCTGGCCGACGAGCAGGTCAAGCAGCGTCAAAAGCAGGTGATCTGCGAGGCGGTGATGCGCTACATCAAGGCCTGACCCCGCTCAACCGGCGAACACCACCCCGGTGCGCGCCGCAGCGTTGCGGATGTGTTCCTGCATCGCCCGTTGCGCGCCGGCCTGGGAGCGGCGGGCGAGGGCGCGGAGGATCTTGCGGTGCTCCTGCCAGGTTTCCATGGCCCGCTCGGGGCGGATGAACGGCAGCTTCTGACTTTCCAGGAAAATATCCTGGCTGGCGGTGATCACCTGCAGCATCGCGCGGTTGCCGCTGGCCTGCAGCAGTTGCTGGTGAAAGGCGAAGTCCAGGCGTGCGGCGGCCTCGAAGCGCCCGGCGCGCAACTCCACGGCCATTGCCTCGACGTTGGCCTGCAACGCGTCCAGGTCATCGGCGGTCAACGCCAAGGCCGCCTGGCCGGCGGCGAAGCCTTCCAGGGCGTAGCGCAGCTGAAAGGTGTCGGCGGCCGAGACCTGTTCGGCATAGGGCCAGGCGAAGCCGCCCGGCGATGGCTGGCCGGTGGCCGGAGCCTGGACGAACACGCCCTTGCCCGGTTGCACGCTGACCAGTCCCAGGGCGCTGAGCGACGACAATGCCTCGCGCAGCGACGCCCGGCTCACGCCAAGGCGTTCGGCCAGGTCGCGCTGCGAAGGCAGGGCGTCGCCGGGCTGGTAGCCGTCCCGCTCGATCAGTTGGCGGATGGCCTGCAGGGCGATTTCCGGGACGGGGCGCGTGGCGGTGGCGAGCATGCTGTTCAGACCGGTCTGAGGGCGATGGCCTCCCTTTTACGGGCAATCGGCACGGCGTGGCAAGCCTTGCCTCGTCCTGGCGCAGGCCCTGCGGCCGTTGCGCGAAAGCGGGGCGCGGGATGCTTCGAGGTCACAACTGTTCAGACCAGTAAGACCTGATCGGCGCCTTGCGCCACGCCGCTCGCGGGTGTTTTGCCCAAGGCTGGCATGGCCCGTGCACTGGCATCGCAGCCCCTTTCCGGACTCCTGCGAGGCCTTTCGATGAAGACGTTCCGCTCCCTGTTCCTGGCCACCCTGTTCTGCGCCACCCCTCTGGCAATGCCCCTTGCCCAGGCCGACGCGCTGGCCGACATCACCGCCCGCGGCGTGCTCAAGGTTGCCGTGCCCCAGGACTTCCCGCCGTTCGGCTCGGTCGGCCCGGACCTCAAGCCCCGCGGCCTGGACATCGACACCGCGCAACTGCTGGCCGACAAGCTTGGCGTCAAGCTGGCCCTGACCCCAGTCAACAGCACCAACCGCATCCCGTTCCTTACCACCGGCAAGGTCGACCTGGTGATCTCGAGCCTGGGCAAGAACCCCGAGCGCGCCGCGGTGATTGACTTCTCGCGCCCCTATGCGCCGTTCTACCTGGCGGTGTTCGGCCCGGCCGAGGCACCGGTCGACGCGATCGAAGCCCTGGCCGGCAAGACCATCAGCGTCACCCGCGGCGCCATCGAGGACATGGAACTGAGCGCCGTGGCGCCCAAGGGCGCGATCATCAAGCGTTTCGAGGACAACAACTCGACCATCGCCGCCTACCTGTCCGGCCAGGTCGAGCTGATCGCCAGCGGCAGCGTGGTGATGGCCGCCATCGCCGCAAAGAACCCGGCCAAGGTGCCGGTGCTCAAGATCAAGCTCAAGGACTCCCCGGTCTACGTGGGCCTGGCCAAGAACGAGCCGGCGCTTTTGCAGAAGGTCAACGCCACCCTCGACGCCGCCAGGACTGACGGCAGCCTGAACCGCAACGCCGAGAAGTGGCTCAAGCAGCCGCTGCCGGCCGATCTCTGAGCACTTGAGCGATGGCCTATCAATTCGACTTCGCCCCGGTGCTGGCGCAGGGCGACCTGTTGCTGCGGGGCATGCTGTTCACCCTGGAGCTGACCCTGGTCGGCACCGTGCTCGGGGTCGCCATCGGCGTGCTCGGCGCGGTGACCCGGGCCTGGCACCTGCGGCCGTTCGACGCGCTGTTCGGGCTGTACGTCGAGCTGATCCGCAACACGCCGTTCATCGTCCAGCTGTTCTTCATCTTCTTCGGCCTGCCGGCGCTGGGCGTGCGCCTGAGTGAATGGCAGGCGGCGGTACTGGCGATGGTGATCAACCTGGGTGCCTACTCGACCGAGATCATCCGCGCCGGCATCCAGGCGATCCCCAAGGGCCAGCTCGAAGCCTCGGCCGCGCTGGCGTTGAGCCGCTTCGAGGCGTTTCGCCACGTGGTGTTGCAACCGGCCCTGGCCAAGGTGTGGCCAGCGCTGTCGAGCCAGATCGTGATCGTCATGCTCGGTTCGGCAGTGTGTTCGCAGATCGCCACCGAAGAGCTGTCGTTTGCTGCCAACTTCATCCAGTCGCGCAATTTCCGCGCCTTCGAGACCTACCTGTTGACCACATTGCTGTACCTGTTGATGGCCATCGCCGTGCGCCAGCTGCTGGCCTGGATCGGCCAGCGCCTGCTGATGGGGAGACGCTGAATGGACTTCACCTTGTGGGATATCGTGCGCAACCTCATGACCGGGTTGCAGTGGACCTTGCTGCTGTCGCTGGTGGCGTTCGCCTGCGGCAGCGTCGCCGGGCTGTTGCTGCTGGTGGCGCGGATCAGTGACCGGCCACTGCTGCGCGGAGCCGCGCGCGCGTTCATCGAGCTGTTCCAGGGCACGCCGCTGCTGATGCAGCTGTTCACGGTGTTCTTCGGCATCGCCCTGTTCGGCATCGACGTGTCGGCGTGGATGGCCGCGGCCATCGCCCTGACCTTGTTCACCAGCGCCTTTCTCGCCGAGATCTGGCGTGGCTGCGTGGAGGCGATCCCACGGGGCCAGTGGGAGGCCGCCGGCAGCCTGGCCATGAGCCGCCTGGAGCAGTTGCGCCATGTGATCCTGCCCCAGGCCCTGCGCATTGCCATCGCCCCGACCGTGGGTTTCTCGGTGCAGGTGGTCAAGGGCACCGCGGTCACCTCGATCATCGGTTTCACCGAGCTGACCAAGACCGGCGGCATGCTGGCCAATGCCACCTTCGAGCCATTCCTGATCTACGGCCTGGTGGCCGTTGGCTACTTCATCCTCTGCTACCCGCTCTCGCTGAGCGCCCGTTACCTGGAAAGGAGGCTGCATGCCCCTGCTTAGAGTGTCCGCGCTGCACAAATACTACGGCGACAACCACGTGCTCAAGGGGGTCGACCTGAGCATCGAGGAGGGCGAGGTGGTGGCCATCATCGGCCGCAGTGGCTCGGGCAAGAGCACCTTCCTGCGCACCCTCAATGGCCTGGAGTCGATCAGCGACGGGGTGATCGAGGTGGATGGCGAGTACCTCGACGCCGGCCGTGCCGACCTGCGCGCGCTGCGCCAGAAGGTCGGCATGGTGTTCCAGCAGTTCAACCTGTTCCCGCACCTGACCGTGGGCGAGAACGTGATGCTGGCGCCCCAGGTGGTGAAGAAGGCCGGCAGGGCCGAGGCGCGCCAACTGGCCGAGCGGATGCTGGAGCGGGTAGGGCTGGGCGACAAGATCGACGCCTACCCCGACCGCCTTTCCGGCGGACAGCAGCAGCGGGTGGCCATCGCCCGGGCGCTGGCCATGTCGCCCAAGGTGCTGCTGTGCGACGAGATCACCTCGGCGCTGGACCCGGAACTGGTCAACGAGGTGCTGGGCGTGGTGCGCCAGCTGGCGAAGGAGGGCATGACCCTGGTCATGGTCACCCACGAGATGCGCTTTGCCCGCGAGGTGGGCGACAAGCTGGTGTTCATGCACCAGGGCAAGGTGCACGAGACCGGCAACCCACGCGAAGTGTTCGCCGCGCCGCGCACGGCGGAACTGGCCAACTTCATCGGTGCGGTGGTGGGGACCTGAGGGCTGCATCGCTTCGCTGCGCAGCAGCCCAGATTGCGCAAGCGCGGGCTTGCTAGAAGCTGGCGAAGTGCGCCTGCATGCGCTCGGCATCGGCCGGGCGCCCGCTGAACAGCTCGAATGCCTTGACCGCCTGGAACACTGCCATGGTGCCACCGTCCAGGGTGCGGCAGCCCAGGGCCCGGGCATGGCGCAGCAGCTCGGTCTCCAGGGGGAAGTAGATGATCTCCGCCACCCACAGCCGTGGGTGCAGCAGCGTGGGCGGCAAGGGGGTACCGGGCAGCTTGGCCATGCCCACGGGCGTGGTGTTGACCAGGCCATCTGCGTCGGCCACCGCGCTGGCCAGGTCTTCGCCGAGCACGGCGCGACCGGCGCCGAAACGCTGGGTGAGGTTGTCTACCAGCGCCCGGGCACGGGCCTGGTCCACCTCGAACAACTGCAAGCGCTCGACGCCTTCGGCCAGCAGCGCATGGGCCACTGCCGCGCCCGCGCCGCCTGCGCCCAACTGCACGACCTGGCGTAGCGCGACGCCGGGCAGGCCGCGTCGCAAGCCTTCGGCGAAGCCCAGGCAGTCGGTGTTGTGGCCCACCCGTCGGCCCTCGCGCAGCACCACGGTGTTCACCGCGCCAATGCCGCGGGCTTCGTCCGACAGTTCGTCAAGCAGCGGCAGGATCGCCTGCTTGAACGGGAAGGTGATGTTGAGCCCGGTGAAACCGGTGCGTTCGGCGGCATCCAGCAGGGCGGGCAGGGCGCTGTCGTCCAGGCCCAGCTGGTCGGCGTCGATCAGCCGGTACAGGTAGCGCAGCGCCTGGGCGTCGCCTTCATGCTCGTGCAGCGCCGGGGTGCGCGAAGCCTGGATGCCACGGCCGATGAGGCCGGCGAGGATGCCCGGGCCGTTCATGCCGCGTGCTCGCGCAGGTGTTCGCTGAAGTAGCTCAGGGCCATGCGGTAGCCCTGGCTGCCGAGGCCGCAGATCACCCCCACGGCGATGCTGGAGACAAACGACAGGTGACGGAACGGCTCGCGCTTGTGCACGTTGGACAAGTGCACCTCGATCACCGGCAGCTCGCTGGCCACCAGGGCGTCGCGGATGGCCACCGAGGTGTGGGTCCAGGCGGCGGGGTTGATCAGGATGCCGTGGCAGCGGCCACGGGCGGCATGGATCCAGTCGAGCAGCTCGCCTTCGTGGTTGGTCTGGCGAAACTCCAGTTCCAGGCCCAGCTCGGCGGCGCTGTCGGCGCACAGACGGGCCAGGTCGGCGAGGGTTTCGTGGCCGTATTGGGTGGGTTCGCGGGTGCCCAGCAGGTTGAGGTTGGGGCCGTTGAGCACGAGGATTCGGGGTGTCATGACGGGGTATCGCTTTGTTGTTTTTGGATATCCCGATAATTGTACTACCCGGTTAGTTTAGTCAAATGGTGGACTGTATAAAGCGGGCGATTATCGGCTGCTTGTACCCTATCGCGGGGCAAGCCCGCTCCCACGCTGGAACCCTGTTCCCTGCGCGACAGCGCAGCCCGGAAGGGCTGTGTGATCTCCTACAGGGAGCAGAGTTGCAGGCATCACCAGCGTGGGAGCGGGCTTGCCCCGCGATAGGGCCGGTACAGGCGATAACACGCATCCTGACCATACCCGATCAAATCAGTCGGCTAAGCTTGTTTCCGCAGACGCACGGAACGACCAACACGGGAGAGCACATGAACATCAGCAAACGCCCAGGTGGGCAGTCGCGGCACTGGTCCTGGCCCTGGGCCTTCACGCCCACGCCGCCGACAGCAAGCGGGTCGATGTGCTGCTGGTGGGCGGCGGCATCATGAGTTCCACGCTGGCGGTCTGGCTCAACGAACTGGAGCCGGGCTGGTCGATGGAGATGGTCGAGCGCCTGGACAAGGTCGCCGAGGAAAGCTCCAACGGCTGGAACAACGCCGGCACCGGCCACTCGGCGCTGGCCGAGCTCAACTACACCCCGGAGAAGGACGGCAAGATCGACATCAGCAAGGCGGTGGAGATCAACGAGTCGTTCCAGATCACCCGCCAGTTCCTCGCCTGGCAGGTCAAGCAGGGCGTGCTGAAGAACCCGCGCTCGTTCATCAACACCACGCCGCACATGAGCTTTGTCTGGGGCGATGACAACATCCGCTTCCTCAAGAAGCGCTACGAGGCGCTGCAGGCCAGTCCGCTGTTCAAACCCATGCAGTATTCCGAGGACCACGCGCAGATCGCCAAGTGGGTGCCGCTGATGATGGAAGGGCGCGACCCCAACCAGAAGCTCGCCGTCACCTGGACGCCGATCGGCACCGACGTCAACTTCGGCGAGATCACCCGCCAGTACGTGGGCTACCTGCAGACCCGGCCCAACTTCGACCTCAAGCTGTCCAGCGAGGTGCAGGACATCACCCGCAACGACGACGGCAGCTGGCACGTCGAGTACAAGAACCTCAAGGACGGCAGCACCTCGACCACCGACGCCAAGTTCCTGTTCATCGGTGCCGGCGGCGCGGCGCTGCCGTTGCTGCAGAAGTCCGGTATCGACGAGGCCAAGGACTATGCCGGTTTCCCCGTAGGCGGCTCGTTCCTGGTCACCGACAACCCGGCCATCGCCCAGCGTCACATGGCCAAGGCCTACGGCATCGCCGCCACCGGCGCGCCGCCGATGTCGGTGCCGCACCTGGATACCCGGGTGCTCGACGGCAAGCGCATGATCCTGTTCGGGCCGTTCGCGACCTTCTCCACCAAGTTCCTCAAGGAAGGTTCGCTGCTCGACCTGT
Organism: Pseudomonas sp. LH21; assembly: GCF_036549575.1. NCBI lineage: Bacteria > Pseudomonadati > Pseudomonadota > Gammaproteobacteria > Pseudomonadales > Pseudomonadaceae > Pseudomonas > Pseudomonas sp. LH21. The sequence goes on from NZ_CP144367.1 coordinate 2,335,925, forward strand.
TCGCCAGCATGTCGCTGCACAACACCTGGCCGATGGTGCGGGTCGGGGTGCGTGAGTTCGACCTGGTGCAGTACCTGGTCGGCCAGCTGATGCAGTCCGACGATGACCGCTTCGCCGCGCTGCAGACCTATTTCCCCGAGGCCAAGAAGGAAGATTGGCGCCTGTGGCAGGCCGGCCAGCGGGTGCAGATCATCAAGAAGGACGAAAACCAGGGCGGGGTGCTGAAACTGGGCACCGAGGTGGTGACGTCCAAGGATGGCAGCATCGCCGGGCTGCTCGGCGCCTCGCCGGGCGCTTCGACCGCGCCGCCGATCATGCTCGACCTGCTGAACAAGGTGTTCAAGGACAAGGTGGCCACGCCCGAGTGGCAGGCGAAGATCAAGCAGATCATTCCGTCCTACGGCATCCGCCTGAACGAGCACCCGGACAAGGTCCAGCAAGAGTGGGCCTACACCAGCGAGGTCCTGCAACTGGCGACGCCCAGCGAGGTTGCCGCGCCCTGAAGACCCGCCCATGACCAGCCGGCCACTGTGAAGTGGCCGGCACCGGCGCAATGTTTTTTTCTCCCCAGGCCAAGCTCCCGAGTACCTGAGCCGCCATCCTCCGGTTCGATCCCTCCCGTACTGCCTGCCCCGGCTCCTGGGCAGCGCGCCGCAAGCCCTGAAACCGCCCGCCGACACCCGAGCTTTTCCCCGCCGAACTCCCGATGTTTTTTCCTTTGCCTGTCACCACAAGCTGCGAATGTTGCCTCCGTGGACAGGCCGCCAGCTCCTCTGGATCAGGGTATGCAGCCTGTGGCCACAGCAATGCGCGACCCACTCAACGTACGAACACGACGATAGGAGATTGCTTCATGTTTAAGCGTACTGTGATCGCCGCCTCCCTGGTGGCTGCTACCCTGGCTTCGGCCCAATCCATGGCTGCTGTAGTCGGTGGCGGCGCCACCCTGCCTGAGCCGCTGTACAACGGCAACGCCACCTGGGAAGGCATCCTGCCAAGCGGCTTCAGCTACACCGGCGTGGGCAGCGGCGGTGGCAAGACCGCTTTCCTGACCAACGCCCCTGCGTCGATCAACCAGCCGGCCGGCACCAACGTCGACTTCGCCGGTTCCGACTCGGTGCTCAGCGCCAGCGAACTGTCGACCTACGACACTAACCGCGCCGCCACCTGGGGCAAGTTGATCCAGATCCCGGCCGTCGGCACCACCGTCACCATCCCTTACCACCGCAACGGTGTCAGCGACCTGCAGGTCAACGCTTCGCAGTTGTGCGGCGTGTTCTCCGGCAGCATCTCCACCTGGGGCCAACTGCTCGGCACCGCCGACACCACCCCGATCAAGGTGATCTACCGTTCTGGCAGCAGCGGCACCACCGAGCTGCTGGCGCGCTTCCTCAACGACAGCTGCCCGACCGCCTTCTCGGTCAGCAGCACCTTCACCAGCGCCAACGTCGGCACCGAGCCGAGCACCTGGCAGGGCGTGGCCGGCAGCGCTGACGTGATCAATGCCGTCAACGCTACCGATGGCGCCATCGGCTACGTCAGCCCTGACTTCGTCGATACCGCCAACAACGCCCAGGTGGCCCGTGTCAGCAAGCTGGCCAGCGGTACCGCCGTACTGCCGACCGTCGACAACGCCCAGGCCGCCCTGGCCAGCGCCGCCGCCCCGACCGCCAACCGCGCCAACCCGGCCAGCTGGGCTGTCACCTTCGGCCGTGGCGCCAGCGACAAGCCGGTCCCAACCACGGGCTACCCGATCGTTGGCTACACCAACCTGCTGGTTGGCCAGTGCTACAAGGACGCCGCCGATGCCACCGCCATCCGTGGCTTCCTCAACGACCTGTACAGCGGCAACCACGACCTGGCCATCGGCATTCACTCCTTCGTGCCGGTTCCGGTCGCCTTCGCCGATGAAATCAAGAAAGCCTTCCTGACCAACGCCGGCAACGAAGGCCTGGATATCGCCAACACCAACGTGTGCAACGGTATCGGTCGCTCGTAACAGGCAAAACCCCGGTGGCCCGCGTCCTCGGACGTGGGCATGGACCCTGGCGGCACCCGTGGGTGACGCCGGGGTCTTTTTATTTTGCGTCGACCTGGCAGCACGAGCGCCGGCACCGGCATTGCGGGCGCAGGCGGTCGCCATACCCCAGCCCCATGAACTTTGCATGACAAAGCTTCGGTCCCTCTGCGGCTGGAGCGCCTTATGGCAAAGCGGCATCACGACCGCCATCCCCTGATCTCGAGAACCAGCACAAGGAACCCTGCGATGTCGCGCGGCATGCCCAAGCCAGCCCTTTCAGCCTCCGCCATCCAGCGTCGCGGCGAGCCGCCGCGGCTCAAGCCCCTGGCCCAGGCCATCGCCCTGCTGATGCTGGCGGGCAGCGCCCACGCGGCGCAGCCGTTCAGTTCGGGCTGGTTTGCCGCCAAGGGTGCTTCAAGTGCTCCGAGCGGCGTCGGTGCCGGCGGTGCGGGGCAGGTGCTGCCGGGATCGCCACCGCCCCTGGCCCAACAGCAGCGCCTGAACCAGCAGTTCCAGCGCTCGGTGAACAACCTCAACAACACGGTGGCGGCCATCGCCGCCCAGCAGGCGGCCCAGGCCAATGGCCGGACCCTGGCCCAGGTGCAGCCGCAGGTGGTGCCCAACGGCCTGGGCGATGGCGGCCTGAAGGTCGACGAGAACCCGCTGACCCAGGGCTGGCTCAATGCCAAGGCGCCGCAGCAGAGCCAGGCCGGCGGCAAGACCCAGGTGCGCATCGAGCAGACCGCCGACAAGGCCATCCTCAACTGGGAGACCTTCAACGTCGGCCGCGACACCACCGTGCGCTTCGAGCAGCAGGCAGACTGGGCCGTGCTTAACCGGGTCAATGACCCGGCTGCACGACCGAGCCAGATCCATGGCCAGATCGAGGCGCCCGGCACGGTGATGCTGATCAACCGCAACGGCGTGGTGTTCAACGGCACCAGCCAGGTCAACGTGCGCAACCTGGTGGCCGCCGCCGCCCAGGTCAGCGACGAGCAGTTCAGCCAGCGCGGGCTTTACGTCGACAGCAGCGCCAGCCAGGCCACCTTCACCGATGCCGCCGGCAAGGTGCTGGTCGAGCGCGGCGCGCAGATCCGCACCCAGGCGCCGAGCAGCTCCACCAGCGCTGGCGGCTACGTGCTGTTGCTGGGCAGCGAGGTGGGCAACGAAGGCCAGATCATCGCCGGCAAGGGCCAGGCGACCCTGGCGGCGGCGGACGATTTCTACATTCGTCGCGGCCAGGGCACCGAGGCCAACCGCTACTCGACCACCCGCGGCAATGAGGTGGCGGGCAGCCTCAGGCCCGGCAGCAGCGCCGGCACGGTGAGCAACAGCGGGCTGATCCAGGCCAGTGGCGGCGATGTCACCCTGACCGGTCACCAGGTGCGCCAGCAGGGTGTGATCCTGGCCAGCACCTCGGTGGATCGGCGCGGCAGCATCCACCTGCTCAATGCCGCCAGCGATGCCACCGGCAGCGTCAGCTTCAAGCGCGGCAGCGTCACCGCCGTGCTGCTCGACGACAGCGCGGCGCTCGACAGCCAGCGCGAAGCCTCGAGGGCGGTGGTCAACGGCAGCAACGGCAACCTGGCCACGGGGCGCTTCGACAACCTCAGCACAGTCATCGACCGTCCCGAGCAGTCACGGGTGGAAGTGGTCAGCGGCGGCACCGTGCACTTCCAGGACGGTTCGCTGACCCTGGCCACCGGTGGCCAGATCGCGGTCAGCGCCGGCCGGCGCAGCCTGGTCGACGATGGCGCGCGCCTCGATGTGGCCGGCGCCCTCGGGGTCAAGGTGGCGATGCAAAGCAATGTCATCAAGATCAATGTCCAGGGCAACGAGCAGCGCGATGCCGCCGGCAACCGCGACAAGGGCGGGCTGATCAACAGCGATGTGTGGGTCGACGTGCGCGAGCTGGTGCATGTGGCGGCCGGTGTCAATGGCCATGCTGGCGACCGCTGGTACACCGCGGGTGGCCTGCTGGAGGTGGGCGGCTACCTGGGCACGCGCAGCCACGGCGTGGGTGAATGGATGGCCCAGGGCGGCACCGTGACCTTCACCGGCCAGGACCTGGTCACCCGCGCCGGCGCCGAGATCAACCTGTCCGGCGGCACCCTGGCGGTGCAGGACGGCTATGTGCGCCAGAGTTGGCTGCGTGGCGAGGACGGGCGCCTGTACGAGCTGTCGCGGGCGCCGGGCGACCTGCTCTACAGCGGCCTGTACCAGGGCTTCGAGGACCATTCGGCGCGCTGGTCCCAGACCCGTGTGTTCTACAACCCGCTGATCGCGCCGCAGCAGCGCTTCGAACAGGGCTACACCGTCGGGCGCGACGCCGGCAGCCTGGTGGTGGCCACCCAGGGCGCATTGCTCGATGGCCGGCTGGTCGGCGAGACCTGGCAGGACGAGCGTCAGGTGCAGGCGCCGGTGGCCGGGCTGGATGGCTACAAGCAGGTCCACAGTGCTCGCGCCCGAGGCGCCCAGCTGGTCATCGGCCAGCAGCTGCCAGGCTACCTCACCGACAGCAAGGACCTGGCCTTCAGCCTGACCCCGGTGCTGCGCCAGGTGACGCTGGGTGGCGGCAACCGTGGCGCCAGTGCCGATGTGCAGTTGCAGGCGCCGTTGGACGAGCAGCGGCGGGGGCGACTGGTGCTGGACAGCGAATTGCTCAACGGTTTCGCGCTGGGTGGCCTGAGCATTGCCGCCGGCGAGTCGGTGCAGGTCGACCAGGCGCTGAACCTGGCCAACGGCGGGCAACTGACCCTGTACGCGCCGCAGGTGCGGGTCGCGGCCGACCTTACCGCCAAGGGCGGGCAGATGCTGTTGGGCGATGTGCTGCGCCAGCGCGACGGCGCCGACCTGCGCGATATTGCCCTGGCCACGCCGGCCGGATTGCGTGCGCAGGTGCTGGTTGGCGAAGGCGTGCGCCTGGATGTCGGTGGTGCGCGCAGCGACCGCGAAGATGTAGGGACCATGGCCTGGCGCAACGGCGGCAGCCTGTCGCTGCGCAGCTCCGGCGATGTGCTGCTGGGGCAGGCCAGCGTGCTGGATGTTTCCGGCGGGGTGGTGCGCGGTGAGCGCAACCAGTTGCGCGGTGGCAGCGGCGGCAACCTGACGTTGCAGGCCGGCGTGTTCAATGCCAGCGGTGACGGGCGCCTGCGCCTCGATGGCGAGCTGCGCGGCCATGGCAGCAACGGCGCCGGCACCCTTGACCTGCAGGCCGAGCGCGTGCGGATCGGCGGTGTGGCCGACGCCAGCGCCTTGTCCCTCGGCGAGGATTTCTTCAACCGCGGCTTCGCCCATTACACCGTACGTGGCACGCGACAGTTGACCGTGGTCGAAGGCGCCCAGGTGCAGGTCACCCGGCCCGTGGAACTGCTCGACGCCAGCCTGCCGGTCGGCGACCAGGCCACCCTGTGGCTGGCGCCGCTGGTGCGCGAGAACGCGATCAAGGGCGAGCTGGGCCTGCGTGCCGGTGCCAGCCTGAGCCTTTCCGCCGGCGATACCCGCCTGGTCCAGGCGGACCGTGAGGCCGCGCTGCTGGAAGTGCGCCGTGGCGCCAGCATCGGTGTCGACCCGTTGCAGTCGATCGCCCTGAGCAGTACCGCGCAATTGAACCTGGACGGTTCGCTGCTCGCTCCAGGTGGCAAGGTGAGCCTGTTGCAGGCATTGCCCGAAACGGTGGGGAGCGGGGTGCAGGAAAGCCTGCACAACCGTGCGATCCGCCTGGGCGGCGAGGCGTTGATCGATGTCTCCGGCCAGGCGCTTACCGCCCTCGACAGCCAGGGCCGGCGCTACGGGCGGGTCACCGCTGGCGGCAACATCGTCATTGGTGGGCAGATCGACCACGCCAAGGGGACCAGCGACGGCGCCTACCTCTTCGTTGATATCGCCCGTGGCGCCCGCTTGCGCGCTGATGGCGCCAGCGCCGTGCTGGACATCCGGGGTCAGGGCCCACTGGCAATGGCCAGCGCCGGTGGCAGCATCAGCCTGGCCTCCAGCTATGGCCTGCGCCTTGACGGCACGCTCAGCGCCAGGTCCGGCGGTGTCGGCGCGGCGGGCGGCAGCCTCGGTGTGGCCCTGGATACCGGCCTGTACCGCAAGGATGGCCTGGAGGATGGCCTGAACGTGCCGCGCGAGCTGGTACTCGGCCGTGGGGCCGGTACCGACCAGCGCTTGCGCTATGGCCATGCGCGCCTGGATGTGGACACCGTCGAGCGCGGTGGTTTCGCCAACCTGGCACTGCTCAGCGACGGGGTGCTGGCCTTCGATGGCTCGCTGGCGCTGGACCTGGCCCAGGGTCTGCAACTGTACGCCGGGTCCCTGGTGCTCGCCGACGGCAGTGCCAACGACAGCAGCATCCGCCTGCGTGCGCCCTACGTGCGACTGGCAGGCAGCAACCACCTGGGCGGCGACCAGACCGTGCGCCCGACGGTCAAGGGCGGGCTGTCGCAGCAGGCGTCGAACGCACTGTTGCAGGTCGAGGCCAACCTGCTCGAAGTGCGCGACGAACTGAGCCTGGGCGCTCGCGGCAACCTGGCCCTCAGTGGTGGGCGACAGCTTGAGTTCGACCGTCGGGGCTTTGCCCTGACCCGCCTGCGCAGTGAAGGGGATATCCGCTTCCTCGGCCGCGACATAGCTTCGCTGCCGACCCAGCTAAGCAGCAATGCCGATATTGAATTGCTGGCCGCGCAACTGTATCCGGTGAGCGGTGCCTACGCTCGCGTGCTGAGCACCCGCGACGCCACCCTGCGGATCGGACGGGTCGGCGAGGCCACGCCAGGCGTGCCGCTGTCGGTGTTCGGCCGCCTGCACCTGGGCGCCGGCACGGTGGAGCAGGGCGGGGTGGTGCGGGCGCCGCTTGGGCAGGTGCTGCTGGGGGATACCGGCGAGAACGGCCAGGATGTGCGCCTGCTGCCCGGCAGCATCACTTCGGTCAGCGCGGCGGGGCTGCGCATGCCTTACGGTGGCACCGTCGATGGCCTGAGCTACCTGTACGGCGGCAAGCCGGTGAACCTGATCGGCGGCAGCGGCGATAGCGACCACGGGGTGGTCCTGGCGGGCAAGCACATCGATGTGCAGGCCGGGGCGCTGATTGACCTGGCCGGCGGCGGCGAACTGACCGGTGCCGGCTTCGTCTCCGGGCGCGGCGGCTCCACCGACGCCCGCTACCATCCGTTGATGCAGCTCGATGCCGATGGCCGCCTGGTACTGCCGTCGCTGTCGAGCAACCCGGTCTATGCCATCGTCCCAGGCCAGGTCGGCGACTACGCGCCGCTGGCCGGGGAAGCCGGCGTGGCCGACCCGGCCATCGGCCAGCGCATCACCCTCGACCAGGGCGTCCCGGGGCTGGCGGCGGGTACCTACACCTTGCTGCCGGCCAGCTACGCGCTGTTGCCGGGCGCCTTCCGTGTCGAGCTCAACGGCTTGGCCATGGCCGGCCAGCGAGGTATCAGCCAGGTCATGCGCAATGGTTCCTGGACCACCTCGGGCAGCCTGTCGGTGGCCAACACCGATGTCCGCCAGCCGTTGTCGGGGCAGGTGATCCTCACCGCGGCCGACACCCTGCGCCGCTACAGCCAGTACAACGAAATGTCCTACGCCAGCTTCGTCAAGGCCGACGCCTTGGCCAAGGGTGTTCCGCGGGCGGCGCTCGAGGCCGATGGCAAGTGGCTGACCCTGCGCCTGAAGCCCAATGCCGACCCCGAGACCGCATTCCGCTTTGCCGGTCAGGCGCGCTTCGACGCCGCCCGTGAGGGGCGTGGCGGCAGCGTGGCGGTACTGGGCGTGGAGGCCATCGAGATCCTCGCCGACGGCCAGGTCAGCGACTGGCTGCAACCCAATCGGGTCGCGCTGCGCGCCAGTGACCTGAGCGCGCTCAAGGCGCCGCGACTCAGCATCGGCGCCCGTCCGGAGGTGCTCTACGGCCAGGGCGGCAACATGGTGCGCTTCAAGGAGTCGACCGCTGACATCCTGGTGCGCAGTGGCGCCGAGCTGCGCGCCAGCGAGGTGTTCCTGGCCACCGACAGGGCGCGTGGCGCCATCGTCGTCGAGCAGGGCGCCGGTATCATCACCCTGGGCCAGGGGGCGGTGCCGTTCGATGCCAATGACGGTTTCCTCATCGACCCCAACGCCCACGGCCTGCTGGCGCTGTCCAACGGCCGCCTGGACGTGCTGCCATCGGTGGCTGGCGATGTCTTCGCCCCCGGCAGCATCCTCATTGGCGGCTGCAGCTCGGGCAACTGCGTGGGTATGACCCGCCTGTACTCGGACGGCTCGCTGTTCGCCGCGACCGACCGTACCTTCAACCTCGACGACCAGGTCAGCTTCGGCACGCGCCACCTGGGCCTGGCGGTGGGCCGGATCAACGTCGGCTCCAGCGCCGCGCTGGCCGCCGCGGCCAGCGCCGGGGTGCTGGGCCAGGGGCTGACACTCAACCAGCAAGTGCTCGACCGCCTGTTCCAGGGCAGCACCGAGGGCGGCATTCCCGCTCTGCAGACCCTGTCGCTGACGGCGGCCGACTCGTTGAACTTCTTCGGCAACAGCGTGCTCGACACCTATGATCCGCTGACCGGACGCAACCGCGTGCAGCAACTGATCCTCGGCACGCCGGCTATCTACGGCCTCGGTCAGGCCAGCGAACGGGCGACCATCCACACCGCCAACCTGGTGTGGAACGGCGCCCGTACGCTGCCCGGCGCACCCATCGCCGGTGGCGCGGGCAGTGGCGACGGCGTGCTCGAACTGCGGGTGGAAAACCTGACCTTCGGCTACGGGCCGGCCAGCCAGCCCGACGGCACCGCCAGCATGAGCCGCCAGACCCTGGGCTTCAGCCAGGTCGACATCCGCGCCAGCCGCCAGGTCAGCGCCAACCACAGCGGGGCGTTGCAGGTGTACCACCAGCGCGGCGCCTGGCAGGGCGAGGGCGGCTTCCAGTACAGCGGCGGCGACCTGCTGGTGGAGACGCCGTTGTGGACCGGCGGCGCTGGTTCGATCAACCGCATCAGCGCCGGTGGTCTGTTGCGCGTGGGCGGTGGGGGCGGCGCGCTGGCCAGCGGCCGCGATGGCGTGGGCGCGGAGCTCGCGCTCAGTGGCCAGCAGGTGCTCCTCGACGGTACCTTCAGCCTGCCCAGCGGCAAGCTGAGCGTCTCGGCGCAACAGGCGCTGGTCCTGGGGGAGGGTTCGCGCATCGACCTGGCCGGGCGCAGCCTGACCTTCAACGACGTGACCCAGTACAGCTGGGGCGGCGAGCTGCTGCTGGCCAGCATGGCCGGTGACATCCGCCAGGCCAGTGGCAGCCTGGTTGACCTCAGTGCCCGCAACAATCGCGCCGGCCGGCTGAGCGCCACCGCCCTGGGTGGGCAGGTCAGCCTGCTGGGCCAGATCCTCGGCAGCGCCAGCGGCGATCATGACGCCGGTGGCACGCGGATACCGTACGCCGAGGGATCGGTGGCGGTCCGTGCCCGCCAGGTGGACGATTTCGCCGGGCTCAACCAGCGCCTTAACCGCGATCAGGTATTCGGCGCCCGCAGCTTCCAGATCACCCAGGGCGACCTGGCGATCGGCAGCGAGCTCAAGGCGCGAGAGATCAGCCTCTCGCTGGATAACGGCCAGTTGACCGTGGCCGGCACCGTCGATGCCAGCGGCGCCCAGGTCGGCAGCATCCGCCTGGCGGCCGGGCATGGCCTGACCCTGGCCGCCGGGGCCGTGCTCGATGCCCATGGCAGCCTGCTGCGGGTCGACAGCAATGGCGCGATCATCGATGCGCCGAACCGGGCGCAGATCGAGCTGGCCAGCGGCGACGGGCTGCTGACCCTGAGCCCCGGCGTTCGCCTGGACTTGCGCCACGGCACCGCCGCCGCGCAACACGACGGCCGTGCCCGTGGCTCGCTGGTATTGACGGCGCCGCGCGTGGGCGGCGACATCGCCGGCGATATCGCCATCGACGCCCGTGGCAGGCTGGACATCCAAGGTGCGCAGTCCATCGCCGTGGTCGGCCTGCAGCGCTATACCGACGCGCCGAATGGCGGCACCGCGGCCAGTGGTCGACCGTACCAGTACATCGACCAGGCTTATCTCGACGCCAAGCATGCGCGCAGCGTGCTGTTCGTCAATGCCGCGCTGGCCAACCGCGACCTGCTCGACAACCGCCTGGCCGGCCTGAACAACGCTGCCTACGCCAAGGCCCTGCACCTGCGCCCCGGCGTGGAGATCGCCAGTCGCGATGGCCAGACCGACCTGGTGGTGCGCGGCGACCTCGACCTGTCCGGGCATCGTTACGCCAGCCTCAACCCGGCCACGGCGCAGACCCTCCTGCGCGGTTCCGGCGAGGTCGGCCACCTGGCCTTGCGTGCCGGCGGCAACCTGGAAGTCCATGGCAGCATCAGCGACGGCTTCCTGCCGCCGGAACTGGCCACCGGCAGCGAACGCATGGATGGCCGTGGCTGGATCCTGATTCCCGGCAAGCAGCCGTTCGACAGTGACCTGGTGATTCCACGCAGCGGTGTCGAACTGGCCGCTGGCACGCGCTACCCTGCGGGCAGCACGCTGAATTTCGACCTGCCGTTCGCCGACACCTCGCTGCCGGCCAACACCCGCTTGCCCAGCGTGTTGACCCTGGCCAGCGCCGTGACCCTGCCCGCCGGTACCGTGCTTGATGCCGCCGTGCGCGATGCTTCCGGCAATCTCCTGTATGCCGCCGGCACCTTGCTCGACCAGGCGGTGACCCTCACCGCCGATACCCGGCTGGATGCCGGCAGCCGCCTGCCGGTAAGCGTGGCGGTGCGCGGCGGGGTCTGGCGCAAGGGCGCTGCCCTGCCTGTGGGAGGGCTGACCCAGCGTGGCGCCCTGGCGCTGGCGGTGGGCGCGCTGCTGCCGGCAGGCACCGACGTCAAGCTGCCCACAGGTGTGTTCTGGGTCGACCTGCGCCAGGAGGTCGCCGGCCAGCAGGGACGCAACTGGGCGCTTGGGCAGATGCTGCCGGAGGGCTCGCAATCCTGGTCGATGCGCCTGGTTGCCGGCGCCGACCTGGGCGCCGCCGACAGCCGCATCACCCGCCCGGAGCCGGACGCCGGCGCATTGCGCCTGGCCGACCAGCACTACATCGCCACGCGGGTGATCGAGACTTCAAAACCCGTCATCAGCTATTTCTGGACCAACCTGGCGGTTGGGCGGGTACCCGGCCAACCGGTGCCCTCCAACCTGCTGGCGCTGTGTACCGCCCGGCCGACCTGGTGCCTGAAGGTCGAAACGCCGGGCGGCGTCACCAAGGCCGAGATCACCCCACGGACCCAGCTGTACAGCGTCTTGCGCACCGGTACCGGCGACCTTGAACTGCTCAGTGCAGGCGACTGGCGCATGGACTCGCTGTATGGGGTCTACACCGCCGGTACCCAGGCGCCGGCCCTGCTCGAGCAAGGCATCGATCCGCATCAGCTGGCCCGCGGTCGCCAGGCCGATGGCAGCGTGCTTGGCGCCCTGGGCGCGGCCTACGAATCGACCACCGGCCAGTACCGGGCCTGGTATCCGCAGCAGGGCGGCAACCTGTTGATCGCCGCTGGCGGTGACCTGACCGGCAACCTGGTCGGGCCCAAGGCCACCGAGCAGCAGACGCGGCGTCAGACCACTTCGGCGGCTGTCGGCAACTGGCTGTGGCGCCAGGGGCAGGCTGACGCCGGCACGCCAGGTGCCTGGTGGCTCAATTTCGGCAGTTTCGCCCAGGACCCGGCCAGCGCACCCGGCCTGCCGTACCTGGTCGGTTTCACCGGTATCGGCACACTGGGTGGCGGCAATCTGGATGTGCGGGTGGCGGGCGCGGCCGGCCTGTTGCAGGCCAGCGGCGCCGACCTTTCCAGCGTCGAGCGCAGCCAGGGCCTGAACCTGGTGGTCGCCAGCAGCGGCCGGGTGGACGCCGATGGGCGCCTGGTACAGACCGGCGGTGGCGACCTTGACCTGCGTGTCGGTGGCGGACTCAACCCGGGGCTGGCCGCGATCACGGCCGCGGACGCCCAGATGGACCTGCAGGGAACCTTGGTCAACCTGCGCGGCGCCTTGCAGGTGGAGGCGGCCAATATCGGTCTGTTGCAGTCGATCTACGGCAGCTACGGCATCGAGCAGGACAACAGCGAATCGCGTGCCTACGACCCCTACACCGCAACCCGGGCCAAGGCCTGGGGCGGCGTCACGCTGATGCCGGGTGACAGCGGCGTGCGCCTGCTCAGCCGCGGCGACCTGGTGCTGCAGGGGGTAGGTGATCCGGGCCGGGTGCCGACGTTCAACAGCACGCCGTTCACTGCCGACAGTGGCACGCGGATGAGTGGGCGCGGCAACAGCTGGTTCTCGCTGTGGACTGCGCAGACCGCTATCGAACTGATCAGCCTTGGTGGCGACCTGGCACCGAACGTTCACAACCGTGCCAGTGTCGCGACCCGCAACCTGGCGATCCATGGCGGCCGCGTGTTCTATCCGACCGCGCTCAGCGCCACCGCCGTCAATGGCAGCCTGTACTATGGCGACTCGGTACGCAGCTCGGCGAGCCAGGCCTCGCCGGAGAGCCTGATGACCGCGCCTTCGGCCAACACGCGCTTGCAGTTGCTCGCGGGGGACTCGATCTATGCCGGCGGCTACACAGTCAGCCAGGCGGGCACCGACGCTTCGGCGCTGCCTACGCCGTGGCGCCCCGCATTCCTGGGCACCAGTACCGGCAACCTCGTGCTGTCGACCAACCTGCACGGCGACCTGCCGCGCAATGTCTGGGAAAGTCCGCTCTACAGTTTCGGCGTCAACACCTATGTCGAAAGCCGGGTGCAGCCTGCGCAGCCAGTACGGTTCTATGCGCTGGATGGCGACATCGTCGGGCTGAACACCGGCGAGGTCATCGATTATCCCGTGCTCGGGCTCAAGCTCTACCAGGGCAGCGGCCCGCTGCGCATCATGGCAGGTCGCGACATCGTCAACGCCGGCACCGTGCTGGGCAGCCAGCGCCAGGCGGCCGGCGGCCTGGTGGCCGGTGGCGAGGGTGGCAACAACCTGTCCCACGGCAACCTCATCATCCATGGCGACAGCCAGGATGTCTCGCTGGTCAGTGCCGGTCGCGACATCCGCCTGAGCACCTTCAATATCGCCGGCCCCGGCCAGCTCGAGGTGGTCGCCGGGCGCAACCTGTACCAGTCCGGATCGGGTGTCGACTCGGCCTATCAGGAGGCGGCGATCACCAGTATCGGTCGGGTCGGCGGCAGTGGCGCTGGTAACGATGGCGCGGCCATCGCCATCATCGTCGGGGCCGGCAAGCAGGGGCCGGACTACGCCGGCCTGCTGGCACGCTACCTGGATCCGCAACACTTGGCCGACCCTTCCCGGTCGTTGGCAGGGCAACCGGGCCAGGTCGTCAAGGTCTACGACCAGGACCTGCTGGCCTGGCTGCGCGCGCGCTTTGCCTTCGAGGGGGACGCCGAGGCGGGCCGGGCATTTCTCGCCACGCTGCCTGCCGAGCAGCAGCGCATCTTCGCCCGGCAGGTGTACTTCAGCGAACTGCGCGAAGGTGGCCGCGAATACAACGACGTCGACGGCCCGCGCAGCGGCAGCTACCTGCGCGGTCGCCAGGCGATCGCCGCGTTGTTCCCGGAGCGCGATGTGGCCGGCAACCCGATCCGCTATGGCGGTAGCGCCACCTTCTACGGCGGTGCGGGCATCCACACCGACTTCGGCGGCGATATCCAGGTACTGACGCCCGGTGGCCAGCAAGTGTTCGGCATCGAAGGCGAGGCCCCGCCGTCCACCGCCGGGGTGATCACCCAGGGCAGCGGCAACATCCAGCTGTATTCGCAAGGCAGCATCCTGCTCGGCCAGAGCCGGATCATGACCACCTTCGGCGGCTCGATTCTCGGCTGGTCGGCCCAGGGCGACATCAACGCCGGTCGCGGTTCGAAGACCACCGTGGTCTACACCCCGCCCAAGCGCACCTACGACCGCTGGGGCAACGTCGGCCTGGCGCCGAGCGTGCCGAGCACCGGCGCCGGCATCGCCACGCTCAATCCGATCGCCGAGGTGCCACCGGGGGATATCGACCTGATCGCGCCGCTGGGCACCATCGATGCTGGCGAGGCCGGGATCCGTGTGTCCGGCAACGTCAACATCGCCGCGCTGCAGGTGGTCAACGCCGCCAACATCCAGGTCCAGGGCGATGCCAAGGGCATGCCGGTGGTGGCCTCGGTGAACACTGGGGCGATCGCCTCGGCCAGTGCCGCGGCATCGTCGGCCAGCCAGGCTGCCGAAGAGGCGGGCCGCCAGCAGCAGGCCGCGTCCAGGCAGCGCCAGCCTTCGGTGATCACCGTGCAGGTGCTGGGTTTCGGCGGCGAGCGGCTGGTGCCGGGCCAGGACGGGGCGAGCCTCAATCCCCAGTACAACCGCCAGAGCCCGGTGCAGGTGCTGGGCGCGGGGGCGCTGGACGAACGGGCGAAGGCGCAGTTGACCGAGGAGGAGCGGGGCAACCTGTTGCTATGAGAGCAAAACCGCCCAACGGCAGGCTTTTCCTGTGGTTTCTTGATCCCGCTCATGGTTTCGGCGAGTGGCCCTCGCCGCGGCTTCGTGGCTGTGCTTTTCTTGCGCGGCATTTCAGACACGGAGTATCGACTTCAATGCGAATCAGGGAAGAGACCTACTGGCAGTGGGCCGATGCGCAGCTGCACAGCCGCTGTCACGACGAGGAACTGAGCGATGGCACCAGTATCGATGTGCAGGTGCGCCTGTCCAGGGTCGGTGCCACGCAGTTGTTTCTCGGGCTGTATGCCCGAAGCGGTGAGGCCTTGCTGGAAGAGTACTACCCCTCGCGGCCGGGCGAGACCATGACTCGGGCGCTGGTCTGGGGCGTGGACCGCGCCCGCGCCCTGGCCACTGGCGCCTTGCCGCTGCCGGAACAGGCACCGCGTCGGCGCCTCGCCTAGCAGACATGAAAAAGCCCGGCCTTTTCAGGCCGGGCTCAAGATACGGTGTGCTGCGCGGGTTCAGTTCAGCGCGTCGATCACCTTGATTGCCTGCCGCTCGCGGGCGGCGGGCCATTCTTGTTGCAGGGTCTGCAGTACGCGACCGACGAAGGTAGTGTCGGCGGCGGCCTTCCTGCCGACGTAGCCCTGGCCACGGCGGTAGACCTTGAAGCGGGCGCGCATGCTGGGCATGTGCGATTCGAATTCGGCTTCGACCGTGTTCGGCGGCAGGCGGTCCAGGCGGACCTCACCGGACTGGCTGACCCACAGCAGGTGGTCGTCGAGGCTGTCCTTGCGTGCGGCGAACAGCCGGGCCAATTGGTCGATGGTTGGATTGTTGTTCAAGTTCATCATAAAGCCCCCATTACTCTCATTCGTTGGTGAAGTTCGGCTGAAGTTCACATTCGGCGCCACACCATGTAGCGCGCTAACCAAGGCTGCTACAGCAGCTTCGCAACAGGGGCTTTCTCACGCTGCCTTCTGGGCAGTTTCCCTCTCCACGGACGGCCTGCGTTACCGCGCAGGCCGTCTGGAACACCCTTGCCACCGCTCCCGATCGGGGAGACGGCCTCATCATGCACAAGGCGCGGGAAGGGCGTCAACCGTTTTGTAGTGATTATTTTTTTTCACTACATCTTGTCGGACAATCCTGCCGGATCTGTCATGCCAGTCCGTTGTCGCCGTGCTCAAGGTAGCCGGGGCGTTGCCGCAGGCGCTGGTGATAGGCCTCCAGCGCCGGCAGCGCCGGGTGCTCCAGAGGCGTGCGCCGCCAGCGGTTGAGGGACAGGCCGATAGCCACGTCGGCGAGGCTGAAGGCATCGCCGGCGACATAGGCGCCGGTGGCCTGAAGGCGCGCTTCGAGCAGGCGCATCCTGGCCGTCCATTGGGCGCTGCTGGCGGCCAGCAGCGCGGGGTCCTGGTGCGCCGGCGACTGGCGCACCAGCGACATGAACGGGTAGCGCCAGGCATCGTTGAGGTCGGTGGCCTGCCAGTCGAGCCACTGGTCCACCGCGGCGCGGGCACGCGGGGCGCCGGGGTAGAGCGCCTCGCCGTGGTACTGGTTGACCAGGTAGCGCAGGATCGTGTTGGACTCCCACAGCACGAAGTCGCCATCGACGATCACCGGCACCATGGCATTGGGGTTCAGCGCCAGGAACTCGGGCGTGTCGGTGGCGCGAAAGCCGCTGCCCCAATCTTCGCGCTGGAACGGCAGGTTCAGTTCGGCGCAGGCCCACAACACCTTGCGCACGTTGATCGACGAGGCCTTGCCCAGGATCTTCAGCATGTCACGGCTCCAGGCTGGAGAGTATGCGTTGCGCGGCGCGCACGCGTTCTTCGTTGGGGTAGTTGCGGTTGGCCAGCAGCACGATGCCCATCTGCCTGGACGGCACGAACGCCACATAGGCACCGAAGCCGCCGGTGGCGCCGGTCTTGTTGTACCAGGCGGCAGGATCGGCGGGCAGCGCCGGGTTCAGCGCCTGGATCGGATTTTCCCCGCGGATGATCTTGGCGCCGTTGTATTCCAACAGGGTGTCGAGGCTGACCGGGTAGGGGTAGCGCTCCCAGCCCAGGCCCTGGGTCATCGCGCCGACCTGGAAGTAACCGGACTGGGTGATGGCGATGGCCTTGCGCATGGCCGGGTCGAGGGTGTCCGGTTGCAGCTGCAATTGCACATAGCGCAGCAGGTCGCTGGCACTGGTCTTGATGCCGTAGGCCTGCTCGGCGTAGGGGCCCGGGTTGACCCGCACCGGCTTGTCGTTGGCGTCGTAGCCTTGCGCGTAGAGCCCGCGGGCACTGGCCGGCACTTCCAGGTAGGTGTGCTTGAGCCCAAGGCGGGGCAGCACCTGCTGGATCATCAGTTCGGCGAACGGCCGTTGCTGGGCGCGGGCCGCCAGGTCGCCGAACAGGCCCAGGCTGGGGTTCGAGTAGCAGCGGTGAGTGCCGGGGGCGAAGCGGGGCTGCCAGTGCTGAAACCAGGCCAGCGTCTGTGCCGGGGTCTGCACCTCATCGGGGAACTGCAAGGGCAGGCAGTCGCCGCTGTAGGCCCCCAGTTCCAGCACGCTGGCCTTGCCGATCGAGGCCTTGGCCAGGGCCGGCTGGTAGCGGTTGGCGGGCGCCTGCAGGTCGAGCTTGCCTTCGGCGCTGGCCAGGGCGGCGAGGGTCGCGGTGTAGGTCTTGCTCACCGAGCCGACCTCGAACAGTGTGTCGCGGCTCACTGCCTGGCGGCTGGCCTTGTCGGCCAGACCGTAGTTGAAGTAATGCGACTGGCCGTTGGCATACACCGCCACGGCCATGCCGGCGATGCCTTGCTCGCGCATGAGCTGTGGGATGACACCATCGACGGTGGCTTGCAGGTCGTTGGCCAGCAGCGGCGGCGCGGCCAGCGTCAGGGTGGCGGCCAGCAGCAGGTGTGGGGGGCGTTTCATGGTGGGGCGTTCCTTGTCGTGGATCAGGGGCGTGGCAAAGCGAGGTGTCCGTTGGGCGACACCGACAGGGGTTCCGGCGTTAGCGGCACAAAGGCCAAGACCTTATCGTCCAGGCTTGCACAAAGACAAGACGGAAACTGAGATGAGATATCTACGGATGCTGTTCGACAACTTCACCCTGGCCCTGCTCGGGGTGGTGTTCATCGCCACCGTGCTGCCGTGCTCCGGCGAGGGCGCGGTGCTGTTCGGCTGGCTGACCAACCTGGCCATCGGCCTGTTGTTCTTCCTGCACGGCGCCAAACTGTCGCGCGAGGCGATCATCGCCGGCGCCGGCCATTGGCGCCTGCACCTGCTGGTGTTCAGCTGTACCTTCGTGCTGTTCCCGTTGCTGGGGCTGGCGTTCAAGCCGCTGTTCGTGCCGCTGGTGGGCAATGAGCTGTACCTGGGCGTGCTGTACCTGTGCGCCTTGCCAGCCACCGTGCAGTCGGCCATCGCCTTCACCTCGCTGGCCCGGGGCAACGTGCCGGCGGCGATCTGCAGCGCGGCGGCCTCGAGCCTGCTGGGGATTTTCCTGACGCCGCTGCTGGTGATGCTGCTGCTGGGCGCCTCGGGCGACACCGGTTCCGGGCTGGATGCGGTGCTGAAAATCACCCTGCAATTGCTGGTGCCCTTCGTCGCCGGGCAGGTCGCCCGTCGCTGGATCGGCGTCTGGGTCAAGCGCAATGCGCGCTGGCTGAAGGTGGTGGACCAGGGCTCGATCCTGCTGGTGGTGTACACCGCGTTCAGCGAGGCGGTGGTCACCGGCCTGTGGCACACGGTGTCGCCGCAACACCTGGCTGGGCTGTTCGCCGTATGCGGGATCCTGTTGGCGGTGGTACTGCTGGGCACGCGGTTGCTCGGGCGGCTGCTGGGATTCAATGTCGAGGACCGCATCACCATCCTGTTCGCCGGCTCCAAGAAGAGCCTGGCGACGGGCGTGCCCATGGCGCAGGTGCTGTTCGTGGGAGGCGGCATCGGGGCGATGATCCTGCCGTTGATGCTGTTTCATCAGATCCAGCTGATGGTCTGCGCGGTGCTGGCGCAGCGGTATGCGGCGCGGGTTGAGGCGGCGCATCCTGAGGCGAGCGCGTCGCTGTAAGGATCATCCCTGAGGGCCTGGCTGTAAGGATGCGGTGGGAGCGGGCTTGCCCCGCGATAGCGATTGCCTGGACGAGCGCTATCGCGGGGCAAGCCCGCTCCCACGAGTTCGCTCTCGCGAAGGCCTCCGATGCACACTCACTGAGCCACCATCGTTTGCAATCGCGCCAATGCCGGCCCTTCGCGTTGGCGTTCGAACACCTGCAGCGACACCTCCAACATGCCGCCCGGCGCACGCGACAGGCGTTGTTCACAGCGCAGGCGCAAGCGCCCCTGGTCACATTCGAACTGCCTGACGCCGGGCTTCGCGCCGCCCTCCAGGCGCAGTTCGGCCAGGCGCCCCTGGGCCGCCAGCAGGGCCAGCCCCTTGTCGCGCAACAGCCCGTTGCCCTGGGTCATCAAACCGGTGGCGCGCACGGCGGCGGCCATGGCCACGGCGACGATGGTCAGCGCCACCAACACTTCGATCAGGGTGAAACCGTCCTCGGTGGTGCGCACGGGAGCTCCATTCGCGCAGGGCAAAGCGGCACTGTAGAGCGGCGCGATGACGGTTTGACGACGCCGACTCCCGAGCTTTTTCAATATCCGTGACATACCGGCTTGCCACAATCGGCCCCCGATTCGAACTCACGCAAGGAATGCCGAGATGCAGATCGCCCGCCGCAACATGCCCGCCCAGCGTATCCGCCAACAGGGTTTTACCCTGATCGAGATCATGGTGGTGGTGGTGATCCTCGGGATTCTCGCGGCGATGGTGGTGCCCAAGGTGCTCGACCGCCCCGACCAGGCCCGGGCCACCGCGGCGCGCCAGGACATCGGCGGGCTGATGCAGGCGCTCAAGCTGTACCGGCTGGACAACGGCGCCTATCCCAACCAGAACCAGGGCCTGAAGGTGCTGGTGGAAAAGCCGGCCCAGGCAAAGGACGGCCAATGGCGCGCCTACCTCGACCGCCTGCCCAACGACCCATGGGGGCGCCCGTACCAGTACCTGAACCCGGGCGCCAACGGCGAGATCGATGTGTTCTCCCTGGGCGCCGACGGCCAGGCCGGCGGCGACGGGGTGAATGCCGATCTCGGCTCCTGGCAGTTGTGACCGGCCATGGCACGCCAGGAGGGCATGGCCGTGATCAGTGCGTTGCTGATCGCCGCAGTGGTGGCGGTGATTGCCGCCGGCATGATCGAGCGTCAGGGCTTGCTGACCCGTCAGGTGGAGAATCGCCAGCTGGCTTTGCAGGGCCAGTGGGCCCTGGAGGGCGGCTTGCAGCTTAGCCGCCAGGTGCTGTTCGAACAGCGCCTGCGCGATCCGCTGGTGCGCGGTGGCCAGCCCTGGTCCCGGCCGATGCGCGACGTGCCGTCCGGCAGCGTGCGTTTCGATGGGCAGTTGGAGGACGAGCAGGGCAAGTTCAATCTGCGCAACCTGGTGGTCGATGGCCAGGTGGACGCCGAGGCGTTGGCGACCTTCCAGCGTCTGTGCGCGCTGATAGGGGTCAATGAGCGACTGGCCACGGCCATTGCCGGGCAGGTGATCGACAGCTACCCACAGCGCCCGCTGGCAACGCCCTCCAATCCCGGCCTGGGCCTGGACAGCGGCCGTGCGACTTCACCGTCCAGCGCCGCCGAAGTGTTGCCGGCCAGGCGCCCGATGCTGCGCAGCGTCGAGGCCCTGGCCGGGCTCAAGGGCATGGATGGCGACGCCCTGGCGCGCCTGCGCCGTTTCGTCACGGTGCTGCCGGCACTTACCTGGATCAACGGCAACACCGCTAGCGCCGAAGTGCTGGCCGCCCAGGTGCCGGGGCTGTCGTTGCAGCAGGCCGCGGTATTGGTAGCTGAGCGCGACGGCGGACGCTGGTTCATCAATCGCGGCGATTTCGTCAATCGCCTGCGCATGCCATCCCTGGCCATGGCCAATGTGCGGGTGGGGATCAACAGCGACTGGTTCCGCCTGCATGGCCTGGCGCGCCAGGGCAATCGCGAGCTTGCCCTGCAGGCGCTGCTGCGCCAGCGCGAGGGGCGGTTGCCGGATGTCATCTGGCGGCGGGTGGGCGCATGAGCACGGTCATGGAGGTCTGGTTGGCACCGCTGGCCGAACTGGACGAGGCGTCGGTGCTGGAGTATCGCCTGGCTGATCGGCACGGGCAGGCGAACCGTGGGCAACTGCTTCGGCAGGCCAAGGGCGCGCCCTGGCGTCTGCACCTGCACGAGCAGGATAGCCTGGCCTTGGATATCGGCATGCCGCCCCTGACCGGCAAGCGCCTGTCGGCGGCAGTGGGCTGCGCGGTGCAGGGGCTGGTGCTGGGGGATGCCGGGCAGGTCCATGTGGCGCATGGGCCGCGTCGGGCCGATGGGCAGGTCGCGGTGGCCTGGCTCGGCTTGGCGGAATTGGCACGGCTGCAAGCGTGGCTGCAGATCGGTGGGATCAAGCCGGCCGGGTTGCACGCCCGTCAGGACGATGCACCGTCGTCGGCGGATCTGTCCGGCGGCCTGGTTGGGCCGGCGAAGCCGATGGGCTGGGGACGCA
This sequence comes from Pseudomonas sp. LH21, assembly GCF_036549575.1. Classification (NCBI taxonomy): domain Bacteria; kingdom Pseudomonadati; phylum Pseudomonadota; class Gammaproteobacteria; order Pseudomonadales; family Pseudomonadaceae; genus Pseudomonas; species Pseudomonas sp. LH21. The sequence continues at coordinate 2,357,000 of NZ_CP144367.1, forward strand.
CGCTGGGCATCTGGGCGGCGGCGACGCTGGTCTGGTGCCTGGGCCTCAATCTTTACGCGGCTCACCTGGCTCGCGAAGGTGAAGCGTTGCGTAGCCACATGGTCGCCCAGGTGCGCCTGGCTTTCCCGCAGTTGCCGGTGGTGCTCAACCCGTTGCAGCAGGCGCGCCAGCAACTACAGGGCGGGCAGGGTAGCGCGGCGGCGGGGCTGTCGGCATTGCTGGAGGGTGCCGGGCAGGTCATGCCGTTCCTGGCCGGTAATGTCGAGGCCATGGATTACCAGGATGGGCAGTTGCGTATTACCGCCTTGCCCGACGGCGGCAAGGCCCCGGCGGGCAGCGCCTGGCAGGCCGATCTTGCCGCCCGTGGCATCGACGGCCAGGCCAGCGGGCAGGGCTGGACACTGCGCGCGGCCAATCCGTCTGGTGGGGAACTGGCCCATGTCGATTAAGGCGCGCCTGGCTACCCTGCGTGTGCAGGGGCGGCAACGCTGGCAGGCCCTGGCGGTGCGGGAACGTCGCGCCGTCGCCCTGGGCGCAGGTCTGCTCGGCGTGCTGTTGTGCTGGCAGGTGTTGGTCCAGCCGGCGTTGGCCAGGATCGATCACTGGCAGGCCGAAATACCCAAACTGCGCGGCCAGGCACAGGCGCTCGACGCTCTGCTTGGCGAGCGTCTGGCGCAGCGCCCGGCAGACATCGCCCAGGCAGTGCGCCAGAGCCTGGAACAGGCCGGCCTGCAGGCGCACTCACAGCTCGACGCTGACGGCGATGCCTGGCGCCTGAGCTGGCAGCGGGCCCCGGCCGAAGCGGCGATGGCCTGGCTACAGGGCGTACCGCCGCGGCTTGGACTTGGCATCGGCCAACTGGCGCTGCGCCGCGACCCGGCTACCGAGCCGGGCAGCCCGGTGACCTTCTCCGGAACCCTTCGCATGGATCAGGCGCATGGCGCTAAGGACCCTTCATGACGTGCCTCCGTTCACCGCGACTGCCGTTCGCGCCCTTGCTCCTGGCCCTGGCGCTCAGCGCCTGCGCCAGCGCGCCGAGCGTGCAACGCCCCTTGGCCAGCAGCGAGCTGGGTCGCCCGTTGGCCGAGGCCAGTACCTCGACGGGCGTGCTGGATCATCGTGCCCAGCCCGAGGCGCAGGCCCGCCCGGCAACGCACCAGCCTGCCCCTCGGGTCGGCCAGCGCCACAGTCGCGCCGTGGCAACGCCGGTCCCGGCCAACCGGCTGGGTGAGCAGCCTGTACAACTGAATTTCGTCGACGCCGATATCCAGGCGGTGGTGCGCGGCCTGTCCCGTGCCACGGGGCGTCAGTTCCTGGTCGATCCGCGGGTCAAGGGCCAGCTGACCCTGGTCTCCGAGGGCGAGGTCCCCGCCAGCAAAGCCTATGGCATGCTGTTGTCAGCCCTGCGCATGCAGGGTTTCAGCGTGGTCGACGTCGGCGGCGTGGCCCAGGTGGTGCCCCAGGCCGACGCCAAGCTGCTCGGCGGCGCGCTGGTGACCGGGGACCGCGACGCCGGCAACGGCATGGTCACCCGTACTTTCCGCCTGCAGTACGAGAACGCCGTCAACCTGATCCCGGTGCTGCGTCCGATCGTCTCGCCCGACAACCCGATCAACGCCTACCCCGGCAACAACACCCTGGTCGTCACCGACTACGCCGAGAACCTCGAACGGGTGGCGCAGATCCTCGACCGGGTCGACATTCCCACGGCCATCGACACCGACGTGGTGGCGATCAACAACGGGATCGCCAGCGACATCGCCGGCATGGTCAACGAACTGCTCGACAGCCAGGGCAGCGACCCGACCCAGAAGATCAGCGTGCTGGGCGACCCGCGCTCGAACAGCGTGGTAATCCGCTCCGGCAGCCCCGAGCGCACCCAGCTGGCACGTGACCTGATCTACAAGCTCGACAACGCCCAGAACAGCGCCGGCAACCTGCATGTGGTGTACCTGCGCAATGCCCAGGCCGACAAGCTGGCGCAGAGCCTGCGCGGGCTGCTGACCGGCGAGAGCGACAGCACCGGCAACGACGCCACGCGCGCGCTGCTCAGCGGCGGCGGCATGCTCAGCGGCGGCAGTGGCAACGGCACCAGCGGCAATGGCGGCAGCGCTCAGGGCAACAGTGCCAACAACAACGCCAATGCCAGCCGTAGTAGCAACCAGGGCGCCGGCACTACACCGAATGGTTATGGCAGCAGCACCCAACAGAACGACCAAGGCACCGCGTTCTCCGCCGGTGGCGCGACCATCCAGGCCGACAAGACCACCAACACGTTGCTGATCTCCGCGCCCGAGCCGCTGTACCGCAGCCTGCGCGAAGTCATCGACCAGCTCGACCAGCGCCGCGCCCAGGTAGTGGTGGAAAGCCTGATCGTCGAGGTCGGCGAGGACGATGCCAACGAGTTCGGCATCCAGTGGCAGGCCGGCAACCTTGGCAAGAATGGCGTGTTTGGCGGTGCCAACCTCGGCGGCAGCGGACTGGTCAAGGGACCCAGCAGTATCGACGTGCTGCCCAAGGGGCTGTCGGTGGGAGTGGTCGACGGCACGGTGAAGATCCCGGGCATTGGCGAGGTGCTCGACCTCAAGGTGCTGGCCCGGGCGCTGACGAGCAAGGGTGGCAGCAACGTGCTGTCGACACCCAACCTGCTGACCCTGGACAACGAGGCGGCGAGCATCTTCGTCGGCCAGACCATCCCCTTCGTCAGTGGTCAGTACGTCACCGACGGCGGCGGCAACAGCAACAACCCGTTCCAGACCATCCAGCGCGAAGAGGTGGGGCTGCGACTGAACGTGCGTCCGCAGATCTCCGAGGGCGGCACGGTCAAGCTGGACGTCTACCAGGAGGTCAGCAGCGTCGACCAGCGTGCCTCAAGCGCGGCCGGCACGGTGACCAACAAGCGCGCCATCGACACCAGCATCCTGCTCGACGATGGCCAGATCATGGTCCTGGGCGGCCTGCTGCAGGACGGCTACACCCAGACCAACGAGGGCATTCCGTGGCTGTCCGGGCTGCCGGGGGTCGGTGCGTTGTTTCGCAGCGAGCGCCGCGCCAGCAACAAGACCAACCTGATGGTGTTCCTGCGTCCGTACATCGTGCGTGATGCCGCGGTCGGGCGCAGCATCACCCTGAACCGCTACGATTTCATCCGCCGCGCCCAGGGCAGTCTCAAGCCCGAGCACTCCTGGGCCTTGCCAGACATGGACATGCCGCTGCTGCCGCCGGTGGAGCAGGGCGTGCCCGACCAGGGCCGCGCCCAGCCGGCGGCGCTGCGCGCACCACGGGCCGCGATCCGCGCGGTGCCGGTGGACGAGGTGGCGCGTTGAGTCGGCTGCCATACGCCTGGGCCAAGGCCCAGCGCCTGGTGCTGCGGGTGGACGGTGAGGACGGGGCGGTGCTGTCGCGCTGCCCGTCGAGCCCGGCCTGGGCAGTGGCCGAGGTGCGCAGACGCCACGGCCAGGTGCTGGTCGAGGCGCTCGACGATGCGCAGATGGATGCGCTGCTGGTCAGCGCCTACGCCGACACCGGCAGCGCGGCCGCGGTCGTGGGCGCGGCGGAGAACGAGGTGGACCTGGATCGCCTGCTGCAGGACATCCCGGAAGTCACCGACCTGCTCGAGGCCCAGGACGACGCGCCGGTGATCCGCATGATCAACGCCTTGCTCACCCAGGCCGCGCGCGACCAGGCCAGCGATATCCATATCGAGCCGTTCGAGAGCCACTGCCTGGTGCGCTACCGGGTCGACGGCACCCTGCGCGACGTGGTCTCGCCGCGCAAGGCGCTGCACGGCGCGCTGGTGTCGCGGATCAAGATCATGGCGCAGCTGGACATCGCCGAGAAGCGCCTGCCCCAGGACGGCCGTATCGCCCTGCGCGTGGCCGGGCGACCCATCGATATCCGTGTCTCCACCGTGCCCACCGGTCATGGCGAGCGGGTGGTGATGCGCCTGCTCGACAAGCAGGCCGGGCGCCTGCGCCTGGAGGCGCTGGGCATGGACGCTGGCATCCTGGCGCGGCTCGACCAGTTGATCCGCCAGCCCCATGGCATCGTGCTGGTCACCGGCCCCACCGGCTCAGGCAAGACCACCAGCCTGTACGCCGCCCTGACGCGGTTGGATGCCAGTGTCAGCAACATCCTCACCGTCGAGGACCCAGTGGAATATGACCTGCCGGGTATCAGTCAGATCCAGGTCAACGCGCGCATCGACATGAGCTTCGCCGTGGCCCTGCGCGCCATCCTGCGCCAGGACCCGGACGTGATCATGATCGGCGAAATCCGCGACCTGGAGACCGCGCAGATCGCCGTACAGGCCTCGCTGACCGGGCACCTGGTGCTGGCCACCCTGCACACCAACGATGCGGTGTCGGCGGTCAACCGCCTGGTCGACATGGGCGTCGAACCGTTCCTGCTGGCCTCGGCGCTGCTCGGGGTATTGGCCCAGCGCCTGGTGCGCCGATTGTGCCCGCACTGTCGCGAGCCCGATCCGACAACGCCCGGGCAGTACCGCGCGGTGGGTTGCGCGCACTGCAACCATTGCGGTTACAGCGGCCGTACCGGCATCCATGAGTTGTTCTGCGTGGACGACGAGGTCCGCAGCCTGGTGCACCAGGGCGCGGGCGAACAGGCCCTGCGCGCCGCTGCCCGGCGCAACGGCATGCGCAGCATGCGCGAGGATGGCCAACGCTGGGTCGACAGTGGCAGCACCTGCCTGGAAGAGATCCTGCGCGTGACACGGGACGCCTGATGAACCGCTATCGCTATGAAGCCGCCGATGCCCAGGGACGCGTGGTCAAGGGCCTGCTCGAAGCCGACAGTCCGGGGGCGGCGATGGCCCAGTTGCGCGCCCTGGGCCTGACAACCCTGGAGGTCGAAGTCCAGGCCGTGGCCGGGCAGGGCAGTGGCCTGTTCGGCGCGAAACTGTCCGACGGCGACCTGGCCTGGGCCACGCGTCAGCTGGCCAGCCTGCTGGCCGCCGGCCTGCCGCTGGAGGCGGCGCTGGGGGCGACCCTGGAGCAGGCCGAGCGCAAGCATGTGGCGCAGTTGCTGGGCGCGGTGCGCGGCGATGTGCGCAGCGGCATGCGCCTGGCCGACGCCCTGGCCGAGCGGCCGCGGGATTTCCCCGAGATCTACCGGGCGCTGGTGGCGGCGGGCGAGGAATCCGGCGACCTGGCCCAGGTGATGGAGCGCCTGGCCGACTACATCGAGGAGCGCAACACCCTGCGCGGCAAGATCCTTACGGCGTTCATCTACCCCGGGGTGGTGGGGCTGGTGTCGGTGGGTATCGTCATCTTTCTGCTCTGCTACGTGGTGCCGCAGGTGGTCAGCGCCTTCACCCAGGCGCGCCAGGACCTGCCCGGGCTGACCCTGGCCATGCTGGCGGCCAGTGACTTCGTGCGCGAATGGGGTGTGCTGTGCTTTGCCCTGATGGCTGGGGTGTTCTGGGGCTGGCGGGTCTACCTGCGCGCTCCGGCGGCGCGCCTGGCCTGGCATGGACGGATCCTGCGGCTGCCGTTGTTCGGGCGCTTCGTGCTGGGCCTGAACACGGCGCGTTTCGCCTCCACCCTGGCGATCCTCGGCAGTGCCGGGGTGCCGTTGCTGCGGGCACTGGAGGCGGCGCGCCAGACCCTGGGCAACGACCGCCTCGACCAGTGCGTCAACGAGGCCACGGCGCGGGTGCGCGAGGGCGCCGGGCTGGCCTCGGCGCTGGCGGTGGAGAGGGTCTTTCCGCCGCTGCTCATCCACCTGATCGCCAGCGGCGAGAAGACCGGCAACCTGCCGCCGATGCTCGACCGCGCCGCCGACAGCCTGGCCAAGGATATCGAACGCCGCGCCATGGGCATGACCGCGCTGTTGGAGCCGTTGATGATCGTGGTCATGGGCGCGGTGGTGCTGCTGATCGTCATGGCCGTGCTGATGCCGATCATCGAGATCAACCAGCTGGTGCAATGACCTGTTGCGCCACCTCCCACACCTGCTGGCGGAACCAGCCACGCAAGGGATCGGCGTGGGTGCGCGCGTGCCAGATCTGCATCACCTCGACGTGCGGCAGCACCAGGGGCAGGGCATGCAGGCGCAGGCCGGGGTCGCGCTCGACTGCCTCCATGGCCAGCGAGCGCAGGCAGGTCAGCAGCAGGTCGGTGCCACGCACCAGGCGTGTGGGGGCGATGAAGCTGGACAGCCCGGCTACCACCCGACGTTGCTGGCCGAGGGCCCGCAGGGCCTGGTCGACCCGGCCGTCGAGATCGCCGGTCAAGGTCGTCAACAGGTGGTCGCAGGCCACGAATGCCTCCAGGGTCAGGCCGTCGACCAACCTCGGGTTGTCGGCGGCGGCCAGCACCACGAAGTCCTCGCTGAGCAGCCGCTGCTGGTGGAAGGTGTCCGGCAGGTCGCTGTAGAAGCCGGCGATGGCCAGGTCGCAGGTGCCTTTCTCCAATGCCTCGCGGGGCAGGTCGCCCCGGGTGTTGTGGGTGATCAGGGTCAGGTTGGGCGCTTGGTCACGAAGAATCGGCAGCAGCCCGGGCAGCAAGGTCTGCTCCAGGTAGTCGGTGCTGTACAGGTGCAACTGGACCGGGCGTTCGAGGAAGTGCTCGCCGTCGCAGCGGCTGAAGAAGTCCTGCAGGTGCCCGATCAACTGTTGCACCTCGGGTGCCAGTTCGTGGGCCCTGGGGGTGGGCGTGAGGCCGCGTGGCGCGCGCACGAACAGCGGGTCGCCAAACTGGTGGCGCAGCTTGTTGAGCTTGTGGCTCAGGGCCGGCTGGCTGAGCGCCAGGCGTTGCGCGGCACGGGAGGCGCTGCGCTCTTCGTAGAGCACCTGGAACAGGTGCAGCAGGTTGAGATCCTTGTTACCGATATTCATATATTGGATCGCAGAAATAAGTTCTTTCGAATTATCGAATCATAGCGCGATGGTTAGGATGGGCCTCAACCTGTTGAGGGAGTCGCCCATGACCATCGCCATTTTCGCCATCATCAAGCCCCTTCCCGAGTACCGTGACGCTACCGAGCAGGCCCTGCGCCGGATGGTCGAGCATTCCCGTGCCGAGCCAGGCAACCTGCGCTACGACTTGTTCGTGCGCGAGGGCGGGACGCTGGCGTTCGATCTGTTCGAGCTGTACGTCGACGAGGCCGCCGTCGAGGCCCATCGCCAAAGCACCCATTACCAGGCCTACCGCGCCGCCACCGCCGATTGGCTGGCCGCACCGACCCAGGTGCAGCTTGCCCGTCCGTTGGACATCGCGCCATTCAACTGAATCAGGAATCGACCATGAACAAGATTGCTCCCGTTGCGCTGGCGCTGGCCGGCGCCTTGCTGGGTGGCCACGCCGCCGCTGCCGCGAAGGGCGAAGTGCTGGTGCTGCTGTCCAGCGAGAACCAGTTGCCGCTCAAGGACGGCAAACAGTATCCCACCGGTTATTATCTCAACGAGTTCGGCGTGCCCGCCGACCGCTTGCTCAAGGCCGGCTACAAGCTGGTGCTGGTGACGCCCAGGGGCAATGCGCCGAGTGTCGACGAACGCTCGATCGACCCGATGTACTTCGGCGGCGATGCCGGCGAGATGCAGCGAATCCGCCAGGTGGTCGAAAGCCTGCCGGACATTCGCGACACGCTGTCGTTGAAGGAGGTGCTGGCGGGCGATCTGGATCGTTACGCCGGGATCTTCATCCCAGGTGGCCATGCGCCGCTGATCGACCTGGCCAACAACCCGGACGTCGGCACCGTGCTGCGTCATTTCCACCAGGCCGGCAAGCCCACGGCCGCCATCTGCCACGGCCCGATCACGCTGCTGTCGGCGCAGCAGGATCCGGTCGCCTATCGCGCCGCATTGGCCCGTGGCGAAACCCCGGCAGCCGGAGATTGGAGCTACCAGGGTTATCGAATGACCATCTTTTCCGACCCGGAGGAGCAGGTGTTCGAAGGTTCGCTCAAGGACCAGCGCCTGCAGTTCTATCCGGCCAAGGCCATGGCCGGCGCGGGAGGTGACATGAGTTATGCCGAGGCCTGGCAGCCCCATGTGGTGGTTGATCGTGAGTTGATCACCGGGCAGAACCCGTTCTCCGACAAGGCGTTGGCCAATGCGCTGCTGGAGCGGTTGGAGGCAAGTCCGAAGAAGGATGGTTGAACAGTGAAGCGAAGAGGCCCGCAGCGTTTGACGCGGGCTGTCTTCGTTCAGGCGGCAGATGGCTTGCGTGGCTTGTGCGGTCGGCCTGCATAAGCAGAGCTTTCGACCTTGGCAAAAGCGTCGATGGCATCATCCGACAGAAAATCATCGTATTGCGCCGATGCTCGAAAGCGAGCCATCTGCTTGTCGGCAATGGCCTTGAAACGGGCCACGTTGGCGTTGAAATCGCCGGGATCATTCACCATTGGGAAAGCCCTCCAAGGTGGGAGAAGCATAGCCATGGGCCAACTTGTAGGCAAGGCCGATGCCCTTTATCTGGCGGAAACCATCCCGTTCGTAGGCGGCCCGCGCCTGCGGGAGAGGGTCGCGGATGACAACCCATTGCAAGCCCAGCATCAGTGCGTAGTAGCGTACGCCGCTCAGACAGAGAGGTGCGACATAGCTTCTGGTCGGCAGGGTGCTGTCGGGGTTGCGCTGCAGATAGAGGACCATGATCTTTTCTTTGCTAGCCTGGGGTGATGCCCAGCACATTCCTGCCAGGTGATCGTCATGCCAGAGTGCGATATCGAGTGCACGGGCATGGGCGGGGCGGGTTTTCCATTTCAGCACACGGTCCCAGCCGAAATCGTAGTGATCCGGGTGCCAGGCTTCATGTGCCAGGATAGCGCGCTCATCGATTTCGCCGACCGTCAGCCGAATGGCCTGCGTGCCATACTTCTGACTGGCGTCCTGGGTGACCTGCCCGCGTGCGGACTGTTTGAGCCCGGCGAGCTCGGCCAGTTGCCATTCGTCCATGCGCTGCCCTCGAATGCAGGAAAACTGAGGTAGCGTGAAGTTAACTCGAGTTTCTCTCGGACTGGGCCTTAAGAGTTGAAGGAGGTTTCCTTGGCTTGTGTGGCCAGTATCTGACCAAGCGATTTTGGAGGTCGGACGCTCCTGGGTGCGCGACCTCCTGGCAAGAGGGATCAGACCCTGGCCGGTTTCTTCCAGGCACCCAACGCCAGCACCAGCGCACCCGCCATGATGGCGATGTCGGCAAGGTTGAACACGCCGGTATGCAGCGGCCCAAGGTTGAGCACGAGGTAGTCGACTACATGCCCGTCGCGCAGCACCCGGTCGATCAGGTTGGCCAGTCCGCCCATGGCGATGAAGTAGGCCGCACCGGCCTTCACCGGGGTCGCCTGCCAGTGCCTGAGCGCCCAGGTCACGGCCCAGCAGCAGGCCACGCCTACCGCGGCGACGAAGATCAGTTGCTTGAGGCCCTGCGACAGACTGGCGCCGAGGCTGAGGAACGCGCCCGGGTTCAGGCTCAGGACCAGGTCGAGCCAGACGAACTGGTTGCCGACCACATAGCTGTGGTTGTTCAGGGCGACCAGGGCGATCAGTTTCACCCACTGGTCGAGCATGATGAAGGCGACGCCGAGGATCAGGACGAGGGTACGGCTGGAGAGCATGCAGGCAATTCCTTCGCTGCGCGGGCGCGGCCGTCCGGTATTGGCGGGGCTGCCGGCAGCGCGGCGAAGATAGCGCAGGCGGGTCTAGACTTAAAGTCCGGGTCGCTTGCAGACGCGGCCCGATCATCCATCCGACCACCGCCTCCCGGACCGGACGTCGCCGACGGTGGCCTTCTGGCAAGAGGAGGGCAGGTCATGGACGAGGCACGGCTTCAGGCATTCATGGGCAAGCTGGTGGGCGACATGGGCGCGGCGGCGACGCTGGCCAATGTCATTCTAGGGGATGAACTCGGGCTGTACCGGGCCATGGCCGACAGCCAGCCGGTCACCCCCGAGGTGCTGGCCGAACGCACCGGTTGCCAGCCAAGGCTGGTGCGCGAGTGGCTCAATGGCCAGGCCGCGGCGGGTTACCTGGTGCACCACGACGGGCAGTTCACCCTGCAGCCGGAGCAGGCCATGACACTGGCCCTGGAGGATTCCCCGGTCTACATGGCCGGCGGCGCCTCGGTGCTGGCGGCGCTGTTCCATGACAAGGACAAGCTGGTCGCGGCCATGCGTGGCGACGGCGCGCTTGCCTGGGGCGATCATCATCCGTGCATGTTCAGCGGTACCGAACGCTTCTTCAGGCCGGGCTATCGGACCTTCCTGGTGGCCGATTGGCTACCGGCACTGGAAGGTGTAGTGGCCAAGCTGCAGGCTGGCGCCCAGGTGGCCGATGTCGGCTGTGGCCACGGCGCCTCGACCATCGTCATGGCCGAGGCATTTCCGGCCTCGCGTTTTACCGGCTACGACTACCATGCACCGTCGGTGCAAACTGCCAGCGAACGGGCCCGCGACGCGGGCGTGGCCGAGCGGGTCAGCTTCCAGCAGGCCTCGGCCAAGGACTACCCCGGCCGCGACCTTGACCTGGTGTGCTTCTTCGATTGCCTGCATGACATGGGCGATCCGGTGGGGGCGGCGCGGCATGCCTACCGGGCGCTCAAGGACGACGGCACGGTGATGCTGGTCGAGCCGTTCGCAGAGGATACGCTGGATGCCAACATCAATCCGGTCGGCAGGCTGTTCTATGCGGCGTCCACCTTCATCTGCACGCCCAACTCGCTGTCCCAGGAAGTGGGACTGGGACTGGGGGCCCAGGCGGGCGAGGCGCGCCTGCGGGCTGTGTTCGAAGAGGCCGGGTTCCGCCAGTTCCGCAGGGCGACGCAGACGCCGTTCAACTTGATTCTGGAGGCCAGGAAGTAGAGATTCGTCGGTACTGTTCTCGATGCGGGGCAAGCCCGACTACCAAAGGATGTTTGAGCAAATACGGCTAGGCGGGCCCAGGGGCGGATCGGCGAACCTGTGGCCTGCCGTGATTCCAGGAGCAACCGAGCTTGTCCGTCAATGCCCATTACAAGACCCGCTTCGATACCGTGCTCGCTTACATCCAGGACAACCTGGAAGGCGATCTGTCGGTGGAGGCCCTGAGTGTGGTGGCGCACTTTTCGGTGTTCCACTTCCATCGCCAGTTCAGCGCCTACGTGGGCGTGCCGGTGGCCCGCTATGTGCAACTGATGCGTTTGCGTCGTGCGGCGCATCGGTTGGTCGGCCAGCCCGGGCACTCGGTGCTGGAGGCAGCGCTGGAGGCGGGCTTTGAAAGCCCGGAAGCGTTCAGCCGGGCGTTCCGGCGGGCATTCGGGCATGCGCCCAGCGCGTTCCGCCGCCGGCCCGACTGGCAGGTATGGAACACGGTGTTTGCCATCCCTCATTTTTCCAGGAGCATCACCATGCAGGTACGAATCGTCGATTTCGCCGCTGTGCGCCTTGCGGCGCTGGAGCATCGCGGGCCGGCCAGCCAGGTCAGCGAGACCGTGCGTCGCTTCATCGACTGGCGCATGAGCAGCGGGCAATCGCCCGTGGCCAGCAGCCGCAGTTTCGGCATCCCCTTCAACAACCCGGATACCACCGCGCCGGAAGACTTCCGCTTCGCCATCTGTGGGGAAATCCACGAGGCGGTGGCGTCCAACGCCCAGGGCGTGCTGGAGTCGGGCCTGCCCGGCGGGCGTTGCGCCGTGGTGCGGCATGTCGGCTCACCGGATCATATCGGCGAGACGATCTACCCGATCTACCGCGATTGGCTACCGGCCAGTGGCGAAGAGCTGCGTGATCATCCGCTGTTCTTCCATTACCTGAGCATCTACCCGCAGACGCCGCTGGAGCAGTGGCAGACGGACATCTACGTGCCGTTGCGCTGAGCGCCAGGGCCGAACGCAGACAAGCCCGCCCCCGCAAGGACTGCAGGGGCGGGCTTGTCTGCGCGGCGGCGCCTTGGTCAGTCGCGGATCTTCGCCGGGTCGGTTTGCAACTGCCACAGCCCGGCATGGGCCGCCAGTTGCGCGTCGAGGTCGTACGGGCTGCCGTTGCGCCGGGCCTTCTCATCGGTCTTGAACAGATCGTCGAGCAGATTCAGCAGGTTGCGCGAGCGGCTCACCGACTCGGGCGTGCTGACATCCGACTCGAGCTTGCCACCCTCGTAGGTGAATACGCGCTTGTTGCTGGTGGCCTCCTGGGTGGCCTTGGCTTCCTTGAGCACGTTGTCGACGAATGCCAGTTCGGTGGTGCTGCTCGCCGTTTCGCTGAGCGTGTGGTAGCGGTAGTTCTTCTCATCGAACGGATCCGCCTCGGTGAGCTTGGCGGCGGACGACAGGCTCGAATGCCAGGCGGCGTCCAACTTGGCCTCCTGGCGTTGCTGACGGGCGATGGTGGTGCCCTGGCCACTGGTCGAGGTCGATTGCGACACCTGGTAGGCGAAGCGGTCCTCCTCGTCCAGGCGTCGCGCATTCGGGCGGCTGGACGGTTGCACGATCGAGGCCTTGAAGTCGGCCAGGCCGCTGAGCAACGCACGGCTGTAGGTGTTCACCGCGTCGTTGTGGCCCGCCGGGCGTGGGCTGTCGTCGTCGATGCTGTTCAGTTGGCTGAAGGCATCCTTGAGCAGCGAGGTCAGTTGCGCATCGCCCTTGCCGCGTTTCTGCGCATCGTCGAACTGGGTCAGGTAGTTGTCCAGGGCGGCCTGGCGCTGGGCCTTGCCGCCCAGCAGCGCGCCACCCTGGCTATCGAGGTCCAGCTGCACCTGACCGCTCGGGCCATCGAGTTTCAGGCTGCGGGTGGAGCCGTCCAGACGCAGGTCGAAGGTCTGTTGCCCACCGCTGGGCAAATCCAGCTTGGCGTTCAGCTGCAGGCCGCTGAACAGGCTCGGGTCGAGCTTGACCAGCGCGCCGAGCTGCAGGCTCGGCGGTTGCCGGGTCAGGCCATTGACTGCCGACTGGAAACCGTCGGCCAGGGCGGCCAGGCCCTTGAGCTCGTTGGCGTTCAGCTCGCCGCCCTGGACTTCGGCGTCGACCGCCAGGCCCCGTTCACCGTTGTACAAGCCCAGTTTCACCGTGGCGCCGGAGGCGGTGGTGAGGCTGAGGGTGACGGTATTGCTGGCGAACTCGCGCAGGCGTGCCTGCTGCAGGCTCAGCGGGGTAGTGTCGGTCTCGTTGAGCTGCAAGGCTGATTGGGAGACGCGCTGGCCGCCATTGGCCGCCAGTTGTTCCACCAGGGCGCTGCCCAGGCCCTGGAAGCGGCCGGCGGTGGTGGACGACTTGACCGCGCTGAACATGTACATGCTCAGCTTGTCCAGCCCGTCCTGTTCCCAGGTGTAGCTGGGCTGCGCGCTGTCCAGGGTGCCTCGCGAGGTGTAGGTCTCGCTGTCGGGAATGCGGGTGTCCTGACCCAGGCTGACCTGGGTGCCAGGGGCGCTGGCGACACTCGCGGGTTGGCGAACGATCAGGTTCTGCGCGGGAGCAGGTGGCGTTTGGATCGGCGTCAGTCGCAGTGCCGAAGTGATCGGGCTCATCGTCGCTTTCCTTGCGGAGTGAAAAGGATATGCCCTGATATCGGCATGCCATCAGAAAACCTGAGCGAGCGTTCGGGTTTTTCCTCGGCCATGTCCGGACCAGTCGTCTTGCAGGCGCAGAAACGAATCGGCCCGCCAGAAGGCGGGCCGAGCGTACGGCAAGCGACGATCAGCGGCGGCGGAACAGCGGCAGCGGTTCGTCGGTGGCGCCCTGGTAGGTCACCGAGAAGTCCTTCAGGCTCTGCAGCGCGTCTTCCGGGTCCTTGTCGGCACGGATGGCGAACGCGTCGAAGCCGCAGCGGGCCATGTAGAACAGCTGGTCGCGCAGCACGTCGCCGATGGCGCGCAGCTCGCCCTTGAACTTGTAGCGGTCACGCAGCAGGCGCGCGTTGGAGTAGTTGCGCCCGTCGGTGAAGGCCGGGAAGTTCAGGGCGATGACCTGGAAGTGCTCGACGTCTTCGCCGATTTCCTCGGCTTCCTCGTCGCTGTCCAGCCAGATGCCCAGGCCGCCATCGCGAGCCTTGAGCAGGCTCGGATGATCACGCCACAGCTGCAGCGGCACGATGTAGTCGTCGCAGTTGGTCAGCTCGTCGATCGAGACGTCCTTGGGCAGCAGGTGCCAGGTTTCGTCGACGATCTGGTTGTTCTTAATGATTCGCTGCATAGACGCGTTCCTTGAAGGGGTCGATGCCGATCCGCTGGTAGGTGTCGATGAAGCGCTCGTCTTCGGTGCGCTGCTCGACGTACACATTGATCAGCTTCTCGATCACGTCAGCCATGTCGTCCTGGGCGAAGGAAGGGCCGAGGATCTTGCCCAGGCTCGCGTCGCGGGCGGCATTGCCGCCTAGCGAGACCTGGTAGAACTCCTCGCCCTTCTTGTCCACGCCAAGGATGCCGATGTGGCCGACGTGGTGGTGGCCGCAGGCGTTCATGCAGCCGGAGATGTTCAGGTCGAGCTCGCCGATGTCGAACAGGTAGTCCAGGTCGTCGAAGCGGCGCTGGATGGATTCGGCGATCGGGATCGACTTGGCGTTGGCCAGCGAGCAGAAATCACCGCCCGGGCAGCAGATGATGTCGGTCAGCAGGCCGATGTTCGGGGTGGCGAAGCCCTGCTCGCGCAGTTCCAGCCACAGCGCGTGCAACTGGCGCTGCTCGACGTCGGCGAGGATGATGTTCTGCTCGTGGGAGGTGCGCAGGTAACCGAAGCTGTAGCGCTCGGCGAAGTCCGCGACGGCGTCGAGCTGCTTGTCGGTCAGGTCGCCCGGGGCGACGCCGGTGGGCTTGAGCGACAGGGTCACGGCAACATAGCCCGGCTTCTTGTGCGCACGGGTGTTGCGCGAGCGCCAGCGGGCGAAGCCCGGGTGCTCGGCGTCCAGGGCGCTGTAGTCGACATTGTCGAGGGCCAGGTACTCGGGGTCGACGAAGTGACGGGCAACGCGCTGCACTTCGTCCTCGGTCAGGGTGGTGCTGCCGCCGCGCAGGTGGGCCATCTCGGCCTCGACCTTCTCGGCGAACACTTCCGGGGTGAGGGCCTTGACCAGGATCTTGATCCGCGCCTTGTACTTGTTGTCACGGCGGCCGTAACGGTTGTACACGCGCAGGATGGCGTCCAGGTAGCTGAGCAGGTCCTGCCAGGGCAGGAACTCGTTGATGAACGAGCCGATTACCGGGGTGCGGCCCAGGCCGCCGCCGACCAGCACGCGGAAGCCCAGCTCACCGGCGGCGTTGCGCACCGGCTCCAGGCCGATGTCGTGCACTTCGATGGCGGCGCGGTCGTCGCTGGAACCGTTGACGGCAATCTTGAACTTGCGCGGCAGGTAGGCGAATTCCGGGTGGAAGGTGGTCCACTGGCGGACGATCTCGCACCACGGGCGCGGATCCACCAGCTCGTCGGCGGCGACACCGGCGAACTGGTCGGTGGTGACGTTGCGCAGGCAGTTGCCGCTGGTCTGGATCGCGTGCATCTGCACGGTGGCCAGCTCGGCGAGGATCTCCGGGATGTCTTCCAGTGCCGGCCAGTTGTACTGCACGTTCTGGCGGGTGCTGATATGCGCGTAGCCCTTGTCGTAGTCGCGGGCGATCTTCGCCAGCATGCGGGCCTGGCGGGCGTTCAGCTGGCCATAGGGCACGGCGACACGCAGCATCGGCGCGAAACGTTGGATATACAGGCCGTTCTGCAGGCGCAGAGGGCGGAATTCTTCTTCGCTCAGCTCACCGGCCAGGTAGCGGCGGGTCTGATCACGGAACTGCTTGACGCGGTCCTCGATGATCCGCTGATCGTACTCGTCGTATACGTACATATAAGTCCTGTCTCAGGCTAGCATGCAGCTAATCGCGCGCACGGCCGCGCACTCCGGGTCGGAGCCGAGGCACGATAGCAGAGTGGGTTTATGCGCTAAAGTGATGTTTTTGCATATGAAAAGAACCATTTGGACTAAGTGAGACTGACTGGCATTTGTCCGCGCCGGTACATCGCGGCGCTATAATCCGGGGTTTGCTCCGCAGGGAAGTAACAGCATGCTCAAGGCCTTGTGCCAGAGCCTGTGCCTGAGCCTGCCACTGGCAGCGAGCGCACAGGCCGCGTCCGTGGTGTTCCTCAACCCGGGCTATTCCAACGAGACGTTCTGGGTCGATTACTCGCGCTTCATGCAGGCCGCCGCCAACGACCTGGGCATGGCCTTGCGCGTGCAGTACAGCGAGCGCCGCGCCGACCTCGCGCTGACCCAGGCCCGTGAGGTGCTGCAAGGACCACAGCGCCCGGACTACCTGGTGCTGGTCAACGAGCAGTATGTCGCGCCGGAGATCATCCGCCTGTCGCGGGGCACCGGGGTCAAGCTGTTCCTGGTCAACAACGGCCTCACCGACAGCCAGGCGCACAGCATCCAGGCGCAGCCGGACAAGTACCCCGAAGTGCTCGGTACCCTGGTCAGCAACGACGAGGAGGCCGGCTACCAGATGCTCAAGGCGATGGCGGCGCAGCTGCCGGCTGACGCGGGGCAGGTTGATTTGCTGGCCTTCGCCGGGGTCAAGACCACGCCGGCCTCGCACTTGCGCGTGCAGGGCATGCGTCGGGCGCTGGCGGAGTTTCCCCAGGTGCGCCTGCGCCAGGTGGTGTACGGCGGTTGGAGTCGCCAGCGCGCCTTCGAGCAGGCGCAGATGCTGCTGGAGCGCTACCCCGACACCCGCCTGGTGTGGTCGGCCAACGACCAGATGGCGTTTGGCGCCATGCAGGCGTTCGAGGCCCAGGGCAAGGTGCCGGGGCGCGATGTCCTGTTCAGTGCGGTCAACAGCTCGCCCGAGGCCCTGCGGGCGCGGATCGACGGACGCTTGAGCGTGCTGATGGGCGGGCATTTCACCCTGGGCGGCTGGGCCATGGTCATGTTGCACGATGACGCCCAGGGGCTGGCGGTGGGGCGCGACGGCCAGCGTGAACATAGCGTGCCGGCCTTGCAGCTGATCGACGCGGACAAGGCCCGACGCTGGCTCAAGCTGCTGGAACAGGACAACCACGGCATCGACTTCCACCGTTTCAGTGCCGAGGGCAGGCCGACGGACTTTCGTTACCCCTTTCTCACGTCACCCGTCGACTACTGAAAGCCCCTGCTTGAGGGAAGGGCATTGCTGGACTTAACTGCTGCTTGTGAAGTGCATTCCCATAACCACTACAAGAGGCAATGCAATGGGAAACTCTACCAAGGTCCGCAAAGCTGACAGCAGTGTCGATGCCTGGGCGATCCTGTGTCTGATCGTGCTGGTGGTGGTCACTGCGGTGTACTGGGTCAGCCATCAGTAGCGGAAAACTGCTCGAGACCGTGAGTCACACCTGAACCGCCCGCGGAAGGGATATCCGCGGGCGGATTGCGTTTTGGAAACAGGATTGCAAGTCACGTGGGAGCGGGCTTGCCCCGCGATGAACGCACATGATCGCGGGGCAAGCCCGCTCCCACGAGTGATGTGTCGTTGCTGACCTGACGCGGCGTCGCTAGCGCGCCGTCAGGTGCATTGCCAGCTGCACCAACCCGATCAGCACGAAGATGAAGATCAGCGTGAACAGCGTCCCCATCACGATGAAATGGCTGGCCTTGCCATAGGTGAAGTCGCGGGCGCGGTTCTTGCCGCTTTGCACGCCAAAGGCGGCGGCGAGGATGCTCTGCAGCATCTGCCAGAAGGTCGGTGGCTTGCCGTGTTGGTGGTCGTCCATGAGTGGCTCCCTGGTTCAGAGGCAATCACCGACAGTGTAGGCGATTCAGGCCGAGGCCATGGCCGGATCCGCCTGTTCCTGCTCGTCCTGGGCCACCACCCGTTCGCACAGCTCGATGATCTGCTCGCGCATCCAGCGGTTGGCCGGGTCCTGGTCGGTGCTTTCGTGCCAGTACAGGTGGGTCTCCAGCGCCGGCACCTCCACCGGCAGCGGCTGGTGGCGCAGCTGGTGGCGACGGGCGAATCGCTCGGGCACGGTCATCACCATGTCGGTCTGCTGCAGCACCTGCGAGGCCATCAGGTAGTGCTGCGAGCGCAGCGCGACACGGCGCTGCACGCCCATCTTGCCCAGGGCCAGGTCCACATAACCCAGGCCGTTGCGGCGGCTGGAGATATGGATGTGGGTCATGGCCAGGTAGCTGTCCAGGGTCAGCTTGCCGTCGGCCTGCGGGTGGCCGGGGCGCATGGCGCAGACGTAGCGGTCCTGCATCAGCTTGACGTGGCGCACCTGCGGGTCGGTGTTCAGCGGCGCGTCGACGGCGAAGTCCAGGCGCCCGGCGGCCAGTTCCTTGGTGGTCTCGCGGCGCTTGCACAGGAAGCTCTCGATCACCAATGCCGGCGCCAGCCGGCGCAGACGCTGGAACAGCGGCGGCAAGATCACCGCCTCGGTGAGGTCGGTCATGCTGATGCGGAAGGTCTTGCTGGCCTGCAGCGGGGTGAAGATGCGGCTCTCCTGCACCGAGGTGCGCAGAAGCGACAACGCGTTGCGCACCGGGCCGATGATGTTCTGCGCCATGGGCGTGGGCACCATGCCCTGGGCGGTGCGCACGAACAGCGGGTCGTTGAAGGTCTCGCGCAGGCGCGACAGGGCGTTGGACACCGCCGGCTGGGTGATGCCGACGATCTGCCCGGCGCGGGTCAGGTTGGCTTCGGTGTAGATGGCGTCGAAGACGATGAACAGGTTGAGGTCGACCTTGCTGAGGTTCATGGCGCCGCTCTTTGTTGGAGTTATCAGATGATCATATATTGGTTATGAATGTTTATACACGTAGAAAATAGACTAGGTGGATGAAGGGTGGCTGTTCTAGGCTCAGGTCCATGTTCTTCATTGACTGAAGGTAGCCCCGATGGATTTCGCCTATTCGCCCAAGGTCCAGGCACTGCGCGAGCGCGTCAGCGCATTCATGGATGCATACGTCTACCCGGCCGAGCCGGTGTTCGAGCGCCAGGTCGCCGAGGGTGACCGCTGGCAGCCCACCGCTATCGTCGAGGAACTCAAGGCCAAGGCCCGTGCCGAGGGGCTGTGGAACCTGTTCCTGCCGGAGTCGGAGTATGGCGCGGGGCTGACCAACCTCGAATACGCGCCACTGGCCGAGATCATGGGCCGTTCGCTGCTGGGGCCCGAGCCGTTCAACTGCTCGGCGCCGGACACCGGCAACATGGAGGTGCTGGTGCGCTATGGCAGCGAGGCGCAGAAACGCCAGTGGCTCGAGCCGCTGCTGCGCGGCGAGATCCGCTCGGCGTTCGCCATGACCGAGCCGGACGTGGCCTCCTCGGACGCCACCAACATGGCCGCCACCGCCGTGCGCGACGGTGACGAATGGGTGATCAACGGCCGCAAGTGGTGGACCTCCGGCGCCTGCGACCCGCGCTGCAAGGTGATGATCTTCATGGGCCTGTCCAACCCGGACGGCCAGCGCCACCAGCAGCACTCGATGATCCTGGTGCCCACCGATGCAGCCGGGGTGAAGATCGCCCGCCCGCTGCCGGTGTTCGGCTACGACGACGCGCCCCACGGCCATGCCGAGGTGCTGTTCGAGAACGTGCGTGTGCCTTATGAAAACGTGCTCCTGGGTGAGGGCCGCGGCTTCGAGATCGCCCAGGGCCGCCTCGGCCCAGGCCGGATCCACCACTGCATGCGCTCGATCGGCATGGCCGAACGCGCGCTGGAGCTGATGTGCAAGCGCTCGGTCGAGCGCACTGCTTTCGGCCGGCCCTTGGCGCGGCTGGGCGGCAACGTCGACAAGATCGCCGACTCGCGGATGGAGATCGACATGGCCCGCCTGCTGACCCTGAAGGCCGCCTACATGATGGACACGGTCGGCAACAAGGTGGCGCGCAGCGAGATCGCCCAGATCAAGGTGGTGGCGCCCAACGTTGCGCTGAAGGTGATCGACCGGGCCATCCAGATCCATGGCGGGGCCGGGGTGAGCGGTGATTTCCCGCTGGCGTACATGTATGCGATGCAACGCACCCTGCGCCTGGCCGACGGGCCGGATGAAGTGCACCGGGCGGCGATCGGCAAGTATGAGATTGGCAAGTATGTGCCGAAGGAGATGTTGCGCAGCGGGTATTGATGCAACGAAAGGAAGTCTCCTCTGACCATTCTATGGGGGGAGGTTTCGCGCTTTGATGTAGGGCGTTTCCCGAGCTGGGACTTGTTGCCCTCGATAGGAGAAAAGTGCTGCTAGTTTCTTGCTCTTCGCACAGCATACCGGTCCGAACAGCACACCCCGCATTGGTAGAGTTTCAGGTACCCATGCGGGGCGTGTTTACTCAAGGCGTCTTGAGGTCAATCACCAGATCCTTCGCCGCCTTGGTCGCGAGTACGCTCATCAGTTTGCCCATCTCGTCCTGACGACCAAGTCCCGCGTCGGAGCCTCCCATCATCACGCTGGGCACCGGCGCCTGGGCTGCTGCGTTGGCCCAGGCGCGGTTGATCTGCACCAGGGCGTCGAGCTTGGTCTGCAGGGCGCCGTCGGCCTTGAGCGAGGCCTCGCGTGCATAGGCTTCCGCATCGGCCGTGATCTTGGTGGCCTCGGCGTTGACCTTGGCTTTGTCACGGAGCAGCTCGGCGGTTTGCTTGTCGATCTCGGCCCGGCGCTTTTCCCGTTCGGCATTGATCAGTGTGAGCTGCTTCTCGGTCTCGGCTTCCGTGGTCCGTTCGATTTGCTGGCGCAGGCTTTCCTGGCGCTTGGCCTCGACGTCCTTGGCGCCGCGGGCGGAGACAGCTCTTTTTCTTCTTCTTCCTTGAGGCGGTTCTGCCGGGCCACGGCCAGCTCGGCCAGGGCCTGCTGCACCCTCACCATGCGTTCCTGGTACTGGGGGTTGGGGTCGATGTGCGTCACCCGGGCATCGACGACTTCGACGCCGAACAGGCGGAACTGCTGTTGCTTGCGTAGTTCCTGGCCGTCCTTGTCGAGCTTCTTCTCGATGACGAAGCGGGTCGCGGAGTTGTCGCCGAAACTGCCCTGGTCGGTGCCCGACTGGAGTATCGCGGTCTGTGCCGGCAGGTTGTCGCGCTGCACGCGAATCTCCTTGCGGCTGGTCAGGTACAGGCCGTTGCGCAGCTGGTTCTCGAATTCGGCGCCGAAGTGGCTGCGGTTGCCGGCGTAGTAGTCATCGGCGCTCATCAGCGAGGCGGTGGCCTGCAGGGTTTCCTTGACGGCGGGCAGCAGGGCGCGTTGCAGGAAGTTGTCGGGGGTGCGGTACTCCTGGGCAATCTTCAGGAAGGCATCGCCCGAGGGCAGGCGGAACTGGGTACTGAATTCGGCCTTGGCATCGACGTTGCCGAGGAACACGATCGGCAGGTTTTCCAGGATCACCGAGGGTTGTCCGCTGCGATTGTCCTCCTGGTTGTCCACCCGCAGGGCGGACTGGACGCCAATGGTGCGTCGCCAGACCGTGCTGCGGCCGAACCACTTGGTCGCGTAGCCGACATCCTCGACCACCTTTTCCTCGCCGAAGATCGTGCGCACGTGGGTCATCTGGCCCGCTTCGTTGTAGAAGAACACTTCGTTGAACACGGCGGCGATGGCGCCGAGGGCGAGCATCGGCAGGGCGATGGCGGCAATCAGCTTGCGTTTCTTGTGCAGAACCGTGAAGTCGGGGGCTGGCAATTTTTGCATGGGACACTCCTTGTGCGGGAAGTGCGTATGCTCGCCAAGGTGTTTTGCCTGGAGTAGTCAGCTGGGTCCGCTTGCGATGTAGGACGTTTCTGGGTGAGCGGTGAGTATGCCATGGCAATGGCAGAAGACCCGCCGTGGCGGGTCTTCCTGTCGATCATCAGCCCGGCGGATTCAGACCCCCGCCGCCAGCTTTGCACTCACCTGGCGACGGCGATACGCGCTGTCGCGACTGGCCAGCCACCAGTACAGCGGCGAGGTGATCGCCAGCCCCACCAGCCACGACAGGTCGGCGCCATTGATGTGTGCGGACACCGGCCCGACATACAGCGGTGTGTTCATGAACGGGATCTGCACCGCGATGCCCACCGCGTAGGCAATCAGCGCCTGGGGGTTGTAGCGGCCGTAGATGCCGCCATCGACCTTGAAGATCGAGTCGATGTCGTAGTCGCCCTTGTGGATGACATAGAAGTCGATCAGGTTGATCGCCGTCCATGGCACCAGCACCACCAGCAGTACCAGCACCATGTCGACGAAGTGGCCGATGAAGTCCGCCGAGGCGAACACCGCCACCACGCAGCAGGCGGCCAGGACGATCAGCGACAGCACGGCGCGGCTCTTGGCGGTGGGGATCCAGCGGTAGGCGAAGGTCTGCACCAGGGTGATGATCGACAGCACCGCGCCGTACAGGTTGAGGGCGTTGTGGCTGATCACGCTGAGCAGGAACAGCACCAGCATCAGCGGGCCGAGGGTGCCGGTGGCGAGCTTGACCGCGTCCATGGTGTCCATCCCGGCCGGGATCGCCAGCACCGCGACCGCGCCGAAGATGAACGACAGGCTCGAGCCCAGGGCCGAGCCAAGGTAGGTGGTCCAGAAGGTCGAGGACACCTTCACGTCGGCCGGGAGGTAGCGCGAGTAGTCCGACACGTAGGGGGCGAAGGCGATCTGCCACAGCGCCGCCAGCGACACGGTGGCCAGCCAGCCGGCCAGGTTGAAGCCGCCGCGGGTGAGGAAGTCGTCGCTCTGGACATGGCTGAAGATGTAGCCGAAGCCGACCACGATGCCGATGCCCAGCACCCAGGTGCCGATGCGGTTGAGCACGTGGATGAAGCGGTAGCCGATGATGCCGATGATGCCCGAGCCCAGGGCGCCGATGACGATGCCCACCGGCACCGGCACGCTGTCGACCACGCCGTGCAGGGACTTGCCGGCCAGGACGATGTTGGAGGCGAAGAAGCCGATGTACATGACCCCGGCGATCACCACCACCAGCAGGGCGCCGAGCGAGCCGAACTGGGCGCGGCTCTGGATCATCTGCGGGATGCCCATCTGCGGCCCCTGGGCCGAGTGCAGGGCCATGAGCACGCCGCCGACCAGGTGGCCGACGAGGATCGCGACGATGCCCCAGACCAGGTTGAGGTGGAACAGCTGCACGCCCAGCGCGCCGGTGACGATGGGCAACGGCGCGATGTTGCCGCCGAACCACAGTGTGAACAGATCCCTTACCTTTCCATGGCGGTCTTGCGGCGGCACGTAGCCGATCGTGTGTTTCTCGATGAGGGGTGCCGAATTGGCTGCACTGGTCATGACTGACTCCAAGGCAAGGTGGGGCATCGGGGGAGGCCCGGGTGCGTGCCGGCAAGGGGCGACGCGTTCTTGTTGGAGCGATGATGCGGGGCGGGCGGGTATCGAGAAATTAGTAAATTTGTGCTCATGAACCTTAAAAAACCTAAGGCTGGCAAAAGGTTAAGCGGGGGACGGGAGCAAGGAAGGTGCCAGGTGGCGGGAGCGCCTGAGGTAGGTGGGTTGCAGGGGCTGCGGGTGGCTTCGGGTGCGCGGTGGTGGTGCAGAATGAGCATTGCTGGTGCACGGGTACAGGTTGACCAGGCCGGCCCATTCGCGGGTAAACCCGCTCCCACAGGTTCATCAATAGCCTGCGGAATCTGTGGGAGCGGGTTTACCCGCGAATGGGCCGGTGCAGGCAATACATACCGACCAGGCTACCTACATCGGCAACAACCGATCCTGGATCACCTCCTTCATTACCAGCGTCGAGCTCAGGCGTTTGACATTGGGAATGCTGGTCAGCTGTTCGTCGTACAGCTTCTGGAACGCCGGCAGGTCCCTGGCCACCACATGCAACAGGTAATCCGGATCGCCGAACAGGCGCTGGGCCTCGACGATCTGTGGAATGTCCCCGAGTGCCGCCTCGAAGTCCGCCACCGGCTGGCGGGTCACTTCGCGCAGGGTCACGAACACCAGCGCGGCAAAGTTCAGGCCCAGGGCCGCCGGGGCCAGGCGGGCGTGGTAACCGAGGATGGCGCCGGATTCCTCCAGCGCCTTGAGGCGGCGGTGGCAGGGCGACAGGCTCAGGCCCACGCGGTCGGCCAGCTCGGTGACCGACAGGCGTCCGTCTTTTTGCAGCTCGGCAAGGATCTTTTGATCGATTCGATCCATGGGGAAGAATCTTCCAGTATTTGGCTTGGTAGAGGGAATATACGAAAGAAAATCCTCGGGTGATATCCGTAGTCTTTCTTTCACCGAAACTTGTGTGAAAGGAAGGGTCGATATGACCATGAGTGTGTTGGCGGCGTTCTGGGCTGTTTCCCTGCTGTTCGTGATCACCCCCGGTGCCGACTGGGCCTATGCCATCTCGGCCGGCATGCGCGGGCGCTGGGTGGTGCCGGCGGTGGCCGGCATGCTGTCCGGGCATTTTCTCGTCACCCTGGTGGTGGCGGCCGGGGTCGGCAGCCTGCTCGCCGGGCATCCGCTGGCGCTGACCCTGCTCACCCTGGCCGGCTGCCTCTACCTGCTGTGGTTGGGCGGCAACCTGCTGTTGAGCCCGGCGGTGCCCGAGGAGGGCGAGGGCGGCGAGCGCGACTCGGGGTCGCGCTGGGCGTTCAAGGGCTTGTGCGTCAGCGGGCTGAATCCGAAGGTCTTCCTGCTGTTCCTGGCGTTGCTGCCGCAGTTCACCGACCCGCAGTCGAGCTGGCCGTTGCCGTTGCAGATCCTGCTGCTGGGGCTGGTGCACCTGGGCAGCTCGCTGGTGATCTACCTGATGGTCGGCTACGGCGCCAAGGCCGTGCTGCGCACCCGGCCCGCGGCGGCGCGGGTGGTGGGGCGGTTGTCCGGCGGCGTGATGATCCTGATCGCCGTGGGGCTGATTGCCGGGCAATTGCGCTGAACCTGTCAACGGCGGCGGCTTGGGCTATGCTGACGGCCCTCATGAATCGGAACCGCCAACCATGAAATACGCCGCCGCACTCCTGCTCAGCCTGCTTCCGTTGCTGGCCCATGCCGTGCAGACCGGGGAAACCCTTGCGCCCTGGACCTTGCTCGACCAGTACGACCAGCCCTACAGCCTGGGCAGCGACACCCGCATCCTGCTGGTCGCTCGCGACATGGACGGTGCCAAGCTGGTGAAGGCGGCCATGGCCGAGCAGCCCAAGGGCTACCTGGAGGCACGCAATGCGGTGTTCGTCGCGGATATCCAGCGCATGCCGGCGCTGATCAGCAAGCTGTTCGCCATCCCGGCGATGCGCGACTACAGCTACCGGGTGCTGCTGGACCGTGAAGGTCAGGTCGCCACGCGTTATGCCGGGGAGGAGGGCAAGGTGCTGTGGCTCTCGCTGGACAACGGCGTATTGGTCGGACAGAAGACCTATGCCGCTGCCGATGACCTAAAAGCGGCGCTGGAGCAGGCCAACCAGTAAACGATGGCCCTGTGGAGGCGAGCCTCGTGGGAGCGGGCTTGCCCCGCGAAAGGGCCGTCAGCGGCAGATTCAGGTAAACGCCTGGCGCATCAGCTGAGGCAACACTTCGCCCGCCTTGCCGGCCAGCGCGAATTCCCGCGCATGCCCCTCGCTCGCCGGCTGCGGATTGACATGCACCACCGTCGCCCCCGCCGCCAGCGCCAGCCGTGGAATCGAGGCCGCCGGCTGCACCACGCCGGACGTTCCCACCGACAACAGCACATCGCATTGCTGCGCGGCGTCGAACGCCCGCTCCAGCGTCTGCTCCGGCAACATCTCGCCGAACCACACCACCCCGGGCCGTAACGGCCCGGCGCAACGAGTGCAGCGCGGTGGCTCGATGCGCCGGCCTTGCAGGGCGTCCTCGGGCAGGGCCACAGGCCCGTCAGCCGGACGTGCGCAGTCCAGGCAGCGAAACGCGTCCAGTCGCCCATGCAAATGCAGCACATCCGGGCTGCCGGCGCGCTCGTGCAGATCGTCGACGTTCTGCGTCACCAGGGTCAGCTTCGGCACCCGCGCCGTCAGCGCGGCGATGGCCAGGTGGGCGGGGTTGGGCGTGGCCTGGGCGATTCCGGCGCGGCGCATCTGGTACCAGCCCCAGACCAGCGGCGGGTCAGCGCGAAAGCCTTCGGCGCTGGCCAGTTGCGCCGGGTCGAAGTGCTCCCACAACCCGGTCAGCTTGTCGCGGAAGGTGGCGATGCCGCTTTCCGCTGAGACGCCGGCGCCGGTGAACACCACCACGTGGCGGGCCTGGGCGAGCAAGGTTGGATCGAACGGCATGGGGGCTCCAGGACGACGGGGCGAGGGCGCCACTGTGCCAGTGGGGGGCAAAGGCGACAAGCACTGGGGCATCGAGGGCTTGACCTCGACTTAACCTGAGGTCTGATACTCGGCCGCTCATTCCATCGACGGAGCGATACCATGACCCAGCCAGCCGCCTTCGCCCTGAGCAACCCCGAAGGACTCTACGATCCCAGTGGCAACGCCTATTCCCATGTCGCCGAAGTGCGTGCCGGCAGCCGCCTGCTGTACATCGCCGGGCAGGGCGGCGAGGACCTGCAGGGCAACCTGTCGGCGCGTTTCGACGAGCAGGCGCGCCAGGCCCTGGTGAACCTGAAGATCGCCCTGGCCTCCCGCGGGGCCACCCTCGAGCACGTGTTCAAGCTCACCTTGCTGGTGGTCGACCATTCCGAGGCGCGCCTGAGCCAGTGGGTGGCCGAGGCCGAGCGCGCCTGGGGTGGCAGGATGACGCCGACCTGCACGCTGATTCCGGTCCCGCGCCTGGCGCTGGACGGGATGCTGGTGGAAGTGGACGC
This sequence comes from Pseudomonas sp. LH21, assembly GCF_036549575.1. NCBI lineage: Bacteria > Pseudomonadati > Pseudomonadota > Gammaproteobacteria > Pseudomonadales > Pseudomonadaceae > Pseudomonas > Pseudomonas sp. LH21. Next base: position 2,383,623 of record NZ_CP144367.1, read on the forward strand.
GGTGGCGGCGCTGCCCGAGGCGTGAGCGATCAGCCCTGCACAATCCCTGTAGGAGCGGCCTTGTGCCGCGAAGGGGCGCGTAGCGGCCCCAGATTTCCAATGTAAAGCAGAAATCGCCGGGGCCGCTTTGCGGCCCTTCGCGGCACAAGGCCGCTCCTACAGGGGGACGTGCAGGACTTTGGTCCACGATGGGCTGGTAGACTGACGATTTGAATCGAGCCTGCGCCATGACCGTCCCTGTCGAACTGCACCAGACCGGCCCCGAGCACGCCGAGCTGGTGCGCAACCTCTACCAGTTCTACGCCTACGAGTCCTCCGACTGGGAGCAGGAGGACGTCGAGGTGGACGGGCGCTTCTACATCCACGAGCCGCACTTCGCCCGCTACTGGCAATCCCCCGGCTGGAGCGCCAGCCTGATCCTGGTGGACGGCTTCATCGCCGGCTTCATGCTTGTCGAGCGCAGCGAACTGCCCGGCATCGAGGCCTGCGAGCTGGCCGACCTGTTCATCCTCAAGAAGTACCGTCGCCAGGGCGTGGGCCTGGCGGTGGCGCGGCAGACGCTGTGCCAAGGCGACAGCGACTGGCTGGTGCGCTGCTATCCCGAGGATGCCCCGGCCCTGGCGTTCTGCCAGGCAGTGCTGGCGGACCTGCCGCGTGCGGTGCGGGAGATCACGCTGGATGACGAGCCGCAACTGCGCAACTTTCTGGTGACCCGGCAGCGGCACTGACGTTTTCGCAGAATTTTTGTGACGCACTTCACAAAAATCCTGCGTCGAGCGGCATAATGCCAGCACTTGGTTATTTCGGACTGTTCCGACGTACGGTCCGGAGGTTTCCTATTCCTGCTGTGAAAGAGTCAGGTCATTCCCATGCCGCTCGCCGCAAACCCCGACATGATGTACCGGTTGTTGATCCAGAGCGTGGCGGACTACGCCATCTACCAGCTCACCCCCGAGGGCATCGTCGCCAACTGGAACCCGGGCGCGCAGCGGGCCAAGGGCTACCAGGCCGAGGAGATCATCGGCCAGCACTTCTCGGTGTTCTATACCGACGAGGACCGCCATGCCGGCCTGCCGGCGCTCAGCCTGGACACCGCGCGCAACCAAGGACGCTTCCAGGCCGAAGGGCTGCGCCAGCGCAAGGACGGTTCGCACTTCTGGACCAGCGTGGTGATCGAGCCGATCAAGGATGAGCACAGCGGCCAGCTGATCGGCTATGCCAAGATCACCCGCGACATCTCCGAGCGCCGCCAGCATGAGCTGGAGCTGCTCAAGGCCAAGGAGCTGGCCGAGCAGTACAGCCAGGAGATGGCCACACTGTCGCAGTTCCTCGATTCGGTGATTGCCAACATCCCCGCCAGCGTCATCGTCCAGGACCTGCAGAGCCAGCAGATCCTCCTGGCCAACCAGCAGGCCGAACGGCTGTTCGGCCGCCAGGGCACGCGCATGGTCGGCCAGTTGCCAGGCCAGTGCCTGGTGCCGGCGGCCGTCGACTACCTCGAACAGCAGCTGGCGCGTGGGGCACGCAGCACCAAGGGCCATGCCGCCGAAACCCGGGTCGACACCGCCATTGGGCCGCGCACCCTGCGCAGCCGGGCCACGCTCTGCGACAACCGTGAAGGGCAGGGGGACTACGTGCTGTTCGTCGCCGAGGACGCCACCGAGGAGCTGGCCGCCCATGCCCAGATCCACCACATGGCCCACCACGACGCCCTGACCGGGCTGCCCAACCGCACCCTGTTCCACGAGCGTCTCAAGCAGGCGCTGCTGCGCGGCGAGGACAGCGGCAAGCTGACCGCCGCCTTGTGCCTGGACCTGGACAACTTCAAGAACATCAACGACACCCTTGGCCACGCTTTCGGCGACAAGCTGCTGCGCGCCCTGGGCAAGCGCCTGCGCCGCGAGCTGCGCGAGCACGACACCCTGGCCCGGCTCGGTGGCGACGAGTTCGCCGTGGTGCTGTCGGGCCTGGAGACCGGCGATGCGGCGCGCAACACCGCCCAGCGCCTGATCGAGGCGATCTGCCCGCCTTTCCATATCGAAGGGCACCAGTTCAGCGTGGGGGTGAGCATCGGCGTGGCGGTCGCGCCCGACGACCACGACCAGGCCGAGCAGCTGCTCGGCTACGCCGACATGGCCCTGTACGAGGCCAAGCGCAACGGTCGCAACCGCTACGAGTGCTTCCATGTCGAGTTGGATGTCGCGGCTCGTCAACGCCGCCTGGTCGAGACTGACTTGCGCACCGCGCTGCATCTGGGCCAGTTGCAGCTGCACTACCAGCCGGTAGTGGACCAGCAGAGCGCCAGCGTCACCGGCTACGAGGCCCTGCTGCGCTGGGAGCACCCGAACCGCGGCATGATCATGCCCATGGACTTCATCCCCATCGCCGAGGAGACCGGGCTGATCCACGAGATCGGCGCTCGGGCGCTGAACCTTGCATGTCAGGAGGCGGCCAGTTGGGGCACCGCGCAGACGGTGTCGGTCAACCTGTCGGCGGTGCAGTTCAAGAATGCCAACCTGGTACATACCGTGGCCCTGGCCCTGGCCGACTCGGGGCTGCCGGCCACGCGCCTGGAACTGGAGATCACCGAGTCGGTGCTGCTGGGCAACAGCGAGGAGAACGTGCGCACCCTGCGGGCCTTGAAGGACCTGGGGGTGTCGATTTCCCTCGACGATTTCGGCACGGGGTATTCCTCGCTGGGCTACCTGCGCTCGTTCCCCTTCGACCGGATCAAGATCGACAAGTCGTTCGTCCACGACATGTGCGAGAGCCGCGAGGCGATGTCGATCATCCGCGCCATCACCGAGCTGTCCAACAGCCTGATGATCAAGACCACCGCCGAAGGCGTGGAGTCGGCTGAACAGATGGAACGCCTGATGGCCGAGGGCTGTTCGCATTTCCAGGGCTACCTGTACGGCAGGCCGGCGCCTGCGAGCGAGCGCTTGATACAGGTGCCGCCGCGCCCCTGAGCGGCCATCCAGCCTTCTTTTACCGTGGGTGTCGCCTGGCAACGATGCGCTGCGCGGCGCCCGACCACGGCGGCGCCGCAACCCCGACGTTGAACGTCTCGAAAAGCTGACGCCCTGACTACCTTGTCACTGACCCGCGTCAACCCCTCTTCAAGCACCCGCTTCTGTAATAGGGGCGCTTGTGCATCGGCAGGGCTGCCACTAATATCCAAGAGTTTTCTTGTGTAATTGCCTGTTTCCCTTTTGGGCAGGCCATCAATACGGACGTTGATATGGATTTGCACACCTCCCTGTGGCTGTTCCAGGCCATCCAGGCCGTGGGCCTGGCGTTATGGCTGAGCATCGCGGTATTGAACAACCTGCAGGCTTTCGCCAGTTCCGTCGGCGCCATCGGCGCCACCTTGGCCATGGCGCCGCTGCGCCAGCCACCGGCCATCGACTTCCCCTTGCTGCGCCGGGCCTGCCAGTCGACCGGCCTGGCCCGCGCCGCGCTGCTGGTGATCCTGCTGCTGCAGATCGTCGCCAGCCTGGCGGCCTGGGTCGGCTGCTACGGGCTGATCGTCGCCCAGGACCCGCTCATGGCCCGCGCCTGGCTGAACCTGGCGCTCGCCGCGTTCCTCGCCTTCACCTTCGCCATGCTGCTCGGTGGCCTGTGGTTCGGCTACTGGATTCGCCAGGAAGGCCTGCAGCTCACCCACCTGGTGCTGGTGCTGTGGGCGATCCTGGCGTTCTTCCTGTTCAACCTGAATTGGGCCTGAGGCGAGGACGCGAAATGAAAAGCAAGGCGATACTTGGCAGCGCCCTGGTGCTGGCGTTGGTCACTGCCGCCGGCCTGGCCTGGCGCCACACCGGCCAGGCCCAGGCCACGGCGACACCCGCGCGGCACCTGGTCAAGGTGGCCCTGGCCACGGTGCAGAAAGCACCGCAGAAACGCGCCTTCGCCGGCGTCGGCGAGCTGGAGGCGGTGCATCAGGTGCTGGTGTCGGCCGAGATCGGCGGACGGGTGACGGCGATCAACTTCACATCCGGCCAGCAGGTGCGCAAGGGCGATGTGCTGGTCACCCTCAACGATGCCCCGGAGCAGGCCGAGCGCCTGCGCCTGAAGGCCCAGCTGGACAATGCGCGGACCAACCACCGGCGGGTCAAGGACCTGCTGCGCGAGAATGCCGCCACCCAGGAACAACTGGACAATGCCCTGGCAGCCCGGGACATGGCCCAGGGCGAACTGGCCCGTACCGAGGCGGTGATCGCCCAGAAGGCGGTGCGCGCACCGTTCGACGGGCGCCTGGGTATCCGCCGGGTGAACCAGGGCCAGTACCTCAATGTCGGTGATCCGGTGGTCAGCCTGATCGACACCCGCAGCCTGTACGTCAACTTCTCCCTCGAAGAGCAGCTGAGTGCCCAGCTGCGCCCCGGCCAGCCTGTCGAGGTGCGTCTGGATGCCTTCCCCGATACGCCGTTCACCGCTCATATCACGGCCATCGACCCACTGATCGGCCGCTCGCGCACCGTGCAGGTCCAGGCCACCCTGGCCAAGCCCGATGCGCGCCTGGCGGCCGGCATGTACGCCAGCGTGCAGGTGGCCAGCCCCGATGATGGCCAGGTGCTGACCGTGCCGGAGACTGCGGTGGCCTACACCGCCTACGGCGACACGGTGTTCGTCGCCCGCCACGATGACGCCGCCGGTGCGTTGGTGGTGCAGCGGGTGGCGGTGCGCACCGGCGAGCGCCAGGCCGGTCGGGTAGTGATCGAGCAGGGCCTGAACGAAGACGACCAGGTGGTGGTGTCCGGGCAGTTGCGCCTGAGCGACGGTACCGCCGTGCAAGCCACCGAAGACACCCTGCAGGCCCCGGCCAGCGGCGCCTGACTCCAGCGAGAACACGCCATGACATTCACCGACCTGTTCGTGCGCCGGCCTGTGCTGGCGCTGGTGGTCAGCACCCTGATCCTGCTGCTGGGGCTGCTGTCGTTGCTGCAGTTGCCGATCCGCCAGTACCCGCTGCTGGAAAGCTCGACCATCACCGTGACCACCGAATACCCCGGCGCCCCGGCCGAACTGATGCAGGGCTTCGTCACCCAGCCGATCGCCCAGGCGGTGTCGTCGGTGGAAGGTATCGACTACCTGTCGTCCTCCTCGGTGCAGGGCCGCAGCCTGGTGACCGTGCGCATGGAGCTCAACCGCGACTCCACCCAGGCGCTGACCGAGGTGATGGCCAAGGTCAACCAGGTGCGTTACCGCCTGCCGGAGCGCGCCTACGATCCGGTGATCGAGCGCTCGGCCGGCGAGTCGACGGCGGTGGCCTATATCGGCTTCGCCAGCCCGAGCCTGCCGATCCCGGCCATGACCGACTACCTCACGCGGGTGGTCGAGCCGTTGCTCAGCACCATCGAGGGCGTGGCCAAGGTCCAGGTGTTCGGCGGCCAGACCTTGTCGATGCGTCTGTGGATCGACCCGGCGCGCCTGGCCGCTCGAGGCCTGACCGCCGCCGACGTGGCCGAGGCGGTGCGGCGCAACAACTACCAGGCGGCGCCCGGCAAGGTGAAGGGCCAGTACGTGATCGCCAACATCCGCGTCGATACCGACCTGACCTCGGTCGGCGACTTCCGCGAGCTGGTGATCCGCAACGACGGCAATGGCCTGGTGCGCATCCGTGACATCGGCACCGTCGAGCTCGGCGCCGCCTCGGCCGAAACCAGCGCCAGCATGGACGGCGTGCCGGCGGTGCACCTGGGCCTGTTCGCCACCCCGGGTGGCAACCCGCTGGTGATCGTCGAGGGCATCCGCCAGCTGCTGCCGCAGATCCGCCAGACCCTGCCGCCGGACGTCAAGGCCGAGCTTGCCTTCGAGACGGCGCGCTTTATCCAGGCCTCCATCGACGAGGTCACCAAGACCCTGCTCGAAGCCCTGGCGATCGTGGTGGTGGTGATCTACCTGTGCCTGGGTTCGCTGCGCACGGTGCTGATCCCGGTGGTGACCATCCCGCTGTCGATGCTCGGCGCGGCGGCGCTGATGCTGGCGTTCGGCTTCAGCATCAACCTGCTCACCCTGCTGGCCATGGTGCTGGCGGTGGGGCTGGTGGTGGACGATGCCATCGTCGTGGTGGAGAACGTCCACCGCCACATCGAGGAGGGACGCACGCCGGTGGCGGCGGCGTTGATCGGCGCCCGCGAGGTGGCCGGGCCGGTGATCGCGATGACCATCACCCTGGCCGCGGTGTACGCGCCGATCGGCATGATGGGCGGGCTGACCGGCGCGCTGTTCCGTGAGTTCGCCCTGACCCTGGCCGGCGCGGTGGTGGTTTCCGGCGTGGTGGCGCTGACCCTGTCGCCGGTGATGAGCTCGTTCCTGCTCGATGCGCGCCAGTCCGAAGGGCGCATGGCCCATGCCGCCAACCGCTTCTTCGACTGGCTGGCCGAGCGCTATGCCCAGGTACTGGGGTTCTCGCTGAAGCACCGCTGGATCAGTGTCGGCTTCGCCTTGCTGGTGCTGGTCAGCCTGCCGCTGCTGTACAGCCTGCCGCAGCGCGAGCTGGCGCCGACCGAGGACCAGGCCGGGCTGCTCACCGCGATCAAGGCGCCGCAGCATGCCAACCTGGCCTATGTCGAACGTTTTGCCGACAAGCTCGACGCGGTCTACCGCATGCTGCCGGAGACCGTCAGCACCTGGATCATCAACGGCAGCGACGGCATTGCCTCGGGCATCGGCGGCATCAACCTGCAACCGTGGGACGAGCGCGCGCGCAACGCCTCGCAGATCCAGCTCGACCTGCAGGCGGCGGTCAACGATGTCGAGGGCACCAGCATCTTCGCCTTCCAGCTGCCGGCGTTGCCGGGTTCCACCGGTGGACTGCCGGTGCAGATGGTGCTGCGCAGCTCCCAGGACTACCGGGTGCTGTTCGACACCATGGAACAGGTCAAGGCCAAGGCCCGGCAGAGCGGCCTGTTCGCCGTGGTCGACAGCGACCTGGACTACAACAACCCGGTGGTGCAGGTGCGGGTCGACCGGGCCAAGGCCAACAGCATGGGCATCCGCATGCAGGACATCGGCGAGTCGCTGGCGGTGCTGGTGGGGGAGAACTACCTCAACCGTTTCGGCCTCGACGGCCGCTCCTACGATGTCATCGCCCAGAGCCCACGCGACCAGCGCCTGACCCCGCAGGCCCTGACCCGGCAGTACGTGCGCAGCGAAGAGGGCCGGCTGGTGCCGCTGTCCACCGTGGTGCAGGTCAGCGAGCAGGTCGAGCCCAACCGCCTGACCCAGTTCAACCAACAGAACGCGGCGACCTTCCAGGGCATCCCGGCGGCCGGGGTCACCCTGGGCGACACCGTGGCCTTCCTCGAACAGGTCGCGGCTGAGTTGCCCGTTGGTTTCAGCATCGACTGGCAGTCCGACGCCCGCCAGTACCAGCAGGAGGGCAACGCCCTGATGCTGGCGTTCCTCGCCGCCGTGGTGGTGATCTACCTGGTACTGGCGGCGCAGTACGAAAGCCTGGTCGATCCGCTGATCATCCTGATCACCGTGCCGCTGTCGATCAGCGGCGCGCTGCTGCCCCTGGCACTGGGGGTGGCCACGGTGAACATCTACACGCAGATCGGCCTGGTGACGCTGATCGGGCTGATCAGCAAGCACGGCATCCTCATGGTCGAGTTTGCCAACACCCTGCAGGCCGAGCAGCACCTGGACCGGCGCACGGCGATCGGCAAGGCGGCGCAGATCCGCCTGCGGCCGATCCTGATGACCACGGCGGCCATGGTGGTGGGGCTGATCCCGCTGCTGTTCGCCTCGGGCGCCGGCGCTGCCAGCCGGTTCGGGCTGGGCGTGGTGATCGTCACCGGGATGCTGGTGGGGACCTTGTTCACCCTGTTCGTGCTGCCGACCATCTACAGCCTGCTGGCCCGTGACCATGCCAGCACCGCGCGTTCGGCGCGGGCGCGGTCGTTGGCCGAGACCTTGGAGGGCCAGCCATGAAGCCTGTATTCGTCGTTTCCCTGATGGCCCTGGCCTTGACCGCGTGCAGCGTCGGCCCCGACTACCAGAAGGCCAAGGTACCGGCCAGTGGCGTGCACAGCCCGCAGCGCGCCGCCTTCGCCGCCCGTGGCGAGTTGTCGGCGCAGTGGTGGCGATTCTTCGACGATCCGCAGCTGGTGCGCCTGGTCGACCAGGCCCTGGCCAACAACCTTGACATCCGCCAGGCCCACGCCAACTTGCTGGCGGCGCGGGCGCTGTTCGACGACCGCAGCCTCGACCGCTATCCCTGGGTCACCGCCCGCGCCGGCTACAACCAGAGCCTGGAGCAGCAGCAACCGGCCGATGGCAGCGACCCGCGGCGCATGCGCACCGAGCAGTACCGCGCCGGTTTCGACGTGCAGTGGGAGATCGACCTGTTCGGTCGCCTGCAACGCCTGACCGACGCCGCTGAAGCCCGCGCCGACGCGGCGGCGGCGGACCTGCGTCAGGCACGCCTGAGCATCGCCGCAGAGGTGGCCCGCAACTACTACCTCCAGCTCGGCCTCAAGCGCAGCCTGGCCGTGGCCGAGGACCAGGTCGAGGCCTGGCGCGAAACCCTGCAGCTGACCAGCGCACAGGTGCGCGCCGGCAGCGGCCAGTACGAAGACCAGCAGAACGCCCACGCCAACCTGTTGCTCAGCGAGGCGGCGGTGCCGCCGTTGCAGGCGGCGATCCAGCAGGCCAGCTACCGCCTCGACGTGCTGACCGGGCAGGTGCCGGGCAGCCAGGAGCAGGGCGCCGCGCCGTTCCTGCCGCCGCTGGCGCGCCAGTTGCCGTTGGGTGATGTCGACGCACTGATCGGCCAGCGCCCCGATGTGGTCAGTGCCGAGCGTGAGCTGGCGGCCAGCACCGAGGACGTCGGCGCGGCCACCGCCGAGCTGTACCCGCGCCTGGACCTGGGCGGCTTCATCGGCTTCTTCGCCCTGCGCAGTGGCGACCTGGGCAGCGCCGCCCGCGCCTACGAGCTGGCGCCGGTGGTGACCTGGCCGGCGCTGCGCCTGGGCAACGCCCGTGCCCGCCTGCGAGTGCGCGAGGCGCTGGCCGAGGGCAGCCAGGCACGCTACCAGCAGGCTGTGCTGCTGGCTCGCGAAGAGGTGGAGAACGCGGTGACGCAACTGGTGCGCAACCAGGCCCGGCTGCAGAGCCTGGTGGCCTCCGCCGGCCACGGCAGCGAGGCCATCGACATTGCCAACAAGCGCTACCGGCGCGGCGCGGGGACCTACCTGGCAGTGCTGGAGAACCAGCGTGCGCTGTTCTCGATCAAGCGCGAGGTGGCCGAGGCGGAGACAGCCTCGTACCTGGATGCGATTGCGCTGTACAAGGCGTTGGGGTGGGGGAGTGCGGCGCAGTAGTGCGCGCCGATCCTTCATGCTGTACAACCATGGCCTGTCAGGAATGGCCACGTTGCAATAGATGCGGGAGCGGATTTATCCGCGATGCCCCGCGCCGGCGGCGCTCGATCTCGAGCGCCCCGCAATGCTATCGTCGAGCGCCCCTAATTTTCCCCAAGCGTCCTTCGTTTTCATGGAAGCCGCCCTGCGCCCGGCGCGTTCGGCACTCATCATTCAAGGAGACAGGCAATGACTTCCGTTTTCGACCGCGACGATATCCAGTTCCAGGTAGTGGTCAACCACGAAGAGCAGTATTCCATCTGGCCCGACTACAAGGCGATCCCCAACGGCTGGCGCGCGGTGGGCAAGAGCGGCCTGAAGAAGGACTGCCTGGCCTACATCGATAAGGTCTGGACCGACATGCGCCCACTGAGCCTGCGCCAGAAGATGGCCGAAGCAGCGGCGCAGTAAGCCGGTGTCGAGCCTGAACCTGCTGTGCCTGCCGTACTCCGGTGCCAGCGCCATGGTCTACAGCCGCTGGCGGCGCAAGCTGCCGGCCTGGTTGCAGGTGCGCCCGGTGGAACTGCCCGGCCGCGGCGCGCGCATGGGCGATGACCTGCACACCGACCTGCGCGGCCTGGCTCGGCAGTTGGCCCATGAGCAGCGCACCGCCACCCAGGCACCTTACGCCTTGCTCGGGCACAGCCTGGGAGCGCTGGTCGCCTTCGAGCTGGCCCACGAGCTGCGTGCGCTGGGCTGTCCACCGCCGCTGGCGTTGTTCGCCAGTGGCACCGCGGCGCCGACCCGCCGCGAGGACTACGCCGGCGGCAAGTGGACCGAACCCCGTGGCGACGCCGAGCTGATCGCCGAACTGCGCAAGCTGGGCGGCACCCCCGAGGAAGTACTGGCCAACCAGGAGCTGATGAGCCTGACCCTGCCGATCGTGCAGGCGGACTTCCTGCTCTGTGGCCGCTACGCCTACCAGCAGCGCCAGCCGTTGCAATGCCCGCTGCACGTGCTTGCCGGCGAGGATGATCGCGCCAGTGACGAACAGTTGCAGGCCTGGGGACGGGAGACCGTGGGTGCGCATTCGCTGGCGAAGTTCCCCGGCGGGCATTTCTTTATCCATGAGCAGGAAGACCGGGTGCTCGACGTACTCTGTCGGACCCTGGAACCGCTGCGGCTTTGTGCCTGAGCGGCGGTTGCCGTCGCGTTGTAGCGCCGCTTCAAACGTGGCTTAGCTGTTGTCCCCGCGTTGGATTGGTCGCTGGTTCTCCGGCGACCAAGCCTGATATTTTTGCCAGTTGCAGGCCTGTTGTGCTGCACGCAGAGTCATACGGATAGACAACTCGTTCAGGCGTTTTCATGCCGGCCCCGACCACCCCTCCGAATGCTGCATTGCTGGCTCCGGGGTATGTAGCCCGGTGTTTGCGCCAAGTATCCAAGCCTCGATTCAGGCGCGGTTCTATGTATGCGGAACAGCCTTGACCATCCCCGCGTACTGCGCCTTCAAATGCCCTTGCTCATCCAGTAAGTACGCATCCATCACCTCCCGCACCACCGGCCCCGCCACCCGACCACCGGCCTCGCCGTTCTCGATCATCACCGCCACCACCATCGCCGGGTGCTCGGCCGGGGCGAAGCCGACGAACAGGGCGTTGTCGCGGTGGCGCTCGAGGGTCTTGTCGCGGTTGTAGCGCTCGCCCTGCTTGATCGCCACCACCTGCGCCGTGCCGCTCTTGCCGGCGATGCGGTACTGCGCGCCGGCGGCGGCGGCGCGGGCGATGCCGCGCGGGTCGTGCATGACCATCTGCATGCCCTGGCTGACCTGGTCCCAGGCGTGCCGGTCGTGCAGCACGATATCCGGCATCGGGTTGGGGTCCACCGGCGCCTGGCCGCCGATGGTCAGCGCCAGGTGCGGGCGGTGCCAGGCGCCCTTGCTGGCCAAGAGGCTGGTGGCCTGGGCCAGTTGCAGCGGGGTGACCTGCATGTAGCCCTGGCCGATGCCGAGGATCAGCGTCTCGCCGGGGAACCAGGCCTGGCGCCGGGTGGCGCGCTTCCAGGCCTGTGACGGCATCAGCCCGGGGGCTTCCTCGAACATGTCCAGCGAGACCTTCTGGCCCAGGCCGAACTCGGCCATGTAGTCGTGCAGGCGGTCGATGCCCAGCTTGTGCGCGAGGTCGTAGAAGTAGGTGTCGTTGGAGCGCATGATCGCCGTGTACATGTCCACCCAGCCATCGCCCGTGCGGTTCCAGTTGCGGTATTTGTGGTCGTAGTTGGGCAGCTCGTAGTAGCCGGGGTCGAAGACCCGGCTGGCGGGGTTGATCACGCCGCTGTCGAGGCCGGCGATGGCCACCTCGGGCTTGACCGTCGAGCCGGGGGCGTACAGCCCGCGCAGCACGCGGTTGAACAGCGGCCGGTCGATGGAGTCGCGCAGGGCGGCGTACTGCCTGTAGCTGATGCCCTTGACGAACAGGTTGGGGTCGAAGGCCGGGTTGCTGACCATCGCCAGCACATCGCCGTTGGCCGGGTCGAGCACCACCACCGCGCCGCGCCGATCGCCCAGGGCCTTCTCGGCGGCCTGCTGCAGATGGGCGTCGAGGCTCAGCACGATGTCCTTGCCCGGCACCGGGTCGTGGTGGTTGAGCACGCGCATCACCCGGCCCTGGGCGTTGGTCTCGACTTCCTCGTAGCCCACCTGACCGTGCAGTTCGTTCTCGTAGAAGCGTTCGATGCCGGTCTTGCCGATCGACTGGGTGCCGCGGTAGGCGGTGCTGTCGAGGGCCTTGGCTTCCTTTTCGTTGATGCGCCCGACGTAGCCCACCGAATGGGCGAAGTGCTCGGCCAGCGGGTATTCGCGGATGAACTGCGGCTCGACCTCCAGCCCCGGCAGGCGGAACTGGTTGACCGCGATCAGGGCGATCTGCTCTTCGCTCAGGCCCACCAGCAGGGTCACCGGCTCGAACGGCTTGCGACCGCGGCGCAGGTCCTTGTCGAACTGCTGGCGGTCGTCCTCGGACAGCGTGAGGATCTGCGCCAGGCTGTCGAGCACCCGCGCCGGGTCGCCGGCCCGTTCGCGGGTCATGGTCAGGTTGAAGCTGGGCTTGTTGTCGGCCAGCACCACGCCGTTGCGGTCATAGATCAAGCCGCGCTCGGGCGGAATCGGCAGCACATGCACGCGGTTGTTCTCCGACACCGCGCTCTGCTGGTCATGCTGCAGCACCTGGAGGACATAGAGCCGGCCCACCAGCACCGCCACCAGGCTCATCACCAGCAGGGCACAGGCCAGCAACCGGCGGTTGACCAGGTGCTTTTCCTTTTCGTGGTCCTTGAGGGGAATGGGCTGGGGCATGGGCTTCGTGGTGTCACGCAATGGGGTCGCGATGCTACGCGGACGGGCAGGGGGGCTCAAGGCGAGCCTCGCTGCGCAATGCCTGCGCTATGCCGGTCGGCCCCGCTATCAGGGGCGTGAAGGCGAATATGAAGTTTCCTTCATGTCGCCTGGGGAGCCGTGATGGGAACGATGAGATTTGTGGCGAAGGGCTGGGATTTGTCAGAATACGCGACAAGCAATCATTATCATTCGCAAGGTAATCCATGCAGTCGGCTCTCGCTTCCCATGCCCCGGTGCGCATCCTCGCCATCGAGGACGATCCCGTCCTGTCCGCCCATATCGGCAGCCACCTGGGCGAGCGCGGCTTCGCCATCGCCCACGCGGTGTTCCCCGGCGTGGTGATCGCTTACATCGTGCAGATTCCCTACGCCATCGGGGCGTTCCAGGCCGGCATGTTCTGCGCGGTGGCCACGGGCTACCTCAAGGAGAACAGCCGCATCAAGCAGGACACGGTGATGGGCATCGTCTATTCGGGCATGTTCGGCCTGGGGTTGGTGCTGTACCTGAGGATCCAGTCCGATGTGCATCTGGACCATATCCTGTTCAGCGACATCCTCGGCGCCGGCCCCCAGGACCTGTGGCTGTGCGCGGGCATCGCCGTGCTCACGGCACTGGTCATCGCCACCAAGTGGAAGGACCTGATGCTGCATACCTTCGATGCGGTGCAGGCCCAGGCGGTCGGCCTGCGCAGCGGCTGGCTGCACTATGGCCTGCTGTGCCTGATTTCGTTGGCGGTGGTCGGGGCGCTGAAGGCCTCGGGGGGGTGATCCTGGCGATCGCCTTGCTGATTGCCCCGGGGGCCATCGCCGCGCTGCTGACGCGGCAGTTCCGAAATATGTTGTGGCTGGCGCTGCTGGTCGCCATCGGCTGTTCGTTCGTGGGCGTGTACAGCTCGTTCTACCTCGACAGCGCCCCAGCGCCGACCATCGTCATGGCCTTTGCCGGGGTGTTTGTGCTGGTGCTGGGCTGGCAGGCGCTTGGGCGCAGGGTCGGGTCGCCCATGGCGACGTGAACGACCCTCAGAGACTGAGGGTCAGGCTTACGCTGAAGTTGCGTGGCTCGCCCGGCAGCACCCACGAACTGTTGTACGAGCGTTCGTAGTATTTGCGGTCGAACAGGTTGTTGAGGTTCAGCCCCACGGTGACCTGTTCGCTGGCCTTGTAGTGCGCCAGCAGGTCGACCGTGCTGTAGGCGTCCAGGGTGAAGTGGCTGCCGGCCTGGCCGGAGCGCTCGCCGACATAGTTGAACGCCGCGCCGACGTCCGAGCCGCGCAGGGCACCGTCCTGGAACTCGTAAACGCCCATCACGCTGCCGCTGTTGCGGGCAATGCCCAGCAAGTCGCTGCCCTTGGGCAGGGCGGCGTCGCCCTTGGTGACCTCGGCATCGATATAAGCGTAGGCACCGATCACCCGCACGGCATCGGTCAGCTGGCCGCTGAACTGCAGGTCCAGGCCCTGGCTGCGCGCCTTGCCGGCCGCCACGCTTTCGCCGAGCGCGTCGGTGGTGATGACGTTCTCCTTGTCGATATGGAACAGCGCGACGGTCGCGCCCAGGCGGCTGTCGAGCAGGTCGAGCTTGAGCCCGGTCTCGTAGCCCAGGCCTTTTTCAGGCTTGTAGACCTGGCCCTGGGTGCCGATGGTATTAGGCTTGAACGATGTCGAGGCATTGGCGAACACGCCGACCTGTGGGGTCAGCTGGTACAGCAGCCCTACGCGCGGCGTGGCGACATCCTTTTCCTGGCTGTCGCTGGCGCCCGTGGCGCGGTTCTGCGAAATCTGTTCGATACGCTCCAGGCGCACACCTACCAACCCGCGCAGGCGCTCGGTGAAGGCGATCTGGTCCTGCAGGTTGAGGGCATAGCTTTCGGTGTGCTCGAAGAAGTCGTTGGGACGGACGACGGTCGGCTTGGGCTTGCCGTACACCGGGTTGTAGATGTCCAGGCCATAGCCCGCCGAGGTCGCGCTTTGCGGGTACTTCTGGCTGTTGCGGTAGTTTTCGTATTCAAGCCCGATCAGGGCCTGGTGCTGCCAGCCGCCCAGCTGGAACTGGCCGTGCAGCTCGGCCTGGGTGATGTTGTCGTTCCATTCGAAGTCACGCTCGCGGTAGAAGCGGGTGATTGTCGTGCCGACCAGGGCCTGGGGCTCGGAGCTGTTGCCCTTGAGCTTGCCCTGGGTGTAGTGGTTGGCCAGGCGCAGCTTCCAGTCGTCGTTGAGGAAGTGCTCCAGCGCCAGGTCGAGGGTCTGGTTGTCGTTGCGGATCCTGCCGTCGTTGGGTTCGCCCATGAAGGTCGAGCGCGGTACCGAACCCATCTGGCCGTTGACCGCCGGAATGCCCCGGTCGAACACCGATTCGGTGCGCGAGAATTCGGCATCGAGCATCACGCGGGTGTCCGGCGACAGCTGCCAGCTCAGCGACGGGCTGACAATGCGTCGTTCACTGTCCACGTGATCGCGGAAACTGCCGTTGTCCTCCACGGCCAGGTTGATCCGGCCCAGCAGGTTGCCTTCGCTGTCCAGGGGCGAGTTGGCATCCAGGGCGGTGCGGTAGCGGTCCCAGCTGCCCGCGCTCAGGCTGAGGGTGCTGAAGGTCTCGGCCTGGGGACGCTTGCTGACGATATTGACCAGACCGCCAGGGTCGCCACGGCCATAGAGGCTGGCGGCCGGGCCCTTGAGCACTTCGATGCGCTCGATGCTGGAGGTGTCCGGGGAGCTGTAGCTGCCGCGGTTGATGGCGAAACCGTTCTTGTACAGCTCGCCGGTGGTGAAGCCGCGCACGCTGTAGTTGAGGAAGGTCAGGCCGCCGAAGTTGTTTTGCCGCGACACGCCGCCGGCGAAATCCAGGGCGCGGTCGATGCGGGTGGTGTTGAGGTCCTTGATCACCTGGGCGGGCACCACCTGGATACTTTGCGGGGTGTCACGGATATCGCTGTCGGTACGGGTGGCGGTGGCCGAGCGGGTGGCGCGGTAGCCTTGCACCGGGCCGTCGGCACGCTCTTCGAGGTAGGCGTCGGTGATCGAGGTTTCTTCCAGCAGCAGGGGTTGGGCTGCCGAGAGGGGTTGGCCGAACAGGCCCAGGGTGAGGCCGGCCAGAAGCGGTGCGCGAGGGTTCACGAGGGTTCTCCAATTAATATGTAATAACGTAACATTTAACGATACGCTGGCGCCACAGCCAGATTAGGTATTCAGAGCGGTTGTCAGATGGAAATGATTCGCGTTATTGTAATGTTATTACGTAACCTGAGGTTCCTATGCAAGTACTGTCCTCACTCAAGCAGGCCAAGCGCCGTCATCGTGATTGCCAGGTGGTCAAGCGTCGTGGCCGGATCTATGTGATCTGCAAGTCCAACCCGCGGTTCAAGGCCAGGCAGGGCGGGGTGAAGAAGAAGCGGGGGTAGCAGTCGGCTGGGCCAAGAGTTCTAGGCGTTATCAGCGTGGGAGCGGCGGCGCACCGCCGCTCCCACGAGAGCCCGCCGAGAACGCTGCATGCTCGATGCAGACGCTAACGGAGCGTCCTGCGCAAACGCCGCCAACCCAGCACCACACCGCTGAGGGCAATCACCAGTCCACCGGCACTCACTGCGATGATCAGCCCTTCCCGCAACAGCGGCCGCGCCAGCAGCGGTTGCCAGTCCCAGCTGTGCAGCAGGTTGAACAACCAGCGCCCGGTCCGTTGCGTCCGGTCATGGCTGGCCACCAGCAGGCCGCTGGCCGGGTCCAGGTAGGCCCAGGTAGCGGCCGGGTCGGCGAAGCGCAGGCGCAGCACGGGCAAAGGGCGGGACTGGAAGCCGTACATGCTCTGCGGATCGCGGGCGAAGTAGTGGAAGTCGTAGGCGGTCTGCCAGTCGTCTTGCACTCCGATGCCCGGGGCCATGGTCTGCGCGGCCGCCAGCAACCGCTGTCGGGCAAATGCCCGGGCCGGTGGCGTGCCGGCTTCGAGGACGCGGCTGTCACCGTTGGCATTACGTGCCACCAGGTTGGTGACGTCGGCCAGGCGCTGCCACTGCAACTCGACGGTGTTGAAACCTGCCTCCTCGCGCAACCTCGCCAACGCGGTGGCGACCGGCAGCTTGAGGTCGGCGGCGCGCAGCGGGCCGGGTTGCAGGGCGATCTGCGAACGGCTGTCGGTCAGGCCCCAGGGACGCATCGACATCAAACCACTGAACACCCACAACACCAGCACGCCGCCGAACAGCAGCCCGCCGATGTGGTGCCAGCGCAGCCAGCCGCCGGGGTAGGGGCTGCACGAGCCGCTGCGGTAGCGCCTGCGCAGCCGCAGGCGCAGGATGCCCACCGCCATGCCCAGGATCGCCATCAGCGTGCCGAGCACGGACAGGCCGATCACCAGCGTGCGCCAACCGTTGTCGAAGCCAAACCCGCCACGCAAGGGATAGAGCCAGTGCAGCCAGGCACCGACCCAGTTCCAGGCGCGCTCCTGCGCGGTGGCGTCGCGCACCACTTCACCGCTGCGCCCGGACAGGTACAGCAAGGTGCCGGCGGCATCGTCCACCTGCACCCGGTGCAGGGGCCGGTCGCCGTCCAGGGCCCGGGAGTGGGTCCACATGTCCTCGTCCACCGTGCCCTGGTAGGCCAGCGCGGCGTCACCGGCGTACTGCCGGGCATTGGCCAGTGCCCAGGCGGCATCGGCGTGAGCCAAGGGCGCGCCGCTGGCGGCGTCGAGGGTGACGCGGCGACCGTCAGCCAGTTCCAGCAGGTAGTGCGCCCGCCCGCCCAGGCTGGTCAGGCGCAGTGCCTTCAACGGCTGCTGCGCCCACTGCGCCGGCAACTCGGCGCAGCACCCCGCCGGCAAGGCCGGCAGGTGGGCCAGGCGCTCGGCCGGGGTCAGCTTGGGGTAGCCGACATACAGCATGACCACCCCGGAAACGAACCACAGCGCCATGAACAGGCAGGCGACGATGCCCAGCCAGCGGTGCCACAGGTACAGCTGGCGTTTCAGGCTCATCAGTAGCTCCACTGCACAGCGACTTCCAGGCTGCGCGGCTCACCCAGGTAGTACTGGGTGTTGGTTTGGTGGATGAAGCGGGCGTAGACCTCGTCGGTGAGGTTGCGCAGCCGCGCGCTGAGCTGCACGTGCTGGTCCAGGTCGTGGGTCATCGACAGCCCGTAGACGGTGTACGACGGCACCCAGGCGGTGTTGGCGGTGTTGGCGTACACCGACGACACATAGCGGGCATCGGCGCCGACCTGCCAGCCCGGCGCGAGGTCGTAGGTCAGCCACAGGTTGGCGACCCGGTCGGGAATGTTCACCGGGTTCTTGCCCTTGCGCGAGTACACCACGCCGCCGATGGTCTCGTTGAATTCGTCGTACTCAGCGTTGACCCAGCTGAAGTTGCCCGCCGCCAGCAGCTTGGGCGTGACCTTGAACGAGGCCGCCAGCTCGATGCCGGTGGAGGTCTGCTGGCCCGCCTGCTCGGTGGTGTTGGGCACGGTCGAGGAGGGCACCGAGATGTTCTTGCGCACGATGCGATAGGCCGCCGCGGTGGCCGAGCCGCGCCCGTCGAGAAAGTCGAACTTGCTGCCCACTTCCACCTGGCGGCCGGTGCTCAGGTCGAAATCGCCGACCTGGCTGAGCGAGGCGCCGGTGAGCGAGCCTCCCGGCGGCTCGGCCGAGGTGCTGTACTGGGTATACAGGCTGACATTGGGCGTCAGGTCGTAGACCAGGCCCAGGCGTCCGGTGAACGCATCCCAGCGCCGGTCCAGCTTGGCCCGGGTCACATGGTCGACCACGTCGAAGTCGATATGGTCGTAGCGCAGCGCGGTGATCAACGCCAGCTGGTCGGTCAGGCGGGTGCGGTTCTCGACAAAACCCGCGGTGGTGTCGGTGGTGGTGCTGCGGCCCTTGGCGCGCGGCGCGTCCATGCCGGGGATGTCGAGGAAGTGGTCGGGCTGGAAGCCGCTCGGGTCGATGCGGTCGAACGCGCCCTTGGACAGCGGGTAGGCGGTCTGCTGGTTGCGGTTGTAGTCCACGCCGAACGCCCAGTCGCTGGCCAGGCCGAACAGCTGGCCCTGGTGGGTCAGCTCGACGCGGTTGCCGTTGACCTCTTGGTCGTGGCGCTGGCGGTAGCCGCCGGAGCGGTCGATGACGGTATTGCCGGCGTTGTAGCGGTACACCTCGAGGTTGCGGTAATCGCGCTGGCCGTTGTAGTGGTAGAAGGTGTTGCGCAGCTGGTTGCTGTCATCGATGCGGTAGTCGGTGATCGAGCGCAGCCAGCGGGTGCGCTGCTCGTAGCGGCCGTCCTCGACGTTGTAGTTGTTGAAGCGATTGTGCTTGTCGATGTGCAGGGTGCCGACCGCCGGTTGCAGCACCGGCGTGCCCCAGTACGGGCTGTCCTCTTTTTCTTCCAGGTACTCGATGGCCAGGGTGTGCGACAGCTGTTCGTTGATGTCGCTGAGCAGCGAGAAGGCCAGGTTGCCGGCACCGTTCTCCTGGCGGTCGATGTAGCCATTGGTACTGGTGCGGCTGTAGTCGAGCCGCGCGTAGTGGCGCGGGCCGTCGCCGCTGTTGAGCGCCTTGTTGAAGCCGACCGAGGTTTCCATGGTGTCGTAGCGACCATAGCTGACGCGGCCTTCGAAGCTGTCTTCGTCGCGGTTGGCCAGCTTGGTGATCATGTTCAGGCTGCCACCGACGGCGCCGCTGCCATTGAGGAACGACGAGGGCCCGCCGAGCAGCTCGACGCGGTCGTAGATCCACGCCCCGACCGGACGCCCGGCGGCGCCGTACTGCAGGTTGATGCCATTGAACAGCTGGCTGATCTGGGCACCGTTGAAGCCGCGATACGACACGTAGCCGCCCCAGCCGGGCGGTGCCGAGGCGTTGACCCCGGGCAGGGCGTTGGCGGCGTCCTGGAAGTTGCGCGCGCCGATGCGCTCCATGGTCTTGCGGTCGGCGACGCTGACCGAGGCCGGGTTTTCCCGGGCGCTGAGGTTGAGCCGCGAGCCGCTTTCGATAGGCCGGTCGAGGTCCAGGGTGGTGGCTTCTTTGGGTTGGTCGGCGGTGGCCGTGACGTTGCTGGCGGGCAGGGTCAGGGTGTCATCCTGCGCCCAGGCGCAGGTTGCGCTGCCAACGAGCAGCGCCAAAGTGGTCATGCGGAACATGCAAGGCTTCCTGGCTGAAATCGGTGGGCGCACGCCCGCTGCCGATCAGGCAGTACTTGGGCGTGGCGATGTCAGAACGCGAGAAGCGAAGCGGGGGAGGCGCGCGGATTGACCAGTGGCCAGCGCTGCTTGGGCAGGGGCGGCGCGGGTTGTCTGGGTAAGGGTTTGCTCGACTCCCCGGCGAGCAGGGCCAGCAGGCCGAAGAACACCGCCAGCAGGGTGGCGCTGAACAGGCTGGCGATCACGCAGTCGCCGCCGGCGGGCAGCACCGGGTCGGTGATGTCCTGGTCGCCCTTGAACACGCCGCTGCTGTCGGCCGCGCACCAGGCGGCGTCATCCAGGCCGGCCAGGCGCAAGCCGGCCATCTGGCCATGGCCCATGGCGCACAGCAACGAGCCGAACAGGATGCTGAAATACAGCACCCAGGCGACTTGCGATCGTGTGTGGCGGGCCAGCTTCATCGGCAAAGCTCGAAGGGAATGAGAATAGGTTCGGCGTGCGGATTCTACAGCGTTTGAAACATCTGCCTAGAGTGATCGGCCGATAAAAAACATTCGAATCGATTCACCTGGCTGGCTTGACGCCTCTCGGCCGCAGGTGTTCAGATGCCGACCGATTTCAGGTGTCCCATGCCGCCGCGCATGGGGTGAAACGGGAAACCGGTACGCGCTTCGCGCCAGTCCGGTGCTGCCCCCGCAACGGTATGCAAGTGATGCCTTCGATAGACCACTGTGGCCAGTGCGCCATGGGAAGGTGAAGGCGTCTTGTCTTGCGAGCCCGGAGACCGGCCTGGAATGTGGTAGGCAAACTCCTGCGGTGGGCGGGCATGGGCCGGTATTGGCGTGTGCGCGATCCCTGCTCCTGCGTGCTTCTGCGAAAGTCACTTTCGAGAAGAGCATGATTGCTGTGATTCACTCCCAACGTTTCTCCCCCAAGGCCCGGACCCTGTTCCTGGGCTTTCTGGCCAGCCCCCTGGCGCTGGCCGAAAACATGCCCCTGATCCTCCACCAGCAGATCGTCGCCGCGCCGTCGGTGGAGTCGACCACGGTCGCCGCCATGGCCCAGTACGGCAGCAAGGTCGAGATCGTCAGCCGCGAGCAGATCGAGCGCGCCGGCCCCGGTGCCGACATCACCCGGGTGATGCAGATGTTCATCCCCGGCTTCTACGTCGCGCCGAAGAACGGCCCGTTCGACTACGGCACCTACTCACTGCTGGGCGGGCGCAACGACGACACACTGATCCTTCTCGACGGCGTGCGCCTGAACAACCGCCTGTACGGCGGCCTGTACCTGGACACCCTACCGGCCAACGCGGTGGAGCGCATCGAGGTGCTCAAGGGCGGCCAGAGCCTGTTGTTCGGCACCCAGGCGGTGGCGGGGGTGATCAATATCGTCACCCGCAGCCCGCAGAGCCGCGAGGCTTCGGGCGAGGTCAACCTGGGCCTGGACAGCTTCGCCGGCAGCAGCAAGGACGCCCGCGTCGAGCGGATCTTCAGCAACGGTTTCGGCGACCTGGGCCTGCTGGCCTATGTCAGCCACAACGTCTCCGACGGCTACCAGCCGTTTCGCAACCGCGACTACAGCGGCAACGTCAGCGACAAGAAGCGCGGCTATGAGGTGACCACTTTCGGCGGCAAGGCGATCCAGGCCTTCGGTGACGATGCGCGGCTGGAACTGTTCTACCAGTACACCGACGCCAACCTCGATTTCGCCCGGCCGGTGAACAACTACAAGACCACCAACGACCGTGTGCAGCAGATCGCCACCGCCACCTTCGAGCAGCGCCTCAACGAGCGCCTGAGCTACTTCATCAAGGGCCACGTCAACGACTGGGACACCCGCTACACCCGCATCAACAACCGTGACGATGGCAGCTGCAACGTGGTCAACCACAACGACTACTGGGGCTTCACCGACTGGGGCGTGCAGGCCGAGGGCAAGGCCGAGCTCGACGGCGGCCATGTGCTGGTGTTCGGTTCCGACTACCAATGGTTCAAGGGCCAGGACGACGTGCTGGTGATCGACGACAACAAGGCCCAGGCCAATGCGCTGTATGCCCAGCTGCGGCCCAGGATAGAGGTCCTGCCGAACTGGCACCCGAGCCTTGGCGTGCGCCACGAGGCCATGAGCGGCGGCGACAGCGCCACGGTGGGCATGCTCACCTCGCTGTACGACCTGAACGACAACTGGCAGCTGCGTGGCCAGTACGGCAGCGCCTACAAGCTGCCCAACGCCGAGCAGCTGTTCGTCAACGAGCCCGGCGACGAGATCGGCAACCGCGACCTCAAGCCCGAGAAGAGCCGCAATGCCGAGCTTGGCCTGGACTACCACGGCCTGCTGCTGGAACGTGAATTCAGCGCCAGCGTCACCGTGTTCCGACGCAAGATCAGCGACCTGATCACCCTGGACGGCAGCCAGTGGGTGAACGGACAGGGCCAGGTGCGGATGCGTGGTTTCGAGGCCGATGCACGTATCCAGCTCGACGACCAATGGAGCCTGCAGGCCGACATGACCCGCAACCTCACCGAGTCGCGCACCGGGGCGACGATCAATGACGTGCCGAGTTTCTTCGCCCGCTCGCGGCTCGGCTACGAATCGGCGGACCGCATGTGGGGTGCCGGAGGGGCCATTCGCTACATTCGCGACGTGGTCAGCTCCAAGGGCGTCGACTACGGCCATTACTCGGTGGTCGACGCCGATGCCTACCGCTACCTGGACGGTGCCCGCCAGCACCGGCTGAGCCTGCTGGTGGAGAACCTGTTCGACCGCGACTATGTCACCAGCCGGGCGAGCAACGTCGACAACCTCGGACGGCCGTTCACCAGCGAACTGCGGTACACCTACACCTTCTGAGGGGCGTGAGCATGGACTATCAGCGCGTGTTGTTCGTGGGGCCGGGCTTGGCGGGTGGTTCAGTGGCCGAAGCGTTCGGCGCCGAAGTCCGTGACCTGCGTGGCCGAGAGGCGGACCGGGATATCGTCGATACGCTGGAGGGCTTCGACGGGTTGTGGGTGGTTATCCGCGAAGCGCTCGACCAGGGCGTTGAGCGCTTGCTGGTAGTGGACCTGGAACCCACCTCGGACAGCGCCTACCTAGACTGGCTGCGCGATGAACTGGGGCGCCTGGCGCAAGGCCGGGCCGGTATCTGGGTCACGGCCCAGGCCCTGGGTCGGCGCGGGCTGGATGCTCGGGCGGCTTGCGCCAGCATCGGCGAGCATGCCCGTCACCTGCCATGCGACCAGGTCAACGCGGTGGCCAGCGATCCGGACTGGTCGCGGGTGCCCGAGCATGCCCGCCAGGTGTTCCTGTGCACCGGCCCACGCTGCGTGCGGCGTGGCGCCTTGCCCTTGTGGAAACGCCTGCGCCGCCAGTTGCTGGAGCGTGACCTGATCGAGACGCCGGGCGGCGTGCTGCTGACACGCACCGGATGTCAGTTCCCCTGCAACCTGGGGCCGGTGCTGACGGTACACCCTGACGGCTGCTGGTATCGGGTACGTGATGATCGGGAGGTGGAGGAATTGGTGGAAACGCATCTAGAGGGCGGAAGGATCGCCGAAAGATTGCTGATCAAGGGAGTGACATGCGATGCGTAAAGCCTGGCTGCTGTCGCTGGCCCTGTGCTGTGGTACACCGGTCCTGGCCGAGAGCTTTCGCAACTGCGGGCAGGACTGGCAACGGCCTGCGGCGACGCCTGCGCGTATCGTGGCGCTCAACCAGCACGCGGCCGACCTGCTGCTCGCCCTTGGCGCCGGGCCATCGATGGTCGGGGTGGCCTACCTGGACGACAACGGCGTCGCCTACAAGCAGGGCCGCTACCAGGGCGTGCCGGTGATCGCCCGGGAGTATCCGGCCAGCGAGGTGTTGTACGCGCAAAGGCCGGACCTGGTGGTCGGCGGATTCGCCTCGGCCTTCGGCGATGGGGTCAGCTCGCGAACCCGGCTGGCCGGCAACGGGATCGCCACCTACCTGCTCGAGTCGGCCTGTGCCGGTCATTCGCTGGATTACTACGCCCATGTCCGGCGTGACCTGACCCTCCTCGGCGAGCTGCTGGGCAGGCAGGCGAGGGCGCAGGCATTGATCGAGGCGATGGAGGCGGACCTGGCGCGGGCCAGTGCGATCGCACCCACTGGCAAGCCGCTGTCGGTGTTCTACCTCGACAGCGAGGTCCGGGGGCTGGACAGCGAAGGCGGGCGGGGTTTCGTCACGCCGTTGCTGGCCGCCGCCGGAGCGCGCAATGTGCTCGCCGGGCTCGACCAGTACCGTGTGACGGTCAACCGCGAGGCGCTGTTGAGCAGCGACCCCGATGTAATCCTGCTGGCCGACGCCCTGTGGTCGCCGGCCAGCCGCAAGCGTCAGCTGCTGACCCGCGACCCGGTGCTTTCGAGCCTGCGGGCGGTGCGCGAGAACCGCATGCTCGATATCCCGTTCACCCAGCTTGTACCCACGCCGGCCAGCGGGCGGGTGGCCCTGGAGCTGGCGCAGCGGCTCAGGGAAATGGCTGTTCCATAGCTGGCCCGCCCTGATCGTGAAGCTCGGCGTGGGAGCGGGCTTGCCCCGCGATCGGGCGGATCGCTGCTACTCGCCGATGACCAACTGCCGCGCCAACTGGTTGTGACGTTCCAGCACTCGCGGCAGGTCGACGGTGGTGATGCGCCCACCCTGAACCACCACGCGCCCGTTGATCACGCTGGTGTCGACATGGGTCGGGGTGCAGAACACCAGTGCCGCCAGCGGGTCGTGCAGGGCACCGGCATAGGCCACATGGCCGAGGTCGAAGGCGACGAAGTCGGCGACCATGCCCGGGGCGAGGGCGCCGATATCGTTGCGGTTGAGCACCTTGGCGCCGCCCAGGGTGGCGATCTCCAGCGCCTCGCGGGCGGTCATCGCATCCGGCCCGAAACCGACCCGTTGCAGCAGCAGCGCCTGGCGCACTTCGCCGATCATGCTGGCGCCGTCGTTGGATGCCGAGCCATCGACCCCCAGGCCCACCGGCACGCCGTGGTCGCGCATCTTGCGGATCGGCGCGATGCCTGAGGCCAGGCGCATGTTCGAGCACGGGCAGTGGGCGACCCCGGTACCGGTGCGGGCGAACAGCTCGATGCCGTGCTGGTCGAGCTGCACGCAGTGGGCGTGCCACACGTCGTGGCCGACCCAGCCCAGGTCCTCGGCGTATTCGGCCGGGGTCATGCCGAACTTCTCGCGGCTGTAAGCGATGTCGTTGACGTTCTCGGCCAGGTGGGTATGCAGCGACACGCCATACTGGCGGGCCAGCACCGCAGCCTCGCGCATCAGGTCGCGACTGACCGAGAACGGCGAGCAGGGCGCCACCACCACGCGCAGCATCGAGCCGTGGCTGGCATCGTGGTAGTCCTCGATCAGGCGCTGCGACTCCTTGAGGATGTCGCTTTCCTTCTCCACCACCGAATCCGGCGGCAGGCCGCCCTGGCTGCGCCCGACGCTCATGCTGCCGCGCGCGGCGTGGAAGCGCATGCCGATCTCCTCGGCAGCGTGGATGCTGTCGTCGAGCTTGCAGCCGTTGGGGTAGATGTACAGGTGGTCGCTGGAGGTGGTGCAGCCCGAGAGGATCAGCTCGGCCATGGCCGTCTGGGTCGACACCGAGATCATCTCCGGGGTCAGCCGCGCCCAGATCGGGTAGAGGTTGGTCAGCCAGTTGAACAGCTCGCCGTCCTGAGCCGCCGGCACCACGCGGGTGAGGCTCTGGTACATGTGGTGGTGGGTGTTGACCAGGCCCGGGATGACCACCTTGCCGGTCATGTCGAGGATCACGTCGGCGTGCTGCGGCAGGGTGTCGCTGGGGCCGACCTGCCTGATCACATTGTCTTCGATGTAGAGGCCGCCGCGTTTGATCTCGCGGCGCTCGCCGTCCATGGTCACCAGCAGTTCGGCGTTCTTGACCAGTAGTGTCTTGGGCATGGGTGTCCCTCCCGCTTGGGGTGTGTTTTCTGATTGTAGGGAAGCCTCAGGCGCCGTGGCGAAGCCCGGCGTCGAAGGCTGGAGCAGAACCGCTCGCACGCAGGGTCGGCCCTGGCGAGGGCGTATAGGGCGTGTGGATCGATGGCAGCAGGGCGAATGCGGCGTTCAGGGCGCACGGCATTCGAGAAGGGGGCCCGGGGAGGTTGGGCGATAGCGGATGTCGCATGGCTTGAGCCTGTCGCAATACGCAACGGCGATGACCGTTGTCGTAGGCGCGAGGCAGTGTAAACAGAATTTCTTTTTTTTGTATACGAGTTTTTCGCCGCAATTCTGACGACTACGGGACGGGCCACTCCCACAATGATTCAAGGCGCGATTGATGTCGTTGCGCCAGTATGCGACTGTCTCGCTACCAGCCATTGTCACAGGCCGGCAGGTTCGCACGGGCTGATTACACTGTGGAAATCGCCACACGGGGAGTACCTGGGATGGGCTGCGCGTTGATGGAGCATGCGGCAAGGCTGGCGTCTGCACGAGGCAGGCGTTCATGAACAACCGTGGCCGGAGTATCTCCCTGCAATGGCTGGTGGCGCTGGCGATCATGCTGGGCATGCTGGCGCTGGGCGCGGCCCTGGCCTGGCAGGGCTACCTGGGGGTGCGCCAGACCCTGGTGGCGGCCGCAGGCGACGCTGCCCAGCAGGTCGGTCGGACCATCGACGAGCGCGCCCGACGCCTGGTCGATCCGGTGCAGAGCAGCATCCGCCTGCTGGCCTTCGATGCCTCTGCGGGGGCCATGGCGCAGCACCTGGAGCGGCTACCGCAACTGGTCGAGAGCCTGCGCGCCAACCGCATGCTCAGCGCCGCCTACCTCGGCTACCCCAATGGCGAGTTCCTGCTGGTCCGCCGCCTGCGTGATCCGCAGTTGCTGCAGCGTTTCGCGGCACCGGCAGGCACGATGTTCCTGGTGCAGACCGTCAGCCTGGGCGAAGACGGCGCGTTGCATGGCGAATGGCGTTTCTACGACCAGTGGATGACCCTGCTGCTGCACCAGCCCAAGCCGGACTACCGCTACGATCCGCGTCAGCGCCCCTGGTTCGTCGAAGCCTCTGCGCAGTCCACCACCGTGCTTACCCACCCTTATGTGTTCTTTACCACCCGCGAGATCGGCCTGACCATGGCCCAGCGCAGCGTCGATGGCGCGGCGGTGATCGGCATGGACGTTTCGGTCACCGACCTGGCCAGCGAGAGCCGCGACCTGCGCATGACGGCCGGCACCGAGATCGCCGTGGTCGATGACCAGGGCAGCGTGGTGGCCTATCCGGACCTGCAGCGGGTCATCGTCCTCGAAGGCGAGGGCGTGCGCCTGTCGCGCATCGATGAACTGGGCATTGCCAGCCTCGCACGGATCCATGCTGATACCCTCCAGGGTACCCGGCCACAGCCGTATCAGGTCGAAGGGCAGACCTGGTATGGCATGCGCGTGCCGCTGACCACCGTGGCCGGGCAGGACCTGCAGGTGCTGATTGCCGTGCCGGCCCACGAGCTGCTGGCCGGCGCGCGCCAGGTGTTGTTCGAGCAACTGCTCTGGGCTGGCGCGCTGGCAGCGGTGTTGCTGTTGCTCGGCGGCTTGCTTGGCCGGCGCATCGGCCGCCCGCTGCGCCGGCTCACGGAGCAGGTGCAGGGCCTGGCCGGCTTTGATTTCAGCCGCGAGGTGGGTGTGCTCTCGCGGGTGTCGGAGGTGCGTGAACTGAGCCGGGTGCTCAGCCGCATGTCCGGCACCATCCGCAACTTCCAGGCGATCACCCTCACGCTCAGCCGCGAGACCCAGCTCGAACGCATGCTCGACGGCGTGCTCAACCACCTGGTGGCGGCTGCCAGCGCCAGTGCCGGCGCGGTGTACCTGTACGATGCCGACAATACACGCCTGCGCCTGGCTGCGGCCTGCCGGGCCCAGGACTATCCGGCTGAGCTGGTGGTACATGAGCACGACCATCAGGACCTCGCCAATGCCGTGACCCAGGCCTTGTCGTTGCAGGGACGCAGCCTGGCGGTGGTGCTCAACGACCGCGGCCAGTCGCTCCTCGGCATCCTGGTGCTGCAACTGGAGGACGAACACGCCGGGCAGGCGTTCCGGCGCTTCGTCGAGGAACTGTCCGGCGCCGCCGCCGTGGCCATCGAGACCCGCCAGCTGGTCGAGGCCCAGCAGCGCCTGCTGGACGCCATGATCAAGCTGCTGGCCGACGCCATCGACGCCAAGAGCCCCTATACCGGCGGTCATTGCGAGCGTGTGCCGCAGCTGGCGCAGATGCTCCTGGACCAGGCCGTGCAGGCCGACAGCGGCCCCTATGCCGGCTTCAGCATGAACGAGGCCGAGCGCTACGAGTTTCGCGTGGCTGCCTGGCTGCACGATTGCGGCAAGATCACCAGCCCTGAGTACGTGGTGGACAAGGCGACCAAGCTCGAGACCCTGTACAACCGTGTGCATGAGGTGCGGATGCGCTTCGAGGTGCTCTGGCGCGACGCCGAGATCGCCTACTGGCAAGGCGTGGCCAACGGCGATGACGAGTTGCTGCTGCGCCAGGCGCTGGAGCAGTGCCGGGCCGAGTTGCAGGACGAATTCGCCTTCGTCGCCCACGCCAATATCGGCGGCGAGTTCATGCAGGAGGCCGACATCGAGCGCCTGCGCCTTATCGGCCAGCGCCGCTGGCTGCGGCACTTCGACAACCGCCTGGGCATCTCCCGCGACGAGGCCGCGCGCTTCGCCGAAACGCCAGCCGCGCCTTTGCCGGTGGAGGAGCCGCTGCTTGCCGACCGCGACGAGCACCAGGTGCCCTGGGGGCCGCGCAAGCCACCGGTGGCCAAGGACGACCCGCGCAACCACTGGGGTTTCGACATGCGCCTGCCGGCCCATGCCAGCAACCACGGCGAGCTGTACAACCTGTCGATCCGCCGTGGCACCCTCAACGACGAGGAGCGCTTCAAGATCAACGAGCACATCGTGCAGACCATCATCATGCTCAGCGCGCTGCCGTTCCCGCGCCAGCTGCGGCGCGTGCCGGCGATTGCCGGCAACCACCACGAGAAGATGGACGGCAGCGGCTATCCGCGCAGGCTCGGCAAGGATGCGCTGGGCATCCCCGAGCGGGTGATGGCGATCGCCGACATCTTCGAGGCATTGACTGCGGCGGACCGACCGTACAAGGCACCGAAGACCCTGTCCGAGTCGGTGAAGATCCTGGTGTCGATGGCTCGGGACAACCATGTCGACGGGCAGTTGCTGAGATTGTTCCTAAGCACCGGCGTGTATCGGCAGTACGCCGAGCAGTTCCTGCGCCCCGAGCAGATCGATGAGGTGGATGTGGAATATTGGCTGGCGCAGCTGTAGGTACTCAAAGCCTCAGACCCTCAGCAGCAGGTGCTCACGCTCCCAGGCGCTGATCACCTGCCGGTAGTTGTGCAGCTCGGTGCGCTTGACCGCCACATACCCACGGACGAAGCGGTCGCCCAGGTACTCCCCAAGCAGTTCGCAACCTTCGAGCCGCGCCAGCGCATCGTCCAGCGTGGCCGGCAGGCGCAAGCCGCCATGATCGTAGGCGCGACCCTGCACGGGCGCGCTGGGCGCCGCCTGTTCGAGCAGGCCGAGATAGCCGCACAGCAGGCTGGCGGCCATGGCCAGGTAGGGATTGGCATCGGCGCCGGGCAGGCGGTTCTCCACGCGCAGGGCGGCCGCTGTCGCGGTGGGCACGCGCAGGCCCACGGTACGGTTTTCTTCGCCCCATTCGACATTGACCGGGGCACAGGCGTCGGGCAGGAAGCGGCGGTAGGAATTCACGTTCGGGGCGAGCAGCGCCAGTGCCTGGGGCAGGTACTTCTGCAGGCCGCCGATGTAGTGCAGCAGCCGATCGCTCGGTGTGCCGTGAGCGCTGGCGAACAGGTTGGCGCCGGTGGCCCTGTCCAGCACGCTCTGGTGGATGTGCATCGAGCTGCCAGGTTCATGGGCGATCGGCTTGGCCATGAAGGTCGCGCTGATGCCGTGCTGCAGCGCCGCTTCACGCAGGGTGCGCTTGAATACGATCAGCTGGTCGGCCAGGCGCAGCGGGTCGCCGTGGTGGAAGTTGACCTCCATTTGCGCCGGGCCGCTTTCGTGGACCAGCGTGTCCAGGTCCAGGCCCTGGACGGCGCACCAGTGGTAGACGTCCTCGAACAGCCGGGCGAATTCGTGGGTGGCTTCGATGGAGAAACTCTGCCGACCCGTCTCTGCCCGGCCCGAGCGGCCCTCGGGGGCTTCCAACGGCAGGTCCGGGTCATGGCTGCGCTTGGTCAGGTAGAACTCCAGCTCCGGCGCCACCACCGGCTGCCAGCCACTGTCGCTGTACAGGGCCAGCACGCGCTTGAGCACGTTGCGCGGCGACAGCTCGATGGGCTGGCCGTGCCGGTCGAAGCTGTCGTGGATGACCATGGCGGTCGGTTCCGCCAGCCACGGCAGGCGGTAGACGGCATGGGCGGCGGGGCGGCAGTGCATGTCGATGCCGGCCTCGTCCAGCAGCGCGTAGAAGACCTCGTCGTCGACGAAGTCGCCGGTCACCGTCTGCAGCAGCACGCTCTCCGGCAGGCGCATGCTGCCTTCGTCGAGGAAGCGGTCGAGGGAGGCGACCTTGCCGCGGACGATGCCGGAAAAATCGCTCACCACGCATTCGACCTCGCAGATGCCCTGTTGCCTGAGCTGCTGTGCCAGTGGTTCGGCAGGGTTGTTCATACCCACCTCGGAAGGGGGCATGCGTTCATCCTGAATGCCAGCCCGCCCAGGCAGGGGATTCGCGCATAGCGTCATGTTGCACTCTCGATACGCCAAAGACCTGCAAAGGGTATTGAGTTGCGTATCAAGTTGCTGTCGGTTTGCGGCCCGTCGGCGTAAAGAGTTGATAAAGCGTGGCGGGTAAAATCGGCCCGCCACCGCTCTATGAAACAACAGGCGCCTCTCAGGTTAGGCAACGTCAGCGTGGGGGCGGGCTTGACCCGCGATCACCGGCGTAGCCGGTGCCATACCCGGCATCGCGCGGCAAGCCCGCTCCAACAGCGATCGCTCAGGACGGTTGGGCCGCCAGGCGATTGCTGACGCTGCGCCCCAGCACCAGCACCGTGACAAAGCCGCAGCCCACCAGCGCCGTGGCCAGGCTGAACAGCACCGCACTGCCCATCTGGTCGACGATCCGCCCACCGAAGAACGAGCCCAGGGCGATGATCACCTGGAACATGGCGACGAACAGCGGCATGCCGCGCTCCACATCCTTGGGCGCCACGACGAACATCCAGATGCTGGCGCAGGCCGGGAAGGCGCCGAAGGCGAAGCCCCAGAGTGCGATCAGCATCGCCGCGCCGGTGAGGCTGGTGGCGAAGTAGGGGAACAGCGCGGTGCCGATGCCGATCATCAAGGCGACCAGCATCAGGGTGTAGCGCACGCTCTGATTGGCGGCGAAACCGGCGAAGACATTGCCCAGTACCCCGGCCACGCCGTAGAGCAGCAACAGCGAGCCGATCATCGGCCCGTCGAAGCCGGCGTTGTGCTTGAAGAACGGCGCGACGTAGGTGTACGCGGCAAAGTGCGCCAGGCCGATCAGCAACACCGCGATCAGGCCGACCCGCGCCTGCGGGTTGACGAACAGCGCCGGCAGGTCGCTGATGCGGATGGCTTTCTCCGGGTTGAGCCGCGGCAGCAGCAGGACCTGCGCCAGCAGCACCGGCACGCCCACCAGCGCGGTGACCAGGAAGGTCATGCGCCAGCCCATGAGCCCGCTGAGCCAGGTACCCACGGGCACGCCGAGCACGGTGGCCAGGGTCACGCCGACCATGATGATCGAGGTGGCCTGGGCCACGCCCACGCCCTTGGGCGCCAGGCGGCCGCTCAGGGCGATCGCGGTCGCCCAGAAGCCACCGATGCTGATGCCCAGCAGTACCCGGCCGAACAGCAGCAGGCCGAAGTCGGTGGCGTAGGCCACAACGGCGTTGGCGACGATCATGATCAGCGTCAGGGCGATCAGCAGGTAGCGTCGGTCGAGGGCGCCGATGCCCACCGACAGCAAGGGCGCGGCCAGGGCCGCCATGATGCCGGGCAGGGTCACCATCAGGCCGGCCTGGCCTGCGCTGATGCCGAGGTCGGCGGCGACATCGTTGAGCACGCCTACCGGCAGGAATTCGCTGGTCACCAGGGCGAAGGCGCCCACGGCGACCGAGAGAATCGCCAGCCACTGCTGACGGACGCTCTGTTGGCTGTGTTCGGGTGGGCTGTGGGGGGACGGGTTGGGGCTTGGCATGGTGCGGGCTTCCATAGGGGACTGTCGCCTGGGACAGGCGCTGCAGCGAGGGGAAAACGGGGAGGCGATTATAGGGGGTGGATTTTGCAGCTCGACAGGCGGGCGGCTTGATAGTAATCATCAGTGGGATCGATGGGTGGCTTGGGGTAGAGCGTTGCGGCCATCCCTTTTGCGATTTTGGGCTTCAAGATTGCCGGGGTCGCTTTGCGACCCTTTCGCGGCACAAGGCCGCTCCTACAGGGATCGCGTACCCCATGTAGGAGCGGCTTCGTGCCGCGAAAGGCTGCAAAGCAGCCCCAGTACGCTGACTGACAGGCATCACATTTTTTCACCTGCACAGAAGGGCATATGACAGAGGCATACCAAGGAAGCTGCCTGTGCGCAGCGGTCAGCTATGAGCTGCTAACGCCACCCAAGGCCGTGAGTCATTGTCACTGCAGCCAATGCCGCAAAGGTCACGGGGCTGCATTCGGCTCATATGGCAGCGTGCCGCGCAGCGCACTTCGCGTACTTCGCGGGGCCGACAGCATCAAGGCCTACGCCTCTTCGCAGACAGTGTTACGCGAGTTCTGCGGGGCGTGTGGCTCGACGTTGTTCTGGTCACGATCCAAAGGTGAGTTCGCCGACTGGATCTCGATCGCGCTGGGTACACTTGATACACCGTTCCAGCCACGCAAGCAAAAGCACGTTTACATCGATTCTGCGGTGCCCTGGTATACGCATTCCAGTAATTGTACCGAGGCCGACTGACGGCTTGCATCGCCGGAATGGGGTATGTTGTTGCCTCTGCGCTTGCTTACTGGCCTGTCATGACTGCTTGAGTATTCAATGCTGATTTCCACGCTTTCCAACGGTCGACTCATTACGCCATCGCTCCAGGCCGAACCCTGTGTGCCATGGTGGAGTTTCACCAAGACGGTGTTGGCCGCGACCGCCCTGACTCTGGTACGTGACCGACGACTCGCCCTGGATGCTTCGCTTCCTGAAGCCACGTACACCTTGCGTCAGCTACTGCGTCACGAAGCGGGCCTCGCGGATTATAGCGAGCTTCCCGAATACCACACGGCGGTTGCCAATCATGAACCCGCGTGGTCCGTGGACGAGATGATGCAGCGCCTGGATGGCGCTCGGCTTCGCTATGACCCTGGAGCGGGGTGGTGCTATTCGAATGTGGGCTACATGCTGGTCGCCAGGCTCATCGAACGTGCCACAGGCCTGCCGCTTGAAGAGGCGATCAGCCAGCAAGTCCTGGCTCCACTCGGTATCTCGGCGGTTCGCTTGGCAACCCAACGCGCAGATCTGAACGGGGATTACCTCGGACATTCGTTGAACTACGACCCTGGCTGGGTCTATCACGGATTGCTGATCGGCCCTGTTTCGCAGGCTGCCCTTTTCCTGGAGCGTCTGCTCGCCGGGACACTGCTTCCGGCCGACCTGCTCCAGGAAATGCAGGCAACAAAGGTGTTGGGTGGGCCAATGACTGGCCGACCGTGGGTTGCGCCTGGGTATGCCCTGGGCCTGATGCGCGGGACGATCGAGGGCGGCTTGACGCTGGCCGGGCATACCGGGTGTGGCCCCGGCAGTGTGGTGGCGGTCTATCGATGCGCGGTTGGTGAGGCCGTCGCGTGTTGCGCGGTATTTTCGACGGCCTCAGATGAGGGACGTATTGAGGCGCTGGTCGCTCAGGAGGTACGCAAGGCGCTTGAGGCTGTGCGTTGAGGCTGCCTGGTACTTGTTCCGCCTTGGATTCTCACAAGATCGGCGGTGCATAGACAACTTGGTCGCGCCCTCCCTGTTTGGCTGCATAAAGTGCGCTGTCGGCGCGCCGTAGTGCATCATCGATCTGCTCGCTATCGGCGACCAAAGTACATCCCACACTGAGACTCACCCTCAGCGGACCGCTGGAGAGTTGCATCGGTCTGCTGCCAACGATCAGGCGCACGCGCTCCGCGATCCGCACCAGCTCGTCACGGTCCTGTACCCGCAGCAATGCGACGAACTCCTCACCGCCCTGGCGTACCAGCAAATCCTCCGGGCGAAGGGCAGCTCGCAGACGACGCGCACACTCGCAAAGCACCTGGTCACCGTCAGCATGACCGTACTTGTCGTTTACAGACTTGAAGTGGTCAAGGTCCGCATACAGAGTACACAACTGCAGATCTTTCTCTTTTGCCAAACGGCGTTCACGATCCTGGAAGGCGGCCAACGCGCCGCGGTTCCATAGCTGTGTTAGCGGATCAAGCAAAGCCTTGCGTTGCTCACGGTCCATTTCAAGGCGTAAGTCGTGGTTGGCCTGTATCATGCTGCGCAGTTGCAGATAACCCTCCGCGAGCGTGGCCAAGTCTCTGAAGTTGGCCTGCTGCGCCTCACTTAGCAGGCGTGGGCGAGGGTCGAACATGCATAGCGTTCCGATCGCTTTGCCGTTTCCGGCACGCAAGGGGTGACCGGCGTAGAAGCGGATGTAGGGTGCGCCAAGTACCAGCGGATTGTCGGCGAATCGAGAATCGCACTCGGCGTCGGCCACCAGCAGGGTGTCCTCACCCAGAATGGCGTAGCCGCAGAAGGACACATTGCGCGGAGTCTCGTTTACGTCTAGCCCGATCCTGGCCTTGAACCATTGCCGATCGTGATCAATCAGGCTGATCAGCACAGTATCCACGTGCGCCACTTCCTGAGTGAGCCGCACCAGCGTATCGAGGTAATGCTCAGCCGGTGTATCCAGCACATTCATTTCATCGAGGGTGCGCTGGCGCAACGTTTCGTCAGTCGGTATGGGACAAGCCGGCATGTCGTTTCTCCAGTCCATGGGGTAGCGTCTCCCAAAAGGTAAGGTTTGACGCCTAGACTGAATCTACTCTAGACAGTTGAACGGATAAGGTCGAAACCATCAGTCGCCAAGGTTTCTCATGGGGATTTAGGCTTCCTCATGGCTGGCAGAACGCTATCGACCCATTGCAGACCTCGTACGCCATTGCGCGCTGCTAGGCCCGCAGCTATCGGCCAGAAGAGCTCGATTGTTGTCATAGATGGACGAGTCTATTACGGCGGTTCACCTCTGGCCGTTTGCTGCTCTCTGCGTAGGACCGCTATGGGTCGTTAGTGGTCAGTCGCCGAACGGCCACTATCGACCCACAGCGGACATTCAGCGGAAATGGATTGGGGTGTCCGCGCAAATCTGAAATAGGATGAGCCATCCTCATCCAACATTGCACACTAGCAGCAAGCTTATCTATGGCACGAAAAGCAAACCCGTCCTGCGCTGATTGGGTCATACGCAGTGCCACGCCTGGCAGCGTGGAGCGCATCGAGGCGTGGTTTGGCGGCCATGGCTACGACCCCCATCGGCACGATACCTACTCGATAGGCCGTACCCTTGCTGGCGTACAGAGCTTTCACTACAGAGGGGCGCTGTGCCACGGCGTGCCGGGCAACACCCTGGTGCTGCACCCGGACGAAGTCCATGACGGCATGGCCGGAACGGATATCGGCTTTCGCTACCGGATGGCCTACATCGATCCTTCGCTGATCCAGAGCGTGCTCGGCGGCGAACCGCTGCCATTCATTGCCGGCGGGCTGTCCAGCGACCCTCGCCTCTATCGCGCCAGCGAGGCCTTCGTACAGGCACTGGATCATCCGTTGGAAACACTGGAGGAGCAGGACGCCGTCTATGACCTGGCCATGGCGCTGCGTACAGTCGGCGGCAAGCCCCGCGGCCGCAAGCGCCTGGACTACCGCTCGGCCGAGCGCGCCAGGGCGTTCATCATGGAGCACCTTGACCACGGCATCACACTGGAAATGCTCGAACAGGCCAGCGGCCGTGAGCAGTGGAGCTTGTCACGGGACTTTCGAGCCCTTTACGGCACCAGCCCATACCGTTTTGTCACGCTGCGGCGCCTGGACTGTTTTCGCAGGCTGATCCTGGATGGCTTCACCTTGGTCGATGCAGCCCTCGCTGCAGGCTTTCATGACCAGAGCCACATGACCCGGCACTTTACCCGCGCCTACGGCGTGCCGCCTCTGCGCTGGCTGGAACGCTTGCGGCCTGCCCGCTGACTTGCAGGATCGTACAAGAGACGCGTGCATTCTCTTCGATAGCCTGATCACTCTAACTACAGAGGATCTGCCATGACCGACTTACACCCGCAACGCGCATCGCAACCTGTGAACCTGGCTCAGAAGGCTGCATTGATCGAGCAGCAGTGGAGCCCAAGGGTAGTCGCGCAAATGAACGACTACCAATTCAAGGTCGTGCGCATCGAAGGGGAATTCATCTGGCACTCGCACCCGGAGACGGATGAAGCGTTCCTGGTGCTAGAAGGCACCTTGCGTATCGATCTGCCAGAGGGCAGCGTGTATGTGCAGCCGGGTGAGCTGTATGTCGTGCCGCGTGGTGTAGAGCACAGAACAGCGGCCCAGGCGGAAACGAAACTGATGATGATCGAGCCGCGAGGCGTTCTGAATACCGGTCATGAAGGAGGGGAGCGAACTGCGGTGAATGACGTCTGGATCTGAGTTGACGTTGCAGGCGATGAGGCCGGTACCCACAAGGGCCTTGGATCGATGTGCGCTTTG
The DNA here is from genome assembly GCF_036549575.1 of Pseudomonas sp. LH21. Lineage (NCBI taxonomy): Bacteria > Pseudomonadati > Pseudomonadota > Gammaproteobacteria > Pseudomonadales > Pseudomonadaceae > Pseudomonas > Pseudomonas sp. LH21. Next base: position 2,420,254 of record NZ_CP144367.1, read on the forward strand.
AGTCGGAAGCGGGAGCTCACGAGCGGTCGTTTTCGACCCATAGCTGCCGTTCACCAAGGGCAGGATTTCTAGCTTTGGCCGCTGGATGTCGCGCACTGCAACGGCCCCAGAGCAGCCTGAGCAGTTGACTCTCCCGTTATGGTCAGGCTTTACCCTGCACGCTTCATGTTCAGGATGAAGTGATGATGAGCAAACGAGTACTAGTGGTGCTGGGGCACCCGTCAAGCGAGAGTTTCTGCGCAGCGCTGACCGAGAGCTATGTCGAGGCAGCCAGAAGTGCCGGCCATGATGTAAGGATATTACGGCTTGATGCTTTGAGCTTTGACCCGGTACTACGCAGCGGCTACCGGCAAGCGCAGCCACTGGAGCCCGATCTGCTCAGGGCCCAGGCCGACATCACCTGGGCCGAGCACCTGGCCTTTATCTACCCCATTTGGTGGGGCGGTATCCCTGCATTGATGAAGGGCTTTTTCGACCGCGTGTTCCTGCCCGGTTTCGCGTTTCAGTATAGGGCAGGCAAAGCTTTCCCCGAGCAACTGCTCAAGGGTCGAACAGCGCATCTGCTGGTGACGATGGATACACCGCCGTGGTACTACCGCTGGGTGTATCGCATGCCTGGCCTTCACCAAGTGCGCAAGACCACGTTGCAGTTCTGCGGTATCAGAACGCTGCGCACCCTGATGTTCGGGCCGCTGCTCGGCTCCAGCGCGCGGCGGCGTGGAGCCTGGCTCGAACTGGCACGAGGCATCGCCAGCTGACCTGCGGCTATGTGGTTCCCGAACCGCTGGCGCCATGCAATGATGCCCCGCACCCTTTTGAAAAGGACATTCATGTATATCGGCAAAGCCGCCCAACTGTCGGGCACCACGGTCAAGACCATCCGCCACTATGAAGCGATTGGCCTGCTGCCGCCGCCCGAGCGCCAGGGGCAGTACCGCGTTTACAATCAGCAGAGTGTCGAGTTGCTGACGTTCATCAAATGCGCGCAGCAGTTGGGTTTCAAACTGAAAGAACTGCAGGCCATTCTGCTGAGGCATCAGGGTGCTGATTTGCCGTGGGAGTTGGCGGGCAAGGCCATTGCCGACAAGAAACGCGAAGTGCTGGGGCAAATCACTGGGCTGCAACAGATATACGCAGGGCTCGAAGCGTTTGAAGCAAGCCTTGCAGGTGCCAAGTATCAGTGCGGGCTTAAGCGTCTGCCATAAGCAACGAAGCCAGCTGCTGGCTTCGATTTAAATGCGAGCGCCGCAGGAGCGGGTTTGGCCCGCCAATAGGGGCGTAAAAACATCATCCAGGCTTTGACGATTCGGGCCTACTGCCGGGTGGAGAGATGCTCTGAGGCGTGTAGCCGGCATGGAAAAAGACAATCCTCGCTGTGGCGATGGGCTTGATGTATCCGGGCCTGTAGGGTCAGCCGCTCGTTGGCACTGATGAGATTCGTGATTCCCGGGTAAACACCGCTGGACTGAGCGCCTGGTAAAACCGCAGCGGATGGGGTGGCGGTGGTTGAAAACGGCCTATTGTGGAGGCGCCGCCCTTGAGTGGCTGGCATTCAGCCCATCGGGGCACCGAGTAATGCTATCGCCGTCCCATGGGTGACCACGGCCGGAACCGTTCCCCACCACAATCGAACCTGCGCGCACACCAGACCCTCTACCAGGGTGAACAGCATGATGGGCCATCCCACTTGGGTGAGGATAAACGCCAGACAGGCGTGACACGCGCTGAACGCAATCGCACTGCCCAGTGCGGCTCGCTGTGCTGATGTCACACGCTCTAGCAGACCTTGCAGCATGCCTCGAAACAGTACCTCCTCAAGCGCGTTCCCAGCAAAAGCAAAAACGACAAAGCCCAGCATCCAGGGGAGAGGGGGCGATTCGATACCTTGATAAATTCTTATCGGTATACCAATGGCACAACCTGCTGCCATTCCTATGGCAAGACCGCAAGCGCGGTTGCCTTTGAACCCTGTTACCAGTCGCCAGAGCGCTGGAGCCAGCCTCGCGAGGCAAGTAATCAGCAGTATTGAAGCCAAGCCAAGCAACGCGAGAATCCACACACTGGCATGGAATTGGAGTGCTGGTTTACCGCCTACCATCCACAATCCGCAGGGTGTCATCAGGTCCCGTGTGAACATGAATGCAGTCAAGAGAATTGCCACACGCAAACCCATCATTGAGCACGGCGTGATCCAGAACCAGGCGGCGAACAAGCAAAGGACAGGAGAGAGAATCAGTACGTAGTCCAGCAGCGGCGTGAGGGCGTTGAGAACCATCATTTCATCCGTGAGAGTGGCAGGGAACAGGATACGGGACCTGCGCCCAAACTGCTTCGAGTGTGTGCTTGCAGTTGACCATGTCGGCGATTGCCGTAAAATCGCGCGCCCAAAATTCAGCAGGCAGGGAGCTTCAATGCAACGGGTGATGATCATTGGTCAGCCAGGGTCTGGGAAAAGTACCCTGGCGCGCAAGCTGGGTGAGCGCACAGGGCTGCCGGTCGTGCATATCGACACGATTCACTGGCAGCCGGGGTGGGTCGAACGCAGCCGTGACGAGAAGACGCGTCTTTGCCATGAGGTCGAGGCCCGTGAACGCTGGATCTTCGAAGGCGGACACTCGACCACATGGAACAACCGGCTGGCCCGCGCCGACATGCTGATATGGATCGATCGCTCGGCGCCGCTTCGATTCTGGCGCGTGCTCCTCAGGACGGCGCTGAACCGCGGTCGCTCTCGGCCCGACCTGCCGGACGACTGTCCGGAACTGCTGGCCAACCTGCCGGAGTTCTTCAGGTTCATGTGGCGGACGAAAACCTCGTCTCGGGAGGCGATGAGGCGATTCGTGGCGACGGCGCCGTCAGGGTGTCGCGTGGTCTGCCTGCGGTCGAATCGGGATACCGAGGTTTTTCTCGCTAGTCTGGGCGCGCAATCTGATCAGGCAGTGCAAGGCCACTAGAGACTCGATTGCGCTTGATTGGCGGCAGACGTCTGCCGTGAAGCATGTCAGAACGTTTTAACCTGCCCAAGGATGGCCCATGGCGCTGACCAGCAAGATCACGACCTACAACCCTGAATGGCCGCAACGGTACCAGTCGGACAAAGTGCTGCTCGCTTCGGCATTCGGTGATGAACTTCTCGCCACAACAGCGTCTGATTTCTGCGGCGACGCAGCCAGCAGCTGCTTGGAGAAGTGGTCTTTCGCACACGGTGAGATGTTTCAATAGCCAATCGTCCGTCCATCCTACCCACTCGCCGGCAACGCTTCGCAAATTCGACTCAAGGGCCGGGAAAACCTCTCCCCAAAGAATGGTCTGAATATCTCCCGGCGAGTATTCGCTTTCAATGATGGCCTTAGTCACGTAGGCGAAAGTAGCGTTATCGATCTCGGTATCAAGGAATAACTCGGAAAGGGCTTGCCAAACCTTAAGGCGTCTTTGGTCGACCACGGACACAATTCCATCGCTCGGCTGCCGAAAGTCTGTAGAGATTACTTTTTCCAGATGCGGATGTCTGCTATGGGCCGAAAGCGGCCATTCTCGAGTGAGCCCTTCGATCCATAGCGAATCGCCGTGGCTGCCTGTGTAGAGACCGGACACATGGTGCCTGGCAAAGCAGCCAAGGTGGGGTTGGGCTTTGCGTGTGCTTGCCCAGGTCTATAAGCTGCAGCCTTAGTCCCAATCAACTTCGCAAGAGGCAAACCTTTGTCCACCGATCCGCTGTGTCTCGTTTTTGTTCCGGCGCTTGTATCCCTGCTCAAGGCGGCGGAGGATCGCAAAGGCTCCCAGCTCAGCGAGGATGAGGTGCTTGAGATTCGCGATAATGCAACCGCGACAGCAATACCCTTCAGTGTCGCCGTCGCGTTGGAAAAAGAGCGGGGTTACGAGGACATCGTTCCAGAGGAGTGCTGGAAGGAATGGCAGCGAGTACGCTCATTTCTCTGAGCAAACAGTCCTCACACAACCGTTCGGGGCCGGAAATTGCGCAATTGCTATCGGAGCCATGGATCAAATGACGACAGTCTCCAGCCTCATCGGCCCTTGGAAAGGTGCGGCGTCGACAACGTTGCTACAGCGTTGTCGAAATGCCTGGGACACGCCTTTCGAAGAGCTTTCAGATCTCATGGTCGCTACTTTTCTGAGCCAGCGAATCGCAGTTCCTCAACTGTTGGTCGAGGCCATGCGGCGGTTGGATTCAGAGCCCCGCGATGACACGGAGTACTTCGATGGCCAACTGGCTGAGGCAGTTTCGGCGCTGAAAGCTGACGGTGTCTGACCGTTAGCTGCCCGGCTATGGAGCGATAGCGGCATCGCAACAGAACACCAGTATGTATGCATTCCTCAGCCTGTCTTAATCGCCATTCCACAACCACCGAAAGTGCTCGTTTGCAACGTCACGTCCGCCCATGACCCGGATAGGCTTTCGTTGCTTTCAGCGCCGTGCGGAGAGTTGTTGCGGCGCTAGGAATGCATCGTGGAAGTAATTGTGGAACGCGTGCATCGCCGGGCTGAATTCCCGCTCGCGATGCCAGGCCAGGCCGACGCTCATGGGGGTGACCTTGTCGGTAATGGTCACCGTTTCGATGCGTTTACCCTCCAGCGACCAGGGGCGATGTACCAGGTCGGAGAGGATCGCCACGCCGCTGCCGTTGGCCACCATGCTGCGCACTGCCTCCACAGAGCTGGTGCGGATTCGCACATTGGGCTGCTGCTGGGCATGTTCCCAGTAGCGCATGGCGCTTTGTTCGGCTTCGTCGACGGTAAGCAGGATGAACGGCTCCTGTGTGACGTCGGCAAGGCTCACGGCCGAGCGCTCGCACAGCGGGTGATGGCTGGGCAGCCACAGCCGGCGCTCGGAATTGAACAGGGTTTTCGAGACGATGTCCGGGTGGGTCAGGTTCGAGGTCAGCACCACCGCCATGTCGAACTCGCCTTCCAGCAGGCCTTGCTCGATGGCCTGGCGCTCCCGTTCGTGCACTTCGATGGCCACGTCCGGGTGCCAGTGTTCCAGGCGTTGCAGGTGATGGGGCAGGAAGTAGCCGATTACCGTGTAACTGGCCGCTACCCGCAACAGGCCGGTGGCCCGAACGTCCGGCAGTGGGCTGTTGAGGGCGTCCTCTACGCTGCGCAAGATCACGTAGGCCCGGTTGAGAAAGTGCCGTCCGGCATCGGTCAGGCTCATGCCCTGGGCCGAGCGCTGGAACAGTAGCGTGCCGAGCATGCCCTCCAGTTCCTTGATCGCAGTGGTCACCGCTGACTGGGAAATATTCAGATGAATCGCAGCTTGGGAGATTTGCCCGATCTCGGCCGTGGCGACGAAGTAGCGAACCTGGCGCAGGGTCAGTGACATGAACACTCCGCTTGATGGGGTATCTGTTTTTCAGAAGATATCCCCTCGGATAATAGATCTTCCCAAGGGGGTGACTGGAACTTAACGTGCTCTGCATGAAGTCACAAGCGTCAGGAGCACGTGTCATGCAGGCAGTAGATTTCAATTCGGACATGGGCGAAGGCTTCGGTCCGTGGACGATCGGCGACGGGGTCGACAACGAACTGATGGGCTTCATCAGCTCGGCCAACATCGCCACCGGTTTCCATGCCGGCGACCCCGGCACCATGCGTCGCACGGTCGAGCAGGCCAAGCGCCTGGGCGTGGCCGTCGGTGCCCATCCGGGCTTTCGCGACCTGGTCGGGTTCGGCCGCCGCCACATCCAGGCATCGGCCCAGGAGCTGGTGGACGACATGCTGTACCAGCTGGGCGCCCTGCGGGAGCTCGCCCGCGTTCAAGGCGTGGCCCTGCAACACATCAAACCTCATGGTGCGCTGTACATGCACCTGGCCCGGGACGAAGAAGCGGCGCGCTTGCTGGTGGAAAACCTGCAGCGCCTGGAGCCTGAACTGCTGCTGTATTGCATGCCCGACTCGACGATCTGGCGTATCGCCACGGAGCTCGGCCAACCGGTGATCCGCGAGTTCTACGCCGACCGCGAATACGACATCAGCGGCTCCATCGTCTTCACCCGCAATGTGCGTGCCTACGACCCCGCCCAAGTCGCTGCGCGGGTACTGCGTGCCTGTCAGCAAGGCGTGGTGCGCACAGTGGAAGGTGAAGACCTCGCGATCGAATTCGATTCCATCTGCTTGCACAGCGATACACCCGGTGCCCTGGCACTGGTCGAGGCCACCCGCCAAGCGCTCGATGGCGCGGGGATCCAGGTGCGCGCACCACGATAAAGCCATCTAAGACACCTGGCGCACAGACGCCAGGGTTTGCTCGGCACACAGATTTTTTGCCTGCCTTTCTACAACTATTCCAAGAGGAACAGACATGGCGCAGCACACCGTCATCACCCCATTGCCTGGGACTTTCTACCGCAAAGCCACTCCGGAATCGCCGAACTACGTCGAGGCCGGTGCCAACGTCAGTGCCGACACGGTGATTGGCCTGATCGAGGTCATGAAGCAGTTTTCCGAACTGACCGCGGGTACGGAAGGGCGTCTGGACGCGTTTCTGGTCGAAGACGGTGATCCGGTGGAGCCGGGTCAGGTCATCGCGACACTCGAAGACGCGTGAGGGCACGACCATGACCCAAGGCATTGGTAAACTGCTGATCGCCAACCGTGGCGAGATTGCCGTGCGGATCATCCGTGCCGCGAAAGCGCTCGGGATTCCAACCGTGGCAGCATGCAGCGAAGCAGACACCGACTCCCAGGCCGCGCGCATGGCCGACGAAGTGCACATTCTTGGCCCGGTCCGCGCTGACAAGAGCTACCTCAATATCGAGGCCTTGCTCGGTGCCCTGAAGGCCACCGGGTCCAACGCGGTGCACCCCGGTTACGGCTTCCTTTCGGAAAACGCCGATTTCGCCGAAGCGGTACTTGCGGCCGGCGCGATTTTCGTCGGCCCATGCCCCGAGACCATCCGCCGCATGGGTGACAAGGCCGAAGCCCGGCGCACCGCGCAAGCGGCGGGCGTGCCGGTGGTGCCCGGTTCTGCCGATGAACTGTTCGATGTGGAGTCGGCGCTCGAGGCCGCCAGATCCGTCGGCTTCCCGCTGCTGATCAAGGCCTCGGCCGGAGGCGGTGGACGCGGAATTCGTCTGGCGGAAAACCCGCAACAGTTGCGCGAAGAATTCCCCCGTTCCCAGCGCGAAGCCCAGGCCGCCTTTGGCAATGGCGCGGTGTATCTGGAGCGCTTCATCGGCAAGGCCCGGCATATCGAAGTGCAGGTGCTGGGCGACGGCAAGCAGGCGGTGCACCTGTTCGAGCGCGAATGTTCGCTGCAACGCCGTCGCCAGAAGATCTTCGAGGAAGCGCCGTCGCCGGTCCTCGATGCGCAGCAGCGCGAGGCCCTGTGCGCGAGCGCCGTGCGCCTGACCGAGGCGCTGGGATACAAGGGCGCCGGCACCCTTGAATACCTGTACGACGACGCCACCGGCGAGTTTTTCTTCATCGAGATGAACACACGGATCCAGGTGGAACATCCGGTCAGCGAGCTGATCACCGGTATCGATCTGGTCCAGGCCATGTTGCGCATTGCCGGTGGCGAGCCACTGGGACTCAGGCAAAGCGATATCGAGATCAACGGCGCAGCCCTGCAGATGCGCCTGAACGCCGAAGACCCCGCGCGGGATTTCTTCCCAAGCCCAGGGCTTGTGCAAGCGCTGCACTGGCCGCAAGGCGAGGGCGTGCGGGTCGACAGCCATCTGTATGAAGGCTACCGGGTGCCGCCATACTATGACTCGTTGCTGGCCAAGCTGATTGTTCATGGCCGTGACCGCGCCGAAGCCCTGGCCCGCGCGCGACTGGCGGTCGAGCAGACCACGCTCACCGGCATGGCCAGCACCTTGTCGTTGCATGGCGAACTGCTGGAGCAACCCTGGTTGCACACCGCCGACTTCCACACCGGCACTTTGGAAACCTGGCTGGCCGAGCGCCGCAGTGAAGGTGCAGCATGAGCAGTCCGATTCGCTACAGCTTTGGCGCCGACGAACACCTGTTTGCCGAAGTCAGCGACAGCATGTCCCTTGAAGCCTTCTTCAAGGGCATGGCGGTCACCCGCGCGGTGGAGCGTCTGGCCCTCGATGGCGTGCTCGACGTGTGCTTGGCCAACGCCTCGTTCCAGATCCGCTTTGACCCGGATCGCATCGCGCCGGCCGATCTGCTTGAAGCGGTGAAGGGGGCCGAGGCCCAGGCCGTGGCCGAGCGCACGCTGCATACCCGGATCATCGAGATCCCGGTGCTCTACAACGATCCCTGGACCCACGAAACCCTGATGCGCTTTCGCGACCGCCACCAGGACCCGAATGCCACGGACCTGGAGTACGCCGCGCGCATCAACGGCTTGGCCGACGTCGAGGCGTTCATCGCCGCCCACAGTGGCGCGCCGTGGTTCGTTTCGATGGTGGGCTTCGTCGCGGGCTTGCCGTTCATGTTCCAGATGGTCGAGCGCGAACGCCAGTTGCAGGTGCCCAAGTACCTGCGACCCCGTACCGACACGCCGAAACTGACCCTGGGTCATGGCGGCTGCTTCGGTTGCATCTACTCGGTCCGTGGCGCCGGTGGCTACCAGATGTTTGGCGTCACCCCGGCACCGATCTACGACCCGCAGCAGAGCCTGGCGTACCTGAAGGAGCACATGGTGTTCTTCCGTCCCGGCGACATCGTGCAGTTCAAGCCGATGGACCGCGATGCCTATGACCACGCCGTGGCCGAGGTCGAAGCCGGGCGCTTCGATCTGCGCATCCGTCCAGTCGAGTTCTCGCTCGATGCGTTCCTCGCCGACCCGATCGGTTATCCCAAGTCGCTGCAGGAGGTGCTGGCATGATCAAGGTGCTCAAACCCGGTCTGGCCACCTCGGTGCAGGACCTCGGCCGCGAAGGCTACTACCACCTGGGTATCCCGCCTTCCGGGGCGCTGGACCAGTACGCCCTGAGCGCGGCCAACCAGTTGGTGGGCAATCCGGCCAATTCGGCGGCGCTGGAGTGCACCTTGCTGGGGCCGGAGCTGGAATTTCAGCAGGACGCCCTGGTGGCGGTATGTGGTGCGCAGATGACGCCGAAGGTCGATGGCGTGGACATGCACTTGGACACCGCTTTCGAAGTGAAGGCCGGCCAAGTGCTGCGTTTCGATTTTCCCAAGGCTGGCGCGCGGGCTTATCTGGCGGTGGCCGGCGGTATCGATGTGCCGGTGGTGCTCGGCAGTCGTTCCACCTACGCACTGGGGGCGCTGGGTGGCTTTCAGGGGCGCAGGCTGGTGATGGGTGATGAACTGCCGATCGGCACCGCCAGCGGCAAGGGGCGTGCCGGGGCGAGTCTGCCCATGGCGTTGCGACAGTCGCTGGGAGGGGAGATCACCCTGCGGGTGGTGCCGGGGCTGTACTACGACCGCCTGACCCTGGCGGCGGCGGACAGCTTTTTCGCCGAAGCCTGGACCGTCGGCTCGGAGGCCGATCGCATCGGCTATCGCTTCAAGGGTGGCAGCCCGCTGAGCTTCCAGCCTCGCGAGCAGCCGTTCGGCGCCGGCTCCGACCCTTCGAACATCGTCGACAGCTGCTACCCGATCGGCTCGATCCAGGTGCCGGCAGGGCTCGAGCCCATCATCCTGCACCGCGATGCGGTGTCCGGTGGCGGTTACGCGATGATCGGCACGGTGATCAGCGCCGACCTCGACCTGGTTGGACAGATGCAACCCAACCAGAAGGCCCGCTTCGTCGCGGTGACGCTGGAGGAGGCGCTGCAAGCCCGACGTTCCTATAAGAAAAAGCTCAGCTGTCTGAGCAAGCTGTTCCCTTCCTGAAAAGCCAAAAAGGCAAGCCAACGCCGCATTTCGGTGCGGGGGCGGCTGCCCGCGCTTCAACCTCTGACGTAAAGAATTAGCGACTGGCAGTCGATCTTTCTAACCAGTCAGCACGAGTCATCTCCCATATTTCGACCTCCATCTGTCCAGATACGAAATCTCCTGCCCGCACGTCTACCAAGCGCATACCCTCATGTGTCGAGACCTTGCGAGATGCGTCATTGGCAACAGCTTTGGGAGCCTGCATGACCGGACGCGACAGGGTCTCGAACCAATAGGCATTGATAATCCGGCATGCCTCGCGCATGTAGCCCTACCAAAGCGACGGTCGAGGGCAGACCGTCGCTATCCGACCCTTAGCGGCCATTCATAATCTGAAAGACAATGCCTACCTGCGTATACCTTAGCGAGGGAGAAACTTGTGGATCTTCATGAACAATTGGCCGAGGTCATGGACGCGACGACCTTCTTGGCTTTCGTCCACGCCCTAGCGGCTGATAAACGCGCAAGCAACGATTGGGAGAATACCAGCGTTGAAGCCTTCCTGGATGCCGCAATAGCTTGGGCCGAAGTCAGTGAATTTGGTATCCGCCAAGGGCTTTCACCTTCCAACCCGTGGGCGCAGTTCGCTACATTTCTTTACTGTGGAAAAATTTACGAATAAGTGAAGAGCAATTCCGCTTCTGTTGTGTGTTTGCGAGTGGTCTATCGCCAGAACGCCTTGAAAGCTCTCTGGTAGGCTTCAAAGCCTTGATTAAAGGAGCCAGTATGCGTATCACCCAAGATTTACGTGCAAACGAAATCCTCAGGCTTGAGCATCTCTTGGAGGGTTTTAACTATTCGGTCTGGGTCAACACCTATGGGCCCTTTGACCTGGATAGGACGCTTGAAGAGCAACTCGCTTTTTCCACCGGTAACGAAGTGATCATCGGCGGGCAGTCCTGCGTGACCGCAAGCGAGGCTCGCAGTGAGGTTACCGAGCAACTGCTGCACGCCGGGGATGGCGGTTACGGCCCACTGGATTTGGATGCAAAACGCTCCGAAATCCTGAGTCTTCTTGAGGACCTGTTCACGCATGTGCGCCTAGACCAGGCCAGCACCCTAACTTCATTTTGGCTAACCAAGGGCCATCCGGCATACCCAGTGTTCTGGGACTTCGCTTTCGATATTCATCAGGGTGGGAAAAGATGGATTCTGATGGGCAGTAGCAGCGACTAGGCTGGGATAGCTAAGCTTTCTGAAGACTTGGCCAAGCTTGCTGCTATGACCGCCTTGGGTCGATAGCGGTCAGTCGTGAACGGCTGATATCGCCCCATTACTGACAGTAAATCCTGCAGCAATCTTTGTGGGAGATTCTATGGTCGGGGAAAGCCGCGACAGCAACCGGATCTATCTGACCTACGATGTTGCGGTTTGTTAATGTGATGCGGTGGCGCGAGTATGCACTCCTCGGGGCGCTTGCTCGCCGTGTTTTACCCTGCGGACGGCTGTGGCACTTTCTTGCCTAACCGGATCAGCTCGTTGGAGAAACACAATCCGCAGAGGATCAGCCCGGCCCCCAGGTACAAAGTGTCTCGTGGCACTTCATTGAGGATCACGAACGCCAGAAGCGCGGCAAACAGTGGTTCAGTCAGTTCCAGTGCCTGGACCTGCGATGGCTTCAAATACTCGATGGCCTTGGTGGTACAGAAGAAGCCGAGGATGGTCGGCAACGCGGCCAGGGCCAGCAATGTCATGACCGCTGCCAGCGACAGCTCTCCAATGATGAACCCATCGGTTGCAGCCGGCATCAGCAGGTAGAGGCTGCCGAAAAACAATAGTTGCCGAGTGAAATGCAGCCCCCCGGAGACGCCCATGCGTTTCATGGCAACCGAAAATGCACCATAGCCGCAGCCTCCAATCGCAGCGAGCACTGTGCCTTGCAGCGTGAAACCTTGTTCCAGGTCGGCTCCGAAGATCACGGCAATACCGGCTATCGTCAATCCGGCGCCTACTGTCGCGTTGGCGGTGATAGGGTCCTTGAGGACTATCCGCCCCAGTAATATCGAAGAAATGGACGCGCTTGCCATCAGGATCACCACGACGCCTGCCGCGGCGTAATGGCTATAGGCCGAGGTTTCAAAGTGGAACAACACGAAAATGCCGAGAAAGGCAAACGGCGGCATGGAACCACTTGGCCGTATGCAGGGGGCGCTTGAGAAACAGTAGCAGTGCTGATAACAACAGGCAGCCGAGGACTGTTTTTATCAGGGCGATGCTGCTGGCGCTGAATCCACTGTTCATCAACACTTTGCTGAGTACGCCGATCGTTGCATTCAGTGCAGCGGCACAGAGTGCAAAGAGTACGCCTTTGCCGAAACGAGATTGCATTTGTACATTCCTTGTTATTGGCTTTATGCCTTCGCCCGGTCGACATGCAGGCGATTGCGGCCCGCCTGCTTGGCGGTATAGAGCGCCCGGTCGGCACGTTCAATCAGCGATGGCGGGCTGTCGAGGGCCGTTCCATCGACGCAGGCGATGCCGATGCTGGCGGTCACATGCCCGAAAGGGCTGCCTTTGTGAGGGATAGGTTGCAAGGCCAGGCGCTCGAGCATCAACCTGGCGACGACGACCGCTCCGTCGTTGTCGGTCTCGGGCAGGATCACGGCCAGTTCTTCACCCCCGTAGCGTGCCAGCAGGTCGCGAGGGCGGCGGATGCAGGAAGAGAGCAGGGAAGCTATCTGCTGCAGGCAGGCGTCGCCAGCCGGATGCCCATAGGTGTCGTTGTAACGTTTGAAATGGTCGATATCGATCATCAGCAGAGCCAGCGGGGTGCCATTTCGATGGGCCGTGCGGATTTCCTGGGGCAGCGCCTCGTCAAAGCAGCGCCGGTTGGCAAGCCCCGTGAGCGCATCGTGCATCGCCAGGCTTTCCAGTTGTTGGTTGCTCTCCAGTAACTGCTGTTGGGTCAGCCAAAGTTCGTTTTCGACCGCACTTCGTCGGCTCATGGCACGAATCAGCAACCAGCCAATGGTCCCGATCAGTGCCAGCAGCGCAGCGACCACCAGTGACGACAGCAGCGCCTCGAGCCGCCAGGCCGAGAGTGCTTCCTGCTTGCCCAGCGCGACCGTTGTCACCAGGGGTAGCTTGTCGCTCTTGCGAAACGCGTAGAGGCGCTCCACGCCGTCCAGGCTGGAGGTGAACGATGCGGTGCCCGCTGGCTGGTCAACGAGATATTTGGTAAAGATGGGCGACTTCGAAAAGTTGCGCCCCATGTCCTGTTCCCGAAATGGGTAGCGCACCAGCATGGAACCGTCGGTATAGGCCAGCCCGATGGCACCGTCATGGCCGACATCCAGTTTGCCGAAAAGCTGCAGGAAGTTCTCGACGCCAAGCGTCATGGCGACAACGCCGGCGAACTCGCCATGGTCATCGCTGAATCGCCGGCTGATGGTGATCACCCATTCCTGGTTGACGCGGCTACGGATTGGCAGGCCGATGAAAGGGTCGCGGGATGGGTCGTCACGGTGGTGGATGAAAAAGGCTCGGTCGCTGCTGTTGGCACCGTCGGGGATGGGACGGTTGGACGACATCAGCCAGCGTCCATCCCTTGCGTAGATAGTGATGCCGCTCATCGGCGGCATCAACGGTTGCTGGCGCTTGACCAGTTGATCCAGACGTTCGATCTGCGCAGGCCCGGCCCCCTCGGTTTCCAGACGCTCGACCAGGCCGAGCAGCAGCATCGAGCTCTGACGGACGATACCTTCCGAATAGGTGGACAGTGCCTGGGTCAGGTTAAGGCCATGGACGTTGACGTCTTCCAGGGCGCGCTCGCGAGAAGCCATGACCTTCCACAGCGTTAACGAGGCGAGAGAGCAACCGATGACCGATAGCAGTAGCACAACGAGGTGGATGTCACGCTTCACGTCAATTCACACGCCTTTTTCCCTAAAGACCAAGTTGAGCGTCGATACGCTATAACTAACCAGACGGTCAGGAAGTAACCATCCGGTTCATATGCAATAATATAACACCGAAGTTGCTGAAGTGTTCGACAGAATTACGCGCTCTATCAGAACCCGTTTGTTAACTTCCGGCAGGATTTGCAGAAGTGTGAACACGAGAGGGTAAGTAACCTTGGACGTAGCGCACGGTCTTTTCCAACGTTCGCGCCATGTCGGGATGTCCCAACTGGTACTTTTGTTCCAGTTGCTGACTGTCACTCATGTCGAAGCGCTGCGTCTGGATGAAGTTCAGTGACTCGGCGCTGATCGACAATCGGGTGGCCAGGCCGGGAATCGCCAATAGCCACTTCAGCAACCCTATGGGTACATGGCGGCGGGGTGCCTTGATATTCAGCGTTTGGGCCAGTTGCTCGAGCATACCCTGCAGGTTCGGGGTGTGCTCATACAGCGCCAGGACCTGCCGGTTGGCCATCGACGGGTCGAACGCCACGTAGGTCATCATCTTTACCAGGTAATCGACGCTGACCAATGGCAACCAGTGCCTGGCGGAACCAGGGACAGCCTTGAACCGGCCCAGTGCCAGATTTCGAATGAGGTCGGCCAGAGGTTGTCCTTCAGGGATGTGCCCGCTCTCGCTGTGGCCACACACCGTAGCAGGATGAACGATCGAGTAATCTGCGCCTGCCTCCTGCATGTAACGGATGACTGCGAAATGGGACTCCAGCTTGCTGCCCTCGTAGCCCCCCACACGGTCGTATACTGCAGACCAGTTGGTGTTTTCAGGGTGCTCGTTATCAACTCCGATCCTTGCCAGATGGGGGAGGTTCTGCAGCATATAGCCGCCCACCATCAGCAAGCGGATACGCTGGCTCGCCGCGAGCATGGCGACCCTCAGTGCCCCTTGTACATTGACTGCGCGGGCCTGCTCCATTGTCAGACCCCAGGTAAACTGCGCCGCGAGGTGGAAGACCACAGCGACGGAAGCTACGCATTGCCTGTCTGTTTCGCTGAGTCCAAGCCCATCCCTGCTGATGTCTCCTTCAACTGCATTTATATATGCAGGGTTACCTCCCAGTTGGCCTACCTGCTCTTTGAGGCGTTCAATATTTTCAGGGTTGCGCATGAGCACCCAGGTCTTGTGCCCTGTCGCAGTAAGACGGGCCAATAAGTGTTGGCCGACAAACCCACTGCCGCCGGTGACGAAGCATTCCACGCTCATATCTGAATCCTTGTCTGGATGATCGGCGCAGGCTAAGGTGTAGAGCGTACTCTACAGTCAAGGAATTTTTACTGTGAATGTTGGAGAGTTGGAGCGCCGGAGTGGCGTCGGCCGCCATACATTGCGCTATTACGAGCAACTCGGGCTTATCGTGGCCCATCGCCAAGCCAACAACTACCGTAGCTACAGCGACCAGACCGTTGTTGATCTGGCCTTTATTCAAAGTGCCCAGAGCGGCGGTTTTTCGCTCGCCGAGATCGGCGACATCCTTGCGGCCAAGCGGGGTAATACGATCGATTGCGCGCAGGGCGCGATGTTGGTAGCCAGCAAGATGGCCGACATTCAAGCGAAGATCACCACGCTGCAAGCCGCCTATGTTCTTCTGGACGCGGAGCGTGCAAAGCTGGAAGCCAGTGCCATTGCCAACGGGCTGACCATTCCTCACCTTCCTGCGATTTAGCATGGCTCGAAGCCGTAGCTTGTTTATTCGCAATTATTTCTCATTTACACTTGTGTCTTGTTTCGGGGCCTACCTCTTATTCAGGATGCATCGTGTCGTTCGATCCCGCCAAACCGACGCTGCTGTCTACATTGGTACGTCACTATGACGATCTGGTGGACCACATTCGCCGACGCTTCGGCGACAGAAGCATGGCGCGCGATGTAGTGCATGACGTGTGCGTGCAGTTGCTTGAGCGCGGTGAGAAAGACGACGTCCGAACCCCACTGGCCTTGCTACGAAAAATCTCCCATGACACCGCTGTGAGTCGCTATCGTAGCGATCGCCGCCGAGGCGCCTGGGTAGAGGCTATCTCCGAGCTGCCTGAGGTGGCCTGCCCGGCAGCCACCCCGATGACCAGGTATGACAGCGAGCGCGAGTTTCAACTGCTCGTCGACGCTATCACAGACCTCCCACCTCGCTGTCAGGCTGTTTTCGTCATGCACAAGATTCACGAAATCCCCCAGGCAGAAGTAGCCGCTCGCCTCGGTATCTCCATCAAGACAGTGGAAAAGCACCTGCGCCTGGGGTTGGCGGCGTGCAGGCAACGGCTTGGGCGCGATGAGGTGCATCCATGACCAAGCAGCCCGAACAGGCGCCACTGGACGAGGCTCTGGGGCGACATCGTGAAGAGCTCAAGCAGCTGTTCCCCATGCCGCCGTCCAGGCCTGCGCCCTCGAAAGCGGTGAAGTCGGCAGGTATCACGCTGGCGCTTGCGATCGCCTTTGCAGCCCTGGCGTGGCTTAACCCTGTCTACAAGAGCGAGCGTTTCGCTACCGCCATTGGTGAGCGGCGCGCTGTGCTGCTGGGCGATGGAAGCAAGCTGCTGCTCGACAGTGGCACGCATGTCGATATCAGTTGGCGTCTGCTCAGCCGCGAAGTCGACCTGCGCGCAGGGCAGGCGCTTTTCGATGTGTCCTCGGCCGTGTACCGCCCCTTCGTGGTGTCCGCTGGCCTGGCGAAAGTCGAGGTGCTCGGTACGCTGTTCAATGTTCGCCGCCTGGATAACGACGCGGTGCGTGTGTCCTTGGCCCGTGGGCGCGTGGACGTCACCGCGGCGGCTGCAGCACAAGCGCCTGTCACCCTCAGGCCAGGGCAACAGGTCGACTCGATTGGCGGGCAACTGATGCCGGTTGCGAAGGCCGACGCCTCCAGGGCGATGGCATGGAAAGATGATCGCATCGTGTTCGAGCAGACGCCGCTGGATGAAGCGGTGTCGTTGCTGCGCCTCTATCGCAAGGCCCCCATCGAGCTGAGCGACCCAAGCCTGGCCGCACTCAAGGTGACAGGGGTGTTCGAGGCGCACAATGTCGACCTGCTACTGGATCTGCTGCCCAGCATCCTGCCCGTCGCCGTGCTGCAACAAGGGGATGGCAGCGTCCGGATTCAACCCAAATCGACAAGAAAATAATTCTCAGGCGCAGGTAGGGTTTCTCGATCTCCATGGCGGCTACTGAAAAAGCCCAACCATAAAAAGGAACTCGAGAAGTGCATTTTCCCCTCCGCAGTCGCCAGCTACGCTTGTCATTGCTCGCCAGTAGCCTGCTCATCGCAATGTCGGCCCAGGGCCGGGAAAAGGTGAACATGGATCTCCCCGCCGCGCCGCTGGGCGAGGCCATCAACGCGCTCGCACAGCAGTCTTCGGTGCAGATCATCTTTGCCAGCGATCTCGGCGCAGGCCGAGACGCGCGTGCGGTGAAAGGGCGGTTCACACCTGAGGAAGCACTTCAAACGCTGCTCAAGGACAGTGGCTTGCAGGTACAGGCCAAGGATGAGCGCACGTTCGTCATCGTCGCGCAGGGTGCCCCTGCATCCAGCCCCGCAACCCACAGCGTGCCCGTGGAAATGGCGCAGATGGAAATCACCGCCTCGCGCACCAGCAGCAGTCTGGTTTTTGCAACGCGGCAATCCACCGTTCTGGAGCATGAACAACTGCAGGAGCTGCGCCAAGGTTCAGAGAGCCTGGCCACGGTACTCGCCAAGGCGATTCCTGGCATGTCCGACTCCAGCCGCACCGTCACCGAGTATGGCCAGACCCTGCGCGGGCGCAGCATGCTGGTCATGGTCGACGGGGTGCCGCTCAATACCAACCGCGACTCTTCGCGCAACCTGGCCAACATCGACCCGGCACTGATCGAACGGGTCGAAGTCATCCGTGGCAGCAGCGCCATCTACGGCAGCGGCGCCACGGGGGGCATCATCTCCATCACCACACGGCCTGCTGGTGGCGAAAACCGTGCCGAAACCAGCCTGAGCGCCACCTCGCCGCTCACCCGCCTGGGCAGCGATGGCCTGGGAGGCCAGTTTCAGCAGTATTTCGCAGGCTCTCAGGGCGCGGTGGACTACTCGTTCGACTTCGGTACCCGCCATATTGGGGCATCGTACGATGCGCACGGAGACCGGATCGCCCCGGAGCCAAGCCAAGGCGACCTGTTCGATTCGAACATCTACAACATTGGCGGCAAGCTGGGGCTGCACATCGACGAGAACCAGCGAATCCAGCTTGCAGTCAGCCGCTACGATGCCCGCCAGGACACCGATTACGCTACCGACCCGAGCGTCGCGAAACTCCCCGCAGGCTCTGTGCCGGCCAATGCGATCAAGGGCCTGGACCTCGACGAGCAGAACCGCATTCGCAACACGCTGGTGAACCTGGAGTACGAGAATCTCGACATTCTTGGAAGCCGGCTTTCTGCCCAGATGTACTACCGGGACTACTTCACCCGCTTCACCCCGTTCGACGCCCGAGCTGTTGTCACCCGCGGCGGCAATGTCGACCAGATCATGCAGAACAGTGAAGTCTTCGGCAGCCGCCTGACCCTGCGCACGCCACTTGGCGACAGCGGCAGTACCGAGCTGGTGTGGGGTGGCGACTATAACCAGGAGCGCAGCGACATGCCGCTCGACGTCTTCGACCCTGCGGCTTATGACGCCAGTGGCGGCCTGGTATTCGACAAGACCGGCAAGCTCACCTACATGCCCCCGCTGAGGACGCGTAGCGCCGGAGCGTTCGCCCAGCTGCAGCATCGCTTCGACGAGCATTGGTCTATCGACGGCGGCCTGCGCTACGAATACTCCACCGCCGAGTTCGATGACTTCGTTCCGTTGTCTGAATCCACGGCTACCTCCCCGGTGGCGGTGAAGGGTGGCGACATTCATTACGATGCGGTGCTGTCGAACCTGGGCATCGTCTACTCACCGGTACTCGGCCAGGAAATCTACGCCTCTTTCAGCCAGGGCTTCCAATTGCCCGATGTGGGCATTCAGTTGCGCAATGCGCGCCGTGGTTTCGACATCGACGCATCGAACCTGGAACCGGTCAAGACCAACAACTACGAGCTTGGCTGGCGAGGAGAGCTGGGCAGCAACACCCTCGGTACCTTGGCGCTGTTCTACACCACCTCCAAACTGGGGGATGTGCAAAGTTTCAACAATGGCCTGATTCTGACCCGCACCAAGGAGCGCATCTACGGAGCTGAAGCCAGTGCCGATTGGCTATCGGACGATGCGGTGTGGGGCGCAGGGGGGAGTGCGACCTGGATGCGCGGGCGAGAAAAACCGGACGGCAAAGGCTGGCAAGACATGACCGGCTATCGCGTTCCGCCGCTGAAGCTGACCGCCTACGTGCAATACAAGCCGACCCTGGATTGGAACAACCGCTTGCAAGCCACGTTCTTCGACGCCAAGGACTACAGGCTCGATGGCGTGGACAGCTTTGGTCGGCATCAGGTGAGCAGCTATACGACAGTCGACCTGATCAGCCAGTACCAGATCTCCGCTGACGACAAGGTGAGCGTCGGCATCCAGAACCTGTTCAACCGCGACTACTACCCGCTCTACAGCCAGTTGCTGCGCAATAACAACAACACCAGCCACTTGCCGGCACCAGGCACTGTGTTGACTGCCAGCTATACGCACAATTGGTAAAGTGGTGAGCAATCACCGGGCGGGTATCGAGCCCGGTGGTCATTTACAGCTGGCCGTGCCGACTTCAAGTGAAATCCTGTCTATGTGGGAGCGGGCTCGCCCCGCGAACACGGGCATAGCCCGTGCCAGGTAGATTCGTTTCCAGGGCCGACCTCTTCGCGGGACAAGCCCGCTCCCACAAAGATTGCAGCGGGACTCACTGTCAGCTATGGGTCGGAAGTGGCCGGTCACGAAATGCCGCTAACGCCCCATAGTTGGCCTCCGCCGCACTGTCAGAAAACGGGCAGCAGCGGAAATTCGGTGGAGCGGCCTTGCATCTGTTTCAGCCAATCACTGGCGCATGCTCGGCCATCAACTCGATTATCCAGTCGATAAACACCCGCACCTTGGCGCTGACATGTCGATTCGGCGGGAAGGCCAGGTACATCGGCATCGGCGACATGTGCCAGTCTTCAAACAGCGGTAGCAGCTCGCCGCTGCTCAGGTGCGGTTTGGCCATGTACTGCGGCAGCCAGAGCATCCCCAGGCCAGCCAGGCCGGCGGCAAGGTACGCATTGCCGTCATCGACCGTCAGTTGTGGGCGGGCCTGGACCTCTATGCGCTCCTCACCTCGCTGCATCGCATAGGGCAAGGTTTTGCCTGTACGAAACCAGAGAAAGCCGATGGTTTTGTGCTGGCCTTCCTCTAACTCACGGGGGTGCACCGGTGTCCCGAAGCGCTGCAAGTAGCCGGGCGTGGCATAGATGCCGAGTTTCAAGTCGCCCACATGCCTTGCCACCAGGGACTGATCGGTGATCTCGCCGCCACGCACCACGCAGTCGACGTTTTCACCAATGATGTCGACGATGCGATCACTCACGCCCACGGTCAGCTGGATTTCAGGATAACGTGCAAAGAATTCCGGCAAGGCGGGTATGAGCAGCATTCGCGCCAGCGGGCTGGGTACATCCACCCGCAGCCGTCCGCGTGGTGTCGTGGACGCGCTGGACAAGCTGGTCTCGGCGTCGTCCATGTCGACCAGTAGCCGAACCACGCGTTCGTAGTAGGCCGCGCCGTCGGCGGTGACATTGACCTTGCGTGTGGTGCGGTTGAGCAGGCGCACGCGCAGCCTCGCTTCCAGCTGCTGAATGAGCTGCGTCACGGTGGTCTTGCTCATGTGCAGGGTGGCGGCCGCCTTGGTGAAACTGCCGGTTTCCACCACTCGGGCAAACGCCTGCATTGCATCGAATCGGTCCATTCCACGCCTCGTTCGCACCTGGATTGTTTGGAGTATACAAACAGTCCTGACCAGAACTGCCCGTTTATCCAGGGAAGAGGGCCTTCTTATAGTGGCCTCACCGTAGACACCGGGCTTTGATGGCCCAGAACGAGGTAGGTAATGTCCAGCAAACGTGATGTCGTTTTCCCGCCAGATCGCCATGCATTGTACGAGTTGCACCGCTACTCGCCTGCGATTCGCTCCAATGGTTTTCTGTTCGTATCCGGTCAGGTCGGCAGCCGCAAGGATGGTTCGGCCGAGCCTGACCTCGCGGAGCAGGTTCGTCTGGCCTTCGCCAACCTCAACGCGATCCTGGCCGAGGCCGGCAGTAGTTTCGAGGATGTGATTGATACGACCATCTTCATGGTCGATCCCGACTCGAAGTTTGAAACCATCTGGGAAGTGGCGGCCGAGTATTGGGGCGAAGCGCCTTATCCTACGGTGACCGCTCTTGGCGTGACCTGGTTGTCCGGCTTCGACTTCGAGATCAAGGTGATTGCGAAGCTGCCGCGATAGAGGCGGTCCAGCCCCTACTTCCGATTCAAGTCGCAGGGCGCGTTCATGCTATTTAGCTGCACTCGGTCGGCCCCCGGTTACCCGTCGGCCAGACGGTAATGGCGGTTCGCCTTGCGGGGGCTATCGTTGCTTGTCTGGGCGACGACTACCGACCGAGGGCGGTGCCATGAACACGAGTGATCTACTGGAACAGTTGCTTCGGGCTGGGCAGGGCGCGCAAGCGCAACAAGGGCGCGGCGGCATGTCAGCACAAGATGGCCTGGGTGGTTTGCTGGGAGGGCTGCTTGGCGGCGGCAGTGGAGCAGGGGGCGGTGGTGGCCTTGGTGGTTTACTGGGTGGCCTTCTGGGTGGCGGTGGTGGCAACGCCGGCGCTTCCGCTCAGGGACGCTCTGCTGGTGGCGTCAATTACGCGGCTCTGGCGTCGTTGGGCATGATGGCGTTCCAGGCTTATCAAAGCTGGCAGCGCAGCCAGGCGGCAGCCCCGCAACAGACCGTGCGTACCGTGGATCAGTTGTCTGGCCCCGAGGCCCAGGATCACAGCCATGCGATCTTGCGTGCGCTGATTGCGGCAGCCAAGGCTGACGGTCGCATCGACCCGCAGGAAGAACAGTTGATCTATGCCGAAATCAAACGTCACACCAGCGACCCGCAACTGCAGCAATGGCTGGATGAGGAAGTCAGCAAACCACTGGATGCTGTCGAGGTGGCGCAGTCGGCCCAGGACCCGGGCATGGCTGCGGAAATGTACCTGGCCAGTGTGATGCTGGTGGA
This sequence comes from Pseudomonas sp. LH21, assembly GCF_036549575.1. Lineage (NCBI taxonomy): Bacteria > Pseudomonadati > Pseudomonadota > Gammaproteobacteria > Pseudomonadales > Pseudomonadaceae > Pseudomonas > Pseudomonas sp. LH21. Next base: position 2,442,180 of record NZ_CP144367.1, read on the forward strand.
TGACCAACAGGACGCGGAGCGGGCCTACCTTGATGAATTGGCCAGTGCGTTGGGGATCGATCCGACGTTGCAGGTGCATCTGGAACAGCAGGCGAAGGGGGCCGCTTGACCTGACTGAGATGCCTGCGCAGCTGATCAACCTGTAGCCAGCGCAGGCTAGGTCCGAGAGATTGCGCGCACACTCGGGCTATTCGTTTCGATCCGAGGCGGACATTGCTCCAAGACCGTGTTTTCAACGCAAGCCTGATTGTTGGACAGCGTGGGAGCTGGCTGGCCCCGCGATCACCGGCAATGCCGGTGCCATACGCCGCATCGCGGGGCAAACCCGCTCCCACGTTGGTAATGCTTGTAACGTTGTTCCCTGCACGACTGCGTAGCCCATAGGGCCAGGCGATCTCCTACAGGAACCTGACCTGGGCTTCAACCCACCTCCGTGAACCGCCGCCGCGTCATGAACAGCACCGCGCCCAACGGCACGGCCAGGAGCGCCAGCAGCTCCAGGTCAAAGCCCAGCACCTGCTGCTGGTCGAAATTGAAGATGCCGACCAGGCCCGCCGCCAACATCGCCACGCCCAGCCACTTACGTAAGGGGTATGGTTTCAGAAACTGAACGAGGAGTGCGCCCAGTACCAGAAGGATGGCAGCTTGCATGATGTAGGGCATATGCAGCTTCTCAGACCGGATGACCAAAAGTGGGGGATTCTCTACAAGCGCTGGGTGAGATGTAAACCGTCTTTTTCGGGCTGGGTAGACGGGCAGGGGGGAGATCCCGCGCCGCGTCCTACAGGGATTAATCAGATTTTCCCTATTTCGAGTAGTCCGTTTCCGAAGCATGCTCTACCCGCTTTTACGCCATCCAACCTAGGTCTAGCCTTGCCTTGCTGGGTCGCTACAAAAAAGTAGCGACCGGGTCTGCAAGCCCGAGCGGGACATCTAGATCAGCACCACCCATTGCCATTGGTCTCAAGGCATTGGCCGTGCATCACGGTGGCTGCGTACGGGTGGCCTTCGGGTCAGTCGGGCTTGCTCTAGTTGCCCCGGTCTTGCAGGCCCGTACGTGGCCGCCACCCCTTCGTTTGCAAGCGATGAGTTGCGGGCTGATCAGCGTAACTAGAGGGTTTCAACATGAAGATTTTCCCCGACCCATGAGTTTCGGCTTCTTGCTATGCAGCCATTTCGCGGCACAAGACCGCTTCTAAAGGGATCGTGTCAACTTTCAGCTGCATCTGGATGCCCGACTGTTCAGAATCTCCGCTTATTTTGTAAGGAAGCGTTAATGAACTTTGAAGGGACACACCAGTACATGGGCAACCACGGGATCGTGTTCAACATTTCGCAGATCACCCTCACCGACAGTGACCGCGGTCGCTTGCGCGAGCTGCATTTTGGCGAAGCAAAGCATGCCCATTACCAAGTTACCAGCAAAGTCGTAGAGGTGTACGACAAGATGCAGGCCAAAAACCTGCCCTGCGTGATGATGGTAGGTATTTCCAAACCGCTGACCCGTCAACAAGCAGACACCCTCAATGCCCAGCGCACCAGCATTGCTAACCTGGCGCTCTCCGCTTTCGGTGGTGCTGCCCGTGCTGTGGGCAATCTGGCCGGGCCAGTAGCAGGGCTTGCCGCCGGTACTGCTGTAGGTATGGGCGTGCGCTCTTACGTTAATGACGTCTTACCCACCTACCATGCTGGTGACGTAGTCGTGAGCATTCAGGCTCAGGTAAGTGGTGGGATTGGCCCGCAGCGTACTGCCGAATCACTTATCATCAGGGCTTGAGAGGAGGTGCACATGTCCGAATTTACGCAGGCAGTCATCTTCGTTGCACTGGCTTTTCTATTTGAACGGTTCATGAGGCCATACTTGCTGCGTAAGTGGCTAGGCGTTGCGTTGGTCATTGCTGGACTGATTGGTTGTGTTGCGCTGAGCCAGACTCGTTTGCAGAGCTTTGACCTGGGATTGATGTCTGCCCTTGCAGTGCCGCTCGGCATAGGGTTGTTCCTGAGCAGACGACGATTTGAGGGGCGAAAGTAGGATCCTGGAGCGGCCTTGCACCTGTTTCGCCCGGTCTGCAAGCCTGCGCGGTATTAGGGTCTGTAGGAAATGTGTCTGTGCGAAGGCCAGACAAGGCGAAACGGGGGGAGGAACGGCCGGGGTCGCGCCCGACTGTACTGGAGTACATGAGCATTCCGAGCCCCGTTTCAACGCAGTATGGGCGAGTGCAGATACATTTCGTATAGAGCCTAGGATGGTGGTCACCATGATCTTCGGCGTTGAGTAGTGGGTCTCGCTTTATGGTGGCTACGTGCTGGTGACCTTTGGGTCAGCCGGGTTTTCGCCTCGTAATACCCCGGTCTTGCAGACCTGCACGTAGCTGCCGCCTTTTACCTGCAAGTGAAAAGTTGGGGGCTGTCTAATACATTGCGAGGTATTTTTGCTTAAGATCGCCCCGGATCCACTGCCGTCCACCGAATCCCCCCACCTCCTTGAAGACACTCTGTTCCAGGCCTATGAGTACGTCATGTGCGCACTGGCCGTCGCCCATCAGCTGTTCAGCCACCTGCCCAAATCACCGGCCACCCTGGTGATGCTGACGATGATGCACGAGCTTGATGCCACCCGCATGCTGCTGGAGTCGGCTTTGGCCCAGCTCCAGATGAGTGAACGACCGCCGTCATACACGTTGCACTGACAGGGTTGCCACAGACCCCAGCGTCGACCTAAATCATTGAGTGACGGTCAGTTCCACAAGAGAGGATTTCGCAAATGGACAACGAAACCCCTGCAGACTTCGGCCAGCTCGGCTGGACCGTCAGTAGCTGCACCTGCCTGGAAGGCTCCACCAAAGGTACGCGCCTGTTTCGTGTCGAGCCGGCAACTGCGCGAGCCACGCCATGGAGCAGGCCTCCGCGCTGCTCGACAGCACCCGCCGGGCGTCCTTCATCGGTGTGATGGACAACGAACCGGTGCTGGTCTGGGCATCGCACTACCTGAGCGATATGGCTAAGGCATTGATGGATGATGCGCATATGGGGATGTTGAAGAAGGTGTGAAACAGAGGCCGGTGGTCTGGGTGGGCAGCCGCGCCGACCCAGACCATGCTCGAATGCCCTCAACGCCTTCTATCGTGGCGACAAGTCCGTATAGTGCCTAGCTCTCATCAGTCAAAGGAGTGGCCATGAAACAAGCAGCACATCGCCTGGAGAGGGGAATCCAATGCGTATCGCAATGATCCTCGCGGCAGTCGGGACCACCTTGTCGTTGATGTCGACGTCGCTATCGGCGTCACCCGGCCAGCCTTCGTCTCCATTACCCACTGATCAGCAGCGTATCTCGGTCCAGGTCGAAGGCGAGGGCAGGGATGTGATCCTGATTCCGGGGCTGGCTTCGTCTCGCGAGGTATGGACTGACCTTACCACTCGGTTACGCCAGAGCCAGCGTCTTCACCTCGTGCAGCTCGCAGGCTTTGCCGGTTTGCCTGCGCTGTCCGATAGCGAAGGGAAAGTGGTCGCTCCGGTGGCCGAGGCAATTGCTGACTACATCCGCACCCAGCATATCGAGGCACCCGTGATCATCGGTCACTCGCTGGGGGAGAGGTTGCATTGATGCTGGGGGCTCGTCATCCCGATCAGGTCGGTCGTTTGATGATCGTCGATGCGTTGCCGTTCTATACGTTGCTGATTGATCCTTCGGCCACCAGCAAAACCGCTACCGTGCAGGCAGCAGCAATGCGCAGTTCGCTGTTGGCGGCATCGCCGGAGCAGAGCGAAGCGATGCAGAAGGCATCTATTGCCCGACTCGCCAAGACCGAGGCGGTCAGACCAGGGCTGGTTTCTGCGGGGATCAGCTCCGATCGCAAGACTGTGGCGGACGCCGTGTATGAATTGATGGTCACCGATCTGCGTCCCGAACTCGGGTGCATCAGCGCACCGGTCGAAGTCGTTTATGCATACGACGATTTTTACGGCGTGCCTGCATCCAGCGTCGATGCAACGTTCCGTCGGGCCTATGCCTCGACACCTGATATCCATTTCACCCGGATCGATGACAGTTTTCATTTCGTCATGCTCGATCAACCGGAACGGTTCGCCAGCGTTGTAGAAACCTTCCTCAAAAAGTAAGCAGAGCAGAGTCCGGCCAATGATTCGTTGGCGCGTCCTACATGGATGAATCAGATTTTCCCTATTTCGAGTAGTCCATTTCCGAAGCATGCTTCGCCCACTGTTGCGCCCTCGAAGTGGCGGCTAGTCTCGTTGGGTCGTTGCCAAATCAACGACCGGGCCTGCAAGCCCGTCTGAACATCGAACTGTACTCACCTTCGAGTCGCTGGCGTTTTCCAGTGGTTGTGCTCAATGGTGGCTACGTGCGGTTGGCCCTCGGGCCGGCCGGGTTATCGCTCGATGTTCCCCGGACTTGCAGACCCGCACGTAGCCGCCACCCATCCTCCTGCAGGTGAATGGGTGTCTGGTTGATCATTCATGAACGTCGAGTATGAAGTCATGTTGAAGATCGTCCCGGATCCACCCCCGTCCGCTGAATCCCCCCATCTCCTTGAAGACACCCTCGTCCAGGCCACCGAGTACGTCATGTGTGCACTGGCCGTTGCCCATCAGTCGTTCAGCCATCTGCCAAAATCACCGGCCACCCTGGTGATGCTGACGATGATGCACGAGCTTGATGCCACCCGCATGTTGCTGGAGTCGGCACTGGCCCAGCTTCAGATGAGTATGCGACCGCCGTCATACACATTGCACTGATAGAGCTGCCACGGGCCCCAGGTTCCGCGCCGCAATCAAAATTGCCGGGGCTGCTGCGCAGCCCTTTCGCGGCGCAAGGCCGCTCCTACAGGATCGAGCTAAATCAATGAGTTACGGTTAGTTCCACGAGAGAGGATTTCGCAAATGGACAACGAAACCCCTGCAGACCACGGCCAGCTCGGCTGGACCGTCGGCAGTTGCACCTGTCTGGAAGGCGCCACCAAAGGTACACGCCTGTTCCGTGTGGAACCCGGCAACTGCGCAAGCCACGCCATGGAGCAGGCCTCCGTGCTGCTCGACAGCGCCCGCCGGGCGTCCTTCATCGGTGTGATGGACAACGAACCAGTGCTGGTCTGGGCATCGCACTACCTGAGCGATATGGCCAAGGCATTGATGGATGATGCGCATATGGGGATGTTGAAGAAGGTGTGAAACAGAGCCCGGCGGTTCGAAAAGGACCGCCTAGCCTCATGACGGAATGCAGATAGGCAGGTTTATAAAGGAATGTGCACCGTATTCTACAGTACTCATTGCCCTCGCAGTCGTCGCGCCCAACTGACGAGTTTTGCTAACTTTCTATATATCGCGCAGGTCAGGCGTCAACTCGTATGTCGCTTGATTTCGAGTTTAAATCTGCGTTGCGCTCATAATATGAATTTCTGCGAAATAGTGTTGATTCTTTTGTGGGTAGAACCTTTATTTTGTCAAATGAGCTTTCAAAGAAAACCATTATTTCGGTTCCGGCGGCGTAGTCGAAATCCTTACCCCTTTCGAGGTTGTTAAAGTTCTGTATGTATACCCCGTAAGTGCGCGGGCTAGACTGAGTGAGGAATGCGCTTATGTTGGCGTAATGTTTTGCCAGTTTGTAGTTGTCAGTTGCGTAAAAGCCGTCTCCATGATCACCTTTGCCAAAATATTTATGGTCGATTCCCGCAGCTAACGATTTCTCATAAATCGAAGCGCTGCCATGAAATCCAATCAACTTATAACCAGTTGGCACATTATTGCGCTTAAATAAATGCCTTAGGGTTAGGGTGGTATCTGTAACAAACTGCCAAACTGTAATGTGTCCATCTGGATCTTTGTTGTTTACTGGGTCCCCCAAACAATAAATATATGGATTTAGGCCGCCTGCACCAAAAGGACTAATGCTGTCAGGGCTGTTGAAGCGCTTTAATGAGGGGCTGAACGCCCGGTAACCGTGACCTAAGTGATAGCGCTGCGTCAAAGGATCAAAGGGCTCGCCGTTAAAGCCAAGTAGCGCCAATACACCTTTATGCCAGCCATAGGGGGAATAGACAATGCATCGTCGAGGATGTGCGGGCTTGAACAGGCTCGAGGGCGAATGATTTTGTTCAGCGGCTATCAGAGTGGTGATGTACGAGCTGCATCTGAATTTTTGTCTGACGGATACGTCTGGTAGTGCACGGCTTAGAGTATTGCCTGACAAGACTTCGCCCGAGGTGCGCTTCGAATCAATAGACATTTGGATCCGTCCGGCAGTTACGGTCTGGAACATAAGCATTCCACGGCTACCTGAAAATAAATACTAGTAAAATTGATAGCTATCTGTTGAGGCACCGAAGCGAGCGGTTAAAAATTTCTGGTGGCGGCAGGAAAGTCGAACGTCACGCAGGCCGCGCTCGGTTTCTTAGGCGGCACCTACAGTAGGGTTTATTTCACCCGAATGGATGGCGGTTGATCAGCCGGAGCGGTTCGTCAGCGCTGTTGAGGCTTTCCTCAAGCCGTGAGCAGAGCGCGGGTGATGAAACGTTGGCGTGCTTACGGGCAGCCCTCTCAGGTCTTTGGGGGCAAGGGCTGTTGACCGAGTGAGGGCCTCCAGGTGTCCGCCGCAACCTTTGCAGCGCCTATGAGATCGAGCGCCGCCCGCGCGGCGCATCGCGGCACAAGGCCGCTCCCACATCTGTTTCGGGCCAGTCAGTCCTGTGCCATTACCTGGTCCGCCTTGTTGGCCCGACACGGTTTCAGCGTGGCCACCACTGCCGCTTCACCTGTCTCAAGACATGCACCAGGGCGGGCAACCATGAGATGTATGAGCGGCCTTGTGCCGCGATGCGCCACGCGGGCGACGCTCGATCTTACAGGCGCAGAAACCTTCGCGGCGAACACCTGGAAAGGCCTGGCCCTTACTGCGCCGACCCTGCCCCCATCAGAAACTCCCTTTGAGCGTCACCATGAAGTTGCGCGGCTCTCCATAGTAGTTACCCCAGCCGGTAGCCCCCACGGTCGAGTAATAACGCTTGTCCAGTAGGTTGTTGCCATTCAACGCCAGGCTCCAGTGCTCGTCGAGGCGGTACTGCACACGGCCGCTCCACAGGGTGTAGCCCGCCTGCTCGATGCTCAGGTTGCCCTGGCGGCGGAAGTTGTCGCTCTGGCTGGAAACCCCGGCGCCGACCGTCCAGCGCTCGAGCGCGCCGTCCAGCTGGTAGTCGCCCCAGACCTTGAGCATGTGCCGCGGGATGAAGCTGGAGGTGAAGGTCAGCTCGGTCGGGTCGGTCTGGTTGATGGTGTTCAGGTACTTGGTCTGGGTGTAGGTATAGCCCGCCAGCAACTGCAGGCGTTCGATGGGCGAGCCGCTGACCTCGGCCTCGAAGCCCTGGGCACGGACCTTGCCGCTGTCGGTGTAGCAGTACTGGTCGCCCGAGCCCAGGCAGGTGTCGGCGAAGTCGGTTTCGGCGCGGTGCTCCTCGACCGTGCGGAACAGGTTGAAGGCGGTGTTCAGCGCGCCGCCGAACAGCTCACCCTTGATACCCAGCTCGTAGTTGGCGCCGGTCTTGGGTTGCAAGGCTTGGCCCTGGGCATTCACCAGGTTGCTCTGCGGCTGGAAGATGTCGGCGTAGCTGGCGTAGGCGGTCCACTCATCGTTGAGGTCGTAGAGCACGGCGGCGAAGGGCGTGACCTGGCCGTTTTCCTGGCTGCGGTTGTGGACCCAGTAGTCCCAGGCCTGGGTGTAGGAGTCGCTCTTGTTGCGGTACCAGCTCACCCGCGTACCGAGCACCAGGGTCAATGGCTCGGCCAGCTTCAGGCGCAGGGTGGCGTAGGTGCCGTACTGGGTGGTGGTGGAGTCGGTGGGTACGCTACCGCCGCGGCTGGGGGCGGTCAGGAACGCGTCCTTGGACGGGTGGGGGAAGGCTGGCGACGGATCGAATGGATTCTGGGTACCGCTCAGCCCCATCAGCGCGAAGTAGTCGTGGGTCTGCTGGCGGCTGGCGTTGGCGCCGACAATCAGCTCGTGCTCGAGGCCGAACGCCTCGAACTTGCCGTCGAGGTAGCTATCGAAGCCGTAGTCGTCCTGGTCGTAGTCGAACCGCCCGGCATAGCGGCGGATCCCGGCGCTGCCGGCGCCCACCGGCACCGCGCCCTCGGCATAGCCGTACTCGATGTTCTGATTGTTGTGGGTGTAGACCGAGGCGAAGTTCAGCGTCCAGTCGTCGTTGAAGCGATGCTTGAGGTCGGCGAAGCCGGTGGTGCGCTGGCTTTGCTGGTCGTTCCAGCTGGCGCCAAGGCAGGTGGAGCGCGACAGCTTCAGGTCGCTGCCGTCGGCGTAGCGGGGCAGGCCGTGGTAGCAGGGCGAGGCGTCGACGTCTTCATAGGCAAGGCCCACGCCCAGAGTGGTGTCGGGTGTCACGTCCCAGTCCAGGGCGCTGTACAGCACCTGGTCCTGGCGCTTGGCGTTGTCGTAGAAATACTGACGATCCTGCAGGGTGGCCACGGCGCGGCCGCGCACGGTGCCCGACTCGTTGAGCGGGCCGCCCACGTCCACCTGGCCACGGTAGTTGTCCCAGGTGCCTGCGGACAGGGTCAGCGTGGTATGGGCCTTGTCCTGCCCGCGCTTGCGCACGAAGTTGACGCCGCCGGCGGACGAGCCTGAGCCCTTCATCATGCCGGCCGCGCCTTTGAGGATCTCGACGCGGTCGTAGAAGGCCATGTCGCTGGAGAAGCTGTTGGCCTGCACATAGTTGCCACCCACATCCAGCGGCACGCCGTCGTACTGGTACTGGCCGTCGAGGTTGAAGCCACGGGAGTAGAAGTACTTGCCGCCCATGGGCGAGTCGTAGACGGTGATGCCGGGGGTCTTGTCCAGCACCTGTTCCAGGGTGTTGAGGTTCTGGTCGTCGAGCATCTTGCGGGTCATCACCGTGACCGACTGCGGCGTTTCCTTGAGGCTGTGCACGCCTTTGCCGATGGTCACCGCACGCGCGGCGTAGGACTGGGTACCCTCGCTGGTGGCATCGAGGCGATTGGCGTCGATGGTCAACGGCCCCAGTTCCATCGCCGCGCCGTTGTCGGCCGGGACCAGCACATAGCCGCCGTTGCCCTGGCGCTGGGCTTGCAGCCCGCTGCTGGCGAGCAGGCGCAGCAGGCCTTCCTCGACGCTGTAGCTGCCGTCGAGCCCGGCGGTGCTGAGGTGGCGGGTCTGCTCGGTGTCGAACGAGATGGTCACTCCCGCTTGCACACCGAACTGGGTAATGGCGTTGCCCAGGGGGCCGGCGGCGATATGGTAGGTGTTCTGGCTGCTGGCCATGGCATGGGCCGGCGCGAACAACGCGCAGGGCACGGAGGCGAGGGACAGGCCGAAGGCGAACCGGCGGATGGCCAGGCGCAGGCGGGCGGTGGGGTGGGGAGCGGGCATTGGGTGATCCTTGCGTGTCATGGCGGAAAGTCGCTGTCGTCGCGGCTTGTGTCATGGACGGACGAGAATCGAAATCAGCAAGATTGCGGAGAACTTTTTTCGCTAAGGGTTCAGGCAGGCTCCACGCTGACCCAGTAGCGGCTCTGGTAGCGCACCTTCACCGGCAGGGATTTGGGCAGGTTCGCCAGGGCGATATCGGTGTCGTCGATACGGAACGAGCCGGAAATGCTCATGCCGCGAATGGCCGGGGCGCAGCGCAGCACGCCGGCGCGGTAGCGGCCCAGCTCGTCGATGAAGTCGCCCAGGCGCCAGTCGTTGACGCTGAGCATGCCCTGGACCCAGGCCGTCGAGTCGGCGGGCAGGGGCTGGGCGCGAGCCAACGTCTCGCGGTCGAAGTCGGCCTGTTGTCCGGCGTCCAGGCGCAGCACCTGGTCGAGGTGGTGTTGGGGGCGAATCTCGACGGCCGACTGCAACACGCCGACCCGTGTCTGCTCGGCTAGCTGCCGCACACTGAACCGCGTACCCAGTGCCCGCACGCTGCCGTTGTCGGTGTGCACGATGAACGGGCGCCGGGCGGGGTCGCTGGCGGTGCTGACCAGGATCTCGCCGCGGTACAGCTGGATCGCTCGTACCTGCGCATCGAAACGCACATCCAGCGCGGTGTCGACGTTCAGTTCCAGCTGCGAGCCGTCCTCCAGGCGCAGCGAGCGCCGCTCGCCGCTGCCGGTGCGCTGCTGGGCGAGCAGGGCGCGGTAGGGCAGCTGCTCGCTGGCCAGCCAGGTGCCGCCGCCGACGGCCAGTAGCATGCCCAGCACCTTCAGCACCTCGCGGCGCTGCGCCTGGGCCGCGCCCAAGCCCGACAGCGCGGCCTGGCTCGGCACCATTGCCCATTGCCGCTGGAGCTTCTCCACCCGCGCCCAGGCTTCGGCATGCGCGGGGCTTGCGGCCAGCCACGCCTGCCAGGCCTGGGTCCGTGCAGCGTCGGCATCACCGTCATTGAGCTGCACGTACCAGGTCGCGGCTGCTTCGAGCGTCTTCATATCCACAGCCCGGCCCTCAGCTCTCGACCACCAGCAGGCAGCGGGTCATGGCCCGGATCAGGTGGTTCTTCACCGTGGTGATCGAGACGTCGAAGCGTTCGGCGACCGCCGCATAGGTCAGCCCTTCCAGTTGCACCGCGAGGAAAATGTCCCGGGTCCTTGGGCCGAGCTCGTCGAGCATTGCATCGACCGATACCAGCATCTCGATGATCGACAGGCGAATCTCCGGCGACACGTCGACCGGCTCGGGCCGCAGGGCCAGGGCTTGCAAGTAGGCCTGCTCGATGGCGCGGCGGCGAACCTTGTCGATCAGCAGCGCACGGGCGATGGCGCTGAGGTAGCTGCGTGGCTCGCGGATGGGCGCCTGGTTGCGGGCGGTCATGACCCGCAGGAAGGTGTCGTGGGCCAGGTCGGACGCATCGGCGGTATTGCCCAGGCGCGCGCGCAACCAGCTTTTCAACCAGCCGTTGTTTTCGCTGTACAGCTGGTGCAGCGCCGAGCGGTCGAGCGTCGACATAGAGCGAGGTCCATGATGTAAATGGTAATTGCTCGCATTGTCTTGGTGTGGTGGTGGGATTGCAAGGGCTGGGGTGGTTCCAAGGGCTTTGTTCGGCATGGCAATGTCGGGACCGCTCTGCGGTCCTTTCGCGACACAAGGCCGCTCCTACAGGGGCCGCGATCGTCTGTAAGAGCGGTCTTGCCGGGGCGCCGGACCGGCCGGAAAAGGCTGCAACGCAGCCCCAGTGGGCCAGCGGGTTCCCGATCCTTCATTCAACTGATGAAAATAATTTTCGAAACCAACTCCGCACTGTTCTTCGCTTGCAACTTCTTCATCAACCTTGCCCGATGCACCTCCACCGTCCGATGCGAGATCCCCAGCTTTCGGGCCACCTCCTTGCAGGTCAGCCCATTGACGATATGCAAGGAAATCTCCCGCTCCCGCGGCGTCAGTTGCACCGTCGGCGCCGGCTGCCGGTCGAGCCGTTCGAAATGCCAGATCATCAGCTTGAACGGATCCTCCGCCGTCAGCGTGAAGCCCTGGGCCCTGGCCCAGAACACTTCGCCGTTGCGGTGCTGCATGAAGCGTTCGTCGGAGTAGAAGGCGCCCAGCCCGTTGCGCAGCCAGTGCTCGCTGCGTTCGCCGATGCTCTGGTAGTCGGCGTGGGACGGGTAGAGCAGCAAGGTCAGGTGCCCGCGCAGTTCTTCGCGGGTATAGCCGAACAGCCGGGCGAAGGCCTCGTTGCAGTCGAGCATGCGCCGGTGGCCGGTGATCAGCTGTGGCGCGGGTGAAACCTGGAATGCCAGGCGTTCCAGGTCCGGGGAGGCGTGGGTAGGTACGGTCATCAGGCTTCCTGCCTTGGGGGTCACGTCCCGTATGGCTCACTACTTACTTGCGTACGTAGTTGCCCCAACTAGCGTGGGATTTGGATACTGCCACATTGTATGCAATACCCGCTTCAAGGACAGAAGAAAATCACCATGCTCCACGATTCCATCGCCATCGTTGCCGCCGCGCACAGTCGCTTCGGCCGCCTGGATGGCCTGAACCTCGAGGACCTGATCGTCCAGGTTACCCGCGATGCCCTGCAGGACGCGGCCATCGACGCCGCCGAGATCGACGCGCTGTTCCTCGGTCACTTCAACTCGGGCCTGGTGGCCGACGGCTTCCCGGCTTCGTTGATGCTGCAGGCCGACCCGCAACTGCGCTTCAAGCCCGCCACCCGCTGCGAAAACGCCTGCGCCTCGGGCTCGGCGGCGATCCAGGCCGGGATCAACGCGATCCGCAGTGGCGCCGCCGAGCTGGTGCTGGTGGTCGGCGCGGAGAAGATGACCGGCAACAGCACGGTCGAGGTCACCCGGGCGCTGGCCGGCGCCGGCTACCAGAATGCCCTGGCGGAGGCCGGGCTGAGCTTCGCCCAGCTGTTCGGCCAGGTGGCGCAGCAGTACACCGAGCGCTACCACAGCCCGCTGGCGTCGATGGCGGCCATCGCCGTGAAGAACCACGCCAACGCCATGGCCAACCCGCTGGCGCAGATGCACCGGGTGATGGACTTCGAACACTGCAACCAGGTGTCGCCGGGCAACCCGCTGATCGCCGCGCCCCTGCGCCTGACCGACTGCTCGCTGATCAGCGATGGCGCAGCGGCGATCGTGCTGGCCTCGCCCAAGCGCGCCCGCTCGATGCGCCGCCAGGTGGCGATCCGCTCGATGGTCCAGGTCAACGACTTCCTGCCGCTGTCGCGCCGCGACATCCTCGCCTTCGAGGGGCCGCAACGGGCCATCCACGGGGCGTTGCGCGAGGCGGGGGTGACCCTGAACGACCTGAGCTTCGCCGAGGTGCACGACTGCTTCACCATTGCCGAACTGCTGATCTACGAGGCCATGGGCCTGGCGCCAAGGGGCGAGGGGCACCGGGCGCTGGATGACGGCATCGTGCGCCAGGGCGGGCGCTTGCCGGTGAACCTGTCCGGCGGGCTCAAGGCCAAGGGCCATCCGGTGGGCGCCACCGGGGTGTCAATGCATGCCCTGGGCTTCGCCCAGCTGACCGGCAAACCCATCGGCCTGGGCGTGCCCAACGCCGAGTTCGGCCTGCTGTTCAACATGGGCGGCATGGCGGTCGCCAACTATGCCAGCGTGCTGCAAGCGGTCAGGGTCTGAGGATGAACATCGCGCATTGGCTGCAGGATGCGGCCCAGCGCTGGCCCGAGCGCCCGGCGCTGTTCGACGGGGAGCGTCAGGTTGCCGATTACCGGATGTTTGCCACCCAGGTACGGGCACGGGCGCTGGCGTTGCGTCACACGCATGGCATCGAACCGGGTGACCGGGTGGCGTTGCTGATGAAGAACAGCTGCGCCTACCTTGAACTGCTCTACGCCATCTGGTGGAGCGGGGCGGTGGCGGTGCCGATCAACAGCAAGCTGCACGCCCTGGAAGCGGCCTGGATCGTCGGCAATGCCGGGGCGCGCCTGATCTATACCGACGAGGGCGCGGTCTTCGACAGCGCGACCCTGCCAGTCGGCTGCCGTGAGCTGGCCGCGCCTGCCCTGGTCGCGCCTGACCCGTCGGGCCGCGATGAACTGGCGCAGCCGCATCCGCGCCAGGACAGCGACCTGGCCTGGCTGTTCTATACCTCTGGCACCACGGGCCGTTCGAAGGGCGTGATGCTGTCCCATGGCAACCTGGTCGCCATGTCGCTGTGCTACCCGCTGGACGTCGACCCGGTGACTGCGGCCGATGCCGTGGTCTATGCCGCGCCGATGTCCCATGGCGCCGGGCTGTACAACTTCGTCCACGTGCGCTGCGGCGCCCGGCATGTGGTGCCGCAGTCTCGGGGCTTCCAGGCCGCCGAGCTGTTCGGCCTGGCGCAGGCCCTGAGCCAGGTCAGCCTGTTCGCCGCGCCGACCATGGTCAAGCGCATGGTCGAGCAGGCCCGCCAGCAGGGTTATGACGGCGCGGGCATCAAGACCATCGTCTACGGCGGCGGCCCGATGTACCTGGCGGACCTCAGCGAGGCCCTGGACACCTTCGGCCCGCGCCTGGTGCAGATCTACGGCCAGGGCGAATGCCCGATGACCATCAGCGCGCTGTCGCGTGAGGCCATCGCCGACCGTGAGCACCCCGACTGGCCCGCCATGGCCGCCTCGGTGGGGCGGGCCCAGGCCTGTGTCGAGGTCCGCGTGGTGGACGGCGCGGGCCAGCCGCTGGCGCCCGGCGAACCCGGCGAGATCAGCGTGCGCGGGCCGGTGGTGATGCAGGGTTACTGGGACAATCCGCAGGCCACCCAGGCGACCCTGGTGGACGGCTGGCTGCGCACCGGCGACATCGGATTGCTCGACGAGCGCGGCTACCTGACCCTGACCGACCGCAGCAAGGACGTGATCATCTCCGGCGGCAGCAACATCTACCCGCGCGAAGTCGAGGAAGTGCTGATCCAGCACCCCGACGTGTTCGAGGCCTGCGTGGTGGGGGAGGCTGACGCCGAATGGGGCGAGTCGGTGGTGGCCTTCGTCGTGCCGCGCACGCCGGGCAGCCTCGATGCCCAGGCGCTCAACCAATGGTTCCTGGCGCGCATGGCCTCGTTCAAGAAACCGAAGAAATACCTGTTCTGCGCCGAGCTGCCGAAGAACAGCTACGGCAAGATTCTCAAGACCCAGCTGCGCCAGTGGCTGCAGAACCCCGACGGGGCGTTCGCCAGCCACTGACCCTAATGCCAGTCAGTTAGCGCTTCATCGCACTTATTGGGGCTGCTTTGCAGCCCTTCGCGGGTAAACCCGCTCCCACAGGATCGCGCAAACGCTGAATCGAGCGCTGTACCTGTGGGAGCGGGTTTACCCGCGAAGGGTCGCGCAGCGACCCCAATTGCCTTAACTGACTGGCATTAGCCACTGACCCGCATCTTTCATGGAAAGCACCACGACAGGAGTTCCCGACATGGGCATGTCACCCGGCAACACCCAGCGCCAGCGGCGCCGCGCCTTTATCGGCGCCACCACCGGCCACTTGATCGAGTGGTACGACTACGGCGTCTACGGCTTCCTGGCCTTGTACATCGGCAAGGCCTTCTTCGTTTCCGACGACCCCACCAGCAGCCTGCTGGCGAGCTTCGCGGCCTTCGCCCTGAGCTTCTTCATCCGCCCGCTGGGCGGGTTGTTCTTCGGCCCGCTGGCGGACAAGATCGGCCGCCGCCGCACACTGATCACGGTGCTGGTGATGATGGCCGGTTCTACCTTCCTGCTCGGCCTGCTGCCGACCTACGCCAGTATCGGCATCGCCGCGCCGGTGATCCTGGTGCTGATCCGCTGCGTGCAGGGCTTCTCTGCCGGCGGTGAGATCGGCACCATCACCAGCTTCATCTCCGAATACGCCGGGCCCGGTCGACGCGGCTTCGCCACCTGCTGGCTGATGGTCACCGCGGTGCTGGGCCTGCTGCTGGGCGGCGCCGTGGCCAATGGCATGACCTGGGCGCTGGGCGCCGAGCTGATGCAGGACTGGGGCTGGCGGATTCCGTTCCTGATCGCCGGTCCCTTGGGCTTCATCTCGCTGTACATTCGCCTCAAGCTCGAGGACAGCCCCGAGTTCCTCGCCCTGGTGGAAGCCGGGCAGACCTCCAAGGCGCCGCTGCGCGAGGTATGGCAGTGGAAGCGCGCGATCGCCCTGGTGTTTTTCATCATTACCCTGCACAGCTCGATCTTCTACCTGGTGCTGACCTTCGCCTCGACCTACATGTCCAACACGCTGAAGTTCGACAGCGGCACCACCTTGCTCTACGTGTTCGTCGCCAGCCTGTCGGCGGCGCTGGTGATGCCATTCGGTGGCGCCTTCACCGACCGCTACGGGCGCAAGCCGTTCCTGATGGTGATCGGCACCCTGGCGACCCTGGCCATGTACTGGTTCTTCAAGACCGCGCCCGGCGCTACCCCGGCCACCCTGTTCTGGCCGCTGATGGCGGTGGCGATCCTGTTCGGGCTGTATGCTTCGTCGACCTACGCGTTGATGAGCGAACTGCTGCCGACGCGGATCCGCTCCACCGGCATCGCCATGGCCTATAACATCCCGGTGGCGGTGTTCGGCGGCAGCGCGCCGCTGATCTCCACCTGGCTGATCAAGGTGACCGGGGATATCACTGCGCCGTGGTACTTCTACGTGGGCACCGGTGTGGCGTCGCTGGTGGCGCTGGTGGTGCTGCGCAAGGAGGATTTCGTCGCCTGTGGCCACGCTGCGCGCCAGCCGGTTGAACCGAACCCATTGAACCTGCGTTCGGCCTGAGGGCAGGAGACCTTTGTGGGGGCGGGTCTATCGGGGCGCCGAACCGCCGCGAAGCAGGCAACGTGGTGCGTGGTACCGGCTTCGCCGGTGTTCGCGGGTAAACCGGCCCCCACAGTCAGGGATTTGGACCAGAGCAGCATTCTGTTACAGTCGCCGCCTCACTTTATCGGTCCGGGGATGTACAAGGATGTCGCTTCACGATTGGTTCGGTTTTGTCGTCGTCTCGATGCTGGTGACCCTGTCGCCAGGCCCAGGGGTCATCATGGCCCTGTCCAACTCGTTGTCCCACGGGCCGAGGCGGGCAATGCTCGGTTCGCTCGGCAACGCCTTCGGCCTGCTGGTGGTGTCCACCGCCACCAGTGCCGGCCTCGGGATGCTGCTGCAAACCTCGGCCACGGCCTTCCTGCTGCTCAAGGTGCTTGGCGCGAGCTACCTGATCTACCTGGGCATCAAGCAGTGGAAGCGTCGCACCAGCGCCTTTGACCAGCTGGAGCAGCCGACCAAGGCCATCGCCAGCAATCGCCGGCTGCTGCTCAACGGCGTGACGGTGGCGCTGACCAATCCGAAGGCGATCCTGTTCTTCGCCGCCTTCCTGCCGCAGTTCATGCGCACCGGCCACGGCGCCGACGGCCAGCTCGGTCTGTTGGTGGTCACCTTCGCCCTGTGCTCGATGCTCTCCCATGCCTTCTATGTCACCCTGGCCCAGGCCTTGAAACGCCAGCTGGCCGCACCGAACCGCGCGCGCCTGATGAACCGCCTGTTCGGCGTGTCGTTCATGACGCTGGGGGCCAGCCTGTTCACTGTTCAGGCCAAGACAGCCTGAAGCAAACGTCTCCAATAGGTATACCGCCATGGCACAAGCCACCGACCAGGCCTTCTACGACCGCGCCGACGCGCATATCGAACTGGCCAACCAGCAGATCGAAAAGCTCGAGGACCTCGGCAAGGTCAGCGCTTCGATGACCTTCGCCGCCAGTCGCTTCAATGCCTGGATGACGGCGCGCAGCTTCAAGTCGGCACAGGAGATGGCCGCCGCGCGGGAGGAGCTTCTGAAGTACTTCTGCGAGCAGTACCGGATGATGCTCGAGGACAACCTCGATGAACATATCCAGCAGTTCGACCGCTATGTGCTGGGCAAGGACAGCTGAGGTCCGCCCAGAAAATCTGGCGATCTTCACACGACCTTGACAATCGCTGGAAGGAACGTTGACAGAGCCTCGCTAAAGTTCGCCCCCGTTGAAATGCACCGGGCAATGCCGGTGCGTTTCCCGTGGTGTCGAAACCCTTATCCAGCGAGTCATGATCATGTTCGAATCAACGTCCATCAGGAAGATACTGGGCACTTCGCTTGCCCTCAACGCGGCGCTTGCCTGCAGCCAGGCCAGTGCCCAGGAAAAGACTGCGCCGGACATCATCTGGGGCGATGAGACCCAGGTCACCGCCGGCTTCGCCCTGCATGCCGCGCCGCGCTACATGGGCGCGAAGGGCAGCCAGGGCCACCTGTTGCCATCGGTGACCCTCCAGCGCGGCATCTTCTTCGCCGACAGCCTCAAGGGCGTGGGCGTTCAGCACCAGTTCGACAGCGGCTTCAGTGCCAGCCTCTCGCTTGGCTACGACTTCGGCCGTGCCGACGGTGACAGCAAGTACCGCAATGGCTCGGATTATTTAAAAGGCATGGGCGAGGTAGGCGGTGCGACGGTGGTCGACATCAACCTGGCCCAGCAGGTCCTGCCCTGGCTGGCGATCACCGCCGATGCCGAGCTGCGTACCGGTGGCTACAAACGCGGCAACCGCTATCAGTTCGGCCTGCTGAGCACGCTGCACCACAACGACGCCGACACGGTGACCCTGGGCGTCAACGCCCATGCGGGGCAGGCCAGGTACAACCAGACCTACTTCGGCGTCACCGCCCAGCAAAGCGCCAACACCGATTTCGATCGATTCAAGGCCGACCAGGGCATCTATGCCTACTCGGGCGAGCTGTCGTGGATGCACCGGTTTGACCCGCACTGGTCGACCATCGCCAGCGTGAATGTGATGCACTACACCGATCAGGTTCGCCACAGCCCGATCATCCGCCAGGATACGCCGGTCACCTCGACCGTCGGGGTGCAGTACACGTTCTGACTCAGGCCTGCGGGAGGAATGCCTCCTCGATGAAGGCTTCGAGCGCCTGTGCCTCGATGATCTCGATCGAGAAATGCCCGAAACGCTTTGGCAGCCAGATGATGCGGGCACCGGCAGGCGACTGCAGGTGCTCGCGCGCCAGCGGCTTGCCGTTCTCGTCCTCGGGCTGGATGCCGTTGGCCGTCAGTTGGTCATAGGCCTGTTCGATGTCCGGGGTGGAATAGCAATGGCGGTAGATCATCCCTTCGCCGTGGCTGTCGAGCAGGTCCTTGAGGTTGCCCGCCAGCGGCTGCACCAGCATGAAGCGTTCCTGACCGACCCGGGCGATGGCGTAGTGCACATGCAGGCCGCCGCGTTCCCAGACGAGCGTGCGCGAGATCTCGGCGCCCAGCACCTGGGCGTAGTAGGTACAAGCGGCCTGCAGATCGGCGACCAGCACGTCCACGTGGCTGAATTTCAGGTCCATCGCATCGCTCGCTATCTCGGCAGGTGTTGTCATTGTCAGGCTCAGGGCTGTGCGGGGGAGGCGCTGTCCGCCGTGGTCGGTTCGGCCTGCTGGCTGGCCTCGGCCGCCAGCTTCAGTCGGTCGGCCTTGCAGATGTAGGTATTGCGGTTTTTCGGCGCCAGTTTGGCGCTGGCCTTCTTGGCGTGGGCTTTCAACAGCTGGTTGATCTTTTTACGACGGTTCATGTTTTTCGCTTCATTGGCGCCTGGTGGTACGGCAGGAGAGAACGATACAACAAAGCGCCACTGACGAATCGTCATATTCGCGCTACACCATCACCTGACGGGTTTGCACGAAGGGCAGGCACGGAGCCTGTCGAACCCGACAAGGAGGTCATCATGCAAGGATCACCACGGCATTGCGCCTGGGCTAGAACACTGCTTTGGGGCTGGCTGGCCGCCGCCTCGCCGATCTTCGCCGAGGAAATCTGCGCGTTGCCCGACGTCGTCGAGCCCGCGCCGGTGCGCCCGGTGGACTACGTCAACAAGGACTTGCCCACCGACTACCTGGCGCTGGTGCTGTCCTGGTCGCCGGAGCACTGCGAGGCCCAGCGCAACAAGCCCAAGGCGCAACGGGACAAGCATGCCTTCCAGTGCTTCTCCGGCAACCGTTTCGAGTGGGTGGTGCATGGCCTGTGGCCGCAGAACCGCTATGCCAAGTCCAACCAGGACCATCCTCGCAACTGCCAGAGCGTCGGCTCGCTGCCGGCGCCACTGGTCAGGCAGCACTTGTGCATGATGCCGGGGCCGGACCTGATGCAGAACGAATGGCAGGCTCACGGCACCTGTGGCTGGTCGTCCGCCGACCGCTACTTCGCCGATATCCAGCGGGTGTACGACACGCTGCGCCGTCCCGACACGCAAGCCATGCTCGGTAGCGATCCTGGCCCCAATCAACTGGTGAACGCCAAGGTCAGCGACATCAAGCAGGCCTTCCTGGCCCGCAACCCTGCATTGCCGGCACAGAGCCTGCGGGTCTCGGTGGGTTCGGGCAACCGCCTGAAGGAGCTCTGGGTGTGCCTGGACAAGCAGCTTGCCCCGATTCCGTGCCCGAGCGGCGGGACCCCCGACAACCAGCAGATCAAGGTCAGGACGCCGTTCCAGTAACCGGCCTGCAAGGAGTGCACCCATGCGAGCTTCCGCCACTGGCGACTACCTGCGCATCCGCGCCATCGCCGGCACCCATGTCGTGTTCCTGGCCTGGGACTTCGTCACGCCGCCGAGCCTCGAGACACTGGTCGGCGAGCAGAACCTGCTGGGCTTTGCCGTGCACCGTCGGTACTTCGACGCGGCCGGCAAGCTGCGAACCCAATACTACCTGCGCGGCCTCAAGCGCTTCGCTGACAAGGACAAGGGACTGCCACCGGGCACGCTGGTGCCGACCAGCGAGCAACCGATCCAGAGTTTCCTGTGGGCCGACTACACCGTCGCGCCCGAAGGGGAGTACGCCTACACGGTGCAGCCGGTGTTCGGCGAGCCCAGGAACTTGAGCATCGACGAAGCCCGGGGCGTCTCGGTGCGCGTGCGCTGTGAGCCGACGCTTGCTCCGGGCGGCGAGGGCCTGGGGCACGATATCCATTTCAACCGCGGCGTGATTGGCTCCCAGGCTTATGCCAGGGAGTTCGACAATGTCGCTCCCGATCCGGATGCGCCGGCCTCCAAACCGATGAAATGGCTTTCGCGGGGCCTGTACGAGGCCCTGCTCGACTTCATCGGGCGAGGCGGCGCGAAAGGCATGGGCCTGCGCGCGGCGTTCTATGAGTTCCAGTACCTGCCGGTTGCCCAGGCTCTGCGCGAGGCCGCCCGTGAAGGCGACGTGCAGATCGTCTTCGATGCCCAGAGCAAGTACAAGGCGAACAACCTGGCCACCATCGAGCAGGCCGGCCTGCAGGCCTGGGTGCATCCGCGCACGGTCAGCGAAGGCATCCGCCACAACAAGTTCATCGTGCTGCTCAAGGACGGCCAGCCGGTCAGCGTCTGGACCGGCTCGACCAATATCTCGGCTGGCGGGATCTTCGGCCACTCCAATGTCGGCCATGTTGTCCACGACCCCATCATCGCGCGGCAATACCTGGACTACTGGACGCGGCTGCAACAGAACATGACCCCGGCGAGCTTGCGAGTGCCCAACGCCCAGGCCAGCCCGTTGCCCGCCTTGCCGTTGCAGCCGGGCACCTACCCGCTGTTCAGCCCCCGCGAGCGCAAGGAAACGCCCCAGGCGCAGAAGACCTTGCAGTGGTATGCAGACCTGGCCGGCAATGCCCGGCAATTGGTGTGCTTCACTGCTGCGTTCGAGATCGCCCCGGAGTTCCAGAAGGTGCTCCAGGCGCAGAACGATGTGCTGCGCTACGTGATCAAGGACGACCCGCTCAGGAAGACCGAGGACATCGGCACCGACGGTGACGTGATCTTCGCCGCCGGCAGCTACCTGGGCGAGGACAACCCGCTGACCAACGCGCTCAAGGAGCGTGACAACCCGCTCAACAGCAACGACTTCGTGCATACCAAGTATCTGCTGGTCGACCCGTTGGGCGAGCAGCCCACGGTGGTGACCGGGTCGGCGAACTTCAGCGCCGCCTCCCAGGAGAAGAACGACGAGAACATGCTGGTGATCCACGGCGACACCCGGGTGGCGGACATCTACTTCGGCGAGTTCATGCGCCTGTTCGATCACCACTACGCGCGCTACCTGGCGGCGAAGTACCAGGCCCGGCCTGGGAGCACTGGCAACTACCTCAAGCCGCAGGCCGGGCAATGGTTGCCCGCGCACCTGGATCCGTCTAACTACCGGTCGAAGCGGCGCCGCTATCTGGTCGGCTGACAGTCTCCTCAGGCCATACGCAATCCCTTGTAGGAGATCACAAAGCCCTTCCGAGCTGCGCTGTCGCGGAGGAACAGGGTTCCAGCGTGGGAGCGGGCTTGCCCCGCGATCACCGGCGGAGCCGGTGCCAAACGCCGCATCGCGGGGCAAGCCCGCTCCCACGCTGTCCCAGCTAAATCAACGTATTATGTTTTGTTCCATTAGAGCAGCCATGCGCCGCCTGGGCATGTAGGTGATTTGCTCCATGATGGGTAGGAGAAGCATAGCGATACTGTATGAATATCCAGTATTCATTGGGGTTTCTCCCAACGGTCGGCTTCAGTGCGCAAAATCGCCCCGTGGACAATAAATCCAGCTCCGTTAGTTTGAAGGCCTCTCCTTCGGAAAGGGAGAGTTCTCAAATCAAATGGAGCTATGAACATGAACCAACCACAAAACCAGAACCCACTTCGCCATGGCCGCGTCACTTCCCCGGCTTCCCGCGGCGCCGTCGCCATCGACCTCGGCGTGCTCAGCGGCTGGCAGGTCGACGAAATGGAAGGCGGCAAGAACTTCCCGGCCCTGGCGGCCGGCCCGTTCCCCGCACCGTTCCAGTCGGACAACCCAAGCGTCGCCCCGCCCGCCGACGGCTACATCCTCAGCGGTGGCAAGACCGACGCCCGCGACTGCGTCAACTTCACCGACGAGGAGATGAGCAAGAAGCTCAACCGCGCCTTCACCTGGCCGCTGGTGAACGTCGACCCCGGGCAGCTGTTCAAGGTGACCTGGCGCTACACCGCGCCGCACACCACCCGCGGCTACCGCTGGCTGATCACCAAGGACGGCTGGGATCCGAAACAGCGCATCACCCGTGCGCAGCTGGAGGACAAGCCGTTCGCCGAGGACTTCTACCCGCAGGTGCCGTACTACAGCCATGCCGGCGAGCTGAAGGCCAAGGTAGACCACGAAGTGAAGCTGCCGGCCAACAAGAAGGGCCGTCATGTGATCGTCCTGATGTGGATCGTCGCCAACACCGGCAACGCCTTCTACCAGGCCTTCGACGTCGACTTCAAGTAAGTCCGCGAATCTTCCACACGTTCTAAAGGATTGGAACATGTCAAAGATTGACTTTACCCAACTGAAGGCCGCGCGCGACGACGCCGCCTCGCGCATGCCCAGCCTCGAGGGCAAGAAGATCCTCATGGGCTACTGGCACAACTGGCCGGCGGGCCCTGCGGACGGCTACCAGCGCGGGCAGTTCGCCAACATGAGCCTGGAGGAGGTGCCGCGCGACTACAACGTGGTGGCCGTGGCGTTCATGAAGGGCAGCGGCATCCCTACCTTCAAGCCGTACAACCTGTCCGACGCCGAGTTCCGCCGCCAGGTCGGCGTGCTCAACAGCCAGGGCAGGGCGGTGCTGATGTCGCTGGGCGGTGCCGATGCGCATATCGCGCTGAACCCGGGCCACGAACAGCCGCTGGCCAATGAAATCATCCGCCTGGTGGAAACCTACGGTTTCGACGGGCTGGACATCGATCTTGAACAGAGCGCGATCGACTTCGCCGCCAACAAGACCGTCCTGCCCGCCGCGCTGAAGCTGGTTAAGGATCACTATGCCGCCGAGGGCAAGCATTTCATCATCAGCATGGCACCGGAGTTCCCCTACCTGACCAGCGCCGGGCGCTACGTCGACTACCTCAAGGCACTGGAGGGGTACTACGACTTCATCGCCCCGCAGTTCTACAACCAGGGTGGCGACGGGCTGTGGGTGCAGGAGGCCAACAACGGCAGGGGCGCCTGGATCGCCCAGAACAACGATGCGCTCAAAGAGGACTTCCTCTTCTACCTGACCGAAAGCCTGGTCAGCGGCACCCGCGGCTTCACCCGGATCCCGGCCGACAAGTTCGTCATCGGCCTGCCGGCCAACGTCGATGCCGCCGCCACCGGCTATGTGGTCAACCCGACGGCGGTGACCAACGCGTTCAAGCGCCTGTACGCCAAGGGTGTGTCGATCAAGGGCCTGATGACCTGGTCGGTCAACTGGGACAACGGGGTCAACAAGGACCACGTGCCCTACAACCAGGAGTTCAGCCGACGCTACGGGCCGCTGATCAACGGCACCAAGGCGCCCGCACGCACCCGCAAGGCACCGACCGGCGCCTGATCGAACCTGCATCGGGCAGACGTGCCTGATGCCCGGCAGTCGAGGCCTGCCGAGGTGATCGATCGATGAGAATCCGATGCCGCAAGGCATCGGATTTTTTGTTGTGTGCAGGACTGCAAGCCATATGTCCGAAAATGGCGAGCCGCAAGCGCATCCAGGGCATAGGATGTCGCTCATGACCAACCTCATCGATTCCCCCGAAAGCGATGCCTGCTACCTGGCCCTGAAAGCGCATGACGCGCGCTTCGATGGCGCCTTCTTCGCCGCAGTCACCAGCACCGGCATCTATTGCCGGCCGGTGTGCCGGGTGAAGACGCCACGGCGCGAGAACCTGCGTTTCTACCGGCATGCCGCCCAGGCCGAGGCGGCGGGCTTCAGGCCGTGCCTGAGATGTCGCCCTGAGCTCGCGCCGCGTGCGGTGGCGTGGAGTACCGAGGATGCCTCGCGCATCCTGGCCGTGCAGGCGGCGCGCATGCTGGACGAGCCGCAGAGCGTGCGTACGATGGTCGACATCGCCCGCCACCTGGGGGTGAGCGACCGCCATCTGCGACGCATCTTCGAGGCGCATTTCGGGGTCTCGCCGCTGCAGTACCTGCAGACACGCCGGCTGCTGGCGGCCAAGCAACTGATCGCCGACACGCAGCTGCCGATGACCCAGGTGGCGTTGGCCAGCGGCTTTGGCAGCGTGCGGCGCTTCAACGATGCGTTCTCCCAGCATTATGGCCTGAACCCCAGCGCGTTGCGCCGCGCCCGCTCGACCGCCAATGGGCATGGGGTGAGCATTCGCCTGGGCTGGCGCCCGCCCTATGACGTGGAGGCGATGCTGGGCTTCCTGCGCCTGCGCGCCATCCCGGGCCTGGAATGGGTGGAGGGCCGGCAGTACATGCGCACCCTGCGCCTTGTGCAGGGCCAGCAGGCGTGCAGCGGCTGGCTCAGTGTGAGCCTTGACGACCAGCGTGCCCAGGCGCAGGTGACCATCAGTGACAGCCTGGCAGGCATGCTGCCCACGCTGATCAACCGCGTGCGGGCCGCGTTCGACCTGGATGCCGACCCGCTGGCGATCCACAGTGTGTTGCAGGCCACGTTCCCGGCGAGTGAAGGCATGCGTGTGCCAGGTACGCTGGACGGTTTCGAGCTGGCGGTGCGTGCCGTGCTTGGCCAGCAGATCACCGTGGCCGCAGCGCGCACACTGGGCGCGCGCCTGGTCGGCACCTTTGGCGAACCCATCCAGACCCCCGTTGCAGCGCTGGACCGTCTGTTTCCCACGCCAGCCAGCCTGGCGGCGGCCAGCGGTGACGCCCTTGGCCGCCTGGGCATCACGCGCCAGCGCCAGGCTGCGCTCAAGGCCCTGGCCGAGGCCGTGGGGGAGGGGCGCCTGGTGCTGAGCCCCGGCGTCGATGTCGCGGCCACCTGCGCCCAGTTGCGTGCCTTGCCCGGCATCGGCGACTGGACGGCCCAGTACATCGCCTTGCGCGCGTTGCGCTGGCCCGATGCGTTTCCGGCGGGTGACGTGGCGCTGCAGAAGGCCCTGGGCGTCAACAGCGCCATTGCCGCCACACAGGCTGCGCAGGATTGGCGGCCCTGGCGTGGCTATGCGGTGCTGCGTGCCTGGCAGGGGCTGGCAGGCGCGGCGCGTCCGTGAGTGTCTTGGCAAACGCTGTGTGGCGGGCTCAGGGATCCTGCGGATCATGCCCCAGCGATTGCAGGAACAACGAGAACAACTCCGGTTGCGACGAAATATCCAGCTTGGCGTAGAGATGCCGGCGATGGACCTTGATGGTTTCCGGGGAGATGGCCAGGCGCTCTGCCATGGCCTTGGATGAATACCCCCGCAGGATCAGCCGGGCGATCTCCAGCTCGCGCTCCGACAATACCTTGGCCCCGAACAGGCTCATGGCATCGCGCACCTGATGGGCCATGCCTGCCACGGGCGCTGGGCGCAGGCTCTGCTGCAGCCAGTGCTGGGCCATCAGCGCGACCACCCACGGGCACACCACCGCCAGCAAGCCATGGCTGGCGCTGTCGAACCGCTCGCGGCGTCCCAGCGACAGCGACAGGGCGCCACTGTCAGCCAACTGCACGATGAACTGCACCTCGTCTTCCAGCACATGGTCGTGGAAGTACTTGAGGTAGTACTCGCTCTGGCGGAACTGGTCTGGTGCCACTTCCTCGAGCCGGTGCAGACCGTCGCCGATGCGCTCCTGGCAGGCCTGGTAGAACGGGTCGAGCTGGTACAGGCCGCTCAGGTACAGGGCCATGGCTTCGGGGTTGCCTTCACCCCGGGCATCGAAGATCTCCAGCGCCCGGGGCAGGCCGGCGCGGGGGTAGAACATCGCCAGCGCATTGTCGAACGCCAGCCACTGCTGCAACAGCAGGATCAACTGGCGCCAGAAGCGTGGCTGACCGATCTGCTCGACGGTGCGGGCGAGGCCTGCGTGAGTGCTGGCTTCGGTGAACAGGTTGTGCATGAGACCCCATTGCTGGCGACTGTTACGAGTCAGTTGACTGGAATGAGGGGGCGTGGGAGCGGGCTTGCCCCGCGATATTGCAGGGTTGCCTGACGCTACGCCATCGCGGGGCCAGCCCGCTCCCACAAGATTTGACCTGCGATTGCGCAGTCTTGTGAGGTTTCCCGCTCCCCGTCAAGAGGCGTACCCCCTTTAGGTAATTGGCCCAATCGCTGCGCCAGCCTACATTCCAGCCCAGGTCCAGCGGCCGCGTGACCGGTTTTCCCCTCACAACCAATAACAACCAGAGGAAAAACGCCATGAGCTCCAGCGCAGCGCCCACGGGCGCACTCCAGCAACGGCTGGGGGTGTTCGACGTGGTCGCCATCACCGTGTCGGCGGTGACCCCGGCCAGTTCCGTGTTCGTCATCGCCCCGTTCGCCATCCAGCAGGCCGGCAGCGGCGCCTTTCTCTCGTTCATCATGGCCGCAGTCCTGGCGCTGATGTTCGCCTGGTGCTACGCCGAGCTGGGGCGTGCCCACAGCTCCGCCGGTGGCGAATACGTGTACGCCAAGCGGGTGTTCGGCGGGCTGGCCGGCTACGCCACCTTCCTCACCGTGCTGGCCTCGATGCTGTTCATCCCGCCGGTGCTCGCCGCCGGTGCCGCCACCTACCTGAACAACGCCCTGGGCACCACGTTCGACACTCAGGCGGTAGCCCTGGTGATCGTGGTGTCGAGCTATGCGCTGGGCATTCTCAATATTCGCCTGAACGCCTGGATCACCGGGTTGTTCCTGTTCTGCGAAGTCGCCGCGCTGCTGGTGATCGTGACCCTGGGTTTCGGCAACGCCAGCCAGCCGGTGGCGAGCCTGCTGCAACCGCAGATGCTCGAGCAGGGCAGCCTGGTCGTCGCGCCCTGGGCGCTGGTGCTGGGGGCGGTGGGCATGGCCCTGTTCGCCTTCAACGGCTACGGTGGCGCGGTGCTGCTGGCCGAGGACATGAAGGACCGTGGCCGTACCGTGCACCGGGCGGTGCTGTGGTCGTTGGTGGTCGTGGTGGCGATCGAGGTGATTCCGCTGGCGGCGCTGCTGATCGGCGCGCCGTCGCTGCGGGCGATGCTGGCCAGCGGCGACCCGATCGGCTACCTGCTCACCGCCCACGGTAACCAGACCCTGGCGCGGCTGGTGAGTGCCGGGATCTTCCTCTCGGTGTTCAACGCCATCGTCGCCATCGTCATCCAGGTCGGCCGGGTGGTGTACAGCAGCGGCCGCGATGCGATCTGGACGCCCACCCTCAACCGTGCCTTCACGCTGATTCATCCACGCTGGGAGTCGCCGTGGCTGGCGACCCTGTTCCTGGCCGTGCCGTCGGCGTTGCTGAGCCTGTCCGGCAGCCTGGAACAACTGACTTCGTTCACCGTGCTGCTGTTGCTGCTGATCTACCTGGTGGTGGCGGCCTGCGCGCTGTGCAGCCGGGTACTGCGACGCGACCGCGAGCACCCGTACCGCATGCCGCTGTGGCCATTGCCGGCCCTGCTGGCGGTCAGCGGCGCCGGCTGGCTGCTGGTGACCTTGCTACGCGAAGCGTCGCTGCGCGACCTGTCGATCATTCTCGGGCTGCTGGCCGTGTCGGTGACGCTGTACAGCACCCACGGCCGGCTCAGCCCGACCTTCCAGAAATTATGAGCAACCAAGGAGTACACATGCGTGCGCGTCAACTGGGCATCACCCTCGGCCACGGCACCCCGGGCCCGTTCAATGCCATCACCGACGTACCGGGAGTACGGGTCGGCCACAGCACCCTGATCGATGAACAACGCCCGGCGCCGATCCGCACCGGGGTGACCCTGATCGAGCCGCGTGCGGGCGCGGCCCGGCAGCAGCCGTGCTTCGCCGGTTGCCATGTGCTCAACGGCAACGGCGACGCCACGGGGCTGGAGTGGATCCGCGAGGCCGGGCTGTTGACCACGCCGATCGCCATCACCAACACCCACAGTGTCGGCGTGGTGCGCGACGCGCTGATCGCCGCCGAGCGCGAGCGTCTGCCGGACGACGCGGTGTACTGGTGCATGCCGGTGGTGATGGAAACCTACGATGGCCTGCTCAATGACATCTGGGGCCAGCACGTGACGCCGGCGCAGGTGCGCCAGGCGCAGCAGGCCGCGGAGTCAGGCCCGGTACAGGAAGGCCCGGTGGGTGGCGGCACGGGGATGATCTGCCACGAGTTCAAGGGTGGCATCGGCACCGCCTCGCGGCGCCTGGAGGACGGGCAGGGGGGCTGGACCGTCGGTGTCCTGGTGCAGGCCAACCATGGCCAGCGGCGCGAGCTGCGGGTTGATGGGTATCCGGTCGGGCGCCAGCTGGGGCATCTGCCGTCGCCCTTCGCCGAGGCCGAGACGGGCACCCCGGGCATGGGCTCGATCGTGGTGGTGATCGCCACCGACGCCCCCTTGCTGCCGCACCAGTGCCAGCGCCTGGCGCAGCGGGCGTCGATCGGCATCGCCCGTACCGGCGGCGGTACCGAGGACTCCAGTGGGGATATCTTCCTGGCGTTTTCCACCGGCAACCAGGATCTGCCCGCGGCGGACTATGCGCGCAAGGGACTGGCGCAGTGCACGGCGGTGCGCATGCTCAACAACGACCATATCTCGGCGCTGTTCATGGCGGCGGCGGAAGCGGTGGAGGAGGCGATCGTCAATGCCTTGCTGGCGGGGAGGACGATGCAGGGCAAGGGCGGGGTGGTGGTGCCGGCTCTGGAGGGGGATTTGCTGTTGACGGCGTTGCACGAGGCGGGGTGGAAGCCTCGCAACTAGCGTAATGACCATCGCGGGGCAAGCCCGCTCCCACAGATCCTGTGCCGGCTGCTGGCTACGGGCGTGGGAGCGGGCTTGCCCCGCGATGAGGTTGTCTGCTGTCTAGCGGGCTCCAGCCAACACGGCACTACCACCCCGCGATACCCGCAACGCCACCAGGCTGCCAACCACGATCAACCCCGCCAGCGCATACAGCGCTGCATCGGTCGAACCGGTCTGGTCCTTGATGAACCCCACCAGGTAAGGGCTGAGGAAACCGGCCATCTGCCCCACCGAGTTGATGATCGCCAGGCCCGCCACGGCGGTGCCGGCGGTCAGCAGCGCGGTCGGCATCGGCCAGAACATCGGCAGGCCGGTCAGCGCGCCCATGGTGGCGATGGACAGGCCGAGGATGGCGATGGGCGGGTTGCCGGCGAAGTTCACCGCGATCAGCAGGCCCACGGCACCCATCAGCATCGGCACCACAAGGTGCCAGCGGCGCTCGTTGCGCAGGTCCGCCGAGCGACCGACCAGGATCATGAACACCCCGGCCAGCAGGTACGGGATGGCGCTCAGCCAGCCGATCAGCAGCGGGTTGTCGAAGCCCATGTTCTTGATGATCGACGGCAGCCAGAAGTTGATGGCGTAGACGCCGCTCTGGATGCAGAAGTAGACGAAACCGAAGGTCCAGATCAGCGGGTTGGTCAGCACCGACAGCACGCTGTCACCGCGGGTGGCCGGCTTGCTGGCGGCGTCGGCCTTGAGGTCCGCCTCGATCAGCTGGCGCTCGGCCGGGCTCAGCCACTTGGCGGTCTGGTAGCCGTCGCTGAGCAGCACGATGGCCAGCGCGCCGAGCACCACGGTGGGCAGCCCCTGGATCAGGAACATCCACTGCCAGCCGGCCAGGCCATGCTGGCCGGCGGCGAAGTGCTCGAGGATCCAGCCGGAGAACGGTCCGCCGAGCAGGCCGGACACCGGGATCGCTGACATGAACAGGGCCATGATGCGGCCGCGGCGGTCCGCCGGGAACCAGCGCGAGAGGTACAGCACCACGCCGGGGAAGAAGCCTGCCTCGGCGGCGCCGGTGAGCAGGCGCAGGGCATAGAACTCGGTGGGGGTGGTGACGAACAGCAGGCAGGTGGACAGGCTGCCCCAGGCGATCATCATCAGCGCGATCCAGCGCCGCGGGCCGAAGCGGTTGAGCGCCAGGTTGCTGGGCAGGCCGCAGAGCACGTAGCCGATGAAGAAGATACCGGCGCCGAGGCCGTACACGGTTTCGCTGAATTTCAGCGCGTCGAGCATCTGCAGCTTGGCGAAGCCGACGTTGACGCGGTCCAGGTAATTGAACAGGTAGCAGATGAAAATGAACGGAATCAGCCGCAGGGTGATGCGCCGGTACAGCGCGTTGCGGGTGATCTCGATGCCTTGGTCAGGGGCGGGGCTGTGTGCCATGATCGGGTTCTCTGTTGTTATGGTTGTCACCGCGTCGCCTGTGCCGGCGCTCGCCTTGAGCAGTCTCGGGGAGTGTAGCGCGGCTGTCTTTGTGCTTTTGCACAGCTTCAGGTAAAGGCTGCTGTGCCGCCGACCAAAGTCCCAAAGCCTAGGCTTAGACCCAAGGACCCTTACATGTTCGAGCTGGACCACGACCTGGCCCAGGACATCGTCAACCGGGCGATGGCCATCCTGCCGTGCAACGTCAACGTGATGGACAGCCAGGGCCTGATCCTCGGCAGTGGCGAGCCCGATCGTATCAATACCCGCCACGAAGGCGCGCAGCTGGTGCTGGCCAACGGCCGCATCGTCGAGCTGGACGGGGAGGCGGCCAAGTGCCTGAAGGGCGTGCAGCCTGGCGTCAACCTGCCGCTGATGCTCGATGGCCGGCTGATCGGCGTACTGGGGCTGACCGGTGATCCGCAGCAACTGCGCACCTACGGGGAACTGGTGCGCATGACCGCCGAGATGCTGCTGGCCCAGCGTCACCTGCAGGTGGAACAGCAATGGCGCCGCCAGCGCTGTGACGACCTGCTGGCGCTGCTGCTGGGCGGCAGCGGTGAGTCACCGCGCCTGGTCGACGAGGCCCAGCAACTGGGGCTCAAGCCCAACCTGCCACGGATTCCCTGCCTGTTCGAGCTGCGCGCCGGGCCGCCAGCCGAGGCCCTGTCGGCCTGGCTGATGAGCCGCTATCCGGACAGCTGGTGCGTCAGCCCCGCGCGCCAGTCGCTGTTGTGGTGCCGCCCTGCGGGCGTGGTGCTGGATGAGCCGCGCCTGTTCGAGCGCCTGCTGCGCCATGGCTGGGACGTCGAGCGCCTGGCACTGGGCAGCCCGGCGCAGAGCCTGGAGCAATTGCGCCGTGGTTACCGGCGGGTGCGCGACCTGCTGGCCTATGGCCGGGAAGTGCTGCCCGATGAGCGTCTGCTGAGCCTGGCGCGCTACCGCCTGCCGGCGCTGCTCTGGCGGCATCGCAACGATGATGCGCTGGATGAGCTGCTCGAACCGTTGCAGCGCATCCGCGCCAGGGATGCCAGCGGCCAGCTGCTGCTCACCCTGCGCGCCTGGTGCGCCCATGATGGTCAGAGCCAAGCCTGTGCCGAGGCGCTGGGGATCCATCGCAACAGCCTGCGTTATCGGCTGGAGCGGATCGCCGAGCTGGGGGAGGTGGATCCGTTGCGGATGGAGGGGATGCTGAGCCTGTATTTGGGGTTGCAGTTGTTGCCGGCAAAGGGGCTGTAGAGGCATCCGCCCAATCAACGCCCCTGCGTTTTGTGCATCCGACCGAGGCTGGCGTGGCGTACACCTGTCAGCATGCGCGACAACAGGACAGGAGAATCCCCATGAAGATTGTCATCGCCCCCGATTCGTTCAAGGACAGCCTCGATGCTGCCGGTGTCGCCCGCGCCATCGCCGCCGGCCTGGCCGAGGTGTGGCCGGCGGCCGAGTGCATCGAATGCCCGATGGCCGATGGCGGCGAAGGCACCATGGAGGCGATCGTCGCTGCCAGCCATGGCGAACTGCGCCGCCAGGTGGTGCGCGGCCCGTTGGGTGAGCCGGTCGAGGCGGGTTGGGGCTGGCTGGCCGAGAGCCGCACGGCGGTGATCGAGATGGCCCAGGCCAGTGGCATCCAGCTGGTGCCCAACGGCCAGCGCGACGCTTGTCGCAGCAGCACCTGGGGCACCGGCGAACTGGTGGCGGCGGCGTTGGCGGCCGGTGCCTCGCGCATCGTCCTGGCCATCGGCGGCAGCGCCACCAACGACGGTGGCAGCGGCATGTTGCGGGCGTTGGGCCTGCGCTTGCTGGATGCCCAGGGCGAGCCGTTGGCCGAGGGCGGACTGGCCCTGGCGCAATTGGCGCGCATCGACGCCGGCGACCTGGACCCACGCCTGGCGCAGGTCCAGGTGGAGGTTGCCGCCGATGTCGACAACCCGCTGTGCGGTGACAACGGCGCCTCGGCAATTTTCGGCCCGCAGAAGGGCGCCAACCCTGAGCAGGTGCAGGCCCTTGACCGGGCCCTGGCGCATTTTGCCGATCATTGCGCGGGTTTACTCGGCAGGGATGTGCGTGACGAGCCGGGTAGCGGCGCGGCCGGGGGCATGGGGTTTGCCGCCAAGGCGTTCATGGGCGCGCAGTTCCGCCCGGGCGTCGAGGTGGTTGCCGAGCTGGCCGGGCTCGATGGGCTGGTGCAGGGGGCGGACCTGGTGATTACCGGTGAAGGGCGTTTCGATGCCCAGACCCTGCGTGGCAAGACGCCGCTTGGGGTGGCGCGGGTGGCCAAGCGTCATGGCGTGCCGGTGGTGGTGTTGGCGGGGACCCTGGGGGCTGGATATGAGCAGTTGTATGCGCAGGGTATCGATGCGGCCTTTGCCTTGGCCAGTGGGCCGATGAGCCTGGAGCGGGCTTGTGCCGAGGCGGGTGGGTTGCTGAAGGCGCGGGCCGGGGATTTGGCGAGGTTGTGGCAGGTGGCGCGGGAGCGCTGATGGGGCCATGCCTGGCGATTGTTGTTGTTGTTGTTGTTGTTGTTGTTGGATGGTTTTGTAAGTTGTATGCGCATTCATTTGTGATGTCGACGCTTATTCACCTTTCCGCCCTTACGGCGGGTTACTTTGGTCTTGGCCAAAGTAACCAAAGCCGTTGCGCTCCATTCATCCGGCCCTACGCTTCGCTCCGGGTTCCCTCACTCCGGCCTTGCTCCCGGGAGGACCGCGCTGCAGGGCCCATCCTGGGCCCCAGCGCTTGACGGGCATCCATGCCCGTCACCTCCCTCCGCAAGTCCTGCGTTCGGCCTCCTGAAGTCGCGAAGTTACGAGCGGCGCCTGGGCTGGCGCAGCTGTCGCTAGTTGGAGATTAATTAATCTCTCGATCGTTTCGCGGGGCAAGCCCGCTCCCACGCAATAGTCGACGTTATATAACCCTGTAGGAGCGGGCTTGCCCCGCGAAAGGGCCGGAACAGCAAATATATAATTAACGGTCAAACAACTAACTTCGCATCTCTTGCTCTTGCTCTTGCTTCTAAGCGCGCGATAGTCCAGGCGCCGCCAATTGCGACTTCAGGAGGCCGAGCGGAGTTCTTGCGGAGGGAGGTGACGGCCATGGATGGCCGTCAAGCGCTGCGCCCCAGGATGGGGCGTTCAGCGCGGTCCTCCCGGGAGCAAGAACGGAGCGAGGGAACCCCGGAGCGAAGCGCAGGGGCCGGATGAACGGAGCGGGGCGGCTTTGGTTACTTTGGCCAAGACCAAAGTAACCCGCCGTAAGGGCGGAAAGGTGACTAAATGTCGATATCTTCTACGAATGCGCACACAAAAATCAAAAAAATCACCCAAGAGCCTTCAGGCAATAAACTCCGACTCCCCACCCCCCCGTACCTCCCCATCATCCTGCCGAACACTGAGCACCACAGCCCCCCCACACAACCCAATCAACCCCACACTGGCCACCAGGATATCCCCCATCCCCATCCCGGCAAGCAGCAAAATCAGACTGATCCTAAACAGTGTGGTCATGGCCATCTCCAAGGCAGGGCGAACGAACTCCGTAAAACACCATAACCCCGCAGCCCCCCATGTACAGCGCCAGGGCAAGCGTTTGGCACTGAATCCACCCGCTTTGGCAGAAAGCCCGTCACTTGACGCCACCCCCCATCCCTGATTTCATTGAAACCGTTTTCATCAACCCTGCAAAAGCGCAAACAAGAAGGAAACAGGGTGAACAAAGAGCCAACATCCGTCCGTGGTCGGGTCACCATCAGCGAGGTCGCCAAGGCCGCCGGCGTTTCCAAGGCCACGGTCTCGCGCTACATGGGCGAAGACCGGCAGCTGCTCGCCGAAGCCACCGCGCAACGCATCGAGGCCGTCGTCGAACGCCTCGGCTACCGCCCCAACCGCATGGCCAGCGCCCTCAAGCGCGGTCGTACCGGGTTGATCGGCATGCTCCTGGCGGATATCCGCAACCCTTACTCGGTGGCGGTGATGCACGGCGTCGAGACTGCCTGCCGCCAGCACGGCTACAGCCTGGTGGTGTGCAACACCGACTACGACGACGACCAGGAACGCAGCCATCTGCAAGCCCTGCAGTCGTACAACGTCGACGGCCTGATCGTGAACACCCTCGGCCACCGCGCCGACGAGCTGGCCAAGTTGGCCCGCGACCTGCCGATGGTGCTGGTCGACCGGCAACTGGCCGGCCTGGCCGTCGACCTGGTGGGGCTGGACAACACCGATGCTGTCGAACAGGCCCTCGATCACCTGCAGCGTTGCGGTTATCGCGACATCCTCGCCGTGACCGAGCCGCTCGACGGCACCAGCTCCCGCCAGGAGCGGGTTGACGCTTTCCAGGCCTCCATCGCCCGACGCCGTGGCCTGCGTGGGCAGGTGCTGGGGGTGGGGGCGGACCTTTCGGAGCAGTTGGACAGTTTCATCGCCGGGGCAGGGCACGGCCCGCAGGCCTTGTTCACCTGCAACGGCGTTGCCACCCTGGAGGTGGTGCGTGCGCTGCACAGCCGCGGCGGGGTGTTGTTCCAGGACGTGGGCCTGCTTGCGCTCGACGAGCTGGACTGGTACCCGCTGGTGGGCAGCGGCATCACCGCCCTGGCCCAGCCCACCGGGCGGATCGGTGCCGCAGCGTTCCAGTGCCTGCTGGAACGCCTGCAAGGCAGCGGTTCGCCGGCGCGGCGCCTGGATTTGCAAGCCGAGCTGATTCCGCGAGGCTCCACCCGATCACAAGCATGACGGCGTCCTTGACGCCGTTGCTGCTGGCGAAAAATGAAACCGGTTTCATCTACAAGAACAAGGACCACACACATGCAAACGCCCATTGTCTCCATCAGCTTGTCGAGTTTCGGTGCCGATGCCGTGCGGCGCCTGGGTCAGGCCAGCTACCTGCCGTTGCTGGCCGCCGCCGGTGCGCGGCGGGTGGAATGGCGTGAGGAACTGTTCGACGCCACGCCCGCTGCCGCCACGCTGGCCAACCTGGCCGCCGAGCATGGCCTGCAGAGCCTTTACTCCACGCCACTGGAGCTGTGGCGCGAGGACGGCAGCCTGGAGCCGGCCATTGCCCAGCGCCTGCAACTGGCAAGCGAAATCGGCGCGGTGGCGCTGAAGGTGTCGCTGGGGCATTACCAGCCAGGCTGTGACTTGCAAGCCCTGGCGCCGTTGTTGGGGCACAAGGCAGCGCTGTATGTGGAAAACGACCAGACGCCTCACGGCGGACGGCTGCAGGTCCTGGAACGATTCTTCCGCGAGGCGCAGGAAAAGGGCGTGGCACCGGGCATGACCTTCGATATCGGTAACTGGTACTGGCATGACGAGTCGCCGCTGCTGGCGGCACGACTGCTGGGCCGCTGGGTGCGCTACGTGCACTGCAAGGCCGTGGCGCGGCGTGCCGACGGACGTCTGGTCGCGGTCGTGCCCCAGGCGCTTGACCTGGCCGAGTGGCGCGAACTGATGACGCATTTTGCCCCGGACCTGCCGCGAGCCATCGAGTACCCCTTGGCCGGGGACGACCTGCTGGCGCTGACCGCGCGGCAGGTCGCGCAACTGGCGCAGCTGGAAGGGCAGGTGTGCCATGGCTGAGCGCGACGTCCTGTGTTTCGGTGAAACCATGGCCATGTTCGTGGCCGCGCAGCCGGGCGAGCTGGCCCGGGTCGAGGGTTTCGGCAAGCGCATTGCCGGTGCCGACAGCAACGTGGCGATCGGCCTGGCGCGCCTGGGCCTGGGGGTGCGCTGGCTGAGCCGGGTCGGTAACGACTCGCTCGGTGCCTTCGTGCTCGACACCCTGCGCCAGGAAGGGCTGGACTGTTCGAGCGTCGAGATCGATGACGAGCACCCCACCGGGTTCCAGCTCAAGGAACGCTGCGATGATGGCCGCGATCCGCAAGTCGAGTATTTCCGCCGTGGCTCGGCGGCCAGCCGGTTGTCGCCTGCCCAGATGCAGCCCGCGTTGCTGCAAGCCCGGCACCTGCATGCCACCGGCATTCCGCCGGCCTTGTCGGCCAGCTGCCGCGCGCTCTGCCACCAGTTGCTGGACGACATGCGCGCCAATGGCCGCAGCATTTCCTTCGACCCCAACCTGCGGCCTTCGCTATGGCCGGACCGTCCGACCATGGTGCGTGAGATCAATGCCCTGGCGTTCAAGGCCGACTGGGTGCTGCCGGGGCTTGAGGAGGGGCGCCTGCTCAGCGGTCGCCAGTCGCCGCAGGCCATCGCCGAGTTCTACCTGGAGCAGGGTGTGCAATACGTGGCCATCAAGCTTGGCGCCGAAGGCGCCTACTGGCGCGATGCCAAGGGTGAACACGGGGTAGTCCCGGGTTTTCCGGTGGCCCGGGTAGTCGACACCGTGGGCGCGGGCGATGCCTTCGCCGTCGGCGTGATCAGCGCCTTGCTCGAGGGTTTGCCGCTGCGCCGGGCCGTGGCCCGGGGCAACTGGTGCGGCAGTCGCGCGGTACAGAGCCGGGGCGACATGGAAGGCTTGCCGCAACGCCACGAACTGGACCTGCACGAAAACGCTTCGATCCAACCACGCTGAATCGCCGGACCGTCCGGCACCTGATGTGACAAGAACAACAAGACCAGGAGAATCCCCATGCAGCTTGATCGACTCGCTCCCAGACGCTGGTGGTACATCATGCCCATCGTCTTCATCACCTACAGCCTGGCCTACCTCGACCGGGCCAACTATGGCTTCGCCGCGGCCTCGGGCATGGCCGACGACCTGAAGATCACCCCGGCGCTGTCGTCGCTGCTCGGCGCGCTGTTCTTCCTCGGCTACTTCTTCTTCCAGGTGCCGGGCGCCCTCTACGCGCAAAAACGCAGCGTGAAGAAGCTTATCTTCGCCAGTCTGATCCTCTGGGGCGGCCTGGCGACGCTGACCGGCGTGGTCCACGACGTCTACCTGCTGATCGTCATCCGCTTCCTGCTGGGCGTGGTGGAGGCGGCGGTGATGCCGGCCATGCTCATCTACCTCTGCCACTGGTTCACCCGCGCCGAGCGCTCACGGGCCAACACCTTCCTGATCCTCGGCAACCCGGTGACCATCCTGTGGATGTCGGTGGTTTCGGGTTACCTGGTGCAGCAGTTCGACTGGCGCTGGATGTTCATCATCGAAGGCGCGCCGGCGATTCTCTGGGCGTTCATCTGGTGGCGCCTGGTGGATGACCGTCCGGAGCAGGCCAAGTGGCTGGACGCCCGCGAGAAGGCGGCGCTGCGCCAGGCGCTGGACGCCGAGCAGCAGGGCATCAAGCCGGTGAAGAACTACCGCGAGGCGTTCCGCTCGCCCACCGTGCTGATCCTGTCGCTGCAGTACTTCTGCTGGAGCATCGGCGTGTACGGCTTCGTGCTCTGGCTGCCGTCGATCCTCAAGCAGGCGGCGGCGCTGGACATCGTTACCGCCGGCTGGCTGTCGGCGGTGCCGTACCTGGGGGCGGTGGTGGCCATGCTCGGGGTGTCCTGGGCCTCGGATCGCCTGCAGAAGCGCAAGCGTTTCGTCTGGCCGCCGCTGCTGATCGCCGCCCTGGCGTTCTATGGCTCGTACAGCCTGGGCACCGAGCATTTCTGGTGGTCCTACGCCTTGCTGGTGATCGCCGGGGCCTGCATGTACGCGCCCTACGGGCCGTTCTTCGCCATCGTCCCCGAGCTGCTGCCAGCCAACGTCGCCGGGGGCGCCATGGCGCTGATCAACAGCATGGGCGCGCTGGGCTCGTTTTCCGGCTCGTGGCTGGTGGGCTACCTCAATGGCGCCACCGGCGGTCCCGGTGCCTCCTACCTGTTCATGTGCGTGGCGCTGCTGCTGGCCGTGGCCCTGACCGCAGTTCTCAACCCCTTGCAACAGACACGCCGGCAAAGCCTGGCGCCCAGCCAATAGGTAACGTGCAATGAAGAAACGCATCGTCCTCTACAAACGCCTCTCCGACACGCTCATGGGCCGCCTGCAGGCGCATGCCGAGGTGACCCTGGTCGAATCGCCCAGTGCCGACGGCCTCGCTCGGCTGCGTGCGGCGCTGCCGGGCGCCCACGGGCTGCTCGGCGCCAGCCTGCGCCTGGACGCCCCCTTGCTCGACCTGGCGCCGCAGCTGGAAGTGGTCTCCAGCGTCTCGGTCGGCGTCGACAACTACGATATCGACGCCTTCGACCATCGCGGCGTGCTGCTGACCAACACCCCCGACGTGCTCACCGAAACCACCGCCGACACCGGCTTCGCCCTGATCCTTGCCTGTGCCCGGCGCGTCGTCGAGCTCGACGGCTGGATCCGTGCCGGCCACTGGCAGGCGGGCATCGGGCCGGCGCAGTTCGGTTGCGACGTGCAGGGCAAG
Source organism: Pseudomonas sp. LH21 (assembly GCF_036549575.1). Taxonomy (NCBI): domain Bacteria; kingdom Pseudomonadati; phylum Pseudomonadota; class Gammaproteobacteria; order Pseudomonadales; family Pseudomonadaceae; genus Pseudomonas; species Pseudomonas sp. LH21. The sequence continues at coordinate 2,481,024 of NZ_CP144367.1, forward strand.
ACCCTGGGCATCGTCGGCATGGGCCGTATTGGCGAAGCCCTGGCCCGCCGCGCCCATGCAGGCTTCGGCATGCGCGTGCTGTACCACACCCGCCAGCCGCGGCCCGAGGTGGAGGCGCGGTTTGCCGCCGCGCATCGCAGCCTGGAGGCCTTGCTGGCCGAGTCCGATTTCGTCTGCCTGTGCCTGCCGCTGACCGCCGCGACCGAGAACCTGATCGGCGCGCCGCAGCTGGCGCTGATGAAGCCGTCGGCAATCCTGGTGAACATTTCCCGTGGCCGGGTGCTGGACGAAGCTGCGTTGTTCCAGGTCCTGGCCGAGCGGCGCATTCGCGGCGCCGGCCTGGACGTGTTCGTGCGCGAGCCGTTGCCGGCCGATTCACCGTTGCTGCAACTGGACAACCTGGTGGTGACGCCGCACATCGGCTCGGCCACCGAGGAGACCCGCGAGGCCATGGCCCGCTGCGCGGTGGACAACCTGTTGGCCGCCCTGGCCGGCGAGCGGCCGCAGAACCTGGTCAACCCGCTTGCCTGGTCGCGGCGAAACCCATGAGCGGGGCGAGCACTGCGCTCGCTCCGTGCTTGCCATAACAACAGCCCTTGCCCGATTCGATATCCCGGGGTCGCGCCGCGACCCTCTGGCAAAACAAGGCCGCTTCGTCGAGACAGCGCTGTCTCGGCCTGCGGCCCCGGGATCTCCATCGGTGAAAAGGGCGACGATTTCCGTATGACCTGATCAACAGAGAGACATCCTCATGTCCAAGGACCAACCCGCCTCCGTGCAACCGGCGCGACGGGCGTTCCTGCGCCAATCCCTGACCTTGATCCCGGTGGCGACCCTCGCCGGCACGGGACTGGGCGGCGCAGTGCTCGCCGACAGCGCCACCCCGGCACCCGCCGAACCGGCCCGACCGGCCCCGGCACGGGCCTACCAGCCAAGCTTCTTTACCCAGGAGGAGTGGGCTTTCGTCAGCGCCGCCGTGGCCGTGCTCATCCCCACCGACGCCCTCGGCCCCGGTGCGGCCGATGCCGGCGTGCCCGAGTTCATCGACCGTCAGCTCAACACCCGCTACGGCAGCGGCGGGCTGTGGTACATGCAGGGGCCATTCCGCCCCGACGCACCCAGCGAGCTGGGCTACCAGCTCAAGCTCAGTCCCCAGGAGATCTACCGGCTGGGCATCGCCGAAACCGACGCCTGGTGCCAGGCGCAGTTCGGCAAGGTGTTCGCCCAGCTCGGCCTTGAACAGCAGCAGCAGGTGCTCGAGGCCCTGGACGGCGGCAAGCCGGCCTTTGCCTCGGTGCCGGCGGCCACCTTCCTCGGCATGCTCTGGCTCAACACCCGCGAGGGCTTTTTCAGCGACCCCCTGCACGGCGGCAACCAGGGCCTGGCGGGCTGGAAGCTGGTCGGATTCCCCGGCGCCCGCGCCGATTTCATGGACTGGGTGGAGCGCGACGAGCGCTATCCCTTCCCGTCAGTGTCCATCAGCGGCGAGCGAGGTTGAGCCATGAGCCAAGTGATGAAGAAAGTCGATGTGGTCATCGTCGGGTTCGGCTGGGCCGGGGCGATCATGGCCAAGGAGCTGACCGAGGCCGGCCTGCAGGTGCTGGCCCTGGAGCGCGGCCCGGCCCGCGACACCTACCCGGACGGCGTCTATCCGCAGACCATGGACGAGCTGACCTACAACTCGCGCAAGAAGCTGTTCATGGACATCTCCCGCGAGACCGTGACCCTGCGCCACAGCGTCAACGACGTGGCCGTGCCGTACCGCCAGTTCGGCGCCTTCCTGCCCGGCACCGGCACGGGCGGAGCCGGGCTGCACTGGTCCGGAGTGCATTTTCGCGTCGACCCGGTGGAACTGCGCCTGCGCAGCCACTATGAGGAGCGCTACGGCAAGCGCTTCATTCCCGAAGGCATGACCATCCAGGACTTCGGCGTCAGCTATGAAGAGCTGGAGCCGTACTTCGATTTTGCCGAGAAGGTGTTCGGCACCTCCGGCACGGCCTGGTCGATCAAGGGCCAGGTGGTGGGCCGCGACAAGGGTGGCAACCCGTTCGCCGCCGACCGCTCCAGCGACTTCCCGCTGGCGGCGCAGAAGAACACCGTGTCGGCGCAGTTGTTCGAGAAGGCCGCCCGCGAGGTTGGCTACCACCCCTACAACCTGCCGTCGGCCAACACCTCCGGGCCCTACACCAACCCCTACGGCGCGCAGATGGGGCCGTGCAACTTCTGCGGCTACTGCAGCGGCTATGCCTGCTACATGTACTCCAAGGCCTCGCCCAACGTGAACATCCTCCCGGCCCTGCGCCAGGTGCCGAACTTCGAGCTGCGCAACAACGCCCATGTGCTGCGGGTCAACCTGACCAGCGACAAGCGCCTGGCCACCGGCGTGACCTACGTCGACAGCCAGGGGCGCGAGGTGGAGCAACCCGCCGACCTGGTGATCCTCGGCGCGTTCCAGTACAACAACGTGCGCCTGATGCTGCTCTCGGGCATCGGCAAGCCCTACGACCCGGTGAGCAACGAAGGGGTGGTCGGGCGCAACTTCGCCTACCAGAACATCTCCACCGTGACCGCGTTCTTCGACCGCGACAGCCACCACACCAACCCCTTCATCGGCGCCGGCGGCAACGGCGTGGCGGTGGACGACTTCAACGCCGACAACTTCGACCATGGCCCGCACGGCTTCGTTGGCGGTTCGCCGTTCTGGGTCAACCAGGCGGGCGCCAAGCCGATCTCCGGCACCAAGGTGCCGCCGGGCACGCCGAAATGGGGCAGCGGCTGGAAGGCCGCGGTGGCCGACAGCTACCGGCACATGCTGTCGATGGACGCCCATGGCGCGCATCAGTCCTACCGCGACAACTACCTCGATCTGGACCCGGTGTACAAGGATGCCTACGGCTTGCCCCTGCTGCGCATGACCTTCGACTGGAAGGACAACGACGTGAAGATGAACCGCTTCATGGTCGAGCGCATGGGCAAGATCGCCGAGGCCATGGGACCCAAGGCGATCAGCGCGGGCAAGAAAGCCTTCGGCCAGCACTTCGATGCCTCCACCTACCAGACCACCCACCTCAACGGCGGCGCGATCATGGGCACCGACCCGAAAACCAGCGCACTCAATCGCTACCTGCAGTGCTGGGACGTGCACAACGTGTTCGTGCCCGGCGCCTCGGCTTTCCCCCAGGGCCTGGGCTACAACCCCACCGGCCTGGTGGCGGCGCTGACCTACTGGTCGGCGCGGGCGATCCGCGAGCGCTACCTGAAGAACCCCGGTCCATTGGTGCAGGCATGAGGAAGGCCAACATGAAGACATTGCTCATCGCCATGCTGGGCCTGGGCGCCAGTACCTTGCTGCAGGCCGCCGACGCGGTGGACCCGGCGCAGGTCAGGCAAGGCGAATACCTGGCCCGCGCCGGCGACTGCGTGGCTTGCCACACCGCCAAGGGCGGCAAGCCGTTCGCCGGCGGGCTGCCCATGGAAACGCCCATCGGTACCCTGTACTCGACCAACATCACCCCTCATGCAAGCGGTATTGGCCAGTACAGCTACGAGGACTTCGAGCGTGCCGTGCGCCAGGGCATCGGCAAGGATGGCAGCACGCTGTACCCAGCCATGCCGTACCCGTCCTACGCCCGGGTCAGCGACCAGGGCATGCAGGCGCTCTACGCCTACTTCATGCACGGCGTACAGCCGGTGGAGCAGCAGAACAAGGGCAGCGACATCCCCTGGCCGCTGAGCATGCGCTGGCCGCTGGCGTTCTGGCGTGGGTTGTTCGCGCCGCCGGTCAAGCCGTTCGAAGCCGCCGGGCGCGATCCGGTGGTGGCGCGCGGCGCCTACCTGGTCGAAGGGCTGGGGCACTGTGGCGCGTGTCACACGCCGCGGGCGCTGACCATGCAGGAAAAAGCCCTGGATGCCGGCGACGGTGCGGCGTTCCTGTCCGGCAGCGCGCCCCTGGAGGGCTGGATCGCCAAGAGCCTGCGCGGTGACCACAAGGATGGCCTGGGCAGCTGGGACGAGGCGCAGATCGTTGCCTTCCTCAAGACCGGGCGCAACGAGCGCACCGCGGTGTTCGGCGGCATGAGCGATGTGGTCGAGCACAGCATGCAGTACATGAGCGACGCCGACCTGACGGCCATCGCCCGTTACCTCAAGACCCTGCCGCCGGTGAACCCTGACGACAAGCCGTTCCACGAGGATCCTGCCGTCGCCCAGGCACTGTGGCAGGGCAATGACGGCAAGACCGGCGCGGCGCTCTACGTCGACAACTGCGGTGCCTGCCACCGCACCGACGGCAAGGGCTACGCCCGGGTGTTCCCGGCGCTTGCCGGCAACCCGGTGGTGCAGGGCGAGGATGGCACCTCGTTGATCCATATCGTGCTGGAGGGCGCGACTCTGCCGGCCACGGCGACGGCGCCCTCGACCTTCAGCATGCCGGGCTTCGGCTGGCGGCTGTCGGACCAGCAGGTGGCCGATGTGGTCAACTTCATCCGCGGCAGCTGGGGCAACCAGGCACCGGCGGTGGAGGCGGGGCAGGTGGCGCAACTGCGCAAGCAGGCGCCGCCGGCACTGAAGGCCGAGTCGTTGATCGGCGATACCACGGGTATCCAGGAGCCCTGAGCAGTGGCCGGGGGCAACGGGTCTGCACGACCTTGCCCCTGGCCCCTCACTCAGAACCAGCGGTCGTTGCGTTTACGGCCGCGGGTCAGCGCCGGCAGGATCAACCCCGCCAGCAGCCCGGCCCCGGCGATGCTGCCGCCGTAGACCATGTAGCGCATCATCACCTGCTTGTTCTCGTCACCCAGGCGCGCCTGGGTGTCGCGCAGGGTCGACTGGCTCTGCGCCAGTTGCTCGTTGAGCGCCTTGTTGCGGCTTTCCAGCTCGTCGATCAGCGCCTTGCGCGAGTCGAGGGTCTCCTGCATGCCCTGCACGCGGTTCTTCCAGCTGTCGTCGATGCTCTTCAACTGGCCGGACAACTCGGCCACCTGGGCGTCGAGCTGCGGCAGGCGTTCGTTCTGGCCGGGCACGGCCTGAAGGTCGTTGCTGAGTATCCACACCAGGTCGCCGTTCTGCCCGCGCACCTGGCTGTAGTTGCCCTGGCTGGTCACCAGGCTGACCTTCTGTCCGGACTTGAGCGTGCCAACGATGCGGTGGCCATCGGTGGGGCCGCTGCGCACGTAGGTGCTCAGGCTGTCGCTGACCCAGCGCGCATCGCTGGCCGGTTCTTCGGCGTGAGCCGGAGCGGCGAGGGCGATCAGGGCGGCGATCAGGCCGCCGCGCAGGGCGGTGAGGGCAGGGGAAGCGGGCTGGATGTCTGGCATGCTGGTCTTCGCTGAAACAGGACGAATGAAGGCCCGATGACTGGGCCGGCGATCCGGTCGGGTGGATTGACCGTCAGCGAAAGACCGTTTTTTTGTAGGCAGGTTCACTGCCTGGCGCAGGAAATGTCTGCAGGATGTTGCTGGCCTTATCCCCATCAGGACATCGCCCAGCCCATCGGGCTAAGCTGCCGCGCAGCGAACAGCGTTGCAACCTTTATCAGCGTGGGAGCGGGCTTGCCCCGCGATGCGATAGATGGCACCGGCTTTGCCGGTGATCGCGGGGCAAGCCCGCTCCCACACTGCCCCGCTCAATCACAGCATGACTTTTTGCTCCATTGGAGCGGCTACCTCAGGCCACCACCTCATAGCACGGCACATACGCCGCCCCGCCGGGCAGCTTCATGCGGTGCTGGTCGACGAACGCCTGCAGCAGGCGTCCGAGCGGGTCGAGGATCGCCGCGTCGCCACGGATCTGGTACGGCCCGTGCTCCTCGATCAGGCGGATGCCCTTGTCCTTGACGTTGCCGGCGACGATCCCGGAAAACGCCCGGCGCAGGTTGGCCGCCAGTTCATGGGGCGGCAGTTCGCGGCGCAGGGCCAGGTTGGCCATGTTCTCGTGGGTCGGGTCGAACGGGTGCTGGAAGCCCTCGTCGATCTTCAACAGCCAGTTGAAGTGGAAGGCGTCGTTGCGCTCGCGGCGGAACTGCTTGACCGCCTTGAGCCCCTCGACCATCTGCCGGGCCACTTCGGCCGGATCGTCAATGATGATCTGGTAGTGACGCTGGGCGGCCTCGCCGAGGGTGGCGCCGACGAAGGCGTGCAACTGCTGCAGGAAAGCTTCGGCGCTACGCGGCCCGGTGAGCACGACCGGGAACGGCAGGTCCTGGTTGTCCGGGTGCATGAGAATGCCGAGCAGGTACAGGAACTCCTCGGCGGTGCCGGCGCCGCCGGGGAAGATGATGATGCCGTGGCCGACGCGGACGAAGGCCTCCAGGCGCTTCTCGATGTCCGGCAGGATCACCAGTTCGTTGACGATCGGGTTGGGCGCCTCGGCGGCGATGATGCCCGGCTCGGTCAGGCCCAGGTAGCGGCTGCCGTGCATGCGCTGCTTGGCATGGGCGATGGTGGCGCCCTTCATCGGGCCCTTCATCACGCCCGGGCCGCAGCCGGTGCAGACATCCAGCTTGCGCAGGCCCAGTTCGTGGCCGACCTTCTTGGTGTACTGGTATTCCTCGCTGCTGATCGAGTGGCCGCCCCAGCACACCACCATCTTCGGCTCGACGCCCGGGCGCAGGGTGCGGGCGTTGCGCAGCAGGTGGAAGACGTAGTCGGTGAGGCCTTGGGAGCTCTCGAGGTCGATGCGCTGGCTGGCCAGCTCGCTCTCGGTGTAGACGATGTCGCGCAGGGCGCTGAACAGCATTTCGCGGGTGCTGGCGATCATCTCGCCGTCGACGAAGGCGTCGGCCGGGGCGTTGAGCAGCTCAAGGCGCACGCCGCGGTCCTGCTGGTGGATGCGTACCTCGAAGTCCTTGTAGGCCTCGAGAATGGTCTTGGCGTTGTCGACATGGGCGCCGGTGTTGAGGATGGCCAGGGCGCACTGGCGGAACAGGGTGTAGAGGCTGCCGGTACCGACTTCGCTCAGTTGCTGGACTTCACGTTGCGACAGCGTCTCCAGGCTGCCCTTGGGGCTGACGGAGGCGTTGATGACATTGCGTTGGGGCATCTGGTCTTTCCTGTGCGGGTAAAACATCCTTCTTGGACAACACCATACAAGCAAATGTGCGTGGCAACGAGGGGGCGGGCGAAAAAGCCTGGCTGCCAATGGTGGGAGTGGCCTTTATAGGAGGGGCTTTGTGGGAGCGGGCTTGCCCCGCGATCAGGGCCGGTAAGGCATCGCGGGGCAAGCCCGCTCCCACAAAGGTCATGCCACCTTGAACACGTGGCGAAGGTATGCCACGAAATTCTCGTCCCGGCACTGGGTCTTGCCCGGGCTGTCGGAGATCTTCGCCACCGGCGCGCCGTTGCAGGCAGTCATCTTGATCACCATGTTCATCGGCTTTACCCCGGGGATATCGCAGGTGAGGTTGGTACCAATGCCGAAGCTGACATGGATCCTGTCATTCAACGCACGGTACAGCTCGAGCATCTTCTGGAAATCCAGCCCATCGGAAAAGATCAGCGTCTTGCCACGCGGATCGATACCCAGCCGCTGGTAATGGGCGATGGCCTTTTCGGCCCAGGCCAGCGGATCGCCCGAGTCATGGCGCAAGCCATCGAAGAGCTTGGCGAAGTACAGGTCGAAGTCCTTCATGAACGCGTCCATGCCGATGCAGTCGGTCAGGGCGATGCCCAGCTGGCCGCGGTACTCGCGCACCCAGCACTCCAGCGCCGCCGCTTGGCTGTCCACCAGCCGTGGGCCGAGCTGCTGGTGGGCCATGAACCATTCGTGGGCCATGGTACCGATGGGCTTGATCTGGTATTCGCGGGCCAGGTGCACGTTGCTGGTACCGACGAAACGCCCGGGAAAATCACGCTTGAGGATATGCACCACTTCTTCCTGTACCCGGTAGGAGAATCGCCGGCGGGTACCGAAGTCGGCCAGTTGCAGACCGGCCAGCTCGTCGTCGCTGGCTTCGGCCCTGAGCCAGTCGAGTTTCTGGTACAGGCGCTCGCCGACCTGCTCGATCAGTACCTCGCGATAGCGGTAGCGGTTGCGTACCTCGCTGATGATCGCCAGCAGCGGGATCTCGAACAGGATCACGTGCAGCCACGGGCCGCGCACGCGGATCGCCAGTTGCCCGGCATCGTCGAGGCCGACCTGCACATAGCGCAGGTTGAAGCGGAACAGGCTGAGGAAGCGGATGAAGTCCGGCTTGATGAACGGGATCTTCTCCAGGTAGGCCAATTGGTCATGGGTGACCGAGACATCGGCCAACTGCTCGACCTGGTAGCGGATCTCGGCGAGGTAGGGCGCCAGGTCCTCGTCGTTGCGGCAGCGAAACTCCCATTCCACCTCGGCGTTGGGGTAGTTGTGCAGCACCGCCTGCATCATGGTGATCTTGTAGAAATCGGTGTCCAGCAGGTTCTGGATGATCCGTGGGCCAAAGACGCTGTCGCTCATGGGCGGTCCTCCTTGAGTTGGTCGAGCCGGGTGTCGAGGGCCTGTTCGTCGGCGCACAGGTGGATGCCGGTGCTGGCCATTTCATCGCAGGCCGCCTGTGCACCCTCGGCGCTCAGGGCGCGGCAGGCCGGCAGGTACAGCAGCACCTCGAAACCGGCGCGGCGCAGTTGCAGGGCAGTGGTGCGCACGCAGTAGTCCAATGCCAGGCCGCCGACGATGATCGCCTGGACCTGTTGCACCTTGAGGAACTCGATGACGCCGGTGGAGCGGCGCTCGGCCAGGTCGTGGTAGCAGGCGCCATAGGGGTGCAGGTCCGGCTCGACGCCTTTCCAGACGAAGTAGTCGTAGTCGATGGGGGCGGGCAGGCCGGGCAGCAGCTCGAAGCCCGGCGTGCCGGGAACACAGTGGCTGACCCAGGTCAGGTCGGCATTGGCCAGGGGCAATGGTTGCAGCATCTGCCCGGGCTCGGCGACCACCCAGGCGGCGTTGGCCGGGTGGGCGTCCTTGCTGCCCAGGCGCAGCGAGGCGCGCCGGGCCATGGCATTGAGCGCAGGTGCGATCAGGTGGCCACCGGGCACCGGTAGCTCCTTGGGGGCGTTGGCGGTGAAGCCATTCTGCGCGTCGACATCGAAACTGGCGATCTTCATCGGAGGAGGCTCCTCAGCTGGAATGGGTATATATTTCACCTGGTGTATTAAGTGTGTCAAGATTATTTTTATTCAGGTGATGAGGCTTGATCGATTTAATCGCCCTGGTGGAATATAAGGGGTCTTGATGAGGAACCGTTGCGTGAACACAGCAGAAGTCCTGGCCAGTGTCGATATCGTCGCCTTGCGCCTGTCGCCGCACAGCCAGCGCCTGGAGGTGTTGCTGCATCCGCGCGAGCGAGAGCCCTACAAGGGTCAGTGGGCCCTGCCGGGTGTCATTGTCAATGGCCGTACGCCCGACAACAACTTGGATGCCGCCGCCTGCCGGGCCCTTGCGGAAAAGGCCAAGGTATACCCGCGCCACCTGGAGCAGGTCGGCACCGAGGGCAATGGGACCCGCGATCCTCGGGGCTGGACCTTGAGCACCTACTACCTGGCGTTGCTCGACCCTGCGGTCCTGGTGGAGGATGCGCAGACTGCCTTCTTCGATCTGCAAGGCGTCCTTGATAATGAACCACCATTGCCGTTCGACCATCGCCTGCTGGTCGAGCGCGCCTATGAACGGCTGGCAGCCAAGGCCGTGTACACCAACCTGCCGATGTACCTGGCACCCGAGCGGTTCACCGTGCTGGATGCCCTGGCCGCCGCGCAGGCGTGCCTGGGGCAACCGGTCAACAACACCTCAATGCGCAAACGCCTGGAGCGCATGAAGAGCGAAGGCTGGGTGCAGGACACCGGAGAGAAGAACCAGCCCAGGCTGGGGCGGCCACAGCAACTGTACCGGCATACCCCGCAGGGGAGCGGGGCGTTCATGTTCGACCGGAGTCTGTTGACGGGAGGATAGTCAGGACAGGTCGCGGCCTCTTCCTGCAGTCGTCGAGTAACGACTATCCTTGCCCCATGACCAACCTGCCTCCCCAACGCCATCCTTGTCCGCCGGGCGCCTGCGACTGCGGCCGCGAACGCCTGGCCGACGGCCCCGAGCGACGCATCCTGCTGCTCACCCGCGAGGAGGAGAAGCGCCTGGTCGAACGCCTGGAAAACCTCAAGGATCTGGAGGACCTGCAGCGCCTGCAGGCACGCCTCTACGAACAACTGGGCATCCGCGTGCATATCGCCCCGGGCTTCAACGAAGTGCGCACCATGCGCGGCATCGTCATCGAGCTTGCGGCGCAGACAGGCCTGTGCCGCAAGACCCGCCAGTCGATCCCCGCCGCCATCCGTCGCGGGCTGGAGCGCAATCCGCAGGTGGCCTTCCGCCTGCTCGACGCCCACGACCTGCTGCGCGACGCCTGAACTTCAGCGCATTGCCGCCAGCTTGATGCCGAAGCCCACCAGGCAGGCGCCGGCCAGGCGTTCGAGCAGGTTGGCAATGCGCGGGCTGGCGCGCATGCGCTCGGCCAGGCGGTGGGTCAGCAGCACCGCCACCAGGCCGTAGAGCAGGGTCAGGCCGGCCACGGTCAGCGCCATGAAGGCGAAGGTCACCACGCCCTGGTGGCGCACCGGGTCGATGAACAGAGGGAAGAACGCTATGTAGAACATGATCGCCTTGGGGTTGAGCAGGGTGATCATCATGGTCTGGCGCAGGTAGCGGCCGCTGGCCATGCCGCTGTCGCGCGGCGCGCCGCCGGGCTTGCTCAGCAGCATGCGCAGGCCGAGCCAGGCCAGGTAGGCGGCGCCGGCCCACTGCACCACGTGGAAGGCGGCCGGGTAGGCGGCCAGCAGGGTGGCGACGCCGGCCACCGCCAGCCACATCAGCACCTGATCACCGAGGATCACCCCGAAGGTGGCCGCCAGGCCGCCCTTGATGCCGCCCTTGCCGGTGGCGGTGATCAGGGCGAAGTTGCCGGGGCCGGGGATCGCCAGGAGGATGAGGAAGGCGATCACGAAGGCGCCGTAGTCGGTCACGCCGAGCATGGGGAAGTCTCCTGATGAGGGGGCAGTCCTGGATATATGCCATCTTTCGCGCTGTTTGCACAGCCACGGCGGCATGGACCGGTTGCGACCCACGCCCCGGTGGCGGATTACAGAATTGTAATCTTCACGCCACCCCCTCGATAACCACCCCTGCCTAAAGTCCCTCGCCAAAGCATTCCGCCGCTTGTCGACGAGGACTTCCGCCGTGCCCATCCCCCGCAAGATCGCCTTGCTCTGCCTGTTGCTGGCCGGCCCTGCCGGCGCCCAGGGCCTGAGCCTGGACCAGGCGCTCGACGCCGCCTTTGCCCAGAACCCGGACTTCGCCGCCATCGGCCGCGAGATCGGCATCGCCGAGGGCGAGCGCCGCCAGGCCGGGCTGATCCCCAACCCCGAGTTGTCCTGGGAAGTCGAGGACACCCGCCGCGACACCAGCACCACCACCGTGACCCTCAGCCAGGCCCTGGAGCTGGGCGGCAAGCGTGGCGCGCGAATCGAAGTCGCTGAAGCCGGCCAGGCGATCGCCCGGCTGGAGCTCGAACGCCAGCGCAACAGCCTGCGCGCCGATGTGATCCAGGCCTTCCATGCCGCCTTGCGGGCACAGACCGCGCTGGAACTGGCGCAACAATCGCAGGCGCTGACCGAACGCGGCCTGCGAGTGGTGGAAGGGCGGGTGCGGGCCGGGCAGTCCTCACCGGTGGAGGCCACCCGTGCCCAGGTCCAGTTGGCCCAGGCCGAGGCGGCGGTGCGTCGGGCACGCACTGAACATGGCGTGGCCAACCAGGCCCTGGCGCGCCTGACGGGCAGTGCCGAGGCCCGCTTCGACCGGCTTGATGCGAGCAACCTCTCGCCCGGCCCGGCGCCGCAGGCCGAGCACCTGCTGGCCAAGGTCGAGCAGACTGCCGACTGGCGCCTGGCCGCGGCGCAGATCGAGCGTGGCGATGCCAGCCTCGGTTCCGAGAAGGCTCAGCGCATTCCCAACCTGACCGTCAGCCTGGGCAGCCAGTACAGCCGCGAGGACCGTGAGCGGGTCAACGTGGTCGGGCTGTCGATGCCGCTGCCGCTGTTCGACCGCAACCAGGGCAACGTGCTGGCCGCCGCCCGCCGCGCCGACCAGGCCCGCGACCTGCGCAACGCCGTGGACCTGCGCCTGCGCAGCGAAACCCGCAGCGCCCTGGAGCAGTGGGGCACGGCCATGGGTGAGGTCCAGGCCTACGACCGCACCATCCTGCCCGCCGCCCAGCAGGCGGTGGACACCGCCACTCGTGGCTTCGAGATGGGCAAGTTCGCCTTCCTCGATGTGCTCGATGCCCAGCGCACGCTGATCGAGGCACGCGGGCTGTACCTCGAGGCGCTGGCCCAGGCGACCGATGCCCGGGCGCAGGTGGAACGAATCTACGGCGAGCTTTGAGCTTCGACCCATCGCGGGGCAAGCCCGCTCCCACGGGAATGCGTGGGAGCGGGCTTGCCCCGCGATGGGCCCTGAACTGCAACGACTTTTCCAGCAGGAGCAACAATGACCAACCCACGCAAGCTCGCCATCCTCGCCGCTGCCCTGGCCGTTCTCGGCCTCGGTGGCGCGGCCTGGACCGGCACCCTCGGCAAGGCCGGTAGCGACCAGGCCCAGCACGACGACCATGGCGAGGAAGGCCATGGCCATGAAGAAGGAAAGGCAGAGGAACATGCCGACGAGGAGGGCCAGCTGCACCTCTCCGCCGAGCAGATCCAGGCCGCCGGCGTGCAGCTGGCCACCGCCGGCCCGCGCACCCTGGGCACCGCCATCAGCTTCCCCGGCGAGATCCGCTTCGACGAGGACCGTACCGCCCACGTGGTGCCCCGCGTCCCCGGCGTGGTCGAGTCGGTGCAGGCCGAGCTGGGCCAGGCGGTCAAGCGTGGCCAGGTGCTGGCGGTGATCGCCAGCCAGCAGATCTCCGAACTGCGCAGCGAGCAGCAGGCCGCCCTGCGCCGCCTGGAACTGGCGCGCCTGACCTTCGAGCGCGAGAAGCAGCTGTGGCAGGAGCGCATCAGCGCCGAACAGGACTACTTGCAGGCCCGCCAGGCGCTGCAGGAGGCCGAGATCGCCGCCGCCAACGCCGGGCAGAAGGTCGCCGCCGTGGCGCCGGCCGGCAAGGGCAACCGCTACGAGTTGCGCGCGCCGTTCGACGCGGTGGTGGTGGAAAAGCACCTGACTGTGGGCGAGGTGGTGGACGAGACCAGCAACGCTTTCACGCTGTCCGACCTCAGTCGGGTCTGGGCCACCTTCGCCGTTGCTCCACGCGACCTGGACAAGGTGGTCAGCGGCCGTGGCGTCAGCGTCAGCGCGCCGGACCTCGGTGCCCAGGTGGAAGGCAAGGTCAACTACGTCGGCAGCCTGCTCGGCGAGCAGAACCGCGCCGCTACCGTGCGCGCCACCTTGGCCAACCCCAATGGCGCCTGGCGCCCCGGGCTGTTCGTCAACATCGCGGTTACCGTCGAGCGTTTCGACGCCGCCGTGGTGGTGCCGGAAAGCGCCCTGCAGACCTGGGAAGAGCAGACCGTGGTGTTCGCCCGCACCGACGAGGGCTTCGAGGCCCGTCCGGTCAAGACCGGGCGCCGCGACGCCGGCCAGGTGGAAGTGCGCGAGGGGCTGGCCGCCGGCACCGTGGTCGCCGCCGCCGGCAGCTTCGTCCTCAAGTCCGAGCTGGGCAAAGGCTCGGCCGAACACAGCCACTGACCGGGGACGCCATTCATGTTCGAACGTCTTATCCAGTTCGCCATCGAGCAACGCCTGGTGGTGATGCTCGCCGTGGTGCTGATGGCCGCCGTGGGCATTCACAGCTACCAGAAGCTGCCCATCGACGCCGTGCCCGACATCACCAACGTGCAGGTGCAGATCAACACCGCCGCGCCCGGCTACTCGCCCCTGGAGACCGAGCAGCGCATTACCTTCGCCATCGAGACCGCCATGGCCGGCCTGCCGGGCCTCAAGCAGACCCGCTCGCTGTCGCGCTCGGGATTGTCCCAGGTGACGGTGATCTTCGATGACGGCACCGACATCTTCTTCGCCCGCCAGCTGGTCAACGAGCGCCTGCAGGTGGCCCGCGAGCAGTTGCCCGAAGGCATCGAAGCGGCCATGGGCCCGATCTCCACCGGCCTTGGCGAGATCTTCCTGTGGACGGTCGAGGCCAAGGAGGGCGCGCTGAAGGACGACGGCACGCCCTATACCGCCACTGATCTGCGGGTGATCCAGGACTGGATCATCAAGCCGCAGCTGCGCAACGTGCCGGGCGTGGCCGAGGTGAACAGTATCGGCGGCCATGCCAAGCAGTACCTGATTGCCCCCGAGCCCAAGCGCCTGGCGGCCTACAAGCTGACCCTCAACGACCTGGTCGCGGCGCTCGAGCGCAACAACGCCAACGTCGGCGCCGGCTACATCGAGCGCAACGGCGAGCAGTTGCTGATCCGCGCCCCGGGCCAGGTGGCCTCGGCCGAGGACATCGCCAACATTGTCATCTCCAGCGTCGATGGCACGCCGATCCGCGTCAGCCATGTCGCCCAGGTCGGGCTGGGCCAGGAGCTGCGCTCGGGCGCGGCCACCGAGAATGGTCGCGAGGTGGTACTGGGCACGGTGTTCATGCTGATCGGCGAGAACAGCCGCACGGTGTCCCAGGCGGTGGCGGCCAAGCTCGAGGAGATCAACCGCAGCCTGCCCAAGGGCGTGGTGGCGATCACCGTCTATGACCGCACCAACCTGGTGGAAAAAGCCATCGCCACGGTGAAGAAGAACCTCATCGAAGGCGCGATCCTGGTCATCGCCGTTTTGTTCCTGTTCCTGGGCAACATCCGCGCGGCGCTGATCACCGCCATGGTCATCCCGCTGTCGATGCTGTTCACCTTCACCGGCATGTCCAGCAACAAGGTCAGCGCCAACCTGATGAGCCTGGGCGCGCTGGACTTCGGCATCATCGTCGACGGCGCGGTGGTGATCGTCGAGAACGCCATCCGCCGCCTGGCCCATGCCCAGCAGCATCATGGTCGCATGCTGACCCGCTCCGAGCGCTTCCACGAAGTGTTCGCCGCCGCCCGCGAGGCGCGCCGACCGCTGATCTACGGGCAACTGATCATCATGGTGGTGTACCTGCCGATCTTTGCCCTGACCGGGGTCGAGGGCAAGATGTTCCACCCCATGGCGTTCACCGTGGTGATGGCGCTGCTGGGGGCAATGATCCTCTCGGTGACCTTCGTGCCGGCGGCCCTGGCGCTGTTCGTCACCGGCAAGGTGAAGGAGGAGGAGGGCGTGGTCATGCGCACCGCCCGCCGCCGCTACGCCCCGGTGCTGGAGTGGGTGCTGGGCCGGCGCAACCTGGCCTTCGCCGGCGCCGCCACCCTGGTGCTGCTGTCCGGCGTGCTGGCCAGCCGCATGGGCAGCGAGTTCATCCCCAGCCTCAGCGAGGGTGATTTCGCCCTGCAGGCCCTGCGCGTGCCGGGCACCAGCCTGTCGCAGTCGGTGGACATGCAGCAGCGCCTGGAGAAGACCATCATCGCCCAGGTGCCGGAAGTCGAGCGGGTGTTCGCCCGTACCGGTACCGCCGAGATCGCCTCCGACCCGATGCCACCGAACATCTCCGATGCCTACGTGATGCTCAAGCCCCGCGAGCAATGGCAGGACCCGGGCAAGCCGCGCGATGAGCTGATCGCCGAGGTGCAGCGCGCCGCCGCCAGCGTGCCGGGCAGCAACTACGAGCTGTCGCAGCCGATCCAGCTGCGTTTCAACGAGCTGATCTCCGGGGTGCGCAGCGATGTTGCGGTGAAGGTGTTCGGCGACGACATGGAGGTGCTCAACCGCACCGCCGCGCAGATCGCCGCCAGCCTGCAGCAGGTGCCGGGAGCCTCCGAGGTGAAGGTCGAGCAGACCACCGGCCTGCCGGTGCTGACCATCGATATCGACCGTGACAAGGCGGCCCGTTACGGCCTGAACGTGGGCGACGTACAGGACGCCATCGCCATCGCCGTGGGGGGGCGCACTGCCGGCACTCTATACGAAGGCGACCGCCGTTTCGACATGGTGGTGCGCCTGTCGGAGGCGCTGCGCACCGATGTCGACGGTCTGTCCAGCCTGCTGATTCCGGTGCCGGCCAGCGCGGCCGCAGGTGCCTCGCAGATCGGCTTCATCCCGCTTTCGCAGGTGGCTACCCTGAATCTGCAGCTGGGCCCCAACCAGGTCAGCCGCGAGGATGGCAAGCGCGTGGTGGTGGTCAGCGCCAACGTGCGTGGGCGTGACCTGGGCTCGTTCGTCGAACAGGCCTCGCAGACGCTGATCGACCAGGTGCAGATCCCGCCGGGCTACTGGACCCGCTGGGGTGGCCAGTTCGAGCAGCTGCAGTCGGCGGCCGAGCGCCTGCGGGTGGTGGTGCCGGTCTCGCTGCTGCTGGTCATGGCCTTGCTGCTGATGATGTTCAACAACCTCAAGGATGGCCTGCTGGTGTTCACCGGCATCCCCTTTGCCTTGACCGGCGGGGTGTTGGCGCTGTGGCTGCGGGATATCCCGCTGTCGATCTCGGCGGGGGTGGGCTTTATCGCGTTGTCGGGCGTGGCGGTGCTCAACGGCCTGGTGATGATTGCCTTCATTCGCAACCTGCGCGAGGAAGGCCGGGGCCTGCGCGCGGCAGTGGAAGAGGGCGCGTTGACACGTTTGCGGCCGGTGCTGATGACCGCGCTGGTGGCGTCGCTGGGCTTCATCCCCATGGCCCTGGCCACCGGCACCGGCGCCGAGGTGCAGCGGCCGTTGGCGACGGTGGTGATCGGCGGGATCCTGTCGTCGACTGCGCTGACCTTGCTGGTATTGCCGGCGTTGTATCAGTGGGCGCATCGGCGGGATGAGTCAGGGGTAGCGTAGGGCCCTATCGCGGGGCAAGCCCGCTCCCACGAAGCCCGCTTCCTCGAAGTTGTCGCTTCGTGGGGGCGGGCTTGCCCCGCGATGGTTTTAGCGCCGCCGCCACAGCCAGTGATCCAGGCTCAATCTTCCAGCCCCCTTCAACAGCAACGGCAACAACGCCACCAGGTAGATCAGCGGCAGCTTGAAGTTGCCAAAACCCTGGTCGGTGATCGCATACCCCCGTCCCAGTTCCGCCAGGCTCGACCACTGGCTCGGCCAGTGCACCGCGGCAATCGCCACCACCGTCACCACCATCAGCACCGCCGAGGCCAGCCGGGTACCGAGCCCCAGCAGCAGGAGCAGCGGGCAGATCAATTCGGCCCACATCGACAGCTGCCAGTTGAGGTCCGCCGGCAGCAGGTTGAACGGGAACGGAAAACTGCCTTGCAGGTCGGCGAACCAGTTGGCGCCGTTGAACTTCTCCAAGCCCGACTCGAAGAACTCCCACGCCAGGAACAGGCGCAACGGCAGGTCGGCGCTCCAGTTGCCGGTGTGGTCGAGGGCGTTGAACAGCTTCCATTCAGCAAACAGTGGCAGGGCTTTCATGGGCAGGCTTCCCGGTGCAGGCGGCAACGGCGGGGTGCCGTCGCGCTGTTGTGGCCGGGAGTGTGTAGGGCGGGGGTATCGGCAGTGTGTCGGGGGCGGTGGGTTTATGTATCGCTGTGTAGCGAGGCTCAGCGGTTGCTGGTCAGGCGCTGTTGCGCCGCCGCGCAGCCGTTGATCTCCACCGCCTTCTGCAGGAAGGCCTGGCGCTGGCGGGGGTCGAGCTCACCGAGCAGCCGGTAGATCTCGGCCTGGTAGTCGCGCTGGCGCCCCCACTGCATTTGCAGGCCTTGCGGGCGGGTGCGGCTGCACGCCAGGCGGGTGGCCGGCTGGGGGTAGTAGGCGGCGTACAGGGTGGC
The DNA here is from genome assembly GCF_036549575.1 of Pseudomonas sp. LH21. Lineage (NCBI taxonomy): Bacteria > Pseudomonadati > Pseudomonadota > Gammaproteobacteria > Pseudomonadales > Pseudomonadaceae > Pseudomonas > Pseudomonas sp. LH21. The sequence continues at coordinate 2,498,837 of NZ_CP144367.1, forward strand.
CATGCTGGGGACCGCCTCCAGGGCCTCACGGTAGGCGGGGCTGGCATTGTACGGCGAACACCAGTGGGCGATGGCCAGCGCGGGCGGGGCGAAGCCTTGCTTGAGGCTGGCCTCCAGCAACGGGCAGGCTGCCTCGGCGATCTGTCCTGCCGGCAGATAGGTGGTGTAGTACAGCGCCAGGCGGTACTGGGCCACGGGGTGGCCGAGGGCCACGGACCTCTTCAGCAGGGCCACCGCCGTTGGCAGCGTGTGGGCCAGCGCCTGGCCTTGGCGGCTGAGCTCGGGGTCGCCGCCAGCGGTGCGCAGCGGGCTGGCGCTGTCGACCTGGCTGTCAGCCTGCTCCAGCAACGGCAATGCCTGGCGATAGAGCAGGTCGGCATGGGGGTCGATGCTCACGTCCAGGGCCTGGGCGGCTGTGGCGGCCAACAGCAACGGCAACGACGCGGCCAGACAGGCGCGGGGGCGGGCCAGAAGCGAGGGGACGGCGGGAGTGGTCATGGCAATTACACGGTGCCTCGGGCGGATCAGGAGCGACGACGGCCTATTCTATCCATCCGCGTGCCCTCCCCGAAAGCCCGGCGTGCGGCCATCAGACCAGCTTGATCGGCGCGACCTTGCGCAGGGCCTGTCTTTCCTGGGCCAGCCCCAGCTTGGCGGTGATCACCTTGGCCAGTGCGTTGTTACCCAAATCATTGAAGTGCAGGCGGTCGACGAACAGGTGCTCGGCGAACACCGGCGAGCTGCTGAGCATGCTGTTCATGTCGTAGCAGGGAACCGGGTCGGCCTGGCTCTTGATGCGGCGGAAGAAGGCCATGTGCAGCTGGCTGTCGAAGGTGTCGCCGAGCAGGCGGTCGAAGTTCGACGGCTGGCGCTCGAGCTTGGCTAGCACAGCCTGTTCCGCCTTGGGCACTGCCTCGCGGCACCAGGGCAGCAGCGGCTGCAGGATGAAGGTGAGGGTGGTGTGGCCGTCGGCCAGCAGGCGGTCCCACTGGCGCAGGGTACGGCCCACGGCATCGGCAGCGCGAATCAGGCGCTTGTCCGGGCTTGATAGCGGCTCCACTTGCGGCCAGTGTGTTTCCCGGGCTGGCGCCAAGAGCTGGCCCAGGCGTTGCCAGAACGACTCGCGGCGAGCCTCTCCGGGCGCTTGCACGCCTTCGTTGAAACGATTGAGAAAGTCCTGGTAGGCCTGCGCCCGGTGCGGGTCCTGTGCGCCGGCGAGTACCTCGGCGAGGGCCTCCTGGGCCAGCGTGTTCAGGCCGCTGAGCACCACCACGTGGCCGATCTGGCCGAAGCGGTGCTGGTGGGTGAGGAACATCAGCAGTTCCTGGGTGGCGTTGAGCCCGCAGCCGGCCAGGCTCAGCCAGATCTCGCCGGTCAGCACCGACAGGTACGAGGCCACGGTGTGCTCGTCGGAGCTGGCGCCGATGCCCATGGCGGTGGAGCCGCCGACCAGCAGGTTGACCCGCGCCGCGCCGCCGCGCTCGGCCACCGAGAAGCGCTTGCCGGCGCAATGGCTGTAGCGCATGCCCAGGGCGTCGGTGTTGATGGTGCCGGAGCGATAGCCGCGCTCGTGCACGTACAGCGTGTGCGGCGCACGGCGACTGCCCAGCTGCAGGAAACGCTGGTAGTCCAGTGCCAAGGGGTCGGGCGTGCCCATGCTGCCGGTGGCGGCGGGGTCGATCGGGGTCATGGGCGCTCCTTCTTTTTTCGGGGTTGGCTCAGGCGGCCAGCTCCTTGAGGTTGTAGGCCAGGCCGACGGCGGCGATCAGCAGCAGGGCGACCCCCGAGGCCAGGCTGATCACGCGGTTGCTGCGCGGCGAGGCGATCTTGCCGATGGCGAAGATGTACAGGCTGAGCACGGCGAAATCGATGGCGATCCACAGCAGCGACAGCACCACCATGCTCTTGCCGAACGACTCGGTGATCTGGATGAACTGCGGGAAGAAGGCAATGAAGAAGATGATGTCCTTGGGGTTGGAGATACCGACCATGAAGCCCTGTACCAGGCCGCCACGGCCCGGTTGCGTGCTGGTCGGGGCCTGCGGGGCGTTGTCGACCGGGGCCTGCAGCGCCTCGCGCAGGGTGCCCAGGGCGATGTAGCCGATGAACAGGCAGCCCAGCAGGCTCATGGCGCTGAGCCAGGTCTTGTCGATTGCCGCGCTGGTGAGGATGATCCAGGCGGCCGCGCCGATCAGCACCAGTGACGCCCAGTTGGTGCCGACGGCGGTGAACAGGGCCTTGCGCGAGCCCGAGGCGGCGGCGGTGTTGACGATCAGGGCCACCACCGGGCCGGGCGTGGCGATCAGCAGCAGGACGGTGAGGGCATAGGTGGCGGTCAGTGCGGTATTCACGATCAGTTCTCGGTGAGGGTTGCAGCGGTTGCGTGGGCATGGAACGGGCAGCGCGCCGGGCTCGGCGAACCGGGCTCCTGCAGTTGGTACTGCTTCCATTCGAAGTTGTCGTCCTGGCCGAAGAAGCCCAGGGTGTCGGGCATGACGCCGTCGTTGTAGTGGCGCACCCGATCACGGATGCGTGCACGGATGCGCTGGCCGCTTTCGGTGCTGGCGCTGGCGACCTCGTCGAAGCTCTCCCGCGGGTTGATGACGAAGGCGATGTGCCGGCCCAGGTTGCGGCTTTTCATCAAGCGGTGGGCGGGGAAGCTCATGTTGATGAACAGCGGCATGCCGGCGAAGCAGAACGACCAGCGCGTGTCGTGCGGATCCTGCGGTACTTCTTCGGGCCAGGGTTGCGGGTCGCGCGCATGGACCTGGTTCAGCACATCCCACGCCAGTGCCTGTTGCGCCTGCAGCGTGGTGTCTGGCGCTGTCTCGAGGAACACCAGCAGCGGGTTGCCGATGCGCTGCTTGAGCGGAATCGGCTCGATGGTGCGGATGTAGTCGCCCAGGCCCCGGGCGATATCGTCGGCCAGCCGTTCGGCACGGGCGAAGACGATATGGCAGGTGCGCGCGTTGACCGCCTTGCGCCCGAACAGGCACGGGAAGTCGGGGTTGGCGAGGGTTTCCTTGAAGTGTTCTATGGTCTTGTGCGTCCAGTGGTGGCGGTTCTGGACATGTTCATCGGCGAGCTCCAGCGCATCCAGGCGGTAGCAGTTTCCATAACCCGTAAACATGATTTCCCCAGGCATATCCGTATGCAGTGTTTAGTAGGACTTCTCGTTCAATAGATCGTTTTCGTTACATCTCAGCCGGTTTGCTATATTTAATTGTTATTTACCGGCATTTTCCGAGATGGTTCGCGCGTTGTAAAACGCCTGGATCTATGACCTACTATTAGCTTCACTCATGCTCTGGAAGGCGCCATGTCGGAACGGATTCAAGCCTTGCACGCCCTGCGCGCCTTCGAAGTGGCCTCGCGCTACGGCTCCTTCACCCGCGCGGCCCAGGAACTGGCCCTGACCCAGGGCGCGGTCAGCCACCACATCAAGACCCTCGAAGCCCTGTTCGGCTGCGACCTGTTCGAGCGTCGCGGCCCCAAGCTGCGCCTGACCGAGCATGGCCGGCTGTTGGCCCAGGAACTCAAGGTCGGCTTCAAGATCATCGAGAACGCCTGCGCGCTGCTGCGCCAGGACCGCTACGGCGTGCGCCTGAAGGCGCCGTCCACGCTCACCGTGCGCTGGCTGCTCAGGGCCCTGGACGGCTTCAAGCGGGTCGACAACAGCTGCTCGGTGCAACTGTCCAGCGTGTGGATGGACATCGACGCGGTGGACTTCTATTCCGAACCCTATGACTGCGCCATCCTGCTGGGTAACGGGCGCTTCCCGGCAGACGTGGAGAGCCTGAAGCTGTTCGATGAATGGCTGATCCCGGTGTGCCACCCGAGCTACCTCGAGCAGGCCCGACCGGAACTGTCGGTGCTCTCCGGCTGCGAGTTCCTCCACCCCTCGCCGGACCGCCGCGACTGGCGGCGCTGGCTGGCGCGCATGGACGCGCTGGACATCAGCATCGACCAAGGCCAGGTATTCGACACCCTCGACCAGGGCATCTCGGCCGCCCAGCAGGGGTTGGGTATCTCGGTGGTCGACCTGGTGCTGGCCAGCGCCGACCTGGCCGCGGGCAACCTGGTCACGCCGTTCCCCCACGCAGTGGCCACCGGCGACGGCTACTACATGACCTGGCTCAAGGCCAGCCCCAAGGCCCACCAGATGCACAAGCTGCGCGACTACCTGGTGGCGCAGGTGCCGGCGTTGTCGCACAAGGACATCAGCTACCTGTACGGCTGAGGTCGGTGGCGGGCAGCACGCGTTCGAGCATGAAGTCGATGAACACCCGCAGCTTGGGCGGCATCTGCCGACCCGATGGCCACAGCAGGTAGAAGCTGCCGCGCCGCTCCATGAAGCTGTCGAGCACGCTCACCAGGCTGCCTGCCGCCAGTTCCTTGCGCACGCTGAAGTCCGGCAGGCAGGTGATGCCACGGTGGTTGAGGGCGAAGCAGATGCGCGTCTCGACATGGTTGCAGACCATCGAGATGGGAAGCGCGTAGTCCTGCTCGGGGTGCTCCCGGCGCAGCGGCCAGGTTTCCAGCTTGCCGCTGCTGGGGAAGCGGTAGTGCAGGCAGCTGTGCCCGGCCAGTTCGCGGGGATGCTGCGGCGTGCCGCGCTCGCGCAGGTACTCCGGGGACGCCACCAGGCGATGCTGGAAGTGCCCGAGGAACTTGGCGTTGAGCCGCGAGTCCAGCGGCTGGCCACCGCGCATCACCACGTCGAAGCCCTCGCCGACGATGTCAACCATGCGGTCGCTGAAGTCCAGGTCCAGTTCGATCTCGGGGTAGCGCGCCATGAACTCGGCCAGCGCCGGCATCACCAGCCCGGTCACCTGCGGCAGGCTCACCCGCAGGCGTCCGCGAGGCGCGCCGCTGGCCTGGGACAGTTCCTGCTCGGTGGCTTCGATTTCGGCGAGGATGCGCCGGCTGCGTTCGAGGAACAGCGTGCCCTCGGCGGTCAGGGTGATGCTGCGCGTGCTGCGGTGGAACAGGCGCACGCCCAGGCGTTCCTCCAGCCGCGCCACGCGCTTGCCCACGGCGGAGGCGCTGATCCCCAGCGACTGGCCGGCGGCGACGAAACTGCGGGTCTCGGCGACTCGGTTGAAGATCATGAAGCCGCTGAGGCTGTCCATGCTGCGCTCCGATTGCGGACATTGATGTCCTGACTGAGTGGAATTGTACCCGGCTTTTTCCGCAATACCCCAGCAGCGCACCATGCCTGCCTTGATCGATAGCCGGAGACAACCATGCATTCACCCTCCCCGACGGCGAGCGTCGCCGCATCCCCCGCCAGTGCCGCGCGCCTGCCCCTGAGCGGCCTGCTGGCCCTGGCCCTGACCGGCTTCATCGCCATCCTCAGCGAAACCCTGCCGGCAGGCCTGCTCGACCAGATCGCCGACGGCATGCAGATCAGCCAGGCCATGGCCGGGCAGTGGGTCACGGCCTATGCCCTGGGTTCGCTGCTCACCGCCATTCCACTGGTAACCCTGACCCAGGGCTGGTGGCGACGCCGCGCACTGCTGCTGGCGATTGCCGGGTTCGTGCTGTTCAACGGGCTGACTGCCGTGTCGCCGGACAACATCCTCACCCTGTGCCTGCGCTTTCTCACCGGTGCAGCTGCCGGCCTGGCCTGGGGGCTGATTGCCGGCCATGCGCGGCGCATGGTGGCGCCGGCCCAGCAGGGCAGGGCCATGGCGGTGGCGATGCTGGGCCAGCCCATCGCGCTGTCACTGGGCCTGCCCATCGGCACCTGGCTCGGCGCCTGGCTGGGCTGGCGCGCGGCCTTCGTGGTGGTCACGGTCGCGGCGTTGCTGCTGACCGTCTGGGTGGTGCGGGCGGTGCCGGACTTCCCCGGCCAGGCCGCCGGCAAACGCCCTGCGGCGCTGGCAGTGCTGCGCACGCCGGGCGTGGCGCGGGTGTTGCTGGTGATCCTGGCGTGGATCCTCGGGCATAACATTCTCTACACCTACATCGTGCCGCTGCTGGCGGCGGCGGGCATGGCGGCCGAGGTGGGCCAGGTGCTGATGACCTTCGGCCTGGCCTCGCTGGCCGGTATCGTGCTGGTGGGCCTGGGTGTCGACCGTCATCTGCGCGGGCTGGTGTTGCTGTGCCTGGCCGGGTTCGCCCTGGCGACCCTGGCCTTGGGGCAGGCGCAAGGTGCTGCCTGGCTGGTGCATGTCAGCGTGGCGCTGTGGGGGATGACCTATGGCGGTGCGCCGACGCTGTTGCAGACCGCCTGCGCCGATGCGGCGGGCGAGGGCGGCGATGTGGCGCAGTCGATGCTGGTGACGGTGTGGAACAGCGCGATCGCCCTGGGGGGGATCATTGGCGGGCTGCTGCTGGTCGGCGCCGGGGTCGGGTCGTTTGGCGTGGTGGTGCTGGGGTTGGTCGCGCTGGCGTGGCTGCTGGTGTTGAGCGGGCGGCGGACCGGGTTCGTCGCGGGCGCACGTTAGCCTGATCGGCCGCAATCGCGGGGCAAGCCCGCTCCCACGTTCGAATCCTGGCAGGGCGTGGGAGCGGGCTTGCCCCGCGATAGGGCCAGGCCTGGAAACACCCCTTTATGCCAAGAGGAACGGTACAATCGGCCCATGTGAGAAAAGCAGCGATTCGAGGTTCCCGCAGTGCCGTTGCAACAAGGCTTCGTCCTGACCCGCCACTGGCATGACACGCCCGAGGGCACCTGCGTGGAGTTCTGGCTGGCCACCGACCAGGGCCCACGGCGCCTGCGCCTGGCCGCCCAGCCCTCGGTTGCGTTCATTCCCGCCGCCCAGGCCGCCCACGCCCGGGCGCTGCTGGCCGATGAACAGGGCGTCGAACTCAAGCCGCTGCAATTGCGTGACTTCGACCTGCGCCCGGTGATGGGCCTGTACTGCCGCCAGCACCGCCAGTTGATCGCCCTGGAAAAGCGCCTGCGCGCCGCCGGTGTCGAGGTGTTCGAAGCCGACATCCGCCCCCCGGAACGCTACCTGATGGAGCGTTTCATCACCGCCCCGGTGCTTTTCGATGGCCGCCCCGACAGCCAGGGCGTCCTGCACGATGCCCAGCTCAAGCCCGACCCGGACTACCGTCCGCCGCTGCGCCTGGTGTCGCTGGACATCGAGACCAGTGAACGCGGCGAGCTGTACAGCATCGCCCTGGAAGGTTGTGGCCAGCGCCAGGTCTATATGCTCGGCCCGGCCAACGGCGAGGCGGACCAGCTGGACTTCGACCTGCACTACTGCGCCGACCGCGCCGAGCTGATCGTCTGCCTCAACCAGTGGCTGGCCCGCCACGACCCCGATGCGATCATCGGTTGGAACCTGGTGCAGTTCGACCTGCGCCTGCTGCACGAGCATGCCCAGCGCCTGAACGTGCCGTTGTGCCTGGGCCGTGACGGCGCGCCGATGCACCTGCGCGAGCACGGCAGCCGTAGCCACTTCTTTGCCGAGGCCCCAGGCCGATTGCTGATCGACGGCATCGAGGCCTTGCGCTCGGCGACCTGGAGCTTCCCCTCGTTCAGCCTTGAGAGCGTCGCGCAGCAGTTGCTGGGCGAGGGCAAGGCCATCGACACACCGTACCAGCGCATGGACGAGATCAATCGCCGCTTCGCCGAGGACAAGCCGGCCCTGGCCCGCTACAACCTCAAGGACTGCGAGCTGGTGACGCGGATCTTCGCCCATACCCGCTTGCTCGAGTTCCTCCTCGAACGGGCCTCGGTCACCGGGCTGGCCGTGGACCGCAGCGGCGGATCGGTGGCTGCGTTCTGCCACCTGTACATCCCGCACATGCACCGCCTGGGCTATGTCGCGCCGAACCTCGTCGGCGGCGAGGGCGAGGCCAGCCCGGGCGGTTTCGTCATGGACTCGCGGCCCGGACTGTACGACTCGGTGCTGGTGCTCGACTACAAGAGCCTGTACCCCTCGATCATCCGCACTTTCCTCATCGATCCGGTGGGGCTGGTCGAGGGTCTGCGCCAGCCGGACGATGCGCATTCGGTGGAGGGCTTTCGCGGCGGCCGTTTCTCGCGTCGCCAGCATTGCCTGCCGGCGATCGTCGAGCGTGTCTGGCAGGGGCGCGAGGCGGCCAAGCGCGCGGGCAACGCGGCGCTTTCGCAGGCACTGAAGATCATCATGAACGCCTTCTATGGCGTGCTCGGCTCCAGTGGCTGCCGCTTCTTCGACCCACGGCTGGCCTCGTCGATCACCATGCGCGGGCACCAGATCATGCGTCAGACCCGGGCGCTGATCGAGGCGCGGGGCTTTGATGTGATCTACGGCGACACCGACTCCACCTTCGTCTGGCTCAAGGGGGCCCACGACGAGGACGCCGCCGCGCGCATCGGCCGCGAGTTGGTGGCCGAGGTCAACCAGTGGTGGCAGCAGCACCTGGCCGATACCCTCGGCCTGGAAAGTGCCTTGGAGTTGCAGTACGAAACCCACTACCGGCGTTTTCTCATGCCGACCATCCGCGGCACCGACGAGGGCAGCAAGAAGCGTTACGCCGGCCTGGTGCAGCGTGCCGACGGCAACGAGGAGATGGTCTACAAGGGCCTGGAATCGGTACGCACCGACTGGTCGCCGCTGGCCCGGCAGTTCCAGCAGGAGCTGTATGGCCGGGTGTTCCGTGGCCAGCCCTACCGTGACTATGTGCGTGGCTACGTCGAACGCACCCTGGCTGGCGAACAGGACGAGCTGCTGATCTACCGCAAGCGCCTGCGCAGGCCGTTGGCCGACTACCAGCGCAACGTCCCGCCGCATGTGCGCGCAGCAAGGCTTGCGGACGAATACAACAGCCGTCTCGGCCGGCCCTTGCAGTACCAGCGCGGCGGCTGGATCAGTTACGTGATCACCACCGCCGGCCCGCAGCCGCTGGAGAACCTGCAGGCGCCGATCGACTATCAGCACTACCTGAGCCGCCAGTTGCAGCCGGTGGCCGACGCCATCTTGCCGTTCGTCAACGATGACTTCACCCGTCTGACTGATCGACAACTGCTGCTGTTCTGAGCGGGTGTTAGCTATCTAATCATTGCTATCGCCTCGTTTTGCCTAGCCTCGGGCCTCCACGCACCTTGGAGGTCAGCATGCACAGCACCACCCAGCAGCCATCGGTTGCAGTCGATACCCTGGCCGTGGCCCAGGCCTACCAGGACCAACTGATCGTCAAGCGTCTGCCCGAGTGGGTCATGCGGTTGAGCGAGGCCGAGTTCACGCTGCTCGGTGATGCCTTGCGCAATCTCATGAGCTATGAGCAGAAGCTTTCGGCGGTGTTTGCCCGGATCACCAACATCGACGATTTCGCCAGGCCGTTGCTGGATCAGACGCTCGATACCTTGCAGCATCCGCTCCATGCCCTGCTGGATTTGCCTGCCACCCAGGACACGATGGATATCGGCAACCTGTATTTTCGTCGTTGGTATGTCTACGAGTCACCCACTGTCAGCTACTGGTCTACACGCGTGCCTGCCATGGACAGCGATTACTACGATGTGCCGTTGCTCGAGGCAGCACTGCGCAATTTCACCGAGCAGGAGTGCCGTCAGCAACCGCGGCGCAACGCCGTGGTCGATGACAAGGGTAAGCACCAGACCAGCCTGTCGGCGCTGTCCTTTGCCAGGATGTGCCGAACATTGGACTTGGGACAGCGGTATCAGCAACACCTCGACTCGATACTGCTCGAAGATACTGATGGACAGAGCGTCAAGGCATTGTTGGCTCAGTTCCTGCGCCGCAGCATGCTTGCCGATGCCTTGCAGGCCAAGGCGCGGGGAGTGTTGAACGAGGCCGAGCTGCAATTGGTGATCGGATTGTGTCGTGACGACCAGCTAGGCCGGCTCGATGACGCTCAGGTCCATGCCAGGCAACTGAAGATCTTCGGATGCGCGGTGCAGCGCGTCGTTGTACTGGATGTCATTGATGAAGGGGTGATCTTCAATACCAGAAAGCGGGTACTGGTATACGTGCCAGGCGATCCACAAGGCGCATGGAGTGCCAATGACAATCTTGAGGGTTACACACGTCATGTGCTTGGCCAGCGATTGCGCAAGGATGACTACCGTCGGTTCTTCAGCCGCTTCGTGCGTCGTCGTGACAGCCACCGGGTGTTCTCGGCGATCCGCAAGCGTCTGAATGACGTCGCATCCTGGGCGACCCGCGATCTCGATGAGCAGACCTCGGGCCAGCCCATGCCGTTGTTCGAGCATCTGGCGGATGCCTGGATCGCCCAGATAAAGGACGATGCTGCGATGATCGCCACGCCCGTGGCGCAATTGGACCGCCAGGTGCAGGCCGAGCACGACAGGCAATTGCTGGCTGAAGGCTGGATGTTGCTGAGCGTGGCCGGGATGTTCGTGCCGGTGCTTGGCGCGGCGCTGGCGGCGGTGATGGTTTACGAGCTGCTGCGCGAGTGTTTTCAGGCCGTTGATGATTGGCGTCACGACGAGCGCGATGCCGCGCTGGAGCACTGGTTGCATGTTGGCAAGGGTACGGTGGTGCTGGTCGCGACCGCCGCAACCGTTACCTTGGCGCGTCGCGGTTGGAGCAAAGTGGACAGCTGGGTCTCGGCGCGGCTGAACGATGGCGGTGAAAAACTGTGGAACGGCGACTTGCAGCCCTACCGAGGCGAAGCGCCACCGAGCGATGCGGTCATCGACGAACAGGGTATTCACCGGCATGGTGCGAACAGTTGGGTCGAGATGCAGGGGCACTGGTATCCGATCAGTCAAGACAGTGCCGGCGAGCCTTGGCACCTTTCGTCCTATCAAGGGCACAGCCCGCAGTTGCGTCACAACGGTGCGGGGGCCTGGCGGCTCTGGCACGAGCAACCGGCCGAGTGGAGCGGTTCGCCCATGATGCTTCGTCGCCTGGGCCGGCCATTCAGCGCGCTCGACGAACAGCAGATCGAGCATGTCATGGCCATTCACGCTTTGAACGAGGATCAGCTGCGGGCCTGGCATGTCTTTGCCCGGCGCCCGGACGCGGCAGTGATTGACACGGCCAGTCGCCTCCTGCTGGCCGGCCGTATCGGAAATCTGGTTCAGCAACTGCGCAGCGGTGCGACCATTGCCGATACGGCACTGCTGCAGCGCGCGCGCAGCCTGCCTGATGCATCGGGTCAGGACGGTGAGTCATTGGCCGATGTGGTGTGGGCCCATCGCCGTGTCCTGTTGCAGCAATTGTATGACTCGGCGTTTCCCGACACCGAAGCCAGTTCGATCCTGCGCGGCAGTTTCACCAGCCTGCATCGTCTGGCGGCAGATGAGGTCTGGCGAACAGCCAGCGTCGATGACCAGACGGCGTTGCTGCTAACCCGGCGGGTGCCGTTGTCCATGGCCCAGGCCGCCAGAACCCAGGTCATGGGTATCCGCATGACCCGTGTGTACGAAGCGCTGGTATTCGACACACCGCAGACACTCGATCTCGGGAGGGTTGTCCTGCACCTGCTCGCACGCCTGCCGGGCGCCGCGACCAGACCTGGCTGGCGATTGTTCGATGGCGATGCCGACCAGCCATTGCTGACCACGGCGGGGCAAGGAACGCCTTTCGACCTTGTTCATCGCAGTGGCGTATTCAGCTGTCGTACCAGCGACGTTGCGGCTGGATCGAGCATGGGCGAGCTGTTCGACACCTTGGCCCAAGCCTATGCTAGCGAACATTGGACCACGCTTGGTCTTGAGACACCCAATGCGTCTGCCTTGCGGGCTCGCTTGCTGACGGATGCCAGCAGCAAGCGGAGCATGATCACGACGTGGCTGGGTGCGAACCAGCCAGGCGATGCGTTCCTGGTCCCACTGCAGCTGGGCGATGGCAGGATAGGTTATCCGTTGAGTGGTGGACGGTTCTGGGCGACCATGGGCCAGCGTCCACCGAGGGCCCTGCAGGCGAGGCTGCGAGACCTCTATCCGGCGTTCAGTGATGAGCAGATCGGACGTTGGCTGGAGGGAGAAGACGCACGGGCGCGCCTGGAAGCGTTGGAGCAACAATACAACGTACTGAACAACCACCTGAAACAGTGGGTTCGCGGTGCATTTCCCACATTCGAACTGTTGGCTCGGCGTGCCCTTCGCAAGGGCCTGATCGACTGCTGGCGCTGGCTGGTCCCGGAGCTGGAGGGTGACCTGGAGGAGCCGCGGCGCTACATGTTGTTCCAGGTTCGCAGTCGTCTGCAGTACCTGCCGAGTATTCCGTCGTCCGTCAGCTTCCCCCACATCTCTATTCTCGGGCTGCATGACATGCGCCTGGAGTCGATTCCGGATGATTTTCTGAGGGCATTTCCCAATTTGCGCAGCCTGGAGATCACCCACTGTCGGCTCAAACGCCTGCCTTTGCCGGAAACCCTCACCGGGCAGCTAGAGGTGCTTGACCTTTCGGGCAACCAGATCGCACTGGATGAGGGACAAGCCCTGGTTCTGGCCAGTTGCCAGTCACTGGTGTATCTCAATCTCTCTTTCAATCCCTTGGGCAGGAGCTTCTCGGTTTTCGGCATGCCCAGGCTCAATGCCTTGCATCTTCAAGCCAGTCAGTTGGACAGCTTCCCCTATGGGGTCATGGACAGCCCGGAGCTACACACGCTGGACCTCAGGGACAATGCGCTGTACGAGTTCCCCGAAGACTTTCACCAGTCGGACCTGTGGCGGGTGGGTAGAGTCAACCTTCACGGCAACCTGTTCGCTGCAGCGCCGGAGTCCTTGAGCCGATGGCATTGGCTGGAAGCCAGTCGCGTGCCTTACCGCCTGCGCTGGCTGGATGTCGTGCCAGCCGAAAGGCGTGACGACATGTCTGCCCTGTGGACGCAACTGGAAACGGAACAGGGTTCTGCCGACTTTTTCAACACGCTGGCCGCGCTGACTTCATCGGGTAACTTCAAGTCGGCGCCATTGGCCAGGAATTTCGCGGTGCGCCTGCTGGACATGTTCGAATTCATGAGTCGAGACCCTGTGCTCAAGCGGGAGTTGTTCGACAACGCTGCCGTGACCGACTGCCAGGACAACGCAACGATTCGCTTCACCGACCTCGAACTACGTGTACTGGTGTGGCGGGCGCGACACAGCGAACTGGCACGTCAGCCGGAACAGGCGCTGCTGCACCTGGGCGGGCAACTCTGGCGGATGAACGTGCTGGATCAATTCGCGGCGGAGCATGCGCTCAGTGCGGGCGCGAGCAGCGAGTCTATCGAGTTCGCCCTTGCCTACCGCATTGCGTTGCGCAGCAAGCTCGACCTGCCGATCCAGCAGGATGACATGCTCTACGCCGGCATTCCAAACCTCACTCCCTGGGACCTGCACAATGCCACGCATGCCGTCGTTGTCGCGCAGTCGGCGGATAGCCTGGCCCAGTACCTGGCCAGGCAGCCGTTCTGGCAGGACTACCTTCGGGCCAACTATGCCAGTCGGCTCAAGGTCCCTCCACGCATGCATGAGGAGCTGCAACGGCTCATGGACCTTGGCGACAGGGAACAGGACATCGCACGTCTGCATATCGACAACCAGCAACGGGAGCATGAGGTGATGCTGCAGTTGACCCGCGAAGCCATGGGCAGGGCCAGGACGATATCCCTGGACAGGGCCTGAGCAGGCTGGATTTGCGCAAAGGTGGTAATGGGTTAGCGTCAGGCATGCGCAGGTGCCCGTTAGGCTCGTAGACCTTTTCGAGCCGGAGTAACGAGATGGGCACCGTAGTCAAAGGGGAAGCAAGCAACATCGATACGCTGGCTATCGAACAGGCCTACCAGGATCGCCTGGTTGCCCGACGCCTGCCACCGTGGCTGGGTGGGCTGAACCCGGCTCAGTTCGCCGTGCTGGGCGAAGCGCTCAAGACCAGTTTGCGCTGTCGTCAGGGGTTGCGCAGGGTGCTGGCACGGATTCAGGGTATCGACCAGTTTGCCAGGCCGCTATTGCAGCAAGCCCTGGGCGACCGCCATGCTGTCGGCCAGCCTGTCGATAGCTTGTCCTTTCGCCGGCAGTATTTCCACGTTGCGAACGAGGGTGGCCTGATTGCCGGGCGCTATCCGTTGCAGGGGACGAGCGACTACGAGATTCCCTTGCTGGAAGCGGCCTTGTGCAACTTTACCGCGCAGGAAGCTGGCGCCAACGGGCAGCCGCGGCGCAACGCGGTGGTGGACGAAGCGGGGAGGGGCCTGTCTGCTCCGGACGCCAAGGGTTTTGCCGCCTTGTGCCGGGAGCTCGACCTGGGCTCACAGTACCAACGTCACCTCGCTGGCGTGCTGGATTCGGGTATTGCCGGGCAGGATGCCAAGTCGCTGTTCAGGCAGTTGCAGCAGGCCAACCTGCTGATCGATGCCTGTAAGGCCAGGGCCGAAGGCGTGCTGAGCGACACCGAACTGGCCTTGATCATCGGCCTCTATCGCGACGGGAAACCGGGCAGGCTTGCCGGTGCCCCGGTGATCGCCAAGCAGATGAAGGCATTCGGTTGCGAGCTGCAGCAGATCGTCGTGCTGGATGTGATCGACAAGGGGTGGCTACGCGATACCAGCAAGCGCGTGCTGGTGTACATCCCTGGCGACCCCCACGGCCCCTGGAGTGCCCGTGACGACCTGGAGGACTTTGCCCGGCGAGTGCTGGGCAAGCGACTGCGCAAGGTCGAGTACCAGCGCTTCTTCCGCCGCTTCGTGCGCAGGCGTGACAGCCAGGTGTTCTTTACCAGGGTCCAGGAACGGCTGGGAGACGTGGTCGACTGGGCGACCCGGGACCTGGACGAGCACATGCATGCCTACCCAGGCCCATTGTTCGAGCATCTGGCCAGCGCCCGTATCGCCCAGATCAAGGACGACGCCGCGATGATCGCGCCACCCGTGACCCAGCTTGATCGGGCGTTGCAGGCCGAGCACGACAAGCGTCTGGCGGCCGAAGGCTGGACGTTGCTTGGCCTGGCCGGACTGTTCATACCCCAGCTTGGTATCGCGTTGCTGGCGGTGATGGCCTGGGATCTACTGAAGGAGACCTTTCAGGCCGTCGAGGACTGGAGCGAAGGCGACACCAATGCCGCCCTGGATCACCTGTTGACGGTGGGCAAGAGTACCGCGCTGGTGGGGGCAACGGTGGCGGGCGTGGTGGTGATGCGGCGGGCCTGGAGCCTGGTAGACGAATTGGTGCCGGCCCGGCTCGAAGATGGCAGCGAGAAGCTGTGGAGCGGCGACCTGACGCCTTTTCGCAGTGACGCGCCGCCTGCCGCCGCGCAAGTGGACGAGCAGGGCGTCTATCAGTTGGGCAACCAGCGCTGGATCCGCATGGAGGGGCACTATTACCCAGTGCGTCTGCGGGCGAGCGACGAGCAATGGCAGTTGCTCCCATACAAGGGGCATGGACCCTCGCTGCGCCATAACGACGCTGGCGCCTGGCGAGTGTGGAGCGAGTCGCCGAGCGAGTGGGAGAGCCGGCACAGGATGTTTCGCCGGCTGGGCGGTGCGTTCGAGCGTCTGGACGGTGCGCGTATTGATCAGGCGCTGGCGATCCACGGGCTGGATGCAGGTTACCTGCGTGGTCTTCATGTGTATGGCCGGGCACCGCAGGCTGAGCTGGCCGATACGGTGGCGCGCATGGAACTGTTCGAGCGGATCCAGGACGCGACAACTCGGCTGCGCGCAGGCACCCAGGTCGCCGATGCGGTGGTGCTGGACAAGGCCAAGTCTTTGCCGGCGGCAGGGCAGACGAGCAACCAGGCGCTGGCCGAACGACTGTGGCAGGCGCGTCGAACTGTGTTCCGACAACTGTACGATGAACAAAATATCGATTCCGAGGCCACGCGGCTTTTGCGGCGGGACTTCGCCAGTCTGCATCGGCCGGCCGCACAGGCGCTGCTGCGCGAGGCAAGCGATAGCGACCGGCAGGTGTTGTTCGATGAGCGCCGTGTACCCCTGGCGACGGCCCAGGCGGCCAGCACGCGGGTTCGGCACATTCGCCTGGCCAGGGTCCTGGAGGCGTTGACCTTCGATACCCCGCAGAACCTCGATCTGGCCAGGGTGGTCCTGGCGCTGCTCGAAAAGATGCCAGGCGCGGCTACCGCACCGGCCTGGCGGCTTTATGATGGCGCCGCCAGCGAGCCATTGCTCAGCACCTCGGGCACGGGGCGAGCGCTGCAACTGGTGCATCGCACCGGTGACTTCCAGCTTGCGGACCACAACGGTGGCGCCATCGGCCGGCCGGGCGAGCTGTTTACGGTACTGGCACAGGGTTACGACGCCGACCAGCGGCTGGCGATGGGCATCGGCGAGCCGTTCGCCGAATCATTGCGCGGCGAACTGGCCCGGCGGGCGTTACAGCAACGCCAGTCCGTCGCGGGTGTGTTGGGCCTGGAGCGAACACCAGTCTCGTTCATGGCCCCGCAACGGCTTGAAGATGGCCGCATTGGCTATCCGCTCAGCGGTTGGCGCCGCTGGTTGGGTATCAGCAACAACCGGCCGCGCGCATTGACGGCCAGGTTGCGCGACCTGTACCCGGCGTATACCGATACGCAGATCCAGCAATGGCTTGAGCAATCGCAGCAGGCGGGGCGCGATGTCGAGTCGGTCCTGACTGACCTGGAGCGCCAGCATGCCCTGCTGGGCAAGGCACTCACTAGCTGGAAGCGCAAGGCGTTCGCCACCACCGAATGGGAGGCGCGACGCGACCTGGGGCGCGGATTGATGGACTGCTGGCGGTTCCTGATTCCCGAACAGGCCAATGGCACGCTGCCGGCCGGAGGCTACCTGCTGACCCAGACCGGCAGCCGCTTGCAGCAATTGCCGAGACTCCCTGCCCAGGTCAGCTTTCCCCATGTGTCGAGCCTGGCGCTGCGGGCCATGCGGCTACGTGAGATCTCCGACGCGTTTCTGCACGCCTTTCCCAATTTGCGAACTCTGGAGATTACCCACTGCAAGCTGCAGCAGTTGCCGGCGTCGCTGAACGAGCGATTGGAAGTGCTCGATCTGTCCGGTAACCGGATCACCCTGGATGCCGAGCAGGAACGGACCCTGGCCAACTGCAGGTCGCTGTTCTACCTGAACCTGTCGTACAACCCGCTGCGTAGGACGCTCTCTGTCCGGGGCATGCCGCAGCTCAATGCCTTGCTGCTCAGCAACACGGAGGCGACCGCTTTGCCCGATGGGGTTCTGCAAGCTCCGCGCCTGCATACGCTGGACCTCAGCGACAATGGTATCGAGACGCTGCCCGAAGACTTTTACCAATCCCACCTGTGGCGCGAGGGCAGGGTAAGTCTGTTCGGCAATCCCCTGGCCGCGAGTGCGGATGCGGTGACCACCTGGAACCCTGTCTCGCAGACCCGGGTGCCTTATCAGTTGCGCTGGCTCGATCTGGTGGACCGCGACGTGCGCGACGACATGGCGGCGCTCTGGACTCAACTGGAGGGTGAGGCCAACTCCGCAGAGTTCTTCAACCTGCTGGCCGAACTCACCGATTCTGCGGACTTTCAAGGCGAGTTCGCTGCTCGCTACCTGGCGGCGCGACTGTTGCGCATGTTGCAGGCGATGCAGCAGAACCCGGCCTTGCGCGAGGAACTGTTCGACAACTCGGTGGTGACCCGCTGCGAGGATAGCGCGACGTTCCGCTTCAGTGACCTGGAGGTACGCCTGAAAGTCTGGCAGGCCGAACAGGGCAAGCTGCCGGGCCAGCGCGAACAGGCCCTGCTGCATCTGGGCGGCCAGCTCTGGCGCCTGCAGCGCCTGGACGAGTTGGCCTGGACCCACGCCGAGCTCATGCCGACCGCGGGCGTGGAGTCGCTGGAGGTGGCGCTGGCCTATCGGATCGACCTGCGCGACGAGCTGGACTTGCCGGTCGAGCTCAGCGACATGCTCTACCGCGGCGTGGCCAACCTCAAGCCGGCGGATCTCGCCTGGGCGCGCAACTGGATCCGGGCGGCGCAGACCGAGAATGCGATCAGCGAGTGGATGGTGGGTCTGCGCTTCTGGCGGCAATACCTGGAAACGACCTTTGCCGAACGCCTGCGGGTTCCCCAGGCCGACCACGACACCCTGGACGACCTGCTGGCCCTGGATGCCCCGGAGGAGGCCATCGACCGTCTGCATGCGCGGATCCAGCGGCGCGAGCACGACACTATGGTCGCGCTGACCCGCGAGGCGCTGGCCAGGAACGCGCTTAGCTGGCAGGTGCCGCTGCATTGACGGGTCTCACGGGCGCGGGCATTGGACTATGCTCAGCTCAGCCGTCGACGGTTTCCGGGAGGCAGCGGCCAGTCAGGAAGGATCCGGTAATGGCCAGTTACCTTTAGCCTGAGCAGCGGCCTTGTCAGGTGGTTTAGGCTCCCGCGTCGGATCTTTCTCCCTGATCCGCAGTCTTTGGTGTTATCGAGATAATAAGGAGATGCCCATGCTCGTCCGGTCACTGACCCTCGCCGCCCTGCTTGCCATAGCCGGCCCCCTGTACGCCGCCGACAGCGATGCGCCCCTGGCCAAGGAACTCGGCAAGGCCAGGCCCCTGGTGGTCATTGCCCCAAGTTCGGCCGACCCGACCCTGCGCGGCCTGGAAGAGGCGCTTAAAGACTCCGCTACCCAGGCCGGCTTCAAGGAGCGTGGCCTGGTGCTGTACAGCGTCGCCAACATGATGGGCAAGCGCGAGGACAAGAACCTCGAGCAGCAGACCACCATGGCCCTGATCCGCGAGCTCAAGCTGGGGGCGAGCAAGGGCACCAAGGTGATCCTGGTGGGCAAGGACGGCGAGCGCCATATGCTCAAGGACGACGACAGCGGCGCGAAGCTCGACCCGCAGGTGATCTTCAAGGCGGTGGACGAACTGCCGGCCAGCGAGAAGGCGGTCACCGTGCCCGAGCCGGTTGCTGCCGCCCCCGAGGAGCCCAAGGCCAAGGACAGCAAGACCAAGGACAGCAAGGCCAAGCCCGCCAAGCCGGCCGTACCGCCCAAGCCGCTGGAGGACTGAACGCTCTATCACGGCCCTCTGCGCAATCAGGGGGTCGTTCATGTATCACTGTGTATCTGCGCTTCGCCGCGACCCATTGGCATACAAAACATCGCCTGCCTCGATACATCCGCGACACACCGCTGCGGCTCAATGGCTCCACTTTCCAACCACAGTGGAGCGACACCATGAAAACGACCCGTCAAACCCTCGGCCTGCTCGGCGCCACCCTGCTCGGCGGCATGGTATTGGGTAACAGTGCTTTTGCCGTAGAACCCCTGGCCCAAGGCTACCAGCTGGCCGCCGCCAAGACCCCGGGCGAAGGCAAGTGCGGCGAGGGCAAGTGCGGTGCCGGCGGCAAGGCCACGCAGAGCGAAGGCAAATGCGGCGAAGGCAAGTGTGGCGCCAGTGCCAAGGCCGGAGCCGAGGGCAAGTGCGGTGAGGGCAAGTGCGGCGACGCCTCGTTCGCCCGCACTGACAGCAATCACGATGGCAAGGTCTCCCGCGAGGAATTCCTGGCCGTGGCCAAGGACCGCGCGGCTGACTTCGACAAGATCGACCGCAATCACGACGGCTTCATCTCCGAGCAGGAGGCCCACGATCACTTGGCGGCGATCTACAAGGCCAACGGCAAGGCCATGCCTGATGGGCTGTTCAGCCATCTGACCAGCAAGTCCTGAAGCTTATCGCCGGGCCAGCCCGCTTCCACACTGCCATGCGTGGGAGCGGGCTGGCCCCGCGATGCCGTTCAACGCCCCGCGGAGCCCTGCAATCATGCCCCATCCCCAATTGCACACCGGCCTCGGCCTGCGCCGTGGCCTGCTGCCCGACCTGCTGACGATGGAGGCGGGCGCGGTGGACTTTCTCGAGTGCGCCCCGGAAAACTGGATCGGCGTCGGCGGCGCCTTCGGCCAGGGCCTGGCGCGCCTGGCGGAGCGATTTCCCATCGCCTGCCATGGCCTGTCGTTGTCACTGGGCGGTACCGCGCCGCTGGACCAGGGGTTCCTAGAGCGCACCCGTCAGTTCCTCGACCGCCACCAGGTGCGGATGTACAGCGAGCACCTGAGCTACTGCAGCGACGACGGCCACCTCTACGACCTGATGCCGATCCCGTTCACCGAAGAAGCCGTCCACCATGTGTCCGCACGCATCCGCCAGGCCCAGGATGTGCTAGGTCGGCGCATCGCTGTGGAGAACATCAGTTACTACGCCGCGCCGTACCAGGCGATGCCCGAACTGGACTTCGTCCGAGCCGTGCTCGACGAGGCCGACTGCGACCTGTTGCTGGACGTGAACAATGTCTTCGTCAATGCCTGCAACCACCGCTACGACGCCCGAACCTTCCTCGCCGGCATCCCCCGTGAGCGGGTGGTGGGCATGCATGTGGCCGGTCATTACGACGAGGCGCCGGACCTGAAGGTCGACACCCACGGCGCGCCGGTCAAGGAGGATGTCTGGGTGCTGTTCGCCGATGCCTGCCGGCGCTTCGGGGCACAGCCCACTGTGCTCGAGCGCGACTTCAACTACCCGCCGCTGGCCGAGCTGCTGGCCGAGACGGCGCGGATCCGTAGCCTGCAACGTGCTCATGGAGCGCCAGGCCATGACTGAGACCCTGTGCACCCAGCAGTTCACCCTGGCGCGCCACCTGCGCGACCCAGCCGCCAACCCGCCGCCGCCCGGCATCGAGGCACGGCGCCTGAAGGTCTATCGCGAGCTGTTCTACGGCGCCATCGAAGGGCTGCTGGCCGGCAGTTTCCCGGTGTTGCGCCGGACCTTGGGCGATCAGCGCTGGCATGCGCGGGTGCGTGATTTCTACGCCCATTACCGCAGCCAGACACCGCTGTTCACCGAAGTCGCCGAGGCATTCATCGACTACCTGCAGGGTATCGAGCCCGATACGCCCTGGCAGCTGGAACTGGCGCACTATGAATGGATCGAGGCGCAGCTGTACCTGAGTGACGCCGAGGATCCGCCGCACGATCCTGAGGGTGACCTGCTCGAAGGCGAGCCATTGTTGTCGTGCGTGGCACGGGTGCTGGCCTACCGTTGGCCAGTGGAGCGCATCGGCCCGGACCACCAGCCGAGCGAGGCTGCGGAACAACCCACCTTGTTGCTGGTGTACCGCGACGCCGGCCTGCAGGTGCGTTTCGCCCGCTTGGCGCCGCTGGCCTGGCAGCTGCTGATGGGGCTGCCCGGCACTGGTCGCGAGCGCTTGCGCGCGCTGGGCGATCAGCATCTGCAGCAGGGGCTGCTCTTGCTGCGACAATTGCGCGAGCAAGGCATCATTGTCGGGACCGTGCAGCGCGCGGTGCCGTAAAAACAGAAGGGGCGCCATCTGGCGCCCCTTCGTCGTGCAGCTTAGGCGTCAGCGTCCCACGGACGATCGCCTTTTTCATCCTTGACGCGGGTCGGCAGGCCCATCACGTCCAACGCCTTGAGGAACGGCTCGGCCGGCAGCTCCTCGACGTTGACCATGCGCCCTGCGTCCCACTCGCCACGGGCAACCAGCAGCGCGGCGGCCACCGGCGGCACGCCGGCGGTGTAGGAGATGCCCTGGCTGTCGGTCTCGGCGTAGGCTTCCTCGTGGTCGGCCACGTTGTAGATGAACACCTCGCGCGGCTGACCGTCCTTGGTGCCCTTGACCAGGTCACCGATGCAGGTCTTGCCGGTGTAGCCCGGGGCCAGCGAAGCCGGATCCGGCAGCACGGCCTTGACCACTTTCAGCGGTACCACTTCCAGGCCTTCGGCGGTCTTGACCGGCTGCTCGGAAAGCAGGCCGAGGTTCTTCAGCACGGTGAACACGTTGATGTAGTGCTCGCCGAAGCTCATCCAGAAACGCACGTTCGGCACGTTGAGGTTCTTCGAGATCGAGTGCACTTCGTCGTGGCCGGTCAGGTACAGGTTCTGCGAACCCACCACCGGCAGATCGTCGGTGCGCTTGACCTCGAACATGGTGTTGCTGGTCCACTGGCTGTTCTGCCAGCTCCAGACTTGCCCGGTGAACTCGCGGAAGTTGATTTCCGGGTCGAAGTTGGTGGCGAAGTACTTGCCGTGGGAACCGGCATTGACGTCGAGGATGTCGATCGAATCAATGCGGTCGAAATACTGCTGCTGCGCGAGTTTCGCGTAGCTGTTCACCACACCCGGGTCGAAGCCGACACCGAGAATGGCGGTAATGTTCTTCTGCTGGCACTCTTCGAGATGCTTCCACTCGTAGTTGCCATACCAGGGCGGGGTTTCGCAGATCTTGCCCGGTTCTTCATGAATCGCGGTGTCAAGATAAGCGACACCGGTATCGATGCAGGCACGCAGCACCGACATGTTGAGGAAGGCGGAACCAACGTTGATCACGATTTGCGATTCGGTCTCGCGTATCAGTGCCTTGGTTGCCTCGACATCGAGGGCGTTGAGCGAGAAGGCCTGGATGTCGGCGGGTACCTTGAGGCTACCCTTGGCCTTGACGCTGTCGATGATGGCCTGGCATTTGGAGATGTTCCGTGACGCAATCGCAATACGACCCAGTTCGTCGTTATGCTGTGCGCACTTGTGGGCCACCACCTTGGCGACACCTCCTGCACCAATGATAAGAACGTTCTTCTTCAATTCAGCTTTTCTCCTTCATGAAAGCCTGTCTTACGACAGGCTCGAAACGTAGTCTTCGAACCCGAACTCGCGCACCACCTCGACGCTGCCGTCGAGTTGCTTGACCGCGATGGACGGCATTTTCAGACCGTTGAACCAGTTTTTCTTGACCATGGTGTAACCGGCGGTGTCAACGAACGACAGGCGGTCACCGATCTGCAGCGGCTTGTCGAACTGATACTCGCCGAAGATATCGCCGGCCAGGCACGACTTGCCGCAGACCATGTAGGTATGCGCGCCGTCGTTGGGCGCCATCTTGGCGTTGAGGCGGTAGATCAGCAGGTCGAGCAGGTGTGCCTCGATCGAGCTGTCGACGACGGCCAGGTGCTTGCCGTTGTACAGGGTGTCGAGCACGGTCACTTCCAGCGAGGCGCTGTTGGTGATGGCCGCTTCGCCCGGCTCCAGGTAGACCTGCACGCCGTACTGTTGCGAGAAGGCTTTCAGGCGCGCGCAGAACGCGTCCACCGCGTAGTCTTCGCCGGTGAAATGGATGCCGCCACCGAGGCTGACCCACTCGACCTTGTGCAGCAGGTGGCCGAAGCGCTCCTCGATGTGCGTGAGCATCTTGTCGAACAGGCCGAAGTCGCCGTTCTCGCAGTTGTTGTGGAACATGAAGCCGGAGATCTTCTCGATCACCTTCTCGATTTTCTCAGGGTCCCACTCACCGAGGCGGCTGAACGGGCGTGCCGGGTCGGCCAGCAGGTAGTCGGAGCTGCTCACCTGCGGGTTGACGCGCAGGCCGCGCACCTTGCCCTCGGACTGCTCGGCGAAACGCTCGAGCTGGCCGATGGAGTTGAAGATGATCTTGTCGCAGTTCTCGAGCATCTCTTCGACTTCATCGTCGGCCCAGGCCACGCTGTAGGCGTGGGTTTCACCGGCGAACTTCTGGCGGCCGAGCTTGAGCTCGAACAGCGAGGACGAGGTGGTGCCGTCCATGTACTGCTGCATCAGGTCGAACACCGACCAGGTGGCGAAGCACTTGAGAGCGAGCAGGGCCTTGGCCCCGGACTGCTGGCGCACGTAGGCAATCTTTTCCATGTTGCCCAGCAGTTTCTGTTTATCGATGAGGTAGTACGGCGTCTTGATCATTTAAAGGCCCCCGGCCAGGCCGGCCAAAAAAAGGACACGCATTGTGCCTTCACTTGCCGCGCTACGAAAGGGCGCGAGGCGCATTTCGTCCGAGTTGCGCGCGCACTTCGTTGGCGAAGCGCCATCAGGCCCGTGGCTGTGCCGCCCCTGGTGCCGGACCGGTCCGTGCCGCGATGGCCGACCGACAGCCTTTTCCTGCTGGGGCATCGGCAAGTCGAACAAACAAATGTGACTATCGTAATCGGCTGTTCCCGGACGCAGGGAGAATCCGATGAGCGCGGGAAGGGAGCGATCATTCAATGCTTGGCGGGCAGGGTGATCGTTATGTTTTCAGTGATATAGCGTTCAGGCGATCCTGCCCAGTGGCCACGGTTCCAGGCGCAGGCTGCGCAGCAGCAGGTCGGCCTGGGCCTGGATGGATGCGCGGGTCGGCTTGATCTGGCCCGAACTGCCGGGGGCCATGCCGAAGCGGAAGGTCGCCAGCGACGTGGACCAGAGGAACAGCAGCAGATGCTTCGGAGCGGTCCGCACGATCAGCCCCGGCCTATCCCGATAACGTGTTCGCCGACAGCTGCGCAGATTCAGCCTGGATCAGCAGGCCGCTCGCCAGGCGCGGATCTGTTCCAGCGTGGCGGTGGCGCCACCGCAGACGATCACCAGCACATTGCCGTAGGCCGCCATGGCCTCGGGGCGTTCGAGCAGGGCCAGCGCGGCGCCGCAGGCCGGCTCCACCAGCAGGCGATGATCGCGCAGCAGCCGCTCGCAGGCGTCGAGGGCTTCGCGGTCATTGACCAGGTGGCTGAGCACCGGGTGCTGGCGGGTGCAGGCCAGCGCCTGCTCGGCGACCCGCTTGGCGCCCAGCGAAGTGGCCACTGAAGCGATGCGCGGCAGTTCCACGGTATGTCCGGCGGCCATGGCGGCATGCAGCGATGCCGCGCCATCGGTCTCCACCGCCAGTACCGGCACGTCGTGCCAGCCGTTGCGCTGCAAGCCCTCGACCACCCCGCGGAGCAGGCCGCCGCCGCCAACCGAAAGCACCACCGCGTCGGGCTTGAAACCTGCTGCGGCGACTTCGTCGATCATGCTGGCGTGGCCGGTCCACAGCAGCGGATCGTCGAACGGGTGGATGAAGGCGTCGTCCGCGCCGACCAGGGTCTGGGCGTGTTCATTGGCTTCCTGCCAGGAACTGCCGCGCACGACCACGCTGGCGTCTTCCAGGCGCAGCAGTTCCCTGGCCCGTTCGGTGGTGGTCTCGGGCACCACCACGGTCACCGGCACGCCGAGCTTGCGGCCGGCATAGGCCACCGCCAGGCCGGCGTTGCCGCCGGATGACGAGACGAAATGCCGGGCACCGCGGGCATGGTGGACCTCACAGGCATGGCCGACGCCGCGCAGCTTGAACGAGCCGCACGGTTGCAGGGCTTCGAGCTTGAGCCACACCGGGCGGCCGGCGCTCAGGGACAGCGGGCGGGATTCGATCAGCGGGGTAGCAATGTGCAGCGGCATGATGGGCTCCGGGGTTCAGTCGCGGGCAGCCGTGGCGGGCTCGCCGCGCAGCTGCTCCAGGTAGTTGTAGACGGTATAGCGGGTCACGCCGAGGGCCTCGGCGGCTTTCTCCACGCCACCCTTGACGATGAACAGGCCGCGCTCCTGCATGATGCGCACGGCTTCGACCTTGGCCTGCTTGTTCATCCGCCCCTGGCCGCTGCGTTGCAGCGCGTCCTGGATGATCCCGGCCATCAGCGCGGGCATGTCGGCTGCCTCGTCGGCGGGCGCCGGTGTGGCGCCCAGTGGCTGGAAGTGCTGGAGAAAGGCCATGGCAGCCTCCAGGCCGGTGACGTCGGTGTTTACGCACAGGCTGGCGAAGGGTTGGCCATCGCGATCACGGAAGATCGCCGTGGCGCTGCGCAGGCTGCGACCCTTGAGGGTGGTGGGGTAGTCGGGCAGCACCACTGGCGCAGAGCCCTGTTGGTCGGCCGAGGCCTGCATCAGCGCCTTGAAGCCCTGGTCCTGCTCGGGGGCTGCGAGAATCGGACTGCCGACCCGGCGGCCGGAGAGATGGCCGTTGACGATCGCCACCACCGAGCGCTCCGGGTGCTCGAGGTTATGCAGGAGGATTTCGACGTTGCGTGGGACGACACTGCCCAGGGCCTGCAGGGTGGCCTGGAGGACAGTCAGGGTGAGTTGGCGTTCTTCGATGAGGGTCATGGCATCATGCAAATATCAACACAAAGTTGATATTTGCATGATTTGTTGAGTTTTGCCAGCGTGCTCGTTGACCACGCCCCTCAAGCCTTGCGCGATCGTTGTAGGAGCGGCCTTGTGCCGCGAAAGGGCCGCAGAGCGGCCCCGGCGATCTTGGTCTCATCACTGAACCTGGGGCTGCTATGCAGCCCTTTCGCGGCACAAGGCCGCTCCTACAGGATGTGGCCGGTACTTTGGCCTTGGGGTCAGCCCAGCTTGGGCGTGCGCGGCGGGATCATGCGGCGCGAGCCGGTCGACTCGAAGGCGGCAGCGAATTTCAACAGATTGTTGTCACTGTACGCCTTGCCGGCGAAGGTCAGTCCCACCGGCATGCCGATATCGGCCATGACGCCCATCGGCACGGTCACGGTTGGCACGCCCAGGTGACGGATCGCCAGGTTGCCGTTGGCCACCCAGATACCGTTGCTCCAGGCGATGTCCGCCGACGCGGGGTTCACATCGGCATCCGCCGGGCCGACGTCGGCCACGGTGGGGAACAGCACCGCGTCCAGGCCCTGGGCGTCCATCCAGTCTTCCAGGTCGAGCTTGCGGGTGGCTTCCAGGCCGCGCAAGCCGTCGGGCACGCTGGCGATCTGGTCCCAGCTCTTCAGGCCGCGCTTGGCCATGTTGACGTATTCGTCCATGCCGGCGGCCAGGTCGTCCTCACGGTTGGGCAGGGTGCCTGGGTCGTGGGGGAAGATCTGCGGGCCGTCGACATCGGCCAGGCGGTTGAGCTTGGGATCGTCGTTGGCGCGCAGAAAGTCGTCGAAGGCCCAGCCGGACAGCTCCCACAGTTCGTCATGGAGGAATTCCTTGCTGACGATGCCACGGGTGAACACGGTCGGCGCGCCCGGGCGATCGCCCTCGCAGTTGGAGACCAGCGGGAAGTCGGTCTCGACCACTTCGGCGCCGGCCGCTTCCAGGGCCTGGCGGGCCTGCTGCCACAGTTCGATCACGCTGGCGCGGGTGTTGATGCGCTGGCCGGTCGGGCCGCCGATGCCGGGTTTTTCCGAGGTACCGGCTTCGGGGTCGGCGTTGATGTACATGCGTGGCACTGCGAAGCGCTTGCCCTTGAGCGACTCGGCGCCCACGGCGAGGTCCAGGTACGACTGCGGACGCACGCTCGAGGCGGCCGGGATCGGCACCCACGGCTGCAGGCGCCACAGGTCGCCGCGGCTGTCGGCGTCGTCGGCCACCACCACGTCGAGGATCTCCAGCAGGTCGGCCATGGTCCGGGCGTAGGGCACGACCACGTCCATGGTCGGCGTCAGCGGCCAGTTGCCGCGCACCGAGATCACCCCGCGCGACGGGGTGTAGGCGCACAGGCCGTTGTTAGAGGCCGGGCCACGGCCACTGGACCAGGTTTCCTCGGCCAGGCCGAAGGCGCTGTAGCTGGCGGCGGTGGCGGTGCCGGCGCCGTTGGACGAGCCGGAGGCGAAGGGCGCGGTCAGGTAGGCGGCGTTGTACGGGCTTTCGGCGCGGCCGTAGACGCCGCGCTGCATACCGCCGTTGGCCATGGGCGGCATGTTGGTCTTGCCCAGGCAGATGGCGCCGCCGGCGCGCAGGCGCTCGACGGTGAAGGCGTCACGCTGGGCCACCAGGTCCTTGAACGCCGGGCTGCCGGAGGCGGCGGTCAGGCCCTTGACCAGGTAGCTGTCCTTGGCGGTGTAGGGAATGCCGTCCAGCGGGCCGAGGGTCTCGCCACGGGTGCGGCGGGCGTCGGAGGCTTCGGCCTCCTTGAGCGCTTCAGGGTTGCGCACGACCACGGCATTGAGTGCGGTGGCGGTGTCCTTGCCATCGTAGGCGTCGATGCGCGCCAGGTAGGCCTTGACCAGCTCGACGGCAGTCGTGCGGCCGGACTCGAGCGCGTCGCGCAGCTCGGCAATGGAAACCTCGGTTACCTCGATCATGCTGTCACCACAGTTGTGCAGGTGGAAAAATCATGGCGCGAGTGTAGCAAGAAGGTCCCGATGGGCGCAGGCATGCAGTGGCGAAATGCTTCGTTGCAGCGCGGCATTCAGGCGCTGCGGGGCAGGGCTGAATAACGAGGAAGCGGCGAACCGCCGCTCCCAGGTTATCGATGGGCTTTGGTGATTACAGCAACTTGCGCTGTACCGCCTCGTCCAGGGTGCTGCGGGCCAGTTCGCGGACCACGTCGCGGGTATCGGCCTGGAATGGCAGGCCGACGATCAGTACCAGCTGCATCCAGGTGCGCACCGACTCGCTCTTGCTGACGCGGCCGATTTCCTTGCCGTCCTTGTCCTTGAACACGGTCTCCAGGGTGAAGGTGTTCTTGGCGGTCGACGGCACGATGAAGAAGGTGAAGCCGGTGATGAACGCCGAGGCCACGACGAACTGCTCATGGTTGGTCAGGGTCGATTCGGCGTACAGGTCGGCCGTGCCTTTCTGCGTGGTCACCTGGGTGAAACGTCCGGACTCCTGGTAAGTCTCGGTGAGGGTCTTTTCCCACATCTGCGCCTGCGCGCCGGCAGCGGCGGTAGCCGGGTTGTTGTTGGCCTTGAAGAGCGACGTATTGCGCAGGTAGGCATTGGGCTTGACCGCCTCGACGCTGGCCTTGGGCGGCCAGGTGCCGACCGGGGCGAGGTCGCCGGTGGAGTAGGAGACGCAGCCGCCGAGCAGCAGTGCGCCGAGCAGCAGCAGGTGTTTGAAACCGTTCATGGGGCGATCCCTTCTTTCAACGTTTGGCCAGTTGCACGGTGGCGGTATCCATCAGCTCGGTCACCAGCTGGTTGAGCTGTTTCGAACCCATGGTCGGTGCCCAGTATTCGCGGCCATACAGGCCGACATTGCGCTCGAGCTTGACCTGGTCCTTGGCCCTGGCCAGCTCGGTGCCGTTGCGGTCGACGATGACCAGGTCGCCGGCGACATCGAAACTGTCGACATAGATCGGGCCATTGACCCAGATCCACAGCGTCAGCGTCAGCAAGGCGCCGGGGAAGTAGCCTGGATGCGGGGCGCGACGGCCCTTGAGGGAGGTCATGTCGAATTTCAGCAACACGTCCTGCTCGTCGAGGCGGGTGGGGTACTCGCTGATTGCCTTGAAGTAGCCGCCTTTTTCCACGTACTGGCCGAGCTGGCTGGTCAGCGAGCGGCTGATGGTGGTGCGCGTGGCTTCGTCGATGCCGGGGGCGGACACCACCACGTCGGCGATCTGCGCGGTGCGTGGGCTGGTGATGGTGGCAGGGTGTGGCGGGGTGCCGACCGGGCCGGTGACGTTATAGGAAATACAACCGGTCATGGACAGCAAAGCCGCCAGGGTGGCGGCTCGCAGCAGTGTGTTCAACGTGGGACTTCCTTGCGCAGGTTTGAAATCTGAGCAGGATGACGGCCGCGTTGCAGGGAACTTTAGGATGCGGTGATATTAAATTGATATTGATCTGGGAACAGGGCCGGCAATCGACCCCGTTCGATATCAGGCAAGATCCGCCGCCGAATGGCGTTCCGCCACCTGGCTGGCTTCGTCGCCCCAGGTTCGATTGACCCGGGTGCCGCGTTGTACGGCCGGGCGCTGGGCGATGGCTTCGGCCCAGCGCTGCACGTTCGGGTATTCGTGCACCGCGAGGAACTCCGCCGCGCCGTACAGGTTGCCGCGCACCAGCTGGCCATACCAGGGCCACACGGCGATGTCGGCGATGCTGTACTCGGGGCCGCCCAGGTAGGCGCTTTCGGCCAGCCGGCGGTCGAGTACGTCGAGCTGGCGCTTGGCTTCCATGGTGAAGCGGTTGATGGCGTACTCGAACTTTTCCGGCGCATAGACGTAGAAATGGCCGAAACCACCGCCCAGGTAAGGCGCCGAGCCCATCTGCCAGAACAGCCAGTTGAGGGTTTCGGTGCGCGTGGCCAGGTCCTTGGGCAGGAAGGCGCCGAACTTTTCCGCCAGGTACAGCAGGATCGAACCGGACTCGAACACTCGCACCGGCGGTTCGACGCCGCGGTCGAGCAGGGCGGGAATCTTCGAGTTGGGGTTGACCTGCACGAAGCCACTGCCGAACTGGTCGCCCTCGCCGATGCGGATCAGCCAGGCGTCGTATTCGGCGCCGCCGTGGCCGAGGGCCAGCAGTTCTTCCAGGAGGATGGTGACCTTGACGCCATTGGGCGTGGCCAGGGAATACAGCTGCAGCGGGTGCTTGCCGGTGGGCAGCGGCTTGTCGTGGGTGGGGCCGGCCACCGGGCGGTTGAT
This sequence comes from Pseudomonas sp. LH21, assembly GCF_036549575.1. Classification (NCBI taxonomy): domain Bacteria; kingdom Pseudomonadati; phylum Pseudomonadota; class Gammaproteobacteria; order Pseudomonadales; family Pseudomonadaceae; genus Pseudomonas; species Pseudomonas sp. LH21. The sequence continues at coordinate 2,528,872 of NZ_CP144367.1, forward strand.
GCTGGCGAACTGGCCGCCGGAGGGCGCCTCGAAGGTCCAGACCTTGGGCGGAACGTAGGGCTTGCTCATGGGGAGTCTCCAAGTAGGCGCTATGCAGGTGGACTGCTTTCTATGCCATGGGTTCGCTGTATGGGGCAAATGCAATGTACGCGGTCGTGGGATGCATGGGCCTGAAAAACGCAATATTTTGATTCAACCGGCGCAGCGTAGGAGCGGGCTTGCCCCGCGATGGACCTGGCACCGGCTTTGCCGGTGATCGCGGGTCAAGCCCGCTCCCACGCTGGTGACGCTTGTAGCTTCGTTCCCTGTGCGATAGCGCCGTTCGACGGGGCGGGCAATTTCCTAACGTGCCGAGGCGGGCGCCGGTGTGGCTGGCGCCTCGGGCTTCTTCGCAGGTTTCAGCCGCGACACCCCGAACAGCACCAGCACCAACCCGGCCACCTGGTACAGCGAAACCGCCTCGCTGAGGATCAGCCACGATGCCAGCATGGTCAGCACCGGCCCCAGGTTGCCCACCGCCGCCGTGTGCGTGGGGCCCATGCGCTGGATCGCCAGGGCCACCCAGTAGATCGGCAATACCGTGGAGAACAACGCCATCAGCGCCGCGTTGAGCCACACCGCGCTCGGCAACTGCAGCAACGGCGCGACATCCGCCACCAGCAGGTAATGAGCCAGCACCATCAGCGACGAGGCGCTGCCGCACAGGCCGGCCAGGCGCATCGAGTTCATGCGCTTGAGCATCATCCCGGTGCCGGAGTAGTACAGGGCATAGGTCACCGCGCTGGCGAACACCCAGAGCGAGCCGACCAGCACCTGGTTGCCGGCGCCCGTGCTGCCGATGTCATGCACGAAGGCAATGCCCAACCCGAGGTAGCACAGGCCCATGGCCGCCAGCGTACGCAGGGTGGGGCGTTCGCGTTGAACAACGGCCTGGATCACCAGCACCAGGGTCGGGTAGGTGAACAGGATCAGGCGCTCCAGGCCGGCGCTGATGAACTGCAATCCATAGAAGTCGAACAGGCTGGCCAGGTAGTAGCCGAACAGGCCAAGCAGGGCAACCCGCAGGCCATCGCCAGCGCTCAGCGGCGCACCGCCCTGGCCACGACTGGCCCACACCAGCCAGGCGAACAGCGGCAGCGACAAGGCCATGCGCAACGCCAGCAGGCTGATGGCGTCCACGGGGCCGGCGGCATAGGCGAGCTTGACGAAGATGGCCTTGAAGCTGAAACCCAGGGCTGCGAGCACGGCATACAGGCTGCCGTTGGCGAGGGCGCGGTGGAGCGGGGTGGGCAGGCGGGTCATGACAGGTCCGTGACGGCAAGGGGGCGTGGCTTATTCTGCGCAGAACGCAGGCAGGCTAGAATCGCTTTTTCTCGAACATGGTGTTCTGATTTGGAGAAGCCCTGATGCACTTTGATCTGGCGGACCTGCGCCTGCTCGCGGCCATCGCCGCGACCGGCAGCCTGAGCAAGGCGGCGGCGACCTTTCCGGTGGCGGTCTCGGCCGCCAGCACCCGGCTGCGCCTGTTCGAGGCGCGCTGTGGCTTGACCCTGTTCCTGCGCAAGACCGACGGCATGCAGCTGACCCCCGCCGGGCGCCTGGTGCTGGAGTCGGCACGCGGCGTGCTGGGCGAGGCGCAGAAACTGCACGACACCCTCGGCGAGCTGGCCGGCCAGCGGCGCATCACCCTGCACCTGGCGGCCTCCACGGTGACCAACAGCACCTTGCTGCCGGCGGTGCTCGGGCCATTCCTGGCCGACTACCCGGAAGTGGACCTGCAACTGGTCGAGCACAAGAGCATCGATGTGCTGCGGGTGGTACTGGCCGGGGAGTGCGAGATCGGCGTGTACGACGGCAACCTGGTCAACGATGGCCTGGTGTCGCTGCCATTTCGCACCGAGCGCCTGGTGCTGCTGGTGCCGCTCGATCACCCGTTGGCCGGGCGTGGCCAGCTGCGCCTGGCGGATGCCCTGGGGTTTCCCTTCGTCTGCCTGCCGGCCGAGCGCGCCATGCAGCGTTTCGTCGAGGAGCTGGCGATGAACCTGGCCATGCCGCTGAAGGTGCGGGTGCGCGCCCCCAGCTTCGAAGCCATCGCCCAGCTGGTGGCCCAGCACGCCGGCATCTCCATGTTGCCCGAGACCGCCGCGGTGCGCGCCGAGCAGGAACTGGCGGTGCGCCGGGTGGCGCTGGAGGAGCGCTGGGCGACCCTGGAACTGCGCATCTGCTTCCGTGGCTGGGAGGCGCTGAGCTCCCATGGGCGGCAGCTGGTGAGCTTCCTTTCCGGGCAATAGCGCGGGCGGATGGGTTGTTCGTCAGAATGCCATCATTTGGATATCAAATGTGCCTGTGCAAACGCCGTCGAGCGCATACAATCAGCGCTCTGAACGGTAATACACAGGCCACCCCCACCCATGGCGTTCGACGCTTCCACCCTGCTGACCCTCTCCATTGCCCTGGCCGCGGTCGCCGCCTTGTACCTGGCCGCGGAATGGATCAGCGTGCGCGAGTCCTCCTTGCTGTGCTGGAGCGCCAGCTTCGCCACCATCAGCGTCGGCTCCTCGCTTGCCCTGCTGCGCGGCAGCGGTTATCTGTTCGTCGGCATCTGGTTTGCCAACGGCATGCTGGTCGCCGCTCACTGGCTGTTTTTGCTGGGGGGGTCGCGCTTCACCGAGACGCGGCTGTCACGGGCCTGCTACCTGGCGCCGCTGCTCTGGTCGGGCCTGTTGCTGCTGCCGCAATGGCCGCTGTGGTCGAAGACTTTCCTGGTGCTCAACTCGCTGCTGGTCGCCGGCTTCACCCTGTACGCCAGCGCGTTGCTGCGCCCGCACGGCAAGTCCCTGAGCGTGGGGGCGGTGCAGTTGCGCTACATCCTGCTGCTGCATGGCCTGTTCTACCTGGCCAAGACCTTGCCGGCGCTGCTGCCGGGGACGCTGATCGACCTCACGGCGTTCCGTGGGCAGATCATCCAGGCGTCGCTGGTGGAGGGCGCCATGGCGATCATGCTGATCGCCCTGTCGATGACCGGCACCGTGCGCTACCGCCGCGAGGAGCGCATCGAGCGTCTGGCCGCGCGCGATCCGTTGACCGCGCTGTACAACCGCCGGGCCCTGGAGGTGCGGGCGGCGAGCCTGCTGAAGGAGGTCTCGCCGCAGCGTCCGGGTGCTCTGTTGCTGATCGACATCGACCACTTCAAGCTGGTCAACGACCTGCACGGGCACGCCGCCGGTGACCGCCTGCTGGTGGCCTTGAGCGAAATGATCCGGGCATTGCTGCCGGAACGGGCGATCGCCGCGCGCCTGGGCGGTGACGAGTTCGTCATCCTGCTGGGTGATGCTTCGCGCCAGGCCATTGAACAGCTGGCCGATACCTTGCGCCGGCAGTTCCAGGCCACGGCCGAGCAATCGTTCCGCACCCCCGAGGCGGTGACCCTGAGCATTGGTGCCAATCTGTTCGATCGGCCACCGGCCAGCCTGGCGGCCCTGATCGAGCAGGGGGACGTGCTGCTGTACGCCTCCAAGCGCGGCGGGCGCAACAGCCTGCAGCTGGTGGACGGGCTGCGCGGCTGAGCTACTTGTTGTTGATGCATTGCGACTGCACCGAGTAGCGCACGGTGCGCAGGGTGCCCTGGCTGTCCTCGAAGGTCATCAGCCGGGGCACCACCTCGCAGGTGCGCGGGTCGCCCGACTGGCGCACGAGGCGGGCGACGTCGAGCTTCATGCCATAGCGATAGTCGACGATCTCCGGCATCGGCTTGGCGCGTTGCGCCGCGTAGGCCGCCACGGCCTGCTGATGGTCTTCGAGCAACTGCTCGTTGTCCAGCTTGGAAAAGCCCGTGGCCTGGGCCGAAAGGGAAAGCGCCAGCAGGGCGGCGATCAGGGTCGGTCGTAGCATGGTGCGTGTCTCCGAAAGGTTCGTTTCGCAGTCCACGCTAGCGACGGGCAGCCGACAGCGGCATGACGCCCGGGTTACAGATATGAAAGGTGGCCGTGGATGCCGATCCCGCGGCCGTGAATGACACGATTGTAATCCTCCCATCACCTTCCCGTTATCCGCCAGCGGCGAGCATCAGGCTCGGCCAACGGGGCTGGGTGCGCACGCATCTGGCCAGACCAGGGACGCTCCAGCGCCAAGGCCCGAGAACAAGAACAGCCGCAATCGAAGGAGCATCGGATGACAAGCAATCCAACACTTTCCCTGGCCGCCCTGCTGGCCCTGGCTGGCTTCGGCCCGGCGGCCTGGGCCGCGCAAGAGCAGCAGGAGGGGTTCATCGAGGGCAGCCGCCTGAGCGTGCTCAACCGCAATTACTACTTCAATCGAGACCATCGCGACGGTCGCGCGCCCACCTACAACCCCGGCAAGGCCAGCGACAACGGCTACTCCGAAGCCTGGGCCCACGCCATCATCACCCGCTTCGAATCCGGCTTCACCCAGGGCACGGTGGGTGTCGGCGTGGATGCCTTCGCCATGCTCGGGCTCAAGCTCGACACCGGTGGCGGGCGCAACGGCGGGCGCAGCTCGTTCGACGTGCTGCCGGTGGACCGTGACGGCCAGGCTCGCGACGAATACAGCAAGGTCGGCGGCGCGGCCAAGGTGCGCCTGTTCGACACCGTGCTGCGGGTGGGCGACGTGTTTCCGGTCAACCCGGTGGTCGCTGCCGGCGACTCGCGGCTGCTGCCGGAAAGCTTTCGCGGGGTGACCCTGGAGAACACCAGCCTGCAAGGCCTGACGCTGCAGGCCGGGCGCCTGCACGCCATGAGCCAGCCGGTGTCCAGCAACCTGCGCGAGAACTTCGTGACCTTCTACGGCGGCCCGGTGGACTCGCCGTGGATCGCCTATGGCGGTGGCGACTACGCGATCAATGAAAACGTCAGCGTGAGCCTGTTCGGCAGCCGCCTGAAGGATGTGTGGAACCAGTACTACGCCGGCACCAGCGTGACCTGGCCGTTGTCGGACGAACTGGCGCTGATCGGCGGCTTCAATTTCTACAACGCCAAGGACGAGGGGCGTCAGCGCCTGGGGCAGTTCGACAACGACATCTGGAGCGCCAAGCTCGGCGTGCGCTACGGCGCCCACACCCTCGCGCTGACCCACCAGCGCAACAACGGCGACGACGATTTCGACTACCTGCGCCAGTCCGACTCGATCTTCCTCGACAACTCCATCCAGTACAGCGACTTCAATTCGCCGAAGGAGCGCTCGTGGATGCTGCGCTACGACCTGAACATGGCCGCCTACGGCGTGCCGGGGCTTTCGTTCATGACCCGCTACGGCCGTGGCAGCGACGCCGACTACAGCCACGCCAACGCCTACTACATGCGCCGCGACGACAACGGCGACCCGCTCACCGACCAGAAGCGCTGGGAGCGCGACATCGAGGTCAAGTACGTGGTGCAGACCGGCGCGGCCAAGGACCTGTCGCTGCGCGTGCGCCAGGCCACCACCCGGGCCACGGCCTTTGAATCGGACCTGGACGAGGTGCGGGTGATCGTCGAGTACCCACTGTCGATCCTTTGAGCATTTCCCGGATTCACCTTGAGAAGCCCACGTGCTCCTTTGGTTACAGGTGAATGTCTTGACGCCTCTGATGAGGCGTCTTTTTTTGCCCCCGATTACGCCCCCCACCTGTAGGAGCGGGCTTGTCCCGCGATCACCAGCAACGCCTGTTCCCAGCAATAGCGATGCCTCGGTTGCCCTCCCCATGGGCCCTATCCAATCGAAGGCCCCACCCCGCGACAAGTTGTCTGCTTGACTTGCAGAGGCACCCTACGATCGTTAACTTGACTTCGTAGTCAGTTTTTGTGATCGTGCGCGCCCTCCCAGTTTCTCAAGCACCAGAAAAAGCATGGGCAGCCCAAGAGCTACCCAGAGGATCAACCATGTCCAACCGTGATATTTCCCGGCGCTCGTTCCTGCAAGGCGGGCTGATCGCCGGTGTCGGCGTGACCCTGGCGCCGCTCGGCAGCCAGGCCTTCGCCGCCCTGATGGAAAACAAGGTCACCACCTCGCCGCAGAAGTGGATGAACCACGACGGCAAGGCGCGCTTCCGTAACGACGCGCTGTCCAAGGTCTGTGGCAACAAGGTGTTCGCCCGCGACATCCGCGCCAAGGACATGCCCGGCTGGCCGCAGCAGCAGGGCCACGCCATGCTGCTCAAGGCCACCAAGGCCGACCGCCTCTACGCAGGCTACGACCTGTCCCTGCTGGGCGCCGAGCTGCAGCCGGACCGCATCGTCACCGCCGACGACCTGAAGAAGGACGGCATTGCCTGGCCCGAAGCCCATTCGCCGGACCCGCTGCTGCCCCCGGGCCAGGTGCCGATGTTCATCGGCCACCCGGTGGCGATCCTGATCTGGAACGACTTCGAGCGCTTCCGCAAGGCCAAGCTCAAGCTGCAGTTCAACGACCAGGCGATCCGCTACGGCGCCCAGGCGCCGCTGTACCAGCGCGACCCCTACGGCAGTTTCCGTTTCGTGCGCGTGGGCGGCAAGACGCCGTTCGACGAGGACGAATACTCGAGCCTGAAGAACACCATGCTGTTCCCCACCATCCTGGCGCGCAAGCCGGTATGGACTGCCGAGCCCAAGCAGCACGGCACCCTCACCGAGCAGGGGATGTTCTACGCCCAGCGCATCGACGAGCAGCTCAAGCAGCCGCCGGAAGACTGGCTGCTGTTCGACGAGCGCTACAAGACCCCGTCGATCGAGCCCGCGGCCCTCGAGCCGGACAACGGCAACGGCTGGTTCGACCCGGCCACCGGCACCCTGCATTTCGTCGTGGCCACCCAGTGCCCGTTCGAAGTGGCGCAGGAATGCGTGCACATGATCAAGCCGTCGCGCTTCGGCCTGAAACATCTGAACATGCATCCCGGCTACACCGTCGGCTACGGTTCCAAGGACAACAACATCTTCGTGTTCTACGCCGCCGTCGCCGCCCTGTACGGCGCGGGCGTGCCGATCCGCCTGGCCAACGACCGCTACGAGCAGTTCCAGAGCGGCATCAAGCGCCACCCGTTCGACATCCGCTACCAGCTGGCCGTCGACAAGAAGGACATGAGCTTCAAGATTTTCCGCGCCGACATGAGCGTCGACGGCGGCGGGCGCATCAACTACAGCCCGTCGGTGGCCGCCGTGGGCGCCACCGCAGCGCAGTCGATCTACTACATGCCGCAGAACGACCTGTCGGTGACCGCTTACCATTCCCGTGGCGTCGAGGCCGGCTCCATGCGCGGCTACGGCACCCTGCAGAGCATGGCCGCCACCGAGATGATGGTCGACGAGATCGCCGACCGCCTGGGCGTTGACGCCATCGAGCTGCGCCGCAAGAACGCGCTCAAGTCGGGCATGAAGAACACCCAGGGCGCAGTGCCCGCCGGTGCCTTGCGTCTGCACGAGATCCTCGACAAGGCCGCCGCGCACGACTGGTGGAAGAACCGCCACGCGCGCAAGCAGGCCGAGGACGCCAAGGACCACGACAACTGGTACGGCGTGGGCTTTGCCATCACCCAGAAAGACTTCGGCACAGGCTCCGAGGCGCCGATGGCGGCGGTCGAGTTCAGCGCTGACGGTCGTATCAGCCTGCGCCATATCGGCACTGAGCTGGGCACTGGCATGTCCACCTCCCAGGCCCTGGTGGTCAGCGACTTCCTCGGCCGTGTCGCCGATGAGGTGATGACCGCCCAGACCGAATGGCCGGAGCTGGCGCTGACCACCAGCGGCAACCCCTACCTGATCAGCCAGGCCGAGCAGGACGCCGCGCTGCGCAACCCGCGCTGGGTCGGCAAGCTGGCTTCGCCGTCGTCGGCGACCAACTCGGCGTTCTACTTCAGCCACGCCACCCGCGAAGCGGCGCGCGTGCTGTTCAACCATGGCCTGTGGCCGGCGGCCATGGCCCTGTGGAGCCAGGGCCCGTATGGCGGCCAGGCCAACCCGTTGGTGGTGCGCCGCGAGAACGCGGTGTGGGTCAACGGTGAGCTGACCGGCAACGGCCTGGCGCCGATCCCGTTCGCCACGCTGGCCAAGAAGGCCCACGAAATGGGCCTGGTCACCGGTGTCAGCGTGCACGGATTCAACCGCTGGAGCTGGGCCGAGGCCGACTTCGTCATTGACGGCGTGCGCGAGCGCCTGCCGCTCGATGCCGTGGCGGTGAAATACGGCGACGGCGCGGTGAACGCGAAGAAGGCGCAGATGAACAGCGCCGGCTTCCACCTGCTCGACCGGCAGAACGCCGAATACCCGGCCACCCAGTTGAACAACGCCATGGTCACCTACTACAGCCCGGTGGCGACCATCGTCGAGGTCAAGGTCAACAAGGGCAGCGGCGAGGTGACGGTGCTCAACCACCACAGCTGGGTCGAGTGCGGCCGGGTACTGGTGCCGGAGCTGGTCAAGGGCCAGCTCGAGGGCGGTATCGCCATGGGCATCGGCCATGCGCTGCTGGAGGAAATGCCGCTGTACGAGGGTGGCCCGGGTGAGGGCGACTGGAACTTCAACCGTTATCGCCTGCCGATGGCCAAACATGTGGCGGTGTGGAAGCAGACCTCGGAGATCCTGCCGCCGCTGTCGCCGACCGACCCGTCCAAGGGCATCGCCGAAGTGGTGATGATCCCGGTGGTCGGCGCCATCGGCAACGCCGTGGCCCATGCCATCGGCAAGCGCGTGCGCGACCTGCCCATCACCCCCGCCCGAGTCAAGGAGGCCCTCAATGGCTGACCGCAAGCTGCAACTGACCCTCAACGGTCAACCTGTCGTCACCGAAGTGGTCCCCGATGACCTGGCGATGATCGACTTCCTGCACGAGTACCAGAACCTCACAGGCTCCCGCCTGGGCTGCGGCCAGGGCATCTGCCATGCCTGCGTGGTGATCGTCGACAACCCCGACGGCACCAGCGAGGAAGTGCGCACCTGCATCACCGGCGCGCATTACTTCGAGGGCAAGAAAGTCCGCACCATCGAAGGCCACGCCAAGCTCGACGAAGCCGGCAATCCGGGCGAGTTGAACCCGATCCAGCAGAAGTTCGTCGACCGCTTCGCCTTCCAGTGCAGCTACTGCGCGCCGGGCTTCGTCAACGCCGCCACGGTGCTGGTGGAAAAGGCCCAGCGCAAGCCGCTGAAACAGAGCGAGCTGGAGGGCGCCATCGAGGCCAGCCTCGGCCACCATGTGTGCCGCTGCACCGGCTACGTGCGTTATTACGAGGCGACCCGCGAAGTGCTGGGTGACCTCGGCCTGGTCAAGGAGGGTTGAGCATGACGCGTGTTCTGAACAGCCTGGCCCTGGCCATCGGCGCACTGGTGACCTTCAACGCCCAGGCGGCGGACGAGGGCTTGATCAAGCGCGGCGAATACCTCGCCCGCGCCGCCGACTGCATGGCCTGCCACACCGCCGAAGGCGGCGCGCCCTATGCCGGCGGCCTGCCGATTCATTCGCCGTTCGGCACCATCTACGGCACCAACATCACCCCGGACAAGCAGTACGGTATCGGCAACTACAGCAGCGACGAGTTCTTCGCCGCCCTCACCGAGGGCAAGCGCAAGGACGGTGCCAACCTGTACCCGGCCATGCCGTACACCTCGTACCACCTGGTCAAGCGGGAGGATTCCGACGCGATCCATGCCTACCTGATGAGCGTGGCGCCGATCAATCGTCCGGCCCCGGAAACCAGCCTGAGCTTCCCGTTCAATGTGCGCACCGGCCTGATCGGCTGGAACCTGTTGTATGGCAAGAGCGTGCAGCTGGAGGAGGGCAAGGGCAACAGTGAGGCGTGGAAGCGTGGCCAGTACATGGTCGAGGTGCTCGGCCACTGCGGCGAGTGCCACACCCCGCGCAACCCGATTGGCGCGCTGCAGCAGGACAAGCGCCTGACCGGCGGCCTGCTGCTGGGCTATCTGGCGCCGAGCCTGCTGGCCCAGGACCTGGCCGACCGCGGCTGGAACCATGCGGATCTGGCGACCTTCCTCAAGCACGGTGTCAGCGCCCAGGGCAGCATGTTCAACGAGATGTACCCGGTGGTGCACCACAGCACCCAGCACCTTGAAGACAGCGACCTGGCGGCCATGGCCACCTACCTGCTCGGTGACCAGCCGCCGGCGGCCAAGGTGGTGCAGGCAGTCGCCCATGAAACCATGGGCGAGAGCGCCAAGCGCGGCCGCCAGCAGTACCTCAACGTCTGCGCCGGTTGTCACGGTGTCGAGGGCGAGGGCAAGCCGCACATCGCCGTGGCCATGCGCGGCAACACCGTGCTGCGCCAGGCCGACTCGCGCAACCTGGTCAAGGCCATCGTCGACGGCATCCGCGAGCAGCAATTCACTGGCTTCGAGCGCATGCAGCCGATGCCGGGCTTCGCCGACAAGCTCGACGACCAGCAGCTGACCGACATGGTCAACTACCTGCGCGAAGCCTGGGGCGGCCTGCCGGGCGACATGACCACCCAGCAGCTGGCCCAGCTGAAGGCGGACTGACCCGTGCAGCATCTCGACCTGCAGGTGGTGCGCCAGGCGGCGCAGTGGTCGCGTGACGGCTTGCGCGTGTGGCTGTGCACGGTGCTCTGCACCTACGGCTCGGCGCCGCGTGCGCCGGGCTCGCTGCTGGCGGTCAACGAGCAGGGGCACTGGGTCGGCTCGCTGTCAGGCGGCTGCGTCGAGGAGGACTTCCTCGAACGCGTCGCCGCCGGCGAGTTCGCCGGGGCCGTCGCCGTGGTGCGCTATGGTGACGGCAGCGATACCCGCGGCAACATCCGCCTGCCCTGTGGTGGCATCCTCGATGTACTGGTGGAGAACCTGCCGGGCGACTGCGCGACCCAGGCGCACCTCGGTGAGCTGGAGGCGGCCTTGCTGGGCCGTCGTCGGCTTGTGCGCGAGGTCGACCTGCGTACGGGCGAACGCCGCGTGCAGGATGACCACAGCCAGGGGCCACGGGTGGAGCAGGGCGGCGAATCCGTGCGCTTGCGCGTCGGCGCCGCCCAACGCCTGTTGCTGGCCGGCTACTCGAGCGTCGCGCACTTCTGCGCCGAGTTCGGCAAGGGCCTGGGCTTCGAGGTGGTGCTGTGCGACCCTCGTGACGAGGTGATGGACAACGTGGTGCTCGACGGGATAGAAATCCGTCGGGAACTGCCCTCGCTGTTCATCGCCAACGGTGGTTGCCACCGCGACACGGCGGTGGTGGCGCTCACCCACGACCCGAAGATCGACGACCTGGCCATGCTCGAAGCGGTACACACCGAAGCGTTCTACATTGGCGTGATGGGCTCGCGGGCCACCTCGGAAAAACGCCGTGAACGCCTGCGCCGTATCGGCGGGCTCGGCGATGCCGAGATGGCGCGCATCCATGCGCCCATCGGCCTCAACCTGGGCAGCAAGACGCCGGCGGAGATCGCCCTGGCGGTGCTTGCCGATATCTTGCGCACTCGTAGCGGCATTGCCCGCGAGGCCTTGTGAGCGTCGTCGCGCTGGTGTTGGCGGCCGGCCAGGGTTCGCGCTTTGGCGCGGACAAGCGTCGGGCCGTGCTGGGTGATGGTCGCAGTCTGTTGCAGCACAGCGTCGAGCGCGCCCTGGCGGCGTTCGACGAGGTGCGCGTGGTGCTGCGCGCTGGCGAGCGGGGCGAGGATCTGGGGTTACCGCCAGACTGTCGGGTTGTCCATAGTCTCGATGCCGGGCTGGGCATGGGCCATAGCCTGGCGGCGGGCGCCGCATCGCTGGGGGACAGCGAGGCACAGGCGGTCGCCATCCTGTTGGGAGACATGCCGTGGATCCTGCCCGCGACTTTCCAGCGTCTGATCGCAACTGCTGGCCCTTCGGTCATCGTGGTGCCGCGTCATCAGGCTCAGAATGGGCATCCGGTGCTGTTTGGGCGGGAGTTCTGGGCCGAGCTCGGCGGGTTATCCGGTGATGAAGGGGCGCGCGCCGTGTTGCGACGGCATGCCGATCGCGTTGTTGTTCTGGACCTGGACGATGGCGGGGTCGTGCGCGACGTCGATACGCCGTCTGCGCTCGACTAGACTGTCCCGGGCCATTTTGCGGTCGCTGTGTAGGAGCGGCCTTGTGCCGCGAAAGGGCTGCGGTAGCAGCCCCAGCGATATTGACGGTGACTCGGAAACTGGGGCCGCTGCGCGCCCCTTTCGCGGCACAAGGCCGCTCCTACACAGGGACCGCGCGGTCTGATGTACCGATGCCACAGGCAGCCATTGAGGGAAAACCCTCATTGCCGCTCATCCGGTGGCCTCCTAGCATGGATCCGGTAAACCCCCAGGCACAGGAGCACAGCCATGACCAGCAACAACGACGACAAACGCCCGACCCCCGATCCGGCCGAGGACAATGCCTTCTTCCCCTCGCCGTATTCCCTCAGCCAGTTCACCTCACCCAAGTCCGACCTCAGCGGCGCCGATTACCCCGACGCCTACAAGGGCGGACGCTGGAAAATCCTCCTGATCGGCGCCGACGAGCGCTACCTGCTCACCGACAACGGCACGCTGTTCTCCACCGGCAACCATCCCGTGGAAACTCTGCTGCCCATGTACCACCTGGACAAGGCCGGCTTCGCCTTCGACGTCGCGACTTTGTCGGGTAATCCGGTCAAGTTCGAATACTGGGCCATGCCGCGCGAGGACCAGCAGGTGCTCGGCCTGTTCGAGCGCTACAAGCCTGCCTTCAAGCAGCCGCGTAAGCTCGCCGAGGTGATCGACAGTGCCCTGGGGGACGACTCGGACTACATCGGCGTGTTCATTCCCGGTGGTCACGGCGCGTTGATCGGCCTGCCGGAAAGCGAAGAAGTTGCCCAGGTGCTGAAATGGGCGGCGGATCACGACAAGTTCGTCATCACCCTTTGCCACGGGCCGGCGGCGCTGCTGGCTGGCGGCAAACTGTTCGATGGCTACAAGATCTGCGCCTTCCCCGATGAGCTGGATGCCAAGACCCCGGACATCGGCTACATGCCCGGTCACCTGACCTGGAAGTTCGGTGAGCGCCTGCAGGCCCAGGGTGTAGAGATCGTCAACGACGGTATCTCCGGCGCAGTCCACCAGGACCGCCGGCTGCTCACCGGCGACAGCCCGTTGGCCGGCAACGCCTTGGGCAAGCTGGCCGCCGCGGCGTTGCTCAAGGCGACCAACGGCGGGTGAACGGCATGCCGTTCGATGCGGTGGTACAGGCGGTCCGGCAGATCGAGCAGGCCACCACCCTGGCGGCGATCCAGTCGGCCGTGCGCACGTTCGCCCGGCCGCTGGGTTATGACCGCTTCGTGCTGTTCAGCGCCAGCGCTGCTCGGGAAGAAGTGGTCGAGCGCATCCACTGGGTGGAAGGGGACTGGTTCGGTGACGGCCAGGCGGTCGATGCCCGGACCTACGTGCGCCATTGCCCGGTGACCCGCCATCTGCTGGCCGCCCGTGAAGCGTTCTTCTGGAGCAAGCAGCCTAGCCACGAAGGTGAGCGCTATCGGGTGGTTCGGTTGCCCAGCGGGCCGGGTATCCATGGCCTGCAGGTGCCGGTGTTCGGCCCGGCAGGCCTGGAGGGCGCGATGAGCCTGGGTGGCGTGCGAATCGACGCTTCGGCGTCGGCGCGCCTGGCCCTGACCCTGTTGGCCAACGCGGTGTTCCTCGGCGCCCGGCGGCTGCTGGAGGCCCCGCCCGGCGAGGGTCAGCTGTCGGCGCGTGAGCGCCAGGTGCTGGCCTGGACCGCCGCCGGGCAGCGCCAGGCGGATATCGCCGCCACCCTGGGCCTGTCGGTGCGCACTGTGGAAAACCATCTTCGCGCCGCTCGCCGTCGCCTGGGGGTGAGCACCACCGCCCAGGCGATCAGGCTCGCCCTGGGCAGCGGCGCGCTCGACTGACTCAGCCGTTGTGCGCAACCTGCAACACCACCTTGCCGATATGCCGGCCAGATTCCATCAGGGCATGGGCCTGGCTGGCTGCCGCCAGTGGAAAGGTCGCGTGGATCAGCGGCTTGACCGCGCCGCTGCGCACATGGGGCCAGGCCTTCGCCTGCAGTTCCGCGAGAATCGCCGCCTTGTCGTCGGCGCTGCGCGCGCGCAGCGTCGAGCCGATATGGGTCAGGCGCTTGGTCAGCAGGGGGAACAGGTCGACCTCGGTGGCCGGGCCCTTGACCACGCCGATCTGCACGATGCGCCCATCCATGGCCGCGGCCTTGAAATTGCGGGCCACATAGTCGCCGGCGATGATGTCGACGATCACGTCCACGCCCTTGCCCTCGGTGTGCAACATGACCTGTTCGACGAAGTCCTCGCGGGTGTAGTCGATGGCCACGTCGGCGCCCAGTTCGAGGCTGGCGGCCTGTTGCCCGACGCCGTTGACCGTGGTGAGGATCTTCGCCGCGCCCAGGGCCCGGGCCAGTTGCGTGGCGGTGGTGCCGATGCCGGACGCGCCGCCGTGGATCAGCACGCTTTCACCGGCCTTGAAGCCGCCGCGCTGGAACAGGTTGACCCAGACGGTCATGAAGGTTTCCGGCAAGGCCGCGCCCTCGACCATCGACAGGTTGTCCGGCAGGTGCGCGGTGGTGCGCTCGTCGGCCGCGGCGTATTGGGCGTAGCCGCCGCCCTGGACCAGGGCGATCACCGCGTCGCCCACGGCAAAGTGACGGACCTGCTCACCGGTGGCCACGACCTTGCCGGCGATCTCCAGCCCCGGAATGTCCGGCGCGCCGGCGGGCGGGTCGTACAGGCCCTTGCGCTGCAGCAGGTCGGGGCCGTTGACGCCGGCGGCATGGACCTGGATCAGCACCTCCCGGGGGCCTGGTCGAGGCGTGGCATGGGTGGCGGCCTGCAGGACCTCGGGGCCCCCAGGTTGGGTAATATCGATGGCGGTCATGTGAGTGGGGATGTGACGCATGAAGACCTCTGTCATTCTGAGGAAAGGCCGCTTTGGCCTGGTGCGTCACAGGGTATGAAACCCACGCTGCGTGGTCGCGCGGCGATTTTGCGACGCACCTTTGCAGATTTTCTTCAGGTGAGATTTCTGTCGCGATGCCTGCGGGCCGACAAGTAATGGAGTGAGCGAATGAACTGGGATGACGCCCGCATGCTGCTGGCCTTGAGCCGCGAACTGACCCTGCGCCGCGCCGCCCGGGTGCTGCGCGTCGACCAGGCCACCGTGGGCCGGCGGGTGGCGGCGCTGGAGGCCGACCTTGGTGCGACCCTGTTCCTGCGTACCCCCGCCGGTTACCAGTTGACCGCCACCGGCGAAGTGGCCGTGGAGCTGGCGCAGAAGATGGAGCAGGCCGCCCTGGAGCTGGCCCGTCGCACCCGGGGCAGCGATAACGAACAGGCCGGCGAGGTGCGGATCGCCACCACCGATTCCCTGGCGCTGGAGTTCGTCATCCCGGCGCTGCGCCGGTTGCACGACGACCACCCCGAGGTGCGCATCGTGCTCAGCGGCAGCTCGGAGATCGTCAACCTGTCGCAACGCGAAACCGACATCGCTATCCGCAACCAGCGCCCGGACAACCCCGACCTGGTACTGCGCAAGCTGGCCAGCTGGCAGATGGGCCTGTTCGCCTCGGCGGACTACCTGGCGCGTCGCGGCATGCCGCAGGAGGGCAGTTTCGCCGGCCACGACCTGGTGGTGTACGAGCCGTACTGGCGTGATCGCGGGGTACCGACCCTGGTGGACGTGCCCATGGGCGAGGGCCGGGTGGTGATGGCGGCCAATGCCAGCATGATGCTGCGTCGGGGCATCGCCGAAGGGTTGGGCCTGGGCGAGATTCCCGTGGAGTTGGGGCAGCGCGACGGCCTGCTGCGGGTCTGGCCGCAGCGCGCGCGCAGCCAGCCCTACGAGGTCTGGATGGTCACCCATCGCGACCTGCGCCACACGGCGCGGGTGCGGGCAGTGATCGAGCATCTGGTGCGGGCGTTTGCCGATTGAAGAGGCGGTTCTGTCCGGATGCTTTCAGCTGGCGGGCAGCTTCAGCGGATGCAAGGCGCGGAAACTCAGGGCCTCTTCAACCAGCCAGTCATGCACTGCACGCGCTCCCGGCTGGCTCAGCCCGCCCGGCGGATACAGCAGCACATAACGCTTGTGGTTGGCGATCGGCACCCCGAACGGCACGATCAGCGCGCCGCGTTCCAGCTCGTCGTTGAGCAGGGTGCGCCGGGCGATGGCCACGCCGACCCCGGCGATGGCGGCCTCGATGGTCAGGTGGTTGCGGTTGAAGGTGTGTCCGCGGCGCACGTCCAGCCCGCCGGCGCCGATGCCGTCGAGGTAGAACTCCCATTCGGCGTATTCCGAGCTGCCGCGCCAGGCGGTGATGTCGTGCAGCAGCGGGTAGTGGGCCAGGTCCGCCGGGCCGTGCAGCGGCGGGCGGCCGCGCAGCAGGGCCGGTGAGCAGACCGGAAAGATCTGCTCGTCCAGCAGCGGGGTGGAGAGCATGCCCGGATAGCTGCCGTCGTTGAGGTCGATGGCCAGGTCGAAGTCTTCCGGGTGCAACGCCTGGTTGCTGTCCTCGGCCACCAGGCGCAGCTCGATGTCCGGGTAGCGCTGCTGAAAGCGCGGCAGGCGCGGTGTCAGCCACTTGGCCAGGAACGAGGGGATCGAGCGCAGGCGCAGGGTGCCACGGATTTCGCCGGCATCCAGGCGCAGCAGCTCGGCCTCGATGCCGCCGTAGGCTTCGGCCACGGTCTGCGCCAGGCGCTGGCCTTCGGCGGACAGCTCGACGCCGCGGGCGCGGCGCAGGAACAGGCGAAAGCCCAGGCGCTCCTCGAGCTGACGCATCTGCTGGCTGACCGCGCCGGGGGTGATGTGCAGCTCCTCGGCGCAGCGGGTGAACGACAGGTGCCGCGCCGCACAGGAGAACACGTGCAGCCAGACGAACACCTGGCCGTTGAGTGGGCCTTTCATCGTTTAGTCCTGCTAAAGGCTTATGTAGGAAGTTTCGTTGGTCAAGCTGGCCTGAGAGGGGCAGTATCGCGCAACTTGGCAATACCGCTCAAATTTTCCAGAGAGCCGTGGCACATCGTAAAGGGTTGTCACGGTCAGGCATTAGCATGGCTATCAGTGTTTTCGACCTTTTCAAGATTGGCATCGGCCCGTCCAGCTCCCACACCGTCGGCCCCATGCGCGCCGCGGCGACCTTCGCTCAGGCCCTGCGTGAACGCGGCCTGCTGGCCCAGGTGCGGCGAGTCGAGGTGCGCCTGTATGGCTCGCTGTCGGCCACCGGTGTCGGTCACGCCACGGACCGCGCCTGCCTGTTGGGTCTGATGGGGCAGTGGCCTGACCGCATCGACCCGCACAGCATCGAGCCACGCATTGACCAGCTGATGCAGGAGCAGTGCCTGATGCTCGATGGCAGCCAGCCGATCGAGTTCCAGTACAGCCGTGACATGCGCCTGCTCGACGAGAGCCTGGCCTATCACCCCAATGCGATGACCCTGGAGAGCTTCGACGGGCAGGGCTGCCAGTTCAGCCAGACCTACTACTCCGTGGGCGGCGGTTTCATTGTCGAGCAAAGCGAGATCGACGCGCCGCAAGGCAGTGACAGCGAGGTCGCCTTGCCCTATGAGTTCTCCAGCGGCGCCGAGCTGTTGGCCTTGTGCAAGGCCCATAACCTGAGCGTCAGCCAGCTGATGCTGGCCAATGAGTGCGCCTGGCGCCCGGAAAGCGAGGTGCGCGAGGGCCTGCTGAAGATCTGGGCGGCGATGGGCGAGTGCGTCGACAACGGTCTGCGCAACGAAGGCATCCTGCCCGGCGGGCTCAAGGTCAAGCGCCGGGCGGCGCGCCTGCACCGCAGCCTGCAGGAGGTCGGCAAGCCCAACGTGATCGGTTCGACCCTCAGCGCCATGGAGTGGGTCAACCTGTTCGCCCTGGCGGTCAACGAAGAGAACGCCGCCGGTGGGCGCATGGTCACAGCGCCTACCAACGGCGCGGCCGGGATCATCCCGGCGGTGCTGCATTACTACATGAAGTTCAACCCCGGTGCCTGTGACGACGACGTGGTGGCGTTTCTCCTGGCCGCTGCAGCAGTGGGCATCCTGTGCAAGAAGAACGCCTCGATCTCCGGTGCCGAAGTGGGCTGCCAGGGCGAGGTGGGCTCGGCCTGCTCGATGGCCGCCGCGGGGCTTGCCGAAGTGCTTGGCGCCACGCCGCCGCAGCTGGAAAACGCTGCCGAGATTGCCCTTGAGCACAACCTCGGGCTGACCTGCGACCCGGTCGGCGGCCTGGTGCAGATCCCCTGCATCGAGCGCAACGCGATCGCCGCGGTGAAGGCCATCAACGCCGTGCAGATGGCCCTGCGCGGCGACGGCGAACACTTCATCTCCCTCGACCGGGTGATTCGCACCATGCGCGACACCGGCGCGGACATGCACGCCAACTACAAGGAAACCTCCCGCGGCGGCCTGGCTGTCGCGTTCGTCGAGTGCTGAAAATCCAGTCTTTGACTTCGTGAAAGCGGCGGTGCACCGCTCCCACGAAGTGCCCGACAAACCTGATTGAACCTGCAACACCCGCTGTACCTGCGACAAAAACAACTACAAGGCGATACCCATGACTGATGTACAAAGCACCACGAGCGTTCGTGCGGATTCGGCTGCCCTGGCTTCGACCAGCGGCTCGACCACCTGGAACCGCCACGACACCACCTGGGCCCTGGGCCTGTATGGCACGGCGATCGGCGCCGGCACCTTGTTCCTGCCGATCAACGCCGGGGTCGGCGGGTTCTGGCCGCTGCTGATCCTGGCGCTGCTGGCGTTCCCCATGACCTTCTTCGCCCACCGGGCGTTGACCCGCTTCGTGCTGTCCGGGCGCAAGGGCGGCAACGAGGACATCACCGAGGTGGTGGAAGAGCACTTCGGCGTGGGTGCCGGCAAGCTCATCACCTTGCTGTACTTCTTCGCCATCTTCCCGATCCTGCTGGTCTACAGCGTGGCCTTGACCAACACCCTGACCAGCTTCTTCGAGCACCAGCTGCACATCGGCGCGCCGCCGCGGGCGCTGCTGGCCCTGCTGTTGATCTGCGGGCTGATGATCGTGGTGCGCTGCGGCCAGCAGATCATCGTCAAGGCCATGAGCGTGCTGGTCTATCCCTTCGTTGCCTCGTTATTGTTGCTGGCCTTGAGCCTGATTCCCAACTGGAACGGCGCGTTCTTCGCCCAGGCCAACGAAGGCATCAGCGCCTCGAAGCTGCTGCTGACCCTGTGGCTGGCGATCCCGGTGATGGTGTTCTCGTTCAACCACTCGCCGATCATCTCGGCGTTCGCCGTCGACCAGAAGCACCGTTATGGCAATGATGCCGACCGCAAGAGCGGCCGCACCCTGGCCACCGCCCATGTGATGATGGTGCTGACGGTGATGTTCTTCTGCTTCAGCTGCGTGCTGGCCCTGAGCCCGGCCGACCTGGCCGCGGCCAAGGCGCAGAACATCTCGATCCTGTCGTACCTGGCCAACCACTTCCAGACCCCGGTGATTGCCTTTGTAGCGCCGCTGATCGCGCTGGTGGCGATCACCAAGTCGTTCCTCGGTCACTACATCGGTGCCAGCGAAGGCTTCCAGGGCATGATCGTCAAGAGCCTGCGCGGACGCGGCAAGACCTGGCCGGCCAAGCGCCTGGAGCGCGCCACGGCGTTGTTCATGCTGGTGACCTGCTGGGCGGTGGCGACCCTCAACCCGAGCATTCTCGGGCTGATCGAAAGCCTGGGTGGGCCAGTGATCGCCTGCCTGCTGTTCCTGATGCCGATGTATGCGGTGCAGAAGGTACCGGCGTTGCGTCAGTACTCGGGCAAGCTGTCGAACGTGTTCGTGGTTTTGATCGGCTTGATCACGCTGTCGGCGATCGCCTATAGCTTCATGGCCTGACCGATGATCGCGGGGCCAGCTCGCTCCCACACCTTGATGTGGCGGCTGGCTGGCCCCGCGATAAGCCCTACGGGCTGGACTGCCTCACTTCGACTTCTGCTGCAATGCCACGAAGCTGCGGCGCATGTCGCTGGCCCAGCCATCGAGCACCGGCTTGACGTCGTTCAGGGTCAGTTGCGTGCTGTCGTTCTCCAGCTCCTTGCCGCTGCCCTTGCGTACCACCTGCGCCAGCACGTTCTGGTTGCCGCCGTCGAGGAACGCAGCCTCCACGGCAATGTCCACGGCCTGGTCGCGACCGCCCGCGGCCGTGTTGACCGCCGCGGCCACCAGGGCGATGGGGATCACCTCGTAGGGTTTGAGGCCTTCGGTGCTGGTGGACACCGCGGTGATCGCCGGGCGCACCACGATGGTGTTCGGGCCAGGCTCGTTGACCAGGGTGAGCACGCTACCCAGTTCGCGGCGCATCGCTTCGTTGAAGTAGCGGGTGATCTCCTGCAGGGTCTGCGCCGAGATCACGTTGGTCGGTTGCGGCTTGGGATAGAACTGGCTCGGTTCGATGAACACCTTGGTGTACTGGCTGGCCTTCACATCCGGATCGATCCAGCGCATCACCGGCGCGCCGGAGACGCTCTCGGCCGGTTTCAGGCGGCTGTAGTCCTTGAGAAAGCCGGAATAGTCCTTGGGATCGATACGGTTGCTGGAGCAGGCAACCAGGGCCAGCAGAGCAGCGCACAGCAGGGTGGTGCGAGGCAGGTGCTTCATGATGACGAGGTCCATGAGGGAAGTGGCCAGAACAACGCTAGCAGGTGGTTGGCCGAAGGCCAGTGTCCGGTGTCGACGGTTGCAGTTTCCTACTGTGTTGCCGGAATTCGCTGGCTATCGATGGAGCTCTGGCACTGTGAAGATATGCCCTTTACGGGTACGTTTACTCTGGAGGTCCACTATGACCAGCAAACTCATTGAATCACTGCGTGCCGACCTATCGGCCCTCGAGCAGGCAGGTGCCGTCGGCAAGGTCACGTTGCGTGACTTCGAGGCCATCTGCCCAGCCCCGTTGCGGGCGTTCAGCGCCCAGGATATTCGCCACCTGCGCGAAGCGCTGAATTTCAGCCAACCGGTGTTCGCCCTCCACCTGCACACCAGTGCATCGACGGTGCGCAAGTGGGAGCAGGGCGAAACGCGCCCGGCCGGGCCTGCCTTGAAGCTACTGAACATCATCGCCGACAAGGGGCTGCAGGCCATCCTCTGAAGCAGGGTTGTCAGCCCAGCGCCTCGCGCAACCGGTACCACAGCATGCCCAGCGCCAGCAGCGGTGAGCGCAGTGCCTTGCCGCCGGGGAAGGTCAGGTGCGGCACCGCGCTGAACACATCGAAGCCGTGGCTGTGCTCGGTGGCGATGGCCTCGGCGAGCAGCTTCGCGGTCCAATGGGTGACGTTCAGGCCATGCCCGGAGTAACCCTGGGCATAGAATACGTTGGGGTGCTGGCCGAGCCGACCGACCTGGGGGAAACGGTTGGCGGTGATGCCGATCATGCCGCCCCACTGGTAGTCCAGGCGTACCTCGGCCAGTTGCGGGAATACCTTGAGCACCTTGGGCCGCATGTAGGCGCCGATGTCCTTGGGGTCGCGCCCGGAATAGTGGCAGGCGCCGCCGAACAGCAGGCGGCGGTCGGCGGTCAGGCGGTAGTAGTCCAGCCCCACCTTCTGGTCGCACAGCGCCATGTTCTGCGGGATCAGCGTGCGCGCCAGGGCCTCGGGCAAGGGCTCGGTTGCCACCACATAGCTGCCAGCCGGCAGCACCTTGCCGCACAGGCGTGGTTCCAGCGCGTCGAGATGGGCGTTGCAGCCCAGGATCAGGCTTTGAGCGCGGACCTTGCCCCGGGCGGTGTGCAGGGTCACCGTGCTGCCATGCTCGATGCGCAGCACCGGGCTGTGCTCGAAGATCCGCACACCCAGGCCGTGGGCGGCGCGCGCCTCACCCTGGACCAGGTCGAGCGGGTGCAGGTGGCCCGATCCCATGTCCACCAGGCCGCCGGCGTACAGGTCACTGGCGACGATCTCGCGCATGCGTTCAGGGTTGACCAGACGGGTCTCGTGGCGATAGCCCTGTTCAGCCAGGTCGCGCTGCTCGTCTTCGAAGGCGGCGAACTGGGCGGGAGTGTTGGCCAGCTCGCAGAAACCCCAGCGCAGGTCGCATTCGATGCCGTATTGCTCGATGCGATTGGCCACCAGGGCCACCGAATCGATGCCGGCCTGCTTGAGGTAGCGCACGCCGTCCTGGCCGACATGGCGGGCAAAGCCGGACACGTCGTGGCCGATGCCGCGGATCAGCTGGCCGCCGTTGCGTCCGCTGGCGCCCCAGCCGATGCGGCGAGCTTCCAGCAGGATCACCGAGAGGCCGCGCTCGGCCAGTTCCAGGGCGGCATTGACCCCGGTCAGGCCGCCGCCGACCACGCAGACATCAGCCTGCAGGTCCTGGTCGAGCACCGGATAGGTGGCCGCCTGGCGCGCCGAGGCGGCATAGTAGGAGGCGGTGTGTTCGTTCATCTGTGGCATGGGTGGGCTCGGCTCAGCGGTTGGACTTGATCTTGCTCCAGGAGCGGGTCATCTGCCGCAGGATCCCGGGGCTCTGCATGGTCGAGACATACAGGTTGTCCAGCACTTCCTGGGGCGGGTAGATTTCGGGGTTGTTCACCAGCGCCGGATCCATGTCGGCCTTGGCGTCCGGGTTGGCGTTGGCGTAGCCGACCGTGGCGCTGACCTTGGCAATTACCTTGGGGTCGAGCAGGTAGTTGATGAAGGCCAGGGCCTGCTCGGGGTTCTTGGCATCCTTGGGGATGGCCAGCAGGTCGAACCACAGGTTGCTGCCTTCCTTGGGAATGCTGTAGGCGACCTTGACGCCATTACCGGCCTCTTCGGCGCGGTGGGCGGCTTGCAGCACGTCGCCGGAATAGCCGAAGGCGACGCAGACATCGCCGTTGGCCAGGTCCGAGACGTACTTGGAGGAGTGGAAGTAAGTGATGTAGGGGCGCAGCTCCAGCAGGCGGGCCTCGGCCTTGCGGTAGTCGTCGGCCTTCTCGCTGCGCGGGTTCATGCCCAGGTAGTTGAGCATGGCCGGGAACAGCTCGTCCGGCGAGTCCATGAACGCCACGCCACACTGCTTGAGCTTCTTCAGGTTCTCGGCTTCGAACAGCACCGCCCAGGAATCGATCTTGTCGATGCCCAGCACCGCCTTGACCTTGTCGACGTTGTAGCCGATACCGTTGGTGCCCCAAAGGTACGGCACGGCGTACTGGTTGCCCGGGTCGTTTTGCTCGAGCTGCTTGAGCAGCTGTGGGTCCAGGTGTCGCCAGTTCGGCAGCTTGCTGCGGTCCAGCGGCAGGAACGCGCCGGCCTGGGCCTGGCGCGCGAGGAAATGGTTGGAGGGCACGACCACATCGTAGCCGGTGCGCCCGGCCAGCAGCTTGCCCTCCAGGGTTTCGTTGGAGTCGAACACGTCATAGACCACCTTGATCCCGCTGCTGGCCTGGAAATCGGCCAGGGTGGTGTCACCGATGTAGTCGGTCCAGTTGTACACGCTGACCGTCGGCTGGGCCTGGACGGCGGCGCCGAACAGCAGGGCGAAGGTTGCGGGGATCATGGCTTTGCGATGACTCATGGTCGACACCTCGTTGGTCTTGTTCTTCGAATTCGGTGGTGTAGGGGCTGCTGCGCAGCCCATTCGCGGCACAAGGCCGCTCCTACTGAACGCGCGCAGCCCCTGTAGGAGCGGCCTTGTGCCGCGAAAGGGGCGCAAAGCGCCCCCGAGGGGGCTTAAACGCTCAGCAGCAGGAACTCCCGCTCCCACGAGCTGATCACCCGCTTGAAGTTCTCATGCTCGGCACGCTTGACCGCGACATAGCCCTGGACGAACTGCTGGCCCAGGTACTGCTGGACCTTTTCGCTGTCTTCCATGTGCTGCAGTGCGTCCTCGATGGTGATCGGCAGGCGCAGGTTGCGTCGCTCGTAGGCGCGGCCCTGCACCGGGGCACTGGGCTCCAGTTTTTCGACCATGCCGATGTAGCCGCACAACAGGCTCGCGGCGATGGCCAGGTAGGGGTTGGCGTCGGCGCCCGGCAAGCGGTTCTCCACGCGCATCGCCTCGGGGCTGGAGGTCGGCACGCGCAGCCCGGCGGTGCGGTTCTCCTCACCCCACTCGACGTTCACCGGCGCCGAGGTGTCGGGCAGGAAACGACGGAACGAGTTGACGTTCGGGGCGAACATCGGCAGCAGCTTGGGGATGTACTTCTGCAGGCCACCGATATGGTGCAGGAACAGCTCGCTCATGCTGCCGTCGTCATTGGCGAAGATCGGCTTGCCGGTGGCGATGTCGACCACGCTCTGGTGCAGGTGCATGGCGCTGCCCGGCTCGTCGGTGATCGGCTTGGCCATGAAGGTGGCGGTGACGTTGTGCTTGAGCGCCGCCTCGCGCAGGGTGCGCTTGAACACGGTGATCTGGTCGGCCAGGTCCAGGGCGTCGCCGTGACGGAAGTTGATTTCCATCTGCGCCGGGCCGTCCTCGTGGATCAGCGTGTCCAGGTCCAGGCCCTGGATCTCGCACCAGTCGTAGACGTCCTCGAACAACGGGTCGAATTCGTTGGCGGCGTCGATGGAGAAGGACTGGCGGCCACTTTCGGCGCGCCCCGAGCGGCCCAGCGGCACCTGCAGCGGCAGGTCCGGGTCTTCGCAGCGCTGGGTCAGGTAGAACTCCATCTCCGGCGCGACGATCGGCTGCCAGCCCTTGTCGGCATACAGCTTGAGCACTTTCTTCAGCACGTTGCGCGGCGACAGCTCAATGGGGTTGCCCTGCTTGTCGAAGGTGTCGTGGATGACGATCGCGGTCGGTTCGATGGCCCAGGGGATCTGGTACACCGCCGCGGGGTCGGGGCGGCAGACCATGTCGATGTCGGCGGCGTCGAGCAGGCTGTAGTAAATGTCGTCATCGACGTAGTCGCCGGTGACGGTCTGCAGCAGCACGCTCTCGGGCAGGCGCATGCCGCGCTCGTGGAGGAACTTGGCGGTCGGGGCGATCTTGCCGCGGGCGATGCCGGTCAGGTCGCTGATCACGCATTCGACTTCGGTGATCCGGTGTTCTTTCAGCCAGGTGGACAGCTGATCGAAGGGGGCGTTCATACAAACCTCTTGGTTGGGTAGTTGTGGTGGGACGCAAGGCGTTCATCGCCGCAGGGCACTTCCCACAGGTGACGCTGAGGACTATCTTGGTCGCTGCCCCCCGGGGCGATCTATCCACTTTCTTCGGCAATCAATGCACCAAAAGAGTGCAACTAGGACAGCGCGTGACAACGCCAACCGCCTTGCAGGTCCAGGACTTCCGCACCACCGACGTGACCGAGCAGACCCGCACCACCCCGGGCTGGCAGCAGCAGTACCGGCAGATGTCCCCCGGGCATTTCAACGGCCAACTGCGCTGGCTGGGGCTCGATGGCGTCGAGGTGTACGAGGAGCGCCTGAACACCCGGGTCGAGCAGTTCTTCCGCGCCCCCAGTGGCGCCCTGGCGTTCTGCTTCGACCGTAGCGAGAACAGCCTCTATCTGCTCAACGAAGACAGCCGCAACATCTGGATCACCCCGGAGAACTACCAGGAAGTGGCGGTGGTGTTCGAGCAGCCGTTCCTGGCCAGCCATGGCCTCGACCTGGAGCGTCTGCGCGGCCTGTTCATGGTGCCGCTGACCTGCCAGCAGAATGCCCTGTTCGGCAACTGGCTGAGCGCCACCCTGACCCGCCTGGGCCAGGCCGATTGCCCGCTGGAGGGCAGGGCGCTGGCCGAGCAGCTGCTGGAGGATTGCCTGTTCATCCTCGACAACGCTGGGCAGCGCCTGCAGGGCGAGGCGCTCGGACGGCGCGACGAGGAGCGGGCGATCATGCGCCGGGTCAGCGAATGGGCCGCAGACTGCCCTGACGAAACCCTCAACCTGGTGGAGCTGGCCAAGGTCGCCGGGGTTTCCGTGCGCCAGTTGCAGCAGGCCTTCAAGGGCTTCACCAACCTGCCGCCGGCGCACTGGTTGCGCCTGCGGCGGCTGAACGGCGCGCGACGCGACCTGCTGGCAGGTGACGCGACCGTGGCCGAGGTGGCCATGCGCTGGTCGTTCTGGCATTTGGGGCGGTTCTCCGAAAGCTACCGCCAGCTGTTCCGCGAACTGCCGAGCGAGACGCTCAGGCGTGGTCGGGGAAACTAGGACCGAGCGGCAAAACTTGCTAGGGTGCCCGCCGAACTCCCCGGGAGCATCGGCATGGATACCGAGCGGGCACCACGTTTCACCTACCAGAAAGTCCACCGCTACCTGAGTGACTGGCTCGACGCCCGCACGTCGGAGCTGGAGCATCGGTTACCCTCGCTGCGCGATGTCGCCCGGCATCTGCAGGTCTCGCTGTCGACCAGCAAACAGGCGTTCGCCTTGCTGGAGGCCCAGGGCCGCATCCAGGCCCGGCCCAAGGTCGGCTACTTCAGCGTGGCCCTGGCCTCGGTCGGGCAATTGCCCCCTTCGTTGAACCTGATCGACCGCCTGTACGCCAGTGCCCGGCAGCCGGGCATGCTGGCCCTGAGCAGCGACTCGCCGACCATGCTCGCTTCACTCGAAGGGCCGCTGCTGACGGTCGAGCGCGAGCTGCTGCGCCAATTGCCCCGAGCCGACGCGCCGCCGTTCTCACCCTGTGGCGAGTCCTCGCTGCGTGAGGCCCTGGCCCGTTGCTACAGCCGTAGCGTCGATGATCACTGGCAGGCCGACCAGGTGTTCATCGGCGCCGACTGGCGAAGCGTGTTCGAACTGGCCGTGCGCACGCTTCTGCCTCCGGGCGCCCGGGTGCTGGTCGAGTCGCCTTGCTCCTGGCTGGTCCTGCGCCTGCTGCAAGCGGCGGGGCTGAACATTGTCGAGGCGCCACTCGGCGCGGATGGCCGCTTCGATCTGGAGGCGATGGCGCGGCTGCTGGCAGAGAAGCCCGTGCAGGCGGCGGTGCTGTCATCGACCGTGAACATTCCCCAGGGTGGCGTGATGCCGGTCGAGGACAAGCAGCGGTTGTGCGCGCTACTGGCCGAACATCAGGCGTGGCTGTTCGAGAACGACAGTTATGGCGCGTTGTGCGACGACCCGGCGCGCTCGCGCTATCGCGACCATGCCGATCCCCAGCGCCTGCTGGTGCTGGCCGGTTTCGACAAGTGCATCGGCGCCGAGGCGCCGTTCGGCTACCTGCTGTGCCGTGGCGCGGCCGCTAGCCTGGCGGCGGCCTTCCTGGCCCAGGGCTTTCGCCTGCCCAGCTACCGTCAGCAGGCCGTTGCCCGCCTGCTGGTTTCCGGGCGCCTGGCGCGACACCAGGTGCAACTGATCCGGCACCTGGCGCATAGCCGAGAGCGCATGGCGCAGCTGCTGCAGCGCCACGCCGCCGATTGTCTGCGCCTGAGCATGCCGGTGGCGGGCGCCACGTTCTGGCTGCAGGCATTGCGTCCGGTGGACATGCAAGCCGTCTGCGAGCAGTTGCTGGAGCAGGGCATCGTCATCGTGCCGGGCACGGTGTTCAGCCAGGCCGGACACTGGCGCGACCACCTGCGTCTGAGTTTCACCGTCGATTGGCAGCAGGATATCGAGGGTGCGCTGGTATCGCTGGCCCAGGCGATCCGCCGGGCGCCTCAGCAGCCGTAGCAATGCTCGCGTTCGGGGAACTCGCCCTGGCGCACTTCGTTGGCGTAGCGGGCGCAGGCGACCCGGATTACCGCCGCCACATCGGCATACTGCTTGACGAACCTTGGCTTGCGCGGTCCACCCAGCCCCAGCAGGTCCTCGGTCACCAGGATCTGGCCATCGCAGGCGGGGGAGGCACCGATGCCGATGCACGGTTGCCGGCTTTCCTCGCTGATACGCCGGGCCAGAGGCTCGGCCACGCCTTCGAGCAGCAGGCTGAAGGCACCGGCGGCCAGGTTGGCGCGGGCGTCCTCGTGGATGGTTGCGGCGCTTTGCTCGGTAAGGCCCTGGGCCTTGTAACCGCCCAGCACATTGACGAACTGCGGCATCAGGCCAACGTGGGCCATCACCGGGATGCCCCGATCAACCAGAAAGGCCACGGTGGCGGCCAACGTCCGGTTGCTCTCGAGCTTCACGGCGTCGCAGCCGGTGGCGGACAGGACCTGGGCGCAGTTGCGCAAGGCCTGCTCGGGGGATTCCTGGTAGCTGCCGAACGGCATGTCGGCAATCACGCAGGCATGCTGGGTGCAGTCGACCACGGCGCGGGTGTGGCTGATGGTTTCTTCCAGGCGCATGGCCAGGGTCGAGCGCCGGCCGTAGGCGACCATGGCGGTCGAATCGCCTACCAGGATGAAATCCACCAGAGGGTCTATCAGGCGCGCGATCGGGGCGCTGTAGGCGGTGAGGGCGACGATCTTCTGCCGGCCCTTCATGGCGGCAAGATCAGGAACGGTCAGGCGGTGGCTGGTGGTTTGGGAGCTCATCGGTACCTCCGGAGTGCTGGGGAGGTGCTCGATTATTCGTTCGCGTGGCGCGGATTCAAGATACAGGATTGCACCAATTTGCAGCTCAGTCCCTGTGTAGGAGCGGCCTTGTGCCGCGAACGGGCCGCAGAGCGGCCCCGGCGATCTGTCTTGTGGCGCAGACCCTGGGGCCGCTACGCGCCCCGTTCGCGGCACAAGGCCGCTCCTACACAGGGATCGCGCAGGGTTTGAGGCAGAGGATCAGTTGCGATCCAGCCACACCGTCTGTGCGTTGGTGAACTCGCGCACGCCGAAGTGCGACAGTTCACGGCCGAACCCGCTCTTCTTCACGCCGCCGAACGCCACGCGGGGGTCGGAGGCGCAGTAGCCGTTGATGAACACGCCGCCAGTGTCCAAGGCCGCGGTCATGCGCTCGGCCAAGGCATAGTCGGCGGTGTAGATCGTCGCAGCCAGGCCGAACTCGCTGTCGTTGGCCAGCTCCACGGCGTGCTCTGCATCGCGGGCGCTGATGATCGCCGCCACCGGGCCGAACAGCTCCTGCTTGAAGGCGGTCATGCCCGGGGTGACGTTGGCGAACACCGTCGGCGCGTAGAAGTTGCCCACGCCTTCGATCTTGTTGCCGCCCAGCAGCAGGGTGGCGCCTTCGGCCAGGGTCGCCTGGACCTGGCCGTCGAGTTCGTCGCGCAGGTCGTAGCGGGCCATCGGGCCGATGTAGGTGGCGTCGTCCAGCGGGTTGCCGAGGGTCAGCGCACGGGTGGCCGCGACGAACTTCTCGGTGAACGCCTCGACGATGCTTTGCTCGACGATCAGGCGCTTGGCGGCGGCGCAGACCTGCCCGGTGTTCTGGTAGCGGCCAATCACGGCGGCCTTGACCGCGGCATCGAGGTCGGCGTCGGCCAGCACGATGAACGGATCGGAACCGCCCAGTTCGAGCACGCACTTCTTCAGCGCGGCACCGGCCTGCGCGCCGATGGCCATGCCGGCGCGCACGCTGCCGGTAAGGGTGATGGCGGCGATGCGCGGGTCGTTGATGGCGCGGGTGACGCCTTCGGGGGTGACGTTGAGCACCTCGAACACGCCTTCAGGCAGGTCGGCGCGCTTGAACAGGTCGGCCAGCAGGTAGGCACTGCCCATCACGTTGGGCGCGTGCTTGAGCACATAGGTGTTGCCCGCCAGCAGTGCCGGCACGGCGCCGCGCAGCACCTGCCAGATTGGGAAGTTCCACGGCATCACGGCGAGGATCGGGCCCAGCGGGCGGTATTCGATACGGGCCTTTTCGACCTGGGTCGGCTCCGGCGCCAGCATGGCCGGGCCGTGTTCAGCGTACCACTGGCACAGGCCGACACACTTGCTGACCTCGCCGCGGGCCTGGCTGATCGGCTTGCCGATCTCGCGGGCGATCATCTGGGCAAAGGCTTCGGCGTTGGCCTGCAGGGCCTGCCCGAGCGCGACCAGGTACTCGCTGCGCTGACCCAGCGACACGTTGCGCCACTGGTTGTAGCCGGCCTTGGCGCGTTGCAGCGCCGCGTCCAGTGCGGCGTCGGTGTCGAAGGCGTAGTGGCCGATCCGTTCGCCGCTGTAGGGGTCGACGGAGATGGCGTGGGTCAGGCTGCTGATCTCGCTCATGGCAGGACTCTCATTGTTTTGATCGGGTGAGCCCAGACTAGGGGTAGCGTGCTTTAATGAAAACTGAATAATAATGAGTGAAACATTCACGTTTGGAGAATGACCGTGGACCTGGTGCAACTCGAGATGTTCAAGGCCGTGGCCGAGCACGGCAGCATCAGCGCCGCCGCCCAGCAGATCCATCGGGTGCCGTCGAACCTGACCACCCGCATCAAGCAGTTGGAGGAGGATCTGGGCGTCGAGCTGTTCATCCGCGAGAAGAGCCGCCTGCGCCTGTCGCCGGCCGGCTGGAATTTCCTCGAGTACACCCGGCGCATTCTCGATCTGGTGCACGAGGCGCGGCTGACCGTGGCGGGTGAGGATCCCCAGGGCACCTTCGCCCTGGGCTCGCTGGAAAGCACGGCGGCGGTACGCATCCCGGCCTTGCTGGCGGCGTACAACCAGCGCTATCCCAAGGTCGACCTGGACCTCTCCACCGGCCCGTCGGGGACCATGCTCGAAGGCGTGCTGTCCGGGCGCCTGGTGGCGGCCTTCGTCGATGGCCCGGTGCTGCACCCGACGCTCGAGGGCATGCCGGTGTTCGAAGAGGAGATGATGGTCATCGCGCCGCTCAACCACCCGCCGGTCACCCGCGCGCGCGATGTGAACGGTTCGAGCATCTACGCGTTTCGCGCCAACTGCTCGTACCGCCACCATTTCGAGAGCTGGTTCGTCCATGACCAGGCGGTTCCGGGCAAGATTCACGAGATGGAGTCGTACCACGGCATGCTCGCCTGCGTCAGCGCTGGCGCAGGCTTGGCAATGATGCCGCGCAGCATGCTCGACAACATGCCGGGGTGCAGTACGGTCAGTGCCTGGCCGATGGCCGAGGACTTCCGCTACCTGAAAACCTGGCTGGTGTGGCGGCGGGGCACGGTGTCGCGCAGCCTGAGCATGTTCATCAAGCTGCTGGAGGAGCGTCGTGAGCTGCCCACGTCCTGACGGACTAACGGTGCGCCGCAATGCGAACCCCTGCCTCGGAAAATCCTCCAAATGGTGTAGACCATCCCCCAAGTGGGAGGAATGCACCATGCGTACCCATCATTACGGCCTGTGCGCGGCGCTGTTGCTGGCCTTGGCCATGCCCTGGACATTGGCGGCGGCCGCCGACCTGAACGCGCCCATCGATCCGCAGGGCGTGCAGCTGCAACCCCAGGAGCAGAACGGCATCCGCTACCTGCAAGGCGGTATTGGCCAGGACGAGGCCAATGCCCTGCGCCGCACGCCCGGCTATGACCTGCATATCACCCTGTCGACCGGCGCGGACGGCAAGTTCCAGAGCGGCGCCGCGCTGGATATCCAGTCGGCCCAGGGCCAATCGGTGCTGGCGCTGCAGGACGTCGGGCCGCTGATCTTCGTGCAGTTGCCTGCGGGGCACTACCGGGTGATCGGCAATGCCGATGGCCGGACCGTGCAGCAGCAGGTGACGGTGGACGGCAAGGCGCCGGCGCGGGTTGATCTGAACTGGCGCTGAGGGCCAGCCTTTCAAGGTGTTTTGGGGCGCTAGGCGATAGACCGAGTGAGGGCTACCACGTGTCCGCCGTTAGGCTTGCAGCGCTTATGAAATCGAGCGCCGCCCGCGCGGCGCATCGCGACGCAAGGCCGCTCCTACATTTGTTGCAACGTGCCGAACCTGTCAGGCCATGGTTGCCCGCCTTGGTGCAAGTCTTGAGACAGGTGAGGCGCTAGTGGTGCCCACGCTGAAACCGCGTCGTACCAACAAGGCTTACCCGGTGATGGCACAGGATTGACTGGCCCGAAACAGATGTAGGAGCGGCCTTGCGTCGCGATGCGCCGCGCGGGCGGCGCTCGATCTGATAGGCGCAGGAGCCTTCGCGGCGAATAAGCAAAATACGACTGAACCCTTGAATGGAACGCAGTGTCCTTAGCCAATAGTGGCAAATCACTTTCCACTATCGGATTATTCGGACAATAATCGAGGAAGTATTACCACTTGTAACCCGGTTGGATGTGCCGGGTCGCCGGTGCACAACGAGGGGCGCAGCCCCCACTTGCCGCAGGCACGCGCAAGATCGCGGGCCTGCCCGTGAAGACCATCAGGAGAAGTCATTTGATGAAGACCCGTCTCGCCACTACGTTGGCAGCCGCCGTGCTGGCATTCGCCGGCGCCAACCTGGCCCAGGCCGCCCAGATATCCGGTGCCGTGGGCGCCACTGGCCAGGGCGACATGACCTACCGTATTGGGATGTCGTTCGACTGGGACAAGAAATGGCTGGAGAGCAGCACCGGCCATCTGACCGGTTACTGGGACGCGGCCTACACCTACTGGGAAGGTGGCGAGGCCAGCGGCGCCCACTCGCTGTCGTTCAGCCCGGTGTTCGTCTATGAGTTCAGTGGCTTCACCTACACCCCATTCATTGAAGCCGGTATCGGTCTGGCAGCCTTTTCCAAGACCGACGTGGGCGACCAGCGCCTGGGCTCGTCGGTGAACTTCGAGGACCGGATCGGTTTTGGCCTGAAGCTGCCAGCGGAGCAGAAGATCGGCATTCGCGCCATGCACTATTCCAACGCCGGGCTGAAGCAGCCTAACGATGGGATCGAGTCGTACTCGCTGTTCTACAGCAAAGGCTTCTGAACCGAACAAACCCGCTCCCGCAGCGTGGGAGCGGGCTTGCCCCGCGATGCTGCCTCAACGCACCGCCTTGATCGCCAGCACATTGCACAACGGGTGCTCCAGCACATGCGCCGTGGTGCCGCCGAGAAACGCCTGCAAGGCATCGTGCCGGTGGTTGCCCATGACGATCACATCCACCCGGTGGGCTGCAATGTACTGGGTGATCGCCTTGACCGCCGGCCCTTCGAGGAAGTGGCGGCGTTCCAGATCGATCTGGTAGTGGTCGCCCAGGCGGTTGAATGCCGTGCGCTGGGCCGTGCGCACGCTGGTGTCGAACCCGGGCATGGTCACGGTGCCGGCGCCGAAGTCGGCGATATGGGTCCTGGCCGCATCACACACGTGTAACAGGTGCAGCTCGGCGTTGCACTGCAGGGCCAGGGCGTGGGCGCTGCGGATCACTTGGTCGTCCAGGTGCTCGCCGCTGCCATGGCTGTTGAGGTCGACCGCCGCGGCGATCTGCCGGGGCAGGGGCAGGCGGATGTCGCTGACCAGGTGCACCGCCACCGGGCTGTCCTTGAGCAGTTGCCAGTCCAGTGGGGTGACCAGCAGGCGCTTGAGGATGGGTTCGTGCTGCACGTCCTTGACCAGCAGGTCGCAGCCCAGGCGCTCGACTTGTTCCAGCACGCTGCCCAGCGGGTCGCGGGTCAGCAGCAGTTCGGTGGAGACATCCAGGCCGGCATTGCGCAGCTGCTCGGCCTCGTCGGCCAGCCACTGGCGGTTGTCCTCGAGCAGGCGTTCGCGCTCGCGGCCGTCGCTCATCAGGCCGAAGGTGTCGACATCGTCGACGAAGACATTGAGGTCCAGCAGGGCACCGCTGGATTCGGCCAGCGCCGCAGCGCGCTGCAGGGCAGGCGTGTGGCGCATCTGCGGGCCGAGCATGACCAACAATCGCTTGAACTGGCTCATCTCACACCTCCACGTGTGGCAGCCCCCTGTTCAGTCTAGACCCGCCGCCGGCGAAATCCCGTGGAGCGACGGCGGGTCGTCTTTCAGTGCGGCGCGCGCGGGATGGTCTTGAGCAGGTCTTCCGGGCTGATGTGCCCGACCACCTGGGCCACCGCGCTGCCCGGGGTCGGCAGGTCGATGATGTGGCTCTTCATCTTGCCGATCACGTGCATTTCGCAAGGCTTGCAGTCGAACTTCAGGGTCAGCACCTCGTCACCCTGGATCAGCTGCATCGGCGCCACCTTGGTGCGCACGCCAGTCACGCCCTTGGCCTGCTTGGGGCACAGGTTGAAGGAGAAACGCAGGCAGTGCTTGGTGATCATCACCGGCACTTCGCCGTGCTCTTCATGGGCCTCGTAGGCGGCGTCGATCAGCTGCACGCCATGGCGGTGGTAGAAGTCGCGGGCCTTCTGGTTGTAGACGTTGGCCAGGAACGACAGGTGCGACTCGGGGTAAACCGGTGGTGGCGTGGTCTCGGCCTTGCGTCCGCCCCGTGGGTGCGCCTGGACCCGTGCTGCGGTCAGTGCCTCGATGGCTTCGCGGCGCAGGGCCTTGAGCTGCGAGTTGGGGATGAAGTAAGCCTGCGGTGCATCGAGGTCGATGGCCGTGGCGTGGTACATCGTGGTCCCCAGCTGGCCAAGCAGGTCGTGCAGTTGGTCCAGGGCCTGCTGTGGCTTGTTGGCGGCACCGAATGGCCCGTCGAGGGCCACCTGCACACTGACACCCTCTTCACTGCTGAGGGTGAGCATCAGGCACTGTTCGCGCAGTACCGCGTGCCACTCGACACCGACCCGACGCTCGGCGGAGGTGCGCTGCAGTGCCTGCTGCCAGTTGTGGTCGAGGTTGCGCGACAGCGGGTGGTTGGGGCGCAGCTTATACAGGCCCTCGGGCATCTCGTTAGGTTCGACGCGGTAGCGGTAGCGCTTCTGGCCGTCTTCCTCGGATTCGCTCTTGAGTTCGGCGATGTTGGCGCGGAAACCCACGACCTCGCGCTTGACCAGCACGTTGAGGCCGTCGCCGTTGGTCAGTGGGACATCGGTGGCCACCAGCAGGTCGCGTTTGCCGACTTTCTCCACCACGCCCACCGGCAGGCCGGTGAAGGTCGGCGAGTCGAAGGCACCGATGTCGATCTTGCGATCACTGACGAAGTAGTCGGTGCTGCCACGGTGGAAGGTCTTGTCCGGGTCCGGCACGAAGAAGTGCTCGGTACGCCCGCTCGAGGCGCGGGCCAGTTCAGGACGGTCCTCGAGGATGGCATCGAGTTCCTTGCGGTAGTGGGCGGTGATGTTCTTCACATAGCCCACGTCCTTGTAGCGACCCTCGATCTTGAACGAGCGCACGCCGGCATCGACCAGGTCGCGCAGGTTGGCGGTCTGGTTGTTGTCCTTCATCGACAGCAGGTGCTTCTCGAAGGCCACCACGCGGCCTTGGTCGTCCTTGAGGGTGTACGGCAGGCGGCAGGCTTGGGAGCAGTCGCCACGGTTGGCGCTGCGCCCGGTCTGGGCGTGGGAGATGTTGCACTGGCCGGAGAAGGCCACGCACAGCGCGCCGTGGATGAAGAACTCGATGGCCGCGTCGGTCTCGGCGGCAATGCTGCGTATCTGCTGCAGGTTCAGCTCGCGGGCCAGCACCAGCTGGGAGAACCCGGCCTGGTCGAGGAACTTGGCCCGCTCCAGGGTGCGGATGTCGGTCTGGGTGCTGGCGTGCAGCTCGATCGGCGGGATATCCAGCTCCATCACCCCCAGGTCCTGCACGATCAGCGCGTCGACACCGGCGTCGTACAGCTGGTGGATCAGCTTGCGCGCAGGTTCGAGCTCGTTGTCGTGGAGGATGGTGTTGATGGTGGTGAATACGCGGGCATGGTAGCGCCGGGCGAACTCCACCAGTTCGGCGATATCGCTGACCTCGTTGCAGGCATTGTGGCGCGCGCCGAAGCTCGGGCCGCCGATGTAGATGGCGTCGGCGCCGTGCAGGATCGCCTCGCGGGCGATGCTCACGTCACGGGCAGGGCTGAGCAGTTCCAGGTGGTGCTTTGGAAGGGACATGTCGTTATAGGTTCGGGCTGTCACGGTAAGGCGGGCATTGTAGCGATGAAACGGGGCGGGGGCATCCATAACCGATGAACTTCTCGGAAACGGCAGTCAGGGCTGTTCTTCCTCGGAGAAGAGGGGACGCCTGGCATTTTTGTCAGTTATGCCTGCCAGGCAACGGTGATAGCGTCAGGGGCATTATTGTCGAGATCAGGTATCGTCATGACATCCAATTGTTTGTTGGCCATGGCCGACCTGCAGCGTTCGGTACTGGGTGGCTCCGGCCCGGCCAGGGCCTATACGCCATATGGAGGACATTCCGACAAGCGGGGAGCTGTGTTGGCTTACTGCGGTCAGGCTCGTGATCAGTTGACGGAGCATTATCATTTGGGGAATGGACATCGAACCTTCAGTCCGTTCGTGATGCGGTTCCACTCACCTGATCGCTTGAGTCCGTTTGGGGTAGGCGGGGTCAATGCCTATGCTTATTGTCATGGAGACCCTGTTAACTTTCATGATCCGAACGGTAAGGAGGATACCAGGTCGGGATTGGCGATTTCAGCCCTGGCTTTCGGAGGGTGGGGGGCAGAGAAGGTCTTTCATCATATTGAAATGGCATCAAAGATAAGTAGGATCGAGACGCTTCAGGGGATACTAAAGGAAAATGGATTGCCGTCAGGGCCAAGAGTCCTCCCCTGGGAAAAAAGTGATCATATAAAAGGCGCCATATCCAGCGCTGGGGCCGCTGTCGTGGGCGGGGTGGCGGGTCTGTATTTTTACTTTGTGCCGGCTAGTTGGTCTGGGGCTAAGTACGCTGATGTGGGTGCGGTAGGAGCAGTATCAGCTATGACTATTGCGTCCAAAGCACATGACCGATTAATCGGAAATAATGGCGCTGAAATCGACAAGCAATTGAAGTTTTTAATAAAAGCCTTCAAAGGTATGGATGACAGACTAACAGAGGTCGTTACACCCTCTCGCAGTACACAAGCTATGCAAAGTGTAGCTGCGTGGTTAGCGAGTCAAGCCAATGAGCAAGTGCGCATGATGAATGATCAGGCATCACACGGAAGTTTCCAGAGCATACCGGAGAGTCGATCCTAAAAGGGCCGCGTAGGTGCGGCCCTTGGACGGTCAATCAGCCCTTGGCCGCCATCGCCGTCACTTCCACGCGCATCCCCTCGAACGCCAGCGAAGCCACGCCCACTGCCGCGCGCACTGGCCATGGTTTCTTGAAGAACCGCTGGTACACCTCGTTGAACGCCGCCCGGTCGGCCATGTCGGTCAGGTAGATGGTCAGGTGCAGCACCCGGTCCATCGAGCTGCCGGCGCGCTCCAGGGCGACCTTGAGCGCCTGCAGGGTGCATTCGCACTGGGTGGTGATATCGCCCAGCTCGAGGCTGCCGTCGGCCTGCACGGGGATCTGGGTGCTGACCAGGATGCCGTTGTACTCGGCAACGTCCGAGGAGATCGAGTCGGCGTCCGGGTCGGGGGTGTAGATGATGTCGCTGTTAGCCATGGGGTTTCGCCTTGCAACGGAAGGAAACCGCCAAGCCTACGCGAGCGGGTCGGGCAGGTCGAGGCGGGCGGCCGGTCGCGGGCATTTGAAATGCGCGGCGCGGGCGGTCAGAATCGCGCCCCGACCCGGCCACAGGTGCCGGGCCCAGGTTGTCAGAAGAGGCTTGCGTTGAACCAACACACATTGTCCATGCGTCTGGAGCGCGTGGCCGCCCATGTGCCGGCCGGGGCGCGTCTGGCCGATATCGGCTCGGACCATGGCTACCTGCCAGTGGCGCTGGTGCGCCGCGGTGCGATTGTCGCGGCGGTGGCCGGCGAGGTGGCGCTCACGCCCTGCGAGGCTGCACGGCGTACCGTGCGCGAAAATGGCCTGGATGATTGCATCACGGTGCGGCACGCCAGTGGCCTGGCGGCCATCGAGCCGGGTGATGGGATTACCGCGATCAGTATCTGTGGCATGGGCGGCGAGACCATCCGCGACATTCTCGAAGCCGGCAAGCAGTACCTGGGTGGTCATGAGCGCCTGGTCCTGCAACCCAACGGCGGCGAGCCCGCGTTGCGCCAGTGGCTGATGGACAACGGCTACCGGATCGTCGGCGAGGAAGTGCTGCGGGAAAACCGCTTCGACTACGAAATCATCGTCGCCGAACGTGCCGAGGCGGTCGCCTACACGGCCGAGCAGCTGTACTTCGGTCCGCTGCTGATGCAGGCGCGCAGCCCGGCTTTTCTGTTCAAGTGGCAGCGCATGCTGCGCCAGAAGCAACAGAGCCTGGACAACTTCGCCCGCGCACGCCAGCCGGTGCCCGAGGACAAGGTGCGCGACATCACCCGCCAGGCCGGTTGGATCCGCGAGCTGCTGGCCTGAGCCCATTCATTTCGGGTTGACCACGCTGGCGGGCACCTTCAGCACCAACATGCCACCGAAGACGATGGCCACGGCCAGCACCTGCAGGGCCAGGCCAGGGTTGGCGGTGCTGTCGCGCATCCAGCCGATCAGGTAGGGCGCGGCGAACGAGGCGATGCTGCCGAACGAGCTGATCATGGCGATGCCGGCGGCCTGGGTGTCACTTGCCAGGAACGCCGGCGGCAGTTGCCAGAACATCGGCAGGGCGGCGCTGGCGCCCATGCCGGCGATCACCAGCCCAGTCATCACCAGCAGGGCATTGCCCGGCGCCGAGCCAGCCAGGGCGATGCCGGCGGCGGCCATCAGCAGCGGCACGCACAGGTGCCAGCGGCGTTCGCGCTGGCGGTCCGAGGAGCGCCCGCAACCGAGCATGAACAGGCATCCGGCCAGATAGGGAATGGCGCTGAGCAGGCCGACCTGGCCATCGCTGCCGATGCCGGCGCCGTGGATAAGGCTGGGCATCCAGAAGGCCAGGGTGTTGACCGCCAGCATCACCGCGCAATACACCGCCACCAGCAGCCAGACCTGCGCGTTGCCGAGCAGACCGGCCAGCGAACTGATGGGTTTGTGCCGCTCCTCACCGGCCATTTCCTCGCGCAACGCCTGCTTTTGCCCGGCATTGAGCCAGGCGACCTGCTCGAAGCTGTCCGGCAGGCACTTGAGCACCACCAGCCCGAGCAGCACCACCGGCAGGCCCTCGATCAGGAACATCCATTGCCAGCCGCGCAGGCCGCCCTGGTCGTGGAAGGCCTGGAGGATGCCGCCGGACAACGGCCCGCCGACCACGCCGGCCAAAGGCACGGCAATGGCGAACAGCGCGGTGATCTGGGCACGACGCCGTGCCGGATACCAGCGGTTGAGCACCACGAGGATGCCGGGGAAGAAGCCCGCTTCGGCCACCCCCAGCAGAAACCGCAGGACATAGAAGCCGGCGGCGTCCTGCACCCACATCATGCCGGTGGACAGCAGGCCCCAGACCACCATCAGGGTGGCGATCCAGCGCCGCGGCCCGACCCGGTCCAGGGCCAGGTTGCTGGGCACGCCGAACAGCGCGTAGGCGATGAAGAACAGGCCGGCGCCCAGGCCGTAGACCGTGTCGGAAAAGCCCAGGTCGGCGCTCATCTGCATCTTGGCGAAGCCGATGTTGATGCGATCCAGATGGGCGAACAGGTAGCACACCAGCAGCAGCGGCATCAGCCGCCAGGTGATGCGGGCATGGGTGGCGTCGCAGGCGCGCACGGACGTGGCCGTGGAGGTTTCTATCGTATTCATGGTCCGGGACGTTCTTGTTGTTGTCCCGGCAGATCATGCGGCGGTGTCGCGGGCGGGCAAATGCACTTTCAGCAAGATGGCTGGTATTTTTCCCAGGGCTTACAGCTGCGAGCAGTTGCCCATCTGGCGGTAGTCGACTTCACGGGTCTGGCCCTGGTGGTCGACGTAGACCATGTGCGCGGTGCCCACCTGGCAGTCGGCGTCATTGCTGGCCGGGGTGATCGAGATGACCTTGGCGATGTCCAGCGGCATGCCGTATTCGTAGGTGCTGGCGGTGCTGTCGGCCAGTGCGCCGAACGAGGCGAGGGTGGCGCTCAGGGCGAGCAGGGCGATCGAACGTTTCATGACAGGCTCCTCATTTGTTGCGGATAGCTAATGATCCATTCATTTGTGTTTCACAATAAATGGGCTATCCCGTGATAGATTGCTGCCTTTCATGTATGAATGAGGCTGCCTGCCCATGGACATGCTGCATGCGATGCGAACCTTCGCCCGGGTAGTGGAGTGCGGCAGTTTCGCCGCGGCGGCCCAGGCCCTGGACATTTCCGCAGCGCAGGTGTCGCGGATCGTCGCGGAGCTGGAAAATCAGTTGCAGACCCGCCTGCTGCACCGCACCACCCGGCGCCTGCGCATGAGCGAGGCGGGGGAGCGGTTTTTAGAGCGCACCCGGCAGATCATGCTGCTCACCGAGGAGGCGGTGGACGAGGCCCGTGGCGCCCACCTCACGCCTCGCGGCCACCTGCGTTTCCATTGCACCCATGGCCTGGGGTTGCTGATGATGCCACTGGTGGCGCGCTACAACGCCACCTGCCCGGAAGTGGTGATGGAACTGACCCTGTCGCAGCGCAACCCCGACCCGCTGGCCGAGGGTCACGATGTGGTGATCACCATCGGCCAGGGCCTGCCGGACTCGCAGCTGATCGCCATCCCGCTGGGCAGCATCCACAGCATCCTATGTGCTTCCCCGGAGTACTTGGCCCGCCACGGCGTGCCCGAGCGGCCTGAGGATTTGCACGAGCACATCTGCCTGCGCACGGTCGACCCGCTGTTCGAGGAGGACTGGTCGTTCGAGGGCCAGCCCGACAGCTGTGTGATCGTGCCCCAGGACACCTTCCTCACCAACGTCGCCGACGCCATGCTCAAGGCTACCGAACTGGGCATGGGCGTGGGGCTGCTGCCGTACTACTCGGCGAGCCAGGCCATGGAGGAGGGGCGCCTGTGCCGGCTGCTGGCGCCGCACCGGCTGCGCCAGCGGGAAATCTACGCGATCTACCCGTCGCGGCATTACCTGGATGCCAAGGTGCGCACCTGGCTGGACTTTCTCAAGGAGCAGTTGCCGTTGCTGTTTGCCGAGCACCAGCGCATTGCGGATGAGCCTCGCTACTGGCGCTGACAGACATCGCGGGGCAAGCCCGCTCCCACAAGGGCCTGTACAGGCTTGGTGGGAGCGGGCTTGCCCCGCGATAAGGCCGGTACAGCCAGGTCAACGACTGTCCTGATCCTCGGCATTGCCACCTGATGCTCCGGCCCCGGAGCCTGTGGCTTCACCCGTGCTGTTGGAGCCTCCGGCAGCGCCGTCGGCGGCATCGGAATCGCTGCCGGTATCGCTGCTGTCGTTATCCTTGCTGCCACCGGGGTTGTTTATGCTGCCGCCGTCTCCGGCGGTCTTGCCCTGGTCTGTGGCGTGTCCGCTGTGGCTGTCGCCATCGTTCATGTCGGTCGCGGCAAGGCTGAGGGTGGCGCCGCCACCGAGCAGCAGCGCCAGCATCAAGGCGAGGGGGCGTGGATTGACCATGATGAATCTCCTGTCGGATGACCTGTC
Source organism: Pseudomonas sp. LH21 (assembly GCF_036549575.1). NCBI lineage: Bacteria > Pseudomonadati > Pseudomonadota > Gammaproteobacteria > Pseudomonadales > Pseudomonadaceae > Pseudomonas > Pseudomonas sp. LH21. The sequence continues at coordinate 2,569,948 of NZ_CP144367.1, forward strand.
ATGGTTGGGCTGCCACGGTGCTGCCAAGGTGCCCGTCAAGCGACGGGCGGTCATTGGCGCGGGCTTTCAGTGGGCGTCGGGACGCGGCGCCTGCTGGCCGTGCGTGGCGTCCATTGCCTCCAGCGTCGGGTGCTCCTGGGCCGCGTGCATCAGGTCCTCGGTCACCCGTAGTTCCGCGCCGGTCGGCGAGAAAGTCGCGGTCGGCGCGAACGGCGCCGGGTGCTCCGGTGCCGGGCGCTTGCCACGACGCCAGAGGAAGAATCCGACCATGGCCAGGTTGATCGCCGCGAAGGCCCAGAACAGCCCAGCTTCGCCGTAGGCGGTCATCATCGGCGAAATGGCCAGCGGCGCCATGGCCGAGCCCAGCGAGTTGATCAGCAGCAGCCCCTGGATCATCGGCACCAGCGCATCGGCCGGGGCGCGGTCGGCGGCGCTGCTGACCGCCACCGGGTACAGCGCGAACACGCCGCCGCCGAGCAGGAACAGCAGCGCCGGCAGCAGCACGGTGTCGGCCGGCAGCAGCACGATCAGCACCGACAGCACGGTGCACAGGGCGGCCAGGGCGATCAGCACGTCCTGGCGGTCCTTGCGGTCCGACCAGCGCCCGACCGGGTACTGCAGCAGCATGGCGCCGAGAATGACCCAGGCCATCATGTCGCCGACCTTGCCCACATCCAGGCCGATGCGCTGCAGGTACAGCGGCAGCAGGGCATAGATGCCAGCGATGGCGACCCCCGAACCGAAGCAGCCGACCAGCCCGGTCGGCGCCACGCCCAGCAGTTGCCGCGGCTTGAGCGGCTCGACCTGGTCCAGCAGCGGCGATACCCGCGGCAGGATCACGATCGGCAGCACCGACAGCGTGGCGAGCATGCCGGCGACCATGAACGGCGCGGTGTCGCCCCAGCCGGTGACCTCGCCCAGGCCGGCCTGGGCGATCACCCCGGCGCCGTAGAAGGCGATCATGTACAGCGCCAGCAGGCGTCCGCGGATCTTGGCGTCGCCGGCCAGCAACAGCCAGCTCTCGATCACCAGGAACACCCCGACCGCGGCCCAGCCGTTGATCAGGCGCAGGGCGAACCACCAGGTGGTGTCGTAGAACAGGCCCTGCAACAGGATGGTCGCGCCGATCAACGCGGCGAAGCTGCTGTAGGCGCGGATATGGCCGATGCGCAGGATCAGGCGATCGTTGAATATAGCGCCCAGGGTCAGGCCGATGAAGTAGGCCGAGGAGACCACGCCGATGGTGGTCGCCGATTCGCCGGCGGCGCCCAGGCGCAGGGTGGTCAGGGAAGACAGCACGCCATTGCCCAGGGCAATGATGAACAGGCCGAGCAGGGGTGCCAGCGCCATCGCCAGCAAACGCACAGACATAGTTACCTCAAGGTTGAAAAGAGCTCAGATGCGCCTTTTCGGCTGCACGGGCCGGGTCATGGCGGCGTGCAGTGCGGCCTGGGCGGGCTGCGACCTTGGCAAGATTCAACCGCGGACCTGATGCAGGCAGGTCGGGCGGGGGCGGTTGAGCCTGTGGCACATGCGCGATGTGATGAGGCACGGACGCTGTCTTTGCGGGCGGTTGCCACCGGCTGGGGCGACGGGCGAAAAGGAGGCGGGATTTTAAGGCCTGTGCAGGATTTGCCAAGTAGGAAAAGGCTGCGACGAGTGGCCGCAGGGGCGTCAGTCCAGCCTGTGTGCCGCCAACAGCAGGGATTGCGGCACCTGGCTCTGCGGATGTTGCGGCTCCTGCAACTCCAGCAGGCCGAACCCGGCCAGCTCCAGCGCCTTCAGCCAACTGCCCAGGGTGCGGAAGTACCAGGGCATCGGGCGCCAGTCGCCGGTGAAACCGGCAAACGACTCCTCACGCCAGCCATCCTGGTAGTGGCCGGCAGCCGCCGTCCACGGGTGCAGGGTCTGGATCAGGATTGTGCCGCCGGGCAGCAGCAAGGTCCGCATGGCGCAGAGCAGGGGGATGATGTCTTGTTGCAGCAGGGCGAAGTTGGCGCACACCAAGTCATAGCCCTGGCCGATGTCCACCGCGCCTTCGGCCAGCTGCTGGTAGCTGGCCAGGTGTACTTGGGGCGAGCCCGCCGAGCGCGCGGCGGCGACCAGCGTCGCATCGCCATCCACGCCGACCGCGTCGATGCCCCGTGCCGCCAGGGCGCGCAGCAACCAACCCTCGCCGCAGCCCAGGTCGAGCACCCGCGAAGGCTGGCGGCCCAGCACGGCGAGCAGTATCGCCTGGTCGGTGACCTCGCGGCGGGAGGCGATGGCGCCGGAGCGTACGGCTTCGATCCAGGCCTGGGCGTTGTGCTGCCAGCTGTCCAGCAGGGGATCGGTGGTGGTGGGCATGGCCGGGTCCGGTAAAGATGGTGGCTCTAGCATAGGCCAGTCTTGTGTCCGGGGGCCTTTGCTCTGCACACTGGCGCACCTGCGAAGGAGCATGGCATGGCACTTGCGAAAGCGGATTTCACCACGCGACTGCTGGTCGATGCCGGTATCGGCCCCGGCATGCGTGTGCTCGACGTCGGGTGTGGCAGCGGCGATGTGAGCTGGCTGCTGGCCCGGCTGGTGGACGGCGATGGCGCGGTGGTTGGCGTTGACCAGGCGGCTGATGCACTGGAGCTTGCGCGTCTGCGTGAGGCACCCAAGGGCGCGGCGGTACCTGAGTTCGTAGAGGCCGACCTGCGTGCACTGCCCGAGTCCCTGGGGTTGTTCGACGCTATCGTCGGGCGCCGGGTGCTGATGTACCAGGCGGAGCCGGTCAAGGCCCTGCGCCTGCTGGCCCGGCATCTGTTGCCCGGTGGGCTGATGGTCTTTCAGGAGCACGACAGCAGCCTGACCCCGGCCAGCCTGGAACCTTTTCCGTTGCATCGCAAGGCCCAACAGTGGCTGCAACGCATGCTGGCCCATGAGGGGGCCGACTTGCATATCGGCTTCAACCTGCACCGGCTGTTCTGCGAGGCGGGACTGGCGGTCGAGGACCTGCGGGCCGAAGGCCTGGTGCAGACGCCCGACAGTGCCTATCCCCTGGCCGATATCATTCGCGCCTGTCTGCCACGGATCATCGCCCATGGCGTGGCTACGGCCAGGCAGGTCGGGATCGATACGCTACCGGCGCGGCTGGAGGCCGAGCGTCTTCAGTCGCGGGGCATCTACATAGGCGACATGGCCTTTGGCATCTGTGCGCGCAAATGCTGAATAACAGGTTCATTCAGTTGGGAAAGTGCAAATTGCAGGCGTGAATCATTTGCTTGCTTAAAGGGTTGCATGCGCCTTCATTGGCGATGTCGACGCATAGTCACCCTCTCGCCATCGATCAGGCGCTTGCCTGCATCTGCGCGAGCAGCTCCCACAATCGTGAATCGTCATAGTCCTCGATCACCAGGCTTGCCCCGGCTTCCAGCAACCGCTCGGCGGGCTGGGTGGTCGCCAGCCCGACGGTGAAGATGCCGGCATCTACGGCGGCCTTGACGCCTGGCAGCGAGTCCTCGAATGCCAGTGCCTGCCCGGCCTTGGCGTCCAGACGCTGCAGGCCGGTGAGGTAGGGCAGGGGATCGGGCTTGGGACGCGCCAGTTCGTCCGCCACCAGCACATGCGCGAAACGGGTGGCCAGGTGCATGGCGCCGAGCATGTGCTCGGCATTCAGGCGTGGCGCGTTGGTCACCACGCACATGCCGATGCCATGCCGTTCGGCGTGGTCCAGCAGGCGCAGCAGGCCGGGCATCGGCGCCAGGGTCGGTGACAGTTCGCGGAACAGTGCTTCCTTGCGTTCGGCCAGGGCCTGACGGCTGGCGGCATCGGCCTGGGGGAACAGTTCGGCGAACAACAGGCCGTTGGAGCGGCCGCTGACCTGGGTGTTGAACTGCTCCTGCGTCAGCTCGCGGCCGTCATGGTCGAACAGCAGCTGGCGGAAGGCTTGCAGGTGCAAGGTGTCGGTGTCGGTGAGGGTCCCATCGAGGTCGAACAGCAGGGCAGTCAGCATCGGGCATCCTGAGGGTGGAGAAACCATTCAGCATCATAAGGGATCAGGGGTGGGGAATGCACTCGGCTGGGAGGGACTGGGGTATTTCCAGGTGCTCGGCGGGGGCGTTGTAGCGCCTGTGAGATCAAGCACCGCTCGGCGGGGGAGTTTCACCGCCTATCAGATCGAGCGCCGCCCGCGCGGCGCATCGCGACGCAAGGCCGCTCCCACGTCTGTTTCGGGCCAGTCAATCCTGTGCCATTACCTTGTCCGCCTTGGTGCATGGCTTGAGAGCGGTGGGGCAGCAAAGGCGCTGGCACGTTAGTATGAGCGGCCAGGCATTCCCAGCACGGAGCACACAACGCCATGCCTTTCGTCACTACCCGGAAAATTCTCTTTGGCGACTGCGATCCCGCGGGGATCGTCTATACGCCGCGCATTTCCTATTTCGTCATCGAGGCGATTCACGAGTTTCTCTCCCGCTGCCTGGGCGGCGAAGGCCTGCGCAGGTTGTTCGCCATGGGCGTGATGCCGCCGGCGCGGGCCCTGTCCATCGAATTTCTGGCGCCCATGACCTGGGATGACCTGATCAGCGTGCAGGTCAGCAGTGGCGTGCCTGGGACGACCTCGTTCAGTTTTGCCGTCGAGGCACGCGGTGCCGGCGGCGAAGTGTGCTTTCGCGCCAGCATGACTCAGGTGTGCGTCTGCCCTGAGAGCAAACAGCCAGTTGCAGTGCCCGAGGCATTGCGCCAGGCATTGAGCGAGCACATGGACTAGTGGACACCGCGACGAATAGTTTTCCAATAAAAGAACAAACGTTTCAGCATCAATTGGATATAAAGTCCGAACGTGACCGGTTATTCAGTTGGCGTTTTTCGAGCAATTACGGTGTTGGCCACTGGTTGCTACCGGCGAAAGCTGTTAGTTTCAGCCACCGCTGAGAAGCAAACAAGCAGGCCTGCAATGCGCCGCTTGCCGCCAACCGATTAATCAACGGTTGGCTGAACAGGGAACGATAATAAAAAATCCTAGGGAGGGATAACCGGATGAATCTGTACATCCGCCTGTTGCTGGCTGTCCTGCGCGGTTTCTTCAAACCGCCCATGGCCCTGACCGATACGCTGCACCGCACGCTACGGGTCTGGCCGAACGATATCGATATCAACAAGCACATGAACAATGGTCGTTATATGACCATCGCCGACTTGTTCATGCTGGAACTTTGCCTGCGCGCGAAAATCCTCATTCCGGCCTTCAAGTTTGGCTGGAAACCGATGCTAGGTGGCAACTTGGTTGTCTACAAAAAGCAACTTTCCATGTTCGAAAAGTATACCGCCGAATTCAGCATCTGCTGCCTCGACGAAAACTGGACCTACTTCCAGTACAGCTTCTTCAATATGGCCGGCGAGGTGGTCGTAACCGGCTACTCCAAAGGCGCCTGGGTCGGTCGCAAGGGCCTGGTCGCCAACGCGGTGATCGCCGAGAAGCTCAAGGTCCAGCCCACCACCGCGCCAATGCCTGAAGCCGTGAAGAAATGGCTGGAGGCTGAAGCCCACGTCCTCGGCAAGGCCTGAGCCAGGCCGCGCCGCGGCCCTCTTGCCAACCATCTGATACCTGCAACGCCTGTCCATTGCTCCACCGTCCCCGGCCTCTGGCCCGGGCGTGCGCGGCAGGCTTTGCCGTGCCTGGCGTTCGCGCTGCACATCGATCCATGAATGAGTAGGGAAACACCTCATGCCGAACACCTTGTTGTTGATGCTGGCCTTCTTCGCCGCCTTCCTGCTGGTCGCCGAGCTGTTCAGGCGCTACCGCCTGGTGGGCCTGACCTTCTTCGTCCTGTCGCTGCCGGCGCTGCTGGTGCCCAACGCCAACCTGTTCATGCGCATCAAGACCATCAGCGTGCTGCTGCCCATGTGTTTCCTGGCCTATGCCCGCTACAAGCCACGCATCGAAGGCTTCATCTACAAGCTGATCTACGTGGTGATCGTGCTGAACATCATCGAGGCCTCGGTGATCGATTGGCAGACCGGCAACCTCCTCAACATCGTCGCCGCCGTGGGGCTGATCGTCTGCCTGCCGTACTCGCGCAAGCATTGGCAGATTTCCGGGCGCCACAGTGATTTCGTGGTGCACGTGCCGGCCTACTGGCCCTACCTCTACACCACCTGGAACCTGTGCTTCCTGTACTCGGCGCGGATCACCACCTTCGGCTACGCCCTGCCGCTGTTGCTGGCGCCGGTGGCCTACGCCTTGCTGCTGCGTCGTTCGGACCTGTACTTCCAGGCCCGTGCCTACACCTTCGGCTTCTACCTGTTCGTGCGCACGCTCGCCGGTGACACACCGTTGATGAACCTGCCGGCCTTCGACCTGACGAGCTGGTACAGCCCCGACGCGGCGCTCGCCTGGAGCGTCGTCAACGTGATTTTCACAGGCGCCTGCCTGTACAGCTACGGCGCAAGCCGCAACAAGAACAAAGCGATCGAACAAGGAGTTTGAAGCATGCTGGAAGTCATCCTGCTGGCGTTTTTCATAACCGTCAGCCCCGTGATCATACTGATGAGCAAGACCCGCGCCGAGCCGTTGAAGCATGTGTACGTGGGCCTGTACTACGTGAAGTTCGTACCGCTGCTGCTGGCGCTGTACGCGGTCAATCTCGGCACCAGCTTCCTGGCCTGGAAGTGGGTCCAGCTGAAATGGCTGCTGCCTCGCTACTTCGGTTATCGCCACTACAACCGCGACTCCATCTCGATGGAAAGCACGCCGATCCCGGGCACCGACTACCACATGGGCTACATCCCCAAGAAGCTGCCCGCCGAGCTGGTCTACCGCTGGAGAAAGGACAAGGTCTACCACAACTACATCCAGTCGATCATCAAGGCCAACCGCGACTACTACAAGGTGCCGCTGGGCCAGTTCCCGCAGCCGACGGCCATCTCGGACGAGGACCTGAGGGTGTTCCTGATGTCGTCGCAGATTACCCACTACCTGCAGACGGTCGATGGCGTGTCGACCTTCGACATGCGTGACTTCACCCGCGAGATCCGCCTGTCCAGCTCGGTGTTCGACGTGGCCAGCATTGCCATTGCCGAAGATTTTGCCGCCGACAGCATGCGCATCACCCTGCGCGACGGTTTCAGCGTCGGCCCGGGCGAGCCGCACTGGGACCTGGCCAAGGTGTACTTCATGTCCAACACCATGGTGTTCTTCATCCTCGGCGCACACCTGCACCACCACCTGTTCTTCGCCGAAATGGGCGCGGCGTTCCTGTTCAACCTGGTGCCCAGGGAGTCGAACTTCCACAAGCTGATGGACCCGCACACCGCCTACATCCTGATGCTCAACCACCAGTTCAAGGAATCGCCGCTGTCGCTGCGCGAAACCACCGGCATCGCCGACAAGTTCCTCTACAGCTGCATCGGCTACTACTCGGCGCAGACCTTCTACAAGGTCGGCTATGAAAATGCCCTGAACATGTACAACAAGCGCGAGACCGAGGACCAGGCGCTGACCCAGAAATTCGAGATCAGGTTCGCCATCCCGTTCGACCAGTACCTCAATGGCCAGCACGCGCTCAACGCCCAGTACCGCGACTACTACGCGGCGGTGCTGAAGTTCGTCTCGGCCAGCTACGACGACCTGCTGCGCGACGGCTCCGAGCCCTACATCAACAACTGGGTCGCTGAGCTGTGCCGCTACGTCAACCTGCCGTGCCAGCCCGGCGACAAGGCCTTCAACATCGAGGTGATCGCCACCTACATCTGGTACGTGTCGTTCGTCCACTCCCTGGAGCACTACCAATTCCACAAGTACAAGATGAACTACTGCCTGCTGACCCGGGTGCCGTTCTCGGTCGCCAGGCACCTGCCGCAGGACCAGGTGTTCAGCCAGTACGACATCTGGAAGTCCAAGCACATCGTGCACACCTTCGGCAAGAACCACCTCAATGCCGGCGTGTCGGAAAGCTATGCCGACCTGGACTACAAGTTCCGCGACCTGGCGCTGATCGACCGGCAGGAGCAGTTGAAGAAAGAGGTGCTGGGCCTGCTGGACAAACACCAGACGCCAAACGAGGCGATCGCCTTGTCCATTCGTTACTGAGGAGTCATCTTAACTAAATCTTCCAATTTCTGGCTAGTCGATAATCTCGGCATTTCAATGGTTTGCGTTCCTGTCGGCTCGCGGATTTTAATATTTACTTGGTGCTTTCGAGGTGAGGGTTTAGTTGAGCTGGAGCGTTGTTACTAAAAATTGGCGAATAAGCTTGCAGCTACGCAATAAGAATTGCTGTTTTAGGTTCTTGAGGATATATAGTTTTCTGCTGATCGGGTGTAATGGCTCAAGATGGTCGTCAGGACCCTATCTATTGGTAAGTCCTGTCGATTGCGTCCTTGTTTTTGGAACTCCTTTTGAAGATGCCGAATGTGCTTTCTCCGATACTGGGGTAAGCACTGCGTGATGTCTGCTGCTGACCATCCACAATCCAGCAGAAAAGCCAGTAATCCGTTTCTCCACACAATCGGTCCTTTTAACGCATCAGGTGTAATGCGCTTTGCTCGGGATCTGAAATGATTTTGTAGGTTAGTTGCGGGCGTGTCAGCTAGTAATTCGCCCGCTCTAATGTCTGGGAACAGGAGTCCCTCGCTAATTTTGCAAAGTCCTAACCAGGCGTGAGTTGCTCGCACTGGACATAGCTGAGGTAAATAACCAATAGTCAAAAGCTGGGGCGGCGACTTATGCGACTTTGGGGTTGGGCGGACTATTATCTGTATTCTTTTTGGCGTCACCACCACGTCCTCCAGGCTCAGTGCGCAAGTCTCATTTATCTCCAATCCGTACCAGTAAGAAACGAGCAATATCGCTCGATTACGCACTGACTTGAGGAGTTTATGATGTATCAGGCGTGCTCTGTCATGGTTCAGGAGGGCTCGGGCTTTTTTGAGCTCCTGTCGGTGGCGATGGATCTCGCCGTTTAGCATTTTAGTCAGTTCGGAGACGCAATGAAATGTAGGAGTCGTCTGTGAAGATATAGGTGCTTGTAAGCATGTTACGTTCTCGAACTCTCTGCAGAGCCTTAACACGGAGGGGCATTGGGTAGGATCTGCAAGTCCGAGTGTTCGATGATAGCGAGAGAACGCTGTTAGGATCCGATTGATTTCGGCAGGGGTACCTTGGAAGCTACGCAACAGATAGAGGCACAATTCTTCAGCTGTGCAGGGAGGGCCACCTTTATAGAAATTTTGGAAATCACGTATATAACCCATTGTTTGACGGTCAAATAGGGAGGGCGTGGGACCTGACATGGATAGTGTTTTCATCGCGTCGCCTCCTATATGTTTGTGATTCCGTAGCGGCTTATTACTTTTTCCACGTAATGCGGTGCTTTTTATTTCCAATAGGCATCATGGCCGTGGGGCAGCTGTGCGATTATCATATTGTGGAATCCGCCCCCATTCGTCATAGAAGACCTCCGCGAGGGGTTGGCATATCTACCTAAGCATGAAGTTTATGTTGAGGGTGTAGATATGTCTAAAAAAAGTACGAAGCAAGCGACACCCAGCAATGCCTTGATTGCTCAGATGCGTAATCGCGGATCTGTACGCAGCAGTATTTGGCATGTTTATAGTTTGAAAGCCAATAATGACCTGATTCTAGAAAGCCATCGTGAAGTCGCGCACTGGCTGATCTATCTTGAGTTTGACCCATCAATAGTAACTTTCTGGAAGCCACAAGGCGACGAGTTCAATGCAGACCAGCGAGGCGGGCGCAAGGTAAAACTTGATGCGATTGCGACGAATGTCGAGGGCTTTATCGAGTGGCATGAGGTGAAGCCGGGATACATTGATGATCTAGAGGCGCATGAGCAACTGAAGGTTCAGAAGGAGTTGGCGCAGGCTGCCGGTGCTCTTTACCGACTCTTCGATGAGTCAACACGCGACGCCCGTCATTATCAAGTTATGCCCTTGCTAAGATTGGCAAGTTTCGTGGCGTTGACGCGTTGGAGTGTGGATATCAACGCAACGGAAGCGCTTCTTTCTCAAGCCGTCGGGCGAAATAGAACCGGTACCATTGGCAGCTTGGCGCAAATACTACCCAACCTAGACATGACGGAGTTGATCGGCGGACTCAGCCGTTTGGCAATCAAAGGGCAGGTAGAGTTAACCATTGATGCTTTCACCCCAAACCTGCAGACCACATGGTCTTGCAAAGTTGAACGGCCATGAAGCGGGTTGTGATACCCCAGACCGTGCAAGCCGGGAACTGGCCGAGACTACCAGCCTCGGCAGTCCCCGAGGAACACTGGCAGCTGTTTTGTCGGCGTCGCACCGCAGTGCAGATGTACATTGAAGGTCACGCTTTGCGCGCAATCGAGCAGAGGACCCACCTAAAAGGGTGGGAAGTTAATCGATTAGCGTCCCGCTTTCTGACTTTGGATGACCAAGGCCAGTGTATTGGCGAAAGAGCGTTGCTTCCCCATATTCATCTCAAACCCTACGAACGACGCAAACCATCGGGCAATAAATACAGTGGCCAGCAGGGGGGGATGTCAGGCTGCCTTCAGCAGTTGCTCGAGACATACCCCGAAATTGAAGAGCGGATGGTCGCGGTTCTCAAAGACTCTGCACAGACGCTCGATGATCATAGGAACGCTATAGCGTTCCTCACCAAAAAGTTCATGCAGATTTTGCACGCCATAGCCCCCGATCATCGTGGTTGGCCTTATTCGACTAAGTATCAGGGACGCGTTAGCATACGCCGCTATATTCTCGCGCTGCGCAACCACTTTCCGGCCTCGTACATCAATGCGCATGGTAGTCCTGAGGCGAGAGCGCATATTGTCACCGGTACCGGGCACCGGCCTTACCTCGTCGCGCAGCGCCCGTTCGACATTGTCGAGTTGGATGGCCATTTTATCAGTGCTTTTTTTGTTTTGTTGGTGGAGCAAGTAAATGGCTTGATGTTGCCGATTCCGTTAGATCGCATGTGGTTGCTTACCGCAATTGAACCATATTCTCATGCCGTTCTCTCGTATAAATTGGTCTTACGAAGCCAGCCTGGGGCCAGTGATGTTCGCGAAGTGCTTGTGCGGGCAAGTTTGGGAGGGTGGAAGGCGCAAACACTGGAAAACACCAATTTTTCCTACAAAGTCGATGCGGGTTTTCCTTCAAGCGTGATTGAGGAATGTTGCGGTGTCACGTTCAGTGTGCTTAGTGTTGACTCGCATCTTTCCAATATTGCTAAGAAAATTACGCTTCAAGCTCGGCAGGATTTCGGCTTTCACCATTATTTGGGGCCAACCGGGCGTTTTGAAACGCGCGCAAAGATCGAGCGACTTTTTGCGGAGGTGGTACGACACACAGCTTTATTACCGTCGACAACCGGTAGTCACCCTCGCCATGGTAGAGCGGATGGCGCACAGGAAAAAGCCGTTGAGTATCAGTTGGATCTGACACGATTTATCCAAGCATTGGACGTTGCGCTAGCCAATTATAATACGGAGCCTTCGGAAGGTATTGGCATGTTTTCGCCGTTGGGCTTGATTCGACAGTATATGAGTCAAGCCGCCATACTACCACGCATTGCTGTTGAACGCCGTGAGCGGCTGAAAGTCGACTTGATTACTAAGTATGTGACGGTGCGCGGAAGTTTGGCGGAAGGGCGACGGCCATACATCATGCTGGATCGGGTCAGGTATACCAGTGAGCATTTGGCGGCCAACTTTGATCTGATCGGACTCAAATTGTGTGTGGAAATTGATGAGCATGATTATCGCGCTGTCAACGCTTTTCTACCCAATGGTGCAGCAATAGGTGTACTCCACGCCTGCGGTTGGTGGGCGACCTTTAGGCATACACCGTACATTAGACGTTTGGTAAATTCATTGATTGGTCAACGAGCGTTGACCATCACAGAGGACCTTCCACCCAGTCAGCAGATCTGTGACTATTTTATTCGCCACAACGAACCCAACCGGGCGCTGCTGGTTAAGCAGGCCGAGGATCCGAGCCTGTCGACACTGCCACGCGCCGTCGTACCTGTGAAGAAGCCAGTTAAGGACTACTTGCTTCAGCCGGATCAGGAATATCCCGGTCTTCCCGCAGCAGGACAAGCCGATAATCGAGGGGGATCATGAATATAACGCATCCCTTAATCAGCAAGCAGGCACGTATCATCACGCCAGCGTTAAATTGGGCGGTGCGGTTGTGCCTTGATCGGGTTGCAATGAGGCGTTCCGCAGTGATGTTTCGTGGGCAATCACGGGTTGGCAAAAGTCGTTGCGCCGTGTTTGTGGCCGAGCAGCTAAAAAAACAGTTCCCTGAATGTCATGTTGCTTTTTATATAGCGCTGAAGCGTAAGACACGACATCCTAATAATCTTTGTCGTGAGCTTTGCTATACTGAAAATATTCATCCAAAGGAGCGCGTGGATCTGCGTTATCATTTGGTAGCCCATTTGGAATCATTGTTGGTCGGGCAGCAAGCCGGGCAGTATCTTTTGGTGATTGATGAGGTTCAAAGATTATTGCCGGTGGATTACTTCGACTTGGCGGATCTCTACAATCTGTTACAGGCGAAGAGCATCTGCATGACGCTGATTGCCTTTGCTCAGCCGGACATTGACGCACAAATCACCATGATTAAGGCGACACGTGAGCAGCAGTTGATGGCGCGGTTTTTAACCGAAGTATTGACTTACCCTGGTTGTCGCGGAGTGGATGAGCTCGGTGTGATTTTGAATGCCTATGATACGGGCTCCGAGTTCCCCTCGGGTTCCGGGACGAGCTATACCGCGCATTTCATACCCAAGGCCTTCTCGGCAGGATTTCGTTTAGCGCGTGTCACCGAGCCGCTTTGGCTCGAGTTGTCGTCCAGTACCTCCGGACCTTATATGAACAACATTCCCATGGAACATCTGTGTGAGTCGATACTTAATCTATTGCTCAGTCTCGCAGCCAAGGACAGCACCTCCATGGAGCTTGATCCTCGCTGGGTGAGTGAAGCAGTGCAAAAAAGCAACCTACGGGCTTTTTGTGATGCATTATAACCGTGGCTATTTCTTTCCTGATGGGTTTCCCACCCCCTTCGAAGCGGCCTTTGCTACTGTGCAAAGAGCTGCGGTCATCAACGGGGTACCGGCACGCGCTTTGTTGCTGGCTTTCAGTCCTGGCGAAGGCGATCATCGGTGGCGCCACGGCAGCGTGGCCAGCGCAACGATTCAGGGGTTGTATGCGCCCGGGCGTCCCTACCTGGCGAATACGCACTTCATTGGCAGCGTTGCACAATTTTTTGCCCCGCGTGTCATGGATAAATTGCAGTACTGCCCACTGTGTGCCGCTGACTCAGGCTACCTTTCGCTCTTTTTCCATTTGCGATGCGTCCGGTGGTGTCCATGGCATCGGATTGAACTCAAATCTTTGTGCGCGCAATGTGCTGATGCCGCGGCCTTTTGTCCCGATCGGAACAGTCAGCCGTGTGCTACCTGCGGTTATGCCGTGCCCAGCTTGAAAGTGATCATCGACAGCTTGCGCTCGGGTCTCTGTGCTCAGCGTGCCGCTCATAGTTTGCGGCTATTTAGCACCTTGGCGCGTCTTCAGCGTCTGGGAATTTTAGACACCATGCGGTTGGGGGAGGGGCCTATAGATCCTCCCGTTCTGATTCAACCTCACAGTTTTTACGACGCGTTCGAAGAAGACTCGACCCTACGGCGATACCGGGTGGCATTAGACATGAGAGGGGGCGAGGATAGCCTGACGCAACCGCGGCAGGTGGATGTGGTCTATCGACGGTTTGTGTCATTCTGGAGGTCGAGGCTACTTCGGCGCCATCGTCATTGCCTGCATAACGCCAACAGTTGCCTGGGGATCCGCGAACGGGGATCGTGCGTGTTCGCGCTCACACTGATGCTGTTTCGGCAGAAATTTGAAACATTGCCTATTTCAAATACTCGCATTTGCATGTCTGACAGGGCTCTGGAGTGCCTAAGTGAGTTGGGCTTCACGCGTAGTAGCCTACGCAATTATTTCAAAGTAATGTTTTATCGGTTGCTTTCCCGGCTGTGGTATCGCTGCGCCCATAGCAACGGTTTTTCTGTCCGTGTGGATTCTCGCTTCTTCTTCACGCCCTTTCTGGGCAGAACGCCATCACTTAGCGACTACCTCGGTGAGACCGTCCGAGGACGGGTCCATGAAATCATCATCGACTTGCCTGCCGGACTACCGGTGGTGCGCAAGCTCATGAGCCACGGGCGCACCGATGCGTTGCTGCGGATTTCCCATGCTGCCGGCACCGTTTCAGTTCATACCGACGCCCAGCCAAAGTTCTTGTTCGGTTTCGAAATCCTGGCGAGCGCCTTTGTATTTTGAGTTCAGTGCACTGTGCGGAATGACGGATGTCACTGATTGAGGCGATTATTCATCGGAGGGCGCGCTGGCACTCGCTTGAGGTGTGAGGGCCTGGCCAAGTAGCTTGGTCGCACGACTGCCCAGCAGCGATCCTGCCTGGAAATAGCCCATCACCGTAGTGATGCTGCGGTGCTCGGTCATCGCCATCACCTCTCCCAGTGGCACTCCTTGACGCCCGGCCTCGGTGACAAAGCCCGAGCGCAGGCTGTGCGCTGCCCAATCTCCTTCAAGGCCGGCCAATTGCGCTCGACGCTTGACGATACGCGCCACCTGATCGCCTGATAGTCCGGTGCTACTGACCCCGCCGCCTCTGTACAGCCGACGGAACAGTGGTCCGGTCTGCGCGGGCGCCGCCTCCAGCCACGCCTGCAGCGCGTGGGCTGCGGGCCCTTGAAGGGGCTTTTCCCGCCGCTCGCCACCGGTATCAGTCTTCGTCGCCCCCAAGGCGTAGAGCCAAGTGTCTGCGTCCAAGCGACGGAGGTCCTGAACCTGCAGGCCAATCACTTCTGAACGCCTGCGTCCGCCGCCACTCCACGCCAACAGCAACAGAGCACGGTCGCGGAGGCCGCGAATACCGTCAGTACAGGTAGCAAGCATCGCCTGCAGCGGTTCCAGCGCCACGGCGGTTTTCTTGCGAACCGAGACGCCGTGGCGAGCCTGGGCCTTACGGGCTTCACGCAACAGGGTTTTTACGACCTGACTCTCTGCCGGGTTTTCCCACTGCTGCAGGCGATGCCACTTGGCCAGGACAGCCAGACGGTGGCTGACCGTGCTGAACGCCAACGGGCCTGGTTTTCCCTTGACGCCGGCGGCGATCAGCGCGGCATCGAGATTCGCTGGCAGCAGGTGGCTCCAGCCGCCCGCGCCGTCGGGTCGGGCAAGGTGGTCGACAATGAACTGCACCGCCACCTCCGGGGGCAAGGCGCCATCACCGAGTGCGCGTCGGTAGCGCAGTTGCAGCCAGGCGGACCAATAGGCAAGGGCGCTCTGGTAGCTGCGCACAGTGTTGGCCGCAGTACCGGCGGCGATGAATGCGTCGGCGGCGGCACGGGTGCTGGCGGCCAGTTCCGCCGACACTAAAGGCGAGGAGGAGGGCATCGCTATCGGTTCTGTCAATGTCTTCTCGCTCAACGGTGCAATAGGTTCGGATAACCGGGTGCTTATCAGACCTAATATAACGAAGAGGTCGGCATGACGATATCCATGATCGTGAAGGGCCGTTATCGACCCATAGCTGCCCTTCGCAAAGTGCCGCAATCGGCAAAAGCTGCTAGTCACGAACGCTGCCTTCGGCCCAGCGCAATCCTTCATCACGTTCGACTACAGCTGACGCTGATCCTTGAATTCCGTAACGCTTGCATCAGTGCACCGCTGTACCCAAACCGGCTGGATACCGCAAAAACCTGTTCGCTGCTAACGGAACTCGAGGGCGGCTCACGGCTATCCGTTAAAAGCGAAGAACCGGAAACACCAGACCTATCAGCGCTTGATATAGACCACATTTTGCCGCGTAGTTGGCACGTCCCGCTGGACGCAGAAAGATGGCAGCGTGGCAGCCGACAGCGACGAGTCGGATATCGAAGTGATTGTGCGCTCTTGCGGCACATTGACGCCCTGGCAGCTCCTGATTCGTGAACGGCATGAGAGCATCCCAATGCTAGGCAACTTGACGTTGCTGAACCTTGGCGTCAATAGGACGGCGCAACCCTGCAATTTCGCGACGAAACGCGACAAGCTGATGCCATTGCTAGCCTTGGTCTCAATGCCCCACTGATTGCCACCTCTGCACGGGACGAAGCCGCGATTCCAGCCAAAGCCCATGCCCTCGCCAACATAGCACTGACGATCTGCCCCCGAAACGAATGATGTCCTCCCACTAAGCACAGCAGGTAGGTCTATTCACGCTCCAGACTACGAGCATCTGCGGTGACCGCCTCCACAACCCCCGCCAGCTCCCGCACTAGGTCAGGCTCGAAACGCTCCAGGTAAGCTGCGATAGTCTGATTGCGCAGCATGCGAGACACATAGCCCTTGGCAACCACGAGTACCAGCATGGTTTCGCCGAGGGTGTCCTCGACCAACCGGTAATCGTGGTAGAGTTTTTCCATCTCTCGCTCCATGCGTGCAATGTCTTCAGCAGTCACGCCCTCACTGACTTTCTTTGCCTCAACCAGCTGTTCAGGACGCGTTGCGGCTAATACCATTTCGGCGTAGCGACCAGTAAAGCAGTTGGCGGAAATCATCATCTCGACTAGTTCTACCTGGCGCATCGGCTTCATCTTACGCAACACGCGAAAGACCGCCTGACTAACCATTCGCGTTTTCAGCATCTCAGCGACTTCCGGCGCAATCCCCCGCAACAAATGCTGGCGCTCGCGGATGCGTCCGACGTTGACGCTCAAGACTTCGGCAATCCGCTCGGCAGTCGTTCCTTTGCGTATCGCCTCCAGAATCATCTTGTGCTCTTGAATCGGGGTAAGTCGGTTGACCTGCCGGTTGTAGGTAAAACCTTCGTCATCTGTCGCCAACAGGCACAACGTGTCTTCCGCCCCCAACTGTGCGAGCGCAGCTAGCCGCAAATGACCATCCAACAGTAGATAACGAGGCTCCCCTCCCGTCCCGTGAACCGGCTCGGGATAAACCGCGAGCGGCTCGACCACGCCCAATTCACGGATGGAGGCTAAAATCGCTGCGAATTTGACGGACGTCAGCATGTCGTGGGTGACTTGGCGAGAGGGCAAGATCAGCGGTAAGCGGACGGTAATCAACTCGGGGGCAAAGGCACGCTTGACGACAGTCATGCGTCCCCCTGAATTCGCTCGGCCAATACCTGCGGCATATCATCAATACCTTCACTGCGTAACATTGACCGGAAAAATTCATCGGCCAACAACCGACGCAATGCAGTCACGACGAAGAGCAATCTTTGCTCACCGATGTCCGCCTTCTTTACCATCAGGCGCTGACGGCGCACCTCAGTCTGATAGGCAGTCAGCAACTGGCGAGGAGTGGTCATGCGCTCGCCTCCATGCTGCCTACCATAGCCCTTGCCAAGAACGCGTCTTCGGTCGATCAGGCGGCGCACCTTGATGAGTTCATCTCCTTTTAACAATCCACTTTCATAGGCTTCGACCATGGCGGCCTGGACCTGGGCATCGTCGGACCGTGCCACATGGATCGCGACTTTAATCGGTAGCCAGCCCTTTTCGACGGCAGCGATCAGGCGCTCCTCTCCCTGCCGCAACAAGATCAAAATGCCGCCAACATAGGCACGGTCCAAGCAGGTTTTCTGGGCAATCTGCCTGATGGAGTAACCACGCTCGTGCAGTACGTTGATCGCCATCAGCAAGTCGCGGTTCGAATGCTTACGTCGCGCCAGATTCTCTACCAGGCTGATGAGATAGCGGTCTGCCTCTGCCGCCGTCACCACGACCGCTGGAATGGCCGACTCCCCCAGGACCTTGAAGGCTTCGAAGCGCCCCTGCCCACAGATCAGGTCGAAACTCGAACCGTTACGGGTCACCGTGATCGGTCGTTTCAACCCCAGACTCGCAATGTTTTCCACCAGGCGTGCAAACACTTGTTGATTGCGACTACGCGGATTGAGCACGCGAATATCCGCGAGTGGGATCTGCGCAATAGGCGCCGCCTGCGCCACATGAAGTGCAAGATGCTCTTCCGATGTGGCCATTACGCAGCGCTCCCCAGGGGTATACGTCGACTCAGGGCCGCTAGGATATCCAAGCTGTTGAACCGGTAGAGTTCCAATTCGCGCGGATTAGTATCTCCCAGACGCAGGTGAGGTGCCGCCAAATCGATCATGGGAAAGAGGTAGTAATCAAGCACCTCCTGCTCACCTGGGAGCATGCGAACAGCGACAGTAAGGTCAGGTAACAAGCCGAAATCGAAGCGTAGCTGCCAACGCCTGCGCACTGACTCTGAACATTGACAGCGGCAAAGCACCACCGAAATCGAGAACTCATCATTAACCCAAACCAGCTGGGTCTGGGGATCGACCGAGATGTGTCCACCGACAAGACGAATGCGCTCCTGTGTGTCGACCAAGATGTGCGGATACAGCTCTCGCAGCCGACGATTGGCCTCCAGAAAGCTGTAGTCCCGTCCGGGGGAATAGCCAATTAGGCTGTAGCTGCGTAGCAGACTACCAAAGCGCTGGCGATAACAACTGCTGGAGGGGCAATCCTCTTGCTCATCAATGATCAACCCAGACAGACAACCTCGCTCCGCAAATAGTTGTTTCAGCGTCGCCAGCATTTGCTCGTCAGTCCAGTGCCGTGACCGCGCTCGGATGATGGTCTGCGCCGCGAGAAACAAAGCGTGGTCGACCACAGAGGAGAAGGCACCGTCGGACCGCACCAACTGATCAACTGGATTGGATGTTCGGGGCTGTTTCAGCTTGCCAGACGTGCGATTCCAAACATTGTTACCGATGTACTTTTCGTTGATCAGGACCTGATGCACCACTCCCCGTGACCAAGGTCGCTGGAAGTCTGTAAGCAGTCCACGCCGATTCAGTTGAGTTGCAATTTCAGCTTCGGTTCGACCTTCCCTGACAAATGCCTGGTAAATGTCTTGAACGACCTGTTGTTCGGACTCAGGACCAGGCGTGAGAATCACCCGATCCGTCTGAAGGCTTTTGTACTCTCCCCGATCCAAGATTGCTTTAGGCTGCCCTGTCTGATCTATAAGTTGACGACGCAATCCATATCCAGCCGGGCCACCTTGTCGGTATCCCAGCTGGATCAAGCGCGACTGCCCCGCAAACACCTTGACGGACAGCTCACGACTGTACTCACCAGCCATCATGCGTTTAACACTCTTGATGATGCTGGATACCGGTGAGCCATCGTTAACGAACTGTTCGGCGCAATATTCGACCCTGACACCCGCCTGCCGACATCGAACTTCGTAGCTGGCGCTCACATCAGGGTCCTGAAAGCGCCCCCAGCGACTTACGTCATAGACCAAAACTACAGAGAACTCGGACTGACCAGCGTCGACATCTAGAAGTAGCTGTTGGAGAGCTTCCCGACCATCCAGGCTCAAGCCACTTTTACCCGCATCGGTGTATACCCGGACGATCTCCAGCTCATGTGCTGCCGCATAAACGCGAATGGCATCCAGCTGATTTTCAGTGGAGTACTGCTGGTGCTCCGTCGACATGCGGACATAGGCAGCAGCTCTATTGCTGCCTTCGGTCGTGGATAGATGTGCTCGTCTCATTTGTAGATCGATGCCCCCTTAGCGACTTGGGGTCTACACCCATGCCAAGCCGTAGACCGCACCACACCTACCGGCCTACATCAGATGCGCTACTCACGAATATAAAGAGGAGATACGGAAAGATGATCACTAAAATGGGTAATTCATTTCCAATCTGCGCCCAAACTTACGCCGGTGCCCTAGCTGCTGCCTTGCGCACCGAATTAGGCACGTCACATCGCGCAATCAAGACGCTGCGCCATTGGACCGATGCCAGTGAACGTACGGCTAAGCATTGGCTGGCGGGCAGCCATGGTCCGAGTGGCCTTCATTTGATTGAATTAATGCGGCATTCCGAACATGCCCTTCAGGCGGTGCTTGAGTTGGCGCAGCGGAACTCGTCCGTAGCAGTGGTCTGGCTTCCCGCTTTGCGCGAGCGTTTGCTTGACGTCGCGGAAATGATCGATGTTTGCCTGGGTCCTGGCAGCGCTCACTGACAGCCATTTGAGCGGTCTCCGGCCTCTCTATCGCTGTAGCCTGAATCCTCCGTGCTCAGAAGATTCCAACCCATTTAAAGTATGAGGATCCAGCATTTGAAGAGTGCAGGATGTCCAAGTCTAAAAAACTGGTGGCGGGACTACTGTTCAGCTGAATGTCCGTAGTTGGCCGATTGCTGCCGCTCTCCACAGGCAGCTTTGGGTCGAAAGCGGTCAGTCGCGTCCAGACCGGCTGAATATGCACATCGCGAAAACGCACCTCCGGACGCCATACTGTCCTACTCCGACTGCTCCGACTGCATCAGCATGGTCCTCAGGCGACTGAGCAAGAATGCCGGACGATACAGTACACCGCGCATAGTCGCCGGATCTGATAGAGGGCAAGCGCTCGCAGAATGAGTATCTCAGGTAACTAAACAGGTTGAGCGCCCCCACAACAAAATCGCTAGCAACCCGGCGATGTACGTCGAGCCAGTCAGTTGGCGGATGATTAGACGGTATCGGGCCTTGAGACTGTCCAACCAGACGTCATGGGTTGAACATGGGATTGGGGCTTTCATTCAATTGGCAGATCGCAAGCGCCGCCACAAGGTTGTGCGGCTGATGCCGAGACGGCGGGCGGCTTCGTCGAGGTTGCCGTGGCAGCTTTCCAGCGTTTCCTTTACATGGCGCAGTTGCGCGATCTTGCCGATGGTGTGCAGGTCCGTTTCGCCTGGCGACTTTTTCCGGGCGGGTGAACGGGGAGGGCCTTCGCACAGTTCAGGTAGCACGCGTGCCAGGTACTGCTCTTTCAAGCGGTGTTCCTCAAGCAGTTCGCGTGCCGAGAGCATCGCGCGCTCGATCACATTCTCCAGTTCCCGGACATTGCCCGGCCAGGCATAGCGTTCAAGGTACGGCAGCAGCGCGGCGGGGATGTCTGCAGCTCCCGGTGGTTGCCCCTGAACAAGCAGGCGCTGGCTAATGACCCGGCAGATCAGGGCAATGTCCTCAGGGCGCTCTCGCAGCGGGGTGGTCTGCAGACGCAGGATGTTGAGCCGGAAATACAGGTCGGTACGGAAATCGCCATCGTCCATGGCGCTGCGCAGGTCCTGGTGGGTGGCGGCAATGATGCGCACGTCGATGGCAATCGGTTCGGTGCTGCCCAGGCGCAGGACTTCGCGCTCTTGCAGCACGCGCAGAAGGCGTGTTTGCAGCGAAACCGGCATGTCGCCGATCTCGTCGAGGAACAGCGTGCCGCGGTGTGCCGCTTCGAACAGGCCTGGCTTGCCACCTTTGCGCGAGCCGCTGAAGGCGCCTTCCTCGTAGCCGAACAATTCACTTTCCAACAACGACTCGGGAAACGCCGCGCAATTGATGGCGACAAAGGGGCCCTGCCGGCGTGGGCTTTCGTTATGGATTCCCTGGGCGAGCAGTTCCTTGCCGGTGCCGCTTTCACCGGTAATCAGGATGGTCGAATGGCTGGTGGCAAAACGCTTGGCCAACTGCAGCATCTCGCGGTTGGCCTTGCTGTTGCCGTTGAGCTGGTCGAGCCGGTAACGGGCAGTGAACGCACCGGGGCGGCGGGTGGATCGGATGCGCTGGTCGGCACGTTGCACAACAGTGATGTCCTGGCAGGTCAGGACCAGGCCGGTACGTTCGCCGTTCTCCAGGATAGGCAGTAAATTGCTCACCACGACGTGCGAGCCGAGCCGCATCACACGGTTTTCTTCACCCGTGCCTTCCTGCAGCGCCTGCTGCATGTCCAGTTCCGGGCACAGCTGCTGCAGCGGCCGGCCCAACGCTGCGCTAACCGGCAGGTCCAGCAGCTGCGCAAGGGCCGGGTTGAGCGACTGCACCACGCCTTGGTTGTCGACCGCTGCAACGCCGGCGGGGATATGCCGCAGCACGGCATTCAGATGCCGCCGTTTGGCGATCTCGACGCGCTGAGTGTCGAGAATGCCCAGGGCTTCCTCCAGCGCTTTGCGCGCGGTTTCTTCGCTCAGCGACAGCACGCCATGCAGCCCTGCCTGCTCCGCCAGCCCCACCACCGTCGACGAGCCGATGATGCTGCGACAGCCTAGCTGGGCCGCCTGTTCGACGGCCTGGCGGGCCTCTTCCAGGGAGGTGTAGGCGGCCTGGTGAACCTGGACGGTGAAGAGCGCGGCCATGGCTTGCAGGTCGTGGTTGATGTGGTTGTAGCTGAGCACGGCCACTTGGGAGGAGCGTTCGCGGGCCTGCCCCAATGCCCGTAGCAGATCGCCGCTGCCCACGCGCATCGCCAGTACCGGGCGTGTCAGGTGTTTGCGCAGGTAGGCGGCGGTCGCCCCGGCGCAGACGAACACATCGACCTTACCTGCCTGCTCCAATTCTTGGGCGGTCTGCAGTGCTTCAGCCACCGAGGTGTCGAGGACTTCGATACGGGTATCGGGGTAGTCCGTCGTGAGCCCGGCCACCACATGGGCGAGCCGGCTCCGTTGTTGGGGGCGCTGCAAGTGGCTGATCAACACGACGACCTGGGAGGCAAGAGCATCCATCACGGGGCCTATTCATATTTGAAATGTTTCGATATTGAATCAATACCTTGCAAATATGCAACGAGCAGCCTGACTTTCGCTCGGCGGTGAGGCGTCAGAACCCAGGCTGTATGCGGCCTGTGGCTGACTTTTGAAGAGTTGGCCCAGGCCTTGCTCTTGGGCTTGTGCCAACCCAGAAACCAAAGGCAGGGCCTACAGACCCATGAGCAGTTCACCAACGATTTCCCCGGCCAGCGATACGTTCGCGGCCATGACTGACGATCACCGCCTGGCCGAGTTCATACGAGAGCAGGCCTCGGCAACGCGGGTGGTCATCCAGGCGCGCAAGCGCCTGAGCGGCGGTGCCATCCAGGAAAACTGGCTGCTGGACCTGCTGATCGAAGGCGGCCCGTGGGCTGGTGTCCGGCGTTGGGTACTGCGCAGCGATGCGCTTTCAGCGCTACCCGCCAGCCTTGACCGTGAACAGGAGTTCGCCGTGCTGCAGGTGGTTTACCAGGCCGGCGTGAAAGTGCCACGCCCGCTCTGGCTGTGCCGCGATGTGCGCGTGCATGGGCGGGTGTTCTTCGTGATGGAGTATGTGCCGGGTAGCGCTACCGGCCGCGCGCTCAGCACCGGCGCCGGTCCTCAGGGCCGGGCGCAACTGGCGGCGCAGCTTGGCGCCAACCTGGCGCGTCTGCATCAGGTCCGCCCGCCGTGCGCCACGCTGGGCTTCCTGTCCGTTCCGGACAGCTCGCCGGCCCTGGCGACCATCGACGCCTACCGCCGCTACCTCGACACCCTCGCCGATGCCTATCCGGTGCTGGAATGGGGCCTGCGCTGGTGCGAGCTGCATGCGCCGCGCAGCAGCACCCTGTGCTTGTTGCACCGTGACTACCGCACCGGCAACTACCTGGCCAGCGAAGAAGGGCTGGAGGCCGTGCTCGACTGGGAGTTCACCAGCTGGGGAGATCCTTGCGAGGACCTCGGCTGGTTCACCGCCCGCTGCTGGCGTTTTACCCGTCCAGACCTCGAAGCCGGCGGCATTGGCCAGCTGGAGGATTTTCTGCGTGGTTATCACGAGGTGTCTTCGCTGTGCATCGAACGCAGTCAGCTGCACTACTGGCAGGTCATGGCCACCCTGCGCTGGGCAGTCATTGCCTTGCAGCAAGGGCAGCGCCATCTGTCCGGTGAAGAACCGTCGCTCGAGTTGGCACTGACAGCCCGGCTGTTGCCGGAGCTCGAACTCGACATCCTGCACATGACTGGAGCCGAAGCGCCATGACCCAACCCAACGCCCACCAATTGCTCGAGATCGCCCGCGCGACGCTTCTGGAGCAGCTGTTGCCAGCGCTGCCCGGCGAGTTGCGTTACCCGGCCTTGATGATCGCCAACGCCATGGCCATTGCGGCCCGCGAAAGCCGCCTGGGTGCTCAGGCCGAGGATCAGGAGCAGGCGCGTCTGGTCGCCTTGGTCGATGACGCGCCGTCGACATTGCCCGACCTGCGCCGCCAACTGGCTCGCGCCATTCGCCAGGGCAGCCATGACGCCCCGCAAACCCGGCGCACCCTGGTCGAGACATTGCGCCAGATCACCGTTGCCCGATTGGCGATCAGCAACCCCAAGGCCTTGCCCTGAAACTGCATCGACCACCCCATTCCTCCGATAGACAAGAACACACAAGGACAGCCATGAACTTCACTCTCCCGGACGAACTGCTCGCCTTGCAGGCCAAGACCCGAGACTTCATTGCCGAACAGGTCATCCCGTTCGAGAACGACCCCCGCCAGGACAGCCATGGCCCCAGCGACGCCCTGCGCCAGGACCTGGTGGCCCGCGCCCGCGCCGCCGGCTTGCTGACGCCTCACGCCAGCCGCGAAATGGGCGGCCTGGAGCTGAGCCATGTGGCCAAGGCGATCGTTTTCGAAGAGGCCGGTTACTCGCCGCTGGGCCCGGTAGCGCTGAATATCCATGCGCCGGACGAAGGCAATATCCACCTGATGGACGTGGTCGCCACCGAGGCGCAGAAGGACCGCTGGTTGCGCCCGCTGGTCCAGGGCCATGCCCGTTCGTGCTTCGCCATGACCGAGCCTGCTCCGGGCTCCGGTTCGGATCCGTCGATGCTGCGTACCACTGCCACCCGCGATGGCGACGACTATCTGATCAATGGCCGCAAGTGGCTGATCACCGGGGCCGAAGGCGCGGACTTCGGCATTATCATGGCGCGCATGGAGGATGGCACCGCGACCATGTTCCTGACCGACATGAAGCGCGACGGCATCATCCATGAACGTCAGCTGGACTCGCTGGACGGCTGTTTTACCGGTGGTCACGGGCAGCTGCGTTTCGACAACCTGCGTATCCCGGCGAGCGATGTCCTCGGCGAGATCGGCAAGGGCTTCCGTTATGCCCAGGTGCGCCTGGCGCCCGCACGCTTGACTCATTGCATGCGCTGGCTCGGTGCCGCGCGCCGCGCCCACGACATCGCCTGCGACTATGCGCGCACCCGTGACGCCTTCGGCAAGCCGCTGGGCGAGCACCAGGGCGTGGGCTTCATGCTCGCCGACAACATGATGGACCTGCACGTGGTGCGCTTGGCGGTCTGGCACTGCGCCTGGGTGCTCGACCAGGGCCGGCGTGCCAATGTCGATTCGAGCATGGCCAAGGTGATCAGCGCCGAGGCGCTGTGGCGGGTGGTCGATCGTTGCGTCCAGGTATTGGGTGGCCGCGGGGTGACCGGGGACACCGTGGTGGAGCGGATCTTCCGCGACATTCGCCCGTTCCGCATCTATGACGGTCCGAGCGAAGTGCACCGCATGAGCCTGGCGAAGAAGCTGCTCGACCAGCGCCTGGAGGCCCACTGATGCAGCCGAACCTTGTCCGACTGTTCGCCCTTGACGGGCGCCGCGCCCTGGTGACCGGGGCCTCCAGCGGCCTGGGCCGTCACTTCGCCATGACCCTGGCCGCTGCAGGCGCCGAGGTGGTGGTGACCGCCAGGCGCCAGGCGCCGCTGCGGGCGTTGGTGGAGGCCATCGAGGTGGCTGGAGGGCGGGCGCAGGCCTTTGCCCTCGATGTGACCAGCCGTGAGGACATCTGCCGGGTGCTCGATGCCGCCGGCCCGCTGGATGTCCTGGTCAACAATGCGGGGGTGAGCGACAGCCAGCCTTTGCTGGCCTGCGATGATCAAACCTGGGACCACGTGCTCGACACCAACCTAAAGGGCGCCTGGGCCGTGGCCCAGGAAAGCGCCCGGCGCATGGTGGCGGCGGGGAAGGGGGGCAGCCTGATTAATGTCACCTCGATCCTCGCCTGCCGTGTGGCCGGTGCCGTAGGCCCTTACCTGGCGGCCAAGGCCGGCCTGGCCCACCTGACCCGCGCCATGGCGCTGGAGTTGGCGCGCCATGGCATCCGGGTGAACGCCCTGGCGCCCGGCTACGTGATGACTGATTTGAACGAGGCCTTCCTGGCCAGCGAGGCCGGTGACAAGTTGCGTTCGCGTATCCCCAGCCGACGCTTCAGCGTGCCGTCGGACCTGGACGGCGCCTTGCTGCTGCTCGCCAGCGATGCTGGGCGGGCGATGAGCGGCGCCGAGATCGTGGTCGATGGCGGCCATCTGTGCAGCAGCCTGTAACGCGCCCTGGCGCAATAATAACAAGAACAGGAGGTAGGTATGTGCGTGCAAAACCTGAGCAAAGTGTCGATGAGGTGTCTGCCATGATGGTTCCAACCCTCGATCACGAGCTTGCCCCCAACGAAGCCAACCATGTGCCGCTGTCGCCGCTGTCGTTTCTCAAGCGGGCCGCACAGGTATATCCGCAGCGAGATGCGGTGGTCTATGGTAGGCGGCGTTACAACTATCTTCAGTTGCACGAGCGCAGCCGTGCTCTGGCCAGTGCCCTGGAGCGGGTCGGTGTGCAACCGGGCGAACGGGTGGCGATACTGGCCCCGAACATCCCTGAAATGCTCGAAGCCCACTATGGCGTGCCCGGTGCCGGGGCGGTGCTGGTATGCATCAACATTCGGCTCGAGGCACGCAGCATCGCCTTCATCTTGCGGCACTGCGCGGCCAAGGTATTGATCTGCGACCGCGAGTTCGGTGCCGTGGCCAGTCAGGCGCTGGCCATGCTCGATGCGCCGCCCTTGCTGGTGGGCATCGACGATGATCAGGCCGAGCGCGCCGACCTGGCCCACGACCTGGACTACGAAGCGTTCCTGGCCCAGGGCGACCCCGCGCGACCCTTGAGTGCGCCACAGAACGAATGGCAGTCGATCGCCATCAACTACACCTCCGGCACCACGGGGGACCCCAAGGGCGTGGTGTTGCATCACCGCGGCGCCTACCTAAACGCCTGCGCTGGGGCGCTGATCTTCCAGTTGGGGCCGCGCAGCGTCTACCTGTGGACCTTGCCGATGTTCCACTGCAACGGCTGGAGCCATACCTGGGCGGTGACGTTGTCCGGTGGCACCCACGTGTGTCTGCGCAAGGTCCAGCCTGATGCGATCAACGCCGCCATCGCCGAGCATGCCGTGACTCACCTGAGCGCCGCCCCGGTGGTGATGTCGATGCTGATCCACGCCGAGCATGCCAGTGCCCCTCCGGTGCCGGTATCGGTGATCACTGGCGGTGCTGCCCCGCCCAGTGCGGTTATTGCGGCGATGGAGGCGCGTGGCTTCAACATCACCCATGCCTATGGCATGACCGAAAGCTATGGCCCCAGCACATTGTGCCTGTGGCAGCCGGGGGTCGACGAGTTGCCGCTTGAGGCCCGGGCGCAGTTCATGAGCCGCCAGGGTGTCGCCCACCCGATGCTCGAGGAGGCCACGGTGCTGGATACCGATACCGGCCGCCCGGTTCCAGCCGATGGCCTTACCCTTGGCGAGCTGGTGGTGCGCGGCAACACCGTGATGAAAGGCTACCTGCACAACCCAGAGGCCACCCGGGCCGCATTGGCCAATGGCTGGCTGCACACGGGCGACCTGGCCGTGCTGCACCCGGACGGTTACGTGGAAATCAAGGACCGGGCCAAGGACATCATCATTTCCGGCGGCGAGAACATCAGCTCGCTGGAGATCGAAGAAGTGCTCTACCAGCACCCCGAGGTAATCGAGGCCGCGGTGGTGGCGCGCCCGGATGCGCGCTGGGGCGAGACCCCCCATGCGTTCGTCACCCTGCGCCCAGATGCGCTGGCCACGGTCACTGAAGGGGACCTGATCTGCTGGTGCCGCGAGCGTCTGGCGCATTTCAAGGCGCCGCGGCATGTGTCGCTCACGGAGCTGCCCAAGACCGCCACCGGCAAGATCCAGAAGTTCGTCCTGCGCGAGTGGGCCCGGCAACAGGAGGCGCAGACCGCCGACGCCGAGCCTTGATCGAGCGGCAACACCTGCACGCCCCATAACAACAAGTACATTGATCGAGGTGTCCCATGTCCAGCCTGTTATACGCGCGTGTTCGCGCCAGTGCCCGGTTCCAGCAACTGGTGACGCGCAGAAACCGTTTTACCCTGAGCCTGTTCGTGCTGATCCTGACCACGTTCTATGGCTACATCGCGTTGGTATCGTTTTGGCCCGAGCTGATCGCCAGGCGCCTGGCCGAGGGGTCGAACATGACCTTCGGCGTCGCGGCCGGCGCTTTCCTGTTCGTGTTCTTTTGTGCGCTGTCGGCGTTCTATGTGTACCGGGCCAACGGCGAGTTCGACCGTCTGACGCAGGCGCTGGTTGCCGGGTTGGAAGAGGAGCCGCGCG
The DNA here is from genome assembly GCF_036549575.1 of Pseudomonas sp. LH21. NCBI lineage: Bacteria > Pseudomonadati > Pseudomonadota > Gammaproteobacteria > Pseudomonadales > Pseudomonadaceae > Pseudomonas > Pseudomonas sp. LH21. The sequence goes on from NZ_CP144367.1 coordinate 2,598,256, forward strand.
CATGAAGAAACTACTGCCTCTGGCTTTGTTGCTGCACTCCGGCCTGTTGTTGGCTTCGCCTGCGCTCGACGCGGGTCAGCGTCAGCCGCTCAACCTGCATGCCATCGGCATGTTCATGGTGTTCGTGCTTTTCACCTTGTGCATCACCTGGTGGGCGGCGCGGCGCACCCGCTCGACGGCGGATTTCTACAGCGCCGGTGGCGGCATCCTAGGCTGGCAGAACGGCCTGGCGCTGGCCGGTGACTACATGTCCGCCTCGACGTTGCTGGGGATCACCGCGCTCATCTACACCTCCGGTATGGATGGCTACATCTACCTCATCGCTTTCTTTGCGGGCTGGCCGGTGTTGCTGCTGTTGATGACCGAGCGGCTGCGCAACCTGGGCCGCTTCACTTTCGCCGACATCACCTCGTACCGCCTCGACCAAGGTAAGGTGCGCACCATGGCCGCCATCGGCTCGCTGACCGTGGTGTGTTTCTACTTGGTGGCGCAGATGGTCGGGGCCGGGCAGCTGATCAGGCTGCTGTTCGGCCTGGACTACCACATCGCCCTGGTGATCGTCGGCGTGCTGATGATGCTGTATGTCACCTTCGGTGGCATGGTGGCGACCACCTGGGTGCAGATCATCAAGGCATTCCTGCTACTGGTAGGCGGTTCGCTGGTGCTGTTCCTGGCGCTGCGCGAGTTCGACTTCAGCTATGACACGCTGGTCACCCAGGCCATGGACACCCATGCCCTGGGCGAGCGCCTGCTGGCGCCTGGCAGCCTGTTGGCCGACCCATTGACCGCGCTGTCGCTGAGCCTGGGGCTGGTGTTCGGCACTGCCGGGCTGCCGCATATCCTGATGCGCTTCTTCACCGTGAGCGATGCCCGTGAGGCGCGCAAGTCGGTGCTCTATGCCACCGGATTCATCGGCTATTTTTTCAATGTCATTTTCCTGCTGGGCCTGGCCTCGATCGTGATCGTCAGCCAGCAGCCGCAGTTTTTCGAAGGCGGGCAGGTGGGTGGCAAGCTGCTGGGCGGGGGCAACATGGTTGTCATGCACCTGGCCCAGGCGGTAGGCGGCAACCTGCTGCTGGGCTTTTTGTCTGCCGTGACCTTCGCCACCATCCTGGCCGTGGTGTCAGGCCTGGCGCTTGCGGGTGCTTCCGCCATCGCCCATGATCTCTATGCGCGGGTGATCATGAAGGGTGCGGCCAGCGAGTCGCAGGAGCTGCGGGTGACCAAGCTGGCCACCCTCGGGCTTGGGTTGGTGGCGATAGCTCTGGGCATCGTGTTCGAAAACATCAACGTGGCCTTCATGGTCGCGCTGGCGTTCGGCATCGCCGCGTCGGCCAACTTCCCGGTACTGTTCCTGTCGATGTTCTGGTCGGGGTTGACCACGCGCGGCGCGTTGGCCGGTGGCTACGTGGGGTTGGTCAGCGCCATGGGCTTCGTGGTGTTTTCCAAGCTCGTGTGGGTGGATGTGTTGCACTTTGCCGAGCCGCTGTTCCCTTATACCCAGCCTGCGCTGTTCTCCATGCCGCTGGCGTTTGCGGTGGCGTATGGCGTTTCCCGGCTAGACCGGACTGCGCGAGCCAAGGCAGAAAGGGCGGCGTTCGCCGACCAGTTCGTAAGGGGCCAGACCGGCCTTGGTGCCAGCGGTGCGGTCGATCATTGATTACCTGCGGCCGCTGGCGGATGCGTGCCAGCGGCCAGGTGAAACCTCGTTAATACCCCCTGAAAATCTCGCCGATGCTGGTGATCGGATGCCCCATGCGCTGCGCCGCCGCTCGGTTGACGAGAGAAGGCCTGGGGGCAAGCAGGGCACTCAGGAAAACGGCCAGCGTCAACACGGCCAGTAGAAAACCAAATCGGCGCATATGATCCTCCAGCGATTTTTATTGTTGTTGTCTTCAGGTTCGATCCGAAAGGCCAGTATCACGCGGTTAGTGCCCGGGCGCTTTGTCGTGGGCGAATGACAGGGCGATGGCTGCAATGTCCTGGTTGCCATAGCCCATTGATGCCGCGCGCTGCGCGACTTGGCATACCGCGTCGAACACTGGCGTCCAGGCCCCTTGTGCATGCAGGGATTGGGCAATGTGCGCGAAGGCATCTACATGTACATCGAGCCTCGCCTGGTCGCCTGCGAAATCCTGCGCTTCGAGCCGGCGTGCCGCTTCCTCGAGTGCGTCGGCGACGAAAAAGCGTGACGTGTCGAGCAGGAGCCTGGCTGTCTTCGAAACCGACAGGCCAAACCGTTCGCTCGCACCCACGGCCTCGAAGAACGCAACCATCGCGGCAAACACATGGGCGTGGAGCACGCTCGCGAAGGCCAATGCTTCGCCCCAGGGAAGGAACACCGTATGGCCGGCGAGCCCTTCAAGCAGCGACCGGTGCTGCTCGAAGGCCTCACGATCGCCGGTATGAATACTGTGGCTTTCGCGATGGCCGACGTTGCGCGGGTAGGCCACGATCATCCCTTTGACGTAATGGCCGCCCGCCCGATTGACGAGGCCCTGAAGCGCCGGTCCCTCGTCCTGGGCGTTGGTGGTGTAATCGACGATCGTACGGTTGGCCAGTGCATGCATCACACCTGGCATCCCGAGCACCTCGTGGGTCGCGTGGTTGTCCAGGAGCACGAAGATCGTGACCGGGCTTGCAACCAGCGCGGTTTCAACGCTGTCGCACAGGTGAGCGCCAGCGGCGACGAGCGACGCAGCCTTGCCGGGTGATCGATTCCAGATCGCCACGCGTTTGCCTTGCTTGAGCAACGCGTGTGCCATGAGCGTTCCCATCGCACCGAGCCCGACCACGGACACATCAAACTCGAAACTTTCATCATTTTGTTCGCGCACGTTCAAAGCCTCTTGATTGTTGTTTTATGTGATGCCCCACGGGAGAGCCTTTGCTCACCGCAGGTTCTGCGATCGGGCCCAGTCCGTTGCATCAGCCAACGTGCGCTCGAAGGCGCTGAAGATCGCTTCGATGTCGCCCTGCGTGGTAATCAACGGCGGGCAGAACGCGATCGTGTCGTAGAGGGCGCGAATGATCAGCCCATGCTTGTGGGCCTGTTTGAACACGTAGCCACCCAGTGCACCTGGCTGGGCGAACGGTTGGCCGGTGGCCTTGTTCGCAACCAGTTCGATCCCGCCCATCAGCCCGACGCCTCGGACGTTGCCGACCAGCGGGTGGTCTTCGAACGTGCGCAGGTGGCGCTGGAACATGGGGGCCAGGCGCTGGACATGGCCAACCAGGTCGCGCTCTTCGATGATGCGGATGTTTTCCAGCGCAACCGCGGTGGCGACGGGGTGGCCCGTGCAGGTCAGGCCATGGGCGAATGCCCCCAGGCGCTGGCTCTGGCTCACCAGTACATCGTTGATGGCATCGGACACCACCACGGCCGCCAGCGGCTGGTAGGAAGAGGTGAGCTGCTTGGAGAGCACCATGATGTCGGGCTGGATGTCGTACAGCTGAGCCCCGAACATCGTGCCCAGCCTGCCAAAACCGGTGACGATCTCGTCGATCACCACAAGAATGTCGTAGCGCCTGCACACTGTCTGGATCGCCGCCCAGTAGCCAGTGGGAGGAGGGATCACGCCGCCCGCTGCGATCACCGGTTCGCCGACGAAGGCGGCAATGCTTTCCGGCCCTTCGGCGAGGATGTAGCGCTCCAGTTCGTTCGCCAGGCGGGCCGAAAAGGCTTCCTGCGTTTCCCCTGGCCGGGCGAACCGGTAGAAGTTCGGGCACGTCAGATGGTGAACCGGGATGGCCGGCAGGTCGAAGTCGCGATGAATCGAGGGGATGCCGGTCAGGCTCCCGGCAGCGATGGTGGCGCCGTGATAGGCCTGCTGGCGAGAGATGAATTTCTTCTTGTGCGGTTTGCCCAGCGCGTTGTTCACGTACCAGAGCATCTTCACCACCGAGTCGTTGGCTTCGGAGCCTGAATTGGTGAAGAAAACATGGTTCAGGTCGCCCGGCGCCAGCTCGGCCAGCTTGGCGGCGAGCGCCGCCGCCGGGGCGTTGGTCTTGTGGCTGAAGCTGTGGTAGTAGGGCAGTTGCCTGAACTGCTCGACGGCGGCGTCGACCAGGCGCTTTTCACTGAAGCCCAAGGCAACGCTCCACAGGCCCGACATCGCCTCGATGTAGGCGTTGCCTTGCTCATCGAAGACCCGCACGCCGTCGCCGCCGGCGATCACGAGGGGGCCGATTTCCTGGTGCTGCGCCAGGTTGGTGTTGGGGTGTATGAATGAAGCCAAGTCATTCTGGATGGTTGAAGTGACGTTGCTCATTGGTGTGATTTCCTGCCACGGACGGGTTGTCGACTGCACGCGATGAGCCTGCATGCGGCGCTGTATCGATACAGGCCGCACCGCAGGCCCGTGCAGTTACTGGCTAAACGCTGCCGCGACCGATTCGCCGAAGGCTTTCAGGCCTTCTTCGAGCTGGTCGGTCGGGGTGTTCACCGGTGGCATCAGCTTGATGATTTCGCCGTTCGGGCCGCAGCGGTCGACCAGCACACCCGCCTGCAGCACACGCTGCTGGGCATCCTTGGCGAATGCGACGTTGCCGCGACCGAAGTCGATGCCGGCGATCATGCCGCGACAGCGCGCGGAGGCGACGCCAGGAATTTCCGCGAAACCGGCGACCGCGCGCTCCATGGCCGCGCAGTTGGTGGCCAGCAACTTCAGGAACGACTCATCGCGCCAATAGCCGAGCGCGATCTGGGCCGTCAAGAAGGCCAGTTGATTGCCGCGGAAGGTGCCGATGTGATCGCCCGGTTGCCACACATCCAGCCCGGCGCGAATCAACACGATCGCCATCGGCAGGCCGAAGCCGCCGATCGATTTGGCGCAGGTGATCAGGTCTGGCACCACCCCGGAGCGCTCGAAGCCGAAGAAGTCGCCGGTGCGCCCGCAGCCGGCCTGGATTTCGTCGCAGATGAGCAACACGCCGTGATCGCTGGTCCACTTGCGCAAGCGTTGCAGCCATTCGTTGGAAGCCGGGTAGACGCCGGCCTGGATCTGCACGGACTCGACGATCACCGCCGCCGGTAGCTCCGAGCCGCTGCCCTGGTCGTTGGCCAGGCGCTCGAGGAAGCCAATGCTGTCGAATTCGCCGTAGGGGCTGTCTTCGTACGGCACGAACACCACATCGGTGGAAAGCCCAGGGCCACGGCGAGTGCGGTTGCCGGTGACGGCCAAGGCGCCGGCGGTCATGCCGTGGTAAGCCCCATAGAACGAGACGACCTTGGTACGCCCCGTCGCCTTGCGCGCCAGCTTCAACGCCGCCTCGACGGCGTCGGCACCGGTCGGGCCGGTGAACTGCACCTTGTAGTCCCAGCCGCGTGGCTTGAACAGGTCGCGCTCGATCGCTTCGAGAAACTGGCGCTTGGTGGTGGTGTGCAGGTCGAGGGCGTGGGTCACGCCGTTGGACGACAGATACGCGATCAAGGCATCGCGCATGCGCGGGTCGTTGTGGCCATAGTTCAGGGCGCCGGCGCCAGCGAAGAAGTCCAGGTACTCGCGGCCGTCTTCACCTCGGATCTTGCTGCCTTGGGCGGTATCGAACACCAGCGGCAAGTCACGGCAGTACATCCGCACGTTGGACTCGAGCCTTTCGAATGTCTCGATGTTGTTCATGCAAACCTCTTGAAAAATGATCTGGGCTATCTGGGTCGTGGGCGGTCAGTGCTTGAACATCACGTGGCGAACCACGGTGTAGTCTTCCAGCCCGTACATCGACAGGTCCTTGCCGTAGCCGGACAGCTTCACGCCACCATGGGGCATTTCGCTCACCAGCATGAAGTGGGTGTTGACCCAGGTGCAGCCGTATTGCAGGCGAGCGGCCAGGCGATGGGCGCGACCCACATCGGCGGTCCATACCGACGAGGCCAGGCCGTAGTCCGATTCATTGGCCCATGCCAGTGCCTGGGCTTCGTCTTCGAATGGCGAAACCGTCACCACCGGGCCGAAGATTTCACGGCACACCACCTCGTCCTCCTGCGTAGCGCCGGCCAGGACCGTCGGCTCGAAGAAGAAGCCGCCGCCCGCAGCGCGCTTGCCGCCGGTGACCACCTCAATGTGAGGCAGTTCCTTGGCACGGTTCACGAAGCCCTCGACACGCTCCAGGTGCTCTTGGGTGATCAGCGGGCCCATCTCGGTCGCCGGGTCATCCTGAAGCCCGCACTTGATGCTGGACACGGCTTCGCCGAGCTTGCGCACGAACTCCGGGTACACCGCCTTCTGCACATAGAGGCGGCATGCGGCGGTGCAGTCCTGGCCGGCGTTGTAGAAGCCGAAGGCGCGGATGCCTTCGACGGCGGCGTCGATGTCGGCATCGTCGAAGATCAACACCGGTGCCTTGCCACCGAGCTCCATGTGCATGCGTTTGACGCTGTCGGCGGTGCCTTCGATGATACGGCTGCCGGTGCGCACGGAGCCGGTCAGCGACACCATGCGTACCTGGGGGTGGCTGGTCAGCGGCTCACCCACCGAGGCGCCGCGACCGTGCACGATGTTGACCACACCGGCGGGGAAGATGTCGGCGAGCAACTCGCCCAGTTTCAAGGTGCTCATCGGCGTGTGTTCCGACGGCTTGAGCACGACGGTGTTGCCGCCGGCCAAGGCTGGGCCCAGTTTCCAGGCTGCCATCAGCAGGGGGTAGTTCCACGGCGCGATGGAGGCGACCACGCCCACCGGGTCGCGGCGGATCATCGAGGTGTGCCCCGGTATGTACTCGCCCGCCGCCGAGCCCTGCAGGCAGCGCACGGCGCCGGCAAAGAAGCGGAACACGTCGGATACGGCAGGCAGTTCGTCCTGCAGCACGGCGGTGAACGGCTTGCCGCAGTTGTCCGCCTCCAGACGGGCGAACACCGGCGCCTGGGCATCGATGCTGTCAGCGAGCTTGAGCAGCAGTGCCGCCCGGTCCTTGGGCGGTGTTTGCGACCAGGCATCGAAGGCCGCATCCGCGCTTTGCACCGCGGCATGGACCTGGGCACGGCTGGCTTCGGTGGTCTGTACCAGGACGCTGCCCAGGGACGGGTTGTACACGTCGAGGTTTTCGCCTTCGCCGGCCACCAGGGCACCGTTGATCAAGAGTTTGGTTTGCATGTCGATTCTCGCCATTGAACGGCAAGGCCAGGGCCTTGCCTTGTGGTTGTCGTCAGGGCATTCGATTGAAAGGTGGCCGCTACGCCAGCGCGTCAGGCACTGGGTTGCGGAAGAAGCTGGTCCGGCAGGCGAGGTAAACCGCGCCCAGGGCGAGCCAGCTACAACCCATGATCAGTGCGTCTTTATCCAGGCTGGCCAGCATCCAGCCGGCCGTGACCAGGCCGATGAGTGGGAAGAGCACGCCGCGTAGCAGGCCAGCCCCGTCCTTGACGCGTGCGTCGAAGGTGAGCCGCAACGCGCAGAGGTTGACGGCGGTGAAGGCCAGAAAAGCGCCGAAATTGACCAGGGACGTCGCGGTGGCGATCGTCAGGCCAAAACCTGCGGTGCCGAAAATGCCGCAGAGCAGGATGTTGAAGACCGGGGTCTTGTAGCGAGGGTGCAACGCCCCGAACAGCTTGCGTGGCAGTTGGTTGTCCCGGCCGAGGGCGTACAGCAGCCGGCCCACGCTGGCCTGGAATGACATGCCTGCGGCGAAGTGGGCGATGATGATCCCCGCCAGGACCACGGCGAAGAACAGGTCGCCGCCGATCATGCGGGCGATCTCGAAGGCAGCTCCGTCCACGAACTCGAAGGTGGGGGAGGGGTGCGCCAGGTACATGAAGTACGAGGAGCCGACGTAGACCGCCCCGCCGGTCAACGCGACCAGCAGGATGGCGCGCGGCAGTGTGCGGCCCGGGTCGCGGGTTTCCTCGCTGAGCGTGGACAGCGCGTCAAAGCCCAGGAACGAGTACGCGGCAATGGCGGCGCCGGCCATGCTGGTGGCGAAGGGCACATCCTGGTTGAAGAACGGCTTGGCCGACAACAGCCCGCCAGGGCCGTTGGCCGCGACGATGTAGTGCACGCACAGGCCGATGAACACGACGATGATGGCCAGTTGCGCGACCATCAACAGCACGTTGAAACGGTTGGCAACCTGGATACCCAGCACGTTCAGCAGCGAGGTGGAGACGATGAACCCGACGATCCACACCCACTGCGGCACTTCTGGAAACGCCATGTTGAGGTAGCTCGCGCCGAGCAGCCAGATCAGCATCGGGATGAAGAAGTAATCGAGCAGGGCGGCCCAGCCCACCATGAAGCCGAGGTTGGCGCTGAGCATCTTGCGGGTATAGGTGTAGGCCGACCCGGCCACCGGGAACACCCTGACCAGCCGGCCATAGCTCAACGCCGTGAACACCACGCCGGTCGCTGCGATCAGGTAGGCCATCGCCGTGGTGTTGCCACTGGCCTGCGAGATCACGCCATAGGTGCCGAAGACGATCAACGGGGCGAGGAAGGCCAGGCCGAACAGCAGGACCGAAAACGGGCCCAGGGTGCGCTTCAGCGAAGCGCTGGGGGTTGATTCGCTCATGACTGGCAGCCCTCACGCTACGAAGTGGTAAGCAGTGGCGACGATTTCACGGTAGGTTTCCACGGTCATCTCCTTCGCATTGCTGCCATCGGAGAAGTTCTTCTTCGACTTTTCAGCGATGGCCAGGAAGTCTTCCTCGCGCACGCCTTTCACCTCGGCGAAGCGGGGGATGCCCAGGTCCTTGCTCATCTGGAACAGGTAGCCGACGGCGGCCTCGGAGGCCTCGGCCGGCGAGAGGTTGGGGTCGATGCCCAGTGCGTAGGCGACCTGCGCGTGGCGAATGATGTCGGCATCGCGGTTATGGCCGAACACGAAGGGCAGGAAGATCGCGTTGCCCACGCCGTGTGGCGTGTCGTACATGCCACCTATGGCTTCGGAAATGCAGTGCACGCTACCTACGTCCGCATTACCGAAGGCCATGCCGGCGATCAGGCTGGCCGCCAGCATCTGCTCGCGGGCGTGCAGGTTGCCGGGTTCCAGCACGGCGGGCCTCAGGTGTTGGCTGATCAGGCGAATGGCATGCAGCGCCAGGCCGTCGCTGATGGGGTTCGACACGCGGCAGGTGTAGGCTTCGATGGCGTGGGTCAGGGCATCCATGCCGGTTGCGGCGGCAATCGACGCGGGCAGCGTGTCGAGGATATGAGAGTCAAGCAAGGCCAGAATTGGCCCGAGTCGGTAATCATGCACGCTCATCTTGTAATGACGGGCGGTGTCGGTGATTACCGAGAAGCAGGTTACTTCGCTGCCGGTGCCAGCCGTGGTCGGAATGGCAACGATAGGCGGGATGGCATGGGTGAGCGTGAACGACCCTTCGTAGTCCTCGATCCGACCCTCATGGCTGAGCAGTACGCTGATGGCCTTGGCCGCATCCATGGCACTGCCACCGCCTATGGCTAGCAAGCCATCGATACCTTTGCCGCGGTATCGCTGCGCGATCTGATTGACGTCCTCGCTGCGCGGATTGGCCTTGATATCCGACACTTCCTCGAAGGCGATGCCTGCCTTCTTCAGGCTGGCGTAGACGCTGTCCAGCAGGCCCGCCGCCTTGACCCCAGGATCGGTCACGATGAGCACGCGGGCCAGGCCAAGTGAGTGCAGGTGTTCACCGGTGCGCTCGCGCAGACCAGGTTCCATCACAACTTTGCTGGGGAGTAAAAACTTGAAGTCCATACGTACCTCTTGCTCAATTGTTGTCATTGTTGAAAGGGCAGTAGAGGAGCACTTGCGCCAGGCCGTGGATAACAGCTCGAGCGGGTGATGTGTGGCCTGGCATTTCGCGCAAGCCAGCATTTTGTTGTTGTGGGTTTTGCTTGAAGCTGTGGTCAAAGGCCTCCTTCGGGGGGAAAAAGAGGGGCGGCCAAGCTGCACGCCCCTGAAAGGGTGATCGCGCTACAGCATGTGTCCTGCCAGCAGGGACAGCAGCGTGCCGGACAGGCAAGGCGGGAAGTCGTGCCCCATCCCGGGCAGCAGCACCAGGCTGGAACCACGGATAGCTGCAGCCGTGGCGTACCCGCCGCTGGTCGCGACCATGAGATCTTCATCGCCATGGATGACCAGGGTCCGGCAACGAATCCGTTGCAGTTCCTGGGTGCGGTCGCCGGAATTGATGATCGCGCCGATCTGCCTGGCCGTGCCGATGTTGCTGGCCTCGCCACCGCCTCGCTCCCAGGCCAACAGGGCATAGTCACGGAAGGCGGGCTCATTCCACTCCAGGGGCGAGCCGATCAGGCGCATGATGTCCAGGTAGTCGCGAACGCTTTCCTGCTCGCTGCGCGGCGGGCGGCGCAGCAGCTGCCGAATGGATTTCAACGCTGGCTGGCCGACGCGCAGCGATCCGGTGGTCGAGAAGATCGAGGTGAGCGTCCTGATACGCTCGGGGTAACGGGCAGCGAGGGTCTGGGCGATCATGCCGCCCATCGACATACCCACCACGTGCGCCGTTGCCAGGTTCAGGCCGTTCATGAGCCCGATCACGTCGTTGGCCATGTCACCCAGGTCATAGCCGGGGGTGCGCTTGCGCAAGAACTGCTGCATGGCCGTGGGAGGCACCACGTCGGTGAAGAACGACCGGCCCGAGTCGCGGTTGTCCAGCGTGATGACGCGAAACCCCCTCTCGACGAGGCCGGCGATGATCGGTTGCGGCCAGTAGGTCAATTGCAGCCCCAGGCCGACGATGAGCATCACCGCTGGCGCTGATTCGGACCCGTGGCTGCGATAGCAAAGGGGGCGCTCGCCAGGCAGTTCGCAGAAGCGATCGGGGCTCATCCGCGGCTACCCTGTTGTTGCAGCTCGACGTTCGCGCGCAGGGGCGTGCTGGGTACGGAGGAGAACGCCAGGCACTTGTCAGCCACAGCGCCGCGGCGCAGGAGTTTGGTATCGCGGAAGTAGTCCATCGACATCACCCAGGGCTCGCTTGGCCCTTGGCGCGGAATGCTGTCCAAGGCGCGTTGCACATAACCGGCACCGAAATCCAGCAGAGGACGGGTCTGGATACCGTCTGGCGCCCGGGGTTCGCAAACGTTGTAGCCGTGGTTGTCCATGAAACCCAGCAAGCGACAGAAGTGATCGCACAGCAGGCACACTTTCAGGGTCCAGGAGGAGTTGGTGTAGCCCACCGCGAACGCGAAGTTGGGTACACCGGATAGCATGGTTCCTTTGTAGGCGAGAGTGTCGCTCAGCACCACTGGCTTATCGTCCTTGTACAGACTGATCCCCCCGAACATCTGCACATTCAGCCCCGTGGCGGTAATTACGATGTCAGCTTCCAACGCCTTGCCGGATTTCAGCAACAGGCCGGATTCGGTGAACCGCTCGATATGGTCGGTGACGATGTCGGCCTTACCCGCGCTGATCGCCTTGAACAGATCGCCTTCAGGTACCGTGCACAAACGCTGGTCCCAAGGGTTGTAGGGCGGATTGAAATGGACGTCGACCGGGTAGCCTTTCGGCAGCTCCTTGCGCGTCAGCCACAGCAGCAATTTGCGGGAAAGCTTGGGGAAGCGCTGGCAGAAGGCCCAGAAGGCCAGGGTGATCCTGGCGTTCTTGTAGCGTGTCAGAGAGTAAGCGGTTTGCTCGGGCAGGACCTTGCGCAGAAACGCCGCAATCGCATCATTGGCTGGTTGGTTGATGATGTAGGAGGGCGTACGCTGCAGCATGGTGATGCTGGCGACTTTGTCCGCCATCGCCGGAATCAGGGTCACTGCCGTCGCGCCGCTGCCGATCACTACGACACGTTTGCCCGTGTAATCCAGGTTCTCTGGCCAGTGTTGCGGATGAACGATCTGCCCCTTGAACTGTTCGGCTCCCTCGAAGCGGGGGCTGAATCCTTGGTCGTACCTGTAGTAGCCGCCCGCGCTGAACAGCCAGCGACATTCGATTGTGCGGGCCTGCCCCAGGTGACCGTCCTCCACCCGCACCGCCCACAAGCCCTTATCCGTTTGCCAGTTCGCCGAGATGACTTTCTGCTTGTACTGGATCAAGGATTCCAGCTCATGCTCGTCGATCGCTTCACGCAGGTACTCGAGAATGTCTGCGGCGTCCGCCAGGGATTTCGCCTTGGTCCAGGGCTTGAAGTCGAAGCCGAAGGTGTACAGGTCGGAGTCCGAGCGGATGCCGGGATAGCGGAACAGGTCCCAGGTGCCGCCCATTCGCTCACGGGACTCGAGAATCGTGAAGGTCTTGTGAGGCTGATGGCGTCGCAGATAGGCGGCCGCGCCGATGCCAGACACACCGGCTCCCATGATCAATATATCGAGTGGCTCAACCGGAAGAGCAGTGTGCGAGGACATAGGGCTTCCCATTATTGTGTTATAGGGCTGATCTTTTGACTTGATCATTTGACCATGATGAGACGACAGATTACCCGGGGCAAGGTGCAAAATGCACCGAGAAGCAATTTTTTTGGGACGATTTGAACCTGGTGGGATTGGGGTAGGGGGTATTGCGCGTCGGACGACTCCAGGTTTTGGCGTCGTTATGACAGGGCGTATGTGGGTTTGTGTGGGAAGAGGCGACAGTCCGTTTGTCTGTCAGACCCTATGGATACCGGATTGCCGTGTCACACCGGACCACGGCAATCTGAATGACGTCTCAGTAGCTGGCCACCAGCAGCTTAACCGCCTGGCAAGCCGTTTCTGTCTCAGCCTCCAGGCGTTCGAGGTTGCCGTGGGCGGTCCAGGAGAGAAGCAAACCATCGAAAAGGTTGATGAGCAGCCGACTGACTGTGGTGAGTGCGGCCTGATCCAGCGCATCGCCGGTCGCCTTCTGGATGGCCTGTTGGGTGGCTTCGATGGAAACGGTATAGATCTTCGCTGCCATTTCCGGGTCATTGCGCAGGTTCCAGAAGAACAGCTCGAACTGGGTTATGGCCCGCTCGGGGTGTGCGATGAACCACTTGACCAACTGGCGCAGCATTTCCCCTACCGATTCGGCGGGGAGAGCGTTTGCCGGAGCCTGCAGCGATTGCTGCGGCATGTTGATCAAGGACTCGTAGACCGCATAGAACAAGTCTTCCTTGGTGTGAAAAACGTAATGCAGCGAGGCCAGCGGCGAATCTGCCGCTGCAGCAATGCGCCGCGTCGTGGCGTTGGCTATGCCGTGTTCTGCGATCACCTTGATGGTCGCTTCAATGAAATCCTGTCTGCGTTCTTCCGCGCCTATCCGAGCCATTCAGCGTTCTCCCCTTTTGGCCTTGCGCCAACCGCCGGGTCCGGCGTCGGCGGTGACGAATGCTATCGCAAAGTCATGGCCCAATCCATGAGATGAGTCGATGCAACCCTTTCCGTCTGCTGTCTTGCCGTCGGTATGTGGCCATTGCCCAGAGGCAGATGCTGACTGCCGTACCTCACCGAGGCCGGGGCAGTGGCGAGGTTGTAAAAAAACCAGATCAAATGACTTGATCAAATGACTATATTCAATAATCATGGCAATGCCGAGCAGATCATTACGGGCTTCGGCAGCGGCATAAAAGGTTGCTGTGGTGGTTGCGCCGGTGGGACGAGGCGGTTGCCTGGGCTCGCTGGATAGAACAATGAAAAACCGGACAGGTAGAAGGCAGATGGATACACAAAAACTCTCGACGGTCAGCAGTGATGCGTCGGTGGAACAAGTGGTGGAAATCATTCGGCGTGACGGCGGGGTCATCATTGCTAATTTCGTCTCGCCAGAGACGCTCAAGTGCCTCACCGAAGAGCTGGACACCTACTTGAATGTCACGCCCTGCGGAGAAGACCCCTATTTCGCAGGCATGCAGACCCGTCGTATCGGTCGCATCATCGGGCGAAGCGACACGGCGGTGGAGGTGGCACTTAACCCGTTGTTCATCGGCGCGGCCAGGCAGATCCTGCAGACACCGACCCATGTCTGGGTGGGCAGCGACCGCATCGAGATGGCACCTGACATTCAACTCAGCATTACCCAGGCCATTCAGATCGGCCCGGGCCAAGGCCTTCAGCCCCTGCACCGCGACGATGCCACCTCGCTGTGGCGACATCCCCAGTTCGGGCGCGAGGCCCGCCTGCAGATCATGCTGGCCATCTCGGACTTCACCGAAGAGAACGGTGCCACGCGCGTTATTCCAGGCAGTCATCAATGGGATGACGAGCGCGGGCCGACCCAGGAAGAAACCATCGCCGCCGAGATGAAAGCAGGCTCTGCGCTGTTGTGGCTGGGGTCGGTCTATCACGGCGGTGGCGCCAATACCACAGCGTCTCCTCGTACTGGTCTGACCATGGCCTACGACTTGGCCATCCTGCGCCTCGAAGAAAATCACTTCCTTTCCATTCCCATTGAACGGGTTCGCCAGCTCCCCGCAGAAATGCAACGCCTGCTGGGCTGGAGTGTGAGCTCCACGCTGCTGGGCTGGGTGGAAATTGATGGCCAGATGCGAGACCCACAAGAGCTCTTGGGCATGCCTGCGTTTTCCGAGGCGGGAAAAGGCTTCTGAGCCCCTGAGTTTGCACAGCCTGCTGCGTATTGAATTTCTGCCCTTTTGGGCGCAACCAAGGAGATGACACCATGGCGTTCTCAATCGACTCGAAAGTTGGCGAGCTGCTGGATAACAGCACTACGAGCCAGATCCTTGAAAAGCACCTGCCCGGTATCGGTAAACACCCACAAATTGGCATGGCCCGTGGCTTTGCCTTAGTGACGGCGGCGAAATATTCTGGCGGGTTTATTTCTCAGGAAACGCTGAATAAAATCGACAGCGACCTGAGGTCTCTGGTCGACTAATCACGGCCATGCTGACCTGCTCGTATAACTTTAGTTACCGGTGCAGGTCAAATAATTCAGCCCGTATTTCCCCGCTGATCGGGTTTGCAATAGTCGTCCGATTGGCTGCCGATTTCGACGTGCAGTGTGATGTCGATCCTCAGATTGAGAGAGGCTGTTCTCGTGGAACTGATAGAAGTGAGTATCCTGGGCTCATGTATATTGCTAATCATCTGTGGTCTGTATTATGGGGCGGCATTCCTCGGGCGAAGAAATTATCTGCTTGGCGGAGAGTTTTTGATTGTCGGGATATCCGCGACGAATTTCGCGATCTTCCTCGTTACGGGCTGGCTGGAAAATTATAACGTTGCCATATTCCTCGATGCTTTTTCCCGGGGCGTTGGAATTCCTGTTATTGCAACGCTTGGCTTGATGGCGGTAACGCACGATTACAAACCGTCCCCGGTGAATGACATTGTGTTGTTCCTGGCTGGCTTTACGGTTGCAGCCATTTACTTCATGTCGAGTTCATTCAAGCAGTTCCTGCCTTATTTTTATATGGTGATGTGGCTGGCGTACACAGCGTACCTGGCCTATTTCATTTGGCGACTGGTTTGTGCCAGAGAGCTTCTGCATGCGCTGGCTACCACCTTGGGCGGTGTGGCGGGGCTAACGATAGCATTCCGGTATGACTTCTTTCCGATTCCGGGTGACGACTCAAAGATGGTATTCATGACCTTTGCTTTCTTGACTTGGTCGTACTCGATTGTGCAATCGTTCTATGCCTATGGTGCACTTCAGCGTTCTAGAAGTGCCCCAGTTGAGGCGTTACTCAATGCTCGTTGAATTGAGCGGCGCAGGTGCGCCGTTATGCCGCCAATTTCTTGATTCGAAGTAACTCCATGTCGGGCCATAGGCCCGCTTCTTTACCGCCTCCAGGGGCGGTTTTTTTATGGGTAATTGATTCATTTCCATGATTGGGTTTTCAATGGAAATATTTAAGGCTTGCTCAATGTAAACGGCAGCTTGCGATGGGTAAGTATAACTAGCAATGCATCATGGTTGGGCATGCGCTGGTAACACATGTTTCTTTACTTCCCATTAAGGTGCAGGCATCTGATGAACATAGATCGCCACTGTCGACTAAACACCTGATTTATCTAACTTAATCATTCCACGAGACTTCTGGCATATGGATTGCTTTCTGATCATTTGACATGGTCAATTGATCATGTCAAATGATCAGCTTGCGATAGGTGCCCATTTCCGTGTGGATGGTCGGGTAGCCGGTCCAGGCCCTTTGTTCGAGGAGCCTCCAATGAAAGAAGTATCTACAGGGCAGAAAGACGACATGTCCGCCCGCTGTATTTTCAGGCATCTGCTGGTTACCCTCGCGGTATCGACCGCGATGTGCTCGGTACAGGCCGCACCCCAGGGGGCGGGGGAGCTGGGTTCGAAGCTGACGCCACTGGGCGGTGAGGTGGCCGCTAGTTCAAGCGGGGATATTCCGGCCTGGACTGCTCCGGGGCCGCAAGGGGGGGGCTGGAGCTATGGCCAGGTGCGGGGGGACCACTGGAAGTTCAAGGATGACAAACCCCTCTACAGCATCGACTCGAACAGCGTGACGCAGTATACGAGCAAGCTGTCCCCCGGCCAGCTCGAACTGTTCAAGAAGATTCCGGGCTATCGCATGGACGTCTACCCGACCCGCCGCACCTGTGGCGTACCGGACTTCGTGGCGGATAACACGCGGCAGAACATTGGCTTCGCCAAGCTCGACTCCACAGGGGTTGCCCTAGAGGACGCCCATGTGCCAGGCATCCCGTTCCCTCTGCCCAGTACCGGCGCAGAGGTGATGTGGAACATGAAGATGCGCTATCGCGGCCTTGGTGTCGAAATTCCCAAAAGCATTTCAGGCATTTCACCGCGCAAGGGCGGGGAGTGGTTACGCCAGTCGTCAGACACCTTTTTCTTTACGCCCTGGGGAAAGAAAGGCAGTGCACTTTTTTCGTCCATTGGCCGCTTGGAAAACGCCACGTTCTCCAGTTACCGGGAGCCAGCGGCGCTGGCCGGCCAGGCTGGTGTGCAGACGACTGTAGCAGGCGAGCAGGCCAGCACCTTCTACTATTTCCCCGGCCAGCGTCGGGTGAGGCGCATGCCATCGTATTCCTACGACGCTCCGCAGATCGGGCTGGACAACCAGTACACCGTCGATGAGGCGAACGTGTTCTTCGGAGCCATGGACCGCTTCGATTGGAAACTGATCGGCAAGCAGGAGCTGCTGGTGCCGTACAACGCCTTTGGCGCCTATGACACCGCAGCCAAGGTGGAAAGCTTCGCTGGCGACGATTCCATCGCGCCACAGTCGCGCCGCTACGAACTGCATCGTGTCTGGGTCGTCGAGGCCAATGTTCGCCAGGGCATGCGCCACCAGGCACCCAAGCGCCTGTTCTACATCGACGAGGACAGCTGGAACCCGTTGCTGGCCGTTGACTATGACAAGCAAGGGCAGATCTGGAAGGTGCGTGAAGGGTTCTCGATCCCCGTCTACGAGATCGGCGCGTGCGACGTGCAGGCCCAGGTCCAGTACAACCTCGCCGATCATCGTTACCTGTTCGACATGACCTCGATCGGCGCGGGCAAGAACGATATTCGCTGGCTCACCGAAGACAGTGGCAACCCTCGCCTGAAACGCGACTTCTTCACCTCCGACAACCTGCGAGCCATCAGCGAGCGCTAAACCGACGCCAGATCGAGAGCCCACATGAAAAAAATAATTACGAAAGCATCAGGCCTTGTCATCGTGTGCGCAACCCCACTGGCAATGGGGTTCACATTTGAAACCGAAACCCTCAATGGCTCCTTCGACTCCACGATCACCGCAGGCATGGGCCTGCGTACCGAGTCACGGGCCTGCAACCTGATCAACCAGGGGCCGACCGGGCACAACGTGCCCTCCGGCTGCCTGGCGCAGAGTTCCGGCGTGGCGGACCAGGGCGACCTGAACTACGACCGCGGCGACATGTTCACCAACTACCTCAAGGGTACCCATGAGCTGTTGCTGAAGATGCCCGAGGACTTCACCTTCATGGCGCGCGGGACCTGGATCCGCGACTTCGCTGCCACCGATACCACCGGCACGCTGTCGTTCAACACCCCAGAGAGCGTCGGCAGCAACGGGCTGAGTGACGACGCCCGCGACGACCTCGCCTTCAAGGCTCGCCTGCTGGACCTGTGGGTGAGCAAAGGCTTCGACATGGGCGGGCAGCGGGTCCGTGCGCGCCTGGGCAACCAGGTGATCAACTGGGGCGAAAGCCTGTTCGTGGCCGGTGGCATCAACAACACCAACGCCTACGACTACCAGGCCTTGGCGCGCCCCGGCGTGCAGCTCAAGGAGGCCGTGCTGCCCGCGCCGATGCTCAGTGTCGCTTCGGGCCTTGGCTCGGGTGTTAACGTCGAGGCCTACTATCAGTTCCGCTGGAACAAGAGCGAGTTGCCGCCGGTGGGCAGCTACTGGTCCACCAACAACGCGCTGGGCGAGGGCAGGGGGGACTACGGGTTCTCCGAGAAGGACGCCCGCGACAGCGGCCAGTGGGGCCTTTCGCTGCGCTGGCAACCGGAGGACAGCGACATAAACTACGGCTTCTACGTGATGCGTTATCACGACAAGTTGCCGTCATTGCGCGTCGCCATTCTTGACCCGGACACCTTCGCCGCTGCCCCCACCTGGGAATACCAGGAAGACCGAATGATGTATGGCATCAGTGCCAACATGCCGATCGGTGACTGGGCCGTCGGTACGGAGCTTTCGTACCGGCCGAAGGACTCGGTCATGCTCAACCCGGTCATCGACCTGTGCTCCAGCAATGGCGGCAAATGCTGGAAGGACGAAAAGAAGTTCCAGTGGCACCTCACCGGCCTGTACAGCTTCACGCCTTCCAACTCCCCGACGCTGCTCGACTTCACCGGAGCCAGCACGGGCACCTTGTTGTCCGAGCTTGTGGTCATCAAATACCCAGGGCTGCATGACGAGGTCAATGGCGAGCCACTCGCTGCGGGGCTCAATACCTGGCAGTTGGACCCTGCGACAGCGCCCAAGCCCCGTGGCGACAAGACGTCCTCTGGCATCAACCTGGACTTCAGCCTGACCTATGACGGCACCTTGCTGCCGGGCTGGCAGGTCACGCCAGGTGTATTCTATTCGCGCTCGCTAGGGGGCAGGACGCCGAACCTGAGTGCGACCTTCACCGAGGACGCGAGCAGCATGAACCTGTATCTGAACTTCGTGCGAAACCCGGCCAGTTGGCAGATCTCCCTCAACTACGCAAAGTTCATGGGCGGCGACACGCCCTACGACCAGCTTTATCGTGACCGCGACTATGTCGGCGTTGCGATTTCCCGCACCTTGTGAGGCCCGCCGTGAACGGTTCTGTAAAGTTATCCGAAGCTCCGGCACCTGGCCTGCTGTCACGTGTCGAGGGTGTGTTGTTCGGGCATCGTCGTCTGGTGCTGGCGACCCTGGCGGTGTTCACGCTGATCATGGGCTGGTTCGCCGTGCAACTGCGTATGGATGCAGGCTTCGAAAAGCAATTGCCGGTAGGCCACGAATACATCAAGACATTCGAGGCCTACCGCAACGACCTGCTGGGAGCGAACCGGCTGACCATCGTGGTCAAGGCCCGACAGGGCGATATCTGGAGCGCCCCGGGCCTGAAACGGCTGTATGACGTCACCCAGGCGGTGACCTTCCTCCCGGGGGTTTCCCGCAGCAGCGTGCGTTCGTTGTGGACGCCCAATGCCTTCGTCAACGAAATCACCGAAGAAGGTTTTCGCGCTGACCCACTGGTACCAGGAACGGTTTCGCCCGAGCACCTGGATGACCAGGTCATCGCGACGATCGCCAGCTCCACCGCCCAGGGTGGTTTCATCGGCACGCTGGTTTCCCGGGATCAGAGCAGTGCGATGATCACGGTGGAACTCAACGAATACGACACCAATGGCGCGCACCTTGACTATGTGGCGTTCAACCACAGGCTGGAGAAAGAGATCCGCCAGCAATTCGAGGATGGCGATTTCGAAATCCAGATCATCGGTTTCGCCAAGCAGATCGGTGATATTGCTGACGGGGCTTCAGCCGTGCTGGAGTTCTGTCTGCTGGCGTTGCTGCTGACGGCGGGGGCGGTGTACTGGTATTGCCACTCGCTGCGCTTCACGCTGCTGGCGCTGGTCTGTTCATTGGCCTCTCTGGTGTGGCAGTTCGGTAGCCTGCGCCTGTTGGGGTACGGGCTCGACCCGTTGGCGGTGCTGGTGCCCTTCCTGGTATTCGCCATCGGGGTGTCCCATGGCGTGCAACAAATCAACTTCATCGTCCGCGAGATCGCCATCGGCAAGAGCGCCGAAGCGGCGGCGCGTTCGAGCTTCACGGGGTTGCTGATCCCCGGGACGCTGGCGCTGGTGACCGCGCTGGTTTCCTTCGTGACGCTGCTGTTGATCCCGATCCCGATGGTTCGAGAGCTGGCGATCACGGCCTCGCTTGGCGTGGCCTACAAGATCATCACCAACCTGGTGATGTTGCCGTTGATGGCGTCCTTGCTACGTGTCGATGACAAGTATGCGGCCGCCCAGGAAATTTCCCGGCAGCGGCGCACCCGCTGGCTGCGTGGCCTGGCCCGGCTCGCCGAACCGCGCAAGGCGCAGTGGGTGCTTGGCGCGGCCTTGGTGGTGTTCCTGGTGGCGATCTGGCAAAGCCATGACCGTGTCGTTGGCACGCTGCAGGCGGGCGCGCCGGAATTGCGCGAGAATTCGCGCTTCAATCGCGATGCGGTCTCCATCGCCAGCAACTACGACATAGGTCTGGACTGGCTCAGCGTGGTGTTCGAAGTCAACAAGGCCGCTTCCAGCGAAGGCAGCCAGGTGGCCTGCGAGGATGTCGCCCTGGGCCAGTACCAGGATCGCTTCGTGTGGGCCATGCAGGGGGTGCCCGGTGTCCTGTCGGTCGCGTCTTTCTCCACCAACATGCGCCAGTTCAACGAGGGCTACAACGAAGGCAACCCGAAGATGGCGGCGGTGCCCATCGACCCGATGAACTACGCCGCGCTGGCCACCGAGGTGGCGCGTACGCCCGGGCTGATGCGCACCGACTGCAACATGTCGGCGGTGCACCTGTACCTGGCAGACCACAAGGCCACCACCATCAACCGAGTGGTGGACGCCGCCAAGGCGTTTCGCAGCGAGTACCCGATGCCAGGCATTTCGGTTCGCCTCGCGTCCGGTAACGCCGGCGTCCTGGCCGCCATCAACGAAGAGGTGGAAAAAAGCGAAACCCCCATGCTGCTGTATGTCTATGCCGCCATCGCATTGCTGGTGTTCGTGGTGTACCGGGACCTGCGAGCGGTCCTGGTGTGTTGCCTGCCGCTGACTATCGGCACTTTCATTGGCTACTGGTTCATGAAGGAACTGCAGATCGGCCTGACCATCGCCACCTTGCCGGTGATGGTGCTGGCGGTGGGCATTGGCGTTGATTATGCCTTCTATATCTACAATCGCCTGCAACTGCACCTGGCCCATGGCCAGTCGATTACCAAGGCGGTCGAGTGCGCGCTACTCGAGGTGGGTGTCGCCACTATTTTCACCGCCATCACCCTGGCCGTGGGCGTGGCCACCTGGGCGTTCTCGGAGCTCAAGTTCCAGGCTGACATGGGCAAGCTGCTGGCCTTCATGTTCATCGTCAACATGGTCATGGCCATGACCGTGCTGCCGGCCTTTGCCGTCTGGCTGGAGCGGGTGTTCCCGCGTAAGCGTCCCGTGCGCATGATCGGTGCGCTGGTGCACTGAGGAGAGAAGCATGAAATTCAGGGTTTCATTCACCGCGGCCTTGCTCGCAGCAGCATTGCCGCTGATGTCTCTTCAGGCCGCGCCGTTGCAGGCCGTGCCGGCCGTACAGGCGAGCAATGCCACGCAGGCCACCATGCTGGCCGCCAGCTGGGCCGGGGAGCGCGTGGTTGCCGTGGGCGACCACGGTGTCGTGTTGTTGTCCGACGACCAGGGCAAGCAGTGGCGCCAGGCGAGGTCGGTACCGCTGTCCACGCCATTGACGGGGGTGTCGTTCGTGGATGCCAAGCGCGGGTGGGCGGTGGGCCACTGGGGCGCGATCCTGGCCACCACCGATGGTGGGGAGTCCTGGCAGGTCCAGCGCCTGGCCACCGAAGAAGACCGACCGCTGTTCGCCGTGCACTTCTTCAATGCCCGGCAGGGCGTGGCGGTAGGGCTCTGGTCGTTGGTGCTGACGACCGAGGATGGGGGGCTGACGTGGGCTGAGCAGGCGGTGCAAGCGCCGCCCGGGGCCAAGCGGGCCGACCTCAACCTGATGGGGCTGTTTGCCGACAGCCGCGGCACGCTTTACGCCACGGCCGAGCATGGGCAGGTGCTGCATTCCGAAGACCACGGGAAGAATTGGCGTTACCTGGATACCGGCTACGAAGGCACCCTGTGGTCAGGCGCGGTACTGGCCGATGGGCGTCTGCTACTGGGTGGCCAGCGCGGTACCTTGTTGCAGGGTTCAGCGGACGGCAAGGGCTTTCGCCGAGTGCCCACGCAAAGCAAGGGCTCTGTCACTTGCGTCGCGGTAGCGGGCTCTCGTGTGCTGGCGGTCGGGTTGGACGGGCTGATGGTGCAGAGCAGCGATGGTGGACACAGTTTCGAGGAAACCCAGTCGGCTGATGGCCTATCGCTGACGGCGGCGCTGTTCAATGCCGATGGCACACCGGTTCTGTTTTCACGTCGTGGGGTAATGCCTTATCGGGAGTGAAGGGCTGGCGCTCAAAGGCCAGGCATCGCAAACCGATGCCTGGCCTGTTTCCTTGCCTGGGCGTTTGGATGGTCGTGGCACCTTCAGGGCCAGGCAAGTCAACGCTGGATGCTAGAGCTGAAGGTAATCCGCCAGGTCTGCGTAGTTATGCTGCCAAAGGCCAGGGCTGCCATTGGGGTATTGGGAGCGGAAACCGAGGATCTTCTGAACGCGTGGAGAAAGCGTGCGCACCAGCTCGAGCGGCACGATCAACGGGTAGGCTTCTTCAGGCGTGATGATCGAAGCCTGCATCGGGATCGTCAGCCCGCGACGGTAATAGTCGGCGGTCACGTTGGCCCCGCCACCGTGAACGACCTTGCCGCCGAACAGCACGGCATCCCCGGCTTTCAGCAGGGCGGGGATCGTCATCTCTGGGGTTCCGACGTCGTTGAAGTCATCCCAGTCCTGGCTTCCCGGAATCAAGCGCGTGGCGCCGTTTTCCTCGGTGAAATCGGTCAGCGCCAGCATCAGGTTGGTGATGGCGCGTGGCGCATGTTTGTTCATGGCCACGAACGGTTGGTACTGCGCCATGTCGCGGTGCAGCATTTGCGCTTTGTTGCCCGGGCCGATCTCGATCAACTGGGCCGTGGTCAGCCACCAGTCTCCGCACTCCGGGGCGAAAAGCACGTTTCCCAGTTCGTGGAAGAGGTCGTCATCGAGGATTTCCTCACGAAAGGTCTTGCTGTGGGTGACGAGGTTGGTGAGCCGTTTGGTCTGATGGCCGTGGAACTCGGCGATCAGCGCGTGCTCATGCTTGGAGCCGGCATCGAGCGCGGCCAAGGGAGCGTCGAGTTCGTTGTTGATCCGCACGACTTGTTCGGGGGGCATGAAGTTGCGAATGATGACCGCTCCTGCTTGGTCGCTCAGCAGCGCAATCTCTTGCGCTGAAGTCGAGCGGGTTACCACGGGCAGGCTTGGCATGGAGTCGCGAGAGGCTGACATTGAGAACACTCCAGATTGAAAGAACGGTTGGCGCAGGCGGGTTGATCCCCCCAACTGCTGGCATCAGGAAACAAACCCGCTTGCCACTGCGCTAAACCCAAAAAAGGGACATGAAGCGTCACGGTGCCTCCTTGTATTTTTTGTTCAGGCAGTGAGTTCATGCTAGGTTTCCCCTGGCCTTGAGCCAAGGTACGAACTGCACCATTTACCAGACGATTTTTGAGCGATTTGCACTGATCATGACCAGCACGCCATTCCCCTGGCCACGCCCCTCGGAAGCCGTTCGCGAGCTCATGCGCAAAGGTGCCGAACTCGCTCAGGCGCTGCCGCCCGAGTGGATCGAGCGCCTGAACCAGGCACTGTTTTCTACACCGGAAGATGCCAAGTTGCTGGAGGATCCGGTCATCCTCGCCGCGTGCCGGCGCGCCAATCGGGCAGAGTTGCTGCACTGGGCCAATGCCAATCTGCAGCGCCCTGGGGAGCCGGTGGAGCCCTACGTGTCTGCTGACATGGTGGACACGGCCAGGGAGCTCGCCCGCAGGGGGCTCTCCGAGCTGCTGATGAATGTCGCAAGGTCGACACAGAACGCAGCCTGGGACCTGTGGATGAAGATGGCCTTCAGCCTGACGCAGGATCCCGCGCTGCTCGCGGAGTTCCTGGAGGTCTCGTCGCGGTCGATCTCGACGTTCATCGACAGCAACATGCGTGTGGTGACCCAGATCATCCTCGAAGAAAAGAGCGCCCAGGCCCATGACGACCCTATCGATAAACGCAGCCTCGTAAGCCGGCTGCTCGACGGCAGGGATGTGGACGCCGAGCAATTTGGCAGGCGACTGGGCTACAGCCTGGCTCAGAGGCATCACGCCTGCCTCGTCTGGAGCGAAACCCCGGACGCCGAGATTCGCCCGCTGGAAGATATGGCGCGAGCCCTGGCGCAGCTCACGGGTACGGTAGCGCCTCTGATCGTATTCGCGGGCCCTGCGACCCTGTGGGCCTGGTGCAATGCGGCAAAGCCGCTGGACCTGAACCTTTTGCAAGGTGTCGCTCGACAATTTCCCAAGATACGCGCGGCAATCGGTTCGGCGGGCGCGGGGATGAATGGCTTCCGGCGCTCGCACCTGGAAGCCTTGACCACCCAGCGGTTGATGGGCCGGTTGGCGGGTTCACCTGCCGTTGCCACGATCGATCAGGTGAGGATGGTGTCGCTGATGACCCAAGATGCCCGCGCGGCCAGGCAGTTCGTCTTGAGCACCCTGGGGCGCTTGGCGACCGAGCCCACGGTACTTCAGCATTCGTTGCACGCCTTCCTGGCCAATGGCTGCAACATCACCCAGACCGCCGAGGTACTGCGTACGCATCGCAACACCTTGCTGCGCCGACTGGAGCGCGCCCAGGACCTGCTGCCTGTCCCGCTTGCCGACCATCGCATCCAGATCGCCGCTGCCCTTGAGCTGGTGATCTGGAGTACGCCGCTCGATGGCGACGAGCAATAGCGTTCATTCCCTACCTTTGACGCAATAGCGGCCTCACGGCTGTTGCCTCCATGCGGGCGCTCAACAGGGCGCCCGCGCTGCAATGCCCTGCAGGAACGCGTTCTCCAGCACCGTTGCACTCTCCCTCGGCGCGCGCCCTCGTTGGCGGGCATCGACCATGCCATGCAACAGCGATACGAACATCTCGGTCAGCAATGCCGCGGTGACATCCGCGCGAAATACACCCTGTCGCTGGCCGCTGAAGAACAATGCATCGAGCCGTTCCAGATAGAACCGGAGGTCGTGCTGCACGCTCATGTGCACAGGGTAACGGGAGGCGAGGAATGCGATCAGTTCACTTTGGGCCAGGTGCGCGCGGATCAGCTGACGCAACGCGGCCAGGGGCTCTGTGGAGGCCAACGTATCGCTGTTGTCGAGGATCTGCATCAGCGTGTCTTTGGCGTGCTGTTCGAGCTGGCTATCGAGGTTGTCTCTCGTCCCGCAGTAACGGTGCAAGGTGGCCCGGCTGATGCCCGCCAACGCCGCCAGTTCACCCATGGACGCTCTGGGCCGCAAGGCGGCAGCGGCATAGAGGGCATTCACCAGCTTGGCGGGAAGCGATGAAGGTGGGAAGCCTGAAGTGATCATGAGGAGCCTTGTTTGATTTATATGAGACATCATTGACTCATCTGGGTTTGAAAAGTAGCATTCGCCCCGTTTTCAATCAAGGCTCGGGTGAGTGATGGGCAAGACAGGTTCGATAAGAGTGGGCGTACTCGCTGTGGCGATTGCCTTGGCCGGGTGCGAGCCCGCAGCAGAGCAGTACGGTGCAGCCAATGCGAGCTACCCGGTGGAAATCGTGACGTTGGCCTCCGAGCAGGTGACCTTGGCCGCTGAGTTGCCGGGCCGGGTCGAGCCGATGCGCGTCGCAGAGGTGCGGGCGCGGGTGCCGGGTATCGTGTTGCACAAGCGCTTCGAGGAAGGGGCTGACGTCAAGGCGGGGGATGTGCTGTTCCAGATCGACCCGGCGCCGTTCAAGGCCGCCCTGGCCCGCGCCGAGGCGGACCTCGCCCGTGCCCAGGCCATGCAGCAGGAAGCCCAGGCACGTGTGAAGCGCTATGAGCCGCTGGTCAAGATCGAGGCGGTCAGCCAGCAGGACTTCGACAGCGCCACTGCCGAGTTGCGCAGTGCCCGTGCGGCGGTACGTTCCGCGCAGGCCGATGTGCAGGCCGCTCGCCTTAACCTGGGCTACGCCACTGTCACTGCGCCGATCTCCGGACGCATTGGCCGTGCGCTGGCCACCGAAGGCGCGTTGGTGGGGCAGGGGGATGCGACGCTGATGGCGCGTATCCAACAACTCGACCCGATCTACATCGACTTCACGCAGTCTGCCGCTGACGCGCTGCGCCTGCGACAAGCGGTGAAGGACGGCGCACTTTCGGCCGACAGCCAGCGCCTGACCGCGCAAGTGGAAGGCACCGATTTCCAGCGCTCGGGCGAGCTCATGTTCACCGATGTGAGTGTGGACCGCGGTACCGGCCAGGTCATCCTGCGGGGGCGTTTCGACAACGCGGACGGCACCCTCTTGCCGGGCATGTATGTGCGCGTGCGCACGCCGCAAGGCACCGACAACCACGCCATCCTGGTTCCTCAGCGTGCGGTCCAGCGAGGCAGTGACGGCCAGGCGCGGGTATTGGTCGCCGCCAATGGTATCGCTGAGGCACGCGTCGTGCGAACCGGCGTGATGCAGGGTTCGCGCTGGCAGATTACCGAGGGGCTGGAGCCGGGTGATCAGGTGATCGTCGGCAGCCCGGCCGGGCTGGCCCCCGGTATGCCGGTGGCGCCTGCCCAGAAACAAACGGCTGCCGCCCAGTGATGCGAGGGAAGTGAGATGTCCAGATTCTTCATCCATCGCCCGAACTTCGCCTGGGTCGTGGCGTTGTTCGTTTCACTGGCGGGCCTGCTGGTGATTCCATCCTTGCCCGTGGCCCAGTACCCCAACGTGGCGCCACCGCAGATTTCCATCACCGCCTCCTACCCCGGCGCTTCGGCCAAGGTCATGGTGGAGTCGGTGACCAGCATCATCGAACAGTCGCTCAATGGCGCCAAGGGCCTGCTGTACTACGAGTCCACCAACAACTCCAACGGCGTGGCCGAAGTGATGGTGACCTTCGAGCCAGGCACCGACCCGGACATGGCGCAGGTCGATGTGCAGAACCGTTTGAAACAGGCCGAGGCGCGCATGCCTCAGGCGGTGCTGACCCAAGGGCTGAAAGTCGAGCAGGCCAGTTCCGGTTTCCTGCTGATCTACGCCCTGACCAGCACGGCTGGCAACCGTGGCGATACCACGGCCTTGGCCGACTATGCCGCGCGTAACATCAACAACGAACTGCTGCGCGTGCCTGGCGTGGGCAAGCTGCAGTTCTTCGCCTCGGAAGCGGCCATGCGGGTCTGGGTGGACCCACAGAAACTGGTGGGCTATGGCCTGTCCATCGACGACATCAACACGGCGATTCGCGGCCAGAACGTCCAGGTGCCGGCCGGCAGCTTCGGCAGCACGCCGGGCGCCAGCGAGCAGGAACTGACCGCCACCCTGGCGGTGCAGGGCACCCTCGACACGCCGGAGGCTTTCGCCGGCATCGTCCTGCGCGCCAACCCGGATGGCTCCAGCGTACGCCTGCGTGATGTCGCGCGCATGGCCATCGGTAGCGAGAACTACAACCTGTCGGCACGCCTGAACGGCCACCCGGCGGTGGCCGGCGCGGTGCAGCTGGCGCCGGGCGCCAACGCCATTCAGACCGCGACGCTGGTCAAGGAGCGCTTGGCCGAACTGTCGCAGTTCTTCCCCGAAGGGGTCGAGTATTCGGTGCCGTACGATACCTCGCGCTTCGTCGACGTGGCCATCGAGAAGGTGATCCACACCTTGATCGAAGCCATGGTGCTGGTGTTCCTGGTGATGTTCCTGTTCCTGCAGAACGTCCGCTACACCCTGGTGCCCTCGATCGTGGTACCGGTGTGCCTGCTCGGGACGCTGATGATCATGAAGCTGCTCGGCTTCTCGGTGAATATGATGACCATGTTCGGCATGGTGCTGGCCATCGGCATCTTGGTGGACGACGCCATCGTGGTGGTGGAGAACGTCGAGCGCTTGATGGCCGAGGAAGGCCTGTCGCCGGTGGAGGCGACCATCAAGGCCATGGGGCAGGTTTCCGGGGCCATTATTGGTATCACCCTGGTACTGGCGGCGGTATTCCTGCCTTTGGCGTTCATGTCCGGTTCGGTGGGGGTGATCTACCAGCAGTTCTCTGTGTCTCTGGCTGTCTCGATCCTGTTCTCCGGCTTCCTGGCCTTGACCTTCACCCCAGCGCTGTGCGCCACGCTGCTCAAGCCAGTGCCTCAGGGCCATCATGAGAAGGGCGGTTTCTTCGGTGCCTTCAACCGTGGCTTCGCCCATATCACCGAGCGCTATTCGTTGCTCAATAACGGGCTGGTGGCGCGTGCCGGGCGCTGGATGCTGGCGTATGTCGGCATCCTGGTGGTGCTGGGCTATTCCTACCTGCGTCTACCGGAGGCCTTCGTGCCAGCTGAAGACCTGGGCTACAGCGTCGTCGACGTACAGTTGCCGCCAGGCGCCAGCCGGGTACGCACCGACCACACCGCCGAGACGCTGGAAAAATTCCTGATGTCTCGTGAGGCGGTGGCCAACTCGTTCATCGTCAGCGGCTTCAGTTTCTCGGGTCAGGGCGACAACGCCGCGCTGGCGTTCCCCACCTTCAAGGACTGGTCGCAGCGTGACAAGACGCAATCGGCAGAGGCGGAAACGGCAGCGATCAATGCGCAGTTCGCCGCCAACGGTGATGGTGCCATCACCGCGGTTATGCCGCCGCCCATCGACGGCCTGGGCAACTCCGGCGGTTTCGCCCTGCGTCTGATGGACCGTGGTGGCCTTGGCCGTGAAGCGCTGCTCGCCGCCCGTGACCAACTGCTGGCCCGCGCCAACAGCAACCCGGTGATTCTCTATGCGATGATGGAAGGCCTGGCCGAGGCGCCGCAGTTGCGTGTGCACATCGACCGGGAAAAAGCCCGAACACTGGGGGTGAGCTTCGAGGCCATCAACAGCACCTTGGCCACGGCTTTCGGTTCGGCGGTGATCAACGACTTCACCAATGCCGGGCGCCAGCAGCGCGTGGTGGTGCAGGCTGAGCAAGGCGAACGCATGACCCCCGAAAGCGTGCTGCGCCTCTATGCCCCGAATGCCAACGGCGAGCAGGTGCCGTTCAGCGCCTTCGTCACCACCCAGTGGGAAGAGGGGCCGGTGCAACTGGTGCGCTACAACGGCTACCCGTCCATCCGCATCGCCGGCGACGCTTCGCCGGGGCATAGTACTGGCCAGGCGATGGCCGAGATGGAGCGCCTGGTCAGCGAGCTGCCGCCGGGTATCGGCTACGCCTGGACGGGCCTTTCCTACCAGGAGAAGGTGTCCAGCGGCCAGGCGGCCAGCCTGTTCGCCCTGGCCATCTTGGTGGTGTTCCTGCTGCTGGTGGCGCTGTACGAGAGCTGGGCGATCCCGCTGACGGTCATGTTGATCGTGCCGATCGGTGCTCTGGGTGCGGTGTGGGCGGTGACGCTCACCGGCATGCCCAACGACGTGTACTTCAAGGTCGGCCTGATCACCATCATTGGCCTGGCGGCGAAGAACGCCATCCTGATCGTCGAGTTCGCCAAGGAACTGTGGGAGAAGGGCTACAGCCTGAGCGACGCCGCCATCGAGGCCGCGCGCCTGCGTTTCCGCCCGATCGTGATGACCTCCATGGCCTTCATCCTCGGCGTGGTGCCGCTGGCCATCGCCACCGGCGCCGGTGCGGCCAGTCAGCGCGCCATCGGTACCGGGGTGATCGGCGGCATGCTCAGCGCCACCTTGCTGGGCGTGGTGTTCGTGCCGATCTGTTTCGTATTCGTGCTGAAGCTGCTCAAGCGCAAGCCGGCCCCCGTGCAACACGCTGTCGAGGTAACCCAGTGATGCTCATGCGCAATCTTGCAATTCCGTTCGCGCTGGCCGTCACTTTGGCCGGCTGCTCCCTGGCACCGACCTACCAGCGCCCCGAGGCGCCGGTGGCGACCGCGTGGGGCGATGCCGCCGGCCATCGCGGCCGGGCGGTGGAGCAACTGGACTGGCAGGCGTTCATCGTCGACCCGTCCCTGCGCCAGCTGGTGGGGACCGCGCTGGACAACAACCGCTCGCTGCGCCAGACCCTGCTGGATATCGAGCAGGCCCGCGCGCAGTACCGCATCCAGCGTGCCGACCGGGTCCCGGGCTTGAATGCCGGGGCTTCCGGCAACCGCCAGCACTTGCCGACCGACTTGTCGAGCGATGGCCGCGAAGGGGTCAGCAGCACCTATCAGGTGGGGTTGTCGCTGCCGGAATACGAAGTGGACCTGTTCGGCCGTGTCAAAAGCCTGAGCGATGCGGCACTGGAACAGTACCTGGCCACCGAGGAAGTCGCGCGTGCCGCGCGCATCGCCCTGATCTCCGAGGTGAGCCAGGCCTACCTGACCCTGGACGGCGCCGAGCGGCGCCTGGCGCTGACCCGCCAGACCCTGGCCAGCCGCGAGGATTCGCTGGCCCTGGTCGGCCAGCGGCGCACCGCCGGCACGGCCACGGCGCTGGATCACCAGGAGGCGCTGGGGCTGGTCGAGCAGTCGCGGGCCGAGCTGGAAGGCATCGTGCGCGAGCAGCGCCAGGCCTACAACGCCCTGGTGCTGCTGCTGGGCAGCGCGGACGCGGCGAAGGCGATCCCGGCCGAGCGCGACGAGGCGCCGATGGTCCTGCAGGACATCGCCCCGGGCGCGCCGTCGGCGCTGATCGAACGTCGCCCGGACATCCTCGCCGCCGAGCATCGGCTGCGGGCGCGCAACGCCGATATTGGCGCGGCGCGGGCAGCGTTTTTCCCGCGTATCAGCCTGACCGGCAGCTTTGGGACCGCCAGTGCGCAGATGTCCGGGCTGTTCGACGGAGGCTCGCGTAGCTGGACCTTCATGCCGCAATTGTCGCTGCCGTTGTTCGACGCCGGGCGCAACCGGGCCGGGCTCAGCCTGGCCGAGGCACGCAAGGACTCGGCTGTGGCCGCCTATGAAGGCGCGATCCAGGTGGCCTTCCGCGAAGTGGCCGATGCGCTGGCCGCCACCGACACCCTGCGCCGTGAGCAGGCTGCGCGAAGGGCCCTGGTCGATACCAGTCGTGCGACCCTGGCGCTGGCCAAGGCACGTTACGAGGGGGGAGTGGACAACCATTTGCGCTACCTGGACGCCCAGCGCAACAGCAACGTGAACGAAGCGGCCTTCATCGAAGCCAGTACCCAGCGGCAACTGGCGTTGGTCGACCTGTTCCGCGCACTCGGTGGTGGGTGGTCGGGCAAGGGCTGAAACGGCCTCCTTTGGTTGGCATGTCCAGCCACTTCGCCCTAGGGATCGATGCCCTGGGGCTTTTTTTTTTGCGTGCGCAGTCAGGTCAGCGGGCGGGTGCCGCAGCGCCGTCGAGGAACATCAGTTCCAGCGTCTGCACGGACGTCGCGCTGGCCGCCCGCCCGCGTCGTTCGGCATCGACGATGCCGTACACCATGCTCAGGAACATTTCGGTGAAGATCGCCGCGCTGATATCGATACGGAAAGCTCCCGCCTTCTGGCCGCGCAGGAAGAAGGCATCCAGGGCGTCGGCATAGGCCCGCCACGGACGGTTCGCTTCGCTGTCGTCGAACGAGTCCGGGCGGTACTGGAAGAGCAGGAAGATCATCATCTCGCGATGCTTGAGGTGCTCGACGATGAGACGATGCAGGGCTGCGGTCGGGTCGCCGCCGTGCAAGTCAGCGTTGCCGATGACCTGGGAGAGGATCTGGTCGCCATAGCGTTCCAGCATGTTCACCAGGTTGTCACGGGTGCCGCAGAAACGGTGCAGGGTCGCTTTGCTCACGCCCGCCGCCTCGGCCAGCTCCTTCAAGGTGGCTCGGGGGTGGACGACGATCGCGTCGGCCAGCGCTTTGAGCAAGCGCTCATCGGTAGGGAGGTGCATCAGAAGATTCCACACTGCATATCGTGCAGGCATTGTGAAGGAAAACGGCTCATAGGGCACCCATTTGAGTAAATAATGGCTCAACCAAGGCTTGCAGGTCGCAGCCGTGCGGGTCCTTGCTTGCGGGCACCAAGGCACCGCCTCCCTCGGCGTTCCAGGTCGAGGGAGGCGGCGAAGCTCAGGGCAGGGTGAAGAGCACTTTGACCTTGTCATTGACGGCCGAGGTGTCGACATAGCCGATGGCATTCGACTCGCTGCCCACTTTGGCAATCACTGCGGCGTCATCATCCACGCTCTGCAGTGGTTGCCCCTTGCCCGTGAACACCAGGCCTGACCAGTACGACTTGAGCTGAGATTCGTTCTTGTTGGTCAGCGCGCTGTAGAACCTTTCCTTGGTGGGGTTCCAGCCTTTCTGGTCGAGGCCCTTGAGGCTGGTGTTCTTGCCCAGGAATATGTTGGCCACCTCGGCCTGGGACGGTGCGGCGCTGGCGCTGGCATTCACGATCACGGCCACTTCGGCGCGGGCCAGGGTGCAGGCCGTGGCCAGGGCTGCGGCGAACACTGCGGTGATGAGTGGTTTCATGTGGCGCTCCTTAGAAGACGAAATCGACGCCGACGCTGACGATATCGCCGTCGTAGTTGCGCGAAGGAGTGCCGGCGGCACCGTTGCTAGCCGCGAAGACTGCCTGGTCGAAGGTCTCTTGGGCGTTCTGCACGAAGGTGCCGCGGTAGCCGTTGCCGCGCGTGTCCACCCGCTTGTACTCGCCCTTGAGCACCAGGTTCGGCGCCAGGTTGTAGTTCACGCCGTAGGTCCAGGAGCTCTGGCGGCCAGCGTCTTCGTCGAGCTGAGCGTAAGTGAGGTGGAGCAGCACGTCGCCAAAACGGCGCCCGCCCATGAGGTAGAAGGCATCGATGCTGCCTTGCTGGTCACCTTCGGTGTTGTTGCTGGTCCACTCGTTCGAAGAGACCCAGGTGCCATTGTCGTACTGGTAACCGATGGATGCGAAGCGGCCTTTCTTGCGGTTCAGGCTCAGGAAGTCGACACGCGTGGGCGCTCCCCCAGGGGCGACCACCGACGCACTGAGGTCCGTGTCGATGTCTGCTTCGGCATACCCGACGCGCAGCGTGCCGAAGTCGTAGGTTTCCAGGCTGACATTCGCCGCGAAGATTTTCTTGTAGTCGATGTCGTACAGGTCATCCATGGCGAACAGGTTGCGCTTGGCGGCTTGGCCGCCTGCCACCTGGAGCGTCACGGAGCCGATGCCGGTGGGCAGGGTGTAGAGGGCATCGGCGCCTTCGTAGTTGCTCAGTTGGACCTGGCTGTAGACCTCATCCGGCAGCCGCAACCAAGGGTGGGTGACGCCGACGTCGAGGGTTTCGGAGTACATGTAGATCGGCAGGCGCAGCCGGCCTGCGCGCAATGTCAGGCCTTCGGTCGCCTTCCAGGAGAGGTAGGCCCATTCCAGGTTGCCTTTCCAGGTGTCCTGTTCCGGCTTGAGGGTGCCCTGCACGGTCATCCCCAGCTTGTCGGTGAGCCCATATTGGAGTTGGCCGCCCAGCCGGGAGAGCTGGTCACCGCGCCAGGCGTCCGTGGTCTGCCCGCTGATGCCGAAGCTCCGTCCTTGACCCTCGCCTCCCAGGTGGGTGAGGCCGGCAGTGCCGAAGCCGTTGAATCGATAGTCTCCCTGGTCCAGGGCCATTGCCGGGGTGGTCGCGATAAGGCCTGCGATACCGAGTGCTCTAATGCCTTGCATGCTTCAACTGCTCTTGTGGTGGGTAAGGGTCAAATGCGGAACTGAGCGGTGGCGCTGCGAAGGTGGTTGCCCATACCGACCAATTGCTCACCGAGCCGTGCGGTGGCGTCGGCACCTTGCGTGGTGGCCTGGGTATCCTGTTGCAGCTTCTCGGTGTCTTGCTGGATCGAACGGGAAAGGCCGATCTGCTCGTTGGTGAAACGGGCGATGCCGGCGTTCAACTCATCGATCTGGCGAACGGTCTTGGTAATCGCCTCCAGGGTCTGCGTGGCATGTTCTGAGCGCTCGATGCTTGTCCTGGCCTTCTCGCCGTTCAGGTTCATTGCGTGCAAGACGCCGCTGGCGCTGCTTTGCAGGCGCTGGATGATGTCTTGGATCTGCGCGATGGAAGCGGCGGTTTTCTGGGCCAGGTTGCGCACTTCGTCGGCGACCACGGCGAAGCCTCGCCCTTGCTCACCGGCCCGTGCCGCCTCGATGGCGGCGTTCAGGGCGAGCAGGTTGGTCTGTTCGGCGATGCTCCGGATCACCGTCAGCACCGCGCCGACATGCTGGGTTTCTGCTTCCAGTTGTTCCATGGCCTGCACCGAGCCGAGCACGCTGTTGCCCAGGTCGCCGATGCTGGAGGACAGTATGTCGATGTTGTGCCTGGCTTCGTTCGCCTGGCGCGCCGCGGCGCTGGCTTGCTCGGAGGCCTGTCCGGAGCGCTGTGCCACTTCTTGAATGCTGTTGGTCATGGTGTCGATGTCACTGCTGATGGACTCGGTGCGCTCCTGCTGCGAGCGCGCGCTGTCCTCCGCGCCCTGGGTGAGCCGGTGCAGCTCGCGGGACATCTGCTCCAGGGGCGCGGCGGTTTCGATGACCTGGCGCAGGGTGCCTTGCAGGCTGTCCAGCAAGCCGTTGAACAGGCCGATCATTTCGCCGATTTCGTCCGAGGAGTCGACATGCACGCGGCGGGTCAGGTCGCCATCGCCGCTGGCAATGGTCCTGAGCGACGCGATGACGCCGCGGACATTGCCCATGACCTGACGAATCACCCAGGCCGCGCTGGCGCTGACCAACAGCAGCAGGCAAAAGCTGAGCAGGTAGCCGACATGCGTGGTGGTGGCGTTGTCGGCGCGGACCTGGGTCAAGCTGCTCAGGAAGTCGGCGTAGGCGTGGCTGCGAAACTGTTCGCCCAGCGCCTGGGCGTTCTTGAGGTCGCTGGCCATGCGGTCGAAATGGGGGCGCAAATCATCGAACGCGGCCCCGTCGAGCAGTTGGCCGGAGGAGGCGAGCGCGTTATCGGCGTAGCGCTTGATCGCCGCTGACCAGGCTTGAAGCTCCCGGTGTCGGTCGGCCCGTTCAGCGGTCAGCGGTTCCAGGTCGCGCAGCCGCGCATGGACGTCGGCCAGCACGTCGCTCGCTTCATCCAAGGTGTCCCGCTCGCCCGCTGCCACGGCGCTGTTGAGCAGGCCGGGCAGGCGGGAAAACTGGAAGATCACGTTGTCGGCAGCTTCCAGCGTTGGGTAGCGCTGCTTTTCGAGCGATACCAATCGGCTGTCGTTGTCGTCCAGTTGCACCGCGGTGTAGCCCACGAACAGCAACAGACCGAACAGGGCGATGGCGGGTGGCAGGAAGAGTTTCAAGGTGAGCGAGATTTTTTTGAACATGGGCTGTGCGGGCCTCGTCGGAACGAAGGGCAAATCGCAGGCAAGCAGGGCCGCAAAAGCCGGTGCGCTGTTGGCAGGGCCTGCTATCGCTACGCGTCGGACAAAGGGCTGTCCTTCGGAAGTTGGCGTTACGTGATCATGGCGCCCCTCCGTGCCCCGTTGCGAATTGGCCACCCGCTTGCGCGGAGGGTCAGGCCGAGGCCAGGTTGGGAGAGGTGGGGGAAGGTGAGGTCGTCCATTTCAGACAACCTGCGTCTTTGTGGAATAAGGAGCCGGCAGTTCTGGCATGCCTGCTCGGATCGCGACAGCGTCTTGGTGCTAAAGCCCATTTTCGCTCCTGCCACTTGGTTGTGTTTTATTTGTTATATCAAGTGTTTTGTAAAATACAGGAGTTTTGCTTACATGCAAGACGCAATGGCGCCAGAGCCTGCAAAAAAAGCAGGGCAGGCGCTATCGGGGCCTGGTGCTTGGGTTGGGTCGGCAAGGCGCGGGGCGACGGTTGCGCGACGACGGAAGGCGGCGAAGACCGAGCGGTTTGGTGGGGTGACGCCTTCCTGGGAAGGCGCCGGGTTTACCGGGAGGCGACTTAGGACTTGGCGGTTTTAGGGGGAGAAATCATGACAATGAAGGCGTCAATCAAGGCCTTCCCGCGCTCTGCGCTGACAGGCTCGGATTCGAAAGGCAGCATCATGAGCCAGCCATCACTGAACGCGGCAATGTGATCGGCCAACACATCGGCCGGCACATCTTCACGGACCTGGCCCTGGCGCTGGCCGGCCTCCAGCACCGAAGTGGCCACCTCGCGGAAGTTGGTATAGCGCTGCTTGATGACGCTGGCGAACGCGGGCTGGTGCCGGGCATGGGTGAGCAGTTGCAGCCATGCAAGCCAGTTGCCTGGCTCGTCAAGGCTGATCCATTGGTGCCACTGCTCAATGAGCGACTTGATGTCGACCTGATCGAGGTGGATGTCCAGCAGTGCGTCGACCTTGTCGAACAGGGTCTGCGCAACGGCACTGACCATTTCTTCCTTGTTGGCGAAGTAGTAGGTCACCGCGCCTGTGGTGCACCCGGCGTGCTGCGCCACCTTGCGCATGGTGGCACCGGCATAGCCTTCTTGCGCGATCACCGCGATCGCCGCCGCCAGCAACTCGGACCTTTTGGCGTCGCGATCGCCAACCGGGCGCCCACGACGGGCAATCGGTTCGGATTCGCATTCATTGGCCTTGGCGTTGGGAGCAGGGCGGGGATGTGCTTCAGGCATAGGGAGGCGATTTCATCGGACAACCAATAGAGCCGGCAGTTTGCCACAGCACAGCCGACGCGCGCGATGTCAGTGGGTGGCGAGGCTCGTGCTTTTTACCTACCAGCTTTGTGGGCCAAGTGAGCGACGATGAACTGCATTGCGACCTCTACGGTAGGGGCCGTCGCCGAGCGCCCGGTGATGCGCAGTTGAAGCCAGGCCGACCAATAGGCGAGGGCGCTCTGGTAACTGCGCACGGTATTAGCCGCCGTGCCCGGCGAAGACGCCTCGACCGAGGCGCCACTGCATCCACCGCCAGTGGAACTGAGACGGCAATCCTTAATATATTGTATTATTTGACACGTATACCGTATTGCTAATTAAGTTTAATGACGATTAGCTCGGATAAGATTTAATTATCAGACCTAAAATGGTGGAGGGCAGGGCATGGCGGTAGGCGTACCGGAAAATGACGTGTTTGCGGCGGCGGACGCGGTCCTCGCCCGTGGCGAGCGGCCAACGGTGGAGCGGGTGCGCCAAGAGTTGGGGCGCGGCAGCCCCGCGCGGGTCGGGGCCTTGCTCGATCAGTGGTGGGAGCAACTGGCAGCGCGCCTGCGCGGCGAAACGCGCTTGCCTGGATTGCCAGCGGAGGTGGCACAGGCGTTTATGGCTATCTGGCAGCAGGCCACTACCCTGGCCCAGGGTGTGGCGGAGCAAGCGTTGGCCGGCCAGCGTCAGGTCCTAGCCGAGGAGCGCGAAGTGCTGGGTGCGCTGGAAGCTCGTGCCCGACTGGAGGTTGCCCAGGCGCGACAGCAAACAACCGAGGCCGTTACCGCACGGCAGGGCGCAGAAACCCGCTTGGCAGACCTAGAACAATTGCTTGCTCAGCGTCAGGCGCAGATCGACGACCTGCGTGCGCAGCGTGATGAATTGCAGGCGCAGCGTGACGATGCCCACCAGCAACTGGAGCAGATAGAGTCGCAGTTGTATGACAGCCGTAAGCAGGCCGAACATGCGCGCGTGGAGCAGCAGCGCTACACCCGTGACGTCGAAGACCGGGCCTATCGCGAGATCGATCGAGCCCGGGAGGAGAGCAAGGCGCTGGGCGCACAACTCAAGGACGCCCAGGGCCGGCTCAGTGTGGCCCAACGCAGCCTCGAGGAGTATCAGCTCAATCTCGGCGATGCCCGTGAGCAAACGCACGTCGCGCGTACCCAGGCGCAGCTATTGGCTGCCCAGTTGATACACGCCCAGCAACAAGCGACTGGGGCGGGGGAGCAAATGGCTGTTCTGCAAAGTGCATTGCAGGCAGTGCGCGAGGAGTTGGCTGCGACCCGTGAGCGTGCGATCGCTGCCGAAGCCCGTGTTGAAACGCTGGCCAGCCGGCCCAAGCGTTCAGAGAAAAGCCGTGGATGATGCCAAGCCGCCTCCGCATATGTGCCAGTCACGCCGTTTAACCTAGTAGGCCTTTTATCAAGTCGGATGGGATCAGTGGCTGCCAAGGTTACGATGCCGAATCTGCTTCGTAGGGAGCGCAACGCGCGCTCTGCAAAAGCAGTCCCACGGAAGGCATTGGGCCAATTTCTCGACTACTGTGTGATAGCTATTGGCCTTTTTGTCTGAGGCTTACACAGGATCGGGAGCGGACGGATATGCGGGTTGCACGGCTGCAGATTGAGAATTTCCGTGGCATCAAGCGTGCGGATGTTTTGTTGCCCAAACATGCCGTCATCGTTGGTGATAACAACATTGGTAAGTCTACGCTCCTAGAGGCACTTGATCTCGTACTAGGCCCCGAGCGACTCTCCCGTAGGCCAGTGATAGATGAGCACGATTTTTATGCGGGAGAGTATGTCGATCTGCAGGGGCAGCCAGTAAACATAACCATAGAAGTGGTCATCACTGATCTGAATATGGATCAGGAAATGCGTTTTAGGGATCACATCGAGTGGTGGGATAATGGCGCGGGAGATCTGCTCGGAGGCCCGCCAGCAGAGAGTACTGACGAGCAGATGGTTCAGGCCTGTTTGCGCGTCGTTTTTATCGGCAGCTACGATGCCGATGAGGATGATTTCACTGGTACCACTTACTTCTGTTCGCCGATGAAACAGGATGGGTCCTACGATTTCTTCAGAACTGCCGATAAGCGTGTCTGTGGATTTCTGTATCTGCGCACGATCCGAACCGGCAGTCGTGCGTTGAGCCTTGAGCGTGGTTCGCTCTTGGACATCATTTTGCGGTTACAGGACGACAAGAACTTCAAAATCTGGGAAGGGCTTTTGGTTGAGCTTCGACAGTTGCAGGTTGCAGCTGATCCGGAGATCGGGATCAACGACATCCTGGCGGATGTTCAGGCCTCGATCCGCGGCTACATGCCCAGCGATGATGGTAGCGATCCCCAAATGCGTGTCACGCAACTGACTCGCGAGTCTCTGCGAAAAGCGTTAACTGTCTTCATGGCAACCGGTGCGCAGCGCAGTGATGGCGAAGCGCATGCAGCACCATTCCAGAGCCAAGGCACCGGTACTGTTAACATGATGGTACTGGCACTTCTGTCACTGATCGCGGAGCTAAAGCAGAACGTGATTTTTGCGATGGAGGAGCCAGAGATAGCAATCCCGCCGCATATTCAAAAACGCATCATCAACGGTGTGCGCAACAAGTCAGCCCAGGCGCTGTTTACCTCGCATTCGCCTTACGTGCTCGAAGAGTTCGACCCCGAGCAGGTAATCGTTATCAGCCGAAACGATGGAAACTTGAGTGCTATGCCTGCAGGGCTGCCGCCGGGCATCAAAGCAAAAATGTACCGGCAAGACATGCGGCTGCGTGTTTGTGAGGCCCTTCTGGCACGTCGGGTGCTGATTGCCG
This sequence comes from Pseudomonas sp. LH21, assembly GCF_036549575.1. Classification (NCBI taxonomy): domain Bacteria; kingdom Pseudomonadati; phylum Pseudomonadota; class Gammaproteobacteria; order Pseudomonadales; family Pseudomonadaceae; genus Pseudomonas; species Pseudomonas sp. LH21. The sequence continues at coordinate 2,637,805 of NZ_CP144367.1, forward strand.
AAGGCCGGACGGAATATGACGCTTGGCCCGCCGTAGCGCGACTGCTTCATCAGCAGGAGCCGGAGTCTTTCATGCCGCTTGAGGCGTTGGGCATCCCAATCATCGATGCGACGACTGACTCGCTGATCGCTCCGATGGGGGCCTACTACCGCAGGCTCGGGAAGAAGGTCTATGCCGTTTTCGACGAGCAGGCACCCGAGCAATTGGAAGCTATTAGGGCGTCGGTCGACTACCCCTATCAAGCGCCTGAGAAAGGTTTCGAGAACGTCGTTCTCAAAGGAACCGATGAGGAAGTGTTGCGTGGCTGGGTTGCGTCTCTGGTCGACAGCGGTGCTTGGCCTTCAGACTTAAAGGACAAGGCCCCGGGCCCTGATGCCACGAAGGATGAGGTAGCAGCGATTCTAGGGGTGCTGCTGAAGCGCTGGAAAGGCGATGGTGCTGCTGCCAGCTTACTTTGTACCGCCATGACCCGACATCAACTCCCGGAATTCATTGTCAGCACCCTCGAGAGCATTACAGCCACAATTGTTCCCAAGAAGCCCGAGCCTGAACTTTCGGAACTGGATGATGACTTTCTCGATTTGGTTGGGCCTTAACAGATGATGGTGCTTGATCAGTCTCGACGGGATGTTATCGAGTCACCCAGACATCTGGTGGTGATGGGCGGCCCTGGCTCAGGGAAAACCACAGTCGCATTGCTCAAAGCTGAAGCATTTCTAGGCCGACTAGACCTCACAGAGTATCAGCAGGTGCTGTTCCTGAGCTTCGCCAGGGCAACGGTCGCGAGGGTTGCGGAACAGGCCGGGAAAATGCTGCCGAAACTTGAGCAGGCTCGGCTCGAGGTCAACACCTATCATGGCTTCACGTGGAATTTGCTGCGCAGCCATGGCTACTTGCTCCGCAACGGGCGACCCTTATCGCTTCTTCCTCCACCAGAGGCTGCTGCGCGATTGTCCACATTGAGCGAAGAACAGATAGCCTTGGAGAAAATCAGGCTGCTCGAGGAGGAGGGACTGTTGCACTTCGACCTGTTCGCCAGCAATGCTGCCATGTTGCTGGAGAGAAGCCAGTCGCTGCAGCGCATCTACGGCAACAGCTATCCACTGATCATACTCGACGAGTTCCAGGACACGAACGAGGATGAGTGGCGTTTCATTCGGGCGTTGACTCGGCATAGCCAGGTGCTGGCTTTAGCTGATCCGGAACAACGAATCTACGAATTCCGCGGTGCCAGTGCTAGCAGGATTCAAGAGTTCGAACAGGCCTACCGCCCCGCCTCCTTTTCTTTTGGAATGGAAAATCACCGGAGCACAGGGACCGACATTGTCCAGTTCGGCAACGATCTGCTGGCAGGAGTAAATAGGGGCAGAGCCTACACCCATGTGTCGGTTACACCCTATGCGCCGCGCAAGGGGATGCTCCATCGGGCTTTCAAATTTGCCATTCTGAATGCTATAGCACGGTTGAATAGATACGGACGTGATTGGTCACTAGCCATTCTGGTTCCCAGCAAAAGCTTCATGGCTGAGGTTTCTGCGTACCTTTCGAGTGATGCGGACAATCTGCCCAGGCTTTCCCATGAGGTGGCGTTCGACCAGGAGGCAGCAGCGCTCTCTGCTACGGCGATCGCCGCGTTGCTGGAAGGTGGCGCGAATGCTGAACTCATTACTGAAAGACTTCTTAGAAACCTATGTGCTCATCTGCGTGGCAGGAAAGGCGAGAAAGCCCCAAGCAAGGCTCACTTGGAATTGGTACTCGCTCTGGAGCAGTTGTTCGGTGGGCAAGCACTTCGTCGAGCGCCGCACAAGCGGGTTCTTGCTGCCGCACAGCTTATTGCAGTCCAGCGTCTTGAGTTGCAATTGACTGGCGACCCCCAAGTTGACTGGGTTGCCGCACGACAATTTCTGGATTCAAGCACCGAGCAGGTTTTCAAGCAGATCGGTATAGATGGTCGGTATGTGCGCTTGCTTGGGAAGGGGTCGCTGCTTCGAAGCCGTTTGAGCGAGATGTGGCGCTCAGCTGAAGGCTATTCAGGAGCAGAGAAGCTGGTGCGGGATGCTCTTATTCAGGACCACTTTCAAGCTGTCACCAGGGACTGGAAGGGGCTCCATCTGATGACCATGCACAAATCGAAGGGAAAGGAATTCACAGAGGTCATTCTTTATGAGGGAGTGATGAAGGGGCGTTTCTTGCCGACCGAAGCAACCCCGGATCGCGTGCGTCAGGCCCGTTTAGCCATGCGTGTCGCTGTCACTCGTGCAATGAAGAAGGCGACTATCTTGACGCCGACTGGGCGAAATCGCTGCCCGTTGATTTGAACGCAAGATTGGGGATGCCGCCAGGGACCATCGTATCATTACTGATGTGCGGCTGATCGGACGTTGCGATCCGCTAACCTAGAGTGAAAGACAAAATGCCCAGGCCCAACCACCTCGCCTTCTTTGTCTGGCGGATAATGGTGAGCGGGTTCCAGATTAGTGCAAAACGGCGCTGGTTGATCAAGGTTGTACCATTACCCCTTTCTTACAGCTCGCGGATGATACTCCGATTAATCGGCTTTCGAATAAGTACGAGTTTGATCCTGTCCGATGTCCTGTACACTAGCTCTTTTTCATTTTTCATCAGAGGCCTCGAAACTGATTGATATCTGCTGTTTGTGAATAATGATACTCCTTGGGTGAAAAGCGTCCCTGTGGGCCAAACAATAAATTGGCCGTTAGATATTCGAGATAGATGATCGCCTCCGGTTGCGCATATCGCATAAAGCACTCGCGCTGGGCCGCAGATAGACAGGCTCGGTGCTTCAGACATGTTTTCACCATTTCCGCCAGTACATAGCCGCGTATGTCGTATCGCTCATCCATGGCGCAAAGGATGGTTCGATAGCATAAGTGATAGTTCGGTTGCTGGCCGGTCTGTAGGTAGGCGTCGTTACTCATCCTTGACTCCCGGCCTGCCAGGAGGCCAGAAATTGCAGCACCTGCTCAACTTGGCCCTGACTGACTAGTTGCTCCGCAGTTCGCCCCTCGAAAGTTAACAATTGATCTTGGCGGAACCAGCCAATTGCTTGCTCGATAGTCGCACCGGTCTCAGTCACCATCAGAACCACACGTAGGACATCTGTTATGAAGCGTAGCGCTGCTTCGGAGTCAGTCGTGGTTGCACCATCTGCCTGGCTTTTGCGATACGTAGCGAGGTAAACGTCAAACTCAGCTGGGTTCAGACCAAAAGCCCTGGCGTAACGTTCCCCTGGAGAGGTTGTCCCTTTCGTGTTGCGTAGGTAATCAGCCAATTCAGCAGCTGACAGCGCGCTTATTTGAAATGCCTCTTGGTTCATGACTTGTTCCCCTCGCGACCTTTCGTTAACAGCATGCCCCCAAATCAACAGTAAGCAAAGCCATAGCTGTGTGGCTTTTATGGTCGACGTGGCAAGGGCGGTCGTTCAGCGGAAGCGTATGTACGCCACGGATGTGGAGCTTTCACGCAACGGCCTAGGAGCATCCCCCGATGACACAGTAGACACAGAGAGGGCCAGGCGGAACGACTGAGACCACGCGATGGTGGTGGGCGGCCTGGAACTAATGTTTAGGGAATGTGCGGTAGGGTCGATTTGGGGGGTTGACTTACCGCTTTTTGGCCTTTTCAGTTCTGATTACTTGAGGCAGGGCAGGGAGGCCGGCGACGAAGGGGACTGGTCAGCGTTTTGAAAAAAGAGTACAAATGTACTCCATGGACACTTTATCCCCCAAACGCCGCGCCATCCTTGGGTTCATCCGCGAGCGCATCACCGATCAAGGCCAGCCGCCGTCGCTGGCCGACATCGCCGAGCGCTTCGGTTTCGCCTCGCGCAGCGTGGCGCGCAAGCACATCACCGCCCTGAGCCAGGCCGGGTTCATCGACGTCACGCCCAACCAGGCGCGTGGCATCCGCCTGGCCGAACCCCTGCGCCGGCCCGAGATCCTCGAGATCCCGGTTCTTGGCCAGGTCGCCGCCGGTGCGCCGATCGGCCCCGACCTCGATATCCACGAGCAGTTGCTGCTCGACCCCAGCCTGTTCCGACGCACCCCCGACTACCTGCTCAAGGTGCGCGGCGATTCGATGATCGATGACGGCATCTTCGACGGCGACCTGGTCGGCATCCGCCAGCAGGGCGAGGCCCGTGACGGGCAGATCGTGGTCGCCCGGCTCGACGGCGAGGTAACCATCAAGCGCCTGCAGCGCACCCGCGACGGCTATCGCCTGCTGCCGCGCAACCCGGCCTATGCCCCCATCGACGTGACCCCCGGGCACGAGTTCTTCATCGAAGGCGTGTTCTGCGGCCTGCTGAGGCGTGACTGATGGGCGCCGTGGTCGAACTCGACCGGCTGCTCGACCAGCGCCAGGTATGGCGTGGGCGGCAGGCCCAGGCGCGTCCGCAGGGCCTGCAACCCACCGGGCATGCCAGTCTCGACCATCACCTGCCGGAAGGTGGCTGGCCGGCGGCGGCACTGAGCGAGCTGCTGCTGGCCAGCCCCGGCTGCGGAGAGCTGCAACTGCTCTGGCCGACACTCGCCCGGTTGACCGGGGAGGGGCAGCGGGTGGTGCTGGTGGCGCCGCCGTTCATTCCCTACGCGCCGGCCTGGCAGGCCGCCGGGGTGGACCTACGCTGGCTGGTGCAGGTCGATGCCGAGGCGGCCGATGCCTTGTGGGCGGCCGAGCAGTGCCTGCGCTCGGGCAGTTGCGCCGCCGTGCTGTGCTGGCCAGGGTACGCCGACGACCGTGCCCTGCGCCGCCTGCAGGTGGCCGCGGAGACAGGCGACGCGCTGGCGTTCGCCTGTCGCCCGCACCAGGCCGCGCTGAACCCGTCACCCGCCGCCCTGCGCATCGCCCTCGACCTGCGTCCGGCGCAGTGGCGCGTGCTCAAGTGCCGGGGCGGCCTGGCGCCGGCCACGCCCATCGCCTGCCCAGGGCGGGCGTGATGCGCCATGCTCTGGGCCTGCATTTTGTTGCCACAGCTGGCGCTGGACACCGTCCTGCGCGAACGCGACGACCCCGAGGCACCGCTGGTGCTGCTGGGCGGACCGCTCCAGCGCCGCGTGCTGCGGGCGGTCAACCCGTCGGCCGCTGAGCTGGGCCTGCGCGCCGGGCAGACGCTGACCGCCGCCCGCGCCCTGGCCGACGGATTCACTTGCGTCGAGGTCGAGCCGGCGCGCATCGAGCAGTTGCAGCAGTTGCTGGCAGCCTGGGCCTACCGCTTCAGCGCCCAGGTCAGCCTGCATTATCCCCGTGCGTTGCTGTTGGAGGTGGGCTCGAGCCTGCAATTGTTCGGCCCCTGGCCGTTGTTCGAGGCACGCTTGCGTCAGGAACTGGCAGCGCTGGGGCTGCGCCAGCGCATCGTCGTGGCCAGCAATCCGGTGGCGGCGAGGATGCTCGCCAATGGCCATGACGGCCTGGCGCTGACCTGCCCGCAGGCCACCCGCGCCGCCTTGCTCGAGATGCCCGTCGAGCGTGTCGGCCTACCTGTCGAGGCGGCCGAAGCCTTCGCCCGCATGGGCCTGCACCGGCTCGGGCAGGTGCTGGCATTGCCGCGCGATGCCTTGGCCAGGCGTTTCAGTGCCCAGGTGCAGTTGCACCTGGACCAGCTGCTCGGCCTGCGCAACCTGGGGCTGGACTTCTACCAGCCGCCCGATCGTTTCGAGGCGCGGCTGGAGCTGAATTTCGATGTCGAGTCACACCAGGCGCTGCTGTTCCCCTTGCGTCGCCTCATCGGCGACCTGGCGGCCTTCCTCGCCGGGCGCGACTGCGGCGTGCAGCGTTTCGAGCTGCACCTGGAGCACGCCGAAGGCGCGGACACCGTCCTCAAGGTCGGCCTGCTGGCCGCCGAGCGCGACGCCTCGCTGCTGTTCGAGCTGGCCCGTGGTCGCCTGGAGCCGCTGCGTATTCCGGCGCCGGTACGCAACCTGCGCCTGCTGGCCGCCGACCTGCCGCCATTCGTGCCGCAACGCCAGGCGCTGTTCGACCCGCGTGCACAGCAGGCCCAGCCCTGGGAGCAGCTGCGCGAACGGCTGCGGGCGCGGCTCGGTGACGAGGCGGTCAGGGGCCTGCGCGCCGAAGCCGACCATCGCCCCGAGTGCGCCTGGCAAGGCGTGGAGCAGGGCGCCCAGGGCCAACGGGTGATGGCCCCTGGTCGTCGTCCCGGTTGGCTGCTGCCCACACCCCAGCTCTTGAGCGAGACCGGCCTGCAACTGCTGGGGCAGGCCGAGCGCATCGAGTCCGGCTGGTGGGACGGTGGCGACGTGCGCCGTGACTACTACCGTATCGAGACCCGCGACGGCCTGCGCGGTTGGGCCTTCCGTGACCTGGCGGCTCCGGGGCCGCTTTGGCTGCAAGGCTGGTTCGCATGAGCAGCCTGGAGTATGCAGAGCTGCACTGCCTGTCGAACTTCAGTTTCCAGCGCGGCGCCTCCAGTGCCGACGAACTGTTCCGCCGTGCCCGCGAGCAGGGCTACCAGGCCCTGGCGATCACCGACGAATGCACGCTGGCGGGGATTGTCCGGGCCTGGCAGGCAGCGAAGCAGTATCAGCTGAAGCTGATCGTCGGCAGCGAGGTGCGGGTGCACCAGGGGCCGAAGCTGGTCCTGCTGGTGGAGGACCTTGTCGGCTACCAGAACCTCTGCGCGCTGATCACCCGCGCCCGTCGGCGTTCGGAGAAGGGCAGCTACCAGTTGCTCGCCGAGGACCTCGAGGCCCACCACCAGGGCCTGCTGGCGCTGTGGGTGGCCGAGCCCGACGATGGCGCCGCGGCCTGGTTGCGGCCGCTGTTCGGCGAGCGCCTGTGGCTGGCGGTGCACCTGCACCGCGGGGCCGACGACACGCAGCGCCTGGCGCAGCTGCGCGCCCTTGGGGCACGACTGGATATCCCGCTGGTGGCCTGCGGCGATGTGCACATGCATGTGCGCGGGCGGCGGGCGCTGCAGGACTGCATGACGGCCATCCGCGAACATTGCGCAGTCGCCGAGGCGGGGCGCTTCCTGTTCGCCAACGGCGAGCGCCACCTGCGCTCGCTCGACCAGCTGCGCGAGCTGTACCCCGCCGACTTGCTCGCGCAGACCACCCAGGTTGCCGGGCGCTGCACCTTCGACCTGTCGCAGCTGAAGTACCAGTACCCGCGGGAGCTGGTGCCCGAAGGGCAGACCCCGGCCAGCTGGTTGCGCGAACTGTGCCGGCGCGGCCTGCCCGAGCGCTGGCCCCACGGGCCGAGCGACAAGGTGCGCACGGTGCTGGAGCGGGAGCTGGCACTGATCGAGGAGCTGGGCTACGAGAGTTACTTCCTGACCGTCCACGACATCGTCGCCTTCGCCCGCCGCCAGCGCATCCTCTGCCAGGGGCGCGGTTCGGCGGCCAACTCGGTGGTGTGTTTCGTCCTCGGCATCACCGAGCTCGACCCCATGGAGCATCGCCTGCTGTTCGAGCGCTTCCTCTCCCGCGAGCGCAACGAGCCGCCGGACATCGACGTGGACTTCGAGCATGACCGCCGTGAAGAGGTGATCCAGTACGTGTTCCGTCGCTATGGCCGACACCGCGCGGCACTCACCGCCGTGGTCAGCAGCTATCACGCCGCTGGTGCGGTACGCGACGTGGCCCGGGTGCTCGGCCTGCCGACCGACCAGGTGGACGCCCTGGCCAAGTGCTGCGGGCGCTGGAGCGATCGCATCCCCGATGCCGGGCGCCTGGCCGAGGCCGGTTTCGACGCGCACAGCCCCTCGCTGCGGCGCATCCTGGTGCTGGCGGGGGAGCTGATCGGCTTTCCCCGGCACCTGTCGCAGCATCCTGGCGGCTTCGTCATCTGCGAGCAGCCGCTGGACCGGCTGGTGCCGGTGGAGAACGCGGCGATGGCCGAGCGCACGGTGATCCAGTGGGACAAGGACGACCTGGACATGGTCGGCCTGCTCAAGGTCGATGTGCTGGCGCTGGGCATGCTCAGCGCCCTGCGCCGCTGTTTCGACCTGATCGCCCGGCACCGGGGACGCGAGTACACGCTGGCGACCCTGCCCAAGGAGGACCCGGCCACCTACGCCATGATCGGCCGCGCCGAGACCATGGGCGTGTTCCAGATCGAGTCGCGGGCACAGATGGCCATGCTGCCCCGGCTCAAGCCGGTGAAGTTCTACGACCTGGTGATCGAGGTGGCCATCGTCCGTCCCGGGCCGATCCAGGGCGACATGGTCCACCCGTACCTGCGCCGCAGGCTCGAGCAGGAGCCGGTCACCTATCCTTCGGAAAAGCTCAAGGCGGTCTTCGAACGCACCCTGGGCGTGCCGCTGTTCCAGGAGCAGGTGATGGAGCTGGCCATGGTCGCCGCCGACTACAGCCCGGGCGAGGCCGACCAGTTGCGCCGCAGCATGGCCGCCTGGAAGCGCCATGGCGGCCTGGAGCCGCACCGCGAGCGGTTGATCGCGGGCATGCTGCGCAATGGCTACGACCTGGCCTTCGCCGAGCGCATCTTCGAGCAGATCAAGGGTTTCGGCAGCTACGGCTTTCCGGAATCCCACGCCGCCAGTTTCGCCCTGCTGTGCTACGCCAGCAGTTGGCTCAAGTGCCATGAGCCGGCGATCTTCACCTGCGCGCTGGTCAACAGTTGGCCGATGGGCTTCTACAGCCCCGACCAGCTACTGCAGGAGGCCCGCCGCCAAGGGATCGAAGTGCGCCCGGTGGATGTGTTCCATAGCGACTGGGACTGCACCCTGGAAGCCGTGGGTGAGGGCGCGCTGGCCATCCGCCTGGGGCTGCGTCAGATTCGTGGCTTCGGGGAAGACGATGCCCGCCGCCTGGCGCAGGCGCGGGCACAGCGTCCGTGGCGCGACGTCGAGGACCTGTGCCTGCGTGCCGGGCTCGACGCTCGGGCCCGTGCGCGCCTGGCGGATGCCGGGGCCTTGCGCGGGCTGGCCGGTGACCGCCACCAGGCGCGCTGGCAGGTGGCGGCGGTGCAGGCGCAGTTGCCGCTGTTTGCCGAGGTCGACTCCGTGCCCGAGCAGGCGGTGATGTTGCCGCTGCCGAGTGTCGCCGAGGACCTGGCCGCCGACTACGACACCCTGGGCACCACCCTCGGGCCGCATCCCTTGACCCTGCTGCGTTCTCGCTTGCGGACACTGGGTTGTCGCAGCTCGACGGAACTGGCGGGGGTCGAGCATGGCGACACGATCGCCGTGGCCGGCATCGTGGTCGGTCGGCAGCGCCCGCAGACCGCCAGCGGCGTGACCTTCGTCACCCTCGAGGATGAGCACGGGATGGTCAACGTGGTGGTCTGGCGCGAGCTGGCCGAGCGCCAGCGGCGGGCACTCGTGGGCTCGAAATTGCTCAAGGTGAGCGGGCGCCTGGAGCAGGAGAGCGGGGTTCGGCACCTGATCGCCCGACGACTGGAGGACATCAGCCCCTTGTTGCAGGGGCTGGATGTACGCAGTCGTGATTTTCACTAACAGGCAATGCAAGGACCTCAGCGCAGTTCGACTTGCGCGCACAGTCCCCCTTCGGCACGGTTGCGCAGGGTCAGGCTGCCGCCCATGGCCTGGGTCAATTGCTGGGCGATCGCCAGCCCCAGGCCGGTACCGCCGGTGCTGCGGTTGCGCGAACCCTCGACCCGGTAGAACGGCTTGAGCACGTCGTCGAGTTCCGCCTCGGGGATGCCCGGGCCATCGTCGAGCACGCGGATCAGTGTCACGCCGTTCTCGCAGCCCACCTCCAGCTGCGCGGCGCCGGAGAACTTGAGGGCATTGTCCACCAGGTTCACCAGCACCCGGCGCAAGGCATGGGGACGGGTTTGCAGGGTCGCCTGGGCGCTGCCGCAGCGGTCCACCCGGGCGCCGCTGTCCTGGTAGTCGAATACCAGGGAGTCGAGGAAGGCGTCGAGGTTGACCCGGCACGGCGCCTCGGTGCCGCTGTCCATGCTGCGGGCATAGGCCACGCCTTCGCGCACCAGGTGCTCCATGGCGTCCAGGTCGTGCGCCAGCTTGTCCTTCTCCTGGCCGTCGTCCATCTGCTCGACCCGCAGCTTCATGCGCGTGATCGGCGTCTGCAGGTCGTGGGAGATGGCGGCGAGCAGCTGCATGCGCTCCTTGAGGTAGGCGGCGATGCGTGCCTGCAGCGCATTGAAGGCCACGGCGGCGTAGCGCACCTCGCGCGGGCCGCTCTCGTCGAGCTGCGGGCCGGGGCTGTTCGGGTCGAGGTTGTCCACCGCCTGGACCAGGCGGGTCAGCGGGCCGATGGCCAGGCGCACGGCCAGCCAGGTGCAGGCCAGCAGCACCGCCAGCTGGATCAGCAACACCACCGGCAGCCAGGTGGCCACCGGCACCGGGGCAGGGGTGACGTCGATGGTCAGCGGCGCGCCGTCGGCCAGGCGCAGGTGAGCCTGGAAGTGCGCGTTGGGGCCGGGGATTTCCTGGAAGGTCAGGGCGTAGCGGTCACCGATGGCCTTGACGATGGACTCGGCGGCCATGGGCGGGTCGGCGCTGGGCATGGCTTCGCCGGGCAGGCCGCCGTCCAGCCGGTAGCGGTAGGTGCGCCGCTCCAGGCGTGACAGCCAGGCCGGGCGCTCGGCGGCGGGCAGGCGGTCGAGGATGGCCACCGAGGTCGAGACATCCAGCTCCAGGTTGCTGAGCATCATCGAGCGGCTGCTGACGTAGCGCTCGTAGGCCTGCAGGCTGAACGACAGGCCGTAGGCCAGCACCAGCCCGGTGAAGAAGATCAGGGCCAGGCGCGAGGCCAGGGTGCGGGGCCATTTCATGCCGGCGACTCCAGCAATTGCACCGGTAGCGAGAACACGTAGCCTTCGCTGCGCACGGTCTTGATGCAGGTCGGCTCGCGGGCGTCGTCGCCCAGGCGCTGGCGCAGGCGGCTGACCAGCAGGTCGATGGAGCGGTCGAAGATGTCCGCCTCGCGGCCCTGGGTGAGGTTGAGCAGTTGCTCGCGACTGAGCACCCGCTGCGGATGGTCGAGGAACACCCGCAGCAGGCGGTACTCGGCGCCCGACAGCGCCACCAGGGTGCCTTCGTTGTCGAGCAGGTGGCGGGCGGTGGTGTCCAGCCGCCATGGGCCGAAGGCGATCAGCCGGCTGCTCTCGCTGATGGTCAGGTTCGGTGGCAGCATGCGCGTGCGGCGCAGCACGGCGTTGATCCGCGCCAGCAGCTCGCGGGCGGAGAACGGCTTGGTCAGGTAGTCGTCGGCGCCCATCTCCAGGCCGATGATGCGGTCGGTCTCGTCGTTGCGCGCGGTGAGCATCAGCACCGGCGTGTTGCGGTGCTTGCCGGCGCGCAGTTCGCGGCACAGCAGCAGGCCGTCGTCGCCGGGCATCATGATGTCGAGGACGATCAGGTCGACGGCGTTGTTTTCCAGGAAGGCGCGCATCTGCCGGCCATCGGCGACGATGCTGGTGCGCAGCCCGTTCTTCTTCAGGTAGTTGCCGACCAGTTCGCGGATCTCGCGGTCGTCGTCGACGATCAGGATGTGATCGGCGTGTTCCATCGGGGTGTCCTTGTACGTGGGGAATGGGCGCAGTGTACCGAGTGGATCCGGGCTTGCCTGCCCGGGTTTGTATTGCAGTGTATCTGCTGGCGACATAGATACAGGAAGAAGCACGGCGGCCCCTGGCCGGACACATGCGCGATACCTGGCAGGCGTGAAATGGCTCTCGACCGGGGAGGGAAGCCTCGCCACACAAGACCTCGCATCAGGAGACACGCCATGACTATCAAGACCCTCGCCAGCGCCGCCCTGTTCGCCGTCCTCGGCCTTGGCTCCCTGGCTGCCCAGGCCAGCAGCAGCTCGCTCAATGACGCCAGCGTGATGCAATACCGCTACGGCGACCGGCTGGATGTGAAGAAGGTGCTATCTGTGAAGGATGCGCCAGGCACCACCTGCGGGCCAGTGAAGACCCGCATGGACTACCTCGACTCCCAGGGTAAGCCGCAGAGTGTCGAGTACCGCTCCTACGCCACCAGTGGCTGCCATGACAACTGAGGCGCGCGGCAAGCGCCGCCTGCTCAAGGCCGGCGGCGTGGCCCTGGCCCTGCTCGGGCTGGGCCTGGCCGGCCACCTGCTGGCCAGGGACAGCTACGGCCCCATGCCGTCGCTGGCGGGGGCCGAGCAGTGGCTCAACTCGCCGCCGCTGGATGGCACCGCGCTCAAGGGCAAGGTGGTGCTGGTGGACTTCTGGACCTACGACTGCATCAACTGTCGGCGCAGCCTGCCCCATGTCAACGACTGGGCGCGGCGCTACGGCGAGCAGGGGCTGGTGGTGGTCGGGGTGCATACACCGGAGTATGACTACGAGCACGACCTGGGCAATGTCCGGGCCCAGGTGCAGCAACTGGGCATCGCCTACCCGGTGGCGGTGGACAATGGCTACCGGATCTGGAACGCCTGGGGCAACCAGTTCTGGCCGGCGCATTACTTTGTCGATCGCAAGGGGCAGGTGCGTCATGTGCACTTTGGCGAGGGGGATTATGCGGGGCAGGAGCGGGTGATTCAGGCGTTGCTGAATGAGCCGGGTTGATTCGTTGTCCGCTCTGGCCCTATCGCGGGGCAAGCCCGCTCCCACGCAGGCGGCCAGATGGCGGTCGTGGGAGCGGCGGTGCGCCGATGCGACTTGCCCCGCGATAGGGCCGGCCCAGGCAACATCATTCCCCGAGCCGCTGCTCCCGTGACGGCGGATAGCCGAAATACGCCGCATAGCACTTGCTGAAGTGCGAAACCGAGACGAACCCGCAGGCCACCGCCACCTCCATCACCGACAGGTCCGAATACTGCAGCAATCGTCGGCTCTTGGTGATGCGCAGCTCCATGTAGTAGCGCCGGGGCGAGGTGCCCAGCTGGGCCTGGAACAGGCGGTCGATCTGCCGCCGCGAACGCCCGGAGTAGGTGGCCAGCTGGTCGAGGCTCAGGGTCTCCTCGAGGTTGTTCTCCATCAGCTCGACGATGGTGCGCAGGTGCAGGCTCATGGACTTCTTAGCCCCCGGCCCGACCTGGCGATAGCGCGCCCCGGAGAACGACAGGATCTCCTCGACGCCTTCGGCCAAAGCATCGCCGTACAGCCGCCGGACCAGCCCGAGCATCAGCTCCATGGCGCCGTTGGGACTGGCGGCGCTCAGGCGGTCGCGGTCGAGGGTGAAGCTGGCCGGGGTGATGCGCGTCTGCGGGCTGATCTCGGCCAGGCTGGCGCGCTGCTCGGGGTGCACGCTGCAACCATAGTCGTCGAGCACCCCGGCGCGGCCGAGGAACCAGGCGCCGTTCCACAGCCCGCCGAGGGTCATGCCGTGGCTGGCGCAATCGCCCAGCAGGCGGTCGAGGTCGGGGTATTTCAAGGGTGTGCGCAGGCCGCCGCAGATCACCAGCAGGTCGAGGTCCTGCAGGCTGCGCGGCGCCAGCGGGCTGGCCACCAGTTCCAGGCCCAGGTCGCTGAGCACGCGGTCACCCACCAGGGACAGCGGGGTGGAGGTGAAGCTGTCGGTGCGCAGCAGGTTGGCGGTGACCAGCACGTCCATCGCCACGGTAAAGCTGGCCATGGAGAAATGCTCGAGCAGGACGAAGTCGACGCGGTAGGGGCGCTGGTTGCCGGCATCGCCGGACTTGAGCCGCAGCATGTTGCTGGTGCTGGTCTTCTTGCTGAACTGGCGTGGCGTGGGCACTGCGGACTCCGCTTCCTGGCTGGCGCGCACGAGTGTGCGGCGGGACGCGGGGAAAGACAACAGGGGCGCTCGCTGGTGCTCAAAGCAAAGCGCCCCCTCGAGAGGGGGCGCCGGTCATGCAACGCGGGGCTTAGAAGTCGCCGCGCAGGGTGAACATGTAGCTGCGCGGGGTACCGTAGGTGGTGCCGCGGGTCCAGTAGCCCATGGAGTCGAAGTACTTGCGGTCGAACAGGTTCTCGACGTCCACGCCGACGGTCCAGTGCTCGTCGAGCTTGTAGGCGGCGCGGGCGTCGAAGATCGCACGGCCGCTGTTGTAGGCCTCGTTGTAGGCATCGACGTAGGAGTTCTGCGCCGAGACGCCACCACCGACGCTCAGGCGGTTCCATTCACCCGGGAAGGTGTAGTTGGTGTTCACGCGCACCATGTGTTTCGGGGTCTGTGCCGAGATCGGGCCGCCCTCGGACGAGCTGGTGGTGTTGTAGGTATAGCCAGCCGCGACCTGCAGGCCCGGCAGCAGTTCGCCGGTGGCCTCGGCTTCGAAGCCCTTGCTGCGGTTGATGCCGTCGCCGTTGGTCCAGCAGCGGCCGGCCGGGTCGGTCGGGCACTTGCCGCGGTTGGCCGTATCCTGCAGGGCTACGTCTTCCTGCTCGATGTAGAAGACGGCGAAGGACACGTTCAGGCGCTTGTCGAACAGCTCACCCTTGATACCGGTCTCGTAGTTCGAACCGACGGATGGGTCGAGCACGCTGCCGCTGACGGTGCGGTAGTTGGACTGCGGCAGGAAGATGTCGGCGTAGCTGGCGTACCAGGACCACTGGTCGTTCAGGTCGTAGATCGCACCGACGAAGGGTGTGAATTCCTCATCCTGACGACTGGTGGTCACCTTCGGGCCGTTCCAGGCTTCGTTCTTGTACCAGCTCAGGCGGCCACCGAGAACGAAACTCAGGTCTTCGGTCGCGTGCAGGCGGGCGCTCAGGTAAGTGCCGTAGCGGGTGTCGATGGTGTCGTCCATGGACTTCCAGCCGTTACGCTGCAGCTCGGGGATATTGCTGTGGTCGGGATCAAACACATTGAGCGGGATAGGGCTCGGTAGCGCGATGGTGTTGTCCTTGTCGTTCATCTTGCGCTTGGACCAGTTGGCGCCGAGGGTCAACTGGTGGGTCAGGCCGAAGGCCTCGAAGGTGCCGTCCAGGTGGCCGTCGACGGCATTGGAGGTCACATCGAACTTGTGATAGCTGACGGTGTTGACCGTCGGACCGCCGGGGGCGTTGTACTCCAGGGTTTCCCGCGCGCCCCACTCGATGGCGCTACGGTTGTAGCCACCCTCGGAATGGGACAGCGCCAGCTTGGCGGTCCAGTTGTCGTTGAAGCGGTGGGTGAGGTCGGCAAACACCTCGTCCATGTCGGTCTGCAGCTTGGTCCAGTCCTGGCCCAGGTAGGTCGAGCGTTTCAGGTGCGGGTTGCTGCCATCGGGGTTGTTGGGGATGCCCAGCACGCTGTAGCCGTCGATGCGCGAAGTCTGGCGGCGCAGGCCCAGGGCGACGGTGGTGGCATCGTTCAGGTCGGCCTCGACGATCCCGTACAGCAGTGGCCGCTTGGACTTGGTGACGTCGGTGAAGTAGCCGCGGTCCTCATAGGAGGCGACCATGCGCCCGCGCAGGGTGCCCTGGGGGTTGAGGCGGCCGCTGGCATCCAGGTCCAGGCGGTAGTTGTCCCAGGAGCCGGCGCGGGTGATCACGGTGAAGCGCGGGTCGGCGGTCGGGCGCTTGCGCACCAGGTTCACCGCGCCGCCCGGGTTGCCGGCGCCGACCAGCAGGCCGGAAGCACCACGCAGCACTTCGACGCGGTCGAAGATCGCCATGTCCGGGGTCATCCAGCCGGTGTAGGCGTAGGCCTGCCCGGGCACGCCGTCGACCATGTAGCTTTCGTCGGTGAGGTCGAAACCACGGGAGCTGAAGTGGTGGTTGCCGTAGCCGCGGTTGGCGCGGGTGATACCGGTGGTCTGGGCCATCACCTGGTCCAGCGAGACCAGGTTCTTGTCGTCCATCAGCTTGCGGGTGACCACGGTCACCGACTGCGGGGTTTCACGCAGCGATTGCGCGGTCTTGCCGATGGTCACCGCACCGGTGGTGTAGGAGTTGCTGCCCTCGGTGGTGGCGCCGAGCACCTGGCCGTTGATGGTGGTGGCGTCCAGGGTCATGGCCGAGCCGGACTCCGCCGCGCCGCTGATGATCAGGGTGTTGTCCTGCACGCTGTAGCGAATCCCGCTGTTCCTGAGCAGCTCCCCAGCTGCCTGGGTTGGCGAGAAGCGGCCCTTGACCGGGCTGCTGCGCAGGCCCTGGACGGTTTCCGGACTGAACAGCACCTGCAGGTTGCCCTGGCGACCCAGCTCTTGCAGGGCGCTGGCCAGCGACTGGGCCGGGATGTCGAAGTCCTGCTCCTGGGCCTGCACCTGGGCGGCCAGCGGCAGGGACAGGGCGAGGCCGAGGGTGGCCATGGCCGGCGAGGAGCGCAGCATCCGGCGCAGCATCAGCGCTTTGCTCAAAGGGGTCAGGGTGTTGGCTGGTATTGGCATTTTTATGCTCTGGCTCAAGGTACGCAAAGTAAATGAAAATTATTCCGTTGCGAGTAGGACGCATGCGAATGCCAAAACCGGAAAAATAATTATTGCGGTTGGTAGAGGCGTGACCTGCGACTTCCCTGTAGGCAGGGTTGATTCAGCGTGCGGCAATAGGGGAACGAGCGGTGCGGCGGGGAATTTAAGTGGCGCGGGCGGTGACAGGGCCACCGCCCGTGGAGGAGGGGTCAGGCGGGCAGGGCCGGCTCCTGGTTGCGTTCGACCAGGATCTTGCCGCTGTGCATGCGCACCAGCTGGTCGGCCACCGGGAAGTAGCGGTCGTCGTGGGAGATGACGATGATGGTCTTGCCCTGCTGCTTCAGCTCCGGCAGCAGCTCGGTGTAGAACACCCGGCGGAAGGCCGGGTCCTGGTCGGCGGCCCACTCGTCGAACACCAGCACCGGACGCTGGTCGAGCCAGGCGTTGATCAGCGCCAGGCGCTTGCGCTGGCCGGTGGACAGGTCGGTGGTGGTGAAGCTGCCGTCGCGGATCCCGACCTTGTGGGCGATGTCCAGGCGCTCGAGGTACTTGGCGGCCTCCGGCGGCAGCTCGGCGAGGCCCGGCAGCGGTTCGTCGAACAGGTAGTAGTCGGCGAAGATGGTGGTGAACAGCTGGCGGTAGTCGTCCAGGCGCTGCGGTGTGACCGCTTCGCCGTTGAGGCGCACCTCGCCCTGTTGCGGGGTGTACAGGCCCAGCAGCAGCTTGATCAGGGTGGTCTTGCCGCAGCCGTTCTCGCCGACGATGAAAACGATATCGCCCTGGCGGATGGTCAGGTCCACCGGGCCCAGGTGGAACGGCTGGCTGCCTTCGACCTGGGGATAGTCATAGCGCAGCTGGCGCAGTTCGATGGAGCTGACCTCGGTCACCTGTGGTGCGCGGTCGCTGACCAGCAGGTGTGGCTCGGGCGATGAGAAACGCTGGGACAGCTCGGCGATACGGCGCAGGGCGATCTGTGCCCGGCTGATGCTCGGCAGGTTGGTGATCAGCTGTTCCAGTGGCCCCTTCATGTACAGCATCACCAGCACAAAACCACCCAGCACGGTCTTGTCGGTGCTCGGCCACAGGGCCTGGAAGGCGATGGCGATGCCGATCACCGCGAAGAACAGCATCGAGCCGAAGGTCTCGGCGCTGACGAAGATGTTCGCCGCGCGGATGTTGGCCTTGCAGATGCGTTCGGTGGCGCCGTGGATCAGCTGGTCGTGCATATGCTGGCGGCGCTGGCGCTGGATGCGCAGCTCCTTGGCGCCGCCGGAAAGGGCCTGGTAGTGCTTCTGCAGTTCGTCTTCGTTGTTGCGCGCGGTGAGGATGTTCTTCATGCCGTGGCGGTGGGCGAGGAACTGCGCGCCGGTGCCGATCACCACGGTCAGCACGGTGACCAGCAGGATCTGCCAGGACAGCAGCGCCAGGTATGACAGGCAGCCGAGGGTGACGGTGAAGGCGATGACCATCGGCGCCACCGACAGGGCGAAGGCGCTGATGGTGCTGACGTCGTTGAGCAGTACCGGGATCAGGCGGTGGGCGCGGTAGCGCTCCAGTTGCGCGATCGGCGCCACCAGCACCTTGGCAGCCAGCTCGCGGCGCAGGCGCGCCACCACCTTCTGCCCGACGTAGTTGGTCAGCAGGTTCGAGCCGGTGGAGCAGGCCAGGGTCAGCAGGCACAGGCCGCCGAACAGCAGGGCGGTGCGGGTGTCCGGCCCGCCCACGGCGTTCATCGCGCTGTTGATGGTGGCCAGCAGGGCGGTGACGCTCAGGCCGCTGACCACGCCGAGGGCCGCCGAAAGCGCGACCAGCATCCAGAACGGCTTGAGTATCCGCAGGGTTTCCTGGGCGAGGCTGGGGGTCTTGGACGTCATGGAGTCATCTCGTGAGTATTCGTTGGCGCAGGGCGGCGGACCAGGCCCTGATCTTGGTAGACGAGAGGGTTTTGCGCGGATTTAGTGGCGAGGCGGATCCGGCGCCAGGGGCGCCGGAGGCAGGTAGGACTTAGAGCTCGCGGGCGATGCGGAAGCCGATCCAGTCGCCGCGCAGGGTGGAGCTGCGCTCATTGCGGTTGCCCGAACGGGAGAAGATCGGCGCCTCGGTGTAGTCGTTGCCACGAATCACCCGGCGATCCTCGCATTCGCTGCTGTTGGTCTGCGGGCTGCCGTCGGTGGGGGCGGTGGCGTAGCTGTCGACGTAGCAGTCGCGGGTCCACTCGTAGACGTTGCCGTGGCCGTCGTAGACGCCGAAGGCGTTGGGCGGGAAGCTGCCGACGGGCGAAGTGAAGGAGAAACCGTCCGTGGGGCCGTAGGTGTTGGCGTGCTTGGAGATCTGGTACTTCTGCTCGTCGTTGTCATCGAGCGGGAAGGGGAACGGCCCGGTGCTGCCGCCGCGCACGGCGTATTCGCGCTGGGATTCGCTGAGCACCTTGTAGACCTTGCCGGTCTTCTTCGACAGCCAGGCGGCGTAGGCCTCGGCCTCGTGGAAGTTCAGACACACGGCGGGTTGCCGGTCACCCTGCTGGTAGCGCGGCACGCCCGCGATGCATTCGCGGCCCGGGCGGGTGTCGCCGTTGGGGACCTTGTAGCCGCTGGCCTTGAGGTAGGCTTTCCATTCCCCGTTGGTGATCTGGTACTGGCTGACGGCAAAGGCTTTCTTGAAGGTCACCTGGTGCAGCGGGCCTTCGTCGTCCTGGCGGCCTTTTTCGTCATTCGGGGTACCCATCATGAAGCTGCCGGCGGGCAGCACCACCATTTCCGGGCAGGTCTTGGCGCAGTCGCGGAACACCGTGCCGGGTTTGTGCGCGGGCGCCGCGGCCAGGGCCGGCAGGCTGCAGGCGACCAGCAGGGCGGCCAGGGTGAGGCGGTTCAGGGGTGCGGTCATGGGGAAGCCTTGTTCAGGGTTGCTGGGCAGACAGCGGGAGTTCGTGCTGATGGACGAAATGAACGCGGCGATGTTTAAGGGGGATTTGTGTAAGTGTTTGACGAGAGAGGTGTGGCGCCTATGAGATCGAGCGGCGCTCGATCTCATAGGCGCTGCAAGGCTATCGTCCAGCGCCTGATAGCAGCTCAACCCAACTCAAGCCAGATCGGCGCATGGTCCGAAGGCTTTTCCATCCCGCGCAGTTCATAGTCGACCCCGGCGGCCTTGACCCGTGGCAGCAAGCCCTGGGAGGCCATGATCAGGTCGATGCGCAGGCCGCGCTTGGGCTCGTCCTCGAAGCCGCGGCTGCGGTAGTCGAACCAGCTGAAGCGGTCTGCCACTTCCGGGTACAGGTGACGGAAGCTGTCGACCAGGCCCCAGCCCTTGAGCCGCTCCATCCATTCGCGCTCCTCGGGCAGGAAGCTGCACTTGCCGGTCTTCAGCCAGCGCTTGGCGTTGTCCGCGCCGATGCCGATGTCGCAGTCCTGGGGCGAGATGTTCAGGTCACCCATCACCACCAGCGGCTGGCTGTTCTGGAACTGGCTTTCCAGCAGCGCCTGCAGGTCGCTGTAGAAGCGCTGCTTGGCCGGGAACTTGGTGGGGTGGTCGCGGCTCTCGCCCTGGGGGAAGTAACCGTTCATGACGGTGATCGGCGTGCCGTCGGCATCGGCGAAGGTGCCCCAGATGAAACGGCGCTGGGCGTCCTCTTCATCGCTGGCAAAGCCTTTGAACAACGACAGCGGCGCCTGGCGCGAGAGCAGGGCGACGCCGTAGTGGCCCTTCTGGCCGTGGTAGTGCACGTGGTAGCCGAGCGCCTCGACGTCGGCCAACGGGAACTGATCGTCGCTGACCTTGGTTTCCTGCAGGCCGATCACGTCCGGCTGGTGTTTGTCGATCAGCGCCGCCAGCTGGTGCGGACGGGCGCGCAGGCCATTGATGTTGAACGAGACGATCTTCATGGAAAGACGATCCTGGTAAAAGCCACGGATGCTAGCCGACATCGCCGGCCACGGCCAGCATGGCGCCGCGCGGCGGGCACTGCTAACGTGCTGGAGGAGGTGAACCCAGCGCCGGAATCTGGCTCCAAGGCACTGTACGCCCATTCCAGGAGGACTGCCCGCAATGCCCGACGTCATCGCCGCCCCGGCCCGCACCTGCCTGCTCGACGCCGGCTATGCCCGTGAGGCGCGTTCGCTGCTCTACCATGCCTATCGCCACGAGCCGACCTTCGCCTGGCTGTTCGAGGGCCAGCGCCCCGGTTACGAGCGTCGCCTGCGGGTGATGGTGCGCGAGTGGGTGCGCCAGCACTTCTATCTGCAGCTGCCGGCAATCGGCCTGCTGCTGGAGGACCGCCTGGTTGGCCTGGCGCTGATCGTACCGCCGCAGCGGCGCCTGGGCGTGGCCGACAGCTGGGCCTGGCGCCTGCGCATGATCCTCGGCACCGGCCTGCGCTGCACCCGGCGCTACCTGGACTACCAGGCCGCGCTGGCCGGCTGCCTGCCGGGCGACAATGTCCATGTCCTGCCGCTGCTGGGCGTGCACCCGCAGTTCCAGGGCCAGCACTACGGCGAGCAACTGCTGCAGGCCGTGCACGACTGGTGCGCGGAGGACGCCAGCACCGAGGGCGTGGTGCTGGACACCGGCAATGCGCACTACCTGGCGTTCTACCAGCGCCAGGGCTATGAAGAGATCGGCGAGATCGCGGTGGGACCGATCAGGGAGCGGGTGTTCTTCCACCCCAATCCCCGATCGTCCAGGGTGGCGAACCTGTGACAGGTGGTTGCCGACAACCCTCTTGACCCCTTTGCTCTGGTAGCATGCCGCGCATGACGTATTCAGGAAGACTTGGCTGGGGCCTGCTGTTGCTGGCCGCCAGCTCCATGGCATGGGCGCAGAGCGAATTGCTGGTGCGGGTCAAACCCGCCAACAAGGCGCTCAAGTCCAATATCGAAGGGTATATCGGCAGCCTGGGCGAGCGCGACGAAGAAGCCTTGCTGCGCTTCAGTCGGGGCGCCGAGGAGCAGACGCGCAAGGCGGCCCAGGCCCTGGGCTACTACCAGGCGCGGGTCGAGACCGAGGTCAAGCCCGCCAGCGAAAAGGACAAACCTGCGCAACTGATCATCCGGGTCGAGCCCGGGGAGCCTGTGCGCCTGCGCAACGTGACCGTGCGCGTCGACGGGCCGGCCAGCGAGCTCAAGGCCTTTCGCATCCCCGACAGCAAGGCGCTGCGCCCGGGCGAGCAACTCAACCACGGCACCTACGAGGATGCCAAGCGCCTGATCCAGAACCAGGCATCGCGCTACGGCTTTTTCGCCGGGCGCTTTGAGCGCCAGCGCTTGGCGGTGGACCCGCAGGCCGGCGTGGCAGACATCGAGCTGGTCTACCAGAGTGGCCCGCGCTACCGCCTGGGCGCGGTGACCTTCGGCGGCGACGCGCCGCTGGACAACGACCTGCTGCAGCGCATGGTGTCGTTCAAGCCCGGTACCCCCTACGACTCGGAACTGATCGCCGAACTCAACAACGACCTGCAATCGAGCGGCTACTTCGACAGCGTGCGGGTGGACGCCGCGCCCACCGCCGCGGTGGGCGAGGACATCCCGGTGGATGTGCGCCTCGATACCCGCAAACCGCGCACGCTGGGCCTGGGCCTGGGCTTTTCCACCGACGTCGGGCCGCGCGGCAAGGCCAACTGGACCCGCCACTGGGTCAACCCGCAAGGGCACAGCTATGGTTGGGAAACCGAGCTGTCGGCGCCCCGGCAGAACGTCGGGCTGTGGTACGACATCCCGCTCGACCCGCCGCTCACCGACAAGCTGCGCTTCGCCGGCGGCTACCAGAACGAGGACATTTCCGGCACCGACACCTTGAGCAAGCTGCTCACCGTCGGCCCCGAGTGGCACAGCAAGCTGCCCAGTGGCTGGCAACGGGTGATCTCGCTCAAGTACCAGCGCGAGGAATACCGCCTGGGCGACGATTCGGGCTTGAGCAACCTGCTGATGCCGGGTGTCAGCTTCTCGTACCTGCGCAGCGACAACCGCATCGATCCGCACAACGGCTACCGCCTGCAGTTCGATCTGCAGGCGGCCAAGGAAGGCCTGGGCTCGGACACCAACCTGATCCACGGCAACGTGCTGCTCAAGGGGCTCACCACCCTGGGCCAGAACCATCGCTTCCTGGGGCGCGTGCAGTTCGGCGGCAGCGCCACCAACGGCTACCAGCAGAACATCCCGCCGTCGCTGCGCTTCTTCGCCGGTGGCGACCAGAGCGTGCGCGGCTACGACTACCAGTCGCTGTCGCCAAAGAACAACCAGGGCGACCGCATCGGCGGCCGCTACCTGGTGGCCGGCAGCGCCGAGTACCAGTACTCGATCGCGGAAAAATGGCGCCTGGCGACCTTCGTCGACCAGGGCAACTCGTTCAACTCGCTGGAGTTCCCCAGCCTCAAGACCGGTGTCGGCATCGGCGTGCGCTGGGTGTCGCCGGTCGGGCCGTTGCGCCTGGACCTGGCCCGCGCGCTGGACGATGACGGTGGTTTTCGCTTGCACTTCTCCATGGGGCCCGAGCTGTGATGCGTGTGTTCAAACCGATCCTGCTGGTGCTGGCGGGCCTGCTGCTGCTGATCGTCCTGGCACTGGGACTGGTGCTCGGCACCCAGGCGGGCAGCCGCTGGGCGCTGGCGCGGGTGCCGGGGCTCGAGGTCAGCGACTTTACCGGGCGCCTTGGTGGCAGCTGGCAGGCCAGCCTGCTGCGTTGGTCCGCCGGCGACGATCGGGTCGAGCTGCTGGCGCCACAATTGGCCTGGTCGCCGACCTGTCTGCTGCGTGCCACCCTGTGCGTCGAGCGCCTGCAAGCCGAGCGCATCGACATGGCCTTCGCGCCGGGTGAGGACAGCCCCGACAGCGGCCCGCTGCAATTGCCGGCGCTGAAGCTGCCGCTGGCCATCGAACTGGGCGAGGTCAAGGTGGGCCAGTTGCGCCTGGATGGCAGCGACCTGCTGGGCGACCTGAGCCTGGCCGCACACTGGACCGCCAGCGGGCTGCGGGTGGACAGCCTGCAACTGCGCCGCGACGATCTGCGCCTGGATATCCAAGGCGACCTGACGCCCCAGGGTGACTGGCCGCTGCAACTGCAGGGCACGCTGCAACTGCCGACGGTGGATGGCAAGCCGTGGCAGCTGGCCTTGAACGCCAAGGGCGAGCTGCAGAAGACCCTCGCCATCGAGGCCACCAGCAGCGGTTACCTGGACGCCCGGCTGAACGGCGAATTGCAGGCCCTGGCCGAACACCTGCCGGCCCGCCTGAGCATCCGCTCGGAGGCCTTCAAGCCGGCGGGCGAGTTGCCCGACACCTTGCAACTGAACCAGCTCAAGCTCGATGCCCAGGGCGACCTGCTCAAGGGCTACCAGCTCTCAGGCTCGGCCACCTTGCCCGCGGAGCAAGGGCCGGTGGGCCTGGTGCTGGTCGGCAAGGTGGACGCCAAGGGCGCCCGAGTCGATGCCCTGGACCTCAACGCCAGTGACACGCAGCGCCTCAAGCTGCAGGCCAGCGCCGACTGGCAGCAGGGTCTGAGCGCCGACGCCAGCCTCGACTGGCTGGACTTCCCCTGGCTGCGCCTGTATCCGCTGGAGCAGGCGCCCCAGGTCACCCTCAAGCGCTTCAACGCCCAGGTGCAGTACCGCGACGGCAGCTACAAGGGCACATTCAACGGCGACCTGGACGGCCCGGCGGGCGCTTTCAGCCTGGCCAGCCCGTTCGAGGGCGACCTGGGCCAGGTACGCCTGCCGCAGTTGTTGCTCAGCGCGGGGCAGGGCAAGGCCGCAGGCAGTGTCGCCCTGCGTTTCGCCGACACCCTGGCCTGGGATGTCGACCTGCAATTGTCGGCGCTGGATCCGGCCTATTGGCTGGCGGAGCTGCCGGGCACCCTGGCCGGGCCGCTGCGCAGCCAGGGCGAACTGAAGCACGAGCAGCTGGCGCTCAAGGCGCAACTGGACCTCAAGGGTCGCCTGCGTGGCCAGCCGGCGCTGGTCAAGGTCGACGCCGAGGGCGCTGGCGAGCGTTGGACCCTGGGCAGCCTGGCGGTGCAACTGGGTGACAACCGCATCAGCGGCAGCGCCAGCCTGCAGCAGCGCCTGGCCGGGCGTATCGACCTCGACCTGCCGCGCCTGGGCCAGCTCTGGCCGCAACTGCAAGGGCAGGCCAAGGGCCGTCTGGACCTGGCCGGTACCCTGGCCGCGCCCCAGGGCACCCTGACCCTGCAGGGCCAGCAACTGGGCCAGGCCGACAACCGTGTGCAGCGCCTGGACCTCGATGCGCGACTGGACAACGCCCAGCGCGGCCAGCTGACGCTCAAGGCCGGTGGGATCCGCCTGGGGGACACCGCCCTGGGCAGCCTCGATGTGCAAGGCAAGGGCGATATCCGCCAGCAGGCCGCGACGCTGGCCCTCGATGGCCCGCAACTCAAGCTCGACCTGGCGCTGGACGGTGCGCTGAACAAGGGCGACTGGCGTGGCCGCCTGGCCAGCGGGCGCATCCAGGCCGGCGGCCAGGATTGGCAGTTGCAGGCACCGGCGCGCCTGCAACGCCTGGCCAGCGGCCAGCTCGACTTCGGTGCCCACTGCTGGCGCTCCGGCCAGGCCAGCCTGTGCGGCGAGGACCAGCGCCTGGCGCCGGAGCCGCGCCTGCGCTACCACCTCAAGCAGTTCCCGCTGGACAGCCTGGCCCAGTGGCTGCCCAAGGACTTCGCCTGGCAGGGCCTGCTCAATGCCGACATCAACCTCGACATCCCCGCCAGCGGGCCCAAGGGCAGCATTCGCATCGATGCCGGCGGCGGTACCCTGCGGGTGCGCGACAAGGATCGCTGGATCGACTTCCCCTACCAGGTGTTGCGCCTGGACAGCACCCTGGCGCCGCGCCGGGTCGACACCCGCGTGGATTTCCGTGGCGAGCGCCTGGGCGAGCTGAACCTGAATGCCCGCATCGACCCGCTGGGCCGCAACAAACCGTTGTCCGGCGACTTCCGCCTGGCCGGGCTCGATCTGTCGGTCATCCGCCCTTTCCTGCCGATGGTCGAGCGCCTGGCCGGCCAGCTCAACGGCAGCGGGCGCCTGTCGGGTAGCCTGCTGGCGCCCCAGGTCAATGGCAACCTGGCCTTGAGCGGCGGCGAAGTCAGCGGCGCGGAGCTGCCGGTCAGCCTCGAGGATCTGTCGCTGCAGGCACTGATTGCCGGCGAGCAGGTGCAGTTGAACGGCAACTGGCGCAGCGGCGCCGCCGGCCGTGGGCAACTGGCCGGTCACCTGACCTGGGGGCAGGCGCTGGGCATGGACCTGCGCCTGCAGGGCCAGCAACTGCCGGTCAGTGTCGAGCCGTACGCGGCATTGGAGGTGGCGCCCGACCTGACCATCCGCCTGCTGGACGATCGTTTGGCGGTCACCGGCAAGGTGCTGGTGCCCAAGGGCAAGATCACCGTGCGCGAGTTGCCGCCGTCGACGGTCAAGGTCTCGGATGACACGGTGATCGTCGGCCACCAGACCGAGCAGGGCAAGCCGCCGATGGCGGTGGCCATGGACATCGATGTCGAGGTCGGCAGCGAAAAACTGTCGTTCAAGGGCTTCGGCCTTACCGCCAACCTGCTGGGCCATGTACATATCGGCGACAACCTCGACACCCGCGGAGAACTGAGCCTGGCCGACGGGCGCTATCGGCAGTATGGGCAGAATCTGACCATCCGCCGTGCGCGCCTGTTGTTCGCCGGACCCATCGACCAGCCGTACCTGGACATCGAGGCCATCCGCCAGGTCGATGACGTGATTGCCGGTATCCGCCTGAGCGGCAGCGCCGAGCAGCCGACCACCAAGGTGTTCTCGGAGCCTGCGATGAGCCAGGAGCAGGCGTTGTCCTACCTGGTGCTGGGCAGGCCGCTGAACAGCTCCGGCGAGGACAACAACATGCTTGCCGAAGCGGCGCTGGGCCTGGGCCTGATGGGCAGCGCCGGCCTGACCGGTGGCCTGGCCTCGAACCTGGGCATCGACGACTTCCAGCTCGATACCCAGGGCACGGGCAACAAGACCAGCGTGGTGGCCAGCGGCAATCTTACCGAGCGGCTTAGCCTGCGTTATGGCGTCGGCGTATTCGAGCCGGCCAACACCATCGCCTTGCGCTACAAGCTCAGCAAGAAGGTGTACCTCGAGGCCGCCAGCGGCCTGGCCAGTTCGCTGGATATCTTCTACAAGCGCGATTTCTAAGCCCGGTGGAGTGCCTGCTCAGCGGGCATGGCACTCCTGGCGACGAATGTTGCCGATCTGCCGCAGGCTCAGACCGTACTTGTTGGCCAGCAAGCTGCGGGACAGCCCGTTGGCGCTTTCCTTCTGGATCTGCTGGTTGCGCAGCTGGCGCTGGAAGTGATCGGGCTTGGGGATTTCCAGGGCCAGGCCGGCATAGCGCTCGATCAGCGCGTCGAGCGCTTCGGACGGCAAGAGATCGGCCAGCTTGCTGCGGTCGCGGTGCTTGGGAATGTACTTGGGGCGTCCGCCAAAAGCGCAGGTCAGGCGGTAGGCGCTGTCCAGGCCGATGCACTCGATCAGCGCCTGCAGCGATTGAGGCAGTTGGGTGATGTCGATATTGCTCAGGTCTGGCTTTTCCACGAAATGGTTCCTTCCGTCATGTAGGTTTGGCAGACGCCGAGGCCCGGTTGGCTGCGGCGTGGTCGGCCACGGGTGGCGGTCCGAGTGGCGTGGTCCGATTTTCGAACAGCAGCGGAAAGGGTCGCTAGGCGCGAAGCGGACCGGAGCTTGTAGTCGCAACTGCCTGTTGTTTGCGGGCAGCCTGATCGCGTGAAGTAGGAAACGCCTTCACCCTTTAGCTACAGGCCCCAAATCGTCTAGTGAAGGGGTTCCATGATGGCGGTTTGGGTGTGTGACCCAGGCCTTCGCGCGCAGACACGCCCGGGTGTCCTGGGGTGAGGAGGTCTGTGCAGGGAAAGGGGGGCGGGCAGGAACTTCAGCGGGGGAAAAGCGGGCGAGGTATCATGGCGTCGGCTCCGCTGGAGCCTCATGTCCCCGATGTCGCAAGGAATTTCCGATGACCCACGTGCAGCGCCTCAAATACTCGATCCTGATCATCCTGGTGGTCCTGGGGATCATGCTCGGCCTAAGCTACCTGCAGAAGCAGGGCACTATCAGCGAGCAGACGTTCCAGTACATCGCCATCGCCATCGCGGTGGTCGTGGTGGTGATCAACGGGATCCTGCGGCGCAAGGTCAAGCCCTGAGACGGGCGGGCCGGCATATCCTTGCCGGCCAGGCGCTCAACGCGAGACGGGTTGCTCGAGCACGGCCCGGGCCTGGGGGTTGAGGCTGTAGCACTTGTCGCTACCCAGGCTGATGACGCCTTCGCTGCACAGGCGCTTGAGCACCTCGCGCACACTCAGGAACGACAGCGGAATATCCAGTTGCTCGAGTTGCGCATGCACGCCGCGCACGCCAATGCTGCGGCCACTGCGCCCGGCGGTGTGCAGCGCGTCGATGACCTTCAGGCGGATCAGGCTGGTGCGCAGGCCATAGGCGCGCAGCAGCTCGCGGATCTGTTCGTTGCCCACGCGTTCCTCCTGGGGGGCGGCGGCCTGGCCTGGGGCGGGCGGCGCCGATAGCGATTGTTGCGGGTTGTACATGTGAATGCTCCTTTTCGTGGACTGTCCCGAAATCATGGGTGCCTCACATCTAAAGACGAATGAGATCGACAAAACTGCAACCCTCGGTGAAAAAAATCTGACACGTTCTGTTGAGGACGTTGCAGCCTCGCGTCGACCGTAAAATTTTCATCCGGCCATTCGTCTGTTCGGGATGACCCCGATAGCACGAGGAGTGCCTGTGATCCCTCTTCCCCTGTTCCGCCTGGGCCTTGCCGCCGCCCTGGTTGCCTCCAGCCTGGCTGTCCAGGCACGGGAGGTCGCCGACGAGGCCTCTGCGCAGATCCGTCGCACCAGCTTCGGCGTGCCGCATATCCTGGCCAAGGACGAACGCGGCCTGGGCTACGGCATCGGCTATGCCTACGCCCAGGACAACCTGTGCCTGCTGGCCAACGAGGTGCTGACGGTCAATGGCGAGCGCTCGCGCTATTTCGGTGGCGACGCCAAGACGGTCGAACAGCGCGACAACCTGTCCAGCGACCTGTTCTTCACCTGGCTCAACGAGTCGGCGGCGGTGGACGCCTTCCTGCAGGCGCAGCCGGTGGCGGTACGCGACCTGCTCGACGGCTATGCCAGCGGCTACAACCGGGCCCTGGGCGAGCGGCGTGCCCAAGGCCTGCCGGCCGAGTGCGGGGCAGGGGACTGGGTGCGGCCGATCAGCAGCCGCGACCTGGTCAAGCTGACCCGGCGCCTGCTGGCCGAAGGCGGTGTCGGCCAGTTTGTCGAGGCGGTGGTGGCCGCGACCCCGCCGGAGCTGGCGGCGCAACGCCCGACGGTCGACTACAGCATGGCCTTGGCGCGCCAGGCGCAGTTCGCCGCCGAGCGTGGCAGCAACGCCGTGGCGGTGGGCAGCGAGCGTTCGGCCAATGGTCGCGGGCTGCTGCTGGCTAACCCGCATTTCCCCTGGATCGGCGGGATGCGCTTCTACCAGATGCAACTGACCATCCCCGGACAGCTGGATGTGATGGGCGCGGCCCTGCCGGGCCTGCCGGTGGTCAATATCGGTTTCAACCGCCATCTGGCCTGGACCCATACCGTCGACACCTCGAAGCATTTCACCCTCTACCGCCTGCAGCTGGACCCCAAGGACGCGACCCGTTACCTGTATGACGGCCAGTCGCTGCCACTCGAGCGCAAGCAGCTCAAGGTCAAGGTCAAGGGCAAGGACGGCACGCTGAGCGAGGTGGAGCGCACCATCCACCTGTCGAAGTTCGGCCCGGTGGTGCAATGGCCAGGGCGGCTGGACTGGGACAACCAGGCGGCCTACAGCCTGCGCGACGCCAACCTGGACAATACCCGGGTGCTGCAGCAGTGGTACCGGATCAACCGCGCCGATAGCCTGGAGGCGCTCAAGGCCTCGGTGGGGCAGTTGCAGGGTATTCCCTGGGTCAACACCCTGGCGGTGGATGCCGCCGGCCAGGCCTTGTACCTGAACCAGTCGGTGGTGCCCTATGTCGACCAGACGCTGCTGGCGCAGTGCAGTAATCCGGCGGCCTCCGGCCCGCTGGTGGTGCTCGATGGCTCGCGCAGTGCCTGCCAGTGGAAGGTCGACGCGCAGGCGGCCCAGCCGGGGATCTTCCCGGCGAACCTGCTGCCGAGCCTGGAGCGACGCGACTATGTGCAGCATGCCAACGATTCGGCGTGGATGGCCAACCCGGCCCAGCCGTTGACCGGCTTCTCACCGCTGGTCAGCCGTGCCGACCAGCCCCTGGGCATGCGCAGCCGCTTTGCCCTGCAGCGCCTGCAGGGCAAGGACAAGCTGGGTGTCGCCGAGCTGCAGCGCATGGTGTTCGATGACGAGGTGTACCAGGCCAGCTTGTTGTTGCCGGACCTGCTGCAGTGGTGCAAGGGTGTGGAGGCGGATATTGAGCCAGTGTGTGCCAGCCTGCGGGCCTGGAACGGCAAGGCCGACCTGGACAGCAGTGTCGGCCTGGTCCACTTCATCAATATCGCCGGCGCGTTGGCCGAGCACCCGCAAAGCTGGCGCGTGCCGTTCGACCCGGCCGACCCGCAGCACACCCCGCGTGGCCTGGCGGTGGAGCAGGCCGCGGTAGGCAAGCTGCTGCGCGAGGCGGCGCTGGCGTCGCTGGAGCAGGTGGGCAAGGCGGGCATCGCCGCCGATCAGCGTTGGGGGCAGATCCAGCAGGCTGCCGATGGCACGCCGGTACCCGGTGGTCCGCAGGCCCTCGGTGTCTACAACGCGATGGTCAGTGTGCCGGTGGGGCCGGGCAAGCGCCTGGTGGTCAGTGGTTCGAGCTATCTGCAGGTGGTCAGCTTCACCGAGCAAGGGCCAAAGGCTCAGGGATTGCTGGCGTTCTCGTTGTCGAGCGAAAAGGCGTCGGCGCATACCGCCGACCAGACGCGGGCCTTCGCGGCCAAGC
Source organism: Pseudomonas sp. LH21 (assembly GCF_036549575.1). Taxonomy (NCBI): domain Bacteria; kingdom Pseudomonadati; phylum Pseudomonadota; class Gammaproteobacteria; order Pseudomonadales; family Pseudomonadaceae; genus Pseudomonas; species Pseudomonas sp. LH21. The sequence goes on from NZ_CP144367.1 coordinate 2,668,042, forward strand.
AACTGGCGCCGATCCCGTTTACCGAGGCGCAGATCAAGGCTGATCCGCAGTATCGGCAGTATGTGATCAGCGAGCGGGACAAGGGGCGGGTGGTCAGCGCCCAGTAATCAGGCGTCCTCTGTAGGAGCGGCCTCGTGCCGCGAAAGGGCTGCAAAGCAGCCCCGGCGTTCGTTGCATAATCGCTGAAATCGGGGGCCGCTTTGCGGCCCTTTCGCGGCACAAGGCCGCTCCTACAGAGGGCTGCGCGTCTGCCGCTCAGGAAAACTCGAACGGCGCCAGCTGGAAGCCCTGTTCGTCCACCTGCAACGCCCAGCCCCGACGATCCCAGTCCCCCAGCACGATACGCCGCGCCGGCTGGCCGTCGACCACCAGCTTGTGCAACGCCGGCCGGTGGGTGTGGCCATGGACCAGGGTGCGCACGCCGTGGGCGGCCATCACCTTGGGCACTTCCTCGGGGGTGACGTCGACGATCTCGGTGCTCTTAATCCGCGTCTGCGAGCGGCTTTCGCTGCGCAGCTTGCGCGCCAGCTTGTGCCGCGTGCCCAGCGGCAGGTGCCGCAGGATCCACAAGGTCAGTGGGTTACGCAGGTAACGGCGCAGCTTCATGTAGGCCACGTCGCGGGTGCACAGGGTGTCGCCGTGCATCAGCAGCACCGCCTCGCCACCGAGTTCGACCACGCTTGGGTCGGCCAGCAGGGTGCAGCCGGCGGCGTCGCAGAACGCCTGGCCGATGAGGAAGTCGCGGTTGCCGTGCATCAGGTAGATCGCCGTGCCGCTGTCGCTCAGCCGGCGCAGGGCCTGGCAGATCGACTGCTGGAACGGCGTCATCGCATCGTCGCCGATCCAGGCTTCGAAGAAGTCGCCGAGGATGTACAGCGCCTTGGCATGGCGGGCGCGGCCGTCGAGCAGATCAAGAAACGCCCGGGTGATGTCCGGGCGTTCTTCTTGCAGGTGCAGATCGGAGATCAGCAGTATCACTCAATGATCTCGGCTTTCTCGATGATCACGTCTTCTTTCGGTACGTCCTGGTGGCCAGACTTGGAACCGGTGGCGACTTTCTCGATGGCGTCGACCACTTCCTTGCCTTCGATCACTTCACCGAATACCGCGTAGCCCCAGCCCTGCACGTTCTTGCCGCTGTGGTTGAGGAAGCCGTTGTCGGAGGCGTTGATGAAGAACTGCGCGGAGGCCGAGTGCGGCTCCATGGTACGGGCCATGGCGATGGTGTACTTGTCGTTCTTCAGGCCGTTGTCAGCTTCGTTCTGGATGCTGGCGCGGGTCTTCTTCTGGCTCATGTTTGCGTCGAAACCGCCGCCCTGGATCATGAAACCCTTGATTACACGGTGGAAGACGGTGCCATCGTAGTGGCCTTCCTTGACGTACTGAACGAAGTTCTCGGTGGTCAGCGGGGCTTTCTCTGCGTTCAGTTGCAGGACGATATCGCCGTGGTTGGTGCTCAGTTTGACTTTGGACATGCTGAAATTCGCTCTTTCAAGGCATTCGGGAAATAGGGTGCGCGGTGCGCTCGGATGACCTGACGCAGGATCAGGCCGCCGCGGCACACGCCACTGGGGCGCCATTGTGCCGGATTGTAGACCGCTGCGGCGACAAAACGCGCCACTTTGTCGGTGCTCCGGCTGTCAGCAGCTTGACTGCTTCGGCTATGATAGGCGCTTTGATTCAATCGGCCTACCCGGCCGGCTACCTGCATTCAAGGACACTATGAGCAAGCCCACTGCCGACAACGCGCCAAACGCCGCTGCCAAAGGCGCACCCGCCGTCCCTGTGAACTTCCTGCGGCCGATCGTCCAGGCCGACCTGGACTCGGGCAAGCACCAGAGCATCGTCACCCGTTTCCCGCCTGAGCCCAACGGTTACCTGCACATCGGTCACGCCAAGTCGATCTGCGTCAACTTCGGCCTGGCCAAGGAATTCGGCGGTGCCTGCCACCTGCGTTTCGACGACACCAACCCGGCCAAGGAAGACCAGGAGTACATCGACTCCATCCAGCGTGACGTCAAGTGGCTGGGCTTCGAGTGGGCGGGCCCGGTGCGCTACGCCTCGGACTACTTCGAGCAGCTGCACGCCTGGGCCGTGGAGCTGATCAAGTCGGGCAACGCCTATGTCTGCGACCTGACCCCCGAGCAGGCCAAGGAATACCGCGGCAGCCTGACCGAGGCCGGCAAGAACAGCCCGTTCCGCGAGCGCAGCGTCGAGGAGAACCTCGACCTGTTCGCGCGCATGAAGGCCGGCGAGTTCAAGGACGGCGAGCGCGTGCTGCGCGCCAAGATCGACATGGCCTCGCCGAACATGAACCTGCGCGACCCGATCCTGTACCGCATCCGCCATGCCCACCACCACCAGACCGGTGACAAGTGGTGCATCTACCCCAACTACGACTTCACCCACGGTCAGTCGGACGCCATCGAAGGCATCACCCACTCGATCTGCACCCTGGAGTTCGAAAGCCACCGTCCGCTGTACGACTGGTTCCTCGACAAGCTGCCGGTGCCGGCGCACCCGCGCCAGTACGAGTTCAGCCGCCTGAACCTGAACTACACCATCACCTCCAAGCGCAAGCTCAAGCAGCTGGTGGATGAAGGTCACGTCGAGGCCTGGGACGATCCGCGCATGTCGACCCTGTCGGGCTACCGCCGCCGTGGCTACACCCCGGCGTCGATTCGCAACTTCTGCGAGATGATCGGCACCAACCGTTCCGACGGCGTGGTCGACATGGCGATGCTCGAGTTCAGCATCCGCGACGACCTCGACCGCACCGCGCCACGCGCCATGTGCGTGCTGCGCCCGCTGAAGGTGGTGATCACCAACTACCCCGAGGGCCAGGTCGAGCAGCTCGAACTGCCGCGCCACCCGAAGGAAGACATGGGCGTGCGCGTGCTGCCGTTCGCCCGCGAGCTGTACATCGACCGCGACGACTTCATGGAAGAGCCGCCCAAGGGCTACAAGCGCCTGGAGCCGGCCGGCGAAGTGCGCCTGCGTGGCAGCTACGTGATCCGCGCCGACGAGGCGATCAAGGATGCCGACGGCAACATCGTCGAACTGCGCTGCTCGTACGATCCGGACACCCTGGGCAAGAACCCCGAGGGCCGCAAGGTCAAGGGCGTGATCCATTGGGTGCCGGCGCAAGGCAGCGTCGAGTGCGAAGTGCGCCTGTACGACCGCCTGTTCCGCTCCGCCAACCCGGAGAAGACCGAAGACGGCGGCAGCTTCCTCGACAACATCAACCCCGATTCGCTGCAGGTACTCAGCGGTTGTCGCGCGGAACCTTCCCTGGGCCAGGCCCAGCCAGAAGACCGCTTCCAGTTCGAGCGCGAAGGCTACTTCTGCGCCGACCTGAAAGACTCCCAGCCGGGTCGCCCGGTATTCAACCGGACCGTGACCCTGCGCGATTCGTGGGGCAGCTGAGGAACCTTCGTGCTTACCATCTACAACACGCTGAGCAAGACCAAGGAAGTTTTCAAGCCGCTGGACGGCAACAAGGTGCGCATGTACGTGTGCGGCATGACCGTGTACGACTACTGCCACCTGGGCCACGGCCGCAGCATGGTGGCCTTCGACCTGGTCACCCGCTGGCTGCGCAAGAGCGGCTATGAGCTGACCTATGTGCGCAACATCACCGACATCGACGACAAGATCATCAACCGGGCGAACGAGAACGGCGAGTCGTTCGACGCGCTGACCGCCCGCATGATCGACGCGATGCACGAGGACGAGCGCCGCCTGAGCATCCTCAAGCCTGACCTGGAACCACGTGCCACCGACCATATCCCCGGCATGCACGCGATGATCCAGACCCTGATCGACAAGGGCTATGCCTACGCGCCGGGCAACGGCGACGTGTACTACCGCGTCGGCAAGTTCGTCGGCTACGGCAAGCTGTCGCGCAAGAAGATCGAAGACCTGCGGATCGGTGCCCGCATCGAGGTCGACGAGGCCAAGCAGGACCCGCTGGACTTCGTCCTGTGGAAGGGCGTCAAGCCGGGCGAGCCGTACTGGGATTCGCCGTGGGGCCCGGGTCGTCCAGGCTGGCACATCGAGTGCTCGGTGATGTCCACCTGCTGCCTGGGCGAGAGCTTCGACATCCACGGTGGCGGCAGCGACCTGGAGTTCCCGCACCACGAGAACGAGATCGCCCAGAGCGAGGCGGCCACCGGCAAGCAGTACGCCAACGCCTGGATGCACTGCGGCATGATCCGTATCAATGGCGAGAAGATGTCCAAGTCGTTGAACAACTTCTTCACCATCCGTGACGTGCTCGACAAGTACCACCCGGAAGTGGTGCGTTACCTGCTGGTGGCCAGCCACTACCGCAGCGCGATCAACTACTCAGAGGACAGCCTGCGCGACGCCAAGGGCGCGCTCGAGCGCTTCTACCACGCGCTGCGCGGCTTGCCGCGGGTCGCTGCCAAGGGTGGCGAGGCATTCGTCGAGCGTTTCACCGTGGCGATGAACGACGACTTCGGCACGCCGGAAGCCTGCGCCGTGCTGTTCGACCTGGTGCGCGAGATCAACCGCCTGCGCGACAGCGACCCCGAGGCCGCCGCCGGCCTGGCGGGTCGCCTGCGCGAACTGGGGGATGTGCTGGGTGTGCTGCAACTGGAAGCCGATGACTTCCTGCGCGCCGGTGCCGAGGGCAAGGTCGATGCCGCCGAAGTGGAGGCGCTGATCCAGGCGCGTCTGCAGGCGCGCACCGACAAGAACTGGGCCGAGTCCGACCGCATCCGCGACCAGCTGACGGCCATGGGCGTGGTGCTGGAAGACAGCAAGGGCACTACCACCTGGCGCCTGGCTGACTGATTGGCTGAAGCCCTATCGCGGGGCAAGCCCGCTCCCACGCCAGCCCCCCCAAGCAGTACTGGCGTGGGAGCGGGCTTGCCCCGCGATGCTTTTAAACGACGGAACAGTGCAGCACTAATTTGGCACCACCCAGTTCGCTGGAGCCCACCTCCAGCCCGAACCCATGCAGGTCGACGATCGCCGCGACGATCGACAGCCCCAACCCGAACCCCGGGTGGCGATGGCCTTCCTCGCTGCGGTAGAAACGCTTCAACACCGCCTCGCGCTCATCCGCCGGAATCCCCGGCCCGCTGTCCTCGACGGCGATATGCACGCCTTGATCGTCTTCGCTGGCGACCATGCGCACCTGGCCGCCTTGCGGGGTGAACTTGATCGCATTGCCTACCAGGTTGGCCAGGGCCTCGAACAGCAATTCCCGATCACCATGCAGCGCCGCCAGTTGCGCGGGCTGCTCCAGCTGCAGACGGATGCCGCCATCCTCGGCCAGTGGCAGGTAGAAGTCGTGCAGCTCCACCAGCAAGGCCTGCGGGTCGAGCTGGACGAAGCCGGCGCGGCGCTGGCGGTCCTCCAGTTCGCTGATACGCAGCAGGCCACGGAAGCGTGCCATCAGCGTGTCGGTCTCGCCGATCGCCTGGTCCAGTGCTTCGCCTTCGGCAGAGTCGGCGCCGCTTTGCTGGCGAATGCGATAGAGCTGCGCGCGCAGGCGGGTGAGGGGCGTGCGCAGGTCGTGGGCGATGTTGTCACAGACCCCCTTGACCTCATGCATCAGCCTTTCGATGCGATCGAGCATGGCATTGACAATGGCCGCCAGCATGTCCAGTTCATCCCGGCGCACCGACACCGGCAGGCGGTGGGTCAGGTCACCGGCGACGATCAGTTCGGCCTGGGCCTGGATCGCCCGGATGCGTTTGAGCGGTCGGCGGCGTAGCAGGTACCAGCCGGCGAAGCCTGGAATCAGGGTCAGGGAAATGCCCCAAAGCAGCGCGTCGAGAATGATCCGGGTGACCACGAACAGCGAGCCGTTGTCGCGCACCAGCACCAGCCAGCGACCGTCCTGGACCTTGATCGCCACGGCGTCGCAGCTGTCGCGGGGCAGGTGTGGATCGTCGGCGTCCAGGCAGCGCTTGAGTTCATGGACCTTGCCGTCCAGGCCCAGCTCCGGCGGGATGCTGCGGATGCGCCCGCCAATCGGGTTGAGCTGTGGGTCGAACAGGCCGTAGGCGTCGAAGCTGCGCTCCTCGAAGGCCTGGCTTGCGATCAGCGCGTCGTCCAGCTGCTTGCCGCTCATATGGGCGAACAGGTGCTGGCGTTGCAGCATGGAATGACGGGTGAGCTTGTTCAGGTAGCTGGTGACCTCGAAGTACAGCACCCCCATGAGGATGCTGCTCCAGGCCACGAACAGGAAGCTGTACAGCGCGAGCAGGCGGCTGGTGGAGGAGCTCCAGCCCTTAGACGGGTTCGGCAATGGCATAGCCGGAGCCCCGTACGGTACGGATCAGCGGGTTCTGCCCGGGCGAGTCGATCTTCTTGCGCAGACGGCCGATGTGCACGTCGATCAGGTTGGTGCCCGGGTCGAAGTGGTAGCCCCAGACTTCCTCGAAGATCATCATCCGGGTGATCACCTGGCCGGAGTGGCGCATCAGGTACTCGAGCAGTTTATATTCGGTGGGCAGCAGGTTCAGCGCCTGTTCGCCGCGGCGCGCCTCATGGCTGATCAGGTCCAGCTCGAGGTCGGCGACCTGCAGGCGGGTCTGGGTCATCGGCACGCTGTTGCGTCGCAGCAGCACCTCGACCCGGGCGGCCATCTCGTCGGAAGCGAACGGCTTGGTCAGGTAGTCGTCGCCGCCGGCGCGCAGGCCGCGCACGCGCTCGTCGACGTCCGACAGGGCGCTGATCATCAGGATCGGCGTGGTGATCTTCAGGTTGCGCAGGGTGGTGACGATGGTCAGGCCATCGACCTCGGGCAGCATGCGGTCGAGGGTGATCAGGTCATAGCCGCCGGCGATGGCCTTGGCCAGGCCTTCACGGCCATTGTCGGCCCAGTCGACTTCCAGACCGTGGCTGGACAGTTCGGCGACGATTTCCTGGGCGGTGACGGCGTCGTCTTCGATGGTCAGTACGCGAGGCATGCTGGTTCCTGGGCGGCGAGTGGAGACCTGATTGTGCCAAAGAATAGACAACCGGCGATTTAAGAAAAATTCATCTGGCGGCAGGGGAACCCGGCATGGTCTGCACGCGCGGGCTTGATAGGAGCTTGCGAGGGGGCTTGGCGGGATAAGGTGTCGTGGGAGCGGGCTTGCCCCGCGATGGCATTCTCTCAGGCAACCCAGCCATAGCGGCTGGGCGCCATCGCGGGGCAAGCCCGCTCCCACAATGCCATCGCTGGCATGCTCTGTTGAAGCCTCAGGCGACCTTGACGATCCAGCCCGCCGGGGCTTCGACGTCACCGCTCTGGATACCGGTCAGCTCGGCATAGAGCTTCTGGGTGACCGGGCCGACTTCGGTTTCGCTGTGGAACACGTGCAGCTTGCCGTTGTACTGGATACCGCCGATCGGCGTGATCACCGCGGCGGTGCCGCAGGCGCCGGCTTCGACGAAGCGATCGAGCTTGTCGATTTCCACGTCGCCTTCGATCACTTTTAGGCCCAGGCGCGATTCGGCCAGTTCCATCAGCGACAGGCGGGTGATGCCCGGCAATACCGAGATCGACTTCGGCGTGACGAATTCGTTGTTGGCGGTGATGCCGAAGAAGTTGGCCGAGCCGACTTCCTCGATCTTCTTGTGGGTCAGCGGGTCGAGGTAGATGCAGTCGGCGAAGCCGGCTTTCTTGGCCTCGTAGCCTGGTTGCAGGCTGGCCGCGTAGTTGCCGCCGACCTTGGCTGCGCCGGTGCCTTGCGGGGCTGCGCGGTCGTAGTCGGAGATCAGGAACTTGTGCGGGGTCATGCCGCCCTTGAAGTACGAACCGACCGGGATGGCGAAGACCGAGAAGATGAACTCGGGGGCGGTGCGCACGCCGATGTTGTCACCGGTGCCGATCACGAACGGACGCAGGTACAGCGCGCCCTTGCCGTGCGGCGGAACGAATTTCTCGTTGGCCTTGACCACCTGCTTGCAGGCTTCGATGAACTGTTCGGTCGAGACCCGTGGCATCAGCAGGCGATCACAGCTGCGCTGCATGCGCGCGGCATTCTGGTCGGGGCGGAACAGGTTGATCGAACCGTCCTTGCAGCGGTAGGCCTTCAGGCCTTCGAAGCACTGCTGGCCATAGTGCAGGGCGGTGGAGCCTTCACTGATGTGCAGCACGTTGTCTTCGGTCAGGGTGCCCTTGTCCCACTCGCCGTTACGCCATACGGACAGGTAACGTTTGTCGGTCTTGATGTAGTCGAAACCCAGCTTGTCCCAGTTAATGCTTTCGTTACTCATGACACCCTCATTGCTCTGGCCCGAACACGGCGGGCTGCTTTTATATGCGCACCCCGCCACCATAATACATCCGGCGCGGATCGGGAACGGCCAGTCACACAATCCGCCGGGCGTGCGGGTGGGTGGGGGGCTTGGTTCTTGGTTGATTCGAGATTTGAGTTGGGTCATCAGGTGCATGGCGGGATATTGGGTGAGGGCCACCAGGTGCCTGGCTGTGTTTCTGTAGGGGCTATGAGATCGAGCGCCGCCCGCGCGGCGCATCGCGGGACAAGCCCGCTCCCACATTTGTTTCGGGCCAGTCTTTCCTGTGCCATCACCTGGTCCGCCTTGTTGGTCCGACGCGGTTTTGGCGTGGTCGCTAACGCTGCTCCACATGACTCAAGGCATGCACCAAGGCAGACGCAGGTACTTTCACAGGCATAATTGGCCCGAAACAAATGTGGGAGCGGGCTTGTCCCGCGATGCGCCGCGCGGGCGGCGCTCGATCTCATAGGCGCTGCAAAAACACCGACGATCACCTGGTGGCTTTCACTCTGTATCCCGGCGGGCACCTGCCGGCCCCCATACGATCCAATGTGGTCACGAACTCAGCGCAACCGCCGATTCCAGTCTCCACCATGGTCGCGCCAGCAAGCTTCTTCACTGTCATAGCGCAAATGCCAGGCCACATGGTCCAGCCGTACACCGGCCTCGGCCAGTGCCTGGGTGCTCAGCTCCAGTATCCGCGCCTTGTCCGCGCCGGCCAGTGCCCGGGCCTTGTCGGTGTCGTCGGTGAACACCCAGGTGATGCGCAGGCTGGCGGGGAAGTCGTCGAGGTCCACCTGGTGGGTGAGCCAGGCGAAACCGACGATTTCGCCCTGGGCGGTGGCGCAGGCCTCGGTCAGGCAGGCGACCATCTCCCGCTCCAGGCGCGCCAGGGCACGCTTGCCGCCGGCCATCAGACGTTGTCGATCTGCTGGCAGAAGCGCAGGCGGTTGCCGAACGGGTCGGCGACCTGCATCTCCAGGCCCCAGTCGACTGCCTCGGCGTGCGGTCGCGCATAGCCGTATTGTTTGGCCAGCAGCTCGCGCTCCAGGGCCTTGAGGTCCTCGACCCGGGCGAACACCGCCGCGCCCGGCGTGGCATCGCCGTGGTGCTCGGACAGGTGCAGGATCAGGCCGTCGCGGTGGACCTGCATGTACAGCGGCAGGTCCGGGGCGAAGCGGTGTTCCCAGTCGAGCTGGAAACCGAGGAAGTCGAGGTAGAACTCCCGGGCCTTGTCGACCGAGAAGATCCGCAGGATCGGAATGGCGGGGGCGAATTGCATGGGGGCGTCCTTGGCTCGAAAAAGGGCAGGGTGGTCACTTTAGCGCACTTCGCCATCGAGGCCGGCACCCGAATTGAGCGCCCGGGCGCAGCCGCTCTGGGCCGTAGCCTTGCGGCATGACTGACGGTTCGAAAGTTTCATCATCGTTCATCTGCGCAGTTGGCCCGCTCCCTGCTATATCCCCTCAGCGAATATTGATCGAGTGGTCAGCCCGGAATGCCCGCAAGCACTCCGCGCTTGACCCTCAATCCGGCCGCCAGGTCACGGATTTCAGGGGTTCCAGGATGTCGTTGGCGCAACAGATCGACCCACCGCAGGCAGACCCGGGCTGGAGCGCCCATCTGCAGTTGCGCTTCGTCCAGCGCGAGGGCGTGACCCGCCTTGGTGCGCGGCGTCATGTCGGACCTCTTTTGGTGCAGCGGCCGTTCTACCCGGAGGGCGCGCCGTGCCATGTCTATGTGCTGCACCCGCCCGGCGGGGTCGTTGCCGGTGACCGCCTGGAGCTGGACATCCAGCTGGAGAGCGGCAGCCACGCCTTGCTGACCATGCCCGGCGCCAGCAAGTTCTACCGCAGCATCGGCCCCACCGCGCGCCTGGCCCAGCGCTTTCACCTCGCCGCCGGCAGCACCCTGGAGTGGCTGCCCCAGGACAGCATCTTCTTCAACGGTGCCCGGGCCTGCCTGGACAGCCGTTTCACCCTCGAGCCCAGTGCCCGCCTGCTGGCCTGGGAGACGCTATGCCTGGGCCGCCCGGTGATGGGCGAGCGCTTCGAGCAGGGCGCCCTGGACAGCCGATTGCGCATCGAACTGCCCGGTGAGCCCGGCCTGCACGAGCGCCTGCGCATCGAAGGCGGGCACCTGGACAAACTGGCCGGGCATCCGCTGATCGCCACGTTCTGCGCCGCGCCGGCCGACCAGGCGCTGCTCGACCAGGTGCGCCAGGCCCTCGACGAACTGGCCACGCCCACCGGCGCGACCCTGCTCGGCCCGCTGCTGGTGATCCGCCTGCTCGACCATGACAACCAACACCTGCAACGCAACCTGCAGCGCCTCTGGCACCTGCTGCGCCCGGCCGTGCTCGGCCTGGCGCCGTGCCCGCCGCGCATCTGGGCCACCTGAAGAGAGCCGCCATGGAGCTGACCCCGCGAGAGAAAGACAAACTGCTGCTGTTCACCGCCGCCTTGCTGGCCGAGCGGCGCCTGGCCCGTGGCCTGAAACTCAACTACCCGGAAGCGGTGGCGCTGATCAGCGCCGCGGTGCTCGAAGGCGCCCGCGATGGCCGCACCGTGGCCGAGCTGATGAGCCTGGGCCGTGAGGTGCTGGTACGCGAGCAGGTGATGGCCGGCGTGCCGGAAATGCTGCACGACGTCCAGGTCGAGGCGACCTTCCCCGACGGCACCAAGCTGGTGACCGTGCATGAACCCATCGTTTGAGGAGGCCGGCATGATCCCCGGAGAAGTCCAGGTCGCCGCAGGCGACATCGAGCTAAATGTCGGCCGCCAGTCTGTCAGCGTCAGCGTGGCCAACCATGGCGACCGCCCGGTGCAGGTGGGCTCGCACTATCACTTCTATGAAGTCAACGACGCCCTGGTATTCGAGCGCGAGCCGACCCGTGGCTTTCGCCTGGACATTCCGGCCGGCACCGCGGTGCGCTTCGAGCCGGGCCAGGCGCGCACCGTGCAGCTGGTGGCCTATGCCGGCAAGCGCGAGGTGTACGGCTTCCAGGGCAAGGTGATGGGCGCGCTGGAGGGCAGGGCATGAGCCGCATTTCCCGCCAGGCCTACGCCGACATGTTCGGGCCCACCGTCGGCGACCGCGTACGCCTGGCCGACACCGCGCTGTGGGTGGAGGTGGAGAAGGACTTCACGATCTACGGCGAGGAGGTCAAGTTCGGTGGCGGCAAGGTGATCCGCGATGGCATGGGCCAGGGTCAGATGCTCGCGGCCGAGGCCATGGACCTGGTGCTGACCAACGCGCTGATCATCGACCACTGGGGCATCGTCAAGGCCGATATCGGCGTCAAGCACGGGCGTATCGCTGCCATCGGCAAGGCCGGCAACCCCGATGTGCAGCCCGGCGTCACGGTGCCGGTAGGGCCGGGTACCGAGGTGATCGCTGCCGAAGGCAAGATCGTCACCGCCGGCGGCATCGACTCGCATATCCACTTCATCTGCCCGCAGCAGGTGGAGGAGGCGCTGACCAGCGGCGTGACCACCTTCATCGGCGGCGGCACCGGCCCCGCCACCGGCACCAACGCCACTACTTGCACCCCCGGCCCCTGGTACCTGGCTCGCATGCTCCAGGCCGCCGACTGCCTGCCGATCAACATCGGCTTGCTGGGCAAGGGCAACGCCTCGCGGCCCGAGGCCCTGCGCGAGCAGATCGCCGCCGGCGCCGTGGGCCTCAAGCTGCACGAAGACTGGGGCTCGACGCCCGCCGCCATCGACTGCTGCCTGGGGGTGGCCGAGGAGATGGACATCCAGGTGGCGATCCACACCGACACCCTCAACGAGTCGGGCTGCATCGAGGACACCCTGGCCGCCATCGGCGAGCGCACCATCCATACCTTCCACACCGAAGGAGCGGGCGGTGGCCATGCACCGGACATCATCCGCGCCGCAGGCCAGGCCAATGTGCTGCCGTCCTCGACCAACCCGACGCTGCCCTACACCGTGAACACGGTGGACGAGCACCTGGACATGCTCATGGTCTGCCACCACCTGGACCCGAGCATTGCCGAGGATGTGGCCTTCGCCGAGTCGCGCATCCGCCGCGAGACCATCGCCGCCGAGGACATCCTCCACGACATGGGCGCCTTCGCCATGACCTCCTCCGACTCCCAGGCCATGGGCCGGGTCGGCGAGGTGGTGCTGCGCACCTGGCAGGTGGCGCACCAGATGAAGCTGCGCCGCGGCCCGCTGGCGCCGGACGGCACCTACAGCGACAACTTCCGGGTCAAGCGCTACATCGCCAAGTACACCATCAACCCGGCATTGACCCACGGCATCGCCCACGAGGTCGGTTCGGTGGAGGTGGGCAAGCTGGCCGACCTGGTGCTGTGGGCGCCGGCGTTCTTCGCGGTCAAGCCGGCCCTGGTGCTCAAGGGCGGGATGATCGCCACGGCGCCGATGGGCGATATCAACGGCTCGATCCCGACCCCGCAACCGGTGCACTACCGGCCGATGTTCGGCGCCCTGGGCGCGGCGCGGCACGCCACGCGCATGACCTTCCTGCCCCAGGCCGCCGTGGACCGTGGCCTGCCCCACGAGTTGAAGCTGCAGAGCCTGATCGGCGTGGCCCATGGCTGCCGGCGGGTGCGCAAGGCCGACATGGTCCACAACACCCTGCAACCGCTGATCGAGGTCGATGCCCAGACCTACCAGGTGCGCGCCGACGGCGAGCTGCTGGTGTGCGAGCCGGCCCACGAGCTGCCGCTGGCGCAGCGTTATTTCCTGTTCTGAAGGAGCGAACATGATTGTCCTCACCCGTCGCATCACCCAGACCGAGGCCATCACCGGCACGGTCACACTCGATGTCGACAGCCGCATCAAGAGCCGCCTGCGGGTCACCCTCGACGATGGCCGCGAGGCCGGGTTGATGCTCGAGCGCGGCCATCTGCTGCGTGGCGGTGAACTGCTTAGCGACGCCAACGGTACCCAGGTGATCCAGGTACTGGCCGCGCCGGAGGCGGTGTCCACGGTGCGCTGCACCGACCCGCACCTGCTGGCCCGCGCCGCCTACCACCTGGGCAACCGCCATGTGCCGCTGCAGATCGAGCAGGGTCTGTTGCGCTACCAGCACGACCATGTGCTCGACGACATGCTGTGCGGCCTGGGGCTGGAGGTGGTCGCCGAACAGGCGCCGTTCGAGCCCGAGGCCGGTGCCTACCAGAGCGCGCCCCATGGTCATTCCCATGGCCACGACCATCCGTTCGTACGTTTGCCAACCCATTCCTGACCTCACCCTGGAGCCCACAATGAAAAAGACTTTCGCCCTGGTACTGCTGATGGTGGCCCTGCCGGCCTTCGCCCACCCCGGCCATGACACCAACCCGCTGCAGGATGGGCTGCTGCATCCGCTGACCGGCCTCGACCATTTGCTGATGTTGCTCGGCACCGGTGTGCTCGCCGCGCTGACCCGACGCAACCTGACCCTGCCGCTGGCGACCCTGGCGGCGATGTTTGGCGGCGCGGTGTGTGGCCATCTGTTCGGCGACGTGGTCGGCATGGAGCAGATGATCCTCGGCTCCCTGCTGGTGGCCGCCGCTGCCATGCTGCTGCCGAGCCGCCAACTGCTGCTGTCGTTGATCATGCCGGTGTTCGCCCTGTTCCACGGCTGGGCCCATGGCGTGGAAGCCACGCCCAGCGCGTTCTGGCAGTTCAGCGCCGGCTTCGTCACGGTCAGCGGGTTGCTGCTGGCGGTGGGCTTCGGCGTTGGCTGCCTGTTGCGCCGCCATGCGGGTTTGCAGAAAGCCTTTGGCGGTGGCCTGCTGGCCGGTGCCGCGCTGGTGCTGGCCGGCTGATGAACAGCGACTTGGCGCTGCTGCGCCTGCTCCAGCTGGCCAGCCCCGGCCTGCCTGTGGGCGGCTTCACCTATTCGCAAGGGTTGGAGTGGGCCGTGGAAGCCGGCTGGGTGAAGGACGCCAAGGGCTTCGCCGCATGGCAGCGCGAGCAGTTGCACGACACCCTCGGCCATCTCGACTGGCCGCTGCTGGCGCGTCTTTACCGGGCATGCCAGGCGGACGATGCCGAGGCCTTCACCCACTGGAGCCTGTTCCTGCTGGCCAACCGCGAGACCGCCGAGTTGCGCCTCGAGGAGCGCCAGCGTGGCAGCGCCCTGGCGCGCCTGCTCGATGGCTGGCAACTGGCGCAGGCACCGGCCTGGCGGGCCAGCCTCGAACTCAGCCAGCTGGGCGGCATGGCTTGGCTCGGCGCGCACTGGTCGATCCCATTGCGCCAACTCGCCCTGGGCCATGGCTTCGCCTGGCTGGAAGGGGCGGTGATGGCGGGGGTGAAGCTGGTGCCGTTCGGCCAGCAAGCCGCACAGACCTTGCTGCGCGATCTGGGCGAGGAGCTGCCCGCCGTGCTCGATCATGCCCTGGCACTCGACGACGACCAGCTCGGCGGCGGCCTGCCGCTGCTGGCCATCGCCTCATCGCGTCACGAAACCCAATACACCCGTTTGTTCCGTTCCTGAGGACTGCCTAGATGGAAAACTACCAGCAACCCCTGCGCGTCGGAGTCGGCGGCCCGGTCGGTTCCGGCAAGACCGCGCTGCTCGAGTGCCTGTGCAAGGCCATGCGCGACCACTACCAGATCGCCGTGGTGACCAACGACATCTACACCAAGGAAGACCAGCGCATCCTCACCGAGGCCGGGGCCCTGGCGCCCGAGCGCATCGTCGGCGTCGAGACCGGCGGCTGCCCGCACACCGCCATCCGTGAGGACGCCTCGATGAACCTGGCCGCCGTCGAAGCACTGGCGCGCAGGTTCGGCAACCTCGAAGTGATCTTCGTCGAGAGTGGCGGCGACAACCTCAGCGCCACCTTCAGCCCGGAGCTGGCCGACCTGACCATCTACGTGATCGATGTGGCCGAGGGCGAGAAGATCCCGCGCAAGGGCGGGCCGGGCATCACCAAGTCGGACTTCCTGGTGATCAACAAGACCGACCTGGCGCCCTATGTCGGCGCTTCGCTGGAGGTGATGGAGCGTGATACCCGGCGCATGCGCCCGGAGCGGCCATGGACGTTCAGCAACCTGAAGAAGGGCGAGGGGTTGCAGGCGGTGATCGACTTCATTGTCGAGCGGGGGATGTTGGGGGAAAGAGGTTGTAGGAGTTACGGAGTGTGAGTGACTTGCTCGACCGATTGCCTACGGTTCTGAAGAGGGTTTCGGGCGGCGGAGTCGGCTTTTCCTAAAGCTGAATGGCCCGGCTGACAGATAAAGTCTGTCGGGCTGCAGGGGAAAGAAATCACCGGCGGTAAATGAAACCAAGACTCACTGAAAGGACACCGTATGAAAAAGGTCGTATTGGCAGCGTTTTTTGCAACTGCAGGCTTGATCCAGACCGCACATGGCAATGAGCTGGCAAGCGCTGTCGTTGCCAAAGCGCAATCGCCGTTCAGTCGCGACGACGCTGCCGAACAGAGGCTGCAGCTTGCCGCCGCCTACCTTGGCGATACCGGATACGGGGCATGTCCGAAAGGAACGGCGCGGGCACCGGCCGGAAACTGTCAGCCTCCCTTCGATTTCGATTGATTGTCGCTATTGGGGGGCGTACCAGCGACCGTAGGTATGGAACCATCGAGATGAGGGCTTTTCTCCTGGTCGTGGTTAATGTGTCCTAAAGCCAGAGTGCTGCGTGAGGGATAAATTCGATTGGGTTGTTACGCCGGAGAAGCCATAGTGTTTTGCCTGGCTGGCAGCGAAAAATCAGTAATCCTCATTCAAGGAAGCACAAATGAAAAAAGTCGTTCTGGTTGCTCTGATTGCGGCTGCGGGTATGGCCCAGGCCGCCCACAAAAATGAGAGTCTGCGTGCCGGTGTGATTGCCTCGCAGCCGGCGTTCTATACGCCGGTACCTCTGAGCTGCCCGGATGGTACCAAGGAGATTGGTGACGATTGCGTACCGACTGTCGAGCTGGATATCGATTTCGAGTAATTGTCAGTAGTGTTTCCCCATCGCCCGATACTGTCGCGTTAACGATAGTGTCGGTGCGATAAGTTTCCATGCGGCATTGCGCATGGAGGTTCGCGCATCTTCGGGTGAGGGGGGCTCCTCGCAGGCTTCACCGGGCCAGCGCCTGGTTCGGCTTGTAAAATAGAAAGTGCGTTGTCTCGGCGGTCTTGCGGTAGGCCTTGGCCCAGTCCGGGTTCACATTGCGGTCGTGGAAGTACAGCGCGCCGCCGGTGGGGTCCCGTAACTGCTGGTTGAGGGCCTTGCGGGCGATCTCCTTGGCCACCGTGTAGCGTTCCTCTTCTTCCACCTGATCGGGGCGTCCGTCGCACCACCAGGAGAACTGGCAACTCTTGCTCTCCACCCCTTGCTTGACCACCCCGCAGATGCTGTCGGGGAAGCCCTCGTGGCCCAGGCGGTTGAGCACCACGCTGGCCACCGCGCTCATGTCCTTGGCGTCGGCGCCCTTGGCTTCCCAGTAGATGGTGCGCGCCAGGCAGGTGATGCTGTCGTCCATTGGCGCCTGACCGGCCGGGTCGACGGCCTGGACTTCACCGGGGGTAAGGGTTTCCTGCTTTTTCGGCGGTGGCGCATCCTCGACCACTTTTTCTTCCAACACCTGTGCCTTGTCTTCGGCAACCGCGGCTTTCTGGCTGTCGGCGGCGGGGAGGGGGCCTGCAAGCAGGCTCAGGGACAGGCCGAGCAGCATCCACGATAGGCGCATGATCGAGTTTCCGCGAGGTTGGCTGTCCACAGTCTAGCCGTATCGCTTCAACTCAGCGTCAAGGTCAGCACCAGTGGCAGGGTCGCCGCGGCAACGACGGTTTGCAGGGCGATGATGGTGGCCATCAGCGGCGCGTTGCCGCCCATTTGCCGGGCCATCACATAGGATGACGAGGCGGTGGGCAGGGCCTGGAACAACACCGCGACCACTGCTGCCTGACCGCCCAGCCCGAGCAACCGGCACAGGGCCCAGGTAGTCAACGGCATGACCAGGAACTTGAACAGCGACGCGGCCAGCAGCGGTTTGACCTGCTGGCCCAGGCGTGCCCCGCCCAATGCCGCGCCGACGCACAGCAGGCCCAAGGGCAACGCCGCCTGGCCCAGGGCCTTCACAGTGGACTCCAGGCCGATGGGCAGGCCCAGACCGGTCACCCGCAGCAACAGCCCAGCGGCGCAGCCGATGATCAGCGGGTTGGCGAAGATCGCCCTGAGCACGGTGGCCGGTGAACTGTGGCGCGCGCTGAAACGGGCGAAGACCAGCACGCAGAGCAGGTTGACCAGGGGCACGATGGCGGCGTTGGCCACCGCCGCCAGGGCGATGCCGGCCGTGCCGTAGATACCGGCGGCCAGGGTCGCGCCGATGTAGTTGTTGAAGCGCACGCCACCCTGGAACACCGAGGTGAAGTCGGCGCCATCATGATTGGCCGCGCCCTGGTAGAGCACCAACAGTAGGGCGCCGAGCAGCGTCGAGAGCATTAGCACGCCAACCATGCCCAGCACCGGCACGCCGTCGAGGTTGGCGGTGGCCAGGCCGTGCAGGAACAGCGACGGCAGCAGCACGTAGTAGCTCAGGCGCTCGGCGCCAGGCCAGAAGGTTTCGGCGAGAAAACCACGCAACCGCAGCCAGGTGCCCAGGGCGATAAGCAGGATGATCGGAACGAGGGTGGTGAGCAGCAGATGGAGCATGGGCGTGGTTCCGTGGTCGGGTACGGCCACAGACTAGCGGAGTGAAGCGAACAGAAAAAACGGTGTTTTCTTAAGCGAATGTTGAGGAAAACTGCACGATTAAAGAGTCCGCTCCCGCAGGGCTGAGTGATCTCAGGCCTCCAGCGCGGTCCTCAGCACCGCGCTCAAATGCCGGCGCTGACTCTTCTCGTGCTCCAGCAGCACCACGCGCCGGGTCAGCTGCGGTTCGCCGAAGGGCAGCACGGTGGCGGCAGGCAGTCGTTCGACGTCGTCGTCGCTCATGGGAATGACCGCCACACCCAAGCCCATGGCCGCCATCCGCGCCAGGGCCTCCTGGCTGTCCAGTTCCATCTGCTCGTTGACCTGCAAGCGCTGGCGGCGCAGTTCCTGCTCGATTCGCCGGCCGGCCCAGGCGCGCTTGTCGAAGCGCAGGAACGGCTGGCTGGCGAGCAGCGCCGGCAGGCTCTGGCCGGCCAGGTCCGGGCTGGCGATGGCCCAGAAGCGGTCTTCGAACAGCGGCGTGTACTGCAGGCTCTGCGGGTAGGGGCTGACCGGTTCGGTGGTGATCGCCGCGTCCAGCTCGCCGTCCTCGACCCGTCGGGCGAGTTCCGCCGACATGCCCGAGACCACGCTGACATGCAGCTCGGGATGGTGCGCCTTGATCCACACCAGCGCCCTGGGCAGGCGCCGGGCGAGCACGGTGTGGATCGCACCGATGCGCAAGCGCCCGCGCAGGCTCGGGCCACTGGCCAGGGTGTCGGCCAGCTCGTCGTAGGCCGCCAGGATGCTTTCGGCACGGCCCACCGCCAGCTGGCCGGCCTCGGTCAGCACGACCTGACGGCGGCTGCGGTCGAACAGGGCGACCTGCAGCTCGTCCTCCAGGGTCTTGATGTGCAGGCTCACCGCTGACGGGGTCAGGCTCAGCAGGTCGGCGGCGCGGGCGAAGGTGCCGTGGCGGGCGATGGTGACCAGGGTGCGCAGGGCTTTGAGGGACACGCGTGGCAGGCTCCGGATGCTGGCAGGGCTCGGCTACGATACGCGAATGTGGGCCTCAGCGCCCGGGACGACCATAGGCCTGGCTGATGCGGTCGATGACCATCGCCAGGGCGACGATCGCCAGCCCTGCCTCGACGCCCTGGCCGACGTTCAGGGTCTGGATCCCGGCCAGCACGTCTTCGCCCAGGCCGCGGGCACCGATCATCGAGGCCACCACCACCATCGACAGGGCCATCATCACCGACTGGTTGAGCCCGGCCATGATGCTTGGCAAGGCCAGCGGCAGGGCGATGCGCCGCAGGCGCTGCCAGCGACTGGCGCCCAGGCCGTGGGCGGCCTGCAACAGCGACGGGTCGATCTGCGCCAGGCCCAGGTCGGTCAGGCGCACCAGCGGCGGCAAGGCATAGATCAGGGTGGCGAACACCGCCGGCACCTTGCCCAGGCCAAACAGCATCAGCACCGGGATCAGGTAGACGAAGGCCGGCAGCGTCTGCATCACGTCGAGCACCGGCAACACCAGGCGCCGGGCCAGTGGCCGAGTGGCCAGCAGGATGCCCAGCGGCACGCCGACCAGCACGCACAGGCCGGTGCTCACCAGTACCAGGGCGAGGGTCTGCAGCAGCTTGTCCCACAGGCCGAGCATGCCGATCAGCGCCAGCAGCAGCGGCAACACCAATGCCCGTGCCAGGCTGCGGCTGGCGTGCCAGGCCAAAAGCCCGACCAGCAGCAACAGCAGCCACCAGGGTAGCAACCGGAGCAGGTTTTCCAGGCCCACCAGCAGTTGCAACAGTTGGTCGGAGATGCTGCGCAGGTGATCGCCATAGTGCAGCACCAGCCAGTCGACCAGACGGTTGACCCAGGCGGCGAAGGAAAATTGCAGGGCTTCGGGGAAACCACCACTCACAGGCCGGCCTCGACCTTGGCGGCGTTTTCGGCGGGTAGCCAGGCTTTCCACACAGCGGGGTTGTCGCGCAGGAAAGCGAGGGCGGCCTCGCGCGGAGGCTGGCGGGTCTCGCTCATGCGTGCCAGGGCCTTGTTCAGGGTGGCGATGGGCAGGTCGACCTTTTCGAACACCGCGACCAGCTCGGGGTGGGCGTCACGGAATGCCTTCGACACGCCGATCGAGAGCTTGGCCGGCAATGAGCGGCTGCCTTTCGGGGTGGGGTTGGCAGCATCGGTCAAGGTGGCCCAGGCGCTGGCATCGAACGGGGGTTCCTCCAGGCGCACCAGTTCGTAGCGGCCCATCAACGGCGTCGGGCTCCAGTAGTAGAACAGCACCGGCTGGCCACGGCGGATCGCCGAGCCGATCTCGGCGTCGAGGGCGGCGCCGGAGCCGCTGCGGAAGTTGTTGTACAGCCCTTCCAGGCCATATGCCTTGAGCTTCTGGCTGTTGACGGTCTCGGAGGTCCAGCCGCTGGGGCTGTTGAGGAAGCGGCCCTTGCCGGACACCTCGGGGTCCTTGAACACCTGGGGGTAGCGCTTGAGGTCGTCGACGCTGCGCAGGTCCGGGGCCAAGGGTTTCAGGTTGCGTGCAGGGTCGCCCTTGATCACGTAGGCCGGCACCCACCAGCCTTCCTCGGCGTTCTTCACTGTGTCGCCGAGGGCGAACACCTGGCCGGCCTGCTCGGCCTTGACCCAGGCGGGGCTGCGTCCGGCCCATTCCTCGGCGATTACCTGCAGGTCGTTGCGCGCCAGGGCCACTTCCATGCTGACGGTGCTGCCGGGGAGGGTATCGGTGGGGTAGTCGTAACCGTGTTCGACGATCAGGCGCAGGATCTCGGTGGTCAGGGCACCGCTTTCCCAGCCGATGGCGCCGAAGTGGATGGGGGCGGGTTGTTCGGCGGACGCCGCGCTGTCGGTGCTGGCCAGGCCGATGGCGAGGAGCAGGCTGGCCAGCAGGGTGGGGACTTTCTTCATCGGGGCCTCGTCGGTTGCCGGTCCTTGGGTTCGGGCAGAAGTGTAGACGACGAGGTTGCCGGGACTGCTTCGCAGCCCTTTCGCGGCACAAGGCCGCTCCTACAGAGTCCGCGTCAGCCCCTGTAGGAGCGGCCTTGTGCCGCGAAAGGGCCGCAAAGCGGCCCCGACGAGGTGGACTCAAACGCGGAACTGATCCATCAGCCCCTGCTGCTGGTTGGCCAGGCTGTTGAGCGACTGGCTGACCCGCGCCGATTCGTTGGCCTGGCCGCTCAGCGACTCGGTCACGTCACGGATGGTGGCGACGTTGCTGTTGATTTCCTCGGCCACCGCGCTCTGCTCCTCGGCGGCGCTGGCGATCTGCAGGTTCATGTCGGTGATCACGGTCACCGCCTGGCCGATGCGCTGCAGCGCAGTGACGGCCTGGCCGACCTGCTCGACGCCGCCCTGGGCCTGGCGGTGGCTGCTGTCCATGGCGCCGACCACTTCCTGGGTACCGGCCTGCAGGGCCTCGATCACCTGGCGGGTTTCCTCCACCGACTCCTGGGTACGACGGGCCAGGTTGCGCACCTCGTCGGCGACCACGGCGAAGCCACGGCCGGCTTCACCGGCGCGGGCGGCCTCGATGGCGGCGTTGAGCGCCAGCAGGTTGGTCTGCTCGGCGATCGAGCGGATCACCTCGAGCACCGAGCCGATCTTCTCGCTGTTGCGCGCCAGCCCCTCGACCTGGGCCATGGCGCCGCTCATGTCGGCGGCCAGGGTGTCGATGCTGGTGGTGGTGCGGTCGATCACCGCCAGGCCTTCGCGGGTCGCCTGGTCGGCTTCGCGCGCGGCCTGGGCAGCCTGGGCCGCACTGCGGGCGACGTCCTGGGCGGTGGCGCTCATCTCGTGGGAGGCGGTGGCCACCTGGTCGACCTGGCGGTACTGCTGCTCCATGCCGGCGCTGGTCTCGGCGGCAATCGCCGCGGACTGGTCGGCGGTGCCGCGGGCGGCCTGCACCGAGCGTTTCACCTTGGCGATGGTCGGCTGCAGCTTGTCGAGGAAGCGGTTGAACCAGCCGGCCAGCTCGCCCAGTTCGTCCTGTTTGTCGTACTGCAGGCGGCGGGTCAGGTCGCCTTCGCCGCTGGCGATGTCCTTGAGCATGGTGGCCACGCCGAGGATCGGTTTGGTCACGCCGCTGGCCATCAGCCATACCAGCAGCAGGCCGGCGATGGCGGCGGCCAGGCCCAGGCCCAGCTCGAGCAGGGTGCCGCTGGTGTTGAGGGCGTCGAGTTCAACCTTGAGGGCCTCGGCAGGGCCGGTCAGGGCGCTTTCCGGTACGTCCAGCAGTACGCCCCAGGGCTTGCCGCCGGGGATTGGCTCGAAGGCGGCCAGCACCTTCAGGCGCTGCTGGTCGTGGAGGATCTGCAGCTTGCCTTCGGCGAGCTTGCGCACCAGCTCCGCGCCCTGGGTCCGGTCGACCTGGTCGAAGCGCTGGGCCAGCTTGCCGGCGTCGGCGCTGTAGCCGGCCAGCAGGCCCACGGGGCTGAGGATGCCCACGGTGGTCTGGCCTTCGTAGAGGCTGCGGCTGGCGGTCTGGCTCAGGGCCTGCAGGCTGTTGAGGTTGATGTCGATGGACAGGGTGGCGATGACCTTGTCACCGGCCTTGAGCGGGAACACGATGCTGGTCATCAGCACGCGCTGGCCGTCGATGTCATAGAAGTACGGCTCGACCACGCACACCGTGCCGGTGCTGCGCGGGCACACCCACCAGGTGTTGGCCGGCTGGCCGCTGGGGCCGATCTCGGTGTTGGCCATGTCGTGCTCGGGTAGCGCCATCGAGGTCAGCTGGCCGACCCGTGGCTGCGACCAGTACAGGGCGAAGCGCCCCGTCTCGTTGCTGCCCAGCTCGCTCTGGCCGGCGAACAGCTTGTCCTTGCCATCCAGCGCGCCCGGCTCGAACACCAGCGACAGCCCGAGCAGGTCGGGGTTGGCCTGCAGCGCGGCGCGCACCTGGGCGGTCATGTCCTGGCGCAGGTCGTAGGCATCGAGGAAGCGTTTCTCGGCCTGTTCGCGCAGGAACAGCACCTGGCGGGCGAAACCGGCGCCGTACTGGTAGGCGTCCATGAACTGGCGGCGGATATTCAGGGCCTGGACCTCACCCTGGGACTCGATGCGCGCCTGGGCCGAGTCGGAGAGCATGCGCATGCTGCTGGCTTTCACCAGGTCCGAACTGTGGTCCATGCGGTATAGAGAAAGGCCGACAAGCAGGGTGACGATGGCCGCCAGGCACAGGCCCGCCAGCAGGGTGATCTTCCATTGGATGGAGAGTTGTCGCAGCAAAGGCATGGGGAAAATCCCTTGTAATAGGTTTGATGCTGCCGACTGTGTCGGCCTGCTCGGATTTTTCTTTATTCAAACGTTCAATTAAACCCTGCGACTTTCGTCTATTCCCTACGCGATGTTGCGGCGCAGACGCTTTTGACTTCTGCCGGCCTGTGCTTCAGAGTGTGCGCCCTTCATAACAACATCCCCTGGTCCGGCCACTGCCCGCGTGCAGTCTGTCGCCGGAATGCCCGCTTTTTGTCTGTCGTAACGAGGTTCGCACACCATGAATGCAGTGATTGCCGCGGTCGGGCTCATGCTGATCCTGAGCCTGTCCCGCGTGCATGTGGTCATCGCCCTGATCATCGGCGCCCTGGCCGGAGGCCTGGTCGGTGGCTTGGGTATCGAGGGTACGCTCAAGGCCTTCAACGGCGGCCTGGGTGGCGGGGCCACGGTGGCCTTGTCCTACGCCTTGCTCGGCGCCTTCGCGGTGGCCATCGCCAAGTCCGGGTTGGCCCATGCCCTGGCCGACCGGGCCCTGGCGATGATCGATCGCCAGGGCCATGCCGACGGTGGCAAGGTCAAGTGGCTGCTGGTCGGCCTGATGCTGGTGGTGGCGGTGTCGTCGCAGAACATCCTGCCGATCCACATTGCCTTCATTCCCTTGCTGGTGCCGCCGCTGCTGTACGTGCTGACCCGCCTGCGCATCGACCGCCGGCTGATCGCCTGCGTGATCACCTTCGGCCTGATCACCCCGTACATGTTCCTGCCGGTGGGCTTCGGCAACATCTTCCTCAACGAGATCCTGCTGGCCAACGTCAGTCGCGCCGGGGTGGACGTCAGTGGTGTCAACGTGACCCATGCCATGGCCATCCCGGCGGCGGGCATGCTCGCCGGCCTGTTGCTGGCGGTGTTCTTCAGCTACCGCAAGAAGCGTGACTACGACCTGGAGCGCATCGAGCAGGTCGAGCAGGTCAGCGTGCAGTACAACCCGGTGACCCTGCTGGTGGCCGGGGTGGCGATCGCCGCCGCGTTCATCATCCAGCTGTGGCTGGATTCGATGATCATCGGCGCGATGGTCGGCTTCCTGATCTTCTCGCTGTCGGGCATCGTGCGCTGGAAGGACACCGATAGCCTGTTCACCGAAGGCATGAAGATGATGGCGATGATCGGCTTCATCATGATCGCCGCCTCCGGCTTTGCCGAAGTGATGAAGGCCACCGGCGAGGTGAAGAGCCTGGTGGAAGCCTCGGCCCAGTGGATCGACCACAGCAAGGGCGTCGGCGCGCTGCTGATGCTGCTGGTGGGGCTGCTGGTGACCATGGGCATCGGCTCGTCGTTCTCCACCGTGCCGATCCTGGCGGCGATCTTCGTGCCGCTGTGCGTGCAGCTGGGCTTCGACCCGCTGGCCACCGTGTGCATCGTCGGTACTGCGGGCGCCTTGGGCGATGCCGGTTCGCCGGCGTCGGACTCGACCCTGGGGCCGACCTCGGGGCTGAATGTGGACGGGCAGCACCATCACATCTGGGATACCGTGGTGCCGACGTTCATCCACTACAACCTGCCGCTGCTGGCGTTTGGCTGGTTGGCGGCGATGACGCTCTGATTCTGAGGGGCAGATGCCAGCGTGGGAGTGGGCTAGCCCCGCGATCACCGGCGAAGCCGGTGCCAGTTAGCGCATCGCGGGGCAAGCCCGCTCCCACGCTACCCGGTAAGATCAAACAAATACGTTTTGTTTCAGGGGCGCACAGGCCGCTTCAGGTCAGCCCCGGCTCGGCGCGGGGACGATGCGGTTGAGGACGGTGCTGCCATCCTTGCTGCGGGTCAGGTACACCGGCAGCACCTTGGGCAGGGTGTCGACCAGGCGTGCGACCTCGCTTGTGCTGTAGACGCCGCTGATGCGGATGCTGGCGGTGCTGTCGTCGGCCACCATGAGCGGCTTGTCCAGGTAGCGATTGATCACCGGCAGCGCCTGGCCGAGGCTGAGGTTGTCCAGCACCAGCTTGCCGCTGCGCCAGGCCAGGCTGTTGGCGTAATCGTCGCTCTGGTTCAGCTCCGGTTCGAAATCACCCTTGTGGTAGCTGGCCTGCATGCCCGGGCCAAGGCGGTAGCCGCCAGCGTTGCCGCCGGCGCTGACCAGCACCGAGCCTTCCACCAGCGTCACCTTGACCTGGTCCTGGTACTTCCACACGTTGAACTGGGTGCCGGTAACCCGGGTCTGGCCGTTGGCGGCGTGGACGATGAACGGGTGGTTGCTGTCGTGGATGACCTTGAAGAACGCCTCGCCCTTGATCAGCGTGACCTTGCGCTCGTCCTTGTAGTTGAGAAAACGCAATTCGCTATGCAGGTTCAGCTCGACGCTGCTGCCGTCGCTCAGGCGCACCTGACGCAGGTGGTCGGTGGCTTCGAAGTGCTGGTAGCCGTTGGGCAGCCAACCTTGCTCCCAGCCGACCCAGCCGGCCAGGGGCAGGGCGAGCAGGGCGATGGCCGCAGCCGAGGCGAACGGGCGCCAGTGACGCGTCGGCGGCGCTTGCCGGGTGGGCAGCGGGATTACCTGGGCGCTGCGCGGCAACAGGTCGGCGGTGTCCCAGATTTCCAGCATCGCCTGGTATTCCTCGGCGTGCCGCGGGTCGCTCGCCAACCATTGGCCGAACGCCTCGCGCTCACCCGCCGTGCAATCGTCGGCGTGCAGGCGCATGCACCAATGCGCGGCGGCATCGGTAATGGCATCTTCTTCGCTTGGAATGTGGCGGTCCTGGTTCATTGCGGCTCCCGGTTTTGCGGCATTCTACCCCCGGGCGGGTGCTTCCGAGAACGAGTTAATGGCGAATGACTATCAATTGTGCAGTTTTTCGTCGTATCTGCGGTTGGGTTTCATCTGCGACAGGGCAATTCGCCGGTTTGCGTGGGACATCGCCAGGCGCATGGCACCGGCTGGGCCGGTGTTCGCGGGGCAAGCCCGCTCCTACAGGGGGCCTGCGTGGGAGCGGGCTTGCCCCGCGATGAGGCCCTTCAGACGGTACGCAGGCGCGCCTTTTCCACTTGCTGCATTTCCACGCCATCGAGCAACGCCTCGACTACTGCCTTGGCCGCGTCCAGCCCGTGGTCGTTGCCCAGTAGCAGGTCGTGGCAGGTACCGGTCGCCAGCTCCATGGCCTTGAGGTTGGTGGCGAATGCGCCCTTGAGCAGGGTGGACAGGTGCACCAGCGCATCTTCGAAGTCCACGCCTTCGCGCACGGCGAACAGGGAAGGGTGGCTGCATTCGCAGTTGCCGAAGCTGGAGTGCGCCGTGGTGGCGCGGGACGGAGGATCAGGTAAGCCTTTTGTCATTGTGTCGCTCCTTGATTCAATGGAGCCGCCACAGTTCGCTACCAAACGAATGGTGACGGCTGAACGCAGGTTGGTAGACCGGGAATCAAGGAAACCGGCGCGCACGGGGGCGCCCTGCGCACAGCCGCCATTGAACGATACAGCGGACACAAAAAAGCGCCGACTGAATCGCTGAGCGGGCGCTTGTGCGCCTTGATTGATCGCGGGCTACCAAACCCGGCTGCTGGACTTACAGCAGCGCGCAAAGGTTACCGGGGCAGGGCGAGGGTTTCAAGGACGGATGTGTAAGGAATTAATCCAGGATGACACGGCTCAGGGGATACTTCGAAAATCCTCAATTGCAAACTTGTAGGCATCTATAAGGACTTCCCTGGCTTTTCCATAGTCGGACTTTTCTTCCAGGTATTTAGCTTTGTTCGACTCATTGGGAGCAGCAGAATAGACTTTGTACGCCTCACGTGCTCTCGACCCTTGGAGCACTACATCTTCAAATCGCTCCTGGTCAATACGTAGGATTCCCAGAGAGGGTGTTTCCAAGCGCACTTTATCCTGGTGTACTCGGTCTTTGTTGGGTAATGCGAGAGCATGAGATAAGGCGTTCTCAGCAGTGGTCTTTATGACCAATGGCGCAAACTCCGGGTTTGAGTTTATCAGGTTAGCCATCTGGTCATATGAAGTGGCGCTTATTTGAAGGGTTAACTCTTTTGTCGCGGAAGCGTTCGTCAAGGCTGGGTCAAACGCGAGTGCTGTTGGACGCTTGGTCATTCTCCCATCAGGATCCACATGATTCACCGGATCCCCCCCGCAATACCCATAGGCATTGATCCCACCCGCCGCAAAAGGGCTGAGTCCGTCCGGCGAGTGGAACCGCATCAATGTCGGGCTGAACGCACGATGCCCATTGCCGAGCAGGTAACAGCCCGTCAACAGTTCCCGTATCACGCCATTGAAGCCAAGCTGCGCGCGGATAACCGCCTGGACCAGATCATGGCCGTAAGCCGAGAAAACGAACCCATGGCGCAATGCCCCTCGCGACGCGATCAGCACGGAGCCTGCCAAGTCACCTGCCAGCAGCCTGGTATCTGGATCAACCACAGCCTCACCCACTGTTCAGAAATGACCAATCCACGTTAACGTGCGCCCCTGGCCAGTGAAACTGGCAAAAATGCCAGGTATGGCACTACCGACAAAGAGGACTTGCAATGCCCGAACCCTCCAACCTGCTGGCCTTCGCCCTGATCAGCCTGGGCATGGTGCTGACCCCCGGCCCCAACATGATCTACCTGATCTCCCGCTCCATTTGCCAGGGGCGCGGCGCCGGCTTGATCTCGTTGGGTGGCGTGGCGCTGGGCTTCGTCTTCTACATGCTCTGCGCAGCGCTGGGCATCACCGCGCTGGTCATGGCCGTGCCGTTTGCCTACGACGCCCTGCGCATCGGTGGCGCGCTGTACCTGCTGTACCTGGCCTGGCAGGCGCTGCGCCCAGGAGGACGCTCGCCGTTCCAGGTCCGCGACCTGCCGGCCGACAGCCCGCGGCGGCTGTTCATGATGGGGTTCCTGACCAACCTGCTGAACCCGAAGATCGCGGTCATGTACCTGTCGTTGATGCCGCAGTTCATCGACCCTGGCCACGGCAGCGTGCTGGCGCAGTCGCTGGTGCTGGGCAGCACGCAGATCGCCATCAGCGTCACGGTCAACGCGCTGATCGCGGTGATGGCCGGTTCCATCGCCCTGTTCCTGGCCGGCAGGCCGGTGTGGCAGCAGGTCCAGCGCTGGCTGATGGGCACGGTGCTGGCGGGGCTGGCGCTGCGCATGCTGGCTGAAGGGCGCCGTTGATCGTCGGCGCCGATCCGATGGAACGTTTTGCCACCGGGCGATTTCTTACCCTCAGAGGAAAGAAAACGTGCCCGGGAAAACCGAGACATGAAAGCGCGCCAGGAGAGCAAGACGGTCAACCTGAAAACACTGCCGAGCTTCCTGGGCGGCGGTGGCGAAGTCAGTTGCCTGCTGCAGGCGATGGACTGGCGACAATCCCCGCTCGGGTCACCGGACGGCTGGTCGCCGGTGCTGCAGTCGGTGGTGGCCATGCTGCTGCCGGCACAGGCGCAGATCGTGTTGTTCTGGGGGCCGCAGTACATCGCGTTGTACAACGATGCCTATTGGCCGACCATCGGTAGCAAGCACCCCGCGGCCCTGGGCCGGCCCGGACAGGAGCACTGGAGCGAATTGTGGAACGACCTCGAGCCGCTGCTGCGCGGGGTGCGTGAAACCGGGGTGACCTATTCGGCCCGGGACCGGCCGTTCTACATCGAGCGGCATGGTTCGGGCGAAACCGCCTATTTCGATGTCTCCTATTCCGCCGTGCGCGAGGCCGACGGTGGCGTGGGCGGCGTGCTGTGCATCGTTACCGATACCACCGAGCGGGTGCGTTTCCAGCAACGCCAGGCGTTTCTCCAGGAGTTGCGCCAGGCCTTGCCGGGCCTCGGCGAGGCCGAGCGCATCGAGGCCCATGCGGTGCGCCGCCTGGGGGAGGAACTGGGCGCGGCGCGGGTCTGCTTCGGCGAGGATCTGGGCGATGGCCGGCGTTATCGGGTCGCTCAGGAGTGGGCCGCCGAAGTACCGTCGATGGTCGGCTTCAACCAGTACTCGGCCCTGGACCCGGCCCTGCGCGAGGCGCTGCTGGCCGGTAAGGCGGTGCAGCGCAACTATGAGACCAGCAAGAGCATGCCGGCCCGGTTCAAGGGCCTGTGCGCCTCGCTGCACGTTCCGGTGCTGCGCGCCGAACGCCTGGAGGCGACGCTCGCGGTGCATTTCCATACCCCCCATGCCTGGACCGACAGCGAGTGCCTGCTGGTGGCGGAGGCTGCCCGGCAGGTCTGGGCGGCGGTTACCCACGCCCGTGCCGAGCGCGCACTGCATGTGCTCAACGAAAACCTGGAAGAGCGGGTGGCCAACATGCTCGCCCAGCGCGAGGCTTCACTGGTGCAACTGCACGAAGCACGCAAGATGGAGATGATCGGCCAGCTTACCGGCGGCATCGCCCATGACCTCAACAACATGCTGACACCGATCATCGCCTCCCTGGAGCTGCTGCGCCGCCATCCCCAGCCGGAGCGTGCCGAGCGCTTGATCGACGGCGGCCTGCAGGCGGCCGAGCGGGCGCGCAACCTGGTCGGGCGCCTGCTCAGCTTCGCCCGGCGCCAGACCCTCAAGCCCACCACGGTGTCGCTGGCGGTACTGGTGGGGGAGATGCGCGAACTGATCGTCCGCTCGCTGGGACCAACCATTGCCATCGAGGTCAGTGTCGAGGCGGCGTTGCCTGGGGTGCTGGTGGATCCGCATCAGCTGGAGCTGGCGTTGCTCAACCTGGTGGTCAATGCCCGTGATGCCATGGGCGAAGGCGGGAAACTGACCATCCGCGCAGGTCTCGACGGCGATGGCGCGCCCCGACCGCCTGGTCTGCAGGCAGTGCCACAAGTGTGGCTGCGGGTTGCCGACAACGGCTGCGGCATGAACGAAGACGTGCTGGCGCACTGCATCGAGCCGTTCTACTCGACCAAGGGCGTGGGCCGCGGTACCGGGCTGGGCCTGCCGATGGTGCAGGGCCTGGCGTTGCAGTCCGGCGGCGGTTTCGGTATTCGCTCGCGGGTGGGCGAAGGCACCGAAGCGACCTTATGGCTGCCGGCCAGCGAACATGAGGTGGTTGAAGAAGCGGTGAAACCTGTCGAGGTACCTCGGGCACAGCGCCAGACCCGCGTGCTCCTGGTGGACGATGAGCCACTGGTGCGCCAGGCCACGCTCCTGCAACTGCGCGCATTGGGTTACGAGGTGACCGAGGCCGAGGGGCCGGCCCAGGCACTGGCGTTGCTGGACAAGGGCCTGCTGCCCGATGTGCTGATGACCGACCATGTCATGGCCGAGACCACCGGCGTGCGCTTCGCCCAGCAGGTGCGCGAGCGGCTGGCGCAGCTGCCGGTGCTGATCATCACCGGCTACGCCAACCTCACGCCCCGTGAACTGCATGGCTTCGAGGTGCTGCGCAAGCCGTTTCGCCAGGACGAGCTGGGGCAGAGCCTGGCACGACTGCTCAAGTCCTAGCCAATACATCCCCGAGCATCTGGCACACCTGCTCGGCGGAATAGGGCTTGGCCAGGAAGGCGAAACCCTGGTGGCCTCCTTCGGCGATCGCTTCGCTGTAGCCAGAGGTCAGGATCACCGGCAGCTGCGGCTGGCTGCGACGCAGCTCCCTGGCCAGGCCCAGGCCGCCCATGCCCGGCATCACCACGTCGGAGAACACGGCGTCGAACCCGCCTCGTGCCGACGCGATCTGGGCCAGAGCGTCCTCGGCCGAGGTCGCCCAGCTGATCTGGTAACCATGGTCGCGCAGGATCTGCGCGGTGAAGCTGCCGACATCCGGATTGTCCTCCACCACCAGGATGTGCTTGCGCTGGCCATGGGGAACCAGCGGTACGGGGACCTCGGGCGTTTCACCGTCGACCTGAGGCACCTGGGGCAGGTACAGGGTAAAGGTGGTGCCCTGGCCTTCGACGCTGACCACCCGCACATCGCCACCGGACTGCTTGACGAAGCCGAACACCTGCGACAGGCCAAGCCCGGTGCCCTGGCCGGAGGACTTGGTGGTGAAGAACGGGTCGAAGATGCGTTCCAGCAGGTGTGGGGCAATGCCCACGCCGCTGTCGATGATCGAGATCGCCGCGAACGGCCCGTCCTGCGCCGCCTGGCCACGCAACGCCGGCAAATGCTGGTCGGCCTCCAGGCGCAGGCGCAGGGTGCCCGCGCCGGCCATGGCGTCGCGACCATTGATCATCAGGTTGATCACCGCGGTTTCCAGCTGGCCGAGGTCGGCGTGCACATGGCAGGGCCTGTCGGGCAGCTCCAGGCTGACCTGAATGCGTGCGCCGGTGGCGGTGTCGAGCATGTCGGCCATGGCTTCGAGCCTGGGGCCGGCCTCGAACACCTGCGGGCTCAGGGCCTGGCGACGGGCGAAGGCGAGTAGTTGCCCGGTGAGCTTGGCGCCGCGGTCGACGGTATCGGACACGGTCTTGAAGTAGCGACTGCGGCGGCTCTCGTCGAGGTCCGGGCGCTGCAGAAAATGAATGGAGGAGCGGATGATGGTCAGCAGGTTGTTGAAGTCGTGAGCCACGCCGCCGGTCAGCTGGCCGATGGCCTCGAGCTTCTGGGTCTGGCGCAGCACGGCCTCGGTGTGCAGCAACTGGCCGGTACGTTCTTCCACGCGCTGCTCGAGGGTGGCGTTGAGCGCTTCGAGGGCGGTCAGTGCCTCGCGTACCTCGGCATTGGCCTGGACCCGCTGGATATGCGCCCAGCAGCGCCCGGTCACCTCGTTGAGCAGGGTTTGTTCGTAGCGGGTCCAGGTCCTGGGCAGCTTGTCGTGGATGGCCATCAGCGCGGTCAGGCGGCCTTCCTTGATCAGTGGCATGCAGATGGTCGCGGTAATGCCGATGGCCTGGAACGTCTCCGCTTCGCGGGCCGTCAACTGTGCAAGGTTGTCGTCGATCACCAACGCCAGCCCGGCGCGCAGGCGGCTGACGGCCAGCTCGCCGAAGTCGGCCAGGCGGTACTGGCCGAGCAGGCGCGGCGAGCCTGGCGCAACCCAGTCGCCGCAGATGGTGAAACCGTCCTCGTCGGGGTCCATCACCGCATAGGCGCAGCTCGACAGGTGCAGGTGTTCGCCCAGCAGGCGCGTGGTGGTGGCCATGATCCGCTCTGGGTCGGTGGCGTTGGCCGCCGCCCGGCTGAGGGTGTCGAGAAAGTTCAGGCGCTGGTTGGCCACCACGCTGGCGGTGGTCTCGGTAACCGTATCGATCATCCCCACCACCTGGCCGTCGTGGTCGCGGATGGGGCTGTAGCAGAAGGTGAAGTAGGCGCGCTCCGGGCTGCCGTGACGCTCGATCACCAGCGGAAAGTCCTCGATGTACACCGCCTCGCCGGCGAGCGCGCGCTGGGCCAGGTGGCGGATATCGCTCCAGGCCTCCTGCCAGACCGCGCTGAAGGGCCGGCCCAGGGCCGAGGGTTTGTTGCCGAGGATTTCGCTGAAGGCGTCGTTGTGCAGGGTGATCAGCTCGTCGCCCCACAGCACGGCCTGGGGAAAGCGCGAGGCCAGGCACAGGGCAACCGTGGTCTTGAGCACATCGGGCCAGTTGGCGAGAGAGCCCAGGGTGGTCGACGACCAGTCGTGGTTGCGGATGCGTTCGGCCATGAGGCCGCCGCCGTCGAGCCATTTCGCCATAAGCTGTGCGGGTCCTTGTACGTGAGAGCATCAGGGTGCACCGAGACGCGGTGCTTGGCGAGGGGTTTTGTGTCGTCTGTGGGGGCGCCATCGCGGGGCAAGTCGCATCGGCGCACCGCCGCTCCCACGGTATGCAGCAGATGCGTGGGAGCGGCGGTGCGCCGATGCGACTTGCCCCGCGATGGGCGCGCTGCGGTCAGCGGATGAAATGCACCTTGCCGGTATCGTCGTTGCCCATGTAGATCCCGTACACGCCGGCCTGGCGCTCGAGGATGTAGCGTTCGAGGATCTGCCGGATCGCCGGGTAGTAGATTTCGTCCCAGGGAATCTCGTCCGGCGCGAAGAAGCGATAGGCCAGGGTCTCCGGCCCGAACTGCCCCGTCTCCTCGGTGGCGATGGCGCGAAAGACGATGTACACCTCGCTGATCCTGGGCACGCTGAAGATCGAGTAGGGCGAGACGATCTCGGCGCGCACGCCGCTCTCCTCCCAGACCTCGCGCAGGGCCGCCTGCTCGGTGGTCTCGCCGGCCTCCATGAACCCTGCCGGCAGGGTCCAGGTACCGGGGCGCGGCGGGATGGCGCGCTGGCACAGCAAGTATTTGCCGTCACGCTCGATGATGCAGCCGGCGATGATCTTCGGGTTGACGTAGTGCACGTAGCCACAAGCGCCGCAGTACAAGCGTTGATGGCTGTCGCCGTTGGGGACGCCCCGGTCCAGTTCCGTGGTGCAGTGCGGGCAGTAGCGCGGGGCGGTGGGCATGGTCAGCGGCCTATGCGAGGATCCTTGAGGGGCAGGGGGGCGACGATATCGCGGACCTTGGCGTTGTCGTCCTGCTTCTGGCGCAGGTAGTCCAGGGCCACCTTGGCGGCGGCGCGCACGTGGTCGACCGAGGCCTGGTGGGCGGCCTGAGGGTCGCCACTCTTGATCGCCTCGACGATCTTTTCCATTTCGCGGTTGCTGGCGCCCCGGCGGTTCTCCTGGGACACCGAAGTGGCGCGCAGGTAGCTGATGCGCGCCTGCAACTGGCGCAGCTGCTGGGCGGCGACCTGGTTGCCGGAGCCTTCGAGCAGCACGTCGTAGAAGCCCTGCACCGAATCGAGCACCTGTTGCAGCTCGCCGTCTTCGAGCGCATCGCGGTTGACGTCCAGCGCGCGTTCCAGGGCGCGGATGTCCTTGGCCTTGGCGTTGAGGGTGAACAGCTGCACGATCAGCCCTTCGAGCACGCAGCGCAGCTCGTAGATGTCGCGGGCGTCCTCCAGGGTGATGATGGCCACCCGCGGACCCTTGGCATCGGCGAACTCGACCAGCCCTTCGGACTCCAGGTGGCGCAGCGCCTCGCGCACCGAGGTGCGGCTGACGCCCAGGCGCTCGCAG
Source organism: Pseudomonas sp. LH21 (assembly GCF_036549575.1). NCBI lineage: Bacteria > Pseudomonadati > Pseudomonadota > Gammaproteobacteria > Pseudomonadales > Pseudomonadaceae > Pseudomonas > Pseudomonas sp. LH21. The sequence goes on from NZ_CP144367.1 coordinate 2,702,138, forward strand.
AGGTCGCGCTCGACCAGGCGGTCGCCGGGCAGCAGGTGGAAGTTCATGATCGCGCCGCGCAGCTTGTCGAGCACGATTTCACGAAGGGTGACGGGGTTGCGGTTGACCTTGAAGCTGTCGTCGAGGGGCTGGCGTTTCATCAGGGGCGCTCTTCTATGCGGCTGTTGCGCCAATATCGCGGAATGCCACGAACCCGGGCATTCCTTGCAGTGGTTCACACAGTCCGCTGTTAACGGGGGGGCTGCCCATCGGCTTCGGCGAACGCCTCGCGGGCCAGGCGGAAGCTGTCCACCGCCGCGGGCACGCCGCAGTAAATGCCGACTTGCAGCAGGATCTCGCGAATCTGTTCGCGGCTCAGGCCATTACGCAAGGCGCCGCGGATGTGCAGCTTGAGTTCGTGGGGCCGGTTGAGCGCGGAAATCATCGCCAAGTTTATCATGCTGCGCTCTTTGAGCGACAAGCCCTCGCGGCCCCAGACATGGCCCCAGCAGTACTCGGTGACCAACGCCTGGAGGGGCTGGGTGAAATCGTCGGCCTGTTCGATCGAGCGCTTGACGTAGTCCTCGCCGAGCACCTGGGTGCGGATCTGCAGGCCTTTTTCGTATTTCTCGTTGTTCATGGGCCGGGTTCCTGCCTGGTGAAGAAAAATGGGGGATCGGTGTTTTGTTCTTCGCGGGTAAACCCGCTCCCAAAGGATCTTCACTGCCCTCGAGCCATGTATGGTCCCTGTGGGAGCGGGTTTACCCGCGAAGAGGCCAGCGCCGATAGCCGATAGGGCATCAACCCAGCGGCGGCAGCGCGCCGAGCTTGCCCTTGTGGTACACCATCGGTGTCACCGCCTGTTCGGGGAGCACCAGGTTCTTCACCTGGCCGACGATGATCGCGTGATCGCCGCCGTCGTACTCGCGCCACAGTTCGCACTCGATGATCGCCGTGGCCTTGGCCAGCAGCGGGTTGCCCAGTTCGCTCAGGTGCCAGTCGATGCCGTTGGCCTTGTCCTTGCCCTTGCCGGCAAAGGCGTAGGCCTCGGCGGTCTGCTCGGCGGACAGCAGGTGAATGGCGAACTGCTTGCTGTCGCGCAGCACCGGGTAGGTATCGGAGGCGTAGTTGGGGCAGAACAGCACGAGCGCCGGCTCGATCGACAGCGCGCTGAACGCGCTGGCGGTGATGCCGACGATGCCGCCGTCGGCGCCCAGGGTGGTGACCACGGTGACGCCGGATGGGAACGAGCCCATCACGTCTTTGTAGATGCCGGGTTCGATCATGGCGCAGGTCTCCTAGCGCATCACAAAGGGGTCGGGCATGGGCGCGGTGGACAGGTTGATCCACACCGTCTTCAGTTCGGTATAGGCCAGCACCGAGTCGATGCCGCTCTCACGGCCGTAGCCGCTGTTCTTGAACCCGCCGATCGGGGCCATGGCCGACACCGCGCGGTAGGTGTTGACCCAGATGATTCCCGAGCGCACGTCGCGGGCCAGGCGATGGGCGCGGCCCAGGTCGCGGGTCCAGATGCCGGCGGCCAGGCCGAACTGCGAGTCGTTGGCCATGGCCAGGGCCTGTTCCTCGGTCTTGAAACGGATCACCGCGGCGACCGGGCCGAACACCTCTTCCTGCATGATGGTCATCGAGTGGCTGTCGCATTCGAACAGGGTCGGCTCGTAGAACCAACCGTCGCCCGCGACTTCTGCGCGCTTGCCGCCCATGCGCAGGGTGGCGCCTTCGGCCTTGGCGGCGGCCACCAGGCCTTCGATCACGGCCAGTTGCTGGGCGGTGGCGATCGGGCCCATCTCGCTGTCTTCATCCTGCGGGTTGCCGATGCGGATGCTTCTGGCACGCGTGATCAGGCGCTCGACGAACTCATCGAAGATCTCGTCCTGCACCAGCAGGCGCGAGCCGGCCACGCAGCTCTGCCCGGAGGCGGCATAGATGCCGGCCACCGCGCCGTTGACGGCGCTGTCCAGGTCGGCGTCGGCAAAGATGATGTTCGGCGACTTGCCGCCCAGCTCCAGCGACAGCTTGGCGAAGTTCTCGGCGCTGCTGCGCACCACATGGCGGGCGGTGGCGGCACCGCCGGTGAAGGCGATCTTGCGCACCAGCGGATGGCGGGTCAGCGCCGCGCCGGTGCTCGGGCCGAAGCCGGTGACCACGTTGACCACGCCGGCCGGGAAGCCGGCTTCGAGTGCCAGGCGGGCCAGCTCGAGGATGGTGGCCGAGGCATGTTCGGACGGCTTGAGCACGAGGGTGTTGCCGGCGGCCAAGGCTGGGGCGAGCTTGATCGCGGTGAGGTAGAGCGGGCTGTTCCAGGGGATGATCCCGGCCACCACGCCGATCGGCTCGTGCACGGTGTAGGCGAACAGGTCGGGCTTGTCCAGCGGCAGGGTGCCGCCTTCGAGCTTGTCGGCCAGGCCCGCGGTGTAATGGAAGAACTCCGGCAGGTAGCCGACCTGGCCGCGGGTCTCGCGAATCAGCTTGCCGTTGTCACGGCTTTCCAGCTGCGCCAGGTGTTCCTTGTTGTCGGCAATCAGGTCACCGAGGCGGCGCAGCAGCTTGCCCCGGGCGGTGGCGGTGAGGCTGCGCCAGGCCTTGCTGTCGAAGGCGCGCTGGGCGGCCTGCACGGCCAGCTCGACGTCGGCTTCATCGGCGTCGGGCAGTTGCGCCCAGGCCTTGGCGGTGGCCGGGTCGAGGCTGTCGAAGGTCTTGCCGCTCTGGGCATCGCGCCATTGGCCATCGATGCACATCTGGAAACGAACGAGGGTCATGCAACTATCCCCTTGGCGGATTCGGTGAGGGTGCGGGCCTGCCTGAGGAAGTCCAGCAGCATCTTGTTGACTTCGCGCGGTGCTTCCACCGGCATCATATGCCGTTGCTCGGCCAGCACCACGCAGTGGGCGCCGGGTATGCGCGCAGCGAGCTGGCGGGCCATGGTCGGGGTGGAGCCAGCGTCGAGCTCGCCGGTGGCGATCAGCGTCGGCACCTGGAGGCTGCCCAGGTCTTCGGCGCGGTACATGTCCTGGGTGGCGAACAGCGCGTAGGTGGTGTGGTAGCCCTGCGGGTCGTTGCTCGCCAGCACCTGGCGAATGGCCGCGACCTGGGCCGGGTTGGCGGCCTTGTACTCGCGGCTGAACCAGCGCTCCAGCGCCGCGTCGACATTGGCATCCGGGCCCTGGGCCAAGGCCTGGGCGGCGCGGGCGATGACCCCGGCGCTCTGCTCGGGGCTGCGGTTGAACACACTGTTGAGCACCACCAGCGCCGCCAGGCGTTGCGGGTGGTTGAGGGCGAACGCACGCGCCACCAGGCCGCCCATGCTGAAACCGATCACGCAGGCTTGCTGGACCTGCAGGTGGTCGAGCAGTTCGGCGAGCTGGTCGGCGTAACCTTCCAGCGCGGTGTCGGCGGCGGGCACGCGGCTGTGGCCGTGGCCGAGCATGTCGTAGGCGATGACGCGGTAGTCGTTGGCCAGGCCGACGAATTGCCCGCCCCACATTTCCTTGTTCAGGCCCACGCCGTGGATCAGTACCACGGGTTGGCCCTGGCCCTGGACCATGTAGCTGGTCCCGGCCGGTGTACGTTCAGCGACAGGCTGAATCATGGAGGGCGCTCCTTGAAGGACGGGCGCGGCGGGGAGTCGCCACGCCCAGGCCCGTCTTGGTCATTGTGGTTATCGAGCGTTGGCCTTTTCGGCGGCCAGTTCTTCCAGGTCGATGTAGCGGTTGCCGATGCGCGGATGCAGGCGGCCGCCGTCGGCGGCGCCAAGCACCACGACGATCTCGTCGGCGCGCGGGGCGTCCTCGATCTGCATCTCCAGGGTGATGTAGTGCGAGCGCAGGCCCTCGTCATCCTTCTGCATCATCGGGATCTGGATCGAGGTGCCCGGGCCGCCGCGCTTGTTGGTGAAGCTCAGGTAGCTCTTGGCCTGCACGGCTTCACGGTAGTGGTTGCCGAAGCGCAGGGTGTGGATCACCGCCGAGGCGTGCTCGATCTCGCCGTCGGCGCCGACCACGGCGGCCTTGCCATAGGCTTCGATCTTTTCCGCGCCGCCGATGGCGGCGGTCAGGCGCTCGACCATCAGTGCGCCGAGGTCGGAGCAGTTGGCGCGGATCTCGGGCTTGAGGTCCTCGACGAAACCGCGACCGGCCCACGGGTTCTTGATGACCACGGCCAGGCCGACCATGGTCACCGGTTTGTCGGTGGCCTTGCCGCCTTCGATGCGGGTCTCTTCGGAGTAGGCGACGATCTTGCGGATTTCGAAACTCATGACGGGCTCCTGGGTAGGGTGATCAGCTTTTGCTGTCTGATGGTATACCATAATATTTGATGTGCAATAGCCGTTTGAAAAAAACGCTGGATGGTGTGTCTGACCATGCCAGCCCTTTCGCGGGGCAAGCCCGCTCTCACGCCGTCGGTGGGAGCGGGCTTGCCCCGCGAAAGGCCCTGAAAAAAAGCCCGCCCCGATGGGCCAGGACGACCCACCGGAGCGGGCCGATCCCGCAATCATTCAGGTAAAGGGAACTCAGGCGAACGCCGGCAGCACGTCCTTGATGAACAGTTCCAGCGATTTCTTCTTTTCGCTGTGGGGCAGGCTGTTGTCGCACCAGAAGCTGAACTCATCGACCCCCAGTTCCTGGTAGTAGCGGATGCGCGCGATGATCTCCTCGGGGGTGCCGATCATGGTGTTCCTGCGGATGTTCTCCAGCTCGAACGCCGGCACCTCGGCGAACTTCGACGCCGGGCTCGGCGCGAGGAAGCCATTGACCGGGACGGTCTTGTTGCCGAACCAGGCATCGAAGGTGCGGTAGAAGCGCGAGATGGCCTGGGCGCCGACCTTCCAGCCGTCCGGCTCGGCCGGGCTGTGCACATGGGTGTGGCGCAGCACCATCAGTTGCGGGCGGGGCACGTCCGGGTTGTTGTCCAGGGCGGCCTGGAACTTGTTCTTCAGGTCCAGCACTTCTTCGTCGCCCTTCATCAGCGGGGTGACCATGACGTTGCAACCGTTGGCCACGGCGAAGTTGTGCGAGTCCGGGTCGCGGGCGGCAATCCACATCGGCGGTGCGGCGTTGAACGGCTTCGGCACGCTGGTGGAGGTGGGGAACTTGTAGACCTCGCCGTCGTGGGCGTAGTCGCCCTGCCATAACTTGCGCACCACCGGGACCATCTCGCGCAGAGCCTTGCCGCCGTCGGTGGCCGGCATGCCATTGGCCATGCGATCGAACTCGAACTGGTAGGCGCCGCGGGCCAGGCCCACCTCCATGCGACCGTTGCTGATCACGTCGAGCAGGGCGCATTCGCCGGCCACGCGGATCGGGTTCCAGAATGGCGCGATGAGGGTGCCGGCGCCCAGGCGGATCTTCTCGGTGCGGGCGGCCAGGTAGGCCAGCAGCGGCATCGGGCTGGGCGAGATGGTGTATTCCATGGCGTGGTGTTCGCCGATCCACACGGTGCTGAAACCGCCGTCTTCGGCCATCAGGGTCAGTTCGGTGAGGTCTTCGAACAGCTGGCGGTGGCTGACCTGCTCATCCCAACGTTCCATGTGCACGAACAGCGAAAATTTCATGGGGCTTTCCTCGGAGCTTGTTGTTGTCTTGTTGTCGCCTGCCGGGGCAGGTTTCAGTGTGGAAGTGGCCAATCGATCGACAGGCGTTCTCTCAGGCGAAAGCGGGCAGGCTGGCCATCTTGCCGCGGCAGTAGACCATCGGGCGGGGCGCCTCCTCGGGCACGATCAGGTTGTGTACCTTGCCGACCATGATCGCGTGGTCGCCGCCTTCGTATTCGCGCCACAGTTCGCACTCGATCACGGCGGTGGCCCCGGCCAGGATCGGGTTGCCCAGGGCGCTCAAGGTCCAGTCGATGCCAGCGGCCTTGTCCTTGCCTTTTTTCGCGAAGGCGTAGGCCTCGGCCTGCTGCCCGCCGGAGAGCAGGTGAATGGCGAAACGCTTGTTCTTCATCAGTACAGGGTAGGAGTCGGAGCTGTAGTTGGGGCAGAACAGCACCAGCGGCGGGTCCATCGACAAGGACGAAAAGGCGCTGGCGGTGAGGCCGACGATCGAACCGTCGTCGTCCAGCGTGGTGATGACGGTGACGCCGGACGGGAAGGAGCCCAGGACGTGCTTGTAGACGGTTGCGTCGATCATGGTGTGATCCTCGAGGGGCTGCGGTGGTCCGCGGTTTTTATCGTTGATGTGTCTGATGGTATACCGTAATACCTTCTTTGCAAGCGGAATTTTCCAGGCCACGCAGAACGCGATGAACGGCACAGTCCCCGGTTTCATTGGCGTGGCCGCTGAAAACAGTGCGCGAACAGAGGAGAGAGAGCGGATCAGCTGCGCCGAAAAAGCACGGTGCAGTGTTGTCAAAAGCTTGGAATACCATAATATGGTGCGCGGCTGAGAGGCCGCCTCGAGCGGTTTCCTTACAACGATAAAAACGACCTTTCGAGCTGAAATCCTATGTCCCAACCGTCGTCGCAACACGCGTTTGTCGAAAATCACACGGTCGATTACGTGCCACCCGCCGAGCGCCACGGGAAGGCGCGCGACCTGTTCACCCTCTGGTTCAGCACCAATATCGCGCCACTGCCCATCGTCACCGGCGCCATGGTGATCCAGGTGTTCCACCTGAACCTGTTGTGGGGGCTGGTCGCCATCGTGCTGGGGCACCTGGCCGGCGGCGTGGTGATCGCCCTGGCCTCGGCGCAGGGGCCGCAGCTGGGCATTCCGCAGATGGTGCAGAGCCGGGGCCAGTTCGGCCGTTACGGTGCGCTGCTGATCGTGTTCTTTACCGCCCTGATCTATGTCGGGTTCTTCATTTCCAATATCGTCCTGGCCGGCAAGACCATCCACGGCATTACCCCGAGCGTGCCGATGCCGGGCGCGATCGTGATCGGTGCGTTGGGCGCGACGGCGATCGGCGTGATCGGTTACCGCTTCATCCATATCCTCAACCGCATCGGCACCTGGGTGATGGGTTCGGCACTGCTGGCCGGTTTCATCATGATGTTCGTCCAGGACCTGCCGGCTGATTTCTTCGGCCGTGGCGCCTTCAACCTGTCGGGCTTCATCGCCACCGTGTCGCTGGGCACTATCTGGCAGATCAGCTTCTCGCCCTACACATCCGACTATTCGCGCTACCTGCCGCGTGAAGTGGGCATCGCCAGGCCGTTCTGGGCCACCTACTTCGGCGCTACCCTGGGCACCATCCTGTGCTTCAGCTTTGGTGCCGTGGCGGTGCTGTGCGTGCCCGAAGGGACCGATGCGATGGATGCGGTCAGGCAGGCCACCGGCTGGCTGGGCCCAATCCTGATGGTGCTGTTCCTGCTCAACATCATCAGCCACAACGCCCTCAACCTGTATGGCGCGGTGCTGTCGATCGTCACCGCGATCCAGACCTTCGCGGCGCAGTGGACCCCGAGCATCAAGGTGCGGGTGGTGTTGGCTACGGTGATCCTGGCGGGTTGCGGGCTGGTGGCGCTGAATGCCTCGGCGGACTTCATCGGCCAGTTCATCGGGCTGATCCTGGCGCTGCTGCTGGTGCTGGTGCCGTGGGCGTCGATCAACCTGGTCGACTTCTATGTGATCAAGAAGGGGCAGTACGACATTGCCTCGATCTTCCATGCCGACGGCGGGATCTATGGTCGCTTCAACCCCCACGCGATCATTGCCTACACCTGCGGCATCCTGGTGCAGTTGCCGTTTGCCAACACGTCGCTGTATGTCGGGCCTTACTCGAACATCGTCGAAGGGGCGGACCTGTCGTGGCTGTTCGGCCTTTTGGTGACGGTGCCCCTCTATTATTGCCTGGCGACGCGCAGCCAGCCGACGAAGGCGGGGCAGGTGCTCGGGGTGAGTGACTGACCTTCGCAGGCTGTTGTGCAGCCCACCGCCGGCAAGCCGACGATGGGGCGTACAGCGACCTCACTCAGACCTTGAACTGCGCCACCAGCCCATTGAGTTCCAGCGCCAGGTGCGACAGGTCCTGGGCCGAGGCACTGGTCTGGTTGGCCCCGGTCGTGGTCTGCATCGACAGGTCGCGGATGTTCATCAGGTTGCGGTCCACTTCCCGCGCCACCTGGGCCTGTTGTTCCGAAGCACTGGCGATCACCAGGTTGCGCTGGTTGATCGAGGCGATGGTCCGGGCGATCAGTTCCAAGGCCTGGCCCGCCGACTGCGCCACCTCCAGGGTGCCGCTGGCACGGCCCTGGCTGCTGTGCATGGCGCTGACCGCGCGCTCGGTGCCGACCTGGATGCCACCGATCATCTGTTCGATCTCGGCAGTGGACTGCTGGGTGCGATGGGCCAGCGCCCGCACCTCGTCGGCGACCACGGCGAAGCCGCGCCCGGCTTCACCGGCACGGGCGGCCTCGATGGCGGCGTTGAGGGCCAGCAGGTTGGTCTGCCCGGCGATCGAGCCGATCACATCCAGCACCCGGGTGATCTCATTGGCGCTGCTGGCCAGCTGTTCGATCTCTTCGGCGGTACCGGTGACGTCGTCGACCAGGTGCTGGATCGAGGCCAGCGCCTGGTTGACCTGGTCGCGGCCGTCGCGGGTGGTCTGGTCCGCGCCCTGGGAGGCCTCGGCGGTGCTCACGGCATTGCTCGCCACTTCCTCGACGGCGCTGGTCATCTGGTTGACGGCGGTGGCGGCCTGGTCGATCTCGGTGCTTTGTTGCTGCAGGCCGCGGCTGGTGTCCTCGGTGACGCTGTGCAGCTCTTCGGAGGCCGAGGCCAGGCGGTCGGAGGACGCGGCGATCTTGCCGATGGTGTCGCGCAGGCTCTGCTGCATGCGGCGCAGGGCGTGCAGCAGCAATGCCGGCTCGTCGTGGCCGACCACCGTGATTTCGCGGGTCAGGTCGCCGGTGGCGATGCGCTCGGCCACCATGACGGCGTCTGCCAGCGGGGTGACGATGCTGCGGGTAAACAGGGTGGCGATGGCGATCAGCACCAGGACGATCAGCACCAGCGCGGTGATGATCACCGCATACGCCTGGTCGCTGACCGTGTCGCTGCGGTGCGAGGCCGCTTCCGCGCCCTTGTAGTTGAAGGCCACCAGTGTTGCCATGGCGTCCATCATGCGGTCGGCGCGCTGGATCAGCGGGCCGTTGATCAGGCGCCTGGCTTCGGCCATGCGCCCGGCGCCGATGTTCGCCAGCACCTGTTGCTGCTGCTGGACGTATTGCTGGCGCGCCGCGAGGAAGGCATTGAACAGACTGCGGTCCTGGGCGTCGGAAATGGTCTTCTCGTAATCCTTGAGGTCCTGCTGGATCGCTTCCTCGATACTGTTGAGCAGATTGACGCTGGCGTTCTCGTCGGTATCTTCCTCCAGCGCCGCGCGCAGCGTGGCGGCGCGTTCCTGGGCGAGGGTGCCGCCAATCTCGTTGAGGGCGATCACGGCCGGCAGCCAGTTGCGGCGGATCTCGTTGGTGGCATCGTTCATCTGCCGGGTTTCGTACAAGGCCACCAGGCCCATGGCCAGGACCAGGCCGGCCAGCAGCGTGAACAGGCTGGTCGCCCGTTTGCCGATCTTCATGTTTCTCAACAGCATGGATGTTCCTTGACGTCAGAATGCAAACGTCAGGAGCATGATCCCGGGGGCTGCGGGGAGATAGTCGCCAGGTCGCACGTGTTGCGGCGGATTTTCCTATTTGCCGGTACCTGTCCCGGCGTAGGCGGGCTCCCAGCGGACGGCGTCATCCGCCGGGAGCCCGGTTGAGCGGCAGTGTAATGCGCTTGCTCAGACCTTGAACTGCGCCACCATCCCGTTCAGCTCCACCGCCAGGCGTGACAGGTCCTGGGCCGCCGCGCTGGTCTGGTTGGCGCCGGCCGAGGTCTGCATCGCCAGGTCGCGGATGTTCACCAGGTTGCGGTCCACCTCCCGGGCCACCTGGGCCTGCTGTTCGGAGGCGGTGGCGATTACCAGGTTGCGCTGGTTGATGGTGGCGATCGCCTCGGCGATCAGCTCCAGGGCCTGGCCGGCCGACTGCGCCACGGCCAGGGTGCCGTTGGCGCGACCCTGGCTGCTGTGCATGGCGCTGACCGCACGCTCGGTGCCGGACTGGATGCCACCGATCATCTGCTCGATCTCGGCGGTGGACTGTTGGGTGCGGTGGGCCAGGGCGCGTACCTCGTCAGCGACCACCGCGAATCCTCGGCCGGCCTCACCGGCGCGGGCGGCCTCGATGGCGGCGTTGAGGGCGAGCAGGTTGGTCTGCCCGGCGATCGAGCCGATCACGTCCAAGACCTGGCTGATCTCGTTGGCGTGGCTGGCCAGTTGCTCGATCTCCCCGGAGGTGCCGGTCACGTCATCGACCAGGTGCTGGATCGAGGCCAGTGCCTGGTTGACCTGGTCGCGACCGTCGCGGGTAGTGCGGTCGGCGCCCTGGGAGGCGTCGGCGGTGCTCACGGCATTGCTCGCCACCTCTTCGACGGCGGCGGTCATCTGGTTGACCGCCGTGGCGGCCTGGTCGATCTCGGCGCTCTGCTGGTGCAGGCCGCGGCTGGTGTCCTCGGTGACGGTGTGCAGCTCCTCGGAGGCCGAGGCCAGCTGGTCGGAAGACGCGGCAATCCTGCGCAGGGTGTCGCGCAGGCTATGCTGCATGCGGCTCAGCGCGGCCAACAGCAAGGCCGGTTCGTCGTGGCCGAGCACGACGATCTCGCGGGTCAGGTCGCCGGTGGCGACCCGCTCGGCCACGGCAACGGCGTCGGCCAGGGGCACGACGATACTGCGGGTGAGCAGGGTGGCGATGCCGATCAACGCCAGGGTGATCACGGCAATGGCGCCGATGATCAGGCTGAAGGCTTCGTCGGATGCCGCGCTGCTGCGCAATGAGGCTTGCTCGGCGCCCTTGGTGTTGTAGTCGATCAGTTCGGCCAGGGCCTTCATCATGCTGTCGGCGTACTCGGCCAGCGGGCCGTTGACCAGGCGCCGGGCCTCATCCAGCTGGTCGTTGCCGGCGGCGACGCGGATGGCTTGCTGCAATGCGTGATAGCGTTCGCTCAGGCCCATGAAGGTGTCGAACAGGGCGCGGTCATCCGCGGCGAAGATGGTGCGCTCGTAGGCCTTGAGGTCGCGTTCGAGCTGCTGGTTCACCTGGACGATCTTGTCCAGCGTGGAATGGCGGGCGCTGCTGCTGTCCTCCAGGACACTGCGCAGGGTCAGGGCGCGGGCCCGGCCCAGGTTGCTGCTGACCTCGCCCAGGGCGAGCACGGCGGGCATCCAGGTGAGACGGATTTCGTCGGTGGCGCTGTCCATCCGCCGGGTTTCGTAGAGGGCGACCAGGCCCAGGGCCAGGACCAGGACCCCGAGCAGGGTGAACATTCCTGCTGCCCGAATACCGATCTTCATGTTCCGTAACTGCATGCGACGCTCCTTGACGGTGGCTGGCAGGCGTCAAGAGCTCGGACTGACCGGGCTCGGCTGGAAAGGCTCTCGATGCACTGCGAAGGGGGGTTATATCCTCACGGTTCATGTTGTTTTTTCTGAATGATGCCATAGCGCCACTATTATTGACCAGTCGTTCAATGTAATGACGCATACAAACAGGCCCGTCACTTCCGGGACGGGCCTGTTGTTTTCGTTCACTCGACGATCGGAATCAGCGGGTCGGCTGCTGCCAGGGCTTGGGCGCGGTCGGCGGCTGGCGGGTAGATCCAGACCGAGTTGATCTGGCGCTTGAGGTTCTTGCCGTCCTGGCCCTGCAGCTTCAGTTCGCGGGTCCAGCCTTCGCTGTACGCGGCGCCCCAGTCGCCCAGGTCCAGGCAGGTGACGTACTTGGGCTGGCGGTACGCTATCGGTGCCTGGCCCAGCAGGTCGGCCATGGCGTTGTTGCCGCTGTGGCGACCCATGGGGATGGCGTGCTGGCAGGTCATCAGGGCGTGGTTGCCCAGTTCGTCGACTGCGGCCCAGGCCACGTCGCCGGTGGCGTAGATGTGCGCCTGGCCGATCACCTTGAGGTGGTCGTCGACCCGCAGGCGACCGAAGCCGTCACGCTCGCCAGCGATCTGCGCGGTCAACGGGCTGGCTTTGACGCCGGCGGTCCAGATCACGGTCTTGCTGGCGATGTACTCGCCGTTGTCCAGGGTCACGCCACCGGCATCCACCGCCACCACCGAGGTGCCGGTCAGCCATTCGACGCCCGCCTGCTCGCTGGCGGCGACGATGGCCGGGGTGATCCCGGCGCCGAGGGCGGCACCGACGCTGGCGCCACGGTCGATCAGCACCACGCGGGCATGGCCTTCACCGAGGATGGCGCGCAGGCGCGGTGGCATCTCGGTGGCGGTCTCGATGCCAGTGAAGCCGCCGCCGCAGACCACCACGGTGTTGCGCGCCGGCGAGGCGGGCAGGCTGGCCAGGCCGTGCAGGTGCTGTTCCAGGCGCACGGCCGATTCCATCTGGTCGACATCGAAGCTGTGCTCGGCCAGGCCCGGCACGGCAGGACGGGCCACCTGGCTGCCGGCGGCGAGGATCAGGCGGTCGTAGGCGAGCTGCTGCGGCAGGCCATCGGCATCGCGGTAGCCGACCTGGCGGGCAGCACTGTCGATGCTGTCGGCGGTGCCAGGGATGAACTCCACGCCCACCACGTCGAACAGGGCCTCCAGCGGTGCCTGCAGCGTGTGGACGTCGGCCTCGTAGAAGCGTGGGCGGATGCGCAGTTGCGGCTGCGGGGCCAGCACGCTGATGCGCACGTCGCCGCGTTGTGCCTGGTCGAGCAGGCGGGCGGCGCTCAGGGCGCTCCAGACACCGGCAAAGCCGGCACCGATGATCAGGATACGAGAGGTCATGTGGGTGCTCCGCAAGGATAGGTAAAAGGTCTTCGATGAGGCGTTCACTGCCTATCGAATAACTACGACTGTATTGGTCGTAGTTTAGATCGACAAGTGTTTTTTTTCGGGTCGTGCGTTCGCAAGCGCTGGTGCATCGGCTGTAGCCAGCGTGTTTATTGGCTTATGCGGGGGTGTTGATGTGCTTGTGCGGCGACGGACGGCGACGACCGGCTTTGCCTGTCACCGATGAAGGGCGTACTATTTGCGACAGATCTAGTCGGAGATTGATATGTCCCTTTACAGCGCCGGTGTCGAATACGGCATCCACTGCCTGCTGTTCCTGGTGGACGAGCGCGGCGACAGCCGCGAGTCCAGCGTGCGCGACCTGGCCGAGTTGCAGGGCGTGCCCCAGGAATACCTGGCCAAGGTCTTCACCAAGCTGGCCCGCGCCGGGCTGGTGGCGGCGACCGAGGGCGTGCGTGGCGGGTTCCGCCTGGCGCGGCCTTCCGACGAGATCACCGTGCTGGATATCGTCACGGCCATCGATGGTCCGAAGAAGCTCTTCGACTGCCGGGAGATCCGCGAGCGTTGCGCGGTGTTCGAGGGCGCGGCGCCGGCCTGGGCCACCGAAGGCACCTGCGCGATCCATGCGGTGATGCTGGGGGCGCAGAAGCGCATGGAGGAGGCGCTGGCCCAGCAGACCATCCTCGACCTGGCGCGGCGCTTCGGGCGCAAGGCGCCGACCGAGTTCGGGCAGAAGGTCAATGACTGGATGAGCGAGCGCCGCGACGGCAAGGGCGCGGGCGGGGATATTCCGCTGCAGGCCGTCTGACCAATCGGCCCGGGCTGGCGGTGCAACGGAAAATTGTGCTCAGGCCCCAGGTAAATCCTTGCCTGGGTGATCGGCCCACAGGGGCCAAGCCGAGGTAAGCTGACAGAAAAAATCCGTGCGCCCCCCCGGCGCCAGAGAGGTCAGCGTGGCTTCCTACACCTTGCGCCAACTCAAGTACTTCGTCACCACGGTGGAGGCCGGCAGCGTCGCCGAGGCCTCGCGCCAGCTGTATATCGCCCAGCCGTCGATCTCCACCGCGATCAAGAGCCTGGAAGAAAGCTTCGGCGTGCAGCTGTTCATCCGCCATCACGCCCAGGGCGTGTCGCTGACGCCCAGCGGCAAGCGCTTCTACGCCAAGACCCGGGCCCTGCTGCAGATGGCCCATGAGTTCGAGCAGAACGCCCTGGCCGACAACGACACGGTGGCGGGGCAGATCGACATCGGCTGTTTCGAGACCGTGGCGCCTTTGTACCTGCCGCGGCTGATCGCCGGTTTTCGCCAGCGTTACCCGGGGGTGGACATCCGTCTGCGCGACGGCGAACAGCAGGACCTGATCCAGGGCCTGACGGCGGGCACCTTCGACCTGGCGTTCCTCTACGACCATGACCTGGACGGCACCATCGAGACCGAGCCGCTGATGCCGGCGCAGAAACCCTATGTGCTGCTGCCGGAAAACCACCGTTTCGCCGGGCAAACCCAGGTGTCGCTGCGCGACCTGTGCCCGGAGCCGATGATCCTGCTCGACGTGGCGCCGAGCCGCACCTATTTCGTCAGCCTGTTCAACGAGCTGGGGCTGACGCCGAACATCGTCTTCAGTTCGCCGTCGATCGAAATGGTTCGGGGCATGGTGGGGCAGGGCTTCGGTTTCTCGCTGCTGGTGACCCGACCGCACTCCGAATTTACCTACGACGGGCAGCGTTTGGTGACCCTAGACATCACCGAACCGGTGGCGCTGTCGGGCTTGGCGGCGGCGCACCTCAAGCGCGTACAGCTGACCAAGCCGGCGCAATTGTTCGTGGAGTTCTGTCGGGAGGAACTGGGGCGGTTATAAGCATCGACCACCTGTCGCCAAGTCGGCGTTGACGACCGAACGTTGCCCTGTCGGTGCTTTCTTCCACTAAGGTGCTAGAGGCACTTTGACGCTTTCATTGTCTGGGCGAATGGACCTGCTCCCAGGCATGGCCAATATCAATTGGCGGCTCTCCAGTGGAGGGCGTACCACACCCAACAGGCCATCCAATAACAAAGAGGATCTGTACCATGTTGATTGGCGTTTCGATGCTTGAGATGCGGCAAATGATCGAACAGGCCTGCCTGCCTGATCGCTGCGAGGTGAGCTGTACGGACGACGAACACCTGACCATTCGTCTCGGACAGGGGCAGAGCCTGGACGATTGCCTGACCGTGACCGGCGTGCCTGTGGCCAGTCTCAATTCCTGCCATGATTTATTGGGATTGGTCGCTCGCGTGAAAGCACAGCGTGACGTTCAGCCAGGTGTGCGCAAGGCTATCGCCTAGCCTTTCATTGCAGCTCAAGCAGCAGGTTGATTCCGCCATCGCCGCATTTGACGTAGTCGCGGACCACTCCGCGGTAGCTACGCCCCTCCCAGGCGAAGGCGACACTGTGGGCCTTTTCCATCTTCACCGGCAAAGGTGGTTGGATATGCAGGCGCAACGCTGGGCGGCCTTGCAGATTGACGGCGGCCAACTGAACCTGGCATTCGGCGCGCTGGGCCACCGGTCCGAACAGGGTATCGCGGACGAAGTCCAGTTCCAGCAAGGCGCAGGGGGCGCGACAGGGCATCTTCATGGTGGCTTTCCGGCGAAAGAGGCATACCTCGAACGTTGGAAGCTTAAAAGCGCAAGACGTTCAAAATATTTCAGCCTGTTACGCCTGCCTCTTCTCAGGTCGCTTTCTGGCAAAAGACATAATTGGGACTGCGTGCATTCAGATGCCCCCTGCTGTGCTCGCAACGTTCCATTTGTAGCGCGCCGTGGGCGGTCCGCTATGGCGCGCCGAGAATCTCCAGTACTTTATCGCGCAGTTGATCGATGCTGAACGGCTTGCCAATCAGGTGCATGCCTTCGGGCACGGTGAAACTCTCGGCATAGCCGCTGGCGAACAGCACCGGCAGCAATGGCCGGACTTCGCGGGCCTTGGCGGCCAGTTCCTCGCCGCGCAGGTCGGGCAGGCCGACGTCGGTCATCAAAAGCGCCAGCGGCTGGTCGGGATCCTCGATGATCTTCAGGGCCGCGCCGGCACTGTCGGCCTCAATGGTGGTGTAGCCCAGTTCGCCGAGCACTTCGACTATCAGCATGCGTACGATGTCGTCGTCTTCGACTACCAGAAGGTGCATGGTGCGGATCCTGTTTCGGTGGATTGTCTCTACTCTGTGCCCAGGGCGGTGGCAGAAGTTCCCAAGCTTACCGGCACGGGCAAATAGATGGAACGATTGTCGCAGACAGGCTTCAAATACTGGCTAAATGCCCTGCCAGATCCGCCAAAGCTGGTTAGACTCGCTGTATTCCCCCGGTCGGTCTGGCACAGGTAGCACTTACAAGACGTAGCCGTCGGACTGTTCAATGGACTTTTTTCACTCGGGCACCTTCAGATGATTCAAGCAGCCTCGATGGACCAACGCAGCTTTCGCAAACTGCTGAGCCGCAACGTCGGCCTGCCCCTGGGCGTAGGGCTCCTGGGCGCCGTGGCGTTTGTCGCGGTGATCAACTACCTGCTCTCGGCCATGCAGTGGGTCGAGCACACCGACCGGGTGATCGGCAATGCCAACGAGACGATCAAGCTGTCGATCGACATGGAAACCGGCATGCGCGGCTACCTGCTGACCGGCGAGGAGCGTTTCCTCGATCCGTACGAGGTGGCCAAGCCGCGCATCTTCGGCAGCCTGGACAGCCTGAAGGAGATGGTCGCCGACAACCCCCAGCAGGTCGACCGCATCGACCGCATCGCGGCCTTGCAGCGCGAGTGGAATACCTTCGGCAACGAGGTGATCAGCCAGCGCCGCAACCAGGCCGATGTGCAGTCGTCGATCGGCCGGGGTCGCGGCAAGCGCCTGACCGATGAGATCCGCAAGGAGTTCGACACCTTCATCAACACCGAGCAGCAACTGCGCACGGCACGCAACGAGACAGTCAGCACGGTCACCATGACCGCGATCTCGGCCTTCGTGCTGTTCATCGTCGCCCTGAGCGCCTTGCTCGCCTATCTGGGACGCCGTGACCTGCTGGCATTGTCGTCCAGCTACGTGTCGAACCTGGAGGCCCAGCAACGCGCCGCCGAGCGTCTGGAACACCAGGCCTGGCTGCGCGCCGGGCAGACCCAGCTGGCCGAGCAGGTGCTGGGCCAGCTGACCCTGCCCATGCTCGGCGACAATATCCTGCGCTTCTTCGCCGGCTACCTGGGCAGCGTGGTCGGCGCGCTGTATGTGCGGGACGAGCATGGCCAGCTGGTACGCGTCGCCACCTATGGCCTGGATGCCGAACAGCAGGGGAGCGAGCCGCGCCTGGGTGACCATGCCGGTTTGCTGGGTGAGGCGGTGACCCAGAGGCGGCTGCTGCGTCTGGATGACCTGCCGCAGGATTACTACCGTTTGAGCTCGGGCCTGGGTCGCGGCCTGCCGCGCAGCGGCGTGCTGGTGCCGTCCCAGGACGATGGGCGGGTCAACGGCGTGCTGGAGCTGGGTTTCCTGCGTGCGCTGCAGGAGCGAGACGTGGAGCTGCTGGAGCGGATCACCGAGAACCTGGGCATCTCCATCGAGAGCGCGCGCTACCGCCAGCGCCTGCAGGAGGTGCTGGCCGAGACCCAGCAGCTCAACGAGGAACTGCAGGTGCAGCAGGAGGAGCTCAAGACCGCCAACGAGGAGCTCGAGGAGCAGTCGCGGGTACTCAAGGAGTCCCAGGCCCACCTGGAGACCCAGCAGGCGGAACTGGAGCAGACCAACGAACAGCTGGCCGAGCGCACCGAGGCCCTGGACCGCAAGAACGGCGAGCTCAACCAGGCCCAGGTCGAACTGCAGGCCCGCGCCGACGACCTGCAGCGTTCGAGCAAGTACAAGTCCGAGTTCCTCGCCAACATGTCCCACGAGCTGCGCACGCCGCTCAACAGCTCGCTGATCCTGGCCAAGCTCTTGTCCGAGAACGCCGAGGGCAACCTCAGCGAGGAGCAGGTCAAGTTCGCCGAATCGATCTACTCGGCCGGCAACGACCTGCTGAACCTGATCAACGATATCCTCGACATCGCCAAGGTCGAGGCCGGCAAGCTCGAGGTGCGTGCCGAGAGCACGCCATTGGAGCGCCTGGTCGATGGCCTGCGGGGCATGTTCCAGCCGCTGGCCCAGGACAAGGGCCTGGCTTTCGAGGTCAAGCTCGAGCAGCCGCTGCCGGCGAGCCTGTTCACCGACCGCCAGCGCCTGGAACAGATCCTCAAGAACCTGCTGTCCAACGCCATCAAGTTCACCGAACGCGGCCAGGTCAGCCTGGGCATCAGCCACCAGGCCGGCCTGGGCATCGTCTTCGCCGTGCGCGACACCGGCATCGGCATCGCCGCCGACCAGCAGCAGGCGATCTTCGGCGCCTTCCACCAGGTCGATGGCACCAGCAACCGTCGCTACGGCGGCACCGGCCTGGGCCTGTCGATCTCCCGCGACCTGGCGCACCTGCTGGGCGGGCAGATCAACGTCGACAGCAGCCCGGGGCAGGGCAGCGTGTTCAGTCTGATCCTGCCGGAGCACTTCGAGCCGTCGGCGCAACAGGTCGAGGTGCACAGCCTGCGCCCGGCAGTCGACGAACTGCCACCGGCGCCGCCGGTACCGGCGCCGGTGCGCACCGAGCGTCCGGCCCCGGCCTTCGCCGACGACCGCGCCCAGGCACCGTTCGCCAACCGCTGCATCCTGGTGATCGAGGACGAGCCGAATTTCGCCCGCATCCTCTTCGACCTGGCCCACGAACTTGGCTACAGCTGCCTGGTCGCCCATGCCGCCGACGAAGGCTTCGAGCTGGCCGCGCAGTACCTGCCCGACGCGATCCTGCTGGACATGCGCCTGCCCGACCATTCCGGGCTCACCGTGCTGCAGCGCCTGAAGGAGCAGGCCGGTACCCGGCATATCCCTGTGCACATCATCTCGGTGGAGGACCGCGTCGAGGCGGCCATGCACATGGGCGCGGTGGGCTACGCGGTCAAGCCCACCAGCCGCGAGGAACTCAAGGCGGTGTTCGGCCGCCTGGAGGCCAAGCTCACGCAGAAGCTCAAGCACATCCTGCTGGTGGAGGACGATGACCTGCAGCGCGAAAGCATCGCCCGCCTGATCGGCGACGACGATATCCAGATCACCGCCGTGGCCATGGCCCAGGACGCCCTGGCGCTGCTGCGCGAGAACATCTACGACTGCATGATCATCGACCTCAAGCTGCCCGACATGCTCGGCAACGAGCTGCTCAAGCGCATGACCGCCGAGGACATCCGCAGCTTCCCGCCGGTGATCGTCTACACCGGACGCAACCTCACCCGCGAGGAAGAGGCCGACCTGCTCAAGTACTCGCGCTCGATCATCATCAAGGGCGCGCGTTCGCCCGAGCGCCTGCTCGACGAAGTCACGCTGTTCCTGCACAAGGTCGAGTCGCAGCTGTCCAACGAACGCCAGCGCATGCTCAAGACCGCGCGCAGCCGCGACAAGGTGTTCGAGGGGCGCAAGATCCTGCTGGTGGACGACGACGTGCGTAATATCTTCGCCCTGACCAGCGCCCTGGAGCACAAGGGCGCGATCGTCGAGATCGGCCGTAACGGGCGCGAGGCCATCGAGTGCCTGGAGGCCAACGACGACATCGACCTGGTGCTGATGGACGTGATGATGCCGGAGATGGACGGCTACGAGGCCACCCGCCTGATCCGCCAGCAGCCGCGCTGGCGCAAGCTGCCGATCATCGCCGTGACCGCCAAGGCCATGAAGGACGACCAGCAGCGTTGCCTGCAGGCCGGCGCCAACGACTACCTGGCCAAACCGATCGACCTGGACCGCCTGTTCTCGCTGATCCGGGTCTGGCTGCCGCAATTGGAGCGAATCTGAAATTTTGACCAGTGAACGCAACACCGATATCGAGATCCGGCTGCTGATCGAGGCGATCTACCTCAAGTACAGCTATGATTTTCGCGATTACTCAGGCGCCTCGATCAAGCGCCGGATCCTCCACGCCGTGCGCCAGTTCGACTGCCGCACGGTGTCGGCGCTGCAGGAGCGGGTGCTGCACGACCCGGGCATGTTCCTCGAGCTGCTGCAGTACCTGACGATCCCGGTCAGCGAGATGTTCCGCGACCCCGGGCATTTCCTCGCGCTGCGCAACGAAGTGGTGCCGCTGCTGCGCACGTGGCCGTCGCTGAAGCTGTGGATCGCCGGCTGCAGCACCGGCGAGGAGGTGTACTCGATGGCCATCCTGCTGCGCGAGGAAGGCCTGCTGGAGCGCACCATCCTCTACGCCACCGACATCAACCCGCATTCGCTGGAGCGCGCCAAGCAGGGCATCTACTCGATGCAGAGCATGCGCGAGTACGAGGAGAACTACCGCAAGGCCGGTGGCCGGCGTGATTTCTCCGAGTACTACACCGCCGCCTACGGCAACGCCATCATGGACTCAAGCCTGCGTGACAACGTGACCTTCGCCGACCACAGCCTGGCCACCGACAGCGTGTTTTCCGAGACCCAGCTGGTGTCGTGCCGCAACGTGCTGATCTATTTCAACAAGGATCTGCAGGACCGCGCCCTGGGCCTGTTCCACGAGTCGCTGTGCCACCGTGGTTTCCTGGTGCTGGGCAGCAAGGAGTCGGTGGACTTCTCGGCCTACAGTGAAGGCTTCGAGCCGCTGGTGCGGCCCGAGCGGATCTACCGCAAGACATGAACGGCGTGCGCGCGATCGTCATCGGCGCCTCGGCGGGCGGCGTCACGGCGCTGTTCAGCGTGCTTGGCGCATTGCCGGCCGATTTCGCCATCCCGGTGCTGTGCGTGCTGCACCTGCCGGACGACCGCCACAGCCAGCTCGCCGAAGTGCTGCAGCGGCGCCTGCGCCGGCCGGTGCACGAAGCCCTGGACAAGGCGCGGATCGAGCCGGGACTGATTTACGTGGCGGGGCCGGGTTATCACTTGTCGGTCGAGCGCGACTTCAGCTTCTCGCTCAGCCAGGAAGCGCCGGTGCATTTCTCGCGTCCGGCGATCGATTTTCTCTTCGAGTCGGCCGCCGATGCCTACGGCCCGGGCCTGCTCGGCGTGCTGCTCACCGGGGCCAATGAAGACGGTGCCCGGGGGCTGTTGCGCATCAGACAAAGCGGTGGCCGGACGGTTGTCCAGGACCCCCGCGACGCACAGGTGGCGTTGATGCCGGAGGCCGCCCTGGCCCTGCACGACCCTGACCATATTCTTTCCCTTGGCGGTATCGGGCAGTTGCTCGCTACCCTGGAACCCAGCGCATGCTAAGCCACATCACCGCGAAACTGCTGATCGTCGACGACCTGCCGGAGAACCTGCTGGCCCTCGACGCCCTGATCCAGGGCGAGGACCGCGAGGTGCATCAGGCGCAATCCGCCGAGCAGGCCTTGTCGCTGCTGCTCGAACACGAGTTCGCCCTGGCCATTCTCGATGTGCAGATGCCGGGCATGAACGGCTTCGAGCTGGCCGAACTGATGCGCGGCACGGAAAAGACCCGCAACATTCCCATCGTCTTCGTCAGCGCCGCCGGGCGCGAGATGAACTACGCCTTCAAGGGCTACGAGAGCGGCGCCGTGGACTTCCTGCACAAGCCGCTGGAAACCCTGGCGGTGAAGAGCAAGGTGTCGGTGTTCGTCGACCTGTTCCGCCAGCGCAAGGCCCTGGATCGACAGTTGCAGGCCCTGGAGCAGAGCCGCCAGGAGCAGGAGCTGCTGCTGGCCCAGCTGCAGGTGGCGCGGGGCGAGCTGGAGCGCGCGGTGCGCATGCGTGACGACTTCATGTCGATCGTCTCCCACGAAGTGCGCACGCCGCTCAACGGGCTGATCCTGGAGACCCAGCTGCGCCGCCTGCACCTGTCCCGCGGCAACCTGGCGGCGTTCAGCGAGGACAAGCTCAAGGCCATGGTCGAGCGCGACGAGCGCCAGATCAACAGCCTGATTCGCCTGGTCGAGGACATGCTCGATGTGTCGCGGATCCGTACAGGCAAGCTGTCGATCCGCCCGCGGACCTTCGACCTCGGTCAGCTTGTACGGGGCCTGGTGGAGAACTTCGCGGCCCAGGCCGGTGCCGTGGACACGCCGCTCGAACTGCAGCGCTGCGACCCCTTGCAGGGCGAGTGGGACGAGTTCCGGATTGAACAAGTGGTGGCCAACCTGTTGTCCAATGCCTTGCGCTACGGTGACCGCAAGCCGGTGCAGGTGCGGGTCTTCGAGGAGGGCGACATGGCCTGCGTGCAGGTGCAGGACCATGGCATCGGCATCGATGCCCAGCATCTGCAGCGGATCTTCCAGCAGTTCGAGCGCGTCGCCGCGCAGCAGGCCACGGGCGGCCTGGGCCTGGGGCTGTACATCTCCGAGCAGATCGTCCTCGCCCACGGCGGGCGGATCCAGGTCGACAGCCAGGCCGGCGTCGGCTCGACCTTCACTGTACGGTTGCCGATGTCGGCACAGTCGCAACATTGCGATCCGGCCCGCGCAACCTCTGCGTAGCGCTGGGGTCTGATGGCCAACCTGTTGAATGCGAAGGCGTTGTCATGAGTGAAGATGCACAAGACGTGGTACTGGTGGTTGAGGACGAACCGGCGATCCGCATGATCCTGCGCGATTACCTGGCCGGCGAGGGCTACCACGTGCTGGTGGCCGAGGACGGCGAGCAGGCGTTCGCGATCCTGGCGAGCAAGCCGCACCTGGACCTGATGGTCACCGATTTCCGCCTGCCAGGGGGGATTTCCGGAGTGGAGATCGCCGAGCCTGCGGTGAAGCTTCGCCCGGACCTGAAGGTGATCTTCATCAGTGGCTACCCGGCGGAGATTGTCGAGTCGGGCAGCCCGATCGCGCGCACGGCGCCGATCCTGGCCAAGCCGTTCGACCTGGATACCCTGCACGAGCAGATTCAGGCGTTGTTGCGTTAGCGCGAGCGCGAGCGCTAGTGCGTGGCGGGAGCGTGGGAGCGGGCTTGCCCCGCGATTGCGTACCTGCAGGATGGCACCGGCGAGGCCGGTGATCGCTGGGCAAGCCCGCTCCCACGCAGCCGTCGTCATATCAGCGGTTGGTATTGCGCCAGGCTTACCCGATCTGCTTACGCAGCAACGCCATGGCCCTATCGACCTGCTGCTCGTCGTTGAGCAGGCTGGGCGCAAAGCGGATCACTGGCCCGACATCGCGGTCCACCGCATCGACCATGACCCTGTTGGCGTTCAGGTAGGCCGCCACCGCGTCGGGGTCGCGGTCCTTGATACGGAAGAAGGTGAAGCCGGCGGAGAACTCGCGACTGGACGGGGTTACCAGCTCGATGGCGCGGTGTTCGGCCAGGCGTGCCTTGAGGTAGTCGTTGAGCTGGTGGATGCGCGCCTGGACGTCGGCCTTGCCCAGGGCCAGGTGCAGCTTGAAAGCCTCGCCCAGCGCCCAGCGGTGCTCGAAGGCGTGGTAACCGCCCGGCGTCATGATGGTGCCGAAGTCCTCGTTACGCGAGAAGGTGGCGAAGGTCGGCGTCAGGTGCTGCATCTGCTCTGACGCCGCGCAGATGATCCCCGTGCCCCGTGGGCCGAACATCCACTTGTGGGTGCCGGCGATGAACCAGTCGCAGTTGAAGTCGGCGAAGCGCACGTTTTCCACGCCGAAGCCGTGCACGCCATCGACCACGTAGAGGATGCGCTCGGCCTCGTCGCGGTTGCGGTTGTGCTGGCGCACCAGCTCGCCGATGGCGCCCACCGGCAGCTTGACGCCGCTGCCCGAGTGTACCCAGGTCATGCCCAGCACCCGGGTCTCGGGGCGGATGCTGCGGTCAATCAGGCTCAGTACGCGGTCAGTGGAAACCTCGCCGGGCTTGTCGAACAGGCGCAGCTTGCGCACCTGGGTGCCGTGCTGGCGCTGGCGGAACGCCAGGCAATTGTGGGTCGAGTAGTGCTCGTGCTCGGTGGTGAGGATTTCCTGGTGCGGCGCCACATGCAGGCCGCCGTAGATCATGCCGAGGCCCTCGGTGGTGCTGCCGGTCAGGGCGACCTGACGCGGACGCACATCCAGGTAGCGGCCCGCCCATTCGCGGACCTCGTCCTCGCGCTGCCACTCATACTCGCTTTCCCAGTCCATGCACAGGGCCGGGTTGCGGTCGAGGGTGGCGCGGTGACGGTCGATCGCCTCCTGCACTGGCCGCGGATGGGCGGTGATCAGGAAGTTGGCGAAGTGCGCGACATCGGGCGCGAGGGGGAACAGCTGGCGCAATTGGCGCCATTTGTCCGGGCCTTGCAGTGTCGGGGTTGCCGGATCGGCGGCAAGGGCGCTGGGCAGCAAGGGCAGGCTGGCCGCCAGGGCGGCGGCCTGCTTGAGGAAGGCACGGCGGTCAGTCATGGCGAGTTTCCCGGGCGCTGCTGTCGTGCTGGGCAACCGGGTTGGCGACCTTCTGCACCTGCCCCCAGACGCGCAGGAAGTTACCTGCCCAGAGCTTGGCGATATCGGTTTCGGAGTAGCCGCGGGTCAGCAGCTCGGCGGTGACGTTGCGGATTTCGCCGACGTTCATGAAACCTGTGACGCCGCCGCCATCGTTGAAGTCGGAGCTGATGCCGACATGGTCGATGCCCATCTTCTTCACGGCGTAGTCGATGGCGTCGACATACTCCTTGAGGCCGGCGCGGGGCTCTTCGTCGACGATGGCGTAGAGGCTGCTGGCGTACTCGCCGAAGCGCGCCTCGGGCCAGATGGCGATGATCGGGTCACCTGGCATCAGCGCGTTGGTCAGGCCTTGCAGCGGTTGCAGGTCGAAACGTGCGCGCAGGGCCTCGAGTTTTTCCAGGGTCGGTTTGCTCAGCGGCTTGAGGTAGGTGGTGAAGGCCACGACTTGCAGCACGCCGCCGCTGTCCTTGATCAACTGCATCTCCTTGTCGGAGAGGTTGCGCGGGATGTCCACCAGCGCCCGCGGCGCCGAGTGCGAGGCGACGAACGGGGCGCGGCTCAGGCGGGCCACGTCTTCCAGGGCCAGGGTGGACATCTGCGAGACATCGATGATCACGCCCAGGTCGTTGAGCCGCTTGACCGCCTGCTCGCCCAGCGGGGACAGGCCACCGAAGGCATCGGGGGTGTCGTTGAAGAACGGCAGCGGGCGCGAGGAGTCGGCCCAGGCGTTGTTGCCGGTGTAGCTGAAGCCGAACATGCGCATGCCGCGCTTGCTCCACAGGTCGAGCTGCGACAGGTCGTTGCCCAGCGGATAGGCGTTGAGCATGCTGATGAAAATGGCGAACTTGCCTTCGCCGTTCAGGCGGCGGAAGTCCTCGGGGGTGTAGGCGATGCCGACCTGGTTGGGGAAGTCGCGCACAATCCCGCTGATGATCTTGTAGCGCACTTCCTGCTGGTTGCGGGCCTCGTCGACGAAGCCTGGGGTCGGACGGTGCGGGGCGTTCGGGCCGTTCCACAGCTCGGGCCAGCCAAAGACGGTGAGCGCCGCGCCCGACAACCGGCCCTTGGCCGCCTTGGCCAGGTCGAACTGACCACGGCCGTCCTTGTCGGCCTCGTAGCCGTCGCTGCCGTAGCCCAGCGGCACGGTGACATGGCTGTCGAAGGAGAGCATGTGTTCGTGCAGTTCGTTGGCCTGCTGCACGATGGCGCGGGGATAGCCGCTGTCCTGCTTCCAGAAGTAATAGCCGGCGGCGCCACCCAGGGCGGCCACCAGGGCCAGGGGCAGGCCGATGTACAAGGCTTTGCGGGAACGGGTCTTGGTCATTGCCATCTCGTTGCGGGGCTGGTCGGGTCGGCCTGTCGGGTCGCCAGGGGCGCCAGGGCATGGCTCGGGTATGTGGTGGACGAATGACGAGGCGGCAAATTTATCGGCACATGGCCATCAAGTCTGCCGTGGCGCAGCCGATAGCGCTGGTATTGAAAGGACCCACCACGGAGGATTAGGGAATGGTAGGTATCAACAGTGCGACGATGGGGGTGATCACCAGTGTGGCCAATGCCCAGCCCGCAGAAAAGAAAGAAAAGCCGTTGACGAGCGTCGCGGTGGACCTGTCGGGTGAGACCACCCCGGGCAAGGCCGAGGAGGCCAAGCAGGCCGAGGGCGGTGAAGGCAGCGGCGAGCCGGGGCACATCACCCAGCTGCGCGACATGATCAAGCAATTGCAGAAGCAGCTTGCAGAGGAGCAGAAGCAACTGGCGATGCTTGCCGAGCAAGAGATGGACGAAACTTCCAAGCTGGCCATGATCACCGCCAAGCAGGCGAGCATCGCCACCCTGAGCGGGCAGATCCTGGCCGCCACGCAGCAGTTGCTCGAAGCGTTGACCAAGACCGGTGGCAGCAGCGCCGGTGGCATGATCGCCACCCAGGCCTGAGGCCCATACCGTTAAAGCAAGACGCCCCGCATCATGCGGGGCGTCGTCGTTTCAGCGGTGTGTCAGTCCTGCGCCAGGCGCGCGCGGCCCTGGCGCTCGCTCTTGTATTGCATGGCCACCGCCGGTGCCGGCTTGGCGCTGCCGGTCTCCAGCCACTGGCGCATGCGGCTGGCATCGGCGAAGTGGGTGTACTTGCCGTAGGCGTCGAGAATCACCATGGCCACCGGACGGTTGTCCATCTTCGTCAGCAGCACCAGGCAATGCCCCGCTTCGTTGGTGAAGCCGGTCTTGGTCAGGGCGATGTCCCAGTTGCTCTTGTTCACCAGGTGGTCGGTGTTGCGAAAGCCCAGGGTGTAGTTGGGCTTGCGGAACGCCACGGTCTTTTCGCGGGTGGTCGACAGCTCGCTGAGCAGCGGGTACTTGCGCGAGGCCATCAGCAGCTTGGCCAGGTCGTGGGCGGTGGAGACGTTGAGGGTCGACAGGCCGGTCGGCTCGACATAGCGGGTGTTGCTCATGCCCAGGCTGCGGGCCTTGGCGTTCATCGCCTTGATGAAGGCGCCATAGCCACCGGGGTAGTGGTTGGCCAGGGTGTTGGCCGCACGGTTTTCCGACGACATCAGGGTGATCAGCAACGTCTCGCGACGGTTCAGCTCACTGCCCAGGCGTACCCGCGAGTACACGCCCTTCATCTCCGGGTTGTTGGCGATGGTCATGCCGAGCATTTCGTCCATGGGCAGCTTGGCGTCGAGTACGACCATCGCGGTCATCAGCTTGGTGACCGAGGCGATGGGGCGCACGCGATCGGCGTGGCTGGCATACAGCTCCTTGTTGGTGTTGAGGTCGATCAACAGGGCGCTGCCGGAGGCCAGGTGCAGCTTGCTTGGGTCGCGCTGGACCTGGGCCGGGGGTTGTGCAGCAGCGGTCGACGGTAGGGTCGCGGTACCTGTGAGCAACAGCAGCAGGCTGAGGATGGACAGGGAAGTTTTCACGTTGAGGCTCACTAAATGTTGGTATGTCGTTGGCTGTGCAAGGGTTTCCCCCAAAAAACCGTTGCATTTTGGAGTATGGTCGAACGGCTGTCGAATGCCTTATATCTAAAGGGCGCAACGTGAAGTAAATTTAATCCGGCGCGCTTAGCGCCGCCTTCCTACGTGGTCAACCGGACGACCTGCCATGACGCTCACGATCGATTTCACCGACCAGGCCACCAGCCTGCATCACGATGCGATTCTCAAACCCCTGCGCGCCTTCAACGACAGCGTGATCGGTTCGCCTGGTGCGGCCACCGTCGCCTGGACGCTGCGCGATCCCGCCAGCGATGAGGTCATCGGCGGGCTCTATGCCAGGCTCGGAGGAGGTTGGTTGTTCGTCGAACTGCTGGTGGTGCCCGAGCGCATGCGCGGGCAGGGCACCGGCCGCGAGCTGATGGCCCAGGCCGAGGCGCTGGCGAAGGAGAAGGGCTGCTGCGGAATCTGGCTGGACACTTTCAGCTTCCAGGCGCCGGACTTCTACCGCAAGCTGGGGTTCGAAGTGTTCGGTGAGCTTGCCGACTTCCCGCCCGGGCATAGCCGTTATTTCCTGCATAAACGGTTGGCCTAGCCTCTGGCGCGGCGAGCTGACTCCCCGTTCAACCCACCCGCAACCAGATCGCCGAGGCGTCGTCGCTCATCTTGAACCGCGGGTAGCGCAGGCATGCGGCATCGTCGTGCTCGATGCCGCGCAGTGTCCGTGCCAGGTCATCCAGGCCGTGGCTTTGCAGGCGCTCGATGAAACCTGCCGGGTCATAGGCCCGATAGGTATCGAACAGCGCCGCGAAGCCATCGCTCATCAGCAGCACATCGTCACCCACGGCGACTGGGGCTCGAGTGTAAAAGGTGCCTTCCCGGGACAGCTCGGCATCGACGCCGAGCACGGCCCGGGGCCGCTCGCGGGCGCTGCGGCGATCGGCCAGCACCGCTGGGGTGCGCACGCCGTGGGCGCCGGTGCCGGGGCCGAGTGCGGCGGCTTCGGCTTGCTCGACCTCGCGATCGGGCTCGGGGGTGAGGAAGCGGATGCCTTGCGCGCTGCGATGCAGCACCACGCAGTCGGCCAGGTGCGCGCAGACCAGTTCCTCACCTTCGATGGCCACCGCGGCAAAGGCAGCGCGCGGCAGTTCCCAGGTGGCCAGGGGCTCGCGTCGGCGGTCCTGCCGGTAGGCCTGGGCAATCGAATCGAAGACCGTCTCGCAAACCTGCCGCAGTGGCCCCGAGGCCGTGGCGAAGGCGCGCTGG
Source organism: Pseudomonas sp. LH21 (assembly GCF_036549575.1). Classification (NCBI taxonomy): domain Bacteria; kingdom Pseudomonadati; phylum Pseudomonadota; class Gammaproteobacteria; order Pseudomonadales; family Pseudomonadaceae; genus Pseudomonas; species Pseudomonas sp. LH21. Next base: position 2,730,521 of record NZ_CP144367.1, read on the forward strand.
GCCGTGGCCGAGAGCCACGCGGCGCCGCCGCGCTCGCCGAGCAGGCCGGGGGCGCCAAGGTCGGTGGCGCCGTCGATGACCCAGGCGTGGCGGTCGGCGTTGCCGATACGGTCGTCATTGGGCACATCGGGCTTGCCAGCCAGGGACAAGCTCTGGATCAGGTCGAAATGCATGTCGGGCTCCATGTCGGTGGGATCACCGACCTTGAGCCCTGCGCCGTCGCGAGTCAAATTTCACGGCTTGGGCGTGCGGTCCCAGCAATGGCTGTCCAGGTCGCAGACGCCGAATTGCCGGTCCATCAGCGCCATGCGTCGCAGGTGGGCGTCGAGGATGTCGCGGCCCACTTCGCTGTCGATGATGTAGCGGCTGTAACGCTCGATCAGGCGCTGCTTCCAGGCATCGCGGGTGGCCGCGTCCAGGGTGTCGGGCGCACTGGCCAGGCGTTGCAGGGTGCTGTCGTCGACGCGCTTGAGCTGGTCGCTGAAGGTGGCGATGTAACGGGCGCGCTGTGCTTCCTTGTGACGGGAGGTTTCGGCATCGAAAGTATCGAGATTGCGTTGCCATTGCTCCCAGTAGGCATCCGGCAACTTCAGGTCGCGCTTCTGGCGCAATGCGTCGACGATCTGCGCGTTGCTCTGGCGCGGTGGTGGCTGTCGGTCCTGGCTGGCCAGAGGGTCCTGGGCCAGGATCTGCGTGATCCAGGTCGTGCGGGCTTCGCTATCCGGGCGAACCGGGCCGAGCGTCGCAGAGTCGCTGGCGTTCGAGCTTGGCAGGCCATTGCAGCCGGTGAGTGACAGCATCAGCGACAGTGCCAGCAGGGCTGGCAGGTTGTGGCGCAACATGAATCATCCTTGAGTAACTGCACAATCGTGCATCCGATCGGATGCACGAGGGTTATCGGCTCTTGCCTGGCCGACTTGAGCGTTCAGCCAAGGGCCTTGGCCATTTCCGTGGTTGCCGCCCAACCCAGCCCGGCGTAAACCGGCCTGCCCACGTCGGTGGCATGAAGCACGGCGAAGTCCAGGCCGCGCTCGGCGAACTCCGATTCGGCGAGGCGCATCAGTTTCGAGGCCAGGCCCTGACGCCGATGGGACGGCTCGACATAGACATTCAGCACGTAGCCGCGCTGTTCCTGATCGGGGTGGGCCGGATGCGGCGGCCACTCGATCGTCATCAGGCCGATCGCCGCCACCGGTTGCGCGTCGTCCAACAATACGAAGCCGTAATAGCGACCGTCCGCCAGGCGCGTCCATAGCCAGGGCCCAAAGTGCTCGGTCATGGTCTTCAGGCGGTGCGGGTCGCCACCGGCTTCCAGGAACATGGCCTGGCGATGGGCGCAGACCATGGCATGGTCGCCCGGCAACAGACGGCGCAGGGTCAGGCCGGGAAAGTCGATGGCGGTTGGCAGGTCGTTCATGGCAGTTACCTTGGGTCGAGGACCTCGATCCTAGGCGTGCACGGCGCCAGTGGTTAGATACAGATGGCCGGCAAACGCGGCATACAGCCCCTTGCCGCTCCCTGGGTTTGCGGCGATGATCCGCCGCAACCCGTTCACCGACGAGGAGGTTCCGCATGCCTGTTGCCCCGCTTTTGCGCTGCACCGACCTTGACGCTACCCGCCGTCATTACCGCGATGTGCTGCAATTTACCGTCGCCGACACCGCGCAATCGACCCTTACCGTGCAGTTGCACGACTGCAGCCTGCTGTTCACCGAGGACGACCTGTGGCGGCTGCCGCCGGGGTGTGCCGGGACCTTCTATCTGGTGGTCGAGGACGTCGACGGCTATTACGCGCAAGTCCGCGAGCTGGCGGATATCGCCTGGCCGTTGCACGACACGGAGTATGGTTCGCGGGAGTTCGGCGTGCGTGATTGCAATGGCTATTACCTGGCCTTCAGCCAGCGGCACGTCGACGTTGTGCAAACCGCACAGGTTGCCTCGTGATCCTGCGCGGCCGTGCATTGCTGGCGATATTGCTGCTTGCCGGCCCGGCCTTGGCCATGGACGGCAAGGGCAACTCGAGCGACCACTTCACCGTTGGTTCCAGCCTCGCCACCGCTGCCGTCAGTGGCTCTACCAGCCACCCTGCGCGCACTTACCAAGCCGCCCGCGACGATGCGCTGCTGTACATCGCCAGCGACGGGCGCTTGCGCGGCGCACGGTTGGAACAGGCCTTGAGCGAGTACCGCCAGCTGCATCCGGTGAGCGCGCTGAGCGACCGTGAGCTGGCCCAGGCGTTCGCCTGCCAGGGTTGATGGCTTGAGCCGCTGATCGGCCTGTCCTGGCATGCCAGGACAGGCGGCTAGACTCGTGGGCAACGAATCCCGCCAGGAGTCCGAGCATGACCGCCAAGAACAGCATTTGCCTGTGGTACGACAATGACGCCGAGGACGCGGCGAACTTCTACGCCAGCACCTTCCCCGACAGCCGGGTGACCGCCGTGCACAAGGCGCCCGCCGACTACCCCTCCGGTAAGGCAGGCGATGTGATCACGGTGGAGTTCACCGTGCTGGGCATCCCGTGCATCGGTCTCAATGGTGGCAAGGCGTTCAGCCACAGCGAGGCGTTCTCGTTCCAGGTGGCGACCGACAGCCAGGAGGAAACCGATCGCTATTGGGACGCCATCGTCGGCAACGGTGGCAGCGAGAGCGTGTGCGGCTGGTGCAAGGACAGGTGGGGGCTGTCCTGGCAGATCAGCCCGCGGGTATTGACCCAGGCGGTGGCCAGCCCCGATCGCGCCCTGGCGAAGCGGGCGTTCGAGGCGATGCTGCAGATGGGCAAGATCGACATTGCCACGATCGAGAAGGCCATCAAGGGCTGACGGCGAGGCGCCTCAATGCACGGTCTTGCGTTCCCTGACGCACGCCCGTGCCTGTTCCGTCAGGACGTCCAGTCGCTCGTCGCGCAGGCGTTCGGCGTCCAGCATCGCCGCCTCGCCCTGTTGCTTGAGCAGGTAGGCATGGATCTGCCGGACTTCGACGGTCTGGTAGATCGGCGCGATGTCCAGCCGCCCGATCAGCGCGCCGCTGGCTTGCCCGGTGCTGCTCATCAACACCTGCGGCCCGGTACAGGCGACCACCTGCAGGCCCATGTTCTCGAACCACGGTACCTGCTGGGCGAAGGTACTCAGCTCGACGCAGGCATAGCGTTCACGCACCGCGCGCAGCAGGCCAAGGGCGATGCCCTGGCGGCGGTGGCTGGGGACTACGGCGAGGTAGGCCAGGGCGCAGGCCTGCGGGTTGTCCTGGGCCGGCAGCACCAGGGCGAAGCCGAGCAACTGGTCCGGCGCCTCGGCATCCAGGGCCAGGGTCAGCTCGACGGCCAGGCCACGGGTGCCGTCCAGCGCCATCAGGTATTGGTGCACCTCCAGGCCGACTCCGTATTGGTAGAGCGGATAGAGCGGATTGTCCGGGCTGATGGCGACGCTGCTGAGCTGGCCGACATGGTCGATCACCAACTGGCGGATCTGGTTCTGGAAGGATTCGGGCGGCACGCCTTCGAGGCGGCGGAGGATGAACATCGCGGGTCGGGCTCCGGCAGGATTGAAACACCCGCCCCGGAACGAGGCGGGTGATCATTCTAGCGCAGCCCGGCCAGCATGAGGTCGAGGTTCTGCACGGCGGCGCCTGAGGCGCCCTTGCCCAGGTTGTCGAACACCGCAGTCAGCAGCACCTGGCCATGCTCGGGGTTGGCGTACAGGGCCAGGCGCAGGTCGTTGCTGTCGTTCAGCGCCTGCGGGTCCAGCGCCTGCGCCGGACCGTGCTGGTGCAGGGGCATTACCTGCACGTGGCGGGCGCCCTGGTAGTGCCGTTCCAGGCAGGCCTGCAACTGATCGGCGTCGACGCCTGGCAGCAGGCGCAGTTGCAGCGGGATACTCAGCACGATGCCTTGGCGGTAGTCGCCATAACCCGGCACGAACACCGGCCGCGCGCTCAGCCCCGCATGCTGCTGGATCTCTGGCACATGCTTGTGGGCGAGCTCCAGGCCGTACAACTGGAGGGTCGGCAGGTAGGCGTCGCTGCGCTGCTCATGCCGCTCGACGGCGGCCCGGCCGCCACCGGAGTAGCCGGAGATGGCGTGGATGCTCAGCGGGTAGTCCGCCGGCAGCAAGCCGGCCTTGACCAGGGGGTGCAGCAGGGCGATGGCGCCGGTGGGGTAGCAGCCGGGGTTGCTCACCCGGGTGGCCCGGGCGATGCGTTCGGCCTGTTGCTCGTTCAGTTCCGGCAGGCCGTAGACCCAGCCGGGCGCGGTGCGGTGCGCGGAGCTTGCGTCGATCACCCGCACCGCCGGGTTGTGCAGGGTGGCCACGGCCTCGCGGGCGGCGTCGTCGGGCAGGCAGAGCACGGCGATATCGGCGCTGTTGATCGCCTCGCTGCGCCGCGCCGGGTCCTTGCGCTCGGCTTCGGGCAGGGTGAGCAGGCGCAGGTCCTGGCGGCCGTGCAGGCGGGCATGGATCTGCAGGCCGGTGGTGCCTTGGTCGCCGTCGATGAAAACGAGGGGCTGGTGCATGTCGGTTGTCCAGTGACGAGAAGGAATGGCGGTATCCTCGTCGTTCGCTGGGCGAAATAAAATTTGAATATCATGATCACCATATTCAGAAATTCTGATTTTAAATAACGAGCCCTCTGTAGGAGCGGCCTTGTGCCGCGAAAGGGCTGCGCAGCAGCCCCGGCAATTTCGCGTCAGGCCGGTAATTCCGGGGCCGCTGCGCGCCCCTTCGCGGCGCAAGGCCGCTCCTACCCGGGGCGTGCCAGCCATCAGTACTTCATTCCTGCCGAGACCCCATGCGAGAAATCAGCCTCGACCGCCTGCGCACCCTGGTGGTGATCGCCGACCGTGCCTCCTTCGCCGACGCCGCCCGCCAGCTCAACCTGGCGCCCCCCACCATCAGCCTGCACGTGGCCGAGCTGGAGGCGCGCATCGGTGCGCCCTTGCTCACCCGCACCCGCGGCCAGGTACGCCCCACGGCCATCGGCGAGACCTTGCTGGCCCGCGCCAGGCGCCTGCTGGCCGACGCCGACCAGGCCCTGGACGAGGTGCGCCGCCAGGTCGAGGGCTTGACCGGCCGGGTGCGTCTGGGTGCTTCGACCGGCGCCATCGCGCACTTGTTACCCCAGGCCCTGGAAACGCTGCGGGTGGATCATCCGGGGATCGATGTGCAGGTTCAGGTACTTACCTCGCAGGCCTCCCTGGCGCGGCTGCGCGAGGGCACCCTGGACATCGGTCTGGTGGCGCTGCCGCAGGTCGCTGGCAAGGGCTTGCGGATCACGCCGTGGCGGCGTGACCCGATCATGGCCTATGTCCCCATCGACTGGCAGCCACCGGCACGGGTGACGCCGGCATGGCTTGGCGGACGAGCGCTGATCCTCAACGACAGCACCACGCAATTGTCGCGGGTGACGTCGGAGTGGTTCGCCGCAGCGGGGCTGTACCCCGAGCCGCGCATCGAGCTGAACTACAACGATGCGATCAAGAGCCTGGTGGCCGCGGGCTACGGCGCCACCTTGCTGCCGCAGGAAGGCGAGGTTCACCCGCCATCGCCGCGCATCGCCCGGCGGCCGTTGCGGCCGGGGTTGTGGCGTCAGTTGGGCATCGCCTGTCGCGAGGGGGATGTGGAACGGGCGACGGGGCATGTGCTGGAGGCGTTGGGAAGGTTGCGTCAGTAGCAGCCGCTCACCTTGTGGGGGCGGGCCTGCCCCGCGTTCGCGAGGCAAGCTTCAGTGTGTCATGGGTTGCGTGCACGCAACGCGGTCACCGTCTCGCCGCCTACGCCCCAATTGTCGGTGGGCACTTCCTCGATCACCACGAAGGTGCTGGCCGGCGGCTTGTTCAATACCTGCTCCAGCAGGCGGGTGGTACCTTCGATCAACTGGCGTTTGTGCTCGGCCGTGACGCCTTCATCGGTCACGCGGATATGGACATAAGGCATGTGCTTCGCTCCAGGTTCAGTGCCAGGTACCGGCGGTGCTGCCACCGTCGACAGGGAGGATGACGCCGCTGACGAAACGGGCATCGGTCAGGTACAGCACGGCGTCCACCACATCCTCGGGCTTGCCCGTGCGCCCGCTTGGCGACAGCGCGCCGAGCCCTTCGGTGTGGCCGCTGTGCAGCGGCGTGTCGATGATGCCGGGGGCCACGGCGTTAACCTGCACGCCGCTCGCTGCCAGCTCCAGGGCCAGGCCCTTGACCGCCTGGTTCAGCCCGCCCTTGACCAGCACCGGCAGCAGCGCCGGGACGCGGGTGTCCGGTTGCAGGGCCACCGAGGCGGTGATGGCGACGATATGCCCGTGGCCCTGGGCCTTCATGATTTTCGCCGCGGCCTGGGCGGGGTAGAAGAAGCCCTTGAGGTTGGTGCCGACCAGCGCGTCGACGTCGGCCTCGGTGTAGTCGGTCACCGGCTTGGGAATGAAGATGCCGGCGTTGTTGACCAGGATATCGACCTGGCCGAAGGCCTCCAGGGCGGTGGCAAACAGCCGTTCGGCGGTGGTTTTCTCGGCGATGTCGCCCGCCACGCCGATAAAGGCGGCCGGATTGCCCAGACGAGCTGCGGCTTCGTCGAGGCGAGCCTGGGTGCGGGCGTTGCCGACCACGTTATCGCCACGCTTGAGGTAGGCCTGGGCCAGGGCGAAGCCCAGGCCGCTGGAGGCGCCGGTGATGATGACGGTTCTTGCCTTGCTCATGGGAGGATCTCCGGTGGTGCGAGCCGTTGCTCGGGTGTGCAGCCACTTTAAGTTGCTATCTCAACTTGAAAAATGAGGCACAGGGCATTTCAATCGATACATCATGTAATCAATAGAGCTCGCCATGACCCGCCATTTCGATGACCTGCAACTGGGCAGCCTGGAGTTGTTCTGCCTTGCCGCCGATGCCGGCAGCTTTACCGAGGCGGCCACCTTGGCAGGGGTCACGCCCGCAGCGGTGAGCCGCTCGGTGGCGCGCCTGGAGGAGCGCCTGGGCGTTCGCCTTTTCGTGCGCACCACCCGGCAGATGCGCCTGAGCGAGGCCGGCCAGGCCTATTACCAGCACTGTCGCCAGGCGCTGGGCCAACTGGTCGAGGCCGAGCGCCAGGTCACCGGTGGCCAGCTCGAGCCCGCGGGTCGCCTGCGTATCAGCGCGCCAACGCCCTACGCCCATCACCGCCTGTTGCCACTGCTGCCGCGTTTTCGCCAGCGCTATCCAGGGGTACAGGTGGATGTGCATGTCAGCAACCGCAACGTCGATTTCGCCGAGGAGCACTTCGACCTGGCGATCCGTGGCCGCGCGCCCGCCGATTCGCGGTTGGTGGCCCGGCGCCTGGAGGACGCCGAGCTGGTGGTGGTCGCCACCCCCGGCTATCTGGCCCGGGCCGGTACGCCACGGACCCTGGAGGACCTGGCCGGGCATGAGTGCATCCAGTTCGAGCTGCCCAGCAGTGGCAGGCGGCCGCCCTGGAGCTTTCGCCGTGACGGGCTGCTGGTCGAGCTCGAGACCCAGGGTGCGCTCACTTGCCTGGGCGATTTCCTCGCCACCACCACCCTGGTGCGTCATGGGGGCGGCCTGATGCAGGCCTACCGCTTCACCGTGCAGGAGGCGCTGGACAGCGGCGAGCTGGTGGAAGTGCTGGCCGAACATGGCGGGACGTCGCGGCCGTTCATGCTGGTGTATCCGCAGGCCCGGCACATGCCGTTGAAGGTGCGGGTGTTCATCGACTTCCTGGTCGGCGAGGTTGCACGACCGTTGGGCTGAAGTCCCGTCGGGCAGGCACTGGCGGACTAAGCTCTGAGCTGCGTCGATTTCCCAGGAGAACACGCCATGAAATCCATGACACTGCTAGCGATCACCTGTGTACTGAGTTTCGCCGCCTACGCCGAGGATGGTCCGGCGACCAATTGCGATGCCAAGATCAATGATCTGGAGAGCATCAGCAAGACCGATGGCCAGGCCTTGCACGGCGGCATGGCCCATGACTATCACGAGCTGCTCAAGCAGGCCAAGGACGCACGGGACAAAGGTGACATGGCCAAGTGCCAAGCCTCGGCCGACCGCGCCAAGACCATCTACAACAAGGCGCGGGGCAAGTAACGGTCTATGATTGCGCGGCCAGCTCCCACAGGTGCTACTCCAACCTGTAGGAGCGGCCTTGTGCCGCGAAAGGGCCGCAAAAAGCGGCCCCGGCGATCTTTGCAAAAACGCTGAAATCCTGGGGCTGCTTCGCGGCCCTTTCGCGGCACAAGGCCGCTCCTACAGAGATCGCGCCAGTTGAATAAACTTAGCAAGACAGTTTCTCCCACAGGTAATGCGGTTGGGCCCTCAGGCGCGCTGGTGTAAGCTCTGGCGGACCTTTCCACGAGACCGCCGCATGACCTCGCCCAGCCCGCGCCTTGACAGCCTGCTCACCGGCTGCGCCCGGCCGTTCACCCGCCCGGGTTCGCACAGCGCCATCGACAAGCAGCCTCGCCAAGGCCCTCTGGCAGTCACCTTCCTCGGTATCGCCGGCGACGAACAGGGCGATCTGCGCGTACACGGTGGTGTCGAGAAGGCCATCCACCATTACCCCCGCGATCACTATCCCGACTGGACCGCCGAACTGGGCGAGCACCCCTTGCTGACGCGCCCTGGCGCCTTCGGCGAAAATTTCAGCAGCACCGGCTGGCGCGAGGCTGATGTCTGCCTGGGCGACCGGATCCGCGTCGGCACGGCGTTGCTGGAAATCTCCCAGGGGCGCATGCCGTGCTGGAAGCTCAACGACCGCTTCGACGTGGCGCAGATGGCGTTGCGGGTGCAGCAGAGCGGGCGTACCGGCTGGTACTACCGGGTGCTGGAGGAGGGCGTGATCGAGGCGGGCGATGCCCTGCAACTGGTCGAGCGCCCGCACGGCGACTGGTCGGTGGCGCGGCTCTCGGCAGTGCTGTTCGACAAGCGACTGGAACCCGACCTGTTGCGCGAGTGCCTGGCGCTGCCGCTGGTGCCGAACTGGCGGCGCACCCTGGAAAAACGCCTGGAGCAACACCAGGTCGAGGACTGGACCTCGCGCCTGCAGGGCCGCAGCGAAGGCTGAGCGGCGTCGCGTACAACGTTATCAATACAAGGAAAGCCCCATGGCCTTCGAACTGGATGATCGGCTGGTCATCGGTGTCGCCTCCAGCGCGGTGTTCGACCTCAGCGAGTCGGACGCGGTGTTCCGTCGAGAGGGCGAGGCGCAGTACCGCAAATACCAGGAGCAGCACCTGGACGTGCCGTTGGGAAAAGGCATTGCCTATCCCTTCATCAAGCGTCTGCTGGCCCTCAACGACCTGCGTGGCGATCCCGAGGATCCGCTGGTGGAGGTGGTGCTGCTGTCGCAGAACGACCCGGACACCGGCATGCGGGTGATGAAGACCATCGGCCATTACGGCCTGAACATGACCCGGGCGATCTTCACCCAGGGCCGCTCGCCGTACGAGTACATCCCGGCGTTGAACATCGCCCTGTTCCTCTCCGCCGACAAGCAGCACGTCGATGCGGCAATCAAGGCCGGCTATCCGGCAGGGCAGGTGCTGGATTCGAAGTTCGATGACGACGAGAGCGACGACAACCTGCGCATCGCCTTCGACTTCGACGGCGTGCTGGCCGGGGACGAGTCGGAGGCGGTGATGCAATCAGGCGGGCTGGACAGTTTCCACGCCCATGAAGTGATCAACGTCACCCAGCCGCACAACCCTGGCCCGCTCAAGGAGTTCTTCGTGCGTATCGCCCGTATCCAGGCGGCCGAGGAGCAGCACAAGCTGGCCCATCCCGGCTACGAGAACCGTCTGCGGGTATCGATCGTCACGGCGCGCAACGCGCCCTCCCATGAACGGGCGCTCAACACCCTGAAAAGCTGGGGGGTGATGGCCAACGACGCCTTCTTCCTCGGCGGCATCGAGAAGCGACGGGTGCTTCAGGTGCTCAAGCCGCACATCTTCTTCGACGACCAGTCGGGGCATCTGAAGAGCACCAGCACCGTGGCGCCGTCGGTGCATATTCCGTTCGGGGTGACCAACCGGGCGCGCTGAGCAGGCAGGGGCCGCATGACGGCCCCGGGTTTCTTGCGCTCAGTGATCCGCCAACCCGTCATCCTGAGACAGTAGCGCCCGGGCCAGCTCCTCGTCACTGGCCTGCAGCCCGGGATTGGCCTGGCGTACCTGGGCCAGCGCCGACTCCAGGTAAGCCCCGCGAATGGCACCACCACTGGCGACGAAGGCCGACAGTTCGTCACGGGCCGGAATGATCCGTTTGTCGTCCTTGAAGGTCGAGTACAGCGATGCGGAGATCCCCGCCGAGGTGGCGACATCCCCGGCATCGACGCGGGCCAGGGCGGCGCCGGCGGGGAGCAGGAGCAGCAGTGAGGGAACGAGCAGTAAATGGCGCATGGCGAGTCCTCCGGAAAGGTGATGCCCTAGGGAGTTACTGCATGATGTTAAGAGCGCAAAGGGTCGCCGGGAGTTCCACTGTGACGCCAAGGCAAACGGCTGTAGCGTTCACAGCTGTTGCAGGATTAGGATCTGGTCATTCTGCTGACCTGCATTGATCAAGGGAACCTGACACCCATGGCCGAATACACGCTCCACTGCTTTGCCGAATCCGGCAACGCCTACAAGGTCGCACTGATGCTGGAGCTCACCGGTCAGGACTGGGCACCGGTGTTCGTCGATTTCTTCCACGGTCAGACCCGTGGCCAGGACTGGCGTGATGCGGTCAATGAACAGGGCGAGGTGCCCGTGCTGGAACATGCCGGCGAGAAGCTCACCCAGTCGGCGCTGATCCTCGACTACCTGGCCGAGCGCACCGGCCGCTTTGGCCCGCGCGACGAGCATGAGAAGCGCGAGATCTGGCGCTGGATGCTGTTCGACAACCACAAGTTCACCAGCTATTACGCGGCCTTGCGTTTCATCTACTGCCTGAAGAACTTGGGTGAGTCGGATGTCACCCGCTTCTTGCGCGAGCGGGCCAGGGCGGCCTACCAGATCGTCGATGCGCACCTGGCAGACACGCCATTCATGGTGGGCGGGCGCCTGACCATCGCCGACCTGTCCCTGGCGGGATATGTGTACATGCCCGAAGACACGGGGTTGGCGCTGGACGAGTTCCGCCATATCGAAGCCTGGAAGGCACGGATACAGGCGGTTGCGGGCTGGAAACACCCCTACGACCTGATGCCGCGAGCTGCCGGCTGAGGCAGCCCGGCACGTTCTGGAACAGGCGTGACGACGTACCGCAGCACGGATCCCGACAGTGCACGTGGCGATCGGTCATTTCTCGTGCACACTGTGTAAGGCCACGTTGTCAGTGGCGTAATCCATAGCGCGAGGAACGCAATGAGCGGACGTTGTCTGGGCCTGTCTGTGATGTTGTCGTTCGCCCTGGCGATGGTGCCCAGGATCACCGTCGCCGCTGATGCCTGTCAGCACCTCACCGCCACTGGCAATCCGGAGTATCCCCCTTACCTCTGGCGAGACCCGCAGGACCCCGAGCGCCTGATCGGCGCCAATGCCGACCTGCTCAAGCAGGTGGCCAAGGAACTCGGCCTGGTGGTGGACGTGGTGTATGTCGGACCCTGGTCCAGGGCCCAGGAAGAGGTGAGCAGCGGGCGCGTCGACATGCTCGCCGGGTATTTCCGCACCCAGGCGCGAGAGCTGCTGGTGGACTTCGTCAGCCCGCCGTTCCTGTTCAACTCCAGTGTGGTCTGGGTGCGCAAGGGGGAGGGTTTCGCCTATAGCGACTGGTCCGACCTCAAGGGGCGACGTGGCGGAACGCTGGTCAACAACAGCCACGGCCAGGCCTTCGACGACTACGCCCGGGCGCAGCTCAACCTCGAGGCCGTGCCCAGCGTCACCCAGGCTTTCCAGAAGCTGCTGCTCAAACGCAGCGATTATGTGATCTTCGAACACTATCCCGGGCTGGCCCTGGCTCGCACGCTGGGTAAGGAGCAGGCGCTCGAGGTGCTTGAACCACCAGTCTCCAGCGAAGGGTTGTACCTGGCGTTGTCACACAAGTCCGGCTGCAACAAGCCGATGCTGCGCGAGCAGCTGGCGCGCAAGATGAAGGCGCTGGTTGCAGGCCCGCTGCCCGAGCAACTGGTGGTCGAGAACCTGCAACGCTGGCAACGCCAGCAGGCGGGCCAATAGGCTTTTGCGTCATTTGCGCAGGTGCCGTCCAATGCCTTTGATCCAAGGCGCGGTAATCGGTGGCCTATGCTGTTGCGGCGAATCACATCCCTGTTTCCCTAGCGAAGGTGTTCATCCATGAGCAAGCCAACGGTCGTATTGGTACACGGTTTCTGGGGTGGTGCCGCCCATTGGGGGAAGGTGATCGTCGAACTGGCGCGCAAGGGCATCAAGGATGTCCGCGCCGTGGAGTTGCTGTTGACCTCCCTGGCGGACGACGCCGAGCGCACGCGCAAGATGGTGGCGCAGGTTGGCGGGCCGGTACTGCTGGTCGGGCATTCCTATGGAGGGGCGGTGATCACCCAGGCGGGCAACCAGGACAATGTGACGGGGCTGGTCTACATCGCGGCCTTCGCACCCGATGCGGGCGAGAGCCCAGGCGCACTGACCCAGCAGCATCCACCGCTGGCGGCAGCGAACCTGGCGCCGGACAGCGACGGCTACCTGTGGATCAAGACCGACAAGTTCCACGAGAGCTTCTGCCAGGACCTGTCGGCGGACGAGGCGCTGGTCATGGCGGTGACGCAGAAGGCGCCGCTGGCGAGCACCTTTGGCGATTCGATCGTTGATCCTGCGTGGAAGCACAAACCGTCGTGGTACCAGGTCTCCAGCCAGGATCACATGATCGCGCCGGCCAACCAGCAGATGATGTCGGCGCGGTTGAAGGCACGCAAGGTCATCACCCTGGATGCCAGTCACGCGTCGCTGGCCTCGCGGGCCAAGGAGGTCGCCGCGCTGATCGAGGAGGCGTTGGGCTAGCTCAGCCCTTGCACTTGGCCACGACGACCTGGCAGGTGTGCGGCGTGCCGCCCGACCTGCCGGCGTAGCGCACGCAGCTGGCCAGTGACTTCTTGCTGGCCATGGCGAGGGTGGGGCCGAAGGCCAGGCCACCTTCACCGCTGCTGGGCAGGGCCTTGGCGTAGCAGGCGGAACCTTGTGCTGCGTAGCGGGTGGTGGCGTGTTTGTTCGAACAGCCGGCAGTCAGCGACAGTGCGAGGGCAAGCAGGGCGAGCAGCACTGCCTGCCTGGGGCGGGTGGCCATGGCGAGCTCCTGGGGCGGCGTGGTTTCTGGGTGTTGGCCTGTTGAGATTAGCTGGAGTCGCTTCGCTTGGCGTGGGTTTCGTCGTGACGCTATCGCGGGGCAAGCCCGCTCCCACGCTATCTAGCAAGTCATTCAGGCATGTTCCACAGCGTGGGAGCGGGCTTGCCCCGCGATGAGACCCGAGACGACCAATGGCAATATGCCTTCAATTACTGGGCGATGCGCTCTAGCCCAGTCCCTGCGGTGCCTGGCACCGATCATTGGATCCATTCAGACCCGCGAAAACCCCGTGCGTTTCGCCAAAGCTTGAGTACAATTATCGGCTTTTCCCGGGCCGTCCCTCGGCCTGTTCCTGGAAGTGCGAATGCTGATCGGTAGTTACTCCTCCTCGCTGGTGTTGATTTCGCTGTGCGTGGCCATCCTTGCCTCCTATACGGCCCTGGACCTTACCGGGCGCATCGCCACGGCCAAGGGGCGGGCGGTGTACCTGTGGATGGGTGGCGGGGCGTTCGCCATGGGCATCGGCATCTGGTCGATGCACTTCATCGGCATGCTGGCGTTCAGCTTGCCGATCGAGCTGGGCTACGACACCACCCTGACGGCCTTGTCGCTGCTGATCGCGGTGGCCTCCTCGGGCTTTGCCCTGTGGCTGGTGAGCCAGCCGAAGCTGCCGTGGCTGCAGTTGGCGTTCGGCGCCTTGATCATGGGCACCGGCATCGCCTGCATGCACTACATGGGCATGGCCGCGCTGCGCATGCAGCCGGGCATCGACTACGACCCGACGCTGTTCGGCGCGTCGCTGGCCATCGCCGTGGGGGCGTCGGCGGCGGCGCTGTGGATCGCCTTCCGTCTGCGCCAGCACACCCCCTATGTGCGCCAGATTCGCGGTGTTGCGGCGGTGGTGATGGGCATCGCCATCGTCGGCATGCACTACACCGGCATGGCCGCGGCCAACTTCCCGGCGGGCAGCTTCTGCGGCGCGCTGACCACGGGCCTGGCCGGCGATGGCCTGGACTACCTGGTGCTGATCACTACCTTGGCGGTGCTGGCGGTGGCCCTGCTGACCTCGGTGCTGGACGCCCGCCTGGAGGCGCGCACGGCGGAGCTGGCACGTTCGCTGACCCTGGCCAACCAGGAACTGACCCAGCTGGCCCTGCACGACACCCTGACCGGGCTGCCCAACCGCACGCTGCTGGCCGACCGTATCGACCAGGCCATGGGCCGGGTGGCGGAGCAGGGCGGCTGCTTCGCCCTGATGTTCATCGACCTGGACGGCTTCAAGCCGGTCAACGACGCCTTCGGCCACCATGTCGGCGACCTGTTGCTCAAGGCCGTGGCGGCCCGCCTGCGCGGCCATCTGCACAGCCAGGACACCCTGGCGCGGATCGGCGGCGACGAGTTCGTGCTGCTGGTGGAGCTGGACGAGCCGGACGACGCCATGAACGTCGCGGTCAAGCAGGTCAACCTGATGGCCAGGCCGTTCCGCGTGGCCGAGCACGACCTGCAACTGTCGGCAAGCCTGGGTATCGTGCTGTACCCGGGCAACGGCCTGGACCAGCACGAGCTGCTGCGCAACGCCGACGCGGCCATGTATCACGCCAAGAGCGCCGGCAAGAACGGCTACAGCTTCTTCGACGCCTCGATGAACAGCAACGCGCGCCAGCAACTGCAATTGCTGCAGGACTTGCGCACGGCCCTGGAGCACAACCAGTTCCGCCTGCACTACCAACCCAAGTTCGACGCCGTGCAGCGCCAGCCCATCGGCGCCGAGGCCCTGCTGCGCTGGGAACATCCGCAGCATGGCCTGATGCTGCCGGACCGCTTCATCGGCCTGGCCGAGAAGACCGGCCTGATCATTCCGATCGGCGAGTGGGTACTGGGCGAAGCCTGCCGACAGATGCGCCAGTGGCTCGATGAGGGCAACGACGACTGGCGCATCGCGGTCAACCTGTCGGCCATCCAGTTCTGCCATGCCGGGCTGGTCGACAGCGTGGCCCAGGCGCTGAACGAGAACGGCCTGCCGGCCAACCGCCTGACCCTGGAAATCACCGAGACCACCGCCATGCGCGATGCCGACGCCAGCCTGCATGTGCTGCAGCGTCTGTCGGACATGGGCGTGGACCTGTCCATCGACGATTTCGGCACCGGCTACTCCAGCCTGATGTACCTCAAGCGCCTGCCGGCCAACGAGCTGAAGATCGACCGCGGCTTCGTGCGCGATCTGGAGCAGGACAGCGACGACGCGGCGATCGTCTCGGCCATCGTCGCCCTGGGCCAGGCGCTGGGCTTGCGGATTGTCGCCGAAGGGGTGGAAACCGACCGCCAGCAGGACTTCCTGACCCGCCTGGGTTGCGACTCGCTGCAGGGCTACCTGCTTGGCCAGCCGGTGCCGCCCGAGCAGTTCATGAAGGGATTGCAGGTGTTAAAGGCGCGCCAGGAACAGTTGGGCTAGACGACGCTACGCAGGCGGCCGGCCAGCAGGTCGAAGGTCTCCATCTCGGCCTCCACCGCCTCGATGATCCGCTCGACATCGGCGGCGGGCATGATGGTGGCGCAGGGAATGCCGGCGATCGCCAGCAGGGTTTCGCCAGTGGCCCGGTCGAACAGCCGGGCGACCATGCTGCGCGGGGCATCCATGCTGGCCTCGAAGCCCAGCGGATGGAAATGCCAGCGCATCACCTGGCAGGCGTTGGGGAACGTCATCTTGTTCATGCCAGCCTCCTTGTTCGTGTCCTGAACGCGGTGATTCCGTAGCAGTAGCACTGTGGCCGTCCTAGCCTGTCGGGACTGTAACCATAGCACCTGCCATGGCAGCAATCGCCAGAAAATATGGCAGATGTACTAATGCATGACGGCGGTCACAGTCCTGTCACGATGAACGGTGGGTGTGTATCGGCCGGGGCAAACGTTTTCCCCGTGGGTGGACGGCAGGCAGCGAGGGTTGCTCTGCTATGTTTATCCGCAGCGCTTTTCGGACCAACGGTGTCGGCCGGCAGACAGGGAGACAGTCATGCGTTATTCCACGCTCACCCAACGTATTGCCGGCCATGCAGTTGCCGCCTGGGACATTCACTACCAGGCCCTGGAGCAGCGCCGACAGGGGCGCGAGATTATCCTGCTGTCGGTGGGCGACCCCGATTTCGACACTCCGGCCCCGGTGGTCGAGGCCGCCGTGGCCAGCCTGCGGCGTGGCGACACCCATTACAGCGATGTGCGCGGCAGCCTCGCCCTGCGTGAGGCAGTGGTGCGCCATAGCCAACTGCCCCTCGATCCCGCGCAGGTGGTGGTGACCGCAGGAGCACAGTGCGGTCTGTTCGCGACCTTCCAGTGCCTGTTCGAACCCGGCGACGAGGTGATCGTCGCTGAACCCATGTACGTGACCTATCACGGCGTGTTCGGTGCCTGCGGTGCGCAGGCCGTACCCGTCGCGGTACGCCCGGAGCAGGGGTTTCGCCTGGACCCTGCGGCGGTGGCCAGGGCGATCACCCCGCGCACCCGCGGCCTGCTGCTCAACAGTCCGCACAACCCGACGGGCGTGGTGATCGACCAGGCCGACCTGGAGCGCCTGGCGCAGTTATGTCGCCATCATGACCTGTGGCTGGTCTGCGACGATGTCTACCAGGCGCTGCTGTACGACGGTGAGGCGCCCAACCCGTTGAGCCTGCCGGGCATGGCTGAGCGCTGCGTGTCGATCGGCAGCCTGTCCAAGTCCCATGCCATGAGCGGCTGGCGGGTCGGCTGGGTGATCGGTCCGGCGCTGTTTGCCAGGCACCTCGGTACCCTGGTCATGAGCATGCTGTTCGGCCTGCCGGAGTTCGTCATGCACGCGGCTTGCGTGGCCCTGGACCAGGCGTGGGATGACGTGCGGCGGATGCGCGAGGTCTACCGGCAGCGCCGCGACCGGGTTTGCGCGGTGCTGGAGGGCTGCCCGGGCATTCATGCCCATCGGCCGGCCGGTGGCATGTTCGTGATGCTCGATATCCGTGGCAGCGGGCTCGGCGCCCAGGCGTTCGCCCAGCGCCTGCTGGACGAGGAGGGCGTGGCCCTGCTGCCGGGGGATGGTTTCGGACCGAGTGCGGCGGGGCACCTGCGCCTGGGGCTGGTGCTGGAGGCCGATGTGCTGGAGCAGGTGTGCCGGCGCATCGCCGCCTGCGCGCTGCGGGTGCTAGCCGAGCAGTCCGGCGGCGATGTTGATGGTAAAGCCGAGGATCGCCGTGTTGAACACGAAACCTACCAGTGAGTGGGCCAGCACCACCCTGCGCATGGCTCGGCCGGCGACGCCGATGTCCGAGGTCTGCACGGCGACGTTGATGGTGAACGAGAAGTAGTGGAAATCCCAGTAGTCCGGGTTGCGCTCGCCGTCGGCAAAGCGCAGGGGCGGCTCATGGCGGTCGCCGGTGTAGAACAGCCGGGCATAATGCAGGCTGAAGATGCAGCCGATCAGCAGCCATGAACCGGCCACGGTCAGCCCGGTGTACAGGTAGTGCAGGGCCATGGCGCTACCCTCCAGGCCGCGACTGGACACCAGTTGCAGGGTGACGGCGGCCAGGCTGGCGATGGCCGAGACGCAGACGGTGATCAGCACCAGGCCGGCGTTTTCATCTTCGATACGGGCGACCTTGCGCACCCGCTCGGCATTGGCCCGCAGGCTCAGCCACAGGACCATGGCCAGGTACAGCCAGACGCCGAGGTTCCAGCCGGCGAGGATATGCTGCACGGTATCGCCAGCGGGGATCAGCCAGCCACCGAGCAGGCCGGCCAGGGTGGCGATACTGAGACGGGGGTGAGTGCGGGTGAGGTGGTGGAAGGCCATGCGGTCCCTTGGCGGATGGGCGTGGGTTGAACTGTAGACTATCGCGGGGCAGGCCCGCTCCCACGCAATGCGCGACAGCCGAGGCGGGACGTTCAGCCCGGCATGCCATCCACCCGTGCCTGCAGCAGGATCGGCAGGTAGTGCCAGAGGAACAGCAGCAGCGCGGCGCTGCCGAACAGCACCGACAAGCCCAGCCCCAGCGGCGTGAACGGCACCACCACGACCCGGGCCAGCGCCGCCAGCTGGATCAGCGCGAACGCCCAGCCAATGCTGCGCGGCACCGTCAGAGGCCGCCCGGTATGCCCCAGGCTGACCCGGGCCATCATCGCCACGATCAGTCCGGTCATGGCGCCGACCGTCAGGGCGTGGGCGGCCAGGCTCGGATTGATCGCCACCCCGGCATGCCACAGCGCCAGGCCCAGGCAGGCCGGGATCAGCCAGGCGTAGGCCAGGTGCAGTGACCACAGCAGCGGCACCCGCCACAGGCCACGGTCATGCCACAGCGCCAGGCGCACGCCGTGCAGCACCGCCAGGGTGGCGAACAGCGCGGCCATCAGTGGCTGCGGCGCATCGTTGAAGCCCAGTACGTAGGTGAGCGGCAGCGCCACGCTGCCCAGCAGGCAGGCACGATCAAGCCAGGGCCGGGCCGGCGCCGGGCTCATGTTGCCCAGGCCGCGACGGGTGAAGAACGGGATCACCCGCCCGCCGATCACACTCATCATCGCCGCCACCAGCCACAGCCCGGCCAGCACGCCGCGCCGTTGCCACACCTCGTTGCCCAGCAGCCCGCCTGCCAGGGTCAGCCACTGGCAGGCGGCGATCAGCAGCACCAGGACCACGATGGGATAGTTGTTGCGCAGCCGCCGCTGAATGATCGGCCGGGCCAGGGCCAGCGCCACCAGAGGCAGGAAGGCACCCTCGATCAGGACCAGCAGCCAGGCCGACAAGGGCAGGAACCAACTGATCCGGCCCAGCAGCCAGAGCAGGAACAGCCCCTGCAGCGGCCGGCCGCTCAGGCCCGGGATGCCGCTCCAGTTCTGTACGGCGGTGAGCAGGAAGCCGGCGACGATGGCCACCGCGAAGCCGAACAGCATTTCATGGCGGTGCCAGGCGAGCATGCCGCCCGCCGGGTCGAGATGGAACGCGCCGGCCAGCACGCCGGCCCACAGCAACAGGGCAAGCAGGGCGAACAGGCTACCGCCGAGGAAGAACGGACGAAAACCCAGGGCCCAGAGGGCCTGGCGTGGGCGAGCGGTGATCGGCTGGACGAGCATGGCGGGGACCTTGGTTCGATCGGAGCGGTTGAATGGGGTACCATCACGAACCATGCCAGCGTTCAAAGGCCTTGAATATCAAGGTGATGGCACTGCGTGAAGTCATTATGACTCTTATTATTTGTAGTCTTTTTGACCTTGATCAGGGTCGAAACGACTCGCTTTACGCCGTCTTGCGCCCACCGCGCATTCGGCTTTGCTACAGGATCCCCGCTGTGACCGACCTCCTGCGCAATCCGCTGCTGCAGTACCTTGCCCGCCTGGCCCCGTCCAGCCAGCTGACCATGCGCTACATCCTGCAGGATGCCGCCGACCGCCTGGGCTTCGCCGATGGCGATATCGCCGACGTGCCCTGGCACCGTCTCGAGCCCGGCCATGTGATCGCCCTGGTCGCGGCGCTGCGCGCCGATGGCTACGCGCCCAATACCTCCTCGCTGTACGTCAATGCCGTGCGCGGGGTGATGAACGAGGCCTGGCGCCAGGGGCTGATCGACCACGAGCAGTTGCTGATGATCCGCGAGGTCAAGCCGGCCGGTGGCAGCCGCCTGCCGCCGGGACGCAACCTGCGGCGCAACCTGATCCGTGAACTGATGGATGTATGCGCCGCCGACCCGCGCCCCCAGGGCGTGCGCGACGCAGCGATCCTGGCGCTGCTCTACGGAACCGGCATGCGCAAGTCGGAATCGGTGGACGTCGACCTGGACCAGGTGGACTTCCAGGAGCGCAGCGTGCAAGTGCTGGCCAAGGGCAACCGCCAGCTGGTCAAGTACGCCCCGGCCTGGGCCTTCGACAAGCTGCAGGCCTGGCTCGACCTGCGCCGCCAGCACCTGCCAGCCGGCGAGCACGACGACAGCTTCCTGTTCAACCGCATCCGCCGCGGCAGCCATATCACCCGTGCGCGCATCACCAAGCACGCGATCTACTACATCGCCCGCCAGCGCGGGGCGCAGGTGGGGGCCAAGATCATGCCCCATGATTTTCGCCGGGCGTTCATCACCCGGGTGATCGAGGAGCACGACCTGTCGATCGCGCAGAAGCTCGCGCACCATGCCAACATCCAGACCACGGCGAGCTATGACCGGCGTGATGACAACGAGCGGCGGCGGGCGGTGGAGCGCTTCGATTACTGACCGGCGGCGAACCTCGGCAACCCGTTCTTCGCCGCCTGGCTCAGTGAATGCTCGACGCCAGCTCGAAGATCGGCATGTACATCAGGATCACGATCAGTCCGATCAGCAGGCCGATGAAGGTCATCAGCAAGGGCTCGAACAGTTTGACGAACCACTCGACCCAGCGGCCGATCTCCTGGTCGTGGAAGTCCGCACAGCGCTCGAGCATTTCGCCCAGGTTGCCCGACTGCTCGCCGGCGCGCAGCAGCCGTAGCGAAACCGGCGTGACCAGTTGCCCGGCCTGCAGCGCATCGGACAGCGGCAGGCCCTCGGCGACCCGCCGGCTGGCCTGCTCCAGGCCTTCGGCCGCGCTGCTGCCCAGCAGCCCGCGGGCCATGCCCAAGGCGGTGAGGATGGGAATGCCGCCTTGCAGGAGGATCCCCAACGAGCGATAGAAGCGCGCCAGCTCGTACATCACCAGGCGCTGGTGCAGGGCCGGTAGCCGGCGCAGCAGGCGACCGGCGCCACGGCGCAGCGCCGGATGGCGACGCAGGGCGACCAGCGCGCCGATGCCGGCGAGCGTGCCCAGGCCCAGGGGCAGTTGCTGGGCATGCAGGAACAGGCCGATCTGCATCAGCACCCGCGACAGCCAGGGCAGCTCGGTGCCCATGCCCTCGAACACCAGGCTGAAGCGCGGCACTACATAACCCAGCAGGAACAGCACCACGCCGCCGCCCACCAGCAACAGCAGCAGTGGATAGACCGAAGCGCCGACCAGTTTCTGGCGCACCAGGTCCAGCCGCTGGCGATAGCCGATGTAGCGGTTCAGGGCGTCGCCCAGGGCGCCGGTGCGCTCGCTCGACTGCACCAGGGCCACGTACAGGGCGGGAAACACCCGTGGCTGCTGGGCCAGGGCCTGGGACAGCGAGCGCCCCTCATACAGCTGGCGAACCAGCTGCTCCAGGGTCTTGCGCGTGGCGCCGCCCGGGGCTTTCTCGGCCAGGCTCTCGAGGGCGTCGATCAGCGGCAGGCCGGCGCCGAGCAGGGTGGCCAGCTCCTGGCTGAACAGCATCAGGTCGAACGCCGTCGGGCGGCGGCGCAGGGCCAGGCCCTGGCTGCGCACGCTGAGCACGCGCAAGCCCTGGTCTTCGGCCTGGCGCCGAGCCTGGTCGCTGTCCTCGGCCTCCACCTGCAATTGCACCACGCCCTGGCTGCCCAGGGCCTTGAGCTGATAGCGCATGGCCGGGCTCCTCACTGCCAGCTGGTGATCTCGGCGTTTTCCCCGTCACCGCCGGGCTGGCCGTCCTTGCCCATCGACAGCAGGTCGTACTCGCCGCCGTTCTCGCCGGGCTGCTTGTAGATATAGGGGCGTCCCCAAGGGTCCTGGGGCACCGCTTTCTGCAGGTATGGCCCCGACCAGCGCGCCTCGCCGCCGGGCGCGACCACCAGGGCCTGAAGGCCCTGTTCGCTGCTGGGGTAGTGGCCCACTTCCAGGCGATAGAGGTCCAGGGCCTTGCCCAGGCCTTC
Organism: Pseudomonas sp. LH21; assembly: GCF_036549575.1. Lineage (NCBI taxonomy): Bacteria > Pseudomonadati > Pseudomonadota > Gammaproteobacteria > Pseudomonadales > Pseudomonadaceae > Pseudomonas > Pseudomonas sp. LH21. The sequence goes on from NZ_CP144367.1 coordinate 2,752,450, forward strand.
GATCTGCGCCCGTGCCACCTTGGCCTCGGAACGGCCCAGCTGGCTGAAGTACTTGGGCGCGACGATGCCGGCCAGCAGGCCCAGCACCACCAGCACCACCAACAGTTCGAGCAGGGTGAAGCCGCGTTGGCCGTGGATGTTGCGCTGCATGGTGAAACCCTCCAGTGCGTTTGCCTCTGTCATGCAACAGCCGTGCACGTCTGCGCCGGGCCCTTGCGCCATGCACGCTGGCGGGCGGCACGGCGCTTGCGTCATAGCCGTAAAGCCCGGATCCACGGGGCATTTCCCCCAACATCGGGGGCCACTCTTGATCTTCTGCGACGGGAGGCGACCGACATGCGTGGACTGATCCTGGGACTGGCGGCAGGGCTGATGGCGTTTGGTGCCCAGGCCGACATCTACATTGCCAGCGATGGCAAGGGCGGCTTCGTGTTGTCCAATGTGCATCGGCCAGGACGGCACTATGAACGGGTGATCAAGGAGCGCGGGGTGGCTGGCGGGCCGGTCAACGCCCAGTTGGTCACCGGGCGGCCCTATGCCGACCTGGTGGCGGCCGCGGCCCTGGCCAACGATGTGTCGCCGGCGCTGCTGCATGCGCTGATCAAGGCCGAGTCCGGCTACAACCCCAAGGCCCGTTCGGCCAAGGGGGCGGCGGGGTTGATGCAGCTGATGCCGGACACGGCGAAGGAGATGGGCGTCGCGGATGTGCTGGACCCGGCGTCGAACGTGCAGGGCGGGGCGCGCTATATCAAGCGCATGCTCAAGCTGTTCGACAACGACATCACCCTGGCGGTAGCGGCCTACAATGCCGGGCCCGATGCGGTGCTCAGCCGGGGGCGGGTGGTGCCGCCGTTTGCCGAGACGCGGCGATATGTGCCGGCGGTGTTGCGTGAGTATCGGTTGTTGCGGGGGTTGGCCGAGGATGCGCCGCTTTGAGGGGGTGGGTTTCAAGGTGTCCATCGCGAGCCTTGCAGCGAACACCTGGCAGCCTTCACGCGACTAATAGCCCACCCGACACCCCATGCTTCCCCCAACTCTGGGCTATAACCTCTAGAGGTGCCCAGCCGCGGAGCCCGCCATGGACCTCGCCCCCCGTCCCGACACACTGCTGCCCGCCGACACCGGCCAGGCGCGCAAGCCATTCAACCTGCTGCGCTGGTACGCCTGGGTGAGCCTGGCCATCATCCTCTCGGTGGGTGTCGGGCTGGGCCTGATCTCCAGCCGCTTCATCATCGACGAGAGCGTCGAGCGCGATGCCTTGCTCACCGCGCAGTTCATCACCTCCATCGCCGACGCCGAAGTGCGCCATGTGTCGATTCCCAACGTGCGGACCATGGGCGAATTGCTCGACCCGCGTACCGACCACGCCTTGTCGGACGTCGATCCCGAGGCCCGGCGCCGGGCCCGGGGCGAGTTCCTCGACCATATCGCCCACCTGCCGGACATGCTCCTGGCCAACATCTACGCCCCTGACCGCACGGTGATCTGGTCGAGCAACCCGGCCTTGATCGGCAAGCTGATCGAGTCGGACGACGACCTCGACCGAGCCTTCGAGTACAAGATGCGGGTGTCGGCCAGTTACCACGATTTCGAGCAGGCGCGCAGCGAACAGAAGTTCGTCACCCCGCCCGAACAGCTGTTCATCGAGAACTACATCCCCCTGTTCGATGCCGACGGCGAGCAGGTCACGGCCATGGTCGAGATCTACAAGGAGCCCCACGACCTGATCGTGCGCATCGAGCACGGCCTGCTGCTGATCTGGCTGGCCATCGCCGTGGGCGCCGGGCTGGTCTACGTCGGCCTGTACGGCATCATGCGCCGCGCTGCCCGATTGATGGCGGTGCAGCAGAAGCGGCTGATCGGCAACGAAACCTTCGTCGCCCTGGGCGAGGTGTCGTCGGCGGTGGCGCACAGCCTGCGCAACCCGCTGGCGAGCATCCGCTCCAGCGCCGAACTGGCCCAGGCGTTCGACGAAGGCCCGGCGCAGAAGAACATCAGCGACATCATCAGCCAGGTCGACCGGATGTCGCAGTGGGTGCGCGAGCTGCTGCAGTCGCTGCGCCCGCTTGGCGACGAGGCCGTGCCGGTGGATGTGGCCCAGGCCCTGCGCGACAGCCTCCAGGCCCATGGCCAGGCGCTGCAACAGGGTGGCGTGCGGTTGGTACTGGCCGACCTGCCGACGGTCCGGGTGCTGGGCCAGCCGGCCTTGCTCGGGCAGATCTTCAACAGCCTGATCGCCAACGCCCTGGAGTCAATGGAGGCGGGTGGCGAGCTACGCGTGGAGGTGATGCGTCACGACCGGCGCACCCTCAGCCTGCGCCTCTCGGACACCGGCAAGGGTATGAGCGAGCAGCAGCAGCGCATGGCTTTCCGGCCATTTTTCACCACCAAGCAGGGTGGCGTTGGGGTGGGGCTGATGCTGGTCAAGCGGATCATGGAGTGCTTTGGTGGCTCGGTGCGGTTGAGCAGTCGCGAGGGGATGGGGACACGGGTGCTGTTGAATTTTCGTGTGGCAGCAACGTGATTTTTTACTGTAAGTAAATTTCTTAACGTATTGTTTTAAAAGAAATTTATGAAATATGGGGTGCGACTCCCCAGAAGTGGGGAATTTTTCAACATTCAGCATTAATAAATCAGTTCAAGCCTATGATTTATAACAAAAAACAAAATACTCAATGCGCTGGCTGACTTTTTGCTAGACCTGACACAGGCCTGAGGTGGCACCATCTGCCCGGCCTCAATGAAGTCACTTTGCTACCATCGGTAGCAAGGGCATGCCGATAGCCCTCATCGGCCCCCAGGCGGGAGCGACGCGATGCAGACGCTCGAAAACGATGCCCCCGACAAGCCCGGCGCTTCCGCCACCGGGCTGGCCGCGCCGCTGCGCGAGTTCAACTTGCTGCGCTGGTTCTCGCTGGTCAGCCTGCTGATCATCGCCTCGGTCGCCGGCGGGCTGGGATATGTCTCGACGCGTTTCGTGGTGCGTGACAGCGTCGAGCGCGACGCCATGCTCACCGCCCAGTTCATCCAGGCCATGGCCCAGGCCGAGGTGCGCCATTCGCAGCTGCCGCCGGGCATCACCATGGGCGAGCTGCTCGACCCGCGCCTGGACCAGCAGCACCTGCAGTTCACCCCGCAACTGGCCGAGTCGACCCGGGTCGAATTCCTCGACCACGTCGAACACCTGCCCGACACCCTGCTGGCCAATGTCTATGCCCGCGACCGCCTGGTGGTCTGGTCGACCAACCCCAACCTGATCGGCAAGCGCATCGACGAGGACGACGACCTGGAGCATGCCTTCCATTCGCGCCAGTCGGTATCGGCCAGCTACCACAAGGCCGACGAGGATCGCGAGGAGCAGAAGTTCCAGCGCGAGCCCCGGCACCTGTTCATCGAGAACTACATCCCGCTGTTCGACAGTCAGGGCGAGCAGGTACTGGCGATGGTCGAGATCTACAAGGAACCCCAGGACCTGGTGCGGCGCATCCAGCGCGGCTATGTGCTGATCTGGGCCTCGACCCTGGTCGGCGGGGCGCTGATCTACTTCGGCCTGTTCTGGATCGTGCGCCGCGCCGCCAGCCTGCTGCACCACCAGCAGGACCGCCTGGTGGCCAGCGAGACCTACGTGGCCCTGGGCGAGATGTCCTCGGCGGTGGCCCACAGCCTGCGCAACCCGTTGGCCAACATCCGCTCCAGCGCGGAACTGGCGCAGGACATCGCCAGCCCGGCGGCGCAGAAGAACATCGGCGATATCATTACCCAGGTCGACCGCATGTCGCGCTGGGTCCGCGACCTGCTGGTATCGTTGCGCCCGGCCAGCGACGAGCCCGAATCGGTGGACCTGGTGGCGGCCATCGAGGATGCGCGCCAGACCTTCGCCCCGCAGATCGAGCGCAACGGCGTGCGCTTCGCCTTCGATGGGCCGCCAGCGCAATGGGTGGCCAGCCAGCCGCTGCAACTGACGCAGATCCTCAACAGCCTGTTCGCCAACGCCCTGGAGGCTATGCCCCAGGGCGGCGAGCTGCGCGCCGAGGTGCGCCAGCTGGAAGGCCAGCAGGCCCAGCTGCAGCTCAGCGACACCGGCAAGGGCATGAGCGAGCAGCAGCGGCGCATGGTGTTCAAGCCGTTCTTCACCACCAAGCAGGGCGGGCTGGGTGTCGGCCTGGCCCTGGTCAAGCGGATCATGGAACGCTTTGGCGGCGCGGTCGAACTGACCAGCCGCGAAGAGGAAGGAACCCGCGTCAGCCTGACTTTCAACATTGCAGCGGGAGGGGACCATGGAGCACAGCATCCTGGTGGTCGAGGATGATGAAATCCTTGCCGATAACATTCGCACCTACCTGAGCCTGAAAGGCTTCGAGGTCACGGTGTGCCACAGCGCGGAGCTGGCGTTGGAGCAGATCAAGCGCGCCCAGCCGGACGCCGTGCTGACCGACAACTCGCTGCCCGGCATGAGCGGCCACGACCTGCTGCGCACGCTGGTGGCACAGGCGCCGGAGCTCAAGGTGATCATGATGACCGGCTACGGCAACGTCGAGGACGCCGTGCTGGCCATGAAGGAGGGGGCATTCCACTACCTGACCAAGCCGGTGGTGCTGGCCGAGCTCAAACTGATGCTGGACAAGGCCCTGGCCGCCGAGCGCATGGAGCGCACGCTGTCGTTCTACCAGGAGCGCGAGGCGCAGAAGTCCGGACTGCAGGCGCTGATCGGCGAGTCGCCGGCCATGCTCGAGCTCAAGCACACCCTGCGCCAGCTGCTCGAAGCCGAGCAGCGCATGGCCAGCGGCGACCTGCCGCCAGTACTGGTCGAGGGCGAGACCGGCACCGGCAAGGAACTGGTGGCCCGCGCCCTGCATTTCGACGGCAGCCGGGCCAAGGGACCGTTTATCGAGTTCAACTGCGCCTCGATCCCCGCCAACTTGCTGGAGGCCGAGCTGTTCGGTCATGAAAAGGGTGCCTTCACCGATGCCAAGGAGCGCCGTGTAGGCCTGGTCGAGGCGGCCGACGGCGGCACCTTGTTCCTCGACGAGATCGGCGAGATGGACCTGGTGCTGCAGGCCAAGCTGCTCAAGCTGCTGGAGGATCGCACCATCCGCCGCATCGGCGCGGTCAAGGAGCGCAAGGTCGACCTGCGGGTGATCAGCGCCACCAACTGCAACCTCGAGCAGATGGTCCAGCAGGGCAAGTTCCGCCGCGACCTGTTCTTCCGCCTGCGCATCATCGCCCTCAAGGTGCCGCGCCTGCACGCGCGCGGGCAGGATATCCTGCGCCTGGCCCGGCATTTCCTGGCCCACCACGGGCGGCGCTACGGTAAGCCCAACCTGCGCTTCTCGGCCGAGGCCGAAGCGCTGATGCTGGGCTACGGCTGGCCGGGCAACGTGCGCGAGTTGCGCAACATGCTCGAGCAGACGGTGCTGCTGGCGCCCAGCGAGGTGATCGGCGCCCATCAGCTGAACCTGTGTCTGACCCTGGTCGACGAGCCACAGGCGCAACCGGCGCAGGTCCTGGCATTCGAAGCGCCGCGCCACGAGCCCCCGAGCGCCGCCAGCCTGCCGGACATGGAGCGCGACATGGTCTGCCGCACGCTTGATCGCACCGATTGGAACGTCACCAAGTCGGCGCGTTTGCTGGGGCTTTCGCGGGACATGCTGCGCTACAAGATCGAGAAACTCGGCCTGACCCGCCCGGACAAGCGCCAGTGGTGACCAGCCCTGCGCTCTCATGGAAAAAACTTAATTTCTTGATTTAACTGGGGAAACGTGGGAGCGGGCTTGTCGGAACGCCGCACCGCCCGGATCACCGGCTATGCCGGTGCCATACACCGCATCGCGGGGCAAGCCCGCTCCCACGCTGTTGATGCTGTCAACCCTGTTCCCTGCGCGACAGCGCAGCCCGAAGTGCGGGGCGATCTCCTACAGGGACCGAGTAGCGTTATGGGCTCAAGGTTTCCCGCCAGTCCCTGACCCACCACCGTCACGCCCCATCCCCTCCGACCCACTACCCCCCATCCCCGGCAGATCACGATCATCGTTCTGCTCGGCTGGCGGGCTGTCCGGGTCATTACCCTTGATCCGCGGGTCGGTGTCCCGTGGCATGGGCTTCTCGATCGGGTTGAGGGTGCTGTCGACCCCCGGCTGTGGCGCCGGATTGTGCGGATCGTCAGGGTAGGTGGCGCCGGTACCGGCGGCCAGGGCCAGGGGCGAGGCGAGCAGGGCGGCGAGGAGGAAGGCGTGTTTCATGGGGCAGGCTCCTTTGCGACGGAGAAAGCGGCCCTGCCTGCGCAGGGCCTCTGTCTCACTTGGGCCTGTGACCCGTCAGCAAGGTGCCATGACGGCGACCAACGGTCACACCACCAGCGACAGCAGCATGATGAAGATGATGCCGACCACCGAAAGGATGGTCTCCATCATGCTCCAGGTCTTGAAGGTCTCGGCCACGGTCATGTTGAAGTACTGCTTGACCAGCCAGAACCCGGCGTCGTTGACGTGGGACAGGATCAAGGAGCCGGCGCCGGTGGCCAGCACCAGCAGCTCACGGTTGACCCCCGGCACCAGATCGATCACCGGGGCGACGATGCCGGCGCCGGTGATGGTGGCCACGGTGGCGGAGCCGGTGGCGATGCGGATCACCGCCGCCACCAGCCAGGCCAGCAGGATCGGCGAGATCTCGGCCTGCACCGCCATCTGCCCGATCACGTTGCCGACGCCGGTGTCCACCAGCATCTGCTTGAAGCCGCCGCCGGCGCCGACGATCAGCACGATGGCGGCGGTGGGCGCCAGGCTCTGGTCGAGCATCTTCATGATCTGCTGGCGGTTGAAGCCGCGGGCCGAGCCGAAGGTGTAGAAGGCCAGCAGCAAGGCGGCGAGCAGGGCGGTGATCGGGTGGCCGATCAGGTCCATCCACTGGCGCACGATGTGCTCGGCCGGCAATACCACGTCGGCGAAGGTTTTCAGCAGCATCAGCACCACCGGCAGCAGCACGGTGATCAGGGTCACGCTGAAGCTCGGCAGGTTCTGCTGGTTCGACTCGCGGGCGATCTGGTCCATCAGCTCCTGGGACGGGTTGCCCGGGATGTAGCGCGAGATGAAGTTACCGAACAGGGGACCGGCGATCACCGCGGTCGGCAGGGCCACCAGCAGGCCGTAGAAGATGGTCTTGCCGATGTCTGCGTGGAAGATGCCGATCGCCAGCAGCGGCCCCGGGTGCGGCGGCACCAGGCCGTGCACCACCGAAAGGCCCGCCAGCAGCGGGATGCCGATCTTCACCAGCGACACGCCGGAGCGGCGGGCGACGATGAACACCAGCGGGATCAGCAGCACGAAGCCGATCTCGAAGAACAGCGGGATGCCCACCAGGAAGGCGGCGAACATCATCGCCCAGTGCACCTTCTGCTTGCCGAAGGCGCGGATCAGGGTCTGGGCGATCTGGTCGGCGCCGCCGGAGTCGGCCATCAGCTTGCCGAGCATGGTGCCCAGCGCCAGGACGATGCCGACGAAGCCGAGCACGCCGCCGAAGCCGTCCTGGAACGATTTCATCACCTTGGCCACCGGCATGCCGGAGGTCAGGCCGAGAAAGCCTGCGGCCAGGGTCAGGGCGACGAAGGGGTGAACTTTGAAATGGGTGATCAGCAGGATGAGCCCGACGATGGTGACCATCGCGTCGAGCAACAGGAAGGTATCGGTAGCCAGTCCGAACATGGTTCGTGAACCTCGGTCTTTTCGTTGTTGTTTTGGTGTCGCGTGTCTTGCGTCATTGCGTCTTGAGAAGCATGGAGACAGCGCTGTCTTTGGTGAGCCGGAAAAACCGCCGGATCAGGCAGTCCGCGCCAGCGCCTGCTCACCGCAGGGCTTTAGCCATTGGTGCACGTCCTCGGCCAGCGTCGTCAGCGGGCGGGTGGCATCCAGGGCCAGGGTCAGGGGCTCGGCGTGCGGCGGCTCCAGCGCGGCGAACTGGCTGTCGATCAGGCTGGCCGGCATGAAGTGGCCGGGGCGGGCCAGCACGCGCTTTTCCGCTTCCTGCGGGGTCAGTTCGAGGAACACGAAGCACAGCTCGGGCACGGCCTGGCGCAGGGTGTCGCGGTAGCGGCGCTTGAGGGCCGAGCAGGTCAGGATCGGGCGCTCGCCGGCGGCCAGGGTGTCTTGCAGTTCCTGGCCCAGGCGCACCAGCCAGCCGGCGCGGTCGTCGTCGTCCAGGGGAATGCCGGCACTCATCTTGGCGATGTTCGCGGCGGGGTGGAAGGCATCGCCTTCGATCAGGCGGCCGCCGCTGCGGGTGGCGATGGCGGCGCCGACGCTGCTTTTACCACAGCCGGCTACGCCCATGACCACGATCGCGGACAGGGAAGGGTTCATCTGTACCTCCTGCTGGGTGAGATAGCGCTGTCTCGGTCGGGACGAGCCGAAGGTCTTGCGCCACCCTCCCGGGTGTTATTGATCTTGTCTTTGGCAGTATGGACGCTGAACGCATGCCTGCTACCAAGATTGCATTGCCTGCATTCAGAGACAGCGCTACCTTAGTGACCGTTCCCCATTCCTGCAAGCGGTAAAATTACAACACTCATGTCCCGCACTGGCTCGCGCACTACCGGTCGTCCCACCCTGGCGGAAGTCGCCAGGCTTTCCGGGGTTTCCCCCATCACCGCCTCCCGCGCCCTGCGTGGCGTCAGCACGGTCGCGCCGGAACTGGCGCAGAAGGTCATGGCTGCGGCGGCCAGCCTCGGCTACGTCGCCAACCCGGCGGCGCGCGCCCTGGCCTCGGCGCGCAGCCAGTCGGTGGTGGTGTTGATCCCGTCGCTGTCCAACCAGCTGTTCATCGACACCCTCGAGGCCATCCACGAGGTGATGCGCCCTCGTGGCCTGGAGGTGCTGATCGGCAACTATCACTACGATATTGCCGAGGAAGAGAACCTGATCCGCAACTACCTGGCCTACCAACCGTGCGGCATGCTGCTCACCGGCTTCGAGCGCAGCGACGCCTCGCGGCAGATGCTCGCCGCCAGCCGGGTGCCGTGCGTGCATATGATGGAGCTGGGCGGCGAGGCCGATGCCCTGTCGGTGGGCTTCTCCCAACACGAGGCCGGTCGCGCCGCAGCGCGCCACCTGATCGAGCGGGGCCGTCGGCGCCTGGGGTTCATTGCCGCGCAGCTCGACCCGCGGGTGATGCAGCGCGCCGAGGGCTTCCGCCAGGCCCTGGCCGAGGCCGGCCTGCAGGCGCCCGAGCTGGAAATGCTCGATCCGCAGCCGTCTTCCATCGGCCTGGGCGGCACGCTGTTCAGCCGCTTGCTGGCCAAGGCGCCGGATGTCGACGGCATCTTCTTCTGCAACGACGACCTGGCCCAGGGCGCGGTGCTGCAGGCGCTGCGCGAGGAAGTCGAGGTGCCGCGGCGGGTGGCGATGGTCGGCTTCAACGACCTGCCGGCCTCGGCGCACATGGTCCCGCGCCTGACCTCGATCCGCACCCCGCGCGCGGCGGTCGGCCGCGGCGCGGCCCAGGCGCTGCTGGCGCTGCTCGACGGCAAGCGGGTGGCCACCGGGCAGCAGGACCTGGGGTTCGAGTTGATGGTGCGGGAGAGTTCTTAGGGCGGTAAACATTGGACCGCACTGTCGTATGGGAAATCGGTGATTTCCCATTTAATCGGTACCCACCTGATAATTTTGCCAGTTGCGTCCGTCCTCCTGACTGACAACGCTGCCAGTAGATATCAGGGGGACTGAGCCATGGTGGCAACAACCTATTTATTGCAGTTGGATAGCAAGGGTACAGTGACGTCCACCCGCTCTAACTCAGGCAATGTAGACCTTGAATACTCCGTCTACGGTTTGAATTCAGTGTCCCTGCCTTGCGCGCCATTATCTAGGTTCAACGGTCAGTTATTCGAATTGCCTTGCGGTCACTACCTGCTGGGAAACGGCTACCGAGGATACAACCCGGTATTGATGCGCTTTAACTCTCCAGACAGTTACAGTCCGTTTGGGACCGGAGGATTGAACGGATTTGCATACTGTGCCGGCGACCCCGTCAATCGAACAGACCCGTCCGGGCACATGCATCGCGTCAAATCATCGGTTAAAGGTCTGATGGGCAAAGCAGAACCCAGGCCTGCCCTGACGGGTTATCGGAGTCTGTCGGGGGATCTCGACAATGTGTCCACGTTCTCTGCGGGAGTACTCGCAACCCCCACTGCTCCGGCTTTCGATGAATTAAGTCGGCGTGACTCCCTATCATCTCTTGCATCGGGTTATACGCCCAGTGCGCCACCAGTCTCTGAGATCGTCAGGCGTCATTCGAGTGCGTCACAGGAGTCGGAACATATACCTACTGCGCCACCGGTAGTTGAGTTTGTGCGACGTACCTCCGTGGAGTCGATCATTTCAAACAACATGCCATCAGCTCCGATGTTCGACGGCACGGGTGATCAGGCGCTGCAAGCTGGGGGCGTTGTGCGCCCACAAGCTCCAACAACCGCTATGCCTCCCTCCAGCGCTGCGGTTGGACAACAGGTAAGGGAGGCGAGTTGAGCATTTACTGAATCTGCCTGCACAAAACGGATAGCACTCTGCACAATCCGGATATCCCCGTCCCACCCAGGGACCTAACCTGACCCGGCCTGAACAATAACAACGGAGGCCCTGGCCATGTCCCTGGGATTCGACTATCTCAATGCCTTGCTCGAGGATGACCGGGAGAAGGGCGTCTACCGCTGCAAGCGGGAGATGTTCACCGACCCGCGCCTGTTCGACCTGGAGATGAAGCACATCTTCGAGGGCAACTGGATCTACCTGGCCCATGAAAGCCAGATCCCCGCCAACAACGATTTCCTCACCCTGACCATGGGGCGCCAGCCGATCTTCATCGCGCGCAACAAGGACGGGGAACTCAATGCCTTCCTCAACGCCTGCAGCCACCGCGGCGCCATGCTTTGCCGGCACAAGCGCGGCAACCGGGCAAGCTACACCTGCCCGTTTCACGGCTGGACCTTCAATAACAGCGGCAAGCTGCTCAAGGTCAAGGATCCGGGCAACGCCGGCTACCCCGACAGCTTCAACTGCGACGGCTCCCACGACCTGACCAAGGTCGCCCGTTTCGAGTCGTACCGGGGCTTCCTGTTCGGCAGCCTGAATGCCGAGGTCAAGCCGCTGGTCGAGCACCTGGGCGAGTCGGCGAAGATCATCGACATGATCGTCGACCAGTCGCCCGAGGGCCTGGAAGTGCTGCGCGGTGCAAGTTCGTACATCTACGAAGGCAACTGGAAACTCACCGCCGAGAACGGCGCCGACGGCTATCACGTCAGCTCCGTGCACTGGAACTACGCCGCCACCCAGAACCAGCGCAAGCAGCGCGAGGCGGGCGACGAGATCAAGACCATGAGCGCCGGCGCCTGGGCCAAGCAGGGCGGCGGTTTCTACTCCTTCGAGCACGGCCACCTGCTGCTCTGGACCCGCTGGGCCAACCCCGAGGATCGCCCGGCCTATGAGCGACGCGAGCAACTGGCCGCTGACTTCGGCCAGGCCCGCGCCGACTGGATGATCGAGAACTCACGCAACCTGTGCCTGTACCCCAACGTCTACCTGATGGACCAGTTCAGCTCGCAGATCCGCGTGGCCCGACCGATCTCGGTGAACAAGACCGAGATCACCATCTACTGCATCGCGCCCAAGGGTGAAAGCGCCGAGGCCCGCGCCCGACGCATCCGTCAGTACGAGGACTTCTTCAACGTCAGCGGCATGGCCACCCCGGACGACCTGGAGGAGTTCCGCTCCTGCCAGACCGGCTACGGCGCCGGCGCCGGTTGGAACGACATGTCCCGGGGGGCCAAGCACTGGATCGAAGGCCCCGACGCGGCGGCCAGCGAGATCGCGCTCAAGCCGCTGCTGTCGGGCGTGCGCACCGAAGATGAAGGCTTGTTCGTGCTGCAGCACAAGTACTGGCAGGACACCATGGTCCAGGCCCTGAAGGATGAACAACAGCTGATCCCCGTGGAGGCCGTGCAATGAGCCTGCATGACACCGTGCGCGATTTCCTCTACCGCGAGGCGCGCTACCTGGACGATGCCCAGTGGGACCAGTGGCTGGAGCTGTACGCCTGTGACGCGACCTTCTGGATGCCCTCCTGGGATGACGACGACACCCTGACCGAGGACCCGCAAAGCGAGATCTCGCTGATCTGGTACGGCAACCGGGGCGGTCTCGAGGACCGGGTTTTCCGCATCAAGACCGAGCGCTCCAGCGCCACGGTCCCGGACACCCGCACCTCGCACAACCTCAGCAACATCGAGATCGTCGCGGTGGACGAGGGCAGCTGCCAGGTGCGTTTCAACTGGCACACCCTGAGCTTTCGCTACAAGACCACCGACAGTTACTTCGGCACCAGCTTCTACACCCTCGACCTGCAAGGCGAGCAGCCGCTGATCAAGGCCAAGAAGGTGGTCCTGAAGAACGACTACGTGCGCCAGGTCATCGACATCTACCACATCTGATTCACCGCCGAGCCTGTCGGTGTGCCTGAGGGCGCGCCGCGCCCAGGCTCGCCCGCGAGGTGCACCATGAGCTACCAGATCGCACTTAATTTCGAGGACGGGGTCACCCGCTTCATCGAGGCCGCCGGCCACGAGACCGTGGCCGACGCCGCCTACCGCCAGGGCATCAACATCCCGCTGGACTGCCGCGACGGCGCCTGCGGCACCTGCAAGTGCAAGGCCGAGTCCGGGCAATACGCGTTGGGCGACAACTTCATCGAGGACGCCCTGAGCGCGGAGGAAATCGCCCAGGGGTACGTGCTGACCTGCCAGATGCGCGCCGAAAGCGACTGCGTGGTGCGCATCCCGGCTTCGTCGCAAGTGTGCAAGACCGAGCAGGCCAGCTTTGAAGCGGCCATCAGCGACGTGCGCCAGCTGTCGGCCAGCACCATCGCCCTGTCGATCAAGGGCGAGGCGCTCAGCCGCCTGGCGTTCCTGCCGGGGCAGTACGTCAACCTCAAAGTGCCGGGCAGCGAGCAGAGCCGCGCCTACTCGTTCAGTTCGCTGCCCAAGGACGGCGAAGTCAGCTTCCTGATCCGCAACGTGCCGGGCGGGTTGATGAGCAGCTTCCTCACCCAACTGGCCAAGGCTGGTGACAGCATGAGCCTGGCAGGCCCGTTGGGCAGTTTCTACCTGCGGACGATCCAGCGCCCCTTGCTGCTGCTGGCCGGCGGCACGGGCCTCGCGCCATTCACCGCAATGCTGGAGAAGATCGCCGAGCAGGGCAGCGCGCATCCGCTGCACCTTGTTTACGGGGTGACCAATGACTTCGACCTGGTCGAACTGGACCGCCTGCAAGCCCTGGCCACGCGCATTCCCAACTTCACCTTCAGCGCCTGTGTGGCCAACCCCGATAGCCAGTACCCGCAAAAGGGCTACGTCACCCAGCACATCGAGCCGCGCCACCTCAATGACGGCGATGTCGATGTGTACCTGTGCGGCCCGCCGCCGATGGTCGAGGCGGTCAGCCAGTACATCCGCGAGCAGGGCATCACCCCGGCCAATTTCTACTACGAGAAGTTCGCCGCGGCGGCCTGAAGCTTTTATGGGGCTGCCCGCATCGTGCGGGTGAGGGTGGCCTCTTTTTTTCATTGGCTTCGAGAACGCCGGGGCCGCGTTGCGGCCCTTTCGCGGCACAAGGCCGCTCCTACACCAGCCGCGCAGTCCCTGTAGGAGCGGCCTTGTGCCGCGAAAGGAGGGCGCAGCCCTCCCGGCGATCTTGACTTGAACAGGACACTCAAATGAACAACCGATTCCAAGGCAAAGTCGCCCTGGTCACCGGCGCCGCCCAAGGCATCGGCCGCGCCGTGTGCTGGCGGCTCAAGGCCGAGGGCGCGCAGGTGGTGGCGGTGGACCGCTCCGAGCTGGTCCACGAACTGGCGGGCGAGGGCGTGCTGACCCTCACCGCCGACCTCGAACGGCATGCCGACTGCGCCCAGGTCATGGCCCGCGCCGTCGAGACCTTCGGCCGCCTCGACATCCTGGTCAACAACGTCGGCGGCACGATCTGGGCCAAGCCCTTCGAGCACTACCAGGTCGAACAGATCGAGGTCGAGGTACGCCGCTCGCTGTTCCCCACCCTGTGGTGCTGCCACGCCGCGCTGCCGTACATGCTCGAACGCGGCAGCGGCGCCATCGTCAACGTCTCTTCCATCGCCACCCGCGGCGTCAACCGCGTGCCCTACGGCGCGGCCAAGGGCGGCGTCAACGCGCTCACCGCGTGCCTGGCCTTCGAGACCGCCGGGCGCGGTATTCGGATCAACGCCACCGCCCCCGGCGGCACCGAGGCGCCACCACGACGCATCCCCCGCAACGAGGCCGAGCAGAGCGCCCAGGAGCGGGCCTGGTACCAGCAGATCGTCGACCAGACCCTGTCCAGCAGCCTGATGAAGCGCTACGGCAGCCTCGACGAGCAGGTCGGCGCGATCCTCTTCCTGGCTTCTGACGAGGCCTCGTACATCACCGGCGTGACCCTGCCGGTGGGCGGTGGCGACCTCGGCTGAAGGCCGCCCCGGCAAGGTTTCTCTGCACACAACAAGAACAACGGAGACAGATGCCATGCGAACACTCGACGTCCACGCGATCATCGACAATGCCCGCTTCACCCCCTTCCACTGGATGGTCATGGCCTGGTGCGGCCTGCTGCTGATCTTCGACGGCTACGACCTGTTCATCTACGGCGTGGTGCTGCCGGTGATCATGCAGGAATGGGCGCTGAGTCCGCTGCAGGCCGGCGCCCTGGGCAGCTACGCGCTGTTCGGCATGATGTTCGGCGCCCTGGCGTTCGGCAGCCTGGCCGACCGCATCGGGCGCAAGAAGGGCATCGCCCTGTGCTTCGCGCTGTTCTCGGGGGCGACCATCCTCAACGGCTTCGCCAGCAGCCCCAGCGAGTTCGGCCTCTATCGCTTTTTTGCAGGACTCGGCTGCGGCGGACTGATGCCCAACGCCGTGGCGCTGATGAACGAGTACGCGCCCAAGCGCCTGCGCAGCACCCTGGTGACGATCATGTTCAGCGGCTACTCGCTGGGCGGCATGCTCTCGGCGGGTATCGGCATTTTCCTGCTGCCGCGTTTCGGCTGGGAATCGATGTTCTTCGCCGCTGCCGTGCCGCTGCTGTTCCTTCCGGTGATCTTGTTCTACCTGCCGGAGTCCATCGGCTTCCTGGTGCGCAAGGGCCGTACCGAAGAGGCTCGCAGTCTGCTCAAGCGCCTCGACCCGACATGCGATGTCACCGAGCGCGACACACTGGTCGTGGGAGCGGGCTTGCCCCGCGAAGCTGGCAACGCCTCATCTGTACTCGAACTGTTCCGCAACGGCCTGGCCATCCGCACCCTGGCCCTGTGGCTGGCGTTCTTCTGCTGCCTGCTGATGGTCTACGCCCTCAGCTCCTGGCTGCCCAAGCTGATGGCCAGCGCCGGCTACAGCCTCGGCTCGAGCCTTTCGTTCCTGCTGGCGCTGAACTTCGGCGGCATGGCCGGGGCGATTCTCGGCGGCTGGCTGGGCGACCGTTACAACCTGGTCAAGGTCAAGGTGGCGTTCTTCCTCGCCGCCGCGCTGTCGATCAGCCTGCTGGGGGTAAACAGCCCGATGCCGGTGCTGTACCTGCTGATCTTCATCGCCGGCGCCACCACCATCGGCACGCAGATCCTGCTGTATGCCGGGGCCGCCCAGCTGTATGGCCTCTCGGTGCGCGCCACGGGCCTGGGCTGGGCCTCCGGCATCGGCCGCAACGGCGCCATCGTCGGGCCGCTGCTGGGCGGCGCGCTGATGGGCATCAACCTGCCGCTGCAACTGAACTTCATCGCCTTCGCCATCCCCGGCGCCGTCGCCGCGCTGGCCATGGCCGTGCACCTGGCCAGCGGCCGGCGCCACGCCCTGGCCGTAGCGGCCTGAACTCCCACCCTGACTGAACTGGAGCCTGCATGACACGCCCAACCATCGACCGGCTGGAGACGCTCATCGTCGACCTGCCGACCATTCGCCCGCACAAGCTGGCCATGCACACGATGCAGCGTCAGACCCTGGTGATCCTGCGCCTGCGTTGCAGCGACGGCGTGGAAGGCATCGGCGAGGCCACCACCATCGGCGGCCTGGCCTACGGCTACGAAAGCCCCGAGGGCATCAAGGCCAATATCGACGCGCACCTGGCGCCGGCACTGATCGGCCTGCCCGCGGGCAACATCAACGCCGCCATGCTCAGGCTGGACACGCTCGCCAAGGGCAACACCTTCGCCAAGTCGGCGATCGAGAGCGCCTTGCTCGACGCCCAGGGCAAGCGCCTGGGGCTGCCGGTCAGCGAACTGCTCGGCGGGCGGGTACGCGACAGCCTGGAGGTGGCCTGGACCCTGGCCAGCGGCGACACCGCCCGGGATATCGCCGAAGCCGAGCACATGCTGGAGATCCGGCGTCACCGGCTGTTCAAGCTGAAGATCGGCGCCAATCCGCTGGAGCAAGATCTCAGGCACGTGCTGGCGATCAAGCGCGAACTGGGCGAGCGCGCCAGTGTGCGGGTCGACGTCAACCAGTACTGGGACGAGTCCCAGGCGATCCGCGCCTGCCAGGTGCTGGGCGACAACGGCATCGACCTGGTCGAGCAGCCGATCTCGCGCATCAACCGGGGCGGCCAGGTGCGCCTGAACCAGCGCAGCCCGGCGCCGATCATGGCCGACGAGTCCATCGAGAGCGTGGAGGACGCCTTCAGCCTGGCCGCCGAGGGCGCGGCGAGTGTCTTCGCCCTGAAGATCGCCAAGAACGGCGGCCCCCGCGCCATGCTGCGCACCGCGCAGATCGCCGAGGCCGCCGGCATCGCCCTGTATGGCGGGACCATGCTCGAAGGGGCGGTGGGCACCCTGGCCTCGGCCCATGCCTTCCTCACCCTGCGCCAGCTGACCTGGGGCACCGAGCTGTTCGGCCCGTTGCTGCTTACCGAGGACATCGTCCGCGAAGCACCGGTCTACCGCGATTTCCACCTGCACGTTCCGGCCACCCCCGGCCTGGGCCTGACCCTGGATGAGGCGCAGCTGTCGCGCTTCGCCCGCCGCTGAGACAAGGAGAGACACCATGCTGTTCCACGTGAAGATGACCGTGAAACTGCCGGCCGACATGGACCCGGCCAAGGCCGCGCAACTGATGGCTGATGAAAAGGAACTGGCCCAGCGCCTGCAGCGCGAGGGCACCTGGCGCCACCTGTGGCGCATCGCCGGCCACTACGCCAACTACAGCGTGTTCGACGTGCCCAGCGTCGAGGCGCTGCACGACACCCTGCTGCAACTGCCGCTGTTCCCCTACATGGACATCGAGGTCGCCGGCCTGTGCCGCCACCCCTCGTCGATCCATGCCGACGACCGCTGAACTCCACAAGACAAGAACAACCAGAGGTACCTGATCATGACCGTGAAGATTTCCCATACCCCTGAAGTGCAGCAGTTCTTTGAAGAGGCCGCGGGCCTGCAAAATGACAACGGCAGTCCGCGCCTCAAGCGTATCGTCCAGCGGGTGTTGCAGGACGCCGCGCGCCTGATCGAAGACCTGGAGATCAGCGAGGACGAGTTCTGGTACGCCGTCGATTACCTCAACCGCCTGGGCGGGCGCGGCGAGGCCGGGCTGTTGGTGGCGGGGTTGGGTCTGGAGCACTTCCTCGACCTGCTGCAGGACGCCAAGGATGCCCGGGCCGGCCTGGCCGGTGGCACCCCGCGTACCATCGAAGGCCCGCTGTATGTGGCGGGCGCGCCGATCACCGAGGCCGAGGCGCGCATGGACGATGGCAGCGAGGAGGGCGTGGCCACGGTGATGTTCCTCGAGGGGCAGGTATTCGGCCCCCAGGGCCAGCCGCTGGCCGGCGCCACGGTCGACCTGTGGCACGCCAACACCCGGGGCACCTACTCGTTCTTCGACCAGAGCCAGTCCGCCTACAACCTGCGTCGGCGCATCATCACCGACGCCGATGGCCGCTACCGTGCCCGCTCGATCGTGCCGTCGGGCTACGGCTGCGACCCACAGGGGCCGACCCAGGAATGCCTGGACCGGCTTGGCCGCCACGGCCAGCGCCCGGCGCACATCCACTTCTTCATCTCTGCACAGGGGCATCGCCACCTGACCACCCAGATCAACCTCGCCGGCGACCGCTACCTGTGGGACGACTTCGCCTATGCCACCCGTGAAGGGCTCGTGGGCGAGGTGGTGTTCCGCGAAAGTGGGCAGGGGCGGGTTGCCGAACTGACCTTCGACTTCCAGTTGCAGCAGGCGCAGGACAGCGAGGCCGAGCAGCGCAGCGCAAGGCCACGGGCCTTGCAGCAGGCCTGAGGGCCTTATCGCGGGGCAAGTCCGCTCCCACAGCTCAAAACGTGGCCCTTTGGTTTGCCAAGGGCCGCGTGGGAGCGAGCTTGCCCCGCGATCGAAGGCGCAGCCTTCGCCATGCCCAGGAGGAGGGCATACCAGCGTTTCACCCCCGTTCCAGCGCTTCATCACATAACAACAAGATCAGAGAGCTTCGGAATGAACCACACCCCTTGCGTCGTCCTGGGCCTGACCCTGCTCAGCCCCTCCCTGCTGGCCGCCGAAGGCGGCTTCCTCGAAGACGCCAAAGCCAGCCTCGGCGCGCGCAACTACTATTTCAGCCGCGACTACGGCGACATCGTCGGCGCCAACCGGCAGTCCCGGGCCGAAGAGTGGGCCCAGGGCTTCATCCTCGACTTCAAGTCCGGCTATACCCCCGGCTCCGTCGGTTTCGGCGTGGATGCCCTGGGCCTGCTGGGCATCCGCCTGGACAGCAGCCCCGAGCGGGTCAACACCGGGCTGCTGCCGGTACACGGCGATGGCCGCGCCGCAGGCGAGTACAGCCGCCTGGCACCGACCTTCAAGGCGCGTTGGTCGAAAAGCGAGCTGCGCCTGGGCGAGCTGCAACCCAACCTGCCGGTCCTCACCTTCAGCGATATTCGCCTGCTGCCGCCGACCTACCAGGGCATCAGCCTCAGTTCCGCCGAGCTGGAGGGCCTGACGGTGCAGGCCGGCCACTTGAGCAGCACGCACCTGCGTAACGAGGGTGGCGATGACAGGATGAGCGCCATGCTCGGCCATGTGCCGATGCGCCAGGCACAAAGCGACGCCTTCGACTATGTGGGCGGCGACTACGGGTTCAATGCCGGCCAAAGCAGTGCAAGCCTGTGGTACGGGCAATTGCAGGATATCTACCGGCAGGGTTTTGTGGGTCTCAAGCACAGCAAGCCCGTGGGCGACTGGGTGCTCAGCGCCAATCTCGGCTACTTCAGCGCCCGCGAAGCGGGCGACGCGCTGCTGGGGCGGATCGACAACCAGGCATTCTTCTCGCTGCTGACCGCCCGGCGCGGCGGGCACGGCTTTCATATTGGCTACCAGGGCATCTACGGCGATAGCCCGTTTCCCCGGGTGTTTGCCAACATCTCGCCGCTGGGCAACGAAGTACCGACCTACGAGTTCGCCTACACCGACGAGCGCTCCTGGCAGCTGCGCTACGACTATAACTTCGCCGCCCTGGGCATCCCCGGGTTGACCGCGACGGTGCGCTACATCAGCGGCGACAATGTCGATACCGGGCAGGGCTTCGAGGGCCGGGATCGCGAGCGCGACATCGACCTGGGCTACGCCGTGCAGAGCGGGGTGCTCAAGGGGCTGGGAATTCGCGTGAGAAACGCGATGGCGCGCTCGAACTATCGCAGCGATATCGACGAGAATCGCCTGATCCTGGTGTACACCTGGCAGCTATTCTGACAATACGCCGGCAAGACGGCGATGCACCTGCCCAAGCCAATCTATTGGGGTGAGCCAAACAACCCTGTCCAGTAGATCCCGGCATCGCTCTTCGGATCCACCGCATACGCCGCCCCCAGCTCGCGGAAGTCCGGGTTCATCAGCGTGGCGCAGTGCCCTGGGCTTGCCAGCCAGCCATCGACCACCTTGCGCGCGGTGTCGCGTCCGGCGGCGATGTTTTCGCCGATCTGCCGGTACAGGTAGCCGGCCAGCTCCGCCCGGTCGCCCGGGGTGCGGCTATCGCGGTCGATATGGTCGAAGAAGTTCTGGTTGGCCATGGCCCGGGTGTGGTTGGCGGCGACGCCCGCCAGGGTCGTGTTCCAGGCCAGCGCCGGGGCGGCGGGGTAGGGCTGGCCGCCGCACTGGCGGGGCAGCTTGCGCGCGGCGTTGATCTCCTGCAGCAGCTTCTGCCCTTCGGCCTGCCAGTCGCCCAGGCGGGCGCTGAGCAGCGGCCGGGCCAGGACGATGCGCCAGTCGCGGCCCTCCTGGCTGACGCCGATGTCGACGAACTGCGGGTCGAGCACCACCTGGCAGAAGCTCTCCTCGACAGCCTTCATCGCCGCCTGGGCGTCCCGCGGGCCGGACAGGCTGATGGCCTGGACGTTGACCATCGGGTAGGCGGCGCGGGTCATGGCCTGCTGCAGGTCGCGGGTGCCTTCGGGCGACAGCGCCAGGCGGGTGTCGCTGTTGAGCGGTGGCAGCTCCAGCGAGGCTTCGCCGCCACAGCGCTGGGCCTGGCTGCGGTAGACGTTGATCGTATCGATCAGTTGCGCCTCTTCACCGGTGAAGGCCTGGGCGCTGGTCGCGCAAAGCAGGCCCAGCGTCAGGCCGAGGAGGCAGGCAACGGATGGGACGCGCATGTGGATCTCCCTGTAACTGGCAGCGTCTGGATCTGCGCTGCCCATCCTACACAAGCGCAAGGCTTTTGGCCCGGCCCTGTGCAGTGTGAAAAAGCGAGCCTTGGCAATCGATTGCACTGGCAAAAGAGGGAATAGACCGCTGGTCGACGAAAAAGTGCGATCGTGGTTGACGCGCGCTACCGCTTAAAGCTGCGTGAGAAGGTCGTGACCTTGTGAGTCAACGTGGAGAACCTGACCGACAAGGCTGCTGGGCCTCGGCCAATGGCGGGTAACTGAGCCAGGGTGGCCCGAGGCTGGTGAAGTTTCGGGGCCTGTGAATTTCTGACGTTTGTGCGGGCTGTGTGGGCCCGCATCGCCGGCAAGCCGGCTCCTACAGGGAATGCATTGATCTGTGGGAGCCGGCTTGCCGGCGATGTGGCGCGTCAGCGGCGCCATTTTGATTTGCAGGTAAAGCGGCGTGACCTACCAGAGCGCCACCGCCGCCGCCCCGACCACCCGGCCGAACACCGCCAGCGCCGTGTCCACGTCCGCCTCGCTGGTGTAGCGCCCGAGGCTCAGGCGCACGCTGTTGCGCGCCTGGCGCTCGTCGAGGCCGAGGGCCAGCAGCACGTGGGACGCGGCGTTGCTCGCCGAATTGCAGGCCGAGGTGGTGGACAGCGCCAGCTCGCCGGCAAGCGCTAGGCTGTTGAACCCCTTGGCGTCGATGCACAGGTTGAGGGTGTGGGGAATGCGCGTTACCGGGCAGCCGTTGAGGGTGACCCCGGGCAGGGCCAGCAGGCCGTCGCACAGGCGCCGGGCGAGCTGCTCCAGGCGCTGGAACTCCGCCTCGCCGGGCTGGCCGGCCAGCGCGAAGGCGCTGCCCATGCCGACGATCTGGTGGGTGGCCAGGGTGCCGGAGCGCAGGCCGCGCTCATGGCCGCCGCCGTGCATCTGCGCACGCATGGCAGGGCGGGCGCGGGGACCGACGTAGAGGGCGCCGATGCCCTTGGGGCCGTAGACCTTGTGTGCCGAGAACGACATCAGGTCGACGGCCTGGTGCGCCAGGTCGATGCGGACTTTACCCACCGCCTGCGCCGCGTCCACATGCAACAGGGCGCCATGGTCGCGGACCAGCTCGCCGATGCGGGCGAAGTCGGTCACGGTGCCCAGTTCGTTGTTCACCGCCATCAGCGACACCAGGCGCGTGTCCGGGCGCAGCGCGGCCTGCACGGCCTCGGCTTGGATCAGGCCATGGGCGTCCGGCGTCAGGCGGGTCACCGTCCAACCCTGGCGCTCCAGTTCGGTGGCGGTGTCGAGAATGGCCTTGTGTTCGAGCTGGCTGGTCAGCAGGTGCCCCGGTTCTGCGAAGCCCTGGGCGATGCCCTTGAGTGCCAGGTTGTTGGATTCGGTGGCGCCGGAGGTCCAGACCAGATCGTCTGGCTGGGCGCCGACCTGCTCGGCCACCTGGCGGCGGGCCTGTTCGACGGCCTCGCGGGCGGCCTGGCCATGGAAGTGGCCGCTGGAAGCGGGATTGCCGAAGTTGGTTTCGCGGCCCAGGCAGGTGAGCATGGCGGCAATGACTCGGTCATCGACCGGAGTGGTGGCGGCGTAATCGAAGTAGAGCGGGGTGCTGGGCATGATCGCGGGCGGGTCCGTGCGTGGACGCCGCCTGTCGGCATCCATGGACATCATCCTAGGCAATTGCCGATATGAATGTTTTTTCTTTTTCCCATGCCAGGGCGATATTCGAAAAAGATTCTATTATTTTTTGCTATGTATTTAGAATTTTTTTCTTGACTGGATCAGAGCCATTGCCACGGTGCCTGCTTGGTGATCATCACCAGCACGATCAGGAACATACCGGCAAACCCCGCGACCCCCATCCACAGCCAGGGGCGGTACAACCGCTGATAGTCCTCACCCAGCGCGGTGCCATGCTCGACGGCCTGGGTTGCGAGGCGCTGCATGCGTGTCTGCAACAGCAGCACCGGCAGCCACAGGGCGCCCACCATGAAGAAGATCAGCAGCGCGCCCTGCAGCCAGCCCGTGGACCACGGCATGCCGGTCATGCTGACCATGGCATAGCCGGTCAGCAGTTGCAGCACCCCGGCGGGCGTGGTGATCCAGGCATCGAAGCGCACCACCATCCTGGCCACGGCGGCGATCACCCGTGGGTCGTGGCTGCGGTTCGCGGCGATCAGGTACAGGTACGAGCCCATGCCGAAACCGAACAGGAACACCGCGGCGATCACATGCAGGTACTTGAGCAGCAGGTAGCTCATCTCAGCCTCGCCCGTGCTGGAAGCTGACGCTGTAGCGCACCTTGTCCGGCTCGCCGATGGCCGCCAGGTACTGCTCGACACTGATCTCGCCGACGCAGGGGCGGGCGCCCGGGGCCGGGGTGTAGCCCTCGATCACCCTGGCCATCAGCGCCACCGCCGCGCAGCTGGGGATCTCCGGGCCCTTGTCGTCACTGGCGCTGACCTGGGCCTGCAGGCGCAGCGGCTGGCCCTGCAGGTCCAGGCCGCGGACATCCAGGTACATCGCACTCATGCCATCGCCAAAGCGCTCGAAATGGCCGCCCAGGCGATGCAGGCGCCGCGCCCAGGGCAGCGGGTCGCGCACCAGGCCGTGCTTGACCAGCAACGCCAGCGCGGCATTGGCCAGGCCGCCGGCCATGAGCCCGGAGCCTGCCTTGAATGCAAGGTCACGGGCGCCGTAGCGCTCGGCGAAGATGTCCATGTCCGGCACGTCGACGTTGTTCAGCAGGCGCCAGCCCAGGCCGGGCAGGTGGCGCAGCTGCAGGCCGAGCCAGCCGTCCACGGCGTGCGGGCGCCCGTCGCGCCACTGGCGGATCGGCCGGCCAGCGTAGACCAGCACGCCTTCGATGGTGGACAGGCCGGGCATCTTCGCCGAGGAGGAAATACCGTGCTCGATGCGCTCGATGCGGCTGAAGTGATGGCGCTGCTCGTCGAGGATCGCCGACGACAGGCTGGGCACTGAGCTGCAGCCGCTGAGCAGCGCGACATTTGCTTCTCGGGCGCGGGCGTCCAGGCGCTCGATGCCGTTGACGAACACCCGGCAGTCGGAGAGGTCGCAATAGTTGGCGCCCGCCTCGATGCAGGCCTCGGCCACGCTGTAGGGCTGGCCCTGGAAGGGGCCGCCGGTGTGGATCACCCAGTCGATGCGCAGCGCGCGCAGGGCGTCGGCAAAACCGGGAGCCATGGCGTCGCCGCACCAGCTTTCGCTGCCGCTCAGTTGGGTGGCCAGTTGGGCGAGGCTGTTGGCGTTACGGCCGGCGATCACCAGTTGCACGGCGGGCATCTGCTGCAGGTGGCGGCAGATGATCCGGCCGAAGTTGCCGTAGGCGCCGATCACCAGGATTCTGCGAGACATGCGGGGGTCCTTTTGCATGTGTCTGGAAGGAAAGGCTGATTCACATCTCCCTGTAGGAGCGGCCTTGCGCCGCGAAAGGGCCGCAGAGCGGCCCCAGCGATCTTTGCATCAATATTGAGATCCTGGTGCTGCTACGCAGCCCTTTCGCGGCGCAAGGCCGCTCCTACACAGAGGGGCAACGCAGGGCTGGATTCAGCCCTCGTAGCCCAGGTTCGGCGCCAGCCAGCGCTCGCTGACGCTGATGTCCTGGCCCTTGCGCGCGCTGTACTGCTCGATCTGGTCCTTGTCCACCTTGCCCACGGCGAAGTACTGCGCCTGCGGGTGGGCGAAGTACCAGCCGCTGACTGCCGCAGCCGGGAACATGGCGAAGTGCTCGGTAAGGAACACGCCGCTCGGACCGGTCTCGCCGATGGCGGTGCCGTCGAGCAGGCGGAACAGGGTTTCCTTCTCGGTGTGGTCCGGGCAGGCCGGGTAGCCAGGTGCCGGGCGAATGCCGCTGTACTGCTCCTTGATCAGCGCCTCGTTGTCCAGGTGCTCGTCCTTGGCATAGCCCCAGTGCTCTTTGCGCACTTGCTCGTGCAGCCACTCGGCGCAGGCTTCGGCAAGGCGGTCGGCCAGGGCCTTGACCATGATCGAGCTGTAGTCGTCGCCCTTGTCCTGGTAGGCCTTGGCCACTTCCTCGGCGCCGATGCCGGCGGTGGTGATGAAGCCACCGACATAGTCGGTCACGCCGCTGTCCTTCGGCGCGACGAAGTCGGCCAGCGACCAGTTCGGCTTGCCGTCGGGCTTGATGGTCTGCTGGCGCAAGTGGTGCAGGGTGGCCAGGGTTTCACCGTTGTCGCCGTACACCTCGATGTCGTCGTGTTCGACCTGGTTGGCCGGCCAGAAGCCGAACACCGCGCGGGCGCTGATCAGCTTTTCGTCGATCAGCTTGTCGAGCATCTCGCGGGCGTCCTTGTACAGCGCCGTGGCGGCCTCGCCGACCACATCGTCGGTGAGGATGCGCGGGAACTTGCCGGCCAGGTCCCAGGAGATGAAGAACGGCGTCCAGTCGATGTACTCGGCCAGGGTGCGCAGGTCGATGTCTTCCAGCACCTTGACGCCGGTGAAGGCGGGCACCGCGGCCTGGTAGGCGGCCCAGTCGTACTGCGGCTTGGCGGCGATGGCCTGGGCGTAGCTCAGGCGCTCGGTGCGGGCGCTGCGGTTGGCGGTGCGCTCGCGCACCTCGACGTATTCCTGGCGGGTCTTCTCGACGAAGCCGCTCTTGAGTTCCTTGGACAGCAGCTGGGTGGCCACGCCCACCGCGCGCGAGGCGTCGGTGACATAAACCACGGCGTCATTGGAGTACTTCGGCTCGATCTTCACCGCCGTGTGCGCCTTGGAGGTGGTGGCGCCGCCGATCATCAGCGGCAGGTGGAAGTCCTGGCGCTGCATCTCGCGGGCGACGTGAACCATTTCGTCCAGCGACGGGGTGATCAGGCCGGACAGGCCGATGATGTCGCATTTCTGCTCGCGGGCGGTCTGCAGGATCTTCTCGGCCGGGACCATCACACCCATGTCGACGATGTCATAGCCGTTGCAACCGAGCACCACGCCGACGATGTTCTTGCCGATGTCGTGCACGTCGCCCTTGACCGTGGCCATGAGGATCTTGCCCTTGGCCTCGGGCTTGTCGCCTTTCTCGGCCTCGATGAACGGGATCAGGTGGGCCACGGCCTGTTTCATCACGCGGGCGGATTTCACCACCTGCGGCAGGAACATCTTGCCGGCGCCGAACAGGTCGCCGACCACGTTCATGCCGCTCATCAGCGGGCCTTCGATGACTTCGATCGGGCGCGCCGACTGCTGGCGGCACTCTTCGGTGTCTTCGACGATGTAGGCGGTGATGCCCTTGACCAGCGCATGCTCGAGGCGCTTGTCCACCGGCATCGAGCGCCATTCTTCGTTCTCGACTTCCTTGGTGGCGCCGCCGCCCTTGTAGTCGTCGGCAATCGCCAGCAGGGCGTCGGTGCCGTGCGGGGTGCGGTTGAGCACCACGTCCTCGACCTTCTCGCGCAGGGCCGCCGGGATCTCATCGTAGATCTCCAACTGGCCGGCGTTGACGATACCCATGGTCAGGCCGTTCTGGATCGCGTGGTAGAGGAATACCGAGTGGATCGCCTCGCGCACCGGGTTGTTGCCGCGGAACGAGAACGACACGTTGGACACGCCGCCCGAGCTCAGGGCGTAGGGCAGGTGGTCACGGATGTAGGCGCAGGCTTCGATGAAGTCGACGGCGTAGTTGTTGTGCTCTTCGATCCCGGTGGCGACGGCGAAGATGTTCGGGTCGAAGATGATGTCTTCCGGCGGGAAGCCCACCTCGTTGACCAGGATGTCGTAGCTGCGCTGGCAGATCTCGCGCTTGCGCGCCGCGGTGTCGGCCTGGCCGACCTCGTCGAAGGCCATCACCACCACGGCGGCGCCGTAGCGCTTGCACAGGCGGGCGTGGTGCTTGAACTGCTCGACGCCTTCCTTCATCGAGATCGAGTTGACGATGCCCTTGCCCTGGATGCACTTGAGGCCCGCCTCGATCACCTCCCACTTGGAGGAGTCGATCATGATCGGCACCCGGGAGATGTCCGGCTCGCCGGCGATCAGGTTGAGGAAGCGGACCATGGCGGCCTGGGAGTCGAGCATCCCTTCGTCCATGTTGATGTCGATCACCTGGGCGCCGGCCTCGACCTGCTGCAGGGCGACTTCCAGGGCCTCGGTGTAGTTCTCCTCGCGGATCAGCCGGGCGAACTTGGCGGAACCGGTGATGTTGGTACGCTCGCCGACGTTGACGAACAGCGACTGGCGATCGATGGTGAACGGCTCCAGGCCCGACAGGCGGCAGGCCTTGGGGATGTCCGGAATCGCACGCGGCTTGTACTTGGCGACCGCCTCGGCGATGGCCTGGATGTGCGGCGGGGTGGTGCCGCAGCAGCCGCCGATGATGTTGAGGAAGCCGCTGGCGGCGAACTCCTCGACCACCGCGGCCATTTCCGCCGGGGTCTCGTCGTACTCGCCGAAGGCGTTGGGCAGGCCGGCGTTGGGGTGGGCGGACACATGGGTGTCGGCCTTGGTCGCCAGTTCTTCCAGGTACGGGCGCAGGTCCTTGGCGCCGAGGGCGCAGTTCAGGCCGACGGAGATCGGCTTGGCGTGGCGCACCGAGTTCCAGAAGGCTTCGGTGGTCTGGCCCGACAGGGTGCGGCCGGAGGCGTCGGTAATGGTACCGGAGATCATGATCGGCAGTTCGACGTCGTCCTCTTCGAACACCTGCTGCACGGCGAAGATCGCCGCCTTGGCGTTGAGGGTGTCGAAGATGGTCTCGATCAGGATCAGGTCGGCGCCGCCCTCGATCAGGCCACGGGTGGCCTCGATGTAGTTCTCCACCAGTTCGTCGAAGGTGACGTTGCGATAGCCTGGGTCGTTGACGTCGGGGGAGATCGAGCAGGTGCGGCTGGTCGGGCCGAGCACGCCGGCGACGAAGCGTGGCTTGTCCGGGGTCTCGAGGGTCTTGGCGTCGGCCACCTGGCGGGCGACGCGCGCGCCCTCGACGTTGAGCTCGTAGACCAGCGCTTCCATGCCATAGTCGGCCTGGGAAATCTGCGTGGCGTTGAAGGTGTTGGTCTCGAGGATATCGGCGCCGGCGTCCAGGTAGGCTTTCTCGATCGCGGCGATGACATCCGGGCGGCTGAGCAGCAGCAGATCGTTGTTGCCTTTGACATCGCTTGGCCAATCGGCGAAGCGCGTGCCACGATAGTCGTGTTCCTCGAGGCGGTAACTCTGGATCATAGTACCCATGCCGCCGTCGAGGATCAGGATGCGCTCTTTGAGTGCTTTCTGGAGTGCTTGGTAACGAGCGCTGCGGTCGGACATAGGAACTACCTGGTCGGGCGAATATCAGAAGGTGCCGAATAATAACAAAGCTGCACGGATTTTAGGCGTACCGCCGATTTTCATGAATTTCCTTCATGTTGATGCGGCGCCCCCAACACCTCAGGACCCGCCAGGCACATCGTGATGGCTTCAAGTAACCAGGACATTCGGCACATGCTGCATCGCATATTTGCCAGCGCCTTCGCCTTGCTCATCAGTGGCGCGGCGTTCGGGCAGGCCCCCCAAGCGAGCCCGACGATTTCATACACCCGGGATATCCAACCGATCTTCACCGAGAAGTGCGTGGCCTGCCACGCCTGCAACGACGCCGCCTGCCAGCTCAACCTGGGCAGCGCCGAGGGCGCCGAGCGCGGTGCTTCCAAGGTGCCGGTCTACCAGGGCGAGCGCAGCCAGGCGGTGCCCACCACGCGGCTGTTCTACGATGCCCGCGACGAAGCCGGCTGGCGCAAGCAGGGCTTCTACTCGGTGCTGGACAAGCAGGGCAGCCAGGCGGCGCTGATGGCGCGCATGCTCGAGCTGGGCCACAAGACCCCGCTCACGCCCAATGCCAAGCTGCCCGAAGAGATCGTCCTGGGGCTCAACCGCAACAACATGTGCCCTTTGCCCCACGAGTTCGACGCCTACGCCGGCGCCCACCCCAAAGAGGGCATGCCGCTGGCGGTCACCGGCCTGACCGACCAGGAGTACCAGACCCTGCAGCGTTGGTTGGCCGCAGGCGCTCCGGTCGAGAAGACACCGATCCAGCCCAGCGCGGCAGAGGCCAAGCAGATCGCCGACTGGGAAGAGCTGCTCAATCGCCCGGGTTCGACCGAGGCGCTGGTCGGCCGTTGGCTGTACGAGCACTTGTTCCTGGCGCACATCCACTTCGTCGGCGGCGAGCCGGGTCACTTCTTCCAGTGGGTGCGTTCGCGCACGCCAAGTGGCCAGCCGGTGGACCTGATCGCCACCCGCCGTCCCAACGACCCGCCGGGCACCGATTTCTACTACCGGCTGATGCCGGTGCAGGGCGTGATCGTCCACAAGACCCACATCACCTACCCGATGGGGCCGCAGAAGCTCAAGCGGGTCAAGCAGCTGTTCTACAGCGGCGACTGGCATGCCTCGTCGCTGCCCGGCTACGGTCCGCGCCACCGCGCCAACCCGTTCGAGACCTTCGAGGCGATCCCGGCGGTGGCCCGCTACCAGTTCATGCTGGACAACGCCGAGTACTTCGTCCGCACCTTCATTCGCGGCCCGGTATGCCGCGGACAGATTGCCACCGACGTGATCCGTGACAACTTCTGGGCGCTGTTCCAGGAGCCGGCCCACGACCTGTACATCACCGACGCCCAGTACCGGGGCGAGGCCACGCCGCTGCTGGCCATGCCCGGGCAGATCGACGACGTCGGCAGCGTGCTGAGCCTGTGGCACGCCTACCGTGACAAGCGCAACGAGTACGAGGCGCTGCGCCGCGAGGCCTATGCCGAGCAACCGGCGCCGAGCTGGTCGACCCTGTGGGCCGGCAACGACAACGCGCTGCTGAGCATCTTCCGTCACTTCGACAGCGCCTCGGTGACCAAGGGCCTGATCGGTGATGTGCCGCTGACGATGTGGCTGTTCGACTACCCGCTGTTCGAGCGCACCTACTACCAGCTGGCGGTGAACTTCGATGTGTTCGGCAACGTTTCTCACCAGTTGCAGACACGCCTGTACTTCGACCTGATCCGCAATGGCGCCGAGGTCAACTTCCTGCGCCTGATGCCGGCCGGCAAGCGTAGCGAGATCCTCGGCAACTGGTACCAGAACAGTGGCAAGGTGAAGATGTGGATGGACTACGAGGACATCGACACCAGCACGCCGAGCGCGCTGAAGCTGGACAAGCACGACCCCAAGCGTGACTTCGGCCTGCAGCTGCTGCAGCGCACCGGCAGCCTGAACGTGGCGCCCGACCCGATCAACCGCTGCCAGGGCGCCTATTGCTCGCGACCCGGCCTGTCTCAGGAGTTCCGCGACGTCGAGCAGTCGCTGAGCCGCCTGGTGTCGCGCCCGGCCGCGGGCCTGAAGGTGATCGGCCAGTTGCCCGAGGCGACCATGCTGCGCATCGAGGGGCAGGGCGGCCAGCGCCAGGTCTACAGCCTGCTGCGCAACCGCGCCCACAGCAACGTGGCGTTCCTGCTCGGCGAGGCCTACCGCTATCAGCCGGGGCTGGACACCCTGACCCTGGTCCCGGGCGTGCTCAGCAGCTACCCCAACTTCATCTTCAATATCCCGGCGGCCGATGTGCCGGAGTTCGTCGAGGACATGGAAGCGGCGCGGGACGACACGGCGAAGTTCGAACGCATCGTCATGCGCTGGGGCGTGCGTCGCAGCCATCCCGAGTTCTGGCGCTACTTCCATGACCTGAACAGCTACATCAAGCAGACCGAACCGGTGGAGGCGGGGGTGCTGGACATGAACCGCTACGAGAACCTCTGATCGGTTGGCCGGGACTTTCCCGGCCTGCTGCGGTCGGAATCGGTGAACAGGTCCTTGGGGCTGCCTTGCAGCCCTTCGCGGGTAAACCCGCTCCCACAGGGATAGTGCAGGCCTTGGGTTGAGCACAGTACCTGTGGGAGCGGGTTTACCCGCGAACGAGCGCAACGCGCTCGTAAGGGCCTCAACGCACCGGTCAACACAGGGTTTTTCATGCTGTATTCGCTTCAGGCACTTCGGGCATTCGCCGCCTGGGTGGTGGTCTGCCACCACTTCATGCAGATCTTCTTCGACTTCAACGCCACCGGCCCTATCGGCCAACTGCTCGCCGATCGCGGCGCGGTAGGGGTGGACATCTTCTTCGTCATCAGCGGCCTGGTGATCTACCTCTCGACCCGCGACAAGGACATCGCGCCCGCACAGTTCCTGCTCAACCGCGCTCTGCGCATCGTGCCCGCCTACTGGTTCTACACCCTGCTGATGGCCGCGCTGATGCTGGTCGCCAGCCGCTGGATGCCGCACCAGGTGTTCGAATGGCAGCACCTGCTGCTGTCGCTGTTGTTCATCCCGGCGGAAAACCCGGGCGGCTACGGCCTGTACCCGACCCTCAACGTCGGCTGGACGCTGAACTTCGAGATGTTCTTCTACCTGTTGTTCGGCCTGGCGTTCCTGGTGCGCCAGCGCCATCACCTGCTGCTGGTGACGGCGGCGCTGCTGCTGGTCAGCGAGGTGCTGGGCCGCCTCGGCGTGCTCAGCCGCTTCTACAGCAATGACATCGTCTACGAGTTTCTGCTGGGCATCGGACTGGGCGTGCTGTACCGCCGTGGGCTGATTCGCCAAGGCCTTTGGCTGCCGCTGGGGCTGCTGGGTGTGGCGGGGTATGCACTGTACCACCTGGACGCCTCGCAACGTCTGCTGCACTGGGGCCTGCCCAGCGCCCTGGTGGTGCTGGCGTTCATCGCCCTGGAGCCCTTCTTCAAGGGCAATCGGGTGCTCAAGGTGCTGGGCGATTGCTCCTATTCGGTCTACCTGGTGCATGTCCTGGTGCTGTACGGCGGCCTGTTCGCCAGTGAACGCCTGCGCTTGAACCCGTATCTGGTATTCGCCTTGTGCGTGCCGTCAATCGGACTAATGTCGTGGCTCAGCTACCACTGGCTGGAGCGTGGCCTGTACGGGCGGCTCAAGGCCGGACTCACGGGGCGTGGCGCCCGGGAGCCCGCCCTGGCGCTATCCCGAGTCAAATGCTAGGACTTTGTTCGAGGGCCGGGTTGGCGTACACTGCCGGCAAGTCTGTGAGGAACTTCCATGAGCGCTATAACCATTACCGACGCCGCCCATGATTACCTGGCCGATCTGCTTTCCAAGCAGAACACGCCTGGCATCGGCATCCGTATTTTCATCACCCAGCCGGGTACCACCTACGCCGAGACCTGCATCGCCTACTGCAAGCCGGGCGAGGAGAAGCCCGACGACCAGCCGGTGGGCCTGAAGAGCTTCACCGCCTACCTCGACGCGGTCAGCGTGCCGTTCCTCGAGGACGCGCTGGTCGACTACGCCACCGACCGCATGGGCGGCCAGCTGACCATCAAGGCGCCGAACGCCAAGGTGCCGATGGTCAATGAAGACAGCCCGATCAACGAGCGCATCAACTACTACCTGCAGACCGAGATCAACCCGGGTCTGGCCAGCCACGGCGGCGCCGTGAGCCTGGTGGACGTGGTCGACGACGGCATCGCCGTGCTGCAGTTCGGTGGCGGCTGCCAGGGCTGCGGCCAGGCCGACGTGACGCTGAAGGAAGGCATCGAGCGCACCCTGCTCGAGCGCATTCCGGAACTCAAGGGCGTGCGTGACGTGACCGACCACAGCCAGAAGGAAAACGCCTACTACTAAGGCGGCTTTCCAATCGCGGGGCAAGCCCGCTCCCACGCCTGGGTCCCACTTGGATCACGGCGTGGGAGCGGGCTTGTCGGAACGCCGCACCGCCCGCGCTGCTTTTCAGGCGTTGTGCATTGATCCCTAGCAATAAAGTGTTACGGATTCAACCCCTGCGACAACCGGTCGCGCCCCGTAAACAAAGGGCTGCAGCCCGATTGGCCGGATGTCGGGTGGATGGTGTGGGGGGGAGCGTGACAGAATGCCCCGGTTTTCTGGCCGGCCCATCCCAGGGGTCGGCACCTTCCCTGTAAAGGATGGTTCCATGAATGATCTGTTGACCCGGCGCGCGGTAGTCGCCGGGATGGGCGTACTGGGGCTTGGCCTGCTGGCGGGTTGCAACCCGGCCCGGGGCCTGGATTTCAAGTACGGCAAGAACATGAGCAACGAGATCCTTGGGCGCAAATTCAAGCTCAAGGACACTCAAGGCAACGAGCGCACCCTGTCGAGCTTCTACGGCTCGATGCCGATGATCTTCTTCGGCTTCACCCAGTGCCCGGCGGTCTGCCCGACCGCGCTGGCGCGGATCGTCCAGATCAGGAAGATCCTCAGGGGCCGTGACCGCGAGCTGTTCCAGCCGGTGTTCATCACCCTGGACCCGGAGCGCGACACCCCCGAGGTGCTCGATGCCTACACCAAGGCCTTCGACCCGTCGATCGTCGCCCTGACCGGCACCCCCGAGGAAATCGACGCGGTGGCCCGGGAGTTCAAGGTGTTCTACGAAAAGGTCCCGGCCGGCGACACCTATACCATCTCTCACTCGTCCACCAGCTACGTCTACGATACACGTGGCACCCTGCGCCTGAGCCTGGGTCATTCCCTGAACGCCAAGGAATGCGCCGAAGACCTGGTCACCCTGATGGAGATCTGCTGAATGTCGATGCAACCGATCAAACGCGGCCTGGCCGCCCTGGCCCTGCTGGGCATGACCCTGCCGGCATTCGCCCAGACCACCGTGAGCGACGCCTGGGTCCGCGCCAGCGTGCCGCACCAGCAGTCGACCGGTGCCTTCATGACCCTGACCGCCAGCAGCGACAGCAAGCTTGTGAGCGTCGCCTCGCCCGTGGCCAAGACCGTGCAGGTGCACGAGATGACCATGAACGGCGATGTGATGGGCATGCGTGAGGTGAAGTCGGTCGAGTTGCCGGCGGGCAAGGCGGTGAAGCTGGACCCGAACGGCTACCACGTGATGCTGATGGGCCTGAACCAGCAAGTGAAGGAAGGCGAGCAGGTGCCGCTGACCCTGACCATCGAGGATGCCAAGGGCGTCAAGGAAACCCTGCAGGTGCAGGCACCGGTGCGCGCGCTCAACGCCGAGAGCGGCGGCGGGCATGACCATATGCACATGAACCACTGATACAGCCACCATCGCGGGTCAAGCCCGCTCCACGCCATCGGTGGGAGCGGGCTTGACCCGCGATGCTTTTCGGCGGTCAGCTACGAAAACGTGGCAGCGGCCGCTCGATGTTCAGCGAGGTCAGGGTCTTGCGCACCTGCGCATCCTCGGCCTCCAGCGCCTTCAGGCTGGCGCGGATCTTGCCGGCGGCGGGCACATCGCCCTGGCGGTCGATCCAGTCGGCGATCTCCTTGCAGGCGCTGCTCAGGCAGGCCTGGCGCTGGCTCATCAGCGACAGGAGCGTGGTGATTTCTCGTTCGGACATGACGCGATCCTCCATTCAGCCCCTTGAGTGTAGCAGCGCCCGGCCAGGCTGCTCGTAGCCGATGGCCAGTGCCCAGCCCGCCAGCGCACAGACAAACAGCGTCGCCCCCATAGCCTGGCAAGCACCCGCCAGCAGCAGTCCCGCGCCAATCTGCAGGTAGTAGAACAAGCCGAACAACGCGCCCGCCGTGCCACGGCAGTCGGCGTAGTCGACCAGCGCCGAGCCCAGCACCAGCGGAATCGCCATGGCGAAGGCGAACATCACCAGGGCCATGGCCAGCACCGTCCACAGGCTGTCGCCCAGCCCCAGCAGTGCCAGCGCCGCCAGCAGGTCGAGCAGGCACGCCAGGCGCAGCAGGCGCGCCGTGGCCACCCCGCGCTGCAACAGTCGTGCATTGAGGCGCGCGCCCAGCAGCGAGCCGAGCGCCAGCGCCGCGCCGGAGTAGCCCATCCACGGGCTGGCGCCGAGGCGCTCGAAAACAAACGGCGCCAGGCTGTACCAGCTGAACACGCTGATGTTGAACACCGCCACCAGGGCGCTGGCCAGCAGCACGCGACGGTCACGCAGCAGGCGCCGCAGCACTCGGCCGAGCGCGGGCGTCGCCTGCGCGGCGGGGCGCGTCTCGGGCAGGCCGCGCCAGGTCCAGGCGAGCAGCGGCGCGGCCATCAGCAGCTGGCCGGCGAGTACACCGTGATAGCCGAACAGCCGGTCCAGCCAGGCGCCGCTGATCAGCCCGAGCGCCGGGCTGAGCGCCAGGCATACGCCGATCAGCGAGAACACCCGGGCCAGTTCAGGACCGGCGTGGCGATCGCGCAGGATGGTCTGGGTGACCACGGAGCCCACCGCCGCGGCGAAGGCCGCCACGATCCGCGCCAGCAGCAGTTGGCTGAAGTCGACCGCCAGCAGCGCCGCCAGTGCTGCGGTGGTATAGAGCAACAGGCCGGCAAGCATGGCCGGGCGCCGCCCCCACAGGTCGCAGGCACGCCCCCAGGCCAGCACGCCGACGGCAAACGCGACGAAGTACAGCGAAAGGGTCAGCGAAGCCTGGGCAGCGCTGACGGCGAATGCTTCGGCCAAGGAGACCAGGGCAGGGCTGTAGAGGGTTTCGGCGACTTGCGGAAACATCAGCAGGGCGGTGGCCAGGGCCAGCCAAGAGCGGGAAAGCATGGGAGTGAACGCCTTGCAGCACAAACGGGCGCTCATGGTAGGGACGTTGTGCCGTGAGCTATTATCGCGATTCCGTTGCTCTATCGTTGAAATCGGACAATTACAGCCATGGCCTGGTTAGCCCCCGACGCCCACTTCGACCCCGATGCTTTCGACGCGCCGGTACTGGGCATCTGCTCGGCCCTGGGCGACCACGACTCGGGGCGCCACCGCCATGGCCGCGGCCAGGTGCTGTTCACCCGCCAGGGCTGTGTGCGCATCCAGACGCCCGGACGCCTGTGCCTGCTGCCACCGACCCAGGCTGCGTGGATTCCGGCGGGGCTGGAGCATCGGGCGCGCATGCGCGAAACGGTAGACTACCGCTCGCTGTATTTCAGCGCCGTGCTCAACGTGGAGCTGCCCGACGACGTGACGATCATCAGCGTCAACCCGTTGCTGCGCGAACTGCTCGAACGCATTGCCCAGGCACCGTTCGACACGGCCTGGGACCGAGGTGACCAGGCGCACCTGCTGGCGCTGTGCCTGGGCGAGCTACGGCTGGCACCGCGCCAGCCTATGTTCTTGCCACTGCCCGGCGATCGCCGCCTGGCCGGGCTGGTCGAGCGGCTCGAGCGCCTGCCGCCGGCGCTGGGTGAACTGGCGCGGCAGGTTGGCGCCAGCGAGAAGACCATCAGCCGCCTGCTGCGCCGGGATACCGGCATGTCCTATCAGCAATGGCGCCAGCAGTGGCGGTTGTTGCGGGCAATGGAACAGCTGGCGTTGCAGCGGCCGCTGGGCGCCATCGCCGACGACCTGGGCTTCGCCAGCGACAGTGCCTTCATCGCGTTCTTTCGCGGCATGACCGGCATCACGCCAGGCGCCTGGAACCGGGGCGCAGCTACAGGCCCAGACAGGCCTGGCGATAGGCCCCCGGCGTAACCCCATAGGCCTGCTTGAACTGGCGGCTGAGGTGGCTCTGGTCGGCGAAGCCCAGGGTGACGGCGACCTCCAGTGCCGGCAGGCCGCTGCGCAACAGCTCGCGGGCGCGGGCCAGGCGGCGCTGCTTGAGCCAGGCGTGGGGCGGCAGGCCGGTGGCCTGGCGGAACACCCGGGCGAAGTGGAACGGCGACAGGTTCACCGCCGCCGCCAGGGTTTCCAGCGAGGGCGGCTCGGCCAGCCGGCTCTCCAGCAGCTCGCGGGCACGGGCCACGGCCAGCGGCTCGTTGCCGGGGGCGGCGGGCTCGGCGCAGTGGCCGTGGCGCTGCACCAGCGCCAGCACCGCCTGGCGCCAGGCGGTCTGTTGCTCCAGGGCGCTGGCGCAGGACTCGGACAACTGGTGCAGATGGCTGAACGCGGCGGCCAGGGCCGGGTCCTGGATCACGCTGTCCTTGAACCGGGGCAGGCCGTGGCGGCCCAGCTCCAGTTCGTCGAGCACGCCGGTGACCCGCTCGTGCTCGGGGTAGAAGCCACGGTAGCGCCAGCCGGCCTCGTGGGCGGTGGCACCGGTGTGCAGCTCGTCGGGATTGATCAGCACCATGCTGCCCACCGGCGCCAGGTGCTCGCTGCCGCGGTGCCAGAAACGCTGGGCGCCGGATTCGATCACGGTGAACACGTAGCCTTCGTGCACATGCGGGGCGAAGCGCTGCTGGATGTAGCGGGCGTGCAGCATCTCGACGTCGCCGAGGGCGGGCGCCTGCCACAGGTGGGCCTGTTCGCGCAGGGGCGTGGTCATGCCAGCCAGCTGCGCAGGAGGAAGAAGATCAGCATGCTCGCCAGCATGCTCAGCAACACGCTGCGGGTCAACAGCACCAGGGCGATCGCCACCAGCGAACCGAGCAGGTAAGGGTTCAGCGGGCTCAGCTCGAGCTGGTGGCCGGGCAGGAAGATGATCGGCCCGCAGATCGCGGTGAGCATGCCGGGCACGGCGAAGCCGAGGAACTGCCGCGCATTGGAGCTCAGGCGCAGCGGCAGGCGCGGTTCGAGGAAGGCGTAGCGGTTGAGGAACACCAACGCGCCCATGGCGACGATCAGCAGCCAGATCATGAACGACCTCCGGAAAATTTCTGGCAGGTAAAGCCAGCGGCCATGCCCAGCAGGCCTGCCACCACCAGGGCGGTTTCCCAGTGCCAGTAGCTGAACAGCACCGAGCAGAACAGCGACACCGCCACGCACACCACGGTCGGCAGGTTGCGCACCAGCGGCGCGATCAGCGCGACGAAGGTGGCGACGATGGAGAAGTCCAGGCCCAGTTGGTCCAGGTGCGGGATGTTCTGGCCGAGGACGATGCCGGCCAGGGTGAACAGGTTCCACGCCACATAGAAGGTCAGGCCGACCCCCAGGGCGTACCAGCGGTTGAACTGCTGCTGGTCGTGGTGGCTGGTCAAGGCGAAGAATTCGTCGGTGAGCAGAAAGCCCAGGCCCAGGCGCCAGCGGGTCGGCAAGCCGGACATCACCGGGCGCATGGACAGCCCGTAGAGCAGGTGCTGCGAGGTCAGCAGCAGGGTGGTGAGCAGGATCGACAGCAGGTTGGCGCCACCCTTGAGCATGCCGATGGCCACCAGTTGCGCGGCGCCGGCGAAGACGATGGCCGACAGGCCCTGGCCTTGCCAGGCGCTGAGGTTGGCCTCGATGGCCATGGAGCCGGCCAGCAGGCCCCAGGGCGCGACGGCCAGGGACAGCGGCAGGATGGCGATGGCACCGTGGAGGAAGGCGTGGCGGGCGAGCGGTGGACTGGACATGGGAGCGACAACGAATCGACAGGGCAGGCCAGCATGACAGAGCGGCGCGGGGGCGGCTTGAACGATCTTGCTTTGTTATCGATCATGCCGGCCCCTGTAGGGGTTCAGACCATGGCCAGGCGCTGCTTGCGGGTCGGCGCGGGGAAGGCCTGGTCGATGGCCCGCAGGTCTGCTTCGCTCAACATCAGCCCTGCCGCCGCCGCGTTCAGGCGCACATGTTCCGGGTCGGTGGCCTTGGGAATGGCGATTACGCCCTCCCGGCGCGTGACCCAGGCCAGGCTCACCTGGGCCGGCGTGGCGCCATGGCGCTCGGCGATATCGCCCAGCACGGGATGTCGCAACAGGCGTCCGGCCTGGGCCAGCGGGCAGTAGGCCATGGTCGGCAGGCCCTGCTGCCGGCTCCAGGGCAGCAGGTCGAACTCGATACCGCGCTCGGCCGGGTTGTACAGCACCTGGTTGGTGGCGCAGGCGGGGTTGTCGAGTTCGCGCAGGTCGTCGAGGTCGAAGTTGGACACGCCCCAGCGGCGAATCTTGCCCTGTTCGATGAGGCGCTCGAAGGCCTCGACGGTCTCCTCCAGCGGATACTGGCCGCGCCAGTGCAGCAGGTACAGGTCGATGCAGTCGGTGCCCAGGCGTTCGAGGCTGCGCTCGCAGGCGGCCGGTACACCGCGTCGGCTGGCATTGTGCGGATAAACCTTGCTGACCAGGAACACCTGGTCGCGACGCCCGGCGATGGCCTGGCCAACCACCTGCTCGGCGCCGCCCTCGGCGTACATCTCGGCGGTGTCGATCAGGCCCAGGCCCAGTTCGATACCCTGTTGCAGGGCCGCCACCTCGGCGGCCCTGCGTCCAGGATCCTCGCCCATGTACCAGGTGCCCTGGCCGATGGCCGGAACGCGGGAACCCGCCAGATTCACGTAACGCATGTCACCTCCTGTGGATGGGTATGGGTCAGCAGCACATCGAGCAGCGCCTCGGCAGCCTTGGACAGTTTGTGATCGCTCAGGGCGATCACGCCGATGCGCCGCTCCACGGTCGGTTCGACCAACGGCACGCAGCGGGCGCCGAGCTCCTGCATCTGCCCGATGCACAGCGCCGGCACCGCGCTGACCCCCAGGCCGCTGGCGACCATGCGGCCGATGGTCGACAGCTGGTGGCTCTCGAAGGCCACCGCCAGCTTGCCATGGTTGGCGGCCAGGTGCTGCTCCAGCAGCAGGCGCACCGCGGAAGGCCGTTGCAGGGCGATGAAATCCTCGGCCAGCAGCTGCGGCCAGCGCACCTGGGGCTGGCGGGCGAGGGGCGAGTCGGCGGGCACCACCGCGACGAAACGGTCCAGGTACAGCGGGTGGAAGCGCAGCGCCTCGCTGCTCTCGGGCTCGAAGCCGATGCCCAGTTCGACGCGACGGTGGCGCACCAGTTCCAGCACCTGCTCGTTGATCACATCGTGCACGGTGACGTTGACCTTGGGGTAGCGCTGGCGGAACACCTTGAGCGACTGTGGCAGCAGGTTGCCGGCGAAGGCCGGCATGGCCGCCACCGAGACCCGCCCCAGCTGCAGGGTAAAACGCTGGCGCAGCATCTCCTCGGTGTCGTCCCAGTCGGCCAGCAGGCGTCGGGCAAGCGGCAGCAGCACCTCGCCCTCGGGGGTCAGGCTGACGCTGCGGGTGGTGCGGGTGAGCAGGGCGCCGCCGAGGTTGTCCTCCAGCGCCTTGATGGTCAGGCTCAGGGCCGGTTGCGAGACATGCAGGTGCTCGCCGGCCTGGGCGAAGCTCTGGTACTTGGCCACGGTGACGAAGGCGCGCAGCTGCTTGACGTTCATGGGGCGGGCCCTTTGTTTTGTAAAAGTTATCAATCGATGACGAAAACAAAATTAACAAATCAGTCGACTACAGTGAAGATGACCGTACGGTTCCAACAACTACAAAAGGCGACTGAGCATGGCCGGACTGGACAAGCGTGTAGCAACTTATGAAGAGGCCCTGGCGGGCCTGACCGACGACATGACCGTGCTGGCCGGCGGCTTTGGCCTGTGCGGCATCCCCGAGAACCTCATCGCCGAGATCAAGCGCCGCGGCGTCAAGGGCCTGACCGTGGTGTCCAACAACTGCGGCGTCGACGGCTTTGGCCTGGGCGTGCTGCTCGAGGACCGGCAGATCCGCAAGATGGTCGCCTCCTATGTCGGCGAGAACGCCGAGTTCGAACGCCAGCTGCTCAGCGGCGAACTGGAAGTGGAACTCACCCCGCAAGGCACCCTGGCCGAGAAGATGCGTGCCGGCGGCGCCGGCATCCCGGCCTTCTTCACCGCCACCGGCTACGGCACCCCGGTCGCCGAAGGCAAGGAAGTGCGCGAGTTCAACGGCCGCAAGTACATCCTCGAAGCATCCATCACCGGCGACTTCGCCATCGTCAAGGGCTGGAAGGCCGACCACTACGGCAACGTGGTGTACCGCAACACCGCGCAGAACTTCAACCCGCTGGCCGCCACCGCCGGCAAGATCACCGTGGTCGAGGTCGAGGAGATCGTCGAGCCCGGCGTGCTGCTGCCCAGCGAGATCCACACCCCGGGCATCTATGTCGACCGGGTCATCGTCGGCACCTTCGAGAAGCGCATCGAAAAGCGCACCGTCAAGGCCTGAGCGCCGTCCTCAAGAACAACAAAGAGATCCTGACCATGGCATTGACTCGCGAACAAATGGCGCAACGCGTCGCCCGTGAACTGAAGGACGGCTACTACGTCAACCTCGGCATCGGCATCCCCACCCTGGTGGCCAACTACGTGCCCGAGGGCATGGAAGTGATGCTGCAGTCGGAGAACGGCCTGCTGGGCATGGGCGAGTTCCCCACCGAAGCCACCATCGACGCCGACATGATCAACGCCGGCAAGCAGACCGTCACCGCCCGCCGTGGCGCGTCGATCTTCGATTCGGCGCAATCCTTCGCCATGATCCGTGGCGGTCATGTCGACCTTACCGTGCTCGGCGCCTTCGAGGTGGATGTGCAAGGCAACATCGCCTCGTGGATGATCCCCGGCAAGCTGGTCAAGGGCATGGGCGGCGCCATGGACCTGGTGGCCGGTGCCGACAACATCATCGTCACCATGACCCACGCCTCCAAGGACGGCGAGTCCAAGCTGCTGCCCAAGTGCAGCCTGCCGCTGACCGGCGCCGGCTGCATCCGCAAGGTGCTCACCGACCTGGCCTACCTTGAGATCGAAAACGGTGCCTTCATCCTGCGCGAGACCGCCCCGGGCGTGAGCGTCGAGGAAATCATCGAGAAGACCGCCGGCAAGCTGATCGTGGCGGACGATGTGAAGGAAATGACGTTCTAATCAAGCATCATCCGCCCTGTGGGGCGAACCCGTGGGAGCGGGCTTGCCCCGCGATGACGTCATTCCAGGTGCCACGACCGCCTGGTCGGACGCTATCGCGGGGCAAGCCCGCTCCCACGTTTGCGTCCCCACAGGGCTTTGCAATACCTGTTGAAAACTCCACCAATAAAACCAAAAAAGGAAAACATCGTGGCCGCTGATATCCAAGACAGCCGCTCCGCCCGCTTTGCCCTGCGCTGCTCCAACTGGGCCGAACGCTGGTTCCCCGACTCCTGGGTGTTCGCCGCCCTGGCGGTGATGCTGGTGTCCCTCGGCGCCCTGGCCATGGGCGGCAAGCCCACCGACACCGCCAAGGCCTTCGGTGACGGCTTCTGGAGCCTGATCCCGTTCACCATGCAGATGGCCTTCGTGGTCATCGGCGGCTATGTGGTGGCCAGTTCGCCGCCCGCCGCCCGGCTGATCGACCGCCTGGCGCGGCTGCCGAGAAACGGCCGCTCGGCGGTGTGCTGGGTGGCGCTGATCTCGATGCTCGCGTCCTTGCTCAACTGGGGCCTGTCGCTGGTGTTCGGCGGCCTGCTGGTGCGCGCCCTGGCCCGCCGCACCGATCTGAAGATGGACTACCGCGCCGCCGGCGCCGCCGCCTACCTGGGCCTGGGCGCGGTGTGGGCGCTGGGCCTGTCGTCGTCGGCCGCTCAGCTGCAGGCCAACCCGGCCAGCCTGCCGCCGTCGATCCTGTCGATCACCGGGGTAATTCCGTTCACCGAAACCATCTTCCTCTGGCAGTCCGGGGTGATGCTCGCCGCGCTGGTGGTCGTCTCGCTGGTCGTGGCCTATGCCACCGCGCCCGGGCCGAACAGCGCCCGCAGCGCCCAGGACTGCGGCGTCGACCCGAGCTTCAGTGCGCCGCCGTCGCCACAGCGCACCCGCCCGGGCGAGTGGCTGGAATACAGCCCGATCCTGATCCTGCTGCTGGTCGCCCTGGCCGCCGGCTGGCTGTACCAGGAGTTCGCCACCAAGCCTGCGATCACCGCGATCTCTGGCCTGAACACCTACAACCTGCTGTTCATCATGCTCGGTGCCTTGCTGCACTGGCGCCCGCGCAGCTTCCTCGACGCGGTGACCCGTGCCGTGCCGACCACCACCGGGGTGCTGATCCAGTTCCCGCTGTACGGCTCGATCGCCGCCATCCTCACCCAGGTCAAGGGCGCGGACGCCCAGACCCTGGCCCACCATATCTCGGTGTTCTTCACCCAGATCGCCACCCATGACACCTACGCGCTGCTGATGGGCGTGTACTCGGCGGTGCTCGGTTTCTTCATCCCGTCCGGCGGCGGCAAGTGGATCATCGAGGCGCCCTACGTGATGCTGGTGGCCAACGACCTGCAGTATCACCTGGGCTGGGCGGTGCAGATCTACAATGCCGCCGAGGCGCTGCCAAACCTGATCAACCCGTTCTACATGCTGCCGCTGCTGGGGGTACTGGGGCTCAAGGCGCGCGACCTGATCGGCTTCTCGTTCGTGCAGTTGCTGGTGCATGTGCCGCTGGTGCTGGTGTTGCTGTGGGCGCTGGGCACGACCTTGCAGTATGTGCCACCGGTGATGCCGTAAGACCCAGGTCGTGGAGCTGCACGGCAGCTCCACGTCGTTCACGGCGACAGGGCGAAAATTTTTCTCTGTAGCGCAACAGCTCTATCTCAATGCTTTCATTCAATACGCAGAGCCGTGTTACAAAAATCTCGGTGATGGCAAATTGACGTCAATATGATGTCAAAATAGTATGCCCGCCACTTTGCACTGTTCACCAGGGATTGGTCATGGCGGGACGTCTAGTTTCAGGGCGCAAAACGGCCCTCTGTGCGCTTGTCGGCCTGCTATGCAGCCCTGTGGCCTGGGCCGTTTCACCCGGCGACCAGGACCTGATCCGCGACCGCCAGGACCGTCTGCTCGAAGAGCAGCAGCGCCGCCTCGAAGAACTGCGCAACCTGCCCGGCAAGGCCGCCGAACCCGGTGAGTCGCAACCGGCGGCCGACAGCCGCTGCTTCACCATCCACACCATCGAGCTCAAGGGCGCCGACAGCCTGTCCGCCGCCGACCGC
Organism: Pseudomonas sp. LH21; assembly: GCF_036549575.1. Lineage (NCBI taxonomy): Bacteria > Pseudomonadati > Pseudomonadota > Gammaproteobacteria > Pseudomonadales > Pseudomonadaceae > Pseudomonas > Pseudomonas sp. LH21. The sequence goes on from NZ_CP144367.1 coordinate 2,795,756, forward strand.
GACCGCCTGCTCAAGCCCTTCATCGACCAGTGCCTGGGCGTCACCCAGCTCAATGCCTTGCTCAAGGCCATCACCGACCATTACCTGGGTCGCGGCCTGGTCACCAGCCGCGCCTACCTGCCGCAGCAGGACCTGTCCTCGGGCCATCTGCAGGTACTGGTGGTGGAAGGGCGCTTGGAAGGGCTGCGCCCGGACCCGGCCAGCGGTCTGAGCGACCGTGAGCTGGGCATGGCCTTTCCCGGCGATATCGACCAGCGCCTGAACCTGCGCGAGATCGAGCAGATGGTCGACCAGCTCAACCGCCTGCCGTCGAACAAGGCGCAGATGGAGCTGACCCCGGGCAAGGCCGTCGGCGGCAGCGAAGTGCTGGTGCGCAACACCCAGCAAAAACCTTGGCGCGCCTCGCTGTCGCGCAACAACGAAGGCCAGCGCAGCACCGGCGAGCAGATGCTCAACCTCGGCCTGGAATGGGACAGCCCGCTGGGCCTGGCCGACCAGCTGATGCTGCGCGGCGGCCACGACGTGGTCAGCGACCACTCCCAGGGCTCGAAGAACGGCGTGCTGTTCTACAACCTGCCGTGGGGCTGGTGGAACTTCACCTACAGCTACAGCGAGAGCGAATACCGCTCCCTGGCCCAGGCCAACGGCTTTGCCTTCAAGCAGACCGGCGACAGCCAGAACCACCAGCTGCGCGCCGAGCGCGTGGTGCACCGCGATGCCACCAGCAAGACCTCGCTCAATGCCGGCATGGCCCACCTGCGTACCAACAACTACATCGAGGACAGCCGCCTGGCCGGCAGCAGCAACCGCCTGAGCGAGGCGCAGTTCGGCATCAACCATGGCCGGCGCCTGGGCAATGCCTTCGTCAACCTCGACCTGGGCACCCAGGAGGGCATCGGCGCCTTCGACGCCCAGGACAACGGCCATCCACGCCCGGGCCAGCCGGTGGCGCGCTACCGCAAGTACAGCGCCACGCTCAGCTACGTGCAGGGTTTCCAGCTCTTCGGCGAGCGCCTGAGTTTCAGCAGCCTGGCCACCGGCCAGCGCAGCGAGGACGTGCTGTTCAGCCCGCAACGCATCAGCCTTGGCGGTCTGTCGTCGGTGCGCGGGCTGAAGGACCAGTCGTTGTCCGGCGACAGCGGCGGCTACTGGCGCAACGACCTGCGCTGGACCCGCCCAGTGAACTGGCCGCTGCTGCAACCTCTGGTGGCCGAGTACGGCCTGGGCCTGGGCTACGACCTCGGGGTGATCCGCAACGATCGCTACAACGGTGAGTACCACGGCCGTGCCAACAGCCATTCGCTGGAGCTGTTCGCCCGTGGCCAGCACATGGCCGCCAGCGTGACCTTCGCCCACAGCCTGGAACGCCCCGACGTGCTGACCGACAAGGAACGGCCGGTGTATTTCCGCCTGGACTTCTTCATTTGACCGCCTGATTCACGAGACCTGACATGGACGTTCGCCTGTTTGCCTTCCTGGCCCGCCAACGCTCGGCCGCAATCCAGCACCGTGAGCATTTCTGCGGGTTGCCCAAGCGTGGCCTGGCCTTCCTGCTGGCCAACGCCATGTTCTGGCAGCCGCTGTGGGCGCAGGCCGCCGAAGGTGTGGTGGTCAGCGGGCCGGGGACCAGCCTCGGCCAGGCGGGTAACGGCGTGCCGATCGTCAACATCGCCGCGCCCAACGGCAGCGGGCTGTCGCACAACCAGTTCAGCGACTACAACGTCGGCCAGCAGGGGCTGATCCTCAACAACGCCACCGAGCGCACCCAGGCTACCCAGCTGGGCGGGATCATCGTCGGCAACCCGAACCTGCAAGGGGCGGCGGCCAATGTCATCCTCAACGAAGTCAACGGCGCCAACGCCAGCCAGCTGCGCGGCTATACCGAAGTGGCCGGGCATGCGGCCAAGGTCATCGTCGCCAACCCTCACGGCATCACCTGTGATGGCTGTGGCTTCATCAACACGCCACAGGTGACCCTGAGCACCGGCAAGCCGGTGCTCGACGGCCGTGGCGCGCTCAGTGGCTATCAGGTGGATGGCGGCAGCGTGGCCCTGGAAGGGACGGGGTTGAATGCCGACAACGTCGAACGCTTCGACATCATTACCCGCTCGGCACGCCTGAACGCGCAGTTGCGCGCCCGTGAACTGAACATCATCACCGGGCGCAACGACGTCGACGCCCAGACCCTGGCCGCGACACCGCGTGCAGGCAATGCGGCCGATGCGCCGGCCCTGGCCATCGACTCCAGCGCCCTGGGTGGCATGTACGCCGGAGCCATTCGCCTGGTAGGTACCGAGGCGGGCGTCGGTGTGCGCCTGGCAGGGGACGTGGCGGCCAGTGGCGGTGATATCCGCCTGGACGCCAACGGCCAGCTGAGCCTGGCCCAGGCCAGCGCCAGTGGCGCGGTCAAGCTGCAGGCCGCCGGCGTCGACCTGCAAGGGCCGGTGCATGGCGCCAGCCAGGTCGAGGTGCGCAGCAGTGCCGACCTGACCTCTCGCCAGGCGATCACTGCCGGCAACCGAATCAGCGTCCAGGCCACAGGCACACTGGTCAACCAGGGCGTGATCGAGGCCGGCGTGAATGCCGATGGCAGCCGCAACGCCCGGGGTGACGTGAGCATCGCCAGTGGGCAGTTGCTCAACAGCGGCAAGAGCATCGTCGCCAGCCGCGACCTGGATCTCGCGGTACAAGGGCAGCTGGATAACCGCAGCGGTACCCTCAGTGCCGGGCAGGACAGCCGGATCACCAGCGCCGCCCTGGACAACAGCGCCCAGGGCAGGGTGCTGGCGGGGCGCGACCAGACCGTGCAGGCGACACAGACCCTGGGCAACCAGAACGGCCTGATCAGCGCCGGCCAGGCCCAACGCATCACTGCGCAGACCCTGGACAACCGCGGCGGCGAGCTGTCGGCGCAGCGCAACACGCTGGGCGCCAACCAGCTGGACAACCAAGGCGGCCGGCTGAGCGCCGGGCAGGCGCTGGACATCACCGTCGCCGGGCGCCTGGACAACCGCGCCGGCGCCCTGGCTGCCGGGCAGGACCTGCACCTGCAGGCCGCCAGCGTCGACAACCGCAATGCCGGGCGCATCGCCAGCGATGGCCAGGCCACGGCGCGCCTGGGCCAGCTCGACCAGCGCGGCGGGGGCCAGTTGCACGGCGCCAAGGCGCTGACCCTGGACATGGCCGACGGCCACCTGGACAACAGCGAGGGCGGCCTGCTCACCACCCCGGGCCAACTGACCCTGCAACGCCTGGGCACCGTCGACAACCACGGCGGCGAGATCTCCGCCGGCCAGGCCTATGCGCTGGTGGCGCGGCAACTGGACAATACCTCCGGCAAGCTGCTCGGCGGCAATGACCTGCGGGTGCAGATTGCCGGGCAACTGGCCAACACCGCCGGCCTGATCGCCGGCCACCAGCTGACCCTGAGCGCCGCGACCCTGCTCAGCCAGGACGGCACCGTGCAGGCGCGCGGCGGCCTGCAAATGACAGTCGCCGGCCAGCTGGACAACAGCCGTGGCCGATTGCTGGCCGAGCAGGCCTTCGTGCTGCAGGCTGGCAGCCTGGTCAACCTGGAGGGGCAGATCGCCGGCAACGGCAGCCTGCTGCTGACCAGCACCGGGCTGGACAATCGCCAGGGGCGCATCAGTGCCGCCCAGGGCCTGACCCTGGATCTCTCCCGTGGTCACTGGAACAACGAGGGCGGCACGCTGCAGAGTCCGGGTACCTTGCTGCTGCGCAACCTGGCCACGGTCGGCAACCGCCGGGGTGAGATCTCCAGCCAGCAGGGCTTCAGCCTGGCTGCCGACAGCCTGGACAACCAGGACGGCAAGCTGCTTTCCGAGCAGGCGCTGACCGTGCGCATTGCCCAGGCCCTGGACAATGCCCGGGGGCGCATTGCCGCACAGGCGCTGGATGTTCATGCAAGCCGTCTGGACAACGCTGCCGGGGAACTGGTCAGCAACGCCGGACTGAGTGCGCGCATCGACGCCGAACTGCTCAATCGCGCAGGGCTGATCAGCGCCGGTGGTGCGCTGTCGCTCGCCGGCGCGGGCCTGGACAACCACACTGGCAAGCTCCTGGCTACAGGCGATATCGACCTCGACCTGCAGGCGCTGGACAACCGGGCCGGGCAGATCAAGGGCGCGGGGCGCCTGGTGTTCACGGGCCAGCGCCTGGATAACGGCGATGCCGGCGTGCTCGAAAGCACAGGGGCCGTGACGATCACCAGCGATGTGCTTGTCAACCGCCAGGCTGGTCAACTGCGCAGCGGTGACCTCCTGGTGTTGAAGGCAAGAGAGCTGGACAACAGCCAGGGCGGCCGTATCGCCAGCCACAAGGGGCTGTTGGCCGAGCTTGGACGCCTGGACCAGCAGGCGGGCGGGCACCTGGTCAGCGATGGCGACCTGACGCTCGACCTGTCGCTCGGCGCATTGGACAACCGCGGCGGCCTGATCCACACCCCCGGGCAGCTGGTGCTTCGGCAACTGGCCGGTGTCGACAACCGTGGTGGCGAGATATCCAGCGCCAGGGGATTCACCCTGGCCGCCCACAGCCTCGACAATGGCGATGGCACGCTGCACAGCGACCAGGCGCTGAAGGTGCTGGTGGAGCATGCCCTGGCCAACGCCCATGGCCTGGTCTCGGCGACCAGCCTGGAGTTGCGTGCCGCCAGCCTGGCCAACCATGGCGGGACCCTGGGGGCCGAGCGGGACCTGGACCTGGACGTCGCCGGCGCCGTGGACAACGGCGAGGGCGAAATATCCAGCGGTGGCCTGACCCAGGTGCGTGCCGCGTCCCTGGACAACCGAGGGGGGGAAGTCCTCGGCGATGTGGCTACTCACGTGAACGTCACCGGGGCCCTGGACAACCGTGCCGGGGTCCTCAGCACCGGCCAGGACCTGCGGGTCGAGGCCGGCAGCCTGGACAACAGCGGCCGTGGCAGCCTGACCAGCGATGGCGCGTTACGGGTCGGCACGGGCGCCTTGCTGAACAACCGCGAGGGTGGGCAGATCCGCGCCAAGGGGCTGATCGACCTGGCGTTCGGGCGCCTGGACAACCACGCCGGCCTGGTTAGCGGCGCCGATCTGCTGACGTTGCGCGGCACCAGTGTCGATAACCAGCAGGGTACCCTGCATGCCGACCGCCAGCTGCAATCGACCGTCGACAGCCTCGACAACCGCAAGGGCCTGTTGCGTGGCAAGGAGGGCCTGACGTTCGCCGGTCGCTACCTGGACAACCGCGAGGGCCTGCTCACCGCCGGTGCGTTGCTGCGCCTGGACGCGGCCGAGGTGGACAATGGCAAGGGCCGCATGGCCAGCCGCGGCGAGGTGAGCGCGGATGTCCGTCAGTTGCGTCAGCAAGGCGGCGAATTCGTCGCCGAAGGGCGCCTGACCCTGCGCGGTGATGCGCTCGACAACAGCGGTGGGGGGCTGGTCTCCGGCAACGCGGGACTCGATCTGCAGGTTGCCGGCACCGACAACCGTGGCGGCCGGCTGGCCAGCCTGGCGCGGGTCGACATCGCGGGCGAAAGGCTGGACAACAGCGAAGGCGGCAAGGTGCTGGCGGGCACGCGCCTGGCGCTGGTGCTGGACCGCTTGATCAACCAGAGCAAGGGGTTGCTGTTCGGTCAGCAGGTCGAGCTGGGCATGGCACAGCTGGATAACCGGGGTGGGACCATCGGCGCGGGCCAGCATCTGCAGCTTGGCCAGTCCGCCAGCGGCCAGGGCTTGGGTGCGACGCTGCTCGACAACCGCACGGGGCGGTTGTACAGCGACGGCAGCCTGAACCTCGATGGCGCGTCCCTGCTCAACCAGCAAGGCACGCTATCGGCCAAGGGCGACCTGCGCGCCACCGTCGCGCAGGGGCTGAACAACCAGGGCGGCCGCATCGAGACTGACGCCAGCCTGGTGCTGGCCAGTGCCAGCGTCGACAACCGCAACGGCGGTCGACTCACCGCCGAAGCCAACCTGAACCTCGACACCGGCACCCTGGACAATGGCCAGGCGGGTGTCGTACGCAGCGGCGAGCGTCTGCAGCTCACGGCCGGGCAGGTCGGCAACCAGGCCACCGGCAGCATTTCCGCGCGCACGCTCAAAGCCAGTGTCACCGGCCTTGACCAGCAGGGCGGGGAGCTGTTCAGCCTGCAGGGGCTGGAACTGGACCTGAACCACGGCCGGCTGGACAACAGCGGCGGCCTGATTCGTGGGCCTGGCCCGCTGGTGCTGCGCAACCTCGGCGAGGTGGTCAACCAGCGTGGCGAGATTTCCAGCCTGCAGGCCTACACGTTGCTTGCCGACAGCCTGGACAACACCGAGGGCAAACTGCTGGGCGGCGAGCACCTGACCGTGCGCATCGCCCGCCAGCTCGACAACCTGCGCGGCCAGGTCAGTGCCCGAGGGCTTGAGCTCAGTGCCGCCGGCTTGAACAACCAAGGCGGATTGCTGGGCAGTCTCGGCGGTTTGCAGCTTCAGGTTGGCGCAGCGTTGGATAACCAAGGTGGCACCGTGCAGGCCGATGGCGATCTCGACCTGGGCGCCGCCACCGTGCTCAATGCCGAGGGCAAGCTGTCGGCCAAGGGTGACTTGCAGGCACGCCTGGTGGCGCTGGACAACCGGCAAGGCAAGGTCCAGGCCGAGGGGGCGCTGGCCTTGGACGCCGACCAGGTCGACAACCGCGCGGCGGGGCTGCTGGGGGCCACCGGCGCCCTGGTGCTAAAGGCCGCGACCCTGGACAACCGCGGCGGCGAGATCAACGGCAAGGGCAGCGTCACGCTTGTCGGACAACGCCTGGACAACAGCACCGGGGGCCTGCTGCTGGCCAAGGGCCTGTTGACGCTCGAACAGCGGGTGACCCTCAACCAGCAAGGCCTGATCGGTGCCGGCAGTGTCCACCTGCGCGGTGCCAGCCTGGACAACCGCGGCGGCGAGTTGCGTGGTGACACCGGCCAGGACCTGGAGGTCGAGGGCGACCTGCTCAACGACCAGGGACGCATCACCAGCGAAGGCGGTTTGCGTCTGGTCGGCGCCCTGCTGGGCAACAACGCTGGCCTGTTGTCCAGCGCCGGCGACCTGTGGCTAGAAAGCCAGGGGGCGGTGACCAACCGCGGCGGCCAGGTGATAGCCAACGGGCGTCTCGACCTGGCCGGCGCCAGCCTCGACAGCCGGGCCGGCACGATCAGTGCCAAGGATGCACTGCGCATCACCACCGGCAATCTCGATAACCAGGAGGGTGGGCGCCTGACCAGTGGCGCCAGCCTGAGCCTCGACGCGGCCCGACTGGACAACAGCGGCGGCCGCATCACCAGCCAGCAGGCCCTGGTCGCCAACGTCACCAGCCTGCGACAGCAGGGCGGTACCCTGTACAGCGCGCAGCGCATCGAGCTGGACCTCGACCACGGCGAGCTGGATAACCAACAGGGGTTGATCAACACCCCTGGCCAGCTGCTGCTCAAGCGCCTGGCGCGTGTCGACAACCGGGGCGGTGAAATCTCCAGCGCCAGCGCCTTCAGCCTGGCGGCGACCGAGTTGGACAACGGCAACGGCAAGTTGCTCGGCCAGCAGGGTTTGAATCTGCTGGTGGAGCGCGCCTTGCTCAACCTCAAGGGGCAGATCGCCGCCGCAGGCGTGGCGCTCAAGGCGGCGAGCCTGGCCAATGCCGGCGGCCACATCAACAGCCGGGGTGACCTGCGCCTGGACGTCGCCGGCCTGCTCGGCAACCAGGCCGGCGGCCTGGTGAACGCCCGCCAGCTGCTCGAGCTGAACGCCGCCAACCTGGACAACCAGGGCGGCCAGGTGCTGACCGAGCAACGCCTGACAGTGCAAGCCGGCCAAATCGACAACAGCGCCAAGGGCCTGATTAGCAGCAAGGACAGCCTGGTGTTGAGCACCGGCCAGTTGCGCAACGATGCCGGCGAGATTTCCGCCAAGGGCGCGCTGCAGGTGCGGGCCACCCGCCTCAGCCAGCAAGGCGGACGCCTGTTGAGCGAGGGCAGCCTGGCCTTGCTGTTCGAGGGGCTGGCCGGTGATCTCGACAACCGTGCGGGGCTGATTCACGGCAAAGGTCCGTTGACCCTGGCCAACCTGCGCGACCTCGACAATCGCCAGGGCGAAATTTCCAGCGCGCAGGGCTTCAGCCTCGGCGCGCGCACCCTCGAAAACGGCGCCGGGCGGCTGATCAGTACCGGGCGCCTGACGCTGGGCGCCGACCGGCTGCTCAACCAGGGCGGCCTGGTGTCCGGCAGCCAAGGCCTGGAGGTAACCGCCAGCAGCCTGGACAACCGCAACGGCGGCACGCTCTCCAGCCGGGAGGGCGACCTGACGATCACGCTCGGCGCAGCGCTGGACAACAGCCTGGGCGGCGCGCTGGTCAGCCAGGGCCTGCTCCAGGTCAAGGCGGCCAGCCTCGACAACCGTGGCGGGTTCCTGGCCAGCGCCGCGGCGCAGCACCTGGACCTTGGCAACGGTACCCTGGACAACCGCCAGGGCGGTCGGATCGACAGCGGGGCGGCTTTCAGCCTGCGCGCCGCCGGCCTGGACAACTCAGGCGGCACGCTGGTCGGGCTGGACACCCTGACCCTGGACCTTGCCGGCCAGCTGAGCAACGTCCAGGGCAAGCTGCTCAGCGGCGCGGGCTTGCAGGTGCGGGGCACCGCCGTGGTGCTCAACCAGGGAGGGCAACTGGTCAGCCAGGCCGGGCTGCGCCTGGTCGGGGCCAGCCTCGACAATAGCGACAAGGGCACGCTGGCCGCCAATGGCGACGTCCAGCTGGACCTCACGGGCGCCATGCTCAACGACCGTGACGGCCTGATCCACGCCGATGCCGGCAGCCTCGTGGTGCACGCCGCACGCGTGAGCAACCATGGCGGCGCCGCCCAGGCCAAGAGCGCTGTCACCCTCACCAGCCTCGGCGCGCTGGACAACCAGGGCGGCAAGCTGATCGCGCAGGGCGGCAACCTGCTGCTCGAGGCTGACAGCGTCGACAACCGTGGCGGAGTGCTCGCCAGCCTGCAAGGGCTGCTCGATGCCAAGGTCGGCGGCCTGCTGGGCAACGCCCAGAACGGTATCATCCAGGCGCGCCAGCTCAAGCTGATCGCCCTCGGCGGGCTGGACAACAGCAGTGGCCGCCTGGCCGCCCAGGCCGGCGCCCTGGACGTACGCACCGCCAACCTGAACAACCGCGGTGGCAGCCTGTTTGCCCTGGGGCAGTTGGGCATCGACGCCATCGACCTGGACAACGGCGGCAATGGCCAGATCGCCGGCCAGTCCGTGGAGTTCGGGTTGCGTGGCAGCCTCATCAACACGGGCGGCATCATCGAGAGCGATAGCCGCCTGGGCCTGAGCGCAGCCGGCCTGAACAACCAGGGCGGCCAGCTGCGTACCCTGGGCAGTGCCGGCGGCACGCGCCTGCAGTTGACGGGGGCGCTGGACAACCGTGGCGGCGTGCTGGAAATCGCCAACCAGGACCTGAGCCTGCAGTCGGCGGGCTTCTTCAATGCCGGGGGGCGCCTGGTGCATGGTGGGGCTGGCACGTTCGATATCGGCCTGGCCAACCTCGGCGGGGCCGGCGGCGAAATCGTCACCCTTGGCGGCCTGACCCTGAACGCCGCGAGCTGGACCAACAGCAGCGTGATCCAGGCGGCGCGCCTGACGGTCAATGTCGGTGAGCTGGTGCAGACCGGCAGCGGTCAGTTGCTGGCAAGCGAAAGCCTGGTGGGCACGGGCACCAACTGGAGCAACGATGGCCTGATCGCCAGCAACGGCAGCCTGGCGCTGGCGCTGTCCGGCCGTTACGCCGGGGGTGGTCGCGCGACCAGCCTGGGGGCGCTGTCGCTGGATGCGGGCAGCATCGACCTGGCCAGCAGCGGCACGCTCGCCGGCGCCGGGAATGTGACCCTGGGCGGCGCGGGCAGCCTTGCGGCACTGGGCAACCTGGGCCGCGTCACGGCCGGGCAGACGCTGAAGATCAACGCCGGGCAGCTGGTCAACAGCGGCACGCTGGCAGGCTCGGGGGGCCTGCAGCTGACTGCCAGTGGCATCACCAACCAGGGCGGTGGGCTGATTTTCTCGGGTGCTGCCATGCAAGTGGCCACGGACAACCTGAACAACACCCTGGCGGACCTGTACGGCATCGGCGACATCGCCATCGGCGGCCTGCTGCCGGGTAGCCGGGCGACGCTGATCCGCAACCTGTCGGGGCAGATGCAGAGCCTGGGCAACTTCAGCCTGAATGCGACGCAGGTGGTCAACGAGCGCAACAACTTCAACGTAAACCGTGAGGTCATTTCCTCGGCGCTGGGGATTCGTTGCTATAGCTGCACGTCGCCAAGGCTGGGCATCACCAGGTCCGACCCTTCCCATTACGTCCTGGTCGAGCAAATTCGCACATCCGCGCCTACAGGTGCCGATGCCGTGGCGGCCAGCATTACCTCGGGGAAGGATCTGCATATCAGTGGCAGTCGGTTCACCAACAGCAACTCGCAGGTGGCGGCCAGCGGCAACATCAGCATCGTGGTCGATACCTTCGAGAACCAAGGTAGCGCAGTCGGGAACTTCACCAGCTTCAAGTACCTGGATGCGTCGGTCAATACGGTCGAAATGTATGCGTACAACCGGTACAACGATGCCCAGTACGCCTACGACTTCTGGTTCCTGAATGCCGACGGCCAGGCTTCGCGGATGCTGCCTCACAGTTTCAGGTGCTGTGGGCCACCCCGCGAGCAGTCCAACTGGCTCAACTTCGGCTCGGTTGCCGTGCAGTCGTGGAGGGGCAGCGATTACTACAACAGGAACTACCGTGCCCCTTCGCTGTACGCTCAGGGTGTTCGTGCCGAAGCACCCGCTGCGGTCAAGGGTGCCAACGTCTTTGGCGAAAAGATCATTGCTGGGGATGCCCAGACCTACCTGCCGGCAATCATCCAGGCCGGTGGCAATGTCTCGATCACAGCCGCCACGCGGTTGAGCAACGGGGTCGAGCAAGCCTGGAACGCACCGGGCGCCAACGCCGGGCGCACGCTGGACACACGCACGGCCGCCACCTTTACCCGTACGGTGGTGGCGCCGAACCGGCAATTGCCGCCTGACTTGGCCCAGCGCCAGGTCAACCCCCTGGATCTGCCCGGCTTTAGCCTGCCCACCAGCGGCAATGGCCTGTTCCGCCTGAGCAGCCAGGCCGCCAGCCAGGCCAGCGTGTCGGTGGCCGATCCGGCCCCCGCCAGCTGGACGCTGGGGGGCGCCAGCATCGACCTGCAACAGCGCCAGCAACCGCTGCCGCAGGTACAGGGACGCGCTGTCGATATCGCGGCGCTGGCGCCGAGCAGCGCCAGCGAGCGTCAACTGGGCGAGCGCCAGCGCCAGGGCATCGACCTGGATACGCGGATCGACACCGTCAGGGTCGAGGCGATCGCGGCGGGGCAGGGGCCACAGACGCTGCCAGGCCGCAGCGAACTGGGCGCAGGCCACCAGGCCACCCCTGTACAAGTGGAGGCGCCGCGCCTGGCCAGCGGATCGGGCGGTGGCGCCACTATCACGCAACCGGCTCCGGTACTGCCGACGGTCGCGGCCGTCAGCCCAAGCGTGGCCGCCGGCGTTTCCAGCCGGGCCAGCGCGGTCAACCCGCTGAGCATCCCCCGGGTGCAGGGCGTACCCGCCGCCACGACCGGCGCCCAGCCGCACAAGTACCTGATCGAAACCGACCCGGTGCTGACCGACCTCAAGCAGTTCATGAGTTCGGATTACCTGCTCGGCAACCTCGGCTATGACCCGGACAAGAGCTGGAAACGCCTGGGCGACGGTTTCTACGAGCAGCGCCTGATCCAGCAGGCGGTCACGGCCCGCACCGGCAAGCGCTACATCGACGGGCAGACCTCCGACGAGGCGCTGTATCGCCACCTGATGGACAACGCGCTGGCCAGCAAGCAGCAATTGAACCTGTCCGTCGGGGTGAGCCTGACGGCAGCGCAGGTGGCGGCACTGACCCACGACATCGTCTGGCTCGAAGAGCACCAGGTGATGGGTGAGAAAGTGCTGGTGCCAGTGTTGTACCTGGCCAACGCCAATGACCGGCTGGCACCCAACGGCGCCCTGATCGAAGGCAAGGACGTGACCCTGATCGCCGGCACCGACCTGATCAACCCCGGTACCGTGCGTGCCAGCAACAACCTGTCGGCCAGCGCGGGCGAGAACCTGGTCAACACCGGGCTGATCGAAGCCGGTGGGCGGGTCGACCTGCTGGCGGGCAACACCCTGTACAACGGTGCCGGCGGCATCATCAAAGGGCGTGACGTCAACCTCTCCACCTTGCTGGGCGACGTGGTCAACGAGCGCACCCAGTCGCAGGAGCAGGGCCGCTACACCACCTGGGCGACCCTGGACAGCGCCGCGCGCATCGAGGCGAGCAACGACCTGTCGATGTCCACCGGTCGCGACATGGTCAACGTCGGCGGCGTGCTGCAGGCCGGCCGCGACCTGGAGATGCGCACGGGCCGTGACCTGCTGATCGGCTCGGCCGAGCAGAGCACCCAGTACCGCAACGGGCGTCAGAGCAGCGAGAGCATCACCCAGTTCGGCTCGCAGGTTACCGCGGGCCGCGACCTGGGCATGTTCGCCGGCCACGACTTCACCGTTGTCGGCAGCGAACTGGAGGCCAAGCGCAACATCACCGTCGATGCCCTCAACGACCTGACCCTGGCCTCCGCGGCCAATGAGGAGCATTTCTACGCCAAGAGCAAAAAAGTCACGCGCCAGGAGGACCATGTCCGCCAGGTGGCGACCGACCTCAGGGCTGGCGGCGATGTCTCGCTCACGGCAGGCGAGGACCTCAGGCTTATCTCCAGCCGCGTCAGCGCGGGCGACGAGGCCTTCCTCTACGCCGGTGACCAGCTCGAACTGCTGGCCGAGACCGACAGCGATTACTCGCTGTACCAGAAAAAAAGCAAGGGCAGCTTCGGCAGCAAGAAGACCAGGCGCGATGAAGTCACCGACGTGCGTCATGTCGGCAGCGAGATCACCAGTGGTGGCGACCTGACCCTCCTCAGTGATGGCGACCAACGCTACCAGGTGGCCAAGCTCACCAGCGGCGCCGACCTGACCTTGGATAGCGGGGGCGGCATCACGTTTGAAGGAGTGAAGGACTTACATCAAGAGAGCCACGAGAAGAGCAAGTCGAGCCTTGCATGGACAAGCATGAGTGGCAAAGGCAGTACTGATGAGACCCTGCGTCAGAGCGAATTGGTCGCGAAGGGCAACCTCGCGATCAAGGCAGTCGACGGTCTGCAGATCGATATCAGACAAGTCAATCAGCAAACGGTCAGCGAAGCGATCGACGCAATGGTCAAGGCTAATCCGGACCTGGCTTGGTTGAAAGAGGCAGAGAAGCGCGGGGATGTCGATTGGAAACTGATCCAAGAAACACATGAAGCCTACAAGTACAGCCACTCAGGGCTTGGTCAGGGGGCCATGCTCGCGATCATCATCGTCGTGACTGTGCTGACGGCTGGTAGTGGCACTGCTGCAGCAATTGGCGCTTCTGCGGGGAGTGCTGCTCAAGGCGCAGCTTTGGCGGCAGGTATGTCGGCTACCACAGCAGCAACCATCGGTACAGCGGCCAGCGCAGCTGCAGTGGCGAGCTTTTCCGCAGCGGTATCGCAAGGCGCTGTCAGTGTCATCAACAACAAAGGCAACCTTGGCGCGGTAATGAAGGATGTGACCTCCGCAGATAGCATGAAAAGCTACCTGATTAGCGGGTTGGCGGCAGGGTTCGCCGCAGGTGTTCTGGACAAGGCCTTCGGTGTTTCAGGGGAAGATGTCTCAAAAGCCACGCATGGCTTTGATCTGGGCAAGATAGACGGCGCTACCAAGTTCGCAGGATATACGTTTGCCGAAAGTGGATTCGGAGCCGTTGCCAATACGGCGATAAATGGCGGTAGCCTCAAGGATAACTTGGCGCATGCGGCGATCAGCTCGGCAGCCGATGCCCTTTCTGCAGGCATATACAACCGCTTGGGTACGCAATTGGAGTTCTCTGGGCTGCCAGCCAAGCTTGGGGCGCATGCGTTGGTAGGCGGTTTGATTGCGGAACTGGCGGGAAGCGATTTCAGAACAGGGGCCTTGGCCGCGGGAGCGAACGAAGCGTTTGTCGCTACAGTTGGGGACAAGGTATTCAACAATGGTATGCATGACCAGTTACTGGCCATGACTTCGCAGTTGATCGGCCTCACGATTGCGGCGGCGGCGGGAGGTTCTGATAAGGACCAGGCCATTGCAGGTTGGGTGGCTTCGCAGGCGACGAAGTTCAATAGCCTGGATCATCCCACAGCGGAAGCTTTGCTTAATGAGCTGAAAGCCTGCAGAGCATCTGCTACCTGCAGCGAAGATAAGATCAAGGGGATTCTTGCTCGGACGGAAAAATTGTCAGCAAAGCGTTCGGCAATTATTGATGAGTGCAAAACGCGAGCCTGCGCCGACTCGATAAAGGGAAGCACGATATCTCTAGACACTCCAGTGGCCAAGGAGTTGCAGGCGTTCTTCAAGAACTCCATTGCTTATGATATGACCGGATTGCTCATCGGAGATCCAAGCAAGATCGCAATTCCATCGCAGGGTGTCGATTCCTGGGGTGCAACTTTCTTTACCGACGAACAGCTTCTTTTCGCCAAATACATCAAGGAGGGTTGGCTCACGCCTGACGAGGCCGCAAGGACAGATCAGTGGGCGAAGCAGACTGAGTGGCTGGATAAGGCGGCCGGGCGAAAACTCTCGATCAAAGAAAAAGCCTCGATGATCTCCGAGTTGAGTGCTGCGGCAGGTATGGCGATCCTGGGGGCAGGGAGAGGTGTAAAGGGGAGTGCCATTCCACAACCTGAGCTGATAGTCGCTGCAAATGGTTTGATGTATAAATCCAATCCAAAGCACACGGCTGGGCAGGCGGGGAACCGAGGTAATGCAGGCATCGAGCCCAAGGCCTCGCTTGAGCTGTTTGAAAAATCAATTCCTGCCCCCAAGACTGGTGGCAATAAGGAAACCCGGTATGCAGTGGACGCTGACGGGCAGGTGCACCGATTCATGGGCAGTAATGGCGAATACCACTGGAACGGTAGTACCGGCGACAGCCGAAGCCCTCTTCGCGGTAACCAGATACCTACGGATATACAGAAACTTTTGGGAGTGAAAATCAAGTGATTGCAGGTGATCCGGATAGGTTCGCCGTGCAGTTCCAGGTCGTTGGCGCTTGGAATGTGCAGGGTGACAGCTGGAAAAATGGTTTGCTTTGCGTGTATGCCGGTGGAGTGCGTATTTATGATGCTGTAGAAGCGTTGGAACTGCGTTCAGCGCTGAGTTTCTTCTCCGGCATCCGATTGCCTGACTCTACTGCGGATCTAATCTATGAGGATCGAGAAGTTTTCGACAATGCCAGGGCCTACTTTTCGGGGGAGATAGGCGATTTGCTACCAGGCATCGCGGACTTTTCGGCTACTGAAGCTGAAGATTCTGGTTTCATTCTGTACTTCCAAATGGAACGGGATGGCGATCGACTGGTTTGGTCGCGGGATGATGGCCATACCGTAGAAGGTTTAAAGCTTGAGACAGGTACCGTGGCTGCTGTCATCGAACAGCTCAAGACATGCAGATTGTAGCGTTCGCTCGAGAAAGGCAGCCTCGCAGACGACTTTGCTGAGGCAGCCTTCTCGTCCTGGTTTTTGGACCTGGAGCAAGGATAAGAATCGGAATTTCCTTATTCCTTGTAGTCCATTTCCGAAGCATGCTTTTACCGCCTTTCAGCCCTTGCTCCAGGTCAACTCGCCTTCTAGTCTCGGCCTGCCGCTGCCAATTCAGCGGTCGGTTTTGACAGACCGTAGACGTTGCCCTCGTAGGTTTGCTTTCATGGCGGCTGTGCGTGTGGGCACCCCGTGTGCGCCGAGTGCCAACGTCTCGGTCTGTCAACCCGCGTACAGCTGCCACCCTCTTGTTTGACAGCAAAGTGCGGCGGCTCCATTTCATACGTTGGAGTCAAGACATGCTGAAGATTGTCCCCGATCCACCTTCCTCCCAGGATCACGCCCACTTCCTCGAAGACACCCTGGTACGCGCCATCGAGTACGCCTTCTGCGCCCTCACGGTGGCCAACCAGGCCGTCCAGCTCAAGCCCCGGTCGCCCGGCGCGATCCTGGTGCTGGCCGCCGCCCACGAGATGGAGGCGGTGCGCACGTTGCTCGAATCCGCCCTGACCCAGGTGCAGCACTCGGTCCAAGCGCCGGGCGAGCCCCGCACGCTGCACTAGCCGACGACGTTTTCAGGGAGATCGATCATGACCACAGACGATGGCAAGACCCAGGTCACGCCGGGCAAGACCCGTTTTTATCAGGGCGAGGGCAAGGATGCCCAGCCGCTGTTCTGTATCGAGCCCGGCATTCCCTGCCAGCACGCTCGCGAACAGGCGTCGGAGTTGATGGATTATGTGCGGCACCTGACCTTGGTCGGGGTGATGGACGAAGATCCGCGGATGGTCTGGGCTGCCCACTATCTCAGTGCGTTGGCCAAGGCGCTGATGGATGATGCGGAGCTTGGGATGGCGCATTAGTCCCAGGCTTTGCACATTCCCCCGTAGGAGCGGCCTTGTGCCGCGAAAGGGCTGCGAAGCGGCCCCAGGATTTGTGCATCAAGCTGATATCGCCGGGGCTGCTTCGCAGCCCTTTCGCGGCACAAGGCCGCTCCTACAGGGCTTGGCGTGACAGATGGGCCGGCGGCACCTGGTCTACCAGCCAGACACCGTTGTCGGCTTGATAGAACACCGTTCCCGCTGCGCACATGGCCTGGGTATCGACCGTAAGCAGCACCGGCTGACCATATCGCTTGCCCACCGCCAGTGCGGTCTGCGGATCCTCGCTCAGGTGCACATGGTGGCGACTGCCGGGGATCAGGCCCTGGGCTTCGATGGAGGCCAGGAAGCGGCTGGCGGTGCCGTGATAGAGCAGGGCGGGTGGCGTCTTGGCGACATGGCGCACTTCGACCTGGGCGCTGCTGTGGCCCTGGGCGGCGCGGATGCGGCGGCCATCGTCGGAGAGGGTGAAACGGCGCTTGTCATTGGTCTCGACCACCTCGCGCAGGGCGTGCAGGTCGAAGGCATGGCCTTGCCGGCCGGCGCCGTGGATCAGCGCGTCGACATCGGCCCAGCCGTCGCGGTCGAGGGTCAGGTCGATGGATTCGGGGGCGTGGCGCAGTACGTAGCTGAGGAATTTGCTGAGGGTGTCGCGTTGTTTCTGGTTCACTGGAAAGGTCCTTTTCCATGGCTTCTGGTCGTTTGGGGCGTGGGCATTCTCCGGGTTTGGGGTTGAGTTCTCAAGCGTGTGGATGACCTGTGAGAGCGCACTCCCACAGGTTCGTCGCTGATGTCAGCCCTGACGCAAGGCGTCGAGCAGCGCCTTCAGCTGGTCACGGCCCTGGGCATCCAGCCCGAACACCGGCCGACGCGGTTCACCCACCGGCAGCCCGGTTATCTCCAGGCCAGCCTTGATGGTCGCCGGCAAGCCCCCCTTGAGGATGAAGTCGAGCAACGGCAGCTGGCGGTAGAACAGCGCCTTGGCCTGCTCCAGCTCACCGGCCTGCACCGCCTGGTATAGCCGCAGGTTCAGTTCGGGAATCAGGTTGGCCGCCGCCGTGCACCAGCCTGTGGCGCCCGCCACGAAGGCCTCCAGCGCCAGCGGGTTGCAGCCGTTGTAGAACGGCACCTGGCCCTCGCCGAGCAGTTGCAGCTTGTGCATGCGCTGGATGTCGCCGGTGCTCTCCTTGACCATGGTCACGTTGTCGACTTCGCGCACGATACGCAGGATCAGCTCCACCGGCATGTCGGTGCCGCTGGTGGCCGGGTTGTTGTAGAGCATGATCGGCAGATCGATGGCCGCGCCGATGGCGCGGTAGTGCTGGACGATCTCGGCTTCGCTGAGTTTCCAGTAGGCCGCCGGCAGCACCATCACTGCGTCGGCGCCGTGTTGCTGGGCGAAGCGAGCGCGGCGCACGGCACCGGCGGTGGTCAGGTCGGAGACGCTGACGATGCTCGGCACGCGCTTGGCGATGCGCTCCAGGCTGTACTGGGCGACCTGCTGCCATTCGCCGTCGCTCAGGTAGGCACCTTCGCCGGTGCTGCCCAGCGGTGCGATGGCGTGGACGTCGCCGTCGATCAGGCGGTCGATGGAGCGGCCCAGGGCCGGCAGGTCAAGCTGTTCACCGTCCTGGGTGAACGGGGTGATGGTATAGCCGATGATGCCGTGGAATCGAGTGGTCATGGTGTGTGGCTCCGCAAGCAAGGCAAGGTAGGGTCAGGCGAGGCAATCGGTGTGCTGGCGCAGGGCCTGCCGGGCGTAATAGTTGAAGGCGGCGCCGTGGCGCTTGGGCCGGTCGATCCAGTCGTGGGCGTCGCGGCCGAGCTCCGGGGCGATCGGCTTGATGGTGCCGGCGGCCATCGCCAGCAGCTGCAGGCGCGCGGCGCGCTCGATCAGCTGGGCGTAGACGCAGGCCTGCTCGATGCTGGTGCCGGTGGACAGCTGACCGTGGTGCGAGAGCAGGATGGCGCGCTTGTCGCCCAGGGCAGCGCTGATGATCTCGCCTTCCTCGTTGCCCACCGGCACGCCCGGCCAGGCTTCGAGGAACGCGCAGTCCTCGTACAGCGGGCACAGGTCCATGTGCGAGACCTGTAGCGGCACTTCGAGCATCGACAACGCGGCGACGTGGGTGGGGTGGGTGTGGATGATGCAGTTGACGTCGGGGCGGGCGCGGTACACCCAGCTGTGGAAGCGGTTGGCCGGGTTGGGCATGCCCTGGCCTTCGAGCACTTCGAGGTCTTCGTTGACCAGCAGCAGGTTGCCGGCGGTGATTTCGTCGAAGCCCAGGCCCAGTTGCTGGGTGTAGAAAGTGCCTGGCTGCGGGCCGCGGGCGCTGATCTGCCCGGCCAGGCCCGAGTCGTGGCCGTGGTCGAAGAGAATTCGGCAGGTCAGGGCCAGCTTTTCGCGCACAGTCCACGTATTATCGGCAAGCGAGCCTTGCATCTGTGTCAGTGCCTTTTGCACCAGCTGGTCTTTGCTGAGGGTAAGGGTGTTGGCCATGGGGAGCTTTCCTCTGTGGCGTGATGACGGATGTCAGGGCTGGCTCGCCCCCGAGCTTTGGACGGTGAGGGGGCGAGCCATCAGATGACACAAATAATCCTATATGACACAAAGTGTCATAAGCAAGTGCGTTTGTTCGGGAATCCCGCTTCACATGTCTATCCGACTGAAACTGCTGAGAAAGAAACTAGGCATCACCCTTGAGCAGCTGGCTGAGAAGTCCGGCATGACCAAGAGCTACCTGTCCAAGGTCGAGCGCGGCCTCAACATGCCGTCGATCGCCGCCGCGCTGAAGCTGGCGCGGGCGCTCAACGTCAATGTCGAGGAGCTGTTCGACGGCGAGCACGACGGCCAGGCGCGCTACAGCCTGGTGCGTCGCGGCGAGCGCCAGGCGCTGGTGGGCGGCGGCGAGGGGCCGGGGTATGCGGTGCTGACCTCGCAGGTCGGCCAGCGCAGCCTGCTGCCGTTCCTGATCCAGCCGCCGACCACGTTCAGCGACCCGACCTTCAAGGAACACGAAGGCGAGGAGTTCCTGTTCGTCCACGAGGGGCAGGTGGAGGTCGACTTCATGAGCGAGCGGGTGCTGCTGGAGGCGGGCGACGCCCTGCATTTCAATGCCCAGACCCCGCACCGCCTGCGTTCGGTCGGCGAGCGCCAGGCGCAGTTGCTGGTGGTGGTGCAGGGCGGCGAGGGGTGAGGGCGGGGCGATGATCGAGGTCTCGCGGTTCTGGCGTGATCCGGCATTGCCCTTCGTCGAAGCCCGGCGCGTGGGAGACGGCCGCCAGGTGTGCTACGCCGCCCATTCCCACGAAAGTTTCTCCATCGGCGTGATCACCGGCGGGCGCAGCACCTACCTGACCGGCAACGCCCGGCACGAGGTGGCGGCGGGGACCACGGTATTGATGAACCCGGGCGTGGTGCACACCTGCAATCCGATCCAGGGCGAGCCCTGGTCGTACCTGATGCTGTTCGTCGACATGCCCTGGCTGCTGGCGCGTGGCTTCGCGTTGCCCTCGGCGACCTTGAGCTCATCGACGGTGCTGTATGGGCAGTTGCTGGCGCTGTTTGCCGGGCTGTTCGAGCCTGGCAACGAGGGTCGGGAGGCGCAGCTGGAGGCGTTCTTCAAGGGTTTGCCGCAGCTGCTGGAGGCCGACGCGAGCGGCCAGCCCGCGCGCCATCCACGTGTGGAACTGGCCGCCGCGTTCATCCGTGCCCATCGCCTCGACCCGCTGACGCTGGACGACATCTGCGCCGCAGCGGGGCTGTCACGGGCCTACCTGATCCGCGCGTTCGGCAAGCGCTTCGGCCTGACGCCCCATGGCTACCTGCTCGACCAGCGGGTGCAGCACGCCCGGGCGCAACTGCGCAACGGCAGGCCGATCGCCGAGGTGGCGCTGGAGGCGGGATTCGCCGACCAGGCGCACCTGCAGCGGGCCTTCAAGCGCCACCTGGCGACCACGCCGGGGCATTACCGCAATGGCTGAATAACAGGAATGTCCCACCTGTGCGGGAGATCACCCAAGCCTTTGGGCTGTGCTGTCGCGCAGGGAACTGGGTTGCCAGCCCCACCAGCGTGGGAGCGGCGGTGCGCCGATGCGACTTGCCCCGCGATGTGGTGTATGGCACCGGCATAGCCGGTGATCGCGGGGCAAGCCCGCTCCCACGCTGCCCCAGTCACATCAAAGAACTGTGTTTAGGTCCATGAGAGCGGGCTTCCCCCGCGACAGGGCTCGAGCCAACAGCCTCACAGGATCAGGTAGACCGCACTCGCCACCAGCAACCCCGCCAGCACCCGATTCAACAGACGCATACGCCACGGCTCACCCAGGTACTGACGGATCACGCTGCCAGCCCAGGCCCAGCTGGCCACGGAAAGGAAGCAGATCGGCCCGTAGATCCAGGTGAACTGCCACAGCAACTGCTGCTCGCCGCCGGTGTAGGCACCGATCCCGGCCACCGCCGCCAGCCAGGCCTTGGGGCTCAGCCACTGCATGGCCGCGCCGTGCCAGGCGCTGGGCGCTCGCCGGTTGTCGTCGGCGCCCAGCCCGCCATCGTCACTGGCCAGCTTCCAGGCCATGTACAGCAGAAACAGCACGCCACCCCCGTGCAGTAGCCGCCCGAGCAAGGGCCAGCGCAGCAACAGTTCATGCACGCCCAGCCCCACCAGCACCAGCAGCAGGCAGAAACCCAGGGTGGCGCCGGCCGCATGCCCGATGCTGGCCCGCAGGCCGTGGCGCGCGCCGCTGCCGAGGGCGACGATGTTGACCGGGCCGGGGGAGATGGAGGCGGCCAGGGCAAAGGCCGCCATGGACAATGTCAGGCTCATCGGAGGTTTCCATGTTGGAGGAGGGTATGGCTATCCTGGCTAAAATCGTGACGGGCGTATTGAACAAAAATGCTCTGCCGCACCTGTTACAGCTTTTGTAATAGTTTTGCGCTATCAGAGAAATCTGCTTCGATTGTAGGATCGACATCCCTATTTTCTATCAAGGTCTATATGAGCACCTTCGCGGAGCCCCCCAGTCCCCGGCCGTCCCGGCCTTCCTTCCTGCGTCCTCGTGACGCCGCCCTCGTGAGTACCCGCTAATGGAATGGCTAGCCGACCCCACGGCCTGGCTGGGCCTGTTGACGCTTATCGTCCTCGAGCTGGTGCTGGGTATCGACAACCTGGTGTTCATTGCCATCCTCGCCGACAAGCTGCCGCCGCACCAACGCGACCGCGCCCGGGTGATCGGCCTGTCGCTGGCGCTGATCATGCGCCTGGGCCTGTTGGCCAGCATCTCGTGGATGGTGACCCTCACCGCGCCGCTGATCGACGTGTTCGGCAAGACCTTCTCCGGCCGTGACCTGATCATGCTGTTCGGTGGTGTGTTCCTGTTGTTCAAGGCCACCATGGAACTGCACGAACGCCTCGAGGGCCATGTCGCCCAGAGCGGCGGCGTGACCCGTCACGCGGCGTTCTGGCCGATCGTCGCGCAGATCGTGGTGCTCGACGCGGTGTTTTCGCTGGACGCGGTGATCACCGCCGTGGGCATGGTCGAGCAGCTGTCGGTGATGATGATCGCGGTGATCTTCTCCATCGGCATCATGATCGTCGCCAGCAAGCCGCTGACCCGCTTCGTCAACGCCCATCCGACGGTGATCATGCTGTGCCTGGGCTTCCTGATGATGATCGGCTTCAGCCTCACCGCCGAAGGCCTGGGTTTCCATATTCCCAAGGGCTACCTGTACGCGGCCATCGGCTTCTCGCTGCTGATCGAGCTGTTCAACCAGCTGGCCCGCGCCCGCCGCAAGCGCAGCCTGCATCAGCACCGGCCATTGCGTGAGCGCACGGCCCACGCGGTGCTGCGCCTGATGGGCGGGCGCCGGGTAGAGGCCGACGAGGTGGGCGAGGAGATCGCCGACCTGGTGGCTGGTGGCGACGAGCAGGTGGTGTTCGACCGCCGCGAGCGGGTGATGATCAGTGGCGTGCTCAACCTGGCCGAGCGGCCGATCCGCACGGTGATGACGGTGCGGGCCAAGGTCGATGCCATCGACCTGTCGCAGCCGGCCGAGGCGATCACCCAGATGCTGGTCAACTCGTCCTACTCGCGCCTGCCGCTGATCCGCGACGGGCGCATCGAGGAGCCGCTGGGCTACGTGCACAAGAAGGAGCTGCTCAAGGAACTGCTGGGCGGCAACCAGCCGGCGCTGGAGCACCTGGCGCGGGCGCCGTTGAACCTGCTGGAGAGCTTCAGCATCCTCAACGCCCTGGAGCAGATGCGCGCCCAGTCCACCCACATCGCCTTCGTGGTCAACGAGTTCGGTGACTTCACCGGGGTGCTGACCATGACCGACATCCTCGAGTCGATTGCCGGCGAGCTGCCGGACGCGAGCGAGGTGGAGGGGCCGGGCGTGGTCGAGGAGGCGGGTGGCTTCGTGGTCAGTGGCGCCCTGAACCTGGCCCAGGTCCAGGCGCGCACCGGCTTCGCCGCCCGTGCCACCGATGACTACCAGACCCTGGCGGGCCTGGTGATGAGCCTGCTGGACCGCCTGCCGGTGGTGGGCGATCACCTGGCCTGGAACGGCTGGACCATGACCGTGGTGGCGGTGGAGGAGCGTCGGGTGCGTCAGGTGCGCCTTACACCGAACGCCGACGCTGACGCAGCAGGTGCTTGATGCCTTCAAGCACCAGCACCAGCACGGCGGCCCAGATCGGCAGGTAGGTCAGCCACTGGTCGGGGCCGATGGTCTCGCCCAGCGCCAGGGCCACGCCCACCAGCAGCACCGGCTCGACGTAGCTGAGCAGGCCGAACAGGCTGAACGGCAACAGACGGCTGGCCAGCACGTAGGCGATCAGGGCGCAGGCGCTGATCGCCCCGAGCAGCGGGATAAGCCCGTACAGGGCCGGGTGCTCGGCCAGGTCCGCCGCCGACAGCGGGCCCTGGATCACGAAGTACAGGGCCCATGGCAGCAGCAGGCACATGTCGCACCACAGGCCGCCCAGGTGGTCGGTGCGGCAGCGCCGTCTGAGGACGAAGTAGATCGGGTAGCCGATCATCACCAGCAGGGTTTCCCAGGCAAAGCTACCGTGCTGGTACAGCTCGTGGCCAACCCCGAGCACGGCGAAGCTCACCGCGACCTTCTGCAGGCGCGACAGGCGTTCGCCATACACCAGCCGCCCGGTCAGCACCATGGCCAGCGGCAGCAGGAAGTAGCCCATCGACACTTCCAGGCTGCGCCCGTGCAGGGGCGCCCAGAGGAACAGCCACAATTGCACGCCCATCAGCCACGAGGTGCCGACCATGCCGAGCAGCAGCAGCGGTGTGCGGCGCACCCGCCCGAGCAGCTCGCCGACCCGTTTCCAGTCCTTCGACACCAGCATGAACAGCGTCAGGCAGGGCAGGGTCAGCAGGGTGCGCCAGCCGAAGATCTCCTCGCCGTCCAGGGGCTTGAGGAAGGAGGTATAGAAGTACATCACGGCGAACAGACAGGACGCCATGACCGACGAAAGAATGCCTTTTGACACGAATGCCTCGGAAAACGGGAAGTGAGCGGGCGGATCAGCCGCGCATGATCTCAGGGCCATTGCCCGGCGGCAACTGCGGGCTACCCGGCTGGGCGGCCAGGGCCAGCAGCAGTTCGTCGGCGGGCATCGGCCGGGCGAACAGGTAGCCCTGCTGGAAGTCCACTTCGTGGCGTGCCAGGTAGTCGCGCTGCACCTCGGTCTCCACGCCTTCGGCGACGATGCCCAGGCCCAGCTTGGCCGAGAGTTCGATGATGGTGTCGAGGATATGCTGGGACAGGGCGTCGCCGCCGATCATGGCGACGAAGCTCTGGTCGATCTTCAGGTAGTCGACCTGGAACTGGCGCAGGTAGTTGAGGCTGGACTGGCCGGTGCCGAAGTCGTCCAGGGCGATCATCACGCCCATGGCGTGCAGCTTCTCGAACAGTTCCAGGGTCACCGGGGTCGGCTCGATCAGCTTGCGCTCGGTCAGCTCCAGGGTCAGTACCACGCGCCCGGGCGGGAAGTGCTGGAGGAAGGTCTGGCAGTCGTCGAGCAGGCCCAGGTCGCGGCAGTGGTCGGCGGTGATGTTGATGCCGACATGGAAACCGTCCTCCAGCAGCGCCGCATGCGGGGCCAGGGCCTGGGCGGTGTGCAGCATCAGGGCCCGGGTCATGGCGACGATCTGGCCGCTATGCTCGGCATAGGGAATGAACAGGTCCGGGCGCACCAGCCCTTCGCGCGGATGCTGCCAGCGCATCAGCACTTCGACACCGGCCCAGCGGTAATCGCCCTTGCGTACCACCGGCTGGAAGTACGGCACGAACTCGTCGGCGTCCAGGGCCCGGTCCAGCTCGCCGCGTGATGAACTGGCGCGGCGGATCTGCCAGCGGCAGGCGGCACCGGCCGCCACCCCCAGCATCAGCAGCAAGCTCAGCAGGGCGGGGTAGCGCGAGCGCATCAATGCGGCATGCCTGCCTTCTTCGTAGCCGGCATGCACATCGAACGGATAACGGGTGGAGGCATACTGCGTGGCGGCGGTGGCCGCGAGCGGCGGCTTGCCATCGTGAACCTGGCCATCGCTGCCCATCCAGTGATTGCCGACATGCACCTTCACCAGGTTGTCGGCGCCGATCAGGTGCAGCGCGGTGAGCAGGTGGCGGCCATCCACGGTGGTGATCGCTCCCCGGTCGCCACGGCCCTCCTGGTTGACCCGGTAGACCAGCAGGGCCTGTCCCGGGGTGACCGAGTTGCCGTTCATCAGCCACAGTTGTCCATTGGTGTAGTCGCTGGCATTGACCGGCTCGTCGAAGTCGCCGAACAGCGAGGTGCAGTACAGGCGGTCGTGGTCGAACAGGTTGGTCGAACGCACGAAGGCGTTGCGCGTCACCTCGATGCGCAGGGCCAGCTGCACCTCGTCGCAGGGCAACCCGGCCTTGGGCAGCAGGTGATGGGCGGCGCTGGACAGGCTGTCGAGGATCGCTTCGACATGGACGCCCACTTCTCGGGCCGTGGCCAGGCTGCTGGCCTGCAGTTCCTGTTCGGTCTGCCAGCGCATCACCGCCAGCCCGCACAGCAGTGGCAGCACGCCGACGCCCCAGGGCAGCAGGGCGCGCCAGCTCCAGCGGGTGGGGCGTTTGGCGGTCAGGGGCATGTGCGTGTGGACCTTCTGCGAGGTGACGGGTTGCTGCTGAGAATAGCCGTTTGTCGGAACAACCTGCGAACTAAAGCGCGACAAACAAATTTACGCACTGTAGAATCGGGTTACGAATACAACAATAAGGTTCTCCGCCTCCCGGGGAATCAAGCCCGCCGAGAATGGGTCCATATGACATACCATGGGTTCAAGCTGATCATTGGTGACTTCCTGGCCCGCAGCGTGCGCGGGATCCCCTGCTCACCACCACGCCATCTCCACATCCAAAGCCTGTAATAAACCGTTTTTCGCTTATAGATGAGGACACCCACATGGCAGATATCTTCGACAACCCGATGGGCCTGGAAGGCTTCGAATTCATCGAGCTCGCTTCGCCGACCCCTGGCGTGCTGGAGCCGGTATTCCAGATTCTCGGTTTCACCAAGGTGGCCAGCCACCGCTCCAAGGATGTGCACCTGTATCGCCAGGGCGGCATCAACCTGATCCTCAACAACGAGCCCAAGAGCATCGCCTCGTACTTCGCCGCCGAGCACGGCCCGTCGGTGTGCGGCATGGCCTTCCGCGTGCGCAACGCCCATGAAGCCTACGCCCGCGCCCTGGAACTGGGCGCCCAGCCGGTGGAGATCGAAACCGGTCCGATGGAACTGCGCCTGCCGGCGATCAAAGGTATCGGTGGCGCGCCGCTGTACCTGATCGACCGCTACGAAGAAGGCAGCTCGATCTACGATATCGACTTCAAGTTCATCGAAGGCGTGGACCGCAACCCGGTCGGCGCGGGCCTGAAGATCATCGATCACCTGACCCACAACGTCTATCGCGGACGCATGGCCTACTGGGCCAACTTCTATGAAAAACTGTTCAACTTCCGCGAAATCCGTTATTTCGACATCAAGGGCGAGTACACCGGCCTGACCTCCAAGGCGATGACCGCGCCGGACGGCATGATCCGCATTCCGCTCAACGAGGAATCGTCGAAAGGGGCCGGGCAGATCGAAGAGTTCCTGATGCAGTTCAATGGCGAAGGCATCCAGCACGTGGCCTTCCTCACCGACGACCTGCTCAAGACCTGGGACGCCCTCAAGGGCCTGGGCATGCGCTTCATGACCCCGCCGCCGCAGACCTACTACGAGATGCTCGAGGAGCGCCTGCCAGGGCACGGCGAGCCGGTCGACCAGCTGCAGGCCCGCGGCATCCTGCTCGATGGCGCCTCGGCGCCGGGCGACAAGCGCCTGCTGCTGCAGATCTTCTCGGAAACCCTGCTGGGGCCGGTGTTCTTCGAGTTCATCCAGCGCAAGGGTGACGACGGCTTCGGCGAAGGCAACTTCAAGGCGCTGTTCGAGTCGATCGAGCGTGACCAGGTGCGTCGTGGCGTGCTGAACGTCGAGTAATACGCTTTACCTGCAAGACCCATCGCGGGGCCAGCCCGCTCCCAAGCCATGACGGGCGTGGGAGCGGGCTGGCCCCGCGATGCTTTTGTGGGAGCTACCGGTTGCGCAAGTAGCGAATCACCGCCTCGGCCACCCCGGTGGTGGAGGCCGGATTCTGCCCGGTGATCAGGCTGCCATCCTCCACCACGTAAGGCGCCCAGGGATCGTCCGCCTTGCTGTACTCGCCGCCGCGGGCGCCCAGCTCGTTTTCAGTCAGGAATGGCACCACCTCATCCAGTTCCGCCAGTTTCTCCTCGGTGTTGGAGAATCCGGTCACCCTGCGTCCCTTGAGCAGCAGGCTGTTGTCGCTGAGCTTGATGTTGAGCAGGCCCACTACGCCATGGCACACCGCGGCAACCGCGCCACCGCGCTCATGGATGCGCCGCGCGAGTTCTTGCAGCGGCTGGTTGTCGGGGAAGTCCCACATCACGCCATGTCCGCCGGTGTAGTAGATCGCGCTGTACTGCTCTGCCTTGACCTGGCCGGGGCTCAATGTGGCGCCCAGGCGGTTCATGAACGTCTTGTCGTCGTACCACTGCCAGTCCAGCTCCGGCGCCATGCGCAGGCTGTGCGGGTCGATGGGCACGTAGCCGCCCGCCGGGCTGACGTAGTCGACGGCAAAGCCTGCCTGCTGCACCTTGTCGATGAAGTGCACGGCCTCACCCAGCCACAGTCCTGTGGCGCGCGAGATGGTGGGGTACTTGGCGGTATTGGTCAGCACGACCAGGAGCTTCTTGTTCATGTGTGCATGCCCGTCGAATCCATGGGAAAACGGTTGGCCAGCAGGAGCGAAAGCCTTATCAGCATAGCCCTCGCCACGCAATGCGCCACGGCCGGCGGACGCTGTGCTACGCTGCTGAAAATTCGATGCATTACCGGGGAGAAACCATGGACAAGGGCACTTCCACTTTCCTGCAGGCCGCCATCGACGAGGCTCGCAAGGGACTCGAGGAGGGCGGCATCCCGATCGGCTCGGTGCTGGTGCACGACGGCAAGATCATCGGCCGCGGCCATAATCGAAGGGTGCAGAACGGCAGCGCCATCCTGCATGGCGAGATGGACGCCCTGGAAAATGCCGGTAGACAGCCTGCCCGGGTGTACCAGGAATCCACCCTCTATACCACCTTGTCGCCTTGCGCCATGTGCAGCGGGGCTATCCTGCTGTACGGCATCAAGCACGTGGTCATCGGTGAGAACACCACGTTCCTGGGAGAGGAAAAACTGCTCGGCAGCCGGGGTGTACGCTTGGAAGTACACGACGATGAGACCTGCAAGGCGCTGATGCGCCGTTTCATCGAGGAAAAGCCTGAGCTGTGGGACGAAGATATTGGCCGCTGACCTGCATGCCGGCGGGGGCGAGATCCAGGTCATTCACCTGGCGCCACCTACCTCCCCGCTGGCCACCATGGGCAAGCCCATCGCCGACTTCGACTGGTTCACGACCCCGCTGGGGCCGCTGACGTCCTGGCCGCCGGCCCTGCGTATCGCCGCCGACATGGTGTTGCTGTCTCCGTTTCCCTGTGCGCTGGTCTGGGGCCCGGCGCTGACCGTGATTCACAACCAACCTTACCAGGCCCTGCTGGGCGCTGAGGGTGGCCATCAGGGCCGGTCCTTCGATGCACTCTGGGCGCAGAACTGGGAAGGCATGGGCGCGGCGGTGTTCAAGGTGCTGGAGGGGCAGGGCAGCCTGATCGAGGACGCGCCGTTGCCTGTCAATCGAGAGGGCTTCGCGGCGACGGCCTGGGTGACGGGTTGCTATTCACCTATCCGTAACGACCAGGGTGAGGTTGCCGGCTTCCTGCATGCCCTGATCGAGACCACTGCCAGTATCGAGACCGGGCGTGAGTGGCGTGAACTGGCGCTGTCCTTCGAGGCGCGCCTGGAGCAGTACCTGAGCGATCCGCAACATACCTGGCAGCTGTCGCCCGACGTGATGCTGATGTTCGATGCCAACCTGCACGTGCGCTCGTCGAATCCGGCCTGGCATCGCTTGCTGGGCTGGGGAGAGGCGTCGCATCTGCAGGTGACCTTGCCTGAACTGTTTCACCCCGCCGATCGCACCGAAGCCCAGCTTGCATTGAAGTCGCTGCTTCAGGGACAGGGCATGACGGCATTCGATGCTCGGGTCAGGCACAACGAAGGGCACTATTGCTGGTTCCGCTGGACCGGGATTGCCGGTCCGGCACTGCCCGCGCTGGTGGGACGGGACATCACCGCTGACCGCCAGGCGGTCCAACGCCTGGCCGAGGCGGCGGTGCGGGACGGCCAGCGCATGGAATCCGTGGTGAAAGTTGCGGGTGGCCTGGCGCATGAAATGAACAACGTGCTGTCCGGTGTCGGCAGTAGCCTCGAACTGCTCGAGCGACGCCTGGCCCAGGGGCGGATGGAGCGTGTCGAGGAATATGTGCAGATGGCCCGGGAATGTGCCCAGCGCGCCATTGGCCTGACCCAGAACCTGCTGGCGTTCGCCCGTAGCCAGCCGCTGTCGCCCAACCCACTGAACATCAATCGCCTGCTGCAGGAGATGGAGCCGATGTTGCGCCAGACCCTCGGCGCCGAAATGCACCTGGATTGGCAACTGGATGTCGCGCCCTGGCTGTTGCAGGTCGACGCCGATCAGTTGCGCAACGCCCTCCTGCATCTTTGCAGCAATGCCCGGGATGCCTGTCTTGGCCAGGGCACCCTGACGATCAGAACCTCCAACGAGCGCTTGGCGTTGGCCAGCGAGGGGCCGGCCAGTGTACCGGCGGGCGACTATGTCACGTTGCAGATCGAGGACGATGGCCACGGCATGTCCCGGGAGGATGTGGCGAGGGCCTTCGAACCGTTCTTCACCACCAAGCCGTTGGGGCAGGGGGCGGGCCTGGGGCTGCCCATGGTGCATGGTTTCGTGTGCCAGTCGGGGGGCCAGGTGTGGATCGAATCGAGCTTGGATCAAGGGACTCGGGTAGTGCTGATGTTCCCGCGCCATTTGGGTGTGCTGCCCGAGAGCATCGCCCTGGACGCGCTGCCGGTTCAGGCCCGGGGCGAGCGGCTGCTGTTGGTCGATGACGAAGTCAACCTGCGCGGGCTGATGAAAGAGGCGCTGGTCGAATGCGGCTTCGAGGTGTGCGATGTGGCCGATGCCAATGGCGCACTGGGCGAGTTCCGGCATCGCGGCCCGTTCGACCTGGTGATCACCGATATCGGCTTGCCGGGAGGCTTCAGCGGGCGCCAGGTGGCCAAGGCGCTGCGGATGATGAAGCCGGAGCAGAAAATCCTGTTCATCACTGGCTTTACCAGCGACCCGGTCGAGCAGGTACTGCTCGACGAACCGGGTACGGCATTGATGTTCAAGCCGTTCTCGCTGCAGACGCTGGTGGTCAAGATCCAGCGTATGCTGCAAGCCTGAGGGCGGGTTTCAGAGTCCCTGCTGCAGGTAGGGGTCGTCCGGGTTCTGTCGTTCCAGCTCGGCCAGCAGGACCTGGACATTCTGCAGTTGGCCGGTTTCCTTCCAGTACTCGATCAGCAGCACCCGCGCCCGGCGATTGGCGGGCTGGCGATTGAGCACGGTTTCCAGCTGCTTCTGCGCGGCATCTATTTGCTCAAGCTGGTGCAGGGTGACGGCCAGGGTATAGCGGTATTCGTTGTTCTCCGGTTCCAGTTCGACCGCGCGGGCCAGCGCCAGCAGGGCGTATTCCTGCTGCTCGTGGCGGGTCAGCCACAGCCCCAGCTCGTGTTGCAGGAACGCCGAGTCGGGGCGCAGCGCCAAGGCCTTGGCCAGCACTTCACGGGAGGCGTCGTGACGGCCTTGCTGCTCCAGCAGGCGCACCTGGGTGGCCAGGGCGTCCAGCCCCTCGGGCGCCACCGCCAGGCTACGTTGCAGGGCCCTGTCGGCATCGCTGTAGGCCTGCTCATGCATGTACAGCCGGGCCAGGTGTACTTGGGCCGCGGCGTCGTCGGGCTGTTGCTCCAGGGTCTGCTCGTATTGCTCCAGGGCATCCTGCAGGGGGCCAAAGTACAGGCCGATGGCGTCGGGGTCGAGGCCCAGCAGCGCGTCTACCGCAGCGAAACGCACGCTTTGCTCGTCATCCTCCAGCAGCGGGCCCAGCACCAGGCTGCGCTGGGCGGCCGGCAGCAGGCGGCGGATGCTGGCGATGGCGGCGCGGCGGACCAGCGGGTCGGCGTGCTCCAGGTCTTGCTGGGCCAGCTTCAATGCCTGTGGCGATGGGTAGTTGGGTAGTTCGACGTAGAGCGCGGCACGGCGGATCGGTGGCAGGTCGTCGCGTTGCAGCTGCTGGTAGAGCACCCGGGCGGCGCCCGGCAGGCCATCGTGGGCCTGGCGCAGGGCCTTGGCGTAGCTGTGCGGCGGCAGGCTGGGCGCCGCGGGTTGCTGGTCACGCCACAGGTAGCCGATCGCGATGGGCAGTACCAGTACAAGCAGCAGGGCGATCAGGATCAGGTGGCGTCGTTGCATCTCGCGGTCCGGGGTGGCGGTACCGCAGAGCTTGGGGCAGGCGGGGGGCAATTGCAATGATGGGGACTAACGGGGTGGCTCCCGGGCAGCGCAACTCCCCTGTCGAACACCTGTTGTCCCCCCTTCCCATGTCAGCCCACCCCCCCTCGATCCATTAGCGTTCCGAGCATTTCCGACTGGCTAAAGCAGGATGCTCACCAATGCTCTTCAGCGAAC
This sequence comes from Pseudomonas sp. LH21, assembly GCF_036549575.1. NCBI lineage: Bacteria > Pseudomonadati > Pseudomonadota > Gammaproteobacteria > Pseudomonadales > Pseudomonadaceae > Pseudomonas > Pseudomonas sp. LH21. The sequence continues at coordinate 2,827,589 of NZ_CP144367.1, forward strand.
TCATGGCAGCGCTCTCCACCCGTGCGATCCGACTCCAGCGCGAGGAGGCCGACCTGATCGTCGAAGGCGATGAAGACACCCTCGATGACGCCCTGTGGGATGCATTGGCGGCCCACAAGCCGGCACTGCTGGAGATGCTCGCCGGCCTGGATCATGGCTGGTTGAGCCCGGCGTTGCGCATCACCCCCGACATGCTGCCGCTGGCCGGCCTCGACCAGGCGGCCATCGACCGCATTGTCGCCACGGTGCCCGGCGGCGCGTCCAACCTGCAGGACATCTACCCGCTGGCACCGCTGCAGGAGGGCATGCTCTACCACCACCTCACGGCGGCCGAGGGCGACCCCTACGTGCTGCAGGCGCAGTTGCGTTTTGCCAGCCCCGCGCGCCTGCAGGCGTTCGCCGAGGCGCTCGACTGGGTGATCCAACGCCACGACATCCTGCGCACCGCGCTGGCCTGGGAATACCTCGACCAGCCGCTGCAGGTGGTGTGGCGCAAGGCACCGCTGGTCTGCGAGGCCGTCGAGCTGAACGGCGACGGGGATGTGCTGGGCCGGCTGCGCGAATGCTTCGACACGCATCACTACCGCATGGACCTGGGCCAGGCGCCGCTGCTGCGGCTAGTGCATGCCCAGTCCCGCGATGGCGAGGTTCTGGCCTTGCTGCTGTTTCATCACACCGTCATGGATCACACCGGGCTGGATATCGTGCGCCGCGAAATCCAGGCGTACCTGGCGGGTGAGGGCGAGCGACTGCCGGCCCCGGTGCCGTTCCGCGACCTGCTGGCCAGAAGTCGGCAGGCCCAGGATGAACAGGCCCATGAGGCCTTCTTCGGCGCCATGCTCGCCGATATCGACGAGCCGACCCTGGCCTTCGGCGTCCAGGAGGTGGCCGGCCAGGCCATGGAGGAAGCCAGGCTGACCCTGGCTCCGAGCCTCAGCCAGCGCCTGCGAGCCCAGGCACGGCTGCTCGGCGTGAGCCCGGCGAGCATCATGCACCTGGGGCTGGCGCGCCTGCTGGGGGCGCTGTCCGGGCGTGAGTCGGTGGTGTTCGGCAGTGTGCTGCTTGGGCGCATGGCGGCGGGTGAGGGCGGCGAACAGGCCCTGGGGATGTTCATCAATACCTTGCCGCTGCGTGTCGACCTGCGCGGGCAGGGCGTGCGTGAAGCGCTGTTGGTCACCCATCGACAACTGACGGCGTTGCTCGGCCATGAGCAGGCGCCCCTGGCCCTGGCCCAGCGCTGCAGCGGCGTGCTGGCGCCGACGCCGCTGTTCAACAGCATGCTCAACTACCGCCACAGCGCGGCGGGTGATGCGGCCGAGGTGATCGCGGTGGCGCCGGGCATCGATGTGGTGGGGGCCGAGGAACGCACCAACTACCCGTTGAGCCTGGCCGTCGACGATCTGGGCGAGGACCTGCGCCTGACGGTCCAGGCGCTCGCCGAGTGGGGCGCAGAGCGCTTGTGTGGGCAGTTGCGGCAAGTTTTTGAAGGGGTGGTGGAGGCACTCGAGCAGCAGCCCGAGCGGCCATTACTGGAGCTGCCGGTGCTGACGCTGGAGGAACGCCATCACCTGCTGGTGGACTGCAATGACACGGCGGTCGACCATGACCTGGACCTGCCGCTGCACGCCCTGTTCGAACACCAGGCGCAGCTGCGCCCCGAAGCCGTTGCGCTGGAGGCCGATGGCGAGCGACTGAGTTATCGCCAACTCGACGAGCAGGCCAACCGCCTGGCCCATCACCTGATCGAACTTGGGGTAAGACCTGACGACCGGGTGGCGATCTGCATCGAACGCGGGGTGTCGATGGTGGTCGGCCTGCTGGCCATCCTCAAGGCGGGTGGCGCCTACGTGCCGCTCGATCCGGGTTATCCTGCCGGGCGCCTTCGTCATATGCTCGAAGACAGCGCGCCACTGGCGGTGCTGGTCCATAGCGCGACCCGCGAGGTACTGGGCGAGGTGGCGGTAGCGCAAGTCGACCTCGACCAGCCGACCTGGGAAGCCTTGCCGGCCACCCGCCCACGGGTGGCCGGGCTTACCCCACGGCACCTGGCCTATGTGATCTACACCTCTGGCTCCACCGGCACGCCCAAGGGGGTGATGGTCGAGCACCGCAGCGTGGTCAACCTGGTGCGCTGGGCCGCCGGGCTGTGCCCGACCAGCGCTGACGGCGCGCTGCTGCACAAGACGCCGATCAGTTTCGACGCCTCGGTGTGGGAGCTGTTCTGGCCGCTGGGCAGCGGGTTGCGGCTGGTGCTGGCGCGACCGGACGGCCAGCGCGACGCGGATTATGTCGCACGGGAGATCATCGAACGGCAGGTCAGTGTGGTGCAGTTCGTGCCGGCGCTGTTGCAGCAGTTCGTCGAGCAGGCGCGCAGCGCGCAGTGCACCAGCCTGACCGATATCGTCTGCGGCGGCGGCGAGCTGACCGAATCCCTGGCGCGCCAGGTGCGCGAGCGCCTGCCACAGGCGCGCCTGCACAACGTCTACGGACCCACCGAAACCACGGTCGACTGCACTGTCTTCACCCTGGAGCCCGGACAACCTGTGCCCCACGGTGCGCTGCCGATTGGCCGACCCATCGACAATACCCGCCTGTACGTCCTGGACGATGCCGACCAGCCACTGCCGTGGGGCGTGGCCGGGCACCTGCACATCGGTGGCGCGGGGGTGGCGCGGGGCTATCTGGGGCTGGCCGGGCAGCAGGCTGAGCGCTTTATCGACAGTCCGTTCGTCAAGGGTGAGCGCCTGTACCGCAGCGGTGACCTGGTGCGTCAGCGCGCGGACGGGAACCTGGCGTTCCTTGGCCGTAACGACCACCAGGTCAAGCTGCGTGGCCTGCGTATCGAGCCGGGCGAGATCGAGGCCTGCCTGAACCGCCTGCCTGGCGTGCGCGAGGCGTTGGTGCTGGTTCACGAGCACCCGCACAGCGGCCCACGCCTGGTGGCCTACCACACCGGCCAAGCCCAGGTCGCGCAAGACCTGCGCGAGCATCTGCTGGTGCAACTGCCTGAGTACATGGTACCGGCGCTGTTCATCCACCTCGAGGCCATGCCGTTGACACCCAACGGCAAGGTCGACCGCAAGGCCCTGCCGGCGCCCGAAGCGCCGACGCGGCAGTACCAGGCACCCGAGGGGGCGGTCGAGACTGCCCTGGCGGCGATCTGGACGGAACTGCTGGGTGTCGAGGCGATAGGCCGTGACGACAACTTCTTCGAGTTGGGCGGTCATTCGCTGCTGGCGGTGCGTCTGGTCGAGCGCATGCGCCAGCAGGCGCTGCAAGCCGATGTGCGGGTGCTGTTCAGCCAGCCTACCTTGGCAGCGCTGGCCGCATCGGTGGGTGGGGGTGCGGCCGTCGCCGTGCCGGCCAACCGCATTCCCGCCGGCTGCACGCGGATCACCCCGGACATGCTGCCCCTGGCCAGCCTCGACCAGGACGCCATCGATGCACTGGTGCGACAGATTCCCGGTGGCCTGGCCAATGTCCAGGACATCTACGGCCTGGCGCCGTTGCAGCAGGGCATTCTCTACCATCACCTGGCCAGCGAAGGCGCCGACCCCTACGTGGTGCAGGCGCGTTTCGCCTTTGCCGGCCAGGCCGAGCTGGACGCATTCGTTGCGGCGCTGAACCAGGTCATCGCCCGCCACGACATCCTGCGCACCAGCCTGCACTGGCAGGGCCTCGACGAGGCGGTGCAGGTAGTCTGGCGCGAGGCGCCGCTGGTGCCGAGCCCGGCGCTGGAGACACTGCGGCTCGACCTGGGGCAGGCGCCATTGCTGCGCCTGAGCAGCCAGGTCCAGGCGGGTCGCCTGGAGGCGACCCTGCTGCTGCACCATATCCTCCTCGACCACACTGCCGTGGAGCAACTGGTGGCCGAGATCGGTGCCTTGCTGCAAGGGCAGACGGCGCTGCCGGACAGCGTGCCGTACCGCAACTACGTGGCCCAGGCGCGTCTGGGCGCCGACCCGCAGGCCGACGAGGCGCTGTTCCGCGAGCTGCTGGGCGATATCGACGAACCGACCGAGGTGTTCGGATTGCGCGAGGCCCAGGTTGATACGGCCCTGGTCAATGAAAGCCGCCAGCCGTTGGAGCCGGAACTGGGCGCACGCCTGCGTGGCCAGGCCAGGACGCTGGGCGTCAGCGTCGCCAGCCTGGTGCACCAGGCCTGGGGGCAGGTGCTGGCGCAGTTGTCCGGCCGCGAGGACGTGGTGTTTGGCACCGTGCTGCTCGGTCGCCTGCAGGGCGGCGAGGGCGCCGAACGGGCGCTGGGCATGTTCATCAACACCTTGCCGCTGAGGGTCAGCGTGGGTGACGCAGGCGTGGCCGATGGCGTACGCCTGACCCACCAGCGCCTGGCACGCCTGCTGGCCCACGAGCAAGCGTCCCTGGCGCTGGCCCAGCGTTGCAGTGGCGTGCCGGTGTCCCAGGCGCTGTTTACCAGCTTGTTGAACTATCGCCACAGTGCCGGTCAACCCGCCCAGGGGCCAGCCTGGGCCGGGATCGAGCTGCTGACCGCCCAAGAGCGCAGCAACTACCCGCTGGTGGTCAGTGTCGATGACTATGGTGATGACCTCAGGCTGACGGTGCAGGCCGCGGCACCCGTGGACGGTGGCCGGGTCTGCCAGCTGCTGCGCATGGCGCTGTTGCAACTGGTCACGGCGCTGGAACAGGCGCCGATGAGTGCCTTGCGCAGCCTGCATCATTTGCCGGAAGCGGAGCGCGAGCGCGTGCTGGGGCAGTTCAACGCCACGGCGCGGGAGTATCCGCGTGAACTGGCCGTGCATCGGTTGTTCGAAGCCCAGGCCATGAATTCACCGGATGCGCTGGCGGTGGTCCAGGGTCAGCGTCGATGGACCTTCGCCGAGCTCGAGGTCCAGGCCAATCGCCTGGCCTATTTCCTGCTCGAACAGGGCGTGCGGGCTGGCGATCGCGTGGCCTTGTTGCTGCCTCGTTCGTTCGATCTGCTGGCGGCCCAGCTGGCCGTCAGCAAATGCGCGGCGGTGTTCGTGCCGCTGGACGGCAACGCCCCGGCCGAACGCCAGGCGTTCATGGTGGCCGACAGCCAGGCGCGGTTAGTGCTGACCCACAGCGACCAGCCGCAAGTGGAGGGTGCGCGTCGGGTCGAACTCGACCGGCTCGAGCTGGGGGGCTACGCGGATGCGCCGCTGGGCCTGGCGGTTGACGCCGGCAGCGCGGCATACATCATGTACACCTCTGGCTCCACCGGCACGCCGAAGGGCGTGCAGGTGCCGCACCGGGCCATCGTGCGGTTGGTGATCAACAACGGTTTCGCCGATTTCAACAGCCAGGACCGCGTGGCCTTTGCTTCCAACCCGGCGTTCGACGCCAGCACCCTGGAAGTCTGGGCGCCACTGCTCAACGGCGGCGCGGTGGTGGTGATCGACCAGGACCAGGTGCTGTCGCGCCAGGGCCTGCGCGAAGTGCTGCTGGAGCAGGGCGTCACCGTGCTGTGGCTGACCGCTGGCCTGTTCCATCAGTTCGCCGATGACCTGCTGCCGGCGTTCCGAGCGCTGCGCTACCTGATGGTCGGTGGCGATGTGCTGGACCCGGCGGTGATCGCCCGGGTACTGCGCGAGGGCGCGCCCCAACACCTGCTCAATGGCTACGGCCCGACCGAGGCCACCACCTTCAGCACTACCCACGAAATCACCGAGGTGGGCGAGGGCAGCATCCCGATTGGCAAACCGATCGGCAACAGCCGCTGCTACGTGCTCGATGCCCGCCAGCAGTTGCTGCCAGTGGGCGCGGTGGGCGAGTTGTACATTGCCGGTGACGGTGTGGCCCTGGGGTATCTGGGGCAGCCGGAACTGACGGCTGAGCGCTTCCTGCCGGATCCGTTCAACGGCGGCACGATGTACCGCAGCGGCGACCTGGTGAGCTGGCAGGCCGATGGCACCCTGCGTTACCTGGGCCGTGTCGACCAGCAGATCAAGTTACGTGGTTTCCGTATCGAGCTGGGCGAGATCGAGGCGCGCCTGGGTGAGTGCCCGGGTGTGCGTGATGCCGCCGTGATCGTGCGCGAGGATGTGCCGGGCGACAAGCGCCTGGTCGCTTACTTCACCGGCCAGGCGCCGACCATCGGCGAGCTGCATGAGCGTCTGCAAGGCGTGCTGCCGGACTACATGCTGCCGTCGGCCTACGTGCGCCTGGACGCGTTGCCGCTGACTGCCAACGGCAAGCTCGACCGCCGTGCCTTGCCGCAGCCGGGCAGCGATGCGTTGGTCAGCCGTGCCTTCGAGGCGCCGCAAGGTGAGATCGAAACCGCGCTGGCTGCGATCTGGGCCGAGGTGCTCAAGGTCGAGCAGGTCGGTCGCCATGACCACTTCTTCGAACTGGGCGGCCACTCGCTGCTGGCGGTAAGCCTGATCGAGCGCATGCGCAAGGCCGGGCTGGATGCCGATGTGCGCGTGCTGTTCGCCCAGCCGACCCTGGCTGCGCTGGCGGCTGCGGTGGGCTCGGGACGTGAGATCGAGGTGCCGGCCAACCGGGTCCCAAGCGATGCGATACACATCACGCCGGACATGCTCAGCCTGATCGAGCTGGACCAGGCCAGCATCGACCGTATCGTCGCCAGCGTGCCGGGTGGTGCGGCCAACGTGCAGGAAATCTACCCGCTGGCGCCGCTTCAGGAAGGCATCCTCTACCATCACCTCAGAGCCGAGCAGGGCGACCCGTACCTGCTGCAGTCGCGCCTGGCCTTCGACAGCCTGGAGCGGCTGCGTACCTGGGCCGAGGCCCTGCAACAGGTCATCGATCGCCACGACATCCTGCGTACCTCGGTGGTCTGGGAGGGACTGGACAAGCCGGTGCAGGTGGTCTGGCGCCAGGCTCGCCTGGCGGTCAGCGAAGTCACCGGCCTGGGCGAAGAGGCGGTAATCGAGCAACTGCAGGCCCGTTTCGATGCCCGTCAGCAGCGTCTGGACCTGACCCGGGCGCCCTTGCTGCGCCTGGTCTATGCCGAGGATCCGCGCCAAGGCGAGTGGGTAGCCCTGTTGCAGTTCCACCACCTGACCCTCGACCACGCAGCCATGGCCGTGGTCGGCGAGGAGATGCAGGCGTTGCTGGACGGGCGTGGCGCCACACTGCCCGCCGCGGTGCCGTATCGCAACTATGTCGCCCAGGTCTGCCTGGGCGACGATCAGGCCGGCCATGAGGCGTTCTTCCGCGCGCAACTGGGTGATATCGACGAGCCTACCCTGCCGTACGGCCTGGCTGATGTGCAGGGGGACGGTGGGCGGGTCGAACATGCCGCGCTGATGCTGCCGGCCACCCTGGCCCATGGCTTGCGTGAGCAGGCGCGGCAGCGCGGCGTCAGCGCCGCCAGCCTGGTGCACCTGGCCTGGGCTCGCGTGGTGGGTGTGCTGGCGGGGCGTCGCGACGTGGTATTCGGTACTGTGCTGATGGGCCGTCTGCAAGCGGGCGAGGGTGCCGACCGGGCCTTGGGCATGTTCATCAATACCCTGCCATTGCGGGTGGACACCGCGTTGCCGGTTGACCAGGCGCTGCGTGTCACCCACCAGCGGCTGTCGGCCCTGCTCGGTCACGAGCATGCGCCCCTGGCGCTGGCCCAGCGTTGCAGCGGCGTCGCCGCTTCGGCGCCGCTGTTCAGTGCCTTGCTCAACTACCGCCACAGCACCGAGGGCGTCGCTCGCGACGGCGAAGGCATCTGGCAGGGCGTGCGCCAGCTCGGTGGTGAGGAGCGCAGCAACTACCCGCTGACCCTGAGCGTCGATGACCTGGGCGAAGGCTTCAGCCTGAGCGTGCTGACCGCTGCAGGACTGCCGGCTTCGCAGATCGGCGGCTGGATGGTCAACACCCTCGGCCAGCTGTTGCAGGCTCTGGAACAGCGCCCTGGGCAAATGCTGGATGACCTGCCGATGCTGGATGACGAGGCTTCGCGCCAGGTGCTGGAGGGCTTCAACGCCACAGCCGAGGCCTATCCTCAAGGGCAGACCGTGCACGTGCTGGTCGAGGCCCAAGCGCCCGAAGCATTGGCCGTTGTACAGGGTGAGCTGAGTCTGAGCTACGGCGAGCTCAACCAGTGCGCCAACCGCCTGGCTCATCACCTGATCGAGCGGGGCGTGCTCCTGGGCGACCGCGTGGCGCTATGCCTGGAGCGTGGCCCGCAACGGATGGTGGCGATGCTGGCGGTGCTCAAGGCCGGCGCGGCGTATGTGCCGGTCGATCCGGGTTATCCGGCGCAGCGGATTGCCTATCTGCTCAGCGACAGTGCGCCGGCGCTGGTGCTGGTCGAATCAGCCACCGAAGCGTTGGTCGGTGATGCAGCCAAAGTCAGGCTGGATGGCGATGACTGGCTCAACCAACCTGCCAGCAACCCAGTGGTTGCAGGGCTGGACGAAAACCAACTGGCCTATGTCATCTACACCTCCGGCTCCACCGGTCAGCCCAAGGGGGTGATGGTTGAGCACCGCACCCTGGCCAACCTGATTCACTGGCATTGCCAGGCCTTCGAGTTGGGCGCCGGCAGCCACACCTCCAGTGTCGCGGGCTTTGGCTTCGACGCCATGGCCTGGGAAGCCTGGCCGGCACTGAGCACCGGAGCGGTGCTGCACCTGCCGCCGGCGTCCATCGGCGGCGAGCATGTCGATGAACTGCTCGACTGGTGGCTGGAGCAGCCGCTGCAAGTGAGCTTCCTGCCGACACCGGTCGCCGAGCAGGCGCTGCGTCGCGAACGCCAGCACCCGACCCTGCGCACGCTGCTGGTCGGCGGCGACCGCCTGCGCCAGTTCGACCGCGATCCGGGCTTTGCGCTGGTCAACAACTATGGCCCGACCGAGACCACCGTGGTGGCGACGTCGGGGCAACTGCAACCGGGCGGTGCGCTGCATATCGGCAAGCCGACCGCCAACACCCGCGTCTATGTACTCGACGAGCAACGCCAACCCGTACCGGTGGGGGTGACCGGCGAGCTGTACATCGGTGGTGCGCAGGTCGCCCGAGGTTACCTCAACCGCCCTGAACTGACCGCCGAGCGCTTTGTCGACGATCCGTTCAACGGCGGCCGGATGTACCGCACGGGCGATCTTGTGCGCTGGAATGCCGACGGCACGCTGGACTACCAGGGCCGCAATGACGACCAGGTGAAGATCCGTGGCGTGCGGGTCGAGCTGGGCGAGATCGAGGCCGCGCTGAAGGCTCAGCCGGGTATCGCGGATGCCGTGGTGCTGGTGCGTGACGAACGTCTGCTGGCCTGGTTCACCGAAAACGCCGTGGTCGATCTCGACACCCTGCGCCAAGGACTGCAAACCCGCCTTCCGGGCCACTTGATACCACAAGCCTTCGTCCGCCTGGACGAGCTGCCACTGACCAGCCACGGCAAGCTGGACCGCAAGGCCTTGCCGGAACCGGCCATACTCACTGGTCAGGCCTACGCGAGGCCGGAAGGCGCCGTGGAAACCACTATCGCGGCACTCTGGGCCGAGGTGCTGGGCGTTGCGCAGGTCGGTCGCCACGACAACTTCTTCGAACTCGGCGGTCACTCGTTGCTGGCGGTGAGCCTCACCGCGCGCCTGCGCCAGGCCGGCCTGCAGGCCGACGTGCGCACCCTGTTCGGCCAGCCGACCGTGGCGGCGTTGGCGGCGACCCTGGGCCATGGCCGCCAGGTCGAGGTCCCGGCCAACCGGATTCCGGCCGGCTGCACCCAGATCACCCCGGACATGCTGCCACTGGTGGAGCTTGAACCAGCCGCCATCGAGCGCATCGTCGCCACGGTGCCGGGCGGCGCGGCCAACGTGCAGGACATCTACCCGCTGGCGCCGTTGCAGGAAGGCATTCTCTACCACCACCTCAGCTCGCCGGAGCATGATCCCTATGTGCTGCAGTCGCGCATGGCGTTCGACAGCCCGGCACGCCTGGAGGCGTTCGCCAGGGCCTTGCGCCAGGCCATCAGCCGTCATGACGTGCTGCGAACCGCCGTGCTCTGGGAAGGCCTGGCGCAACCGCTGCAGGTGGTCTGGCGCGAGGCGCCGCTGCTGGTCGCGCCGCTGGATGGGCAAGACCTGCAACGCCTCGACCTGGCCCGGGCGCCGCTGATCCGCCTGCTGCATCGCAACGAAGCCGGCAGCCAGCGCATCGAGGCGCTGCTGCAGTTCCACCATATCGTTCTCGACCACACCGCCCTGGAGATCATCGGCGCTGAGCTGCTGGGCTACTTGCAGGGCAGCGCCGTGCCGGTACAGGCCCCGGTGCCTTATCGCAACTACGTGGCCCAGGCGCGCCTGGGCGTCAGCCAGGCCGAGCACGAGGCGTTCTTCCGTGCGCAGTTGGGCGATATCGACGAGCCGACGCTGCCCTACGGCCTGAGCGATGTGCAGGGCGACGGTCAGGCCATCGAGGAAGCCCAGCTGTGGCTGGACGAAACCCTGGCCGCGCGGCTGCGGCAACAGGCCCGGCAGCTGGGCATCAGCCCCGCCAGCCTGTTCCACCTGGCCTTTGCCCGCCTGCTGGCGGCCGTCAGCGGCACCGACCGTGTGGTGTTCGGCACCGTGCTGCTGGGCCGCCTGGAGGCCGGCGAGGGCGCCGAGCGGGCCCTGGGCATGTTCATCAACACCTTGCCGCTGCGCCTCGACCTTGCGGGCCTCGACCTGCAGGACGCCGTACGCCTGACCCAGCAGCGCCTGAGCGCCTTGCTGGTGCACGAGCATGCGTCGCTGGCCCTGGCCCAGCGTTGCAGTGGCGTGCCGGCCCCGGCGCCGCTGTTCAGCGCCATGCTCAACTACCGCCATGGCCAGGCGGCGAGCGCAGACCGGCGCCTGGAGTGGCAGGGCATCGAGTTCCTCGATGGCCAGGAGCGCAGCAACTACCCGCTGAGCTTGAGCGTGGACGACATGGGGGAAGGCTTCCGTCTGGTGGCGATGACCCCGGCGAGCGTCGGTGCCCAGCGGATCTGCGGGCAATTGCGGTACGTGCTGCTGGGCATGGTCGAAGGTCTGGAGGCTCAGCCACGGCAAGCGCTGCTGGCGCTGCCGGTATTGCCGGACGATGAGCGTGAGCATCTGTTGCTGGCCTGCAACGCGACGGCCCAGGCCGGCGATCTCGAACAGCCTGTCCAGGCGTTGTTCGAGCAGCAGGTGGCACGCGATCCTGAGGCGGTCGCGGTGCAGTCGGAGGAAGGACAACTGAGCTATCGCCAGCTCAACGCCGAGGCCAACCGCCTGGCCCATCACCTGATCGCGCTGGGCGTGCAGCCTGACGACCGGGTGGCGATCTGTGTCGAGCGCGGCCTGTCGCTGGTGGTCGGCCTGCTGGCCATCCTCAAGGCCGGTGGCGCCTATGTGCCGCTGGACCCGGATTACCCGGCAGAACGTATCGGCCATATGCTCGCCGACAGCCAGCCGCGAGCGCTGCTGCTGCAACAAGGCACGCGGATGCTGGTCGGCGAGGCGGCGGTGCCGCAGGTCGATCTCGATCAACCGAGCTGGGGCGGGCAGCCGGACAGCGACCCACGGGTGCCTGGGCTGAACGGCGCGCACCTGGCCTATGTGATCTACACCTCCGGTTCCACCGGCCTGCCGAAGGGGGTGATGGTCGAGCACCGCAACCTGGCCAACCTGGTGCACTGGAGTGCCCGCCGGTTCCCGGCCGGCGGCGCGGTGCTGCACAAGACCCCGGTGAGCTTCGACGCCTCGGTGTGGGAGTTGTTCTGGCCGTTGTGCAGCGGGCTGCGCCTGGTGCTGGCCAAGCCGGATGGCCAGCGCGACCCGCAGTACCTGGCCGGGCTGATCCGCCAGCAGCAGGTCGGCGTGGTGCAGTTCGTGCCCGCGTTGTTGCAGCAGTTCCTCGAACAGGACGACAGTGCCGCCTGCGTCAGCCTCAGCGATATCGTCTGCGGCGGTGGCGAGCTGACCGAGGCCCTGGCCCGGCAGCTTCGCCAGCGCTTGCCGCAGGTGCGCCTGCATAACGTCTATGGTCCCACCGAGACCACGGTCGACTGCAGCGCCTGGACCCTGGAGCCCGGACAGCCGATTCCATCCGGGGCATTGCCGATCGGCCAACCCATCGACAACACCTGCCTGTACGTCCTCGATGCCCACGACCAGCCGGTACCCTGGGGCGTCGCCGGCCAGCTGCATATCGGCGGCGCCGGGGTGGCGCGTGGCTACCTGGGGTTGCCGGAGCAACAGGCCGAACGCTTTATCGCCAGCCCGTTCGTCGAGGGCGAGCGCCTGTACCGCAGCGGCGATCGGGTGCGTCAGGCCGCCGATGGCAGCCTGACCTTCCTCGGTCGTACCGACCACCAGATCAAGCTGCGTGGCCTGCGCATCGAGCCGGGCGAAATCGAGGCATGCCTGAACCACGTGGCCGGTGTGCGCGAGGCCCTGGTGCTGGTCCACCGACACCCACACGGCGGTGATCGCCTGGTCGCCTACCACCGTGGCGAGCCGCAGCCGGCCGACGCGCTGCGCCAGGCGTTGCTGGCGCGGTTGCCGGAGTACATGGTGCCGGCGCTGTTCATCCACCTCGACAGCTGGCCGCTGACCCCCAACGGCAAGCTCGACCGCCAGGCGCTGCCGTTGCCGGACCTGCAGGCGCGCCAGTATGAGGCGCCCCAAGGCGAAACCGAGGTGCTGCTGGCCGAGATCTGGTCGCAGCTGCTGGGCGTGGAGCGGGTAGGGCGGCACGACAACTTCTTCGAGCTGGGCGGCCATTCGCTGCTGGCCGTGACCCTGACCGCGCGCCTGCGCCAGGCCGGACTGCAGGTGGATGTACGCACCCTGTTCGGCCAGCCGAGCGTGGCGGCGCTGGCGGCCACCCTGGGCCAGGGCGGCGCGGTGGCGGTGCCGGCCAACCGGATCCCGGCGGGCTGCACCCATATCACCCCGGACATGCTGGCGCTGGTGAGCCTGGAGCCGGACGCCATCGAGCGGATCGTCGCCGCGGTGCCGGGTGGCGCGGCCAATGTCCAGGATATCTACCCCCTGGCGCCGTTGCAGGAGGGCATCCTCTACCTGCACTTGAGCGCCGTGGGCACCGATCCCTACGCCCTGCGCGCGCGGCTGCGCTTCGACAGCGCGGCGCGCCTGCAGGCGTTCGCACAGGCCCTGGAGCAGGTCATCGCCCGCCATGACATCCTGCGCACTGCAGTGCTCTGGGACGGTCTGCCGCAGCCGGTGCAGGTGGTCTGGCGCCAGGCGCCGCTGCAACTGGCGCCGCTCGACGATGCCCACCTGGCGCGCCTGGACCTCGGCCAGGCGCCGCTGATCCGCCTGCTGCACCGCACCGAGCCGGGCAGCCAGCGGGTCGAGGCGGTGCTGCAGTTCCACCATATCGTGCTTGACCATATCGCCATGCAGGCGGTGCAGGCCGAGCTGCGCGGCTACCTGCTGGGGCAGAGCGAGCCATTGCCGGCCTCGGTGCCGTATCGCAACTATGTGGCACAGGCGCGCCTTGGCGTCAGCGAGGCCGAGCACGAGGCGTTCTTCCGCGCCCGTCTGGGCGATATCGACGAGCCGAGCCTGCCGTTCGGCCTGCGCGAGGTACAGGGCGAAGGCCAGGCCCTCGATGAGGCCGAGGTGGAATTCGACGGTCTTCGCTATGGCCGCCTGCGCGACCATGCCCGTCAGCTGGGGGTAAGCACCGCAAGCCTGGTGCACCTGGCCTGGGCACGCCTGCTGGCGGTGGCCTGCGGCAAGGACCGCGTGGTCTTCGGCACCGTGCTGCTGGGCCGCCTGCAGGGCGGCGAGGGCAGCGAGCGGGCCCTGGGCATGTTCATCAACACCCTGCCGTTGCGGGTCGACCTGAACGGGCTGGGCGTGCGCGACGGCGTGCTGGCCACCCACCGCGAGCTGTCGGCGCTGCTGGTCCACGAGCACGCCTCGCTGGCCCTGGCCCAGCGCTGCAGCCAGGTGGCCGCGCCGCTGCCGCTGTTCAGCGCCATGCTCAACTACCGGCAGAGCACCCGCGCCACGCCGCAGCCACAGGCCTGGGAGGGGATCGAGACCCTGGGCAGCGAAGGGCGCACCAACTACCCGCTGAGCCTCAACGTCGATGACTTCGGCGATGGCTTGCGCCTGGGCGTGCAGGTGTCGGCCCAGGTGGGCGCGCAGCGGATCTGCGCGCAGATGCTGCAGGTGCTCGATGGCCTGCTGCTGGCGCTTGAACAGCGTCCGCAGCAGGCGCTGAACCGGTTGCCGGTGCTCAGCGGCGAGGAGCGGCGCCAGGTGCTGGTCGAGTTCAACGACACGGCGGTGGCGTACGACCTGGAGCAGACCCTGCACGGCATGATCGAGGCTCAGGTTCGACGCACCCCGACCGCTGTGGCGGTGAGGGCGGAGGAAGGTGAGCTGACCTATCGCCAGCTCGACGAGCAGGCCAACCGCCTGGCCCATCACCTGATTGCGCTGGGGGTAAAACCCGACGATCGCGTGGCGATCTGCGTCGAACGCGGCCTGTCGATGGTGGTAGGCCTGTTGGCCATCCTCAAGGCCGGTGGCGCCTACGTGCCGGTCGACCCGGACTACCCGGCCGAGCGCATCCGTCACATGCTCGATGACAGCGCGCCGCTGGCGGTGCTGGTGCACGGTGCCACCCGCGACGTGCCGCAGGCGAGCCGGGCGCCGCTGATCGACCTGGATCGGCCAACCTGGCAGGCGCAGCCGGCGCATGCCCCGCAGGTGATCGGGCTGACCCCGCGACACCTGGCCTATGTGATCTACACCTCCGGCTCCACCGGCCTGCCCAAGGGCGTGATGAACGAGCACGCCGGGGTGGTCAACCGCCTGCTGTGGATGCAGGACGCCTACCGGCTGGGCGTCGGTGACGTGGTGCTGCAGAAAACCCCGTTCAGCTTCGACGTGTCGGTGTGGGAGTTCCTCTGGCCGCTGCAGACCGGCGCGCGCCTGGTGATGGCGCGCCCTGGCGGGCATCGCGATCCTGAGTACCTGCGCGAGGTTATCCGTGAAGAGCAGGTCAGCACCTTGCACTTCGTGCCGTCGATGCTCGATGTGTTCCTCGCCCATGGCGAAGTTCTGCCACATCAGCTCAAGCGTGTGCTGTGCAGCGGCGAGGCCTTGCCCGGCAGCCTGGCAAGGCGTTTCCACGCACAGCTGCCGACGGTCGAGCTGCACAACCTGTACGGCCCGACCGAGGCGGCGGTGGATGTCAGCGCCTGGCACTGCGTGACGGCACCGGACAACACGCCGATCGGCAAGCCGATCGCCAATACCGCGTTGTACGTCCTGGACTCCCAGGGCCAGCCGGTACCGGTGGGCGTGGCCGGCGAGCTGTATATCGGTGGCGTGCAGGTGGCCCGCGGCTATCTCAACCGCGAGCAGTTGACCGCCGAACGTTTCCTCGATGACCCGTTCTCGCTGAGTGCCGGCGGGCGCATGTACCGCACCGGCGACCTGGCCCGCTATCTGGCCGATGGCAACCTGGAATACCTCGGGCGCAACGACGACCAGGTGAAGATCCGCGGCCTGCGCATCGAACTGGGCGAGATTCAGGCCTGCCTGACCCGTATCGAAGGGGTCAAGGAGGCGGTGGTGCTGGCCCGCGAGCAGCGCCTGGTGGCGTACTACACCGGCGCCCGGCAGGCGCCGGACACGCTGCGCGCGGCGCTGCTGGGCCAGTTGCCGGAGTTCATGGTGCCAGCTTCGTTCACCCACCTCGACGCGCTGCCGCTGAGCCCCAACGGCAAGCTCGACCGCAAGGCGCTGCCGCAGCCGGAAACCACGCAACAGGTCTACGAGGCGCCGCGAGGCGAAGTCGAGACCCTGCTGGCGCAGTTGTGGAGCGAACTGCTGGGCGTGGATCGGGTCGGTCGTCATGACAACTTCTTCGAACTCGGCGGCCACTCGCTGCTGGCCGTGACCCTGACCGCGCGCATGCGCCAGGCCGGCCTGGCGGCGGATGTGCGGGTGCTGTTCGGCCAGCCGAGCCTGGCGGCGCTGGCGGCGGCGGTGGGCGGCGCGGTGACGCTGGAAGTGCCGGCCAACCGTATCCCGGCGGGCTGCACACGCCTCACCACCGACATGCTGCCGCTGGCGACGTTGGAACAAGCTGCGCTCGACAGCCTGGTGCAGAGAATTCCCGGCGGCGCGGCCAATATCCAGGACCTGTACGCCCTGGCGCCGTTGCAGCAGGGCATTCTCTACCACCACCTGGCCAGCGCCGAGGTCGACCCCTACGTACTGCAACTGAACTTCGCCTTTGCCGGCCAAGCCGAGCTGGAGGCCTTCGTCGCGGCGCTGAACCAGGTCATCGCCCGCCACGACATCCTGCGCACCAGCGTGCACTGGCAGGGGCTCGACGAAGCGGTGCAGGTGGTCTGGCGCGAGGCGCGCCTGGACCTTGAGCCGGCACTGGACAGCCCGCGCCTGGACCTGGGCCGCGCACCGTTGATGCACTTGAGCAGCCAGGTGCAACAGGGCCGCTTGCAGGCGACCCTGCTGCTGCACCATATCCTCCTCGACCACGCCGCCATGGAACTGCTGGTGGCCGAGGTCGGCGATGCGCTGCTGGGGTGCATGCCCGAGGGCGACAGCGTGCCGTACCGCAACTATGTGGCCCAGGCGCGCCTGCGTGACGACAGCCAGGCGCAGGAGGTGTTGTTCCGCGAATTGCTCGGTGATATCGACGAGCCGACCGAAGTGTTCGGCCTGCGCGGGGCGCTGGGCGACGGCAGCCATGTGCTCGACCATCGCGAACGACTGGACGAGCCACTGGCCCTGCGCCTGCGTCAGCAGGCACGGTTGCTGGGCATCAGCGTCGCCAGCCTGGTGCACCAGGCCTGGGGGCAGGTGCTGGCGCAGCTGTCCGGCCGCGAGGACGTGGTGTTCGGCACCGTGCTGCTCGGTCGCCTGCAGGGCGGCGAGGGCGCCGAGCGGGCGTTGGGCATGTTCATCAACACCTTGCCATTGCGGGTCAGCGTGGGCGGGATGGACGTGGTCGACGGCGTGCGCCTGACCCACCAGCGCCTGGCGCGCCTGCTGGCCCATGAGCAGGCGTCCCTGGCCCTGGCACAGCGCTGCAGCGGCGTGCCGGCCTCCCAGGCGCTGTTCACCAGCCTGCTCAACTACCGCCACAGCGCGGCCTCCGGGGCGCAGCGCGCACAGGCCTGGCAGGGCATCGAACTGCTGGCCGCCCATGAGCGCAGCAACTACCCGCTGGTGGTCAGCGTCGACGACCTGGGTGACGGTTTCATCCTGACCGTGCAGGCGGTGCCGCAAGTGGAGGGGGCACTGGTCTGCCAGCTGCTGCAGACGGCCTTGGCGCGGTTGGCCGATACCCTGGCGGACACGCCGGCGGCGCCGTTGAACCGTATCAACGCCTTGCCGGACGCCGAGCGCGAGCGCGTGGCGCGGCAGTTCAATGCGACCCGTCGCGACTATCCCCGCGACCTGCCCGTGCATGCCCTGTTCGAGGCGCAGGCCAAGGCCTGTCCGGATGCGCTGGCAGTGGCCCATGGCACGCGGCGCTGGAGCTACCAGGCGCTCGACCGGCAGGCCAGCCGGCTGGCCGGGTACCTGCTGGAGCAGGGCGTACAGGCGGGTGACCGGGTAGCCTTGCTGCTGCCTCGTTCGTTCGATCTGCTGGCGGCCCAGCTGGCCGTCAGCAAATGCGCGGCGGTGTTCGTGCCGCTGGACGGCAACGCGCCGGCCGAACGCCAGGCGTTCATGGTGGCCGACAGCCAGGCGCGGTTGGTGCTGACCTACAGCGACCAGTCGCAAGTGGAGGGTGCGCGTCGGGTCGAACTCGACCGGCTCGATCTGGGGGGCTACGCGGATGCGCCGCTGGGCCTGGCGGTTGACGCCGGCAGCGCGGCATACATCATGTACACCTCTGGCTCCACCGGCACGCCGAAGGGCGTGCAGGTGCCGCACCGGGCCATCGTGCGCCTGGTGATCAACAACGGCTTTGCCGATTTCAACAGCCAGGACCGCGTTGCCTTCGCCTCCAATCCGGCGTTCGACGCCAGCACCCTGGAAGTCTGGGCGCCGTTGCTCAATGGCGGCGCTGTGGTAGTGATCGACCAGGACCAGGTGCTGTCGCGCCAGGACCTGCGCGAAGTGCTGCTGGAGCAGGGCGTCACCGTGCTGTGGCTGACCGCTGGCCTGTTCCATCAGTTCGCCGACGACCTGCTGCCGGCGTTCCGAGCGCTTCGCTACCTGATGGTCGGTGGCGATGTGCTGGACCCGGCGGTGATCGCCCGGGTACTGCGTGATGGTGCGCCGCAACACCTGCTCAATGGCTACGGCCCGACCGAGGCCACCACCTTCAGCACCACCCACGAAATCACCGAGGTGGGCGAGGGCAGCATCCCGATTGGCAAGCCGATCGGCAACAGCCGCTGCTATGTGCTCGATGCCCGCCAGCAGTTGCTGCCAGTGGGCGCGGTGGGCGAGTTGTACATTGCCGGTGACGGCGTGGCCCTGGGGTATCTGGGGCAGCCGGAACTGACGGCTGAGCGCTTCCTGCTGGATCCGTTCAACGGTGGCACGATGTACCGCAGCGGCGACCTGGTGAGCTGGCAGGCCGACGGTACCCTGCGTTACCTGGGCCGTGCCGACCAGCAGATCAAGCTGCGTGGCTTCCGTATCGAACTGGGCGAGATCGAGGCGCGCCTGGGCGAGTGCCCGGGTGTGCGCGATGCCGCCGTGATCGTGCGCGAGGATGTGCCGGGCGATAAGCGCCTGGTCGCTTACTTCACCGGCCAGGCGCCGACCATCGGCGAGCTGCATGAGCGTCTGCAAGGCGTGCTGTCGGACTACATGCTGCCGTCGGCCTATGTGCTCCTGGATGCGCTACCGTTGACCGCCAACGGCAAGCTCGACCGCCGCGCCTTGCCGCAGCCGGGCAGTGAGGCGCTGGTCAGCCGTGCCTTCGAGGCGCCGCAAGGTGAAATCGAAACCGCGCTGGCCGCGATCTGGGCCGAGGTGCTCAAAGTCGAGCAAGTGGGTCGCCATGACCACTTCTTCGAACTGGGCGGCCACTCGCTGCTGGCGGTAAGCCTGATCGAGCGCATGCGCAAGGCCGGCCTGGATGCCGATGTGCGCGTACTGTTTGCCCAGCCGACCCTGGCGGCGCTGGCGGCTGCGGTGGGCTCGGGACGTGAGATCGAGGTGCCGTCCAACCGTGTCCCAAGCGATGCGATGCACATCACCCCGGACATGCTCAGTCTGATTGATCTCGACCAGGCCAGCATCGACCGAATCGTCGCCAGCGTGCCGGGTGGCGCCGCCAACGTGCAGGAAATCTACCCGCTGGCGCCCCTGCAGGAAGGCATCCTCTACCATCACCTCAGTGCCGAGCAGGGCGACCCATACCTGCTGCAGACCCGCCTGGCCTTCGACAGCCTGGATCGCTTGCAGGCCTGCGCCGAGGCCCTGCAACAGGTCATCGACCGCCACGACATCCTGCGCACCTCGGTGGTCTGGGAAGGACTGGGCGAGCCGGTGCAGGTGGTCTGGCGCGAGGCCCAGCTGGCAGTCAGCGAAGTCACCGGGCTCGGCGAAGACGCAGTGATCGAGCGGCTGCACGCGCACTTCGATGCCCGCCTGCAGCGGCTGGACCTGACCCAGGCGCCGCTGCTGCGCCTGACCTACGCCCTGGACCCGGCCCTGCAACGGGTGGTGGCCGTCCTGCACTTCCACCACCTGGCCCTGGACCACACGGCGATGGAGGTGATCGTCCACGAACTGCAGGCGATCCTTTCCGGTCGCCAGCACCTGTTGAGCGCGCCCGTGCCGTACCGCACCTACGTGGCCCAGGTTCGCCTGGGCGCCGCCGAGGCGGGGCACGAGGCGTTCTTCCGCGACATGCTCGGCGATGTCGACGAGCCGACCTTGCCCATGGGCCTGGCCGATGTGCAGGGCGACGGGCGCGATATCGAGGAGTCGCGCCTGCCGCTGGATCCGGCCTTGTCGCGCCGGGTGCGCGAGCAGGCAAGGATGCTCGGGGTCAGCGCCGCGAGCCTGATGCACCTGGCCTGGGCACGCGTGGTGGGCGTGCTGGCGGGGCGTGCTGGCGTGGTGTTCGGCACCGTGCTGATGGGCCGTCTGCAAGGCGGCGAGGGCGCCGACCGGGCGCTGGGGGTGTTCATCAATACCTTGCCGCTGCGCATCGACACCGCCAAGGGCACCCGCGCCGCGGTGCAGGCCACCCACCAGCGGCTGTCGGCGCTGCTCGGGCATGAGCATGCATCGTTGGCGCTGGCCCAGCGTTGCAGCGGCGTGCCGGCCTCGGCGCCGCTGTTCAGTGCCTTGCTCAACTACCGTCATAGCCCGACGGATACGGCCGGTGTGGATGCCGCAAGCTTCCAGGGCATGCATCAGCTGGGCGGTGAAGAGCGCAGCAACTACCCGCTGACCCTGAGCGTGGACGACCACGGGGAAGGCTTCAGCCTCAGCGTGCTGGCCCAGCTGGGGATCGGTGCCGAACGGGTCGCAGGTTGGATGACCGCTGCCGTGAGCCAGTTGATCCAGGCGTTGGAGCAAGGTGGCGCGGCGCAGGTCGACAGGCTGCCCATCCTCGACGGCACGCAGCGGCGTCAGGTGCTCGAAGGTTTCAATGTCACGGACATGGACTACCCACGAGGGCAGACCGTGCACGCGTTGGTCGAGGCCCAAACGCCTGAAGCATTGGCCGTTGTACAGGGTGAACTGAGCCTGAGCTACGGCGAGCTCAACCAGCGTGCCAACCGCCTGGCTCATCACCTGATCGAGCGTGGCGTGAGCCTGGGCGATCGCGTGGCACTGTGCCTGGAACGTGGCCCGCAACGGTTGGTGGCGATGCTGGCCGTGCTCAAGGCCGGGGCGGCGTATGTGCCGGTCGATCCGGGCTATCCGGCGCAGCGGATTGCCTATCTGCTCAGTGACAGCGCACCGGCATTGGTGCTGGTCGAATCGGCCACCGAAGCGTTGGTCGGCGATGTAGCTAAAGTATTGATGGATGGCGATGACTGGCTCGACCACGCGGCCAGCAATCCTGTGGTTGCAGGGCTGGACGAAAATCAGCTGGCTTATGTGATCTATACCTCCGGCTCCACCGGCCAGCCCAAGGGGGTGATGGTTGAGCACCGCACCCTGGCCAACCTGGTTCACTGGCATTGCCAGGCCTTCGAGTTGGGCGCCGGCAGCCACACCTCCAGCGTCGCCGGCTTTGGCTTCGACGCCATGGCCTGGGAAGCCTGGCCGGCACTGAGCACCGGAGCGGTACTGCATCTGCCGCCGGCGTCCATCGGCGGCGAGCATGTCGATGAACTGCTCGACTGGTGGCTGGAGCAGCCGCTGCACGTGAGCTTCCTGCCGACACCGGTCGCCGAGCAGGCGCTGCGCCGTGAACGCCAGCACCCGACCCTGAGCACGCTGCTGGTCGGCGGCGATCGCCTGCGTCAGTTCGACCGCGATCCGGGCTTTGCCCTGGTCAACAACTATGGCCCGACCGAAACCACCGTGGTGGCGACATCCGGTCAGTTGCAACCGGGCGGTGCGCTGCATATCGGCAAGCCGACTGCCAACACCCGCGTCTATGTACTCGACGAGCAACGCCAGCCCGTGCCGGTGGGTGTGACCGGCGAGCTGTACATCGGTGGTGGGCAGGTCGCCCGAGGTTACTTCAACCGCCCTGAACTGACCGCCGAGCGCTTTGTCGACGATCCGTTCAACGGCGGCCGGATGTACCGCACGGGCGATCTTGTGCGCTGGAATGCCGACGGCACGCTGGACTACCAGGGCCGCAATGACGACCAGGTGAAGATCCGTGGCGTGCGGGTCGAGCTGGGCGAGATCGAGGCCGCGCTGAAGGCTCAGCCGGGTATCGCGGATGCCGTGGTACTGGTGCGCAACGAACGTCTGCTGGCCTGGTTCACCGAAGCTGCCGTGGTCGATCTCGACACCCTGCGCCAAGGACTGCAAACCCGCCTTCCGGGCCACTTGATACCACAAGCCTTCGTCCGCCTGGACGAGCTGCCACTGACCAGCCACGGCAAGCTGGACCGCAAGGCCTTGCCGGACCCTGACCCTGCAGCCCTGGCACGCCAGGCCTATGTCGCCCCGATCGGCGCGACCGAGGAGGCCATGGCCGCGATCTGGGCTGAAGTCCTGGGCATCGAACAGGTCGGTCGTCACGACAATTTCTTCGAACTCGGCGGTCACTCGTTGCTGGCGGTGAGCCTCACCGCGCGGCTGCGCCAGGCCGGCCTGCAGGCCGACGTGCGCACCCTGTTCGGCCAGCCGACGGTAGCGGCGCTGGCGGCGACCCTGGGCCATGGCCGCCAGGTCGAGGTCCCGGCCAACCGGATCCCGGCCGGCTGCACCCAGATCACCCCGGACATGCTGCCGCTGGTGGAACTGGAGCCGGCCGCCATCGAGCGCATCGTCGCCACGGTGCCGGGTGGCGCGGCCAACGTGCAGGACATCTACCCGCTGGCGCCGTTGCAGGAAGGCATTCTCTACCACCACCTCAGCTCGCCGGAGCACGACCCCTATGTGCTGCAATCGCGCATGGCCTTCGCCAGCCGTGACCGGCTGCACGCCTTCGTCGATGCCCTGGGCAAGGTCATCGCCCGTCATGACGTGCTGCGTACTTCAGTGCTGTGGGACGGCCTGCCGCAGGCATTGCAAGTGGTCTGGCGCCAGGCCGGGCTGGCGCTGATCGAGGTGGCCGACGAGACTGCGGTGCCCCATGCCCTGGCCCTCGACCGGGCGCCACTGGTGCGCCTGTACCACTGGCCGGACGCGCAGGGCGCCGGACGGCAGGCCGTGCTGCAGTTCCACCATATCGTCCTCGACCATACCGCGCTGGATGTGCTCGGCCGGGAACTGGTCGGCTATCTGCAGGGCGCGCCGGTGCCCGCCGAACAAGGCGCGCCGTACCGCAACTACGTGGCCCAGGCGCGGCTGGGCGTCAGCCAGGCCGAGCACGAGGCGTTCTTCCGCGAGCAGTTGGGGGATATCGACGAGCCGACCCTGCCGTTCGGCCTGGGTGATGTGCAGGTCGATGGCCTCGGCATCGAAGAAGCTCAACTGTGGCTGGGCGAACCGCTGGCCAGCCGTCTGCGTCAGCAGGCACGGCAGCTGGGCATCAGCGTCGCCAGCCTGTTCCACCTGGCCTACGCCCGCCTGCTGGCCGCCGCCAGCGACCGTGACAGCGTGGTATTCGGCACCGTGCTGCTCGGTCGCCTGGAAGGCGGCGCGGGAGCGGACCAGGCGCTGGGCATGTTCATCAACACCTTG
The DNA here is from genome assembly GCF_036549575.1 of Pseudomonas sp. LH21. NCBI lineage: Bacteria > Pseudomonadati > Pseudomonadota > Gammaproteobacteria > Pseudomonadales > Pseudomonadaceae > Pseudomonas > Pseudomonas sp. LH21. The sequence goes on from NZ_CP144367.1 coordinate 2,850,802, forward strand.
CCGCTACGCCTGGACCTTGCAGGCATCGACCTGCATGACGCCGTTCGCCAGACCCAGCAGCGCCTGAGCGCCTTGCTCGCCCACGAGCATGCCTCGCTGGCCCTGGCCCAGCGCTGCAGTGGCGTGCCGGCCCCGGCGCCGCTGTTCAGCGCCATGCTCAACTACCGCCACGGCAGCCAGGCGGACGAGGAGCAGCGCCAGGCCTTGCAAGGCATCGAGACCCTCGACAGCAACGAGCGCAGCAACTATCCGCTGAGCCTGAGCGTGGACGATATCGGCGAACGCTTCCGACTGGTCGCCCTGGCCCCGGCGGAGGTTGGCGCCGCGCGTGTCTGCGAGCAGATGCGCCGGGTGCTGGAGGCCATGGCCGAGGCCTTGGCCCATCAGCCACGGCAAGCGCTGCTGCAACTGCCAGTGCTGTCGGCCGCGGAACGCGACCAGCTGGTGCACGACTTCAACCGCACGGCGCAGCCCCACGACCTGAACCGGACCCTCCAGGAACTGTTCGAGGCCCAGGCGTTGCGCACGCCCGAAGCCGTTGCGCTCAGCGCCGAGCAGGGTGAACTCAGCTACGAGCAGCTCAACGCCCAGGCCAACCGCCTGTCCCATCACCTGATCGCGCTGGGCGTGCGGCCCGACGATCGTGTGGCGATCTGTGTCGAGCGCGGTTTGTCGCTGGTGGTCGGCCTGCTGGCGATCCTCAAGGCCGGTGGCGCCTATGTGCCGCTGGACCCTGACTATCCGGCCGAACGGATCCGCCACATGCTGGTCGACAGCCAGCCACGGGCGGTCCTGGTGCAGGCGGCCACCCGGGCGCTGATGGGGGATCTGCCACTGACCCAGGTCGATCTCGACCAGGCGGACTGGACCCGTCAGCCAAGCCACAACCCGCAGGTGCCGGGCCTGACCGCCGCCAGCCTGGCCTATGTGATCTACACCTCCGGCTCCACTGGGTTGCCCAAGGGGGTGATGGTCGAGCACCGCAACGTGGTCAACCTGGTGCACTGGAGCGCCGGGCTGTTCCCGGGTGAGGGTGCGTTGTTGCACAAGACCCCGGTGAGCTTCGACGCCTCGGTGTGGGAGCTGTTCTGGCCGCTGTGCAGCGGCGTGCGCCTGGTGCTGGCGCGCCCGGACGGCCAGCGCGACCCGCAGTACCTGGCAGATCTGATCCGCCAGCAGCAGGTCGGCGTGGTGCAGTTCGTGCCGGCGCTGCTGCAGCAGTTCCTCGAACACGATGCCAGCGCGGCCTGCGGCAGCCTCAGCGATATCGTCTGCGGCGGCGGCGAGCTGACCGAGGCCCTGGTGCGCCAGGTGCGCGAGCGCCTGCCACGGGCAAGGCTGCACAACGTCTACGGGCCGACCGAGACCACGGTCGATTGCAGCGTCTGCACCTTGCACCCGCAGGACCCGCTGACGCCTGGCGCGCTGCCCATCGGTCGACCGATCGACAACACCCGGCTGTACGTGCTCGATGGCCACGACCAGCCCGTGCCGTTGGGCGTCGCCGGCCAACTGCACATCGGCGGCGCCGGGGTGGCGCGTGGCTACCTGGGGTTGCCGGAGCAACAGGCCGAACGTTTCATCGCCAGCCCGTTCGCCGACGGCGAGCGCCTGTACCGCAGTGGCGATCGGGTGCGCCAGCGCCCTGACGGCAGCCTCGAGTTCCTCGGCCGCACCGACCACCAGATCAAGCTGCGTGGCCTGCGCATCGAGCCGGGCGAGATCGAGGCCTGTCTCACTCGGATACCTGGGGTGCGCGAAGCCGTGGTGCTGGTGCACGACGCCCAGCCGGCCGGCCCGCGCCTGGTGGCCTACGTCACCGGCGACGTGCCGCCCGCCGAGGCCCTGCGCGAGGCGCTGCTGGGGCAACTGCCCGAGTACATGGTACCGGCGCTGTTCATGGCCCTCGACGCCTTGCCGCTGACCCCCAACGGCAAGCTCGACCGCAAGGCGCTGCCGCAGCCAGACCTGCCAGCGCGTGCCTACGAGGCGCCGCTGGGCGACACCGAACAGCTGCTGGCGCGTATCTGGGGCGAGCTGCTGGGCGTGGAGCGGGTAGGGCGCCACGACAACTTCTTCGAACTGGGCGGCCACTCGCTGCTGGCCGTGACCCTCACCTCGCGCTTGCGCGAGGCGGGCCTGGAAGCCGACGTGCGCAGCCTGTTCGAACACCCGACGCTGGCAGGTTATGCCGCCATCACAGACAGAATGGAGATCGTCCTGTGAGCATCAACGAACTACTGGCGACCCTGGCCGCCAACAATGTCCAGCTGGCCCTCAAGGATGGCCAGCTGGTGGTCCAGGGCAATCGCCAGGCCCTGAGCGACGCCGCGCTGGTGGCGCGGCTGCGCGAGCACAAGCCGGCGCTGCTGGAGATGCTCGAACGTGGCGAGTACGTGGCGGCGCGCCAGGGCAGCGTCGAGGTCCCGGAAAACCGCATCCCGGCCGGCTGCACGCGGATCACCCCGGCCATGCTCAGCCTGGTCGAACTCGACCAGGCCAGCATCGACCAGTTGGTTGAGGGCGTGCCCGGCGGCGCGGCCAATGTGCAGGACATCTACCCGCTGGTGCCTTTGCAGCAAGGCATGCTGTTCCACCATGCCAGCGCCGGCGCCCACGATCCCTATGTGATGCAGGCGCGCTTCGTGTTCGCCAGCAGCGCCCGGGTCGAGGCCTTCGCCCAGGCCCTGCAAGGGGTGATCGACCGTCACGACATCCTGCGCACCTCGGTGCACTGGAAGGCCCTGGAGACGCCGGTGCAGGTGGTCTGGCGCCAGGCCCGCCTGCGGGTCACCCAGCTCGCCGAGGGCCAGCTGCCGGACAGCGGCTTCGACCTGACCCAGGCACCGTTGATCCGCCTGCAATGCCAGGCCGCGCAGGTGGATGGACAGGTCCACGCGACCCTGCAGTTCCACCATGTGGCCATGGACCACAGTGCCCTTGAGGTGGTGCGTCACGAGATGCTTGCCTTCCTGCTTGGCGAAAGCGCCCGGCTGGGCCGTCCGCTGCCGTTCCGCAACCATGTGGCCCAGGCCCTGCTGGGCGTCGGCGAGGCCGAGCACGAGGCGTTCTTCCGCGACATGCTCGGCGGCGTGGATGCGCCGACCCTGGCCTATGGCCTGGCCGATGTGCAAGGGGATGGCGCGGCGCTGAACGAGCACGCGCTGGACCTCGACCTGGCGCTGTGCCGCGAGCTGCGCGCCCAGGCCCGCAGCCAGGGGGTGAGCGTCGCCAGCCTGTTCCACCTGGCCTGGGCGCGGGTGCTGGGCGGCCTGACCGGGCGCGACCAGGTGGTGTTCGGCACCGTGCTGATGGGCCGCCTGCAAGGCGCCGAGGCCACCGACCGGGCGCTGGGCATCTTTATCAATACCTTGCCGCTGCGGGTGGACCTGGACGCCGCCGACCTGGCCAGCGCAATCAAGGCCACCCACCAGCGCCTGAGCACGCTGATGCGCCATGAGCACGCGCCCTTGGCCCTGGCCCAGCGCTGCAGCGGCGTGGCGGCGCCGACGCCGCTGTTCAACGCCTTGCTCAACTACCGCCACAGCGCGGCCTCGGGGTCCGAAGCGTTGCTGCGCGCCGGCTGGGCCGGGATCGAGATCGTGCATGCCGCCGAAGCCACCAACTACCCCTTGACCCTGAGTGTCGACGACTTCGGCGAAGCCTTCCGCCTGACTTTGCTAGCCAGCCCCGAGGTGCCGGCACGGCGTGTCTGCGCCTATCTGGAGCAGACCCTGCGCAGCCTGCTCGCGGCAACGCCCACCGCTGAAATCAGGGCGCTGCCGATGGTGCCTGGCGACGAGCGTGAGGAGCTGCTGGAAACCTTCAACCAGACCCCGGGCATCGAACAGCCGCACGGTCCGTTGCATCGGCGTATCGAGGCCGTGGCCCAGGCCCATCCCCACGCCCTGGCCGCCACTGCCAATGACCAGTCGCTGACTTATCAGCAACTGAACCAGCGCGCCAATGCCCTGGCCCACCACCTGATCGGCCTGGGCGTGCGCCCCGACGACCGCGTGGCAGTGTTCGCCCGCCGCGGCCTGGACACGCTGATTGGCCTGGCCGCGGTGCTCAAGGCCGGCGCCGGCTATGTTCCGGTGGACCCGGCCCACCCGGACGAGCGGGTGCGCTACCTGCTCGACGACAGCGCGCCAGTGGCCGTGCTGACCCAACAAGCGTTGCGTGGCCGCCTGGATGGGGTCACGGTGCCCGTGCTGGCGCTTGATCAGGCTGACTGGCCGCAGCGGCTGGATGATCCCGTCGTCGCCGACCTGGGACCGGAACACCTGGCCTACGTGATCTACACCTCGGGCTCCACCGGGCAGCCCAAGGGGGTGATGGTCGAGCACCGCACCTTGAACAACCTGGTGGACTGGCACTGCCGGGCCTTCGACCTGTGCCTGGGCCGGCACACTTCGAGCCTGGCCGGCTTCGGCTTCGACGCCATGGCCTGGGAGGTCTGGCCGGCGTTGTGCGTCGGGGCCACCCTGCACCTGGCGCCCGCCGGCGAGGGCCATGAGGACCTCGATGCGTTGCTGGCCTGGTGGCGCGACCAACCGCTGGATGTCAGCTTCCTGCCGACGCCGGTGGCCGAATACGCCTTCAGCCATCAGCTCGGGCACCCGACCTTGCGTACCCTGCTGATCGGCGGCGATCGCCTGCGCCAGTTCAACCGCACCCAGACCTTTGCCGTGGTCAACAACTACGGCCCGACCGAGACCACCGTGGTGGCCAGTTCCGGGGTGGTGGAGGCGGGGGGCGCGCTGCACATCGGCGGCCCCGTGGACAATGCCCGCCTGTACGTGCTCGACGCCGGGTTGCAGCCTGTGCCATTGGGCGTGGCGGGCGAGCTGTACATTGGCGGCGCCGGGGTCGCCCGTGGCTACCTTGGCCGCCCGCAGCTGACCGCCGAGCGCTTCCTCGACGATCCGTTCGCGGCCACCCCGGGCGCGCGCATGTACCGTACCGGCGACCTGGTGCGCTGGCTGGCCGGCGGCACCCTCGATTACCTGGGGCGCAACGACGACCAGGTGAAGATTCGCGGGGTGCGTATCGAGTTGGGCGAAATCGAGAACCGCCTGAACAGCCTGCCAGGCATCGGCGAGGCCGTGGTGGTGGCCCGCGAGGACCAGCCGGGCCAGCCGCGCCTGGTGGCCTATTTCACCGCGCAAACCGGACTCGAGGCACCCTTGCCCGAGCACCTGCGCACGCAACTGCTTGTCCATCTGCCGGAGTACATGGTGCCGGTGGCCTTCGTCGCGCTGGAGGCGCTGCCGCTGACCGCCAACGGCAAGCTCGACCGCCGCGCCTTGCCGGCGCCGGAGCGTTCGGCGCTGTTCGAGCGCGGCTACGTGGCCCCCGAGGGCGAACTGGAAAGCGCCCTGGCCCAGCTGTGGGCCGAACTGCTGCAGGTGGAGCGGGTTGGCCGGCATGACCATTTCTTCGCCCTGGGTGGCCATTCGCTGCTGGCCATGCGCATGGTGTCCCAGGTGCGCCTGCGGCTCGGCGTCGAGCTGACCCTGGCCGAGCTGTTCGCCAATCCCGAGCTGGCCGCCGTGGCCCAGGTGCTGGCGAGCGCCGGGCACAGCACGCTGCCGGCCATCGTCGCGGTGTCCCGCGAGCAGCCCCTGCCGTTGTCGTTCGCCCAGCAGCGCCTGTGGTTCCTGGCCCAGCTGGAGGGCGGCAGCCAGGCCTACAACGTGCCGCTGGCCCTGGGCCTGCGTGGCTCGCTGGATGCCGACGCGCTGGAACGCGCCTTGCTGTGCATCGTCGCGCGCCATGAGGGCCTGCGCAGCCGCTTCGTGCCCGCAGGCGACAGTGCCGAGGTGCACATCGCCGAAAAACCGCAACCGGGCTGGCTGCGGCGCCTGAGCCTGGCGCCCGATGACCTGGCCGCGCACCTGCAGGCCGAGGCCAGCGCGCCGTTCGACCTGGTCGAGGGACCACTGTTGCGCGCCAGCCTGCTGCGCCTGGAGGATCAGCACCATGTGCTGCTGCTGACCCTGCACCATATCGTCGCCGACGGCTGGTCCCTCGGCGTGCTGACCCGTGAGCTGGGTGCGCTGTACCCGGCCATGTGCCAGGGCCAGGACGATCCGTTGCCGACCCTGGGGATCCAGTACGGCGACTATGCCGTGTGGCAGCGGCGCTGGCTGGCCGGTGAGCAACTGCAACGCCAGGCCGACTACTGGCGCCAGGCCCTGGACGGTGCGCCGACCCTGCTGAGCCTGCCGAGTGATCGGCCACGACCGCCACGCCAGGACTTCAGCGGCGCCAGCCTGGCGCTGCAGCTGGATGCGCGTCTCGGTGCCGGCCTGCGGGCCCTGGCCCAGCGGCATCAGGCAACACTGTACATGGTGCTGCTCAGTGCCTGGGCCGCGACCCTGGCACGGCTGTCCGGCCAAAGTGAAGTCGTGGTGGGCTGCCCAGTGGCCGGGCGCGGCCATGCCGAGCTGGAGCCGCTGGTGGGGCTGTTCGTCAACACCCTGGCGCTGGGCATCGACACGTCGGGCGCGCCGAGCAGCGAGCGCCTGCTGGCCCAGGTGAAGGCACGCCTGCTCGACGCCCAGGCGCATCAGGACCTGCCGTTCGAACAGGTGGTGGAGATCGTCCGCCCGGCGCGCAGCCTCGGCCATACGCCGTTGTTCCAGACCACCCTCAACTGGCTGGCCACCGAGGGCGCCGCGCCGAGCCTGGCGGGTTTGCGCCTGGAGGGCGTGCCCCAGGCCAACCAGGTGGCCAAGTTCGACCTGTCGCTGAGCATGGGCGAGCAGGGCGAGGCGCTAGTCGGCAGCCTCGAGTACGCCACGGCGCTGTTCGATGAAAGCACCGTGCACCGTTTCGCCGGTTACTTCGAGCGCCTGCTGCGGGCCATGGTCGCCAACGACCAGGCACCCCTGGCCGAGGTCGAACTGGTCGGTGACGTCGAACGCCGGCGCCTGCTGCATACCTTCAATGGCAGCGCCCGGGCATTCCCGGTCGACCAGACCCTGGCGACCCTGATCGAGGCCCAGGCGGCCCGTGCCCCGCAGGCGATGGCCGCCGTGGCCGGCGATGCACGCCTGAGCTACGGCGAGCTGAACCAGCGCGCCAACGCCCTGGCCCATCACCTGATCGAACGCGGCGTGGGGCCGGACGACCGGGTAGCGGTGGTCGCCCGGCGCGGCCTGGACACCCTGGTGGCGCTGCTGGCGGTGCTCAAGGCCGGTGGCGCCTATGTGCCCGTGGACCCGGCGCATCCGGATGAGCGCCTGCGCTACCTGCTCGAGGACAGCGCCCCCGTTGTGGTCCTGGCCCAGCAGGCGCTGCTGGCGCGCCTGGACGGGTTGTCCGTGCCTGTGCTGGCCCTGGACCGGCCGGACTGGCCGGCGCGCACGGACAATCCCGAGCTGCCCGGCCTGCTGGCCAGCCACCTGGCCTACGTGATCTACACCTCGGGCTCCACCGGGCAGCCCAAGGGGGTGATGGTCGAGCACCGTACCCTGGCCAACCTGGTGCACTGGCACTGCAAGGCCTTCGAGCTGGGCGCCGGCGAGCACACCGCCAGCGTCGCCGGCTTCGGCTTCGATGCCATGGCCTGGGAGGTGTGGCCGGCCCTGTGCGCCGGCGCGGTGCTGCACCTGCCGCCGGCCGAGCTGGGCAACGAGCAGCTCGACGGGCTGTTGGCCTGGTGGCTGGAGCAACCGCTGAAAGTGGCCTTCCTGCCGACACCGGTCGCCGAATATGCCTTCACCCAGGGGCTGCGCCATCCGACCCTGCGCACCCTGCTGATCGGTGGCGACCGTCTGCGCCAGTTCACCAGCGACCCGGGCTGCGTGGTGGTCAACAACTATGGTCCCACCGAGGCGACGGTGGTCGCCACCTCCGGGCTGGTGCTGCCGGGCGGGGCGCTGGACATCGGCCGGCCGATCGCCAATGCCCGGGTCTACCTGCTGGACGAGGCGCGGCAACTGGTACCGTGCGGTGTGACCGGCGAGCTCTACGTGGGCGGTGCCGGGGTGGCGCGGGGCTATCTGAACCGCGCGCAACTGACGGCCGAGCGCTTCCTCGACGACCCGTTCAGCGAGCAGCCCGGCGCACGCATGTACCGCACCGGTGACCTGGCCCGCTGGAACGCCGACGGTACCTTGGACTACCTGGGCCGCAACGACGACCAGGTGAAGGTGCGCGGCCTGCGCATCGAGCTGGGGGAGATCGAGGCACAACTGCTGGCCTTGCCCGGCGTCGCCGAAGCGCTGGTGCTGGCCCGCGAGGACCAGCCCGGCCAGCCGCGCCTGGTTGCCTACTACATTGCCGGCCCCGAGGCGCAGCCGGTCGGCGCCCTGCGCGCCGCCCTGCAACAGCGTCTGCCGGCTTACATGGTACCTGCCGCGCTGGTGCGCCTGGATGCCTGGCCATTGACCGCCAACGGCAAGGTCGACCGTCGGGCGCTGCCGTTGCCCGAGCGCGAGGCATCGGCCAGTCAGGCCCACGAGGCCGCCGAAGGCGTGCTGGAAATGGCCCTGGCCGAGCTCTGGTGCGAGCTGCTGCAGCTGGAACGGGTAGGGCGCCAGGACCGCTTCTTCGAACTGGGCGGCCATTCGCTGCTGGCCATGCGCATGGTCGGCCAGGTGCGTGCACGCCTGGGTCGGGAACTGTCGCTGGGCGAGCTGTTCGGCGACGACCGCCTGCTGGCGGTGGCGGCGACCCTGGCCGAGCGCGGTGGCGAGGTGCTGCCGGCCATCGAACCGACGTCCCGTGGCCAGTCCCTGCCGCTGTCGTTCGCCCAGCAGCGCCTGTGGTTCCTGGCGCAGATGGACGATGCCAGCGCCGCCTACCATATTCCCCTGGGCCTGGCCATGCGCGGCCCGCTGGACCGTGCGGCGCTGGAGCGGGCACTGGCGCGCATCATCGAGCGTCACGAGAGCCTGCGCAGCCACTTTACCCAGGAAGGCGCCGAGGCGCGGGTGCGGGTGGCCCCAGGGCGTGGCGGCTTCGCCCTGGCCTGGCACGACCTGCGCGGCGCCGCGCAGCAGCTGCCCGAACTGATGCAGGCCGAAGCGCTGCTGCCCTTCGACCTGGCGCACCAGTTGCCGGTGCGTGGCCGCCTGCTGTGCCTGGCGGCGGAGCATCACGTGCTGCTGCTGACCTTGCACCATATCGTCGCCGACGGCTGGTCGATGGGTGTGTTCACCCAGGAGCTGGCGGCGCTGTACCAGGCCTTCAGCGAAGGGCGCGACGATCCGCTGCCGGCGCTGGCGATCCAGTACGGCGACTACGCCCTGTGGCAGCGCCGCTGGCTGGCCGGCGACGCGCTGCAGCGCCAGGGCGAATACTGGCAACAGGCCCTGGCCGGCGCGCCGGTGCTGCTGACCCTGCCCACCGACCGGCCGCGGCCGGCCCGCCAGGACTATCAGGGTGACCGGGTCGAGATACGTTTGGACCGGCGTCTGAGCGAGGACCTCAAAGCGCTGTGCCTGCGCCATGGCGTCACCCCGTTCATGCTGTTCGGCGCTGCCTGGGCGGTGCTGCTGGCGCGCCTGTCCGGCCAGGCCGAGGTGGTGATCGGCACGCCGGTGGCCAACCGTCGGCAGGCAGAGGTCGAAGGGCTGATCGGGTTGTTCGTCAACTCCCTGGCCCTGCGCATCGATACCGCCGGACTGCCCGATGTCGGCGCGCTGCTGGCCCGGGTCAAGGCCTGCGTCAGCCAGGCCCAGGACCATCAGGACCTGCCGTTCGAACAGGTGGTGGAACTGCTGCACCCGCCGCGCAGCCTGGCCCATACCCCGTTGTACCAGGTGTCGCTGGCCTGGAACGGCGTGCCGGGCGAGGCCTTGCAACTGGGCGACCTGCAACTGGAGGCGCTGGGCGGCGCGCAGATCTTCGCCAAGTTCGACCTGACCCTGAGCCTGGGCGAGACCGCCGACGGCTACGGCGGCGCCCTGGAGTTCGCCACGGCGCTGTTCGACCGGGCGACCATCGAACGCCATGTCGGCTACCTGGAGCAATTGCTGTGGGCGATGGCCGGCAGCGACCAGGCGGTGCCGGCGAAGGTCGAGCTGCTGGGCGCCGCCGAGCGCCGCCAGGAGCTGGTGACCTGCAATGCCAGCGAATTGGTCGGTGGCCTGCAGCAACCGGTGCAGGCGTTGTTCGAGGCGCAGGTGGCGCGTATGCCGCAGGCGTTGGCGGTGCAGGCCGAGGACGGCCAGATGAGCTACCGGCAACTGAACGAGGCGGCCAACCGCCTGGCCCATCAGCTGATCGCCCAGGGCGTGGTCGCCGACAGCCGCGTCGCGGTGTGCCTGGCCCGTGGGCCGCAACTGCTGGTCGGGCTGCTGGCGGTGCTTAAGGCCGGCGGCGCCTACGTGCCGCTGGACCCGGGCTACCCCGACGAGCGCCTGGCCTACATGCTTGCCGACAGCGCGCCGCTGGCATTGCTGGTGGATGCCGGCAGCCGCGGGCGCTTCGTCGACAGCGCGGTACCGCGCCTGAACCTCGACCAGCCGACCTGGACCGGCCAGTCGCCGGATAATCCGCAGGTGAGCGGCCTGGGTGCCCGCCACCTGGCCTACGTGATCTACACCTCCGGCTCCACCGGCACGCCGAAAGGGGTGATGGTCGAGCACCGCAGCCTGTGCAACCTGGTGCACTGGAGCTCGCGGCTGATCGCCCCGACCGTCGAGGGCGCGCTGCTGCACAAGACCCCGGTGAGTTTCGACGCCTCGGTGTGGGAATTGTTCTGGCCACTGTGCGCCGGCCTGCGCCTGGTGCTGGCGCGTCCGGACGGTCAGCGCGATCCGGCCTACCTGGCGGCGCTGATCCAGCGCCAGCGGGTCAGCGTGGTGCAGTTCGTGCCGGCGCTGCTGCAGCAGTTCCTCGCCCTTGAGGCCAGCGCGGCCTGCGACAGCCTCACCGATATCGTCTGTGGCGGCGGCGAGCTGACCACGGCGTTGCTGCACCAGGTGCGCGAGCGCCTGCCGCAGGTGCGCCTGCACAACGTCTATGGCCCGACCGAGGCCACCGTCGATTGCAGCGTCTGGACCCTGGAACCCGGGCAAGCGCTGCCTGAAAGCGCGCCACCGATCGGTCGGCCGATCGCCAATACCCGGCTGTACGTGCTCGACCGCAACGGCCTGCCGGTGCCCCGTGGCGTGGTGGGCGAGCTGCACATCGGTGGCGTCGGCGTGGCCCGTGGCTACCTGGGCCTGCCGGAACTAGACGCCGAGCGCTTCGGCGACAGCCCGTTCGTGGTCGGCGAGCGCCTGTACCGCAGCGGCGATCTGGTGCGCCGCCGCGCCGACGGCGAGCTAGAGTTCCTCGGCCGCGACGACTTCCAGGTCAAGCTGCATGGCCTGCGCATCGAGTTGGGCGAGATCGAGGCCTGCCTGGCCAGTCATCCCGCCATTCGTGAAGTGGTGGTGCTGCTGCGTGGCGAGCGGTTGGTCGCCTGGTTCACCGTCCACGACGACGCGCCCGGGATCGAGGCGCTGCGCCGGCATGCCCTGGCGCGACTGCCGGACTACATGGCGCCGTCGGCCTATGTGGCGATGCCGGCCATGCCGCTGACCGCCAACGGCAAGCTCGACCGCCAGGCGTTGCCCGAGCCCGGCGCCGAAGCCGTGCTCAGCCGTGCCTATGAGGCGCCGCAAGGGGAAGCCGAAATCCATCTGGCGGCGCTGTGGGCCGAGCTGCTGAACGTGCCGAGGGTAGGGCGCCAGGACCACTTCTTCGAACTGGGTGGCCACTCGCTGCTGGCGGTGACCCTGATCGCCCGCCTGCGCGCCGAGGGCCTGGAGGCGGATATCCGCGTGCTGTTCGCCGAGCCGACCCTGGCCGCCCTGGCCGCGACCCTGGGCCAGCATGGCGGGACCCGGGTGCCGGCCAACCGTATTGGTGCCGACTGCCGACGCATCACACCGGACCTGCTGGCGCTGGTGGCGCTGGAGCAGGCGGCCATCGACCGCATCGTCGCCCAGGTCCCGGGCGGCGCCGCCAACGTGCAGGACATCTACCCGCTGGGGCCGTTGCAGGCGGGGATTCTCTACCACCACCTGGCCAGCGAGGGGGATGATCCGTACCTGTTGCAGGCGCGTTTCGCCGTGGCCGACCGCGCGCGGCTGGAGGCGCTGCAGCGGGCCTTGGACCAGGTGATCGCCCGTCACGATATCCTGCGTTCCTCGCTGTATTGGGACGGCCTCGCCGAGCCCGTACAGGTGGTGTGGCGCCAGGCCTCGCTGCCGGTACAGGAGGTGACGGCGCAGGCGCCGCAGGTCCTGCGCCTGGACCTGACCCGCGCGCCCATGCTGCGCTTGCTGCACAGCCAGGACCCGGCCAGCGGGCGCATCACCGCGACCTTGCTGTTCCACCACCTGGTCATGGACCACGTGGCCCAGGATGTGCTGCGCGCCGAGCTGCAGGCCTGCCTGCTCGGCGAGCAGCACCGGTTGCCCGCGCCGGTGCCGTACCGCAACTACATCGCCCAGGTGCTGCAGGGCGCGGGCGAGGCCGAGCACGAGGCGTTCTTCCGCGAACAACTGGGCGACATCGACGAGCCGACCTTGCCCTATGGTCCGCATCCGCTGGCCCATCAGGGCGCCGAGGCCGAAGCCCGGATACTGCTGGACGACGGGCTGGCGCGACGCCTGCGTGAGCAAGCGCGATTGCTGGGTGTCGGTGCCGCCAGCCTGATGCACCTGGCCTGGGGGATGGTGCTGGGGCAGTTGTCGGGGCGCGACAGCGTGGTGTTCGGCACCGTGCTGCTCGGTCGCCTGCAGGGTGGCGAAGGCGTGGAGCGCGCCTTGGGCGTGTTCATCAACACCTTGCCGCTGCGCCTGGAGGTGGGCCGCCTGCCGGTGCGCGAGGCGCTGCTCGACACCCACCGCCGGCTTACCGGGCTGCTGGTGCACGAGCATGCGCAACTGGCCCTGGCCCAGCGTTGCAGCGCGCTGCCGCCCGGCGCGCCGCTGTTCAGCGCCTTGCTCAACTATCGCCACAGTGCCACGGCCCTGGTCCGTGACAGTGCGGCCGGGCGTGCCTGGGAAGGCATCGAGCTGCTGCATGCCGAGGAACGCAGCAACTACCCGCTGGCCTTGAGCATCGACGATCTGGGCGAAGGCTTCGGCCTGACCGCGCAGTGTGCGCCGGGCCTGGATGCGCGGCGCCTGTGCGGTTATCTGCAGCAGGCCCTGGAAAACCTGGTCGAGGCCCTGACCGAGGATCCCGAACGAGGCCTGGAACGGCTGGATATCGTGCCAGCCGGGGAGCGCCAGCGGTTGCTGGTGGGCTTTAACGCCACGCAACGTGATTACCCGCGAGCGTTGCCGGTGCAGCGCCTGTTCGAGCAGCAGGTGGCGCGGCACCCACTGGCGCTGGCGGCGCGCCATGATGAACGCCAGCTCACCTACGGCGAGCTCAACGAGCAAGCCAACCGCCTGGCCCACTGGCTGATCGGCGAGGGCGTGGCGGCAGGTGACCCGGTGGCGATCCTGCTGCCGCGTTCGTTGCCCTTGCTGGTGGCGCAGCTGGCCGTGCTCAAGTGCGCGGCCATCTACGTGCCGCTGGACATCAACGCCCCGGCCGAACGCCAGGCGTTCATGGTCCAGGACTGCCAGGCCGTGGCGCTACTGACCCTTGGCAGCCTGGCGGCGGAATGCGAGGCGCGGCGCATCGACCTGGACTGCCTGGCCCTCGACGACCAACCGACGCACAACCCGAACCTCGCGCAGGACGCCGACGCGGTGGCCTATGTGATGTACACCTCGGGCTCCACCGGTACGCCGAAGGGCGTGCGGGTAACCCACCGCGGCATCACCCGGCTGGTGCTGAACAACGGCTATGCCGATTTCGATGCCAGCGACCGTTTCGCCTTCGTCTCCAACCCGGCGTTCGATGCCGCCACCCTGGATGTCTGGGGCGGCCTGCTCAACGGCGGCCAGGTGCTGGTGATCGATCACCAGACCCTGGTCGAGCCGACGCAGTTCGCCACCGCGTTGCGCCAGGGTGGCGCCAGCGTGATGTTCGTCACCACGGCGCTGTTCAACCAGTATGTGCAGCTGATCCCCGAGGCCCTGGCCGGGCTGCGGATCCTGCTGTGCGGCGGCGAGCGCGGCGAGCCTGCCAGCTTCCGGGCGTTGCTGGCGCGGGCGCCGAACCTGCGCCTGGTGCACTGCTACGGACCCACCGAGACCACCACCTTTGCCACCGCCTGCACCGTGCGGGCCGTGGCCGACGGCGCCGAGCATGTGTCGATCGGCGGCCCGATCGGCAACACCACGGCCTATGTCCTCGATACCCACGGGCGCCTGCTGCCCGAAGGCGTGACCGGCGAGCTGTACATTGGCGGCGACGGCGTCGCCCTGGGCTACCTGAATCGCCCGCGACTGACGGCCGAGCGTTTCCTCGACGACCCGTTCGGCACTGGGCCCGGCGCGAGGTTGTACCGCACCGGCGACCTGGCCCGCTGGCGTGATGACGGCCAGCTGGAATGCCTGGGACGCACCGACGATCAGGTGAAGATCCGTGGTTTCCGTATCGAGCTGGGCGAGATCGAGCAGCACCTGGCCCAGTGTCCGGGCGTGGACGAAGTCGTGGTCATGGCTCTGCGCCTGGAGCAGGGACCGCTGCGCCTGGTGGCCTGGTACACCCGTACCGACGCAGCCCTCGACGGCGTGGCGTTGCGCGGATTCCTGCGCCAACGGCTGCCGGAGTACATGCTGCCGGCGGCGTTCGTCGCGCTCGAGGCGCTGCCGTTGACCAACAATGGCAAGGTCGACCGCCGGGCGCTGCCGCTGCCGGGCGCGCAGGACCTGGCCGTGGCAGTGTTCGAGGCCGCCGCAACACCGGTGGAGCTGGCGTTGGCCGCGCTGTGGGCGCAGGTACTGGAAGTCGAGCGGGTCGGGCGGCATGACAGCTTCTTCGAACTGGGCGGGCATTCGCTGTCGGCGATCCGCCTGGTGGGCGAGATGCGCCAGGCCGGCCTGCACACGACCCTGGCGCAGCTGTTCCAGCACCCGACCATCGCCACCCTGGCTGCGCGCCTGGGCCAGGGTGCGGAGGAGGACGAAGGCCTGGTCACGGTGCGTGCCGCAGGCAGCCAGCCTGCATTGTTCCTGATCCACGAGTTCAGTGGCCTGGACCTGTACTTCCCGGTCCTGGGGCGGCATATCGAAGGTGATTTCCCCGTCTATGGCCTGGCTGGCGTCGCCCCCGGGGAAGCGCAGCTGAACACCATGGAGTGCCTGGCGGCACGCCTGGTACGGCGGATCCGCGCCGTGCAGCCGCACGGGCCGTATCGGCTGGCCGGCTGGTCGTTCGGCGGCGTGCTGGCCTACGAGGTGGCCGCGCAGTTGCTGGGCGCGGACGAGCCGGTGGCCTTCGTCGGCCTGATCGACACCTATGTGCCGCGCCTGAGCGACCAGGGCAAGGCGCGCTGGCAAGGGCCGCACCTGCTGCAAGGGCAGCTGTTGCTGCATTGCCGGGTGCATTGGCAGGCCCAGGGCGAGGCGGGAGCCGCGCAGTTGGCCGAGATCGTGGCATTGCAGCCCGGGGCGCTGGCGTTCGAAGCACTGCTCGCCCACTGCCGTGAGCGCCAGTTGCTGGTGCCCGGCCTGGTCCAGGCCAGCGACGGGCAATTGCGTCACTTCTTCGAGCGTCACCTGGCCCATGGGCATGCCCTGGCCCACTACCGGCTGGCACCGCTGCCGGTGCCGCTGCACCTGTTCGTGGCCGAGCAGCGCAGCGCCGGCATCGTCACCGACAGCCCGACCCTGGGCTGGGCCGAGGCCTTGCCGGGGCAGGCGTTGCAGTGCCTGAGCGTGCCGGGCGATCACCAGAGCATGGTGCAGGATCCGCAGGCGGCGGTGTTGGGTCAGGCTATCGCGCAGGCGTTGCAGGCCGCACCCGGCGCCGCTCCGCCGACACACCAGCCGCTGCTGGCGATCCAGAGCGGCACGCCGTCCCATATCCCGGTGTTCTGCGTGCCGGGGGCCGGCGACAGCGTGACCAGCTTTATCGGCCTGGCCGAAGCGCTGGGGCCGGACTGGCCGGTGCATGGCCTGCAGGCCCGGGGCCTGGCCGCGGGCGAGGTGCCGCACAGCGCCGTGGAGGCCGCCGCCGACTGCCATGTCCGGGCCATCGAGGCGCTGTACCCCGAAGGCCCGTTGAACCTGGTCGGGCATTCGTTCGGTGGCTGGGTGGCCCATGCCATGGCGCTACGCCTGCAGGCCAAGGGGCGCGAAGTGCGCTCCCTGACCCTGATCGACAGCGAGGCGCCGGGCGCGGCGGGCAGTTGCGGCAAGCCGTACACCTTTACCCAGGCCCTGCAGCGGCTGATCGAGTCGTTGCAGCTGTCCACCGGCAAGTCGTTGGGCATCGAACCTGCGGCCTTTGCCGAAACCGACGATCAGGAGCAACTGCGCCAGTTGCACGCGGCCATGGTGCGGGTCGGCTTGATGCCGTCGCGTTCCTCGGCGCAGGCGCTCGAGGGCGTGGTGCGGACCTTCGCCACGGCCCTGCGCACGGTGTACCGTCCCGAGGGCGGGTTCAACGGCCTGGCGCGGCTGGTGCTGGTGGCCGATCCGAGCCTGGACGCCGCCGGCAACCAGCGCGAGCAGCAGGCCATGGAGGAGGGCTGGCGCGATTGGCTGCCACAACTGGAGGTATGGCAGGGGCCGGGCAACCACTTCAGCATCCTCAAGGTGCCGGATGTGTTCAGCCTGGCGGCGTGGTGGCATGACGGGCAGGCCCTGTATCACGGCAGGGTGAAGCAGTAACACCGTCGTGGGCGCGGGGCATGCCTGCGCCTACGGGACCTCATCGGATTCTGGAAGAACGGTTTTATGGAAAAGACGAAGTTTCGCAAGATCACCTTTGGGGTCGCCGCGGCTCTGGTCGCCGGCATCGTGCTGTACGCGGTGAAGGCCCCGGCCAAGCCGCCGCAGTACATCACCGCCACGGTCGAGCGTGGCGACATCGAGAACGCGGTGCTGGCCACCGGC
The DNA here is from genome assembly GCF_036549575.1 of Pseudomonas sp. LH21. Lineage (NCBI taxonomy): Bacteria > Pseudomonadati > Pseudomonadota > Gammaproteobacteria > Pseudomonadales > Pseudomonadaceae > Pseudomonas > Pseudomonas sp. LH21. The sequence continues at coordinate 2,867,775 of NZ_CP144367.1, forward strand.
ACCCTGGAGGGTATCCGTCAGGTGGACGTCGGTGCCCAGGTTTCCGGGCAGCTCAAGTCGCTGAAGGTCAAGCTCGGTGACAAGGTCAGCGAGGGCCAGTGGCTGGCCGAGATCGACCCGCTGGTGCCGCAGAACACCCTGCGCCAGGCCGAGGTCGATGAGGAGAAGCTGCAGGCCGAGCGGCGCTCGGTGCAGGCCAAGCTCAAGCAGGCCAAGCGGGTCTATGAACGTTACGAGGTGCTGCAGGACGACGAGTCGATCTCGCGCCAGGACTTCGAGAGCGCCGAGTCCGAGTTCGAGGTGCAGCAGGCCAACCTGCGCTCGCTGGACGCGCAGATCAAGAGCGCCCGGGTGCAGATCGACACCGCCAGGGTCAACCTCGGCTACACCCGCATCGTCGCGCCGATCAATGGCCATGTGGTGGGCATCGTCACCCAGGAAGGCCAGACGGTGATCTCCAACCAGTTGGCGCCGGTGATCCTCAAGCTGGCCGACCTTGACACCATGACCATCAAGGCCCAGGTGTCCGAGGCCGACGTGATCCATATCAGCCCTGGCCAGCAGGTGTACTTCACCATCCTCGGCGACGACCAGCGCTACTACGCCAAGCTGCGCGGCACGGAGCCGGCGCCGCAGAACTACCTGGAAAGCAGCGACAAGAACAGCGGCGCGGCCAAGCAGGCCAGCGCGGTGTTCTACAACGCACTGTTCGAGGTACCCAACCCCGAGCACCGCCTGCGCATCTCGATGACCGCCCAGGTGCGCATCGTCCTCGACACCGCCCAGGGCGTGCTCACCGTGCCGGTGGCGGCGCTGGGGCCGCGCGATGCCGACGGCAGCTTCCCGGTGCGGGTGATCGACGCCAAGGGCTTCGCCCAGGTACGCAAGGTCCAGGCGGGGATCAACAACAACGTCAAGGTCCAGGTCAAGGATGGCCTGGCCGAAGGCGATCGGGTGGTGATCGGCGAGCCGGTGTCGGGCGAGGCGGGGGCGTGAGCATGAACATGACCGTCGAGCTTTCACCGCACCTGACGCGGCCTGCTGACCAGCAACAGCCGTTGCTGCGCCTGCAAGGGGTCAGCCGCAGCTTCATGGCCGGCGACCGTGAGTTCCTGGCGCTCAAGGGCATCGACCTGCAGATTCATGCCGGTGAGCTGGTGGCGATCATCGGCGCCTCGGGCTCGGGCAAGTCGACCTTGATGAACATCCTCGGCTGCCTGGACCATGCCAGCGCCGGCAGCTACCAGGTCAGTGGCCAGGAAACCCGCGACCTGGACGACGACGCCCTGGCCGCGCTGCGCCGCGACCATTTCGGCTTCATCTTCCAGCGCTATCACCTGTTGCCGCACCTGGATGCCCTGCGCAACGTGGAAATCCCAGCGGTGTATGCCGGCGTGCCCCAGGCCGGACGCCATGCCCGAGCCCGTGAACTGCTGGGCCGTTTGGGCCTGGGCACCCATCTGGCCCACCGGCCGAGCCAGCTGTCCGGCGGCCAGCAGCAGCGGGTGAGCATCTGCCGGGCGTTGATGAACGGCGGCGAGGTGATCCTCGCCGACGAACCCACCGGCGCCCTCGACACCGCCAGCGGCAAGGAGGTGATGAACATCCTGCTGGAGCTGCACGCTGCCGGGCACACGGTAATCCTGGTGACCCACGACCCCAAGGTCGCCGCCCATGCCGAGCGGATCATCGAGGTCAGCGACGGTCAGATCGTCAGCGACCGCCGCACCCGGCCCGAGGCGCCCGCGCCGGCCGCCGAGGCCGCGCCGGCTGTCGAGCAGGCACCGCGGCGGCTGGTGGCCAGCCTGGGGCTGTTCCGCGAGGCCTTCAAGATGGCCTGGATCGCCCTGGTCTCGCACCGCATGCGCACCTTGCTGACCATGCTCGGGATCATCATCGGCATCACCTCGGTGGTGTCGATCTCGGCCATCGGCGAGGGCGCCAAGGGTTACGTGCTCAAGGACATCCAGGCGATCGGGAGCAACACCATCGACATCTATTCAGGCACCAGTTTCGGCGACAGCCGGGCCAAGGCCATCGAGACCTTGATGCCGGCGGATGTGACGGCGCTCAACGAGCTCTACTACGTCGACAGCGCCACCCCGGTGATCGGCCAGAGCTCGCTGGTGCGCTACCGCAACATCGACGCTGACGTGCAGCTCAACGGCGTCAGCGAGCAGTATTTCCAGGTGCGCAACATTCCGCTGGCCTCGGGGATCGTGTTCAGCGCCGACGACGCCCGGCGCCAGGCGCAGGTGGTGGTGATCGACCACAACACGCGCAAGCGCCTGTTCGGCGACGGGGTCAATCCGCTGGGGCAGGTGATCCTGGTCGGCAAGCTGCCGTGCACGGTGATCGGCGTGACCGCCGAGAACAAGAACCTGTTCGTCGCCGGCAACACCCTGAACGTGTGGATGCCCTACGAGACCGCCGCCGGGCGCGTGCTCGGCCAGCGCCACCTGGACAGCATCAGCGTGCGGATCAAGGATGGCATGCCGAGCAAGCGGGTCGAGGAGGAGGTCAACAAGCTGATGCTGCAGCGCCATGGTACCAAGGACTTCTTCACCAACAACCTCGACAGCATCATGCAGACCGTGCAGAAGACCAGCCGCTCGCTGACCCTGCTGCTGTCGCTGATCGCGGTGATTTCGCTGGTGGTGGGGGGGATCGGGGTGATGAACATCATGCTGGTGTCGGTCACCGAGCGGACCCGGGAGATTGGCATTCGCATGGCGGTGGGGGCACGGCAGTCCGACATCCGCCAGCAGTTTCTGGTGGAGGCGGTGATGGTCTGTCTGATTGGCGGGGTGATCGGGATTGGGTTGTCCTATGGGATCGGGTATTTGTTTGCGTTGTTCGTGAAGCAGTGGGAGATGGTGTTTTCGCTGGGGTCGGTTGTTACGGCGTTTGTATGTTCTACGTTGATCGGGATTGTGTTCGGGTTTGTACCGGCTCGAAATGCGGCGCGCTTGGATCCTATTGAGGCGCTGGCGCGGGATTAGTATATTTTGGTCATTGTGGTTGCATATGCATACATTGCCATTGCCATTGCCATTGCCATTGCCATTGCCATTGCCATTGTACTTGCTCTTGCTCTTGCTCTTGCTCTTGCTCTTGCTCTTGCTCTTGCTCTTGCTCTTGCTCTTGCTTCTAAGTACGCGATAGTCCAGGCGCCGCCAATTGCGACTTCAGGAGGCCGAGCGGAGTTCTTGCGGAGGGAGGTGACGGGCATGGATGCCCGTCAAGCGCTGCGCCCCAGGATGGGGCGTTCAGCGCGGTCCTCCCGGGAGCAAGAACGGAGCGAGGGAACCCCGAAGCGAAGCGTAGGGGCCGGATGAATGGAGCGAGGATTTTTTGGTTCCTTTTTGATCCTTCAAAAAGGGACCCGCCGTAAGGGCGGAAAGGTGACTTCGCGTCACCATCGCAAATGAATGCGCATATAGCTTTCAAAACACATGCTCTAAAAGTCAAAGTCAAAGTCAAAGTCAAAGTCAAAGTCAAAGTCAAAGTCAAAGTCAAAGTCGGTCAGTGCTGGTTTTAATAGTTGTAAGCGAATTCATTTGCGATGTCGACGCATAGTCACCTTTTCGCCCTTACGGCGAGTTCCTTTTTGAAGGATCAAAAAGGAACCAAAAAATCCTCGCTCCATTCATCCGGCCCTCCGCTTCGCTCCGGGTCCCCTCACTCCGGCCTTGCTCCCGGGAGGACCGCGCTGAACGCCCCATCCTGGGGCGCAGCGCTTGACGGGCATCCATGCCCGTCACCTCCCTGCGCAAGGCCTGCGTTCGGCCTCCTGAAGTCGCGAAGTTACGGGCGGCGCCTGGACAGACGCAGCTGTCGCTAGCGGGCTACGGCGCTAGACTCCTGATCGGCAACGGCAACGGCAACGGCAACGGCAACGGCAACGGCAACGGCAACGGCAACGGCAACGGCACTGCGCCGAGCTTGCCTCGTAGGGACGCCGACGCGTCTCAAGCCACCTTGCGTAAGGCCTCGATCAATTCTCCCTTGCGCATGGTCGAGCGCCCGGCAATGTGCCGCTTGCGCGCACGGTCCATCAGTTCGGCCTTGGTCATGTCCTCCAGCCGCTGTCCGGGGCGAGGCACGCCGTGCTTGGTCGCCACCGCGCGCCGAGCCGATGAAGCCCGCGCCTCGGCCTTGGCCGCCGGGCTTTTCTTCTGCCCGGAACCGCCTTTGCGCTCGCCGCCCCCGGACTGTTTGTTTACGGTGGCCCAGGCGCGGGCTTCGGCCTCGTCCTTGGACACGCCCTTGTCCTCGTAGCTCTGCTCGATATGCTCGGCCTTGCGTTTCTGCTTGTCGGTGTACTTGTCTTTGTCTCCACGTGGCATGGTCGTTCTCCTCTGCGTCAGTGAGTCTGCCAGACCCCGTTGTTGCGCTCGCAATCGCTGCGCGCCTGGCCCAGGCTCGGGGTGTCGTAGTAGTAGGTGATGATCCGCGCATCCTTCGGCACGGCTGGACGGGTGGAGGGCTCGTCACGCCCTGCGGCATCGGGGTTGGCCAGGGTCTCCTGGGTCAGCGGCGCGATGCAGCTGCCGACGCTGCCGTCGGCGCAGCGCTCGACCCTGCGTTTCTGGCTGTTGAGCATTTCCTTGCTTTCGCTGCTGCACGACCAGGCGATCGCTTCGGCCGGCATGTTGCCGTAGCTGTAGCAGGTGTGCTGCTGCACCGGCTTGACCGCCTCGCTGGATGAGCGGGTGACCACATCGCAGCCTTCGGCCAGCACCTGCCCGCTGGCCAAGGTGCCCAGCAGTGCCATACACAGAATGAACCGCATGATGTACCTCCCGGGCCCGACGGCCCATCAGCGCTTGTCGAGGGCCGGCCCGGCCTGTCGGCGCAAGGCCTTGGCACGCTTCTCGAGGATCAGGTAGGTGACCACCGCCAACAGCAGCGGAATCAGGTAGTACAAGGTTCGATAACCCAGCAGCGCGGCGACCAGCGTGCCCTGGCCGAGCTGGCCGTGGAGCAGGGCGAGGAACACGGCCTCCAGCACGCCGAGCCCGGCGGGAATATGCGCGACCACGCCCGCCACGCAACTGATCAGCAATACCCCCAGCACCGAGGGATAGAACAGTTCCGGTGGCAGCAGCAGGTGGATCAGCGCCGCCATCAGCGCCCAGTTGCTGGCTCCCAGGGCCACCTGGCACAACGCCAGGCGCAGGCTCGGCAGGGTGACTTCGTGCCCGCGCAGGTCCCACGTTCGTCGCTTGGCGAAGGCACAGGCGAACAGGTAAGCCAACGCGACCGCCACCATCAGCACGCCGATCAGACGCAGGCCGCCGGCGCCCACCGCCCAGCTATCCGGCAGCTTGACCAAGCCCAAGGCGAAAACCGTGCCGGCCAACAGCAGGTAGCCCATCCAGTTGGTCAACAGGCCCAGGGTGAGGATGCGGGTGATGGTTGGCGTATCGAGCCCCAGCCTGCCGTACAGGCGATAACGCAGGGCCACGCCACCGACCCAAGTGGTGAAGTTGAGGTTGAACGCATAGCAGACGAACGCCACCGGCAGCACCTGGCGGGCCGGCAGGCGATGGCCGGTGTAGGCGCGGGCGAGCAGGTCGTAGCTGGCGAACACCAGGTAGCTGCACAGGGCCAGCAGCAACCCCAGGGCCAGGGTCGAGGGTCGGTAGGCCAGCAGCGACTGGCGCACTTCGTTCCAGTCCAGGTTACGCGCCAGGGTGAACAGCAGCACCGGGATAAGCACCAGGAACAGCACGGTCAGCAGGCGTTTGCCCCAGGTCTTCCAGCGTGGCGTGGCCATCAGGTCTTGCCCCCGTGGTAGCCGGCCGGGGCCTCGCTGTCGGCTTGCAACGACTGCAGGCGTTGCCGGTGCGCCGGGAACCAGCCGGCGATACGCGGGAAATAGCGGGTGATATGGAAGCCCAGGAAGATCAAGGGTGCGCGCCACCAGTAGCCACGCACCATGCGTTCGAGCGTCACGGCCTTGCAGTGTTCGCGGGTGAGTTCGCTCAAGTGTTGGTAGAGCACATCGTTGAACCCACGGTCGCGGATCAGAAGATTGGCCTCGAGGTTGAACGACAGGCTCAGCGGGTCGAGATTGCTCGAGCCCACGGTGGACCAATCGTCGTCCACCAACGCCACCTTGCCGTGCAGCGGGCGCTGGCAGTACTCGTGGATGCGCACGTCGTCGCGCAGCAGGTAGTTGTAGAGCAGTCGCGAGAGCGCGCGTACCCAGCGCATGTCTGGTTGCCCCTGGAGGATCAGGGTCACTTCCACCCCCCGCCGGGCGGCGTTGCGCAGTTCACGCAGCAGGCGATAGCCAGGGAAGAAGTAGGCGTTGGCCACGATGATACGTTGCCTGGCTTCACGGAAGACCTGCAGGTAGCAGACCTCGATATCGTTGCGATGGCGCCCGTTGTCGCGTTCCACCAGCACGGCGCTGGCCGTGCCTGCGGTGGTGCAGGTCGGCTGGACCTGGCTGGCGGCGTCCAGCACCGCTGCGAGCATACGGCACGAGGAAGCGTGCACCTGGGCCACCACCGGGCCGACGACCTCCACGGCGTAGTCCTGCTTGGCCTGCGGACCGAAATCGCCGAGGTGGTCGGCGCTGTAGTTGATGCCGCCGATGAACGCGCGCTGCCCGTCGATCACCAGGATCTTGCGGTGCAGACGGCGGAACAAGTTGGTGCGCATGCCGGCCAGCCGGGGTTGCGGATCGAACGAATGGAAGCGCACCCCGGCCTCGGTCATCGAGGCGATGAAATCGTCGGGCAGGTCCGCAGTGCCGTAGCCGTCCACTGCCACTTCGACCCGCACCCCGCGCCGCGCGGCGTCGATCAGGGCCTGGCGCAAGGGTTGGCCGACCTTGTCGTCGTAGATGATGAAGGTCTCCAGGAGGATCTCCACCTGTGCCTGGGCCATGGCCTCGAACACGCGCGGGTAGTACTGCTCGCCGTTGATCAACAGTTCGACACGGTTGCCGTCGCTCCAGGACTGCTTCATAGCGTCACCTGCGCCACCAGCGGGGCATGGTCGGAGAGGTGTGACCACGGGTACCGGGACAACACCCGTGCCTGGCAGGCTTGTGCATTGCGCAGGTAGATGCGGTCCAGGCGTAGCAGCGGCAGGCGCGCGGGAAAGCTGCGCGCCGGCTTGCCAAAGGCTTCGCGCAGATGTCCCGACAGCCGCGCATCGGCTTTCAGGCGCCAGTCGTTGAAGTCGCCGGCGACGATGACCGGCTCGTCCGGCGGCAGGCTGTCGAGCAACGCCAGCAGCAGGCCGACCTGGCGCTGACGATGGTCTTCGCGCAGCCCCAGGTGCACGCAGATCGCGTGTACCTGCTCATGGCCGGGCACTTCGAGGAGGCAGTGCAATAGACCGCGCTCCTCGTTGCCGTGGATCGTGACGTCGAGGTTGTCGTGGGCGCGGATCGGAAACTTGGACAGCAGGGCGTTGCCATGGTCGCCATGGGGATAGACCGCGTTGCGCCCGTAGGCGAATTGCGGCCACATGCTGTCGGCGAGGAATTCGTACTGAGGTGCCGTCGGCCAGGTCGGATGGCGTTCGGCATGCCGCTGGTGGCTGCCGTGCACCTCCTGCAGGAACACCAGGTCGGCCCCGGTGGCGCGCACCGCCTCGCGCAGCTCCGGCAGGATGAAGCGGCGGTTGAACAGGGTGAAGCCCTTGTGCACGTTGAGGGTCAGCACCGTCAGGCGGTGCACGGCGGTCACCTTGTCGATGATGCAGCGGGGAGCAGGCAGGGTCCCGTTCATAGCGGCTCCTGCGGCTCGACGCCAGGCTCGGTCACCAGCTCGCCGTCAAGGCCGAGCTTGGCCAGCAGGCGGCGGGCATCGTAGGGGGCATGCACTTTCTGGTCGTTGTCGAAGTAGCAGTACACGTCACGAGAGGCGCGTTTTGCCGGGGCGCGGCCTACCACGCGCTGGGCATCCTCCGGCTGGCCGCCGGCAGCCCAGGCCTGGATGCGCAGGCGCCAGCGGCGTAATGCGTTGGCGGTGTAGCCGCTGCTATAGAGCTCGACATCGCCATGCAGGCGCAGGTACACGAAATCGGCCGTGACCTCCTCGACATAAGGCCATTTGCCCGCGCTGTCAGCGACCACCAAGGCAATCTTGTGCTTGCGCAGCAGGCTGATGAAGGTGTCACAGAGGAAGCTGGGGTGGCGAATCTCCACGGCGTGGCGCAGGCGTGCGTTACCTCGGATGGCAGTGCCGCCGTTGCCTTGCAGGCGCTCGGCCGCCTGGCGAGCGAGGAGGCGGGCAGCGTTGCGGTCACGCGGCAGCTTGGCCAGGAAGTCGCTGAAGCGTTGCGCGTCGAACTTCAGGTTCGGCGGAAACTGCCAGAGAAATGGCCCCAGCTTGTCGCCCAGCAGCAATGGGCCCGATGCGAAAAAGTTGGCTAGCGCTTCATCGATCTCGCGAAGCCTGCGCACATGGGTGATGTAACGCGGAGCCTTGACCGAGAACACGAAACCCTGCGGTGTCTGGTCACGCCAATGACCATAGCGCTCCGGTGTCTGCAGCGCGTAGAACGAGCCATTGATCTCTATGCTGTTGACCGCCCGCGAGGCGAACGCCAGCTCGTCGTCCTGGCGCAGTCCCTTGGGGTAGAAGTCCTTGCGCCATGGGCCATAACGCCAACCGGAAATACCAATGCGGATCTCGCTCACGAGAGCCCCCTGCGTTCGTGTACTTATCAGTAGCGACTGGTAGTGGGGTGAGAGGGTTCAGCACGATTGACGAGTGGCGCTGGTGGGAAAGCCCTGGGTCGAGCTCGGAGTTTCTGTCTGCGCCTATGAGTAACTTCCTAGCAAATTTGTCCTGCCCGCTTGAGCAGGTCCAGGTTGGTAGGCTTCACCGTCACATGAACCAACTCGACGGGTGTGAACCAGCGGCATTCGACTATCTCCCCGGATGCGCGCGGTACCTCTGAACGCTCGACAGGCATCCGGTAAAGGTAATGTTCTTCCATCGCATAGGCGTGATGGCCAAGGTGCCGAGCGTTTCGCAGCGTCAGGCTTGTCTCCTCCCGCAGTTCCCGACGGGCCGCCTCGAGTGGTTGTTCGCCCGGTTCGAGCTTGCCGCCGGGCAAAGACCACTCTGGCGCCTCTTTGCGCACGAACAGGATCTTTCCCTCCTGCGTGCAAATGACGGTTGAATGCAACTCTCGGGGTTCACTCATGAGGCCTCCTGGGGGCAAGTGGTGAATCGACAGCACTCAACCCGCCAGTGCCTTGATCAACTGCTCGTTGAAAGCCGGGATATCGTCTGGCTTGCGGCTGGTGATCAGGTTGCCGTCCACCACCACTTCTTCATCTACCCAGTTGCCACCGGCGTTGCGAATATCATCCTGCAATGTCTTGTAGCTGGTCAGCCGCCTGCCTTTGGCCAGATCACTCGACACCAGCAGCCAGGCACCGTGACAAATCACCGCCAGCGGTCTGCCTGCCGAGTTGTGGCTTTTCACCAGTTTCTGAGCCGCGGGTATCAGGCGAATGGTATCGGCGTTCTGTACGCCACCCGGCAGCACAATGGCGTCGTACAGATCAAGGTGGGCGCTCTCGAAGGTGGCGTCCACTGCAAACTCGTCGGCAGGCTTGTCGTGATGCCAGCCGCGAACGGTGCCTTCCTTGTCACTCAGAATGTCGACTATCGCCCCATTGGTTTCGAGAGCTTCGCGAGGGCCTGTCAGCTCCACCTGTTCGAAGCCATCAGTGACCAGGAAGGCCACACGCTTGCCATTCAATTGAGCTGTCATTGTTCGATCTCCGTTTTCGATGAGCCTGCGCAAGCGAAGGACTTTGTCATCCGTCGGATTGCTCCTCGGGTGGCACCTGGCCTTCCGGCCAGTCGGGCGCCTCATGTTCCGGATCGGGCGGTGGTACCTTTTCGCCGGGATCGTGCGGTACTTCATCGACGTAAGGGTCTGGATGATTGGGGTCGATCATGGGCTAATACCTCGTCAGAGAATTTTCGGCCTTGCATACCGCCAGTACCGGGATTGTCAATACGATCCCCAGGGCGAACGCTGTCGCCCTGGGTGGACCCCAGTGAAATCAGCGTTCCTTGTCCATGCCCTGGTCTTGGTCGCGTTGTTGACCCCCAACTTTTCCAGGGTCGGTAAGGTTCTCCCTGTCATCAGGCTGTTCCACCGATTGCCCGCCTTGTCGCCCGGTATCCTGGGACTGCGCCCAATCCTTGTCGGTCTTGTCCTCAGGCCGCTGCCCGCCTTGCTGCCCGCCTTTCTGCCGGTCGGTCATGTCGCCTGCCGAGCCGTGGCCCCCTTGCTGGCCGGCGTTGCCCATGTTGTTGTCGGCGTTGCGGTCGCCGCCCTTGTCTTGATTGTCAGCCATGATGGCTTACCTCTGGTCGAACACAGGAAGGTCTGTGTTCAGTTGTGACTGGGTGTTCAGTCATCGCACTGCAAATATTCTCGGTTTTTCGGACCAGTTGCCTGAAGGACCGCGAGGCAAATATTTAGCGGGTGAACAACCGCCGTACAGGTCGTGGTCTGGGAGAAAAACTGGAACTTTGCGCGCCTTGCGAGCCTCCACCGCATGGCGGCGCGTAAACCGAGGTGAGCCATGAACAGCGACGACGATTTCGACGACGATCAACCGGAACCCCCGGTGCAACCGGAGGAGGACGAGCCGGAGGTGCAACCGGACGACCCGGATATCGAAGGCCTGCCTGACGAAACCGGGCAACCGGCCTGAAGGAGATCCAGCCATGAAATTCGACCGGTTTGCCCAATGGCTGGCCAACCACAGTGGACGCCCGGTGACCTTCGCCATCGCATTGATGCTGATCATCGCCTGGGGCGTCAGCGGGCCGTTGTTCCACTTCAACGACACCTGGCAACTGGTGATCAACACCTCGACCACGATCATCACTTTCCTGATGGTGTTCCTGATCCAGAACACCCAGAACCGCGACAACGATGAGTTGCACATCAAGATCGACGAGCTGCTGCGCACCACCAAGCGGGCGCACAAGGCACTGCTCGACCTCGAGGACATGGGGCCGGCCGAACTGCATGCGCTGCGCAAGCATTACCAGCAGATGGGCGAGCACGCCCCGGCGACGCCGGGCAGTGACGCTGGGGAAAAGAACACGCCTGACTGACCCTGGAGGACGACATGGCCAGACACATCATCCACTACACCGGCCCGATCAACTCCGCGACCTGCGGCAACCTGATCAATACCTGCTCCAAGGCCCTGCAGCAGGGGGCCGAGGTATTGCAGCTGAACATCGCCACCATGGGCGGCGAATGCAGCTACGGCTTCACCCTGTACAACTTCCTGCGCGCCTTCCCGGTGCCGGTGCATACCCACAACCTGGGCACGGTCGAGTCGATGGGCAACATCCTGTTCCTGGCCGGCGTTCATCGTACGGCCTGTGCCTGCAGCAAGTTCCTGTTCCATCCCTTCCATTGGACCTTGCACGGTTCGGTGGACCATGCGCGCATGGCCGAGTACGCCATGAGCCTGGACTACGACCTGCGCCTGTATGCGCAGATCGTCGCCGAGCGCACCGAAGGCGCCAGCGACGTGCTCGACGTGCCGCGCTACCTGATGGCCTATCCGCGGATCCTGGCGCCGCAGGAGGCGCTGGCCAGCGGAATGATCCATGCCATCGACGAAATGCCCATCGCTGCGGATGCGGTGCAATGGAGCGTGCATGCGTGAGTGGGGCAGGTGCCAGTGGAATCAGCGTTGATGGCGCTGTGCTGGCTCAATAGGGCACCGACCCGCACAGTGTCTCTATGGCGTCGACCAATTCGTCGTAGCCCACCGGTTTACTGAGGTGGCGGTCGAAACCTGACTGGCGCGAGCGGTACTGGTCGGCGCTGGCGCCATACCCGGTCAGGGCAATGGCCGGTGTATAGCGCAGGTGTTCCAGGCCACGCAGCGCCTTGATCAGGGCGTGGCCGTCCATTACCGGCATGCCGATATCGGACAGGATGATATCGTAGCGCCCGCTGGCGGCGGCCTCGAGTGCCGCTTGCGGGTCGCTGTAGGCCTCGACTTCCGCGTTTTCCATCTCCAGCAACTGCTGCATGACCTCGAGAATTTCCACCGAGTCGTCCACCAGCAGCACCTTGATACCGTCCAGGCGGCCGTCGCTGGTCTGTTCGGGCGACTCCGACGGAGCCTGGCGCCCGGGCGCGCACAGTGGCAGGCAGACCGTGAAGGTCGTGCCGCAACCAAGCCCCGGGGAATACGCCGCCACTGTCCCGCCATGAGCCTCGACCAGCTGGCGCACCAGTGACAGGCCGATACCCAGGCCGTCGCGGTGGTTGCCGGACAGCTGCGGGCCGGCCTGGGTGAACAGGTCGAAAACGCGCTCCAGGCTCTCCTCGGTCAGGCCGACGCCTTGGTCGATTACCTCCAGGCGGGCCTGGGTGTCCCTTCTGCTCAGCACTACGCGGATCTCGCTGCCCGCAGGGCTGAATTTCAATGCGTTGTTCAGCAGATTCCAGACGATCTGCTCGAGCCGCGTGCCATCGGCCTCGATGTGGACAGGTGCGCCATCCGCCGGCAGTGCCAGGCGCACGGCGCAAGGATGCTGTTCGTTGAGTACCACGGCATGGATACCCTGCAACACCGCGCACAGGTCGATCACCTGGGTCTTGAGCTTGAGCTTGCCGGTGCGGATACGGGCGACATCGAGCAGGTCATCGATGATCCGCGCCTGACTGGACACTGCGTCGCAGATGATTGCGGCAGCCTTGCTGGCGGTACTGGCGGCTTTCACCGAGGGCGACCGGCGCAGGATCTCGGCGTTGAGCTGGATCAGGTTCAGCGGATGCTTGAGTTCGTGGGACATGACGGCGAAGAATTCGTCCTTCATGTGGCTGCTGCTTTGCGACTCGGCCAGTTGCTTGCTCTGCTCGTCGTGCAGGCGCTTGTGGCCGGTGAGGTCGCGAGCGATCTTGACGTAGCCCCGCAGGCTGCTGCCCTTGAGCCGCGATACCTCGCCGCTGCAGTAGAAGCGGCTGCCATCCTTGCGCACGTGCCAGCGCTCGTCCTGGCCGCGGCCATGGAGGCGGGCGCTGCGCAGTTCGCGCTCGGGTACACCGCTGGCCTGGTCCTGCTCGGTAAAGATCAGTTTGTAATGGTGGCCAAGGACCTCATCCTTGCCATAGCCGAAAATCAGCGCGGCACCGGTGTTCCAGTCGGTGATCAGGCCTTGTTCGTCAAGCAGGATGATGGCGAAGTCGTGGGTGCTCTCCGCCACCAGGCGCATGCGCTCCTCGCCCTGGCGCAGGCGTTCCTCCGCGGCGCGGCTCTGGCTGATGTCGATGAAGGTCAGCACGGTGCCGTCGACGTTGCGCTCGCTGGCCCGGTAGGGCAGCAGGCGGGCCAGGTACCAGTGCTGGTTGTGGCCGACCACCTCGCGTTCGATGGTGGTCTCGCGCTCGACTACCGCCCGGGCGTCGTCGGCCAGGCCGGGGTAGTCGAGGCGATGGGTGATGTCGAGCAACGAACGCCCGGTGTCCACCGGCAACATGCTGAAGATGTCGGTGGCCCGGGGGGTGAACCAGCGGATGCACAGGTTGCGGTCGACGAACACCGTGGCGATGTCGGTCGAGGCGATCAGGTTGCTCAGGTAGTCATTGACCTTGTCGGTTTCCTCGACCTTGGTCTTCAGCTCGTAGTTGACCGTCAGCAGCTCTTCGTTGATCGACTGCAGTTCCTCCTTGCTGGTTTCCAGTTCCTCGCTGGCCGAGCGCAGCTCCTCGTTGATCGCCTGCATTTCCTCGTTGGAGGCGGTCAGTTCCTGGCTGGAAAACTCCGATTGCTCGATGGTTTCCTGCAGTTGCAGGCGCGTGCGATGCAGTTCGCGCTCCAGGTTGGTCAGCAGCATGCCTTCGCTCTGCTCGACGGCGGGGCCGGTGTTGCTGTCGGTTTCGACGCACTGGAATATCACCAGCAGGCAGTCGGTGCCACTGGGGTCATCCTGGTGCGGCTGGATCAGGATCTGTACGGAGGTGGGGTGTTCGTCGAGGCTGACCGCGACCCTGCGCGATGTTACCGCCTGGCCGCTGCCTTGTGCCTGCAGCAAGGTGCTGCGCAGGGCAGGTCGCAACGGCGCGATGACGAGGCTGAGCAGGTTGTGGCTGAGCTCGCCACCTGCGTGACGCAGGAAACGTCCGACGCCTTCGCTCATGTGCAGGATATTGCCCTCGGTATCGACCACCAGGCTGGGCGGCGTGCAGCGGGCGAGAGCGCGGTGATGAATCTCGGCGTAGGACAAGCGGCGACTGCTGCGCGCGCGGGCAGGAGACGCGAGCACAGGTTCCGGGGCCTGCAGGCGCGCCGGATGGCTGGTGGTCTGCACCTCCCGGGCGCGGAAGATACGATTGCGTTTGTCCACGGCGACAAACAGGTCGGCGGCAAGGTCGGTCGACTCGGAGCTGCCCAGAAACAGATGGCCACCAGGACGCAGGGCGAAATGGAACAGGCGCAGGATTTCGCGCTGCACATCGCGGTCCAGGTAGATCAGCAGGTTGCGGCAGACGATCAGGTCGAGTTGGGAGAAGGGTGGATCGGACAGAAGGTTGTGGCGGGCGAACAGGACCTTTTCCCGGATTTCCTTGCGCACCCTGAAATGCTGGTCCTCCTTGATGAAGAACTGGCGCAGACGCGCCGCCGACACATCGGTGGCGATGGCGTCCGGATACCGTCCGGCGCGGCCAATGCCGATGGCACGTTCGTCGAGGTCGGTGGCGAATACCTGCACCTGGGCACTGCGCTGTTCCACCGCCGACTGCTCGGTCACCAGCATCGCCAGGCTATAGGCCTCCTCGCCAGTGGAGCAGCCAGCCGACCAGATACGTACCTCGCGCGCGGACTCTTCATTGGCATCCTTGCTGACCAGGCCCGGCATCACATGGCGCTGCAACGCGTCGAACGCCTCGCGGTCGCGGAAGAAGTTGGTCACGCCGATCAGCATGTCGGCCAGCAACGCCCGCGATTCCTCAGGGTGGCGTTGCAGGAAGTCGAGATAGCCGGCCAGGTCTGTCTGGCCGGTCACATGCAGGCGGCGCTCCAGGCGGCGCAGTACGGTGGCGCGCTTGTAATGGCTGAAGTCGTGCCCGGTCTCGCCTTGCAGCACCAGCAGGATCTCGTCCAGCAACGGGTCGCTCGCCGTCGGATCGCCCTCACGCTCCCCCAGTGGCGGCGGCAGGCTGTCGTCTTCGATTTCCGGCAGCTTCACCTGGCGCGCCGTGCGCCACAACTCGACCAGGCGCGCGGGCATCTCATCCACCGGCAGCAGCAGGTCGACCATGCCGGTGGCCAACGCCGCACGTGGCATATCGGGATACTCGGCATCGTCAGGTGCCTGCACCAGGGTCACACCACCTTGCTCCTTGATTCTCGACAGGCCTACGGCGCCGTCGCTGCCCGTACCGGAGAGCACCACGCAGAAGGCATGATCCTTGTGAACGTCGGCCAGGTCGCGAAAGAACAGGTCGATGGCCACATGATCACCGCGACTGCGCTTGGCCGGGCTGACCCGCAGGTAGCCGTCGTTGGTCGACAGGCGATTGGCCGGTGAGATGACATAGACATGGTTGCGTTCGATCGGTACCGGCTCGCTGACCTGGCGCACCGGCATGCGGGTGACGGCCTGGATGATCCGGTCGGCCTGGCTCTGATGGTCCGGGGACAGGTGCAGCACCACGACGAACGCCATGCCGGAATCGTCCGGAGTGTGCTGGAAGAACCGGCGAATCGCCTCCAGGCCGCCGGCCGAGGCGCCGAGGCCGACCACAGGGAAATCCAGGTGGCTGGGGCTGAGCGCCGGATTGTGCGGCGAGGCGAGGGGCGATTTGCTGGACGACTTCATGGCATCAGCCTTGTACGGAGCGGGAAATGGCCCTGAGCGAATCGCCGGGCACTGGGCGCAGATTATAAGCTGCTGGTCACTTTGGCGACGAGCGGTTGTCCTCGATCAGCGCAAAGGCAGCATGGTCGAGTTGGCAGGCACTGGTGAACAGCCGGCGATTCGGCTCAAGGGCGAGCTGTTGGCAGGCGCGGGTCAAGGGCATGGCGACTCCGTTATTCGATGAATGTATTCAGTGATGTGACCGCAGGCGAAGCGAATAAGTGCAAACGATCTGTCTGTTGCTGAGCGCACGCACCTCGCACGCTGATCGCCGTTGGTCAGAGCATTACGAGAATGAGTGAGTTGTCGCGAATCGCGACAACTCATAACTGTTGCACGGTGGCACTGTCTGCCACGTCCAACCAATACGTAGAAGGAGACACGTCATGGCTCGTGACCCAGACCAGACCGACCGGCGCGGCGGCACCAAGCAAACCAATCCCGGCAACTTCGCCAATGATCGCGAGCGGGCATCCCGTGCAGGTCAGAAGGGCGGCCGCAATTCAGGCGGTAACTTCGCCAATGACCGGGCTCGCGCCTCCGAGGCGGGCCGCAAGGGCGGTCGCAACAGCCATGGGGGCGGCAGCGGTTCGTAACAGGCTGGCCCTTCCTTCACAGTGTCGGACAATTTTTTTGAATTTTCATGGAGCACCGCGATCAGTCAGAGAGTCATCCATGGAGAAGAGGAGGGCCAGCGGCAATGCCAAGTCCCCAGCTATTTACCATTGAATATCGGCTGCACGGAGAGCCGCGGCGGTTCATCATCCGCCAGGAGCACATGGACAACGCCGAGGCCTGGCACTGGGCCAGTTGCGACGCGGGGTTGGGGATCATCCCGAAGTTTGGGCGGGAAAAGATCAAGAAGGTCAGCCGGCCGATGGCCGAGCGGCATGGCATCACGGATGTGCACTGGCGGGTCTGACCCGCTCCTTCGGTAAGGTATCGGCCCTTTGGGAGCGGGCAGTCTTCAAGCCCCGGATTCCGGATCACTGGCCGGTACACCGGGGCGATTCTCTTCCTCGTTCAGGTTGGGATCGGTATCCGGGTCGTCGGCTTGGTCATTGCGTCGGTCAGGCTCCAGTTCCGGCCAATCGCTCTGCACGTCACCACCACCCATCCAATGTTTCTCGTTCATGTCGGCATCCTCGTTCAACGCGTGAGGCGGAATAATCCGCTCCTCGTGAATTGGGATCGTGCAGCGGCATGGGAAGGTCTATTTCATCCGATCCTTGGCGACAAGCGGTCCCTCAGTTCCCGGAATACTTCACCGCCGCCGCCGTGCGGGTCGGTACGTTGAGGGTCTTGAGCAGCGAAGACACATGAATACGTACCGTGAACGGCGAGATATTCAGCGCCCGTGCGATCTCCTTGTTGGTCTTGCCCTGGGCGATCAGGCGCAGCACGTCCTGCTGGCGATGGGTGAGTTGTTCCAGCTCGCTGGGTGTTCCCAATTGCGGCAGCAGGCCACTGGGCAGGTAGTTGACCACCACCTCGCCGGCGCGGATGGCGAGGATGGCCGCGCCGATCTCCGCAGGGCTGACACTCTTGCCGATAAAGCCATCGACGCCGGCGGCCATGACTTCGCAGATCACCTGCGGATCGTCGACCATCGACACCACGATCAGTGTGGTGCGCGGCAACTGCCGGCGCAGCTCGGCGAGGCGGCCGATGCAGGTAAGGCCGGGAAAGCGCAGGTCGAGGATCAGGGTGTCGGGCGTCGCGCCCAAGGTGGCCAGGCGCAACACCGCGGCCAGGCTGCCGGCTTCCTCCAGCTGGGCGTCGGGCAGGATGCGTCGCACGGTGTTGACCATGGCTTCCCTGAACAGCGGATGGTCGTCCGCCACGATGATGCGGCAACTCACGTCGAGGAACTCCCTGTCGTCCGACACATGCTAATTTAGCAGTCAGGTGCGGCATTTTCCCATGATGATTGCCGCAAACGCCGACTGGCGCACAAGGACGTTACCCCATGAGGTTCGAGAAGAACAACGAACTGGACCAAGCCAACCTGCGCATCATCGTCGCCTCCTGCGCGATCAGCTACGTGGCGTTGCTGGGCTTCCTGCCGGGGCGCTCGCCGGCCACCTACCTGCCGGTACTGCTCTACTATGCCGGTTTCGTGGTGGTGTCGATCGGCCTGCGCCAGGCCATCAAGCGCTGGCCCGGGCATTACCCGGCGCGGCGGATCTTCGGCATGCTCGGCGACTACACCGGTACCTGTTTCGGCCTGGTGGTCGGCGGCGAGACCGCATTGCCGCTGTACGCGGTGATGGTGTGGATCAACCTGGGCAACGGCATGCGCTTCGGTTCGCGCTACCTGGCCATCGCCACGGTGCTGGCCCTGGGCGCGTTGCTGGTGGTGTGGCGGCTGACGCCCTACTGGCAGGAGCAGCCGTTCCTGCTGCCGATGCTGCTGACCACCAGCACCCTGATCCCGTTCTACGCCCACCTGCTGCTGGAGCGCACGCGCAAGGCCACGGCC
Organism: Pseudomonas sp. LH21; assembly: GCF_036549575.1. Lineage (NCBI taxonomy): Bacteria > Pseudomonadati > Pseudomonadota > Gammaproteobacteria > Pseudomonadales > Pseudomonadaceae > Pseudomonas > Pseudomonas sp. LH21. Next base: position 2,886,153 of record NZ_CP144367.1, read on the forward strand.
CTGGCCGAGGCCGCGACCCGCGAGAAATCCCGCTTCCTGGCCCAGGCCAGCCACGACCTGCGCCAGCCGATCCACTCCATCGGCCTGTTCACCGCCTGCCTGCGCGAGGCGCGCCTGGGCGACGAGGAGCGGCGCCTGGTGGACAGCATCGACCGCTCGCTGCTCAACGTCTCGCAGCTGTTCCGCTCGATCCTCGACCTGTACACCCTGGACAACGGCCGGGTGCAGCCGAAATGGGAGACCTTCGCCGTGGACGGTTTCCTGCGCGAGCTGCTGCGCCAGAACAGCGAGGCGGCGCGCTGGGCCGGGGTGGAGATGCGCCTGGTGCCCAGCCGTCACTGGATCCGCGCCGACCCGGGCATGCTGGCGACCATGGTGCAGAATGTGCTGTCCAACAGCTTCAAGTATGCCGCCGGACGCCCGCTGCTGATCGGCGTGCGGCCTCGCGGGCAGGGCCTGGCCATCGTCGTCTGCGACCAGGGTCGGGGGATTGCCGAGGAGCACCAGGGCCGGGTGTTCGAGGAGTTCTACCGGGTGCGCGAGGCGCGCGACAAGGATGTCGAGGGGGTCGGCCTGGGCCTGGCCATCGTCAAGCGCCTGGGGCGGTTGATGGGCCTGGAGGTCAGCCTGCGTTCGCGCCTGGGGCATGGCACCAGCGTGATCCTGCAAGGGCTGGCCAAGGCTCCCGCCCAGGTGCCGCGAACCCCTGTCGACCAAGCCTTGCAGGCGGGTCTGCTTACCGGTCTGCGGGTTTGCCTGGTGGAGGATGACCACAACGTTCTGCAGGCCACCAGTGCCCTGCTGCAACGCTGGGGATGCGAGGTCCAGGCCGAAAGTTCGCCCCATGGGCTGGTCAGTGATTGCGATGTGATCGTCGCCGACTACGACCTGGGGCCGCAGGCCACCGGCATCGACTGCATCGACCAGTTGCGCGCGCAGCGCGGCGCCGATGTGCCGGCGCTGATCATGACCGGTCACGACATCGACAGGCTGCAGGGCGCCTTGCAGGCGCGGGGCATTGCGGTGCTGGCCAAGCCGGTGCGGCCTGCCGAGTTGCGTGCGGCGTTGCGCGCCCTGCGCGAGACGGCAGCGGCGCCGGCGGTTCAGGCCGGCGCTTGAGGGTGTCACTGGAAGACGGGGGCCTGGCCTTCCTTCCAGCAGGTGGGGGAAGGGGTGTAGATGCCCATGCCGGCCACGGCGACCAGGCCGCCGCTGGGCACCTGGCAGTCGAACTGGCCCTTGGACGTGCTGGCTGTGAAGTAGGTGGTGTTGGAGTCGCTGCGCAGGTTGCTGACCTTGCTTACCGGCACGCCGAGGGTGACCTCGGTGCGCTGCTTGAGGGTGTCGGCGCTGGGGCTGGCGGTCTGGCAACCGGCCAGTGCAGCGAGGCCGGCGAGCAGGAACAGGGACTTGAAGGGGAAGGACATGGGGATCATCGCGTTGCTTCCTTGGCATTGTTCTTGGTACTGCGCACTACTGCCAGGAAGGGGACTGGCGATAGGGCGATGGGCCGACTATAGCGCCGGGGGGCGTGGGGCGATGTAGGGCGGATGTGCGAGGTGGCATATTGCCTTTAGTATTGGGTCTTTTAAGGTCTTGGGGCGCCAGACCATTGACCGAGTGAGGGCCACCATGTGTCCGTCACAAACCTTGCAGCGCTCGATCTCAAGAGCGCTGCAAGGCTGACGTCGGACGTGCGCCACCTGACCTTGGTCGGGGTGATGGAGAGCGACCCACGGATGGTCTGGGCCGCTCACTATCTCAGCGCCTTGGCCAAGGCGTTGATGGACGATGCCGAACTGGGCATGGCGCATTAAGCCTCAACCGGCTAGGAATCGCCGGGGTCGCTTTGCGACCCTTTCGCGGCACAAGGCCGCTCCTACAGGGGCACGCGGTCTCCTGTAGGAGCGGCCTTGTGCCGCGAAAGGGCTGCAAAGCAGCCCCCGGCAATCTTGAATTGAAGCGGCCATAGTCCAAAAAACGCAAAAGCATTGAAAAGGGGCGTAAAGCGCCCCCGTCTTTGGGGCAGCCTCCCCAATACTCTCCGCTTGTTTCTCCAACGCACTGATTCAAAACAATTTTATTGATGGCATAACGCTTGCTTCCACCCTCCACAGAACCCTTGAGCCCCGTGGAGGTGCAGCATGGTCATCCCGCTCGAAGGCGCTGCTCCGTGCGCGCCCATCCCCGTCAGCGGAGCGCGGGCATGAACCGCAAGCTGCGCCCAGCCTACCTGGGCCTGCTGCTGGGCACCGCGCTGATCGGCCTCGGCGTGGCCTACGAAAAGCTCTGGTGCGACCCCCGCGAACTGCTGCAGGAGGCCGCCGATCCCCAGGCCTTGCACACGCTCAGCCGCGACGGCGTCACCGTGGAGTTCGAGGCGCGCCCCCTCGGCGGCGGTGAACTGCGCGAGGGCGACTTTGCCAACATCCGCTTCAAGGTCAGCGACCAGTCAAGCGGCCAGCCGCTGTCGGGCATGGCCCCCGGCGCCTGGCTCGACCCTGCGCAGTCGGCGCCGGTCGGCGACCGCGACAGCAGCTGCAAGGCGCGGGTGGCGTTGTTTCTCAAGAGCAGCATCGGCGCTCGCCCTTTGCTCGACCTGAACAGCTACTTCCTGCTGGTGCTGAACAAGGACGCGAGCCTCACCGTGATCGACCCGACCGTGTCGGTGGGCGGGGTCACCAGTACCCTGGCGCGCATCGACCTGCCGGGTCGGCCCATGGACTGGGTGGCCACCGGTGACGATAAGCAGGTGTTCGTGTCCATCCCCGAACGCAACCAGGTGGCGCTGATCGACACCGAGACCTTCACCCGCGTGGCCACCCTGGAGGCCGGCGAGCAGCCGCTGCGGGTGGCGCTGCAACCCGACCAGCGCCTGCTGTGGGTGGGCAACAACAGCCAGGACCCGGCCAAGGGCGGGGTGACGGTGATCGACGTGCCCAGCCGGACCATGCTCAAGTCGTTCGTCACCGGCTCCGGCCACCACGAGATCGCCTTCAGTGCCGATTCGCGCTTCGCCTTCGTCAGTAACCGCGACGGCGGCACCCTGAGCGTCATCGACACCGCCCAGATGCGCTTGGTGAAAACCCTCGAAGTCGGCCCGCATCCGCTGTCGGTGGCCTACTCGCCCTTGTCGCAGGCGGTGTACGTGGTCGATGGCCAGGAGGGCACGGTACGGGTGATCGATGCGCGCAGCCATAGCCTGCGCCACACGGTCAAGGCCGAGCAGGGCCTGGGGCCGATGCGCTTCAGCCACGATGGCCGCTACGGCGTGGTGCTCAACACCCTGGAGAACCAGGCGCTGGTGATCGATGCCAGTACCGACCAGCTGATCCACCGCATCCCGGTGGCCGCCGAGCCCTACCAGCTGACCTTTACCAAGGCCTACGCCTACGTGCGCGGCCTGGCTTCGCCGAAGGTGAGCATGATCAACCTGGCGAGCCTGGGGCAGGGGCGCACGCCGATCGTCCAGGGCTTCGAGGCCGGTCCGGCGGCGCCGCGCCAGGCCGGCGACCTGCCGCTGGCCCAGGGGGTGAGCATTTCCCGCGACGACAACTCGGTGTTCGTGGTCAATCCGGTGGACAACACCACCTACTTCTACGCCGAGGGCATGAACGCGCCGATGTCGGGCTACAACAACCGCGGCCACCAGGCGCGCGCCGCGCTGGTCATCGACCGCAGCCTGCGCGAGGTGGCGCCGGGGGTGTATGGCTCGACGGTCAAGCTGCCAGCGGCCGGCACCTTCGACGTGGCGTTCCTGCTCAACCAGCCGCAGATCATCCATTGCTTCAGCACCGAGGTCGCGGCGCTGCCGCAGTCGAGCCTGCGCAAGCGGGCCCACGCCGAGTTCATCGGCACCGCGCGGCCATTGCTGCAACACGCGCACTACATGGCCCAGGTACGCATCCTCGGCGAGGACGGCAAGCCGCGCCATGGGCTTGAAGACCTGAGCCTGCGCTACTTCCTGGCGCCTTCGTCGCTGCCGCGCGACGTGGCGCTGGTCGAGGTGGGCGACGGGCTCTACCAGGCACCGCTGGAGCTGGCCGAGGCCGGCGCCTGGTACCTGCACGTGCAGTCGCCCAGCCTCGGGCGCGCCTTCACCGAAGACAACTACACCAGCCTGCGCGTCCTGCCGAGCGCAGCAAAGCCCAGCACTTCCCAAGGGGAAGCCAGGAGTGTGCGATGACGCGTCTGCATGGCGGAAAACTGCTGGGCCTGAGCCTGCTGCTGGCCAGCAACCTGGCCCTGGCCCACGCCGGCCACGATCACGGCGGCCAGCCCGAGCCACCACCGGCCGCGCGCCAGGAGAAGGCCAGCGTGCGCTTCGCCGATGTGGCGCTGCTGGACCAGGACGGCATGCCGGTGCGCCTGGAGCAGGACCTGGTGGGGGATCACCTGGTGGTCATGGGCTTCATCTACACCAGCTGCACCACGGTGTGCCCGGTGGTCTCGTCGATCATGAGCAAGGTCCAGCAGCAGCTGGGCGGGCGGGTGGGCGAGGAGATTCGCCTGGTGTCGATCAGCGTCGACCCGCAGCGCGACGACTCGAAACGCCTGGCCGGCTATGCCCGGGCGTTCCAGCACGGGCCGGGGTGGAGCTGGCTGACCGGCTCGCCCTATGCCATAAGCGAGACGCTCAAGGGGCTGGGCAGCTTCAGCGCCAACCTCAGCGAGCACCCGCCGCTGATCCTGGTCGGTGACGGGCGCAGCGGGCATTGGACGCGCTACTACGGTTTCACCGACCCCAACGTGCTGATCGGCGAGATCAACCGCCTGAGTGCGCGCCGGGTGCACGCCAAGAGCACGGCCATCGCCGGCCAGGAGGTGCGGCCATGAGCGCGCAGACTTCCCGCCATGCCGGCATGCGCAGTCTCGACTGGCTGGTGCTCGGCGGCTGCCTGTGGATCCTCGCCTCGGTCGCGTTCGCCCACGAGGGCCACGCGCCGGCGCCGCAACCCGCGCCGCAGCCCATGGTCAGCGGCGGCGGTACCCGTGATGCCCAGACCTGGTTCACCGACACCGTGCTCACGGACCAGGACGGCCGCGAGCTGCGTTTCTACAGCGATGTGCTCAAGGACAAGGTGGTGATGCTCAATGTCATCTTCACCCACTGCAACGACGCCTGCCCGCTGATCACCCGCAAGTTGCGCGAGGTGCGCGAGGCCATGGGCGCCGAGCTTGCGGGGCAGGTGACCTTCGTCTCGGTGAGCAGCGATCCGCTGAACGACACGCCCGAGGTGCTCAAGGCGTTTGCCCGCAAGCAAGGGGTGGACGGGCCGAACTGGCTGTTCCTGACCGGCGACAAGGCCAGCGTCGACCTGGTGCTCGGGCGCCTGGGGCAGTTCCTGCCCAGCCCCGAGCAGCATTCGACGCAGTTGATCGCCGGCGACGTGGCAGGCAAGCGCTGGAGCAAGATCCGTCCGGACGCGCCACCGGCGGCAATTGCCCAGCGCATGCAACTGCTGGCCCAGCCGCTGGCGGGGCGGTGACTACCATGTACTTGCCGACCCCTGTAGGAGCGGCCTTGTGCCGCGATCGGGCGCCAAGCGGCCGTAAATCAGGCGACGCCGATATGCCTGATATACCCCATCGCCTGTCATGGCGGCCGCTGCGCGCCCGATCGCGGCACAAGGCCGCTCCTACAGGGGCACTGTGGCTGGTACTGTGGCTGCTATGCACCCCAGCTCTGGGCCTGGACCTCACCGACCACGAACAAGCCGGCAAACGCCTCTACCGCGAAGGCGTTTCCAGCAGCGACGCCCAGTTGCTGGCCCGGGTCGGCCCCGCTGACATGAGCGTGCCGGCCAGCGTGCTGCCTTGCGCCAGTTGCCACGGCAACGACGGGCGCGGTCGCAGCGAGGGCGGCGTGCGCCCGCCAAGCCTGGACTGGCAGCGCCTGGCCCTCGGCCCTGGCGATCGCGAGGTCAACAACCGACGCTACCCGGCCTATACCGAAGCCAGCCTGGCGCGGGTCGTGCGCAGCGGCATCGACCCCGCCGGCAATCGACTGGACCCGGCCATGCCGCGCTTCGAACTGAGCCTGGCCGACCAGCGCAACCTGGCGGCCTACCTCAAGCGCCTGGGCGAGGACCGCGATCCAGGCGTGGAGGAGGGCACCCTGCGCCTCGGCACCTTGCTCCCCGAACAGGGCCCGCTGGCCGAGGCCGGGCGGACGGTGAGGGCGGTGCTGGAGGATGGCATCGCCCAGCTGAACCAGACGGGGGGCATCCATGGCCGTCGCTTGCAGCTGATGGTGATGGACCCGGGACCGGATCCGGCCAGTACCGCACAGGCGCTGGACAAGCTGATACACAGAGAGCGGGTTTTCGCCCTGATTGCGCCCGTGGCACCGCTGCTCGACAGTCGCCAGCTGGAACAGGCGGGCCTGCCGCTGATCGGCGCCACGCCACGCAGTGGCAGCAGCGCCCAGGTGTTCGACCCTTTGCCGGGCGTGCCCGAGCAATTGCTCAGCGTGGCCCTGCATGCCCGCGACAGCCTTGGCCTGGCACCCGATGCCGTGCAGGTGATCTATGCCGGTGACGACCAGGCCGCGGCGGCGCAGGTCGTACAGCAGCGCTTGCGCCAGTTGGGCTTTACCGGCGTCTCCGCGCAAGCGTTCACCGGCCAGGCGCTGGCAGGCGAGGGCATCGTCTTCCTGGGGCGCGCCCAGGCGTTTGCCGAGCTGGCCGCCAGCCTGCAGGCCGCCGGCCGCAACCCCTACCTGCTGGCCGTGTCGAGCCAGGTAGCCGGTGCCGTGCCGGGGCTGGCACCGGCCTGGTCGCGGCGGGTGCTGCTGGCCTATCCGTTCGTGCCCGGCGACTGGACCGCCCGAGGTCGGGCGACCCTGGCCGGCGTGCAGCAGCGCCAGGGGCTGGAGCCGCGCCAGGCGTCGCTGCAGGTGAGCACGCTGTGCGCCTGGCAGTTGCTGGTCGAAGCCTTGAAACAGGTGGGGCGCGACGCCAGTCGTGAACAGTTGCTCGGCGCCCTGGAACAGCTGCATGACGTTGACACCGGCCTGACGCCGCTGCTGGGCTTCGGCCCCGGACGTCGACAGGGCATGGCCGGCGCCCATGTGGTGGCGGTGAGCCTGCCGGGCCCGGGCTATGTCGAGGTGGCGCCGTATCGTCCGGTACCGGACTCACCATGACCCTTTCAGGAGTGGATGACCATGCGCGTACTGATTGCCTGCCTGCTGTCGCTGCTTGCCCTGGCAAGCCACGCCGACACACCGGTGGCTCGGGTCAATGGCGTGGACATCGGCGCGCTGCGCCTGGAGCGCTATTTCAGCGAATACCTCCAGGCCCAGGGGCGGGCGGTGGCGAGCATCCGCAACCCCAACCTGTACCAGCGCCTGCGCGAGCAGGCCCTGGACGAGCTGATCGACAAGGAACTGCTGTGGCAGGAGGCCCAGCGCCAGGGTGTCGAGATCAGCGAGGCGCAGTTGACGGCGCGGGTCGGCGAGGTGGAGGCGGCCTTCGGAAGCCCCGCGGTGTTCGAGCGCCGCCTTGAGGAGGCGGGCTTCGATCGGCGCAGCTTCGCTGACTACACTCGTCAGGAGATGGCCGCCCAGCAAGTCTACGCCCGTCTGACGGCGGTGGCCGAGCCCAGCGAAGCCGAGGTCGCGGCCTTCCATCAGGCCAATCGGCAAAGACTGCAAGGGATGCAGAACCAAAGTGATAATACTTCTGTCTTACCTGAATACGGCCTGCGCCTGGCCAGGGCTGCGCTCGTCGCGCAATTGCAGGCCCAGGCGCGGCAAGCAGTGCGCCAACGTTTGCGTGATTCCGCTACAGTGGAGCGCGCCGATTGAAGCGGCGCCGGGGCGTTTCCCCACTGTTGGGGAATGCCCCAAAGGCAAAGTGCCATCAGCTTCCCCGGTTGTGGGGGACGGCTTGCCAGCACGGCCTGAAGTGGATTGAAAGCAACAACGATATCAATGACTTGGAAGCGGTGCGCAATGACTTTTCATGCCTGGCACGAAGCCTGCTCAAGCCTCTACAAGGCCGCACTTCGCAGACCGGGAAACCGGGCAGTTCATGGGAGTGGACCTTGGTGAACAGAGTATTGGTAGTCGATGACGAACAGACCCTTGCGCAGAACCTGCAAGCGTATCTGCAGGCGCAAGGCCTGGAGGTCCATCTCGCCCATGACGGTGCCAGCGGCATCGATCAGGCCGAGAGCCTGGCACCGGACGTGATCGTGCTGGATTACCGCTTGCCCGACATGGAGGGGTTTCAGGTCCTGAAGACCGTGCGCAGGAACAGGTCGTGTCATTTCGTGCTGATCACCGCCCACCCGACCGCCGAGGTCCGTGAGCGCGCCGCCGAGCTGGGTGTGACCCATGTCCTGTTCAAGCCGTTCCCGCTGATGGAACTGGCCCGCGCCGTCTTCGACCTGATGGGCATCGAGCGCCAGCGCAGGAGCACCGACCAGCCAGCCGCGGGGTTCGTCGAACGACGCCAGAACAGGAACGAGTCGTTCCCCTTGCAGTTGTTCGATGGCAGCTGGGTCCTGGCCGACCGCCGACGCATCGGCGCCAAGCCTCCCGAACCTGACGACGATCAACTGCTCACCGGGGAATAGCGGCGCCCAAGGCCCCCCAGCCTGCGGCGCCGCCCCTGAGCGGAGTCGCAGGCCATGTCCCAGGCATTCGATGCAGATCCACTGGAGCAATCGCGGGGCAAGCCCGCTACCACGCAACTGGCTACGGACTCGTGGGAGCGGGCTTGCCCCGCGATTGCTGGCTACCCCCGCGATCTCCTGACCCAGGCCCGCCAGCAAGCCGGCGAAGAGCGCCTGCTGGCCTGCCTGGAGCGTCTCTCCAGCGACACGCCCGCCACCTTTACCCAGCGCCTGGCCGCCACCCTGCATTACCCGGTCCTCGCCACCCAGACCCTGTTCGCCTGCACCCCGGCCTTCGACCAGGTCAGCCTGGCGCAATGCCTGAAGCGCGAATTTGCCCTGGTCGAGCACGATGGCGAGCGGGTCGGCGTGTTCGCCGACCCCTTCGACAGTGCCCGCCTGGCCTGGATCGACGACTGCCTGCAAGGTGCGCCGCTGTACCTGGTCCACGCCGCCGACCTGGCCGCGTTCCTGGCCCGCCACGAAGAGAGCTTCCACGCCGTCGATGCCCTCGGCCACGACAGTGAGGCCGGCGGCGAGGCCGACCCGCTGCAGCGACTGTCGCTGACCAGCATCAGCGAAGACCAGAGCCGGGTGGTCAAACTGGTCAACTCGACCCTGTATGACGCCCTCAAGCTGCACGCCAGCGACATCCACTTAGGCATGACCGGCCAGGGCCTGACCATCAAGTACCGCATCGATGGTGTGCTCAACGGCGCCGGCAAGGCCAGCGGCAGCGCCTTCGCCGAACAGGTGATCTCGCGCATCAAGGTCATGGCCGAACTGGACATCGGCGAGAAGCGCGTGCCCCAGGACGGGCGCTTCAAGGTGGCCATCGGCGAGCGGCAGATCGACTTTCGCGTCTCGATCATGCCAAGTATCTTCGGCGAGGACGCGGTGCTGCGGGTGCTGGACAAGCAGGACCTGTCCGACCAGGTCAGCGGCGTGCAGCTGCAGGCGCTGGGTTTCGAAGAGCACACCCTGCGCGCCCTGCGCCGCCTGGCCAGCGAGCCCTACGGCATGATCCTGGTCACCGGGCCCACCGGCAGCGGCAAGACCACCACGCTGTACGCCATGCTCAGCGAGATCAACCACGGCGTCGACAAGATCATCACCATCGAGGATCCGGTCGAGTACCAGCTGCCCGGCGTGCTGCAGATCCCGGTCAACGAGAAGAAGGGCCTGACCTTCGCCCGCGGCCTGCGTTCGATCCTGCGCCACGACCCGGACAAGATCCTGGTCGGCGAGATTCGTGACCCGGACACCGCGCAGATCGCCGTGCAGTCGGCGCTCACCGGGCACCTGGTGTTCACCACCATCCACGCCAACAACGTGTTCGACGTGATCGGCCGCTTCAGCCAGATGCAGGTCGACCCCTACAGCTTCGTCTCGGCGCTCAACGCCGTGCTGGCCCAGCGCCTGGTGCGCCTGGCCTGCCCGCATTGCGCGGTGCCCTGCGAGCCCGACGACGAACTGCTGGCCGCCTCGGGCCTGGCCCGTGACGCAGTGGCCGGCTGGCGCTTCGTGCGCGCCCAGGGTTGCGGCCAGTGCCGTGGCAGTGGCTTCCGCGGGCGCAACGCCATCGCCGAGCTGCTGCACCTGGACGACGACCTGCGGCAGATGATAGTCGAACGCCGCCCGCTCGCGCAGATCAAGCAGCTGGCCTGCCAACGCGGCCTGCGCCTGCTGCGCGCCTCGGCCCTGGACCTGGTTCGCGACGGCCGCACCACACTCGAGGAGATCAACCGTGTCACATTTATCGCCTGATCGGTATTGCGCCGTGCTCGGCGCCGAGGGTGTCGGCCTGGGTCGCTGGCACGGTCATCAACACCAGTGGCTGGGCAGCCGCGCCTTCAACTGCGAAGCCGCTCAGCCGGCCTGGGCCCCGGCCCTGGAGGCCCTGGCCGGCCTACTCGGCGAGCACCCGGCACGCGGCGCGCAACTGCGGGTGCTGCTCTCGGCCCGCTACAGCCGCTTCTGCCTGGTGCCCTGGAGCGACGCCATCGGCACCCCGGGCGAACTGGACAGCTACGCCCGGGCCTGCTTCGAGCATCTCTACGGGCAGACCCTGGATGACTGGCGCATCGTGCTGTCGCCGGAGCCGGCGGGCGCCGCGCGCATCGCCACCGCGCTGCCCGAGGCGCTGCTCCAGGGCCTGCAGGCCCTGGGCCGGGAAAGCCGACTGAGCCTGCGCTCGGTGCAGCCGTACCTGATGGCCGCCTACAACCGCTGCTCGGCGCAACTGACCCAGGGCGACTTCCTCTTCGTGCTCGCCGAGCCACGCCGCAGCGTGCTGCTGCTGGCCGCCGGCGGCGCCTGGCAGCAGGTGCTGGCCCAGGGCTGCGCCGACAGCGACCAGGCCCTGCAGGCGCTGATCGAGCGCACCTGCGAGCTGTACGGCGAGCAACTGCCGCGGGTGTACCTGCATGCGCCGGGACGTACCGCCGCCTCGCAGCTGGCGGCGGTGCAGCTGTGCGCGGCGAGCGCCGAGGCCGATCCGCTGTGCGCCATGTGGCGGGCGGTGGCCTGACATGCGCCGCCTCGACCTGGAATTCCAGCCCCGCCACAGCAGCCCCCTGGCCTGGTCGCTGCTGGCCTTGGGTGGTGCCGTGCTGGCGGTGCTGGTGCTGGCCCAGCAGCAACTGGTGAGCGAGCAGGTGGACCTCGAAGGCCGCGTGCATCAGCTCGAACTCAAGCTCGGCCGGCGCCCGGCCACTGCCGCCGTGCAGAGCAGCGCGGTGATCCGCGAGCAGGCCGAGCGCCTGGCCCAGATGCGCAGCGTCTCGCAGCAGCTGCAGCGGCCCTGGCAGCAACTGTTCGCCATGCTCGAGGCGATGCCCCAGGAAGACGTGGCGCTGCTCAGCCTCACCCCGGACGCGCGCAAGGGCCAGGTCCGCATCAGCGCCGAGGCGCGCAACCTCGAGGCGATGCTGCAGTACCACCAGCGCCTGGAGCGCAGCAGCGAGCTGTCCGACGTGTCGCTGCTAAACCATGAAGTGCTGGCCGGCCAGGCCGAGCATCCGGTGCGCTTCAACCTCACCGCCACCTGGGAGACCGGCCATGCGCGTCCCTAGCCTGATCGTCCATGAAGCGCTGCGGCGCCTGGGCCGGGCAGGGCTGGCCGCCGTGCTGGTCGGTGCCCTGGCGCTGGCCGTCGCCCTGGCCGGGGTGCTGCCGCAGTGGCAGGTGGTGCGCGAACTGCGCGCCAGCGAGGCCGACGCCAGTGCCCAGGTGCAGCGCCTGGCGCGCGGCGAACTGAAGGTCCAGGTCCGGCCCGAGCAGCAGGCCCTGGACGAACTGCGCCAGCAGCTGCCCGGCCAGCCCGAGGCCAGCGAGCTGATCGAGCGCCTGTACCACCTGGCCAGCGCCGAGCGCATCAGCCTGTCCCGCGGTGAGTACGCCCTTGGGGTGGACCCCAAGACCCAGCTGGCGCGCTACCAGATCGTCCTGCCGGTGCGCGGCAGCTACCCGCAAATACGCGGCTTCCTCAAAGCGCTGCTCGGCCAGTTGCCGACCCTGGTGCTGGAAGACCTGGAGCTGCAGCGCAAGCGGATCGGTGACCGGGAACTGACCGGTCGTGTGCGCATGACCCTTTACCTGTCGAGGTCGTGATGAACACTCAGCGTGCGGTGATGTGGACCGGGTTCCTGGGGTTGAGCGCCGCGCTGGCGTGGGCGCCGGGGCACTGGTTTGGTGTGGAGGAGGAGGTTGGCCCGATCGCGGGGCAAGCCCGCTCCCACGCAGCATCCACGGTCCCAGTAGGAGCGGGCTTGCCCCGCGATGAGGCTTCCAGCCCTTCACGCGACCTGTTCCCCAGCCAGCAATGGTCCCCACCCCAGGCCCTGGCCACCGTCAGCGAACAACCCGTGATCACCGCCCCGGTGGCCGCCGCGCCCACCGCCCCGACGCTGCCGTTTCGCTTCATCGGTCGCATGGGCGAGCGCGACGACCTGCAGATCTTCCTGCAGAGCGGCGACAAGCTCTACGTCGTGCGCCAGGGCGACGTGATCGATGACACCTACCGTCTGGACCATGTCTCGGCCACCGAGCTGAGCCTGGTCTACCTGCCACTGCACCAGCCACAGACCCTGTCTGTCGGGAGCGCACCATGAAATCGTCGAAGTTGTGCAAGCCTGCGCCGTTCATGCTCCTGGCCCTGTGCGTGGCCATCGGCGGATGCGGTTCGAGCGCCGCGCGCAAGGACAGCCAGGAACTGATCAAGGAAGGCCAGTACGAGGCCGGGATCGCCCGCCTGGAAGAGGCCCTGCGCGAGGACCCGCGCGACACCGAACTGAACATCGCCCTGGCCCACGGCCGCCAGGCCGCGGTCGAGGCGCTGCTGACCCAGGCCGACAGCGACCGCGTGCGCCACGACTTCGCCGGCGCGCGCATGGGCTACGGCCGGGTGCTGACCATCGAGGCGAACAACCGCCGCGCCCAGGAAGGCATCCGCCAGCTGGAGCTGATCCGCACCCTCGATGATCGCGTCGCCCTCGGCCAGGCGGCGTTGCGCCAGGGCGACTTGTTCGGCGCCGAACGCTACATGCGCGAAGTGCTGCGCCTGGATCCGCAGAACCAGAAGGGCCAGACCCTGCGCAGCGACATCGAGAACGTCCAGGCGCGCACCGCCACGCCGTACCCGCAGCTGCGCAGCAAGCTGGAGCGCCCGGTCACCCTGGAGTTTCGCGATGCCGACCTCAAGACCATCTTCGAGGTGCTGGCCCAGGTCGCCGGGATCAACTTCATCTTCGACAAGGACCTGCGCCCGGACATGAAGGCCACCATCTTCGTACGCGAGGTGCGCATCGAGGACGCCGTGGCCCTGCTGCTGGAGCAGAACCAGCTGCGCCAGAAGATCGTCAACGACAACACCCTGCTGATCTACCCCGATTCGCCGCAGAAGACCAAGGACTACCAGGAACTGGTCATGCGTACGTTCTACCTGACCAGCATCGACGCCAACACCGCGCTGAACATGGTCAAGACCATGCTCAAGACCCGTGACGTGTTCGTCGACGAGCGCCTCAACACCCTGACCATGCGCGACACCCCCGACGCCGTGCGCATGGCCGAGAAGCTGCTGCAGTCCCAGGACCAGTCCAACCCCGAGGTGGTGCTGGAGGTGGAGGTGATGGAGGTGGCCACCTCGCGCATCCTCGACCTCGGCCTGCAATGGCCCAACACCTTCGGCGTGCTGACCAGCGACGGCAAGTCGGTCAGCGTGCTCGACCAGCTGCGCGGCATCGACTCCAGCCGCATCAGCATCTCGCCGGCGCCACAGGCCAAGATCAACGCCCAGGACAAGGACATCAACACCCTGGCAAGCCCCGTGATCCGGGTCAGCAACCGCGAGCAGGCGCGCATCCACATCGGCCAGCGGGTGCCGATCATCAGCGCGACCTCGGTGCCCTCGACCCAAGGGCCGGTGATCACCGAGAGCGTCACCTACCTGGACGTCGGCCTCAAGCTCGAAGTGCAGCCCACCGTGCACCTGAACAACGAAGTGGCGATCAAGGTGGCCCTGGAAGTGAGCAACGCCACGCCCCTGGAGGCGACCCGCCAGGGCACCATCCCGGTCCAGGTCGACACCCGCAACGCCCAGACCAGCCTGCGCCTGCACGACGGCGAGACCCAGGTGCTGGCCGGGCTGGTGCGCAACGACCACAACGCCAGCGGCAACAAGATCCCGGGGCTGGGCGACATTCCCGGCCTGGGCCGGCTGTTCGGCAGCAACAAGGACGACATGAGCAAGTCCGAACTGGTGCTGGCGATCACCCCGCGCATCGTGCGCAACCTGCCGTACCAGAGCCCGTCGGACATGGAGTTCGCCACCGGCACCGAGTCGGCCCTGCAGGTGCGCCAGCTGGCCCAGCCGGTGCCGGCCAGCGCCGTGCCCACCGAGGTGCCGGGCAGCAAGTCGCAGGAGGCGCCGTTGGTGGAAGGGCAGATGGCGGTGGTGCCGGCCGGCCCGAGGCCACGGCCATGACACGCCGCCAGCAGGGCTTCAGCCTGATCGAGGTGGTGCTGACCCTGGCGCTGCTCGGGCTGCTCGCCAGCATGGCCGCGCCACTGACCGAGACCGTGGTGCGCCGGGGCAAGGAGCAGCAGCTGCGCGAGGCCCTGTACCAGATCCGTGACGCCATCGATGCCTACAAGCGCGCCTTCGACGCCGGCTACATCGAGAAGCGCCTGAACGGCAGCGGCTATCCGCCGAACCTGCAGGTGCTGGTGGACGGCGTGCGCGATGTGCGCAGCGCCAAGGGCGCGAAGTTCTACTTCCTGCGGCGCATCCCCCACGACCCGCTGCGCGCCGCCAAGGCCGACGACCAGGGTGGTTGGGGCCTGCGCGCCTACGACAGCGCGGCCGAAAGCCCGCGCGAGGGCGAGGACGTGTTCGATGTCTATTCCACGGCCGCCGGCAAGGGCCTCAACAACGTCCCCTACGGGCAATGGTGACGGCGATGAAAGCGAGCAAGGGCTTCACCCTCATCGAGCTGCTGGTGGTGATGGCGATCATCGCCACCCTGATGACCATCGCCATGCCGCGCTACTTCAACAGCCTGGAGGCCTCCCGCGAGGCCACCCTGCGCCAGAGCCTGGCGGTGCTGCGCGAGGCCCTGGATCACTACTACGGCGACACCGGGCACTACCCCGATTCCCTCGACCAGCTGGTAGAGCAGCGCTACCTGCGCAACACCCCGGTCGACCCGATCACCGAACGCCGGGATGCCTGGCAGCTGGTGCCACCGCCCGAGGGCGTGGCCGGTGGGGTGGCGGATATAAAAAGCGGAGCCAGCGGGAGGGCGCGTGATGGCAGCCTCTATGCCGAATGGTGAAACCGGCTTCACCTACCTGGGCGTGCTGCTGCTGATCGCCGTCAGCAGTGTGGCCCTGGCGGCCACCGGCACCCTGTGGGCCACCAGCGTGCAGCGCGAGCGCGAGCGCCAGTTGCTGTGGGTGGGCGGCCAGTACGCCCAGGCCCTGCGCAGCTACTACCGCGCCTCGCCGGGCCTGGCCCAGTACCCGCAGGACTTGGGCGAGCTGGTGGAGGACAACCGTTTCCCGGCGCCGCAGCGCCACCTGCGCAGGCTTTACCCAGACCCTGTCGGCGGTGGCGAGGAGTGGGGCCTGCTGCGCGCGATCGATGGCCGCATCACCGGGGTGTACAGCCGCTCCGAGGCCACGCCGCTCAAACGCAGTGGCTTCGACGCCCAGTGGAGCGCATTCGAAGGGCTGGAGCACTACAGCGACTGGCAGTTCGTCGCCGAGCAGGCCTTTGTCGAGAGCGCCGGCGGCGCTCGTCAGCACGCAGGCCCGGGAGAGGCGCCATGAAACGCCTGGCCACGTTGCTGTGCCTGTGCCTGTGCCTGGCGCTGCTGCAGGGCCAGGCCCGGGCGGGTGCCGAGGACGAGATGATGGGTTTTATCGTCGACAACACCATCTCGCACATCGGCCACGACTTCTATCACGCCTTCAGCGACCGGCTGCGCGCCACCAGCCGCCTCGACTTCAACCTGGTGGTGCGCGAGCGCCCGGATGCCCGCTGGGGCAGCCTGGTGACGGTGGAGTACGAGCGCGAGGTGCTGTACCGGCGTTTCCTGCCGCCCAACACCACGCAACTCAACGACGAGGCCATCGCGGCCGCCGACCTGGTCAGGCAGCAGATCGTCCAGCGCAAGCTGCAACGACTGCTGCAGGACACAACTGATCTTGAGAGGGACGAGCTATGAGCACCCACCTTGCGCGACGCATCGCCGCCTGCCTGCTGGCCGCCGGCCTCGGTGGCCAGGCCCTGGCCACGGAGCTGGTGTACACCCCGGTCAACCCGTCCTTCGGCGGCAACCCGATCAATGGCACCTGGCTGCTGAACAACGCCCAGGCGCAGAACGACTACGACGATCCCGACCTCAAGGACCGCAGCTCGGCGTTCGCCGGCACCTCGGCCCTGGAGCGCTTCAGCAACCAGCTCGAGTCGCGCCTGCTCGGGCAGCTGCTGGACAACATCAGCAACGGCAACACCGGCAGCATGTCCACCGACGCCTTCCTGATCGACGTCATCGACGACTCGGGGGCGCTGAGCATCAAGGTCACCGACCGGGCCACCGGGGAAGTCTCGATCATTGAGGTCAGCGGCCTGAACCCCTGAGAGGGACGGGTCTTTACTGGGGAGAGAACGCCATGAAACGCCTGCTGAGCACACTGCTGGTCCTCGCCGCCCTGGGTAGCCTGCCAGGCTGCGGCCTGCGCGAGCCGATGCCCGCCGAACAGGACCCTGAGACCCCGACGCTGACGCCGCGGGCCTCGACCTACTACGACCTGGTCAACATGCCCCGGCCGCGCGGCCGGTTGATGGCGGTGGTGTACGGCTTCCGCGACCAGACCGGGCAATACAAGCCGACCCCGGCCAGTTCGTTTTCCACCAGCGTCACCCAGGGGGCGGCGAGCATGCTGATGGACGCGCTCAACGCCAGCGGCTGGTTCGTGGTGCTGGAGCGCGAGGGCCTGCAGAACCTGCTGACCGAGCGCAAGATCATCCGCGCCTCGCAGAAAAAGCCCGACGTCGCTGAAAACATCCAGGGCGAGCTGCCGCCGCTGCAGGCGGCCAACCTGATGCTCGAGGGCGGCATCATCGCCTACGACACCAATGTGCGCAGCGGCGGCGAGGGTGCCCGCTACCTGGGCATCGGCCTGTCCCGCGAGTACCGGGTCGACCAGGTCACGGTCAACCTGCGGGCGGTGGATGTGCGCACCGGCCAGGTGCTGGCCAACGTGATGACCAGCAAGACCATCTACTCGGTCGGGCAGAACGCCGGGGTGTTCAAGTTCATCGAGTTCAAGAAGCTGCTCGAGGCCGAGGTGGGCTACACCACCAACGAGCCGGCGCAGCTGTGCGTGCTGTCGGCCATCGAAGCCGCGGTGGGCCACCTGCTGGCCCAGGGGATCGAGCGGCGGTTGTGGCAGGTGGCGGGGGATGGGGCGGGGGACAAGGCGGTGCTGGACAAGTACCTGAGTCAGTATCAGCAGCCGTAAGTCGCAGTTACGCGCTTCTCTGTAGGAGCGGCTTTGCCGAGGCGTCGGACCGGCCGGAAATGGCCGCACAGCGGCCCCGGCGATCTTTGATCGACACTGAGATCCTGAAATTTCTGCGCCGCCGTTTCGCGGCACAAGGCCCCACAAGGGGAGGACGGACACTTGGCAGATTTGCCAGTTGCGGTCTGCTGATCCACAGGTGATTGTGCAGTGACGTCGCAGGGAGGTGCGTCATGACCGTTACAACCCGAATTGTGCAAGTCGATACGCGGTTCAACGGACAGCTTCGTGAGGCGATGGGTAGCCACTATCTGTTGGGTAATGGTTATCGGGCCTATATTCGACATTGATGAGATTCAGCTCTCCAGATAGCCTCAGCCCCTTTGGGGTCGGGGGGGAATTCCTATGCCTATTGTGAGGGTAATCCAGTTTGCCAGAGTGATCCAGCGGGGCACGTATTATTGTCAGTTAATTTTAAGGGCCTTATTCTATCTGCTTCTTCCGCAGTTCCCTCTACTATTCAAACTGCGAAGGTTATGCGTGGGCGTAAACCGGGCGAGGGAGTGCACCTAAGGTCGGCGGTGTCTGAAAGGTATAATTCGAAGGGTATTGGCCAGGATATGACCTCATCTGGAGTCTCGGCAAATGTGTTGCCGCAACAAACTGCAAGTCAGTCTGGGATTAAAGTAGCGGAGCCACCTAGGAGCGAAATGTTGGGTTCTTACAAAGTGATCAATGAAGAAGCATTATTTATAACGTCTGTAGTTGAAGAGCGAATAGAGTTTTACCCATCGTCCGGGCTCCCTGAAGGTAAGCTTCCGACGGGCAGGTATAGGGAATTTGCTTAGCTTGTTGTTGGTGCTGTTCGATGGGGGCGAAAGTAAGAAGCCAGATGCGCTATTGTTTTGAGGGAGAGCGCGGAGCAACTAAGCTGCAACATAAGGCTTAAGGAAATGTGTGGATTCTAATGGTCATTTCTGGACGAAGGTCCAATCCTACCGGTCGTCCTAGCATCGCCGCGCTTTCTCAATCGCCGGCATGTTCGACTCCGCCCAATGCGCCAGTTGTTCCACCGTGCCACCCAGTGTCGCGCCCAGTTCGGTCAGGGCGTATTCGACGGTGGGCGGCACGGCCGGGTGTACCTGGCGTTCCACCCGGCCGTCGCGCTCGAGCTTCTTCAGGGGCTGCGACAGCACCTTCTGCTAGACACCGGCGATTTCACGGCGCCGCTGTGCGTGCTGTCGGCCATGCTTCAACGCAGAATGGGCGAGTGCAAATACATTTCGTATAGGGTCTAGGAGGCTGAAGCAGTTGTATAACCTGAAAGCACGCCGACGTCCCCCAAGACAATATAATTGCTTGGGTAGCGCAGATGCAAAATATGACAACTAGCAATTATGTCAGTGGTAGGTTTGACGCTTGTCTGTAATGGTTGGCGTAGGGCGACGTTGTCGATACGATTTACTGATGCGCTAGTGTTGAGTGTGAGCAGGTTTGCTGCTGACACTACGTGGCGCGTTTGGTAATGAAAACGGTGGCAGAATGTAGTGTTAAAGATTTTTCGTCCGGTAACAGTGTGAAAGGAGGGTGGATGGTTTTGTTGAGCGTGGATAAGTCGCAAACAGTACTCGGTAGGATGAATTCGCACCATTCGCTTCAGGCCTCCACCTACACAGTGTATGGCCATTGCCAAAAGGGGGATGGGTTACTCGGATTCAATGGTGAGAAAGTAGATCGCTTGATCAAAAATTACATGCTGGGTAATGGTTATAGGATGTTCTGTGTGAACTTGATGCGTTTCAATTCGCCGGATGACATCAGTCCGTTCGATTCGGGTGGTTTGAATGCATATAGTTACTGTATGGGAGACCCGGTAAATCTAACAGACGCGAGCGGGCACGCCCCCAAGCGGTCCTCGTCAACGAGTTTTAACTTTGATAGGTATAGGCAGGCTGTTATGGGTACCTACAAAGTGACAGGTGTACCTAGAACAAGATCCAACTCATTACCTTCGCTAACTGATCGCCCAGCCCAAGGCCATACACCAAAGGGCTGGGATTTGATTGGATTTCATGCTAGTTCGATAGAGAATGGTGCCAGCCTGAAATTGGGCCTGGATCCGAAATTCATCGGGAGTAATTTGGGTGGTGAGCCAGATTTTGGTCAGGGTTTTTATCTTGCGGTGATGAAATATCTGACTGGATTTGTTGGTGCTTATATTCGGGATGTTAAGGGTAAGACGCCTGGTTTGTATGGTGTGTATGTCGAAAATATGGCGCGCCTTAAACAGGGGAGAGACTTTAATTTTGGCCAGCTTCCCGAATACCCTTCTCATCGTAGAGAGATGGAAGTTGTTATAAGGGAACCTGCATATCCTTTAATAGCGGTCCGATCTCTGAGAGAAGGTGACACGCAAGTCGTCTTGCCTAGATCTAAAGAAGCCCCTTTTTGAGCCATCCATCTAATCGACTGATGGGGGATGCCAAGGCTGAGGTGCGCCACCTGTTGGTCCAGGGAATCGAGCGGCGGTTGTGGCAGGTGGCGGGGACAAGGCGATGCTGGACAAGTACCTGAGTCAGTATCAGCAGCCGTGAGTCGAGGTTACGCGCTTCTCTGTAGGAGCAGCCTTGCCGAGGCGTCGGACCGGCCGGAAAGGGCCGCATAGCGGCCCCGGGATTTCCGCATTGATGCAAAGATCGCCGGGGCTGCTTTGCAGCCCTTTCGCGACACAAGGCCGCTCCTACAGGGAAAGTGCATTGTAGGGGGATCCTGGGTCCGGCCTCTTATCGTAGCGTTGCCGAGCCTGAACAATCGCCGGTATGTTCGACTCCGCCCAATGCGCCAGTTGTTCCACCGTGCCACCCAGTGTCGCGCCCAGTTCGGTCAGGGCGTATTCGACGGTGGGCGGCACGGTCGGGTGTACCTGGCGTTCCACCAGGCCGTCGCGCTCGAGCTTCTTCAGGGTCTGCGACAGCACCTTCTGCGAGACACCGGCGATATCCCGGCGTAGCTGGTTGAAGCGCACCCGTTCGCCGGTGCTGAGGCGGTCGATGAGCAGCAGCACCCATTTGTCGGCCAGGCGGTCGAGCACCAGGCGTGCCGGGCAGTTCGGGGCGAAGACGTCGTAGGCCGGGCATTCGCGGTAGTGGGCCATGGGTTACTCCAAGGTAATCTGGTGAGTGAAAAGTGCCTTCTTGAGCGCTTCGTCGGGGCTGGTTAGGCTGTTGTCCATGGTTCGCGGCCGCGCCATGCCCCTTGTAAACGCACTGAAGGAAATCAGGATGAACACCGAAACCAAGGCTTCGGCGCTGCGTGCCGCCCGCTGGATCTCCACGTTGCTGCTGACTGCGGCGGCCAATCTGGGCAACGCCAGCGAGCTGGTGACGCCGGTCACGCTGGTGGTCGATCAGAGCCTGCCCGCGGCCCAGGCGCAGCAGCAGATCCTCGCCGCCCGCCGCTACGACACCTTCTGGAACACCGGCGACGAGGCCATGGCCCGCGCCGCGCTGGCCGCCGACTTTCGCGACAACACTCTGCCGCCGGGGCGGCCACAGGGCGTCGAAGGGCCGCTGAAGGCTTCCCGGGCATTCCGCGCGGCGGTGCCGGACCTGCGCTGCGAGGTGCTGCAGATGATCGTCGCCGGCGACCGGGTCACCGCGGCGCTGCGCTTTACCGGCCATTTCACCGGCACGCTGGGCGAGCACCAGGGTCAGGGCCAGGCCATCGACTTCATCGCCATGGACATCTATCGCATCGCCGATGGCCGGATCGCCGAGGACTGGCATCTGGAGGACAACCTGGCGTTCATGCGCCAGGCGGGCCTGGTGGGGCTGTAGGAGCGGCCTTGTGCCGCGAAAGGGCCGCAGAGCGGCCCCTGGATTTCAGCTTTAATGCAAAGGTCGCCGGGGCTGCCTTGCAGCCCTTTCGCGGCACAAGGCCGCTCCTACAGGTTGGGCCTGGCCGGCCTGCAATCAGCCGAACACCTGCGGGGGATTGACCGGCGCATCGCCCTGGGCCAGGGTCCAGCGGGCGATCTCATCCTTGCGCATGAACGCCACCCCTGCATGGCTGCGGGCATAGGCGAAGAACTGGTCCAGCGCCCGCACCACGGTGGGTGTGCCGCCGATGCGGTCATGGGCCGACAGCGACATCAGCCGACGGCGTTGGCGGCCTTCGGCGTACAGTACGTCGAACTCGTCCTTGAGCTCCTGCAGCAAGGCCGCGCCAGTCATCGCCGTGGACCCGGCGATGCGGCCGATGTCGTTGTTACGCAGGGTGTAGGGCACCACGGCGAACGGCTTGCCGCGCACCGGGGTGATCGAGGGCTCGTCACGGGCCAGGTCGTCGATGTGGTAGAGGAAGCCCAGGTCCTGGAGGATATTCAGGGTCTCGCGGGAGTGGCGCATCCAGAACGCGTTGAAGCCCAGCGGACGTTGCCCGGTGACGCGCTCGATGATGGCGCTGGCCTGCTGGTACTGGCGGCGCTCTTCGGCGGGCGTCAAGCTGTACTGGGGCGCCCAGTGCAGGCCGTGCCCGGCGGCCTCGTGACCGCGCCGGGCCACCTCGGCCGCCAGCTCCGGGTAGGCTTCCACGGCCTTGCCGACCATGTGCGAGGTGACCTTGATGCCGTGCCGGTCGAACAGCGCGAGCAGGCGCGGCACGCCTTCCAGCGGGCCGTAGCGGTACCAGCTGGGGGCGATGGTGTCGGGGTAGCGTGGGTCCAGTGGAGGGAAAGGGCTTTCGGCATGCTCCGGCTGCCCACCTGATTCGAACTGCAACGACACCGAGATCACCAGTTGCGCGCCGTTGGGCCAGAACGCCTTGCCAGCGCCGTTGCCGGGCGTCGCCCCGTTGCTGCTGCCGGGTTCGCTCGCCAGTGCCGCGCCCGCCGCCACGGCGATGCCGCCGGCGAGGGTGCCTTTCATGAAGTCTCTTCTGCTGGTCATCGGTTCGCTCCTGAGTGCGTGGGTTTCGATGCCGGGCAGTGTAATTAGCGATAAAATCGCTAATAATCAGCCGAAAGGCAAAATCATATTTCGGAAAAATCGAAAGCCATGCTGGATCAACTGGCGTTGTTCCTCACCATCATCGAGAAGGGCAGCCTGTCGGCGGCGGGCCGTGAGCGTGGGCTGTCACCGGCCACCGTGTCCGAGCGCCTGTCGGCGCTGGAGGCACATTACGGGGTGGCGTTGCTGACCCGCAGCACCCGCTCGCTCAGCCTGACCGACGCCGGTCGCCTGCTGGCCGACGGCGCCCGGCGCCTACTGGCCGAGGCTGACGAGCTTCAGAGCCAGCTGCGTCACGGCCAGCAGAAGATCTCCGGGCTGGTGCGCCTGAGCGCCCCGGTGGATCTCGGTCGGCACTGCATCGCACCGTTGCTTGACCGCTTCCTGGAGGCGCACCCCGACGTGTCGATCGACCTGGACCTGACTGATGGCTACGTCGACCTTGTCGGGCAGGGCATCGACTTCGCCATCCGCTATGGCACATTGGCCGACAGCTCCCTGCGCGCCCGAGCGCTGGGCGACAACCGCCGGGTGGTATGCGCCGCGCCTGAATACCTGAATCGGTACGGCACACCGCTGCACCCGGACGACCTGGCGCGGCACGACTGTATCGTCATGCGCTTCGGCATCCATACCGAGCGGGTCTGGCCGTTTCGCCTGGACGCGGTGGCGCATCCGGTCAGCGTGCGCGGCCGGCGGGTTGCCAACAACGGCGAGCAGGTGCGGCGCTGGGCTGTGGACGGGCATGGCCTGTGCCTGAAGTCGCTGCGTGACGTGCAGGATGACCTGGACAGTGGCAGGCTGGTGGAGGTGCTGGGCGAGTTCAGCGCCGGACCGGTGGCGCTGCAGATCGTCTATCCGCCGACCCGGGTGCAGCCGAGGCGAGTGCGGGCGCTGATGGAGGCGATCATGACGGAGCTTGGTTGAACGGGCACTTGTAGGAGCGGCCTTGTGCCGCGAAAGGGCCGCAAAGCGGCCCCTGGGTTTCAACACTCATGCATAGATCGCGGGGCCGCTCTGCGGCCCTTTCGCGGCACAAGGCCGCTCCTACAGGTGATAGACAGTGGCTTGTCTGAACTATAGTGATGAGCGGCCAGTGCGTGACGACAAGGGACTTTGATGGCAGCAGCCAGGAAACACACTGATGACGGCGTCTTCGCGGTGACCGGCGAGGGCCGCGCCGTGTCGTTGTTCCGCCTGGTGCTGGGTTTCATGGCGGTGGTCATGCTGGCATTCGTGCTGATCGAGGGCTGGCGGATCTGGCGCGAGTACCGGCAGGCGTTCGGCGATGCCGAGAATGCGGTCACCAACCTGGCCCGGGCCACGGCCCAGCACGCCGAGGACGCCATCCGCCAGGTGGACGCGATCACCGCGGTCCTGGCCGAGCGCCTCGAAGGCGATGGCATTGCCCATGTCGATCGACCGCGGATGCACGCCCTGTTAAAGCAACAGGCGCGGATCATGCCGCAGTTGCACGGCCTGTTCGTCTATGGCGCCGATGGCAGCTGGATCGTCACCGACAAGGATGCCGTACCGCCGGGGGCCAATAACGCCGACCGCGACTATTTCATCTACCACCAGACCCACGCCGATCGCCAGGTGCGTATCGGCTCCGTGGTGCGCAGCCGTTCCACGGGCGACCTGATCATCCCCATCTCGCGGCGCCTGGACCTGCCCGATGGGCGCTTCGCCGGGGTGCTGCTGGGCACCATCAAGGTCGACTGGTTCGTGCGTTACTACGGTGATTTCAAGATCGATGAACGTGGCGCCCTGGTGCTGGCCAAGCGCGACGGCACCATCCTCGTGCGCCGGCCGTTCGTCGAGCAGGTCATCGGTCGCAGTCTGGCTGGCAGCGAGATCTTCCGACGCCACCTGCCCTATGCTAGCGAAGGGGTGGCCGAGGCGGTGGCGGTGGTCGACGGCACAACCCGGTTGTACGCGTTCCGCGCGCTGTCCAGCTACCCGTTGGTGGTGCAGGCGGGCCTGTCCCGCGAGTCGATCGTCGGGCCCTGGCGGCACGATATGCTCAAGTCGGTGGCGCTGCTGGTCCTGCTGCTGGTCGGCCTGGCCGGCTTCGGTTGGATCGTCCTGCGCCAGTTGCGCGAGCGCATCGCCATCGAGCGTGCGCTGCACCAGGCCCACCAGACCCTCAAGGCGCTGGCCCTGAGCGACAGCCTGACCGGGCTGGGCAACCGCCGGCGGCTGGACGCGGTGTTCGAGCCGGAGATCCGCCGGGCACGGCGCCAGGGCCGGCCGCTGGCACTGGTGATGCTCGACCTGGATTACTTCAAGGCCTACAAC
This sequence comes from Pseudomonas sp. LH21, assembly GCF_036549575.1. Taxonomy (NCBI): domain Bacteria; kingdom Pseudomonadati; phylum Pseudomonadota; class Gammaproteobacteria; order Pseudomonadales; family Pseudomonadaceae; genus Pseudomonas; species Pseudomonas sp. LH21. The sequence goes on from NZ_CP144367.1 coordinate 2,911,112, forward strand.
GACCGCTACGGCCACCCGGCGGGCGACCAGTGCCTGCGGCGTTTCGCCGAGCTGTTGCGACAGGCGCTCAAGCGCCCGGGGGACCTGGCGGTGCGTTACGGTGGCGAGGAGTTCACCCTGTTGTTGCCTGATACCGATGTCCAGGGGGCCAGCCAGATCGTCCAGGAGATCCTGCAACTGTTGCGCCGGCTGGGCATCGAGCATGCCGGCAGCCCGTTGGGGCATGTCACGGCCAGTGCCGGTATTGCGGTGGGCGCACCGACGCTGGAGACGGTGACCCCGGAGAACCTGATGGCGGCGGCGGATGCGGCGCTTTATGAAGCCAAGCGTCAGGGGCGGGATCGCTACTGCCTGGCGGCCAGCGTGGAGAAACATCCGGCGCATTGACGCGGCAGGAGATCGCCCAGGAATCAGTAGCATTGTGCGGTCTGTCGTGGGAGCGGGCTTGCCCCGCGATAGCGTCCGATCAGGCAATGAAGGTGCCTGGACAGGCCTCATCGCGGGGCAAGCCCGCTCCCACGATAGGTCCCCGTCCGGGGCGTTACTCCACCTCGACCAACACCCCATCACGGCCAAGCCGATAACGCTGCAGGTCGCGGGCCAGGGTCAGGTGCCCGTTGTAGTGCGCCTGAGCCTCTTCACGCACCTCCTCGATGGAGCCACCACGCCCGCCGCCCGACTGGTAGCGGGCACTGAAATGCGTCAGCACCAAATTCTTCACGCCCGCCGTTTCGGCAAAGCGCGCCACCGCTGCAGCGGTGCTGTGGCCGAAGGTGGCCTGGGCACGCTCGACCACCGGCTGGGTGAAGGTCGCCTCATGGACCAGCACATCCACGTTCGCCGCCAGCGTGCTCAACAGCTCCGGGCGGTCGTTGTCGCCGCAGACGATGATCCGCTGCGCCGGGCGCGTCGGTTGCAGGTAGGCCTGCGGATCGAGCTGGCGTCCCTCGTGCTCGACAGTCCTGCCACGGGCCAGTTGCCCCCACAACGGCCCGGCGGGGATGCCGTCGGCCTGCAGGCGCTGGGTGTCCAGCCGTGGCTCTGGGTCACGCTCCTCGAACACGAAACCGTAGGACGGCACCCGGTGCGACAGCTCGACCACACCGATCTGCACATTGCCATGTTCCAGCCCGGTGAAGGTCTCGACCGGCTGCATCTGCAGCTCGAAGGGCAGGTAGGTATCGCTGACCGCCAGGCTCTGGCGCACCCAGGCCTGAAGCTCGGCCGGCAGCACCAGCTGCAAGGGTTCCTTGCGCCCCGACATGCCGGCACTGGCCAGCAGCCCCGGCAAGCCGAAGCAGTGGTCGCCGTGCACATGGGTGATGAGGATGGCGCGCAGGTCGCGCACCGACAGCGGGCTGTGCAGCAACTGGTGTTGGGTACCTTCGCCGCAATCGACCAGGTACCAGCCGGTGCCTGAGGATTCGATGACCGCGGTCGCACTGACGTTGCGGGCCTTGGTGGGCACACCGGAAGAGGTGCCCAGAAACTGCAGGTCCATTGCCTGACTCCTTGATTCGATGTTGTTGCGACCCCGCAGGGCGGGGCGCGCGGAGGCTAGCATGGCACTGTCGCAGGGGCCAGTGCGCTCCCAACATCGAGCTTACGCGCTACCAGGCCGGACTAGTAGACACCGCCCTGGGCGATGGTAGCGGCCCCTTCCTTGAACTTGCCCGCCAACCTCTGCAAGCCGCGCATCAGCACCGTGGTGTCCACCCCGACCGCGACGAACGCCGCGCCCAGTTCGATGTAATGTCGCGCCAGCGTCTCGTCGGCACTGAGGATTCCCGCCGCCTTGCCGGCGCGACCGATGCGCACGATGGCGTCGTCGATGGCGGCCTGCACTTCGGGATGCCCCGGATTACCCCGGTGTCCCATGGCCGCGCTGAGGTCGGCGGGGCCGATGAACACGCCATCGACGCCTTCGACAGCGCAGATCGCATCGAGGTTGGCCAGGCCTTCGCGGTTCTCCACCTGCACCAGCAGGCACATCTGTTCGTCGGCCTGGTCCAGGTAGTCGGGCAGGCTGTTCCAGCGCGATGCTCGTGCCAACGCGCTGCCGACACCGCGCACGCCGTGGGGCGGGTAGTGCATCGCCCGCACCAGCTGGCGTGCCTGCTCGGCGCTTTCGACCATGGGCACCAGCAGGGTCTGCGCGCCGATATCCAGCAATTGCTTGATCAGCGCGGTATCGCCGATCACCGGGCGCACGATGGGTTGGGCCGGGTAGGGCGCCACCGCCTGCAACTGGCCGAGCAGGCTGCGCAGGTCGTTGGGCGCGTGCTCGCCGTCGAGCAGCAGCCAGTCGAAACCGGCATTGGCCGCCAGCTCCGCGCAGTACGGGTCGGCCAGGCCGAGCCACAGGCCGATCTGCGCCTGGCCAGCGCGCAGGCGTTGCTTGAAGGTGTTGATGGGCATGTCCATGGGCGGTCCTCGGTGAACGTGTGGATTCGCAGGTGCTCTGTGGGAGCGGGTTCACCCGCGAATGCGATGGCGATGCTGATGATGCTTTCGCGGGTAAACCCGCTCCCACAGGAATCTCTGCTGTCTGGGCAGGCGTCAGACGAATCGGCAGGCGATCGAACCGAGTTGATCGTAGTCGACGTGGAAGGTATCGCCGGGGCGGGCGGCCACTGGGCGGGTGAACGAGCCGCCGAGAATGATCTGGCCGGCTTCGAGGCCCACGTCGTATGGCGCCAGCTTGTTGGCCAGCCAGGCCACGCCCTTGGCCGGGTGGTTGAGCACCGCCGCCGACACGCCGGACTCCTCGATCACGCCGTTGCGGTACAGCACCGCCGGCACCTTGCGCAGGTCGACGTCGCCCGGGCGCACGGCGCGACCGCCCATGACCACGCCGGCGTTGGCGGCATTGTCGGAGATGGTGTCGAACACCTTGCGGGTGGCGCCGCTGAACGGGTCGACCTGCTGGATGCGCGCATCGATGATCTCCAGGGCCGGAATCACCCACTCGGTGGCGTCGAGCACGTCGAACAGGGTCACGTTCGGCCCCTTTAGCGGCTTGCCGAGGATGAACGCCAGCTCCACCTCGACCCGCGGCACGATGAAGCGCTCGAAGGGAATGTCGCTGCCTTCGTCGAACAGCATGTCGTCGAGCAGCGCGCCGTAGTCCGGCTCGGTGATGTTCGAGGAGACCTGCATGGCCCGGGAAGTCAGGCCGATCTTGTGGCCGACCAGCTTGCGGCCGTCCTTGATCTTCTGCGCCACCCAGGCGCGCTGGATGGCGTAGGCGTCCTCGATGCTGATCGAGGGGTATTCCAGGGAGAACTGGCCGACCTGTTCGCGGATGCGTTCGGCCTGGTCGAGGCGGGCGGCGGCTTGCTGGATGATGCGGGCGTCGAGCATGGAGACCTCAGGGCTGACGGGTGAACAGGGGATGCAGGCTGCTGTGCTTGGCGTCGTACACCTGCGCCTGGCTTTCATCGATCTGCAGGGTCACGCCGACCGGGCGACGTTCCAGCAGCGCGTCCAGCTGCCGACGCAGCACCGCCAGCAGCGCATCGCCGACCTGCCGGTGCACCGCAGCGCTGCGACCGCTGCCCATGCGCAGGTTGGCGTAGACGAAGCCGTAGTCGCCGCGGCCATCGGCGATCGCCGCATGGGCGGCCGGGTAGGCCAGCACGCGGGTGCCGCCGGTGGGGAACACCTGTCGATCATCTTCATCGCGCTGGGCGAGCATGCACTCGGCCAGGGCGCGGCACAGGCCGGGCATATCGGCGTCGGCTTCGATGTCCGGGCTGTAGAGCAGGACCAGATGGGGCATGACGGTGCTCCTTACAGGCGGCTGGTGGCGGTGACACCGGCCGGGTTCGAGGCCTGGGCGGCGGGGATCGTGCTGCCGTCCTGAGGGGTGACCGGGAAGATCGCGTTGATCTGGCCGGTGCCGGAGGAGCCGAAGTACGGCGTCACCACCTCGGCCTTGCCGTCGTACTGCGACCAGCCCAGGGCGCCGAGCAGCATGGCGGTGTCGTGCATGAAACCTTCGCCGTGACCCTTGACCGCGTACTCGGGCAGCATCGCGCAGAAGTCGGCCCAGTCGCCGTCCTGCCACATGCGCACCACGCGGTGGTCGAGGGTCTCCAGGAAGGGGCTCCATACCTTGGTGGCAAAGTCCGGGGCCTGGCCGTTCTGGGCGAAGCGGTGCGACAGCGAGCCGCTGGCGAGGAAGGCCACGCTGCCGTCGTAGTGGTTCTCGACTGCTTTGCGCATGGCCCAGCCCAGGCGCGCGCTGTCGTTGAGGTAGTGCGAGGTGCACAGCGCCGAGACCGAGATCACCTTGAAGTGACGGTCGGCGTTCATGTAGCGCATCGGCACCAGGGTGCCGTATTCCGGGGCCAGGGTGGTGGCGTCGTGGGCCATGGTCTCCACGCCCAGGCGGTTGCATTCCTCGGCGAGGATCCGCCCCAGTTCGGGGTTGCCGGGGAAGCCGTAGTCCATGTTGGCGATGAAGTGCGGCAGTTCGTTGCTGGTGTACAGGCCCTCGAAATGCGCGGCGCAGTTGATGTGGTAGTTGGCGTTGACCAGCCAGTGGGTGTCGAACACGACGATGGTGTCCACGTCCAATTCGCGGCAGCGCCGGCCGATCTCGTGGTGGCCGTCGATGGCCGCCTGGCGAAAGCCCTGGCGCGGGCCGGGCAGTTCGGACAGGTACATCGAGGGTACATGGGTGATCTTGGCGGCGAGAGCGAGTTTGCCCATGGGAATCTCCTGTGATTGTTGTTGTGGCCGCATCGCGGGGCAAGCCCGCTCCCACATTGGCTTGTAGGAACGGGCTTGCCCCGCGATGACGTCAGATGCCCCAGCGCGGAATGTGATGGCTACCCATGGATATACACACGTTCTTGATCTCGGCGAAGACCTCGAAGCTGTATTGCCCACCTTCGCGCCCGGTGCCCGAGCCTTTCACCCCGCCGAACGGCTGGCGCAGGTCGCGCACGTTCTGGCTGTTGATGAACACCATGCCCGCCTCGATGCCGCGGGCCAGGCGGTGGGCCTTGCCAATGTCCTGGGTCCAGATGTATGAGGCCAGGCCGTATTCGGTGTCGTTGGCCAGCCGCAGCGCCTCGGCCTCGTCCTTGAACGGGATCAGGCAGACCACCGGGCCGAAGATCTCTTCCTGGGCGATACGCATCGAGTTGTCCACATCGGCGAACACCGTCGGCTGGATAAACTGCCCCTTGGCCAGGTGCGCCGGCAGCCCGGCCGGACGCTCCAGGCCACCGGCCACCAGGCGTGCGCCTTCCTCGAGGCCGATGCGGATGTAGCCGGTGACCTTGTCGTAGTGCTGCTGGGTGATCATCGAGCCGACCTGGGTCTTCGGATCGGTCGGGTCACCGACGATCAGGCGCCTGGCGCGGGCGGCGAACTCGGCGACGAACTGCGGGTACACGCTTTCCTGGATGAAGATGCGGCTGCCGGCGGTGCAGCGCTCGCCGTTGAGCGAGAAGATCGTGAACAGCGCGGCGTCCAGGGCACGGTCCAGGTCGGCGTCCTCGAAGACCAGTACTGGCGATTTGCCGCCCAGCTCCATGGAGTACTTCTTAAGGCCCGCCGTCTGCATGATCTTGCGGCCGGTGGCGGTGCCGCCGGTGAAGGAGATGGCGCGCACGTCCGGGTGGCGCACCAGGGCATCGCCGGCGGTGGCGCCGTAGCCCTGGATGACGTTGAGCACGCCATTGGGGATACCGGCCTCGACCGCCAGGCGTCCCAGCTCATTGGCGGTCAGCGGCGACAGCTCGCTCATCTTCAGCACCGCGGTGTTGCCCAGGGCCAGGCATGGCGCGGTCTTCCAGGTGGCGGTCATGAACGGCACGTTCCAGGGCGACACCAGCCCGCACACGCCCACCGGCTGGTACAGGGTGTAGTTGAGCATCTGGTCGTCCACCGGGTAGGTGTGGCCGTCCATGCGCGTGCACACCTCGGCGAAGAAGTCGAAATTGTGCGAGGCGCGCGGGATCAGCACGTTGCGCGTCTGGTGGATCGGCAGGCCGGTGTCCAGGGTCTCCAGCTCGGCCAGCTGTGGCACGTTCTGCTCGATCAGTTCGCCCAGGCGACGCATCAGCCGGGCGCGCTCCTTGGCCGGTGTATTGGCCCATTTCGGGAAGGCTTCCTTGGCCGCGGCCACGGCCAGGGCGACTTCCTCGGCGCCGCCGCTGGCGACTTCGCCGATGGCTTCGCCGGTGGCCGGGTTGTAGTTGATGAAAGTGTCGCGGCTCTCGACTTCGCGGCCGTTGATCCAGTGCTTGATCATGCTGTTGCCTCGTGTGCTTTGCGGGCGAAGAACTCGGCTTCGCTGACGATTCGGTTGACCAGGCGGCCGACGCCTTGCACTTCCACCACCACTTCGTCGCCCGGCACCACGTCGGCCAGGCCTTCCGGGGTGCCGGTGGCGATCATGTCGCCGGGCTGCAGGGTCATGAAGCTGGAGAAGTATTCGATCAGGTAGGGGATGTCGAAGATCATGTCGGCGGTGCTGCCTTGCTGTTTCAGCTCGCCGTTGATCCAGGTGCGCAGCGTCAGCTTCGACGGATCCGGCACGTCGGCGACGTCGACGATCCACGGACCCACTGGGGTGGTGGCGTCGCGGTTCTTCACCCGCAGGTTGGGGCGGTAGTAGTTCTCCAGATAGTCGCGGATGGCGTAGTCGTTGCACACCGTGTAGCCGGCCAGGTAGGCGAGGGCGTCCTCGCGCCGGACGTTGCGCGCCGGCTTGCCGATCACCGCCACCAGCTCGCACTCGTAGTGCATGTACTTGACGTTGTCCGGGCGCCAGGTGACCTGCTCGTGCCCGGTGTAGGTACCCGGCGACTTGATGAAGGCCAGCGGTTCGGTGGGCGGGGTGAAGGCCAGCTCGGCGGCGTGGTCGGCGTAGTTCAGGCCCAGGGCGAACATGTTGCCGGTGGCCGGCGGCAACCAGGTGACCTGGTCGGCATGGACCAGGCGGCCATCGGCCAGGCGCAGGTGCTGGTCGTCCTCGACGGTGACCTGATGGACCTGGCCATCGAACTGGATACGGGCGTGCTTCATGGGGCGAGTCCTTGTTCGGCGACGATGGGGTTGGTCAGCTGGCCGAGGCCGTCGATCTCGACCGTCACCCGGTCGCCGGGCAGCACATCGACGCGGCCTTCGGGGGTGCCGGTGATCAGCACGTCGCCGGCATGCAGGGTCATGAACTCGCTGATCTCGGCGATCAGCCGGGCCACGCCGCGCACGCAGTTGGCGGTGTTGTTCTGCTGGCGCAGCTCACCGTTGACCCACAGGCGGATGCCCAGCGCGTCGGGGTTGCCGACCTGCGCGGCGGGCACCAGTTGCGGGCCGATGGCGCAGAAGCCGTCGCGGCACTTTGCCTTGACCGCCGGGCGGTAGTAACTGTCCTCGGGCAGGCTGAACTCGTTGACGATGGTGTAGCCGGCCACATGCGCGAGGGCGTTTTCGACGCTGACGCGGCTGGCGTCCTTGCCTATCACCACGCCCAGCGCGGGGCCGGGTTGCAGGCGATCGACTGCCGAAGGGTAGGTTACCGGTCGGGCATGCTCGTTGCGGGTGTTCGGGGTCTTGATGAACAGCACCGGCTTGACCGGCGGCTGCCGGTACGGCGCTTCATGGAAGGATGCCAGATGCTGCTGCAGCAGGCCCTGGTAGTTCAGGGCGACGCCGAACAAGCTGCCGTTGGCGACCTCGTGCAAGGCACGGCTCATGCTTTTCTCCTGCGGTGATTGAGGCGACCAGGGGCGCCTCGTGGTGTTTTTGTTAATGTGTTAACGTTATATTTAATATGTTAACGATCGTCAAGGCGTCCACCGCTGGCCGGTGGTGCTACGATGGTTTCCCCGGCGCGTTTCACCGCTGCGAGAACAACAATGAAAGAACGACAGCCGATCCCCAACATCAACATCGGTCGGGTCTACGACCAGCGCTACAGCGACAGCGAGGTGCACTACGACCGCCTGGGCAACCTGGCCGGTTTCTTCGGTCGCAACATGCCGGTGCACCGCCACGACCGCTTCTTCCAGGTGCACTACGTCAAGACCGGCAGCGTACGGGTGTATCTGGATGAGCAGCGCTACCACGAGTCCGGGCCGATGTTCTTCCTCACCCCGCCGACCATTCCCCATGCCTTCGTCACAGAAGCCGACGCCGACGGCCATGTGCTGACCGTGCGTCAGCAACTGGTCTGGCAACTGCTGCAGGCCGAGCCTGGGCTGGCGTTGGGCCCGCGACTGCAATCGGCCTGCGTCGCCCTCGGTCACCTGCAGGGCGCGGCGGCCGGGGAAGTGCGGCGCCTGGAGCAGCTGTTCGACCTGCTCGGTGACGAAATCGGCCATGGCCAGGCCGGGCAGGGCACCGCCGTGCAGGACCTGGCACGCCTGGTGATGATCAGCCTGCTGCGCCTGGGCGCCAATTCCCTGGAGGCCACGCCCGCGCGGCACGAGGACCTGCAACTGTTCCATCGTTTCAACGAGCTGATCGAGCGTCATTACCTCGACCACTGGACGCTGCCGGCCTATGCGGCGGCGCTGGGGGTGACCGAGGCGCGGCTGAACGATGTGTGCCGGCGCATGGCCGACCTGCCGTCCAAGCGCCTGGTGTTCGAACGGCTGATGCAGGAGGCGCGGCGATTGCTGCTGTACACCGGCGGTTCGGCCAACGAGATCTGCTACCGGCTGGGGTTCAAGGATCCGGCGTATTTCAGCCGCTTCTTCCAGCGCCATGCGCAGATGACGCCGGGGGAGTACCGCCAGCGTCAGGCGGGATTGCGTTGACATGAGGCGACCACTTCCGGGCTGCGGGCTTCAACTGATCGTGCAACGAAGGTGGCGCCTGGAGAATGGGCGTTTGCCGGGAGCGCTGGTACTTTTCACAGGGGCTGGACAGCACGGGTGAAAATGGTTTTCACTTTATTAATATCTTAATAAAACCAGCCGTTTATCCTGATGACCAATCCTAGACCTTCCCTGACGTTGACCCTATTGCAGGCCCGCGAAGCGACCATGGCGTTCTTCCGTCCGGCCCTCAATGCCCATGACCTGACCGAGCAGCAGTGGCGGGTGATCCGCATCCTGCGCCAGCAGGGTGAGTTGGAAAGCCACCAGCTGGCGGACCTGGCCTGCATTCTCAAACCGAGCATGAGCGGCGTGCTCAAGCGCCTGGAGCGCGACGGCCTGGTGGGCCGGCGCAAGTCGCCGGAGGACCAGCGACGGATCTTCATCAGCCTGACCGTGCGCGGCCAGCAGGCGTTCCTGGCCATGAGCGAGGAGATGGAGCGCAACTACCAGGAGATCCAGCGCCAGTTCGGCGAGGACAAGTTGGAGAAGTTGATGGAGTTGTTGAACGAGCTCAAGAAGGTCAGGCCCTGATGGCGCGAGCACTGACCACCGCCATCGCGGGGCAAGCCCGCTCCCACGGGTAAACGTGGGAGCGGGCTTGCCCCGCGATAGGGCCCTTGAATCCTGTACAGGGTCACCCTACAGACCGGCAAGATACAGCGAATCATCGAGAATCTTCAGCAACGAAGCCGCCCGCCGCGCATACACCGCCGGGTTCGCATACAGCAGCTCCACATGCAGGCTGTCGATGATCCCCAGGTACGCATCGCCATACAGTTCCAGCTTGTTGCCATCGCTGCGGGCCCAGACGTGGCGCTCGCGCAGCGCCTGGCAGAAGCCCAGGCGAATCTGCTCCAGGTAGGCCTCGAAGCCGCTGGTGACGATCGAGCGGATCGGCGCAGGCGGCAGGAACGCCGTGCGCAGCACGAAGCGCAGGTTGGCCGAGGCGGCGTAGCGCTCGGCCAGGTGCAGCGGGTGCCAGTGTCCCGGTGCCTCGCGGCCCGCCGCCTCGTGGCCGAATCCGGCCTCGACGTAGGCGGTCTCGTCTGCCAGCGCCCGTTCGAAGGCGTGCACGAACAACGCATCCTTGTTAGCGAAATGGGCATAGAGCGAGGCCTTGCGAATGCCCGCCAGGGCGGCGATCTCGTTCAGCGACGAGCCGTCGTAGCCGTGTTCGGCAAAGTGCTCGACGGCATGGTCGCAGATGCGCGCGGCGGAAGGGGTCAGGGCTTTCAAGGCGGTCACTCCGGGTTGACGCTGGGATGGGGCGAGGCGCTGATTGTCTTTGCCACGGCGGCGCGGGTCAAACCGACGATGACCAGGGCAGCGGCCGCCAGCAGCCAGGCCCAGGCCAGCGGCCCCAGTGTGGCCAGGTGCCCGGCCAACGGTGTGGCACTGGACGAGATCACCAGTTGCAGGGCGCCGAGCAGGGCTGCGGTAGAGCCGACGTCACGTTGTTGCGACGACATGGCCAAGGCCATCAAGGTGGCCTCGCAAATGCCCAGGCCGAACAGCGCCACTACCACGCCCGCCAGCAGCAGCGGCAGGCCCGCGCCGGTCAGCCCGGCGGACACCGTCAGCAGCGCGCCGCCGCCCATGCACAGCGCGCCCCACCAGGCCACGCGAGCCACGCCGTGGCGCGTCACCCAGTAACCGGACAGCGCCGCGCCGAGCAGGATGGCCACGCCACAGCCCCCGAACAGCAGGCCGAAGTGGGCGCTGGAAAGGCCGAAGTGCTGCTGGTACACGTAGGCGGAGCCGGCGATGTAGGCAAACAGGAAGAAGAACACCGCCGACAAGGCCAGGGCCGGACGCAGGAACGTGCCGTCGGCGGCGATGCGCGCATAGGTGCGCCATGCGCGGGTCGGCGCCAGGCGTACCCGCTGCCCTGCAGGCAAGGTCTCGCCAAGCGTCAGCATCGAATTGAGCAGGGTCAGCAGCCCCAGCCCGGCCAGCACCAGCATGATCGCCCGCCAGCCATAGGCCGCGTCGATCACCCCGCCCAGTGCCGGGGCGAGTATCGGCGCCAGGCCTTCGATGGTCATCAGCAGGGCGAAGATCTGCGCCGCCCGCGCGCCGTCGGCGCTGTCGCGCACCATGCTCATGATCACCACCAGCGTCAGCGCGCTGGCCAGGCCCTGGACCAGGCGTGCGATCAGCAGCAGGTCCAACGAAGGCGCGGCGGCCGCGCCGAGGGAGGCCAGGCTGAACACCATCAGTCCCGCGAGCAGCGGACGACGGCGGCCCAGGGCATCGACCACGGGGCCGAACAGCAACTGGCCGGCGCCCATCGCCAGCAGGAACACGGTCAGGGTCAACTGCACCTGGGTATAGCCGGTGGCGAAGTCGCGAGCCATTTCCGGCAGGCTGGCCAAGTACATGTCGATGGCTGAAGGGCCGAGGGCGCCGATCAGGGCGAGGGATGCGGCGAAACGCAGGTTGGAGGCAGGCATGACTGGGAAATCCGTTAGAAAAATAAACCTACCGACCGGTAGGTTGTGCGGATTATGCCAGAGTGCGTGAAAGGGTCAACCATGCCTGCGTCCGCTTGCGTCCCAGATACAGGGCATTGGCATGTTTAGCGCCACCGGTCCGATCACCCCGGAATAATCCGAATCCCTCCTTATCGCCGTACTCCCAACTCTGTACGGCATGCAGCCGTGCATCCCTTAGCCACACGAGGTTTTGCAACCATGGCCAACAAAGACAGCAACAAGACCGGCAGCCAGGGTGGATCGAAGAACCCGGGCAACTTCGCCAATGACCGCGAGAAGGCATCCGAAGCCGGCCGCAAGGGCGGTCAGAGCAGTGGCGGCGACAACCGCCAGACCGAGTCCGGCCGCAAGGGTGGCCGCTCGTAAGTGAGGGCACGCGGTGCCGGGGTTGCCTGGCACCGCGCATACCCACCAAGGAGGCATTCCATGCGTATCACCCCTTTGATCTGCCTGCTGGGCAGCCTGAGCCTGCTGGGCGGTTGTTTCGACCGTGACAACGACCATCCAGCCAAGGACGCCGACCCGAGCAAGCCCTCGCTGCAGATGCAGCAGCCCGATACACCCACGACCAACCCGTCCCCTGAGACCAGACCGCAGAATCCATGAGCGAGGTACCGGGCATGCTGGCGATGACTGAGGGTGTGACCGACAAGGCGACCGATGGACTTGAGCATCGCTATCGGGTCCTGCTCAAGGGCCCTGATCCGGCAGGCGAGGCTTGGCTGCAGCAGCAACTGCGCCATGTGCGCACGCTTGCGGACGACCTGCCGGATGATCCCGGGCGCTTGCCGGAATGGGCAGAAGCTCATGCCCAGCGGGTCGCCAGTGAACACAGGGCTTATCTTGAACAACGGCGCCAGGGGGCTGCGCGGCGCTACTTCGACAACCGGGCCCATGCCTTGTGGTTCCTGCAACAGGTCGCGCCAACCAAGGCGGTCGACGGCGCATGGTTGCACGGCGCCCTGTGCCATTGGCGGGACCCGCGTTTTCACGGGTTGATCCGCACCTTTCTGGAAGAACTGGGAGATGGCGATCCGCGTTGCAACCACGTGTTGATCTATCAGCGGTTGCTCAGTCGTCTCGGCTGCCTGCAAGGGGCACCGCTACCTTCAGCACGTTACCTGCAAGGCGCGCTGCAACTGGCCTTGGGGCAGCACTGCGATCGATTTCTAGCGGAAGTGATCGGTTACAACCTGGGGTACGAGCAGCCACCGTTGCACCTGCTGATCACCATCCATGAGCTGGCAGAGCTGGGCATCGACGCCCATTATTTCCAGCTGCATGTGACCATCGACAATGCCGCCAGCGGTCATGCGCGGCGCTCACTGGAGAGCTTCATCGACCTGTCCCGTGACCAGGGGCCGGCGTTCTATGAGCGCGTCAGGCACGGCTACAGGCTCAATGACCTGGGCGTCGACACGCCGTCATTGATCGCGTCGTTCGACCTGCAGGCAGAGTTGCTCAGCACGCTGGAACGCAAGCGCGTCTATGGACAGTGCATGCATTCGGACCGCTGTCGCCTGCAGGGGCGCACCATCAACCAGTGGCTGGCCGAGCCCGGTGCGATGCCCGGGTTCCTGGATGCACTGCAAGCCCAGGGGTGGATCAAGCGCAATAGCGATCCTCGGCAGAGTCGATTCTGGTCGTTGATCGATGGTCCGGTGGCGGCCATGTTCGGCGTGTTCGATGCCTATGAAAAGCAGCTCTGGCACGACTGGATCGCCGGCACCTGGCAGGGCGCCAATGTGCGTCGGGTGTCGCCGGGGCAGTGGGAGCAGGCCTTGCAACTGGAGGAGGCGCCCGGCGTAACGCAGGCGGCCGATATGGCCGCGCTGATCGAAGCGATGGCCGGCAATCGCCATTCCACGCCCCAGGGCCTGCGCGCTACCCGTGCGTTCATCCAGGCCACCGGTTTGATGCAGGGAGGGCCGAACTGATGCTGCTCGACCAGGACCAGACCCGTGCCGACGAGGCCTTGCTGCAGCTGGGGCGGCGCCTGCGTGCCGACGGTTATCGTTTTACTTGCGTGACCCCGGCGACCCAGGCCAGGGTCAATGCCCGCGCCGAAGCACGCCAGGCTCGCACCCTGCGCGATGTGTTTGGCTGGAGCCGACCGTTCGCCGCGTCGTTGCTCAGCGCTGACGAACTGCAACACCTGCATACCGCCGGCGTGCTCGAACCACAAGGGACGCTGTGGCGCAGCAGGGTGCGCTGGTCGAGCCTGGACGACCTGCTGCTGGTGCATTCCGCCTGGCCGACCGACAGCCGCGATGCGGTGTTCTTCGGCCCCGACAGTTACCGGTTTGCCCAGGTGATCCAGGATCACCTGCGGCACAGTCCCCAGCGCGTGCAGCATGCCGTCGACATCGGCTGTGGCAGTGGCGTCGGCGCGTTGCTGATCGCCCGCGCCGCGCAGCATGCGCAGGTCAGCGCGGTGGACATCAACCCCATGGCCCTGCGCCATACCGCCATCAATGCAGCACTGGCCGGCGTGGCCAACGTCTCGGTGGAGCCCAGTGACCTGCTCGACGGTATCGTCGGCACATTCGACCTGATCGTCGCCAACCCGCCCTATATGCTCGACTTCGCCCAGCGCGCCTACCGCCATGGTGGTGGCGCGCTGGGTGCCGAACTGTCATTGCGCATCGTCGAGCAGGCCCGTGAGCGACTGTCGATCGGCGGCAGGTTGCTGCTGTACACCGGTGTCGCGATCGTCGAGGGGCGCGACGCGCTGCTCGAGGCCGTACGCCTGCGCCTGGCCGGACCTGCGTTCGGCTGGTCCTATAGGGAGCTGGACCCGGATGTGTTCGGCGAACAGTTGCTCGAGCCTGGCTACGAGCAGGTCGAGCGCATCGCCGCCGTCGCCCTGACTGTCACCCGCCGGGGCTGATGCAGCCATGGCGCGGTCTTGCACGTTCGGCATCGAGGAAGAATACCTGCTGGTGGACCTGGCCACGGGGCGTGTCTTGGCCGCGCCATCCCCGGCCGTGGCCCGTTGTTGCCGCGATGCGCTGGGGCCCTGGTTCGCCGAGGAAATGTTCCGCAGCCAGGTGGAGGTCGCCTCGCCGGTGTTCGATACGCTGCATCAGGCCCGTGGCTTTTTCACCGAGCAGCGCCAACGCCTGAGCCAGGCACTGGCGGGTGAGGGGGCCGGCCTCTACGGCGCGGGGAGCCACCCGAGTGCCCAATGGCTGCGCCAGCGTCCACGGGATACCCCGCATTACCGTCAGCTGTTCGACGACTACCGGTTGGTGGCCCGGCGCAGCCTGTTGAACGGCTTGCACGTACACGTCGGCGTGCCGGCCGGCGTCGATCGCATGCAGGTGATCAATCGGGTGTCGTACTGGCTGCCCCTGCTGTTGGCGCTCAGCACCTCGTCTGCGTACTGGAGCGGCCAGGATACGGGCTACATGAGCTACCGACGGGTGGTGTGCGGGGAGTGGCCGCACATGGGGCTGCCCGAGCCGCTGCCGGACTGGAGCGCCTACGAGCGCTACCGGGCGCTGCTGCAACGCACCGGCAGCCTGGCCGAGGACGGCGACTTCTGGTGGGCGATCCGACCCTCGCGGCGGTTTCCGACCGTCGAACTGCGTATCTGCGATGGCTGCCCCCGGTTGGACGATGCCTTGGCCATCGCCGGGCTGTTTCGCCACCTTGTCGAGCATGCGCTGGGGCGCAGTGACGCCGTCTCGAGCCGTGAGATGCGCTGGGTCACCCAGGAAAACTACTGGCGTGCCCTGCGTCAGGGCCGCCTGGGCACCTTCATCGGCGTGCACGAGCAACAGCCGGTGAGCGCCGAAGGCTGGCTGACGCAACTGCAGAGGCAATGCCCGGCCGACACCGCCGATGCCGAACGCGCCTTCATCCAGGCCCGGCGTATCTTGCGCGACGGTACCAGTGCCGATCACCAGCGCGAAACCTATGCGCTGGCCCGCGAACAAGGCCTAGATGATCGACAGGCGATGCGCAAGGTGGTCGAACAGGTCATGGACGACCACCTGTTGGTGTCCGTGGGCCATTCTGTCCAGATCGCTTAACGCAAAGCAGCTCATTCATTGTGCGACTGAGTTCATCCAGCGTGCAGGGTTTACTGATGAAGCGGGCATTCGCCGGCAGAAAACCAGGCGCCGGCGCCATATGGCCGGATACGATGATCACCGGAAGCTGTGGGCAGGCTGCCCAGATGGCTTTGGCCAAGTCGATACCATCCATGTGGCCGGGCATTCGCACATCTGTGATCACCAAGGCAAGCCGCTGGTCGCCTGAAAACTTCTCCAAGGCGTCATCCGCATTGGCGCACTCAATGACGTCATGCCCCAAGTGAGTCACCGCTTCTGTCATCAGCCATCTAAGGATGTCGTCATCCTCGACCACCAGTACCCTGCGTCGCATACCGATTACCCCGTATTTCCTCGTTAGTCAGTGCTTAGAACCAGTCGTTTCCAAAGGCTGACCAGAGGCAGGGTACCCGTTGTTATACAGTGTTGGCTTGATGGACTAGGCTGGTTGAGCGCTTGCCTGGAAGCATATTGAGGAACGTCATGAGACTGTACGATTTCATCGAGAGCAGCATGGAGGAGATTCTCCAGGCTTGGGAGAACTTCGCTCGCTCAGTCAGAACAGCACAGCCGAAACAGGACGCCGCGGGTTTGAGGAACCACGGTGAAAGGATTTTACGTACCGCTGCCGCAGATATGCGTACGGCTAAAACCGCACAGCAACAGTCCGAAAAAGCGAAGGGCCGAGGCCCACAAACGTCCAGCGAGACTGCCGCGCAGACCCACGCAATGACCCGTCTGATAGCAGGCTTCTCGATGGATCAGATGGTTTCCGAATATCGCGCACTGCGTTCCAGTGTGCTGTCGCTGTGGCTTGCTCAGGAAGGATCCACCACGAAGGATCACGTCCAGGACATGATTCGGTTCAATGAGGCCATTGACCAGGCTCTGGTCGAGTCGATTGCCGCCTACGGGGCAGCGGTGGACTCCACACGCAAAATGATTCTCGCGGTGCTTGGCCATGATCTACGTTCACCCTTGGGAGCAGTGCTGATGGCCGGCGATCTGTTACTGCGCCAGGAGGGAGTGGAAGGAAAAGGCAGAATATTGGCAACCCAGGTTTGCACGAGCGCACGCCGCGCCACTGGCATCGTCAACGATCTGCTCGACCTGGCGCGTTGCAACCTAGGGACAGGTATTCCCGTGTACCCTGAAAATGTCGAGCTCAATCCCATCTGTCGTGCGGTGATCGAGGAATTGCAAATGGCGTTTCCCGAGGCAACCATTCTCTTCAAGGAAAGAGGGCAGGTGACGGGACAATTCGACTCAGCCCGTATGGCTCAGGTTTTCTCCAACCTGATTGGCAACGCCATACACCATGGAGATAAAGCGTCTGCCATCACGGTCACCTTGACGCATAAGGCTGCCGGGCCATGTATTAACGTTCACAATTCGGGCGAGCCCATTCCGGCCGAAGCCATGCCCTATCTCTTCAGTCCAGAGGGACGGTACTCAGGCTATGCCTCAAGCGAAAAGGGTTCGGCGGCAGGGCTAGGGCTTGGGCTATTCATCGCATCGGAAATCGTCGCTGGTCACGGTGGACGAATTGAGGTCGAATCGACGGCTGAAGCGGGGACGACGTTTGAAGTGGTATTGCCTTTATCCTTCACGAGCTCGGATGCAGCCCTTGAATCCCCTTGAGCTGCCCCTCACGGCCACTGTCCTCAGTCTTGCGAGCCGTTACCTGCAACGAGTCTCGCGTAGCGGTTGGTGGCTTCGAAGATCAAGGCGTTCTTCTCCTCTTTACTTATCAGGCCGTCGTGTTGGTAGTTGTCGGCCAGCCGAACCAGCTCCTCATACTGATCTGGCGCAGCCATCCGAATCTCCGGCCTGTCAAACACCTCACGCCAGGCCGTCAGCGCTTCCTTCTTCTCATCTCTAATCATGAGCTTTTCCACCAGAGGTTTCTCGGTAGAGGCACAGGCGAGCCGCTTTGTTCAACCAGATGAGCCCCGGGACGCAAAAGCTGGCTGGCACTCAATCGAGCTGCCAAATTTGAATGAACCATGAGCCAGCCGGGTCACCCAAAGCAGAACATGCCAATGGGAGAGTGCTCATGGAAATCGCAACGATCTGGTTCTTTGTCGCCCTGATGGTCATCGCCCTTGAGATTTACGCCATCTGGCACATCATCGGCAGTGACCGGCGCGCTGAGCGCAAGATGCTCTGGGTGATCTTCGTCGTCTATGCCCCATTGCCCGGCTTGCTGGTTTGGGCCTGGTTGGGCCCCAGGGCGGTGAAGGGGCGGGCGGTGCTGCAGGAGAAGTGAACTGAGCTGGGCCCTCAAGAGCGCGTGGACCAGGCCCACGAACAGCTCGGTGTCGCCGGGGGTAGTCCACTGCCGTAGGGCAAAGTCGAATAAACCTTGGCCGCGACGCGCAGTCAGCTGTTGTAAGAGCCCCAAATCGTGCGGGCCAAGGAGGTGGCTGATGAAACTCGTCTGTCTGCTGCGTGGCTGCCAGTGGCGCAGCCTGTCGGTCCGTGAAATCGCCGGGCTTGACTGCCAGTGCTGCGAACGCTGCGGTGCGCTGCTCTACAGCCAGCCCGGCCAACCCCTCGACGCGTAGGAGCCGACCATGGCCCGGGCAATCTGGAAAGGTGCGATCAGCTTCGGCCTCGTGCATATCCCCGTCTCCCTCAATACCGCCGTGCGCACCGAGCGCGTCGATTTCGACTGGCTCGACAAGCGCAGCATGGAGCCGGTGGGCTACAAGCGGGTGAACAAGGTGACCGGCAAGGAGATCGACAAGGAGCACATCGTCAAGGGCGTGGAGTACGAGAAGGGCCGTTATGTGGTGATCAGCGAGGAGGAGATTCGCAAGGCCCGGCCCGAGGCGACCCAGACCATCGATATCTTCTCGTTCGTCGATGCCAGGGAGATCCCGCTGCAACAGTTCGACACGCCTTATTACCTGAGCCCTGACCGTCGTGGCGGCAAGGTCTATGCCTTGCTGCGCGAGACCCTGGAAAGTACCGGCAAGGTGGCCCTGGCCACCGTGGTGCTGCATACCCGCCAGCACCTGGCGCTGCTGCGCCCGCTGGAGGACGCGCTGGTGATGATTACCCTGCGCTGGCCCGAGGAGGTGCGTGACCTCGCGTCTCTGGAACTGGACAAGAGCGTGACCGACAGCAAGCTGGACAAGCGCGAACTGGACATGGCCAGGAAGCTGGACAAGCGCGAACTGGACATGGCCAGGAAGCTGGTGCAAGACATGAGCGGGCCATGGACACCCGACGAGTACCATGATGCCTTTCGCCAGACTATCCTCGACCTGGTGGAAGAGAAGGCCAGCAAGGGCAAGATCGAGACCGTGGACAAAGGCGAGGGCGCGCCGGCGGAGAAGGGCGCCGACATCATCGACCTCACCGAGCTGCTCAAGCGCAGCCTGGGTGGCAAGACCAAGGCGAAGAAGCCGGCGGCCAAGCGACCGCGCAAAGCGTCATAGCGCGGTTGCGCAGAGGTTACGGCAGTTGCCCCTCCAGTCCATTCAGGTAGTCGCCGAAGCCCTGGCGGGCGCGGCTGTCCCGGCGACTGCTGGTGGCCACGCTGTGCGCCGCCGTCCAGACGATCTGCGCGCCACTGGCCTCGAGGGCCAGCACCAGTTGCACATCTTCGTGGGCCGGCAATGGCTGGAATCCGCCGACGCGCTCATAGGCCTTGGCGCAGACACCCAGGTTGGCGCCGTGAATATGCCGATGGCCGTCCCGGGCCTGGTAACGGCTGCGGTACAACTGGCGCAGGGCGGCGCCGTGCCAGGGTTGCCAGCGCTCGATGTGCACCGTGCCGCAGACTGCGTCGGCATGCCATTGCAGTTGCGACACCAGCCAGTGCTGGGGCACGCGACTGTCGGCATCGGTAAAAGCCAGCCACTGCGCCCCGCGCTCGATCATCCACGCCGCGCCCAAGCGTCGGGCAATGCCGACGTTGCCAGCCTCCAGCTCCAGGGTGTGCACGCCATGACGGCGAGCGATGCGCGCGCTGGCATCGACGCAGCGATCGAGGACCACCAGCACCTCGACCACCAGGCCCGCCGCCTCGGCCCGCGCCACCGCCAGCTTGACGGCGGCCAGGCAGTGCCCGAGGCGGCGGGCCTCGTTGTGGGCCGGAATGATGACGGCGATCATGGGCAGGTCTCGTCCAGGTCCACGACGCTGGGTTGGCACGACCAGTACTCGAGCAGGAAATCCGCCTCCTCGTGGCGCAGCAACGGGTACAGCGGCAGGTGTCGGGCCAGCAGGGCATGGACCTCACGGCCATCCTGCGGGCAACCGGCGATGGGATGGCGCCAATGGCAGGCCAGCAGGCCGCCGTCATGGCTCAGGCTGGCCGCCGATTGCTCGATCACCTGTAGCCAGTCGGTGGGGTCCAGGTAGTAGCCGATCTCGCTGAGCACGATCAGGTCGAACTGCCCGCCCGGCCAGTCGCCCGGCAGATGTCCCTGTTCGACGCGGGCATGGCTCACGCCTGCCAGCCGTTGGCGGGCCAGGGCCACGGCGGTGGCGTCGATGTCCTGGCACAGCAGGTCGGCGCAGCGCTCGGCCAGCAGGACGCTCAGTTCGCCGTTGGCGCAGGCCGGCTCGAACACGCGCGCGTAGCACTGGCGCGGCAGGCTGGCCAGGGCCAGGTCGCGCTTGCGTCGTTCGTACCAGCGGGTCCGAAACGCCCACGGGTCATCGCTGGCGGCATACAGGTTGGCGAAGTACTGCGCGTCGAGGCTCATGGCGACTCCATTGACAGGAAGACCAGTTCGAAGGGTTGCAGCAGGCAGGTCTGCAGCTGTTCGGGCAGTACCGGCGGATGATCGCCATCGGGCTGCAACTGGCTGGCATGGGCGGCGAGGGCCTCGCGCTTGCGCGCCAGGCGCGTTTCGTCGAGCTGGAGACGATGTGCCTGGGGCCAGGGTAGGCGTGGATCGTCCGGAGTGGCCCAATGCCAGGCCCACACCGGTACCTCGGCCAACTGCGCGCGGCGTGACTGGGCCGCCCTGGCGCAGGCACGGCCGGCCGCTTCATGATCGCAGTGCCCATCGCCACGCCAGGTGGTCAGCAGCAGGTCGTCGGGCTGGAGCAACTGCTCCAGGTGCGTGACGAGGAACGCCTCATCGCGGGGCAGGACGCCGTCCTTGAGGTTGAGCCGTCGCCAATCGACGCGGTTGAGGTCCAGCTCCAGCTTTTGCAGGGCCTGGCGGCTCTCAAGGGGGCGCTGATGGCGCAGGCGGTGCTCGGTCCATTGGCTGGAATGCGGATGGCTGGCCTCGCCGTTGGTGGCGGAAATCAGCACCAGGTCCTGTTCCCGGCCGTGGAAGCTGGCCAACAGGCCGCCGGCCATGAGGATCTCGTCGTCCGGGTGCGGCGCCAGCAGCACCAGCCGTCTGCCGGGCGGGCACAGTCGGTCCGGCGTAAGCCAGGTGGCGCGTGCCAAGTGCGCGGATTGCTGCCAGGCGCTCCAGGGCGTGCCGTCAGCGGCCTCAATCAGATTCTGGCTCATAGTTGCCATGTTCCTGCAGGCATGTCGGTCAGTTGCCGCCCCAGTTCGGCCAGGTCGCGTTCAGCGTGGCTTTGCCGCAGGTATACCGGCAGGTCGGCGCTGAGGCGGGCGAAGTGGCTGCTGCAACAGAACGGCGTGGCGCCCAGCGCCCGGCCGACGTGCTGGATGACCAACTCGACCGCCTGCTCGACCTGAGCGCGGGTGTGGCGTACCTTGAAACTGGCATCGTCGCCTGGGTGCCGGTCGATCCAGGCGGCGCATTCGCGCAGGGCGGCGCGGGCTCCGAACAAGGCCGCATCGACGGCGCCCAGGTGGGCGTCGGCGTGTGGGTCGGGCCGGGGTTTGCGGCAGTGTTCGCGCAGGTAGTCCGCCAAGGCTGCGGCCGCGCCGTACCAGCAGGCGGCGATGCCCGCGCCCCCGTGCCAGAAGCCTGGGCGGGACAGGTACTGTCCGGGCTCGCCGATGGCCAGCCCTGGCGAGTCGTCGAACGTGATGGCGACACTGGCGGTGGCGGCCATGCCAACGGCCTGCCAGTGGTCGGCCTGGATACGCTGGCTGGGATGGCCCAGCTCGATGGCCACCAGTTGAGGCTGGTCGTCCTGCCAGGCGGTCAGCAGCGCACGGTCGATCTGCAATGCCCCCGAACACCAAAACTTGCGGCCTTGCAGGCGAACCTGCTCGCCGTTCCGTTCGACGATGAGGGTGCGGGCATCCGGCGGCTCGGCAGCCCACACGCCCCAGATTCCGTCGTATGCATGATGGGCGGCGCCGCATTCGGCGAGGATCGCCAAGGCGTCGGTATGGCCTTCGTAGAGCTTGGCCAGGCTGAGATCGCAAGCAGCGACCCGCGCCAGGGCCCGCCAGCGCTCCAGGGTCCGCCCCTGGCCCGGCAAGGGGAGCAGGTCGAGGTGTTCGCGCTGCAGAGCCTGCAGCAGTTCCGGCAGCAAGGGTTCGAGTTCGAGAGGCTGCGAACGGGCAGCAAGCCGGTGTAGCAGTTGATCGAAGTGAGTCGATTCCATCAGGCAATCCCCAGTTGCTTGCGCATGCGCACGGTGATCGACTGACGGGTGCTGGCCATTTCGGCCCACGGATCGTCCACCTCGGCAAGCCGGGCCTGCAGGTTGCCGATGTTCCATTGGTTGGCGCCTTTGAGCTGAGTCAGTTCCTCACGCCAGATCGGCACCGACACCGGCAGGCCCTCGCGGGCGCGCAGCGAGTAGGCGGCGACGGTGGTGGCGCCCTTGCCGTTGCGCAGGTAGTCGATGAAGATCCGCCCGACCCGGTTCTTTGGCCCGGACACGGCGCTGAGGCGATCGGGGAACAGGCCGGCCATGTGCTGGACCAAGGCATGGCTGAAGTCCTTCACTTCGTCCCAGCCGGCGCGCCGGGTCAACGGCACGACGAGGTGCATGCCCTTGCTGCCGCTGGTCTTGAGAAACACCTTCAGGCCCAGTTCGTCGAGCAAGGTGAGGGTCAGCTGGGTGGCCTCGAGCATGGCCTTCCAGGGCAGTGCGGGATCAGGGTCGAGGTCGAGCACGAAGCGGTCGGGCTTGTCGAAGTCCTTGGTGGTGGCATTCCAGGTATGCAATTCCAGTGTGTTCATCTGCACCGCGCCCAGCAGGCTGTCGGCGCGGTTGAGCACCATGGCCGCCTGGCCGGCCTGGGCCTTGCTGTAGCTGAGCACGTGGGGAATATGCAGCTGGCCGGCGTTCTTCTGGAAGAACAGCTCGCCGCCCAGGCCATCTGGTGCTCGGACCAGGGCGACAGGCCGATCCTTGAGCTGCGGCAGCAGCCGGTCGGCGACCTGGGCGTAGTACTGTGCGACCTGGCGCTTGGTGGCCCCGGTGGTCGCGTCGACCACGCGCTCGGGGTGGGTCAGGCGCAGGTTGCCCAGGCCCTCGGGTCGTGTCTGTGCTGCACGCTTGGCGGGCATCGCTCGCTCCAGGTCGATGGCGGTGGCGGGTTTGTCGTCGCGCAGACCGTGGAACACCGAATGGCGCACGATGCCTTCGCGAGTCATCTGGGCGTAGGCGACTTCCGCCAGCAGTTGCGGTTTGAGCCAGTGCACGCCGCGGGCTTCGGCCCCGCTGGGGGGGCGAGCCAAGGGCGGCTTGGCGGTCTGCAGCGGTTTCAAGCGGGCGAGGATGCTGTCCAGGGTGGCGGCGCTGAAGCCGGTGCCGACCTTGCCGGCGTAGCGCAGCTGACCGCTGTCGTGGTCGTGCAGCGCCAGCAGCAGGGCGCCGAAGCCGTTGCGACTGCCCTTGGGGTCGGTGTAGCCGACAATCACGAATTCCTGGCGCTGCTTGCACTTGAGCTTGATCCAGTCGCTGCTGCGTCGGCCGACGTAGGGGCTGTCGGCACGTTTGCCGATCAGCCCCTCGAGTTCCAGCCGACAGGCGCTGTCGAGCAGCGAGTCGACCGGCTCCTTGAAGTCGGCTGAATACCTGAGCAGTGGCGAAGCGTTATCTTCCAGCAGTTTGGCCAGGGTGTCGCGACGCGCCTTTAGCGGCAGTTCGCGCAGATCCTCACCGCCCAGCCAGGGGAGGTCGAACAGGTAATAGGTGATACGTTCGTCGTGCTTGGTGTCGAAGGCATTTTGCAGGGCCTGGAAATCGGCTGCACCGTTGTCGCCGACCACCACCATTTCGCCGTCCAGCCATGCCGCGTCGAGCCCCAGTGCCTTGAGCGCCTCGACCTGGCGGGGCATTTTCGCGCTCCAGTCGTGGCCATTGCGGGTGAACAGGCGTATGTCGTCACCGTCGATGCGGGCCAGGATCCGGTAGCCATCGAACTTGACTTCGTAACGCCAGTCGCCGCTGGGCGGGGAGTCGACCAACGTGGCCAGTTGTGGCTGGAGCAACGCCGGCAGTGCTTTGCGGCCGGCCTTGCGTTTGCGCTTGGAAGCGGTTGTCTTGGTCGGGTGCCGCGGTGGCAGGGTGCGCTCGCTCAGCACGCTGTCCGGCAGGGCCTCGACGATGCGGTAGTCGGTTTCGCTGCGCGCCTGTCCGTCATGGGACTTGACCAGCATCCACTGCTCTTTCTTGCCGGCCAGGTGGGTGCGGAACAGGTTCCAGACGCCCGACAGCTTCTCGCCTTGCAGGCGAAAGCGCAGTTTGCCTTTGGCATAGGCTTCACGCGGATCGCCTTCGGGCTCCCAGATACCCCGGTCCCAGACGATCACATCACCGGCGCCGTAATGGCCTTCGGGTATGCGTCCTTCGAAATCGGCGTAGTCCAATGGGTGATCCTCCACGTGCACCGCCAGGCGCCGGACTTTGGGATCGAGCGAGGGGCCCTTGGGGATCGCCCAGCTCTTGAGGGTGCCGTCGAGTTCCAGGCGGAAGTCGTAGTGCAGGTGGCTGGCATCGTGTTTCTGGATGCAGTACTGCAGCGCGTGGGCCGAGCGTGGCCTGGCGCGCTTGCCAGCCGGCTCGGGCGTGGCGTTGAAATCGCGCTTGCGCTGGTACTCCTGCAGGGGCTTGGCCATGGCGGGCTCCGGGAGGGTTCGGGTCTCAAGATTGGGAGGCGGCGGCGCGGCGTTGAGTTCAAAAAAACGCGCGCGGCGGTGCTTTGTGAAGAAACTCTGAATCATTGCTTCCTAGGGGCAGTCGACCGTGTGAAGCCCACTGATGGAGAACGTTAATGCCTAGACCCGATGACCCAAGACCGCAGGTGGAGATCGACGCCACCGAGGACCGCATGGGCAGTGTCCACGAGCTGGATTTCAGCGAGCGCCGCGATGAACGCCACGGGCGTGTCGGCGACGAGCGTCCGGCGCGCGAGATCGCCGAGGACTACCCGCCCCGGCGTGTCGCTGAAAGCGGCCTGACCGGTGGCGAGACCCTGAGCGACAGCCTGCACGAGGACAATGTCACCCTTGACGACCTGAGCCCGGACACACTGTTTGATGAAACCGGTGCTCGCGATCCGCATGAGCCAGGCATGGGTGGCGGACCTGCCGACCAGACCCTGCGCCAGGTGGACGCCCACGAGATCGGTGGCGGCATCGGCCTGGATGAGGCAGAACTCGCCCGCTCGGCGCCGTTGGACGGTGAGCCGTGGACCGACGACGTGGAGCCTGATGACGATAGGAGAGAGCCGTGATGAATGAGCAACGCTGTTCTTGCAACCACTGTTCTTGCACCGTGGATGCCAATGCCGTGGTCCAGGATGGCAAGGCCTATTGCTGCGAAGCCTGCGCGACGGGGCATCGCAATGGGGAGCCGTGTCGTATGGCGAACTGCAAATGTGGAGAGATGACCCAACCGAAGGAGAGTAATGTCGATAACGCGCTGGATGAAACATTCCCGGCGAGTGATCCTATATCGCCATAAGGTTCTTTCACTCTCGACGGCCCTTTCGTTGGAATCTCCGGCGAAGGAAAGTTATTACATCAACATGCCGCCGATCAATAGCAACTCTGTTGATCTTGATCTTGATCTTGATCTTGATCTTGATCTTGATCTTGATCTTGATCTTGATCTTGATCTTGATCTTGATCTTGATCTTGATCTTGATCTTGATCTTGATCTTGATCTTGATCTTGATCTTGATCTTGATCTTGATCTTGATCTTGATCTTGATCTTGATCTTGATCTTGATCTTGATCTTGATCTTGATCTTGATCTTGATCTTGATCTTGATCTTGATCTTGATCTTGATCTTGATCTTGATCTTGATCTTGATCTTGATCTTGATCTTGCTTCTAAGTGCGCGATAGTTCAGGCGACGCCAATTGCGACTTCAGGAGGCCGAGCGGAGTTCTTGCGGAGGGAGGTGACGGGCGTGGATGCCCGTCAAGCGCTGCGCCCCAGGATGGGGCGTTCAGCGCGGTCCTCCCGGGAGCAAGAACGGAGCGAGGGAACCCCGGAGCGAAGCGTAGGGGCCGGATGAATGGAGCGAGGATTTTTTGGTGACTTTTTGATCCTTCAAAAAGTTACCCGCCGTAAGGGCGGAAAGGTGACTTTGCGTCACCATCGCAAATGAATGCGCATATAATTGTCAAAACACATGCTTTAAAAGTCAAAGTCAAAGTCAAAGTCAAAGTCAAAGTCAAAGTCAAAGTTGGTCGGTGCTGGTATTAACAGTTGTAAGTGCATTCATTCGCGATGTCGACGCATAGTCACCTTTTCGCCCTTACGGCGAGTTCCTTTTTGAAGGATCAAAATCTATGGTCACCCCGTTTTCTGCAATACTGTTCATCAGATGAAATGGATGGCTTGCGTAAATCTATCCGGCGTCTGATGGGCTCGTATCCGCCCGCGCCACGATGAGCGTTCGCACCTGACAATCCTTAAAAAGTAAGCGGCTTCCAAGAGCCATTTTTGATCCCAGGATCATCGTCAGGCCGATCGGCCGTTTGTTTCATCTGTTGTACAGCTATCGCAAAACCTGATGGTGAAACACGGTGCAGCACTACGGGGTCAGGCGTTCATGGCGCCTGGCTCCGTTTTATATTGCGTGTGCCGAGTGGTAATGGCCCAAGCGATGCGTGCCAGTTTGTTGGCCAACGCGCAGGCCACCACGTTGGAGTGACGTCGAGCGAGCAGTGAGCGCACCCAATCGGCTAATGGGCCTTTCTGGTACTTCAAACGCATCAGGTAAACCCGTGCGCATTGCACCAGCAAGCGTCGAAGGTTCTTGTCGCCGCGCTTGCTAATCCCCAGCAAATTCTGTCTGCCACCGGTACTGTACTGACGGGGCACCAGACCTACAGAGGCCGCAAAGTCCCGGCTACTGCCGTATTGCTGGCCATCGCCCATTTCCACAGCCAGCAGGCTGGCGGTGATCGGTCCGACACACGGAATACTCAGCAAACGACTACCCAGATCATCGTCAGTCAGCTGGCTCACCAGCTCTTCGTCCAACAACTTGATCTGCTCGCTCAGGTAGACGAAATGCTCATGTAGCCGCTGCAACAATGCGACAAGACGTACAGGCAAGTCGTGCTCTTCAAGCACAGAAGCGAGGCGTTTGACCACTGCCAGTCCGGTCGGCAGGCTGACGCCGAATTCGAGCAGGAACCCATGCATCTGGTTCACCGTCTTGGTTCGGTCGCGGATCAATGATTCACGCATCCGATGAGAAACAGAGAGCGTTTGCTGCTCAGGCGATTTTGGCGTCACAAAGCGCATGGAAGGCCGGGAAGCAGCTTCGCAGATGGCTTGCGCATCAACGAAGTCGTTTTTGTTGCTCTTGACGAAAGGCTTAACAAACTGAGGCGAGATCAGCTTGGCTTCATGCCCCATCGCCGTGAGTTCTCGAGCCAGATAGTGCGAACCGGCACAGGCCTCCATCACCACCGTGCAGGGAGGATGATTGGCCAGAAACCGCATCATCTGCAGCCTTGAGCACTTCTTGCGCGATACCTCTTTGCCGAACTTGTCCTGGGCATGCAGGTGGAAGGTATGTTTGCCGATGTCGATGCCGATCAGTGTCACGGTGCTCATGATGACGGTCTCCGAAGAAAAAACACCCTGCGAAAGCGTACGCCTCGCAGGGTGCCGGGGTGACCATCTCATTAAGGAACCAAAAAATCCTCGCTCCATTCATCCGGCCCTCCGCTTCGCTCCGGGTCCCCTCACTCCGGCCTTGCTCCCGGGAGGACCGCGCTGCAGGGCCCATCCTGGGCCCCAGCGCTTGACGGGCATCCATGCCCGTCACCTCCCTCCGCAAGGCCTGCGTTCGGCCTCCTGAAGTCGCGAAAGTACGGGCGGCGCCTGGACTGACGCAGCTGTCGCTAGTCGACGGTGAAGTTGGACATACGGATGTCAAGATCAAGATCAAGATCAAGATCAAGATCTGCATCAGTATGAATGGCGACGCAATCTTGCAAGAGGGTGCGGTCAGGGTGGCGCTCATGCGCCCAGAACCGCTAATCGCTAATGCAGGATCTGCTTCAGAAACGCCTGTGCCCGCGCGGTCCTGGGCTGCCCGAAGAATACCTCCGGCGAACTGTCCTCGATGATCCGCCCGCCCTCGAGAAACAGCACCCGCTCGGCCACCTGCCGGGCGAAGCCCATCTCGTGGGTGACGCAAAGCATGGTCATGCCGGTGCCAGCCAACTGCACCAGCACATCCAGCACCTCGGCCACCATCTCCGGGTCGAGCGCCGAGGTCGGTTCGTCGAACAGCATGATCCTCGGTTTCATGCACAGCGCCCGGGCGATCGCCACCCGCTGCTGCTGGCCGCCGGACAGCTGGCTGGGGTACTTGTGCGCCTGGCTCTCGATGCCGACCTTGCTCAAGTAGAATCGCGCCCGTTCCTCGGCCTCCCGGCGCGACAGGCCGCGCACGCTCATCGGCGCCAGCAGGCAGTTGTCGAGCACGCTCATGTGCGGGAACAGGTTGAAGTGCTGGAACACCATGCCGATCTCGCTGCGCACCTGGTCGGCCTGGCGGCCTTTGCTGGCCAGGTCGATGCCGGCGACATGGATGCTGCCCTGCTGGGCGATCTCCAGGCGGTTGATGCAGCGGATCAGCGTCGACTTGCCCGAGCCCGACGGGCCGCAGAGCACGATACGCTCGCCCTCGCGTACCGACAGGTCGATGTCGTGCAGCACATGGAAGGCGCCGTAGTGCTTGTTCAGGCCCTCGATGCGGATCAGCTCCGGGCGCTGATCGGGGGCAGGGTGCAGGCTGGCAAGGCTCAGGGGGGCGGTCATCTTGTTGTTCTCCCGCTCAAGGTTCAGTCGAAACGTGCGGCGCTGTAGGGCGCAGGGTCGGTGAAGGGGCGCTCGCCGGTCATCAACTCCGCCAGCAGGCGGCCACTGACCGGGCCCAGGGTCAAGCCGTGGTGGGCATGGCCGAAGTTGAACCACAGGTGTTTGTGCAGGGGCGCCGGGCCGATCACCGGGCGCATGTCCGGCAGGCAGGGGCGGCGGCCCAGCCAGGGCTTGTCGTCCAGGCGCTCGCCCAGGGCCGGGAACAGCCGGCGTGCCAGGGCCTCGCAGCGGCGTAGCTGGATCTCGTTGGCGGCGGCGTCGCTCGCCGCGAACTCGATGCCGGTGGTCAGGCGCACGCCACGGGCCATCGGCGCCAGGACGTAGCCGCCCTGGGTGTCGCAGATCGAGTGCCCTAGCTCGGCGCCGTAGCGGGTGGCGTAGTGCATGTGGTAGCCGCGTTTGATGCCAAGTGGAAAGCGGTAGCCCAGCCGCTCGTAGAGGTCGGCCGACTGCGGGCCGAGGCAGGCCACCACTTCGTCGGCGATCACGCTGCCGCGACGCGTGTCCAACTGCCAGCCATCCTCGACCTGGCGCAGGCTACGGGCGTCGCCGTGGAGGAACTGCCCCCCGCGCTGCACGAACAGCGCCGCATAGCCACGGGTCAGGCCGCCGGGGTTGCTCACTGTCTTCGGGTCGAGCCAGTGGATGCCGCCGATCACGCCACCGTCCAGTTGCTGTTCGCGGGCCTGCAACTGTTCGCGTTCGAGGATCTCGTACTGCAGGCCGTAGCGGGTCAGGCCCTTAAGGTCGCGCTTGGCCTGTTCGAACAGCGCGGCATCACGGTACACCTCGATCCAGCCTTTGGCCTGTACCAGCCCCTGCAGGCCGGCGGCCTCGATCAGCGCATCGTGTTCCTCGACGCTGCGCTGCACCAGCGGCAGCATGTCGGCGGCGGCCTGGGCCAGTTGCCCGGGGGCGGACTGGCGCCAGTAGCTGAGCAGCCAGGGCGCGGCCTTGGGCAGGTGGGTCAGGCTGTAGCGCACGTCGGGCTGGCGGTTCAGGCCATAGCGCAGCAAGGCACTCCACTGGCGCGGGAAGGCGTAGGGGATCACGCTGGAGCGCTCGATAAGCCCGGCGTTGCCATGGCTGGTGCCGCTGCCCGGTTCGTCGCGGTCGACGAGGATCACCTGGCGTCCGCGGGCCTGCAGGTGCAGGGCGGTGCTGACGCCGACGATGCCGGCGCCCAGGACGATGATCTGGCAATGCATGGAAGGATTCCTTCAATCAGTTCAGGTGGCGGCCCAGGCGGGCCTCCAGGTGTTTCAGGGTGCGCCGGACCACCTCGACGATCAGCAGGTAGAGCACCGCCGCCCACAGGTAGATCTGGAAGTCGAAGCTGCGCGAGAAGGCCAGCTTGGTCACCCCCATCAGGTCGTAGAGGGTCACCAGCGAGGCGATGGCGCTGGCCTTGATCATCATGATCAGTTCGTTGCCCAGCGGGCCGATGGCCACCAGCAGCGACTGCGGCAGCACCACCTTGAAGAAGGTGGTCGAGCGCTTGAGGTTGAGGGCCTTGGCGGCCTCGTACTGGCCCGGCGCGACGGCCATCAGGCTGGCGCGGAAGATCTCGGCCTGGTACGCGGCGGTGTTGAGGGTGAAGGCGAGCAGGGCGCAGTACCAGGCCTCGCGGAAGAACCACCACAGCCCCAGGTCCTGCCAGAAGCCCTTGAACGAACCAAGCCCGTAGTACAGCAAAAACAACTGCGCCAGCAGCGGCGAGCCGCGGAAGAAGTACACGTAGCCGGCGGCCAGGCGTCGCAGCACGAGGCTCCGCGACATCCGCGCCAGGGCCAGGAGCATGCCCAGCAGCGCGCCGAGGGTGAAGGAGATCGCCACCAGCTTGGCGGTGACCAGCAGGCCATCGACGAAGCGCGCGCCGTAGCGCTCCAGCAGGTCGGGGTCAAGCACGTAGGCCAGCAGTTGCTCCGGGCTCATGGGCGGGCTCCTTGCAGATGGCGGTTGCTGCGCCGCTCCAGCAGGGCGAAGACCCTGCCCGACAGCGCCGAGAACAGCAGGTAGACCAGGCAGGCGACGCCGTAGAACAGCATCGGTTCCTTGGTCACGCTGACCGCCAGGTTGGTCTGGCGCATCAGGTCGATCAGCGAGATGGTCGAGACCAGCGAGGTGTCCTTGAGCAGGCTCAGCCAGTTGTTCGACAGGCCCGGCAGGGCGATGCGCGTCAGTTGCGGCAGCACCACCCTGAAGAACCCTGTGCGCTTGCCCAGGCCCAGGGCCGCGCAGGCCTCCAGCTGGCCCTTGGGCAGGGTCTTGAAGGCCATCAGCCAGATTTCGCTGGAAAATGCGGCGAACACCAGGCTGAAGGCGGCCATTGCGGCAAGGAAGGTGTTGATCAGCACCTCGCCCTCGTAGCCCAGCGCGGCGAGGACCTTCTGCGCGGCGATCTGGCAGCCGTAGTAGATGATCAGCAGGGTGAGCAGTTCGGGCAGGCCGCGAAACACCGTGGAAAAGGTGGTGGCCCAGGCCCGCGGCAGGCGTTTGCGCGAGCGCGCGGCCAGCGCCACCAGCAGGCCCAGCGGCAGGCCGATGGGCAGGCAGGCCAGGGCCAGCGACACGGTCACCAGGGCGCCGGCCAAGAGCGCCTGGCCCCAGCCGCCGCTGGCGAAGGAGAGCAGGGAGAG
The DNA here is from genome assembly GCF_036549575.1 of Pseudomonas sp. LH21. NCBI lineage: Bacteria > Pseudomonadati > Pseudomonadota > Gammaproteobacteria > Pseudomonadales > Pseudomonadaceae > Pseudomonas > Pseudomonas sp. LH21. The sequence continues at coordinate 2,942,359 of NZ_CP144367.1, forward strand.
TTGATCGAGCATGTGTAACCCCCAGGATACAGGCGACCCCGTGGGAGCGGGCTTGCCCCGCGATAGCACCTGATTGACGAAGGACACCATCGCGGGGCAAGCCCGCTCCCACGAGATTACTGGTAGATATCGAAGGCGAAGTACTTGCTCGCGATCTTCTGGTACGTGCCATTGGCCACGATTGCCGCCAGGGCCTCGTTCAACCGCGTGCGCAGGACCTCGTCATCCTTGCGCACGGCAATCGCCGCGTCGGCCTTGGTACCGTCGACGTCGCCGAGGATCTTGCAGCAGTCCTTGCCATTCTTGTTCAGCCATTCGTGCAGCGGGAACTTGTCGGCGATCACCCCGTCCAGGCGCCCGGCGGCAAGGTCGGCATTGGCCTCGTCCAGGGTCGGGTACAGCTTCACGTCCGCGCCGGCCTTGCCATACACGTCCTCGGCGTAGATCGCCTGGGTCGAGGCGGACTGGGCACCGACCGTGTAGCCCTTGAAATCGGTCTGTGCGTCGCTGATCGTGCTGTCCTTGGCGACTGCCACGGTCAGCGGGGTGCGGTAGTAGCGGTCGGTGAAGGCGATCTTGCGGCGCCGCTCCTCGGTGTCGATCATCGAGGCCACCACCGCGTCGTACTTGCGCGCCATCAGCGCCGGGATGATGCCTTCCCAGTCCTGGGCCACCAGGGTGCACTCGACTTTCATCTGCTCGCACAGGGCATGGGTGATGTCGATGTCGAAGCCGTGCAGCTGGTTGTTCGCATCGACGTAGTTGAACGGCGGGTAAGCGCCTTCAGTGGCAAAACGCAGAGTCTCGGCACTGGCGCCGGCCGCCAGCAGCAGGGCGCACGCACCCACCACAGCCATGGTTCCTTTCATCTCGCACCTCGGTAGTTGCACTCTTGCTATTGTTGTTTGCCCGCCGGCCACGAGGTGTAGCCGACGAACTCGTTATGTAGAGCGGCAGTTGCTTCCAAGCGTCTTTCAACATCCGGTCCGAGCTTCTTGCAGACCTCGTTGACCATCAGGTGCACCCACGACAGCATGGTCGCGGTGGATTCCCAGAACAGGTTGAATTCGGTGGGGATGCGGAACACCTCGTCGGCGTTGGCATCGGCCCAGTCACAGAAGGTGTCGGTGACCAGGGTCACCGGGATGCCCAGCACGCGGGCCTTGTGGCACAGCTGCAGGGCATGACGGGAATAGCGGCGCGCTTCGAACACCACCAGCGCGCAGTCCTGGGGGCGCCCCAGCAGCACCTCGGCGAAGTGCCCGGCGCTGCCGTCGACCAGTTGCACGCCGTCGCGCAGGTATTGCAGCAGGTGGCTCATGCACATGGCCACGCCACGTTCGGTCTGAAAGCCGGCGACGAACACCCGCGGTTTTTCCGCCAGGCGCCGGGCCACCTGCTGCCAGGCTTCGCCGCGGCTGTATTCGTGCACGCGTACCAGCGCGGCCATTTCCAGCTCCAGGCTGCCCGAGCGCTGGTCATCCTCGGGTTGCTGGCGGAACTCCTGCAGGCGGTCGCCCACCAGCCAGGGACCGTCGCCCAGGTCGTTCTGCAGGTCCTGCTTGAGCGCCTTGAGGTGCGCGTAGCCCAGCGAGCGACAGAAGCGGCCGACGCTGGATTCACTGACGCCCAGCTTGGCGGCGATGCTGGCCGAGGTCTGGAACGGCAGTTCGTGGAGGTTGGCGAGCATGTAGCTGGCGATCTGGCGGCCCGAGGCGGCTGCGGTGTGCAGGCTGCTTTCCAGGCGTTGCTTGATCGATCGGCTCATGGTCGGTTCCGGTTGATTTCTGGCGTGGAAGCCAAAATGGCTGTTTTCTGTCATCAAGTCAATATTTGACAGATAGCTGTCATTGGCGGGAAAGTCTGTGCAGTTGCGCTGTAGCGAATCCAATTCCAAGAAAGGAGCTCCAGATGTCTTCACCTTCCACCGGCCCTGTCGTGCGCGTGCCTTTTAACGAACTGCAGGCGTTGCTGCAGTCGATCTTCGAGCGTCATGGCTGCAGCGCGGCGGTGGCCGCCGTGCTCGCCCACAATTGCGCCAGTGCCCAGCGCGACGGTGCCCACAGCCATGGGGTGTTCCGTATTCCCGGTTATGTCTCGACCCTGGCCAGTGGTTGGGTCGATGGTCGCGCCGAGCCACAGGTGAGTGATCTTGCGCCGGCCTATGTGCGAGTCGATGCCAAGGGCGGCTTTGCCCAGCCGGCATTGGCCGCAGCCCGCCCGCTGCTGGTGGAGAAGGCGCGCAGGGCCGGCATCGCGGTGCTGGCGATCCACAACTCGCACCATTTCGCCGCGCTGTGGCCGGATGTCGAACCGTTCGCCGACGAGGGCCTGGTCGCCCTGAGCGTGGTCAACAGCATGACCTGCGTGGTGCCACACGGTGCGCGCAAGCCGCTGTTCGGCACCAACCCCATTGCTTTTGCCGCGCCTTGCGCCGGGCATGATCCGATCGTCTTCGACATGGCCACCAGTGCCATGGCCCATGGCGATGTGCAGATCGCCGCGCGGGCGGGCGAGCAACTGCCGCCGGGCATGGGCGTGGATGCCGAGGGCCGGCCGACCAGCGACCCCAAGGCGATTCTCGAGGGCGGCGCCTTGCTGCCGTTCGGCGGGCACAAGGGCTCGGCGCTGTCGATGATGGTCGAACTGCTGGCGGCGGCGCTGACGGGCGGCAATTTCTCCTGGGAGTTCGACTGGTCCGGGCATCCGGGAGCCAAGACCCCCTGGACCGGGCAGTTGATCATCGTGATCGACCCGAGCAAGGCCGAGGGCGAGCGCTTTGCGCTGCGCAGCCGTGAACTGGTGGAACAGATGCAGGCAGCCGGGTTGACACGGATGCCGGGCGAGCGGCGTTATCGCGAGCGTGAAGTGGCTGGGCGAGAAGGGGTGGCGTTGAGTGAGCGGGAGTGGGGGGAGTTGCGGGGGTTGGCGGGCTGAATTGGCCTCATCTGGATCGGGATGGGGCGCAGGTCCTCAATCCCGATCACGATCAAAAAAGTGCGAGCGGTCAAACAGCAGGGTCGTGCCGAGCACGACGAAGAATAGAGCCCATTGCCCACCATCGAGATTCATGAACTCGCGTTGCCCCAGCTGTGAACAAGTGCTGATGCCCGCCACCATGAAGACGATGTACAGGATTCTGCGAAGCAGTACTGACCTGCAAAGCCAGTCGAACAGAAGGACTGCGACCGGCAGATAGATCAGCAGGTAAAGCATGGTCATGAATGCCTCCTCTATCGGTTTCGCTCATACCAACTCGAGCGTTCGAACAGCAGAGGAAATCCGGCGAGTGAAAAGAACAGGCCCCATGCCCCTCCATCCCAGTAAAGAACCTCCTGGGCACCGAGTTGGGTGCAAGCGGTGATGCCTGTGATCTGGAAAACCAGGTAGAGCCATCTGCGCACCAGAATCGGCTTGCAGATCCAGTCGAGGAACCAGCCTGTCAGTGCAGTACATACAGCCAGGTAGATGTAAGGCATCGTATGGTCCTTGTCTTTGGACGCGCCCTTCACAGGCCTTTGGCGAGAAGGCAATTGATCGCGTGATGGCGGCCAAGTGTTTGGCGATGGTCTTGCACCGCTCTCGAGATCGAGCGCCGCCCGCGCGGCGCATCGCGGACAAGCCCGCTCCCACATCTGTTTCGGGCCAGTCAATCCTGTGCCATTACCTGGTCCGCCTTGTTTGTACGACGCGGTTTTTGCGTGGTCGCTACCGCCGCTCCACATGACTCAAGACATGCACCAAGGCGGACAACCATGGCCTGGCAGGGTTGGCACGTTGCAACAAATGTGGGGGCGGGCTTGTCCCGCGATGCGCCGCGCGGGCGGCGCTCGATCTCAAGATCGCTGCTACTCTCCAGTCGTACTAGAGAATCAACAGGGACAATGACAGGCAGTTACATCGAGCGCCTATTCATCCGTTTCCGTAATTGATGTGGGAAATGTCTTTGCGTCGTGACCCCCGCTCTTGCGCCCCTGCATCGACTCCTTGCACATCGGTGATGTTCCTGACGCCTCACTGCGGGTATCCTCGCTGGAGCCTTCCCTGAACTGTCCTGATTTCCAAGGAGCTGCACGCTGTGTTCAAACATGTCGATGCCTATGCCGGCGACCCGATCCTCTCGTTGATGGAAACCTTCAAGGCCGACCCGCGCGCCGACAAGGTCAACCTGAGTATCGGCCTGTACTACGACGAAGCTGGCGTGGTGCCGCAGCTGGCGGCGGTGGGCGAGGTGGAGAAGCGCCTGGCCGGCCAGCCCCATGAAGCCTCGCTGTACCTGCCGATGGAAGGCCTGGCCGCCTACCGCCAGGCGATCCAGGCGCTGCTGTTCGGCGCAGATCACCCGGCTGTGGCCGATGGCCGCGTGGCCACCGTGCAGACCGTCGGCGGCTCCGGCGCGCTGAAAGTCGGCGCCGACTTCCTCAAGCGCTACTTCCCGGGCTCCGAGGTGTGGGTGAGCAACCCCACCTGGGACAATCACCGGGCAATCTTCGAAGGCGCGGGCTTCAAGGTGCACAGTTACCCGTACTTCGACACCGCCAGCCGTGGCGTCGATTTCGCCGGCATGCTGGCGACCCTGCAGACCCTGCCGGCCAACAGCATCGTCCTGCTGCACCCGTGCTGCCACAACCCCACCGGCGTCGACCTGGAGCAGAACCAGTGGCAGCAGGTGGTCGAGGTGGTCAAGGCGCGCCAGCTGATTCCGTTCCTCGATATCGCCTACCAGGGCTTCGGTGAAGGCCTGGTGGAAGACGCCTACGCCATTCGCGAGATGGCCCGTGCCGGCGTGCCATGCCTGGTCAGCAACTCGTTCTCGAAAATCTTCTCGCTGTACGGCGAGCGGGTAGGGGGCCTGTCGGTGGTCTGCGACGATGCCGCCACCGCCTCCAGCGTGCTCGGCCAGCTCAAGGCCACCGTGCGCCGCAACTACTCCAGCCCGCCCGCGTTCGGCGCCCAGCTGGTGGCCTGCGTGCTCGGCGACGCCGCGCTCAACGCCCAGTGGGCGGCGGAAGTGGAGGTGATGCGCAAGCGTATCCTCGACATGCGCCAGGGCCTGGTCGACCTGCTCGGCGAGCTGCTGCCGGGCCAGGACTTCCAGTTCTTCCTGCGCCAGCGCGGCATGTTCAGCTACACCGGCTTCAGCGTGGAGCAGGTGCGTCGGCTGCGTGACGAGTTCGGCGTGTACCTGATCGACAGCGGCCGGGTGTGCATGTCCGGGCTGCGTCCGGCCAACCTGCGCCAGGTGGCCGAGGCGTTTGCCGCCGTTCAGCGGTAACCGGCCTGGGGCCGCTCTGCGGCCCTTTCCGGCCGGTCCGGCGCCCCGGCAAGGCCGCTCCTACAGGGACTTGCGTTTCTCTGTAGGAGCGGCCTTGTGCCGCGAAAGGGTTGCAAAGCAGCCCCCTCCAGCACAACCTGCTTGTAAAGACAAGTGCAACCGTCCCTCGGGCGGGGCTTCCCCAAGTGCAACCTTTACATGCACAATCGCGCCCCTCTTCCCCGGTTGAGTTGGGCGAATCGTCTATTTCGCCATTCTCAGCCTGTTGCAGTCTTGCGAGTGGAGCGTCACCCGGAATGAATGAGCAGGCCCCAAGCGTTGAACAACGCTTTGTAGAATCGACCCCCGCCACCCTCGGCAGCTGGTCGCGTCAAGACACCACCTGGATGCTGGGCCTGTTCGGCACGGCCATCGGCGCCGGAACCCTGTTCCTGCCCATCAACGCCGGCCTTGGCGGTTTCTGGCCGCTGCTGGTCCTGGCCTTGCTGGCCTTCCCCATGACTTACTTCGCCCACCGCGGGCTGACCCGCTTCGTGCTCTCCGGCAGCAAGGGCGGCGACATCACCGAAGTGGTCGAAGAGCATTTCGGCATCACCGCCGGCGCGCTGATCACCGTCCTGTACTTCTTCGCCATCTTCCCGATCCTGCTGATCTACAGCGTGGCGCTGACCAACACCGTCAGCAGCTTCATGGAGCACCAGCTGCACATCGCGCCGCCACCGCGGGCGATTCTGTCGTTCGTGCTGATCCTTGGCCTCTTGGCCATCGTGCGCTGCGGCGAGCAGGCCACGGTCAAGGTCATGAGCCTGCTGGTCTACCCGTTCATCGTCGCCCTGGCGCTGCTGGCCCTGTACCTGGTGCCGCACTGGACCGGCGGCATCCTCGACACCGCCACCCAGGTGCCGTCCGGCTCGGCCTTCCTGCACACCGTGTGGCTGGCGATCCCGGTGATGGTGTTCTCGTTCAACCATTCGCCGATCATCTCGGCCTTCGCCGTCGACCAGAAGCGCCGCTACGGCGAGCACGCCGATGAGCGCAGCGGCCAGATCCTGCGTCGCGCGCACCTGCTGATGGTGCTGATGGTGCTGTTCTTCGTGTTCAGTTGCGTGCTGACCCTGAGCAGCGCCCAGCTGGCCGAGGCCAAGGCGCAGAATCTGTCGATCCTGTCGTACCTGGCCAACCACTTCGAGCAGCCGGCCATCGCCTTCGCCGCGCCCCTGATCGCCTTCATCGCCATTGCCAAGTCGTTCCTGGGCCACTACATCGGTGCCAGCGAGGGCCTCAAGGGCATGATCGTCAAGTCCGGCATGCGCCCGGGCGCCAAGGCCCTGGACCGCATCGTCGCCGCGCTGATGCTGGTGGTGTGCTGGATCGTCGCCACCCTCAACCCGAGCATCCTCGGCATGATCGAATCCCTCGGCGGCCCGATCATCGCCGTGCTGCTGTTCCTGATGCCGATGTACGCCATCCGTCGCGTGCCATCGATGCGCAAGTACAGCGGCGCGCTGTCCAACCTGTTCGTGGTGGTCGTCGGCCTGGTGGCCCTGACCTCGGTGGTGTACGGCCTGCTGGCCTGAGCCCCCGTTATGTAGGAAAAACGCCCGGGTCGACGCCAGTCACCCGGGCGTTTGTCTACAGGAATTGCCCGAACGTAGGACAATTTCATCTTTGCCCATAGGCACTTGCGTCCCTTCGTGGTTAACTCTGAAGCCTTTTCCAACCCCGTATAAGGATTTTTGCCATGGCTCAAGTGACTCTCAAAGGCAACCCGGTTCAGGTCAAAGGCAACCTGCCACAGGCTGGTGCTCAGGCGCCTGCCTTCTCCCTGGTCGCCGGCAACTTGGCCGACACCTCGCTGAAGGACTTCGCCGGCAAGCGCAAGGTGCTGAACATCTTCCCGAGCGTCGACACCCCGACCTGCGCCACCTCGGTGCGCAAGTTCAACGCCCAGGCCAATGACGTGGCCAACACCGTGGTGCTGTGCATCTCCGCCGACCTGCCTTTCGCCCAGGCGCGCTTCTGCGGCGCCGAAGGCCTGGAGAACGTGAAGAACCTGTCGACCCTGCGTGGCCGCGAGTTCCTGGAAAACTACGGCGTGGCCATCGCCGACGGCCCGCTGGCCGGCCTGGCCGCCCGCGCCGTGGTGGTGCTGGACGAAAACGACAAGGTGCTGCACAGCGAGCTGGTGGGCGAAATCGCTGACGAGCCGAACTACGAGGCGGCGCTGGCTGTCCTGAAGTAAGTGATGCTGGGGCCGCCTTGCGGCCCTTTCGCGGCACAAGGCCGCTCCTACAGAAAGCGCTGACTGCTGTAGGAGCGGCCTTGTGCCGCGAAAGGGGGCGAAGCACCCCCAGGGGTTACACCCTGTAACGGCCTGGACCCTGTTCCAGGCCGTTTTCATTTAAAGTTCACCCCTTTGCCAACGTCAGCCGAAGGTAAAGCACTGGTAAAGCCACTTTGCTAAAGCGAAGCCAGTGCTTATCGTTCACGCTCTCCACGCCGTCTTTCTCTGAACAAGGTTCGTTCGACCCATGCAAGCCTCCAATTCCCGTTCCCCTCGTCGCTGGCTGTTCGGCCTGCTGATCCTGCTGCTGGTGGCCCTGCTGGCCTGGTGGCTGTGGCCCGCGGCGACCGTCCATAAGGAAGGCGGCGGGCACCGTCCGGGCAAGGGCCTGGGCATGGGCGGGCGGCCGGGCTTCGGTGCCTCCACCGAGGCGGTCCCGGTGCGGGTCGAGCCGGTGCGGGTCGGAGACTTCCCGCTTTATTACAAGGCCCTCGGCACCGTGACCGCGACCAACACGGTCAACGTGCGCAGCCGGGTCGCCGGCGAGCTGGTCAAGGTCCACTTCAAGGAAGGCCAGCAGGTCAAGGCCGGCGATCTGCTCGCCGAGATCGACCCACGTTCCTATCGCATCGCCCTGCAGCAGGCCGAAGGCACCCTGGCGCAGAACCAGGCGCAACTGAAGAACGCCCAGGTCGACCTGGCCCGTTACAAAGGCCTGTACGCCGAGGACAGCATCGCCAAGCAGACCCTCGACACCGCCGAAGCCCAGGTCGGTCAGTTCCAGGGGCTGGTCAAGACCAACCAGGCCCAGGTCAACGACGCCCGCCTGAACCTCGAATTCACCCAGATCCGCGCACCGATCAGCGGCCGCGTGGGCCTGCGCCAGCTGGACCTGGGCAACCTGGTGGCGGCCAACGACACCACGGCGCTGGTGGTCATCACCCAGACCCAGCCGATCAGCGTTGCCTTCACTCTGCCGGAAACCCAGCTCGACACCGTGCTGGCCCGCTACCGCAGCGGCGCCAGCCTGCCGGTCGAGGCCTGGGACCGGGGCGATCAGAAGCTGCAGTCCACCGGCGTGCTGGGCAGCCTCGACAACCAGATCGACGTCGCCACCGGCACCCTGAAGTTCAAGGGCACCTTCCAGAACAGCGACCACGCGCTGTTCCCCAACCAGTTCGTCAACGTGCGCCTGCTGGCCGACACCCTCAAGCAGGTGGTGCTGGCACCGGCCGCGGCGATCCAGTTCGGCAACGACGGCACCTTCGCCTATGTGGTCAACGCCGAGAACACCATCAACGTGCGCAAGCTCAAGGTCGGCGCCAGCGATGGCGAGAACACGGTGATCGTCGAGGGCCTGGCCGCCGGCGAGCGTCTGGTGCTGGAAGGCACCGACCGCCTGCGCGAAGGCACCAAGGTCGATGTGGTCGAGGACAGCTCCCAGGTCCCCACCACCCCCGGCCAGCACCTGCAGGGGCAGGGCGCCAAGGACTCGGCCCAGACCGCTGAACCAGGCACCAAGGCGGGCGCATGAACCTCTCGCGCCTGTTCATCCTGCGGCCGGTCGCCACCACGCTGAGCATGCTGGCCATCGTCCTGGCCGGCCTGATCGCCTACAAGCTGCTGCCGGTGGCGGCCTTGCCCCAGGTCGACTACCCGACCATCCGCGTCATGACCCTGTACCCCGGCGCCAGCCCGCAGGTGATGACCAGCGCCGTCACCGCACCGCTGGAACGCCAGTTCGGGCAGATGCCGGGCCTGGAGCAGATGGCCTCGACCAGCTCCGGCGGCGCCTCGGTGCTGACCCTGCGCTTCAACCTCGACATGAACATGGATGTCGCCGAGCAGCAGGTGCAGGCCGCGATCAACGCCGCCAGCAACCTGCTGCCCAGCGACCTGCCGGCGCCGCCGGTGTACAACAAGGTCAACCCGGCCGACACCCCGGTGCTGACCCTGGCGATTTCCTCGAAGACCATGCCGCTGCCCAAGCTCAACGACCTGGTCGATACCCGCGTGGCGCAGAAGATCGCCCAGATCAGCGGCGTCGGCATGGTCAGCATCGCCGGTGGCCAGCGCCAGGCCGTGCGGATCAAGGTCAACGTCGACGCCCTGGCCGCCAACGGCCTCAACCTGGACGACGTGCGTACCCTGATCGGCGCCTCCAACGTCAACCAGCCCAAGGGCAACTTCGACGGCCCGACCCGGGTGTCGATGCTCGATGCCAATGACCAGCTGCGCTCGCCCGAGGAATATGCCAACCTCATCCTCAAGTACAGCAACGGTGCGCCGCTGCGCCTGAAGGATGTCGCCGAGATCGTCGACGGCGCCGAAAACGAACGCCTGGCCGCCTGGGCCAACCAGAACGAGGCTGTGCTGCTAAATATCCAGCGCCAGCCCGGCGCCAACGTCATCGAGGTGGTCGACCGGATCAAGGAACTGCTGCCGTCGATCACCGACAACCTGCCGGCGGGCCTGGATGTCAGCGTGCTCACCGACCGCACCCAGACTATCCGCGCCGCCGTGCGCGACGTGCAGCACGAGCTGCTGTTCGCCATCGCCCTGGTGGTGATGGTTACCTTCGTCTTCCTGCGCCGCTTCAGCGCCACCATCATTCCCTCCATCGCCGTGCCGCTGTCGCTGATCGGCACCTTCGGGGTGATGTACCTGGCCGGCTTCTCGGTCAACAACCTCACCTTGATGGCCCTGACCATCGCCACCGGTTTCGTGGTGGACGATGCCATCGTCATGCTGGAGAACATCTCCCGGCACATCGAGGAGGGCGAGACACCTATGCAGGCCGCGCTCAAGGGCGCCAAGCAGATCGGTTTCACCCTGATCTCGCTGACCTTCTCGCTGATCGCCGTGCTGATTCCGCTGCTGTTCATGGCCGATGTGGTCGGGCGGCTGTTCCGCGAGTTCGCCATCACCCTGGCGGTGGCCATCCTGATTTCCCTGGTGGTGTCGCTGACCCTGACGCCGATGATGTGCGCGCGCCTGCTCAAGCGCGAACCCAAGGAAGAGGAACAGGGTCGCTTCTACCGCGCCAGCGGCGCCTGGATCGACTGGCTGATCAAGCACTACGGCACCACCCTGACCTGGGTGCTCGAGCGCCAGCCGCTGACCCTGCTGGTGGCCGTGGCCACCCTGGCATTGACCGTGGTGCTGTACCTGATGGTGCCCAAGGGCTTCTTCCCGGCCCAGGACACCGGGGTCATCCAGGGTATCTCCGAGGCGCCGCAGTCGACCTCGTTCGCCGCCATGAGCGAGCGCCAGCAATCCCTGGCCAAGGTGATCCTGCAGGACCCGGCGGTGCAGAGCCTGTCTTCCTACATCGGCGTGGACGGCGACAACGCCACCCTCAACAGCGGCCGCCTGCTGATCAACCTCAAGCCCCACGGCGAGCGCGACGTCACTGCCTCCGAGGTGATCAACCGCCTGCAGCCGCAACTCGACAAGCTGGTCGGCATCCGCCTGTTCATGCAGCCGGTGCAGGACCTGAGCATCGAGGACCGGGTCAGCCGCACCCAGTACCAGTTCAGCCTCAGCTCGCCGGATGCCGACATGCTCGCCGAGTGGAGCGGCAAGCTGGTGCAGGCACTCAAGGGCCGCCCCGAGCTGCAGGACGTGGCCAGCGACCTGCAGGACCAGGGCCTGCAGGTATTCCTGGTGATCGACCGCGACATGGCCAGTCGCCTGGGGATCACCGTGGCGCAGATCACCAACGCGCTGTATGACGCCTTCGGCCAGCGGCAGATCTCGACCATCTACACCCAGGCCAGCCAGTACCGCGTGGTGCTGCAGTCGCAGACTGCCGCCAGCCTCGGCCCGCAGGCCCTGGAGTCGATCCACGTCAAGGCCACCGACGGCGGCCAGGTGCGCCTGTCGGCCCTGGCGCGCATCGAGCAGCGCCAGGCCCAGCTGGCGATCTCGCACATCGGCCAGTTCCCGGCGGTGATGATGTCGTTCAACCTGGCCCACGGCGCGTCCCTGGGCGAGGCGGTCAAGGTGATCGAGCAGGTGCAGCAGGACATCGGCATGCCGATCGGCGTGCAGACCCGCTTCCAGGGCGCCGCCGAGGCGTTCCAGGCCTCGCTGTCGAGCACCCTGTTGCTGATCCTGGCCGCGGTGGTGACCATGTACATCGTGCTGGGCGTGCTCTACGAGAGCTACATCCACCCGGTGACCATCCTCTCCACGCTGCCCTCGGCGGCGGTGGGGGCCTTGCTGGCGCTGCTGCTGAGCGGCAACGACCTGGGCATGATCGCCATCATCGGCATCATCCTGCTGATCGGCATCGTCAAGAAGAACGCGATCATGATGATCGACTTCGCCCTGGAGGCCGAGCGCCACCAGGGCATGAGCCCGCGCGACGCGATCTACCAGGCGGCGCTGCTGCGCTTCCGGCCGATCCTGATGACCACCCTGGCCGCGCTGTTCGGCGCCGTGCCGCTGATGCTCGCCACCGGTTCCGGCGCCGAGTTGCGCCAGCCGCTGGGCCTGGTGATGGTCGGCGGCCTGCTGGTGAGCCAGGTGCTGACCTTGTTCACCACGCCGGTCATCTACCTGTACTTCGACCGCCTGGCGCGCCGCTGGCGCCCGGCTGACGATGCGCGGCAGGCCGAAGCATGAACCTGTCCGGACCTTTCATCCGCCGGCCGGTAGCCACCATGCTGCTGAGCCTGGCGATCATGCTGCTGGGCGGGGTGAGCTTCGGCCTGCTGCCGGTGTCGCCGCTGCCGCAGATGGACTTCCCGGTGATCGTGGTGCAGGCCAGCCTGCCCGGCGCCAGCCCGGAGGTCATGGCCTCCACCGTGGCCACGCCGCTGGAGCGCAAGCTCGGCGCCATCGCCGGTGTCACCACGCTGACCAGCAGTTCCAACCAGGGCTCGACCCGGGTGATCATCGGCTTCGAGCTGGGCCGCGACATCGACGGCGCGGCGCGCGAGGTGCAGGCGGCGATCAACGCCACCCGCAACCTGCTGCCCAGCGGCATGCGCAGCATGCCCACCTACAAGAAGATCAACCCGTCCCAGGCGCCGATCATGGTGCTGTCGCTGACCTCGGACGTGCTGTCCAAGGGCAAGCTCTACGACCTGGCTGACACCATCCTGTCCCAAAGCCTGGCGCAGGTCAGCGGCGTAGGGGAGGTACAGATCGGCGGTAGCTCGCTGCCGGCGGTGCGCATCGAGCTTGAACCACAGTTGCTCAACCAGTACGGCCTGTCCCTGGACGACGTGCGTAACGCCGTGGCCAACGCCAACCAGCGCCGGCCCATGGGCTTCGTCGAAGACCATGAGCGCAACTGGCAGGTGCGGGCCAACGACCAGCTGGAAACCGCCGAGGACTACAAGCCGCTGGTGATCCGCCAGCAGAACGGCGCGATCCTGCGCCTGTCCGACGTGGCCAAGGTCAGCGATGGCGTGGAGAACCGCTACAACAGCGGCTTCTTCAACGACGAGAGCGCGGTGCTGCTGGTGGTCAACCGCCAGACCAACGCCAACATCATCCAGACCGTCGAGCAGATCAAGGCCGAGCTGCCGGCGTTGCAGTCGCTGCTGCCGGCCAGCGTCAAGCTCAACGTGGCCATGGACCGCTCGCCGGTGATCAAGGCCACCTTGAAGGAAGCCGAGCACACCCTGCTGATCGCCGTGGTGCTGGTGATCCTGGTGGTCTACCTGTTCCTTGGCAACCTGCGCGCCTCGCTGATCCCGAGCCTGGCGGTGCCGGTGTCGCTGGTGGGCACCTTCGCGGTCATGTACCTGTGCGGGTTCTCCCTGAACAACCTGTCGCTGATGGCGCTGATCCTCGCCACCGGCCTGGTGGTGGACGACGCCATCGTGGTGCTGGAGAACATCTCGCGGCATATCGAGAACGGCGAAAACCCCATGCGTGCCGCCTACAAGGGCGCGCAGGAGGTGGGTTTCACCCTGCTGTCGATGAACGTCTCGCTGGTGGCGGTGTTCGTCTCGATCCTGTTCATGGGCGGTATCGTCCGTGGGCTGTTCAAGGAGTTCTCGATCACCCTGGCGGCGGCGATCATCGTCTCGCTGGTGGTGTCGTTGACGCTGACGCCGATGCTCTGCTCGCGCTGGCTCAAGGTCCACGGCCCGCAGCAGCAGACCCGCCTGCAACGCTGGAGCGACCGCATCCACCAGCGCATGGTCGCCGGCTACGACAAGAGCCTGGGCTGGGCGCTGCGGCACAAGCGCCTGACCCTGCTCAGCCTGCTGGCCACCATCGGGCTGAATATCGCCCTGTACGTGGTAGTGCCCAAGACCTTGATGCCGCAGCAGGACACCGGCCAGTTGCAAGGCTTCATCCGTGGCGATGACGGCCTGTCGTTCACCGTGATGCAGCCGAAGATGGAGATCTACCGCCGCGCCCTGCTCAAGGACCCGGCGGTGGAGAGCGTCGCCGGTTTCATCGGCGGCAACAGCGGCACCAACAACGCCTTCGTGCTGGTGCGCCTGAAGCCGATCGCCGAGCGCAAGGAGAACGCACAGAAGGTGATCGACCGCCTGCGCAAGGACCTGCCGAAGATCCCCGGCGGGCGCCTGTACCTGATGGCCGACCAGGACCTGCAACTGGGCGGCGGCGGCCGCGACCAGAGCACCTCGCAGTACCTCTACACCCTGCAGAGCGGCGACCTGGCGGCCCTGCGCGAGTGGTTCCCGAAGGTGGCCGCCGAGCTGCGCAAGCTGCCCGAGCTGACCGCCATCGACGCCCGCGACGGCGCCGGCACCCAGCAGGTGACCCTGGTGGTCGACCGTGACCAGGCCAAGCGCCTGGGTATCGACATGGACATGGTCACCGCGGTGCTGAACAACGCCTACAGCCAGCGGCAGATCTCGACCATCTACGACAGCCTCAACCAGTACCAGGTGGTGCTGGAGATCAACCCGAAATACGCCTGGGACCCAAGTACCCTGGAGCAGGTGCAGGTGATTACCGCCGACGGCGCCCGGGTGCCGTTGTCCACCTTCGCCCGCTACGAGAACAGCCTGGCCAACGACCGCGTCAGCCACGAAGGGCAGTTCGCCTCCGAGGACATTTCGTTCGACGTCGCCGAAGGCTACAGCCCCGACCAGGCCATGGCCGCGCTGGAGCGCGCGGTAGCCAAACTGGGCCTGCCAGAGTCGGTGATCGCCAAGCTCGGCGGCGACGCCGACGCCTTTACCAAGACCACCGAAGGCCAACCGCTGATGATCCTCGGCGCCCTGGTGCTGGTGTACCTGGTGCTGGGCATCCTCTACGAGAGCTACATCCACCCGCTGACGATCCTCTCCACGCTGCCTTCGGCCGGGGTCGGCGCCTTGCTGGCGCTGTACCTGACCGGTGGCGAGTTCAGCCTGATCTCGCTGCTGGGTCTGTTCCTGCTGATCGGCGTGGTGAAGAAGAACGCCATCTTGATGATCGACCTGGCGCTGCAGCTGGAGCGCCACGACGGCCTGTCGCCGGAGGAGTCGATCCGCCGCGCCTGCCTGCTGCGCCTGCGGCCGATCCTGATGACCACCCTGGCGGCGATCCTCGGCGCGCTGCCGCTGCTGCTCAGCCGCGCCGAGGGCGCGGAGATGCGCCAGCCGCTGGGCCTGACCATCATCGGCGGCCTGGTGTTCAGCCAGATCCTCACCCTCTACACCACGCCCGTGGTCTACCTGTACCTCGATCGCCTGCGCCACCGGTTCAACCGCTGGCGCGGCGTGCGCACCGACGCTGCCCTGGATACCCCGCTATGAACTTTGCCCACACCCGAATCCACCGTGCCCTCAAGCGGCTGACCCAGGGACGCGGTTCGCGTCTGGTCAGCGCCGGGTTGTGCGTGGCCATGCTCAGCGCCTGTACCCTGAGCCCGGACTACCACCGCCCCGAGGTCAGCACCCCGGCGCAGTTCAAGCAGGCCGAAGGCTGGACCCAGGCCAACCCGTCCGACGCCATCGCCCGCGGGGCGTGGTGGGAGATCTATGGCGACAAGCAGCTCGACGCCCTGGTGGAGGAGCTCAACCGCAGCAACCAGACCGTGGCACAGTACGAGGCGCAGTACCGTCAGGCCCAGGCGCTGGTGCGCAGCAGCCGTGCCTCGCTGTTCCCTTCGCTGAACCTGACCACCAGCAAGAACCGTTCGGCCCAGGGCACCGGCAGTTCCAGCTCCAGCCTGTCGAACAACAGCAGCGGCATCCGCGACACCTACAACGCGCAGCTCGGGGTGAGCTGGGAGATCGACCTGTGGGGCAAGTTGCGTGAAACCATGAACGCCAACGAATCCAGCGCCGAGGCCAGCCTGGCCGACATGGCGGCCATCCGCCTGAGCCAGCAGTCGGAGCTGGTGCAGAACTACCTGCAACTGCGGGTGATCGACGCGCAGAAGCGCCTGCTCGAAGCCACGGTCGCGACCTATGAGCGGTCGTTGAAGATGAACGAAAACCAGTACCGCGCCGGGGTTGCCGGGCCGGATGCCGTGGCCCAGGCGCGTACCCAGCTCAAGAGCACCCAGGCCGACCTGATCGACCTGGCCTGGCAGCGCGCGCAGTACGAGAACGCCATCGCCGTGCTGATGGGCAAGGCGCCAGCCGATTTTGCCCTGGCGGCGAGCAACGACATTCCGGCGTTGCCGCAGGTTCCGCTGTCGCTGCCATCGCAGTTGCTCGAGCGGCGTCCCGACATCGCTTCGGCCGAGCGCAAGGTCATGGCGGCCAACTCGAACATCGGCGTATCGCGGGCGGCGTATTTCCCGGATCTGTCGCTGAGCATGAACGGAGGGTACTCCAGCAGCAGTTTCAATAACTGGATCGAGTTGCCCAACCGCTACTGGTCGGTAGGGCCGCAACTGGCGCTGACGCTGTTCGACGCCGGCAAGCGTAGCGCCGAGGTTGACCGGACGGTGGCGGTGTACGACCAGACCGTGGCGCAGTATCGGCAGACGGTGCTCGACGGGTTCAAGGAGGTCGAGAACTATCTGGTGCAGCTAAAGGTGTACGGGGACGAGGCAGTGGTGCGGCAGGAAGCGCTGGACGCGGCGCGGGAATCGTTGCGGTTGACCGAGAACCAGTACAAGGCAGGCTTGATCGGCTACCTGGACGTGGTCAACGTGCAGACCACGGCGCTCAGCAGCGAACGAAGTGTGCTGACATTGCTGCAGGGGCGGTTGGTGACGAGTGTGCAGTTGATCGCGGCGCTTGGGGGCGGATGGGATTTGCAGCGGGAGTTGCCGGCGGAGTGAGCCAGTGGGGCGGGGTAATCGGTTGGACCGTCAAACCCGCCCCCTGAAGACCTGTGACGAAGATCGTTGTTGTGCGTATATAGATAACATGTTAACTATTGCATCAGAACAACAATCTGCGTGTGGAGGTCGTCATGCCCCAGCCCGTCCCCCCCTTAAGCGGCAAGCCTGACCTTGACGGCCTGGAGCGCTGGACCACGGCCATGCAGAAGGTCTGCGGCCGGTTCCAGACCGAGCTTGCCTTCAACCGCTCGCTGTTTATCGGCGAGATATCGACCTTCAACCGTGCCGGGCTGGCCCTGGCCAACCTGCGCACCAACGCCGGCAATATCCGCCGGCTTGGCGACAACCCCGACCGCGACGACGACCAGCATTGCTTTTTGGTCAGCCAGCGCATGGGCCACTCGCGGATCACCCAGGATGGCGTGAGCATCCAGCTGTCGCCGGGCGAACTGCTGCTGATGGATTCGGTGGGGCCGTGTGAGATCACCCCGTTCGGTTTGATCGAGCATGTTTCGCTGTCGCTGTCCCGTGAACAGGTGCGCAAGCACGTGAGCGGGCAGGGCGCGACCTTCGGCAAGATTTCTTCGACCAATGCCTGCGGGCGCATGCTGCACCTGCTGATGGACCAGTTGTGCCGCGAGGGCGACGAGGCCGGAGAGACCCAGGGTGAGGCATTGCAGGCGGCGTTCATTGCTTTGCTGGAACCGGGCTTCGAGCGCGGCGACGACAGTCCCGGGTCACTCGCCGGGCTCAGCGGCGCGAGCCTGCGCGGCTATGTGCAGAAGGTCATCGACGAATCCCTGGGCCAGCCTGGCCTGACTCCGGCCAACCTGGCCGAGCGCCTGAGTATCTCGGTGCGCCACCTGTACCGCCTGTTCGAAGAGGAGGGCGATAGCGTCTGCCGTTACATCCAGCGCTCACGCCTCAAGCGCAGCGCGGACGACCTGTCCAACCCGTTCCTCAAGCGCGAGTCGATCACCTCGATCGCCTACAAGTGGGGGTTCACCGACTCGGCGCATTTCAGTCGGGCATTCAAGAAGCACTTTGAGCAGTCGCCGAAGGACTTCCGGGCAATGGCCCTGGTGGCTGGGCGATGATTCCGTGCCTGAAGAGTCATAGGCGTGGGAGCGGCGGTGCGCCGATGCGACTTGCCCCGCGATAGCGTCCGCTTGCCTGGCGAGGAAGTGCCGGCGCACGCTATCGCGGGGCAAGCCCGCTCCCACGGAGGCGTTTTGTCAGGCTATCGCCAGGTAATGCTTGACGAAGGTCTCGCTCAGCACCTCCCACAGCACTGGCGTGCCCTTGGTCACGAACCAGGCATCGCCTGCCTTGTAGCGCGTCACCTGACCGGTGGATTCATCGGTCAGCTGGATCTCGCCGGTCACGATCACCGCCTGCTCGCTGAACGGATAGACCATGCGGAACTTGCCCTGGGTGGTGCCGAAGTAGGCGCTGCTGACCGGGTCGGTGGGGGCGCCGTGGGTCATCTTGCCGTAGCACTTGACCTCGCCTTCGAGGATGGTCGAGCCCAGGTCGGCAACGGTGCCCCAGGCGTCGAGTTCGGACAGTTGCACACCCTGGCGGACGGCGGTAAGGGTCATGGTGGTTCTCCTGGTCTTGTTCAAAAGGAATCAACGGCGGCCGTTGAAGAAGCCCGACAGCTGATGCACGGTCTTGCCGGCGGTCAGCAGCAGCGGGCGGATATGGTCCTTGCCGAGGATGCGCGCATGCTTGACCGAGCTGATCAGGTCATAGCGGCTGGAGCCTTCGCTCATGCCTTCGGCGAGGATCTTGCAAATGATGTGGCTGGGGGTGACGCCGAAGCCCGAATAGCCCTGCACGTAGAAGGCGTTGGGACGGTTGCTCAGGGTGCCGATCTGCGGGAACAGGTTGGCGCTGGTGGCCATCGGCCCGCCCCAGGCCAGGTCGATGCGCACGTCCTTGAGGTAGGGGAAGATCTTCAGCATCAGGTTGCGGTTCCAGGCCTTCAGGTCCTTCGGGATGTGCTCCACGAACGGGGTGGCGGCGCCGAACAGCAGGCGGTTCTCGCGGGTGACGCGGTAGTAGTCGATCACCGGGCGGATGTCGCTGTAGGCACCGCGGATCGGGCTGATGCGCAGGATCTGCTCGTCTGACAGCGGTTCGGTCATCAGCTGGAAGGCGTAGGTGTTGACGGTGCGCGCATGCAGCTCGGGCTCGAGTTTGTTGAGGAAGCTGTCACAGGCCCACAGCAGTTTGCTGGCCTTGACCGAGCCGCGCCCGGTGCGCACGGTGATCCGCTCGCCGTAGTGCACCTCCAGGGCCGGACTGTGCTCGAAGATCCGCGCGCCGTGGCCGACCAGGGCCTGGGCTTCGCCGAGCAGCAGGTTCAGCGAATGCACGTGACCGCCGCCCATGTGCAGCAGGGCGCTGCTGTAGGCGTCGGAGCCGATGATCTGCTTGACCTCCGAGCCGCCGAGGAAGCGAATCTCGTCCTTGCCGTTGATCGCCTTGAAGTCCTTTTCCCAGGCGCGCAGGGTCTTTTCCTGGCGGGCGTTGAAACCCATGTAGCCGTAGCCGTGGCAGAAGTCGGCGTCGATCTGGTAGCGGGCGATGCGTTCCTTGATGATGCCGGCGCCCAGTTCGCTGATCTCGAAGATTTCGCGCAGGCCTTTCTCGCCGACGCTGCCCTTGATCTTCTCCAGGTCGTGGCCGATGCCGGCCATGATCTGCCCGCCATTGCGGCCGGTGCCGCCGAAGCCCAGGTAGCGGGCTTCGAGCACGACGACATTGGTGATGCCTTTCTCGGCCAGTTCCAGGGCGGTGTTGATGCCCGAGAAGCCGCCGCCGATCACCACGACATCGGCGTCGATGTCGCTTTCCAGGGTGGGGAAGCTCAGGTTGTACTTCTTGGTGGCGGTGTAGTAGGTAGGCGTTTCGATGTTGATCATGGCGCAGCCTGGACAGTTGGAATTGTTGGACAGCAGGGCTTGCACAAAGCGCTGGCGGTTGCAGGCATTGAGCACCTAACGGCAGGTAGGTGTCTTGCCCGGGGCTGCCAGGGTTTTGCTTCAGGCTGCCAGGGATTCCATCTCGAAAGGCATGCGGCGGCAGCATGACCTCCACGGGAGGTGTGGTGATCATGCGCCTCATGAATATGTTAAGTAAATCGCCACCAGCGGCGGCTTTCCCTGTAGGAGCGGCCTTGTGCCGCGAAAGGGCCGCAAAGCGGCCCCGGCGATCTTTGCAACAACGCTGAAATCCCGGGGCTGCTGCGCAGCCCTTTCGCGGCACGAGGCCGCCCCTACAGGGATGGCGAATGGCTTGGACTTTTACTTGAAATCCCACTGCATCTGCGTGGCGATGCTCACGCCGCTGGACGACCTGACGCACACGTCCAGGTAGTCGGTGAAGCGTGGCGGCACGGCGATGCCTTCTTCCAGCAGCCGACTGTTGTCGAACAGGTAGTTGAGGTCGGCGAAGCCGCTGTACAGGCGCAGTGCGCGCAGCACAAGGCGCGGGTTGGCGGGGCCGATGCGGGTTTCGAAGCGGCTGGCCAGCGACTTCAGATCGTCGACATCGACCTTGCGGTAGCGCTCGCCCACCGGTTGCGCGCCATTGGCCAGGGCGAAGGCTTCGTCGATCTCGGCGAAGGTGCAGGCCGAGTGATGGCCGGCGGAGATGTGGTACAGGTCATGGCCCAGGCGCGGCTTGAGCGTCAGGCCGATCAGCGCCTCGGCGCAATAGTCCACCGGGATCACGTCGATCTGCTCGTCCAGGCCGCAGGTGAAGCTTTCCAGGGCGAAGCCCATGCGGAACACCCAGAAGATGCTGCCCGACGCCTGGCAACCCAGGCTGCGGTGACCGACCACGATGGACGGCCGCGCCACTACCAGGGGCAGGGCGGGCAGCTCCTCACGCAGGCGTCGCTCAATCTCCGCTTTCGAGGCGGTGTAGTCCACCAGTTGCTGGGCCGCCTCGGGGAATTCCCAGGACTCGCTGATCGGCGACTCCCGCTGCGTGCCGCAGCACATGGCGGTGCCCACGTGCAGGAAGCGCTTCAGGCGCGCGGAGCGGCTCAGCACCTGGGCGAAGGCGAAGGTGCCCTCGACGTTCACCGGCCAGATGTTGGGGTTCTTCGAGAACGACGCCACGGCGGCGCAGTTGATCACCCGGTCGATCTGCATCAGCCGCGGGGTCTCGCGGGCCAGCCAGGCGGTGTCGAGGAAGTCGCCGCAGATGATCTGCGCCTCGCTCAGCGCCAGGCCCTGACGGTCATCGACGCCATGCTGGCGCAGGTTGTCGCGCAGGCGCTGCAGGCCCTGGGCCGGGTTGTCGGCGCGGACCAGGAAGCACAGAGCACCGGCATGGCCTTCGGCGATCATCCGGGCGGCGACGGCGCCCCCGAGAAAACCTGTGGCGCCGGTCAGCAGGATACGTTCCTGCGCTGGGTTTGAAGTGTCAGGCGCATCAGTGGCTGGGATGTTCATAGTTTCCTCGGTAGATGAGTTGTCCGTACCACAGGCCATGGAGGGGATGTAACCGTTTAGCGTACGGGTCGGCTGCCACCTGTCGCACGGGCGTGTGCATGTCCCCTTTTAATTAAAAGGCGTAGGCAGTGTTAAGGGGGCAAGAAATGCTCGGAACAGGATGAGCACTCCATGGCCAGGCCAGTGGCAGCAAAGGCTGGCAATGGATTGTCGGTCCCTTGAAACATGAATTCAATTAACTGTTTCAAGCGTTGTAATGTTTTTGGTGAAAGAATTTTAATGGGTGATACATAACTGTGAATATGTGTGTTCAATAGGTAAATATATTCAAACTTGGCTATTGGCAGCGCTCACGAAGAGGCAATAAAGGGCGCTTCCCAGATTCCGCCATCCCCGATGACGAAAACCCGTTGCCCGACAGCGGCGTGCACGGTGAAGCCGCCAGTGAAACTGCCGAATGCAGGCATAAGGGTCAGGTGCTCGTCTACCCTGAAGCAGGGCAGGCGCAGCTGTTGGCGGCCTCGCCCACGCAAGCGATAGGCAGGATGTACATGGCCCGCCAGCACGTGACGGCCTGGAAACGGGGTCGGCTCGTGCTGCAGGGCAAACGGACCGAGCAGCAAGGGTTCGGGAACGACCTCGATGCCCAGCTCCGCGGGTGGATCGCCGGCATGCCGGTCATGGTTGCCACGCACCAGCAGGAGCGGCAATGCAGGATGGCGGCCGCGCCACTCGACCAACGCCGCCAGCGTACCTGGTGTCCTGCCTGCGGCGCTGTGCAGGAAGTCACCGAGCAACACCAGCCGTTGACAGGCGAAGTTGCGCAGCAGGGTGTCGAGACGCTGCAGGTTTTCAGCGGTGGTGCCGCTGGGCACCGGTTGGCCCAGCGCCCGGTAACCGGCGGCCTTGCCCAGATGAAGGTCGGCGACCAGCAAGATGCGTTGGCCAGGCCACCACACTGCCTTGTCTGCGAGCAGCCAAAGTTCGGTGCCGGCCACCTGTACGACCTGGTGAACAGGGTGGGTCATGACTCTTTGTTCCGTGCATGGCGTGTCGGTCGAGGCCGGCCATCCTTGCGTCGCCTTTGGGCACCGGGCCGAGGCTGTTCGCACTCCACCCGTGGCGGCGCCAGGGTCGTGCTCGTGCAGACAGCGCCTCCGGCGGCCTCTTCCAGCTCGGCAACCATGCGCCGGATACGGTCTGCCAGCTTTTCCGAACTGAGGCCTTCGCGAAAGCGCTCCACCAGCAGCGGGAACGCGAACGGTGTCGCACGCATCAGCGGCCTCACCAACAGGCGCAATCCGCGCAGGCGCTGCAACGTCTGATCGAGGCGCTTTACGTCAAGCTCCTGGCTCAGCACTTCCTGGCGCGCCTGGGTGAGCAACAGGTTGTCCGGATCGTGCTGCCTGAACACATCGAAATACAACCCGCTCGAGGCCTGCAATTGGCGGGCGCTTTTGGGCGCACCGGGATAACCGGTGAACACCAGCCCGGCGACCCGGGCAATCTCGCGAAAGCGTCGCCGCGCCAGCTCGCCGGCATTAAGGCTGGCAAGCACCTCGTGCAGCAGGTCGTCGCTGGCGAACAAGGCCGGGGTCAGGGCGTCGGCGTAATCAATGGCGCTGGCACAGAGCAGCTCCAGGCCATAGTCGTTGACCGCGATCGAGAAACTCAGGGGCACATTTCGCGCCAGCCGCCAGGCCAGCAGGCTGGCGAGCCCCAGATGGACCGAGCGTCCGGCGAAGGGGTAGAGGAACAGGTGCCAGCCCTCGCGGGACTTCAGGGTTTCCGCCAGCAATGTGTCCTTGCCGGGTAACGCCGACCAGGCTTGCTGCACCTCGAGCAGCGGACGCAGCAGCTGCATTTCAGGGCCGTCGTACACGCCCTGGTCCGCTGCATCCAGCTTGGCCAGCATGGCATCGGCCAGCTCGCCGGAAAGCGGCATGCGACCGCCGTTCCAGCGGGGAATGGCGGCCTTGCGGCTGGTTGAGCGGCGCACGTAGACCGTCATTTCGCGCACCTCCACCAGTTCCAGGGGGCGACCGGCGAACAGGAACGTGTCTGCGGGACGCAGGCGGGCAATGAAGCCTTCCTCGATGGTGCCCAGCGAACCGCTACCGCCCCGACCCCAGAACTTCACCGTGAGACTGGCGTCGCTGACGATGGTACCGACGCTCATGCGGTGACGGCGCGCCAGCCGCGCGTCGCTTACCCGCCAGACGCCGCTGGAGTCCGGCTCGGCGCGACGAAAGTCAGGGTAGGCGGTGAGCGAATGGCCGCCGTGGCGAATGAAGGCCAGCGCCCACTGCCACTGGGCGTCGGTCAATGCCCGGTACGACCAGGCTTCGCGCACCTCGGCGAGCAGCTCTTCGGCACGAAAACCATCGCCAAGCGCCATGCTCACCAGGTGCTGGACCAGCACGTCCAACGGATGCTCAGGCGCCTGGCGCGCCTCGACCTTGCCTTCGGCCACGGCGGTGCGGGCGGCAGCGGCCTCCAGCAACTCCAGGGCATGGGTCGGTACCAGGGTCGCCCGAGAGGGTCGCCCCGGTGCGTGACCGGATCGCCCGGCGCGCTGCATCAGGCGCGCTACACCCTTGGCCGAACCGATCTGCAGCACCCGTTCGACCGGCAGGAAATCCACCCCAAGGTCCAGGCTGGAGGTACAGACCACCGCTTTCAGCTGGCCGAGCTTGAGCGCCTGCTCGACCCAGTCGCGTACCTCGCGCGACAGCGAGCCATGGTGTAGCGCCAGTAACCCGGCCCAGTCGGGGCGGGCTTCGAGCAGGGCCTGGTACCAGCTTTCCGCCTGCGAGCGCGTGTTGGTGAATACGAGTGTGGTGGCGCTGTTTTCCAGCTCGGCGACGACCTGTCCGAGCATGCGCAGGCCCAGGTGGCCGGCCCAGGGAAAGCGCTCGAACACAGCAGGCAGCAGTGTGTCGATGCGCAGGTCCTTGGCGGTGCGACCTTGAACCAGCCGGCCGGCGGGCATCAGCACCTGGCGGGCGTGCTGCAGGTTGCCGAGCGTGGCGGACAAGCCCCAGACCAGCAGGTCAGGCTGCCAGCGGCGTAGACGGGCGAGGGCCAACTGCAGTTGCACGCCGCGCTTGTTGCCCAGCAGCTCATGCCATTCATCCACCACCACCATGCGCAGGCTGGCAAAGGTCTCGCGGGCGCTGGCCTGGGTCAGCAGCAGGGTCAGGCTTTCCGGCGTGGTGACCAGGGCGCTGGGCAGCCGCCGCCCCTGACGCGCACGTTCGGCGCTACCGGTATCGCCGGTACGCAAGCCGACGCGCCAGTCTATCCCGAGCGCATCAAGGGGTGACTGCAGGGCTTTTGCCGTATCGGCAGCCAGTGCGCGCATAGGGGTGATCCACAGTACGGTCAGCGGGGCCATGGCCGGTTTCCTGGAACCACGCGTTGGCAGCGGCGCTGGCTGGACGAAGCGATCCAGTGCGGCGAACCATACCGCATAGGTCTTGCCGGCACCGGTGGCGGCATGCAGCAGCCCCGACTCGCCCTGACCGACGGCCCGCCAGACTTCCTTCTGGAACGCGAAGGGTTTCCAGCCTCGCTCGGCGAACCAGGTCGACGAAGGCCGCCGCCGCTTCGCGGTCATCATCAGAGCAGCCCCTGCAGCGTGGCCAGGGTGTCGGCCTGCTCGATGGTCTTGTCGGTGCGCCAGCGCAGCATGCGCGGGAAGCGCACCGCAATGCCGCTCTTGTGGCGCCTGGACAGGGAGATGCCTTCGAAGCCCAGTTCGAACACCAGGGTCGGCGTGACACTGCGCACCGGCCCGAACTTCTCCACCGTGGTCTTGCGAATGATCGCATCGACCTTGCGCATCTCATCGTCGGTGAGGCCGGAATAGGCCTTGGCGAACGGCACCAGTACCCGCTCGCCGGGAGCGCTGTCGTCCCACACCGCGAAGGTGTAGTCGCTGTACAGGCTGGCGCGGCGACCATGGCCCCGCTGGGCGTAGATCAGCACCGCATCGACGCTGAACGGGTCGATCTTCCATTTCCACCACATGCCGAGGTCGCGGGTGCGCCCGACGCCGTACAGCGAATCGCGGCGCTTGAGCATCATGCCTTCGACGCCGAGCTGGCGAGAGGACTCGCGCTGGCGCGCCAGCGCCAGCCAGTCTTCACCGCCCAGCCGGGGCGACAGACGCAAATGCGTGTCACCGACTTCGTCGACGAGTTGCTCCAGCTGTGCCCGACGTTGATCCTGGCTGCGGTTGCGCCAATCCTGGCCCTGCCATTCCAGCAGGTCATAGGCCAACAGGGCTGCCGGCAACTCCTCCAGGAGCTTCCTGCCGAGCGTCTTGCGGCCGATGCGTTGCTGCAGCAAGGCGAACGGCTGCACGCCGAACCCGTCGCCGGCGGCGTCCTTGCAGATCACCAGTTCGCCATCGAGCACCGTGCCGTCGGGCAGCGCGGCGGCCAGGGTGGCAAGCTCAGGAAAACGCTCGGTGATCAGCTCCTCGCCGCGCGACCAGAGCCAGCCATGCCCATCGCGCTTGACCAGTTGGGCGCGGATGCCATCCCATTTCCATTCCACCAGCCAGTCCTGGGCGGGTCCGAGCAAGGCGTCGAACCGCTCCACCGGCTCCTGCAACGGGTGAGCCAGGAAGAACGGGTAGGGCTGGCCGCCACGCTGGGCGTGCTCTTGGTGGGACTCCGGGGCAATCAGGGTCAGGTAGCGCTGCGGCGTCGGCCGGTGCGACAGGTCGGTATAGCCCACCATACGCTGCGCCACGCGCTTGGCGTCGACCCCGGCCAGGCTGGCCAGCGCCCGGGTCACCAGCAGTTTCGAGACGCCGACGCGAAAGGCGCCGGTCAACAGCTTCAGGCTGACCATCAGGCTCTGGCGGTCGAGCAGCGCCCACAGCTGCTGCAGGCGTTCGCCGAGCGTTTCGGGGGGAAGTCCGCGCAGCGGCAGCAACTGCTCCAGCCACCATTGCAGGCTGTGGTCCGAAGCCTGGGTGGATTCGGGTAACAGCAGCGAGATCGTTTCGGCAAGGTCGCCCACGGCTTGGTAGCTTTCTTCGAACAGCCACTCGGGCAACTGGCAGCGTTGAATGGCCAGCGCGCGCAGCAGGCGGGTCGGCACCACTTGCCGTGGGCGTCCGCCGGCCAGGAAATAAACCGCCCAGGCAGCGTCGGCTGGGGGGGCGCTGGCAAAATATTGTTGCAGCGCGGCGAGCTTGGCATTGCTCGAAGTCGTGGCGTCGAGTCGGGCGTAGAGGTCGGCGAAGGCTTTCATGACGCGGGTGCCTCCAGGGTGTCGTCTTCCTCGCCGTACTCGGTCTGGAAGGCACGGGCATCCAATCCCCGTTCACCGAGGTAACGGACCAGCACGTTGACCTGGCCGTGGGTGACCATCACCCGCTCGGCTGCGCTCTGCTCGATGGCCCAGAGCAGGCCGGGCCAGTCGGCATGGTCGGAGAGCACGAAGCCGCGGTCCACGCCGCGCCGCCGTCGGGCGCCGCGCAGCAGCATCCAGCCACTGGCGAAGCCATCGCTGTAATCGCCGAACCGTCGTAGCCAGGTGCTGCCGGCGGCCGACGGCGGGGCGAGCACCAATGCCTGGCGCAGCAGCGGATCACCGCGAGCGGTCGCGGTGGCGGACAGGGTACCGGGCAGGTGTATGCCGGCATCACGGTAGACGCGGTTAAGCGGTTCGACGGCGCCGTGCACCAGCAGCGGGCCGATGCTGGCGTCGATGCCATGCAGAATTCGCTGGGCCTTGCCGAAGGCATAGGCGAACAGCACGCTGGCGCGTCCGGCGGCGGCATTGGCGCGCCACCAGGCATCGATGTCGGCGAACAGGCGGGCCTGGGCCTGCCAGCGGTAGATCGGCAGGCCGAAGGTCGATTCGCTGATGAAGGTGTGGCAGCGCACCGGCTCGAAGGGCTCGCAGGTGCCGTCCGCCTCGATCTTGTAGTCGCCCGAGGCGACCCACACTTCGCCGTGGTATTCCAGGCGGACCTGGGCCGAGCCGAGCACATGGCCGGCCGGGTGCAGGCTCAGGGTGACGCCGTGATGCTCCAGGCGGGCGCCGTAAGGCAGGGTCTGCAGGTCGATGTCCTCGCCCAACCGGGCGCGCAGTATGCCCGCGCCGGGCGCCGCCGTCAGGTAGTGGCGGTTGCCCCGGTGGGCATGGTCGCCGTGGGCATGGGTGATGACCGCCCGGTCCACCGGGCGCCACGGGTCGATGTAGAAATCACCGGGAGGGCAGTACAGGCCCTCGGGGCGGGCGACGATCAGCTCCATGGCGCACCTTGGCCTCGGGATTAAAAGCTCAGAGCGTCGGGAGGCGAGACAGGTTCATTCGGGCCAGACGTCCGGCGTCAGGATCGACGTCGGACGTTGGCCTGCCGGCTAGGCGCGGAAGAACGCCAGCAGGTCCTGGTTGATGACTTGCGCGTGGGTGGTCGGCATGCCGTGGGGGTAGCCCTTGTAGGTCTTCAGGATGCCCTGGGGCAGCAGCTTGGCCGACAGCGGTCCCGAGTTCTCGTAGGGCACGATCTGGTCGTCGTCGCCATGCATCACCAGCACCGGGACGGTCACTTTCTTCAGCGACGCGGTGAAGTCGGTCTGGGAGAACGCGACGATGCCGTCGTAGTGCGCCTGGGCGCCGCCCATCATGCCCTGGCGCCACCAGTTGAGGATCACCCCCTGGTCCGCCTTGGCCCCGGGGCGGTTGTAACCATAGAACGGCCCCGCCGGGATATCGTGGTAGAACTGCGCCCGGTTGGCTTTCAGCTGGGCCTGCAGATCATCGAACACCGACTTGGGCAGCCCGCCGGGGTTGCCGTCGGTCTTGACCATCAGCGGCGGAACCGCGGCGATGATCGCGGCCTTGGGCACCTTGTCTTCGGGGTGGCGGGCCATGTAGTGGATCACTTCGCCGCCGCCGGTGGAGTGGCCGACATGAAACGCTCCCTCGACGCCAAGGTGCTTGACCACGGCGGCCACATCGTCGGCGTAGTGGTCCATGTCGTGGCCATCCCAGACCTGGCTCGAACGACCGTGGCCACGGCGGTCATGGGCGACCACGCGATAACCTTCGGCGACGAAGAACAGCAGCTGGGCATCCCAGTCGTCGGCGCTCAGCGGCCAGCCGTGGTGGAAGAAGATCACCTGGGCGTTACGGGGGCCCCAGTCCTTGTAGAAGATTTCGACACCGTCTTTGCTTGTGACGTATCCCATTTCGCTTCTCCTGTCTCTAGGGTGTGGAGCGCTCAGGCCGGTGACGGTTCACCTGGCCACCGGACAACTCTAGGATTAAAGTGCGCTTGAAGGTCAATGCAATTACAAAGGTGCCGGATGAGAATAGGAGAGTTGGCCAAACTTACCGGGCTGGCTGCGTCGCGCATTCGCTTCTACGAGGCCAGCGGGCTGATCAGCTCGGTCGAACGCAAGGCCAATGGTTATCGTGACTACGACGCCGACGCGGTGTGGGTGCTGGAAATGATCACCAACGCACAGGCTGCCGGGTTCTCGTTGGAGGAGATCCGCCAGTTGCTGCCGGCCAAGGCCAAGGGCTGGCAGCATGACGAACTGCTCGGCGGGCTCAAGCGCAAGGTCGAGGAAATCGAGCGGCTGCAGGAGCGTCTGGCGCGCAACAAGGCGCAGTTGCTGCTGGTGATCGAAGGGATCGAGAGCAAGCCCGAGGGCATGCCTTGCGCGGACAACTCGCAGCGGGTGCTGGGGCGGTTGCGCGAGGAGCTTGCCCAGGACAAGGCGCGGCGAGCTACTGACATGTAGGAGCGGGCTTGCCCCGCGAACACCGGCCTCGGCCGGTGCCATGCCACTGCATATTCATGGCCGGCCTCATCGCGGGGCAAGCCCGCTCCTACAGGAATCGAGCACCGTCAGTTCCGTCTCAGTCGCCCGAGGCCAGCGCCGCCAGCGGTCTGGGCGCATACAACGCGCTCTGGAACTCAGGCACATACTCGTACTTGACCATCCGCCCCAGCTGCAGATCGCGGATATAGCGCGACAGCTCGCCATCCCCCAGCACCAGCTGCGCCGAATCCCCGCTCATGCTCGAGGCATGCAGGGTCTGGCGCGAGGTGGCGTAGCCGTAGGCCAGTTGTCCCTTGTGGTCGAGGTTGGTGAAACTGTTGGTCACCAGGCCCGGTTCAGCGGACAGCCCCTCGAGTTTCTTCGCCCTGAAGATCACATCCACCTTGCCACTGCGCGCATCGCCGATGTCGTAGGTCACCGCCCGCGCATCCTCGCGGCGGTCGATCGAGGTCAGCCACTTGGGCAGGTTGTAGCCCACCACGCCGCGCACCCGCGCCAGCTCGGTATTGACCGGCAGCTTGAGCACATAACCCCAGAAATCCTTGGACATCGACTGCCCGACCACGGAGAAGGGCCCGAGATTAGCCTTGCCGGGTTTGCTGGTGATGATCGACAGGGCGATCTCGTTGTAGCTGTCGTTGTCGCAGTAGTCGTAGGTGTAGGCGGTAAACGCCACCAGCCCGCGCCCCGGCCACACCTGCAACGGTTGCACCTGTTCCAGCACTTCGGCGGGCATCAGGGCGCGCAGGCGGTCCAGGTCGGCGGTATAGACGGCGGTGACGCGGCTGTTCCTGTAGTAGAAGTTCGGCGAGTAGGAGGTGAAACCCATGTCGACCCGGGTCTTCTCCAGGCCCTTGAACCAGCTCAGGTCGATACCCGGCGCCTCTGCCTCGATCACGGCCAGCGGCGGGTTGGAACGGTAACGGTCGTACAGCCCGCCCTTGAGCACCGGCACCGAGAGCCCCGCGATGTCGATCTGCGTGGTTTCGGCGTATTCAGGGAGGCCATTGGCGGCGTGGGTGACGGGCATCAGCAGGGCGCCGGCCAAGGCGGTTGCGCTTGCGAGTTTCACGGTGCGGTATCTCCAGGAGTGGGTAAGGGCAGTCACTGCGCAATCACCCTAACGTTCAAGCCAACTTGAGAGTCAATGATCAAATTTTCGACAGTCCAGGGCTTGACCTTAAAGTTGACTTCAAGGCTAACGTCTGCGCAACGCCACTTTCTCGAGGTATTGCCGATGGACGTGTTCTCCTCCCTGACCCTGCCCAATGGCGCGGTCGTCCCCAACCGCATCGCCAAGGCCGCCATGGAAGAAAACATGGCCGATGCCGACCATGCGCCTTCGGACCGGCTGATGCGCCTGTACCAGGCCTGGGCGCAGGGCGGCGTCGGTCTGCTCATCAGCGGCAACGTCATGGTCGACCAGCGCGCCATGACCGGCCCCGGCGGCGTGGTGCTGGAGGATGACCGGCACCTGGAGCGTTTTCGCCAGTGGGCCGCCATCGGTCGCTCGAAGGGGGCGCAGTTCTGGTTGCAGATCAACCACCCCGGACGGCAGATGCCGGCGAGCCTCGGGCAGCAGACCTGGGCGCCCTCGGCCGTGGCGCTGGACCTGGGCAACATGTCCAGGCATTTCTCCACCCCGCGGGCGATGCCTGCCGAGGTGATCGACGAGGTGATCCGGCGCTTCGCCAACTCCGCGCGGCTTGCCGAGCAGGCCGGCTTCAGCGGCGTGCAGATCCACGCAGCCCATGGCTACCTACTCAGCCAGTTCCTTTCGCCGCTGAGCAACCAGCGCACCGACCAGTGGGGCGGCTCCCTGGACAACCGCGCGCGGCTGCTGCTGGAGATCGTCAAGGCGGTGCGCGCGGTGGTGTCGCCCGGTTTCGCCGTGGCGGTCAAGCTCAACTCGGCGGACTTCCAGCGTGGCGGCTTCAGTGCCGACGATGCCCGGCAAGTGGTGCGGCTGCTCAATGAGCTGGCAGTCGATCTTGTGGAGCTGTCCGGTGGCAGCTATGAGGCGCCGGCGATGCAGGGCCAGGCCCGGGATGGCCGCACGCTTGCGCGTGAAGCGTACTTCCTGGAATTTGCCCGGGACATCCGCACGGTGGCGAAGATGCCGGTGATGGTCACCGGCGGTATCCGCCGTCGACCGGTCGCCGAGCAGGTGGTGCAGAGCGGCGTCGAGATGGTCGGCATCGGCACCGCCCTGGCCATCGCGCCGGCCTTGCCCCGTGCGTGGCGGGCGGGGGAGACGGTGGTGCCGGAACTGCGCCCGATCACCTGGAAGAACAAGGCGTTGGCTTCGCTGGGCAACATGGCCATGGTCAAGTTCCAGCTGCGCAGGCTGAGCGAGGCCAAGGCGCCCGAGCCCAGGGTATCTCCATTGTGGGCGCTGCTGCGCCAGCAATGGACCGACGCCGTGCGCGCCAGGCAGTACCGGCGGCGCATGGCGCAGGCCTGACACCCCAGGGCGCCAAGGAGATGCGATAATGGCCGCGCTATCACAAGAGGCGCACCATGCTGACCATCTCCAACAACGTGCATCTGCCGGATGCCGAGATCGAACTGACCTACATCCGTGCCCAGGGCGCCGGCGGGCAGAACGTCAACAAGGTCTCCAGCGCCGTGCACCTGCGCTTCGACATCCCGGCCTCGTCGCTGCCCGCGTTCTACAAGGAGCGGCTGCTGGCGCTGCGCGACAGCCGCATTACCGGTGACGGCGTGTTGATCATCAAGGCCCAGCAGTACCGTACCCAGGAACAGAACCGCATCGATGCGCTGGAGCGTCTGGCCGAGCTGATCATCGGCGCCGGCAAGGTCGAGAAGAAGCGCCGGCCGACCAAGCCGACCCTCGGTTCAAAGACCCGCCGCCTCGATTCGAAGTCCAGGCGTGGGACGATCAAGGCAGGGCGCGGCAAGGTGGATTTCTAGTGGACTTGGCCAGGCCACCTTTGCCTGCCTATAGCATTCATGAATAAAAAACAGGATTGAAATTCCCAATTGCACTGATCAGCAGGATCAATTTAGTGATCGGTCACGGGCTCCTTACCCTTTTCGAGGCGCATCAAGACGCCTGAAAAGAACCTTTAGGAGTACCCCATGGTCCCTTTGCTCAAGCTGTTCCAACCCGGTCGCCTGCTGGTGGCGGGCAGCCTCGCCGCCAGTCTGCTGTCGCTGTCCGTGCAGGCCGCCACCCTGACCCGTGACAACGGCGCGCCGGTCGGCGACAACCAGAACTCGCAGACCGCCGGCCCCAACGGCTCGGTGCTGCTGCAGGACGTGCAACTGCTGCAGAAGCTGCAGCGTTTCGACCGTGAACGCATCCCCGAGCGCGTGGTGCACGCCCGCGGCACCGGCGCCCATGGCCAGTTCACCGCCAGCGCCGACATCAGCGACCTGAGCATGGCCAAGGTGTTCCGCCCCGGCGAGAAGACCCCGGTGTTCGTGCGCTTTTCCTCGGTGGTGCACGGCAACCACTCGCCGGAAACCCTGCGTGACCCACGCGGCTTCGCCACCAAGTTCTACACCGCCGACGGCAACTGGGACTTGGTCGGCAACAACTTCCCGACCTTCTTCATCCGCGACGCCATCAAGTTCCCGGACATGGTCCACGCCTTCAAGCCGGACCCGCGCAGCAACCTCGATGACGATTCGCGCCGCTTCGATTTCTTCTCCCATGTACCGGAAGCCACCCGCACCCTGACCCTGCTGTACTCCAACGAAGGCACGCCGGCCAGCTACCGCGAGATGGACGGCAACAGCGTGCACGCCTACAAGCTGGTCAACGCCAAGGGCCAGGTGCACTACGTCAAGTTCCACTGGAAGAGCCTGCAGGGGCAGAAGAACCTCGACCCGAAACAGGTCGCCCAAGTCCAGGGCCGCGACTATAGCCACATGACCCACGACCTGGTCAGCGCGATCAACCAGGGCAAGCTGCCGAAGTGGGACCTGTACATCCAGGTGCTCAAGCCCGAGGAGCTGGCCAGGTTCGACTTCGACCCGCTGGACGCGACCAAGATCTGGCCCGACGTGCCGGAGCGCAAGATCGGCCAGATGGTGCTCGACCGCAACGTCGACAACTTCTTCCAGGAAACCGAGCAGGTGGCCATGGCGCCGTCGAACCTGGTACCGGGCATCGAGCCGTCCGAGGACCGCCTGCTCCAGGGGCGCCTGTTCGCCTATGCCGATACCCAGATGTACCGGGTCGGCGCCAATGGCCTGAGCCTGCCGGTGAACCGCCCGCGGGCCGAGGTCAACACCGTCAACCAGGATGGCGCGATGAACGCCGGGCACACCGACAGCGGCGTGAACTACCAGCCGAGCCGCCGCCAACCGCGTGACGAGCAGGCCGACGCGCGTTACGTGCAGACCTCGCTGAGCGGTAGCACCCAGCAGGCGAAGATCCAGCGCGAGCAGAACTTCAAACAGGCGGGCGAGCTGTTCCGTTCCTACGGCAAGAAGGATCAGACCGACCTGATCAACAGCCTCGGCCAGGCCCTGGCGACGGCGGACGAGCAGAGCCGCTACATCATGCTGTCGTTCTTCTACAAGGCGGATGCGGACTACGGCACCGGCCTGGCCAAGGTGGCCAAGGCCGACCTCGAGCGGGTCCGTGAGTTGGCGGCGAAGCTCAAGGACTGAGCGGCGCGGATCCGTAGAAGCGGGTTTATCCGCGATCACCCACGAAGCTGGGCGCGTCAAGGGTAAATCCGATTCTCGGAATCGACGTCTTCGTCGCGGTGGTCGAGATGGGCAGCTTCAGCGCGGCCGCCGAGCGCCTGAGTCTCAGTGGCTCGGCGGTAAGCAAGGGGGTGGCGCGCCTGGGGGCACGATTGCTCAACCGCACTACCCGCAGGCTGTCGCTGACCGAGGCGGGCGCGCTGTTCTACAAGACCTGCACCAGCGTGCTGGCCGATCTGGAAGAGGCCGAACAGGCCATCTTCGCCGAAAGCGACACCCCCCACGGCAAGGTACGCATCGATCTGCCGGCCGCCTTTGGCCGACTGCATGTACTGCCGCTGATCGTGGCGTTCACCCGGGCGCATCCGCGGTTGCAACCGCATGTGTCGTTTTCCGACCGCTACATCGACCCGGTGCAGGAGGGCGTGGACATCCTGGTGCGCATCGGCGGCGCGCAAGCCTGGCCTGCGGCCTTGGGGCACCGGTATTTCGGTGCCCAGCGCCTGGCGTTCTGCGCCTCGCCCGACTATCTGGCGCGACACGGCACGCCACAGGACGAGCAGGCCCTGGAGCGCCACTTGTGCATCGGCTATGGCGAGGCCACAGGTCTGGTCACGCCGTGGTACCTGGGCGGTGGGTTGCCGGGCGAGATCAGGCAGCGGATCGTCCAGCCACACCTGGCCATCGGCGATGGCGAAGGCATACTCGACGCGGTCCTGGCGGGCCTGGGCATCGGCCAGTTGCCGACCTGGCTGACCCGAACGCATATCGAGCGCGGCACGCTGGTCGAGGTGTTGCCGCAGCTCACCTCGCAGGGATTGCCGATGAACCTGGTCTGGCTGAAAAGGCGGGAGGGATTGCCCAAGGTGCGGGCGTTGCTCGATTACCTGTTGCCCCGGTTGAGTGCCGAAGGCTGCTCAGGGGAAGCGGAGTAAATTCATGGGGATCTACCCAGCTGTCTGGCGCACCTACTTTCTGCTGAACTTGTCACCTGGCACATGCAGATACGACATCACGCTTTCGGTGAGTTCGGTGGCCAGTTTCACCGCCTCCTTGTTGCGCGCCATGACCCCGGCCACCAGGCCTTCGATCAATGCCAGCACGGCGATGTTGGAGCTGGTCAGCACCGGATGATCAGCAGGGGCATACAACACGTGACGGGCCAGCGGCGCCAGCGGCGAGGCCGGGGAGTCGGTGATGGCCAGCACGGTCGCCTTGCGCTCATGGGCGAAGCGTGACAGTTGCAGGGTGTCCTGGGAGTAGCGTGGCAGGGCGATGGCCAGCAGCACATCCTGCTCGGTGATCGCGGCCAGGCGGTAGGCGGCGTTCTCGTTGCCGCCTTCCATGCTGATGGCGCAGGTGTCCTTGCAGAACGGCACCAGGGTCGAGGCGGCCAGGCCCGCCAGGTAGACGCTGTTGCCGAACCCCAGCACATAGACCTTGCGCGCCTCGAGCAGGCAGCCGACGAACGCCTCGAAGGCGTCGGCCTGGTTGTTGCTGGCGGTGGTCGCCAGGTTGCTGCTGGCGCTCTGGATCTGCTCATGCAGGCCGAACTCGCCACCTGGGCGCTGGGCCAGTTCGTTGCGCAGCTTGTCCACCGGCGAGACCATCTGTTGCAGGGTCGCCACCAGCTCGGCCTTCATGCCGCTGTAGCCGCCAAGGTCCAGGGCCTTGGCCAGGCGGTTGACCGCGGCCGGTGAGGTGGCGGTGGCCTGGGCCATCTCCTCGATGGTCAGGGTCGCGGCCTTCAGCGGATGGCGCAGGATGTAGTCGGCGACCTTGCGCAGGGACGGCGGCAGTTCGCCCAGGCTCTGCGACAGCTTGC
Source organism: Pseudomonas sp. LH21 (assembly GCF_036549575.1). Lineage (NCBI taxonomy): Bacteria > Pseudomonadati > Pseudomonadota > Gammaproteobacteria > Pseudomonadales > Pseudomonadaceae > Pseudomonas > Pseudomonas sp. LH21. The sequence continues at coordinate 2,977,932 of NZ_CP144367.1, forward strand.
GCATGACCGCGGAGGCGTAGACGGTGGTGTTCTTGGTATGGCTCGACATCCGGCGCGACGCTCCCTGAAAGTTGCCGGTAGTGTATCCCAAGGCGCCCGGCGGCGGAGCCGCGGAGCGCCCCTGCGCTTACTTCAGGCTTCCGGCGAGGAACTGGCACAGGCGTTCGGACTGCGGCCGGGCCAGCAGTTCGCGTGGGTCGCCGCGCTCCTCGACCTGGCCCTGGTGGAGGAACAGCAGCTGGTTGGACACCTCGCGGGCGAAGCCCATCTCGTGGGTGACCACGACCATGGTGCGGCCCTCCTGGGCCAGGTCCTGCATGACCTTGAGCACCTCGCCGACCAGCTCCGGGTCGAGCGCCGAGGTCGGCTCGTCGAACAGCATCACCTCGGGCTCCATGGCCAGGGCCCGGGCAATCGCCACCCGTTGCTGTTCGCCACCGGACATGTGCGCCGGATAGGCGTCGCGGCGATGGCCGACGCCGACCTTGGCCAGGTAGTGCTCGGCCTTGTCCCGGGCCTCCTTGCGGTTCATGCCGAGCACGTGCACCGGGGCTTCCATGACGTTGTCCAGGGCGCTCATGTGCGACCACAGGTTGAAGTGCTGGAAGACCATGCTCAACCGCGCGCGCAGGCGCTGCAGCTGGCGCGGGTCCGCCGCGCGCAGCCCGCCGCGGGCGCACTCGCGCAGCTTGAGCTGTTCGCCGTTGACCAGGATCTGCCCGGCATTGGGTTGCTCGAGCAGGTTGATGCAGCGCAGGAAGGTGCTCTTGCCCGAGCCGCTGGAGCCGATGATGCTGATCACATCACCGGCGTCGGCCTGCAGCGAAACGCCCTTGAGCACCTGGTGGTTGCCGTAGCTTTTGTGCAGGTCGTGGATTTGCAGTTTGTTCATCAGTCGGTACTCGCAGGGGTCAGTCGCTGAGCAAGCGACCTTGGCGGATGGAGGTGCTGCCGGCGACCTTGGCCAGCCACAGGCCGGGCTGGGCGAAGCGCAGGCGTTCACGGGCGTAGAGGATGCCGTCGGTGGTGGCCCTGACCACGCTGTGGCGGTCGCTGAGCGGATCGAGCACTTCGAACAGCGGATCACCGACCCGCACCTGCGCGCCCAGCGGCTGCAGGTAGCTGACCACGCCCGGGTGTTCGGCGTAGGCATACTGCGCGCCGGCGAAGGGCGTGGGTTGGCAGCAGTGTTCCGGCGCGGCCGGCCACGGGCCGCTGATCAGGCCCTGGTCGGCGAGGTAGCCGAGGATCTGCTCGGCGCTGGCCTGGCACTGTTCGCGCTCGGTGTCGGCCATGCCGCGCAACTCGATGGTGGTCGCCACGCAGGCCAGGGGAATCTCGGCCTCGGGGAAGTACTCGCGCAGGTGCAGCCAAGGCGCCGCGCAGGCTTCATCGAAGGCATCGCCGCCGGCGCCCTCGGCCAGCAGCGCCGCTTGCGCACCGAGGCGGGCGGCCAGCGGGCGCAGCTGGGTCCAGTGCTGCGGCATGGCGTACAGCAGCATCACCGATTCGAAATCGCAGTGCAGGTCCAGCACCAGGTCGGCGTCGCAGGCGTGGCGCAGCAGCAGGCGGCGCAGGCCGTCGAGCTCCGAGCCGGGCGCGGGCAGTTCGTCAAGGAGTTCGAGCATGGCCCGGCGGATGGTCGTCACGTTGGCCTGGCCATCGCTGCCCAGGCGGCCTTCCAGGTGAGCGGCCAGCGCTTCGGTCAGCGCCGGGAAATCGCGATTGAAGTTCTTGCCACTGTTGAACTCGAAGCGGCCCTGGTGGGTGGCCTGGAACATCTGGCCGATGCCGATCGGGTTGGCCAGCGGCACCAGTTCGATCACTGCTGTCAGCCGACCTTGCGCCTCGAGTTCGAGCAGGCGGCGCTTGAGCTCGATGGCCACGCGCATCCCCGGCAGCTCGTCGGCGTGCAGAGAGGCCTGGATGTAGGCCTTGCGCGGGCCGCTGCCAAAGCGCAGCACGCGCAGGGAGCGCTGGGTCCCGCAGGCGCTCCAGGGCAGGATATGGTCGATGTGCTGCATGGAAGCTCCTTAGTGCTTGCGGGGGGCGAGGTAGGCCAGCCAGTGGCGCTCGGCCAGTTTGAACAGGCGTACCAGCAGGAAGGTCAGGACCAGGTAGATCAGCCCCGCGGTGATGAAGGCCTCGAACGGCAGGTAGTAGCGGGCATTGAAGGTCTTCGCCGCGCCGGTGATGTCGACCAGGGTGACGATCGAGGCCAGGCTGGTGGTCTGCAGCATCATCAGCACTTCGTTGCCGTACTGCGGCAAGGTGCGGCGCAAGGCCGAGGGCAGCAGGATGCGCCTATACAGCGTCATTCTCGACATGCCCATGGCGCGGGCCGCTTCCACCTCGCCGCGCGGCGTGGCGCGCAGGCTTCCGGCCAGCAACTCGGCGCTGTAGGCGCTGGTGTTGATGGCGAACGCCAGGCAGGTGCAGAACGTGGCGCTTGACAGGTAGGGCCACAATGGGCTCTGGCGCACCGCCTCGAACTGGGCCAACCCGTAGTAGATCAGGAACAACTGCACCAGCATCGGCGTGCCGCGGATCACATAGGTGTAGAGCCAGGCGGGATAGCGCAGCAGGCACGTGCGCGAGACCCGCATCAATCCCAGCGGGATCGCCAGGGCCAGGCCGCAGGCCAGCGAGATCAGCAGCACCTTGAGGGTCAGGGCGATGCCGTTGAGGTACAGCGGCAGGTTCTGCCAGATCAGCGGATAGTCGAGTGTCATCGGGCAGCTCCCCTAGAGCTCGGCGGCTTTGAAACCGACCGAGTAACGTTTCTCCACGCCGCGCAACAGCAACAGCGAGGCACTGGTCAGCAGCAGGTACAACGCCGCCACGGAGAGGAAGAAGGTGAACGGCTGGTGAGTGGCGTCGGCGGCGTTCTTGGCCTTGAACATCATGTCCTGCAGGCCGATCACCGAGATCAGCGCGGTGGACTTGGTCAGCACCAGCCAGTTGTTGGTGAAGCCCGGCAGCGCCAGGCGCACCATCTGTGGCAGGCTGATCCGCACAAACACCTGCAGGGCGCTCATGCCGTAGGCCATGCCGGCCTCGGCCTGGCCTTTGGGAATGGCCAGGAAGGCGCCGCGAAAGGTCTCCGAGAGGTAGGCGCCGAAGATGAAGCCCAACGTGCAGACGCCGGCGACGAAGGGGTTGATGTCGATGTACTGCTCGTAGCCCAGTGCCAGCGCCAGGCGGTTGACCAGGTCCTGGCCGCCATAGAACACCAGCAGGATCAGGACCAGGTCGGGAATGCCGCGCACCACCGTGGTGTAGACCTCGCCCGGTACCGCCAGCCATTTCAGGGGGGACAGGCGACAGGCCGCACCGAACAGGCCCAGGCCGATGGCCAGGGCCATCGCCAGCAGGGCCAGGTGGATGCTCAGCCAGGCGCCATCGAGAATGCTCGATCCGTAGCCGTGAAGCATGATGAAAACCCTCGTCAGCCTGCGCTATTGGCCGTAGATGTCGAACGGGAAGTACTTGCGCTGCACCTGCTGGTAGGTGCCATTGGCGCGGATCGCGGCGATGGCGGCGTTGAGCCGCGCCAGGTTGGCGCTGTCGCCCTTGCGCACGGCGATGCCGGCGCCGCGGCCGAAGTAGTGCGGGTCGGCGATGTCCGGGCCGACCAGGGCGAAGCCCTGGCCTGACGGGGTCTTGATGAAGCTCTCTTCGGTGTTGACGCTATCGGCGAGAGTGGCATCCAGGCGCCCGGATACCAGGTCGAGGAAGGCTTCGTTCTGCGAGGCGTAGCGGACGATCTCGACCCCCGCCGGCTCCAGCTGTTCGGTGGCGAAGCGGTCATAGGTGGACGACCTTTGAACCCCGACCTTGCGGCCCTTGAGGTCCACCGCCGGGGTGTCGAGCCGGCTGCCGGCCTTCATCGCGAACTTGCCGGGGGTCTGGTAGTACTTGTCGGTGAAGTCGACCGACTTCAAGCGATCCTCGGTGATCGACATCGACGACAGCACCGCGTCGATCTTGCGCACTTTCAACGACGGGATCATGCCGTCGAACTCCTGGATCACCCACTGGCACTTGACCTGCATCTGTGCGCACAGGGCATTGCCGATGTCGTAGTCGAAGCCGGCGAGTTCGCCTTCTGGGGTGCGATAGGAGAAGGGCGGGTAGGCGGCCTCGATGCCGAGGCGCAGGCTGGCGTCATCGGCCTGGGCGAAGGCGCTGCAGGCAAAGAGTGCCAGCGCGCCGAGAAGTCCTGTCTTGTTCATGTTCTTGACTCCGTTGGGTGGGGCGTACCGTCCAGGGCCCTGTTTGGGAGGGGCCTGGGCACGGAGAAGAAAATGACATGAAATATTTCATTTATCAATATGATGAAAATAAATGTGTCAGAGCAGTGATCGATGGTGTCCGCCGACAGGGTTGTGGCACCTATGAGATCGAGCGCTGCAGGGGTTGCGGCGGACAACTGGTGTCCCTCGCTAGACATCGTCGGCAACATGCACACCCAATCCATCCCGGCCAGGCGCAAGCTCTGGCCGCAGGGTCAACGCCGGGATCACATAATCCCCACCGTTCTGCCGCCGGAACGGAATGGGCGCATCACTCCACAATCCATCGAGCCGCTGGCCCAGCGCCTTGCACGCCGCCGCAAAGCCCGCATCATCGACCCGACTGGTGCGGTACACCGCGAATGGCGGCAGCACCTCGAACCCCGGGTAGAACAGGATGCCGTGCTGGATCGGAAACAGGATGTCGTTGAGTGGGCCATTGATGCCGCGCTCGCTGTAGTGCGAGGCCCAGCCACCCATGCTGACCATCAGCATGGCGCGCTTGCCCGCCAGCCGACCTTCGCCGTAGCGATCACCCCAGTGCCGGTCGGAGTGCTCGCCGACACCGTAGGCGAAACCATAGGCGTATACGCGCTCGACCCAGCCCTTGAGGATCGCCGGCAGGCCGAACCACCACAGCGGAAACTGCAGGATCACCGCGTCGGCCCACTGCAGCTTGGCCTGTTCGGCGATGATGTCGGGCGCCTGGGTGCCCTCGGCGAACGCGCGGCGCGAAGCGTCGGAGGGGCTGAAGCGCTCATCGGCGGGGTGTTCGACGCTGTCGTCGGCGTCCAGCACGGCCTTGAACTTCATCGCATAGAGGTCCGAGACCTGGACATGGTGGCCCTGGCTTTCCAGGTGGCGGACGGCGAAGTCCTTGAGGGCGGCATTGAGCGAGCGGGGTTCGGGATGGGCGTAGACGATCAGGATATTCATGGTCGGGCTCCGGTAGGGGATAGCCAAAGCATGCGGATACCCTGAATATTGTTGAAATGAATAGATGAAATTGCAGGTATTGCCATGCATGATTCCTTGCGAAGTCTGGACCTGAACCTGCTGGTCACCCTCGACGCGCTGCTTGCCGAGCTCAACGTCACCCGCGCCGCCGAGCGCCTGCACCTCGCCCAGCCGACGGTCAGCGTGCAGCTGGCGCGGCTGCGCGATGCACTGGGCGATCCGTTGCTGTTGCCGGGGGCTCGCGGCATGCGCCCGACCGCCCGTGCCCTGGCACTGCGCGAGCCCTTGAGCCAGGCCCTGGAAGCGTTGCGCCTGGCCATCGCCGCCGAGCGACCGTTCGACCCGGCCCGGGCACAGCTGACCTGGCGGGTGGCCGCGACCGACTACACCGAAGCGACCATCCTGCTTCCTGCGCTGGGCGCACTGCGTGCGGCCGCCCCCGGCACGCGCCTGGCCATCGTCGACATGAACCCGCCGACGCTGGTGCGCAAGGCGGAGCAGGGCGAGCTGGACCTGGCTTTCCACATCGCCATCGATGCGCCGCCCGGTTTGCGCCAGCGTCCGCTGTTCACTGACCGCTACGTGCTGGCCGGGCGTGTCGATCATCCACGTCTCAGGCGCCGGCCGACGCTCAAGCAGTTCTGTGCGCTGGAGCATGTCATCGTGTCGCCCGACGGCGGCGGCTTCAGCGGCCCCACTGACGACGCCCTGGCCGAGCAGGGCCTTGCGCGCAACGTGGTGCTGTCGGTACCGCGCTTCTCGGGCGTTGCGCCAATGCTGCTCGATAGCGACCTGGTGGCCATGCTGCCGCAGCGCCTGGTGATCGGGAATCCGGCGCTCGCGGTAGTGGAGGCACCTCTGGCGGTGCCGGGCTTCGAGATGCTGATGCTGTGGCCGGAGCGCGTGCACCGGGATCCTGCGCATCAGTGGTTGCGCGAACAGTTGGCGGGGGCCGTCGCCTGACTGGCTGCAGTGCGGCGTCAGGCGACAAGTCAGGCAATGCCTGAAACATGGTACGTATTACGTAATAGGGTGACACTCTCAATAAAATAGCCTTTGTAGAAAGGCCTAAGTACGATTAGCTAGAAAAACAGTACGATTCGAGTGCGTGGGTCCGATAGCTGTGCTGAACTGGCGGGCGAGTGACAAGCGGCAGGGTCGGTGCCGATCGACGCCATCGCCCTATCAGTAAGTCCACTGTCTTGGTTGGCATCGCAGTATCAGACAGGCGTACGCTGCCTACCGTCTATTCAAACAGTGAGCAGCGCATGAAAAAACGCCTGACCAAAACGGAAGTGGAGAAACTGGCCATTCGCTACGCCCGACTGTTTCACGGGCCAACGGTATCGGGAGGGCCAAAGACCCGAGAGTACTGGCGAGCCATGTTTCTTTTCGGCTGCCTTGCCATCTGTGCCGTGATCGGTGTTTTCGTCACTGCGCTGTGGCCGGAGTACACGCTGATCCCCGGGCTAGCGGCGCTGTGCCTTGAGGGTTGGGCGCTCTTGCTATGGGTGCGTACGTACGAGCCGCAATTCAGAGAGCATGTGCTGCGCAAAGAGGGTGTGCTCAGGTTCTCCGATGCGCAGGATGGGCGACTACAAGTCCACCTGGCTTGCTGCAAATATCCCGGTCGACTCGGGTTCCTACCTGGAAATTGCCGAGAACCTTCAAAAGGTAAGGGCGTTGAGTGGAAGCTCGCGGCAGTCGACTCGATCAAGGGCTGAACGGTTCATTGACTACCTGTTGGCGTTGAAGTTTGCCAGAAGCATCTTCACCGTGGGGTTTGCGGCATTGGCACTGAAGATTGTCGATTATGTTCCTCTGATGAAGGACAAGCTGGTGAATGTCATGCCTGCTTTCCTGCCGAAAATGGGCTTTGCCTTGTTCTTCCTGTTTTTTGCCCTGCTCATCGGTGCGCTGCTGGTGACTTGGGTTTGCGCGATTCTCAAGCGTTTTCTCGAGGTCCGTTATCAAAGATGCTCCGCGGAATCTCTCGACCTGTTCATGCAGGCGCTGCTCGACCGGGCAAGCCTGACGGTGTATGACTCGCGCATGACCGACGCCACGGCAGTTGTCGGTAAGAACGTGCTGGACCTGAAATCGAAACGTCGCCGCCAATCCTGAGGTGAGGCGGCGATGCTTTTGCCGAACACCTTGAGCGACAAGAAAACATTTCTTTTTGTTGCCTTGGCGCCAATCCTCATGGTTATCATCCGCCAGCGCCCGAGGCCAGGAGCCCGGCGTCAATGGATTGCCGCTGACCCACAGGTCGCCGGCACCGCAGCCGAAGGGACCACCCAGGCTCAACGCTCGTGGCCCTTCAACGCCCCCCCATAAGGATGGTGAGGTTTCAATTGGTCACGCAGTCTGGAATCGTCGATATGACGGGCCGTGCGCCCGTAGTCGCTGCTCTTCCCATCACGTGCGCTGCCGCCCGGCCGCACGGCGTCCCGCCCACCACTCCCGCACGCAACGGTGTAGCGCTCGGCCCCTGATCGCCGACGCATGACCGCCCCGGCCCGATGGCCGGGCCCGACAGGCAGGACGCCCGTCGTCCTGCACGTCCCATAAGAACAATACTCATGGATGGCATCCTCGATGTTCGACACCACCCCCTCGCGCGGCACGGCCGGCGCGCAGCCCGACGTTTTACCCGAGAACTGGCACCACGATGCCCCGTTCGACGCCGACCAGTGCGTCCACGGCCTGTTCGAGGCCCAGGTGCGGCGCGCGCCGCAGGCCATTGCCGTGCGCTTTGGCGAGCAGGCACTGACTTATTCCGTGCTCAACGTCCAGGCCAACCGCCTGGCCCACCACCTGCGGACCCTGGGGGTCGGGCCGGATGTGCGGGTTGGCCTGTGCCTGACGCGTTCGCCGGCCATGCTGGTGGCCGTGCTCGCCGTGCTCAAGGCCGGTGGCGCCTACGTGCCGCTGGACCCTGGCTATCCACGGGCGCGCCTGGCGCACATGCTGGCCGACAGTGCCCCGGCGGTGTTGCTCAGCCATGGCCCGGCCCGGGCGGCACTCGAGGGCCTGGCAGCGGCCTCGACGCTGCTTGATCTCGATGACAACGCGGCCTGGGCCGAGCTTGCGTCCCATGACCCGGACCCGCGAGCGATCGGGCTGACCCCCAGCCACCTGGCCTATGTGATCTACACCTCCGGTTCCACCGGCACGCCCAAGGGGGTGATGGTCGAGCACCGTGGCCTGGTCGCCCTGGGCGCGGCCTGGGCGCAGTTGTATCCGCTGCAGGCACCGCTCAATCACCTGCAGATGGCTGGTTTCTCCTTCGATGTGTTCAGCGCCGACCTGATCCGCGCCTTGGGCTTCGGCGGCACCCTGGTGCTGTGCCCACGCGAGACGCTGATGGACCCGCCCGCACTGTTCCGGCTGTTGTGCGAAGCACAGGTGGGCTTTGGCGACTTCGTGCCAGCGGTGCTCGACCCGCTGCTGGACTGGGTCGAGGCGAACGGCCGCGACCTGGCCTTCCTGCGCACGGTGGTGTGCGGCTCGGATGTCTGGAGTGCTCATAGCGCTCGCCGGCTGCGCCGTCTGTGTGGCGAACGGGTGCAGCTGGTGCAGGCGTACGGCGTCACCGAGGCGAGTATCGACAGCACCTGCCACGAACTGCCGGCACATGAGGTGGCTGATGCTGTGCTGCCTATCGGTCGACCACTGGCGAACTGCCGCGTCTATCTGCTCGATGCGCAAGGGCAAGCGAGCGAGGAGGGTGAGTTGTACCTCGGCGGTGTCGGGGTCGCGCGCGGCTACCTGAACCTGCCGCAACTGACCGCCGAGCGTTTCATCGACAACCCCTTCGTAGCCGGCGAGCGCCTGTATCGCACCGGCGACCTGGCGCGCCTGCGCGGCGATGGCCAGCTCGAATTCCTTGGTCGCGGCGATCAACAGGCCAAGCTGCGCGGCCTGCGCCTGGAACTGGGCGAGATCGAAGCGCGCCTGGCGCAGGTGCCCGGCGTGCGGCAAAGCCTGGTGCTGCTGCGCGAGGATACGCCCGGCGAGCCCCGCCTGGTGGCCTATTTCGCTCAGCAGCCGGGCGCCGGGCTGGTCCCGGCGGCCCTGCGCGAGCAATTGAGCGAACACCTGCCTGACTACATGCTGCCGAGCGCCTATGTGGAGTTGCCTGCCTTGCCGCTGACCGCCAACGGCAAGTTCGACCGCGTCGGCCTGCCCGCGCCGGACGCCGCTGCTTTCGAGCAACGTGACTACCAGGCGCCGCAGGGGGCGCTGGAAACCAGCCTGGCGGCGATCTGGGGCGAGGTACTGGGTCTTGCGCGTATCGGCCGCGACGATCACTTCTTCGCCCTGGGCGGCCATTCGCTGCTGGTCATGCGCGTGCTGGCCCGCGTGCGCCAGGACCTGGGGCGCGAAGCCGCGCCGGTGGCGCTGTTCGAAAACCCGCGGCTCTTGGACTTTGCTCAACGGCTGCAGGCCAGCCAGGACGAAGCGCGGCTGCCGATCAAGGCAGTCGAACGCACGGGCGCGCAAACGTTGTCGTCCGCCCAGCGCCGGCTGTGGTTCCTGGCACAGATGGAGGGCGGCAACGCCGCTTACCACATGCCGCTGAACCTGCGTCTCAAAGGTGCCTTGCAGGTGCAGGCGTTGACGGACAGCCTGGACAAGCTGGTAGCGCGCCATGAGGCGCTGCGCACTACCTTCGTCAGCGTCGAGGGCGAGGGGCGGCAATGCGTCGGCGCCGCAGACCAGGGCATGGCCCTGGTCCAGGTCAACCTGCAGGGCCTGCCCGATGCCACCGCACGCCTGGACGCGCTGATCGAAGAGGAGGGCGCAAGACCGTTCGACCTGGCCAAGGGACCGCTGATGCGTGCCTGCCTGGTGCGCCTGGCACCGGACGAGCACGTGCTGCTGCTGACCCAGCACCACATCATCTCCGACGGCTGGTCGGTGGGCGTGCTCACCCGAGACCTGGAGGCCCTGTATGGCGCCGCCGTGCAAGGCATCGACGCGACACTGCCGGCATTGCCGGTGCAGTACGTGGACTATGCCGCCTGGCACCCGCGCTGGCTGGCTGGCGAGCGGCTTGAGGGCCAGCGCCGGTACTGGCAGCAGGCGCTGGAAGGCGCGCCGCCGCTGCTGACCCTGGCGACCGACCACCCGCGCCCGACGGTGCAGGATTACCGGGGTGGATTCGTGCCGCTGATGCTGGATCGCGATCTGACCACGCGCCTGAAGGCGTTGTGCGGCGCCCATGGCGGCACGCTGTTCATGGGCTTGCTGAGCGCCTGGTCGCTGCTGCTGATGCGCCTGTCCGGGCAGGACGACGTGGTGGTCGGCGTGCCCACGGCCAACCGTCCGGACCCGGCGCTGGACGGGCTGATCGGTTTCTTCGTCAACACCCTGGCGCTGCGCATGACCCGCAGCGGTGCACCGACGCTGGAGCAGTGGCTGCGCCAGGCCCGCCAGGTAACCGTGCAGGCCCAGGCTCACCAGGACCTGCCGTTCGAGCAACTGGTGGAGTTGCTCAACCCGCCGCGCAGCCTGGCCTACAGCCCGGTGTTCCAGGTGCTGTTCGCCTGGGAGCAGGACCAGGGCCAGACCCTGGCCTTGCCCGGGCTGGACATCAGCCCCGTGCCGTGCAGCCAGCCGGTGGCGAAATTCGACCTGCAACTGGCCCTGAGCGAACGTGATGGCCAGATCATCGGTGGGCTGGAGTACGCCAGCGGGTTGTTCGAACGCGCCACCGTGGCGCGTATCGGCGAGTACCTGCGCCGCTTGCTGGAAGGCATGGTCGACAACCCCGGGCAGTCCATTGCCACCCTCGAGCTGCTTGATGCCGCGCAGCGCGAGCAAGTGTTGGACCGCTTCAACCGCACGGCCCGCGACACAGCCGGCCAGCCGAATTGCATGGCGCGCCTGGCGGCCATCGCCCGCCAGACACCGGATGCCGTGGCGCTGGTGGCCGACGGGCAGTCGCTGAGCTATGCCGAACTGGACCGTGCAGCCAACCGCCTGGCCCAGCACTTGGTCGCCCTGGGCATCGGCCCTGAGCAGCGGGTGGGACTGTGCCTGGAACGCTCGGCGCAGATGGTCGTCGGCCTGCTGGCGATCCTCAAGGCCGGCGCCGCCTATGTGCCGTTCGACCCGGCGTACCCGGCCGAGCGCCTGGCCTTCATGCTCGTCGACGCCGCGCCGCGCCTGGTGCTGACCCAGGCCTCGCTGCGCCCGGGCCTGCCGCAGGCGGTCGAGATGCTGTGCCTGGACGCCGACGCCGACGCCGCGCGCTGGGCCGACTGCCCGGACAGCGAGCCGCAGGTGACTGTCCATCCCGAGCACCTCGGCTATGTGCTCTACACCTCCGGCTCGACTGGCCGCCCCAAGGGCGTGGCCCACAGCCGTCGGGCCCTGGACAATCTGATTGCCTGGCAACTGGAGGACGCATCAACGCCTTGTCGCGTCCTGCAGTTCGCCTCGCTGAATTTCGACGTGTCGTTCCAGGAGATCTGCAGCACCCTGTGCCAGGGCGGCACCTTGCAGTTGATCAGCGAGGCCGAGCGCAAGGACCTGGCCACCTTGCGTCCGACCCTGGTGGCCCAGAACGTGGGGCGTGCGTTCCTGCCGTTCGCCGTGCTGCAACAACTGGCCGCCGTGACCGAGGCCGACGCGCCGATGCCGCCCGGCGGCTGCGAGATCGTCACCGCTGGCGAGGCGCTGCAGGTCAATGACGCGCTGCGCGCCTTCGTCCGTGGCCTGGGCGGCACGCGCCTGCGCAACCAGTACGGGCCGACCGAGACCCATGTGGTCAGCCAGTTCAGCCTTGATTGCGCCGATGCCGAGCACTGGCCGGAGTTGCCCGCCATCGGCAAGCCGATTGCCAATGCCCGGCTCTACGTGCTGGACGGCGACCTGAATCCATTGCCGGTGGGTGTCCCGGGCGAGCTGTATATTGCAGGCGACTGCCTGGCGCGTGGCTACCTCAACCGCCCACTCCTGAGCGCCGAGCGCTTCCTGCCCGACCCGTTCAACCCGCAGCCCGGCGCACGCATGTATCGCAGCGGCGACCTGGCCCGGCTGCAGGCCGATGGCAACGTGCAGTACCTGGGGCGTGCGGACCAGCAGGTCAAGCTGCGCGGTTTCCGTATCGAGCTGGGCGAGATCGACAGCCTGTTGCGTCAGCAGCCGGGCGTGCAGGACACCGCCGTGTTGCTGCGCGAAGACATTCCCGGTGATCCGCGACTGGTCGCCTACGTGGTGGGCAGCGGCGATCCGCAGACCCTGCGCGCCGCCTTGCAACGGCAACTGCCTGAGCACATGCTGCCCAGCGCCTGGGTCAGCCTCGCGCAGCTGCCGCTGACCCGCAACGGCAAGCTCGACCGCCAGGCGCTGCCGGCGCCCGAGCGTGGCGGTGCGGCGCATTTCGAGCCACCACGCAACGAGACCGAACGGCGCATGGCCCAGGTCTGGGCCGAGGTGCTCAAGTGCGAGCGGGTCGGTATCCATGACAACTTCTTCGACCTGGGCGGCCACTCGCTGCTGGCCACGCGCCTGGTCTACGCGATCAACCAGCGCCTGGGCGCGCAGCTGTCGCTGAGCAGTCTGTTCCAGGCACCGGTGCTGATGGACCTGGCCGCGCAGGTCGGGGTGACGCAAGAGGTACATGGCGAACCCCAGGCGCAGGCCTTGCAGACAGACCCGACCGGACGCCATGCGCCGTTCCCGCTCACCGACATCCAGCAGGCCTACTGGTTCGGCCGTGAGGCCAGCGTCAGCCTCGGCGGGGTCAGCGCCCATGGTTACGAGGAGTGGCGCATCCCCGATTTCGATGTGCCGCGCTTCGAGACGGCGCTGAACCGCATGATCCAGCGCCACGACATGCTGCGCGTGGTGTTCCTCGGCGACGGTACCCAGCAGGTGCTGGAACAGGTGCCGGTTTACCGGCTGGCCCGTTGCGACCTGCGCGGCATGAGCGGCGAGGAAGCCCGGAATGCCCTGATGGCTGTCCGCGAGCGCCAGTCGCACCAGGTGCTCGACGCCAGCCGCTGGCCGCTGTTCGACTTCAGCGTATCGCTGCTCGACGATAGTATCAGTCACCTGCACATCAGCCTCGACGCCCTGGTGGTCGATGCCGCCAGCACGCAGATCCTGGCCCGTGAGCTGATGGGGTACTACCACGAGCCCGAGTTGGAACTGCCCGATCCGGGCGTGACCTTCCGCGACTATGTGCTGGCCGAGCGCCGCTTGCGTGCCGACTCGTCCTATGAACGCGCCCTGGACTACTGGCGCGGGCGGATCGAGACCCTGGCTCCCGCCCCGGACCTGCCACGGGTATGCCAGCCGGAAAGCATCGCCAACCCGCACTTCACCCGCCGCGACCGCGACATGCCGGCAGAGCAGTGGAGCCGGCTCAAGGCCATGGCCCGGCAGTTCGGCGTCACCCCGTCGGTGATGCTGCTGACCGCGTTCAGCGAAGTGCTGGCGCTGTGGAGCCGCCAGCCGCGCTTCACCCTCAGCCTGCCGCTGTTCAACCGGCTGCCGCTGCACCCGCAGGTGGATGCGATCATCGGCGACTTCACCTCCCTGGTGCTGCTGGAAGTGGCCATCGACGGCAACGCCAGTTTCACCGACAAGGCCCGCGCCGTGCAGGCGCGCCTGTGGCAGGACATCGACCACTCGGTGGTCAGTGGCGTGCGCGTGCTGCGCGAGCTGTCCCAGGCCCGCGGCGTACAACAGACGGCGATGCCGATCGTGTTCAACAGCACCCTGTCGGAAGCGGCGCCGGAGCTGGCCGAGTTCAACCTGGGCGACGCCTTGGGCGCGACGCTGGAACACAGCATCACCCAGACCCCGCACGTATGGCTCGACCACACCCTGCTCGAACTCGAAGGCCGTCTGCTGTTCAACTGGGACAGTATCGATGCGCTGTTCCCCGAGGGCATGATCGGGCAGATGTTCGTCGCCTACAATGCGCTGCTCGACCGTTTGCTCGCCCCTGATGCCTGGGCCGCCAGCACGCCGCAGTTGCTGCCCCAGGCGCGCCTGCCGCAGGCGCCACCAGCGCCACGGGATCTGCCGTTGCTGCAGGCGCTGTTCGAGCGCCAGGCCCTGGCCACGCCACAGGCCATCGCGGTGCTGGGTGCCCGTGAGCTCAGCTACGGCCAATTGCGCCAGGAGGCCCGTCAGCTGGCCGCGCAGTTGCAATCCCGTGGCGTGCAGCCCAACCGGCTGGTCGCCGTGGTGATGGAGCGCGGCTGGGAGCAGGTGGTGGCGACGCTGGCGATCCTCTATGCCGGTGGCGCCTACCTGCCCATCGACCCGAACCTGCCCGGCGCGCGCCTGCGCCATATCCTCGAACGCGCCGAGGCCAGCCTGGCGCTGACTCAGCCGTGCCTGCTGGAGCGGGTGGCGTGGCCAACGCAGGTCACCGTGCTGCCGGTCATCGACCAGCCGGACAGTCCGGTCGAACCACTGCGCGACGCGCAGGTGCGGCCCGGCGACCTGGCCTACGTGATCTACACCTCCGGCTCCACCGGCACGCCCAAGGGCGTGGTGATCGACCACCAGGGCGCGGTGAACACCTTGCTCGACATCAACCGCCGCTTCGCCGTGGGCCCGCAGGACCGGGTGCTGGCCATCTCGTCGTTGAGCTTCGACCTGTCGGTGTACGACTTCTTCGGCACCCTGGCGGCGGGCGCGGCGGTGGTTATGCTCGAACCGCAGCTGAGCCTGGATCCTGCGCACTGGACCGCATTGATCGAACGGCACCGGGTCAGCCTGTGGAACTCGGTGCCGGCGCTGCTGGGCATGCTGGTGGAATACCTGGAGGGCGAGGGCAGGGTGCTGCCTGCGAGCCTGCGCCTGGCCATGCTCTCCGGCGACTGGATCCCGCTGGCACTGCCCGAGCGCGCCCGGGTGTTGCGTCCGGGCTTGCAAATGATGAGCCTGGGTGGGGCTACCGAAGCATCGATCTGGTCGATCGGCTACCCGATCGACCAGGTCGATCCGGACTGGCGCAGCATTCCCTATGGCCAGGCGCTGGATCACCAGCGTTTCCATGTGCTGGACGAGGCGCTGCAAGTACGCCCGACCTGGGTCACCGGTCACCTCTACATCGGTGGCATCGGCCTGGCCAAGGGCTACTGGCGCGACGAGGCGCTGAGCGCCAAAAGCTTCTTCGACCATCCGCTGACCGGCGAGCGCCTGTACCGCACCGGAGACCTGGGGCGCCTGCTGCCGGATGGCAACATCGAGTTTCTCGGTCGCGATGACAACCAGGTCAAGGTCCAGGGTTATCGGATCGAGCTGGGCGAGATCGAGGCGGTGCTCAACCGTCACCCCGGCGTGCACAGCGCGGTGGTGCGCATCCTCGGCGAGGCCCAGGCGCACAAGCGTCTGGCCGGCTATGTGCTCAAGGCCGACCCGGCGCTGCAGGCCGGCGATTTCGCCAGTTACCTGGCCGACAAGCTGCCGGCGTACATGGTGCCGGCGTCCTTCACTTTCGTGGAGGCCTGGCCACTGTCGGCCAATGGCAAGGTCGACAAGGGCCGCCTGCCCGAGCCCGAGCAGGTCCAGGCCGGTGGCCTGGCGCTGGAACTCGAAGGGCCGCAGGAGCAGCGCCTGGTGGCCATCGTCGAGCAGGTGCTGGGCAGGGCGGATATTGCCGCTGACGCCAACCTGTTGAGCCTGGGCGCCACCTCCATCGACATCGTGCGCATCAGCAACGCGCTGTCGAGCGAGCTGCGCTTCCGCCCCCA
This sequence comes from Pseudomonas sp. LH21, assembly GCF_036549575.1. Taxonomy (NCBI): domain Bacteria; kingdom Pseudomonadati; phylum Pseudomonadota; class Gammaproteobacteria; order Pseudomonadales; family Pseudomonadaceae; genus Pseudomonas; species Pseudomonas sp. LH21. The sequence continues at coordinate 2,993,911 of NZ_CP144367.1, forward strand.
TGTGGCGAACCTGCTGGCGCAGCCGACCCTGCTCAACCTGCTCGCGCTGTACCGCCAGCGCCAGGAGCAGGGCGCGTCACCGAGTACCAGTGTCGAAGCAGTGCTGGACGATCCGCAGCAGCGGGCGGCGTTCAAGGCCGAGCAGCGCGCACGGCGGCGCTTTGCCAGCGACACGCCGCAGGTGGCCCTGGCGCTGCCGGCCGATCCTGCTTTCGCCCGGCGCTACCGCGACTATCGCTCGGTGCGTCAGTACCTGGAACAGCCCATTGCCGAGCAGGCGTTCGCCGAACTGCTGGCGGTGCTGGCCCAGGGGCAGCTGGACGGCGAGGCGAAGTACCTGTTCCCGTCGGCAGGCGGCGCGTACCCGATCCAGACCTACCTCTACATCAAGCCCGGTCGGGTGCTGGGCGTACCGGGCGGTGCCTACTACCACGATCCGCTCGGGCACCGCCTGGTGGCCATGGGCGCCGGCGAGCTCGACCCGGACATCTACGACTACTTCGTCAACCGCCCGGTCTACGAGGGCGCGGCGTTCGCGCTGTTCTTCGTCGCCGACCTGGCGGCGATCCGTCCGCTGTACGGCGAGGGCAGCCATGACTTCTGCCTGATCGAGACCGGCGCCATGGCGCAATTGCTGACCATGGCCGCCGCTGACCTGGGGCTTGGCCTGTGCGGCGTCGGCTCGGTGGAGACGCGGCAGCTGGCAACGCTGTTCGACCTGGGCAGCAGCCATTCACTGATCTACTCGATGCTAGGCGGCGTACGTGCGCCTCACACGCCCCAACGCACAGCACCGGAAGCACTCGCCATCACGGCGCAGGACGACAACGACATGGAGGAATTCGAAGTATGAACGCCCATCAACTGCTGGCGTTTTTCGACCGCCATGGCGTGGCCCTCGAGGTGGACGGCGACAAGCTGCGCTGCAAGGCGCCCAAGGGGTTTCTCGACGAGGCCCTGATGCAGGCGCTGAAGACCCACAAGCAAACGCTGATCGCCTTGCTGGCCCGGCCTGACGACAACGCGCCGATCCCGCGTCGGCCGGACGGTCAGGCCCGTTTCCCGTTGTCGTTCTCGCAACGACAACTGTGGTTCCTCGACCGACTGGAACCGGGCAACCCGTTCTATAACGTGCCCTCGGCGGTGCGACTCAAGGGACGACTGGACGTGGCCGCGCTGGAACGGGCCTTGAACGCGCTGATCGAGCGCCACGCCATGCTGCGTACCACCTTCGTCAGCGTCGATGGCGAACCGCAGCAGGTGGTGCACGCCAGCAGGCCGCTGAGCCTGGCCGTGCTCGACCTGCGCCACTTGCCCGAGCCCGAGCGCCAGGCCTGCCTGACTGAGGCGGTCGAGGCCGAGGCCCGCGCCCCCTTCGACCTGGCAAGCGGCCCGCTGCTGCGGGCACGGCTGGTGCGGCTGGCCGACGAGGATCATGTGTGGCTGTACAGCGTGCACCATATCGTCGCTGACGGCTGGTCGATGGGCGTGATCCAGCAGGAGGTCGCCACCCTGTACAGTGACTTCCTGCGCGGCCAGCCGCCGAGCCTGGTACCGCTGTCTGTGCAGTACGCCGACTATGCCTGCTGGCAGCGACGACGCCTGGATGGCGAGGCACTGCAGGGCCAGCTCGACTACTGGCGCCGTGCCCTGGCCGACGCGCCGACGCTGCTGGATCTGCCCAGCGATCGTCCGCGTCCGCGGGTACAACGTTTTGTCGGTGCCACTTTCAGTTCGACGGTGGACGGCGACACCCTGGCCGAACTTGAGGCGCTGGCCCGGCATACCCAGGGTACGCTGTTCAATGTGTTGCTCGCCGCCCTGGACGTGCTGCTGTGGCGCTACAGCGGCCAGCACGACCTGTGCGTGGGCACGCCGTTCGCCAACCGGGGCAGGGTGGAACTGGAACCGCTGATCGGACACTTCGTCAACACCCTGGTGATCCGCCAGCGGCTCGATCCGCAACAGACCTTCGCCGAGCTGCTGCGCGAGGTGCGGGCGAACATGCTGGAGGTCCATGGGCACCACGATGCGCCGTTCGACCGGGTGGTCGAGGCGCTCAACCCGCCCCGTGACCCGGGTCATTCGCCGCTGTTCCAGGTGATGATGGTGTTGCAGAACACCCCCGGCTCCACACTGGCCATGCCCGGCCTCGCCTTGTCACCACATGGCACCGGCAGCGCCACGGCCAAGTTCGACCTGGCCTTCGAGTGGGTGGTGCGCGACGGCGCGTTGCATCTGCTGGTCGAGTACAACACCGACCTGTTCGACCGTACCACCATCGAGCGTCTCAGCCGCCACTACCGCCAGTTGCTCGCCCAGGGGGCCGCCGAACCCAAGCAGCCGCTGCACGCGCTGTCGTTGATGGATGCCGGCGAACGCGAAAGGGTGCTGCATGCCTGGAACCAGTCGCCCGCCCTGCAGGCACCGATCGACTGCGTGCATCGCCTGGTCGAGACACAGGCGGCGCGGTATCCGCAAGCCTGCGCGGTGGTGTTCGAGGGGCAGACCCTAAGCTATGCCGAGCTCAATGCCCAAGCCAACCGCCTGGCCCGTTACCTGCGCACCCTGGGCGTTGGCCCGGATGTGCGTGTGGCCGTGTGCATGGAGCGCTCGCTGGAACTGCCGGTGGCGCTGCTGGCGGTGCTCAAGGCCGGTGGCGCCTATGTGCCGCTGGATCCGGACTATCCGGTCGGGCGCCTGGGCCACATGCTTGGCGACAGCACCCCCGTGGCGCTGCTGACCCTGGGTTCGGCCCGGGCGACCCTGCACCAGGCCATGCAGGCCTGTGGCTGGGAGGCGCCGCTGATCGACCTGCAGGCCGACGCGCCCGGCTGGGCTGAACTGCCCGGCGACAACCTGGCGCCCCACGAGGTGGGCGTGACGCCCGAGCACCTGGCCTATGTGATCTACACCTCAGGTACTACCGGCCTGCCCAAGGGCGTGATGGTCGCGCACCGTGGGCTGGCCAACCTGCTGGTCTGGTGCCTGGGCGTCTGCGGTGAGGCCGGGACGATGCTGCACAAGATCCCGTTCGGCTTCGACGCCTCGGCTTGGGAGACCTTCTGGCCGCTGGCCACTGGTGGGCGGCTGGTGATCGCCCGGCCCGGCGGGCATTTCGAGCCGGGTTACCTGGCGCGACTGGTACGCGAGCAACAGGTCACGGCGTTGGTCTTCGTGCCGGCGATGCTGCAGCTGTTCCTGGAGGTGGAGGAGGCCAGCCAGTGCCACAGCCTCACCGACGTGTTCTGCGGCGGCGGCGAGCTGACGCCGGCCCTGGCGCGGCAGTTCCGCGCTCGACTGCCGCAGGCGCGGCTGCACAATGTCTATGGCCCCACCGAGACTACGGTGATCAACAGCATCTGGACCCTGGCGCCGGGCGATGAAATCCCGGCGCTGCGCCTGCCGATCGGCCGGCCCATCGCCAACAACCGCTTCCATGTGCTCGACGCCTTCGATGCGCCGGTGCCGCCCGGTGTCACCGGTCACCTGCATATCGGCGGCGTGGGCGTGGCTCGTGGCTACCTGGGGCTGCCGGCGCTGACCGCCGAACGCTTCATCGACAACCCGTTCGTGGCGGGCGAACGCCTGTACCGCAGCGGCGACCTGGCGCGCTACCGCGCCGACGGGCAACTGGAGTTCCTCGGGCGCGACGACTTCCAGGTCAAGCTGCGTGGCGTGCGTCTGGAACTGGGGGAAATCGAGGCGCGACTGCAGGCCTTCCCAGGCATCGCCTCCTGTGTGGTGCTGATGCTCGGCGAGCAGGCCCAGCACCAGCGCCTGGTAGCCTGCTGCGTGACGACTGCCACGCCGGACGAGCAGGCCGTGCGCGCGCACCTGGCCGAAACCTTGCCCAGTGCCGTGCTGCCCAGTGCGTACCTGTGGCTCGACGGCATGCCGCTAACCGCCAACGGCAAGGTCGACCGTCAGGCCCTGGCCGAGCGCGCGGACCTTGACCTGGCGGCGCGCCAGGTCAACCTGAGCAGTCCCCGCGACCCTATCGAGCTGGCCCTCTACCAGATCTGGAAAAGCCTGCTGCTGGCGCCGCAGATCGGCATCCGCGACAACTTCTTCGCCGTCGGTGGCACCTCCATCGCGGCGATCAAGATGGCCTACCAGATCGGCCAGGTATTCAATGTGGAGGTACCGGCCCGGGTGGTGCTCGGCCATCCGACCATCGAAGCTCAGGGTGGTTGGCTGCGGGCCGGGTCCAGTATCCAGGTGGACAATGGCAACCTGATCACCTTCCGCAGCGGTGACGGGCAGCGCAACGTGGTGTGCATCCACCCGGCCGGCGGCACCGCGTTCTGCTACCTGTCCCTGGCCAAGGTGCTGCCCGAGGCGGTTGGCGTGTACGGCGTGCAGTCGCCGGGGCTCAACCCCGGGGAGGCCACCGAGCCCACGGTCGAGGCGATGGCCGAGGCCTACCTGCGTCAGATCGAGCCCTTGCTGGAGCGGCCGCTGGTGCTCACCGGGCTGTCGTTCGGCGGCCTGGTGGCCTACGAGATGGCCCGGCGCCTGCGCGAGGCCGGGCGGGCGTCGGTCAGCGTGGTGCTGCTCGATACCCAGGGCTCGGACGATCCGGCCTTTCGCGGGCAGATCGGCACCGTCGACATGGCTGAGTTCCGCGACAAGCTGGTGCGCTTCAACGGCATGTACCCCGGTATCGAGGACGCCCAGGTCGAGCGCTACTTCCACCTGTACAACCACAATCGCCTGGCCATGGCCGCCTACACCTGTCCGCCGCAGGCCGGGCGGGTGGTGCTGGTGCAGGCCCGCGAAGACCTGCCGCGTGGCCAGCTGCGCGCCTTGCGCGGGTTCTGGCGGCGTCGCGCTGCCGACGGCTACCTGGCCACCCTGGTGCAGGGCGGTCATTGGGACATGCTCGAAAGCGCCGAGATTCATCGGGTCTCACGGACGATCCAGCGCGAACTGCAACGTTTCGATGCCCAGGAGGGGAAATGATGAGCGTGCTCCAGGACACCGTGCTTGCGCGTTTTGCCGCCCAGGTTCAACGAGATCCGCAGGCCCTGGCGGTGATCGACCGACAGTTGCACATGACTTACGCCGAGCTGGCCAGCGCCAGTGAGCGCATCGCCCGGGGGCTGCAGGCGCGGGGCGTATCGCCGGGCCAGGCCCTGGCGCTGTACCTGCCGCGCGGCTGGCAATGGCTGGCGACACTGCTTGGCGCGCTCAAGGCCGGGGCCGTGGTGATGCCGCTGGACCGGGCCAGCCCGGCCGAGCGCCGCGGGCTGATGCTGGCCGATGCCGCCTGCGTGGGCGTGCTCAGCCTCGCCGATGCGCCCCAGGGGCTGCCGGGGCCATGGGAGGCCAGTGTCGAGGCGTTGCTGGACCACCCGGACCAACCGGCCCAGCCGTTGCCGGAAACCTTTGCCGAGGTCATGTGCCTGTTCTACACCTCCGGCACCACCGGGGTGCCCAAGGGCGTGGAGGTTGGCGAGCGCGGGCTGCTGCGCCTGGCGCAGGCCGGCAGCTATATCGACATCCATCCGGGCCAGCGCTTCGCCTGCCTGTCCAACCCGGCGTTCGATGCCTGCAGCTTCGAGCTGTGGGCGCCGTTGCTCAATGGTGGCTGCGTGGTGATGGTCGCCGACGAGGAGGTGTTCGACGCCCGCCGGCTGGCCCGGCTGCTACAGGTACAGCAGGTCGACACCCTGTTCATCACGGTGTCGCTGTTCAACACCCTGAACGCGCAGTACCCGGCGTGCTTTGCCAGCTTGCGCCAGGTGCTGACCGGTGGCGAGCAGGTCAGTCCGGTGGCGGTGCGTGCCTGGTACCATGCCAACCCGGACAGCGCCTGCCGTCTGTTCAACGTCTACGGCCCCACCGAGTGCACCACCTTCGCCCTGTGCCACCCCATCCCACGTGACTTCAGCGGCGACAGCGTGCCCATCGGCCTGCCGCTGGCGGACACCGGCATGCAGGTGCTCGACCCACGCCAGCAGCCGGTGGCGCCGGGAGAAGTCGGCGAGCTGTACCTCAGCGGCAGCGGTGTGGCCCGTGGCTACCGCAACCGCCCCGAAGAGACCGCACGCGCTTTCGTGCGCCTGCCGGCGCTGGATGGCGGGCGGCAGGTGCACTACCGCACCGGCGACCTGGTGCGGGTCAATGCCCAGGGGCAGGTCGAGTGCCTGGGGCGGGTCGACCGGCAGATCAAGGTTCGCGGTTTTCGCATCGAGCCGGGCGAGGTGGAGCAGCGCCTGCTCGAACACCCCCAGGTCGCCCAGGCCTATGTCTGCAGCCGCCGGCAGGCTGCCGAGGACCATCAACTGCTGGCCTTCCTGGTGCCGTGCGGGGAACTGGACTATCGCGCGTTCGACGCCTACCTGCGTGCCCAACTGGCGCCCTGGATGCGCCCGCACCAGTTGTTCCGGGTGCCAGGCCTGCCGCTGACGGCCAACGGCAAGATCGACCAGGAGCGCCTGCTTGCCCAGGCCGACACGCCCTGGCGACCGCCTGTCGAGGCCGGCGAGCACTCGCAGGCCCTGGACTGGCTGTTGCAGCAGGCGCGCACGCTGCTTGGGCAACCCGCCCTGGGGGGCCAGGACGACTGGCTCGGCAGTGGCGGTGATTCGCTCAGGGCCATGCGCCTGAGGTCGGCGATCCGTGACCGCTGGCAGCAGGAAATCAGCATGGCGACGTTGCTCGGCGAGCCGTTCGCGGCCTTGGCCGAGCGTCTGCAAAGCGGGCAGGGCATGGCGCCGGCCTATCCCCCCGCACCGGCCGCGCAAGGCGCCCGTCGCGGTCCGGCCAGCGCCGAGCAGCGCCGGCTATGGCTGGAGCAGCAGCGCGTGCCCGACTCGACCGCGTACAACGTGCCCATGGTCCTGCACCTGGCCGCAGGCGCCGATCCGCAGGCCCTGGCCGAGGCGGTAAGGCGACTGGTGGCCAGGCACCCCGCGTTGCGCACGGCTTTCGTGGCGGGCGCCGACGGTCCGGAGCAGGTCGTCGGCGAGCAGGCGGCGGTGTGCCGGGTGCTGGCAGCGGGCGCGCTGGACGACAGCACCTGGCCAGCCTTCGCCAGCCTGGTGTTCGACACCCCGTTCGAGCTGGCAAGCCCCACGCTGCTGCGCGCCTGGGTGGCGCCCCACGCTGACGGCAGCTGCCGCCTGCTGCTGAACCTGCACCATATCGTCACCGACGGCTGGTCAATGAACCTGCTGTTCGACGACCTGGCCAGCCTGTACCAGGACGTCCTGCAAGGGCAGGACAGCACAGCAGCCACGCCGGCACTGGACACCCTGGACTTCGCCTTGTGGCAGCGGCAGTGGAGCGTCAGCCCACACTACCGGGAGCAGCGCCGCGCCTTGGCAACCCTGCACGCCCATCACGGTGAGGCGACCCCGCCGCGGCCACCCAGGTATCCCGGGGAAACAGGAGGGCGGCTGTATCGCCAGCCCCTGGGTGAACGGCGCAGCGCCGCGCTCGAACGCTTTTGCACCGAGCAGCGCCTGACCCGCTTCGACGTGCTGTTCAGCGTCTTTGCCTGGAGCCTGCACGCCCTGGTCGGCTGCGAGCGCCCACGGATCGCCAGCCCGGTGGCCAACCGCCCGCTGGCCGAGTTCGAGGCCAGCGTGGGCATGTTCGCCAACACGGTGCTGATCCCGACCGATCTGCAGGGCACGCCAGCGCTGGGCGAGCAGCTGCGCCGACAGACCGCCACCGTGCGTGACGTGCTGGCCTTGCAGGACGTGGCCCTGGCTGATCTGGTCGAGGACCTGCGGCTGTCCTCCGACCAGGCCCTGTTCGACTACCTGTTCGTACTGGAGAACACCGACTACGCCAAGCTCGCCGCCGCACCCTTGCGGGCCAGCCTGGAGCCGTACCCGACACCCCAGGCCAAGTGTCCGCTGACCTTGCTGGTGGTGGGCGGCGAGGGGCCGCTGGAGTGCTGGTGGGAATACCAGTGCAGCCATTTCGACGCTCATGAGGTGGCCGCGCTGGACCAACTGCTGCAGCGGGGGTTGGATTTGCTGCTCGACGACCCTCGGGCGACCCTCGACAGCCTGGTAATGCCTTATCGGCAAAGCCTGCCGCCGGCCAGCGAAGGCCTGGCCGCCACGCTGCCGTTCGCCACGCTGGCCGACTGGTTCGAGCATCAGGCGCAGCAGACTCCCGAGGCCACCGCGCTGGTCGCCGGGCAGCGGCAGTTGAGCTACGCGCAACTGAATGCGCTGGCCGACACCCTGGCGGCGACTTTGTCCAGCCAGCACGTACTCGACGAGTCGGCGACCATGGTGCTGTTCCTGGCGCCGTCGGTGGAGCATGTGGTGGCCTTGCTGGCCCTGGCCAAGCTCAATATCACCGCCGTGCCGCTGGACCCGAACTACCCCGTTGCGGTGCAGCGCCAGGTGCTGGCCCAGGCGCGTCCGGACTGCGTGCTGTTCAGCAGCGCCACCGAAACGGCCCTGGCGGCGCTGGACGTCGAGCGCCTCAGCCGTCACCGGGTGGACCTCGAGGCGCCGGCACGGTCCCTGGAACGCCTGCGCCACAACGGCGAGCGGCCGCTGTACACCTTGTTCACCTCGGGCTCGACCGGTACGCCGAAGGGGGTGCAGGTGGCCGACCGTACCCTGTGCAACCTGTTGCACTGGCAGCGCCACGCCGGCCAGTTGCCGGCCCGTTCGGTGACCATGCAGTTCTCCATGCTGTCGTTCGACGTGGCGTTCCAGGAGCTGTTCGGCACCCTGTGCGGCGGCGGTTGCTACCATCTGATCGAGCCCCACTGGCGCCAGGACGCCCAGGCGCTACTGGCGTACCTGCAGCAGGCGCGTATCGAGCGGCTGTTCCTGCCCTGCGTGGCCTTGCAGTATCTGGCGCAAGCCGCCGTCGCCCAGGGCATTTATCCTGCGACCCTGCGCGAGGTGGTGACGGCCGGTGAGCAGTTGCTGTGCAGCGAAGCGTTGCGCAGCTGGTTTGGCGGCATGCCCAAGGCCCGCCTGTTCAATCACTATGGCCCCACCGAAACCCATGTGGTCAGCGCCTACCGCCTGCCGGCGCAGGTGAGCGACTGGCCGCTGCGCGCGCCCATCGGGCAGGCGGTCGACAATGCCCGGCTGCTGCTGGTCGACGGCCGGGACCGTCCAGTGCCTCCTCGCAACCAGGGCTACCTGCTGGTGGCGGGGGCGATGGTCGCCCGCTGCTACCTGGCGGATGCGGCGCTCAACGCCGAGCGTTTCGTCGAACTGCCCCAGGCTGACGGCAATCGCTGCCTGTATTACCGCACCGGCGACCTGGCCTGGGTCGATGCCCAGGGTTGCCTGCACTACGTGGGTCGCGACGACCAGCAGGTCAAGCTCAGTGGCCATCGCCTGGAACTGGGGCAGGTCGAGGCGGCACTGATGGCGGTGGCCGGGGTGGCCAATGCGGTGGTGACGGTGCAGGGCGAGCCAGCGCGCCTCACCGCCTATCTGCAACTGACCGGCATGCCGCCCTCGGCGCAGGACCTCGATCGCCAGGTGGCGCGGCACCTGCCGGCCCATGTGCGCATCGACCAGTACCGACGCCTCGATAGCTGGCCGCGCACGCCCAGCGGCAAGGTCGACCGCAAGGCGCTGGTCGGGCAGGGCGAGGCCCTGGAGCGGCGGCGCGTGCAGGCGGCCACCTTGACCCCGCTGGAAAGCCAGCTGGCCGCGCTGTTCCGCGAGGTGATCGGCCACGACATCGAGCCGGCGCAGACCTTCTTCGAGGCCGGCGCCACCAGCCTGGGCCTTATGCGCCTGCAGGCGCGCTACGCCCAGGACTTGCCCGGCGCGCCCAGCATGGCCGAGCTGTTCGAGCACGTGACGATCCGTCGCCTGGCTGCGCACCTGGCCCGTGCCGAGGCCGCGCCGCAACGCCTGGAGCGCACGGTCACCGCTGGCGAACAGCCGATGGCGATCATCGGCATGGCGGTCAGCGTGGCCGGTGCCCGCAACCTGGGCGAGTTCTGGACGATGGTCCAGGGCAACGCGCTGGGCATCGAGCACTTCCAGGCCGGCGAAGGCCTGGTCGGCGCACGCAGCCAACTGCAGGGCATGCTCGACTTCGACCCCGAGTACTTCGGCATCAGCCGCCAGGAAGCGAGGCTGATGGATCCGCAGCAACGGCACCTGCTGATGGCCTGCGTGCAGGCCCTGCAGCATGCCGCCATCGTGCCGGCAGCGGGCGGCCCGCGCATCGGCCTGGTGGCCAGTTGCGGCGAGACCACCTACTTCCAGCAGCTGCTGCGCGAAAACGCTGAAGGCGACCTGCCGGACGGCTTCCAGCTGGCCCTGCACCACGACAAGGACTTCCTCGCCACCAAGGCCGCCTACCACCTGGACCTCACCGGGCCGGCGCTGAGCGTGCAGGCCGCCTGCGGCAGTTCGCTGATTGGCGTGCACCTGGCCTGCAACCTGCTGCGCCAGGGCGACAGCGACGTGATGCTGGCGGCCGGCGTGCTGATCGACCCGACCCTCAGCGACGGCTACCGCCACCGTTCGCAGCACATCTTCTCCCGCGACGGGCTGTGCCGGCCGTTCAGCGAGGATGCCAGCGGTACCCTCGGCGCCAGTGGCTACGGGGTGGTGGTGCTCAAGCCCCTGGCCCGCGCCCGTGCCGACGGCGACCGCATCTACGCGCTGGTGGAGGGCTCGGCGCTGAACAACGATGGTCGCGGCAAGATGAGCTACACCGCGCCGTCGGTGGCCGGGCAGGGCGCGGTGATTGCCCAGGCCCTGGAAAGGGCCGGGGTCGCAGGTGCCGACATCGGCTATGTCGAGGCCCACGGCACCGGCACCTTGCTCGGCGATCCGGTCGAGGTCGCCGCGTTGACCCAGGCGTTCGGCGAGGCGCCGGCGGGCAGTTGCGCTTTGGCCTCGGTGAAAAGCCAGATCGGCCACCTGGGCGCGGCGGCCGGCGTGGTCGGGCTGATCCGCGCCACGCTGGCGGTGTACCACGGGGTGATCCCGCCGAACCTGGGCTTTTCCCGGATCAATCCGCAGATCGACCTGGCGCGCTCGCCGTTCCATATCCCGACCACGGCACGTCCCTGGCCGACGGGGCGGCGGCGCATGGCCGGGGTCAGCAGCTTCGGCATCGGCGGCACCAACGCCCATGTGATCGTCGGTGCCGTGCAGGAGGAGCCACAGGTCCCTGAAGAGGCAACACCGTTGTTGCTGCTGTCCGCCCATAGCCGTGAGGCACTGGAGCGCGACATCGCCGCCACCGATGCCTGGCTGCGCGCCAACCCCGGGCAGGCACACGCGGTGTTGCGTCACCTGCAGGCCGGTCGCCGGCAGGGGCGTTGGCGCTTTGCGGCGCCGTACCGGGCGGGCGACGCCTTGCCGTTGTCGGCCATCCGCGAGGTCACGCCAACGCAGGTGCGGCTGAAGGCCTGCGAATACGCACCTGATGACCTGCTGACGGCGTGGTACGAGGGCGCGCATATCGAATGGCCGGGCCGTTCGGCGCCGCCGCCCTGGAACCTGCCGCCTGCGTCATTCGATCTGCAGGCCTTCCGTTTCCAAGGTCAAACTGCAGCGCTGCGCCAGCCACTGGCCGACTGGTTCCATCAACGGCAATGGCAGCGGGTGCGACGCCTGCGTAAATCCATGGCGCAGGGTGTCCGGCAGACGCTGGTGGCGTGCGTCCACGAGGCCGTCGACGACGCCGTGCTCGCAACCCTGGGTCGTGCCTACCGGCGGGTCGTGCAAGTGCAGGCAGGCCAGGGCTACCGCCAGCTCGCCACGGATCGCTTCGAGCTCGATGTGCTCGACACCCAGGCGCTGGGACGGTTGCTCGAGGCGCTGCCGGGTGAACTGGATTGGCTGCACGCCTTGCCCTTGTCGGTGACCGGCGCAGTCGACGAACAAAGCCTGGCAGCGGCCCAGTGGGCCTGCCTCGACACGCCCAGCAGCCTGTTGCAGGCCTGGGGCCAGGCACCGCGAGACGCCGACCTGCGCCTGTGGCTGCTGTCCTGGCAAGCGTGCCCGGTGCAGGGAGCGGTGGCGCGTCCGGAGCTTTCGGCCCTGGCCGGGGTGACCGAAGTGGCACCCCAGGAATACCCGCTGCGCTGCCACTGGCTGGATTGCCCGAGCCCATCGCTGGGCGAGCATGCCAACACCCTGGCCACGTTGCTGGCCGAACCCGAGGCATTGCCCCGGCGCATGGCGCTGCGCGAAGGCTACCTGTGGCAGCCGCGCCTGGTGCCAAGCCCGCTGCCGTCGCCCGCGGCGCCAGGCCTGGCCGAGCGCGGCACATACCTGATCCTGGGGGCTGGCGGCATCGGCCGCACCCTGTGCCAGCACCTGCTGCGCGCAGCGGACCGGCGCGTGGTGCTGCTGTCGCGTTCGCCGGTAGCGGACCTGGACCACGAGCGGGTCGATTGGGTGCAGGCCGATCTTGCCGACCTGCAGCGCTGGCCCCAGGTCCTCGAGGCGCTGGCCCGACGCTACGGGCGTTTCGACGGGGTGATCCATGCCGCCGGCATCGGCGCCGGCAGCCTGATTCGCCAGCGCGATGCCCGGCAGATGGCGATCGCCATGGCCGCCAAGACCCACGGCTTGCTTGCCGTGGAGGCGCTGATCGCACGGATGGCCCCGGATTTCGTGCTGTACTGCTCGTCCATGTCGGCGCTGTTCGGCGGTGCCGGTCACCTCGACTACGCCGCCGCCAACGCCGTGCTCGACGGCTTCAGCCATTACCGCGCAGCGGGCGACGAAGGCTGTCTGCGCCTGGGCATCAACTGGGATATCTGGCGAGATACCGGGATGGCCACGCGTGGCAACGGCAACGATGCGGCGCACCAGCAGCACCTGAAGGTCGGCCTGTCGGCGCAGGAGGGCTGCGAGGTGTTCGAGCGCGCCATGGCGGCGCAATTGCCCCAGGTGCTGGTCTCGACCACGGCACTGCACAGCGCCCGGCGTTTCTATCCGCGCCGTCATGGTGCCGTGGCCGCACCGGTCGACGAGCGGCCGCGCCAGGACGATCTGCCGACACGCCTGCGCGACTGCCTGTGCCAGTGGCTGGGGGTGGACTCGCTGGAGGACGATGACTCGTTGTATGACCTCGGCGCCGATTCCCTGACCCTGCTGGACTTGATCGACGAACTGCAGCGCGCCACCGGCGTGGTCGTGCAGCTGTCGCAGTTCAGCCCCCATGCCAGCCTGCGCGAGGTGCTGGCCCTGGTTGACGCCGACCCAGGCCAGGCCGAGTGCGGCAGCGACCCGTGGCGCGAGGCGCTGCGCATCGATCCGTGGCAGCAGGGCGATGGCCGCCACTGCCTTTACCTGATCCACCCGGTCGGTGGCGATGTCCAGGCCTACCGCGAGCTGGCCGCTACGCTGCACCCGAACCTCGGCGTGCGGGTGATCGCCGACCCGGTGCTGCGCCAGCCAGAACTGGCCAACCTTTCACTGGCAGCGCGGGCGCAGCTGTACCTGGAGGCGATACAGGCCGACCTGCCCGATGGCGCAAGCTGGGGGCTGCTCGGCTGGTCCTTCGGCGCCTGGGTGGCCCACGCTCTGTGCGCCTTGGCCCATGAGGCCGGGCACAAGCCACCGACGCTGTACCTGGTCGATCCACCCGCGCCGGACGCCGGGACAGAGTTGCGGCAGATCGACGAGGGGCAGATCCAGCAGGTGTTCGAACGGGAATTCGCCCTGCGCAACGGTGAGTCGGACAGGGCGCGCTACCTGGAGCGTCTGGTGACCTGCTGTCGCAACAACCTGGCAAGCATGCTGGGGCATGTACCGGCAACGCTGGCGGGCCCGACCGGGCGCCTGTTCATCGCCACGCACCCCAATCCCTATGGCATCGGCAGTGGCTGGCAGACCCAGGACCTGCGCCAGGCCTGGCAGGCCTTGCTGCCGGACCTGGACAGCTGGGCGGCGCTGGATACCGACCACTATGGCATCGTCACCGGCCCCTGGGCCCGGCAGATTGCCGAGGCGATCAATGCCGACCTGCTCAGGCAGGAGGAGCGTGTCCATGGTGCCTGAACACGCCACGCCACCGGCGTGGCTGAGCCCGCTGCTGCGGGTTTTGGGGGGCGGGCCCTTGGCGCAGCCGCTGGACCGTGAGGCGTACTGGCGCCTGCTGCACCTGTGGCAGGCCGAGGTGGTGCTGCCGCTGCTCACCGAGGCGCTCGCCGAACACGCTCCGGCCGTGGTCACGCTGCAACGCCTGCACCAACGTGCCAGCCTGGGCCTGTGTGGGCGCACCGGTGAATGGCGCGCTGCGCTCAGGCCGGTGCTGTTGCCGACGTTTCGCCGGGCCTACGACTTCGAGAGCGCCCATGCCCAGGCCTATGACAGCGCCCTGGCCTACGGCCGGGCGCCGTCCAACCAGGCCATGATCGCCGGGCAGTTCGGCGACGCCGAGGCCTTCGCCCGGCACTATGCGCAGTTGAGTACCGAGGCCAACGCCCAGGCATTCGCCACGGCCAACGCGGCAGCCAGCAGTGAGGTCGCCGCCCGCGCCTATGCCCACGCTGACGAACAGGCGTGCGCCAGTGTCGTCGGCGCCTTGGCGCGGGTCTGCAGTTGGGCCTGCGCGACCTCGATCGAGCAACGCATGGCGCTGACCACGCAAATGGCGGCAGGGCTCCAGCGCCTGGCGAGCCAATTCAATCAACACACATCAGGGAGGGAAGCATGGATCAACAGGGATTGAACGCCATCGAGCGGATTGCCGGCGCTCAACGCATGCCGTACCGCAGCATTAGCGTGGAACGGCTGACACCGGTCATCGGCGCCGAGATCGGCGGGGTCGACCTGTCGCGCAGTTTGCCGCCGGAGCAATTGGTGGAGATCCGCCGGGCGTTCCTGGAAAACCACGTGCTGGTATTCCGCGACCAGCAGCTGAGCGTCGAGCAGCACAAGGCCTTCGGTCGGCTGTTTGGCCAGCTGCGCGCCTTGCCGCTGGAGGACATCGACGGCGACGACCCGGAACTGGTGGTGATCCGCGCCAACGCCCAGTCGCGTTTCGTTGCCGGCGAAACCTGGCACACCGACGGCACCGCCGACCCGGAGCCGTCCATGGGCTCGATGCTGTATGTGAAGGAAACGCCGGCCATCGGCACGGGCGGCGACACCCTGTTCGCCAACATGCACCTGGCGCTGGAGATGCTGTCGCCGGCGATGCAGGGGTTTCTCGGCACCTTGACGGCCATTCATGACGGCGAGATCCCGTGGAAGGGCTACACGCCGCCGCCAGGCCTGCCCAAGACCGAACACCCGGTGGTGGTGCGCCACCCCGAAACCGGACGACCTTCTCTGTTCGTCAACTCGGGTTTCACCTCACACATCGTGCAGTTGTCCGCCGGCGAGAGCCAGGTGCTGCTGGGGATGTTGTTCGACCTGGTGGCCCGCGAGCCGGTGCTCAGTTGCCGGGTACGCTGGGCGCCGGGGACCCTGGTGTTCTGGGACAACCGCTGTACCCAGCACCATGCGGTGTGGGACTACTTTCCGCATTCGCGGTATGGCGAGCGGGTGACGATTCTTGGGGGGCGGCCCCAGGCCTAGGCCATCTGCCGCAACAACTGCCCGAGCACCAGCTCGCCAAAGGCCAGGTTGCCATGCAGCGGATCATCGACTTCACAGAACTCGACCCGCTGCAGCCCCCGGTCGTCATTGGCGGCCTCCCGCACATCGACCAGCTCGACGCCCAGGCCGCGCAGGCGCTCGACCAGCCGGGCCTGGGCGGCCATGAACACCCGCGCGTCGGACATCGGCGGCACCCTTTGCGGCGGCAGCACGGCGTATACCTTCAGGTCCAGGGCCAGTGCCTGCTCGTAGAACGCCAGGGCAGGGCGCGACAGGGTGTCGATGATCGTGGTGAACAACGGCCCTTCGAGAAAACCAGGGTCGAACTCGCCGTCCGCGCCCTGGTAGCACAGCCAGTTCTGGGTGGTGGCCAGGTAATGCACGCTCAGGCCGATGCTGGACACCAGCGGCCCGGGAATCCGTCCGAGATTGGGGGCGTCGAGCTGGGCGAGGGCCTGGCGGTACAGATGCTCGAGCTCGGCGTCGCGCATTGCCACGTCGTCCGCCGTCAGGCGGAAGAAGTCGACGCCGAAATCGCGCCCGGCACCCAGCGGCCCACCACCGAACGCCAGTCCTCGCGCCCTGGCGGCCAGGCCGACGACACCGACATGGGAGTCGCCCAGCAGCAGGAAACTAGGCGTAGTAGTCGAGTCTGGCGTCTTCACAGACAAGGTCCTCGCTGGCCAGGGATGGAGTGGCGGTGGGGGCTGCCGGCACGGTTTCGCCATCCAGGCCGGCAAAGAACTGGCGCATCACGAAGGCCACGCCCTCGGGCGTCACCTCGCGCTGGTTGGGCCGGTAGAACGCGCCCTTGAACGGTGTGCCGGTGATGATCTCGTAGGAGGGGAAGTAGTCCACTCCAGGCTGCTCATGGCACAGCTGACCAGCGACGGCGCGCAGCACTGACTTGGAATAGGTGGTGGCACTGAGCACATGTTCGCCAGTGGCGCTGGCGGTCAGCGGCACCGGCGAGACGGTGAGCAACAACTTCAGGTCCGGGTTCACCGACCGCATCAGCGCGATGGCGTCGGTCATGGCCTGGCAGGTGTCGTTGAAGCCGAAGTTGCGGAACTCGTGCACCCTTGGGTCGAATTCGCCGCGCACGGTGCCTGGGCATACCGGGTACAGCACGCCCGTGTCGCGGTTGGCCCAGGCTTCGGTCAGGCCCAGGGTGAAGACGAACACCTTGGCTCGGCGCAGCGCCAGGCGAATCGCCGTCAGGGTCTGCTTCCGGGAGTTGAACAGTGCCTGCTCGCTGGCAAAGCCGGCCGCATCCAGCGCCGGGCGGAACGGATCGAAGAAGCGCCCGTCGTGCTGCCAGGTTTCGCTCGACTGTGGCTGCCTGCCCAGCGCCCACTCCAGCCACTGGCGCAGCATCGCCGGGGTATAGAGGTTGCCGGTGCGGAACGAAAAAACGCCATACTGTTGCGCCTTGCGTTCCTGCTCGGTCATCGCGGCCGGCGCCGGCTCCGCGTCGAGCCAGTTCATCCCGCGCGCCACCAGGGCCTGGCCGATATGCTGGGCGAAGCAGGAACCTGCGGTGACGATGGCGTCCTTGGCGTCGATCTCGAAGGCGGGCGACCACAGCTCGCCGATCTGTCCGACGGGCCGCTCGGCGATCGCCGTGCGCCAGAAGGCGCGGGGTGGCAGGCATTGGTAGGGGTTCATGGGCTATCCGTGCAGCTCGAGGCTGTAGATGAGGTCGTCGTGCCAGCGGCCACCGAGCCGGTAGGCTTCCGGCACACGGCGGGCGAGGGTGAAACCGCACTTCTCCAGGACCCGGCAGGAGGCCAAGTTGCCGTCGGTGACAGTGGCCTCCAGCGAGGTGAGACCGGTGGCGATGGCGAAATCCACAATCGCTCGCAGCGATTCGCTGCCCAGGCCCTGGCCGTGCCACTCCGGCAGCAGCAGGTAGCCACTCTCGGCATGGTCTTGGCGCAGCATGCGGATGCCGGTGACCCCGACGTCCCGACCACTGGCCTTGTCGGTCATCACCAGGCACAGCCAGTGTTCGGCGCCGGGCGACCAGTCCGGCAGACGATGCTCGAACCCCCGGCGCACTTCGCTTTCCGGCAGCTCGTCGAACACATGGCGCATGGTCTCGGGCTCGCGGTGGAGCCTGAGGAACAGCGGCCAGTCGGCTTCGGTCAGGGGGCGCAGGTACAAGCGATCGGTGTACAGCTCCAGCATCCGGTGCTCCTTGCGGGATTGGGAGGGCTGGAGGATTTGTACGCCGGGTTGCCTTGAGGTTCAAGTCTTGGCGACTGTTTGCGCGATGTGCCCACACAGAGCCAAGGTCCGCAGGTACCTGGTAGATTTGCAGAGTACATGTGGGCTCATTACTTCCCGGGAGCGTGTTGATGTCACTGTTGCCGCCAGACAACCGGCCGAACGCGCTGATTTAAATAAACAGTACCGTGTCCATCCGTTGGCGCACTGGAGTAAAATCTGTACTTCACCCCGGCGCCCAGATTCGTCAGACAAAGGACTGTATGCCCGCCATCCCGCTACTGCGCCGTGTTTTCGCAGGTTTCGCCCTCGCAGTGCTCACCGGCTGCCAGCCTGACCTTGCACCGCCGCTCGACCAGCAACTCTACATCTGGCAGCGCCAGTGGCGGCCGGCCCACGAACAAGCCCTGGCCGAAAGCCGCGCCGACTTCTCGACCCTGCGTGTGCTGGCCTTGCAGGCCCAGCCCAAGGCAGGCTGGAGCAGGGCGCTGGTCAACCTGCCTCGGCTCAAGGCCGATGGCCGCCCGCTGATCGCCGTGGTGCGTATTGACGGTCAATTGCCCGCGCTCGACCTGCAGCTGGCCGGCACCCAGATCGCCCAATTGCTGGCCGACTGGCAGGCTGCCGGCTTGGCCCCAAGCGGGCTCGAAATCGACCACGACAGCGGCAGCGCCCGCCTGCCGAGATATACCGAATTCCTCTTGAAACTGCGCGAGCAACTGCCGCCAGGCCTGAAACTGAGCATCACCGCGCTGCCCGCCTGGCTCGACAGCCCGCACCTGCCGGCGCTGTTGCAGGCGGTGCACAGCAGCGTGCTGCAGGTGCACGCGGTGAGCGATCCGCGGAGGGGCCTGTTCGATCCGCTGCAGGCGAAGAGCTGGGCCGAGCGCTGGAGTCGCGTCAGTGACCGACCGTTCTACCTGGCCTTGCCCGCCTATGGCATCGCGCTGCTGCCGGATACCGGTGGTGCGCCGGTGGTGGAAAGCGAAACCCCATTGAACCGACCCGGCGAGCGCCGCGAGCTGCTGGCCGATCCGCAGCAACTGGCGGACCTGGGCAGGCAACTGCGCGACAAGCCGCCCGCGCACCTGGCCGGGCTGATCTGGTTCCGCCTGCCATTGCCCGGCGACCGCCGGGCCTGGAGCCTGGCCACCCTGAAGGCGGTGGCGCGCGGCGACACGCTCGCCAGTCAGTGGCGGGTCGAACTGGCTGGGCAAGGCGGGCTCTTCGACATCAGCCTGGTCAATGTCGGCAACCTCGACTTGGCGGTGCCCGCGCGCGTGGAACTGAACGTCGAATCGTGCGATGCCGCAGATGGGCTCAATGGCTACCGCCTGCAGCAATTCCCGCAACACCTCATCTTCATCCGCCAGTCCAGCGTGCGTGTGGCCGCTGGCGGCCGGCGCGTCCTCGGTTGGGCGCGCTGCCATGGAATCGAACAAGGAGCATGGAATGTCTACCCCTGACTGGCCCCGGCGCCTGCTGTGCCTGTCCCTGAGCGTGCCGGTAGGCACGGCGCTGGCCTGTGGCCCGGACTTCCCGATGCGCCTGCTGGATGACCGGGCGCAGACCCTGTCCGAGCTGCCGGAAGGCAACTTCGGCTTCGAGGTGAATCGCCTCGGTGAGCAGCTGGCAGGCCTCAAGCCCACCACCGAGATGACCCTGACCCCTTACTGGGACGGTGACGACAACGACCGACCTTACCGTGAGCAGCGCCGCCGGATCGAGGCCGACGAGTTGCCGGAATCGCTGCGCGAAAAGGTCGCGCAACTGCGTGCCCTGCAGGATCCGCAACAGGTGCTGGAGCAAGGCGCCGAACTGCCGGATGAACTGCGCCTGTACATTGCCGGCGCAGTGGCCTTCGACACCGACGAACACGCCCTTGCGGCGGATTACTTCGCCAAGGTGCTGGCCCTGCCTGCCGAACAACGCAAGTTGCGCAGCACCTGGGCGGCCTACTCGCTGGGGCGGGCGCTGATGGCCCGCAGCTTCGAGGCCGGCGATGATCCGCAACAGACGCCGCTGGCACTGCAAGCCCAGGCACGCGAGGCCTTCCACCAGGCCCGTACACTCGCCGCCGAAGGTTTCAGCGACCCGTTGGAGCTCGGGGTGGCCAGCCTTGGTGAGGAGGCCCGCCTGGCCAAGCTCGCCGGCGACTGGAACAGCGCGATTCAGTTGTATGCCAGCCAGAGCCGCCTGGGTTCGGGCAGCGGCTACAGCTCGCTCAGGCAGCTTGCCGACGAACTGGTAAGCCTGCCGGATGAGCAGCTGAAGGCGCTGCTGGCACAGCCGATGCCGCGCAAGCTGCTTACCGCCTACCTGCTCAGCCATGTCGGCTGGGACTACGACGGCCAGCCGCCGACCCAGGCCCGACGCCTGCCCGCGTTGCTGCAGGCCAGTGTCGGCGACAAGCTCGAAGACGCCGACCGCCTGGCCGCGTTGACCTACCAGCAAGGCAACTATGCCGCGACCAGAAGCTATCTGCAGCAGGCGGGTGACACGGGCCTTGCCTGGTGGCTGCGCGCCAAGCTGGCCTTGCGCGATGGCGACAAAAACCAGGCAGCGGCTGCCTACGCCAAGGCGGCCGCCGCGTTCCCCCGCGAAGAGTCATGGGGTTCGCGACAGACACCCGATTGGGACTACGAAAGCGTGAAGCCCGGCTGCCGGGTAGAGGGCGAGGGGGCGATCCTGGCGCTGGAGCGGGGCGACTACCTGCAGGCCTTCGACCTGCTGTATCGCAGCCAGGAAATCTACTGGCAGGACACGGCCAGCGTGGCCGACCGGGTGCTGACCCTGGATGAGCTCAAGGGCTATGTCGATGCCCATGTGCCGGCGCCGCCAGCGCCCAAGGTGGAAGAGGGCGGCTATGTGCCGCGCCCGGTAGCGACACAGTTACGCGAGCTGCTGGGGCGACGCTTGCTGCGCGAAGGACGCTACGACGAAGCGCCCGGCTACTTTGCCACGCCGCAGTTGCAGGCCGACGCCAAGGCCTACGGCCAGCACCGCCAGGATGCCGTCTCGCGCTGGACGCCTACCGGCCGGGCTGAAGCACTGTACGCCGCAGCGACCTTGGCGCGCAGCGCGGGCATGGAGATCCTCGGTTATGAAATGGCGCCCGACTATGCCTGGCTGGGCGGTGGCTACAGCCTCGGCAATGCCGAAGTGCAGCCAGGGCCTTTCCTGGCTGCTGGCGAGGTGCAGCGCCAACGGGCGACCGAGGCCAAGCCCGATCAGCGATACCACTACCGCTATGTCGCCGCCGACCTGGCCAACCAGGCCGCTGACCAACTGCCGCACAGCAGCCAGGCTTTCGCCGCGGTGCTGTGCATCGCGGCTGGATGGGTGCCCGGCAGCGAACAGGAAAGCGCGCTGTACAGGCGCTACGTGCAGCAGGGGCCGTTCGTGCAGTGGGCGGAGGATTTCGGCAAGCAATGCGAAGAGCCCCGGTTCGACCAGGCCAACAAACGCTACCTGACCGAGAAGCTGGACCGCGTGCGCACGGCGTTGCGGCCGTACAAGGCGCAGGTGCTGCCGGTGGGGTTGGTGGTGCTGGCGGGGGTTGCCTGGGCATGGATGCGGCGGCGCAAGGCAAAGGCTTGAAATGAGATCGAGCGCCGCGAGGGCGGCGCTCGATAAACCGCCGTCAGTTCTGCGCGGTCTTCTGGCCGGGCTCCAGCTTCACTGTCTCCTCCAGGGTGAAACGCCCCAGCGGGTTCTGCAGGAAGTTCTGGATATTGCTGCGCGAGATGTTGATGTACGGGCTGTAGTACAGGTCGATCCAGTGCACGTCCTGCTTGGCCAGCTTCTGCAGGTCCTGGTACATCTGCTTGCGCTTGACCGGATCGGTTTCCACCCGGGCCGCGGCCACCAGGTCCTTGACCTTGTCGTTGTGGTAGCGGGTCATGTAGTTCATGTTGGTGTCGTGGCCCAGCACGAAGGTGGTCTTCTGGTCCGGGTCGAGCACGTCGTTGGTCCAGTACATCACCGACAGGTCGTAGTCGCCATCGACCAGCATCTGCCAGCTCTGGGTCGGGTCGACCTTCTGCAGGTTGGCGGTGATGCCGACATCGGCCAGCTGCTTCTGCACCAGCACGGCGATCTGCTCGTCGGCCTCGTTGCCGGCGTTGACCACGTAGTTGACCTTCAGCCCCTCGGCGCCGGCTTTTTTCAACAGCTCGCGGGCCTTGGCCGGGTCGAACGGACGCTGCGGGTTGTCGGCGTTGTGGTAGAGCGCACCCTTGGGAATGTACGAGTAGGCCATTTCACCGTGACCGAAGGTCACCGTTTCCACCAGCGCCTTCTTGTCGATTGCCAGGTCGATCGCCTCGCGCACTTCCTGTTTGCCCAGCAGGCCCTTGGAGTGGTTGATCAGCAGGTGATCTTCACGGGTCGAGGGGTCGATATGGATGGTGATCTTCTTGTCCTTCTGCAGCTCGTCCACCTGGGTGAATGGCACAAAGATCGCCGAGTCCAGTTCGCCGGCCTGGACCTTCATCATGCGCGTGCGGTCATCCGGGATGGAGATCCACTCCACGCCATCCAGGCTGACCTTGTCGGCCTGCCAGAATTCCGGGTTCTTCTCCAGGATCACCCGGTCGCCCCGCAGCCATTCCTTGAGTTTGAAGGCCCCGGACACCACCGGGTTCTGTGCGTATTCCTCCTCGCCGAGCTTGTCCATGGCCTTTTTCGACAGGATCGAGATGTTGGCGGTGGCGAGCTGGGCCAGGAACGGCACCGACTTGCTGTGCAGGGTCACCACCAGGGTATGCGGGTCGGCGGCCTTGGCGGTGTCGATGATCTTGTACGAGTCGGCCCAGAGCGAACCCGGGTTGTCGCGGATGCGCAGCAGGGAGAAGGCGGCGTCCTCGGCGGTGATCGGCGAGCCGTCGGAGAACTTGGCCTCGCGCATCTTGAAGGTGTAGGTCAGGCCGTCGTCGGAAACCTTCCAGCTTTCGGCCAGGCCCGGCACCAGTTGGGTACCGCTGTTGTCGACGCGGATCAGCACGTCGTAGACGTTGGCGAACACCCAGCTGTCGCGGTTCTGCGCGCTCTTGATCGGGTCGAAGGTGGTGCTTTCCTCACGGCAGCCGATGGTCAGCACGCCGGCGGCCTGGGCCATGCCGCTGGCCAGGGTGCTGGCGGCCAGTATGGCGGCGGTGAGAAGTTTCAATGCGGCGGGTTTCATGCTCAAGCTCCGTTTGATGGTCATGGTGGTGAAGTCAGCAGGGCAGTTGCGTATGCACGCAGGCGTGGCGCCGGGCGCCCTGGATCTGCTCGGGTGGCGCGGTTTCGCTGCAGCCGGACAGCGCATGCCGGCAACGCGGATGGAAGGCGCAGCCGGAGGGCAGGTTCAGCGGGCTTGGAGGCTCGCCGGCCAGCGGGTCCTGCGGCAGGCGCCGGGCCGGGTCGATGTCGGCGATGGACTGGATCAGCGCGGCGGTGTAGGGGTGGCGTGGGGCGGTAAAGACCTCATGCACCGGGCCCTCCTCGACGATCTGCCCCAGGTACATCACCGCCACCCGGTCGCACAGGCGGCGCACCACGCCCAGGTCGTGGGTGATGAACAGCAGCGCCAGGCCCATGCGCTCGCGCAACTCCAGCAGCAGGTTGATGATCTGCCCCTGGATCGACACGTCCAGCGCGGCGACGCATTCGTCGGCGACGATCAGCCGGGGCTCGACGGCCAGGGCCCGGGCGATGCCGACCCGCTGGCACTGGCCACCGCTCAGCGAAGCGGGCCGGCGCTCGGCCAGCTCGGCGCGCAGACCGACCAGTTCAAGCAGTTCGCCGACCCGGGCCGGAATCTGCGCGGCGGGCACCTTGCGCTGCACCTGCAGCACCTCGGCGAGGATCTGGCCGATGCGCTGGCGTGGGTTGAGCGCGCTGTACGGGTCCTGGAAGATCATCGCGGTCTCGCGGCGCAGGCGGGCGATATCCGCCGGGCCGCCCAGGTTCATGTCGGTGCCGTCGAACAGCACCTGGCCGCCGCAGCTCGGGGTGAGCTGGAGGATGGCCCGGGCCAGGGTGCTCTTGCCGCAGCCCGACTCGCCCACCAGGCCCAGGGTCTCGCCGGCGGCGAGATTCAGCGAGGCACCGTTGACCGCGCTGACCTTGCGCGGGCGCAGGTTGAATAGGCCGCTGCCGGCGGCGGGGAACTGCACCTGCAGGTCCTTGACCTGCAACAACGTGGTCATGACAGGTCTCCGGCCAGCAGCGGGGTATGGCAGGCCAGGCGGTGGCCGGGGCTTGCTTCCAGCAGTTCAGGCAACTGTTGCCGGCAGAGCGGCATGGCCTGTGGGCAACGTGATTCGAATCTGCAGCCCGCCGGCAGGTCATCGAGCAGCGGTGGCTGCCCGGCGATGGTGGTCATGCGCTGTGCCTCGGGCTGCGCCGCTGGATGGCAGGCCAGCAGACCGGCGCTGTAGGGATGCTGGGGCCGGGCCAGCATCTGGTGCTTGGCGCCGTGTTCGCAGAGGCGCCCGGCGTACATCACGGCAATGCTGTCGCAGGTCTGCGCCACCACGCCCAGGTCGTGGCTGATCAGGATCATCGACAGGCCCCGGCGGTCGCGCAGCTCCAGCAGCAGGCGCAGGATCTGCGCCTGCACGGTGACATCCAGGGCCGTGGTCGGCTCGTCGGCGATCAGCACCTTGGGGTTGCAACCCAGGGCCACGGCGATCATCGCCCGTTGGCGCATGCCGCCGGAAAATTCATGGGGATAGTTGTCGACCCGGGATTTCGGGTCGGGGATACCGACCTGGCGCAGTACCTCGATGGCTTCGGCCCGGGCCTCGCGACGCGAAGCGCCTTGGTGCAGGCGGATGCCTTCGGCGATCTGCTCACCGATGCGCATCAGCGGGTCCAGGTGGCTGCTGGGGTTCTGGAAGATCATCCCCAGCTCACGGCCGCGCAGGCGGCGCATGCCGGCTTCGTCCAGCTGCAGCAGGTCATGGCCCGCCAGGCGCACGGCCTGGCCCTCGACCCGCAGGTTCGGCGCTGGCAGCAGGCGCATCAGGCCCCGGCAGGCCAGGGTCTTGCCCGAGCCGCTTTCGCCCACCAGGCCGAGGATCTCGCCTTCGCCAAGGTCGAAGGACAGTCGGTCGACCAGGGTGATATCCCGTTGGCCGGCGCGGGCGATGACGCTCAGGCCGCGGACCTGGAGCAGCGGCGGGGTCATGAGCGGTCTCCCAGGCGTTCGGCGACGCCGTCGGCCAGCAGGCTGAAGCCCATGGCCAGGGTCACCACCGCCAGGCCCGGGAAGGTGCAGATCCACCAGGCGCTGGTGATGAAGCTCTGCCCCTCGGCGACCATGGTGCCCCATTCCGGGGTCGGCGGCTGCACGCCCAGGCCCAGGTAGCTGACGGCGGCGCCGTTGAGCAGCACCAGCACGGCGTCCGACATGCAGAACACCACCGAGCCGAACAGCGCGTTGGGCAGCAGGTGGCCGAACAGCGTGCGCCGGTGGCTGAAGCCCAGGCTCCTGGCGGCCAGGGCGAAGTCGCTCTGCTTGAGCACGAGGATCTGCGAGCGGATCAGCCGCGCATAGGACACCCAGCCGACCAGCGCCATGGCGATATAGAAGCTGCCCAGGCCCGGGCCGAGAATGGCCATGATCGCCAGCATCAGCACCAGGAACGGGAAGGCCAGGACGATGTCGATCAGGCGCATGCAGGCGTTGTCCAGCCAGCCGCCGACGTAACCGGATACCGCGCCGATGCAGGTGCCGAGCAGGAACGGGAAGATCACCCCGATCAAGGCCATCTGCAGGTCGACCCGGGCGCCCCAGATCACCCGCGACAGCACGTCGCGGCCGAAGTTGTCGGTGCCGAAGGGGTGCGCCAGGCTCGGCGCGGCCAGGCGCAGGTCGCCGTTCTGCAGCAGCGGGTCGAATGGCGCGACCCACGGCGCGCACAGCGCCAGCAGGCACCAGCCGAGGACGATGGCCAGGCCGCAGTACAGGGTCAGGCGGCCATCGCCGAGGTTCCAGGCCAGGCGTGCGCGCAGGGCGAAGGTGGCGCTCATTGGATCTTCACCCGCGGATCGAGGACGGTGGTCGCCACATCGGCGAGGAAGTTCACTGCCACCGTGGCGCAGGCCAGCGCCATGGCTACGCCCTGGACCACCATGTAGTCACGGGTGAAGATGCCGCGCACCAGCAATTGGCCGACGCCCGGCAGGGAGAACAGGCTCTCGATCACCACCGTGCCACTGATCAGCCAGCCGATGTTGACCGCCAGCAGGTTGATGGTCGGCACCATGGAGTTGGGCAGGACATGCCGGCGCAGGATCGCCCCTTCGCCCAGGCCCCGGGCACGGGCGGCGGTGACATGGTCGGCCTGCATCTCCAGCAGGATGCTGGCACGCAGGTTGCGCACCAGCACCGCCGACAGCGCCAGGGCGATGGTCAGGCAGGGCAGCACCAGGTGGTGCAGCTTGTCGGCCCAGGTGCGGCCATAGCCGGACACCGGGAACAGCCCCCAGTGCACGCTGAACAGCAGGATCAGCATCAGCCCCAGCCAGAAGGCCGGCAAGCCGAGGCCGGCAGTGGTGAACAGGCGGATCAGGTTGTCGGCCCAGCCGCCCTTGCTGCGGGCAGCGAGAATGGCCAGCGGCACGGCGATCAGCAGCGCCAGGGCCACGCTGCCCAACACCAGCATCAGGGTCGGCTCGATGCGGCTGGCGATCAGCGGCAGGGCGTCGACCTTGTACAGCAGCGACTTGCCCAGGTCACCATTGAGCAGGTTCTTCAGGAAGTACAGGTACTGCACCCAGATCGGCTCGTCGAGGCCGAACTGGGCGCGGATCTTCTGGATCGCGTCCGGGGTGCTGCGCGCGCCCAGCAGCACCCGCGCCGGATCGCCCGGGATCGAGCGTACCAGCACGAAGGTGATGATGCTGATGCCCAGCAGCACCGGCAGCAATTGCAACGGACGGATGAGGACGAAGCGGTAACGCGCCAAGCTCATCGATCAGCCCCGGTTGCGTTGCAGGAAATCCAGCAACACCGGGAAATAGGCCTGGGGCTCTTCGTAGAACGGCATATGGCTGCTGTTGGGGAACACATGCAGCTCGGCGCGCCCGTGCAGCGCCATTTTCATGCGCATGGCGCAGGCCGGGGTCAGTTCATCGTGCTGGCCGGTGGTGATCAGCACCGGCATGCGGAACGCGCCCATCTGCTCGAGGCGGTTCCAGTCCTTGAGGTTGCCTATATAAAGGAACTCGTTGGGGCCCTGCATGGTGGTGTAGGGGCCCATGTTCCAGTCGCCCAGCGAGCGCTGGATCGGCGCCGGCCATTCATCGAGCCGGCAGACGTGGCGGTAGTTGAGCAGGGTGATGGCGGCCTGGTACTGCGGGTGGTCGAGGGTACCCATGGCCTCGTGGCGCTGCATCATCGCCACCGTTTCGCTGCCCAGGGCGCCGCGCAGGCGCTCCAGCTCGGTGATCAGGTGTGGAATATCGCCGACGGTGTTCTCGAGAATCAGACTTTTCAGCGACTGCGGGTGATGAATGGCGTACTCGATCGCCAGCCAACCGCCCCAGGAATGCCCGAGCATGTGCACACGGCCCAGGTCCAGGGCCTGGCGCACCTGCTCGACCTCGGCCACGTAGCGGCTGATGTTCCACAGGCTGTCGTCATCCGGACGATCGGAGGCGCCGGTGCCCAGTTGGTCGAAGGCGACCACGCGGATGCCCTTGTCCTTGAGCCAGGCATGGGCGTCGCGCAGGTAGTCGCAGGGCAGCCCCGGCCCGCCATTGAGGCACAGCAGCACCTCGTCCCCTTCACCAAAGCTGTACACCACGAGATTGTGGCCATCGACCGATACGTTGAACTGCTGGTCAGGTTGCATCTCACGCCACATCGCTACTCTCCTGTTGGCCATGGCTTGCAGCTATAACTAACGCAGGAGTTTTCGTCGCCTACAAGCTAGTGTTTCCTATAGGTTTCGTATGGCAGTCCCGCGCCAAGCCGTGGCATTCTACGTGCCGGACTTAGAGATGGAAATGCAAAAGGAATCACAGGGAGTGTCAGGTATGCAGGCCAAGGTGGCTGAACTCAATGCGCGTCTGGCGTCGGACGACAGCCTCGACGAGCAGATGGACAGCGTCGCCGAGCTGGCGGCGCAACTGGGCTTCGATGCCCTGGTGTACGACTACAGCCCGGTGCCGCTGGATCATGTCGGCGAGCTGATCACCCCGAGCGTGGTCCGGCTGCGCCAGACCCCGAAGGACTGGCAGGACCTGTGGTGCTCCGAGGGCTTCTACCAGATCGACCCGGTGCAGCAGGTGGCGGTGTCCTCCATTGCGCCCTTCGTCTGGTCGTACCTGCCCAAGGGCGAGACCGTCCTGCAGCGCCACATCGACCAGCGCCACGCCCCGGTGGTCGGCTACCTGCATGACGCGCAGCTGACCTGTGGCGTCACCGTGCCCATCCACCTGCCACGCGGCGGGCTGGCGACCCTGACCGGCCTACGCCCCCAGACCAGCCAGCGCGATCTGGACGACGCCCGCGAGCACCTGGGCGATTTCAGCCTCATCGCCCATGCCCTGCAGGAGGCGGCCTATCCCTTGCTGGCCAAGGAGTCCGCCACCCGCGTCATCCGCCTGACCCGCCGCGAGGTCGAATGCCTGCGCTGGGCCGCCGAAGGCCTGACGGCAGGGGAGATTGCCGAGAAGCTCAACCGCTCGCTGGCGACGATTTCCCTGCACCTGACCTCGGCCATGCACAAGCTGGGGGCGAAAAACCGCGTCCAGGCGGTCGCCCGGGCGGTGCATTACCGCCTGCTGGACCAATGAAGCAACAAAAAAGGTCGAAAACCTAGAGAACTCTCTAGTTATGCCGCGCCACGCGTAGGGTTATTGTGTGCTCCATGATTCGCACGGAGCCGGATGACATGGAACTCACCCAATCGCGTGAAGGTTTTGCCCCCTTCGGCAACTACAAGACCTGGTACCGCGTCACCGGTGACCTGGATTGCGGCCGCACCCCGCTGGTCATCCTGCACGGTGGCCCGGGTTGCACCTTTGATTATGTCGATGCCTACAAGGACGTCGCCGCCGGTGGCTACCCGGTCATCCACTACGACCAACTGGGCAACGGCCGCTCGACCCACCTGCCGCAGATGCCGGCATCGTTCTGGACGGTCAAGCTGTTCCTCGAGGAGCTCGACAACCTGCTGGAGCACCTGGGCATCAGCGAGCGCTACGCGCTGCTGGGCCAATCCTGGGGCGGCATGCTGGCCAGCGAGCACGCGGTACGCCAGCCACGGGGCCTGCGCTGCCTGGTGATCGCCAACTCGCCGGCCGACATGCGCACCTGGGTGCGCGAGGCCAACCGCTTGCGTGAAGAGCTGCCCAAGGAGGTCCAGGACACCCTGTTGCGCCACGAGGCCGTGGGCGACTACACCGCGGCCGACTACATCGCCGCCACCCGGGTGTTCTACGACCGCCACGTGTGCCGGCTCAAGCCCTGGCCGGAAGAGGTGGCGCGCACCTTCGCCCAGGTAGATGCCGACCCGACCGTGTACCACGCCATGACCGGTCCGAACGAGTTCCATATCATCGGCAGCACCAAGGACTGGACCATCGTCGACCGCCTGCCACAGATCAACGTGCCGAGCCTGCTGATCTCCGGGCGCTATGACGAGGCGACGCCGTTGGTGGTCAAGCCGTACCTGGACCTGATCCCCGGGATCCGCTGGGCGCTGTTCGAGAACTCCAGCCACATGCCTCATGTGGAGGAGCGGGTGGCGTGCATGGGGACGGTGGTGAAGTTCCTTGACGAGAGCCTGTAGCCCTTAACATCCGACAGTTTTCCCTTCCTCAGGCCTGTGCGGGCGTTGCCCGGCGGGCCTGAGTTTTATTCCCTGCCTGGTTGCAAGTCCGCTTCCACGCAGTTACCGCTAGTCCCTGATCCCGAACCTGGCGATTAACAGCCCGATGCCTCGGCGCTATCCTTGAATCATGCCCCAAGGATCACTCACCATGCGCCGGCTGCTACTGCTACTGCTGTTGCTGATCACCGCCATCCCCGGCTGCCAGGCCCCCATGCCAGCCGCCAACCCCGAGATGGCCTGGGTCGATCTTTCGCTGCCATTCCCCAACGACCGCGTGCTGCTGGCTGAACGCCTGGACAACCAACGCCTGGAGGAAGGCCGCTTCTTCCAGGTCACTCCCGGCAGCCATGAGCTGGTCGTCAGGTTCGACTACGAAACGAGTGGCGGAGGCGGGCTGAGCATGATGGGCGGCACCACCGTGCGCCAATGCTATCTGACCCTCGGCTACGCCCATTTCCAGGCCGGCCAGCGCTATGTGCTCGAAGCCCGCTCCATGGCCCTCACACCTGAGGCAAGGCTGTACAATGCCGCCCGGGAGATCGTCGCAGAGGTCAGCGCGTTCTACTGCCTGATGTAAGCCAATGCCTGTCGATGAAGGAATCCAATCGTTGTGTGAAGCATGAATCGCCCACTGTTTATTTCCCTGGATGGACCAAAAGGCACCGGCAAGACCACGCTGCTGGAGTCCGTCACCCAGGCGCTGAGGGCGGACAACAGGAAGGTGATCCGTATCAGCGAGAAGAAAAGTGATCCCTACCGGCGCGAAACCATGGCCCTGGTCAACCAGTTCGTCAGAAACCCCTGCCGGGATCTGGAGATGAAAGTCTGCGAGCGCCTTGCGCACAGCCGCGCCTGGATTACCCAGCATGTGCTGGCCATGCAGCCCAAGGACAGCATCATCCTGATCGATCGCTGGTACCCGTCCGATGCCGCGTTTCGCCGTCTGGTGCCGTTTGCCGAGATCCTGCGGCTGAACATCGAACGTGGTGTGCGGGTGCCGGACCTTCATGTGGGCGTTGTCACCGACGCAGAAATTTCCTGGGACAGGGCAGCGGCGCGCACGCGTGGCTTGGGCAGTACCGTGATGCATGAACTGCAGGAGCACGTGGCCTGCACGCAAGCTTTCGAGCAAGCCGTTACCGATCATGGTTGGGTCTTGTGCCGTAATGAAAGCACCCTGGAAGAGGCGACAGAGCAGGTGGTATCGGCTATCCAACGCGTACTGCCGGCAGGCTGATCAGTAGCGTTCGAGCGCGGCGAAGCGACTCGACAACCAGGCGTGCAGCTGTCTCACCGCGGGCGACAACTGCTTGCGGTGCGGGCACACCAGGCTCAGCGGCATGCTCGGCCCTGGGTGATCCTGCAACAGCACGACGAGCCGTCCCGCCAATACGTCGTCACTCACATCCAGCCAGGACTTGTAGGTGATCCCTTCGCCCGCCACGGCCCAGCGCCGGGCGATATCGGCATCGTCACAGAACAGGGCGCCACGCACCTGCACGGTCTGTGCCCCCAGTTGCCACTTGTCGTAGACCCGGCCCTGCTGCATGTACAGCAGGCACTGGTGCTCGCGCAGCGCCTCGGGAGTGCGCAGCGTGCCTTGCCGCGCCAGGTACTCGGGCGAGGCCACCAGCACCTTGCGGTTCCACGGTGCCAGTGGCAGGGCGATGTAGTTGGCGTCGGCGTTCAGGCCGTAGCGGATGGCGATATCCACCGGGTCGCGGAACAAGTCGGCGACCTGATCGGAGAGAAACAGGCGCAGGTTCAATTGCGGATGCTCGCGGCGAAACGCCGTCAACCAGGGCAGCAGCACGTTGCGCCCCAGGTCGGACGGCGCGGCCACCTGCAATGTTCCGCTTAGCTGGGCGCTTTCCCGCTGCAGGTTGTCCCGCCCTTGCCGGAGGGCTTCCAGGGCGGCCAGGGCCGAGGGCAGGTACTGCTCGCCTTCGGCCGTCAGGCGCAGGCTGCGCGTGGTGCGGGCAAACAGCCGCACATCCAGCTCACGCTCCAGGCGCTTGACCGCCTCGGCCGCCTGGCCGGGCAGCAGGTCGGCTTCGTGGGCGGCGGCGGTAAAGCTGCCCAGCGCGGCGCTGCGCACAAAGATGCCCAGGTCGTCGAGACGGATCATTTTCACTCCTGCAATGAAAGTATTGACGGGCACAGCCCGTTTTTCCCAAGGACCGGACACGCCAGACTGGATTCACGAATCAAACCATATCCAGCAGCGAGTGCCTATGAAAGCGATCGGTTACACCCAGAACGGCCTGCCCATCGAAGACCCTGCGTCCCTTCAGGACATCGACATGCCCAGGCCAAATCCAGGGCCCAGGGACATCCTGGTGGAGGTCAAGGCCGTGTCGGTCAACCCCGTCGATACCAAGGTGCGTGCCGGCACTTTCACGTCTGAGCCGAAAATACTCGGCTGGGACGCGGCCGGTATCGTCCGTGAAGTCGGCCCTCAGGTGACCCTGTTCAAGCCAGGTGACCAGGTGTACTACGCGGGCTCCATCGCCAGGCCCGGCAGCTACAGCGAATATCACCTGGTCGATGAACGCATCGTCGGGCACCAACCGCGCAGCCTGGGTGCGGCGCAGGCTGCAGCGCTGCCGCTGACGGCCATCACCGCCTGGGAGCTGCTGTTCGACCGCTTAGGTCTGGTCGAAGGCGGCGGGGAGGGCGATGCCCTGCTGATCGTCGGCGCCGCCGGCGGTGTCGGCTCGATGCTGGTGCAACTGGCCCGGCAACTGACCCGCCTGACGGTCATCGGCACCGCCTCCCGCGCCGAGACCGCCGACTGGGTACGCGAACTGGGCGCCCATCATGTCATCGACCACAGCGCGCCGCTGCATGGGCAACTGCAGGCCCTGGGGATCGAGTCGGTCAGCCATGTCGCCAGCCTCACCCATACCGAGCAGCACTTCGCGCAACTGGTCGAGGTGCTGCGGCCACAAGGTCGCCTGGGGGTGATCGACGACCCGCAGACCCTGGATGTCATGCCGCTCAAGCGCAAGTCGCTGTCGCTGCACTGGGAGCTGATGTTCACCCGCTCGCTGTACCAGACCGACGACATGGTGCGCCAGCACCAGCTGCTCGAGCGGGTGGCCGGGCTGATCGACCAGGGCATCCTGCGCACCACCCTGGGCGAGCATTTCGGTGCCATCAATGCCGCCAACATGCGCCGTGCCCATGCGCTGGTCGAGAGTGGCAAGTCGCGGGGCAAGATCGTTCTGGAAGGGTTCTGAAGCCAAGGTGTTCAACGTTAGATTTGCAGCGCTCTTAAGATCGAGCGCCGCCCGCGCGGCCCATCGCGGGACAAGCCCGCTCCTACATCTGTTTCGGGCCAGTCAATCCTGTGCCATTACCGGGTCCGCGTTGTTGGACCGACGAAATTTCTGCATGGGAACCACTGCCGCCCCGCACGATTTGAGGCATGCACCAAGGCGGGCGTCGCCTCATTCACAGGAAAAATTGGCACGAAACAGATGTAGGAGCGGGCTTGTCCCGCGATGCGCCGCGCGGGCGGCGCTCGATCTCATAGGCGCTGCAAGAATCACGGCGGACACCCAACGGCCCACACACGCTCAACAGCCCACCCACAAACAACCACAGTCCAGTCGATCCGCAACTGACCAGGAGCCATATATGAACCAACAAAACCATCCCCTCGTTTCCCTTGCCATCCTCAAGGCCAAGCCGGGTCAGGCAGCGTCGCTAAAAACCGCCTTGCTGACCTTGATCGAGCCGACCCGGGCGGAACCCGGCAACCGCGACTACATGCTGTTCGAGCGCAGCGATGAGCCCGGCACGTTCTACATGCGCGAGGCGTTCGACCACCAGCAGGCCCTGGACACGCACCTGGCCACCGACCACTTCCAGCGCTTTGCCGAGCAGGCCGACCAGCTGTTGGCGGAACCGCTGCAACTGATCTTCCTCGATCCGGTGTCCACTGCCGTCGCACCTCACCCTTGAGGAATGCCTGCGGATCACCAGGGGACGGGGCTGCCATCCCAGGCCCAGAACGTACCGGTCTCTGACGGCCCGCGCTGGCTGACAAGATCGAGGATGCAACTGGCGGCAAACGCGGGCGCGAACAGCTTGTCGCGCGGAACATTGCCCTGGAAAGGGCGTGAAAGCGGGGTATCGGTGGTCCCAGGGTGCAGCGCAAGCACTGTCGAGGCAGGGTTGAGCCGCTTGAGCTCGATGCTGGCCGTGCGCAACAACTGGTTGAGCGCGGCCTTGCTGGCGCGATAGCTGTACCAGCCGCCCAGCTGGTTGTCGCCAATCGACCCGACTCGTGCTGATAAGGCGGCAAAGGTGACGGGCTGCCGGCGCAGCAACGGCAACAGGTGCTTGAGCAGCAGGACAGGGGCGAAGCAGTTGGTGGCGAAACTGGCCTGCAACCCCGCCAGATCCAGTTGCGCCAGCGACTTCTCGGCCCGCGCCGGCGGTGCTTGCAGCACACCGAGGGTGCTGATGACCAGGTTCAGCTGATCGCAGCAGCCACGAACCTGATCTGCCAGTGCTTGCAGCGCCTGTTCGTCACGGGCGTCGCAGTCGAGGCGAAGCAAACGGCGGCCATGGGTCTGGGCCAGCACATCCAGCTCAGGGCTGCTGCTTGCCTGTCGCGAAACAGCGAGCAGCAGCCCGACGTCATCACGTGCCAACAGCTGCGAGCACAGGGCAAGACCGATGCCCTGGCTGGCGCCGCAGACCAGCGCGTTGGCGGGTGTATGGAGATGGGTGATCAGGCTCATTGGATGATCTACCTGATAGGTGCAATCGGCCCTTAAATCTATACATGATTTGATTTATCTGTACAGAAAACTAGTCTTGTATAAGTTAAGTCTTTCTGCAGATTCGTCATGGCACTCCTTGCTCGCTGGGCCTGTCTCTGCCTGCTGCTGACGTCGATGCCTGTGGCCATTGCGGACTGGCGTGCAGCACTGCCGGCGGCCCAGCAACTGGGTGGTGGCGACTTCACCTGGTTCGGCCTGCGGCTGTACAGCGCACGCCTGTGGACCGAGGGGCCGCGCCATGACTGGAACCAGCCTTTCGCCCTGGAACTGACCTACCACCGCTCATTGTCCCGGGACACGCTGGTGCAAGCCAGCCTTGAAGAGATGCGTCGCCTCGGCGCCGGTCGGGTGACGCCGCAACAGCTCGAAGCCTGGGCCAAGGTACTGCAGGAGGCATTCGTGGATGTACGCCCCGGCATGCGCATCACCGGCTTGTATTTGCCGGGGCAGGGCGGTCGCTTCTATGTCGATGACCAGCCGACCCGCACCCTTGCCGACCCGGCCTTTGCCCGGGCGTTCTTCGCCATCTGGCTGGACCCGCGGGCTCGGGACGCCCAGTTGCGCCTGGAACTGCTCGGCCTCGCCGGCAAGCCCCGAGGAGGATCGTGAACATGTACAGAACGCTGTTGCTGGCGGCATGCCTGGTGCTGGGCAGCTGTGGCAATGTCGAAGTCGAGCGCTACGCCGCGGAGCAACCCCGTTTCGACCTGGCGGCCTTCTTCTCGCGCCCCGTGCAGGCCTGGGGCATGTTCCAGAAGCGCTCCGGGGAAGTAGTGAAGCGCTTTCACGTTCGCATCGACAGCCGCCGGGAGGGCGAACGACTGATCCTCGACGAGCAGTTTCTCTACAGCGATGGCACACGGCAGCAGCGCACCTGGACGCTGGTGCCGGACGGCCCCGGCCACTGGCGCGGCACGGCGGGGGATGTGATCGGCGAGGCTCGTGGCGAAGTGGCCGGTAACGCACTGCGCTGGCGCTACACGCTGGATCTGCCCGTGGACGGGCGGCACTGGCAGGTGGACCTGGACGACTGGATGTACCTGATGGACGAGGACACCCTGATCAACCGCTCGCGCATGAGCAAGCTGGGCGTGGAGGTTGGTCAGATCACACTGTTCTTCCGACGCTCGCCGGAAGGCGCGCCATGAGCGCGCGTACCGAGCAGAGCGTCAGTCTTTGCTGGCGTTGAGCTTGCGCAGCTCTTCGTAGGTGGCGGACTGGACGAACCAGAAGCCGGAAACGATGCACCAGCCGAGGCTACCGGCCACGAACACACCCAGGGCTGGCAGGAATCCACCGGTGAACAGGGTGATGAGCGCGAAGAGCCAGATAACGGCCAGGGAGATGTAGAGGACGATGTTGTTGACGCTGATGACGAAGTCTTTCACGAAGCCTATTCCTTGCGGGATTTCAAAAGATTGCCCCTCCAGGGGCGCGCAGATGCTATCACATTGCCCCCACTGGGCAGGGGCTTGATGTCGGTTCCGAGCTAGCCGGACGCGTATCGGGCACCGTACAAAGGCTATGCACTAAAGGTCTCAAGTCTGTCGAATTATGACTTGGACGGTCTTGATAGGGGCGGCATAGGATTGCCGCCACTGGAGTTCACACAGCAACTCCCCTAATCAGGAAGTACACCCATGAGCCTCAAATCCCTTATCGCCAACCCGCTGGGCTTCGGCACCGCGCCACTGGGCAACATGTTCCGCAACGTACCGGAGGCCGAGGTCCAGGCCACCGTCGATGCCGCCTGGGACAACGGTGTGCGCTACTTCGACAGCGCGCCGTTCTACGGTGCCGGACTGTCCGAATCGCGCCTGGGCAATGCCCTGGCCGGTCGGCCACGTGACGAATACGTGCTCAGCAGCAAGGTCGGCCGGATCATCCTCGACGAACTGGAAGACCCCACCAGCCGGGAGCTGGGCGAAAAGAGCGGCCTGTTCGAACACGGCAACCGCAACCGTATTGTCAACGACTACAGCGCCGATGCGACCCTGCGCTCCATCGAAGACAGCCTGCGCCGGCTGAAGACCGACCGCCTGGACATCGTCTGGATCCATGACATCGCCCAGGACTTCTACGGTGACGAGTGGCTGGAGCGCTTCGAGACCGCGCGCAAGGGCGCCTTCCGCGTGCTCACCCGCCTGCGTGAAGAGGGCGTGATCAAGGCCTGGGGCCTGGGGGTGAACCGGGTCGAGCCGATCGAGCTGACCCTCGACCTGGACGAGCCGCAACCCGATGGTTTCCTGCTCGCCGGGCGCTACTCGCTGCTCGATCACGACCGCGCACTGCAGCGTGTCATGCCGCAGGCGGCGGAGCAGGGTGTCGGCATCGTCGTGGGTGGCCCCTACAGCTCTGGGGTGACCGCCGGTGGCGAGCACTTCGAGTACCAGAAGGCGACCCCGTCGGTGCTGGCCAAGCTCGAACGCATCCGCGCAGTGGCCCGAGCCCACGGTGTCGACGTCAAGGCGGCCGCCCTGCAGTTCGCCCTGGCCCACCCGGCGGTGGTAGCGGCGATCCCGGGTTCGACCCGTGTGGCTCACGCCAACGAAGACCATGCAGCCCTGGGCGCGGTCATTCCGGCGGCGTTCTGGAACGAATTGCGTCAACAAGGCCTGATCAACGCACTGGCGCCTGTTCCGGCAGCCTGAGCTTGAACAGGACAGGGCTGCAGTGCAGCCCTGCTTGAATCAACGCCGCGCTTAGCGCGGCGTTTTCATTTGTGCAACCGGATCACGCCAAGCGCGTCACCCACTTGCCCGACGCGCTGCCGTCCTTGAGTTGGCGCAATGCCTGCGGCAGCGCCTCGAAGCGAAAGTCCAGGCGCTGCGGCGCCAGCAGCCGGCCATCGGCGACCATCCTCAGCAAACGCTCCCCTTCGACCTTCAACGCTTGCCGATCGAGTAGGCGGCCATGGGCATGGACACTGTTGAGCGCTACCTCGTGCAGCGAGATCGCCGTGCTGAAGGCCGGCAGCGGGGCGTTTTCCTGGCGGTCCTGAATGCACACCAGGTGGCCGTTGTAACCCAGCAGATGGGCCAGGCTCGCGGCATGGCTGCCGCTGACCGTGTCGAACAGCGCATACAGCGGACGCTCGCCGAGGGCCGCCTGCACATCGGCCTGCCAGTCGCCAGCACGGTAGTCGAACACCCCGACCACGCCCAGTTGCCTGAGCCGATCATGGTGCTGCCGGCCCGCCGTGGCCCACACGCGCAGGCCACGCTGCAGCGCCAGCTGGACAAGGTAGAAGCCCACCGCGCCGCCCGCACCGACCACCAGCACATCGCGCGACGCGCCGTCGGCGACCTTGGCCAGGGCCTGCCAGGCCGTCAGCGCGGGGCAGGGGACGGCGGCCGCCGCCGCAATGTCGAGGTTGTCTGGAATGTGCATGACCAGGTTCGCATCGAGCAGGCAGTGCTCGGCGAAGCTGCCATCGCGGGACAGCGACTGGTGATAGGCGACGCGTGAACCCAGCGCCAGCTCGACCCCGGCACCGACCGCGACCACGGTACCCGCGCCATCGACGCCGGGCACGGTGCCCGGGTGCCAGGCGGCATGGCCCCATTCGCAGATCTTCCAGTCCACCGGGTTCAGGGCGATGGCGCGGTTGGCCACCAGCACTTGGCCGGGGCCGACTTCAGGCAGGGGTTTGTCGATGAGGTGCAGGCCGTCCAGGCCTGCGCCCGGGGTCCAACCCCAGGCGCGATGAGTGATGGACATGAGCGGTTCTCGTAGGGGCAGAAACGGGGCAGGGTAGCGAGGCGCGGGGCAGGGATACAGCGGGGTTCGGGCAAAGGTGTATTGAGCTGGAATCAGCAATGCAAAAGGGCCGCTCGAAGGCGGCCCTGCTGTGCATCTCGGGGGTTACATCAACCCAGGCTCTTGGCCAGGGCCTGCAGGCCACCTTCATAGATGCCGGTGAACAACGCAGTGGCTTCTTCGTCGCTGACGCCAACCGGGGTGAACTCGCCGAACCACTCCACCCGGCTACCCTGGCCGTCGGCCTTGACCCGCAGGGTCGACAGGTAGCCGGTCACCGGGAACGGGCTGGTGAGGATCGAGTAGCTGTAGCTGCGTTGCTGCTCATCGAAAGCCATCAGGCGCTCGACGATGCTGTTGCCGTCCGGGTCTTTCAGCGAGCGCACGCGGCCGCCTTCGCTGGACAGGCTTTCAGGGATGAACGGCAGCCAGTCGGGCAGGCTGTCGAAGCCGCCGATCAGGGCCCAGACGTGCTCGGGGCTGTGGGGGGTGTTCAGGGATGCTTGGGCGTTGGCCATGGGAAAATCTCCAGAATTGAATTCAGATTGCGAGGCTGTCGACCACGCCGCCGTCGACCCGCAGGGCCGCGCCGGTGGTGGCGGAGGAGTAAGGAGAGGCGAGGTACACCACCAGGTGGGCGACTTCGTCGACGTCGGCGGCGCGCTGGATGATCGAGCTCGGGCGGGCGCTGCGCACGAAGTGGTCGGCCTCTTCGCGAATGCTGCGCCCGGAGGCCTTGGCTGCGTCGGCCACCAGGTTGGCGACGCCATCGGTCAGGGTCGGGCCGGGCAGTACCGCGTTGACGGTGACCCCGGTGCCGGCCAGGCGCTTGGCCAGGCCATGGGAAACGGCGAGGTTGGCCGCCTTGGTCACGCCGTAGTTGATCATGTCGGCTGGGATGGCGATGCCGGATTCCGAGGAAATGAACAGGATCCGCCCCCAGCCTTTCTCGACCATGCCCGGTGCGTAGTGGCGCGCCAGGCGCACGCCGGACAGCACGTTGGTGTCGTAGAAGCGGTTCCACTCGCTGTCGTCGACGTCAAAGAAATCGACGTCATCGTAGATACCCAGGTTGTTGACCAGGATGTCGGCGCGGGGGTGAGCGGCGATCAGCGCCTGGGCGCCTTCGGCCGTGCCCAGGTCGGCGATCACCCCGTGCACCTGGCCGCGGCCACCCTGGGCGCGCAGTTCGGCCAGGGCGGCGTCGAGCGACTTCTGGCTGCGGCCGGCGATGACCACGTCGGCATGGGCGCGGGCCAGGCCGCGAGCGATGGCCAGGCCGATACCGCCGGTCGAGCCGCTGATGATGGCGGTACGCCCGCCGAGGTCGATGTTCATGGAATGGCTCCTGTGGATGAGTTGCATCGATGGGAGCCATGCTAGTGACACGCGATCAGACTGTAAAAGACTAGATTCGACTGAATTAAGACCTAGGAAGTCTGATCGGCCAGGGCCAGCACGCGCTCGCGGAATACCCCCACGATCGGCCGCAGGTCGACCTGGTGCCAGGCCGCCCACAATTGCACGCAGGGGCTGAACCACTCTAGCTTGCGCAGCACCACCGTGGGGCCGGCGCTGGCACTCAGGCTGCCCTGGACCATGGCCAGGCCGAGCCCGGCGGACACCAGGCCAAGCACGCTCAGCGGGTCGGTGGCCTCCAGCGACAGACGCGGGGTGAAGCCTGCGTCGGCGCAGCGGGCGATGAAATCATCGCGCTTGTTGAGCTGGTCGGGCTGCCCGCCGGTGATGATCCACTCCTGCTCATGCAGGTCGGCGGGACAGAGGTCGGTCTTGCCGGCCAGCGGGTGCTCGGCGGGGATGGCCAGTAGCATCGGGTCATCCAGCACCGGATGCGCCCGCAGGTCGGGGTCATTGTCGGGCGGTGGCTCGCAAACCAGGGCGATATCCAGGCTGCGCTGACGCAGGCCCTCGAACTGCTCGCTCGGGGTCATGTTGTACAGGGCGATATGAATATTCGGCCGTTCGCTGCGTATGGCCCGCACCGCGCCGGGCAGCACGCCGGCATGGATGGCATGGTTGACGTAGCCGATGCACAGCCCGCCTTCCTCGCCACGGCCCAGGCGCTTGCCCAGCGACTCCAGGCGCTCGGCGTGCTTGAGCAGGCCACGGGCCTCGGACAGGAAGGTGCGGCCATCGGCGGTCAGGAACAGGCGCTGGTTGCGCCGCTCGAACAAGGCCAAGCCGAGGTGGTCCTCGAGCTGGGCGATCTGCCTGCTCAAGGGGGATTGAGAGATATGAAGCTGCTCCGCCGCGCGGCCGACGTTTTCGCATTCGGCGACGGCGACGAAGTAGCGCAACTGACGTAGATCCTGCATGAGACCTCCAGGGGACAGCCCTGAGTTTTACTAGCGCAGCCCTCCGTTGGCTAGCCTGCATCAACGCAAATGCCCGCTGCAAGCAGCGGGCAGGGTACTCAAGGCCTGATGATCAGTGGATCGCCACCGGGTTGATGTTGACCTGGGTCGAACCCTTGTACAGCGGCTGGCCCAGCACGAACAGGAACTCGAAGGCCTTGTCGCGCACCAGGGCGCGGGTGTCGATCAGCTCCAGGTTGTAGATGCCGCGCTTGGCCAGCATGAACTGGTTGACCGGGAACTCCTCACCGGTAGGGTTCGGGTAGACCTCCGAGGCCCAGGTGTCGCCGCCGAAGGCGACGATGCCCTGGTCGGCCAGCCACTCGGCCGCCGGCAAGTCGATGCCTGGCTCGGTGGCGAGGAACTGCGCATTGTCCTTGCCAATCAGCTCCAGCCAGCCGGTGTTGAACAGCACCACGTCGCCCTTGCGCAGGGTGATGCCTTGCCGCTTTAGCACCGCCTTGATGTCGTTGACGGTGAACGACGTACCGCCCGGCACGATGGCCTTGCCGTAGTGCGCGGTCATGTCCAGCACCACGCCGCGGGTGACCATCGGCGGCACTTTTTCCACGCCGAGCTTGGTCACACCCTCGACGGTGACGAAGTCGGCGGCCTTGTTGCCGTTGTAGTAGACGTTGTCGATGCCGATATGGCCGATACCGTTGAGCTGGGTGCCGACGCCGGTCCAGCCGTTGACCAGCTCGTCGTTGAAGCTGAACTTGTTCTTGCCCAGGGTCTGGCCGGCCTGTTCGCCGGGCTGAATGTTGTAGAGGTGGAAGCTGCGGTGGCGGAAGGCGGGCAGGTCCTTGCCGACGGGGACGGCGAGGGGGTAGGTCTTGCCGGTCTTGACCAGGGTGATGGCTTGCTTGACCACCTCGGGAGTGAGGAGGTTGGCGGCACCGATTTCGTCGTTGGGGCCGTAGGGGGAGGATTGCCAGGTGGCGGCCAGGGTGGATTGGGCTGTGGTGGCCAGGGCTAGGCTGAGTAGTAGGGGTTTGAAATGGCGCAATTCTTGGGCTCCTGAACGGGAAGTGATGTCAGGGGCGGATTCTGGGTGGCGGTGGGGATGGGAAAAAGTGGTGGGTGGGACAAGGAGTTTTGCGTGTAGGGCAAG
Organism: Pseudomonas sp. LH21; assembly: GCF_036549575.1. Classification (NCBI taxonomy): domain Bacteria; kingdom Pseudomonadati; phylum Pseudomonadota; class Gammaproteobacteria; order Pseudomonadales; family Pseudomonadaceae; genus Pseudomonas; species Pseudomonas sp. LH21. The sequence goes on from NZ_CP144367.1 coordinate 3,035,545, forward strand.
GAAGTAGACATCTCTGATGTTCATGCAGGGGAAGCTGTTGGGACTTCAACCAGTGGGCGTTTCCCTGATTTGAGTCAGGCAGAGGGCCAGGCTGACGATGCGGTGTGCCCGATGCATCTTGTCATTTGCAATAGCTTAGGGCAGGGTCGATGCCATGGACCTCTCTGCCAAAGGAACCGCACCATGTCGAAGATCTATCCCGGTATCGATCCCGAAGGGCTGGTCGAGTATTCGGTGGTCTACACGGATCGCTCGCTCAACCACATGTCCCAGTCGTTCCAAGGTGTGATGAAGAACATCTCAACCACTCTGAAACAGGTCTACAACGCCCAGGCGGTTGCGGTAGTTCCGGGCAGTGGCACGTTCGGCATGGAAGCGGTAGCTCGGCAGTTTGCCACCGGCCAGCAATGCCTGGTGATACGCAACGGCTGGTTCAGTTATCGCTGGAGCCAGATCCTCGAGATGGGCAACATCCCGGCGGCGACAACGGTGCTGAAAGCCCGGCCGGTCGAAGCGGGGCGCCAGGCTGCCTACGCCCCGGCCCCTCTGGACGAAGTGTTGGTGGCCATTGCGTCGCAGAAACCGCAGATTGTCTTCGCCCCCCACGTTGAAACCTCATCAGGGATCATCCTGCCTGATGAGTACCTGCGGGCCGTGGGCGACGCCGTGCATGCGGTGGGTGGCCTGTTCGTGCTGGACTGCATCGCCTCAGGCGCGATCTGGGTTGATATGCATAAATGCGCGGTCGACCTGCTGATCAGCGCACCGCAGAAAGGCTGGAGTGCCTCACCTTGCTGCGCCCTGGTGATGCTGAGTGCTTTGGCCCTGGAGCGCATCGAATCAACGCAAAGCACCAGCTTCGCCTGCGACTTGAAGAAGTGGCTTCAGATCATGCAGGCCTATGAGCAGGGCGGCCACGCCTACCATGCGACCATGCCCAGCGATGCCCTCGCGCGGTTCAACGAAGTGATGAAAGAGACACAGGCCTACGGTTTCGACAAGGTCTGCGACGAACAACAGGCCCTGGGTGACCGGGTGCGCGCAATGATGACCCGCAAAGGTATCAAGAGCGTGGCTGCGGCAGGCTTTCAGGCACCAGGAGTGGTGGTGAGCTACACCGATGATGCCGATATCAAGAGTGGTAAGAAGTTTGTCAGCCACGGCCTGCAGATTGCTGCCGGCGTGCCGTTGCAATGCGACGAGCCGGCCGACTTCCAGACCTTCCGCATCGGCCTGTTCGGGCTTGAAAAGCTGCACAATATCGAGCGTACGGTCAGCACCCTTGAGCAGGCGCTGGACGAGGTGATGGTTAACTAGGCGCTCGGTGGGAGAACTTGCAATGACAACAGACGATGCGAGGTCCCGATTCGAAGCCAAGCTTCTTCGTCCGTTAAAGCCCGGTGACGACAGGTCGTGGGCGTTTGCAGTTCTTCCAAGGGACGCGAGTGAACGGCTTCCGCGGCGGGGAAGGACGTCCGTTGACGGCACGATCAATGGGCATCCTTTCCGGGCAACCCTGGAACCTGATGGTCAGCTGAGCCATTGGCTGAAGGTCAGTAGCGATTTACTCGACGCGGCGGGTGTGGCTGTTGGAGATATCGTTACCCTCGAACTCGTCCCTGTGCAGAAGGAGCCCGAGCCTGATATCCCAGCGGATTTCGAGAAAGCCCTGGCAAGCACACCTGAGGCTCAAAAGGTTTGGAACAGTACGACGACCCTTGCGCGGGTGGACTGGATTCACTGGATTACTTCAGCGAAGCAACTCAAGACGCGTGAAAAACGAATAGGTGATGCCTGCGATATGCTTGCGACTGGCAAGAAGCAGGTTTGCTGTTTCGACTCGTCCGGCTACTACAGCAAAGCATTTCGGGCGCCCGAGGCAGAAGATTGACCTTAGACTGGCAATGCACAGTAGGGCACACAGCGCTGGCAGTAGCTGCGCACGGTATTGGCTGCGGTGAATGCCTTAAAGCACAGGAAATTGTCCAACTTGGTAGACCTCAAGCACTGAGCGGAGCATGTGCCGTGGATATCAAGTGTGCTGGCGGGTCATACTGGTGATGGCGTGGCCCCAACTTCTGTTAACCCGAGGATCGATCCATGACCGACGCTGCACAATCCGCCTTACTACCCACTGTGATATTCCCCCGCAAGATGTCCACAGCCTGGTGTGCGATGGCCTTCGAGGAGCTGGAAGACGCCCTGTCGTTGATGGATCCGGGCATCAATGAACTGAACCCAAAGCAGCGGTACTTGTGGGAGCGTTACAAGGTCATGACCCGCCAGTTTGCCCACGACATGCTGTTGGCCGAAGGTAATTCCGAAGAAATCGACCGGCGCTTGGGGCTGGAGCGCAGTGACTATCTGCCGCAGGCTGAGTGAGGCTGAGCCCGCCGCCACGCGTCAATATTGGACCTTGTAGGCGGGCGGACTTCCGTACGTTCACCCCGCCGATCGTACAGGCGGGTCGTGCTGATATTGACGTGACCCAGCCAGGCCTGGACCTTGGCGATATCGGCCCTGTGCTCGAGCGCGGTGGTCGCCGCCGTGGCGCGCACCCCATGCACGCCCAGGCCGTCGACCGCGATGCCAGTGGCCTTGGCCCAGCCGCGGCGCTGCGTCGGCCAAAGGCGCATAAGTCATCAAGGTTGTCGCGGTAGGCGTGACGGGCGCGCGGGTTGTCGATATTGGCGAACCACTCCGCCGCCGCCGGCGTCCAGGGTAATCAGTTCTCCTGGCATGGGCCGTACTCCGCTTCCAAGCGCGCCTTGATCACCGGCCACTCCGGCGAGGCCATCAGCGCGCGGATCTGGCGTTTGTGCTCAGGTTCGGGCACCAAATGCTGCCAGCGCCGTTGCTCGGTGTCCTGCTCGGCGGTGCGGATATCAGGGGTCACCTCGACGCCGGCAGCGGCGAAGCGCTGGCGTACCGTGCTCCAGAACCCGAACGCGGTACCGACTTCCTGCAAGGGTGTCAGCGGCACCTGGTACTGGCAGCACAATCGCCACAGCGCGGCTTGGCCGAGGCCTTGCAGGCGCTGCGCAGGGTTGATCTGGATGTGGCAGACATAGAGGCGGTCCGCGAGGGGGCTCTGGCCATATCGGACGTGGCCAGCGGGTTGGCCCTGGAAGACGAGCACGGCGGTGATGGTCGGCCCCGGGTAAAAGAAATTACCGGGCACGGCCTCATGACGTTCGGTCACCAGCTGCAGGCCGCTGGCCTGCCTATCGAGCTGGGCGGCTTGGCGGCGCTGATAGAAGTCGCGCAGGGGGTCAAACAGGGCCATGGCCGGTTCCTGGTCAACAGTGGTGGGCAGGGTAGCGGTCATCCGGGAATCCGGCTGACGTACTGCGTAGGAGAGATCATGTCATAACCGAACCGCGCCACGGCCAGGTACCACATCTGACCCTTGCCCTGGTACTTATTCGAGCCGGTGACTTGGTTGCACTCGAGGCCGGCCCTGGTTCGGTAGACGATGAAATCGCCACGGCGGATCTCCCGGGCGGGCACCCGCTCGACTGTGTAGGTGTGGCCTTTGTGGTCGTCCATGTCGACATGCACCGATAGCTGGCAGGTACGGCAGGTCCAAGTGCGGTCATCAAGGTCGGTGGGGTGGTCGGGGGTGGTGTGACCGGTGGGGCAGATGTAGGTCGTATCGTGAACAATTTCGACGCGAAATGTCATGCGGGCCGTCCAGGGTCAATTAGTTCGATAACGTATTTTATCGGTCTATGCCTTTGCCGGACAGGCAAATAACGGGGCACTGAAAAACCAGCGGCCCGCGCATGGCCGAAATGGGTTGGACTGAGTCTTTATATGTGCTCCGAATCGGACATTCCCTCTTCTCTGTAGTCCATTTCCGAAACATACTCCCAGCGCCTTACAGCCCATTGCAGCAGCCCAATCAGCCATCTAGTCTCGCCAAGTCGCCGCAAAAATCGACGACACGGTTTTGACAGACCGTCCTCTGATATACGGATCATGCGCAACGCTCTATGGCGGCTGTGCGTGGGGCACTTCGGTGCGCCGAGTTCCGATATCCTCGGTCTGTCAACCCACGTACCGCTGCCACCCATTTGTTTGACAGCAGAGATGTGGTAGCTCCAGTCAGATATCGGAGCTTTATCATGTTAAAGATCGTCCCCGATCCACCGCTACACGACAAATACACCACCCACACCCTCGAAGACCTCCTGGTCCAGATCTCCGAATACCTCGTCTGTGCTCTGACCGTCAGCCAGCAGACTGTCCTGCTCCACGCCAAACCGCCAGGCCAAGTCCTGACCCTCGCCGCCATGCACGAAATCGACAGCGCCCGCACCCTGGTGGAAGTGGCGCTGAGTCGAGTGCAGTCCCGGCATTGACCTGGGGAGCCTGGGCTCGAACTTGATGTTCACCGATCAGGCCCCGCGCCGTTCACGGGGCCGCAGGAGGAATGGTATGGATAAGGAGTTGCAAACCCCGCGCATCAGGAAGCTCGCCACCACCGGCGTCGGGCATTTCGGCGAGGCTGGAGAGGAGGGCGGTCAAGACCCGCTGTTCCGTGTTGTAGCGGGCCACTCGATGGAACATGCAGTTGAGCAGGCGACTGTGCTGATGTGTGCGGTACACAAGATCAGCGATCTGGCGATGGCGGAGACGGATCATCTGCCTACGCTGCTGACGGCGGTGCATTACCTCAGTGGCATGGCCAAGGCGCTGGCCCAGGATGTGAATCATGGGTTGATGGTTGACCGGAGGGTTGAGTAGGAATGCGCTGGCCGCTCTGGCTGGCGCCAGCCTGGAGAGCGGCCTGGCTGCAAAGGTAATGCCTGTTCTTGGCCTGCATGAGAACCTGACATTGCCTGACCCCAACATCTCCTTGAGCTATCGTTCGTAGGTCTCACCACCAGTGCTGATCTTGTAAATGGTTTCCGAATACGGCAAGCGCGCAATGATGGTAGTAGCATTCACTACTGCTGCCATGGCTGTCCCCCTGCAAAGCAGACTTACGTAACCTTGGATTCGAACGCACATGGCATCAGCACTATCAATGAAATTCGTCTTGTTGAGGCGGAGCATGATGACTGTTCTGCCTTCGGGCACCGCTCCAATTGGCGGTACGGCGAATATCGTAATCTGGGTGTATATGACCAAACACAGCAAGGCCATGCCCGCAACGATTAGAGCCTTCTTCATGATTGAGAGTCCTGTCTCGGATTCAGTCTATGCGCTTTACAATGCCGAACCGGCCTTCTTTAAAGTCGCTGGCACGGAGTACATCGGGGGCAGCTTGGTCGCAGCTGTAGGTCGAGTAGCTCACAGGTGGGTTACCAAATCGATCCGAGCTACGATCCGCGCAACCTGAAGATGAGGCAACGATGTACAACGGCTTGGTAATCGCCTCATTGGGGACTTGGAGCCCCATAGAGAATCTGATACTCGCCTTGTGAGCGAAGTCATTCGCGTCGTCGTGGTAATTACCCAGAAACGTTGCATAGCTGCTCCAGCTGACGAATTCGAAACCCATGACGCCGAGTCGTTTGAGCTCGCCACCGTTTGATGCGTAAACGACCAAAGGCGCCAGCCGAGGGTCTTTGCTCTTGGATGAGTACGTGACCTTTGCAGTGATGTACCTGGAGCCACGCTCGGCAGATCGGTACTCATACTGATCACCGTAATCGTTGAAGCTCCATTGGTCGGTTATCTGAGCAGATTGGAGTGATACAGAGCTGTCGTCCGCTGTGAATGAGCCTTTGACCGAGATCGCTTTCATCCCGAGCGCCGCAAGTCGACGCGCCTCTTGTTCTTTAGCCTCACGCTCCTTGACCATCTTCTGCAGGAAGCCGTCTCCGATTACTGCTTCAGCGGAGTCAGGGTAGCGGGAAGTCAACGACGCCAAGGCGGCTCTAGTTGCCGCTTCGTCACCACTTTCGGAGGCCTTTCTTACCTGAGCCAGCAATACGGGCGGAGTCTCTTTGAGCATCGTATTTTCCTGCTCAAGCTGCGCGATCCTGTCTTTGGCAGCGGTAACCTCTGCCTGCAGGGATTTGATGTCCGAGCGGAGGCTTTCGGCTTGCTTCTTATACACCTCACCATCCTCTCCACACCCCGCAAGCGAAAGAGCCAAGCAGGTGACTAGCAAGTCCTTTTTCAAGACGCACTCCTTTTGAGTCATTAGCCCCAATAGAGAAGATAGCAATCTGCCGTCACATTTGCATCGCCGGAGTGGGTGCCCAACGCTAGTTCGTGGGCAGCCATGCAAAGCTAAACGAAGTTACGCTTCGAGGAGACTATATTGGGACTACCAAACCAGAGGTTTCTGCTGTGTTGACCATATGCTACTCGTGACGGTGACGGGAGAGACGACACAGGCCGAAGTTAGAATCACAGCCGATCTGGTCAACTCGTACGGCTGAATGGTCGTTCCAGCCTAAGGCCATTCAGTCTTCGTCATACCAGCGCGCAAGCTTCTCCACTTCAGAAAGGGCTGCATTCAGGCTCGCGCGGGTGACGTGGACGTTCGGTTCCATAAGCCAGCTCCGGCCGTGGCGCTCTAGCAGGTCGTTCTCATACTCACTGATGAACAAGGGATTGGGGTGCTTACTCAGTGTGTCCTTGGAGTGCTTGGCATTAGGGGATATGAGGCCGGCGGAGTGCTGGCTGGCATTGCGAGCCAGCACGACCTGCTCGAGTATTTTGAAATCTGCGGGGCATGAGTTCCAATTGACCCCCTGCGCGGCAAAGCAAGTTCGATATCCTTGAATGAAGCCGTTTTTGAACGACTTCGCCCCGTAGGATGCTTGACAGTCCAGCCCCGCCAGCCGCTCAATCGTGACGAAGTATGCTTTTAACGCCTCGGAAAGCATCGACACGCTAGTCTGCCCAACGATTTCGGCTCCTGCCTGCGCCTGGAGCCATTCGTCCAGGAAAGCAGGTGACGTATCCATGGTATCCGGATCGAACTCCGGCGGTACGTAGGGTGCTTCTTCCTCCTCAATCTTGCGCATGGTTTCCAGAAACGGTGCGCTAGCGACATCAAAATAGTTGCTGATGAACGCCATGCGTTGGCGAAGGAAATAGGCTACGTTCATGTTTACTCTCCGAAGTACGTCAAAAGAACAACCCAGGTGTTGAACTCGATCAAGGTAGTCTTCCTTCAATTAGGTGCTTCGAGTTGCCGCAACTCAGCTCCTGCCTATCTTCAGGTGGTAAGCATACGGACAAGTCACTTTCCCAAACGTGTGGTGCCCTTGCGAGGGCATAATGCACAGATTGGGTATGAGGCCTATCAAGAGCGCTGGGCAATATCCTCTTCAAGCTCCCGCACGGCCTTGCTCACCTTGATCGCAAACAGCCGTTCCACCTGATCATCGCGAAGAGTGGCAACGTCATCACCTATCCAAAGCGCTAACACCTTCCGTTTATCCGCGATGCTGTGATCATCCAGGTTTGGAATGTAGGCGTGATTGCCGGCTCTTCCGCGCTTGAGCTCGTAGAAGGTCTTGATCAGGGACTTGAGCTTGATTCTTCCTTCCAGCGAGGAGCGTTTGGTCAAATTGCGTATCGTGTGATTGACCGACCGTAACTGGGCAGTCGATGTGATCTGGGAAAAGTAGGATGCCCAGCCTCGTCGTTTCCCTTCGAAGAAGCATCCGGTGATCCGCAGATTCACCTTCCATTCGCAATACGCGCGGGCGCGCTCCATATCCTTGGGCGACTTAGCGGTTGCGACCTTGTGCCGGTATGCCGTGAAGATATTGGCGATGGAGGATTCGAAACGGAGGATGCTTTCTCGCCGGATGATGACATGGCCACCTTCGATCTGGTAACCCAAGAAACTGAACGGGTCGGTCAGGGGGGCGTACTTCGATTTCGAGTCCGGGCCGAAATCGTGTGGGTGCAGCTCCATCCTTTGCAGTTCAGTGATCAGCTCTTTGGCCACTGGTTCGGAATGCCCGGCTGGTGTCAGGAGCAGAATGTCGTCCACGTAGCGCTTGTACCAGATCCCTGGCCTGCCACTGAACGCCAAGTCGATCTCCTGCAGTGCGATCTCCGCGAGCAGGTTTGAAATGGCAAGGCCTTGGGGCACTCCGATGGTCAAGTTGGGCGTGTCCTTTCTGCCTCTTGATACAGACACAGTCGGCGTGGTGATTGCCGAAGTTATCAGGTGCTTGAGCTCAGGCTTGCGAATCTTCTTTCGAATAGCGGTATCGATCAGGGTGTGGGGGATCGAGGGGTAGAAGCTCTTCAGGTCGATCTTGGCATACTCGGCATAAGCACGGGATGCGAGCGCAGTTTTCAGATCTTCAATAACAACCTGAGGCAATGAAAGCTTGGCCGTCGGGTAAACTTCCACGAGGCATTCACACAAGGCGCGCAACACGATTCGATCCCGCGCAGTCGGAATCGAGATCTGTCGGGGAAGCGAAGTCGCTCCCTTGAGAATCAGCTTTTCCTTGTAGGCAGTGAATCGATATTTCCCCTGCTTAACCTTTTTGACGATCAGTTCAAGCTCATCAGTCAGCCTAGAATCGAGCTTGGACGGGCGAGTGCGATCAAGCCCAATAGCACCGGATTTCTTGATCTTATCCGTGTAAATGCCAAGTAGTTGTTTGCGGGCAAAATATTTCTTGAAGCTACGGGCGGCACTCATTTCCCTACCCAGGCGTATGCGGCTGCTGCAAGGGGAAGGGCGTACAGGGCGACGGTAATAACTAGGCGCGCACCGAGCCAGGAAATAGCGTAGCAGCTCTCGAACGCAGTAGGGGTTCGACTGGTCAAGCCCGTCGAAAATACCCGGGCGATTCGATCATCGATCTCTCTGTGATTCTCTGACTCCGCGAGCAACTCATCATACTGCTGCGTCTGAGTGAGAGTAGGTTCGGTGTTCGGGGCAAGCTCACGGTACAGCCCCTGCAGCTGGAGGTAGTTTTTGCGCATGGCCATGGCCCGTACCCGGAAATCCCGGTTTGTAACGGCAAGCGATACGCCGAGGAGCGCAACAGAAAGTACGGTGGCCAGTACGTCGGTGTCAGGGCCGAGGATGTGTTCATAGCGGATAGCCAGGACACCCAGAACGGTGCTGAGAATTGCGTACCAGACCAGAAGCATCTGTGAGTGAAAGTCTAGCCACTCCAGGCGATTATGGGCCTGAATACGAGCTTTGTAGGTGAACCAGACACTGTCCTTCACAGATACTTCTCCATTGAATTTGGGAGAAGAGGCAAGCGGGTTTGAGTCATCTTTGAACATCCCCGAGGGGATCGGTGGGTATAAGCCCAACAGCAGAAGCTGTTAATTATCAGAGCCGCCCTCGAATGAACGAGAGGAGGTACCTGCCTCTTCAGCGCTGATCTTACAATGCCATCACGTGCCAGGGAAGGTACGTTTTGCAGGCTCAGGTTGATGGCAACGGGTATTGGCCAAGGCAGCGTTGGTAACTCTAGGTGGTGAGAGAGGACGTCTACGATCAATATGATGTCATTTGGCCGCTACGGCGATGAGTGCTGGTAGTATATATCCAAATACTGAATGTTACTGTATTTATATACAGTCTCATAATGACGATTATGTGCTCTTACCAACGTCGGGCCTATGCCTGGCGTTGGTTCTCTGTTGTGCATCCCGAAGGCATGGGCATGCTCGATTTTCTGGGCGAGTCGTTGGTCAGGGAATGCGCAACTTGGAATGTGTATGGTCAAAAAGGGCTGGACTGAGTCTTCACATGGGCTCTGAATCGGATTTTCCCTCTTCTCTGTAGTCCGTTTCCGAAACATACTTCCACCGCCTTACAGCCCATTGCAGCAGCCCTATCAGCCATCTAGTCTCGCCAAGTCGCTACCAAACCCGCGACACGGCTTTGACAGGCCGTAGCTGATAGAAGGATTGCACGTTGTCGCTTATGGCGGCTGTACGTGGGGCACCTCGTGTGCGCCGGGTTCCTTCATCCTCGGTCTGTCAACCCACGTACCGCTGCCACCATTCTGTTTGACAGCAGGATCTTGGCGGTTCAATCCCGATGAAGGAGTGTAACCATGCTAAAGATCGTTCCTGACCCACCGCTACACGACAAATACACCACCCACACCCTCGAAGACCTCCTGGTCCAGATCTCTGAATACCTCGTCTGCGCCCTGACCGTCAGCCAGCAGACTGTCCTGCTGCACGCCAAACCGCCAGGCCAAGTCCTGACCCTCGCCGCCATGCACGAAATCGACAGCGCCCGCACCCTGGTGGAGGTAGCGCTGAGTCGCGTGCAATCCCGACATTGACCTGGCGAGCCTGGGCTCGCACTTGATGTTCACCGATCAGGCCCCGCGCCGTTCGCGGGGCCGCAGGAGGAATGGTATGGATAAGGAATTGCAAACCCCGCGCATCAGCAAGCTGGCAACCACTGGCGTCGGGCATTTTGGCGAGGCCGGAGAGGAGGGCGGCCAAGACCCGCTGTTCCGTGTTGTGGCCGGCCATTCGATGGACCATGCAGTTGAGCAGGCAACCGTGCTGATGTGTGCAGTGCACAAGATCAGTGATCTCGCCATGGCGGAGACGGATCATTTGCCGACGTTGCTGACGGCGGTGCATTACCTCAGTGGCATGGCCAAGGCGTTGGCTCAGGATGTGAATCATGGGTTGATGGTTGGCCGGAGGGTTGAGTAGGAATGCGGTGGCCGCTTTGGTTGGTGTCAGTCTGTTAGACCCGGGGCCGCTTTGCGGCCATCGCCGGCAAGCCGGCTCCCACACCGCACGCATGCGTTATCAGCTGTGTATAGGACGGATGTACTAGATAGCCCTTTGCCTTATGTTCAGGCGAGAAACTATCGCCTCGAAGAATAGGCAAAGGACTGGCCCCCATGACCGCTTTCAAGAAGCAGCTCCTGCCTGTCGCCTTACTGTTTAATGTCTTCGCTGCCCAGGCGAGCGATGTGCAGATGGGCGACTTTTGGGTAGTCCACTACCAAGGCGGCTTAGGCAAGAACCAGGTGTTTGTCGCGGACGGCGACCCCAATAACATCTTCAATCGCCCAGGTGGCGCGAAATCATTGGGCGTCTACCAGTTCTACGAAGAGCCTGGCAAACCCACATTCACTGCCTACGATGTCGAAATCGACTGTGCGAAGAACCGCGTGCGCATCACGGGTGCACAGGATTTTCGAAGCGTTTTCAATGAGCTGCGAAACGCGAAGTATTCCAATCAATGGCAGAGCAAACCTGACACCTGGTTGGCGCAAAGCCGCGACTTCCTGTGCAAGCCGACCGACCGCCAGGCCCGGAAAATGGAGCGCCTGGGGGTAATGCCTGCATCGCAAATAGCCAAGGCAGGGCCGCAGCTGTTCGAAATATTGAACCGCGAGGCCGCCAAGGCGGCGATCATGCAGAAGATCGACGAAGGGTTCGCACAGATGTCTGCCAAGTAAAGCGGCCTTCAGGGAGAAGACCTTATGAACCGATTGTTCGCATTGGGCCTGTTGGCCACATTGCTCAGTGGCTGCTCATCGCTGGAAGCCAGCAGTGCCTGGAAAGATCGTCCGGTGGGCGAGCTGATCGATTTCTTCGGGGTGCCAAGGCAGATCATGGTGGTGCCGGAAGAAGATCTGGTGGTGCTCAGGTATGTGCGTGACAGCAGCTATGTCACGCGTGAAGCCGCGGGCACTTACACGGGACCACAGAACGGGCAGCTTGTGCACACGGAATACTGGGAAGATGTGCAGCACTCAGGCAGTTGTCAGATCGATGTGTTCGTCAACAGAGCGCGATTAGTGCAGAAGGTGCGAACGAAGGGGCGCTGCGCAGTTGTGGAGATTGCGCCGGCGGCTCGAGCGTGATCTGGAACACAGGTGATCGACTCAGGAGGTCACCTCCCATAATACGTCATTTAACATAATATACATTATGCGTATGTTCGTATTGAGCCTCACGCCCAGAGGGAGGCCAGATTCCAGCCTCCATCAAAGCCCCATCCAGCTCACTGGAACGTCAATTCCTTCGGCACCTCATACCGACTGCCGTCATAATCCAGATTGAACGTCTTCGTCGTCGAACTGCTCTCGATCTCCTCACAGTCATCAACACCTTTCACAACGCTCTGACTTCCGGTCGTGATCTCGGTAACCCGCAACCTGCTGAAACCATCCTTGCCAGGTTTGCCAATCGCCAGAGTCCGCTTTGTCTCGCCGAACTCACCAGCGCAGGAACCATCCCATTCACCGTTGCCCTTGCTTACAACCAGGCCTCCCATGATCTGGCGCAATTGCGAGCCGTCGTTCACGTAAAGACTCAGGGTCTCGCTACTGAACGGATTGACCCGTGACGAGCCGGTATGGCTAATACGCACGCCAAATGCCCGCTGCCCAGGCGCAACCTGATACCGCGCCGTGTCCAACGTCAGGCCTGAAAACTGCACCGCGTCGGAGACTATCGCAGCCTCCTGGTAACTGCGAGCAATGATCTTGCCGCTGGCGGCTTCGGCCACCAGTACCTCCAGACCGTAATCGCCTTGCCCGTACTCATCGACATTCATCATCACGGGCAAGGCTGCCAATACCTGATTGGCGTCTGCGGGATTGACCTTGCATACCGCAAACTCGCTGGCGAGCTTCAAGGTTGGATGCAGGTTCTGGGCCCAGGTTTGCAGGTGCTGCGTGCAGTCGCCCCAGGCGATCATGGGGGCAAACAACAACGGTATTACGGTGAGTCCACGCATGGATATATCTCATTCCTTTGATGGTTTTTTCAGGGTATGTGAACTGGTGGCAAACTTCACATGATCGGCAGGCTCCTGCAACACGTCTGTGTGCCATGCCCGACCATCAATAACCAATAATTATAACTCAACTAAATGAATATTTAGTTGAGTTATATATGAGTTCTTGGAACAGCGTCATGACCCTACGCTCTACCCTCCTCCATGGCCCTTTCCCAACCAGCGAAATACCTCCAGCCATCTATGCTCAGCAGACCTACCCCACGGAGCCTGTTCGAAAATGGACATTCGCCAGAAAACCATCGGGTTCGGTCTTGTCAGCATCCTCGCCGCCCTGTTGCTCGGCGGCAGCGGCCTGCTCGCCGAGCATGACCAGAACCAGGCACTCAAGCGCAGCGAGGCCAGCATGGCCGCCCTGCGCAATCATATGGAAGGCGACATGATGCACGACGCGCTGCGCGCCGATGTGCTGGCCGCCCTGCTGGTCAAGCCGGGCGATACGGACACCGCCAACCAGGTGCTGGCCGACCTCGACGAGCACGCCAAGTGGTTCCGCAGTGTCGTGCAAAGCAATCTCGAACTACCCCTGGACGCTGATCTGCACCAGGCCATCAGCGATCTGGGGCCGTTGCTGGAGCAGTACATCGCCAGCGCCACCTCGATCATCCAGCTGGCATTGAAATCCCCCGAGCAGGCCCAGACGCAGTTGCCGGCCTTCGTCGCGGCGTTCAAGGAGCTGGAGCAGCGCAACAGCACCCTCAGCGACCTGATCGCCGGCAATGCCGACAAGAGCCGCGAGCAGAGCACCGCCACCCTGCACCAGGGCATCGCCGTGCTGGTCGGCGGGATGATCCTGGCCACCCTGGTCCTGGCGCTGTGCACTTTCCTGTTGCTGCGCTCGATCCTGCGTCCCCTGAGCCAGACCATGGCGGTGGCCGAACGCATCGCCCAAGGCGACCTCACCACCCAGATCAAGGTCCATGACCGCGACGAGACCGGGCACCTGCTGCGCTCGCTGGCCGACATGCGCGACAGCCTGGGCAACATGATCAAGGCCATCCACGAGGAAAACCTGCTGCTGCGCGAGGTGGCCGACGAACTGGGCCAGGCCTCCAGCAGCCTGGTGGAACGCACCAGCCAGCAGTCCGACAGCGCCGTGAGCATGGCCTCGGCCACCGAGCAGATGATCGCCAACCTGGCGCAGATCGCCGAGCACGCCCGGGATGCGCAGTCCATCTCCGGCCAGTCCGAGCGCCTGGCCAGCGACGGCGGCGAGGTCATCCTCAGCGTGGTCGGCGGCATGCAGGGGATCGACGAGGCGGTCAACCGCTCCTCCGAAACCATCACCGTGCTGGGCCAGAGTTCCGAGGAGATCTACTCGATCATCCAGGTGATCAACACCATCGCCGAGCAGACCAACCTGCTGGCCCTTAACGCGGCCATTGAGGCGGCCCGCGCCGGCGACGCCGGGCGCGGCTTCGCCGTGGTGGCCGACGAGGTGCGCGGCCTGGCCGGGCGCACGGCGCAGTCGACCCGGGAAATCGCCGACATGATCGAGCGCATCCGCCACAGCACCGGCAATGCCGTGGACAGCATGCAGACCGGCGTCACCCGGGTACGCGCCGGGGTGGAACTGGCCACCCAGGCTGGCGCGTCGATCCAGCAGATTCGTGAAGGGGCGCGGCGCGCGGCTTCAGTGGTCGAGGAGATCTCGCAGACCATCGGCGAGCAGACGAAGGCCAGCCAGGAGGTGGCGCAGCAGGTCGAGCTGATTGCCCGCATGTCGCGGGACAGTACCGACACCACGCGGCAACTGGCGTCGGCGGCGCAGCGCCTGGGCGAGATTGCCCAGGGCATGCAGGCGAGTGTGTCGCGGTTTAGGGTGTGAGGGGGCTGCCTGCTCTTGGTTCAACACATAACTTGTTGATTTAGTATGGACCTGTGGGAGCGGCTTCAGCCGCAAACACCGGCGAAGCCGGTGCCATCCACCGCGTTGCTTGCTTCGCGGGTAAACCCGCTCCCACAGGGTGCGTAGGGCTACCGATCCTCACGGGTGTGCCAGAGCCGCAGCAGGAAGAGCGTGGAGTCCGCTATCTCGTAACGCATCTCATAGTGGCCGATCTGGATCCGGCGCACATCCCGTGGTTCGAACTCTTCCAGGCGTTCACCGATACGCGGATTGGCCAAGAGCATGGAGGCAGCGCCGGTGAGCTGCTGGACGGTTCTCACGGCAGCCGGTTTATTGACCGCCGCAAGAAACTCATACAGTCGGGCAATATCAGAGAGCGCCTTGCTGGTCCACTTCAAGTCCATCAGCGGGGTACAGGTAATGGCGTGTCCGTGCCGAGGCTATCGGCCCAGGCCTGAACGGCCTGATGGTCGATCACACGGTTGGCATCAACATCGGCCAAGGCCTCGCGAGTCAGCCGACTGCGCTCCTCTTCCTGGTCTATCCAGGCAATCAGGGCCTGCTTGACGATCCAGTTCTTCGAGCGCTCCAGGCGTTCGGCCAGCAAATCGACTTTCTCGGCGAGTTGCACCGGTACGTGAGCCGTGACAGAGCGGGTTTTGATGGTGGTCGCCATGATGGGCGCTCCTCACTTGCTTGGCTGAAAGCGAGCCTGCTGGGGATGAGCACCTTTTACGGTGATCTGAGCAGTCTTTCAGCGGTTCGATTGAAAATTAATCATAGTGAATAGTTATCCTGCGTCAAGGGGCTGCAGAGCCTGGCACCGGCTGCGTGGTGATTGCGGTGCAAGTCGCACCGCCCCTCCCACGCAGCCAGCGCGGGTTTGCCTAGAAGTCCACCGAGGTAGAGAACAACAACGACCGCGGCGTCCCCAGCCCACCGGACAGGCCACTGCCATCGCCGCCATTCCACGAACCGATCCAGTAGGCCTTGTTGGCCACGTTCTGCACGGTGGCGCGCAAGGTCACCGGCTTGTCCGAGATCTTCAGGCTGTAGCGGGCACCCAGGTCGAAGATGGTGTAGGACGGCAGCGACAGGTTGTTGGCATCGGTGGCGTAGCGCCGCCCGGCATAGTTGGCGTTGCCGGTCAGGGTCAGGCCGGGAAGCTCACGCAGGTCGTACTCAACGCCGAGCTTGGCCAGCACCTTGGGCACGCCGGTGGCCTGGTTGCCCTCGTTTGCCTTGCGGATCGATTTCGTCAGCTCGGCCTTGGTGTAGGACGCACCGCCCAGCAGGCGCAGCCCCGGCTCGAGCTCGCCGAAGAACGACCATTCCAGGCCACGGTTGCGCTGCTCGCCGTACACGCCGTAGATCTGCGTGACCGGGTCGGTGTAGGCGCTTGGCTTCTTCACCTGGTAGACACTGACCGTGTGCGCGAAGGTGCCCAGGTCGAGCTTGGCGCCCAGTTCGTACTGCTTGGTCTGGTACGGCGCCATGATCGCACCCGCGTTTCGCGCGTTGTCCGGGGCGATGCCGCCCTGGCTCAGGCCTTCGATGTAGTTGCCGTACAGCGACAGCTCGTCGGTGACCTTGACCAGCAGGGCCGTGGCCGGCGATACCCGGCTTTCATCGTAGGCCTTGGAGGTGCGCTGGTGGTTACCGTCGTAGTTCGACGCCCGCACGTTCTGGTGGCGTGCACCGACGGTCCACTGCACCTTGTCATCGAGGAATGACAGAGTATCGAGCAAGGCTTCGCTGCTCAGCCGGGCGCGCATGCGCGAGGTGACATTGCCGTATGCGCCGATCTCCGGGCGCGGGCCGTAGTCCAGATCGTAGTAGTTGGTGAGGATGCGCGTCGGTAGGCGCTTGTCCTTGAAGCTGTTCTCGGAGTCGTAGCGGGTGGCCGCCAGCGACCAGGCGTGGTCCACGGGACCGGTGGCGAAACGCCCGCGCAGACCGACTTCACCGGACTTCTGCTCGCCGTCGCGGGCCGAGCGGATCGGCGTGGCGGAGATGTCGCCGGCATCGTTGAGCAGCATGCCGCTGGTCATCAGGGCGTTGTAGCCCCCTTCCCTGTGGCCCCAGCCGGCGAATGCGGTGAGCGAGTCGTTGAGGTCGTACTCGCCGCGCAGCACCACGGTGTCGGTGTCGTTGACGGTATAGGCCCACTCCGGGGCCAGCGAATGATCGCCCTTCTTGGCCTTGGGCAGGTGAGTCACCCCAGGGCTGATCGAAGAGATGCCGAAATAGTTGACCCCGTCCATGCGCTCGCGCTGGTGGTAGTAGTCCAGCGACGCCCTCGCCCGCTCGCCGCGCCAGTCCAGGGCCAGCGACGACAGCTGCATGCGGTGCTGCTGGTCGTCCACGGGGGTGTCGCCGTCGCGGTAGACGCCGTTGAAGCGCACGCCGAACTGCTTCTGGTCACCGAAGCGGCGGCCGATATCGGCATGCATGCCGGCCAGGCCATCGGACTCGTACGAGGCGGTCAGCCGGGCCAGGGGCTCGTCGCCGGCACGCTTGGGCACGATGTTGATGCTGCCGCCGACGCTGCCGTCAGGCGGCATGCCGTTGAGCAGCGCCGATGGGCCCTTGAGCACTTCGATGCGCTCGGCAAGCTCGGTGGAGCCGCGCATGTTCGGCGCCATGCTCGGCAGGCCATTGAAGGTGATGTCGTTGCCGGTGCTGTAGAGGCCTCGGATGAAGAAGGTCTCGAAGATGCCGCGCTTGCTCGGCACATAGACCGACGGATCGGTGGCGCCGATCACCGAGCCGATGTCCTGGGCCTGGCGGTTCTCGATGTATTCCTTGGTGTAGCTGATGGCGTTGAACGGTGTTTCGCTGAAGTCCTTGTTGCCCATCAGCCCGAGCCGGCTGCCCGAGCCGACCTGGCCACCGGCATATTCCGCTGGCGGAGCGCCGAGGGCGTCGCGGGTGTCCTGTACCAGGGTTTCCGGCAGGGTCAGGCCCTCTTCCTTCACATCGGGGGTCTGTTGCTGCGCCGAGGAAGTGGGGCGTGGCGGTTGCGCGAAGGCGTTGCCGGCGATGGCGGCCATGCCCAGCAGCACGGCCATGCGCAAGGCCCTGCGAGGCAGGTTCGGGGCCTGGGGATGTTGCAGTGGAGACATGAGGGATTCCTTTCGGGACGCAATGGTAATGTTTCTCATTAGTCATTCCGTACGAGTCGGCGAATCCCTCAACAGAAATTACAGTCATTTGGCCACTATCCGTGTAGGAGCGGCCTTGTGCCGCGAAAGGGCTGCATGGCAGCCCCAGGGTTTTAGCGTTGACATAAAGATCGCCGGGGCCGCTTTGCGGCCCTTTCGCGGCACAAGGCCGCTCCTACAGGGGGGCAAATGACAGACTTAGCCCTGATACCCCTTCACCACCTCGTCCGCCACCCGCTCCAGACAGGTCACGCTGGCCGTGCACAGGTACCAGGTCTGCGGGTCGACGAACACCACATGGCCGTTCTTCCACGCCTTGGTCTGGCGAAGCAGCGGGTTGTCCAGGGTCTCGCGGTCCAGCGCGGCCCGGCGCTCCATCACCGCGGTGCGGTCGATCACGTAGAGGATGTCCGGGTCGGCCTGGTGAATGAACTCGTTGGAAATCGGCTGCCCGTGCAATCCGGCCTGCATGTCGTCACTGGCCGGCTTGACCCCGAGGGTGTCGAAGATGAAACCGTAGCGCGAGCGCACGCCGTAGGCGGTGAACGCGCCGTTGTTGTGCAGCACCACCAGCGCCTTCTCCGGGCGCCCGTCGGTCACCTGACGCACCTGGGCCACCTTGGCGTCGATGCGCGCGGCGGTTTCCCGGGCCCGCTCTTCCTTGCCGAGGATCCGCCCGACGGTCAACAGGTGCTGCTTGGCGGTCTCGATGACGTTGCCCTGGCGGTTGTCCATGTCGATGTCGTAGTGCACCGTCGGCGCGATCTGGCTCAGTTCCTGGTAGCTCTGCGCCTGCAGCGGCGAGATCAGGATCAGGTCGGGCTTGAGCGCATGCAGGCGCTCGAGGTTGGGCTGGATGGTGGTGCCGACATCGGCCACCTTGGGGTCGTCGCGGTACTTGACCAGGAAGCCCGCCACGTAGTCCTTGGCGATGCCGACCACCGGCGCGCCGAGCTGGTCGAGGGTGTCCAGCTCGCTCATGTCGAAGGCCACCACGCGCTGCGGCTGGTGTTCGACCAGCGTGGTGCCCAGGGCGTGCTCGACCTTCACCGGGGCGTAGTCGGCGCTGGCGGCGCGCGCCTGGGCCGGCGGGGCCTGGTCGCAGCCGGGCAGCGCGGCCGCCACGGCGGCGGCCAGCAGTATCTTGCAGATTCCGTTCATACCAGCTCTCTCGATAGTGATGGGTTGAAGTAGTTGCAGACGAAACCGTGCGCGCTGGGCAGGATCTCGAAGGCCAGGCCGAACAGCGCGCGCAGGTTGGCCTGGGTGACCACCTCGGCGACCGGCCCGTGGCTGTGCACGGCGCCGCCCTTCATGGCGACGATGTGGTCGGAAAAGTTGGCGGCGAAGTTGATGTCGTGTACCACCAGGATCACCGTGCGCCCCTGCTCGTCGCAGAGCCTGCGGATCGCCTGCATGATCTGCACCGCGTGCTTCATGTCGAGGTTGTTCAGCGGCTCGTCGAGCAGCAGCAGATCGGTGCGCTGGGCGATGGTCATGGCCAGGAAGGCCATTTGCCGCTGGCCGCCGCTGAGCTCGTCGAGGTAAGCCCCGCGCAGAGGCTGCAGCCCGAGGAAATCCAGCGACTCGTCGATCACCTGCTGGTCGTCGGCGGTCAGCAGGCCGCGGCTGTACGGGAAGCGGCCGAAGGCGACCAGTTCCTCGACAGTCAGGCGCAGGTTGAAGTCCAGCACCTGGCGCAGGGTGGCCACGCGGCGGGCGTAATCGGCGATGGCGATGCGGCCGATGTCCTGGCCGTCGAGCAGGATCCGCCCGCGGCTGGCCGGTAGCAGCCGGGCGATGCACATCAGCAAGGTGCTCTTGCCGGCGCCGTTGGGGCCGATCAGCGAGGTGACCTGGCCTGCGGGAAACGCCAGGCTCACGTCGTCGAGCACGGTCTTGTCGCCGTAGGCCTTGTGCAGGTGTTCGAGGGTGATCATGGGGTGCCTCGGGTGCGGACCATCAGCGCGAGGAAATACGCGCCGCACACCAGGTTGACGAGGATGCTGACGCTGGTCCGGTAGTTGAACAGGTGCTCGACCAGCAACTGGGCGAGCAGGAACATGCCGATGGCCACGGCGCAGGCCAGTGGCAGGGTGACCTGGTGCCGGGCGCTGCGCGCCAGGGCGTAGGCGATGTTGGCGACGAACACGCCCATGAACGCGGTCGGCCCCACCAGGCTGGTGGACACCGCCACCAGCACGGCGATCAGCGCCATCTGCAGGCGCAGGCAGCGGCCATGGTCCAGGCCCAGGGCGATGGCCTGGTCGCGCCCCAGCGCCAGCACGTCGAGCACCCGCGTGCCGCGCGCCACCAGCAGCGCAACCGCCGCCACCAGCAGGCCCGAGTACAGCACCTGGGTCGGCTGGGCGCGGTTGAAGCTGGTGTAGCCCAGGCTCTGCAGGATGGAGAACTCCCCCGGGCTGGTCTTGAGCTGGATGAACTGGGTGAAGGTGCCCAGCACCATGGTCAGCACCAGGCCCAGCAGCAATAGGCGGTAGACATCACCCCGCCCCTCGCGCAGCAGCCAGCGCTGCAGCAGCCACGAGTAGCCGAGCATCAGCGCGATCGACAGCAGCGCGTTGCCCTGGGCGCCCAGCAGCGCCACGCTGGCGGTGCCCAGCCACAGCACCAGCAGGGCCTGGAACAGCAGGTAGATGCCTTCGTAGCCCATGATCGCCGGGGTCAGCACGCGGTTGCCGGCCAGGGTCTGGAAGATCACCGAGGACAAGGCGATGCACACCCCTGCCACGACGATCGCGCCCAGGCGCACCAGGCGCTTGGGGATCACGTAGCTGAAGTCCAGGCCCGAGCCCAGCAACAGGAACGCCAGCGCCAGGGCCGGCAGCAACAACCAGGCGGCGCGGCGCATCATTTGCACTTCCACAGGATCAGCAACAGGAACAGCACGCCGCCGACACTGCCGGCGGTCAGGCCAATGGGTACCTCATAGGGATGGATCAGCAGCCGGCCGAGGATGTCGCAGGCCAGCAGCAGCGCCGCGCCGCACATGGCGACGATGGGCAGGGTGCGCTTGAGGTTCTCGCCGTAGCGCAGCGCCACCAGGTTCGGCACCACCAGGCCGACGAAGGGGATCGCGCCCACGGTGATCACCGTGGCCGACACGGTCACCGCCACCAGCACCAGGCCGAGGATGGCGGTGGCCGCATAGTTGAGCCCGAGGCTGGTGGCCATGCCCTCGCCCATGCCGAGCACGGTGAAACGCTGGGCGTACAGGTAAGTGAGCACGACGATCGGCAGGATCAGGTAGATGATCTCGTAGTTGCCCTCGATCACCCGCGAGAAGTCGCCCAGCAGCCAGCCCTGCATGCTCTGCAGGATATTGTGGCGGTAGGCGTAGAATTCGGCGATGGCGCTGAGCAGGCTGCCGTACATCAGGCCGATCACCGGCACCAGCACCAGGTTGGTGAAGCGGATGCGGCGAATGATCGCCACATACACCAGGCTCGCCAGCAGGCAGAACACCAGGGCGAACAGCATGCGCCCGCTGGCGCCGGCCCCGGGCAGCACGGTCAGGGCCACCAGGATGCCCAGCTTGGCCGCGTCGAGCCCGCCGCAGGTGGCCGGCTCGACGAAGCGGTTGCGCACGATCTGCTGCAGGATCACCCCGCAGATCGACAGGCCGACACCGGTCAGCACCAGCGCCGCCAGGCGTGGCAGGCGGCTGGCGGTGAGGGTCAGCCAGGCATCGTCGGAAGCCGACAGCAAGGCCGACCAGGAAATCTGGCTGGCCCCGACCATCAGTGAAACGCCACACAGCAGCAACAACAGTGTTGGCAGCAGCACCCGAGTCAAGCGGTCACTCCATCACCCGCCGCCTCGCCGATGCGCCAGCCCTTGGCGGCCCGGCGCTGCTCGAGGAAGTGCGCGTACAGCCCACCCTCGGCGGCCAACTGGGCATGGGCGCCCTGCTCGCGGATACGCCCTTGGTCCAGCACCACGATCTGGTCGGCCATGGCCACCGTCGACAGTTGGTGGGCGATGACGATCAGCGTGCGCTTGCCGCGCAGCCGTGCCAGCGCCTCGGCGATGGCCGCCTGGTTCTCGGCGTCCAGCGCCGCGGTGGCCTCGTCGATCAGCAGGATCGGCGCGTCCTTGATCAGCGCCCGGGCGATCGAGATGCGCTGGCGTTCGCCGCCGGACAGCCGTGCACCGCCCTCGCCCACCGGCGTGTGCAAGCCTTCGGGCAGGCGTTCGAGGATCTCCTGCACCCCGGCCAGCCGCGCCGCCTCGAGCACCTCGGCCTCGCTGGCATCGGGTTTGCCGAGGCGGATGTTGTCGGCGATGCTGCCCTGGAACAGGTAGGCGTCCTGGAAGATCTGGCTGATCTGCCCGGCCAGCTGTTCGGCGGACATCTGCCGCACATCCGCACCGCCGACCTTGACCCGGCCCTGGGTGACATCGAAGAAGCGGGCGATCAGGCGCACCAGGGTGGTCTTGCCCGACCCTGACGCGCCGACCAGCGCGGTCATGCTGCCGGGCGCGATATCCAGGCTGACCTCGCGCAGTACTTCAGGTTGATCATCGCCGTAGCGGAAACCGACCTGCTCCAGCTGCACCGAACCATCGGCCGGCGCCTGCGGCGCGTTGGGTTCGGGCAGCGGCTCGACGGCCAGCAGCTCGGCCACCGCCTGCAACTGGCCACGGGTGCCGCGCAGCACCTCGCTGTAGCCGGCCACATCCAGCAACGGGTCGATGAAGCGGGTCGCCAGCACCAGCGCGACCAGGGTGGCGATCACCGCCGCACTGTCGAAGGCGGCACCGGCCTGCTCGCCGAGCCACAGCGTGGCGGTCACCAGCAAGGCGGCGAAGCTGGCCTGCACCGCCCAGACATTGAGCACCGACGACAGCGCCGAAAGCTGGATCAGCTTGCGCGCCGCCTGCTGTTGCTGGGCCACGGCCTGCTCCAGGAAGCGCGTCCCGCCCTGCTCGCCATTGAAGGCGCGCAGCACCGACTGCGCCTGGGCGAACTCGACCATGCGCTGGCTGGTCTGCGCGGTGTCACGCTGGTAGCGCTGGTCGGCGCGCTGGCCCAGGCGCATGGTCGCCAACATCACCAGGGCCAGCAGCGGCAGGCTGACCAGGGCCACCAGGCCCAGGCGCAGGTCGACCAGCATCAGCGCGACGAGGATCACCAGCGGCGTCACCACCCCGGTGAACAGCGGCGTGAACACATGGGCCGGTAGTTGGGCGATCTCCATCATGCCCTGGGTGGTGACGTGGCTCAGGCGCGCGGTGTTGGCGGCGCTGAACCAGCCCACCGGCAGCGTGCCGACATGCTCGCCCAGGCGCTGACGGCCACCGCGCAGCACCGCGATGCCGACGGCGATACCGGCCTTCTCCACCCGCCGGCGCAGGTACCAGCACACCACCACGCCCAGGGCCAGCAGGGCCAGCCACTGACCGGCGGCCTCCAGCTGGTTGCCCAGCAGGTGGCGCAGGATCGGCACCAGGGTGACGATGGTCAGCCCGCACAGCACGCCATACACCAGCGCCAGACGGATGTAGCGGCGCAGGAACACGGCATCGGCGCCGAGCAGTCGAACGAATATCCCCAACATGATCAGTGCTCCTCCACCTGCGCGGTCGCCCGCGCCTTGGCATAACCCCCGGCAGCCCACAAGCGGGCGTACAGGCCGCGCCGGGCCAGCAGTGCGTCGTGATTGCCGCGTTCGGCGACCGTGCCTTGGTCCAGCACCAAGATCTGGTCTGCGTGCATCACCGTGTCCAGGCGGTGAGCGATCACCAACAGCGTGCGGCCCTGGGCGAAGCGCGACAGTGCCTGCTGCAGCTTGACTTCGTTCTCGGCGTCGGCCGCCGCGGTGGCTTCGTCGAGCACCAGCACCGGCGGGTCGAGCAGCACGGCGCGGGCGATGCTCAGCCGTTGCAGCTCGCCGCCGGAGAACTGCACGTCTTCGCCGATCACCGCGTCGTAGCCGCGTGGTTGGGCAAGGATGCGCTCGTGAATATTGGCGATCCGCGCCGCCGCCTCGATCTGCTCCTGGCTCGCCGAAGGCCGGCCCAGGGCGATGTTTTCGCGCACACTGGCATGGATCAGCCGCACGTCCTGCAGGACGAAGCCGATGCGTCGATACAGCTGGGCGCTGTCGATCTGGCGCAGGTCGACGCCGCCCAGGGTGATGCGCCCGGCGCTGGGGTCGAAGAAGCGCAGCAGCAGGCGCGCCAGGGTCGACTTGCCGGCCCCTGAAGCACCGACCACCGCCGTTACCGTGCCGGGTTCAAGGGTGAACGACACCTCGCTCAGTACCGGATTGCGCGGGTCGTAGTGATAGCCCAGGCCCTGCACTTCGATCCGCGCATCGGTCGGCAGCTTGCCGGCGCCCTGGCTGTCGGTATCCAGCACCGGCGTGCGCAGCAGCGCCTGCACGCGCTGGGCGGCGCCAGTGGCGTTGTTCAGGTCGTGGGTGATATAGGCCAGCAACAGCAGCGGCGCGCAGATGCCCGGCGCCACCAGGGCGAACGGCAGCACCTGCACCGGGGTGATCCAGCCCAGGCCGACGAACAGCGTGCCGAACGCCAGCACCACGCCGAGCACCGACACCGGGGCGATCATTGCGTTGGCATTGGCCATGGCGCTGACCAGCGGCCGGGTGAAGTCGGTGAAGGCCGCGGCGAAGGCGTCCACCGCCTCGCGGTAGCTGCCATGGGCCTTGCGCTGGCCACCGAAGGCCTTGACCACCGGGATGCCGTTGACGAACTCGACCACCGCCTGGTTGATCCGCCCCATGCCGGCGCCGAAGGCCTGCATGTTGCGGGCGCTGGCCTGGTGGGCGCGGGCGAAGAACAGGAAGAACAGCGGGAACGGCAGCATCGACACGATCGCCATGCGCCAGTCCATGGCGAACAGGTAGACGATCGAGGCCAGCACCGCCCCGGCGCTGCGCCCGAGGGTAGTATAGAAGTGTGCGGTGAGGCTGTGCAGGATGCCGATGTCGTCCTGCATGGCCTGCTTGACCTCGCCTGAGGCGCGGCTGGTGAACCAGCCCAGCGGCACCCGCGCCAGGCGGCGGATGATCGCCAGGCGCAGCGTGCCGGTGATGTGGTTGTCGGCCAGGTGCGCGACCAGGTCGCCCAGCGAGATCAGCGCCATGCCGGCGAACAGGCAGCCCAGCCCCACGGCGATGACCGGCCAGGCCTGGTCGAGGCCCTGCCCGCCGGCCAGGGCCAGCCGGGCGACTTCGGCGATGGCCGCCAGCGGCGCCAGGGTCAACATGGCGCCCAGGGCGGCGAGCAACCCGGCGACGATCAATCGGCCGCGTATCGGCGCAAGCACCGCGGCGACCGGTCCACGGGCGGACGGGTCCGCCACCCCTTGTTCAACACTCATGAATGCTCCTTTTCAGCACGAGGCGCGGACCGGGCCGTCCCAGGGGCGCCCTGCCCGCATGTCCTTCTCAACCTGTATTCCGCACGAGGCGGGCAAACCCGCAAGAAAATCTGCGCGCCCTCAGGCGCCGCCCAGCCGGTAGCGCCTGCAAGTGCGCAGGCCGGCGGCGATGTACTTTTCCACCGAGGACACCGAAACCCGCAGCTCGTCGGCGATGGCGCGGTGGGCCATGCCGTCGAGGCGGCACAGCAACAGGGCCTGGCGCGCCTTGGGCGAGTGCCGCTGCAGGGCGCTGTCGATCGCCCCCAACGCTTCGACTACCAGCGCCCGCGCCTCCTCCGACGGCACCCGTGGCTCGGGCAGCAGGCCATGGTCTTCGAGGTAGCGGGTTTCGCGCTGGCGGCGGCGGTACAGGTCGATGACCTTGCCGTTGGCGATCTGCGTGAGGTAGCAGCGCGATTGCTCGGCGCTGGGCACCTGGCCCTTGTTCATCAGGTGCAGGTAGATGTCGTGGGCCAGGTCCGCCGCATCCACCGAGTTGCCGAGCTTGCGCCGCAGCAGGTCGCACAACCAGCCGTGATGATCCTGGTACAGCTGGTGCAGCTGCTGACGAAGCGCGAACGTTCCGTTGTCCACGGTACCTCTCCCTGAGCGTGGTGCATTCCAGACGGCTTGCTTTGACGTGCGCCAATCTAGATGATAATTATTTGCATCTTTCACACCATAACGAATCCCCGGGATTCACGCAATGCACCCCGGTGGTGCAACCCCTCTGCGCGGCCACTCACCGCGATCCATGGATGGCAGTGAAGGCCGACGCGGGCCTTGAACGATCGAACAGCAGGAAGCTAGCTATGTTGGAACGCAACATCACCCCACCCTCGCCCCAGGCCCTGGACGAACACGAGGAACTCGCCTGGTTCGCCCAGCAGCAGCAACCCGAACAGCTGCACCGGCAACTGGGCGCCTGGCGTCTTGGCCCCCGGGCCGACCTGTCGTTGCTGGCCCTGGCCGTGCAGGCGGTGGTCGAAGCCACGCCGGGCCTGAACAGCCGCTACCACTTCAGCGACGACGGCGACCTGTACAAGACCCAGGAACCCGGCTGGTATCCGTGCCTGCGCATCGAACGGAGCGCGGCCGAGGGCATGGACGCCCTGTTGCGGGCGCGCCAGGCGGCGCCCTGGCATTCCACCACGCAGCCGCCGTTCGAGGCCCTGCTGCTGGCCGGCGACCAGCAGGCCGCGCTCGGCCTGCTCTGCCATGCGGTGCTGCGCCAGTCGCCGCAAGCCCTGCTCGAACGCATCCGCGCCGAATACGACACCCTGGCCGGCGACCAGCCACTGCAGCTCGAGTCGCTGTCCCAGGCGCCCTCTACGGACATCGCGCAACGCATTCTCGATGCGTTCCGCCAGGCCCTGGCGGAGCCTGGCATGACCCTGGACGATGACTTCTTCGACATGGGCGGCCACTCGCTGCTGGCCACCCGGATCATCGGGCGCCTGCAGGGCGAGCACGGCATCGAACTACGCTTCAGCGACTTCTTCGCTTCGCCCAGCGCGTCGGCGCTCGCTACCCGTGCCAAGCTGAGCCAAGGGCAAGCCAGCCAGGCCAGCGACCAGGCCGGGGATATCCAGCAGGCACCGATGGCCCTGGCCCAGGCGTCGTTGTGGCGCGCCTGCGCGGCGTTCGACTACGGCACCATTTTCAACCTGCCCTTTGCCCTGGACTTCCACGACCCGGTGGACGAAGCGCTGCTGCAGCAAGCTTTCAGCGACCTGCTGGAGCGCCACGCCAGCCTGCGCACCACCTACCATGGCGAAGGCGACAGCGCCTGCCAGCGCATCGTGCCGTTGGCCGAACTGGGCCGCTACAAGTGGTTCTGGAACAGCGCCGAGAGCACCGGCGCGAGCCTTGCCAGCGAGGCGAAGCACCGCTTCGACCTGGCCCGCGAACTGCCACTGAGGCTACGCCTGCTGCGTGACCCGCACAGCGGCCACCAGGTGCTGTCGTTCCTGGTCCACCACATGGCCATCGACGAGTGGTCGCTGAACGTGATCATGGCCGAACTGGCCGAGGCCTACCTGGCCCGTGCCCAGGACCGTGCGCCGCAATGGCCGGCGGCGGCGCGCACCTTCCACGAATTCGCCCTCGCCCAGAGTGCCCAGGGCCCGAACCCGCGCCACCTGGCGTACTGGACCGAACTGCTGCGCGACGCCACCCGCGGCCTTGCCCTGCCCGCCTGGGATGATGCCACGCTGCTGCCCGCCGACCAGGCGACCACCCGTGCGCGCTGGCTGGAGCTGCGGCCCGCACCCGGCGTGCTGGAGCAACTCGGCGCCAGTGCCCGGCAGCACCAGTCATCGCTGTTCAGCGTGATCTACACCGCCATCGCCCTGTCGCTGCACAAGCTCGGCAACCTCTCGGACCTGGTGATCGGCACCTCGGCCTCGGGGCGTACGGATCCGGCGTTCTTCGACACCGTCGGCTACTTCACCACCATGGTCGCCCACCGTGTGCAGTTCGCCCCGGAACAGTCGTTGGGCGAGCTGCTGGGCGATGTGACGCGGATGATCAACGACTCGATGGCCTATGCCGACGTGCCCATGGAGACCATCCAGCAGGCGCTGGGCATGACGCCCGCCGAGGGCCTGATGTTCGATGTGTACGTGCAGATCCATGCCAACAACGCCCTCAATGGCGCCCTGCGCACGCCCGAGGGCCAGGCGATCCGCTACAAGCAGATCGACCCGGACAAGAGCGAGTCGATGTTCGGCCTGCAGTTCGAGATCATGGAGGATGTGTTCGACGGCCAGCGCTCGCTGCGCCTGGTGGTCACCTACCGCAGCGAGCGCTACAGCGCCGCCCAGGTCGAGCGCCTGTGCGCGATGATTTCGGCGGCGTTCGGGGTATTTGCCGAGGCGGATGCCGGCCGGCGGGCGCTGGGCGACGTGGTGTTGTAAGCATCACCAGCGTGGGAGCGGGCTTGCCCCGCGATGCGGTACAGCACCGGCTTCGCCGGTGATCGCGGGGCAAGCCCGCTCCCACGCAGTCCGATTTAAATCAGGGCTGCGCAGCAGCCCCATCGTTCAGTCCTGCGGCAACCCATAGCGCTGGAACGACGACCGCTGCGGCACCCGATACTGCGCCCGGCCCAGCAACTGGTTGAGGATCACCGCATTGCGCACCGGCCCCAGCCCCAGGTCCGGCGAACCGACGCCATGCTGGAAGATCTCCGCGTTCTGCACGAACACCCGGCCACTGCCGCCATCGCAGCGCTGCGCGGTGAAATCCTCGCCGACGATGCAGTCGCCATGCGCGTCGGTGGCCAGCACCGTGCCCTTGAGCTGCTCGAACCACTGCGGCCAGGCATGGGCATAGCCGGTCGCCGCGACGATCGCATCGGTTTCCAGGGTCGCACGCTGGTCCAGCTGACGGTGGCGGAAGGTCATGCGCAGGCCCGCCGAGGCCAGGTCCTCAACCGTCTCCACCTCGCAGCTGGACAGCAGCGTCAGACCTGGTTCGCGCCCGCCGATGGAGCGTTCGTAGATCAGGTCGTAGATAGCGCCGATAGTGGAAAAACTGATGCCCTTGTACAGAAGGCCCTGCTCCGCGACGATCTCGCGGCGCTTGTCCCGGTCCAGGGTGTGGAAGTAGTTCATATAGGCCGGGGTGAAGCACTCCTGGCCAAGCTTGGAGTACTCCATGGGATGGAAGCCCCCTGAACGGGTGATCCAGTGGATCGACGCTCCTGCCTCCACCTGCTCCGGCGTCAGCGCATTGAACAGGGCCAGCACGCACTCTGCCGCGCTCTGCCCGGAGCCGACCACCACCACGCGCCGGCACTGCTCCAGTTCGCCCTGGCGCTTGCCGAACTCCGCCGAGTGCAGCACCGGCGCCTGGCTGCGGGTGCGCGCCCAGGCCGGCAGCCACGGCCGGGTGCCGAGGCCGATGGCCAGGTCTCGGCTGCTGTAGCGCCGCTCCAGGCCCGACACCGACACGCTGTCGATGACGAAGCGCTCGCTGCCGCCATCGTAGTGCACCCCGGTGACCTCCTCGCCGAAGTGGCAGGCCGGCAGCTGGCGCGCGGCCCAGCGGCAATAGTGATCGTATTCGCGCCGGGGCACCTGGAAGTGGTCGTAGTAGTAGAACTGGAACAAGCGGTCGTGCTGGTGCAGGTAGTTGAGGTAGCTCAACGGGTGGCACGGGTCGGCCAGGGTCACAAGGTCGGCGAGAAACGGCACCTGCAAGGTGGTGCCCGGCAGCAGCAGGCCCTCGTGCCAGCGAAATTCCGCCTTGCGCTCGAGGAACGCGCAGCGCAGGTCCGGGTGGCGCGACAGCAACGCGGCCAAGCCCAGGTTGAACGGTCCGATGCCGATGCCGGCGATGTCTACGGTTGCTATGTCCATATGCTCGATGATTTCCCAAAAACTACGGATGGCGCCCTGGGTGCGGCCCAGGGCGGTTGATTCAGGCAGGCGTGGCGGCGAGCAGTCGCTCAACGTCTTCGACCGTGCGACACGGCAGCAGCTGTGCGGGCGACAAGCGCACCGCGAAGGCCTCGCCCAGGCGTGCGGCCAGGGGTTTGAGGTGCTGCGGGCGCAGGCCCATGGCGAGGAAGTCCAGGGCCGGCTGCGTGACGCCGAGCACCTGCTGATAGATCGCCAGCACCTGGGCGCAACGCTGCGGGTCACTGGGCGTCGCTGCCGGCGGCTGCTCGGTTTCGCCTTCCAGCAACGTGCGGGCGCGGCGGCGGTCCGGCTTGCCATTGGCCGTCAACGGCAACTCGGCTACCTCGACGAAGCGCGTGGGCACATGGGATTGCGCCAGCAACGCCCGGGCATGCTCGCGCAACGCCACGGCGCCGGGTGGCGCGCCTTTGCGCCGCACATAGAGCGCGCCGATGCAGGCCTCGCCCTGTTGCGTGTCGCCGTAGTCCACCACCAGCACCTGCTGCACCGCCGGATGGCGGATCAGCTCGATCTCGATGTCCGGCAGCGACACGCGCACGCCGCGCACCTTCACATAGCCATTGACCCGGCTGTCGAACAGCAGCACGCCGTCCTCGCGGTAGCGGCCACGGTCGCCGGTGCGGAAAGCCCGCACCGGCGCACCGTGCTCGTCGAGCACGCTGACGAAGTCGTTCTGCACCAGCTCACCCTCTTGCAGGTAGCCCAGGGCCAGGCCCACGCCACTGGTGTGAATACGCCCGGCGACGCCCTGTGGGCAATGCTCGCCGTGCTCGTCCAGCAGCCAGTAGCGGTTGCCCGGCAATGGGCATCCATAGGGCACCCTGGCGCGGTCCTGGTCGCCGATCTCGTGCCAGATGCTCCAGATGGTGGTCTCGGTCGGCCCGCCCAGGGACACCAGGCGTGCCGCCGGCAACTGCTCGCGCAGCTCGGCGATCACCGCCGGCTTGATGTAGTCGCCGCCCTGGGCCAGCAGGCGCAGGCTGCGCAATCCATCGCCCTGGCGACAGGCCAGGAGCATTTCGAGAATGGCCGGCACCGAGCACCACAGACTCACGCCATGCTGCCTGACCAGCTGGTTCCAGCGCAGCGCGTCCTTTTCCTCGCCGGGCTCGGGCAGTACCAGCGCCGCCCCGGCGCAGAGGCTGCCGAACACGTCGAACACCGACATGTCGTGGTGCAGCGGGGTCACCGAGATAAACACATCGTCGCGGCTGACCTGCCACTGCGCCAGGGTGCTGCCGATGACATTGGCCGTGGCGCGGTTGTTCAGCACCACGCACTTGGGCTTGCCGGTGGTGCCGGAGGTATAGAGGTAGTAGGCCGGTGCGGTGCTGGCCGACAACGCCGCCAGGCCCGTCAGGTCCAGGGCGGCCGGCGGGCTGGCCAGCAGTGGCGCGGCGCTGTCGACCACCAGCGCCGGCTGGCAGTTGTCCAGCAGGTAGCGCAGGCGCTCCTCGGGCGCCGCCGCGTCGATCGGCACCCAGACCAGCCCGCTCAGGGCGCAGGCCAGGGTCGTCATGCTGTGCTCGGGACTGCGCGGCAGGCAGATCGCGACCACTTGGCCAGGCTGCAGGCCCCGTGCCTTGAAAGCCTGGGCGATGCGGGCGACGCCCTCGCCCAGTTCGGCGTAGCTGATCCGCCGCTCGCCATGCAATAAGGCGATGCGTGCATTGTCCGGGCCGAACAGGTTGTGGGCGATGCGCCCGAGGAAATCGACAGGTTCGGCCTGCGCCTCGCTGCTGTTCAGGCGGTAGTGGCCAAGGTCGATGAACTGCCGTGCCTGGACCTCGAACGCGGCCTGCCCGCCCAGTTGCGCCACCGCCTGGCCAAAGGCTGCGAGCAACTGCCCGACCCAGCGGCCATCGACCGCTTCGCGGGCATAGTCGATCTCGAACGCCAGGCCTCCCTCGGCGGTGTTGCAGAAACGGATGTCCATGGCCACCTGGGGTGTCTGGGTCAGGCCTGCGCTCAAGGTCATCGGACCCTCGACCGCGCCCACCGGCCAGGACAGGCCATTGGTCAACACCACCGGCAGTGCCGGGCCCGGGCCGTTGCTGTCGTACAGCAGGCGCGCCAGGTCCACGCCGGAGAACGCCAGGTGCTGCAGCCCCTCCAGCACGTCGGCCTGCAGGCGTTTGGCGCGCTCGGCGAACGTCGGCAGTTTGTGTTGCCAGTCGAGGGCGATGAAGCTGGAACGGTTGGCGAACGCGCCGTCCTGTGGCGGTGCCACCGGCACCGCTACGCACAGGCTGCCCTCGTCGAGCCAGTGGCCGAGCACTTCCAGTACCACGGCCATGATCGTCGAGTTCTTGAACAGCCCCTCGCGCGCACCGGCGCGGCTCAACGCCTTGTACGTCGGGGCCGGGATCACCTGGCGCTGGCGTGCGTATCGGGCCACGCCGACCTTGTCCAGGGCGCAGCGCCAAGGCAGCCGTGGCGCGCCATCGACCTCGGCCAGCTTTGACTTCCAATACTCGGCATCGGCCTTGCGCACCTCGCTCCGGTCGACGACGACTGCCGTCGGCTCGCTGGCAGTCAGCGGCTGGCAATGCCCGTCGAACAGCTCGATCATCAAGGTGGCGATGGAGCGTCCATCGAGGATCAGCGCATCGAAGCGCACGAACACCACCAGCTCGCCCTGCGGCAGCTGGAAGGCGGTGACATTCCAGGGCGGCCCGGCCAGGTCGAACAGCGCGTGGGCATAGGCCTCGCGACGGACCTCGAGCTGCGCCTGGGCTTGCTCGGCCGTCAATGCGTGCAGGTCGATCACCTCCAGGTTGACCTGCACCTGGTCGCTCAACGACTGGGTCAGTGCCTGGGCATCGATGCGGGTGCGCAGGCTGTCATGGCGACGCACCATGTCCGTGAGGCGGCTGCGCAGCAGCGCCAGGTCCATGCGCCCGCGGTACTCACGGAACTCCTGCATGGCCACGCCGCCCAGCGTCAGATGCTCGCCACGCCCCAGCAGGTAGGCCTGCTGCAGGGCATTCAAGGGGCGATCCCGGCTGGCCGCGATCGTCAAAGGCTGGTGCAGGGCGCCCGTGTCGGCAGCCACCGCGACGGCCAGGGCAATGAAGCGCTCGAACAGTGCCTGGACCCAATCCGCCGGCAGTGCGTCCAGGCGCACATCCCAGTTGACCAGCAAGCCGCCATCGACCTGGGCCACCTGCGCATCCAGCGCCACCTGCGGACCCTGGGAGATCACCCAGTCCATCGGCCCGAACACCCGGCCCACGCGCTCGGAGAACAGCTCGCCACCGGGCAGGTCCAGCCCTGCGGTGAACACCACCGGCGCCAGTTGCGGCGTGCCGTGATGGCGAGACAGGTCGCGCATCAGGTCTACGCCTGGATAGGCGCTGTGCGCCAGGCGTTCGACCAATTGCCGGTGCAGGTCCTGGCACAGCGCGGCAAGGCTGGCGACGCCGGTGAAGTCGACATCGACCAGCACCAGGTTGGCGAACTCGCCGACGATCCGTTGCACCGGCTCCAGCACCGGTTCGCGCCAGAACACCGGGACGTTCAGGCGCAGACGCCGATCGCCGGTGTGCTCGCCCAGGGCGGTGGCAAACAGCCCGAGCAGCAACGCCGACGAGGTGATCCGCTGCACCCGCGCCGCCTGCTGCAAGGCGCGGTACTGATCGGGTTCGAGCCGGGTGGCAAAGCGCTCGCTGCGTGCAGGGCCCGGGGCAAGCAAGGGCAACGTCGGCGCCGGTGCGATCTGCGCCAGGCGTGTCCGCCACCAGGCGCGGTCGCGGCTGCGAGCATCGCGCAGGTCGGCATCGGCACGCGCCTGGTCCAGCCAGTCGAAGTAGCTCGGCGTGCTCGGCAGCATGGTTTCAGGGGTGTCGTACAGCCGGGCCAGGTCTTCCATCAGCACCCGGAAGCTGGACGGGTCCACCGCGATCATGTCGGTGTCCACGTGCAGCCGAGCGGCATTGCCCGGCAACAGGCTCAGGCCGAAACGCGCACCCTGGCCAGCACCCAGGTCCAGGCGCTGGTGGCTCCACTGGAGACGTTTCTCCAGCAGGCGTCGCTCCACGGCGGGCCCGTCCAGATCGCTGAAATCCTCAAGCTCCAGATGGGCGCGCAGCGTCTCGTCGATGCTCTGCCGCCCCTGCCCGTCGATGCGCAGCCTGAGCATCGGATGTGCCCGGTACAGCCCCTCAAGTGCGCCCGCAAGGCGCGCCACATCGATGGCCTGGCCATCGAACTCGGCATACAGGTGCGCGCTGACGCCACCCAGTGCCGCATGTGCATCCCGCCCGATCCAACAGGCGGCCTGCATCGAAGTTAACTCTCTCATCGCTTACCCGCGTGGTTGACAAATCCATGTGTTTCGCGTCCTCATATTTACTAACGAGAATGATTATATTTCAAGGTTTTCTTTCTCACCCATCGGCCAAGGAGGCTACCCATGAAGACAGGCACCCTGCGTTTGCAAGACAGGGACACCGTGCCGCTCAGCCAAGAGGACTCGAGCTTTTCATTCACATCCGGCGACCGCGAGCTGAGCGTCAGCGGCCTGCGCGAGCGGATCGACACCCCGGCCAACGGCAGCCACCTGGCCGGTAGCGCGCTGCGGCGCAGCATCGACCAGGCCTTCGAACGCGCCCGCCAGGCCGGGCAGGACAACCCGATCGTGGTCGGCGCCATCCCCTTCGACACCACCCAGGCTTGCAGCCTGTACGTTCCCCAGGCCTATGCCTGGCAGCAGCGCACCGCGGCGCCCGCCCAGGCCGGCGCGCTGCCGGCGCTGCACAGCCAGACCAACATCCCCGACGAACACGGCTTCAAGCGCGCCGTGTGCCATGCCATCGTCAACTTCCAGCACAGCGATGTGCGCAAGGCCGTGCTTTCGGTGCAGCGTGAACTGCACTTCGCCGCGCCCGTGGACCCGGCACAGGTGCAGGCCAACCTCAAGGCGCTGAACCGCGAGGGCTACCACTTCCGCGTGCCCCTGGCCGACGGCGCCACCCTGCTGGGGGTGAGCCCGGAGCTGCTGGTGCACAAGCAAGGCACGGCGTTCGTCAGCAATCCGCTGGCAGGCTCTGTGCGGCGCATGGCCGACCCTGCGGCCGACCGCGCCAACGCGCAATGGCTGGCGGCATCTGAGAAGGACCACTACGAACACCGCCTGGTCACCGAGGACATCGCCCAGCGCGTCGGCGAGCTGTGCAGCCGCCTGCAGGTCCCCGAGCGGCCGTCGCTGATCAGCACCGCCGCGCTGTGGCACCTGTCCACCCGCATCGAGGGCGAACTGGCCACGGCCGATATCGACGCCCTGCAACTGGCCTGCCGCCTGCACCCGACCCCCGCCGTGTGCGGCTACCCCACCGAGCGGGCTCGGCAACTGATCCGCTTCGTCGAACCCTTCGAGCGCGGCCTGTTCACCGGCATGGTTGGTTGGTGCGACGCCCAGGGCAACGGCGAGTGGGTGGTGACCATCCGCTGCGGCACCTTCAGCGGCCAGCGCGTGCGCCTGTTCGCCGGCGCCGGCATCGTCGAGGCCTCCAGCCCCGACACCGAATGGAACGAAGTGCAGACCAAGCTCGGCACCATGCTGCGTGCCTGCGGCCTGGACCATTGACCTCAAACCCGCTTTCCGAGATGCCCATGACCATCGAATTCACCCCCTGGCCCGCGGACCGGGCGCAGCGCTATCGCGCCGCCGGCTACTGGAACGACCAGCCGCTCAGCCAACTGCTGATCGAGCGCGCCGCCGCGCAGCCACAGGCCCCGGCGATCCTCTGCGGCGAACGCTGCATCAGCTACGGCGAACTGGACCGGCGCGCTTCCAACCTGGCCTCGCGCCTGGCCGCCCACGGTCTGGGCCAGGGCGACACGGCACTGGTGCAGTTGCCCAACGTCGCCGAGTTCTACATCGTGCTGTTTGCCCTGTTCAAGGCCGGCATCGCCCCGGTCAACGCGCTCTACAGCCACCGCCAGCACGAGCTGGGCGCCTTCGCCCGGCAGATCCGCCCCGCCTTGCTGATCGCCTCGGCCGAGCATGAGGTGTTCCGCAACGACGCGTTCCTCGACGACCTGGCCAAGGAAGGCCTGCGTCCGCAACTGACGCTTATGCTCGATGCCCTCGACGACTGGAGCGCCAGCGCCGATGTGCGCGGCACCCACTACGCGCCCAGCGCTGCCGACGAGGTGGCGCTGTTCCAGCTGTCCGGCGGCAGCACCGGCACCCCCAAGCTGATCCCGCGCACCCACAACGACTATGCCTACAGCGTGCGGGCCAGCGCGCAGATCTGCGCCTTGGACAGCGCCACACGCTTTCTCTGCGCCCTGCCCGCCGCACACAACTACACCCTCAGCTCCCCCGGCGGCCTGGGCGTGCTGCATGCCGGCGGCTGCATCGTCATGGCGGCCAATCCGGAGCCGCTCAACTGCTTCGCCCTGATCGAGCGCCACGCCGTGACCATGGCCGCCCTGGTGCCCAGCGCCGTGGCCCTGTGGCTGCAGGCCGCGCCCGGGCACGCGGCCAAGCTGCGCAGCCTGCGCCTGCTGCAGGTCGGCGGTGCCAGCTTCGCCGAGGCCCTGGCCCGTCAGGTTCCCGAGGTATTGGGCTGCCGCCTGCAACAGGTGTTCGGCATGGCCGAGGGCCTGGTCAACTACACCCGCCTGGACGACAGCGACGAGCAGGTGTTCACCACCCAGGGCCGGCCGATCAGCGAGCTGGACGAGGTGCGCATCCTCGACGAGCAGGGCCAGCCGGTCGCCGACGGCGAGCCGGGCATGCTCGCCACCCGTGGCCCGTACACCTTCTGCGGCTACTACAAGAGCCCCGAGCACAACGCCCAGGTGTTCGACCAGGACGGCTTCTACCACTCCGGCGACATCGTCCAGCGCAGCGCCAATGGCAACCTGCGGGTAGTCGGCCGGGTCAAGGACCAGATCAACCGCGGCGGCGAGAAAGTCGCCTCGGAAGAGATCGAGAACCTGATCGTCATGCACCCGGACGTGACCCACGCCGCCCTGGTGGCGCTGCCCGACGACCTGCTCGGCGAAAAGAGCTGCGCCTTCATCGTCTCGCGCAACCCGCAACTCAAGCCGATCGCCGTGCGCCGCCACCTGATGGGTCTGGGCATCGCCGAGTACAAACTCCCGGACCGGATCCGGCTGATCGACGCCATGCCGCTGACCGCGGTGGGCAAGATCGACAAGAAGCAACTGCGCGCGCTGCTCGCCGTCGCCCCGACCGCCTGACCATCCAAGGACCCGAGATGACCATTCCAACCATCCACGACTATGCCATGCCGCAGCGGGCCAGCTACCCGGCCAACAAGACCCAGTGGCAGCCCGACCCGGCCCGCGCCGTGCTGCTGATCCACGACATGCAGCGCTACTTCCTGCGTTTCTACCAGCCCGACGGTGCCCTGCTCACCGCCCTGGTGGACAACCTGTCGCGGCTGATCCTGTGGGCCCGCGAGCAGGGCATCCCGGTGGTCTACACCGCCCAGCCCCATGAACAGCCGCCCGAGGACCGCGCCCTGCTCAACGCCATGTGGGGCCCGGGCCTGCCGGCGGCCAGCCCCGAGCAGCAACCGATCATCGACGCCCTGGCGCCGCAGCCGGGCGACACGGTGCTGACCAAGTGGCGCTACAGCGCCTTCCAGCGCTCCGACCTGCTCGAGCGTATGCGCGATTGGCGGCGCGACCAGTTGCTGATCGGCGGCGTGTACGCCCATATCGGCTGCATGATCACCGCCGCCGACGCCTTCATGAACGATATCCAGGCGTTCCTGGTAGGTGACGCGGTGGCCGACTTCTCCGAGGAGGAGCACCGCCTGGCCCTGAAGTACGTGGCCACCCGCTGCGGCCATGTCACCGACACCGGCGCCCTGCTGACCCAACCCGCGGGCGAGACCACCCGCGATTGGCTGCATGGCCGGGTGCGCCAGATGATCGAGGACGACAGCGACCTCGACCCACAGGAAAGCCTGATCTTCTACGGCCTGGACTCGCTGCAGGTGATGAAGCTGGCCGCCGAGCTCAAGCAGCGCGGTATCGCCGTCAGCTTCGAGGAGCTGGCCAACGCGCCGACCCTGGACGGCTGGTGGTCGCTGGTGCAAGCGCGGGGGGCCGCCTGATGGCCATGGCCCGTTTCACCGGCCGGCGCGTGCTGGTCACCGGCGCCGCCAGCGGCATCGGCCGCTGCGTGGCGCAGCAGTTTCTCGAGGAAGGCGCCGAGGTCATCGGCCTGGACTGCGAGGAGGCCGACCTGCCGTTCCCGCTGCTGCATGTCGACCTGACCGACCCGGCCGACGTGCAGCGGGTCTGCGACCGCCTCAAGGAGCAGGCGCAGTACCTCGACGTGCTGGTCAATGTCGCCGGCGTGCTGCGCCTGGGGCGCAGTGACGAGGTGTCCTGCGAGGACTGGCAGCGCTGCCTGGATGTCAACGTGAGCGCGCCGTTCTACCTGATGCGCCAGTGGACCCCGGTGTTCCGCCGCCAGCGCCGCGGCGCCATCGTCAACGTCGCCTCCAACGCCGCCCACGTGCCGCGCCTGAACATGGCCGCCTACTGCGCCTCCAAGGCCGCATTGGTCAGCCTGAGTCACTGCGTGGGCCTGGAGCTGGCGCCCTACGGCGTGCGCTGCAACGTGGTGTCGCCGGGCTCGACGCGCACGCCGATGCTCGCCGGTATGCTCGGCGACCCGGCGGGCGAACGCCAGCTGGTCGACGGCTTGCCGGAGCAGTTCAAGCTCGGCGTGCCGCTGGGCAAGATCGCCACGCCCGACGACATCGCCCAGGTGGTGCTGTTCCTGGCCTCCGAGCAGGCCGGGCACGTGACCCTGCAGGATATCGTGGTCGACGGCGGCGCCACCCTGGCCGCCTGAGCCTGATGCGGCACTGACAAGGACTTTCACCCGCACCGCGCTCGGCCCTGGCCGGTCGAGCGCGCACCATGGAGCTGGACATGACATTCTCACCCGCCGACCACAAGCGCCTCGAGGCCTTCTGGCAGTACTGCCTCACCCACCAGTACTTCAACGTCGGCTACCCCGAGTCGGCCGACTTCGACTACAGCCTGCTGCACCGCTTCATGCGCTTTTCCATCAACAACTGCGGCGACTGGAACGAACCCAGCAACTACCTGCTCAACTCCTTCGACTTCGAGCGCGAGGTGATGCGCTTCTTCGCCGAGCTGTTCCACATCCCGTTCGAGGACAGCTGGGGCTACGTCACCAACGGCGGCACCGAAGGCAACATGTTCGGCTGCTACCTGGCCCGCGAGCTGTTTCCCGACGCCACCCTCTACTACTCCAAGGACACCCACTACTCGGTGGCCAAGATCGTCCGCCTGCTGCGCATCAAGGCCCAGGTGGTGGAATCCCAGGCCAACGGCGAGATGGACTACGACGACCTGGTCGCGCGGATCACGGTCGACGGTGAACGCCACCCGATCATCTTCGCCAATATCGGCACCACTTTGCGCGGTGCCACCGACAACATCACCGTCATCCAGCAGCGCCTGGCCCAAGCCGGCATCCGCCGCGAGGACTACTACCTGCACGCCGACGCGGCCCTGAGCGGCATGATCCTGCCCTTCGTCGACGCCCCCGAGCCCTACTCGTTCGCCGACGGCATCGACTCGATCTGCGTCTCCGGGCACAAGATGATCGGCTCGCCGATGCCCTGCGGCATCGTCGTGGCCCGGCGCGGCAACGTCGAGCGCATCTCGGTGGAAATCGACTACATCAGCGCCCGCGACCAGACCATCAGCGGCTCGCGCAACGGCCACACGCCACTGATGATGTGGGCCGCCCTGTGCAGCCGGTCGCTGGAGGATTGGCGCGCACGCATCCAGCGCTGCCTGGACCTGGCCCAGCATGCGGTGGACCGGCTGCGGGCGGCCGGCATCGAGGCCTGGCGCAACCCCAACTCGATCACCGTGGTGTTCCCCTGCCCCTCGGCCAGCGTGTGGAAACGCCATTGCCTGGCCACCTCGGGCGACACCGCGCACCTGATCACCACCGCTCATCACCAGGACAGCACGCAGATCGACGCGCTGCTTGACGAGGTGATCGCCGACCTCAAGGCCCGCACTCGATACCCGCTGCAGGCGCCCCTGGTAGAGGGCCTGGGCAGTCGTACCCGGGTCTACAGCACGGCAGGACTACCTCGGCCTGAGCCGCTGCCGGGCCATGCGAGAGCCACACGCGACAGCGGCCTTGCCCGCCTCAAGGACAGCGATATCTGAACGCCTGGTCGTCTTTACAACCATTTACATGTCAGCCTTTTCCTACAGCGCACTGCTCCTGGACCTGGCGTGCCGAAAAACAGGGGGCGGGCCTGCCCGCCGCCTCGGCACCTTGCCTAGGCAACGCGTTGCCGCTTCCTGCCGATACCCGTTTGACGGCCCCCTGTGTGGCTCTATAGTCCCTTTCCTGCCAGCGCCAAGGATTTGCGCTGGCCTTGAACAAGAACCCGCCATGTACAGGAGTCGCATGATGGCCATGCTCACGGATGACGCCCCCTCGCCTCACCCTCTATACGAATCGCCCCGCCGCGCCGACCTGCGACGACATCCCCGTCACTGACCCCAGCCCCGCCACGTGCCCGTGACCTGCCTTGGGCGGTCACTGCCTTCGTTCGCCTTCAATAAAGACAAAAGGTGCGTCATGACTGCGACCCGTTCGCCGCAAACGGCCGTTGCGCCGTTGCCGGAAACCGAAACACTGCGCTATCGCCCGGCCAGCTCCACCGATATCGAAGCCCTCGCCGCGCTGTTCCAGCAGGTCTATGGGCAGACCACCCACCCTTGCCAGAGCCCGGACTATATCCGCCACTCGATGGGCAGCGGGCAACAGCAATGGTTCGTCGCCGAGGCCCAAGGCCAGCTGCTCGGATGCTGCTGCATCGCCCGCCGCCCCTGGAACCGCTCGTGGGAAGTCTGCCACGGGGTGATCCACCCCGATGCGCGCAGGACCGGCGCCATTTCCAGCCTGGTGCGCCTGGGCTTCGAGACCCACCGGCCCGAGCCCCTGGAGCTGGGCTTCTACATCACCCGCAACATCGCAAGCCACGGCGTCATGAAGAAGATTCGCCCCGCGGTGCTGGTGGGGCACGACGGCGGTCCGGACAAGGTCGACGGCCTGCGCGAGTATCACCTGACCGCCATCCACCCGGTGCCCCAGGCTGGCTTTGTGCATGTCGCGCCCTGGTACGTGACCACCCGCGCCGCCGACTTCGTCCGCCGCCTGCTCTACCCCGCCCTGCAGCTCGCCGTCACCCCCGGCAACTACCCGGACACCTTCCTCAGCGGCCCCACCGGCGCCGAACGCCATGGCCAGCTCAGCTACAGCCACGATCCCCAGGCCGGCGCGCTGATGCTGTCGGGCCAGTGCGGCCGTTACCCGTCGACCCAGGCCGTGCTGGCGGAGCTGGGCGCGCTGCTGCGCCAGCATGCGCAGGCCGAGTACGTCAGCCTGCTGATCCTGGCCGACAAGCTGGAGCTGCTGGCCAGCCTGCGTCGCCTGGGCTTTGCCATCACCGCCTACCTGCCGGCCTGGCACCTGGAGAACGGCAGCCGCTACGACTGCCTCCAGCTGGTGTTCCAGGACTTCGCCGTAGCCCCGCGCAGCCATGGTTTCGACGACGACATCGCCCGTTTCGACCTGGCCTACGCACACCTGGCCAACAACCTCTGCAGCATTCCCGCAGCCCCGGCTTCCCGGGCCGCCAGCTAACCGATCGGAGTTTTTGCAAGTGACCAAGGACCAATGGCTTAGTGTAAGAAAACAGATCCCCGACGGCGCCCGGGAACCCTGGACCGTGATGCTCTGGGTCGCTGACCTGCTGTTGTTGGCGGTGGCCTGGAACCTTTGGCTCGCCGACTCCACCGCCTTGCAGTTGCTGGGTCTGGCGCTGGCCGGCCTGGCCACCGTGCAGCTCTACCTGATCATGCACGAGGCGACCCACGGCGCCGCCTCGGCCAACCGCCGGCTCAACGACTTCATCGGCCACTGCGACGGCTGGCTGATCGCCTTGCCGTTCCTGGTCCGCCGGCGCTTCCACATGGCCCACCACACCTGGACCGCGCACCCGGTGAACGACCCGGAGAACCGCGGCATGATCGAGCGCTTCTCAGTGATGACGAAAAAACAGGAGCGCACCCTGGAGTTCGTCTGGAAGCACTGGATCCCGATGATCGCCGCCAACCATTTCCTGCTCAACTGGCGCGCGCCGTTCATTGCCCGGGCCAAGGGTGACAGTTCGCCGAGGATTCTCAAGGAGATCCGCTTCGCCCGCCTGTACCTGGCCGGTTACCTGGCGGCGGCCGTGCTGGCCTGGAGCTTTGGGCACCTGCTGGACCTGGTGCTGTTCTACGGGATCACCTGGGTATTCCTGTTCTTTATGGTCGAGCTGCTCAACCTGCCCCACCACGCCGAGGCGCCGTTGCTTGCGCGAGATGCTGACCGCCTGCAGTTCTGGGAGCAGGACGGGGTATCCCACGACTGCAAGAGCCTGCCGCTGTGGTCGCGCTATGTGATCCTCAACTTCAACCTGCATATCGTTCATCACGCCTTCCCCTCGGTGCCGTGGTACCGCTTGGCCCAGGTGCAGAAGCTGCTGAGCGAGCATGAGCTCGGCCATGCGCCGTCGCAGACCCATGAGTGGGAGTTCGCGGTGAAGAACCGGCGGCGGCCGTTGTTGCAGCTGATGGGGCACTTCTTCGATCAGCGGGGTTGATTTCGCGGCACAAGGCCGCTCCTACACAGGCACGCGATCACCTGTAGGAGCGGCCTTGTGCCGCGAAAGGGGCGCAACGCGCCCCCAGCGATCCTCAGCCCTGAAAATGTCGATTGGGCACATACCGCAACCCCAGGTTCTCCCGCAACGTACGCCCCTCATACTCGCGCCGGAACAACCCCAGCCGCTGCAACTCGGGCACCACCTGCCCGACAAAATCATCCAGCCCACCCGGCAGATGGGTGAACAGCAGGTTGAAGCCATCCGCCGCCCCTTCCTCGAACCAGCAGGCCATCTCCTCGACGATCTGCGAAGGCGTACCCACCAGCAGCCGGTGCCCGCCTGCGCCGAGCCTGGCCAGCAACTGCCTGGCGGTGGGCCGTTCGCGGCGGATCAGGTCCACCACCAGCTGCTGGCGGCTCTGGTGCCGCTCGGTCAGCGGCAACGGCTCCGGCAGCACCACCGGGGCCTCCGCGGGCAGCCGCTCCAGGTCGATGCCGATGTCCAGCAGGAAGGACAACGCCTTGAGCGCCGCCTCCGGATCCACCAGCGCCTGCAGTTGCTCGTGCTTCTCCTGGGCTTCGCTGGTCGTGCGCCCCACCACCGGCGCCAGGCCCGGAAACACCAGCAACGACTCCGCCGCCCGCCCGGCCAGGGCCAGGCGCTGGTGCATGTCGGCGTAGAACGCCCGACCCTCGCTCAAGGTCTGCTGGGCGGTGAACACCAGCTCGGCGCTGTGTGCCGCCAGCGCCCGGCCGGCCTGCGAGGAACCGGCCTGGGCGATCACCGGCCAGCCTTGCACGGGTCGTGGAGCATTCAACGGGCCACGCACGCGGAAATGCTCGCCCTGGTGGTCGAGCACCCGCATGCGCGCGGTCTCCAGCCAGGTACCGGAGGCCTTGTCCAGCGGGAAGGCATCGTCCGCCCAGCTGTCCCAGAGCCCGGTGACCACATCGAAGAACTCCTCGGCGCGGGCGTAACGATCGGCATGGGGCAGGTGCGCCGCCTGGTTGAAATTCTCGCCACCGATCAGCGCGGTAACCAGGTTCCAGCCGGCGCGACCAGCGGACAGGTGATCGAGGGAGGCGAAGCTGCGGGCGATGTTGTAGGGCTCGTTGAAACTGGTGTTGGCGGTGGCGATCAGGCCGATGTGGCGAGTC
This sequence comes from Pseudomonas sp. LH21, assembly GCF_036549575.1. Lineage (NCBI taxonomy): Bacteria > Pseudomonadati > Pseudomonadota > Gammaproteobacteria > Pseudomonadales > Pseudomonadaceae > Pseudomonas > Pseudomonas sp. LH21. The sequence goes on from NZ_CP144367.1 coordinate 3,079,002, forward strand.
ACCACCGCCAGCGCCGGCAGCAGGGTCAGCGGGTCCCAGCGCAGGCTGTAGGCGCTGCTGCGCAGCACCCGTGGGTCCAGTTCGCCGACGGCGACGTTGTCGTTGAGAAACAGCGCGTCGAAACGCCCGCGTTCCAGGGTCTGGGCGTACTGCCGGTAGCGCTCGAAGTTGATCGAGGCGTCGGCGTCGGCCTGCGGGTGTCGCCAGCTGCCGGCGTGAGCACCGGAGCCGGAGAGAAAGGCGCCCAGCCGCAGGCGGCCGTCACGCCTTGCCATGGCTGGGCTCCTGGGCGGGTACGCTTGCCTTCTTCGCTCGCAGCAGCAAGGTCACGCCACCCCAGACCAGCAACAGGCTGACGGCGAGAAACACCATCAGCGCCTGGTAACCGTCGAGGAACGCGGCATGCACCCAGCCCTGCAGCACATCGCCGCCCTGCCCCAGGTGCTCGCCCAACAAAGCCGCCCCCTGCTCCGGCGCCGCTGCCGCCCGGGCCAGCCAGTCGGTCTGCGCGGGCACGCCGCTGGCGGCGGACAACGTATCGGTGGCCACCGCCCGGTACAACCCGACTCCCACCGCCAGCCCGAGCCCACCGCCGACGTTGTGCAGGGTCATCAGCGAGCCCATGGCCACCGAGCTCACCTGCTGCGGCACCGAGGAGATCCCCAGTACCGTCGAAGGCCCGAGGATGCAGGCCCAACCCAGCCCCATCACGGCGAATGCGCCCAACAGATGCAACAGTGAGGTGTGCTCGCCAAATGCCGCCTGCAGCACGGCGGACAGCACGAACAGCAGCAACCCGGCCTGCACCAGCAGCGCCGGGCCCTTGCGATCCACCAGACGCCCCACCAACGGCGACAGCAGCGCCACCCCGAGCGTCGTCGGCAGCAACAGCAGGCCGCTGGCCTGCACGCTCTCGCCACGGATCAACGCCAGGTACAGCGGCATCACGAAGAACGCCACGCAGTAGAACACCGCCAGGCCGAAGCTGGCGGTGACCGCCGCGACGAAGCGGCGGTTGGCGAACAGGCGCAGGTCGATGATCGGCGCCTCGACCCGCAACTCGACCGCGACGAAGGCCAGCAAGGCGAACAACGCCAGCGTCAGCAGGCCCAGGGTAGTGGCCGAAGTCCAACCCCAGGCAGCACCTTGGACGATCACCAGCACCAGGCTTGGCAAGCCCACCAGCAACAGCACCACACCCAGCCAGTCGAGCCGCGCGCCCTCCTCGCCGGCCCGCGACTCGTCCGCCGCCACTGCGATGATCGCCAAGCTCAGCAGCACGAACGGCACGTTGACCAGGAAAATCCACTGCCAGCCGAAGGCGCTGGTGATCAGCCCGCCCAGCACCGGCCCCGCGGCAAGACCGATGCCGTTGACGCCGAACAGCACACCGAACGCCTTGCCCTGTTCCTCGCTGGCGAAGGTGGCCGCGACGATCGCCCCCGACGCGGTGTACAGCACCGCGCAGGCCAGGCCCTGGGCGACCCGGGCGGCCACCAGGGTATCAATGCCGCTGGCCAGCCCCGCCGCCAGCGAGGCCAGCCCGAACACGCCCAGCCCGATGCCCAGTACCCGCCGACGGCCTTTCAGGTCGGCCAGCCGGCCAACCAGCACCATGGCGCTGGACAGCGCCAGGATGAAACCGTTGATCACCCACTGCAGGCTGTCCACCGAGGCGCCAAGGTCGGCCTGCAGCGCCGGCAGCGCGGTGTTGACGATGGTGAAGTCGACGCAGCCGAGAAAACTGGCGATGCTCACGCCGAGCAAAGCCCACCATTTGCGTTGCTGTTGCGCAAAAACGCCCATGGAAACTCCTGTTCCGGATTTCAGTATGAAGGCCGTCGTCCGTGTGGCGTGGGGCCGGGGTTGCAGCGATTCAGATGGCGATGGCGCTGGCGGCCCAGGCCGGGTGCACCGCCCCTGGCAGGGTGAAGGGAATCGGGATGCCGCGCTTCTTGAACTTCAGCGGCAGCCAGTGCACCCGCTCCGGCGCGTGCGGCTCGACCAGCAGGCGCCGGGCGGTGGCCATGGCATCGGTCATCTGTTGCGGATAGATCACGTAGTCGTACCCCTCCTCGGCCCATTGGGGCAGGATGATCGGCACCTCCTCGAGGATGTACTCGCGGCACTGGGCGGCGGCGCGCTCCAGATCCGCCTCGGGGTCGCGCAATCGCAAACGCTCGATGAACACGCCGATGGTCGCCTCGATGGCACCGCGCAGGTCCTCGCTGTCGCGGTACAGCTGGTTCACCTGCTGGCGCAGCTCGGCGTAGCGGTCCGAGGCCAGCTCCTGGTTCCAGCGGCTGATGCGCACCGGCGCTTCGAGCCCGGCCAGGTACTTGCGGTTGCGCGCCAGCCACGCGTCGCCGTCGCGGATCGACGCCGACAGCGCCTCGCCCGGCGACTTGCCGTGCTTGTTGTGGCGCTGCAAGGTGTCGGCCACCACCACCTTCACCTGGCTGAAGCCGGACTTGTTGATCAGGTGCACGGTGGAGCTGAGCTTGTGCTCCTCGTGGTATTCCTGGCCCACGCTGACCGCCAGCACGCAACGCTTGCCGGTGAAGTCCAGTTCTTCGCCACCCTTGTTGAAATAGGCTTTGAGGTTGATCGCTTCCACATTGCTCATGTCGCTTAGCTCCAGTAGGCCAAAGGCTGGTCGTCGCCGAAATAACCGATGAATACGCCGAGGGTGACCCGGGTGCTGGTGGCCGATGGGCGCACCGCGTGGATCAGCCGCGGGTTGAGGAAGATCAGGTCGCCCGGCTCGGGCTTGACCACCAGGTCCGGCGGCGGCAGCAGGTGACGCTCGATGCCGTAGGCGCGCTGGCCACGCAGGCGCTGGTATTCGGCCTCGTCGGGGTGCAGGTTCCAGATCTCCAGTTCGCCGCCGTCCTCGGGGATCTGCAGGTAGATGTTGGTCGACAGCTGGGTGAGCAGCCGCGGCTGGTGATCGGCCGGGGCGTTGCGCGCCAGGTCGTCGGTATGCGGCGTGAGGTCGACATTGTTGCCCTGGAAGCGGGCGATGCCGACGAAGCACTTTTGCCCGTTCACGTCCAGCAGCCGCGCCCCCTTGGGCCAGACCTCGTCGAGCAGCAGGCGCAGGTGATCGATGGGCGAAGCCAGCGGGCCGAAGGCGCTGCGGATCTTGCGGATGTTGCCGATGGCCTGGCCGTGGTATTCGGCGCGGCTGGCCTCGTCCTTGATCTCGATATAGGCCTTGCCCAGGCGCACGAACTCGGTCTGTTCACTGAACGCGCCGCGCAATTCGTGATGGCTCAGGCGCTCCAGGGCCAGGGCCACGGTATCGGCGGGTGCAAAACCTTTGATCAGGATGCCCAGTGTACGGGCGTGAATCACATCGTCTAACTGTGCGGCGGTCAACTCCTCGACCGTGGTAATCGTCAGCATGAACACTCCCTCGCGTATTCCTGAACGGTTTGACTGCACCTGTGATGGGCAAATAACCGGCGACATCCGATGGTCGCCAAGCCATCTTCAACAAGCGGCAAGCACTTGTGAAATATCGTTTTTCTCTAGCGTCAAAACTTTTTTCAAAATATTACAGAGCAACTTCAGTCATTATCAGCAATGCGCATGAACATTATAAAAATGACAACTTACGTCACACACATCGGGCAACTTTCACTGAACTTCCGGCGCCTCATTGAACTGCCTGTCCACCTGTTGTTCGGCAACGAAGCCTGGGCCGATCACCCCCTCGTCCCGGTACAGCCGGGCGGTGTCGGCAAGGTCCCTGACCAGGGCGTCGTCCACCGCGACCCGGCGAGGTTTTGAGTAGTGGTTCGAACGCAGGTGCACTTCCAGTGGCAGCCCGCTCTGGCGGGCCTGGATCGCCGAGAACTGCTCGACATGAGCATTGGCCCAGTCCCAGGCGCGGCCGACCCGATGCAGGAAATCCCGCAGTTGCGCCGGCTTGTCGCGGATCGCCGCAGGGTTGGCCACCAGCAGCATGTTGCCGGCGAATAAACCTTCGCCGCTGACCAGCACCCGCGTGCCGCCTTCGAGCTGGACCATGCTGGTGTACGGATCCCAGGTGGCCCAGGCGTCGGCGCCGCCGTTGGCCAGCAGGCTGCGCGACTCGCCTGGCTGGAGGAACACGAACGTGGCGTCGCCGCCGTTGTGGCCGCTGGCGCGCAATGCGGCCAGCGCCAGGTAGTGACCGATGGAGCCGCGGGTGGTGGTGATGCGCCGGCCCACCAGCGACGCCGCGTCGGTCAGGGGTGATGCTTCGGGCACGACGATCGCCACCGCCGTGGGCGTCACCTGCAGGCGCACCACCCCGACGGTCTTGAGCCCGGTGCCGGCCGCCGTGGCGAACACGAACGGCGCGGTGCCCAGGGTGCCGATATCCACCGCGCCGGCCGCCAGGGCCTCGGCGGTGGGCGCGGCGGCGCCGAAGGCGGCGAACTCCAGGGGGTATGGCACATCGTCGAGCTCGCCGGCGGCCTGCAGCAGCACCTGCAGCGAGTTCTTCTGGCTGGAGACGCGCAGGGTTTCGTCGGCGTGTGACACGCCCAGCATCAGGCACAGCAACCCCGCCAGGATGTAACGCCCCCTGAATCCCGTGGGAGCGGGCTTGCCCCGCGATGCAGGCAGCGCGTTGGATGGCACCGGCCCTGCCGGTGATCGCGGGGCAAGCCCGCTCCCACGCTCAATCATGCAGGAAGCTCCCATGGCTGGATGACTCATCAGAACGCCAGACTCACACGGCCGTAGTAGTACCCCCCACCCAGTCCATACGGCGAGAACATCCCGTACTCGTAGGTCCCGGCCCAGGGCACGATGCCGATCTTGTCCGGGTACTTGTCGAACAGGTTGTTGGCGCCCAGGGCCACCGTGATGTTCTGGGTCAGGTCATAGGCCACGTCGATATCGGTGATCCACTTGGCGCCGTAGGTCCGGTCGTTGGCTGGGATGTTCGAGCCTTCGGTGTACTCGCCGTAGCGGGTCAGGGTCAGGTTCACCGTCCAATCGTCGACCTTGTAGTTGCTGTTGAGGATCCACTTGTCCTTGGGCGTGGCCTTGGTCAGGTCGATCTGCTGCTGGCGGTCGAACAGCACGTAGCCCGCCCCCAGGCTCGACAGGCTCGCCGGGGTGTCGGCCAGGTCGCGGATGGTGGTCTTGTTGTGGTTGTAGGCCAGGCTCCAGCGCACGGTGCCGTACTCGGCCAGCGGCTGGCGGTACTCGGCCACCAGGTCGACGCCCTTGGTGCGGGTATCGGCGGCGTTGGCGAAGTACTGCCCCGACAGGTCCGGCGACAGGCCGTTGGCCACCAGGATGCGCGACACCGCGGGGCCGGTGAGCACGCCGGTCTGCAGGATGCGATCGTCGATGTCGATCAGGTAGAAGTCGGCGGTCAGGCGCAGGCGGTCGGTGGGTTCGGCGGTGAAGCCCAGGCTGTAGTTGCGCGACTTTTCCGGCTCCAGGGTCTGGGCGCCGAGGGCGATGGCCTCGGGCGAGCCAGGGCGCATCTGCTTGGTGCGCGCCGTGCTGGTGCTGCCGCCGGCGCCGAAAATGGTCACCGAGCTGGTCGAGGAAAACACGTTCTGCGCCAGGGACGGCGCGCGGAAGCCATTGCTCACCGCGGCCCTGACCGCATAGCCGGGGGCGAACTCGTAGCGGGTGGTGAATTTGCCGCTGACGGTCTCGCCGACCTCCTGGTTGTAGCGCTCGTAGCGCAGGGCGAAGGCGCTGTACCACTGCGGCGTGAGGTTGAGGCCGAAATCGACATAGGCCGCGCCGCTGTGGCGGATCATCTGCCCGGCGTCCTCCGGGGTGGTGCCGTTGACCGAGAACAGCCCCGGGTCCGGGCGCCGCCCGGCCAGCGGGCCGCTGGGGATCACATAGTCACCGTAGTTGTAGGAATTGGGCTCGCCCTCGGTAAGCTCGTACTTCTCCCAACGGTACTCGACGCCGAACGAGGTCTCCAGCGGGCTGCTCCAGCCGATGTCCAGGGCCCGGCTGAAATCCAGGTTGGTGGTCCACTGGTCGAAGATCTCGTCGGTCAGGTGAAAGCGCCGCTGGCTCAGCAACGGGTCGTTGGACAGGTTGAGGTTGTTGTCGGTATACAGCTTGGCCTTGTCCCGGCCATAGGTGGTCGACAGGTCCCAATCCCAATTGGCGGCCAGGCCCTTGAGGCCGGCGAGCAACTGGTAGTCGGTCTCCTCCACTTCGCGGGTGGCCTGGCCGCCTTTCGGATACGGCGTGTTGGCCAGCCAGTTGGTCGCGGTGATGTCGGTGGGCGCGCGGTGGCCGAGGACCTTCTTGCCGTCGCGGTAGCTGAGGGTGGAGAACGAATACAGCTTCAGTTCCTCGCCCAGGGGCAGCTCCAGGTTGTAGGCGCCGCTGTAGGTGCGGTCGCGGCCCAGGCCGTATTCCTCGCCCCAGCCGTGGCGCTCAGTCAGGCGCGGGTCGGGCTGGCCGTTGGCCAAGGTGGTGAAGTTGCCGCGCACGGCGCCGGCGCGGTCGTAGGGCTCCTGCACCTTGGCGTCGAACGACAGGTTGAGGAAGCCGCCGTCGCCCAGGCCGAAGCCGGCGTTGGCCGCCTCATGGCCGCTGGTGCCGTCGCCGGCGTAGTACTGGCCGACCGAACTGTCGGAGGTGATGCCCTCGGCGTCCTGCTTGAGGATGATGTTGATCACCCCGGCGATGGCGTCGGAGCCATACTGCGCCGCCGCGCCGTCGCGCAGCACCTCGATGCGCTCGATCGCCGCGGTGGGAATCAGGTCCAGGTCCACCGGCACCGCAGCGGTGCCGACCCGCGCATTGTTGTTGATCATCGCCGTGTTGTGCCGGCGCTTGCCGTTGACCAGGATCAGCACCTGGTCGCCGCCCAGCCCGCGCATGCTGATGCCGCGCACCAGGAAGGCGGTGCCGCCGCCGTTGATGGTCGGCGCGTTGAACGAGGGCAGCAGGCGCGTGAGCATGTCCTTGAGGCCGTTCTGGCCACTGGTGCGCAACTGCTCGCCGGAGATCACGTCCACCGGCACCGGGCTGTCGGTCACGGTGCGTTGCTGACTGCCGCGTACGCCGGTCACCACCACGGTGGACAGCGCCGGGTCTTCGGCGGCGATGGCCTCGCCGGCCAGGCTCAGGGCCAGGGCGGTGGCCACGGGGGAAAGCTTGAAGGTCTTGGGCATCTGCGGATATTCCTTGTGGCGGCCATGGCCCGGCCGCCGCGCTCGGGTTCGGGGGCTCAACGGGCCTTGGCGGCGACCGCCTCGACTTCGATCAGGGCGCCGGGCAACACCAGCCCGGCCACCTGCACCGTGGTGCGGGTCGGCTTCAACGGCTGGTGCTCGCTGCCGAAGAACTGGCGGAAGCCGCGTTGCAGGCCGTCGAAATCCATGCGCCCCTGCAAACTCGGGTCGCCCACCAGGTACACCCGCAGTTGCACCACGTCGCCCAGGCCCAGTCCGCGCGGGGCCAGGGCGGCCTCTACCTTGCGCAGCACCGCCACGGTCTGCGCCTCGGTGTCGCCGCTGGCGCGCAGCTCGTCCTTGGCCGCCTTGGGGTCGGCCGGGTCGGGCAGGATGCCCGAGACAAAGGTCAGCGCCGTGCCCGGCGGCAGGGTCGCCGACTGCAGGATCGGCGAGTTGGGATAGGTCGAGGGGACGCGCTCGATATCGGCGGCCTGGCTGGCCGCGGCGAACAGGACCCCCAACCCCAGAAGGGCGTGCTTGAAAGGCATGGCGAAGCTCCACTGATGTGTAGGCGCCAGCCTCGGAGGTCCGCTACCTGGCAGGTGGTTTTAGTTGTGTAGTAATTAGGCTGTCTGCCGGCTCTGCGAGGTGCCTTGGGCACGCTTGCACAAGTTGCGCACCACTCGTCGGGCGGCGCCGGCGGCGGTTTCCTGCCAGATACCGATGCCGCTGTGGGCCAGGGCGTCGCTGGTCAGGTGCACCCGGCCCTGGGCCTGGTTGAGCAGGTCGTAGTCGGCGTCGGCCAGCGGGTGGCTGATCCACGGCCCGAGGCTGTGAGGTATGCGCCCCCAGTCCACCACCAGTGGCTTGCGCAGTTCGTGGTCGTGCCCGGGGTGCAACAGTTCCACGGCCTGGCGCGACAGGGCGATCTGCTCGGCGACGGACTTGTCGGCAAACTGGCGGGCGGTCTCGCCGTTGTTGTAGGCGGCGACGAGAATGCCCTCGGCCTGGTTGAAACCGCCGCTGGGGTACCACAGCCCGGAAGATGCCTGGTTGATGAACGACAGGCCGCCGTAGATCTGGTAGTCGGTCTCCCAGAAGCGGCGGGACTGCCAGGCCACCTTGTTGGCATGGCCGAACTGCACGGCGCCGATGGCCTGGCGCACCGGGGCGCTGAAGTTGCTGTCGAGCCTGGCCAGCAGCGGCAGCGGCAAGGCGATCACCGCATAGTCGCTGGTGATGCGCCGTGGCTGGCCATGCTGCTGGTAGCCGATCTCCACCCGGTCTTCGAAGTTGCGAATCGAGCGCACCTCGGCCCCCAGGCGCAGGACATCCTGCAGGTGACGCTGGAACGCCAGGGGAATGCGGTCCATGCCGCCCACCGGCTGGAACATGGTCGGCGAGAACTCCGGGTACTCGTCGATCATCAGCGCCGTGCCCAACGCCGGATTGAGCAAGGTGCGCAGGGGCAGCGGGTCGTTGCGCAGGGCTTGCTGGTCGCCGGCGCCGGGCCAGACCTTGTAGCCCGAGCGCGCCGAGCCCAGGTACTCGAGCTTGTCCGACAGATCGCCCCAGGTACGCAGGAAGCCCAGCAGGTTACGTCGGTCGTCCAGGCTCAGCTCTTGGTCCAGGGCCTGGCGGTCGACGGCCTTGGCCAGCAGTTCGGCCAAGTGCCCGCGGCTGTCGTTGACCGCCTGGCGGATCTGCATCGGTGGCTGGTCGAGGTCGGGGCGCACCAGGGCGTTGCGGCTGGTGTTGACCAGCACCTCCAGCTCCACCCCCAGTTCGCGGCAGTAGCCGAGCATCAACTGGTGATGGCTGGGCAGCCGGCCGGGGCCGGCGTTGAGGTAGAAGCCGTCGTCGAATTCGACGGTCTGCACGCTGCCATCGGTGAACGTGACCCGGTCACCCCGGCGCACGGTCCAGTTGCGCCCGCCGACCCGCTCGCGGGCCTCCAGCAGGGTGACGGCAAAGCCGGCCTTGCGCAGCTCGTAGGCCGCCACCAGGCCGCCGATGCCGGCGCCGACCACGGTGACACTGGCGCCCTGCCCCACACGGGCCAGCGGCAACTGGGCGTAGTTCTCCTGGCTGGCCCGCGCCGGGCCCAGCGACCCGAACAGCCCCAGGGCCGCCGTGGCGGCCTGCAGGCCACCGACCATACCGATACGGGCAATGAGTTGGCGTCTGGTCAATGGCATCGCGGGCACTCTCCCTGATCCACGGTTATCGCTTTCGGTTATGGCTTGATGATTTCAAGCTACGAAAACGCTCTATGTGGAGCCATCCTAGAGAGCGGGATGAGCTAAGAGAAATACATTTTGAGCATATGCAAATATTAAAATGTGTAATGTCTTAAGCTTTGCATGCTGCACAGAATGCATAATTATCTTGAAACACCTGCTCTATTTCTAGGGGACTCTATCGTGGGAGCGGGCTTGCCCCGCGATCACTGGCGAAGCCGGTGCCACCGAATCGCGGGGCAAGCCCGCTCCCACGCTGCCCCAGATAAATCAAACAACGTGGTTTTGGTCCATGTGAGCGCGTTACTCAATGAGCAGCCTGCGCTTCCCCCATCAACCGCAACAGGTTCCCACCCCAGATATCCGCCAGGTCCTGCTCGCTGTACCCCGCCGCCAGCAACCGCGCAGTGATCTGCGACAACTGGCTGACATCACGCAGCCCCTCCACCCCACCACCGCCATCCCAGTCCGCGCCGATGCCGACATGCCGTGGGCCAACCACGTCGAGGATGTGCAGCAGATGCCGCATGAAGTCGTCCAGGCTGGTCGCCGGCAATGGATACCGGGCCTCGGCCTCGCGTATGCGCCGGGCCAGGTCCGCGACCTGCGCCGGTGGCAGGCTGGCCGCCAGACGGAACTCCCGGTACAGCGGCGCCAGGGCCTTGTCCCGTTCCGGGTTCAGCGCACGCGGCACCAGATCGCTGGCGTAGGTGTTGACCTGCACCACCCCGCCCCTGGCGGCAAGCCGGCGCAATCGTTCGTCATCGAGATTGCGCGGATGCGGGCCGATGGCCCGGGCGCCGGAATGCGAGGCGATCACCGGGGCGCTGGACAACGCCAGCACCTGGTCGAACACCGCATCGGAGGCATGGGACACATCAATGAGGATTCCCAGGCGGTTGGCCGCCTGCACCAGTTCGCGGCCAGCCGGGCTCAAGCCATGCCAGTGTGGCAACGCAGTGGCCGAATCGGCGAAGTCGTTGTTCTGCGCATGTACCAGGCCGAGCATGCGCAGGCCCAGGCGGTGGTAGGTGGCCAGCCGGCCGGGGTCGGCCGCCAGCGGTTCGGCATTTTCCATGCTGATCAGCACCACCCGGCGGCCGGAGGCGACGATCGCCGGCACCTCCTGCGCCCGCGTGGCCAAGGCGAATGCGTCCGGCCGGGCGGCGACCATGTCGCGGATCCGGGTGATCACCGCCAGGCCATGCTCGCTGGCCAGGGTGCGGCCCTCGGGCGTGAGCGGCCCCTGGGGGGTGAAGATGGCGAAGAAGCCGCCGTCCAGGCCGCCGTCGCGCATGCGCGGCAGGTCGACCTGGGACAGGTCGTCGGCATAGCTGTGGCGCTGGCCGATGTCCCAGCCGGGCCGGGCCAGTTGCATGGGCGTGTCCAGGTGGCTGTCGAGGACGATCAGGCGTTCGTGGAGGGCGCGGACATCGGCCAGCGCGCAGCCGCAGGCGAGCATCAACGCCACCCAGACATATCGAGTTGAGCGAGGCATAGAATTCCTTATTGCCAGGCGCGGTCCCTGTAGGAGCGGCCTTGTGCCGCGAAAGGGCCGCAAAGCGGCCCCAGGATTTAAAGATCGACGGGGCTGCTCTGCAGCCCTTTCGCGACACAAGGCCGCTCCTACAGGGGGGCCGCGTTAATCACGAAGTCCAACTGAAACTCCGATCCCACAACGGCGCCACATCCAGGCGCTGGGGCAGCACGCCGGCGGCGTAGAAGGTGTCGGCCACGTCCTGCTGCGAACGCACCGCGGCATCGTCCACCGCCTGCAGCACCCGCGGCCCGCTCTGGGCCTTGTACTGGGCGATGAACACTTCCCGGGGAATGCCCAGCACCTGCTCGCAACGCGCAGCCCAGGCCTCCGGATGGTGCTGCACCCATTGCCAGCTGCGGTACTCGCGGCGCACGTAGTCCTCGATCGCCGCGCGCTTGCGCGGGTCCTCGATCGCTCGCTGGTTGGCGGCAATCACATAGTTGCCCGACAGGTAGCCCTGCCCGGTGCGCAGCACCCGCGCCCCGCTGCGCAGCTCGGCCAGCTGGATGAAATAGCCGAAGGTCACCCAGACATCCAGGTTGCCGTTCTGGAACGCCGCGAAACCATCCTGGGGTGTCAGCGCCAGGGGCTGGATGTCCGCCAGGGTCAAGCCCTGGTCCTTGAGGGCGCGCAGCAGCATGTAGTGCGAGGACGTCGACCGGATATAACCCACGCGCTTGCCCGGCAGCTCGGCCAGCGACTGCATGGTAGAGCCCTTGGGCACGACGAAGGCCTGGTTGTTGACGTCACCGGTCAGCACGGCGATGAGCTTGACCGGCGCCTGGTTGCGGATACCGAAGATCGGCGGGATCTCGCTCATCGGCGCCAGGTCCAGGGTGCCGCTGATCAACGCTTCGAAGCCGAGGTTGCCGCCATTGAACTCGGCATATTTCACCTCGTACGCAGGGCGCTCGATGCCGGCCTCCTCGAAGAAGGTCGGCGCGGCGCCCTTGTAGGTGGCCACGCCCAGGGTCAACCCCTGCCAGTCGCGGGCAAAGGCGCCGGGCAGCGCGCAGGCGAGCCCGCCCAGGGCGCTGTACTGCAGAAAACGACGGCGATTCATGGCGCCTCCTTGCACTCAGTCGAGAAAGTCAGGTTCGTCGCGCAGCAGGCGGTCCCAGTACGGCTGGAAGCTGAACCAGCCGCCGAACTCGGTACCGACCTGGCGCGCAGTGTGCTCGGCCACCGCCGCCGGGATCGGCCGCGGCGTGCCGGCGGCCTCGGCCAGCAGTTGCGCATGGGCGGCGTTGTCCAGGGCGATGAAGCGCCATACTGCCGCTTCCACCGTGCGCCCGACGGTGAGCAGCCCATGGTTCTGCAGGATCAGCGCGACCTTGTCCGGCCCCAGGGTGGCGGCGATGCGCGCCCCCTCGCTGGCCTCCAGCACCACCCCGGTGAAGTTGTCGAACAGCGCGTGCTTGCCATGAAAGGCGCAGGCGTCCTGGGTCAGCGGGTCGAGCAGGCGCCCCAGGCTCGACCACGCCTTGCCGTACAACGAATGGGCATGGGCGGCGGCCACCACATCCGGGCGCGCCTCGTGCAGCGCCGCATGGATGGCGAAGGCGGCCAGGTTCAACGCGCCCTGCCCTTCGACGATCTCACCCCGAGGACTCACCAGCAGCAGGTCGCTGACGCGGATATGGCCGAAGTACACACCCACCGGATTGACCCAGAAGTGATCGGGGTACTGCGGGTCGCGCACGGTGATATGGCCGGCGCCGCCCATATCGAAGCCGTGCCGGGCGAACAGGCGGAACGAGCCGGCCAGGCGCTGCTTGCGCAAGCGTCGCTCGGCCTCGTGGGTCGGTTGCTGGGGCGGGTCCTGCCAGCGATGCACGGTGTGGCCGTCGCGGGGCAATGAATAGGCGGTGGGTAGGCGGCTCAGCCTGGCGCTCATGCGGTCTCTCCTTGGGCCAGCAAGTTCTCCAGCGGTCGTCCGCTACGGAAATGATCGAGGTTGCGCGCCAGCAGCGCGGCGAGGTTGCGGTACACCTGCGGCGTGTTGGCCGAGGTGTGGGGGCTCAGCCGGACCTTGGGGTGGCTGTACAGCCAGTGCCCGGCCGGCAACGGCTCGGGCTCGGTGACATCGAGGCTGGCCAGGGCTACTTGGCCGCTGTCCAGTGCCTCGAGCAAGGCGTCCTGGTCGACCAGGGCGCCACGGGCGATATTGATCAGGTGCAGGCCAGGCTTGGCTTGGGCGAGGCTGCGCCGATCGACCACATGCCGGGTCGACGGGTCGGCCGGTGCCGCCAGCACCAGGTGATCGGCGCGGGCGAACAGTTCCTCGACGCTGGCCACGCCCCGCACACCGGCCACCTCGAACGGCCTGGCCGAGCGGCGCAGGGCGATCACTTCGATATCCAGCGCCAGGGCCTTGCGCGCCAGGGCCTGGCCGATCCGCCCGAAACCGTAGATCCCCAAGGTGCTGCCGGCCAGCGAGGCCAGCGGACGTGGTTGCCATTGCCCGGGCTCGTCGATCCACAGGTGAGGCAGTTGCTTGGCGGCGGCGAACATCGCCGCCAGGGCGAATTCGGCCAGGCTGTCCGCCGTTACCCCGCGAGCACTGGCCACGGGCAGCGGCTCGAGCAACCAGTCGGGAAAGTAGTCGGTGCCGGAACTGACCAGTTGCACGAAGCCGAGCCCGAACGGCCAGCCCGAGGGCGGCGCGGCGGCGTCACGCAGGCCAGGGTCGGGCGCGGCCAGCAAGACCCGAATATCCTCCGGCAGCCCATGGGGCACGCCCCTGGGCAACGCCAGGATCTCCACGCCCGGCACGACGGCAGCCAGCAACGCGTTGAACCGCGCATCCAGCTGGCTGGCGATACGCACGCCGCTCATGCCTGGCCGCCACGGCTGGGCAAGGCGAATGCCGCGCGGCCGGCGGCGCCGAGCACCGCGTCGTTCTGCGGCGTGTGGATACGGCTGCACAGCACGTCGCGGTAATGCCGCTCGAGCGGGTTGCCCCGGGCCAGCGCCGGATTGCCGATGGCCTCGATGCCCAATTCGACTGCGCTGATGGCCTGGGTGGTGACCAGGTACTTGACCTGGGTGGCCTCGCTTGCCGGGATGCGCCCTTCGGCGGCGGCGTCGAGCAACACCCGATTGGACAGCAGCAAGGCATCGATACGCCCCACCAGCTCCTGAAAGCGCGGCAGGCTCGACAGCGGCGCGCCGAGGTTGGCCGGCGTGCGCCCGGCCAGCCAGCCTACCAGCCAGTCGCGGGCGGCGCGGGCAACGCCGTCGTAGATGCTCGACAGCAGCACGGCCAGCCACAGCACGCCGTTGTGGTCGAGCTCGGATGGGCGTGGCTGGTGCGCCGGCAGGACATCCACAGCCTGTTCGACGGGCACCAGTACATCATCGAAAATCACATCGTGGCTGCAGGTGGCACGCATGCCCAGGTGGTCCCAGGTTTCCTCGATGCGAATGCCCGGCGTGTCGCGGTGCACCAGCCAGGTGCCGACCCGCGGCTCGGCCTCGTCGCTGCGCGCCCACACCGCCAGCCAAGTCAGCCCGGGGATGCCGGTGGAGTAGATCTTGCGCCCGCTGATCCGCCACCCCTCGGCCACGCGCCGGGCGACGGTGCCCGGCAGGCCGCCCCGGGCCGGGGTGCCCAGCTCCGGCTCGACGCGCAGGGCGTTGACCAGCGCGCCGTCGGTCACCGCCTCGCGGGCCAGGCGCAGGCGCAGGTGCTCGGGCCAGGCCTGGTTCTGCTGCAATCGGGCGTGCTGCAGGTACTGCATCACCAGCACCAGGGCGGTGGACGGCTCGCCCCGGGCCACGGCGGCGATCACCCGTCGGGCCTGGGCCAGCGTTGCTTCGCCACCACCCAGGCGGCGCGGCACGGTCAGGGCCAGCAGGCCGTGTTCATGCAGGCGGCGCAGGTTGGCGTGGGGGAAGCTGCCTTGGCGATCGTGCTCGGCGGCGCTGGCGGCAAATTCGTCGCTCAGGCGGGCCAGCAGGTCGGCGAAGGCCGGTGAGTCGAGGTCGGGCGCCTGGGTGGCGCTGTACAGGTCGAGGCTCATCGTTGGGCGGTCCGTGCGAGGGTGTGGGCATGGCTGGCCGCGGGCGCTTCGACGCCGAGCAGGGCCAGCAGGTGTTGGCGCAGTTCCTGGAAGCCACGGCTGGCCACCTCGCGATGGCGCGGCAGGCGGATCGGGATCTGCTCGGCGATGCGCCCGGCGTCCAGCACCACCACGCGGTCGGCCAGCAGCAGGGCCTCGTCGACGTCATGGGTGACCAGCAGCACCGACGGCTGATGGGTACGCCACAGTTCGAGGATCAACTGGTGCATGCGAATGCGGGTCAAGGCATCCAGCGCGGCGAACGGCTCGTCGAGCAGCAGCAATTGCGGCTCGCGCACCAATGCCCGGGCCAGGGCCACACGCTGGGCCTCGCCACCGGACAGCGTGCCCGGCCAGGCCTCGGTGCGGTGCGCCAGGCCCACCTCACGCAGCGCCGCCAGGGCACGCGCTTTCGGCTCGGCGCCCCTCAGGCCCAGGACGACATTGCGCCAGGCCCGCTTCCAGGGCATCAGCCGTGGCTCCTGGAACACCGCCGCATGGGCGCCAGGCACCTCCAGGCTGCCGGCCTCCACCCGGTCGAGCCCGGCCAGCGCCCGCAGCAGCGTGGTCTTGCCCGAGCCGCTGCGCCCGAGCAAGGCAACGAATTCGCCGGGCGCCAGGTCCAGGTCCAGGCCGTCGAGCACCGTGTGGCCCTGGAACCTGCGCGTGAGCCCGCGCACCCGCACCGGGGGGCGCAGGCGTTGCAGTGCGACTTCCATGGTCAATTCCTTATGAAGGTGGGGCGCCAGGCCAAGGCCAGGCGTTCGAGCAGGCGCACCAGGGCGTCGATGGACAGGCCCAGCACGCTGTAGACGATCAGGCAGATGACGATGACATCGGTGCGCATGAAGTCGCGGGCATCGTTGACCAGGTAGCCCAGACCCGCACTGGCGTTGATCTGCTCGACCACCACCAGGCCCAGCCAGCTGATGCCGAAGGCGTAGCGCAGGCCGACGAAGAACGCCGGCAGCGCGCCGGGCAGGATCACATGCCAGACCAGCCCCAGGCGGCCCAGGCCGAACAGCCGCCCGGCCTCCACCAGCTTGGGGTCGACGCCACGGATGCCGGAGAACAGGGCGAGGTACACCGGGAAGGTGGTGCCCAGGGCAATCAGGGCGATCTTGGGCGTTTCGCCCACCCCGAACCACAAGATGAACAGCGGCACGATGGCCAGGAACGGCAAGGTGCGCAGCATCTGCACCGGCGAGTCGATGGCCAGTTCGCCGCGTCGCGACAGGCCTGCGAGCAATGCCAGCAGAGTGCCCACGCTGACACCGATGGCCAGGCCGCTCAAGGCGCGCTTGAGGGACACCCACAAATGGCCGGCCAGCTCGCCGCTGACGATCATCTGCCAGAGGGTGTCGCCGATGGCGCTGGGCGCGGCGATGATTCGCGGCGGCAGCAGGCCGCTGCGCGAGGCCAGCTCCCAGGCCGCCAGCAGCAGCAACGGGCTGACCAGGCGCAGGCCAAGGTTGCGAAAGCCCTGCCAGTGCAGCAGGGCCGTGATGGGTACGAGGGTGTTGCTTTGCCGGGACATCCCATCTCCTAGCTCAAGGCCGTTCCATTGATTGCTGGCCGTGGCGGGAGTGTCGATCAAGCCCGCCGGTGCCTGGCTTGATCCTTATGCTATCGATCTTAAAAAGTGCCGTGAAATTCGATCTGCTTCTAACCTAATATACAAATAATGCATTTATAACGACTTCTTACATGCAACAATTTTAACCTCCGGATATGGGCGGCGATTGGCTTTACAGCTGATTCGCCACCCGTTGCGCCACGGTCTCACCGAACAACGCCACCGGCGCCTGCAGGTTGCCGAGAAAACGCGGATGGATCAGCCACAGGTCGATCACCGGCTTGAAATCGCTCACCTGCACAACCTCCAGGCGCTCGCGGTGACGGCTGTTGTCCAGCAACGGCCGTGGCACCAGGCCATAGCCCAGTCCATTGGCTATCAAGCCCAGCTGCAGCTCTGTACCGAAGGTCTCCAGGTTGATCCGCAACGACAGCCCTTCGTCGTTCAGCGCCCGCTGCAGGCCGGCACGGAAGCCGCAGCCGTCGGGGTTGAGCACCCAGCCACGCTGGTAGCAGTCGGCGAGCTTGCAACTGCGCTTGCCCACCTCGCCACGGGCAGCCACCACCACCAGGTCCATGCTCGCCAACGAGCGGCCGACGATGCCCTCGGGGAATACCTTGCCGGCCGGGAACAGCGCCGCCACGGCGTCCAGCTCGCCATTTTCCATCTTGCCCAGCAGGTGGCTGCCCCAACCGGTGGCGACCTGGGTCTGCAGGTCGGGGTACAGCGCCTTGAGCTGGCTCAGGGCGTCGAGCAGCACCACGTCGCCGACGGTCTGCGGCACCCCCAGGCGCAGGGCGCCGCTGGGCGAGGAGTCGCTGAGCACCAGCTCGCGCAGCGCGTCCATCTCGCGCAGCACCGCCCGGCACTGCTCGTAGACGCGCATGCCCATGGGCGTGGGTTTCAGCGGTTTGGTATTGCGGTCCAGCAGGCTGACGCCCAGGGCCTCCTCGAAGTTCTGCACCCGACGGGTGATGGCCGGCTGAGTCAGGCGCAGCGACTCGGCCGCCTGGCTGATGGACTGGCTGCGGATGACGGCCACGAATGCATCGATATCATCTATCTTCATTCTTAATTCGCATAATAAATATCTGGAAAAATACGTAACAAGAATAATACCTTTTCCCTCGCCACGGTAGCGCCCGGCGCTGCCTCACCTGACGGACATCGAGGGAACCCATGTCTCAAACGCCCAACCTCGGACGGCTACGCGGCTTCATCGGCGAGCTGGCCGACCTCCTCGCCCAGGCACCGGACGAGCCACGCCTGCTCGACCAAGGCGCGCGGCTGCTGCGCGAGCTGGTCAGTGTCGACGACTGGCTGCCGAACGACTACGCCCGGCCCAACCCGGAGCGCTACCAGCAGTACCTGCTGCACGCCGATTCCAGCCAGCGGTTTTCCATCGTCAGTTTCGTCTGGGGGCCGGGCCAGGAAACGCCCGTGCACGACCATCGCACCTGGGGCCTGATCGGCATGCTGCGCGGCAGCGAGATCAGCCAGGGCTACGCCCTGTCACACGGTGCCCTGCAACCGGAAGGACTGGCCGAGCGGCTGGAACCCGGCCAGGTGATCGCGGTGTCACCGCGCATCGGTGACCTGCACCAGGTGCGCAACGCCCATGCCGACCGCACCTCCATCAGCATCCATGTCTACGGCGCCAATATCGGCGCGGTGCGGCGTGCGGTGTACAGCGCCGAGGGCGCAGAGAAGCCCTTCATTTCCGGCTATTCCAACAACCATCTGCCCAACCTCTGGGATCTGTCGAAAGAGAACCGCGCATGAGCCAGGTCACCCGTCGCAGCTATCACGCTATCCGCACCGCCCTCCTTGCCGGCCAGGAGCTGGCCTTGCTCGATGTCCGCGAGGAAGACCCGTTCGCCCAGGCCCATCCGCTGTTCGCCGCCAATGTGCCGCTGTCGCGCCTGGAGCTGGAGATCTACGCCCGAGTGCCGCGCCGCGACACGCCCATCACCGTCTACGACGACGGCGAAGGCCTGGCGTCGGCCGCCGCGCAGCGCCTGCTCGCCCTCGGCTACACCGACGTGGCGCTGCTCGAAGGCGGCCTGGCCGGTTGGCGCGAAGCAGGGGGCGAGTTGTTCCGCGATGTCAACGTGCCGAGCAAGGCCTTCGGCGAACTGGTCGAGGCCGAGCGCCATACGCCCTCGCTGGCTGCCGAAGAGGTCAAGGCGCTGCTCGACGCCAACGCCGACGTGGTGGTGCTGGATGCCCGTCGCTTCGACGAGTACCAGACCATGAGCATCCCCGGCGGCATCAGCGTGCCCGGCGCCGAACTGGTGCTGCGCGTGGCGGAGCTGGCCCCCGACCCGGCCACCCGGGTGATCGTCAACTGCGCAGGGCGCACCCGCAGCATCATCGGCACCCAGTCGCTGGTCAATGCCGGTATTCCCAACCCGGTGGCAGCCCTGCGCAACGGCACCATCGGCTGGACCCTCGCCGGGCAAACCCTGGAGCAAGGCCAGTCGCGCCGTTTCCGCGCCGTGACCGCCGCCACCCGCGACAGCGCCGCGCAACGCGCCCGCCAGGTGGCCGACCGCGCGGGTGTGGCACGCATCGATCTGGCGGGCCTGCGCCAATGGCAGGCCGAAGCGCAGCGCACCACCTACCTGTTCGATGTGCGCACGCCCGAGGAGTTTGCCCTGGGCCACCTGCCCGGCGCCCGCTCCACGCCCGGCGGCCAGCTGGTGCAGGAGACCGACCATGTCGCCAGTGTGCGCGGCGCGCGCCTGGTGCTGGTGGACGATGACGGCGTGCGCGCCAACATGAGCGCGTCATGGCTGGCCCAGATGGGCTGGGAGGTGGCGGTGCTCGAGGGGGTGTCCTCGGACGACTTCACGCAAACCGGTGCCTGGGTCGCACCCGTGCCGTCGCCGCCCCAGGCCGATACCATCAGCCCCGCCCGCCTCGCCGACTGGCTATCGGAGCCGGGTACCCAGGTGCTGGACTTCACCACCAGCGCCAACCATGTCAGGCAGCATATTCCTGGCGCGGTGTGGGCGCTGCGCAGCCAGCTGAAGGATGTGCTGGCGTCGTTGTCCGGAGCACGACGCATTGTCCTCACTTGCGGCTCGAGCCAGCTGGCGCGCTATGCCGCGCCGGAGGTAGCGGCCCTGAGCGGCAAGCCGGTGTTCGTGCTCGAAGGCGGCAACAGCGCCTGGCACGCCGCCGGGCTGCCGATCGAGCAAGGCGAGCGGCGTCTCGGCGCGCCACGCATCGATCGCTATCGTCGTCCCTATGAAGGCACCGACAATCCTCGGGAGGCGATGCAGGGGTATCTGGATTGGGAGTTCGGGTTGGTGGACCAGTTGGGGCGGGATGGGACCCATGGGTTCTTTGTGATCTGAAGAAAGAACACCCGACAATCGGCCCAGCGCTGTCGCGCAGAAAGCCATGATTGCGCGGCTGGCGCGCACCCTGTAGGAGCGGCTATACCCATCTCAGCCAAGCCCACCAAACCGCCGATAGTAACTCTCGTTGGCATCCGGCAACGGCCCATCCGCCGTTTCCAGCGCGCTGGCCAGGTACTCCTCCGCCCTGCCCTGCACCAGCCGGTACAGGTTGCGGCACAGCTGCCGCGCCGCGCGCCCTTCCCAATCCCCCGGCAACAACTCGTCCGGCAGTTGCGGATCACGCAACAACAGGCGGCGGTATTCGTGGATCAGCAGCGTGCGCGCCAGGAAGCAGTCCTGCGGGCTCGGCGCCTCGATGTCCTTCATGGCCTGCCACAGCGGGCGGAACAGGCGGATGAACTCGCTGTAGTGCTGGCCCAGGTCCTCGATGTTCCAGCTTTCCCGCACCTGGGCGCGCAGGGCCTTGGAGGCCAGCACTTCCTGGGCGTGGGTTTCGAAGACGATGCAATCGTCCTCGGCGTCCTGCTCGCGCAGGGTCGCGGCGAGGTCCGCACGGTCGGTGCGCGGGCAGCCCAGCAGGTTCGCGCCCATGGCGCCGAAGCCCTGCCATTCCAGTTCTTCGCGCACGGCCTTGCGCTTGCCGGCGTCGAGCTGTGACAGCAGCACCAGGGTCCAGGCGCCGTTCCAGGCCGGCAGGCTGGCGCTGTAGACGCGCTTGAAGGCTTTCTCGAAACGCCGCCGGCCGGTGCCGGTCAGGCTGTAGTAGCTGCGCCGACCGACTTTCTCGGCGGTCAGCCAGCCTTCCTTGGTCAGGCGGAAGATCGAGGTACGGATCAGCCGTTCATTGATGCCCATCGGCTCCAGCAGGTTGATCAGGCTGCCCAGCCAGACCGTGCCGCCATGGGGTTCGATGGCATCGCCATAGAGGGTGATGATCAGGGAGCTGGCGCGGATCGGCGTCTGCTGCTGGAAACGGGTGATCAGGTGGTTCAGGGGGGCAAGGCTGCTCATGGGGGAACGAGGCGCGGCTAAAGCCTCGACTATACCTGCCTGCCGCGACCGCGCAAGGCTCATGCGCTACCCTCGGCCTTGGGCCTGAAGCCAGTGTCGCCCATGCGTGGGCGGTCCGCTTCGGGCGCGGTCAGCGGCGGGCACTCCACCAGCGCGGTCATGCAGCGCCGGGCCAGGCTGTGGTATTCGGCGGTGCCGCGCTGTTTCCAGGCCAGCTCCTGGTCGCTGAGCGGGCGCTTGACCTCGGCCGGCGCGCCAACCACCAGGCTTTGCTCCGGGCAGGTGAACCCCGCCTTGACGAAGGCCGTGGCGGCGACGATGCAGCGTGGGGCGATATGCGCGCCGTCCATGACCACCGCGTTCATGCCGACCAGGGCGTCCTCGCCTATCCGACAGCCGTGCAGCACCGCGCCATGGCCGATATGGCCGTTGCGCTCGACCAGCGTATCGCCGCCGGGGAAACCGTGCATCACGCAGGTGTCCTGCAGGTTGGCGCCCTCTTCCAGGATGATTCGCCCGAAATCGCCGCGCAACGAGGCCAGGGGACCGATGTAGCAGTTGGGGCCGACCAGGACGTCGCCGATCAGCACGGCGCTGGGGTGAACATAGGCGCTGGGATGAACCACTGGGGTCAGGCCGTCGAGGCGATAGCAGGGCATGGGCTGGGTGCTCGATATGATTCAGAAGACATGGAGATCCTGTATCAGATCAAATCACTTAGTCAATGCCTTGCTGATGTATCGCTTTCTTCACACGACTTACGCGCATTAACCACCCTATCGCTGGGCAATCTCGCTGCCACGAAAGCCCTAATAAGCGAGGCAGCGTGGGAGCGGGCTTGCCCCGCGATAGCGTCACTCGCCTCAAATACAGATACGTAATTACAATTTCAATGTTGATTTTGCGTATCGCTTTGTACATATACTTGCCCCAGCACCACGAACAACTCCAAGAAAAGCCGGCCCCAGCCGGCGCCGAACGTGCAGCCTGAGGTACCCCCATGCCAAGCAACCTCATCGTGCAGGCCCCGGCGGACGGCGTCCGCCTGATCACCCTGCACCGCCCGCAAGCCCTCAACGCCCTGAACACGGCGCTGCTGGAAGAGCTGGCCGCAGAACTGGACGCCGCCGACCAGGATCCAGAGATCCGCGCCGTGGTCATCACCGGCAGCCGCAAGGCCTTCGCCGCCGGCGCCGACATCAACGAAATGGCCCAGCGCGACCTGGTCGGCATCCTCAACGATCCGCGCGTGGCCCACTGGCAGCGCATCGCCGGCTTTGGCAAACCCCTGATCGCCGCCGTCAACGGCTTTGCCCTGGGTGGCGGCTGCGAACTGGTGATGTGCGCCGACATCGTCATCGCCGGCAGCGACGCCCGTTTTGGCCAGCCGGAAATCAACCTCGGCATCATCCCCGGCGCCGGCGGCACCCAGCGCCTGCTGCGCGCCGTGGGCAAGCCGCTGGCCATGCAGATGGTCCTCGGCGGCGAAGCCATTGATGCCCGTCATGCCCTGCAGGCAGGCCTGGTCGGCGAAGTCACCCAGCCCGAACTCACCGTAGAGCGCGCCCTGCAGGTGGCCGCCGCCATCGCCGCCAAGGCACCGCTGGCGGTGCGCCTGGCCAAGGAGGCGCTGCTCAAGGCCCAGGACATGGACCTGGCCTGCGGCCTGCGCTTCGAACGCCACGCCTTCACCCTGCTGGCCGGCACCGCCGACCGCGACGAGGGTATCCGCGCCTTCCAGGCCAAACGCCCGGCCCGATTCCAAGGGCTGTAAGCCTTCCACCGACTGACGGAGCGAGCCAGTCATGTCCTTCCAGCACATCCTGTTTTCCATTGGCGACGACGGCGTCGCCCTGCTTTCGCTGAACCGGCCCGAGCAGCTCAACAGCTTCAACAGCGCCATGCACCTGGAAGTGCGCGAGGCGCTGAAGCAGGTGCGCCAGAGCGAAACCGCCCGGGTGCTGCTGCTGACCGGCGAAGGCCGTGGCTTCTGCGCAGGCCAGGACCTGGCCGACCGCAACGTCGCGCCCGGCGCCGAGCTGCCTGACCTCGGTCAGTCCATCGAAGAGTTCTACAACCCGCTGGTGCGCAGCCTGCGCGACCTGCCGCTGCCGGTGATCTGCGCGGTCAACGGCGTGGCCGCCGGCGCCGGGGCCAACCTGCCGCTGGCCTGCGACCTGGTGCTGGCGGCGCGCTCGGCAAGCTTCATCCAGGCGTTCTGCAAGATCGGCCTGGTGCCGGACTCCGGCGGCACCTGGCTGTTGCCGCGCCTGGTCGGCATGGCCCGGGCCAAGGCACTGGCCCTGCTGGGCGAGCGCCTGAGCGCCGAGCAGGCCGAGCAATGGGGGCTGATCCATCGGGTGGTGGACGATGCCGCGTTGCGCGACGAGGCGCTCAAGCTCGCCCGCCACCTGGCGACCCAGCCCACCTATGGCCTGGCCTTGATCAAGCGCGCCCTCAACCAGAGCTTCGACAACCGCTTCGACGAACAGCTGGAACTGGAGCGCGACCTGCAACGCCTGGCCGGGCGCAGCGAGGACTACTGCGAGGGCGTCGGCGCCTTCATGAACAAACGCACACCTGCGTTCAAGGGGCGCTGACCATGGCCGCACTCGACAACCACGCCCTGGTGGCGGTGATCGGCGCCGGCGCCATGGGGGCCGGCATCGCCCAGGTGGCGGCCCAGGCCGGCCACCCGGTACGCCTGTATGACAACCGCCCCGGCGCCGCTGCGCAGGCCATCGAGGGTATCGACCGGCAGCTCGGCCGGCTGGTGGAAAAAGGCAGGCTCACCCCTGACAACCGCAGTGCCATCCGCGCTCGCCTGCAACCGATCGACAGCCTCGACGACCTGGCCGATGCCCGCCTGGTGATCGAGGCCATCGTCGAAAGCCTGCCGATCAAGCAAGAATTGCTGCGCCAACTTGAAGCCCGGTGCGCCGACGACTGCATCCTGGCCAGCAACACCTCTTCGCTGTCGATCACCAGCCTTGCCGCCGGGCTCCGCCACCCGCAACGGGTGATCGGCATGCACTTCTTCAACCCGGCACCGCTGATGGCGCTGGTGGAGGTCGTGTCCGGGCTGGCCACGGCGCCGACACTGGCGACCACCCTGTACGACACCGCCCGCAACTGGGGCAAGCAACCGGTGCATGCCCGTTCGACGCCGGGCTTTATCGTCAACCGCGTGGCTCGGCCCTTCTACGCCGAAAGCCTGCGCCTGCTGCAGGAGGGCGCCGCCGACTGCGCCACCCTCGATGCCCTGCTGCGCGACGCCGGAGGCTTTCGCATGGGCGCCTTCGAGCTGACCGACCTGATCGGCCATGACGTCAACTACGCGGTGACCTGCTCGGTGTTCGAGGCGTTCTATGGCGATTTCCGCTTCCAGCCATCGCTGGTGCAAAAAGAGCTGGTCGACGCCGGGCGCCTCGGGCGCAAGACCGGCCAGGGCTTCTATAGCTACGCCGACGGTGCCGAGCGACCAGAGCCTGCGGCACTCACCAGCCAGGCGCCTGTCGAGCACTGCACGGTGGAAGGTGACCTCGGCGTCCTGCAGCCCCTGGTCGAGCGCCTGCGCGCCAAGGGGATGGGCATCACCGAACGCGCTGGCAGCGGTCTGCTGCGGGTGGGGGACGCCACCCTGGCGCTGTCTGATGGCCGCCTGGCCAGCCAGCGCGCCCGCGAGGACGGTTTGCGCAACCTGGTGCTGCTGGACCTGGCCCTGGACTACGCCAGCGCCACGCGCCTGGCCATCAGCCACGACGCCGAGTGCAGTGACGAGGCCCTTGACCAGGCCGTCGCCCTGCTCGCCCAGGCCGGGCTGAGCGTCTGCCCGGTGGCCGACCTGCCCGGCCTGGTGGTGCTGCGCACCGTGGCGATGCTCGCCAACGAGGCCGCCGACGCGGTGCTGCAAGGCGTCGGCACGCCTGGCGACATCGACCTGGCGATGCGCGCCGGGGTCAATTACCCGCGCGGCCCGCTGGCCTGGGCCGACGGCCTGGGGGTCGGCTTCACCCTGAGCGTACTCGACAACCTGCAACGCAGCTACGGTGAGGAGCGTTACCGCCCGTCCCTGCTGCTACGCCGTACCCACGCAGAAGGAGGCCGCCTGCATGGCTGAACAATCCGCACACACCCTGGCCCGCGCCTGTGCCCAGGCCATGTTCGCCCGCGACGCCGCCAGCCAGGGCCTGGGCATCGAGCTGCTCGACGCCGGCCCCGGCTGCGCCCGACTGAGCATGCGCGTGCGCGCCGACATGCTCCAGGGCCACGGCACCTGCCACGGCGGCTACCTGTTCGCCCTGGCCGATTCGGCCTTCGCCTTCGCCTGCAACAGCTACGATGAAGCGGCCGTGGCCCTGGGTTGCAGCATCGACTATGTGGCGCCGGCACGCCTGGGCGATCAGTTGCTGGCCACCGCCGGCGAGCAGAGCCGCAAGGGCCGCACCGGCAACTACGACGTGCGCATCGAGAACCAGCAGGGCGAGCTGATCGCCCTGTTCCACGGCAAATCCTACAAAGTGCGCGGCACCGTGCTGTCGCCGGAGACCTCCCATGACTGATGCCACCCTGCCCCACGCGCTGATCATCGATGCCGTGCGCACGCCCATCGGCCGCTATGGCGGCGCACTGTCGAGCATACGCCCCGACGACCTCGCCGCAGTGCCGATCAAGGCACTGATGGCGCGCCACCCGGAGCTGGACTGGGCGGCCGTGGACGATGTGATCCTCGGCTGCGCCAACCAGGCCGGCGAAGACAACCGCAACGTCGCGCGCATGGCCGGCCTGATGGCCGGGTTGCCGATCGAGGTGCCCGGCACCACGATCAACCGCCTGTGCGGCTCGGGCCTGGACGCCATCGGCAACGCCGCCCGCGCCCTGCGCTGCGGCGAGGCCGGGCTGATGTTGGCCGGCGGCGTCGAATCGATGTCGCGGGCGCCCTTCGTCATGGGCAAGTCGGAACAGGCCTTCGGTCGCAGCGCGCAGCTGTTCGACACCACCATAGGCTGGCGCTTCGTCAACCCGCTGATGCAGGCGCAATACGGCATCGACTCGATGCCCGAGACCGCCGAGAACGTCGCCGAGCGCTTCGCCATCTCCCGCGAGGACCAGGACGCCTTCGCCCTGCGCAGCCAGCTCAAGGCCGCCGCCGCCCAGGCCAATGGCCGCCTGGCCCGGGAGATCGTCGCGGTGGAGATCCCCCAGCGCAAAGGCACGGCCAAGCGCGTCGAGCACGACGAACATCCACGGGGCGACACCACCCTTGAGCAACTGGCGCGCCTCGGCACGCCGTTCCGCGACGGCGGCAGCGTCACCGCCGGCAATGCCTCGGGGGTCAACGACGGCGCCTGCGCCCTGCTCCTGGCCAGCCCCGCGGCAGCCCGGCTACATGGCCTCAAGGCTCGTGGCCGGGTCCTTGGCCTCGCCGTGGCGGGCGTCGAGCCGCGACTGATGGGCATCGGCCCAGTACCGGCCACCCGCAAGGTGCTGGAACTGACCGGCCTGTCCCTGGCCGATATGGACGTGATCGAACTCAACGAAGCCTTCGCCGCCCAGGGCCTGGCCGTGCTGCGCGAGCTGGGCCTGGCCGACGACGATCCCCGGGTCAACCCCAACGGCGGCGCCATTGCCCTGGGTCACCCGCTGGGCATGAGCGGCGCACGGCTGGTCACCACCGCCCTGCACCAGCTGGAGCAGACTGGCGGGCGCTACGCCTTGTGCACCATGTGCATCGGCGTCGGCCAGGGCATCGCCCTGGTGCTCGAACGCCTCTGATCAGCCGCCAGAGACGCCACGCGACGCGGGCAGTATGCTGCCTGCCATGACACTCAGGGCTTCGGCCCACGACAAGAACAACTCGAGTGAAACCATGAATCTCTACCACGATGCCGACCGCGCCCTGCTCGACCCGATGGAAACCGCCAGCCTCGATGCGCTGCGCCAGCACCAGCTGGAGCGCCTGCGCTGGAGCCTGAACCACGCCTACGCCAACGTGCCGCTCTATCGCCAGCGCTTCGATGCGTGCGGCGCCCACCCCGATGACCTGAAGTCGCTGGACGACCTGGCGAAGTTCCCCTTCACCGGCAAGAACGACCTGCGCGACAACTACCCCTACGGCATGTTCGCCGTGCCCCAGGACCAGGTGGTGCGCCTGCACGCCTCCAGTGGCACCACCGGCAAGCCGACGGTAGTCGGCTACACCCAGAACGACATCGACACCTGGGCCAACGTGGTGGCGCGCTCGATCCGCGCCGCCGGCGGGCGCCGCGGCGACAAGGTGCACGTGTCCTACGGCTACGGCCTGTTCACCGGCGGCCTGGGCGCGCACTACGGCGCCGAGCGCCTGGGCTGCACGGTAATCCCCATGTCCGGCGGCCAGACCGAGAAGCAGGTACAGCTGATCCGCGACTTCCAGCCGGACATCATCATGGTCACGCCCTCGTACATGCTCAACCTGGCCGACGAGATCGAGCGCCAGGGCATCGACCCGCACGACCTCAAGCTGCGCCTGGGCATCTTTGGCGCCGAACCCTGGACCGACGAACTGCGCCGCTCCATCGAGCAGCGCCTGGGCATCAATGCGCTGGACATCTACGGGCTGTCGGAAATCATGGGCCCGGGCGTGGCCATGGAATGCCTCGAGACCAAGGACGGCCCGACCATCTGGGAGGACCACTTCTACCCCGAGATCATCGACCCGGTCAGCGGCGACGTGCTGCCGGACGGCCAGCTTGGCGAGTTGGTGTTCACCTCGCTGAGCAAGGAGGCATTGCCGATGGTGCGCTACCGCACCCGCGATCTGACCCGCCTGCTGCCCGGCACGGCGCGGCCAATGCGGCGCATTGGCAAGATTACCGGGCGCAGCGACGACATGCTGATCATCCGCGGGGTCAATGTGTTCCCGACGCAGATCGAGGAACAGGTGCTGAAGATTAAACAGCTTTCAGAGCTGTATGAGATTCATCTGTATCGCAATGGCAACCTCGACAGCGTCGAGGTGCATGTGGAACTGCGCAGCGACAGCCAGTACCTCGACGAGGGGCAGCGCAAGCAGGTGGTGGGCGAACTGGCGCGGCAGATCAAGACCTATATCGGTATCAGTACGCAGATCCAGTTGCAGCCTTGCGGCACGTTGAAGCGTTCGGAGGGCAAGGCTTGTCATGTGTATGACAAGCGGCTGGCTGGCTGACGGCAAGCGCTTAGAAGGGAGCCCCGGCATAGTCCGGGGCTTTTTTTGGCCTTTAGAAAGCCGGGGGCGCTCTGCGCCCCTTTCGCGGCACAAGGCCGCTCCTACAGGGGAACACGAATCCCTGTAGGAGCGGCCTTGCGCCGCGAAAGGGCTGCGCAGCAGCCCAATGTGATACACAATTCATATCCGATACATCAAATACTGTTTGATGTTGTGTTTTGTATCGCTTATAAATGACCCACGCCCCAAGCAGCCCACAACCGGGAGCCCGAACATGTACGCACAGCTCGTAGAAACCGGCGTCAAGCGCCTCAAGTCCCTGGAGGAGATGTCGCCCGAAGAGCGCGCCTTCCAGGAGAAGATCGACGCCGAGATCAAGATCGAAGCCAAGAACTGGATGCCCGAGGCCTACCGCCAGACCCTCATCCGCCAGATCTCCCAGCACGCCCACTCGGAAATCGTCGGCATGCTCCCGGAAGGCAACTGGGTCACCCGCGCCCCGTCGCTCAAGCGCAAGCTGCAACTGATGGCCAAGATCCAGGACGAAGCCGGTCATGGCCTGTACCTGTACAGCGCCATGGAAACTCTCGGCGCCGACCGCGACGAAGAGATCGCCAAGCTGCACAGTGGCAAGGCCAAGTACTCGAGCATCTTCAACTACCCGACCCTGAGCTGGGCCGACATGGGCGCGGTGGGCTGGCTGGTGGACGGCGCGGCGATCGTCAACCAGGTGGTGCTGCAGCGCACCTCCTACGGCCCCTACTCCCGCGCCATGATCCGCATCTGCAAGGAAGAGAGCTTCCACCAGCGCCAGGGCTACGAACTGCTGCTGACCATGATGCGCCACGGCACCCAGGCGCAGAAGGACATGGTCCAGGATGCCATCGACCGCCTGTGGTGGCCGGCGCTGATGATGTTCGGCCCCAGCGACGAGCACTCGCCCAACAGCGCCCAGTCCATGGCCTGGAAGATCAAGCGCCAGACCAACGACGAACTGCGCCAGCGCTTCATCGACCAGACCGTGCCCCAGCTCGAACTGCTCGGCTGCACCGCGCCGGATCCGGCGCTCAAGTGGAACGAGGCCCGCGGCCACTACGACTTCGGCGAGATCCAGTGGGACGAGTTCTACGAAGTGCTCAAGGGCAACGGCCCGTGCAACCAGGAACGCCTGGCCACCCGGCGCAACGCCATCGAAAGCGGTGCCTGGGTGCGCGAGGCCGCCGTGGCCTATGCCCGCAAGCAACAGAACAAGAACGCCGCCTGAAGCGGCGAATGATGCGGAGATACCCCCAATGTCTGTCTGGACCCTGTTCGAAGTCTTCGTGCGCAGCAAGCACGGCCTGAACCACAAGCACGTTGGCAGCGTGCACGCCGCCGACGCCGCCATGGCCATCGAGAACGCCCGCGAGCTTTACACCCGCCGCAGCGAGGGAGTAAGCCTGTGGGTGGTGCCCTCGGCGCTGATCACCGCCTCCTCCCCCGACGAGAAGGACCCGCTGTTCGCCCCGGCCGATGACAAGGTCTACCGCCACGCCAGCTTCTACGAGCTGCCGGCCGAAGTCGGACACATGTGAGGCGCGCCATGCACAAGCAAGCACTGATTCAATACCTGCTGCTGCTCGGCGACAGCGCCCTGGTCCAGGGCCAGCGCCTGTGTGAGTGGTGCGGCAAGGCCCCGGCGCTGGAGGAAGAACTGGCGCTGATGAACGTCGGCCTCGACCTGGTCGGCCAGGCCCGCAACTGGCTGGACTATGCCGCCGAATTGCAGGACGACGGCCGCGATGCCGACGCCCTGGCCTTCCGTCGCGACGAGCGCGCCTACCGCAACCTGCTACTGGTCGAGCAGCCCAACGGCGACTATGCCGTGACGATGCTCAAGCAGTTCCTCTACGACGCCTGGCACCACGCCATGCTCGATGGCTTGAGTGCCTCGGACGATGAGCGTATCGCCGGCATCGCCGCCAAGGCCCTGAAGGAGGTGACCTACCACCTGCGCCGCTCCGGCGAGTGGGTGCAGCGCCTGGGTGGCGGCACCGAGGAAAGCCGCCGACGCATGCTCGAGGCCATTGCGATGCTGTGGCGCTTCACCGTCGAGCTGACGGTCGCCAGCGACAGCGAAGTACAGCTGGCCCGGGCTGGCATTGCCGCCGACCCGACGCAGGTCGCCCAGCGCTGGCACGCCGCTGTGGAGGTAATCTTCGCCTCGGTCGAGCTGCCGCTGCCCAACGCCGCCAGCCACTTCTACCTGGACGGACGCAAGGGCCTGCACACCGAGCACCTGGGCCTGCTGCTGGCCGAGATGCAGTTCTTGCCGCGAGCCTACCCCGATGCGACCTGGTGAGCTGATCGCGGGTGACCGCGGCGCCCGCGCCCTGCGCGACGGCGACCTGGCCCAGGCCTGGGCGGTGCTGGCCGAGGTGATGGACCCGGAGGTGCCGGTGGTCAGCGTGGTCGACTTGGGTGTCGTCCGCGACCTCGACTGGCGCGCCGGCCACCTGCATCTGGTGGTCACCCCGACCTACTCCGGTTGTCCGGCCACCGAGGTGATCGAGGGCGATATCCGCCAGGCCCTGGAACAGGCCGGGTTCGCCGAGCCCGCGCTGGAGCGCAGGCTTACTCCGGCCTGGAGCACCGACTGGATCAGCGACCAGGGCCGCGAGCGCCTGCGCGCCTACGGCATCGCACCGCCCGCCGGCAGTGCCAGCCTGCGCGGGGCCCCGCCCACGGTGTGCTGCCCGCAATGCGCAAGCCGCGATACCGAACTGCTCAGCCAGTTCGGCTCCACCGCCTGCAAGGCCCTGTACCGCTGCCGTGCGTGCCTGGAACCGTTCGACTATTTCAAATGCCTTTGAGCCGTGGAGAACGCCATGAGCCAGTTTCACAGCCTGACCGTCCGGCAAGTGCGCCAGGAGACCCGCGACGCGGTGTCCATCGCCTTCGACGTGCCCGCGCACCTGCGCGAAGAGTTCCGCTTCACCCAGGGCCAGTACCTGGTCATGCGCACCCGACTGGATGACGAAGAGGTGCGCCGCTCCTACTCGATCTGCAGCGCGGTGCAGGACGGCGAATTGCGCGTGGCGGTCAAACGCGTGCCGGGCGGTCGTTTCTCGGCCTTCGCCAACGAAGTGCTCAAGGCCGGCCAGCAGTTGGAGGTGATGCCGCCGTCGGGCAGCTTCTTCGTGCCGCTGGACCCGGCGCGCCGGGGTCATTACCTGGGCGTGGCCGCCGGCAGCGGCATCACCCCGATCCTGTCGCTGGTCGCCACGACCTTGGCCTGCGAGCCCCACAGCCGCTTCACCTTGCTGTACGGCAACCGCGCCAGCAACAGCGCGCTGTTCCGCGATCGTCTGGAAGACCTGAAGAACCAGTACCTCGACCGCCTCAACCTGATCTTCGTGTTCAGCCGCGAGCAGCAGGACGTCGACCTGTACAACGGCCGCATCGACGCCGACAAGTGCGGCCAGCTGTTCGCCCGCTGGCTCGACGTGCAGTCACTCGATGCGGCGTTCATCTGCGGCCCGCAGGCGATGACCGAGACCGTGCGCGACAGCCTGCAGGCCAATGGCCTGGCCAAGGAGCGCATCCACTTCGAGCTGTTTGCCGCCGCCGGTGGCGAGGCCCGTCGCGAAGCTCGCGAGGCGGCGCGCCAGGTGGATTCGGCGGTCAGCCACGTGACCGTGATCAGCGACGGCCGCGCCCTGGCCTTCGACCTGCCGCGCAACACCCGCAGCGTGCTCGAGGCCGGCAACGCCATCGGCGCCGAACTGCCCTGGTCGTGCAAGGCCGGGGTGTGCTCGACCTGCAAGTGCAAGGTGATCGAGGGCGAGGTGGAGATGGACAGCAACCATGCCCTGGAGGACTACGAAGTGGCGGCCGGGTATGTGCTGTCGTGCCAGACCTACCCGCTGAGCGACAAGGTGGTGCTCGATTTCGATCAGCTCTAGCACCGCGTCGCCTGCTTCGCGGGTAAACCCGCTCCCACAGGTACATCGGCGCCCTCAAGATCAGCGCCGTCCCTGTGGGAGCGGGTTTACCCGCGAAGAAGCCAACACCGATACCAGCAACACCCGCGTGACCTGAAAAAACAATTACAACAGCCAGAGAGAACGCCCCCATGACACCCGAACACCTCGAATCCATCAGCAAGCACCCCGCCTTCGTGCAACTGATCCAGCGCAAGCGCCGTCTCAACGGCTCGCTGACCCTGACCATGCTCGTCGCCTACTACGGCTTCGTCCTGCTGGTGGCCTTCGCCCCCGGCGTGCTCGGCCAGTCCCTCAGCGGCGGGGTGACCAGCGTCGGCATGCTGGTGGGCGTGCTGATGGTGCTGCTGTCCTTCGCCCTCACCGGCGTCTACATGCACCGCGCCAACCGCGTCATCGACCCGCTCAACGAAGTGGTCAAGCAGGAGTGCGCGCGATGAACTGGACCGCCATCTCGATGTTCCTGGTGTTCGTCTGTTTCACCCTGCTGGTGACCCGCTGGGCCGCCCTGCGCACCCGTTCGGCCAGCGACTTCTACACCGCCGGCGGCGGCCTGACCGGCATGCAGAACGGCCTGGCGATCGCCGGTGACATGATCAGCGCCGCGTCCTTCCTCGGCATCTCGGCGATGATGTTCATGAACGGCTACGACGGCCTGCTCTACGCCCTGGGCGTGCTGGCCGGCTGGCCGATCATCCTGTTCCTGATCGCCGAGCGCCTGCGCAACCTGGGCAAGTACACCTTCGCCGACGTGGTTTCCTACCGCCTGGCCCAGGCCCCGGTGCGCCTGACCTCGGCCTTCGGCACCCTGGCCGTGGCATTGATGTACCTGGTGGCGCAGATGGTCGGCGCCGGCAAGCTGATCGAACTGCTGTTCGGCATCAGCTACCTGTACGCGGTTATGCTGGTGGGCGTGCTGATGGTGCTGTACGTCACCTTCGGCGGCATGCTCGCCACCACCTGGGTGCAGATCATCAAGGCGGTGATGCTGCTGTCGGGCACCACCTTCATGGCCTTCATGGTGCTCAGGCACTTCGATTTCAGCACCGAGGCGATGTTCGCCAGTGCCGTGGCCGTGCATGCCAAGGGTCAGGCGATCATGGCGCCGGGGGCGCTGCTGTCCAACCCGGTGGACGCCATCTCCCTGGGCCTGGGCATGATGTTCGGCACGGCCGGCCTGCCGCATATCCTCATGCGTTTCTTCACCGTCAGCGACGCCAAGGAAGCGCGCAAGAGCGTGTTCTACGCCACCGGTTTCATCGGCTACTTCTACCTGCTGCTGATCGTCATCGGCTTCGGCGCCATCGTCATGGTCGGCACCGAGCCGTCCTACCGCGACGCCAGCGGGGCGATCATCGGCGGCGGTAACATGGTCGCGGTGCACCTGGCCCAGGCCGTGGGCGGCAACCTGTTCCTCGGCTTCATCTCGGCGGTGGCCTTCGCCACCATCCTCGCCGTTGTCGCGGGCCTGGCGCTGTCCGGCGCCTCGGCGGTGTCCCACGACCTGTACGCCTGCGTGGTGCGCAAGGGCCAGGCCAGCGAGCAGCAAGAGATGCGCGTCTCGCGCCTGGCCACCCTGGGGATCGGCCTGTTCGCGGTACTGCTGGGGTTGCTGTTCGAGTCGCAGAACATCGCCTTCCTTTCCGGCCTGGTGCTGGCGGTGGCCGCCTCGGTCAACTTCCCGGTGCTGCTGCTCTCGATGTTCTGGAAAGGCCTGACCACCCGCGGCGCGGTGGGCGGCAGCCTGGCCGGGTTGGTCTCGGCGATCGTCCTGGTGGTGCTGGGCCCGGCGGTGTGGGTCAACGTGCTGCACAACGAGCGGGCGCTGTTCCCCTACAGCAACCCGGCGCTGTTCTCCATGTCGCTGGCCTTCCTCGCCGCCTGGGCCTTCTCGGTCACCGACGGCTCGGAACGGGCGCGCGATGAACGTGGTCGCTATCTGGCCCAGTTCATCCGCTCGATGACCGGTATCGGCGCCGCTGGCGCCAGCAAGCACTGACTTCAAGAACAATAACAATGTCGGGTACAACAACAATGAACCGCACGCACCTCACGTCAGCCGCCTGGCTGGCCACCCTCGCCCTGCCCTTGCCGGCCATGGCGGACTTTATTGCTGACAGCCACGCACGCCTCGAACTGCGCAACCACTACATCAACCGCGACTTCCGCCAGGGCAACGCCCCGCAGAGCAAGGCCGAGGAATGGGGCCAGGGCTTCACCGCGCGCTTCGAGTCGGGTTTCACCGACGGGCCGGTCGGTGTCGGGGTGGACGCCATGGGCCAACTGGGCATCAAGCTCGATTCCAGCCGCGACCGGCGCAACACCGGCCTGCTGCCCTACGGGCCACGCAGCCTGGAGCCGGTGGACGACTACAGCGAACTGGGCCTGACCGGCAAACTGAGGGTGTCCAAGAGCACCCTGCGCCTGGGCACCTTGCAGCCGATTTTGCCGGTGGTGGTGTACAACGACACCCGCCTGCTGGCCTCGACCTTCCAGGGCGGCCTGCTGACCAGCCAGGAGCTGGACGGCCTCACCTTCAACGGCGGCCGCCTGACCAAGGCCAACCTGCGCGACTCCTCCGGGCGCGACGACATCGGCTACGGCGCCGCCAGCAGCGACCACTTCGACTTCGGCGGCGGCAGCTACGCCATCACCCCGCAGACCAGCGTCAGCTACTACTACGCCAAGCTCGAAGACATCTACCGCCAGCAGTACGTGGGCTTGCTGCACACCCAGCCCCTGGCCGAAGGCGTCAGCCTGCGCAGCGACCTGCGCTACTTCGACAGCCGCGGCGACGGCGCCGAGCGTGCCGGGCGCATCGACAACCGCAACTTCAACGCCATGTTCACCCTGGGCGTGAAGGCCCACAAGTTCACCGCCACCTGGCAGCAGATGTCCGGCGACAGCGCCTTCCCGTTCCTCAATGGCGGCGATCCGTACACCGTCAACCTGGTCACCTACAACACCTTCACCCGCGCCGGGCTCGACTCCTGGCAACTGCGCTACGACTACGACTTCGTCGCGATGGGCATTCCCGGGTTGAGTTTCATGACCCGCTACACCGACGGCCGCCACGCCGAAACCGCCACGCTCAGCAATGGCCGCGAGCGCGAGCGCGACACCGACATCACCTACGTCATCCAGAGCGGCCCGTTCAAGGACGTCAGCCTGCGCTGGCGCAATGTCACCTTCCGTTCCGGCAATGGCCTGACCAACGCCGTGGACGAGAACCGCCTGATCATCGGCTACACCGTGGCGCTCTGGTAACCGCGCCCCTTCAAAGGAGAACAGCATGTCCGCCGCCCCTACCCTGCAGAGCTTCATCGCCGGCCGCTGGATCGGCCAGCACGGCGCCCAGGCCCTGCGCAGCGCCCTCGACGGCCACGTCCTGGCCTACAGCCACGAAGAGCGCCCGGACTTCGCCGAGGCCGTGGATTTCGCCAGGGCCCAGGGCCTCAAGCAACTGCTGGCCATGGATTTCCAGCAGCGCGCCGCCCGGCTCAAGGCCCTGGCGCTGTACCTGGCCGAGCGCAAGGAGCAGCTCTACGCCCTGTCCCACCACTCCGGCGCCACCCGCGCCGACAGCTGGATCGACATCGAGGGCGGCAACGCCACGCTGTTCGCCTATTCCAGCATGGGCCGGCGCGAACTGCCGTCGGGCAACCTGGTGCATGAAGGGCCGGCGATCCCGTTGGGCAAGCAAGGCCATTTCGCCGGCAGCCATATCCTGGTGCCGCGCGCAGGGGTGGCCGTGCATATCAACGCCTTCAACTTCCCGATCTGGGGCATGCTGGAGAAGTTCGCCCCGACCTTCCTCGCCGGCATGCCGTGCATCGTCAAGCCCGCTACCGCCACCAGCTACCTGACCGAAGCCGTGGTGCGCCTGATGAATGAATCGGGCCTGCTGCCGGCCGGCAGCCTGCAACTGGTGATCGGCAGCACCGGCGATCTGCTCGACCGCCTGCAGGGTCAGGACGTGGTGACCTTCACCGGCTCCGCCGACACGGCGGCCAAGCTGCGCGTGACCCCGAACCTGATCCGCCATTCGGTGCCCTTCACCGCCGAGGCCGACTCGCTTAACTGCGCCATCCTCGGCCCGGACGTCAGCCCCGACAGCGAGGAGTTCGAGCTGTACATCAAGGAAGTGGCGCGGGAGATGACCACCAAGGCCGGGCAGAAATGCACGGCGATACGCCGCGCCATCGTCCCGGCCAAACACCTCGACGCGGTGGCCACCCGCCTGCGCGAACGCCTGCGCAAGGTGGTGGTGGGCGATCCTGCGGTCGAGGGCGTGCGCATGGGCGCGCTGGCCTCCCACGACCAGCAGCGCGATGTCGGCGAGCGCGTGCGCCAATTGCTGGACAGCTGCGAGCAGTTGCTGGGTGCCAGTGACGGTTTCACCCCGGTCGGCGATGCCGTGGCCGAAGGCGCGTTTTTCGCCCCGACCCTGCTGTTGGCCCGCGACCCACACGCTGAGGGCGGCGC
The DNA here is from genome assembly GCF_036549575.1 of Pseudomonas sp. LH21. Classification (NCBI taxonomy): domain Bacteria; kingdom Pseudomonadati; phylum Pseudomonadota; class Gammaproteobacteria; order Pseudomonadales; family Pseudomonadaceae; genus Pseudomonas; species Pseudomonas sp. LH21. The sequence continues at coordinate 3,115,621 of NZ_CP144367.1, forward strand.
CCATGACATCGAGGCGTTCGGCCCAGTGAGCACGCTGATGGCCTACGACGACCTCGACGAGGCCCTGGCCCTGGCCGCCCGCGGCAAGGGCAGCCTGGTGGCATCGCTGGTGACCGCCGACCGCGCCGTGGCGGCCAAGGCCATCCCGGTGGCGGCGGCCTGGCACGGGCGGCTGCTGGTGCTCGACAGCGAGGCGGCCAAGGAATCCACCGGCCATGGCTCGCCATTGCCGCAGCTCAAGCATGGCGGCCCCGGCCGTGCCGGCGGCGGTGAGGAGCTGGGTGGCCTGCGCGCAGTCAAGCACTACCTGCAACGCGCGGCCGTGCAAGGCTCGCCGAGCATGCTGATGGCGGTGACCGGCGAATACGTGCGCGGCGCCGAGGTGATCGAGACCGAGGTGCACCCGTTCCGCCGCCATTTCGACGACCTGCGCATCGGCGAATCGCTGCTGACCCACCGCCGCACCGTGACCGAAGCCGACCTGGTCAATTTCGGCTGCCTGTCGGGCGATCATTTCTACATGCACTTCGACGAAATCGCGGCGAAGCAGTCGCAGTTCGGCAAGCGCATCGCCCATGGCTATTTCGTGCTGTCGGCGGCGGCCGGGTTGTTTGTTTCTCCTGGCGAAGGGCCCGTGCTGGCCAACTATGGCCTGGACACGCTGCGCTTCATCACCCCGGTGGGGATCGGCGACACCATCCAGGCGCGCTTGACCTGCAAGCGCAAGATCGACCAGGGCAAGACCAGCCCGCAGGGACAGGCGCAAGGGGTGGTGGCCTGGGATGTGGAAGTGACCAACCAGCTCGGTGAGCTGGTGGCCAGCTATGACATCCTGACATTGGTGCTCAAGCGCTAGTGGCGATAGCCTGCAGCACTCTCGAGATCGAGAGCGCTGCAATCCCGCCGGCAAACACCTGCTGAACGCCCTGCACCAAGCCCGGCCCCCGTCACTGCGCCGGTGCGGTGGCCGGCGGCGCTTCGTTGGTCACCCGCAGGATTCCCCACAGCCCAGAAACATTGCCATAGGCGGCATAGTCGCGGAACAGATAATCCCCTTGCACCGCGTTGGCCCCCCCGGCGCTGGGCAGCATGAAGCTGAAGTGCGCCGCCGGCAGCACGCTTTCCTGCGCGCCCACGTAAATTGCCATCGGGTTGTAGCCGTAGCGCACCGAGCCAATGCCCGGCAGGCCCATGGGGTAGCCATGCACATCGTTCTTCTCGGCCTGGTAGTTGTGCAGCGGCCACAGGTGTCCGTCGAGCTGGTAGGTGATGCCGCGGCTGCCGCCGCTGGGCATCAGCACATGGCTACGCGCAGGCTGGCCCGGCCTGGCCCAGAGCACCGGGGTCTGCGGGTCGCCGCCGACCAGGGCGTTGCTGTAGGCCATGTGGGCGTTGGGCACATCGGCGAAGCCGAAGCCGTCGGCATGGCCGAACGGCGCGTCCGGCGCCAGGCCGAAGCGTAGCCACAGCGGCTCGGTCTTGTAGTTCATCGCCATGTTGCCGTTGTCCTTCGGATCACCGGGCACGCCATTGCCCTCGGTGGCGATACCCTCCACCGGCCGGCCATCGGCCCAGCGCATGTTCAGCGAGCGCTGCCACACGGTGACGAAGTCGCGGTAGTCGGGCTGGCCGCTGACCTTCACCGTGGCCTGGGCGCGGCTGGCGTTGTCCTCAGTCCAGGTCGCGCTCTGCGGCAATACGCTCATGGCGCCCACCAGGCCCTTTTGCGGCTGCTTGATGACATCCGCCGGGGTCAGGTTGAGGCCGCCGAACTCGATGGCCGTGGTGTTGATGTTGTCCACCGTGCGGCCCAGTTGCAGCACCGGCTTGCCTTCGCGCTCCAGGTGCCCGGCATAGTACTGGTACACACGGTTCGGGTAGGCGCCGCTGGCGCCGGCGCGCGGCGGCACGGTCTGCACCGGGTTGAGGCCGACGTTGACGCCGTCCGACTTGGTGATGTCGTAAGCCAGCAGTTGCGCATGCAGGCCGACATGGCTGGACGGGCGCATCAGGTTGTTGTTGAACGCCGTGGAGCCCTCGCCGCCGGCCCGGTCGCGCTTGACCACGTTCTGCATCACCGCGCTGCTGGGCAGATCCGGCATCATCAGCGGCAGGCGGTTCTCCAGGGTGATGCTGATGCAGTCACCGGCATTGGCGCGCAGCACCAGGGGCTCGACCGGCACGCCGGCCTTGAGCTTGCCGGTGCTGGTATCGAGGTCGGCCTTGCGCACGTAGAGCACCGCGGTCGGGTCGTGCAATGGCGAGCTGTGGCCGCCGACGGTGAAGGTCGCGCCGTCCTCTTCGTCGGTGACCGTGGCCATGGGGATATCGACCTTGCGGCTGTTGAACACCAGGGTGCCGCCGTTGGCCTTGAGCGCGCCACCTACATGCTGGCCGATCCCGGCCGGGTCGCTGATGCTGACCCCGTGGCGATTCTCGAGGATGTCGTTGGCCAGGGCCGCGACGATCTCGTAACTGCGTTTGACCGTCGGCCGGGTGCCGATGCCATTGGCGTTGGCCGTGGTTTTCGGGCAGATGCCGTCGAAGTTTACGGTGTTGCGCATGGCCACCGGCTGCGGGTTGTTCGGCAGGGCGAACAGGTCGGCGCGCTGGGCGGTGTAGTTGCGCATGATGCCCCAGATGCCGTTCCAATAGCCTTCCAGCGCGGCGTCCAGCGAGTACAGGTAGTCGCCGTTGGTGGCGGCGGAGCTGGAGATCATGGACACCGGGGCCATGAACCCGAGCTGCTCGGAAATGCCCACCATCTGCGACGACTTCCACCCCGAGTTGGAGCTGTTGCCGAAGCCCGAGCCGTTCTGCAGCCACTTCACGCCGTGCAGGGTGACGTTGTGCTCCTCCTCATGGCCGCCGGCGTGCATGCGCAGGCGCACGTTGTCGCCGGAATAGGTGCGCAGCAACGGGGTGAACGGGTCGCCCGGCTCGGTGCCCTTGTTGACGTGCGGTGGGAACAGCGTAGTGCCGCCGGTGGGGCCGGTGGCCTGGGTGATCGCCGAAGGCGCCAGGTTCATCGCCGGGATGGCGCGGTCGGTGCGGCTCTGCATGGCATAGGCCAGGTCGCCGCCCAGGCCGTCGGCCTGCATGCCGCGCTTGCCGTCCGGGCCGACCTTGTTCGGGTCGAACACGCGCAGGGCCAGCGGCTCGTTGCGGTAGTTGACGACGAACATGCCCGGGTCATCCACCGAGATCGCCTGTGGGCACGGCCGCGTCGGGCAGCCCGGGCTCAGCCCGCCTCGGGACTCGACCACCGACTCGAGCAGCGTCGAGGCTTTCTGCCGCACCGGCGGGTTGATGGCGTAGCGGAAGCTGTCGGCGGTGGCTGGATAGGCCTGGCCATCGGGTATGCCGTTGGGGCCGGCCCCCACATACACGCCGGCCTCATAGGCGTGCTGGAAGTCGCTGTACTCGAGGAAGAACTCGCGATAGCTGTCGTTCTTGCCGTCGCCGTCGTGGTCGCCGGTCTGGATCACCGCCTGCCACGAGGTCGGGCCGCCGTCCTGGCGGGTGGCCGGGTTGTACAGCTGCTCGCCGGTCTCGGCGTGGTACCAGGTGGAACCGGCGGGCTCGGCCAGCACGGTCGCGTACAGCCCGAGTTGCTGGTGGGTCGATGGGCCAAGGTGGTCATGGGTGAAGATGGTGCCCAGGCCACGGTCGACGTTGTGCACGTTCACCAGCGGGTCGGCGAACCAGCGTTGCATGGCGGTGCGCGCGCCGAGCCAGTCGGCCCGGCCGAAACGCCCGAAGTACGGATGCTGTTTGGCTTTCGGGCACGCGGCGGTACCGTCGCGGGCATCGCCCTCGGTGCAATTATTGAAGCTGCGGATGGCATGCACGCGCTCGACCACACTGCCGGGCGAGAGGATGCCGTCTTCGTAGTTCCAGCCGTTGGCCGAGCCGTCCGCGGCGGTCAGGTCCCACTTGGGTAGGTGGATGTGCTGGCCAATCACGTCGGTCGGTGTGCGCACCTGGTAGTCATCCATCTCGTAGAACGACGGAATCAGGTTGGTGTGCACGTACTGGGTGCAGTCGAAGGTGTTCATGCGCATCACCAGCGGCTCCGGCGGGCGCTGCTTGGTGATCACCGGCCAGGCGTCCTCCCACAGGGCGAGGATGCGCGCCTGCGGGAAGTGGTAGCCGACCTTGTTGTACACCGCGTCGAACTGGATGTTGGCCGCCTTGTAGATGCGCGGGCGGTCGGCGGTGAAGGTGGACGAGCCGCGGAAACTCATGCCGCTGAGGTTCTCACCGCTGAAGAACTCGCCGACACCCGAGGACTGGGTCAGGCGCTTGCCACGGTCGTCCATGCAGGGCTCGTAGAACGGCGCCCCCGCCGTGGGCAGGGCGCCGTTGGTGCGGAAGGCCTTGGCCACCGGCGCGCTGCCGGGGATCAGGGCAAAGCTCGGGTGCTCGGCCTTGGCGTGGAACTGCATGGCGGCCTGCTCGACCTCGGTGCCCTCCTCGGGCAGGTAGATCGGCTTGGCCTTGTGCACCACCTTGGAGAAATCCAGCTTGGTGGTGGTGGTCACCGCCTCGCCGCCGGCCGATACGCCGTCCAGCGCGTGGCGACCAAGGCCGCCGTCCCAGCCATCGACCTGGTTGGGGTCGAGGTTGGCCCACAGCGCCTTGCCGCTGTCCTTGAGCTGGCGGGCCAGGGCCGGGTCGAGCATGTCCAGCGGCGGGGTCGGTGGGCGCTGGCCGACGCTGCTTTCCATGCCGCCGATCCAGAACGGGTAGCCGGGGTTCTTCAGGCTGCCATCGGCGTTGCGATTGGTCTCGCTGCGGTCGACCAGGGCCAGGGAGCCGACGGCACGCGGGGTGGCTGGCGCGTTCGGATGGTCGTCGCCCTCCTCCTCTTCTTCATCGTCACGACCGGCGACCAGGGTCTCGGACAGCTTGGGCACCACGGTCACCTTGCCCGGCATCGGCGCCATGGCCTTGCCCGGCAGCGGCACGATGGCCGGAATCGGCGTGCCGGCGATGATCTCGCCGTCCGGCAGCGCCCGGGCGCCCTGGGCCGGCTTGCCATTGCGCAGGGCGAACGGCGTGCTGTGGAAGCCGTTGGCGCCCTCGCCGCTGACCTCCAATCGGGTGCCTGGCTCGAACACGTCGTGCACCCGCCACATGGCCCACATGCCCTGGGCGAAGTGCGGATAGAAGTGGCAATGGTAGATGGCATCGCCCGCCACCCGGTTGCGGTTGCCCGAGCCGCCGTTGGCGATCTCGTAGGTGTAGCCCACCCCCGGGCCGATGCCCTGGGCGTCGATGTAGTCGGAGTTATCGTCGTTGGGGTTGAACAGCCATTGGTGCCCGTGCAGGTGGAAAATGTGCTGCTCGTGGCCGTTGTGGGTGTTGCGGAACTTGGTGAAGTCGCCGATGTAGCTGTGGTGCACGTTGGCGGGCTCGGCCGGGTACAGGGCCATGGTCGCCTTGACCCCGGTGGCGCTGGCCGGCGGCGTCTGGCCAGGGCGGATGTTCTCCAGCCCGACGTTGGCCGGGATATCCACCAGGGTGCCGATATCGCCCACGGTGTGGGCGCTGAGGAAGAACTCCTCGTAGGCGCACGACAGGCAGTCATGCATCGGCCCCACGCCCAGGCGGTTGGCCACCACCTCGGCGCCCATGCCACCGGAGCCGTAGTTGATCATGAACGAGTCGCGGGTCGGCTCGAGTACATGGCCCATGACAGGGTCCGCCCAGTAGGCGGGGAAGGCCTGGGTGGCGGCCACCTCGTCGGCGAACTGCGAGGCGAAGTCGCGGAAGGCTTCCAGTCGGTTGGGCAGCGCCGGGTTGCGCTTGCCGACGCTTTCCAGCGGATAAGTGCTGGCCGGGAAGCTGCCGTCGGGGTTGGGGCCCATGACGATGGCATCAGTCTCGCTGCTGAGGATCTCGTTGCCGTCGAGCATGGCGATGATCGGCTTGCCGGCCTTGCCCTCGGCGATCCACGGCTCGGCGTTGGGGTAGCGGGCGTGGTAGTCGATCACCGGCTGGCCGGTGGCCGTGCGCCCGGTGGTGGCCAGGCGCATCTCTTCCTCGGTCAGGGTGTTGCGGTAGGTACGCCCGGCCTTGGGCACCACCACCACCTGGCCGAACAGGCCGTTGGCGACGTTGCCGGCGCCGCCCTGGCCGCCAAAGGTGGCGCCCTGGCTGGTGACGGCGAACGCCCCTTCGCGCTCGGCGTACAGGGTGTAGCTGCGGGTGCCGCCCGGAGCGACCAGGAAGTTGCCGTTGCGCCCGGTGTTGGCGGCGATGTCGCCGATGCTGTTGACCGCCTGCAGACCATTGACCTGGAAGCCGACATGACGGTCGGTGACCTGCTCGTCGGCAACGAAGTGCTCGCCGCCTTCGTTCTCGACCTCGGCGCCCTCTTCTTCCTCGCCTTCGACTTCGGTTTCGTCGTGGTCGATGCCGTGCTTGTTGGGGTTGGCCTGGTAGGCCAGCAGGTTGGTCAGGTTGACCGTCAGGCAGTCACCGGCGGCCACCCGCAGCACGATCGGCCGCGGGCGCTTGTCCGGGCGCAGGGTGACCTTGCCCGGTACCGCGGCGCCGCCCTTGCTCAAGGGCACCTGGTGCTCGTCCACCACGTCCTGGCGCAGGGCGTACATCATGCCGTTGGCGTTCTGCGCGCCGAGGCGGTTGAACATCAGTGGCTGATCCAGCGCCACCACGTTGGCCACCAGCGTGCGCTGGCACTGCACCGCGGCCTCGCTGGAAACCTGCCAGCCCAGCAGGGCCAGCAGGACGGTGGACAGGACCGGGCCTTTGCGAGTGGTCGACATGGGGCACCTCCGGGGACACAGGGATACTGCGGGGAGGTGAGCAAGGCTTGTGCCAGGAATTTAGTTGTTTTTAATCAAATGCTTGCGAGAAATAGGAAGGATGAGCTGGGCGCTTTCACCCTTAACTGGGGGGCTTTGCTGGAACAGCCTGGGAGCAACTGTCTTACTGAGATTTCTCAACCAGCGTGATCTCTGTAGGAGCGGCCTTGTGCCGCGAAAGGGGTGCGAAGCGCCCCCGCGATTTGTGCATCAAGCAGATATTGCCGGGGCCGCTTTGCGGCCCTTTCGCGGCACAAGGCCGCTCCTACAGGTTGGCGTAGTACCTGTGCGCCGCTCCCACGCTATCGAATCGATAGCATTTAGTGATTGAACACACGCGCAAAGGTGCAGTAAGCTCGGCCTCAATCACTGGAGAGCAACATGTCGAAACAAACCTGCAACCACGCCAACCACACCGGTCGCTCCGCGCACCGCGTGCTGGCCGTTGCCGGTCGTAACGCCGTTGCCAGCTTTTATTTTGGGTATTGGTTTAGCCACTAGGCGCCGATGACCCATCCGGCGCCCACCTTCGAGGGGCCGCCGAACATGAGAATACTCAAACCCCCGGTCGGCTCCCCGACCGGGGGTTTTGCTTTTCCGGACCTACGAAACATACCGATTACCTTGAGGACAGCGACATGAACTACACCACCTATTACCGCACCTTCGCATGGCGATTTAGCCAGTTCCGTTCGGGCCAGCCTGCCGCCTCCGTTCGGTCGATTCCCGGTGGCAATGCCGCACAGACACCCCATTTGACGATCAGTCGAACACCTCGATAGGGCCGACGACGCGGGCCAGAACCCGCCGTCCGCCCAGGGAAAAAACGCCATGCAAGCCTCGAACCTCGCCCTGCCCCTGACTCAGCCGCACGCTGCCAACACCACCGTCAGCCAGCGCCTGCCCAGCCCGCACCTGCTCAAGCAGCAGATGCCGCTGTCCAACGAACTCACCCAGCAAGTCCATGCTCACCGCCAGGCGATCCGCGCCATCCTCGAAGGCCGCGACGAACGTCTGCTGGTGGTGGTCGGCCCCTGCTCGATCCATGACCCGCGCTCGGCCCTCGAATACGCCGACCGCCTGGCCGCGCTCAGCCGCGAAGTCGACGACAAGCTGCTGCTGGTGATGCGCGCCTACGTGGAAAAACCACGCACCACCGTGGGCTGGAAAGGCCTGACCTACGATCCGCACCTCGATGGCAGCGACGACATGCACGCCGGCATCGCCCTGTCTCGCGGCCTGATGCTGGGCATGCTCGAACGCGGCCTGCCGATCGCCACCGAGCTGCTGCAGCCGATGGCCGCCGGCTACTTCGACGACCTGCTGGGCTGGGCCGCCATCGGCGCGCGCACCACCGAGTCGCAGATCCACCGCGAGATGGTCAGCGGCCTGGAACTGCCGGTCGGCTTCAAGAACGGCACCGACGGCGGTATCGGCATCGCCTGCGACGCCATGCGCAGCGCCGCCCACCCACACCGCCACTTCGGCATGGACGCCCAGGGCCACCCGGCGATCATCGAGACCCTGGGCAACCCCGATACTCACCTGGTGCTGCGTGGCGGGCACAAGGGGCCGAACTACGACGCCCAGAGCGTCGCCCTGGCCCGCCAGGGGCTGGCCAAGGCAGGTCTGGCGCCACGGATCATGGTCGACTGCAGCCACGCGAACAGCGGCAAGGACCCGGCCCGTCAGCCGGCGGTGTTCGAGGACGTGCTGGCCCAGCGCCTGGACGGCGACCGTTCGCTGGTCGGGGTGATGCTCGAAGGGCACCTGTTCGATGGCTGCCAGGCCCTGGGCAAGGGCGCGCTGAAGTACGGCGTGTCGATCACCGACGGCTGCCTGGGCTGGGAGGCGACCGAGGCCCTGCTGCGCGAAGCCGCCGCTCGCCTGTAGGCCTCTATGGCAAGCCTTGCGAGACACGGCACGAACAAGTGCGCTAGGCTTGCCTTTTCGACCTCCAAGGAACAGTACCCATGGCCCGAGCCACCGCCCGTCACATCCTGGTTTCCAGCGAAGAGAAGTGCAACGAACTCAAAGCACAGATCGAAGCCGGCGCCGACTTCGCCGAAGTCGCCAAGGCCAACTCCACCTGCCCGTCCAGCCGCCAGGGCGGTGACCTGGGCTCGTTCGGCCCGGGCCAGATGGTTCGCGAGTTCGACACCGTGGTCTTCAGCGCGCCGCTGAATGTCGTCCAAGGTCCGGTCAAGACCCAGTTCGGCTACCACCTGCTGGAAGTGACCAGCCGTCAGGACTGATGCACCGTTGTTCGCCAAGAACAACACCTCCCCTGTAGGAGCGGGCTTGCCCCGCGATAGCGACCGCCCAGGCAGCCTCGATGGCCCTGCTGACGCAATCGCGGGGCAAGCCCGCTCCTACAGAGGCTTGCGAGTATTGCTGGCATGTTGCCTGGGCCTGGTGCTTTGCCTGCCATTGGCAACCCACGCCGCCCCCACCCACGCCCTCACCGTCTACGCCGAAGCCCCGCGCTACCCCGCGAATTTCGACCACTTCGACTACGTCAACCCCGACGCCCCCAAGGGCGGCAGCCTGCGCCGCTCGGCCATCGAGATCGGCAACTTCGACCATATCCTGCCCTACATCGACAAAGGCATCGGCGTCAGCCAGGTCGATGGCTGGCTGTACGCACCGCTGGCCGTGCGCTCGCTCGATGAGCCCTACACCGTCTATGGCCTGATCGCCCAGCGCATGGAGCGTGGCCCCGACGATGCCTGGCTGCGCTTCTACCTCGACCCGCGCGCCACCTTCGCCGACGGCAAGCCGGTACGGGCCGAAGACGTACGCTTCAGCTACGAGCGGCTGATGAACCAGGGCAGCCTCAAGTTTCGCACCCAGTTCGCCGATGTCGCCGCGGTCACGGTCGAAGGCCCTCGCCAGGTGCGCTTCGACTTCAAGCAACCCCATGGCCGTACCCTGCCCCTGGAGCTTGCCGGCCTACCGGTGCTGCCCGAGCACGACTGGCAGCAACGCGACTTCGCCAACGGCGCCGGCTTCGACAAGCCGGTCGGTAGCGGCCCTTACCGCATCGGCAGGATCGACAACGGCCGCAGCATTACCTTCGAGCGCGATGCGAGCTGGTGGGCGCGGGATCTGCCGGCCGTCCGCGGGCTGTACAACTTCGCCCGCATCGGCGTCGAATTCTTCGGCGACACCGAGGTGGCCCGCCAGGTACTCAAGGGCGGAGGCTACGATTACAACCGCGAGTACTCCGCCACCGCCTACACCCTCGGCTACAACGGTGCCTCACTGGATGACGGGCGCCTGCAGCGCGCCCACCTCGCCCCGGCCAAACCGCAGATCGCCCAGGGCTTCGTGTTCAACCTGGACCAGCCGCAATTCAAGGACCGCCGCGTGCGCCAGGCCCTGGGCATGCTCTGGGACTTCGAGTGGAGCAACCGGCAGATGATGCGCAATATGTACATCCGCCAGCAGAGCCTCTACTCCAACACACCTCTGGCCGCCCGCGCCCTGCCCGACGCCGAGGAGCTCAAGCTGCTCGAGCCGCTGCGCGGCCAGGTACCGGACGAAGTGTTCAGCCGGGTTTTCAGCGCCCCGGTCACCGACGGCTCCGGCATCATCCGCCAGCAGCAACTGCAGGCGCTGGCGTTGCTGCAGGACGCCGGCTGGCATCCCCAGGGTGATCGGCTGGTCAACGCCCAGGGCCAGCCGCTGAGCTTCACCTTCCTCAATGGCCAGTCCGGCCTGGAACGCCTGCTGCTGCCGTGGAAGCGCAACCTCGCACAGATCGGCGTCGAGCTGAACATCCGCAACGTCGACTCAGCCCAGTACGTCAACCGCGTGATGGCCCGCGACTACGACATGATCGTCACCGGCTACCCGGTAACCCTGTCGCCGGGCAGCGAGCAGTACAACTATTTCGGCTCCGCCGCGGCCAACGACCCGGGCTCGAACAACCTGATGGTGCTCAAGGACCCAGCGGTGGACCGCCTGCTCGAGGGCCTGGTGCGCGCCACCAGCCAGGCCGACATGCTGCGCCACGCCCGCGCCCTGGACCGGGTGCTGCAATGGAATTACTACTGGATTCCCAACTACTACCCGCCGGGCAGCTCGACGGTGTGGTGGAACCGCTTCGGCCTGCCCAAGGTACAGCCGGCCTATGACGAAGGCCTGGACACCTGGTGGGAAGTCAGCCCCCGGGCGCTGACCAACACGCAGATGGCCGAGCGCCTGCGGAGCGCGCCATGACCACCTACATCCTGCGCCGCCTGCTGCTGATCATCCCCACCTTGCTGGCCATCCTGCTGGTGAACTTCGCCATCGTCCAGGCCGCGCCCGGCGGGCCGGTGGAGCAGGCCGTGGCGCGCCTGCAGGGCATCGGCGGCGGCGCGCCGGGCGCCCGCGTCGAGGCGGTACAGGGCGAATCGCGCGCGACCCGCGGCCTGGACCCGAAGCTGATCGAGGAGATCAAGCGCCAGTACGGTTTCGACAAGTCCGCGCCCGAACGGTTGTGGCTGATGCTCGGCCAGTATGCACGGCTGGACTTCGGCCAGAGCTTCTTTCGCGGCGCCACGGTCACCGAGCTGATCGTGCAGAAGCTGCCGGTAACCCTGTCGCTGGGCTTCTGGGCCACGCTGATCACCTACCTGGTGTCGATCCCGCTGGGCATCCGCAAGGCGGTACGCCATGGCAGCCGTTTCGACGCCTGGAGCAGCGCGCTGATCGTGATCGGCTATGCCCTGCCCTCGTTCCTGTTCGCCCTGCTGCTGATCGTGCTGTTCGCCGGCGGCACCTCGCTCAACTGGTTCCCGGTTCGCGGCCTGGTCTCGGAAGACTTCGACCAGCTCAGCCTGCTGGGCAAGGTCGCCGACTACTTCTGGCACCTGGTGCTTCCGGTCGGCGCCCTGGTGATCGGCGGCTTCGCCACCCTCACGCTGCTGACCAAGAACGCCTTCCTCGATGAGATCGCCCGCCAGTACGTGGTCACGGCCCGGGCCAAGGGCCTGAGCGAGCGCCGGGTGCTCTACGGCCATGTGCTGCGCAACGCCATGCTGCTGGTGGTGGCCGGCCTGCCCCAGGCGCTGATCACGGTGTTCTTCGCCGGTTCCCTGCTGATCGAGGTGATCTTCTCCCTCGACGGCCTCGGGCGCATGAGCTACGAGGCGGCGGTGTCGCGGGACTACCCGGTGGTGTTCGGCACGTTGTTCATCTTCACCCTGGCCGGGCTGCTGATCCGCCTGCTGGGCGACCTGTGCTACACGGTGCTCGACCCGCGCATCGACTTCGACGCGAGGGGCCGCTGATGTTCTCGCCCATCGCTCGGCGGCGCCTGCGGCGTTTTCGCGACAACCGCCGCGGCTGGATCTCACTGTGGCTGTTCGCTGGATTGTTGCTGCTAAGCCTGGGCGCGGAGCTGGTGGCCAATGACAAGCCCTTGCTGCTGGGCTACCAGGGCGAGCTGTACACGCCGGCGCTCAAGCGCTACACCGAGCAGCAGTTCGGCGGGCAGCTGCCGTTCCAGCCCGACTACCGCAGCCAGTACGTGCGCCAGTTGATCGAGGGCCAGGAGGGATGGATGCTGTTCGCGCCGATCCCGTTCAGCGCCGATACCCCCAACTACGACCTGCAGGTCCCCACCCCCAGCCCGCCCAGCGCGAGCAACTGGCTGGGCACCGACGACCAGGGCCGCGACGTGCTGGCACGAGTGTTGTACGGCGCGCGTGTCTCGCTGCTGTTCGCCTTCGCCCTGACCCTGCTCAGCGTGCTGATCGGCGTCACGGCCGGTGCTCTGCAGGGCTACCACGGCGGCTGGGTGGATTTGCTCGGCCAGCGATTGCTGGAGGTGTGGTCGGGCTTGCCGGTGCTGTACCTCTTGATCATCCTGTCGGGGTTCGTCGAGCCGGACTTCTGGTGGCTGCTGGGGATCATGGCGCTGTTCTCCTGGCTGACCCTGGTCGATGTGGTGCGCGCCGAATTCCTCCGAGGGCGCAACCTGGAGTACGTCAAGGCGGCCCGGGCCCTGGGGCTTTCGGACACCCAGGTGATGCTGCGGCATATCCTGCCCAACGCCCTGAACGCGACCCTGACCTATGTACCGTTCATGCTCACCGGGGCGATCACTACCCTCACCGCGCTGGATTTTCTCGGCTTCGGCATGCCCGCCGGCAGCGCCTCGCTGGGCGAGCTGGTGACCCAGGGCAAGCAACACCTCGAGGCGCCGTGGCTGGGCTTTACCGCGTTCTTTGCCCTGGCGTTGATCCTGTCGTTGCTGGTATTCATCGGCGATGCGCTGCGCGAGGCGTTTGATCCCCGCATGTAGGAGCGGCGTACATTTTCAACTATGGGTATCCCTTCCATGCACGACAACCTCAAGGACTACCCCCAGGTCCGCCAACTGGCCATCCGCTCGCTGTTCGAGATCATCGAGCAATCCAGCGAAGGCACGGTGATCGTCGACCGCCAGGCGCGCATCGTCTGGATGAACGAGCGCTATGCCCGGCGTTTCGGCCTGCAGGATGCCGCCAGCGCCATTGGCCAGCCCTGCGAGGCGGTGATACCCGGCAGCCTGATGCGCGAGGTGGTGAGCAACGGCAAGCCGATCCTGCTGGACATGCTCGATACGCCGAACGAGCCGCTGGTGGTGATGCGCCTGCCGATCCATGACGACCAGGGCGCGCTGATCGGTGCCATCGGCTTCGCCCTGTTCGACGAACTGCGCAGCCTGTCGCCATTGCTCAAGCGCTACGCCAGCATGCAGCAGGAACTGGCCTCGACCCGCTCCCAGTTGCGCGCCCGCCAGGCCCGCTACAGCTTCGCCCAGTTCGTCGGCAGCAGCCCCGCCTGCCTCGAGGCCAAGCGCCGCGCCCGCCGCGGCGCGACCAGCGACTCGCCGGTGCTGCTGCTCGGCGAGACCGGCACCGGCAAGGAACTGCTGGCCCACGCCATCCACGCCGCCTCGGCGCGGGCGCACAAGGCGTTCGTCAGCATCAACAGCGCGGCGATCCCCGAGGCATTGCTTGAGGCCGAGTTCTTCGGCACCGCCCCCGGCGCCTTCACCGGCGCCGACCGCAAGGGCCGCAGCGGCAAGCTGCAACTGGCCGAAGGCGGCACCTTGTTCCTCGACGAGATCGGCGACATGCCCCTGGCCCTGCAGAGCAAGCTGTTGCGCGTGCTGCAGGAGAAGGAATACGAGCCGGTGGGCAGCAACCAGATGCTGCGCAGCGATGTGCGGGTCATCGCCGCCACCTCCATCGACCTGCAGGCGGCCATGGCCCGGGGGACGTTTCGTGCCGACCTGTACTACCGGCTGAATGTGCTGCCGGTGCAAGTGCCGCCGCTGCGTGAACGCCTGGAGGACTTGCCGGCGCTGTGCGAGGCGATCCTTGCCGAGTTGGGCAGCCAATATGAGCTAGAGGCTGATGCCCAGGCGCTGTTGGGGCGGCATGCCTGGCCCGGGAATATCCGTGAGCTGCGTAATGTGCTGGAACGGGCGACTCTGCTGGCGGACCAGCCGCGGCTGGGCGTGCATGATCTGATGAACGCGCTGGGGCCGTTGAGCCCGGTGGCCGAGACGGCACCGCAGTTGGGGTACCGGGAGGCCTGTGCGCAGTTCGAACGCGGGCTTATTGTGCAAGCGTTGGGGCGTAGTGGCGGGAATGTACCGGAGGCCGCAAAGGCATTGGGATTGGGGCGCTCGACGCTATACAAGAAAATGGTGGCGTTGGGGATAGAGTCTCAATAGTGAGACTTAGATCCTCAAAACAGAGATCGTGGGAGCGGGCTTGCCCCGCGATGACGTCAGCCGCATAAAATCAAATATTTCCTATTAAGGTCATCGCGGGGCAAGCCCGCTCCCACGCAGCCGTGTCTCAAGATAAAGACTGTTAATTTAACGAGTTCAATTTTCTACATATATATCAATGACTTAATAAACTGGCACGATTCCCGCTATCCCTATTTCCAACCATAAAAACAACAGTTGGAGAACCACCCCGATGACCGTGCTCATCGCCCTCGCTGCCCTGGCCCTGCTGATGCTCGCCGCCTACCGCGGCTACAGCGTGATCCTCTTCGCCCCCATCGCCGCCCTCGGCGCCGTGCTGCTCACCGACCCCGCCGCCGTGGCCCCGGCCTTCACCGGGGTGTTCATGGAGAAAATGGTCGGGTTCATCAAGCTGTACTTCCCGGTATTCCTGCTCGGCGCCGTGTTCGGCAAACTGATCGAGCTGTCGGGATTCTCGCGCTCGATCGTCGCCGCCGCCATCCGCCTGCTCGGCACCCGCCAGGCCATGCTGGTGATCGTGCTGGTCTGCGCCTTGCTCACCTACGGCGGCGTGTCGCTGTTCGTGGTGGTGTTCGCGGTGTACCCGTTCGCCGCCGAGATGTTCCGCCAGAGCGACATCCCCAAGCGGCTGATCCCGGCAACCATCGCCCTGGGCGCGTTCTCCTTCACCATGGACGCCCTGCCCGGCACCCCGCAGATCCAGAACATCATTCCCAGCACCTTCTTCAACACCACCGCCTGGGCCGCGCCCTGGCTGGGGCTGATCGGCACGCTGTTCGTGTTCTGCGCCGGCATGCTCTACCTGCAACGCCAGCGCAACAAGGCCCAGCGCAAGGGCGAAGGCTACGGCAGCAACCTGCGCAACGAGCCGGAAACCGCCGACGATATCAATCTGCCCAACCCGTGGCTGGCCCTGGCGCCGCTGCTGCTGGTGGGGGTGATGAACCTGCTGTTCACCCACTGGATTCCGCAGTGGTACGGGGCCAGCCACACCCTGCAGCTGCCGGGCATGGCCACGCCAGTGCAGAGCGACGTGGCCAAGCTCACGGCGATCTGGGCGGTGCAGGCGGCCCTGCTGGTGGGCATCCTGATGGTACTGGTGTGCGCCTTCGGCACCATCCGCCAGCGCCTGGCCGAAGGCACCAAGAGCGCCGTGAGCGGTGCCCTGCTGGCGGCGATGAACACTGCCTCGGAATACGGTTTCGGTGCGGTGATCGCCTCGCTGCCGGGCTTCCTGGTCCTGGCCGACGCCCTGCGCGGCATCCCCAACCCGCTGGTCAACGAGGCCATCACCGTCACCCTGCTGGCCGGCATCACCGGCTCCGCCTCCGGCGGCATGAGCATCGCCCTGGCGGCCATGAGCGACAGCTTCATCGCCGCCGCCAACGCGGCGAACATCCCGCTGGAGGTACTGCATCGGGTCGCCGCCATGGCCAGTGGCGGCATGGACACCCTGCCACACAACGGCGCGGTGATCACCCTGCTGGCGGTGACCGGGCTGACCCACCGCGAGGCCTACAAGGACATCTTCGGTATTACCCTGATCAAGACCCTGGCCGTGTTCGTGGTCATCGCCACGTTCTACGCCACCGGCATCGTATGAAGGAGAACGGCATGACGCTCAAAGGCAAGACCGCACTGGTCACCGGTTCCACCAGCGGCATCGGCTTAGGAGTAGCCCAGGTGCTGGCCGAGGCCGGCGCGAATATCCTGCTCAACGGCTTTGGCGACCCGGCGGCCGCCATTGCCGAGATCAGGCAGCACGGGGTCAAGGTGGCCCACCACCCCGCCGACCTGTCCGACGTGGCGCAGATCGAGCAGATGTTCGCCCTGGCCGAGCGCGAGTTCGGCGCGGTCGATATCCTGGTCAACAACGCCGGCATCCAGCACGTGGCGCCGATCGAGCAGTTTCCGGTGGAGGCTTGGGACAAGATCATCGCGCTGAACCTGTCAGCGGTGTTCCACGGTAGCCGCCTGGTCCTGCCGGGCATGCGCGCGCGGGGCTGGGGGCGGATCGTCAACATCGCCTCGGTGCACGGCCTGGTGGGCTCCACCGGCAAGGCCGCGTACGTGGCCGCCAAGCACGGCGTGGTCGGCCTGACCAAGGTCATCGGCCTGGAGACCGCCACCAGCAACGTCACCTGCAACGCCATCTGCCCGGGCTGGGTGCTGACCCCGCTGGTGCAGAAGCAGATCGACGACCGCGCCGCCCATGGGGGCGATGCGCAGCAGGCACAGCACGACCTGCTGGCCGAGAAGCAGCCCTCGCTGGCCTTCGTCACGCCCCGGCACCTCGGCGAGCTGGTGTTGTTCCTGTGCAGCGAGGCCGGCAGCCAGGTGCGTGGCGCCGCCTGGAATGTCGATGGCGGCTGGCTGGCTCAGTAAGCGGCTAGAATGATGGTCGGGGTAGCGCATTCTCTTTGTGTAGGAGCGGCCTTGTGCCGCGAAAGGGCCGCAACGCGGCCCCGGCGATTGGTGATGTGACATCATTGGCTGGGGCTGCGATGCAGCCCTTTCGCGGCACAAGGCCGCTCCTACAGGGGGTGCGAGGCGGGTGGATCAGCAATCACCGAGGGTCCCGGCATGAACGACGTACTTTGGCGCCCCTCCACCACCCGCATCGAAGCGAGCCGGATGGAAGCCTTCCGCCGCCGGGTCAACCGGCGCTTCAACCTCCAGCTCGACAGCTACGCCGCCCTGCACCGCTGGAGCATCGAGCAGCGCCCGCAGTTCTGGCAGGCCTTGGCCGAGTACTTCCATGTGCGCTGGCATACGCCACCGGCCAGCGTCCTCGAGGAAGGCAAGCACATGACCGAGGCCCGCTGGTTCCGCGGCGCCACCTTGAACGTTGCCGAGCACCTGCTGCAACGCCGCGACGATCGCCCTGCCGTGGTGGCCGTGCGCGAGGACGGCACGCGCCACTGCCTCACCCACAACCAGCTGGCCGCCCAGGTCGCCGGGCTGCAACAGGCCTTCAGGCAGGCCGGCATCCAGCCCGGCGACCGTATCGCCGCGGTGATGCCCAACACCTGGGAAACCCTGGTGGCCATGCTCGCCGCCACCAGCCTTGGCGCGGTCTGGTCCAGTTGTTCGCCGGAGTTCGGCACCCACGGCATCATCGACCGTTTCGGCCAGATCGCGCCCCGGCTGCTGGTGGCCTGCGCCGGTTACCAGTACGCCGGCAAGACCATCGACCAGGTGGAAAAGATCAACCAGGTCGTGGCCCAGCTCCCCAGTGTCGAGCTGTTGCTGGTAGTGCCCCATACTCGGCCGCAGACCCGCGCCGATGAGTTCAGCGGCAAGCGCACTGCGCTGTGGGCCAAGTACTTCACGCCGGGTGGCGCGCTGGGCTTTACCGCCCTGCCCTTCGACCACCCGCTCTACATCCTCTACTCCAGCGGCACCACCGGCATGCCCAAGTGCATCGTCCACCGTGCCGGCGGCGTGCTGCTGCAACACCTGAAGGAACACGGCCTGCACAATGACCTCAAGGCCGACGACGTGCTGTTCTACTACACCACCTGCGGCTGGATGATGTGGAACTGGCTGGTCAGCGGCCTGGCGGTCGGCGCCACCCTGGTGCTGTACGACGGCTCGCCGTTCCACCCGGGCCCCGAGCGCCTGCTCGATCTGATCGACGCCGAAGGGATCAACGCCTTCGGCACCAGCGCCAAGTACCTCGCCGCGCTGGAGCAGGCCGGTGTCGAACCGGCCAAGTCCCACCGCCTCGACAGCCTGCGGCTGATCCTCTCCACCGGCTCGCCCCTGTCACCACACAGCTACGACTATGTCTACGCCAAGGTGAAGGCCGACGTCTGTCTGGCATCCATGTCCGGTGGCACCGATATCGTTGCCTGCTTCGTGCTCGGCAACCCGCTGCTGCCGGTGCGCCGGGGCGAAATCGCCGGCAAGGGCCTGGGCATGGCGGTGGAGGTGTGGAACGAACAGCGGCAGCCGATCACTGGCGAGAAAGGCGAGCTGGTCTGTGTCCGGCCCTTCCCTTCGATGCCTCTGGGCTTCTGGGGCGACGACGACGGCAGGCGCTACCATGACGCGTATTTCAGCCAGTTCGAGGGGGTCTGGTGCCAGGGCGACTATGCCGAGCAGATCCCGGGGGGTGGCCTGGTGATCCACGGCCGTTCCGATGCCGTGCTCAACCCCGGCGGCGTGCGCATCGGCACCGCGGAGATCTACCGACAGGTGGAAAAGGTCGATGAGGTGCTGGAGAGCGTGGCCATCGGCCAGGACTGGCACGGCGACGTGCGCGTGGTGCTGTTCGTGCGCCTGCACGACGATCTGCAACTGGATGATGCCCTGCGCCAGCGCATCCGCCGGGTTATCCGCCAGTACACCACGCCGCGCCATGTGCCGGCGGTGATCGCCCAGGTCGACGATATCCCGCGCACACTCAGCGGCAAGCTGGTGGAGCTGGCGATCCGCAACGTGGTGCATGGCCTGCCGGTGAAAAACACCGATGCCCTGGCCAACCCCGAGGCGCTGGAACAGTTCCGCGACCGGCCGGAGTTACGCTGATGGTGACATCAGGCATAATGTCGACCTTTTGCCCCGAAGCACAGGTAAGCCCATGAAAGCCCAAGCCCGCCATATCCTGGTCAAGACCGCTGACGAAGCCGAAAAGCTCAAGCAGCGCATCGCCAACGGCGAGGCCTTCGACGTGCTGGCGAAGAAGTTCTCCACCTGCCCATCCGGCAAGCGCGGCGGAGACCTGGGCGAAGTGCGCCCGGGCCAGCTGGTAGGCGCCATCGACCAGGTAATCTTCAAAAAGCCCCTGCGCGTGGTGCATGGGCCGATCAAGAGCAAGTTTGGCTATCACCTGGTGCAGACCTTCTACCGCGACTGACCCCCTCAGCGCCGGGCGGCCAGCAGGCCGATGCCGGCGCAGCCCAGCAGCGACGCGCTGATTCGGTTGAACAGCCGCCGTGGCCCGGGCCGCTCGAACCAGCGCTGCAGGTAGGCGCCAAGCCCGGCGTAAATGGCGATGGCCGCCCACTCCAGCAGCAGGAACAGCACGCCCAGTTGCAGGAACTGCTCGCTCACCGGCGTGGCGCTGCCCACCGAGACGAACTGCGGCAGGAAGGCGGTGAAGATCAGAATGGCCTTGGGATTGCCCGCCGCCACCCAGAACTCCTGGCGCGCCAGTTTCCAGGTGCCGCGCGGCTGCTCGCCGGCCACCGCCGCCTCGCCGACCGGCGCCCGCCACAGCTGCCAGGCGATGTAGAACAGATAGCCCGCACCCAGCACCTTGATCGCCAGGAACAGGTATTCGCTGGTATGCAGCACCACGGCCAGGCCCATGGCGGCCAGGGCGATCATGCCGCTGAAGGCGATCAGGCGCCCGCCCCCGGCCACGCAGGCGGTGCGCAGGCCGTAGCGGCTGGCGTTATGCAGGGACAGCAGGTTGTTGGGGCCCGGCGCCATGTTCAAGGCGAAACAGGCGGGAATGAACAGCAGCAGGCTCGACAGGTCCATTATTCTTCTCCAGCGGGGACCGTCGCAGCGTCGCGTTCGGCGAGCAGGCGCGTCAAGCACAGTGGCGTGGCAAATGGCCGGAACAGTAGGTAGACGCTAGACTGGCGCCCTGCGTCCATTTCCAGGCTCCCTCGACATGCCCCTTTCGAGTAGCGAAATCTGGCACGATCCGGCCTTGCCCTATGTCGAGAGCCGACGCGCCTGCCACAGCCGCGCCTGCTACAAGGCCCACAGCCACCCGAGCTTTTCCATCGGCGCGGTGGATGCCGGCCAGAGCCGCTTCACCGGGGCCGGCGCCGGGCAGGTGCGCCTGATACCGGGTACCCTGGTGTTCGTGCCGGCCCAGCGGGTGCATGCCTGCAACCCCGAAACCGGGCAGGCCTGGAGCTACCAGATGCTGCACCTGGACACCGACTGGTTGCATGGCCTGTGCCTGGAGTCGGGCATTGCCGCCGCCCAGCCCGGCGCAGCGGCCCGGGTCAGTCGCTTGGCGCCGCTGTACCGGCAGTTCTGCGCGCTGAACGCCTTGCTGTTTTCCCAGGCTACGGTGTTCGAGAAGGAGACAGCACTGGTGGCCTTTCTTGGCGACAACGACTTCTCCCTCCATCCGCAGCTGCTACCCGCGCCACCCTTGCCGCCTTCGACACTGCGCGACCTGCTGGCCCATGCCGGGGAGCAGACGTTGGCCGAGTTGAGCCTGGACGCTCTGGCAAGGCTGGCGGGCATGGGGCGCTACCAGCTGATCCGTGCCTTCGGCGCCGCCACCGGCATGACGCCCCATGCCTACCTGCTCAATGCACGGGTGAACAAGGCACGGCAAATGCTGCGCGAGGGCCAGGCACTGGCGGAGGTTGCCTACCGATTGGGCTTTGCCGACCAGAGCCATTTCCAAAGAGTATTCAAGGCGCATGCCGGGATCACCCCCGGGACCTACCGTACCGCGCGTCCATAGAGGGTCGTGACGTCGCAACCCTGGCCAACCCAGCTTTTTCCTCTGCACCAACCACATATTTACTAATTTCCCCGCCCCGCACCCTGTCCCAGTATCTGGCGCAACTACAACAACAACGAGCGGGGAACTGTCATGAGTGCAAGTGCGTCCGTGCCTGCCAGCGTGCAGCACGATCAAGCCGGCTTTCGCCGGGTCCTGGGAATGGGGTCGCTACTGGCGGTGGCCGTCGGCCTGGTGGTGTCGCAAGGGGTGATGGTGATGATGCTGCAAGGGGTTGGCGCCGCCGGTCTGGGCTTCATCGTGCCGTTGGGGCTGGCCTACCTGCTGGCCCTGAGCTATGCCTTTTCCTTCTCCGAACTGGCCCTGCTTGTTCCGCGCGCCGGCAGCCTGTCGAGCTACACCGAAGTGGCGCTGGGGCACTTCCCGGCGATCCTGGCGACCTTTTCCGGCTACGTGGTGGTAGCCATGTTCGCCCTGTCGGCCGAGCTGCTGTTGCTCGACCTGATCGTCGGCAAGGTCTACCCCGGGGTGTTCCCGCAGTACTCGGTGGCCTTTGGCGTGCTCGCGCTGTTCACCGCCCTCAACCTGATGGGCATCGACATCTTCGCCAAGCTGCAGAGCGCCATGGCCGTGGTCATGGTGATCGTGCTGCTGATCCTCGGCGTGGCCGCAATCAGCGAAGGGCATGCCGAAGGGGTCACCAGCACCCTGCTGCAGGGCGACTGGAACCCCATGGGCGTCGGGGTGCTGGCCCTGACCGCCATGGCCGTGTGGGGCTTCGTCGGCGCCGAGTTCGTCTGCTCGCTGGTGGAGGAAACCCGCAAGCCCGAGCGCAACATCCCACGCTCGATGATCATTGGCCTGACGGTGATCTTCGCCACCATCGGCCTGTATGGCCTGGGTGCGCTGTTCCTGGTGCCCCGCGAAGCGCTGAGCAGCGACGCCCTGCCCCATTACCTGTTCGCCACCACGGTGTTCGGCAAGACCGGCGAAGTATTCCTGGTGATCGCCGCGGTGACCGCCACCTGCAGTACCCTCAACACTTCGTTGGCGGCCATCCCGCGCATGCTCTACGGCATGGCCTGCAACGGCCAGGCATTCCCCCAGTTCAAGCAGCTCAGCCCGCGGGCGCGCACGCCCTGGGTGGCGGTGCTGTTCGTCGCGGCGATCACCGGCCTACCGATCCTGCTGATGGGCCAGGACGCCGCGGCGATCAACCTGTTGCTGCTGGCCGCCGCGCTGGCCTGGTTGCTGGCGTACATCATCGTACACCTGGATGTGATCGCCCTGCGCCAGCGCTATCCGCACCTGCCACGGCCATTCCGCACACCGTGCTATCCACTGCCGCAGCTATTCGGTATCGGCGGGATGCTGTATGCGATCTGGAATGCCTCGCCGAGCCCCGAGATGAGCCTGAAGATCTTCGGTACGGCGGGGGTGGTGCTGGCGGTGGTGTCGCTGATCGCCGTCGCGTGGATCAAGGGCGTGATGAAGAAGCCGCTGTTCAAGCCTGAGGCGCTGTAGACCTTGGCGGCAGGAAGCCACACGCCACCTTTCGGGGTGGCGCTTTCCCGCGAAAGATTCGTTAGCCTGCTTCCTTTTGCGCCGGACAACGGCCATGATGCCCGTACGCCCAACCGCCCACCCGCGAACGAGCCCATGACAGCGCAAGAACCTGCCCAAGGCACCCGCTCCAGCATCACCCGGCAGATCCTCTCGATCGTCTTCTACACCTTCATCGCCTTCCTCTGCATCGGCCTGCCAATTGCGGTGCTGCCTGGCCATGTGCACGACCAGCTGGGGTTCGGCGCGGTGATCGCCGGCCTGACCATCGGCCTGCAGTACCTGGCCACCCTGCTCAGCCGGCCCTTCGCCGGACGGGTGGCGGACACCCTCGGCGGCAAGCGCGCGATCCGCTACGGCCTTTACGGCATCGCCGGCTGCGGCGTGCTGACCCTGCTCTCGGCCTGGGCCCTCGCCCTGCCCTGGCTGAGCCTGGCGCTGCTGCTGGGCGGCCGGCTGTTGCTGGGCGTCGCCCAGGGGCTGATCGGTGTCGCGACGCTGAGCTGGGGCATCGGCCAGGTGGGGCCGGAGCATACCGCGCGGGTCATTTCCTGGAACGGCATCGCCTCCTATGGCGCCATCGCCATCGGCGCGCCCGCTGGCGTGCTGCTGGTGGATGGCCTGAGCTTCGCCGTGCTCGGGCCGGCACTGCTGGGCCTGGCGCTGCTGGCCCTGCTGGTGCTGCGCACGCGGCCGGACGTGGTGGTGGGGCGCGGCGAACGGTTGCCGTTCTGGTCGGCGTTCGGCCGCGTGGCGCCCTGTGGCGTGGGGCTGACCCTGGCGTCGATCGGCTACGGCACCCTGACCACCTTCGTCACCCTGTACTACCTCGAACGGGGCTGGATCGGCGCCGCCTGGTGCCTGAGCGCCTTCGGCCTGTGCTTCATCCTGTCGCGGCTGCTGTTCGTCAATGCAGTCAACCGCTTCGGCGGCTACAACGTGGCCATCGCCTGCATGGCCACCGAGGTGCTCGGGCTGACCCTGCTGTGGCTGGCGCCGTCGCCGTTGTGGGCGATGGTCGGTGCCGGGCTGACCGGCTTCGGCCTGTCGCTGGTGTACCCGGCCCTGGGCGTCGAGGCGATCCGCCAGGTGCCCAGCAGCAGCCGTGGCGCCGGGCTGGGCGCCTACGCAGTGTTCTTCGACCTGGCGCTGGCCATCGCCGGACCGGTGATGGGCGCGGTGGCGGTGCACCTGGGGTATGCCTCGATCTTCTGCGTCGCCGCACTGCTCGCCCTGTCAGGGGTGGGCCTGACCCTGCTGCTGGCCCGCCGCGGCTGAACGTTCGGCGGGCTCCGGAGCGCCCAGGGCCTGGCTGAAGAAGGTGGTGGTCTCGCTGCGCAGCGAACGATGGATATGCCGACGGTCGACGCCCTCGGCGTCCTTGCACAGCACTGGCATGCGCTGATGCTGCTCGTCGTCGCAGGGGGCCATGAACACGAAGTGTCCGGCACCGGCCAACAGGCGGTAGTCGGGCGTGACCGGCAGCTTGCGCGCCAGGGCATCGGCGTTGTGCTCCAAGGCCAGCAACTGGTCATTGTCACCGCTGTAGATCAGCGCCGGCACCTGCACGCCGGCCAGGGCGTGGCGACCGAACATCAGGCTCAACGGCGCCATCAGCATTACCGCGCCCACCCGGGGGTCGGCGCGGGGCGCCAACTCGCTGTGGTCGGCAATCAGCACGCCATGGGTCTTGCAGGCGTCGGCGTCAGTGGGGCGTTGCTCGCAATAGCGGCGCAGGCGTTCGAGGTCGGGCCGTGCGCCGGACAGGATCAGCGCGGTCTCGCCGCCGGCGGAATAACCAATCACTCCGACCTTGCCGTCATTCAGATACGGCGCGAGCAGCCTGTCGTTGCGCGCCGCGGTGATCGCGGCGCTGATCTGCAGTGGCCGGCCATAGAGGTTGCTCAGGTTACCCAGGCGGCTATGGTCGCGATTGTTGTCGCCGGGGTGGACTACCGCCACCACCACGAAACCCTGGCGGGCCAGGCCATTGGCCAGGTCATGCAAGGCCATCGGGCTGCCGGTGTTGCCGTGGGAGATCACCAGCAGCGGGAACTGGCCCATGGCTACCGGCGCCTCTTCGGCGACACGGGTCTGGTAGCCCTCGATGCGCACCGGGCGCGCTTCGCCGCTGGAGGGGTAGAACACCAGCGCCTGCATGGGCCGGGCGTCCACCGGGTCAGTGAGCGTCAAGCGATGCAACCCGGCCACCCACGGCGCCGCGTCGGCGCGGGCCAACAGGCCGCCGAGCAGCAACAACGCCATCAGCATGCGGGTTCGTTTCATCGCAGGGCACTCCTTGTCTCAGGGCACTGCGCGGCACTCGGGTATGGATGCCAGCATAGAACCCGGCTCGCCGGCGGCACATGAAAACTGGATGAAAAAAGCCGACTGGCGCACTGGGCGGCAGTCGGCTTTGGGTACGCAGTGCGATCAGGCGGCGGCGAACAGCTCACCGGCGATCTGCGCCTGGGCGGCGTCGATGGCCTTGGCACGGTGCTCCGGACCGTAGGCCAGGCCATGGGCACGGACGATTTCCAGGTCGGTGATGCCGATGAAGCCAAGGAACACCTTGAGGAAGTCTTCATGGCCGACGCCGGTAGGCTGGCCATGGTGCAGGCCACCAGCGGTGGACACCAGGATCACCTTCTTGTCGCCGCACAGGCCTTCAGGGCCAGCCTCGGTGTAGCGGAAGGTCTTGCCGGCCACCGCCACGCGGTCGATCCAGGCCTTGAGCTGGGTCGGCACGGTGAAGTTGTACATCGGCGCGCCGATCACCACGGCGTCGGCGGCGAGGAATTCTTCCAGGGTCTCTGCGCTCAGCTTGGCCTCGTGGGCCTGGGCAGCGTCGCGCATCTCCTCCGGGGTGCCGGCGGCGACCAGGGTGGCGGCGGAGAAGTGGCTGATGGCGTCAGCAGCCAAATCGCGGTAGACCACTTCGAGGCTCGGGTCGGCAGCTTTCCAGGCCTCGACCACTTCGCGGCTCAGCTGGCGGGAGGCGGAATTGTCGCCCAGGATGCTCGAATCGATATGCAACAGTTTCATGGGACTCTCCTGTGAATGAAGACCGCGGCGGTGGGCGATCACGATGGGAGCAATCCTATCGGCACATCGAATAGCTGATAAGTCGGTAAAAACGCGTTAGTTTGTTCCACTGATGGAACAATGAGACTGTCAAATGCAAGACCTCAACGACCTCTTCTACTTCGCCCGGGTGGTCGAAGCCGGTGGCTTTGCCGCCGCCGGGCGCCAGCTGGGCATCCCCAAGTCGCGCCTGTCGCGGCGCATCGCCGAGCTGGAGGAGCGCCTGGGCACCCGCCTGCTCCAGCGTACCACCCGCCAGCTCAAGCTCACCGCCGTGGGCGAGCGCTACCTGAACCATTGCCAGGCCATGCTGCTGGAGGCGGAAATGGCCGACGAGGTGGTGGCCAGCATGTCCAGCGAGCCCCGCGGCCGCCTGCGGGTGTCCTGCCCGGTGGCCCTGGCTCACGCCTTCCTACCGGATGTGGTCAGCCGCTTTCTCAGCCAGTACCCCCTGGTGCAGCTGGACATGGTGCTGCTCAACCGCCGGGTCGACCTGATCTCCGAAGGCATCGACGTGGCCCTGCGGGTGCGCGACCTGGGCGACGAAGACCCGGCGCTGGTCACCCGGCGCCTGCGCCAGGCACAGATGCAACTGGTGGCCGCGCCGGGCTTCGCCGACCATATCCGCGAACCCGCCGAGCTGGCCAGTCTGCCGGTACTCGGCGCGGCCGAGGCTGACCGCCTGGTGCACTTCCGTCTGCATGGGCCCCACGGCCGCCAGGAGGATGTTGCCCTTGAGCCACGGCTGGCCATCGACGACTTCGTCGTGCGCAACGCCGCGGTGCGCGCGGGCCTGGGCTTCACCGCCCTGCCATCGATGTTCTGCGAAGAGGAGCTGGCCCGTGGCGAACTGGTGCGCCTGCTGCCAGACTGGTCGCTGCCCGGCGGCTACCTGCAGGCGGTCTACCCACACCGCCGCGGCCTGCTGCCGGCGGTACGCGCGTGGATCGATCATCTGGCGGTCTCGTTCGAGGCCTGTGGAGAGCGTTATGTCTGAGAAAAGGCTGTCCGAGGATCAGGTGGCGGCGCTGTGCCTGGCCCTGCCCGGGGCGCAGGAAGACTACAAATGGGGCGGCATCCGGGTATTCTCGGTGGCCGGCAACAAGATGTTCGCCGTGCAGGACCTGGGCGGCGCCGGCTTGTCGTTCAAGGTGGCCGACGAGCTGTTCCTCGGCTACTGCGACCGCCCCGGCATTCGCCCGGCGCCCTACCTGGCGCGGGCGAAGTGGATCAGCATGCTGCCGCCCTACCCCATGGGCCGCGACGAGCTGAGCGACCTGCTGCGTCGGTCGCATCAACTGGTGGTGCGACGGTTGCCCAAGCGTCAGCAGGTTGGGTTGCTGATCGGGGCGGACGAGATTCCTTAGGGGGCTCGACGTTGTAGTTGCAGTGCCTGTCAAATCGAGCGCCGCCCGCGCGGCGCATCGCGGCACAAGGCCGCTCCTACATTTGTTGCAACGTGCCGAACCTGTCAGGCCATGGTTGCCCGCCTTGGTACATGTCTTGAGACAGGTGGAGCGGCAGTGGTGTCTACGCTGAGAGCGCGTCGGACCAACAAGGCGTACCAGGTAATGGCACAGGACTCACTGGCCCGAAACAGATGTAGGAGCGGCCTTGCGTCGCGATGCGCCGCGCGGGCGGCGCTCGATCTGATAGGCGCTGCAAGGGTTGCGACGGACACTTGGTGGCCCTCACTCGGTCAACAGCCCCAGCGCCCAAAGACCTTGAAAAGCCTGGCTCTAAAACTTCCTACCCAACGGCGGCCCCTTGAGTTCGACCCGATTGCCATCAGGGTCATAGCAATACAGCGAGACCCCTTCGCCTTCAGCCCCATAACGTTTCTCCGCGGCCTCGACCCTTACCCCAGCCTCGCGCAGCATTGTACTCAGCGCCGATTCATCAAACGGCTCGATGCGCAGGCAGAAATGATCGACATTGTGCCCGCTCGAGCCGGGCGCCGCGCCACCCTCGCGCCCCAGCGGGCCGTCGACCGCCACCAGGTCGATCAGACCGTCACCGGCCCCCAGGTGGATCATCCCCAGCGAATCCCGGCGCTTGCGCACCGGGCAGCCAAGCAGTTCATGGTAGAAGGCCAGGCTGCGCTGCAGATCGCTGACGCGCAGGACCAGGTGGTCGATATGCAGGATGGTGAAAGCTGGCATGGCAGTGCTCCACGTTCAGGCTTTGTCTAGACCATAGCAGCGTCCCCGCCGGCTGACCTTAGGCCGTCGCCGTCAATGGCCGACGGTGGAGCCGCCGCAGCTGCTGTGGGCCAAACGGCCTCGGACGTGTCAGTCATCGCCCTGGTGGCAGACTCAATTATGTACCACCCGAGGCGCTGCCCCCTGCTCTTGAATAGTCGCTCCCCCTTATTGGAGTGCGACCATGCACAGCATCGATCCTCCCTACCACCAGCAACAGATCCTGCGCAGCCTGCCGGGCTGGACCAGGCACCTGCATCCATCCCACGCGCAAAGGCTGTTGCGCCGGGCACACCGGGAGCATGTCAAGCCGGACGGAC
This sequence comes from Pseudomonas sp. LH21, assembly GCF_036549575.1. NCBI lineage: Bacteria > Pseudomonadati > Pseudomonadota > Gammaproteobacteria > Pseudomonadales > Pseudomonadaceae > Pseudomonas > Pseudomonas sp. LH21. Next base: position 3,143,823 of record NZ_CP144367.1, read on the forward strand.
AGTTCGCGGACTGGTTCGTCCAGGCATCCCCTGTCCGCCAGACCGAGCTGCGCGAGGCCACCAGGCAGCGAACGACCAGCAGCAAGGCGCTGGCCAAGGCCTTGCAGGGGCTGCAGGGCATTACCGAGTTCTGTGAACCTTTGCTGAAGGCGCGACTGGGTGTCCAGGTGTCCATGACTGAAGCGCAGTTCAAGCAGCAACCCTTCATGCAGGTCCAGGAAGGAGGCATCCCCGACCCGGGGGCGTCCCATGACATACCTAACCCTCCGATCTTGACCGAGCTGCCGTCCGGCACCGCCACCCTCACCAGCCTGCTCGAAGCCGCTCTGCACAATTTCGAAGGCATGGCCGAGGTCGGCCCCTTCAGCACCCTGCAAGCCAGCGTCGACGACAGCACCTCGATCCCCGGGCTGAGTACCAGCACCTTCGTCAGCCACTGCCGTGCGCTCGACCTGGGCAAACGCTATCAGCAGCATCTGCAAGGTATCTATGGCGGTACGCGCAAGGGTGTGCTGCAACCGCTGTGGGCCCAGGCCCGACGCGATGAGCTTGCCGTACAGGCGCTGATCGCCCATATGCGTGGGTACCTGACAGATGATGGCCTCCAGGCCCTGCGCCAACTCTGCGCAACCGACCAAGCGCCGCGCTTTGGGACGGCAATGGCCTCGGTACGAACCTTGAGCATGCTGGGCATCCAACTGCACGACCTGTGGCTGTTGGCTGCCAACGACCAGTCCAATCCGCCCTATATCGTCTACCTGCCCTTCGACGATGATCGGCCGGTACAGGAGTTCATCAACCTGCTGGCCCTAGGTCGGTACCTGCGCCGCCGGCTGCTTGAGCCCGACTATCGAGAACGCTTTCTGGAACATGTCGCCCTCAAGGATCGCCCCGAGATGGCGAGAAAACTCAAGGCCAGGCTGTTCGAAGGCCCCCGGGCCGAGGTGATCCCCCTCGAGACACCTTCCCCCGCCTTTGCCGAGACCGAGCCCGGCACGCACCCCTGGCATGGACAAGAGGCCACAAGCGAAACAGATGACCCATCGGCTCCGCGCCCCGTCCGCTTCCCGGCGCTGGCGGTTCATGAAACCGCGATTGCCTTCCCGGTGTGGCCCAAGCTGTTCAACGACCATGTGCAACGCCTGCAGGACGACGCTCGCGGCGTGGCGGTACCAACGGCGGACATCGACGCCAAGGCCCGGCGCGAGCGCCTGATGTTGTGGGGCGAGCGCGGCCTGACCCTGCTGGGAGTGGCGGCCATGTTCGTCCCCGGCCTGGACGTCGCCATGCTGGCCGTGGGGGCGTACCAGATCATGGGCAGCATCTTCCACGCGTTCGAAGCCTGGTCCGAAGGTGACAACGCCCAGGCCGTGAGCCAGGTCGAGTCGTTGCTCATCAACGTCGGAAGCGTGGTCGCCATCGCCGGCGTCGCCAAGCTGGCAAAGGCCTCGGGATTCGTCGACTGGACGGAAAGTCTCTGGCTTGATGGTGAGGAGCGACTATGGCATCCGCAGCTTGAGCCATACCGCAGTCAGGTCGAACTGCCGAACGAGCTGCAGCCGGACGACCAAGGCATCCTGCAGTATGGCGACCGGCATTTCGTGGAGCTGGACGACACCCTCCACGAGGTCCGCAAAGATACCGCGGGGGACTGGCGAATCCGCCATCCGCAAGACCCCAAGGCCTACCAGCCACGTTTGCTTGGCAATGGCAAAGGAGCTTGGCGCATGGCGCACGAGCGGCCGCAGGAATGGCCCCGGCTCAAGTTGATGCGCCGTCTCGGCCCACTTTGCAAGGGGTTGAGCGATGACGACCTGCTGGCCGCACTCGACAGCAGCGGACTGGAACGAGGCGTGCTGGAGCAGGTCCACGTCGATGGCAAGCGCCCTCCGCCACTGCTGGAGGACGCCCTGCGACGACTGAAAGCCGACAGCACCGCCGACGACATCATCGCCCGCACCCGCCAGGGTCGTCCGCTGGCCGCCTACAAACAGTTCGCCATCAGCGTGCTCGGCGAACTGCCCGGCTGGCCCGAGGATGTGGTGCTGGAAGTGTTCGATGGCGCCGAACCGATGGGCAGCGCCACCCGCTATGGGCGCAACCGCCTCGGTGACACGGTCATCCAGCTGACCCGAAGCGACCTGGAGAACGGTGACCTGGCCCGGATCGTCCTGGAAAACCTGGAGGAAGAAATGGTTGTGGCGCTGCTGCCCGAAGGTACAGCAAACGAGCACCGCCAACAGGCCTTGCAGACGCTGATGGCCGACCGCTTGGGCACAAAGCGATCGTCACTGTTCAACAGCCTCTACAACACCCAGTCCAAGCTACTCTCCCCTGTAACTTCAGCCATCGGCCGGCAGTTCTCTAGCTTGCCCCTGCAGGCACTTGACGAATTGGTCGGCCAGGCTAATACCGCCGAACGCGACAGCCTGCTTGCAGGCCGGGTCCCGCTGCGCATTGCCGAGGAAGCTCGGCTACTGCAAGCCCGCGTGCGACTGGACCGGGCCATCCTCGGTCTGTACCGCGACAGCCTGGCCAACACCGATAGCCAGATCATCAGCGACAACCTGCTGGCACGCCATCCGCAATGGTCCGCGCAGCAGCGCTATCACGCGGCACTCGCCGACCGCTCCGCCGCCGCCCGGCTGATTGGCCAGCAACCCATGTCCACCGGCTTTCGCTCGCCAATGCGGCTGGGTGATGGTAGGTATGGCTACCCTCTGAGTCCCGGGATATTCGCCTCTCGCGCCGAGCGCGAGCTGCATGCCTTGTACCCCGGGCTCACGGGGCGCGAGATCCGACAGCTGCTGGGTACCCTGCGCGCCAGAGGTAGCGCGACCGAGCAGATTCAGGTGTTGCGCGCTCAACTGGCGGTACTGCGCGAACAGCTCGGCACCTGGGCTAGCGCAGGCGCCAACGACTGGGGCGAGGAAGTCGGCGCGTACTACAGCACGACCGCCGACCGGCTGATCCGGGCCTGGCAGCGTCTGGATGGCGAGACACTCTACCTGTCCAACATTGCCCTCGATGCGCTGCCGCCGCTTTCGACACGCTTCGACCATATCACCACGCTGGAGCTGGAGAACCTGAACGTGATCGAGATGCCTGCCGATTTCCTGCAGGCTTTCCCGTCATTGCGGCGCGTCGATGTACGTAGCAGTCCGCAACTAAGCGGCATATCTGTCCTGCAAGCGCTGCGCAATGCCCCGCAGCTGCGGGAACTGCGTCTGAGCGGTGCGCGCCTGGGTGAGTTGCCAGCCATCGCCCACGAAGTATTGCCGGCACTGACCAATCTTCGTAGCCTGGAAATACCTCGTAACCGTCTGACCCTCACCCTGGCGGACCTGCAGATGATCGCAGGCCTGCGCCTGGAGAACCTGGACTTGCGGGCCAACCGCATTGCGCTGGATGCGGACATGGCGGGCGCGTTCCGCTCAATGCGCGAACTGCGGCACTTGCACCTGACCTCGAATCCGCTGGGCCTCAGCCCAGACCTGAGCGGCCTGGAAAACCTGGCCACCCTGCGCCTGGACAGCGGCCAGCTTCAGCAGTGGCCCACCGGACTCAGCACCTTGATGCAGCGCACCCCCTGCATGCTGCGCGAAGTGGACCTGAGCATGAATCGCATCGGGCAGGTCCCCGATTTCGAAAATCTCTTGAACTCACCCTATTTCGGACATCTGCTGGCAAGACGTCCCAACTATCGCTGGCGCTTCAATTACAACTCTTTAGATGAAAACACCCGTGAAAGCCTGAGAGTCATTGGCGCCTCCGTCGAAGAGGAAGCGATCGCGGCCCCCCAGCCCGCTCCATCGCCGCGCTTCAACTGGCTGAGCAACGCCAGCGAGAGGCAGCAAGCCACCTGGAACGCACTATTTGAAAGAGACCGCAATGCCTGCCTGCGTGATGTGGTCGAACAGGTCGGCATGTCGGCCAGTGCGCTGCGTCAGCCCAGGGCGTTTGCCCGTCAGGTCTGGATGCTGCTTGACCGGGCAGCTGCCAGCAGCCGCCTGCGCAAGCGACTTAACGAGGTGGCCGCCGCATTCCCGGTCAGCTGCGGCGATGCCGGTGCCGATGGCTTCGGTACGCTCCAGACCGAAGTCATGGTCTACGATGAAGCCGAAGGCATGGAGACTGCGACGCCACGGCTGTTCCAGTTCTTCCGACGCCTGTTCCGGCGTGATCAGGTAAATGCCCTGGCACAGGACCTGTACAACGCGCGGCTGGCGCGGCGCGACGCACTGCGAGTCTTGGACGCCTGGCAAGCCCGGCCGCTGGGCGAACGCGGCACCAGGCCTGCGCTGCCGGCCCTGCATCGCTTCGATACGCTGCCGGACGACGTGTTGCACAACGGCCTGGGCGAAGGCCTGGATCTGATCGAGATCCGCCTGGCCCTGCGTACGCGCTTGTCGAGGCGTCTCGATTTCCCCGAACCCCAGCAAGAGATGCTTTACCGCCAAACCGCCGAAGTCTCTGCGTGGACCGAGGACGCGGTACATGACGAGGTCGAGACACGAGACGCCAGCGCAGACTCGCGTCGCCAATGGATTTCCCGTCACCCGACCTGGCGCCGTCTGCTGCGCCGGGAGTTCAGTTCCCGCTTCGGTTCGCTCAGGCGCCGCTGGGACGTCGGCGTGGATTACCTCGAAGGCAATGAACTGGACGGCACGTTGGACCCCACGGTAGTCGAGGCCCTGACCCAGGCGCTGGACCGTAGTCCTCTGGGCGAAGATGGCCAACCCCTGCGCCAGGCCATCACCAGCGAGCATTATATCGCCGGCATGAACCGCATGGCCCTGGGCCTGGAAGCGGACGAAGACGCCCTTTACCTGCGCCTGACCACGCGCCGCGACCCCAACGACTGAACCTACTGGCCGCGCAGGTCTTCGAAGAAGGCCTGCCGGCCCTGCACCTGACTCGACGCGCGCGATTGGGCGGCGGCCTCGCTGCTGGCCTTTTCCACATGCCAGTAGCAATGCCGGACGGCTCGCGTCACCGCCACATAGGCCAGGCGCTGCACCTCTTCCTTCTGCGCCGTGTCGAACGCCTGGGCGTCGCCCGGCTTGCCCAGGCCGGCCTGGCGATAGACTTGGTTCTTGTACGGCGAGCTGGTCAGATACTGGCAATCGCCCAACATGAACACCGCGTCGGCCTGCAGCCCCTTGGCACTGTGATAGGTCAGCTGGCGCAGGCGGCGCTGGTCGGGCGGCAAGCTAGAATCGACTTTAATAATCGAAGACAAATACTGTTCTATCAGTAACTTATCGCTTGTTTTTCGAAACAGCATCATGATTGTTTCGCCTCGATCATAGTGTTCGATGACGGTCTCGGCCAATGCCGCCTCGTCCCGATCGAAGACCCTTACCGGCGCGAGCGGGAGCTCGGCGGCAAGCCCCGCTGCCCTGGCCTTCTTGCCGGTGATGGCCGGCGCGCCTTTGACCAGGTGCTCGGCGGCATCGATGATGTGCTGGTGACTGCGGTAGTTCTCCACCAGCATCACCCGCGTGTTGGCGGGTGACGGGAACGTCTTGGTGAACTCCATGAAGTACTTCGGCGAGCTGCCGCGCCAGCCGTAGATCGACTGCCAGTCATCACCCACACACATCAGCGACGAATGCTGCGCCACCCGCCCGACATGCAGGGCCGAGCCACGGCGGCGGATCTCGGCCAGACTTGCCCGCAGCCAGCTGACGATCTGCGGGGAGACGTCCTGGAACTCGTCGATCATCAGATGCGCGAGGGGGCGCAGCAACGGATCAGGCAACAGCCCGAGGTTCTCCGGGTTGTTCTCGCCGAACAGGGCGAACATGCGGTTGTAGGTCATCACCGGCGGCGACTGGGCCAGCAGGTGCGCCTCCAGCGCCTTCCAGTACAGGGCCAGGGCTTCGAAGAAGGCCGCGTCGGTGTCGCCGGACGGGAAACTCATGGCCGCCACCGCCGCATTGACGTCCAGGCCCAGGTTCTCGATGAAACTTGCCGCGGTGACGAAGGCGTCGAGCAACGGTGCCGGGGCCAGCTCACCCTTGACCTTGTACTCGAAGCCCGGGCCCGCCACGGCATCACCCGCCAAGGACGCCGCCAGGCGCTTTGCCGATGAGTAGTTATCAAGCCATATCAATGGCTTACCGCAGAAAGCTTGAAGCAAGGTGCGCTTAACCGCCCATTCCGCACGCACCGCCAGCTTGGCGCCAGGGCGCTGGTACTGGCCGCTCTCGGCCGGGTCGAAGCCCAGCACCACCCAGGCATCCAGCCCTTCCAGGCGGCCGTGCACATGAAAGCGGCTGCCGCGGATCTGCACCGTTTCCCGGCACGGCTCGATACCCTTGATCGGCCAGGCGCCGGCGGCGAACCACAGGTCCTCGATCACATCGCACAGTTCCTCGTCGCGCTGGGCCGCCAACTGGGTCACCTGGACGCGCTTCTGCACGTCCGGGTGATCCGGATCCAGCGGCTTGAGCAGCAGGGCTTCCTGGCGCAGGGCACCGATCAACTGGGCAAAACGCGGGCTCTGGCCCATCAGGTCGCGGTAGCACAGGTTGAGTTGCTGGCGCTGGCCGTCGTTCAGGCGCAGGTCGAACGGGTTGCTGTCGGCGCTGGCCTCGCCCCCGATAGGCATCTCGCTGCCCAGGGTCTCGAACGCCCGCACCTGGGCAAAGCCCGGCAAGCTGCGCACCAGTGGCAGGATACGCGAGTGAAAGGTGCGCACCAGCTCGCGACCCTGGGCTGGCGACAGCTCGACCTGCCACAGGGCGAACACCTGCAGCAGGCGCTGGATGAAGTCCTTTCGCGACTCGCGGGTGAAGGTCACCACGGTCAGGGCATCGAGTTCAAAGCCCAGGTAGTGGCGCAGCAACAGGATGCGCAGCACCAGCGAGGTCGACTTGCCCGCCCCGGCACCGGCCACCACGCAGGTGGATGGCGTGTCGCTGAAGACCAGCTTCCATTGCGCCGCACTAGGTTGCGCCTCGGCGGGCAGTCGCTGGGCGACGTCGGCCTTGAAGCGCTTCTTCAGCTCGGTGGTCAGCGGCAGGCGCCAGTCGTCGAACAGGTTGTCGTCCTGGCCCGGCACGGCAACGTGCTCGGGACGGGTATCACGGATCACCAGGACCTGGCGCCCGGCCTCATAGCCATCCACCCGGCCCCGCTCATAGCCTTCGCGCAGGCCATCGGCATGGCCGTTGCGTTGCCCGGTAGCGTGGCCCAGGAACCAGGAGTCGCGGTGTTGTGCCTGCAGTCGCGACAGGCCACGCCCTAGCAGGCGGGCCGCCAGGCGGCGCAGCCAGGGCAGCTGTGCGGGCGGGGTCAGGTCGGCCGGGGCCTGGGGAAGCTCGTGAGGCACGGTCACTCCATTGAAAATCGAAACAGCGGGCATGTTCGCCTCATCCGCGCAAAAGTGCCAGCGAATGCTTATGGATCAGGGAATTAGGCGATGAAACGCATGCTGTTTCGCATAAACATATATCGAATAATCAAATTATATAAAGCCGATATTTACGCTTTTTATCGATCTATCAAAGTCGCATCATGGCCCCATTCCACCGAATCAGAGGAGCATCACCATGCTGCAACTGCGACCCTTCGAGAGCCTTGGCCACGCCAACCACGGCTGGCTGGACGCCCACCATCACTTCTCGTTCGCCGAGTACCATGATCCGGCGCGTGTGCACTGGGGCAACCTGCGGGTCTGGAACGACGACCTGATCGCCGCCGGCGCCGGCTTCCCGCCCCATCCACACCGCGACATGGAAATCATCACCTACGTACGCGAAGGTGCCATCACCCACCAGGACAGCCTGGGGAACAAGGGCCGTACCGAGGCCGGCGACGTGCAGGTGATGAGTGCCGGCAGCGGTATTGTCCACAGCGAATACAACCTGGAGAAGGTCGACACGCGGATCTTCCAGATCTGGATCATTCCCGAGAAGGTCGGCGACGCGCCGTCCTGGGGTACCCGACCGTTCCCCAAAGGCGAACGCGGCGAGGGCTTCGTGACCCTGGCCAGCGGCCGCGAGGGCGATGAGGACAGCCTGCGCATCCGCACCGACGCCCGCCTGGTGGCCGCCACCCTGCGCGCCGGGGAAAGCGCCGAGTACCGGCTCGATGAAGGTCGCCGTGGCTACCTGGTCCCAGCCAAAGGCCTGGTCGAAGTGAACGGGCTGCAGGCCAAGGCGCGCGACGGCGTGGCGATCGAGCAGGAGACGGTGGTGAAGGTGACCGCGCTGCAGGACAGCGAGATCGTGCTGGTGGATGTAGCCTGATCCATCTCGAACACGGGACAAGCCCGCTTGGGTTTGTCCCGTGTTGCTTCGCTAGCCTCGCCGCCTGAGCGTTGCCGACGGCAACTCACCGAAACGCTGGCGATAGCTCTCGGAAAACCGCCCCAAGTGCAGGAAGCCGTAGTCCAACGCCAGTTCGGTCACGCTGCGCACCGCGCAGCTGGGATCGCTCAGGCAGGCCTGCACGCGCTCCAGCTTGCGTTGGCGGATGTACTGCCGAGGCGTGGTATTCAGATGGCGATCGAACAGCGCATACAACGAGCGCACACTCATGTTCGCCTGCTCGGCCAGCGCTTCGGCGCTCACTTCCAGCTTGAGGTTGCGCTCCACGTAGTCCAGGATCCGCTCCAGGCCTGCGCCCGCCCCGCTCAGCGTCTCCATGCGCACGTTGGTGCTCATCAGCGTCAGCAGCTTGCTGGCGATGATCTGGCTGTAATGTCCCTGTACTCGCGGCAACGAGCCGCTCACTTCGGCTTCGTTGCAGATCATGCCCAAAAGATTGAGAAAGCCGCCCAGTTCCTCCAGCCGGTAGTGGTTGCGCAGGAAGCGCACGCCGCCGCTGGGCCTTTGCCAGCGCTGCTCGTCGCAAATGCTGTCGAGCAGGCGCACCGGCACCTTGAGAATGAACTTCTCGCAATCCTCGGAATAGGTCAGGTCCACCGGGTCGTCCGGGTTGATCAGCAACAGCTCGCCCGGCACCAGGTGGTGTTCGCGCTGATGCCCGCGCCACAGGCAGTTGCCGTTGAGCAGCACCTGCAGGTGGTAGATGGTTTCCAGCGCCGGCGAGGTGACCCGCACACTGCCGCCGTAGCTGATCCGGCACAGGTCCAGTTCGGCGAACTTGCGGTGGCTGAGGCTGGCCTGGGGGTGGGTGGTGCGGGACAGGCCGATATGGTGCTGGCCCACATGCCGGTTCACGTAGTCGGACACGGCATAAGGGTCGGCATGGTGGAACACGCAGCTTTGCTCGCTCAGCAGGCGGCTTTCCATGGACAAGGCACTCGCCATCGTTATTGTTATGGGCGCCGCCCGCTGCTACCCGGGAGGTGCGCAGGTGGTCGTTCACGGTCATTCTATCCAGCAGCCCAGGGTGTGTCGGGGCAGGTGACGGTCGGCTGGCAAGGCCCACACTAAGCAAAAACCCGGGGTCTGGGCAATGCGCAGGCGACAAACGCCGGGCGGACAGCGGACAGTGCGCGGATCAGCTTGTTCGATCAGCGAACACGGCTCATTGCACCGGCAGGAAATTCATCAGCAGCAGGCTCTGCGCGTAGTTCAGGCCGATCCTCCGGTAGCGCTCATCGAGCATTTGCGCCAGCAGGTCCAGGCGGGCGACGACCTTGCCGAACTCCACCGCAAAACTCAGGTTGCTGCCCTGCTCGGTGATCTCGTTGGAGAACAGCAGCAGCACGCCGTTGGCATCCTGGCGCTGGCTGAGCATCCAGGTGGCCTTCTCGATGTTGCGGGCGGCGTTGTTGATGAACAACGGATCGAGGGTGTCGGTCATGTAGAACTCGGTGCGTCCGCCATGGGCGGTGACCAGCATGCTGCCGATGGCGTAGATGAACGCGCCTACCCGATCACCACGAAATTCAGGGCTCAGGGCGTAGCTCAGGGCGGTCAGGTCACGGCGCTCGCCCAGTTGCGGCAAGGGTTGGCGTTGCTCGATGGCGATACGAATCTGCCGCGCCGCCGTGGTGGCGTCAAGGTAGCCGGACTGCTTCCACTGGCTGGGGTTGCGCAGGTACAGCTTGTTCATCAGCAGGTAGAGGCTTTGCAGGTTGTCGCGCATGGCCAGGGTCGCCATGCGATCGACACTGGTCTGGAACAGCTCGTCCGGCTTGCCGTTGCCGAACTGGGTCAGCATGTCACGCCCCTGTTGCTGGGTGCAGGCGGCCAGGCACGCCAGACTGCCGGCCAGTAGTAGACAGCGGGGAAACTGGATGAGTCGTCGTACGGCCATCGGCACCGGTGGGGGTCGTCGGCCCTGCCGGGGATCGGCGGGGCCTGGCCATGCATAGAACGCACAAATGCGAAAAAGTGCGATGGCCAGGCCGATTGCCGGTGCGCGGCCTTACAGGGCGTGACGCAACATCTCCAGCACCTGCGCATGCAGCGCCGGATCGCCACAGGCCACCACGCAGCCACCGTCCTGGGCCGAGCTGCCGTCCCAGGCGGTGATGACGCCGCCCGCCCCTTCGATGATCGGCATCAGCGCCTGTACGTCGTACGGCTGCAGGCTCGCCTCGACGATCACATCGACGAACCCCGATGCCAGCATGCAGTAGGCGTAGCAGTCACCGCCGTAGCGCATCAGCCGCGCCTTGCCGGCGACCGACTCGAAGGCCGCCTTGCGCGCCGGGGTATCGAACATGTCGGGGGTGGTGCACATCAGCGTGGCTGAAGCCAGGTCGGCGCAGGCGCGGGTCTTGAGCGGCGTGTCACCGCGCCATGCGCCTTGTGGGGTGCCGATGAAGCGCTCGCCGGTGAACGGCTGGTTCATCACACCGACCACCGGGTGCTCGCCATCGTTGAGGGCGATCAGCGTGCCCCACAGCGGCAGGCCAGTGATGAAGGCACGTGTGCCGTCGATCGGGTCGAGCACCCAGGTCAACGGGCTGCTGCCCTGTGCGGTGCCCTGCTCCTCGCCGAGGATGCCATGGGCCGGATAACGGGCCTGGATCAGCTGGCGCATGGCCTCTTCGGCGGCCTTGTCAGCGACGGTCACCGGGTCGTACAGGCGTCCGCCCTTGTCCTCGACATCCAGGCTGGCGCGAAAATACGGCTGGATCGCGGTGGCGGCGGCATCGGCCAGCTGTTCGGCGAAATGGCGGAATTCGACGATCTGGTCAGCGCTCAGGGACATGGGGCGGGCCTCGTGATTGGAAAGGATCGGCATCATACCCGACTACACGATGAGGCGGATTCCGGCGGCATCAATGATATTGTTATGCCATTATTCCTGCTTCATTTAACCGTCACTCACTCGTTGTACTAGGATAGCAAGCAGCTTCAACGGCCCCGCCGGCAGTCAAGGACGCTGGTCACTGGCGCGCGCAGGCCTTCGTTCCACCGCTTATCATGGATGACACGATGAATTCGCACTTGCTCTTTCCGCAGATCGGCAAAGTCATAGCCAGTACCGGCAGCCGCCATTTTCCGCGGCATCTGCACGACCTGATCCAGACCCACCTGACCATCGACGCCACGCATATTCGCCAGTTGCGCGACCCGGTTTGCGCCACCCGCCCGGACGCGACGCTGATCAGCGAGACGGTGTTCAGTGCCGGCGATTCGGGCGAAGACTTCGACGACCCTGCGCGCCTGCACCTGGCGCGGCGCAAGGATGGTTACCGCTACGAGATCACGGTGTTGCGGGCTGACCCGCGGGTTGGCTTCTCGGCGACCGAACGCAGCCGGCTCGAAGACATTTCGCCGTTGCTGCTGCCTATGCTGGAGAAGCACATCAATGCCTTGCAGCCGGCCGCTTCTGGACCGGTGGACCTCGACAGCGTCGAGCAGCGGTTTATGGAACGGCTGCGACAGACGGGGATCAGCCTGTCGCACCGGGAGATGCAGGTGTGCGAGGGGTTGCTGGCCGGGCTTACGGCGCCGCAGCAGGCCGAGCAATTGCGGCTCAAGGTCAATACGGTGGAGAGCTACCTGCGCAGGGCGGCGATCAAGTTGGGGATCAGTGGGCGGCATTCGTTGATGAGGTGGATGTATGGTTAGGGGGGCTCTGGTTCTTTGATGATTGTTTTGGTTTTTGTATGCGCATTCGTAGTTGATGTCGACATTTAGTCACCTTTTCGCCTTTACGTGAACTGACCCCCGAAAGTTGGACGCCTGACTCCAACCGGAGGGTGTTCCATGACGAAATACAATCTAGCGCTCAAGCAAGCACTCATCGAAGAGTGCCTTTCTGCACGGAGTGTTCATGAGGTAGCACTGAAGCATAGCCTGAGTCCATCGTTGCTACGCCGTTGGATAAAGGGCTATGAGCAACACGGCGCAGCAGGTCTGACTACCAAGTACAGCCACTACGACGCCCAGTTCAAGTTGAAGGTTTTGCAGTGCATCGAGCAAGGCGGACTGTCAGCCCAGCAAGCCTGCATACAGTTTGATATCCGAGGTCCGAGTAGCATCAGGCAGTGGAAAAGGCTGTACGATGAAGGCGGAGTAGAAGCACTTCACCCGCATCGTGCCCGAGAATCCCGAATGCCCCGCAAAGCATCAAAACAACCCAGCATAAGCCCGGCTACCCCTGCAGATACCGAGCTGACACCTGAGCAGATGCTCGAAGAGCTGGAGTATCTGCGTGCGGAGAATGCCTATCTAAAAAAGCTCGATGCCTTGATCCAAGCGGACCCCAGCACTGCGCAATCAAGAAAGCGCAGACCGTCCAAGGATTGAGGCATGAGCATCGGCTAGCTCTGCTTTTACGCGCGGCAGGGCTGGCACGCAGCACCTTCTATTACCAAAGCAAAGCGTTGGTGACCGACAAGCATGCGGTTCTCAAAGAGCGCATCAATAGCCTCTATCACAAGCACAAGGGGCGGTACGGCTATCGCCGCATCACCGCAGTGCTTGAGCGGCACGGCGAAGTGATCAATCACAAGAAGGTGCAGCGGTTGATGCAGTTGATGAATCTGAAATCCCTGGTAAAAGTGAAGAAATATCGCTCCTACCGAGGTTCCGAAGGGCTTGTTGCATCTGATCTGCTCAAGCGTGAATTCAAGGCGGAAGCCCCTAATCAGAAATGGGTCACCGATGTGACTGAGTTCAAGGTGAAAGGGCAGAAGCTGTATCTTTCACCTGTGATGGACCTGTACAACGGCGAAATTCTTGCCTATCAGATCAATCCGCGCCCTGAGTTCAAGATGGTATCGACGATGTTGGAGCAAGCTTTCGAGCGGCTGAACCCAGATGACAAACCGATATTGCACTCCGATCAAGGTTGGCAATACCGACAGCCTGCTTATCGACATATGCTGGGCGGAAAGGAAATCCAGCAGAGCATGTCGCGTAAGGGCAACTGCCTAGACAATGCCGCGATGGAAAGCTTTTTCGGTACACTCAAGAGCGAGTTTTTCTATCTGGAATCGTTTGACAGTGTTGAGCAACTGGCATCAGGGCTAGAGGACTACATCGCCTACTACAATCAAGAACGTATAAGTCTAAGACTGAATGGCTTGAGCCCGGTACAATTTCGGACTCAAGCGCTGAACCCATAGCGTACCCCGTCCAACTTTCGGGGGTCAGTTCAACGGCGACCTACTTTTCTCTAGGGAAAAGTAGGCAAAACCGTTCCGCTCCGTTCATCCGGCCCCTACGCTGCTCTCCGGGGTTCCCTCGCTCCGTTCTTGCTCCCGTGGGTACCGCGCTGTACGCCCCATCCTGGGGCGCAGCGCTCGACGGCCATCCATGGCCGTCGCCCCACTACGCAAGAACTCCGCTCGGCCTCCTGAAGTCGCAATTGGTGGCGCTTGGACTATTGCGCGCTTAGAAGCAAGAGCAAGAGCAGAAGTTCGAAGTTGGTTGTTTGACAGTTAATTATGTATTGGTTATTTCGGCCCCTTCGCGGGGCAAGCCCGCTCCTACAGGGTTCTATATAACGGCGACTATCGCGTGGGAGCGGGCTTGCCCCGCGATGCGATCGAGAGATTAATTAAGCTTCAACTAGCGACAGCTACGCCAGTCCAGGCACCGCCCGTAACTTCGCGACTTCAGGAGGCCGAACGGAGGTCTTGCGGAGGGAGGTGACGGGCATGGATGCCCGTCAAGCGCTGGGGCCCAGGATGGGCCCTGCAGCGCGGTCCTCCCGGGAGCAAGGCCGGAGTGAGGGAACCCGGAGCGAAGCGGAGGGCCGGATGAATGGAGCGAGGATTTTTTGGTGACTTTTTGATCCTTCAAAAAGTTACCCGCCGTAAGGGCGGAAAGGTGACTTCGCGTCACCATCGCAAATGAATGCGCATACAACTTCCAATACCAGCCAACAACAACAACAACAACAACAACAACAACAACAACAACAACAACAACCCCTAGGTCAGGCCCCAGGTCCCCGAGGTAACGCTTCGGCCTGAGCCGTTCTCGCCGCGACCGGCGGAGTCAACCGCAACACCCGATCCCGCCCCCCCTCAGCAAGCAGATACCCACCCTTACCATCCGGAACAATAGCCTGAGGCGCCTTCAGATAGCTGAGCACCGTATGGCGAGTACCATCACCATCAATACGCAGCAACCGCGCTCGATGAGTCGAGTCCTCGCTGATCCAAAGCCCACGCTGGTCACAAAGCAGGAACGTTGGATTACGCAGCCCCTCCACCACCACTGGATCAGCACCTTCGGCATTGAGCGCACGAACCTTGCCGGCGGCCTTCTCGGTATATAACAGCCGCCCATCGGTACAACGGGTCAGACCTTCCGTTTCGGTCAGCCCCGCACGCAGCACATCGAGTTCACCGCTGCGCCAGTCGTAGCGCATCAACCGGCCATCACCCTTGCGGTCTTCGATGGCATAAAGATGCTGGCCATCGTTATACAGGCCCTGCACGTTGTTACCCTCGAACAGCTGGCTGACTTGCCCATCGCGCGAAACGCTGACCGGTGCCCCGCCTACCTCCTGGCTGAACGCCCAGCCACCCTCGACGGCAACCATGCCGTCGGGCTTGGACAAACGATCAAGCACCACCACCCGATCCCCCTCGGCGGTGATGCGCATGATGCTGCCCTTGCCGCCGTTCAGCTCGCGGCTGACCAGCAGGCTGCCGTCGGCCTGGGGCAGCAGCGAAGCGGCCCGGGTCACCGAGTTGTGCAGCACCTGCACGTTCCAGCCCTCGGCGGCCTGCACCGGATAGAAGGACTGCCAGCCGAAGAAGCCCAGGGTACAGGCCGCCAGGCCCACGGTGGTGGCCAGGGTAAGACGGACAGCACGTTTGCGCAGGACAGGCATCATCGATTCAGCTCCGTGAAAGTGCTGGCGATGCTAGCAAGGTGATGTGAAAAAAATGTCGTTGCCATAAACCCTGGGAAACTTCCTACAACTGCGCCATGGAAACGCTGTCATCACATTCAGTATTTGGATACCGGGTATTCCAACATTTAATTTGTAGATGATGCAGCCACGCCCCTATGCTGGCGGTGCATCCCCTGCACGCACCGGCCGGTGTGGTCCAAGGCATGGGGAGAGAACAACAAGTCGAGACCGTTCATGTCGAAACCTTCCTACTTCGCCCCCCACGGTGGGCACCCGGCTCAGACCGAGCTGCTGACTGACCGTGCCATGTTCACCGAAGCCTATGCCGTCATCCCCAAGGGCGTGATGCGTGACATCGTCACCAGCCACCTGCCGTTCTGGGACAAGATGCGCATGTGGGTCATCGCCCGTCCGCTGACCGGTTTCGCCGAGACCTTCTCCCAGTACATCGTCGAAGTCGCCCCCGAAGGCGGCAGCGAGCGTCCAGAACTGGACCCGAACGCCGAAGCCGTGCTGTTCGTGGTCGAGGGCGAGATCGACATCACCGTCGAAGGCAAGCACCACACCCTGGTTCCCGGCGGCTACGCGTTCCTGGCCCCGGGCGCCGACTGGAGCCTGCGCAACAACAGCAAGGCCAACGTCACCTTCCACTGGCTGCGCAAGCACTACCAGAAGGTCGAAGGCCTGCCGGTTCCCGAGTCGTTCGTCACCCACCGCGACAACGCCACCGTCATCGAGATGCCGGGCACCGAAGGCCGTTGGGTCACCACCCGCTTCGTCGACATGGCCGACATGCGCCACGACATGCACGTGAACATCGTGACCTTCCAGCCGGGCGGCGTGATTCCGTTCGCCGAGACCCACGTCATGGAACACGGCCTGTACGTGCTGGAAGGCAAGGCGGTGTACCGCCTGAACCAGGACTGGGTCGAGGTCGAGGCCGGCGACTTCATGTGGCTGCGCGCCTTCTGCCCGCAGGCCTGCTACTCCGGCGGCCCGGGCCCGTTCAGCTACCTGCTGTACAAGGACGTCAACCGTCACGTGCACCTGACGCTCAATCCGCAGCGTTAGTCGTAAGCATCACCAGCGTGGGAGCGGGCTTGTCGGAACGCCGCACCGCCCGGATCACCGGCGAAGCCGGTGCTCTACACCCCATCGCGGGGCAAGCCCGCTCCCACGCTGTCCAGTGCCCCTGCGCGACGGTGCAGCCAAACGGGCTGGACGACCTCCTGCAGGTCTTGATCCATACTGATCGGACCTTCCCCCTACGGCATCCCCGCCATGACCCTCCTGCGCCCTCTGTTCGTCCTGCTGCTCCTGCTGCCGGGCACCTTGCCGTGGGCGGACGACTGGCAACTCGCCCACCAGGAAGACGGCATCGATGTCTACCTGAGCAGTGTCAGCGGTTCGCCCTACCAGCAGTTCCGCGGCATCACCCGGATCAAGGCCAGCCTGCGCACCCTCACCGACCTGCAGGAGAACCTGCGGGTGGCCTGCAAATGGCTGTACGCCTGCGCCGACATGCGCCTGCTGGAGGTGGACGGCGACACCACCTGGGTCTACCTCACCACCGCCCTGCCCTGGCCGGCCAAGCCCCGCGACATGGTGCTCAAGGTACGCACCGAGCGCCTCGACGACGACACCCTGGTCCGCCACCTGAGCGCCGAGCCCGGGCGGGTACCGGCAACACCCGGGCTGATCCGCGTGCGCCGGCTCAGCGGCGAGTGGATCATGCGCCCGCTGGGCGAGCGCGAGACCGAGGTCACCTACCAGCTACGCGCCGACCCGGCCGGCGATGTGCCGGGCTGGCTGGCCAATCGCTTCGTCGTCGATGCGCCGATGGTCACCCTGAAGACCTTGCGGGCGGTGGCCGAGCGTCAACCGTAATCGCTAGCGACTGCGCAGCAGCAGGGACGCCAGCGCACAACCGAGCAACGCCACGCACGACAGGTAGAACGCATCCGAATAAGCCATCAGGTAAGCCTGCTCGCGCACGCTCTGGTCGATCAACGCCAAGGTCTGCATCACCTGCGGCGACTGCGGGTCGACCATGCCGCCAGGCAGGCGCTGCTGCAGCCCGCCGTCGAACAGCGTCAGCCCTTCGCCGACCCGCACCGAATGAAAGCGCTCGCGCTGCGACACCAGTTGCGTGAGCAGCGCCGTGCCCAGCGCGCCGCCTAGGTTGCGCAGCATCGAGATCAGCGCCGAGGCCGAGCCGGCCTGGGCCTTGTCCAGGCCCTTCACCGCCAGCACCGACAGCGCCACCATGATCAGCGGCTGGCCAATGCCGCGCACCACGGTCGAGGGGATGATCACGTTGCTGCCCGCGTCCACCGTCAGCGTCGAGCCCAGCCAGCAGCCCAGGGCCATGATGGCGAAGCCGCTGGCCACCAGCAGCTTGGCGTTGAGCCAGCGCATCAGCCGGGGCAGCAACGGCGCCAGCAGCAACTGGACCAGGCCGTAGGCGATCAGGCTCTTGCCGATCTCGCTGGCGCTGTAGCCCTGCACCAGCGACAGGTAGTTGGGAACCAGGAACACCAGGCCGAAAGTGGCCGCGCCGAACACCGCCATGGCCAGGCTCGACACGCCGAAGTTGTAGCTGCCCAGCAGCCGCAGGTTGATGAACGGCCGCGTGCCCCACAGCTGGCGCTGGATGAACAGCGCCAGGGCGATCACCGCGACGAGGCTGAAACCGACGATGAAGCGCGACTCGAACCAGTCCTTGCGCCCGCCCTCCTCCAGCACCACCTGCAACGCCCCCAGCCCCAGCGCCATGGCGACGATGCCCAGCCAGTCAGCCTGGCGCAGGGCACTGCGATCACCGGCCTGGCCCTTGATCGACCAGGCCACCGCCGCCAGCAGGGCCACGCCCGGCGGCAGCTGCAGCAGGAAGATCCAGCGCCAGGAGTACATGTCGGTGAGCCAGCCGCCGATCGACGGCCCGGCGGCCTGGGCCACGCTGTTGGACAGGCTGAACAATGCCATGCCCAGCGCCAGGCGGCTGGCCGGCAGCTCGGTGATGATCAGCTGCATCGACAGCGGGATCAGCACCGCGCCGGAGGCGCCCTGGATCACCCGCAGACTGATCATCGCCTCCAGGCTGCCGGCCATGGCGCAGCTCACCGAGCTGACCAGGAACACCGCCGAGCCCACCAGCATCACCCGGCGCAGGGAGAACACCTGCACCAGCCAGGCCGTCAGCGGGATCATGCTGATCTCGGCCACCAGGTAGGCGGTGGAGATCCACGAGCCCTCCTCGAAGCTGGCCCCCAGCGCGCCCTCGATCTCGGGCAGGGCGGCGCTGGTGACATGCACGTTCATGCCGGCCATGAAGCAGCCGAACAGGCCGCCGATCACCGCCACCCAGGCGCGCAGCGAGACTTTGTCCTCAGCGCTCATGGCGGGCCTGCCGGGTGTCGACGGTGGCGATCACCGACATGCCGGGCAGCAGCCGTGGGCTGTCGTCGCCCTCCGGGTCGAGGTGGATGCGTACCGGAAAGCGCTGGACGATCTTGGTGAAGTTGCCAGTGGCGTTGTCCGGCGGCAGCAGCGCGAACACCGCGCCGGAGCCTGGGGAGACGCTGTCTACCGTGCCGCGCCAGTGCTGGCCGAAGGTGTCGACCTCAAGGGTCACCGGCTGGCCGGGGCGCATCTGCGCCAGCTGGGTTTCCTTGAAGTTGGCCACCACGTACGCCTGCGCCACCGGTACCAGCGCCAGCAGCGGCAGGCCGGGGGTGACGTACTGCTGCTGGCGCACCTTGCGCTGGCCGATCACGCCGTCGAACGGCGCGCGGATCTCGGTGTCGGCCAGGGCGCTGCGGGCCAGGTCGGCCTCGGCGCGGGCCTGGTCGAGGTCAGCCTGGCGCTGCAGCAGCTCGGCTTCCAGTTGCTTGCCCTGCTGCTCCAGCATCGCCTTGCGCGCATGCTGGCGGGCCAGTTCGGCGTCGGCGGCGCGCTGCATGGCCTGGGCCTGGATACGGGTGGCGCGGGCCTGCTCCATGCGCTGCACGCTGGCCGCCTGCCATTGTGCCAGGTGCTGGTAGCGCTGCCAGTCGGCCTCGGCCCGCTGCGCCTCGCCGCGGCTGCCACCGCGTTCGGCGTCGGCGCGGGCGATGGCGTGGGCCTGCTCGTCCTGCTCGGCGGCGAAGGCGCGCAGACGCATGCGTTGCACCTGCAGCGCCGCCTCGCTCACCGCCAGTTGCGCCTCGGCCTTGCGCAGGCGGTCGCGAAAGTCGCGTTCGTCCAGGCGCACCAGCAGGTCGCCGGCCTTGACCGTGGCGTTGTCCGCCACCGCCACCTCGGCCACGTAGCCACTGACCCGGGCACTGATCGGTGCCCAGTCAGCGCGCACGTAGGCGTCGTCGGTTTGCTCCAGGAAACGACCATCCAGCCACCAGTAGCCGCCATAGGCCGCCGCCAGCAGCCCCAGTCCCCCGGCCAGGCCGAAGCGCAGCAGGCGCTGGCGGCGCCGGGCGCGGGTTTGCTCGAAGGTGTGCTGGGGATCTGGGCTGACCGCCTGGTTCATGCTGGGCTCCATCCGATGGGGGGAGCGCCAGGGTACGGAATCTGAGATTGTCGTTCGCTCGCGAATCGGCAAGCAATCGTCGCGAAATGGACAGCAAATCAGTGAGTAGAGAACCTGTAGGAGCGGCCTTGTGCCGCGAAAGGGCTGCAAAGCAGCCCCGGCGATCTTTGCGCTTACGCTGAAATCCGGGGGCCGCTATGCGGCCCTTTCGCGGCACAAGGCCGCTCCTACAGGGGGTTGCGTCCGCTGTGGGAGACTTTCAATCCTGTAGGAACGCCAGCACCTGCTCCGCGGCCACCTGCGGATCTTCCTGCATGAAGCAGTGCCCACCCGCCACCTGCCGCGCACTCACCTGGGCGTTGAGCCCCGCCAGGCGCTGTACCGAGTGCGGCACGAACGGATAGGTCTGCTCGCCGTACAGGATCCGCGTCGGCGTCTGGATACGGCCCAGCTGCTGCCACATACGCTCGGGGAACGAACTGAAGATCTCCACCTCACGGCTGGGCCGGCACTTGAGTACCACGCCTTCGCCGCAATCGCCGATGGCGTGCTCCACATAGGCCTGCAAGGCGGCGTCGGTCCAGCCCTTGAAGATCCCCCGCCCTTGCAGCGAGGCCTGCGCCGCCTCGCGATCAGGCCAGTGACTGCGGCGGGTGGCGGCCTTGCGCGCCAGGGCGTGGCGACGGTGCAGGCCGACCATGGCGGCGGCGCCCATTACCCCGATCATGCGCCGGCTGAACAGTACCGGGTCGAGCAGCACGGCGCGTTGGAACAACTGCGGCTCGCTGGCCAGGATCAGGCCGGTGAGCACGCCGCCGAAACTGTGGCCCAAGGCGTAACGCGGGACATCGCCATACTCGCCACGCCCGGCCTCGAACGCCTCCACCGCCAGCGCCGCGCTGCGGTTCCAACCGCAAAAGGCGCCGCCGTGGTCACTGTCGCCATGGCCTTGCACATCGCTCAGCCACAGGTCGAAGTGTTCGCCCAGGCGCATGAGCATCGGTTGGTAGACCAGGCTGCAGAAGCCGTTGCCATGCAGAAAGTGCAGCAGCGGCCTGCCACTGGCGGGGGTTCGCCATCCGCGCAGGGTAAAGCCTTCCGCGCATTCATGGGACCAGGGAATCAACTCCATCGACGGCACTCATCGGCTCTAGGAAAACGCCGATTCTACAAACAGCAGCGGATACAGTGAAATCACCAGCAGCACGGCCATCAGGACATTGAACAGCACCACCGCGCGCGGGTTGCGCAGCAAGTTGCGCAAGGCGCTGCCGAACATCACCCAGATACCGACGCTGGGCAGGTTCACCAGGGCAAAAACGGTGGCGATGACAATCACGTTGAACACGTAGCCCTGGGCCGGCGTATAGGTGGTGATCGCCCCGATCGCCATTACCCAGGCCTTCGGGTTGACCCACTGGAATGCCGCGGCGCCCCAGAACCCGAGCGGCTTGCGACTGCCGACGGTATCGCCAGACATCGGTCCGGAGGTGGCGATCTTCCAGGCCAGGTACAGCAGGTACGCCGCGCCCGCGTAGCGCAGGATGCTGTACAGCGGTGGCCAGGCCTTGAACACCTCGCCCAGCCCGAGGCCCACCGCCAGCACCATCACCATGAAGCCGACACTGATGCCCAGGGCGTGGGGAATGCTGCGACGCACGCCGAAGTTGACCCCCGAGGCCAGCAGCATGGTGTTGTTCGGACCGGGGGTGATGGAAGAAACGAAGGCGAACAGGACGAACGCACTGAGCAGATCGAGCGAGGCAAGCATGGCGGCGGTTTCCGGCTTTTCTGATTATCGAAAGGCCACAGTAGCGGAGGGTTGAATGGAATGACCGGTACAGTTAGGTGAAATTGAGTGGATACACATTTCTGAGCTGGTTGTATGGCCTCCGGGTGCATGCCTTCAGGCTTGCATCGTCCTTGAGATCGAGCGCCGCCCGCGCGGCGCATCGCGGCACAAGGCCGCTCCCACATCTGTTTCGGGCCAATTTTTCCTGTGCCATTACCTGGTCCGCCCTGTTGGTACGACGCGGTTTCAGCGTGGTCGCTACCGCCGCTCCACATGACTGAAGACATGCACCAAGGCGGGCAACCATGGCGTAACAGGTTCGGCACGTTGCAACAAATGTGGGAGCGGCGGTGCGCCGATGCGACTTGACCCGCGATGCGCCGCGCGGGCGGCGCTCGATCTCATAGGCGCTGCAAATCTTCCGACAAACCACCAGTTCTATTAATTGCGAGGCGCCTCGCCCCAGAACGACGCCTGCGCCAATACCGGTACCTCGACGCGGCTGCGCTGGCCGCCGCGCTCGATCACCAGGCCGCGGCCTTCGATGGCCACCAGGTGCACGCCACGGGCCAGTTCCTCGCCGCTGCGCACGGCACGCGCCGGGCCACCGTCGATGCTGACGATGGCCACCGCGCCCTGGCTGCCGGCCATCACCCCGCTGACCTGGATCTGCACCTGCAACGGCAGGTCGGCGAACCAACGCCCGGCCGGCGCTTCGCTGGGCGCCAGGGCTTCGGCGGGCTGCTGCGATACCACGTCCAGCGAGGGCTGCAGCAACAGGCTGGTCCAGGTCACCAGGCCGGCGATCAGGGCCAGCAACCCCAGCCCCTGCAACAACGGGCCGAGGGACAGGTTGAGACGGGCAATACGCATGGTCACGCGCTCCTTGTGTGCCTGCGTCCGAGCATACCGACCTAATCTCACGGTTTTGTTTCACACGGCGATCATCTTGCGCGGGCAAGCTGTCGGGCAGGACAAGGAGCACCCCGTGAACGGACAACGTGGTTTCACCCTGATCGAACTGATGGTGGTGCTGGTGATCGTCGGTATCGCCAGCGCCGCTATCAGCCTGAACATCCGCCCCGACCCAGGCAAGCACCTGCGTGCCGACGCCGAACGCCTGGCGCGCCTGCTGGAATTGGCGCAGAGCGAGGCCCAGGCCGACGGCCAGCCGCTGCGCTGGCAAAACGATCGCGACGGTTACCGATTCGTGCGCGCCGATGGCCAGCTACTCGCCGAGGGCCCGCTCAAGCCGCGCCGCTGGCAGGCCGAGGCGGTCAAGGTTCAGCGCGAACCCCGAGGCGCGGTGTGGCTCGATGGCGAATGGATCAGCGCGCCGCTGACCCTGCGCCTGCGCAGCGGCGCGCTGCGGGTGGAACTGGCGCGCAACGCCGCCGGCCAGGTGCGGGTGAGCCAGCCATGAATCGGCAAACAGGCTTCACCCTGATCGAAGTGATGATCGCCATCCTGCTGATGGCGGTGGTCAGCCTGATCGCCTGGCGCGGGCTGGACAGCGTCAGCCGCGCCGGCCGGCATGTGCGTGAGGCCAGCGAGGACCAACAGGCGATCCTGCGGGTGTTCCAGCAGCTGGAACGCGACCTGGCCCTGCGCGCCACCGTCGAACTGGTCGAACCACCCCTGCCCGGCCGCGAACCGCCGGGCAAGCCATTGCTGCCTGCAGTGCGCGCGCGTGCCGATCGCCTTGAGCTGGTGCGCTCCGGCGCCGTCGCCGGCAGCGGCCTGCAACGGGTGCGTTGGTACGTGCGTGGCGGCACCCTGTACCGCACCGCCGCGCCGCTGCGCGAGCGCTTTCCGCTGCCCGCGCCCAAGGCTGCGGTGGCCGTGCTGGACAACGTCAGTGCCTTCGAGCTGCGCAGCTGGCAGGCCAAGGGCGGCTGGCGCTCACCGGCCAGCGAAGCCGACGACAACCCAGCCGGTCTCGAAGTACGCCTGAACCGCCGTGGCCCCCAGGGCGAGGAGCGTTACCGCCAGGTGCTGGGCCCGTTCAACTGACCAGCACCACGCCGCCCGGCAGCTCCAGGCAGCGTGCGCCATAGGCGACACGGATCAGTTCGGCGGCCTGGCGCAACTGGTCGAAACTGAACCGCGCCTGCACCCGCCGGCGCCCCAGCGTGGGGTTGAGCAGCACCAACCGGCCGGGGCGGTAGCGGTTGATCTCGTCGATCACCCGGGCCAACGGCGCGTCGCGGAACACCAGCATGCGCTCACGCCAGGCCATCACCTGGCCCGGGTCGAACGACTCCGGCATCCCGATGCCTTGCGCGCCATAGCGCAGTTGGCGCCCCGCCGGGAGCACCTCGACCCGGCCCTGGACGGCCACGCGCAACTCACCGCCCAGGCAGGTGACGCAGACCCCCTCATCGTCCTCGCGCACGTTGAACCGGGCCTGCTCGGTGCTGATCACCCCATCCTGCGCTCGCACCTGCAAGGGCTGGCCGGCCTGCACCTCGATCTCGCCGGCCAGCAGGGCGATCCCCTCGGGCTCGCGGCTGACCCGGGTGCGCACGTTCAGCTCAAGCTCGATCCCGGGCGCCAGCGCTACCCGTTGCTGCTCGCCGATATCGGTGGCAAACGCCGGTGCCGGCGCCATGGCCTCTTCGAGCAGTCCGCCACGCCAGGCCAGCAGCGCCACCGATGCCGCCAGCGCGCCGCCCAGCAACGCCCGGCGACCGAGCAGCGGCGCGCCCTGCCCGGCCTGTCGTGCCGCGGGCCCGAGCAGGTGCCAGAGCTGGCGTGCCTGGGCAAACGCCTCGGCATGCGCCGGGCTGCGCGCGCACCACTGGCGCAGGGCCCGGGCATCGGCCTGGGTGGCCTGGCCGGACGTCAGCCGTAGCAGCCAGTCCTGGGCCTGGCGCTGCAAGTCGGAATCGGGCGGAATCTGGGACATGGGGCTCACATGAAGAGGTCGACTATCGTTCAAGACGGTTTTCCCGCGCCGGGACCGAACCGCTGAAACACTTTTCGGTCCAGGCGCATCGCGCAATGCCCCAGCGCCGCCTTGAGTTCCTTCTCCACCGTGCGCGTGGAGATGCCGAAGCGCTGGGAGATTTCCAGGTGCGAGGCCTCCTCCAGGCGGGCGGCAATAAAGATCCGCCGACGCCGGGCCGGCAGCTCGTAGAGGGCACCCAACAGGTTCTGGATCTCGCGCTGGCCGCCGACGATGCGCGCCGGGTCCTGGTCTTCGGCCACCTGCAGCAGCGCCTCGACCTCGGCGCCAGTGAGCAGCCGGGCGTCGGCCTCGCGGCGGTCGGCGGCGACGTTCAGGGCCATGCGGTACAGGTAGGCGCCGGGGCGCTGCAGGTCGTGCGTCGCGTCCATGCGGTCGACCCGTAGGTAGGTTTCCTGCAGCACGTCATTGGCCAGGTCGTCAGAACCGAGCCGACGCCTCAGGCGTACCCTGAAGGCGTCGTAGGAGGTCAGAAACAGCTTGACCAGCGCACTGTCCCGAGGTTTGTTCATGCCGCCGCAGCTCCTTGCGAAAGTGGGCAATCCATAGGTTCCGGACGCAGCAGCAGGGTCAGCGGCTGCGCCAGGGATGTCGGCGGCGCCTGTTCCAGACGCACCGTGCGCAGGCGCTCGACCAGCGCGGCGTCGCGGGCGAAATCGCCGGTCGAGGCCAACAGGCGGCTCTGCACCAGCTGACCACCGGCGTCGATCCATACCTGCAAGGCCGCCCGGTAAGCGCCTGGGCGGGTCAATGGCGAAGCGCACAGCGCGCGCTCGACCGCGTGTTGCAACGCCAGCGCATAACTGCCCGATGACGGGCCGCCGTTGCGCCCACGCTCGGCCGCTGCGCGCAGGCGCAGCGGTTGCAGGGTGAAGCCGCCGCCACTGTAGTGCGCCTGCAAGCCGGTGCCCTGCAACAGTCGCTGCAGGCCTTCACGTGCAGGGTAACGACCCAGGACCTGGCTGGAGCGCTGGCCGGCGAGCAACGCCTGGTCGACCAGCACCGCCAGGCCGCTCTGCCGACCGAAGCTGTCCAGCGCCCGGTCCAGCGCCTGGGCCGGGATATCCAGCGTCAGCAATGGCTGGCCACGCAGCCCGGGGGCCGTCACCAACCAGGCCAGCATCAGCGCGCCGACCACAAGCAATGCACGCACAGCTGTCCGGGCCTCCTTGCTGGCCGCCGTCGCCGGGGAAACGTCATCCTGGGGCCTGTGTATGACGCTGTGGTGACAGCCTGCGGCAACCAAAGCTTCACCCCGATTGCGACCTGCAGGCGCTAGACTGCGGCGAAGAACGACTGCCCGGAGACTCGCCATGGCCCGCCTGCCCCTGACCGCCCTGCCCCTGCTGCTGGCCTGCGGCCTGCCGGCGTTCGCCGAACCGCCCAAGGACGGCCAGGGTTGCATCGACGTGCAGGTCGGGCAGTCGCGTGCGCTGGCCTATGACTGCCTGACCCAGCAGTTGCAAGGCAGTGATCCGCGCGCGGCCAAGGGGCTGCGCGAACAGCTGGATCCGGCGCGGCAGATGCAGCGCAGGGCGCCGAACCAGATGGGGCTGGCGACGCCGGCGGCGACTTCGACACGCATGGGTAACAGTTTTGGCAGCTCGGTGGTGCCGCAGCGGCCTTGATGGGGTTGGCGATGGATCGGCAGCGCTCTTGAGATCGAGCGCCGCCCGCGCGGCGCATCGCGGCACAAGGCCGCTCCTACATCTGTTTCGGGCCAATCAATCCTGTACCAATGCCTGGTCTGCCTTGTTGGCCCGACGAAATTACAGCATGGGCACCACTACCCCTCCCTGCGCAACAAATAGGTATCCATGATCCACCCCTTGCGCCGCCGCACCTCCTCGCGCAGCTGCACGATACGCGCCTTCACCGCCAACAACGGCCCGCTGACCAGCAGCTCGTCCGGCGTGCCCAGGTAGGCCCCCCAATAGATCACCAGTTGCGGGTCGTCCAGGGCGGCAAAGGCGCACTGGCCGTCGAGCATCACCAGCACATTGTCGATCCGCGCCTGTTCGCCCAGGCGTCGGCCCGGCAGCACGGTCAGCGGCTCGCCGATGCGGTTGAGGGGAATCTGGTGGCGGGCGGACAGGGCCTGGATGCTGCTGATGCCGGGGATCACCTGCAAGGCCAGCGCCACGCCTCGTTCGCGTACCAGGTCGAGAATGCGCAAAGTGCTGTCGTACAGCCCGGGCTCGCCCCAGAGCAGGAAGGCGCCGACGTCGTCGGCCCCCAGTTCGTCCTCGATCAGGCGGACGTACAACGCGGCGCGCTGGACGTGCCAGTCCTGCACCGCGCCGACATAATCCGGCGCCTGGCCATCCCGGCGCGGGTCCGCGACCTGCACCAGGCGGTAGCCGCCCTCGGGCCGATAGCGCTCGAGGATGGCCCGGCGCAGGCGCACCAGTTCATCCTTGTCGCTGCCCTTGTCGAGGACAAAGAACACCGTGGCGCGGCGCAGGGCCTCCACCGCCTCATAGGTGACCTGACGTGGATCGCCCGGCCCGATGCCGATCAGTAGAAGCTGTTTCATCGCCTGCCCTGCCTGGTTGCCAGTGGTCATTGTCGACCGACCACCGGCCCTTTCGCAAAGCGGCTCAGAAGATCGAGAAGTTGTAGCTGACGATGACCCGGGTCTCGTCCATGTCACGCGCCCACTTCTCGTAGTTGCTGCGGTAGGTGGAGTTGCGCAGGCGCACGCTGACGTCCTTGAAGGTGCCGGACTGCACCTGGTACTTCAGCTCGCTGTCGCGTTCCCATTCCTTGCCCTCGGCATTGCTGCCCGGGACCTTGACGTTGTCGCCGTTGATGTAGCGGGTGAAGAAGGTCAGGCCGGGCACGCCCAGGGCCTTGAAGTCATAGTCGTAGCGCACCTGCCAGGAGCGCTCCTGGGCGGCGGCGAAGTCGTTGACCTGGGCGTAGTTGACCAGGTACGGGTTGCTGCCATCGAGGTACGGCATGGCGCTGTCGCCGTACATGCGCTGCCAGCCGGCGCTGAGCTTGTGGCCCCCGAGGCTGTAGCCGAGCATGCCGCTGAAGGCGCGGTGGTCGATGTGCCCGGCGCGGGCGTTGCCGATATCGTCGCTCTTGATCAGCCGCAGGTCGGCCGACAGCGTGCCGACCTCCAGGGGCTGGCTGGCGACCAGGCCGAGGAAGTGCTGGCGATAGATGTTCTCGAGCTTGGAGACCTGGTACTGGGCACTGACCCGCTCGTTGAAGCGGTAGTCGACACCGGCCAGGTCGAAGTGGTCGGCCTCGATGTCGCAGGCGTAGCGCTTGTTCTTGCAATGCACGCGGATGTCCTGGCGGTCGGTGGAATCCCGCGCGGTGTACTGGTTCAGGCGCGCCAGGGTGAACTTGAGGTCGCGCACTTCCTCGGAGGTCAGCCAGGCACCGTGGAACATGGTCGGCAGCAGGCGGCCGTCGTTGTACTTGAGCAGCGGCACATCCGGCATCATCGACCCGTACTTGAGCACGGTGTTGGACACTTTCACCTTGCCGGCGACGCCCATCTTGGCGTACTGGTCGGCGGAGTGGCGCGGGTCGTGG
This sequence comes from Pseudomonas sp. LH21, assembly GCF_036549575.1. NCBI lineage: Bacteria > Pseudomonadati > Pseudomonadota > Gammaproteobacteria > Pseudomonadales > Pseudomonadaceae > Pseudomonas > Pseudomonas sp. LH21. Next base: position 3,171,915 of record NZ_CP144367.1, read on the forward strand.
CCGGAAGACGGCAACAGACCGCTATTGCTGTCGGCGGGGCTGGAGTCGAGTTTGAAACCGACCATGCCCAAGGCATCCACACCAAAGCCGACCGGCCCCTGGGTATAACCGGACTGGACATTGAGAATAAAGCCCTGCGCCCACTCTTCGCGTTTCGACGCGCCCTGTTTGGAACTGCTGTGGCCGTCACGAAAGTCCCGGTTGAAATAGACATTGCGTGCTTCGACCTTGGCACTGCTGTCTTCAAGAAAACCGGCGGCCTGGGCGTTGACACCGGCACACAGGAAGAACAGGCCGGCAACTCGGCGCCCAGGGGCGATGGGAAAAGGGGCAAACATGCGAGGGAACATCCAAAAGAAAGGCGAAAAACCATCCGGGCAGTCATCTGCACCGGCACTACGCGATGAACGAATACATTTCGACCATCATCCATAATTTTGCGCCAAGGGCTCTAGCATGAGCCATGGGACCATGGTCTAAAGCCTCTGGCCGGGTCGGTTCGAATAACGCGTGAAAAACCGGCAAAGTTCCCCACTAATTGATTGAAAGTTTGCTGTTTACCCACTCGCAAGCGACTACTACACTCTCGCTTAGCGAACAGCTTTACCCATCCACGTGGCCGGCGTTCAGTCTGGTTTCATGTTCGTCACGTCCCGCCACGACAGACTTACAGGAGTGATGACAGTGTCCAGACTTGCAGAGTTTCGTGCTGCCGAAAAAGCGCTCAAGGAACAGATGGCACAACTGGAAGCGCTGAAAAAGGATGCCGGCCTTAAACGCGAAATCGAATTCGAGCAGAAACTAGTCGGCCTGATGAAAAGCTATGACAAGAACCTGCGCGACATCATCGCCATCCTCGATCCGAAGGCCGTGAGCCGCGCCCCGGCGCCGATCAAGCAGCAGCGTCGCCCCCGAGTGGTGAAGGTCTACCAGAACCCGCATACCGGCGAGCGGATCGAAACCAAGGGCGGCAACCACCGGGGGCTGAAAGCCTGGAAGGAACAGTACGGAGCGCAGACGGTGGAAAGTTGGGTGCGCTGATGAAACCTCGACACCTGCTTCACACTTTTTTCACATGCGCAGGCCCACTATCGAACCAGCTAAAGGACTAGCGACCCCATCACGCGCCCGCACATGCGGGCCTCTAATTCCGGCGCCCCGCACTCGTGCGGGGCGCTTTCATTTGCGCTGGCGAGGGACTCCCGTATCATGGTCCGCCTGTTTTAGGCCCTGATTCAGGAGTACCCATGAGCCTGCACGATCTGCAAACCCTGCCCGGCGTCACCGCCCAGCCGGACACCGCCACCGCCAACTTCGTGTTCAACCACACCATGCTGCGGGTAAAGGACATCGAAAAGTCCCTGGATTTCTACACCCGCGTGCTGGGCTTCAGCCTGGTGGACAAGCGCGACTTCCCGGAAGCGGCCTTCAGCCTGTACTTCCTGGCCTTGGTCGACCAGAAGGCCATCCCGGTGGACGACGCCGAGCGCCACCAGTGGATGAAGTCGATCCCCGGCGTGCTCGAGCTGACCCACAACCACGGCACCGAGAACGACACTGAGTTCGCCTACCACAATGGCAACACAGACCCGCGCGGCTTCGGTCACATCTGCATCTCGGTACCGGACGTGGTCACCGCCTGCACCCGCTTCGAAGCCCTGGGCGTGCCGTTCCAGAAGCGCCTGAGCGATGGCCGCATGAAGCACCTGGCCTTCGTCAAGGACCCGGACGGCTACTGGGTCGAGATCATCCAGCCGACCGAACTCAAGGCCTGATCGTCGGTCGCGCTCGTCGGGCCGGGAACTCCCGGCCCCTCGCTGTGGTATCAAGAAGGAACGCCTGTTCCCAGCCACAGCGAGGTAAGGACGATGCAAACCCTTCACTGTGAATACCGCGACCACACCATCACCGCCAGCGTGATGCCCCACCCCGACTCGCCCCTGCCCTATGCGGCCGGCTGCGTGATCACCGATCCCGCGGGCCACAGCAGCCGGCGGATCTCGATGCCGATGAAGTTCTTCGCCGACCTGGACAATGCCCAGCATGTATCCCTGGCCCATGGCCGGGCGCTGGTTGACCAGCAGCTGGACGAGGCTGACCGGCGGGTGTTCTGAACGGAGGCGTTCTCGCACTCCCAGAAAAAATCGAAACTTTTTGATTTCACCGGGACAGCGTGGGAGCGGGCTTGCCCCGCGATCACCGGCAAGGCCGGTGCCATATCACATCGCGGGGCAAGCCCGCTCCCACGCTGATGATGCTTGCAGCTTTGCGCCCTGCGCGACAGTAAAGCCCGAAAGACTTGGCGATCTCCTGCAGGTCGCCACGATGCGGTCAGATATCCCGGGCAAACGCCACTGCCGCGTCTACCTGCTCGGCCGTCGGCCGCACCCCGGTGTACAGCACGAACTGCTCCAGCGCCTGCAACGCGATGACATCGAGCCCGGTGATCACCGGTTTGCCCAGCGCCTCGGCGGCGCGGATCAGTGGTGTCCGCGCGGGCATGGCCACCACGTCGAACACTTGCTGCGCCGCCGCGATGGCGGCTTCACTGAATGCCAACTGCTCAGCCTCCGGCCCTCCGGCCATGCCGATCGGCGTGACATTGACCAGCATGGGCGGACACCGATCGCCCAGGTCCGGCAGCCAGCGGTACCCGCAGACATCCGCCAACTGTCGCCCGGCTTGCTCGTTGCGAGCGACGATAGTGCCCTCACGAAATCCTGCGTCACGCAGGGCACTGGCCACCGCCTTGGCCATGCCGCCGCTGCCGCGCAGGGCGAACGCGGTCGCTGGATCGACCTGGTGCCGGGCCAGCAGCTGGCGCACCGCCAGGTAGTCGGTGTTGTAGGCCTTGAGATGACCATTGGTGTTGACCAGGGTGTTCACCGAGGCGATGGCCGCGGCGGACGGATCGACCTCGTCCACCAGCGCCAGACAGGCCTCCTTGTACGGCATCGACACGCCGCAACCACGGATCCCCAGTGCGCGAATACCGGCTACGGCGCCAGGCAGGTCCTGTGTGGTCATGGCCTTGTAGTAGTAATCCAGCCCCAGCTGGCGGTAGAGATGGTTGTGAAAGCGCACGCCGAACGTCCCGGGGCGCCCGGCCAGGGAGATGCACAGCACCGTGTCCCTGCTCGGTGAATGGCTCATCGCGGTTCCTCTGTCATGGCTGAATCGATTGTGCCAGCGTACCAGACCCTGCCGCCGGTCGCCCCTTACACAACCTTTACCCTTTGCCGGCGCGCACTTTACCGTAGCCGCGGTCATAGTTATCAGGCCCCGTGCGTGGGGCTGTCTTGCGAGGTGTCGCCATGAAGCGTTTGATTCCCGGAATCGCCCTGCTGGTCGGCGCGTTGGCCATCAGCGGGCAGGCATCGGCCCATGGTGGCGGCTGGTATGGCCCGGGGCCAGTGATCGGCGCGGCGGTGGTGGGTGCGGTGGTCGGGGCGGCGGTATCGGGCGGCCACGACCGTACCGTCTACGTCGAGCGCCAGCCGGCCTACTACCCGCCACCCCCGGTCTATGTGCAGGCGCCACCGCCGCCGGTCTACTACCAGCCCTACGTGGTCGAGCGCTATGTGCCCGCCCCGCCGCCACCGGTGTACCGGCGCTACTACGGCCCGCCACCGGTGTACTACGGTCCGCCGCGCTGGTAAGCGCCATAGTTGATAAAAGCAATGACCACTATCGAGGACATTGATTTCAAACCCTGAAGCCATCTGCGTAAGGTGGGGCCATGTTCGAGAGGAGATCCATCATGGCCCCGATCCAGATCATGTCCGTAGTCGGCAGCGCGGTACCCAGCAACCTGCGCCAACAAGGCCTGCTGGCCTGCTGGTACCTGCTGCGCAATGGTGAAACCATCAGCGGCCCGTTGACCAGCCGCCGCTCGGCCGAAACCCTGGCCGACCGCCTGCTCGGCCAGGTGTTCGCTGCCTGACCCCGAATTAGTTGTGCTTTGCTCCCTACGCCCCTTGTGCCCGCCTTGATGGCGGGCTTTTTTTGCCTCGCAGAAACCCGCAACCTCACGGTTTCACGACCTGCGCAACGCCTGCGCCGTGCAGCCGAAGCGCCGCCGAACCCACTTGCCCAGGTAGCTGGCATCGCCCATCCCCACTTCATCGGCGATCTGCGCCAGGCTGTGGCTGGAATTGAGCAAACGCCAGCGCGCCTGCTGCAGGCGCAGCTCCTGCCACCAGGCCTTGGCGCTCATGCCATGACACGCCTGGAACTGGCGGTCGAGCTGGCGCCGGCTGATGCCCAGCTCGGCCGCCAGCGCCTCCACCGGCAACTGCGCCGCCAGGTGATGGCGCATCAGCGCCGTGGCACGCTGCACCTGGCGTCCCTGCCCGACACCAGCGTCCAGCGAACGCAGGGCGTGAAGGCTATCCCGGCTCTCGTCCACCAGCATGTCGGCCAGGCCCTTGAGCGCCCGGGCGCGGCCACTGGCGCGGGCGATCAGCTCCACCGCCAGGTCGATGGCCGCCGTGCCGCCGGCGCAGGTGATCCGCTCACCATCGAAGCAGAACAGCTGCCCGGTCAGCAGGCGCACGCGGGGAAAGGCCAGGCGAAACTCCGCCTCATGGCGCCAGTGCACGACCACCTGATGACCGTCCAGCAGGCCACAGGCGGCCAGCAGGAAGGCTGCGTTGTCGACGCACACCAGCTTCACCCCGGCCTTGCTCGCCTGCTTGAGCAGGGCCTGGTAACGCGGCGCCAAGGCCGCCGTGGCACTGGCGTTGCGCCCGCCGAACAGCACCAGGTGGTCGTAGTCGCCCCAGCGGATGTCCGCAGGGGTTGCCTCGACCTGGACCATCACTGCGCTGCTGGAAACCACTGGCTCCCGGTCCAGCCCGAGCACGGTCCAGCGGCAATAGCGCTGGCGGCTGTAGTCCTCGTCGTCGGCGGAAAAGCGCAGCTTGTCGAGGAACGCGCCGAACGGCAGCAGGGCGAACTCCGGTAACGGCAGGATCAGCAGTCGCAGGTCAGGTGTCATTCAGGAATGTCCAGATATAACCGTTCAATGACCAGATACTACCCTGTATTTCCACTGCCCTGCCCTACACTGGCGCCCTGCACACCCACAAGGCTCCCCCATGGCACTCGACACCTGGCTCATCTACCTGCTCGCCAGCATCGGCCTGTCGCTGACCCCAGGTCCGAACAGCTTGCTGGCCCTGACCCATGGCGCGCTATATGGCGCCCGCCGTACGCTGTTCACTATCCTCGGTGGGGTGCTGGGCTTCAGTCTCCTGATCGCCCTGACCATGTTCGGCCTGAGCGCACTGCTGCAGGCCTCGGCCTCGGTGCTGACGGTGCTCAAATGGGTCGGGGGGGCCTACCTGCTCTGGCTGGGGATCCAGCTGTGGCGCAGCCCGGCGCTGCACCTGGAGCAACCTCGCGGCGGCGTGGCGCTGAGCAATGCCGGGCTGTTCCGCCAGGGCTGCCTGGCGGCACTGGCCAACCCCAAGGTGCTGCTGTTCTATGGCGCGTTCCTGCCCCAGTTCATCGATCCGCAGCGCGGTTTGCTGGTGCAGTTCGTGGTGATGGCGGCGACCTTCGCCAGTGTCGAATGCCTGGTGGAGTACCTGCTGGCACGCCTGGCGTTTCGCATCCGCCCGTGGCTGGCCAAGGGCGGCCGTAAGTTCAACCGCTGCTGCGGGAGCCTGTTCGCGCTGATCGGCGTGGCCCTGCCGCTGGGGCGATAGAAGCCCCGGAGATCAACGCCGGGAAACGCTCAGGAACACCATCAGCGCCAGCGCCGGCAATCCCGCGCCCAGCAACGCCACGCCGCTCCAACCGTACTGCGCATACACCCCGCTGGCCAGCGCCGAGCCCAATGCCCCGCCGAGGAAGATACTGGTCATGTACAAGGCATTCAGCCGGCCGCGACTGGCCGGATCCAGCGCGTACACCTCACGCTGGCCGATGACCATGTTCATCTGCACGGCGAAATCCAGCAGCACCCCGCTCAACCCCAGGCCGATCACGCTGGCGCCCGGCGCGCTCAGACCCAGCAGCAACGCCAGCGGCGCCAGGGCCATCGCCAGCAGCGAAGCACGTCGCGCATGCCCGGCATCGGCCAGGCGCCCGGCCAGCGGCGCCGCCACCGCGCCCACCGCCCCCACCAGGGCGAACAGCGCGATCTGGCTCTGCGACAGGCCGTGCTCGCTGGCCAGCGCCAGCGGCACCGCCGTCCAGTACAGGCTGAATGCGGCAAACATCAGCGCCTGGTACAACGCCCGCTGGCGCAACGCCGGATGGCGACGCAACAGCACCAGCAACGAGGCCATCAGCCCGGCATAGCTGGCCTTGTGCTCCGGCACCCGGCGCGGCAAGGTCAACGCCAGCAGCAGGATGATCGCCACCATCACTCCGGCGGCGCCGACAAACACCGCGCGCCAGCCGAAGTGATCCGCCACCAGGCTCGCCAGCGGCCGCGCCAGCAGGATACCCAGCAGCAACCCACCCATGATGTTGCCGACCACCCGGCCACGCTCACGCTCCGGCGCCAGGTGCGCCGCCAGTGGTATCAGCATCTGCACCGCCACCGAGCTGAAGCCGATCAGCAACGCGTACAGCAGGAACATCTCACCCTGCCCGTGGCCGCTGGTGCCGGCCAGCAACAGGCTGCCGGTGGCCAGCACCGCCGTGGCGATCATCAGCCGGCGGTTCTCCAGCAGGTCGGCCAGCGGCACCAGGAACAACAGGCCCAGGGCGTAGCCGATCTGGGTCAGGGACACGATCAGGCTGGCCCGCTCGGCGGGCAGCCCCAGGTCCGGCGCGATCAGGCCGACGATGGGCTGGGCGTAGTAGATGTTGGCGACGATGGCGCCGCAGCAGAACGCCAGCAGCGTCACCAGGGCGCGGCTCAGGCCCGGGGCCGATGCCTGGGCGACGGCGAGGGAGGGATTCATACGAGGGTACCTCGGCTTGCGAAAGGATGTGCGCGAAGGGTGACGGACAACCGCCCCGGCGAGAATCCATCGCCCGCGCAACGGGCCTTTGCGTGGCGCGCAACGCCTCAGCCGACCAGCAGTTCCTCGCAGAAGGCAACGAACGCCATGACCCGGCGCGAGCCGCGGTGGTTGGGCAGGTACAGGGCGTTGATGCTGGCGCTGGCCGCCCCCGGACTCACCGTCCAGTCGGCAAACAACCGTTGCAGGCGCCCGGCCTCGACATCCTCGCGCACCAGCCAGTCGGCCAGCAGCGCCACGCCGCTGCCGGCAATGGCCGCCTCGCGCAACAGGTCGGCGTTGGCGCTGCGCAACGGGCCGCTGACATCCAGTTCCAGGCGCTGCTCGCCCAGGCTTAGCCGCCACGGCCGCGCCGACTGGCCGTAGCGAAAGCGCAGGCAGGCGCACGCGGCCAGTTGCTGCGGTTCGGTCAGCACCGGCTGCTGGCTCAGGTACGCCGGGCTGGCCACCAGCCAGCGCTCGAAACGCCCCAGCGGGCGACACACCAGTTCATCGCTGGGCGCCGGCTCGCCAAGGCGGATGCTCAGGTCGTAGCGGCCATCGAGCAGGTCGTCGAAGCGGTCGCTCAGGTCGATGTCCAGCTCCAGTGCCGGGTGGCGGGCAAGGAACGCGCCCAGGTGCGGAGCGATGACCCGGCGACCGAACTCCACCGGCAGGCACAGGCGCAACACGCCGACCGGCTCCTCGCCCCGATCGGCGACGCTGGCGTCGGCCTCGGCCAAGGCCTCGAGAATCTCGCGGGCCCGCTGGTAGTAGCTGGCGCCGGCTTCGGTCAGGCTGACCTGGCGGGTCGAGCGGTTGAGCAGGCTGGCCCCCAGCTCGAGTTCCAGGGTGTCAACCTGGCGGGTCACCGAGGAAGTCGCCACCCCGAGCCTGCGCGCGGCGGCGGAAAAGCCGCCGGCCTCGGCGGTGGCCATGAACACCTTGAGCGCCAGCAGCTTGTCCATCGTCAATCTTCCATGGGGCAAAGGCCGAAACCTTCCTACAATCACCGACTGGAATCAACCACGCGAGACACCCATGCCCGACAACCTGTTCACCGCCCTGCCCCCCCTCGCGCCCGACGCCGACGAGCAGTTCACCGACCTGCTCCGGCGCCCGGGCCTGCGCATCGAGCGTATCGTCTCCAGCGGCCAGGCCAGCCCGCCGGGGTTCTGGTACGACCAGGCCGAGGGCGAATGGGTGGTCGTGCTCAGCGGCAGCGCCGGGCTGCGCCTGGAGCACGAGCCGCACACCCGCGTGCTGCGCCCCGGCGACCACCTGGACATCCCGCCCGGTTGCCGCCACCGGGTGGAATGGACCGAGCCCGGCGTGGCGACGGTATGGCTGGCGGTGTTCTATCAGGGCTGAGCCAGTACCGCCGTGGCGGGCGTTGCCTGCAGGCGATAGAACCGCCACGGCAGCAGCACCGCCGCCACGGCCAGGCCACAGGCGAAGCCGACCCAGACACCCACCGCGCCCAGCGAGGAGTGGAAGGCCAACCAGTAGCTCAGCGGCAGCGCCAACAACCAGTAGCTGACCAGGGTCACCCCCACCGGCCAGCGGTAGTCCTGCAGGCCACGCAAGGCACCCAGCGCGGTGGACTGCAGACCGTCGGCCACCTGCATGGCCGCGACCACCACGAACATCGGCACGGCGATGGCGATCACCTGCGGGTCATCGCTCATGGCCTCGGCGATGGAACGGCCGAACAACGCAAGCAGCACGGTGGCCACCAGCATCCAGGCGGTAACGCTGGCAAAGGTGGCGCTGCCGATGGCGCGGATGCGCGCCCTCTCGCCGCGGCCCTGGGCCTGGCTGATGCGGATGCTCACCGCCGCGGCCATGCCCAGCGGCAGCATGTACAGCAGCGCGCCGATCGACTGCACCACCTGGTTGGCCGCCAGGGCCGCATTGCCCAGCCAGCCGAGCATCCAGGCGGCGATCACCACCGCGCCGGCCTCGGCGAGATACCCCAGGCCCAGCGGCCAGCCCTCGCCCAGCAGCGTGCGCCAGCTTAGTCGCGGCCCCTGTGGCGCCTGCCGGTAACGCGCCAGCGAAGGCGCCAGGCGCCAGTAAGCCAGGGCCAGCAGCACAGCCAACGATTCGGCGATCACCCCGGCGACGCCCGCGCCCAGCAGGCCCAGCGCCGGCAGACCGAAATGGCCGTGAATCAAGCCGTAGCTCAGCGGAATGTTGAACAGCACCGCGCTCATCACCAACAGCACGCCCACCCAGGGCCGGCCGATGGCTTCCAGCACGTCCTTGAACACCACCGCCAGGCAGTACGGGATCAGGAACACCGCCATCGCCTGCCAGTACGGCGTCAGCAGCGCCACATCGGGCAGTGGCACGCCCAGCCATTGCACCAATGGCAGGCAGGCCAGCATCGCCAGGCAGCCGAGGATACCCACCAGCAGGCCATAACCCAGCCCGGCACGCAGGGTGCGCGCCACGGCCCCGGGTTCATCGGCGCCATAGGCATGGCCGACGCGCACGCTCAGGGTAGCAAGCATGCCGTACAGCCCGGCATGGAAGATCAGCCCGGCGCTGCTGGTCAGCGCGACACAAGCCAGCACCACAGTGCCCAGCGAGGCCAACAGCACGGTATCGGTCAGGCTGATCAGCTCGGCCGCCGACAGGCCCAGCACCAGCGGCAGCGCCAGGCGCAACAGGCCGGGCAGCTCGCCCAGCCAGGCAACATTCTTGGGTGAAACGAGGGCAGTCACGGTAGTAACCTCCAATTCACATACGCCGCGTATGCTAATGCTATTTATTGACATACGCAACGTATGCTAATTTGCAGGCATTGCTTTTTTACCCGGAGCCTCCCATGCCCAACCCTCGCCGCAGCCGCGCCGCCATGAGCGCGGACACCACCGAACGGCTGATCGCCGTCGCCCGCCGTCAGTTCGCCGAAAAGGGCTTTGCCGCCGTGGTGATGGACGAACTGTGTGCCGAAGCCGACCTCACCCGAGGGGCCCTGCACCATCATTTCGGCGGCAAGGCCGGATTGTTCACCGCGGTGGTGGAGCACCTGCTCGAGGAGATCAACCAGGCGATCGACGCCCGCTACGCCACCCACGACGACCCGTGGGAGGGCTATATCGACACCTGCCTGTACTACTACGACCTGCTGCACGAGCCGGCCCTGCGGCGCATCCTGCTGCAGGACGCCCCCGGGGTACTCGGCCCGCGCCTGCGCGAGCTGGAGGAAGCCAGCTATATCGGGCCCATGGCCCAGGGGCTGGTGGAGTTGCAGCAGGCCGGCAGGCTGCGCGCCTTCGACGCCGTGGCCATGGCGCACCTGATCAACGGCGCGATGGGCGACAGCGGCATGTGGGTGATCGCCCAGGACGATCCGCAGGCGGCGGCGGAGCGGGTGAAGGGGGCGTTGCGCTGTTTGATGGAGGGGTTGCAGGTCTGAATGGCTACGCCCCCCTGTAGGAGCGGCCTCGTGCCGCGAAAGGGCTGCGCAGCGGCCCCAAGAGTTCAGTACTGAGCAAAGATCGCCGGGGCCGCTTTGCGGCCCTTTCGCGGCACGAGGCCGCTCCTACAGGGGGGCGTGTAATCTGCAGAATTTTGCTCGCCGCAAAATGTACTAACCTGTTAATTAGCTTGCTAAGGGCTTAAACTTACCGCATTCCACCTGCGAGATCCCTGGCATGAAAGACTCACCCCGCGCCTGCGGCGCCTCAACCTTCATACTGGTCGGCCTGGGCGTCGTCATCGCCCTGCTCGGCCTGCTCCTGGCCGCCGGCGGCGTCAAGCTGGCCGGCCTGGGCGGTTCCTGGTACTTCCTGGTCGGCGGCCTGGCCATGGCCATTGCCGGTATCCTCATAGCCCGTCGCAAGCCGGCCGGCGCCTGGCTGTACGCGGTGTTTCTCGCCGGCACCGCCGTCTGGGCCGTGACCGATGTCGGGCTGGTGTTCTGGCCGCTGTTCTCGAGGTTGTTCATGTTCGCCGCCATCGGCCTGGCGGTGGCGCTGGTGTATCCGCAACTGGTCCAAGGCCCTGCGCGTGGCGCCTATGGCGTCGCCGGCCTGCTGGGCGTGGCGCTGGTGATCGCCGCCGGCAACATGTTCGTCGCCCATCCCAGCGTCGCCCCCACCGGCAAGGGCCCGGACCTGACCCCGGTGGAGCCGGGCCAGCAACAGAAAGACTGGGCCCACTACGGCAACACCGAGGGCGGCAGCCGCTTCGCCGCGCTGGACCAGATCAACCGAGGCAACGTCGACCAGCTCAAGGTGGCCTGGACCTACCACACCGGTGACGTCGCCCTCAGCGACGGCAACGGCGCCGAAGACCAGCTCACCCCGCTGCAAGTAGGCGACAAGGTGTTCATCTGTACCCCGCACAACAACCTGATCGCCCTCGACGCCGACACCGGCAAGGAACTGTGGAAGAACGCCATCAACGCCCAGTCCAAGGTCTGGCAGCGCTGCCGTGGCATGGCCTATTTCGACGCCAGCGCGCCGATCGCCCAGCCATCCCAACCCGACAGCACACCCGTCAGCGCGGCCAGCGTGCCAGCCGGCGCCAACTGCCAGCGCCGCCTGCTGACCAACACCATCGATGCCCGCCTGATCGCGGTCGATGCCGACACCGGCGCGTTCTGCGAAGGCTTCGGCGACAACGGCCAGGTCGACCTCAAGGCTGGCCTGGGTAACGTGCCGGACTCTTACTACCAGCTGTCCTCGGCGCCGCTGATGGCCGGCACCACCGTGGTGGTCGGCGGCCGCGTCGCCGACAATGTGCAGACCGACATGCCCGGCGGCGTGATCCGTGGCTTCGATGTGATCACCGGTGCCCAGCGCTGGGCCTTCGACCCGGGCAACCCGCAGGACCGCGACGCCCCGCAAGGCGACCAGACCTACGTGCGCAGCACCCCCAACAGCTGGGCGCCGATGTCGTACGACCCGGCGATGAACACCCTGTTCCTGCCGATGGGCTCCTCGTCCACCGACATCTACGGCGTCGAACGCAACAAGCTTGACCACACCTACGGCGCCTCGGTGCTTGCCCTGGACGCAACCACCGGCAACGAAAAGTGGGTGTACCAAACCGTGCACAACGACCTCTGGGACTTCGACCTGCCGATGCAGCCAAGCCTGATCGACTTCACCAAGGATGACGGCAACACCGTGCCCGCACTGGTGATCGGCACCAAGGCCGGGCAGATCTACGTGCTCGACCGCGCCACCGGCAAGCCGCTGACCCAGGTCGACGAAGTACCGGTCAAGCCGGGCAACATCCCCAACGAGCCGTACTCGCCGACCCAGCCGAAGTCGGTGGGCATGCCGCAGATCGGCGCGCAGACCCTGACCGAGTCGGACATGTGGGGCGCCACTCCGTACGACCAGTTGCTGTGCCGCATCGACTTCAAGAAGATGCGCTACGACGGCCTGTACACCGCGCCCGGCACCGACTTGTCGCTGAGTTTTCCGGGCTCACTGGGCGGCATGAACTGGGGCAGCCTCTCCACCGATCCGGTGCATGGTTTCATCTTCGTCAACGACATGCGCCTGGGCCTGTGGATCCAGATGATCCCGTCGCAGAACAAAGGTGCCGCCGCAGGCGGTGGCGAAGCACTGAACACTGGCATGGGCGCGGTGCCGCTCAAGGGCACACCGTACGCGGTGAACAAGAACCGCTTCCTGTCGGTGGCCGGTATTCCGTGCCAGGCGCCGCCGTTCGGCACCCTCACCGCCATCGACATGAAGACCCGACAGATCGCCTGGCAAGTGCCGGTCGGCACCGTCGAGGACACAGGCCCCCTGGGCATCCGCATGCACCTGCCGATCAAGATTGGCCTGCCGACCCTGGGCGGCACCCTGCCCACCCAAGGCGGCCTGGTGTTCATCGCCGGCACCCAGGACTTCTACCTGCGCGCCTACGACAGCGGCAACGGCAACGAAATCTGGAAGGCCCGCCTGCCGGTCGGCAGCCAGGGCGGCCCGATGACCTATGTGTCGCCGAAAACCGGCAAGCAGTACGTAGTGGTCACCGCCGGTGGCGCACGCCAGTCGACTGATCGTGGCGACTACGTGATGGCGTACGCCCTGCCCTGATCCGCGTCGCTCCCTTCGCGGGTAAACCCGCTCCTACAGGACTTTCACTGGACTGCAACTTGTGCGGTCCCTGTGGGAGCGGGTTTACCCGCGAAGGGGCCCTACACACAACCCGAGATTACGCAATGCCCGGTGTTCTTCGTTTCACTCCCTTCTTTCTTGTGCTGACCAGCACCGCGTCTCTCGCCGACGACAACACCCTGACCGGCGACTGGGGCGGCCTGCGCCACCAGCTCGAAGCAGACGGCATCACCTTCACCGGCGACTACAGCGGCGAGACCGCCTACAACGCCCATGGCGGCCTGCACCGCTCGGCCCGCTACTCGCAGAACCTCAAACTCGGCGTGCAGTTCGACCTGTCGAAGCTGTACGGCCTGGCCAACGGCGGCAAGGTCCAGCTGACCATCAACGACCGCTGCGGCAACAGCGCCTCGGAGGACCTGGTGGGCAACCGCCTGCCGATCCAGGAAAACTACGGTGGTCTCTACACCCGCCTGACCGAGCTCAGCTACGAGCGCAACCTGTCGCCGGCGCTGAACCTCAAGCTCGGCTACATGGCCATGGGCAATGATCTCGGCGGGCTGGACAGCGGCATTTTGTGCAACTTCATGAACGCCGGCTTCTGCGGTCACCCGCTGAACATGTCCGGCGGCAGCGGCTGGACCAACTATCCCAACGCCCACCTCGGCGTACGGGTGAAGTACGACCTGACGCCCGACTGGCAACTGCGGCTGGCGGCATTCAACGTCGACCCCGAGAGCAACGGCAATTCCAGCCGTGCCTGGCACCTGGGGCCCAAGCACACCACCGGCACCGTGGTCCCGGTGGAGCTGGTGTACAAGCTGCGCGGCGAACTGCCTGGCGAGTACAAGCTCGGTTACTACTACGACAGCTCGAACGCCAAGCGCATCGGCAGCAGCGCGGAAGTCGCCGGTCGTGGCGGCCATTACCTGCTGGTCGACCAGGCTGTGTGGAACGACCCGGCATCGCCTGAGCGCAGCCTGCATGCCTTCGGCCAGTACTCGGCGTCGAGCAAGGCCGCCTCGCCGTTTACCAAGTGGTATGGTGCGGGGCTGGTGCTCTACAAGCCGTTCACAAACCGGCCACGGGATACCGTCGCATTGGGATATGGCCGCGCGGTAGCGAACCCACGTAGCCGCGAGGTGCTGGAAGACGCCGCCCTGGACGCCGGGCAGCCCTTCCCGAACCTCGACAGCGCCGAGCAACTGGTCGAGCTGAGCTATGGCTACCAGGCCACCGCGTGGTTGAACCTGCGGCCTGATGTGCAGTACATCGTCGAGCCGGGGGCGTTTTCCGGCAACGACATCAAGGACGCGCTGGTGTTCGGGTTGCAGGTCAAGGCGACTTTCTGAGCCATGCAGCCCTTTCGTCACGGCGCTTGGTCACGGTAAATCCGCAGCCACACCCCTGCAATATTCTTCAATACCGGCTCAAGCAGTGGCCCTAGAGTGCAGCTTCCTCTCCCTGGAAGCCTGCACCATGCAACTGTTCCTGCTTATCGCCAGCGCTCACTTTCTCGCCCTGCTCTCCCCCGGCCCGGACTTCTTCCTGGTTGCCCGCACTTCGGCCAGCGCCGGCTGGCGGGTGGCCAGCGGCGCCTGCGTAGGGATCGCCCTGGCCAATGGCGTGTTCATCGGCGCGGCCTTCGCCGGGGTATCGTTTCTGCAAGCCGACAGCCTTTTGTTCGTCGCCCTGCAACTGGCCGGCTGTGGCTACCTGCTTTACCTCGGGCAGCTGTTCCTGCGCCATGCCGGGCAGAGCAGCGTAATCGGTGCCGAGCCCCGCACGGCATCGCACATCGGTGGTTGGCTGAACCGCCTGGGCATGGGCTTCGCCTCGGGCATCCTCAATCCGAAGAACGCCTTGTTCTACGCCAGCCTGGCGAGCATGATCGCCAGCAGCGGCGCCCTGGCCAAGCTGGCCTATGGCACCTGGATGTGCGGCATCGTCCTGGCCTGGGACCTGCTGGTGGCGGTGGCCATCGGCAACCAGCAGGTGCTGCGCCGCTTCGCCCATGCCCTGCCCTGGCTGGAGCGGGCCTCGGGGGTGATGCTGATCCTGCTCGCCAGTGGCGTGCTCATGCACCTGGCCTTGGACTGAGCAGCGTCAGCCGCCGCAGCTCGAGCAGGCTGAAGTAGCCACGGCTCCAGCCGCCGGTGTCCAGATGCCAGACATTGCCCAGCACCTTCATCTCCAGCACCGGTGTGTGCCCGACCAGCAAGGCCCGCAAGCCCTTCACCGGTCGACTGTCGCCCTCCTTCAGGCGCCGTCGCGACCACTGGCACACCTCGCGCACCTGCAGATCGCCCCCGGCCTGCAGGTTCGCGCACAAACGCTCCCAGTCGTCAAAGGGGCTGTCGGCGTGCAGCAGCCCGACCGGCCCGTCGGGCGTGTCGACCTGCAACGCAATCGGCAACCGCTCGAACACCTCGACGAAACGCGCCTGCTGTGTTTTCGGCAGGTCGAGGAACCAGCCGCCGCCGGCCGCCCGGTACATGTCCAGGTCGACCCGCCCGCCGCGCAGATGATTGACCGCCAGCGACTCGTGGTTGCCCTGCACCGCGTGAAACCAGGGCTTGGCCAGCCATTCCAGCGCCTGCGGGCTGGCCGGCCCACGGTCGACCAGGTCGCCGACGCTGAACAGGCGGTCGACCAACGGATCGAACTCGACGGCCTCGAGGCATTCCTGAAGGCGCTCGAAGTGCCCATGAATATCGCCCACGGCCAGGTCACGCCCGCGGGTATTGGCGGTCATCCGCCGAAAAGCGCTCATTGCATCAGTCCTCTGCTTATGCCCCGCACCGGCGTAAAATAGGCAGGCAAGCCGCCCAAACCCGGAGGTGCATCATGCGTACCACCCTGGCCAGCGCCCTGTTGCTGGTGCTGGCATTCGACAGCATGGCACAGGGCGTTCCGACCGCGCAGGTCGAGGTGCGTTTCGACCACCCGGAAAAATTCCGCGATGCCAGCCTCGACAACCGCGGCTACCCCCAAGGCGCCGACCCGCAGGTGATGAAAGCCCTCACCCAACACCTGCAGAAGCTCGGCCAGCGCTACCTGCGACCCGGCCAGCAACTGGTCATCGACATCCGCGACATCGACCTGGCCGGACGTTTCGAGCCCTGGCACAGCCAGGCCTACGATGTGCGTTTCATGCGCGAGGTCACCTGGCCCAGCATCGACCTCTACTACACCCTCCAGCAGCCCGGGCAACCCGCGCTCAAGGCCCAGGAACACCTGAGCGACAAGATGTACCTCAGCCGCCCCGGCCGCCTTGGCAGCAACGACCGGCTGTATGCGGAAAAGGCCATGCTTGGCGATTGGTTCCGTCAACGCTTCGCACCGCCGTCCTGATCGTCACCGCGCCAGCCGGCGCAGGGCGATGGGCGCGATCAGCCGATGGAATGGCGCCACCGGCAACATGTACAGGCGGCCCAGCCAGTTGTGCGTGCGCACCACGGTGCTGACCAGCACCTCGCACCGCCCGGGGGCCGTCGGGCGACGCATCAGGGCAATGTGCACGTCCAGGTGGTGATCGCAATCGGCCAGCAGCACCTCATGCTCGCTGTTGCTGACCAAAGTAAAGATGCCCACCCGCTCTCCAGGCCGGTAACTGCCCGGTGCGCGGGTCTGATCGATGGCGGTCAGCCGGCCCAGGTTCTTCAACCCGAACAGCCCGACCAGGCGGTTGCGCAACACCATCATCTCGTCGATCCAGCCGGGCATGCTCGTCATCAGGCGCAGGAAGTACGCCATGGCCGGTTGCTCGTCGTCCGCCAGGTCGATGGCCCGGCAATGGCGGAAGCCCGCAACTTCTGCATGCGGGATAATCAATGAATCAACAGGTATGGCGGCGCGGCTCATCGAATCCTCATCCATGAAAGTGCTGCCTCACGACTGGTGGAGGCTGCATGCCCGATAGTATCCTCGGCGCTCGTACTCACGCCAGGGATCAGGCCAGATGAAATACCTGTTGTTGACACTGGGCAGCTACGCCGGCAGTTATTACCTGGTGGGGCTGTTGATCCGTGGTCGCCTGGCCGACCTCGCCGAAGGCTTGCGTCATCGCCCCGATGCACCATCACCACGCCTTTACTTGCGTGAAGTCGAATCCCACGCACGACGCGCCCACCGGCATTACAGCCTGGTCGTCGGAACCGTCCTGGCATTGTTGTCATTGCTGGCCTGTATCTGGCTCGCTTGAAATGCTGGGTTCAGGCAAGCCAGCCGGCGTGCTTCGGACAAACTGATCTTGGGTATGACAGTGTCCGGAATGCGTGACGAGGCTGACAGGTTGTAGGCGCGAAAATCGCGGTTTAGCACCTGGTCCGCCATCAGCGACAGCGACGGCAGGATGCGGCTTTCCCAGTGCTGGTCAAGCCCACAAGGCGAACGCGCCTGCCCCTCACGCTCGTAGAACCGCCCGGCTGCCTGGTTCATGTCCAGCCCCACCAGCAGCACGTCATCGAAGCCCAGGTGATAGGCCAGCTGCAACGCCACATAAGCCACCGTGCGCGCATCGAAGAAGCCGTGGGAGAGGTCCTTGCTGAAGCCGATCGAGCGGGAGCGCTTGCTCCACAACGCGCGGTTGCGCACATAGACCCCATCACGCGCGCCCAGCCAGTCTGCAAGGCCAGGATCCTTCGCCTTGCTCAGCGGGTAGCAGACGGTGCCCGGCGGCACCTCGAGCGACTCCAGTTGCTCCGGCCACAAGGCCAGGTGCGCACTGGTGCGCACGGCCGTGGCAAACAACTCGGGTTGCTGGCGAGGAAAGTCCCGGTCAGTGCACAAGTAGAAGAAGGGCCCCAGGCCGGCGGCGTCGAGCATGGCGATGGAACCGTTCATGGCGATCACGGGCACGCTGGAAAATTCAGCAATGGGAAAATCCTTGGCCGATACGCCGGATCCTAGAATCACGACTGGCCCCCGCTGGGTATTGCGACACGCCTCGAAGCTGGAGAGCGCCCCACAAGCAGCATACGGCTGCGAGGGAGAAGAAGACATTGGCGAGTGAAGTCCTTGAAGATACACACAGGCACCTTACAGTTCTTCACAATTCAAATGAACAATTTTACAAAAATCTTACAGAACCGAGACACCTCAAGCCTCGCAGCCTAGAACGCCAGCGCCAGGCTCTGCCGCCCCTCCAGCGCCAGCAGGAACTGCTTGGCCGGCAATCCACCAGCGAAACCGGTCAGGCTACCCGAGGCCCCGATCACCCGGTGGCATGGCGCGATGATCGAGATCGGATTGCGTCCGTTGGCCGCGCCCACCGCGCGGACCGCGTCGGGCTTGCCGATCTGCCGGGCGATCTCGCCGTAGCTGCGAGTCTGGCCGAAGGGGATGGTCAAGAGCGCCGCCCAGACCTCACGCTGGAACTCGGTGCCGACGAAGTCCAGTTCCAGCTCGAAGCGCTGGCGTTGTCCTGCAAAGTACTCGCCCAGCTGGCGGGCGGTCTCGCGCAGCACGCCGTGCTGGTCATCACGGTGCAGTTCGCCCAGGCGCACCCGGTTTTCCCGCTCGTGCTCCCACAGCACGGCGCCCAGCCGCTCGCCTCGCGCCACCAGGGTCAGGGTGCCGACGGGCGATTGCATGAGGGTGAAGGCACAGGACATGGCAGGCTCCGGCAGGACGACGATCACTGCACTGTACCCATCGCGGCGTGCCGGCGCATCCGCTTTCTTGCCAGGGCATCGCCCCTGGCCAGCCCGGGCCTGCGCCCCGTACACTGGGGCGCCACTCGTTTTTCAAAGGATGGAAACACAGTGAACGACGCATCGCCCGACATCGTCATCGAACGTTTTGCCGAGCAGCACTTGCAGGGCATCGCCGCGCTCTACAACGAACCAGCCGTGTGCCGCCAGGTGCTGCAGATGCCCTATCAGTCCGTCGAGGTCTGGCGTGAACGCCTGGCCGCCTATCACGAACGCCAGGTCCGCCTGGTGGCGGTGCACCAAGGCCAGGTGATCGGCAATATCGGCCTCGACCAGAGCACACGCATCCGCCAGGCGCACCTGGGCGAACTGCTCATGGGCGTTGCCCAGGCCTGGCAAGGCAAGGGCGTCGGCTCGCGGCTGATGACGGCCATCCTCGACATCGCCGACAACTGGATGAACCTGCGGCGGGTCCAGCTCACCGTCTACGCCGACAATGAGCCGGCGCTGGCGCTGTATCGCAAGTTCGGCTTCGAAACCGAAGGCCGGCTGCGCGATTATGGCGTGCGCGACGGGGTGTACGTCGATGCGCTGTGCATGGCGCGGATGCGTCAGTCGTAGAACGCCATGCCCGCGTAGGGTTTGACCCGACAGGCCGCCAGCCGCGACTGCAGATCGCCGACATGGGCTTCGAGCTGGTGGCCGTCCGGGTCGAGGAAGTACAGCGAGTCGCCCTCGCTGCTGTCCTGTTTCCACAGCCGTACGGCATGCTCACGCTGCTATCATACCCGCGAACACATCAGCGCCGCATCGAGCAGGCGCCCCTTGTCATACCAGGCATCCCGCTGGTACGCCGAGAACTGCTGCCGCCCGGCGGAGCCTTGAACCTTGACCAGGCCCTCGGCCTTGTTCGGATCGGTGCTGGCGACAAACAGCTCCAGGGCGCCCTGGTTCTGCACGACATAGGTCTTGGCCGTATCGGGAAGCTCGGCCTTGACGCAATTCAGGTACTCCGGCGGGCTTTTCGCAGTCATGCCGAAGGTGTTGTCGCGGCCCGCACGGATATCGGGATCGTGTGCGCAGCCCACCAGCAACAGGCTGGTGGCCACTGCCATCATCAAACGGCTCATACAGACTCCAACCACCCCAGCAGCAAGCCCTGGACAGGGTCAGACACCCACCATCCTTTTTAATAGTCTGCTTACGATCTACAAGACTAGCCCCAGGTGACGAGGGCGGTAGGCCGGTTCGCTATATCGCCTGGCTTTCAGGCCGGCCTGTCGATTCGGTAGAGCACATGCGGCCGCAATGCATTGCCTTCAGGCACCGTCGGGTCGGGGAAGTCCTCCGCCGGATCCGAGCGCATACCCAACCGCTCCATCAAAGCCCGCGACGGGGTGTTGATACCGGAGGTGTAGCCGATGACCTGCCTTAGCCCAAGCGTCGACCAGGCGTGCTCCAGGCATGCGCTGGCCGCCTCGAATGCATACCCCTGTCGCCAGTGGTGGCGTCCGAAGATCCAGCCGATTTCGACGTGCGGGCCGCCCGGTATCTCATCCCCGGTCAAGGACAGTCCAAGCCCGCCGACCAATACGCCATCGACCTTGCGTTCGACAGCGACGAAACCGAACCCATGGACCTGCAGATGTTGATCGCAATCCGCGAGCATCGACCTGGTTTCATCGGGCGACAGTATCGATGGGTAGTAGTAGCGCCTGACTTCGGGGTCGGCATTGATCAGGGCAAAGGTTTCGATGTCCCGCTCGGCCCAGGGACGCAGGACAAGACGTGGTGTTTCGATGAACATGGGTAAACTGCAACTCCCTTCTACCAGGCACTCCTCGCATCGCCCCGGGCAAAAACCACCCGTTCGATGCCTGCAAGGCGAAGGAATCTAGCACAGTCACAGGATTGCAGACGCAAGACTCCGGTCATCGAACGACCGGAGTCCATGCAGGTCAAGCGAACCCGATCAAGGTTTTCCGAACACGTAGAAACTCAGGTTGGCCGAACTCTTGCCGGCGGCGAACAAGCCACGCAGGTTGCTCATCGAAACGCTGCGAATATTGAAGGTCTCCTGGGCGGAGTAGTTCGCATCGATACTGACGTATTGCAGGTTCTTGTCGCTGCCACCAGAGTAGTCCAGGCGCACCATGAACGTGCCCGCACCGGCGGTGGTCCTGAGGATGAAGGATTTGTACTGCTGGATCTGCGCTTCGACGAAGTTCGCGCCGGCCCGCTCTCCCTCCTTGCCCTTCACATCGCAACGACCGCTGCTCAGGTAGGTATAACCCGGAGGTACCTGAACATCGGCGGCCAGTTCTTCATCAAAAGCCTTTTGTTGCTGTGCCATGACTCATGCTCCTTATGAGTGGGACTTGCTTACCGCACGGGTGAGTGTACTAGCGTCCAGAGGGTCGGCTTGTCCAGCAGACAAGCGGAGCACTCACACGAATATCAATTTAAACCAATAAACACTCAAACAGATTTTCTGGTACAGGCCCCAGTTCAGGGGCCTTATCCCCAGGAATGGGGATCAGGCACTGGCCTGCAGGAACACGAAGATCGCCACCACATCCAAAGCCAGCACGGCAGCCACGACGAAGCTCATGAAATTGAAGTCATCCTGGAACATGTCTGCTCTCCCGCATGATCGGTTTCCTGGGTTCAAGCAACTCCCATTCCAGCCCGCCAGCGCCAGGACAACGTCCATTGGTCAGGCGAGACGGGTGTTTCAGGCAAACAGGCGTTTACTGATGGTCATGCCCTCCGGCTCTCGCAAGGATGCCCATCAAGGTGTGCCCCCATGAGACGCATCCAGAAGATCATCCAGCAGCGTCGTCGGCAGCTGCATGTCCACATTCCGCCCAGCGAATTGAAGGGAATGCAGTGTGGCGATGGGGCCGGCACGGCGAAACCGCTGCCGCCGCTAGAGGTTCGCCAGGTAGGAATGAGAAGAGCCGCGCTTGAGGGATCGACCACTGACTGAACAGGCCCTGCCCAAGCTGTTAGAGTGAGCCAGGAGCCAGATCCAATGAGGCCTGTTTACCAGGTTGGCGATAGACTCCTGCCCGGCCCAGACAGGCGATGCCAGGAGGCAATCAATGCAGCCGATCACTTTGCGCAAAGCGCTGCCTCAGGATGCCCTGTGCCTTGCCGCACTGGGTATCCAGGTATTTCTCGACACCTATGCCACCGAAGGCATACGCGACGCGATCGCCCAGGAAGCCCTGGACGCCTTCTCGCCAGACAACCTGTCGAAGGTGATTGCCAGACCAGATACCTTCATCACGCTCGCAGAGATTGACGGGCATCTGGACAATGCTCGGCCACGGGCATTGATCCAACAGCAGATCGCCTCGCTGATCAGCGGGTTCCTGGCGCAGTCATTCAACAACTGAGGATCGCGGACACCGCTCGACGACCTATCCTTCAAGTTCAAGCAGGAGGGATGGGAAATGTGCGGACGGCTGAGCCAGTACCGCGGGCTCCATGACTTCGTTGAAACCCTGAGCATGCCGCGGGCCTGGCGGAACAATGTCGGTGAGCAGCCGCTCGGTCATTACAACGTTGCACCGAGCACGCAGGTTGCAGTGCTTCGAGTAGATGGCACAGGCCCGCGTGCAGACATGGTCAGGTGGGGATGGCGCCCGCACTGGGCGACCGACCGTGCTGCGCCGATCAATGCCCGCGTCGAAAAGGTGGCGCACGGTGCCTTCTTTCGGGCGATATGGCCATACCGTGCCATCACCCCGGTGGACGGCTGGTATGAATGGGTGGATGAAGGCGGGCCGAAGAAGCAGCCCTACTACATCCGCCGACGCGACGGTCGCCCTGCCCTGTGCGCCGCCATCGGCCAGTTCGCCGGCAACGATCATGACGGGTTCGTGATCATCACCGCCGATGCCCAGGGCGGCCTGGTCGACGTGCACGACCGGCGACCGGTTGTGCTGCCATCTGGCCTGGCTAAAGAATGGATGTCGGCCCCTATGCCCAGTGAACACGCCGAGCAGTTGCTGCTCAACCTGGGCGAGCCGTCGGAGACTTTTGAGTGGTACCGGGTGGGCGCTGCAGTGGGTAACGTACGCAATCAAGGACAGGATCTGATCGAACCAGTTCAGTGAAGGACTAGCGACTGGCAAGGGGCTTCAGGTTAGCTCCGTCCACTTCAATCAGCAGCTGTCCAGACAGCCAGCTCATAGCCATCTGGGTCGATGAAGTGGAACCGTTTTCCACCTGGGAACGAAAACACTTCCCGGCTGATCTTGCCGCCCGCCGCCACGACACTGTTCTCGGCCTTGGCAAGATCGCCTGCGTACAGGATGACCAAAGGCCCTCCTGGCCTGACCGGCTCGCCCGTGGTGAAGCCACCGGTAAGCCGACCGTCACTGAACTCGGTGTATGTCGGACCGTAGTCCATGAAGGTCCAACCGAACACCGCGCCGTAAAAATCCTTGCTGCGCTTGATGTCGCTGACGTTGAACTCGATGTTGTCGATCTGACTATCCTTCCCTCGATTGCTCATTGGCACCTCCCTGTTGGAGGCAGGAATCTACCATAGCCCGGCTACAGCCGCCTTCAATGCCCGCGTAGAACCAGATACAGAATCGCCTGGGCAAGACCTGCTACAACTTTTGCCAGTCATGCTGGCGCTGGGCGGATGAAAAAGCCAGGCTGGATCACACCTCGATTTGGACGAGTCCGCTACGTTAAAGATTGCAGGTGTATTGATACTCGAAGGGAAAGAAGACGGTGTCGACCACCAGAGAAAACGGCGCGTCTAGCAGTAGAAAAGGGATCAGCTTTCCTTTGGATGTGCCTACCAGCCACCAATCGAACCTGAGGCCGATGTAAGGACAACGGTGCTTGTCATAATCCATGCGCATGGCGGTGGCCATGCATCCGTTCAAGCTGGCACCAGTAAAATCGCCATGCAAATCACGTAAACTCCTTTTTGCTTCCTTGCACAGCCCCCTATAGACGCCGTTGCGTGGCGTGGGTCACCCACTGGCGCCGATGGTCAAGAGGCTGAGTGAACTGGGGATCAGGAGAGCCCCCATACAACTGTCGTCACACCTATGCGACAATAGCCGCAATGTCTGGCCTCAACTCCCGCATTTATCACCCAACAGCTGGGTCACAGCGTGCGCATGCTGCTGTCGACGCATGCGCGTTGGCTCAACTCAAGCTCCGACTGGAGCGAGCTGGACACGCTCAGGATTGGTATCAGATCGGTATCAGCTGAAAATCCAGCCACGTAAGCTACTGATAGGTAAGCGCTTTGATCTCCACCGCCAATATCACCATGCAGTTCGGCTCCAAGCCCCTGTTCGAAAACGTCTCGGTCAAATTCAACAACGGCAACCGCTACGGCCTGATCGGCGCCAACGGTTGCGGCAAGTCGACCTTCATGAAGATCCTCGGCGGCGACCTGGAGCCGTCCGGCGGCCAGGTGATGCTCGAGCCCAACACCCGCCTGGGCAAGCTGCGCCAGGATCAGTTCGCCTATGAAGAATTCACCGTGATCGACACGGTGATCATGGGCCACGAGCAGCTGTGGAAGGTCAAGGCCGAACGCGACCGCATCTACTCGCTGCCGGAGATGACCGAGGAAGACGGCATGGCCGTCGCCGAGCTGGAAACCGAATTCGCCGAGATGGACGGCTATACCGCCGAATCCCGCGCCGGCGAACTGCTGCTGGGCCTGGGCATTCCCCTGGAACAGCACTTCGGCCCGATGAGCGAAGTCGCTCCCGGCTGGAAGCTGCGTGTGCTGCTGGCCCAGGCGCTGTTCTCCGACCCGGACGTGCTGCTGCTCGACGAGCCGACCAACCACCTGGACATCAACACCATCCGCTGGCTGGAAACCATCCTCACCGCGCGCAACAGCACCATGGTGATCATTTCCCACGACCGCCACTTCCTCAACAGCGTCTGCACCCACATGGCCGACCTGGACTACGGTGAGCTGCGTCTGTTCCCGGGCAACTACGACGAGTACATGACCGCGGCCACCCAGGCCCGCGAGCAACTGCTGTCGGACAACGCCAAGAAGAAAGCCCAGATCGCCGAACTGCAGACCTTCGTCAGCCGCTTCTCGGCCAACGCCTCGAAAGCCAAGCAGGCCACCTCGCGCGCCAAGCAGATCGACAAGATCCAGTTGGCCGAGGTCAAGCCGTCGAGCCGGGTAAGCCCGTTCATCCGCTTCGAGCAGACCAAGAAGCTGCACCGCCAGGCGGTCACCGTCGAGAAGATGGCCAAGGCCTTCGACGACAAGGTGCTGTTCAAGGACTTCAGCTTCACCATCGAAGCCGGCGAACGCGTGGCCATCATCGGCCCCAACGGCATCGGCAAGACCACCCTGCTGCGCACCCTGGTCGGCGAGATGACCCCGGACAAGGGCGAAGTGAAGTGGACCGACAGCGCCGAGGTGGGCTACTACGCCCAGGACCACGCCCACGACTTCGAGGACGACGTCACCTTGTTCGACTGGATGGGTCAGTGGACCAGCGGCGAGCAAGTGATCCGTGGCACCCTGGGACGCATGCTGTTCTCCAACGACGAGATCCTCAAGTCGGTAAAGGTGATTTCCGGTGGTGAACAGGGCCGCATGCTGTTCGGCAAGCTGATCCTGCAGAAACCCAACGTGCTGGTGATGGACGAACCGACCAACCACCTGGACATGGAGTCGATCGAGGCGCTGAACCTGGCGCTGGAGAACTACCCGGGCACCCTGCTGTTCGTCAGCCACGACCGTGAGTTCGTGTCGTCGCTGGCCACCCGCATCATCGAGCTGACGGCCGATGGCGTGGTGGACTTCAGCGGGACCTACGACGACTACCTGCGCAGCCAGGGTGTCGTGGTCTGAGGTAAAAAACATGCCTGGTCGCCTTGCGGCGACTGGGCTTGTCCGTCAGTCAGTCCTGCTTGAGATGGACCACCAAGCGACGCAACATCGCATCACACCCCTGCAACTGCTCGACACTGACGAACTCGTCGGGCTTGTGCCCCTGGTCCATGCTGCCTGGTCCACAGACCACCGTGGGGATACCCGCCTGGTCGAACAGTCCGCCCTCGGTGCCGAACGCCACGGTACCGAAATCGTCCGAACCGCTAAGCAACGCCACCCACTGTGCGGCCTCGCTCTCGGCTGACGTGGCCAGACCCGGATAAGCACTCAACGCGCGCAAGCGAATATCACTGGTCGCATTGACGGCACGCATGCGCGGCAGCAGCTCGGCCTCGGCGTAGCTTTGCAAGCGGTCGGCCACGGCCTGGGCCTCGAAGCCGGGCAAGGCGCGCACTTCGAAATCGAACTCGCACTCCTCGGGGACGATATTCAGCGCCCGGCCGCCCTTGATTATCCCGGTCTGCACCGTGGAGAACGGCGGATCGAAGCGCTCGTCGTGATGCTCGGGGCGCGCCAGGTCGTCACCGATCTCGCCCAGCTTGCCGATCAGCCGCGCCGCGTACTCGATGGCATTGACGCCGTAGGGGGCATAGGCCGAGTGGCAGGCCGCGCCATGCACCTGGCAGCGCATGGCCAGCTTGCCCTTGTGGCCGAGCACAGGCTTGAGTTCAGTGGGCTCGCCGATCAGGCACAGGCGCGGCTTGTGCGGGCGCTGCGCCAGGGCGGCGAGCATCGAGCGCACGCCCAGGCAGCCCACTTCCTCGTCATAGGAAAACGCCAGGTGCACCGGCAGCTTCAGCGGCTGGGCGAGAAACGCCGGCACCGCCGCCAGCACCGAGGCGATAAAGCCTTTCATGTCCGCTGTGCCGCGGCCGTACAGGCGCCCTTCGCGTTCAGTCAGCCGGAACGGTTCGACGGTCCAGGTCTGGCCCTCCACCGGCACTACGTCGGTGTGCCCGGAGAGCACCACGCCGCCACGGTCGGCGGGGCCGATGGTGGCGAACAGATTGGCCTTGGTACCCTCCTCGTTGTGGAACAGCTCGCTGGCAACGTCAAGTCCGGCCAGGTAATCGCGGATGAAGGCGATCAGTTCGAGGTTGGAATCGCGACTGACCGTGGCGAACCCGACCAAGCGCTCCAACAGCGCACGGCTGGAAACCTCATTCATCGCCCGGCACTCCATAGCTCGGTGCTGCGGTCGGGTTCAGGGCGCGGGTCACATAGTCCTGCATCTGCGGGCGGTAGGCCTGCCAGAGGCTGTCCAGCTCGCCGATGGGATCGTGCTCGACCCAGTCCACGCGCAGGTCCACCAAGGGCCAGGTCAGCTCGCCGGCGATCTTCAACGCCGCCGAGTGCACCGGCCCCGCCTCACCGCCTGCGGCCATGGCCGCGTGCATCGCCGCCAGCAGACGGTCGGCCAGGTGGCCGCCGGCGTGTTCGAACGCCGTCACCATGGCCTCGATCACCGCCCGCGACGACAGCAGATTGCCGGCCGCCGCGCATTGCTCGCCGGCCACGGCGTTGTGCACGCCCAGGGCCTCCTTGCCGGTGAACAGCGCCACCTGGCCCTGGCTGTCGATCACCGTGACCTGGCGATATTCGCTCCAGCCATTGGCGCTCAGCACCCGGTCCAGCGCCGCGGCGGGCGGCAGCTGGCCCTGTTCGAGGGCGTCGAGGATCTGTGGGCCGAGGGCCGGCAAGGTGATGTTCTGGGTGGCCACGGCACCAACCCCGGCGCGCACCCACGGGCAGCGGGCGCCGACGGCGATGCTCGATGAACTGATGGCGATGCCGACCTGGCCGGTTTCCTGGCAGCGGCCGATGATGGAGAAGGTCATGGTGCAGCTCCTGTGTTGAGGTTACCGGCATTCTCGGTGGGCCCCGGGAGCTGCGAAACCAACATTTTCCTCGGTACTGGGCAGGAAAAAACTAAGGCGGCGCAAATGCATCCTGTGTAGGAGCGGCCTTGCGCCGCGAAAGGGTTGCGTAGCAGCCCCGGGATTTGTGCCCACCTCAAGATTGCCGGGGCTGCTCTGCAGCCCTTTCGCGGCACAAGGCCGCTCCTACAAGGCCCCATGCAACCCTGAACATCCGCGTCACAACGCAGGCCTTCGCCAATTTATCGGCAACCCCCAGCTAAATACTATTTTCGCGATTTCCCGCCCATCCCTAGTCTGGCCCCAGGCAAAGGCGGTCCCCACCGACCTGAACAAGAACGCCGCTGAAGAAGGGCTGGGACATGACACTGAACAACATCGAAATCGACACCCTCGTGGTCGGCGCCGGCCAGGCCGGCGTGGCCATGAGCGAACACCTGAGCAAGCTCGGCGTGCCGCACCTGGTGCTGGAGCGCAAGCGCATCGCCGAGGCCTGGCGTACCGGGCGCTGGGATTCGCTGGTGGCCAACGGGCCAGTCTGGCACGACCGCTTCCCGGGCCTGGAATTCGACCTCGACGCCGACGCCTTCGCCGGCAAGGACCAGGTCGCCGACTACTTCGAGCAATACGTGCGCAAGTACAACCTGCCGGTACGCACCGGCGTCGAGGTGAGGAAGGTGGTGCGCAACGCCGACCGCCCGGGCTTCACCATCGACACCAACCAGGGCGTGATCCGCGCCAACCGCGTGGTGGCCGCCACCGGTCCGTTCCAGCGCCCGGTGATCCCGGCCATCGCGCCGAAGGACGAGGGCCTGCACCAGATCCACTCCGCCGCCTACTTCAACCCCGAGCAGTTGCCCGAGGGCGCGGTGCTGGTGGTCGGCGCCGGCTCCTCCGGGGTGCAGATCGCCGAGGAACTGATGCGCGCCGGGCGCCAGGTGTACCTCTCGGTCGGCGCCCATGACCGTCCGCCGCGCAGCTACCGCAACCGCGATTTCTGCTGGTGGCTGGGCGTGCTCGGCGAGTGGGACGCGGAGATCGCCAAGCCTGGCCGTGAGCACGTGACCATCGCCGTGTCCGGCGCCCGTGGTGGCCATACCGTGGACTTTCGCGCCCTCGCCCATCAGGGCATGACCCTGGTCGGCCTGACCCAGTCGTTCGAGGGCGGTGTGGCCCGCTTCCAGGACAACCTGGCCGAGAACATCAACCGCGGCGACGAGAACTACCTGGCCCTGCTGGACGCCGCCGACGCCTATATCGAGCGCAACGGCCTGGACCTGCCGGAAGAACCCGAGGCACGCAAGCGCCTGCCCGACCCGGCCTGCGTCAGCCAGCCATTGCTGGAATTGAACCTCGCCCAGGCCAACGTCAGGACCATCATCTGGGCCACCGGCTACGGCGTGGATTTCAGCTGGCTACAGGTGGACGCCTTCGACGCCAACGGCAAGCCGCAACACCAGCGCGGCGTGTCGAAGGAGCCGGGCGTGTACTTCCTCGGCCTGCCCTGGCTGTCGCGCCGTGGCTCGTCGTTCATCTGGGGCGTATGGCACGACGCCAAGCACGTCGCCGGCCACATCGCCACCCAGCGCACCTACCTGGCCTACCGCGACCGCGAGCAGCGCGCGGCGGATGAGCAGCAACCCTCGATCAGCAACGTCAGCACCTTCGGAGCCCTCTGATGCCTACCCACACTCGCATCCGCATGTTCAACACCAAAGCCACCTACCCCAACCAGACCCTGGACAACGACCTGTGCCAGGCGGTGCGGGCCGGCAACACCATCTACGTGCGCGGGCAGGTCGGCACCGACTTCGAAGGCCGGCTGGTGGGCCTGGGCGATCCGCAGGCCCAGGCCGAGCAGGCGATGAAGAACGTCAAGCAGCTGCTCGAAGAAGCCGGCTCGGACCTGTCGCACATCGTCAAGACCACTACCTACATTACCGACCCGCGCTTTCGCGAGCCGGTATACAAGGAGGTGGGCAAGTGGCTCAAGGGGGTGTTCCCGATTTCCACCGGGCTGGTGGTGGCGGGGTTGGCCCAGGCTGAATGGCTGATGGAGATCGATGTGATCGCGGTGGTGCCGGATCAGGTGTGACCGCTAAAAAAATCGCGGGGCAAGCCCGCTCCCACGCCTTGAGTCCACAATGACTCAAAGCGTGGGAGCGGGCTTGCCCCGCGATCGGCGTCAATGCCGGGCGCCGCGCTCGACGCCGCCCATCTGCCCAAACCGCCCGGCCTGGAAATCATCGAACGACTCGGCGATTTCCGCCTGGCTGTTCATCACGAACGGCCCGTAGCCAACAATCGGCTCGTCGATCGGCTCGCCGCTGAGCAGCAGCACGCTCACCTCCTCCAGCGCCTCAAGGCGCACATCGCTGCCATCGCGCTCCAGCAGCACCAGGCTGGCAGGGCCGGCCTCACGCTCGTCGTTGACCCGCAGGTTACCCCGCAGCACCACCAGCGCGGCATTGCGCCCGGCGGCCAAGGGCAGTTGCAACGTGGCGCCGGCCCTCAGCCGCAGGTCCCAGACATCCATCTCGGTGAAGGTACGCGCCGGCCCCTGATGATCCAGGTAACGTCCGGCAATCACCCGCAAACTGCCCGCCTCACCTGCCAGCGCCACCACGGGAATGTCGTTGGCCAGCAGCGTCTGGTAGCCCGCCGCGGCACGCTTGTCCTTGGCCGGCAGGTTGACCCACAGTTGCACCATCTCCAGGGTGCCGCCGCTACGGGCAAAGGCCGGGGAATGGAACTCCTCGTGGATGATGCCTCCCGCGGCGGTCATCCATTGCACATCGCCCGGGCCGATCAGGCCGCCGGCGCCGGTGGAGTCACGGTGCTCCAGTTCGCCCTGGTAGACGATGGTCACCGTCTCGAAACCGCGATGCGGATGCTGGCCGACGCCGCGACGGGCCGTGGTCGGGGTGAAGTCGTGGGGGCCGGCGTAGTCCAGCAGCAGGAACGGGCTGATGTGCCGGGCCAGGTGATCGTAGGTGAACAGGCTGCGCACCGGGAAGCCGTCGCCCACCCAATGGGCGTGGGGGCTGCGGTGGATACCTTGGATCTTTTTCATGAGAAGCCTCCTCTCGTGGATGGGAACCACCTTACAGATGAGGCCAATTGATCGGTAGATAGCTTAAATGGCCTGGATCGTTCCACCGATGGAACAATCAAACGTATCGCGGGGCAAGCCCGCTCCCACGCCAGAATGAAACAGGCAGTGGGAGCGGGCTTGCCCCGCGATTGGTATCAGCGTCGATCAGGCGATCGCCGCGTCTACCAGCACCTGGGCTTCAGCCACCAGGCGCGCCAGGTGCGCCTCGTCGATGAAGCTCTCGGCGTAGATCTTGTAGATGTCCTCGGTGCCCGAAGGACGGGCGGCGAACCAGCCGTTCTCGGTCATCACCTTCAGCCCGCCAATGGCCTGGTTGTTGCCCGGGGCGTGGCTGAGGATCTGCTGGATCGGCTCGCCGGCCAGCTCGGTGGACTTGACCTGCTCCGGTGCCAGCTTGCTCAGCAGCGCCTTCTGCCGCGCATCGGCCTTGGCCTCGACGCGGGTGGCGTAGGGTTTGCCCAGCTTGGCGGTCAGGTCGGCGTAGATCTGGCTCGGGTTGCGCCCGGTGCGGGCGGTCATTTCGGCCGCCAGCAGCGCCGGGATCAGGCCGTCCTTGTCGGTGGCCCAGACGCTGCCGTCCTTGCGCAGGAACGAGGCACCGGCGCTCTCTTCGCCGCCAAAGCCCAGCGAGCCGTCGAACAGGCCCTGGGCGAAGAACTTGAAGCCCACCGGCACTTCGTACAGCTCACGGCCCAGCGCGGCGGTGACCCGGTCGATCAGGCCACTGGAGACCACGGTCTTGCCCACCGCCGCGTCGCTGCGCCATTGCGGGCGGTTGCGGTACAGGTAGTCGATGGCCACGGCCAGGTAGTTGTTCGGCTGCAGCAGGCCGTCGGCGGTGACGATGCCGTGGCGGTCGTGGTCGGGGTCGCAGGCGAAGGCCACGTCGAAGCGCTCGCGCAGGCCGATCAGGCCCTGCATGGCATACGGCGAGGACGGGTCCATGCGAATCTGGCCGTCCCAGTCGACGGTCATGAAGCGGAAGGTCGGATCGACCTCGGTGTTGACCACTTCCAGGTTCAGCTGGTAGCGCTCGGCGATGGCCGACCAGTAGCGCACTCCAGCGCCGCCCAGCGGGTCGACGCCCAGGCGCAGATTGGCGCTGCGGATCACCTCGAAGTCGATGACGTTTTCCAGGTCGGCGACGTAGTTGCTGACGTAGTCGTGACGCTGGGTGGTCGGTGCCGCCAGCGCCTGCTTGTAATCCATGCGCTTGACGCCGGCCAGGTTCGCCGCCAGCAGCTCGTTGGCCTTGGCCTCGATCCACTTGGTCACGTCGCTGTCGGCCGGGCCGCCGTTGGGCGGGTTGTACTTGAAACCGCCGCTCTGCGGCGGGTTGTGCGACGGGGTGATGACGATGCCGTCGGCCAGGCCCTGCTGGCGGCCACGGTTGTAGCAGAGGATGGCGTGGGACACCGCCGGGGTCGGGGTGTACTCGTCATCCTGGCTCAGCATCACCTGCACGCCGTTGGCGGCCAGCACTTCCAGGGCGCTGGCGGCGGCCGGGGCGGACAACGCGTGGGTATCGGCGCCGATGAACAGCGGACCGTCGATGCCCTTTTCCTGGCGGTACAGGCAGATGGCCTGGGTGATCGCCAGCACGTGGTATTCGTTGAAGCTCAGCTCGAACGAAGTGCCGCGGTGCCCCGAGGTGCCGAAGGCCACGCGCTGGGCCGCCACCGCGGCGTCGGGACGGCCGGTGTAGTAGGCGGTCAACAGGCGGGGAATATCGACCAGCACGCTGGCCGGAGCCGGCTTGCCTGCCAAAGGACTGAGCGTCATGCGGAACCTCGAAATCAACAGAAGTAGGTGTTGGAACGCGCAGTGTACTGGGAGTTTCAGCGCCAGGCGATGGCCGCGTTCAGCCCAGTTGCCACCAGCCGGGGAACATCTGCCGCACCCGGGGCTCGGCGAAGCGCTCATCGATCAGCATCAGCACGCCACGGTCCTGGTCGCCGCGGATCACCCGGCCGGCGGCCTGGATCACCTTGCGCACGCCCGGGTACAGGTACGCGTAGTCGAAACCGGCGCCGAACTGGCGGCCCAGGCGCTGCTTGTACTGCTCGTTGACCGGGTTGACCTGGGGCAGCCCGAGGGTGGCGACGAAGGCGCCGATCAGGCGCGTGCCCGGCAGGTCCACGCCCTCGCCGAAGGCGCCACCGAGCACGGCGAAGCCCACCCCCTGCCCGTGCTCCACGAAACGCGCCAGGAAGGCCTCGCGCCCGGCCTCGTCCATGCCAGGCGCCTGGCACCAGATGGGCAGTGCCGCATAGCGCTCGGCCAGCAACCGCGCCACCTGTTCGAGGTATTCGAAGCTGCTGAAGAAAGCCAGGTAGTTGCCCGGCTGGCCGGCAAACTGGCCAGCGATCAGCTCGACGATCGGCGCCAGCGACGCCTGGCGCTGCTGGTAGCGAGTGGACACCTCGCTGACGATGCGCACCTGCAGCTGCTCGGCCCGGAACGGCGCGGCGACCTCCAGCCAGGCCGTGTCGGCGGGCATGCCCAGCAAGTCGCTGTAGAAGTGCCGCGGATTGAGCGTGGCGGAAAACAGCGTGACGCTGCGCGCCGCACTCATCCGCGGCCCCAGCAGCCGCGCCGGCACCACGTTGCGCAGGCACAGCGTGGCCAGCCGCCGCCCCCGTGGACCGTTGCGCGGGCTGATATCGAACAGGAAGTTCTCGTCGAACAGCTCGGCGATGCGGCAGAACTGCAGGGCCTGGAAGAAGAACTCCAGCACCTTGGGCTCGACCTCGGCGGGCGCCTGGTTCATGCGCTCCTGGATCAGCCCGATGCATTGCTGCAGGGCTCGCAGGAAGGCGTCCGGCAGCTGTTCGCTGGCCTGGTACGGCGCCACCTGGGCCTTGTACAGCGCGTTCCACTGCCGGTTCAGCCGGTCGAGGGCACTGCCCAGCCCGGCCGGCTTGCTCTGGCGCAGCGCCAACAACTGCCCCTGGTCGAGGCTGGCGCTGTACATCTGCCGCCCCCGTTCGACCAGGTTGTGCGCCTCGTCCACCAGTACCGCCGTGCGCCACTGGTTGGCCTGGGCCAGGCCGAACAGCAAGGCGTGGGCGTCGAAGTAGTAGTTGTAGTCAGCCACCAGCAGGTCGGCCCAGCGCGCCATCTCCTGGCCCAGGTAGTAGGGGCAGACCTGGTGCGCCAGGGCCACCTCGCGCAGGCTGGCGCGGTCGAGCAGCGACACCTGCGCGGCGGCTTCGCGGGCGGCAGGCAGGCGGTCGTAGAAGCCCCGCGCCAAGGGGCAGGACTCGCCATGGCAGGCGTTCTCGGGGTACTCGCAGGCCTTGTCGCGGGCGATCAGTTCGAGGCTGCGCAAGGCTGGTTGCGGCGACGCCCGGGTGATCTGGCGCAGCGCATCGAGGGCCAGGGCCCGGCCTGGGGTCTTGGCGGTAAGGAAGTAGAGCTTGTCCAACTGCTGCGGGACCACGGCCTTGAGCAGCGGGAACAGCGTACCGAGGGTCTTGCCGATGCCGGTGCTGGCCTGGGCCATCAGGCAGCGGCCGGTACTCACGGCCTTGTACAACGTTTCGGCCAGTTGGCGCTGGCCCTGCCTGAATGCGGGATAGGGGAATGTCAGCGCGCCAAGATCCCGGTCCCGCTCGCTCAGCCGCCGCTCCTGCGCCTGCGCCCAAGCCAGGAAGCGCTGGCACTGAGTCTCGAAGAAGCGCTTGAGCTCATCGGCTTGGTAACGCTCGCTGATCACTGTCTGGGCGTCACTGTCGACCTCGAGATAGACCAGCGCCACATCGATCACCGAGAGCTGCCGTGCCTGGCACAGCAACCAGGCATAGACCTTGGCCTGGGCCCAGTGCAGTTGGCGGTGATTGTCGGGCTGCCTGACCAGATCGCCGCGGTGGGTCTTGATCTCCTCCAGGCGATTGCACGCCGGATCGTAGCCATCGGCGCGACCGCGGACCCGCAGCCCCTGGTACTCGCCCTCCAGCGCCACCTCCGCTTCATAGCCGGCGCCGCGCCGCGCCACCACCCGGCGGTGCCCGGCAATGCCCTCCTGGGCGGTGGGCGACGGGGTGAAGCGCAGGTCGAGGTCGCCTACCTTGGCACTGAACTCGCACAGGGCGCGCACGGCCACGGTGTAACTCATGCCGGCACATCGCTCCAGCGCACATGGCAGACCGCGACCGGCAGCCCGTGGGCATGGCAGAACTCGAGCCAGCGCAGCTGGTTGTCCTGTAGCCGGTCGCCCGGCCCCTTGACCTCGATCATGCGGTAGCCGCCCAGCCCAGGCCAGAACTGGATCAGGTCGGGCATGCCGGCGCGGTTGGCACGGATATCCTGCAGCAGGCGCAGGAAGCAGGCCTTCAGGTGCGCGGGCGGCAGGTACTCGAGTGCCTGTTCGAGCAACGGCTCGTCGAGCATTTGCCAGAACACGAAAGGCGACTGCAGGCCTTGCTTGGCCTGGAAGCAGTGGCGGATGGCCTGGCGATGGCTGCCATCGTCCAGGCGTTCGAGGCAGGCGTCAAACAGTGCCGCGCGACGCTGCTGGAAGTCGACGTCGTGCAGGTCCTGCGGCCCGCTCTGGAACGGGTGGAAGAACGC
Source organism: Pseudomonas sp. LH21 (assembly GCF_036549575.1). Lineage (NCBI taxonomy): Bacteria > Pseudomonadati > Pseudomonadota > Gammaproteobacteria > Pseudomonadales > Pseudomonadaceae > Pseudomonas > Pseudomonas sp. LH21. Next base: position 3,207,094 of record NZ_CP144367.1, read on the forward strand.
CCCCGGCACCGGGGCGAAGATCGCCTCCCAGCACAGCAGGCCGAACAGGCTGTTGAACAGGGTGTTCTCGACGTAGTGAACGCTGCCGCCTTCCTGCTCCAAATGCTGGCGCACCGCCTCTTCCACCCCCAGCGCTGCCATTTCGGCCGGCAGTTCCAGTTCGACAAGTGTCACCGCCTCGCTGCGCCGGCGCGGCTGTGCCGGACCGCCAAGCTTGCGCGCCAGGCGTGGCAGCAGGCGTTCCAGGGCCTGGCGTTCCAGGGCGTTGGCAGGCGCCTGGGCCATGTGCTGGGCCAGGGCATGCGCCTCTGGCCATTGCTCGCTGCGCTCGTGGACCCGGACCTGGCGAATACGCGCCTCGGGGTGCGCGCAGCCAGCATAGATCCGCAGTGCCAGGTTCCAGTCCCCCAGACGCTCGCACTGTTGGCCGAGGCTGAACAGCAGGCGCGCCCGGCGCCGGGCCAGCCAGGGGTTGCTGTCGTCAAAACCGTCCAGCGCCGCCAGCAGCTCGGCGGGCGCGCCCCCCTGCTCCAGGCGCTCGGCGCACTGGTGCAGGGCCATGGCCAGGTCGACTTCGGCGCGCTGACGCAAGGCCCGTGAGTCGTTGCTGAATGCCACCTGTTCGTAGCGAAACACCCCGAGGTCGGCCAGCACGAAGTCCGACCAGCTCTGGTACAAATTGCCGAAGAACAGCAGGCGCAAGCGGTCGCACAACGGCTGCTGGCACCAGTGCAGGATCCGCAGCGGGAAACCGGGGCACCACTGGGCCAGCGGGCCAGGCGGCAAGCCCAGGGCCTGCAACTGCTCCAGCAGCTCGGCCTTGCCGGCGCGCGGCCTGGGAAGTCGCCCGGCGAAGCACGTCGCCAGCTCGTCCTTGCGCAGCAAAGCCCCTAGCTGCTCGATGGTCAACGGCGCATCGTCGGCCACCCAACCCAATACCAGCAGTGGCGCCAGGGCCGCCTCGGTCTCACCAATCTCGGCATAGTCGAGCTTGTCACTGCGAAACAGCTCGCCCTTGCGCATGACCATGCGCACCAGCAGGGCCTGACTGGGCACCGGCAGTTCGCTGAAGGTCTGGATGAAACCGTGCTCGTCGCGGTCCAGCAGGTCGGCATAGCGCTGCCCGACCCAGCTCAGGACCTGGCGAAAGTTGTGCAGGTAGTACAGGGGATCATCGACGGAATGGGCGATCACGGTGCAAGTCGGGTGTTGAGGAACAAGCACTGGTTATACATACAGACCACATGCCTGGGCAAGCGCGCTGGATCGACGGTCACACGATCGTTACGGGCGTCACCCAGGCAGCAGGCCTAGGCTTTGTACGAAAAGTGCCTGCGCGACGATCATGCTGCGTTGAAAACAGGCTCGGAATGCTCATTGACAACCAGTCAAGTCGGGCGCGACCCCGGCCGTTCCTCGCCTGTTTTCGCCTTGCCTGATCGCCGCTCGGCTACTTTTCGTACAAACCCTACTCGACGGCGCGCAACGGCGTATAGCCGCCGCACGGGCTGGCCGGCAAAGGCCGCAACCACAGGTCGCGTCGGCCCAGCAGTTGGAACAGGCGGCGGGCCTGGTGGCTGAGCGTACCGGCATACAACCCGCGCAGTTGCGCGAGCTGCAGGCCGCTGGTTTCAACCAGCCACTGGCTGACCGGCTCCGGGCAAGGACGACCCTGCAAGGCACGGTGCAGGTACGGCAGCGCGACGCGCATGCCCGGATGACAGCGCAGCACGAAGGTCTCGAGGTTGTGCCCTTGCGCCTCGAACGGGGTGAACAGCTGGCAGACCAGTTGTGCTTCGCTCACGCCATAGGCGCCGGCCAGGCGCGCCTGTGCCTCGCTGCGCAAGGCCCGCCCCTGGGGCCAGGCGGTCGAAGGCTGGCGCAAGCGCTGGAAGAACATATGGGTGCCTTCGCGATAGCTGCGCTGGTCGAGGTACTGCGCCTTGAGCCCATGCAGGTGGGCCAGCGGCAAGGGATCGAACAGCCCTGACGGCCCCTGGGCCTGACTGCCCTTGACGTCCTGCCGGCCGAGCATGCGGTCCAACGCTCCTCCGTCGTCCGGGTGGTGCAACAGGTCCTCGACCATGACCAGGCGCGGCTCGCCGCCGGGGTGGCGCAGCACGGGCGAAGTCGGCGGTTGCCAAGGATCGGCCAGCACCGCGCCCAACTGCTCCAGACCCGCCACCAGCACATTGTGAGGCGTCAAGGCGTGGGCCACCTCCACGGTATGGCGCAGGCAACGGCGTCCCCAAGCCAGCAGGCGATGGCGCTGGGCGAACGGCACGGCGCTGATCAGGATCTGTTCGCCGACCTCCCCCGCCAGCGCCTGGCCCAGGCTGTTGGCCAGCTCCAGGTAACCCCTGGCACCGAGCATCGCGTCCGGCTGCCCGCCGACCAGATGGCCGAACAGCAACCAGGCGTTGCCGGCATCGGCCAGTTGCTCGCCCGAGCAGGCCTGGCGGGCACCGAACGGGCCGAGCTGCCCACCATCGGCTCGCAGCAGCTCCACCCGCGGATCGTCGTGCAGGAACAGCGCGCTGAAGCAGCGGTCGTGAAGGGCCAGGGCGGTATCGTCGAGGGTCGGCAGACGGGCCGCCAGCACGCGCAGGCGGCAGGTGGCGCCATGGCGCAGGGCGATGCTCAACTGCGCGGCGCGCAGGCAGGCCAGCAGATGCGCGCTGCGCCGGTCGACGCCGTGCAGCACCAGCACCCGGACGTTGCCGACGTATTCCTGGCCGCCGGCGATGACCAGCAATCGCTGGACCAGCAGCTGCACCGAGGCGCGCTGGGCCTGGGTCATGTGCTCCAGCAGGCGCTGCAGGACTTGCTGGTAGACATAGTGCATGGCTTGGTCGTGGGTCTCGGTCATGCTATCGCTCCATCTCCCTGACGGCTTCGAAATGAAGTCCGATTCTGGCAGATGAATAGCAAACCGAGCTTGAAGGAAACTTCCTAAAGCCTAGTAGGACATTTAGCTAAATTTGGCTGATGTCTCAGCCCTGCAGGCTACACGTCCCCTGTGGGAGCGGCCTTGTGTCGCGAAAGGGCCGCGTAGCGGCCCCGGCGATATCTGCTTGATGCACAAATCGTGGGGGTGCTTCGCACCCCTTTCGCGGCACAAGGCCGCTCCTACAGGGACCGCGTACGACCTGAGGCGTCAGTGAGCCCCCATATCCAGCACCACCCGCCCGCCACACGGACACTCGTCCATGTGCCGATGCGCCTCGACCACCTGCTCGAACGGGTACACCTTGATGATCTGCGGTGTCAGCAGCTGGTCGGCGGTGAACTGGTTGATGTCGCGCAATGCCCGCTGCAGGGCCACCTGGTCCTGGGCGATGCCCAGCTCCGGCTTGCCGGTGAAGTTGCCGATGCAGTGCACATGGAACTGGATGTTCTTCTGGAACGCCGCGCAAGCCGGGAACGGCGTCTGGTTGCCGCCCTGCAGGCCGTACAGCACCAGGCTGCCACGCGGTGCCAGGACATCGCCGAGCAGCGACATCTGCGGGCCGCCCATGCCGTCGAGGACCATGTCCACGCCACGGCCATCGGTGTACTTGCCGATCTGCATCAGCAGGTCCTGCTCCTCGGTGACGATCACCTTGTCGGCGCCAAGGCCCAGCAGGTACTCACGCTGCTCGGGTTCCTTGGTGGCGGCGAACACCTTCAGCCCCAGGGCCTTGCCCAGTTGCACGAAGGCCGGCCCCGCGCAGTGGCTGGCGTCGGTGACCAGCGCGGTCTGCCCAGCCTTGGCCCGCGCCAGGTCGACGAAGGCAAAATAGGCGATCAGCAGCGGCGTGTAGTGCACGCTGGCCTCGATCGGGGTCAGTACATCCGGGTAACGGGTGATGGCACTGCGCGGCAGGACGATCACGTCGCCGTACACCGGGTGGTCGTTGGCGCTGGTGGCCGGGAAGCTGGCGACCCGGTCGCCCACCGCGATATCGTCCACACCCTCGCCCACGGCGGTGACCACACCGGCCATTTCGTGGCCGATACCGGCCGGCAGGCGTGCCTGGGACGGCGCCAGGTTCTGCCGCCAGAGCACGTCGTACCAGCTGACGCCGATCGCCTCGACGCGGATCTGCACCTCGCCGGTAGCCGGGGACGGTTCGGCCTGCTCCTCGCAACGGAGCACATCGGCCTGGCCGAACTTGTGGAAACGGATCATGCGGGACATCGCATACCTCGCCTGTGTGAATCTCGTATTACCACGGACTTTATCCGGGCTTTCACGGTTGGACCATCAGTGGCTGTTAATAGTCGACATGCCTGTCATTGATTGGGCCCCTGACAAATCTGTGCATTGGCACCCGGAAATCGGTGCAGGGTACCAGCCTTTGGCCTTAAGATTCACCCCTGCCCCATTTCTGGCGAGCCGCATCGAATGAATCGTAACGACTTGCGTCGCGTAGACCTCAACCTGCTGATCGTGTTCGAAACGCTCATGCACGAACGCAGCGTGACCCGCGCCGCCGAGAAACTGTTCCTCGGCCAGCCGGCGATCAGCGCCGCGCTGTCGCGCCTGCGCAACCTGTTCGACGACCCGCTGTTCGTGCGCACCGGCCGCAGCATGGAACCCTCGGCGCGGGCCCACGAGATCTTCGCCCTGCTGTCGCCGGCGCTGGATTCGATCTCCACCGCCGTCAGCCGCGCCGCCGATTTCGACCCGGCCACCAGCAACGCGGTGTTCCGTATCGGCCTGTCCGACGACGCCGAGTTCGCCCTGCTGCCGCAGCTGCTCAAGCGCATCCGCGCCGAAGCGCCCGGCATCGTCCTGGTGGTGCGTCGGGTCAACTACCTGCTGATGCCCACCCTGCTGGCCTCGGGCGAGATCTCGGTGGGCGTGAGCTACACCAACGAACTCCCCGCCAACGCCAAGCGCAAGGTGCTGCGCCGCAGCATGCCCAAGCTGCTGCGCGCCGACAGCATGCCCGGCAGCATCACCCTGGATGACTTCTGCGCCCGCCCCCATGCCCTGGTGTCGTTCGCCGGCGACCTCTCGGGGTTCATCGACGAGGCACTGGACGAGATAGGCCGCAAGCGCCACGTGGTGCTGGCAGTGCCGCAGTTCAACGGATTGGGGAGTTTGCTGGCAGGGACCGATATCGTCGCCACGGTGCCGGACTACACCGCCGATGCGCTGACCGCGGCGGGCGGGTTGCGGGCGGAGGACCTGCCGCTGGAGGTGCGCAGCTTCGAACTGCACATGGCCTGGCGTGGAGCGCAGGACAATGATCCGGCGGAACGGTGGTTACGCTCGCGGATTCAGATGTTCTTTGGCGACCCCGACAGCCTTTGACCGAGCCCCAGCCAAGCGCCAAAAACACTCAAACACATACAACTTGTGTGCAGCCTCATCGCCAGCGTGTCATCAACGCGCCATGCAAGCCACTGACCGGATCCTGCTCAGGCTGCGGCACCTTGGCGATGCGCTCCAAGGCACGCTGGTGCGCCGCACTATCGGGCCGTTGAATGTCGTAATCTTCCTGCCCGTGGGGATAGGCGCCGACCACCAGGAAATCATCGCTGCACTCGATGCAGCGATGGCCCGTGCCTGCTGGCAGCACCAGCACATCCCCCCGCTCCACGCTCACGCTTTGCCCGCATTCCCCGCCAAGCGTCAATCGGGCCCGCCCACGGGCAATCCCGAGTGCCTCGTGGGCGTTAGGATGAAAGTGGTGATAATCGAAGATCCCGTCGCGCCAGAGCGGGGTCCATTCGTGAGCCGCAAACAGGGCCTCGAAGGCGCTGGCAGTATCCCCTGCCCGATCGAGTTTCAGCCGGTAGAGCAGTACCGGAAAACGGCTGTTCGGCGTCGCGCCGTCGTCTTCGAAAAACAAGGCCTGCACGCTGGCATCTTGCGTATTCATGAGCGTCATGATGCGCTCCCTGATCGAGTGATTGGTTCACCTTCGAGCCCGTCGGCTGTTGCCAGGTTCCAGCCGGCAGACCGCTGCACAGACCGATGAAACTTTCCTGCCACGTGCCAACTCCAGACGCCTATCGATAACAGAACGGGAGCAGGCAATGACCGGCACGGTAGGCGACTTTCTGGTGGAGCGATTGTATCAATGGGGCGTGCGGCGCATCTTCGGTTACCCCGGCGACGGCATCAATGGTGTATTCGGCGCGCTGAGCCGTGCCAACGGCAAGATTCAATTCATCCAGGCCCGCCACGAGGAAATGGCCGCCTTCATGGCCAGCGCCCATGCCAAGTTCACCGGCGAGCTCGGCGTGTGCATCGCCACCTCCGGCCCGGGCGCCTCGCACCTGCTCACCGGCCTGTACGATGCACGCATGGACCACCAGCCGGTACTGGCCATCGTCGGTCAACAAGCCCGTGCGGCACTGGGTGGGCACTATCAGCAGGAGCTGGATCTGCTGTCGATGTTCAAGGACGTCGCCGGTGCGTTCGTCCAGCAGGCATCGACACCTGGGCAGGTGCGCCACCTGCTCGACCGTGCGGTGCGCACAGCCATCGGTGAGCGCCGCGTTACCGCCATCATCTTGCCCAACGACCTGCAAGATCTACCCTACAACGAACCACCGAGGGCCCACGGTACCGTGCATTCCGGAGTCGGCTACAGCAAGCCCCGGGTCTTGCCATTCGAAGAAGACCTGCAGCGCGCCGCCGATGTATTAAACGCTGGGCACAAGGTGGCGATACTGGTGGGGGCTGGCGCACTGCAGGCGACAGACCAGGTCATTTCAATCGCCGAAAGACTGGGTGCCGGGGTTGCCAAAGCGCTGTTGGGCAAGGCTGTGCTGCCGGATGAGCTGCCGTGGGTCACCGGATCGATAGGCCTGCTCGGCACCGAACCCAGCTATCAGCTGATGACCGAATGCGACACCTTGCTGATGATCGGCTCCGGCTTTCCCTATTCCGAATTTTTGCCCAGGGAAGGCCAGGCGCGTGGCGTGCAGATCGACCTGCAACCCGACATGCTCAGCCTGCGCTATCCGATGGAGGTCAACCTGGTCGGCGACGCCAGCGAAACATTACGCGCACTGTTGCCGTTGCTCGAGCACAAGACCGACCGGCGCTGGCGCGACAAGGTAGAGACCTGGCGGGCGCAGTGGGACAAGACCGTGGCCAAGCGCGCCCGGGTCAAGGCTGACCCGATCAACCCGCAACGCGTGGTCCATGAGCTGTCCCCTCGCCTGCCCGACCATGCCATCGTCACCAGCGATTCCGGCTCCTGCGCCAACTGGTTTGCCCGCGACCTGCAGATTCGCCAGGGTATGCAATGCTCGCTGTCCGGCGGCCTGGCTTGCATGGGCGCAGCCGTGCCCTATGCGATTGCAGCCAAGTTCGCCCACCCGCAACGGGCTGTGATTGCCCTGGTGGGCGATGGGGCGATGCAGATGAACAACCTCGCCGAACTGATCACCGTGGCCAAATACTGGCAGCAATGGGACAACCCTCGATGGATCTGTGCCGTGTTCAACAATGAGGACCTCAACCAGGTGACTTGGGAGCAACGGGTCATGGAGGGGGACCCCAAGTTCGAAGCGTCGCAGACAATTCCTGACGTGCCCTACCATGTGTTCGCCATGTCCATTGGCCTGCAAGGTATCTACGTAGATCGCGAAGGGGACGTTGCCGCTGCGTGGGAGCGCGCCCTGGCGGCTGATCGACCAGTACTGATCGAGTTCAAGACCGACCCGAACGTGCCGCCCCTGCCTCCTCACATCACGCTGGAACAGGCGAAGAAGTTTGCCGGTACCTTGCTCAAGGGAGACCCCGACCAGGCGGGCATCATCGTGCAGACAGCCAAGCAGGTGCTCGGCTCGGTGCTGCCTGGCAAGAAATGAGCGACACCTCGGCGAGCCGGCTGAACGTTTATTCGGCCGGCCCGGTCGCACAACTGAGACGCAGCCGACTGCGCGAACCCTGACCGTGAGGACCTACCATGAGCGCGATCGCTTCCAACGGAGTTGCAGAGCACCCCATCTGTCTGACCCTCAATGGTCAGCCCCGAACACTGCAGGTGCATCCCTGGGTCACCTTGCTCGACCTGCTGCGTGAGCAATTGGACCTGATCGGCACCAAGAAAGGTTGCGACCATGGTCAGTGCGGCGCCTGCACGGTGCTGCGCGACGGCAAACGCGTGAATGCCTGCCTGACCTTGGCCATCATGTGCGACGGGGCCGAGTTGGTGACCATCGAAGGGCTGGCCAGCGGTGACGCCCTGCACCCGATGCAGCGCGCCTTCATCACCCACGATGCGTTCCAGTGCGGCTACTGTACCCCGGGGCAGATCTGCTCTGCGGTCGGGCTTGCTCACGAAGGGCGTGCAGACACCCGCGAGGCCATCCGCGAGCAGATGAGCGGCAACCTTTGCCGTTGTGGTGCCTACGGCAACATCGTCGCAGCGGTGGAAGAAGCGCTGCCGTTGATGAGAGGCGCAGCCCAGCCGCAACGGGGGCCAAATTCATGATGCCCTTCAACTACTACAAGCCCGCATCAGTCCGCGAAGCGGTGAGCTTGGCTGACACCCGCTCGCATTTCATTGCCGGGGGCACCAACCTTGTCGACCTGATGAAGGAAAACGTCGTTCGTCCCGAGCGGCTCATCGATATCACCGGCCTTGAGCTGAACGGTATCCATCCCACCTTGAACGGCGGCGTACAGATCGGTGCTCTGGTGAGCAATGCCGAGCTGGCCTGGCACCCCATGATCGAGCAGCATTATCCACTGCTGTCGGACGCTATCCTGGCTGGGGCTTCACCGCAGTTGAGGAACATGGCCAGCACCGGTGGCAACTTGCTGCAACGTACCCGGTGCTATTACTTCTACGACACCGGCACCCCCTGCAACAAACGTGAACCCGGCAGCGGATGCCCCGCGCGTACAGGGTCGAACCGTATCCATGCCATTCTCGGTGCCAGCGATGCCTGTGTCGCGACTCATCCCTCGGACATGTGCGTGGCATTGGCAGCGCTCGAAGCCGTGGTGCACGTACAGGGGCCGTCCGGTGAACGGCAGATCCCCTTCGCGGATTTCCATCGCCTGCCCGGGGACACGCCCGAGCGCGACAATCACCTGGCATCCGATGAGCTTGTGACAGGCATCGAGCTGCCGCCCCCGCTGTTCGAACACCATTACCGTTATCTGAAAATACGCGACCGCGCCTCCTACGCGTTCGCGCTGGTGTCAGTCGCTGCAGCCTTGAACTTCGATGGCGAAGTGATCCAGCAGGCGCGCCTGGCGCTGGGCGGCGTTGCCCACAAGCCCTGGCGGGACCCGGTTGTCGAACGCATGCTGGCCGGCCAGGTGCCATCTGAAGCACTCTTCACCCGCGCCGCGCAAACGTTGCTGCAAGGTGCACAACCCCTGAGCCACAACGGTTTCAAGGTAACGCTCGCTCAGCGAGCAATCGTGCGGGCATTGGATGACGCGGCGCGCGGCACCGCTGGCGGGGAGGCACGCTCATGATCAAAAGCACACCCGTAGTCGGCACACCCCTGGACCGCGTGGACGGTGTGACGAAGGTCACCGGGCAGGCCCGCTATGCGGGCGAATACCCCGAGGCGGGCCTGCTGCACGGCAGCGTCGTGTCCAGTACCATCGCCCGCGGCCGGATACTCGACATCGACATTACCCAAGCCATGCGCGTGCCCGGGGTAATCGCCGTGCTCGACCATGGCCATCGCCCGCATATATCCAGTTATGACGACGACTACAGCGATGCGGACTCTGCCAAGGGTTCGCCGTTTCGGCCCTTGTTCAACGATCGAGTGCTGTACAGTGGGCAACCGCTGGCGCTGGTGATCGCCGAAACCCTCGAACTGGCCCGGTATGCAGGCTCGCTGATCAAAATCGACTATGCCGAGGAGGCTCACCAGACAGACCTGGACGCATGCCAACAGTCGCATGCGGCACCCGCCGAAACACCGGCGCCACGTGGCGACTTCGCCGGGCAGTTTGCCGGGGCGCCGGTGCAGGTGGATGTCACCTACCTGACAGCCAACGAGTACCACAACCCGATGGAGCCCCATGCGTCGACCGTGCACTATAAGGCCGACGGCACTCTGGAAATCCACGACAAGACCCAAGGTACGCAGAACTGCCAGGACTACCTGCACAAGGTGTTCGGGTTGTCCAAGGCAGACATCCGCGTGCGTGCGGCATTCGTCGGCGGCGCCTTCGGCTCGGGTTTGCGCCCGCAGTACCAGTTGCCGCTGGCAGTGATGGCGGCGTTGCACCTGAAGCGCTCGGTGCGCGTGACCCTGACCCGCCAGCAGATGTTCACCTTTGGCTACCGGCCCCGCACCGAGCAACGCATGCGCCTGGGTGCAGACGCAAACGGGCGCTTGCTGGCGATCGCTCATGATGCGCTTGGCCAGACCTCCCGCTTCGAGGACTTCACCGAACACCTGGTCGAATGGAGCGGCATGCTGTACCAGTGCGACAACGTTGCGCTCAGCTATCGCCTGGCCTCGCTCGATGTGTACACCCCGCTGGACATGCGGGCACCTGGGGCTGCGTCCGGGATGATTGCGCTGGAGTGCGCCATGGATGAACTCGCCTGTGCGGCCCAGATTGACCCGCTTGACCTGCGCCGGCGCAATTTCACCAACAACAATGCCAACGAAGGCAAGCCCTACTCCAGCAAGGAGTTGCTGGCGTGCTACCAGCAAGGTGCCGACCGTTTTGGCTGGCATAACCGCACGCCCCAACCGCGCAGCATGCGCAAGGGCAACCAGTTGCTCGGCTGGGGGATGGCCGGCGGCGTCTGGGAAGCCATGCAGATGAAGGCCAGCGCCAGGGCGCGCATCGATGCCCAGGGCCACCTCATCGTCAGCAGTGCCACCACCGATATCGGGACCGGCACTTATACCGTCATGACCCAGATCGCAGCCGATGCTGCTGGCGTCAGGGTGCAGGATGTCACCTTCGTGCTGGGCGACTCTTCACTCCCCACCGCACCGCTTCAGGGTGGATCATTCACGGTGTCGTCGGTGGGCTCGGCGGTGCGCCAGGCCTGCCAGGTACTGCGCGCCAAGGTGCTGGAACATGCGCGCAACATGTACCCCCAGGTGGCCAGCACTGCCCGGCAGCAGATCGTTATCGCCGACGGCTATCTGCACGCGGGCAGCCATCGCCTGGCATTGGCGGACATCGTCGCCAGCGCACCCGCCGGTGCGTTCGAAGTGCAGATCGACGCCGAGCCCGGCGCCAGGCGCCAACCGTTCTCCACCGCCACCCATTCGGCGGTATTCGTGGAAGTCCACGTCGATGAGGACCTTGGCACGATCAAGGTAGCCCGAGTGGTCAGCGCTGTGGCGGCAGGACGGGTGGTCAACCCAAAAACCGCGCGCAGCCAGATCCTGGGGGGCGTGATATGGGGGGTTGGCATGGCCCTGCACGAAGCGGCGTTGACCGACCATCGGTTGGGTCGCATCGTCAATCACAACCTGGCGGAGTACCACATCCCGGTCAATGCAGACTGCGGGGATATCGAAGTGATCTTCGTTGAAGAGCACGATGACATTGTCAACGAACTGGGTTCCAAGGGCGTGGGCGAAATCGGTGTCGTTGGGGTAGCCGCTGCGGTGGCCAACGCGGTCTACCACGCCACAGGCAAACGTGTGAGGGAGTTTCCGATCACGCTCGACAAAGTGCTCTGAGCGGGCGGGGGCCAAGTCCCCCCACCTGCTTTGCGGTCAGCAGCAGCCCGATCGGCAGGATCGTCCGCACCAGCACCTCGCGCTCCTCGGCACGACGATGATTGCTCAGATATCAAGATGATCTGAATGGTTCAGCCAATTTTCGGGGCTGCAACAAATCAGTACCGCCAGACTTGTTGGTCTGAACTTTACTGTCCGTCATGGCTTCCCCTGCATACCGATAACGCAAACACGCGGCTGCAGGAGCTGATTTTCATGAGAGCACTGACCTACCACGGAGCAAACGACGTCAGGGTCGATAACGTCCCTGATCCCATCATCGAGCAAGAAGACGACATCATCCTCAGGGTCACCGCTACGGCCATTTGCGGTTCCGACCTGCACCTCTACCGAGGAAAAATTCCAGAAACCGAAGCGGGCGATATCTTCGGCCATGAATTCATGGGCATCGTCGAAGATACCGGCAAGGCCGTCACCAATCTGCAGATCGGCGACCGCGTAGTGATTCCCTTCGTGATCGCTTGCGGCAGCAGTTTCTTCTGCCAGCACGACCTGTTCGCAGCCTGTGAAACCACCAACACAGGTCGTGGTGCGATCATCAACAAGAAGGGGATTCCCCCAGGCGCCGCGCTGTTTGGATATAGCCATCTCTATGGCGGTATCCCTGGCGGTCAGGCGGATTACGTGAGGGTACCCAAGGCCAACGTCGGCCCGTTCAAAGTGCCCACCGAGCTGGCCGATGACAAGGTGCTGTTCCTCTCGGACATTCTGCCCACCGCTTGGCAGGCAGTCATCAACGCCGAGATTGGCCCGGGTTCAACGTTGGCAGTCTACGGCGCCGGGCCAGTGGGCTTGCTGAGCGCCGCCTGCGCGCGAATGCTCGGCGCGCAGACCATCTTCATGGTCGATGACAATGATTACCGCTTGGCCTACGCCCGCGAGGCTTACGGCGTCATACCGATCAATTTCGAGCAGGACGACGATCCAGCCGACAGCATCATTCGTCAGACACCCGGCATGCGCGGGGTCGATGCGGTGATCGACGCGGTCGGTTTCGAGGCCAAGGGCAGCACTGCCGAAACGGTGATGACGGCCCTGAAGATTGAAGGCAGCAGTGGCAAAGCATTGCGCCAGAGCATTGCAGCCGTGCGGCGTGGCGGCGTCGTGAGTGTCCCTGGAGTGTACGCGGGCTTCATTCATGCATTCATGTTCGGCGACGCGTTCGACAAGGGCCTTACCTTCAAGATGGGCCAGACCCATGTCCAGAAATACCTGCCCGAACTGCTGGAACACATCGAAGCAGGACGTCTACAACCGGAATTGATCGTCACTCACCGCCTGGCCCTCGAAGAAGCAGCCATGGGCTACAAGTTGTTCGATCAGAAGCAGGATGACTGTCGCAAGGTCATCCTCGTGCCAGGCGCTGCAGCGGGCACCCTGGGCCCTGGGCAGATGGATCGGGCGTTGGACTTCAACTACCTCCAGCAACGCCCGAAAACTTTTTGACGTCGATAGGTGGCGCCACGAATTCAGGGCCATCGCCAGCGAGCCGCCACTTCACCTTGGCGATGCCGTAGCGCTCGGCCATCGGTCGACTGACCAACTTGATTTTCTGCTGACTGAATCTCGGGATGATGCCAACGCCGGCATCGCAACTGGCCCAGTGCCAAGCCACGGCGTTGTCCATTTTCTCCAGGCGGATGATGAACGTCCGATGGTCACCGTGAAGGTCATACTCGATTACGTACAATTGAAGTGCTGGCACAAGATCCGCTCCCTGGTTCATACGCTATTGAGCGACTCCTGGAAGAGATAATTCCATCGGATTCGCAGGACGACGCGCAGCCAATCCATGCAGCGGACTGTCAGGCGAGTTGGATGTACACCGAGTAGCTACCCAGCAGCACCCAGAACACCAGAAAGATCCACGGTGTGCGCAGCGAGAACAGCAGTGATTTCCGATGGCCTGCACGCGAGGTTTCCGCCTCGCAGAACAGCGGCGATTCGTCGTAAGCCAACCCCATCAACGGCTCGCTGCGCAGCAGATGGCTTTGCTTGAGCTGCCAATGATCGATGATGTTGTAGGCCGCACGGATGCCAGGCCAGGCATTGAGCGAGCTCAATACCCCGAGCAGGGCGAGGAACGCAGGCACGATCAGGGTGAACATCTCGCCCCATCCTTGATTTAGGTTGCCCATGGAGGAGACGAAGGCGATGACCAGGAATGACTGCGCCGCCAGGTAGGCGTCGGTGCGGTTGGCCAGGATGCTGGTTTCGTACTGGATCTCACGCCGGTAAAAGTCCAGACGCTCCTTGGGAGAGCCAAACATCCTGGCATTGTGCTCGCTGATCTCGTGTTCAGGGGTCGTTGGGGTAATGATTCGAGGCACTTGCTACTCCGGGAGTTGGGCTCCGAACGACGAGATGCGCCTGGAGCTGAGCTCGGTAGAACGGCGATGGGGCGTGAAATTCAATTGGATTGGTATCCCGCACCGCTCGTCGTATCAACCGTAGATTGAAACCAACACGCCGGGGCCCGGCCTCTCGAACCGGTATGAACGTTCTCAACTGCAGGAGCTTTGACCATGCGAGACTTCCCTACCCCGCCCTTCCCTTCACAGCCTCAAAATGTCCCCGGCTCACAGCGCAAGATGGAACCCTACCCGGATTGTGGTGAGCAGTCGTATGCCGGCCACAATCGACTGGAAGGCAAAATTGCACTCATCACCGGAGCAGACAGCGGCATCGGGCGGGCAGTCGCGATTGCCTATGCCCGGGAAGGTGCCGACGTCGCCATCGCTTATCTGAATGAGCATGAAGACGCGCAAGAAACCGCGCGCTGGGTCGAGGCCGCGGGCCGTCAATGCCTGCTGTTGCCCGGAGACTTGGCGCAGAAACAGCACTGCTACGACATCGTCGAAAAGACCGTCCGCCAGTTCGGGCGTATCGACATCCTGGTCAACAACGCGGCATTCCAGATGTCCCACGAGACCCTGGAGGAAATCGACGATGATGAATGGGTGAAAACGTTCGATACCAATATCACCGCCATCTTCCGTATTTGCCAGGCGGCACTGCCTTCCATGCCCAAGGGCAGTTCGATCATCAATACGAGCTCGGTCAACTCCGACGATCCATCCCCCAGCCTGCTGGCCTATGCCACGACCAAGGGGGCCATTGCCAATTTCACTGCTGGCTTGGCTCAGTTGCTGGGCAAGAAAGGCATCAGGGTCAACAGTGTCGCGCCAGGCCCTATCTGGACGCCTTTGATTCCGGCAACCATGCCGGACGAGGCCGTCAAGAACTTTGGTTCCAGCTACCCGATGGGGCGGCCGGGGCAGCCGGTCGAAGTCGCGCCGATCTACGTGCTGCTGGGCTCCGACGAGGCCAGTTACATCAGTGGCTCACGTTACGCGGTGACTGGCGGCAAACCGATCCTTTAGCGCAAAGAGGCTCGCCGTGCTGGCGGGCCTCCTTTTTGCGTGGCAGTTTCAGTGTTTGTCCCGATCGTGATCACGGGCCGTTTTTTGCGCTGTCGAGTCATGTGATGTACCGGTGGATCCATCCGGACGATGAGCATCGTTGTCTCGCTCTTCTTCCCCATGCGGCCTGGTCTGCGCAGACTCCTTTTGCCTATCGCTCACTTTCTTCATGTTGCTCTCCTGCCATTGCCTTTGAACTAGGGAAGCCGAAGCACGGGCAAAGTTCACGTCACATTCACTTCTCGAGATAGCCGGGCAATAGATGCGATGAACCAAATACCCCAGGATCGCGTCCACCGCAAAACAAGCGAGTCGACACTGGAATGGCAAACGACCCTGTACTGGCCGCCCTCGGCTATCTCAAGAACAACAAACTGATTTTGACCACAGCAGAATCGTGCACTGCGGGCTGCATGGTGGCTTTGCTGGCGGCGGTACCGGGTACCGGAGAGGTGCTGGAAAGCGGCTACGTCGTCTACTCACCCAGCGCCAAGAAACGCCTGTTGGGCGTCAGCGCCGAAACCATCGAACGATACGGCTTGACCAGCGAAGCAGTGGCCTGGGAAATGGCCTTGGGCGCCTTGCGAGACAGCGATGCCAATGTGGTTATCGCCAGCACCGGGGTTGCCGGCCCGGCGCCCGAATCCGGAATACCGCCGGGGACGATGTGCTTTGCGTGGGCTTTCGCCGGCGATCCAATTGCCGTTTTCACACGCACTCGACGGTTCTTCGGCGAGCGATCTGAAGTCATGCGCGAAGGCGCCCTGTTCGGTCTGACCCAGGTTTCCCACTATCACCAGCGCTGGTTACACGGTGAGCGCGCTTGAGGGCTGTGATCATGTCGGAAGATGAACTGGTATCCCGGCGTCACCCTGTTCAAGAAGACATACCGATGCAGCAGCGCGTCTGGCGCTTCGAGCGCGTGGGGTGGTATGTACTCGTGACCATGGTACTGCTTGCCTTGGCAGGTCTGTTCGGTAACGGCCCGTTGAGCGATGCCGAGGTGGTGAGCCAGGATGGCAGGGTACGGGTTGAGTATCAGCGCCTCAGCCGAAGCGGCACGACAGATAGCCTTTTCATCACCGTTCAGGGCACCCCTGGTCAGCCGGTAGAGGTGCAACTCGCAGGATCATTGCTTCGTGACGCCAGTATCGAGACGTTACAGCCGGAGCCACAACGGTCGATGTCGCATGGCCAGGCCATGCTGTTCCAATTGGGTACAAGGCAAGATGGCGTGGCCACCTTGTACCTGACCCTTCGAAGCGAGCACGTAGGCACTCTGGAGGGCAGCGTCAGGGCTGGCCCCAAAAGCGCCGTTCGTTTCTCCACATTCCTTTACCCCTAGGAGTGCGTCATGGATTCGATCCTCCGCGCAGCCGGGATGTACGTCGCCCTCATGCTGCTGTTTCGCGTAGCCGGGCGGCGCTCGCTGGCCGACCTGACGACCTTTGACTTCGTCTTGCTGCTGATCATCGGGGAAGCCACCCAACAGGCGCTTCTGGGCGAGGACTTTTCGTTCACCAATGCCATGCTGGTGATTGCCACGCTGATCGTTCTGGACGTCGGCCTTTCGCTCGCAAAGCTCAACTCCAAGCCCTTGGCCAGGTTTCTGGATGGGCACGCTACCCTGGTTGTCGAGAATGGGCGCTTTCTGCATCACCGCATGCGTCGGGCACGCCTTACGGAGGACGACATCCTTGAGTCAGCGCGGGACAGCCAAGGCATCGAGAACATTGAGCAGGTCAAGTTCGCCATCGTCGAACGCAATGGAAAGATTTCGATCATTCCTGCCAAGTGAGGCCTTTTGGCAAC
The DNA here is from genome assembly GCF_036549575.1 of Pseudomonas sp. LH21. Taxonomy (NCBI): domain Bacteria; kingdom Pseudomonadati; phylum Pseudomonadota; class Gammaproteobacteria; order Pseudomonadales; family Pseudomonadaceae; genus Pseudomonas; species Pseudomonas sp. LH21. The sequence goes on from NZ_CP144367.1 coordinate 3,224,025, forward strand.
AGTAAAGCTACGACTACCGCTTCGCGAGCACACGCGATGATGCCAGCCATCGTAAGCATTGAACCCTGTCACTCTGCGCGTACTCAACCACGAGCAAGTTCTTGACTCAATCCGTGATGAGGTAACGCCAATGAACGCCATCGACTTACTGATTCAAGACCACAAGCTGGTGAAAAAACTGCTCGAAGAACTGTCGACCACCACCGAGCGCGCAGTGAAGAAACGGGCCGAGTTGCTCCACAGGATCGAGCAGGAGTTGCAGATCCACACCACGCTCGAGGAAGAAATCCTCTACCCGGCCATCAAGCAAGCGGGTGGTAAGGAAGAAGCGAAGATGTACTACGAGGCCAAGGAAGAACACCGGACTGTCGACTCCCTCGTCCTACCCGACCTCCTGCATACCGAAACCGGCACCGTCGAATTCGCCGGGCGGGTCAAGGTCATGAAAGAGTTGTTGGAGCATCACATCGAGGAAGAGGAAGGCGAGCTCTTCCCCACCGCGAAGAAGCTGCTCAGCAAGGACACCCTCGAGGAGCTTGGGCAAACCATGGAAATGCAGAAAAAGATGCTCAAGGGCGAGCAGCGAGCAGCTTAGTCACGCGATCACCTGCCAGCGCTCAGTACGCTGGCAGGTGATCAGTTTCGGTTACCCATCATCAGTCGGAAGGTTTCATGGAATATTGGATTGGCTTACTTGAATGGCCCGCCATGGTAATGACCGTGCTGGCAGCCTGGTGCATCGGTTCACGCCGTCCGGGGCGCAGGAAGGCAGGTTTCTGTTGTTTTCTTGCAAGCAACGTTCTGTGGGCCGTCTGGGGCTGGCAAGCAGAAGCCTGGGCATTGATCATCCTGCAATTGTGCCTGTGTGCCATGAATCTTCGAGGGTGGCGAAAAAACACACAACTGCAAGCTGCCCACACGTTGCAGGGAACAGCCTAGCGTTGCTGGCGGCGCCCGCCCAACTGGATCCAGACCGGCGCATGATCACTGGCCTTGGCTTCGTTGCGCACCCAGGCATCCACGCCCGCCCGCTTCAAATAGGGGCTCAGACCCGAGTTGAGCAGCAGGTGGTCGATACGAAGCCCGGCATTACGCGCCCAGTGATTGCGAAAATAGTCCCAGAACGTGTAAATGCGCTGCTCGGGATAAAGGTGACGAACAGCATCGACCCAGCCCTGGGCCAACAATTCTTGGAATAACGCCCGCGATTCAGGTTGCAGCAGCGCGTCCTTGAGCCATGAGCGCGGGTTATAGATGTCCAGATCGGTGGGCACAACGTTGAAGTCCCCCGCTAATACCGCAGGATGGCTGCTGACATGCAGTGTTTGGGCATGCTTGATCAAGCACTCGAACCAGCGCAGTTTGTAATCGAACTTCGGGCCGGGTTGCGGGTTGCCGTTGGGCAGGTAAAGGCAGCCCACCAGTACACCGTGCGCCGCAGCTTCGAGATAGCGGCTCTGCTGATCGTCCTGCATGCCGGGCAGCCCGCGACGTACCTCCAGCGGCTCGCTATCGCGCGCCAGGATCGCCACGCCGTTCCAGGAGGGTTGCCCCTGGTAAAGGCAGCCATAACCTGCCGCTTCGATGGCCTGGCGAGGAAACTGCTGGTCGGCCGCCTTTAGCTCCTGCAAGCAGGCAATGTCCGGCTGCTCTCGCTCCAGCCAGGCCAACAGCGCGGGCAGGCGGCTGCGGATGCCATTGATATTGAAGGTGGCGATCTTCAGCGCTCTCATGCGTCAGGGTCGCTCACATGAGCCTGCACGGCATCTTCCAGAGCCCGGATATGTGCCTCGTCGGCCAGTGCCTTCAGCGCCAACCAGTCATCCCAGTCAATGGCGCCATCGTCCCGTAGCGCCTCGGCGGTGCGAACCAGTTCATGGTGGTAGGCGTCCGGCGATTCGCGCCGGTAGCTGATGTCGTCGTACTGCGCGTACCAGGCTTCAAGTTCAGGAATGCTGCGTTCGATGCTCATGACGGCCGCCTCGTTATATCCCTGCAAGTGAGAGCCCAAGCGCCGCGCAATGTTCAACCGCAACGGTCAGACGGTTAGCAACCCTACCGCTGAAGTAGTGCGATGGAACTTCTCACTCCGTCCGAGACGTCCCACGTCCACACCTGGCGAAAGTAGATGAAGAGGTGGTGGACGGGAATCTGATCACCCGCCGCATGCCGGATGATATACCCGCCTTCAATCAGGGTAGGCAAGCTCACGGTTTCTTTTCCACATCCCTGGGCGCTTTCGCTGGGCCTTGGGGGTCCACTTGAGGGTCGTCCAGGTCTGGAGAGTCCGGATCGAATCCCAGGTCCTGATCAGTCGTTGCATGATCGGAAGAATAGGGGCCTTTCTGCTGCTGATCGTCGGATTTGTTCATTTTGCGGTCTCCGGAGTGTGATGTATTCACCGTGAGGGTCTTGCCCCTTTCTGAACGGGCTGTTCATGAAATATTTCGGTGAAGCACTGGCATCCGGTGGAGGATCGCAAGATCGGTAAAGTTCCTTCTACATGCCATCTGCTGGACAAGTCTGAACGGTACCCGTGAGTTCGTTCTGATTGCGACATAGTGGATGAGCGGTGCCCAAAACGCCGGTTGCGCCCTCACAGTGGCCGGTTATTCGAGAAAAACTAAACCTTCACCTGCTCCTACGGCTCAACCGATTGCGGCATAGAGGTCGCAGCCACCAAGCGAAGGAGTGACAGATGAACAAACCATTATTGAAAATCGCCGGGGTAACCCTGTTGATGGGCCTGGCTTCGCTGCAGGTACAGGCAGCGTCTTCGGACGATTTCGTCGATGCGGCCACTGAAGCCGGTATCGCCGAAGTGGTCACCGGCAACCTGGCGCAGGAAAAGAGCCAAAGCGCAGACATCAAGCAATTCGCCCAGCAAATGGTCACAGACCATACCAAAGCCAACCAGGAACTCGGTGATATCGCCCGCAAGCTGGACATCAGCGTGCCCGACGAGGCGGCGCTGACCGACAAGGTCAAGAAGATGATCCTCGAATGGCGCGAGGAGTCGTTCGACCGGTCCTTCGTCAATAACCAGGTCGACGCGCACGAAAAGGCCGTGGAGCTGTTCAAGAAAGAGGCCGCCTCCTCCGACAAGCCTGAGCTGAAGGCCTTTGCCAGCGACAAGCTGCCAACGCTGCAACACCATCTGGAACAGGCCAAGGCGCTGCAAGCCACCCACGGCAAGTAACCCACACGTCACCGCGCAATCCCAGGGGCCGCCTTGCGGCCCTGCCTTGAGCCATCTGGAGGTGGGCTCCCCATGAATGATCGAATCATCGAACTGTTAACCGACTCCACATTCTTCGGCATTTCCATCCTCAACCTGTTGGTAGCGCTGTGCGTCGCCGTGCTGACGTTCGTGATTGCCAGAGCTGTCATCGGCCTGTTGATGCGCCGGGTGCAGCGCTGGTCCGAACATGACGGGGCAATGAGTCAGGTGCTGGCCAAGGTACTGGCTGGTACCAGCAACAGCCTGCTGCTGCTCGCTTCGCTGCTGGTCGGTTTGAGCATGCTGGACCTGCCCGAGCGCTGGTTGGGCCGGGTCAGTAGCTTGTGGTTCGTGGTCGCCGCCTTGCAGATCGGCCTCTGGGTCAATCGCGCCATCGCGCTGGGCCTGACCCGCTACTTCAGCCGGCACAGCGCCGACGGCCTGTATCAAGGCAGTGCGTTGGCCACGCTTTCGGCCTGGGGGGCACGGGTGCTGCTGTGGTCGGTGGTGTTGCTGGCCATGCTGTCCAATCTCGGCGTCAATATCACCGCCTTCGTGGCCAGCCTGGGTGTAGGCGGCATTGCCGTGGCCCTGGCCGTGCAGAACATCCTGGGTGACCTGTTCGCCTCATTGTCGATTGCCGTCGACAAACCCTTTGAAGTCGGTGATTTCATCGTCATCGGCCCACTGGCCGGCACGGTGGAACATGTTGGGCTGAAGACTACCCGCATCCGCAGCCTGGGCGGTGAGCAGATCGTCATGGCCAATGCCAGCATGATCAGCAGCACCATCCAGAACTACAAGCGCTTGCAGGAGCGACGCATCGTGTTCGAGTTCGGCTTGTCGTACGACACGCCCACCGAGGCGGTGAAACAGGCGCCCGCCATCGTCGAAGAGGCGATCAAGGCCCAGCAGCAGGTGCGTTTCGACCGCGCTCACTTGCGCGGCTTTGGCAAAGAGGCGCTGGAGTTCGAATGCGTCTATATCGTGAGAGACCCCGGCTATAACCTCTACATGGATATTCAACAGGCCATCAACTTTCACCTGCTCGAACGCTTCACCCGAATCGGCGCCAAATTTGCCGTGCCAGTGCGTGCCATCAAAGTTACGGCGCTGCCGCAACCCTTCGTTCAGTCTCAGGTACTGTGACGGCGGGTCGCATTTTGGCCCATCTCGGCCAGCTGGGCGTTTACCCGATGCCGTCCCCACCGATGTACCTGATCGTGCACAAGACCAACGCCGCCAGAAGGATGGCCAGGCAGTCGCACAACTGCTGCCCTCCTGGCCTCGCCGAACCGGCGGCGAGGCTCAGCGCCAGTTCAACCCCGGGCGGCGCAGTCTGAAGCTATCAACGTTGCGTTGCGCCGCAGGTCATTGGCAGGACTTGCCCAGCGCATGTGCCGATGGACTCAATCCCTTGGCAGCAGCAAGGTGGCGGCCAGTCCCCCGCCCGCTCGATTCTCCAACCGGACCTGCCCGCCCAGGCGATCGATGATGGTCGCAACGATCGACAGACCAAGGCCGGCGCCATTCGGGCTGTTGCGGCTATAGAAGCGCTCGAATACACGAGAAAGGCTTGCTTCATCGATACCTGGCCCCTCGTCCTCGACCACCAGCTCCAAGGCGCCATCCAGACGCCTGAGTGATACGGTTATGCGGCCTGCCGGGGGTGAATGTTCAACCGCGTTGGACACCAGGTTCTGTAGCGCAATGCCCAACGCGCCAGCATCGATCGCCAGGTGATGGTCGCCTTCACCGATCTCCAGCGAGGGCTCCAGGCCGCGATCAAGTATCCACGGGGTCAGCTCAGCCAAGGTCTCGGTAACTACCTCGGCCAGGTCGACCCAGGTACTGGCACGCTGCCCTAGTTTCGGCTCGACGCGGGCGAGTGTCAGCAACTGATTGACCACCCGGGTCAGCCGGTCAACCCCGCCCATCAGGAACCCCAGCGCTTTTTGCCGCTCCATGTCGTTGCTGGCGGCCAGCGCGTTCTGTGCATGCAGGCGCAGGACGGCCAGCGGCGTGCGCATTTCGTGAGCGGCATCGGCAATGAACCGATGCTCACGCCGCAAAAGGTCCTCGATCTGCGCCAACAGGCGATTGATGGCGGCCTGCATCGGCTCAAGCTCCGAGGGAAGCGGCACCAGTTGCAACGGCTCAAGAGAGTCGGCGTGGCGCGCGCGGATGACATTGGCCATGTTCTGCAACGGCCGCAGCCCCCAGCCGATCGCCGCCCACACCAACAGCGCCAATGCCAGGCTGCCCAGGAGGAACGGGAACAGGGTATGGCGGACAATACGGTCGATCAGGTCGTAGCGTACGTCATCACGCTCGCCGACCCAGATCACCCAGCGTTTTTCCGGCACCGGCAAGACGAAACCGCGCCATTGTTCGCCGCCGCTGGTGAAGTCGTAGAAGCCTGGTGCCGTCGGTGGCGAATCGAACGCTGGCGCGCTGGGTGTATGCACCAGAAGGGCTCCGCCGACCTGCCAGACCTGAAAAGCCAGCTTGCTTTCGTAAGGGTGCCCCACCTGATGTCGCCCTGCCCTGCCCAACGCTTCGTTGAAGGCCCGGTACAGCGCCTCACGCGAGCCGTCCTGCACCGGCAGGCTCATGACACCCTGCAGCAGGCGGGCGTTCTGGGCGAGATGGGCGTCATACACCTCGTTAATTTCGCGGCGGCTGTCGTGGTAGTTGTAGAGCGCCAGCAGACCGGTGCCGAGCAGCAGCAACAACATCACCCGCCACAGTGTGCGCTGGCGCAGCGAGCTCATGCCTTGGCCTCGACCAGGTAGCCGATGCCGCGTACCGTTCGGATCAACCCGTTGAACAGCTTCTTGCGCAGGTGGTAGATGTTCACCTCCAGCGTATTGCTCTCGGGCTCTTCGTCCCAGCCATACAGCAGCTGGGTCAGGCGCTCGCGGGTGAATACCTTGCCGGGTTGCGCCAACAGTTCATGTAACAGCACATACTCCTTCGGGGTCAGCACCACTTCGACACCGTTGTAGTGCACTTGCTGGGTGGCGGGGTCGAGGCTGACCCCGGCATGTTCGACCACTACCTTCGCCCGCCCCGCACTGCGCCGCAGCAAGGCGCGCAAGCGTGCCTTCAGTTCGTTGAGGTCGAAAGGTTTCACCAGGTAATCGTCGGCACCGGCATCAAGCCCGGTAATGCGGTCGTCCAGCGCATCCCGCGCGGTGAGGATCAGCACCGGCAGGCTGTCGCCGCCGGCGCGCACCCGCCGCAGCAGTTCCAGGCCATCCATGCGCGGCAGGCCAAGGTCCAGGATCACCAGGTCGAAGGCTTCATGCTGCAGCGCATGCAAGCCACTGACGCCGTCACGCAACCAGTCGAGCGTATAGCCTTCCTGGCGCAAGCCGTCGCAGATGCCCTCTCCCAGTGCGATGTCGTCCTCAACCAGCAGCAGCCGCATGTTCAGTCCTGTTTGTCCTTGATCGCTTTCATTAAAACATCGATATCGGCACGCCGGCCCTGGTCAGCCAACTCACGTCCTGGCCGGGCCGGGGCCTGCAAGGCTTTCTGCAGAGCAGCAGTAGCCTCAGGGTAGCGCTTTTGCCGATACAGATGATCGGCCCAGAAATAGTTGCTGTCGATACCATTGGGGTTGATTTGCAGCGCCTTGCGCAGCAGGGCGTCAGCCTTGTCGGTGTCGCCGAAACCAATTGGCCAGCCGGGCACCTGGTCGTACAAAGTGCCCAGGCTGGTATAGGCCGAACCCTGCAGGGCATTGGGGTCCAGTTTCATGGCCTGCTCAAGACTGGCCTTCGCCGCCTTGACCTTGCCCAGTGCGCCGAGGCCACCGGTGGCGCCCGCCCAGCTGCTGTCGATGATGCCTTGCCAGATCAACGGCTCAGGTGATCCGGGGTACTGATGAACGAATGCCGCCGCGTCAGCGGAGAGCTTTTCAAAGGCGTCGGCACGTTTGTCCTTGGGTACCTGGTACTGGATCTGCGCCCAGTGCTGCTGCAGATCGCTCAGGTGCTGTGTGCCTGCCTGGTCCAATGCCCAGGTCAAGGGTGCGAATGCCAACAAGCTGGCGACGAACAGACGCTTCATTTGATCGACTCCTTGGAGTGGCTAGCGATATAGCGCCGAATGAGGGGCAGTTGCTTGCGCAGTGCGCGGTCGACCACGCCCGGCAACATGCTGTTGATGCGCACGAAAAGCTTTTCCGGCCACCCCAGGTAAAGTTCGCTGCGCTCGGACTGCACCGCCTCGAGCACGGCCCGAGCAACATCCGCCGGGTCGTCCATGCCGACTTTAAGCGCTTGATTGAGCGCAGTCGCAGCACTGCTGTTCATGCCGGTACGGGTCGCCCGGGGGGCGGCATACAAGACGTTGACCGTGGTGTCGGCCAGCTCGCGTCGCAGTGCCTCGGAGAAACCGCGCAGGGCGAACTTGCTGGCGCAGTAGGTGGCGTAGCCGGGATAGCCGATCGAGCCATAGGTGGACCCGACATTGACCACCAGTGCCTTGGGCTGAGCACGCAGCAGCGGCAGACAGGCGCGCGTCAGCTGCAGCGGTGCCTTGAGGTTGATGTCCAGCAGCTCGTCGAGCTCGTGCTCGTCCAATTGGTCGAGCAGGGCGAAGCGATTCACGCCGGCCGCATTGATCAGCACGTTGACAGTGCCCATCTCGCGGGCTCGGCTCACGACCTGTTCGCGCCCCGCCTGGCTGCGCAAGTCGGCCTCCTGCCAACGCAGGCGATCCGGGTAGCGATTCATCAAGCCTGCCAGCTTGCCCATGTGCCGACTGACAGCCAGTACCTGGGCGCCGGCAGCGCACAACTGTTCGGCCAGCTCCAGGCCGATGCCGCCACTGGCACCGGTGAGGATCACCACGGACTCAGGCAAGCGCATGATGCACCTCTAGCTGCCCCGCGCGCGGCAAGCCTTGGAACATTTCGGTGTACAAGTGGTAGACGACCTTCGCCGCATGGATGACGGCCTGTTGGTCTGCGGCATCATCGAGGCGATCCATCAGTTGCTTGTAGGTCACCATGTGGTCCTGGTCCAGCGCCCCATGGGAGCTCAGGTAGCTGAACGCCTTGTCAGGCAGGTTCAGTGTGGTTTTGATCGTGCCCGCCGCTTGGGTGGCCAGGGCGATGCTGGTGCCTTCGAGCACGTTGACCATGCCGAAGAGCCCGACCGGGTTGCCGCGGGCGATCAGGTCGTAGAGGTAGGCGACCATCAGCTCGATCGACCGCGCCGGCCGACCATCACGCACCGCCTCCCAATCACCACCACAGGCGTTGATATCGTTGAGGATCCACTGCTCGTGGCCGTATTCCTCGTCGATGTACTCGCACACCGCGCCGCGCAGCCACTCCAGGCGCGACGGCAAGCGCGCGCCACAGGCCATCATCAGCGGAACCGTGTGGCGGACATGGTGGTAGGCCTGGGTCAGGAAGGCAATGTAACTGTCCAGGCTGACCTGGCCGGCCAGGGCGTCACGGATCACCGGTACGGCGAACAACGCCTGACGCTCTTGGGTTGTTTGTAGTTGCAGGGTGTCGAAAAAGGACATGGGGAGCCTCACCACGAGATGTCGGATAACAGGGTTTGGTAGTGCTGCAGGATCGCCTCGCGTCGCGGGCGGCCGTTGGCAGTCAGGGTTTCGTCATGGGTGCTGAAGGGGGCCGGCAAGCGCCGCCAGGTATGTACCCGGGCGTAGTCGGGCAGCTGCGCGTTGCACTGCTGCACGGCCTGTTCGATGGCATCGTTGCTGGCGGCAGGGTCAAGAGGCCAAAGCAGAGCCAGGTTGTGCGGCAAGGCTTCGCCATGCACGAATGCCTGGGCGATGACGCCGCTCTGGGTGAGTTCGGCTTCTACCCACTCCGGGTTGACGTTGCGCCCGAAGCTGGTGATGAACTGGTGTTTCTTGCGTCCATCGAGGAACAGATAGCCTTCTTCGTCGAGGTGGCCCAGGTCGCCCGTTGCCCACCAGGACTGGGTCACCGGGGCGTCCTCCAGGTAGCCAAGCAGTGTCGAGCCGGCCACCAGCACCTCGCCGTCCTCGGCAATACGCACTTGCACATGGGGCAATGGCTGGCCGACGCTGCCGTGGCGTAGGGCACCAGGGCGATTCAATGCGACCACGGAGGCACACTCCGACAGGCCGTAGCCTTCGAACACCGGCAACCCGACCGCCTCGGCCCGGGCTAGCAGGCTTGGCGATACCCGGGCACCGCCCACCGCCACGAAACGCAGTGGGCCAACGCGCATCAACCCGCGCTCAATGGCCGTGACCAGCCCCATCAGCAACTGCGGCACGAGGATCAGGCTCTGCGCACCACTGAGGGCAATGGCGCCCAGCAGTCGCTTGAAATCCACCTGACTTGCCCCGCCCATGCCCAACTGATGCTGCGGATAGAGCTGTACGCAGGCACCCGCCATCAGTGCTGCATAGACGCCGAGGTTCTCCAGCAATACGCCCAAAGGCAGCACGGCCAGGTACTGCTGCGGTTCAGTGGGCCGGCTTGCCGCCTCCAATTCCCGTGCTACCCGCAGCATGGCGTCAGCGCTCAGGCAGACACCTTTAGGGTGCCCGGTGCTGCCAGAGGTGTAGGTAATCTTGGCGGTACCATCAGGCAATCGGGCGCTGGCCAACCGCTCGCGCACCCAGAACTCACCTTCCTGAACAAACCCCTCACTGACCAGTCGCGGCTCCCACTGCGTCGTGCAAAGCACGGTTGAAGCACCACTCTGGGCAATGCAGTGATCAAACTGCGTCGCGCTGAAGAACGACGGCACGATCACGCAGGGGCGCGCCGCGAACAAGGCGGCCAGGTCCCAGAACAGCAGATCAGGGCCGTTATCCAGGGCCAGCACCAATGCCCCAGCAGGTTGCCGGTGCAGCACATGGGCTCGCAGTCCCACTTCACCGAGTAACTGCCGGTATGTGTAGCTGTGAGCATCACCTTTCACCGCCACGGCACCGGCATGATCGCGGGCGAACGACATCAGCAGCTCTTGAAACCGCTCCAGTTCACGCGGCATGGCCAGTCTCCTCGGCGAGCACTGGAAAACCCAGCCTTTGGAACACGCCGGCTCGGGTCAGGGCGTCGAAGCCATAGCCGATGTTTCCGGCAAACACCTGCGGATGTTGGTCATAGTAGGTCCCCCACTGATCCATCTGCCCCTGTAGGCGATCAGGATCGGCGGCGGCCAACACGCAGGGCGTAAGCCCAAGCCGTTGAAAACTGTTTATCAGTGTCGCCGCCCCAGTGAACGTGACCCACTCAAGGCCGCGGTTGGCCAACAACCACGTGACAGCGATGATCATGATGCGAGCACTGCCAGCGCTGAGGGAGGCCAAGTTTCCTACTTCGACTATGCAGGGGCGATCCAATGAAATACCCGCAACTTGAGAAACGGCGGTTTCCAAAGGCACGTCCAGGTACCGTTCGAGAAATACTGGACCCTGGCTGGCCGGGCGCATGCCGGCCGCGGCGATCAGGCGGCCGTGGCTGTCATGCAATGCCAAGAGTTCTGGTAGGTAATGCTGCACATTCGCTTGATGCACGGCGGCAAAGCACGTGTGGATGAATTGCTCAAGATCCGCACGTGAAGCATCTCCCTCCAGACAAAGCGAAAGCTGCGCGCGGTGGTTGGCATGGCTACCGATGGGTAGCGGGAGCAGACTGCTCCATTGAGATTCGGTCATGAAACTCCCCCCGATTGGGTTCGACGGAGGGATTATCGGGGTCGAATCTGAATAGAATCTGAAGTGACGTTTTCGACTTTAGGTGAATTCGGCCTGACGGCTAAATGCTGCAAACACCCACGTTGTATGCGAAGGCCCTGTGCCGTTTTGGATGATTCGAAATACTGCTCGATTTGCTCGAAGCATCCTTGGATGACCTGGACCAAATGCGGATCAAAATGCTGCCCGGACTGCTCCAGGTGAAGGCTTGGGCGCGTTGCGCGCTCCAACTGGGTTTGTAGGGACGGGTGCACTGGGTGGCCCGTTGGCCTACGTAGGCGGCGCAAGGTTTGCAGATGTCGCACTGACGCTTGGCACGCTGCAAACCGGCCAGCTACTGAGGCCGATATGGACCTTGGCCATGCCACTGCTCGCGCGCCTCGCGGCGCGGCGCTGACCTGCGGCATCGCTCTGAACAGTAGCGCACTTGGTCCCAACAGCGAGCCCAGCGCTTGCGCCAGTTGAACGGCCGATCACATACCACGCAGACCTTGCTGGGCAAAAGACTCTTTTTCATAACGGCTGCTGCGCATCAAGCCGCGCCAACAGTGCTTGGCCACGCTGCCACACGGCATCGCGCCGACTAACAGTCATGCCATCAAGGCTGCGATAGACCAGAGCCAAACGCGGGTTCGTTGACAGCAGGGGGCGATGGCGGATGAGAAAATGCCAGTACAGGGCATTGAACGGGCAGCCATCGTCCTCGATCACATGATTCACCTTGTAACTGCACGCCTTGCAATGATCGGACATGCGCTGGATGTAACGACCACTGGCGCAGTATGGCTTGGACCCCAGGTAGCCGCCGTCGGCGTGCATCACCATGCCAAGCGTGTTGGGCAGCTCGACCCAGTCGAAGGCATCCATATACACCGCCAGGTACCACTCGCAAATCGCGGTAGGCACGATACCCGCCAGCAAGGCGAAGTTGCCGGTCACCATCAACCGCTGGATATGGTGCGCGTAGCCCAACCGCAGGGTCTGCCCGATGGCTTGCTCCATGCAGCGCATGCGGGTGCGCCCGGTCCAATAGAATTCAGGTAGCGCTCGGTCGTTGCCCAGGTGATTGAGCCCGGCATATTCAGGCATGCGCAGCCAATAGATACCGCGCACATACTCGCGCCAGCCGATCAACTGGCGAATGAAGCCTTCAGCTGCATTGAGCGGCACCCGCCCCTCGCGCCAGGCCTTGTCGACCTCCTCACACACACATCGCACATCCAGAAGCCCGATGTTGAGCGCCGCACTGATGCGCGCATGGAACAGGTACGGCTCGCCCTCGGCCATCGCGTCCTGGTAGTCGCCGAAAGCCGCCAGGCCAAAATCCAGAAAGTGCTGCCACAGCTGCTTTGCCTCGGCATGGGTCACGGGGTAGTCAAAGCCGTCGATGTCCCCGTAGTGGTCGCTGAAGCGCCGTCGTACCAAGGCGACCACCGCTGCTGTGATCCCGTCCTGCGCGAAATGCGCAGCGAACGGCCCACGCAACTGGCGAGGCAGGGGCTTGCGGTTGTCACCATCAAAATTCCAGGCCCCACCTGCCGGGCTGCCGTCGGGCTGCATAAGCAGGCCGGTTCGTTTGCGCATGCCACGGTAGAAGTGCTCCATACGCAGCTGACGACGCTCGTGGGCCCAGCGCGCAAAGGCTTCGCGAGAGCACAGAAAACGCGTGTCGCGATGCCACACGAGGGGCAAACCGGCATCACGCAGAGCCTGCTCCAGGCGCCATTCCCCGCACTCGGTCAGGTGAATTTGCGTGGCGCCCAGGGCTTCTTGCCAGCGATGCAACTCGCCAACGATGCTGCCGCTGTTGCCGTCAGCATCGAGCTCGACATAATGCACCTGCCAACCCCGCTCACGCAGGGTCTGGGCAAAGTGCCGCATGGCACTGAAGATGAGCACGATCTTGAGCGGATGATGCGGCACATAGCGAGCCTCACCCTCCACTTCCGCCATCAGAACAGCATCGCGGGCGGGGTCAAGGGCAGCCAGGCTCGCCAGGTCGAACGACAGCTGGTCACCCAGCACAAGGCCCAGGCGCATCGTTCAGGCTACCATTGGCTGGTGAGCGTGACCGGTACGCGAAGCGGCGCAATGGGGCCGTCACGTTGCCCGCACATCTCATCATGCACCACCTGCTGTACCAGCACGCAAGGCACGGGTGGCAGGTCGGCCAACAGCTGCCGCAGCTCGGTAGTGGAACGCACGCGAACGGGCTGCCCATGGGCGTCGCTCAATGTCACGGGGCCGGCGTCGGTCAAGGCGCGCAGAAGGTAGAAGCCACCCTCCAGCGACAGCAGTTCAAGCTCCTTTGCTTCGCCAGTCGAGACCAGCTGGGTAAGCGCTATCAGGTTCATTGTGTGCCCTCTGGCTGGCGGCGGAAAAACAGGGTGATCTGGCCGATTTCGATGCCCAGCTTGCTCATGCTTGAACGGTTGATCAGGGTGTCGTCATCCATCAGATACATCCAGTCGTCCAGGTCTACCTGCCAGTGCCGCCCGTCAACTGGCAGGTCCAGCTGGTAACGCCATCGCAACGCGTTACCCGCCACTTCACCGCGCGCCTCGCCGATCACATCTCCTGCCGTTCCGCGCCAGCGACCAGGACCGTCTGGCACCAGTGTCCAGGTACGCTGCTGGCGAGTGCCATCGCTATAGAGAAAATGTTCGTCGAGAATCAGCCGCTCACCATCGCGGCGGCTGTCGATACGCACGTGGAAGCGCTTGACCACTTCCCCGGAACGCTTCTGGAACATCCCCCAGGCCTGCACTGGTCGCGAGAAGAATGCAGCCAGGTCCAGTTTCGGTTGCTCCTGGGCATAGTGCTCGACAACGACATTGCTGCAGCTGCCCAGAAGCACGCAGGAAACGAGCAACAGTACTTTGTACATGTTCATGTTCCTCAGTCGTTGCTAGCCAGCCCAAGCAGGCGCAGTTGCGGGCCCCTGGAGCGTGGGTCTAGCCAGATGGAGAAGAAACTCACCACTCCAGAGCCGTTGCGCACCAGGCAGCTCGGCCCTCCAGCTCGCGCCCGCCGAGAAGATAACCAGTAACAGACAAAGGCAAGTCCAACGAGTACGGTGCGCCATAATGACCTCGATCGCACGCAAATACTGTACAACAATAGCATCTTGTACAATTATTCGTTGCAACCGTATAGATTTTTATGGACAGCGCCAGACCTCGATCAGGTCACTAGCAATATCGCCAGGCACGAATGCCAAGGTCAGCAACGCATAGGCCTTACTGGCCTGGCGACGTCTGCACAGGGTGTTCAGGCAACCGTTACGCAGATTGCGTGCTTGGCGAACAGCGTTGTAGTGTTCACGCCACAGCGCTTTTTGCTGCCCTGAAGGATCGATCATGCTCTACATCGTCATGCTCGGCGGTCGTCACCCTCGAGCCCACATCGAAGTCCACGATGTGGTCTTCGCCCAGGCCGATACGCTGGAACAGCTCTATCCGCAATTGCGCGAAGCCTGGTTCGGCAGCGCCAAAGGCCTGCACATCGACTCCTGGCTGGAAGTTGCCGGTGTCGATGGTTATCGCGTCGAACTGAGCCAGGTGGCTCCGGGCCCCGACACCATGCGCCTGTTCTTCCTGAACCTGGGCGGCTATGAACGGCAGGTATTCGGTGAAGCGCATCGCTACCTTCTAGTGGCGGCCACCGACAAGGCCGAGGCCAAGCGCCTGGGCAAGCAACGCATGGCGGCAGATTGGCTCAAGCCGCATACCGACGCTGTGCTCGACGTCGACGATTGCCTGCCAGTCGATCTGGTGGCGGGACGCTATGTGCATCTGGTCAAGGGCGAGCATGGAGGTATCCGCCAGTTCAGTGACTACATCCTGCTCTGAAGACCGGCTTCACCGCCATGCCGGCGCGAGGCCTGTGCATGGACTGCACCGCCGAGGACTACCAGGCAGTGATCGACTACATGTCCAAGTGATGCGCCCAGCAAGCTGCGCAACAGCCAGGTGGAAGGCTGCCTGCTCAATACGTGATCAGTCTGCACGGGCCCTCCTCGTCCGATGAACCTGTCCAATCCACGGGTGACGAAGAAGGCGCGGCAAAATTCACCCCGCCGCCCCCTGATATGCGCCAAGCAACTGTCTGCCCAGGGCGCTGACCAGCGCATCGTCGGTGCCATCCATGAAGTGGGTGGCGTGGGCATGCCGGTAAATCCCAGAGCGGGGCTGGACCTCGGCCGTGCTGGCCATTGCCAAGGCTCAGGCCGGGCTGATCTCGGCGAGGTTGCAATACTGCCCCTTGAAGTACAGCAATGGCTGGGCAGCCGCAGCTTCCTGCAAGTTCAGCGCTTTCACCTCGCCAATCACGATCAGATGGTCACCGGCGGCGTATTCGGCGTGAATCTCGCAATCGAGCCAATGCAAGCTGCCTGCGATGATTGGGTTGCCCAGCGGCGAAGCCTGCCAGTCGACGCCCTGCCACTTATCCGTGCCGCGCCGTGCGAACTGGTTGGAAATCCCGACCTGCTCACCCGACAGGATATTGACCGCGAAGCGGCCGGCCTTGCGAATCCCGGGGTAGCTGGCCGAATTGGACATGACGCTGAATGACACCAGCGGCGGGTTCATCGACACGCTGTAGAACGACTGGCAGGTAAAGCCGAGCGGCTCGCCATCACAGTGCGAGGTGATCACCGTGATGCCGGAGGCGTAGTGCCCGAGCGCTTCGCGAAAGCGCAGTGGCTCGATGGCAGTACTGAAGAGCGACATAGTAGATCCTGGATATGGGGTGCGACCCGTCAGCAATAGGAAAGGGCCGAAGCTGCGCGCCCCGCCCTTCCACCTCGCGCTCAGCCTTACTTCGCGAGCTCTCGTCGCACGATCTCTGCACCTGCGCTCAACGCATTCAACTTGCCGCGTGCCACGGCACGCGGCAACGGCGCCATGCCGCAGTTGGTGCACGGGTAGAGCTTGTCGGCATCCACGAACTGAAGCGCTTTACGCAGGGTATTGGCCACTTCCTCCGGGGTTTCGATGGCGTGGTTGGCCACGTCGATGGCCCCAACCATCACCTTCTTGCCGCGGATCAGATCGATCAGGTCCATCGGAACGTGGGAGTTGTGGCACTCCAGCGAGACGATATCGATCTTGGATTTCTGCAGTTTGGGGAACGCCTCCTCATACTGGCGCCACTCCGAACCCAGGGTCTTCTTCCAGTCGGTATTGGCCTTGATGCCATAGCCATAGCAGATGTGCACGGCCGTTTCGCACTTGAGCCCTTCGATGGCCCGCTCCAGGGTGGCAACGCCCCAGTCGTTCACCTCGTCGAAGAACACGTTGAAGGCGGGTTCGTCGAATTGGATGATGTCAACGCCGGCAGCCTCGAGCTCGCGGGCTTCCTCGTTGAGGATCTTGGCGAATTCCCAGGCCAGCTTTTCGCGGCTTTTGTAGTGCGCGTCATACAGCGTATCGATCATCGTCATGGGGCCTGGCAGCGCCCATTTGATCGGCTGCGAGGTTTGCTGACGCAGGAACTTGGCGTCCTCCACGAACACCGGCTTCTGACGAGCCACGGCGCCCACGACCGTCGGAACGCTCGCGTCGTAGCGGTCACGAATGCGGACGGTTTCACGCTTCTCGAAGTCGACGCCGTCGAGGTGCTCGATGAACGTGGTGACGAAATGCTGACGGGTCTGCTCACCGTCGCTGACGATGTCGATACCGGCGACTTGTTGTTCGTGCAACGACAGACGCAGCGCGTCCTGCATGCCCTCGGTCAGCGCCTCGTCTTGCAGCCTCCAGGGCGACCAGAGGGTTTCCGGCTGCGCCAGCCAGGAAGGTTTGGGCAGGCTGCCGGCAGTCGAAGTGGGGAGTAGTTTTTTCATGACGCAAGGCCTTGTGTATTCGATCGATCAAACAGCGTAATGAGCGGACCACTGCTGCAGCACAGCGTGGTACGGCTTGATGAATTGTTCTTCTGCATACTTGCCTTGCTCAATGGCCAGACGGCTGCGCTCTTCGCGGTCGTAGACAATTCGAGTCAACGAGTAGTCCTGGTGCTTCAGGCTTGGCTGATAGGATTTACCTGCTGCGGAGTTCGCGTTGTAGATCTCGGGGCGGTAGATCTTCTGGAAGGTGTCCATCGTGCTGATGGTGCTGATGAGTTCCAGATTGGTGTAATCGCCCAACAGGTCGCCGGCAAAGTAGAACGCCAACGGCGCGACACTGTTCGGCGGCATGAAGTAGCGCACCTTCAGGCCCATCTTGGCGAAGTACTCATCGGTCAATGAGTACTCATCCTGCTGGTACTCATACCCCAGGACCGGGTGCTGATTTTCAGTACGCTGGTAGGTCTTGCTGCTCGAAACGCTCAGGCAGATGACCGGCAGTTTGTTGAAGTGCTCCTTGAAAACGCTCGAGTTCACGAAGCACTTGAACAGTTTCCCGTGCAGCTCGCCAAACGCTTCCGGCGTGCTGAAGCCGGATTGCCCTTTGTTGTGGTCCAGCAACAGCACGCTGAAGTCATAGTCCCGTACGTAAGAGGAGAAATTGTTCCCGACAATGCCTTCGATGCGCTCGTTGGTCTGGTGATCGACAATGCTGGTTTTCAGGATCTCGATCAGCGGCAAGGCATCGCCTGCTTGCTCACCCGCGATCTTCATCTCGACGGAAACGATATCGAGCTCTACCGAATAACGGTCACCCTTGGGGTTGTCCCAATGCGCCAGGGCATTGAAACGATTGTCGATCATCGCCAGCGTGTTGCGCAGGTTCTGCTGGCGGCTCGCGCCCCTGGCCAGGTTGGCAAAGTTGGTGGTGATGCGCGTGTTGTCCGCAGGCAGATAGTCTTCGTCGAAACGAATACTTTTAATGGCGAACGTAAAGGTTTTATTCATTGTGACCCGGCACCCTGATTCCCGAAGTAGATCCTGAAAAGTCTTCCTGCTTGCCCGGCTTCGAAGGAAAAATTCAATGGGGGGATTGTCAGTAAACGACCATAATGAGACAAACTCATTTTTTTTGAGTCGATCTTTAATATTCCTCATGATCGATCTAAGGCACGTGCGCACGATCCACGCCCTGCGCGATACCGATAGCCCGCACGACGCCGCTGCCTGCGCTGGAACGCGGCCTCGGAAAACGCGTATGCTCGCGGGCTTGAGAGAATGACGATCAACTGAAAACGGTAGCCGAGGGCATTTGCGATGGCCTGCTGACGGCTTTCGCAAGTGAGGAAGCTCAAAATGGTTGATACTCCCTCCGCTGTGAACACACAGCCACCTTCGCCAGCCACCCGGCAGCCGGTCAGTTTGTTTGAAGCCTTCCTGTTCTGGCTCAAGTTGGGATTCATCAGCTTCGGCGGGCCCGCCGGGCAGATTTCGATCATGCATCAGGAGCTGGTCGAGCGCCGGCGCTGGATCAGCGAGAAGCGGTTCTTGCATGCGCTGAATTACTGCATGTTGCTGCCCGGCCCTGAGGCTCAGCAGCTCGCCACCTACATCGGCTGGCTCATGCACCGCTCCTGGGGCGGGGTGATTGCCGGCGTGTTGTTCGTGTTGCCCTCACTGTTCATCCTGATCGGTTTGTCCTGGGTCTATATCGCCTTCGGTGAGGTCCCGGTAGTCGCAGGGATCTTCTACGGCATCAAGCCGGCAGTCACGGCGATCGTCGTCCATGCAGCCCACCGGATCGGTTCGCGCGCGTTGAAGAATGGCTGGTTGTGGGCCATGGCCGGCGCCTCGTTCGTTGCCATCTTCGCCCTCAACATGCCGTTCCCGCTGATCGTGCTGATGGCCGCGATCATCGGTTATGTGGGAGGCCGCTTTGCCCCAGGCCAGTTCGTGATCGGGCGCGGGCACGACGCCGCAAAGAGCAGCCATGGCCCGGCACTGATAGATGACGACACGCCGGCTCCCGAGCATGCACAATTCAGTTGGGGCCAGCTGTTGCGCCTGTTGCTGGTCGGTGCCGCGCTCTGGGTCCTGCCCATGGGGCTGCTGACGCTGTCGTTTGGTTGGAGTGCAACCCTGACGCAGATGGGCTGGTTCTTCACCAAGGCCGCACTGCTGACCTTTGGTGGTGCTTATGCGGTGCTGCCCTATGTCTACCAGGGCGCTGTCGGGCACTACGGCTGGCTGACGCCGACCCAGATGATCGATGGCCTCGCCTTGGGGGAAACCACGCCGGGACCACTGATCATGGTGGTCGCCTTTGTCGGTTTCGTGGGGGGCTACGTGCATCCCATGTTCGGTACCGAGCACCCGTTTCTTGCCGGTGCGGTCGCGGCGAGCCTGGTCACCTGGTTCACGTTCCTGCCATCGTTCCTCTTCATCCTCGCCGGTGGCCCGTTGGTGGAGTCGACGCACAACGAGATGAAGTTCACCGCACCGCTGACCGGCATCACAGCAGCGGTCGTGGGAGTGATCCTCAACCTGGCCCTGTTCTTTGGCTACCACGTGCTGTGGCCAAAGGGCTTCAGCGGGGCATTCGACTGGCCCTCAGCGGTGATCGCGTTTGCTGCGGCAGTCGCCTTGTTCCGCTTCAAGCGAGGCGTGATTCAGGTGCTGTTTGCCTGCGCCGTGGCCGGGCTGGCTGTCCATCTGCTGCGGGCTTGATTCCTGCTATCGCTCGGGAGGAGGCGCTCGCCCCCTCACAGTCATCGTGGACCACCGCCCCCCCTGAGCCCCCTCACATCTCGACCTGGGTCCCCAGCTCGATCACCCGGTTCAGTGGCAGCTTGAAGTATCGCAAGTTGCTGTTGGCGTTCTTCAGCAAGAAGGCGAACAGGTGCTCGCGCCACTTGGCCATGCCGATCCGTTTGGTCGGTACCACGGTTTCCCGGCTCAGGAAGAAGGTGGTGCGCATGGGGCTGAAGTCCAGCTCCGCCGTGCTGCTGTGGCTGAGCGCCAGGGGCACGTCAGGCTCCTCCATGAAGCCGAAGTGCAGGTTGACCCTGAAGAAGCCCTGGCCAAATGCCTCGACCTCGAAGCGCTTGTCCTCCGTCACCCGCGGCGAATCCTCCGACACCACCGTCAGCAGCACCACCTGCTCGTGCAGCACCTGGTTATGCAGCAGGTTGTGCAACAGCGCGTGGGGCACCGCATCGGAGCGGGCGGTGAGGAACACCGCCGTGCCCTGCACGCGATGGGGCGGCTGCGCCTGCACGCTGGCGATGAACAAGGGCAGCGGCAAGGCGGTTTCATCCAGGCGCTCGACGATGATGCTGCGCCCGCGCTTCCAGGTGGTCATCAGCACGAACAGCGCCAGGCCGGCGATCACCGGGAAGGCGCCGCCCTGCAGGATCTTCGGCGCGTTGGCGGCGAAGTACAGGCCGTCCACCAGCAAAAAGCCCAGCAGCAAGGGGATGGCCAGCCAGCGCGGGGTCTTCCATAGCAACAGCACCACCGCCGAGGCGAGCAGCGTGGTGATCAGCATGGTGCCGGTTACCGCGACGCCGTAGGCCGCCGCCAGGGCGCTGGACGACTCGAAGCCGACCACCAGCAGCACCACGCCGACCATCAGCGCCCAGTTGACCATGCCGATGTAGATCTGCCCCTGCTCTTCGCTGGAGGTGTGCTGGATGAACATGCGCGGCACATAGCCCAGCTGGATGGCCTGGCGGGTCAGCGAGAAGGCGCCGGAGATCACCGCCTGCGAGGCAATGATGGTGGCCAGGGTGGCCAGCGCGACCATGGGCAGCAGCGCCCACTCCGGAGCCAGTAGGTAGAACGGGTTGCGCACCGCCGCCGGGTTGTTGAGGATCAGCGCGCCCTGGCCGAAATAGTTCAACACCAGACCCGGCAACACCAGGATGAACCACGCGCGGGAAATCGGCTTGCGACCGAAGTGTCCCATGTCGGCGTAGAGCGCCTCGGCACCGGTCAAGGCCAGTACCACGGCGCCCAAAATCGCCACGCCGATGCCCGGATGGGCGACGAAGAAGTGCGCCGCCCAGGACGGGTTCAGCGCCTGCAGCACCTCGGGCCGCTGCATGATGCCATGGATGCCGAGCGCTCCCAGCACCACGAACCACAGCACCATCACCGGCCCGAACAGGATGCCGATGCGCGCGGTGCCGTGCTTCTGGATGATGAACAGCCCGACCAGCACCACCACTGCCAACGGCACGACCCAATGCTCGATGCCGTCGATGCCCAACTGCAGACCCTCCACCGCCGACAGCACGGAGATGGCCGGGGTGATCATGCTGTCACCGTAGAACAGCGCCGCGCCGAACAGCCCCAGCAGCACCAGCACCTTGCTCAGCTGCGGATAAGGACGTGCCGCCCGCCTGGCCAGGGCGGTAAGGGCCATGATCCCGCCCTCCCCCTGGTTGCTGGCGCGCAGGATGAACAGGACGTACTTCACCGAAACCACCCAGATCAACGACCAGAACACCAAAGACAGGATGCCCAGCACCCCTTCGAGGTTGGCCTGCACGCCGAAATGGCCGGAGAACACCTCCTTGAGCGTATATAAGGGGCTGGTGCCGATGTCGCCATAGACGACCCCGACGGCGGCGACCAGCAGGCCGACGCCCGCGCTCTTGTTGGCGTGGGACGGGTTTTCAACGATTGCGGATTGGCTCACAGGTAACGTCTCGTCAGTATTGCGTAAACACTGAATGCGGGCAGGCAGGCGGGGGACAGAAAAAGCCGCGCCAGTATCTTCTCAACCTGCAAAGGCCGGCATAAAGAAAGCGTAAAAAAACGCCATTGCCCGATGAGCGCTCGACATCGGAGGAAGAGCGCTGGCCACCTTGCGCGCTGTCGGCCAAGGCTCTCTTTTTTCGTCTGGGTGCATCCAGATCGCGTCCTTGTGGGTACTCACCTCAGGGCAACACCTGAATGCCCTGCCAAGTCCCCACCAGGAGATCGCTCGATGAACATCGCACACGTTTCGTTCCTGCCCGCCTGCGGCCTCGCCCTGGCCATGCTGCTGCCGACCGCCCACGCCCAGACCGGGGTCCCCGATGCCGTCAAGGTGCCGGACGGCCACAAGGTAGCGCTGGAAACCGTCGGTGTCGGCGAGATCACCTACGAATGCCGCGACAAGCCCGATGCCCCTGGCCAAACCGAATGGACCTTCGTCGGCCCGAAGGCCGTGCTCAAGGACCGGACCGGCAAGGCCGTGGGCGACTACTTCGGCCCGCCCGCCACCTGGCAGGCCAAGGACGGCTCGAAGATCACCGGCACGCAGCTGGCCATTGCCCCGGCGGCCAAGGGTGACCTGCCGTACCAGCTGGTCAAGGCCAATCCCGCCGAGGGCAACGGCGCCATGAGCGGCGTCAGCTTCGTCCAGCGCCTGGCCACCCGTGGCGGTGTCGCCCCGCAGACCGCCTGCACGGCGCAGAACAAGGGCGAGAAGCAGATCGTCAAGTACCAGGCCGACTACATCTTCTGGGCCGCCAACTGAGGGCCTGTGCGCAAGGCGCGCCAGCACCCTTGAACTACGCTCATCGACAGTCCCCGGCCGACCGGCCGGGGCTCCCGATAGCATGAGGATCGGCCCGACCTTGAACCTGCCCACGACACCATTCGACTACGAGCGCTGCCTCCAGGCCTGTGCCAGGGGCGATCGCGGCGCCCTGCAGGCGCTTTACGACCAGGAGGGTGCCCGGCTGCTCGGCGTGGCCCGGCGCATAGCCCGCGACCACGCCACCGCCGAGGACATCGTCCATGACGCCTTCATCCGCATCTGGACCCGCGCGGACAGCTTCGATCCGGCACGTGGTTCGGCGCGTGGCTGGGTGTACAGCCTGACCCGACACCTGGCGTTGAACTTCGTGCGCGATACCCGCCGTGAAGGCAAGGGTTGGCTGGTGCCGGCATGGCGGCCAGCCTGTTGCTGGGTCTTGCACTGCTGACGGTTCAGTCGCCTGCCACCACCTATATGGTCGTGCTGGTGGCACCCGCCACCCAGGCACCTGGCTGGGTAGTCCAGGCCCGTGGCCCTGACAACGTCCAGCTGATTCCCTTGGGCAAATCCGAGGTCCCGGGAGATAAGGTCCTGCAGTTCTGGACCAAGGGTGAACAATGGCCAGCACCCATCTCGCTCGGGCTGATCAAGCCCGGGGAGCAGGTCACCGTGCCGCTGGAGCGCCTGCCTGCGGTTGAGCCCAACCAGTTGTTCGAGCTGACCCTGGAGAATGTGGGTGGCTCTGCCAGCGGACTTCCGACCGGGCCTGTGCAGTTCATCGGGCGGGCGGTCAAAGTGCTCTGAGGACCAGGCCAAGGTGTTGAGAATTGCCAGGGCTGCTTTGCAGCCCTTTCGCGGCACGAGGCCGCTCCTACAGGGGCACGCGGTCGCCTGTAGGAGCGGCCTTGTGCCGCGAAAGGGTCGCAAAGCGACCCCGGCCAATCTTGAGTTCCACCTGCGGGTAGCCTTTTCGCCCGGGCGGTCAATACTTCCCTGTACAGGCGAGCGTGTCACTGATGACGCAAGCCGCGAGGAGGTGCGAGATGAACAAACTATCAATCGTGGGTGCCGGTATCGTCGGTGAGGCAGCGGCCCAGGTCATCGCCCGGGAGGCCCTCTGCCGTGAACTGGCGCTGATCGACGTCCAGGGCGAGCTGGCGCAGGGCAAGGCACTGGATGTCTGGCAGGCGGCGGTGGAGTCAGGCTCTGATACCAAGGTGCACGGCGGGTCGGATGCCCAATTGCTGCGGGGTTCCGACCTGGTGGTGATCACCGCGGGCGTGCCGCGCAAGCCTGGCCAGTCGCGCCAGGATGTCCTGGCCACCAACCTGCCGATACTCGACGGCATCATGCGCGATGTGAAACAGCATGCGCCGAGCGCGACGGTGCTGGTGGTGTCGAACCCGGTCGATGTGCTCACCTACCGGGCCTGGAGCCTCAGTGGCCTGGGCCGCGACAAGGTATTCGGCCAGGCGGGGGTGCTGGATACCGCGCGCATGAAGTGTTTCATCGCCGAGCAGACCGGGTTTTCGGCACGGGATATCACGGCGCTGGTCCTGGGCGGGCACGGCGACAGCATGGTGCCGTTGATGCGTTATTGCACGGTCGGTGCGGTGCCGCTGGCGCACTTGCTGTCCAGTGAGCAGATCGAGCAGATCGTTGAGCGTACCCGTAAAGGTGGCGGCGAGATCCTTGCCCTGAAGAAGGTCGGCAGCGCCTGCGATGCACCGGGCGTGGCGATCGCGCAGATGGTGGATGCGATTGCCAACGGCCGCAACCGCATCCTGCCGGCGGTCGCGATACTCGAGGGCGAGTACGGACGCACGGATATCGCCATGGGTGTTCCCTGCGTGCTTTCCGACGAAGGCATCACGAAGGTGATCGAACTGCCGCTGGATGCGCAGGAACAGGCGATGTTCGACCGCTCCGCAGATCAGGTGGCGCGGGATATTGCGGAGATGAAAGCGCTGTAGGTAGCCGTCACAGGTCCAGGGCGCCCCTGAGCAGAGCATCGAGCATGCCGGGCGCCTGCGGGTCAAGCTCATCCAGCAGACACATCGGAATCCCCTGCAACACCTCCTGCGAAGCGCCCAACCCCTCCCCCACCAAGGCCAGCGGACAAGGAATCTCCATCTGCAACGAACGCAGCCGTTTCGCCAAGGCCGCGCTTACCGGCCCCTGCACCGCGACCACCAGCACCGCGGGTTGGATTGCTCCGCACACCAGCGCCAGCTCCTCAAGCGGCTGGCCACAGCCCAGCACTTCAACGCGTTGCCGTCGATCGCTCAGCAGCAGGCCGGCACACAGCAACTGCAGGTCGGCCAGGCCCTCGGCGCCGGCCAGCAGCACCCGTGGCGCATCGGCCTGGTTCATGTGCAGGCGCAGTAGCAGACGGGCGCGCAGGAAGGTATCCAGGAACAGCCACTGGCTGCGCTCGCCGAAAGCCTCGCCCTCGGCCAGTTCACGCCACACCGGCATGAACACCTCATGCATCACCGCGGCCTTGGGTAGCAGCGTGAACAGCTGTCCATGAATACCTTCCAGCGCCTGCGCGTCGAACGCCTTGGTGGCCCGGACAACGGCCTGGCGCCAGTCGTGGAAGGCATCGTCCTGCGCGGGGGGCGCTTCGGGCTGGCCGGCGAGCAACCCGCCGACCTTGCTGATGGGCACGCCGTTGCCGGTCCAACGCAGAATGTCGCGAATGCGCTGGACATCCCTGGCCGTGTACAGCCGGTGCCCGCCTTCGGTGCGCTGTGGGCTGATCAGGCCATGGCGGCGCTCCCAGGCCCGCAATGTCACGGGGTTGATGCCGGTCAGGCTGACCACGTCGCGCATGGGCAGCAAGTCGAAGGAAGGGGTGTCGGTCATGGCCAGGGTTCGAATGGATGTGAGCACATTCTAAACCCATGGGCACCTGTTGCGGCGAGCCTGCTTGGGTCATCATGGTCGGCAAACGCGCCCGAGGCTCTCGCACGGTAGCTACGCTGCGCATTTGCATCCACGTTCCGACAGGTGAGCTCCATGATCAACGCGAAACTCCTGCAACTGATGGTCGAACAGTCCAACGATGGCATCGTCGTCGCCGAGCAGGAGGGCAACGACAGCATTCTCATCTACGTAAACCCCGCTTTCGAACGGCTCACCGGCTACGCCACGGACGACATCCTCTACCAGGACTGCCGCTTTCTCCAGGGCACCGACCATGATCAGCCGGGCGTCGCCGCCATCGGCCAGGCGATCCGCGCAGGCCATCCCTGCCGCCAGGTGCTGCGCAACTACCGCAAGGATGGCAGCCCGTTCTGGAACGAGCTGTCGATCACGCCGGTACGCAACGAAGCCGACCAGCTGACCTATTACATCGGTATCCAGCGCGATGTCACGGCCCAGGTGGCCGCCGAGGAGAAAGTGCGCGAACTGGAAGCGGAGGTCGCGCGCTTGCGCGAGGCGCTGGCGGCAGCCGGACGCTGACGACAAAAGCTGTACAAGAAGATTGTGTTTGTACAATTTTAGTCCTAGGCTTCAGTCATAACTGTACAACTCGCCATCGTTGTACAGGATTGCCCGGAGCCGCGCATGTCAGACTACCTGCAGCAGTTTGCCGAATACTTCGCCCGCCTGCACCGGGGCAATCTGGACTCGCTGGAAAACCTGTACAGCGAAGATGTCAGCTTTCGCGACCCGCTGCACCGGATCGAGGGCCTGCCGGCCCTGAAGGCGTACTTCGCCCAGCTCTACGCCAACGCCCACGACATCCGCTATGCCTTCACCGGCGCCGACGAGGTCCGGCCCGGGCAGGGTTACCTGCGCTGGACCCTGCACTTTCGCCATCCACGCCTGTCCGGTGGCCGGCCCATCAGCCTGCAGGGCTGCAGCCATCTGCAATGGCAGCAGCGGGTGCAGGTTCACCAGGATTATTTCGACGCCGGTGCCCTGCTCTATGAACATATCCCGGTCATGGGCGGCGCCATCCGCTGGCTCAAGGGTAGACTGGCATGAGCCGCTACTGGCTGACCGGTGCCAGCAGCGGCATCGGCGCCGCACTGGCCGGGCAGCTGCTGGAACAGGGGCACCAGGTGGCCTTGGGAGGCCGCTGTGCCGAGCGCCTGGAGCCCCTGCTCGAACGCTTTCCCGGGCAGGCGCTGGCGGCCCTTGGCGATATCGACGACCGCGAGCGGTTGGCGTTGATCGCCGGGGAACTGCAGCAGGCCTGGGGCGCGCTGGACGGGGTCATCCTCAACGCCGGGACCTGCGAATACCTGGAGCCGGGTCGGTTCGACCCTGACTTGGTCGAGCGCGTGGTGCGCACCAACCTGCTGGGCCTGTGTCATTGCCTGGCCGTCGCCCTGCCCTTGCTGCGCCGTGGCGAACGCCCGCATGTCGTGGTGATGGGCAGTTCGGTGGCCTGGCTCGCCCTGCCCCGGGCTGGCGCCTATGGCGCGTCCAAGTCCGCCGTGCGCTACCTGGTCGAATCGCTGCGCATCGACCTGGCCAATGAAGGCATCGATGTCACCCTGGTCAGCCCCGGCTTCGTCGACACGCCCCTGACCCGGCGCAACGATTTCCCCATGCCCCAGCGCTGGACAGCGCAACGCGCCGCCCGCCATATCGCCCGACGCCTGCCCGGGCGGCCACTGGAAATCAACTTCCCCGCCGCGTTCACCCTGGCCCTGCGCCTGCTCGGCGCGCTGCCGCCGCGTTGGCGCCTGGCGCTGGGTCGACGCCTGGCTAGACGGCCACAGGAATAGCCCGCCATGCGTATCGCGATCATAGGCAGCGGCATCGCCGGCCTGACCTGCGCCCACCTGCTGTCGCGCCGCCACGAAGTCACGGTGTTCGAGGCCGACGACTGGATCGGCGGCCACACCCATACCGTCGAAGTGCCCTGGCACGGCGAACGCCACGCGGTGGATACCGGCTTCATCGTGTTCAACGACTGGACCTACCCGAACTTCATCCGCCTGCTCGACCAGCTCGGGGTCGCCTCGCGTCCGACCCAGATGAGCTTCTCGGTGCATGACCCGGACAGTGGCCTCGAATACAACGGCCACAACCTCGACACCCTGTTCGCGCAACGGCGCAACCTCGTGTCGCCGGGGTTCTGGGGCATGCTGCGCGACATCCTGCGTTTCAACCGCCAGGCCCTGGCCGACCTGGACGACGGGCGCATCGATCCGTCCACCACCCTGGGCGGCTACCTCCAGGCACAGGGCTATGGCCGGCGCTTCGTCGAGCACTACATCGTGCCGATGGGCTCGGCGATCTGGTCGATGTCACGGACGGACATGCTCGGTTTTCCCCTGCAGTTCTTCGTGCGTTTCTGTCGCAACCATGGGCTGCTGTCGGTGAACCGGCGGCCGCAGTGGCGGGTCGTCGAGGGTGGTTCGCGCAGCTATGTCGCACCGCTGTGCCGGCCGTTCGCCGAGCGCATTCGCCTGGCGTGCAAGGTCGACCGGGTGAGCCGCGACGACGGCGGCGTCACCCTGTACGGCAAAGCCGGTAGCGAGCGCTTCGACAACGTGGTGTTCGCCTGCCACAGCGACCAGGCCCTATCCCTGCTGGAAGCACCCAGCGCCCAGGAGCGCGCGGTGCTCGGGGCCATCACCTACGCCAGCAACGATGTGCTGCTGCACACCGACACCCGCCTGCTGCCGCGCCGGCGCAAGGCCTGGGCCAGCTGGAACTACCGCCTGGGCGGTCCCGAACAGGCCCCGGCCGCGTTGACCTACAACATGAACATCCTGCAGGGCATCCAGGCCCCGGTGACCTTCTGCGTCAGCCTCAACCAGACCGCGCAGGTGGACCCGGCGCAGATCATCGCCCGCTACCAGTACGCCCACCCCCAGTACAGCCTCGGCGCCTGCGCCGCGCAGGCCCGCCAGGCCGAGCTGCAGGGCCAGCGCCACAGCTACTACTGCGGTGCCTACTGGGGCAACGGCTTTCACGAGGACGGCGTGGTCAGTGCGCTCAAGGTCGCCGAGCACTTCGGAGAGCAATTGTGAACAGCAGCCTGTGCCCGGGCTGGGTCAGCCATCGGCGCCTGGGGCCCCGGCCGCATGCCTTCCGCTACCGAATCGGCATGTTCTACCTGGACCTCGACGAGCAGGCCCGGCTGCTGGGCCTGTCGCGCTGGGTGGGGCGCTGGCGGCTGGCGCCCCTGAGCTGGCGCGAGACCGACTACCTGCCGGCGCTGACCGGCAAGGGCGAGCCGCTGGCCCAGGCCGCCCGCCGGCTGGTCGCCCAGGCCACCGGCCAGGTTCCCGAAGGCCCGGTGCGCCTGCTGACCCAGCTGCGCAGCTGGGGGCTGTCGTTCAACCCGGTGAGCCTGTACTTCTGCCATGACCGCGACGAGCAACTGACGGCGATTCTGCTGGAAGTGCGCAACACGCCGTGGCGCGAGCGTTTTCACTATGTGCTCCCGGTGCGGGACGGTCTTGGCCAGCCATTCATCATGGCCAAGGCCTTCCACGTGTCGCCGTTCCTGCCAATGGCCATGGACTACCACCTGCGTTTCCATCTGGATGCGCAGCGGATTCACGTGCACATGGAGAACTGGCGAGACGACCAGAAGGTCTTCGAAGCCGACCTCGCCTTGCGCCGCAAGCCCCTGGACAGCGCCGCGCTGTATCGCTACCTGCTGTCCTTCCCCTGGATGAGCCTGCGCACCGTTTCAGCCATCTACTGGCAAGCCCTGCGCCTGTTGCTCAAGCGCACTCCCGTCCACGACCACACCGCCAGCCAGGGCACCCTGGTGCTCGGCCATCGCCAAGAGGAGCCCGACCATGTCGAACCCCACCCTGAGCGTTAGCAAATCCGCAGGCCTCACACCGCTGTTGGGTGGGCTGGCCCGCAGCGCGGTGCTGGCGCAACTGGGCAAGCTGCGCCACGGCCACCTGCGGCTGTGCGAGCGGGGACGGCAATGGAACTTCGGCGACACCGACAGCCCGTTGCAGGCCGAAGTGGAAATTCTTGAGGGTGCCGCCTGGAACCTGGTGGCCGGCAATGGCTCGATCGGTGCCGGCGAAGCCTACATCCACGGCTACTGGCACAGCCCGGACCTGGCGGCCGTGACCCGGCTGTTCGTGGCCAACCTGGAGGTACTGGACGCTCTGGAAGGTGGTCTGGCGCGCCTGGGCCGCCCCTTGCTGCGCCTGCTGCATCGCCTGAACCGCAACAACCGGCGCGGCGCCAAACGCAATATCCTGGCCCACTACGACCTGGGCAACGTCCTGTTCGAACACCTGCTCGACCCGACCATGATGTACTCGGCGGCCCGGTTCGAGCACCCCGAGCAACCCCTGGAGCACGCCCAGCTGAACAAGCTGGAGCAGATCTGCCACAAGCTCGAACTGGGTGCGCAGGATCACCTGCTGGAGATCGGCAGCGGCTGGGGCAGCCTGGCGATCCACGCCGCGACCCGACACGGCTGCCGGGTCACCACCACGACGCTCTCCGAGGCCCAGTACGCCTTCACCCTCCAGCGCGTCCAGGCATTGGGGTTGGAACACCGTGTGACGGTGTTGCGCCAGGACTATCGCGACCTGCAGGGCCGCTTCGACAAGCTGGTGTCTATCGAGATGATCGAAGCCGTCGGCCACCGCTACCTGCCCGTGTACTTTCGCCAGTGCGCCACACTGCTCAAGCCTGACGGGCTGATGCTCCTGCAGGCCATCACCATCCGCGACCAGCGCTATGCCCAGGCCCGTCGCTCGGTGGACTTCATCCAGCGCTACATCTTCCCCGGCGGCGCCCTGCCGTCGCTGAGCGTGCTGCTCGACACCGCCAGCCGCCAGACAGGGCTGAACCTCGTGCACCTGGAGGACTTCGGCCTGGACTACGCCCGCACCCTGCGCCATTGGCGCGACAACCTGCGCCAGGCACGTGGTGTGCTGGCGGCGCTGGGTTACGACGAAATGTTCCAGCGCCTGTGGGAGTACTACCTGTGCTACTGCCAGGGCGGCTTCGAGGAACGCGCCATCGGCGTCGCCCAGTTGCTATGGGCAGCTCCCCTGGCACGCCGCGCTCCATTGCCCGGGCACTGACCCATGCGCCGTGGCTGGCTGATCGCCAATGTCCTGTGGCTGCAGGCCGGCTGGTGGCTGTGCGTGCTCGGCGCGCGATGGCCCGGGTTGCTGCTGGTGGTGCCGCCGGTCATGGCGGTGCATGTATACCTGTGCCGGGATCGCCCTGGCGAGGCTTGGGCGCTACTGCGCGTGACGCTGGCCGGCTGCCTGGTGGACAGCCTGTTGGGCGCGATTGGCTTGTTTACTTTCGACAGCCATCCGCTACCCCTGTGGCTGGCGATGCTTTGGCTGGTGCTGGCCAGCGGCCTGCGCCATAGCCTGGCCTGGGCCGGCCAGCCGTTCTCGCGTGGGGCGGTGCTGGGGGCTTTGGGCGGACCGCTGGCCTATCTGGCCGGTGCCCGGTTGGCGCAAGTCGACCTGCCGCTGGGAGCGGTCACCACCGCCCTGCTGCTGGCGCCGATCTGGGCGCTGCTGCTGCCCTCGCTGGTGCGCCTGGCCGCGTGGCGCTGAGCGAAGCCATCGATTGTCCTAATGCCCTGCGTGCAATGCTAATTTCAATCGTCCCCGGTGAACGCTCTAGACTGCCGGCTCACCACTCCAGGAGCCCACACGATGCATGGCGAAACCTCGATTGAAAAACTCCTCCAGTCCATGAGCCCCCTGCTCAATGAGGGCGAGTATGTCTTTGCCACAGTCACCGACACCTCACAGCTGCAGGACCTGAACATTGTCGGCAGTTTCAGGGAGCGCGAAGGCTGGACGGTCATCCTGGAGCGAAAGGTCGCGGACGCGATGCAGCTACCCTACACCTACGTGTGCGCCTGGATCACCCTGACCGTCCACTCTTCACTCGAGGCCGTGGGCCTGACTGCAGCGTTCGCCACCGCGCTGGGCAAGGCAGGCATCAGCTGCAATGTGGTGGCGGCGTATTACCATGACCACATCTTTGTCGGCGTGGACGATGCCCAGAGCGCCATGGCGGTGTTGAAGGCGCTGTCAGACAACGCTGGAAACCCATAAGTCAGGTTCACCGCGCGGCTGTTCATCCAGGGTTAAGAATATATCGCGGGGCAAGCCCGCTCCCACGCGATTCGTGGGAGCGGGCTTGCCCCGCGATGGGGCCTCAACGCTTTGCCACCATCCCCGCCACCCGATCCACCGCGATCCGGGTCTTCTCCACCAGCTCATCCAGCTCGCCACGACTGGCCACCAGCGCCGGCGCCATGATCATCCGACCCAGGGTGGAGCGAATGATCACCCCCTCTTCAAAGCCGAACGTGCGGCACTGCCAGGCCAGGTCGTTCTCGTTGGCGAAACGCTTGCGCGTGGCCTTGTCCTCGACGAACTGCAGCGCCGCCACCAGCCCGGCGCCCTGCACCTCGCCGATCAGTGGATGATCAGCGAACACCTCGCGCAGGATGCGCTGCAGGTACGGCCCGGTGTCGTCCTTGACCTGGCGCACGATGCCTTCGTCGCGCAGGGCCTTGAGGTTGGCCACCGCCACCGCCGCCGCCACCGGATGGCCGGAATAGGTCAGGCCGTGGGCGAACACCCCGCCCCGCTCCACCAGCGCCTCGGCGATGCGCTTGCTCAGCACCAGGCCGCCCATGGGCACGTAGCCGCTGGTCAGGCCCTTGGCGATGGACAGGGTGTCGGGCTCGAAACCGAAGTGCTGGTGGGCGAACCATTCGCCGGTGCGGCCGAAGCCACCGATCACCTCGTCGGCGCACAGCAGCACATCGTACTGGCGGCAGATGCGCTGGATTTCCGGCCAGTAGCTCTCGGGCGGGAAGATCATGCCGCCGGCGCCCTGGAACGGCTCGGCGATGAAGCCGGCGACGTTTTCGGCGCCCAGCTCGAGGATCTTCTCCTCCAGTTGCAGGGCGCAGCGGCGGCCGAACTCGGCCGGGGTCAGCTCGCCACCTGCGGCGAACCAATACGGTTCGTCGATATGCGCCACGTCCGGGATCAGCCCGCCCATCTCGTGCATGAACTTCATCCCGCCCAGCGCCGTGGCCGCCAGGGTCGAGCCGTGGTAGCCGTTCCAGCGGCCGATCATGATCTTCTTGCGCGGCTGGCCGACCACCTGCCAGTAGCGGCGCACGGTGCGGATCAGCACCTCGTTGGCCTCGGAGCCGGAGTTGGTGTAGATGGCGTGGCTGTAGTGACCCGGCAACAGGCTGAACAGCAGCTCGGACAGTTCGATCACCGCCGGGTGGGTGGTGTGGAAGAACATGTTGTAGTAGGCCAGCTGGTCCATCTGCGCGGCGGCGGCGGCAGTCAGGTCCTTGCGGCCATAGCCGAGCTGGGTGCACCACAGGCCGGACATGCCGTCCAGGTAGCGGCGGCCGTCGTTATCCCACAGGTACAGGCCCTCACCCCGGGTGATGACCCGTGGCCCCTCGGCGTTGAGCGCCTTCTGGTCGAGGAAGGCGTGGATGTGGTGGGCGGCGTCGCTGGCCTGGTAGTCGTGGGTGTCGCGTTTGGGCGAGAAAGGTGCGTTCATTATTGTTCTCCTCGGGTGAATGTCAGCGCAGCTGGATCCAGGTGGTCTTGAGCTGGGTGTACTTGTCGAACGAATGCAGCGAGAGGTCGCGGCCAAAGCCCGACTGGCGCCCGCCGCCGAACGGCACGGTGACGTCCAGGGCGTCGACGGTGTTGACCGACACCGTGCCGGCCTTCAGCCGCCGGGCTACGCGGTGGGCGCGGTTGAGGTCGTCGCTCCAGACCGAGGCGGCCAGGCCGTAGACGCTGTCGTTGGCCAGGGCGATGGCTTGCTCCTCGTCATCGAAGGCGCTGACCGCCAGTACCGGGCCGAAGATCTCCTCGCGGGCCAGGGCCATGTCCTGGCGCACATCGGTGAAGATCGTCGGCGTGATGAAGTTCTGCGAGCCGTTGACGCTCAGCCGCTCACCGCCGCACAGCAGGCGCGCGCCGTCGGCCCGGCCCTGGGCGATGGCCGCCTCGATGCGCGTGGTCTGCCCGGCATCGACGATGGCACCGGCGCGGCTGGCCGGATCCAGCGGGTCGCCCGGCAGCCATTCACGGGCCTGGCGCAGCAGGCGCTCGACGAACTCGTCATGGACCGAGCGCTGCACATACAGCCGCGAGTTGGCCGAGCACACCTCGCCCTGGTTGAAGAAGATGCCGAACGCCGCCTTCTGCGCCGCCAGGTCGAGGTCGCGGCAGTCGTCGAACACCAGGTTCGGGCTCTTGCCGCCGCATTCGAGCCAGACCTGCTTGAGGTTGGACTGCGCCGAGTACTGCATGAAGTACTTGCCCACCTGGGTGGAGCCGGTGAACACCAGGCAGTCCACGTCCGGGTGCAGCCCCAGGGCGCGGCCCGCGGTTTCACCCAGGCCAGGCACCACGTTGAGCACGCCTTCCGGCAGCCCGGCCTGCAATGCCAGCTCCGCCAGGCGCAGGGCCGAGAACGGCGACTGCTCGGCAGGCTTGAGCACCACGCTGTTGCCTGCGGCCAGCGCCGGGGCGACCTTCCAGGCGGCCATGTCCAGCGGGAAGTTCCACGGCACCACCGCGCCGATGACGCCCAACGCCTCGCGGCTGATCATTGCCACGGCGCTGGCGGCGGTCGGCGCGACCTGGTCGTAGAGTTTGTCCAGTGCCTCGCCGTACCAGGCGAACACATGAGCGGCGCCCGGCACGTCGATGTTGTAGGCGTCCATCACCGGCTTGCCCATGTTCAGCGAGTCGAGCAACGCCAGTTCCTCGCGGTGGGCCAGCATCAGTTCGGCCAGGCGCAGCAGCACACGCTTGCGCTCGGCCGGCGCCATACGTGCCCAAGGGCCGTGCTCGAAGGCCCGGCGGGCAGCGCGCACCGCCTGGTCGATCTCGTCGTCGGCGCAGGCGGCGACCTGGGCCAGGCAGCGGTCGGTTGCCGGGTTGACGGCGGCGAAGGTGGCGCCATCACGGGCCGCCACCGGGCGGCCGTCGATCAACGCGGTGGTGATGAAGCTTTGCCGTGCAGCGCGCTGCTGCCAATCGCTTTTCGTATGCACGCAGGTCTCCCCTCCGGCCACACGCGGGGCCGGTGATTGTCGTTGTCTGGATGAGGTGAAACGGTGGTTCAGCGCCGTCGCAGATAGCTTTCCAGCGGGTCCTTGCTCAGGCCTTCCTGGGCCTGGGCCAGCGAGGCGATGAACAGCGAGAACAGCTCGGCCTGGGTGGCGATGTCGAGCTTGGCGTAGAGGTTCTTGCGATGGGTCTTGACGGTGTCTTCGCTGATCCCCAGGCGCTCGGCCAGCGAGCGCGTGGAATGGCCGCGCAGCAGGTACTGGGCGATATGGCATTCACGCTCGGTGAGCAAGGAGGAGCCGAAATTGTTCAGCGCGGCGTTGATCTGCCGCCCCAGCGCGCTCTCGAAGCGCCCGCCCAGGGCCTCGGCATGCAACTGCCCCCAGTGCCGGCGCACCACCGCCACCACCCAGGCGGCGACGCACTTGAGCTCGGCCACCTGGCGGCTGCCCAGGCGCCGGGTACTACCCAGGGCCACGGCGATGGACAGCTGGGCGTCCAGCGGCACCAGGTAGTTGAGCTCGTCCTCCAGGTGGGCATGCTGGTAGAACGAGGTGTAGTACTCGCTGCGCTTGAAATGGTCGGGCGCGACATCGCTCAGGCGGTAGCAGCCGGCGGGCATGCCGTCCATGCAGGCGCGGTAGAACGGGCACAGCAGGTAGTAGCCTTCGAGGTACTTCTGCACGTTGCCTTCGGGCAGCCAGGGCCCCTCGTCGTCCTTTGCGAACAGTGCCGAAGGCAGGCCCTTGCGTGGGTACAGGAACACCGTGATGGCCTGGCATGGCGCCAGCTGGTTGAGGGCGGCGAACAACGCCTCGACGAAGCCGGGCGTGCCGATGGCGTCGACCACGCGGGCCATCTGCGCGTACCAGTCGGGCGAATTCAGCTGGGCGTTGCTCATTGGTATTGTCCCCGCCAGGGTGAGTGCTGGACGGGATTGTTTCATGGGGGGGACGGGGCGGCTATCACCCTTCGGGGTGAGCAGCCAGTCTCAATTGCTGCACGCCCCCTGTAGGAGCGGCCTTGTGCCGCGAAAGGGCCGCGCAGCGGCCCCGGCGATCTACGCATCAGTATTGAAATCCTGGGGCCGCTGCGCGGCCCTTTCGCGGCACAAGGCCGCTCCTACAGGGGGCGTGGAATTGCTACAGTGCTGCATCAGACTTGGAATGCGCATGGCGACAAAAATGCAGGGTAGCCCTGCAGATTTGCCAATTGTGCAGGGTAATTTTGCATGACAGGATCAATCGATCCGCCCGCGCATTCCAGGACTTCACTTGGAAAATCAATAACAAAGCAGGGAGACCGCGATGACCGCGCACGCTCAACCCTCGGCAACGGATAAAGTACTGGCCGAGGTCCGCAACCACATTGGCCACCTCACCCTCAACCGCCCCGCCGGCCTCAACGCCCTGACCCTGGACATGGTGCGCAGCCTGCAGCACCACCTCGACCTGTGGGCCCAGAATCCGCAGGTGCACGCCGTGATGCTGCGTGGCGAGGGCCCCAAGGGCTTCTGCGCCGGTGGCGATATCCGCTCGCTGCACGACAGCTACAAGGCCGGCGAGAAACTCCACGAGGACTTCTTCGTCGAGGAATACGCCCTGGACCTGTGCATCCACCGCTACCGCAAGCCGGTGCTGGTGCTGATGGATGGCTTCACCCTCGGCGGCGGCATGGGCCTGGCCCAGGGCTGCGACCTGCGCATCGTCACCGAACGCAGCCGCCTGGGCATGCCCGAGGTAGGCATCGGTTACTTCCCGGATGTCGGCGGCAGCTACTTCCTGCCCCGGGTACCGGGCGAGCTGGGTATCTACCTGGGCGTCAGCGGCAGCCAGGTCAAGGCGGCCGATGCCCTCTACTGCGGCCTGGCCGACTGGTACGTCGACAGTGAAAAGCTCGCGGCCCTGGATGACGGGCTCGACCGCCTGACCTTCGGCGCCAACCCGCTCAAGGACCTGCAAGGCTTGCTCGCCAAGCTCGGCACCCAGACCTTGGCGGACGCGCCGCTGGCGACACTGCGCCCGGTGATCGACCACTTCTTCGCCCTGCCCGACTTGCAAAGCATCATCGAGCAACTGCGCGCCGTGACCATCGGCGACAGCCGTCAATGGGCGCTGGACACCGCCGACCTGCTGGAAACCCGCTCGCCGTTGGCCATGGCCGTCACCCTGGAGCTGCTGCGCCGCGGCCGCCACCTGGCCCTGGAAGACTGCTTCGCCATGGAACTGCACATCGACCGCCAGTGGTTCGCCCACGGCGACATCATCGAAGGCGTGCGCGCCCTGATCGTCGACAAGGACAAGCAACCCCGCTGGAACCCGCCGACCCTCGCCGGCCTCACTGCCCAGCGGGTCGACCAATTCTTCGAAGGCCTGTGAGCCCGGGAGTACACAGATGCAAGACCTGGAACTGAGCGAAGAGCAGATCATGATCCGCGACATGGCCCGCGATTTCGCCCGCGGCGAGATCGCGCCCCATGCCCAGGCCTGGGAAAAGGCCGGCTGGATCGACGATGACGTGGTACGCAAGATGGGCGAACTGGGCCTGCTCGGCATGGTCGCCCCGGAGCAGTTCGGCGGCAGCTACACCGACTACGTCGCCTACGCCCTGGCGGTGGAGGAAATTTCCGCCGCCGATGGCGCCACCGGGGCGATGATGAGCATTCACAACTCGGTGGGCTGCGGCCCGCTGCTGGCCTACGGCACCCCCGAGCAGCAGCAGGCCTGGCTGCCGCGGCTGGCCAGCGGCGAGGCGATCGGCTGCTTCTGCCTGACCGAGCCCCAGGCCGGCTCCGAGGCCCACAACCTGCGTACCCGCGCCGAGCTGGTCGATGGCCAGTGGGTAATCAACGGCGCCAAGCAGTTCGTCAGCAACGCCCGCCGCGCCAAGCTGGCCATCGTCTTTGCCGTGACCGACCCGGAACTGGGCAAGAAAGGCCTCTCGGCCTTCCTGGTGCCGACCGACAACCCAGGCTTCAAGGTCGACCGCAGCGAGCACAAGATGGGTATCCGCGCCTCCGACACCTGCGCGGTGACCCTGGACGACTGCCGCATCCCGGCCGCCAACCTGCTGGGCGAGCGCGGCAAGGGCCTGGCCATCGCCCTGTCCAACCTCGAAGGCGGGCGCATCGGCATCGCCGCCCAGGCCCTGGGCATCGCCCGCGCGGCGTTCGAGGCGGCGCTGACCTACTCCCGCGAGCGCATCCAGTTCGGCAAGCCGATCAACGAGCACCAGAGCATCGCCAACCTGCTGGCCGACATGCAGGTGCAGGTCAACGCTGCTCGCCTGCTGATCCTGCATGCCGCGCGCCTGCGCAGCGCCGGCAAGCCTTGCCTGTCGGAGGCCTCCCAGGCCAAGCTGTTCGCCTCGGAGATGGCCGAGCGGGTCTGCTCGATGGCGATCCAGGTGCATGGCGGGTACGGCTACCTGGAAGACTACCCGGTGGAGAAGTACTATCGCGATGCGCGCATTACCCAGATCTACGAGGGTTCCAGCGAGATCCAGCGCATGCTGATTGCGCGTGAGTTGAAGCATTACACGGTGTGAGGCGAGGCATAAGGTTCTGTAGGAGCGGCCTTGTGCCGCGAAAGGGCTGCGCAGCAGCCCCAATCCAGGCATGACGCTGAAATTGCCGGGGCCGCTGCGCGGCCCTTTCGCGGCACAAGGCCGCTCCTACAGGGAACGCGCGGCCCTTTATGAGATTTATTCGTCTCATATGATACAATTGTGGATATTTCGTCGCCGAACCCCGACTCGAGGTCCCACATGCGTAGACCCCTCCAGGAAGAGCGCCTGCTCAAAGCCCTGGCCCAGGCCATTGTCGTCCACCCCCGCGCCACCCTCAAGGAGCTGGCGGAAACCGCCGGGGTCAGCAAGGCCACCCTGCACCGTTTCTGCGGCACCCGCGATAACCTGGTGAAGCTGCTGGAAGACCACGGCGAGCAGGTGCTCAACCAGGTCATCCTCGAAGCCGACCTCGAGCGCATCGAACCGCTGGCCGGTATTCGCCACCTGATCGCCGAACACCTCAAGCACCGCGAACTGCTGATGTTCCTGATGTTCCAGTACCGCCCCGACACCTTGCTCAACGACGCCGAGGACCTGCGCTGGCAGGCCTATATCCAGGCCATGGACGCGTTCTTCCTGCGTGCCCAGCAGCTGGGCGTGCTGCGCATCGACATCAGCGCGGCAGTGTTCACCGAGATATTCATGACCCTGATCTACGGCATGGTCGATGCCGAGCACCGTGGCCGCGCCGCCAGCGCCAACACCGCGCAGACGGTCGAGCAGCTGTTCCTCAACGGTGCCCGGCCACAGGGCTGATGACTAGCGATCTGTGCCGCCGGCCAGTTCCTCGATGCTGATCTCGCGCATCCTGAACTTCTGCACCTTGCCGGTCACCGTCATCGGGAACGCGTCGACGAAACGGATATGCCGCGGCACCTTGAAATGGGCGATGCGCGCCCGCGCCCAGTCACGCAGCTCGTCCGCGCCCAGTGCCTGCCCCGGGTGCAGGCGGACCCAGGCGACGATCTCCTCGCCATAGCGGCTGCAGGGGATGCCGATCACCTGCACGTCGGCCACCGCCGGGTGGGTGAAGAAGAACTCCTCCAGCTCTCGCGGATAGATGTTCTCGCCGCCACGGATGATCATGTCCTTGCTGCGGCCGACGATGCGTACATAGCCTTCGTCGTCCATCACCGCCAGGTCGCCGGTGTGCATCCAGCCATCGGCATCGATGCTCTCGGCGGTGGCCTTGGGGTTGTTCCAGTAGCCGAGCATCACGCTGTAGCCGCGGGTGCACAGCTCGCCGATCTCGCCGCGTGCCAGGGTAGCGTCTGCGCTGTCGATCACCTTGCTCTCCAGCCACGGCTGGGTGCGGCCGACGCTGGTCACCCGGCGCTCCAGGTCGTCGGCGGCGCCGGTCTGCAACGACACCGGGCTGGTCTCGGTCATGCCGTAGGCGATCTGCACCTCGCCCATGTGCATCTCGTCGATCACCCGGCGCATCACCTCGATCGGACAGGTGGCGCCGGCCATGATGCCGGTGCGCAGGCTGCCCAGGTCGAACTCGTGGCGTCGCGGATGGTCGAGCTCGGCGATGAACATGGTCGGCACGCCGTACAGCGCGGTGGCGCGCTCCTCGGCAACGGCCTGCAGGGTCAGCAGCGGATCGAAGGCGTCGTTGGGGTAGATCAGGGTGCTGCCGTGGGTCATGCAACCGAGGTTGGCCATGACCATGCCGAAGCAGTGGTACAGCGGCACCGGCACCACCAGCCGGTCGTGCTCGGTCAGCCCGAGGCTTTCGCCGACCATGTAGCCGTTGTTGAGGATGTTGTGGTGGCTGAGGGTCGCGCCTTTGGGGAAACCGGTGGTGCCGGAGGTGTACTGGATGTTGATCGGCTCGTGCCGGTGCAGGCTGGCCTGGCGTGCGGCCAGTTGCCCGGCGTCGGTTTCGCCGGCGCGGGCCTGCAACGCCGGCCAGGCCAGGAAGCCATTGGGGGGCGTGGCGGCCAGGCTGACGACCCCGCGCAGCTCGGGCAGGCGCGCGCTGTGCAGCTCGCCCGGCCGGCAGGCGCCGAGCTCGGGGACCAGGTCCAGCAGCATGGCGTGGTAGTCGGAGGTCTTGAAGGCGTCGGCGCAGATCACCCATTGGCAGGCCGACTGGCCTAGGGCGTACTCCAGCTCGCTGGTGCGGTAGGCCGGGTTGATGTTGACCAGGATCGCGCCGATCTTGGCGCTGGCGAACTGGGTGATGCACCACTCGGCGCAGTTGGGTGCCCAGATGCCCAGGCGATCGCCGGCCTGCAGGCCCAGGGCGATCAGGGCGCGGGCTTGCTGGTCGACGGCGTCTGCCAGCTGCCGCCAGGTGTAGCGCAGGTGCTGGTGGCGAACCACCAGGGCTTCGCGGTCGGGGAAGCGGGCGACGGTGGCGTCGAAGGCGTCGCCGATGCAGTGGGTGAGCAATGGAATGGCTTTTGAGCCTTGGGTATGGCTGGGCTGGGGCATAGGGGCTCTCTTGTTGTGCGATCCCTGTAGGAGCGGCCTTGTGCCGCGAAAGGGCTGCAAAGCAGCCCCAATCTCGCTGTGACGCTGAAATCGCCGGGGGCGCTGCGCGCCCCTTTCGCGGCGCAAGGCCGCTCCTACACGGGGATGTGTAATCCCGGTCCTCTAGCGAACGAACACCTGCGGCGTGGTGGTCGACATGTCGCCACCAGGCAGCTTGATGTTCTTCACCTTCTCCAGCGTATTCGGGTCGAACACCGCCAGGTCGTTGAAGGTACCGCCCAGGTAGAGCTTGTCGCCGGCCTTGTCGAAGGTCACGCAGTAGTAGGTATGGTCGAGGTTGGCGGCCTTGACCAGTTTCTTCTGCTGGATGTCGTAGCGGGCCAGGCGGTTGAGCACGCCGTACATCTGGTTCGGATCCTTCGGCGAGCGCAGGCCGGTGAAGTACAGTTCGGTCAGCTCGGCGAACTCCTGGGTGTGGGCCTTGCCGGTCTTCAGGTCGATGCTCAGGTAGCCGTACAGCGGCTCGGCGGTGGCCGGGTCCTGCTTGGCATCCTTGAACTTCGCAATGGTGTAGAGCATCGAGAACTCATGCAACGAACTCTGGTGCGGCCAGAAGTACAGCACGTCCGGCGCGCTGTAGCCCGGGCGGTTCCAGCTGCGCAGTGGCAGCGCGACGCTGTACTTGCCGGTCTTGACGTCGAGCTTGTAGATGTCCGGCCCGGCCACGTACAGGCTGCCGTCGTCGGCGGCGCGCATCAGGTAGACCTGGCGCGGCATCGGGAAGCTGCGCACGGGCTTGGCGTTGAGGCCGTCGCTGGTGCGAAACACCTCCAGGCGCGGTGGCTTGACCACGTAGTGGTCGTTCAGGCGCTGGCTCGGGTTGACCGTGGCGTAGACCTCCTTGCCGTCGGGGCTGATGGCGAAGGAGTACATGGCCTTGCCGACCTCGCCCGGCACGCTGGAGAGGTTGGCGTGGAAAGTGGTCTTGCAGCTGTCCAGGTCGATGCCGTAGATATCGGCGAAATGGTTGTTCAGCACGTAGGCCGTGCGGTTGTCCGGCGCCATCATCGCCGTGCCGGGGCCGAACGAATCGGGCATGCGGCAGGTCTTGTACAGGGTGTCGCTGGCCACCTCGACCACGTGCAGGTTGTTCGGGTAGTTGGTGGCGATCAGGTATTCATGGCCGGCCTTCAAGGCCGGGCCTGCATCATCTGCCTGGGCCGCCCAGGCACAGGCCGTGGCGGCAACGGTGAGCGCGAGCTGCGCGCAGAATCCAGCTTTCATGCGGTTTCCCCTTGTCGTTCTATTTGTCTTTCGGGAATACGGTGCCGAGGTTGCGCCAGTCTTCGGCGGAGTTGGTCGCCTGGGCGTTCCAGTCCTGGTAGGTGCTCATCATGTCCGGCACCTGGGCCGGCCACCAGCAAGGGTCGGAGCAGCCGTACAGGTCTGCCTCCATCGGCTGGCACAACGAGCTGACGCCGCCGAAGGCATCCACTTCCCAGCCCGGGTCGGTGGTGGCGGTGCAGCCGGCCACGGCGCTCATGGCCAGCACTTCGTCGACGCGGTCTTCGGCGGCGGCCTGTTCAAGGATGCGCGCCTTGTTGTTCAGCGGTTTGAGGTGCTTCATGTCAGTGCGCCTTCCTGGGAGTGATGTAGCGATCGATGAAGGCCGGGTTGGCGGCCATGATGCGGCTGTAGACCTCGATGCCGAAGTCGACCCAGTCGCGCATCAGCTCGCAGTAGTGGTAGGTCGGGTGCTGCGGATCGCCGTAGCGGGCATAGCTCTCGTGGTAGCAGCCGCCGGAACACAGGTTGCGGATGCGGCAGCTGTCGCAGCCGGTGCCGCTGCGGTCCAGACGTTGCGAGAGAAAGTCGTTGAGCTGCGCCTGCTTCACGCCCTGGTGCACGTTGCCAAAGGTCGGCAGGCTGGAGCCGGTGAAACGGTGGCACAGGTTCAGCTCGCCCTCGTGGTCGACCGCCAGCATCTTCAACCCGGCCCCGCATGGCAGGGCCTTCTTGTGGCCCTCGTGGATATCGGTGATCAGCTGGTGCAGGTTGGAGAAACCGATGTTTCGGTGCTCCAGCGCCGCCTCCAGGTAGCGCCGGCCCAGGGCCTTCATGTTGGCGAACACCTGCACCAGCTCGTCGCCTGTGAGGTTGTAGTCGGCCATGTCGCCGGAGGTCACCGGGGCGAAACCGACCTCGGCGAACCCCAGTTCGTTGAACAGGTGGTTCCAGATGGTCTCGATGTCGGTGATGCCTCGGGTCAGGGTGACCCGCGCCCCCACCGGCCGGCTGCGGTAGCGTGACAGCAGCATGTCGGCCTTGCGCCGCACCACATCGTAGGTGCCTTGCCCGCCCACGGTGATGCGATTGCGGTCGTGCACGGTCTTGGGCCCGTCGATGCTGACCGACAAACCGAAACGGTGGGCGTCGAGCCAGTCGACGATCTCCTCGGTCAGCAAGGTGGCGTTGGTGGTCATGATGAACTCGACCTGCTTGCCCGCTTCGGCGAAACGCCGCTCGCAGTAGGCCACCATGTGCTCGATCAGCGCCCGGTTGGAAAGCGGCTCGCCACCGAAAAACACCACGCTGTAGCGCTGCTCGTCGGGCGACTCCTTGAGCAGCATCTCCACCGAGGCCTCGGCGGTGGCCGTGTTCATCTTGCGCCCGGCCGAGGGCTTGTCGAGGTCTTCCTTGTAGCAGTAGGTGCAGCTCAGGTTGCAGCCGGTGTTGACGTTGAGCACCACGGTGTTCAGCGCCGTGCGCTCGACCTGTTTCAGGGCGATCTCCGGGGTCAGCGGCGAGCCGTCGCTGACCACCTCAAGTGCGATCAGCTCGCGCAGGGTTTCCTCGATGTCCTGCCCGGAAAACTGCTGGCCGAGGCGTTGCATCAGCTCCTCGGCGGAGCAGCCCTGGCGGCGCAAGGTGTCGATGATGCCGCCGGTCACCGCGTCGGCGGCGAACAGCGAACTGCTGGGGATATGGAACAGCATGCGGTCGGCATCCACCTGCACTTCGTGCAGGTTGCGTTCGACCAGGTTCAGTAGTGCGCCCATGGCGACCTCCCGGGATTCGATGCGTCAGTTGATGCCTATGGCAGTGGCGGATTGTTCCAGCGTTGCACGGTGACGATCATGTGACCCTCGCCCTGCTGGCCGCCGTCGGCGAGGGTGGCGATCACCTTCAGGTTGCCGGCGTTGTTGGTCATCATCTTGCGCGCGGGGTTGGGCCCTGCCCCGCCCGGCACGAACACGCCATCGGCCTGCATCTGCCCGGCGAACCTGACGTCCTCGTCCTCGACCGCGCGTTCGTTGAACGGCTCGACCTTCCAGCTGGCCGGCAGGTAGCCGATGCGCAGCGGCTGGCCGCTGGCGTCCCTGCCCCAGGCCTCGGCCTCGAAGCGGCCCTGGACCTTGGGCACCGAGGCGCCGTTCTCGCCGATGCGGGCAATGGAGAATGCCGGCACCACCTTGACCTCCTCGACCTTGTCGTACACCGCCAGCGTCCCCCCCTTGAGCGCGCCGACCGCCACTTCACGCTGGCCGCTCGCGGCGTTCTGGGCGGCACGCGCCCTGACCCGGATCAGCGTCGGCGTCGACTCCAGCACCTCGGTCACCTCAACGCCCGCGCCCAGGTCGGGCTTGCCGGACAGGTCGCTGCCCACCAGGCTGATCTCGCTGTCGCCACCGGCCTTGATGAACGCTGGCTGCACCGCCAGCAGGCGGCCCTGGCCGGCCTTGGCGGCAATGAAGTCCAGGCCGCGCTCGTCGTGCTCGGCCTCGAACATGCGGCCCTTCATCTGGCCGTCGATGGCGGCGAACACCTGGCGCAGGTTGGCTTCGCCGACCTTGACGTTGCCACGCCATTCGTAGCCGTTGTAGAGGATCGCCGAGCCGCTGCCGTTGAACGGCGTGCCGTCGGCATAGGCGCCCTTGAGCTCGACCTTGAAGGTGTCGCCCTGCTCGGCGCTGACC
The DNA here is from genome assembly GCF_036549575.1 of Pseudomonas sp. LH21. Taxonomy (NCBI): domain Bacteria; kingdom Pseudomonadati; phylum Pseudomonadota; class Gammaproteobacteria; order Pseudomonadales; family Pseudomonadaceae; genus Pseudomonas; species Pseudomonas sp. LH21. Next base: position 3,268,393 of record NZ_CP144367.1, read on the forward strand.
GTCATCACCCCGCGCACGTCGCCCTTGGCCAGCATGTGGCCGCTGAACGCCCAATGCCCAGCCAGGACCTTGGACTCGGGCCGCGCCTTGAGCCACTCGGCCCAGGCCGGATTGTCGAGGGGGAAGCGCTTGGCCAGGTCCGGCACCATCTGCTTGAGGGCGATGTCCAGCCAGTCGCGGTCACGGGCCTGGGCCTGGTACTCCAGGGACGGCCACTGGCCGAGGTGGAAGTTGACCAGGTGTTCCCATTCTCTGGCCGGACGCCGCTGCAGGGCGACCCGGGCGCCGGAGTGGCAACGGCCGCACATCTGGCTGAGCTGATCGTCGAAGTGCTCGACGGTGTTCAGCCGGCGCTCCATGGCGTAGCGCACGCCCTCGGTCTCGCTGGGCGCCAGGCCCTGCTTGTCGGCCAGGTACTTGACCAGGGTGCGGCGCTCGTCGTCGCTGATCGAAAGGCCATGCATCACCTGCATGCGGGCGATGCTCATCAGCCAGCCTTCCGGGGTCTTGCGCTGGTGGCTGATGCGGCTGTAGCTGTCGTTGCCTTCGGGGACATGGCAACCCATGCACTTGTTCTGCAACAGGCTCGGGCCCTGCTCGGCCGCCATGGCCTGGGCGGACAGCAGTGCGGTGGCGACCAGCGCCAGGGTGCCCGCTTGCCGCCGGAGTCGAGTCGTCTTCAAGGTCAGACCTCCACGGTGTTGTTCTTATCGTTATTCGCACGCTTGGATACAGCGGTGTGCATGTGACAGTTGCGATACAGGAAGTGTGCCAGTTGCAGCAAAAATGTTATGGATCAGTGAGTTGCCTTGGTTTTGCGGGTATGGGCCAGCGTCTGGGGTTGTAGGTGAACGTCCCATTTCGCGACTGGGTGTTTCACCTTGAGACATTTGCCGGGGCTGGCAATGCCGGGGCTGCTTCGCAACCCTTTCGCGGCACAAGGCCGCTCCTACAGGAAACCGTGATCCTCTGTAGGAGCGGCCTTGTGCCGCGAAAGGGCCGCACAGCGGCCCCAGCGCCCGCGAACCTGTATCACATGACGTCTCACCCGATCTCAATATGCAACAGATCAACCCTTGTTCTTTCTACTCCCAATCCGGCAAAAGCCACCACTAGCTGGGCCTACCCGGCATCCGAGTCCTTTGGCACGCCCATTGCCCCTGCCCTGGTCACAACCCTGACAAGAGGCACCGCCCCATGCATTCCGAACTGCCGATCCTCCCCGCCACACGCGACTTCCTCGCACGCAAGCTCAGGATGCGCATCGGCGCCGACTGGCAGGACGCCGCCAGCGGCCGCACCATGACCTTGCGCAACCCGGCCACCGGCGAGGTCCTCGGCGAAGTGCCCGCGGCCGAGGCCCAGGACGTGGACCGTGCCGTGCAGGCCGCGCGCCAGACCTTCGACAATTCGGCCTGGAGCCGCACACGCCCGCGTGAACGGCAGAACCTGCTGTGGCGCCTGGCCGACCTGATGCAGCGCGATGCCCGGGAGCTGGCCGAGCTGGAATGCCTGAACAACGGCAAGAGCGCCGCCGTGGCCCAGGCGATGGACGTGCAGTTGGCCATCGATTTCTTGCGCTACATGGCCGGCTGGGCCACCAAGCTCGAAGGCAGCACGGTCGAGCCCTCGCTGCCGCTGATGCCCGACGATCAGTTCCACGGCTTCATCCGCCGCGAAGCGGTCGGCGTGGTCGGCGCCATCGTCGCCTGGAACTTCCCGCTGCTGCTGGCCTGCTGGAAGCTCGGTCCGGCCCTGGCCACCGGCTGCACCGTGGTCCTCAAGCCGGCCGACGAAACCCCGCTGACCGCGCTGAAGCTCGCCGAGCTGGTGAGCGAGGCCGGTTACCCGGACGGCGTGTTCAACGTGATCACCGGCACCGGGCTGAACGCCGGCGCCGCCCTGAGCCGTCACCCGGGCGTGGACAAGCTGACCTTCACCGGCTCCACCGAGGTCGGCAAGCTGATCGGCAAGGCCGCCATGGACAACATGACCCGCGTCACCCTGGAGCTGGGCGGCAAGTCGCCGACCATCGTCCTGCCCGACGCCAACCTGCAGCAAGCCGCCGCCGGCGCCGCCACGGCGATCTTCTTCAACCAGGGCCAGGTATGCTGCGCCGGCTCCCGGCTGTACGTGCACCGCAAGCACTTCGACAACGTGGTGGCCGATATCGCCGGCATCGCCAACGCCATGAAACTGGGCAACGGCCTGGACCCCACCGTGCAGATGGGGCCGCTGATCTCGGCCAAGCAGCAGGACCGGGTTACCGGCTACATCGACCTGGGTCGCGAGCTGGGCGCGACCGTCGCCTGCGGCGGCGAAGGCTTCGGCCCAGGCTACTTCGTCAAGCCGACGGTGATCGTCGACGTGGACCAGCGCCACCGCCTGGTACAGGAGGAAATCTTCGGCCCGGTGTTGGTGGCCATGCCATTCGACGACCTCGACGAGGTGGTGCGCATGGCCAACGACAACCCCTACGGGCTGGGCGCGAGCATCTGGTCCAACGACCTCGCCGCGGTGCACCGGATGATCCCGCGGATCAAGTCCGGGTCGGTGTGGGTGAACTGCCACAGCGCGCTGGACCCGGCGCTGCCGTTCGGCGGCTACAAGCTCTCCGGCGTCGGTCGCGAGATGGGCGCGGCGGCGATCGAGCACTACACCGAGCTGAAGTCGGTGTTGATCAAGCTCTAGCCTGAAAGCCCGCTCCCACAACAGATGGCCTTCAAGTCGTGGGAGCGGGCTTGCCCCGCGATAGAAACACCAAGACCACAATAAAAACATGGAGCACACCATGACGCACAAACTCGCCTGCACATTGGCCCTGCTGCTGGCCTCGCCCCTCACCCAGGCGCATGAACTCTACAACAACGCCGGCACCACCCTGGACGCCAACCTCGAAGCCCTGTTCGGCGTCTTCCACAGCGACGAGAGCTTCGACCAGTTCGGCAACCGCCAGCCCGGCAGCAGCAACTGGCGCGAGGGCTACGTCAAATACGGCCTGAGCGCCAGCCAGGCCCTGGCCGACAGCGGCACGCTGTACGGTGCCTTCAGCCTGCTCAGCTCGGCCACCTGGGGCGATGGCGACGCCGCCGGTTTCACCCTCGGCAACGAGCGTCGCACCGGCGTCGAGGACGCCTACCTCGGCTGGCGCTCGGGCAACCTGTTCCCGGCCCTCGGCGAAGATGGCATCGACCTCTCCGGCGGTCGCCAGGTCATCACCCTCGGCGACGGCTTCCTGATCCAGGGCGACCCGGTCAATGCCGGCAATGTCGACCTGGGCGCCGATTTCGACCGTGGCGGCGCCTACTACCTGGCGGCGCGCAAGGCCTTCGACCGCACCGCCGTGCTGCGCCTGGGCGGCAAGCAAGGCTGGCGTGGCGACCTGATGTGGCTCAAGTCCGACAACCCGTTCCAGGCCGACACCGCCATGGCGGTGGCCAACCTCGAACATGTCGCCGACGCAGGCACCGTGGGCCTGAGCTGGATCCACGGCCTGGATGTCGACCGCCGCTACGCCGAGATCCTCGGCCTGGAACACCGCGACGGCATGGACACGTTGAGCCTGCGCGGGCGCGGCAACCTGGGGGTGAAGGACCTGGAGCTGGCCGCCGAGTACGTCACCCAGGACCGCACTGGCGGACGCGAGAACGCCTGGTACCTGGAGGGCAACTGGACCTTCTCCGCACTGCCCTGGTCGCCCACCGCCACCTACCGCTACAGCCGCTTCTCGGAGCATTTCGACCCGCTGTTCTATGGCCTGAGCCGTGGCTACGGCACCTGGTTCCAGGGCGAGGTGGCCGCCAACTACGCCGGGCCCTTCAACAGCAACACCCAGGTGCACCATGTGGCACTCAAGGCCACGCCGCGAGAGGGCCTGACCGTGGGGGCGCTGTACTTTGACTTCGACACGCTCGAGACCGACCAGGGCAACCTGGGTGGGCGCGAGGTGGACCTGTATGTGGAGTGGATGGTCAACGAACACTGGCTGATCAGCCCGCTGGTGGGGTTCTATACCCCACAGCGCAGTGCGCAGGATGGCGGCGTGCAGCTGGGTGGGCGGGAGAGCGGGACATACCTGCAATTGGTGGTCGGGACGTTCTTCTAGACCAAAGGCCCTATCGCGGGGCAAGCCCGCTCCCACGCAAGGTTTGCTGACTGATGCAGCACCGGTGGGAGCGGGCTTGCCCCGCGATGAATCCTCAGCAGAAACCTTGTACGCGCAACCAGCGCGCAACCATCGGCTGGTGCGCCTGTGTCACCAGGCGCTCCAGGCCGATGCCAGCCTGTACGCCACGCACCACCGGCGCCAGCTCGACACCCTGCAGGTGCCACACCCCCAGCGGCTGGTCCGCCGTCACCACCACCTCGGCCTCTTCCACCCAACCATCACGCAGCACCGGGCGTCGCTCCACCCGCACCGCCTGCCAGTCCGCAGCCGCGTGCAGCGGCTGCGCATCCGGCCACCCTCGGCGCCGAGCCCAGAACGGCTGTGCGCCGCGCTGCGCTTCCTGCGCGTAAAAATCCCGGCCGATCCGGGCAAAACGCAGGAACAGCTGCTCGACCCGCGTCTGATGGAAGCGCTGCGCCAAGTCCGCCTGTCCGGGTCGTTGCAACAGGGTATTGATCACCACGGGCGCCTGCAGCGCCGAGGACAACGACTGGAAGATGCCATTTCCCGACAGCGGGTCGACCGCCATCGCGGCATCGCCAACCCGCAGCCAGTCCGGGCCCGCGCAGTTGCCGGCGAGGATCGCCGTGCTGCTACGGGCATGCACCTGGGCGGGAGCGAAGGCCCGCTCATCGAACAGCTGCGCCACCAGCACCGAACCACACCGACGCTCGGCACAGTATTCGGGCAAGGCCGCCTTGCCCGGCAGCTGCGCCGCCGTCGCGTCCAGCGTCACCTGCCAGTAGCAGCGGCCATCGGCCAGTCGCGCCATCCAGGCCCAGCCGTCGTCCAGGCTCTCCACCGCCGAGGCCGGCGTGCCGGGCGCGGCCTGCCAGAGGTTGAGCAGGCTGACGGTCTCCGGCCCGCGCAGGCGACCTTCGCTCAACGGGGCCTGGCGACCACGGGCCTCGACCAGGAACTCGCCGTGCAGGGTGCGACCGTCGTCCAGGTGTATCCGGTACTCCTGCCCCCGCTCCACCTCGCGCACACGCCCTTCGATCAGCTCGACACCGGCGCGGCGCAGGTCATCGCGCAGGGCCTGGTCGAAACGCTGACGATCGAGCAGGCATTCCTGGTTCGGTTGCAGCCGCTCGCCGTTCCAGTGCACCTGGCGCGTGGCCGGCGTGGTGGCCTCGGCCAGGGCGGCGCCCAGGCCCGCATGACGCAGGCCCTCCAGCACCCGCTGCGACACGCCTTCCACCGCGGCAAAGCGGCGCCAGTCGGACACCACCGTGACGGGGTAGCCCATCCGTCGCAGCCCCAGGGCCGTGGCCGCGCCGGCAGGTCCGGCGCCGAGTACCAGGATGCTTGCTTCAGGCATTGATCGGCCCCTTGCGCTCAGGGCCGGCGAACGCCGCGTGGGTTTTCAGCCACCGCAACAGCGCCTCCCGGGTCATGCCGGGCTCATCGCGCAGCAGGGCCGCCACCCGGCCGCTGAATGCGGCGCAGGCCAGACTGGCGCCTGCCCCGCCATCGCTACCGACCGCCGCGCCGAAGTCGGCCTGGGCCGTGTCCAGCCACGACCACTGCCCGGCAGCGCAGCGGGCATCGCCGGTCACGCGGATGACCCCAGGGTAGCTGGCCGGGTACACCGGCTCGCCCCGCGCCGGGCTGGAGGCGCACAGCAGCACCCCGGCGGCCACGGCCTCGGCGCAGGCCTGGCGCAGCACCGGGCGGTCCTGGCGCAGGCCCAGGCTCAGGTTGACCACGCTCGCGCCGGCTTCCACCAGCCACAACAGACCAGCCGCCACCTGCAAGGCACTGGTGCTGCCCTGCCCGGCGAACACCTGGGCCAGCAGCACGGGCTGGGCGCCGGACTCGGCGCGCAGCCGCGCCAGCACGGCGCTGCCATGGCCCAAGGCGTCCGGTAGCAAGTCACCCTCGCGCAACATGCCCTCTTCGAGCCAGAAGCGACGCGCATCCAGCAGGCCGGTTTCCTGCTCCGGCGAGCAGCCGCTGTCGATCACGCCAATCCACGGTTCAGCGGCCATGGTCGGCGGGCTCCTTGCTGCGCAACTGCCCGCCGTGCAGCTCAAGGTGCAGGTTGGCATCGGCGAGGGTCGAGGCGCGGTGGCTGATGAGAATCCGCGTGCGCCCGGCGAACAGCTGGTCGATGGCGGCGATCACCTCGCGCTCGGTGGCTTCATCCACCGCCGAGGTGGCTTCGTCCAGTACCAGGATCGCCGGTTGCTGCAGCAGCGCCCGGGCGATGGCGATGCGTTGCTTCTGCCCACCGGACAGCTGCTGGCCACGCTCGCCCAGCAAGCCGTCGAGCCCCAGCGGCAGGCTCTGTACCAGGCTCTCCAGGCGGGTCAGGCGCACCACCCGCTCGAGGTCGTCACGGCTGGCCTGGGGCGTGCTGTAGGCCAGGTTCTGCGCCAGGGTGCCGCGAAACAGCACGATGTCCTGGCTGACCACGGCGATGCGTCGCCGCAGGGCCTGCAGGTCCAGCTCGCGCAGGTCGACGCCATCGAGCAGGATGCGTCCGCCATCGGGGTCGTAGAAGCGTTGCAACAGGTCGATCAGCGTCGACTTGCCGACGCCGGAGGCGCCACTGATGGCGACCTTGGCCCCGGCCGGCAGGCAGGCATCGACCTTGTCCAGCACCCTCCCCTGGCGCCCGTCGTGGGCGAAGCTCACCGCGTCCAGGCGCAGCTCGCCGGGCCCCTGCGGCATGGGTTTGGGATCATCCGCCTCGCGCACCGCGACCGCCTCCCGCTTGAGTTCCATCACCCGCCCCAGGCTCACGGCCATCCGCTGCACCGCCACGTACAGGCCCAGCAGGCTCTGCACCGGGCCGACGGCCATGCCCATGTAGGTGGAAAACGCGATCAGCGCGCCCAGCTGCCAGGTCCCCTGGATCACCCACCAGCCGCCGACCAGGAACGCACATGCCCGGCACCAGGAGGTCAGAGTGCCGGGCACCGCCTGGGTGAAGAACTCGGTGACCTGTACCTTGAGCAACTGCCCCATGTAGCCCTGGCCCAGCCGGTCGAGGCGTTCGGCCTCGCGCTGCTGCTGGCCGGCGGCCTGGATGAACTTCATCGCCGGCAGCGTCTCGACCAGGAACGACGACACGTCCGCCGAGCGCTCGCGCAGGCTGCGCACCTCGCGCTCGACCTTGCGCCGCATCCAGCGCAGCCACAGCACCTCGAGCGGAATCAGCAGCGCCAGCAGCAGCGACAGCTGCCAGGACAGCATCAGCATCAGGGCCACCGCGCCGACCAGGCCGATCAGCGCCGACACTGCCGAGAACAGCGAGTCCACGGCAAAGCGCTGGATCTCGGCGACATCGCCGTCCAGCCGCGACAGGATGTCACCGGTGCGCCGCCGCCCATAGAAGGTCGGCGACAGCCGTTGCAAGTGGCGGTACAAGTCGTCGCGCAGGGCGAAAAGGATGCGCCCGGACAGCCGCGTGTGCAGGTAGCGGTTGACCCCGGCCAGCACGGTGCCGAGCAGGCCAGCGACGATCATGATCGCCGCCATGTGCCAGAGGGTCTGGTAGTCCTTGGCCAGCAGCCCCTCGTCGATCAGCGTCTTGACCAGCCAGGGTTGCGCCAGGGCCAGCAGCGAGGCGCCCAGGGACAGCGCCAGCAGCACGCCGATGGCGCCACGGTGTGGACGCACGAAGCCATACAGCCAGGCCAGCGCCTGACGCATCAGCGCCGGGTCGCGGGATTCGATCAGCCGGGAAAACAGTCCGCCCATGGCTCAACCACGCAACTGCTTGAGCTTGCGGTACAGCGTCGCGCGGCTGATGCCCAGGGCCTCGGCCGCTGCCGAGACGTTGCCCTGATGCCGGGCCAGGGCGGCGCGGATCAGCTCCAGTTCGTTGTCGCGCAGGCTGCCGGACGGCGCGGCGCCGCTGGCCAGCTCGTCGAGCAGGCAGTCGGTGAGGTGGTCGAGGGTCAGCACCTGCTCGCCCTCCTCGCGCATCGCCAGGGCGGTGCGCACCACCATCTCCAGCTGGCGGATGTTGCCCGGCCAGTCGAAGTTCTCCAGCAGCGCCACCAATGGCGCATCGAGGCGCACGCCCCTGGCCCCGGACTTGTCCAGCAGGCCCTGGATGAGCGTCGCCAGGTCGTCGCGCTCGCGCAGTGCCGGCAGGCGCAGGGATACGCCGTTGACCCGGTAGTAGAGGTCTTCGCGGAACTGCTTGTCGGCGACCAGTCGCTTGAGGTCACGGTGGGTGGCGCAGATCAGCGCCACGTCGATGTCCTGCTCGTCGCCGGCGCCCAGCGGCGCCACCCGACGCTCCTGCAGGACACGCAACAGGCGCGCCTGCAAGGCCAGTGGCATGTCGCCGATCTCGTCGAGGAACAGCGTGCCGCCATGGGCCTGCATCAGCCGCCCGACCATGCCGCCACGGCGCGAGCCGGTGAAGGCGCCCTCACGGTAGCCGAACAGCTCGGACTCGATCAGGCCCTCGGGAATCGCCGCGCAGTTGACCGCCACGAACGGCTTGTCGGCCCGCGGGCCGGACTGGTGCAGGGCACGGGCGGCAACTTCCTTGCCGGTACCGGTTTCGCCCAACAGCAGCACCGGCAAGCCATTGGCCAGGCCCTGGCGGGCCATGCGCAGGGCACGCGCCAGGCGTGCATCGCCGCCGGCCAGGGCCTCCAGGGCCTGGGTCTTGGCCGGTTCGGCCGGCCTGGCGGCGGGCGTCGGACCACTGATACGGCCATGCCGTGGCAGCTGCAAGGCGCGGAAGAAGAATTCGCCCTTGGCGGTCTGCACGCTGCTGACACCGCCCTGCCACAGGCGGGCGATGAATGCCGGCGAACGCTCGCCCAGCAGGTCGCTGCTGCGCCGCCCAAGCAGTGTCTGGCGCGGCATCTGCAGCAACTGGCAGGCATTGTCGTTGGCCGCCAGCACCTCGCCTTCCAGGCTCAGCGCCAGCAGGCCCTGCCAGGCGCTGGCCAGGTACTGCGGCCGACTGTGGAAGGCCAACACCAGGTGCTCGGGGTGATACAGCCCGAACAACCGGCTTTCGATATTGCCGGCGGCCAGCAGCAGCGTGGTGAGGCTGTCCTGGGGCTGGGCCATGACGCCTTCACGGGTCACATCAAGCACGCCGATCACCTCGCCACGCGGATCGCGCAGGGGCACCGAAGTGCAGGAGAACGGGCTGAGCCGGTCGAGATAGTGCTCGCCGCAGTTGATCAGGGTCGGCTGCCCCTCGACCACCGCCGTGCCGATGGCGTTGGTGCCGCGCAGGGCCTCGCTCCAGCAACTGCCCGGGTGCAGGTCGCGCAGGCCCTCGCGCTCGAGTGTCTGCTTCTGGCCCTCGATGGCCAGTACGTTGGCCTGGGCATCACCGAGGATGACGATGCCGCTCTTGCCCTGGCGCTTGACCAGGTAATCCAGTTCGGGGGTGACCGCGTCGATCAGCAGCCGGTTGTGCTCCAGCAGCGCGCGCAGGTCCAGGCCATGGCGGATGCCCAGGCCCACCTGCTCGCCCTGCAGGCAGTCCAGGCCGTGGCCGAGGCTGCGGCGCCAGGAGGCGTCGATCTCATCACGCAGCATGCCGGAGGGCAGCTCGCCTTCATTGGCCAGTTTCAGGCGGACCAGGCGGGATTGCTGCAGCGGGTCGTTGGCGTTTGTTGTTGGAAGTTGTCGCGCCATTGCGTGCTCCAGGGGTGCCCCGCTAAGGCGGGGCAATGGGCATCGGATTTTTCGGCAGTGTGCGTCAGAAATCGTTGGCAGTCATCAGGTATGCGCTGGGAGGGGTATGCCGGGTGATGTATGCCGGGGAATTTTCAGCGCCTATCAGATCGAGCGCCGCCCGCGCGGCGCATCGCGACGCAAGGCCGCTCCTACATTTGTTGCAACGTGCCAAACCTGTCAGGCCATGGTTGCCCGCCTTGGCACATGTCTTGAGACAGGTGGAGCGCCATTGGTGCCCACACTGAAACCGCGTCGTACCAACAAGGCGTACCAGGTGATGGCACAGGATTGACTGGCCCGAAACAGATGTAGGAGCGGCCTTGCGTCGCGATGCGCCGCGCGGGCGGCGCTCGATCTCATAAGCGCTGCAAGGCTATCGGCGAACACCTGAAAGCCCTACCCCATTCCCCAATGCTGGGTCCTCCCGCCCACCCGCCAGACCTCGACGGATATTTTCCAGAAGCGCTGAAACCCTCGTTTCAAAGCCCCTGCCCTGCAATCCAGCAAACCTGGCACAACAGTTGCCGATGCCTCTGCAGACGCCCCAACCCATGGGCCCGTTTGCAGGAGGAAGCAACTCATGCACCGACCGACTCCCCACCCGCTGGCCGTGGCGATCTTCGCCGGCCTGCTCCAGCTACCGGCCCAGGCTGCGCTGTATGCGGTCGACAGCGGCCCGTATACCCTGCCCACCGGCAAGTTCCCCGCCTGGTACCAGGACAGCCATGGCCGAGTGCTCGACCTGTGCCTGTCCAAGGCGGTGAGCTCACGGGTCGCCGGTGCCCCCGGCGCGCCGTCGTACATGTGCACGCTGCTGCCCACACCCGGCGTGTTCGACGATACCCAGCCGATCGTCTTCCCCAGCAACTTCCCCGACGAGGCTTTCTGGTTCACCGCCGATGCCGCCATCGTCGATGCCGCCCGCGGTATCGACCTGAGCTTCGGCTCGGCCATCGAGGCTGCCTTCGCCGCCGAGGAACCGGTGGATGGCGACCAGGTCAGCTTCGCCCGGGTGCGCATCCGCGTCGATGTGCCGGTGGCCGGTACCTACACCATCACCCATCCCTACGGCGTCGACGTGTTCGACGTGGCGGCGGGCGGGCGCCGGGCGATCAACATGACCCGCGACATCGGCATCGGCTCTCCCGGCGACTACAGCGGCGCGCTCAAAGGCGACGTCGGACCGTTCCTGCGCAGCGTCAACGGCCCCTACACCGAAACCAACCCGGGCACCGGCGCCAGCGAACGCTACATCGGCGACCCGAACCTGGAAGAGCCGGTCACCGGCAGCCCGTTCAACACCAACTTCGTGCGCATCGAGGGCCCCAACGGCCTCGACCTGCGCACCGAGCTGTTCGCCATCTCCGGCAAGCTGTCCACGGTCAACCGGCCGACGCCGTTGATCCCGCAGCGCAGCACCTACTCGCGGCACACCGTCAACGGCGACCTGCGGGCCCAGCAGGATGTGTTCGTGATGGCGCCGCCGGCGCCGGCCACGGTCACCCTGACCAGCCAGACGCCACCCCTGCCCCTGGGCGAGGCCAATGGCACCGGTGCCTGGTACGCCCAGTCGGCGCTCAACCCGACCCTGCCGCTGACCCTGCAGGTGACCGCCGACAACAGCCTGGCCATCGCCACCAGCACGCCGACCAGCGCCGCCATGCCGCTGACCGACCTGGTGACCATCAGCCGCGCCGAATACAGCCTGGCCAGCGGCCAGCTGACCCTGGTTGCCAGCAGCAGCGACGAGACCAGCCCGCCCGCCCTCACCGCCCGCACCGGCAACGGCGCGCTGATCGGCAACCTGAGCGGCAACGGCGCGGTCAAGTCCCTGACCACCGGGCTGTCACCCATCCCGCCGGCGCAGGTGCAAGTCACCAGCAGCCACGGCGGCAGCGACAACGAAGACGTGGTGCTGGTGCCATGAACAGACACCGCCTTCAAGGAGGCCGCATGAATACTTGGTCGCGTCGGGCGCTGTGCGCCGCCGGTTTCACCCTTAGCGTCAGCAGCGTGGCCTGGGCCGCGCTGAGCGAGGTCGATCCCGGCCCCTACACCTTCGCCACCGGGGGCTACCCGATGTGGTACAAGGATGCCAACAACCTCGCCCTGGAGCTGTGCCAGTCACGCGCCACCAGCTCGCGGGCACCGGGCGCGCCGGGCGCGCCAGCCTACATGTGCACGCTGCTGCCCGAGCCCGGGGTCTACGACGACGCCCTGCCGCTGGTGTTCCCGGACAACTGGCCGCCGGAGATGTTCTGGTTCCTGGCCGAGACCGAGATCCCGCAGGTGGGCAACAGCGGCTACGAGCTGGAAGTCTATGTCGCCGGCCTCGAGGCGGCCTTCGCCGCCGAGAACCCGGTCAACGGCGACCAGCAGAGCTTCGCCCGCATCCGCATCCGCGCCTCGGTGCCGCGCACCGGCACCTACACCATCACCCACCCGTTCGGGGTCGAGACGGTCAACGTGACCACCGCCGGCCGGCGGGCGATCAACATCACCCGCGACATCGGCATCGGCGCGCCGGGCAACTTCAGCGGTGCCCTGAACGGCAACCTCGGCCCGTTCCTGCGCGGTGTCGGCGGCCCGTACACCGAGGTCAACCCGGACACCGGCGCCACCGAAACCTTCGTCGGCGACCCGAACATCACCGAGGCGGTGACCGGCAGCCCGAACAACACCAACTTCGTGCGCATCCAGGGCCCGGCGGGCACCATCCAGACCAACGTCTTCACCGTCTCCGGCAAGGTCCTCGACCAGCGCCAGCAGACCCCGGTGACGCTGGAGCGCGCCACCTACCAGCGCAACGCCGCCGGCACCCGCGTCGAGGTCTTCGCCAAGGCGCCGAACAGCGCCAGCCTGTGCCTGCGCAACGGCCTGGCGCTGATCGGCTCGCCGCCGTCGCCATGCCAGTTCAGCATGCTCGCCGACAACAACGGGCTGTTCTTCAGTCAGCAACTGAGCCAGGCCGTGCCACCGTCGGTGGTGGTGGTCACCGCCAGCAGCCCGGCCGGCACCACGCGGCCGACGGCGCTGTCGAGCAAGCTCAGCGATGTGGTCAAGGTCGCCACCGCACGCTACGACTGGAGCGCCAAGCGCCTGCTGGTCGAGGCCCGTTCCAGCGATGAAGTGGTGGTGCCCGACCTGCTCGTACAGGGCTTCGGGCGCATGTCCAAGTCCGGCGTGCAGCAGAGCCTGACGGTCAACGACCTGGCCCAGCCACCCGCCAGCATCACCGTCAAGTCGGCCCACGGCGGTATCGACGTGGAGCCAGTGGTGGTGGTCGGCAATGCCCCGGTGCCAGCCGAGAACCAGGCTCCGGTGGCCCAGGCCGACAGCGGCAGCACCAGTGTCGGGGTGCCGATCACCCTCAACCTGCTGGCCAACGACAGCGACCCGGACGGCAACGTGCCACTGAGCATTACCGACCTTACCCAGCCGGGTACCGGCCTGGGCGGCGTGGTGCTCAACGGTACCACCGCGGTGACCTACACCCCACCCGCCGGCGCCACCGCGCCCGTGGTGGCGACCTTCAGCTACCGCGCCCAGGACGCCAAGGGACTGAAGTCGACCCCGGCCACGGTGACCGTCAACGTCGCGCCGAACCGTCCACCAAGCGCGGTGGCCGACAGCGCCGCCACCCTCGGCGTGCCCGTGACCATCAACGCCCTGGCCAACGACACCGACCCGGAAGGCAACCTGCCGCTGACCATCGCCAGCGTCACCCAGCCGACCCCGGCCGGACGCGGCACGGTCAGCACCGACGGCAACGTGATCACCTATACGCCACCGGCCACGGTGAGCGCAGCCTTCACCACCAGCTTCAGCTACATCGCCCGTGACTCGATCGGCGCCACCTCGACGCCCGGCACGGTCACCGTGCAGGTGTCGCCACGGCCGGCCCAGGAAACCTTCGCGGTCACCGCGGCGACGGTCACGGCGCGCTCGAACAACCGCTTCAACTGGGATATCAGCGGCACATCCTCGGTGACCACCGGCAACACCATCACCGTGCGCGTGACCACCACCACCGGCGTGCAGACCCTCGGTACCACCACCGTGCCGGTCACCGGCCGCTGGCGCTTGACGGTGAGCAACAGCACGACCCTGGTGCCCACCGCCGCGCCGACCGCCACGGTGACCAGCAGCCAGGGCACCACGCGCACGGTCAACGTGGTGGTGCAGTAAACCCCGGAGGGATGCCATGAACGCCCTGTACCCACTGCTGCTGAGCCTGGCCCTCACAGGCCAGGCCCTGGCCGACGACCTGATGGACAACGCCGACCTCGCCGCCGGCAGCGACCTCGGCGAGCCGCTGATGCTGCGCCTGCTGCCGGCCGCTGCCGGCCAGGTCGCGGTGATCGAGCAGCTGGGCACGGGCAACCGCGCCGCCCTCGACCAGAACGGCCAGGCCCTGCTGGGCCGGATCGTCCAGGCCGGGAGCGCGCAGGAAGCGTACATCCTGCAGGAAGGCAGCGACCTGACCGCCGCGATCAGCCAGCAGGGCCAGGGCAACAACGCCACGATCCGCCAGAACGGCAGCGACAACAGCGCCGCCATCGAGCAGATCGGCAACCACAACAGCGCCACCATCGACCAGCGCGGCACGGGGCTGAACAGCACCGTGACCCAGGCCGGCAACGGCCAGCAGGTCCATGTCAGCCAATACCGCTAGGCCCAACACGACAGATCTGGAGGCAACACCATGCACAAGCTCGCCCCCCTGAGCGCTGCCATCGTCCTGGCCCTTGCCGGCCAGGCCATGGCCGACGACAGCATCTCGACCCAGTCCCAGCAGGGCAACCAGAACATTGCCGAGGTCAAGCAGAGCCAGGCGCCGTTCGCCTCGGCCACGCAGGACCAGGCCGGCCACGACCACAACCACATGGCGCTGCAGGACAGCAGCACCAGCCATATCCAGCAGAGCGCCACCGGCTCGTTCAACGCCGGCTACGCCGAGCAGCTGTACGAGAACGGCAGCCAGATCACCCAGCAGTCCGGCGGCAGCCTCAACGACGCCTTCGCCAGCCAGTCGGTGGGCGAGAACAACGAGTCCCTGCAGATCCAGCTGGGCAGCGGCAACCGCTCGGTCATCTGGCAGGACACCCAGCTGGGCAGCCAGGCCACCACCCTGCAATCGGGCCATGGCAACGAGGCCACGGTCGAGCAGCTGTTCGGTGGCAGCAACAACAAGAGCGTGATCATGCAGGGCGGCACCGGCAACCAGGCGGCCGCCGAGCACATGACTCACCAGGACGGCGATATCGCGATCTATCAGGAGGGCAAGCAGAACTGGGCCTATGGCGACCAGCGCGACGGCCTGGGCGGCACCATCGGCATCGACCAGTACGGCACCGGCAACTCGGTGGAGGTGTGGCAGGACAACCAGGCCGCCAGCCAGGCCAGCGTGTACCAGAATGGCCAGGCCAACGAAGGCTACATCGACCAGAGCTTCGGCCAGGGCAACAGCGCCGGCCTCAGCCAGACCGGCCGCGGCAACGCCAGCTGGTCGGACCAGTACGAGACCAACCAGGCGGTGACCAGTATTTCGCAGGTAGGCAACAACAACCTGCATTTCACCTACCAGACCGGTGACAACCACAGCCTGACCATCAGCACGGCGGGCAATGCCAACAAGATCATGGCCAGCAACTGGAAGGGCGAAAAATCCGGTGGGCAGTTCGGCGTCGGGCAGCAGGCGCAGATCAACCAGAGCGGCAATGGCAACGGGGTCAACATCACCCAGGAAGGCAACGCCCAGGTCGCGCGGCTGGACCAGAACGGCAACCGCAACCAGATGGAAACCCGCCAGGCCGACAGCAACAACGAGCTGTACTTCGAGCAGAACGGCAGCGACAACCTGCTCATCGCCGACCAGCGCGGCACCGCCAACTACGCCGAAGGCCTGGCCGCCGGCAATGGCGGCAGCATCACCCTCGACCAGTCGGGCAGTGGCAACCAAAGCTACACCTACCAGCTGTACGGCAATGGCAACGAGGCCACCATCAAGCAGACCGACGTGGCCAACCTTGCCTACGTGACCCAGGGTGGCAACGGCAACCAGGCGTTCGTCGACCAGAGCGGCGCAAGCCAGACTGCAACCATCACCCAATATGGCAATGCCAACTCGGCGACTGTAACCCAGCAGTGACGGGCTCCCCCCTTGGACCGCGGTGTTTGCTCTCCCTGGCGCCGCGGTTCCTTTTTCCCCGGTTTGCGTGACCATTTGTCGGTAACGGCACAAGGCCTGTCGAAACATTCGCTAGCTGTTCGACCACCTGGTGAACCCCCAGCGTGGAGTCACGCCCATGAGCCATCCCATCCCCAAGCATGCCGTGGTCACGCGCAGCCAGTGGCTTGCCGCCCGCCAGCAGCTCTGGCTGCACGAGAAAGCCTTCACCCATCAACGCGATGAACTCGCCGCCGCCCGCCGCGCCCTGCCCTGGGTGCGGGTGGAACAGGACTATCGATTCCACGGCCCGCACGGCGAGCTGGGCCTGACCGAGCTGTTCGCCGGACGCAGCCAGTTGCTGGTCTATCACTTCATGTTCGCCGAAGGCTGGGACGAAGGCTGTCCGGGCTGTTCGTTCCTCGCCGACCACTTCGACGGCGCCAACCTGCACCTGGCCCACCATGACGTGTCCCTGGTGGCGGTGTCGCGGGCGCCCTATGCCGAGTTCCAGGCGTTCCGCCAGCGCATGGGCTGGTGCTTCCCGTGGTTCTCCTCGCATGGCAGCCGCTTCAACCAGGACTTCGGGGTCAGTGTCGCCACCGACGGCAGCGCCCAGTACAACTATGAACCCTATACCGGCAACGAGGCGGAGCTGCCCGGGCTGAGCGCGTTCTACCGGGAGGCCGACGGCAGCCTGTACCACACCTATTCCACCTATGCCCGTGGCCTGGACATCCTGGTCAACGCCTACAACTTCCTCGACCTGGCGCCACTGGGGCGCAACGAGGAAGGGACGATGGACTGGGTACGGCATCATGATCGCTATGACGGTGCCCCGGAAAAATCCCACTGCTGCGGGGAATGAAAAGACGCCCTCGCGGGGCACGCCGCATCAAGGCCCCGCGAGGGCGGCATCAGATCGCCCGCTGCGCCAGCAACTCCGTCAGCACCTCGGCCAGCGCCTTGACCATCACGTCCGCCGTCGGCCGATGCACGATCACGATCTCGTAGCTGTCCACGTCAGGCAGCCCTTGCTCGGCACCCAGCACCCGGTGCTCGCCCAGCGCCGCGCGTGGAGGAAGCAGGCTGATGCCCATGCCGTCGGCCACCGCTGCCTGGATCCCGCTGAGGCTGGAACTGGTGAAGCTGATGCGCCAGCGCCGGCCCATGCCTTCGATGGCACTGATCATGTCGTCGCGGTAGAGGCCGCGTGGCGGAAAGGTCACCAGCGGAATCGGGTCGAGTTCGAAGGACGGCGTGCGTACGCTGTCGATCCACTGCAACCGCTCCGGCCAGCAGGCCACGCCCTCGCGGCTGTTGCGCCGCTGCTTGAGCAGCACCAGGTCGAGCTCGCCGTTGTCGTAGGCCTGGCTGAGGTCGCGGCACAGGCCGCTGGTAACCTCCAGCTTGACCTGCGGGTGGCGCCGGCTGAACGCGGACAGCGCGTTGGTGGTGCGTCCGCCGACGAAATCCTCCGGCACCCCCAGGCGCACGGTGACGCCGACCATGGCCCCGGCCAGGGCTTCGAGCATCTGGTCGTTCAAGGCCAGCATGTGCCGGGCATAGCCGAGCAAGGTCTGTCCGGCATCGGTGGGCAGCACGTCGCGGTTGCCGCGCACCAGCAGGCGATGGCCGACCATGTCTTCGAGGCGGCGAACCTTCTGGCTGATGGTCGACTGGGTGGAGTGCAGACGCGCGGCGGCGGTGGTGAAACTGCCGCAATCGGCCACCACGACGATGGCGCGCAGCAGGTCGAGGTCGAACAGGGCCCTATTCGGTTTTACGCTGGAAGACATCTCGGTATTCGGCTTCTGAATGACAAGCCTGACTTCTACCATGGGTGCCGATACCCGGCAACATGCGCAAATACACTGGGTTGCATCCAGATAATTCACTTCTGCTACAAAGCCTGGGGCCCTAAATTTAAGCTTCGTCGCACAAGGAACCGATGCCCATGCGCCTGCCGTTCGCCGCCTTGCTGTTGAGCCTGAGCCTTGCCACCCATGCCGAGGCCTCAGCCATGAATACCCCCTTGCTCGATGCCGCCCGCCGCGGCGACGTCCCTGCCGTGCGTCAGTTGCTCGACCGCGGCGCCCGGCCTGATACCCGCAACGACCAGGGCCAGACCGCGCTGCTGGTCGCCACCCACGCCAACCTGGTGGACGTGGCCAAGGTGCTGATCGAGGCCGGGGCCGACGTCAACGCCAAGGACAACATCAACGACAGCCCCTACCTGTATGCCGGCGCGCGCGGGTTGAACGACATCCTGCGCCTGACCCTGGCCCATGGCGCCGACCTGGGGAGCACCAACCGCTACGGCGGCACCGCGCTGATTCCGGCCGCCGAGCGCGGCCATGTCGAGACCGTGCAACTGTTGATCGATGCCGGCGTCGACGTGAACCATCTCAACCGCCTGCACTGGACCGCGCTGCTCGAGGCGGTGATCCTCGGCGATGGCGGCCCGCGGCATGTGGAGATCGTGCGCCGGCTGCTGGCGGCCGGCGCGGATCCACGGATCGCCGACAAGGAGGGTGTGACCGCGCTGGAGCATGCCCGCCAGCGCGGGTATCGGGAGATGGTGACGCTGCTTGAACAGTAGAAACCGGCGCCGCTGCCGGCGATTGGACCGCAAAGCGGTCCTCCACTGTTCTATTCCACGGCCTCGAACGGCAGCCCCACATAGTTCTCGGCAATATTGGCAAGGCCAGCCAGTGAGCCAAGGTAATACTCGCGGTCGGCCTCCTGCATCTTGCGGTCCCAGTCGTCCTGATGCTCGCCAAAATCGTGCAGCAGACAAGTCATGAACCAGCTGAAACGCTCACCCTTCCACACCCGTCGCAGGGCCATGGGCGAGTATTGAGCCAGCAGGTCGGTGCGGCCCTCGCGGTAAACCTTGACCAGGATCCGGTACAGATAGTTGACGTCCGACGCCGCCAGGTTCAGCCCCTTGGCGCCGGTCGGCGGGACGATATGGGCGGCGTCGCCCACCAGGAACAAACGGCCATGCTGCATGGGCTCGAGCACATGACTGCGCAGCGGCGCGATGCTCTTCTCCAGCGCCGGCCCCGTGATCAGTTGCGCGGCCACCTCCGCCGGCAGGCGCGCCTTGAGTTCATCCCAGAAGCGCGTGTCGGACCAGTCCTCGACCCGCTCCTGCAAGGGCACCTGCAGGTAGTAGCGGCTGCGGGTCTGCGAGCGCTGGCTGCACAGCACGAAACCACGTTCATGGTGGGCGTAGATCAGCTCATGGTTGACCGGTGGGGTGTCGGCCAGCAGCCCCAGCCAGCCGAACGGATAGACCCGCTCGTACACCTTCAGCACATCGGCCGGAATGCTCTGCCGGGCCACGCCATGGAAGCCGTCGCAGCCGGCGATGTAGTCGCAGTCGACCCGGTGCTGGCGACCGTCCTTGTCGAAGGTGAGATAAGGCCGCTCGCCGTCGATGGCATGGGGGCGGACATTGTCCGCCGAATAGATGATCGGCGCCCCGCTGGCCTGGCGCGCCTGCATCAGGTCGCGGGTGACCTCGGTCTGGCCGTACACCATCACCGTCTTGCCACCGGTCAGCGCCTTCAGGTCCAGGCGCTGGCGACGGCCATTGACCAGCAATTCGACGCCTTCATGCACCAGCCCTTCACGGTCCATGCGCTCGGCCACCCCGGCCTCGCGCAGCAGGTCGACCGTGCCTTGCTCGAGCACGCCGGCGCGGATGCGCGCCGATACATAGTCAGGGGTCTGACGTTCGACGATCAGCGTGTCGATGCCCGCACGGTGCAGCAGCTGGCCCAGCAGCAGGCCGGAGGGGCCGGCGCCGATGATTGCAACCTGAGTCTTCATTGTTGTTGTCTCGCGATGACGATGCCGGCCGGTACTGGCAATGGCCGCACATCTGCTGTTAGGGTTTGCACCTGTATTTTTACTGGCGAAGCTGGCATGAAACGTGTGATATCCGTGGCAAAAACTGCACTTTTGCAAAATTCGTTCGATTAACGGACATCCCCTCATGCACAGCCCTCTCCCCGGCATCCCGCTGTTCCAGCTGTACGGCGAACACCACGCCTGGCCGGACACCGACCTGCTGCACTGCGAGTCGATCCCGGCGCGCAGCCGCCTGCACCATTGGGAAATCAAGCCACACCGGCATGCCGAACTGTTCCAGCTTCTTTATGTGCAACGGGGCGAGGCCCAAGTGGAGATCGAGGGCGAGCGCCGGGTGATTCGCGAGGCGGCGATCCAGGTGGTGCCGCCGCTCACCGTGCATGGCTTTCGCTTCAGCGCAGACATCCAGGGGCATGTGCTGACCTTCGGCACGGCCCTGGTGGTCGACCTGGAACAGCGCCTCGGCGCGCCCTTGAGCGTACTGGCGGCCCCCCGCTGTTACCCGCTGGGCCAGGACCGTATGCGCCTGCACGGTCTGATCGACACGCTGCAGCAGGAGTATCAGGGCAGCGCGCCGGCGCGAGCGCCCATGCTGCAGGCCCTGGTCACCGCGCTGATGGTCTGGATCCACCGCCAGCAGCAGGCCTTGCCCGCGCGCAACCAGGACGAACGGGACCAGCAGTTGCTGGGGCGTTACCTGCGCCTGGTCGAGGCGCATTACCGCGAACACTTGGCCGTGGACGTGTTCGCCAGCCGGTTGGGCATCACCAGCCTGCAGTTGAACCAGCTGTGCCGTGCGCTGGCCGGACAATCCGCGCTGCAGGTGATCCACCAGCGCCTGCTGCTCGAGGCGCGGCGCAACCTGGCGTATACCCGGATGAGCATCGGCCAGCTTTCCGACAGCCTGGGGTTCAGCGATCCGACCTACTTTGCGCGGTTTTTCAAGCGGCTCGACGGCCAGACGCCCAAGGAGTACCGCAGGTTGGTCAATGCCTGAACGGGCCTCATCGCGGGGCAAGCCCGCTCCCACGGGAGATGATACGTGGGAGCGGGCTTGCCCCGCGATGAGGCTCCGGCAAACCCCACAGCTTGCTTGACGTATACGTCAACCTGGCATTAGGTTACTCGCATTCCCTCCCCCGAGCCCAAGCATGAGCAGCCAGACCTACAGCATCTCCGATTTGTCCCGCGAACTGGACATCACCACCCGCGCCATCCGCTTCTATGAGGAACAGGGCCTGCTCAGCCCCGAGCGCCGTGGCCTGGAGCGCATCTATTCGGCACGCGACAAGGTCACCCTCAAGCTGATCCTGCGCGGCAAACGCATCGGCTTCTCGCTGGCCGAATGCCGGGAGCTGATCGAACTCTACGACCCCACCAGCGGCAACCAGAAGCAGCTCACCAGCATGCTGGCCAAGATCGCCGAACGCCGCGCCCAGCTCGAACAGCAGATGCTCGACATCCAGCAGATGCACCTGGAGCTGGACACCGCCCAGGAGCGCTGCGAGCAGGCCCTGGCCGCCACCCTGAACCCGTCGCACCCCCACCGTTGATCCGCCACAGGAAGCCCGCCATGTCATTGCCCAAGAATGTCCGCCTGGTCGAAGTCGGCCCGCGCGACGGCCTGCAGAACGAAGCCCAGCCCATCAGCGTCGCCGACAAGGTGCGACTGGTGGACGACCTCACCGATGCCGGTCTCGGTTACATCGAGGTGGGCAGTTTCGTCTCGCCCAAGTGGGTGCCGCAGATGGCCGGTTCCGCCGAGGTGTTCGCCGGTATCCGCCAGCGCGAAGGCGTCACCTATGCGGCCCTGGCACCCAACCTGCGCGGTTTCGAGGATGCCCTGGCCGCCGGGGTGAAGGAAGTGGCGGTGTTCGCGGCGGCCTCGGAAGCCTTCTCGCAGCGCAACATCAACTGCTCGATCAATGACAGCCTCAAGCGCTTCGAGCCGATCATGGACGCCGCCCGCAGCCAGGGTGTGCGGGTGCGCGGCTATGTGTCCTGCGTGCTCGGCTGCCCCTACGAGGGGCGTATCAGCGCCGAGCAGGTCGCGCCGGTGGCCCGCGCCCTGCACGACATGGGCTGCTACGAGGTGTCGTTGGGTGACACCATCGGTACCGGCACCGCCGGTGACACCCGCCGCCTGTTCGAGGTGGTCGCGGCCCAGGTACCCCGCGAGCAGCTGGCCGGGCACTTCCACGACACCTACGGCCAGGCCCTGGCCAACGTCTATGCCGGCCTGCTGGAGGGCATCAGCGTGTTCGACAGCTCGGTGGCGGGCCTGGGCGGTTGCCCGTACGCCAAGGGTGCCACCGGTAACGTCGCCAGCGAGGACGTGGTGTACCTGATGCAGGGGCTGGGCATCGAGACCGGGATCGACCTGGACAAGCTGATCGCCGCCGGCCTGCGCATCAGCGAAGTGCTGGGGCGCGCCACCGGTTCGCGGGTGGCGCGGGCACGTGGCGTGCGCTGAGTCATACGCGTGTCACACAGGTGTGGGCGGAGTGTTACCGCCTACACGCATTGCAGAAAAAAATCGGGTAACAGGGAAACAAATCGACAGATTCTCACGTGTCAGTTTTTCCTAAAAATCATCAAGTCGTTGATTTTAAAGGCTTTTAAAAAGTTGGCACGCCACCTGCTATATCTTTTGGCATAACAAGAACAAAAAACGCGATACCCAATAAAAACAACAGTAAACGGCTCTGACATAACAAGAACAACACGGCAGAGGCGTAGCAAGCAGATTTTTTTGGAGTCGACGTGCTTTCCAGGGGTCCCGACCCCGCAGCCTGACACAGAACAATAAAACTACCTCCAAGGTAGCGGCAGTCAAGGTTGGATCACGTTGGATGAACGCAGGTCAGCGCTCAAAAAAATACGTTTGCTCTTGGCCCCGGTTGGGGGCCCCGCAATGCAGAGACAATCGCCGACAAAAACAACAACAGGCCCGTCTCCAATAATAAGAAAAGAGCAGGCAACAACGCTTATGAGGGGAGCTTCGGCTCCCCTCAGTGCTTCCTGCCCTCCTCGTCCTCCCCATCCTTCCTCTCCCGCGCCTCGCCCTCGATCTTGTCCACCAGCAGCGGCATGCTGGCCAGTACCAGCAGCGCCAGCACGGTGCTGACCAACGCCGTGGCCTCGCGCCCCATGCCTGCGGCGGTGCCGATGGCTGCGGTCATCCACAGCCCGGCGGCCGTGGTCAGGCCCTTGACGTGGCTGGTGTCCTGGCCGCTGCCCTTGAGAATCGTGCCCGCTCCGAGAAAGCCGATGCCGGCGACGATACCCTGGATCACCCGGCTCAACGCCTGCTCGTCGGCGCCGGCCATGCTCGGCGCCAGCACGAACAACGCCGCCCCCATCGACACCAGCATGTGCGTGCGCCCCCCCGCGGCCTTGCCCTTGCTCTCGCGCTCGAAGCCCAGCACCGCTCCCAGCAGGGCAGCCATCAGCAGGCGGATCAAGATACGGGCGACCTCGCGCTCGTCGGTGACATCGGCGAACTCGGCCTGCAAGGCCTCGAGCATCGAGTGCCAGAATGTTTCCATCGGTTGCCTCCCGATTTGTTCTACAGATGACCACGGCACGCGCACCGCGTGCCTTGCACCCTGCCAAACGGAACCACGCAGCCTGAGGCCGAGGTGCGGTGGATAGCCGCAGGCATCTGCGACTAGGCGCTCAATGCTGCGTAATACAGGGCCTGAGAAAAGATCAAAAGCATCTGATATGGTTTTTCTCTCAATATCTGGGCCTGTGCTGAAAACAGATCGAGGGCCATAGTGCCCTGGCCTGATCGAGGCCTGATGAGCGATGAACCATGAGCGATAGAATCCCCTTCCGAGTCATCGAGATTGCCCCCGCCACCCACAAGAGCAAAAGCCAGGTGACCGGCGACATTCACACCCGCAGCTTCACCGGCTTCTACCGCAACCTGCGGATCGCCTTTGCCGGCTTGCTGTTCGTACTGTTCTTCGGCACCGCCTGGTTGCAGTGGGGCGACCGCCAGGCCGTGCTCTGGGACCTGGCCGAAAGCAAATTCCACATCTTCGGCGCGACCTTCTGGCCGCAGGACTTCATCCTGCTGTCGGCGCTGCTTATCATCTGCGCCTTCGGCCTGTTCGCCATCACGGTGTTCGCCGGGCGTGTCTGGTGCGGCTACAGCTGCCCGCAGAGCACCTGGACCTGGCTGTTCATGTGGTGCGAGAAGATCACCGAAGGCGACCGCAACCAGCGCATCAAGCTGGCCGCCGCACCCTGGGGCGTCGAGAAGATCGCCCGGCGCGGCCTCAAGCACGGCCTGTGGCTGGCCATCGGCCTGCTCACCGGCCTGACCTTCGTCGGCTACTTCACCCCGATCCGTCCACTGGCCGCCGAGCTGTTCAGCTTCGAGCTGGGTGGCGTGGCGCTGTTCTGGATCCTGTTCTTCACCGGTGCCACTTACCTCAACGCCGGCTGGCTGCGCGAAGCGGTGTGCATGCACATGTGCCCCTATGCGCGGTTCCAGAGCGTGATGTTCGACAAGGACACCCTGGCGGTGGCCTACGACCCTAGCCGCGGCGAAGCCCGTGGCCCGCGCAAGAAAGGCAGCGACCCGCGCAGCCAGGGCCTGGGCGACTGCATCGACTGCACCCTGTGCGTGCAGGTCTGCCCCACCGGCATCGATATCCGCGAGGGTCTGCAGATGGCCTGCATCGGCTGCGCCGCCTGTATCGACGCCTGCGACGGGGTGATGGACAAGATGGGCTATGCCCGCGGCCTGATCGGCTACAAGTCCGAGCATAACCTGCAAGGCGGCAAGACCCACTGGCTGCGCCCTCGCCTGCTGGGCTACGCCGCCGCGCTGACGGTGATGATCGGCGCCCTGGTGGTCGCCCTGCAGATGCGCCCGATGGTGTCGATGGATGTGATCAAGGACCGTGGCCTGTTCCGCGAGAACGCCCTGGGCCAGATCGAGAACATCTACCTGCTCAAGATCATCAACAAGACCCAGGAAGCGCAGCACTATCGCCTGCGCCTGGTGGATGCCGACGGCTTCGAGCTGCACGGGCGCACCGAGTTCACCATCGCCGCCGGCGAGATGAGTGAGCTGCCGGTGTCGGTGGCGATGCTCGCCGACCGCCCGAGCAGCAGTTCCCAGGAGCTGACGTTCGAGATCCAGGACAGCGACCAGCCGGGCATCCGCAGCACCGCGCACAGCCGTTTCGTCGCGCCGATGAATCGCTGATCCCCTACACTGAACACCACCTTGCCTGCCCAGACGATAATGAAACGCTACGAACGATTTGCCGACGACATTGCCGAACTGATCCGCTCCGGGGTGCTCGGCCCCGGTCAGCGGGTGCCTTCGGTACGCTACGCCAGCCAGACCCACGGGGTCAGCCCGTCCACCGTGTTCCAGGCCTACTACCTGCTGGAGCGGCGCGGGCTGATCCGCGCCCGGCCGCGCTCGGGCTACTTCGTCAACGCCCATGCGCCGCGCCCGTTCAGCGAGCCGCAGCCCCAGGCGCCAGCCAGCGAATCCACCGATGTCGATGTCAGCGGCCTGGTGTTCTCGATCCTCGATTCGATCAAGGATCCGCACACCGTGCCGTTCGGCTCGGCCTTCCCCAGCCCGACCCTGTTCCCCCTGCAGCGCCTGTCACGCTCGCTGGCCAGTGCCAGCCGGGCCATGGACCCGCGCATGGTGGTCACCGACCTGTCGCCGGGCAACCCGCAACTGCGTCGGCAGATCGCCCTGCGCTACATGGTCGCCGGGCTGATGCTGCCGATGGAGGAGCTGCTGATCACCAACGGTGCGCTGGAGGCACTGAACCTGTGCCTGCAAGCCGTGACCCAGCCCGGCGACCTGGTGGCCATCGAGGCACCGGCCTTCTACGCCTGCCTGCAGGTGCTCGAACGGCTCAAGCTCAAGGCGGTGGAGATCCCTGTCCACCCGCGTGAAGGCATGGACCTAGGCGTGCTGGCCCAGACCCTGGAGAAACACCCGGTCAAGGCCGTGTGGTGCATGACCAACTTCCAGAACCCGGTGGGCGCCAGCATGCCGGAGGCCAAGAAGCAGGAACTGGTCGAGCTGCTGCGTCGCCACCAGGTGCCGCTGATCGAGGACGACGTCTACGCCGAGCTGTACTACTCGCAGCAGGCACCGAAACCGGCCAAGGCCTTCGACACCGAAGGCCTGGTGATGCACTGCGGCTCGTTCGCCAAGAGCCTGGCCCCCGGCTACCGGATCGGTTGGGTGGCGGCCGGTCGCTTCGCGCAGAAAATCGAGCGACTCAAACTGATGACCTCGCTGTGCGCCTCGATGCCGGCCCAGGCGGCGATCGCCGATTACCTGCAGCATGGTGGCTATGATCGCCACCTGCGCAAGCTGCGCTACGCCCTCGAGGGCCAGCAGGCCAACATGCTGGCCGCCATCGCCCGCCACTTCCCGGCGCAGACCCGGGTCAGCCAACCCTCCGGGGGCTACTTCCTGTGGCTGGAGCTGCCCGAGCAGATGGACGCCCTGAAGCTGTTCCACATGGCGTTGGCCCAGGGCATCAGCATCGCGCCGGGGCCGATCTTCTCGCCGACCCGGCGCTTCTGCAACTGCATCCGCCTGAACTACGGCAGCCCCTGGGGCGATGCCGCCGAGCAGGCCATGGAGACCCTGGGGCGGATCGTGCGGTCGTTTTGATGACTTGATGGCTGGGAGCATGGACCACAACTATAGTGTTACGGTCCACCGGATGGATCCAGCCTATGCCAGCCCCGTCGCCATCTTCCGAGCAGTTGCAGGCCCGTATCGAGACCCTCGAGACGCAGGTGGCCAGGCATGATCTGGAGCTAGTTTGTTTCGAGTTGTTACGCTCCTGCATGGCCGAAGGCTTCTGTGTCCTGGAACTGCTTGATGGCCCGCTAGGGCCATTGAGCGACTACCGCTATGTCCTCAGCAACGACGCCTGCCTACGCCATACAGGACATGACAAGCGGATAGGGCAGACCGTACGCGAGCTGATCCCGAACGAAGCCGATGCCTGGGTGCCGCGCTTTGCCGAGGTATTGCGCAGCGGCCAGCCGGTACGCTTCGAACAGCGCCTGAACGTCACCGACCGTTTGCTCAACGTCACCGCCTATCGCTTGGGTCCAGCCAGTGACAGACGAGTGGCCGTGCTGTTTACCGGCGTCCCGGCCAGCGAACAGGCACGCCAGCTGCTGCAAGAGCAAACAGAAAAACGCATGGACAGGGCCGAAACCAACAACAGGCTGCTCGGCGAGTTGGTGGACCACAGCCTGGCCAATGTGTTCGCTGCGGACTGTAGCTTGCGCCTGGTGGCCATCAACCGCACGGCGCGCGAAACCTTCGAGCGACTGCATGGCATTTCGCCCAAGGTTGGCGACCATGTCCATGACATCCTGGCAGGTCTGCCACAGATCATGGAAAAGCTCCAACCGATCTGGCCACGACTTATCACCGGGGAGTCTTTCGTCGAGATGGTCAGCCTGGGCACGCCTGACCAGCCCCGCCATTATGAAATGCGCTACAACCCACTGCGCGACGCCCAAGGCCAAATCCGTGGCGGCTATCTGTTCGCCTACGACATCAGCGCCCGCGTCCAGGAACAGGAGCGCCTGAGCCAGGCCGAGGAGGCCTTGCGCCAGTCACAGAAGATGGAAGCCATCGGCCAACTGACCGGCGGCATCGCCCACGACTTCAACAACCTGCTCGGCGGCATTCTCGGCGCGCTGGAACTGGCCGACAAACGCCTGACGCAGGGGCGTCAGCAGGACAGCAGGCATCTACTCGACATTGCCCGGCAGAATTCCTCACGCGCAGCTTCTCTGGTCCAGCGCCTGCTGGCTTTCGCCCGCCAGCAGGCGCTGACACCGCAACCGGTGGATGTACATCACCTGGTAGCCGGCATGCACGAGCTGATCCACAGCTCCCTGGACACCCATATAAAGTTCGTCGATGCCACCCGCGCCGGCCAATGGCTGGTCTGCGTCGATCCATCGCAGCTGGAAAGTACCCTGCTCAACCTGTGCATCAACGCCCGGGACGCCATGACGAGCGGCGGCACCCTGGGCATCAGCGCCGACAACTGCCAGCTGGATGCCGCTCAGGCGGCAGCCCTTCAGCTCGAAACCGGACAGTATCTGCACATTCAGGTCGAGGATACCGGCTGCGGCATGGCCCAGGAAATCAGCGAGCGTGCCGCCGAACCGTTCTTCACAACCAAGCCACTGGGGCAAGGCACCGGGTTGGGCCTGTCCATGGCTTATGGCTTCGTGCGCCAGTCAGCCGGCCAACTGAGCATCGACAGCTCACCAGGACGCGGCACCTGCATCCACTTGTTTTTACCACGTGCTCAAGCAGGCAGCGCAAGACAAGCAGACGATGTGCAGCAGGCGATCACACCGGCAAGGTCCAGGCAACCGCTGATCCTGCTGGTGGAAGATCAAGCGACGCTGCGCCTGGTGATACGGGAAATCCTCGAGGAACATGGCTTGCAGGTTCAGGATTTCGAGGATGGCCGCACCGCCCTGTGCGCCTTGGACGAAGGTGTTCGACCAGACTTGCTGGTGGTGGATATCGGACTCCCGGGGGATATCGACGGATACCAGGTGGCCAATGCCTGCTGGGCTACCGACGAGCATCTGCCTACCCTGTTCATCACTGGCTACGATGGTGCCATCGATACCCGCCGGATCACGGGCTCGCCGCCCATGCTCCTGCTGCACAAGCCCTTCGAACTGAAACTGCTGACCACCAGGGTGGAGGAACTGCTGAACGTCAAGCCAGGCAACCCCCATGCAAGACCTTGAGCCGCATGACTGGACAGGCACACCAGCAGACGATTAGCGTAGCTGACCCTACCTCGACGGATGCCAGCATGCCCTCGCGCGAACTGCAGTCCCTGCGCCTGGAAGTTGAACGCCTACGCCAGCGCAATGCCTTGCTGGAGGCCGAACTGACCGACCGTACCCGGCAGGATCCTGACCTGTTCCGCTTTCTCTTCGACACGATGGACGAAGGTTTCTGCGTCATCGAGTTCTTCGACGGACCGCACGGGCCGTTGAGCGACTACCTCCATATTCTCGCCAACGCCGCCTATGCCCGCCATGCAGGGATTCCCAACGTGGTCGGGCAGAAGTTGCGCGAGATGGTGCCCGACGAAGCCGACGACTGGATCGCCCGCTACGGACAGGTGCTGCGCACGGGCGAGCCCTTGCAGTTCGAGCAGGAACTCGTGGCTACCGGTCGTGTGCTGTCGGTCACCACCTTCCGGATCGAACCCGCCGAGAAAAACCAGGTGGCGGTGCTGTTCAAGGATGTCACCGAACGACGCCGCGCCGAAAACGCCCTGCAGGAACTCAACGACCACCTCGAGCAACGGGTCGCCGCCGCCCTGGCCGAACGCAGCCTGCTCGCCGAGCTGGTCGAGAACAGTGTCGCCCGGGTGCAGGTGGTAGACACCTCGCTGCGCTTTCTCGCGGTCAACGCGCGAGCGGTCAAGGATTTCGAGTACCTGTTTGGCCGCAAGATAAAGGCCGGTGACAACCTGCATGAGTGCCTGGACGGGTTCCCCGAGGAACGCGAACGATCGGTGGCATATTGGCGCAGGGCATTGTCCGGTGAAAGCTACACCGAAGTGATCGAGTATGGTCGCGGCAGCGACAAACGTCATTTCGAACTGCGCTTCACCCCCCTGCGTGACAGCGCGGGCGGAATTGTCGGTGCCTACCTGTTCGTCTACGACATCACCCGCCAGGTCGGTGAACAGAAGCGACTGCTCGAGACCGAGGAAGCACTGCGCCAGATACAGAAGATGGAAGCCGTGGGCCAGCTCACCGGCGGCATCGCCCATGACTTCAACAACCTGCTCGGCGGCATACTCGGCGCCCAGGAGTTGATACGACAACGCCTGCAAAAGGCCCGCTACGCCGATGTTCCGCCCTTGCTGAACAGCGCCTGTGAGTCCGCGCACCGGGCCGCCACACTGGTGCAGCGCCTGCTGGCATTCTCTCGCCGCCAGACCCTGCTGCCCCAGGCCACCCGGCTGAGCACACTGGTACAGGGCATGGAAGACCTGATCAGCCGCAGCGTTGGCCCGGCCATCGAGGTGAACAGCCATTTCGAACTGGAGACCGGCACGGTCTTCATCGATCCACCGCAACTGGAAAGCGCCCTGCTCAACCTGTGCATCAATGCCCGCGACGCCATGCCTGCCGGCGGTCGCATCGACCTCCACTGCGTCGCGCTGGAGGTGATGCAGGATACCGCCCAGTCGCTTGATCTCCCTCCCGGCCCCTATCTGCGCTTGAGCGTCAGCGACACTGGGCGTGGAATGCCAGCCGAGGTGCTCGACCGCGCGGTCGAACCCTTCTTTACCACCAAGCCCATGGGGCAAAGTACCGGGCTTGGACTGTCCATGGTCTATGGCTTCGTCCGTCAGTCAGGTGGGCAGCTGCAGATCTGCTCCCTGCCGGGCGAAGGGACCTGCATCCACCTCTACCTGCCCAGGCATGACGCCGCTCCCCTGCCCGCACCTGCAAAGGGCATGTCGTTACAGGCCGCGCACGGCCCCGGAAAGCGGGTATTGCTGGTCGAAGACCAGGCCGCGTTGCGCCTGGTGATCGCTGAAGTGCTCGAGGAGCTCGGCCACCAGGTCGATGGCTACGCCACCGGACCTGCGGCACTCGAGGCAGACCTGGAGTTCGACCTGCTGATCACCGACATCGGCCTGCCCGGCGGCATGAACGGCCGCCAGGTCGCCCAGGCCATGCGCGGGCGACTGCCTTCGATCCCAGTGCTGTTCATCACCGGCTACGATGCCAACGCGGTGCTTGAGGATGGGCCCCTGCCGCAAGGCATGCGTGTACTGACCAAGCCCTTTGACCTCGAAAAGCTGGTGGATCAGGTCGATCTGTTGCTGCGCGACTGACGAGCGGATCTAACGTCCGCCACTCAGGTCGATAAAGGTTCCGGTCGCATAGGACGCCTTTTCCGACAGCAACCACAGGATCGCCTCGGCCACTTCCTCAGGCTGCCCACCGCGCCCCATCGGCAAGCCTGGCTCGAGCTTGCTGACGCGGTGCGGATCGCCACTCAGGGCATGGAAGCCAGTATGGATGTAGCCCGGCCGCACGCCATTGACCCGCACGCCCTCGCCTGCTACCTCCCTGGCCAGCCCCACCGTGAAGGTGTCCAGGGCACCCTTGGAGGCAGCATAGTCGACGTACTCGTTGGGCGAACCCAGTCGCGCGGCCATCGACGACACGTTGACGATCGCCCCGCCCTGGCCGCCATGGCGGCGGGCCATGCGCAGCAAGGCGTGCTTGGCGCAGAGGATCGGGCCGACCACATTGGTCTTCATCACCTTGAGCAGGCGGAACTCGGACATGTCCTCGACACGGCTCTGCTGGCCGATGGTGCCGGCATTGTTGACCAGCGCGGTGACTGGCCCGAGTTCCTGGTCGACGCAGCGGAACAGCCGCATCACCTCGTCCTCGACGCTGGCGTCGGCGCGCACGGCGATGGCCTCGGCACCCAGTGCACGAACCTGCGCCAGCATCGCCTCGGCGGCCTGGTCGTCAGCGTGGTAATTGATGCAGATGCGGTAACCCTGTTGCGCCGCCAGCAATGCCGTGGCGGCGCCGATGCCCCGGCTGGCGCCGGTGATGACGATGACCTTGTCCATGAGTCTGCCAAGTAGCCAGGTAAAGGCCTACAAGATTAGGGGAAATGCCATCATTTGAAAACGGGGCAGGTGCTGCATGGACAGGATCATTGCTTCAATGCCCCGCCGAAGCCGGCCCGGCCTTGGCGGTAAAGGGCGGCTTGGCCAGCCACACCAGCAGGATCAGCCCGGCGAACACCCAGGTGAGCAAGGTAAAGTAGTCCACCGTCGACATCATGTACGCCTGGCTGTTGAGGATCTGCTCCAGCTTCGCGTAACCCTGCGGGCTGGCCCCGCCCAACTGCTCCAGGGTCTGCCGGGTGGCCGGATCGAAGTTGCTGATGTGCTCGCTCAGGTAGGCGTGGTGCTGGTCGGCACGACGAATCCAGATCCAGGTGGTCAGCGACGCGGCGAAACTGCCGCCCAGGGTCCGCAGGAAGGTGGCCAGCCCCGAGCCGTCGGCGATCTGGTGCGGCGGCAGGTCCGACAGCAGGATGCCCAGGGTCGGCATGAAGAACAGCGCCACGCCGATGCCCATGAACAACTGCACCAGGGCGATGTGCAGGAAGTCCACCTCGTTGGTGAAGCCGGCACGCATGTAGCAACTGGTACCGATCGCCAGGAAGGCGATGCCGGCCAGCAAGCGCAGGTCGAAGCGATGGGCGTACTGGCCGATGAAGGGCGACATGAGCACCGGCAGCAGGCCGATCGGCGCCACCGCAAGGCCCGCCCAGGTTGCGGTGTAGCCCATCTGGGTCTGCAGCCATTGCGGCAGGATCAGGTTGATGCCGAAGAATCCCGCGTAGCCCCCCACCAGCACCAGGGTGCCGATGCGGAAGTTGCGGTGCACGAACAATCGCAGGTTGACCACCGGATGGCGGTCGGTGAGCTCCCAGATGACGAACACCGCCAGGAACACCACCGAGATCAAGGTGCCGATGACGATGAACGATGACTCGAACCAGTCCAGGTCATTGCCCTTGTCCAGCACCACCTGCAACGCGCCGACCCCGACGATCAGGGTCAGCAGGCCGATGTAGTCCATCGGCTGGCGGCTGGTGACCACCGGTCGCGTGCGCATCTGCTGGCGCACCACGGCGGCGGCGAACAGGCCGATCGGTACGTTGATGAAGAAGATCCATGGCCAGCTGTAGCTGTCGGTGATCCAGCCGCCGAGGATCGGCCCGGCAATCGGCGCCACCACCGTGACCATCGCCAGCAGCGCCAGGGCCATCCCCCTTTTCGCCGGCGGGTACACGGCGATCAGCAGGGTCTGGGTCATCGGGTACAGCGGGCCGGCCACCACGCCCTGGATCACCCGGAACAGCACCAGCTCGGGCATCGACTGGGCGATGCCGCACAGGAACGAGGCCAGCACGAACAGCAGCGTGGCCCAGATGAACAGCTTCACCTCGCCGAAGCGCCGGCTGAGCCAGCCGGTCAACGGCAGGGCGATGGCGTTGCTCACCGCGAACGAGGTGATCACCCAGGTGCCCTGCTCCGAACTCACGCCGAGGTTGCCGGAAATGGTCGGCAACGCCACGTTGGCGATGGTGGTGTCGAGCACCTGCATGAAGGTCGCCAGGGACAGGCCGATGGTGGTCAGCAGCAGGCTTGGCGGGGTGAACTGCGCGGGGGCCTGCTGGCTCATCGCTGAGCCGTCTTGCCGGTGGCGCTGTTCTCGTGGATCAGCCGGGCGATCAGGTCATCGGCCTCGACCAGCTGACGGTCATACACCTGGGTGGTGTAGCTGGCCTGCTGCGGTGGCTGCTGGGCCAGGGCCGGGCCGCTCTGGTCGTGCAGGTCGACCTCGGTGACCGTGGACAGGCCGATGCGCAGCGGGTGTTTCTTCAGTTGCTCGGGATCCAGGTGGATGCGTACCGGCACGCGCTGGACGATCTTGATCCAGTTGCCGGTGGCGTTCTGTGCCGGCAACAGGGCGAAGGCGCTACCGGTGCCCGCGCCGAGGCTGTCGACGGTGCCGGTGTACCTGACTTCGCTGCCGTACAGGTCGGCGGTAATCTCGACCGGCTGGCCGATGCGCATGTCACGCAGCTGGGTTTCCTTGAAGTTGGCGTCGATCCACACCTCGTCCAGCGGGATCACCGCCATGGTCGTCGTGCCCGGTTGCAGGCGCTGGCCCAGTTGCACGGTGCGTTTGGCGACATAGCCGGTCACCGGTGCCACCAGCGTGGTCCGGGCATGGTCGAGGTAGGCCTGGCGCAGGTCTGCTGCGGCGGCCATCACCTCCGGATGCGAGGACACCACGGTGTCGTCGACCAGCGCGGTGCTAGTGTTGAGTTGCTGGCGGGCGCTGTTGACGGCAGCCTGGGCCACGGTCAGGTCATCGCGGGAGTGGGCCACTTCCTCGGCGGCGATGGCGCCGCTGTCGGCCAGCACCTTGCGTCGGTTGTAGTCCTGCTGGGCCTTCTGCAGCTCGGCCTGGCGGGTCTGCAGTTGCGCCTTGAGCGAGTCGACATTGCTGTACAGCCCGCGCACCTGGCGTACGGTACGCGCCAGCTTGGCCTCGGCGGACTGCAGGGCGACTTCGCTGTCGGCGGGGTCGAATTGCAGCAGCACCTGGCCGGCATGGACCAGGTCGCCGTCATCGGCGCCGATGCTGGTGACGGTGCCGGTCACCAGCGGGGTGATCTCCACGACGTTGCCGTTGACGTAGGCATCGTCGGTGCTTTCGTGCCAGCGCCCGACCAGGCTGTACCAGGCCCAGGTGCCCGCACCGGCGAGGATCAGGATAAGCAACAGGGCGAGCAGCCAGACCTTGCGCTTGCGCGTGTTGTCGGGCGCGGCGGCCGGGGTGGAGGTGTCAGCGGGAGTGGCCATGACAATACCTTGGAAGATGCGTGACAGGGTTCAACGATCGCCGAAGCGGCGGATCGTCAGGGGGTCGCCGGCGTTAATCAGGACCTTGGCGAGCAGTTGCTCGAGGGTCTTGAGTTCCTCGGGCTGCAGCACGCCGACCAGTTCGTTCATCGCCGCCGCGCCGACCTGCGGCAAGCGGTCGGCCAGGCGCTGGCCATCGGCGGTCAGGGCCAGGCGCACCTGGCGGCGGTCGTCGGGGCAGCGATTGCGCAGGATCAGGCCCTTCTGCTCGAGGCGGTCGAGCATGCGGGTCATCGAGCCGCTGTCCAGGCCCAGGTAGCGGCACAGTTCGGCCGGGGTGTCGACCTGGTACTGGGTGACGATGATCAGCACCTTGAACTGGGCGGCGGTGACGCCATCGGCCTCGAGGTGCCAGTCAAGGATGCGGTCCTTGAGCAGCGCGGCGCGGCCGAGCAGCATGCCGATGGCGCAGGTCTGGAAGTTTTCCGGGGTGAAATGGGACATCGGGGTCTGCTCGAGGAATTGTGTGAAAATATTACTGCTTAGGCAGTGAATGTCAAAGCTTTGATTAGGGGGCTAAATAAAAATCCTGGTCTTTGCCTCCAGGGCATCACGATCATTGCACCGATGCAAAGACCCGACTGCGTCGTTAAATATTATTGACCAAAGCCTAGCCAAACCCTTGTCACCAAAGGCCTTGACGACCTAGAGCCCCCGAAAACAGGCGCCTGGACACCCCGCCACTCGTTTGACATATCGAACGGCTCTGGCAAGCTATGAGTCAGGCCCCGACCGACATCGCCTGCAAGGCGAGCCGGCAGTGCTCGGGGCTCCAGGCAGCACTCAAGGCCCCGGCCGTGCGCCTGCACAACAACGACAGGCATGACCTGTCTCAAGGTGACATATGTCCAACAGCAACATTGGCAACAAGCAAGCCTCCCTGCGCAAACCCGTCGTCCTGATGACCATGGGCAGCCAAGAGCGCAAAGGCCATGACTATCAGGTCATGACCCACAAATACATCACCCCGCTGGTCGATTTCGCCGGTTGCGTCCCGGTCCTGGTGCCCACCTGCTGTGGCGTCGAAGACCTCGAGACCTACCTGGACATGGCCGACGGCGTCTACCTGACCGGTGCCGGCAGCAACATCGACCCGACCCTCTACGGCCAGGAAAACCAGACCCCCGGCAAGGGCCAGGACAAGGACCGCGACCTGTTCGACATGCCGCTGGTCAAGGCTGCGATCAAGCGCGGCCTGCCGATCTTCGGCATCTGCCGCGGCATGCAGGAAATCAACGTGGCCCTGGGCGGTGACATCTACCAGAAGGTCTACGCCGAGCCCGGCTTCAACGACCACCGGGAAAACCCGGAAGATCCGGTCGAAGTCCAGTACGCCCCGGTGCACAGCGTGAAGATCAAGCCAGGCAGCTGGCTGCGCGATACCCTGGGCACCGACGAGATCCGCGTCAACTCGCTGCACGGCCAGGGCCTGCGTAACCTGGGTGCCGGCATCGAGCCGATCGCCCATGCCGAAGACGGCCTGGTCGAGGCAATCCACGCCCCGAGCCTCTCGCCCTTCCTGTTCGCGGTGCAGTGGCACCCGGAGTGGCAAGCGGCGAAGAACCCCGACTCGATCAAGATGTTCCAGGCCTTCGGCGACGCCTGCCGCGCCCAGGTCCGCAAGTCCCAGGTCAAGCACCACCAGGCTGCCTGATCCACTGAAGCTTCGTTAGCTTTGATCGCGGGGCGGTGCAATACCGCCCCCGTTTCCCCGGTCACCCTCTGCTGGTCCCAGAACACTTCCCGTGGAAGCGGGCGGCGGGCTTGTGCCTGTCTCCGCGATCTTTTTTTCTTCCCCCGAAAGTCATACGACAACACTCCTCTGCCGAATTGTCGGGTTTACGCTTCCCCTGTAGGAGCGGCCTTGTGCCGCGAAAGGGTCGCAAAGCGGCCCCGGCGATCGTGGGTCAACGCCGAAATCCCGGGGCCGCTGCGCGGCCCTTTCGCGGCACAAGGCCGCTCCTACAGGGGTTGGCACTGTCATGGTGGGTGGATTCAAATTTTCTGTCGCGAGGGACTAGTCACGATTCAAGTTGTACGATAACTTACCTCTCACCTTGGTTCCCCCTCCTCCAAGCGCCACAGGATGCCTACAACAATGACCCCACAAGAACTGCAATCCATCCTCTCCCACGGCCTGCTGTCGTTCCCCGTCACCGACTTCGACGCCCACGGCGACTTCAACCCGGCCGGCTACGTCAAGCGCCTGGAATGGCTCGCCCCCTACGGCGCCAGCGCGCTGTTCGCCGCCGGCGGCACCGGCGAGTTCTTCTCCCTGGCCGCCAGCGAGTACGGCCAGGTGATCAAGACCGCCGTCGACACCTGCGCCACGTCGGTGCCGATCCTCGCCGGCGTCGGCGGCTCGACCCGCCAGGCCATCGAATACGCCAAGGAGGCTGAACGCCTCGGCGCCAAGGGCCTGCTGCTGCTGCCCCACTACCTCACCGAAGCCAGCCAGGACGGCGTCGCCGCCCATGTCGAGGCAGTGTGCAAGGCGGTGAACATCGGCGTGGTGGTATACAACCGCAACGTCTGCCGGCTGAACGCCGACTTGCTGGAACGCCTGGCCGAGCGCTGCCCGAACCTGATCGGCTACAAGGACGGCCTGGGCGACATCGAGCTGATGGTGTCGATTCGTCGCCGCCTGGGTGATCGCTTCAGCTACCTGGGTGGCCTGCCCACCGCCGAGGTGTATGCTGCGGCGTACAAGGCCCTGGGCGTGCCGGTGTACTCCTCGGCGGTGTTCAACTTCGTGCCGAAGACGGCGATGGACTTCTACCACGCCATCGCCCGCGACGATCACGCCACCGTGGCCAAGCTGATCGACGACTTCTTCCTGCCGTATCTGGACATCCGCAACCGCAAGGCCGGTTACGCCGTGAGCATCGTCAAGGCCGGGGCGAAGCTCGCCGGCTACGACGCCGGCCCCGTGCGCACGCCGCTGACCGACCTGACCGCGCAGGAGTACGAGATGCTCGCCGCGCTGATGGACAAGATGGGCCCGCAATAAGCGAACGCCCTGCGGCCTGCCGATGCCGCCGCCGGAGCAGGGCCACCCTGCTCCGGCCCACAACCGATCCCCGTATAAAAATAATGAGTGGGAGTAACCAGCATGCAAGCGACGAAAAAGACGCATGTGCGCTACCTGATCCTGTTGATGCTGTTCCTGGTGACCACCATCAACTACGCCGACCGCGCCACCATCGCCATCGCCGGCTCCAGCCTGCAGAAGGACCTGGGCATCGACGCGGTCACCCTCGGCTACATCTTCTCCGCCTTCGGCTGGGCCTACGTGGCCGGGCAGATCCCCGGCGGCTGGCTGCTCGACCGCTTCGGCTCGAAGAACGTCTACGCCTTCAGCATCTTCACCTGGTCGCTGTTCACCCTGCTGCAAGGCTTCGTCGGCGGCCTGCCGGTGGCCTGGGCAGTGGTCACCCTGTTCACCCTGCGCTTTCTGGTCGGCTTCGCCGAAGCGCCGTCGTTCCCCGGTAACGCCCGGATCGTCGCGGCCTGGTTCCCGACGCAAGAGCGCGGCACCGCCTCGGCGATCTTCAACTCGGCGCAGTACTTCGCCACCGCGCTGTTCGCGCCAATCATGGGCTGGATCGTCTTCACCTTCGGCTGGGAACATGTGTTCGTGGTGATGGGCGCGCTGGGCATCGTGTTCTCGGCGGTCTGGCTGAAGACCATCTACAACCCGCGCCAGCACCCGCGCATCGGTGCCGCCGAGCTCGAGCACATCGAACAGAACGGCGGCCTGGTGGACATGGACCAGAAGCGCGGCAACGATGGCCCGAAATGGGGCTATATCAAGCAGCTGCTGACCAGCCGCATGCTGCTGGGCGTCTACCTGGGCCAGTACTGCATCAACGCCATCACCTACTTCTTCCTCACCTGGTTCCCGGTGTACCTGGTGCAGGAGCGCGGCATGACCATCCTCAAGGCCGGCTTCATCGCCTCGCTGCCGGCGGTATGCGGCTTCATCGGCGGCGTACTCGGCGGCGTGCTGTCGGACTGGTTGCTGCGCCGCGGCAACTCGCTGACCTTCTCGCGCAAGCTGCCGATCGTCTGCGGCCTGCTGCTGTCGACCACCATGGTCTTCTGCAACTACGTCGAGGCCGAATGGATGGTGGTCGGCTTCATGACCCTGGCGTTCTTCGGCAAGGGCATCGGCGCGCTGGGCTGGGCAGTGGTCGCCGACACCTCGCCCAAGCAGATCGCCGGGCTGTCGGGCGGGTTGTTCAACACCTTCGGCAATATCGCCTCGATCACTACGCCAATCGTCATCGGCTACATCATCAGCGCCACCGGCTCGTTCAAGTGGGCCCTGGTGTATGTGGGCGCCAACGCCCTGGTGGCAGTGTTCAGCTACCTGGTGATCGTCGGTCCGATCAAGCGCATCGAGCTCAAGGACGACCCGAAGCAGGAAGCGGCACCCACCGCTGAACTCGCCACTTCGCGCCATTGAGTGAAACACGCCTGCGCCCTGCCCGGGCGCAGGCTGGCGTACAAGAAGCCTGAAAGAAACGACAAGAAGGGCCTGACCATGCAGTTGATCGAACATTCCGAGTCGCCCCGCTACGTGCGCCTGCACCCCGACGACAATGTCGTGGTGGTGGTCAACGACGGCGGCCTGGGCGAAGGCGCGCGCTTCGCCGACGGCCTGACCCTGGTCGAGGGCGTGCCGCAGAGCCACAAGGTCGCCACCGTGGATATCCGCCGGGGCGAGGCGGTGCGCCGCTACGGCCAGGTCATCGGCCATGCCCTGGAAGACCTGCGCCAGGGCAGTTGGGTCAAGGAGGATCAACTGGCGATGCCGGCCGCCCCCGCGCTCGACAGCCTGCCGCGCTGCGACGCCGTGCCCGTTGCCCAGGTGCCGCTCGAAGGCTTCACTTTTGAGGGCTATCGCAACGCCGACGGCACCGTCGGCACCCGCAACATCCTCGGCATCACCACCACCGTGCAGTGCGTGACCGGTGTGCTCGACCACGCAGTCAAGCGCATCCGCAGCGAACTGCTGCCCAAATACCCCAACGTCGACGACGTGATCGCCCTCACCCACAGCTACGGCTGCGGCGTGGCGATCAACGCCCGCGATGCCTACATCCCGATTCGCACCGTGCGCAACCTGGCGCGCAACCCCAACCTGGGCGGCGAGGCGCTGGTCATCAGCCTGGGCTGCGAAAAACTCCAGGCCGGCCAGGTGATGCACGAGGACGACCCGTCCGTGGACCTCAGCGAGCCCTGGCTGTACCGCCTGCAGGATGCCTCGCTGGGCTTCGTCGAGATGATCGAGCAGATCATGGCCCTGGCCGAAACCCGCCTGAAGAAGCTCGACCAGCGCCGCCGCGAAACCGTGCCGGCCAGCGAGCTGATCCTGGGCATGCAGTGCGGTGGCAGCGACGCCTTTTCCGGCATCACCGCCAACCCCGCCCTGGGACATGCCGCCGACCTGCTGGTACGCGCCGGCGCCACGGTGCTGTTCTCGGAAGTCACCGAGGTGCGCGATGCCATCTACATGCTCACCTCCCGCGCCGAAACGCCGGAAGTCGCCGAGGCGCTGGTGCGCGAGATGGACTGGTACGACCGCTACCTGCAGCAGGGCGCGGCGGATCGCAGCGCCAACACCACGCCGGGCAACAAGAAAGGCGGCTTGTCCAATATCGTCGAGAAATCCCTGGGCTCGATCGTCAAGTCCGGCAGCGGCGCCATCCAGGGCGTGCTTGGCCCGGGCGAGCGGATCACGCGCAAGGGCCTGATCTTCTGCGCCACCCCGGCCAGCGACTTCGTCTGCGGCACCCTGCAGCTGGCTGCCGGGATGAACCTGCACGTGTTCACCACCGGCCGCGGCACGCCCTACGGCCTGGCCATGGCGCCGGTGGTCAAGGTGTGCACCCGCAGCGAACTGGCCCAACGCTGGCCGGACCTGATCGACATCGACGCCGGGCGCATCGCCAGTGGCCGGGCGAGCATCGAGGAGCTGGGCTGGGAGCTGTTCCACTACTACCTCGATGTCGCCAGCGGTCGCAAGCGCACCTGGGCCGAGCAGCATGGCCTGCACAACGACATCACCCTGTTCAATCCCGCACCGATCACCTGAACGACACAGGTGGCGTGGGAGCGGGCTTGCCCCGCGATGATGCAATCGCGGGACTAGCCCGCTCCCACGCCCTGGCTCATCACTCATCCAGGAGTTTCCATGCCCAATATCCTCGGCCACAACTTCATCGCCGGCCAACGCAGTGCCGTCGGCCCGCAACGCCTGCAAAGCCTGGACGCCACCACCGGCGAGGCACTGCCCTATAACTTCGCCCAGGCCACCGAAGGTGAGGTAGACCGCGCCGCCCGCGCCGCCGCCGCCGCCTTCAGCGAGTTCCGCCAGCTGCCCCCGGCACGCCGCGCCGAATTCCTCGAGGCGATCGCCGCCGAACTGGACGAACTCGATGACAGCTTCGTGGCCATCGTCTGCCGCGAAACCGCCCTGCCCGCCGCCCGTATCCAGGGCGAACGCGGCCGCACCAGCGGGCAGATGCGCCTGTTCGCCCAGGTACTGCGCCGCGGCGACTTCCTCGGGGCGCGCATCGACCTGGCGCTGCCCGAACGCCAGCCGCTGCCACGGGTGGACATCCGCCAGATGCGTATCGGCGTCGGCCCGGTAGCGGTATTTGGCGCCAGCAATTTCCCGCTGGCCTTCTCTACCGCCGGCGGCGACACCGCCGCAGCCCTGGCCGCCGGTTGCCCGGTGGTGTTCAAGGCCCACAGTGGCCACATGGCCACCGCCGACCTGGTGGCCTGTGCCATCCTGCGCGCCTCCGAACGCACCGGCATGCCCAAGGGTGTGTTCAACATGGTATTCGGTGGCGGTGTCGGTGAATGGCTGGTCAAGCATCCTGCCATCCAGGCGGTCGGCTTCACCGGCTCGCTCAAGGGCGGCGACGCCCTGTGCCGCATGGCTGCCGAGCGGGCGCAACCGATCCCGGTGTTCGCCGAGATGTCCAGCATCAACCCGGTGATCATCCTGCCGGCCGCGCTGGCCAAGCGTGGCGAGAACATCGCCCGCGAACTGGCCGGCTCCGTGTGCCTGGGCGCCGGGCAGTTCTGCACCAACCCGGGGATGCTGATCGGCCTGCGGTCGCCTGGCTTCAACCAGTTGCTGAATGGCCTGGGCCAGCATCTGGACCAACAGGCTGGCCAGACCCTGCTCAACACCGGCGGCCTGCGCAGCTATGTCGCCGGCCTGGAACACTTGCACGCCCATGCCGGCATCCAGCACCTGGCCGGTCAGGCACAACAGGGCGACCAGGCCCGTGCCCAGCTGTTCAAGGCCGACGTCCGCCTGCTGCTGGAGTCCGACCCGCTGCTGCAGGAAGAAGTGTTCGGCCCGGCCACGGTGGCCGTCGAAGTCAGCGACCTTGAGCAACTTCGCGCCGCCCTGCTCGGCCTGCGCGGCCAGCTGACCGCCACGCTGATCGGCGAGCCGGAGGACTTCGAGGCCTTTGCCTGGCTGGTGCCGCTGCTGGAGGAGAAGGTCGGGCGGATCCTGGTCAATGGCTACCCGACTGGCGTCGAGGTGTGCGACGCCATGGTCCATGGCGGGCCTTACCCGGCGACCTCGGATGCCCGTGGCACGTCGGTCGGCACCCTGGCCATCGATCGTTTCCTGCGCCCGGTGTGCTACCAGAACTACCCGCAGGCGCTGCTGCCGGAGGCGTTGCGCGATGGCAACCCACTGGGGCTGCGGCGGTTGGTGAATGGGCAGTGGAGTGAAGGGGTGATTTGATCGTCTGTAAACGTGAATGGGGCGACGTGGGAGCGGGCTTGCCCCGCGATACCCGCATCGCGGGGCAAGCCCGCTCCCACGCATTTCCCCCTGACGTCAGCCCTTTTGCGCCTCGGCCTCTTCATGGGCCTGGCGCAGGCGCTCGCGGCTGTTGCTCAGGTGCATGCGCATGGCCATCTTCGCGCCTTCGCTGTCGCGCCGGGCGATGGCCTCGTAGATCGCCTCGTGCTCATGCATCAGCCGGCTCATGTAGTGCGCCTGGTCGTCATGGGCCAGGCGCGCCGAATTGAGCCGGGTGCGCGGGATGATGCTGGTGCCCAGGTGGTTGATGATGTCGGCGAAATAGTGATTGCCGCTGGCCTGGGCGATACGCAGGTGAAACTGGAAGTCCGCCGACACCGCATCCGAGGCATGGGCCGCGCCCTCGTTGAGCTCGTCCAGCGCCGCGCGCATGCCGGCCAGTTCCGCGTCACCGCGACGCTGGGCGGCAAGGCCCGCGGCTTCGATTTCCAGGGCGATGCGCAGCTCCAGCACCGCCAGCACCTCGCGCAGGGTGACGATGGTCGCCGGGTCGATCCGAAAGCCGCCGGTGCTCGGCGCGTCCAGCACGAAGGTGCCGATGCCGTGGCGGGTCTCGACCTGGCCGGCGGCCTGCAGCCGCGAGATGGCCTCGCGCACCACGGTGCGGCTGACCCCCTCCTCGACCATGATCTGCGACTCGGTGGGCAGCTTGTCGCCGCGCTTGAGCTGGCCGCTGCGGATGCGTTCGGTCAGCACCGTGACCAGTTCCTGGGCCAGACTGCGCGGCTTGCGCCGGGTCCGTGCCTGTACCTGCTGCTCTGTCATGCCCTGTATGTCTGGTTGTGAAAGACAGGCGTGATGATAGCGCAAGCAGTTGTACGATCACATACGTCCAACGGGGTTTTCATATGCCCTGGCGTGCCGCCGACGGCGGCTGGCCCATGACTCGCCGGTACAGGCTGGAAAACGCGCTGGGGCTTTCATAGCCCAGGTCCAGGGCGACGGTGGTCACCGGCTCGCCGGTCGCCAGTCGTGTCACCGCGGCCATCAGGCAAGCCTGCTGGCGCCACTGGCCGAACGACAGCCCGGTCTGCTCGCGAAAGCGCCGGCTGAAGGTACGTGGGCTCCAGTTGAGCTGGCCTGCCCATGTGTCGCCACGGGTGTGGATTGATGGCTGCGCCAGGAACGCCTGGCACAGGGCCGCCAGGCGCGGCTCGGCCGGCAGCGGCGCGAACAGCGGCAGACGCTCGGCCTGGCCCAGCTCATGCAGCACCAGCCGCAGCAGCAGGCCGTCGCGCCCCGCCTCGTCATGCAAGGCCGGCACCTCGGCGCTGGCCAGCAACAGCTGGTGCAGCAGCGGCCCGACCCGCAGTGCCTCGCACACGCTGCCCGATCTGGGCAGCGCGGTCGGTTCGATGTACAGGCTGCGGGTGCTCACGCCACGCATGCGCACTTGGTGCGGCTTGCCGGGCGGAATCCATACCCCGCTGCCAGGCGGGATGACCCAGGCGCCGTCATCGGTCAGCACCTCCATCAGCCCGCTCATGCCATAGAGGAACTGCGCCCGGCGATGGACATGCCTGGGCAGCAGGGTACCGGGCGGATAGTCGGTGGCGATGGCCAGCACCGCACGGGGGCTGGCATCGACCTCGGACAAGGGAACATTGCGCATGAAGGTAGGTTCTGGCCGAAACACGATGATTATTGGCCAGGTTGCGCAAGTCAGCCAAGAGGCAGGCACCCTACCCTGACCGCCTCACCCCTGACCCGAGACCCACCCCATGCTCTATCCCCTGCTTGGCCTGTTCGGCCTGTGTGCCGGCGTCACCACCCTGCTGTTCGGCTTCGGCGGCGGCTTCTTCGCCGTGCCGCTGTTCTATGCCCTGCTGCTGGCCAGTCATGGCGCGGGGACGGCCGTGGCCCAGCACGACATGCAGATCGCCGTGGCCACCTCGGCCACGGTGATGATCTTCAGCAGCGCCCTGGCCACCTGGCGCCATCACCGCGCGGGCAGCCTGCGCTGGGACCTGGTGCGCCCACTGGCGCCGGCCATCGCCCTGGGCGCGCTGCTCGGGGCATGGGCGGCGCTGTACCTGGCCAGCGCCTGGTTGCGCTGGCTGTTCATCGCCTACCTGGCGCTGAGTCTGCTGGACGCTTGGCTGCGCCCAGGCTTCGTACGCGCAGGCGAACATCGCCTGGCGCCCCTGGGCAGCGCCGGCGCCAGCCTGGTCGGCGTGCCCATCGGCGCACTGGCGGCGCTGCTCGGGGTGGGCGGCAGTGTGATGACCGTGCCGCTGATGCGCCGACGCGGCGCCAGCATGCGCACCGCCACGGCCATGGCCAACCCGCTGTCGCTGCCCATGGCCCTGGCGGCCACGCTGGTCTATGCGCTGCTGCCGGCCGGCCAGTTCGACCTTGGCCCGGGCCTGCTGGGTTTCATCGACCTGCGCGCGGGACTGGTGATGACCGTCGGCGCCTGGCTCGGCATGCACCTGGCCGCGCCCCTGCTCGGGCGCATCCCCGACAGCGTGCATGCCCGGGCCTACCTGGCGTTGCTGGCCTGC
Organism: Pseudomonas sp. LH21; assembly: GCF_036549575.1. NCBI lineage: Bacteria > Pseudomonadati > Pseudomonadota > Gammaproteobacteria > Pseudomonadales > Pseudomonadaceae > Pseudomonas > Pseudomonas sp. LH21. The sequence continues at coordinate 3,313,202 of NZ_CP144367.1, forward strand.
GTGCTGCTGGTGATGCTGGTCAACGGCCGCTGAGACTGGCGAATGGCCACGGCGACGCGGTAGGCTGCGCCCTGCACTCACCAAGGAAGGCACTGCATGAAGACGTTCGATCGCCTGCTGCTCGCCAGCGGCCTGCTCATTCCCCTCTGGCTGCTGCTGGGCGTCACCCTGACGGCGCTGGCCTACCCCGGCTACGACCACCTGCAACAAGCCATGAGCCAGCTCGGCGCGGTCGGCGCCCCCACCCACGGGCTGTCGCCCTGGATCAACAATTTCCCGCTGGCCCTGCTGTTCGCACTGTTCGCCTGGGGCTTGGCGCGGCGCTGGCGGCGCTCGAAGCTGGCGCGGTTGAGCGCCCTGCTGGTGCTGTTGCATGGCCTGGGCAGCCTGGCGACCGGCGGGTTTGCCTGTGACCAGGGCTGTGCGCCGCTGGAGCCATCGTTCTCGCAACAGATGCACAACCTCGGCGGCCTGCTGATGTTCCTCTCGCTGACCCTCGCCAGTGTGCTGTGGATCGGCCTGGGCACGCGCCTGGCCCGATCCCCGGGGCTGGCCTGGGGGTCGCTGCTGAGCGTGCTGCTGGCGGTGGTCACCGTGGTGTTGATGGCCAAGGCCGTGCACAGCGGTGAACTGTTCGGTCTCTACCAGCGCCTGAACTACGGCGTCGGCGTGCTGTGGATCGCGGCCCTGGCCCTGCAGTCGCTGCGCACGCGCCAGTACGGTGGCCTGAAAATGGCCATCGCCTGACGGCAAACTGCTGGCCCCCAGGCGTCGAAAGCGAAGGCAGACTTTGTTTTCCTTCAGATGCTTAGGACAGCAACATGCGAGTGATTCTAGCAACCGTGGCCGGCTGCCTGCTGGCCAGCGCCGCCTTCGGCGCCCAGGCCCGGGCACTGAGCCAGAACGATCGCCAGGTGTGCGGCTGGGGCGCGCAGATCGCCGCCGAGGCGCAGCAGGCCAAGCTTTCCGGCGTCACCCTGTACGCCACGCGCAAGAAGCTGCAGGCGCGCAAGTTCGCCAAGCCGTGGATGCGCATGACGGCTTTCGGCATCACCGAGCAGACCTATAACAGCCGGTCTCGGCTGAAGCCGACGGCGATCAAGCAGACGTATTACGAGCAGTGCGTACAGCATGCAGTAGCGAAAAGATAAATTCTTATAATTCAATAGTTTACTAACACTATCGAATGTTGAATATCACCGTTACGTATCGTGCTTGCCAGCCCCCCTGGGCTGTGCAATAGCGTTATCGCCGGGAGCAAATGACTCGGTAATCGGGTGGCAGGGTCTACGCTGAAGGGTTCACGACAACGAGATCCCTGCCCATGCCCTTGCGATTCTGCTCATTGGCCCTTGCCCTGGCCTGCGCCACCGCCCAGGCCGCCGACCCGACGCCCCAGGAACTGTTCAGCCAGGCCCAGGCCGAACAACCCCATTACCTGGAGACCCTCAAGACCCTGGTTGCAGTGGATACTGGCACCGGTACCGAACCCGGCCTGAAACAGGTCGCCAGCGAACTGGTGAAACGCCTCGAGGCCCTCGGCGCCAAGGTCAGCACCCAGCCGGCCACGCCCTCGGTGGGCGACAATATCGTCGGCACCCTCAAGGGCAGCGGCGACAAGGACTTCCTGCTGATGGTCCACTACGACACGGTGTTCGGCCCCGGCACCGTGGCCAAACGCCCGTTCCGGATAGACGGCGACCGCGCCTACGGCCCCGGCGTGGCCGACGCCAAGGGCGGGGTGGCGATGATCCTGCATGCGCTGAAACTGCTGCAGGACCAGCAGTACAAGGGCTACCGCACCCTCACCGTGCTGTTCAACCCGGACGAGGAAATGGGCTCGACCGGCTCGCGACAGCTGATCGCCGAACTGGCGCGCAAGCACGATTTCGTCTTCTCCTACGAGCCACCGGACAATGACGCGGTCACCGTTGCCACCAACGGCATCAACCGCCTCAAGCTCGAGGTCAAGGGTCGCGCTTCCCACGCCGGCTCCGCTCCGGAAGCCGGGCGCAACGCGCTGATGGAACTGGCGCACCAGTTGCTGCAGTTGAACGACCTCGGCGACAAGAGCAAAGGCACTACCGTCAACTGGACCCTGGCCAAGGCCGGGGAAAAGGCCAATATCATTCCCGCCCAGGCCAGCGCCGAGGCCGACATGCGCTACTCCGACCTGAGCGAGACCGAGCGGGTGCAGGAAGATGCCCTGCGGATCATCAAGAAACAGCTTGTGGCCGATACCCAGGTCGAGCTGGTCGTGGAGAAAGGCCGCCCGCCGCTGGCCAAGAACGACGCCTCCACGGAGCTTGCGCAAACCGCACGGCAGCTCTACAGCAAGATCGACCGGCAGTTGCAGCCGATCGCCATGCGCTTCGGCACCGACGCCGGCTACGCCTACGTGCCCGACAGCGACAAGCCGGCGGTGCTGGAAACACTGGGTGTGGTCGGCGCCGGCCTGCATGGCGACGACGAGTACATGGAGATCGCCAGCGTGGCGCCACGCTTGTACCTGACGGTGGCGATGATCCGGCACCTGGCGCAGTAAGCCTGCATGAATATCCTCTACGACGAACGTGTCGATGGACCGTTGCCGGCCGTGGACAAGCCAACACTGCTGGCCGCCCTGCGCGAGGCCCTGCCCGATCTGCAGATCCTGCACCGCAGCGAAGACCTCAAGCCCTACGAGTGCGACGGCCTCTCGGCCTACCGCACGCTGCCGCTGCTGGTGGTGTTGCCCGAACGCATGGAACAGGTACAAACACTGCTGCGGCTCTGCCACCAGCGCGGCGTACCAGTGGTGGCGCGCGGCGCCGGCACCGGCCTGTCCGGCGGCGCCCTGCCGTTGAGCCAGGGCATCCTGCTGGTGATGGCGCGCTTCAATCGCATCCTTGAAGTCAACCCGCAGGGCCGCTTCGCCCGGGTCCAGCCCGGTGTGCGCAACCTGGCGATCTCCCAGGCGGCGGCGCCCCATGGGCTGTACTACGCGCCCGATCCGTCCTCGCAGATCGCCTGCTCGATCGGCGGCAATGTCGCCGAGAATGCCGGTGGCGTGCATTGCCTGAAATACGGCCTGACCGTGCACAACCTGCTCAAGGTGGAGATCCTCACCGTCGAAGGCGAACGCCTGGTACTGGGCAGTGATTCTCTGGACAGCCCCGGTTTCGACCTGCTGGCGTTGTTCACCGGCTCCGAGGGCATGCTCGGCATCGTCACTGAAGTCACCGTCAAGCTGCTGCCCAGGCCGCAGGTGGCGCGGGTGCTGCTGGCCAGCTTCGACAGCGTCGAGGATGCCGGAGGCGCGGTGGCCGAGATCATCGGCGCCGGGATCATCCCCGCAGGGCTGGAAATGATGGACAACCTGGCGATTCGTGCCGCCGAGGATTTCATCCATGCCGGCTACCCGCTGGACGCTGCGGCGATCCTGCTGTGCGAGCTCGACGGCGTCGAGGCTGACGTGCACGACGACTGCACCCGGGTCGATGCCGTGCTGCGCAAGGCCGGTGCCCACGAAGTGCGCCTGGCCTGCGACGAAGCCGAGCGCGCACGCTTCTGGGCCGGGCGCAAGAATGCCTTCCCGGCAGTGGGGCGCATTTCCCCGGACTACTACTGCATGGACGGCACCATACCGCGCCGCGAGTTGGCGCGGGTGCTCAAGGGCATCAGCGAGCTTTCCGGGCAGTACGGCCTGCGGGTGGCCAACGTGTTCCATGCCGGCGACGGCAACCTGCACCCGCTGATCCTGTTCGATGCCAACCTGCCCGGCGAACTGGAGCGCGCCGAGGCCATCGGCGGCCAGATCCTCGAACTGTGCGTGGCCGTCGGCGGCAGCATCACCGGCGAGCACGGCGTGGGCCGGGAGAAGATCAACCAGATGTGCGCGCAGTTCAACAGCGACGAGATCACCCTGTTCCACGCGGTCAAGGCCGCCTTCGACCCACGGGGCCTGCTCAACCCGGGCAAGAACATCCCCACCCTGCAGCGCTGCGCCGAGTTCGGCGCGCTGCATGTGCACCACGGGCAACTGCCCTTCCCCGACCTGGAGCGCTTCTGATGGACAGGGACCTCGGCCAGGACCTGCTGGAGCAGGTCAACCAGGCGCTGGACCAGCGCACCCCGCTGCGCATCCAGGGCGGCAACAGCAAGGCCATGCTCGGTCGCCCGGTGACCGGGCAGGTCATCGACACCCGCGGCCACCGGGGCATCGTCGGCTACGACCCCACCGAGCTGGTGCTCACCGCCCGCGCCGGCACGCCCCTGCGGGAGATCGAGGCGACGCTGCACGAAGCCGGGCAGATGCTGGCCTGCGAGCCACCACACCTGGGCCCCGAGGCGACGCTGGGCGGCATGGTCGCGGCCGGGCTGTCGGGACCACGCCGGCCCTGGGCCGGGTCGGTGCGTGACTATGTCCTCGGCACCCGGCTGATCACCGGCCACGGCAAGCACCTGCGCTTTGGTGGCGAGGTGATGAAGAATGTTGCCGGCTACGACGTGTCGCGGCTGATGACGGGCAGCTTCGGCTGCCTGGGGCTGCTCACCGAAGTGTCGCTCAAGGTACTGCCGCGGCCACGCCAGTGCCTGGGCCTGCGCCTGGAGATGAACACGCAGCAGGCACTCGCCGCACTCGCCGAATGGGGCCGGCAAGCGCTGCCGGTCAGCGCCGCCTGCCATGACGGCGAGGCGCTGCATCTGCGCCTGGAGGGCGGCGAAGGTTCGGTGCGATCGGCCCGTGAGCGCCTGGGTGGCGAAGCCTTCGACACGAGCTTCTGGCAAGACCTGCGCGAGCAGCGCCTGGCGTTCTTCGCCGCACCCGCAACACTGTGGCGGCTGTCCCTGCCCATTGCCTGCGGCGCACTCGAACTGCCGGGACAGCAGTTGATCGACTGGGGTGGCGCCCAACGCTGGCTCAAGTCAGACGCCCCGGCGTCGGTCATCCGGGCATTGGCGGCCGAGGCCGGCGGTCATGCCACCGCCTACGCGCCCGGCGACGACAGCAGCGCCCCACTCGATCCGCTGACGCTGCGCTATCACCGGGCACTGAAAAACCAACTCGATCCCCAGGGTGTGTTCAACCCTGGCCGCCTGTACGCGCACTTGTGAGGCCACGGCATGCAAACCCACCTGAGCGAATCCGCCCGCCAGCTGCCCCGCGCCGACGAGGCCGAACGCATCCTGCGTTCCTGCGTGCACTGCGGGTTCTGCACCGCCACCTGCCCCACCTACCAGCTGCTCGGCGATGAACTGGACGGGCCTCGCGGGCGCATCTACCTGATCAAGCAGGTGCTCGAAGGCGAACCGGCGGGCACCAGCACCCAGGCGCATCTGGACCGCTGCCTGAGCTGCCGCAACTGCGAGACCACCTGCCCGTCGGGGGTGGAGTACCACAGCCTGCTCGACATCGGCCGCGCCGTGGTCGACCGGCAAGTCCCCCGACCACCGGGGCAACGCCTGCTGCGCGCGGGCCTGCGCGCCGTAATACCTCGGCCTGGCGCCTTCAAGGCGCTGATCCGCACCGGCCTGGTACTGCGCCCCCTGCTCCCGGCCAGTTTCAAGGACAAGCTGCCGGCGCAGGTCGTCGCCCCGGGTCAACGCCCGGCGCCGCGCCATGCCCGCCGCGTGCTGCTGCTCGAAGGCTGCGTGCAGCTGGCCCTTTCACCCAACACCAACGCCGCCGCCACGCGCCTGCTCGACCGGCTAGGCATCAGCGTCGAGCCGGCCCGCGAAGCCGCTTGCTGCGGTGCGCTGGACTATCACCTGGATGCCCAGGCACGAGGCCTCGACCGCGCCCGACGCAACATCGACGCCTGGTGGCCGGCCATCGAGGCCGGCGCCGAGGCCATCGTGCAGACCGCCAGCGGCTGCGGCGCCTTTGTCCGCGACTATGGCCACCTGCTGCAACACGACCCACGCTACGCCGCCAAGGCCGCCACGGTCAGTGCCCTGTCCTGCGACCTGGTGCAGGTGCTGCAGGCCGAGTCACTGGAGCGACTGGGTGTCTGCACCGAGCAGCGCCTGGCGTTCCACTGCCCCTGCACCCTACAGCATGCCCTCAAGCTCGGCGGTGCGGTGGAAGGCCTGCTGCAGCGCCTGGGCTTCCACCTCACCCAGGTGCCCGATGGACACCTGTGCTGTGGCTCGGCCGGCACCTATTCGCTGACCCAACCAACGCTGGCGCGCCAGCTGCGCGACAATCGCCTCAATGCCCTGGAAAGCGACAACCCACAGGTCATCGCCACCGCCAACATCGGCTGCCAGCTGCACCTCGGCGGCGCCGGTCGCACGCCGGTGCGGCACTGGATCGAAATCGTCGAGGCGGCGCTTGAGCCCGGCGCTGTCGCGGCGACGGGAATTGTGCCCCGCACCTGACGCGGATCAAGGCGATGTTTAACCTGGTGCCTGTAATTTCGGAACCCTCCTACCGAAAGTACGGAAGCTTCTAGATTGTTGCCCCACCCTCGGCAAAACATCATCAGGACTGGAGACGTGACCGCCGCCCCGGCGCGGCCAACCCCATCCAGACGAGGCCATGCCATGCCCACCAATGCTCATCGCCCTACCCGCGAACTGCGCCACACCCTGCGTCAACTGCTGGCCCACGAGGTCAGCAACCCCGACGACAACCCGCACCTGTCCGGGGTGCGCTTCTTCTGCGCCACCGACGAACACACCCGCCAGCTGATCGAGCGTGTCGAGCTGCTCGCCAGCGAAGCCTTCTTCGATGCCAAGGGCCGCGCCATCCACGCGCGCATGCGCGAAGCGGCGGTGGATGGCGTATGCATCCGACAGAAACGCAAGGCCTGCGAGGATGAAACGGTGATCCGCATCGCATTGCCGGAAAAAGGCTATATCACCATCAGTACCGCTCGCCTGTGAACACGCCGCCCCTCTCATGGAACTGCACATGACTTTTTGATTTAGCAGGAACCTGTGGGAGCGGCTTTAGCCGCGAACACCGGCAAAGCCGGTGCCATCCACCGCGTTGCTTGCTTCGCGGGTAAACCTGCTCCCACAGGGTATGCAACTCGCTCTCGGGTATTGTTCCCTGAGCGATCGCCTCCAGGGCCCCTTGCAGCTTTGTCGATAAAACCCGAAGCTTTTACCCCCCTGCGCTTCGGACACCCTCCCTCCGATGGAACTGCACATCCGCCTCGAAGGCCGCAAAGGCCTGGCCGACCAGCTCTACCAGCAACTGCGCGCCGGCATCGACAGCGGCCACTTGGCGGCCGGCACCCAACTGCCACCCACACGCCTGTTGGCCGAGCAGTTGGGCGTTTCGCGCAAGACCGTGGCCGAGGCCTACTCGCGCCTGACCTATGACAACCTGCTCAGCGGCGTGGTCGGCCGCGGTACCTTCATCACCCCGCGCCACACGCCGCGCCAGGGCGACAGCGACAACATCACCCTGGCCGCCGCCGACACCCTCGAACGCTGGCGCCAGCGCGCCACGGTGCTGGGTCGGCGGGCGCTGGACGCACCGTCACGCTACGACTTCATCGGCGGCGCCTCGAGCAAGGCGCAGTTCCCCTACGACCACTGGCGCAGCTGCATGAACTACGCCCTGCGCCGCAGCCAGCGCCACCCCGACCGACAGTTTTCCGCCCAGGGCCTGCCCGAGCTGCGCGAGGCCATCGCCCACCAGATCGCCTTCACCCGCGGCATCCAGTGCACTGCAAGTGATGTGCTGGTGTGCAACGGCGCCCAGCAGGCCCTCGACCTGATCGCCCGGGTACTGGTCGAACCCGGCTGCAAGGTGGCCATGGAGGACCCGGGCTACCCACCGGCGCGCCAGTTGTTCCTGGCCCTGGGCGCGCGCCTGCAGTCGGTGCCGGTGGACGACCAGGGACTGTGCGTCGAGCAGATCGAGGACGGCACCCGGCTGATCTACGTGACCCCCTCGCACCAGTTCCCGCTCGGCATGCCCATGACCGAGCCGCGGCGCCAGGCGCTGCTGGCGCGGGCTGCCGAGCTCGGCGCGCTGATCATCGAGGACGACTACGACTGCGAGTTCCGCTACCAGGGGCCGGCCGCCGAAGCCCTGCTGCGCCTGGACCGACATGGCCTGGTGGCCTATGTCGGGACCTTCTCCAAGACCCTGCTGCCGGAGCTGCGCATGGGCTATGCGGTGCTGCCGCCGGCCGTGCTGCAGGCCGCCTGCGTGGCCAAGCACCTGAGCGACTGGCACAGCCCGAGCCTGCAGCAATGGGCCCTGGCGCGGTTCATCAGCGAAGGTCACCTGAACAAGCACATTCGCCGTTGCCACGAGGTGTACAGCGCCCGTCGCGAGCGGATCCTCGCGCGCCTGGGCGGCGACCTGGCGCCGTGGTTCGACGCGGTGCCGGCCAGCGCCGGCTTTCACCTGAGCGCGCTGGCCAAGCCCGGGGTGGATGTCGAGCTGCTGATCAACCTGGCGCGCAAAGTCGAGGTTGGCCTCTACTCCCTTGCGCCGTTCTTCAGCGAGGCGCCGGTCAGGCCGGGGTTGCTGTTCGGCTTCGGGGCCATCGAGCTGCTGGATATCGACCCCGCGCTGGACCGGGTCGGCGACACCTTGCAGCGCCTCAGTTGAGCACGGCCTCAGCGACTCGACCCTCACGGGCGATGGCGCGGGCGTAGCCCTTCGGGGCAAAGCGCACGGTGACCAGCAGCATCGCCAGCACGGTGCAGGTCAGCAGGGTCCAGGAGGCCTGGAAGTCGCCGCTGGCATCACGCAACCAGCCGGTGATGTACGGCACGATACCGGTGACGATGAAGCCCACACCCTGGACGAAAGCCGCCAGGCTGCCGGCTTCGCCGGGCGTGCGCAGGTGCTCCAGGGTCAGCGTCAGGCTCAGGCTGAAGCACGCGCCCAGGCCCAGGCCGATCAGCGCCACCCACAGGCCCATGGCGCTGGCCGGCGCCAGCAGCAGGCCAAGGAAGCCCGCCAGCTGGATCAGCAAGGCCAGCCACAGGCCCGGCCGCCGATCGACCAGGCGCCGCAGCAGCAACGGCAGGCCCAGAGCGCCGCAGACCTGGAAGATGGTCATCAGGCCAACCAGCTCGCCGCCACCCTGGGCCGTGCCGCCGTGCTCGAGGTGATAGGCTGGCAACCAGGCGACCATGCTCGTGTAGCCACCGTTGATCAGGCCAAAGTAAAGCGCCAGCAGCCAGGCCCGGCGGTTACCGAACCAGTGCCCGCCGCCGCCACCGGCCAGGGCCGGTGTGTCCTGGCGCGGACGCAGGACAGTCCACGCCACGATCGCCAGCAGCGCCGGCAACGCCCACAGGCCAAGGCCGAACTGCCAATGGCCAAAATACGCGGTGATCGATGGGCCAAGCACCGCCGCCAGGCCACCGCCGCTCATCAACGCCGCCGAATACAGCCCCATGGTCGCCGCCAGGCGGCCGGGGAACCAGCGGTTGACCAGCCCCGGCATCATGCCCTGCACCACGGCGACACCAAGACCTGCGACCACCGCGCTTACGATCAGCGCCCAGGCGCTGTCCAGTTGCAGGCGCCACAGACACGCCAGGGCGATGGCCGCCAGCCCCGCCAGCATGCCGCCATGCTCGCTCAGCCAGCGCCGCAGCCAGGGTTGCAGGAGCGGCACCAGGCCCATGCACAGCACCGGCAACGCGGTCAGCAGCGCCGCCTGCTGGTAGCCCAAGCCGGTGCTCTGGCGCATGGGCTCGAGCAGCGGGCCAATGCTGGTGAGAATCGGCCGCAGGTTCAACGCCAGCAGCACCACCAGCAACAGGTTCAACGCGCCCCTCATGCTTCGCCGGCCTGCTGCCATTCACGGTACAGGCCGCTTTCACCCACCGGTTTCAGCGGGCGCAGGGGCAGGCTTTGCTGCTGCGGCGGGCGGGCCATCTGCGCATACACCCCGGCGGTGGACAAACCATAGGGCTCGCCCTCGTCGTTGTCGTAGGCAAACCAGGCGCGCTCGATGCCGCACAGGTGCATGGCGGCCAGGCACATCGGGCACGGATGGCCACTGGCATAGATCTCGGCGCCGTCCAGGCGCGCCCGGCCGAGCACCTGGGCGGCCTGGCGGATGGCCTGCATCTCGGCGTGGCTGGTGGGGTCCTGGGTGCTGTGGATCTGGTTGACGGCACGGGCGATCACCTGCCCCTGGTGGACCAGCACGGCGCCGAAGGGGCGGCCACCGGCCTGGATATTGGCGCGGGCAAGCTCCAGGGCCTCGCGCATGAATCGATCTGCGGACATGAAACGGTTCTCAGGTGAAGACCTGCCCATTATCCCGCCTCGGCCGCCCTGGCAGAAATGAAGAGATTGGATGCCTGTCAGTGCGCATCCGAATGGTGGATTGGCCTCCTGGCAAAGCGCGGGATTGGCTATTCGGCGCGGCGCGGCCTGGCGCTAAGGTAGTGCCACTTTCCTCTTGTCGACCTGGAGCCTCACCATGCATGACCGTATCGAATGGGCCAAACACTCGCCGGAAGCCTACAAGGCCATGATCGGCCTCGAGCAGGCGCTGGTCGCCTCGGGCCTTGAGCATTCGCTGCTCGAACTGATCCGCCTGCGCGCCTCGCAGATCAATGGCTGCGCTTACTGCGTCAACATGCACGCCAACGATGCGCGCAAGGCCGGTGAAACCGAGGCGCGCCTGCAGACCTTGAGCGTCTGGCGCGAGACCCGCTACTTCAGTGAACGCGAGCGGGCCGCCCTGGCCTGGGTGGAAAGCCTGACCCGCCTGGCCGAGCGCGGCGCGCCGCAGGACGAGTACCAGGCACTGCTGGAACACTTCAGCGCAAAGGAGATTGCCAACCTGACCCTGGCCATCGCCACCATCAACGCCTGGAACCGCTTCGGCGTGGGTTTTGCGATGGTGCCGGCGTAACCCTGGCAGGGGCCGTTCATACCGACGATGCGCGCTTGGCCCGGTAACTGCCCGGACTCTGCCCGGTCCACTTCTTGAACGCACGATGAAACGCACTGGGTTCCTGGAACCCGGTGTGTTCGGCGATCTCGGCAATGCTCAGGCGGCCTTCGCGCAGCAGTTCGAAGGCCATCGCCCGGCGCACCTCGTCCTTGATCTGCTGGTACGAGCGCCCTTCCCGCTCCAGCTGGCGACGAAAGCTGCTGGCGCTGAGCCGCTGCCGTTCGGCCATGGCGTTGAGCGTCGGCCACTGCCCGTAATGGCGGGCACGCAGGTGGCGATAGACCTCGGCCACCAGGCCATTCTGGTTGCGAAAGCGGATCACCAGCCCTTGCGGCGCGCTGCGCAGGAAGCCCTTCAGTGCCGTCAGGTCCTGCACCACCGGCAGGCGCAGCCAGGCGCTGTCGAACTCCACCTCGGTACGTCCGCTGCCCAGACGCAGGTCCGGCCCCCAGAGCAGCGTGTCATCCTCCTGCGCCGGGCGCGCCAGGGCCAGCTCGGTACGGTCGATGGCGATGCGCCGACCGGCCAGCCAGCACAGCAGGCCGATCACCAGGACCAGGTAGGTTTCCTCGGCGTAGACCCGGGTCAGCGGGTCGGCGATGTTCGACTGGACGCTGATCACCGTGCGCGCACCACGCACCGTGACGCTGCCGTTCAGGTCGCGCAAGAACAGGGCGAAACTGCCCAGGCACTGGCGCAAGGCCTTGCCCAGGGAGGGCTCCTGAATGAGGCCGCGGCAGATCAGGGCGAAGCTGCCCAGCGGCATGCCGTGGCTGTCGAGGTGGAAGAATTCGTCGTGCAGCTCGTCGATCAGCGCCAGCCACAGCTGGGCGAAGGCCTTGGCCGGCACCCGCGCCTGGGGCTCGGTCAGCACCTGCGGATCGATGCCCACCGCCCGCAGATGGGCATCGCGCGCCTGTGGTCGCTCACGCAGGGCGTGGACCATGGCATTGAGAAAATACACCGCGACCGTATCGCTATCGCGCATGGCAGAAGTCCGCTGTCTATGCTGAGTGGCAAAAAATGCCAGGTTGATTGAACAGATCCGGCATAGGCCGCCCGAAGGCCTTTGCCTAGACTCGATCCACCCCGGGAGGGGGAGGCCGCCATTCTCGCAGAGCCACCCCCACCCCGCCACGCCTTCGCAAACGGAGCCCCCATGAGCAGCACAGAAATCTTCGTCGTCAGCGCGGTACGTTCGGCCATCGGCAGCTTCGGCGGTTCGCTCAAGGACCTGCCCCTGGCCGACCTCGCCACCCAGGTGACCCGCGCCGCCATCGAGCGTTCGGGCGTCGCCGCCGAGCAGATCGGCCATGTGGTGATGGGCAACGTGATCCCCACCGAGCCGCGCGACGCCTACCTGGGCCGGGTCGCGGCGATGAACGCCGGCATTCCCAAGGAAACCCCGGCCTTCAGCGTCAACCGCCTGTGCGGCTCGGGTCTGCAGGCCATCGTCTCGGCCACCCAGGGCCTGCTGCTGGGCGACAGCGACATCGCCCTGGCCGCCGGCGCCGAATCCATGAGCCGTGGCCCCTACCTGCTGCCACAGGCCCGCTGGGGTGCGCGCATGGGCGACCTGCAGGGCATCGACTACATGGTCGGCATCCTCCAGGACCCCTTCGAGCACTTCCACATGGGCATCACCGCCGAGAACGTCGCGGCGGCCCACGGCATCAGCCGCGAGATGCAGGACGAGGTCGCCCTGACCAGCCAGCGCCGCGCCGCCCGCGCCATCGCCGAGGGTCGCTTCGACGGCCAGATCGTGCCGATCGAGATCAAGACCCGCAAAGGCCCCGTGCAATTTGCCGTGGACGAGAACGTGCGCGGCGACGCCAGCGCCGAACAGCTGGCAGCCATGAAGGCGGTGTTCAAGAAGGACGGCACCGTCACCGCCGGCAACGCCAGCAGCATCAACGACGGCGCCGCCGGCCTGGTCCTGGCCACCGGTGACGCCGTGCGTCGCGAGGGCCTCAAACCGCTGGCGCGCATCGTCGCCTACGCCCACGCCGGCGTGGAGCCGGCACTGATGGGCCTGGGCCCGATCCCGGCCACGCAGAAGGTGCTGGAGAAGGCCGGCCTGAAGGTCGCCGACCTGGACGTGATCGAATCCAACGAAGCCTTCGCCTCCCAGGCCTGCGCCGTGGCCCGCGCCCTGGGCTTCGACCCGGAGAAGGTCAACCCCAACGGCTCGGGCATTTCCCTCGGCCACCCGGTCGGCGCCACCGGCGCGATCATCGCCACCAAAGCCATCCATGAACTGCACCGCGTCCAGGGCCGCTACGCCCTGGCCACCATGTGCATCGGCGGCGGCCAAGGCATCGCCGTCATCTTCGAACGCGTCTGAAAGGAGTCAGCAACATGAACATCGAACGTATCGCCGTGATCGGCGCCGGCACCATGGGCAACGGTATCGCCCAGGTGTGCGCGCTGGCCGGCTACCAGGTCCTGCTGGTGGACGTCTCCGACGCCGCGCTGGAGCGCGGCGTGGCGACGCTGGGCAAGAACCTCGAGCGCCAGGTCGGCAAGGGCACCATCGACGCCGACAAGGCCAGCGCGGCCAAGGCACGGATCCGCACCAGCACCGACTACGCCCAGTTGGCAGACGCGCAGCTGGTGATCGAGGCGGCCACCGAAAACCTCGCCCTCAAGCAGCGCATCCTGCAGCAGGTGGCCGCCAATGTCGGCGCCGAGTGCCTGATCGCCACCAACACCTCGTCGCTGTCGGTCACCCAGCTGGCGGCCAGCATCGAGCAGCCGCAGCGCTTCATCGGCGTGCACTTCTTCAATCCGGTGCCGATGATGGCGCTGGTCGAGATCATCCGGGGCCTGCAGACCAGCGACGCGACCTACGCCCAGGCGCTGCTGGTCACCGAGAAGCTCGGCAAGACCCCGATCACCGCCGGCAACCGCCCGGGCTTCGTGGTCAACCGGATCCTGGTGCCGATGATCAACGAGGCGATCTTCGTGCTCCAGGAAGGCCTGGCCAGCGCCGAGGACATCGACACCGGCATGCGCCTGGGCTGCAACCAGCCGATCGGCCCGCTGGCACTGGCCGACCTGGTAGGCCTGGACACCTTGCTGGCGATCATGGAGGCCTTCCTCGAGGGCTTCAACGACAGCAAGTACCGCCCCGCCCCGCTGCTCAAGGAGATGGTTGCCGCCGGCTACCTCGGTCGCAAGAGCGGTCGCGGCTTCTTCACCTACTGACGGAGCCGCGCCATGCCCCCGGTCAACGCGGCGCTGCGCTGCGCCAACTTCGAGGAACGGCGTGACCGGGCCATGGCCCTGTTCGCCGAGAAAGGCTTCGGCCAGGTCAGCATGCGTGAGCTGGCGGCGCACGTGGGATTGACTGCGGGCTCGCTGTACCACCATTTCCCCAGCAAGCAGGACCTCTTGTACGACCTGATCGAAGAGCTGTACGAGGAACTGCAAGCGACCCTGGACCAGGGACGCCGGGCGCAGGCCCAGGGCAAGCCGGTGCTGGCCTGCCTGATTGCCACGCACTGGCACCTGCATGGGGAGCGCCCGTTGCAGTTTCGCCTGGCCGAACGGGATCTCTGCTGCCTGACCGACGAACAGCAGGCCCGTTTGATGACCCTGCGGGCGCGCTACGAAACCGGCCTGTTGCGTTTGATTGCACCACAGGCGCGCCTGCCCGGGAGTGCGTTGGCGGCTACCGGGCATGTGCTGGCGACGCTGTTGAACCAGCTGCCTGGGATGTTGCGGGGGAAGGGGCTGGGAGAGGCTGAAGGGGTTGGTTTGATGGAAAGCCTCGTGGCTGGCGCTGTGGAAAAGACCTTGGGCCCGGGTTCGAGGTCGGCCATGGTCGATTGAATACAGCCCCTTGCGGGGCTGCACGGCGGCCTCGACCTCTCATTGTTCGCGCAAGATTCGCTCCAGCGCATCGAAGCTCTGCCAGATCAATTCGCGTTGCTGCGCAAGCAAAGGAATGTAGCGGCGAAACGCGGGCATGCGATTGACCACCTCGCTGGCACCCATGTGTTCCAGGCACACTTGCCACTGGCCATTGTCGAAGCAGCAGGTCAAACGCTTGAAATCCAGCGGCATCAGGGCTTTGCGCAAGGCACTGTCGCTTGACAGTCTCAGCTGGACATCCTCGAACACCGGCTTCTCGCCATCGCGCAGGCGAAACACCAGTCCAGTACGGCGCACCAATCCGCTGTGATGAACGTCGAACTCAAGCTTGCCCTGCCCCAACGCGGGCACCCGCAGCGTGAGCTCGCACATCACCAGGTGCATCAACAGGTGGCTTTCGGTACGCTCACGCACCTCGATACACGGACCTTGTTCGCGGTAGGTAAAGGATGCCGCGGATTGCCAATCCGCCAATCCGAGATTGTGCCGCAGCCGCGCCAGGGTCGCCCCAGGCCGATAACCGGCCGGCGCGCGCGGGCCGGTCAGGCGCTCAAGCCAACTTGCCGACATGCTGCACCTGCTCATCGTGAGGTTGGCCGGGCTCGGCGGCGAACTCTTTCTCCAGCACATCCTCGACCCGCGCTGGCCGGAACGGGTTGACCTTCTGCACGCACAGCGTCCAGAACAGCGCGTAGGCCGCGGTGGCGCCGAGCATCACGGCGAACGGCACATAGACATCGGCCGGGTTCATGCCCGGCGGGGTAATGAACCACATGCCCAGCAGGATGCCGATGCTGGAGACGATCTGCGGCAGCGGGAACAGCGGCGAACGGTAGGCCCGCGGCAGGTCCGGCCGGCGGATGCGCAGGATCACCACCGACAGGGTCACCAGCAGGTACGCGGTGCTCCAGGCGCACACCGCCGCCAGCACCAGGTGCAGGATGTTGTCGGTGTTGCCGCCCAGGTACCAGGCGTGCAGGCACGGGATCAGCGCCACCACCAGGATGCACAGCAACGGCGTCTTGAAGCGCGGGTGCAGGTAGGTGAACACCTTGGGCAGCGCCCCGTCCACCGCCATGCCGTAGAGAATCCGCGGCACCCCGGCCATCAGCGTGTTGATGGTGGCGGCGCCGGCGAACAGGAAGCCGATGCCCAGCCACACCGGGCCGATATCGCCCATCACCTGCTCGGCGAAACGCGGGATGGCCATGGGCGTGTCCAGCAGGTGCACGCCGCTGGCGGCATCGAGCACGACGTTCTCCACCTGGCGCTTCATCGCCGCGCCGTAGATGAACATGCAGCTGGCCACGCCGAACAGCCCCAGGGCCATGGCCTTGGGCATCACCCAGGCCGAGCGGCGCAGTTCCGGGGCCAGCGGGGTGACGAATTCGCAGCCGACGAACATGAACATGGCCATGCCCACCAGCGACAGGATGGTCATCAGGTCGGTGCCGACCAGCGACACGCCGAACGGCCCGTCCAGCTCCACCGCTGGCGCGGCGATCAGGCCAAGCACGCCGAACACCATCAGCGTGGTCCACATGCCGAAGGTCAGCACCACTTCGGCGCGGCCGAAAGCGCTCACGCCGAAAGCGTTGAGCACGCCGAACACCAGCACGAAGCCCACTCCCAGCAACCACGAACCACCGGCCGACTCGGCCAGGGTGTTGAGGTGCTCGAAGTTCACCAGGGCCATGACCCCGGAGAGGATGGTCTCGGCGGTGCCGGCGAACACATGCACGATCAGGTACGCCGACAAGGTGCCGGTGATGGCGAAGAAACGGCCCAGGCCGCAGTTGATGTAGTCGTAGACGGAGCCGGTGGTCGGCAGGATCGCCGCCGCCTCGGCGAAGGTGGTCGACTGCGCCAGCATCATCACTGCGGCGATCACCATGGCCACGGCGAAGGCGCTGCCGCCGATGCCGAAGCCCATGGTCGCGGTGAGGATCACGGGGCTGGCCATGATCAGGCCGACGGTGCTGGCCAGCGCGGTGGGGAAGCCGACGCTGCCACTGTTGAGGTGCTCGGTGAGCTTATTGTTGATTGTCATGGGTGGGCCCTGGGTGGACGAGGGAAAGATTCTTCCCTGTCACTTTGCGGCCTGCACCCGGGCGGGTCTTGCCACTGCCTGCCGCGGGGCTTGATTCGTGGTGCCAGGTGCCTGACGGTAGCCTTGCAGCGTTCTTGAGATCGAGCGCCGCCCGCGCGACGCATCGCGACGCAAGGCCGCTCCTACATTTGTTGCAACGTGCCAAACCTGTCAGGCCATGGTTGCCCGCCTTGGTGCATGTCTTGAGACAGGTGAGGCGCCAGTGGTGCCCACGCTGAAACCGCGTTATACCAACAAGGCGGACCAGGTAATGGCACAGGATTGACTGGCCCGAAACAGATGTAGGAGGCCTTGCGTCGCGATGCGTCGCGCGGGCGGCGCTCGATCTCACAGGCGCTGCAACGCTTGCGTCGAACACTCCAAGACCGCTACCCCTGCACGCAACGATCCATCACCCCATGGGGCAGAACCCTGGAATACCCCCCCTGGTGATAAAGCAGCGGTGCATGCCCCAGATCGTCGAACGCCAGCACCCGGCCAATGAGAATCCAGTGATCACCGCCATCGATCTGCTGGAACTTCTCGCAGCGAAAACGCGCCGAGCAGCCCGGCAACAGGGGCGCGCCGCCCTCGCCGGTCTCATGCTCGATACCGGCGAAGCGGTCTTCGCTGGGGCGGGCGAAGGTGTTGGACAGGTCTATCTGATCGGCGGCCAGCACGTTCACGGCGAAGTGCCCGGCGGCCTCGAACACCGCATGGCTGCCAGAGCGCTTGTCGATGCTCCAGAGCACCAGTGGCGGGTCGAGGGATACCGAGTTGAAGCTGTTGGCGGTGACACCGACCTTGCGCCCCGAGGCGTCGGCGGCGGTGATCACGGTGACGCCAGTGGCGAAGTTGCCCAGGGCGCGGCGGAAGGCGCGGCTATCGAAGGGAGTGGACATGCAAGGCTCCATCATTGTTGTTGGACTGGGCCAGGACGGGTTGTGGGCGCGGGCTTGCCTGGTCGAGTGCTATCGCGGGGCAAGCCCGTTCCCACGTTGTTCCTGCCCTATTCGTCGGTTGGCGCTCAGGTCATTGCCGGGTCCGGCTCCAGCCCCATCAGCTCGCGCCCGAGGATCTGCGCGCAGACGTCGTAGTCGGTGTAGGCATGCGCGCCGGTCATGTGCGCATCGCGGAACAGCCGCTGCAGTTCGTTACCATCGAACCAGGCGCCGCCACCGGCCGCCTCCATCAGCCGATCCACGGCCTGGATGCACAACTTGACCGCATAGCCCTGGTTGGTGCGCCAGTAGGTAAGCTCGGTGCGGGTCGGGTATTGGTGACGGGCGCTGTACTCGGCGATCTGCTCCCAGCTCTTCTCCAGCAGCGCCCGCGCCGCGGCGACCTGGTGGGTGGACTCGGCCAGGCGCATCAGCGCCGGGGTTGCCGCGCCGACGGCGGCGCCGGTGTAGGCGCGCACGCGGTTGCGGGTCTTGTCCCTGAAGACCTCGAGCATGCGCTCGGCGATGCCCAGGCTGACCGTGGAGAACCCGCTGGCGAAGTACGGCCGGTACGGGTTGAAGTAGATTGCGCTGTCCGGGTACAGCCCGAAGCCCGCCGACTGGCCCTCCATCATGTCCCTGGCCTTCTGGATGCGGTGCTCGGGCACGAAGGCGCGCTCGACGATCAGCGTGCGGCTGCCACTGGCGCGCATGCCGGCGGCGAACCAGTCGTCGCGGATCTGGTAGTCGCAGCGCGGCAGCACGGCGAAGCAGTAGTCCTGGCCGCCCTCAAGGTTGACTCGGCGAAAACCCATGATCGCCCACTCGGCGTGGTCGCAGCCGCTGCTCCAGCCCATCTCGCCGCTGAACAGCACGCCGCCCTCGACCTCCTCGGTACGGCCGAACGGCGCGATGCTGCTGCTGGCGGTGGCGTCCGGGTCACGGCCCCAGATCTCGTCCTGCAAGCGTGCCGGGAACATTGCCAGCTGATGGCTGTGGGTGCACAGCAGGCTCATCGCCCAGGCAGTGCTGGCGCAGGCACCGGCCAGAGCGGCGATGCATTCGGCGAACTGCGGCAGGCTGATTTCCAGGCCGCCGTAATGCCTGGGCAGGAAGGCCTTGTGCAGGCCGATGGCCTTGAGTGCGGCGATGTTCTCGGCGGGCACGCTGCGCTCGCGCTCGGCCTGGTCGGCGCGGGCGGCGATGGCCGGCAACAGGGGCTTGAGGTCTTCGAGCAGGGAGTTTGGCTTTTTCATGGTCTGGCTCATTGTTATTGGACCCTGGCGAACGCTGCCTGGAAGGGACCGCTCGCTGATGAATGCCGGGTCAGTATGGGAGCCGTGGCCAAGACGGAAAATGCAACTTCCGCACCTCGGATTGCACTTTTCGTGGCGCCTGGCAGGCAGGGTCATGGGGGCGGCATGGGCAGACAAGATCACCAGTGTGTCGCGCTTTAAGCTGGGGGAAATCGGGCCGTGACGCGGCCCATCGCGGGGCAAGCCCGCTTCCACGAAGCCCTCGGCAACCCACCCGGAGCCCTGCCATGAGCGACATCACCCTCCTCCCCAGCGTCAGCGCCTTCCTGGCCCGCGACCACGGTCTGTACATCCATGGCGCTTTGGTCGCCAGCCAATCCAGCGCCCGCATCACCGTGCACAACCCGGCCAACGGCGAAGCCATCGCCCAGGTCGCCGATGCCAACCTGGCCGACGTCGAGCGCGCCGTCGAATCCTCCCGCCATGGTTTTGCCAGTTGGTCGCGCACCAGCCCCGCCGCCCGCGCCGCGGTGTTGTTCCGCCTGGCCGACCTGCTCGAGGCCAACCGCGAGGAACTGGCCCAGCTGGAAACCCTGCAGTCGGGCAAGCTGATCGGCATCGCCCGCGCCTTCGAGGTGGAACAGGCCGCGCACTTCCTGCGCTATTACGCCGGCTGGGCCACCAAGATCACCGGGCAGACCATCACTCCATCCCTGCCCTCCTTCGCCGGCGAACGCTACAGCGCCTTCACCCTGCGCGAGCCGGTGGGCGTGGTGGTGGGCATCG
Source organism: Pseudomonas sp. LH21 (assembly GCF_036549575.1). NCBI lineage: Bacteria > Pseudomonadati > Pseudomonadota > Gammaproteobacteria > Pseudomonadales > Pseudomonadaceae > Pseudomonas > Pseudomonas sp. LH21. The sequence continues at coordinate 3,333,027 of NZ_CP144367.1, forward strand.
TGCCGTGGAACTTCGCCACCATGATCGCCCTGTGGAAACTGGCCTCGGCCCTGACCACCGGCTGCAGCATCGTGCTCAAGCCCAGCGAGTTCACCCCGCTGACCCTGCTGCGCATCGCCGAGCTGGCCAGCCAGGCCGGCCTGCCGCCGGGCGCGCTCAACGTGCTGACCGGCGGCGGCCTGGTGGGCAAGGCGCTGGTCGAACACCCCGGCACCGACAAGGTGTCGTTCACCGGCTCCGTGCCCACCGGCCTAGCCGTCGGCCAGGCGGCCATGGGCGCCAAGCTGACCCGCGCGACCCTGGAGCTGGGCGGCAAGAACGCGGTAGCGTTCCTGCCCGACGTCGCCGTTGAAAAGGCGGTGGATGGCATCATCGAGGCCGGCTTCCTGCACTCCGGGCAGATCTGCGCCGCCGGCGAGCGCTTCTACGTCCATCGCTCGCGCCTCGATCCGCTGCTCGAGGCCCTGTCCCAGCGCCTGGGCCAGCTGAAGGTCGGCTCGCCGCTGGACGAAACCACCCAGTTCGGCCCGGTGGCCAACAAGCCGCACCAGCAGGAGCTCGGCGAGCTGTTCGCCACCGCCCGTGCCGAGGGCAACCGCATCGTCCATGGCGGTCGCCTCGGCGACGGCCCGGGCTGCTTCGTCGAGCCCACCGTCATCCTCGCCAACAACGCGGGCGACACCCTGCTCAACCAGGAAACCTTCGGCCCGGTGGCGACCTTCCTGCCCTATGACCACGAGGACGAACTGATCCACCTGATGAACGCCTCGCCCTACGGCCTGAGCGCGAGCCTGTGGACCAACGACCTGGGCAAGGCCATGCGCCTGATCCCGGAAATCCAGGCCGGGACGCTGTGGGTCAACATGCACACCCTGCTCGACCCGGCGGTGCCGTTTGGCGGCATCAAGGCCTCGGGTATCGGCCGCGAGTTCGGCTCGGCCTTCATCGACGACTTCACCGAGCTGAAGTCGGTAATGATCCGCTACTGACCCTGGCCCGCGCCAACCACCAACTGGGCCATTACCCAACCACAGGAATCACCGCCATGCCCAACACCGCCGACTGGATCACCGTGGGCGCCCTCGCCGACGGCTTCGCGCCCGAGGCCTTCATCCTGCCGCAACTGGCCGACTTGTCCGGACGCACGCTCACCCTGCACTTCGCCAATGGCTGGGTCATCGAACACCGCTTCGACAGCGAACGCCTGCACTGGCGCGCCGCGGACGGCCACAGCAGCGGCAGCGCCGGCTACCGGGCCACCTCGGTGCGCCCCGGCATCTACCTGGTCGATTTCATCAAGCACGAGGCCGGCCAGGCCTGGTCGGTGTCGCTGGTGCTCGACACCCTCGAGCACGCCTTCACCGCCGTGCTCGGCCGCCTGCCCGACCAGGCCCGTACCCAGCGCGGCCTTTACGCCCTGGCCCTGGCTGGCGAAGCGCTGACCGGCGTCGAGGCCAGCTTCCTGCACGGCAGCCTCGACCGCCCCTGGCAGGCCGGCGCCTGCCCCCACGCTCCGACCACCGAGCTGGTCGGCCTGCGCAATCACTATCGCTACAGCCCCACCGAGGAGTACGAGCACATCTACCTCAACGCCAACTACTACAGCTGGCAGTGCCTCAAGGGCGTCGAACAGGGGTTGTGCGACACCGACCGGGCGTACTACTACAAGATCGCCGAGCAACTGTACCTGTTCGTCTGGTGCGAGAAGATCGTGCCCACCCTGGGCCTGGTGATGATCGACCTGGCGCGGCACCGCAGCGACGGCAAGATCTTCGGCTACCAGGGCGGCGGCTTCGATGCGCTGGCCAACTTCCCGGTGTCGTCCCACTGCCGGGTGCTCAACCGCACGGAGCCTGCGCAGTGAGCCGCAGCGTGCTGATCACCGGGGCCGGCAGCGGCATCGGTGAAGCCTGCGCCCTGCGCCTGGCCCGCCAGGGCTGGCAGGTGGCGCTGGTGGGCCGCCGCCGTGAAGCGCTGCAGCGCGTCGCGCAGCGGTGCGATGGCCTGGTGCTGGCCGGCGACGCCGCCGACAGCGCCACCTGGGCCGGTTTCATCGAGCAGGTGCGCGCCCGTTTCGGCGGCCTCGACGCGGTGATCGCCTGCGCCGGCGGCCACGGCTTGGGAGCGGCCGAGCAGACCAGCGACGGCGCCTGGCGCGAGGCCCTGCGCAGCAACCTCGACAGTGCCTTCCACACTGCCCGGGCCTGCCTGCCGTTGCTGCGCGAGCGGCGCGGCAGCCTGGTGCTGCTGGGCTCCATCGCCTCGCTGGCGGCCGGGCCCGAGGTTTGCGGCTACACCACCGCCAAGCACGCCCTGGTCGGCCTGACCCGCTCGCTGGCCCGCGACTACGGGCCGTTCGGCGTGCGGGTCAACTGCGTCTGCCCGGGCTGGGTGCGCACGCCCATGGCCGACCAGGAGATGCAGCCATTGATGGATCACTACCAGGAAGACCTCGACGCCGCCTACCGCCGGGTCACCGCCGACGTGCCGCTGCGCCGCCCGGCCAGCAGTGACGAGATTGCCGCCGTGTGCCAGTTCCTGGTCGGCGCCGAGGCCAGCATCGTCACCGGCGCGGTGATCACCGCCGATGGCGGTTCGACCGTGGTCGACGTGCCGACTTTGGCCTACACCCGCCTGGAACCGTCGGCATGAACGCGCGCTACGACTTCGAAGGCCGCACGGTGCTGGTCACCGGCGCGGCGGGCGGCATCGGCCAGGCCATCGTCGAGGGTTTCGCCCGTGGCGGCGCCCGGGTGCTGGCTGTGGACCTCGATCCGCAGGCGTTGCAGCGCCTGGTCGAGGAGCAGTTGGCGTTGGGGCACGAGGTTCGCGGGGAGGTCCTCGACCTGGCCGACCCCGGCGCGATCCGCGCCTTGCTGGCCGGGTTGCAACAGCTGGACGTGCTGGTGCACAACGCCGCCTACTTCCCGCTCACCCCATTCACCGAGATCGACCCGGCCCTGTTGCAGCGCACCCTGGCGGTGAACCTGGGGGCATTGTTCTGGCTCACCCAGGGCGCCCTGCCACTGTTCCGCCGCCAGGGTGGCGGGTGCGTGCTGGCCACCTCGTCGGTGACCGGGCCCCGGGTGGCTTATCCGGGCCTGAGCCATTACGCGGCGTCCAAGGCCGGGGTCAATGGCTTCATCCGCAATGCCGCGCTGGAACTGGCGGCGTTCAACGTGCGGGTCAACGGCGTGGAACCGGGGATGGTGCGCACACCGGCCATGGACAACCTCGGTGATACCGCCCTGAACACCCGGATTGCCGCCGGCGTGCCCCTGGGGCGGCTGGGCGAGCCGGCCGATATCGCCGCGGCGATGCTGTTCCTGGCCTCTGATGCCGCCCGCTACATCACCGGCCAGACCCTGGTGGTCGACGGCGGCGCGACCTTGCCTGAGATCGCCGCGAGCCTGTGATGGCGGCGACAGGCAAGGCCGCTGGCAGCCACGGGCAAGACCACCGCCAGCGTTCCACGCGCTAATAGCCCGTCACCTTTCGACACTGCCTCCACAACGACGCGGCACTCAAGACCGCACACAACAAACGAGGATCGATCCATGCGTCTCACCCCACGTCGCACCGCAATGGCCACGGCCCTGGCCCTGCTGGTCCATGGTCAGGCCAGCCCGGCCTACGAGCTGTACGCCGACGACGACAGCCACCTGAACGCCGACCTGCTCGCGGTCTGGGGCATGTTCAACAGCCGCCACAACTACGACGGCACTCCCGGTGGCTCGACCTGGCGCGAGGGCTTCATCAAGTACGGCCTCAGCGGCGACCAGGGCCTGGGCGGCAACGGCACCCTGTATGGCGCCCTCAACTGGGTCAGCTCCGGTGCCTGGGGCGACGGCGACGCTGGCGGCAACCAGGACGGCTCCGAACGCACCACCAAGATCGAGGATGCTTACCTGGGCTGGCGCTCGGGCGACCTGTTCCCGCTGCTGGGCAAGGATGGCGTGGACCTGTCCGGCGGCCGCCAGGTGATCCGCCTGGGCAGCGGTTTCCTGATCAACGACGACGGCCCCAACTTGGGCAAGGGCCCCGCCGACGGCCAGCTCAACCGCGGCGGCGGTTTCTACCTGGGCGCGCGCCACGCCTTCGACCGCACTGCGGTGCTGCGCCTGGGCGGCAATCAGGGGCTGCATGGCAGCGTGATGTGGCTCAAGTCCGACAACCGCGCCCAGGCCGAAACCGAGCTGGCGGCCGGCACCCTGGACTACACCCATGACCTGGGCACCCTGGGCCTGACCTATATCCACGGCATCGACGTGACCGACCAGTGGGCCAGCGAGTTCCAGAAGGCCCGCGAAGGCATGGATGTCTACAGCCTGCGTGGCGAAGGTGGCGTCGGGCTGGAAAACACCCGCTTCGCCTTCGAATATGCCTGGCAGGACAAGCGCGGCGGCCGCGAGACCGCCTGGTACGCCGAGGCCGGTTACACCTTTGTCGAAGCCCCCTGGGCGCCGCAGCTGACCTACCGCTACACCCGCTATTCGGCAGGCTGGGACCTGCTGTTCACCGGTCTGTCCAGCGGCTACGGCACCTGGATCCAGGGCGAGGTCGCCGGCAACTATGCCGGGCCGTTCAACACCAACAGCGGCATCCACCATGTGGGCCTGAAGGCCACGCCACGGGACGACCTCACGGTCGGCGCGCTGTTCTTCGACTTCGACACCGTGCGCACCCGCGACACCCTGAACCTGGATGCCCGGGAGCTGGACCTGTATGTGGAGTGGGCGATCAACGAGCACCTGATCGTCACCCCGCTGCTGGGACTGTTCAAGCCGCGCAAGGATCAAAGCAATGGCGGCAACCAAGTGGGCAGCGGGACCAACGTTTACAGCCAGCTGACGGTGGCGGTGCCGTTCTGAGTCATCGCGGGGCAAGCCCGCTCCCACGCCGAGCTGGACATCTGGTTCAAGGCGGGGCAAGCCTGCTCCCACGCCAAGCTGGGCATCAGGCTCAAGGCGTGGGAGCGGGCTTGCCCCGCGATGAGGGCCTATCAGCCCAGCAGAAGGCGCAGGTCGGCACCGACTTCAGCCAACGGCGGGCACCAGTAGTAGCCCCCCGTCAACGGCCGGCTGAAGCGGTACAGCCCATCGATCACGCCATCCTCGAGCCCGCTCATGCGCCGCAGCTGCACCTCGAAGGCATCCAGCGAGAAGCCCAGGGCGACAAACGCCAGGCCCGCGCCACGCTCGTCGGTCCAGGCCACCGAACGACGCACCACGAACGCCTCCGGCGCGAAGCTTTCCTGGGCGGTGCGCTTGACGTGGGCCGACTCGGGCGCATCGTCGAGCTCTTCGTTGTCGCTCAGGCGGCGACCGATGATGTTGTCCTGTTCGACCTGGGGCAGCGATTTGAAATACTCCAGGTCGTGCTTCCACAGCTGGAACGCGGCGAAGCTGGAGCCCGCCAGCCCAGGCGCGTCGCCCGGCACGATAGCGGCGGCGACGGCGTCTTCGTCCACCGGGTTCTCGGTGCCGTCTTGGTAGCCAGTCAGGTCATGGCCGCCACGGTGCAGGAAACCGTCGACGCTGTCGACCAGGCGCAGCACCGGCGCCAGCGCCTGCTGCAGGGCCTGGGCGCGCAGGAACAGCTCGCCGCGTTCGGCGCCGCGCAGCCACAGCCACAGGGCGTGCTGGGTCGCCGGGTTCTCCACCACCGCATCCAGTTGCGGGAAGCTGCGCAGGCCCGGCACTTCGCGGCCCAGGGCCTTGGCCAGCGGCGCGCCGACGCCCAGGATCAAACTCTGCCCATCGACCTGCGGCAACAGCTGGTCGAGGACGGCGGGCAAGGCCTCGAGCGAGTCAAGGGCGAAGAACAGGTGGCGGGCATGGGCCGGCACCGGAGTGGCAAGCAGACCTGGCTGGAACGGCATGACAGGCGAATCCTCGGCAAAAGGGCGAATGCTACTGCGCCGGACGATGCATCGCAACGCGACACAGGGCCGCTCGCCTCCGTAACAATCGGTTACCAAGGCAGGCCAGTTGCGATTAGCTATCGTTGCGCCACCACCTACACTCCTCGGAATCCTTCGCCCGAGAGACCGCCCATGACCGCCTCCCCGCTGCTCACCGCCCTTCTGCCGCTGGCCCTGGGCATCATCATGCTCGGTCTGGGCCTGTCGCTGACCCTGGCCGACTTCGCCCGGGTGGTGAAGTACCCCAAGCCGGTGGTGATCGGCCTGGTCTGCCAGATCCTGCTGCTGCCGCTGGTGTGCTTCCTGATCGCCAACGGCTTCGGCCTCGAATCGGCACTGGCGGTAGGTCTGATGCTGCTGGCCGCCTCTCCGGGCGGTACCACCGCCAACCTGTTCAGCCACCTGGCCCATGGCGACGTGGCGCTGAACATCACCCTGACCGCGGTCAACTCGCTGATCGCCATCCTCACCATGCCGCTGCTGGTGAACCTGTCGCTGATCTGGTTCATGGAGTCGGACCAGGCCATCCCGCTGCAGTTCGCCAAGGTCATGCAGGTGTTCGCCATCGTCCTGCTGCCGGTGGCGCTGGGCATGCTGATCCGCCACTGGACGCCACACTTTGCCACGCGCATGGAAAAACCGATGAAGATCGTCGCGGCGCTGTTCCTGGCCTTCACCATCGTCCTGGCCCTGGCCAAGGACTGGCAGACCGTGGTCGAGTACGCGCCGATCGTTGGTGGCGCCGCCCTGCTGTTCAACCTGCTCAGCCTCGCGGTGGGCTACTGGGTGCCGCGCCTGCTGAGCGTCCCGAAGCGCCAGGCGATCGCCATCGGCATGGAAATCGGCATCCACAACGGCACCCTGGCCATCGCCCTGGCCCTGAGCCCGACGCTGCTCAACAACGCGACCATGGCAGTGCCGGCGGCGATCTACAGCCTGATCATGTTCTTCACGGCGGCGGGGTTTGGCTGGTGGGTGAGCCGGGGGCACAAGGCCGCCAGCACCGTCAGCGATTGCGCCTAGAACACCGTCCCTTGTAGGAGCGGCCTTGTGCCGCGAAAGGGCCGCATAGCGGCCCCAGGATCTGTGCGCCAAAGCCGAAATCGCCGGGGCTGCTTTGCAGCCCTTTCGCGGCACAAGGCCGCTCCTACAAAGTGCGCGTGAAGCTTAGCCCTGCCGCCGCTTCAACTGTCGCTTCAGCACCCGCAACGGCGGTGCGTAGAAGAACCCGAACGACACGCTGCCCTGGCGCCCCTTCACCGCATGGTGCAGGCGGTGCGCCCGGTACAGGCGCTTGAGGTAGCGGTTGACCGGCTTTGGCGCGTGCGGCCAGTGGCGGTGGAAGAAACCATCGTGGGCGAGCACATAGGCCACGCCATACCCCGCCACCCCGGCGCCGACCCACTGCAACGGCGCATGCCCGGCCTTGCCCAGGGCCACCAGCGCCGTGGCGATCAAGCCCAGGGCCAGCAGGTAGAGGTCGTTGGTCTCCAGCATGCCCAACTGCGGCTCGTGGTGCGAGCGGTGCAGCCACCAGCCCCAGCCGTGCATGACGTACTTGTGGGCCAGCGTGCCGACGCCCTCCATGGCCACCAGGGTGCCGAACAGCACGGCGAGATTGAACAACATGGATCGGTCCGGGGGTTTGGCAACGAAAGGCGCAAGGGTACCATTGCCGCCAGGTCATTCGGAGGGATTTTCCATGAAGGATGTGCACACCGCGGCCAGCACTGGCTACACCCGCCAGTCGAGCAACTATGAGCAGGGCCGGCCCGACTATCCCATCGCCTTGCAGGGCTGGCTGCGCGACACCCTGGGCATCGGCGCCGGCACCCCGGTGCTCGACCTGGGCGCTGGCACCGGCAAGTTCACCCGCCTGCTCGCTGCGCTGGCGCCACGCCTGACGGCGGTGGAACCGGTGGCCGCCATGCGCGAGCGATTCAGCGAGCGACTTCCCGAGGTTCCCGTGCTCGAAGGCACTGCCCAGCACATCCCGCTGGCCGACGCCAGTCAGCAAGTGGTGGTCTGCGCCCAGGCCTTCCACTGGTTCGCCGATGCCGCAGCCCTGCGCGAGATGCACCGGGTGCTGGCGCCGGGCGGCCGCCTTGGGCTGATCTGGAACGTGCGCGATGAAACCGTGGACTGGGTGGCACGGATCACCGAGATCATCACTCCCTACGAAGGCGACACCCCGCGCTTTCACACCGGTCGCTGGCGCGACGCCTTCGAGGGAAGCCGCTTCGGCGCGCCGCAACTGAGCACCCTGCCCCACGTCCATGAAGGCAGCCCGCAGACGGTGATCCTCGAACGCCTGCGCTCGGTGAGCTTCATCGCCGCTCTGCCCCAGGCCGAGCAGGACAGGGTCATGGCCCGGTTGCAAGACCTGATCGACAACCACCCGGCGCTCAAGGGCCGCGAGCGTGTCGTCTTCCCGTACCGGACCCAGGCCTACGTCTGCCAGCGCCTGGCGTAACGCAATTGTCATGATTCATGCCTTGACCCTGTGCGGGTCAAGGCGTATGGTCCGCCGCGCATTCAAGCATCCCCCACACAGGAGTCCCCTGCATTGGACAGTAGCCCCAGTCGATTGCGACAGGCCCACACGGCGAGCTAGTCCGGCAGCGTTCCTGCCACTGTCTCGCCGCACACGGTAGACGGTGGTTCCCTTCGGCCCTGCGGGGTTGAACATTCCTCCTTCCTTTCCTGCCCTGCCACCTGGCATGGCGCGTGGTCCTGCGCATTCCTCGCTTTCATTCGCGCCGCCTGCGGTCGGTGCTCGTGCGGGCCATCGCCCGCGGAACGGAGTTCGCTATGGATTGGAAAATCTTTCTGCTGCGCGTCAGCGTGGCCCTGCTGCTCGGCGCCCTGATCGGTGCCGAGCGTCAACTGCGCCAGCGCCTGACGGGCCTGCGCACCAACGCCCTGGTCAGCACCGGCGCCTGCCTGTTCGTGCTGATGACCCAGGCCGTGCCGGGCATGGCGCCCACCGATGCCTCGCGCATCGCCGCCTATGTCGTGTCGGGTATCGGCTTTCTCGGCGGTGGCGTGATCATGCGCGACGGTTTCAACGTACGCGGCCTGAACACCGCCGCCACCCTCTGGTGCACCGCCGCGGTCGGCGTGCTGTGCAGCCTCGGCTTGCTGCTGGAGGCCTCCCTGGGCAGCCTGGTGGTGCTGTGCGCCAACATCCTGCTGCGCGACCTCGCCCAGCGCCTGGACCGCCAGGACGTGGTGCCGGCCAGCGAGGTCGAGCAGCGCTACGAGGTACGCATCGTCTGCCGCGCCGAGGACGAGATCCAGGTACGCAGCCTGATGCTGCACAGCCTCAGCGATCCGGGCCTGCGCCTGCAATCGCTGCACAGCGAGGACCTGGCCGACCCCGCACGCCTGGAAGTGCGCGCCGAGCTGCTCGGCACGCCGCAGGCGCCGACCCAGCTGGAGCGCCTGGTCGGCCGGGTGAGCCTGGAAAAAGGCGTCAGCTCGGTGCGCTGGCAGTTGCAGACACAGGGCCTGAGCGCCGATTAGTGTTCCAAGCCAGCAGGAAGTGGCTGCCTACCAAACCGCTGTAAAAGTTCGCAAAAAACTGCCCGCTCATCGTGACACCCCACTTACCGTTCATGCGGCTCCTGGCATTTCTGCTAGTTACACAGGAGCCCATTTTCAACGAAAATGGTGCAAGCACTTAAAATTTGCCATATTTAATGGTGCCGCCAGCATGAAATCATATTCTTCAGCAAGCATCAGAAAGACCCGGCAAGATACCCGCTGTGCGCTTCTCGCAATCGACACACAAAGCTCTATCTTACAGATTGCCGCTGAACGCCCAGTATGCACATATACGCCCTATGGCCTCTGTAAATCAGGGTCCGGTCCGGTTGCTGTGCTCGCCTATACAGGCGCACTCATTGATCCTGTCACGGAGCACTACACGTTCGGCAACGGCCGCCGTATCTACAGCCCGACGTTAATGCGCTTCATCAATGCAGACCCGATGAGCCCATTCAACATAGGAGGACTGAATAGTTACGCTTACTGCCTTGCCGACCCAATAAACCATATCGATCCATCAGGATATTTCTCCATACGTTCCGCCATACGAAAATTTTTCAATTGGATAACTGGCAAATCCCAAGCCACTAAAAACCCCGGCCCTCTTGCCGATTTAAAACCTGATGATTATGAAGCTGAGGTGGCACAGACTAGCAGCTACCTTGATAAACGAACAAACAGCGGAGATCGGATGCTCACTATTGCCACGGGAGAGGCCGCCGTGAGAGCAACCAAAAATTCAAGTTGGGAGCACAAGTTTGCGTATACAATGTCTGGCGAATTAGTAATCGGCAGTTATGACCAATCCTACATTTTTCCAACACATGCAAGCATTGCTGCTGTGGCAGCAGAACGCCTTGGCACGAACACACAGGTAATGGCTGCCGGATATATATGGAGAAACGGCACATCCATATCCCTCTCAAACTGGTCAGGCCACTACAAACCGAAACTAAAAAGATTAGATCCTGTTAAAAGCCACCTGGAAAATATGGGCTACACTGTTCAAACCATCAGATATAACTCACCGGACAACCCTTATAATCATTAAGTTTTTAGGGGAAATGCCTGCGCGACGATCATGCTGCGTTGAAAACACGCTCGGTATGCTCAATTGACGCCACGTCAAACTTGCTTCCTTGCCTGATCGTCGCTCGCCGACTTTACGTATCAGTCCAAGGCACCATCACGCACGTGCCGCTCGCGCAGCTCCTGGCGCTGCTTGGCCTCGACGCACAGGGTGGCGGTGGGCCGCAGCAGCAGGCGGCGCAGGCCGATCGGCTCGCCGGTTTCCTCGCACCAGCCGTAATCGCCCCGGGCCAGGCGCTCCAACGCCTGGTCGATCTTGTCCAGCAGCTTCTTTTCCCGCTCCAGCGAGCGCAGTTGCCAGTGGCGTTCCTCCTCGGCGCTGCCGATGTCGGCGGGGTCGCTGTGCACTTCCTGTTCGCGCAGGGCGCGGAACTCCTGCTCGATGCGCGTCTGCAGCTCGCCGCGCTGGGTCAGCAGCAGGTTGCGGAAGAACTGGCGCTGAGGCTCGTTCATGTAGGCGCTGGTGGGTTGTAGCAACAGTTGCTCTTCAGTCATGGATGTAACTCCGGAATGCTAGGGGCGCGAGACCACCCTCATGGAACAAAACGTAACTTGCTGACTTGAACAGCGTGGGAGCGGGCTTGCCCCGCGATGCGGTGTATGGCACCGGCTTTGCCGGTGATCGCGGGGCTAGCCCGCTCCCACGTTGGTGATGTGTGCCTCTTCTATTCCGTGCGCGACGGAGCATCCCGAAGGGTTGGGCGATCTGGGGGGATTCAGCGATCGAACATCAAGGGCAAGCCCTGGCATTGATCGCGTACCCGGCCCTGGTGCCAGGCCAGTTGTCCGGACACCACCGTGCTGCGCACCACATGGTGGAAGGCGCGCTGCTGGAACGGCGTCCAGCCGCAATGCGCCAGGACCGGGTCGTCCGCCACCGCCCGTGGGCTGGCCAGGCGCTCGACGATGGCGAAGTCCGCCCAATACCCCTCGCGCAGGAAACCGCGCTCGCGGATGTCGAACAGTTCGGCCACCGCGTGGCTGGTCTTGTTCACCACCTGGGCCATGCTCAACACCCCTTCGCTGACCAGCTCCAGCGCCGCCGGCAAGGCATGCTGCACCAGCGGCAGGCCGGACGGCGCGCGGGTATACACCCGACGCTTCTCCTCCAGGGTGTGCGGCGCATGGTCGGTGCCGATCACATCGATGCGGTCGCGGGCCAGGGCCTTGCGCAAAGCGTCACGGTCGGTGCCGGTCTTGATCGCCGGGTTGCACTTGATCAAGTGGCCGAGGCTGGCGTAGTCGCTGTCGTCGAACAGCAGATGGTGCAGGCACACCTCGGCGGTGATGTGCTTGCCGCTCACCGGGCCCGGCGTGAACAGCGCCAGCTCCCGCACCGTGGTCAGGTGCAGCACGTGCAGGCGCGTGCCGAAACGCCGGGCCAGTTCCACGGCCAGGCTCGAGGACCGGTAGCAGGCATCGGCGTCGCGGATCAGCGGGTGCGCCGCCGGGGGAATGAACTCACCGTGGCGGGCCCGCCACCAGCCCTCGTTCTCGAGGATGCTCGGGGTGTGCTCGCAGTGGGCCAGGACGATGGTCGGCGCATAGACAAAGAGCTTTTCCAGCACCTGCGGGTCGTCCACCAGCATGTCGCCGGTGGAGGCGCCCATGAACACCTTGATCCCGGCCACTTCGCGCGGGTCGAGGGCGGCGATGGTGTCGAGGTTGTCGCGGCTCACGCCGAAGTGGAAGCCATAGTTGGCCCGCGAACTCGCCGCCGCCCGCCGCTTCTTGTCGGCCAGCGCCTCCAGGGTCAGGGTTGGCGGGTTGGTGTTGGGCATGTCCATGTAGCTGGTGATGCCCCCGGCCACCGCCGCCCGCGACTCGCTGGCGATGCTGCCCTTGTGCGGCGCTCCCGGCTCGCGGAAATGCACCTGGTCGTCGATCATCCCCGGCAGCAGCCAGGCGCCCCGGGCATCGATCTCCAGCGCCGCACGGGCATTGTCGAGGCTGCCGGCAATCCGCTCGATGCGCCCGTGGCGCACCAGCAGGTCGCCTTCGAACTCGCGCCCTTCATTGACCAGCCGTGCGTTACGCACGAGCAATGAGTCCATGTTCAGAACTCGTTCTGCAGGGCCTTATAGCCCTGGACCAGGTCGATGTTGGTGCGCGCCACGTCCTCGGAGAACTCCGAAGCCGACACGCTGACCGGCGGGTAGCGCTCCAGGTCGGTGTGCGGGCCGATGTGCTCGGTGGGCGGCACATAGAAGCGCGGCGGCAGGTCGCGGCCGTCGACCACCGAGTTGTGGCGCACCACGCTGCCGTCGCCGACCTTGCAGTTGAACAGCACGCTGTTGAAGCCGATGAACACCCGGTCACCGACCTCGCACGGGCCATGGACGATGGAGCGGTGGGCGATCGAGCTGTACTGGCCGATGCGCACCGCGGCGCCTGACTTGGAGTGGATCACCACGCCATCCTGGATATTGGAGTTGGCGCCGATGACGATCGGCTGCATGTCGCCGCTGCCATCCACCTCGTCGGCGCGGATCACCGCATAGGGGCCGACGAATACGTTGTCGTGGATGATCACCTTGCCGCAGATGATGGCGGTGTGGTCGATATAGGCCGATTCGGCGATTTGCGGGAGATGGCCGGAGGGGTTTCTGCGGATCACGGTAAGGGCCCTGCAAGGAAGGAAGAGCGCAAATGTTACGTTATAACAATAGTAATGCAACACCTCCATGCGCCGATCTGGCAAACTCCACCTTCCTGCGCGATAACGCGTGGCCGCACCACCGCATCTACAGGTTCTGATCCACCATGCGCATCCGCCCCACCCTCGTCAGCGACATCCCCCTGCTCCCCGCCTTGGAACGCTCCGCAGCCCAGGCTTTCCGGCAGTTGCCGCACCTGGCCTGGCTGGCCGACAGCGAGGTGATGGGCGAAGCCGAGCACCTGGCGTTCGTCACCGAGGGCGGCAGCTGGGTTGCCGTGGATGACCGGGACCAGCCGCTGGGTTTTCTCTGCGCCAGCACCACAGGCGACGCCTTGCACATCCACGAGTTGTCGGTCCGCCAGGAAGCCCAGGGCCAGGGCCTGGGGCGTGGACTCCTGGACCAGGCGCGGGCGGCCGCGCGCCTGGGTGGTTTGCCCTGGCTGACCCTGACCACCTTCGACGATGTCCCCTGGAATGCCCCGTTCTACGCCCGCTATGGCTTCGAGCGCATCCCGGCGCCGCAGCTCGATGCACGGCTGCAGGGCATTCTCGCCGGCGAACTGGCCCATGGCCTGGGCAACCGCTGCGCCATGCGCCTGTCGCTCGGCGTTTGAGCGAGGTTTTCATCCAGCCGGCCATTGACGTAGAGTCGAATCACCCGCGGTAACGGACAACCCGATGGACAAGTACGCCCCCCGCCAGTGGCTCCCCCACGAGAAGCCCAGCCTGCCCGGCTCTCCCTCGACGCCGTTGCATGCCCCGGCCAAGCGCCTGGCCTACGGCCTGGTCGGCCTGCTGGTGGCCATTACCGGCGGTCTGGGCAACGCCTTGGTGGTTGCCAACCTGCCATTCCTGCAGGGCGCGCTGGGTGCCACCAGCGCCGAAATGGCCTGGCTGCCGGCGGCCTTCGTGATGACCAACGTGTCGATGAACCTGCTGCTGGTGAAGTTCCGCCAGGAATTCGGGCTGCGCGCCTTCACCGAGGTGTTCCTGGTGCTCTATGCCCTGGTCACCCTCGCCCACCTGTTCGTCAACGACCTCAACTCGGCCATCGCCGTGCGCGCCGCCCATGGCATGGTCGGCGCTGCGCTGAGTTCGCTGGGCCTGTACTACATGATTCAGGCCTTCCCCGCGCAGTGGCGGCTCAAGGCGATGGTCCTGGGCCTTGGCGCCTCGCAGCTGGCGGTGCCGCTGGCCCGGGTGTTCTCCGAGGACCTGCTGCAGATTGCCGAATGGCGCGGGCTGTACCTGTTCGAGCTGGGCCTGGCCCTGGCCGCGCTGGGCTGCGTACTGCTGCTCAAACTGCCCCCCGGTGATCGCTTCAAGACCTTCGAACCCCTGGATTTCCTCACCTTCACCCTGATGGCCAGCGGCACCGCCCTGCTCTGCGCGGCGCTGTCGCTGGGGCGCATCGACTGGTGGCTGGATGCGCCGTGGATCGGCGTCGCCCTGGCCGCCTCCATCGCCCTGATCCTCTCGGGCCTGGCCATCGAGCACAACCGCAGCAACCCGCTGCTGATGACCCGCTGGCTGGGCAGCGGCGCGATCATCCGCCTGGCCCTGTGCGTGATCCTGATCCGCATGGTGATCTCCGAGCAGTCCACCGGCGCCGTGGGTTTTCTCCAGGCGCTGAACATGGGTAACGAGCAGATGCGCGCGCTGTACGCGGTGATGCTGCTGGGCGCGGTCACGGGGCTGACCACCAGCGCCCTGACCATCAACCCCCAGCACCTGGTGCTGCCGCTGTTCATCTCCCTGGCCGCCATGGCCACCGGCGCCTTCATGGACAGCACCTCGAGCAACCTGACCCGGCCGGCGCAGATGTACCTCAGCCAGTTCCTGCTGGCCTTCGGCAGCACCTTCTTCGTCGGCCCGTCGATGGCGCTGGGCATCAGCCATGTGCGCGCCAACCCGCGCAACCTGGTGAGCTTTTCAGTGCTGTTCGGTATCTGCAACAACCTCGGCGGGCTGATCGGCTCGGCGTTGCTGGGCACCTTCCAGACCGTGCGCGAAAAATTCCATTCCAGCCAGCTGATGGACCGCCTGAGCGCCCTGGAACCCTTGGTCAGCGCCCGCGTGCAGGGCGGTGGCGCCGGTTACGCCGGGGTGTTCGCCGACCCGGCGCTGCGCAACGAGGCCGGCATGCGCCTGCTGGCCAACGCCGCGACCCGCGAGGCCAACGTGCTGGCCTACAACGATGTGTTCATGCTGATCGGCGCCATCGCTATCCTGACCATGATCTGGATCTTCATCCGCAGCCTGTACCTGCGATACAACCACTCCACCAGCGGTGCTTCGAGCCGATGACCCAAGAGACGCCAACGACCACCACCACCGCCATCGCCGAAACCCCGGAAGGCGCGCAACCACCCAGCGAACCGACCAGCCCGGCGCGCAGCCGGCGGGTGCGCCTGCTCTCGTCGCTGAGCTTCGCCGCCGTGGCCCTGGCCGGCATCCTGCTGGTGCTGTACGCCTGGCGCCTGCCGCCGTTCAGCAGCGCCATCGAGAGCACCGAGAACGCCCTGGTGCGCGGCCAGGTGACGATCATCGGGCCACAGCTGGGCGGCTACATCGTCGAGGTGCCGGTGCACGATTTCCAGTTCGTCAAACAGGGCGACCTGCTGGTGCGCCTGGACGATCGCATCTACACCCAGCGCCTGGCCCAGTCCATCGCCCAGCTCAAACAGCAGGAGGCGGCGCTGGCCAACAACCTGCAGCAGCGCAACAGCGCCGAGGCCGGCATCGCCCAGCGCCAGGCCGCGATCAGCGACGCCGCCGCCCAGGCCGACAAGGCCAAGGCCGACCTGCAACGCAACCAGGCGCTGGTCAGCGACGGCTCGGTGTCACGCCGCGAACTGGACCTGAGCCGCGCCAGCCATGCCGCCGCCGTCGCCAGCCTGGCCCAGGCCCGCGCCGCGCTGGAAATCGCCCGCCAGGACCGCGAGACGGTGATCGTCAATCGCGCCGCGCTGCAAGCCTCGGTGGAGAATGCCAGGGCCGCCGTGGAGCTGGCCCGCATCGACCTGGACAACACCCGGGTCAAGGCGCCGCGCGACGGCCAGCTGGGGCAGATCGGCACCCGCCTGGGCGCCTACGTCAACCCTGGCGCGCAGTTGATGGCGCTGGTGCCGGACACCCTGTGGGTGATCGCCAACCTGAAGGAAACGCAGATGGCCAACGTGCGCATCGGCCAACCCGCCACCTTCACCGTCGATGCGCTCAACCACCTGAAGCTGCGCGGCCATGTGCAGCAGATCTCACCGGCCACCGGTTCCGAATTCGCGCTGTTGCAGGCCGACAACGCCACCGGCAACTTCGTCAAGATCGCCCAGCGCATCCCGGTGCGGATCACCGTCGATGGCGACCAACCCGAGGCCAGGCAACTGCGGCCGGGGATGTCGGTGGTGGTGAGCATCGATACCCGCGAGACGCAGTGACTGGCGGCATCAGAACCGCTCCGCCACCATCTTGAACGGATACGGCTGCGCCTTGTACTTGCCGATCTTGCCGCGCTTGGGCAGCTCCACCTTGTGCGCCTTGCCGAGGTCCTTGTACGGGATCTGCTGCAACAGGTGGCTGATGATGTTCAGCCGCGCCTTGCGCTTGTCCTCCGAGCGCGCCATGTACCACGGTGCCCAGGAAGAGTCGGAGGCGGCGAACATGTCATCGCGGGCGCGGGTGTAGTCGTCCCAGCGGGTGTAGGACTTGACGTCCATCGGCGACAGCTTCCACAGCTTGCGCCCGTCGCTGATGCGGTCCTGCAGGCGGCGGGTCTGCTCCTCGGCACTGACTTCGAGCCAGTACTTGATGAGGATGATCCCCGACTCGACCATCATCCGCTCGAACATCGGCACCACAGTGAGGAACTTGTGGGCCTGCTCGTCGCTGCAAAAGCCCATCACCCGCTCCACCCCTGCGCGGTTGTACCAACTGCGGTCGAAGATCACCACCTCGCCCGCCGCCGGCAGGTGGATCAGGTAACGCTGGGCGTACATCTGGGTCTTTTCGCGCTCGGTGGGCGCCGGCAACGCCACCACGCGAAACACCCGCGGGCTCACGCGCTCGGTGATGGCCTTGATGGTGCCGCCCTTGCCGGCGCCATCGCGCCCCTCGAAGACGATGCACACCTTCAGGCCCTGCTCCACCACCCACTGCTGCAGCTTGACCAGCTCGACGTGCAGCCGCCGCAGTTCCGTCTCATAGGTCTTGCGCCCGAGTTTCTCCGTGGCGTCTCCCTTGCGTTTCTTGCCCTCGCCCTTGGCCATCGGTGGCTCCTCTGTGTTCGTTGCAGGTCTGTCCGTTGCCGGCTGCCCGACGGCACCGGGGCGGCCCTGAGGAGTATGGATGAGCACCGGCGTTTTGCCGGGCGTGGCGCCGCGCGGGCTTTGCCAAGCAGTGCACAACCTCGGGGATATGTCGTCTTGCCACGATTGCGGGGGCTCTGGCCCGCGGGTTCTAATCCCGCACCAGCCGGCCCGGCCGGCGCGCAACCCTGCAATTGGCAACTCAAGGAAGCCTTACGATGGACAGGAAGATCATACCGCTGGCCCTGCTGGCGACCCTGGTCGGCTGCTCGGACGGCCAACAGCCCCGCGAAGCCGACCTGCGCCAGGCCGCCCAGGCCTATCTCGACACCCAGTTCCCGCACTGTTTCGTGATCAGCGCTTTTCCCACCCGCACCCGGGACTTCGATGTGGAGGGCACCAACAAGGCCTTGCACGCCCTGGCTCGGGTCGGCGTGGTCAGCGAGCGGGAAGTCGCCCGCACCGAAGTGCCGGAGCGCCTCTGGCAGCCGGCGCGCACCGATATCTACTACGCCTACGACCTCACCGACGAAGGCCGGCGTTACTACAAGGCCGACGCCCGGCCCAAGGCGAACGGCGCGAGTACCGGCGGGCTGTGCTTCGGCAAGGCCCGGGTCACCGCCATCAAGGGGTTCAGCGCGCCTGTCGAGCACAATGGGCGGCGGCAGTCCGAGGTGACCTACAGCTATCAGGTCACCGAGCTGCCGGGGTGGGCCGGCGATGCGGCGGTCCAGGCAGATATCGCCGGGCTTGGGCAGGTGGCGGCCAGCTCGGCCAAACCGCTGGAGGAAACCCGGCCCATGGTGCTCACGGCTCAGGGCTGGGTGCACGAGCAGCTGCTGGCCAACTGAACGGGGTGTGTTAATCCTGGAAAAATCCGTGGCCTCCATTCTTGCCTCGATCCGGCTGCCAGGCGGTCGGCTTTCAGGTCAATTGATGGAGGTTTCCCCGGTGAAGAAATCCTTAGCGTCTGTGCTTGCACTTTTAGTAATGATCTCGGCGGGTTCGGCTTTTGCGGAAGGTGGTGCTGATCGTCTCAAGGAGCGTAGTGATCAGTGGGCGCTGCAGCGGCAGCAGGCTGAGCAGGTTGCCAAGGGGGGCGTGCCTTTGTCAGGTCAGTCGCGGGTTGGGCAGCAGGGGATTGGGAGTGACGATAAGCCTTCCAGTTGATTTGGTTCGGGTTCGGGTTCGGGTTCGGGTTCGGGTTCGGGTTCGGGTTCGGGTTCGGGTTCGGGGATGATTGTTTTGGTTTTTTTATGCGCATTCATTGGCGATGGTGACGCATAGTCACCTTTTCGCCTTCAAACGGCGACCTACTTTTGCTCTTCTTGGGCAAAAGTAGGCAAAAACCGCTGGCTCCATTCATACGGCCCCTGCGCTTCGCTCCGGGGTTCCCTCGCTCCGTTCGGCCTCCTGAAGTCGCAATTGGTGTTGCCTGGACTACCGCGCGTTTAGAAGCAAGAGCAAGGGCAAGAAATGCGAAGTTAGTTGTTTGACCATTAGTTATGTATTGACTGTTCCGGACCTTTCGCGGGACAAGCCCGCCCCTACAGAGATCTATATAACGACGACTATTGCGTGGGAGCGGGCTTGCCCCGCGATACGATCGAGAGATCAATTAAGTTCCAACTAGCGACAGCTGCGCCAGTCCAGGCGCCGCCCGTAACTTCGCGACTTCAGGAGGTCGGAGTGAGGGAACCCGGAGCGTAGGGCCGGATGAATGGAGCGCAACGGCTTTGGTTACTTTGGCCGCGGACGGCGAGTTAAGACCAAAGTAACCCACCGTAAGGGCCGAAAGGTGAATAAGCGTCGACATCGCAAATGAATGCGCCTACAACTTACTAAACCACCCAACAACAACAACAACAACAACAACAACAACAACCCTCAGATCACAAACCCCCAACGCCCCGCCAAGAACAGATAATCAACCCAAAACACCTGATGCACAAAAACAATCCCCCAGAACACCACCTGGTAGGCAACCTTGCGCGTCTTGTGCCGAAACACCTGCTGCGCCAGCAACGCCCCCGGCCATCCCCCCAGCAGCTCGCTGGCATGCAGCACCTTCTCCGGCGTGCGCCAAGCCTGGCTCCGCGCCTGCTGCTTGTCCTGCCAGTACAACATCAGGCTGACCAGGCTCACTAGCGGATACATCGCCAGCGGCAGCCAGGTCCCATCACCCAGCCCCATTCTCAGGCCACCCACCACGGGCAACAGGCAAAGCAACACCAGTACCAGCCATTTCAGGCGTGCATGGCGCACGCCCTCTTCGCCCCGAGACGCATGCCGCATACGGGCCATGTCAACCGTGCGCCGTCGACCAGTCGACCCAACCGAACTCCCAGGTCGCCAGGATCAGCAGGCCAAAGGCAATCCGGTACCAGGCAAACACCGCATAGCTGTGATTGGCAATGAACTTGAGCAACCCACGCACGGCGATCATCGCGAAGATGAACGACACCACGAAACCGAGGGCGAACACCGGCAGGTCGCCCGGCTGGAACAGCTCACGGTACTTGTACCCCGAATACACCGCCGCGCCGACCATGGTCGGCATGGCCAGGAAGAACGAGAACTCGGTGGCCGCCTTGCGCGACAGGCCGAACAGCAGGCCGCCAATAATGGTCGAACCCGATCGCGAAGTCCCCGGAATCATCGCCAGGCACTGGACGAAACCGATCTTCAGCGCATGGCTCCAGCGCATGTCATCGACATGATCGACTTCCACCCGATGCTGGCGACGCTCGGCCCACAGCATGATCACCCCGCCCACCACCAGTGCGGCGGCCACGGTAATGGGGTTGAACAGATACTCGTGGATCAGGTCGGCGAACAGCACGCCCAGGATCACCGCCGGGAAGAAGGCGATCAGCAGGTTGGCGGTAAAGCGTCGCGCCGGTACCTGCGTGGGCAGGCCCAGCACGACGTCGAAGATCTTGCGTCGAAACTCCCACACCACCGCCAGTATTGCGCCCAGCTGGATGATGATGTTGAACGCCATGGCGCGTTCGCCGCCGAAGTTGATCAGGTCGGCGACGATGATCTGGTGCCCGGTGCTCGAAATGGGCAGGAACTCCGTCAGCCCCTCGACCACGCCCAAGATGATTGCCTGCAAGGCACTCCAAAAATCCATCTTTCCCCCAAGTGCGACGCTGCGCGTGGCAGGCCGCTTGTTTTGATTGACTCAATGATGCCGCACGCGGCGCGTGCTTTTTACAGCGACAGTGGCCCCCAAGGCCAGCTGAAAAGCCCAGCAGCCTAAAGGTTTCATCTGGCGCGGCCGAAATCCTAGCAGAGCCTGTGTTTCAAGGCTTGCGTTACCTGCTACACAGGATGTCAAGAAAGACTCATTAGCCGTTGGTCGAGTGGGGACCGGCGGCAAAGCATGCTTGGATGCCCTGGATAAAAAGAACAAAGACTGGAGTAACGCATCATGAAGACCCTGAGGTCGATGTCGATCAGCCGCCGCCTGTGGCTGATCCTGCTGGTCGCCGTGGCCATGCTGCTGGTGCTGGGCCTGCTGATGCTGCGCCAGCTCCACGGCGACCTGTACCAGGCCAAGGCCGAAAAGACCCGCCACGTGGTGCAGACCGCCGCCGGCATCCTGACGTATTACCAGGGCCTGGAGGCCGCCGGCACGCTCACCCGCGAGGCCGCGCAACAGCAAGCCCTGCAAGTGGTGCGCGGGCTGCGCTACGACCAGAACGACTATTTCTGGATCAATGACCTGCAACCAAAGATGGTCATGCACCCGGCCAACCCCAAGCTCGATGGCCAGGACCTCTCGGCCATCCGCGACCCGGATGGCTTTGCCGTGTTCAACGAGATGGTCGCCCTGGCCCGCAGCCAGGGCGCGGGGCCGGTCGACTATCGCTGGCCCAAGCCCGGCGCCAGCGAACCGGTGGAGAAAACCTCCTACATCCAGCTGTTCAAACCCTGGGGCTGGATCATCGGCTCGGGCGTTTACGTCGACGACGTGCAGGCCGAGTTCGCCCGCCAACTGCGCGACGCCTCGCTGGTCGGCCTGGGCATTGCCATGCTGATGGCCCTGCTGGTGATGCTGATCGCCCGCAGCATCGCCCGCCCGCTGCAAGAGGCGGTACAAGCCATGGGCACCATCGCCAGTGGCGAAAGCGACCTGACCCGGCGCCTGGATACCCATGGCCGCGATGAAATCACCCTTCTGGGCGAATACTTCAACCGTTTCAACGGCAAGCTGCAGGGCGTGGTCGGCCAGTTGCAGGGCGCTGCCCATCACCTGGCCGAGTCGGCCGGCCATGTCGGCGACAACGCGGGTGCAGCCCAGGCCCGCAGTACCCAGCAATCGCTGCAGATGGACCAGGTGGCCACCGCGATCAACGAGGTTTCCTACGCCGTGCACGATGTGGCCAAGCACGCCGAGCAGGCCTCCAGCGAGATGCGCAACGCTCAGACCCAGGTCGGCCATGGCCAGCAGGCGATCCACGGCAGCCTGCAGCAGATCGACCGGCTCTCGGCGACCATCGAGCAGGCGGTGCAGGTGATCCGTGAGCTGGCCAGCCACAGCACCAAGATCGGCGGT
Source organism: Pseudomonas sp. LH21 (assembly GCF_036549575.1). NCBI lineage: Bacteria > Pseudomonadati > Pseudomonadota > Gammaproteobacteria > Pseudomonadales > Pseudomonadaceae > Pseudomonas > Pseudomonas sp. LH21. The sequence goes on from NZ_CP144367.1 coordinate 3,355,115, forward strand.
GTGCTCGAGGTGATCCGCTCGATCGCCGAGCAGACCAACCTGCTCGCCCTCAACGCCGCCATCGAGGCCGCCCGCGCCGGCGAGCAGGGCCGTGGTTTCGCCGTGGTCGCCGATGAAGTGCGCCTGCTGGCCCAGCGCACCGCCCAGTCGACCGCCGAGATCCAGACCATGATCGAACACCTGCAGGGCCAGTCCGAGGCCGCGGTACGGGCCATCGACACCAGCAGCGAAGCCTCGCGCCAGACCGTCGAGCAGGCCCGCGAGGCCGGCAGCAGCCTGGATGCCATCAGCCAGGCACTGGGCAACCTGGGCGCGCTCAACGCCTCGATCGCCAGTGCCACCCTGCAGCAGTCCCATGTGGTCGAGGAGATCAACCGCAACGTCACCGAAACCGCCGACCTGTCGCAACAGACCGCCGAGGCCGCGCGTCAGTCCAGCGACGCCGGGGCGGCCCTGGCGCGGCTGAGCGAGGAGCTGGAGCAACTGCTGCGCCAGTTCAGGGTCTAGCGCCGGAAAGCTGCGGGCCGATCCGATTCCGCCCGCAGCTTGAAGCGTGCCGCTCGAAGCGGTTAGCATCCCGCCCTTTCCCCGCCCAAGGATCGCCGATGTCCGGCCTCGAACTCTTCGCCGCCGCGCTCGGCGTCATCGCCGTCTGGCTCACCGTCAAGCAGAACCCCTGGTGCTGGCCGATCGGCCTGGTGATGGTGGTGCTGTACAGCTGGATCTTCTACGAGGTGAAGCTGTACTCGGACATGCTCCTGCAACTGGTCTACGCGGTGCTGCAACTGTACGGCTGGTGGCAGTGGACCCGACCTGACCGTACCGAGGACGCCCGCCAGATCACCCGCCTGGCCCCTGCGCCGATGCTCAAGGGCCTGGCGGCCGGCCTGCTGGCCAGCTTGCTGCTGGGCGCGGGCATGGCGCACTGGACCGACGCCGCCCAGCCCTGGCTGGATGCCGCCCTCACCGGCTTCAGCCTGGTGGCGCAGCTGTGGATGGCACAGAAGCGCCTGCAGTGCTGGGCGTTGTGGGTAGTGGTGGACGTGATCTTCGTCGGCCTGTTCCTGTACAAGGGCCTGTACCTCACCGCCGCGCTCTACGCCCTGTTCACCCTGATCGCCGTGCGCGGCTGGCTGGAGTGGCGCCGCGATCCGGCGCTGGCGGCGGCATGAAGGTCCTGGTGCTGTGCGGCCCGGAGTCCAGCGGCAAGAGCTGGCTGAGCGGCGAGATCCAGGCGCATTTCGGCGGCGTGCTGGTCGGTGAATATGTCCGCCACTTCATGGAATGCGAACAGCGCGATACCTGCTACGCCGACATTCCCACCATCGCCCGTGGCCAACTGGACTGGGAAGATCATGGCCGAACGCAGGCGCCGGAGCTGCTGATCCTCGATACCCACCTGCTCAGCAACATCCTCTGGAGCCGCGCACTGTTCAACGACTGCCCTGCCTGGATCGAAGAAGCGCTGAAGGCGCGCCATTACGACCTGCACCTGCTGCTGCGTCCCGAGGGCGTCGAATGGGTCGGTGACGGACAACGCTGCCAGCCCCGGCTGGAGGAACGCCAGGCGTTCTTCGACGACAGCCTGGCCTGGTTGCAGCGTCATCGACAGAATCTGCAGATCATCGACGGTGACTGGCCACAACGCAGCGCCAAGGTACTGAAGGCGGTGCAACGCTTGCTTGACGGAAAAGCCCCGATTTTCCCCACTGAATGTTAAATCACTGATACACACCGACTGGCCATAGCCCCCGGATTTGCGCGTAATCCCGCAGTTTCGGGGGCAATGTCACAGCGGTGATACACCTGCGCCGACCTCCCCTCGAAGCCCGGTATTGCAGGGTTTGACCCTCAACTCACCGGGGGCCTGTCTCAGCACTGATACAACAATTCTCTGACGCAACAGTGCTTCCCACCCAAGATCCTGATTCTCAAGCAATAACAAAAACCGGCACAGCTTCTGCTCTCCTTCTGGCAACGCGGCCCCAGGCCCAGACGCCGAAGAAGGAATTGCCATCGTGGGGAAACCAGAAAAAGGCAAGATCTGTCACCTCCTGCTGCTTGGTTGCGCTTTGGGATCCAGCTTCAGCCTGCCCGCCCAGGCAGACAACGGCATCGTCGTGATCACCCGCGAAGTGCAGACCCGCAGCGCTATACGCGCTCCGGTAATGCCCGACCCCAACCCGGTCACCGTCAACACCAATCCCTCCGCGCACATCCTCAAGCAGACCAGCGAGCTGAGCGATGGCGACTTCGCCGGCATCACCAGCGGCGCCGGGATCAACTCGCTGATCACCCAGCAGACCAACACCATCGGCGCCAACATCGGCAACCAGACCCAGTTGCCCAACATCGCCGGCGGACGTGGTTCGGGCTCGGGCGGCAACGGCATCGCCAACATGGTCAACTCCAACGTCCAGCAAGGCCTGGGCGCGTTGAAAGTGCTCGGCGGAGGCCAATGACATGAGGCATTCGCTGCTGATCCTGGCCACGCTGTGCAGTGCTTCGGCCTTCGCCCAATCCCCCGTGATCAACAACGCCACCATCGACAGCTCCGGCGCGCAATACCAAGGCAACCTTGGCGTCAACCAGGCGGCCGGCGACCAACAGCAACAGGTCAACGCCCGGGCCATCGCCATCGGCCACGACGCCAACGCCAGCACGCAGATCCGCCAGCGCCTGCGCACCCAGGTCGATCCTTCGATGGACGCGCAGTCCAGCATCCAGGGCACGGCCTTCAGTCACGGCAACGGCATCCTCGGTGTCAACCAGAGTGCCGGCGCCAGCAACCAGCAAGCCAACGCACTGCGCATCAGCGTCAGTGCCCAACCGCAAAGCATCGACGACAGCGTCCTTCTGCAACAGAACGTGGCGCTGGTCAACAGCTCGGATCCAACTGCCCAGACACCCGGCCACCGCCAGGTCAGCACCAGCGACCAGGCATTTACCGGTAGCCGTGGCGTGGTGCAGTTGAATCAGAGTGCCGGGGTGGGAAACCGAACGGCCAACACCCTGAGCATCCGGGTCGCAGATTGACCCAATCAGGTAACAACAACACTTAACCTAAAATAAAGTACGGAGAACCACCATGAAACCCTCGATGGCACTCAAGCCTCTGGTTTTCGCAATTGCTGCGATCATGGCTGTGGCTGTACAAGCTGGGCAGAATGATCCGCGTGGCCATGGACACAACAATGGCCACGGCCACAACAACGGTCATCACACCCCTCCTCCTACCAAGATCCCGGTGTATGCAACCGCCAATGCCTGGGACAAGCAAAGCAGCACCAATAACCGCATCCGCAACGAAGGCACCGTCAACGAAGCCGAGATGAGCAGCTCGGCCTCCGGCACCAGCGGCAACGTCGGTGTCAACGTGGCAGCCGGCGCCGGCAACCAGCAGGACAACGCCGCCGCCATCGCCAATGCCGGCGCCGACTCGAGCCTGGACAACACCTTCGTGTTCGGCTCGGCATCGGCCACCGCCGACGTGCGCCAGTACAGCAACAACAACAAGGTCACCAACTACGGCACCACCAATTCCGGCATCATGAGCGGCTCGGGCAACAACGGCAGCGGCAACATGGGCATCAACATTGCCGGTGGCGACCTGAACCAACAGAAAAACACCATGGCCATTGCCAACTCCAATGCGCCGCTGGGTAACGCCACGGCCACCGCCTCCGCCGACCAGAATGGTCCTGGCCTGGTGGTGAACAACAACGGTGACCGCGAGTACCGCGTCGACACCATCACCCTGACCACCAGCACCAGCGGCAGCGCCTCGTACAACAGGGACTCCAGCTACAGCAAGGACCGCAGCTCCTCGTCGAGCTGGGAAGCAGCCGGCGCCAAGAGCTGGAACGCCAGTGGCTCGAAGAGCTCCGACGCCAGCGGTTCGCGTAGCCACGAGTCGGCCTCCTCGGCAAGTGGTTCTCTGACCGCCTCGCTGGATGCCGCCGCAAACGGCAGCGTGACCCACTCCACCGACTACGGCCGCCACGAGCGCAGCCGCACCGACTCGTTCGATGCGTCGCTGACCGCCTCGCTCGACGCCTCGTATGACAAATCGCGCGAGAAGTCTTCCAGCTCCTCGTTCGAGAAGTCCTACGACTCTTCGTTCGAGAAAGCCTACGACTCTTCGTATGAAAAATCGGGCAGCAAAGCCTCCGAGTCCTCGAAGTCCGGTTCGAGCAGCTTCGAGGAATCCAGCTCGTTCGACCTGAGCAACACCGTGTCGTTCCAGGTGCTGACTCCTACCGGCTGGGCTAACGCTGTGACCAACACCGCCACCCTGAGTGGCTCGGTGAATGGCGGCAGCGGCAACCTCGGCGTCAACGTGGCAGCCGGTGTGGGCAACCAACAGAGCAACTCGCTGGCCATCTCCAACACCTCGTTCTGACAGCTGTGACCTTGAGGCCCCCTTCGGGGGGCCTTTTCCTCAACAGGATCGGGGGGCAGGACCATGCGTATGATCGCCTTGGCGTTTTTGCTGTGCATGGCCAGTTACAGCGAAGCGGCGCAGATGCCGCTTTCGGTTTTGCCGGGGGGCGCGGTGATCTACAAGCCCATCCAGAGCATCCGCGAACGCAAGTTCGCCGACCTGGTGCAACAGAAGACCGATTTCAGTTGCGGCGCCGCGGCGCTGGCAACCATCCTGCGCCAGGCCTACTGGCTGGACGTGGACGAACACACGATCATCGAGGGCATGCTGGCCCACGCCGACCAGGAACTGGTCAAGGTCCAGGGTTTCTCGATGCTCGACATGAAACGCTACGTGGAAAGCCTCGGCATGCGTGCCCGCGGCTACCGGGTCGCCGCTGACACCTTGACCAGCGTGCGCATCCCCGTGGTGGTGCTGATGGACATCCGTGGCTACAAGCACTTCGTGGTCCTGCAACGGGTCGACAAGGGCTGGGTCTACATCGGTGACCCGGTACTCGGCCACAAACGCTACAAGGTCGAAGACTTCCTCAAGGGCTGGAACGGCATCATCTTCGCCGTGATCGGCCAGGGCTACGACAAGACCAATGCCTTGCTCGACCCGCCCCTGCCGTTGAGCGCAAAAGATCGCATCAATAACTTCACTCCGGTCAAGGATGCCGAACTGATGGACTTCGGCTTCATCCGCAGCGACTTCTTCTAACGATAATCGAGCGCGACGCGTCGGGAGCATCCCATGAAGACTCCAGCCTGGCTCACCCTGATCTGCCTGGCCACCGCCCTGCCCATCCAGGCAGAGACGTTCAAACCCATTGAACTGAAGGATCAGGAGTTGGCCAATCTGCGCGGACGCTATGTACTGCCGGGGCGCATCATCAGCTTCGGCGTGGTCATGAGCAGCACCTGGCAGAACGCCAATGGCGATGTCATCGGCGCCAAGACCTCGATGCAGGTGCAGCAGTCGACCATCAAGCCACAGTTCTATGTGTCCATGATCGACGAGAAAGGCAGCGGTTCGTCCAGCGCCAGGGGCACCGGCAGCGTCACCGGTGGCGGCGGCCTGGACACCACCGTCGGCGTCACCCAGGTGGTGCGCGCGGCCGGTGACAACAACCTGGCCAACAACAACGTCGACATCAACGTTACCAAGGCCAACCAGGCCCCTGAGGCGCCGCAGCAAGGCCAGGTGCTGGCTGCGGGCTCGACATTGGTCGGCAGCAACGCCGCAGGGTCCCTGAGCGTCTCCGCGAGCGGTACCGGCGTGCAAATGAACGTCGTGGCGAGCAACAACCAGGGCAGTACCCTGCAGCAGATCGCCCAGGGCGGGCTGATGCAGAACGCCACCCTGCTCGGCAGCGGCAACCAGGTAAGCAACCTGACCTCGCTCAACGTCGTGCTGCGCGACAACGTACCCGCCGCCGCGCTGAACGGCAATCTTGACCAGCTCAAAGGTCTTCGCGCCCTCGGATACTGATCTACGCTCAGTCTCATCGTATGTAGTCAGAAGGGACGGCTAACCCATGCAACGATCGTTGACGTTCAGAGCTGTAGTCTGCTTGAGTACATTGGCCCCTGCGACAATGCTGTATGCGGCTCCGGACCCTCAGGTCGAGGCACTGAAGCAGGAATTGCGCGAACTGAAACAACGCTACGAAGCCCAGCAGAATGCCCTGATGGTGCTTGAGCAGCGCGTGCGCCAGGTCGAGGAAACCCCGGCAGCCCCACCGCCCAAGCGCCTGACCAAGTCCCCCTCGACACCGGCCAAAGGCGCGCAGACCGTGGCATCCGGCGCCCCGGGCAGCACTGGCAGCTCCTACGGCCAGTCGCTCAAGGACGATTCGGAGCCCGCGCAAAGCGTTTCCAACCTGTATGACGAGGCCAGCGGCTTCTTCGGCGGCGGCAAGTTCAGCGTCGAGACCGGCATCACCTACACGCACTACGATACCCGCGCCCTGACGCTCAACGGCTTCCTCGCCCTCGACTCGATCTTCCTCGGCAACATCAACCTCGACCGGATCAAGGCGGACAACTGGACCCTGGACCTGACCGCCCGCTACAACATGGATCAACGCTGGCAGTTCGATATAAACGTACCCATCGTTTATCGCGAATCGACCTATTCCTCCGGTGGCGCCGGTGGTGCCGGACCGGTCACCTCCGATGCGTCGGTCACCCGCGATCCGACCATCGGCGACGTCAACGTCGGCGTGGCCTACAAGTTCCTCGACGAATCGGAGAACTGGCCCGACGCGGTGCTCACCCTGCGGGTCAAGGCGCCTACCGGCAAGGACCCCTATGGCATCAAGCTGGTCGAGGACCCGACCAACAACAACCTGTCGGTGCCCGAGAGCCTGCCGACCGGCAACGGTGTCTGGGCGATCACGCCGGGCATCTCGCTGGTCAAGACCTTCGACCCCGCCGTGCTGTTCGCCAGCCTGTCCTACACCTACAACATGCAGGATTCGTTCAGCGACATCAGCCCCCAGGTCAACAGCAAGGTCAAGGGTGATGTGAAACTGGGCGACTCCTGGCAGATCGGCGGCGGTATCGCCTTTGCCCTCAACGAACGCATGAGCATGTCGTTCTCGGTCACCGACCAGTTCGCCAGCAAGAGCAAGATCAAGCCGGACGGCGGCGACTGGCAGTCGATCACCAACAGCGACTACAACGCCGCCAACTTCAACATCGGCCTGACCTTCGCCGCCACCGACAACCTGACCATCGTCCCCAACCTGTCCATCGGCCTTACCGAGGACTCGCCGGACTTCTCGTTCAGCCTGAAATTCCCGTACTACTTCTGACCCTCCAGCCGGGCCCGATCCAGGGCCCGGGATTTGGTTACCGGTTTTGTAGCGACCGACTTTCCTGGCATCGGCCTGCTATCATCGCGCACAGTTTTGTGACGATTTAATGGCAATAAGGAAAGTTTCGTGAACAACCTGCTCGGTCACCCTCGCGCCCGCCTTGCCACGCTGGCAATCCTGGTGCTGGTGATTCCGCTGACCGCGCGCGCCCTGCTGGGCTGGTCCAACCCCTTCGGCTACCTATCGGACCTCGCCATCGGCAGCCTGCTGTTGCTGCTCGCCCATCGTCGCTCCTGGTGGCTGGCCTTGCCGCTGCTGTTGGCCTGGGGTGGCCTGTGGGTGGCATCCGCCGAGCTGGTCAGTGCCGTCGGCCGATTGCCCACGGTCGACGACCTGGCCTATCTGGTCGACCCGCAGTTCATGGAGAACTCCACCGCCGGCGCCCTCGCCCATGCCTGGCTGCCCGCCCTGCTGGTCGCAGGCCTTGGCATATGGCTGACGAGCGTATGGCGGTCGCCTGCCGGCGCACCCTTGCCACGGCGTCTCTGGGCCGTGCCCGTGGCGCTGTTCGGCCTGCACTGGGGCGGCCAGCAACTGGCGCCCTCGGACGCCGACCAGTGGCGACAGTACGGCCTCACCCACCAGGCGCTGTCGGCAGCAGTGGGCAAGTTACAGCATCAGGCCCTGCGTGGCATGGGCCATGTGCCGGCGGTCACGGCGCTGTCCAGCGCCGGCCTGACCCAATCCGACCTCAATGGCGCCAAGCTGCTCGACGCCCCAGGCAAAGCGCGCAACCTGCTGATCATCACCGTCGAGGGCATCCCCGGTGCCTACCTGCGCCCCAACCGCGAAGCACTGGGCAGCCGCTTCGAGCAGGACCTGATGCCGCGGCTCAGCCAGTGGGCCGAGCGCGGCATGAACACCCCTGACTATGTGTTGCACACCCACCAGACCATTCGCGGTCTCTACGCGATGCTCTGCGGCGACTACGACAAGCTGGCCAACGGCACGCCCAAGGGCGTCGAGCTGCTGACCCAGCAGCAACGCAACCAGGCGTGCCTGCCGGCCCAGTTGCGCGAAGCCGGTTTCGCCACCCATTACCTGCAGGGCGCCGGGCTGCGCTTCATGGCCAAGGACCGGATCATGCCGCACATCGGCTTCGACGCGGTGCACGGCCTGGAGTGGTTCGCCAACGACAACTACCTGGAATTCCCCTGGGGCAAGGATGACCGCGCTTTCTTCGAAGGTGCGCTCGACTACGTCGGCGAGCTGCGCAAGCGCCCCCAGCCGTGGATGCTCACCCTGCTCACGGTCGGCACCCACCAGCCCTATTCGGCGCCCGACGCCTATCTGCAACGCTTCGACACGCCCAAGCAGGCCGCGGTTGCCTACCTTGATGATGCCCTGGGCGGCTTCCTCGACAACCTCGAGAAACAGGGCGTGCTGGAGGACACCCTGGTGATCGTCACTTCGGACGAATCCCATGGCATCGACGGCGTGCGCCTGGCCTCGGCCTGGGGCTTCAACCTCACACTGGCGCCGGAGCAGGCCCATCTGCCCAGGCTCAAGCAGGGCACCTACGGCCACATCGACCTGAGCACCTCCCTGCTCGACTACTTCGCCCTGCCGATCCCGGCGGCCCTGGGCGGACGCTCGCTGTACCGCGATTACGACAGCGGCCGCGAGATGATCTCCTACACCAATGGCATGCTGCGCTACCACGACGGCCAGGGCACCCTCAGCGAATGCGACTTCCAGCAACGCTGCCGACGCTATGCCAGCAGTGGGTTCATTGCCGAGCAGGCCAAATTCCTCGGTCGTGGCGACGACAGCCTCGGTCCGCAGCTCAATCTGCTGGCCGCCAGCCTCGACCAGTCGCTGCTGCAGACCCCGCTCAACCTGCGCTACCAGTTCGGTGGCCCCTCACCCATCGCCCTGGCGGAACGCATCAAGGATGACTGGGCGGACAACCTGATCGGCGCGCAGTACCTGGAAATGCCCGAAGGGTCGCGCACCCGTGTGCGTCTGAAGGTGCGGGCGCTGGATCCCCGGCATGCGGCGTACATCCGCCTCAAGGCCAAGGAGCTGGAGCAGGACGTACAGCTCGGGTTGCCCGAAGAGATGCGGGTGACGGCCGACGAGCCGTTGGAAATGGAGTTCGACTTCGACAACCCCACCGTGCGCAAGGCATTTTCCTTCCATCTGCTGGGGTATGGCGGCGGCGAGGTGGAAGTGAGCGATTTCAGCGTGATTACCGCGCTGCCGGATGAGCCGGAGACGGTGGAGGAACTGGCGGATGGGCATCTTGCGCAGTCGAGTTGAAGTTTGGTTGTAACGGTCATCCCTTCAAGAGTTTTGCATTTGTTGGGGTATGACCGCATCAATTAAAGATTGCCGGGGTCGCTTTGCGACCCTTTCGCGGCACAAGGCCGCTCCTACAGAGGACCGCGCCCCCTGTAGGAGCGGCCTTGTGCCGCGAAGAGGGCTGCAAAGCAGCCCCTGGCGTCAGCGAATCTGATGCTTGTGCAACAAACGATAGAATGTCGGTCTGGAAACGCCCAGCACCTTGGCCGCGATGCTCAGGTTGTCGCTGTGCCGGTTCAGCACATCGCACAGCGCCTGGCGCTCGGCCCGGTGCTTGTAGTCCTCCAGAGTGCCCAATGGCTGGTCCTGCTCCTGCAGCTCCTGCAGGCCCAGGTCCTGCGCTTCGATCTGGCGGCCCTCGGCCAATACCAGGCCGCGCCGCACCCGGTTGGCCAGCTCGCGGACATTGCCCGGCCAATCGTGGCGCCCCATGGCCGCCAGGGCGCCGTCGCTGAACGAACGCGGGCGCCGGCCGGTCTCGGCGCTGTAGAACTGGGAGAAATGACTGGCCAGCATCGACAGGTCGCCATGCCGGTCACGTAGCGGCGCGGTCACCACCTGCAGGACATTGAGCCGGTAGTACAGGTCCTCGCGAAAGCGCGCCAGCGCGATGGCCTTCTCCAGGTCCACATGGGTCGCCGCCAAAACCCTGACGTCCACGGCGATCGGCTGATTACCCCCTACCCGCTCGATGTGCTTCTCCTGGAGAAAACGCAGCAGGTTGGCCTGCAACTCCAACGGCAGGTCACCGATCTCGTCGAGGAACAGGGTGCCGCCATTGGCCGCCTCGATACGCCCCACCTTGCGCTGGTGCGCCCCGGTGAACGCGCCTTTTTCGTGGCCGAACAGCTCGGACTGGATCAGGTGCTCGGGGATGGCACCGCAGTTGATGGCGATGAAGGGTTTGTCGCGCCGTTGCGATTGCCGGTGCAGTGTACGCGCCACCAGCTCCTTGCCCGTGCCGCTTTCGCCACGGATCAGCACCGGCGACTCGGTCGGTGCCAGCTTGCCCAGCAACTTGCGCAGCTCACGGATCGGCCGGCTCTCGCCCAGCAGTTCGTGTTCGGGCTCGTCCACCCGCACCGGGCCCTTGCCACGCAACCGCGCCATGCCGAAGGCGCGACCCAGGGTGACCTGCACCCGCGAGACGTCGAACGGCAAGGTGTGGAAGTCGAAAAACCACTCGCAGACAAAATCACCGACATTCTGCAGGCGCAACTCTTCGGCGCTGAGCACGGCGATCCATTCTGTATTGCTGCGCTTGATCAGGTCCTTGACCGCCTCGGGATGCAGCAGGTGCGAGGCCTGCAGGCGCACCAGGCCGACATCGCAGGGCTGCTCCATGGCCGCCTCGAGTGTGCAACTTCGTACATCCCAGCCAACGCTGCGCAGTCCCGGCAAAAGGCGGTGGCAATCGTCGCAGGGGTCGACGATCAGCAAGCGGCGGAGGGATGCGGTATCGAGCATGACCTTTCCTTGGCGCCAGATTATGGTTTTTTAACTGTAAACAGACAGTTGCGACGCCCGAATTAACAGTAGCAATGAAGTTGACGCTCCCCACTACCGTTGGTCAGCCCGGTAAGAAAGCCGCATGCCGCGCTGGGAATTTTCCGACTCAATTACCGTCTTAGGCGCGATGGGCAGTCAGGAAAACATCGCCGATATAAAAAATTTCAACGGCCATGTGACTTCAACCCTGATCTGGAGCATCAGTACGAATAACCCCGCGCTGTACACTTTTATGGAGTAACACCGCGGCACCTTATTTCGCTGTTTGGGACCATGAGAGAGACCGAACCATGAACGCCCCGCTCCGTGTCAACGAAGCACTGCTGATCGCCGACCACGCCTTCGAACCCTTCCAGTGCGTAGCCTGGGATGCACCCAACGGTACTGGTGAGCTGAGCCTGGCAGTGATCGACCGGACCAGCACCCGTATCGGCAGCAAGCAAGTGTCCTCGCGCGTCTATTCCGACCCCGCGCAATGGGCCAGCCTGATCGAGGAAGTGCGCGCCGAACTGTCCGGCAAGGGTTACGACCTGCAACCCTGGTCGATGCCGAAGTAAAAGAGCACTGGGCCACAAGTGCGTGATTGCCACGCACTTGTGCAAGTTTCCCCACTGTCGGGGAAGCTTTTTAATTGCGACATCCTGTCGCAGTTACATGTTTACTTGATCACCGCGAACTGCTCGATATGCCGATAGTCGGCCTGCAGTTGTTCGGCAAGTTGGCGTGCCCGGCCCACGCGCACTGCCGCTGTTTCCATATCCACCAGCAACGTCACGCAAGGAAGCGGCTGTAACGCCGGGCCCTGTTGCAGACGGCCATCGGTCAACACCAGGCAGCGCTGTACCTCATAGGGCAAGCGCTTGCCCCGGGCCAATAACCACTGACGCGCCTCTTCCAGCGCCGCCGGCAACGGTGTACCGCCGCCCGCCCCCAGCGCTTGCAACCAGGGCTGCAACGCCGCCGAGGCTTTCAGGCCATGGCGCTGCCACTGCGGCCGGTTGCCGCTGGCCGTGAGCAAGGCCAGACGCGCACGTTGCCGATAGGCCTCATCGAACAACCCGGCCAGCAGTCCCTTGGCCTGGGCCAGCGCCTGGTTGCGTCGGGTCGACGCCGACGCATCGACGATCACCAACCACAGTTCCGGCGCCTGGGCCTGGCGCTGTTGCCAGCACAGGTCGCGGCGCTGGCGTGGCCGCCCTTTGAGCAAGGTCGCCAACCAGGCGATACGCCCACTATCGCTGGTGCGCGGGCGGCCCCGGGAAGTCCCCGTCAAATGACCGACGCGAGGCCTGGCATCCGCCACCCGATCATGGCGCGAGCGGATGCTCAGGGCTTTTTTGCCCAGTTCGGCACCTCGCGCCGAGCACCTGTGGCCACTGGCTGCGCAGGCAATGCTCCCCAATCGCCCTGACCGCCAGGCGCCTCCTGCGCACTCGCCTGCCCGCCTGCCGAAGTGGCCTGGGGTGGCAGTGCCTCGGTGCGGCGCCGATGGCGCAAGGCAAACTCGGCAACCGCCTGCACATCCGCCTCCTCGATCACCGAATTACCCCGCCAGGCGGCATGGGCCCGCGCCGCGCGCAGCCAGACCAGGTCTGCACGCAAGCCGTCCACCCCGGCGGCGAAGCAGCGCTCGGTGATCCAGGCCAGGGCCTGGTCGTCCAGGGCGATCGATGCCAGGCGCTCACGGGCCGAGCGGCAGCGCTCGCGCAACGCCGCCTGCTGTTCGGCCCACTGATCGCAGAACGCCTGTGGATCGCTGTCGAAAGCCAGCCGGCGACGAATGATCTGCTGACGCGCCTCCGGCGCCGGCAAACCCTCCAAGGCCACGTTTAGGCCAAAACGGTCGAGCAACTGCGGGCGCAGCTCGCCCTCCTCCGGGTTCATGGTGCCGATCAGCACGAAACGAGCGGCGTGCCGGTGGGAAATGCCATCGCGCTCGATGCGGTTGGTGCCGCTGGCGGCCACGTCCAGCAGCAGGTCCACCAAGGGGTCGGGCAACAGGTTGACTTCATCGACGTACAACACCCCACCATCGGCATGGGCCAGGACGCCCGGCGAAAACCGCGCCTGGCCCTGGCCCAGGGCGGCATCCAGGTCGAGGGTGCCGACCAGGCGCTCCTCGGTCGCACCCAACGGCAGGGTCACGAACGGGCCGTCGCCCAGCAGGTCGGCCAAGCCCCGGGCCAGGGTGCTCTTGGCCATGCCCCGCGGCCCTTCGATCAGCACGCCGCCGATCTTCGGATCGATCGCCGTCAGGCACAGGGCCAGCTTGAGGTCGTCGGCGCCGACCACGGCGGCCAGGGGGAATTGTAAGGGTTCACTCATGTTCAGCTGTCTTCCTCGCCGGCGAGCAACTGCTGCTCGAGGCTTTCACGATAGTCGCCCGGTTCCTGCCACAACCCGCGCTGCTGGGCTTCCAGCAGGCGTTCGGTAAGGTCGCGCAGGGCTTCGGGGTTGTGCTCGCGCATGAAATCACGGGTGGCCGGGTCGAGCACATAGGCATCGGCCAAGCCCTGGTAATGATGGTCGTCGATCAGGTGGGTAGTGGCATCGAAGGCGAACAGGTTGTCGACCGTGGCAGCCAGTTCGAAGGCACCTTTATAGCCATGGCGCTTGGCGCCGTCGATCCACTTGGGGTTGAGCGCCCGGGCACGGATCACCCGGTTGAGTTCTTCCTTGAGGGTGCGCACCCGCGGCCGGTCGGCCTGGCTGTGGTCGCCGTGGTAGCTGGCCCGCGACGTGCCGGCCAGGGTTTCGGCGGCTGCCAGCATGCCGCCCTGGAACTGGTAGTAATCGTTGGAGTCGAGCAGGTCGTGCTCGTGGTTGTCCTGGTTCTGCAGCACCGCCTGCACCTGCGCCAAGCGCTGGGCGAACACGGCGCGGGCCGGCGTGCCCTCGTCGGCTGTGCCATAGGCGTAGCCGCCATGGTTGAGGTAGACCTCGGCCAGATCGTCGCGGTTGTGCCACAGGCGTCCGTCGATGGCGTTCTGCACACCGGCCCCATAGGCGCCGGGCTTGGCGCCGAACACTCGCCAGCCGGCCTGCCGCGTCGCCTGCTCGGGCTCGACGCCGGCCCCGAGCAGCGCTTCGCGCTCGGCGCGCACCCGCGCGGCCAGGGGGTTGAGGTCGTCCGGCTCGTCTAGCGCCGCCACCGCCTGCACGGCGGCATCGAACAGGCGGATCAGGTTGCCGAAGGCGTCACGGAAAAAGCCCGACACCCGCAGCGTCACGTCCACCCGTGGCCGGTCGAGCAGGCTCAGCGGCAGGATCTCGAAGTCATCGACCCGTTGGCTGCCAGTTGCCCACACCGGGCGCACGCCCATCAACGCCATGGCCTGGGCGATATCGTCGCCGCCGGTGCGCATGGTCGCCGTGCCCCACACCGACAGGCCCAGCTGGCGCAGGTGGTCGCCGTGATCCTGCAGGTGGCGCTCGAGGATCAGGTTGGCCGAGGCGAACCCCAGGCGCCAGGCCGTGGCGGTGGGCAGGTTGCGCACATCGACGGTATAGAAGTTGCGCCCGGTGGGCAGCACGTCCAGCCGGCCGCGGCTGGGCGCGCCACTGGGCCCGGCCGGGACGAAACGACCGGCCAGGGCCGCCAGCAGGCCATCGATCTCGGCAGCGCCGCAGGCGTCGAGGTCGGGGGCGACCTGCTCGACCAGCGTGTGCAGCACCGCGCGCACCGCCTCCCATTCGAGCCCGTCCGATAGCGCGAGAGTGCCCAGCAGGGCCTGCTCTATCAGTGACAACGCCAGCAACTCCAGGCGCTCGCGGGTATCGCCACAGGTTCGCCAGAGGCTGGCGTCGAGTTGCACCAGCAGGTCCGGGCGCGGCCCGTCCCACGCCTGCCCCAGGTCACAGTCCAGCGGGTCGAAACCCAGCGCCAACGCCTTGGCCAGCACACGGATCAGGCTGGCGTTGCCGCCCTTGCCATCGCCCCGTGCCACCCGCAGCAACGCCAGCAGCGTATCGCTGCGCAAACGTCCCTGCGGCGATTGGCCGAACACGTGCAGGCCGTCGCGGATCTGCGATTCCTTCAGATCGCACAGGTAGGTGTCCAGCCGCGGCAACCACACCGCCGCATCTTCCATCTGGCCTTCGAGCTGCAACTCACGGTCGATATGGTGGGTCTTGACCAGTTCGAGAATGTCCCGTTGCAGCTCGCGGGCACGACGCGGGTCAAGTAACTGCGCCTCGTAGTATTCGTCGGCCAGTTGCTCCAGGTGGCGCAGCGGGCCATAGGTCTCGGCACGGGTCAGCGGCGGCATCAGGTGGTCGATGATCACCGCCTGGGTGCGGCGCTTGGCCTGGGCGCCCTCCCCCGGGTCATTGACGATGAACGGGTAGATGTTGGGCAACGGGCCGAGCAAGGCATCCGGCCAGCACTCGGCGGACAGGCCCACGCCCTTGCCCGGCAGCCATTCCAGGTTGCCATGCTTGCCCACATGGATCACTGCGTCGGCGGCATAGCCGTTGCGCAGCCAGAAGTGGAACGCCAGGTAGCCATGGGGCGGTACCAGGTCCGGGTCGTGGTACACCGCGCTGTGATCCACCTGATAGCCCCGCGCCGGCTGTATACCGACGAAGGTCAGGCCGTAGCGCAGGCCGGCGACCATCATGCGTCCACCGCGGAACATTGGATCCTGCTCGGGCGGCCCCCAGCGCTCCAGCACCGCGCGTTGGTTGGCCTCGGGCAACGCGGCAAAGGCGCGCTGGTAGTCGGCCAGGGCCAGGCTCTGGGCGCAGGGGCGCTGGTCGAGGTGATCGAGGTCGTTGGTGACCCCGCCGAGCAGTTGGTGAATGAGCTCGGTGCCGCTGTCGGGCAGGCCGGCCACCGGATAACCCTGCGCTTGCAGGGCCTCGAGGATATTGAGCGCCGCGCCCGGCGTGTCCAGGCCGACGCCATTGCCGATGCGCCCGTCGCGGGTCGGGTAGTTGGCCAGCACCAGGGCCACGCGCTTTTCCTGGTTGTCCAGGCGCGCCAGGGTCACCCAGCGCCGTGCCAGCTCGGCGACGAAGTCCATGCGCTCGGGATGGGCCCGGTAGAAGACTACATCGGACTGGCTGCGCTCGCTGCGCCAGGCCAGGTCCTTGAAACTCACCGGCCGGGTGATGATGCGCCCGTCCAGTTCCGGCAGGGCGATGTGCATCGCCAGGTCGCGGGCGCCCAGGCCCTGCTCGCTCTGCTCCCAGCCAGACTGGTTGTCCTGCGCGCAGATGGCCTGCAGCACCGGTACATCACGGCGCAGCGGACGCAGGTTGGGTTGTTCGGGGCTGGACAGGGCGAAACCGGTGGTGTTGATCACCACTTCGGCCTGCACCTCGTCGAGCCAGGCCTCGACCTGGTCCAGGCAGGCGCGCTCCTTCAGGCTGGCCACTGCGATGGGCAGTGGGTTCAGCCCGCAGGCCCGCAGGCGCTGGCAGAACACATCGATGAACGCCGTGTTGGCCGCCTGCAGGTGCGAACGGTAGAACAGCAACGGCGCCACCGGATGCTCCGGGTGCCACTCGGCGTACCAGTCCTCAAGACGCGCCGTGGCCTTGATCGGATGGTAAACCGCCGTGCGCGGCAAGGGCTGCGGCTCATCCCACGGGTAATCGCGCCCCAGCCACCGGCTGGCCAGGCAGTTGAACAGGTTCACCGCGTTGGCCTTGCCGCCCTGGCGCAGGAAGTGCCAGAGGCGCTCGGCCTGTTCGCCGCGCACCGTGCCGAGGTCAGTGAGCTCTGGATCGGGACGGTCGTCACCAGGCACCAGGATCAGCTCGACCCCACGCCCCGCCAGTTCGACCAGTTGCTCGACACCGTAGCGCCAGTAGCCAACGCCGCCATGCAGCGATACCAGGATCACCTTGGCATGGCGCAGCACCTGGTCGACATACAGGTCGACCGAGGCATGGTTCTGCACCTGCATCGGGTTGGCCAGGCGCACGCTGGGAAAGTCCGCCGGCAGTTGCTCGGCGGTTTCGGCGAGCAGCGCCAGGTGTGAATCACCGCTGCAGAGGATCACCAGGTCGGCGGGGGTCTGGCCGAGGTCGGCGATGCTGTCGTCCGGCACGAAGCCGCCGGGTTGGGTCCGCAGCAGGTGCATGGATCAGGCGCCCAGAACCTGGCGCAGGCGCGCTTCCAGCTGTGCGGCGTCCAGCGCCTGGCCGATCAGCACCAGGCGGGTGATGCGTGGTTCATCGCTGCGCCAGGCGCGGTCGAAATGCTTGTCGAAGCGGGTGCCCACGCCCTGGATCAGCAGGCGCATCGGCTTGCCGGGGATGGCGGCGAAGCCCTTGGCACGCAGGATGCCGAACTCGGTGACCAGCTGGGTCAGGGCGTCGAGCAGCAGGCTCTCGTCGGCCTCGGGCAGATCAATGGAGATCGAGTCGAAGGCGTCGTGGTCATGGTCGTCATGGTCATCGCCGTCGTGATGCGAGTCGTGATGGGTACGACGACCATCGATATGCGCCTCGGACTCGGCGCCCACGCCCAGCAATACTTCCAGCGGCAAGCGACCGCTGCTGGCCTCGATCACCTTGACCGCCGGCGGCAGCTCCTCGGCCACCTCGGCGCGGACCTTGGCCAGGCCCTCGGCATCAATCAGGTCGGCCTTGTTCAGCACCACCAGGTCGGCGCTGGCCAGCTGGTCGGCGAACAGTTCGTGCAGCGGCGACTCGTGGTCGAGGTTGGGGTCGAGCTTGCGCTGGGCGTCGACCTGGTCCGGGTAGGCGGCGAAGGTGCCGGCGGCCACGGCCGGGCTGTCGACCACGGTGATCACCGCATCGACAGTGCAGGCATTGCGGATTTCCGGCCACTGGAAGGCCTGTACCAGCGGTTTGGGCAAGGCCAGGCCACTGGTCTCGATAAGAATGTGATCGAGATCGCCGCGCCGGGCCACCAGCTCGCGCATCACCGGGAAGAACTCTTCCTGCACGGTGCAGCACAGGCAACCGTTGGCCAGCTCGTAGACGCGGCCGTTGGCCTCCTCCTCGGTGCAGCCGATGCTGCACTGCTTGAGGATCTCGCCGTCGATGCCCAGCTCGCCGAATTCGTTGACGATTACCGCGATGCGGCGGCCCTGGGCGTTGTCGAGCATATGGCGCAGCAAGGTGGTCTTGCCCGAGCCGAGGAAGCCGGTGACGATGGTGACGGGAAGCTTGGCCAGTGTTTTCATGTCGCGGTGCCCTTGGCAGCAGTGGCGCGGGCATGCAGGACGACAGCCACGACCATGCCGGCCTGGCGCGTTCGCCACCGGATCACCCCGCCCGGTTGAAAGTCGAAAACGTCACGAGGCAGGTCTCCTGGCTTGCACCGCTGCGGCACGCTGGCCGGCGGGCCGGCGCCTTCCCGCGCGCCTGCGCAGTGGCTGTGCCGAACCCTTCAGTGCTTACAGTTGCGGGGGCAGCCGCGGCTTGTACCGCGTTCCCGTCTTAGCCCGGGCCAACGCCCGAGAACCTCGAAACGGCAAGGCTACGCAGTGCCTGCCTGGCGGTCAACCGCTGCGGCGATTGACGCGGGCCCGGCCCCGTGATTTGCTAGCGCATTGCGTTCAGGTGCCCCCGACGGGGGTGAAACGGGAAACCGGTGCGTCGTGCCTCCATTCAAAGGAGCCGACAAGGCCGGTGCTGCCCCCGCAACGGTAAGCGAGAGAAGCGTCCAGACCACTGTGCTAAACGTATGGCATGGGAAGGTGACGCCATCGAAGGAGCCTTGCTCCACCTCGCCAGCCCGGAGACCGGCCTGACGTGCTCACAGTACACCCCGCGGTGGGCGGGCGTCGTCGTATCACCTGGGCCGGCCGTGCCCGGGGTCGTCGCGCATGCCCGTTGCCACAACAAAAGCAGCAGAGGAACGCGTCATGCCCATCACCAGCGCCAAACACAGTATCGCCACCCCCGTCAGCCTCAGCCAGCGACTGATCGTCGCGGTCGGCGCCAGCCTGCTGGGCCTGTGCCTGGTGTACTTCGCCGGTTTCTCGCACATCGAGGCGGTGCACAACGCCGCCCACGACACCCGCCACAGCGCCGCCTTCCCTTGCCACTGAGTAAACCCGCATGATTACGCGCATCGCCCGTACCGCGGGTTTCAGCGGCCTGCTCGCGGCCCTGCTGCTGACCTTGCTGCAAAGCTTATGGGTCGCCCCACTGATTCTCCAGGCGGAAACCTACGAATCCGCCGCCCCGGTCGCCGAACACCATGAGCACGGCGACGCCGTCGCGCCCCACGAGCATGAACACAGCGCCGAGGCCTGGGCGCCGGAAGACGGCTGGCAGCGCGTGCTGTCCACCACTGGCGGCAACCTGGTGGTCGCCGTCGGTTTCGCCCTGATCCTGGTCGCCCTCTATAGCCTGCGCGAACCGAACCGCGTGGCCACCGGCGCGCTGTGGGGCCTGGCTGGCTTTGCCGTGTTCTGCCTGGCGCCGACCCTGGGCCTGCCACCGGAACTGCCCGGCACCGCCGCCGCCGACCTCGGCCAGCGCCAGACCTGGTGGATCGGCACCGCAGCGGCCACCGCCGCTGGCCTGGCGTTGCTGGTGTTCGCCCGGCACTGGTTGTTCAAGTCCCTTGGCGTCGCCCTGCTGGTGATCCCGCACCTGATCGGCGCGCCGCAGCCGGCGGTGCATGAAAGCCTGGCGCCGGAAGCCCTCGAGACCCAGTTCAAGATCGCTTCGTGGCTGACCAACGCCGCGTTCTGGTTGGCTTTGGGCCTGCTCAGCGCGTGGCTGTACCGTCGCTCCAGCCAGGCCTGATGCACGAGTTTCCTGCCCAGCCGGCGCTGTACGCCGGCTTTGGCTGTCGCCGTGGCTGCCCGGTCGAGACGCTGGCGGTGCTGCTGCGCCAGACGCTCAACCGCCACGCCCTGCCCCTCTCGGCCCTGCGCGCCATTGCCAGCATCGAGCCCAAGGCCCGCGAGCCCGGCCTGCTGGCATTGGCCGAGCGCCTGGGGCTGCCTTACATCTGCTTCGACGCCACGCATCTGACGGTCTTCGAACCGCTGCTCAGCCATCGCTCGGCCACGGTGTACGCCCAGACCGGCTGCTGGGGCGTCGCCGAAAGCACCGCCCTCGCCCTGGCTGGCGACAACGGCCGCCTGCACGTGCCCAGGCAGGTACTCGGCGGCGCTACCCTGGCCCTGGCGATCGGCGGATAATCCGCTGCAAATTTCTGCAAGGAACCCCCATGACGGTCTATTTCATTGGTGCCGGCCCCGGCGATCCGGAGCTGATCACGGTCAAGGGCCAGCGCCTGATCCGCCAGTGCCCGGTGATCATCTACGCAGGCTCCCTGGTCCCCGCCGCTGTACTGGAAGGTCATCAGGCGCACACCGTGATCAACAGCGCCGAACTGCACCTTGAACAGATCGTCGAGGTGATGCGCCAGGCCCATGCCAAAAACGAGGATGTGGCCCGGGTGCACAGCGGCGACCCCAGCCTGTACGGCGCCATCGGCGAACAGATCCGCCACTTGCGCGAACTGGACATCGACTACCAGATCGTCCCCGGCGTCACCGCCACCGCCGCCAGTGCCGCGCTGCTCGGTTGCGAGCTGACCCTGCCCGACGTGGCACAGACCGTGATTCTCACCCGCTTTGGCGACAGTTCGCCGATGCCGGCCGGTGAGCAACTGGCCGACCTGGCCCGCCACGGCAGCACCCTGGCCATCCACCTGGGCGTGCGCCACCTGGCCCGCATCGTCGAGGAGCTGCTGCCACACTATGGCCTCGACTGCCCGATCGCGGTGGTCCATCGTGCCACTTGGCCGGACCAGGACTGGGTCAAGGGCACCCTGGCGGACATCGGCGAGCGCGTGGCCGCCAAAGGCTTCCGGCGCACGGCGCTGATCCTGGTCGGCCATGTGCTGGGGGACGCGCCGTTCGCCGACTCGGCCCTGTACCGTGCCGGTCACGCCCACCTCTATCGCCCAGGCTCGTGAAACGATTGCCGACCAGGGGCGCGGCGTAGCACACTGGATTTTCCAACTGGATGGAAACCAAGCCCATGCTCGAACTGCGCCCCAACTGCGAATGCTGCGACACCGACCTGCCCGCCGAAAGCCCGGATGCGCTGATCTGTTCGTTCGAATGTACCTTCTGCCGCGCCTGCAACGACCGGCACTTCCACAACCGTTGCCCGAACTGCGGCGGCCAGCTGGTGGCCCGCCCCACCCGTGTCGGCAAGGTCCTGGACAACAATCGCGCCTCGACACAGCGCGTGCACAAGCCGCACGCACCCTGTGCCTGAACCTTTCTTGTAGGACTTTTCTACAGGTTGGTGCAGGTATTTCAACACACCTATACTCGCCTATTACCAAGGCTCCTGAATATCCGTAAGGTGCGCGCTGCCCAGCAAGTCCGCTGCCCAGCGCCTGTAATCGTAGGCTGGAAGCGCGCTGCACTTTGACAGGAGTTACCTGAATGACATCCGTGCTGTTGGTCGATGACCATCACATTGTTCGACTTGCCGTACGCATGCTGCTCGAACGCGAACGCTTCACCGTCGTGGGGGAAACCGGTAAAGGCAAGGAAGCTGCCCGCATGGCCGAGCAGACCAAGGCGGATGTGGTCATCCTCGATATCGGCCTGCCGGACCTCGACGGCATGGAGGTGATCAAGCGCCTCAAGCTGATCGACCCGCCGCCGCGGATCATGGCCCTGACCGGCCAACCCGCCGACCTCTACGTGCGCCGCTGCATGGACGCCGGCATCTCGGCCTTCGTCAACAAGGACGAAGACCTCGACGCCCTGGTCTTCGCCCTCAAGGCACTGGTCAAGGGTTACTCGACCTTCCCGCAGATGGCGGTCAACAGCAATACCCTGGAAAGCGAGACCGAGCGCCTGGCACTGCTGTCCAACCGGGAAATGGAGGTGCTGCGCCGGCTCAGCGCCGGCCAGAGCAACAAACTGATCGGCGAGCAGATGAACCTCAGCGCCAAGACCATCAGCACCTACCGCGGCCGGATCATGGAGAAACTCAAGGTCGAGTCGCTGGTGGAAATGGTCGACCTGGCCAAACGCAACAACGTGGCCTGAGCCATGCACAAGGGGACATCGCTTTGCCTGCTGCTGGTCGCGCTGCTGTCGCTGCCCGCCAACGCCGAAGTGCACAGCGAGCCCCGCCACCTGCTGGCCCGAGCCCTGAGCGCGGCGCCACCGCTGGCGGTGGCCGCTTCCGACCGGCAGTGGCTCAATGAGCGCAGGCGCCTGGTACTGGGCAGCTCGCACCCGGACTACCCGCCCTTCGACATCAACATCAGCCAGGCCGACTACGAGGGCCTGACCGCCGACTACGCCGGCCTGATCGCCGAGCAGTTGGGCGTGCCGATCGAAGTGCGTCGCTATGCCAGCCGCGCCCAGGCCCTGGATGCGCTGCGCGCGGGCGAAATCGACCTGCTGGGCAGCTCCAATGCCTTCGAAGCCAGTGATGCCGACCTGGTACTGAGTACGCCCTATGCCGACGACCTGCCGGTGATCGTGTCGCGACAGAACCAGAGCCTGCCCGAGGGTGACAACCTTGAAGGCCTGCGCCTGGCCATGGTCGACCATTACCTGCCCATCCATACGGTGCAGCAGCTCTACCCACGCGCGCAGTTGAACCTCTACCGCTCCACCCTCGCGGGTGTCGCCGCGGTGGCACTGGGCCAGGCCGATGTCTACCTGGGCGATGCGATCAGCGCCGACTACGCGATTGCCAAGGGTTTCCAGGAACGGGTCAAGGTCGATCACTTCGTCAAGGCGCCACCCAGCACGTTCGCCTTTGCCCTGGCCCGCGACGACCAACGCCTGCTGCAACTGGTCGACCTCGCCCTGGCGCGCATCGCCGACAGTGAGCGGCTGAACATCCTGCGCCGCTGGACCGGTGGCAGCACCAGCGTCCTGCTCGACCGTCGCCTGGACGCCCTGACGGCCGAGGAGCGCGACTGGATCGCCCGACACCGGCAGATCAAGGTGATGATCAACACCTCTCTCGCGCCGCTGAGCTTCACCGATGCCCAACAGCAACCTCGGGGCATCGCCCTGGACTTGCTGGAGCGTATCGGCCTGCGCACCGGCCTGCGCTTCCAGGTCGTCGAGTCGGAATCGTTCGAGGACATGGTCGAGCAGGTTGCCCAGGGCAAGGCCGACATGATCGGTGCCATCGGTTACGGTGTGCTTCGCGCCCAGCGCGTGCGCTACAGCCGCCCCTACATGATCAGCCCACGGGTCCTGGTCACCCGCCAGGACGCGCCAGCGCTGGACGCCGCGCAACCTCTGCAAGGCCAACGGGTGGCATTGCTGCGCGGCTCGCCTTCGCTCGAAGGGCTCGAACGCCAGTACCCCGGCCTGCACACCGTCGAACGGGAAAACCCCCTGCAACTGATGGAGGCCGTGGCCAACGGCGACGCTGATGTCGCCCTCAGCTCGCAGATCAATGCCACCTACTTCATCAACCAGGTGTTCAACGGCCGGCTCAGGATTGCCGGCTTGCTGGGCGACGAACCGGCGCTGGCGACCTTCGCGGTAAGCCCGACGGAACACCAGTTGCAGGCGATCCTCGACAAGGCGTTGCTGAGCATTCCACCCGACGAGCTGGAGCAACTGGTCAATCGCTGGCGCACCAACACCGTGGTCAGCGACAGCCCCTGGCGCAACTACCGCACCCTGGCCCTGCAGGTCCTGGTTCTGGCCGCCCTGCTGCTGACGGGCGTGGTGTTCTGGAACACCTACCTGCGCAAGTTGATCCACCAGCGCAGCGAGGCCCAGCGTGCGCTGCAGGAGCAGCTGGCACTCAGCCGCGGCCTGCTCGAACAGTTGCGCCAGGCCAAGGACGATGCCGAACAGGCCAGCCGGGCGAAGAGCACCTTCCTGGCGGTCATGAGCCATGAGATCCGCACGCCGATGAACGCCGTCATCGGCCTGCTGGAAATGGCCCTTGAGGACAGCCGGCACGGTCATAGCGATCGCCAGGCCCTGGAGGCGGCCCACGACTCGGCGATCGGCCTGCTCGAGCTGATCGGCGATGTGCTGGACATCTCACGCATCGAGTCCGGCCACATGACCCTGCAACCGGTGGCCGTCGACCTGGTCGACCTGATCCGCTCCACCCTGCGAATCTTCGAGGGCAGCGCCCGCCTCAAGGGGTTGGCCCTGCGTGCAGTGCTGCCTGGCGCCCCGGCCTGGGTGCTGGCCGATCCGTTGCGCCTCAAGCAGGTGCTGTCGAACCTGTTGAGCAACGCGATCAAGTTCACCGACCACGGCCAGGTCGACGTGTCACTGCTGATGACCTCGCTCGATGCCGGCCTGCACCAGGCCAGCTTGCAGATCAAGGACAGCGGCGTGGGCATTGGCGCCAGCGACCAGGCGCGGCTGTTCACCACCTTCTCCCAGGTCGATGGTCGCCAGGCCCGCCAGGGCGCCGGCCTGGGGCTGGTGATCAGCCGCGAGCTGTGCGAACTCATGGGGGGCGAGCTGACCCTGCACAGCATCGAGGGCCTGGGGACCCAGGTCGATGTCCGCCTCACCCTGCCCGGCGCCGAGCCCAACACCGACGCGACGCTCGTCAACCCGGTGGTCGAAGTCCTCAGCGGGCCGCTGCAGGTCCTGGTGGTGGACGACTATCCGGCCAACCTGCTGCTACTGGACAAACAGCTGCGCTCGCTGGGCCACCAGGTGAGCCTCGCCGACCAGGGCAAGGCGGCGTTGGCACTGTGGCAGGCAGGTCACTTCGACGTGGTGATCACCGACTGCAGCATGCCGGTCATGGATGGTCATGAGCTGGCCCGCGCCATTCGGGCGCAGGAGCGCAAGACTGGCGCATCGGCCTGTCGCATCATCGGCGTCACCGCCAACGCCCAGGCCGAGGAGCGTCAACGCTGCCTGGACAACGGCATGGATGAATGCCTGTTCAAGCCGATCGGCCTGCAGGCACTCAGGGCCTGCCTGCCACTGGCTGCCGCGCCCCAGCCTGACCTGGCTGGGGAAGCACCGCGCCCCAGCGGCTTCAACCTGGCCGAACTGCGCCACCTCACCCAGGACGACAACCAGCTGATCAGGCGCCTGCTGGAGCAGCTGGCACGAAGCAGCGCCGAGGACCTGCAGGCACTGCAGGCGCTCGGCGCCAATCCGTTACCCGAGGCCCTGGTACCGGTGGTCCACCGGGTCAAGGGGGGCGCCAAGATGCTCAAGGTCAGGGGCGTGAAGCAGGACTGCGAGGCCCTGGAGCAGGCCATCGCCCAAGGCGAGCCGGTGGACCGGCTGCTCGCCCGGCTCCAGGCCAGTCTGCACGGACTGGAGCTGGAGCTGCGCCAGAGCCTCAGTGCAATTGAAGGGTCGAACTGATCTGGCTGATCGCGTCCACCACGTGCCGCGACCCCTGCTGGATCTCCATGATCACCGTGCCGGCCTCGTTGGCCAGCTCCACGCCAAGCCCCGTACGGGTCAGGCTTGATTGCATGCTGGCCACCGCGGTCAGTGACAGATCATGATTCTGTCGCACCACCTCGACAATCTCCAGGGTCGCCTTGCTGGTGCGCGCCGCCAGGTTGCGCACCTCGTCGGCGACCACGGCGAAGCCCCGGCCATGCTCGCCGGCGCGGGCCGCCTCGATGGCAGCGTTGAGCGCCAGCAGGTTGGTCTGGTCGGCGATGCCGCGGATGGTCAGGACAATCTGCCCTATCACCTCGGACTGCTTGCTCACCGCATCGATGGTGCGCGCGGCATCGTTCAGCTCGGTTGAAATCTGCTCGATCACCTCGACCGCCTGCTGCACCACCTGGGTGCCCTTGCGCGCGCAGGCGTCGGTCTGCATCGAACTGGCATGGGCGGCGTCGGCGGCGGTCTGCTGGGTGCTGATCTGACGGGTGATGTCGCTGGCGAATTTCACCACCTTGTACAACCGGCCCTTGTTGTCGAAGATCGGGTTGTAGGACGCCTCCAGGTACACGGTCTGGCCTTGTTTGTTGACGCGCTCGAAGCGGTGCGAATGGTACTCGCCGCGATTGAGCGAGGCCCAGAAGTCGCGGTACTCGGCCGACTCGCGCTCATGGGGCAGGCAGAACAGCCCATGGTGGCGCCCGACCACTTCCTCCAGGCGATAGCCCATGGTATCGAGGAAGTTCTGGTTGGCCTTGATCACCCGCCCGGCCGGGGTGAACTCGATCACCGCCATGGAGCGGCCGATGGCCTTGAGCAGGCTTTCGCTTTCATGCTCCTCGATCACATGCCGGGTGATGTCAGAGGCCACCTTGATCACGCTGGTGACCTGCTGGCGCTCGTCGATCACCGGCATGTAGCTGGCCTCCAGCCACACCTCGCGACCGGCCTTGTCCAGGCGCTCGAAGGTGCCGCTGATGGCCTTGCCCTCACCCAGTTCGCGCCAGAGCTGTTGGTACTCGGCGCTCTTGGCGTAGGTCGGGTCGCAGAAAATCCGATGGTGCTTGCCGCGGATCTCGTCGGCACTGTAGCCCATGGTCTTGCAGAAGTGCTCGTTCGCCTCGAGGATCGTGCCATCCGGCGCGAACTCGATCATCGCCATGGAACGGCTGATCGCGGCCAGTTTCGCCTCCATGCCCGCCAGGGCCTGCCGGGCGCGCTGAATTTCGACCAGATCGGACTTGCGATGGTATTCGAACATGGGCCGGGGCTCCTGTATCCACGGGATGCCCTGAGCATAGATCGGCCCAAGCGCCATGCAAGCGATCTGATATCACTTTTGGATTAGGCATTTGTACCGTCTGTCTGCCCGTGGCCACAACTCCCGCCAGTCCAGGCCCGGGCTGTCGTCAGAACTGCACGCCGCGGGTCAGGCCGCCATCGACCAGCAGGTTGGTGCCACTGATGAAGCTTGCCGCCGGACTGGCCAGGAACACCGTGGCCCGGGCGACCTCTTCCGGCCGCGCCATGCGTCCGAGCGGGTTGGCCGCCAGGCTGCGGGCAAACGCCTCGGGCTGCTCGCGTTCGATCCGCCCCCAGACGCCATCGGCGAAATAGACGTTGCCGGGCGATACGCAATTGACCCGGATACCCTCGCCGGCATGGCGCGCCGATAGTGTCTTGCCGTAGTGATTCAGCGCGGCCTTGAGCACCCCGTACGGCTCGTCGAAGCTGCTCAGTTCACGTCCGGACACGCTGGAGATCAAGACCACCGCCGCCTGCGCCGAGGCCCTGAGCCAGGGAAGCGCCGCCGTCACCATGCCGACCGTGCCCAGCAGGTCGGTTTCGAAGGCCTGGCGCCATATCCTGGCCTCGCTGCCGTGGGCCAGGGCGCTGACGTTGGGCACGACGATATCGATGCCGCCCATGCGCTCGGCGGCAGCGGCGATCCACCCGTCGACCTGCACGGCATCGGTGATGTCCACCGCCCTGCCGCGGGCCTGGTCGCCAAACTCGGCCTCGGCCTGGCGCACCCCAGCCTCGTCCCGCGCGCAAAACGCCACCTGGGCGCCTTCGGCGAGAAAGCACTCGACGATGGCCCGACCGATACCCCGTGTGCCGCCGCTGACCACGACCCGGGCACCTTGCAGTTGCAGATCCATGTACTGATTCCTCTGGCTGGTTGAATTGCCGGCGAGTGTAGGCACAGCCCCCCGTCAACAGTGGAAGCGGGCGCAGAAAAGCCTCAAGGTTCGACATTGCCGAACTCGAGCGCCTGCGCCACCTTGCGATTGCAGGCACAATGGGCAGCCATCGAATGCCGGGATCGCTTTATGTCCGCCAACAGTCGCCAGATCCAGTCCCTGGAGCGAGCCATGCACCTGCTCGAACTCATCCGCGCCGGAGGCGGCCGGGCGCGCCTGAACGACCTCGCCGAACGCAGTGGCCTGGGCAAGAGCACGGTCCATGGGCTGCTGGATACCTTGATGTCGCTGGGATACGTCACCCGCGAGCAGCGTCACTATGCCCTCGGTCTGCGCCTGCGCCAGCTGGCACAACCACTGAGCGAGACCGAGCAGCGCCTGCGCCAGGCCTTCACCCCGGCGCTGCGCGCCTTTGCCGACCTGTGTGGGGAACACTGCTTCCTGGCGGTGCCCGGCGGCACGCGTGCCTACCTCACGCTGGCAGCACTGGATGGCCGGGGTCAGGCGTTGCAACTGCCCGCGGACACCCGTCGCGACGGCCTGGCCACCTCGGCGATCGGCAAGGTACTGTTGGCCCATGACCCTCAGCTGGCCAGGCAACTGCTGCGTACCCAACCGGTCCCGCAGACGCTCGAGCAGGAGCTGCACCAGGTCGCCAGCCAGGGGTTTGCCCTCGACCTGGCCGCCTCTCGTGAAGACCTGCACTGCTTCGCCCTGCCCCTGCGCCTGCGCGGCCAGGTGGTCGCCGCACTTGGTGCCGGCGGGCCGGCGCAACGCCTGCAGGCGCCGGTAATGCGACGCATGGCGACCCGGGCGATGCGCTCGCTGTTCGACCTGGTGAAATGCTGACGCGCGACAAGGCGCAGCGATCTCCGGTTGAAAGTCTGCGAGCCAGTCCACCCGATGCAGGCGACCCTTCTATAATCCCCAGGTACCCGCAGCGCGATGCTGCCCCTCCAGAGGGATACACATGAAGATCGTGGTCACCAGCATCCTCGTCGACGATCAGGCCAAGGCCCAGGCCTTCTACCACCATGTCCTGGGCTTTGAACCCAAGCACGACATCCCCATGGGCAAGCACCGCTGGCTCACCCTCACCTCCCCCAACGATCCCAACGGCGTCGAGCTGCTGCTCGAACCCGACGCCCATCCCGCAGCCAAGACCTACAAGGCCGCGCTCAAGCAGGACGGCATTCCCGCCACTTCGTTCGGCGTGCGCGATATCCAGGCCGAGTATGAACGGCTGCGCAAGGCCGGCGTGCAGTTCACCCAGCCGCCCACGGCCATGGGCCCTGTTACCGTGGCCGTGTTCGACGATACCTGCGGCAACCTGATCCAGATCGCCCAACGGCATTAGCCGACACCCCTGCCTGATACCCGCGTGGTTTTCCCCGCGGACTGCTACATTGCTGACTTCCCCCGGCGCAGCCAGAACAAGGACAACCCATGCGCTACGAATTCAGTGAAGTGCTCAACGACCTGATCGACTATTTCCTGCTTGGCGATGTTCAACTGCTCGAACAGTTCAAGGAAGACCACGACCTGCCTGACGACCTGGCCCGCGCCTTCACCAGCGGCGACAGCGGCGACCTGGCGGTGGCGCAAGGGGTGATCCTGCCGCTGGCCGGGATCGACAACCTGCCCTACCGCATCCTGTTCACCCTCGACGAGCGCACGCCGGCGCTGCTGGAGCCCGGCAGCCGTCTCAAGCATCGTCGTGCGGGGTATGGGCTGCGAGTCGAGAACCGTGCGCTGATGCTGTTCACCTGGCGCGTCCTGCAGCACTTCACCAACAAGGCCCTGGGCGACCTGCTGGCGCGCTACCAGGAGCCGGGGCGGCCGATCATCGAGCTGGACAACGGCTGGTACACGGTGGAGGTACTGGCGGGCGCCGTGGTGCGTGACGGGCTGTACGAGCCGGCGATCGAGTTCGTGCTCAAGAAGGCGTATGCCAAACCGCAGACCTCTGCGGTGGATGTCGGGTACCGATTTACCTTGCGTGGATACTTCGACTGATCAACCGTCATCGCGGGGCAAGCCCGCTCCCACGAGCGGGTGGAGCGGGCTTGCGGCCGGTCAGGTGTGGTTGATGTCGCGATCTTTCGTTTCCGGCAGGAACAAGATTCCCAGCACCGCGGTCATTACCGCGATCACGATCGGGTACCACAGCCCGTAGTAGATGTCCCCGGTCGCCGCGACCATGGCGAAGGCCACCGTCGGCAGGAAGCCGCCGAACCAGCCGTTGCCGATGTGGTATGGCAACGACATGGAGGTATAGCGGATCCGCGCCGGGAACAGCTCCACCAGCCAGGCGGCGATCGGCCCGTAGACCATGGTCACGTAGATCACCAGGATGCTCAGCAGCAGCAACACCATCGGGTAGTGAATCTTCGCCGGGTCGGCCTTCTCGGGGTAGCCGGCTTCCTTCAGGGCCGCCGTCAGGGTGGCGGTGAAGTCATCACTTTGGGTCTTCAGGTCCGCCGCGGCCAGGCTGCTGCCCTCGAAGCTCGGGATCACCCGTTCACCGATACGGATCTGCGCCACGCTGCCGGGCTCGGCCTTCTCGTTTTCATACGGGATCGCCCGCTTGGCCAGCAGGCTCTTGGCAATGTCGCAGGAGCTGGTGAACCGGGCCTTGCCCACCGGATCGAACTGGAACGCGCACTGCCCGGGGTCGGCCACCACCACCACCGGGTTCTGCTCCTGGGCGACGAACACGTCCGGGTTGCCGTACTCGGTCAGCGCCTTGAAGATCGGGAAATAGGTCAGCGCGGCGATGATGCAGCCGGCCATGATGATCTTCTTGCGCCCGATGCGGTCGGACAGGCTGCCGAAGACGATGAAGAACGGCGTACCGATCAGCAGCGAGCCGGCGATCAGCAGGTTGGCGGTCTGCGGGTCGATCTTCAGCGTCTGCAACAGGAAGAACAGCGCGTAGAACTGCCCGGTGTACCACACCACCGCCTGCCCGGCGGTGCCGCCGAGCAACGCCATGATCACCACCTTGAGGTTGTCCCAGCGGGCGAACGACTCGGTCAGCGGCGCCTTCGACGCCTTGCCTTCGGCCTTCATCTTCATGAACACCGGCGACTCGTTGAGCTGCAGGCGGATGTACACCGAGATCGCCAGCAGCAGGATCGACAGCAGGAACGGGATGCGCCAGCCCCAGGCCTCGAACGCCTCGGTGCCCAGGGCTGTGCGGCAGGCCAGGATCACCAGCAGCGACAGGAACAGGCCAAGGGTGGCGGTGGTCTGGATCCATGCGGTGAAGAAGCCGCGCTTGCCCTTGGGCGCATGTTCCGCCACATAGGTGGCGGCGCCGCCGTACTCGCCGCCCAGCGCCAGCCCCTGCAGCAGGCGCAGGCTGATGAGGATCACCGGCGCGGCCACGCCGATGGTCGCGTAGCTGGGCAGCAGCCCCACCACCGCCGTGGATATGCCCATGATCACGATGGTGATGAGGAAGGTATACTTGCGCCCGATCATGTCACCCAGGCGGCCGAACACGATGGCGCCGAATGGCCGTACGGCAAAGCCGGCGGCGAAGGCGAGCAAGGCGAAGATGAACGAGGTGGTCTCGTTGACCCCGGCGAAGAAGTGCTTGGCGATGATCGCCGCCAGTGATCCGTAGAGGTAGAAGTCGTACCATTCGAACACGGTGCCCAAGGACGAGGCGAAGATGACTTTGCGCTCCTCCCGGGTAATGCCACGTTGGGGCGCGCTACTGCCCGTGGATGCGCTGTCAAGGACCGCCATGGGTCGCCTCCGTCTGGTTGTGGTAGACCGGAGTGCTCCATCAGATCCCAAAGCACGCACCCAGGCCCAAGGGCATTGCAGGCTGCGCGAAGCACCACGAGGCATCGACCTCGGATCGCGGCAAGTCACCTCAAGCATAATCGGCCTTTGAACGATATCCACTCGCATGAGTGTTTATTGACCAATACGGATAGGAAGCCCGGGATGAACGAACGACAGGACAGCGCTTGGCGGGGTCGACTCTGGCTGGCCGATGACCATTGCCTGCTGCTCGGCACGCCAGGGTGCACCAGTGTCCACGCCCACTATGCCCACCAGGTGCTGTTACCACTCGAGGGCGAGGTATGTGCTGAGATCGCTGGCGAACCGTGCAGCGGCAGGTTGCTGGCCATCGAGTCGTTGCAGCCCCACGCCATGCCCGGGCATCAGACACCCTGCATCACCTTGTTCGCCGAACCCCTGGCGTTTTCCCTGCAGACCTTGCTTGACGCCTGCCAGCAGGCGCCCCGTGATATCCCGGGTCTGGCCCAGGCGTTGCGCCTGGCACCGCGCCGCTCGTTGGACCCGCGCCTGACCCGAGCCCTGGCGCGGATCCGGGCGCTGGACGAGCAGCGCCTGCCAGCCACGACACTGGCGCAGGACGCCGCGCTGTCGATCAGTCAGCTGGAGCGCTTGTTCAGCGGCAGCCTAGGCCTGTCGGTACGACGCCTGGTGCTTTGGCAACGCCTGCGCATGGCCCTGCGCCAGGCCCTTGACGGCATGTCCCTGACCGAGGCGGCCATGGCTGCGGGCTTTGCCGACTCGGCACACCTGTCCCGCAGCCTCCGTCAACAGTTCGGTATCCGCGCCAGCGAGGCCCTGCGCCACCTGCGCTCAGATTCGCTGGCCTAGGGCCTGGCGCAGGCCGCGCGGCAGTGGTGCCGGCGGCTGCGCCGTGGCTGTCGGGCGAAACGGCTCACGCAGCTGTGCCAGGTACGCTTGCGGGTAGTCCGGGCGATCACCGATGCCCACGTCGTCATCGGCCAGTCCATAGCCCGGCAGGTGCAGCGCGGTTCCCAGCAGGCGATCCCACAGCGGGAAAAACAGGGAGAAATTGACGTCACCCAGCGTGCCGTACTTCAGGTGGTGCAGCCGGTGCACGGGTGCCCAGGCAAACAAATGGCGCAGGCCGCCGATGCGCATGTCGACATTGCTGTGCTGCAGCAGCAACTGCACCGAGATACTGAAAGCCAGCAGCGCCGCGATATCCTGCGGCAAGCCCAGCAACAGCAGCGGCAGCACACCGCCGAGGGCCTCGGCGAGCTGGTGCAGCGGGTGCTTCATCAGGCCATTGAAGCCGTACAGCCGGGTCACGCTGTGATGCACCGCGTGCAGGCGCCAGAGCAACGCGCTGCGGTGGCTGGCGTAGTGCACCAGGGTGATGCCCAGGTCGGCCAGGGGTATGGCAAGCAGCAATTGCCACAGCACTGGCCAATGGCTGGGCCACAGCCCGCTGGCCGGCAGCCAGCCGGCGAGCAGTGGAATCGTGGCGATACTGGCGACATTCAGGGTTTCGTTGACCAGCGCATGCAGGCCATCGCACCCGCCCTCCCCGTCAGCCTCGCTCCAGGCGGGCTTGTACGGGTACAGCGCTTCGCAGGTGAACGACAGCAGGATGGCCACGCCGAGCAGGGGCAACAGCCAGAGAATGTCGGCGCCGAGGTTGATCAGGTAGACGGCTGTACCGATGAAACCGAGGAAGAAGCATGGGGCATAGAGGATGCGCATGGAGGGCTCCGGTCATGGATGGAGCCGCCAGTGTTGCCGGGTGCCTGAGCGTGACGCTTGAACGAACGGCGCATTTCCTGCCCCAGGCCTGCACACGTCCCCTGTAGGAGCGGCCTTGTGCCGCGAAAGGGCTGCGAAGCGGCCCCAGGATTTCAGCGTCGATGAAAAGATCGCCGGGGCCGCTTTGCGGTCCTTTCGCGGCACAAGGCCGCTCCTACAGGGGTTGTCGATGAATACGAGACTCTTTAGATTCGCGTCGCCAACTGGCGGCGCATCTCGTCATTGGCGCCCTGGGCCTGGGCCAGTATCGCCCGCAACCCTTGCACCTGGGCGTCGCGCTGCTGCAATTGCTCGTCCAGCAACCGGCTCTGTGCCGTTGCCTGGCGCTGCTCGGCCAGCAGGCGTTCGTTGTCTCGGTGCAGGCGGGTCAGCTCATCCTGACGGGCGACGGCGCCCTGCTGCAGGGTCTGCAACTGGCCCTGCAACTGGCGCACCTGGGTCTCGCTGCGGCGTTGCTCCTGCTGGCGCTGTTCGAGGCTGACGCGCAGTTGCTCGTCCTTGTCGACAAGACGTGCCTGCAATTCGCCCTGGGACTGGCTGAGACCGGCACTGCGCAGCTGTTCGGCCTGCAGACTGGCCTGGCTGGCGGCCAGGCGTTCGGACTCGACTCGCAGCGCACCACTCAAGGTCTCGACCTGGCGCAGCGCGCCGGCCAGCTCGCGCTGAGCCAGTTGCAATTCAGCCTGCATCGCCGCGCAGCGTGCTTCGGCCGCGGCCTCGGCAGCGTCGATGCGCGCCTGCCCTTCCTCCTGCAGTTGCGCGGCCAGTCGCCCGACCATCCGACCCAGCGGTTCGCTCAGCGCCGTGCTGTTGCCCAGCAGCGACGCAGGCTGACGATCGAGTTCCTTCAGGTAGCGGTGGATGGTGGTCTTGGACCCGGTATTGCCCAACTCGATACGTATCGCGTCAATACTGGGATTCTCACCACGGGCCATCAGTGCCTGCCGCGCCTGCTGAACAGCTGCCTTGTCGATGCCTATGCGGGCCATTGCTCACTCCACCATTACATACCATGGCATGTACCATGTAATTTGGTGAATACTGCACGTCCCGCGCCGCCTTTTCAAGCGCGTCGGTTGCAGCTCATCCATTACAGTCGCTTTCATATAGCACAACCGCTTTGATACCCGCCCCTCATAGATGAGATCTATCACCTCATCCAGCCTATCGATTTGACCGCGTCAAATTGCCTCAGCTAACGTGCCGCCCGCTTCGAAGCCGCCCCGCCGCTGTCAAACCCCAATCCACGGTCCAAGCCGTCGTCCTTGCGTTCGAGTTGTTGAAATGTCTGTGAATACCCCCTCCCGGATCACCGAGCTGGTCATAGAAGCCGGCACCCGCAAAGCCCACCTGCCCACCCGCGCCACCCTGATCCTCGGCTTCCTGGCCGGGGCGTTCATCTCCCTGGGTTTCCTGTTGGCGATCCACGTCAGCGCCATGATCCCCACGCCATGGGCTTCGTTCGGCACCCTGCTGGGCGCCGCGGTATTTCCCATCGGCCTGATCCTGGTGATCCTGGCCGGGGGCGAACTGCTCACCGGCAACATGATGAGCCTGCCCCTGGCGATGTTCGCCGGGCGTATCCGCCTGTGGGCAGTGGCGCGCAACTGGGCCCTGGTGACCCTGGCCAACCTGCTGGGCGCGCTGTTCGTCGCCTACTGCTTCGGCCATCTGCTCGGACTGACCGAGGGACCGTACCTGGGCAAGACCCTGGCGGGCGCCACCAGCAAGGTCAGCGCCGATTTCCTGCATGCCTTCGTCTCCGGCATCGGCTGCAACTGGCTGGTGTGCCTGGCCGTGTGGCTGTCCTACGCCAGCCGTGAGATGAGCGGCAAGATCCTCGGCATCTGGTTTCCGATCATGGCCTTCGTCGCCATCGGCTTCCAGCACGTGGTGGCCAACATGTTCCTGATCCCGGCGGCGATCTTTGCCGGCTACCTGAGCTGGGGGCAGTTGCTGGAAAACCTGGCGGCTGTGTTCCTGGGCAATGCCGTGGGCGGAGCGATCTTCGTCGGCCTGGCCTACTACGTCTCGTTCGGCGCCCCGGCGCAGGAACAGGGCGCGCTGCAGTAGCAGGCTTCAGTCAGCCACGGCCCTCGCGGCCTGGGCCAGACGCTGCACGGCCTGGCGAATCTCGTCCGGATCCAGCGAGGCGAACCCCAGGCGCAGGGCATTCTCGGGTTGGCCGGCGGGTGAAAACTGCCGGCCGGCACGCACCACCAGGTCCAGTCGCAACGCCTCGACCACCAGCCGATCCACGTCGATCGACGGGGCGAACCTCACCCACAGCGCCAACCCACCCTCCGGCACCTGCACCGCGATGCCCTCGCCAAAGGCTTCGCGCAGGCAGCCCAGGAGCATATCCCGGCGGCGCCGGTACTCCCTGGATACCCGCCGCAGGTGCTTCCTGAGCTCACCGGCTTCGATCAGGTCGGCGAGCATCCGCTGCATTACCGCATCGCCCTGCCCCAGGATCAACGCCGCAGTGCGGCTCAGCGTCTCGGTCACCGCCGGCGGCGCAACGATAAAGCTGCAACGGAAGGTGCTGCCCAATGACTTGGACAGCGAGCCGACATAGATCACATGGCGCTGCAGGGGATCACTGGCCAGCGGCAGGTAAGGCCGCCCGGCAAAGTGGTACTCGTGGTCGTAGTCCTCCTCGATCACGCAGAAGTCATGGCGCCGCGCCAATTCCAGCAACTGCCGCCGGCGACCGGCGCGCAGACTGACGGTGGTGGGAAACTGGTGATGGGGCGTGACATACAGAAAGCGCACAGGATGCAGCCGGCACAGCGCCTCGATCTGCTCGACCCGACACCCCTCCTCGTCCAGGTCCACGGTCTCCAGCCGGGCACCCAGCTGGCGGAATATTTCCCAGGCCGGCGGATAGCTCAGCCGCTCCACCAGCACCACGTCACCGGGTCTGAGCAACACGCTGGCGGCCAGGTACAGCGACATCTGCGTGCCCTGGGTGAGGCAGATATGCTCGGCCCCCACGTTCAACCCACGCTCCTGGCGCAGCATGTCCGCCAACACGCGGCGCAGGTGATGGCCGCTGCCGTCGCTGCCATGGCGCACGGTATTGGTGGCGAAGCTGTGACGCAGGGCCTTGCGGTAGTAACGGTGCAGGACCGCCTGGGGCAACAGGCGATGGTCACAGGCGCCGTTGTCGAAGAACAGCGCCCCGGGGCGCTGATGCCACGCCGTCGCCTGTTCGCTCGCCGCGAAATACGCAGTGGCAGGCGCATCGCGCAATTTCGGAGCGAATGGCTGCGCCACCTCGCGCGCCGGCGTCGCCTGCGCGGCGAGCTGCTGGCTGACGAAGGTGCCACGACGCGGCACGCTGTACAGCCAGCCCTTGGTCGCCGCTTCTTCGTAGGCAAGGATCACCGTCTTGCGATTGACGTCGAGCAGTTGCGCCATGTCCCGAGTACCCGGCAAGGGGGTTCCGGGAAGCAGGCGGCCATCGCTGATCGCGCTGACCAGTCCCTCGACGATCTTTCGATAGGAGGCCTGCAGCTCGCCCCCTTCCAGGTTGAGCAACGGCCGCCATTTGCGTAACTGGACCATGTGAATTATCCAAAACTGGAGGTTCTCCTGGTCCAAGTCTACCGCAACAATCACCGCTCCCACTGCCGCGAGGTCGCCATGCCCAGCCACCATGTCATTGAATTGTCGCCCTCGGGCAGAACCTTCGAGGCCGGCGACGAGCTGCTGCTCGACGCCATGCTCGCCAGCGGCCTGGCCGTGCCGTTCTCGTGCCGTCGTGGCGCCTGTGGCTCGTGCAAGGTCAAGGTGGTCGCCGGTCAATATCGCGACAAGCAGCGCGACACAGACACGCCCGCGCCCTCCTACCCCTTGGCCGCCGACGAACTGCTGCTATGCCAGAGCCACGCCTGCGGCGACATGCGCCTGGCGATTCCCGGCTGGTCACTGGACACGCCGACACTGACCTTCAGCGCGCGGGTGCTGGGCAAACGCCCCCTGAGCGCTGATATCACCGAGTTGGTGCTGCAACCCGAACAACCCATCGAGGTACGTGCAGGCCAGTACGTCAGGTTCCGCCTTGATAACGGTGACAGCCGCTGCTTCTCCATCGCCAACCTGCCGGCCCTGGATCAGGGACGGATGGTGTTTCAGATACGCAGTGTCGCTGGCGGCCTGTTCTCCGAACGCCTGCTGCCGTCACTCGACATCGGCGATGTGCTGATGCTCGAAGGCCCGGTGGGGGCCTGCACCTGGCAACATGAAGATGAACGCCCCGTGGTGCTGTTCGCCACAGGGACCGGTTATGCCGGCATCAAGCCGCTGCTGCTGACGGCCCTGGCGCGCAATACCGAGGTCACGCTGTATTGGGGCGGCGCCTCGCCGGCCGACTTCTACGACCGTTCGTTCCTCGACCAGAGCAG
This sequence comes from Pseudomonas sp. LH21, assembly GCF_036549575.1. Lineage (NCBI taxonomy): Bacteria > Pseudomonadati > Pseudomonadota > Gammaproteobacteria > Pseudomonadales > Pseudomonadaceae > Pseudomonas > Pseudomonas sp. LH21. The sequence continues at coordinate 3,392,764 of NZ_CP144367.1, forward strand.
CCAGGCGCACCCTCGCTTTCGCTGGTACCCGGTCCTGGCGGCACAGGCCCGCGTGCAGCAAGTGGCACTGGCCCAGGCACATTACTGGGCCGATACCCAGGTCTATGCCTGTGGCAACGGCACGATGATCCAGCAGGTCCGCGAACAATGCCTTGGCGCAGGCGTGCAGGCCCATCGCTTCATCGCCGAGGCCTTCGTGCCCAGCGGCGCAGCGCTGCCGTCGACGGCACTGGACCCACAACTGGAGAAAGTCGGCCCGCGCTACTCGCTGGACGGCATGCTCGCCGCCCGCGAACAGACGGTACGGGCCCTGGCCGCCATCGCCAGCCAGCTGGAAGTCGGCATGACCACCGCCCAGGCCTTGGCCATGGCCGAGCGCACCTTGCGGGCCATGGGCGCCTCGCACACCTGGCACCCGACCTATATCCGCTTCGGCGACGACACCGTGCGCACCCCGCGCCAGGGCATCGACCCGCAGCGCAGGCTGCGCGCCAGCGATATCGCCGTGGTCGACCTCGGCCCGGTCTGGGACGGCTACGAGGGCGACTATGGCGACACTTTCGTGTTCGGCGACCACCCCCTGCACCACGCCTGTGTCGAAGCGCTGCACGCGGTGTTCGCCGAAACGCGCCAGGCCTGGCGCGGTGGGCTGACCGGGCGCGAGCTGTATGACGTCGCCGAGCGCAGCGCCCAAGCCAGGGGCTGGCGCCTGGAGCGCAACCTGGCCGGGCATCGCATCGCCGACTTCCCCCATGTCCTGTACGGGCAGGAGAAACTGGCCGACCTGCAGATCGTGCCGGGGGAGATGGTCTGGGTGCTGGAGATCCAGCTGTGCCATCCCAGCGAACCGGTCGGGGCGTTCTTCGAGGATATCCTCATCGCCCGTTGACCCTGCCTGGCTGAGCACCAATCGCATTGCTGGATGTTAATGATTTGCATTGAGGTTTTCCCGTGCTGGGTCGGAAAGCCTAGTGAATGCCTTCACTCACTTGCGAATCGAAAGGAATCCAGCATGTCGCAACAGCGTGTCAGCCCGGCGCAGCAGCCGGCTGTGCCCCACTTCGACCTCAATCGCACCTTCGCCGCCGTGCACATGGCCTTGCTGCTCGGCCTGGGCGGCGCGTCCATGAGCGTGACCGCGGCGCAGACCGTGGAACGCGCCGAGGAAGTGGAAAAACCCCGCCAAGGCCAGGCCAGCGGTGGCCTCGAGCTGACCGAAACCCGGATTGAAGGCAACCTCGATGCCCCGAGCGCATTGCCCCCCGCCTACGCTGGCGGCCAGGTGGCCTCGGGCGGCCGGGTCGGCTTGCTGGGCAACAAGGACTTCATGGAGACGCCGTTCAGCACCATCAGCTACACCGACCAGTACATCCAGGACACCCAGGCGCAAACCGTCACCGACGTGATCGCCGCGACCGACCCCACAGTGTTCAGCAATGGCCTGAAGGGCACCTACAGCGAGAACTACTCGATCCGCGGCTTCAACTCCAACATCAACGATGTGAGCATCGGTGGCCTGTACGGCATGGCGCCCTACTACCGGATCTCGCCCGAGATGTACGAGCGCATCGAAGTGCTCAAGGGGCCGTCCGCCCTACTCAACGGCATGCCACCGGCCGGCTCTGTGGCCGGCAGCATCAACCTGGTGCCCAAGCGCGCGGGCGCCGAACCGCTGACGCGGATCACCACCACCTACATGTCCGACGCGCAGTTCGGCGGGCACCTCGACGTCGGCCGCCGCTTCGGCGAAGAGCAGCAGTTCGGCGTGCGCTTCAACAGCGTCTATCGCGACGGCGACACCGCGACCGACCATCAGCGCATGAAGGCCGAGCTCAACGCCCTGGGCCTCGACTGGCGTGGCGAGCGGGCGCGCCTGTCCGCCGACCTGTACGAAAGCGAGGACCGGGTCAGGGGCCAGAACCGCGGCATCGGCCTGGCCGCGGGCGTGCCCGTGCCCAGGCCGCCGAAGTCCGAGACCTTGCTCAACCCGGACTGGGGCTTCGTCCAGACCCGCGACAAGGGCGTGATCGTGCGCGGCGAGTACGACCTCAACGACAACCTCATGGCCTATGCCGCGGCCGGCACCAGCAAGACCGACTACGCCTACAGTGGCACCATGCTCGCCGAGGTGCTCAACACCGCCGGGGATCTGCAGACGAACATGGGCCAGTTGAAGATCGACCTGAAGAAGACTTCGGGCGAGGCCGGCCTGCGCGGCCATTTCGACACGTTCGGCGTCGGTCACCAGTGGTCGCTCAACGCCACGCACTACTCGGACAAGCAGCGCGACTATGGCCGGCGCAACGTCCCGGGGGCCGAGTGGATCAACAATATCTACCACCCGGTCTGGGGGCCGGAGGCCGCCAGGAGCTACCCGGCCATCGCCCACACCGAGTCGCGCCTGAGCAGCTACGGCCTGGCCGACACCCTGTCGTTGCTCGACGAGCGCCTGCAACTCACCCTCGGCGTGCGCCGCCAGCAGGTGCTGACCGACAGCTTCAACGTCAGCACCGGCGCGCACACCACGCGCTACAACGAAAGCGCCACGACGCCAGCGGCAGCGGTGCTGGTCAAGGTCACCGACGAAGTGTCGCTGTACGCCAACTACATCGAAGGCCTGAGCAAGGGTGCCATCGCCCCGATTACCGCGCCCAACGCCGGCCAGGTGTTCGCCCCCTACAAGTCCAAGCAGAAGGAAGTCGGCATCAAGCTCGACCTTGGCGACTTCGCCCACACCCTGAGCCTGTACCAGATCGAACGCCCCAGCAGCTTCACCGATCCGGTGACCAAGGTGTTCTCCTTTGGTGGCGAACAGCGTAACCGCGGGCTTGAGTGGAGCTTCTTCGGCACCCCGCTGAGCGACGTACGCCTGATGGGCGGCGTGGCGCGCCTGGACCCCAAGGTGACCAAGGCCGAGAACCCCGCCGAGGAAGGCAAGACCGCCACCGGCCAGCCGAAACTGCAGGGCAAGCTGGGCGTGGAATGGGACACCCCGCTGCTCGATGGCCTGACCCTGACCGCCAACGCCACCGCCGTGTCGAAGCAGTACATCAGCGACGACAACAGCCAGTCGATCCCTGGCTACACGATCTACGATGTCGGCGCCCGCTACCGGCTGCAGGTGGCCGACCACCCGGTGACCTTGCGCGGCACGGTGGAGAACGTGACCAACAAGGCTTACTGGGGCATGCCGCTGCTCACCAGCCTGGGGCTGGGTGCGCCGCGTACCGTGCAGGTATCCGCCAGCATCGACTTCTGACGTCAGTCCGCCTTGCCCACCGGCATCGGTTGCCCCGCCAGGACACTGGCGGGCGTGACCACCTGGCCCAGGTCTATGTGGCGGAAGTCCGGCTTGGCCCCAAGCCGCGCATTGAAGCGCACGTTGAAGGTGAACGGATCGTCCGTCGGCATGTCCAGCGAACGGCCGTAGAGCGCGCTCACGGCCGTGCCGTCATAGCCCATCAGCTTGAGCAGCGTGGGGAACAGGTTGTAATGGCTGGAGGCGTTGCGGTTGGCCTGCAGATGGGCCTGCCAGTCCAGCGTGCGCAGGCCCTCGCCCTGGATCACCACCAGCGGCACCAGGCCTTCTTCGGGCACCGGATCGCTGTCGCAGTGGGTGTTCAGCCCGGGGTTGCCGCGTTCATGCAGGTCCTGGCCATGGTCTGAGGTGTAGAGCACCACGGCCTGGCTGAGGTCGCCCTCGGCGAACAGCCGGCGGAAGAACTCGCCGACATTCCACAGCACGGTGTTCTGGTAGGCGTTGCGGTACAGCACCCAGTCCTGGGGCCGGCCATCGAAGCCGTCGCGGGTGCCGGTGTCGGCGATATCGACATAGCGCCCCCGCGGCAAGGCGGGCTGGTACTTGAGGAATTCGTCCGGGTACTTGTCGTGCACCGGGAAGTGGGCGCCGACCTTGTTCACCACGATCAACTGCGGCCTGCCGTCCTTGAGCAGCGCCACCAGCCGCTCCAGCGCCGCCATGTCGCGCTGTACCACAGGCGTGTCGTCGAACTGGATGAACTGGTCGATATCGCGCTTCTCGGTCTCGGTCATCAGGTTCTGCAGGTTACCGCCGGTGCGCTGGCCATCGATGTATACCGTACCCAGGCCCGCGCGCTTGGCGTACTGCCAGATCGACGGCTGGGTCGAATTGATCCGCAGGTAATCACCGCGGGTGCCGCCATAACGCAGGGTGACATTGGTGTCGGCGCTGCAGTTGGCGATGGACGCGGCGTAGCCGAAGTTGACGATGGACACGCCGGGCTGGGCCTGGGCCAGGTGACTGGTGACCCCGGCCGGGGTGTTCAGGTCCAGGTAGTTGCCCGAGATGCTCTCGTCGATCAACAGCACGATATCCCGCGCCATCGCTGGCCCCGACTGGGCCAGACTCACTGGCTGGCGCGGCCCGACATGGTCGTGCAGGGTCTCGTAGCCGAACAGGCTGAGGTAGGCCAGCGGCGTGTACATCACTGGCAGCCCGCGGGCGCCCTCGCCGGCGCGCACGAACAGGATGGCAATCAGCACCAGCAGGCCCAGCACCGGCGCCACGGGTGGCAACAGCCACGGTAGCCGAGGGGTCGGCCCCGGACGCAAACCAAGACCAACCAGCAGCAACAGCGCCCGTGCCGCGGCCAAGGTAATGGCGTAGTGATATTGCTGCAGGGCCTCCTGGACGAAGCCACCGGCATAGACCATGGACACGAATGCGCTATAGGTCAGGTAGGAGTCGGTGATGCGGTTATAAGCATCGAGAAAGATCGCGCTGACCGTGAATACAAGCGCCAGCGACCAGCGCAGCCAGCCGGGGCGGCTGAACGCTGCCAGCAGCAGCGCCAGCGCCAATACTACAAACACCCCCAGGTACAGCACCAATGGCAAGCCAATACCCAGTGCTTCTATGCGCTCGCGGTAATAGGCATGAAAGCTGGCCAGATAGACGAGCAACAGCAAAAGCTTGATCCATCCGCGCATGTTTCGGCCACTCTGGTCATGGAAATCTCCTCAAACCGTAGCAGCTGTGAAACAAACCACAACGCAAAAAAGTCAAAATTCCGACGACATGCCGACACCGTAATCTGGCACCTGCCGCAAGTTGTTGTTGATTCTCTCTATCGTCTGGAACCCGCTTATTCCGGCGCGTCCAACCGTTCATCGGTTCGTCGAACGGCCAATTGCCACTAGCTATGCGCGCTAACACACGGATTGGAAAAGGGTTGGTGGCAGATCGCCCGTTTCGCCAGGGTCTGTAAATTCGACGAAACATGCCATTGCTTTGACGCAAATCCACCGGGCTGAGCTATACCCAATTCACACCACTGTTTCATCTCCCTTACTCATCCATACGAGGCACCGCGCATGGACGTGAGCGTTTTTGGCACCGGTTATGTCGGACTGGTACAGGCAGCAGCCCTGGCGGACGTCGGTCACAGGGTCCTGTGCGTGGATGTCGATACCCACAAGATCAACCAGTTACGCCAGGGCGTACCGCCGATCAGCGAGCCGGGCCTGTCGGACCTGCTCGAGGACAACATCAAGGAAGGTCGCCTGCTGTTCAGCACCCAGGCCAGCGATGCGGTCAGCCACGCCGAGCTGATCTTCATCGCCGTCGGCACGCCGCCCGACGAGGACGGCTCGGCCGACCTCAGCCATGTGCTCAACGTCACCCGGCAGATCGCCGCGCTGATGGAGACCGACCATACCCTGATCATCAAGTCCACCGTGCCGGTGGGCACCGCCGACCAGGTCATGGCCCTGGCCCGCGACGAACTGCAGCGCCTGGGCAAGGGCCAGTTACAGGTGCGCGTGGTGTCCAACCCCGAGTTTCTCAAGGAAGGCAGCGCCCTGGCCGACTGCATGCGTCCGGACCGGATCATCGTCGGCACCCTCGACGAAGTCGCCCATGACCAGCTGGCCGAACTGTACGCGCCGTTCTGCCGCAACCACGAAAAGCTGATGTTCATGGACAACCGCAGCGCCGAGCTGACCAAGTACGCCGCCAACGCCATGCTCGCCACCCGCATCAGCTTCATGAACGAGCTGGCCAACCTCAGCGAACACCTGGGCGCCGATATCGAAGCGGTGCGCCGGGGCATCGGCTCCGACCCGCGCATCGGCTACCACTTCATCTATCCAGGCTGCGGCTTCGGCGGCTCGTGCTTCCCCAAGGACATCAAGGCCCTGCTGCACACCGCCGCCCACAGCGGCATGCCGCTGCGCCTGCTGCAGAGCGTCAATGAGGTCAACGACCAGCAGCGGCGCATCCTCTTCGCCAAGCTCAAGCAGCGCCTGGCGGGCCTGGCCGGCAAGTCCATCGCCCTGTGGGGCCTGGCCTTCAAGCCCAACACCGACGACATGCGCGAGGCCCCCAGCCGCTACCTGATGGAGGCCCTGTGGGCCGAAGGCGCCACCGTGCGCGCCTACGATCCCGAAGCCATGGACGAGTGCCGGCGCCTGTACGGCTACCGTGACGACCTGCACCTGTGCGCCACCCGCGACGACACCCTGCAGGACGCCGATGCCCTGGTGATCTGCACCGAGTGGAAGAACTTCCGCGTGGTCGACTTCTCGATGCTGGCCAGCAAACTGCGCGAGCGGGTGATCGTCGACGGACGCAACCTGTACAACCCCGAACAGGTCGCCGCCCACGGCCTGCACTACAGCGGCATCGGCCTACGCCAGGTCGCCCCGCAGGTGGATGCGCCATGAAAGTGCTGGTCACCGGCGCGGCCGGCTTCATCGGCGCCCACACCTGCCGCCAGCTATTGCTCGAGGGGCACCAGGTGGTGGGGCTGGACAACTTCAACGACTACTACGAGCCGGCACTCAAGCATGCCCGCGTGCACTGGGTGCGCCAGACAGTCGGTGACTTCCCGCTGCACTGCCTGGACCTGGGCGACCGCGACGGCATGGCCCGGCTGTTCGCCAGCGAGCGCCCCGAGGTCGTCGTGCACCTGGCGGCCCAGGCCGGCGTGCGCTACTCGCTGCAGAACCCGCAGGCCTACCTGGACAGCAACCTCGCCGGCTTTCTCAACATTCTCGAAGGTTGCCGCCGCCATCCGGTCAAGCACCTGCTGTACGCCTCGTCCAGCTCGGTGTATGGCGCCAACCAGCAGACGCCCTATCGGGTGCAGGATCCGGTGGACCACCCGCTCTCGCTGTATGCCGCCACCAAGAAAGCCAACGAGGCCATGGCCCACAGCTACAGCCACCTTTATGGCATTCCCTGCAGCGGCCTGCGCTTCTTTACCGTGTACGGCCCCTGGGGTCGCCCGGACATGTCGCCGATGCAGTTCGCCAAGGCGATCAGCGAAGGCCGGCCGATCCAGCTGTTCAACCATGGCCGCCACCAGCGCGACTTCACCTACATCGACGACATCGTCGAAAGCCTGGTGCGGCTGATCCCCCTGCCCCCGGTCGCCGACCCGCAGTGGGATGCGCTCGACCCGGACCCGGCCAGCAGCCACGCACCCTGGCGCCTGTACAACATCGGCGGGCAGCGCCCGGTGGAGCTGCTCGACTACCTGGCCCTGCTGGAAAAACACCTGCAGCGCAACGCGGTGATCGAACTGCTGCCGCTGCAGCCGGGCGATGTGCTGGCCACCTGCGCCGACGCCAGCGCCCTGGCCAGGATCACCGGTTTCACCCCACAGATAGGCCTTGATGAAGGGCTCGGGCGCTTCGTCGCCTGGTTCAAGAGCTACCACTCGCCCGCCGCCAGCGAAGCGGCGCCCACGGGCGAGCAGCCAGATCAGCGGAGGGCGGTATGACAGGACAACCCAAGAGCGCGCAACTGCAGGCGCTGTACCAGGACAAACGCATGGACCCGGCGCACCGGCAACGCATCGATGCCGCCATCCACATGCAGGGCCGCGGTTGGATGACCGGCCGCGCCGGGGGCCGCCCGTGGACGCTGTCGCGCACCAACCGCGTGCTGTCGTGCCTGGCCGCGCTGACCCTGCTGCTGCTGCTGTCGCCGGTGTTCCTGGTGCTGGCGCTGCTGATCAAGCTGTCCAGCAAGGGCCCGGTGTTCTTCGTGCAGAAGCGCACCGGCTACCGGGGCCGCGCCTTCGGCATGTACAAGTTCCGCACCATGGTGGCCAACGCCGAGGCGCTGAAGGACTCGCTGCGTCACCTGAACAAGCACGGCGCCGAATCCATCGATTTCAAGATCGACAAGGACCCGCGCATCACCTCGATAGGCGGCTGGCTGCGCCGCAGCAGCCTGGACGAGCTGCCCAACCTGATCAACGTGGTCACTGGCGACATGCGTCTGGTCGGCCCGCGCCCCACCTCGTTCAACGCCTACCGCTACCACGACAACCACCTGGCGCGGCTGTCGATCTACCCGGGCATGACCGGCCTGTGGCAGATCTCCGGGCGCAGCAATATCGACTTTGACCAACGCGTAGAGCTGGACCTGAGCTACATCAACGAACAGAGCCTGATGCTGGACCTGAAGATCCTGCTCAAGACCCCGTTCAAAGTCTTCACTGGCCACGGAGCAAGCTGAGATGGACGGTTCATCCTCGAGAAGCCTGACGATCGCTACCCCAAGCGAGACCAACCTGACCTCCACCGTGCTCGACCTCGACCAGCGCACCCTGCTGCTGACCGCGGCCAACACCGGCAGCGGCACCAGTACCAGCGCCCTGGCCTTCGCCAGCCAGCTGGCGCTGATGAGCGCGGGCAACGTGCTGCTGATCGACGCCAGCCTCAGCCCCGGCGGCCTCAGCCAGCAGCTGGGCCTGGGCAAGCTGCGCGGCTACAGCGACCTGCTGTTCAACCAGGACACACCGCCGCTGGCCCAGGACTGCATCGTGCGCCTGTCCGACCAGCCCTTCGACGTGCTGCCGGTGGGCACCTGGAAGCGCGGCCGCGACCGCCTCGACCACGAGCAGTTGCGCGTGCTGCTGCACCAGCTGAGCAACCAGTACCGCTTCGTGGTGATCGACGGCGAAGCCATCTATGCCAGCGCCGACAGCCTGGTGATCGGCACCCTGGTCGACGGCGTGATCCTGGTGGTCTGCGCCGAGGAGACCCGCTGGGAAGTCGCCCAGGCCGCCAGCCAGCGCCTGACCCAGGCAGGCGCGCGATTGATCGGCAGCGTGTTCAACAAGCGCAAGTACTACATGCCCAAGTGGCTGTACGAAAATCTCTGAGAGGCCGCACAGGATGAACGCCATGAGATATCCATCGATTGCCTTGTGCGTGCTGGCCCTGGCCGGCTGCGCCAGCCAGGAAGACCGCCAGATGCCGGTGCAGATCCTCACCGCGCCACCGGCCGAGAGCCAGGCCACCGAAGTCGCCCGCCGCGAGCAGGTGCTGCGCCCGCAGGACGTGCTGGAGGTGATCTTCCACGTCAGCAACCGGTCGGCCGGGGTCTACCGCATCCAGTCCGGCGACACCCTGGACCTGAACTTCATGGCCGCCAGCGGCCTGAACGGCAACCAGCTGGTGCAGCCCGACGGCAGCATCACCCTGCCCAGCACCAACGCCGCGGTGCGCGTCGAGGGCATGACCCCCGGCGAGGCCGAGAGCGCCATCCGCCAGGCCTACCAGGACAAGCGGGTGTTCAAGCCCAATCGCGACCAGGTCACCGTGCGGGTGATCAGCCCGATGACCGACGAGGTCAACCTGAAGAACGCCCTCAACCACCCCGGCACCGGCATGAGCCGCGACATCACCGTGGGCAACGACGGCCGCGCCACCTTTCCGGAAATCGGCTCGGTGCCGCTGCAGGGCATGACCGTCAACCAGCTGCGCGACTACCTCAACGAGCGCTACGCCACCCTGCCCGGGCGCATGAGCGTGGACGTGCTGCTCAAGTCCACCGCCGCCAACGAGATCTACGTGCTCGGCGAAGTCGGCCAGCCCGGCGCCTTCCAGATCCGCCGTCCGGTGTCGGTGCTCGAGGCCCTGACCCTGGCCCGCGGCCCGACCCTGAAGGCCAAGCTCGGCTCGGTAGTGATCATGCGCCGTGAGGGCAACACCGTGCACGCGGTCAACTACGACGTCGACCAGGCGCTGTCCGGCGGTACCCAGAAACTCGCCTACCTGCAGCCCGAAGACATGCTCTACGTGCCCAAGACCAAGCTGGCCAGCGCCGCCGAGCTGTCCCGTCAACTGGCCGACGTGGTGCTGTTCCAGGGCTTCGGCTTCAGCTTCAGCTACCGCGTCGACAACAAAGAAAGCAACGACTGACCGGGGGACGGACCATGACCACGCAACCCAAAGAAAACTATGTGCATGAGTTCTTCCGCATCTTCTTCGCCAACCGCCAGTTGGTGAAACGGGTGTTCCTGGTGTTCGCGGTGATCGCCGTGCTGTTGCCGCTGGTGCTCAAGCAGAGCTTCGACATCACCGCCGAAGTCATCGTGCAGTCCAAGAAACTCTCGCAGAGCGACACCACCTCGGCGCTCAGCCAGCAGGCCGACCAGTTCATCCCGCCGTCGCTGGCCGACATGGAGACCGAGAGCAACATCCTGCGCTCGCCGACCCTGATCCGCCAGACCATCGGCGAGCTGCGCAAGGAAGGCCACTACCCGGATGAGCCCGGCCTGCTGCGCCGTACCGTGCTCGACCCGGTACGCCACGCGGTGTTCGACCCGCTGCACCGGCTGTTCGGCAACAGCGTGGCCGATGACCGCGACACCCAGCTCGACACCCTCACCGACCAGGCGGTCAAGGATCTCAAGGTCGAGACCCTGCCCGGCTCCAACGTGATCTCCATCACCTACAGCGCCGACGATCCGAAGCTGGGCACGCTGTTCGTCAGCCGCCTGCTGGAGAACTTCCTGGCCAACCGCCAGGACCTGCAGTCCAACGAGCTGCCCGAGGCGTTCTACGAGCAGAAGAAACTGCACTACCAGGCGCGCCTGGGCGACCTGGAAAGCCAGCGCTTGGGGCTGCTGACCGCCATCGGCTCGTCGGACCCCAAGGAAGAGATCACCTTCCGGCTGAACGCCATCAACACAGAGGAACAGGCGCTCAACCTGCAGCGTGACCGCCAGTTGCAGAACCAGAAGTGGCTCGACTACCTGCAGAGCAGCCTGGCAGCGGCCAGCAAGGCGAGGATGGCCGACTACGCGTTCCCCTACACCTTCACCACCACGGTCGACAACGTTGCCTTCGAAGACCGCGAGATCAAGCAGCTCGGCGAGCAGCTGACCACCCAGCTGGCCCGCTACAACGGCGACGCCACGGTGTTCCAGCCGGGCTCCGACCAGATGGTCATGGCCCGCCAGCAGATCGCCCAGTTGCGCGCGCAGTTCCTCAAGATCGTCGAGAACCGCATCCGTGAGCGCCAGCAGGACCTGGCGGTAACCCAGCAGGTGATCGAGCAGAAGACCCAGCGCATCGCCGACTACAGCAAGCGCATCCTCCAGCTGCGCGAGACCCAGAGCAAGACCCGCCAGCTGGACACCGAGATCGATGCCCTGCACAAGGCCTTCTCCACCTACGCCCAGCGTTACGAGGAAAGCCGCGGCCAGGGCCTGCTCGACGGCAGCCAGTCCAACGCGCGGATCCTCAGCGCGCCCTACGAGCCCACTGCGGCAAGCTTCCCGAAACCTGGCCTGATCATTCCGTTCGGCCTGGTCACCGGCCTGCTGCTGGCGATCGCCGTGGTCTACGTCAGGGAGTTCTTCGACCACCGCTTCAAGCATCCGGCGCAGATCAGCCACGAGCTGGGCCTGCCGGTGCTGCTGGTGATCAACGACCAGGCCCCGGCGCTGCCCAACCCGCACAAGAGCTGGTCGCTGCCACGCCTGTGGCACTGGGTGCGCAATTGAACGCCGCGCTGCACGCCGGCCGGCCGATCCTGCACCTGCTCGGCAGTGGCGGGTTCTACGGCGCCGAGCGCATGCTCCTGGACCACTGCCAGGCCACCCCCGGCCAGCATCGGGTGCTGTTCCTCGATGCCCCGGCGGAACTGGTGACACGCTTTCGCGAGGCCGGCGTCGAATGCGACACCTGCCATGGGCTGGGGGCGGTGCTCAAGGTACTCGGCGCGCAGCGCGGCCAACGTCCGTTGGTCAACAGCCACAACTTCAAAGGCCAGCTGTTCGGCTGGATCGGCGCCACCCTGTGGCGCCTGCCGATGGTCAGCACCCAGCATGGCTTCACCCCGCGCAGCCGCAAGCAGCGTTTCTACACCTGGCTGAGCCTGCAACTGTGCCGCACGCCGACCGTGGACACGGTGGTGTGCGTGGCCGAGAGCATCGCCCGCATCCATCGCGATGCCGGCGTGCCCGAGGCCAAGTTGCGGGTGATACCCAACGGGCTGCCCGAGCACACCAAGGATGACCTGCCAGGTGGCGTAGGAGCGGGTTTCGTGGGAGCGGGCTTGCCCCGCGATACGCTGTCAGATTTGACATCGCCATCGCGGGGCAAGCCCGCTCCCACGCCAGGACCTCACCACTGCGATAAAAACCCCTGGCTCGCCGCCTACGTCGGCCGACTGTCCAGCGAAAAAGGCCCCGACCTGTTCCTCGACACCCTGATCCCGGTGTGCCAGCGCCACCCACAGGTCCACGCCGTGATGCTCGGCGAAGGCCCCGAACGCGACACCCTGCAGGCCCGCATCGACGCCGCCGGTCTCACCGCGCGCATCACCCTGCCGGGCTTCCAGCGCGACATGCGCGCCTGGATGAAGCGCCTGGACGCCCTGGTCATCAGCTCGCGCACCGAAGGCACGCCGATGATCCTGCTCGAGGCCATGCAGGACGGCGTGCCAGTAGTGGCCTTCGGTGTCGGCGGCATTCCCGACGTCATCGAACACGGGCGCAACGGTCTGTTGGCCGCCCCGCTGGCCAGCGCCGAACTGGGCGAACACCTCGAGGCCCTGCTCGTGGATCCCGCGCAGGCCGCCGAGCTGGTCGCCGGCGCCCGCCGCACGCAACGCGAACGCTACCACCTGCCGACCCTGGCACAACGCTGGGCCCTGGTCTATCGGGGCACGGCCGAGGAGGTTGTCGCATGATCATTCCCCTGTCGCTGGTGGCCCTGGTGGCCCTGCTGAGCCTGGGGCTGCTGGCCAGCCCCTACCCGTTCCTGGCCCCCGGCGGCGTGATCGGCCTGGCCGGCGTGCTGGTGCTGTACCGCAAGCCGGCCTGGGGCCTGCTGGCGATCGCCACCCTGGTGCCGCTGGAGGGGCTGCTCAAGGACGGCCTGGTGTCCGGCGCCAAGCTGGTGGGCGTCGGCCTGGTGCTGATCCTCAGCCTGCAGCTGGCGGTGCGCCAGTTGCCCGGCGAACGCCTGCGCAGCAACCAATGGCGCCTGCTGCTGGCGTTCATGGCCCTGTACCTGCTGAGCCTGTGGACCAGCGACGACCTGGCCCTGTCGGGTGGGCACCTGCGCGAGTTGCTGGTGGGCCTGGTGGTGTTCGTCATCACCCTGCTGGTCGGCCGCGACCTCAACCTGCCGATGCTGGCCCGGCTGATCACCGTCAGCGTGTGCGTCACCTGCCTGTTCGCGATCTTCTCCACCAAGTACCAGGAACAGGGCCGCGCCTCGGCCATGCTCGACCCCAACGCCTTCGCCCTGCTGATCACCATCGCCATGCCGCTGGGGCTGTGGCTGGCGATCAAGGCCCGGCAGATCCCGGTCAAGCTGTTCTGGGCCGGCTGCTGCCTGTTGCTGCTGGTGGGCATGACCAAGACCGAGTCGCGCTCGGGGCTGGTGGTGCTGATGATCAGCCTGGGCATCGTGCTGTACAACTACCGCGAACAGCTGACCTACATCCGCCCGCGCCACCTGGGCTTCGCCATACTTGGCCTGGCCATCGTCCTGCCCCTGGGCGTGGCGCTGATGCCGGCGGGCTACGCCGAGCGCATCCAGTCGCTGATGCTGCTCAAGTCCGGGGTCAACGCGCACCAGGACGAATCGCTGGGCCGACGCGCCTCCTACCTGGTGGTGGGCAAGGAAATGATCAGCCACAGCCCGCTGCTCGGCACCGGGCCCGGCACCTTCCCGCTGCATTACGCCGACACCGGCTTCTCCAAGGCCTTCGCCCCGGTCAACAGCAAGACCACCGACCTCTACCGCCGTGCCCACAACACTTACCTGGAGCTGTTCAGCGAGGTCGGCCTGCCGGCGGGCCTGCTGTTCGTCGGCATGATCTTTCTCGCCCTGCGCAACTTCTGGCGAGCCCGCGCCATCTTCCGCGCGGCCGGCGATGCGGACCGCGCCGACCTGATGACCCACCTGACCATGAGCATGCTGGCCATCGGCCTGTTCCTGATGTTCCTCAGCGCCCCCAGTCACAAGTACCTGTGGCTGATGCTGGCGCTGTCCAGCGTGCTGCTGGGCCAGGCCCGTGAACAACAGCCAGCGGAGGTGGCCCGATGAGCCGGGTGAGCATCGTCATCCCGATGTTCAACGAGGCCCGCCATATCGGCCGCACCCTGGACGCCGCCCGGCGCTCGGCCAGCGCGGCGGGCCTGGCCTGCGAGCTGATCGTGGTCGACAACGGCTCCAGCGACGACGGCCCACGTATCGCCCGCGAGCACGGCGCCCAGGTGTTGACGCTACCCGGGGTGGCCATCGGCGCCCTGCGCAACGCCGGCGTGGCCGCCAGCCACGGCGAATGGCTGGCCTTCCTCGACGCCGACATCGAGGTGCCCGAGCACTGGCTGGACCTGCTGCTGGACCTGCAGCGCCGCGGCGAAGGCGATGTCTTCGCCCTCGACTGCGACACCCCGCGCCACGCCCCGTGGTTCGCCCAGGCCTGGCAACGACGCACCCTGCGCACTGGACAGACGGTGCAGGACTGCACCTGGCTGCCCACCCCCAACCTGCTGATGCGCCGCAGCTGGTTCGACCAGGTCGGCGGTTTCGACGAGCGCCTGCGTACCGGCGAGGACAAGGACTTCACCCTGCGCCTGCATGAGTCCGGCGCCCGCCTGCGGGTGCTGCGCCAGCCCGCGGTGCTGCACTGGGGCTACGAGGCTAACTGGCGCGAATGGCTGGGCAAGGAAATGTGGCGCCAGGGCAGCCACCTGCAACTGCTGCGCAGCCATGGCGTCAGCCTGCGCCTGCTGCGCTTCCCGCTGCTTTCGGTGGGGGCCTGGGTTCTGGATGCCATAGCCCTGTCGGCCCTGCTCGACGGTTTCCCCCATGTGGCCCTGTTCTTCCTGCTGGTCAGCGCCCTGCCCGCGCTGTTCCTGAGCCTGCGCCAGAGCCGCCGCCACCGAGACCCGCTGCTCACCCTGCAACTCTGGGGCCTGCACTGGCTGCGCCTGCACCTGGCCGGCGCGGCGTTCATCCTCAGCCTGTTCAACCGCACCGCAAGGAGGCCCGCCCGTGGCTGAGTTCATCTTCTGGCTATGCCTGTTGCTGCCGTTGTACGCCTGGGTCGGCTATCCCCTGCTGCTGACCCTGGCCGCGCCGTTCTTTGCCCGTCGCACGCATTCGCCGCTGCCGGCGCAGCGGGTGAGCGTGGTGATCGCCGCGCATAACGAAGAGCGGCATATCGAAGCCAAGCTCGCCAGCGTGCTCGGCCAGGACTACCCCGCCGCCGAGCTGCAGGTGGTGGTGGCCAGCGACGGCTCCAGCGACCGCACCGTGGCGCTGTCCCGCGCCCTGGGTGACCCGCGGGTGCAGGTGCTGGACCTGCCGCGGCTGGGCAAGGCCGGGGCGCTGAACAGTGCCGTGCAGGTGTGCACGGGCGACCTGCTGGTGTTCACCGACGCCGACAACCAGTGGTCGGCCGACACCCTCGGGCTGCTGCTGGCCCCGTTCGCAGACGCGCAGGTCGGCGGCACCGCCGGGCACATGATCATCCCCGACCCGGGCAAGGGCCTGAGCATCGGCGACAGCCTGTACCGGCACTACGAAGCCTGGGTGCGCAAGGTGGAGAACCGCACCGGCTGCATGGTCTCGGCCGACGGTGCCCTGCTGGCCCTGCGCCGGGCGCTGTACCAACCGATTCCCAAGCAGGTCAACGACGACTTCTTCATCAGCACCTGCGCCCCGGCTGCAGGGCTGCGGATCGTCTACGTGCCCGAGGCGGTGGTGCTGGACCAGGGCGTGGACGAGGCCGACAAGCAGTTCCGCCGCCGCCAGCGGGTCACCGTCGGTGGCCTGCTGAGCCTGGCCGCCCGCCGCGAGCTGCTCAACCCGGCGCGTCACGGCCTGTACGCCATCGCCCTGATCAGCCACAAGCTGATCCGCCGCCTGGCCCCGGTGCTGCTGCTGCCACTGCTGCTGGCCAACCTGTGGCTGGCCATCGAGCCCGGGTTCTACCGCCTGACCCTGGCCCTGCAGCTGCTCGGTTACGCCGCCGCCATCGCCGGCCTGCTCGACGCCCGCCGCCGCCTGCCGCGCCCGTTCCGCCTGGCCGCCTTCGTGCTGGTCACCCTCGCCGGCATGAGCGTGGGCCTGTGGCAGTTCCTGCGCGGGCACAGCTACAGCCAATGGAACCCCGACCAGAATCGATGAGCGACGGACATGCCGATCAAGACCCACATCAAGCAGGCCAGTGGCTGGTTCTATTTCAAGTCGCCGCGTGGCCGCGCCGAACTGCGCGGCGCCGGGGTGATCCTCATGCTGCACCGGGTGCTGGCCGATGACGCCAGCGCCGCCCTGCCCCATCGCAACGAGCTGTGCGTCGGCCCCCGGGCCTTCGAAGGGCTGCTGCGCTGGCTGCCCCGGCATTTCGACTGCGTCAGCCTCATGGACCTGCTCAAGAGTCACGAGGAGCCCCGCAGCGATACCCGCCCCAAGGTGGCCCTGACCTTCGACGACGGCTGGCGCGACAATGCCGTCAACGCCTTCCCGCTGCTGCAACGCCACCAGGTGCCGGCGAGCATCTTCCTGTCCACCGACTACATCGGCAGCCGCCAGCGCTTCTGGTGGGAAAGCGTCGGCGAAACCCTGTGGGGCACCCATGGCGAGGAGGCTCGTCGGCAACTGATCGAGCGCCTGCGCAAGCTCGGCCGGCCACTGCCTGCGGCCTACTTCATGCACGACCACAGCAAGGCCCGCAGCCTGGTGCTGGCGCGCTACCTGCAGACCCTCAAGAGCCTCAGCCCCCAGGCCCTGCATGTGCTGACCGACGCCTGCCCGCCGGAGTCGCTGCCCCAGGCCATGGACTGGCAGCAGGTGCGCGCCCTCGAGGACTCCGGCCTGGTGCGCTTCGGCCCCCACGGCGCCAGCCATGCCCTGCTGCCGTACCTGGACGACCACCGCCTCAACGACGAGCTGCAACGCAGCCACGCCGCGCTCAACGAAGGCTGCCGCGAACCGCTGCCGGTGTACTGCTACCCCAACGGCGACCACGACGAGCGCGTACGCGCGCGGGTCGCCGCGCACCGCTACCCCTACGCCCTGAGCACCCGCCCGGGGATCTGCCAGGGCCAGGACGACCCGCTGGCGCTGCCGCGCATCGGCGTCAGCCAGCGCAATGCCAGCCGGCCTTCGTTGCTGGCCTGGCGCATCAGCCGCGGAGAACGCTGATGAACCGCAACAGCTACCTGCGCCACCTGGCGCTGAGCATGGGCACCAAGCTTGCGATGATCGCCCTGCGCCTGCTGCGCAACGTGCTGCTGGCGCGCATCCTCGGGCCCAGCGAGCGCGGCCTGTTCGCCCTGCTCAGCACCTTGCCCGACCTGATCAGCGCCGCCACCAGCGGCGGCCTGAACAGCGCGGTCGGCTACCAGGCGGCCAAGCAGCGCGACATGGGCCTGCTGCTGACCCAGGTGCTGGTCTATGGCTGCCTGCTGGCCGGGTTGCTGACCCTGGTCTGCGTGTTCCTGGTGCGCGAGTTCGGCACCGACCTGGAAATTACCGTGCAGCTGGGCCTGCTGGCCTGGCTGTTGCTACTGGCGGTGCCGATGACCGTGCTCAAGAGCGGCCTGCTGACCCTGCACAACGCCAGCGGCGGCGTCGGCGCCTTCAACGCCCTGCGCCTGACCGAGTCACTGGCGCCGTTGCTGCTGTTTCTTGGACTGTTCTGGATGTGGCGCGACGAGGCCCTGGAGGCCGCGCTGATCAGCTGGCTGTGCGGCATCGCCCTGGTGCTGCTGCTGGGCCTGTGGTGGCTGCGCCGCCAGCACCCACTCACCCTGCGCTGGGACCGTGGCGGCCAGCGCGAGCTGCTGAGCTACAGCGCCAAGAGCCACCCCGACCTATTGTTCCAGCAGGTGATCCTGCGCTCGGACTACCTGTTCATCGGCGCCATGCTCGGCAGCACCGCCCTGGGCCATTACGCCATGGCCAGCGCCGCCGCCGAACTGCTGCTGATCGTCCCCGAGGCGGTGACCACGCCGCTGATGAAACGCCTGCTGCAGCAGGACGCCGGCATGGAGCGGCTGACACCCCTGGCCCTGCGCCTGACCGCCACGGTGATGCTCGGCGCCTGCCTGAGCATGGCGCTGATCGGCCAGTGGCTGATCGTCACCCTGTTCGGCGCCGACTACGCGCCGGCCTATCCGGCGCTGCTGGCCTTGCTGCCGGGCCTGCTCGGCCTGTGCTACGCCAGCATCCTGCGCCTGGACCTGCTGGGCAAGAACCGCCCCGGCACGGTGTCGCTGCTGATGGGCGCGGGCGCCGCCCTGAACCTGGTGCTCAACGTCTTGCTGATCCCGGCCTGGGGCATCGTCGGCGCGGCGGCGGCCTCGTCCATCGCCTACCTGGCGGTCACCCTGGCCATGCTGGTGCTGTACTGCCGCCTCAGCGGCGTGCCGCTGGGCCAAACCCTGGTCATCCTGCCCGCCGACCTGGCGCCGCTGCGCCAGATGCTGCAACGGAGGGCGGCATGAAAGCCCTGCTGCTGTGCGCCGCGCTGCTGGCACAGCCGGCGCTCGCCGCGCCCGTGCAATGGGGCGAGATCCGCGATGGCAGCCTGTACCTGTTGCCGGCGCGCGCCGACGAGCTGCGCATCCAGTGGCGCCCGGCCTGGCAGGCCGACGCCAACCCGGAGCGCCTGTACCTGCTGGACGGCCAGGGCCGCCTGGCCGGCGAACGGCGCATCGAGGCCGCGCAGGTGCGCGGCGAGCAGCGCTGGCCCCTGGCATCGGGTGGCGGCACTTATCGCCTGGAAGTGCCCGGCTACAGCTTCCGCGACTACCGTATCCAACATGATGCCAGCACCCGTGCGCTGTTCGCGCCGGCCAAGGTGCACTTCAGCACCGAGGTCGGGCCGGGTGTCGAGCTGTACTTCCGGGTCAAGGCCGGCGAACGGGCGGTGTTGGCCGGCAAGCACCACGGCGGTGTCCACGGGCTGTTCGCCGAACGCCTCGGTGACGGTCGCCGCGTGCAGTTGCCGCTCAAGCCCTACCGCGCCTACTGGCGCTTCGACCAGCTGCCGCTGCCGGTCAGCAGCCGCGACGAGACCTGGCGCCTTGGCCTGCAGGGCAGCGGCAAGGCGGCGTTCTGGCTCGACGGCAGCGCCAACCTGTTCGCCCAGCGTGCCGACGACCTGGGCGACCTGCCCCAGCAACCAGGCCAGGTGCGCCTGGCCCTGGGCAGCAAAGTACTCGGCCCCACGCCAAGGCTAGGGGTGGCCCTGCCCTATGTGCTGCCGCCGGCCTCGAGCTTTGCCGCCCTGGACGCCCTGCGCCCCCAGGCCGCCGGTTTCTACAGCTTCGTCGACGTGCTGCAACGCCAACCCGACTTCGAGAACGCCTGGCGCAAGCTCTACCAGGAACGTTTCGGCATCCTCCAGGACATCACCCTGCTGGCCGGCAGCGCGCGGGTCGCCGACCTGCGCAGCGACCGTACCAGCAGCGATGGCCTTGACGCCTGGCTCGAGGCGACCAAGGCCCTGGGCGGCAAAGGCACCCACTACCTGGCCTTTGCCGACGAGCCCAACCTCAACTATCGTGACTACGCCAGCTACCGCGACTTCTTCCAGGTCATGGCCCGGCGCGTGCGCGAGTACCCCGGCGCCCACGAGGCTGGCGTGCGCATCGCCATGCCGGCCTCCTCGCGCCTGCTCGGCGGGCCCTTCACCGACGACGGCAAGCAACGCCGCGGCATCGACTGGGCGCGGCGCCTGCTCGCCGAACAGGGCGCACAGATCGACGCCCTGGCCTGGCACGAATGGATGGTCCGCGACCTGCTCGCCACCCGCAGCTACCGCGACAGCGTGCGCCAGGCCGCCGAGCTGGTGGGTCTGGACGGCAAGGGCCGGCCGCGCAAGGCACTGTTGCTGGACCAGACCAACCTGTCCAGTGGCTCGAGCCTCAGCCCCTACGAACAGAACACCCACTACGCCGGCCTGTGGTGGACCTCGGTGGTGATCAACGCCGCCGGTGACGGCCTGCTCGACATGCTCAACTGGTTCCATGTCGCCGACGAGCCCGAATGGCCCAAGGGCATGCTGCGCGATACCGGCGAGCAGCGCTACGAACTCAAGCCGGTGGGCCTGGCCCAGCAGTTCATCCAGCGCCACTGGCTGGACCAGGTGCTGGCCCTGGACAACGACGCCTTCGAGGTCGACGCCCTGGCCATGGCCCGCCAGCACCAGCGCAGCCTGCTGGGGGTGAACAAGGCCGAGCGCCTGCAACAGGTGGCGCTGGCCCTGGGCGACTGCCCCGCCGGCCAGCTCGAACTGTTCGGCCCCGACAACCAGAGCCGTCGCGCCAGCTTCAGCTGCGCCAATGGCCAGGTCCGTTTTCAACTACCAGGGCAGACCGTATTCGCCCTGACCTGGAGCGCGTCATGAGACGCACCTCGATCAGCCATGCCCAGGAGGCACCATGACTGCATTCACCAAGATCCAGGACCGCATCAAGCGCAAGGGACTGCGCGACACCCTCGGTAGCGCCTTCCGGCACTACGTCTTCTATCATTGGGAACTGCTGTGGATGGAGCGCGACCTGGTCAGCCCGGTGCCGCCGCACCGGCTCAAGCCTTACGGCAGCCTGCGCATCGAAAGCATCACCGTGCACAACGTGCAGGCCTTCGCCCGCCACTTCGGCGACCGCGTCGAGACCATGCGCGAGCTGGCCGCCGAGGGCCACACCGGGTTGATGTTCCTCGACGACGACAACGACGCCGTGGCCTTCATCTGGGGCAGCAGCCGCCACTACCACGACCGTCACTACTACGGCTGCTGGTTCCCGGTCGGGCCGGGGGAATTCTTTGAGTTCGGCGGCGAGCTGATCCGCAAGTACTGGGGCACCGAGCTGTCGGTGGATCTGCAACTGGCGCTGTGGAAAGCCATGGCCGCCCAGGGCTGCACCAAGGTGGTGGACGTGTGCGAGCAGCACAACATCCCGGCGCTCAAGCTGCACCTGCGCATGGGCTATCAGGAGCAAGGACGAATCATGAACGTTTACTGCCTGTTCGGCCGCTGGAGGTTCTACCGCGAGAGCCGCTACACCACCTCGCGCCTGGAGCCACTGCGCAAACCGCAGGCCCCGGCCTCCTCGGCCACGGCGGGCTGAAGCCATGGCCCTGCAGCTCAGATGGTGCGCCTCGCTGCGCAGCGACGACTTCCCCGCCGTCGACTACGAGGCGCTGCGCCGGCGCCTGCCCGGCAGCACGCCGTTCAACCACCTCGGCTGGCTGCGCGCCGCCGAGGCCGCCCTGCTGCCCAGCCAGCAGCTTGGCGTGCTGCTCGGCTACCAGGACGAACGCCTGTGCCTGTGCCTGCCCCTGGTTCGCGCCCGGGAGCCCTTCGGCCCGCTGTTCGCGCCGGTGGTACGCCACCTGGGCTATCCGCTGAGCGACCGCATCGCGCTGCTCATCGACCTGCCGGCGCTGTACGCCGACCAGGTCCTGCAGGCCATCCGCAAACACCTGCCCCATGCCCTGCTGCAACTGAACGAGGTGCCGGACAACGCCGAGCACGAAGGCTGGCTGCGCCAGTGGGCCGGCGCCAGTTCCACCTGGCAGCAGCGCCTGACCTGCCGCGTGCCGGTGCACCGCATCAACGAACAAGATCGCCAGGAGGTCAGCGGCGATCCGCGCTACAAGCTGCGCCGCGCGCGCAAACGAATCAATGCCTGCGGCGCCAGCGTGCGCCGGGTCATGGCGAGCGCCGAGAACATGGCTGAACTGCTCGACGCCATCAGTGCCGTCGAGGCCGTGAGCTGGAAAGGCGACGACGAGGTCGGCATCTTCTCCGGCCCCCAGCGTCGCCAGTGGATGGAGCAGGCCTTCACCGCGCTGGCCGGCGAAGGCCTGGTGTGCCTGGTGCTGCTGGAGCTGGACGGGCGCTGCATCAGCTACCGCCTGGGCCTGGTGGAGCGCGGCCGGGTCTACGACTACAACCTCGCCTTCGTCCCGGAACACCGCGACCTGGGCAGCGGTCGCGTGCTGCTGGAGGAATGGATCCACTGGGGCCTGGACGCCGACTGGAAATGGATCGACGCCTCGCGGGTCAGCCTGGACAACTCCAGTCACCAGCTGCATGAACGCATGACCGGCCAGCTCGAACAGTGGCGACTGAGCAGCTACAGCTGGCGCCCCGACGGCGTACTGCTGGGCCTGGCGCAGCGCTGCTGGCACTGGCTGAAACCACGCCTGCGCAGACGCTCGCCGCGCAACGAAGCCGATGTTGTCGCCCCCACCCCGCCACAGGAGCGCCCGGATGCCATCCCAGGTCATAGTCAACGCTGACGATTTCGGCCTCAGTGCCCACACCAACGCGGTCATCCTGCACGCCTTCCAGGCCGGGCTGATCAGCTCGGCCACGGCCATGGCCAACATGCCGGCCTTTGCCGCCGCCTGCGCGTTGGCCCAGCAGCCGGCGCTCAGGGGACGCATCGGGCTGCACTTCAATCTCACCTACGGTCGCCCGCTGAGCCAGGCGATTCTTGCCGAGCCGCGCTTCTGCACGCCCCACGGCGAGTTCGACCTGCGCCTGAAGCAACGCACCCTGCGCCTGTCGCGCCGCGAGCGGGCCGCCGTGGAAGCGGAGCTCGAGGCCCAATGGAAACACTGCCTGGATCATGGCCTGATGCCCAGCCACCTGGACTCGCACCAGCACGTGCACAACATCTGGCCGGTGGGCACCGTCGTCGCCCGCTTCGCCCGCGACCAGGGCGTGCCGGTGCGCCTGGCGCGCAACCTCGGGCACAACATCGGGCCGGCCAAGCGCGCGTTCAAGACCCTGCTCAACTGGCGCCTGCGCCAGCTCGCCGGGAGCACCGCCGACTTCGTCTGCACCCCGGCCGACCTCAAGGCCGGCTTGGCCCCCGAGCATGGCGTGCTGGAGCTGGTGGCCCACCCCAGCGCGCTGGGTGGGCATGATTTCGGCGACGCCTACCTGGGCAGCGGCGAATCGCTGCTGGCGCTGGTCGAGCAGCGCCTGGGACAGGTGCCGCGGGTGGGGTATGCGAGCCTGAGCATCGAGCAGGCGAGCTAACGCCCCGGCGGCCGATGTCGCCGTTCATGGTTCTCGGCCAGCCAGCGACGCAGCGCCTCGGCCGGCATCGGTCGTCCGAGCAGGAAGCCCTGGCCCTGGTCGCAGCCGGCATGGCGCAGAAAGTCGTATTGCTCCTGGGTTTCGATGCCTTCGGCGGTGATGCGAAAACCCAAGGCGTGGCCCAGGTCGATGATCGCCCTGGCGATGGCCACCGCGTCATCGTCGCCGGGCAGGTCCTTGATGAAGGCGCGGTCGATCTTCAGGTGATCGATCGGCAACGCGCGCAGGTAGGCCAGCGACGAATAGCCGGTGCCGAAGTCGTCCACCGCCGTCGCCACGCCCATGGCCTGCAGCTGCGCCAGCACCGCGCAGGCCTGCTGCTGGCTTTCCATCAGCAGGCTCTCGGTGATCTCCACTTCCAGCAGGTTGGCCGGCAGGCCATGGCGCTCCAACGCCGAGGCCAGGCTGGTGACGTAGTCGCTGCGCTCGATCTGCAAGGCCGCGACGTTGATCGCCAGCGGTCCGGGCAGGCCATCGCCGGCGCGCCACTCGGCCAGTTGCGCGCAGGCCAGCTCCAGCACCCGCTCGCCCAGCGGGATGATCAGCCCGGTGCGCTCGGCCAGGGGAATGAACTCCCCCGGCGAGACCAGGCCATGCTCGGGGTCGCGCCAGCGCAGCAGGGCCTCGACGCCCTCCAGCTGCCCGCTGAACAGATCGACTTTAGGCTGGTACCACAGCTCGAATTCGTTGTGCTCCAGCGCCCGGCGTAGGTTGCGTTCCAGCTCCAGGCGCTGCTGCAGGCGCTCGGTCATGTCCGGGTGATAGGGTCGCCAGGCGTCGCGCCCGGCTTCCTTGGCCGCGTACATGGCGGTGTCGGCGTGGCGCAGCAGGCTGTCGGCGTCCTCGCCATGCTGCGGGCACCAGGCCAGGCCGATGCTGCCGGTTACCAGGGCGGCGTTGCCATTGAGGTCGAATGGCCGCTGCAGGCAACGCAACAAGGCACGGACCTGGTGGTTCACCTGGCCCTGGGCGCCTTGCAGCATGAACACGAATTCGTCGCCACCCAGGCGGCACAGGCGGTCCTGGCTGTCCAGTTCCTGCAAGAAGCGCGCGGTCGCCTGTTGCAGCAGCAGGTCGCCCATCGGATGCCCGAGGCTGTCGTTGACCTGTTTGAAGCCGTCGATATCGAGCATCAGCACCGCCAGGCCATGCCCTTGCAGGATCGCCGTGCCCAGCTGCTGCTGGAACAGGATCCGGTTGGGCAGCCCGGTGATGGTGTCGTAGTGAGCCAGGCGTTCGAGCTGGGCCTGGTAGCGCTGCAACTCGCGGTTGCGCTGTTCGAGCAGGCGCTGCTTGCGGTTGAGCTGGGCGACGAACAGGCTGAACAGCCCCGTGCAGCTCAGGGCGAACAGGAACAGCGGCGAACCGAACAGGTCCAGCCCCGACCAGCCGCCCCGTGGCGCCGCCACCAGTTGCCAGACGCCACCCGGTACTTCCACGTTCATCTTCACCTGCGACGTGTCAAACAGCTTTGGATCGCCCCAGATCAACGCACCCTCGGCGCCCTTGCCGTCGACGCCCCGCACGGCAACCTCGAACTCGGTATCCGGGCGCAATCCCGCCGTCAGCAGCAAGCGGTCGATATCGGCGACGATCGACACATTGCCCCAGTAGAGGCGCACGCCGCGCTTGCCAGTGACGAACACCGGGCGCCGGTAGACCAGCGCCCGGCCACCCTGGTACAGCTGCAGGGGACCGGCCAGCACCGGCTGGGCCTGGTCGCGGGCCGAGCGCACCAGCGGGAACTGATCCGGCAGTTGGCGATAGTCCAGCCCGATCAGCCGCTCGTTGCCCGCCATCGGGTAGACATCGCTGATCACATCCCCCGGCGCCAGTGCGATATGACGCATGTAGGGGACCGACTGCACGGCATCGCGGGCCATGCCGTGAAAGTGCGCCGGGCTGATGCCACCGTCGGCGCTGATCAACTGGGCGATGCCTTCGGCCTCGCCAAATGCCGCGCCCAACTGGGCTTCCAGGGCGCCGCGCATCCCTGCCAGGCGGGCCGCAAGGTTGCCAAGTTGCTCACTGCGCTCGCGCTGCGCATCCAGGTGCCCCAGGGCCACCGACAGGCCGATGCCCACCAGGGCCAGACCGACCGGCAGCAGGCGATTGAGCGATTGACGCAACGTTCCGATTGGAGTCGGCGTGGGTTCTGGAGGGTGCTGAGGCGTGATCATAGGCAGGCGATGGCAGGCAATTACGCAGTTATCGGCGCTGCGCGGCCAATATTGAGGTTTGTTTTGCCGGTACAAACATGTACCACCGGCAGCCCCGTCACGGCTGCTCTGATGTGCGCTTTGCAAGGAGCCACAGATGACAGCGGATACCGTTCACCCACACCACGCCCTTCTGCAACGCCGACTGCCCACCTGGGCAAGGGAAGCCAGTGCCGAACACTGGCAGCAACTGAGCGACGCCATCCTGCCGGCGCAGGGCCTGCCCGGCGCCGAGGCGGCCTGGTTCGCCAATGCCGCGCCGCACCTGCGCGAAGCGGTCGAGGCCAGCCAGACACGCCTGATGCAGGCGCAACGCGCGCTGGCACGGCGCCTACGCGGCCTTAAGAACATCAACGAATTCGCCGAGCCCATGCTGACCGAACGCTTGCGCACGCAACACGGATTCAGCGCGCCGCTGCGTAGCACGTCGCTGATCTGGGTGAAGCACCTCTACAGCTTCCAGGTCTACCTCACCCACCACGAACACCGCAGCCTGCTCGAAGCCGCCTTGCACAACTTCAGCGACACCGTGACCTTCAGCCCCGACAGCGCCCTAGCCCTGGACAGCGACTGGCAGGTCAGCCAGACCGTGGTCACCGGCAAGACGACCCTGGGCGACAGCGAGACCGAAGTCGATATCGACCTGCCTTCGGAGCAGATCCGGATCAAGCCCCTGGCGCTGACACCCGAAGCGTTCGCCAGAACCTGTCGCGAGCTGGACCTCGGCCAGGCTTACCAGGATCACCTCGATACTGCCTTCGCCGCGTCCGGCGTGCGCCCGGCGGCGCTGCGCGTGTACCAGGACAGCCTGCGTCTGGCGGCTGACCTCGCCCGAGTCCGCAACCGCCTCAGTGGTGCGGGATGGGATGCGCTGCAGACCTTGCTGGAAAATGGCAAAGCATTGCCCAGTAGCCAACTGAGCCTGTTCGGCATCACCCTGCACGAGGCCGTCCTGATCAACACCGGCACTCCGGGCATTGTGCTGTACCTGCCGGGACAGACAGACCACCTACGTGCCTTCGACAACCTCGAAACCCTGCATGACCAGTTACGCAGCGACTTGCAACAGGAGCCATTTCGCCAGGGTTTCATGGCTTACGTGCCAAGCGAGCAACAGGGCCGGTTCGCCAGCCGCCTGCGTCAGAATGCCGGTGGCGACCTGCGCTTGCGCACCCTGCCCATCGCCGCAGACCTGTTCGACTTCCTCCACGACGATCACGTGGCACGCCTGAAGCACGAAGCCCGACAACTGGCCGTGCCCACCGCGCAGGCCGACGAACAGGCGCTCAAGGCACGCAAGGCTCTCTGGGACAGTGCCGGCCTCGACGTGCTGATGATCACCGGCCTGTTCGTCCCCGCCTTGGGCACGGTCATGACCGCGGTGATTGCCTACCAACTGCTGGATGAAGCCTACGAAGGTTATGAGTCCTGGCAGGTCGGTGACCGCGCGCAGGCCATGGCCCACCTCAAGTCGGTGGGCCTGAACCTGGCGCTGATCGGCGGGCTGCATCTGGCCGGCAAGGCCGCATCACGCCTCGCCAGCAGCCCGTTGATGGAGAGCCTCGAACCCGTGACCCTCGAAGACGGCAGCCAGCGCCTGCGGCGCGTCGATCAGCGTGACGAGAGTGCTTTGAAGAACGCCCTGAAGGGGCTGTATCTCCCCGAGCAAGCCAGCCTGCTGAGCGAGCGCCTGATCATCAACGCAATGCCGCAACTGCCTGGCTGGCCGGAGCAACTGCGCCTGGAACTGCGGGCCGCATCCCCCCAAGGCCCGCTGCTGCTGGTCGCCGGCACCCAGGACGCCAGCCGTGTCTGTACCGTGCTCAAGTCAGCCAAGGGCTACGAAGCCTACCTCGGAGAACGACCGGTCCCTCTGCAGCAGGACCACGACCTCTGCCGTGCCATCGTGCAGGCCCTGTCCTCCGACGACCGTGCGGCCCTTGGCCTGACCGCCGCCGACGCCGATCAACTGCGCCGCAAGATCCACGCGCTGGCCCTGTCGAACCCTGCAATGGCCGGACGTCTACTGAGGGACTCGACGTCGGGCTGGGGCAGCCACGGCCAACTGCGCGGCGGCATGGACGAGCCTGCACCGCCCGCGCAGCACATCAACGTCGGCGCGTTCTTTCGCCGCTACCGCGCGCTCTTCCCCGAAACAGCCGATTTCCAGGTCAACGAGCAACTGACCCAATGGTTCGAGGCCGGCCTGGATCCGGCGCAGCAGCTCGCCGAACTGGAACGGCAACTGCTTGCATTCCGCGACCAGATGCGTGCCTGGGCAGGCAACAACCCGCTACGCCAGGCCGCCGCACGACGGCTGGTGAGCAACTGGCAACGGATCTCGGAGTACTCAGAGGAAGAGGGCCAGGTCATCCACCTGATCAGCCTGACCGACTTGAACCTGACCAACCAGGACCTGGCCTCGCTGGCGCTGCCTGATCGCTTCACCCATATCCAGCGCATCGACTTGGCCGCCAACCCCGCCCTGAGCGAACTGCCCGCGGAGTTCCTCGAGCGGTTTCCCCACTTGCAACGCCTGCACCTGATGAACTGCGGCTTCGAGCAAATACCTGCGGTCGCCGTGCCGCGCTCACTGGAATGGCTGGATATGCAAGGCAACAGCATCCTCTGGAACGATGCCAACCAGGTTGCCCTGGATCGCCTCGACAATCTTCGCCTGCTCGACCTGTCGCACAACCCGCTGGCCCGCAGCCCGGACCTGAGCCGCCTGGCCGTGCTGGACATGCTCAACCTCAACACCTGCGAACTGGCTGACTGGCCAGCCGGCATCCGCAACGATGACGACTGGCGACCCATCGTTTTCGACCTGCGCGATAACCGCTTCACCCATTTGCCGGACGACCTGCGCTTGTCGCGGGTGGCAGGCCAGGCCCTGTGGCTGGAGAGCGCCGAACTCAGCGAGCGCGTCAGCCAACAGATCCAGGCCTACTACGAGCACAATGGCGTCGACCTGCTGGTGGCCGACGCCGAATACGAAGAGATCCTGGAGGACACCGGTGTCGACGACTGGAGCATCTGGAACACCCTGCCGCTGCAGTATCGCCGCGACCTGCGTGGACTGCAGGACCTGCCGGACTACACTCAGCCGCAGCTGTGGCAGCGCCTGCGCACGTTCGCCGACCCACGGGCCATGGACTATGGCCTGTCGATCGGCGCGATGCGGCTGATGGACGCCGAGGTGTTCCCGCCGCCCTTCGAGGAATGACCGCGTGCGGCCGCGCCAGGCTGGCAATTTTCAGCCGGTCGGCGCATGCTCGCAGGCTGAAGCGTTTCACCATCCGGATTTGAGAGGTGCAGTACCCATGGACCGTCTGCTCGATTCGCTGTTTCCCGCCCCCGAGGACATCCCCGAAGCCTGGCGCCTGGGTGCGCCGCTGGAGCAACGCGACTATCTGGTCGGCGGCGAGCTGCGCCGCTGGGACGGGCCGCTGGCCACCGTGCGCAGCCCGGTATGGCTCAAGGAGGGCGACAGCGAACGCCAGGTGATCCTCGGCAGCGCGCCGCTGCTGGACGCCGACACCGCGCTGACCGCCCTCGACGCGGCCGTGGCCGCCTACGACAAGGGTCGCGGCGCCTGGCCGAACATGCGCGTGGCCGAGCGCATCCAGCATGTCGAGGCCTTCCTGGCGCGCATGCGCGAGCAGCGCACAGCGGTGGTCAAGCTACTGATGTGGGAGATCGGCAAGAACCTCAAGGACTCGGAAAAAGAGTTCGACCGCACCTGCGATTACATCGTCGACACCATCGACGCGCTCAAGGACCTCGACCGCCGCTCCAGCCGCTTCGAGCTCGAACAGGGCACCCTCGGCCAGATCCGCCGCGCGCCGCTGGGCGTGGCGCTGTGCATGGGCCCCTACAACTACCCGCTCAACGAGACCTTCACCACGCTGATCCCGGCGCTGATCATGGGTAACACGGTGGTGTTCAAGCCGGCCAAGTTCGGCGTGCTGCTGATCCGCCCGCTGCTCGAGGCCTTCCGCGACAGCTTCCCGCCGGGGGTGATCAACGTCATCTACGGGCGTGGTCGCGAGACCGTCAGCGCGCTGATGGCCAGCGGCAAGGTCGACGTGTTCGCCTTCATCGGCACCCACAAGGCCGCCAGCGACCTGAAAAAGCTGCACCCGCGCCCGCACCGCCTGCGCGCGGCCCTGGGCCTGGACGCCAAGAACCCCGGCATCGTCCTGCCCCAGGTCGACCTGGACAACGCCGTCGAAGAGGCCGTCACCGGCGCCCTCTCGTTCAACGGCCAGCGCTGCACGGCGCTGAAGATCCTGTTCGTGCACGAGGACGTGGTCGATGCCTTCCTCGACAAGTTCCAGCGCAAGCTCGCCGCGCTCAAGCCGGGCATGCCCTGGGAACCGGGCGTGGCGCTGACGCCGCTGCCGGAGCCGGGCAAGGTCGATTACCTCGACGGCCTGGTGGCCGACGCCACCGCCAAGGGTGCGCGGGTACTCAACGAAGGCGGCGGGCAGAGCCGTGGCTCGTTCTTCTACCCCGCCCTGCTCTACCCGGTCAGCCAGGACATGCGTGTCTATCACGAGGAACAGTTCGGCCCGCTGGTGCCGGTGGTGCCCTACCGCGACCTGCAGACGGTGATCGACTACGTGCTTGACTCCGACTACGGCCAGCAGCTGAGCCTGTTCGGCAACGACCCCGAGACCGTCGGCGCGCTGGTCGACACCTTCGCCAACCAGGTCGGCCGGATCAACCTCAACGCCCAGTGCCAACGCGGGCCGGACACCTACCCGTTCAACGGCCGCAAGAACAGCGCCGAGGGGACCTTGTCGGTGCATGATGCATTGCGGGTGTTCTCCATTCGTACGTTGGTGGCGACCAAGTTCCAGGAGGCGAACAAGGAACTGATCAGCGAGATCATCCGTAATCGGCAGTCGAGTTTCCTGACGACCGATTACATTTTCTGATCACCACGCACGCCCCTTGTAGGAGCGGCCTTGTGCCGCGAAAGGGGCGCACAGCGGCCCCAGGTTTTCAGCGTTGACGCGTCAATTGCCGGGGCTGCTGCGCAGCCCTTTCGCGGCACAAGACCGCTCCTACACGAACCGCACCAGCCCAAAACCATCATTTTTTATAGACAATCGATATAACGCGGCCGTCGATTTTCCATCCGCCCAGACGACTCTAATCACCAGGCTGTTGCAAACAACAACCCACGTGAAAGGAGTTTACGAAAATGCCAGTCAAACCCATACCCGAAGGCCAGCGCAGCATCACCCCCTACCTCGGCATCAGGGAGGCCGCCAAGGCCATCGAGTTCTACAAGCAGGCCTTCGGCGCCATCGAGATGTTCCGCCTCGAAGGCCCTGACGGCAGCGTCGGCCATGCCGAACTGAAAATCGGTGACTCGTCGCTGATGCTCGGCTCACCCTGTGACATGGAGGGCGGCCTCAAGCCCAGCGAGGATATCAAGGCCCCGGGGGTCGGCCTGCACTTGTATGTCGAGGACTGCGACAAAGTCTATGCCCAGGCCCTGCGTGCTGGCGCGACACAAGTGCGCGAAGTGCAGGACCAGTTCTACGGCGACCGCAGCGGCACCCTGATGGATCCGTTCAACAACCTGTGGTTCGTCTCCACCCACAAGGAAGACCTCACCCCCGAGGAAATCCGCGCCCGCGCCGCCAAGCTGTTCAGCGGCCAGTGAGCGGCAGGCTCCAGGCCGCAAGCTTCAAGTTGAAAGCCGCCACGCTTTGCTGGAAGCTTGAGGCTTGTAGCTTGGAGCTGCCTCTCAATGCGTATCATCGAAAAATCCGGCGCGCAGGTGCGCAGCCTGACCCTGGCCGAAGAGGAACTGTTGGCCAGCTTCGCCACCGGCGCCCTGGCCGGCCCCCGCCTGCTGCAGGCCAACCAGTGGCTGATGAAAGTGCGCAGCGCCAACCAGTGGCTGGCCTGCGATTGCCGCCAGGATGCCCTGCCGGTGCTCAACGTGTCGCTGAACGGCAACACCGGCACCCTGTTCCTGCGCAACAATCCCGACACCCCCGAACACACCCCGGGCTGCCCGTTCAGCAAGGATGAGCGCGAGACCGGCGCAAGCGCCGAGGACAACACGCCTCCCGCGGCCTGGCTGGCGCCGGATGCGCCGTTGCGGCTGCTTGGTGACTACCGCCGTGCCAGTGATGGCGAAACGGCCGCCGGAGCACGCGATCCCGGCGAGCGCCGCGAACAGCAACGCCTGCTGTCGCTGCTGCTGACCTGGATCGAGGCCAGCGGCCTGAACGTCTACGCCACCCACCTGAAGAAGGACCTCACCGCCCAGTTCGCCGAGCTGCGCGGTGTCGCCGGGCGCTACCCGCTGCTGGAACGGGTGCCGGCCAGCAACTACCTGGAAACGCGCCTGGACATGAAGCACATGATGATGCTCAAGGCGCGCCTGCGCGAGGCCACGGTGTTCGGCAACCATCGCCGGCATGGCCTGCTGCTCGACTGCGTCGACCAGGTCAAGGGCCGCAAGCTGTTCAACAATCGTAGCGAGGACGGCTTCGACTTCCAGGGCCATCACCACTACTGGGGCGGCAACCGCGCTTCAGGCCCCTTGCTGGCCCTGGCGTTGTACTCGCCGGCCACCGCCGGCAGCCATTTCTACGAACTGATCCATGTCGCCAGCGTGCCGGTGCTGTCGCGCGGGCACCTGTTCCCGGTGTACCGCGACGAAGAGCGCGAGCCGCTCAAGGCGCTGGTGTCGCTGATCGACTGGATGGCGAGCAAGGGGGTGAAAGTTTTGATGCGCCGCCCGGTGATCGGCGGCCAGGTGATGGACGAACTGGTTCTGACCTCGGACCAGGACCGGGTGCTGTCGGTGTCGTTGCTGGAGCAGCCGATCGGGCCGGAGCCGGATGCCGAGAACTTCAAGCGCTACGCCGACTTCAAGAGCCTGGAGACCTTCCGCAAGTACGTGGCCGGGTTCTTCATGCGCGAACGCTGAGCAAGCCCCACAAGGGCCGATTTTCACGGCCCTTGTGGGAGCTGGCTTGTGTGGGAGCGGGCTTGCCCCGCGATGACTCGACCAGGCTAGAACGCCGCCTTGAAGATCGCCTCGATCTCCACCTGGCTGGCCACCCGCGGATTGGTCAACCCACAGGCATCCTTCAAGGCATTGGCCGCCAGCACCGGCACATCCTCGACCTTGGCCCCCAGCTCCGCCAGCCCGGCCGGAATGCCGATGGCCGCCGCAAGGTGCTCGATGGCCGAGATCGCCGCCCCGGCGCCCTGCTCCGCGTCCAGTCCGCAGACCTTCACCCCCATGGCCTTGGCCACATCACGCAGCCGCGCGGCGCTGACCTTGGCGTTGAAGCGCTGCACATGGGGCAGCAGCACCGCGTTGCACACACCATGGGGCAGGTCGTAGAAGCCACCCAGCTGGTGCGCCATGGCGTGCACGTAGCCCAGCGAAGCGTTGTTGAACGCCATGCCCGCCAGGAACTGGGCATAGGCCATGTTCTCCCGCGCCACCAGGTCGCCGCCATCGGCGACCGCCTGGCGCAGGTTGTCGCTGATCAGGCTCACGGCCTTGAGCGCGCAGGCGTCGGTGATCGGCGTGGCGGCGGTGGAGACATAGGCCTCGATGGCATGGGTCAGCGCGTCCATGCCGGTGGCGGCGGTGAGGCCCTTGGGCATGCCGACCATCAGCGCCGGATCGTTGACCGACAGGATCGGCGTGACGTTGCGGTCGACGATGGCCATTTTCACGTGGCGCGCCTCGTCGGTGATGATGCAGAAGCGGGTCATCTCGCTGGCCGTGCCCGCCGTGGTGTTGATCGCAATCAGCGGCAGCTGTGGCCTGGTCGAGCGATCCACGCCTTCGTAGTCGCTGATATGCCCGCCGTTGGTGGCGCACAGGGCGATGCCCTTGGCGCAGTCATGGGGCGAGCCGCCCCCCAGCGAGACCACGCAGTCGCAGCCCTCGCGACGCAGCATCGCCAGGCCCGCCTCGACGTTGGCGATGCTCGGGTTGGGCTTGGCGCCGTCGAACACCCGCGAATCGATGTCGCGCATGGCCAGCATCCCGGCGATGCGCTCGGCGACGCCGGCCTTGGCCAACCCGGCATCGGTGACGATCAATGCCTTGCGCAGGCCATAGCCGGCGATCGCGGTCATCGCCTCGTCCAGGCAGTCGATACCCATGATGTTCACGGCGGGGATGAAGAACGTGCTGCTCATGGCCGGATCCTCTCAAGCTGACGGTAGGTTTTCAGCATCCGCCGGAATGGGCGTGGAGGCGTTGATCCAGGGCAAGACTGATGCGGGCCGGGGTTCGAAAAAACGAATCTAGTTGTGTCTGACTGGATTCTTTCACCAAGTAGCAACAACTAATAAAACACCAACTAAGAAACATCCTACAAACCCACCAAAATAAGAACGCAAAGTTTATTTAATTATTTGAAATAGCGTTCTAGCCTAGGCCTTCGTCTTTGCCAGGGACATTTTCTTGCTCGCCATTTACAGGGGCCTACGGACTCTACGGCAGCCCTGACAATTCCAGATAACAACTAGTTACATATAAACACTGGAGTGCCATGACCCACCAATCCGACCTGAGCTACCGCTTCGAGCCCCTGGCCAGCCAGGACCCGTTCGAAGTGGTCTCGTTCACCCTCGACGAAGCCCTCAGCACCCCGTTCCGGCTGGTGCTCGAACTGGTCAGCTACGAAGACAACGTCGACTTCGGCCACCTGCTCGACAAACCCGCGCTGTTCACCATCCTGCGCGGCCAGCGCCCGATGCGCCATGTCCACGGCCTGATCAGCGCCTTCAGCCAGGGCGACACCGGCAACTGCCGCACCCGCTACCAGGCCGTGATCGAGCCCAAGCTGGCCCGCGCCGGGCTGCGCTCGAACTGGCGCATCTTCCAGCAGCAGAGCGTGCCGCAGATCCTCGAAACCCTGTTCAAGGCCCAGCGCATCACCGACTTCGAGCTGGGCCACAGCTTCCCCCACGCGCCCCGCGAGTTCTGCGTCCAGGCCGGCGAAACCGACCTCGCCTTCATCACCCGCCTGGCCGCCGAGGAAGGTTTCATCTACCGCTTCGTCCACAGCGCCAAGGGCCACCGCCTGCTCGTCAGCGACCGCGTGCTGACCCTGGGCATGATCAGCTCCAGCCTGGTCAAGCCCGAGGACGATGACGACGACGAAGGCTTCATCGACGACGACTACCCCGACCCGCTCGCCGTGCTCTACCACGCCAACAGCGGTGGCGACCAGGCCCGCCCCTGCCTGCGCCGCCTGCACTACCGCGAACAGGTGCGCACGGCTCGCCAGGTGCAGCGCGACTACTCCTTCACCCACCCGGCCTACCACCTGCAGCAGGAATTCAACGCCAGCGACCTGCAGCACCAGGCCGACGACTACGAGCGCTTCGACTACCCCGGCCGCTACAAGCGCGACGAGGTCGGCATCCCCTTCACCCGCCTTGCCACCCTGCGCCACGATGCACGCATCGCCGAGGTCGAGGGCGATGACGTGCGCCTGCAGCCGGGCCTGAGCTTCGACCTGGTCGAACACCCCCGCGAAGACCTCAACATCCATTGGCGGGTGGCCAGCGTGCGCCACGAAGGCGCGCAGTTCACCAGCCTGCAGGAGGAAGCCGCCGGCGCCGAGCAAGGCACGCGCTACTCGCAAGAGGCTCTGCTGGTGCCCGGGCGCATCGAGTGGCGCCCCGAGGCGCCGCCCAAGCCGCGCATCGACGGCCCGCACATGGCCACGGTGGTCGGCCCCGAGGGCGAGGAGATCTTTTGCGACGAGTGGGGCCGGGTCAAGGTCAGCTTCCCCTGGGACCGCGAGAGCCGCGACAACGAGTACAGCTCCTGCTGGGTGCGGGTGTCCCAGGGCTGGGCCGGCGGCGGCTGGGGCGCCATGGCCATCCCGCGGATCGGCCAGGACGTGGTCATCCAGTACGTCAACGCCGATCCCGACCAACCGATGATCACCGGGCGCACCTACTGCGGCAACCAGCGGCCGCCCTACGAGCTGCCCAAGCACCGCACGCGCATGACCATCAAGAGCAAGACCCACAAGGGGCAAGGTTTCAACGAGCTGCGCTTCGAGGATGAACTGGGGCAGGAAGAGGTGTTCATTCATGCGCAGCGGGATCAGAACAATCGGGTAGGCCATGACGAAACGACCTGCGTTGGCCGCAACCGCATCGAACAAGTGGGCAACGATGAGCAAATCAGCGTCGGCAACGACCTTCGCCAGGAAACCGGCAATGACCACACCCATGCCGTAGGCCGGGACTGTTGTCTGAACGTCGGCCAGGACCTGTCCGTACAGGTGAGCAATGATCGCAGCGAAACCATCGGGGTGAATCAACACACCCTCGTCGGTGGCAACAGCGAACTGCGGGTGGACGGTCATCAGCGCATTACCGTCGGCCAGGGCCTGGAGCAGCAGACAACAGTCTTTCGACTCACCGCCAGCGAACGTATCGAGCTCATAAGCCCAGGGGGAAGCCTCGTGCTCGACCAGCAGGGCCTTACGCTCAACGGGTTGACGCTCACCTTTCATGGCCCTACCCAAGCAGGGGCCGAAGGCGCCGGAAATGTCACGGCACTGGAGCTCACTGCGAACAACGGCAGTGCCTGTGAGGAAAAGGGCCGATGAACACCACTGGCTTGACCCAGTTCGTCATGGATCACCACACCTCGGACCAGTACTGCCACGTGCTGATCGACCCCACTGCGGTGTCCAGCCGAAGTGACCACGCCGTGCTCGAAGGTTTACGCCAAGGGCTGGGGGCGAAAGCACTGACGCCGATCTACAGGACCGACCTCGCCCACGCCCCCGACGCCCATCCGGTCCTGGCCTGCCTGGCGTCTCCGGGAGAACCCCTGCCGGAATCCCTGGTGACCCTGACGGCACGGGCAAGCCTGCGGGATGTTCAGCGACCTGGGCGTCTGGTCTGTGGCTGGCTATTCAGTGACACGCCTGCCGCAGCCCTGGCCGAGCACATCATGTCGCTGTGCGAGGTCTCGACCACGGGAATGCAGACCTGCTTCTATCCGGTATTCGAACCTGTACGCCTGGAACTGCTTGCAGCGGCCTACGAACACGCAGAGCAAATGCCATGGTGGCCCATCCACCGTTGGCTGTTTCTAACCAGCGGCGGGCTTGCCGTACACATGATCGGTGAGCCGTACGCCCAAAAGCCGATACCGGTCGCGGCTGGCGAAATGCAAGCCGAAGCTCCGCTGGTCCAGGCCATGCTCAGCGCCTGGCGCGCCCTGCTCCCACAGACCGATGGCCGGCCTACCCTGCCATCGGTCGCCGCCGTGCTGGCGTACGAAGAGATCGTCCAGGCACGCAGACAGGGCTTGAGCAAGCCAGCCGACATCATTGCCCTGGCCCTCCATCAACGCTGCCTGCACCCGCAATTGCATACCTACCCTGCGCTCCGCACGCTGATCGACAAAGCCGTGCATGCGCAGATCCCGCTGACCCAGACACTCGCCGAATACACCGAAGCCAACTGGCGCTATGTGCTTGCCAACCTGCCTCAATCCGGAGTACGCCCATGACCCTCAGCAAGCGAATCGCCCACGTCATCGCCGAATCCGTCCTGCCCCACGACCAGTGCCAGGCCTGCGAACGCAAGGGCCTGCCCATCCTGCCCCTGCGTCGCGCCCTGGTCCCGGACCTGCGCCCGGCCTACCGCTACCCCTTGGCCGGCGGCGATCAGGTCGCCACCCGCATGGGGCTGCGCACCCTGCGCACCGGCTACCTGTATGTCCTGCTCGACCAGCGCATCTGGTACGCCTACGAAGTCACCGACGAGGCCCACCTGCGCCGCTTCAACCCTATCGAGCCGCCACCCGCGCCACCGCGCCTGCTCGCCCGCCAGTGCCTGGGCGAAAACCACGACATCCCCTCCTCCTTCCTCACCGTAGACACCGAGGCCTTCTCCACCGCCTGGGTCGCCTTCAGCAGCGACGCCTGGCCGCCCAGCGTGCTCAATGCCTACCGCAACGCCAAGACCCCGCCCGAGCGCTTCCAAGTGCTGGACCTCGCCCTCGCCCGCAGCGCCCCCGCCCAGGTGGGCATGGCCATGACCCTCAGCGAGCTGCAGGTGGACCGCCAGGTCTTCGAGTACAACCAGCAACTGCCCGGCGCCTTCGACAGTGTCCATGGCTTTCACAGCCGCCTCCTGCGCCAGACCGCCACCCGCGGCTACCTGATCAACGCCATTGCCCGCCACCAGCTCGAACACGGCGTGCTCGCCCTGGTGCTCGACGACACCGTCGGCCTGGTCCAGGAGTACAACCACCAGCGCCTCAACTGGATCGCCCGACGCCAGCAATGGCGCGAGGACCCGCTGCGCGCCTATCAGCTGCAGACCTCGCAGATCCTGCTGACCCTGCGCGCCATGCAATGGCCCTGGGCCGAGCAGCGGACCCCGTCCTTCGAGCCCCACAGCGGCGATGGCCCGCCGGTGTTCGTCGACCCGCAGGTGGAGCGCCAGCGCGAGGTCGAACGGCGCGCCCGGGACGGCGTCGCCCGGCTCGAGGAGCGCTACCACGAGCCCCTGCGCGCGGGTTTTCAAGCCGAGTACGAGCGCCAGGAAGCCGAGTACCAGCGCTACATCGACCTGAATACCCAGGCCTACACCCAGCTCTGCGACAGCAGCCTGTTCCACGCCATCGAGGAACACGACTACGACGGCGACGACCGCGAGTCCGGCATCGCCTACAGCAAGACCATGGCCCTGTGCCTGGCCGGCGGCGTCACCGAGGCCCCCGACGCGGACGGCGAAGCCCGCACCCCTGCCCCGGGCAGCAGCGCGGCGCTGTGGCAGCGCTGGCTGCAGGATCCCAACAGCCCGCCCTACCGCGCCGTGCTCCTGCGCGACCGGGCCGTGCTCGCCGCGCTGCTACCCAGTTTCTCCACCACCGACCCCACCGACTGGGGCGACAGCGAGAAGCTCTATGGGGCGCTGAGCAAGGTCATCGCCAGTGACGATGCCGGCTTGAACCTGCGTGACACCCTGCGCCAGGCCATCGCAGAGACGCAAGGCGCGATCAATGGCGCCAGCCTGCGCCTGAAGCCCCTGCTGCCGCCCGGCGTGCAGCGCGCCGTGATGCGCCTGAACAGCGCCAGCCAGTGGCTGTACAACGGCGTGCAACTGATCGAGCTGCAGGTGCAGATGAAGCTCAGCGAGTACTACGCCCTGCAGAGCGCCCACCTGCGCGAGCTGCAGCACAAGGCCAGCGCGCAGACCGCCAAGGCCCGCGAGCGCATGCTCCTGGGCCTGCGCGAATTCGATGCCGAGGTGAGCGCGTCCAGGCGCTGGGTGCGGCCGGTCATCCAGCACGGGCTACTGAGCCTGGCGGTGCTCGACCCGAAGCTGGCGCACAGCGTCATCACCGTCAGCGTCTGGGTCGAGGGCACCGCCGACGTGCTGCAGCAGCGCCTGGCCCAGGAAGCCGGCCTGCGCGTCAACCAGCTCAGCGACGCCGCGCAGATCAGCTTGGTCAACCTCTCGGTCGCCGCGGGCACCCTCGACGCCAACGCCCGGCAACTGCTCCACGGCATGCGCATCACCGCGAAGCAGGCGGCGCAGCTGGTGCGCACCAGCTTCACCGGCGTGCGCGGCGTGGCGGGCAGCTGGGAGCTCCTGCTGGCCCTGGGCGGCTTGTACCTGACCCACGACAGCCTGGCGAAGAATCTGGAAAAGGCGGAAATCGAGATCGGCGAGAAATCCAGGGAAGCGGTGATGGCGTTGCATGGGTCCAAGCTGGCGATCCTTGGCGGCGGGATCGAGGCACTGGGCCTGATCATCAGGACCGGCGCCACGCAGATCAACACCAGGATCCCCATGACGCCTGCGGGGACGGCACGGATGGCCACGGTCATAGAAATGGGGCGGGCAACGGTCAGGGTAGGTGCCGTCATGGGGGCCGTGGCCGGGATTTACGATACGGCACAAGCTGTCTTTGCCTTAAAGCGAACATGGAAAGGCGGGGATAAAACAGCCGCATCAGCTTACACCTTTGCAGCAGCAACATCAGGCGTAGAAGTAATTTATTCAACAATAGCAGTTTTCAATGCTTCATTAATGGGCCCTTTAGGGATAGCGATTATCCTCGCCATAGCCTCTTATGGCATGGTCAAACTGGCGAAAAGCAAGGAGTCAAGTTCTATAGAGCGTTGGGCGATACGTTGCCATTTCGGCAAAGCCAATGAAAGCCCTGCCATTCACTGGGAATATCCCGAACATGCGGACATCGCCTTTGCAGCGTTAAACGCCGCTACATTAGGCATCGAGGCAGGCCTGAAATTCGAATCCCAAAGAGCCGACCCCACGCTCACGGCTAAAATCGGATGGATTGCCCAAGCGGCCACCGAGCAAAAGCTGACATTCAAGATCCTCCTCCCCAACATTGATGCCTCCAGCTACAGCTATCACTGGTCTCTAACCGTTCATCGACATGGCGATGGGGTTCCGTCCAACTACACGAGCGGCGAGATCATCGCCACAGGATCCCATGCAGTTTTACATCCATTGCCAACCTCGCAGAAAAAGCCGTCGTCGCGCCCCTCTCACAAAGTTAAAGACTACAGAGCAAATACCCTCAGCCAAAAAACCAGCAAAAATTCTGCAGTGTTGCACTCCGGGGGCTCCACTACCACCGAGTTCATAACCGGACATATAGAACTCACCCCAAGCCTTGGCAGGCACAGCATACAGGCTGCAACTTTAAACATGACTTACTGGCCAGACCGAAACTCCCCTGAGGCCTATGCACACTTAGAAATCAAGGCGATCAACGAATGACTAAAACCAATGAATACCTATCTCGCCATCCTCTGGGCTGGAAATGCGACCTGCCTCTCCCCAATGAAAAGCCCATACAAAAGACTAACGCAGCCTTACTACCACCCACACCAAACAAAATAAATGACACCTACATAGAAATCCCTAGATCCACTCACAAAATAAGAGGAGTATTTATCATTGGAGGCGCACTATGCCTCCTAATTACGCTATTACCAATCGCAGTTCTTGCAGCAACGATAATAGCCGGAAGCGTAAAAGCCGCAGCAGACATAATCACAATAGCAATTGTCACACTAGCAGGCATATATTGGGCAACTATATTCTTTGTCCGCATGGATATCGAACTTCCACGCGACGAACCAATCCGCTTCAACCGACTCAGGCAAAAAGTCTATTTTTATGAATTTCGATTTGATCGCATCCATATATTCAGCCGAAAGAAATGGGGGGTGCGCCCCGTAGCCTACGACTGGAAAGACCTCATCGCCGAAGCCTGTAGTGTCTACGCCCCCATGGGCAATGGTGGAGTCGTCGAGAAAGTCCTTATCGCAGTCCGCAAGCCAGGTACCGATGAAATCATCGACCGTCTTTTCTTCACCCATAACATCGAGGATGGCAAGCGATACTGGGAGATCATCAGACTGTTCATGCAACAGGGCCCCGACGCCCTTCCCACCTTCGATCGCCCGCCCCGCGATTGGGACAATGACTTCGAACTAACCCCCATTCGCCGATTAGCCCCCAGGGTGCAATGGCCGGAAGCGATAGACCGTGAGTCCCGTACTGGCCCTACAGCAGGAGAACCCACATGAAACCAGTCGTCCTTGTAGGCCACCTGCACGAATGCCCGCTGCATGGCGCGGGTGTGGTGGAAACCGGCAGTGAAACCTATCACTTCAATGGCAAACCCGTTGCCCGGGTCGGAGACCGTATCAGCTGTGGGGCGCTGATCGAGACAGGGGCCGCGCACTTTCTCATCGATGGCAAGCGTGTTGCACGCCAGGGCGATCGCACCAGTCATGGCGGCACGCTTGTCGAGGGGGACTCTGGGTGGTTTCTCGACTAAAGGGACCAGTCAGCGCCTGTTTCACTGGAGGTTTCGCGACAACCCGTGGATCCGCGACAAGACCCGCAACCACCGCGACACCTTTCTGCAACAGGTCCTGGAGCAGGCCGGTAGCACCTACGACGATGCCTGGCTCGCCGAGATATCCCCTTGGTGTTCGAACCTGCACAGCTGGCGTGTGGCTGCAGCGTTTTGTCTTCCTGTAGGCCGGGCAATGCCAGAGCGTAAGCCAACCTGGGGAGGTTGGCTGGCAGTGCCGTCGACATCGCGGGGCAAGCCCGCTCCCACGCTGGTGTGTGCAGCGCTGGGAGCTGTAGAGCGCCGGCACCGCCAGTGGCGGCATGTTTACCCCATGAACAGACGGTACGCCGGATTCTCCGTCTCGTCCCAGTACTGATAGCCCATTTCGTCCA
Organism: Pseudomonas sp. LH21; assembly: GCF_036549575.1. NCBI lineage: Bacteria > Pseudomonadati > Pseudomonadota > Gammaproteobacteria > Pseudomonadales > Pseudomonadaceae > Pseudomonas > Pseudomonas sp. LH21. The sequence goes on from NZ_CP144367.1 coordinate 3,434,641, forward strand.
GCGCCTGTGGCAACCCGGCCAGTTCGTCGTCCGGCACCTCCAGCCCGGCGAACACCCGCGCCTGTGCCGCGCCGTGGTTGCGGTAGTGGAACAGGCTGATGTTCCAGCGCTTGCCCAGACGCTCGAGGAAGCCCAGCAGCGCCCCAGGACGCTCGGGGAACTCGAAGCGCAGCACCCGCTCGCCGGCCCCCGGCGCCGCGTGGCCGCCGACGGTGTGGCGCACGTGCAGCTTGGCCAGTTCGTTGTCGGTCAGGTCGAGCACCTGGTAGCCCTGCTCGTGCAGGCTGGTTAGCAGTTGCTCCCGTGGGTCGTGCTGGGGGTGGGTCTGCACGCCGACGAACAGGCGCGCCTCCTTGCCCGGGTAGTAGCGGTAGTTGAATTCGGTGATCTGGCGCTTGCCCAGGGCCAGGCAGAAGGCGCGGAAGCTGCCAGGGCGCTCGGGGATGGTCACGGCGATGATCGCCTCGCGCTGCTCGCCCAGCTCGGCGCGCTCGGCCACGTGGCGCAGGCGGTCGAAGTTGACGTTGGCACCGGAGTCGATGGCCACCAGGGCCTGGCCCTGCAGGCCCTCGCGTGCCACGTAGCGTTTGATGCCGGCCACGGCCAGGGCGCCGGAGGGCTCGGTGATCGAGCGGGTGTCGTCGTAGATGTCCTTGATCGCCGCGCACAGCTCGTCACTGCTGACCGTCACCACCTCGTCGACAAAGTGGCGGCACAACTCGAAGCAGTGCGCGCCGATCTGCGCCACCGCCACGCCGTCGGCGAAGGTGCCGACCTGCGGCAGGATCACCCGCTCGCCAGCGGCCATGGCGGCCTGCAGGCAGTTGGAGTCCTCCGGCTCGACGCCGATCACCTTGACCTCGGGGCGCAGGTACTTGACGTAGGCGGCGATGCCGGCGATCAGGCCGCCGCCGCCGACCGGGACGAAGATCGCATGCAGCGGGCCGGGGTGCTGGCGAAGGATCTCCATGGCCACGGTGCCCTGCCCGGCGATGACGTCGGGGTCGTCGAACGGCGGCACGAAGGTCGCGCCGTCGCGATCGGCCAGTTGCAGGGCATGGGCCAAAGCGTGGGGGAAGCTTTCGCCGTGCAGCACCACATGGCCACCCCGTGAACGCACGCCTTCGACCTTGAGCGAGGGGGTGGTGGTGGGCATGACGATGGTGGTCTTGATGCCCAGGTGCGAGCCGGCCAGGGCCACGCCCTGGGCATGGTTGCCGGCCGACGCGGTGATGACGCCGCGCTCGCGCTGGGCGGGGGTCAGGCGCGACAGCCGGGTGTAGGCGCCGCGGATCTTGAAGGAGAACGTCGGTTGCAGGTCTTCGCGCTTGAGCAGGACCTGGTTGCCCAGGCTGGCCGACAGGGCCGGCGCCACTTGCAAAGGGGTTTCGATGGCCAGGTCGTACACCGGGGCCGAGAGAATCCGGCGCACTTGTTCGGACAGCAGTTGCTGGGGCGTTGCCGGGGTACGCAGGGTGGCGCTGAGGCTGGTCATCGATGACTCCTGGTTTTTTTGTAGTGCCCAGGAGTCAGAGAGAAGAAACCCGCCTCCAGGGCGGGTTCAGTGCATGTGTGCGCTAGCCCGCCAAGCTGATAATGGCGGTAATAATGCTGAGGGCGCGACGCTGCGGGAATAGGTTCATGGGGTGGGAAGCTAGCGTGGGAGCGAGGGGGAAGTCAAGGGCTTGCCACCTTTCACAACACGCAGCAAACATCAAGCGATCAGGATCGCGCTGGGCCTGCCACACCTCTCACAAGCTAACCCCCAAGGCCCGCCGCACCGACTCGCCACGCGCATCATCCACCGCACTGACCAGGGCAAAGTTGTAGTCCCCATGGGACCAGTAACGCGCCTGCAACTGCCCATCGACGCGCTGCCCGCTGGGCATCCGCTCGAAGTGCTCGCCGGGCGAACGCAGGAACAGGCTGATGCGCTGCCCCTGGCGATCCTGGAACACCAGCAGCGCCGCCGGCCCCGCCTCGTTGCTCAACAGGCGTGCGCCCACCGGCTGCAGGCCATAGCCAGACAGGTCCGGCAACTGGCCGACACGGTTGAAGTGACGCCCCAGCCAGGCTTGCAGCCGCGCCGGATCGCTGGCCTGGATATCCAGCGAGGTCGCCTCGGCGAACAGTCGGTGGGCCGCCACGGCGTCGGCCATCGGCAGCATGCCGGCGAACAGCGTTGCCTCGCGCGCCTGCCAGCCGCCCAGGCCGCCCAGGCCCACGGCCAGCAGCAATACCGCCGCCTGTGCCAGGCGCCATTGCCGGCGCTGGCGCAGGCGACGGCGCAAGGGCGCCAGGTCCAGCGCCGGATCGCTCGGCTGCTCGCCGAAGCCCGCCAGGGCCGCGCGCAGGCGCCGGGCATCGCCGCGCCAGGCCTCGATGCGCGCCGCCTCCTGCGGGTTGGCCGCCAGCCACGCCTCGACCTCGGCCCGCCGCGCCGGCTCCAGGCGCTCGTCGACGTAGGCGTGCAACTCGTGCTCGGTTGGGATCAGGCGTGTCATTTGAGTCTCCGCAGGGCCGGGGGCGTGGGATGGCCCTCGGTCAGTTCACGCAGGGCGGCGCGGGCACGCGACAGGCGCGACATCACCGTGCCGATGGGAATGCCGAGGGTGTCGGCCGCCTCCCTGTAGCTCAGGCCTTCGACGCTGACCAGCAGCAACAGGGCGCGCTGCTCGGCCGACAGCCGGGCAAAGGCACGCAGGTCAGCCTGGGCCAGGACGATGCTCTCGATCTCGCCGCCGGCCGGTTCCTCGGCCTGGCCCCGACCGAACCAGGCCAGCCAGCGCGCGTGCAGGCGCTCGCGACGCTTGCCGTCGAGGAACAGCCGGTAAAGGATGGTGAACAGCCAGGGTCGCAGGCCCTCGGCGTGGCGCTGCTGGCCACGGCGGCTCAGGGCGCGTTCGACCGTGGCCTGGACCAGATCGTCGGCACCGCCGGGCTCGCGGGTCAGCCACAGGGCGAAGCGGCGCAGGCGTTGCAGCAGCTCGCGCCATTGTTGGTCGTCCAGATCGTGCATGGTCGGGTTCCGGGCCCCAATGGGCAGTCAGTGTAATGGGCAGACGGCCCGGCACGAAATCTATTCCCCCGGCGGGAATAAATCGTTCGCCCTTGCGTCGTACCGGCTCAACCCAACTGACCGGAGCGTCCCCATGACCACTCCCCTGCATGGCCCCGCCAAGGCCCTGCGCCTGGCCGCCATCGGCGCCACCCTCGCCGCCCTCGGTGCGGGCTTCGCCTATGCCGCCGGCTGGATCGGCGCGCCAGGGCTGACCCCGCAGCGCATCATCGACACCTTCGAGGCCCAGGCCGGCCATTATCCCGGCTATCGGAAAAACCATGCCAAGGGCTTGTGCGTCAGCGGTTACTTCCAGGCGAGCGGGCAGGCTGCGGCGCTCTCCAGCGCCCGCGTGTTCAGCCAGGCCCGGGTGCCGGTGATCGGTCGCTTCGCCATCGGCGGCGCCAACCCGTTCGCCCCGGACACCGCCATACCGGTACGCAGCCTGGCGATCCAGTTGAGCAGCGATGACGGCCAGGTCTGGCGCACCGGCATGAACAACCCGCCGGTGCTGGCGGTGAGCACGCCCGAGGGGTTCTACCAGCAGGTGCTGGCCGGGGCACCCGACCCGGCCACCGGCAAGCCGGACCCGGCAAAACTGCAGGCGTTCTTCGCCAGCCACCCGGAAAGCACGGCGTTTCGCCAGTGGGCGGCCAGCTACAAGCCCAGCAACAGCTTTGCCAGCACCGCCTACAACAGCATCAATGCTTTTCGCCTGATCGATGCCCAAGGCAACGCCCACCCGGTGCGCTGGGCCCTGGAGCCGCAGACACCGTTCGCCGCCCTGCCTGCCCAGGTCGATGACAAGCAGTTCCTCCAGCACGACCTCCAGCAACGCCTGGCCCGAGGCCCGCTGCGCTGGACCCTGCGCCTGACCCTGGCCGAGCACGGCGACCCGGTGGACGACCCTGCCCGTCCCTGGCCCGCCGAACGCCGCAGCATCGACGCCGGCACCTTGGTGCTGGAGCAGGTCGATGCCCCCGAGCAGGGCGCCTGCCGCGACCTGAACTTCGACCCGCTGATCCTGCCCCACGGCATCGAACCGTCCGCCGACCCGATTCTCGCCGCCCGCTCGGCGGCCTACTCGGTGTCATTCAACCGCCGCAGCCACGAAGCGCTGAGCGAAGGAGCCCGCCCATGACCCCCGCCGCCTTCCACCCCCTGGCCCGCCTGCTGCACTGGCTGATGGCCACGCTGATCCTGGCCATGCTGTTCATCGGCGTGAACATGGTCGGCGACCTGTCGCCACGGCACCCGCTGCTGGTCGAGCTGCACAAGGCCACCGGCCTGGCCCTGCTGGTGCTGGTGATCCTGCGCATCGCCCTGCGCCTGGGCCTGCCACACCCGGCGCTGCCCGGCGACCTGCCGCGCCTGCAACGGCTGGCCGCCGGCGCCTCGCACCTGCTGCTGTACGGCCTGATGCTGGCCATGCCGCTGCTCGGCTGGGCCATGCTCTCGGCCGGTGGCTATCCACGCCCCCTGCAACTGCCCGCCATCGCGCCCCACGACCTGCAGCTGTACGCCGTGCTGCGCCAGGCCCACGGCTGGGCGGGTTACCTGCTGTTCGCCACCGTGCTGCTGCACCTGGGCGCGGCGTTGGTGCATGCCCTGGTGCGCCGTGACGGCGTCTTGCGTAGCATGTGGCCAGGCCCGCTGCACCGCAGTGAATGAGCATTGCCGGGGTCGACACATGTAAATAATTATTACTAACATTGGCGCTCATTTCGTCGAACTGCCCCGGACTGCCCCATGAACGTTGCAAAGGACACTGCCGCCTTGACCCCGGCCAGCACCCTGGACCTGCGTCCACTGATGCTGGTGAACATGGCCTGCACCATGGCGATGATGGCCTTCGTCGCCCTGATCGGCCCCATCGCCCGCCTGCTGGGGATGGCCACCTGGCAGGCCGGGGCGGCGGTGACGGTGGCCGGCGTGGTCTGGGTGCTGTTGGCGCGGCCCTGGGGGCGCCTGGCCGACCGTTATGGCCGGCGTCGCGTGCTGCTGCTGGGCAGTGGCGGTTTCACCCTGGCCTATTGGGTGCTGTGCCTGTTCATCGACGGTGCGTTGCGCTGGCTGCCGGGCGCGAGCGTGGCGTTCTTCGGGCTGATGCTGGCCCGCGGCCTGATCGGCGCCTTCTACGCCGCGCTGCCGGTGGGCGGCAACGCGCTGATCGCCGACCATGTCGAGCCCCAGCGCCGGGCCCGGGCCATGGCTTCGCTGGGCGCGGCCAATGCCGTCGGCCTGGTGGTCGGCCCGGCACTGGCCGCGCTGCTGTCGCGCTACAGCCTGAGCCTGCCGTTCTATGCGATGTCGCTGCTACCGGCGACGGCGTTCGTGGTGCTGCTGCTCAAGCTCAAGCCCCAGCCATTGGCGCAAAGCCATGCGCCCAATCCGGTGCGCCTGTCCGACCCACGCCTGCGTCGCCCGCTGCTGGTGGCCTTCAGCGCCATGCTGAGCATCACCGTGTCGCAGATCGCCGTCGGCTTCTTCGCCCTCGACCGCCTGCGCCTGGAGGCCGGTGACGCCGCCCAGGCCGCGGGCATCGCCTTGACCTGCGTGGGCGTGGCCCTGATGCTGGCACAGGTGTTCCTGCGCAGGCTCGAGTGGCCACCGGCGAAAATGATCCGTGTCGGCGCCAGCATCTCCGGCCTGGGCTTCGCCGCCGCAGCGCTGGCAACCCACGCACCCTGGCTGTGGAGCGCATTCTTCGTCGCCGCGTTCGGCATGGGCTTTGTCTTTCCGGCATTCTCCGCCCTGGCGGCCAACGCCATGCACGCCAGCGAACAGGGCGCCACGGCCGGCTCGATCGGCGCCGCCCAAGGCATGGGCGCGGTGATCGGGCCACTGGCCGGCACCCTTGTCTATGCCCTCGACCCGCGCCTGCCGTTCCTCGCCGTCGGTGCCCTGCTGTTGCTGGTGGGGCTGTGGCCGGTAGCCGCCGACCAGCGTCACTGAGACGCACAGCGCGCAAGCCTGCAGAGTGTGTTTTAATGCCTCGCCCATTATTTTTGACACCTCTGCAAACAAGGCGGCTATGGACACGGGGACACGACTCAAACTGGTGCGTGAACGCAACAACCTCTCCCAACGGGAACTGGCCCGCCGCAGCGGCCTGACCAACTCGACCATCTCGCAGATCGAGCAGAACCGGGTCAGCCCTTCGGTCAGTTCCCTCAAGAAACTGCTCGAAGGGATCCCCATGTCCCTGGCGGAGTTCTTCAGTTTCGACGAGCCGGTACGCGAGGAACGTTACGTTTTCCGTGGCGGCGAGCAGCCCGACCTGGGCCGTAACGGCCTGCGCATGCTGTTGGTTGGTGCCAGCGTCGAAGGCCGACAGATGCGCATGCTGCGCGAGCTGTATGCGCCGGGCGCCGACTCCGGCGAGCCGATCGTCCACGCCGAAGGCGAGGAATGCGGCCTGGTCACCCGAGGCACCATGGAGCTGTGGGTCGATGGCCAGGTCAGCGTGCTTAACGCAGGCGATGGTTACTACATCCCCACCACCCTGCCCCACACCTTCAAGAATATCGGCCCCGACGAGGCCGAGATCATCAGCGCCAACACCCCGGCGAACTTCTGATTCGCCCATGACCACCGTCGCCAGCCGCGAGGCGTACCAGTGCCTGCGCGATGCCGCCCTTGGCGTGCGGCCGCTGGTGACGATCGCCCGCCTGGCCGGCGGGCAGGTCGAGGTGCTGATCGACGGCTGGCGCCTGACCCTGGTGCTGGACGGCGAAGGCCTGGCCCACTGCAGCCATTGCCAGAGCCCGGATGGACGCCGGGGCGCGCTGGACGACTGGCACCGCTACGGCACCAATCCGGTGGATCACCTGAGCATCTGGGAACGCAGTCAAATAGAACGACTGCTGGCCTGCCCCATGTGCAATCCCCTGTAGGAGCGGCCTCGTGCCGCGAAAGGGCCGCGAAGCGGACCCGGCGATCTTTGCGTTAACGCTGAAATCCCGGGGCCGCTTCGCGGCCCTTTCGCGGCACGAGGCCGCTCCTACAGGGGGTGGCATGGCCAGGTCGTCAAGCCTGCCTGACTAAGGCCTGCTCGACGAAATCCAGCCGGTCCTGACCGAAGAACATCTGCCCGTCGACGAAGAACGTCGGCGCGCCGAACACACCGCGCTCGACCGCCTCCTCGGTGGCTTGGCGCAAGGCGTCCTTGACCTCGGGCCGCGTGGCCAGCTCTTGGAACATCTCGGCCTCGAAACCACCCGCGGCCAGGGTCTCACCCAATACCGCAGGGTCTCCCAGATTGCGCCCGTGCACGAACAGCCCTTCGAACAGCACCTTCAACAGCGCCTCGAACCGCGCTTCGGCAAACAACTGAACGCCGATCAGCCCGCGCATCAGGTTCAGGGTATTGATTGGAAACCCTGGCGGCAGGGTCAGGGGCACCCCATAGCGATCGGCATAGCGCTTGAGGTCGATGCGCATATAGCGCCCCTTGGCCGGCACCATGACCGGCGAGGCGTTGCCGGTGGCCTGGAACACCCCGCCCAACAGGATCGGCTTGTACACCAACCGCGCCCCGTGACGCGCGCACAGGGCGGGCAGCTGGGTCGAGGCCAGGTAAGTGGCCGGGCTGCCCAGGTCCAGGAAGAACTCGACGGTCTTGCTCATGATTCGTTCCTTGTATGAGGGTGGGACTTACCAGCGCTCCATCCACGGGCGCAGGTCAAGTTCGAAGGTCCAGGCATCCCGTGGCTGGGCGTGCAGGAACCAGTAGCTGTCGGCGATGTGCGCAGGATCGAGGATGCCGTCCTGGTCCTTGAGCGCATAGCGTTCGGGGAAGCTGTCGCGGATGAACGCGGTGTCGATGGCGCCGTCGACCACCACATGGCCGACATGGATGTTCTGTGGCCCAAGCTCGCGCGCCATGCTCTGGGCCAGGGCGCGCAGGCCGTGCTTGGCCCCGGCGAAGGCGGCGAAACCGGCCGCGCCGCGGGTGCCGGCAGTGGCGCCGGTAAAGAGAATGGTGCCGCGCTCGCGGGTCACCATGCGCCGGGCGACCGCCTGGGCGGTGAGAAAGCCGGCGAAGCAGGCCATTTCCCAGATCTTGAAGTACTTGCGCGGGGTTTCCTCGAGGATGCTGCACGGGACATTGGCGCCGATATTGAAGACAAAGGCGTCGATCGGGCCGATATCGCGCTCGATGGTCTCGACCAGCTCGGCCACCTCCTCTTCCTTGCGCGCATCCGACCCGAAGCCATGAGCCTGACCGCCCGCGGCGCGTATCTCGTCGAGCAACGGCTGCAGCTTGTCCGCCTGGCGCCGGGTGACACAGGCGACATACCCCTCGCGGGCGAAACGCTTGGCGATCTCGCCACCGGTGGCGTCGCCCGCGCCGATCACCAGCACGACCTTTTGTTGTTCTGCCATGGATCGCTCCATTGATGAATGATCGCTTAGTAAACGAACGCTATGCTACGATCAGCTGATCGTCAAGCCCGCGCCAAGAGGTTCCGCGCATGCGCTACAGCACCGACCACAAGCAGCAGACCCGCGAGAAGCTGCTGGCCAGCAGCGGCGCCCTGGCCAAGCGCGGGGGTTTCGCCGCCACTGGCGTAGCCGGATTGATGAAGGCCATCGGCCTGACCGGCGGCGCCTTCTACAACCATTTCCCGTCCAAGGACGACCTGTTCAGCGAGATCGTCCGCCGCGAACTGGCCAACAGCCCGTTGGCGCGCCTGGTCGAGCGTGGCGCCGATCGCCCCCGGCTCAGGCGCCTGCTCGAGCAGTACCTGAGCCTGGCCCATCTGCACAATGCCGAAGGCGGCTGCCCGCTGCCGCCATTGGGCGTGGAGATCGCCCGCGCCGAGCGACCGGTGCGCGAACAGGCCGAGCACTGGCTGGTGGAGCTGCACCAGGCCTGGAGCGAGACCCTCGACGACCCCGAGCTGGCCTGGGCCCTGCTCAGCCAGTGCGTCGGCGCGCTGGTGGTGGGCCGTATGCTGGCCAGCGAGCCAGTGCAGGCGCAGGTGCTGGACGCCAGCCGTAAAATGGTCGGACGGGTCTTCGATGAGGCTCGCTAGTACCCTGCTCGGACTGCTGCTGGCCCTGCCCGCCTTCGCCCAGGAACGTTGTCCGACCGGGCAATACCAAGTGTGTCTGGTGGTGTGTTTCTGCGCGCCCATCGACCCCAACCAGGGTGGCCAGGTGCTGCAGGATGTCGAGCGCATGGCCACCGGCAGCCTGGTGTTCGCCCTGCGCCAGGCTCGCGACGAGGCCACTGCCAACGGCAGCCAGCCGATCCCCTTGCATATCCGCGCCCAGCTCGAGCCCTGGTACGACTTCGCCGTGCTCGACGCGGCGCGCTACCGGGTGGGCGATGAACAGCAGATCAGCGCCGCCAATGCATTGCTGCAGAACCCGGATGTCAACGCGGTGACCCTGATCGACACCATCATCTTCCGCCGCAGCGCCGATGCCGAGGACAACGTGGCGCTGTGGGCCCATGAGCTCAAGCATGTGCAGCAGTACCAGGAACTGGGGGTGGAGGAATTCGCCCGGCGCTATACCCGGGATTACCAGGCGCTGGAGGGGCCGGCCTACGAGATCGAGGCGCAGGTGGCCAAGGCGTTGCGCGAAAAGGCATCCGGCGGCCCACGCTGATTACATCGCCCCCCTGTAGGAGCGGCCTTGTGCCGCGAAAGGGCTGCAGAGCAGCCCCGGCGATTTATGCGTCAACGCTGAAATCCTGGGGCTGCTGCGCAGCCCTTTCCGACCGGTCCGACGCCTCGGCAAGGCCGCTCCTACAGGGAATGATACTGCCTTGAAATCATGCGTCCGGATCGATGACCGCACCCGTCCTATCATTGCGCGTGATAATAACCTTCGCTCCGTTTGATTCGTGCGCCACGCGCAAGACACTCACACTCCGCCCACTACTAATACATTGGCGGAGTTCTCCATGGATCACTCACTCAAACCCTTGCGCTTTCCCCTCGCTGCCCTGGCAGTGGTGGTGCTCAGCGCTTGCGGTCGCACCCCCGACGCCGTGCAGGCTCCCGCCGCGCCCAAGGTCAGCGTAGCCAAGGTGATCGAACAGCCGATCAACGAATGGGACGAGTTCACCGGCCGCCTCGAAGCGCCGGAAACCGTCGAAGTGCGTCCACGGGTGTCTGGCCAGATCGACCAGGTGGCCTTCACCGAAGGCGCCCAGGTCAAGAAAGGCGACCTGCTGTTCCAGATCGACCCGCGCCCGTTCCAGGCTGAAGTGCGCCGCCTCGAAGCCCAGTTGCAACAAGCCAAGGCCACCGCCATCCGCAGCGCCAACGAAGCCCGCCGTGGCGAACGCCTGCGCGACAGCAACGCCATCTCCGCGGAACTGGCGGAGTCGCGCACCAGCGCCGCCGCCGAGGCCCGCGCCGGGGTCGACGCGATCCAGGCCCAGCTCGACCTGGCCCGCCTGAACCTGAGCTTCACCCGCGTCACCGCGCCGATCAGCGGCCGCGTCAGCCGCGCCCAGTTCACCGCCGGCAACATCGTCAGCGCCGATGTCACCCCGCTGACCAGCGTGGTCTCCACCGACAAGGTCTACGCCTACTTCGACGCCGACGAGCGCGTGTACCTCAAGTACAGCCAGCTCGCCCGCGACGGCCAGCGCGGCCAGAGCACCCCGGTGTACCTGGGCCTGACCAACGAGACCGGCAACCCGCACCTGGGCCAGATGAACTTCGTCGACAACCAGGTCAACCCGCGCACCGGCACCATCCGTGGCCGCGCCGTGTTCGACAACCGCGACGGCCAGTTCACCCCCGGCCTGTATGCACGCCTGAAGCTGGTCGGCAGCGCCCAGTACGACGCCGTGCTGATCAACGACGAAGCGGTCGGCACCGACCTTGGCAAGAAGTTCGTGCTGGTCATGGACAAGGACAACAAGGCTGCCTACCGCGCCGTGGAACTGGGACCCAAGCTCGAAGGCCTGCGCATCGTGCGCAGCGGCCTGGGCAAGGACGACCGCATCGTGGTCAAGGGCCTGCAGCGTGTGCGCCCAGGCTCGCCGGTCACGCCTGAGGAAACCCAGATGGCCAGCGAACAGACCCTCGCCGCCCTCGCCCAGCAGCGCCAGGCCCTCGAAGCCAGCAACCCGGCGCCGAAGGTTGCCGGCGCCAATGTCAAAGTCGCCAGCGCCCAAGCGCCGCGCGGTTAAGGGACAACACCGATGAACTTTTCGAAATTCTTCATTACCCGGCCGATCTTCGCCGCGGTGCTGTCGCTGGTGCTGCTGATCGCGGGTTCCATCTCGCTGTTCCAGCTGCCGATCAGCGAATACCCCGAAGTGGTGCCGCCTACCGTGGTGGTGCGCGCCAACTTCCCCGGCGCCAACCCCAAGGTGATCGGCGAGACCGTCGCCGCGCCCCTGGAGCAGGCCATCACCGGTGTCGAGAACATGCTGTACATGTCCTCGCAATCCACCGCCGACGGCAAGCTGACCCTGACCATCACCTTCGCCCTCGGTACCGACCTGGACAACGCCCAGGTGCAGGTGCAGAACCGCGTGACCCGCACCCAGCCCAAGCTGCCGGAAGAGGTGACGCGCATTGGTATCACCGTCGACAAGGCCTCGCCCGACCTGACCATGGTCGTGCACCTGACCTCGCCGGACAACCGCTACGACATGCTGTACCTGTCCAACTACGCCATCCTCAACATCAAGGATGAACTGGCACGCCTGGGTGGCGTGGGTGACGTGCAGCTGTTCGGCATGGGCGACTACTCGCTGCGGGTGTGGCTCGACCCGAACAAGACCGCTTCGCGCAACCTGACCGCCAGCGACGTGGTGGCCGCCATTCGCGAGCAGAACCGCCAGGTCGCCGCCGGCCAGCTGGGCGCCCCGCCTGCCCCGGGTTCGACCAGCTTCCAGCTGTCGATCAACACTCAAGGCCGCCTGGTCAACGAGGAAGAGTTCGAGAACATCATCATCCGCGCCGGCGCCAACGGCGAGATCACGCGCCTGAAGGACATCGCCCGGGTCGAGCTCGGCTCCAGCCAGTATGCCCTGCGCTCGCTGCTGAACAACCAGCCGGCGGTGGCCATTCCGATCTTCCAGCGCCCGGGCTCCAACGCCATCGAAATCTCCGACGAAGTGCGGGCGAAAATGGCCGAGCTGAAGAAAGAGTTCCCGGAAGGCATGGACTACAGCATCGTCTATGACCCGACCGTGTTCGTCCGTGGCTCCATCGAAGCGGTGGTGCACACCCTTTTCGAAGCGCTGATCCTGGTCGTGCTGGTGGTGATCCTGTTCCTGCAGACCTGGCGCGCCTCGATCATCCCGCTGATGGCCGTGCCGGTCTCGCTGATCGGCACCTTCGCGGTGATGCACCTGTTCGGCTTCTCGCTCAACGCGCTGTCGCTGTTTGGCCTGGTGCTGGCCATCGGTATCGTGGTGGACGACGCCATCGTCGTGGTGGAGAACGTCGAGCGTAACATCGGCCTTGGCCTGAAACCGCTGGAAGCCACGCAGAAGGCCATGAGCGAAGTGACCGGCCCGATCATCGCCACCGCCCTGGTGCTGTGCGCCGTGTTCGTGCCTGCCGCGTTCATTTCCGGCCTAACCGGGCAATTCTACAAGCAGTTCGCCCTGACCATCGCCATCTCCACCGTGATCTCGGCGTTCAACTCGCTGACCCTGTCGCCGGCCCTGGCCGCCGTGCTGCTGAAGGACCACCATGCGCCCAAGGACCGTTTCTCGCGGTTCCTGGAAAAGCTGCTGGGCAGCTGGCTGTTCGCCCCATTCAACCGCTTCTTCGACCGCGCCAGCCATGGCTATGTCGGCGGCGTGCGCCGGGTCATCCGCTCCAGCGGCATTGCCCTGTTCGTCTATGCCGGTTTGATGGGCCTGACCTACCTGGGCTTCTCGTCCACCCCGACCGGCTTCGTCCCGGCCCAGGACAAGCAGTACCTGGTGGCCTTCGCCCAGCTGCCTGACGCCGCCAGCCTCGACCGTACCGAGGCTGTGATCAAGAAGATGAGCGAGATCGCCCTCAAGCAACCCGGCGTGGCCGATTCGGTGGCCTTCCCAGGCCTGTCGATCAACGGCTTCACCAACAGCCCGAACAGCGGCATCGTGTTCACCCCGCTCAAGCCGTTCGACGAGCGCAAGGACCCGAGCCAGTCGGCGGCGGCCATCGCGGCAGCCCTGAACGCCCAGTTCGCCGATATCCAGGACGCCTACATCGCGATCTTCCCGCCTCCGCCGGTCCAAGGCCTGGGCACCATCGGCGGCTTCCGCCTGCAGATCGAGGACCGCGGCAACCTGGGCTACGAAGCGCTGTACAAAGAGACCCAGAACATCATCGCCAAGAGCCACAACGTGCCGGAACTGGCGGGCCTGTTCACCAGCTACCAGGTCAACGTGCCGCAGGTCGATGCCGCCATCGACCGGGAAAAGGCCAAGACCCACGGCGTGGCGATCAATGACATCTTCGACACCCTGCAGGTCTACCTGGGCTCGCTGTACACCAACGACTTCAACCGCTTCGGCCGCACCTACCAGGTCAACGTCCAGGCCGAGCAGCAGTTCCGCCTCGATGCCGAGCAGATCGGCCAGCTGAAGGTGCGCAACAACCTGGGCGAGATGATCCCGCTGGCGACCTTCCTCAAGGTCAGCGACACCTCCGGGCCTGACCGGGTCATGCACTACAACGGCTTCATCACCGCCGAGATCAACGGTGCCGCGGCCCCCGGCTACAGCTCCGGCCAAGCGGAGGCTGCGATCGAGAAGCTGCTCAAGGAGGAACTGCCCAACGGCATGACCTTCGAGTGGACCGACCTGACCTACCAGCAGATCCTCTCGGGCAACACCGCGCTGTTCGTGTTCCCGCTCTGCGTGCTGCTGGCCTTCCTGGTGCTGGCCGCCCAGTACGAGAGCTGGAGCCTGCCGCTGGCGGTGATCCTGATCGTGCCGATGACCCTGCTGTCGGCCATCACCGGGGTGATCGTCTCCGGTGGCGACAACAACATCTTCACCCAGATCGGCTTGATCGTACTGGTGGGCCTGGCGTGCAAGAACGCCATCCTGATCGTCGAGTTCGCCAAGGATGAACAGGCCAAGGGCCTCGACCCGCTGGCCGCCGTGCTGGAAGCCTGCCGCCTGCGCCTGCGGCCGATCCTGATGACCTCGATCGCCTTCATCATGGGCGTGGTACCGCTGGTGTTCAGCTCCGGCGCCGGTTCCGAGATGCGTCACGCCATGGGTGTGGCGGTGTTCTCGGGGATGATCGGGGTGACCGTGTTCGGCCTGTTCCTGACCCCGGTGTTCTTCTTCCTGATCCGCCGTTTCGTCGAGCGTCGCCAGGCCCGCAAGGCCGAGCACGCAGTGGCGCTGGAGAACCACGCATGAAGTTGCTCAAACCCCTGACCCCGAGCCTGCTGGCGCTGGCCCTGGCGGCCTGCGCGGTAGGTCCGGACTACAAGGCCCCGCTGACCGAACCGGCCAAGCTGGACGCCGGCCTTGAGGCCAAAGCCTATGACCGCAGCCGCTTCGAGAGCGTGTGGTGGAAACAGTTCGACGACCCGGTGCTGAACCAGTTGGTGCAGGCATCGCTGGACGGCAACCGCGACCTGCGCGTGGCGTTCGCCCGCCTGAAAGCGGCGCGGTCGATTCGCGAGGACGTGTCCAACGACCAGATCCCCGTGGTCACCAGCCGCGCCAGCAGCGACCTGGGCAAGGGCCAGGTGCCCGGCCAGACCGAGCGCCGGGTCAACAGCGAGCGCTACGACCTGGGCCTGGACATGGCCTGGGAGCTCGACCTGTTCGGCCGCATCCAGCGCCAGATCGAAGCCAGCGAAGCGCAGGAAGCCGCCGCCGAAGCCGACCTGCAGCAGTTGCAGGTCAGCCTGATCGCCGAGCTGGTCGACGCCTACGGCCAGTTGCGCGGCGCCCAGCTGCGCGAGCAGATCGCCGTGGCCAACCTGAAGACCCAGCAGCAGTCGCGGGACATCACCGTGACCCTGCGCGACACCGGGGTCGGCAACGAGCTCGACGTGGTCCGCGCCGACGCCCGCCTGGCGGGTGTCGAAGCCACCGTGCCGCAGCTGCAGGCCGAACAGGTGCGGGCCAAGAACCGCATCGCCACCCTGCTCGGCCAGCGGCCGGACGGGATGACCGTGGACCTCTCGCCCAAGGCCCTGCCGGCCATCGCCAAGGCCTTGCCGGTGGGCGACCCCGGCGAGCTGCTGCGCCGCCGCCCGGACATCCGCAGCGCCGAGCGCCAGCTGGCGGCAGCCACGGCCAACGTCGGCGTGGCCACCGCCGACCTGTTCCCGCGGGTCAGCCTCAGCGGCTTCCTCGGTTTCACCGCCGCGCGCGGCTCGCAGATCGGCTCCTCGGCGGCCAACGCCTGGGCGTTGGGCCCGAGCATCACCTGGGCAGCCTTCGACCTGGGCAGCGTGCGCGCCCGCCTGCGCGGGGCCAAGGCCGATGCCGAAGGCGCCCTGGCCAACTACGAACAGCAGGTGCTGCTGGCCCTGGAGGAATCCTCCAATGCCTTCAGCGACTACGGCAAGCGCCAGCAGCGCCTGCTGGCGCTGATGCGCCAGAGCGACGCCAGCCGCAAGGCCGCGGAACTGGCCTCGGTGCGCTACCGCGAGGGCACTGTGGACTACCTGGTGCTGCTCGACGCCGAGCGCGAACGCCTGAGCGCCGAGGATGCCCAGGCCCAGGGCGAGGTCGAGCTGTACAGCGGCATCGTCGCGATCTACAAGGCGCTCGGCGGCGGCTGGCAACCCGACGTGGTGGCCAGCTCGCGCTGACCGCACTCTGATGTGAAGACTCCTTTGGTTGGTTCCTCCCCCAACCGTTTGCCCCGATGGCCTTGGCTATCGGGGCTTTTTTATGCCGTCGCACTCATCACAGGTACTTGCCTTCAGACAAATCCCGAAATACTGTATGAATAACCAGTCATTTCGGACCATTCCATGCAGCTCATCGCCAAGCTCGGCATCCTCGCCGACGCCGCCAAGTACGACGCGTCCTGCGCCAGCAGCGGCGCCCCCAAGCGCAGCTCCCGTGGTCGCGACGGCCTCGGCGCCACCGACGGCATGGGCATCTGCCACAGCTACACCCCCGACGGGCGCTGCGTGTCGCTGCTCAAGGTGCTGCTGACCAACTTCTGCCTGTACGACTGCCAGTATTGCGTCAACCGCCGTTCCAGCAATGTGCCGCGGGCGCGCTTCAGCCCCGAGGAGGTGGTGCGCCTGACCCTGGACTTCTACCGGCGCAATTGCATCAGCGGCCTGTTTCTCAGCTCCGGCATCATCCGCTCGGCCGACTACACCATGGAGCAGTTGATCCGGGTGGCCCGCCTGCTGCGCGAGGAGCATGGTTTTCGCGGCTACATCCACCTCAAGACCATCCCTGACGCCGACCCCATGCTGATCGAGGAAGCCGGGCGCCTGGCCGACCGCCTGAGCGTGAACATCGAACTGCCCACCGACGCCAGCCTCGAACGCCTGGCCCCGGAAAAACGCGCCAGCACCATCCGCCAGGCCATGGGCGTGATCCACCACGGCCAGCGGGCCGTCGCCGGCGAACCACGGGCGCCACGCTTCACCCCCGCCGGACAGAGCACCCAGGTCATCGTCGGTGCCGACGCCACCGATGACAGCTCCCTGCTGCGCAACGCCGAGTCGCTGTACCAGGGCTATGGCCTCAGACGCGTCTACTACTCCGCCTTCAGCCCGATCCCCGACAGCCCGTCCAGCGTGCCCCTGGCCGCCCCGCCGCTGC
Organism: Pseudomonas sp. LH21; assembly: GCF_036549575.1. NCBI lineage: Bacteria > Pseudomonadati > Pseudomonadota > Gammaproteobacteria > Pseudomonadales > Pseudomonadaceae > Pseudomonas > Pseudomonas sp. LH21. Next base: position 3,451,440 of record NZ_CP144367.1, read on the forward strand.
TGCGCGAACACCGCCTGTACCAGGCCGACTTCCTCCTGCGCGGCTACGGCTACAAGGCCGGCGAACTGCTGGGCGAAACCGGCAACCTGGCCCTGGACATCGACCCCAAGCTGGCCTGGGCGCTGGCCAACCGCGAGGTGTTCCCGCTCGACGTCAACCGCGCCGAGCCGGCCCTGCTGGCGCGCATCCCCGGTATCGGCCTGCGCAGTGTGCAGCGCCTGGTGGCCCTGCGCCGCGAGCGGCGCATCCGCTACGACGACCTGATCCAGTTGCGCTGCGTGCTGGACAAGGCCCGCCCGTTCATCGTCACCAGCGACTACCGCCCGGCCCAGGCCGAGCTGCGCAGCGGCCTGCTGCGCGCCCGCCTGCGCGAACCCCAGGCACCGGTGCAGATGGGCCTGTGGGGATGATTGCGCTGGATTGCGGTGACGACTTCGCCACCTGGCGCGACCAGGCGCGGCAACTACTCGGCCATGGCATCGACCCGGCCACGGTGACCTGGGGCCAGGCGCGAATGGACGACCTGCTGGCCGAGCCCACGCCCCTGCCCGCCGGCCCCGGCCCGTTCCGCGCCCGCGTGCCGGCGGCGCTGCTGGCCCAGTTGGAACAGGCCGGTCGCTACCGCGGCGAGCAACGCTGGAACCTGTTGTACGAAGTGCTGTGGCGCGTCGCCCATGGCGACCGCACCGCCATGCTCGCCGGCGACCGCCTGGGCAGCGAGATGCAGCGGCGCATTCGCCAGGTCGGCCGCGAAGCCCATCACCTGCATGCCTTCGTGCGCTTCGTGCCGCTGCCCGAGGCACTGGCCGAACAGTTGCAACTGGACCTGGTGGCCTACCACGAACCGGCCCACGACATCCTCGACAGCGCCTGCGGGCATTTCGCCGATCGCCTGGGGCGCCAGCGCTGGTTGATCGCCACCCCCCTCGACGGCGTGCGCTTCGACGGCCAGCATTTGGACTACCGACGCCAATGCCCGGAGCAATGGCGGCAGTGGGCGCGCAACGCCGAGGACCCCGGTGCCGAGCTGTGGCTGGCCTACTACCGGCACACCTTCAACCCCGCCCGGCTCAACCCCGGCGCCTTGCGCCAGCACCTGCCCGGGCGCTTCTGGCGTCATCTGCCGGAGGGCCCGCTGATCCCCGAGCTGGTCGGCCAGGCGCGCCATGGCAAGCAGCGTGACGGACAGGCGCTGGAGGTCGGGCGCCAGCGGGGCAAACGGATTGCCGCAGGGAGCCACTCAACCAATCCAAATGAATTGAATTTGTGAAAAATTCATCATTTTCAGCTTCGAATGCATTGTTGCGGGGCTGACAATCCGACACACTTATTGCTAATTATTCTCATAAGCACTAGCAATAAGGATAAAGCCCGGCATGTCACTGCACGTCTCCCCTCACCGCTTTACGCCCACCCGCAACCTGCTGGCCATGGCCATCTGCATGGCAACCCTCACTCCCGCGCTGGCCGAGGAGCAAGCGCCGGCGGTGATCGAGCTGGGCGCCACGGCCATCAACGACAGCAGCCTGGGCAGCACCACCGAGGGGTCGAAGTCGTACACCACCGGCTCCATGGCCACCGCCACCAAGCTGCCGCTGACCATGCGCGAAACGCCCCAGGCGGTGACCGTGATCACCCGCCAGCGCATGGACGACCAGGGCATGACCAGCATCAACGACGTGGCCCGGTACACGCCGGGGCTGTTCCTCAACCAGTCCAATGGCCCGGGTCGGCAGACCTACAAGGCCCGCGGCTTCGATGTCGACAACATCATGTACGACGGCATCCCCAGCGCCTACACCGGCTGGGTGGTCGGCGCCCAGCCCAACCTGGCGATGTTCGACCGGGTCGAGGTGGTGCGGGGCGCCACCGGGCTGGTCACCGGCTCCGGCACGCCGTCGGCGGCCATCAACCTGGTGCGCAAGCGTCCGCTGGCGGAACAGAAGGTCACCCTCACCGGCGCCGCCGGCAGCTGGGACAACTACCGCGGCGAACTCGACGCCTCCAGCCCGCTCAACGACAGCGGCACCCTGCGCGGCCGCGTGGTGGCCTCGTACCGCGACGCCAACGGTTTCCGTGATGGGCAACAGGAGGATCACGGGCTGTTCTACGCGATCACCGAGGCCGACCTGGGCGAGGACACCACCCTGACGCTTGGCCTGTCCCACCAGAAGGACAAGACCAACGTGTTCTGGGGCGCGATCCCCACCGACCTCAATGGCCACCATCAGGACCTGCCGCGTTCGTACAACCCGGCTACCGACTGGGAGGTCAAGGACCAGGAGATCAACACCCTGTTCGCCGAGCTGCGCCAGCGCCTGGCCAACGACTGGAAGCTGCAGGTCAACGCCATCTACAGCGAGCAGAACGCGCTGTTCCGCGGCTCCTACCAGTCGCGCTGGGACCTGGCCAAGCCGCTGAGCCGCACGGTCTACCAATCGGCCCACGACGAGAACCAGCTGGGCCTGGACACCTTTGCCAGCGGCCCGTTCGAGGCCTTCGGTCGCAGCCACGAGCTGGTGGTCGGTGCCAGCAAGCGCATCTACGACATGACCGAGCGCAACTACAGCCCCTACGACCTGGACTACCCCATCGATGGCGGCAAGCCGGACTTCCTGCACACTGGCAGCAGCCGCTACCTGATCAACCAGGAAGGCGTCTACACCACCACCCGCCTGAGCCTGGCCGACCCGCTCAAGCTGATCCTCGGCGGGCGCCTTGACTGGTACGACTACGACCAGCGCGGCAGCAACGAGGGCGACTACAAGGTGACCCGCAACGTCACCCGCTATGCCGGCCTGATCTACGAGCTGGACGAGCACCACTCGCTGTACACCAGCTACACCGACATCTTCCAGCCCCAGGACAACAAGGACCCCAGCGGCACGCCGGTGCGGCCGATCGAGGGCAAGAACTACGAAGTGGGCATCAAGGGCGAGTACTTCGACGGTGCACTCAACGCCAGCCTCGCGGTGTTCCGCATCGACCAGCAGAACCGCGCGGTCGAAGTGGACAAGAGCCTGTGCCGGGCCGGCCAGTTCGCCTGCTACGAAGCGTCAGGCGAAGTGCGCAGCCAGGGTATCGACTTCGAGCTGCAGGGCGCGTTGACCGAACAGTGGCAGATCGGCGCCGGCTATACCTATGCCCGCGTGCACACGGTCAAGGACGCGAAGAACCCGGAAAAGGTCAACAAGCCGTTCGAATCCGACACGCCGCAGCACCAGTTGAAGCTGTTCACCACCTACCGCTTCCAGGGCCCACTGGAGAAACTGCGGATCGGTGGCGGCGTCACCTGGCAGAGCCGCATGTACAACGACTTCACCGTGGCCGACGGCAGCAGCTACCGCCTCGAGCAGGGCGCCTACGCCGTCACCGACCTGATGGCCGGCTACGCGGTCAACCAGCACCTGGACCTGCAGCTCAACGCCAACAACGTGTTCGACCGCAAGTACTACTCGTCGATCTCCAAGTCGGTGAACTATGGCGGCGATACCTTCGGCGATCCGCGCAACCTGATGCTGACGGCCAAGTACAGTTTCTGAGTCCCAGGGCACAGGGACGCGCCTCTAGGCCTCACGCGCTCCCCCTGTAGGAGCGGCCTTGTGCCGCGAAAGGGCTGCGTAGCGGCCCCAGGATTTCAGCGTTGATACAAGGATCGCTGGGGCCGCTTTGCGGCCCTTTCGCGGCACAAGGCCGCTCCTACAGGCTTCACGCATGCACCCATCGCCGATGCAGCCCGCGCGCCAAGGCATCGAGCATGAACCCCAACACCCCGATCAGCAGCACCATCGCCATCAACTCCGAGTAGGCCAGCCGATCACGGGTATCAAGGATGAAATAGCCCAGCCCGGCACTGACCCCAAGCATTTCGCACGGCACCAGCACGATCCACAGGATGCCGATGGCCAGGCGCACGCCGGTCAGCACATGGCCGATCACCCCGGGGATGATCACCTTGCACAAGGTCTCCCAACGCGTGGCGCTGAGGCTGCGGCTCAACTGCAGCCAGCGCGGGTCGAGCTGGCGCACCCCGGCGGCGGTGTTCAGCAAGATCGGCCACAGCGCGGCGAAGGCCAGCAGGAAGTAGATCGGCTGGTCGCCCACCCCCATCAGCATCACCACCACCGGCATCCACGACAGCGGCGAGATCATGCGCAGGAACTGGAACGCCGGCGTGGTCGCCGCCTCCAGATGCCGGTAGCTGCCCACCAGCAGGCCCAGCGGCACGCCGATCAGCAGCGCCAGCAGCAGGCCGACGAGGATGCGCTTCAAGCTCACCCAGATATGCCCGTAGACCTCGCCCTGCCCCAGCAGCTCCACCAAACTCTGCAGCGTGGCCTGGGGCGCGAAGCGCGCCGACAGGCCATCGGCGGTGCCGAACAGGCGCACGCCCGCCCACCACAGCAACAACAGCGCCGCCAGACCCGCCAGGCCCAGGGCGCCATGCACGACATGCCTGCGCATCAGACCGCGAACTCCTCGCTACGCTGGAAGTTCTCGGCGATGCCGAACGCGGCCGGGCCGCCCACGGCGGCGATGGCGTTGCGCACGAAGCGCTCGTCCACCAGGTCGCGGGCAGTCTGCGCCGGGTCCAGGCCGGCGAGGAAATCGCTCTCGCCGACGATCAGGGTGTTCTTCAGGCGCTTGACCAGTTCCTCGGTATAACTGGGGAACGGGTAAGGCTGGAAGTCGATGCGCTTCTCGTCCCATTGCTGGTGCTGGATCGCACCGCTGGCGATGTAGCCGGCGCGGTCTTCGGCGGAAGGCGCCAGCACCTTGGTCAGCACCGCCGGCTCGTGCGGGGTGTACTTGTTGGGGCCGGCCTTGGACAGCAGCGCGGCGGCCTCGGCACGGTGCTCGCGGGTCCACTGCTGGGCCTTGACGATGGCGTTGACCACCTTCTGCGACCACTCCGGGCGATTGTTCAGGTCGTGCTCGTGCATGAACACCACGCAGCAGGCATGGTTGCGCCAGACATCGCCGGTGAAACGCTGCACGCGGCCGACCTTTAAGTTCTCGGCCAGGGCGTTGAACGGCTCGGCGACGATATAGCCGGCGATGCGCTTGCTGGCCAGGGCCGGCGGCATGTCCGACGGTGGCAGCACCAGCAGGTTGACCTCGTTGTCCGCCAGTTGCGCGTCGGCCGGCTTGGACACGGGCTTGAGGCCGTTATCGCCGAGCATCTGCTGCAGCACCACGTTGTGGATCGAGTACCAGAACGGAATGGCCACGGTCTTGCCGCCGAGCTGCTTCATCTCGGTGATGTCCAGGGCCACGGTCAGGCCCGAGCCGCCGACGTGGTTCCAGGCCACGACCTTGGCCGGCACCTTGCTGCCATAGCGTGCCCACACGGTCATCGGCGACAGCAGGTGGATGACATTGACCTGGCCGGAGATGAACGCCTCGATCACCTGCGCCCAGCTGCGCAGCAGTACCGGGCGCTCGGCCTTGATGCCCTCGGCCTCGAACAGGCCGTTGTTGTGCGCCACCAGCAAGGGCGTGGCGTCGGTGATCGGCAGGTAGCCGATGCGCACCGGCGCGTCCGGCTCGGCGGCGGCCCGGGCCTGCAGGCTCGACAGCAGCGGCACGGCGCCGGCGGCGGTGAGCATGGCGCTCAGCTTGAGAAAATCGCGACGGGACGTCGTGGAACAGCAGTCATCCATGCACATGGACAGCCTCCGAGGGCAAGGGGGATGGAGTGGGTTCGGCTGTGCGGCTTGCCCGCCGAAGGGTTTTCAGGATCTCGATGCGCAGCGCGCCCAGTTCCTCGACCCGCTGCGCGCGCGGCTGCGGCAGATCGATGTGCCACTGGCCGAGGGTGCGCGCCGGGTGGTTGCCCAGTAGCAGCACACGATCGGACAGCAGCAGGGCTTCGTCGATGTCGTGGGTGATCAGCACGGCGGCGGTGTTGTGGGTGGCGATCAGTTGCAGCAGCAGTTGCTGCATGTCGGCCCGGGTCACCTCGTCCAGCGCGCCGAAGGGTTCGTCCAGCAACAGCACCTCGGGCTGGCGCGCCAGGCAGCGGGCCAGCGCGGTGCGCTGGGCCATGCCGCCGGACAGCTGCGCCGGGTACTGGCCACGGGCGTGAGCCAGGCCCACCGCGTCGATGGCGTGGTCGATCCGTGCGCGCCGCTCGGCCGCCGGCAGCTTGGGCTGGCGGGCGAAGTCGAGGCCGAAGGCGACGTTCTTCTCAAGGCTCAGCCAGGGCAGCAGGCTGGGGTCCTGGAAGGCCACTGCCAGGCGCGGATGCGGCCCCTGCAACGGCTCGCCACGCAACTGCACGCTGCCGCCACGGGCCTGCTGCAGGCCGGCCAGCACGCGCAGCAGGCTGGACTTGCCGACCCCGCTGGGGCCAAGGATGCTGACCACCTCCCCCGGCGCCAGCGCCAGGTCGAACTGCTCCAGCACCGCCTGCCAGCCACCCTCGCGCGGGTAGCCCAGGCTGATGTCGCGGGCTTCGAGTAGCACGTCGGTCATGCAGAGGCCGCCTGGCGTTGCAGCTCGGCGCGCAGCTGCACCAGGCTCGGGGTGACGATCGGCACGAACGCCGACTCACGCCAGCGGCGGGCGAAGCCCTCGCCGTAGGCGCTCAGGTAGGCCTTGCCACCACTGGCCTGCAACTCCAGCTGCACGGCGTCGGCGGCGCATTCGGCGAGGGTGATGCGCAGTTTGAACAAGGCGGCCGGCTGGCTCTGGAAGCGGCCGTCGAGCAGCCCCTGCTTGAGCTCGGCGACGGTGTTCTCCAGGCGCTCGGCGAGCACCTGGCGAGCCTCCTCGAGGAACGCGCCACGCTGCTGCAGGTGTGCCTGTGCCTCATCCAGGGCGCGGCGAGCCAGGCCAATGGCCATGCCGCACTGCAGCGCCAGGAACGCCGGGCGCACCCTGGGCAGGAACTCGCGGGCGTTGTCGTGCAGCAGCCAGTCGCGGGCCAGGGGTACCTGGTGGAAGGCCAGCGCCGCCGTGTTGCTCGATTGCAGGCCCATCAGTTGCAAGTCGTCGGAGCGCTCCAGGCCCGGCGCGTTCGACGGGATGGCGACCACGAACGGCGCGCCGCCGGCGTCGTCCTCGATGGCCGCGGCCACCACGAAGCCGCGCTTGCGCAGGTTGGTCACCCAGTGCAGGCGCCCCTCCAGGTTCCAGCCGTCGCTCGCGGCGCGGCCACGCACCTGCAAGGCCTCGATACCGGAAAGGAATTTCATGGCGTTGGACAGGCCGGTGGCCCCGGCCAGCTCACCCTTCAGCAGGTCGGGCAGCAGCCGTTCACACAACGCCCGGTTGGGGCTTTGCAGCAGGTATTCGATGAAGGCGCGCTGGCCCCAGCAGACAAAGGCCGCGGCCAGCGAACGGCTGGCGATGGCGGCGATGGCCTCGACCGCCGCGCTGACGTCGCCACCCGAGCCCCCCAGGGCCGGGTCGACGCCAATGCGCAGCAGTTGCGATTCGGCGATATGCGCCAGCACCAGGTGTGGATCGCACTGGCCCTGGTCGATGGCCTCGGCATTGGCATCCAGCCAATGTCGAAATGCATGATCAAGCATGTCCCTACTCCTGTTGAAACGCCGGGCACGCCGGCATCAGGCCCCGATCAGGCCGAAGGCTGCCAGCGGTACTTGCCGAGCTCGTCGTTGAGCGGCGTCTGGGCGAACACATTAGCAAAGTTGCACAGGGTTGCGAGGCTCACGCCGAGAATCACTTCCAGGGCGTTGCCTTCGCTGAAACCGGCATCACGGAATGCCTGATAGGTGACGTCAGAGACGTTGCCACGGGTGGCGATCACCTCACGGGCGAAGGCGGCCAGGGTCTCGTAGCGGGCATCGGGCAGCTCGCCACGGGCACGCAGGGCATCGACCACCTCCTGGGGCAGCTTGGCCTTGTTCAGGGCCACGGCGGTATGGCCGGCGACGCAGAAATCGCAGCCATGCTGGGTGGCGGCGATCAGTTGCACCACTTCACGCTCGGCCAGGGTCAGCTCTGACTTGCCGTTGAGCGCCGAGACGGTGACGTAGGTTTCCAGCGCCGCCGGAGCGTTGGCCAGGATGCCCAGCAGGTTGGGGATGAAGCCGGAGTTCTTCTGTGCGTTCTCGAGGAACGGGCGGGCGGCTTCCGGGGCGGTCTGCAGGCTGTGTAGAGTGATGCGTGCGGACATGGAGTGGTCTCCTTTGATGTAGGTCGCTACAGTCTGTTGGTTATAAGAAGTAGCATCCATATTCATCAGTCGCCTTTCCTTGCTCCAGAGTCCTTGCATTAGATGATTTCTTCCAGCCCCCTCGTCGATTGGTTATTAGAGAGCCTGGAGCTCGACGCCAGCCTGTTCCATGTCGGCCGCTACTGCGGGGGCTGGCACGCCAGCACCCAGGGCATGGGCCGGGCCAGTTTCCACCTGGTGGTGCAGGGCCATTGCTGGCTGCATATCGATGGCCAGGCGCAGCCACTGCGCCTGGAGAGCGGCGATGCGGTGTTCCTTTTGCGTGACCTGGCCTATCGGCTGTCCGGCGACCAGGATGCCACCGATGCCTGCGCCCAGCCGCGCCGGAGCATGCAGGCGCTGGATCTGGAAGCCGGGGACGGCGTGGGGCTGGTGTGCGGGTTCTTCCACTTCCAGTCGGGGTTGTCGTCGCTGATCGTCGACGGGCTGGCGGACTGGATCCTGCTGCGCGCCAACGACCCAGCCGCCGGCGCGGCGCGGGCACTGTTCGGGCTGATCCTCGAGGAATGCCGACGCCCGCAACCTTCGCAGGCGCTGCTCGAACGCCTTACGCACCTGTTGTTCCTGTATGTGCTGCGCCAGCAGGTGCATGCCGGCCTGTCACTCGGAGGCCTGGTCGCCCTCGCCCGCCAGCCGGCCTTCGCCGGCTTGCTGGAGCGCTTGATCGAGGATCCGGGCCAGCCCTGGACGCTGGAAAGCATGGCCGCCTGCACGGGACTGTCGCGATCGGCGTTTTTCAAGCGCTTCAATGAACTGGCCGGACAGTCGCCCGGGCAGGTGTTGCTGGCGCTGCGCATGCGCCATGCCTGCCAGTTGCTCAAGGCGGGCAATACCGTCGAACAGGTGGGCGCGCAGGCGGGCTATCAGTCAGTGGCGGCCTTTACCCGGGCGTTCGCCAAGGCGGTCGGCGTGCAGCCGGGGGCCTATCGCAAACAGCAGGGTGCGGGCTGAGGGGCATGCCCCTCAGGCTCGCCGCTGCATCCAGGCCGCCCCCAGCCCGCTGAGGCAGATCACCGCGATGCCGACCAGGCTGGTGCCGTCCGGCACCTGGCCGAACACCACCAGCCCCAGCAACCCGGCGAACACGATCTGGCAATAGCTGAACGGCGCCAGCAACGCCGGCGCGGCATGGCGGAACGCCTGGGTCAGCAACAGGTGCGCGGTCATCCCGCAGCCGCCCAGCGCCAGCATCAGCGGCACATGGGGCCATTGCGGCACCTGCCAGAAGAACGGTACCAGCGCCGTCATGATCAGGGTGTTGCACAACCCTGCGTAGAAGTTGCTGGTGGTCGGGCTGTCGTGGGCCGCCAGCTTGCGCGTCAGCAACTGGTAGAAGCAGAACCCCAGCGCCGAGCCGAAGGGGAACAGGATGGCCGGGGTGAACATCGCCCCGCCCGGGTGCACCACCACCAGCACGCCGATGAAGCCCAGCACCACCGCCGCCCACTGCCCTGGCGTCACTCGCTCCTTGAGCAGCGGCACCGACAGTGCGGTGACCAGCACCGGCGCGAGGAAGTTGACCGAGGTCGCCTCCGCCAGCGGCAGGTACTGCAGCCCGGCGGTGAACAGCAGGCTGGTGCTGAGCAGGCTCAGCGCGCGCAGGGTCTGCAGCAACGGCCGGCGGGTACGCAGCACCGCGAGGCCCGCCTTGGGCAGGAAGATCCCGGCCATCAGCAGGGTGTGCACCAGGTAACGCACCCAGACCACCATGATGATCGGGTAGATCCCACCGAGGAATTTCGACAGTGCGTCGTGGCTGGCGAACAGGAAGGTGGCCACCACCACCAGGGCGATGCCGCGCAACGGCTGGTTGACTCCGGACAGCGGCGAACTGGAACTCATGAGGCTCTCGGGCGATGGCCCCGGCATGGTGTCGGGGCATGGGCGGATTCTAGAAGAGAACCCGCGAGCGCGACAAAGCCTTGTGGTCCAACTGGTACATTCTGTTCGCTGATCGACCACTTTTGCCAACGTGTTGTTCAGCTTCAGCAGGACATTACCCAGCCCTTTTGGCTACGCCGTCGCGCAGAGCTAAAAGGTTGAACATCGTCTGCGCGGGCTCGTGTCGCAAAAGGGCTGCACAGCGGCCCGGCTCACGCTTGGCCGGGAGCCCCTGTCAGTGCTTCGCGAAAGCGTCGGGTACTGGCCACCGCCAGCAGCAGGCCGACCACCGCCACGCCGCCACCGACCAGGCCGATATGCGCCACGCCCAGCTGGCTGCTGACGATGCTGCCCAGCAGCGCGCCGCCGCCGATGCCGATGTTGTAGATCCCCGAGAACAGCGCCATGGCTACGTCAGTGGCATCCGAGGCGAGCTTGAGGGTCTTGGACTGCAAGGCCAGGCTGAAGCTGAGGATCGCCACGCCCCAGACCATGCTCAGCCCGGCGAATACCGGGAAGTTGCCCGACAGCGGCAACAGCAGCAACAGGCAGACGGCCAGCGCACCGATGGCACCCACCAGGAAGCCATGGGGGAAGCGCTCGCTGTAGCGGCTGAACAGCACTGACCCGAACACCCCGGCGCCACCGAACATCAGCAGCAGCAGCGTGGTGCGCTCGCCGCCGATCTGCGCCACGTGCAGGGCGAACGGTTCGATGTAGCTGTAGGCGGTGAACTGCGCCGTGATCACCAGCGTCACCAGCAGGTAGGTGATCACCAGCGCCGGGCGCTTGAACAGGACCGGCAGGCTGCGCAGCGAGCCGGAGTTCTGGCTCGGCAGCAGCGGCAGCGACTTCATCAGGCACAGCATGGTCGCCAGCGCCACCCCGGCAATGCACAGGAAGGTGATGCGCCAGCCCAGCGCCTCGCCCACCACCCGCCCCAGCGGGATGCCCATGACCATCGCCAGGGTGGTGCCGGTGGCCAAAAGGCCCAGCGCCTTGGCCTGCTGGCCGGGCGGCGCCACGCGCACCGCCAGCGACGCGGTGATGGCCCAGAACACGGCGTGGGCCAGGGCGATGCCGATGCGGCTGACCAGCAGCATGGCGAAACTCTGCGACAACCACGACAGCAGGTGGCTGGCGATGAACACCAGGAACACCAGCAGCAGCAGGCGCCGGCGCTCGATGTTGCGGGTCATCAGCATCATCGGCAGCGATGCCAGCGCCACCACCCAGGCATAGATGGTCAGCATCAGGCCGACCTGCGCGGTGGTCATCTCGAAGCTGCGGCCGATATCGCTGAGCAGCGCCACCGGGACGAACTCGGTGGTATTGAAGATGAACGCCGCCAGGGCCAGGGCGATGACGCTCAGCCAGCTGCCGTTGCCGGCTGTGGGGGGCATTGAGGTGGGTACGGGTCCATTCATGTGAAGAGGTTTTTCTCCGCGGGCAAGGCAACAGGACGCGCATCGCCTGCCCAGGTGCCAGGCCGGTGACGCACGTTTGATTATTGGAAGGATGCCCAGCATGGTACGCATCAAGCCCGGGCCTCACAACCACGGGCGCGGACGGAGTACCATGCGCGCTTCCATGCACCATTTTGTTGCATGGCCACCCACCCCGCGGAACAAGGAGTTCGATCCGCCCATGGACAAGCAGCACCCCCAGCAGCAGTGGCGCGAGGCGGTCATCGCCCACGCCGAGGCCATCAACCGCTATGTCGCGCAGGGCCGTGCGCAAGGCTGGGACAATCTGGAGGAGCCGCAGGCACCGACCACCGAACACCTGCTCGACGCCTGGCTGGCGGCGCTGCGGGCCATCAACCGGCCCGGCGTCGACCCGGCACAGCGCCAGCTGTTCCGCGAGGCCTGGCCGCCGGCGCACTTGCCGCTGGTGCCCTTGTTCGAGGAACAGGCCCAGGGCATCGGCAACCTGCTGCTGCTCGACGACGGCAGCCTGCTGGCACGCATCGGCATGCCGTTCGACCGGGGGCAGGTGCTGCGCATCGACGACCAGGGCGTCACCCCGGTGATCGGCGTCGAGCATTTCGGCCGCTGCCCGCAACGGCGCTACTACGCCCTGGCCAATGCCGAAGGGGTGCGCGTGACCGATGGCTGGGGCGGCCCGCAGGTGGCCAGGCTGGCCTGGCCCCATGGCCTGGAAGGGTTGCCCGCCGGCTACCCGTTCGACCCCCTCGACCTGCCGCCGATACCCACCGCGCTGCTGCCCTTCCCCGATGGCCAGCGGGTCCTGCTGGTCAGCAGCGACGGCATCTTCGTGCTCGCCGCCGACGGCGCCACGCGCCTGCTGCCACGAGAGGACGAGATTCTCGACGACCTGCGCCGGGGCACCGACCCGGACGATATCGTCCTGGGCCTGGCCATGGAGCATGCCGCGCTGTCACCGGATGGCCGGTTGATCGCCCTGGGCGAACAATGCGGCCGACACCTGGTGCTGGACGAGCAGTTCAAACCCATCGCCGAAGTCGGCCCGGCCAGCGAATACCCGCACTTCGCCCTGTTCAACCGGCGTGGCGACCAACTGATCCTCAATGCCTGCCACTTCTACCGGGGCGGCACCGTCGGCGTGCGGGTGGCCGACCTGCAGGGACTGGATACCGGCTTCTACAGCGAGGACCCGCGCACGCCGCTGTTGCAGGATGGCGCGCGAATCTACGCAGGCGTCACCCGCGACGGCGAGTACATCGTCGGCGACGCCCATGGCTACCTGCGTGCCTTCGGCGAGGACGGCAGCGAGCACTGGCAGCACTACCTCGGCTCGACCATCAGTGCCATGGACATCAGCGCCGATGGCCGCACCCTGGCGGTGGCCAGCCATGCCGGCTTCATTTCACTGATTGCCCTGGACAGCGGCCGGCCGCAATGGCAGATCGGCACCGGGGCGCATGGCGAGGTACGGCGCTGGGTGTGCTGGAAGGGGTTCGAGCAGCCGCTGGCCTGGTAGGTCGGCGGCGCCGGGAATGGAGCTGAAAGCATGACCTGCGTGGGAGCGGGCTTGACCCGCGATCACCGGCGAAGCCGGTGCCTTACACCGAATCGCGGGTCAAGCCCGCTCCCACGCAGTAGTCACATCAATGAATCATGTTTTCCCATGAGGACGAGCGCACCCGTCAGAACGCGTAACGCGTAGTCAGCATGAAATTGCGCGGATCCCGTAGTAGCCCCCGCTGTAGAAGCCCAGGTTGTTGAAGTATTTCCTGTCGGTCAGGTTGTTGCCGTTGAGGGTCACCGACAACTGCTCGGTCACCTGGTACCTGGCCATGGCGTCCAGGGTCAGGTAGTCGGACTGGGTGTAGCGAATGGTCTCGCCGTACGCGCTATTGGTGATGGCGGTGGCGCATCCCAGAATCTTTACGATGCGAATATTTCGCATTAATTGGACCCAGGCAAAGAAATGTAACAGCCTGCCATTCGGCAAGCCCGGCGATCGCGACTAGGCTCAAGATCATGTGATGCCGGGCCCCTCTGACGGTTTGCGCCGCCATGTCGGAATCACTGTTGCCTTGCAACGTCGACAATCAAGGAGGGGCTCATGACGGCTCTGCAGCATTTCCTCTTCACGCCTTTTCTCGGCACCAGCGCCTGGTTGTGGCTGGTCTTCATCACCATCGTCATCGCCTTGCTGGTCCTCGACCTGGGTGTGTTGCACCGCCAGGACCGCGAGATCGAGATGCGCGAAAGCCTGCTGCTGTACTCGGGCTACTTCAGCGTCGGCGTGCTGTTCGGCCTGTGGGTCTGGTTTGAGCTGGGCGCGCAGCCGGCGCTGGAGTTCTACACGGGTTTTCTGGTCGAGCAGTCGCTGTCGATGGACAACGTGTTCGTCATGGCGATGATCTTCAGCTTCTTCGCCATCCCCCGCCGCTACCAGCATCGCGTGCTGTTCTGGGGCATCCTCGGAGTGGTGGTGCTGCGGGCGATCATGATCGGTGTGGGCGCTGCGCTGGTGCAGCACTTCGCCTGGGTGCTGTACCTGTTCGGCGCCTTCCTGTTGTTCACCGGGGTGAAGATGGCGCTGTCGAAGGACGACGCCCATCCGGACCTGGCCAACAACCCGGTGTTGCGCTTCGTGCGCCGGCACATGCGCGTCACCGACCAGCTGCATGGCCGGCACTTCTTCGTCCAGCTCACGCCGCCCGGGGCGACGCGGGCGATCCGCTATGCCACGCCGCTGTTCCTGGCCCTGGTCTTGATCGAGCTGGCCGACCTGGTGTTCGCCGTCGACAGTGTGCCGGCGATCTTCGCCATCACCCAGGACCCGTTCATCGTCTACACCTCGAACATCTTCGCCATCCTTGGCCTGCGCTCGCTGTACTTCGCCCTGGCGGCGCTGATGCACCGCTTCGTCTACCTCAAGTACGCGCTGGCGCTGGTGCTGATCTTCATCGGCTGCAAGATCTTCTGGCACGGGCTGGTGGGCAAGGTGCCGGCCGGGATATCGCTGGGGGTGACGTTCGGATTGCTGCTGGGCGGGGTGCTGTTGTCACTGCTGCGCACCCGTGACCAGTCGCCACCCGCCGATACCGACGCCGTGCAGGACACGCCGCCGCCCGCCGCGGACAAGCCGGCGACACCACGCCCTGCCGGCGAAAACCCGGAGAAGAAAGACCCGCACCTGCGGGTCTGATCAAGGGGCGAGTCCTTCGACGATGATCACCTGGGCCAGCGCCACGCCCTGGCGATGGCGGCAGGCATCCTGGTACAGGTCCGACCGGTAGCAGGCCACCGCCTGCTCGTAGGAGTCGAACTCGATCACCACGCTGCGCTGTGGCGTCGCGCGCCCTTCCATCGCCTCGCTGCGTCCGCCCCGGGCCAGGAAGCGCCCGCCAAAGGCGGCAAAGGCCGCCGGGGCGCGCTGGGTGTACTGCTGGTACTGTTCGGGGTCGGTGACATCCACATGGGCGATCCAGTAGGCCTTCATTCGTCGCGCTCCTGTTGCACGGTCATTTGTGTATTATGGTATACCATAAAACCCACCTGACCAGCATGAGCGTGCAGCATGGCTTTCAACAGCATCGAAGAACTCCTCGAGGACTACCGCCAGGGCAGGATGGTCCTGCTGGTGGATGACGAAGACCGGGAAAACGAAGGCGACCTGCTGATTGCCGCCGAGCGCTGCGACGCCCAGGCGATCAATTTCATGGCCCGGGAGGCGCGCGGCCTGATCTGCCTGACCCTCACCGACGAACACTGCCAGCGACTGGGCCTGGAACAGATGGTGCCAGGCAATGCCAGCGTGTTCGGCACCGCCTTCACCGTTTCCATCGAGGCCGCCAGCGGCGTCACCACCGGCATTTCCGCCGCCGACCGGGCGCGCACCGTGGCCGCCGCCATGGCCGCGGATGCCCGCCCCGAGGACCTGGTGCAACCCGGCCACATCTTCCCCCTTCGCGCCCGTGAAGGCGGCGTGCTGAGCCGCGCCGGCCACACCGAGGCCGGCTGCGACCTGGCGCGCCTGGCCGGGTTCACCCCGGCATCGGTGATCGTCGAGGTGCTCAACGATGACGGCAGCATGGCCCGCCGCCCGGACCTGGAGGTATTCGCCGCCCGCCACGGCATCAAGATCGGCACCATTGCCGACCTGATCCACTACCGTCTGAGCACCGAGCAGACCATCAAGCGCATCGGCGAGCGCGAGCTGCCCACCGTGCACGGCACCTTCCGCCTGGTCACCTACGAGGACCACATCGAAGGCGGCGTACACATGGCCATGGTCATGGGCGATATACGCCGCGACCAGCCGACCCTGGTGCGCGTGCACGTGATCGATCCGTTGCGCGACCTGGTCGGCGCCGAGTACGCCGGCCCCGCCAACTGGACGCTGTGGGCGGCGCTGCAGAAGGTCGCCGTCGAAGGCAACGGGGTGGTGGTGATCCTGGCCAACCACGAATCCTCCCAGGCCCTGCTGGAGCGGGTGCCGCAACTGACCCGGCCGACACGCCCCTACCAGCGTGGGCAGTCGAAGGTGTACTCGCAAGTCGGGACCGGCGCGCAGATTCTCCAGGACCTGGGCGTGGGCAAGCTGCGGCACCTGGGGCCGCCACTGAAGTACGCGGGGCTTGCCGGGTATGAACTGGAGGTGGTGCAGAGCATTCCATTCGAGCCGGGGTTGGTTACCTGACCCCGCATCCGCAGTAGCCACGGGGTGATGGCCGGTCGACGCCGAGCTCTTGCCAAAATTTTGGAATACCATAATATGACATCCCATAGACCTTGATTCTGCCGGCCCTACCTACAATCACAATACGGCCACGCTCCACCCGTTTGACGCTGCTCCCCGAACACGATTGGCGGGCGACAGAAGCCCGCCTCGAATAACAAAAAGCAACGAGGGCGTAACCATGCTGTTGAGCAAACGAGTAACCGCAGTGCTGTCCGCCAGCCTGCTGACCCTGGCCTGCCAGGCCACCCAGGCGGCCGACAGCCTGAACTTCGTCAGCTGGGGCGGCAGCACCCAGGACGCGCAGAAACAGGCATGGGCCGAGCCCTTCTCCAAGTCCGCCAACATCAAGGTCGTGCAGGACGGCCCCACCGACTACGGCAAGCTCAAGGCCATGGTCGAAAGCGGCAACGTGCAGTGGGACGTGGTCGACGTCGAAGCCGACTTCGCCCTGCGCGCCGCCAGCGAGGGCCTGCTCGAACCCCTCGATTTCAGCGCTATCCAGCGCGAGCGGATCGACCCGCGTTTCGTCTCCGACCACGGCGTCGGCTCGTTCTTCTTCTCCTTCGTGCTTGGCTACAACGAAGGCAAGCTCGGCGCGAACAAGCCGGTGGACTGGACCGCGCTGTTCGATACCAAGGCCTACCCCGGCAAGCGCGCCCTGTACAAATGGCCGAGCCCCGGCGTGCTCGAACTGGCCCTGCTGGCCGACGGCGTGCCCGCCGACCAGCTCTACCCGCTCGACCTGGAGCGCGCCTTCAAGAAACTCGACACCATCAAGAAGGACATCGTCTGGTGGGGCGGTGGCGCCCAGTCGCAGCAACTGCTGGCCTCGGGCGAAGCGGCGCTGGGGCAGTTCTGGAACGGCCGCGTGCATGCCCTGCAGCAGGACGGCGCGCCGGTCGGGGTAAGCTGGAAGCAGAACCTGGTTATGGCCGACTTCCTGGTCATTCCCAAGGGCGCGAAGAACAAGGACGCGGCCATGAAGTTTTTGGCCGACGCCAGCAGCGCCAGAGGCCAGGCCGACTTCGCCAACCTCACCGCCTATGCCCCGGTCAACCTCGACAGCGTCGGTCTGCTCAAGCCTGAACTGGCCCCCAACCTGCCCACCGCCCATGCCCAGGACCAGGTGACCCTGGACTTCGCCTACTGGGCGAAGAATGGCCAGGCCATCGCGGCCCGCTGGAACGAGTGGCTGGTCAAATGAAAGTCGCCATCAACGCCCTGCACACTGCGCAAGGTGCCGCCGCCGGCAGCGGCGTGCCGGGAGCGACCATCCGCCGCCCGCCCCTGCGCCAACGCTGGCGCGGCAGCCGCAACCTGCTGCCAGCCTTGCTGTTCCTTGGCCTGTTCTTCTTCGCCCCGCTGATCGGCCTGCTCCTGCGCGGCGTGCTCGAACCGGTGCCGGGCCTGGGCAACTACGCGCAACTGTTCGCCAACTCGGCCTACGCCCGGGTGCTGTTCAACACCTTCTCGGTGGCCGGCCTGGTCACCTTGATCAGCGTGCTGCTGGGCTTCCCGCTGGCCTGGGCGATCACCCTGATGCCCAAGGGCTGGGGCCGCTGGCTGCTGAACATCGTGCTGCTGTCGATGTGGACCAGCCTGCTGGCGCGCACCTATTCGTGGCTGGTGCTGCTGCAGGCCTCGGGGGTGATCAACAAGGCGCTGATGGCGATCGGGGTGATCGACGCGCCACTGGAAATGGTGCACAACCTCACCGGCGTGGTGATCGGCATGAGCTACATCATGATCCCGTTCATCGTCCTGCCGCTGCAGGCGACCATGCAGGCCATCGACCCGATGGTGCTGCAGGCCGGTTCCATCTGCGGCGCCAGCCCGTGGACCAACTTCTGCAAGGTGTTCCTCCCGCTGTGCCGTTCGGGCCTGTTCTCCGGCGCGCTGATGGTGTTCGTCATGTCGCTCGGCTACTACGTGACTCCGGCCCTGCTCGGCGGCGCGCAGAACATGATGCTGCCCGAGTTCATCGTCCAGCAGGTGCAGTCGTTCCTCAACTGGGGCCTGGCCAGCGCCGCCGCCGCGTTGCTGGTGGCGATCACCCTGGTGCTCTTCTACTTCTACCTGAAGCTGCAACCGGAATCCCCGGTCGGCAATGCGAGGTAAGCCGCCATGCTTCTGACCCCCAACGCCATGGGCCGCCCGCTGCGCCTGGGCCTGTACCTCACCACCGGGGCGATCGCGGCTTTCCTGCTGCTGCCGATCCTGTTCATCGTGCTGCTGTCGTTCGGCTCTTCGCAGTGGCTGGTATTCCCACCACCGGGCTGGACGCTCAAATGGTACGGCCAGTTCCTTTCCAACCCCGAGTGGATGGACGCGGCCCTGGCCAGCCTCAAGGTCGCCGTTCTGACCACCTTCACCGCCGTGGCCCTGGGCCTGCCCAGCGCCTTCGCCCTGGTGCGCGGGCGCTTCCCGGGGCGGGATCTGCTCTACGGGCTGTTCACCCTGCCGATGATCGTGCCGCTGGTGATCATCGCCGTGGCGGTGTACGCGCTGTTCCTCAAGCTCGGCTACACCGGCACCTTGCTGGCCTTCGTGGTCAGTCATGTGATCGTCGCCCTGCCCTTCACCATCATCTCGATCATCAACTCGCTGAAGCTGTTCGACCACTCGATCGAGGACGCCGCGGTGATCTGCGGCGCCTCGCGCCTGCAGGCGATCGTCAAGGTGACCTTTCCGGCGATTCGCCCGGGGATGATCGCCGGCGGCCTGTTCGCCTTCCTGGTGTCGTGGGACGAGGTGGTGCTCAGCGTGATGATGGCCAGCCCCGAACTGCAGACCCTGCCGGTGAAGATGTGGACCACCCTGCGCCAGGACCTGACCCCGGTCATCGCCGTCGCCTCGACGCTGCTGATCGGCCTGTCGCTGTTGATCATGATCATTGCCGCCGCCCTGCGTCGGCGCAACGCAAGCAACACCTGAGCGCCCGGAGACGAATACGATGAGTGCAGTGATGAAAGACGACGCACGCGCCAGGCCCCTGGTCAGCCTGCGCAACCTGAACAAGCACTACGGCGACTTCGCCGCGGTGGACAACATCGACCTCGAGATCCAGGACGGCGAGTTCCTCACCTTCCTCGGCTCCAGCGGCTCGGGCAAGTCCACCACCCTGTCGATGCTGGCCGGGTTCGAGACGCCGAGCAGCGGCGAGATCCTGGTCGACGGCCAGTCGCTGGTGAACGTGCCGCCGCACAAGCGCGACATCGGCATGGTGTTCCAGCGCTACTCGCTGTTCCCGCACCTGAGCGTGCGCGACAACATTGCCTTCCCCCTGGCGATCCGCAAGCAGGGCGCGGCCGAAACCGCCCGGCGGGTGGATGCCATGCTCAAGCTGGTGCGGCTCGAGGCCTTCGCCCACCGGCACCCGGCCCAACTTTCCGGCGGCCAGCAGCAACGCGTGGCGATCGCCCGGGCGCTGGTCTACGAACCGCGCATCCTGTTGATGGACGAGCCGCTCGGCGCGCTCGACAAGAAGCTGCGTGAAGACCTGCAGGACGAGCTGCGCCAGCTGCATCGACGCCTGGGCATCACCATCGTCTACGTGACCCACGACCAGGAGGAGGCGATGCGCCTGTCGCAGCGTATCGCCATCTTCAGCCATGGCCGCATTGTCGGCCTGGGCAGCGGCTACGACCTCTACCAGAACCCGCCGAACGCATTCGTCGCCTCGTTCCTGGGCAACTCCAACTTCCTGCGTTTCACGGCCGACGGCAACGATGCGGGACGTTTCGAGGGGCAGCCGGTAGCGGTGCGCCCGACACCGGGGCTGGCCGCCGGGCAGGAGGCGCTGATCATGGTGCGCCCGGAAAAGGCCCTGGCCTTGACCGTGGAGCAGGCGACGCGCGAACCCCTGCCGGCAGGCTGGAACGAAGTCGGCGCCACGGTGACCGAGCTGCTGTTCCTCGGCGAGAGCCAGACCTGCCATGTCGCCACCCAGGGCGGCACCCCACTGACAGTCAAGGCGCTGTCGGCCGCGGGCATACCCATGCAGCCGGGCCAGCCGGTCAGGGTGCGCTGGGCGGTGGCGGATGCCTGCATCTATACCGAGTGGGCCGAGAGCGACCTGAGCAAGGGCGCCGGGGCCCATTGAATGCGACGGCGCCCACAGGACCTGTGGGCGCCACGATGGGGATTCAGCGCGGATTTACTTCTTCGACGGGACACGCGGCGTGAAACGCCCCTTCTTGGCCCGCTGCAGGTGCGCCGGTTGCAGTTGCTCCGACTCGTCCAGGGTCATGTTGGCAAAGCCCAGGCGCACGGCCGCCTGGCCGCAGCGCACCTGGCTGTTGATCGGAAACGCATCGTTCAGGTCTTCGAAATAGGATTCGCTCATGCCCTGTCTCCCTCCAATGGCGACCGTGCCGGCAGGCAATGAGCCTGCCTAGTGAAGCGCGGTCCGTTGAAGTGAGACTAGTCGGTCATTTGCAGACCAGCCGGACAAAATTTCCTGGCCCGACCAGTGGCAACTGGCCTTACTTCAGACGCACCGCCGTGCCGGTGGCGAACACCACGACCATGCCACCCTGTACCGACGGCATGCTGATCTCGAAGTCCACGCCTACCAGGGCATCGGCTTGCAACTGCCGTGCCCGCGCCATGAGTTCCTCGGTGGCCTGCTCGCGGGCCAGCTTCAGCGCGCCCTCCAGGGTTTGTGAGCGGCCGCCGAAGAAGTCGCGAAAGCGTGCGAAGAAATCGCGCACGAAGTTGATCCCCTGCACCGATTCGGCGCTGACCACACCGAGGTACTCGGCAATCGGACGGCCGTCGAGCTGGCTGGTGGTGCTGATGATCATGGGTGACGCTCCTGGAACAAGACAAAAGAGCATGATCCTAACAAATCCACTGCGGCCAAATTACACAAGCAAATCCTTGAATAATGTTTTTCCGGCTCCTAGACTCCCAGCGCAGGACCACGCAAGGAGCGTACATGACCGCCATTCCCGAACAGCCACCGGCGCGCTGGAGCGAACTGCTCAGCGGCGGCAACGCGCTGCGCTCGATCGCCCTGGCCGGCGGCGTCGCCCTGCACGCCATCAATGTCTATATCGTCACCACCCTGCTGCCGACGGTGATCGACGAGATCGGCGGATTGGCCTTCTATGCCTGGAACACCACCCTGTTCGTGGTCGCCTCGATCATCGGCTCCACCCTCTCCACCCGCCTGCTGGCCCGTGGCGGACCACGGGTCGCCTACCTGCTGGCACTGCTGGTGTTCGCCCTTGGCTCGATGCTCTGCGCCCAGGCCGGTAGCATGCCGATGCTGCTGCTCGGGCGCAGCGTGCAGGGCCTGGGGGGCGGCATCCTGTTCGCCCTGAGCTATGCACTGATCCACCTGGTGTTCGACAGCCGCCTGTGGCCCCGCGCCATGGCCCTGGTCTCGGCGATGTGGGGCGTGGCCACGCTGTGCGGCCCGGCCGTGGGCGGGGTGTTCGCCGAAGGCGGGCACTGGCGCTGGGCGTTCTGGTCACTGTTGCCGGTGGCTGGCGCCCTGGCGCTGATCGTCTGCCTGCGCCTGCCGACGCGCCAGGCCCTGGACGACAATGGCGCGCGCCCGGCCTATGGGCTGATCGCCTGCCTGGTGGCCTCGGTACTGGCGATCTGCGCGGCCAGCCTGGCCGATACCTTGTGGATCAACCTGGCCGGCATCGTCGCGGGCCTGGCCATCGCCGCGCTGATCGCCCGCCTCGATCCGCGGGCGCGCCACCACCTGCTGCCCACGGGCGCCTACAGCCTCAAGCAACCGATGGGCGCGCTGTTCGCCATGATGTGCCTGCTGGTGGCGGCCATCACCACTGAAATCTATGTGCCCTACTTCCTGCAGCGCATCCATGGCTTTGGCCCGCTGGCCGCCGGCTACCTGACCGCGGTGATGGCCGCGGGCTGGACGGTCGGCGCCCTGGCCAGCGCCGGGCGCGACCGCGATGGCGGCGCCTGGCAGATCCGCGGCGGGCCGCTGGTGGTGGCCGTGGCGCTGCTGGCCCTGGCCCTGCTGACCCCGACCCCGGCCTGGATCGCCAGCGCGCCGGGCCTGGCCCTGTTCGCCCTGGCCCTGGCCGGCGTGGGCCTGGGCATCGGCCTGGGCTGGCCGCACCTGCTCACCCGAGTGCTGCAGGCCGCGCGCCCCGGCGAGGAAAACCTCGCCTCGGCCTCGATCACCACCGTGCAACTCTACGCCACCGCCCTGGCCGCGGCCCTGGCCGGGCTGGTCGCCAACGGCGCCGGACTGGTCGAGCCCGGCGGCGAGCAAGGCGCGCGCCAGGCGGCGCTGTGGCTGTTCGCCGTGTTCGCCTGCGCGCCGCTGCTGGCGCTGCCGTTGGCGCTGCGCCTCACCTCTGAAAACAAGGAGCGCCCATGAAGGAATCCAAGGAAGTCTACGAGCGGATCAGCGAGCAGTTCGAAGACTTCACCAGCCACGCCAGCCAGCGCGGGGTCGAGGTCGACACGTTTCGCTACATGGCCGGCGACGTATCCGGCGACGAGATTCTCGACCTGGCCTGCGGCCATGGCTTCTTCAGCCGCCGCCTGAAAGACTGGGGCGCGGCGCGGGTGCACGGCGTGGACATCTCGCCGAGCATGATCTACCAGGCGCGCCAGGCCAACGACGGCATCGCCTACGAAGTGCGCGACGTGGCGCAGATGGGCCGCATCGGCCAGTTCGACAAGGTCACCGCCGCCTGGCTGTTCAACTACGCCGGCAGTGTCGAAGAATTACGCCGCATGTTTGAAAGCGTCGCCCTCAACCTCAAGCCGAACGGACAGCTGATCGCCTACACGGCGAACCCCGCCTTCGACCTGGCCCGGGGCAATTTCACCGAGTACGGCATTCGCGTGCTGGACGAACAGCCGGTGGAAGGCGGCCTGCGCTGCCAGGGGCAGTTCATGAGTACACCGCCTGCGGACTTCACCTATTACCGCTGGGACAGGTCGATCTACGAACAGGCCGCCCACGATGTCGGCCTGCGCAACGTGCGCTGGATTGCCCCACTGATCAGCGGGATCCGCAAGAAGGCGCATCCGCCTGGGTATTGGGACTTGTTCGAGCAGAACAGCCTGCAGGTCGGGCTGATCTGCAGTCGCTAGGATCATCGAAGCTTACGCGCAGAAAAACTACGATTAAGTGGCAAGCGCGTACCCTGTGGGAGCGGCTTTAGCCGCGAAGCAAGCAACGCGGTGGATGGCACCGGCTTCGCCGGTGTTCGCGGCTAAAGCCGCTCCCACAGGTCCCTGCTAAGTCAATGAGTAAGGGCTGCAAAGCAGCCCCGGTGATCGTGATTACAGCGCAAGTCCTGAGGGCGCTAGACCTGCACCAACCACTCATCCACCAGCCCCTGGCGCGCCAGGGCCTCGCACCACGCCGGCTCAGCCTCGACCTGGACTTCGTTGCAGTCGAGCTCATGCAGCGCCTGTAACACCTGCAGGGCACCGGGATCCTCCAGCATCTTGCAACGCGCACGGGCATACCGACCGTCCCGCCTCGCCTGCGCCCCATGCAACACCAGCGTCGGCGCACGCCCGTCGAGCACCTTGGCCGACGCCGGGCAGTCCAGCCCCGGGTCGAGCAGTACCCGCAAGGGCACCACCGGTTCGGCTCGTTGCCCGGCGACCTGCGCCACCAGCGAGGTGTCGCAGGCCTTCACCCAGTCACAAGTGGTCAACAACGCCGAAGCCCTGCCCCGCCAGTGCGCCAGGGGCGTCTGCTCGTCGCAATGGCTGAGCATCACACCCTCGCCCAGCGCGCCGATCTCCAGCGCCGCCGGACGCAACACCCGCACCCACGGGCGCTCGCGCTCGATGCGCGAGAAGAACCCGCGATTGAGCGCCCGTGCCCGTGGGCAAGGCAAGGCCTCGACCACGATACCGGCCTCGCGCAGACGATCCGCACCGATACTCTGCGAGACGTCGCCGCTGGCCGTGACCACCCGACGCACCCCCGCCGCCACCAGGGCATCGGCGCATGGCGGCGTGCGCCCATGGTGGCCGCAGGGTTCCAGGGTCACGTAGGCGGTCGCCCCCCGTGCCGCCGTGCCCGCCTCGCGCAGGGCGTGCACTTCGGCGTGGGCCTGGCCGGCGCGCTGATGCCACCCGCGCCCCACCACCTGCCCGGCGTTGACGATCACACAGCCGACCCGCGGGTTGGGCATGGTGCTGTACAGGCCCTGGCTGGCGAGCGCCAGGGCCATGTCCAGGTAATGGCGATCGATCGCACTCACGTGCGGACCAGCGCCAGCAGGTAGCGGGCCTCACCATGCTGGCGCTCGATCACCTCCAGTCCCTGCCAGGTGAAGCCATGGGCCTCGAGGGTCTGGCGGATGCCGTCGTCGGTGAAGAAGTAGCCCTGGCGCTGGTTGTCCATCTCGCGCCAGCCCGGCTGCGGATGGGCCGCATCGACCCCGAACACGTTCAGCCCCACCAGCGCGCCGGGGCGCAGCAGGCGGCGCACATGGCCCAGGTACGCAGCCCACTCATCCGGGTGCTGGTGGTGGAAGCAGCCATTGTCCAGGGCCGCGTCGAACACCGTGCCCGGCGCCGGCTGCCAGTCCTGCATGGCCTTGTTCACCAGGTCCAGGCGATCGCCCCAGCGCTTGCGCAGCAACGGCCAGCTGGAGTTCTCGACGATATCCAGCCCGGTGACCCGGTGCCCGGCGAGGATGAAGGTGGAGGCGTCACGGCCACGGCCCACGCCGATGTCCAGCACATGCTGGTCGGCACGCGGGTCGAGCCGTTCCAGGAAGGCCTGGGCCGCCTGGATCATGCCGATGTCCCATGACCACTCGTCCTCGCCATGGCTGTAGCGGTGCACGAACGAAGTGTCGAGGGCCTTGCGGTAGTCGCCCTGGGCCATGAAGTCGCTTGCTTGCTTGCTCATCGTACTGCTCCTTCAGGACGCCAGGCGGGCGTCGATACCGTAGATGCGCCCGTCATAGGAACTGGCCAGGAAGGCATCGCTGACGGCGTCGTGGGTCAGGCAGGAAATGCCGCTGGCGGTCGGCCGCTGCATGGGCAGCCAGCGCCGCGAGGCCAGGTCGAACAGTGCCACGGTACCGTTGTAGGCCGCGGTGGCGATCACCCGGCCATCGCCGGAGGCGGCGATGCACTTGATCGAGTGCTGGTGCGGCGAATCGAACACCTCGTCGCCGGTCTCCAGCCACAGGCGCAGCTTGAGGTCGCGACCGATGCTGGCGAAGCCGCCGGTGATCGGGCAGCAGCCATTGGAAATGCGCGTATGCGCCCCCTCGATATGCCGCACGCTGCTGAAATCCTCGATGCTGTGCAGCGCCGCATCGGCCGAAGCGCAGACGCTGAACAGGTGGCGCTCGTCGGCGGCCACGCCCTTGATCGCGTTGTCGTGCATGGGGATCGATGCCACCAGGCGCAGTCCGCCCTGGCCGTCATGGCCGAACACCAGGCCTTCGCCGGTATAGGTGCCGATCAGCGCCAGGTCCTCGCCGTTCCTGACGAAGGTGGCGCCGCAGTTGAGCGGCGAACGGTGCTGGTAGAGCATGCGCCCGGACAGGCCGTCGAACACCTGGCCCATCTGGCCGCCGGTCAGCAGCAGCGGACCGAACGGCAGGAGGAAGTTGCACAGGCTGCCGACACTGGTCACCGGCTGGTCGTCACGGTGCAGGATGCCGGCGTCGCCGATGCTGTACTGGCGCTCGTCGCTGCGCACCACGGCGTTGATGCTCACCGCCGGCTCGATGCCCGACACCTGCCACTGGTCCTGCTCGTAGTTCCAGGTGGCGTAGCGCGAACCGAAGGTGGCGAACACCAGTTGTTCGTCGCCGACGAAGGCGCAGCTGCGCGGCCAGACAATGCTCGGCAGCGCGGTGCTGCGGCGCTTGACCAGATTGCGCCCGGCGTCGAAGGTCCAGAGGATCGCCGAGCGGTCGTAGCTCAGGCTCACCAGCAGGCGCTTGTCGTCGTTCCAGACGATGCGCTTGATCCCGGCGGCATGGGCCGGCACGGTCTGCACCTGGCCCTGGGCGATGATCGAGATGCGCCCCTCGTCGTCCCCGGCGAACACCACGCCTTCGCGGGTGATGGCGATGGTGTCGGTTTCCACGCCGCCGATGTCCACCTCGTCGCATTGCTGGCCGCTGCGGGTGTCCCACTGGCGCACGGTACCGTCGTCGCTGCTGGAGATCAGGCGCTGGCCGTCCGGCGACCAGACCACCGAGATGACGTCGGCCTGGTGGCCATGGAACGCCTGCAGCTGCACGCCGTCGAGGTCGAAGATGCGCAGCACGTGGTCACGCGAGCAGGTCGCCACGCGTTGGCTGTCGGGCGAGAACACCGCCATCTCGACGTCGTCGTTGTGCCCCTGCAGCACGGCTTTCAGGCGCATGCTCGGCACTTCCCAGATGCGCGCGGTGTAGTCGCTGCTGGCGCTGACCAGATGCTTGCCGTCACTGCTGAACGCGCACTGGTTGGCCAGGTGGTCGTGGTGCACGCGGTGGATCGGCTCGCCGGTGGCGGCGTTCCACAGGATTACCTGGTTGTCGTAGCCGGCGGTGGCGACAAAGCGCGCGGCATGGGCGGCGATACCGCTGATAGGGCCAATGTGTTTCATCGAAAGATCCTTTTTCGCTGGAGTCAGAGCTTGATCGAATGGCTGGACTTGACGGCCTTCGCCTGCAGGTAGTTGCGGTTGTGATTGGTCAGGAACACCCCGGTGGGTACCTGTTCGATCACATCGATGCCGCCGGCGCGCAACTGGGCGACCTTCTCCGGGTTGTTGGTCAGCAACCGGCACTGGTCCACGCCCAGGGCCCGCAGGATCTGCACGGCCGGATCGAACGAGCGCGAGTCGGCCAGGTGGTTCAGGCGCAGGTTGGCTTCATAGGTGTCCAGGCCCTTGTCCTGCAGCAGGTAGGCCTCGAACTTGGAGTACAGGCCGATGCCGCGCCCTTCCTGGCGCAGGTAGATCAGGTAGCCGCCCACCTCCTTGAGGGTGCGCAGCGCCTCCTGCAGCTGCGGACCGCAATCGCAGCGCTGCGAGCCGAACACATCGCCGGTGATGCATTCGGAGTGCACCCGCACCAACGGCACGTCGCACTGCTCGCGGCCGATGCCGACGGCGAAGTGCTCCTGGTCACGCTCGAAGCCGTGGAAGCCGAAGAAATGGGCGTCGACGTCGCCGCCGAGGATGGAAATCGGCACGATGGTGTGAAGCGAAACATCCTTGTTCATGGAATCAGACCTCTTGCACGGAAGACGGAACAGCTCAGTTGTGGTTTTCAACCAGGCGAAAGCCCATGACGTAGATCGGTCGCGGGTAACGCCCGTGGCGGCGCGCGGTGCGCGCCAGGTCGCGGAAACGGGTGAAGCTGCCACCGCGGGCCACGCGGTGGGTGCCGACATCGAGCACCAGGTCGTCCTCGATCTGCGGGCCGCCGGGGTATGGCCGGTAGTCCTCGGCCACGTACTCCTCGACGTTGCCGGCCATGTCCAGCACCCCGAAGGGCGAGGCAGCGTCGACGAATACGCCGACCGGCGTGCTGTCCAGGTAGCCCAGCTCGGCGGTGTTGGCCTGCTCGACCTGGTAGGCGTCGCCCCAGGGGAACTGGCGCCCTTCGGGGCCGGCGGCGGCGTACTCCCACTGCGCTTCGCTGGGCAGGGCGAAGCGTCGGCCGGTGCGTTCGCTGAGCCACCGGGCGTAGGCGTCGGCGTCACTGGCCGAGACGCTGTACACCGGGTGATTGGCGTGGTGCCGCGGGTAGCGGCCGAACGCCCAGCCGTCGGGGATGCCGGCATGCCCGCTGTCGAGCAGGAACTGGCGGTACTCCTGGTGCGTCACCGGGAAGCGGGCGATACGGAACGCCGCCAGCTCCACGGCGTGGCGCGGGGTCTCCTTGTCGATCCAGCTGCGGTCCAGGCCGAGCCCGTCGAACTGGTCCATCACCTGCTCGACCGCGCGCGGGTCGAGGCCGATGTGCACCCGCGCCGCAGGGATGTCGATCATCTGCGGGGCGAAGGTGTCGATGCGCGGATCGCCGCGCAATGCCAGCACCTCGCCGGCGGCAATGCGCCGGGCCAGGGGTTGGCGTGGCTGCTCGAGCAGCGTCAGCAAGACATCCAGCGGCGCCTGGAGCAGATCGTCGAGCGCCGTGGCGACTTGCGCCTGCAACGGATGCTCCTGGTAGTGCGCTGGGTAACCCATCAATGCCCGGTCGCTGACATCCTTGGGCAGCGGGCTGGGCAGCCGTGGCCAATGCCACTGTTTGTAGCTGTTCATGCAAATACCTGCCTGGGCACAGGCCTGCCAAACGGCAGGCCTGCGACGACGTGGGATCAGAGGCGGTCGAGGAGCAACCGAGGGTTGCTTTCGATCATCTCCACTTCGGCGCTGTAGACTTCGATCACCAGGCCATCCGGGTCCTCGAAGTAGACGGCGCTGCGCACGTTGTCCGGCCCATGGTGATAGCCCGGTGCCGGGCCGTTGCCCTTGACCAGCTTGATGGTGCCGGTGGCGGTGACCTGCTCGGCGATGCGCCGCACATCCTCGGGCAACGCCCGCACACCGATGTGGTAGCCGGTCGGGTAGCTGAACGACTCGCTCTGCTCGATGAAGAAGTCGAAGCCGTTGAGCTCCATCACGGCCTTGCGCGGACCGAGGTTGTAGCAGTAGTTGGCGCCGAGGATGTCGCTGTAGAACGCCTTGGAGGCTTCAAGGTCGCGGGTGAGGATATTGACGTGGTTCATCTCGGGGCGCTGTGCGGCCCGCGCCGCTTCGTCCAGCCCCAGACCGTCGAGCGAGCGCCACAGCTTGGTCGCGGCCGCGAACTTGGCAAAGCCCGCCAGCCAGTCCTTGATTGCCTGCTCCGGCGCCTGTCCGGCACCGATATCCAGCGAGTAGGGATAGAGGAAGCCCTGGCTGGCCTGCTGCCACTGGGCGATCACGCCGCTGGCAGACGGCAACTGCGCCAATGCGCCCTGCACGCGGACCAGCACCAGCGCGGTGTTGCGGCACAACCCGCTGGCCTCGTTGAGCAGCGTGTTCAGCGCCGCCGGTGGCGTGGCGCTGTCGAGCAGCAGGCAGACCGCGTCCACCGGCCCCTGGCCGGCCGGCTTCTGGCTGACCTGCAGGCTGAAACCCGCCGCCGCCGCGGCGCTGCCCAGGCTGTCCAGGGCCTGGGCCGCCGCGTCGCCGAGCGGCGCGGCATGCAATGCCAACAAGCGCAGCATCAGGCAGCCCTCCGTCCGATCAGCAGGGTGTAGCGGCCGATCGGCTCCTGCTCCACGGTGAGCCCCGCCGACGCCATGCTGTCGATCAGGTAGCGGGTCGGGTGCAGCTCGCCGTTGACCGTGTTGAGCATCATGTGCAGGGAGAAGTCGGCCGACAGCGCCGGATGGATCTCGTCATCCTCCAGGGCCATGCTCAGCACCAGCAGCGCGCCGTCGCCCTCGACCATGCCGGCGGCGCCGGCGATCAGGGTGCGCACCTGCTCGCGGGTGAAATAGTGCAGGCAGTCGTTGAGCATCACCACGTCGGCCCGCTCGCCCTGGTACTGCGCCAGGTCCAGCAGGTTGCGGGCATGGAAGCCCAGGCGGCTGTCGAGGCGGTACTTGGCGAAGGTGGCCGCGGCCGCCTCGCGGGTGGGTTCCAGGTCCCAGACCTCACCCTTGACCTGCGGATTGCGGCTGGCGATCTCGGCCAGGTAGGTGCCGTGGCCACCGGCCAGGTCGATCACCCGCCGGGCCTTGTCGAACAGCGGCAGGTC
This sequence comes from Pseudomonas sp. LH21, assembly GCF_036549575.1. NCBI lineage: Bacteria > Pseudomonadati > Pseudomonadota > Gammaproteobacteria > Pseudomonadales > Pseudomonadaceae > Pseudomonas > Pseudomonas sp. LH21. Next base: position 3,481,440 of record NZ_CP144367.1, read on the forward strand.
ACGCAGCACATCGACCATGGGCTGGCTGAAGCGGACCATGGCATCGTTGAAGGCGTCGCGGGCCGCCAGGTCGTGCTTGAAGCGGTTTTCCTGCTGGAAGTCCAGCGAGGTGCGGCTGCGCAGCACCTCGTCCAGGCGCGGCCAGTTGTGCCACTGCAGGCGCTGGTGATCGATGATCGGGCCGATGAACTCGGCGCTGTCGCTGACCAGGAAACGCTGGCTCAGCGGCAGGTTCTCGAAACCTTGGGCGGTGCGCTTCAACAGGCCCATGGCCACCAGCGCGTTGAGGAAGATGCGGCCCTTGTTCGGCACCCAACCCAGCGCATCGCTCAGGGCCTGGGCGCTGACCGGCTGGCGGGTGTGGTCGAACACACGCTGGGCCAGCGCCGAATGCAGGATGGCGGACTGGCGGTACTGATCAGAGAGCTTCACCAGGTCGACCACGCCTTGCAGACTGTTCAGCTCGTCGGCGTGTTCATAGATGGTCACGGGTTTCTGGGCATTCATGCACTCACATCCCTGTCGAGTTATTGTGGGTGAGCCCATGCCCGGCATTTGCCAGCAAGGTGTCGATTGACTTGCACGCACCCCTCCCTGGGACCGGCAAGCACAGGCTCCGCAATTCAGCCTAGACGCGGACTCAATAAATACAACTAATACCTTTTATATTTTTATCGCATATAAATTTTATTATCGATAATCGTTACTCTTGCACCATTCACCGCGAATCCGGGCTATCCTTCGCCCACTTGCCTGCGCAAAGGATGGCCCAGGAGAGTGCCCGATCCGTTCATTCACGCCCGGTTTCCAGCGCTCCATGACCTCGACCACCGTTGATACCAACTGCACCGCCGACCGCATCCTGTTCCTGCTCAAGACCCGCGGGCCGCTCAAGACCGCCGACCTGGCCCAACTGCTCGCCATTACTTTCGAAGCCACCCGCCAGCAGGTGCAGAAGCTGCAGGCGGCCGACCTGATCAGCGGCATCAGCGTGCCGGCCAAGGGCGCCGGGCGCCCTTCGCAGAAATGGGCACTGACCGCCGCTGCCCAGCGCCGCTTCCCCGATTCCCACAGCGTGCTGACCCTGCAACTGATCGAGAGCGTCGAGCAGGTGTTTGGCAGCGACGGGGTCGACCGCCTGATCAGCCGCATGGAAGACAGCAACAGCCGTGAATACCAGCAGGCCTGCGCCGATGGGCAAAGCCTGGAAGACAAGGTGCGTATTCTCGTGCAACTGCGCGAGCGCGCTGGCTACATGGCCGAGATGCAGGCTGACGGCAATGACTGGCTGATCGTCGAGAACCACTGCCCGATCTGCATTGCCGCCACCCGCTGCCAGGGGTTCTGCCGCAGCGAGCTGCAGGTGTTCCAGGCGGCGATCGGCGAGCAGGGGCTGGTGGAGCGCTGCGAGCACCTGATCTCGGGGGATCGGCGCTGCGTCTATCGCATTTCGCCGAAATAATCCGCCTATCTACCAGCGTGGGAGCGGGCTAGCCCCGCGATCACCGGCGAAGCCGGTGCCATAGTAAGCCCGCTCCCACGCCCCCTCGCCAGCTCAACGTCACTCATCAGATCCGCCGCCTGCCCTTCAGCGCCGGAATGGTGGTCTGCGCAATCGCCACCTGCTCCTGCTCACGCCGGGTGTTGGCCGCCAGGCCCGCCAGGGTCGGCTGGCTGAACAGCAGGCGCGCATCGGCATGCAGCCCGGCCTGGCGCATGCGCGCCACCAGGCTGACCGCCAGCAGTGAATGCCCGCCCAACTCGAAGAAGTTGTCGTCGCGGCCGACCTGCTCGATCTTAAGCACTTCGGTCCAGATCTGTGCCAGCGCCTGCTCCAGCTCGTCACGGGGCGCCTCATAAGCCCGGCTGATCACCGCCTCCGCGCCCGGCGCCGGCAAGGCGCGGCGATCGACCTTGCCGTTGGGGCTCAGCGGCAGCTCGGCCAGGAGCACGTAGGCCGAGGGCACCATGTAGGCCGGCAGGCGCGCCGACAGGTAGGCACGCAGTGCTTCCGGCGTCGGCGCGGCATGGCCGTCGCGACAGCTGGCATAGGCCACCAGGCGCTCCTCGCGCACCAGCACCACGGCCTGGCCCAGGGCCGGATGGGCCGCCAGCAGCGCCTCGATCTCGCCCGGCTCGATGCGCAGGCCGTTGAGCTTGACCTGGAAGTCGTTGCGCCCGAGGAACTCCAGCTCGCCATCGGCGCGATAGCGCACCAGGTCGCCGGTGCGGTACAGGCGGTCGCCGGCCACGAACGGGCTGGCGATGAAGCGCTCGGCCTGCAACGCCGGCAAGCCCAGGTAGCCGCGGGCCACGCCAATGCCGCCGATATGCAGTTCGCCGGCACACCCCACGGGCACCGGACGGTCATGGGCATCGAGCACGTACAGCCGGGTATTGCCGATCGCCCGCCCGATCGGCGGGGCGACGGCGGGCAACGGCTGCTGCGGCTCCAGGGTCCAGGCGGTGCTGTCCACGGTGGCCTCGGTGGGGCCATAGACATTGTGCAGGCGCACCTGGGGCAAGGCCTGGCGCACCTGTTGCGCCAGCGCCAGGGTCAGCTCGCCGCCGCCACAGAAGACATCGCGCAGGCTGCTGCAACGCTCGACGCCCGGGGTGTCGAGAAACGCCTGCAGCAGGGCCGGGACAAACTTGACGGTGGTCACCCGACGCGCCTGGATCAGCTGCACCAGGTAAGCCGGATCGCGGTGCCCGTCGGGGCGTGCCAGCACCAGGCGCAAGCCGGCGCACAGCGGCCAGAACAACTCCCACACCGAGCCGTCGAAGCTGAACGGCGCCCGTTGCAGCAGCGCGTCGTCGGCCTGCGGCGGACACAGGTCGCTGCCCCAGCGCATCAGGTTGCACAGTCCGCGGTGCTCGACCATCACCCCTTTCGGCGTACCGGTCGAGCCCGAGGTGTACATGACATAGGCCAGGTGCCCGCCACCCAGTTCCGGCAGCTGCGGCGCATGGTCGCCGTGCGCCTGCCAGTCGCCGTGATCCAGATCCACCAGCGGTGTCGACAGGCCCTCGAACAGGCCGCGGGTGGCTCCGTGCACCAGCAGTGCCAGGGGCGCGCTGTCGGCAAGCATGTAGTGCAGGCGTTCGTCGGGGTAGCCGGGGTCCAGCGGCACATAGGCGCCACCGGCCTTGAGCACGCCGAGCAGGCCGACGATCAGCGAGGCGCCGCGCTCCAGGCACACCGCGACCCGGCTGTCGGGCCGCACGCCCAGGCCTATCAGGTGATGGGCCAGGCGATTGGCCTGGGCGTCGAGCTCGCGGTAGGTGAGCTGCGTCTCTTCGCTCTGCAGCGCCACGGCATCCGGCGTGCGTCGCACCTGAGCGGCGAACAGCGCCGGCAGGTGCGCATAGGCGGGATCCAGCGCCACCTCGGTGGCATTGAGGGTCTCCAGCAGATAGACGCGCTCCGTCTCCGGCAAGGTCGACAGCGACTGAAGCGCCACTGGCTGCTCGCTGACCAGGGCGTTGGCCAGCGCCTGCAGGGCGCAGCAAACATGCCCGAGCACCCGTTCGGCGCCCAGTTCGCGAGGTGCCCGCACACTCAGCCGCAGGCTGTCGCCCTGCTCGTCCACGGTCAGCACCAGGGCGTGACTGTGCACCTCGCTGGCATCGAGCAACGTCACGCCAGGCAGCGCCACAGCGTCGTGCGCGGCGCCATGCCGGTAGTTGAGCAGGCTGTCGAACAGTGCCACCCCGGCGGGCAAGCCGCTGCAGCGCTGGGCCAGCACCAGCGGCGCATCCTCGTGCCCGAGCAGTGCCGCCAGCTGGCCGTGGATTGCGCTCAGCGCCTGGCCCACATCACGACCGGCCAGCGACACCCGCAGCGGCAGGCTGTTGATGAACATGCCCAGCGCCCGCTCGGCGCCCTCGCCCGCCATTACCCGGCCCAGCAGCACGGTGCCGAACAGCACCTCGTCGCGACCGCCCAAGGCTCCCAGCACCTGCGCCCAGGCCAGGTGCATCAGGCTGCCCAGGCCGACGTCGTGCCGACGCACGCGCTGGCGCAAGGTCGTGGCCAAGCCCTCAGGGACGGTCAGGGCGCAGGTTTCGACCTTGGCCTGGCCCTCCTCGCCCATGCCGGCCAGCCTGGGTGGTGCTTCCACCCCGGCCAGGGCTTCGCGCAGGAAGGCTTCATGCCCCGCCTGCCTGGCCTCGTCGCGGCTCAGGGCGACGTAGTTGCGATACGGCACGGGCGCTGGCAGCGTGTGTCCCTCGCCCGCCATCAGCGTCGCCAGCTCGGCCAGCAGCACCTGCACCGAGACCGCGTCGTTGACCAGGTGGTGGAAGTGCAGCAGCCCCAGCCAGCGCTGCCGCGCGCTGTCCTCGACGCAGGCCAGGGCCATCATCGGCGCCTGGCGCAGATCCAGCCGCAGGGTCTCTTCGCGCAGTCGGGTGGCCGCGTCGCCCGGACCGGGCGCAAGCACCCTCAGCGGCAACCAGGCCTGGCGCCACACCACTTGCTGCGGCTGCGCCAGGCCTTCCCAGGCCAGGCTGGTACGCAGGATGTCGTGACGCTCGATGACCCCGGCCAAGGCACGGTTGAACGCCTCCAGCGCAGCCTGGCTGGCGAAGGCGAACAGCGCCTGTTGCTGGTACGGGTCACGGTCTTCGGTGAGGTGGTGATACAGCATCCCCTCCTGCAACGGTGCCAGCGGGTAGATTTCCTGCACATTGGCCGCCCCGCCCGGAACCCTGTCGACGATGCGGTCGATGCTGGCCTGGTCGAGGCGGGTCAGGGTCAGCATCTCGGGGGTGATCCGCTGGCTACCCGGGATCACGCGGCTGGCCGGCACCGTCTGCACCGGGGCGTCGCCAAGCGATGCGGCCAGGCTCGCCAAGGTCGGCTGACCGAACAGGACCTGGGCATCGACCTGCAACCCCGCCTGACGCATGCGTTCGATCAGGCGTACCGCCAGCAGCGAATGGCCGCCCAGCTCGAAGAAATGATCATGCCGCCCGACCTGCTCCACCTCCAGCAACTCGGCCCACAGCGCGGCCAGGCGCTGCTCAAGCTCGCCCTGGGGCGGCTCGTGGGCGCGCCGTACCGTGGCTTCGCTGCCCGGCGCGGGCAAGGCGCGGCGGTCGAGCTTGCCATTGGTGGTCAACGGCCAGGCCGCCATCGCCACATAGGCGCTCGGCAGCAACACGGCAGGCAGGCGGCTGCGCAGGTGCTCGTGCAACTGCAACGGGGTCGATGCCTGTTCACCGAGGTACCAGGCCACCAGCTGGCCGTCGCGCAGCAGCACCAGCGCCTCGCGCACGGCTGGGTGGCTGGCCAGCGCGCTCTCGATCTCGCCCAGCTCGACCCGCACGCCGCGGATCTTGACCTGGTCGTCGCCGCGCCCCAGGTACTCCAGGGTACCGTCGGACAACCAGCGCACCAGGTCCCCCGTGCGGTACATCCGGGCGCCGTGCTGCGGGGTGAACGGGTCGTCGAGGAAGCGCTCGGCGGTCAGGTCGGGCCGATTCAGGTAGCCGCGGGCGACACCCGCACCGCCGATGTACAGCTCACCGACGGCACCTATCGGCAGTTGCCGGCCCTGGGCATCGAGCACATGCAGGCGGGTATTGGCCACCGGCGCGCCGATATGCAGCACCTGGCCCGGACGCACCTCGCCCGCGCTGGCCACCACCGTGGCCTCGGTCGGCCCGTAGTTGTTGATGATCCGCCAGCCCCGCTCGCGGGCCAGCCGACGCAGGCGATCGCCGCCGACCAGCAAGGTGCGCAGGGTGGGATGCGGCTCGCCCTGGGCAAAGGCGTGCTCGGCCACCGGCGTGGGCAGGAAGCTGACCTGCAGTGGCTGGGCGCGCCACCAGCGCAGCAGCGCCTCGATATCCTCGCCGCCCTCGCCCACCGGCGCCAGGTGCAGGGTGGCGCCGGCGCACAGGGTCGGCCAGATCTCCCAGGCCATGGCATCGAAGCCGAAACCAGCCAGGCTGGAGGTGGCGCTGCCCGGGTGAAGCTCAAAGGCTTCGCAGTGCCAGTCGACCAGGTTGGCGAGCATGCGGTGTTCGATCATCACCCCCTTGGGCTGGCCGGTGGAGCCGGAGGTGTAGATCACATAGACCAGGCTCGAACCCGAAAGCCCCGGCACCTCGAGGTCGGCGAACGCCGTCGCGGGCAGAGGCAGGCGGTCCAACTCGATCACCGGCACATCGATGGCCGGCAGGCGCTCGCGCAGGCTGGACTGGGTCAGCACCGCCTTCGGCGCGCAATCATCCAGCAGGTAGCGCAAGCGCTCGCCCGGGTGCGCCGGATCGATCGGCACATAGGCGGCGCCGGCCTTGAGCACCGCCAGCAGGCCGACCAGGGTGTCCAGGCCACGCCGGGCGACCACGGCCACCCGCTGCTCCGGCACCACGCCCAGGGCCTGCAGTTGCGCGGCCAGCTGGTTGGCACGATTGTTCAGCTCGGCATAACTCAGGTGGCGCCCCTCGTGCACGGCGGCCGTCGCCTCGGCGCGCAGCGCGGCCTGGGCCTCGATGCGCCGATGGATCAGGGCCGGGCCTTGGGCGGCGCTGGCCGTGGCATTCCACAGCCGCAGGCGCTGGTGCTCGTCGGGCAAGAGCAGGTCGTAGTCGTCGATGGCCGCCTGCGGCCGCTCCAGCCCCTGGGCCAGCACATGCAGCAGGCGCGCAGTGAACACCTCGACCTCTTCGGGGGCCAGCCAGGCCTGGTTGTACACCAAGTGCAGCCAGGCCTTGCCATTGTGCGGGTTGCTGCGCAGGTAGATCGACAGCGGCGTCGGCTCGTGATCGTTGCATACCTTGACGCTGTGGGCGCCAAGGCTGCCATAGCGCAGGTCGTGGCCTTCTTCCTCGTAGGACACGGTTATCTCGAACAATTGCCTCCGGGCCTCCCGAGACACCCCCAACGCCCGGTTGAGATCGCTCAGCGGCAGGCGCTGGTGGCGCAGGTCGCGCCGCAGGGCATCGCCGATGCCGCGCACCAGCTCGGCGAAGCTCAAATGCCGGCCGAAGTCCATGCGCAAGGCATTGACCTGGACGAACATGCCCAGGGTCGCCTTGGCTCGCGCATTGCCACGGTTACGCACCGGCAGCCCGACCACCCAGTCGTCCCGCTGCCAGGCCCGGGCACAGCACACGTGCAAGGCCGCCAGCAGCACATGGGCGACCGATCCCTGCAGCTCGTCGGCCAGTTGCCGCATGCGCGCCAGCAGGTCACCGTCGAAACTGCGCTCCAGCGCATGGCTGGGCGTGGCACCTGGCGGCAGGCCCTGTTCCCTGGGCCGCAGCAGCGCATCGGGCAGTTGCGGGTAACGGCCTTGCCAATAGGCAAGATCGCGCTGCTGGCGGGCCGATCCCTGGTAGGCCAGGTCATCCTCGATGAATGTCCGGTAGGACGGAGCCGTGTCCGGCAGTGCCAGACCCTGCTCGAGCAGACCGTAGAACTGGCCCAGCTGGTGGAGCAACTGCTCCAGGCCCCAGCCGTCGAGGATCAGGTGATGGGCCTGCAACATCAGCAGGCTGCGCCCGGCATCCACATGCAGCAATGCCATGCGCAGCAACGGGCCGGTTTCAAGGGCGAAGGGCTGTTGCAGCAAGGTCTTGGCCAGACGCTGCGCAGCGGCGAACGGTTCAGCCTGCCCGCGCAGGTCGTGCTCGTCCAGCGGTACCTGCAAACCGGCCACAAAGCGCTGGCGGGCCACGCCATCATCCCCCGCCTCGCGCACCAGCACCGTGCGCAACCCGTCGTGAAGCGCGACCAGATGCGTCAGCGCGCGCCGCAGCAGGCCACTGTCCACGGCGCCGTCGAACTCGAGATAGCCGCCGACGTTGTAGAGCGGCGAATCGCCGTGGCTGATCTGGTCCAGCCAGATGTCGCGCTGGGCGCAGGTCAGGGGGAAGCTATCGGCGACGGACATGGGCGGGTCTTCCTTGAAACGGGATCGTCCGCGGATTCAAGCACCCACCCCACGCCCTGTATGGCCCCCCAAACCCGGACATTAGCCAGTACCTTTTCGCTCCGCCTGAGTCTGCTGAATCTTTTGTAGGAAATTGACGATAGTCGGCAGCCGGTACCTGCCTACCCCTCTCAGCCGGCGTGGCAATCGCCGGCGATCTGGCCGGTTTCTGGCGCCAATTGTCCGACAATCCATCGATTCAGGCTGTATGAGCCCGGGGAAATACCAACTTTTCTTGTCGGATAATTTGGCATTTCCTGTCCCCGCTTTCCGCTACAGACGCAGGCTCGGAGCCTGCTATTCAATAGCGCCAAGCCCCAGCACAGAGAGGACTCGACCGCGAGACCCACCGCGTTACCGGATCAAGGAAGACAACGACATGAAGCTGATCGACAGCCTCGAACACCGCCACGACCCGCACCTGTACCTGCAGTTGGGCGCACTGGTTGCCAGCACCGGCGATGCCACCTTCGCCGAACAGATGTTCCAGCTGATCGACGACCAGGTGCCGATCCATCGACTCGACCTCAGCGAGTGGACCCTCGACAGCGACCAGGCCAGCATCCGCCAGGTCAAGATGCTGGGCAGCGCCGGCCTGCCCGAAGCGACGCCCGCGCAGGCGCAGCTGCGCCATCCCCTGCTGCAAAGCATCATGCGCATGGAAGACCCCTTGCTGATCCAGATAAACGCCCCCGTGCACCAGTGCAACCTGGTGTCGCGCAGCGGCGACCGGCGCTGGGTCATCTGCTGTCATCGCCAGCGCAGCGAGCGAATGTTCTCCCTGGCCGAACTGTCGCTGCTCAAGCGCCTGTCCGACACCCTGTTGCCCCTGGTCGAGCACCACGCCCAGCTGTTCCTGCAGGCGGCCCAGCGCCGACCGGGAAGCCTGCAGGCGGATGAGGCCGGCTCACTGCGCCAGGTCTTCACCGAGCGCCTGGAGCAAGAGGCGATCCGCCTGTCCAGCCGCGAGCAGGAAGTGTGCATCGGCCTGCTCACCGGAGGTACCGTGCCGCAGATGGCCCAGCGCCTGAATGTGAAGAACAGCTCGATCGAGACCTACCTGAAACGCGCCACCGCCAAGCTCGGCGTCAGCGGACGCCATGGCCTGGCCCGCTGGATGGCCGGCACTTGATCCCAGAGACCCTGTCATGCCGCGAATCACCCTGCCCTTGCTTGCTCTCGTTTTGACCGGTTGCAGCCTCGCCCCCGACTACCAGCGCCCGCCCTCGCCCAGCGCCGATCAGTACCCCACGGGCGTCGCCTACCGTGGCGGGCCACCCGCCACGGACGTGACCGGCGACTGGCGCGGGGTGTTCCGCGACCCGGTGCTGCGCCAGTTGCTCGACACCGCGCTGGTCAACAACCGCGACCTGCGCGTGGCCGTGCTCAACGCCGAGGCCTACCGCGCCCAGTACCGCATCCAGCGCGCCGAACTGCTGCCGAAGATCGCCGCCAACGCCCAGGGCACGCGCCAGTACCTGCCACGGCGGCGCACTGGCGGCGAAGGCATGATCAGCAGCCAGCAATCAGCGACCGTCGGCATCAGCGCCTACGAACTGGACCTGTTCGGTCGATTGCGCAGTCTCAGCGACCAGGCCCTGCTCAACTACCTGGCCACCGACGAGGCCCGACGTGGCGCCGAGCTCAGCCTGCTCAGCAGTGTCGCCGGCGCCTACCTGACCTGGCGCGCCGACCAGGAGCTGCTGGCCCTGTCGCGCCAGACCCTGCTGGCCGACGAGAAGAGCCTGCGCCTGACCCAGCGCCAGCGCCGCACCGGCACCCTGTCGGCGCTCGACCAGATCCAGGCCACCACCCGCGTCGACAGCACCCGCGCTGCCGTGGCGCGCTACACCCGCCTGGCCGCCCAGGACCTCAACCAGTTGCAGCGCCTGGTCGGCGCGCAGGTCGACGAACACCTGCCGGCGCTGCCGCTGGCCGACGAGCAGATCGCCCGGGTGCCCGCCGGCCTGCCCGCCGACCTGCTGCAACGCCGCCCGGACATCCGCCAGGCCGAGTACCAGCTGCAGGCCGCCAACGCCAATATCGGCGCGGCGCGGGCGGCGTTCTTCCCGAGCATCAGCCTGACTGCCAACGCCGGCAGCAGCAGCCGCGAACTGGCCGACCTGTTCGACGCCGGCAGCGGCACCTGGCTGTTCCAGCCGCAGATCAACCTGCCGCTGTTCAACGCCGGCAGCCTGCGAGCCAGCCTCGACTACGCGAAACTGCAGAAGGACATGCAAGTGGCGCGCTACGAGAAGTCGATCCAGACCGCCTTCCAGGAAGTGGCCGACGGCCTGGCGGCGCGCAGCACCTATCAGCAGCAGTTGCAGGCCCAACGCGACCTGGTGGAGGCCAGCCAGCGTTACCACGACCTGGCCGAGAACCGCTACCGCACCGGCATCGACAGCAGCCTGACCTTCCTCGACGCCCAGCGCTCGCTGTTCAGCGCCCAGCAGGGCCTGATCAGCGACCGCCTGGCGCAGTTGCTGGCCGAGGTGAACCTGTTCACCGCGCTGGGCGGCGGCTGGGAGTCGTCGCCGGGGCTGGCCTACCAGCGCTCCGCGGCCCTGCCGAAGTAGACCGACGGCGACACCCCGAGGGTGCGACGGAACATGGCACTGAAGGCACTGGGGCTGTCGTAACCCAGGTCCAACGCCACCTCCAGCACCGACTGTCCGGCGGCCAGGGCATCCAGGCTTGCCAGCAGGCGCATGCGCCGCAACCACTGCACCAGGCTCAGGCCGGTCTCGCGCTGGAAGGCGCGGGTCAGGGTGCGCGGGTTGAGGCCGCTGTGGGCGGCGGCGCGGGCCAGGCTCCAGTCCTCGGACGGTGCCTGGCGCAGGGCGTCGCACAGGCCTTGCAGATGCGTCGAGTGCGGGCTGGGCACATGCAAGGCGAACACCGGCAGCACGCGCAGCTCGTCGAGGATCAGCTGCATGATCCGCGCCTCACGCCCCTGGGCCGGGTGGTCGGGGGCGATGTCCATGGCGCGGATGATCAGCTCGCGCAACAGCGGCGAGATCTCGATCACCTGGCACTGGCGCGGCAGGTCCGGGCGCGCGCCGGGTTCGACGAACAAGGTGCGCATGCGCACCACGCCGGCCATGCGCAGCTCGTGCTCGACCGCCGCCGGCACCCACACCCCGCGCCCCGGGGGGACCACCCAGCTGCCTTCGCGGGCACTGACCGTGACCACGCCGCTGATGGCGTGGATCAGTTGGGCACGGTCATGGCAGTGCGGGGCGATGTGCTCGCCATGGCGATAGTTCTCGGCGAGCGGCAGGATGATCGGGCGCGGCATCGGTGCGGGTCTGGCTAGGGTGAACAGGGATTATTGGCGATGCGCAGGGCTGAAGGGAATCCCGGTGGCTTGTGGGAGAAAGCCACCGGTGTCAGCACCCCTTGGCCACCTCCTGCGCCGACACCGGTACATCGAAGACCTTGTCGAACCCCCACTGGAACACGAACGCATAGACGAAGAAGAACACGAACAGCGCCAGGTTGGTCACCAGCGCCGCCCACAGCCCGATATCCAGCCAGTAGGCCACCAGCGGCAGCAGGATCAGCACCAGCCCGCCCTCGAAGCCCAGGGCATGCAGCAGGCGTCGCAGGAAGGTGCGGCTGCGCTGGTGCTGACGCGCCTCCCAGCGCTCGAACGCCCAGTTGTAGGCCATGTTCCAGCTCATGGCGATGCCCGACATGAGGATCGACAGCACCGTCGACTGGGCCATGCCGGCGCCGAACGCCAGCTCCAGCGCCGGCGCCACGCAGGCCACGGCGATGGCCTCGTAAAGGATGGCCTGGACAACCTTGCGCGCCTTGCCTTGCATGTTCAGCTCCCTGAAGAAAAGACCTACAAAGCTACAAGAAGAAGACTGTAAGAAAAAGCCGGAAATACTTTATTGACTGACCGTTCAATCAAGAAAAGCTAGCATAAACGTTTCCGCACCACCCCTCCCTGGCGTTCGGCCTCGACAGTGCCGACACGACCCCCGCCTCCGTGGCACTTGCGCAAGCGCCTGCAGCGCACCGTCTGGCGCAGCCCACGCATTGGACAACCCCGTGATCGACTGCTTGTATCTATGACTGGCAAGCGGCGACACGTCGTACAACTTCGTCCAGGGAATCGAACGAGGAACTACACGATGGCTTTCACCGTGATGATGGTATTCGGTACCCGCCCTGAAGCGATCAAGATGGCCCCACTGGCCCGCGTTCTGCGCGACTGGCCCGAGGTCGACTTGCATATCTGCTCCACCGGCCAGCACCGCGAAATGCTCGAACAGGTCCTCACCGCCTTCGGCCTCACGGTCGACCAGGACCTGCAGGTGATGACCCAGAACCAGACCCTCAATGGCCTGTCCCGCGACCTGCTGGACAAGCTCGACCGCGCCTACGAGCAGGTCAAGCCCGATATCGTCCTGGTACACGGCGACACCACCACCAGCTTCATCGCCTCGCTGGCGGCCTTCCACCGGCATATCCCCATCGGCCATGTCGAGGCTGGCCTGCGCACCGGCAACCTGCAGCAGCCCTGGCCCGAGGAAGCCAACCGGCGCCTGACCGGCGTGCTCGCCAACCTGCACTTCACCCCCACCCGCGACTCCGACGCCAACCTGATCCGCGAAGGCGTGCCGCCCGAGCATATCGAGGTCACCGGCAACACGGTGATCGACGCCCTGCTGTGGATGCGCGACAAGCTGCACCGTGACAACTGGCGCCCCGCGCCCGAGTCCCCGCTCAAGGTGCTGCGCGACGACCAGCGCATGGTGCTGATCACCGGCCACCGCCGGGAGAACTTCGGCAGCGGCTTCGAACGCATCTGCCTGGCCCTGGCCGAGCTGGCCCTGCGTTACCCTGACGTGCAGTTCCTCTACCCCGTGCACCTCAACCCGCAGGTGCAGCACGCGGTGTACAGCGTGCTGTCCGGGCGCGACAACATCCACCTGGTCGCGCCCCAGGACTACCCGCATTTCGTCTGGCTGATGAACCGCGCCCATATCATCCTCACCGACTCCGGCGGCGTGCAGGAAGAGGCGCCCGCCCTGGGCAAGCCGGTGCTGGTGCTGCGCAAGGTCACCGAGCGTCCCGCCGTGCTCAAGGGCGGCACGGTCAAGCTGGTCGGCACCCTGACCGAGCGCATCGTCCACGAGACCAGCCAACTGCTCGACGACCCGGTCGCCTACGCGCGCATGGCGCAGGTGTTCACCCCCTTCGGTGACGGCCACGCCAGCGAACGCATCGCCGAACGCCTGAGCCGCTGGTTCGCCGAGCAATCCGCCGCACGGGACAACGCATGAGCCTGGCCTTCATCGATTTCCTCACCTATGTCCTGTTCGGCCTGAAGATCCTTGCCATCATCCTGGCGACACTGATGTTCGTGCTCGGCCTGGACGACCTGTTCATCGACCTGTGCTACTGGGGCCGCAAGCTGATCCGGCGCTTCCGGATCTACGACAAGTTCGAGAAGGCCGACGAGAAGCGCCTGTTCGAGGTGCCGGAAAAGCCCCTGGCGATCATGGTGCCGGCCTGGAACGAGGTCGGCGTGGTCGGTGAAATGGCGCGCCTGGCGGCCTCGACCATCGACTACGAGAACTACCAGATCTTCGTCGGCACCTACCCCAACGACCCGCAGACCCAGGCCGACGTCGATGCCGTGTGCCTGCACTACCCCAACGTGCACAAGGTGGTCTGCGCCCGCCCCGGTCCGACCAGCAAGGCCGACTGCCTGAACAACATCATCGACGCCATCCTGCGCTTCCAGCAGGACGCGCGCATCGAGTTCGCCGGGTTCATCCTGCATGACGCCGAAGACGTCATCTCGCCGATGGAACTGCGCCTGTTCAACTACCTGCTGCCGAACAAGGACATGATCCAGATCCCGGTGTACCCCTATGCACCGGAATGGAAAGGCTTCACCGCCGGCCACTATGTCGACGAGTTCGCCGAGAACCACGGCAAGGACGTGATCGTGCGCGAAGCGCTCACCGGCCAGGTGCCCAGCGCCGGCGTCGGCACCTGCTTCAGCCGCCGGGCGATCAGCGCCCTGCTCGAGGACGGCGACGGCATCGCCTTCGATGTGCAGAGCCTGACCGAGGACTACGACATCGGTTTTCGTCTCAAGCAAAAAGGCATGAAGTGCATCTTCGCCCGCTATTCCATCACCGACCCGGCGCTGGCCCTCAAGCAGGACTGGCGCCCCGGCATGAGCCGCGAATTCGCCCAGGTGATCTGCGTGCGCGAGCACTTCCCCAGGGACTGGCAGCACGCCATCCGGCAGAAGTCGCGGTGGATCGTCGGCATCGTGTTCCAGGGCACCAGCAACCTCGGCTGGAGCCGCAAGGGCGCGCTCAACTACTTCCTCTGGCGCGACCGCCGTGGGCTGTTCGCCTACCTGCTGAGCTTCCTGGTCAACCTGCTGTTGCTGGTGCTGCTGGCGATGTGGCTGGTGACGGTGATCGCGCCGGAGTCCTGGCGCTTCATGTCGATCCTCAGCGACAGCAAGCTGCTGACCACATTGCTGTGGCTCAACGGCCTGCTGTTGTTCAACCGCCTGTTCCAGCGTTTCTGGTTCGTGACCCGCTACTACGGCATCTTCGAGGGCCTGCTGTCGGCGCCGCGGATGATGTGGAGCAACTTCGTCAACTTCTTCGCCAACCTGCGCGCCCTGCGCCAGGTGATGGAAATGGGCGATTCGCGGCGGGTGGCCTGGGACAAGACCACCCACGAGTTTCCCGCCCTCGCCGCGCCAGCCCGCACACCGCTGGGCCAGCGCCTGGTTGAGAAAGGCTTGATAACCGAGACTCAGCTTGAGCAGGCCATCACCAGCCCGGTGCGCCGGCGCCTGGGTCGCGAGTTGCTGCTGCGCGGCTGGCTGAGCAGCGAGCAACTGGTCGAGACCCTGGCCGAGCAGCTGGACCTGCCCTGGGCGCCGCTGAATCCATTCAAGATTGAACCTGCGTTGATCGCCAAGCTGCCGCGCAAGCTCGCCACCCACTACGGCGTACTGCCGGTGGAAGAAGACGGCGACACCCTGGTGCTGGCCAGCGAGAGTCCGGTCAGCCAGGTTTCGCTCGGCGTGATCAGCCGACAGCTCAAGCGCCCGGTACGCGCCCGCCTGGCGCCGCAGGGGCGGGTCACCCTCGGCCTGCGCTACCACTACCCGAGCCCCTGGCAGAAGACCGAGACCCGCGAAATGCTTGCAGTGCTCGAACGCCACCAGGACGACGCCACCCTGCTGGAGCAGGTCGGTATCCACCAGGTGATGCTCGGCACGCTGCTGCAGGTGCGCGGCATGGTGCCGGCGACCTTGTTCAACCAGGCACTGATCGACTTCAACCCCGAGCAGCAGAGCCTGGGCGAGCACCTGATCGCCCGCGGCATCATCACCGAAGAGGTCCTCCAGCAAGCCCTCGCCGAGCAGGCCAGCGAACAGCAGGCCGCCTATGAACTGACCCGGGAGGTGGCATGACGCCCCGTCTTTCCCTGACCCTCGCCAGCCTGCTGCTGTGCTCTACCACCCTGGCGGCGCCGACCAAGCCGATGACCGACTTCCAGCGCTTCACCAGCTACCCCTTCATGGAGCGTGGCTACCGGGAGGCGCAGAAGGACAACTGGACGGAAGTCGAGCGCCTGACCCGTCATGTACTGGGGCGCGTGCCCAACAACAACGAGGCCCGAGCCCTGCTGGCCGAGGCCTTGGCTCATCAGCGCCGCTACAAGGAGGCCGAGGCCATCGCCGAGGACCTCGACGACAACCCCGAGCACGCCGACGCCCTGCTCGAACTGCGCCTGACCTGGATCGAGCAGGACCCGCCCGCAGCGAGCCAGGTGGAGGCCTGGCTGGCCGACAGCCAGGGCCAGCAACGGGCACGCCTGTGGCAGGCCTACAGCGTCAGCCTGGCCAAGTTCGGTGGCGCGGGCAAGGCGCTGGAGTGGCTCAACCAGTTGCCGGTGCGCGACGACGGCATGGTGCTGCGCATGACCCGGGCCAACTTCGCCGAGCAACTGCGCAACTGGGGCGAGACCATCGACCAGCTGCAACCGCTGGCCGACAAGGGCGAACTGCCGCCGCAGGACTGGCAGCGGCTGGCCAACGCCTACATCCAGCAGGTCGATGAAAAAGGCCTGAACAAGCTGCTGGCCAGCGCGCCCTCCCAGGAAGCGGCGACCCACGCCCGCCTGGCCATGGCCAACCGCGCCATCGCCATGGGCCACAACCAGCAGGCCGAGCGTTGGCTGCAGAGCCTGCCGGCCGATCAACTGCAACATCCCGAACAACGCCGGCAACTCTGGGAGCTGGCCCGCGAGGGCGACGACGCGGCGCTGGTGCGCCAGCTGAGCAACGAGCTGCAGCGTCCATGCCTGGAAACCGTCGACTGGCTGTCGCACAAGGACCTGAAGCTGGCCCGCGAGCAGCTCGGCCAGTGCCAGGCAAGTGATAATCCGCGCAGCTACGCCATCCTCAAGCAGCGCCTGTATGGCGAGCCCGCTCAACCGCCACAACCGCGCACGGCGGCGCAGTGGGAACAACGCTACCGCCAGACCGGCGACCTCGCGGCACTGGAGCAAGCCACGTTCATGCTGCTCGAGCGTGGCCAGACCGAGCATGCCCGGCAGTTGCTGGAAAACGCCTACGACCGCCGCCAGGGGCGTTTGACGCCCTCGCTGCTGCAACGCCTGGGCAACCTCTATGCGCGCAATGACGGCCCATTGGACACCCCGCGCATGCTCGCCTTGGTACCACGCGTGGATGCCGCCACCCGTGGCCAACTGCTCGCCCGCCTGGCCGAGGCCGGCCAGTGCGACGCGGTGCGCAAGGCCATCCCGGCCAACCCGAGCGAAGTCGGGCAGTATCGCGCCCTGGGCCGCTGCGCCATGCCCGACCAGCCTGGCGAAGCCGTGGTCTACTACCAGGCCGCCGAACGCCTGGGCGACACCGCAAGCCGCCTGCCCCTGGCCTACGCGCTGGAGGCCTCGGGCGACTCCGAGGCGGCACTGCCAATCTGGAACAGCCTGCCGGCCGACGCCTGGACCGACAATGCTCGCCTGACCGCGGCGCGTGGCGCCTTGAACGCCGGCGACGCCAACGCCGCCCGCCGCCACTGGGACGCGGCCGCGCACCGCAACGCCGACGACTGGGCGCTGGGCGCCGCCATCGCCCAGCGCCAGGGCGACGCCCAACAGGCCCTCGCCTTCCAGCGCGAAGCCCTGCGCCACACCCCGCGCGCCGATCATTACTACGCCGCCGCCGGCACCGCCCAGCAGGCCGGCGACAGCGCCCAGAGCACGGCCTGGCTGGCCGAGGCCGTGCGCCTGGCGCCGGACCAGCCGCGCTACCGCGCCGACTACGGCATGCGCCTGGCCGGCTCGGCGGACAAGCAGCAACGGCGACAGTCCATTCCCTACCTGGAACGCGCCACCCGCGACTTCCCCGAGGACTACCGCCTGGGCGAGACCCTGGCCCTGCGCTACGACGAAGCCGAGGACAGCGCCTCGGCCCGCCGCGAACTGCGCCGGGTGCTGGACGTGGAGCGCAACCTGGTCGACGGCGACGACGAGTACGGCAGCCTGGAGGCGCGCAAGTACCGCCAGCGCCGCGCCCATGAAACCTTGTCGCGCCGCGACAGCATCACCCTGGCCAGCACCTGGTCGCCAGCCGGCACCTCGACCAACGACAAGTTCCTCGAC
This sequence comes from Pseudomonas sp. LH21, assembly GCF_036549575.1. Classification (NCBI taxonomy): domain Bacteria; kingdom Pseudomonadati; phylum Pseudomonadota; class Gammaproteobacteria; order Pseudomonadales; family Pseudomonadaceae; genus Pseudomonas; species Pseudomonas sp. LH21. The sequence continues at coordinate 3,499,076 of NZ_CP144367.1, forward strand.
GACGGCGCGCGCGCCGGCAGTTCGCGCCGGGCGCAATCGCAGAACGTGCAACTGGCGATGTGGGACCACGCCCTGGGCGAGGAGCCCAGCCGCAACGGCAGCACCCTGTCGGTGTATGGACGCGTGCTGTTCGGTGGCCAGAGCCGCACCGACTACGCCCAGAGCATGGGCACCGGCGTCGGCCTGCGCTACAAGCCGCTCGGCCAGGCCAACCTCAACCTCTACGCCGAGCTGTACCACCAGCGCCAGATCGACAGCACGCACTACAGCGGCCTGAGCCTGGGCGAGCTGCTCAGCCCGGCCAAGGTCGGCGGCAACTGGGGCGACCTGCGGCACAACGCCGAGTCGAGCAACGACCTGCTGCTGCGCGCCACCGCGTCCTTCCTCGACCAGGGCCGGTACCGCAATGACTGGCGCATCGACGAGGACGACTGGGACGAGCGTTTCCTTTATCTGGACGCCGCCTGGTGGACCCGCGCCGGCGATCATGCCTGGCTGTCGCGCTTCCAGCAGGGCCATGCCTGGAAACTGCCCGGCCAGTCGCCGCAGACGATCATGCCCTACGGCTTTCTCGAGTTCTCAAGCCAGGACCCGAGCAACGACTGGCGCCAGGACGCCCGCGCCGGGGTCGGCGTGCGCTGGCAGTGGTGGTTCGACGATGACCGTTACAACGCCTACCGTGGCTCGCTGAAAGTACGCGCCGAGTACCAGCAGGCACTGGGCGGCAACCTCTACGAGCGCGCCAATGGCGTGCTGCTGGGTGTGGAGATGAACTTCTGATGCGTACCTTACTGGCGATCTGCCTGCTCGCCCTGTGCCTGCCCGCCCAGGCCGACCAGGCCGACCAGCGCCTGTTCTACCAGCCGCTCAACCGTGACGCCAACGTCACCCCCGCCCAGTGGCAACAACTGTGGCGCGCCACCAAGGCCCAGGGCGGCAAGACCCTGATCGTGCAGTGGAGCGCCTACGGCGACAGCGACTTCGGCGGCGCCAACGGCTGGCTTGCCGGCAGCCTGCGCGAGGCGCAGGCCCAGGGGCTGGAGCTGGTGCTGGGGCTGTACATGGATTCGGCCTACTACCAGCGGCTCGAACAGCTCGATGGCGAAGGCTTGAACAGCTACTTCAAGGCGCAGCTGGGCCGCTCCCTTACCCAGTACCAGCAGCTCAAGGCCGACTGGGCGTTGCCGGTGTCCGGCTGGTACCTGCCGCTGGAGCTGGACGACCTGCACTTTCGCGATGCGGCCAGGCGCGATGCGCTCTACACGCAGTTGCAGGCGTTCAACCGGCAGCTGGACAAGCCCCTGCATATCAGCGCCTTCAGCGCCGGCCAGCTGTCGCCACGGGTCAATGGTGCGTGGCTGGACCAGCTGGCGAGCCTTGGCCTGAACGTGTGGTGGCAGGACGGCGCCGGCACCGGTCGCCTGGCGCCGCTGGTGCGCCAGGGTTATGAACAGGCCCTACCCTGTCGGGTGGGTATCGTGCGCGAGGCGTTTCGCCAGGTCAGCCAGCCTGGGCAACCGTTCCGCGCGGAACCGGCGCAGCCGGGGTTGATTGGGGGATGCCACGCCGAAGCCGTGTTCGCCCTGCGCTATCGGCCCTGGGCCAAGGATGTGCTGAAACCGGACTCGCTGTAGGAGCGGCCTTGTGCCGCGAAAGGGCCGCGAAGCGGCCCCGACAATATTTGCATGAACGCTGAAATCCTGGGGCCGCTGCGCGGCCCTTTCGCGGCACCAGGCCGCTCCTACACGGCCACAGACACCATCCCCATGTACAAAACCCTCGAAGCCCACATCCGCCAACAGGTCGCCCCCGCCGCCCTGCGCGCCGAGTTCCGCCAGCACGAATTCGAGGCCATGCGCCGCTTCTGCCTGCTGATCTTCTGCATCGGCATCGCCATCTGGCTGATCTTCGACCTGATCGTCAGCTACCTCGGCGGCCAGGGTTTCACCTGGCTGTCAGGGATGTTCATCGCCCTGCTGTGCAGCCTCTGCGTGGTCCTGGGCTTCACCCGCAAGAGCCAGCATTTCGACGTGCTCAACCTGTTGTTCGTGGCGGTGATCACCCTGGCCATGCGCTTGGTGATCGAGGGCATTCCGATCGTTCTGCGCCCGGTGTGGCTGGTGCTCGGCGTCTCGACGGTGCTGTACACCGTGTCGGTGCTGCCGGTGCGGCGCTGGTCGTTCTTCTGCGCCCTGGGCATCACCTGGCTCATGCTCAACCCCTTCTACCACACCCGCATCGAGGCCCTGAAGCTCGAAGGCGCGATGCTGATCAGCTACGCGGTGTTCCTCAGCGGCCTGGTGATCTACAGCTACCTGCGCATCCGCCAGGCCAAGCTGCACAACTTCTACCTGACCAAGGTGCTGCTGGAGCAGGCCTATATCGACGCCCTGACCGAAATCCCCAACCGCCGTTCGTTCATGGCCAAGGCCGAAAAGCAGCTGCGCCAGATGGATGCCGGGCAGTTCCTGGCGATGATCGACATCGACAATTTCAAGCAGGTCAACGACCGCTTCGGCCATGACATCGGCGACGAGGTGCTCAAGCGCGTGGCTGCACATATCAAGGCGGCAATGACCGGCTACGAGATCGCGCGGTTGGGCGGCGAGGAATTCGCGATCTTCTTCCAGGGGCTGGATGAAGCCAGCGCCGAGCAGCAGGTCGCAGCACTGTGCCGGCGCGTACGCGAAGACCTCGGCGCGCACCCGGTGACCATCAGCATCGGCCTGGCCCGGATCGACAGCGGCGATACCCTGAGCCTGGCGCTGATCAGGGCGGACCAGGCGTTGTACGAGGCCAAGCACACGGGCAAGGACCGCTTCGTGACTTGGTCGGCAAGGCTGTCAGGACGATGACCATCGCGGGGCAAGCCCGCTCCCGCACCAGCCTCCAACACCTACCATCATCACCAGCGTGGGAGCGGGCTTGCCCCGCGATGAGGCCGGCCCAGGCGCTGCATCAACCGGCGGGCAAGCGAATCCTGAACTGCGCGCCGCCCAGCGCCGACTGCGCCACGGTCAACGTGCCGCCCTGCCCTTCGATGGCCCGCCGGCTGATCGCCAACCCCAACCCGAACCCGCCGGTATTGCGATCACGGCTGCGGTCCAGGCGATAGAACGGCTGGAAGATCCGCTCACGCTCCTCGGTCGGAATACCGATGCCATCGTCCTCCACGGTCACCAGGCAGGCGCCGTCTTCTTCCCGGCGCAGGCGCAGCAGCAGGCATTCATCGCAATAGCGCATGGCGTTGCGCACCAGGTTCTGCACGGCGCGGGCGGTCAGCCGCGGGTCGAGGACGAAACGCGGCAGGTCGGTTTCGCAGCGCACCTCCCAGCGAATGCCACGGTTGTCGAGCTCCTCGGCGAAGCTGCCGAGCACGCTGTCCACCAGCTCCAGCAACGACACCTCGACCCGCTCGCGGGCCTGGTCGACGCTGTCCAGGCGGCTGTAGGACAGCAACTCGAGCACCAGCTCGTCCAGTTCTCGCACATGGCCCACCAATCCCAGCAGACGCTTGCGACTGGCCGGCGGCACCTCGTCGAACAGCAACACCAGGCCGAAGTCCAGGCGGGTCAACGGCGTGCGCAGCTCGTGGGAAACCGCGTTGAGCAGTTCGCGCTGCTGGTTGACGTGGCGTTCCAGATCGCTGGCCATGGTGTCGAACACCCCGGCCAGTTCACCGATGTTCGAGCGAGGCGAGATATGCGTGCGCTCGGACATCTCGCCGCGCCCCAGGCGCCGGGCGGTTTCCTTGAGCCGTTCAAGGTCGCGCCAGTGCGGCCATACCCATAGCAGCAGGCAGCCGAGCATGGCCGCACCGATCAGCACGGTCACGCCCCAGGACAGCACGTTGATGTCCAGCGGGTCGTCCGGCGAGTGCAGGCGCACCAGCCATTGCGAATCCAGCGGTGCCAGCACCGTTTCGTAGTAGCCCCAGTCGGCCATGCGCACCGCATACAGGCCATGCTCGAGCCGGGCTTTCTCCTCGCCGCTCAGGTCGGCCTCGTCCATGCGCAGCAGGCGCACTTGCAGCGGTTTGAACACCCCGGCCAGGTCCTTTTCCACCGCCGGCCACTGCTCCCTCGGCGCCTGCTGGAACTGGCGCACGATCAGGGTCTGCACACCCTTGGCCTGCTCGAGGTTGTAGGCCATGAAGCGCTCATGGAACAACCCGACGATGGTGTCGGGAATCAGCGCGATCGCCCCGGCATAGGCGACGATGATCACCAGGTACAACCGCACCAGGATCTTGAGCATGGCCTGTCAGTACTCCCACTCGACCCGGCTGAACAGATACCCCTTGCCCCACACGGTCTTGATCTTGCGCGCCTCGCCGGCGCTATCGTCGAAGCGACGGCGCAGCTTGGAGATGGCCACATCCACCGAACGGTCGGTGCCGTTGAACTCGATGCCGCGCAACTGCTGGAGGATGCGGTCGCGGCTCATCACCTCGCCGGCGTTGCGCGCCAGCACCACCAGCAGGTTGTACTCGCCGCTGGACAGCTCCACCTCCTCGCCGCGCCAGCTGACCGTGCGCTCGGCCAGGTCGATTCGCAGGCCGCCGACCTGGATCAGGTCGCTGTCCAGGCGCGGCTCGTTGACGCTGCTGCGACGCAGCAGGGTGCGCACCCTGGCCAGCAGCACCCGCGGCTCGCAAGGCTTGGTGACGTAGTCGTCGGCGCCCATTTCCAGCCCCAGCACCTGGTCGTGGCTGTCGTCACGGGCAGTCAGCATGAGGATCGGCAGGCCCTGGGTTTCCTGGCGCAGCAGGCGGCACACCTGCAGGCCGTCGAGGCCCGGCAGCATCAGGTCGAGGATCACCAGGTCCGGCTTCTGCCGACGGAACTCGTCCAGCACATGGTCGCCGCGGGCAATCACCCGGACATGGAAATCGTTGCGTTGCAGGTAGCTGGCGATCAGTTCGGACAACGCGCTGTCGTCTTCGACCAGGAGAATGTTCGGCATAAGGGGATTTGACGAAAGATTGAAGTAAGGCAGGATATAGAATCCCGGGCGGGCCACCGCCGATTGTTCACACTTTTTCACATACGCCCAACACAGCTTAACAGCCGCCACCCGAACGGCTGCTTTAGCATACGCTGGATCAAACCTGGAAGATCCGTATGTCCATTCCCTGCCCTTCGCGCCTGCGCCCCTTGGCGCTGCTGGCGCTGATGACCCTTTCCCTGGCCGGTTGCAACGACGCCGCCGAACAGGAAGAACAGGCCCCGCCTTCCCAGGTCCGGGTCGAGACCCTGGCCGTGCAGCCATTGGCGATCAGCACTGAACTGAGCGGCCGCATCCTCGCGCCACGTACCGCCGAGGTGCGCGCCCGGGTAGCCGGCGTGGTGCTCAAGCGGGTGTACCGCGAAGGCAGCGACGTGAAACAGGGCGACGTCTTGTTCCTGATCGACCCGGCGCCATTCAAGGCCGACTTCGACAGCGCCCGCGCCACCCTGGCCAAGGCCGAGGCAACCCTGTACCAGGCCCGCCTGCAGGAACAGCGCTACCGCGAGCTGGTCGACGACAAGGCGGTCAGCCGCCAGGAGTACGACAACGCCCGCGCCGCCTTCCTCCAGGCCGACGCCGCGGTCGGCGAAGCCAAGGCGGCGCTGGAACGGGCACGCCTGAACCTGGGCTACGCCACCGTCACCGCGCCGATTTCCGGGCGCATCGGCCGCGCCCTGGTGACCGAGGGCGCGCTGGTCGGGCAGAGCGAGACCACGCCGCTGGCCACCATCCAGCAGCTTAACCCGATCCATGCCGACGTCACCCAGTCGACCCGCGAGCTCAATGCCCTGCGCCGTGCCTTGCGCGCCGGCGAACTGCGCCAGGTCGGCCAGGACCAGGTCAAGGCCACGCTGATCCAGGACGACGGCAGCGCCTACCCGCTGGCCGGCAAGCTGCTGTTCTCGGACATCAGTGTCGACCCGAGCACCAACCAGATCACCCTGCGCAGCGAGTTCCCCAATCCCGACCTCGACCTGCTGCCGGGCAGCTATGTGCGCGTGCGCCTGGACCAGGCGGTGCAGCCCCAGGGCATCAGCGTGCCGCAACGGGCGATCCTGCGCGACAGCGCCGGCGTGCCCAAGGTGCTGCTGGTCGACCCGCAGGCGCGCATCAGCGAACGCCAGGTGGTGCTGGGCAGCGCCCAGGGTGATCGCTGGATCGTCAGCGAGGGCCTGGCCCCCGGCGATCGGGTGGTGGTCGAGGGCCTGCAACACGTCAAGGCCGGCGACCAGGTCCAGGTCGACGAGCAACCGGGCGCCTCCGCGGTCGCCCAACACACCGGCCAATGAGGGCCTGATCCATGCCGCAGTTCTTCATCGACCGCCCGGTATTCGCCTGGGTGGTCGCCCTGTTCATCCTCCTGGTCGGCGCCCTGGCCATCCCGCAGCTGCCGGTAGCCCAGTACCCCGACGTGGCGCCGCCGCAGGTGGAAATCTACGCCGTCTACCCGGGCGCCTCGGCGGCGACCATGGACGAGAGCGTGGTCAGCATCATCGAGCAGGAGCTCAATGGTGCCGACAACCTGCTCTACTTCGAGTCGCAGAGCAGCCTGGGCAGCGCCACCATCACCGCCAGCTTCCAGCCCGGCACCAACCCGGACATGGCCCAGGTCGACGTGCAGAACCGCCTCAAGGTGATCGAGTCGCGGCTGCCGCGCCCGGTGACCCAGCAAGGCCTGCAGGTGGAAAAGGTGTCCACCGGCTTCCTGCTGCTGGCCACCCTCACCTCCGAGGACGGCAGCCTCGACGAGATCGCCCTGTCGGACATCCTCGCGCGCAACGTGATGAACGAGATCCGCCGCATCAAGGGCGTCGGCAAGGCACAGCTGTACGGCTCGGAGCGGGCCATGCGCATCTGGATCGACCCGGCCAAGCTGGTCGGCTTCAATCTCACGCCCAACGACGTGGCCGAGGCCATCGCCGCGCAGAACGCCCAGGTCGCCCCCGGCAGCATCGGCGACCTGCCCAGCCGGCCGACCCAGGAGATCACCGCCAACGTGGTGGTCAAGGGCCAGCTGAGCACCCCCGAGGAATTCGCCGCCATCGTCCTGCGCGCCAACACCGACGGCTCGACCGTCACCGTCGGTGATGTCGCCCGGGTCGAGATCGGCGCCCAGGAGTACCAGTACGCACGCGTCTGAACGGCAAGGCCACCAGCGCCTTCAGCGTCAAGCTGTCGCCCGGCGCCAACGCCATGGAAACCGCGGGCCTGGTCAAACAGAAGCTCGACGAGCTGGCGCGCTACTTCCCGGCCGGGGTGAAGTACGACATCCCCTACGACACCTCGCCGTTCGTCAAGGTCTCGATCAAGCAGGTGATCAACACCCTGGTCGAGGCCATGGTGCTGGTGTTCGCGGTGATGTTCCTGTTCCTGCAGAACTTCCGTTACACCCTGATCCCGACCCTGGTGGTGCCGGTGGCACTGATGGGCACCTTCGCGGTGATGAACGCGCTGGGCTTCTCGATCAACGTGCTGACCCTGTTCGGCATGGTGTTGGCCATCGGCATCCTGGTCGACGATGCCATCGTCGTGGTGGAGAACGTCGAGCGGATCATGGCCGAGGAAGGCCTGCCGCCGAAGGAAGCCACGCGCAAGGCCATGGGCCAGATCAGCGGCGCCATCGTCGGCATCACCCTGGTGCTGGTGGCGGTGTTCCTGCCGATGGCCTTCATGAAAGGCTCGGTGGGCGTGATCTACCAGCAGTTCTCGGTGTCGATGGCGGTGTCGATCCTGTTCTCGGCGTTCCTCGCCCTGAGCCTGACCCCGGCCCTGTGCGCCACCCTGCTCAAGCCGCTGGAAAAGGGCGAGCACCATGAGCGCAAGGGTTTCTTCGGCTGGTTCAACCGCCGCTTCGAGGGCATGAGCAACGGCTACCAGCGCTGGGTGACCCACGCCCTGGCCCGCAGCGGCCGCTACCTGCTGGTGTATGCCGCGTTGCTGGCGGTGCTCGGCTACGGCTTCAGCCAGCTGCCCACCGCCTTCCTGCCCACCGAAGACCAGGGCTACACTATCACCGACATCCAGCTGCCGCCGGGTGCCAGCCAGGCCCGTACCATCGAGGTGGCGCAGCAGATCGAGGCGCACAACGCCGAAGAACCGGGGGTGGCCAACACCACGCTGATCCTCGGTTTCAGCTTCTCCGGCAGCGGGCAGAACGCGGCGCTGGCCTTTACCACCCTGAAGGACTGGTCCGAGCGCGGGGGCGACGACAGCGCGCAGTCCATCGCCGACCGCGCGACCATGGCCTTCACCCAGCTCAAGGACGCCATCGCCTATGCGGTGCTGCCGCCGCCGGTGGATGGCCTGGGCGAGTCGACCGGCTTCGAGTTCCGCCTGCAGGACCGTGGCGGCATGGGCCACACCGTGCTCATGGAGGCCCGCGACCAACTGCTGGAGGCCGCGCGCAAGAGCAAGGTGCTGGTCAACGTGCGCGAAGCCTCGCTGGCCGAAAGCCCCCAGGTAGAGCTGGAAATCGATCGGCGCCAGGCCAACGCCCTGGGCGTGTCGTTCGCCGACATCGGCGCGGTGCTCGACACCGCGGTGGGTTCCAACTACGTCAACGACTTCCCCAACCAGGGCCGCATGCAGCGGGTGGTGGTGCAGGCCGAAGGCGACCGACGCAGCCAGGTCGAGGACCTGCTGAAGATCCACGTGCGCAACAACAGCGGCAAGATGGTGCCCCTGGGCGCCTTCGTCACGGCCCACTGGCAGTCCGGCCCGGTGCAACTGACCCGCTACAACGGCTACCCGGCGGTGTCGATCTCCGGCGAGCCGGCGGCCGGCTACAGCTCCGGTGAGGCAATGGCCGAGGTCGAGCGCCTGGTCGCCCAACTGCCGGCCGGCTCCGGCCTGGAATGGACCGGCCTGTCGCTGCAAGAGCGACTGTCTGGCAGCCAGGCGCCGCTGCTGATGGCGTTGTCGCTGCTGGTGGTGTTCCTGTGCCTGGCGGCACTGTACGAAAGCTGGTCGATCCCCACCGCAGTGCTGCTGGTGGTGCCTCTGGGCGTGCTCGGCGCGGTACTGGCCGTGACCCTGCGCGGGATGCCCAACGACGTGTTCTTCAAGGTCGGCCTGATCACCCTGATCGGCCTGTCGGCGAAGAACGCCATCCTGATCATCGAGTTCGCCAAGGACCTGGTGGACCATGGGCACGACGCGGTGGACGCCGCGATCCAGGCCGCGCGCCTGCGCCTGCGCCCGATCGTGATGACCTCGCTGGCGTTCATCCTCGGCGTGGTGCCCCTGGCCATCGCCAGCGGCGCCAGCTCGGCCAGCCAGCAGGCGATCGGTACCGGGGTGATCGGCGGCATGCTCAGCGCCACCTTCGCCGTGGTGTTCGTGCCGGTGTTCTTCGTCGTGGTGATGCGCCTGGCAAGGCGTGGCCGGACAAGGACGGCCGAAGCAGCCACCCACGAGGCCTGACTGGACAAGCCCCGCGGTAAATGGGAGGGTTCCCGGCATTGACTGCCCGGAACCCTTTTTCATGCCTGACGCCCTCCCCCCTGCTCCATCCTCATCCTCGCCGGAGGCCGTGGCCAGCGCATGGGCGGCCGCGACAAGGGCCTGGTGGCCTGGCGCGGCGAGCCGTTGGTGGCCCATGTGCAACGTGCCGTGCGGCCGCTCAGCGATGACCTGGTGATTTCCTGCAACCGCAACCAGGCGGCCTATGCGGCGTTTGCCGACCAGCTCGTCGGCGATGCCGAAGCAGGCTTTCCCGGTCCGCTGGCCGGGGTCATCAGCGGGCTCAAGGTGGCGCGACATGAGTGGGTAGTGCTGCTGGCCTGCGATGCACCACGGATCGACCGGGCCTTGATCGAGGACCTGCTGGCCCTGGCGGTGGCCCACGACAGCGCGGCCATGGTGCGCCAAGGTGGGTATTGGCAGCCGATGTTCAGTGTGTTGCCGCGGCGGTTGCTGCCACTGCTGGAGCAGGCCTGGCAGGCGGGTGAGCGGAGTTTGCAGAAGGCCTTGCTGAAGGCGAGCGTCCAGGGGCTGGAGTGTGGCGAGGACGATCCGCGATTGAGTAACTTCAACAGCTCGGATCTGTTGCACCATTAGCCTGTCCACGACCCTCTGTAGGAGCGGCCTTGTGCCGCGAAAGGGCTGCAAAGCAGCCCCAGGATCTCGTGGCGAGGCGGATATTGCCGGGGCCGCTACGCGGCCCTTTCGCGGCACAAGGCCGCTCCTACACAGATTATGTAAGCCCAAATAAAAAAGGCCCCGGGGCAAAGATCCCCCGGGGCCAAGCGGTTGGATTCCCCAACCAAAGGAGTCTTTCAGCCCTTGTCCGGCCAGCCACCGCCCAGGGCACGGAACAGATCGACCAACGCCAGCTGGCGCTGGGTGCTGGCCTCGATGAAGGCCGCTTCGTTGACATAGCCGTTGCGCTGCGCGTCCAGGTAGCGCAAGTGGTTGTCCACCCCGCCCTCGTAGCGCGCCTTGGCCAGCGCCACGGTCGCCCGGCTGGTGTCGGCCAGGGCCCGGCGCGCCGCTTCCTCGCGGCGCAGGGTGTCGGTGGCGGCCAGGGCGTCGGCCACTTCGCGGAAGGCGGTCTGGATCGTGCCTTCATACGCCGCCACCGCCGAATCCTTGCGCGCCTCGGCCAGGCTCAGGCCGGCCTTGTTGCGCCCGGCGTCGAACAGCGGCAGCGACAGCTGCGGCATGAAGCTCCAAGTGCGCGAACCACCGTCGAACAGCCCGGACATCTGCGCGCTGGAAGTGCCGAAGCTGCCAGTCAGGCTGATCCGCGGGAAAAACGCCGCCCGCGCCGCGCCGATATCGGCATTGCGCGCCCGCAGCCGGTGCTCGGCGGCGAGGATGTCCGGACGGCGTTCGATCAACGCCGACGGCGCGCCCGGGGCGATGTCCTGCAGGACCAGCGGTGCCTCGCTGCGCTCGGCCGGGATCGCCTTCGCCGCGTCCGCGCTGCCCAGCAGCAGCACCAGGGCGTTGTAGGCCTGGCGCTGCTCGCGCACGATGCCTTCCAGCTCGGCCCGCGACTGCTCGACCAGCCCCAGCGCCTCCTGGTGATCCAGCGCCGTGGCCGTGCCGGCGGTGCGCCGCTGGCCGACCAGGGCCAGCGAATCCTCGCGGCTGGCCAGGGTCTGGCGGGTCAGCGCCAGGCGCCGCTCGGCGCCGTCCAGGGTCAGGTAGGCCTGGCTGACTTCGGCGATCAGGGCAATGCGCGCGGCGCGGCCAACTTCCTCGGTGGCGAGGTACTGCTCCAGGGCCGCGTCGCTCAGGCTTTTCACCCGGCCAAACAGGTCCACCTCGTATTCGGGCAGCGACAGGCCCACCTGGTAGGTGCTGCTCACCCCTTCGCGGCCATCGCTCGACAAGTCGGTCGGCAAGTGCTGGCGGTTGCCGGAAGCCCCGGCATTCAAGCCCGGGACCCGGTCGGCACGCTGGATGCGGTACTGCGCGCGGGCCTGCTCGATATCCAGCAGGGTCTGGCGCAGCGAGCGGTTGTTGTCCAGCGCGGTCCCCACCAGCTGGCGCAGGGACGGGTCGACGATGAACGCCTGCCAGTCCAGTTGCTCCACCGCCTGGCCGTGATGGCCGGCGGCATCGCCCCACGCGGTCGCCACCGGCGCCTCGGGGCGCTGGTAGGTCGGTGCCAGAGAGCAGCCGGCCAAGGTGACGGCCAGCGCGAACGGAATTGCAAGATTGCGCATGAGCATCACTGGGTTACCTCGACAGCGTGTTGCACGGGGGCCGGCTTGCGCTTGAGCAGCTTGAGCACGAATACGAAACAGATCGGCACGAACACCACGCCCAGCAAGGTGGCGCTGAGCATGCCGCCGATCACCCCGGTACCGATGGCGCGCTGACTGGCCGCACCGGCGCCGGTGGCGATGGCCAGCGGCACCACGCCGAGAATGAAGGCCATGGAGGTCATCACGATCGGGCGGAAACGCAGGCGCGCGGCCTCGATGGCGGCGTCGCTCAGGCTGTAGCCCTTCTCCCACAGTTCCTTGGCGAACTCGACGATCAGGATGGCGTTCTTCGCCGCCAGGCCAATGATGGTGATCAGGCCGACCTTGAAGTACACGTCATTAGGCAGCCCGGTAAGCATCACCGCCCACACCGCGCCCAAGGCGCCGATCGGCACGATCAGCATCACCGTCAGCGGGATCGCCCAGCTTTCGTACAGCGCCACCAGCAGCAGGAACACCACCAGGATGGCCAGGGCGAACAAGGCCGTGGCCTGGCCGCTGGAGACCTTCTCCTGGTACGACAGGCCCGTCCAGGCATAGCCGATGCCAGGCGGCAGCTCGCTGACCAGACGCTCCATCTCGGCCATTGCCTGGCCGGTGCTGTGGCCGGGCGCGGCGTCACCGGCGATGCGGATCGACGGATAGCCGTTGTAGCGCACCAGCTGCACCGGGCCCTCTTCCCATTTCGTGGTGACGAAGGCGCTGAACGGCACCTGCTCGCCACTGGCGTTGGGCGCATACAGGCGCAGCACGCTTTCCGGGGTCATGCGCTCGCCCTGCTCGGCCTGCACCACCACGCGCTGCTGGCGCCCGGCGTTGGTGAAGTCGTTGATCACCGCCGAACCGAAAGCGGTGGCCAGAGTGCTGTTGATGGTTTCGAAGCTCACACCCAGGGCGCGAGCCTTCTCGCGGTCGATCTGCACGCGCAGCTGCGGCGCCTCGGCCAGGCCTTCCATCATCGCGTAGAGGATCACCGGGTTGCCGTTGGCGCGGGCCAGCAGCTGGTCGCGGGCCGCCAGCAGCGCTTCGCGGCCCAGGCCGCCACGGTCCATCAGGCGCAGGGCGAAACCGCCGGAGTTGCCCAGGCCGTCGATCGGCGGCGGCATGACCGCAGTGATGGTGCCGTCGCCATTGGCCGCGAACTGGGCGTTGATGGCAGCGGTTTCCGCCTCCGCCGATTGCTCGGGGCCGCGCACGGACCAGTCCTTGTAGGTAGGGAACGCCAGCGCGGCGTTGTCACCCTGGCCCGAGAAGCTGAAGCCGCTGACGATGAACGAACTGGCCGTCGCCTCGCGGGACATCAGGAATTGCTCCAGCGCCTCGGCGGTGTGGTCGGTACGCACCCGGCTGGCGCCCGGCGGCAGTTGCACGTCGACGATGCTGTAGCCCAGGTCTTCCGCCGGCACGAAGGCTTCCGGCAGACGCAGGTAGGAATAGCCGAGCACCACCAGGATACCGACGTAGGCCAGCATCCAGCGCCCGGCGCGGGCCACCAGGGCGCTGTTCATTACCGAGTAACGCTCGGTCACGCGGGCGAAGGCGCGGTTGAAGGCGCCGAAGAAACCGCCTTTCTCGTGGTGACCGTGGGGCACCGGCTTGAGCAGCGTGGCGCACAGCGCCGGGGTGAAGGTCAGGGCGAGGAAGCCGGAGAACAGGATCGACACCGCCAGCGACACCGAGAACTGCTGGTAGATCACCCCCACGGAACCGGACATGAACGCCAGCGGCAGGAACACCGCCGCCAAGACCATGGTGATACCGATGATCGCCCCGGACACCTGCCCCATCGCCTTGATGGTGGCGTCCACCGGCGACAGGCCCTCCTCGGCCATCAGCCGCTCGACGTTCTCCACCACCACGATGGCATCGTCCACCAGGATGCCGATGGCCAGCACCATGCCGAACATGGTCATCATGTTCACCGAGAAGCCGAGCAGCTTCATGATCATCAGTGTGCCCAGCAGGCACACCGGCACCACGATCGACGGGATCAGGGTGTAGCGCACGTTCTGCAGGAACAGGAACATCACCAGGAACACCAGCACCATGGCTTCGATCAGGGTATGGATCACCTTCTCGATGGCCACGTCGACGAAGCGCGAGGTGTCGTAGGGCACCGAATACTCGACGCCCTCGGGGAAGAACTGCGCAAGCTCCGCCAGGCGCTCCTTGACCAGCGTCGCGGTCTGGATGGCGTTGGCGCCGGGCGCCAGCTGCACCGCGCCGGCCACGGCCGGGTGGCCGTTCAGGCGCGAGGACAGGTTGTAGTTCTCGCTACCGATGGCCAGGCGCGCGACATCGCCCAGGCGCACGCTGGAGCCGTCCGGGTTGGCGCGCAGGACGATGCCGGCGAAGGCCTCGGGAGTATCGAGGGTGCCCTGTACCGCCAGGGTCGCGGTCAGCTCCTGCTCGCTGGCCCCCGGCGTGCTGCCGAAGCTGCCGGCCGGCACCTGGACGTTCTGGCCACGGATGGCGTTGTTGATGTCGTCGATGGACAGGCCATAGCCCACCAGTTTCTGCGGATCGACCCAGACCCGCATGGCCGCTTCGGAGGCGAAGAACTGCAGCTTGCCCACGCCCGGCACGCGCAGCAGTTCGTTGTTGATGTTGCGCGCGGCGTAGTCGGCCAGGGCCGTGGTGTCGCCGCGGTCGCCGGCATTGCTGGTCAGGGCGTAGATCAGCAGGAAGCCGGAGCTGGCCTGCTCCACCTTCAGGCCCTGGGTCAGCACTGCCTGGGGCATGCGTGCCTCGGCCTTCTTCAGGCGGTTCTGCACATCGACCTGGGCCATGTCCGGTTCGGTACCGGGCTCGAAGGTCACCAGCACCTCGGCGACGCCGTTGGAGTTGTTGGTGGACTCGTAGTACAGCAGGCCCTTGGCGCCGTTGAGCGACTCCTCGATGATGCTGGTCACCGACTCCACCAGCACCTTGGCCGAAGCGCCCGGGTAGCTGGCGGTGATGGAAATCTGTGGCGGTGCCACGCTGGGGTACTGGGCCACCGGCAACGCCGGGATCACCAGCAGGCCGGCCAGGGAAATGAACAGCGCCACGACCCAGGCGAAGTTCGGCCGATTGATGAAGAACTTGGACATCTCGCTACCCTCGCTTTATTTCGCCGCGACCGGCTGCGCCTGCGCCGGCACCACGGGCATGCCCGGGGCCAGGCCGGCCGGGCTGCCGACGATGACCTGGTCACCGCCGCGCAGGCCTTCGACGATCTGCCAGCGCGAACCGTGCATCACGCCGGTGCGCACGCTGCGCGCCTCGGCCAGGTTGCCGGTGCCGACCACCATCACCCGTGCCTCGCCGTCGCTGCCGCGCTGCACGGCGCGTTGCGGCACCAGGGTGGCCTGCTGGTCGGTGCCCTGGGGGGTGCGCACGCGCACGTACATGCCCGGCAGGAGAATGCCGTCGGCATTGTCGAAGCGCCCGCGCAGGGTGACTTGGCCAGTGCCGCGGTCGACCGCCACGTCGGTGAACATCAGCGCACCCTGGCGCTGGTAGTCGGTGCCTTCCACCTGGGCGGTCAGCGCCTTGTCGTCGCCGCCACCCAGAGCGCCGTCCTTGAGGGCCTGGCGCAGGCGCAGGGCGTCGGCGGCGGACTGGGTGAAGTCGACATAGATCGGATCGAGCTGCTGGATGCGCGCCATCAGCGTGGCGTCGCCCTGCCCGACCAGCGCGCCTTCGGTGGCCAGGGCGCGACCGATGCGCCCGGAAATCGGCGCGGTGACCGTGGCGTAGCCCAGGTTCAGGCGCGCGGTCTGCACGTCGGCCTGGGCCGAACGCACGGCAGCCTGGGCGCTGCGCAGCTCGGCGGTGGCGCTGTCGAAGTCCTGCTGGCTCACCGCCTCGATCTTCACCAGCGGCTCATAGCGTTTTACCCGCGCCTGGGCTTCCTGCTGCACGGCCTGGGCCCGGGCCAGGTCGGCCTCGACGCGGGCCAGGGCCGCCTTGAACGGCGCCGGGTCGATCTGGAACAGCACATCGCCGGCCTTGACGTCGGCACCTTCCTCGAAACGCTTGTGCAGGACGATACCGGCCACCCGAGCACGCACCTCGGCCACCCGCATCGGCTCGACCCGACCTGGCAAGGTCGAGGCCAGGGCCAGTGGCTCGGCGGCCACGGTCACGATTTCCACCGGAAACGCCGTTTCAGCGCCGACCTGCTGTTCGTCGGCCGCCCCGCAGCCAGCCAGGGCTACTGCCACTGCCAACCAGCTGGCCACGCCTATTGCACGCAAATTGCTCATGAACTCACCCGAGCCGTTAACTAAATTTGGCGCGAATGGTACTTGCACATTCGATTTGAGTCAATTTAGTCTCATTTGAAGTTTTTGTGAAAAGTTGTAATGGCCATCTCCGATCGTCGGCTCGTCGCAGCCCGGGCCCATGGCAGGCGTCAAATGAAACACAACGCCTGAGGAGATCCGCCATGACCCTGCACGCCGTGGCCAGCCTCGACCAGCTCGAGGAACACCGCCCCCTGCGCGTCCAGGCCGGCACCGAGGACATCGTCCTGGTGCGCCAGGGCGAGTTGGTGAAGGCCTACCAGGCCAACTGCCCGCATGCGGGCGCGCCCCTGGAGGAAGGCGCGGTCTGTGGCGGGCTGCTGATCTGCCCCTGGCACAAGGCCGCCTTCGCCGTGGACGAGGGCGCGGTCTGCGAGCCGCCGGCCCTGACCGGCCTGCGCCGCCATGCCGTGCAGCTCAAGGACGGCCAGGTCTGGGTCGACGACCAGCCGCTGTCCGAGACAGCGCCACCGCGCCACAGCGACGCCCGCACCTTCGTCGTGGTGGGCGCCGGCGCCGCCGGCTCGGCCGCCATCGCCACCTTGCTCGAGCATGGCTTTGCCGGGCGCCTGCTGTGGATCGACCAGGAACAGCCGAACGCCTACGATCGCACCGCCCTGAGCAAGTTCGTCATCGCCGGGCAGATGCCGGTGGACGAAGTGCCGACCCTGCTGGCCCCGGACGCCCTGCGCCGTGGCCAGCTACAGCGTTTGCACGGCAAGGTGCGCGCCGTGGATGCCGGCAAGCGCGTGATCACCCTGGCCGACGGCCAGAAGCTGAAATACGACGCCGCCCTGCTGGCCACCGGCGGCAAACCCAGGCGCCCCGAACTCTCCGGCGTACAGTTGCCCGGTATCTGCGTACTGCGCTCGCGCACGGATGCCGCGCAACTGCTCGACCTGGCCGAGCCGGGCCAGCCGGTGGTGATCGTCGGCGATGGGTTCATCGGCCTGGAGGCCGCCAGCGCCCTGCGCAAGTACGGCCTGCAGGTGCATGTGGTCACGCGTCACGCCATCCCGCTGGCCCGGCAGCTGGGCGACCGTATCGGCCAGACCCTGCGCGAGCTGCACGAGCGCAAGGGCGTGGTATTCCACGGGCCGACCGAGGTGAGCGGCTTCGAAGGCCGGGAGCGGGTCGAGGCCGTGTTGCTGGCCAATGGAGAGCGCCTGCAAACCCCGCTGGTGCTGCTCGGCACCGGCGTCAGCCCGGCCACCGGCTACCTGCACGACCTGCCCCTGGCCGAGGACCGGTCACTGACGGTGGACGCCCACCTGCAGGCCGCCGACGGCCTGTGGGCGGCCGGCGATATTGCCACCTTCCCCCTGGCCGGCCGCCCGGTGCGCATCGAGCACTGGCGCCTGGCCCAGCAGCATGGGGTGATCGCCGCCGCCAACATGCTCGGCGAGCGCCGCCGCTACGACGACGTGCCGTTCTTCTGGACCTACCAGCACGGGCGCACCTACGAAGTGCTCGGGCATGCCAGCGGCTGGAACCGCATCGAGTACGTCGGCACCCCGGAACAGGGCGACTTCATCGCCCTGCAGTGCCTGGACGACCGGGTCGAGGCGGTGATCGCCAAGGGCCACGCACGGGCCATGGCGGTGCTGTCGCAGCGGCTGAAACGGCCGCTGTCGAGCCGCGAGGCGCGTGATCTGATCGATGCCTGGCCAGATTGAGACCTGACGTTGCCCGGGCAGTGGCAACCGCGCGCTCGTCGCCGTACAGTACGCCGCAGACTCGCCCCAGCGCATGGAGATTGACCCAGTGCACTTCGACTGGCACGAACACCAGGCCCACCTCTTTGCCAGTACCCAGGCGCTTGCAGAGACGCCACAAGCACACCCCTTGGCAGGCTACTTCAGCCATGACGACGGGTCACTGCCGGAAATCGAGCTCCACTTTGCCCGGAGCGCGGATATGCCGAGCGCATTCGCACGCCTGTTCACCCTCGGTGCGAGGGTGGACTGCGGCAGCTTGTGGGACAAGGCAAGCGGGTGCGAAACGCCCTTTACCGGCCCACAGGATGCCTCACGTGTCAGTGACGGTGTTGTCGAACCGTTTCATATACTGGCCAAGGGCATCGACATCGATGGCCAACCCCTCCCTGACCTGGGCGTGATGGTCTGCGAGCACGGCCTGACACTGGACTATCGCATGGGGCCTGACTGGGATGCGCCTCGAATCGACGCCCTGCTGTCGCTGCTGCGCCAACTTCGGCAACAAGGCGGCCAGGTTCGCATCCCTTGGTGGCAGGCAGACGGCGAACAGGACTTTCTGCAGGCCCTGGGCCGCGGCGGAGCCGACGGATGAACTCGCGCTCCCTGGATATCCAGCGGCTGCTCAGGAAGCGACAACTCAATGTGCAGGAACAGAACCTGCTCACTGCCCATCGCATCAGAGAGTCGGCACGCCCCTGGCTCACCCGTGAGGTGCCGCCTGCCCTGCTGCGCGTCGCCGAAAGCCATGGGATCGACTGGACACGCTCCCTGCTGCTGGACCTTGAGTTCGACTTCCCCGGCATGGCCAGCCTGACGGGCAGTCTGTTGACCGATACCGAACGCTTCATAGACTTCGAGCTCGAGACCGACAGCAGCTACTGCCAGCTGCTGTCTGTCGAATGCTGGGAAGACGTGACGGCCCAGCATGACCACGGATTGCGCAACCGGGGTACCGGCAAGGGTTATGCAACCATTGCCCTGGAAACAAGGCGCGAACTGCTCGGCCCGCCGACACGCTGAGCACATGCCCTGCCTTTGCCACCGCGAGCTTTCATTACCGGGGTGAACTGTGTAAAACAAGTTCACCCACACTGTAAGGAAAGGATGACTCGCAATGATCTACCGCCCCCTCGGCCGCTCCGGCCTGCACGTCTCGGCCCTCACCCTGGGCAGCATGATGTTCGGTGAGCAGACCGGCACCGAAGACTCGCTGCGCATCATCGACAAGGCCTGGGACCAGGGCATCAATTTCGTCGACACCGCCGACGTCTACAACGGCGGCCGTTCCGAGGAGATCGTCGGCGAGGCGGTGGCGCGCAACCGCCACGACTGGATCATCGCCTCCAAGGCCGGCTACGGCCCGGTCGATGGCGTGCCGAACCGCAGCGGCCTGTCGCGCAAGCACCTGTTCAATGCCATCGAGGCCAGCCTCACCCGCCTGGGCACCGACTACCTGGACATCTACTACCTGCACCGCGAGGACCACACGGTCCCCCTGGAGGAGACCGTGCGCGCCATCGGCGACCTGCTGGCCCAGGGCAAGATCCGCTACTGGGGCGTGTCCAACTTCCGTGGCTGGCGCATCGCCGAGATCTGCAACCTGGCGGAGAAACTCGGCGTGGCCAAGCCCGTGGTCAGCCAGCCGCTGTACAACATCGTCAACCGCCAGGCCGAACCCGAGCAACTGACCGCCGCCGCCTACCATGGCCTGGGCGTGGTACCGTTCAGCCCGCTGGCCCGCGGCGTGCTCAGCGGCAAGTACGCGCCCGGCTCGACCCCGGACCAGGGCAGCCGCGCCGGCCGCCAGGACAAGCGCATCATGGAGGTGGAATGGCGCCAGGAGTCGCTGGCCATCGCCCAGAAGATCCATGCCTACACCGAGGCCAAGGGCGTGGGCATCGTCGAGTTCGCCATCGCCTGGGTGCTGAACAACCGCCTGGTCAGCTCGGCCATCGTCGGACCGCGCACCGAGGCGCAGTGGGACACCTATGCCGGCGCGCTGGAGGTGAAGATCACGGCGGAGGACGAAGCGTTCATCGACTCGCTGGTGACACCCGGCCATGCCTCGACGCCCGGGTTCAACGATGCGGCGCACTTCGTCAGCGGGCGCCTGCCACGCTGACGCTCAGGTCTAGGTCTGGGTCTGGGTCTAGGGCGTAGAGCCTAGAACGTGGGAGCGGGCTTGCCCCGCGATGAAAGTTACGCAATGCCTGGCACCCGCTTCGCGGGTGTTCGCGGGGCGCGTCGCATCGGCGCACTGCCGCTCCCACGCCGTCCCCAGCAGATCCACAGCTCATGTGTCCGCAAGCCCCCATGGCGGTCCGCCCCGATTGCTGGCATTGTTCGACTTTCCCCGCGCAAAGGACGCGCTTCCATGGCCCTGCACCTCTGGTTGACCTTCTCCTTCGCCTACCTGCTCACCTCGCTGATCCCCGGCCCCAACGTCCTGCTGACCGTGCGCAACGCTTTGCGCTACGGCCCCTCGGGCATGGGCATGACCCTGTTCGGCAACCTCACCGCACAACTGCTGACCATCACCGCCGTGGCCATGGGCGTGGGCGCCCTGCTGATCTCGCTGCCCACGGCGTTCCTGGTGCTGAAGTTGGCCGGCGCCGGCTACCTGATCTACCTCGGCCTGCGCCAGTTGCTGGGTAATAGCGGCCCCGCCGCCCCGGCGGCCCAGGTGGTCGCGACGCCACCCCAGACGCAATGGCGGATCGCCGTGGAGGCCTTCCTGGTCTCGGTGAGCAATCCCAAGACCCTGGTGTTCTTCTGCGCCTTCCTGCCGCAGTTCCTCGAGCCCGGGCGGCCGATCTTCGGCCAGTTCGCGGCAATGTACCTGAGCGGCGCACTGATCGTCTGCCTGGTGCATTCCTTCTACTGTTTCACCGCCTGGCGCTTCGGCCTGCGCCTGAAGGCTTCGCCCCTGGCCGCCTGGTTCAAGCGCGCCACCGGCGCGCTGTTCATCGGCCTGGGCGTGCGCCTGCTCAACGCCCGGGCAGTGTGACGCTCACCTGCTCCCTCGCAAGGCCTGGGTGGTGATTCAGGACTGCCCCAGGTTGAGCACCAGCGCGATGAACGCCTGCTCGTCGAGCCACTCGTCCTCATGCAGGTCGATGGCCCGGCAGGAGTCGCCCTGGAGACTGGCATTGAGCAGCCCGGCCTGGTGGATCAGCGCCCTGAGTCGGGCCATTCGCGGACCACGCCAGTCGGCAAGGCTGGCGATGCGGGCGTCGATCTGCTCGCGGGCTTCGGGCATGGGGGCATCCTCAGGCAGGTTCTCCCAAGAACTGTAAGCGAATGCTGCCAAATAGCCCTTAAAGGGAAAATCAGAGAAACGTCCTACGCGGATTTGGGAAGCACTGTCGACCACCCACAATCCGTTCCTCGCTAGTGTTTCAGGTCTGCGTCACCGTCGCCCGTGGCTGGCTGCAACAGCCATCCACGGGCCTGCACGACGGTACGGCCATTACCAGCCAGCGAGGACCTTATGCGAACGTTCCCCGGAACACGTCAGCACCAAAACCCCGCCCCCAATCGAGGCGCTCAACGCCGTCATGCTGCGATAGCTGACAGGCCACTCCCAAGATGCCAGGCAACGACGAGCACCGTCTAGTTCAAGGACAGCCGTATCCGAAGGACCTCTCATGTCCAGCCAATCAAACACTGGCCCCACGCAAGGAGCTAAACCATGACTGACGCCGCCGTCGGCAGTGCCACCTCCGGCCCTGCCTGCAGCCCACGCGTGCCCATCCTGCCGGTGCGCTATGCCATCGTGCCGCGTACGGGCGATGCCCCTGCCTGTCGCTACGCAGGCGCAGGCTTCAACCTGGAACAAGGCTTCGCCCCGCTGCAGCACTCGTCCTACACCCTGCGCGCGCTGCGCCCAGGCTACATCTACGTGTTTATGAAAGGCCCCCAGGGCGAAAAACTGGTCATTCATGAGTACGACGGCGAAGGACGCTACCAGGAGTTGCGCTACCAGGGCCTGGAAGGCTACCACTTGCGCGAACGCTACCTGTCCAGCCAGAGCATGGGCTGGGTATGGGCCGACACCCGCCCGGACACCGCCAAGGAAGTGTGGATCGGCTACAGCCCGCACCTGTGGACCAACGCCACGACTGCCCGCATCACCGCTTCAGCAACCCTGCGCAAACGGCATATGCGCCAGCTGGACATGGCCGAGCTGATTGCCGGCAACCAAGCCCCCTCCACCCAGCCCCATGTGCTGCCGCTCAGTGCGCTGCAAAACTGGGTCGAAGACTACAAACCGGCAAGCCGGCGTATGTCCCTGACCTGGAGCAGCCACGCGTCCACAACCACCTTGTCCGTCGGCAGGCTCAACGCTATTGCCCGGGACTATCCCAGCACCCAGCCGAAAATACCGGTGGTGGTGGCGCTGGCTGATGCTGAAGGCGTGGCCCTGGACCTGAGCCTGTCGGTCTCGGCCTACCAGCACCAACTGCATGACCTGATGCCCGCCGAACAGCTGGAACACACCAAGCCCGCGCAAGGCACCGAGCAGGAAGGCGTACCGGCGTGCTATCAGCTGGATGCCGAACGGCTCAGTCAGCAGAGCCGCGATTTTCACCATCGCAACCTGGTCGCCCTGTTGCTGAACAAAACCCTGGAGACGATGTACCCGGCGGATATGCCCGCTACCGAAGTGGTCGAAATAAGACTGCAGTCCACCCGCACCGGACGTCCTCTCCCCCCGGCCGAGGCACGTTACCGGGCCCTCACTCACAAGGACTATTCCCCGAACGGTGCGCGTTTGGCGCTGCGCATCGATACCGACAAATACCTGCAGTTCCTCGCCGAACGCGATGAGCTGGAGCAGCGCATTGCAGGCCTGCGCAAACTTGCCCTGCAAGCCAGTCATGATCACGACACGTGGCTGGCCACGGCCGAAGCTGCGCATATCGATGACCCCTACAGCCTGGCCGCCGCACTGGCGTGCTATGACCGCAACGAACGCATCTCGGCCCGTGGCCTCGAAATCGCCCTGGCCCTGCTGATTTACCCGATGGGCCAGCCGGCACCCGGTACCGAAGACCAAGATCGGCGCTTCAAACGCCTGGAACAGTGGCTGGACCAGCACGACAGCCCGCTCTACACCGCCCTGGCGCCGTTCAACCCCTTCAAGGACAAAGCCGATGCGGCCGGCAGTGTGCTGGGTGGCAGCGACAATGTCATCGAAGGGCTGGCCGGGCGTTTTCCGGCCATTGCCGACATCACCGATCTCACGGCCCAGTCCGTCAACGCCGTGGTGCTCAAACGCCTGCGTGGTCACACCCGCTGGGATGCCAGCCATACCCTGCGTCAGCAAGTACTGCTGGCGGCGCGTGAGGCCAATGCCGAGAAAGCGCTGGGGCTGTTGGCGGCGCGTTACCAGATCACCGACCAGGCCATCCGGGAAAACCCGTTCAGCCAGGAGGTGGAGCGGTATTTGAAGAGCGGCATGGCGCAGGTTGAGGAAATGAAGCAGCTGCGTATTTCGGGCAACCGGACGGTGGCGGTTGAGTTGACCACCACTGCGCGGGTTAAACCCAACTTGCTCGGGTTGCTTACGTCGGGCGGAGGCGGTGGTCTGAACGCTGGAATGCTGTGGTTCAACGTGATCTCGCTGAAGACGGCTTACAACAGCCTGCAGAAAAGCAATGCGCCGGAATACACCCTGGGGTTTGCGGCATCTATTTTTGGGGTGATCGGTGCGGCCGCGGCGACATTGGTTAGCGTACGCGCAACGCAGAAGGCGGTGATGTTGAGATTGAGCTCGACGGCGCCGGGGATGGCGTTTGGTAACAGCGTGATCAAGTTCCTAAGTAGTAATCTATTTGCGCGCTTAGCGGGATATCCCGCAATTGGCTTTGGCTTGCTCTCTGATGGACTCAAGACGAAACGCCAACTCGATAATGGTGATTCAACTGCAGCCAGCTATACGTCAGCCGGTGGAGTAAGCATGGCTGTTGGCTCTGTCATCGTCCTTGAGGCCGGGCTTGCAATAGCAGGGCCCACGGTGTTTGTGCCCTTCGCCGGATGGGCCGCAGTTGCATTGTTGCTCGCGGGAGCAGCAATCATTGCTGGAGGCCTGTATCTTCACGCCAAAGCACATGAACGCGTTCACAGGCCGATTGAGCTTTGGGCAGCACGCAGCATCTTTGGCAATCGCATCAACGATGGAGAGGCCCGTTCTGAAATTATCCTGGACCTTGAAAAGAAACTTCCGAGATTCTCCTCACTGCACGCAGAAATCAAAGCTTGGCACAACGAGCACTACGGACCAAAGCTCATATCAGCCGAGCAGGCCCTATCATTTGGTGTAACCAATGTGGACACCAAGTGGCATCATAACAACCATTGGGCACCGCCAAACTGGACCGCTATCACGCATAACGAAGTAGTCACGCCTCAACCAAGCGCTGAGTTCACAGTTCTTTTACCGGGCTTCGCAATAGGAACAAGCGAGTGGTCAGGAATTTCGAGCAGCCTTCGTAACGATGGAGGAATGGACGTATTTCCGATCACTCCCGCCGCCTACGTTGTGGGCGCCGGCTTGATTCTGCATTTCAAGCACACGCTGACCCACCAAAACCACGTCTCACTGCATCTCGCCTACAGCGCCAGTCAAGGGCTGGACGAAGGCACTGAGATTCATTCGAACTTCGATCGTGTCCCAGGAAGTGGTGTAACTGAACCAGCCGAAGGCGCCCTGCGGGCGAAAGAGGATGGTCATCGTGGTTCTTGGCTAACGTTGAGTTTGCGGACTTAACCTTCACCAGAGAAACCACGATGACCAAGCCCACTATCGCATTGACCGAGTTGGTTGAGAAAGGGGCAGACGCTGATCTGCTCAAGCAAATGATCCAGTTCGTTGCCCAGCGCATGATGGAGTTCGATGTCGAAGGCCTGTGCGGCGCCGGCTTCGATGTCAAAAGCCCAGACCGGACAAACAGCCGCAATGGCTACCGTGATCGCCTCTGGCAAACCCGCGCCGGTGACGTTGACCTGAAGATCCCGAAGCTGCGCCAGGGCAGCTACTTTCCTGGCTTTCTCGAGCCTCGACGTACCGCCGAGAAGGCCATGGCAGCGGTGATCCAAGAAGCTTACATTCAGGGCGTTTCAACGCGTTCGGTGGACGAGCTGGTCAAGGCCATGGGCATGACCGGCATCTCCAAAAGCCAAGTGTCACGGCTGGCTGGTGAGATCGATGAGCGCGTTCACGCCTTCCTTGACCGACCGCTTGAAGGCGACTGGCCCTATCTCTGGATAGATGCCACCTACGTCAAAGTGCGGGAGGCCGGGCGCATCGTCTCGGTCGCCGTAATAATCGCTGTGGCCGTGAACACCGATGGTGGCCGTGAAGTCCTGGGCATGCGTGTTGGCCCATCAGAAGCCGAGCCGTTCTGGACGGACTTCCTGCGAAGCCTGATGCGGCGTGGCTTACGTGGAGTGAAGTTGGTCATCTCCGATGCCCACGAGGGGCTCAAGGCGGCTGTCTCCAAGGTCTTCAACGCGACCTGGCAGCGCTGCCGCGTGCATTTCATGCGTAACGCCATGGCCCATGTCGGCAAGGGTCAGCGCACCATGGTGGCAGCGCTTCTGCGCACGGTTTTCGCCCAGGACAGCCGTGCCGAATGTCATCAGCAGTGGCGCCTGGTCGCCGATCAGTTGCGCGAAAAGTACCCCAAGATCGCGACGCTCATGGACGGCTGCGAGGATGAAGTGCTGGCGCACATGGCGTTTCCAAAAGCGCACCGTCAGCAGTTGCACAGCACCAATCCACTGGAACGGCTCAACGCTGAAATCAAACGTCGCACCGACGTCGTGGGCATCTTTCCCAACGACCCTGCAATCACACGGCTGGTAGGCGCGATGCTGCTGGAGCAGAACGACGAGTGGTGCCTGCAACGGCGGTATATGCAGTTGGAGGCCTTCGAGGCAGTCAGCGATAATCCACAGGCCAAGCTGTCGGCCGTGATCAACTAAACGGCAAACTCAGTGGTCAAGGCCATGATGAGTTACACCACTTCCCGGGACACGATCCGAACTTCCGTCTCGAGCGCTGATCATGGCAACCATATGGCTATTTAACTCAACCTCATGCTCAGGGTACGAACCCGCCATTGGTGGACAGCTATTAAACATATCCAAAAACTCTTTATGCCTACGCAACCCATGGGTAACAGACTCTGTATTCATGGGAAAACTTTACTGCGCAATGATTATTGGATTAATGATCGGCTTCTACCCATTTCTATTTTCTAGCGTCAGCTGGAAGGATTTTTTACTTGAGCCCATACTAATGACCGGAATGGTGCTTATGCCTTTCACCTTCCTTCCATTTCTATTTTACCGAATATGGTTCATCAAAGGCTTATCAAGCGTTTGCTTCAACCGCTCAACAAAAAAAATCTACTACCAACGTTTTAAGAAGGTATTCGTCTTCGAGTGGAGCAATACTGGAGGTGGTCTTTTCAGGCGCACAGAGTTTGGTGGTTCATCTTTCACCACCTCCTATGCACTTGCATTCGCACCCCGTCGAAAAGACGGAAGTCTCCATCAAAAAGATTGCCTCTGGACCGACAGCAACGAACCCGCCGAACCCGGCATCAAGCACGTCGCCGAAGTCTGGGAATACCTTCGCCACTTCATGAACCACGGCCCAGCCAAACTCCCTCCTCCCGGCGAACCCAACTGGTGGCACCGGCCGCTTCATGCCATCTGCCTGACCCCGGCAGAAGCCTGGCGCCACTACGCCCCCTGGCGAACCGGCGAGCCCGGAGAAATGCAGGGTAAGAAGAACTGGCAACTGCCGTTCTGGGCCGTGTTGTTCCCCTACAACCTCGGCCTCGCCCTCTGCTGGTATGGCGTCTGCCGACTCTTCAATGTCCGGGCAGCACCGCCTCCGCCTGAGGCCTTCGACGAAGCCCCAGTACGCTCAACCAAAAGGCAGCGTAAATGACCGACGTTTCTGCCAACAGCGCCACCTCCGGCCCCGCCTGCAGCCCACGCGTGCCCATCCTGCCGGTGCGCTATGCCATCGTGCCGCGTACGGGCGATGCCCCGGCGTACCGCTACGCAGGCGCAGGCTTCAATCTGGAACAAGGCTTCGCCCCGCTGCAGCACTCGTCCTACACCCTGCGCGCGCTGCGCCCAGGCTACATCTACGTGTTCATGAAAGGCCCCCAGGGCGAAAAGCTGGTCATTCATGAGTACGACGGCGAAGGACATTACCAGGAGCTGCGCTATCAAGGGCTGGAAGACTACCACTTGCGCGAACGCTATCTGGCCAACCAGAGCATGGGCTGGGTATGGGCCGACACCCGCCCGGACACCGCCAAGGAAGTGTGGATCGGCTACAGCCCGCACCTGTGGACCAACGCCACGACTGCCCGCATCACCGCTTCAGCAGCCCTGCGCAAACGGCATATGCGCCAACTGGACATGGCCAAGCTGATTGCCGGCAACCAGGCCCCCTCCACCCAGCCCCATGTACTGCCGCTCAGTGCGTTGCAAAACTGGGTCGAAGACTACAAACCGGCAAGCCGGCGTATGTCCCTGACCTGGAGCAGCCACGCGTCCACAACCACCTTGTCCGTCGGCAGGCTCAACGCCATTGCCCGGGACTATCCCAGCACCCAGCCGAAAATACCGGTGGTGGTGGCGCTGGCGGATGCTGAAGGCGTGGCCCTGGACCTGAGCCTGTCGGTCTCGGCCTACCAGCACCAACTGCACGACCTGATGCCCGCCGAGCAACTGGAACACACCAAGCCCGCGCAAGGCTCAGAGCAGGCAGGCGTACCGGCGTGCTACCAGCTGGATGCAGAACGCCTCAGCCAGCAGAGCCGTGATTTTCACCATCGCAACCTGGTCGCCCTGTTGCTGAACAAAACCCTGGAGACGATGTACCCGGCGGATATGCCCACTACCGAAGTGGTCGAGACAAGGCTGCAGTCCACCCGCACAGGGCGCCCTCTCTCTCCGGCCGAGGCACGTTACCGAGCCCTCACTCACGAGGACTATTCCCCGAACGGTGCGCGCTTGGCGCTGCGCATCGATACCGACAAATACCTGCAGTTCCTCGCCGAACGTGATGAGCTGGAACAGCGCATTGCAGGCCTGCGCAACCTTGCCCTGCAAGCCAGTCATGATCACGACGCGTGGCTGGCCACGGCCGAAGCTGCGCATATCGATGACCCCTACAGCCTGGCCGCCGCACTGGCGTGCTATGACCGCAACGAACGCATCTCGGCCCGTGGCCTGGAAATCGCCCTGGCCCTGCTGATCTACCCGATGGGCCAGCCGACACCCGGTACCGAAGACCGAGACCGGCGCTTCAAACGCCTGGAACAGTGGCTGGACCAGCACGACAGCCCGCTCTACACCGCCCTGGCGCCGTTCAACCCCTTCAAGGACAAAGCCGATGCGGCCGGCAGTGTGCTGGGGGGCAGCGACAATGTCATCGAAGGGCTGGCCGGGCGTTTCCCGGCCATTGCCGACATCACCGATCTCACGGCCCAGTCCGTCAACGCCGTGGTGCTCAAACGCCTGCGTGGCCAGACCCGCTGGGATGCCAGCCATACCCTGCGTCAGCAAGTACTGCTGGCGGCGCGTGAGGCCAATGCCGAGAAAGCGCTGGGGCTGTTGGCGGCGCGTTACCAGATCACCGACCAGACCATCCGTGGAAACCCGTTCAGCCAGGAGGTGGAGCGGTACTTGAAGAGCGGCATGGCGCAGGTTGAGGAAATGAAGCAGCTGCGTATTTCGGGCAATCGGACGGTGGCGGTTGAGCTGACCACCACTGCGCGGGTTAAACCCAACTTGCTCGGGTTGCTTACGTCGGGCGGAGGCGGTGGTCTGAACGCCGGAATGCTGTGGTTCAACGTGATCTCGCTGAAGACGGCTTACAACAGCCTGCAGAAAAGCAATGCGCCGGAATACACCTTGGGGTTTGCGGCATCTATTTTCGGTGTAATTGGTGCAGCCGCGGCGACATTGGTTAGCGTACGCGCAACGCAGAAGGCGGTGATGCTGAGATTGAGTTCGACGGCGCCGGGGATGGCGTTTGGTAACGGCGTGATCAAGTTTTTGGGGAGTAATCTGTTTGCTCGTTTAGCAGGCTACCCTGCAATTGGCTTTGGGTTAGTATCAGACGGCTTAAAAGCGTTTCGTCAGTACAACAACGGTAATTTAACTGCCACTGTCTATACAGCTAGCGGTGGACTGACCATGGCCGCTGGTTCTGTGGTCGCCCTTGAGGCGGGACTCGCAGTTGCGGGAGCTACATCAGTAGTGCCCTTTGCCGGGTGGGCCGCAGCTGGGCTAGTGCTTCTAGGAATAGCGATTATTGCCGGAGGCTTATACCTTCACGCCCAGGCACATGCGCACCTGCACTCCCCTATTGAGTTCTGGGCAGCACGGAGCATTTTCGGCAATCGTAAAAACGATGGCGAGGTGCATGCCGAAATCGTTCTGGATCATGAAAAAAGACTCCCAACATTTCCTTCAATCCAAGAAGAACTCAAAGCTTGGCACGATGTGCATTACGGACCAAGGTTAATATCTGCAGAAGAGGCGCAATCCTTTGGTATAACCGGGGTCGACAGTGGTTGGCATGAAAATAATTATTGGGCGCCAGCAAACTGGGCTGCTATCACCCATAACGAAGTCACCACCCCACAACCCACCGTGGAATTCACAGTATTCCTACCGGGTTTCATCGTAGGCACAAGCGAATGGTCAGGTAGCTTGAGCAGCCTTCGTGAAGACGGTGAAATGGTCGTCTTTCCACTTGCTGCTGTTTGCTACGTTATAGGCGCCGGCTTAATTCTTAACTTTAAAAACACGATCAACAACCAAACCCATGCCTCACTGCATTTAGCCTATAGCTCAAATCAAGGCTTGAATGAAGGAAATGAGGTTAATTCAATTTTTCGTCTCGAGCGCTAACCATGTCAGTTATTTGGGCACTCAATATAAATTCGAGCTCCGGATACAAACCCGCCATTACTGGACAATTAGCAAGTCTCTCTGGAGATACATTATGCCTACGAAACCCCTGGGTAACAGACTCCGTATTTATGGGAAAACTGTATACCGCATTAATCATCGGGGTAATGACTGGTATTTACCCAAATTTTCTATCAATCAAAATATTAAACTTCGACACCCTCGATCTTGCTTTCATAGCCATGATGACACTTGCACCCTTAATTTTTCTCCCCCTCCTGCTTTACCGAATCTATTTTATAAGAAACCTCTCTGGATTTTACTTCAACTGCTCAACCAAGGTAATTTACTATCAGCGCGGCAAAAAACTTATAACCTTTAATTGGAAAAACTTATACGGAGGCGTATTCCAACGCACTGAATTCGGCGGCTCATCCTTCAGCACCAGTTATGCACTCGCCTTCGCCCCACCTCGGGAGGATGGCAGCCTGCACCAAAAAGATTGCTTATGGGTCGACAGCAACGAACCCACCGAACCCGGCATCAAACACGTCGCCGAAGTCTGGGAATACCTTCGCCACTTCATGAACCACGGCCCAGCCAAACTCCCTCCTCCCGGCGAACCCAACTGGTGGCACCGACCGCTTCATGCCATCTGCCTGACCCCGGCAGAAGCCTGGCGCCACTACGCCCCCTGGCGAACCGGCGAGCCCGGAGAAATGCAGGGCAAGAAAAACTGGCAACTGCCGTTCTGGGCCGTGTTGTTCCCTTACAACTTCGGCCTCGCCCTCTGCTGGTATGGCGTCTGCCGACTCTTCAATGTCCGGGCAGCACCTCATCCACCGGAGGCCTTCGAGCAAGCCCCTGTCCAGCCAAGTAAAAGGAAGCGCAAATGAGGGTGAACTGACTCGTTGGTCACCGCCCGAGTCGACCATCGCCACCTTTGCCCTTTTCACGGGGAAGGCACCGTCATCAGCGGCGCGGGCAGTGCCGTAGTGAATGGTCGTGCAATCGTACGCATAGGGGATGAGCTCAGTTACGGTGCAATCATCGAGATCGGTGCCGCGTATACGCTCATTGAGGGCAGCCCTGCGGCGCGCCAGGGAGACAAGACCAGCCATGGCGGAGTCCTGATTGAAGGCGATCCTGCCTGGCTGATCGAATAAGGAACGGCAGGATTGCAACAAGTCGCCCTGCTGGCATCCCAAACCCGGCAGCCGTCCCAGCCAAGGCATAAACGCGCATTGGCTGGAGAGTGGAACAAGCCTCACTCGCTCCGTTGCAGTACCAACGTGGCCACCCACGCCAGCACCGCAAACCCACAGGCCACATACCCCAACGCAGCCAGACCAAGCCCCTGGATCGCCGCGCCCCCCAGCGCGGCACCGGCGGCGATACCCGCGTTGGCCGCCGACACGTTGAGGGTCCCGGCCAGGGCCTGGGCCTTGGCGCCGGCGCGCATCACCCGCACCTGGCACACCGGGAACAGCGCCGTGTAGGCGATGCCCCACAGGGCCAGGGCGCCCACCAGCAGCAGCGGGTTGCCGATCACCGGGGTGACCAGGCCCATGCCCAAGGCCAGCATCGCCAACAGCAGCAGCGTGGCCCGCAGCGGGCTGCGATCGACGATCCGTCCGGCCAGGGCGTTGCCGAGCATGCCCACCAGGCCAAAGCCCATCAGCCACCAACCGACCGCGTTGGCCGGCACGGCGGCGAGCTGCTCGAGGATCTCGGCCAGGTAGGTGTAGGCAGTGAACATGGCGGTGAACACCAGCGCCGAAAGCAGCACATGGGCGATAAAACGACGGTCCTTGAGAATCACCGTCTGCCGCTCCCCTGCGACGCGGGCCGGAACCTTCGGCAGAGGCGGCAGCCAGGCCCACATCAGCAGCGCCACCAACAGGCACAGCCCGGCGAGCAACCAGAAGCTGCCGCGCCAGCCGACCAGCCCGGCGGCCAGGGTGCCCAGCGGGATACCGAAGACGAATGCCGCGGTGATCCCCAGGTAGACCCGCGCCACCGCCCAGCCCTCGCGCCCCTGGCCGGCCAGTTGCCCGGCGCTTTCGCTGGCGGTGCCCCAGTACACCGGCAGGGCAAGTGCGGCGAGGAACCGCGCCAGGGCCAGTACCCAGACGTTCGGCGCCAGCGCCGACAGCGCATTGGAAGCGGCGAACAGCAGCAGGATGGCGATGAACAGCCCCTTGCGTGGCAGGGCCGACAGCCAGGCGGTGAGCGGTGGCCCGAACAGCATCACGGTCACCGCGAACAGGGTGACCAACTGGCCCGCGCCCGCGACCGACAGTCCAAGGTCGCGGGCCAGCGCAGGCAGCAGGCCAAGAATCAGGAACTCGGTGGTCAGCACCGCGAAGCCGCCGACGGCGAACAGGCCGATCGACAGCCCCACGCGCGGTGCCGGCCGCGTCAAGGTGGCATGGGTCAAGCTGGAGGTGGACATCTACTGCAATCCTCGATGAATGGCAGGCCAGCTTAATCTGGAATCTTGTTCCGATTACTGGTAGATATTCCCTTATCAAGTGAACCATATTCAGTAATCGCGAGCCCCCGCCATGTCCGCCTCGGAACGCCTGAAAGACATCGACTTCTTCGTCAGCGTGGCCAACGCCGGCAGCTTCATCGCCGCCGCCGAGCGCATGAACCTCACCAGCTCCGCCGTGAGCAAGGGCGTGGCCCGCCTGGAGAAACGCCTGCAGGTGCGCCTGTTCGAGCGCACCACCCGACGCCTGGCCCTGACCGACAGCGGCGCCGACTACTACCGCACCTGCACCCGCGTGCTGGCGGAAATCGAAGAGGCCGAACTGGCCCTCAACGACGAGCACAAGACCCCCTGCGGCAAGCTGCGCATCGACCTGCCGGCCACTTTCGGCCGCCTGCACGGGCTGCCCGCCGTGCTCGACTTCGCCGCGCTGCATCCGCGTCTGCAACCGCACATCACCCTCTCCGACCGCTTCGTCGACCTCGCCGAGGACGGCATTGACATCGTCGTGCGCATCGGTGGACCACAGACTTGGCAGCCGGGCATCGAGCACCGCTACCTGGGCAGCCAGCGCCTGGTGTTCTGTGCCGCCCCCGCCTACCTCGCCCGCCACGGCACGCCCCGCGACCTGCAACAGTTGCAGGCCCAGGGCTGCGTGCTCTACGCCTGCGCCGACGGCAGCACACCAGCCCTGCATTTCGCCGGCACCCGTCCGGGCCTGGCGCAGCTGCGGCCGATGCCGGGCCGCCTGGCCATCGGCGATGCCGAGGGGCAGGCCCTGGCCATCAGCGCCGGGCACGGCATCGCCCAACTGCCGACCTGGCTGGTGCAGCGCCAGCTCGACGCCGGGACCTTGCAGCAGGTGCTGCCGGAGTACGCGATGGAGGGGTTGCCGATCAACCTGGCCTGGCGCCGCAACCGCGGGCATCTGCCCAAGGTCAGCGCGACGGTCCAGGCCCTGGCCGAGCGGCTGGGGCCGCTGATTCAGGGCTGATTCAAGTGGAGTGCCAGCGCATGGCTGTATCCAGACACAAGCAAATGAAATAAAATAACATTTCATTTGAATGTTATTCCTGCCTGCGACCCGCCTCGATGACCAGCCTCCCGACTGCCCTCCCCAGCCAACGCCTGCACAGCATCGACGCCCTGCGCGGCCTGGTGATCCTGTTCATGCTGCTGGACCACGTGCGCGAAACCTTCTTCCTGCACCGCCAGGTCAGCGACCCGATGACCATCGACGCGATCGACGCCACCGACCCCAGCCTGTTCGTCAGCCGCACCCTGGCGCACCTGTGCGCGCCGGTGTTCGTGCTGCTCACCGGGTTGTCGGCCTGGCTCTATGGCGAAAAGCACCAGGGCCGGGGCGATGTAGCGGCGTTCCTGTTCAAGCGCGGCCTGTTCCTGGTGCTGCTGGAGCTCAGCCTGGTCAACTTCGCCTGGACCTTCCAGTTGCCGCCAAGCGTGATCTACCTGCAGGTGATCTGGGCCATCGGCCTGAGCATGATCGCCCTGTCACTGCTGGTATGGCTGCCACGCCCGCTGCTACTGGCCCTGGGCGCGCTGATCGTCGTCGGCCACAACCTGCTCGATGGCCTGCACTTCGCGCCGCACTCGGCGCTGCATGTGCCCTGGGCGATCCTGCACGAGCGCAGCTGGCTGGAGCTGTCCGACAGCCTGCGCCTGCGCACCTCCTACCCGGTGCTGCCGTGGGTCGGGGTGATCGCCCTGGGCTATGGGCTCGGCCCCTGGTTCGGCCGGGGCAGCGATGCCGGCGAGCGGCAGCGCCGCCTGCTGCTGGGCGGCGTGATGCTGCTGCTCGGCTTTGTCGTGCTGCGCCTGCTCAACGGCTACGGCGAGGCGCCGTGGACCTTCTACGCCAGCGTCGGGCAAACGCTGATGAGCTTCTTCAACATCACCAAGTACCCGCCGTCGCTGCTGTTCCTGGCATTGACCCTGGGCGTCGGCCTGTTGCTGCTGCGCGGTTTCGAGCGGGCCGGCGAGGCTCGCTGGATCGGCCCGCTGGCAGTGTTCGGCGCCGCGCCGATGTTCTTCTACCTGCTGCACCTGTATGTGCTCAAGCTGCTGTATGTGGCCTGCGTGGCGCTGTTCGGCCTGAACCAGGGCAGCCATTTCGGCTTCGACGGCATCGGCGCGGTGTGGCTGGTCGCGGTACTGCTGGCGATCGCCCTGTACCTGCCGGTGCGCGGCTTCGCCCGGCTCAAGGCGCGGCGGCGCGACATCGCCTGGCTCAAGTACCTGTAAAAGCGTTTTCAGCCGATGGCCCGATGGTCTACCATGCCGCCCGCCGGTTTCCACACGGAATCAAAAGGGAATCCCGGGCGCGCCGAGGGCGGGCCAAAGGGAACTGCCCCCGCAACTGTAGGTGCCGAGCCTGCGCCACCGATGCCACTGGGTCTGCCGACCCGGGAAGGCCGGCGCCGGCCAGGACGCACCAGTCAGGAGACCTGCCGGCACGCATTCACCAACCGGCGGGGTGTCCGGGATGGTCATCCGCCCCTGGCCGCGCGCTTGCCGCACGACGCCTGGCGATGCCTGTCCGTGGGCCATTCCGTGCACCACCCGACAGGAGATCGCCCCACCATGCCGCACCGCTTCGCCACCCTGCTCGCCGGCCTGTCACTGGCGGGCCTGGCCCACGCCGACGCCACCCGCTACCCGCTGACCGTCGACAACTGCGGCCTGCCGCAGACCTTCGCCCAGGCCCCGCAGCGCGCGGTGACCATCGGCCAGGCCGGCACCGAGCTGCTCTATGCCCTGGGCCTGGGCGAGCGGCTGGCGGGCACCTCGCTGTGGTTCAACAACGTGCTGCCCGAGTTCAAGGCGCAGAACGACAAGGTCGAGCGCCTGGCCGACAACGAACCGGGCTTCGAGGCGGTGGTCGGCAAGCGCCCGCAGCTGGTGACGGCGCAGTTTGAATGGATGGTCGGCCCCCAGGGCGCGGTCGGCACCCGCGAACAGTTCACGGAACTGGGCATTCCCACCTACCTGCTGCCCTCGGATTGCGAAGGCAAGGACAACCTGGTGGGCGCCGACGGGACCCGCCTGCAGCCGTTCAGGATCGACACCATCTACAAGAGCGTCAGCCAGCTGGCCGAGATCTTCGACGTGCAGGATCGTGGCGAACGCCTCAATGCCGAGCTCAAGGACCAGCTGGACCAGGCCCGGCAACGCCTGGCCGGCCAGGACCTGAGCCACACCAGCGCGCTGTTCTGGTTCTCCAGCGCCGACCTCAAGGTCGACCCTTACGTCGCCGGTCGCCAGGGCGTGGCCGACTTCATGTTGCAGACCCTTGGCGTGCGCAACGTGGTGGAGTCCAGCGAAGAATGGCCGGCGGTGGGCTGGGAGACCCTGGCCAGGGCCAATCCCACCTGGCTGATCGTCGCGCGCATGGACCGCCGCCGCTACCCCGCCGACGACTACCGGAAAAAGCTCGAGTTCCTGCGCAGCGACCCGGTGACCCGCAACATGGACGCGGTCAGGCAAGGCCGGATCATCGTCCTCGACGCCGACGCCATGCAGGCTGGCATCCGCCTGTTCCGTGGCCTGGAGGTGCTGTCCAGCGCCTTTGCCAGCGGTAAAGCGCCACAACCATGAACCGTTTGCTGCCCATCAGCGCGTTCGCGCTGCTCGCCCTGTGCCTGGCCATGCTCGCCGGGATCGCCATCGGCGAGACGCGGATCAGCGCCGAGGTGGTCTGGCAGGTACTGGCCAACCAGCTGTGGCAGGCCGGTCATGCCCTCGACCCGATCGACGCCGGCATCGTCTGGAACTACCGCCTGCCGCGCACCCTGGTGGCCGCCGCCTGCGGCGCGGGGCTGGCGACCTGCGGGGTGATCCTCCAGGCGCTGCTGCGCAATCCGCTGGCCGAGCCGTACCTGCTGGGCCTGTCGGCGGGCGCCTCGACCGGCGCCGTGGCGGTGGGGCTGTTCGGCCTAGGTGGTGCGGTGCTGTCGCTGTCGGCCGGCGCCTTCATCGGCGCGCTGGCCGCCTTCGCCCTGGTGCTGGTGTTGTCGCGGGCCAGCGGCAGCCGACACGACAACGCCCAGGTGATCCTCGCCGGCATCGCCGGCTCGCAACTGTTCAACGCGCTGACGGCCTTTCTCATCACCAAGTCGGCCACCGCCGAACAGGCCCGGGGCATCCTGTTCTGGCTGCTGGGCAATCTCAGCGGCGTGCGCTGGCCGGCGGTGTGGCTGGCGCTGCCGGTGGCCCTGGTCGGGCTGGCGGTGTGCCTGTGGCACCGCCGGGCGCTGGACGCCTTCACCTTCGGCGCCGACTCGGCGGCCTCGCTGGGCGTGCCGGTGCGACGCACGCAACTGTTGCTGATCAGCTGCACGGCGCTGGTGACCGCGGTGATGGTCTCGATCGTCGGCGCCATCGGCTTCGTCGGCCTGGTCATCCCCCATGCCCTGCGCCTGCTGCTCGGCCCCGGGCACAGCCGTCTGCTGCCGGCCAGCGCCCTGGGCGGCGCGTTGTTCCTGATCGTCGCCGACATCCTCTCGCGCACCCTGATCGCCGGCCAGGTGATCCCGGTGGGCGTGGTCACCGCCTTGATCGGCGCGCCGGTGTTCGCGTTGATCCTGGTCAGCCGCCGGGGGCGTCCATGACCGTGATGACCGCCCTCGCCAACGCCCCGCTCGCCTGCAAGGGCCTAAGCCTGCGCCTGGGCGACCGCGAAGTGCTGCAAGACATCGACCTGAGCGTGATGCCCGGCGAAACCCTCGGCGTGGTCGGCCCCAACGGCTCGGGCAAGTCCACCCTGCTCAAGCTGCTCGCCGGCCTGCGCACGCCCAGCAGTGGCAGCGTGCGTTTGCTGGGCGAGGCGCTGGAGCGCATGCCGCGTCGCCGGGTTGCGCAAAGCCTGGCGCTGGTCGAACAGCAGGCCGACACCCTGGACGCCATCAGTGTGTATGACGCCGTGGCCCTCGGCCGCACGCCGTGGCTGTCGGCCCTGGCGCCGTTCGGCGCGGACGACCGTGCCATCGTCGAGCAGGCCCTGGCCGACGCCGACGCCGGCCACCTGCGTCGGCGCCTGTGGGGCGAGCTGTCCGGCGGCGAACGCCAGCGCGTGCACATCGCCCGGGCCCTGGCCCAGCGGCCGCAGGTGCTGCTGCTGGACGAGCCGACCAATCACCTTGATATCCAGCATCAGCTGAGCCTGTTGCGGCAGGTTCAAGCGCTGCCGGTGACTACCCTGGTGGCCTTGCATGATCTCAACCAGGCGTTGACCTGTGATCGGTTGGCTGTGCTGGACCAAGGGCGGTTGGTGGCCTTGGGGAAGCCTGAAATGGTGCTGACGCCGGAGCGGTTACTGGGGACGTTTGGGGTTCAGGCTCATTACCTGGTCGATCCGTATGATGGGGCGCGGGTGCTGCGGTTTCGTACTTATTGAGTTAGAGGCTGCTCAAATGTTTCTGTGTCTTGTTGTATGGCAACTTTGACCAACCTGCCAGTTGCCCTGAGCAGTATATTAGCACCAAGGCAACGCCGACAGGTTAAATGTAGAGAGCAAGCAGAGTGAGCGCCTTTAATAACCAGTTCACGCCCCTACAGCCTTGAAAGAGATTGAACTCATGAACAGTCGAACCTGCCAGACACACGCTACCAGGTCAAGCAGTCAAACGAGTAACCAACGATTCACACGCCTGAGCATTTACCCCAAACCATACTTGGAAAGCCCCAACAAGGACATTGTACTCTTTAAGTCCAGCCTTCCTAGCCAACTCTACAAAGTAATCATGATGATCCAAACCCCTTACCGCTTCTAACGCCCTGGAGATTTTGATTCGATTAGACGCAGGGAAGCAGCCCAAAAACTCAGAAATATTGTTATTAACAGCGGTGATCAACTCCTCTTCAGGGGAGTCTTCCCCAGGCAGAAGAAAAGAATAAGCCTTTTCAACCTCACTAAAAACCTTTCCTTTTTTCACCACATCTGCATCATAAACCAACCATATTTTATTTTCATCTATACCACTTACCCTGGCGTGTACCTCCCCCAAGTCAGACTCTCCATTTTCGCAAGAAAACACGAGAAAGTCATGGCGCCAACCTGGGGCCATCTCTTCCAAAATTGACTCCAAAACAAACTTAGCCTTGGCATCCTCAACAAGAAGTATTTTAGCCCATCTTGGCGCAATACCAATATAGTTCAAAATTGATCTATCACCTCGCTCAACGACCAGATCATTAGCAATCTTGCTTACACAGAACGAATATTCATAACCAATTGCATCAAGTATATACGGCGAATGTGTTGCTGCCAGAAACTGGATCGTCCGATGTCGCGAACCTGCTGCACAATCCATAAGCACATGTGAAAGCCTCGTCTGTGCCAATGGACTCAAAAAAGTCTCAGGCTCATCAAGGAGAACGACATTAAATCCCTCTACGGCCTCCATCATCCACACTAACAGTATGGCATAAATCTCCCCATGAGATAGGGACAATGTATCTCGTACTGCTCCCTTTCTTTCAGCAATGCAATACTGAAAACTGCTAGCTTCCTCCGCATACTGCCCCTCTATCGATTCAATTGTAAACACCGACACTCGATCATAGTCAGAGTGTATGAGATAGTTTACACGATCGAGTAGCACCGAGTTAAAATCAAAAGACTCATAAGCCTGGACAAGCTCTTCAAACCCGCCCTGAGCTTTGAGCTGAACCGTTTTCCTTATACTATTCGATACCATTTCCGCAGGACTTAGATAAATCGGAAAGCTATCAGACCTAGCAATAACCATATCAGCAGAAGAATGCGATTCTTCCTCAAGCGCGAAGCGCTTAAGGAGCCGAGTCTTCCCTGCTCCATTTAACCCGCAGAATGTATTAATCAGCGCAAGATCAAAAACCTGATCACTAGGCGAGGAAATTTGAGTAACACCTTTTTGGGGCCTAGTAAATTTTATCTTCCTTCGAAGATCCGAAAGAGCAGCTGCCTTCATACTATCTCCCCCCATCCATGGAGCACAAGTATTTCATAGGCCTCTTCTGTCTGCAGTTCCTTCAGCCTCAAAGACAGCTCGGCGACGGTGTCATCGACACGGCCAAAATCAGAGTCATTTAAAATACGAGCTTTGAAAGCAACATAGTATAAGAAGAACCTCCTAACTATTAAAGACTTCGAGTCATTAACACTTGTACTAAGCCTGTAGGAATACTCTTTAACAAGCCAAGTATCAAGAACCGAGGAAGTACTCATGATTTGATCTCTTAGCCACATTGCATCTTTATAGCTAAGCAAGAATATCTCCACCTGTTCAAGCTCAAGCGAGCTTGACATTTCCGATAGGAATTCTAAAACTGAAAACAGGGATGGCTTGCTAAACTTAAATTTCCCCACATTTTCGATAGCGCCCATCAGAAGCTCTAGCGAGCGCCCCAGACGTGATTCAAGAGTGGAATCAAACGCAACATGCGACCTGTAACGATCGGTGATTTCAGCGTCAGTCATTTTCCTCATCAATGACTTTGCCTCTAATGCGAGCAGAACACGCACTATTACATCATGATATGACAGCCGTGTATTTGAAAAGCCAATAGTATCTCGACCATACCCCAAACCTTCCATGTAATGAACAAGTTTCTTTACCTGCTCCCTCACTCGACCATAGAATGTATTTCTTCTTTCCGCAGAAGTGAGCTTCACACTTTGATTTAGCCTGAAAAACAGTTCAAATGGCTCCGACTCATTATAATCTGTTATATCAAACATTCGAATCGAATAATTCTGAAATCTCTTTTTAACCTGCTCAGGAAGGTCTCTATAAA
Organism: Pseudomonas sp. LH21; assembly: GCF_036549575.1. NCBI lineage: Bacteria > Pseudomonadati > Pseudomonadota > Gammaproteobacteria > Pseudomonadales > Pseudomonadaceae > Pseudomonas > Pseudomonas sp. LH21. The sequence continues at coordinate 3,539,049 of NZ_CP144367.1, forward strand.
GCAATCCATGAAGCCCTTCTATTTCATCATTAGCCGGTTGAATCTCGCCATCTATTCTAAACTTATTATTATAAAAATCCATTACAGAAGTCAGACGCTGATGACCGTCAAGAACCGCCTTCTGCAGTTCATCCCCACTCGAAACCACAAAGACCGGCGGCATTTGCCAATTGCGTAATATAGTATCAATTAGCATCTGTTTTTTTTGAACATTCCAGACCTCACCACGCTGAAAGTCCGGCTCTAAATCTATCTCGCTCTCTTCCACCTGAGAAATAATCGTTCTGATTATGGGGTCTTTAGACTCAAGTTTCATTCTTAGTTCAACCCTAGCTAGTAGATCACAAACACCCAATACAACTACTACATCGGCAGGCTTGGCTGTTCATTCTCAATGACGAAAATAGCAGTGTGCCATCATGCTGATTTTTACGCCATATCTGAGAGGTGTTTTCTCTACAGGCGTTAACAAAACCTTGAACCATCTTGTTCACCCAAGTAATATGGAGGATGCCGCTGTCAATCCAGCGACCGGGCGTCGCGGCCCGCAATGCAAAAGGCGCTCAGCGCCCCTCCACCACAATCGCAGGCGCTTTTTTTGTGCCCGCGTTTTGTGCAATGGCGGCTGTGCGTGGGAGACCTTCGGGTCTGCCGGGTTCCTTTTGCCTCGGTCCGCGAACCCGCGTACAGCTGCCACCCTAATCGTTTCGCGGCGATGGTTGGCAGCTCCACCGCAAAAGGAGTTCCGCCATGACCAAGGGAATACCCGACCCACCCTGCTGCGCCCACTACACCTTCGGCACCTGCAACAACCATCACGCCCCGCTCTTCACTGTCCGTCCCGGTGTCTTCGCCGAGGATGCGCTGGTCCACGCCATTCAACTCGTGCAACAGGCCTACCAGGCCACCACCCTCGCCCGTGAAGACGTGCAGGGCGATGCCCGGCGCTTGCTGGGGGGATCGCAATTGTCGCTGGAGATGGTCGAAGCCTTGCTGAACAAAGTGCTGGATGGGCTGGTGCTGCTGCCGAGCAATCCACCTGCGCCTGATCGGCCAGGGCGACGGGAAAAACCGATCAGACGAGAGGATTTCAGCTAGCAGTGGGATACGTGTCTGGCTGGCAGGTCTGTCGCCAGACGCTTTGAAGTGATTGCTTCGAGGTTTGGTGATTGGATTTTTCTCACAGCTCCCTGGGATCTGCATGGGGCCTGATACGGTAGAGCATCGCCGGCAAACCGGCTCCCACAGGTATTCGCTAGTGTTTTGCAACTGCATGGCACCGGCGACGCCGGTGATCGCGGGGCAAGCCCGCTCCCACGTTGGTCTGATAGCGCTGCTCCCTGCGCGACAGCGCAAATGAGCAGGACGCGGGCTCTACCGCAGATTCGACTGTGCCGGACGCTCGCCCATGCGTTGCGCCAGCCTCAGCAGATAACCATCCGGGTCCTGGACCAGAAACTGACGCAGCCCCACCTCGACCGCATCGGCGCGATACCAGACGTCCTCGCACGGCTGGAACAGCGGCCAGCGATGGCGCTCGAGCCGCTCGACCAGCGGCGCGACCGCCCCGACGTCGATCTGCAGGTTGATCCCGCGCCCCAAGGGTTTTTCCAGGGCCCCGGTAAGCCAGTGATCCTCGGCGTCGAACTCCTCGAGCATGACCTGCGCGCCCTGCAGGTCGAGGTAGGCGAAGCGCTGTTCGGGGCGCTGATAGGCAATCTCGAACCCCAGCAGCGAAACCCAGAAATCCAGGCTGCGATCAAGGTCGCTGACAATCAGTTCGGGCACCATCTTGTTACGCTGCAGCATGCGGGTCGTCCTTGAACGGCATGGAAAAGTGGGGGGCATGATACCCCTTATCCAACCTTCCACCATGCCGCCTCACCGGTCTCAAGCCATGCACCAAGGCGGGCAACCATGGCCTGACAGGTTCGGCACGTTGCAACAAATGTAGGAGCGGATTCATCCGCGATGCGCCGCGCGGGCGGCGCTCGATCTCACAGGCGCTGCAAGGCCCTCGCCGAACACCTGTCAGCCTCCCCCCAATCCCCAACCATCACCCAACCTTCCACCAACGCGGCCGACAAGCCCGAAACGAATGCGAACTCGGCCGCAGGGCCTGGTCACCCTTGGCATCGAAGCAGCCCAGCAGCAAGGCCACCGTCGGCGCATCGTCAATGGCCCCGAGGGAACTGCCGCAGGTGGCACAGAACGCACGGCAGGAGCCCTCGGACGAGCGATACAGCGCAGGCAAGCCACCCTCCCCGGTCCAGGCGACCGCCGCCTTGTCGAACTCCACCCAGCACAGGGTCAGGCTGCCGGAATGTCGCTGGCACTGCCCGCACGAGCAGGTATGCGGAAAACGCGGCTCGCCGCTGGCGGCGAAACGGATACGGCCGCACAGGCAGCCACCTTTGTAGAGGGTCATGGGGTTACCTTCCTTGGCTGCCGGGATTGCCGCACAATAGCCAACCTGGCGCCCGACGGCGGCGCAAAAGTGTTACGCCGTGTGGCACCGACCTGCACTGCCTGCGCCACCTGCTACAGTGCGCCCCGCGGCCCTTCCGGCCCCTGCAATGATGGAAACCTGCTGATGGAAAGAATGATCCAGTTCGTGGCCGTGGTGGTGGTCTGCACCCTCATCGGCGTCGCCTGCGAACACTACGAAGTGAACCGCTACCTGAAATGGCTGCTGATGGCCCTGCCGGCGATCCTATGGGTGCGCCTGCGCAATCCACTGCAACGCTGATTCCTCCGCCACGGGTTTGCAGTACACTTCCAGGCCTTACCGTGCCCAAGGCCCCGCCATGCCCCGCCTGCCTCGTCTACTGCTCCCCGTGTTGCTGCTCGGCGCCCTCGCCGCCTGCGACCAGAAACCCAGCCGCGAGGAAAAGATCCTCGCCAACCTGCCCCTGCAGGAAGCCTACGACCACAACATCGAGCGCATGGCCGGGCTCTTGGCCATGACCCATGCGCAGGTGCCCGAGGACAAGATCAAGGACGTGCTGCGCAAGCACCTGACCGTCGACGACCAGCGCCAGGACCTGTTCAGGTTGTACAGCGAGGAGCACTTCAGCGATGCCGAGTTCGACCTCATCACTCAGGCCACCCGCGATCCGGCCAAGGCCAGGGAACTGGGCCAGAGTCAGGAAGGCAAGCGCCTGAGCGAGAAGCTCACCACGCTGATGCGCGAAAGCGCCAGTGACGCCAAGGTCCAGGCACTGGTGCAGGAGCGCATGCAACAGGTCGAGGATGACCTGCGGGCGCTGGAGCAGACTGCGCCCTGAACATGGATAACAAGGAAGGATAATTCCGCGAGTTCCGTGGGAAACCGGAGCCCCCCTTGTGCTCCAACCCTGCAATTGCGCTCAAGCATGGTCCACCTTGCGCCAAGCGCGTAAGGTGCGTTTTCCGCTGTATCCGACGAGGCCAAGGATTGCGATATTTCACCCCGCACGGACCGCGCCCCGACCTGCGCACCCTCATACTCGCCCTTTGCGCCACCACGGCCCTGGTCATGCTGCTGGCCAGCTACTTCGCCAGTTACCGGGTACAACGGCAACTGCTGATAGACAGCGCCCTGGAAGCCAACCGGGCCTATGCCGCCAAGCTGGCCGCCGTGACCGAGACCACCCTGGGCAACGCCCTGCAGCAACTGGCCTACAGCGCCAGGCAATCTGGCCTGCACCCGGACGACGACAGCCTGGTGCAAGCTGAGATCGACCGCTTGCAGCAGCAGGGCAACCTGTTCAACTCCACCTTGCGGATCGACGCCAAGGGGACCTTGCGCGCACTCTCGCCCGCCCCGCTGCAGCACCTGGCCGGGACCCAGGCGTCCTCACCCGGCGCCCTGGAAGCACTGCGCACACGCCACACGCTGATCTCCACGCCTTTCCTGTCGGCGGCCGACAACCTGCTGGTGGTGCTCTCACAACCGATCTTCGACGCCAACGGCAACTACCACGGCTACATCGGCGGCAGCCTCTACCTGCGCGAGCGCAACCTACTCAACAGCCTGCTGGGCACGCACTTCTACCAGAACGGCTCTTACCTCTATGTGGTCGATCGCAACCGCCGACTGCTGTTTCACCCAGACAGCAAACGCGTCGGCACCCTGGTCGGCGACAACGCACTGCTGGACGACCTGCCGAACCTCGACCATGGCACCCGGCGCCTGGTCAACAGCCAGGGCGTCGAGATGCTCGCCGGTTTCGCCACGGTGCCGAGCGCCGGCTGGACCATCGTCGCCCAGCAACCGTTGCGCCAGACCGTAGCTCCGCTGCGCCAGCTGGTCCTCAATGTGGTGGCGATTTCCGCGCCGTTGGCCCTGCTCGGCTGCCTGCTGTTGTACTGGCTGACACAGGTCATCGCCCACCCGCTGCGACAGCTGACCAGCGTCGCCCGGGGCATGGGCCAGCAGCAGACCAGCGAACGTATCCACCAGGTCCGCGCCTGGTATGCCGAGGCCGCCGAGCTCAAGCGCGCACTGCTGTTCGGCGTCAACCTGCTGCAGGAACGTATCGGCCGACTCAATCGTGATGCCCAGACCGACCCGCTGACCGGGCTGGTCAATCGTCGTGGCCTGCAACAGGCACTGCGCCTGCTGCAGGCCGAAAAGCGCGGTTTTGCCGTGGTGGTGTTGGACATCGACCACTTCAAGCGGATCAACGACAGCCACGGCCACGATATCGGCGACCAGGTCCTGCAACAGTTGGCAGGCCTGATGCGTGGGACCTGTCGCGAGGGTGACCTGCTATGCCGCACCGGCGGCGAAGAGTTCCTGATGATGCTACCGGGAGCGAGCCTGGAGGTGGCAACCGCCATCGCCGGTCACCTGCGCCTGAGCGTCGAGCACGCACCTGTCGCGCCTGTTGGCGGCGTCACCATCTCACTGGGCGTAGCCAGCTGGAGCCCCGGCGACGGCAGCGAGCCCAGCGACGCACTGAGCAATGCCGACAGGGCGTTGTATCGGGCCAAACAGAAGGGGCGCAACCGCGTCTGCATCGACAGCCCGGCCTGACAGCCAGATGGCGTTGGCCGTTCGCACCGCACCCTCCCGAAACAATAAACGACTCGTGGGAGCGGGCTTGCCCCGCGATAAGATCGTGAGCGGCACTCCCAGCGCCATCGCATGGCAAGCCCAAGCGCCACACAGGCCCGTTCCCACAAGGCAAGCCTGCCCTCGCAGAGTGCTGTAAGATCCCGCGCTTTTGCTCAAGGAAGACGCGCCATGCGCCGTTTGCTGTTCCTGCTGCTGGCCCTCAGCCTGACCTCCTGCGCCCCGCGCCTGCCCTCGCCGCCCGCGCCCGAACCCGCCACCACGCCGCTCACCCTGCTCGACCACGGCCGCTTCCAGCTCTGGTACGACTGCCTGCGCGGCGAGCCGCATCGTTTCCAGTTCACCCTCGGCCAAGACCAGGGGCACCTGCAGCGCATCGACAACTTCCGTGTCGACCACGGCCTGCCTGAAGGCTGCAAGGGCCAGCGCTCGGCCAAGGCCTATTCGATCCCCAAGGGCTACCATCGCGGCCACCTGGCGGCCAACAATCATTTCGACGACGACCGCGCGGCGATGGATGCCTCCAACCTGATGAGCAACATCGTCCCGCAACTGGCTTCGCACAACAGCCGCACGTGGTACCAGACCGAGCTGCTCACCGAGTGCTACCGCGACCTGCACCCGGTGACGGTGATCGGTGGCGTGGTGTTCGGTCATGCCGGCGCTGCGCTGGATAACGACGCCTTCGTCACGTCCCACGGCATCGCCACGCCCGAGGTGTTCTGGAAGGTCCTGCTGACCGAGAATGACCAGGGCCAGCCCCAGGTCATCGCCTGGTGGATCCCGCACCAGGCCGGGCTGGGCACCGACCTCGACCCGTATCTGCGCAGCGTTGGTGAAATCGAGAGGTTGCTCGGTCCTGACGAGCTGCCGATCGATGTTCCCGAGTCGCTCAAGGACCTGCGCGCATCGCACACCTGGCCGCTACCTGCACGTTGCGATCGGGAATGACCGCAACCTGTTCCTTGAAGATCATCGCCCCGGTCTCGTTCATCCAGCGGGCCTAGTGTCCTGTCTCGGAAATACGTTCTCTTTTGGCGGCGTCTTGGGCGCCCGGCCGGCGTTGCCAAAAGAGAACGTATTTCCGAGACAGGACACTAGCGTTTTTCCAACCCGGTACACGAAGGTACCGAAGCTCTCGACCAAGGACGTTCCCGTGTCACAGAACCACCGCCTGCAAGGCCATGCGCAGCTCCCCCGCCTTGCAAAGCCGGCTGCCCCCGCTGACGGTGACCTCCGACTTCAAACAGCTGGCGCAACTGGTCGAGCGCCAATGCTGGCAGACCACCTATCCACCCGTGCCCGAAGGCTTGTTCGAGAATGACCAGGTCGAGGTGATCGCCCCCCTGGTACTGATGCCTCACGTGCCGAGATCGTTTGTGCGGCCATGAGGTCGAGGGGGCGGTGCTAACGGATAACCGGAGGTCGCCCCCGACAAAGCCTCCTCGCCCTGCCGCTTGTCTACTGGCCGCAGAACAACGACGGCGCGCCCCGAGCGCGTCGCATTCGTCCAGGCTGCCAGAGCAACGGAGAGCATCCATGTCCATCCCCCATGAGGTCCCACCCGCCACCTTGCGGCGGGTGATCGCCGCCTCGGCCATCGGCAACTTCGTCGAATGGTTCGACTTCGCTGTCTACGGCTTTCTCGCCACCCTGATCGCCAGCCAGTTCTTCGCCAGCGAAGACGCAGGTGTGGCCCTGCTCAAGACCTTCGCCGTGTTCGCCGTGGCCTTCGCCCTGCGCCCGCTGGGTGGCATCGTGTTCGGCGCGCTGGGCGACCGGCTCGGACGCAAGCGCATCCTGTCGCTGACCATCCTACTGATGGCCGGTTCCACCACCCTGATCGGCCTGCTGCCGACCTACGCCAGCATCGGCGTGCTGGCCCCGGTGCTGCTCACCCTCGCCCGCTGCCTGCAGGGGTTTTCCGCGGGCGGCGAATATGCCGGCGCCTGCGCCTACCTGATGGAGCACGCGCCACGGGGCCGGCGGGCGTTCTACGGCAGCTTCGTGCCGGTCTCGACATTCAGCGCCTTCGCCTGCGCGGCGGTCATCGCCTACGGCCTGGAGGCCAGCCTCACGCCCGAGGCGATGAATGCCTGGGGCTGGCGCGTGCCGTTCCTGGTGGCCGCGCCCCTGGGCCTGGTGGGCCTGTACCTGCGCTGGCGCATGGAGGAGACCCCGGCGTTTCGCCAGGCGCTGGCCGAAGGCAAGGCCCACGCGCACTCACCGCTGGGCGACACCCTACGCCACCACGGCCGCACCATCCGCAACCTCGGCGCGTTCATCTCGCTGACGGCGCTGTCGTTCTACATGTTCACCACCTACTTCGCCACCTACCTGCAGACGGTCGGCCACCTCAGCCGCGCCCAGGCGCTGCTGGTCTCGACCGTGGCCCTGCTGTTCGCCGCTGCCGGCTGCCCGCTGGCGGGGGCCTTCAGCGACCGTGTCGGCCGGCGCCGGACCATCGGCTTCACCTGCCTGTGGGTGATGCTCGCGGTGTTCCCCGCCTACTGGCTGGCCAGTTCCGGTTCGCTGTCGGGAGCCTTGCTGGGGGTGATCCTGCTGGCCATCGGCGCACTGATGAGCGGCGTGGTCACCGCCGCGCTGCTGTCGGAATGTTTCCCCACCCGCAGCCGCTACACCGCCTCGGCGATCACCTACAACGTCGCCTACACCCTGTTCGGCGGCACCGCGCCGCTGGTGGCGACCTGGCTGATCGAACAGAGCGGCAGCCGCCTGGCACCGGCCTTCTACCTGGTGGTGATTGCCTTGCTGGCGTTGGTGGGCGGGTTGGCCTTGCCGGAGACCTCGCAGGCTTCATTGCATGAGGGCACTCCAGGCAGCGACCAGCCTGGGGTATCCCAAGACCTGTAGGTGATAGCCCTGGGGCTTCTCGTGGGAGCGGGCTTGCCCCGCGATGATGGCCATCAACCGTTCAGGCCTCATCGCGGGGCAAGCCCGCTCCCACAAACATCTCCCACGCCTTTCCTCAGGTCAGGTCGAACCTGTCCAGTTCCATGACCTTCACCCACGCCGCCACGAAGTCCTTGACGAACTTGTCCTTGGCATCGCTGCTGCCATACACCTCGCTCAGGGCACGCAGCTGCGCATGGGAGCCGAACACCAGGTCGACCCGGCTGGCGGTCCATTTCGGCTGGCCGGTCTTGCGGTCACGGCCTTCGAACGCCTCGTTGTCCGCCGAGGTCGGCTTCCACTCCACGCCCATGTCCAGCAGGTTGCGGAAGAAGTCGTTGCTGAGCACGCCGACCTTGTCGGTGAACACGCCGTCCTTGCTGCCGCCATGGTTGGCGCCGAGCACCCGCAGGCCGCCGATCAGCACGGTAAGCTCCGGCGCGGTGAGGGTCAGCAGCTGGGCCTTGTCCAGCAGCAGCTTCTCGGCCTTGACGCTGTAGCGGGCCTTGCTGAAGTTGCGGAAACCGTCGGCCAGCGGCTCGAGCACGGCGAACGACTCGACGTCGGTCTGCTCCTGCGAGGCATCCACGCGCCCCGGATGGAACGGCACGCTGATGTTGTGCCCGGCATCCTTGGCGGCCTTCTCCACCGCCGCGCTGCCGGCCAGCACGATCAGGTCGGCCAGGGAGATCTTGTTACCGCCCTCGCTGCGAATCTTCTCCAGTGCCGTCAGCACCTTGTCCAGGCCCTGGTTCGCCGTCCAGCCGTTCTGCGGAGCCAGGCGCAACCGCGCGCCGTTGGCGCCACCGCGCTTGTCGGAACCGCGGAAGGTCGAGGCCGAGGCCCAGGCGGCGGAAACCAGTTCCGAAACACTCAGCCCCGAAGCCAGCACCTTGGCCTTGAGCGCGGTGATATCGGCATCGCTCGGCTGAGGGCCGGCCTTGGGCAGCGGGTCCTGCCACAGCAGTTCCTCGTTGGGCATTTCCGGCCCGAGGTAGCGGGCCAGCGGGCCCATGTCACGGTGGATCAGCTTGTACCAGGCGCGGGCGAAAGCGTCGGCGAGCTGGTCGGGGTTGTCCTTGAAGCGCCGGGCGATGGGTTCGTAGATGGGGTCGAAACGCAGCGCCAGGTCGGAGGTGAGCATCGATGGCGCGTGCTTCTTGCCGGGGTCATGGGCATCGGGCACGGTCCCTGCTCCCTTGCCATCCTTCGGCCGCCACTGGTGGGCACCGGCCGGGCTCTTGGTCAGCTCCCACTCGAAGTTGAACAGGTTGTTGAGGTACTCATTGCTCCACTTCGTCGGGGTCGAGGTCCAGATCACTTCCAGGCCGCTGGTGATGGTGTCGCCGCCCTTGCCGGTACCGAATTTGTTGTGCCAGCCAAAGCCCTGCTGCTCCAGGCCCGCCGCTTCCGGCTCGGCGCCGACATTGTCGGCGGGGCCGGCACCGTGGGTCTTGCCGAAGGCGTGGCCACCGGCGATCAGCGCCACGGTCTCTTCATCGTTCATGGCCATGCGGCCGAAGGTCTCGCGGATGTCCTTGCCCGAGGCGACCGGATCGGGGTTGCCCTCCGGGCCTTCCGGGTTCACATAGATCAGGCCCATCTGCACGGCGGCCAGCGGGTTCTCCAGGTTGCGCTCGGCCGACAGGTCGCGGTTCTGTTCTTCGCCATGCTTGGCGGGCTCGGCCACCAGGTCACCCTGGCCGGGTGGCTGGGCCTTGGCCTGGTCCTTGCCGTAGCGGGTGTCACCGCCGAGCCAGACCTTCTCCGACCCCCAGTACACGTCTTCGTCCGGCTCCCACACATCGGCGCGGCCACCGGAGAAGCCGAAGGTCTTGAAGCCCATGGATTCGAGGGCGACGTTGCCGGTGAGCACGATCAGGTCGGCCCAGGAGATCTTGTTGCCGTACTTCTGCTTGATCGGCCACAGCAGGCGCCGGGCCTTGTCCAGGCTGACGTTGTCCGGCCAGCTGTTGAGCGGGGCGAAGCGCTGCTGGCCGGAGCCTGCGCCGCCACGGCCGTCGCCGATACGGTAGGTGCCGGCGCTGTGCCAGGCCATGCGAATGAACAACGGGCCATAGTGGCCGAAGTCGGCCGGCCACCAGTCCTGGGAGTCGGTCATCAAGGCGGTCAGGTCTTTTTTCAGGGCCTGGAAGTCGAGGCTCTTGAACGCCTTGGCGTAGTCGAAGTCCGGGTCCATGGGGTCGGACTTGCTGGAGTGCTGGTGGAGGATCTTCAGGTTGAGCTGGTCAGGCCACCAGTCACGGTTGCTGGTGCCGCCACCGGCGGTCTGATGGAACGGGCATTTCGATTCGTTCGCCATCTGCTTCTACCTTTTGGGTCGGTTCAATTCAGATTTCCGGGCGTTCTTGTATTTTCGCTGCCAGGTGTTGGAACAGACGCGCCCGAAAGCGCGCCACTCCTCATCAGTTGTGACCGGGCACGCCTGTGCACCGGCTTTTTGCGGAACCAGCAGAAAGACTAGTCGAGCCTGGGCAGAGGTCTAATAGAGGCGCTATTGGGGAGTAATAGCCTCGCTCTGTCAGCCTTGCTGAACGTATCGCGGGGCAAGCCCGCCCCCACAAATACGTGGGAGCGGGCTTGCCCCGCGACAGGGTCCAGCGCTTGCGTTTGCCGCGTTACTCGGCCACCACCGCCTGCAACCGGGTCCACAGTCGCTCGACATGTTCGCGCTCGGTCGGCAGCGCCCCCACCGACACCCGCACCATCCAGCGCCCGTCGAGGGTCGCCGGGGTCACGTAGGCATCGCCCGAGGCGTTGAGGCGCTCGGCCCAGGCGCGGGTGTGGGCATCCAGCGCCTCGCCTTCGAGGCCCGCCTGGCGATGACGGATGCACAGGGTCTGCAACTGCACCGGCGCCAGTACTTCCCACTGTGGTGCCGACTCGATTTGGGCGGCCAGCCAGCGGGCGTTTTCCAGGTCGCGGCGCAGGCGTTGCTGCAGGGCTTCGACCCCTTCGCTGCGCAGCATGAACCACAGTTTCAGCGCCCGGAACCGGCGGCCCAGGGGGATGCCCCAGTCGCGCAGGTTCTTCACCTCGCCATCGACCGCAGACTGCAGGTAGCTGGGGTTGGTGCTCATCACCCGGATCAGGTGCTGCGGATCGCGCACGTAGTAGATCGAGCAGTCGAAGGCCACGCCCAGCCATTTGTGGGCGTTGACCACCACCGAGTCGGCCAGCTCGATGCCGTCCCACATCCAGCGGCATTCCGGGAGGATCATCGCCGAGCCGGCCATGGCCGAGTCCACGTGCAGCCACAGCTGGTTGGCCTGGGCGATCTCGCCGATCGGGCGCAGCGGGTCCAGCGCGGTGGTGGTGGTGGTGCCGGTGGTGGCGACCACGGCGCAGGGCTGGTTGCCGGCGGCCAGGTCCTGTTCGATGGCTTCGCGCAGTGCCTCAGGACGCATGGCGTAGCGCGCGTCGGTGGGGATCAGGCGGATGTTGTCGCGGCCGAAACCGGCCAGCAGCGCGGCCTTGTCCACCGAGCTGTGGGCGTGGGCGCTGACATAGACGATCAACGGTTTGGCCTGGGCCTGCAGGCCGCCGTGCACCTGGGCGTGGTCAGTGGCGCGCTCGCGGGCGCTGATCAGCGCAACCAGGGTGCTGGTCGAGGCGGTGTCCTGGATCACCCCGCTCCACTGCCCGCTCAGGCCCAGCAGCTGACGCAGCCAGTCGAGGGTGGTTTCCTCCAGCTCGCTCAGGGCCGGGCTGGACTGCCAGGACAGGCCGAGCACGCCCAGGCCGGTGCTGAGGAAGTCGCCGAGCACCGATGACAGGGTGCCGTTGGAGGGGAAGTAGCCGTAGAAGTCCGGGTGCTGCCAGTGGGACAGGCCCGGCATCACCAGCTTGTCGACGTCGGCGAGGATGGCTTCGAACGGCTCGCCCTGCTGCGGCGCGCCCTGAGGCAAGGCGGCCTTGAGGTAGCCCGGCTGGACCTGGGCCATGACCGGACGCTCGCCGACGGTCTGGCGGTAGTCGGCGATCAGGTCGATCAGTTGGTGACCGTACTGGCGAAACTCTTCTGGGGTCATGCGCGTTCTCCTGAGAGGTGTCCGCTGCCTGTTCCGGCCCTTTCGCGGGGCAAGCCCGCTCCTACAGGGACCGCGCAATCCTGTGGGAGCGGGCTTGCCCCGCGAAAGGGCCGGCACAGGCAACACAATGCCCGCAGTCTAGGCGCCTGCCGGCCTGCGAATAACCCCGCTTCGCGCATAGCTGCTATGGCGAAGGCGCATGCCCACCCTGCACGCCGAACTGCGACTGGCGCCACACCTCGAACACCCGGTTGCGCAACCAGCGGTGCTCGGCCGAGGCCTGCAGGCGCTGGTGCCACACCACCCAGTAGCGCTGGGTGTGGTCGATGAAGCCCATCGGCCGCCAACTGAGGCCGTGCAGCCGGGCCAGTTGCCGGGCGATGTGCTCGGGCACCGTGGCCAGGGCCTGGCCATTACCAAGCACCTGGACCATGGCGCTGAAGAACGGCACCTCCAGGCTGATGCGCCGCTGCAGCCCCTGGGCGCGCAGATGACGGTCGATGAAGCTGTCCTTGTCACCGCCCCCTGACACCCGCACATGCTTGAAAGCCAGGTAGTCGTCCTGGCTCAACTCGGCGCGGGCGCTCAGCGGATGATCATGGCGCATCAGGCACACCGCCCGGTCCTCGCCCAGCAACCGGCCATGCAGGTTGGGCGGCGACTCGTCGAACAGCGTGGTGGCCAGGTCGATCTCGCCGCTGGCGAGCAAGGCGTACTGCCCGGCCTGCCAGGTGCGGTACTCCAGCGACACCCCCGGCGCCTCCTGCTCCAGCACCTTCACCAACTGCGGCAGCATGTGTTCGGCCACGTAGTCGGAGGCGGCCAGGCAAAAGCGCCGCTCGCAGCGCGCCGGGTCGAACGCCGCGGGCTGGCGCAGGGCGTTGAGTTCCTCCAGCACCTGGCGCAACGGTTCGACCAGCGCCTCGGCGTGCTCGCTGAGCACATAGCCACGGCCCTGGCGCACCAGCAGCGGGTCGTCGAAGGCCTCGCGCAGGCTGGCCAGCTGGCGGCTCAGGGCCGATTGGCTACAGCCCAGGCGCTCGGCGGCGTGGCTGAGGTTCTTCAACTGCAGGAGGCAGTCGAGGGTGCGCAGGTGGGCGAGGCTGAGGGAGGCGAAGGTGGGGTGCATGGCACGGGTCCGGAAATGATCGCGGGGCAAGCCCGCTCCCACAGATGCTCTGGGAGTTGGCTTGCCCCGCGAGGATGACGCGCGGATCAGTCGGTCAGGCCGACATAGACGTTCTGCACGTCTTCGTTCTCGTCGATCGCTTCGAGGAAGGCCTCGACCTCGGCCAGCGCTTCGGCGCTCAGGCCGGCGGCGCTCACCGGGTTCTTCGGGGTGTAGCCGATCTTGGCCGAGGTGACGGTGAAGCCATGCTCCGGCAGGGCCTTCTGCACGGCGTCCAGGTCGGTGGTGTCGGTGATGAACAGGGTCGATCCCTCTTCCTCGCCGTCCTCGAAGTCCTGGGCACCGGCTTCGATGGCCGCCATTTCCGGGTCGGCGTCGCCTTCCGGGGTGGCCTCGATCAGGCCGACATGGTTGAAGTCCCAGGCCACCGAACCGCTGGCACCCAGCTGGCCCTTGCGGAACAGCACGCGGATCTGGGCCACGGTGCGGTTGATGTTGTCGGTCAGACACTCGACGATCAGCGGCACCTGGTGCGGGGCGAAGCCTTCGTAGCTGACGGCATGGTACTGCACGGCCTCGCCGTCCAGGCCCGCGCCTTTCTTGATCGCGCGCTCCAGGGTCTCACGGGTCATCGAGGCTTTCTTGGCCTGGACGATGGCCAGGCGCAGGCGCGGGTTCATGTCCGGGTCGGCGCCCGACTTGGCAGCGATCTGGATCTCCTTGGCCAGCTTGCCCATGATCTTGCCTTTGGCATTGGCCGCTGTTTCTCTATGTTTGGCTTTCCACTGTGCGCCCATAACGACTCTCTTTGTTTCCGCGGCCGGTTCAGGAAGCGACCGGCCTTAAAGTGGGGAGAGTTTATACGCCCTGCGCACCGGGTTCGACAAGAAATCGCGTCGGCTTCAGCCCTTGTCCGCCTTCCCCGCTGCCGCCGCGAACTTCGCCAGGCGCACATCCAGCCGCCGCGGTCGCACGCCACGGTCCTCGGCGCGCTCCTTGCGGCGGATGGCATTGCGTACCAGCAACGACCCCAGGTAGCGCACCGGCTCCGGCGGAAACTGCCCCAGCGGCCCCTTGACCAGCGGCGAGCGGGTCCAGGCGTTGTCCTGCCCCAGTGCCAGCGACGACAGGATCTGCCCGCCCATGTGGCACGGACCCACACCACTGCCGGAGTAACCGAAGCCATAGAACACATTGCCCTGCCCATCGAGCCGACCGAAGAACGGCAGCCCGGTCACCGAACGGTCCGACGGCCCGTTCCAGCTCGCCGCCAGCGGCACCTCGGCCAGCGCCGGGAAGAACTCGCCCAGGCTTTCGCGCAGCAACGGCTGGTACGGCGACGGCTGGTCGAACACCGGCAGCATGCGCCCGCCGTAGGCGAAGGTATTGCCGCCCTTGCCGAGCATCAGCCGGCCATCGGAGGTATTGTGGTAGTAGTGCACGAAGATCCGCGAGTCGAGCACACTGACGCCGCTGTCCAGTCCGATCCGGCGCAACAGTTCGGGGCACGGCTCGGTGATCACCATGTCGCTGGAAACGATCGCCACGCTGCGTTCGAACTGCGGGAAGGCCCGCGCCATCCAGGCATTGAGGCCCAGCACCACGCGGTCGGCGCGAACGGTGCCGGCGCGGGTGCGCACCTGCACCGGCGCGCCGTGTTCCAGGCCGGTCATCGCCGTGCCCTCGTGGATGCGCACGCCGCGCTGCAAGGCCACCCGGCGCAGGCCGCGCACCAGCCGTCCCGGCTGCACCGTGGCCGCGGCCGGCGAGTACCAGCCCTCCAGGTGCCGCTCGGAGCCGGCCAGGCGCTGCACCTGCTCCAGCGCCAGGCGCTGGAACGAATTGATGCCCTGCTGCTCCAGCGCGGCGATCACCGCATCGGTGCCACCGAGCTGGGCCTGGTTGGTGGCGGTGTAGAGCGTGCCGTCCATGCGGTAGTCGCAGCGGATGCCGTTGGCCACGCAGAACTCGCCGATGGCGCCGATGCTGCGTTCGGACTCACGCACCAGGCGCACCGCCTCGGCCACCCCGAACAAGCGCTCGAGGGTGAAGTACTTGGCCGACCAGGACAGCGCGCAACCTCCGTTGCGCCCGCTGGCCCCGGCGCCGCAGATATCCGCCTCGAGCAGCAGCACTTCCAGCTGCGGCGCCTGTTCCTTGATCATCAGCGCGGTCCACAGGCCGGTGTAGCCACCACCGACGATGCACACGTCGCAGCGCACATCGCCGGCAAGCGGCGGGCACAGCGCCTCGTCTTCCTGGTCCAGGGCCTGTTGCAGCCAGAAGGGTCTCATCTACTCGCTTTCCTTTAAGTACGCAGTGGCTTGATCGCCATGCTGGAGTTGGGTGCCACGTCATTGGCCTGCACGGCGGTCGCTGGTCGGCTGTTCCAGTGCGGCAGCAGCACCAGGGCGGAGAACAGCGCGGTGCCGGCGAAGACGATGAACACCGTGACGCTGTCGAAGTAGCCGGGCAGCAGGCCGCCGAGCACCGCACCCACCGAGCCGCAGCCGTTGACGAAACCGGCCGCGGTGGCGCCGGCCTTGGCCGTGCCGAAGTCGATGGCCGCGGCGCCGCTGATCATCGAGTCCGGGCCGTACAGGGTCAGGCCCATCACGAACAGCAGGGCCACCACCAGCAGCACGCTGCCGCTGTGCATCGCCGCCATGAAGCCGGCCAGGGTCAGGGTCAGCAGCACCAGGCTGATCACGCAGGCCGGCATGCGCCGGGCGCCGAACAGCTTGTCCGAGGCCAGGCCGATGAGGATCGGCCCGAGCAGCCCGGCCAGTTCGAAGGCCGTGGGGATGATCGCCGCGCCGACCTTGCCCACCGAGGGCATCTGCTCGAAGACGATCACCGGGCCCCACAGCAGGATGGCGTAGCGCGCCGGTTTCAACATGAAATAGGCCAGGCCCAGGGTCAGCACCGTGCGGTTGCGCAGGATCTCGCGCAACGGCGCCCAGACACTGCACAGGTTCGCCCCCGGCGCCATGCTCTGCGGCTCGGGCTCCACCGCCGGCAAGCCGACGTCCTCGGGCTTGTTGCGCTGGAAGATGAAGAACAGCACCGCTACTGCGGCCACCACCACGGCGCTGGAAAAGAACGCCGCATGCCAGGTGCCGACCAGGGTGTAGGCCCACCAGCCGGCGAACGGCGAGGCCACCAGGCCGCCGAAGGCGTAGCACGAACTCCACAGTCCCAGCACCCGTCCGCGCTGGGAGGCCGGGAAGAAACTGCCGATGTTCTTGCACAGCCCCGCCCAGCCGGTGGACTGCGCCAGCCCCTGAATCAGCATGCAGGTAGCAAAGATCGGGAAGGTCGCGTAGCTACCCATCACCACCGCGGCCGCCGCCGAGATCAACAGCCCGCCCAGCACCACCACGCGGGGGCCGAAGCGGTCGGCGAGCATGCCCCAGGTGAACTGGCCCACGGCGTAGGCGGCCAGGTAGATCGCATCGAGGTTGGCCATGGCGGCCTTGTCGAGCATGAAATTCGGATCCTCGCCGATGCCGAGCTTGGCCACCGAGAAGGCCTTGCGGGTGAAGTAGAAGGCGGCGTAGGCCAGCCAGGTGATCGCGAAGATCTGCACGCGCCAGCGCTTGATGGCGCCCAGGGATTGGTTCATTGACTCTGACCTCTTGCTTGAGTGTGCCGGCAGAATGTGAAGAAACGCCTGTCTTGTTGTTGTGTTGCGCACTGCGTGACGGAGGGACGTCACCTGGTCAGATGGCGGTGGTGTCGCCATGGCCGACATGGCGCCGCTCGTGGCAGCGTGGTCGGGTTGAAACACATGGAAACAGCTGCTGACTGATAAATAAAATCGATTTATCGTATTTCACACATAAGCCCAGCTTGTAAGCGGAGTGTTCGATGTCGGTCTCCCATGCTCAACTCAAGGCCTTTCATGCAGTCGCCGAACAGGGCAGCTTCACCCGTGCGGCGCAAAAGCTGTTTTTGACCCAGCCGGCGGTCTCCGACCAGGTACGCAAGCTCGAGGAGCGCTTCGGCGTGCTGCTGTTCCAGCGCAACAAGCGCTCGGTACAGCTCACCGACCTGGGCGAGCGCCTGCTGGGCGTGACCCAGCGCCTGTTCGCCTGCGAGGCCGAGGCCGTGGAGCTGCTGCAGGACTCCCGCGCCCTGCACACGGGCAGCCTGACCCTGGCGGTGGACGCCCCGGTGCACGTGCTGCCGCAGATCGCCCGGTTCTGCCAGCGCTATCCGGGGATCCAGGTGAAGATCGAGACCGGCAACACCGACGAGTCGCTGGCCCGGCTGTTCAGCTACCAGGCGGACCTGGCCCTGCTCGGGCGCGATGTCGATGATGAGCGGTTGTTCTGCGTGCCGATGCGGCGTGACCCGATGGTGGCGTTTGTCTCGCACAACCATCCGTGGGCCAGCCGGGGCCAGATCAGCCTGGCGGACCTGGACGACACGCCGTTGGTGCTGCGTGAGCCGGGGTCGGTGACGCGGCAGACGCTGGAGGAGGAGATGCAGCGGGCCGGGTTGCGGATTCGGCCGGCGATCCAGGTCGAGGGGCGGGAGGCGGCGCGGGAGGCGGTTGTGGTGGGGATTGGCGTTGGGGTTGTTTCGGCGGCGGAGTTCGGGGCTGATGCGAGGGTTTGTGCTTTGCCGATTGTGGATTGTCGGCGGCATTTGACTGAGACGCTGGTTTGTTTGAGTGAGCAGAGGACGCGGCGGGTGGTGGGTACGTTTTTGGAGATGGTTTTGGAGGGGGTTTAGGGCTTTAGGGCTGGGGCTGGGGCTGGGGCTGGGGCTTTGATGATTGTTTTGGTTTTTGTATGCGCATTCGTAGAATATATCGACATTTAGTCACCTTTTCGCCTTTACGTGAACTGACCCCCGAAAGTTGGACGGGGTACGCTATGGGTTCAGCGCTTGAGTCCGAAATTGTACCGGGCTCAAGCCATTCAGTCTTAGACTTATACGTTCTTGATTGTAGTAGGCGATGTAGTCCTCTAGCCCTGATGCCAGTTGCTCAACACTGTCAAACGATTCCAGATAGAAAAACTCGCTCTTGAGTGTACCGAAAAAGCTTTCCATCGCGGCATTGTCCAGGCAGTTGCCCTTACGCGACATGCTCTGCTGGATTTCCTTTCCGCCCAGCATATGTCGATAAGCAGGCTGTCGATATTGCCAACCTTGATCGGAGTGCAATATCGGTTTGTCATCTGGGCTCAGCCGCTCGAAAGCTTGCTCCAACATCGTCGATACCATCTTGAACTCAGGGCGCGGATTGATCTGATAGGCAAGAATTTCGCCGTTGTACAGGTCCATCACAGGTGAAAGATACAGCTTCTGCCCTTTCACCTTGAACTCAGTCACATCGGTTACCCATTTCTGATTAGGGGCTTCCGCCTTGAATTCACGCTTGAGCAGATCAGATGCAACAAGCCCTTCGGAACCTCGGTAGGAGCGATATTTCTTCACTTTTACCAGGGATTTCAGATTCATCAACTGCATCAACCGCTGCACCTTCTTGTGATTGATCACTTCGCCGTGCCGCTCAAGCACTGCGGTGATGCGGCGATAGCCGTACCGCCCCTTGTGCTTGTGATAGAGGCTATTGATGCGCTCTTTGAGAACCGCATGCTTGTCGGTCACCAACGCTTTGCTTTGGTAATAGAAGGTGCTGCGTGCCAGCCCTGCCGCGCGTAAAAGCAGAGCTAGCCGATGCTCATGCCTCAATCCTTGGACGGTCTGCGCTTTCTTGATTGCGCAGTGCTGGGGTCCGCTTGGATCAAGGCATCGAGCTTTTTTAGATAGGCATTCTCCGCACGCAGATACTCCAGCTCTTCGAGCATCTGCTCAGGTGTCAGCTCGGTATCTGCAGGGGGAGCCGGGCTTATGCTGGGTTGTTTTGATGCTTTGCGGGGCATTCGGGATTCTCGGGCACGATGCGGGTGAAGTGCTTCTACTCCGCCTTCATCGTACAGCCTTTTCCACTGCCTGATGCTACTCGGACCTCGGATATCAAACTGTATGCAGGCTTGCTGGGCTGACAGTCCGCCTTGCTCGATGCACTGCAAAACCTTCAACTTGAACTGGGCGTCGTAGTGGCTGTACTTGGTAGTCAGACCTGCTGCGCCGTGTTGCTCATAGCCCTTTATCCAACGGCGTAGCAACGATGGACTCAGGCTATGCTTCAGTGCTACCTCATGAACACTCCGTGCAGAAAGGCACTCTTCGATGAGTGCTTGCTTGAGCGCTAGATTGTATTTCGTCATGGAACACCCTCCGGTTGGAGTCAGGCGTCCAACTTTCGGGGGTCAGTTCAACGGCGACCTACTTTTCTCTAGGGAAAAGTAGGCAAAACCGTTCCGCTCCGTTCATACGGCCCCTGCGCTTCGCTCCGGGGTTCCCTCGCTCCGTTCTTGCTCCCGGGAGGACCGCGCTGAACGCCCCATCCTGGGGCGCAGCGCTTGACGGCCATCCATGGCCGTCACCTCCCTCCGCAAGAACTCCGCTCGGCCTCCTGAAGTCGCAATTGGCGGCGCCTGGACTATTGCGCGCTTAGAAGCAAGAGCAAGAGCAAGAGCAAGAGCAAGAGCAAGAGATGCGAAGTTAGTTGTTTAACAGTTAGTTATGCATTGATTCTTCCGGCCCTTTCGCGGGGCAAGCCCGCTCCTACAGGGTTATATATAACGGCGACTGTCGTGTAGGAGCGGGCTTGCCCCGCGATGCGAACGAAAGATTAATTATATTTAAACTAGCGACAGCTGCGCCAATCCAGGCGCCGCCCGTAACTTCGCGACTTCAGGAGGCCGAACGCAGGTCTTGCGGAGGGAGGTGACGGGCATGGATGCCCGTCAAGCGCTGGGGCCCAGGATGGGCCCTGCAGCGCGGTCCTCCCGGGAGCAAGGCCGGAGTGAGGGGACCCGGAGCGAAGCGTAGGGCCGGATGAATGGAGCGAGGCGGCTTTGGTTACTTTGGCCAAGACCAAAGTAACCCGCCGTAAGGGCGGAAAGGTGAATAAGCGTCGACATCCTAAATGAATGCACATACAACTTTCAAAACCACCCAACAACAATAGTTCTCAAAGCACTGACAACTAAGACACCATGAAAATCATCAGGCACGCAATAAAAAACGGGTAGAACCTAACGCCCCACCCGCCCCCAATCACCCATCAAGCCTTATCAGCCAACCTCCCCACCAGCCCATCGACAAACGCCAAGGCATTGATAACCCCCTCATGCCCATCAGCGATCACCGTAGAACTGGCCAACCCATTGACCGAAGCCTGCGCCAGCAACCCCGCCTCCCCCATCCGCACCCGCTCCAGGCTACGACTCTCGCTGGCCCACCAGCAATCCACCCGGACCGCCAGCGGCCGCAGGCGAAACGCCTGGCTCAGTTCGACGTTGCGATCGAGGACAGCGAAGCCATCGACGATCTCCCGCTGCAGATGCACATCCTCGTGAATGGCCCGCAGCCGCTCTGCGCTGACACCGCCGGCAGCGGCCACCTGCTCGATGACCCACTCGGTCCTGTCGACCCCGGCCGGCAGACGCCCGGCCTCGTCGATGAAGCCGACGATACGGGCTTCACCAACCCCCGGAGCGAAGGCCAGCAGACCACGCAACAGGCTCTCGTCCGCCCGCGCCACCTGCACCACCTCGACAGGCTCGGCCTCAAGGCCGGACACGTCCTTCGGCAGCAGGGTATCGACCAGGCCGACGAAGCCCACTTCCTGGCCTGCCTGCTCCAGGGCGTGAGCCACCTCCAGCGCCAGGGCGCCACCCAGCGACCAGCCCAGCAGATGGTAAGGGCCGCTGGCCTGGGTACGACGAATCTGCTCGACGTAATAGCCGACCATCGCCGCCCAGGACTCGTCCACCCAGCCCGGCTCGGCGTAGCACTTGTTGACCAGGCCATACACCGGACGCTCGTCGGCCAGACGGCTGGCCAGCGGGTAGTAGGCATAGGCACCGCCACCGCCCGGCGGTAGGCAGAACAGCGCCGGACGCTGCAGTTGGCAACCGTTGAGGTTGATCACCGACGATTTCAGGCGATCCTTGCCACCACCGATGAAATTCGCCAGTTCCTCGAAGCTCGCCATCAGCATGAACTCATGCAGGCTGATGTTGGTGGCAAAGGCCTCGCGCACCCGGTTTACCAAAGTGATCACCAGTAGCGAGTGACCGCCCAGCTCGAAGAAGTTGTCGTGCAAGCCAACCTGCTCGACCTTCAGTACTTCGCTCCAGATCGCCGCCAGCTGTTGTTCCAGCTCCGTGCGTGGCGCCACGTAACCTTGTTGCAGCTGGCTGGCGTCGGGCTTGGGCAGGGCCTTGCGGTCCAGCTTGCCGTTGGCGGTCAGCGGCCACTGCTCCAGCACCAGGAAGTGGGTGGGGACCATGTAGTCCGGCAGGTTGGCTTTCAGGTGCTGCTTCAAGCTGTCGCGCAGAGTGGCGTGATCGGCGTTGGCGTCCTGTGCGATCAGGAAGGCCGCCAGTTGCTTGCCCCCTGCCCCGTCGATATCCAGCACCAGCACTTCGCGCACGGCAGAGTGCTCTTGCAGACGTGCTTCGATTTCGCCCAGTTCGATACGGAAGCCGCGGATCTTCACCTGATGGTCGATCCGGCCCACGTACTCGATCACCTCCTGGCCGCGATAACGGGCCAGGTCGCCGGTGCGGTACAGGCGTCCACCTTCGCTGGAGAATGGATCCGGCACGAAACGTTCGGCAGTCAGCGAGGCACGGTTGTGGTAACCGCGTGCCAAGCCGGCATGGCCGACGTGCAGTTCGCCCGTGCAGCCCTTGGCCACCGGATTGAAATCGGCATCCAGTACATACATCGACAGGTCCGGGATCGCCGCACCGATCGGGCTGCCCGGCTGTTGCGTATCGGCAAAGCGGATAGGCCGGTAGGTCACGTGGACCGTGGTCTCGGTGATGCCGTACATGTTGATCAGGTTGTCGCAGTCTTCACCGAAACGCTCGAACCACGGTTGCAGCGCGGCCACATCCAGGGCTTCGCCGCCGAAGATCACGTAGCGCAGCGAAAGGTCGGACGCACTGTCACAGGCCACCCGCATCAGCGGCTTGAACGCCGATGGGGTCTGGTTGAGCACAGTGACGCCCTGCTCCACCAGCAACTGGTGGAAGTCTTCCGGCGAACGGGTCACCTCACGCGGCACGATCACCAGGCGACCGCCGTGCAGCAGCGCACCGAAGATCTCCCACACCGAGAAGTCAAAGGCGTACGAGTGGAACAGCGTCCACACATCCTGCGGACCAAAGCCGAACCAGGCATCGGTGGCCTTGAACAGGCGCAGCAGGTTGTGGTGCGGCAGCAGCGTACCTTTCGGCTTGCCGGTGGAACCCGAGGTGTAGATCACATAGGCCAGGTTGTCCGGCTGGGTCAGGTGCTCCGGGTTTTCCTCGCTGTAGCCAGCCAGGTCGTCTTCCAGCTTCAGGCTGCGAACCTGCGCCGGTACGGGCAGATCGGCCAGCAGATGCCCTTGCGCCAGCAGCAGTTGAATGCCGCTGTCTTCCATCATGTAGCTCAGGCGGTCCTGCGGGTACTCCGGATCCAGCGGCACATAGGCGCCACCCGCCTTGAGGATCGCCAGCAGCCCGACGATCATCTCGAACCCGCGCTCCACCGCGATGCCCACCAACACATCCGGCCCCACGCCCTGCTCGCGCATCTTGTGGGCCAGACGGTTGGCGCGACGATTGAGCTGGTCGTAGCTCAGCGACTGCCCGGCGAAGGTCACGGCGATCGCCTCAGGCGTACGCGCCGCCTGCGCCTCGATCAGCTCATGGGCGCAAGCTTCGCTAGGGAAGCTGGCAATGTCCTGCTCCGCCGCCACGCTCAAGGCCAAGTCACCCAGCGCCTGTTGCGGCGAATCCGCCAATCCTTCCAGCAGCTCGACGAAGTGCGCTGCCAACTGTTCAACGGCCGATTCGGCATAACTGGCGCGATCAAACTTGAAGCTGGCCAGCAGCTTGTCACCCACCTGTGCCACCAGGGTCAGCGGATAGTTGGTCTGCTCCTGGCTGACCACCTCGCCAAACGCCAGTTCCTGGGGCGCACCGGCTTGAAGCGCCTCGGACACCGGATAGTTCTCGAACACCAGAATGTTGTCGAACAGCGCCTCGCCGCTCCAGCCGGCCCAGCGCTGGATCTCGTACAGCGGCGTGTGCTCATGCTCGCGCAAGGCCAGGTTCAGCGCCTGGACCTGCTGCACCCAGTCGCCCACGGTCTGTTCCGGACGCGGGCTGGCGATCACCGGCAGGGTGTTGATGAACAGCCCCAACTGCTCCTCGACACCCGGCAACTCGGCCGGACGACCGGCCACGGTGGCGCCGAAGGTCACGCTGGACTGCCCGGTATAGCGCTGCAGCAGCAGCAGCCAGGCCGCCTGGACCAGGGTGTTGAGGGTGACCCGCTGTTCCCGGGCAAACTCGCCCAGGCGCTGGGTGCGTTGCGGGTCGAGCAGCACCGGGTATTCACCTTGTCCCTGCCCATGAGCCTCGGAGCGGAACGCCTGGGCGAGCCGGGTGGGTTCGTTCAAGCCGGCGGTGCGCTCGCGCCAGAAGCGCTCGCTGGCAGCCTGGTCCTGACGTTGCAGCCACTGGATATAGTCGCGGTAACGGCTGGTCTTGGCCGCCGGCACGACACCGGCGTAACGCTGCAGCACCTCGCCGAACAGCCGCGAGCTGCTCCAGCCATCCAGCAGGATATGGTGGTTGGTCAGCATCAGCTGGTACTCCTGCTCGCCGGTACGGATCACCGCCAGGCGCAGCAGCGGGCCACAGGCCAGGTCGAAGCCGGCGCGCAGGTCGGCCTCGGCCCAGGCTTGCAACGCCGTCGGCAAGTCGGCCTGGTCACGCCAGTCCAGCTCCACCAGCGGCAGGCGCGCCTCGCGCAGGACCACTTGCAGCGACTGGTCGTAGCCGCTGACAAAGCTGCTGCGCAGCACCTCGTGGCTGTCCAGGGTGGCCTGCCAGGCCGCGACGAAGCGCGGCACATCCAGGCCCTGCACCTCGACCCGCAGCTGGTTGATGTAGTTGCCCGCCGCCTGCTCGTAGAGGCTGTGGAACAGCATGCCCTGCTGCATCGGCGACAGCGGGTAGATGTCCTCGATATTGCCCGCCGCCACCGGCAACGTCGCCAGCTGGCGCTGGTCAAGGCGGGCCAGCGGGAAGTCCGACGGCGTCACGCCCGCCACGCCCGGGGTGATGCAGTGGGCGATGAGCAGGCGCAGTTCCTCGGCGTATTCGTCGGCCAGGCGCTGGATCTGCCCACGCTCGAACACCGCGCTGCTGAAGCTCCAGTCCAGGGCCAGTTCACCGGCATAGACCTGGCCATCGATGCTCAGCAGGCTGCCCAGCGGCGCCTCCGGGCTCTGCCCCTGCCCCGCGCCTTCCGGCGCCGGGACGAACAGGCCTTGCTCGCTGTCGAAGCTGCCGTCGAACTGCCCCAGGTAGTTGAACACGATACTGCCCTGGGCCAGGGCGCCGAGGGCCTGGCGGGCCTGCTCGTCACCCAGGTAGCGCAGCACGCCGTAGCCGATGCCCTTGGCCGGCACGGCGCGCAGCTGTTCCTTGACCGCCATGATCGACGCACCCAGGTCGCTCGCCGGGATCAGTTTCAATGGATACAGGCTGCTGAACCAACCCACCGTGCGGGTGATGTCGAGGTCGTCGAACAGGTCTTCACGGCCATGGCCTTCCAGGCGGATCAGCGCGTGCGCCTCGCCGGTCCAGCGGCGGATGACCCGCGCCAGCGCCGTCAGCAGCAGGTCGTTGACCTGGGTGCGGTAGGCGGCTGGCGCCTCCTGCAGCAGTTGCCGGGTCAGCTCGGCGTTCAGCAGGGTGCGCACCGAGATCTCATGCTTGCGTTGCTGGCCGCCCTGCGGGTTGGCCCCAGGCAGGGCGTCGCTGACGCCCTGCAACTGCGCCTGCCAGTAGGCCAGCTCGGCCACCAGCGCAGGGCTGCGGGCATGCTCGCGCAGGTGCTCGGCCCAGGCCTTGAGCGAGCTGCTCTTGGCCGGCAGCACTGGGGTCTTGCCGGCCGCCAGGGCCTGGCAGACCGCCTGCAGGTCTTCAAGCAGAACGCGCCAGGACACACCGTCGACCACCAGGTGGTGGATCACCACCAGCAGGCGCTGCTGGCCTTCGGGCAGGTCGATAAGCACCACCCGCAGCAGCGGGCCATGCTTCAGGTCCAGGCTTCGCTGGGCTTCGTCAGCCAGTTCCGGCAGGCGCGCCGCATCGTCCAACTGATGCACCCACAGCAACTGCTGCGCATCGACCGACGCGAACTGCCCCTGCCACTGCCCCTGCTCCTCACTGAACCGCAGGCGCAGGGCGTCGTGCTGCGCCACCAGCAACTTGAGCGCAGGCTGCAGCAACGCCACCGTCAAGGGCTGGCGCGGGCTCAGCAGCACCGCCTGGTTCCAGTGGTGACGCTGGGGAATCGCGCTGTCGAAGAAACGCGCCTGGATCGGCAGCAACGGCAGACTGCCGCTGACCTGCTCGACCACCTCGGCCGCCGGTTTCTTCTCGATCAGCTTGGCCACCGCCGCCAGTTGGCCGATGGTCTGTTTCTCGAACAGTTGCTTGGGGCTGAGCTTGATGCCCTGGCGCTTGGCCCGGGCGATGATCTGCAAGCTGAGGATCGAATCGCCGCCCAGCTCGAAGAAGTTGTCGGTGCTGCCCACTTGCTCGCGCTTGAGCACTTCGCACCAGATCGCGGCAAGTTTCTCCTCGATTTCGCCCACCGGCGCGATGTAGCGCTGCTTGGCCACGCCTGGTTTGGGCAGCGCCTTTTTGTCCAGCTTGCCGTTGGCGGTCAGCGGCAGGCGCTCGAGCAACAGCACCTGCGCCGGCACCAGGTACTCCGGCAGGCGCGCCTGCAAGGCCTGGCGCAATGTCTCGGCCTGCAGTTCGACGCCCGCCGCCGGCACGGCCCAGGCCACCAGTTGCAGGCGCGACGGATCGCTGTCCAGAGGCAGCGCCAGCACCACGGCCTCGCCGACCCCGGGCAGGCCTTGCAGCACCTGGCCGACCTCGCCCGGCTCGACCCTGTAGCCGCGGATCTTCACCTGGTCGTCGCCACGGCCCAGGTATTCCAGCACGCCCTGATCCAGGCGCGCGCGGTCACCGGCACGGTACAGCCGCTCGCCGTCCTGGCCAAAGGGATCGGGGACGAACCGCTCGGCGGTCAGTCCCGGCTGGCCGACGTAGCCCTGGGCCAGGCCCTGGCCACCCAGGTACAGCTCGCCGGCCACCCGCTCGGGCAGCGGGTTGAGGTAGGCATCCAGCACCCGCGCCTGGCCGTTGTCCAGCGGCCGCCCCACCGGCACGCTGCGCCAGCCGGGCAGGCGCTCGCCGACTTCGTGGGTGAGGATGCCCACGGTGGTCTCGGTCGGGCCGTAGTGGTTGATGATCCGGCAGCCGGGCTTCAGGCGCCGGACCTGTTCGATCAGTGCCCATGAGCTGGCCTCGCCGCCGAGGATCAGCAGCTGTTCGGGCAACACCCGCTCAGGCTGCGCGGCCTGCAGCAGACCCTGCAGGTGGCTGGGCACGATCTTCAGCACATCGACCCGGTGCTCGGCCATGTAGCTGGCAAAGCCGTCCGGGTCGAAGCCCTGGTCGTGGCCCAGCAGGTGCAGCAACCGGCCCGAGGCCAGCGCGCCGAACAGCACGGTGTGGCCCAGGTCCGCGGCCACGGTGGAGACCATCGCCAGGCTGGCGCCGGGTTGCAGGTCGAGGCGTTGCAGCACGCCCTGCAGGTAGTTGGCCAGTGCACCGTGGCTGATCACCACGCCCTTGGGCTGCCCGGTGGAACCCGAGGTGTAGATGATGTAAGCCGCTTGCTGCGGTTCAATGCGTACCGCCGGCGGCTGGTCGCTGCAGCCAGCGTGCTGCGCCGCGTCAAAGGCCAGCGTCGGGCATGCGCCCAGCCCCGCCGCCTGGGCATCGCCCAAGGCATGCACCAGCAGCCGCGCGCCACTGGCCTGCAGCAGTTGCTGCAGGCGTTCGGCGGGCTGGCGGCTGTCCAGCGGCAGGTATACCGCGCCCAGCTTGAGCACCGCCAGCAGGCTGGTCACCCACTCGATGGAGCGCTCCTGGCACAGCGCCACGGTCATGCCTGGGGCGATACCCTGCGCCTTGAGGTAATTGGCGAAGCGGTTGGCCTGCTGCTCCAGCTCCGCGTAGCTGACCATGCGATCACCCGCGCGCAGCGCTGGCTGCCCGGCACCGGCCAGCAGGCCTTGGCGCCACAGGGCGAGGAAGTCCGGCCGCGACCAGTCCCGATGGTTGGCCTCGACCTGCGCGGCCTGGGCATCGGGATGCTCGAACAGCGCCGCCTCAGGATACTCCACGAGGGTGCGCAGCACCGCCTGGAATGAAGCAGCGATGCGTTCGATGGTCGCGGCTTCGAACAGGTCGGTGCTGTAGGTGAAGTAGCCTTGCAGGCCGTCGGGGGTTTCGGAGAAGTCGAAGGCCAGGTCGAAGCGGGCATCGCGGCCTTCGACCGAAAAACCGCTGACGCTCAGGCCGCCCAGGGTTTGCCGGGCCTGGGCGGCGGCTTCGCTGTCGGCCAGGTTCTGGTTGATCTTCACTTGGAACAATGGGTTGTGGCCCAGCGTGCGCTCCGGCGCCAGGGCGTCCACCAGGTGCTCGAACGGCAGTTCCTGGTGCGACTGCGCGCCGCTGACCACCTGTTTCACCTGCTCCAGCAGGGCCGCGCCGCTCTGGCGCTCGTCCACCTGTACCCGCAGCACCTGGGTATTGATGAAGAAGCCGATCAGGCCTTCGACTTCCTTGCGGTTACGCCCGGCGTTGGGCGCACCGATGCGGATGTCGGCCTGGCCGCTGTAGCGCGCCAGGGTCACGGCCAGGGCCGCGAGGGTCAGCATGAACACGGTCTGCCCCTGGCTGCGCGCCTGGGCCTTGAGCTTGGCCGACAACGCCGCCGGCACATCGCTGCGCAGGGTCGCGCCGCGGTAGCTGGGGTGCGCCGGGCGCTCATGATCCAAAGGCAGCTCCAGCACCGGGTGCTCGTCGCCCAGTTGCTGTTTCCAGTACTGCAACTGGCGCTCGCCCTCGCCGGCCTCGAGCCAGGCGCGCTGCCAGATCGCATAGTCGGCGTACTGCACCTCGAGCGGCGGCAGGTCGGCGGCACGGCCCTGGGACAGCGCTTCGTACAGGTGCACGAACTCCTGCACCATCAGCTCGCCCGACCAGCCGTCGGAGACGATATGGTGCATGCACACCGTCAGCACATGTTCGCTGGGCGCCAGGCGCAGCAAGCGGACCCGCAGCGGCGGCCCTTCGAGCAGGTCGAAGGGCGCATCCAGCGCCTCGCGAACCGCGCCGCGCAGGCACTGTTCGAGATCTTCGCCCGGACCGGCCTGCACCTCGCGCACTTCCAGGCTAACGCCCGACTGCTCAAGGACCTGCTGGTGGAACTCACCCTCTTCTGAGACGAAACGCGTGCGCAGGCTTTCGTGGCGCCGCACCAGCGCGTCCAGGGCCTCGGCCAGGGCCTGCTGGTTCAGCGAGCCACTCAGGCGCACCGCCATCGGCACGTTGTAGAAACTGCTCTGCGGCTCCAGCTGCCAGAGGAACAGCATGCGCTGCTGGGCATAGGACAGCGGGATGCGCGGGCTGTCGTGGCGAGTGACGGCGATCGGCAGCAGGCGGAAGCTCTGCCCGGTCTCGCGCATCTTGTCGAGGATCTGCCGACGCTGCTCCAGGGCAAGGCCGACAAAGCGCTTGGCGATACGTTCTGCTGTGCTCTTGTCCATCTCAGACGCCCGCCATTTCATTCATCATTCTTTCGATATCGGACAAGCCGTCGTCACTCAACGACAGGCCGGTGGAGGCACAGGCCTGGGCAAAATCATTCAATTGCGGTTTCTCGAATAGCAGGCGCAGCGGGATGTCGATCCCCAGGCCCGAGTTGATCTTGGAAATCAGCTGGGCCGCCAGCAGCGAATGCCCGCCCAGCTCGAAGAAGTCATCCATCAGGCCCACCCGCTCGACCTCCAGCACCTCGGCCCAGAGCGCCGCCAGCTGCTGTTCCAGCTCGCTGACCGGGGCCACGTAGGCCGACTGCGCCTGGCGGGTATCGGGGGCCGGCAGCGCCTTGCGGTCGAGCTTGCCGTTGGGCAGCAGCGGCATGCGCTCGAGCAGCACCAGGTACATCGGCACCATGTAGTCCGGCAGGCTGGCGCCCAGGTGCGCCTTCAGTTCGGCGCGCAGGCCAGCGTCCTCCTCGGGCATCGCGTCGGGCACCAGGTAGGCGGCCAGCTGCTTGCCGCCCGGGCCGTCGATATCGACCACCAGCACTTCGCGCACCGCCGGGTGCTCGCGCAGGCGCGCCTCGATCTCGCCCAGTTCGATGCGAAAGCCCCGGATCTTCACCTGGTGGTCGATACGCCCGGCGTACTCGACCACACCCTGCTCGCGGTAACGCGCCAGGTCGCCGGTGCGATACAGGCGGGCACCCGGCGTGGTGGCGAACGGATCGGGGATGAAACGTTCGGCAGTCAGCCCCGGGCGGTTGTGATAACCGCGAGCGAGCAGCTCGCCACCCACCAGCAGTTCGCCGATGGCCCCCGGCAGGGCCAGGTCGCCGTCGGCATCCACCAGGTGGATCGAGCGGCCGGCCAGGGCCTTGCCGATCGGGATCTGCACCGGCAGGGGCTGCTCGCCAGTGACATAGGCGCTGCAGTCATGGCTCATGACACTGACGGTGGCCTCGGTCGGCCCATAGGTGTTGAGCAGGCGCACATGGCCGAGCCCGGCCTGTTGCCAGGCCAGCACGGCGTCGGCGGCCATGGCTTCGCCGCCCATGTGAATCTGGCGCAGCACACCGTAGTCACGCGGCCCCTTGGCCGCGAAGTCCTTGGCCAGCAGGTGCCAGTAGGCGGTCGGCAGGTCGGCGAAGGTGATGCCTTGGGTCACCACTTCGCGGTAGAAGGTCTCGCTGTCCCACAGCGTCGGGCCGCGCACCACCACGCTGGCGCCGCAGATCAGCGCCGGGTACAGCTGCTCGACGAAGGCGTCGAAGTTGAAGGTGGAGAACTGCAGCACCCGGTCGGCCGCCGACAGCCCGCAGAAGCCCTTGGCGACATGGGCGTGCCGACTCAGGGCCGCGGCGCTGATGCCCACGCCCTTGGGGCGGCCAGTGGAACCGGAGGTGTACATGATGTACGCCAGGTTGTCGGGGTTGCCCAGTTCAGGCAGCGCATGGTTCGGCCAGGCGTCGAGGGGTTCGCTGTCCAGGCACAGGCAGCGTACCTGCGGCGCCACCGCCAGGCCTTGCAGCTGTGCGCTGTGGCCGAGCAGCAGGACGATGCCGCTGTCCTCCATCATGTACGCCAGGCGCTCGTGCGGGTAGTCGGGGTCCAGCGGCACATAGGCGCCGCCGGCCTTGAGCACCGCCAGCAGGCCGACCACCATGTCCAGGCTGCGCGGCAGGGCGATGCCCACGCGCACGTCCGGGCCGATGCCTTCCTGGCGCAGGCGGTGGGCCAGCTGGTTGGCGCGCAGGTCCAGGGCCTGGTAGGTGAGCTGCTGCCCTTCGCAGATCAGCGCCGTGGCCTGCGGCGTGCGCGCGGCCTGGTCGGCGATCAGCTGCTGCACGGTGCGCTGGTCGGGGTAGACCGCCTCGTGTCGGCTCCACTGCCCAAGGATGGTCTGGCGCTGCGCCGCGTCCAGCAGCGGCAGCTCGACAATGCGCTGGGCCGGCTGGGTGCTGACCGCCTGCAACAGGTTGAGCCAGTGCGCGGCCATGCGCTCGATGGTG
Organism: Pseudomonas sp. LH21; assembly: GCF_036549575.1. Classification (NCBI taxonomy): domain Bacteria; kingdom Pseudomonadati; phylum Pseudomonadota; class Gammaproteobacteria; order Pseudomonadales; family Pseudomonadaceae; genus Pseudomonas; species Pseudomonas sp. LH21. The sequence goes on from NZ_CP144367.1 coordinate 3,569,998, forward strand.
GCGTGCTCGAACAGGTCGCAGACGTAGGTCAGGGTCGCACCCAGGCCATCCTCGCTTTCGAAGGTGTCCAGGGCCAGGTCCAGGTGTGCCGTTGGATTGCCCCAGCTCAGGCCTTCGATGCTCAAGCCCGGCAACTCGCGGGCCTGATCCGAGCGCTGGGCCTGGTGGTTGAACATCACCTGGAACAGCGGGTTGTGGCTCAGGCTGCGTTCGGGCTGCAAAGCCTCGACCAGTTGCTCGAACGGCAGGTCCTGATGGGCCTGGGCCTGCAACGCGGTGTGCTTGACCTGCTGCAGCAGCTCGCTGAAGGTCGTGTGCAGCTCGAACTGCGCCTTGAGCACCTGGGTGTTGACGAAGAAGCCGATCAGCCCCTCGGTCTCGGCGCGGGTGCGGTTGGCGATCGGTACGCCGACGCGGATGTCGGCCTGCCCGGTCTGGCGGTGCAGCAGGCTCTGGAACGAGGCCAGCAGCAGCATGAACAGCGTCACCCCTTGCTGGCGCGCCTGGGCCTTCAGGGCCTGGACCAGCGGCGCCGGCACCTCGATGGCGAGGCTGCGTCCGGCGTGGCTCTGCACGGTGGGACGCGGGTGATCGGTGGGCAGTTGCAGCACATAGTGCTCGCCGCCCAGCTGGGCCAGCCAGTAATCGAGCTGGCGGGCCTGCTCGCCGGCCGCCATCCACTGGCGCTGCCAGGCGGCATAGTCGGCGTACTGCACGGCCAGGGCCGGCAGCTCGGGCTGGCGGCCCTGGCTCAAGGCCAGGTAGGCGCTCACCACCTCGTCGACCATGATCGGCATCGACCAGCCGTCGGCGACGATATGGTGCAGGGTCAGCACCAGCACATGCTCGTCTTCGGCCAGGCGCAGCAGGCGTACCCGCAGCAGCGGCCCCTGGGTCAGGTCGAACGGACGCTGGATCTCGCGGGCCACGCGCTCGCGGACCGCCTCGGTGGAGGTGTCCTGCAGCGACTCCATGACCAGGGTGAAGGTCGCGGGCGCCTGGATACGCTGTAGTGCCTCGCCCTCCTGTTGCTCGAAGGTGGTACGCAGGCTCTCATGCCGCGTGACCAGCGCCTCGAAGGCCTGGCGCAGCGCCTCCAGGTTGATCCGGCCCTTCAGTTGCAGGGCTGCGGGGATATGGTAGGCGGCGCTTTCCGGCTCCAGCTGCCAGAGGAACCACTGGCGTTGCTGGGCGTAGGACAGCGGCAGCGGTTGGCTGCGGTCCACCGCAGTGAACGCCGGCGCCTGGCTGGCCGAACCCTGGCCTGCGGCCTGGGCGAAGGCCAGCAGGTCGGCGGACTCGAACAGGCTGCGCAGCGGAACTTCCAGGTCCAGGCGCTGGCGGATACGCGAGGTCACCTGGGTGGCCAGCAGCGAGTGGCCGCCGAGTTCGAAGAAGTTGTCGTGCAGGCCGACCTGCTCGACCTTCAGCACTTCGCTCCAGATCGCGGCCAGTTGCTGCTCCAGCTCCGTACGTGGGGCCACGTAGCCCTGTTGCAGCTGACTGGCATCCGGTTTCGGCAGGGCCTTGCGGTCCAGCTTGCCGTTAGCGGTGAGCGGCCATTGTTCCAGCACCAGGAAGTGCGTGGGGACCATGTAGTCCGGCAGGTTGGCTTTCAGGTGTTGTTTCAGCGTGTCACGCAGCGTTGCGTGATCGGCGTTAGTGTCCTGTGCGATCAGGTAAGCGGCCAGTTGCTTGCCCCCTGCCCCGTCGATATCCAGCACCAGCACTTCGCGCACCGACGCATGCTCTTGCAGGCGTGCCTCGATCTCACCCAGTTCGATACGGAAGCCACGGATCTTCACCTGATGGTCGATCCGGCCCACGTACTCGATCACGTCCTGACCGCGATAACGCGCCAGGTCGCCAGTGCGGTACAGGCGCCCACCTTCGCTGGAAAACGGGTCCGGCACGAAGCGTTCGGCAGTCAGCGAAGCACGGTTGTGATAACCACGCGCCAGACCGGCATGGCCGACGTGCAGCTCGCCAGTGCAGCCCTTGGCCACCGGATTGAAATCGGCATCCAGCACGTACATCGACAGGTCCGGGATCGCCGCACCAATCGGGCTGCCCGGCTGTTGCGTATCGGCGAAGCGAATCGGCCGGTAGGTCACGTGGACCGTGGTCTCGGTGATGCCGTACATGTTGATCAGGTTGTCGCAATCTTCGCCGAAGCGCTCGAACCATGGTTGCAGCGCGGCCACATCCAAGGCTTCGCCGCCGAAGATCACGTAGCGCAGTGCCAGATCATCAGCGCTGTCACAGGCCACCCGCATCAGCGGCTTGAACGCCGACGGTGTCTGGTTCAGCACGGTGACACCCTGCTCCACCAGCAGCTGGTGGAAGTCTTCCGGCGAACGCGTGGTTTCACGCGGCACGATCACCAGACGACCACCGTGCAGCAGCGCACCGAAGATCTCCCATACCGAGAAGTCGAACGCGTACGAATGGAACAGCGTCCACACATCCTGCGGACCGAAGCCGAACCAGGCATCGGTGGCCTTGAACAGGCGCAGCAGGTTGTGGTGCGGCAACAAGGTGCCTTTCGGCTTGCCGGTCGAGCCCGAGGTGTAGATCACGTAGGCCAGGTTATCTGGCTGAGTCAGGTGCTCGGGGTTTTCCTCGCTGTAACCAGCCAGATCATCTTCCAGCTTCAGGCTGCGGACCTGCGCCGGTACAGGCAGATCGGTCAACAGATGACCTTGCGTCAGCAGCAAGGCGATGCCGCTGTCTTCCATCATGTAGCTCAGGCGGTCCTGCGGATACTCCGGATCCAGCGGCACATAGGCGCCCCCGGCCTTGAGGATCGCCAGCAGGCCAACGATCATCTCGAAGCCGCGCTCTACGGCGATGCCCACCAGCACATCCGGCCCCACGCCCTGCTCGCGCAGCTTGTGCGCCAGGCGGTTGGCGCGGCGGTTGAGCTGGTCGTAGCTCAGCGCCTGCCCGGCGAAGGCTACGGCAATCGCCTCAGGCGTACGTGCCACCTGCGCCTCGATCAACACATGAGCGCACTCGGCACTAGGATAACGCTGCACATCCGCTTGCAGCTCGACCAACTCGGCCGCATCGAGCAACGGCAGTTGCGCCACGCGCTGGCCACTGTCCTGGCAGATGCCCTGCAGCAGATTGCGCCAGTACCCGCCCAGACGCTCGGCCGTGGCCGGGTCGAACAGCGCGGTGGCATAGGTCAGGATGGCGCTCAGCCCGGCGCCGTGCTCGACCGTGTTGAGCACCAGGTCGAACTGGGCGGTGCGCTCTTCCCAGTCCAGCCCCTCAATCCGCAGCCCGGGCAACTCCTGGGCCATGCCGGGGTTTTCCGTCTTGTGGTTGAACAGCACCTGGAACAGCGGGCTGTGGCTCATGCTGCGCTCGGGCTGCAGCGCCTCGACCAATTGCTCGAACGGCAGGTCCTGGTGCGCCTGGGCCTGCACGGCGGTCTGCCTGACCTGTTGCAGCAGCTCGGCGAAAGTGGTGCGCAGGTCAAAGCGGGCGTCGAGCACCTGGGTGTTGACGAAGAAGCCGATCAGGCCCTCGGTCTCGGCCCGGTTGCGGTTGGCGACCGGCACGCCGACGCGCACCTGCGCTTGACCGCTGAGGCGGTGCAACAGTGTCTGGAACGAGGCCAGCAGCAGCATGAACAGGGTCACGCCCTGCTGCCGCGCGGTAGCCTTGAGGGCCTCGACCAGCTCGCGCTCCAGACCGATGTCCAGGCGGGCGCCGGCGTGGCTCTGCTGCAAGGGCCGCGGACGGTCGGTCGGCAGCTCCAGCAGCGGTTGCTCGTCACCCAGCTGCCGGCGCCAGTAGTCGAGCTGGCGAGCCTGCTCGCCGGCCTCCATCCACTGGCGCTGCCAGGCGGCGTAGTCGGCGTACTGGAACGCCAGGGCCGGCAGTTGCGGGGCGATGCCCTGGCAATGAGCGGCATACAGGCGCACCACTTCATCGACCATGACCGGCATCGACCAGCCATCGGCGACGATATGGTGCAGGGTCAGCACCAGCACGTGGTCGTCGGCGGCCAGACGCAGCAGGCGGGCGCGCAGCAGCGGGCCTTGCTCCAGGTCGAATGGCTGGGCGGTTTCCTCGACAATACGTGCCTGCAGGGCTTCGGCATTGACCGTTTCGACAGCCAGGTCGAAGTCGCTGGCCGGGTGGATGCGCTGCCAGGCTTGGTCGCCCTCCTGATGGAAGGTGGTGCGCAGGGTTTCATGACGGGCGATCAGCGCGGCGAAGCTGCTGCGCAGAGCCTCGATGTTCAGCTCGCCCTTCAGGCGCAGGGCCGAAGGGATGTTGTAGGCGGCGCTGTCCGGCTCCAGCTGCCAGAGGAACCACTGGCGTTGCTGGGCGTAGGACAGCGGCAGCGGCTGGTTGCGGTCCACGACAGTGAACGCCGGCGCCTGGCTGGCCGAACCCTGGCCTGCGGCCTGGGCGAAGGCCAGCAGGTCGGCGGACTCGAACAGGCTGCGCAGCGGAACTTCCAGGTCCAGGCGCTGGCGGATACGCGAGGTCACCTGGGTGGCCAGCAGCGAGTGACCGCCGAGTTCGAAGAAATTATCGTGCAGACCGACCTGCTCGACCTTCAGCACTTCGCTCCAGATCGCCGCCAGTTGTTGCTCCAGGTCCGTGCGTGGCGCCACGTAGCCTTGTTGCAGTTGGCTGGCATCCGGTTTCGGCAGCGCCTTGCGGTCCAGCTTGCCGTTGGCGGTCAACGGCCACTGCTCCAGCACCAGGAAGTGCGTCGGGACCATGTAGTCCGGCAGGTTGGCTTTCAGGTGCTGTTTCAGCGTGTCGCGCAGGACTGCATGATCGGCGGATGGGTCTTGAGCGATCAGGTAGGCCGCCAGTTGCTTGCCCCCTGCCCCGTCGATATCCAGCACCAGCACTTCGCGCACCGATGCATGCTCTTGCAGGCGTGCCTCGATCTCACCCAGTTCGATACGGAAGCCACGGATCTTCACCTGATGGTCGATCCGGCCCACGTATTCGATCACCTCCTGGCCGCGATAACGCGCCAGGTCGCCAGTACGGTACAGGCGCCCGCCTTCGCTGGAGAACGGATCCGGCACGAAGCGTTCGGCGGTCAGCGAGGCACGGTTGTGGTAACCGCGTGCCAGACCGGCGTGGCCGACATGCAGTTCACCCGTGCAACCCTTGGCCACCGGATTGAAATCGGCATCCAGCACGTACATCGACAGGTCCGGGATCGCCGCACCGATCGGGCTGCTCGGCTGTTGCGTATCGGCAAAGCGGATCGGCCGGTAGGTCACGTGAACCGTGGTCTCGGTGATGCCGTACATGTTGATGAGGTTGTCGCAATCTTCGCCGAAGCGCTCGAACCACGGTTGCAGCGCGGCCACATCCAGGGCTTCACCGCCGAAAATCACGTAGCGCAGCGAAAGGTCAGATGCACTGTCACAGGCCACTCGCATCAGCGGTTTGAACGCCGATGGGGTCTGGTTCAGTACGGTCACGCCCTGCTCCACCAGCAGCTGGTGGAAGTCTTCCGGCGAACGGGTGGTTTCACGCGGCACGATCACCAGGCGACCGCCGTGCAGCAGCGCACCGAAGATCTCCCAGACCGAGAAGTCAAACGCGTACGAGTGGAACAGCGTCCACACATCCTGCGGGCCGAAGCCGAACCAGGCATCGGTGGCCTTGAACAGGCGCAGCAGGTTGTGGTGCGGCAGCAGCGTACCTTTCGGCTTGCCAGTCGAACCCGAGGTGTAGATCACATAGGCCAGGTTGTCCGGCTGAGTCAGGTGCGCGGGGTTTTCCTCGCTGTAGCCGGCCAGGTCGTCTTCCAGCTTCAGGCTGCGAACCTGCGCCGGCACGGGTAGATCGCCCAGCAGATGCCCCTGAGTCAGCAGCAGTTGAATGCCGCTGTCTTCCATCATGTAGCTCAGGCGGTCCTGCGGGTACTCCGGATCCAGTGGCACATAGGCGCCACCCGCCTTGAGGATCGCCAGCAGGCCAACGATCATCTCGAAGCCGCGCTCCACCACAATACCGACCAGCACATCCGGCCCCACGCCCTGCTCGCGCAGTTTGTGCGCCAGGCGGTTGGCACGGCGGTTGAGCTGGTCGTAGCTCAGCGCTTGCCCGGCAAAAGTCACGGCGACCGCCTCAGGCGTACGCGCCGCCTGCGCTTCGATCAACTCCTGGGCACAAGCCGTGCTTGGATAGCGCTGCACATCGACTTTCCACTCGCCCTGCTCTGCCACATCGAGCAACGGCAACTGCGCCACACGCTGCGCGTGGTCCTGGCAGATGCCCTGCAACAGGTTGCGCCAATGCCGGCCGATGCGCTCGACCGTGGCCGGGTCGAACAGCGAGGTGGCGTAGGTCAGTGCCGCGATCAGCCCGCCGTCATGCTCGGCGGTATTGAGGATCAGGTCGAACTGGGTGGTCTGCCCTTCCCAGCTCAAGCCCTCGACCTGCAGCTCGCCCAGCTGACGGGCCATGCCCGGGCTTTCGGCCTGGTGGTTGAACAGCACCTGGAACAACGGGTTGTGGCTCATGCTGCGCTCAGGCTGCAGCGCCTCGACCAGTTGCTCGAACGGCAGGTCCTGGTGCGCCTGGGCCTGCAGCGCGGCCTCGCGGACCTGCTGCAGCAACGCGGTGAAGGTGGTCTGCGGCGCGAACTCGGCCTTGAGCACCTGGGTATTGACGAAGAAACCGATCAGCCCCTGCGTTTCGGCCCGGGCACGGTTGGCCACCGGCACGCCGACACGGATATCGGCCTGACCGCTGTAGCGGTGCAACAGCGTCTGGAACGACGCCAGCAACAGCATGAACAGGGTCACCCCCTGCTGGCGCGCCAAGGCCTTGAGCGCCTGGGCCAGGGAGGCATCGATGTCGATGGCCAGGCGCGCGCCGTGGAAGTTCTGCACCGACGGCCGCGGACGGTCGACAGGCAGTTCCAGCAACGGCTGCTCGCCGGCCAGCTGCTGGCGCCAGTAGCCGAGCTGGCGCTCCTGCTCGCCCGCTTCCATCCAGTCGCGCTGCCACAACGCGTAGTCGGCGTACTGGATCGGCAGCTCGGCCAGGGTCACCGGCGAGCCCTGGCGCAAGCCTTGGTAAAGACGGATCAGCTCGTCCACCAGGATCGGCGTGGACCAGCCATCGGAGACGATATGGTGCACAGTGAGGATCAGCACATGCTCATCAGGCCCCAGCACCAGCAGCCTGACCCGCAGCAGCGGGCCCTGTTGCAGGTCGAAGGGTTGCTGCACCTCGGCTTCCACCCGCGCGCGGATGGCCGCTTCCAGATTCGCCGGATCGGCAACCGCGAACGGCTCCACCGTCAATGCCAACGGCATCGGCGGATGGACGATCTGCACCGCGCCGTCACCCTCCTGGCGGAAGGTGGTGCGCAGGGTCTCGTGGCGCGCCACCAGGCTGTCGAAGCTGCGCTGCAACGCCTCGATATCCAGCGCGCCCTTGAGTCGCAGCGCCGCCGGAATGTTGTAGGCGGCGCTGTGCGGATCGAGCTGCCAGAGGAACCACTGGCGCTGCTGTGCGTATGAAAGCGCTGCCCCGTCCGCAGATTCCCTTCTGAAGATCGGGGTGACCCCGTAGAGGTTGACACCCTGGCGCTTGAGCAAGGCTGCCAATGCCTTGCGCTCCCTGGTGGACAGCGACTTTACGGAGTCGAGCAGCTCTTGCACTTTGAATGTCTCCCGCTAAGCGATCAGATTATCTATTTCCTGTGCAGTAAGACGTTTCAAGGCCTCCAGGGATTTAGTCAGTTCGTCATGGGCATTGGCGACCTGCCCCGACTTGCGCTCGACCACCTGGCTGAAATCGGCCAGGGTGGCCTGCTCGAACAGCTCGTTCAGGCTCAGGTCGACGCCCAGTTGCTCGCGCACCCGACCGATCACCTGGACAATCAGCAGCGAGTGCCCACCCAGGTCGAAGAAGTTGTCCTGTAGGCCCACCCGCTCGACGTGCAGCACCTCGGCCCAGATCGCCGCCAGCTTGCGCTCCAGCTCCGTGACCGGCGCCACATGGGCCGGCTGCAGCTGGCTGGCATCCGGCAGCGGCAGGGCCTTGCGGTCCAGCTTGCCGTTGGGGGTCTGCGGCATGCGCGCCAGGCCCACCAGGTGACTCGGCACCATGTAGTCCGGCAGCCCGGCCTTCAGGTGCGCGCGCAGCTCGCCGCGCAGCGCTTCCACGCCTTGCTGCGCGTCGTGCAGCACCAGGTAGGCGGCCAGCTGCTTGCCGGCCGGGCCGTCGATATCGATCACCGCGGCCTCGCGGATCGCCGGGTGTAGCAGCAGGCGCTCCTCGATTTCGCCCAGCTCGATACGGAAGCCTCGGATCTTCACCTGATGGTCCAGGCGCCCGACATACTCGATCACACCGTCGTCGCGGTAGCGGGTCAGGTCGCCGGTGCGGTACAGGCGCGCGCCCGGCTCGCTGGCGAACGGATCCGGCACGAAGCGCTCGGCGGTGAGGCCCGGACGGTTGTGGTAGCCCCGCGCCAGGCCATCGCCGCCGATCAGCAGCTCACCGCGCGCGCCTTGCGGCAACAGGTCCAGCTCGGCACCGAGCACATGCAGGCGGGTGTTGGCCAGCGGACGGCCCAGCCACACGTCATCGCTGGCGGTCAGGTAGTGGCAGGCCGACCAGATGGTGGTCTCGGTCGGGCCATAGACGTTCCACACATGCCCGGCCTGGGCGATCAGGCGCTGGGCCAGCTCGGCGCTCAGCGCCTCGCCGCCGCACAGCACCTTCTTGCCGACGAAGGCCCCGGGCGTGGCGGCATCCAGCAGCATGCGCCAGGTCGATGGCGTGGCCTGGACGACACTGACCGCCTGGGCCTGGATCACCGCCAGCAAGGCCTGCGGGTCCTTGTTCACCTGCTCGCCCAGCAGCACTACGCTAGCGCCGCACAGCAACGGCAGGTACAGCTCAAGGCCGGCGATATCGAACGACAGCGAGGTCAGCGACAGCACCTTGTCCGAAGCGTCGATGCCCGGCTGGCGGGCCATGCTGCACAGGAAGTTGACCAGCGCGTCGTGGCGGATGGTCACGCCCTTGGGCTTGCCGGTGGAGCCGGAGGTGTAGATCACGTAGGCGAGGTTTTCCGGCAGTGCCAGCTGGCGCGGGTTGTCGTCGCCATGCTCGGCCGGCAGCGGCTGGTCCAGGCACAGGCTGTGCACCTGCGGCGGAATCGGCAGGCGCTGCAGCAGGCCGGACTGGGTCAGCAGCAGCGCGATGCCGCTGTCCTCCATCATGTAGGCCAGGCGGTCCTCGGGGAACTGCGGGTCCAGCGGCACATAGGCGCCGCCGGCCTTGAGCACCGCCAGCAGGCCGACCAGCATGTCCAGGCTGCGCTCCACGGCGATCCCCACCAGCACATCGGGGCCGACGCCCAGGCTGCGCAGGTGATGGGCCAGTGCGTTGGCGCGACGGTTCAGTTGCTCATAGCTCAGCGACCGCTCGCCCAGCACTGCGGCGATGGCCTGCGGCCTGCGCGCGGCCTGCGCCTCGATCAACTGCTGGACGGTCTGCCCGCGTGGGTAGTCGGCGACGCTGTCATTCCAGGCATGCAGGGTGCGCTCGCGCTCCTCGCGGCTCAGCAGCGGCAAATCGGCAACCCGCTGAGCCGCGTCCTGGCAGATGCCCTGCAACAGGTTGCGCCAGTGCTCGGCCATGCGCGCCACGCTGGCAGCCTCGAACAGGCTGGTGGCGTAGGTCAGGGTCGCGCTCAGGCCACCTTCATGCTCGGCGGTGTCCAGGGCCAGGTCGAACTGCGCGGTCTGCTTGTCCGAGACCAGCCCCTGCAAGCTGAGGCCCGTCAGCTCGCGGGACTCGCCCAGCACCTGGGTCTGGTGGTTGAACATCACCTGGAACAGCGGGCTGTGGCTCAGGCTGCGCTCCGGCTGCAGGGCCTCGACCAGTTGCTCGAAGGGCAGCTCCTGGTGCGCCTGGGCGCCCAGGGCGGTGTGCTTGACCTGTTGCAGCAGTTCGTCGAAGCGCAGTTGCGGCTGGAAGCGGGCATCCAGTACCTGGGTGTTGACGAAGAAGCCGATCAGCCCTTCGGTCTCGGCCCGGGTGCGGTTGGCCACCGGCACGCCGACGCGAATGTCCGCCTGTCCGGAATGGCGATGCAGCAAGGCCTGGAACGAAGCCAGCAGGAGCATGAACAGGGTCACGTCCTGTTGCCCGGCCAGCGCCTTGAGCTGGGCGACCAGGCCCGGCTCCAGGCTCACTTGAAGGCGGGCACCGTCGTATTGCTGCACGGCCGGACGCGGACGGTCAGTGGCCAGTTCGAGGATCGGCTGAGTGCTGCCCAGGCGCGCTTTCCAGTAGTCCAGCTGGCGCTGTTGCTCGCCGGCCTCCATCCACTGGCGCTGCCAGGCGGCGTAGTCGGCGTACTGGAACGCCAGGGCCGGCAGCTGCGGGGCCTTACCCTGCAGATGGCTTTCATAGCCGCGCACCAGTTCGTCGACCATGATCGGCATCGACCAGCCGTCGGCGACGATATGGTGCAGGGTCAGCACCAGCACGTGGTCGGCGGCGGCCAGGCGCAGCAGGCGGGCGCGCAGCAGCGGGCCGTGCTCGAGGTTGAACGGCTCGCGCACCTGGGCCTCGACCCAGGCCTGCAGCGCCGGTTCATCCAGGGCAGCGGACACGACCTGCAGCGGTACTTCGAGCGTCGGGTGCACCACCTGTTCGGCACTGTCGCCCTGCTGCCTGAAGGTGGTGCGCAGGGTTTCGTGACGGGCGATCAGCGCGGCGAAGCTGCTGCGCAGTGCCTCGATATTCAGCTCGCCCTTCAGACGCAGGGCCGAAGGGATGTTGTAGGCGGCACTTTCAGGCTCCAGCTGCCAGAGGAACCACTGGCGTTGCTGGGCGTAGGACAGCGGCAGCGGCTGGTTGCGGTCCACGATGGTGAACGCCGGTGCCTGGCTGGCCGAGCCTTGGCCTGCGGCCTGGGCGAAGGCCAGCAGGTCAGCGGACTCGAACAGGCTGCGCAGCGGGACTTCCAGGTCCAGGCGCTGGCGGATGCGCGAGGTCACCTGGGTGGCCAGCAGCGAATGACCGCCGAGTTCGAAGAAGTTGTCGTGCAGGCCAACCTGCTCGACTTTCAGCACTTCGCTCCAGATCGCGGCCAGCTGTTGTTCCAGCGCCGTACGCGGGGCCACGTAGCCCTGTTGCAGCTGGCTGGCATCCGGTTTCGGCAGGGCCTTGCGGTCCAGCTTTCCGTTGGCGGTCAGCGGCCACTGCTCCAGCACCAGGAAATGCGTCGGGACCATGTAGTCCGGCAGGTTGGCTTTCAGGTGTTGTTTCAGCGTGTCGCGCAGCGCTGCGTGGTCTGCATGTTCGTCTTGAGCGATCAGGTAAGCGGCCAGTTGCTTGCCCCCTGCCCCGTCGATATCCAGCACCAGCACTTCGCGCACCGACGCATGCTCTTGCAGGCGTGCCTCGATCTCGCCCAGTTCGATACGGAAGCCACGGATCTTCACCTGATGGTCGACCCGGCCCACGTATTCGATCACCTCCTGGCCGCGATAACGGGCCAGGTCGCCGGTGCGGTACAGGCGCCCGCCTTCGCTGGAGAACGGGTCCGGTACGAAACGTTCTGCAGTCAGCGAGGCACGGTTGTGGTAACCGCGTGCCAGGCCGGCGTGGCCGACGTGCAGTTCACCCGTGCAGCCCTTGGCCACCGGATTGAAGTCGGCATCCAGCACGTACATCGACAGGTCCGGGATCGCCGCACCGATCGGGCTGCCCGACTGCTGCGTATCGGCAAAGCGGATCGGCCGATAGGTCACGTGGACCGTGGTCTCGGTGATGCCGTACATGTTGATCAGGTTGTCGCAGTCTTTACCGAAGCGCTCGAACCACGGTTGTAGCGCGGCCACATCCAGGGCTTCGCCGCCGAAGATCACATAGCGCAGCGACAGGTCGGACGCACTGTCACAGGCCACTCGCATCAGCGGCTTGAACGCCGACGGGGTCTGGTTGAGCACGGTCACGCCCTGCTCCGCCAGCAGCTGGTGGAAGTCTTCAGGCGAACGGGTGGTTTCACGCGGCACGATCACAAGGCGACCGCCGTGCAGCAGCGCGCCGAAGATCTCCCACACCGAGAAGTCGAAGGCGTACGAGTGGAACAACGTCCATACATCCTGCTGGCCAAAGCCGAACCAGGCATCGGTGGCCTTGAACAGGCGCAGCAGGTTGTGGTGCGGCAGCAAGGTGCCTTTCGGCTTGCCGGTCGAGCCCGAGGTGTAGATCACATAGGCCAGGTTGTCCGGCTGAGTCAGGTGCTCGGGGTTTTCGTCGCTGTAACCGGCCAGATCGTCTTCCAGCTTCAGGCTGCGAACCTGCGCCGGTACGGGCAAATCGGCCAGCAGGTGGCCTTGCGTCAGCAGCAGTTGAATGCCGCTGTCTTCCATCATGTAGCTCAGGCGGTCCTGCGGATATTCCGGATCCAGCGGCACATAGGCGCCACCCGCTTTGAGGATCGCCAGCAGCCCGACGATCATCTCGAACCCGCGCTCTACGGCGATGCCCACCAGCACATCCGGCCCCACGCCCTGCTCGCGCAGCTTGTGCGCCAGGCGGTTGGCACGGCGGTTGAGCTGGTCGTAGCTCAGCGACTGCCCGGCGAAGGTCACAGCGATCGCCTCAGGCGTACGCGCGGCCTGCTCTTCGATCAGTTCCTGGGCACACGCCGTGGTCGGATAGCTGGCCACCACCTGCTGGTCTTCCACCGGCAGGCTAAGCGCACCCAGTGCACGCTGACCGTCAGCCGCCAACTGCGCAAGCAGGTGCTGGAAGTGCCCCGCCAACTGGTCGATGGCCTGCTCGCTGAAACACTGGCGATCGAAACTGAAGCTCGCCTCCAGCCGCTCACCCACTTGCACCACCAGGGTCAGCGGGTAGTTGGTCTGCTCCTGGTTGAGCACCTCGCCGAACTGCAGCCCCTGCGGCGCGCCCTGTTGCAGCGCCTCGGCGACCGGGTAGTTCTCGAACACCAGAATGTTGTCGAACAGCGCCTCGCCGCTCCAGCCGGCCCAGCGCTGGATCTCGTACAGCGGCGTGTGCTCATGCTCTCGCAAGGCCAGGTTCAGCGCCTGGACCTGCTGCACCCAGTCGCCCACGGTCTGTTCCGGGCGCGGGCTGGCGACCACCGGCAAGGTGTTGATGAACAACCCCAGCTGCTCCTCGACGCCCGGCAATTCGGCCGGACGACCGGCCACGGTGGCACCGAAGGTCACGCTGGCCTGGCCGGTGTAACGCTGCAACAGCAGCAGCCAGGCGGCCTGGACCAGGGTGTTGAGGGTGACGCGCTGGTCCCGGGCGAAGTCCGCCAACTGCCGGGTCTGCTGCGCCTCGAAGCGCAGCGCCAGGGCGCCATGGCCCTGCCCCTGGACCGAGGACTTGAACGCCTGGACCAGACGGGTCGGCTCTTGCAGCTCGGCCACCTGCCCGCGCCAGAAGGTTTCGCTGGCCTGCTGGTCCTGGCCTTGCAGCCACTGGATATAGTCACGGTAACGGCTGGTCTTGCCGCCCGGCGTCACGCCGCTATAGCGCTGCAGCACCTCGCCCAGCAGGCGCGAGCTGCTCCAGCCGTCCATCAGAATGTGATGGCTGGTGTAGATCAGATGATGACTGTCATCACCCGTGCGGATCAGCGTCAGACGCAGCAGCGGGCCGCTGGCCAGGTCGAAACCGGCCTGGCGCTCGGCCTGGGCCACGGCATCCGGGTCCTGCACCTGGTCAAGCTCGACGAAAGGCACCTGTACCTGACGGCGCACCACCTGCACCGGTGCCGGCAGATCCTGCGGGAAGCAGCTGCGCAGCACTTCGTGGTTGTCCACCACCGCCTGCCAGGCCGCACGGAAGCGCGCCAGGTCCAGCCCGCGCACATCCACGCGCAGCTGGTTGATGTAGTTGCCCGCCGCCTGCTCGTAGAGGCTGTGGAACAGCATGCCCTGCTGCATCGGCGACAGCGGGTAGAGGTCCTCGATCTCCCCGGCTGCCAGCGGCAGGCCATCCAGTTGCGCCTGGGTCAGCTCGGTCAGCGGGAAGTCCGATGGCGTGACGCCCTGATGCGGCGCCTGGGCGCAGTGCTCGACCAGCTCGGCCAGCACCTGCTCGTAGCGGCGCGCCAGAGCCTCGATGGTCTCGGGACGGAACACCTCGCGGCTGAAGCTCCAGTCCAGCTCCAGCTCACCCTGGTAGACCTGCCCGGTGATGCCGAGCCAGTTGCCCAGCGGGCTGTCCAGGTCCTGGGTGGCGCCGCTGCCCTCGCTGGCCGGGGTGAACAGGGCGCCCTCGGCCTCGGCGAAGCTGCCGTCGAACTGCCCCAGGTAGTTGAAGGTCACCCGTGGCTGTGGCAATACCGCCAGGCGCTCACGCAGGTCGGGCTCGCCGAGATAGCGCAGCACGCCGTAGCCGATGCCTTTGTTCGGCACCGCCCGCAGTTGCTCCTTGATCGCGCACAGACCCGCGCCCAGCCCATGAGCCGGCGTCAGACGCACCGGGAACAGGCTGCTGAACCAACCCAGGGTGCGGCTGAGGTCCAGCTCCGGGAACAGGTCCTCGCGGCCATGGCCTTCGAGCTGGATCAGCACCGATTCCTCTTCGGTCCAGTCGCACAGCACCCGCGCCAGGGCCGCCAGCAGCAGGTCGTTGACCTGGGTGCGGTAGGCGGCGGGCGCCACCTGCAGCAGCTTGCGAGTCAGCGCCGGGTCCAGGCGCGACGAGGCATGGGCGACGTGACGGTTGGTCTGGGCGCCCGACGGATTGTCCCGTGGCAACTCATCGCCGGCGGCTGCGAGGCCGTCCAGCCAGTAGTCGGCCTCGGCCAGCAGTTCAGGGCTGCGGGCATAGGCGCCAAGGCGCTCGGCCCAGGCCTTGAGCGAACTGCTCTTGGCCGCCAGCGTCAGCGGTTTGCCCGCGGCCAGGGCCGTGTAGGCCAGTTGCAGATCTTCCAGCAGCACCCGCCAGGACACCCCGTCGACCACCAGGTGGTGGATCACCAGCAGCAAACGCTGCTGGCCTTCGGGCAGGTCGACCAGCAGCGCCCGCAGCAGCGGCCCCTTGGCCAGGTCGAGGCTGCGCTGGGCCTGCTCGGCCAGGGCCGGCAGCTCAGCCACATCGCTCAACGCGCGAACCCAAAGAATGTCCTCGGCCTTGCCGGCCTGGAACTCGGCCTGCCAGGCATCACGCAGGGTGAAGCGCAGGCGCAGGGCGTCGTGCTGGTCGACCAAAGCCTGCAGCGCGCCCGTCAGGCAGTCGGCGCGCAACGCCTGGGTCGGCTTGAGCAGCAGCGTCTGGTTCCAGTGCTGGCGCTCGGGGATGTCGGTTTCGAAGAAGCGCGCCTGGATCGGCAGCAACGCCAGCGTGCCACTGACCTGCTCGACCGCCGCAGCCTTTTTCTCGATGCGCTTGGCCACCGCCGCCAGCTGGCCAATGGTCTGTTTCTCGAACAGTTGCTTGGGGCTCAGCTTGATGCCCTGGCGCTTGGCCCGGGCGATGATCTGCAGGCTGAGGATCGAGTCGCCGCCCAGTTCGAAGAAGTTGTCGGTGCTGCCGACCTGGTCGAGCTTGAGCACCTCGGCCCAGATCGCCGCCAGGGCCTGCTCGATCTCGCCGACCGGCGCGGTGTACTGGCGCCGGGCGACACCCGGTGCCGGCAGGGCGCGCTTGTCGAGCTTGCCGTTGGCGGTCAGCGGCAGGCGCTCCAGGACCAGGATCTGTGCCGGCACCATGTAGTCCGGCAGGCGGTCCTGCAGTTGCTGGCGCAAGGCTTCACCCTGCAGACCCGGCCCCACGCACCAGCCCACCAGTTGCAGGCGGCTCTCGTCACCGTCCACCGGCTGGGCCAGGACCACCGCTTCGGCGACCCCGTCCAGCCCCAGCAGCACCCGCGCCACTTCGGCTGGTTCGACACGATAACCGCGCACCTTGACTTGGTCGTCGGCGCGACCGATGAACTCTACCTGGCCCGCGCGGTTGCGTCGCACGCGGTCGCCGCTGCGGTACAGGCGCTGGCCCGGCCTTGTCGGGTCCGGCACGAAGCGTTCGGCGGTCAGGCCCGGTTGACCGAGGTAACCCTGAGCGACGCTGGCACCGCCGATATACAGCTCGCCCGCGACCTGGTCGGCCACCGGATTGAGCACATCGTCGAGCAGCAGCACATGGGCGCCCGGCAGGGCCGTGCCCACCGGCACGGCGCGGGCCTCGGCGGCCAGGGTCGAGACCTCATGGGTCAGCACGCCCACCGTGGTCTCGCTCGGACCATAGTGGTTGATCAGGCGGCAGCCCGGCTTGAGCCGACGCACCTGCTCCACCAGGGCGGGCGTACAGGCCTCGCCACCGACGATCAGCGCCTGCTCGGGCAGCACATCGGCGGGATTGCCGGCCTGCAGCAGCGCCGCGAGGTGCCCGGGGACAATCTTCAGTACGCCAACCCGGTGTTCGGCCATGTAGCGGGCGAAGGCATCCGGGTCGAAGCCCAGCGCCTCGGGCAGCACGTGCAGCAGGTGCCCGCCGCACAGGGCGCCGAACAGCACGGTGTGGCCCAGGTCGGCGGCGATGGTCGAGACCAGCGCCATGCTCGCCTCCGGCGCCGGCGCCAGGCGCTCGAGCAGGCCGGCGACGTAGCTGGCCAGGGCGCCATGGCTGACCAGCACGCCCTTGGGCTGGCCGGTGGAGCCGGAGGTGTGGATCACATAGGCCGGCGATTCGGCCCACAGCGTGATGGCCGGCGCGCTGACCGGCAGGTCTTGCCATTGTTCGGGCACATAACCCACGGTCAGGCGATCGGCGGTGGCCAGGCTGGTCAGTCGCGCATCGCCGGCGGCGCACAACAGCACCTTGGCCTGCGCCGCGTCGAGCATCTGCCGCAGACGCGCTTCAGGCGCCTTGGTATCCAGCGGCATGTACACGGCGCCGGCCTTGAGAATGCCGAGCATGCCGGTCAGCCAGTCCAGCGAACGCTCCATCAGCACCGCTACAGGCTCGCCGCGGGTCACTCCCTGGCGTTGCAGGTGGTGAGCCAGCCGGTTGGCGGCCTGGTCCAGGGCGGCGAAGCTCAGGCTGTGCTCCAGGCTACGGGCGGCGAGCGCCTCGGGCTGCCGACGTACCTGCTCTTGCCATTGCTCCACCACCAGTACCGGCGCCTCGCGCTCCGACTCCTGCCCGACACGCAGCGGCGCGGCCAGGCGGTGCAGCGGCAGTTGCGGCGCATCAAGCAACTGCCCCAGCAGCTCGATGAACGCCGGAATGAACGCCTCCACCGTGGCGCGCTGGTAGAGGTCGCTGGCGAAGGTCATCTCGCCGTGGATCAGCTGGCCGTCGTCGGTGATGTCCAACGCCAGGTCGAAGTGGGTGCCGACCTTGTCCAGCGGGTACTCGGCGACGCTCAGGCCCGGCAGGGCCAGCGAGCGCTGGCGCTGCATGCCGACGTTCTGGTTGAACTTGACCTGGAACAGCGGGTTGTGGCCCAGGTTGCGCTCCGGCACCAGTGCGTCCACCAGTTGCTCGAATGGCAGTTCCTGGTGCGCCTGGGCGCCGAGCACCGCCTCGCGCACCTGGGCCAGCAGGTCGTCGAAGCTCAGGCGCTCGTCCACCTGGCAGCGTAGCACCTGGGTGTTGACGAAGAAGCCGATCAGCCCCTCGACCTCGGCGCGGCCACGGTTGGCGTTGGGCACGCCGATGCGGATATCGCGCTGCCCGGCCTGGCGCGAGAGGAACAGCGAGAAGCCCGCCAGCACCAGCATGAACAGGGTCATGCCCTGGGCGCGGGCGTAGCCGCCCAGGCGTCGGGACAGCTCGGCGCCGAAGTCGAAGCTCAGGGTCTGGCCGTCGAAGCTCTGGGTCAGCGGGCGGGCAAAATCAGCGGCCACCTCCAGCAGCGGCTGCTCCTGGCCCAGTTGCTGGCGCCAGTAGTCGAGCTGGCGTTCGCCCTCCCCGGCCTCCAGCCAGCTGCGCTGCCAGATCGCATAGTCGGCGTACTGCACCTCCAGCGCCGGCAACTGCGGCGCCTGGCCCTGGCTGAAGGCCTGGTAGCTGTGCACGAACTCCTTGACCATCACGTCCATCGACCAGCCATCGGAGACGATGTGGTGCATGCTCACCAGCAGCACGTAGTCTTCGGCCGCCAGCCGGTACAGGCTGGCGCGCAGCAGCGGCCCGTGCAGCAGGTCAAAGGGTTGGTGGCTGGCCTCGCGCACCTGCGCGGCCAGCTCGGCCTCGCGCCGCTCGCTGGCGACAGCGGTGAGATCGACCTGTTCCAACGGCACGGCCTGGGTCTCGAGGATCACCTGGCGCGGCTGTTCGCCATCGACCTGGAACACCGTGCGCAGCGCCTCGTGGCGCGCCACCAGGTGCTCGAACGAACGCTGCAGGGCCGCCACGTCGAGCCGGCCGCTCAGGCGCAGGCCGGCCGCCATGTTGTAGGCCGCGCTGTGCGGCTCCAGCTGCCAGAGGAACAGCAGGCGCTGCTGGGCGAAGGACAGGGGGATGCTGACGAAGTCGTGACGCGACTCGACCACCGGCAACAGGCTGAAGTCCTTGCCGTCCTCGCGCAGCTTGGCGAGGAACTGCCGGCGCTGCTCCAGGGGCAGGCTGACGAACCGTTTCGCAATGCGTACCGCCATGTTGCCACTCATGCCTCAACCCCTTCCAACGAACTCATGAACGCATCCATATCCGACCAGTCGTCATCCTTATCGCCGCCCTCCAGGCGGCCCAGCTCGGCGGCCAGGTCGCCCAGCGCCGGGTGTTCGAACAGGCTGCGCAACGGCAGCACCAGGCCCAGCTGGTCCTTGATCCGCGCCAGCACCTGGGCGGCCAGCAACGAATGCCCGCCCAGCTCGAAGAAGTGATCGTCCAGGCCGACCTTGGCCACGCCCAGCACCTGCATCCAGATCTGCGCCAGCTGCTGCTCGATGGCGCTCTGCGGCGCCCGATACTCAGCCTGCAACGCGCTGGGGTCCGGTGCCGGCAGGGCCTTGCGGTCCAGCTTGCCGCTGGGCGTCAGGGGCAGGCGCGGCAACAGCAACAGGTGGCCCGGCACCATGTATTCGGGCAGGCGCGCCTTGAGCAGGCTGCGCACCTGCTGGCGGAGCCGCGCCTGTTCAGCGGCATCCTGTTCGGCGGCGTCGGGCACCACGTAGGCGACCAGTTGCAGGCCGCCGGTCATCGGCAAGGCCAGCACCACCGCCTCACGCACGCCCGGGCACTGCTGCAGGCGCGCCTCGATCTCGCCGAGTTCGATGCGGAAGCCCCGCACCTTGACCTGGTGATCAACACGGCCGATGTATTCGATGGCGCCGTCGGCGCCCAGGCGCGCACGGTCGCCGGTGCGGTACAGGCGCTCGCCATGGGCGAATGGATCGGCGACGAAGCGCTGGGCGCTCAGCGCTGGTTGACCGTGGTAGCCGCGGGCCAGGCCCGGGCCGCCGATGTACAGCTCGCCCACGGCGCCCTGCGGCAGCAGTTCGAGGTCATCGTCGAGGATGTACAGCCGGCGCTGCGCCAGGCCCTGACCGATGGGGATGCCGCGCCAGGACACCGCCTCGTGGCCGAGCCCGGTGCAGTCGTGAATGGTCGAGACCACCGTGGCCTCGGTCGGGCCATAGGTGTTGAGCAGCCGTACATGGCCCAGCCCAGCCAGTTGCCACAAGCGCAGGCCGTCCACCGCCATCGCCTCGCCGCCGACATGGATCTGGCGCAGCGCACCGTAGTTGGCCGGTGGACGCGCCGCGAAGTCCTGCACCAGCCAGTACCAGTAGGCGGCCGGCAGGTCGGCCAGGGTCACGCCGTGGCTGATCAGCACCTCGTGCAGGGCGGCGCTGTCCCACAGGCGGGTATCGCGCAGTACCACACAGGCGCCATGGCAC
This sequence comes from Pseudomonas sp. LH21, assembly GCF_036549575.1. Lineage (NCBI taxonomy): Bacteria > Pseudomonadati > Pseudomonadota > Gammaproteobacteria > Pseudomonadales > Pseudomonadaceae > Pseudomonas > Pseudomonas sp. LH21. Next base: position 3,589,866 of record NZ_CP144367.1, read on the forward strand.
AGCGGCGGGAAGAACTGCTCGACGAAACCGTCGAAGCTGCTGGTGGCGAACTGCAGGACGCGGTCGCCTTCGCGCAGGTCGCTGTAGTCGATGGCGCGGGCGATGAACTCACTCAGGGCGCCGTGGCTGATGGCCACGCCCTTGGGCCGGCCGGTGGAGCCGGAGGTGTAGATCACATAAGCCAGGTTGTCGCGCGTGACGGTCAGCGCCAGGTCGCCCGCCGACTCATCGTCCAGCGCCAGCTGGTCCAGGCACAGGCAACGCAGCCCATCCTGCGCTGGCAGGCCGGGCAACTGGGCGGTGGTGGTCAGCAGCCATTGCAGGCCGCTGTCCTCGAAGACATGGCCCAGGCGTTCGGCCGGGGCCTGCAGGTCCAGCGGCACATAGGCGCCGCCGGCCTTGAGCACGGCCAGCAGGGCCACGGCCAGGTCCAGCGAGCGGTCCAGGGCCACGCCCACCAGCACATCGGGGCCGACGCCCTGGCGGCGCAGGTGATGGGCCAGGCGATTGCTGCGGGCGCTGAGTTCGACGTAGCTCATCGACGGCGCCGCGGCGCCGTCGGCCAGGATCAGCGCCAGTGCCTCGCCGCTGCGGGCGGCCTGGGCTTCGAACAGGCGCTGCACCGGCACCAGCGGCGGCACCTCGGCCACCGGGCACAGCAGCGCCTGACGCTCGGCCTCGGCCAGCAGCGGCAATTCGCCCAGGCGCTGACGCGGCGCCTGGCAGACCGCGCGCAGCAGGTTGCGCCAGTGCCCGGCCAGGGCGGCGATGGTGGTTTCGTCGAAGAGGTCGGTGGCATAGGTGAAGGCGGCGAACAACTGCTCGCCCTCCTCCCGGGTGTCGAGCATCAGGTCGCTGGTGGCGGCATGCTGGCGACGGCTGCCGGCCAGCTGCTCGGCGCTCAGGTAGCCCACGCGCAGGCCGCAGTCCAGACGCACATCATTGAGGTCGGTGACCAGCGGCTGGTGGTTGAACATCACCTGGAACAGCGGCGTATGGCTCTGGCTGCGCTGGGGCTGCAGGGCCTCGATCAGCGCGTCGAACGGCAGGTCCTGGTGCGCCTGGGCGCCGACCGAAGCCTGGTGCAGGCTGCGCAGCAGGTCGCTGAACGGTGTCTGCGCGGTGAACTGGCTGCGCAGCACCTGGGTATTGACGAAGAAGCCGACCAGCCCTTCGGTCTCGCTGCGGTTGCGGTTGGCGATCAGGCCGCCGACACGGATGTCGGTCTGGCCGCTGTAGCGGTACAGCAGGGTCTTGAACACGGCCAGCAGCACCGTGGACAGGGTCACGCCGTGCTGCTGGGCCAGTTGCTTCAGGTCCTCGCGCAGGCCCGCGTCGAGCGTCAGCTCCAGGCGCTCGCCGAGGTGGCTGGGCTGGGCCGGGTACGGCCGGTCGGTCGGCAGCTCCAGCAACGGGTGCTCGTCACCCAGCTGCTCGCGCCAGTAGTCCAACTGGCGGTCGCGCTCGCCGGCCTCCAGCCAGCTGCGCTGCCACAGCGCATAGTCGCGGTAGTGCACCTTGAGCTCCGCCAGCTGCGGCTCGCGCCCCGCCACCAGGGCATCGTAGCTGCGCATGAACTCGTCGATCAGGATGTTCATCGACCAGCCGTCGGCGATGATGTGGTGCAGGGTCAGCAGCAGCACGTGCTCCTGGGGCGCCAGGCGCAACAGGGCAATGCCGAACAGCGGCCCGCCCTCGAGATCGAAGGCCTGGGTGGCCTGGGCCGCCATCTGCTGGTGCGCGCGTTCCCAGCGCGTGTTTTCGGACAGGTCGGCCAGGTCGAACAGCTGGATGCTCACCGGCGCAGGCTCCGCCACCCGCTGCAACGCCCGCTCGCCGTCCTGGGCGAAGGTGGTGCGCAGGCATTCGTGACGAGCGACCAGCAGGCTGAACGCCCGCTCCAGGGCCTCGACCTGCAGCTCGCCGTCGAGGCGCACGGCCATCGGCAGGTTGTAGGCGGCGCTGTGGGGCTCCAGCTGCCAGAGGAACCACATGCGCTGCTGGGCGTAGGACAGGCCGTCGCGCTCGCTCAGGCCAACACAGGACGACATGGGCAGCTGCGCGAAATCGATGCCCTCGCGTCGCATCCCTTCGAGGAACAAGCGGCGCTTGTCCAGGGGCAACTCGATGAAACGACGGGAAAGTTTCTGGGCGTCTGCGGCATTCATGTGTGAGGTCCTTGCTGATCGGCGGCGCGACCGGAAGGTCCGGGCGCATCAACAAGAACGAATGGGCGGGGGGATGATTTAGCGGCAGGCGCTCGGCGCGGGAGCGATGGGGCGCTGTGCGCCCCTTTCGCGGCACAAGGCCGCTCCTACAGGAGGTCGCGCCGGCCCGCAGGAACGATCGACAGGTCAGGCCTGATCCAGCGAGTGCCCCTCGGCCATCGCCACGATCACCTTGCGCGGGCCTTCGAACGGCGCGCGGGCATGGGCGGCGAGCATATTGTCGAGCATCATCACGTCGCCCTCCTGCCAGGGGAAGCTGATCTTGCAGTCTTCCAGCACCTGGCGGATCTCTTCGAGCACCTCGTCCTCGATGGGCGAACCGTCGCCGTAGTAGACGTTACGCGGCAGGTCTTCCTCATCGACGATATCCAGCAGACTTTCCCGCACCTCGGGCGGCAGGTTGGAAATATGGAACAGGTGCGCCTGGTTGAACCAGACCATGTCGCCGGTCACCGGGTGCCGAGCCACCGCCTGGCACACCTGACGGGTACGCAGCTCGCCGTCATCTTTCCATTCGCAGGTGATGCCATGATCCTTGCAGTAGGCTTCGACCTCCTGCGGGTCATCGGTATTGAATACATCCTCCCACGACACATCCAGCCCGTTGCCGAAGTTGCGCACGTACATCAGCCCCTTGCTGACGAAACGCTCGCGAATATGCGCCGGCACGCGGCGATAGACCTCGCGGCTGTCGGCGATCGGCGTCTCGCCGCCACTGCGGGCGGCGATCATGCTGTAGAACCAGATCTTCATCGGCCAGTCGCGGGAATAGGCCTGTTCATTGTGCAGCGGAATATGCTGGTGCGCCGGGTACTCGGTGGAGGTGTAGACCCCCTGGGTAACGTTGGTGCGCGGCGTCGAGCCGAACTCGTAGTTGAGCAGGGGGTGACCGAAGCTGGCGGCGAACTGGCGGAACTGCTCGGCGCCCTCCAGGCGGAACCCGCGGAACAGGATGCCGCCGTCGCGCGGCAGGTGCTCATCCACCAGCGCCTTGAGCTCGTCGAACACCTCCAACAGGCTGGTGTCGTCGTCACCCGCCTCCACCAGCAACGGCAAACGTCCCTGCTCCGGCAACAGCGGACGCACTGTAAATCCCACAGCAACACCCATGACGGGCCTCCTGTACACATTCGATAAAGGGACCGGCGACCCATGGGCACGCTCGTGTCCGGTGATAGGAGGACGTTTCGAGGGGCAGGCAAATTAGTCCCCATACAGGAACAAGACCGGCACTGCAGCGCCTGGCACCGGCCTTGCCGGTGATCGCGGGGCAAGCCCGCTCCCACGAGCGCTTGTATCGCCAGTGCGGGACGCCCTGGAAACACTTGCTTGCAATTGATCCATCAGGTTTTGCCCTGCTCATGCGTCTCTTTCTGATACGGCCGGGCTTTTGCCCCTGAACTTCGCCATTGACACTGCGTACCCCATGTCGAAAAAGTCACGCTCGAAAATCTGGTTCCTCGTGCACAGCTGGCTGGCCCTGCCCATCTGGTTCTTCGTGTTGATCGTCTGCGTCACCGGCACCCTGGCGGTGATCAGCCGCGAGATCGTCTGGCTGGCCAACCCGGAAACCCGCGCCAACCCGCCTTCGGACGAGGCCCGGCGGCTGAACTACGACGAGCTGCTGGTGGCCATGCAACGCGACCAGCCCGGCATCGCCGTGGCCAGCCTGATGACCCTGAGCGAATCGCACTTCGCCATGCTGTCGGACGTCACCTACCCCGACGGCCGCACCCTGAGGGTCTACGTCAACCCCTACACCGGGCACATCCAGGGCGTCCCGCCATCGTTCAACTTCGAAGAGTTCACCCGCGCCCTGCACGGCTGGTGGCTGGTGCCCCACACCAACGGCTACAGCTGGGGCTGGTACCTGGTGTCGCTGCTCGGCCTGCCGATGCTGGCGTCGCTGGTCACCGGCCTGGTGATCTACAAGCGCTTCTGGAAAGGCTTCTTCAAGCCGACCCTGCGCTTCAACCAGGGCGCGCGGATCTTCTGGGGCGATTTCCACCGCCTGAGCGGCATCTGGTCGATCTGGTTCATCGCGGTGATCTCCATCACCGGCACCTGGTTCCTGGTCAAGGCGCTGCTCGCCGACAACCATATCGCCATCTCCAGCCAGCCCATCATTCCGGTGGTAGCCCGCGAAACGGTGCCACTGACCGCCGACGGCAGCCCCGCGCCGATGATCAGCCCGGACGAAGCGGTGAGGATCACCCAGCGCGAGATCCCCGGCTTCACCGTCGACTATGTCGGTTTTCCCAGCAACGCCTACGCCCACCTGAGCATCGGCGGCATGAGCTGGTATCCGCTGGTGTACCAGAAGGCCGAGATCAACCCCTACACCGGGGCGATGGAGGCCAGCCGCCTGCTGGGCGATCGCAAGGCCGTGGAGATCTTCACCGAGTCGATGCGCCCCCTGCACACCGGCGAGTTCGCCGGCCTGACGAGCAAGCTGATCTGGTTCTTCTTCGGCCTGCTGCTGAGCATGATGGTGCTCAGCGGCCTGCTGATCTGGAGCAAACGCACCGCCCTGGCCACCGCCAACGCGATCAAGCGCAGCCAGAAGCAGGCGCGCACGGCCAAGGCAGCGTTTTCGACGGAGGTCACGTCCAGTTCTTGAAACATTTTCTTTCATTTGCCTTGGCAGCTTTCTGATTCTCATTCGTCCTTACTTATGCAGCCTTCCAGGTTGAGCACAGACTCGACCGTATTTTCATATGCAGAAGACCGAGCGATGGCCCGACAATCGAGAAAGAAATCCAATTCCAAGCTGTGGTTCCTGGTCCACAGCTGGCTTGCCCTGCCGATCTGGTTCTTCGTCCTGATCGTCTGCTTCACCGGCATGCTCGCGGTGGTCAGCCAGGAGATCGTCTGGCTGGCCAACGCCGACGTGCGCGCCAGCAAGCCCGACGGCGACAGCCAGCGCCTGAGCTACCAGCAGGTGCTCGACGCCATGCACAAGGCCGAACCTGAGCTGGCGGTGCGTTTCTTCAGCCAACCGGACGGTTCGCACTTCGCCCTGCAGGCCTCGGTGACCCGTGCCGACGGCACCAACGCGCTGCTCTACGTCAACCCCTACACCGGGGCCATCCAGGGCCAGCGCCCGGACTTCGACTTCGAGGCCTTCACCCGGGCCCTGCACGGCTGGTGGCTGGTGCCCTTCACCAACGGCTACAGCTGGGGCTGGTACCTGGTGTCGCTGCTCGGGCTGCCGATGCTCGCCTCGCTGGTCACGGGGCTGGTGGTGTACAAGAAGTTCTGGCGCGGCTTCTTCAAACCGCTGCGCACCGGCCACGGCCCACGGATCTTCTGGGGCGACGTGCACCGCCTGGCCGGCGTGTGGTCGATCTGGTTCATCGCGGTGATCGCCATCACCGGCACCTGGTTCCTGATCCAGGCGATTCTCGCCGACAACCATGTGACGATCTCCAGCGAGCCGATCGTGCCGGTGATCGCCCGCGAACAGGTGCCGCAGAGCGCCGACGGCAGCCCCGCGCCGCGCATCGACCTGGACCAGGCGGCACGCATTGCCAGCCAGAAGATCCCCGGCCTGGACATCAGCTTCATCTCGCTGCCGGCCACCGCCTACAGCCACTACAGCATGGGCGGGCGCGGCTGGTACCCGCTGATGTTCCAGACCGCCGAGGTCAACCCTTACACGTCCAACGTCGACAGCCAGTTCCTGCTTGGCGACCGCTCGGCCCTCGAGTTCGTCACCGAATCCATGCGCCCGCTGCACACCGGTGATTTCGGTGGCCTGGCGATCAAGCTGATCTGGTTCTTCTTCGGCCTGGTGCTGACCCTGATGGTGTTCAGTGGCCTGCTGATCTGGACCAAACGCACCACCCAGGCCACCCTCGCCGCCCTCAAGCGCGGCGAGCATCCGGCACGCAAGCACGCCGCGGCCAGCCCAACCACCCTGGAGGCCCAACCTTGAGCCAGACCGATACCCTGCCGCCCAGCGGCCTGAAGCAGCTGTGGCTGAAATGGCGCTTCCACCTGAACATCCTGCTGATCCTCATTCCCCTGGGTTTCATGCCCAAGTACTTCGCCGACGCCAGCCTGTTCCGCGGCGACAGCGGCCTGGGCGCCAACATCGTCGAGGATATCCAGGTCGGGCGCTGGACCCTGGACCTGGCCGAACTGCGCGACGAGGCCCCGCGCGCCGAAGGCCCGGCCGGCTACTTCAAGGCCTTCAACGCCGCCTGTACAAGCTGCGACGAAGGCGTCAAGGCCACCTACCTGCGGGTGGGCAAGCCGCGCAGCCTGCGCGCCGCCGGCACGATCTTCTTCGGCGCCCCGGCGCGCATGGGCACCTCGCTGCCGATCCCGCCACGCACCCGGCCCGACGCCGACATCTGGATCACCATCGAAGGCTGGGACGGCAAGATGTACCAGGCCTCGGTGCCGCTGGCCAAGGCATCCCCCGCCACCGCGGCCTGGCTCGAGAAACAAGGAGGCAACAAATGAAACAGCTGATGCGCAGGCTCGCCCTGCCCCTCTTGGCCCTGGCCGCCACCCCGGCGCTGGCGCACAACCCGATGTGCGAGTGCACCGAGCACGGCGAGCAGATCACCTGCAAGGGTGGCTTCTCCGACGGCAGCGGCGCCCCCGGCGTGACCCTGGACGTGATCGGCTACGACGAACAGGTGCTGGTGGCGAGCAAGCTCGGCGACGACTCGACCTTGACCTTCAAGCGCCCCGAGGGTGAGTTCTACGTGCTGTTCGATGCCGGCCCCGGCCACGTGGTGGAAGTGGACCACGCCGACATCGGTGCGCCATGAGCTGCGCCCAGGTGGTGCGCCCGGCCGGCGCCGGGCACGAGACCCTCTATGTGCTGTTGGTTGCGCTGCTGATCGTGGTGCTGGCCGCCAGTGTGGTGGCCGTGCGCGGCGAGCGCGAGGATGAACAGGCCATCGCCGCCCACCAGCTCGACGCCCGTCGCGACCTCAATGCCGCCGAACAGGGCATCCACACCGACCTGTGGGTGGCCGTCGAGGAGATCCGCGCCCTACGCGAGGACAACGGCGTCGCCCCGGACGCCCAGGCCCTGGCCGACGAGGGGCTGCCGCCGTTCGTCAGCGACGCCAGCAGCCAGAGCCGCGGCAGCCACCAGTGGTCGCTGCTGGCCAACGGCGCCTACCTGGGCCGCAGCCAGGACGCCCAGGTGGCCGGCAGCTTCCTGGTGATCCTGCCCACCGCCAGCGATGCCCAGCCGGATGTCTGGCTGCGCCGCGACAGCACCGCCCTGCCCCCCGACGCGCTGGACAGCGATGCGCTGATCGCCGCCGGCTGGCAGCAGATCGTCACCCACTACGACGCCGGGGTCACCCGCCAACACCGTCACTAAGGACCTGCCCATGCTTCGCTTCGCCCGCCGCACCCTGGCGCTGCTCCTGGCCTGCACCCTGCCCGCCGTGGCCCTCGCCGACAACGGCAAGCCGCTGCGCATCGGCATCACCCTGCACCCCTACTACAGCTACGTGAGCAACATCGTCGGCGACAAGGCCGAGGTGGTGCCGCTGATCCCGGCCGGCTTCAATCCCCACGCCTACGAGCCCCGCGCCGAGGACATCAAGCGCATCGGCAGCCTCGACGTGATCGTGCTCAACGGCGTCGGCCACGACGACTTCGCCGACCGCATGATCGCCGCCAGCGAGAAGCCCGATATCAAGACCATCGAGTCCAACGCCAACGTGCCGCTGCTGGCGGCCACCGGCATTGCCGCCCGCGGCGCCGGCAAGGTGGTCAACCCGCACACCTTCCTGTCGATCAGCGCCACCATCGCCCAGGTCAACAACATCGCCCGCGAGCTGGGCAAGCTCGACCCGGACAACGCCAAGTTCTATACGCAGAACGCCCGGGCCTACGCCAAGCGCCTGCGCGCCCTGCGCGCCGAGGCCCTGGCCAAGGTCACCCAGGCGCCTGACGCGACCTTCCGCGTCGCCACCATCCATGCCGCCTACGACTACCTGGTGCGCGACTTCGGCCTGGAAGTCACCGCCGTGGTGGAACCAGCCCACGGCATCGAACCGAGCCCGGCACAGCTGAAGAAGACCATCGACCAGCTCAAGGCCCTGGATGTGAAGGTGATCTTCTCGGAGATGGACTTCCCCTCGGCCTATGTCGACACCATCCACCGCGAGTCCGGCGTGCGCATCTACCCGCTCACGCACATCTCCTACGGCGAATACACCACCGAGAAGTACGAGGTGGAGATGAAGCGCAACCTCGACACGGTGGTCCAGGCCATCCAGGAGAACCGCACGTGACCGCCGCCGCCAACCTCACCAGCGCCTGCGGGCCACGCATCGAGTTCGACGGCATCGACCTCACCCTTGGCCGCACGCGCATTCTCGAGAACGTACGCTTCAGCGTCGCCCCCGGCAGCGTGCACGCCATCGTCGGCCCCAACGGCGGCGGCAAGAGCTCGCTGATCAAGACCCTGCTCGGGCAGATGCCGCACCAGGGCCAGCTGACCCTGCACTGGCCCGGTGAGCGTGAAGTGATCGGCTACGTGCCACAGGCCCTGGAATTCGACCGCGGCCTGCCAATGACCGTGGACGATTTCATGGCCGCCATGTGCCAGCGCCGCCCGGCGTTCCTCGGCCTGTCCCGGCGCGTGCGCCCGGCGATCGACGCGGCGCTGGCGCGGGTGGGCATGCTCGACAAGCGCAAGCGGCGCATGGGCGCGCTGTCCGGCGGCGAGCGCCAGCGCGTGCTGCTGGCCCAGGGGCTGATCCCCGAGCCACAGCTGCTGGTGCTGGACGAGCCGATGTCGGCCCTCGACGAGGCCGGTATCCAGGTGTTCGAGCAACTGCTGCACGGCTGGCGCCAGGCCGGCACCACCGTGCTGTGGATCGAGCACGACCTGGAAGCGGTACTGCGCCTGGCCGACCGGGTCACCGGGCTGAGCCGCCAGGTGCTGTTCGACGCCCCGCCGGCCCAGGCCCTGACCCCCGAGCGCCTGCTCGGGCTGTTCTCCGTCCACCCGCGCAGCGAGAGCCTTGCCTGATGAGTTTCGAATCGTTCCGCCAGCTGGTCCAGGACTGGGCCACCGCTGGTTACCTGCCGGAGGCGCTGGCCTACGGTTTCGTGGTCAACGCCCTGCTGGCAGGCCTGATGATCGGCCCGGTGCTGGGCGGGCTGGGTACCCTGGTGGTGGTCAAGCGCTTCGCCTTCTTCTCCGAGGCGGTGGGCCACGCCGCGCTGACCGGCGTGGCCATCGGCATCCTGCTCGGCGAGCCCTACACCGGCCCGTACGGCAGCCTGTTCGGCTACTGCCTGCTGTTCGGCATCCTGCTCAACTTCCTGCGCAACCGCACCGGACTGTCCCCGGACACGCTGATCGGCGTGTTCCTGTCGGTGTCGCTGGCCCTGGGGGCGAGCCTGCTGCTGATGCTGGCCGGCAAGATCAACGTGCACATCCTCGAGAACGTGCTGTTCGGTTCGGTGCTCACCGTCAGCGCCCACGACCTGCTGGTGCTGGCCATCGTCGCCGTGCTGGTGCTGGCCCTGGCCCTGCCGCTGTACAACCGCATCATGCTGGCCAGTTTCAACCCGCAGCTGGCGGCGGTACGCGGGGTGGCGGTGAAGACCCTGGACTACCTGTTCGTGGTACTGGTGACCCTGGTCACCGTGGCCTCGGTCAAGGTGATCGGCGCGATCCTGGTCGGCGCCCTGCTGGTGATCCCGGCGGCGGCGGCGCGGCTGGTCAGCCAGTCGCTCAAGGGCTTCTTCTTCGTCTCGGTGATCATCGCCACCCTGAGCACCCTGCTCGGCATCCTGCTGCCGATCGTCTTCGACCTGCCGGTGCCCTCGGGCGCGGCAATCATCCTGGTCGCCGGGGTCTGCTTCGCCCTCGCCGCCCTGGCCCGCGCCCTCGTCCCCCGCCTGCAAGGAAACCCGGCATGATCCTGAAGAAACTCACCCTGGCCCTGGCCCTGAGCGGCCTGCCGCTGCTGGCCAATGCCACTGAAGTGCTGACCACCCTGCCGGTGACCCACAGCCTGGCCAGCGCCTTGCTCGACGGTACCTCGGTGCAGCTTCAACGCGCCGCGCCTGCCAACCTGCCGGCCAGCCGCCAGCCCTCGTACTTCAGCGGTCGTGGTGGCGTCAGCCTGCAGAAAGCGGCATCGAAAGCCGACGCGGTCATCGGTGTGCGTTCGATCTGGCGCGACGACCCGCTCTACCCCATGGCTCGACGCAGCAACATCCGCATCGTCGAGATCGACGCCGCGCGCCCGGTGGACGGCGCCCTGCCCGGTATCGCGGTCAAGGGTGACGAGGCCTTCGCCGCCTATCCCTGGCTGAACCCGACCAACCTGGGGCGCATGGCCGATGTAGTGGCCAACGATCTCGAACGCCTCTCGCCAGCCGACAAGGCGAAGATCCAGGGCAACCTGGCCGGCCTCAAGCGGCAGATGCTGGAGCTGACCGCCAACAGCCAGACACGCCTGGCCGAGGTCGACAACCTGACCGTGGTCAGCCTGTCCGAGCGCCTGGGCTACCTGGCCAGCGGGTTGAACCTGGATGTGGCTGAACAGCCGCTGCCGGCCGACGACAAGTGGGACGAGGCGATGCTCAAGGCGCTGGGTGAGAACCTCAAGGCACAGGATGTGGCGCTGGTGCTGCATCATCGTCAGCCGGATGCAAAGGTGGCCGAGATGATCGCCGCTTCCGGGGCGAAGTTGCTGGTGGTGGACAGCGATCCGGACGACACCGTGGCGGGGCTCAAGGCCAGTGTCGAGCAGGTGGTCAAGGCCCTCGGCGATAGTTGAGCGCCTTTGCAGGAAATCGCGAAGGGAACAAATACCCTGTGGGAGCGGGTTTACCCGCGAAGAAAGCAACACGGTGCATGGCACCGGCTTCGCCGGTGTTCGCGGCTAAAGCCGCTCCCACAGGCCTCTGCTAAATCAATGCGTCATGTTCAATTCCATAGGACCACCTCAACGCTTCATGCACCGCTGATACCGCTCATCCACCCTGCCGGCAAACCATGCGGTGGTCAGCTTGCGGGTGATCTTCGGGCTCTTCAGCTCGATCCCCGGCAAAACTGCCCGTGGCAGTGCCTTGCCCGCCTTCGCTTCGGCCAGGGCGAACACCCCGCGATACAACGCGGTGTCCTCCAGTTCCAGGCCATTCTCCTTCTCCAGCTGAGCCCTGATCTGCGGATTGCGCAGCCCCAGCTTCGCACCCAACTTGCGCGCCGCCTGCTCGGTGGTGCCGGGCAGGATGGCGCCGGGGGCGATCAGGTCGCCATCGAGCGCCAGCGACACCCCGCTCGCCCGGCTCAATGCCGCCTGGAACGCCGCGTTGCGGCTGGCGTACCAACCCGCGTTGAAATCGGCGAAGCGATACAGCTGGCGCTCATAGTGGGTGGGGTAGCCGAGCAGGTGGGCGATGCCGAAGTACATTCCGCCGCGGCGGCTGAACACCTCCTGGCGGATGCTGCCCGTGTGGTCGTAGGGATAGCCCTTGGCGTGCCGCTCGGCGAAGTCCACGCTGACCTGCATCGGCCCGCCAGTGCGCACCGGGTTCAACCCGCCCAGCAGCGAGCGTCCCAGCGGCAGGCCGCCGATCACCTCGTCGTACAGGGCGCTGAGCTGTTTTTCGCTGCGCACGGCGAGCAGCCGTTGCTGGTAGGTCTTACCGTTGGCCGAGGGCGTGTCCAGGGCGCCGTCGACCAGCAGCCTGGGCACATGCAGGCGCGCCGCCCGACGGTCGATCTCCTCGCGGGCGATGCGCCCCAGGTTCGGCACCTGCGGGTCGGCGTTGAAGGTGGATTCCTGCTCGGTCACCGCCAGCACCGCGCACAGGTTGCTCTTGCTCGGGCTGATGCCCTGGGCCTGGAACGCCACCTGGATATCCTCTGCCCAGCCCTGGCGGTCCTTGACCTGGGCTGGGAGCAGGCGCAAGAGCTGTGTGCGGACCTTGGCCGGGTCGGCCTCGGCGGCTTCCTCACGTCGCCCGGCGCAACCCTGGAGCAGGCCCAGGGCCAGCAGCGCGGTGGTCAGCAGGCGGGCGTTCAGGGCTGTTCACCGACCAGGTAGGTCTTGCTGATCTGGCGGAACTGCGGGTGGCTGGAGCTGCCCAGCAACTCGAACAGAACCATCTCGCGGGTGACCACCTGCGCCCCGGCATCGCGCATGCGCGTCAGGCCCGCTGCCTTGCTCTGTAGGGTGCGGCTGTCGCAGGCGTCCTCGACCACGTACACCTGCTTGCCCAGGGCGCGCAGGCCGAGCACGGTCTGCAGCACGCAGACGTGGGTCTCCATGCCGCAGACGATGACCTGTTCGCGGTCGAGCAGGCTGGAGGGCAGGCATTCGGCGGCGACGCAGGAGAAGTGCAGTTTCTCGACGATTTCGGCGGCTGGCGCCGCGGCCTTGAGGGCGGCCAGGGTGTGGCCCAGGCCCTTGGGGTATTGCTCGGAGATCACCGTTGGGAGTTTTAGTTCGGCGGTTGCCGCGAGGAGCCAGCGGGCACGGGCTGCGGTGCCTTCGGGGTCGCTCATGGCAGCGATGAGTTTTTCCTGGATATCGACGACCAGCAGCGTGGCCTTGCGGGGATCGATCAGCATTGGTGGTCTCATGGTTTGGGGGAGGGGGTAGCCTTACCCAGGCGGGGGGTGGCGTCAATCGGGGCTGCTGGTTTTGCAGGGTGGATTATGGGTTTTCCGTATAACTGAGGCCGGTTGTTTTGATAGTTGTATGCGCATTCGTAGGTGATGTCGACATTTAGTCACCTTTTCACCATTACGGCGACCTACTTTTCTCTAGGGAAAAGTAGGCAAAACCGTTCCGCTCCGTTCATCCGTCCCGCTCGTGGCGGGATTCCCTCACGCCTTTGTTTGCTCCCGGGAGGACCGCGCTGAACGCCCCATCCTGGGGCGCAGCGCTTGACGGGCATCCATGCCCGTCACCTCCCTTCGCAAGAACTCCGCTCGGCCTCCTGAAGTCGCAATTGGTGTTGCCTGAACTACTGCGCGCTTAGAAGCAAGAGCAAGAGCAAGAAACGCGAAGCTAGTTGTTTGACCATTAGTTATGTATTGGCTGTTCCGGCCCTTTCGCGGGGCAAGCCCGCTCCTACAGGGTTTTATATAACGGCGACTATTGCGTGGGAGCGGGCTTGCCCCGCGATGCGATCGAGAGATTAACTAAACCTCCAACTAGCGACAGCTGCGCCAGTTCAGGCGCCGCCCGTAACTTCGCGACTTCAGGAGGCCGAACGCAGGACTTGCGGAGGGAGGTGACGGGCATGGATGCCCGTCAAGCGCTGGGGCCCAGGATGGGCCCTGCAGCGCGGTCCTCCCGGGAGCAAGGCCGGAGTGAGGGAACCCGGAGCGAAGCGCAGGGCCGGATGAATGGAGCGCCACGGCTTTGGTTACTTTGGCCACGACCAAAGTAACCCGCCGCAAGGGCGGAAAGGTGAATAAGCGTCGACATCGCAAATGAATGCGCATACAACTACCAAAACAACCACCACCCAGCCCCAGAAACTCAAAAACTCAAAAACAAAAACCATGACAAACTAACCCAACTCCAACAGCAAGGCCCCACCCACCATGTTCTACCGCCTGGCCGCCGACACCCTGGTCCTGTTCCACCTCTCGTTCATCCTGCTGGTCCTGTTCGGCGGCCTGTTGGTGCTCTGGCGCCGCCGCGCCCTGCTCCTCCATCTCCCCGCCCTCACCTGGGGCCTTGCCGTGGAAGGCCTGCACCTGGAATGCCCCCTGACCGACTGGGAAAACCACCTGCGTAATGCCGCCGGCGACGCCGGCTACCACGGCGGTTTCGTCGAACACTACATCTGGCCAGTGATCTACCCCGCCGGCCTGACCCCACAGATCCAGCTGTGGCTGGGCACCGTCGTACTGCTACTCAACCTCGGCGTCTACGCCTACGTAATCTGGCGCCTAGCGCGTCGCCACCACGAATAACCGCGGGAACGGCAGCAACACCCTGCCATCGCTGGCCGGTGGGTAGTCACGCTGCATGGCCTGCAAATAAAGCTGCAGGAAACTCGCCTGGTCCTGCTCGTCCAGCCGCGCCAGGTAAGGCCGCAACGCCGAGCCCTTGAACCACTCCACCACCGCCTCGGCACCACCGACCAGCGGGTGGTGGTAGGTGGTGCGCCACACATCCACCCGCGCGCACAGCGGGCTGAGCAGGTCGTAGTAGAAACCGGCATTGTGCCGCGGCGGCAGGCTGAAATCGGCGAACTTCCCGGCCCAGGGCCCCTGGCTGGCAATCTCGCGCAGTTGCCGGTGCGCCGGCTCGTCGAGGTTGTCGGGCATCTGCACCGCCAGGCTAGCGCCCTCGCTCAGTTGCCGCACCAGGTGCGGGTAGAGGCTGGCGTGGTCCGGCACCCACTGCAGCGACGCGTTGGCCAGGATCAGGTCCTGGGGCTCATGGGCCGTCCAGCTGGCGATCTCGCCAATCTCGCAGCGTACCCGCGGAATGCTCAGCCGTGGCCGCTGCCGGGCCTTGTCGATCATGTCCGGATCGCTGTCCAGGGCCAGGACTTGGGCATCCGGGCAGCGCTGCAACAACACCTCGGTGGAATTGCCCGGACCGCAGCCCAGGTCCGTGGCATGCCGCGCCGGACGCGCCGGCACGGCGGCCAGCAGATCGCGCACGGCGCGGGTGCGTTCGTCTTCGAACAACGAATACTGGGTGGCGGACCAGGCCATGGGCAACTCCTCGTAGGGCAATTGTGTGCAGCATAAGCCATGTCGGCATGCTGCAACGTAAGGATGATCTGACTGGCGAACAAGGCTTTGCCCACAAACGAAAACGGCCGGACCCTCGAAAGGGACCGGCCGTCGCCAGAGGCACTAGCGCAATCAGTGACGCTTGGCGCTACGGATCTGGTGCACCACGCCCATGGCCACCACGATGGCCGCGGCGATGCCGGTGGAGATCACCAGGATCTGGTAGTCAGGCATGAAGGCCATGGTCACCAGGGCCGCCACGATGAACACGATCACCAGGTAGGTCAGCCACGGGAACAGCCACATCTTCAGGCGCACTTCCTTGCCCTCGGCGACCAGCTTGCGGCGCATGCGCAGCTGCGAGAAGGCAATCACCAGGTACACCAGCAGGGCGATCATGCCGGTGGTGTTCATCAGGGTTTCCAGCACGTCCTTCGGCCGCAGGGTCTCGCTGAAGTTGATCAGCGCGCAGAACACCGCCACCAGGCACGAGCCGATGATCGCGTTCACCGGCACGCCGGTACCGGTGCGGGTGAACTTGAACAGGCGCGGCGCGTCGCCGCGCTGGGCCAGGGAGAACAGCATGCGCGAAGCGGTGTAGTGGCCGGAGATCAGGCAGCTGCTTACCGAGGTCAGCACCACGAAGTTCATCAGCAGCTCGGCATACGGCACGCCCAGCAGCTCCAGGGTACGGCGGTAGGCGCCATAGCCGGAGACGCCCAACTGCGGGTCGTTCCACGGCACCAGGCAGACGATCAGGAAGATCGAGCCGACATAGAACAGGCACACCCGCCATACCACCGAGTTGGTCGCCTTGACGATCTGGGTGGCCGGGTCCTTCGCCTCGGAGGCGGCAATGGTGACGATCTCGGCGCCGAGGAAGGCGAACATCACCCCCAGCAAGGCCCCGATCACCGTGGTGATGCCGTTGGGCATGAAGCCTTCGGCGGTCAGGTGGGTGATGCCGCGCACTTCACCGAACTGCCAGATGTTCATCACCGCGGCGGTGCACACCACCAGGAAGCAGACGATCGCCACCACCTTGATCAGCGCGAACCAGAACTCGAACTCGCCGTAGTGCTTGACGTTGAAGAAGTTGACGGTGATCAGCAGCAGCGTGGTGGCCAGCACGAACACGTTGACGCTCACATCAGGGAAGAAACCGTGCAGGATCTTGCCCGCGACATAGGCCTCCCAGGCCATGAGGATCACCCAGTACCACCAGTACAGCCAGCCGATGGTGAAACCGGCCCAGCGGCCGATGGCGCGGTCGGCGTAGGTGGAGAACGAGCCGGTGTCCGGCGACGAGGTCGCCATTTCGCCGAGCATGCGCATGATCAGCACCACCAGGATGCCGCCGGCGAGATAGGCCAGGACGGCCGCCGGGCCGGCACTGTGGATCACGCTGCCGGAACCGACGAACAAGGCGCCGCCGATCACCCCGGCGATCGACATCATCGTCAGGTGGCGCGACTTGAGCGAGGCACTGAGCTTGCTCTCGTGCCCATCCTTCGCGGTGGTGGATGTGGATGTTGCGTCCATCAGTTATTTACCCCGTGCTTCTTTTTATCCAAGGAAAAACTGTGAAACCCCGATGGTTATCGGTCTCACCTGTACATCAGTGCTACTGCGGGCAGGGAGGTGTGCGGAGCACACGCAGGCCATCCGTGGCGGCCTGCTTACGCGGCCAGAGGCAATCCTCTGGACGAACTGAACCATGCTGGAGACGGGCGAGAAGCGCCCGGCCAGGCGAAAGGAAGGTGCGGGGCAAACCCCGAGGACAAAGCAGCGATGTTGTGATTATTCATGGCGCTGGTACGTGCTGTGTTGGCTATATCTGACACGTAATGTAAAAATGTCGAACACATTGAGCCATGCACAGCGGCATGAAAAACGCACTGCACTGTACAGGCCGCCGATGCAATACACCCGCGATACCCCTGCAGGCGCCTGTCGCCGCGCACACCTGAAGGCCCCCGAATGCTCCAGCTCCATCCGGACTCCTCCACCCCGCTGGTCAACCAGATCATCGACGGGCTGCGCGCGCTGATCGACGACCAGACGCTCAAGCCGGGGGCGAAGGTCCCGTCGATCCGGGCGTTTGCCTCGACCTACTCGGTGAGCACCTTCACCGTGGTCGAGGCCTACGACCGGCTGGTGGCCCAGGGCTTGCTGGTGAGCAAGGGCAATGCGGGGTTCTTCGTCAATCGTGCGGCGAACGAGCTGCTGGACAAGCACAACGTCGAGGTCGACACCAGCCGCCCCACCTTCAATTCCGAGTGGTACCTGCAGCAGATCTTCGAGATCCGCCAGTTGCCGTTCAAGCCGGGTTGCGGCTGGCTGCCCAACGACTGGATGTACGAGGAAGGCCTGCGTCGCGGCCTGCGCCAGGTGGCAGGCAGCCCGCTGGAGCTGTCCGGCTACGGCGACCCCCTGGGCCTGCCGGAGCTGCGCGCGCTGACCGCGCAGAACCTGCAGCAGGAACTGTCGATCGTCGCCAACCCGGCGCAGCTGATGCTCACCCACGGCGCCAGCCAGGCCCTGGACCTGGCCGTGCGCACCCTGGTAAGCCCCGGCGACGTGGTGCTGGTGGACGACCCCGGCTACCCCAACCTGATGAGCATCCTGCGCACCCAGGGTGCCACCCTGGTGGGCGTGCCGCGCACCCCGGCGGGTTACGACCTCGACCAGCTCGAGCGCCTGTTGGCCCACCACCGCCCCACGGCGTTCTTCACCCAGCCGCACCTGCACAGCCCGACCTGCTCGCGCACCCCGCTGGCGCAGTTGCACCGTTTGCTGCAACTGGCCAGCCAGCATGGTTTCCGCCTGGTGGAGAACAACCTCTACGCCGACATGATCGCCGACCCACTACCCTGCCTGGCCAGCCTCGACCACCTGCAGCAGGTGGTATACGTGGGCAGCTACTCGAAAAGCATCTCGCCCAATGTGCGGGTCGGCTACCTGCTGGCCAACCCCGAGCTGACCCAGCAACTGCTGCACCTGAAGATGCGCTCGGGCCTGACTACCTCGCAGGTGATGGAGCGGGTGGTCTACGCCGCGATCATCGATGGTCGCTGGCGCAAGCACCTCAAGCGCCTGCGCCAGCGCCTGGCCGAGGCGCATCAGGAAGTGGGCCGGCACCTGCACCGGTTGGGCTTCGAGCTGTTCATCGAATCGGACGAGGGGATGTATATCTGGACCCGCCATCCGGCGATCCCCGACAGCGCCGCGCTGCTGGACGATGCCCTGGAGAAAGGCATCATGCTCGGCCCCGGGCAGCTATTCATGGTCGATGCCAAGGCCACCGGGTGGATGCGCTTCAATGTGGCGTTCAGTACCGATCCAGCGATGTGGGAGTTGCTGGAGAAGGTGTTGGTGAAGCATGTGCGTAGAGGCAGCGTTTGAAAATACGCTGCGCGTCTGAGTCAAGCGCAATAAAAGAGACCCGCAGCGGTAGCAAGCAGCACTGAACTGTCACCTTCAAGTGCTCACCAAATCCAAAATCAGATAAGAGACAGCACTACTTGCGCACTGTAGTTGTGGTAATTTCCATCTCGGCTGTCCTGGCGCACTCCAAAAACTCTTCAAGCGTCACCACTCCATCGCCATTTTCATCCAGCACCTTTCGAAATTCAGATTCAAGATTCTGAAATTCTTGGACTTTCTCATGGAAGTATCTTCGAATCTCACTAACTGCAACCACACCATCACGATTGCGATCAAGAGGCTTGAATACATATTCCCAAAGATAGAAGTCTCCTAAACCCATAACGACCGATGTTTGGATCTGGACTACAGGCCTGCTTTTCTCCACCACCTGAGCATCAAGCGTAGTTTTCATCGGTGTACCTTTGTACATTTTATCTTCCATAATCATCACTCCAAAAGAAGAGATTCCATTTATCCCGCTACGCTAGGGTCTCACCAGGTCAAAAAAGGAACAACTAGTAAAATTACTAGGCCTCCCCCATATATTCAGGTGCCTTACTCTGAAAACAACGCTCAGCCCTCACCAACATTGATCACCTCCTAACGAGCAATGAGTTCGCCGAAAAAAGCTTCTGCGTTGATTTGAAGCGTTTCAAGGTGATAGCCCCCCTTCCTGCACGATCAGGCAGGGCAACCGCAGCGCTCGAATCCGCTCCCCCAACCGCGCAAAACCGTTGGTCGTCACCGCCACCTTGCTCTGCGGATCCAGCTCGTAGATATCGAAGCCTAGCGACAACACCAGCACTTGGGCACCAAATGCCTTCACCGCCTCGAGCGCGATCTCCAGCTGCGCCATGAAGTCCGCCTCGCTGGCTCCATGAGCCATCGGCAGATTAAGATTGCAACCCTCCCCCGCGCCTTGACCACGCTCGTCCGCAAAGCCCGCCACGCCGGGATAGAAGTTGGTCGGGCGCCGTGCACCAAGACATACAGCATATCGTCGTGCTCGTAGAAGATCTCCTGCATCCACTGCATGTCGGTGTCCAGGATAGCCACGCGGCTGTAGCGACTTCGCAGTACCTGGGCGGCTAAGGCGGCATTGTTGAGGTAGCAGAAACCACCGGCGGCATCGTAACGGGCATGATGCCCTGGCGGGCGGCACAAAGCGTACGCGGGGGTTCGCCATCGAGGCCTTACTGTCAGCCTGTACGCCAACGACCTAGCTGGGATGTTGCAGGAGCTCAGCGAATGTAAGCCGAGCGATAGGCCTGCCCGCGCTCGCGCTTGCCTATCGCCACTACCACAACCACCACCCGATCATCCTCGACGCGGTAGACCAGTCGATAGCCGCTGGCCCTGAGCTTGATCTTGTAGTGGTTGGGCAAATCACGCAGCGCATCCACCCCGACCTTGGGTGAGAGCAAGCGTTGCCGGAGCTTCTTTCTGGCCTGCTCACGCACGGTGTGCCCCAGCTTCTCCCACTCCTTCAGGGCCGAAGGCAGGAACTCGAGCCTATAGGTCATCCAGCTCGACCGGGATGCCTTTCTCTCCTGCACGCGCCTTGACCAATGCCACCAGTTCGATGTCTTCCAGTCGTTCCATCATCGCCTCGTAGAGTTCAGCAGGCACCATGTAGCCCATGACGCGGTTATGGTTGAGGACTGCCACTGGTTTCCCCTGTGCATCGGCCATGACTGCCGTAGGATTCTTCTTTAATTCCGAGACACTGACGGTGACGTCGGCAAAGATGTTCTGCATGATAATAGCCCTCATTCAAGCGCTATATTTTGGTCATGATTCAGGTCCTTTTCAAGCAGACCTGCCTACAGGGGAAGCGAATTACTCGCTGCCCTCGCCCGCCCCAGCCACGCATAGGCCAACGCCAGCACTCCCAGCACCAACCCGGCAAACACCGCCACCACCACTTGGCTGTAGCGCGCCAGCAGCGCCGGGAACCCCACCACCTCGCGGGTCACCTGGATATCGGCGCTGCCATCGGCATCGCGGATGCTGATCCCGCCCTGGCGGATCTGCGAATAGTCGGCGTCGAAGTACACCCAGACCTTGCTCTCGCTCACCCCGTCGATGGCCGGCAGGTCGATGCTGCTGGTGGGCGTCGGCACCAGCGTGTCGTTGCCGGCGGCGTCGCGCACCTGCACCAGGCCCTTGGCCGGCAAGCGGATGTGCACGGCCTTGAGCGGCGCCTGGGCGGGGTTGTACAGCTCGATGAGCAGGCCGGTGCGGTGATCCACCAGCCCGGCCTCGAACGGCCGGGCAAACAGTTGCAGGTAAGGGGCCTGCGCCAGGTCGACCAGCTTGTCGATCTGCGGATGACTGAGGGCGCCGGCGCCGATCTCGCTGATCTGCGAGTGCAGCCGCTCGTACTTGAGCAGGTCGTTTGCCTGGCTGATGCGCTCGTTGAACTGGCCTGGGTAGGTGAGATGGGCATAGGTCAGGCGCGCCTGCAGGCGGTCGTCGTCGCGCAGCACCGCGTAGAGCGTGGCAGCGACGATGGCCAGGGCCAGCAGGCCCACCAGGGATTTACCGACTTTTTCCCAATTCACCTTGAGGGTTCCTTGTTTTACGGGCGTGACGAGAGGCAAGGCAGGCAAGGGTGCCAAGAACACCGGGTTCGGGCAAGGGTTGGCTGCGTGTGATGAGGCTGCCTTGCACGATGACCGAAATGTACGCGCTCCCCTGTAGGAGCGGCCTTGTGCCGCGAAAGGGCTGCGCAGCAGCCCCGACGATTTTGCATGATGTAGAGATCGTGGGCCGCTACGCGCCCCTTTCGCGGCACAAGGCCGCTCCTACAGAGGGGGTGATCAGCTTGATCAGCCCCGCGCCAGCAACCCCGGCACCGCGACCACCAGCATCGCCACCCCGGACAGCGTCAGCAGCCCCAGCACGATCCGGCGAAACGCCAGTTCACTGATCCCCAGGTACAACCGCGTGCCCAGCAGCGTCGGCACAACCATCGCCAGCGCCACCACCGCGAACGCCGGCAGCAGCGTCGGGGTCACCAGCCCGCTGCCCAGGTAGGTGAGCATGGTCACCGCCAGCATCGACAGGTTGAAGTTCTGGATCACTGCCCGCTGGGTGTCGCGCTCGAACCCGCGCAGGGTACACCAGAGCGTCGGCACGGTGCCGGTAAAACCGCCGATGCCGCCCAGCACTCCGCCAACCATGCCCACCGCGCCATCGGCCAGGCGCCCGCCCTGCAGACGCGGCAGGCGCGGCGCCAGCAGCATCAGCGGGCACCACACCACCAGCAGCGTGCCGAACACCGCCTTGAACCACAGCATGTCCAGGTAAGGCAGCACCCACACACCCAGCGGAATCCCCGCCAGCCCCCCCAGCACGAAGGGCCACAGCAGCGTCCAGCTGAAGCCCCGACGCACGCTGAACACGGCGATCAACTGCCCGGTCAGGCTGCCGAACACGGTCAACACCGCCGCCACCCGCGGCTCCAGCCCCCAGGCCCAGAACGACATGGCCACCATGCCGAAGGCAAAGCCCGACAGGCCCTGGACGAAACCGGCGATGATGGCGCCAAGGGCGATGAGATAGAGCGGATCCATGTGGGCTCCCTGCGACGATCGATGACATCGGCTGGGGAGCATTCCCCACCCAGCAATGGGTGTCCAGCCCCATGTTTGCGGCAACACCTTGAGCGTTTCTCGTTCGCAACACTGCAACATCTTGAAACAACTGGCGTTTGGCCATTTACCGCTTGGCACAGCCGTTGCTGACCCCTGTTCAAGGCACATCGCCGCTTATTCAGCGGCAACAGATGCCAGTCTGTACAACACGGGGCACACGGCAATGAAGAAACCAGCTGCAACATCGACCCAGGTGTTCAGGTTGTCCTCCCTCACGGCACTGCTGCTCAGCCTGGGGCTGGCCAGCGCGGTCGCCGGGTCGCTCGACGACGTGAGCCAGCCACCACCCACCGATCCCTCCGCCTACAGCGACCCGCCCGCCACGCCAGAGGACCAGGCGGCGGCGCTGGAGGCCTTGAAATCAATGCCCGAGGCCAATGAGGGTTCGCTGGAGCTGACCAATGGCGTCTACGGCACCCGCGCCACGGTGACCAGCAACAACGTGCTGCCCCCCGCATTGCAGACTTCGCGCAAGTACCCCACCAACGGCAAGCCCAGCCCGCTGTTCGGCGCCGAGCCGTTCACTCAGCAACTGCTGTTGTTCGAAGAATTCGGCCCGGAGAAACTCGACCCGGCCACCCCGCCCTACTCGATGACCTTCCCGCCGCCCGTGATCGGCGCGGCCCCGGCCCAGGACCCCGACTACGCCGCCCGCAGCAGCCCCAACGGCAACGCCCTGGAGGCGTTCCTGACCCAACCGGGGCTGACGCCGTTCCCGTCGCAGTACGCTAACGTGCTCGACCGCAACCCATGGAAGGCGCAGATCGAGATGTTCCTCAACCGCAGCGGGATCGGCTCGCCCGCCGAAGGCCGTCCGCCGGGAAAAGGCTGGTCACACCAGCGCTGGAACGAGTTCTACCCCCAGGCCGCGTTCAAGACCGCCCAGGCCGGAGCGCGCATCAACCAGGGCCTGCGCGACCGCAAGCAGCTGCACAACTACGCCAAGGGTGAGTTCGCCCCGGGCGGGCTGTACTACCAGACCTCCGACATCCCCACCACCCTGGGCACCACCAAGGGCATCGACACCCGCTTCCATCCGAAAATGCCCCTGCAGGGCCACAAGGCGCTGTGGACCTTCGACGGGACCTTCCCGGTCAAGCTGCTGATGGTGCGCTACGGCCAGCCAGTGCTGATGCGCCACTACAACGCCCTGCCAATCGACCCTTCGGCCAACAACGGCTTTGGCCTGCATACCATCTCCACCCACGAACACAACGGCCACTCGCCGGCCGAGAGCGACGGCTTCGCCAACGCCTACTTCTTCCCAGGCCAGTACTACGACTATCGCTGGCCGATCCAGCTGGCCGGCTACGACACCATCAACACCCGCGCCCAGGACCCGCGCGCGGCCTTCCCCTGCGCACCGGGTGAAACCCTGTTCGTCAACGACGCCTCCCCGGGCCTGAAGACCTGCGAGAACGGCAGCATCAAGATCCGCGGCGACTGGCGCGAGACCATGAGCACCCACTGGTTCCACGACCACATGCTCGATTTCACCGCACAGAACGTCTACAAGGGCAACGCGGTGATGATGAACTACTACTCGGCCATCGACCGCGGCAACGAAGCTCTGCAGGATGGCGTCAACCTGCGTTTCCCCAGTGGCGCGGCGATGCCCTGGGGCAACCGCGACTACGACGTCAACCTGTTGATCGCCGACAAGGCCTGGGACGCCAACGGCCAGCTGTGGTTCAACCCGTTCAACACCGACGGTTTCCTCGGCGACCAGATCCTGGTCAACTGGCAGTACCAGCCCAAGCTCAAGGTGCGCGCGCGCAGCTACCGCTTCCGCATCCTCAACGGCTCGGTGTCGCGTTACTTCAAGTTTGCCGTGGTGCGTGAAATCGCCGGCACCAGCGGCGAGTTCAAGGGCCCGACCGGCTCCAACCTTTCCTACGCCCGGGTGCCGTTCCACATGATTGCCAACGACGGCAACATCATGGAACACGCCGTGCCATTCGACGGCACCCTGGACCTCAACGGCGACGGCAACCTGCAGGACAACAACGCCATCATGCCGCTGCAGGGCATTGCCGAGCGCTACGACATCATCATCAATTTCGCCAAGAACGGGATCAAGGTCGGCGACAAGCTGTACTTCGTCAACCTCATGGAACACGAGACCGGAAAGGGCCCGAAACAACCCATCGCCCTGGCCGACGTGCTGTCGGGCAAGTACAAGCCCGTGATCAAGCAGACCAGCAACGGGCCGGAATGGGATGGCGGCGACCCGGTGGTCGGCAAGTTCATGCAACTGATCGTGCAGCCCTACACCGGCCAGGACGTCAGCATGGACCCGAGCCTGTACGAACCGGCCAAGCCCGGCAAGGCCGCGGGCCTGGTGATGATCCCCCTGCCCATCGACCGCAACAGCGCCAGCG
Source organism: Pseudomonas sp. LH21 (assembly GCF_036549575.1). Classification (NCBI taxonomy): domain Bacteria; kingdom Pseudomonadati; phylum Pseudomonadota; class Gammaproteobacteria; order Pseudomonadales; family Pseudomonadaceae; genus Pseudomonas; species Pseudomonas sp. LH21. The sequence goes on from NZ_CP144367.1 coordinate 3,614,275, forward strand.
ATCAGGTCAAGATCAAGGCCGCCCGCCACCGCGAGTTCATCTTCGGCCGCTCCGACGGCACCGACAGCGTACCCTGGACCATCAAGACCGATGGCGGCTTCGGTTACAGCATGGACCCACGGCGCATCAGCGCCGCCCCGCAACTGGCCAACGAAGCCACCGACGGCGGCTTCAGCGGCGACGGCACCCTGGAAGTGTGGAAGATCAAGAACGGCGGCAACGGCTGGAGCCACCCGGTGCACGTGCACTTCGAGGAAGGGGTGATCCTCAGCCGCGACGGCAAGGCGCCGCCGGAATGGGAAAAATGGGCGCGCAAGGACGTCTACCGCATCGGCCCGGATGCTGATTCGTCGGAAGAAGTGGAAATGGCCATTCGCTTCCGCGAGTTCGCCGGCACCTACATGGAGCACTGCCACAACACCCAGCACGAGGACACCTCGATGCTGCTGCGCTGGGACCTGGAACACCCCGGCCAGTTCCAGATGATGCCGACGCCGCTGCCCGGCTGGGATGGCGTGGAGTACGTCAACTCCGCCGCCCTGCCGACCTTCCGTACCGCCAGCAGTGGCCCCGGCGACGATGGCAACAAGCCGCCGGTGGCGGTGAACGACAGCGCCGCGACCATGGCCGGCAAGCCGATCGTGCTCAACGTGCTGGCAAACGACACCGACCCCGACGGCAACCTGCCGCTGAGCATCAGCAGCCTGGCCCAGCCCGACTTCGGCCAGGGCACGGTGAGCAGCAATGGCACCCAGCTGACCTATACCCCGCCGGCCACGGTCGCCACGGCGTTCACCGCCAGCTTCACCTACGCCGCGCGCGACGCCAAGGGCCTCGAGTCGCTGGCGCCGGCCACGGTGAGCATCGCGGTCTCGCCGGCGGTACCGATGGACCAGATCCAGGTCAGCAGCGCCACGGTGCAGTTGCGCAGCAACAGCCGCTGGACCTGGGAAATCGCCGGGACCACCTCGGTGGCCGCCGGCAACAGTATCCGGGTCTCCACCAACACCACCAGCGGGCCGCTCGACCTGGGCCTGGCGACCCTGACCGCCAGCGGCAGTGGCGCGCGCTGGAAGCTGTCGGTGACCACAACCGGCAGCGGCCCGGCCTCGCCACCGACGGTGACGGTCAAGTCGGCGCTGGGGCAGAGCGTGACGGTGCCGCTGAGTATCCGTTGATTTCGCCAAGAGCCCATGAGGATTGGCGTGGGAGCGGGCCTACCCCGCGATAGACGCACCGCGTGGCACCGGCTCTGCCGGTGTTCGCGGGGCAAGCCCGCTCCCACGCCGTCCTTGCCCTGTTCCCTGTCCAGAGGGTAGAACCATGCCCCGCCTCTGCCGCCTGCTGCTCCTGCTGTTGCTCACCCTCAGCCTTTCCTGGTCGCTGCCCCCCAGTACCCGCGCAACGCCCTCCACACCTTGGGGCGCCGACTACTTCCCCAACATCCCCCTGCTCACCCAGGACGGCCAACAGGTGCGATTTTTCGACGACCTGATCAAAGACAAAGTGGTGGCCATCAACTTCATCTTCACCGGCTGCGGCGACTCCTGCCCGGTGGAAACCGCGCGCCTGCGCCAGGTGCAGAAGCTGCTGGGCGAGCGCGTTGGCCAGGACATCTTCATCTACTCGATCAGCATCGACCCCTACAACGACACCCCCGCCACCCTCAAGCGCTACGCCGAGAAGTTCGCCATCGGCCCCGGCTGGACCCTGCTCACCGGCGAAGCCGCCGACATCGAACAACTGCGCCGCAGCCTCGGGTTGTACATCGAGGGCCTGGAGAACGGCCGCAGCAAGGACCACAACCTCAGCCTGATCATCGGCAACCAGGCCACCGGCCGCTGGATGAAGGCCTCGCCCTTCGAAAGCCCGTACATCCTCGCCGACCGCCTGGCCAACAGCCTGCACAACTGGAAGACCGCCAGCTCTCAGCGCCGCGACTACACCCAGGCCCCCGACATCCGCCCACCGAGCGCCGGCGAACAACTGTTCCGTACCCGTTGCTCGTCGTGCCATACCTTGGGCGACGCCGAGCCTGGCGCCACCCATGGCATCGGCCCGGACCTGCTGGGGGTGACCCGCCAGCGCGAGGAACAGTGGTTGAAACGCTGGCTGATGGAGCCGGACCGGATGCTGGCGGAAAAAGACCCGCTGGCGATGCTGCTGTACGCGCAGTACAACCAGTTGGCGATGCCCAACATGCGCCTGGGCGAAACCGAAGTGGCCGCGCTGATCGGCTACCTCGAAGAAGAAACACAACGGCGCCAGACACCCTCGGCGCAACGTTGAACCTCGACCCTTGACCACCACCGCCGCCCCGGCCCATGCTCAGCCGCTTCCACACCACGCTCAAGGAACGACCGCATGAAGCTGGAAACTCTCGCCATCCACGCGGGCTTCAGCCCCGACCCGACCACCAGGGCGGTGGCCGTGCCGATCTACCAGACCACCTCGTTCGCCTTCGACGACACCCAGCACGGCGCCGACCTGTTCGACCTCAAGGTCGCGGGCAACATCTACTCGCGCATCATGAACCCCACCAACGACGTACTCGAGCAACGCATGGCCGCCCTCGAGGGCGGGGTCGGCGCGCTGGCCGTGGCCTCGGGCATGGCCGCCATCACCTACGCCATCCAGACCGTCGCCGAAGCCGGCGACAACATCGTCTCGGTGGCCAAGCTGTACGGCGGCACCTACAACCTGCTGGCCCACACCCTGCCGCGCATGGGCATCACCACCCGCTTCGCCGCCCACGACGACATCGCCGCCCTCGAGGCGCTGATCGACGCGCGCACCAAGGCAGTGTTCTGCGAGTCGATAGGCAACCCCGCTGGCAACATCGTCGATATCGCCGCGCTGGCCGAGGCGGCCCACCGCCATGGCGTGCCGCTGATCGTCGACAACACCGTGGCCACGCCAATTCTCTGCCGCCCGTTCGAGCACGGCGCCGATATCGTCGTGCACTCGCTGACCAAGTACATCGGCGGCCACGGCACCAGCATCGGCGGCATCGTCATCGACTCGGGCACATTCCCCTGGGCCGATCACAAGGAACGTTTCGCCCTGCTCAACACCCCCGACCCGTCCTACCACGGCGTTACCTACACCGAGGCCTTTGGCCCCGCCGCCTTCATCGGCCGCTGCCGCGTGGTGCCGCTGCGCAACACCGGCGCCGCGTTGTCGCCGTTCAATGCCTTCCTGATCCTGCAAGGCCTGGAGACCCTGGCCCTGCGCATGGAGCGCCATACCGAGAATGCGCTCAAGGTCGCCCGCTACCTGCAGGAACACGACCAGGTGGCCTGGGTGAAATATGCCGGCCTGCCCGACCATCCCGAGCACCAACTGGCCCGGCGCTACACCGGCGGCAAGCCGGCGGCGATCCTGTCGTTCGGCATCAAGGGCGGCCAGGCCGCCGGGGCGCGCTTCATCGATGCGTTGCAACTGGTGGTGCGCCTGGTCAACATCGGCGACGCCAAGTCGCTGGCCTGCCATCCCGCCTCCACCACCCACCGCCAGCTCAACGACGAAGAGCTGGAAAAAGCCGGCGTGCCGCGGGACATGGTGCGCCTGTCGATCGGCATCGAGCACAGCGACGACATCATCGCCGACCTCGCCCAGGCCCTTGAGGCCAGCCGCGGCTGATCGACCCGCGCCCCACCCAATGCCGACGGCGGGCGCGTACCCTGCAGAACCGGAACCCCACGCAATGACCCTTTTCTACCTGAAACTCCTCGTCACCCCGCTGCTGATGTGGGCCATCTCCCTCGCCTCGCGGCGCTGGGGCGGCCTGCTCGGCGGGCTGCTGTCCGGTCTGCCGATCACCTCGGCCCTGGTGATGACCTTCCTGTGCCTGGAGCAAGGCACGGGCTTCGCCCTAGGCGCGGTGCCCGGCGCGCTGGGTGGGTTGGCGGCGGTGCAGGCCACCTACACCTTCTACCTGTTCGCCACGCGCAAGGTTGGCATCGGCGTGGCAGTCGCGCTGTCGATCCTGTTCTATGGCCTGGCGGCCTATGCCTTCACCCATTGGGGAGGGCTGTACCTGTCGGTGGCCGTGGCGCTGCTGCTGATCGGCGTGCTGATCCGCGCCAGTGGCCGCGAACCCAGGCCCGACACCCTCGCCCGCCCCCGACACCGCTATTGGGAAATACCCCTGCGCATGGTGTCCGCCACCTCGCTGCTGATGGTCACCACCAGCCTGGCCAGCTGGCTGGGGCCGGCCACCAGCGGCATGCTCGCGCCGATTCCGGTGATTGCCTGGCCACTGGTGGTGTTCGCCCATGTGCAAGGCGGGCGGGCCGGGATGGCGGCGATGGTGCGGGGCAATGCCATCGGTGCGGTGGGGGTGATTGCGTTCTACCTGGCGATGGCGGGGTTGCTGGAGCGGCTGGGGGTTGCCGTGACCATCAGCCTGGCGATGGCCTTGGCGGTAACGTTGACTGTCGCATTGGCGGCAACCCTGCGACGCCTGCGAAAAGACTGAGCTGTAGATCAGCTACATCGTGGGAGCGGGCTTGCCCCGCGATCACCGGCAAAGCCGGTGCCATACCCTGTACTCCTTCCAACCCAGACAAAAAAGCCGCTTTCGATTGCTCGAAAGCGGCCCTTCTCGGTGCACCGGACTTCAACTGTCACCTTGCTCCTGCATCACCGGCAACTGTCCATCGATCATCGCCTTGGCCATGCCACTGAGGTAATACGTGGCTCGCATCAGCGTCTGTGCCTCTTTCGGCTGGCTCAACGCCTGGTAGGTCAGGCTGGTGATGCAGCCGAGGATGATCGTTGTTTCCTGCAGTACGTCTTCGGTCGGCAACCCCGGGATCGCCTGCACCCAGTCACGCACCGCGTACCGCTTGCTGCGACCGACCAGGCTGACGATCTTCAGGCCCCCAGTGCCCTTTGCGTGTTCGTCCTTGTCCATAACCTTGCCCCCAGGAAAAAAGAAAGAGCCCGTCGCGGTTCATCCTCCGCAGCCGCCAGACCAAACCGCGCGATCCCTGCGCGGTAAGCTGCCCAGTGGTCCGGCCTGCTCCGGTGAAGTGAAGCGCGACGAGCAGCCCGAGACTAAAGCGAGCGTCAATCCGCTACAACGGGCTACCGGGGGAAAAGGCACCTTTAGGAAAAGGACTACATAAACAACGGAAGAAAGGCTGTAGGACCTGCAATATTCTCCGCAGATGTTGTCGGTTTAGACCCCAGTGCATCGCCGTTCGCTGCACTGGGACGGCAACGCAACCCATCGCCGGCAAGCGCCACATGCGCCTGTCGTGCCGCGCTTGATCGGCACAGCGCCAAGTGCTCGACTTAGGTTCATGCCCACGCCACAAGCAGCTTGCCATGACCGACATTCCGCAGATCCCCACCCCGCCCGTGCACGCCCTGGATCAGCCGCGTACCCTGCTGTTCCTCGCCTACCCGCAGATGGGCCTGCTCGACCTCACCGGCGCGCAGACGGTGTTCTGGGCCGCGACCAAGGCCCGCGCCGCCCGCGGCCTGCCGGGTTACCGCCTGGTCACCGCGAGCCTCGAGGGCGGCCTGGTGCCGACCGCCGAGGGCCTGGCGGTAGGTACCGAGCCACTGGCGCCTTGGCTGGGCGAACCCTTCGACACCCTGGTGGTGCCCGGCGCACCGGAGATCGTCCGCACCCTCCCCGATCACGCCGAGCTGATCGCCTGGCTGGCCCAGGCCGCCCAGCGTGCCCGACGCACTGCCTCGGTGTGCAGCGGGACCTTCCTGCTGGCCGCCGCCGGCCTGCTCGACGGACGCCGGGCAGCCACCCACTGGGCGATGTGCGATGCGCTGCACCGGCGCTTCCCGGCCATCGAGGTGGACGCCGAGTCGATCTTCGTGCAACAGGACCAGGTGTGGACCTCGGCCGGGGTCAGCGCCGGCATCGACCTGGCGCTGGCCCTGGTCGAGGCCGACTGTGGCCGCGAGGTGGCCATGCAGGTGGCCCGCGAGCTGGTGGTGTTCCTCAAGCGCCCCGGCGGCCAGGCGCAGTTCAGCGAACTGCTCAAGGCCCAGGGCGAGGACAGCGCCGCCTTCGAGGCCCTGCACCTGTGGCTCAACGAGCACCTGGGCGACCCGCGCCTGACAGTCGAGCGGCTGGCCGAGCAGGCACGCATGAGCCTGCGCAACTTCACCCGGGTGTACAAGCACAAGACCGGCCGCACCCCGGCCAAGGCCATCGAGGTGTTCCGCCTGGAGGCGGCGCGGCGCTTGCTGGAGAACTCCGACCAGCATATCGAGCAGGTCGCCCGCCACTGCGGGTTCGGTAGCGAGGAGCGCATGCGCCTGGCGTTCCAGCGCCACCTCGCGGTGACCCCGCGGGACTACCGGGCGCGCTTCGCCCGCAGCGTGCCGCTGGCCGAAATCCAGGGTTCTTTGGCCTAGGGGCAAGCCGGGGGCGCGCTTAGCATCTGCAGCACGCCTGTCGGGCCACGGTCCATGTCCTCCCGCAAGGCGTACCCTTTTCCCACTGCCGCAGCGACAACATCGACAATCGCGGCATCCAGGAGCACCCCATGAAACAGATCCTGATCATTGGCGCAGGCTTCGCCGGGCTGTGGAGCGCCCTCGGCGCCGCCCGCCTGCTCGACCAGCACAAACGCGACGACGTGCTGATCACCGTGCTCGCGCCCCAGGCCGAGCTGCACATCCGCCCTCGCTTCTACGAACCCGACGTGCACACCATGGCCGCGCCGTTGCAGGCGCTGTTCGACGCGGTCAACGTGCGCTTCGTCAAAGGCAGCGCCTACCACATCGACCAGGCCAGCCGTGAAGTGGCGTACCGCCAGCCCGGCGGCATCGAGGCCAGGCTTGGCTACGACCGCCTGATCATGGCCTGCGGCAGCCTGCTCAACCGCCCGGCGCTGGAAGGCTTCGACCGCCACGCCTTCGACGTCGACAAGATCGAGTCGGCCACCCGCCTTGAAGAACACCTCAAGTCCCTGGCCGCCCGCCCCGACAGCCCCGCACGCAACACCGTGGTGGTGGCCGGGGGCGGCTTCACCGGCATCGAGACCGCCACCGAGCTGCCCAGCCGGCTGCGGGCGATCCTCGGCGACAAGGTCACGCCACGCATCGTCGTGGTCGACCGCGGGGCGAAGATCGGCGCCGCCCTGGGCGCAGGTATCAGCCCGGCCATCGAGCAGGCCTCGGCGGCGCTGGGCATCGAGTGGGTCTGCGGCGCCACGGTGGCCTCGGTGGATGCCGGCGGCGTGCTGCTCGACAACGGCGAACGCATCGCCGCCAACACGGTGGTCTGGACCGTCGGTTTCAAGGCCAACCCGCTGACCGAGCAGATCACCGGCGAGCGCGACCGCCAGGGCCGCCTGCATGTGGACGGCCAGCTCAAGGTCATCGGCAACCCGGATGTGTATGCCGCGGGCGACGTGGCCTATGCGGCCTGCGACGAGGTCGGCAACTTTGCCGTGATGTCCTGCCAGCACGCCATCCCCCTGGGCCGCTACGCCGGCAACAACGCCGCCGCCGAGCTGATCGGCGTGGCACCGATGACCTACAGCCAGCCCAAGTACGTCACCTGCCTGGACCTCGGCGCCTGGGGCGCGGTGTACACCGAGGGCTGGGAACGCACCGTCTCGCCACCGACCGACAAGTTCGAGGCCAAGCAGCTCAAGCAGCAGATCAACTCGGTGTGGATCTACCCGCCGGCAGCGGACCGGGCCACCGCACTGGCAGCGGCCGACCCGCTGATTCCGGTCGCCTGACAGCACTGCTGAGCTCCGGGGCTGCGCTGTCGCTGAGAGCAGTCAGCGCAGCCCCTGCCGGCTTGCCCCGCGATGGCGGCAATAGCCGCTATTACCTCACCTCACTCACAATCCATCCAGGTATTCATGACTCCAGGTCAAAGGACCTTGGCGCGTCGACGCCTTAATCAATCCCGCCGAACACCGCACACTGCGCCTACCCGTTCGAACCCGTGCCCCACTGCCCGGGTCTCGATCCCCTCACTCGACAGGAGCAGTTGCATGAGCATTCCATCCTTTGGCCTGGGTACCTTCCGCCTCACCGGCCAGGCCGTCATCGATTCGGTCAAGTCGGCGCTGGAGCTGGGCTACCGCGCCATCGACACCGCGCAGATCTACAAGAACGAGGCCGAGGTCGGCCAGGCCATCGCCGAAAGCGGCGTGCCGCGCGACGAGCTGTTCATCACCACCAAGATCTGGGTCGACCACTACGCCGCCGACAAGCTGATCCCCAGCCTGTACGAAAGCCTGGCCAAACTGCGCACCGACCATGTCGACCTGCTGCTGATCCACTGGCCGGCGCCCGGCAACGGCGTCGAGCTGCCCGAATACATGCAGGCGCTGGCCGAAGCCAAGCGCCAGGGCCTGACCCGCGAGATCGGCATCTCCAACTTCAATATCGAGCTGACCCGCCAGGCCATCGCCGTGGTCGGCCAGGGCGAGATCGCCACCAACCAGATCGAACTCAGCCCGTACCTGCAGAACCGCAAGTTGACCGCCTTCCTGCAGGAACAGGGCATCACCACCACCTCCTACATGACCCTGGCCTACGGCAAGGTGCTGAAGGATCCGCTGCTGGCCGAGATCGCCGCCAAGCACAAGGCCACGGTGGCCCAGGTGGCCCTGGCCTGGGCCTTGCAGCTGGGCTATGCGGTTATCCCGTCGTCCACCAAGCGCGAGAACCTGGCCAGCAACCTGCTTGCCCGCAGCCTGCGCCTGGACGCCGACGACATGGCGCGCATCGCCACCCTGGAACGCAACGGCCGCGAAGTCAGCCCGGACGGCCTGGCGCCGGCCTGGGACTGATATCCTTCGGGCATGGAGGCCCAGCGCCCCGCTCTCAACCGCTTTTTCGGAGCTCCCAATGAGCACGCTTTCCCCCAAACGGGTGCTGTTCGCCCTGGCCATCGGCGCCTTCGGCATCGGCACCACCGAGTTCACCCCCATGGGCCTGCTGCCGGTGATCGCCGATGGCGTCGGGGCCAGCATCCCCAGCGCGGGCATGCTGATCACCGCCTATGCCATCGGCGTGATGGTCGGCGCGCCGATCATGACCTTGCTGTTCAGCCGCTTCGGCAAGCGCGCCGCGCTGATGATGCTGATGGGCATCTTCACCGTCGGCAACCTGCTCTCGGCCCTGTCGCCGGACTACTACACCCTGCTGCTCTCGCGCCTGATCACCAGCCTCAACCACGGCGCCTTCTTCGGCCTGGGCGCGGTGGTGGCCGCCAGCGTGGTGCCCCGGGACAAGCAGGCCAGCGCCGTGGCCACCATGTTCATGGGCCTGACCATCGCCAACATCGGCGGCGTGCCAGCCGCCACCTGGCTCGGCCAGCAGGTCGGCTGGCGCATGGCCTTCGCCGGCACCGCGGTGCTCGGCGTGCTGGCCATCGCGGCGCTGTGGTACGCCCTGCCCAAGGGCGAGCGTGGCAGCGTGCCCCATGTACGCAAGGAGCTGGCGGTGATCGCCCGCCCCAACGTGCTGCTGGCCATGGCCACCACGGTCCTGGGCGCAGGCGCCATGTTCACCCTGTACACCTATGTCGCCCCGGTGCTCGCCGAACTGACCGGTGCCTCGGACAGTTTCGTCACCCTCGGCCTGGTGCTGATCGGCGTCGGCTTCACCCTTGGCAACAGCCTGGGCGGCAAGCTGGCCGACTGGTCGCTGGACGGTGCCGCGCGGATCTTCCTCGGTGCGCTGGCGGCGATCATGCTGCTGATGCCACTGGTGCTGGGTAGCCATGTCGGCGCCGCGCTGGCCTTGCTGGTGTGGGGGATGTTCACCTTCGCCGTGGTGCCGCCGCTGCAGATGCGGGTGATGATCGCCGCAGCCGAGGCACCGGGGCTGGCGTCGTCGATCAACGTGGGCGCCTTCAACCTGGGCAATGCCGTCGGCGCCGCCCTGGGTGGCGCGGTGATCAGCCTGGACTTGGGCTACGCGGCGGTGCCGATGGCCGGTGGCCTGCTGGCGGCGACCGGATTGCTGCTGGTATGGCTGGGCGGGCGCGGCAAGGCCGCCGACAAGGCGCTGAGTAATCCCGCCTGACCAGGATCACCCACATAGGGCGAGCTTGCCCGCGATAGCCGCAACACAAAAACGCCGCCATCCCCGAAGGAATGGCGGCGTTTTCACGTTTACACCCCGCTGGGGTCAGGCCGGCGCCGAAGTGCGAATCAGATGATCGAAGGCTGCCAGCGACGCCTTGGCGCCCTCGCCCACGGCGATGACGATCTGCTTGTACGGCACCGTGGTCACGTCACCGGCGGCGAACACGCCGGGGATGCTGGTCTGGCCCTTGGCATCGACGATGATCTCACCACGCGGCGACAGCTCGACCGTGCCCTTGAGCCAGTCGGTGTTCGGCAGCAGGCCGATCTGCACGAAGATGCCTTCCAGCGCCAGGTCATGCAGCGTGTCGCTGGTGCGGTCCTTGTAGCGCAGGCCGGTGACCTTCTCGCCATCGCCGACCACTTCGGTGGTCAGCGCGCTGGTGATCACCTTGACGTTCGGCAGGCTGTGCAGCTTGCGCTGCAGCACGGCATCGGCGCGCAGCTGGCTGTCGAACTCGATCAGGGTCACCTGGGCGACCACGCCGGCCAGGTCGATGGCCGCTTCCACGCCGGAGTTGCCGCCACCGATCACCGCCACGCGCTTGCCCTTGAACAGCGGGCCGTCGCAGTGCGGGCAGTAGGCCACGCCACGGGCACGGTATTGCTGCTCGCCCGGCACGTTCATTTCCCGCCAGCGGGCGCCGGTGGCGAGGATCACGGTCTTGGCCTTGAGCGAGGCGCCGCCGGCCAGTCGTACTTCGTGCAGGCCGCCATCGGTGGCCGGGATCAGCGCTTCGCCGCGCTGCAGGTTCATGATGTCGACGTCGTACTGCTTGACGTGCTCTTCCAGGGCCGTGGCCAGCTTAGGCCCTTCGGTCTCCTGCACCGAGATGAAGTTCTCGATCGCCAGGGTGTCGAGCACCTGGCCACCGAAGCGCTCGGCGGCGACACCGGTGCGAATGCCTTTACGGGCGGCGTAGATCGCGGCGGCAGCGCCAGCCGGGCCACCCCCGACCACCAGCACGTCGAAGGCGTCCTTGGCGTTGATCTTCTCGGCCTGGCGAGCGCCGGCATTGGTGTCGATCTTGCCGAGGATCTCTTCCAAGCCCATGCGGCCCTGGCCGAACACTTCGCCGTTCAGGTAGATGCTCGGCACCGCCATGACCTTGCGGGCTTCGACTTCATCCTGGAACAGCGCGCCGTCGATGGCGACGTGGCGCACATTGGGGTTGAGCACCGCCATCAGGTTCAGCGCCTGGACCACGTCCGGGCAGTTCTGGCACGACAGCGAGAAGTAGGTTTCGAAGCTGAACTCGCCTTCCAGCGCCTGGATCTGCTCGATCACTTCGGCACTGGCCTTGGAGGGGTGGCCGCCGACCTGCAGCAGCGCCAGCACCAGGGAGGTGAATTCGTGGCCCATGGGGATGCCGGCGAAACGCAGGCTGATATCGCCCCCCGGGCGGTTCAGCGAAAACGAAGGACGACGGGCGTCATTGCCATCCGCGCTGAAGGTAATGAGGTTCGACAGGCCGGCGATTTCCACCAGCAGGTCGTGCAGTTCGCGGGACTTCGCGCCGTCGTCGAGGGAGGCAACGATCTCGATCGGCTGGGTGACCCGCTCCAGGTAGGTTTTCAGTTGCGATTTAAGCGTGGCGTCCAACATACGGGCGATTCCTTTTTCAAAACTCGGATACAAAAACGCCCAGGCGAGATCGCCCGGGCGTTTTTACGGGGCGGTGACAACTTAGAAGTGGCGGTTGCTCACCGCCCGCATCTGACGCATGGCCTTAGATCTTGCCGACCAGGTCAAGGGATGGAGCGAGGGTGGCTTCGCCTTCTTTCCACTTGGCCGGGCAGACTTCGCCTGGGTGGGCGGCAACGTACTGGGCAGCCTTGACCTTGCGCAGCAGTTCGCTGGCGTCACGGCCTACACCGCCGTCGTTGATTTCAACGATCTTGATCTGACCTTCCGGGTTGATCACGAAGGTACCGCGATCGGCCAGGCCGGCTTCCTCGATCAGCACGTCGAAGTTGCGCGAGATGACGTGGGTCGGGTCACCGATCAGCGGGTACTTGATCTTGCCGATGGTGTCCGAGGTGTCGTGCCAGGCTTTGTGGGTGAAGTGGGTGTCGGTGGACACGCCGTAGATTTCCACGCCCAGCTTCTGGAACTCGGCGTAGTTGTCAGCAAGGTCACCCAGTTCGGTCGGGCAGACGAAGGTGAAGTCGGCCGGGTAGAAGAACACGACGGACCACTTGCCTTTCAGGTCGGCTTCGCTGACCTGGACGAATTCGCCATTGTGGAAAGCAGTGGCGTTGAACGGTTTGACCTGGCTGTTGATGATTGGCATGAGAGACGCTCCTTCATGGGTTGAATTCGGTTGACGGAGAGAATCCTAACCGCTGGTCCCGATGAAGGCTCATTGGCAAAGCTCATGCTGGTGATTGGTTTTGGCTATAAGGCGAGATTATTAATAGAAGGGATTGGGCTGAGCAAAGGATTGCGGGGGCAAAATGCATCGCGGGGCAAGCCCGCTCCCACGCCAGGAGGTTTTCAGGCGTGGGGGCGGGCTTGCCCCGCGATCAGGGGTAACGCGTATCAGCGGGTGACGGTGCGCATGGTCACGAACTCTTCGGCGGCGGTCGGGTGCACGCCGATGGTCTCGTCGAACTGCTGCTTGGTCGCCCCTGCCTTCAGGGCGATCCCCAGGCCCTGGATGATCTCGCCGGCGTCCGGCCCGACCATGTGACAGCCCAGCACCTTGTCGGTTTCAGCGTCGACCACCAGCTTCATCAGGGTCTTTTCCTGGATATCGGTCAGGGTCAGCTTCATCGCCCGGAAGCGGCTCTCGAAGATCTGCACCTTGTGCCCGGCGGCCAGCGCCTGCTCCTCGGTCAGGCCCACGGTGCCGATTGGCGGTTGGCTGAACACCGCGGTCGGGATGTTCTGGTAGTCGACCGTGCGGTACTGCTCGGGTTTGAACAGGCGGCGGGCCACGGCCATGCCTTCGGCCAGCGCCACCGGGGTCAGTTGCACGCGGCCGATCACGTCGCCGATGGCCAGGATCGACGGGGCGGTGGTCTGGTACTGCTGGTCCACGCGGATGTACCCGCGCTCGTCCAGTTCCACGCCGGTGTTCTCCAGGCCCAGGTTGTCCAGCATCGGCCGGCGGCCGGTGGCGTAGAACACGCAATCGGCGACCAGCTCGCGACCATCCTTGAGGGTGGCCTTGAGGCTGCCGTCCTCAAGCTTGTCGATACGCTGGATGTCGGCGTTGAATTGCAGGTTCAGGCCGCGTTTTTCCAGCTCTTCCTTCAGGTGCGTGCGCACCGAGCCGTCGAAACCACGCAGGAACAGGTCGCCCCGATACAGCAGCGTGGTGTCGGCGCCCAGGCCCTGGAAGATCCCGGCGAACTCCACGGCAATGTAACCACCGCCCACCACCAGCACGCGTCGCGGCAGTTGCTTGAGGTAGAACGCCTCGTTGGACGTGATGGCCAGTTCCTTGCCCGGAATGTCCGGCACCTGCGGCCAGCCGCCGGTAGCGATGAGGATGTTGGCGGCACTGTAGCGCTGGCCCTCGACCTCCACCTCATTGGCGCCGGTGATGCGTGCGTGGCCCTGCAACAGGGTGACGCCGCTGTTGACCAGCAAGTTGCGGTAGATGCCGTTGAGGCGCTCGATCTCGCGGTTCTTGTTGGCGATCAGCGTGCCCCAGTCGAAGTGGCCCTCTTCCAGGGTCCAGCCGAAGCCTGCAGCCTGTTCCAGTTCGTCGGCGACATGGGCGCCGTACACCAGCAGTTTCTTCGGTACGCAACCGACGTTGACGCAGGTGCCGCCGAGGTAGCGGCTCTCGGCCACCGCCACCTTGGCGCCGAAGCCTGCGGCGAAACGCGCCGCGCGTACACCGCCAGAACCGGCGCCAATCACGAACAGATCAAAATCGTAAGCCATGCATTGAGTCTCCTAGGCAGGCGCCCAGCATAGCGCCGTTGGCCGCCGCAAACAAAAAAGCCACCCGAAGGTGGCTTTTCCAGACAACGCCGGGGACTCAGTAAGCCTTGCCGGTCTTGTAGAAGTTCTCGAAGCAGAAGTTGGTCGCCTCGATATAGCCTTCGGCGCCACCGCAGTCGAAACGCTTGCCCTTGAACTTGTAGGCGATCACGTTACCTTCGGCGGCCTGCTTCATCAGCGCGTCGGTGATCTGGATCTCGCCACCTTTGCCCGGCTCGGTCTGCTCGATCTTCTCGAAGATGTCCGGGGTCAGGATGTAGCGACCGATGATCGCCAGGTTGGACGGTGCGTCCTCTGGCTTGGGCTTCTCGACCATGGCGTCGACACGGAAGATGCCGTCCTTGATCTCTTCACCGGCGATGACGCCGTACTTGTTGGTTTCCTGCGGATCGACTTCCTGGATGGCGACGATCGAGCAGCGGTACTTCTTGTACAGCGCGACCATCTGCGCGAGCACGCCGTCACCGTCGAGGTTGACGCACAGGTCGTCCGCCAGCACCACGGCGAACGGCTCGTCGCCGATCAGCGGGCGGCCGGTCAGGATGGCGTGGCCCAGGCCTTTCATTTCGGTCTGGCGGGTATAGGCGAAGGAGCACTCGTCGAGCAGACGACGGATGCCGACCAGGTATTTCTCCTTGTCGGTGCCCTTGATCTGGTTTTCCAGCTCGTAGCTGATGTCGAAGTGGTCTTCCAGGGCGCGCTTGCCACGACCGGTGACGATGGAGATCTCGTTGAGGCCGGCGTCCAGTGCTTCTTCAACGCCATACTGGATCAGTGGCTTGTTGACCACCGGCAGCATTTCCTTGGGCATGGCTTTGGTAGCGGGCAGGAAGCGGGTGCCGTAACCGGCTGCCGGGAACAAGCATTTCTTGATCATATACGTCCTTAACAAGGGCTTTGCGTACGAAATTCGGCGCAGTCTAATCAGGCGGCGGTCACCTTACAATGCCCCCCGCGCTGGCCGATGCCATCATAGAGACATTCCAGTGTAGATAGTTCCGCCGGGGCGTGAATTTCAGGCGACCGGCAGCATCATCGCGGGACGGGCCCGCCCCACGATCATCCCTTGCAGGGCGTGGGAGCAGGCTTGTCCCGCGAGGGTTTCAGCTCAACCGCCGATCCCCTGCCCGATCAACACGCCATCGACTTTCTGCCCATACAGATTGACCCCGTCGTTGGCATGGAACTTCAGTCGGGTCTTCTCGATCGAGCCTTCGACCAGCCGCGGATCCTGCGGCCGCTCATGGCGGTTGATCCACGCCGCCACGTCCCAGGCCTGCTGGTCGCTCAGGCTGCCGGGCTTGCCCAGTGGCATGTTGTACTTGATGAACGACGCCGCGGTATTGATCCGGTGCATGCCGGCGCCCCAGTTATAGGAATCCTTGCCCCACAGCGGCGGCATCACGTATTCCCCGGCCACCTTCTGCCCTTCGCCATTACCGCCGTGGCAGATCGCGCATTGCTCGTCGTACACCTGCTTGCCGCGCTTGAAGTCGTAACCGCCTTCGGGCTTGGGCACCTCCGGGTAGCCGCGACCGGCAATCTCGACGCCGGTCGGCGCCTGGGTCGACAGCCAGTAGGCGTAAACGCTCAAGGCGGTCATCTGCGGGCTGTCGGCCGCCGGCGGCTTGCCGTTCATGCTGAAGGTAAAGCAGCCCTGGATACGCTCGGCAAAGGTGTTGACCTTGTCGTTCTTCTTGCGATACGCCGGATACATCGGGTAGGCACCCCACAACGGCGCGGAATGCGCCAGGCGCCCCTGGTCGAGGTGGCAGTTGCTGCAGTTCATGCCGTTGCCGACCGCGTCGGGCATCAATCGTCGCGTATCGACGAACAGCGCGTGGCCTTCACGGATCATCTTGCCGAAAGCGTTATCCGGGATCGCGCTTTCCGCCGGCGGCACGAACTGCGGGGCGGCCTGCACGCCCGGGACCTTGAGCTGGGACTGGTCTTCCATGGCGATGGGCGCGGCCTGGGCAGTGCCCATGGCCAGCAGCAGGAGGGTTGGCATCAGGACTCTCATGGCTTGACCTCCTGGCTGGTCGGTTGGGCGAAGTAGTCGGCGACCGCCTTGACCTCGGCATCGGTCATCGCCTTGGCCACGTTGACCATCAGCTGGTTGGGATCGTTGCTGCGGCTGCCATCGCGCCAGGCATTGAGTTGCGCCACCAGGTAACCGGCAGGCTGCCCGGCCAGCGGCGGGAAGTGTTCGCCGACGCCACTGCCGCCCGGGCCGTGGCACTGTACGCAACCGGGGATCAACCGGCTCCAGTCGCCATAGATGGCCAGGCGGGTCACCGGATCGTTGGCGATCTGCTGACGGCGCGTGTCCGCCGCGGCATCGGCCGGCAGCTTGGCCAGGTAGGCGCTGACCGCCTCGATCTCGGCATCGTCCAGGGCCTTGGCCAACGGTTCCATCACCGCCTGCTTGCGGCTGCCGTTGCGAAAGTCATGCAATTGCTTGCTGAGATAGCCGGCAGGCAGGCCGGCAAGACGGGGAAAACCGGCGGCGGCAATACCCTTGCCATCCGGCCCATGGCAGCCCAGGCAGGCCATGGCGGCGGGGTTCTGCCCGCCCTGGTTGAAGATTTTCTGGCCATCGGCAGCGTGCGCCGAGGGCCAGGCCAAGATCAGCAGGCTGCCGATCACGACATGGCTCAGGGGTTTCATCACGGAGGCTCCATTTCCTTGTTATAAGCTTAGGCTTAAACGATATAAGCCCAGAAATACTAGGCCTATTCCCCGACGTGCGACAACGCGTCACCGGGAAGGAAAGTGGCAAACCGCCAGCTAATTGCCGATTAACTGAGCTGGATCAAGAACCGGAGATGCACTGGGTCGCCGAGGTGCGCACATCCCCCAGGCGCAGCGGGAAGTTGTTCAACCGCTCGTACACCTTGATCGCGCTGCCGCTGCCGCGCTTGTCGATATCGAGCAGCGCCGCCGGGCCGACGCCGGCCGACACCTTCTGCGGCACGGTCAGGCGCAAGCCATCGCCACGCACCTCTTCCTGCAAGGGATCACGCGTATCGGCCAGCTTGCGCTTGACGCAGTCGGCATACTCGCGCGGCGTCTTGCCGGAGATCACATCCAGCGTCGCGTGGGACTGCTCGAGCTCCGTCACGCTGACACAGCCACCCAACGTCAGCGCCACCGCTGCTGCTACCCATTTCATCTACATCGTCTCCAGCTTCTTCAAAGTCATCCTCTGACCACATCCAGGCGGTTTTGCTCCCACGTCTGGCAGAAATCTCCTTGGCTTGGCCAGCCCGGGCGCAAGTGTAACCTCACATCGTGGTATCTTTCGCGTTTGCTGAAACAATCCTTGCGGAGCACCCCATGAAATTCGTACACCAGCGCGAGCACCTGAACGAGGACGACATCGTCGTCATCGAGTGCTCCCAGCGCTGCAACATCCGCCTGATGAACGACGCCAACTTCCGCAGTTTCAAGAATGGCGGGCGCCACACCTACCACGGCGGCCACTTCGAGCGCTTCCCGGCGAAGATCACCGTGCCCAGCACCGGCTTCTGGAACATCACCATCGACACCGTGACCACCCGCCCGATCTCGGTGACGCGCAAGCCGGCCCTCAGCCACAAGATCAAGATCATCCGCCGCTCGTCGTCGAAACTTGGATAACACTCGGATAGCCGCATGACCCAGACCATCAAGTACGTGATCAAGTACAAGCTCGACGGCGAACGCCGCTGGGACTTCGCCCAGATGCCCGACGCCTCCCTCGAGCAGGCGCAGCAGGCCCTGCGCAAGATCCACGGCGACGACGCCGACAAGATCAGCGACATCCAGGTCAGCAAGGCCCTGTAACCACGCAGCACGCCCCGCACTCAAGGAGTCGCCCATGAGCCCCTGGCAAGACCGCCGCATCCTCGACCTGCTGGGTATCGAGCTGCCCATTCTCCAGGCCCCCATGGCCGGCGCCAGCGGTTCGGCCATGGCCATTGCCGTCGGTAACGCCGGCGGCCTGGGCGCCCTGCCCTGCGCCATGCTCAGCGCCGAGCAGGTACGCGGCGAGATCGAGGCCTTTCGCACCGCCTGCCGGGGCCCGCTCAACCTGAACTTCTTCTGCCACCAGCCGCCGGCGCCCGACCCCGAGGGCGCCGCCCGCTGGAAGCAGGCGCTCAAGCCCTACTACGAGGAAGTCGGCGCGGACTTCGAGGCGCCGACGCCGGTGTCCAATCGTGCCCCCTTTGACGAACTGAGCTGCCAGCTGGTGGAGGAACTGCGCCCGGAAGTGGTCAGTTTCCACTTCGGCCTGCCGGTGCCCGAGTTGCTGCAAAGGGTCAAGGCGACCGGGGCCAAGGTACTGTCCAGCGCCACCACGGTGGAGGAAGCGCTGTGGCTGGAACAGCGCGGCTGCGACGCGATCATCGCCATGGGTTACGAGGCCGGCGGCCATCGCGGCATGTTCCTCGGCAGCGACATCACCAGCCAGATCGGCACCTTCGCCCTGGTGCCGCAGGTGGCCGATGCCGTGCGGCTGCCGGTGATCGCGGCGGGCGGTGTCGGCGATCACCGCGGCCTGGTCGCCGCCCTGGCCCTGGGCGCTTCGGCGGTGCAGGTCGGCACCGCGTACCTGTTCTGCCCCGAGGCCAAGGTGTCTGCGGCGCACCGCAGCGCCCTGGACAGCGCGTCCGCCAGCGATACCGCGCTGACCAACCTGTTCACCGGCCGCCCGGCCCGCGGCATCAACAACCGCCTGATGCGCGAACTGGGGCCGATGAGCACCCTCGCCCCACGCTTCCCGTTGGCCGGCGGCGCGCTGATGCCGCTGCGGGCGATCACCGATCCACAGGGCAACGCCGATTTCAGCAACCTGTGGTCGGGACAGGCGCTGCGCCTCGGGCGGCATATGGCGGCGGGCGACCTGACCCGCTTGATTGCCGGGCAGACAACAAAAAGCTGACTCGTAGATCAGGAAATTTTCAGACCCCCTCTTCCCGACGGATGGCGTATCGCTATATAGTCCACGCCATAACGATAACCCGCCGTCCCTAGGAGCCGTTTGCATGCGTATTCGCCTGCCCCACCTGGCCTTCAGCGCCCTGGCCACCCTGATCGCCGTCAATGCCGCCCAGGCCGACGAAGTCCAGGTCGCCGTGGCGGCCAACTTCACAGCGCCCATCCAGGCCATCGCCAAGGACTTCGAGAAGGACACCGGCCACAAGCTGGTCGCCGCCTACGGCGCCACCGGCCAGTTCTACGCGCAGATCAAGAACGGCGCACCGTTCGAAGTGTTCCTCGCCGCCGACGACAGCACCCCGGCCAAGCTCGAGCAGGAGAAAGAGACCGTCGCGGGCTCGCGCTTCACCTACGCCATCGGCACCCTGGCGCTGTGGTCGGCCAAGCCGGGCTACGTCGACGCCAAGGGCGAAGTACTGAAAAAGAACGAATACAAGCACCTGTCCATCGCCAACCCCAAGGCCGCGCCCTACGGCCTGGCCGCCACCCAGGTGCTGGACAAGCTGAAGCTGACCGAAGCCACCAAGGCGAAGATCGTCGAAGGCCAGAACATCACCCAGGCCTTCCAGTTCGTGTCTACCGGCAATGCCGAGCTGGGCTTCGTCGCCCTGTCGCAGATCTACAAGGACGGCAAGGTCAGCGAAGGCTCCGCCTGGATCGTGCCCGCCGAGTTGCATGACCCGATCCGCCAGGACGCGGTGATCCTCAACAAAGGCAAGGACAACCCGGCCGCCAAGGCCCTGGTCGAATACCTCAAGGGCCCGAAGGCCGCCGCAGTGATCAAGTCCTACGGCTATGAGCTCTGATGCCGCTCGACGCCAGTGACCTGGGCGCGATCTGGCTGACCATCAAGCTGGCCAGCCTGACCACCGCCATCCTCCTGGTGCTGGGCACGCCCATCGCCTGGTGGTTGGCGCGCACCCGTTCCTGGCTGCGCGGGCCGATCGGCGCGGTGGTGGCCCTGCCGCTGGTGCTGCCACCGACGGTGATCGGCTTCTACCTGCTGTTGGCCCTCGGCCCTCATGGCTGGATCGGCCAGGCCACCCAGGCCCTGGGCCTGGGCAGTGTGGTGTTCAGCTTCACCGGGCTGGTCATCGGCTCGGTGGTGTACTCCATGCCCTTCGTAGTACAGCCGTTGCAGAACGCCTTCGGCGCCATCGGCCAGCGCCCGCTGGAGGTGGCCGCCACCCTGCGCGCCAGCCCCTGGGATACCTTCATTCACGTGGTGCTGCCGCTGGCGCGCCCCGGCTTCGTCACCGCCAGTATCCTCGGCTTCGCCCACACCGTGGGCGAGTTCGGCGTGGTGCTGATGATCGGCGGCAACATTCCCGACAAGACCCGCGTGGTCTCGGTGCAGATCTTCGATCACGTCGAGGCCATGGAATACAGCCAGGCCCACTGGCTGGCCGGTGCCATGCTGGTATTCTCGTTTCTGGTGCTGCTGATGCTCTATGCAGGCCGTCGCGGCAAGGCTGGCTGGAGCTGACATGAGCGCATCGATACAGGCGCGCCTGAAACTGGCGCGCGACGATTTCACCCTGGACGTCGACCTCGACCTGCCCGGACGCGGCATCAGCGCCCTGTTCGGCCATTCCGGCTCGGGCAAGACCTCGTGCCTGCGCTGCCTGGCCGGCCTGGAACGGGCCGCCAGCGCCTACATCGAAGTCAATGGCCAGGTCTGGGAAGACAGCGCGCGCGGGCATTTCATCCCGCCGCACCAGCGCCCGGTCGGCTACGTGTTCCAGGAGCCCAGCCTGTTCCCGCACCTGTCGGTGCGCGGCAACCTCGAGTTCGGCTGGCGCCGCATCGCCCCCGAGGCGCGCAAGATCAGCCAGGAACAGGCCTGCCAACTGCTGGGCATCGGCCACCTGCTGGCGCGCAAGCCGGCGACCCTGTCCGGCGGCGAGGCGCAGCGGGTCGGCATCGCCCGGGCCCTGCTCAGCAGCCCACGGCTGCTGCTGATGGACGAGCCGCTGGCCGCGCTCGACAGCGCGCGCAAGCGCGAGATCCTGCCGTACCTGGAGCGCCTGCACGACGAGCTGGACATCCCGCTGATCTACGTCAGCCATGCCCAGGACGAAGTGGCGCGCCTGGCCGACCACCTGGTCCTGCTCGAACAGGGCAAGGCCGTGGCCAGCGGTCCGATCGGCCAGACCCTGGCGCGCCTCGACCTGCCGCTGGCCCAGGGCGAGGATGCCGGCGTGGTGCTCGAAGGCGTGGTGGTAAGCCACGATCCGCATTACCAGCTGTTCGAGCTACGCCTGCCCGGCGGTGACGGCCAGCGCTTGCGCATCGCCCACCCCGGGCTGCACATGGGCAGCACCCTGCGGCTCAAGGTACAGGCCCGGGATGTCAGCCTGGCACTGACCGCAGACGGCGCCTCGAGCATCCTCAACCGCCTGCCGGTGCGGGTCCGCGAGTGCCGCCCGGCGGACAATCCGGCCCATGTGCTGGTCAGCCTGGATGCCGCCGGCAGCGCCCTGCTGGCGCGCATCACCCGCTATTCGGCGGACCAGCTCGCGGTGCAGCCGGGCCAGATGCTGTGGGCGCAGATCAAGTCGGTGGCGCTGCTGGGTTGAGCAATGCTGCAACGGGCGCGGTCCATTGCAGCAACAGTGCCCTCCATGGACCGCACCCATGCCCGACTGCCCGCTGCCTGCCGCCCTGCACTACGTCGATGACAGCCAGCCCGGCCTGACCCGGCGGCGCTGGCGCGATGGTTTTCAGTATTTCGACGCCGGCAACCAGCGGGTCCGCGATGCCGACACCCTGGCGCGCATCGCCGCCCTGGTGATCCCGCCGGCATACACCGATGTATGGATCTGCGCCGACCCGCAGGGACACTTGCAGGCCACCGGGCGGGATGCCCGGGGGCGCAAGCAGTACCGCTACCACGCGCAATGGCGCGAGCTGCGCGACCAGCACAAGTACGGGCGCATGCTGGCCTTCGCCGAAGCGCTGCCGAAGCTGCGCAAGCAACTGGATGCGCACCTGGCCTGCCCGGGGCTGGGCAGGGAGAAGGTCATGGCGCTGGTGATCAGCCTGCTCGACAGCACGCTGATCCGCATCGGCAACCGCCAGTACCTGCGCGACAATCGCTCTTATGGGCTGACCACGCTCAATACCCGCCATGTCCAGGTCAAGGGCAGCCAAATCCGCTTCCAGTTCCGTGGCAAGCGCGGTGTCGAGCACAACGTCACCCTGACCGATCGGCGCCTGGCCGGGCTGGTCAAGCGCTGCATGGAGCTGCCCGGCCAGGCCTTGTTCCAGTATCTGGACGACCAGGGCCAGCGCCATGGCATCGGCTCGACCGAGGTCAACCAGTTCCTCCAACAACTGACCGGCGCCGATTTCACCGCCAAGGACTACCGCACCTGGGCCGGCAGCAGCCTGGCCCTGAGCCTGCTGCGGCCACTGGCCTGGGAACCCGACAGCGAAGCCCGGCGCCAGGTCGCCGAGACCGTCCGCCAGGTGGCCGCGCGCCTGGGCAACACGCCGGCGGTGTGCCGGCGCTGCTACATCCATCCGGCAGTCCTCGAACACTTCCAGCTCGGACGCCTGGCGAACCTGCCCCGCGCACGGGCGCGCAAGGGCCTGGAACTCGAGGAAGTGTCACTGCTGCGCTTCCTCCAGGCCATTGAGCGCCAAAACGATCATTGAGCCCCACTATTTAGTTCATCGAGCAGAGAAATTTCCCATATGGCGCCAAGCACCCTATCCTTGCCACCGAGCACCTTGGCCAGTGGAATGCGTAGCACCCCCACTGGCACCTGCAACTAAAGATCGATAACAGAATTTGTCTGTCGGGGAATTACTATCCGCCGAAAGCGTCTTTAATGAGAAGGAAGAGGGACAGGCTCCCACCGCAGACCATCAGGCTCGGCGGTTTTCTACATCACCAAGGAGAACTACATGCTGATACTCACACGCAAGGTTGGCGAAAGCATCGTCATCGACGACGACATCAAAGTCACCATTCTGGGCGTCAAGGGGATGCAGGTGAGGATTGGTATCGATGCGCCGAAGGATGTCCAGGTGCACCGTGAAGAGATCTACAAACGGATCCAGGCCGGCAGCCCGGCACCGGAGAAGAGCAACGACGAGTAACCCCAAGCCAACCGCATCATGCCGCACGGATGCGCCTGATCGATTGCCCGCCCATGCGGGGAGCCTCTCCCGAACCTCAGGTGCCGAGCAGTTCGCGCACCGTGGCGATCATCCGGTCCATGTCGAAGGGTTTGTCGAACACCGCCGCAAACTTTTTTGGGCAGGCCCGAAAATCGTTGGCCTGGGCGCCGCTCATGAGAATCACCGGCAATTCCGCCATTTGCAGTTCGTCACGAATCGCGTTCAGCAATTCCTCGCCATTGAGCACCGGCATCATGTAGTCGGTGATCACCAGGTCCACGCGCTTTTCTCTCAAGGCCTCCAGGGCCTTGCGCCCATTGCTGGCCTTTTCCACCAGGTAGCCCTCATCCTCCAGGGCAAAGCCGAGGATATCGGCGATCAGGTACTCGTCGTCGACGATCAGGATGCTGTTCATCCCATCAGCGGTCTCCTGGCGTTGTCGCCGAGCCGCTGAGCACGCCGCTGGCGCCATCGAACGCCCGCGCCAGGCTGATGCCCTTGGGCCCCAGGTTCAACGCCTGCAGGGCCGGATCATGGTCGCTGTCGCGTACCTTGATGATCGACAGGGCACGGTGCAGTTGTGCATCGAGCTCGGCGAAGCGCATGAGGATCAGGTTGTCGACGATGCTCGACAGGTCCGGCGCCGGTGCGGTGATTTCCGAGCCGAAGATATCGCGCATCTCCCAGGTCAGCAGCACCGTGACGCCGCGGGCGCGCAATTCGCCGGTCAGCGCGCGGAAGAACGCGTTCAGGCGGGCGGGCTCCAGCGCCAGGCGGCCAAAAGCGCCCAGGCTGTCGATCACCACGCGCCGCGCGCCCAATGCCTCGACCTGCGCCAGCAGACGGGCGCCGAGCTGGTCCAACAGGCCCTCGGTGGTCGGCTGCCAGCTCAGTTGCACCGCCCCCTCGCGCTCCAATGCCGACAGATCGTAGCCCAGCGCGGCCGCCTTCAAGCGCAACCGTGCCGGCGTCTCGTAGAAACCGAAATGCAGGCCTGGCGCGGCCTTCGTCGAAGCGGCGAGAAAGGCGATGCCCAATGCCGTCTTGCCCACGCCGGATGGCCCCATCAGCAGGCTCACCGAGGCTTCGGCCAGCCCGCCACCAAGCATGCCGTCCAGGTCAACGACCCCGGTGGCGACCCGCTCCAGGATTTGCGCATCCTGCTGGCTGGGCCGGCTATAGAGCGCCTCGAGGCGTGGATAGACCTGCAACCCCGACTCGTCGATCTGGCATTCGTGGCGCCCGGACAGCGCGCTGCTGCCGCGAGTCTTGCGCAGCTGGACATGCCGTACTGCGGTACTGCCGACCAGGTGCTCGCCCAGTTCGATCACGCCATCGACCATGGTGTGCTCGGGGCTGCCCTCCTCCAGCCGGGCACTGGTCAGCAGCAACACCGTGCAACCGGCGAACGCCGCATGCCCCTGCAGCTCGGAGACGAACTTCTTGGTGTCCAGGCTGGTTTCCGCCCGCGAGCGGGCGTTGAGCAGGCCATCGACGACCAGCAAGGTGGCCTGCTGCCGGGCGATCTCCTGGCGTAACAGCCTGACCACCGCGTCCAGGCCATCCTGCTCGAGGGTGTCAAAGGCGCTGACGAACTGGATGCTGTCGCCGACCAGCGCCGGGTCGAAGAAGGTCAGCGTCGACAGGTACTGGAACAGACGCTCATGGGACTCGCTGAGCAGGGTCGCCACCAGCACCCGGCCACCGTCGCGCACATGGTTGCAGGCCAGCTGGTTGGCGAGGATGGTCTTGCCCGAGCCCGGATGCCCCTGGACGATGTAGGAGGCGCCGACCACCAGCCCGCCCTTGAGCAGTGCATCGAGCCCTTCGATGCCGGTGGCCAGCCGCTTGAGTTGCTCTACCATGGTCGTCTATCCGTCGCTCGCTGGGGTATCGGTGCCCGTTCGGGCAGGTAGGTACAGGCTCATGCAGGTGCCTTCGCCGGGGCGGCTGGAGACGCTGATCGCGCCCTCACTCTGGCGGGCGAAACCATAGGCCTGACTCAGCCCAAGGCCCGTGCCCTTGCCGAAAGCCTTGGTGGTGAAGAACGGCTCGAAGATGCGCGGCAGCACCTGGGGGTCGATGCCCTGCCCGTCATCACGCACATCGAAGCGCACGAAGTGCCCGTGCAGCCCCTCCACCTCGCCGGCCAGGCGAACGCTTTCGACCGCCAGGTGGATCTGCCCGGTCGCCGCGATGGCGTCGCGGGCGTTGAACACCAGGTTGAGCAGGACCATCTGCAACTGACCGGCGTCCACCTCGATCAATGGCAGGTCCGGCTGCACCTGCGGCAGCAGTTCGATGTCCCTGGGCAGCGCGTGCTCCGCCAGCCCGCGGGTGGTGTCGATCACCTGGGCCGGGGCGATGCGGGTGACGTTCAGTTGCCGATGCCGGGCAAAACTGAGCAGTTGCTGGGTCAGTTGGGTGCCGCGCTGGCCGGCGTCGAGAATATGCTCGAGCAGGCGCCGCACCCGTGCCGGATCGTGGCTGCCACAGGCCAGCCGGGCGGAACTGAGGATGATCGTCAGCAGGTTGTTGAAGTCATGGGCCAGGCCACCGGTCAGTTGCCCCAGGGCCTCGAGCTTCTGCGCCTGGAACAGCTGCGCGCGCATGGCGTCCAGTTGCAGGGCGGATTCGCGGCGGTCGGTGATGTCGCGGGTGACCTTGGCCAGGCCGATGACCTCGCCATGTTCGTCACGAATGACATCCAGCGCCGCCAGCGCCCAGAACTGCGTACCGTCCTTGCGCACGCGCCAGCCCTCGTCCTGCACCTTGCCCTCTTCCAAGGCCTGGTTCAGCAACTGTTGCGGACGGCCTTCGGCACGGTCCTGGTCAGTAAAAAACAACGAGAAATGCCGACCGATCACCTCGTCGGCGCGATAACCCTTGATCCGCTGCGCACCCGCGTTCCACGACACCACATGGCCGGTCGGATCGAGCATGTAGATGGCATAGTCCACCACTGCCTGGACCAACTGCTCGTAGCGCGCCTCGGGCATCACCGAATGGGTGGGGCGGTCTGTCGACACCATGCAAGCTCCACAAGCACCGCGAAAGGACATATTGAGCGTAGTCAAAAGTCCCGTCTACACCGTCCTTCAGGCGACGATCGTCAGTGCTCGCGCTCCACCACCGTCGGCACCAGCCGGCGCGGCATCGCCACCTTCAGCAACCACAGCCCCAGCAACAAGATCGACGCCCCGCCGCCCAATGCCAGCAAGCGCTGTGGTTCCGGGTGTTCCTGATCGAGCCCGAGCATCAGCAGGTAGCCGCCCAGGCTCATGAAACCGGCGTACAGGAATGCCGCCAGCAGGCAGACAAGCAGGAACAGCAGACGCCAGAACAACTTCGGCCGTACACGCCGGACTGCCTCTGGGTCGGGGGAACGCGATGACATGGCGACACGACCAGTTGGATCCAATGTCTGAACAGTGGCGTAATGGCGGCATCCTGTCAATTGACCTATAGTGGCCCCGCCCCGACCCCATAAGGACGCGCCATGACTTCGAACCTTCGCATGCAAGGGTTGCAGGACGACCTGGTGCGCAGTGCCGGCGAACTCGACGAACTGTGCCAGGCCCTGGATGGCCATGCCCGGTTCCTGCGCCACTCGATCCACCAGGCTGATGCACAGGCCATGGACGGGCATGTCGATGACCTGCGCCACTCGGCCTGCGAGATGCGCGACATCGCCCGCAGCATCGAACCCTGAACCCTGGGGCCGGTTGACGCTTCTATAACAATGGGTTATAAAGCGCGCCTGATTGCCTTGGCCCTGCTGCTATGTAGCATGCCGGTCAATCGTGCGAGTGTGGTGGAATTGGTATACACAGCAGACTTAAAATCTGTCGGCGTGAGCCTTGCGGGTTCGAGTCCCGCCACTCGCACCATCCTCTGTCGATCAAGGCGCCCTTGCGGCGCCTTTTTCATGCCCGCCGGAAAACCGCCGCGCAGCTGCTAGAGTGGAACCTGTCACTGTCCACTGGAGCGCCGCCATGCGCTATAGCCTGCTCGACGGTCAACGCGACGTCATCCTGCTGCTCGCCCGCATCCTGCTGATGATCCTGTTCGTGCTCTCCGGCTGGAGCAAGCTGAGCGGTTTCGAAGGCACGGTCGGCTACATGACCTCCCTCGGCGCGCCGGCGCCCATGCTGGCGGCGGCCGTCGCCGTGATCATGGAGCTGCTGGTCGGCATCCTGCTGATCCTGGGCTTCTACACCCGCCCGCTGGCCCTGCTGTTTGCCCTGTTCGTGCTGGGCACCGCGCTGCTCGGGCACCCGTTCTGGAACATGGTCGAGCCCGAGCGCAGCGCCAACATGACCCAGTTCCTGAAAAACCTCGCCATTGTCGGCGGCTTGCTGCTATTGGCCATCACCGGCGCCGGGCGCTTCTCCCTCGACCGTCGCTGAACGCGACTGCGGCGATTTCAATCGTCGCAGTCGTCGTGCCAGGCTGGATGGTCGTCCTCATCATCGAAGTCGTCGAGCGACTCTTCGTCCTCCTCGACTTCATCCAGCGCCCCGTAGGCGTCCGCCTCGGGGTCGAAGTCTTCGTGGAATTCGGGGTCGAGCAGGTGGTCGTGCTCGGGTTCGGGCAGATCGTCTTCGTCGTGCATCGCAGGCTCCGGTAACAACGGCACGCCTGTATAGGCGCATCGGCGCGGGCGGTCAATCCTCGCGGCGCTTAACCCCGCCTTAACCGACAAGGCGCAGGGTGCAGGCTCTCCCTTCAAAAACGCACTTTGCCCGCCGCCCTGGCGGGCTTTTTTTGCCCGGCCCTCCCGCGCACCAGTGAACCGCCCGCCATTTCAGCGCTCGCATGGGTGCAGGATCTTTTTCATCAAGGAGCTTTCCCATGGCCGTGAACATCGACCAGCTGATCATTACTACCCCGGTGCCCAAATCCGCTACCGACCCTGTGGCCCTGGAGGTCACCGGCGCCCAGGCCCTCGCCAGCCTGCCCCAGGTTGTGAGCCGCCTGAGCAGTGGCGCAGTGCGCATGACCGCGCCCACCAAGGGTGCATCGAGCAAGAGTACCCACCGAACCCGCTGCGAGTGGAAGGAGGCCACTTATTGGGCCATGAGCAGCGCCAGCCGACATTTCTGCCACCAGCGCATGCTGCTGGAGCAGGTCAACTCGGCACAGAAGGTGGTGATCGCGCAGCTGCATGTGAAGGGCGACGACAGCCCGGCGATCAAGGTGTTCTGGAACAAGGGCAAGATCACCCTCGGCTTTCGCCAGGACTTCAACCAGGCGACGCCGGCCAACAGCACCCTCCTCGTCGATGTGCCCCTGGGCACGCCCTTCGACATCACCCTCGAAGTCACTGCGGCCAGGGTCGCGACGGTAACCACTGCCTGCAACGGCCGCAGCGGCGACTCCGGCCTGCTGCAAATGACCTCGGGCTGGAAGGACCACACCTTCAACTTCCATGGCGGCGTGTACAACCAGGTGGACTTCAGCGATGACACCCCGTCCACGGATGCGTCTGTCTGCGTGATCAGCCAGCTGGAACTGCTGCACCGTTAGAGGTTCGGGAGCCGTTGCCGGGAAACGTTCGCCGGACTTATGAAAAACTCAGTAACGTTTACTGCACGATTACCCGGGTGGCCTTCACGAAATTCTGACAAACACCCAGGCAGACTGACCTGGCTTCGATACGTTCTGTTCAACCCGCCTTTTTGGCGGGTTTTCTTTTTTGTGTTTTCCGTACAAATCAGAGCGTGCCAATTGACAACTTTTTCACCTCAGCCGTGCCAAGGTAATGACTCATCCGTGAAACACTTGGCCCGCCCTCCCCAGCGGGCCTTTTCTTTGCCTGCGCGCTAGTCGAAAGCGCCGTTGAGTACTTCGTATATCACCCCCGTGGCGACTGCCACCAGAATCAGGTCGACACCCGCCTGCATCCATTCATAACCGTCATAACGCGGCAGCTGGCCCAGCAACCGGCCATCGAGCTTCTTGGCGATGCCTGGGGGCAATGGCTTGCCACGCGCCAGGTTCTTCTGGATGCCGGGAGGCAATGCAGGCCCCGGGCTCCAGTAATCGCGGTGCCCACCCAGGATACCGAGCACATCGCCACGGTCGATCACGGGACCACCGTGACCGCCATCGTGCTTGCCCGCCCCTTGGTTGCCATGGTTCTGCTGGGATTGCCCCTTGCCGTGCCCCTTGCCATTACCCGGGTCGGCGAAAGATATGCAGGGCGCCAGTGCCAGTGCGATGGATGTCAGTGTGGCAATGACTGTGCGGCGTTTGCTCATTGCTGCTTGCCTCTGAGGATTGGGGTCTGTGCAATCCTAGCCCATGACAATGACATGGGCTTCGCCATGACCCTGCTTGAGCAATCAGGCCTATCGGCACCACAGGCCGCGATAATGAGTGGATATCCCTGCAAAGGTCCGCAGGTCTGGAGGCGCGGGCTGCCCTGCAAAATCTGGCAACACTTGCCGGCCACCCCGTCGATGAAACTCAATGGGATCGATGCTGTCCCATTGCCATCGGTTACTGCCGAGGCCATCCGATAACGCTCACAGACGTGGCAAGGTCCACGTCGCGAAGCGATCCTGAAACGGCCTCGATATCCCGGTCTACCGGCGCGCGCATCCCGACTGTCGAGGATGCCGCCCCCATTTTTCAAGGCTGAAAGAGCGAACCATGAAACAGAACATTCTCCTCGTTGCCGTCTGCGCCGCCCTGCTCCAGGCATGTGCCCCGGCTTCCACCTCCCATGAAGGGACGCCTTCCATGCCTGCCACTGCCGCATCCAGCGCAACCCAGCCCAAACTCTCGGCCTACTACTGGAACCTGGTAGCGGCCAACGACGCGTCGGGCAAGCCCATCACCGCCATGGCCCCAGGCATCGAAGGCAAACTGCGGTTGAACTTCGCCGAACGCAACCTGAACATCAGCGGCGGCTGCAACAACCAGTTCGGCGGCTATTCCTACCAGGACGGCGTACTGAAGGTGCAATCACTGGCCTCGACCATGAAGGCCTGCGACAAGCCCCTGATGGAACTGGACGCCCAGGTCGGGCGCCTGTTCAAGGGCGACCTGCGCACCACCCTCTCCGACGATGCCGGGGAGCCAGTGCTGCAACTGACCACCCAGGACGGCTCGGTGCTGAAGTTCCAGGGTGAAGCCACCCCGGAAACCCGCTATGGCAGCAAGGGCGAGATCAAGTTCCTGGAAGTGGCCGCCAAGACCGTCAAGTGCAGCCACCCGCTGATCCCCAACTACCAGTGCCTGCAAGTGCGCGAGCGTCGCTATGACGACGCCGGCCTGCAGCTGGCGACCCAGGACAGCTGGCACCCGCTGTACCAGTCCATCGAGGGCTTCGAGCACCGTGACGGCGTGCGCACCGTGCTGCGCGTGAAGCAATACGAATGGAAGAACCCGCCGGCCGACGCCCCGTCGCAGGTCTATGTGCTGGACTTGGTGGTCGAGCAGGACGCTTCGGGCAAGTAATTGCCAGTCGGCACAGGCCGCCCTGCAGCGGCCTGTGCCTGGAACCGACGGCGGCTCAGGTAAGCGCCGCGTTGACCTGCGCACTGTCGACGTATTGCTCCATGCTGACGATCTTGCCGCTGTCCAGCCGGTACAGGTGGGCAAAGGTTGCGGTCATCGCCTTCCCGGTCTTGCGATAGGTGCCCGAGTAGACGCCAAAGGCGGCAACCCTGTCGTCCTCGGCCACATAGGTATGCACCTTGGCCTGGTAGCCATCCCATTCGCTGGCCAGGCGATGGAACACACCCTCCATGATCGCCTGCGGGCCGACATAGGTACCGGCATAAGGGAAGCCGGCCGCCTCGGTCCAGATCACGTCCGCAGCCAGCGCCGCCAGCAGATTCCGGCCATTCTGTTCGGCTGAGCCTTCGTACTAGGCTCGGATGATGTCCAGGTTGCTCTTGCTCATGGTTTTACCCCCACCTTCAGCTCGCGAATGAAGGCCTGAGGATCTGAAAAGATAGCGCTGGCAGGTAACAACTGCATGGCGTCGTCCGCTTGTTGCAGAACGAATGTCGGCACGCCTCGGCCGCCCACGCGACCCAGCAAGGCACGCCCCTGCCCCACACGATCGTCGTTGGCCTGCAGCAAGGCCGAATCCGGGCGCGTCAGCCGCTCGGCGGCGGCATTCAAGCCCAGGTTCGCCAGCACTGCTGTCAACGTCTCCAACCGGGTTACATCCAGGCCATCAACATAGCGCGCCGCCTGAATCGCCTTGAGCGCTTCGAACTCGTGCTCAGGCGAAGTCAGGTTCACTGCGCTGAGCGCCAGGGTAGACGGACCACTGTCGAACGCCTGAACACGGTCGGCGAGTACCTGGTCGCGGTAGCGTTCAGTGAAGGTTTGCCCGGTCAGGCGCTCGATACGCTGGTCGTTGCTCCAGGCGTACGCCGCAAAGTCATCATCCATGGCGCGAGCACCGCTGCCGGAAAACAGCCCCGTCGGTATCAGGCGCAACACAAGGCCCGTGGATTCGAGAACCTGGGGCAAAGGTCCCCCTGCACCGTAGCACCAGCCGCACAGTGGATCGTAGAGGTAAACCAGGGTCTTGTTCATGGTGAAACGCCTTGAATGGAATGCCTCGAATCTTATAGTGCATGTATTGACATTTAAACGCATACAAAATAAACACACTGTATGTTAAATACAGACATTAAAGAGTGTATCAATGACCGGCGCTTCCAGCCTGAACAGGCTTGCGTACTTCACCGCGGTGGTCGAAACCGGCTCCTTCACCGCAGCAGCAGAGCGCCTCGGCATCACCAAGGCCGTGGTCAGCCAACAGGTGGCGCGACTGGAAAGCGACTGTCGCACCACACTGCTGGTACGAAGCACGCGAAAAGTCCGCACCACCGAGGCGGGCCAACAGTTCTACCACCGCTGCGCCCTGATCCTCAAAGAGGCTGAAGAGGCTTTCGAGGAACTGTCCGAAGCCGCCAGCGAGCCGACGGGCACCCTACGCCTGACCGCCCCCTTCGATTACGGCATCGGTGTCGTGGTACCGGCCATCACCGCATTCTCGCAGCGATATCCGCAGTGCAAGGTCGAGGCACACTTCAGCGACCAGACCCTGGATCTGGGCGCCAACGATCTGGACCTTTCCATTCGCGTTGGCTGGATTACCGAGCAACATCTGCAGGCCCGGCGAATCGGCGAGTTTGCGCAACGGTTGGTGGCCGGCCCTCAGTGGCAAGCGCGAGTGGACAAACTGCAGGCCCCGGCGGATCTGGCCGAGCTACCGATCGTGGCGAACCTGGCGCTGCGAGAACCGACCCGTTGGCTATTTGCCAAGGGTGCCTCGCAACGCGAAACAGTGGAGATGAGAGCCAGCCTGTCGCTCAACGCCACCTTGGCGGTACGCGAAGCCACGCTGCTCGGGGCCGGGCTATCGGTCCTTCCGGACTATGTGGCGGAACCTGACCTGCAGGCAGGCCGGCTGATCGAGGTGCTGCCGCAGTGGTCGCTGCCTCGAGGCGAGATCCATGCGGTCTTCCCGACGGCTCGCTTTCGACCGGTCAAGGTGCGGGCATTCATCGAGCTTCTGGCAAGCCACCTGGCTTGATTAGATGGCACAGACCGTCAGGTCAGGGCACGCCCACGCAGCCGCCGACAATGCTACGCTCCTGGGATCACAGCCATCCAAGGGAATGGAGATGAGCTTCGACTGGCATGCTGGACCGATCACCCGCGCCACCCCGCTGGACCGGCACTACCGGAACACGCAGAAGGTCCGGCGGTTCCTGGTCGGTGAATGTGGCGAGACCTTCAAGTTCGACCGCGCTTTCATGGCCTGGATCAAGAGCGCAGCGCCTGCCACCATGGGGGAAGTTGCGGATGAGTGGCTACGCAGACGCGGCTGATCCAGGCCGCTTGCTGTCCCACGCTGGCCGCCCTTGCTCCCACCCTGGATGCTACCCGGTAGCCGCCTTCAGGATTGGCCTTTTTTAGCGTGGAACGGTGCGAAGGTCATACCGAAGAACCAGCCGCCGATCATTGCCAGCCAGATCGATTTGTATCCCTCCACGTTGTAGGCGCAGCAATAGTTGATCGCCGTAATCACAACGAAAATCGAGAAAAACTGCTTGCGGGAGTACCTGCTCAGGTAACGGGTGGCGGCTGCGTCCAGTTCTTTGAGCTTTTTCATTGCGTTTCATCCTTGAATAACCCGTAGAGGATCACAGCGAATTTACCGGTGGTCACACACTTTCCTTCGTGGCCCAAGATTGCCCCAGATGGCGGGGCGACGAACAATTCGCAGGCATTAAAAAACCGCAGCCCCAGATCTGCGGGGTTTTGCCAATCTTCCAGCCTGTCCGCCAATGGGCTTGCAGCGCTGGCACCCAACTGAACCAGTCTCGCCGCGCGTCCAAGCATCCCCCGAAGGGCCACCCTGGCTGTGGCGAGCCTGAATCAGAAATGAAAAAGCCCAGCGCGACGGCTGGGCTCTATTACGCAAGGAGATAGAAGATCATGGAGTCCAGTAAGCAATCTTGCCGGCTGCACCAACAGCTACAAAATTGCCGTTGCCGTAGGCGACGCTCCGGATATCGGTTCCTGCGAAAGTGTTGGCTTGCTGAACCCAGCCGATCCCATCCTCGGAAACGGCTGTTTTGCCGCCGTCGCCGACAGCTACATACTTGCCATTACCGTAAGCAATGTCGCGGATGATGGTTCCACCGAAACTGGTATCTTCAACAGCAGTCCAGGTAAGCCCATCGGATGAATATGCCATCTTGCCATCCGCACCAACGATAAACATTTTCCCGTTGCAAAGCTTCATGGAAAGGATGGTGCTAGTGCCGAAGGTGCTGGTTCTGGTCGCGAATGATTGCGGATTACCCGTTGGCATCTTCACAGCGCTAAGCAGCTTCCCATTCGATCCCGCAATCAACACAAAAACGCCAATGACGTTGACGCAGTGCACAGTCTCGCTAGAAGTGAAGGTCGTAGTGCGCTCCACCGTGCCTGACCAATCCTCATAACGGGAAAAGACTTTACCGTTAGACCCAACCAGTATCCAGGTCGCGATGTCGCCGTAAATTGGCTGATAATACACAATGCCATGCAAGTCTACATACGCGCGAGCAGCTGCCGTAAGGTCTGTCCAAGCATTTAAAGGGCGTGCAATGCTGCCGTGGACCACATTGCCGGATTGAGAAAGGCCTTGAAGCGTTGTCCCAAGACCGTTCCAGTACAGCTCGTTGAGGACCTTTCCGCTATCAGAGGTGACGGCGCCCTTAAGCTTGGTCCACGCTGTACCAGTTGCGTCTCCAGTGACAACCTGAGTGGTTGTGGGAAGACCGTTGCCACCAGCCGCATAAAACTTGCCTTGCGCAAAAACCACGCGCCTAAGCATGCCGGTGTTCTCCACCGGGTCTACTTGAGTCCAAAGATCTTGCAAGGTTTGAGACGCCGAGTTTGCGTTATCCATTTTAAACTCCGTTACTGAGCTGATTTAAGTTCAGGCCTCTGTATTGGGCGTATGGCGCTCATGGGCGATGGTTCGAGACTCGAGGTCCTCTGGCGAAGATCAGGGGTGATGAGGTTTCACCAACCTCAGACTTGTCGCTGATGTAGGTAACTATGCCACATAAGTACTGTATATTCAACCAGTATTCTGGGTTTTTGTTCAGCGAACTTCGGCGCATCCACCGCACTTGAGTGGACTCGCTGATCGACATGCTCCGGTGATGCCCGGCTTGTGGGACGCGAAATTTCCTTCGATGTCCCAGATTTGTCCCAAATAGGACGTCCCGGGACAATCCGCAGACATGAAAAAAGCCCCGCAACCAAAATGATTGCGGGGCTTTCGAATGGTGGAGGCCGAGGTCGGAATCGAACCGGCGTAGACGGATTTGCAATCCGGAGCATAACCACTTTGCTACTCGGCCTCAAAGTCGGAGTCAGCTTTCGCTATCTCCTTGAAACCGCTGGGCTTTTTCAAGTCAGCTGCGTTTCGATGGACGCCATTATGTCGGCATTCGATGCACCTTGCAACCCCCTTGAAGAAAAAAATCTTCAAGGGGTTCAAGGTGTTAGCGCAGACGCCCGAGTTTGCTCCACAAGCCGACCAGGGTGTTCTCCACCGCCCCGCTGGCGGCAACGCCGATACGCTCCTGCAGGCTCTTGCGCTCGGCGAATCGCAGGTGGAACACATTGGCCTCGCGGGCACTGCGGCTCAGGTACTCGTCGCTGGTGCCCAGTTCGTCGACCAGCTGGCGATTGAGCGCGGCGATGCCCAGCCAGACTTCGCCGGTCGCCACCTCGTCTATATGAAGCTGCGGGCGATAGCGGGCGACGAAGTCCTTGAACAGCTGGTGAGTGATGTCCAGGTCTTCCTGGAACTTCTCCCGGCCCTTGTCGGTGTTCTCGCCGAACACGGTCAGGGTGCGTTTGTATTCGCCGGCAGTCAGCACTTCGAAATCGATGTCGTGCTTTTTCAGCAGGCGGTTGACGTTGGGCATCTGCGCCACCACGCCGATCGAGCCCAGCACCGCGAACGGCGCACTGACGATTTTCTCGCCGATGCAGGCCATCATGTAGCCGCCGCTGGCGGCAACCTTGTCGATGCAGATGGTCAGCGGGATGCCGGCCTCGCGGATGCGCGCCAGCTGCGAAGCCGCCAGGCCATAGCTGTGCACCAGGCCACCGCCGCTCTCCAGGCGCAACACCACCTCGTCACGCGGGGTGGCCAGGGTCAGCAGCGCGGTGATCTCGTTGCGCAGGCTCTCGGTGGCCGAGGCCTTGATGTCGCCGTCGAAGTCGAGGACGAACACCCGGCGCTTGTCCTCGGGCTTTTTCTTCTGCTGTTTTTCCGCCTTGGCCTGCTGCTTGCGCAGGGCCTTGAGCTGGGCCTTGTCGAGCAGGCCCGATTCCAGGCGCTCGCGCAGTTCCTTGTAGAACTCGTTGAGACGGGTAACCTGCAACTGCCCACCCGGCTTGCGCCGCCCTTTGCCACGCAGGCCGGCGATGGCCGACAGCACCACCAGGATGGCGATCACCAGGGTGGCGGTTTTGGCGAGAAAGCTTGCGTATTCGGCAAGAAACTCCACATTGACTCCTTGATAAACCAGCGCCGCAAGGGCGCGAACTGGATGCAAGCATACCGGGGCGCCAGAGCCGCTGCCAGCCGGTGAAAATGCTGGCAACACAGTTCAAACGACCTTTTCAAACGCTTGTATGTTTTTTCGTTGACAGCCCGCCTGGGGCAACCTAACCTCGCAGCAACCTCCAACCGGGCCGGACTTCAACGTGGGCAATCTCTACCTGATCCGACATGGCCAAGCCTCCTTCGGTGCCGCTGACTACGACGTCCTCTCGCCGGTGGGCGAGCGTCAGAGCCAGGCACTGGGCGAGCACCTCGCCCAGCTGGGCCTGCGCCTGGACCGTTGCGTGGCCGGCACCCTGCGTCGCCAGCAGGACACCGCCCGCCTGGCCCTGGACGCGCTGCAGGCCCATGGCGAGGCAGTCCCGACCATAGAGACCGACGCGGCCTTCAACGAGTTCGACGCCGACGGCGTGATCCGCGCCCTGCTCCCGGCCCTGCTGCCCGAAGAGCCCGAGGCCCTGCATGTGCTGCGCAACGGCGCCCAGCACCGCGGCGAGTTCCAGCGCCTGTTCGCCCTGATGGTGCAGCGCTGGCACGACGGCGAACATGCCCACGACGAACACCTGGAAACCTGGCAGGCCTTCACCGGCCGGGTCGGCGATGGCCTGCGGCGCCTGCTCGACAGCGCGGCCAGTGGCGACAACATCGCCCTGTTCACCTCCGGCGGCACCATCGCCGCCCTGCTGCACCTGGTAAGCGGAATCACGCCGGCTCAGGCGTTCACCCTGAACTGGCAGATCATCAACACGTCGCTCAGCCACCTGAAGTTCCGTGGCCGCGACGTCACCCTGGCTTCCTTCAA
Organism: Pseudomonas sp. LH21; assembly: GCF_036549575.1. NCBI lineage: Bacteria > Pseudomonadati > Pseudomonadota > Gammaproteobacteria > Pseudomonadales > Pseudomonadaceae > Pseudomonas > Pseudomonas sp. LH21. Next base: position 3,651,354 of record NZ_CP144367.1, read on the forward strand.
CAGCCAAGCCCATGTGCGGCTGTTGCGGTTGCCGGAGCTCGTCACCTACCGATGAGCCCGGTCTGTTGTGTCCTTGCGGACGCGAAAATCACTTAACAAGGAATACACCATGAGCGATGTAGCTAAAGCCGTCGAGGCGATGAAGGCAAAATTCAACCCATCCGCTGCCGCCGGCCTGGACCTGGTGTTCGGCTTCAACATCACCGACGAAGACAAGCACTACGCCCTGCTGGTCAAGGATGGCACCTGCGAGATCCAGGAAGGCGAGAACGCCGACGCCAACTGCACCCTGGTACTGGACAGCGACACCCTCAAGGGCATCGTCAGCGGTGACACCGACGGCATGCAGGCCTTCATGAGCGGCAAGCTGCGCGTCGAAGGCGACATGATGCTGTCGATGAAGCTCAGCGAGCTGTTCCCGGCCTGATCGGCGCGGCGAATCGCCAATGAAAAAACCGAAGCCGCATGTGCTTCGGTTTTTTTTCGCCTGCCGCAAGGCCCGCCCATCAGGGCCATTGATCGCCCGGCAACACCCAGGCCAATAAACGTCTGGCACGCTTGTACCAGCTTTGACAGGAAATTAGATTAGCCAATAGTCCTTGCTACCGATCATAAGGAAATCGCATGACGCTCACCGACCAGTCCACCCAGGTACGCCCCGGCGAAGAACTCGACGCGGCCGTCATCGATCCGTACCTCAAGGATCACATTCCCGGTCTCGCGGGCACACCGAGCATCAGCCAGTTCCCCGGCGGCGCCTCCAACCTGACCTACCTGGTCAGCTACCCGGACCGGGAGTTCGTGCTGCGCCGCCCGCCGTTCGGCCACAAGGCCAAGTCGGCCCACGACATGGGCCGTGAGTTCCGCATCCTCAACCAGCTCAACGCCGGCTTCCCCTATTGCCCCAAGGCCTACGTGCACTGCACCGACGAGTCGCTGATCGGCGGCGAGTTCTATGTGATGGAACGGGTCAACGGCATCATCCTGCGCTCGGACATCCCCGCCGAACTGGACCTGGACGCCGGCCGCACCGAAGCCCTGTGCAAGAGCTTCATCGACCGCCTGGTCGAGCTGCACCAGGTGGACTACCACGCCTGTGGCCTGGCCGACCTGGGCAAGCCGGAAGGCTATGTGCAGCGCCAGATCGAAGGCTGGGCCAGCCGCTACGAAGAAGCCCTGACGCCCGACGCGCCGCGCTGGGAGCAGGTGATCGCCTGGCTGCGCGAGAAGATGCCCGCCGACCACCCGCGCCCGGGCATCGTGCACAACGACTACCGCTTCGACAACGTCATCCTCGACAGCGCCAACCCGATGCGCATCATCGGCGTGCTGGACTGGGAGATGGCCACCATCGGCGACCCGCTGATGGACCTGGGCAACAGCCTGGCCTACTGGATCGAGGCCGGCGACCCGGCGCCGGTGCAACTGATGCGCCGCCAGCCGAGCAATGCCCCGGGCATGCTCACTCGCCAGCAGTTCGTCGACTACTACGCCGAGCGCGCCGGCATCCGCATCGACAACTTCGACTTCTACTATTGCTACGGCCTGTTCCGCCTGGCCGGCATCGTCCAGCAGATCTACTACCGCTTCTTCCACGGCCAGACCCAGGACAAGCGCTTCGCCCAGTTCATCCACATGAACCGGCTGCTGGAGCAGATGAGCCTGCAACTGATCGGCAAATCCAGCCTGTAATCCCGGCAGACAACAAGGAATACGCGCATGTCCAAGACCCACCTGTTCGACCTCGACGGCAAGATCGCCTTCGTTTCCGGCGCCAGCCGCGGCATCGGCGAAGCCATCGCCCACCTGCTGGCCCAGCAGGGTGCCCATGTGATCGTCTCCAGCCGCAAGCTCGACGGTTGCCAGCAGGTGGCCGAGGCGATCGTCGCCGCCGGCGGCAAGGCCACCGCGGTGGCCTGCCACATCGGCGAGATGGAGCAGATCCAGCAGGTGTTCGCCGGCATCCGCGAGCAGTTCGGCCGCCTCGACATCCTGGTCAACAACGCCGCCACCAACCCGCAGTTCTGCAACGTCCTGGACACCGACCTGGGCGCATTCCAGAAGACCGTCGACGTCAATATCCGCGGCTACTTCTTCATGTCGGTGGAAGCCGGCAAGCTGATGCGCGAGCACGGCGGCGGCAGCATCATCAACGTGGCCTCGATCAATGGCGTCTCGCCCGGGCTGTTCCAGGGCATCTACTCGGTGACCAAGGCGGCGGTGATCAACATGACCAAGGTCTTCGCCAAGGAGTGCGCGCAGTTCGGCATCCGCTGCAACGCCCTGCTGCCGGGGCTGACCGACACCAAGTTCGCCTCGGCGCTGGTGAAGAACGACAGCATCCGCAACGCCGCGCTGCAGCAGATCCCGCTCAAGCGCGTGGCCGACCCGAGCGAGATGGCCGGCGCGGTGCTGTACCTGGCCAGCGATGCCTCCAGCTATACCACCGGCACCGCACTCAATGTCGATGGTGGGTTCCTGTCCTGAGGACGCTGGCCCCTGGCTGAAATGGTGCGGGGTTCGTGGGAGCGGGCTTGCCCCGCGATTGCAATGGCGGCCCTTATCGCGGGGCAAGCCCGCTCCCACGACTCGCGTACACGCAATTCTCGACCTCTACCCCTTGACCGCCTGCAGTGTATAGCTCAGCGGCAACCGCCACGGCGCCTCGTTCAGGCGCCACTCGCCGTCATCGCCCAGCGTCATCTGCCCCGGCAGCGCTTCCCAGGGGATGCTCTGGTGCTCCTCCAGGCCGGTGATGCGCAGGCCGTTGTTCAGCAGCGCGGTGATCACCTCACCCAGGCCATGGTTCCACTCATGGGTTTCGGTCTGGGTCAGTGCCCGGTCGGTTTCGACATACGTCTCGTCGCTGTGCCACACCGTCGGTGCCTCGCGCTCGAAATACGGGTACTCCAGTTGCAGGCGGTCCTGATGGTCCTCGTTCACGGCCATCAGCATCGGGTGGCCGTCGCGCAGGAACAGCCGCCCGCCCGGCTTGAGCAACGCCGCCACGGTCTGCGCCCAGCGCTCGATGCTCGGCAGCCAGCACAGCGCGCCGATGCCGGTGTAGACCAGGTCGAAAGCCCCCACAGGCAATACCTGCGCGGCCTGATAGACGTCCGATTCGACATAGGCGATGCCCGCGCCACAGCGCTCGGCCAGCTGGCGTGCCTGGGCCAGGGACGCCGCGGAGAAATCCAGGCCGCAGACCTCGGCGCCCAGTCGCGCCAGCGACAGGGTGTCGGTGCCGATATGGCATTGCAGGTGCACCGCGCGCAGGCCGTGGATATCGCCCAGGCGCGGCAGGTCGAAGCGCACCACCTCGGACAGGTGCCCGGGCTCGGCGATGAAGCGCTCGACCTCGTAGTCCCCGGAGGCGGCGTGCAGGGGTGCGCGCTCGTCCCAGCTGGCGCGGTTGAGTTCCAGTGATCGGCTCATTACGGTGCTTCCCTGTCCTGAGTGAGTCAGGCGCCACGTTAACCGGCCCCGACAAACCCGGCAACCACCCCGTCAACCAGAAGTTGACGGCTCGGGTATACTGCCCGCTTCGTGCCCGCCCAAGGATCCAGCGCCCATGACCGAAAACAGCTTCGCCTTTCGCCTCAAGGAACTGCTCGAACACCACAAGCTGACCCTGCAGGCCGTGGGCACGGCGCTGGGGATCTCGCGCACGGCGGTGCACAAGTGGACCCGCGGCGGCGAGATCGACTACGACAACCTGCGCCGCCTGGCCGACCTGCTCAAGGTCAACTGGATCTGGCTGCGCTACGGCGAGGAGGCCCTGCACAGCGTGCAGCAGGCCGAGGTGGTCGAGCTGCCGATGACCGACGTGCGCCGCCGCTACACCGCCGAGATCATGGAAAGCGAGACGCGCATGAAGCTGGCCCAGGAAGGCGCGCGCATCGTCACCTGGGAATGGAACCTGGTCACCGACGAAGTGACCTACTCGCCCAACGTCGAGGCGGTCTATGGCTGGCCGCTGCGCCGCAACGAGGACTTCTGGGAACACATTCACGCCGATGACGCCCGCCACATGCAGGGCATGTATGCCCAGGCGGTGGCCGATGGCACCGGCTGCGAATGCGATTTTCGCATCACCCGCCCCGATGGCGGCCAGCGCTGGATCGCCTCGCGCGCCACAGTGCTGCGTGACAGCGTCGGGCGCCCGGTGAAGATGGTCGGCATCAGCATGGACAACACCGAGCGCAAGGTGGCCGAAGAAGAGCTGCGCCAGAGCGAGGCGCGTTTTCGCACCATCTTCGAACTGGCCTGGGGCGCGCTGGCCTACATCGACCCGGATGGCAGCTGGCAGCGGGTCAACGGCAGCTTCTGCGAGCTGCTGGGCTACCGCGAGGACGAACTGTACGGCACGACCTTCCAGCAGCTCACCCACCCCGACGACCTGCCAGGCAACCTGGCGTTGCTGCAGCGCATGCTGGCCGGCGAGATCGAGCGTTACGAGGTGCAGAAACGCGTGCGCCACAAGGACGGGCACTATATCTGGGTGCGGGCTCGCACCTCGCTGGAACGGCGCGCCGACGGGCAGCCGGAGCACCTGATCAGCGTGTTCGAGGACATCACTGCCGAGCGCACGGCACAACCAGACTAAGTAGTCGACCCGCTCGGCATTACAGGCAGGTGGCCGCCGCCGCCCGGCGCTGCAACGCCACGCCGTCATTCTTCTGCGCGTAATAGTCCACCCGCGTGCCCCCCGCCTGGGCGTAGACATCGACGAACGACTCCGCCTCCCGGGTATACACGGTGAACCCGCCCTGCTTGCGCGCCTCCAGGTAGCCGCTGGCATCGACCCCGAAGGTGTTCTCTTCCTGCCAGCTGAACTGGATGCACTGGGCGACCAGGTCCGGCGTCTTGTGCGAATCCAGGCGTGCGGTAGGCGAGCCGTTGCGCGCCGCTTCCATGGTCGACGATGCACAGCCCGCCAGCAGCAGCGCCACGGTGATCGGCAGAATTGCTCGCATGTTCCATCCTCGGGACAAAAAAAGAAGCTGACTCTAGCACTGCCGGGCCGGCCGGGGAATCGCTCATGCCGCTCATCGCCGTCGCGATAAAAGTTTGCGCGACAAAGAACCAAATCGATCGCCACAGGTCACAGGAAGTACCGCGTAAACCGTTGCGGATCAAGGACCTATAACGTGATGAAACGCCTTGCAAGCCTTTCGATGGTCGCCACCCTGCTGCTGCTCGGTGGCTGCTACAGCAACCACTACCACGACGATGACGACGGCTGGCGCGACCGTGACCGCGGCCACCGTCATCACCATCGCCACGACCGTGACGATGACGATCGCCAGTACCGTGACCGCTACTACCGCTGAAGCGTCTTTCACACCCTGACTCGCCGCCGACCACGCGGCACCCTACCCCTGATGATTCCCCTGAGGTTCACAACATGCGTCTGACTCTGCCTTCCCTCGCCCTCGGCCTGCTGCTCTGCCAGGGCGCTTTCGCCGGTGACGGCACAGCGGCCATCGGCGGCGGCCTGGGCGGCGCCCTGGGCAACGTCGTCGGCAAACAGATCGGCGGCAGCACCGGCGCGGCCATCGGCGCAGGCCTGGGCGGCGCGGCCGGCAGCGCGGTGGGCGCACGCAAGGGCAACCGCACCGAAGCCGCCATCGGCGGTGGCCTGGGTTCGGCCGGCGGCTCGCTGATCGGCGGCAAGCTCGGCGGCTCCAACGGCTCGACCATCGGCGCAGGCCTGGGCGGCGCGGCGGGCGGTGCGATCGGCAACCACATGGGCGACAACAACCGCAAGCACAAGCATCGCCACTAACAAGTAATACGGACGGGCCTGCGGGCCTTGTGGGAGCGGGCTTGCCCCGCGATGAGGTCAGCCTGGACAACATCGCCTCCAGGTCAGCCGCCATCGCGGGGCAAGCCCGCTCCCACAAAGTTGGCTTCAACACATCCGCCCCCAAGCACTCTCTCATCGCGCACCTGGTCACCACCCGGAAAAACACTGCAGCACGTCAACGACGCATTCGCGTCAAGCTGCCACACTAGGGCCATCGCCTTTCGTGCCCCTGTGTGAAGGAACATCCCCTCCCCATGAACCATGAGCTGCTCTGGGTCCTAGGCCTGCTGGCCGTCGTCGTCGTCCTGTTCATCATCAACCGTCCGCGCATGGACGTGGTCGCGCTGCTGGTGATCCTCGCGCTGCCGCTGTCCGGCATTCTCACCGTCGAGCAGGCCCTGGCCGGTTTCAGCGACCCCAACGTGGTGCTGATCGCCGCGCTGTTCGTGATCGGCGAAGGGCTGGTGCGCACCGGCATCGCCTACCGCATCGGCGAATGGATGAGCGAGCGCGCCGGCAACAGCGAGGCGCGCCTGCTGGTGCTGCTGATGGTGGCAGTGGCCGGCCTGGGCTCGGTGATGAGCTCCACCGGCGTGGTGGCGATCTTCATCCCGGTGGTGCTGAGCATCGCCGCGCGCCTGCAACTCTCGCCCAGCCGGCTGATGATGCCGCTGAGCTTCGCCGGCCTGATCAGCGGCATGCTCAGCCTGGTGGCGACCCCGCCGAACGTGGTGGTGCACAGCGAGCTGGTGCGCCACGGCGAAAGCGGCTTCGGCTTCTTCAGTTTCACGCCCTTCGGCCTGGTGGTGCTGGTGCTGGGCATCGGCTACATGCTGCTGACCCGCCACTGGCTCAACGGCGAGGTACGCAAGGACGGCCGCGTCGAGAGCCGCCGCACCCTGCTCGATCTGGTGCTGGACTACAAGCTCAGCGGCCGCGAGCGGCGCCTGCGCATCCGCCCCCATTCGCCGCTGATCGGCCACACCCTGGGCGAGCTGGAACTGCGCACCCGCCACGGCGCCAACGTGATCGGCATCGAGCGCCAGCACAAGTTCACCACCCGGGTGATCACCGCCGACTCCGGTACCCTGTTGCAACAGGACGACGTGCTGCTGCTGGACCTGTTCGCCAACCGCGACGACCTGCGCAGCCTGTGCCAGTCGATGTTGCTCGAGCCCCTGCACTTCAAGGCGGCCTATTTCATCGACCAGTCCCAGGAAGTGGGCATGGCCGAGATCTCGCTGCCTCCGGGCTCGCAACTGATCGGCAAGACCCTTCTCGAGCTGACCTTCCGCACCCGCTATGACCTCAACGTGGTCGGCCTGCGCCGCGACCAGCAGGCGATCGAAGGGCAGCTGGTGGAAGAAAAGCTGCGCCTGGGCGACACCCTGCTGGTGGTTGGTCCGTGGAAGGCAGTGCGCCAGCTGCAGGGCAAGCCCCGCGACTTCCTGGTGTTGAGCCTGCCGGCGGAGATCGACCAGGTCGCCCCGGCTCGCGCCCGCGCGCCCTACGCGCTGATCAGCCTGGCGGTGATGGTCGGGTTGATGGTCAGCGGCCTGGTGCCCAACGTCATCGCCGCCTTGATCGGCTGCCTGCTGATGGGCGCCGGCCGTTGCATCGACATGAACAGCGCCTACCGCGCCATCCACTGGCAGAGCCTGGTGCTGATCGTCGGCATGCTGCCCTTCGCCCTGGCCCTGCAGAAGACCGGCGGCATCGACCTGGCCGTCGGCGCGCTGGTCGGTGCCCTCGGCGGCGCCGGGCCGAGCGTGATCCTCGCCTGTCTGTTCGCCCTCACCGCGCTGATCGGCCTGTTCATCTCCAACACCGCGACGGCCGTGCTGATGGCCCCGGTGGCGGTCAGCACCGCTCACCAACTGGGCATGTCGCCCTACCCGTTCGCCATGACCGTGGCCCTGGCGGCGTCGGCGGCGTTCATGACGCCGGTGTCGTCGCCGGTCAACACCCTGGTGTTGGGCCCCGGCCAGTATCGTTTCGCCGACTTCGTCAAAATCGGGGTGCCCTTCACCCTACTGGTGATGCTGGTCACCGTGCTGATGGTACCGTGGGTGTTCGGCCTGTAGTCGGCGGCACGATCCAGGCGATTTGCGGCGAATTGACATCAATTGGCGACTTGAAAGACACTCACAGACTATCGTCCCAGGTGCCTACAGCCGTTTTCCTGGATTCTGTCTTCGCTTGCCGGTCGAGCCCATGGTGTCACCAGCCCCGTCGCGCCTGCTGCCCCTGCTGAGTCTGTTCGGCCTGACCCTGGCCTTGACCCTGGCCGGCATCCTCGCCCGCCCCATCGAATCGCTGTCGCTGTTCTGGCCGGTGAACGCGGTGCTCGCCGGGGTGCTGCTGCGCAATCCGCGCCGGGCCACCCCCTCCGGCTTCGCCCTGATCTACCTGGCCATGGTGGTCGCCGACCTGGCCTGCGGCAGTGCCTGGAAGCCAGCCCTGTGGTTCAACCTGTGCAACCTCGGCGCCATCATCAGCATCTGGTACCTGATGGCCCGCCTGGCACGCGTGCATCGACGCCTGCGCACGCCCCACGGCACCCTGTGCCTGTTCGGCGCCTGCGCGGTCGGTGCCATTGTCGCCGCCAGCCTGGCCTGCGTGATGGCCACGCCCTGGTTCGAACAATCGCTGAGCGCTACCTGGCTTGCCTGGTTCAGTGAACAGTTCTCCACCAGCGTGCTGGTCCTGCCCGTGCTGCTCACCGCCCCCTCGCCACGCGCCCTGAGCGGCCACAGCAGCGCCAGCCAGCCGATCCGCCTGGCACCGCTGCTGGTGCTGCTGGCCTCACTGGCGGTCAGCATCCTCTTCGGCGGCCCCGGGGCGATCGCCTTCCCGATCGCCGCGCTGTTGTGGTGCGCGCTAAGCTACTCACCATTCCTGGTGGCGCTGCTGGCGCTCACCGCCGGCAGCACGCTGATCGTCGCCGTGGCGCAGAACCTCATGCACTTCAGCATCCCGCAGAGCGAATCGGGGGTCACCACCCTGATGTCGGCGCGCCTGGGCATCGCCATGCTGGTGCTCGGCCCGCTGGTGCTGGCCTGCGTCAGCAGCGCCAACCGCAGCCTGATGGCGCGCCTGGCGCATCAGGCGACCATCGACCACCTGACCGGGACCCTCAGCCGCAGCGCCTTCATCCGCCGCGCCCACGCCCTGCTCGACAACCGCCAGCAAGCGCCGCTGACCTTGATGATGCTCGACATCGATCACTTCAAGACCATCAACGACCAGCATGGCCACGCAGTCGGCGACCAGGTGCTGCGCCAGTTCGCCACGACCCTGCAGGACCAGTTGCACGACGGCGAGCTGTTCGCCCGCCTGGGCGGCGAGGAATTCGTCATCGTCGTCCCGGGGCTGGCGCCGGAGCTGGCCAGGTTCACCGCCGAGCGCCTGCGCCGGGCGGTACAGGACCAGCACATCGCGCAGCCCGGGCAGGCGCTGCGGATCACCGTGAGCATCGGCGTAAGCGGCTGCGCCGCCGACACCCCCGCGCCCAGCCTGGACGAACTGCTGGCCAGCGCCGACCAGGCGCTCTACCGGGCCAAGGCCCAGGGCCGCAACCGGGTCGAGCAGGCCGAAGGGCAGCGCCAGGTGGTGTGACTCAGCCGGCCAGCAGGTCCCAGCTCAGCTTGGCGATCAGCACGCACAGCAACACCAGGAACAGACCGCGCACGAACCCTGCCCCCTTGCGCACCGCCAGCCAGGTACCCGTCAACGCACCGAGGATGTTGAACAGCGCCATCGGCAACGCGATGGCCCACAGCACATTGCCCGACGGAATGAAGAACACCAGCGCGGCCAGGTTGGTGGCGATGTTGACCAGCTTGGCCGAGGCCGAGGCATGCAGGAAATCCAGGGCGAAGAAGCGGATGAACAGGAAGATCAGGAAGCTGCCGGTGCCTGGTCCGAACAATCCGTCATAGAAGCCGATGGCGCCACCGATCAGCACCGCCAGGCACTGTTCCTTGCCGCCAATCACCCTGGGTTTGTGCAAGGTGCCGAAGTCCTTCTTGCAGAAGGTGTAGATGGCCATCAGCACGATCAGCACCAGCACCATCGGCCGCATCACGCTGGCCGGCACCAGCGACACGGTGGCCGCCCCGCAGAACGACATCACGAAGGCGCTCAGCGCCGCCGGCACGATCAGCCCCCAGTCCAGCTTGACCTTGCGAATGAACGACCGCGCCGCAAAGCTGGTGCCGCACACCGAGGCCAGTTTGTTGCTGCCCAGCAACGCCGCCGGCTGGGCGTTGGGCAGCACGTTGAACAGCGCCGGGATCTGGATCAAGCCGCCGCCTCCCACGGCGGCGTCGATCAGGCCAGCGGCGAAGGCAAACAGTGAAAGCAGGGCGATATCCATCATCTCGGGGGTCCGGGCGGCATAAAACAGGCTGCCAGACTAATCAAAGCGGCGCGCTTGTGTTGAAATGCCATATTGCGAAAACTGCAATAAGGATCCTCGCGATGGCACTGGACATGCTGCGTGAAATACAGGCGTTCGTCAGCGTCGCGCACAAGCGCAGCTTCGTCAGCGCCGCCCGTGCCTTGGGTCGCTCACCCAGCGCGGTAACACGGGCCGTGCAGGCCCTGGAGGATAACAGCGGCGCCAAGCTGTTCAATCGCAGCACCAGCTCGGTATCGCTGACCGAAGCTGGCGAGCGACTGCTGCCCCACGCCGAACGCTTGCTGGATGTGCAACGGGACGCCGCCGACGAACTGGCGGCGCTGACCGGCGACGCCCAGGGCTGGATCCGCCTGGCCGCGCCCGAGGTGCTGGCCCAGCAAGTGCTGCCGGCGGTGCTGGCCGAGTTTGCCCGGCACCACCCCCACGTCACCCTCGACGTACAGTACGGCGACCAGGCCTTCGACCCGCTGCAAGGCAAGCTGGACTTCGTGATCCGCGGGGCCTTCCCGCAGTCCAGCGAGCTGATCGGCTATCCCCTATGGCGCTACCGCCGCCATCTCTACGCCAGCCCTCAGTACCTGGCATTGGCCGGCACACCGCAGGTGCTGGAAGACCTCGAGCGGCATACGCTGATCCTGCACACCGCGCCGCGCATCCTGAAGGCCTGGCATTTCAGCAAGGACGGACACATCGTCAGCCTGCGCCCGCGACCACGGCTGCGCCTGGGCTCGGGGGTGGCGGTGCTGCAAAGTACCCTGGCGGGAGCCGGTATCGCCCGGCTGGCGGATTGGCTGGGGGAGCCGGAGGTACGTGCCGGGCGCCTGGTGCGGGTCTGCCCCGGCTACCACCTGACATCCAGCACCGGGCAGGACCCGCAGATGCACGCCGTGTACCCGGCCGGCGACCTGCCGGCGAAGGTCCGTGAGCTGCTGCAGACCCTGCGCGAGGCAGGCGCGCGGAGTGTTGAACAGCCCTGAACAGGGCTGCTCAATTTCTGCTCAATCTAACAGAGGCCCTGAAAACCATGGCCTGTAGCGCTTTATCCACAGACCTACCCACGATTTTTGTGGACAGTTTCTGCAAGCCTTGAAGGAATTTTTACAAGCGCAGCAAGGCCGCATTGGCCAGCTTGACCAACTCGATCCATTCGCTTGCGCTGATCACACCGGAACGCTCCAACTCTTCGGCACGGCGCAGTGCCTGATCGTAGTCCGCTTCGTGAAGGATGCCCTCACCGAGAAAACGACCGCGCCACTCCAGCATCGCTGCAGTGCCTTTCTTGCATTCCATAGTGTGTATTGTCTCCAAGGCAAGTAAACGGCCCGTGTACCCGGGCCCTGGGATTGGGGGCGGGAGATTACACGAGCGACTTGTACTTGAGAACGACTTGCAGCTACCGCTTGTCTAGACGACTGCGGCCTGGGGGCGGGAAAATCTTGGGGAAGGGTCTGGCCCGCCATTGCGCCAGGCGGGCCGGGACAGGAAAATTTTACGGCTCAGCTTGGCGGAATGGTGCCCAGCAGGCCAATCATGATAGTCAGCAGCAGAAAACCACCCAGAAACAGCGCGAGCTTGCCCATCGGAACCTCTACAGTGTGATGACGTAACGGCGGGGCTGGCCGCTGCGGCAGTGCAGCGGGGCAGCCTGCCCAGCGCACACCGGGTTGGAAGGCTGGGCCTGGACGTATTGTCCGGCAGTGGCTGATACGGTTACAGATTCAGATTCTTGGAAAAAAAGCATATCAGATGATGATTTCTCCCATCGCGGGGCAAGCCCGCTCCCACGGGTAAACGACGCGAGGTTAAGGCGATCGGCGTGGGAGCGGGCTTGCCCCGCGATGACATCTGCGCAGGCAACACACCTGTGCTACGGTCCAAAGCCCAGACAAGGAGAACTCCCGGAGATGACCGCGCCCGCCAGCAACGCCGCCCTGCTGATCATCGACATGCAGAACGGCATCAACCACCCACGCCTGGGCCGTCGCAACAACCCCGAAGCCGAACAGCGCATCAGCGAACTGCTCGCCGCCTGGCGCGCAAGCACCCGTCCGGTGATACACGTGCGGCACATCTCCCGCGATCCGGATTCAGTGTTCTGGCCTGGCCAGCCCGGTTGCGAGTTCCAGCTCGCCTTCACCCCGCGGGCCAGCGAGACCGTGTTCGAAAAACACGTGCCCGACGCCTTCTGCAACAGTGGCCTTGAACGCTGGCTGCACCAGCGCGGCATCAGCCAACTGGTCATCGTCGGCGTGATCACCAACAACTCGGTGGAGTCGACCGCGCGCTCGGCGGGCAACCTGGGTTTCGATACGGTGGTGGTGGCCGATGCCTGCTACACCTTCGACCAGCACGACCTGCAGGGTCGGTTGTGGCCGGCGGAGGATGTCCATGCCCTGGCCCTGGGCAACCTGGCCATGGACTATGCGCGGATTCTCGACAGCGCGGCTGTACTGGCCGTGGCCTGAGCTCAGTCCTGCAGGCGCAGCTTCGCCAGCGGCACCCAGCCCAGCTCCCCGTTGCCAGCCCGACGGCACCAGAGCCAGCCGTTCAGGGGCCGCAGGCCCTCCAGCGACTGGCCGGGGTCGACGTCCAGCTCATGGGCTGAATAGGCCTCCACCGCCCTGCCCCGGCCAACGCCAAGCCGCTCGATGAGCTGGCCGGGCACCCATCCCGGCTCCTGGCCCTGGCAACGGCACAGGTACCAGTCCTCCCAGTGCTCGTCGCCTTCGTAACGCTGGCCGATGTCCAGCAGCGTGCCTCGGGCGAAGGTGATGGGCGCAGGATACTCACTGCGGTGTGCGGCAATCACGACGTAGTTCACAGGCCTCTCCCTGGCTGCGAAAAGCGTCGATGCTAGTCGAAGGCCCTTCAGAGCACCATGATCATTTCGTGCCAGGCCATGCCACCATGATCGGAGGCCGACGGGCGTACATAGGCGTAGCCCATCTTCTCGTACAGCCCGACATGCCGCTCCTTGCACATCAGGTGAATGGTCGCCTTGCCGCGCTCGCGCATCTGTTCGACGAAACGCGCCATCAGCCGACTGGCATGGCCCAGGCCCTGGAACGCAGGGTCGAGCACCACCGACATAATGACCACGTTGGGCGCCAGCGGATCATGCCCGACCAGCTCCTTGAAGGCCTCGTCCGACATCACCACCTGGTCGGCGCAGCCGCTGTTGATGAAGCCGATCACCTGGCCATCGGCCTCCAGCACCAGGAAGCCCTCCGGGTACTGGGCGATGCGCGTGGCGATCTTCTCGCGGGTGGCGGCTTCGTCGCCTTCGTAGGCGCTGGTTTCGATCTGGTAGCAACGGTCCACGTCGGTTGCCGTGGCCTGGCGGAACATCGGGGTGCTCATGGGGCGGATCCGGATAGCGGGAAACAGGGACGACATGCTAACGGAAGTCGCCGCCCAGCTGTATGCCCGCCACGCCAGTTACACCGAACGGGTGATGCCGCCATCGACCCGCAGGTTCTGCCCGGTGATGTAGCCCGCGCCCTCGGAGGCCAGGAAGGCGACGGTGGCCGCAATTTCCTCGGCCTTGCCGTACCGCTCCATGGGAATCCGGCTACGGAATTCCGCTTTCTCCGGCAGGCTGTCGATAAAGCCCGGCAGCACGTTGTTCATGCGGATGTTCTCGGCCGCGTAACGGTCGGCGAACAGCTTGGTGAAGGCCGCGAGCCCGGCGCGGAACACCCCGGAGGTGGGGAACGCCGGATCCGGCTCGAAGGCGGCGAAGGTCGAGATGTTGATGATGGCGCCGCCGCCCTGGCGCTGCATGATCGGCGTCACCAGGCGGGTCGGGCGCACCACGTTGAGGAAGTACACCTCCATGCCACGGTGCCAGTCGTCGTCACTCAGCTCGAGAACCGGCGCACGCGGCCCGTGGCCTGCGCTGTTCACCAGCACATCGACCCGCCCCCATTGCTGCATCACGGTATCCACCAGACGCTGCAGGTCTTCTACCGACTGGTTGGAGCCGGTCACGCCGATGCCGCCCAGCTCGGCCGCCAGCGCCTCGCCCTTGCCGGACGACGACAAAATGGCCACCCTGAAGCCATCGGCGGCCAGCCGCCGTGCGGCCTCGGCACCCATGCCACTGCCACCTGCGGTAATGATTGCGACTTTCTGCGAAGACATATGCTGCTCCTTCGGGGAGTTGATCAAGTAGGCCCATGAAGCCAGAATCCGGCTGACCGCACCAATCACAAATACTGGCAGCAGCCTGCAGGAAATCTACTGGATGAGCGCGCCCAAACGACGCAACGCCCCCGCCATCGTCAACCACCTGGTGGCCTTCGAGGCCGCCGCCCGCCTGGGCAGCTTCCGCGCTGCCGCCGACGAGCTGCACGTCACCCCCGGCGCCGTCGCCCAGCAGGTACGCACCCTCGAGGACAAGCTCGGCCGTCCACTGTTCGAGCGCCTGCCCCGGGGCCTGCGGCCCAACCGGGACGGCGCCGACTACCTGACCCGCGTGCGCCTGGCGCTGGACATCATCGAGGACGCCACCGGCGAACTGCTGGAGCGCGACAGCCAGCGTGATCCCCGGCAGATCCTGCTCAGCACCACCCCCGCCTTCGCCAGCCGCTGGCTGATCCCGCGCCTGGGCCTGCTGGCCCAGGCCCACCCGCAGGTGGCACTGATGATCGATGCCTCCGACAGTACCCGCCCGTTGAGCGGCAAGGGCGCCGTGGACCTGGCCGTGCGCTGGGGAGTGCCGCCCTTCGCCGACGCCTACGCCCTGCCCCTGCTGCCCGGCGTGGCGGTGCCGGTGTGCGCACCAGCGTTGCGCGGCGAGCGCCCTTGGCGGCAAGCCGCGGATCTTGCGCAGCAGCCGCTGATCTCCGACAGCCACAACAACTGGAAGCGCTGGTTCGATCACTACGCGCTGCCCGGCACGCGCTTCAGCGGCCCGGTGTTCTCCCAGACCATCCTCGCCATCGAGGCCGCCGAGCAAGGCATGGGCATCGCCCTGGTGCCCCGACTGCTGGTGGAAAATGCCCTCAAGGCCGGCACCCTGATACTGGCCCTGAAAGGCCATGAACTGCACAGCGATGCAGGCTTCCATCTGCTCGCCGGGCATGCTCCGCAGGCAGGCTCAGCCGCCGAGCAGGTGGTGCGCTGGCTGCAGGCCCAGGCGAACGATGAAACCCACGGACGGCCAAATCTCAACACTCTGATGTAGCGAACTAGCGAGATCTGCGTGGGAGCGGGCTTGCCCCGCGATCACCGGCCTGGCCGGTGCCATCCACTGCATCCCGGGCCAAGCCCGCTCCCACGCCGATAGCTGAAACTGCTCACGAAGCCCTGCCCTTTTGTAGCTTTCTGTGTACCAACCGCCTCCCGATACACACAAATGTCCACCCCACCACCACCCGACACACCCCGGACACAGCCACCTCCTTAACTACACGCCATCCAGCCCACACCGATGGCCCGCCAAGGAGATGCACCATGTTCGCCACCGCCAACCGCCTCAACCGCTCAGCCCTGCTCGCCTGCGCCCTGCTGCCCCTGGCCCTGCTGGCTGCCACACCCAGTCAGGCCGAGGAAACCAGCTCGCCTGCCGCAGCCCGCCAGTCCACCCCCTTCGGCCCGCTCAAGCATGTCCAGGCCGGCGTACTGGACGTCGCCTACGTGGAACAAGGCCCCGCCGACGGCCCGGTGGTGATCCTCCTGCACGGCTGGCCGTACGACATCCACAGCTACGAGCAGGTGGCGCCGCAACTGGCCGCCCAGGGCTACCGGGTGCTGGTGCCCTATGCTCGCGGCTACGGCGACACCCGTTTCCTCTCCGCGAACACCCCGCGCAATGCCCAGCCCGCCGCCCTGGCCAGCGATGTCATCGCCTTCATGGACGCCCTGGGGATCAAGCGCGCCGTGCTCGGCGGCTTCGACTGGGGCGCGCGTACCGCCGATATCGTCTCGGCCCTGTGGCCCGAGCGGGTCAAGGCGCTGGTGTCGGTCAGCGGCTACCTGATCAGCAGCCAGGAAGCCGCCAAGGCCCCGCTGCCGCCCAGCGCCGAACTGCAGTGGTGGTACCAGTACTACTTCGCCACCGAGCGCGGCCGCGCCGGCTACGACAGCAACCGTCACGCCTTCGCCCGGCTGATCTGGCAGACCGCCTCGCCGCAGTGGGCCTTCGACGACGCCACCTTCGAGCGCAGCGCCAAGGCCCTGGACAACCCCGACCAGGTCGCCATCACCGTGCACAACTACCGCTGGCGGCTCGGCCTGGCCCAGGGCGAGACCCGCTACGACCCGCTGGAGGCGAAGCTGGCCACCTTCCCCGCCATCGGCGTGCCCACCATCGCCCTCGAAGGCGATGCCAACGGCGCGCCGCATCCACCGGCCGAGGCCTACGCCAAGCGCTTCACCGGCAAGTACGCCTACCGCCTGGTGAGCGGCGGCGTCGGCCACAACCTGCCGCAGGAAGCGCCCGAGGCGTTCGTCAAGGCCGTGGTGGATGCGGACCATCTGTAAGGGCAATTGCAACATATCGTTTCGGCGGCGCGTGTCGGGTGCCGGGATGCGCGGATTGTCTCTGCAACCCGTCTGTTCCGTGACAGGCCTTGTACTCCGGGGCCTGCCGAAAAATGAGCGGACGCATGTCGAAACATTCACCCCGGCCATCCTGTAAGACGGCTCTTTTGTCGCTGTAGGACGTTTCTACGTGTTTGTGATCCAGTGTATGAATAATCAGTATTGGCTGGGGAATTGACCTGATACCGTCGAGCCTTTCCTACAACGGCACGGATGCCCACGGCCAGCGAGAACGACATGGACAACTACGACAGCTCGGCGCTTGGACTGCAGAAATGCCTGCTGAACCTGCGGCGGGATCATGCACGGATGAAAGCGTCGGGAGAGCAGGAAAGAGCGGCGATACTGGCGCAGATAATCGGGCGGATGGAACAGGGATTGAAGGAGGCCTCCAAAGGGAGGAAGCCCGAGACCCTGCAGTGAAGTGATGCCAGCAAGATGGCGATGGATTTGCGGCTCGCCCCTCTGATGAGACGCCGCAAGCCCATCGCTTAAACCACCCGCGTTCAATCAACTCCCCATTACCTGCGCAGCAAGACCGCCCCATGCGTGTGCCTGCCCCCATCCCTCGCCCATTTTCCGTGCAGCTTTCTAACCGGAAGGTCAGCTAATACCCCGGATTCAGCTTTATTTGAAAGACCTCTGGCAGGTTGGTACAGAGTATGCAAACGTTTGCTCAAAACAATTAAGCGAACAATCGCCGAAGCTTTCGCTCACCTCAGCCTCTTGGGGCTACCACCGCATGAACAAGGACTTTCAATGCGTCAACCTGCTTCCCTCCACCCAGCGGCTCGCGCCCCCCTGGCTGTCTCCTTGCTACTGGGCGCTGTTACGGGACTACTCAGCGTCACCACCCAGGCCCAGGACAATCCCCCCAGCGAGTCAGCCCAGGGCGAGCCCCTGAGCCCGGCCGCCGCACCGACCAAATCGGGGCCCTATCTGTCGGACTGGTACAACCAGAACTTCACCCTGATCGGCACCAAGGACATCAGCTTCGGCCCCCGCCCTGTCGACGATATCTACCTCGAATACGAGTACTTCGGCCGCAAGGGGCCGTTCGAGCTGTACGGCTACATCGACATCCCGAAGATCCTCGACATCGGCAACAGCCATGACAAAGGCGCGTGGGACCACGGCTCGCCGCTGTTCATGGAGCACGAGCCGCGGATCTCCATCGACTACCTGGCCGGCCGCAGCCTGGCCGTCGGCCCGTTCAAGGAGTGGTATGTGGCCTTCGACTGGATCTACGACCACGGCAGCAACAGCGCCAACCGCGCCAACACCCTGTACAGCGGCCTGGGCACCGACATCGACACCCATTCACGGGTCAACCTGTCGGCCAACTTCTACGGCCGTTACCAGTGGGAAAACTACGGAGCCAGCAACGAGTACTCGTGGGACGGCTACCGGGCCCAGCTCAAGTACATCGTGCCCCTCGGCAAGTTCGACAACGGCGCCTCGCTGACCTATATCGGCTTCACCAACTTCGATTTCGGCTCGGACCTGCACAAGGACAACCCCAACCGCACGGCCAATGCCACGGTATCCACCAACGTGTTGCTGTACGCCTTCACCCACCTGCGCTTCACCCTGGTGGGCCGCCATTTCCACAATGGCGGCAACTGGCAGGACGGCAGCCAGCTGAACTTCGGCGACGGCGATTTCCGCGGCCGGTCCGATGGCTGGGGGTATTACGCCGGGGTCGGCTACCAGTTCTGATCACTTGCGCCATGGAGGCTCGCATGCACCCGATGCATCGTCTTTCCCTCGCCGTGGGCCTGGCCTGCGGCATCCTGCTCACCTCGCCGGCCCAGGCCGGCGAGACGGCTGCGCCGCCAATCAAACCCAAGGTGATGCTGATCGCCATGTTCGCCCCCGAGGCCCAGCACTGGATCGAGCGCCTGGAGCTGAAGCAGGAGGTGCGTGTGCCGGGCCTGTCGGCTGAGTATCCAGTGATACGTTGCAACAGCCAGGACGTCTGCCTGCTGGTGACCGGCATGGGCCAGACCAACGCCGCAGCCTCGACCCTGGCACTGGCGCTGTCGCCAAGGTTCGACCTGCGCAAGAGCTACTTCCTGGTCGCGGGAATTGCCGGGATCAACCCGAAATACGGGACCCTCGGCACCACCGCCTGGGCCCATTACCTGGTGGAATTCGGCACCCAGTGGGAGCTGGACTCACGGGATGCGCCCAAGGACTGGCCGACGGGCTACCTGGGGATCAACACCAAGGGGCCGAACGAGAAGCCGCCGCTGGACTACAAGACCGAGGTCTTCGAGCTCAATCCGAAGCTGCAGGCCAAGGCCTATGCCCTGTCACACGGGGTGAGCCTGAGCGAGAGCAAGGAGTCGGCGGCCTGGCGGCTCAAGTACCCGATGGCGCCGGCCAACCAGCCGCCGGTGGTGACCCGGTGTGACACCGTGGCGGGCAACACCTGGTTTTCCGGGACGCGCCTGAGTGAGCGGGCCGAGGTCTGGACTCGGTTGCTGACGGATAACAAAGGGGAGTACTGCACGACACAGCAGGAAGATAACTCCACCTATGAAGCGCTGCTGCGGGCCAGTCGTGAAGGGTTGGTGGATGTGCAGCGGGTGGCGGTGGTGCGGGCGGGATCTGATTTTGATCGGCCTGAACCGGGGGGCAGCGAGGTTGAGAACCTGCTCAAGTATGCCGACCAGGGCGGTTTTGTTCCGGCACTGGAGAATCTCTACCGGACTGCCAATCCGCTGGTGCAGGAGATTCTGACGAATTGGGCAGCCTGGGAAAAAGGGATACCGGAAGTTTGAGCGCATCACCCCACTCGGCATCCAACCAGCAGCAGCTGACGCCTGGACTAAAAACCCGCCGGATGGCGGGTTCTACACGCGGGCAATGATCAGTTTGGCTGAATGCCTTTGATCAACTGAAGGCGCATTGGGTAGCCCTGACCAGGCTGCACAACAGTCTCGGTTTCAACGGTCTGCACGACTTTTCCCTCGGCATCCTTCGTGACAGCAATGGTCTTACTGTAGGAGCTTTGGACAACGCAGCCGCTCAAAACAGCGCTGGTCGCAATAACTGCCAGAAAAAGCATTGGTTTCATGTTGAGCTTCAATCCTTGGAAATGGGCGGTGCGGAATGTAGCAACATGCCATCAGCAAAGGAAGTCAGCGGTTCAACTGAGCTCAACTGAGCTTGTTCGCCAATCCAGCGTGATGCACCAGGCGGCCCTACGCCAAGAGCAGTGGGAATTGCTCTCCAACTGGAGGTACGACTGGGAGGACCATGTAGCCGGTCCATACAGAGGACGAGAAGTAAATGAGAGATCGCCCAGCCCTTTGGAGCTGCACTGTCGCGCAGGGAACTGTTATCTCTGTGGGAGCGGGTTTACCCGCGAACACCGGCGGAGCCGGTGCCATACACCGCGCTGGATTCTTCGCGGGTAAACCCGCTCCCACAGGGCCAAGCTAAATCAATGGTTTACGTGTTGTTCCATAGGAGAGATGCGCGCCAGCGCTTTATTGTCTTCTGGTCGGCTCGGGCATGAGGCCGCCTATGAGGAAAACGGCTGCTGGCCCTATCAACCAATCCACCGTCGTTCCTGAACTGACTGCCGGAATCAAAAAAAACGCGGCTAACAGACCTACGCCTGCCCAGATGCGCCTGCGTGGCGTGAGCCACTCTCGGACCTTTTCCAACCTTTTGCCCATTGGCACTCACTCTCCTTGTTTGGTTTGCGGTGAAGCGGATCGCCTGCGGTGCTGCGCGGCACCAGCGAAGCAAAATTGCTAGACACATCCACCCAGCGACAACTCAATCCTGAGCCACTCCAGGTACCCGAGAATCTCGGCATCGTTACGCTTGCAATACGACCATTTTTGCTGCTTTGAAACCGAGATGAACCTCGCCTGCCTGAGAATCTCAAGGTGCCGGCTCGCTGTTGGCTGGGCGATACCCAGCGCACTTGCGATAAGGGTCATGCAGACGCCGAACTCGACGGGGTCTGCCGACCATTGTTCAGCGAAGTGGTCACGAGGCGCTGCGAGCAGGCGAAGGATCGCCATGCGAACCTCACTGCTCATCGCTTTCATCTGTATTGATCTGTCCATGCCTGCATCATATAGTCATTTAGCTAAATGACAATGTGAGGTGAGCCCATGTTGGATCTACCCTACGCATCGAGCATCGAAGGCAACACCGTCAGATGGGG
The DNA here is from genome assembly GCF_036549575.1 of Pseudomonas sp. LH21. NCBI lineage: Bacteria > Pseudomonadati > Pseudomonadota > Gammaproteobacteria > Pseudomonadales > Pseudomonadaceae > Pseudomonas > Pseudomonas sp. LH21. The sequence continues at coordinate 3,672,321 of NZ_CP144367.1, forward strand.
GAAAATAGGGACCGGCACGCCGCTGGTTGCCATCCATGGCACCCCCTTCTCTTCGCAGGTATGGAGGCGCGTCATACCTCATCTCGCTGACCGCAGGACCGTGTATTACTTCGACCTGGTTGGCTATGGCCTGTCTGAAATGAGAGAGGGCCAGGACGTTTCATTGGCGATGCAGAACAACGTCTTGGCTGCGCTTTTCGAGGAATGGGGCATCGAGCGACCTGACGTCCTGGCCCATGACTTTGGAGGCGCGACAGCACTGCGCGCTTATTACCTGAACGGTCTGCGCTATGCATCCCTCACCATTTTCGATGCCGTAGCCCTGGCACCCTGGGGCTCTCCTTTCGTTCAGCATGTCCGTCAACATGAGGCCGCCTTTGCCGGGATGCCCGACTACATGCACCGGGCGCTGCTGGCAGCCTATCTGCAAACCGCTGCGGCCAATCCCCTCAGTGACGAAGCCCTGCAAGCGTACAGCGCCCCATGGCTGGGGCCGATTGGCCAGGCTGCCTTCTACAGGCAGATCGCACAGATGAATCAGCGCTACACCGACGAAATCGAACCGATTTACGGGAAGCTGGATTGCCCCGTATCGGTGCTTTGGGGCTCGGAGGACGACTGGATTCCCTATTCCCAAGGGGAGCGTCTTGCTGGGCTTATCTCCCGACAGCCCTGCGTGCGAGTAGAGAATTCAGGCCACTTGATGCAGGAAGACAGGCCGGAAGCGATTGTGGCGGCGGTGTTGAAGCAGCTTGGCCCCTGAGGCTGGTTCGCTGGACTGTCTGTATGTCCAAATTCCCAGCGGTCTGTGCCTATCGACAGAGCGATTTCATCGGTACGGTTCTGGCCTCACTGTTTCTGCGAGGTTGTCATGGAGCTGACAGCAATCCCATTTGGTACTACGGACTGGTCAAAAATCGATCCTGTTGCTTATCCGGGCGAGAACGGTACGGCGTATTGGCGAACCTGTCTGTTTGGGGAAGTTCGGGTTCGATGGGTTGAGTACACCCCAGGATATGTGGCCGATCATTGGTGCCGGAAGGGTCATATTCTGTTCTGCCTGGAAGGTCGGCTGGAGACCGAGTTGGAGGATGGTCGGACTTTCACCTTGCAGCCGGGCATGAGCTATCAAGTGGGGGGCGATGCGGAGGCGCACCGGTCGTCGACGGCTACTGGAGCCAAGCTCTTTATTGTGGACTGAGCCTGAACGATCTGGACTCAGGCTCTATGCTTGCGCTTCGGTATGAACCCATCCGGCAACGCCGGGATTAGCTTGGGACGAAAGGGTCGAAATTACCAAGTAGTTCCCGGGCAACGGGCACTGCATACTCGAGCAGCTCCAAAGGAACGTCACGCTCGAACAGCGTCACCTCGAATCTGAGTGTCTCGTCGTTACGAAAGATCTCGAAAATGATCTGGTCGCCGCGGACACACTCAAGCCCCAGGCCATCGTGGCCTAGAGTGACACTTGAGGCCGTGCAGAAGTGGTACTCAACTCCATGAACAATCACGTGGGGTTCTCCTGAAAAACGGGAAAGTACCCGGAAATACTTCTGCTGTAACCCCCCTTCTGTATCACTGAGGCGATTTGGCTTTGAGGGAAAGCAAGCAGGGAAGCGAATGTCTGCCGAAGAGGGGCTTTTGTCAGCATCCCGTAATGGCAGGCACTTCGAAGTCGTATCGTTGACGTTTGCATCGCAGTTCTGATGGAGACCACTCCATCAACGCCAGCCCGCTGCATGCGCGGGCTAGGGTTTCGGGCTTGCCGAGCCTTTCAGGTAGGTCAGCGCATCGCTAAATCGCTGTGCTCGCTCCAGGCTACCGGTCCTGACTGAGCCAAGCTCTCTGCCGTCGTCACCACGAATGACCACCGTGAAGCGGTTAGACCTGCCGCGCTTCTGATAGATGGTGATTTCATCAATGGAGCTCAGATAGATGCGCCTGCTGGCGTCTTTGGTGACACTCCTGCTGCTTCCAGCAGCGATTGCGCCCGAACCTAGAACTGGGCGTTTAATGTTCTCTGGTTTCTCTCAGTGATTCCACGCGAGTAGGCTTCGTCCTACTTAAGCTTCTTGTGATTTTTCATACCTTGAAAAATCAGCAACCGAGCCATTGCCGCTAAGGAGCGCATTTCAGAGGCGGCAACCTCTTCCAGCCGCTCACGGTCGGTAACAGAAAGATGAGTCATGAACGGATTGCTGCATCCGCACGGGGATGGTGATCGCAAAGTTGTGGAGTTATTGGCCGACACGATCTAGGATTCCTTGAACTGTGTATGGCTATTTAAGGGTTGCTATGGCAAAACCACTGATCCAAAAGCTTAATGAGGTTGCTCGTGGGTCGCTGTCAGACGAGTACCTTGTAATGGCTTACACCGTTGAGCTTTCTCTGATCTCGGCCGGTGCTGAACCTTGAAAGGACTACGCGCTTCTTGACCTGTACAAGCTGGCCCAGCCGTTTGCTCTCGGCTTTGTACGAAAAGTGCCTGCGCGGCGATCATGCTGTGTTAGAAACAGGCTCGGAATTCTCATTTACAACCAGTAAACTCGCTTCCTCACCTGTTTTCGCCTTGCCTGATCGCCGCTCGGCGAATTTTGTACTAACCCTAATCATGGAGGAGAAAATTTGCCTTGAGCGTAGGTTTTAGAATTGTTTCGGTTGCTGAATGAACAGCAGCGTCGTGACGTGCTACGCACAATGGAAGCGCTTAGTCTGCTTTCGATAAAAATATTATTAAATAGTTTGTTGTTCGAAAAATGAATTGGGTGGTGCGAAATGAGTTACCTGAGGAAGGATGTTGGCAGCCATAAACATTTGATTAAAACTTCTTTGTTTTGGTGGGCATTGCTATTGCCGGTGCTGTCTGGTGCGATCTTGGCTGGATTGATCGGCTGGGGGTCGGATTTGGGGCAGGCCTGCATATCCTCTCGCTGTGTCCAGAATTTCGTTGGGCATTTCAAGTTCCCTATCACCATTGCCGGGCTGTCTTTACCTTTGGTGGCCATGCCAGCAGCTATACATCGGTCAATGGAAGCGGCGCTTCAGATAGATCTGGCTTCAAAGCAGTACGGTGAGGCTATAAAAAACAATAGATTTGGAAACTATTTAAAGCATCGTGAAAGCTTCGAAAAAGTACTTGATGGGTTTATTGCGAAACACAATGTTGGTGGATCTACAAACGTGGGGCTAAGTACCTACAGGCTGTACGCTAGGCTGTTTCCTGGAAGTGGATATGGACGGATCCAGTGGGCAGGTGAATTTGATGAGGTTTTTTGGGGCAAAATAGAAGATTCTTGTAAAGTCATGCACACTCAGATGGGACAGGCTGAGGATGGGTTTAATGCTGATAAATTTATTTATGCAGTGTCTTACCTGATTGGCGAACTGGAGGTTGATTATGTGGATTTTATTACTATTGAATACACTTCTAGTGCTTCAAGGCCTGTAAGGCTGCATGCTCCAAACAAGGATGATGATTTTGAGGCGATTGCGTTTGCTGCATTCGATTTGGGTGAGATAATAATAGCTATTAGGGGGTTCTTAGGAATTAATGAATTCGATGACCTTCTTGGAGGATATACAATAGATGCAGTTAGCAATGCACTGAGGGCGTATAGAGACAGACTGGAAGTGACAAGATATGATCAGGATGATGATTGAGACTTGATTCCAACTGCTCTCGTCTTTAGTAACGAGCGTTCCTATTATCGATAAATATATGGTGTTTACGTCTTAATTTTTCTTTTTTACCAACGATAAACGATTTCACCTTCCCGGTGCCCTAGGCACTGTACGAAAAGTAATGTCGTAAACACCGCCGCCAGCAAGCCAGCTTGACCATCGCAGCAAAGCTTTCCGCTAGCCAGGCGGCGGTGCTCCTTTAACCAACCAAATCGCCTTTCGATAGCGTTCCGCTGCCGATACTTGGGCCTGTCAAACAGGCGCGGTAAGCCCGGCTTCGGCTTGCGCTTCATGTCACGCAGCAGAATCACCGGCTGCATCCGATAGCGGTCGCAGTATTGCCGCAAGGATTCTGCGTCATAGCCTTTGTCGGCCAGGAGCCAGCGGCAGCGCTTGCGCGGTCTACCTCGGTTCGAGGGGATGTGGACACATGGACAGGCCACCTTGGCAAAGGGCTGGCTCCACACGAGCTAGAGGCGCTGCTTGGCATCGCCCAGGGCATGACCGCCAAACAGATTGCGCAGCAGATGTAGATCACACCTGGCACCGTGGCCAACCGCATCGAGAACGCCATGTTCAAGCTCGGCGTAGCGCGTCGAGCAGCCGCCGTGGCCGAAGCCATGCGACGGCAGATCATTAGCCCGCTATGCATCGCCCTCGCCGGCCTTATCGCTATGCAAGCGGTCATCGACGACAGCGACCCATTGCGCCACGACCGCAGAGCGCCCGAGCGGCGCACTGCCCAGACTCGAATCCTTCGCAAAGCCGAGGTCTTCGAGCACCAAGTCTAAATCCCTCACGAGCCCCCTCACGCTACACACTGCTGCGTCAATCATTCACTAAGGGTATATGCCCACCTCGAGCGCAGGAGATGGTCGATATTATTCAGCTGCCAAAATTTCGAGCTGCTTCAAAAAAGCTTCTGTTGTCGCAAAATTTTGCTCCTTCAAATAATTTTCCCTATGTTCAGCCGGTACTCGCTTGGCTATCAGCACATGAATAAACATATATAAGGAAATGCCATGCTCAACAGGGAATTGTGCTGGAACGACAAAATCCTCCGCCACCTGGCTTATTCTTTTGAGCACAAGCGACTCATAGGAACTCAGCGTTTTCTTTAGATCACCCAACGTAGCCATATTAAAATGAGAAAGGCGAGATATGTCTACTGAATCAAAAACCCTCCACCCCTCAATTTTGGTCCCCAATGCATCTGCCATTGCAGCATCCAATCGTGCAACAACTGGATCATAAGAGACAAAACTTTCAAGGGTTACCCTATCTATCGGCAATAGTAGCTCATCAGAAAAATCAAGATCCGCAATAGATTTTTCCATTGCCTGTGCGACTTCGACAGAGTACGCTTTCAGTTCATCCCTGATATTTATGAACTCACGATCCGCGATTTCTAGCAGACCCGCGAGCCTCGAAAATCGCCGCCTAATGTGCCGAGGTATCTCAACCTCTGACTTATAGCCAGTATCGTGTTCAATTTCAGCCCAGCTATGTTGAAGTATTGATCTAACTTGTATCTCAGCCTTTAGACCCGCAAATGATCTGTACTCTTTTAGCGCGGAACGTTCGGCATTTAGAGAAACAACATAATGCAGAGACAGATAACCAAATCTATCTGGATCCATTGCGACCCGTTTATCTATTGAGTTAACCGCATCAACTTTAAACTCATTTTCTATTAGCCTAGCTATACGATCAACATCATCCTCATAATGGGTAATGAGCCTTATCCCAGCAAGATCTGTAACCTCGTCAAGCGAGCTGTAAACTCTCTTTTTAGAAACCTTGCCCTTAAGGCTTGCGAGTGTCTTACACCGATAGCTCACGGAATGAATCTCAATCGACTCCAGCTTAAGCAGACGCTCAATAAGGGAGCTTAGAGTATTTGAGAAAGATAGATAATTACTCCTATTATCTTCATACCTCTTTACTATATCTTCCAACGCCACGCCCCCCTGCTATTACGAACGAATTTGGAGTAGTAAAAACCATTCCGCCTCAAATTGCCACCATGCCGCATCCAGCACGGAGGCGGCGCGTGCCCAGGAGACACACCATGCAACTCGACATCAACATCGACGGAATCGTAGCCGACTCGGTAGTCACCGCACTTAGCCCGGAAAAGTTGCAGCCGATCATCGACAAGAACGTCCAAAGCGCGGTCACCAGCGCCATCCAAGAGCAATTCAACTGGAATTCGCCATTCAAGAAGCTGCTGGAAGAGAGCCTGGCGGGCGCATGCCTACCAAGATTGCGGGCCTGGGCCGCTACGGGGATCTGGTGCTCAAGACCGTCTCTGCGATGATCAATGACTATCAGGAACAGGCGCTACGCCAGACCATCACGGAAAAGCTCGCCAAGGTGCTTGAGCCGCTGCCTGCTCGCATCAAGCTCTCGGAGCTGATCGACCAGCTCACCAAAGCCTTCGAAGACAGCCACCTCCGCGACAAGCATGGTAGCGAGGCGCCGACGTTCATCATCGAGAAGGGCACAGAGCTTCTCGTCCACCTCCGACTACTGGCACCTCTATGCTGATGCCAACGAGGAGGTACACAAGTATTCCTGCCAAGTGCAGATGGCGTTCATCGGCGAGGGTGAATGCTACTCACTTCGCGTTGGCGAAACCGACATGAAGAAGTCCGTGATTCTTGGCAGCGCTTACGGCGCCGAGGCCCTGGTGTTGAACCTGTACACGGGCGGCACCAAGGTGGAATATGAGCAGGTGTACGTCGGCAACATCCGCTACAGCGAAGAAGCCTACGATTGACTCTACTACGCTGCCCGCAGCGCTTTAGAAGTCCGCCCCTTTTACCTGGCCGACCCCGTTGCCTCTGTTCTTACCGGTATACGAGACATCAGGCGAGCCATCCGGGTTGATCGATAGCGAGATAGTCACGTCGCTGTCCTAGGCTTCGAAGTAGTTGTCGTTGAACTTCTTCAGATTCCCTTCCTTGCCATTGATGTAGATCGGACCGCCCTTGTCGGCGTGCACCTCGATGTTTCCTGGGCAGGTGGCGTTCACCAGCGGAATACCAGCTTGGGCCGCGCTTGAGGCCGCCAGCAAAGCACCTATCAGTAGTCGCTTCATCTCACGCTCCTTGGTGAATTGACGGAGAAGGAAGCAATAGCCCATTTCAGCGCTGCCCGCCAGCGCCTTCGTTTACCGTACTTACCGTGCGGCTTGGACGACAAAGAACGCAGCAGGCCAGATCAGCAATGCAGATTTGGCGAAAATAGACATCACCCGTGTACGGATCCGCCGCAGCTCAACCATCATCACCGCTGTGCAGATGACAATGGCAATCGGCATTAGCCACAGCAGGTGGAAGACACTTATGCCGGTGATTAGCGTGATGCCTATGAGCACCCACCAGTGCATCAAAGCCGCGAGTGTCGCCTTCACGCGAAACTGTGGATTGATGATTACACCTAAGCTCCAGGAAAAAGCAAAAAACAGCACCACACCCCAGGCTGCAATTGCCATCGTCTACCCCCTGTTTTCCGATAAACGCTTGAAGAAATAGCTCACCCTCATACATTCCGCCACCCCGGCGAGGGCGGAGCCTGCACGCAAGGACCACGATGTGACCACAGCAATCGACCTGTTCGCCGGCCTCGGCGGCGCGTGCGCCACAGGCGTACAGGTGCTTTAGGCAGTCAACCACCGCCCCAAATACGAGCGTCTTAGCGCCTATAGATATTTGAACACGCGCTAAAATTTAACGCAGGCAGCTACAACGACGATGGGGATCATCGAAGCATTAGTAGGTGCTCACACACGGTGCAAAGAGCCAGGAAGGTGGAGTTCTTGCGCTCTACTTATTCCAATTGGAGCGATAACGTGGACATTACCAAATTCGGCCCACCCGAGGTTCGCGGTATAGACCTCGACTGCGACATTTACTTCACTCTCAACTCGGCGGAGGTAGAGGGGTTGAGCAATCCTGTGACTGCAGCGGCCATCCTGGCTGCTATGACTCCGCTCGTCCCGCCTTTTGGGGCGATCGCCGCAGCAATGATCCTAGCGTACATAGATACGATGCAGCAGCACTCCAGCGATAGGGGTGTATCTGTTAAGTGTACGATCCGGCAAGGAGCAGGCAGTCTTATGCAAATGAAAGAGTTTATTGCAGAGCCAATATAATACGCTGCTGTTGAAGTTTTAATGTGAAAAGGTCATCGGGACGGATCCCGGTGACACCTAGATCTCTCATCAGTAATATCTCCGAGTTTTGCGGATTGCGCAGGATAGACAACCGGAATTCCGCCAACTGTCCCACAGATAATCTTAATCCTGTCACGCTCACAGTAGTAGATCCCAGCACCTAGGTTCTGTATGAAAACCTTTGAAACCTCACCAGAGCCTCTGGAAGCCTGATTTTCCGTAGAGTTCTCGCTTTTTAGGCGAAGGATTCTGCCATGTCCAAGCGATACGAACTTTCCGACGCAGAATGGGAAATAGTCGCGGACCTCTTCACCGCACATCGACGTACAGGACGCCCGAGAGTCGATGATCGCTTGATGCTCAACGGCGTGTTGTGGGTGCTGTGCTCCGGTGCAACCTGGCGGGACATGCCTGAACGATTCGGGCCTTGGTCGACGGTCTATCAACGATTTCGAGACTGGCGAAACCAAGGAACCTTCAACAAGATGCTCAAGCGGTTACACCTCAAACTCAATGCACAGGGCCAGATTGACTTGACCACCTGGTGCATCGACTCAACCGCCGTGAGGGCCACCCGTGCCTCTGCCGGAGCAGGCAAAAAAGGGGGGCTGAAGAACCAACGGTCCACGCACTTGGACGAAGCCGGGGTGGGTTGACGACGAAAATTCACATGGTCAGTGACGCCCATGGCATCCCACTCCACTTCACGCTCTCAGGTGGTAACGCCAGCGACATCTCCATGCTCAGCGACTACTGGACGGTGTCCACATCTCCTCGAACCGAGGTAGGCCGCGCAAGCGCTGCCGCTGGCTCCTGGCCGACAAAGGCTATGACGCAGAATCCTTGCGGCAATACTGCGACCGCTATCGGATGCAGCCGGTGATTCCGCTGCGTGACATGAAGCGCAAGCCGAAGCCGGGCTTACCGCGCCTGTTTGACTAGCCCAAGTGTCGGCAGCGGAATGCTATCGAACGGCTATTTGGTTGGTTGAAGGAGCACCGCCGCCTAGGTACACGCTATTGCAGGCTAGCGGCGGTGTTTACGACATTACTTTTCGTACAGTGCCTAACTCAAAAAGCAAACCAGAGGTTCACTAGTCACCTATTTTTTATATCCGCAGCTTTTCCCGTAACTTCCTGTATCCTCACATACCAAACCAGAGCAGCAGGTATAACCTTCGACGCCGCAAAGATCCCCTATGCCTGAGCACTTTTCTGCCAGAATCTGCTTATTTTTTTCCTTTTCAGTCAGTAGCATAGACTGCTGTCTGTAGGCGTCCCGCAGCCCACTTCCATTTATCGGCTTTTCCGTCTCAGAAGCGACAGACACTGAGCTTAGGACAACCATGAAAATGGCAATAAAAACTTTCACAGCAAACACCTCGCCAGTAAGTACATGACAAGCTAGATGCTAGCCCACAGAAAGCCATGTGAAATACTCATTCGCTATTAAGCTTATTTACAACACCCTACTTAATTAACCCCCAGCCGCCATACGCATCACATCGAAACCAACTCAGCGCGACACCCATTAGGCACCCAGACAGACTCATAGCAAGGAGACCGTAACAAAATACCGAAAATATCTCCCCATTTTTATTCACTACCGCTATATAGCAGCGCGGTATCGGCAAGCGCCAAGCCTGCCAGGCCAATTACACGACGATAAGCAACTTAAAGAAACGATGCCACTTGAGTCTGCAGACCTGTACCCCCTGCACGGGTCTCCAAGCCCACACCTGAGGCCTATGTGGCGCGGGGCATAGGCACAGAAAATTCGACATGTTTAGCCCGGAGGCTCGGCGGGGAAAATCAAAGGACCACGCGTTTGGGAAAGGCTGGGTAAACTGATAACGAAAACTCAGGTGTGAGCTTGTGTATGCTTACCCCAACGACTGTCGAGGGAGTGCAAGATGTCCGATCCATCTATCAACTTCAAGTGCCTCGGTCACTACAAACGCGACGCCGATAATATCGAGCACTACACCATCGAGGTGACCTGCACGCATAACAATCAAGTGGAAGTTCTTCAAGTCAAGCCGGAGCACCTTCTCTCGGTACAGAGCATGAAAAGGCTTCTCTTGGACCGATGTATTTTCTACTCAACCACTCAAAAGATGCATACCGACGCTATGCTTTCAATGCTGGAGCGCGGTAGCCTCAAAAACAACGCAAACGCAAAGGGTGAAGCACACCGTCAGACGTTGGAGGTGACTTCAATGATCGCGCATGTCCGCCCTTCGCCCTCTGAAGCATAGGCGATCTGAGGTCGTCTCAGCGTGTCGCGACTTAACTCAACGTTGAAAGCTGAAACGTCGTAAATCTCAAATGGCCGCACCAGATATCCCTGATTCACAACGTCCGGATCTTCGGTGGTCACCAAGATATCAAGGGCTGGGTCAAGCTTCTGCAATTGTTCGATCAGTTCACGGACTTTCATAGGGCATCCATCTCCAATGCCACGTATTGACTCGCTGCGGCGGCAATGCGACAGGCATCACATGCAGCCTGTGGGTGAGTTACCGTAAAAATTAACGCTTAAGCCTTACGGCGACTGCTCCTGAAACCAATAATCAGCAGGACAGCTCCGCTAACCATCATCGCTGCTCCGCTATACCCAAAAGCAGGCCGCCCCATTGCGCCAGCTGCTGCGAAGCCAGCTCCGGTGGATAGCAATGGGATGGCTGCGTAGGTGAATGGGGGCCTGGCTGTCTTGCTCATTTCGGTCCTCCTGATTGAGGATCCATTTAATCACATCCGGCTGGCAGCGCGACTTAGCCAAGCCAAGGGTCAGCCTTTCGAGGTGTTCGCCGAGAGGGATGCAGCGCCTATGAGATCGAGCGCCGCTCGCGCAGCGCATCGCGGGGCAAGCCCGCTCCCACATCTGTTTCGGGCCAGTTATGCCTGTGCCGCCGCGGCTGTACGCCTTGGTGCATGCCTCAAGTCAGGACAGACGGCTGCAGCGACCACGCGCAAACAGCGTTGTGCAAACAGGGCGGACCAGGCAATGACACAGGAGTGATTGGCCCGAAATAGATGTGGGAGCGGGCTTGTCCCGCGATGCGCCGCGCGGGCGGCGCTCGATCTCGAGAACACTGCAAGGCTATCGCCAGGCCCCTGCCCGCCCACATGCGATCAAACGCCCCTCGCCCGCCCCTCCAAGAACGCCCTCCCGGACAACTCCCAACCCCAGAAACGCAAAAGCCCTGACAATGTCAGGGCTTCAAATATGGCGGAAGCGTAGAGATTCGAACTCTAGGATAGTTGCCCATCGACGGTTTTCAAGACCGCACCATAAGCGCCCATTTATCAAGGCGTCAACGCAATAATCGGTTCCAAAACTAAGAAGAGATGGCTCGGCTACAGGCCGCATAGAAGAAGGGCCACAATTTCAGTTTTGGAACCGATTTTCACCCCTCCACGGCGTTCTGCCGACCACGATCCGTTCTGGCTCGTCCGCCCCCTCAACCGCCCACCTTTTCCAGCCAAAATGAAGACCTATTCGCGCTCCAGTAGCGCCCACACCCTGGCCGCTTCGGCGAGCTCAAGCATGTCAGAAAGTACACTGGGATCGATCTCGTGGCGCCGGCAGGCGGCATAGGCCATTTCCTCCAGCACGGCGGCGCGCCCATCCGGATCTGTGACTAAGGCTGACTGGTCACTCAGCTCATCTAGCCAGGGCTGAGGGATCCCCATCAGGCTACTCAACACGACACCACCAAGACTGTGAATACAGAACGCCGTCAACCTCTTCGAAGCCAGTGATGTTCATACCGAGCTGTGCCATGCCGTTGACGCAGGCATCGTGCAAACGAGGAATGATGTCCCCGCTCGGACTTGGATTGAAAACCCAGGCTTCAATGCATGGACGCCCAAGCACCTTGCTGTGCCCGTACTCAATGTGCACGTCTGCGCGCAGCGGCTTGATCCTCTTGAGCTGATCGTTGGGGATGACGACACCACGCTCTCGGCGGCGAACAAGGAGAAAGTACATGCGACACCATGACTGTATATGCATACAGTATTTGAGCATCCGAACGAATGGCCTGGCCAGTACCATCCGGCGGGCGGTCCTGCATGACTAGGAAAGGGTGGGCTGCTCCAATGCACTGCTCTGCGAGTCGTCTATATTGAGCTGGGCTTGGATGGACCAAGCGAAACTAGAGGACATGAGCATGGCTGATGATCTGTCGAACCGCGGGCCACAGGACCGCTCTCGGATCAATCTGAGCGAAGACTGGGAAGTCCAGTATTGGACCAAAAAGTTTGGCGTCACCAAGCAGCAGTTATCCGATGCTGTGAAGGCCGTAGGTAGCAGCGCCGACGCTGTGCAAAAGAAGCTTGGCAAATAAGGCTGCGGGTGAGTCAGAGCGCGAGCGTGGTATCGGTCGCGCTTCGCTCTGCTTTGTGGTTACTGCGAAAAACAAGTCTGCCTCGGCGAGTCAGTGACGGGTCAGCGGTTGGTGCCCCAGCGCATAGAGCTGGTATTCGGTCACAGCTTGGAAAGCAGACTCAGCGATTACCCGAAGGCGCTCTACCTCCTCTGCCGAGACTTCGGCGGCCTGAGCATTGTGGTACGTGCGCAGGGCCTCAATTGCCTCGCGTATCAACGGCTCACCCGCCTCTATCATCCCCTCGATGGTTCGCTTCACGGCTCTGTCCTGTTGGCTTGACCAAGGCATTATAGGACGCCTCACAGGCAAGGCTCGCTACTCGGGTTCTATCATAAGCTGCCGCCAGCTCTCGATTCGTTTCGACAGACCTGTCGAGCAGTTCGGAGAGCACCATGGCGGCGCGGCGGGCTGTCTCGCCTCGAGCGGCAATGGCGGGATCTTGGCCGGCACAACCGACGGTGGCAGCGAGCTTTCCGGCTTCGTCGCGCAGCCGCTGGCCAGCAGCATCAGCCCCAGCAGCACCGGTTTCAGCGATCGTTCTTTGTTCCTGAGCATGCGCCCTCACCTCTTCATGTGCCGCAGTGCGGCGCTGTTCCTCCTCCCGGGCGCCGCGCTCGCCCAGCACCTCGGCCAGGCGATCACCGCTGTCCCGCTGTGCAGATGCCGCGACAGCCTCGGCGCGCTCCACCGATCGCCCGTGCTGGTAGACGAGCCAGTACGACCCGACCACGGCCAGCAGCGCGATCACTCGAACGCCCCAGCCGCTCACGCAGCCTCCAGGAACAGATCGCGCTCAGCGGCGCGGCGGCGGACCAGGCCCGGCAGAACCTTGCCCCCCGCCTTGTTCCACCGCGGGAACTGCTCAGCGGCGGCGGCATACTCCCCGGCATTGAGCAGGCGCCGCAGCGTCGACGACTTGAGGTTCGCCGCGCCCAAGTTGTAAGTGAAGCTGATCAGGGCGTCCCACTGGTTCTGGCTCAACGGCGCCGTCACGGCGCGCTGCACCTCCGGCTCGAAGCGCTGGACGTCGTTCAGCAGCATGCGTTCGGCCTGCTCCTTGCTGATCGACATCCCGGACTTCACGCCCCGGGTGGTGCCATAGCCGATGGTCCAGACGCCGACGGCATCCTGATAGGCCTGCAGACGCAGGCCCTCGAACGATTTAATGAGGCTCAAGCCGCGTTGCGATGTACGCATGGGTTTTCTCCAGACAAAAAAATACCGCCCCATAGGCGGTTCGGTGATGTTGCGGTCCGGCTATGCCGGGCGGGTTGGCCGATGATCAGCCTGCCGGTCACCCTCGGTACCGTCCTGCCATTTGCGGACCAGGCCCCGGTAGCACAACCACTAGGGGCTAGTGCCGGGCTTTTCGTTTGCTCCTCGCCGACAAGCGCTCCATGCTCTCCTCCCCACTTGGTCTACCCTTACCCCTTCAAACCACTCACATGAAGGGTGCGAAGATGCCCGCGGATGAGAAGCGGAGATTTGCTGAGGCGCTGGAGCACTGGGCGGAAGCTGTAGATGCGATCCGCGCCCGGGATCGGGCTGAGGCCATTGCCCGCGTCGAGGAACTGGAGAGCGCCCGCCTCATGCAGATTTTGCTCGCCAGCGCACTAGGGGTGCACCACGCCGGGAAGCGCCGCAGTCAAGGGTGAGCGTCGGATGTAAAAAGCCCAGCGCATGGCTGGGCTTAGGACACCTTCTGAGTATCACTCTCGCGGAACGTCTACCTGATCTGGATTCTCGCGCTGCTGCCCCATCCCTTCATCTTCTTCCTCTTCGTCCATGAGCGGATCGTCTTCCACCGAGTCCGGTTGAGTCGGATCATCTGGGTCTCTGCCGCCCTGCTCTCTTGGATCTGTGCTCATAGCTGCATACCTCGGAAGGAATTGCGGGGTACCACAGTTCATTCGAGATTCGCTACTCCACAGCCGTTCGTTTTGTTTATGTCCCACCGGTCGCCTGGACGGGCGCCGAGGCGCTGTCGGCTATTTCTCTGGCCCGAGCTACACCCCACAGCATCGCCGTGGTCATCGACTGGCCAGGCCTGGTCTCATAGGCCTCTTCGTGCAATACATCGCCATCCTGGCCATAAAGTCCGATGAACATTTGAGTGGCGCCAACCCGGGAAAGACGAACCTGCACATCAATGGTCGTTCCAGAATCAAGTATCTCGGTGTGCGTTCGGCAGTGAAGCTGGGCATCCGCCCAATCCCAATAGGTGGAACCTCTCGTTCTCATTTCGATCTCCAATGGATGAGATCTAAGTAAGGCACATCAACGTCATGCCCTCTAGCCCGCCTGTCAGTATCATTGAACTAACTCCCACTTTTGTAATTTGTTGGTCATAGAACGCTCATTGGCTGAGAGCGGCAAGCCATTCCGGTGGCGTCGGACGCCCCGGCAAGTCAGGAAATGTCGAGGATTCCGGCCACTTGCGTAGCGCGCTGCGGAACAACTGAAGTTCGCGGTACTGCTCGGAGGTCAGCGTGGTGCTCGCTTCAAACTCCAGCTCGTCGCGATGGCGCGTCACGATTGAGTCGGTCTGCAGCAACTGCTGATCACGCCACCGGCGCTCACGCTCGGCCAGCACCTCATTGGACGGCGGCGGCGGTTCCGCTAGCTCTGGCTCGCCATCAGCGCCGGGCACGATCACTTGCCCTTCCTCGGTGCCAGCGCACAACTTCGCTCGATGCTCGGTGCTCACCTCCAGGGCGTCGGCGGGCATGGTCAGGTTGTAGGACGGAGAGAACCACCCCGCGAGTTCGAAACTGTAGAACCACACCGGTTCCATCGGCCCCGAAGTCAAATCGTCTTCATGTCCAGTCATCAGTATCCCCAAGCCATCCAGCTGATGTATTGATTTGCCGCCCCGGTGGTGGTCGACACGTCTTGCGTGAGACGCAACGTTGAATTCGACGCAAGCGTCGCATAGGCGCTGTAGTTGCCCTGGTTGTTGGCCGTACCGGCCGCCACAGTAGCGAGGGCACCTCTGCCCATGTTGAAGGTGATAGGCAGCGTGACGTCGACCGACGACTCCGGCGCGACCAGCGTCGTCCCCATCACCAGAAGCAAGCCGCCAGTGCGGTCAGGAATGCGAATGAAGTCCGGTGCACCAAAGTTACGACGGGGTAACAACGCTTCGACGGCCTGGTTAATCAGGTAGTTGGTGTCGGCCCTGGTGTAGACATTGGCCACGTCGGCCTTGCTGGAGGGGTCGAAGTTTCCGCTATGGAACAGCGCTCGCCATTGCCCGGTTCCGTTGGTCTCTACCCGGCGAACGCAAAAGTGATCATGCGTGACGGCCCCCAGGAACTGGATGGCCATCTTCCCGTCCGGGTACTTAATGGACATGCCACCGGCGTAGCTGATACCAACCGGCTTATCCGTCGTGGCATCCGCTGCCGCCAAGAAGCGGGTATCCGTGATATCTGCCATCGCTCCGGCCACAACCCCCGGTACACCGGTTACCCCGCCCAGGTCGGAACTCCCTCCCACCACGCGGCCTGCCGAATCAACAGTCACCTTGGCATACGAACCAGCGGCGACCACGCGACCGAAGGCCAGGGTAAACGTCAGCTCAGTGACTCCCACCGTTATAGGACCAGGCGTGGCCAACTGCCAAACCGAGGGACCATAGGTGGTGCCTGCGGCCACCGCCACGACCAGACCGCCGCCGACATCGCCACCACCGCTGAAGTCATCGGCGCGTCGCCACGCATTGGCTTGCGCGAGCCAGATGCCGTTCAAGGCCTTGCTGGGCTGATCCTTCACCAGAACGCGATCACCGGCTGCGAGCTGCACACCGTCGATCACCTGCAGGCCATCCAGGCCGATGGCGGCCGTGGTCGCCACCCGCACCGCTCGCTTGAAATCTCCCGACAGCATGCTGCGAATCGACCGCAACAGCTGGTCATGTGACGCCTCATCGGGTTCGAGGCCTGCAGCCTTGATGACGTTCACCAGCTCTTCAGTAACGCCGTTGCCCCAAGATGCCGGGATCAACGATCCAGGCTGGCCGGTGGTGGTGTTTTCGTCCACAAAGCGCCCGTCCACCAGGCCGGCGCCTGGTGTGCTCTTTGGATAATCCATGTCATTCCCCGTACTTGATAAATTCAATCGCATGCGCCGGGGCGCTGCGTCTTAATGCGCACTCCAAGGCGCCGCTGGGATTGCCCCCGAACGTTTCGCCGAAGTAGGCAGCACCGAAGCGACGCCCGAGTCGGCGACGCGGCCCAGTGTCCAGCGTCCACATGAATTGAGCTGCCCAGGTGCCAAAGCGGGCCGAGCCGAAACGCGAGCGCCCAAAGCGCGGCGCCCGGTGTTCGATTACCTGGGCATTCGGATACCCCTGGGTGATGGCCAGCTCTACGAAGTAGGCCCGCGACTGGCCCCCCACCTCTGTCAGGCGACGGCGCACAGCAAGCTGACGATCCTCGAACTTGGGAGCCTCGCCCATGCATGGGTCCGGCAGGAACATCACCCGCTCCCAGTCAGGCACCAGTTCGCGCACGGTGTCGGGATTCGATTCGGCCAGCAGGTCCTGGGCACGCACGTCCTCGACCGCGAGCAGCTCGGCACCGGCCAGCAGCAGCTGGTCAATCCCGCGATTGAACTCCAGATCCCAGGCAGGCCCTGGCGGCAACAGGCTGCGCAGCTGCGCGTGGTAGTCGGCGGTGGTTCTCAACGCCATAACACACCCCCATAGGTGAGCAGCTCATTCGGTGCCGCCTGGACGTTGCCCGCCGGGCTCAGTACCTGGTGGTCGCGCTCACCTGCCGCCCCACTGATCGCCTCCCGGACATGCGAGAGCAGCAGCTCGGCTCCCAAACCGGATTCGCGCTGATGCAGCTCCACGAGCTCGGCCTCCACGGCGCGGCGCACTGCAGAACTGTCGGGGCTCACCTTGATTTCGTACTGCACCGGCTTCTCAACCGGAGGCAGCACGTATACCTCTGCCGTCACCGGGCGTTCCTGCTCGATGTACTCCTGCACCACGGCGCAGGCTTCGGGCGTGGGAATCGGGTCGATGTCGTTGTCACGCACAAAGAACACGCCCACCGTGCCCGGCCCCATCCAGCGTCGAACGATCCAGGCCCGCGTCACGCCCGGCACTTCCAGCGCCCAGGTCTCGTAATCGCTTTGACTGCCACCGTGCGGAATGACGCGGTACGAGCGAATCACCCGAGCGCGCAGCGCCTCGATGCTCTCCTGCTCGGTACCGCCACCCAAGCCAGGGGCTGCAACCTTGGCCACGTCGTTGACGCCGAGCACCGGCGAAACCAGCCTCAGCGTGACGCCCGGCGGGGTGTTACCGAGTTGGCCTGGTTCGACCGCTGCGACTTCCAGCGCGACGCCGGCAGCGGCCAGGGTGCCGCCGATCACTACTCGAAATAACAGGCCATCGTCGCGCTGCAGTAGCACCCCGGCATCGATCACGGCTCCGGGCGCGCCCGTGAAGGCTGCGCTACCGGTGGCGGATACCGCCGGCAACCGATCACGCTTGAGGCGGGCCGCCGCCATCCGGCGCAGGGTGTCTTCGTCAGCCGTGTCCGGCAGGATCTGGTCAGCAATGTATTTCTGTTGGCCGTATCGCCCGTAGGACGCAGCCGCCAACACCCGAGCCAGCACCTCGGCATCGCTGCGCTGCAGCGCCGTGGAGCCCGCCAGCGCCGCTTGCTCGCGGCTGATCAGCTCGGGCAGGTTTGGAATATCAAACGGCATGTATCACCTGCCATAGATTGTCGAGTTTCAGGTCCACCTGCCCGCCATCGCGTAGGCTGATGACGACGGCAAGGTCGAGTCGGTCGATGCCCCGGGTAACGGCCACAGCCACGTCGGAGACGCGGCCATCGTCCAGCATCCAGGCCAGTGACTCGCGGGCGAAGGTTTCTGCGTCTCGCAGCGTGGCGTCGGTCAAGGTGCGCCGGCGCAACTGCCACAGCCGCGAACCAATGCGGTCATTCGCCACGCTGGGGAAACTGTCACCCCACCAGCCGTGGCGCTCGTTGTCATCGAGCACGTCGTCAGCCTCGGCGCGGCGCCAGGTCAGCAGGCTGATCACCGCTGCCCGCCGCCAGGCGCTTTCGGAGGCGTCATCGAGCAGCGTCATGCTGCCCCCTCGGGCTTGGCCGTCAGCTTGTCGCCCACGGCAACACCGCCGTGCAGGTGGTTGATCTGGCTGATTGAGCCGGCGATCTGGTCGCCGGCCGACACGATGCGGCCGGTGGTACGGATCTCGGGGCTGTCGATCTCGACCGCCGTTGCCGCATTGATCTTGAAGGTCCGGGTTGTCAGCTCCACCACGTTGCCGCGCTTGAAGACCAACGTGTCCTTTTAGTCGGTGTAGATGGCCACCTCCCCGGCCTGCAGCTCGGCGATCCGGAACTGACGGTCGGCGACGCAGATGACCACGCCGTGGGAGCGGTCGCCGTTGAAGAACAGCGACAGGCCTTCGGCGCCAGGATGGGGGTGAGCGCTGAACCCGTAGGGTTCGAAGTGCTCCATGCCGTCTTTCACCTCGTCGGCGTGCAGCCGCATCTGCAGGGTCTGCATCTGGCTGCCGGCGTTGACCAAGGAGACAACGCCACGGGTCACCAGATTGCGGATCTGTCTCAAAGGGTTCATGGCGCGGGCTTCCAGTCAGCGGGGATCAGGTACTCGAAGTTGTCGGCCTTGCCGCCCTTCTTGAGCTTGCGTGCCTTGTGCGGGTCTTTCGGCTCGGGGTCGAAGCCATCGGGCGGGCCGACGGTGATGTTGCAGATCGTGCCGGCGTCCAAGCTGTACTCGATCTCACTGATCAACATGTCGCGGTCGATCCCAAGCACCGGGTCTACGATGCGCACCAGCATGTTCGGCAGCCACAGCGCACCGTTGGACTGCCGCCAGCCTTGCACCTGGTACTTGAGGGTCAGCGCCTTCCCCATTCGGTTGCCGCGCTCCCAGTTCGCCCGCGCACTGGCCAGTTCCGGCGTCATCTGCCCGCTTTCATGGATCAGCAACACCCGCCTGCGCGCCGCTCGGGGATCGGTGACGGCGGCCTTCACCTCGCTTGCCTGCTCGGCGCGCTCGCCATCGGCGCCGGAGCGCTGCCCGGTAACCCGGTACTCGGAGAACACCCCCGAGAAATCCAGATCCGCTTCACCGCTCAGCAGGTTTTCGCCCAGCACCAGACTGTCGACGGCATGGCCGGCGCTGCCCGGCTTGATGATCACCAGCCGACCGCGTGGGTCATCGGTGGACAGCAGGCGCGAGAGCGTCAGCAGGCGGTCGATGGATTCGAACGTGGTTTCCCCAGGCTCGATGGTGTGGTCGGCCAGCTTGCCGGTGTCCGGCACCTGGCTGCGCACCGCGATGTTGTAGTCGCTGGCCAGCGAGGTGACGATCCGCTGCACGCTCTGTCCTTTCCACTGCCCTGGCTTGTTCACTGCAGAGCAGTCCACCAGGTCAGCGGTCAGTGAGCGGCCGCTGATCGAGCGCGTCACCTGCCGGGCGTCGTAGCGTACCGGCGTGGCGAAGACCCAGCCGGTCAGCACCAGGTCTTCGCCGATCAGCACTTCGCAGCGGTCACCCTGGCGAATCGGGATTTCTTGGGCCTGGCCGGGCCACTGCCACGTCACATCGAGGCTGAAATCCCGGGCTTGGCGCTCGATGCCGGCGCCGATGCGGACTTTCTTCCAGCCGCCATAATCCATGCCGTTCACGCGCAGCGTGACAGCGTTCAATGGGTTCATTCGTTACTCCTGTGCGACGCGCAGGGTGTCCGCCGGCAGGAAGCCGGGGTGTTTCACCGTGTTGCGCGAAACGATCTCGTCGGCGCGTGTGGCATCGCCATACAGCCGGTACGCCAGCACCACCGCCGGCAGGCTTTCTTTTGGGGTGACATCGACCAGGCGCACACCTGCCATGGCCACCTTCGTCAGATGAGCGCGCAGTTTCTTCTGGGTGCTCTGCAGCACGGCGAAATGCGCCGGCGGCGCGGTCAGCCCGGCTTGCCAGATCGCATCGCTAAGCGCGTCACGCAATGCCAGCACGGCGTCGGTGGTGGGCACCTCGGGACGCGTGATCGGCGTTCCCACCTGCTGCTCAAGCGTGGGCACCCCGGGCAGCGTCACCGGTGCCTGCACCACCGGCATTTGCGCGGCGATCTGCACGGCCTTGACCAGCAGCGCGTCACGTACCAGGTCGCGGGCGGCCTCCACGGCAGCCACGGTGGCTTGGCCACCAGCAGGCGGCGATGCCGCAGTCAGACCTGCCGCCGCCGTTGTTGCGTTGCTGGCCTGGCCGGCCAACACGGTAAACGCGGGCGCCTGATCCTCGTCGCCCGTCCACCGGCGGCCATCCCCGAAACCGGAGAACTGCGCGTCGACCATTGTGGCCAGGTTGTCGGGGAAGTTGGCCAGCAGGTCGGCCAGCGCCTTGACCGATGTGATCGCGCCGGCGATCTGCCCGAACTCACCCTGAATCGCCATCTGCACACCGGCGATACCGTTCTGCAGCTGCACCGCGGCGATCCGCACTCGGTTGACCACGGCCATGGCGGCCCGGTAGCGCGCAATCGCCGAGTCGAGCCAACTCTCGGACTGGTCTTCCAGCTGTCGCGAGGTGTTGGGTACACCCACCGGATAGCCCTTCTCCCCGGCCTCGATAAAGTCCAGCTCGAAGCGCACCATGCCACCGGCCTTGCGGTCGTGCGATACGTCGCAGCCATCGCCGGCGGTGACCTGCATGCGTCCGAACCAAGGGTGTACCAACTCCCCGGGGCCAGGCTGGTTCAGCGCGTGCAGGAGGTTGTCGCGCTGGAAGAAGCAATCGTCTCCGATGACGAAGGCGGTCAGCTTGACCCGTAGCGTCTGCGCGCCCATGTCTTCCACCAGCGGCTTGTCCCGTTGCGGGTATTCGTGCAGTTGGACACGGCGCCCTACCGGCGTTGAATCGGCGTCGACAAAGAAACCCACCCCACGGAAGGACGCGGGGTGCAACTGATCGCGCCACGTTTGCTCAGCCATGCATCACCTCGCGAGCGATCGATAGCCGACGTTCTGCGAAACAGACACGCCGGGCTGGTTGGTCTTGGCTTCCTCCACCCGCATGCCGGGTGGGGCGTTTTCGAAGCGCACCGCAATGGAGCCTTCCAGGCCTTGCTTCTGACCTTGGGCTGCCTGCTGCACGAGGGAGCCCGGTGCCGGCCCGCCCGGGGCACGCAACAGGCTGGCCGTGCCCACGGCCGGAGCCTTGAGCAGGTCGGCGGTGGCAGGAATGCCGAGCCGGGTGCTCATGGCCTGCTGCTGGGCCGCCGCCTGCTGGCCCGCATTGGCGGCCAGCAACGCACCATCGCCCTGCCCTACGGCCTCACCGTTCCTCACGTTCTGCGCATACGCAGCGCGCTGCATAGTGGCGGTGATGCCTTCGCCTTTGCCTTCATCATCCATGCCCATGAACTTCATCATCGGCTCGATGAACTTACGCACCCTGTCCCAGATGCCCTTGAAGAACCCGACGATGGGTTCCCAGTTCTTCATGATGAAGCCTAGCGGCGTCCAGGCAGCAAACTGCTTGAACAACTCCCAGACCGGCACGGTGTAGGCCTTGATCAGCTCCCACAGTGCCTCGAAGAACGGCCCCACGGTGTCCCAGTTGGCAATCAGGAAACCGGCGGCAAGCGCGATGCCGCGCACGATCATGCCGATAGGGCTCATGCTCGCGACCCCGTTCATCAGGGTCAACACTGCCGTGGCACCAGCAGTTGCCAGGCGCAACACCGTGAAGCCCACGGCTGCGCCAAGGATCCCCTTGATCAGCCCCGGGTGAGCAGCCGCCAGACCGGCAACCTGACTCACCAGCGGGCCAACGAATGCAAGGAAGTCGTTGAGCGGCGGCAGCAAGATCGAGCCAACCGAGATACCCAGCCGGGTCACCCGGTTCTGCAGCAGCTGCAGGGCATTGGCCGTGGTCGCCGCCCGCGCCGAGTACTCCGCCTCCATGGAACCGGCGAACTTGCCTTCGGCACCGACGTTCTTGAAGTTCTTCTGCAGCGTGTCGAGGCTGGTCAGCAACGGAGCGATGGCCCCCACCGACTCCTTGCCGAACAGATTGGTCAGTACCGCCGCCTGTTTGCTCTTCTCGACCTTGGCCAGCGTCTTGAGCACCTTGTTGATCGTGCCTTCGCTGTCCTTCTGCATACCCTCTGCGATCTCATTGGCATCCAGGCGCAACGCCTTGTAGGCCTCCCGCTGAGACTTCGTCGCTGCATTGCCAGCGGTCAGGGTCAGCATGAAGTTCTTGATGCCCGTGGCGGCCACATCCTGGGCAATACCCACCCCGGCCAGGGCCGAGCCCATCGCCGCCAGTTGCCCGGCGTTGACCCCGGCCACCTCGCCCAGCGGGCCAATGGCCGTCACGATGGCGGAGATCTGCGCCGTGCTGGCCGCGCCCGTATTGCCCAGGTAGTTGATCTTGTCGGCGAGGGTGACAACCTCGGCCTGGTTCAGGTGAAACGCAGTCCGCCACTTCGCCATCATCTCGCCCGATTGCTCGGCGGTCTGGTCGAAGGCAACCCCCATCTTCACCGCGTCCTCGGCGAACTGGTTCAGCTCTGCCCGAGCGATACCCGACTGACCGCCGGCCGCGACAATCGCCGCAATGCCGTCAGCCGCCATAGGCAAACGCTCGGACAGGTCGAGCACGTCGGTGCTCATGGCCTGGAACTGCTCGGGCGTTTCGAAGTCGACGACCTTCTTGACGTCGGCCATGGCGCTTTCGAAGTTGATCGCCGCCTTGACCCCCATCACGAACGGGGCCGCCATGGCCCCGCCCTGGACTGCATCGGCGAAAGTGATCTTGCCAAGCCCTGAGGCGTTGATCTGCTTGCGCAGCGTGGCCACGTTCTTGCGCACGCCGGTCAGCACCGGCGAAAGCTTGTCGACGCCGGTGATCAGCGCCTTGAGCTGGAATTTATCCGCCATCCCCTGCCCCTACTAGTGATTGAATCCGGCTCGCGTTGGCGTAGCCCTCCAGCAGGTCGTCCAGCGACCAGTCCTTGACATGCTCGGGGCTGAGCTTCCAGTACCAGGCGAGGTCGTAGACCAGCTGTGTCAGGCCGCCGAGGCTTCCTCCTTCGCTTCCTTCTTCTTCGGGGATGCCATGAAAAAACCGGCCAGCGCCCAGGCGACGGTGTTGAGGTCCATCACCTCCAACTGGTCAACCGAACTGCTGGGAATTCCGGCACAGACCACGATGTACTTGGCAGCCACATCGAGATTGAGGCCAACCGACTCGTCCTTCTCGATGCGGTAGGGCAACTGGCCGATTTGTCGGCACTCTCGCGTCGTAGGGCGGCGCAGGGTCAGCTCGGTAAGCGGCTCGCCGTGAGCCTGGATGGGGGTGTCAAGTTTGATGGTGGTGGTCATTACTGCCAGTCTCCCGAAACGCCTTCGAAGTTGAGTGAAACCTTGCCATCGTCGCCGGTCACGTTGACGTCATCGACCGTGTAGGCGCCGGACAGCACATAGCTGCTGCCGTCCTTGAACTCGGCGGTAATGGTCATGTTGGTGGCCTCGGCGATCTTGGCGAACGGGAAGCCCGGGGTTTTAACCGCGTCGACCTTGAGGAACGGGGCGCGATCTTCTTCTTTGAAATAGCCAGGCGTGATGGTTTCGCGCTTGACCTTGGACAGCGGCGCTTCGACGCCGCCAGTGATAATCAACTGGGCACCGTCCACTTTGATGTAACAGGTGCCCGCGACTTTCTGACCCATAAAAAGCCCTCATGAAAAAGCCCGCACGCGGCGGGCTTGGGATAGATGGGACGCGGATCAGGCCGCGTCGGCGGGGTATTGCAGGCGGAACTGGTACAGCAGCGCGAACACGCGCAGCTGGTTGACCAGATCCGGCGGATACAGCACGTTCAGGCGGTTGGGATTGGTGGTGTCCCGCTCCACGATCAGGTTGGCCTTGAACGCCTCGGTGTTCTCCACGATGCCCAGGCTTTCGAGGTAGCGATAACCGGCAATCAGCTCGCCACGGATCACCAATGGCGTGACGATGGCCTGGCCAGGCCCGAAGACCGTGCCGTCGTTGGCCAGCTTGTGACGGCCGTACTTGCTGGTGATAATGCTGGCCAGGTAACGCAGCACGTAGGCCGTCTGGTGCAGCGGTTCGCTGTCCAGAAACGAATCATCGACCTGGCCGTAGGCGTTCTTCTGGTAGGTAGTCACGGCGCGCTGCAGGCGCATGTAACCACCTTCGTAGTACGCCGTGCCGATGCCGTGACTCAGCAGAGATTGGCGCTCGGTCAGCATGAAGCGCTCGCTGGACTTGGCCGGATCCAGCCCCGGCAGTGTACCGGTCTGTGTCGGCCGGGCCGGGTCGGCACTGATGAACACCGCCGTGCGCGCTGCAACCTGCGCCGCGACCACCCACACCGGCTGCGGCACGCCGGTTTCGAAGCCGATGATGGTCATGTGCGGGTCGTTACGCTGACTACCCAACGCGACCAGTTGGCCGAGGGTGCCGCGCTTGGCGCTGTAGACGTGGCCCCACAGCTGTTTCGACCAGGACCAGCGACCGCTGTTTTCGTCCATGGCGTCTTTCCAGGCGTCCAGGGTGTCAGCGTCAGTCCAGGGTTGCGCGCAGAACTCGAACGGCTCGTCACCCAAGGCTGCCAGCAACGGCGCCATATCAGGGCTGCCCACGCCGCCAGTCATCACGGCGACGGCCAAGGTCAGCCCCTGCGGGGTTTCCTCGCCATTCGCCCGCCCCAGGCGGTTCAGCTCGACGCGCACATCATTGCCCAGCTCGCCCTTGAACTTTGCTTCCAGGGTGACCACCCCACCGGCAGCCGTCGCGGTCACCGGCAGGTCGAGCATGGCATTCACGCTGGCAGCAACTGCCGTGGCCACCGCTGCCGCGCTCATGGTCGCAGTAGCCGTGGTGCGCACCCGGGTTCCGCCGATGTACAGATTGACCAGGCCGGCGGCAGACGCCGTGCCCGTTACCGTAACGGTAGCCTTGGCAGTGGCGCCTTCGCTGACCTTCACCGGCAGGCACCAGACCTCCCCCGCCACGTCGATGGCGCGATGGGCCGCGAACATCGTCGCCAACATCGAGCCAGGGCCACCAATTTCGACGGCCTCGGCCTGCCGGGACACCAGCACCAGACCACCGATCTCGGCGCTGTCGGCATCGTCGTTGACCTGGCCGACGATCAGCCGCCGCAGGGCACCGGCAGCGCCGCTATTGGCCATGCTGTTGTCGACCTCGGCATAGAACAGCGGCACCTTCAGGTCGCTGGGGATGAAGCTGAACGGGACACTCATGCCTGGGACTCCTTCGCGGCCTTCTTGGTTTCGACCGGCACTACATCGCCTGCATCGAGACGACGTTGCCAGTACGCGTTATGCGGGACCGAATCCCCCGCTTCAGGCAGCAACACGCCACCCTTTTCCGGTATCGGGCACGCACGGCCCGAGGCCGGCTTGACCTTGATCTGTTTCATTGGGGGAAGTCCTCGTGAATCTCGAAATCGATTCGGCCATCAGGGCCGACGGGTGGGTGGCTGTCGACACGAAGGTTGAAGCCCTCCAGTGCCGGCAGGCCGGCCAGCTGCCATTCCTGCCAAGTCTGCGGCTTGCCTTCGCCGGCCTGATCCCAGCGGCCGAGCTGAAAATCGGCATAGAAGCGATAGCGGTAGACCATGCGGTCGCGGTCGAGCAGCAATAGCTGGCCGCCGTCGTACAGCAAAGGCCCCGATTCGTTGTCGGGCTCGAAGCCCACCAAGACGCGCCACACCTGGGCGCGCACGTCGTGCAGCACGTCGACCACCGACTGCCCGCGCTCATCGTCGGTCGGCAGTACAACGCAGACGTCGATCACGTCGCGAACAGCCTGGGTGTAAACGTTCTTCGCTTGCGGCTCATCGGCCGAATCGCCAACGGCGATCACATAGGCCGCCGGCGGGGGCATCTTGGCGCTGTCGGCGGTCGGATCCCAATCCAGACCACCAGCCACGCGCCCTTCGAAGCCAGGCGCATAGGCGCGCAGCTGCTCGATCACAGGCGTGATTTTCATTTCAGGTACTCAGTTGAGCAGCGCGGCGGCAAAGGCCTGCTGCAGGATGCGTTGCACCTCGGCGCGGCTGTCGACCAGGGCGTCGGTCATGTAGTTGTCGCGGGGCTTGATCCGCCACCCGCCCCCACTCTTGCGGCGCACGCCGTAGTGCAGGTAAGCCGGGTAATACTCCTTCATGCTCGTGGTCTTGCTGGGTGCGACACGCACCAGAAATCCCGAGCGCGACACCTTGTAGCCGATGGAGTCGGTAGTGGCCCCACTCCTGTTGACTGGGTAGCCGTCCTGGCCACCGCCGAGCGCCAGATTCATCTGCGCCCGGCCGGTAATCAGTTGGCCAACCTTGCGCATGCCGGCGCGGATCTTTCGCTTGTTGAAGGCCTCTTGGTCGAACTTGTCGAAGCCCTCGACATGCAGATAGCCGTCAATCGAAACGGAGTTGGCCACGGCCACCTCCCGCCGGCGCATTCGCCGCCTGCAGCTCCTCGACCTCGATCACCGACCACACCTGCCGCCCGCGCATACCGGTAGCCCGCTTGACGCGGAACACCCGGCCGCCGGCGACCAGTTCATGCCGCGTGTCCAGGTCACGCACGAACCGGCAATAGATCCGATGCGTGATAGTCGTGCCGGTCTGCACCGACCCGGTGTAGGTGGCCGTGCCTAACGGCTCGATCTTGCACCAGCGTTTGGCTACCGGCTCGAAATTTGACTCAAGGCCTGCAGAGCCTTTTGGCGTGTCGCTGCGGATGCGCACCACCGCCCGGGTGCGCAGTTCGCCCGCTTCCGGCTCCCTCACAGCGTGAACCAGCGGTAAGGCTGCACCAGGGCGTCATAGGCCAGCGGCAGCGCCTTGGTGCCGTTGCTGGTCGACTCGGTGACCGGCTCGCGGTTGCGGTGCCAGTGGGCGACCAACAGCAGCATGGCCAGCGCCACGTCGTCCGTTACGGGTAACGCGTTCTCCGAAGCATCGAGCGGCAACAGCCCACGTAGGTAGGCTTCATCGCCGGTCGCGTCTGCCGGCGCGTCGGCCGGCAGCGTGACCCAGTACAACCGCCGGCCGCTGTCCTTCTCGACCTGGCGACGCGCTGCGCGGGCGTAGGCCTGCAGCAGCGTGTCTTCCTCGGTTTCGTCCAGCTCCAGCTTGCAATGGCTCTTGATCTGCTCAAGCGTCAGCATGGGCACCCCTCAGGCGGTCTTGCCCACCAGGTGCTTGATGGCGGCCGTGTCCTGCAGCACCAGGCCGAAGCGCACGAACGCCAGGAAGCCGACCTGGCCGTACTCGGCGTAACGCTCCACCAGGCGCTTGAGGGTCAGGCTGCGGACCGCGCGCAGCACCAGTTCGTTGAAGTCGCCGGCATACATGAATTTCTTGCCGGCGCCGATATCGGCGATGGCCTGATCGATCACGTACTGATGCTTGAGGATGGTGGCCGGACGGTCGCTGTCGATGCCGGGCAGCCACAGCGGACGGTTGTTGGCGTCCACCATTTCTTCCATCGCCTGCAGCGTCTTGTCGTTGAACGCCAAGCGGAACTTGGCGGCCGCACGATACGCCGGGTCAATGGAGTGAATCAGGCTGTTGACCTCCTGCCAGGTAAAGGCGGTGGCCTTGGCCGTCATGGCACCTTGAGGGGTCGAGTATTCCAGGCCCTTCGGCTGCGCCGGCGCATCGGCGGTTTCGCCGGTACCGGTGCCCTGGACGATCAGGCGGTTACGGGTACGCGACACGCGCTTACCGATACGGCCGGCCAGGTAGCCTTCCATGTCAATGCCCGAGTCCTGCAGCAGCTGTTCAGAGACGCGGATGATCTTCGAGCTGATGGTGTGCGACCCCATGGTGCCCATCCCGAACTCGACATCCTTTTCGCCGGCGGGCTTGTTCTCGCCGATCAGCTCGCCTTCTTCCTCGCCGCCGTTGCTGGTGGCCCAGGCGATAGGCGCGCCGTTGTCGGTCTGCAGCAGCTGGCACACCGAAGCAATACCGCCGTAGGTCACCAGCGATTCGATCACCTTGGCCTGCAGGGTGGTCGGTACGGTGAAACCGCCTGCCTCGTTCGGATTGGTGCCTTGAGCACGCATTTCCAGAACCACGGAACGCTGCTCGGGGGTCAGATACTCCAGGCCGCGACGTACCCAGTTATCCCAGGCGCTGCGCTGCTCAGCTTCCGCCTCGTTCTTCGGCGCGCCGGCCGGACGCTCACGGTCCAGACCTTCGACAAAGCTCTGATCCTGGGCGCGCAGCTCTTCTTCACGCTCGATCTTCTCGCGCAGCCCCTTGAGGTCGGCTTTCATGCCTTCCCACTTGGCGCGGACTTCGCCGGTCCAACCGTCGTCCGGGGTGGTGTCATGCAGCGAGCGCATTTCGGCCGACAGCTTGTTATAGGCTTCTTTCATTTGTTGCAGGGTCATAGCTCCCCCTTGGGATCACAGTTCAGTTAGGTCAAGCAGGCGCTCGCGGGCCTCGCGCTCAAAATGTGCGCGGGCTTCGTCGCCTTCGGTTTGCGCCTGCTTCCAGGCAGTCAGGGAGCGCTGGGCAGCGCTGGAGTCGGGGTAAGCCGGGAACGCCACCGGCCCTACGTCGCGCAGCTCGGCGATCTTGAAGATCGTGCGCACGATCAGACCGTCTTTCTCCTCGTGCCAGGTGTCGCCACCCTTGGCCACGCGCATGGCGAAGCTGCTGCCGCTCATGTCGCCACGGCGCAGCGGCTCGACCACCAGGTCGCGGATGGTCTGCGTATTGGGCGTATCGATTTCGTAGGCCAGGCCGCGTTCATCCACGGTCAGGC
Source organism: Pseudomonas sp. LH21 (assembly GCF_036549575.1). Classification (NCBI taxonomy): domain Bacteria; kingdom Pseudomonadati; phylum Pseudomonadota; class Gammaproteobacteria; order Pseudomonadales; family Pseudomonadaceae; genus Pseudomonas; species Pseudomonas sp. LH21. The sequence goes on from NZ_CP144367.1 coordinate 3,701,427, forward strand.
GCAGCGTGCCGCTGGCCGTGCGGCCCAGCAGGTAGGTCGGGTCGTGGTTGAACAGCGCTCGGGTGTCCTGGTTCAGCACGTCGTCAAACGCGCCCGGGGCGATGATCTCCACGAAGGTGCCGCCCAACAGGTCGCTACGCTGGTTGAAGACAGCGGCATAGCCGGCGATCTTCGGCGCGCTGCCCTGCTCATCCGGCTGGACAGCACGAAGCTCGCAATGCTGCGCCTGCAGCATGCGTTGTTCGAATTCACTCATGGGTTATTCCTGCTTCGTTACGGGTAACGGCTTGCCGTCGGCGCCGAGCAGCTGCGTGTTGACGTTGAGCAGCATCGAGTCGAGGCCTTCCAGCTGATTGAGGTCTTCCAGCACGCGCACTTCGTTGCGGCTCATCCAGCCATCCTGAATGGCGATGCGGTAGAACTCGGCGCGCTCTTTCGGGGTGCCGCGCAACAGGCCGGCCAGATTGAACTTGACGTAGTAGCCGGCCATGCGCTCGGCGCGGGTGAAGACGCGGCGGTTTACTTCTTCCTCCCAGTTCTTCACCCACGGCATGACCGTATGGCGCACGAACTGGATGGCCTGTTCGCTGATGTTGGAAAACGTGGCCTTTTCCAGGTCGTTGATCATGTGCGCCGGCACGTTGAAGATGCTGGCAATCTCGCTGCGGGTCAGCTTGCGAGTCTCGAGAAACTGCGCATCCTCGGGCGCGATGGTCAGCGCCTTGTAATCGAGGTCGGCGGGCAACAACAGCGTCTTGTTGTCCGAACGTTTGAGCCGTTCCACGGCGGCGCGCCAGACCGTTTTCAGGCGCTCCCAGCTGGTGTTATCCAGCTTCCCGTCCTTGACGGTGACCAGTCCAGTCGGGCGGCCGCCACCTTCGAAAAACTCCTTGCCATAGCGCACCGTGGCCATGCCTAGGCCGATGGTGTCGGCGTTCTGCCGGATGGGGCTGATCCCCATGCGCCGGTGCGAGCCGATGGCGCGCAGGTGAATCATGTCCTCGGGTGACACCGCTAGCGGCGCGCCGTCCTCATCCTGGGTCGAATACACCCAGCGATTGCCGTTCTTCACCAGATCGGTGTGTTGCGGCTCGTGCATTTCCAGCGACAACAATTCACCGCGGCGACTGCGCACCGTGCGCGTGTAGCCGTTGCCCCAGCCGAGCACATGGGCTTGCTTGGTTTCCCGCCAGCGGTAGGAGGTCTGCCAGGTGTTAGGCTCATCGTGCAGCAGGTAATGGGCCGGATGGTCGGTGGCCACCTCGATCCGCCCGTTGACCTTGCGCAGCACGCTCAGCGGCAACTGGGCCATGGAGCTGGACAGCACGTAGATGCAGGCATACACCGCCGTCAGACGCATGGCCGAAGCCGGGCTGACGCTGATGCCCTGCCCTTCGAACAGGTATTCGGTCAGCTCCTTGCTGTTCATCGGCGTGCTGGGCACTTCCAAGCTGCTGCGCTGCTCGAACATCGCGCCCAGGATCATCGCCACACCGCCTTGGCGGCGCCGGCCACCAGCAGGCCGCCACCGACCATCAGGGCCACACCCGCCCCAAACTGGACGTAGAGGCCCGCGACGAACAGGCAAAAGCCTGCCGTCCCGATAGATTCAGGAAGCCATTTCATCGTAGGGGCTCACATAGCTAATAGGTCGTCTTCGGTCAGGCTGGCCAACAGCCCTTCCGGCTCAAATTCGCTGACCATGGCGCGGTTCATCGCCATCAGCGCGGCGACAATGCCGTCGATTTTGCGCATGTCAGTCTTGCCTTCGTCGGCCTTCATCGGCGTGATGCAGCCTTTGAACGGACGCACCACGACGTTTCCGGCCTGCCAGGCCAATACCGGGTCGCTGGAGTGGCGCACGCGACCGGACAGCAGCGCCGCTTCCAGCTCACGCATGGGCAGGTTCATGCTGGCCACGCCGCCGCCCATTTCGACTACATCGGCGCCGTCCTTCTGTAGCTGGTGGGCCAGCTGGGTGGCGCGCCATTTGTCGTAGGCCACTTCCTGCACATCGAACATGCCAGCGAATTCGCCCACCATGTCGCGCACCAGGTCGAAGTCCATTTCCTCGCCGTCGCAGACTTCCAGCAGGCCGGCGTTGGCCCAAGCCTCGTAAGCGGCCTTGTTGGGGCCGCCCCGCTCTATCGCGCCTTCGGGCAAGAACGACTTGCAGAAGATGGTCCAGCGGTTGACCCACTTGCCGCTCCCCGGGACCAGCTCCACCTTGTCCAGGAACACCAGCGACACCGCGCAGATATCCGATTTGCTGGCCAGGTCAATGCCAATCCAGCAGCGTTGCCCCAAGAACTGATCCAGGGTCAGCGTAGGGTCGCCGCACGCCTCCCAGTCGGCCATGTTCAGCCAGGCTTCCTTGGCGCTTACCCAGATGTTGAGGTGCTTGGTCTTGAACGCGTTTTGCCGTGACGGGTAACGCGTCGCATCAGCCTGGCGTTTCAGCAGGTACTCCGCCCCGACCGAGACGCCATAGTTGGGGTTGGCCTTGCGCAGGACCGCCGGGTCTTTCCAGTCGTCGTCCTCGTCAATCGTGTAGATGATCCCGAACAACTCATCGTTCGGCACCGTCCCTTCCAGCTTGTCGATCACCTGGGCGCGCTGCAGGTAGCACGGCCCGGCGATGTTGTAGCCCGCCGTGGTGATGGCGAACATCATCGGCTGATCACGGGCGCCCATGCCGGTCAGCATGGTTTCATAGAGCGCGGCCGAGGTGTGTTCGTGGAACTCGTCCACGATGGCACAGCTCGGCGACTGGCCGTCGCCGGGGTCGCCGATCAGCGGTTCGAACTTGCTTTCGTCACCGATCACCGACAGGTTCTTTGCCGCGACCTGGATACCGAAGGCCTCGACCAGTTCGGGGGTGCGTCGCACCATCTGCCGCGCCGGCTTGAACACCTCCCAGGCCTGCCGCTCGGTGGTCGCACCGCAATACACCTCGGCGCCGAACTCCCCGTCCATGACCAGCATGTACAGGCCGACACCAGCGGCCAGCACGCTCTTGCCGTTCTTGCGCGGCACCTCGATGTAAACCTCGCGGTACCGCCGGCGGCGGGTCTTCTTATCGACCCAACCGAAGATGCTGCAGAAGATAAACAGTTGCCACGGCTCAAGCTTGATCAGCTCGCGCAGCGCCGCCCATTTGCCCTTGGCGTGCGGCAGCAGCTGGATGAACACCGCCACCTGCTCGGCAGTGTCGCGGTCGAAGGTCCAGCGAAAATTACGCTTCTTCGATTTGGCCAGGTCCTCCAGATGGAGCTGACAGGCCCGGCGCACGTACTTGCATGCTGCGATCTTGCCGGCCACCACGTCACGGGCGTACTTGTTCGCCGCGTTTACGTTCGGGTAGCTGGCCATGTCCTAACTCACTTCGAGGCCCGCCCTCCCTTGAGCACGATGAACGGGTTTTCTGGTTTCTCCGGCCCGCCGCTGCCCATCAGGCGCGCACGGCTGGCCGGGTCCAGCCCGAGGGCTGCCCCGAAGCTGGCCAGCTGACGCAGCGCCTCATTGATCACGGTGCAGGCGGGGTTTTTCTTGAGCACGCCCTTGGCGTCCACGACGGTGATGCCATTGCTGGCCACTTCTGCCTCAGCCAGCCGCCACCGCTCATAGGCGGCGCAGAAGACCGCCAAGTTGTGCGTGTCGGTGCGGGTCATGATCCCGGTTTGGGTCAACCACGGTGCAATGGCGCCCCACATTTCAACGGCCCATTCCCCAAGCCACTCCGGGGCGTCTGGGGTTTCCGCCAGCGGCGCCGGCGCGGGGCCGTCCTTCTTGAGTTTTCGCTTGCCGGGATTGCCCTGCAGCAGCTTGAGGGCGGTAGGTTTCGCGGGTCGCCCCATCGTTTAGGCCTCCCGATTTTCTGGAATGCGATTTTTTTTAATTTCGCGGGTGTGTGAAAAAGGCTGGGCGATCGGTGGAGAGAGACGAAAGCTGTAGAGATTTTGTCCCGCCCCCTCATTTGGCCGTTTTTTGACCACTTTTCGCTAATTTTGCCCGCAGACTCTCGCCATCGATTAAGGCAGCCAGATGTACAAACGGACGCTCTGGCACTCCGTCTGCGGCATGCATGTATGCATCAATTGCTGCCACTAACTCATGCAGAACACGCGAAATCAGCTCTGGAATTCCAAGCTTATGAATGTTTTTCCAGGAATACAGCGCTCGATCCAGGTGCCAGTCACCATGGCGGATCAGTTCGGCACTTCGACTGCGCTTGATCGCTTTTTCGCGCAAACGCATAGCCTCACGCGCCAGTCGGACGGCCTGACCGCGCCCGTGCCGACTCTGCCGCCGTTTTGAACTTGTGGCAGTTTTCATTGATGGCAAACAGGTTGGATGGGTCATTCGTTCCCCCTTCAAACTTCGGTATACGGTGATCAACCTCTGTCGCTGGCAGGCGGCGACCATTGCAGACAGGGCACTGGCACAGATAACGATCACGTTTGAGTACTGCCTTGGCAAGCTTGCGCCATGCCCAGTCATAGCCACGCTGCTCAGCAGTGCCTCTTGAAGGGGTGTTCCAACCGCTAGCGAGGTACGCATGACTTTCGCAGTAACCGCTATCGGCCTGAGTCTTACGTGGGCACATCGGCGACCGACAAGGTCGCTTTGCCTTCGGTGGCACACTTCACTCCTTCGACAGTAGGCCGGCACGTTTGGCTAGAAATTGTGTGTACAACCCGCCTGCTACATCTGCACCAATAACGGCAATCACGATCCCAAGACCGGCGGCCAGATAGAGATTGCTCCAGACCGCCATTGCGAGTAGCAGTGTCGCCATTCCGAGCAGGCCTGATGCCAGAAAACGCAACGCAACTCTCTGGAGAATCTGACGCAGGCCCAACTCAGTTCCCGATGCTCGCAGCATTTCACCTGACAACCCGGCCATGCTTAGAAGCACTAAAAGCCAAAGAGGAACATCGGCTAACGCCTGATGCTCAGTATTCATGTGCATTCCTCAATCAACTCCGACCTCCATGGGCTCGCATCTGGCTGATGCCAACGAGTTAGCCATAGGATCGGGAACAAAACCCGCTCGATGGCAAGGCTTTGGAGATGGCATAAAAAAACCCAGCTCGATGGCCGGGTTTCCGAAGGGGCGTCGCGCTGCGTTCACAGCACCACACGCTGCTATAAAAACAGACTCATTCCGTGCGGAAAAGCCTTTTTTCACTACGGGGTCGTCTTGGTCCACTTTGGCTTCTTGGTACGGACATCAAATTCTAGTTCGTGAATAAGAAGATCCCCACTACGAAACGACAATTTGCTAGCTCGGTGAACAGGCGAAATATCTTCAAATTCTGCTATGAGATCTTCTTGAGAGTCCGAATTAGATATAACTGCCTCGTAGCCAAAGCGACATGTCTGGGCATTGATATACTCAATCCATTTCTCATCTGTCGTATCTGCGTGCGCCAAGCCATTGCGTACAAAGTTATCCCGATACTCCGACGCCCCCAGCAACAACATATCCGGACTGATAGGAAATTGAACCACCGTTGGACCACCCAGCTTAATCCTATATGGCTTCTGCTCTCCAAAAGGCAAAGAAGAGTCATACCAGGCGACTGGGTTATCGCTGGTAAGGAACGGCAACCCAGTCTTATTATGAAGCAATATCCACCCGACGCTATCAATAACAGGAGCAATGCCCTTGATGATTTCCACCATTGCGTGAATGCTTTGATGAGGGTCGATTGATATATCGACCTTCTCTAATAGGTCCTTATGACCTTCGGGAGCCGGTGGAAGTTTACCATCACGCTGTAACTTTAGAGCAACGCCTCTTACCGACTCAGCCATTAACGACTCCATTGCATCGCGACAAGCTGGAACTCGTGCACGCTGGAGCGCCATGAAGTTAAAAAGCGCTTCAAGATTGTCGTTAACATTCTCCCGAGACTTAAGCCGTTTTACCAAAGGAGGCCAGCCGCCTTCAAACCCGCAGAAGAAGTCTTCTAAACGGTTGTTATCCATGCCGCCTTCTGGCTTGGGTTGGGAATAGTAATATCTTTGGAATTGTGTTGCATCCGGAACCACTGGGAGTGGTTTTCCATCACCATCCTTTCGGTACACGAGAACGCGCCCATGCTCATTGCAGAATGAATTCAAATACGCCTTGGGAATGAAATGATGCCGTTTTTTCTGGCTCATCCTACATCTGACTCCTTGGCTAAATTTATCATTCTAGCCTATCCACTAAGCTGCCGGACGCATATTTTCTATACAGCAGTCGATCCAGGCAACTCCAGCACGGACCAACTCTCTAGCCTTGCCTTCGCTGATTCCGTAGTTCCGACCTACCCGTAACATTGGCCACTTAGCACCGAAATACAGCCAGATCACATCCCCCATTTGCTGGTCACGCTTCGTGAGTTTTGCGATAGCGTTGTCAATAGCGAGCGCCCAATCATCGCTAATACAGTAGCTCTTGCTTGTCGACACTGCAGGGTGTGCGAGACGCATTAATGCAAGCGAAGGAGACACACATGCCGGGACCCCCGCGCTATCAATCCTCCACCATCCCCATTGCTCCAGAAGATACTCAGTGTCACCCAGCGGTCGCCCTGCCGGTTTTCGAATCATCATGCCTCAATCCCCTGTGTAGTTAACGCCACCAGCGCCAAGCCGGTTGCCTTCCTGATATTGCTCCGCCGGCCCGAATACCCGAGCCGCCCTCAATTGCTCAATCTGCCGTGTCGCGACCTGCAGCCTCATGCTGAGCTGAGTCACCAGTTCATCCAGGGCCAGGGCCTCACCAGTTGCAGCCGCCAACCACCCAGAGGCATTACAGTGGTCGCATGGCAGTTCGTAAAACACGCCCTTGATGACCGCTCTCCCACGGCACAAAGGGCACTGAGCCAGGTCGATCACCGACCTCGTGAGGGCCGGGCCGTGGCTCTTTTTCATCATTTCGAATCCTCGCCTATGGTTGTTTCCTGAATCCCGTTGCAGCCCTCGCGCTGCGCGGCCTGTGGGCCATTACCCGAATCTGCGTTTCTACCCTCCTTCTTCCCGTGGATGCGCTCGAAACCCTTGCTGTCGAGAAACGCATGCCACTGTTCCAGGGCGTCGCGCTTGCGCTCCTCGGCGGTGGTCTGGATGTACACCTGAACGTTGTGGCCCATGGCGTGGTTGATCAGCAGCTCACCGATCAGGAAGTCGATGCCCAGGTCCGCCCAGCAGCCCCTGGCCAGCTTGCGCAGGTCGTGACTGGTCCACTCGCCTTGCCCCAGGCGGGTGAACACCGCGGCGGCCTGCTTCTCGCTCAGGCAGCGCCCTGACCGGCCCGGGAACAGGAAGCGCCCGGTGTAGCCCTGGGCCTGCTGGAACTCGCGGTACTGGGTCAGCAGCGCGCACACCTGGTCGGTCAGCGGCAGCGAGTGCTCCACCCGGGTCTTGGTGTGCTCGGCCGGCAGGTACCAGCGGCGGGTGGCCAAGCTGATGTGCGCCCACTGCGCCATGCGGGTCTCGCCGACACGGTTGCCGTGACACAGCATCAGCAGGGCCAACATGGCGTCGGTGGGTGCCTGGGCGTTGACCTCGACCAGCAGGGTCAGCAGGTGTTCGATCTGTTCCGCACGCAGGCGGGCCGCCTTGGGCTTGATCCGCGCCTTGGTGAAATCGCCGAAGCGCATCCCCGCCATGGGGTTGGTCGCAACCATGCCCAGGGCCTGGGCCTTCTTGAACGCATCGGCCAACAGGCCGAACACCAGGCGCACGTACTCAAGCGACAGCTGCTCCTGCAGCGGCCACACCAGATCGCGATCCAGCGCGCTGCGACTCACATCGGCCAGGGCCATGCCGCCCAGGCGCGGAATCAGGTGGCGGCTGATCGCCGACTTGGCCGTGGCTTTGCGCTTGGCCGACAGGCTGCGGTTACGCTCCAAGCGATCGGCGAACCAGGCCAGCAGCTCGCCCACCTGCTCCCAGCCCGACACCGTGGCGACGTTATCGGCGGCCAGCCGCTGGCGGATCTCCGGCAGTGCGGCCAGCACCACCTTGGTGGACTGGTCGGGATAGGCGCCGATGCGGTGCCAGCGCTTGCGCACCACCAAGTACCAGGTGCCACGCGGGCGGGCCTCGGTGAAGCGGAAGCGCAAGCCTGGATAGCGTGGGTCGCGTAGCAGCACGGCGGACAGGTCGTCCCCCCGGCGGCGTAGCTCTGCGTCAGAAAATGCGATAACCGACGTCATGCAATCAGCACCCCTTCGTTGAGCAACGCGGCCTGGGTGCGCATGACGCCCTCGGCGTGGTACTGCCGCGCAATGTCACGGTCGACTACTCGACTACGATTGTCACAGGCGTCATGGCAGGCGCTGCACGCCCAAGCGCCCTGCATGTCGTGTGGTTTCATGCCGGCGCCGCAAGTGCCCGCCATGCGGTAATGAGCAAGCACGGTGGTTTCTGGGTTGCCATTGCACACCCCGGGAATGCGCACTTGGCACTCCCGGCCGCGTGCGGCCTTGGTCAGCTTCGATTGCCGCATGGGCTGTCTTCTCCATGAAGGTCAATGACGGTGTAAGCGCTCGGCCACATGAGTTGGCCATGCGCGACGGCCGAAGCTTCGTCGCGATAGAGCGCAATGGGTGGATGCGAGGTACTGGAGAGCCCGAACAGATCGGAGCGGCAGTACAGCGCGTATCGGTATTCGGTGAGGTCAGGTGCGGGAAGCTCGATCATCGGACGAGCATCCTGGATCGGATCGCCGCCAGGGCTTCATTCCCCACTTTGGGCGTGCGCTGGCCTGGCACCTCCGCAGGGAGAGCTAGCGGCATTCTCTGGAGCGGCTCACCTGCGACCAGGCGCCGAACGGCAATCGTGTAGTTGCGCTCGAACAGCTTGGCGCTCACATCGGTAGCCAGCTTGTTCAGGTTCTCGAAACCACTTTCCTTGGCGGCATGCCAGACCGCGTCATGGGTCCACTTGCCCTTCCCTGCCATGGCGGGATGCGCGTTACGGCACGCCTCACGGAAGGCAGTAGCCAGCGGGGGAAGACCCAGCATTTCCGGCGAAGGCTGGCACCACTCGATGAACTTCCCGGGTGCCGGGATGAACTCGCGGCCGGATTGCCGGCAGCGCATCAAACCGAACTGCAGTTGCTCCGGGGTGTTGATGCCAGCCTCGAGAAATGCAGTTAGCCACTGCTGCTTGGCCGCCTTGTACGTCGCCTCATCCGGCCATGCCTGCTTCCAGGCGCTGCAGATCGTGCGCAGATCACGGAACAGGTCGTTGATCACCCCCGCAGTTTTGCGATTGAGCTCGGCCTTCACGTCGGCAGGCAGCGAGTAATCCGAGGGCACGTATTGGCCAGTCTGGACCTTTGCCCACAAGCCATGGGCCACGGTTGCAACCTGATTCATTGGCCGCCCCCTTCCCCGATCCACGATGTGTCATCGTCATCAAAGCTGGAGCGCTGCGATCCACCGGTACGAACAACGGGCGAGCGAGCAGCACGGGCGAGATCGGATTTGACCCAGCTGACCAGAGCGGCCAGCCACTGCTTTTCGGTTTGGGCCACGCCCTTGGCATCGTGGTGGAGCACAAAGCCGGATATGGCAACCGCGTTGAACTGATCCAGGGTCAGACCTGCCCGACGGGCGTAGGCCTTCAGCAATTCCGGATTCGGTTCCCAGTCGAGGGACATTGCGAATGGCTCGCGCAGAGAGAGAGTAGATTGGTTCAATGACGGATTGGGTGCAGCTGCTGCACCCCGTTCTGCGTTTTGCTGCACCCCGTTCTGCTGTGAGCTGCACCCCGTGCGGTTTCCTGCACCCCGTTCAGGACGGGGTGCAACAGATGCACCCCGCTTAATCAACAGGTCGTAAACGACAGGGCGACGGTCACGGCGATCGATATGGGCAGCAGCAATTGCCTGGTTACCCTCAGCGATCCAACCGGCCTGGGCGAGCTCATCTAGCTTCAGCCGTACTGTTCGCTCAGAAAGGCCGGTGTCGTCAGAGAGAGTCCCGGCAGAAGGGAATGCCCCTCTTCCATCGCTGCCTGCGTAGTTGGCGAGGCAGAGCAGGACATGACGGGCTGCAGGATTCTCGAGTGCAGCTTTGGGAATGGCGAGTGCCCAGGTCATAGCTTGTACGCTCACGCTTGCCACCGTTGCGATGGACATAGAGCGACAGGCGCAGCATTGCGCGCAGCATTGGAGAAATGCATAATTGATCCCGATTCAGAAGTTGAGAAAGCCGGGCTGCCACCCGGTTTTTTTATGCCCGCGATTTGGGTACTGGATGAATTAGCAGGTGTTTTGGCCATCTACTCGCACAAGGCTGGCTAGATCAGAATCTGCACCACTTGGCGTCAGACCTCCGGCTGAAACAGGGAAAACATCATCCAGGGCGCAAGTCGCTCCAAGTTGATTTAGGGCCGAGACGATCTGTCTTGCCTCTTCCAGCCCTGGGGCCCTCCGCCCCGCCTCATAATTGGCGAGCCGTGATTGGTTCCAATCGAGCTTTCGCCGGAGACTGGCCTGACTGATACCCGCCCCCTTTCGGATCTGTCGAACGTGGTTCATAGGGGTTCCTCTTGCCTGGGCCCCAGGATAAACACGTAACGTGTTATTTTCAATCACGAAGAGTGAAAGCGAGCTATTTCGTAACGTGATTACAATCACGGCTATGAAAGAGACCCTCGGACAACGCATCAAACGCCACCGCAAGGCTGCCGGGCTCTCCCAGGCCGCGCTGGCGACTGCCTGCGGCTGGAAATCCCAATCACGGGTGGGCAACTACGAAACTGATACGCGGGAGCCATCTCTCGCGGATCTGCGCCTAATCGCAAATGCGATTGGTGTGGATGAGTCGGAAATCATCTTGGATTACAAACCGAGCGCCCCGGAAGCGGGCGCTGAGGCTGTCGAATCAAACGCGACGATGATTGGCCCATTTGATGTGTGGGATGACGAAACGCCATTGGATGGAGATGAGGTATACGTGCCCTACCTGAAAGAGGTCGAGCTTTCAGCAGGCCGAGGCCGCACGGTTGTTGAGCAATCACATACGCGCAAATTGCGGTTCGGCAAAATCACCCTTCGCCGACAGAACGTGCAACCGAGCGAAGCAGTTTGTGTGACCGTTGGCGGCAATAGCATGGAGCCCGTGCTACCCGATGGAAGTACAGTCGGCGTTGATCAGGGTGCCACTACCGTAATCGATGGCAAGATGTACGCAATCAACCATGGCGGCCAGCTGCGGGTGAAAACCCTATACCGCTTGCCTGGGGGTGGGATCAGGATGCGCAGCTTCAACCGTGATGAGCATCCTGACGAGGAATACAGCGCAGAAGAGATGGTCGCTAAAGAGATCGTCATTCTAGGGAAAGTCTTCTGGTCCTCGGTCCTCTGGTAGCACTCCTTTCGCCAACCAAGCCCGGCTAAATGCCGGGCTTTTTGTTGCTCGACTGAAAAATAATCACGTTTCGTGTTGACACCAATTAACACAATACGTGATATTTGCCTTCGCCGGATCGACACCGGCCAGCAACGAAGGCAGCGATGAACAGGCCTCAACTGTTCAGAGGGGTGGCAACTGCCCTGGGCGTGCAGCGTAAAGCGCCAATGCAGTTTTCCAGCGGGTGAGCACCGCGGCTGGAGCAAAAACAGATTTCACCGGCTGGCCTTGGAAACAGGGCCAGACGGGAAATCAACCGTCCTGAGAGCAAGACGATGACCAAGGCCGAACAGCTCCTGAACGCAACTGGCGAGGAAATCAAAGCCGCCGCACTCCGCCGCGAGATCCTGGACCACGCCACGCAGTTCACTTTCGACGACGGTAGCTCGATCCAGTGCCGAAAACTGTCTGGTAGATCTGCCTTCGCTCGTAGTGGCTGGCACCTGAAATCCAACTGAGCATCCAGTACCACGTCCGCCTGACGTTAACTGCCCGATCACCTGGTCTTCCCCAGCACCAGGCTGCATCGGAGAGCCCTTCCCGACCCTACATCAACATGTTCAGGGAGACAGGCGGGAACGGCTCTCCAATGCAGCCCCAACGGAAGTGAATTGCAATGACAAAGTCATTCAAGCAAATGATCAAGGATGGCGATGTGCGCCGCGCAGACGCCATGAAGGTGAAGCTGGAAGATCTCCATGAGGAACCCGGCTTTAACTTGCGCACTGAGGGCGATGCGCTCGAAGCAAGTATCGACGCCCTTGCAGAGTTCATCGCCGGGGGCGGCCAGATCCCTCCACTTGAGGTGCGACCTCGCGCAGAAGGTGGCGTATGGGTAGTCGATGGCCATCGGCGCCGTCGCTCACTCCTCAAGCTCGACAACGCCGGGCGGTTACCTCGCACGCCGAGCAAAGATCCTACGCAACCTCCTGAGGCTTGGATTGCGGTCACCGCCTTCGAAGGCAGCGATGCAGATCGAGTCGCACGAATCATCACCAGCCAAGAAAACGAAAAGCTTTCCCCTCTTGAGCTGGCCGAGGGCTACAAGCGATTGCGAGCCTTCGGATGGACGCCCGACCAGATCGCCAAGAAAGTCGGTAAGACACGACAGCATGTCGAGCAGGTGCTCACCGTGGGCAATGCAAACACCGACGTGCAGAACCTAGTAGCAGCCGGACATGTATCGGCGACCACAGCCGCCCAGGTTGTCCGCGAGCACGGAGACGGTGCCGGGAAGGTACTAGGCGCTGAACTGGAAAAAGCTCAGGCCAAAGGAAAGAAGAAGGTCACGGCGGGCACGATGAAAGGCCCGACGATCCCTAAGCCTAGGCTCGTCGCCGTGCACACCGCTTCATGCAATTTGATTGCATCGCTGGACTCCATTGACGAAGACAGCGGGCATCTCACTCTGCCGACCGCGCTAGTCCTTGAGCTGCGTAAAGCCCTGGAAGGCGCTCTACCGAGATAACTCATGGAAACGATCACCTGCGGCACATGGACAGGCCATCTTGGCAAAGGGTTGGCTCCACGCGAGCTGGAGGCGCTGCTCGGCGTCGCCCAGGGCATGACCGCGAAACAGATTGCCCAGCAGATGCAGATCACCCCAGGCACAGTCGCCAACCGCATTGAAAACGCGATGTTCAAGCTCGGCGTGGCCCGACGGGCCGCTGCGGTGGCCGAAGCCATGCGGAGGCAGATCATCAGCCCGCTATGCATCGCCCTCGCCGGCCTGATCGCGATGCATGCGGTCATTGATGACAGCGATCCACTGCGCCGCGACCGCAGGGCGCCAGAGCGGCGCACAGCCCAGATTCGAATCGTTCGTAAGGCCGAGGCCTTCGAGCACCACGCCTGAAGTGTCCCGAGAAAATCTAATGCAAGCAAAAATGCCTCAAACCTTGGAGTACAAAATCGCCTTGCTAAAAATCTTGCTTCTGCGCTCAAGGGCGGTACGGAACGAAACCCACGCCAAGATCAAACAGACGCCGCCGCGCTTACTGCGGCATAAACCGTTCGTAACTAGAACGCTTAACATTAATTAGCTTTTCCGAGTTCTTTGGTATTACAGCAGTTACTTTATTAAATTGACCGTCCTTCACCCCACCCAAAACAAACCTATCGCCATAACCAGCTAATATAACATACTCCTTTCCATCCATCTCAAAAGACGAATAGCTAGTTTTGAATCTAGCTGCGGCCTTCCCCACACCTACAGTCATTGAAGAAAAAACCAGAACCACGAAACACATAACCGATACTGCAACCAATTTATCCCAAAATTTTGCCGGACGTGATGACGGACGCGAACCGTCTATGTCTCTGATTCCTTCGGCATCAGCCGCCGCCGCCATAGCGCTTGACCAGCCCACCTTAATTGCCTTAAAGGCCACTGACAATAGTGAAATGAACATGAGCCCCACAGTGAACCCGACAGCTATGTAGGTGGCAATCTTGCTAAACCCAGTTGTGTACACCCCGATAAGCAGCGGAGCAGGCATTAGCAACTTGATTGCCCACCATCGCACCTCTCTCCTCCTATTTGTCCCTAAGTTAAAAAGAAGATATCCATAAAGGCATAATGGCACGAAAGCCAAAAAAACAAACATCAGCGCAGGAAGCATCATCTTTAGATCTACATCAATTAGCTCCCGCGAAATACCAAGCTCATCAGCGTAGCCAATTTCATACATCCAGGCCATATAGAAGGCTATGACTGGTAGCAGAGCCAGCATTACACCTTCTTTGAATTCAAACCGCATAACCTATCCTAGTTATCCGCCTGCAATAGGTGGAGGCTACCTAAATTGCCAACATGCTGCCACCACTACGGAGGGAGGCGCACGCGCAGGAGACACCCCATGCAACTCGACATAAACATCGAAGGAATCGTAGCCGCATCAGTAGCCGCCGCGCTGAGCCCGGAAAAGCTGCAGCCGATCATCAGCAAGAACGTGGAGAGCGCAGTCAACAGCGCGATCCAAGAGCAGTTCAACTGGAACTCACCGTTCAAGAAGCTGCTGGAAGAGAGCCTGGCGGGCGCCATGCCTACCAAGATTGCGGGCCTGGGCCGCTACGGGGATCTGGTGCTCAAGACTGTCTCCGCGATGATCAACGACTACCAGGAACAGGCGCTACGCCAGACCATCACGGAAAAGCTCGCCAAGGTGCTGGAACCACTGCCAGCTCGAATCAAGCTCTCGGAGCTGATCGACCAGCTGACCAGGGCCTTCGAAGACAGCCACCTCCGCGACGATAGCGAGGCGCCGACGTTCATCATCGAGAAAGGCACGGGCTACTCGTCCACTTCCGAGTACTGGCACCTCTATGCCGATGCTAACGAGGGGGTAGATAAGTACTCCTGCCAGGTGCAGATGGCGTTCACCGGCAAGGGTGAGTGCTACTCGCTTCGCGTTGGCGAAACAGACATGAAGAAGTCGCTGATTATCGGCAGCGCATACGGCGCCGAGGCCCTGGTGCTGAACCTGTACACGGGCGGCACCAAGGTGGAATACGAGCAGGTGTACGTCGGCGAAATCCGCTACAGCGAAGAAGCCTACGACTGACTTTACTGCGCTGCTGGCAGCGCTTTAGGAGTCCGCCCCTTTTACCTGGCATACCCCGTTGGCTCGGTTCTTACCGGTATACGAGACATCCGGCGAGCCGTCCGGGTTGATCGACAGCGAGATTGTCACCCCGCTGCCTTTGGCTTCGAAGTAGTTCTCGTTGAACTTCTTCAGCTTGCCTTCTTTGCCATTGATGTAGATCGGGCCGCCCTTGTCAGCGTGCACCTCGATGTTTCCTGGGCATGTCGCGTTCAGCAGTGGAATACCAGCCTGGGCAGCACCAGACACCACCAGCAATGCCCCCAGCAGTAATCGCTTCATCTCATGCTCCTTGAGTGAATTGACCGAGAGGGAAGAAATAGCCCAATTCGGCGCTGCCCGCCAGCGTATCAGCCCTTCCGGTATACCTCAGGTGACCAGGCGCTGCAGAAAACGATGACGCCAAAGATCAGCAGATAAAGCCAGTGTTGGCTCGGGTACGAGAAAGACCCTACCTGGGCGACCAAAAAAGCAGCGCCGCCCGCATCCAGACGCTGCCGGCGGGTGAACCTCTGCTGCAGCGCTACCAGCTTTCTCTTCCATCCCATTACCACTCTCCTTGTTTGGTAAGCGGCGAAGCATATCACTTGGCGCTGCCCGCCAGCGCCTTCCCCTATTCAACGATAACGCCGACCTGGTGAGGGCGGCGCCTGCACGCAAGGACAACGACATGACCGAACAACAGCACGACGAAAGCAAACTCGAACGGATCATCCGCAAGATCAAGCGCTGCCTGGCCCTTTCGAAAAGCTCGAACGAAACCGAGGCGGCCACAGCTATGCGCCAGGCTCAGGCTCTGATGAGAGAGTACCGCCTCACTGAGGTAGATGTTCGCCTCAGCGACGTCGGCGAGGTCGAATCTGACAGCTCAAGAGCCAAACGCCGCCCAACCTGGGCTCGAGACTTAGGCTCGATTGTTGGGGACGCCTTCGGAGTTAGGTCATTCTCCCGACGCCAGTGGTGCGCGTCGACACGTAGAGTCATCGAACGAGAGCTGTATGTGGGTGTGAATCCGGCTCCCCAAGTCGCGATGTATGCATATGAGGCGCTACTGACCAAACTCATGATCGCCAGGCGTGACTACGTGTCTCAGGTTCGAGCAGGCAAACAACGCAGCGATTACTCGCCAGAGACTGCTGGGGATCATTTTGCACTGGCCTGGGTATCGGCTGTATACGACAAGATCCACGAGTTGGTGCCGCGCGGTGAAGAAGATCACGCCATCGGGCAGCATTCCTCTGGACGCGATCTCATGGCAGTAGAAGCGCAGGACCAAGCCTTGATCGAGCAGTTTTTGACTGGTAGGGCGATTGGAAAGGCCCGCAAATCGCGAGACGTGGAACTTGACCTCAATGCCCAGATCGCCGGTCTACTAGCAGGCCGGCGTGTAGAACTGAATCCTGGCCTGGCGACCGGGAGCGAATCCCAACTCCAGCTCGCAAGCGTTTGAGGCATTCCCGTGCCTCCAGAAAGCTCGCATGCGGTGAACAGATCTACCTCCACCCGCCAGCCACGAACGTCTTCGCCCGGAGCACTCCCCAGAGCAAGGCCCGACTCATCGTTTCATTCGGCCTGGAGCTATACGTCTCCTCTACGATTCGGTCCCCGCTGTTGGCGTACACCCCGATGAAGAGCTGCGTTTCGCCTGTCCGCGAGAGTCGGGCTTGCACGTCGATACTCCTGCCGTCATCAAGAGTTTCCTCATGATGGCGGAGGTGAAGCGCTGGGTCTGCCCACGTCCGGAATTTCTCACCGCGACATCTCATATCGATCTCCTCTGATACCTCAGTAGGCGCGGTAATCAGAGAGATAGATATCCGTTTCGCTTAAATGCGACCAGCGGCCAAAGACTGGCAGTTCCTGGCAGATTTGACACCTAACCCCGAGATATCGAGGTACGGTGCCGATAGCCGTCGATTAGTCACATATCGTCTGGGTTGTTCGGAGCTGAGTCGTTCTCTTCGCCGGTCTGCAGGTCAGCGAATTTAATCCACTCATCAAAGGCAATTCGATGGGCTTTGCACGTCTTCTCCCAGTCGACCCCGCTCATTCGACCGTAGGCCACCTGGTTCATCGTGGCGGCAATTTGAGCATCAAGCTCTCTTAATAGCTTATAGGCCTGATAACGGCCTTCCTTTGCGCTTGGCATGTAGCTCACCTCACTGGTGGGATAGATGAGCTATCAGCTTCAACGGCTCATTACGGTGGACTCCGCCCTTACCTAGTCTGTTCCATGCATTGACTGTCTTACCTTTGCCTCCAACTGCTGTCACGTTGGTCTCACACAGGCTCACCAGTCGGGACGTCTCAAAATCGCCCGATTTCCGATCGGCTTTCAGGATAAAGGTGAAGCTCCCAGTGAGTCCTTGGCGAAGCTCCTTCGGCATCAAGAAGCCGAAGTGAATCAACCAGGAACCATCATCGAGACGGAACGTATCGCTACGGTAGCGCTCCACTTCTGCTTCAGTAATGCCAATCTCAGCTGCCACTTCTCGATTGGTAGGTTCGCGATCCATCGGTGATGCTCCTTCTGGCCTTGCGCCGGGATGCCACCAATACGCCGCAACACGCGAATAAATCGCACTGACAGTTGCCGGCGGCGCCTGTTCTAGCTGCATGATCCTTTACTGGTCGTGGCTCATCGCCTTCCTTGAAGCGGTGTTGAGCTATTCGCCCCGAGTTTTCACTGCACGCTAGAAAGCCGCCTTTTGAAGACGGCTCTAAGCATCATGATCACGATTTTACTGACTGCCCTTTGGCCCAGTGGGCCTTAGGTAAGCTTCGGTTAAAGCCGCTGACACCTGAGGGGACATTCTGAATTTCCCCGCCTTTGGACAAGAACTGTTCAATCTTTTGCTTCAGGTGCAAATGCGCCTGATGCGTCGCGGATTCGTACATGTTCTTACCCCTTCGATGAGCCGGACGAATGCCGACTCGCTCCCCACTATACCCCTTTACCCCGATTGGTGCGGGTAACGGGGCTGCATATCCAAAGAGACCATCATGGAAACCGAGATCCTTTCGGACGAAGAGCTGGCCGACCTTACCGGCTACAAGGCCAGAGGCTGGCAGCGCCGCTGGCTCAATGATCGCTGCTGGCACTTCGTCGAGAGCCGCGGCGGCCGCCCTCTCGTGGGGCGCCAGTACGCCCGGATGAAGTTGGGCGTAACACCGGAGGTGGTCACCCTGGCTCCTCCCCCGCTGCCACCGACTACCACCTGGACACCAGACTTTTCGAAAGTGAGATGACATGCGCCCGCGCAAGACTGAGAACCGCCACCTCCCGCCCCGACTGTACGAACGAAAGCGCAAGCGTAAAAGCGGCAAGATCTGGGTCAGTTACTACTACCTCGACAGATCGGGAAAGGAGATCGCCCTAGGCGCCGACCTGAATATCGCACGATTAAAATGGGCTGAGCTTGAAGCGAAAGACAAGCCTCATGATCTGCTTCTGATGAAGGCGATCTTCGATAGGTACCAGCGAGACGTAATCCCCAAGAAGGCAGAACGGACGCAGAAGGACAACCTGGCAGAGCTCCGCCAGCTTCGCCCCTTCTTCGACGCGGCGCCTATTGAAGCCATAACGCCGGCCCTGGTCGCACAGTACAGGGATGCCAGATCAGCGCCCGTGAGGGCAAACCGGGAGATCGCGCTTCTGTCCCACGTCTACAACCTGGCCCGAGAGTGGGGCTTCACCACGAAGGAGAACCCTTGCCAGGGCGTGCGTAAAAACAAGGAGACGCCGCGGGACTTCTACGCCAATGACGCGGTCTGGAGTGCGGTGTATGCGAAAGCAGTTGAAGAGCTGAAGGTCGCCATGGACCTAGCGTATTTGACGGGCCAGCGTCCTGCGGACGTGCTGGTGATGAGGAAGGACGACATCGAGGACCAGGCCCTCGGCGTCAAACAGAAGAAGACCCACAAGAAGCTGCGGATCATGCTGGAGGCGGATGGATTGGCAAGCGGCCTGGGCGTTCTGATCGCAAAGATCTTGAAACGCAACGAGGCTCACACCTCGCCTTACTTGATTCTCACCGAGGCGGGCAAACGGGTCACAGCCGCAATGCTACGACACCGCTGGGATGATGCCCGAGAGCAAGCAGTGAAGGAAGCTGTAGCAGCCGGAGACCAGATGCTAGCGGGCCGGATCAGCCAATTCCAGTTCCGCGACATTCGCCCGAAGGCGGCCTCGGAAATCACCGATGTCGACCATGCCAGCCTGCTGCTTGGCCATACGAAAGGAGACATAACCGAGCGGGTTTATCGACGCGTCGGGGCACTCGCCAAGCCGACCAAATGAGCAAAGTATTAGGACGCGTCCTAATTCAAAGTATCTGGCACCATTCCCAAAGGTGTTCCCATGGGTAGTTTTACTATGCCCCAAAAACGCAAAAAGCCCTGAAAAATCAGGGCTTTGAATGTGGCGGAAGCGTAGAGATTCGAACTCTAGGATAGTTGCCCATCGACGGTTTTCAAGACCGTTGCCTTAAACCACTCGGCCACGCTTCCAGCTTGTTTTGCGGCGGCAATCATACCGTAATGTAACAAGCTGTCAAACTCTCTGTGTCGCGCCCTGCGACAGCTCTGATATGCTCTGCCTCATACGTTCCACTACCGCCGGTCCCGGACCGCGGTCTCACCCCAAAGGAGTGCGCCATGCGCGAACAGGATTACGCCGTCCAACACGGCCAGCAGGTCGAGCAGCAGGAGGTCAGCAAGGTCCTGCGCAACACGTACAGCCTGCTGGCCCTTACCCTCGCCTTCAGCGGCATCATGGCCTTCGTCGCCCAGCAGATGCGTGTCGGCTACCCGAACATCTTCGTGGTGCTGATCGGCTTCTACGGCCTGTTCTTCCTCACCAACAAGCTGCGTGATTCGGCCTGGGGCCTGGTGTCCACCTTCGCCCTCACCGGCTTCATGGGCTTCATCCTCGGCCCGATCCTCAACCGCTACCTGGGCATGGCCGGTGGCGCCGAAGTGGTCAGCTCGGCCTTCGCCATGACCGCCCTGGTGTTCGGCGGCCTGTCGGCCTACGTGCTGATCACCCGCAAGGACATGAGCTTCCTCAGCGGCTTCATCACCGCTGGCTTCTTCGTCCTGCTGGGTGCCGTGGTGGCCAGCTTCTTCTTCCAGATCAGCGGCCTGCAACTGGCGATCAGCGCTGGCTTCGTACTGTTCTCGTCGGTCTGCATCCTGTTCCAGACCAGCGCCATCATCCATGGCGGCGAGCGCAACTACATCATGGCCACCATCAGCCTGTACGTGTCGATCTACAACCTGTTCGTCAGCCTGCTGCAGCTGTTCGGCATCATGGGCCGCGACGACTGATCGAGCCGGTCGACAGCGCCTCACAAAAAGCCCGCTTCGGCGGGCTTTTTCGTGCCTGCTGAACAGCGGTAGCAAAGCCGACGAAGATTGACTTAAAAGTCAGCTTATTACCCCCATTTCTCCGCGATTGTGCGGCCATCGTGCTTGCCTCTACCCCTATGGCCTTTCTGCCCGTAGAATGCGCTCCTTTTTTCTTCCGGGGCGGCATTTTCCCATGAGTTCACACGAACACGGCCCAGGCGCGGCGGCGCCTGCCAATGAACTGGTCCTTGGCCTCGAGGACAAGCCTCGCCTGCTGATCGGCCTGCTGGCGGCATTGCAGCACCTGCTGGCGATCATCGTGCCGATCGTCACGCCGGGCCTGCTGATCTGCCAGGCGCTGGGCGTGTCGGCGCGTGACACCAACCTGATCGTGTCGATGTCGCTGGTGATCTCGGGTATCGCCACCTTCGTCCAGTGCAAGCGCTTCGGGCCGTTCGGCGCCGGGCTGCTGATCGTCCAGGGCACCAGCTTCAACTTCGTCGGCCCGCTGATCGCCGGCGGCGCGCTGATGGTCAAGCAGGGCACGCCGGTCGAGAGCGTGATGGCGGCGATCTTCGGCGTGGTCATCGCCGGCTCGTTCGTGGAAATGGGCGTGTCGCGCATCCTGCCCTTCGTCAAGCGCCTGATCACCCCGCTGGTGACCGGCATCGTCGTGCTGATGATCGGCCTGACCCTGATCAAGGTCGGCCTGATCAGCATGGGCGGCGGCTTCGGCGCCATGGCCAACGGCACCTTCGCCGATGGCGAGAACCTGCTGCTGTCGGGCGTGGTGCTGGCGATCATCGTCATTCTCAACCGCATTCCGGTGGTGTGGATGCGCAGCTGCGCCATCGTCATCGCCCTGGCCGTGGGCTATGCCCTGGCCGGCTACCTGGGCCGCCTGGACTTCACCGGCATGCACCAGGCCGCATTGTTCCAGGTGCCGACACCACTGCAATTCGGCCTGGGTTTCTCCTGGTCGCTGTTCATCCCGATGCTGGTGATCTACCTGGTCACCTCGCTGGAAGCCATCGGTGACGTGACCGCCACCAGCAAGGTCTCGCGCCAGCCGGTGGAAGGCCCGGTGTGGATGCAACGGATCAAGGGCGGGGTGCTGGTCAACGGCGCCAACTCGCTGCTGGCCGGCCTGTTCAACACCTTCCCCAGCTCGATCTTCGCCCAGAACAACGGCGTGATTCAGCTGACCGGCATCGCCAGCCGCCATATCGGCATCTGGATCGCCGCCATGCTGATCCTGCTGGGCCTGTTCCCCAGCGTCGCCGGGGTGATCCAGGCGGTGCCGGAGCCGGTGCTCGGTGGCGCGGCCATGGTGATGTTCGGCGCCGTGGCGGCCTCGGGCATCAATATCCTCGCCAGCACCCGCCTCGACCGCCGCGCCCTGCTGATCATCGCCGTGTCGCTGTCGCTGGGCCTGGGCGTGGCCCAGGTGCCGGAGTTCCTCGCGCACATGCCGGCAGCGCTGCGCAACGTGCTGGAGTCGGGCGTCGCCACCGGCGGCATCTGCGCCCTGCTGCTCAACTGGTTCCTGCCCGAGGGCAAGGAACAGGCCTGAGCCGCACCCGCCTGAGCAAAAAGCCCGCGCCCACCAGCGCGGGCTTTTTGCTTTATCATGGCCGCATTCATTTGCACGAGCCTTCCATGAAATTCGCCATCGCGGTCTTTTCCCCGGCCCATGCGCCCTCCTCGCGCCGCGCCTTGCGCTTTGCCGAGGCGGTGCTGGCCGGCGGGCATGAAATCGCCCGATTGTTCTTCTACCAGGATGGGGTGCACAGCGCCTCGGCCAATATCGTCACGCCCCAGGACGAACTGGATGTGGCCGCGCAGTGGCGCGCCTTCGTCAGCGACCACCGCCTGGACGCCGTGGTGTGCATCGCCGCGGCCCTGCGCCGGGGCGTGCTCGACGATACCGAAGCCAACCGCTACCAGCGTCCGGCGGTGAACTTGCCGATGCCGTGGGAGCTGTCCGGCCTGGGCCAGCTGCACGAAGCCGCGCAACTGGCCGACCGCCTGGTCTGCTTCGGAGGTGATTGAGATGGCCAAGTCCTTGCTGATCATCAGCCGCCAGGCGCCCTGGAGCGGCCCGTCCGCCCGCGAGGCGCTGGACATCGCCCTGGCCGGCGGCGCCTTCGACCTGCCGCTGGGCATGCTGTTCCTCGATGACGGCGTGTTCCAGCTCGCCGCCGCGCAGCAACCCGACGCCCTGCAGCAGAAGAACCTGACCGCCAACCTCCAGGCCCTGCCGATGTTCGGGGTCGAGGAACTGTTCGCCTGCGGCCACAGCCTGGCCCGTCGCGGGCTGGACGCCGACGCCCTGGCGCTGCCGGTCGAGGTGCTCGACGATAGTGCGCTGGCCGCGCTGATTGCCCGTTTCGACCAGGTGGTGACGCTCTGATGACGACCCTGCATGTAATCGCCCACTCGCCCTTCGGTGACGAGCGCCTGGCCAGTTGCCTGCGCCTGCTGGGCCCGCAAGACGCGCTGCTGCTGTGCGGCGACGCCACCTACGCGCTCAAGGCCGGCAGCGAACCGTTCGCCGCCCTGCAGGCCGCCAACCTCGGCGGGCGGCTGTTCGCCCTCGCCGAAGACCTGCAGGCTCGCGCCCTCGACAACCCGCTGGCCAAGGCCGTGGACTACGCAGCCTTCGTCGAGCTCTCCCTGCACCACGACAAGGTCAACAGCTGGCTATGAGTACCCTGACTGTCGGCGATCGCCACATCGCCCTGGACAAGGACGGCTTCCTGGTCGAGCTGCAGGACTGGTCCCACGAAGTCGCCGAGGCCCTCGCCACCCGCGAAAGCATCGCCCTGACCGCGGACCACTGGGAAATCCTCGAACTGCTGCGCCAGTTCTACCAGGAGTACCAGCTGTCGCCGGCCACCCGCCCGCTGATCAAGTACACCGCGCTCAAGCTCGGGGCGGAAAAAGGCAACAGCCCGCACCTGAACCGCCTGTTCAATGGCACCCCCGCCAAACTCGCCGCCAAGCTGGCGGGCCTGCCCAAGCCGACCAACTGCATATGACCGAGCCACAGCTGAACGACGTACGCCCGCTGACCCTGGAAACCCCGGCCGAACACCCGTTCGCCGAATTCGTGCGCATCCTCGGCAAGGGCAAGCGCGGCGCCCGCGGCCTGACCCGCGAGGAGGCCCGCGCCGCCATGACCCTGCTGCTCGAAGGCAAGGTCGAGGACACCCAGCTGGGCGCCTTCCTGATGCTGCTGCGGCACAAGGAAGAAAGCGCCGAGGAGCTGGCCGGCTTCACCGAGGCCCTGCGCGCCCACCTGCAGGCGCCGCGCATCGCCGTCGACCTCGACTGGCCGAGCTACGCCGGCAAGAAGCGCCACCTGCCCTGGTACCTGCTGGCGGCCAAATGCCTGGCAGGCAATGGCGTGCGCATCCTGATGCACGGTGGTGGCGCCCATACGGCCGGGCGGCTGTACACCGAGCAACTGCTCGATTTGCTGGACATCCCGCTGTGCCGTGACTGGACGGCCGTGGAGCAGGCCCTGGACAGCCGCCGACTGGCCTTCTTCCCGCTGCAGGACTGGGCGCCGCAACTGCAGCGCATGATCGACCTGCGCAACACCCTGGGCCTGCGCTCGCCCATCCACTCGCTGGCCCGGGTGCTCAACCCGCTTGCCGCCCGCTGCGGCCTGCAGAGCATCTTCCACCCCGGTTACCAGGCGGTGCACCGCGAAGCCAGCCGCCTGCTCGGCGATCATGCCGTGGTCATCAAGGGCGACGGTGGCGAGATCGAGGTTAACCCGGACGTCATCAGCCACCTGTACGGCACCTCGGCCGGCGAAGCCTGGGACGAGGAATGGCCGGCGCTCAGCGCCCAGCGCCATGTGAAGCCGGCCAGCCTGCAGCCCGAGCACCTGCTGGCGGTGTGGCGCGGCGAGGCGCAGGACAGCTACGGCGAACTGGCCGTGGTCGCGACCATGGCCCTGGCCCTGCGTGGGCTCGGCCAGGAGCGCGAGCAGGCGTTCAGCAAGGCCCGCGCCTACTGGGCCGCCCGCAAAGATATCGAATAAACCGATAGGAATAGGGCAGTCTTTTCGCTATTTATTCGAACGCTTTGCCCTAGACTGAGCTCCAACGACAAACGATTGTGTTTCGAGGAGCTCCGAGATGGGCCTTTTGATCGATGGCCGCTGGCATGACCAGTGGTACCAGAGCAGCAAGGATGGCGCCTTCCAGCGCGAGAATGCGCAGCGGCGCAACCCGCTGCCTGCCGCCGAAGCCGGCCGCTATCACCTGTATGTGTCGCTGGCCTGCCCGTGGGCGCACCGCACCCTGATTTTTCGCGCCCTCAAGGGCCTGGAGCCGTTGATCGATGTCTCGGTGGTCAGTTGGCTGATGGGCGAGCACGGCTGGACCTTCGACCAGCAGCAAGGCTCCAGTGGCGATCAGCTGGATGCGCTGCAGTACCTGCACCAGCGCTACACCCAGGACGATCCGCACTATACCGGGCGCGTGACCGTGCCGGTGCTGTGGGACAAGCAGGAGAAGCGTATCGTCAACAACGAGTCGGCCGAGATCATCCGCATCTTCAACAGCGCCTTCGACGGGCTGACCGGCAATACCCTGGATCTCTATCCCGAGCCGCTGCGGGCGACCATCGATGGGCTCAACGAGCGTATCTATCCGGCGGTGAACAACGGCGTGTACCGCGCCGGCTTCGCCACTTCGCAGGACGCCTACGAGACCGCCTTCGACGAGGTGTTCAATGAGCTGGATCATCTGGAAGGGCTGCTGGGTCGCCAGCGCTACCTGGCCGGCGAGTACCTGACCGAGGCCGATGTGCGCCTGTTCACCACGCTGGTGCGTTTCGATGCGGTGTACCACGGGCACTTCAAGTGCAACCTGCGCCGCCTGAGCGACTACCCGAACCTGTCCAACTGGCTGCGCGAGTTGTACCAGTGGCCGGGCGTGGCGGGCACGGTGAACATGGAACATATCCAGAAGCACTATTACATGAGCCACAAGACCATCAACCCGAACGGGATCGTGCCCAAGGGGCCGTTGCAGGACTTTGGCTTGCCGCATGACCGGGAGCGGTTGTCGGGCAGAGGGATCTGGCAGAGAGGATGAAGACCCCACGTGGGAGCGGGCTTGCCCCGCGATGGCGCCGGATCAGGCAACAATGTTGCCGCCTCTGACGCTATCGCGGGGCAAGCCCGCTCCCACGTGGATCTACAACGTGCTCAGGCGTCTTGCGACCCTTCAAACCACGCCAGCTTCTCGCGCAGTTGCACCACTTCCCCAACGATTACCAGGGTTGGCGCATGCACTTCATGACGCGCCACCAGCTCCGGCAGGTCAGCCAAGGTACCGGTGAACACCCGCTGATTACGCGTGGTCCCCTGCTGCACCAAGGCTGCCGGCGTGCTCGCCGCGCGCCCATGGCGGATCAACTCGGCACAGATGGTCGGCAACCCGACCAGCCCCATGTAGAACACCAGGGTCTGGGCCGGCGCCACCAGGTCATCCCAGGGCAGGTTGCTGGTGCCGTCCTTCAGGTGACCGGTAACGAAACGCACCGACTGGGCATAATCGCGATGAGTCAGCGGAATCCCGCCATAGGCGGAACAACCACTGGCCGCGGTGATACCCGGCACCACCTGGAACGGGATACCCTCATCCGCCAGCTCCTCGATCTCCTCGCCGCCACGGCCGAAGATGAACGGATCCCCCCCCTTGAGCCGCAGCACGCGCTTGCCCTGGCGGGCCAGGTCGACCAGCAGGCGGTTGATCTTGTCCTGTGGCACGGCGTGGTCGGCGCGGCGCTTGCCGACATAGATGCGCTCGGCGTCACGCCGGCACATCTCGATGATGGCCGGGGCCACCAGGCGGTCGTACAGCACCACGTCGGCCTGCTGCATCAGGCGCAGGGCACGGAAGGTCAGCAGGTCCGGATCGCCCGGCCCCGCGCCCACCAGGTACACCTCGCCGCCCTGCTGCACCGGCGCGCCATCTACCAGCGCCTGCAACAGGCGCTCGGCCTCGGCGCCCTGCCCGGCCAGCTGGCGCTCGGCAACCGGGCCCTGGAACACGCTCTCCCAGAAGCCACGGCGCTGATTGACGTCCGGGTACAAGGCCTTGACCTTGTGCCGGAAACGCGCCGCCAGCCCGGCCAGCTCACCGTAGGCGGACGGGATCCAGGCTTCCAGCTTGGCGCGGATCAAGCGCGCCAGCACCGGCGCGTCGCCACCGCTGGAGACCGCCACCACCAGGGGTGAGCGGTCGACGATGGCGGGGAAGATCACCGTGCACAGGGCCGGGGCATCCACCACGTTGACCGGCAGGCTGCGCGCCTGGGCCTCGGCCGAGACCTGGGCGTTGAGCGCGGAGTCGTCGGTGGCCGCGATCACCAGGCGGCAGCCCTCCAGGTCGCTCGCCTGGTAGCCACGCACCAGCACCTCGCCACCGCCCTCGCGGGCCAGCGCGGCCAGCTGGCCGTCGACCTCCGGCGCCACCACCCGCAGCGCGGCGCCGGCATCGGCCAGCAGGCGCGCCTTGCGCAAGGCGATCTCGCCGCCGCCGACGACCAGCACGCGGCCGCCCTGCAGCTTATGGAAAAGCGGCAGGTAGTCCATTCAGCGAATGACCTCGACGCCACCCATGTACGGCTTGAGCACCTCCGGCACACGGATCGAACCGTCGGCCTGCTGGTAGTTCTCCAGCACCGCCACCAGGGTACGGCCGACCGCCAGGCCCGAACCGTTGAGGGTGTGCACCAGCTCCGGCTTGCCGGTTTCCGGGTTGCGCCAGCGGGCCTGCATGCGGCGCGCCTGGAAATCACCGCAGTTGGAGCAGGAGCTGATCTCGCGGTACTTGTCCTGGCTTGGCACCCATACTTCCAGGTCGTAGGTCTTGACCGCGCCGAAGCCCATGTCGCCGGTGCACAGCGCCAGCACGCGGTACGGCAGCTCCAGCAGCTGCAGCACGCGCTCGGCGTTGGCGGTCAGGCCTTCGAGGGCTTCCATGGATTTCGCCGGCTCGACGACCTGCACCATCTCGACCTTGTCGAACTGGTGCTGGCGGATCATGCCGCGGGTGTCTCGGCCCGAGGCGCCGGCTTCGCTGCGGAAGCACGGGGTGTGGGCGACCAGCTTCAGCGGCAGCTGCTTGGCGTCGAGGATCTCGCCGGCCACCAGGTTGGTCAGCGACACTTCGGCGGTCGGGATCAGGTAGAAGTCGGCTTCGCCTTCACGGCTGATCTTGAACAGGTCTTCCTCGAACTTCGGCAGCTGGCCGGTGCCCTGCAGGGCCGGGGCCTGCACCAGGTACGGGGTGTAGTGTTCCTCGTAGCCGTGTTCGCCGGTGTGCAGGTTGATCATGAACTGCGCCAGGGCGCGGTGCAGGCGGGCAATCGGGCCGCGCAGCACGGCGAAGCGGGCGCCGGACAGCTTGGCCGCGGCCTCGAAGTCCAGGCCACCGCTGACTTCGCCCAGGGCGACGTGGTCCTTGATCTCGAAGTCGAAGGTGGCCGGGGTGCCCCAGCGGCGCACTTCGACGTTATCGTCTTCGCTGGCGCCGACCGGCACGCTGGCGTCCGGCAGGTTGGGGATGGTCAGCAGGATCGCGTCCAGCTCGGCCTGGATACCGTCCAGCTCGGTCTTGCCGGCGGCCAGTTCATTGGCCATGCGCTCGACGTCGGCCATCAGCGGCGCGATGTCCTCGCCCTTGGCCTTGGCCTGGCCGATCGATTTGGAACGGGCGTTACGCTCGGCCTGCAGTTGCTCGGTGCGGGTCTGCACCGATTTGCGGCGCTCTTCCAGCGATTCGATGCGCGCGACATCCAGGCTGAAGCCACGGGTGGCCAGGCGGTCCGCCACTGCCTGAAGTTCAGTGCGTAACTGTTTGGAATCGAGCATGTCGTTCTCTCGTTATGTGTAGATGTTGGTTCAGAATCGGGTCAGGGACAGGCCGGCCCAGGTCGCGAGCAGGCCGCCTACCACGCTGATAATGGTATAGCCCAAGGCCAACGGGACCTGCCCGCTTTCCATCAGGCGCACGGTATCGAGCGAGAAGGAGGAAAAAGTGGTCAAACCGCCGAGAAAGCCGACGATCAGCCCGGCGCGCAGCTCGACCGGCGCCAGCGGCTTGTGCAGGAACAACCCGTAGAGCAGACCAATCAGCAGGCAGCCGACCAGGTTGACCGCCAGCGTACCGGCATAGAAGTGCCGTGGCCAGTGGGCCGCGACCCAGTTGGCGGTGGCGAAGCGCAGCAGCGTACCGGCAATCCCGCCGGCGCTGACTGCAGCGATAAGTGCGATCACGGTTTTCTCCGCTGACGGGGGCTGTTGCGGTCCAGCTCGGCCAGGTGCTTGAGCTTCTCGCCGATCTTCAGCTCAAGTCCTCTCGGCACCGGCTGGTAGTACTGGCGCGGCTCGAGCTGTTCGGGGAAATAGTCCTCGCCGGCGGCGTAGGCGTCCGGCTCGTCGTGGGCATAGCGGTACTCCTCGCCATAGCCCAGTTGCTTCATCAGTTTGGTCGGCGCGTTGCGCAGGTGCAGCGGCACTTCCAGCGAACCGTGCTCGGCGGCCTCGCGCATGGCCGCCTTGAAGCCCATGTACACCGCGTTGCTCTTCGGCGCGCAGGCAATGTAGGTGATGGCCTGGGCCACCGCCAGCTCGCCTTCGGGGCTGCCCAGGCGCTCCTGCACGTCCCACGCCGCCAGGCACAGGCTCAGGGCGCGGGGGTCGGCATTGCCGATGTCCTCGCTGGCCATGCGCACCACCCGGCGGGCGATGTACAGCGGGTCGCAGCCACCGTCGAGCATGCGCGCGTACCAATACAGCGCGCCGTCCGGATTGGAGCCGCGCACCGACTTGTGCAGCGCGGAAATCTGGTCGTAGAAGGCCTCGCCGCCCTTGTCGAAACGCCGGCGGCTGTCGCCGAGCAGGCTCTGCAGCAGCTCGACGCCGATTTCGCCGCCGTCTTCGGCCAGGTCCGAGGCATTCTCGAGGAAGTTGAGCATGCGCCGGCCATCGCCGTCGGCGGCGGCCATGAGCATCTTGAAAGCCTCATCGCCCACCCGCAGGTTACGCTTGCCCAGGCCGCGCTCCTCGCTCAGGGCGCGATCGACCAGCTTGCGCAGCGCGGCCTCGTCCAGGCTCTTGAGCACGTAGACCCGCGCCCGCGACAGCAGCGCGTTGTTCAGCTCGAACGACGGGTTCTCGGTGGTGGCGCCGATGAAGATCAGCGTGCCGTCCTCCACATAGGGCAGGAAGGCGTCCTGTTGCGACTTGTTGAAGCGGTGCACCTCGTCGACGAACAGGATGGTGCGCCGGCCATATTGGCCGGCCTGCTGTTTCGCCACCTCGACCGCCTGGCGGATCTCCTTGACCCCGGCCAGCACCGCCGACACCGTTTCGAAGTGGGCGTCGCAGAACTGCGCCAGCAGCCGCGCCAGGGTGGTCTTGCCCACCCCAGGCGGCCCCCAGAAGATCATCGAGTGCAGCGCACCCTGCTCCAGCGCCTCGCGCAGCGGCTTGCCACGCGCCAGCAGGTGCTCCTGGCCGACGTACTCGTCCAGGTTGGACGGACGCAGGCGAGCAGCCAGGGGCTGGGCGACGGGTTCGCTTCGAAACAGGTCCATCACAGGCTCCGCTTACTCCTTGATGACGTCAGCGCCCTTGGGGATGTCGAACTGGAACTTGCTGTCCGGCACCGCCTGGTTGGCCTTGACGCCATTGAACAGGATGTTGGTGCGCTGGCCGACGCTGTCGATCAGCTGCATGTCATTGATCAGGCCCCGGCGGAACGACACGCGCAGCGAGTCGAACAGGGTATCCTTGGTCTTGGGCTTCAAGGTGAAGTCCATCACTTCGCCCTGTTCCTTGGAGGTGATGTCGAAGCTCTGGCTGATCTTCGACACATCGCCGGACAGCAGCAGCGCCGGGGTCTGGTTCAGGCGCACGTCGAGCTTCTTGATGGTCGCCTGCTCCAGGTCCGGGTCCCACAGGGTGACGTTCTTGCCGTCGGACACCACGACCTGCTCCTGCGGCGCATCGGTGTGCCAGTAGAACAGGCCCGGGCGCTTGACGGTCATCTTGCCGTTGGTCTCCTGCAAGCTGGTGCCGCCGGCATCCAGGGTCAGCTGGGAGAAATTGGCTTCGATGGTCTGCGACTTTTCCAGCAATTGCGTCAGGCGCTGGACGTCCTGTTCGCCGGCCTGGGCCGACAGGCTGGCCGTAGCCAGGGCAGAAACCAACAGCATGCGAATGGCGCGCATGGAAATCCTCATTGCACAGTGAAGGGGCCGGACGCCGTCAATGGCACCCGGCAGGTTGTTCATCAGTCGCGCGGGCCGCCCGGGGCAATCACTTCCCGCGAGCCGTTGCTGTTCATCGGCGTGACCACGCCGGCCATTTCCATCGACTCGATCATCCGCGCGGCGCGGTTATAGCCGATCTTGAGCTTGCGCTGCACCGCCGAGATCGACGCCCGGCGGCTTTCCAGCACGAACTGCACGGCTTCGTCGTAGAGCGCGTCGGCTTCCGGGTCGTCGCCATCGCCGCCGCCACCACCGCCGCCGTCGAAGCCGCTGCCGGCCTCCTCGACGCCGTTGAGGATGTCATCGTTGTAGTCCGGCGCGCCGCGCAGCTTCCAGGCCTCGACCGTGCGATGCACCTCGTCGTCGGAAACGAACGCGCCATGCACGCGAATCGGCAGGCTGGTGCCCGGCGGCATGTAGAGCATGTCACCGTGGCCGAGCAGCTGTTCGGCTCCACCCTGGTCGATGATGGTCCGCGAGTCGATCTTGCTCGACACCTGGAACGCCATGCGGGTCGGGATGTTGGCCTTGATCAGGCCGGTGATCACGTCCACCGACGGGCGCTGGGTGGCCAGGATCAGGTGGATACCGGCGGCACGGGCCTTCTGGGCGATACGGGCGATCAGCTCTTCGACCTTCTTGCCGACGATCATCATCATGTCGGCGAATTCGTCGACCACCACCACGATGGTCGGCAGGGTGTTCAGCGCTGGCGGCTCGTCGTCCATGCTCTCGCGACGGTACAGCGGGTCGTGGATGATCTCGCCGGCTTCCTGGGCGTCCTTGATCTTGCGGTTGAAGCCCGCCAGGTTGCGCACGCCCATGGCCGCCATCAGCTTGTAGCGGCGCTCCATCTCGGCGACGCTCCAGCGCAGGGCGTTGGCGGCGTCCTTCATGTCGGTGACCACCGGGCACAGCAGGTGCGGGATGCCTTCGTAGATCGACAGTTCGAGCATCTTCGGGTCGATCATGATCAGCCGCGCGTCTTCCGGGCCCGACTTGAACAGGATCGACAGGATCATCGCGTTCACACCCACCGACTTACCGGAACCGGTGGTACCGGCCACCAGCAGGTGCGGCATCTTGGCAAGGTCGGTGATCACCGGCTTGCCGCCGATGTCATGGCCCAGGGCCAGGGTGACCGGCGACTTGTTCTCGTCGAACTGCGGCGACGACAGCACCTCGGAGAAGCGCACCATCTGGCGGTTCTCGTTGGGGATCTCGATACCCACGGTGGTCTTGCCGGGAATGACCTCGACCACGCGCACGCTGGTCACCGCCAGCGAGCGCGCCAGGTCCTTGGCCAGGTTGGCGATACGGCTGACCTTGACGCCCGCGGCCGGCTGGATCTCGTAGCGGGTGATCACAGGGCCCGGGTGGATCGAGTCGACCGCGACTTCCACGCCGAATTCCTTGAGCTTGATCTCCAGCAACTGGCCGACGCCGGCCAGGGACTCCGGCGAGTACTCGATCTTTTTCTGCTCGGCCGGGTCGAGGATGGAAATCGACGGCAAGGTGCCTTCCACGGCGCTGTCGATGAACAGCGGTGCTTGTTTTTCCTTCATGACCCGCTTGCTCGGTTCTGGCGCCTTGTCCGCGGTCGGCGGGATGATCACCGGGGCGGCGGGCTGCGGGCGAGCCACCACGGTTTCGCGTGGCGCGACCGGGCGGGCCGGCGGCTCTTCGCGCATCACCACGGGCTCGGCGCGTTCACGCGGCTGCGGCTTGGCCGGCTCGCGTTTATCGCCTTTGCCGCCCAGGTCGAAGACCGGATCGTCGACTTCACGCAGTTGGGCTTCCAGGCGCTTGCGTTCGTTGCGCGCCTCCCACCAGCGGTTGGCGGCGCCCTGCACCAGTTCGAACAGGTCGAGGGTGATCTTGCCGGTGAGGTCCATCACCTTGAACCACGACAGGTCGGTGAACACGGTCAGGCCGAACAGGAACAGGGCGATGAACATCAGCGTGCTGCCCTGCACGTTCAGCAGGTTGCGTGCCAGGTCGCCGAGGCTCTCGCCCAGGGCGCCACCGGCGGAAAACGGCATGCTCGCCGGCGGGTGGAAGTGGATATGCGCCAGCGCCGCGCCCGACAACACCAGGAACACCAGGCCGATCAGGCGCCAGGAGAACAGCCAGCCGCTCCACTGCCAGGGCTGGTGGCGCTCGCGGAAGATCTGCCAGGTCTTGATCGCCAGCAGCAGCGGGAAGATATAGGCGAAATAGCCGAGCACCATGAACAGGATGTCGGCGAAATAGGCCCCGGCGCGACCGGCGGCGTTCTGCACCTGCTCGGCGTTGCTGGTGTGGCTGAAGCCCGGGTCGGCGGTGTCATAGGTGACCAGTGCCATCCACAGGTACAGGCACAGCGCGCCGACGGCGATCAGCGCACCTTCCTTCAGGCGGTAGTGCAGCTGTTGCCGCCACAGGGGCACTGGCAAGGGGGCTGGAGTTGCGGTGGATTTCTTCAAAACGCGTCTATTCCTGCGCGTGCTGCGCGTCCAATAGTGATTGGCCGGTCACTGGCCAATGAACCACTACTTTTAACATTACTGCCCGCCAGCCGCCATGGCGGCACGCCGTGTGGGGCGTGAACGGGGGCTACTTTCATATAGCTGCAATTTGAGCATGCATTTTCTTTTGTGACAAAGGCTTATGCTGTGTTTTTGCACAGGTGTGACAGCAAAAGCGCCAGATGGTGCCAAGTGACCTGGCAATGGCTGGGCAATGACCAAGGGTTTCGCCTGATCCGACGCCTTCGCGGGTAAACCCGCTCCCACAGGGTTATCGGCACGCCTGTGGGAGCGGGTTTACCCGCGAAGGCGCCACAGCAGTTGACCCTGCCAGGCACGCACGCCATGCTGCCCTCTCCCCTCCCCCGCCGCTCAAGAACCCCATGCTCACCTGGCTGACCCGCGACTCGCTGACCTTCCCGCCCCTGGAAAAGGCCCTGCACGATCCCAACGGCCTGCTCGCCGCCGGCGGCGACCTGACCCCGGACCGCCTGGTCGCGGCTTATCGCCATGGCTGCTTCCCCTGGTACCAGGACGGCCAGCCGATCCTCTGGTGGTCGCCCGACCCACGCACCGTGTTGTTCCCGGACGAACTGCACGTTTCGCGCTCGCTGGCCAAGCTGATCCGCCAGGGCCGCTACCAGGTGAGCTTCGACAGCGACTTCGCGGCGGTGATCGAGGCCTGCGCCGCGCCACGGGACTATGCCGACGGCACCTGGATCACCGACAACATGCGCGCCGCCTACTGCGAGCTGCACCGCCGCGGCATCGCCCATTCGGTGGAGGTGCGCCGCGACGGCGAGCTGGTCGGCGGCCTGTACGGCCTGGCCATGGGCCGACTGTTCTTCGGCGAGTCGATGTTCAGCCGCGCCGACAACGCCTCCAAGGTGGGCTTCGTGACGCTGGTCGAGCACCTCAGGCAGGCCGGCTTCGTGCTGATCGACTGCCAGATGCCTACCGACCACCTGCACAGCCTGGGCGCCCGCGCCATCAGCCGGGCCGACTTCGCCAGCCATCTGGCGCGGTACCTGGACCAGCCCAGCGGCGCCCGCTGGGTTGCCTAGGCGAGTTCCCGGAGCTGGCTTACACTTAGAGACAACGTCTCACCTAAGGGGTTGATCATGACAGAGCTGGCGCGGTTGAAGTTCTATGCCACTCAACCCCACTCCTGCAGCTACCTGCCGGATGAGCAGGCGACCACGCTGTTTCTCGACCCGAGCCAGCCGATGGACGTGCACGTCTATGCCGACCTGTCGGAAATGGGCTTTCGCCGCAGCGGCGATCACCTCTATCGCCCGCATTGCCAGCAATGCAACGCCTGCGTGCCGGCGCGCATTCCGGCGGCGCGCTTCATTCCCAACCGCCAGCAGCGCCGAATCCTCAAGCGCAACGCCGACCTGACCGTCACTGCCGCCCGCCCGTCCTTCAAGGAAGAATACTTCGACCTGTACCGGCGCTATATCGAGCAGCGCCACGCCGACGGCGACATGTACCCGCCCAGCCGCGACCAGTTCTCCACCTTTCTGGTCCGTGACCTGCCGTTCTGCTGGTTCTACGAGTTCCGCCTGGAGGGCCGGCTGCTGGCCGTGGCGGTGTGCGACCTGCTGCCCAACGGGCTGTCGGCGGTGTACACCTTCTACGAGCCCGACGAGGAGCGCCGCAGCCTGGGGCGCTATGCCATCCTCTGGCAGATCACCGAAGCCCTGCGCCAGGACCTCGAGGCGGTGTACCTCGGCTACTGGATCAAGAACTGCAAGAAGATGAACTACAAGACCCAGTATCGCCCCATCGAACTGCTGATCAACCAGCGCTGGGTCACCCTCAACTGAAAGGCATTGGCTTGAAACACAAATTTCGGGCATAATCCACGCCACTTTTTTTGCCCGGTGCAGTCGTGCGTCGGGCCATCACTGGATACCGAGGGCTTTACTGCATGTCGAAAGAAGACAGCTTCGAAATGGAAGGCACTGTCGTCGACACCCTGCCCAACACCATGTTCCGCGTGGAGTTGGAAAACGGGCACGTCGTTACCGCGCACATCTCTGGCAAGATGCGCAAGAACTACATCCGTATTCTCACTGGCGACAAGGTCCGCGTCGAACTGACGCCGTATGACCTGAGCAAGGGCCGCATCACCTACCGTGCGCGCTAAGCTCCAGCCATGAAAAAGCCCGGCAAATGTGCCGGGCTTTTTTTGTGGGCGCTGAAAAGCATCGCGGAGCAAGTCGCATCGGCGCACCGCCGCTCCCACGCCAGTAGAGATGGCGGGGGAGCGGGCTTGCCCCGCGATGGCATTACGCGACTTCAGCCGTGGTCTCGTAATCGAACACCAGCTCGCCATCGCGCAGGTCGACGTGTACCACGCCACCGTGCTCGGCCAGCTCGCCGAACAGGATCTCCTCGGCCAGCGGCCGCTTGATCTTGTCCTGGATCAGCCGTGCCATCGGCCGCGCGCCCATCTGCACGTCGTAGCCCGAGGCCGCCAGCCAGCCACGGGCGGCGTCGGTGACCTCCAGCAGCACACGCTTGTCTTCCAGCTGCGCCTGCAGTTCGATGAGGAACTTGTCGACGATGCTCTTGATCGTCTCGTGGGACAGGCGGCCGAACTGGATGATGGTGTCCAGGCGGTTGCGGAACTCCGGCGTGAAGCTCTTGCGGATGACCTCCATCGCGTCGGACGAGTGGTCCTGGTGGGTGAAGCCGATCGAGGCCCGCGCGGCGGTTTCGGCGCCGGCGTTGGTGGTCATGATCAGGATCACGTTGCGGAAGTCCGCCTTGCGCCCGTTGTTGTCGGTCAGGGTCCCGTGGTCCATCACCTGCAGCAGCAGGTTGAAGACTTCCGGGTGGGCCTTCTCGATCTCGTCGAGCAGCAGCACGCAGTGCGGTTGCTTGGTGATGGCCTCGGTCAGCAGACCGCCCTGGTCGAACCCGACATAGCCGGGCGGCGCACCGATCAGGCGCGACACGGTGTGCCGCTCCATGTACTCGGACATGTCGAAGCGCACCAGTTCCACGCCCAGGGCCTTGGCCAGCTGGCGGGCGGCCTCGGTCTTGCCCACGCCGGTGGGGCCGGCGAACAGGAACGAGCCGACCGGTTTGTCCGGCGCCTTGAGGCCGGCACGGGACAGCTTGATGGCGGTGGCCAGCGAGTCGATCGCCGCATCCTGGCCGAACACGGTCAGTTTCAGGTCACGCTCGAGGTTGCGCAGCAGTTCCTTGTCGGAGCTGGTGACGTGCTTCGGCGGAATCCGCGCGATCTTGGCGACGATGTCCTCGACCTGCGGCACGTCGATGCGCTTGACCCGATTGGCTTCCGGCTGCAGGCGCTGGTAGGCGCCGGCCTCGTCAATCACATCGATGGCCTTGTCCGGCATATGCCGGTCATTGATGTAGCGCGAGGCCAGTTCGGCGGCGGCGCGCAGGGCCTCGTCGCTGTACTCGATGTTGTGGTGGCTCTCGAAGCGGCCCTTCAGCCCGCGCAGGATGCCCACGGTGTCCTCCACCGATGGCTCGGTGACATCGACCTTCTGGAAGCGCCGCGCCAGGGCGCGGTCCTTCTCGAAGATGCCGCGGAATTCCTGGAAGGTGGTGGAGCCGATGCAACGGATCTCACCGGACGACAACAGTGGCTTGAGCAGGTTGGACGCATCCATCACGCCACCGGAAGCCGCGCCGGCGCCGATGATGGTGTGGATCTCGTCGATGAACAGGATCGCCTGCGGCCGCTTGCGCAGCTCGCCGAGCAGCGCCTTGAAGCGCTTCTCGAAGTCGCCGCGGTACTTGGTACCGGCCAGCAGCGCGCCAAGGTCAAGGGAGTAGACCACGCTCTGCGCCAGCAGGTCGGGGACCTGGCCGTCGACGATGCGCTTGGCCAGGCCTTCGGCGATGGCGGTCTTGCCCACGCCGGCCTCGCCGACCAGCAGCGGGTTGTTCTTGCGCCGGCGGGCGAGGATCTGCGCCACGCGCTCGACCTCCTGCTCGCGCCCGACCAGCGGGTCGATGCGCCCGGCCCGGGCCAGTTCGTTCAGGTTGCTGGCATAGGCGTCCAGCGGGTTGCTGGAAGACGACGCTTCGCCGCCCTCCTCGTCCTGCATGTCCTGCTCGCTTTCGTTGTGCGAACCATGGCCCGGCACCTTGCTGATGCCGTGGGCGATGTAGTTGACGACGTCGATGCGCGCCACGCTCTGCTGCTTGAGCAGAAACACCGCCTGGCTTTCCTGTTCGCTGAAGATCGCCACCAGCACGTTGGCGCCGGTCACTTCGCGCTTGCCGGAGCTCTGCACATGGAACACGGCACGCTGCAGCACACGCTGGAAGCCCAGGGTCGGTTGCGTCTCGCGGTCCTCGTCATGCACGGGGATCAGCGGGGTGGTCGAATCGATGAACTCCTGCAGGTCGTGCTTGAGTTTGTCGAGATTGGCGCCACAGGCGCGCAGAACGGTCGCGGCAGCCTCATTGTCAAGGAGTGCCAGCAGCAGATGTTCGACGGTCATGAACTCATGACGCTTCGAACGAGCCTCCTTGAAGGCCAGATTGAGGGTGACTTCGAGCTCGCGGTTTAACATAGCTTCACCTCATACCCAAGTGGTCGGCGATTAACCGTCCTTCTCGATTTCACAGAGTAGCGGATGCTGGCTTTCCCTGGCGTATTGGTTGACCTGCATGGCCTTTGTCTCGGCGATGTCACGGGTAAACAATCCGCATACTGCCCGCCCTTCGGTATGGACGGTCAGCATGATCTTCGTTGCCAGCTCGCGGTTCAGATTGAAGAACGTCTCGAGCACTTCGACGACGAAATCCATCGGCGTGTAGTCATCGTTGAACAAAACCACCTTGTACATCGGCGGCGCCTGCAGGATCGGCTTGGCCTCCTGGACGGCAAGGCCGGCGCCATCGTCCTCATGCCCGTCCTCGTTCGACTGCGGGCGATCCTGATTGAATGTTAGTCGAATCTCACTGAGTACATGCATGGAAAGAATTTCATCATGAGCGACAGGTTAAGGTTGTGGGTTGACCGCGCAGGCCTGTCCCGGCGCGGGCGCCGGCTGACCTTGACTATCGGCAAAACGGTGTTACAACCAATAAGAACCCACCGTGGTCGATAAAGATCCGCGCAGTCAACCAGATTTTCTCGCAAGGTTCGTATGCGGATGAAGTGGATGATACTCCAGTGATGGAGTCCTTTGCAGAGGGACATAGGGATGGCAAGCGGTAAAGTCAAGTGGTTCAACAATGCCAAGGGCTACGGATTCATCAACGAGGACGGCAAGACCGATGATCTGTTCGCCCACTATTCAGCGATCCAGATGGACGGTTACAAGACGCTGAAAGCCGGCCAGGCCGTGAACTTCGAGATCATCCAGGGCCCCAAAGGGCTGCACGCGACCGACATCAGAAGCGCCACCAGCAGCGTCCAGGCCAGCGCGACGAACCCGGGCAACACCATCGAAGTCTGATCCCCGACCCGTCTGCCGGTAAACGAAAAAACCGGTCGCCCCTTTAATAAAGAGGCGACCGGTTTTTTTGCCCCGCTTACATGTGCTTGATCAGCGCCTCGCCAAAGCCCGAGCTGCCGACCAGGGTCGCGCCCTCCATCAGGCGCTCGAAGTCGTAGGTCACGGTCTTGGCCGCGATGGCGCCATTGGTGCCCTTGATGATCAGATCGGCCGCCTCGGTCCAGCCCATGTGCCGCAGCATCATCTCGGCCGAGAGGATCACCGAGCCCGGGTTGACCTGGTCCTTGCCGGCGTACTTCGGCGCGGTGCCGTGGGTGGCCTCGAACATGGCCACGGTGTCCGACAGGTTGGCCCCCGGCGCGATGCCGATTCCGCCCACTTCCGCGGCCAACGCGTCGGACAGGTAGTCGCCGTTGAGGTTGAGGGTGGCGATCACATCGTACTCGGCCGGACGCAGCAGGATCTGCTGGAGCATGGCGTCGGCGATGGCATCTTTTACGATCACCTCGCGGCCGGTTCTCGGGTTCTTGAACTTCATCCACGGGCCGCCATCGAGCAGTTCGGCGCCGAACTCGTCGCGCGCCACCTCGTAGCCCCAGTCCTTGAAGGCCCCTTCGGTGAACTTCATGATGTTGCCCTTGTGCACCAGGGTCAGCGACTTGCGGTCGTTGTCCACCACATACTGCAGGGCCTTGCGCACCAGGCGCTTGGTGCCCTCCTTCGAGACCGGCTTGACGCCGATGCCACAGTCCTGGTCGAAGCGGATCTTGGTGACGCCCATTTCCTCCTTGAGGAACTTGATCACCTTGTTCGCCTCGGGCGAACCGGCCTTCCACTCGATGCCGGCATAGATGTCCTCGGAGTTCTCGCGGAAGATCACCATGTCGACGTCACCCGGCTTTTTCACCGGGCTTGGCACGCCCTGGAACCAGACCACCGGCCGCAGGCACACATAAAGGTCGAGCTGCTGGCGCAGGGCCACGTTGAGCGAGCGGATGCCGCCGCCGACCGGGGTGGTCAGCGGCCCCTTGATCGACACCACGTAGTCGCGCACCGCATCCAGGGTTTCCTGGGGCAGCCAGGTGTCCTGGTCGTAGACCTGGGTGGCCTTCTCGCCGGCATACACCTCCATCCAGGCGATCTTGCGCTTGCCGCCATACGCTTTCTGCACGGCGGCGTCGACTACCTTGATCATCACCGGCGAGACGTCCACGCCGATACCGTCGCCTTCGATGTAGGGAATGATGGGGTTATCGGGAACATTGAGCGAATGGTCTGCATTGACGGTGATCTTGGCACCATCAGACGGAACCTTGATTTTCTGGTATCCCATGCTGCACTACTCCGCTTTTCCTGGTGTGATTGGAAATCGTGCGATCCACTGAGCCTAAACCACATCTGCCGACCTGCAAGCTCGCTGCCACGACAGCCGAAAATGGACTGGAAAATCCCCCTGGCAACCTGCGGCAACACGCCACATTGCTCCTACGTCTTTGGTCTTATAAATGCGCTGATACCACTTCGCCTTGCTGAATAGCCCAAAGGGTTTGATATACTCCGGCGCGACCATGGGGTCATCGGGGCGAACCCTAGGAAAATGCGGCTCGCCCTTGGTCATGAATGACCGCAAAGCCTGGGTTGTTACCGCGGCCCAGCACTTGACGCTCGACTGATGCATCCACCATCACCGCTCGCAGCCTCTCGACTTTCCGCTCATGGCGTCGCCAGGGCGAAGCGCCTACCCTGCGCACCTCGAGACTCGAGTACGCTCAGCACATAGAGAGTTAACCCGCATGCCCACCCGTTCCAAGATCATCTACACCTTCACCGACGAAGCCCCCGCCCTCGCCACCTACTCGCTGCTGCCGATCGTCGAGGCCTTCACCGCTTCGGCCGATATCGCCGTCGAAACCCGCGACATCTCCCTGGCCGGCCGTATCCTCGCCGCCTTCCCGGAGCAACTGGGCGCCGAGAAGCAGGTAGGCGATCACCTGGCGGAACTGGGCCAACTGGCGACCACTCCGGAAGCCAACATCATCAAGCTGCCGAACATCTCCGCCTCGGTTCCACAGCTGAAGGCCGCGATCAAGGAGCTGCAAGCCAAGGGCTTCAACATCCCTGACTACGCCGACGAGCCGGCCAGCGCCGAGGAAAAAGAATCCCGGGCCCGCTACGACCGCATCAAGGGCAGCGCCGTGAACCCGGTCCTGCGCGAAGGCAACTCCGACCGTCGCGCACCGCTGTCGGTCAAGAACTACGCACGCAAGCACCCGCACAAGATGGGCGCCTGGGCCGCCGACTCCAAGTCGCACGTTGCCCACATGACCCAGGGCGACTTCTACGGCAGCGAAAAAGCCGCGCTGATCGAGGCTGACGACAGCCTGCGCATCGAGCTGGTCGGTAAAGACGGCTCCACCACCGTCCTGAAAGAAAAAACCGCCGTCAAGGCCGCCGAAGTCATCGACTGCGCCACCCTGAGCCGCAAGGCCCTGAAAGCCTTCATCGCCGAGCAGATCGCCGATGCCAAGGCCTCCGGCGTGCTGCTGTCGGTACACCTGAAAGCCACCATGATGAAGGTCTCCGACCCGATCATGTTCGGCGTGATCGTCGAAGAGTTCTACAACGACGTGCTGGCCAAGCACGCCGCAGCCCTGGCTGAAGTCGGCTTCAACGCCAACAACGGCATCGGCGACCTGTACGCCCGCATCAAGGATCTGCCAGCTGAAAAGCAAGCCGAGATCGAAGCCGACATCCAGGCCCTGTACGCCGTTCGCCCGGCCCTGGCCATGGTCAACTCGGACAAGGGCATCACCAACCTGCACGTACCGAGCGACGTCATCGTCGACGCCTCGATGCCTGCGATGATCCGCGACTCGGGCAAGATGTGGAACACCGCCGGTGAACTGCAGGACGCCAAGGCGATCATCCCGGACCGCTGCTACGCCGGCATCTACCAGGCCACCATCGAAGACTGCAAGGCCAACGGCGCCTTCGATCCGACCACCATGGGCAGCGTGCCGAACGTCGGCCTGATGGCGCAAAAAGCCGAAGAGTACGGTTCCCACGACAAGACCTTCCAGATCAAGGCCGACGGCGTCGTGCGCGTGGTCGATGGCAAGGGCAAGGTCGTGCTGGAGCAGAACGTCGAAGCCGGTGACATCTTCCGCATGTGCCAGACCAAGGACGCGCCAATCCAGGACTGGGTCAAGCTGGCCGTCAACCGCGCCCGCCTGAGCAGCACCCCTGCGGTGTTCTGGCTGGATCCGGCCCGCGCCCACGACGGCGTGATGATCGAGAAGGTGCAACAGTACCTGAAGGATCACGACACCTCCGGTCTGGACATCCGCATCCTGGCCCCGGTCGACGCCATCAAGTTCTCCCTGGCCCGCATCCGCGAAGGCAAGGACACCATCTCGGTGACCGGCAACGTGCTGCGCGACTACCTGACCGACCTGTTCCCGATCATGGAGCTGGGCACCAGCGCCAAGATGCTGTCGATCGTCCCGCTGATGAACGGCGGTGGCCTGTTCGAAACCGGCGCCGGCGGTTCGGCACCGAAGCACGTGCAGCAGCTGGTCGAAGAGAACTTCCTGCGTTGGGACTCGCTGGGTGAGTTCCTGGCCCTGGCCGCTTCCCTGGAGCACCTGGGCAACACCTACGACAACCCGCGCGCCAAGGTCCTGGCCAACACCCTGGACCAGGCCACCGGCAAGTTCCTCGACACCAACAAGTCGCCTTCGCGCAAGGTCGGCGGTATCGACAACCGTGGCAGCCACTTCTACCTGACCCTGTACTGGGCAGAAGCCCTGGCCGCCCAGACCGACGACGCCGCCCTGCAGGCGCGCTTCGCCCCGCTGGCCAAGACCCTGAGCGAGAACGAAGCGACCATCGTCGCCGAGCTCAACGCCGTCCAGGGCAAGCCGGCCGACATCGGTGGCTACTACGCCCCGGATGCCGAGCTGACCGCCAAGGTGATGCGCCCGAGCCAGACCCTGAACAACGCCATTGCCGCACTGTAAGGTTCGCTTGACGTAACAGCACAGACCCCGGCCACGCACCGGGGTTTGTGCTTTTTGAAGTTTGTGAAATCTCCCGTGGGAGCGGGCTTGCCCCGCGATTGCGCTGAACCTGTATGGGCGCAATCGCGGGGCAAGCCCGCTCCCACGCCCCCCGCCATGGAGCCCACTGCATGACCTGGCAACCCCACATCACCGTCGCCACCATCGTCGAGCACGACGGCAAGTTCCTCTTCGTCGAGGAGTTCAAGGCCGGCCAGCACGTATTCAACCAGCCCGCCGGCCACCTCGAAGCCAACGAAACCATCGCCCAGGCCGCCCTGCGCGAAACCCTCGAGGAAACCGCCTGGGAAGTCGAGCTCACCGGCGTGGTCGGCATCTACCTGTACACCGCACCCAGCAACGGAGTCACCTACCAGCGCATCTGCTTCGCCGCCCGCCCCGTACGCCATCATGCCGACCTGGCATTGGACAGCGACATCGTCCGCGCCGTGTGGCTGACCCGCGACGAATTGCTGGCCGAGCCGTCGCGCTGGCGTAGCGAGCTGGTACCGCGCTGCCTCGACGACTACCTGGCAGGCCCGCTGCACAGCCTCGAGCTGCTGCGCGACTGACGCCAGCCCGCGGGTTTGATAGAATCGGCGTTTTTCCCCTCTGATACACACCGGTAGCCATGACCAGCCCAGCACTCAAAGACCCCGCCAAGACCCGCGTCATCGTCGGCATGTCCGGCGGCGTGGACTCTTCCGTCTCCGCCCTTCTGCTCATCGAGCAGGGCTACCAGGTGGAAGGTCTGTTCATGAAGAACTGGGAAGAGGACGACGGCACCGAATACTGCACCGCCCGCGAAGACCTGGCCGACGCCCAGGCCGTGTGCGACCGCATCGGTATCAAGCTGCACACCGCCAACTTCGCCGCCGAATACTGGGACAACGTGTTCGAGCACTTCCTCGAAGAGTACAAGGCCGGCCGTACACCCAACCCGGACATCC
The DNA here is from genome assembly GCF_036549575.1 of Pseudomonas sp. LH21. Taxonomy (NCBI): domain Bacteria; kingdom Pseudomonadati; phylum Pseudomonadota; class Gammaproteobacteria; order Pseudomonadales; family Pseudomonadaceae; genus Pseudomonas; species Pseudomonas sp. LH21. Next base: position 3,745,074 of record NZ_CP144367.1, read on the forward strand.
TCTGCAACCGCGAGATCAAGTTCAAGGCGTTCCTCGACTACGCCCTGTCCCTGGGCGCCGACCTGATCGCCACCGGCCACTACGTGCGCCGCCGCGACACAGGCGAGCTGACCGAGCTGCTCAAGGGCCTGGACCCGAACAAGGACCAGAGCTACTTCCTGCACGCCGTCGGCGGCAAGGAAATCGCCCGCACCCTGTTCCCGGTCGGCGAACTGGAAAAGCCCGAGGTACGGGCCATCGCCGAGAAACACGGCCTGGCCACCGCCAAGAAGAAGGACTCCACCGGTATCTGCTTCATCGGCGAGCGCCGCTTCAGCGATTTTCTCAAGCAGTACCTGCCAGCCCAGCCCGGCGAGATCCAGACCACCGAGGGTGAAGTGATCGGCCAGCACCATGGCCTGATGTACCACACCATCGGCCAGCGCCAGGGCCTGGGCATCGGCGGCCTGAAGGACGCCGGCGACGAGCCGTGGTACGTGCTGGAAAAAGACCTCTCGCGCAACGTGCTGGTGGTCGGCCAGGGCAACGAACACCCGTGGCTGTTCTCCCGCGCCCTGTTGGCCTCGGAGATCTTCTGGGTCAATCCGATCGACCTGTCCAGCCCGCGCCGGCTGACCGCCAAGGTGCGCTACCGCCAGGGCGACCAGCAGTGCACCCTGGAACGCACCGAGAGCGGCTACCGCGCCGTGTTCGACGAGCCGCAGCGCGCCGTGACCCCGGGCCAGTCGGTGGTGTTCTATGATGGCGAGGTATGCCTGGGCGGCGGTGTGATCGAGATCGCCGAGCCGTGGAGCCCGCGTCGATGAACAACCTTCAGGAGCAGTTGGTCGCCCTCGGCGGCGTGTTCCAGGCCGCGGTGCTGGTCGACCGCATCGCCCGCACCGGCCAGGCCAGCGAAGCCAACATCGGTTGCATGCTCGGCAGCCTGCTGGTGCGCGACCCGAAGGACACCCTGGAGGTGTTCGGCGGCGACGACCTCAACCTGCGCGACGGCTACCGCGCGCTGGTCGGCGCCCTGGAGCGCGACCCCAGCAGCCTGCAGCGCGAACCGCTGCGCTACGCCCTGTCGATGCTGGGCCTGGAGCGCCAGCTGAACAAGCGTGGCGACATGCTCGACACCATCGGCAACCGCCTGCCGCAGATCCAGTCCCAGGCCGAGCATTTCGGCCTGGTTCACGAAAATGTCATCGCTTCCAGCGGAGCCTTGTACCAGGACACCCTGAGCACCCTGCGCCAACGCATCCAGGTACACGGCGACATGCGTTTCCTGCAGCAGGCCAGCAATGCCTCGAAGATCCGCGCCCTGCTGCTGGCCGGCATCCGCGCCGCGCGCCTGTGGCGCCAGCTGGGCGGACACCGCTGGCAGCTGGTGTTCAGCCGGCGCAAGTTGCTCAATGAACTGTACGGGATGATGCGTACTGATTCCTGAACGTCTGTATTGATCCTCGTGGGAGCGGGCTTGCCCCGCGATTGCGATGCCGGACGCAACGCCGCCATCGCGGGGCAAGCCCGCTCCCACGCCCGGTACCACCCGTTTCAAACAGGCCCGACCTTTGGTCAGCCACCCGACTCGGGCGCGATTTTCATGTATGATATGCGCCCTTCCAAAAGCCTGACTGTCCGAGAACACCCCATGCAGCTCTCCTCGCTCACTGCGGTTTCCCCTGTAGACGGCCGTTATGCCGGCAAAACCCAGGCCCTGCGCCCCATCTTCAGCGAATTCGGCCTGATCCGTTTCCGCGCCCTGGTCGAAGTACGCTGGCTGCAGCGCCTGGCCGCCCACCCGCAGATCGGCGAAGTACCGGCGTTCTCCGCCGAAGCCAACGCCGTGCTGGACAGCCTGGCCACCGATTTCAAGCTCGAGCACGCCGAACGCGTCAAAGAGATCGAGCGCACCACCAACCACGACGTCAAGGCCATCGAGTACCTGCTCAAAGAGCAGGCTGCTCAACTGCCTGAGCTGGCCAAGGTCAGCGAGTTCATCCACTTCGCCTGCACCAGCGAGGACATCAACAACCTGTCCCACGCCCTGATGCTGCGCGCCGGCCGTGATGAAGTGCTGCTGCCGCTGATGCGCCAGATCGCCGAATCCATCCGCGCCCTGGCCCACGCCCACGCCGACGTGCCGATGCTGTCGCGCACCCACGGCCAGCCGGCCTCGCCGACCACCCTGGGCAAAGAGCTGGCCAACGTCGTCTACCGTCTGGAGCGCCAGATAGCCCAGGTGGCCGCCGTGCCGCTGCTGGGCAAGATCAACGGCGCCGTGGGCAACTACAACGCCCACCTGTCGGCCTACTCGCAGATCGACTGGGAAGCCAATGCCCGCGCCTTCATCGAAGACGAGCTGGGCCTGGTGTTCAACCCCTACACCACCCAGATCGAACCGCACGACTACATCGCCGAGCTGTTCGACGCCATCGCCCGCTTCAACACCATCCTCATCGACTTCGACCGTGACGTCTGGGGCTACATCTCGCTGGGCTACTTCAAGCAGAAGACCGTCGCCGGCGAAATCGGCTCCTCGACCATGCCGCACAAGGTCAACCCGATCGACTTCGAGAACTCCGAAGGCAACCTGGGGATCGCCAACGCGCTGTTCCAGCACCTGGCCAGCAAGCTGCCGATCTCGCGCTGGCAGCGCGACCTGACCGACTCCACCGTGCTGCGCAACCTGGGCGTGGGCTTCGCCCACAGCGTCATCGCCTACGAAGCCAGCCTCAAGGGCATCGGCAAGCTGGAAGTCAACGCCGCCCGCATCGCCGCCGACCTGGACGCCTGCTGGGAAGTCCTGGCCGAGCCGATCCAGACCGTGATGCGCCGCTTCAACATCGAGAACCCCTACGAGAAGCTCAAGGAGCTGACCCGTGGCAAGGGCATCACCCCTGAAGCGCTGCTGACCTTCATCGACGGCCTGGACATGCCGGCCGAAGCCAAGGCCGAGCTCAAGCAACTGACTCCTGCCACCTACATCGGCAACGCGGTAGCCCAGGCCAAACGCATCTGACCTGCGCCCCGCGCTTAACGCCCGGCCTGGCCGGGCGTTTTTATTCCCGTACGAAAACTAAGTTTTTTCAATAGGTTGAACATGAATTCTGATACTCCACTGCAACTGTTGGGCGGCCTCACGGCCCGTGAATTCCTGCGCGACTACTGGCAGAAGAAGCCGCTGCTGGTGCGCCAGGCCTTCCCCGACTTCGTCAGCCCCATCGACGCCGACGAGCTGGCCGGCCTGGCCCTGGAAGAAGAAGTCGAGTCGCGCCTGGTGCTCGAGCACGGCGAGCGCCCGTGGGAGCTGCGTCGCGGCCCGTTCGCCGAGGATGCCTTCGCCGACCTGCCCGAGCGCGACTGGACCCTGCTGGTGCAGGCGGTTGACCAGTTCGTGCCGGAAGTCGCCGAGCTGCTCGAAGAGTTCCGCTTCCTGCCGAGCTGGCGCATCGACGATGTGATGATCAGCTACGCGGCGCCCGGCGGCAGCGTCGGCCCGCACTTCGACAACTACGACGTGTTCCTGCTGCAGGGCGACGGCACGCGCAACTGGAAAGTCGGGCAGATGTGCAACAGCGACAGCGCGCTGATCGACCACGCCGACCTGCGCATCCTGGCCGACTTCGAGCAGAGCGAGGAGTGGACCCTGGAGCCGGGCGACATGCTCTACCTGCCGCCGCGCCTGGCCCACTACGGCGTTGCCGAGAGCGAGTGCCTGACCTACTCCGTAGGTTTCCGCGCCCCGAGCGCCGCCGAAGTGCTGACCCACTTCACCGACTTCCTCGGCCAGTTCCTGCCCGATGAAGAGCGCTACAGCGACGCCGACGCCCAGCCGGTCAGCGACCCGCACCAGATCCAGCACGATGCCCTCGACCGCCTCAAGGCGCTGATCGACAAGCACATGGCCGACAAAGACCTGCTGCTGACCTGGTTCGGCCAGTTCATGACCGAGCCGCGCTATCCCGAGCAGGTTGTCGGCGAGGAGCTGAGCGAGCAGGAGCTGCTCGACTACCTCGGCCAGGGCGCCATCCTGATCCGCAACCCGAGCGCGCGCCTGGCCTGGTCGGAGTTCGGCGACGACCTGCTGCTGTTCGCCAGCGGTCGCAGCTGCCCGCTGCCGGGCAAACTGCGTGAACTGCTGAAGCTGATCTGCTCCGCCGACGCCCTGCACAGCGAGAACCTTGGGCAGTGGCTGGAGGACGAAGACGGCCTGATGCTGGTACAACAGCTGGTCATGCAAGGCAGCCTGGGATTCGCCGATGAATAAGATCAGTGTTCGACTGGCCGACTGGCACAAGGACAACGCCGACATCCACCGCATCCGCAGCGCCGTGTTCGTCGCCGAGCAGCACGTGCCGCCGGAGCTGGAATTCGACGCCGAGGACCCGACCGCCGTGCACTTCCTGGCCATGGAGGGCGACTACCCGATCGGTACCGCCCGCCTGCTGCCCGACGGCACCATCGGCCGGGTCTCGGTGCTCAAGGACTGGCGCGGCCTGAACGTGGGCGACGCGCTGATGCGCGCGGTGATCGTCGAGGCGCAGAACCGCGACCTCAAGCAGCAGATGCTCAGCGCCCAGGTGCACGCCACGCCGTTCTACGAACGCCTGGGGTTCCGCGTGGTCAGCGAGGAGTTCCTCGAGGCCGGCATCCCGCACGTGGACATGGTTCGCGACTCGCGCGAGATGGCCTGAGCCCTCAAGTTGGCCTGCTCTTTGTAGGAGCGGCCTTGCCGAGGCGTCGGACCGGCCGGAAAGGGCTGCGTAGCAGCCCCACGATTTCAGCATTGACGCAAAGATCGCCGGGGCCGCTATGCGGCCCTTTCACGGCACGAGGCCGCTCCTACAGAGTTCGCCCGCCCCCTCAGGCAATCACAATCTGCCCATCCCCCACCCCCTGCGCCGAGATCCCCACCAGCGTCACGCTGTCCCCGCCGAACTTCAGCACCAGGTCATCGCCAACCTGGCTGGCATGGGCACGCCAGTCTGGCGCCGCCGTACCGCCGTCCACGCCAATGAACACCAGTCGGTCCTGACCGGTGAAGTCCAGCACCCGGTCCTGGCCGAAATGCTCGCTGAACAGGAAGGTGTCGCGCCCCGCGCCGCCACTGAGCACATCGTTGCCCGCGCCGCCGACCAGCACGTCATTGCCAGCACCGCCCTGCAACCGGTCGTCACCGCCAAGGCCGAACAACCACTGGCCCTGGTTGCCCGCCACCAGCTGGTCGCCGGCCTGGGTGCCATTGAGCGAGGATGCGTAGGGCGTGACCTTGCCGCTCTCGAACAGACCCTGCGCCGCGACCCCGTGGCTGACCTCCTTGCTGAAGATCAGCAGGCTCGACTCCTTGCTCACCAGGTTCTCGACATTGCGCACCAGGCTGATGCCACCCTGGGCGTCATGCACGTACAGCACGCCATCGCCGTCCCGGGCGATGCTCAGGTTGGCCAGGGCGTCCTGCAGCTTCAGGGTGTCATGGCCGGCGCCGCCGTCGATCAGGTTGAAGCCGCCGTCGTCGCGGAAGGTGTCGTTGCCGGCCCGGCCTTCAAGGTAGTCGTTGCCGCGCCCGCCGTGGATCAGGTCGTCCTGCTCGGAGCCGATGATGAAGGTGCTGCCCTTGTGCGGCTCGGCATTGCGGTTGAGGTCCTCGACCCAGGTCGAGCCACGGGTGACATCGGACAGGTTGCTGACCACGATGGTCGAGTCGCGGCTGGTCCATTGATAGAACGACGACCCCAGCACCCGGCCAAGGCCATCGGCGTAGGCCGTCGGCAGGTGCGACAGCCAGGTGGCGATATTGCCGATGGAGAACGGCAGCAGGTTCCAGGCGTCGGAGGCGTAGTGGTCGTTGAAGTTGACGATGTTGTTGGTGGCCGAGGCCTTGGCGCCGTCGTGCACGCCCAGGGTGCCCCAGGTCGCCGAGGTGCCGTCGAGCACGCGGAACACCGGGTCGTTTTCGTAGCCGATATTGAGCACCTTGCTGGCATCGGCGGCCTGGGTCGGCGAGGCGAAGGCGACGTAGCGCGCATCCTGGTAGAAGCCGCCCCAGCGCGAGCCGCTGAGGTCGGCCAGGCTGTTGACCGCCAGGCCGCCGAGGCTGTGACCACTGACGGTGACATCGGCGCCGCTCAGGCCGTTGGCCTTGGCGAAAGCCGCCACATCGGCGAGCAGTTGCCCGAATGCGTTACCGGCGTAGTCACGGGCATAGCCGGCCGGGCCGATCGCCGCCAGCAGGTCGTTGATGGCATCGCCGATGGTGTCGCCCAGCAGGTTCTCGCGCGGCCCGCTGGTGCCGCGGAAGGCGATGCCGATGCCGCTGAGTTGGCCGGCGGCATCGTAGCGGCCGAGGATTTCCACCTGCGCCGAGGTGTAGCCCGGCGCTTCGCCGTGGAAGGTGCCACGGCCGTCGATCTTGCCCTGGTAGCCCAGTTGCGCCGCGCTGATCGGCGTCCAGCCGGCGGCCTTGACCTGGGCCAGGGCGCGGGCTTCGGAGTCGGGGTTCCAGGGGATGCCGGGGATCACGCCCTGGCTGTCGGTGCCGCCGATCAGCGCCTTGACCAGGGTGGCCGGCAGGCCCAGGCCGAAACCGTACTTCTGGTAGCCGGCGCTGAAGCCATCGTCGATGCCATGGTAGGCATAGCTGGCCAGGGCCATGGCATCTTTATAGAGCGAGGAAGAGGCAGTGCTGTCGAGCTGTCGGTAATCGAAAACGGGCATTGGTTTACATCCCTGTTGTTCTTGTAGGAAGGACACCCCAGCGACATCGTCCAGTGACACGACTGGCGGGCGAAAGGCAAAGCTGGCACGCAATTGCCGAATCGTCCAACCCCAAGGGGTGACTACCCTGCCAAACATGCGGGCGAAAAACCTGTACATGCATACAGATAAAGCTTGCCTGCGCGCCCTGGCTTGCGCATCCTAGTGCCCATCTTCCGTGATCAAGCGTTTCGGCCATGCGCCTCTTCCTCTGCGAAAAACCCTCCCAGGCAAAAGACATCGCCAAGGTTCTCGGCGCCCAGCGTCGTGGCGACGGCTGCTGGCAAGGCACCGATGTCTGCGTGACCTGGTGCATCGGCCACCTGCTCGAGACCGCCCCGCCGGACAGCTACGACGAGCGTTACAAACGCTGGACCCTCGAGGACCTGCCGATCATCCCGGAAAAGTGGAAGATGACGGTCAAGCCCAAGACCGCCAGCCAGTATAAGGCGGTCAAGCGTCTGCTCGGCGAGGCCCGCGAACTGGTGATCGCCACCGACGCCGACCGCGAGGGCGAGATGATCGCCCGGGAGCTGGTCGAGCATTGTCGCTACCGGGGGCCGATCCAGCGCCTGTGGTTGTCAGCGCTGGACGATGCCTCGATCCGCAAGGCGCTCGGCCGCCTGCTGCCGGGCCAGGAGACCTTCAGCCTGTACCATTCGGCCCTTGGCCGCTCGCGCGCCGACTGGCTGATCGGCATGAACATGAGCCGCCTGTTCACCCTGCTCGGCCGCCAGTCCGGCTACCAGGGCGTGCTGCCGGTGGGTCGGGTGCAGACACCGACGCTGCGCCTGGTGGTGGACCGTGACCGCAGCATCGCCGACTTCGTGCCGGTGCCCTTCTGGGCCATCGAGGTACAGCTGGAAAGCGCCGGCAGCGTGTTCAACGCCCAGTGGCGCGCGCCGGAGGACGCCTGCGACGACCAGGGCCGCTGCCTGAGGCAGGAGCTGGCCCAACAGGCCGCCGCCGACATGCAGGCGGCCGCCAGCGCCCGGGTGCGCAAGATCGTCACCGAACGCGTGCGCGAGGCGGCTCCCCTGCCCTTCGATCTCGGCACCCTGCAGGAGGTGTGCTCGAAGAAGCTCGGCCTCGGCGCCCAGGAGACCCTGGACATCGCCCAGGCCCTGTACGAAACCCACAAGCTCATCACCTACCCGCGCAGCGACAGCGGCTACCTGCCCCTCAGCCAGCACGGCGAGGCCGCTGGCATCCTCGCCGCCCTGCAGCGCGCCGACGACAGCCTCGCGCCACTGCGGCCGCACCTGGACCCAGGCCGCCGCTCGCGCGCATGGAACGACCAGAAGGTCAGCGCCCACCACGGCATCATTCCCACCGCGGCCGCCAGCGACCCGTCGCGCCTGCCGCCCAAGTACAAGGCCGTGTATACCCTGATTCGCGCCCGCTACCTGGCGCAGTTCCTGCCCAACCACGAGTACGACCGCACCCAGGCCGAGTTCGATTGCGCCGGCCATGCACTGCGGGCGGTGGGCAAGCAGATCGTCGAACCAGGCTGGCGCCGGGCGCTGCCCGAGGCATTGACCCCAGCCAAGGGCCGCGAAGCGCCACCGGCCCAGGTGCTGCCGACGCTGCGCGAAGGCCAGGACTGCGCAGTGCGGGACCTGCAGCTGAAGGACCTGTGGACCCAGCCACCCAAGCCGTTCACCGAAGGCGACCTGATCAAGGCGATGAAGAACGTCGCCAAACTGGTCGACGACCCTCGGCTGAAACAGAAGCTCAAGGAAACCACCGGCATCGGCACCGAGGCCACCCGCGCCAGCATCATCCAGGGCCTGCTCGACCGTGGCTACCTGGTCAAGAATGGCAAGGCCCTGTCGGCCACACCCGCCGCCTTCAGCCTGATCGACGCCGTGCCGCGGGCCATCGCCGACCCCGGCACCACGGCGATCTGGGAACAGGCGCTGGATATGGTACAGAGCGGCGAGATGAGCCTGGACGAGTTCGTCACCCGCCAGTCGGCCTGGATGGGCAAGCTGGTGCAACGCTGCAGCGGCCTACGCCTGACCATCAGCGGGCCGGCAGCGGGCAAGGCGGCGGCGCCGTGGAAGAAGAAGCGCAAGGGGGCTGCCAAGGGCAAGACAGCAGCCGGCAAGCCCCGACAGCCGCGGCGCAAGGCAGCGAACTAGCGTTCCAATCGCGGGGCAAGCCCGCTCCCACGCCCGTTCGTATTCGGCGCGTGGGAGCGGGCTTGCCCCGCGATGGCGCCATCTACTGGCGATATGAAAATCCTCTGCTATTTTTTCATGAAAATAATCAGAAGAAATTTCACGAGGCCCCGGCATGTTCAAGCAATCCGCCCAGCACGTCGCCAGCTACTACGCCCGCACCTACCCCGCCACCATCACCCTGCGCCCCACCCTGCAGGGCGCCCACGACACCGACATCCTGATCGTCGGTGCCGGTTTCAGCGGACTGCACACCGCCCTGCGCCTGGCCCTGGCCGGCCAGCGCGTGACCCTGCTGGAAGCCAGCCGGGTGGCCTGGGCCGCCTCGGGCCGCAACGGTGGCCAGGCACTGCTGGGCTGGTCGTGTGACATGCCCCCACTGGAGCGAGCCCTGGGCCTGGAGCGCAGCCGACGCCTGTGGGACAGCATGTGCTGGGCCGCCCGCGAGCTGCGCGAACTGCCTCAGCGCCATGGTTTCGACGTCGACTATCGCCTGGGCAGCCTGTGGACCGCCGTGTTGCCACGCCGGGTAAAACTGCTGGAGGAGGCCCGACGCGAAGCACAGGAGAAGTTCGACTACGACTGCCTGCGCCTGATCGGCCGCGACGAACTGCCCGAGTGGGTCGACAGCCCCCGTTACCAGGCCGCGCTGTACGACCCCAATGGCGCCCACCTCAACCCACTGAAGCTGGCCCAGGGCCTGGCCGGCGTGATCGAGGCGAACGGCGGGCGGATCTTCGAGCAAAGCCAGGTGCTCGACTACCACGAACACGCCAACGGCTTCGTCGCCCGCACCGATCAGGGCGAAGTGCGCAGTCGCGTACTGGTGCTGGCCTGCAATGCCTATATCGACCGCCTCGACCGCACCCTGTCGCGCCGCCTGCTGCCGGTGGGCTCCTACCAGGTGGCCACGGCGCCGCTGGACGCCGAGTTCGCCGCCTCACTGCTGCCACGCAACAGCTGCGTGATCGACAACCAGTTCGTTCCCGACTACTTCCGCCTGACGCCCGACCATCGCCTGCTGTTCGGTGGCGGCTGCACCTACCTGGGTGGCATCCCCAAGAACGTCGCCAGCGCCACCCGGCCCTACCTGGAACGGGTGTTCCCGCAGTTGCGAGGCGTGGCCATCGAACATGCCTGGGGCGGTCATATCGATTGCAGCATCCAGCGCACCCCGGATATCGGCCGTCAGGGCCAACGCTACTGGCTGCAAGGATTCTCTGGCCACGGCGTGCTGCCGACCCTGGCTGGCGCACGCGCCGTCAGTGACGCGATTCTGGGTGACGACGACCTGCTCACGCTTTACCAGGCTATCGACAATGGCCGCTTCCCTGGCGGCGACCTGCTGGCCGCGCCGTTGGAAGCGGCCGCCAAGGCCTGGTACAGGATGCGCGACCATGTCTGAGCCGATCGACGACAACCAGGGCCTGGCGCGACTGGTGCGCGACCTGCGCAAGCACCGCGGGCTGACCCTGGACGAGCTGGCCGGGCGGGTCAAGCGCTCGCTGGGCTTTCTCTCCCAGGTCGAGCGCGGTCTCTCGCGTCCCACGGTGGCCGACCTCACCGCCATCAGCGAGGCGCTGCAGGTTCCCACCACCTACTTCTACCAGGCCGTGCCGCCCCGAGCGCTCGACTGGGTCACCCGCCCCGGCGAGCGGCGCACCCTGTACTACGCCGCTGGCGTCACCGACGTGCTGGTCTCGCCGACCCTCACCGGCCGCTTCGCCATGCTCGAAAGCCACCTGGCGCCCGGCGCCAGCAGCGGCGAAGGGCACCTGGACGACAGCTCGGAACAGGGTGGCTTCGTCCTTGAGGGCGAACTGACCCTATGGCGCGAAGGCCAGGAGGACGCCATCACCCTGTACCCCAACGACAGCTTCCAGCTGCCGCCCCACAGCCAGTTCCGCTACGCCAACCTGACCGCCCGAACGACCCGGGTTCTCTGGGTCTTCCGTTGAGAGCATGCCAATGACAAGTACAACAGGCTTCCCCGATCTGCTCAGCGAAGTACGCGCCTTCCGCGCCCGACACCCCGAGGTGCGTTACGTCGACCTGATCAGCCTGGACATCCCCGGGCACTTCTACGGCAAGCGCTACCCCATCGACATGCTGGAAAAGGTGGCCGCCGGCAGCCCGCTCAAGTTGCCGCAGAACTGCGTGCTGCTCGGCGTGCAGGGTGGGCTGTTCCCCATCGGCGACTACTGCTTCAACGATGGCGACCCGGATGCCCCGCGCCGCCTGGTACCCGGTACGCTGAAGCCGGTGACCTGGGAGCGCGAGCCGCTGGGGCAGATGCTGATCACTTCGGACGGCACCGCGGCGCCCATCGAATTCGAGCCTCGCGAGGTGCTGGCCCGCGTCCTGCAGCGTCTCGAGCGTCGCGGCATCCGCCCGGTGGTGGCGTTCGAACTGGAGTTCTACCTGTTCGATCGGGCGCTGAAAGAGGGCCTGCCGCAGTTCCCCCGCGACCCGGCCAGTGGCGATGCCGACGACCAGCCGAACATGCATATCGAGCGCCTGTCGCGGTTTTCCGATGTGTTGCGCGAGATGGTCGAGACCGCCAACGCCCAAGGAGTGGACGCCAATGTCATCACCGCCGAGCTGGGCCCTGGCCAGTTCGAGATCAATTTCGCTCACTGCGACGACGGCCTGCGCGCCGCCGACTGGGCGGCGCTGTTCTGTCGCAGCACCCGTGGCGTGGCGCTCAAGCATGGGCTACGTGCCTCGTTCATGAGCAAGCCCTACCTGCATGCGCCGGGTAGCGGCATGCATGTGCACGTCAGCCTCTACGACCCGGCCGGCAACAACCTGCTCGCCGCCGACGCCCAGCGCCCGCTGCGCCATGCCGTGGCCGGCTGCCTGGCGCTGCTGCCGCACTGCATGCCAGTGTTCGCCGCCAACCACAACGCGTTTCGTCGCTACGGCGCCATGGTCAATGCCGCCAGCCGCGCGAGCTGGGGCTTCGAGGACCGCCACGCGTGCATCCGCATTCCCGAGTCGGATCCGCGCAACCTGCGGATCGAGCACCGGCTGGCCGGGGCGGATGCCAATCCATACCTGGTGCTGGCGGCGATACTTTGCGGTATGGAGCATGGGCTGGATGCCGCGCAGGAGCCGATCGCGCCGCTAAACGAGGATCGTGGCAGCGGGATCGACTTCCCCAAGGACATGCTCGGCGCGGTGGCGGCCATGCGCGGGCATCCGGCCGTCAACGAAGGGCTGGGCGCGGAGTTCGTGATGGTCTATTGCGAGAACAAGCGCCAGGACCACCTGGCGTTTCTGCAGGAGGTCAGTGCGCGGGAATATCGCTGGTTCCTGTGACATCCATCGCGGGGCAAGCCCGCTCCCACGCAACGATCCCGAACTGGCGTGGGAGTGCGCTTGCCCCGCAACGAGGCCGGCACTGGCGTGGGAGCGGGCTTGCCCCGCGATGAGGCCGGCACTGGCGTGGGAGCGGGCTTGCCCCGCGATGAGGCCGGCACTGGCGTGGGAGCGGGCTTGCCCCGCGATGAGGCCGGCACTGGCGTGGGAGCGGGCTTGCCCCGCGATGAGGTCGGCACTGGCACCCGCTATCGCCTGGTATTACCATGCACAACCTCTAGCGCGGCCTTTTGCCGCACCCCGCCTTCCAGCCTGCGCACGCCACCCATGCCCTTCGAACTCACCGTAGAACCGCTCACCCTGCTGATCCTCGCCTTGGTCGCCTTCGTCGCCGGCTTCATCGACGCCATTGCCGGCGGCGGCGGCCTGCTGACCACTCCGGCGCTGCTCACCGCCGGCATGCCGCCGCACCTGGTGCTGGGCACCAACAAGCTCAGCTCGACCTTCGGCGCCGCCACCGCCAGCATCACCTACTACCGGCGCAAGCTGTTCCATCCGGCGCAGTGGCGCCTGGCGATCGTCGGCACGCTGGTGGGCGCGCTGATCGGCGCAGTGGTGGCCCACTACATGCCCGCCGAATGGCTGAACAAGATGTTGCCGGTGATCGTCTTCGCCTGTGGCGTCTACCTGCTGTTCGGCGGCACGCCCAAGGCGCCTTTGGACGCCGAGGCGCCGATCAGGAAAAAGTGGCAGTTCCCGCAGGGTTTCACCCTGGGCTTCTATGACGGCGTCGCCGGGCCCGGCACTGGTGCCTTCTGGACCGTTAGCACGTTACTGCTCTATCCCATTGACCTGGTTCGCGCCAGTGGCGTGGCGCGGAGCATGAACTTCGTCAGCAACATTGCGGCGTTGACGGTGTTCATCATTTCCGGGCAGGTGGATTACATCGTTGGGCTGTGCATGGGGGTGTCGGTGATGGTCGGGGCGTTCTTCGGGGCGCGTACGGCGATCAGTGGGGGGAGCAGGTTTATTCGGCCGGTGTTTATAGCTGTAGTGTTGGCGTTGACTGTGCGGTTGGCTTGGCAGCATTGGTTTGGGTAGGGTTCGGGCTTGGGCTTGGGCTTGGGCTTGGGCTTGGGGGCGATTGTTTTGATTTTTGTATGCGCATTCGTAGAAGATAACGACATTTAGGCACCTTTCCGCCTTTACGGCGGCCTACTTTTCTCTTGGGAAAAGTAGGCAAAACCGTTCCGCTCCGTTCATCCGGCCCCTACGCTGCGCTCCGGGGTCCCCTCGCTACGTTCTTGCTCCCGGGAGGACCGCGCTGAACGCCCCATCCTGGGGCGCAGCGCTTGACGGCCATCCATGGCCGTCACCTCCCTCCGCAAGAACTCCGCTCGGCCTCCTGAAGTCGCAATTGGCGGCGCCTGGACTATTGCGCACTTAGAAGCAAGAGCAAGAGCAAGAGATGCGAAGTTAGTTGTTTGACAGTTATTTATATATTTGCTGTTCCGGCCCTTTCGCGGGGCAAGCCCGCTCCTACAGGGTTTTATATAACGGCGACTACTGCGTGGGAGCGGGCTTGTCCCGCGATGCGATCGAGAGATTAATTAATCTCCAACTAGCGACAGCTGCGCCAGCCCAGGCGCCGCCCGTAACTTCGCGACTTCAGGAGGCCGAACGGAGGTCTTGCGGAGGGAGGTGACGGGCATGGATGCCCGTCAAGCGCTGGGGCCCAGGATGGGCCCTGCAGCGCGGTCCTCCCGGGAGCAAGGCCGGAGTGAGGGAACCCGGAGCGAAGCGCAGGGCCGGATGAATGGAGCGCAACGGCTTTGGTTACTTTGGCCAAGACCAAAGTAACCCGCCGTAAGGGCGGAAAGGTGAATAAGCGTCGACATCACAAATGAATGCGCATACAACTTCCAAAACCAACCAACCAACCAACCAACCAACCAACCCAACTCAGGCAGACAAAACCGGCTCAGGAAGACCCAACCGCCGAGCAACATACAGATCAATCAAATACCGAGCAATCGACCGCCCCGCCGGCAAAGGCGGCAACTCATGCACATTGAACCACCGCGCATCCTCGATCTCATCCGCCTGCATGACAATCTCCCCCCCAGCATACTCGGCATGAAACCCCAGCATCATCGAATGCGGAAACGGCCAGCACTGGCTGCCAACGTACTGGATGTTCCTGACCTCCACCGCCACCTCTTCACGCACCTCGCGCACCAGGCAGTCCTCGGCCGACTCCCCCGGTTCCGCAAAGCCCGCCAGGGTGCTGTAGACCCCGGTAACGAAACGCGGCGAACGGGCCAAAAGCACCTCGTCACCGCGAGTAATCAGCACGATCATGCTCGGTGAAATCCGCGGATAGCTGCGCAAGTCGCAAGGCTGGCAGTACATCGCCCGCTCCCAGCGAATCTGCGTCATGGCCTGCCCGCAACTGCCACAGAAACGGTGCTCCCGAGCCCAGGTGCCGATCTGCGCAGCGTAACCAAGCACTTTGTAGGTATCGAAGTCGCCCTCGAGCATGAACCGGCGCAGCCCCTGCCAGTGGCAACCCGGCACCTCGCCGGCCCCGCGCAGCTCCAGCAGGAACACCGGCTGGCCGTCAAAATGGCCGATGCCATGCTCGCACAACACGTCCAGCTCCTGGCGCTTGAGCCAGTCGCGGGGGAACAGCGCGCCGTTGGCGTCCACCAGGAACCCCTCCGGGCTGCGGGCGACAGCCAGCCCCCCGGTGATCTGCGGGTCGAGTACTGCGGTTGTCCAGCGTGCTGACATGGTTCGGGTCCCTTGATGGCGCCCGCCACTGTCCTGTCAGTCGGCGAACGTCGGTTGCTGTTTGCTCATGTGCGCGGCCATGGCCACGCGCAGGTCCTCGGACTGCAGCATGGCGGCGTTCCAGGTGGCGATGTACTCCAGGCCATCGTCGATGCGATGGTCGCGCATGTAGCTGATCATCTCCTTGGTGCCGGCCACGGCGATCGGCGATTTTGCGGCAATCTCGCGGGCGATGGCAAAGACCCCGTCGAGCAGTGCCGCCTGGTCATCATAGACGCGGTTGACCAGGCCGATGCGCAGCGCCTCCTGGGCGTCGACCCGGCGGCCAGTGTAGGCCAGCTCACGCATGATGCCGTCGCCGATGATACGCGGCAAACGTTGCAGGGTGCCGACATCGGCGGCCATGCCCATGTCGATCTCCTTGATCGAGAACTGCGCGTCAGCGGCGCAGTAGCGCATGTCGCAGGCCGAGACCATATCGATGGCGCCGCCGATGCAGTAGCCCTGGATCGCCGCCAGCACCGGCTTGCGGCAGTTGTCCACGGCGTTGAAAGAGCCTTGCAGGCGCAGGATGGTGCGGCGCATCACCCGGGCGTTGCGGCCGACGTCCTTGCCCAGTTGCTGCGCCAGGGTGGCCAGCATCGTCAGGTCGATGCCGGAGGAGAAGTGCTTGCCGGCGCCGCTGATGACCACCACGCGCACCGCGTCGGTGTCGTCGATCCACTGGAAGATCTCGACCAGCTCTTCCCAGAAGGCGGCGTTCATCGCGTTGATCTTGTCCGGGCGGTTGATCTGCACGTGGGCGATGTTGTCGGTCAGTTCGACCTTGAACGCGGTGTATTCGGTCACGAGCGGCACTCCTGTGGGAAAAGGATTCACAACGCCGGATCTTAGCGCACCCGCAAGGCTGCACATGTGCCAAAAGCCGGACTGGATGACTTGCACCCCGAGGCGCGATGCGGCACCTTGCGCCACTGCTGAATCAAAAGGATACAAATTCATGTCCCGTTCCCTGACCGGCGCCCTCGCCCACGGCTTCCTGGGCCAGTCGCCGCGTTGGTACAAGGCCGTCATCTGCCTGTTCCTGGTCCTCAACCCGTTGCTGCTGGCAACCCTTGGCCCGGTGGTCACCGGCTGGGTGCTGGTGATCCAGTTCATCTTTACCTTGGGGATGGCACTCAAGTGCTACCCGCTGATGCCCGGCGGCCTGCTGCTGGTCGAGGCACTGCTGCTACGCATGACCACGCCCGAGGCCCTGTACGAAGAGCTGCAGCACAACTTCCCGGTAATCCTGCTGCTGATGTTCATGGTCGCCGGCATTCACTTCATGAAGGAGCTGCTGCTGTATTTATTCTCGCGGATCCTGCTGGGGGTGCGCTCCAAGGCGATACTGAGCCTGCTGTTCTGCGTGCTCTCGGCGTTTCTCTCGGCGTTCCTCGACGCCCTGACCGTGACCGCGGTGATCATCAGCGCCGCGGTGGGCTTCTATGCGGTGTACCACCGGGTCGCCTCGGGCACCAACCCACGGGAGGAGTCGGCGCTGGACAGCGACCACCAGGTCGAACAGTTGCACCGCGACGACCTCGACCAGTTCCGTGCCTTCCTGCGCAGCCTGCTGATGCACGGCGCGGTGGGCACGGCGCTGGGCGGCGTGTGCACCCTGGTGGGCGAGCCGCAGAACCTGCTGATCGGCCATGAAATGGGTTGGCACTTCGCCGACTTCTTCCTCAAGGTCGCGCCGGTGTCGATGCCGGTGCTGGCGGCGGGCCTGGTGACCTGTGTGCTGCTGGAGAAGCTGCGCCTGTTCGGCTACGGCACGCTGATGCCCGAACGCGTGCGCCAGGTACTGGCCGCCTACGCCGCCGAGGACGACGCCGCGCGCACTCCGGCCCAACGCATCGCCCTGGTGGTGCAAGGCCTGGCCGCCCTGATCCTGATCGTCTGCCTGGGTCTGCACATTGCCGAGGTCGGCCTGATCGGCCTGATGGTCATCGTGCTGATCACCGCCTTCACCGGCATCACCGACGAGCACCGCCTGGGCCGCGCGTTCCAGGATGCCATGCCGTTCACCGCGTTGCTGGTGGTGTTCTTCGCCGTGGTCGCAGTGATCCACCAGCAGCAGCTGTTCAGCCCGCTGATCGCCTGGGTACTGGCCCTGCCCAGCGAGCAGCAGCCGGGCATGCTGTACCTGGCCAACGGCCTGCTGTCGGCGATCAGCGACAACGTGTTCGTCGCCACCATCTACATCACCGAGGTCAAGCAGGCGTTCGTCAATGGCGCGATGAGCCGCGAGCACTTCGAGACCCTGGCGGTGGCGATCAACACCGGCACCAACCTGCCCAGCGTGGCCACACCCAATGGCCAGGCGGCCTTCCTGTTCCTGCTGACCTCGGCAATCGCGCCACTGGTGCGACTGTCCTATGGACGGATGGTGTGGATGGCCTTGCCCTACACCGTGGTCATGGGTGGCCTGGGCTGGTGGGCGGTGACCTACTGGCTGTAGCCGTTCCTACAGGGAGAGGCGCAGGATCAGCCGCAGTTGGCATAGGCAACCCTACCCTTGTCATCGACAGGTTCGTCCGGACTAACTTTCGGATAGCTGCAAAAAAACCGCCACTTGTGGCGTTTTTTTATTGGCTGCCAGGATCCCCCGGCACCACTGTAGGAGCGGCCTGGATCAGCCGCAGTTGACGCGGGTAACCACACCCTTGTCGTCGACATTCAGGTTCAACCGCTCGGAACGGTATTCCAGGGTGATCATGTCGTGAGGCTTGAGGATGCGCGCCATCTGCGAGCCACTGGCCTTCTTCGCCTGCTCCATCAGCTCTGGCGAGGCCAGCTTGCCAATGGTGAAGTCGGCGCCACTGGCTTCGCAGCGGCCGTCATTGCCGGCCGGGGTGGCCTGGGCACTGCTGCCGCCCGAGGAGCCACCAGTGCTGCAACCTGCCAGAACGGAAGCCACCAGCAAGGTCGCCAGGAAAGCGCGGGTACGGAACATGAATCCTCCTAAATAAATCCGGGAACTGCCTGATGCGACAATTCCTCCAGGCATTTGTTGCACAGCCGCACGATTCTGCCTGACTCGGCCACTTGACGCGAAAGGCAATCGTGACCGGATTTTGCACCGAACCGTCGGTTCGGCCAACCGCGCCCCTTATGCTTAAGTCGCAGGTCCCCTCACGCAAAGGCATGATTTACTGCAAGAAGCGGAGCGCGAAACGCCTCCCCTTCGAACGCCAGGACGCGGTATTCGACCTATCACCCAGGCCCCAGCGAGAACCGCCCCATGAGCAGCCACAGCATCGACGCCGATATCAAGGTCAAGTGGGACGAAGGCCAGAGCGCCTACAGTCCGAGCACGCCCGAAGAGCTGATGCTGATCGCCGTCGACCTGCTGGTGCGCGACCGCGGCGGAGAAGCGGCACGCAGCTTCATCGAGCAGGTGCTCGAGCGCCACGCGCCGCACGAGGCTATTTCAATCGAGCCAGGCGGGCGCTGAGCAGGTCGAAGAAGCCCTGGGCGTCACCCTCCTCGATCCACATCACGTTGGCCGGTTGCTTGAGCACGCCGTACCAGTCGGCGATGGTCTGGCCGAAGGTCGGGCCTTCACGGCTGTCGACTACCATGTGTACCTGGCGGCCCTTGAACAGCTCGGGCTTGAGCAGGTAGGCGATGACGCTGGCGTCGTGCACCGGGCCGCCGGGCATGCCGTAGTTGTCCATGTCGAACTTGATGTAGGCGTTGAGGATGTCCACCACCAGCTTGCTGGCAATGTTGTTCACCGCCGCCAGCTGCTTGAGGCGGGCGTCGCTGGTGAGCACCTTGTGGGTCACGTCCAGCGGCAGGTAGGTCAGCTTGACGCCGCTGGCCAGCACCACTTCGGCGGCGTGCGGGTCGGCGAACAGGTTGAACTCGGCGGCCGGGGTGATGTTGCCGCCGTTGAAGTGGGCGCCGCCCATCACCACCACTTCCTTGATGCCGTTGACGATCTCGGGCTTCTGGATCAGTGCCAGGGCCAGGTTGGTCTGCGGGCCGAGCATGGCCACGGTGATGCTGTGGGGCTCGGCGGCGCCCAGGGTATCGATCAGGTATTGCACGGCGTTGCCATTGGCCAGGGGCTTTTTCGGCTCGTGGACCTTGACGCCGGTCAGGCCTTCCTCGCCGTGGACGTTGGCGGCGTAGATCGGCGTGCGCACCATCGGCCGCCCTGCCCCGGCATATACCGGGATTTCTTCGCGGCCTGCCCATTCACGGGCCAGGCGGGCGTTGCGCGAGGTCTTTTCCAGGCGCACGTTGCCGGCCACGGTGGTGATGGCGCGGATCTTCAGCTCCTCGGGCGAGGCCATGGCCAGCAGCAGGGCCACCACGTCGTCGGCCCCGGGGTCGGTGTCGATGATCAGGTCGCGGGGCGCGGCCATGACGGCGGTGGCGGCTAGCGCGGACATGAGGACGGCTCCTTGGAGCAGGGATTTGAGGGACATTCAGCACTCCTTGTTGCTAGGGGATGGATTCAAGGGGGCCGCTTTGCGGCCCTTTCGCGGCACAAGGCCGCTCCTACACGAACCGGGTTGCCCCTCTGTAGGAGCGGCCTTGCGCCGCGATCGAGGGCAAGGCCCTCGCATTCGGTCTAAAAGGTAACGCCAGCCACCAGGGCAATATTGCTATAGGGCTTGCACTCCCCCGTACGCACCACGGCCCGGGCCTGGCGACACAGGGTCTTGAAATCAGCATGACTGAGCACCTGGCGCTGGCCCAGTTCGCCGCCGGCATGCAGCCGCTCGACCTCGGCCAACCCTGGCGGCAAAGCCTGGAACACCTCCTCGGCCAGCACATGCCGCTCGACCTGCATCTCGCTCAGCACCACGCGCAGCACACTGGCAAAATCCGGGATGCCCGGCGTCAGCGCCAGGTCGATCAGCTCCACACCCGGCGGCACCGGCAAACCCGCATCACCGATCACCAGGATGTCGCCATGGCCCAGCCCGGCGATGGTGCGCGACAGGGCGATATTCAACAGTGGCGTCTTCTTCATGGCGCCAGCTCCTTCAGGTAAGGGATCGACGGTTGCGCGCCGACACGGGTCACCGACAACGCGGCGGCGCGCTGGCCGAAGCCGATCGCCTCGTCCTCGGGCAGGCCGCGTGCCAGGCCCGCGGCAAAGCCGCCGACGAAGGTGTCGCCAGCCGCCGTGGTGTCCACCGGCTGCACCCGTGGCGCCGGGAAGTGCCGGCTGCCAGCGGCATCGACCAACAGCGCGCCATCACCGCCCAGGGTGACGATTACCTTGCCCGCGCCGAGCTGGCGCAGGCGTTCGGCCGCCCGGCGGGCGCTGTCCTGGTCGTCGACCTGGACCCCGGCCAGGGCCTCGGCCTCGCTCTCGTTGGGGATCAGGTAGTCGATATAGGCATACCACTCCGCCGGCAGCGGCCCGCTGGCCGGCGCCGGGTTGAGGATCACGGTCTTGCCCAGTTCGCGGCCACGGGCCAGGGTCCAGGCCACCGTGGCCGTGGGCACCTCAAGCTGGCAGATGATCACCTCGGCGCCCTGCAACAGGTGGTCGAAGCGGCTCACCGACTCGGGCCCGAGCAGGCCGTTGCCGCCGGGAATGACGACAATGGCGTTCTGGCTGGCGGCATCCACCACGATCAGCGCCACGCCGCTGGACACGCCCTCGCACAGGCTCACGCCCTGGCAATCGACGCCCTCGCGCTTTAGCGCCTGGCGCAGCTGCTGGCCATAGGCATCGTCACCGACGTTGCCGACCATCGCCACGCTGGCACCCAGCCGGGCCACGGCCACGGCCTGGTTGGCGCCCTTGCCGCCGGGCGCGGTGAAGAAACTGTCACCGGTCAGCGTCTCGCCGCCCCGGGGCAGGCGCTGGGCGCGGGCCACCAGGTCCATGTTGAGGCTGCCGACCACCACCACCTTGGCATCCATGGGTATTCCTTAACGGTAATCGTTGAACAGGTCCGGGCGCGGCCCGGTGGATTCACGCAAGACGATGCGCGGGGCGACGATGCGCTGCTCGGCGGCGCCGTCGCGCCGCGGCGTGACGATGCGCGAAAGCAACAGGCCGGCGGCGCTCTCGCCCAGCTCGCGGATCGACTGGCCAACCGTGGTCAGCGCCGGGTACACGTAGCGGCTCAGCTCGATATCGTCAAAGCCGATCACCGACAGCTCGCCGGGCACGTCGATATTGCGCTCGGCGGCGGCGCGCAACACACCGAAACCGATCATGTCGTTGCCGGCGAAGATCGCCGTGGGCCGCTCCCCGTCGAGCAGGCGCGCCGCAGCGGCATGCCCACCGGGGCTGGTGAAGTCGCTGTGCAGCACATGGCCAGGGGCGATGCGCACATCGGCCTCGGCCATCGCCCGACGGAAACCGGCCAGGCGCAGCTGGCTGACACCGGTGTCCACCGGGCCGCCGATGGTGGCAATCTCGCGGTGGCCCAGCTCCAGCAGGTGGCGGGTGGCCAGGTAGGCGCCCTGCTCGTGGTCGATGCGCACCAGGTCGGCCTCGACGCCGTCCAGGGCGCGGTCGACGATGACCATCGGCGTGCGCACGCCGCTGAGGCTGTCGAGCAGGTCCTGGTCCTCGCCCACCGAGGCGACGATCAGCCCGTCGATGCGTTTCTCCAGCAGCACGCGCAGGTAGCTGCGCTGCTTCTGCGGGTTGTCGTCGGAATTGCACAGGATCACGCAGTAGCCGTTGCGCTCGCAAGCGTCCTCGATGCCCCGGGCCAGCTCGGCGAAGTACGGGTTGACGCTGTTGGGCACCAGCAGGCCGATGGTGGCGGTGCTGCGGGCCTTGAGCGAGCGCGCCACGGCGCTGGGCACGTAGTCGAGCTCGGCGATCGCCGCCTCGACCTTCAGGCGCACGTGCTCGCTGACCGGGCGGGTCTTGTTCAGTACATGGGACACGGTGGTGTAGGAAATCCCCGCCAGTGCCGCGACGTCTTTGATGGTTGCCATGGTTTCAGTTCCGCCGGTTCGCACGCCGGCTGCGGTAAGTGTCGAGTACCACGGCGATGACGATCACCGCCCCGGTGATGATGCGTTTGGTCGGCTCGGAGGCGCCGATCTGGGCCAGGCCGGCGGCCAGCACCGAGATGATCAGCACGCCGAAGAAGGTGCTGATGACCGAGCCACGCCCGCCCATCAGGCTGGTGCCGCCAATCACCACGGCGGCGATCACCTGCAGCTCGAGGCCGGAGCCGGCGTTGGGGTCGGCAGCCTCCAGGCGCGAGATCTGGAACAGCGCGGCGAGGCCGGCGAGCACGCCCATCAGGGCGAACACCAGGATCTTGTAAGGGCGCGGGTCGATGCCGGCCAGGCGCACGGCCTCTTCGTTGGTGCCGATGCCGATCAGGTAGCGGCCGAACACGGTTCGGGTCAGCACCAGCTGGGCGGCGACGATCACCAGCAAGGCGATGATGAAGGCCGGCGAGATGCCGAAGGCGATGGGGTTGGAGAACCAGGCGAAGGCGTCGCCGATGTAGGCGGTGCGCGAGTCGGTGAACTGGTAGGCCAGGCCCCGGGCCATCTCCAGCACGCCCAGCGAGACGATGAACGAAGGGATGCGCCAGGCCACGGTGATGCTGCCGGTGACGGTGCCGGCCAGCGCCGCCACGGCCATGCCCAGCAGCGCGGCGGGCAGCACGCCCCAGCCCCAGCCGAGGATCGCCACGCTGACCGTCGAGGCAGCCAGGGCCAGCACCGAGCCCACCGACAGGTCGATGCCACCGATGATCAGGATGAAGGTCATGCCCACCGCCAGCACCATCAGGTCGGGGATCTGGTTGGCCAGGGTGCTGAAGGTGGCGTAGGACAGGAAGTGGCTGCTCAGCATCGAGAACAGCACGATCATCGCTAGCAAGGCGCCGGCCAGGCCCAGGTAGGTGGCCAGGCCGAAATAGGTGCCGCTGCGGCGCACGGGCGCGGCGCCCGAGGTGTTTGTTGTGGTTTTCATGCGTCCATCCTGGGGGCTGCGTCGTGCAGCAGGGCATCACGTTTCTGGTAGCCGGCGAAGGCGGCGGCAAGCAGTTGGTCCTGGGTCCAATGATCGCGGTCGAAGGTGTCGATCAGGCGCCCGGCGCTGAGCACGGCGATGCGGTCGCAGATCAGCATCAGCTCGCGCAGGTCGCTGGACACCACGACGATGGCCTTGCCCTGACGGGCAAGCTCGGCGAGCAGGCCATAGATGTCGAACTTGGCGCCGACATCGATGCCACGGGTGGGCTCGTCGAACAGCAGCACCTGGCAGTCGCGCTCCAGCCATCGGCCAATCACCACCTTCTGCTGGTTGCCGCCGGACAGCTCGCCCACGGCTTGGGCGGGGCTGGCGCTGCGGATGCGCATGGCGCCGATCTGGCGCTCGGCCAGTTCGCGCTCAGCGTCGCGGTCGAGCACGCCGGCGCTAGACACGGCGCCGAGGTTGCCCAGGGCAATGTTGGCGCTGATCGACTGGGTCAGCAGCAGGCCTTCGCCCTTGCGGTCCTCGGTGATCAGGGCAATGCCGGCCTTGACCGCGGCCTTGGGCGAATCGATGGTCACCGGCAGCGGCGGCTGGCCGAGGGCGACCTGGCCGCTGTCGGCGCGGTCGGCGCCGTAGATCAGGCGCAGCAGCTCGGTGCGTCCGGCGCCGATCAGTCCGGAGATGCCGAAGATCTCCCCTGCCCTGACCTCGAACGACACTTCGCGCACCTTGTCGCCACGGCTGAGCTTGTCGACCCTGAGCAGCGGCGCGCCAATGCTGCGCTGGCCGAGGTCGATATGCTCGCCCAGCTCGCGGCCGACCATCAGGTTGACCAGTTGCTCGCTGTTATAGCGCTGGATCGGCTCGGCGCACACCAGCTTGCCGTCGCGCAGCACGGCGATGCGCTGGGCCACGCGCTGCAGCTCTTCGAGGCGGTGGGAAATATAGACGATGGCCACGCCGCGCTGGCGCAGGCGCTCGATCTGGGTGAACAGCAGCTCCACCTCGCGGGCGGTGAGCATGGCCGTGGGTTCGTCGAAGATCAGCACATGGCAGTCGCCGATCAGGTTGCGGGCGATCTCGACCATCTGCTGGTGGCCGATGCCGAGCTCGCCCACGGGAGTGTCCGGGTCGATGGCATCCAGGCCGACCTGGGCCATGGCCGCGCTGGCCAGCTGGCGCAGGCGCTTCTGGTTGACCCAGCCGAGGCGGCTGGGCAGGTTGTCGAGGAACAGGTTTTCGGCCACGGTCAGGGTGGGCAGCAGGTTGAGCTCCTGCATAACCATGCGCACGCCAAGACGCTCGGCCTCGGCGCGGTTGCCGGGGCTGTAGGGCTGGCCGCGAAAGCGCATCTGTCCGGTGGTGGGGATCTCCAGGCCGCTGATCAGCTTGGACAGGGTCGACTTGCCCGCGCCGTTCTCGCCGGTCAGGGCCAGCACCTCACCGCCGCGCAGCTCGAGGGTGACGTCGCCGAGCACGGGCTGGGCGTAGGTCTTGCCCAGGCCGCTGACGGCTAGCACGGTTTCATTGGCCGATACTGACATGGCCATTCTCTCCTAGGACGAAGCATGACGCGTTTATAAGGCGGGCTTTCGTGGGAGCGGGCTTGCCCCGCGATAGCGTCAGGGCAGATACCCTTGTTGCATCTTCCGACGCCATCGCGGGGCAAGCCCGCTCCCACGCCCCCGCGATATCACTTCACTGGGTAATCAGCTCGACCGGCGTCTGGATGACATTGTCGGCATCCACGCCTGGCTTCTCGCCCTTGAGCATCTTCAATGCCGCCTGGATGCCGAACACCGCCTGCTGGCTGGCCGCCTGGTCGAGGGTGGCGAGCACGCGACCATCCTTGAGCATCGGCTTGATGGCATTGATGTTGTCGTAGCCGACCACCTGCACCTGGCCGGTCTTGCCGGCGGCGCGCACGGCCGAGACGGCACCCAGGGCCATGCTGTCGTTGCCGGCCAGCAGCGCCTTCAGGTCGGGGTATTCGTTGAGCATCGAGGCGGCCACGGCGTTGCCCTTGTCGATTTCCCAATTACCCGACTGCACCGAGACGATCTTCATCTGCGCGGCTTCCATGGCGTCCTTGAAGCCAGCGGTGCGCTGCTGGGCGTTGGTGGTGGTCGGCACGCCTTCGATGATGCCGACCTGATCACCGGCCTTGAGCTTCTGCTGGGCCAGGTAGTCGCCGACCAGGCGCGCGCCCTTGCGGTTGTCCGGGCCCACGAACGGCACGCTGATGCCCTTGCTCTTGAGTACGGCGGGGTCGAGGCGGTTGTCGATGTTGATCACGGTGATGCCGGCGTCCATGGCCTTCTTGATCACCGGTACCAGCGCCTTGGAGTCGGCCGGGGCGATGACCAGGGCCTTGGCGCCGGTGGCGATCATCTGCTCGACGATGCGGATCTGGTTGCCGGTGTCGGTCTCGTCCTTGATGCCGTTGGCCACCAGGGTGAAATCGTCGGGGTGGCCTTTCTGGTAGGCCTTGGCGCCGTCTTCCATGGTGCGGAAGAACTCGTTGGCGAGGGATTTCATCACCAGGGCGACCTTGGGCGCTTCCTCGGCGTGGGCAGTGGACAGGGAGAACAGCAGCGACGAGAAAACGGCGAGGGCCAGCGGACGGCCGGGGAACGGCAGTTTCATGGAAATGACTCCGAATCTTGTGGTTTTTATCGGATCGCAAACGTTTGCGGTAACCAACTATGGAAACAGGCGCCGGTTTTGTCAAATCCATTGCGTAGGGAGCTAGGACTACGCGCGTCGGATTATCCGCAATTCGTCCGAAAAACCGAACACCTTTCCAGCAAAAATTCGGTCAGCCGAACACGCGCACCCACCTCTGACCTTCTGGTCGCTTCGAGTACCCCCAGTCAAAACAGGGGTTTCAAGATGAAATACGACGAACGGTAGTTGCTGGTACGAAATCTGCCTTTACCCCAGTGCGACATAACGCACATCTCCTCCAGGAAGAGAGAAGCAGAAATGATGAAAACCGCTATCAAGACCTTCGCACCGAGCGCCCTGGCGCTGCTGCTGGTACTGCCAACCACCGTTTCCGCCAAGGAAGCCGCGCAACAACAGAAACTCGCCAACGTGGTGATCCTCGCCACCGGCGGCACCATCGCCGGCGCCGGCGCCAGTGCCGCCAACAGCGCCACCTACCAGGCGGCCAAGGTAGGCATCGACAAGCTGATCGCCGGCGTGCCGGAGCTGAAGGACCTGGCCAACGTGCGCGGCGAGCAGGTGATGCAGGTCGCCTCGGAAAGCATCGGCAACGACGACCTGCTCAAGCTGGGCAAGCGCGTCGCCGAACTGGCCGACAGCAAGGACGTCGATGGCATCGTCATCACCCACGGCACCGACACCCTGGAAGAAACCGCCTACTTCCTCAACCTGGTGGAGAAGACCGACAAGCCGATCATCGTGGTCGGTTCGATGCGTCCGGGCACCGCGATGTCCGCCGACGGCATGCTCAACCTGTACAACGCCGTGGCCGTGGCCAGCAGCAAGGATGCCCGCGGCAAGGGCGTGCTGGTGACCATGAACGACGAGATCCAGTCCGGTCGCGACGTGAGCAAGGCGGTCAACATCAAGACCGAAGCCTTCAAGAGCCAGTGGGGCCCGCTGGGCATGGTCGTGGAAGGCAAGTCGTACTTCTTCCGCCTGCCGGCCAAGCGTCACACCGTCAACTCCGAGTTCGACATCAAGACCATCAGCAAGCTGCCGGCCGTGGACATCGCCTACGGCTACGGCAACGTGACCGACACCGCCTACAAGGCGCTGGCCCAGGGTGGCGCCAAGGCGATCATCCACGCCGGCACCGGCAACGGTTCGGTGTCGTCGCGGGTGGTGCCGGCGCTGCAGGAGCTGCGCAAGGAAGGCGTGCAGATCATCCGTTCGTCCCACGTCAACCAGGGCGGCTTCGTGCTGCGCAACGCCGAACAGCCTGACGACAAGAACGACTGGGTCGTGGCCCACGACCTGAACCCGCAGAAGGCGCGGATCCTGGCCATGGTCGCGATGACCAAGACCCAGGACAGCAAGGAGCTGCAGCGGATCTTCTGGGAATATTGATCGGCGCCTGAAACCAGCCGGTGTGCTGCCTGCACCGGCCTCTTCGCGGGTAAACCCGCTCCCACAGGTCCAGCACAAATCCTGTGGGAGCGGGTTTACCCGCGAAAGGGCCAATAATCAAGGAACCAATCCCTCTACCACGGTCTTATACGGCTTTCATCCTACCTGCTGTTGCGAAACGGCTTACAGTGAAATACTGTATGCGCATACAGCAAAACAAGGAACAGCCCCGTGGCCAAACCCGCCTCCGCGTCGCCAAGCCCTTATGAACTCCTGGGTCAGCGCATCCAGAAAATCATCAACAGCCCCACCGCCCAGCGCAGCCGCGCCGCCTTGATCTTCCGCCTGGAGCACGAGTCGCCCGACGACTGGGCAACCCTGCTCGAGGAAATCGCCGAGAACGACAACGTCACCCTCGCCCACCGCGACGATGGCGGCGTGCAGATTTTCTGGACCGTGCCGAAGGAAGACTGACCGCGCATGAGAGTTTCGCTTTTCGCTGCCTGCCTGCTGCTGCTTGCCCCCCTCGCCCACGCCGACGCCCCGCGCACCTTCCAGGAGGCCAAGAAGGTCGCCTGGAAGCTGTACGCGCCGCAGTCCACGGAGTTTTATTGCGGCTGCAAGTACAAGGGCAACAAGGTCGACCTGGCCTCCTGCGGCTACGCGCCGCGCAAGAACCTCAACCGCGCCTCGCGCATCGAATGGGAGCACATCGTCCCGGCCTGGCAGATCGGCCACCAGCGCCAGTGCTGGCAAGACGGCGGGCGCAAGAACTGCACGCGCCACGACAAGGTCTACCAGCGCGCCGAGGCCGACCTGCACAACCTGGTGCCGAGCATCGGCGAGGTCAACGGCGACCGCAGCAACTTCAGCTTCGGCTGGCTGCCCGAGCAGCACGGCCAGTACGGCAGCTGCCTGACCCAGGTCGACTTCAAGGCCAAGAAGGTCATGCCGCGCCCGTCGATCCGCGGGATGATCGCGCGCACCTACTTCTATATGAGCAAGCAGTATGACCTGAGGCTGTCCAGGCAGGACCGCCAGCTGTTCGAGGCCTGGAACAAGACCTACCCGCCGCAGGCCTGGGAGCTGCAGCGCAACCAGCAGGTGGCGTGCGTGATGGGGCGCGGCAACGAGTTCGTCGGGCCGGTCAACCTCAAGGCTTGTGGCTGAACAGGGTCAGACCAGCGCCTGCAGGTAGGCGCTGGCCTGCTGGTAACGGCACAGCCGGGCCAGGTCGGCAGGGCCCGGGCAAGGGATGCGTGAAAGATCGCTGTTGTCGGCCAGGTCGGCGAGCTTGACCTGGCGCGCCAGGGGGTCGACACCCAGGCGGATGACGAAGGCCTCGTAGCTCTCGCCTTCGCGACGGCTCAGCGCCAGCAGTGCGGCGAGGATCTTCAGCGGGAAACCTTCGCGGGCGAGGTCGGACAGGGTGAGCGGGGTGTCTTCCAGCACGTCGTGCAGTACCGCGACGATGCGCTGCTCCGGGGTGATCACCCGCTCCATCACCCGCAACGGGTGGAGGATGTACGCCGCACCGCCTTTGTCGAACTGCCCTTCATGCGCCTTGATGGCCATCGCAATGGCCCGCTCCAGCGTCGCCATGAGCCGCCTCCCCACTCAACCCCCGCAGTAGACAGCATAGCTGCTGCACGGACTGGCCGGGAAGCAACTGCGCCTGTACTGACGCCATCGCGGGACAAGCACTCCGATCTAGCTGGAATAGCGTGGGAGCGGGCTTGCCCCGCGATAGGCTGTATGGCACCGGCTTCGCCGGTGATCGCGGGCCAAGCCCGCTCCCACAAGGTTACAGCCCAGCGAGCTTGATCCCCTTCAGCGATCAGCGCTTGACGCCGTGCTGGATGACGATCGAGTCGGTGCCCAGCTTGGCCATCACCTCGGCCTTGCGCGCATCGGCCTCGGCCTTGGCCGGGAACGGGCCCATCAGCACCACCGGCTTGCCGTCGCGGTATTCGACCCACGAAGGAATGCCCTTCTCGATCAGGCGGGCAGTCATGTCGGTCAGGGCGCCCATATTCGGCCCCTGGATAACCTCGACGTCCCAACCCTCCGGTGCCGGCTGCTCGGCCAGCGCCTCGGCGCGGCGCTGCAGGTCGGCACCACCGCAGACTTCGCGGATGCGCAGATTGTTGCCGGTCTCGTCGATGAGGATCTCGTACTGGCCGTCATGCTTGATCGCCACGTAACTGCGATAGGCCTCGTACTGCCCGGCGTCGTCCTTGCCGCGCACCTGGCCGCAGATAGAGCCCTGGGTGTCGAAGCGCACGTTGGCGAACTTGGCCGTCTTGGGGTTGTTCAGGTGTTCGGCCACCTGCTTGTGCACGCCTTCGACCTCGTTGTTACAGCCCGCCAGGGCCAACACCGCCATTACCACCGCCAGTTTGCGCACGCCTTTACCTCCAGATTCGAAGGGGCGAATTCTAGCATGGCCGGGAACATCCACTCATGGCACATCTGTCGCAGGCTTTGTCTGTTGCCTGCGGCCATCGACCTGGCCGAAGATGTCGCCGCGCCACAATGGACAGACAGCGACACAAGGACCTCAGGTTGGAACCTTCAAACGCCACAGCCACCCCTGCCAGCACACCCGAACTGCCGCAGGAGTGGCCCACGCACCTGCAGGCCGAAGCCAGCATCACCCCCGACACGCGTATCTACCCGCGCACGACCTTCGTGCTTGATTTCGCGATGCCGGCGGAATCCTTCGAACAGCTGTGCTGGTGGCTGCTGAGCAAGGAACAACCGCTTGGCGGCTGCCAACGCCTCGGTAAAAGCGGCACCCGGCAAGGCGGCATCGACCTGTTCGCCCATGACGAAGAAAGCCCCGAGCGGCTCAACGTCTTCGAATGCAAGGCCTGGAAGGACTTCACCGGCACCGAGCTGACAGGCGCCATCGATACTTTCCTGAATGGCCCCTGGCCTTCGCTCACGCGCTCGTTCACCCTGATCCTCGCGCAGCGCGAGATCGGCACACTGGCCAATCGCTGGATCGATGAGAAACAGCGACTGAAAGCGGCAGGCATAGAGGGGCAGCTGTGGACCGCCCATGACCTGACGCAGAAACTGCAGCTTCACCCCGACGTGCTGTCGAAGTTCTTCCCGGGCGCGCATATCGAGACGTTCGGCAACCTGTGGATGGAACGCGTGGGGTTCTCCGAGCTGGTTGCCAAATCCATCTTCGACCCACGCCCCTACGTGGCACGCAAAGCCAGGGCATTCATCGAACGCCCCGGCAGGCTGAGCGACCACCTGGCCGACGCCAGGCATGCGCCCGATAGCGCCTGCAGCCCCGACGCCTTTACCCGCATCGGCCATCACGGCCGCCATTGGTACTACCGCGGGCCCTGGTTTTCGCTAAGCGTGTTCCTGCCGGACCTGACCTCGTCCCGCGCTACCGCCGCCTTCGACTTCCACCAGCACGACCTGCGCGGGGTGACCATCACCGTCAGCCACGAATGGCTGCTCGAGCGATTTCTGTTTGCCAGCGGCGCGCCACTGGACAGCCAGTCGCGCCCGTTCATCGTCGGGCTGATGCCAGGCGACAAGGACCGTTACCTGATCGACCTGCCCAACAGCCGCCTGATACTCGAAGAACCCGTGGTCCAGGCACTCGCCGATGTCGCCGACGCGCTCACGGTGGTGATGCGCGACACCTTGCAGACACTGGAGCGCAGCCTGTCCGCCAGCGGATTTCCGTTTGTTGCCTACGGCGGCTCGCACCGGGTGAAGATCGGCTCGCTGCGCAAGCGCGCCTGGAGCTACATCGCCCGCTTCTGCGAGGCGCATGACTATGCCTCAGGCACAAGCCCCTGGCACATGTTCGACGCCCACCCGAGCATGCTCAAGCCCTTCCACCCACAGGCAACCGACCGTCACGACAGCGGATACCACGCGCTGATCACCACCCGCACGTCGACCGACGCGTTTTCCAGCGATTGGCTGGACCTGCTGTGGACGCCCCACGACCTCAGCGAACGCGAACCGTCGGCCAGAGGCTGGTGGCCCTGCCAGGACACCCTGGACTGGCTCGACCAGGAACTGCTGCCCGAGGTCAGGCGCTGGACCTGGGAGCGCGAATTCGGCTCACGCTGGCGCCGATTGCGCTACGCCAGGGAGGCTCGGAACTTCGCAGGCTATCTGGATTATCTGCTGACGATCGAGGATGTGCGCGAACAGGCACTGGTAGAACAAGGCAGCTGGCAGACGGACCTGCCGCACGCCATCAACCGACTCGAGCGCTACTATGCAAGCCGCTCGGCAGGGCACATCGACAAGCAGGATGTCGTCAACCTGTACCGCGCAGTCGCCATGATGGCAGGCTACAAGCGAGGGCTGCCCAGGTACCTTGCCCGGTCGCTGAGCCTCGAACCGACAGACGATCACGCAGCGTTGGTGACATCGATCCACCAGCACATCGAGACGTCACAAACCGTCGTCAACAATACAGTGGTCGAATATGCGCTGAAGGCCCTGGGCGCTCAGTTCGAGGGACCGGACAGCCCTTTGCTGGCCAATGAACGCCAGCAGATGCTGGACTGGTTGCTGCCGTTGGCACATGCGTGCGATGACGGTGCACTGGTGCGACGCCACAGCAGCAAGCGCTGAGGCCGCACCGGGGCATCTTTTCCTGCGCAAAACAAAAAGGGCGATCCTTGCGGATCGCCCTCTTCTGATTTGGTAGGCACAATTGGACTCGAACCAACGACCCCCACCATGTCAAGGTGGTGCTCTAACCAACTGAGCTATGTGCCTGTCGTGTGGTGCGCATATTAGTGATCGAATGCGTACCTGTAAAGCGTTTTTTTCAAAAAAATCAAAAACTTTGCGAAACTGCTTAATGCGAGCTCTGCCAGTAGATGCAACCCCCTGTAGGAGCGGCCTTGTGCCGCGAAAGGGCCGCGCAGCGGGCCCGGCAATTTGTGCCAGGAGCAAGGATCGCGGGGCTGCTTTGCAGCCCTTTCGCGGCGCAAGGCCGCTCCTACAGGGACCGCGTATGGCTGTAGAGCGCCAGAATGCAAAAAGGGCGATCCTTGCGGATCGCCCTCTTCTGATTTGGTAGGCACAATTGGACTCGAACCAACGACCCCCACCATGTCAAGGTGGTGCTCTAACCAACTGAGCTATGTGCCTGTCGTGTGGGGCGCATTCTACGCGATCCAGATACCCTGTCAACACTTTTTTTCACGCTAAGCTACTGAAACTTAAACTATTTATAGAAAGGCCAGGTTTCAGGGGGGCGTAAAGGATTTTCACCGGACGACTAGCGGGTGTTTATTATTATTGATAGCATCGGTACATTCGTTAAAAATATAAAACACGAGGTTCCTCGAGCATGGCTAACACCCCCTACCCCCAGTCCTACTACGCCGCCTCGGCCAACCCGGTGCCGCCACGTCCGGCGCTGCAGGGTGAGGTGGAAACCGATGTGTGCATCATCGGTGCCGGCTACACCGGCCTGTCCAGCGCCCTGTTCCTGCTGGAGAACGGCTTCAAGGTGAGCATCGTCGAGGCCGCCAAGGTCGGCTTCGGTGCTTCGGGCCGCAACGGCGGCCAGATCGTCAACAGCTACAGCCGCGACATCGACGTCATCGAACGCACCGTCGGCCCCAAGCAGGCTCAACTGCTGGGCCAGATGGCCTTCGAAGGCGGGCGCATCATCCGTGAGCGCGTGGCCAAGTACGACATCCAGTGCGACCTGAAGGACGGCGGCGTGTTCGCCGCGCTGACCAGCAAGCAGATGGGCCACCTGGAATCGCAGAAGCGCCTGTGGGAACGCTTCGGCCACACCCAGCTGGAGCTGATGGACCAGAAGCGCATCCGTGAAGTGGTGGCCTGCGACAATTACCTGGGCGGCATGCTCGACATGAGCGGCGGCCACATCCACCCGCTGAACCTGGCCCTGGGTGAAGCCGCCGCGGTCGAGTCGCTGGGCGGCATCATCTATGAGCAGACCCCGGCCGTGCGCATCGAGCGTGGCGCCAACCCCGTCGTGCATACCCCGCAGGGCAAGGTCCGCGCCAAGTTCATCATCGTCGCCGGCAACGCCTACCTGGGCAACCTGGTGCCGGAACTGGCGGCCAAGTCGATGCCATGCGGCACCCAGGTGATCACCACCGAGCCACTGGGCGACGAGCTGGCGCGCACCCTGCTGCCGCAGGACTACTGCGTCGAGGACTGCAACTACCTGCTCGACTACTACCGCCTGACCAGCGACAAGCGCCTGATCTTCGGTGGCGGCGTGGTGTACGGCGCGCGCGACCCGGCGAACATCGAGGCGATCATCCGTCCGAAGATGCTCAAGGCCTTCCCGCAGCTGAAGAACGTCAAGATCGACTACGCCTGGACCGGCAACTTCCTGCTGACCCTGTCGCGTCTGCCGCAGGTCGGTCGTATCGGCGACAACATCTATTACTCCCAGGGTTGCTCGGGTCACGGCGTAACCTACACCCACCTGGCGGGCAAGGTGCTGGCCGAGGCCCTGCGCGGCCAGGCCGAGCGCTTCGACGCGTTCGCCGGCCTGCCGCACTACCCGTTCCCGGGTGGGCAGATGCTGCGCGTGCCGTTCAGCGCCATTGGTGCCTGGTACTACAGCCTGCGCGATCGTCTGGGCTTCTAAGACAGTTCGGGGCCGCTTTGCGGCCCTTTCCGGCCGCAAAGCGGTCCCAACCCTCAATGCCCGAGGCTGGTGACCGCCTGCTTCGCCGCGATCTCCTGCCCCGCACGGGCCAGCTCGTCCGCCGCCTGCAACCAGCGCTGGCGATCCACCTGGGCCGGCAGTTGCCGTGGCGACTGCAGCAGCACCGCCCAGTTGCCCTCCTTGGCCCACGCCGACTCGAAATCATCGAAGGCCATCAACTGGCGCCGATGCATGCCCGAACGCAGCAGCACCCGCTGCTTGTAGCGGTCGTAGCCGATCAGCACTGCATAGCGCGGCTCGCTCCACCAGGCCGAACCTTCCTGATAACGCAGCAGCACCGGATAGCCGGCGGCCACCTGCGCGAGCAGCGCGTCCAGGTGCTTGTCCAGCGGGTAGACCACCCGCCCGTACTCGCGGGCTACCCGGGGGATGCCGGTGTCCAGCGATTCGGCGGCCTTGGGCAGGCCCAGCGCCTTGTCGAGCAGGCCCGGGGTGATCGGCGCGCCCTGTTGCGACAGCACCGCGGCCAGGGCCATCGAGCCGCTGTGGTTGGCGTTGCCGCGATAGAACGGCACGCTGCTGATCTCGACCCGCTGCGGCAGGCCCTTGAGCGCGGCCGGTGGCGTGCCGGCGCAGCCGGACAGGGTCGCCGCCACCAGGCAGGCGGCCAGCAGGCGACGTGGGCCCAGGGCCCGAAACTTGGAGAGCTTTTGCAACGTGGACACTCGCTTGTTCCGCGGCCAGGCAGGCGCGCCCGGCCAAGAAGCCTGATCATAGGATGCCGACGTTCGCGGGTATAGCCCGGTGCCGACTTGGAACGAAACGGCCCAAGGACTAGACCTTCGGTCAATGGAACGTCACAGCCGACAGGCTAGACTGAAGCTGTGTCTGGATGGCGAGCACGGCTCGCCAGAGAGAAGGAGGCACACATGAGCCTGACAATGGCAATTCTCGTGTTGGTCGGCATGTGGCTCAGCGTCGCGGCGGCCATGCTCTGGGGGGTGTTGCGCATCGTGCGCCGGCATTCCCACCCTCATCACTTGCCACCACAGGCCGTGGCCAAGGCCCAGCCGGTGCGTCGTGCACGACGCCATGCCGGGGCGCATTGACCTGAAACCTTCCTGAAAAGCATCGCGGGGCAAGCCCGCTCCCACGCCAGGAATAATTCTTGGCGTGGGAGCGGGCTTGCCCCGCGATGGCTTCAGGCGAGATCAGCCCTCGGCCGCCTCACGCTTCAAGCGCGCCCGGCGCGCCAGGATGTTGAGGATCTCGATCGCCGTCGAGAACGCCATGGCCGCATACACATAACCTTTCGGTACATGGGCGCCAAAGCCTTCGGCGATCAGGGTCATGCCGATCATGATCAGGAAGCCCAGGGCCAGCATCACCACGGTCGGGTTGTCGTTGATGAACTTGGCCAGCGGGTCGGCGGCCACCAGCATAACGATCACGGCGCTGATCACGGCGATGATCATGATCGGCAGGTGCTCGGTCATGCCCACGGCGGTGATGATGCTGTCGATCGAGAAAACGATGTCCAGCAGCAGGATCTGGAAGATCGCCGCGGTGAAGCCGATGGTCACGGCGTTGCCGGCCTTGGACTCTTCCTTGGCGCCATGGGGGTCGACGCTTTCATGGATCTCCTTGGTCGCCTTCCACAGCAGGAACAGGCCACCGGCGATGAGGATCATGTCCTTCCACGAGAACGTGTGGCCGAACACCTCGATGACCGGTTCGGTCAGCTGGACGATCCAGGCCACGGTGCTGAGCAGCGCCAGGCGCATGACCAGGGCCATGCTGATACCGATACGGCGGGCCTTGGAGCGGTACTGCTCAGGCAGCTTGTTGGTGAGGATGGAGATGAAGATCAGGTTGTCGATACCAAGCACGACCTCCATGGCCACCAGGGTGGCGAGGGCAACCCAGGCGGTGGGGCTTGCGGCGAGTTCCAGCAAATATTCCATTGGTCAGTCCTGCTCTCAGATGTCCTGGGTGTCTTTCTTGTCGTCTTCGGCCTTGGCCTTCTCGGCATCGCTGCCGATGGCGTCGCTCAGGGCCTGCTGGGCGGCGTCGTTGGTCTTGTCGATGGCCTGCTTGGCGGTTTCGGCGGCCTGGTCGAGCATCTGCTGGGCGGATTTCTCGGCCTGGTCGCAACCGGACATGGCGAACAGGGCCAGGGCCAGCACCAGCGGTGTACCAATGGATTTGAGTTGTAGCATGAGGTCCTCGCTTGTCGAATTCCGGGCGGCGCGTCATGCGCCTGATGGGGAGGCATTCTAAAGAGGCTGAAACATCCGGAAAATTCGTTTTTTCGGCGTGTATACTTCGGTTTTTCCGAACTGAGGCAAGCCATGCTCAACTACCGCCAGCTCCACTATTTCTGGGCCGTGGCCAAGACCGGCAGCATCGCCCGCGCCAGCGAGCAGCTGAACCTGACCCCGCAGACCATCAGCGGCCAGATCAGCCTGTTCGAGCAGACCTGGAACCTGGAGCTGTTCCAGCGCGTCGGCCGCCAGCTGGAGCTGACCGAGACCGGGCGCCAGGCGCTGGTCTACGCCGAGCAGATGTTCCAGATCGGCGGCGAGCTGGAGGCCATGCTGCGGGCCGGGCCGCAGGAGCAGATCCTGTTTCGCGTGGGGGTGGCCGACGTGGTGCCCAAGTCCATCGTCTACCGCCTGCTGGCGCCGACCATGGAGCTGGACGAGGTGCTGCGCATCAGCTGCCGCGAGGACAAGCTCGAGCGGCTGCTGGCGGACCTGGCGATCCAGCGTCTGGACCTGGTGATCTCCGACAGCCCCATGCCCAGCCACCTGGACATCAAGGGCTACAGCCAGAAACTCGGTGAGTGCGGCCTGAGCTTCTTCGCCACGCCCACGCTGGCCGAACGCCTCGACCGGCCCTTCCCCGCCTGCCTGGACGACGCACCGTTGCTGATCCCCGGCCAGGAAACCGTGGTGCGCAGCCGGCTGCTGCGCTGGCTGGCCGAACAGCAGGTGCAGCCGCGTATCGTCGGCGAGTTCGACGACAGCGCGCTGATGCAGGCCTTCGGCCAGTCGGGCAGCGGCATCTTCGTCGCCCCCAGCGTGATCGCCGAGGAAGTCTGCCGCCAGTACGGGGTGCGGCTGATCGGCCAGACCGAGGCGGTGAACGAGTCGTTCTACGCCATTTCGGTGGAGCGCAAGGTCAAGCACCCGGGGATCCTGGCGATCACCGAGGGCGCGCGGCGGGAGTTGTTTCACTGGTAACCCGTCGGGTACACAGGGTGCGTGGGAGCGGGCTTGCCCCGCGATTCAGGCGAAACCGCTTCGGCCAGTGATCGCGGGGCAAGCCCGCTCCCACGCTATGCCCCGCAGGTCTGTGATAAAGTCGCGCGCTTTCACGTAACTGGATTGCGCTGCACATGACCCCCATCCTCCGCCTCATCAACCGCACCGGCCTGGTGACGCAGATCTGCATCGGCCTGGTGGCCGGCATTCTCCTCGCCCTGCTCGCCCCCGCCGTGGCCCGCGACCTGGCGTTCCTCGGCAAGGTCTTCGTCAGCGCCCTGAAGGCCGTGGCGCCGGTGCTGGTGTTCATCCTGGTGATGGCCTCGATCGCCAACCACCGCCATGGGCAGGAAACCCACATCCGCCCGATCCTCTGGCTGTACCTGCTGGGCACCTTCGCCGCGGCGGTGGTGGCCGTGGCGGCGAGCATGCTGTTCCCGTCCAACCTGGCGCTGAGCACCAGCGACGCTGCGCTGAGCGCCCCCGGCGGTATCGCCGAGGTGCTGCAGAACCTGCTGCTCAGCGCCGTGGACAACCCGGTCAACGCGCTGCTCAACGCCAACTTCATCGGCGTGCTGACCTGGGCCATCGGCCTGGGCGTGGCCCTGCGCCATGCCAACGACACCACCCGCACCGTGGTCGAGGACCTGTCCAACGGCGTGACCCTGATCGTGCGCGTGGTGATCCGCTTCGCCCCGCTGGGCATCTTCGGCCTGGTCAGCGCCACCCTGGCGCAATCGGGCCTGGACGCGTTGCTCGGCTACCTGCACCTGCTCGGCGTGCTGATCGGCTGCATGCTGTTCGTGGCGCTGGTGATGAACCCGCTGATCGTGTTCTGGAAGATCCGCCGCAACCCCTACCCGCTGACCCTGCTGTGCCTGCGCGAGAGCGGCATCACCGCGTTCTTCACCCGCAGCTCGGCGGCCAACATCCCGGTCAACCTGGCGCTGTCGGAAAAGCTCGGCCTGCATGAGGACACCTATTCGGTGTCGATCCCGCTGGGCGCGACCATCAACATGGCCGGCGCGGCGATCACCATCACCGTGCTGACCCTGGCCGCCGTGCACACCCTGGGCATCCCGGTGGACCTGCCGACCGCGGTGCTGCTCAGCGTGGTGGCAGCAGTCTGCGCCTGTGGCGCCTCGGGCGTGGCCGGCGGCTCGCTGCTGCTGATCCCGCTGGCCTGCAGCCTGTTCGGCATCCCCAGCGAGATCGCCATGCAGGTGGTGGCGGTCGGCTTCATCATCGGCGTGCTGCAGGATTCGGCGGAAACCGCGCTGAACTCCTCCACCGACGTGCTGTTCACCGCGGCGGCGTGCCAGGCCATGGAACGACGCAGCGCCTGAAGCCCTCGTTACCGGTCAAGCCGCTTGCGTTGGAAGCGGGCTTGACCGGCAATGCCCCGGTGATTGCTTAAGCCCGGCGCTTTACCTAGGCTAGTGGCCTTTTCCTCGCAATGAGACAGGGCCATGTCAGAACACCAAACCACCGGCGAAGGCCGTTTCAGCAGCATCGAGATCCGCGTGCTCGGCTCGCTGATCGAGAAGCAGGCCACCAGCCCGGAAACCTACCCCCTGACCCTCAATGCCCTGGTCCTGGCCTGCAACCAGAAGACCAGCCGCGAACCCGTCATGAACCTCTCCCCCGGCCAGGTCGGCCAGGCCCTGCGCGCCCTGGAGAACCAGGAAATGGCACGCCTGCAGATGGGCAGCCGCGCCGACCGCTGGGAACAGCGGGTGGACAAGGCCCTGGAGCTGGTGCCGGCGCAGCTGGTGCTGATGGGGCTGATGTTCCTGCGCGGCCCGCAGACCCTCAGCGAGCTGCTGACCCGCAGCAACCGCCTGTACGCCTTCGAGGACGTCGATCAGGTCCAGCACCAGCTCGAGCGCCTGGTCTCGCGCGAACTGGCCCTGCATCTGCCGCGCCAGGCCGGCCAGCGCGAAGACCGCTACACCCACGCCCTGGGCGACCCGGCCGAGATCGAGGCGATTCTCGCCGCCCGCCAGCAGGACGGCGGCGGCCGCCCCGGCAGCGCGGCGGACGAGCGCATCGAGGCGCTGGAAGCCCGGGTGGCGGCGCTGGAGGCGCGCCTGGCCCAGCTCGAAGGTTGACTCAGGGCTTTTCGGCGTCGGGGAAGTTGCGACAGCTCTTGCGTTCGGCCAGCTCCCGCTCACTGGGGCGCTGGTCGACGAACACAGTGCGGCCGTCGGCGTAGATTTCCAGGTAGCCCCAGTGCAGGTCCTGCTCGGTCTGCCCGGGCTTGGGCGGGACGAGCCACCAGGGTTCGCGGCTGATCAGGTTCATGAGTGGGCTCCAGTGGGGCTGGGAATAGCTGGTGCGGTAACTATAGACAGCCAGGCATTGCATTCCCGCGCGGATTGTTCCTCCGAGGACAATTATGAAGTGCCCTGGGCACCGATTCTCACTGCCCTGCGACGGGTCTAATCTCGGTCTTGCAAACCCACTTCCCGCAAGGATCGACCACTATGTCCCGCCCACCACTGCCCCCCTTTACCCGTGAAACCGCCATCGAGAAGGTGCGCCTGGCCGAAGACGGCTGGAACAGCCGCGACGCCGCCAAGGTGGCCCTGGCCTATACCCTCGACACCCACTGGCGCAACCGCGCCGAGTTCTGCAGCAGCCGCGAAGAGGCCCAGGCCTTCCTCACCCGCAAGTGGAACCGCGAACTGGAGTACCGCCTGATCAAGGAACTCTGGGCCTTCACCGACAACCGCATCGCCGTGCGCTACGCCTACGAATACCGCGACGACAGCGGCCAGTGGTACCGCGCCTACGGCAACGAGAACTGGGAGTTCGCCGAGGACGGGCTGATGCGCAACCGCCACGCCAGCATCAACGAACAACCCATCAGTGAAGCCGAGCGCAAGTTCCGCTGGCCGCTGGGACGCCGCCCGGACGATCATCCTGGGCTGAGCGACTTCGGCTTCTGAGGAGCGACGCCGGATCTGCGGGGCCGTTCGACGGCCCCGTTTCAGGTTTGGGAAATGGACTACGTGAGCCTGGGAAACGGTGAGCGCAGCGTTGTGCCAGACTGCAGGGCGACTCCACTCCAGGACAGCCCGATGAGACCTCTTGATGCCCTTGAGCAACAGATCCCTCTGTTCGCCACCCTGGCCACGCACTCGGCCTACCTACGCGCCTTGCAAGACAGCCCATGCGGCATTATGTGTGTCGACGAGGGTGAACTGGTACGTATCGAGGCTGATGGTGCCCGGACAGTACTGGGCAAGGCCAGCCCCCGACGCAAGGTCAGGGTTGGTGAAATGCTCAGCGTAAGCAGGGTCGATGGCACGAAAGCCCGCAGGCGTGTAGCGGCTCCAGGCCATTCAAGACGCCTGTAGGAGCGGCCTTGCCGAGGCGTCGGACCGGCAAGGCCGCTCCTACAGGGGAACGCGCATGGCCGTCATTCGCTATCTCTCGCTCAACGGCCCCCCAATTCCCCGATCTTCTCCAACCGTGCCCGCACGATATTGCGGCTGATGTTCAGCAACCGTCCGGTCTGCAACTGATTGCCATGGCAATACCGATACGCGGCACGGAACACGGTCTCCTCGATGTGCTCGTACAGGTCCGGGATGTTCTGCTCGAACAATGCCAGCAAGGCGCTTTCCAGAGTCACTGGCGCCACCGCGCCCGGCGCCGGCAACCCGGTCACCTCCGGCTGCCCCAACGCCTGCGGGCGCATGTCCACCAGGTGCAGGTCCCCCGGCGCCACCTGCTGCTGCCGGCACACCAGCAGCGCATGGTGAATCGCGTTCTCCAGCTCGCGGATGTTGCCCGGCCAGCTGTGTGCCAGCAGCTTGCGCTCGGCCTCGATGCTCAGGCTGGCGCGCTCGTAGCCCAGGCGCCGGCAATGCTCCTCGATGAAGAACTCGGCCAGCGGCAGGATATCCCCCGGCCGCTCGCGCAGCGGCGGCAGGCGGATGGTCGCCACATGCAGGCGGTAGAACAGGTCTTCGCGAAAGTGCCCGGCCACCACGGCGTCGGCCAGGTTGACGTTGGTCGCCGCCACCAGGCGCACGTTGATCGGCACTGGGGTGCGCGAGCCGAGGCGCACCACTTCCCGCTCCTGCAGTACCCGCAGCAGCTTCACCTGCATGTTCAGCGGCAGGTCGCCGATCTCGTCGAGAAACAGCGTCCCGCCATTGGCGGCCTCGAACCAGCCGGCCTTGTTCGAGGTGGCGCCGGTGAAGGCGCCCTTCTCGTGGCCGAACAGCTCGCTCTCCACCAGGGTCTCGGCGAAGGCGCCGCAGTTCACCGCAACGAAAGGCTCGCGATGGCGGCGGCTGAGCTTGTGGATATGGCGGGCCACCAGCTCCTTGCCGGTGCCGGTCTCACCGATGATGAGGGTGTTGGCTTCGCTGGGGGCCAGGCGCTCGATGCGGCTGAGCAGCTCCTGGGAGCGCGGGTCCTTGAACACCAGCACGGTGGCGCGCACGGATTTGGTCAGCTCGCGGGCATTGGGATGGGTAATCAGCGACATAGGGGCATTCCTGGCAGTGTGTGCGCGCCCTCATAGTGCATGAAACAATTTAGACCGAAAAATTATTAATAAATATTTATATATTCGTTTAGTGAATATACAGAAAACCAATCGTTGCATTGCTGCTGGAGCAGCAACCGGTCAGCAACGGCCTGCCTGCCGATCAGCACCCCGAACCGCGCAACACTGCCGTCACAGTAACGCGTAACCCTTGCCGCACAAGGGCTGCAGCCTTGCCCGCAGCGCCCTGGCATGCATTTCGCTCCTGCCTGACAAACGCCTGGGCCGCTCAAGCACGCGGCCCGCACACTGTCGGGAGTGCAACATCATGAAAAACCTCTGGCGCCATGGCCTCGCCCTGCTCGGCCTGCTGTTGAGCCTCACCACGTGGGCCGGCGAGCCGCCCAAATCCGTGCGCATCGCCATCGTCGCCTTCACCCAGGGGGGCGTGCCGGTGTTCGGCGGCATCCCCGGGCGGGTGATCGAGGATGGCTGGCTCGCCCAGCAACTGGCCCAGCGCGGCATCAGCCTGGACTGGGTCGCCCTGCCCCACGCCGGCGCCGGTCCGCAGATCAACGAAGGTTTCAGCAACGACAGCCTGGACTTCGCCGTGCGCGGCGACCTGCCCTCGGTGATCGCCGGCGCCGGCAACGTGCCGGGCAAGCTGGTGGTGCCCGGTGGCAGCGGCAACAACGTGTACCTGGTGGTGCCGGCCAACTCCAGCGCCCGCAGCATCCAGGACCTCAAGGGCAAGCGCCTGGCCCTGCACCGTGGCCGGCCGTGGGAATTCGCCTTCAGCAACTTCCTCGTCAGCCAAGAGCTGCAACTGAGCGACTTCAAGATCGCCAACCTCAACCCGCAGGTCGGCGCGGCGGCGGTGTCGGCGGGCAAGGTGGATGCAGCGGTACTGCTCAACGAGGCCTATGCCCTGGAAGACAAGGGCGTGGCGCGCATCCTCTGGTCGACCAAGCAAGGCGCCGACGACTGGCGGCTGGTCTCGGACCTGTGGGCCACCGACCGTTTCGTCGAGCAGCACGCCGACCTCACTCAGCTGGTGGCCACCGCCTGGGTCAAGGCTGCCTGGTGGATCTCTCAGGAGCAGAACCGCGACGCCTACTACAAGTTGTCGTCCCGCGCGGGCGTCGCCGAGAGCGTGCTGCGCCGCGACGACCAGGACGACCCGGTGGCCTGGCAGGCGCGCTGGGCGCCGAAGAGCGATGCCCAGCTCAAGGCCCATTACCAGGCGCTGGCCCGCTACGCCTTGGACAACCGCCTGATCCGCACGCCCTACGACATCGGCCCGGATCTGGCCACCGGTTTCACCCGCCAGGCCCTGAGCGACCTGCAGCTCACCCATTACTGGCCGTCCCTCGACGCCCAGCTCAGCCAACACTGATCAAGAGATACGCCCATGAAACTGCACGTCTCATTCGCCCTGGGCCTCTCGGCCCTGGCCTTGTCCATTGCCGCCGTGGCCGCCGATACCTTCGTCCCCAAGCCCGACCCGCAACAGGGCGACGGCCGGGTATCGGCCTTCTACACCTGGAGCAAGGCCATCCCGGCCACCCCCGGCAAACTGCTGCGCAGCGAGCCGCTGGACAGCGCCCTGAGCCTGCCCAGCGCCGCCAGCGCGCAACGCATCCTCTACACCTCGCTGGACGGCATCGACGGCAAGACACCGATCGTGGTCTCCGGCGCGCTGTTCACCCCCAAGGGCAAGGCGCCCGCCGGCGGCTGGCCGGTGGCCAGTTGGGGCCATGGCACCGTGGGCATCGCCGATATCTGCGCGCCGTCCTGGGCCGGCCGCTCGTACCGTGACGTGCAGTACCTCAACCGCTGGCTCGACGAGGGTTATGCCATCGTCGCCACCGACTACCAGGGCCTGGGCGTGCCCGGCGGCCACCCACTGCTGAACAACCGCATGGCCGCCTACGGCATCCTCGACGCGGCCAAGGCCGTGGTCGCCGGCGTGCCGGGCCTGGCCAACAAGGTGCTGATCGTCGGCCAGTCGCAAGGCGGCGCCGGGGCCTTCGCCGCCGGCGCCTATGCCGCCACCTACGCGCCGGACCTCGGGGTGAAGGGCAGCATCGGCACTGGGGTGATCTACACCATCGGCGCGAAGAACGT
Organism: Pseudomonas sp. LH21; assembly: GCF_036549575.1. Lineage (NCBI taxonomy): Bacteria > Pseudomonadati > Pseudomonadota > Gammaproteobacteria > Pseudomonadales > Pseudomonadaceae > Pseudomonas > Pseudomonas sp. LH21. Next base: position 3,788,713 of record NZ_CP144367.1, read on the forward strand.
CGGCGAGCAGGATGTGAACAAGGTCGATCCGGCGCTGGCCTACGGTTTCTACACCCTGCTGGCGGCGCAGCAGTACGACCCGAGCATCGACCCGCGCGACTTCTACACCGACAAGGCCCTGCCGCTGTTCGAGCAGGCGCGCAGCAGTTGCCTGTCCGCCCTGGTCAGCGATGTGGTCGGCAGCGGGCTGACCCCGGCCAATGCCAAAAAAGACTATCAGGGCGATCAGCTCAAGGCCTGGCTGGCCCAGGTGTCGTACCCGACCCTCAAGCTGGCGCAACCGATCTTCATCGGCACCGGTGCCGAGGACAAGACCCCCGCCGCCAGCACCCAGGTGGCGCTGATGCAGGATGCCTGCAAGGCCGGTTCCGTGGTCCAGGGCCACCTGTACAAGGGCCTGGGCCACAGCGAGACAGTCAACGCCTCGCTCCGGGACTCGATCCCGTTCGCCCGCCAGGTCATCAGCGGCCAGCCTGTCACCCCGATCTGCAACCCCAGTGTCCAGTAAGCCAGGAGCGCGACCATGAGCCTCGAATTCTTCACCCGCCTGCCACTGCACGGCGAGACCCAGTTCCTCCCGGGCGACCCGCGCAACCGCGGCGACTGGCATGCCGGCGGCCCCAGCACCGGGGCCGTCTCGGGCTTCGCCGTGGGCGATCACTTCAGCTATATCGACTACCTCGGCCAGGTGGCTCGCGCCGCCGAGATCAACGGCTTCGGCGGCGCGCTGATGGTCAACGCGCCGAGTGGCGAGGAGCCGTGGACGGTGTGCTCGCTGCTGGCCCGCGAGACCCGCACGCTGAAGTTCGTCACCGCCTTCCAGCCCTACCACTACACGCCCTGGGTGGCGGTGCAGCAGGCCGCCACCTACCAGCGCGCCACCGGCAACCGGCTGGTGTGGAACATCATCAACGGCGGCTCGGACGCGATCCAGCGCCAGGTCGGCGACTTCGAAGGACACGATGAGCGCTACGCCCGCGCCACCGAGTTCATGGACGTGGTGCGCGGTTACTGGCACAACCCCGACTTCCACTACCAGGGCCGCTACTACAGCGCCGAAGGCGGTGGCCTGCGCGGGCCATTGAAGAAGGCCGAGCTGCCGCTGATCTGCACCGCGGGTTCGTCCGAGGCGGCGCGGGAGTTCGCCGCCCGGCACGCCGACTTCTACCTGATGCGCGCCGAGCACCCCGACGAAATCGCCGCGCTGATCGCCGACATCCGCGCTCGCGCCTTGAAGCACGGACGCAGCGATATCCGTTTCGGTCTGTCGATCGATGTCATCACCCGCGACACCGAGGAGGCCGCGCTGGCCGAGGCCAAGCGCTTCTTCGACGAGGGCGTGGCCAAGGGCACGGTCAAGGCCCGCGCTGCCCATGCCGGGCTGCGCACCGCGCGCAAGCTGAGCTACGAGCACGAATACGCCGACCAGGACGAAGCGCGGGCCTTCGACGACTTCTTCATCCACCCCAACGTGTGGACCGGTTTCGGCTACATCGGCATCCCGCCGGGCTGCGCCTTGGTCGGCAGCCACGCCAACGTGGTGGCGCGGATCCGCGAATACCATGCCATAGGCATCGACCTGTTCTTCCTCGCCGGCTACCCGCACCTGGAAGAGGCCTACCGCCTCGGCGAATACATCCTGCCGCATTTCCGTGACCAACGCGCCCCGCTCACTCGTCCGGGCCTGGCCTGACCTCGGCGGCGCGCAGCCAGAGCGCTCGCTGTTCAGTGCATGGCGCTTCGAGAATCTCTGGCTAAAAGGCTGAGCACTACCCCCTGTAGGAGATCGCCCAGCCCTCCGGGCTACGCTGTCGCGCAGGGAACAGAATTCCAGCGTGGGAGCGGGCTTGCCCCGCGATCACCGGCGTAGCCGGTGCCAAACGCCGCATCGCGGGGCAAGCCCGCTCCCACGCTGTCCCAGTCAAATCAAAGAGTTGTGTTTTGTTCCAGGAGAGCAGCCAACCGCAGGCGCAGGCGGCCTGCAGGGTGCCATAGGTCGGTTGCTCTGCCGTCACCTTTGGCGTTTGAGGTAGGGATATGGCATAGATCGCCATATCCCTTCATTACCTGGAGCACAGCATGGCCACTCACAATGTGTTTGTCCCAGGCCCCATGGAGCAGACCATCGAAGAGCTTGTGCAAACGGGTCGCTACCAAAACCTCAGCGAGGTGGTGCGTGCGGGCCTGCGCATGCTCATCGATCACGAAGCTCAGGAGCAGGCACGCCTCGAGGCCCTGCGTACCGCTGCCAGCATCGGCATCATGCAACTGAACGCCGGTCAGTTCGATGAGGTCGACCTGGACAATCTGGATGAGTACCTGGGGAGCCTGGGGCAGGCTGATAAAGAATGACACGGCAGGACGAGTCGCACGCCCCAGAGGATCTTGACCTCCATGAGCGTGCTCCATGCGCGAAAGGTGGGGGATCAGTTGCGGCGGTCGATGCCGGGCACCAGGCCCAGTTCGCTGGCGCGCTCGTACAGGCCGCTCATCTTCCACTGCTGGGTGAGCACGCCCGGGCCATAGGGGCGCGAGCCGCCGAGGGCGTCGGCGAGCAGCTGGATCTGCGCGCCCTCCTCCAGCAGCAGGATGAACTCGGCGGTGGCGCGCAGGCCATGCTTGCCCCACACAGTGGCGCCGCCGTTGGCCTCGAGAATGGCCAGGTTGAACGGGTTGGCGACGATCTGCTCGAGGATGAAATCCACCTCGGCCTGGCGGCGGTCGATGTACACCGGCAGCTCGCGGGCCAGCTGGTAGCGCTGCACAGGCACGTAGTGGAACGGCAGGCTGCGGTGGGTCTGGGCCCAGGCGCCTAGATACGGGCTGTGCACGTGGGACACGGTGGTGATGTCGGCGTGGGTCTGGAACAGCTTGGTGTAGCGGCCCAGCCCTCCCTTGCCCTTGCCCTTGCCGAGGATGACATTGCCGGCGAAGTCGCTGACCGTCGCCTCCAGCGGCTTGCGGTGGTTCCACGGGCCGCCGTAGTTCACCGATACCAGCAGCTCCTCGCCGGGCACCCGCTCGATGAAGCCGACGGTGCCATTGGCGGTGATGGTGCGGGTTTCGCGAAACACGCTGAAGGCCGCTTCGGCCTCGGCCAGCACCTGGTCGGTGAGGGCTTGCAGCTCGGCGGTGAGGGGGCGTTCGTTGATCAGTACGGTCATGCTCGTTCTCCGGTATCAGGCGCGGCGCTGGGCCAGCAGGTCGTGGGCGGCTTGCAGGGGGCGGTGGTCGACCCAGTCGGCGAGGTCGAAGTCGCGTTCCAGGAAGCCATGCAGGTTGAGGAAGGTCTTCTGGATGTCGAGGAAGGCCAGGCGTTGGGGCGACAGGTCCGGTGCCAGGGTGGTGTGGAAGTCGCCGCGATAGGCGTCGGCCACGCCCTGGCTGCCGGCGCGGGTCTCGTCCTCGAGGATGGCGTTAAGCGCGTCGCGGTTGCCGGCGGCCCAGTCGGCGGCGCGCAGGGTCTGGGCGAGGAAGCGCGTCACCAGGTCGAAGTGCTCGTCGAGCAGGCGCTGGTGCACGGTGATCGGCCGTGGCGTGCCGTTGTTGATGCGGTGGCGCGGTTCAGGCAGGGCATCGAGGTCGATGCCCACCACCAGGCCCAGGCGGCGGGCGGCATCGGCGGCGGCGGCGCCTTTGACGTACACCGCGTCGACCTCGCCGCGCGCCAGCGGATCCAGGCCCGACCACAATCGTTGCAGGCCCAATTGCGGGGAGCCGGCGTCGAGTGGGTCGTGCAGCGCCACCTCCACCAGGTGCACGTCATCGAAGCCCAGGCGGGCCGAGGCCAGCGCGCCTTTGTAGCCGTGCAGGCTCATGGCCCGGGCGATGCTGCCGGGGCGGTCGGCGCCCCAGGCCGGCAGGGCCAGACGCTTGCCGCGCAGGTCCTCAGGGCGGCGGATGTTGCTGTCGGGGCGGACCAGGATGGTCTGCCATTCCTCGATCCAGGTCAGGCCGATCAGCCGCGTTGGCGCACCGGCGGCGCGGGCGGCCAGGGCTGGCAGGTTGCCGCCCTCGCGGAACAGCCCGGGTAGTTGGTGATCGTAGTGGTGATGGCCGAGCTGGCGGGCCTCCTGCAGGGTATCGATGGGCAGGCCGTCGGCGGCGAATTCGTCTTGCAGCCAGCCGAGCTTGTAGGCGATGCCCGAGGCGGTGGGCACCGGGCAGCGGGTGAACCAGAGGCGCTCCAGGGTTTCGGGTTTGGGGGTGGCTTGAGGGAGGGTCATGGGGGGCTCCTTGGACGTCGTGCGAGGACCATTGCAGCGGCCGTGCCAAGGGCTGGAATGCCCGGAACAATGGGATTTTCGATGATGGCCAGGGTGGTGATTGCTGACCAGGATGCAGGATTGCGGCGCGGGTGTTGCCAGATCAGCAGAAACCGCGACCAGGGGTGTTGCTGGAGCAGCAAGGATGCGCTGAAAGCCCTCTACTCCATGGACTTCAGGGCTGTGGCAAAGAAGTTGCTCTGGTGTTCGCAGGCATCGCGGGGCAAGCCCGCTCCCACACCGACCCGCGATGGGCCATACACCGCCACCGAGGTAACCCATGACCACCATCGAACACCCGCCAGCCCGGCGGATCACCCATGAAGCCGAAGCCATCGACATCGCCCGCCAGGTCGCCGGCGAAATCGCCGCCCTCGCCGCCGACCCAGAAAACAACCGGCAACTGCCCCGCCGCCAGGCCGAGCTGCTGTCGAGCAGCGGCCTCACCGCCATCGGCGTGCCCACACAGTTCGGCGGCCTCGGCGCCTCGGTCGCGACCATCGTCGAGACCGTGCGCCTGGTCTCCACCGCCGACGGCGGCGTCGGCCAGTTGTTGCAGATCCACAACGTGATGCTGCGCGGTGTGCTCGGCGGCTACCCCGACGAGGTCCGCGACCGTGTGCTGGCCGATGTACTGGCCGGCAAGCGCCTGGGCAATGCCCTGGCCGAGGTCGGCGGCAAGAACAAGTTCGCCCTAAAGACCCGCGTCGAACGCCGCGCCGACGGCAAGCTGGTACTCAATGGCAGCAAGTTCTACTCGACCGGCGCCTACCTGGCCGAGTGGATCTCGCTGACCGCCGCCAGCGAGGACGGTGGCGCCGGCGTGCTGCTGCACCGCGACACCCCCGGCCTGACCCTGGTCGATGACTGGGACGCCTTCGGCCAGCAACATTCGGTGAGCGGCACGGTGAAGTTCGACGAGATCGTCCTCGACGAGCGCTTCGTCACCTTCCGTAGTGGGCCGATGAAACGCACCGGCCTGACCTTCCCGCAGATCCTTCACGCCGCCATCGACAGCGGCATCGCCGCCGGCGCCCTGCAGGCGGCGCTGGACTACCTGCGCGAGCACGCCCGGGCCTGGGTCGAGAGCGGGGTTGAGCGGGCCAGCGACGAGCCGCACATCATCCGCCAGGTCGGCGAGTACGCCGTGGCCCTGCGCGGCGCCGAGTCGGTGCTGCGCGAGGCGGCGCGGGTGTTCGACGCCCATGAACGCAACCCGGCGGACAAGGCGCTGGAGGATGAGCTGATCCTCTCGGTGGCCACCGCCCGGGCGCATGCCGACGGCGCGGCGCTGAAGATCGCCAGCGACCTGTTTTCACTGCTGGGGGCCAGTGCTTCGCTGAGCAAGTGGAACCTGGACCGCTTCTGGCGCGATGCCCGCGTGCACACCACCCACGACCCGATCCGCTGGCGCCTGCACAACGTCGGCAACTACTACCTCAACGGGGTGGATCCGGGGGAGTACACGGCGGTGCTCAATGCCAAGGAAGCGCAAGGCGCTACACGTCGCTGACGCCATCGCGGGGCAAGCCCGCTCCCACGCCAGACCTGCAACGACACCATTGGCGTGGGAGCGGGCTTGCCCCGCGATGAGGCCCGCCCCACCATCAGACCCGAGCCCTGCATGACCTCCAGACACCCCCTCCTGCGCGCCCTGGCCATCTACCGCGAGATGCCCTGGCGCTTCATCCTGGTCGCCACCCTGTACATCGCCGGCAACCTGGGCCTGGCCTGGCAGCAATGGCTGATCGGTCACGCGGTCGACGATGTCGGCGCCGGCCGCGCCGTCACCCGCCTGGCCGACGGCAGCCTCGACGCCAGCCTGGGCTGGCACTGGCTGTGGACCCTGCTGGCCATCGCCCTGGCCCGGGGCCTGCTGCAGTACGCCGCCGCGGTGCTATCGCTGGTGCTCAGCCAGGCCTTGCTGACGCGCCTGCGCGAACGCATTCTCGAACAGGTCCAGGCCCTGCACCTGGGCTATCACTGGCGCCATGGCATGGGCGAGTTGCTGACCCGTACCACCCGCGATGCCGACAAGGTGCGCGATGCGCTGATCACCTTCTGGCGGCAGATCGTCGAAACCCCGCTGGTGCTGCTGGCGGCGGTCGGCCTGCTGGCCTGGTACGACCCGCTGCTGGGCCTGGTGCCACTGCTGCTGACCGGTGCCGGGCTGTGGCTGTTCGTGCGCCAGACCGAACGCCTGGTCGGCCTCGACCGGGCCGTGGCCACGGCCTACGACCAGGTCAGCCAGGACCTGGCCGAAGGTATCGGCGGCGTGCGGGTGATCAAGGCGTTCGGCCTCGAGGGCCGGCGCATCGCCCGCTTCGCCGAGCAGGTGACGCTGTTCAGCGGCCATGCCCGCACGGCGCTGGCCTATGCCAGCTCGCGCATTCCCCTGCCGCAGGCGGTAGTCGCCCTCGGTCATGTGTGGATCCTGGTGTACGGCGCCCACCAGGTGGCCGCCGGGCGCCTGGGCATCGGCGAGCTGGTGACCTCGCTGCTGGTGGGCACCACCCTGGTGTTTCGCATCGAAGGCATCGGCCGGGTCATGCAGACCTTCGCCGACGCCCGCGCCAGCGCCGAACGCATCTGGCAACTGCTCGACGAGCGCCCCGCCATTCGCAGCGGCCAGGGCGCGCTGCCAGAAGGGCCGCTGGGCCTGAAGCTGGAGCAGGTGCGCGTGGCCGCGCCGCAGGCCGGCCGCGACCTGCTGCATGGCTGCTCGCTGCAGCTGCGCCCCGGCGAGGTGGTGGCGCTGGTCGGCGCCACCGGCAGCGGCAAGAGCCTGCTGGCCAGCCTGCTGCCGCGCCTGGCCGAAGTGGATGGCGGCAGCGTGCGGGTCGGCAGCGACACCCATGGCTGGCACGATGTACGCGATTTCGACCTGGCGGCCTTGCGCCACCGGGTGCAGGTGCTGCCCCAGGAAAGCTTCCTGTTTTCCGACTCGCTCGCCGCCAACCTGCGCCTGGCCGCGCCCGACGCCACCGACAGCGAGCTGCGCGAGGCCCTGCGCCAGGCCGCCGCCGAGGATGTGCTGGAGCGCCTGCCCCACGGCCTGGACACACCGCTGGGCGACCGTGGCGTGACCCTGTCCGGCGGCCAGCGCCAGCGCCTGTGCCTGGCCCGCGCCCTGCTCGGCGCGCCCGACATCCTGTGCCTGGACGACGCCACCAGCGCCCTGGACGCCCAGAGCGAGCGCCGCGTGCTCGACAACCTGCGCCGTCAACGCAGCCAGACCGGTCGTGCGCCGACCCTGCTGCTGATCACCAGCCGCCTGTCCACCCTGCTGCTGGCCGATCGCGTGCTGCTGCTCGACGGCGGGCGCATCAGCGCCAGCGGCAGCCACGCCGAGCTGACGGCAAATAACGCCCACTACCGCGACCTGCTGGGGATCGAGCATGGCTGAAAGCGAAATCGACATCGAACAGCGCCTGGCCCGCCAGGCCCTCGACCGCGGCATGTTGGGCCGTCTGCTACCGCTGCTGCGGCCGATCCGTGGGGCGATCCTGAGCGTGATCGGCCTGGAACTGCTGCTGGTGTTCACCGTGTTCCTGCGGCCGTGGTTCGTCCGCGAACTGCTCGACCGCGGGCTGATCCAGGACGCCGGCCACTGGCTGCTGGACGAGCGCCTGGTGCTGTGGCTTGGCCTGGGCCTGGCCGCCAGCTGGCTGGGCCGCTTCCTGCTGGCGGGCGTCTCGCAGTTGATTGCCGGCGGCGCCGCCATCGGCGTGCTCAACGCCCTGCGCGTGCAGGTGTTCGCCCATGTCCAGGCGCTGTCGGTGAGCTACTTCGACCAGACCCGCGCCGGGCGCATCATCGCCCGCGCCGACCGCGACGTCGACGCGCTGGAGCCGTTGCTGGTGCAAGGCCCGCCGGAGCTGCTGGGCGCCCTGCTGCGCTGCGGCCTGGCCGGGGTGATGCTGTGGCGCATCGAGCCGAGCTTCTTCTACAGCCTGGCGGCCACCGTGCCGCTGCTGGCGCTGGCGACCTGGCGTTTCAAGCGGGTGTCGCAGCGCAACTGGGCCAAGGTCGCCGAGCAGCGCAGCCGCTTCACCGCGCATCTGGTCGAGAGCGTCAGCGGCGTGCGCCTGATCCAGCAGTGCGGGCGCGAGGCCAGCAACCAGCGGCGCTACCGGCACCTGCTGGAGGCCTTCAACCAGGCGCTGATCCACGGCAGCCTGCGCACCGGCTGGTTCGCGCCGTTCACCGCGCTGCTGGGCACGGCGGGCATGGCCGTGCTGTTGCTGGTGGGCGCCTTCGGCCTGGTCGAAGGCCGGGTGAGCGTCGGCCAGGTGGCCGAAAGCCTGTTCTACGTGTTCCTGTTCCTCGGCCCGTTGCAGGAGCTGTCGGACCTGTTCGAGCGCTACGCCACCGGCAGCGCCTCGGCGCAGCGCATCTTCCTGCTGCTCGACACCGGCGCCCAGGTGCTCGACCCCGCGCAGCCAAGGGCACTGGGCCGAGCCCGGGGCCAGGTGGACTTCGCGCAGGTCGGCTTCGCCTACAATGCCAACGCCCGCCCTGTGATCGACGGGCTCGACTTGCATATCCCGGCGGGCGAAGTGCTGGCCATCGTCGGCCCCTCGGGACATGGCAAGAGCACCCTGGTGCAATTGCTCACGCGCTTCTACGACGTGCGCCACGGCGCGGTGAAGCTCGACGGCATCGACCTGCGCGAGCTGGCCCAGCACGACCTGCGGCGCAACATCGGCGTGGTGCTGCAGGACAACGTGCTGTTCAGCGGCAGCCTCCTCGACAACCTGCGCCTGGCCCGGCCCGGCGCCGATGATGCCCAGCTGATCGCCGCCGCCCGCGAGCTGGGTGCCGACGAGGTGCTGGAGCGCCTGCCGCTGGGCTACCACACCGAGGTCGGCCCGCTGGGCAGCCACCTGAGCCACGGCCAGCGCCAGCTGGTGTGCCTGGTGCGCGCCTACCTGGCCGACCCTGCGGTGCTGGTGCTCGACGAAGCGACCTCGGCGGTCGACGTGCACACCGAGCGGCGTATCCAGCAGGCATTGCGCCGGCTGTGCCAAGGGCGCACGGCGATCATCATCGCCCACCGCCTGGCGACCATCCGCGACGCCGACCGGATCGCCGTGGTGCGCCATGGGCAGGTGGTCGAGCTGGGACGACATGCGGCGCTGGTGGAGGCCGGCGGGGTGTATGCCGGGTTGTACGCGGCGTATCTGCGCAGTGCCGGGGAGGTCGCCATCGAGAACTAGGGCCCTTTCGCGGGGCAAGCCCGCTCCCACGCCAACTGTGCCGTTGCGGGTCTGGCGTGGGAGCGGGCTTGCCCCGCGATAGGGCCCTGCTGCTGCTCATGCAATCACTGCTGCCCGACTGCTGCCACAGCAGCACCCCAGCCTCGCCACCCCACGCCGTTGCGGCCTTGCAGGGCCATGGCACAGCCGTTGCACCACCCTGCCCATCGACAACCTCCCCTTCAGGAGCTCCCATGACCACCGAATTCTTCTGGCGCCTGCCCCTGGGCACCGACGGGCCGCAGCTGTCCACCGACCGCCACACCCGTGGCAACCCGCAGCACCGCCCGGGCCACATCGCTCCGGGTCGCCTGCCCAGCGGCGAAGCCGACGGCTTCACCTACATCGACTACATCGCCCAGGTGGCCAAGGCCGCCGAGCTGGCCGGTTTCGAAGGCGCCCTGCTGCCCACCGGCCCCGAGCCGTGGATCGCCGCCGCAGCGCTGGCGCGCGAGACCCGGCGTATCCGCTTCCTGATCGCCTTCCAGGCCACCTGGACCCTGCCCGCCTACGCCGCGCAGCAGGCAGCGATCCTGCAGAACCTCAGCGGCGGGCGGCTGGACTGGAACATCATCACCGGCGGCAACCCGGCCAGCCAGCGCGCCAACGGCGACTTCCTCGAACACGACCTGCGCTACAAGCGCACCGGCGAATTCCTCGACGTGATCCAGGGCCTGTGGGCCAATGACAGCTTCTCCTACGAAGGCGACATCTACCGCCTGGAGCACGGCAGCCTGCCGCCGGGGCTGGCCCACGAGCGCAAGCCCGGGGTGTACTTCTCCGGCTTCTCCGACGCCGCGCTGGAGGTCGCCGCCCGCCACGCCGACGTCTACCTGAACTGGGCCGAGCCGATCGACAAGCTCAAGCCGCACATCGAGCGGGTGCGCGAACTGGCCGACAAGCAGGGCCGCACGGTGCGCTTCGGCCTGCGCGTGGACCTGTTCGCCCGCGAAACCGAAGAGCAGGCCTGGCGCGAGCTGCGCCAGCAGTTCGAACGCCTCGAAGGCAGGAGCAGCGCCATCGCCAAGGGCTTCGTCACGGGCTCCGACTCGGTCGGCGGTGCGCGCCAGGCGGCCTATCACCAGCACCTGCAGGACTTCGACGAACTGAAGCTGGCGCGCAATCTCTGGGCCGGTTTCGCCAAGGCCAAGCCCGGCCCGACCGTGGGGCTGGTGGGCAGCCACCAGAACATCGCCGAGCGCCTGGCCGAATACCGCGACGCCGGCTTCTCGACCTTCATCCTGGCGGCCAACCCGCACCTGGAAGAGGCCCTGCGCATCGGCCAGGAAGTCCTGCCGCTGGTGCAGCAGGCTGCCGCCACGCCGCTGAAGGCCAGCGCCTGAGGAGAACGACCATGAGCCAACCCCTCGACACCCTCTGGTACACCCGCTGTCCGGTGCCCACCGGCCTGGGCATCGCCGTGCAGCAAGGCTGGCTGCAGCAGGACCTGGCGGCCCTGGGCACCCGCGTGCAGTCGCTGCGCGAAGCCGACGACCAGGCCGTGCGCGAATCGCACTTCGACCACACGCTGCGCAATTCGGTGCGCCACGGTGGCAGCATCCCGGCGATCTGGGCCCGCGCCCAGGGCCGCGAGACCCGCGTGATCGGCCTGTCCTGGGCCGACGAGGCGCAGCTGATCCTGACCCGACCGGACAGCGCCATCCACAGCGTGCAGGACCTCAAGGGCCGGCGCTTCGGCCTGCCCGACTGGAGCGCGGCGCAGATCGACTTCACCCGTGCCCAGGCCCTGCGCGGCCTGGAAAACGCCCTGAAGCTGCACGGCCTGCAGGTGGGTGACCTGCACCTGGTCAACTACCGCTACCACGGCACCTTCAGCGACCGCCCGGTGCGCAATGTCGCCGGCACGCCGGTGTCCATCGGCCAGGGCGAGGGCCGCAACCTGGAGCTGGCCGGCCTGCTGCGCGGCGAGGTGGATGCGATCTTCCTCAAGGGCACCAGCGCCGTGCAGCTGGCCCACGCTTTCGGCCTGCGCACCGTGATCGACACCGGCAGCCACCCCGACCCGCTGATCCGCAGCAACAACGGCACCCCGCGCACGCTGGCCGTGGACAGCCATCTGCTCAAATGGCACCCCGACGTGGCCCGCACGCTGCTGGCCAGCGTGCTGCGCGCCGAGCACTGGGCGCAGCAGCACCCGGACGAGACCCATCGCTACCTCGCCCGCGAAACCAACAGCAGCGAATACTGGGTCGGCGTGGCCTATGGCAACGACGCTCACCTGCGCCTGCGCACCGCCCTGGACGGGCAGGCCATCGACGCGCTGCAGGACTTCGTGCAGTTCCTCGCGCGCTGGCGCTTCATCCCGGCCAGCTTCGCGGTGCGCGACTGGATCGACCGGCAGCCGCTGGACGCGCTGCTCGCCGCCCCTTCAGCCATGGACAGGAAACCCGTCGCCCTATGAGCAAGCCCCTGGAAACCCTCTGGTACACCCACAGCCCGGTACCCACCGGCCTTGGCATCGCCGTGCAGTCCGGGCGCCTGGCCCAGGCCTTCGCGCCGTTCGGCACGCGCATCCAGTCGTTGCGCGAGTCCAGCGAGCGCGAGGTGCGCGAGGCCCACTACGACCACCACCTGCAGAACTCGGTGCGCCATGGCGGCAGCATCCCGGCGATCTGGGCCTACGCCAGCGGCGTCGAGACCCGGGTGCTGGGGCTGAGCTGGATCGACGAGGTACAGCTGATCCTCACCACCGAAGAGAGCGGCGTGCGTGGCATCCGCGACCTGAAGAACCGCCGCTTCGGCCTGCCCAAGTGGGCCAACGTGCAGATCGATTTCACCCGCGCCCAGGCCCTGCGCGGCCTGGAGAACGCGCTCAAGCTCGAAGGCCTGAACGTGGCCGACGTCGAGCTGGTCGACTACCCCTACGGCGGCACCTACAGCGATGAACCCAAGCAGCATTTGTACGGCTCGGAGGTGGCACTGGACACCCGCCGCGTGAGCCGGCGCAACAACGAGTTGATCGGCCTGCTGCGCGGCGACATCGACGCGATTTTCCTCAAGGGCGCCCACGCGGTGCAGCTGGCCCACGAGTTCGGCCTGCGGGTGGTGGTCGACACCGGCAGCCACCCCGACCCGCTGATTCGCAGCAACAACGGCACGCCGCGCACGCTGACGGTGGACACCCACCTGCTGCACGAGCATTTCGAGGGCAGCCGCACCCTGGTCGACACCGTGCTGCGCACCGAGCAATGGGCCTGGGCCAACCCCGAGGACACCCGGCGCTTTCTCGCCCGCGAGCTGAACACCAGCGAGTACTGGGTGGCGGCGGCCTATGGCGAGGATGCCCACCGGCGCCTGCGCACGGCGCTGGATGGCCGCTCCATCGCGGCGTTGCAGGACTTCAGCGAGTTCCTTCATCGCTGGGGGTTCATCCCGCGGCGCATCGATGTGCGCGAGTGGATCGATTCGAGCGTGCTGGAGCAGGTGATCGGCTCCACATCGCGATTGGCTGTCTGAACCTGCAAGGGCATTGGGGCAGCCCTGCTGCCCCAGCAACACCCGCCAAACACCCCGCTGCTGCGTCATCCACATCGATCGCTTCAACAACCAATAAATACTAATAAAAACAGTGTGTTATGAGCCTGGCACAGTCCCTGCTCTGTCCTCCCCAACAACGCTTTCACTTGGGGAGATTCCACATGTACCAGCGCCATCCACTAGCCCGCCAGATCAGCCTCGCGCTGCTGCTGGGCAGCACCGCCAGCCACACCTTCGCCGCCGACGACACCAAGACCGAGCCGGCCCTGGAGACCGTCACCGTCACTGCCCAGCACCGCGAACAGACCCTGCAGGAAGTGCCGGTGGCCGTGTCGGCGATCAAGGGCACGCAACTGGTCGCCGACGGCGTGCGCTCGATGGGCGACATCACCACCTTCGTGCCCAATGCCTCGGCCAAGAACCCCGACGGCGACGGCCGCCCGCGCTGGTACATCCGTGGCCTGGGCACCGGCGACACCGGCGCGGCGACGGTCTACCCGGTGGGCATCTACGCCGACGACGTCTACCTCAACGCGCCCATCGCCGGCGGCGGGCCGCTGTTCGACCTGGAACGCATCGAGATCCTGCGCGGCCCGCAAGGCACCCTGTACGGCAAGAACACCACCGCCGGCGCGGTCAACGTGATCTCGAAGAAACCGACCTTCGACACCGACGGATATGGCACGGTCGGCTTCGGCAGCAAGAACGAGCGCATCCTCAACGGCGCCCTCGGCGGCACCCTGGTGGACGAGAAACTGGCTGGCCGGGTGTCGCTGTATTCCGAGGAACGCGACGGCTTCCAGCACAACGACTTCGATGGCAACAGCTACGGCGACGTCAACAAGAAAGCCGTGCGCCTGCAGTTCCTCGCCCAGCTCAACCCGGACCTGGACGCCCTGCTGAAGATCCACAGCCGCCAGTTCAAGGGCGACGGCAGCAACGGCTCGCTGCCGGTGGGCCGCTACTATAACGTCGGCTACCAGCGCCCCAATGGCCGCGACATCTCGCTCAATGTCAACGAGGACTACCGCCTCGACCACGACGGCGCGTCATTAACCTTCAACTGGTACCTGGGCGACTACACCCTGACCTCGATCAGCGCCTACGACTACATCCGCAACCGCTCCACCACCGACGCCGACTACACCCCCTACGAGGTCAATGGCGCCGCGATCACCGACAACAGCTACCGCCAGTGGTCCCAGGAACTGCGCCTGGCCTCGCCGGAAGACCGTCCGCTGCACTGGCTGCTCGGCGCCCATTACTTCCACGAAGACCTCGACAGCGCCTCGCAGCGCATCGTCACCCCGGGCCCGACACCCAACGGCAGTGGTTCCAACCAGGTCGGCAGCACGGCGTTTCGCGACCTGGGCTTCGACCACCGCACCGACAGCTACGCGCTGTTCGGCAACGTCACCTATGACTTCACCGACGACTTCAGCGTGACCGGCGGCCTGCGCTGGACCCAGGAGAAAAAGGACATCGACCTGGACCTGGTGCAGCTGACCCGCGCCAGCGCCAACGGCCCGCTGATCCCCATCGCCGGCGCCGGCAGCAACGGCAACCGCCAGCAGGACAAGACCTGGGAAGCCTGGACCTACGACCTGACCCCGGAATACCGCATCAACGACAACCTGCGGGTGTTCTTCCGCTATGCCCATGGCTTCCGTTCCGGCGGTTTCAATACCGGGCTTTCCACCAGCCTGGCGCAGCTGACCACGGTCGATCCGGAAGAACTGGACGCCTACGAACTGGGACTCAAGTCCGAGTGGTTCGACCGGCGCCTGACGGTCAACGCCAACGTTTTCTACTACGACTACTCGGACATCCAGGTGAACCTGCTGACGGTCAACAGCGGCGTGCTCACCACCGCCCTGACCAACGGTGCCAAGGGCAAGGTCAAGGGCGCCGAGCTTGAGATCGAGGGCCAGCCCACCGAGCGCCTGCACCTGCGCGCGGCGGTGTCGTTCCTCGACACCGAGTACACCGATTTCAAGAACACCAACCCCACCACCGGCGCGGTGACCGGCGACTACAGCGGCAACAGCTTCGTGCGCTCCCCGCGCAACGTGGTGTCGCTGGGCGCCGACTACACCCTGCCACTGGACGTGCCCGGGCGCGTGGTGGCCGGTGGCGACGTGAGTTTTCGCGACAAGGAGTACTTCCTCGCCGACCGCCAGAGCAGTGCCGACGAGACCCTCAGCCAGCCGCACTACACCCTGGCCAATGCGCGCCTGAGCTGGTTCAGCGCCGACGACAAGCTCAGCGTCACCGGCTTCGTCAACAACCTCACCGACCGCCGCTACCAGGTGCATGGCCGGCCCAACGGCGGTGCCGGGCAGTACGTGATCACCTACGGCGATCCGCGCACCGTGGGGATGAGCGTTACCAGCCGGTTCTAGGTCGCCGTTTGCGGCCCTATCGCGGGGCAAGCCCGCTCCCACGCCAATGCTGCCGTTGCAGGTCTGGCGTGGGAGCGGGCTTGCCCCGCGACAGGGCCGGCACAGTCCACACTTCTTTTCAGCAGGAATCCCCATGCCCCACCACACCCCCTTGGCCCTGAGCCTGGCCATCGGCAGCCTCGCCGTGCCCGCGCTGGCCGCCGAATCCACCGACCGCCTCGACACCGTGGTCGTGGTCGGCACCCACCGCAGCGACCTCACCGCCCTGCAAAGCGCCGCCCCGGTGGACGTGCTCAGCGGCGAAAAGCTCCAGGAAACCGGCGCCCGCGACCTGTCCGGCGCCCTCACCGCCCTGTCACCCTCGTTCAACTACCCGCAATCACCACAAGGCGCCTTCGCCGGTTCCATCGCCCAGGGCGCCTCGCTGCGCGGCCTGGCCTCCGACCAGGTGCTGGTGCTGGTCAACGGCAAGCGCCGCCACACCAGCGCCAACGTCACCCGCCAGGGCCTGGCCAACGGCCGTGGCGCGGCGGCGGTGGACCTGAGCCTGATTCCGCTGGTGGCAGTCGAGCGGGTGGAGATCCTGCGCGACGGCGCCGCCGCCCAGTACGGTTCGGACGCCATCGCCGGGGTGATCAACATCGTGCTCAAGGAGCGCGACGAAGGCGGCAACCTCGGCTACCGCTTCGGCGGCTACGACAAGGGCGACGGCCTGCAGCGCAAGCTCAGCGGCTGGAAAGGCTTCGCCCTGCCCAATGACGGTTTCCTCACCCTGGCCTTCGATGCCGGCAGCCAGGACCCGGCCAGCGACACCCGCGACGACAACCGGATCTTCTACCCCGGCTCCACCAGCACCGCGACCCCGCGCGAGCAGAACAACCGCTACCGCAACTGGCGCTGGGGCTCGGGCAATGTCTCGGACCAGTACAACTTCACTGCCAACGCCGAAATGGGCCTGGGTGATGGCCTGAGCGCCTACGGCCTGGCCACCTACGCGCACAAGAACACTGACGCCGAGAACTTCTTCGACCCGCCCACCACCCTGCGCAACAACTACGGTAGCGTGGCCCTGGCGCGCTACCCGGAAGGCCGCTTGCCGATCACCCGCTACGGCCTGGAGGACCATGCCGTCACCGGCGGCCTGCGCTACGAGGACGAAACCCTCGGGCACTTCGACCTGGCCCTGAACCATGGCAACAACCGCGTCGACTCCACCGACCGCGATGCCATCAACCCCAGCTGGGGCACGGCCAGCGCCTCGACCCTCTACACCGGCCGGCGCGAGGCCGACCAGACCAACCTGACCCTGGACTGGACCCGCGACTTCGCCACCGACCTGCTGTTCAAGCCACTGACGGTGTCCGCCGGCCTGGCCTGGCGCGAGGAAAACTACCAGCTCAGCGCCGGCGACGCCCAGGGCTGGCAGAACGGGCCGCTGTTCAACACCGTCGACCCGCTGACCGGGCGGCGCATCCCCGGCTATTATTCGGGCATCACCCAGGTCGACGCCGCCTCCCTCGACCGCCGGGTGATCGGCGCCTACTTCGACCTCGAAGGGCAGATCACCGAGCAGTTCCAGGCCGGCTTTGCCCTGCGCAGCGAGCATTACTCCGACTTCGGCGACACCACCAACGGCAAGCTGTCGCTGCGCTACGACTTCACCCCCGAGATCGCCGCCCGGGCCAGCGCCAGCACCGGCTACCGCGCGCCGTCGCTGGTGCAGTCGGGGCTGTCGTCGTTCAGCGTGCAGGTGGTCGAGCAGCCGCCAGGCAGCGGCAACTGGGTCGAGGTGCAACAGCGCACCCTGCGCGCCGACAGCCCCGAGGCGCGGCTGCTGGGCGGCAAGGCGCTCAAGCCCGAGGAGTCGACCAACTTCTCGGTCGGCCTGGTATGGCGTCCGCTGGCCAACGCGTCGCTGACCATCGATGCCTATCGCATCGACATCGACAACCGCATCACCCTGTCCGACCAGCTGCCGGCCTCGGTGGTCGGGCCGATCTTCGCCGGCACGCCGTACGCCAACATCCAGAGCGCGGCGTTCTACAGCAATATCGCCGACACCCGCACCGACGGCATCGAACTGGCCGGGCATTACCAGCTCGACCTCGGCGCCTGGGGCCGGCTGGACCTCAACGGCGGCTATGCGCGCACCAACACCCGCATCACCGGGCTGGACGATGTCGGCGGCATTGCCGGCACCCAGATCATCGGCCGCAACACCCAGGGGCTGATCGAGGACGGCACGCCCAAGGACAAGCTGACCCTGAGCGCCAACTGGCAGTACCAGGGCTGGAACGTGACCGTGGCCCAGCGCCGCTACGGCCAGTGGCAGAACCGCAACGCCGCCAATCCGGCACTGGACCAGACCTTCGGCGCGCAGTGGGTGACCGACCTGGACGTGGCCTACCGTTTCGGGCTGGGGCTGACCTTGTCGGTGGGGGCGATCAACCTGTTCGACAGCCACCCCGACAAGCTCGAAGGCGCGCAGCTGTACGGCGTGCCGAAGTATTCGATCACCAGCCCCGAAGGAGCGCAGGGGGCGTTCTACTACACCAGCCTGAGCTACGATTTCTGATGGCCCATCGCGGGCAAGCCCGCTCCTGCAGGAGCGGGCTTGCCCGAGACATCGACACACTTGCCCTCAAGACGCGAGGATAAAGTCCGCCGCCGTCACGCTGGTCGCATCCCCCACCCCGACCAGGCGTATGGAGTCAGGCCCTCCGAAACTGACCAGCGTATCGGCGCCCACATCGGCAATGCTGACACTGACGGCAAAGCTCGCCGCGGTAATGCTCAGCGCCGTGATATCCAGCCGGTCCTGGCCGCCTGCCGGGGCGGCGTCGAAGCCGAACACCTGGTCGGTGCCGAAGCCCGCCGCGAACTGGAAGATATCGTTGCCGTCGCTGGCCACCAGCGAGTCATTGCCGGCGCCACCGCTGACGATGTCGTCACCGGCCCCGCCATCGACGAAGTCGTTGCCGTTGCCGCCCTGCACGACATCGTTGCCGCCACCGCCCAGCACCGTGTCATTGCCGTCGCCACCGACCAGCACATCGATGCCGACGCCACCGTCGAGGTTGTCGTTGCCCGCCCCGGCCTGCAGCGTGTCGTTGCCGACACCGCCATTGAGCGAATCATCGCCCTCCCCGCCGTCAAGACTGTCATCGCCGCCGCCCCCGTTCAGGCTGTCGGCGCCGAGGCCACCGATCAGCTGGTCGTTGCCGGCATCGCCGTTGAGCGTGTCGTTGCCGGCGTTGCCGACCAGGGTATCGTTGCCGCCGTCGCCACTGAGGGTGTCGTTGCCGGCACCGCCGGTGATGACGTTGTTCAGCCCGTTGCCGGTGCCGACGAAGTTGCCGACGCCGGTGTAGGTCAGGTTCTCGACGTTGGCAGCCAGGCTGTAGCTGGCCAGCGCGGTCAACACGGTGTCGATGCCGCCGCCACCCGCCTCGACCACCACATCCGACGTGGAGTCGACGATATAGGTGTCGTTGCCGGCACCGCCCACCATCCGGTCACCACCGGCACCGCCATCGAGCTGGTCGTTGCCGGCCGCGCCGGTGAGGGTGTTGGCCAGCGCGTTGCCGGTGCCGGTGAAATTGCCGCTGCCGGTGTAGGTGAGGTTCTCGACGTTGGCGCCGAGCTGGTAGCTGAGCAGGCTGGTCTGCACCAGGTCGGTACCGCCACCGACCGCCTCGACGACACTGTCGCCGGCATTGTCGACCACGAAGGTGTCGTTGCCGAGGCCGCCGTCCATGGCATCCGCGCCAACGCCACCGTTGAGGGTGTCGTTGCCGTCCTCGCCGAACAGGAAGTCACCGTCGTCACCGCCGTTGAGGATGTCGTTGCCCGCCCCACCAAACAGCTGGTCCACCGCGCCCAGCCCATTGAGCGTGTCGTTGCCACCCAGGCCCCGTAGCACATCGTTGCCCGCGCCGCCGGTGAGTATGTTCGCCGCGCTGGTGCCCACCAGGGTGACGCCGGTCAGCAGGCGCACCGCCGTGGTCGCGGCAGAGGTGACGGTTTCCTGGGCGCCGAAGCCGTCGGTGTAGCGCACGATCACCCGCAGTTGCTGGTTGCCCTGGGCGAAGCCCGGGGTGTAGCTCGCCGTGGTGGCGCCGGCGATATCGACGAAGTTGCCGCCCACGCCCTGCTGCCACTGGAAGCTGAAGGCGCCCAGCCCGTCGAGATCGGCGATGCCGGCGGTCGAGGCGGTCAGCAGCTGCCCCTGGTCCGGCGTGGTGTCGCTGATCAGCACCGTGCCAGTCGGCGCATCGTTGACGTTGGCCACCGGTCCGAGGATGTCGGAGGCGGCGCGCTCGGCCACGCCGAAGGTGTCCACGTAGCCCACCTGCACCCGGACATGCTGGCCGACCTGGGGCTGGCCAAGGGTGAAGGTACTGGCGGTGGCACCGGCGATATCGACCCAGCCCGCGCCGTTGTTCATCTGCCATTGGAAGGTGAACGGCGCGCTGCCGATGCCGTCGGCGTCGACGATGGTCGCCGGGTTGGCGCTCAGCACCTGGTTCTGCACCAGCAGCCCGGCCACGGCGGGCCCGCTGCTGGGCGCGCTGTTGGCCGAGGAGTCGACGATCTCCAGGGTGCCCTTGGCATCCTGGTACACCGCCCGCACGCGAATGTTCAGGCCGGCGACATCATCCGCCACCCGGTAGGTGCTGCCAATCGCCCGCGAGACCTCGCCGGCGGCGACGAAGGTGATGTCCTCGTAGACGCCCGTGCCGGGGATGTTCTCCACCTGCCAGTAATAGGCCACCGGCCCGCTCAGCGCGCCGCTGGGGTTGCTCGCGCCCTGGTTGTCGGCATCGTGCACCGCCAGGTCGCTGACCCGCAGCAACTGCCCGGCCACGGGCGTGTCGTCGCGCAGGCCGGTGGCATCGTCGACGATCGCCAGGTGGCCGCTGGGGCCGTTGTTCACCGCGCTGCCCACGCCGGAAGCCTGGGCACCGTCGGCGAACTGCAGGCGCTCGATGCCGGTCAGGCGATCGACGCCGTCGCGGCCGACCACCGTGTCGGTGACGATCACCGTGTTGCCTTCGACGACGATGCGGTAGTCCGTGGCGATGCCGGAGAACAGCGCGGTGTCGTACTGGTCGGTACCGCTGAGGATTTCCCGCACGATCACCAGCTGGCCGGGGTTGTAGGTGCCCTTGAGCATCAGCGGCACCATCGGCTCCATGCTGTCGAACGAGGCGATCTCCGGCCCGCTGCCGTCATTGTTGGCACGCACGCTGATGCGCACGTTCAGCCACTTGTCACCGTCGAGGATATCGTCGCCGCCACGCCCTTCGATCAGGTCGCTGCCACTGCCGCCGAGGATGATGTTGCCGCCGTCGTAGAAGGTCGCACCGACGGGCAGCAGCCCGGCCAGGCCGTTGATCAGGCTGATGTTGGTGAGCACGCTGCCGGTGGCCCCGGCGGTCGGCAGCGAGGTGGCGTCCTCGTTGTCGCCGCGCAGGAAGTCACCGTGCGCCGAACCCGACAGCCCTTCCATGATGTCGAAGCGCACCAGCGCCGAAGCCCCCGAGCCCGGTACCGGCGGCACATCGAAGAAGCGGTCGCTGTAGTCGACGGTCACGCCCTGGGCCAGGCCCTTGAAGGTCGCCCAGTCATAGCCGGAACCGCCGATGTAGCGATCGCCGAAGCCGAGGCTGCCGACCATGATGTCGTCGCCGCCTTCACCGTTGAACTTGTCGTTCTCGTTGCCGCCGACGAACACATCGTTGCCGATCACCGGGTCGTTGCCGAGGGGGTCGAAGTTGTCGCCGGGGGCGCCGTCCGAGGTGCCCTTCTCGATCCAGTCGTCGCCTTCGTTGCCCATGTCCTGCTCGTTGGCCTTGCTGCCGAGGATGAAGTCGTTGCCCTGGCCGCCGATGGCCTCGGAAGCATCCTCGCCGGTGACGATGAAGTCGTTGCCGAAGCCGCCGATGATCAGGTTGACGCCATTGCCGCCATGCAGCACATCGTTGCCGTCGCCGCCCTGGATGTTATCGTCGCCGCCCATGTCGCTGATGATGTCGTCGCCGGCACCGCCGCGCAGCTGGTCGTTGCCGTAGCCGCCTTCGATGCGGTCGTTGCCGCCGTCGCCCCAGACCGTGTCGTCGCCTTCGCTGGAAACCAGGATGTCGTCGCCCTGGGTGCCGCCCAGCACGATGTGCTGGTCACCGGCATAACGGATGTAGTTGCTGTCGGGCCCTTCGGTCAGCGGGCTGTCGCGAAACACCACCTGCTGGCCGTTGTCGCCGAGCGGGTCGGCGTTGCCCAGGCCGTCGTTGTACTGCTTGCTGCGATCCAGCTCCAGGTAGAACCCGGGGTCGGAGAACACCAGGCCCGGCAGGTGCGTGGCCAAGGTGTTGGCCATGATCAGCTTGGCGAACGAGTTGCTTTCCAGCTCGGCGTTCATCGACAGGCCGGCGGTGCGCTCCAGGTAATAGAAGCGGTCGCCGTCCTGCAGTTTCTCCAGCTGGTTCTCGAACACGAAGTTGAAGGTGCTGCCGAGCATGCCGCCGAACGGGGTCTTGGCCTCGGCCAGGCCGCCAATCCACAGGTCGATGGCATCGACGCCGGTCACCGTCACGCCCTTGAGGTCATCGACGCTGCCCAGCACCCCGTCCTTGCCCGCCAGCGTCACGTTGGCCCAGCTGCCGCTGCCGTTGAGGAAGTCCAGGCGGTCGGACGGCGCGTCCGCGCCACCGAACACCAGGGCCAGGGCCGCGGCACGCTTGCCGTCGAGGGTGGTGGCCGAGGTGATGGAGCCGTGGGTGCCGTAGGCGGCGATGAAGTTGATCAGCGATTCCGGGTGCTTGAGGTGCTGCACCAGGTCGACCCAGCTGGTGTAGGGCTTGAGCTGGGTATCGCCGGTCTGCCCGAAGATGTCGCGGCGCACGGCGTTCAGCGAGGGGATGCCGACATCGCGGCCACGGGCGATGTTGATCGCCGGCAGGTCCAGCGGCAGGCCGAGCAGGTTGTTGCGCAGCGCCTCGGTGACGAACTCGTCGATCTCGTTGCCGGCCTGGCGGGTCACCCCGCGCACGATGGCGCTGGTCGCCTCCTCGGGGGTCACGCCGCTGGCGGCGTAGGCCAGCGGGTTGAGGAACGCCGCGATCAGGCCCATCTGCTGCTCGGGGTTGGCGCTGGCCGGGTCGCCGATCACCTTGAAGTCGATGTCGAAGCGGTCGACGGTTTCGGTCAGCATCGAGTGGCCGAAGCGGTACACGGTGTGCGCGAACTCGGCGACGATCGAGGCATCGAGGTCGACGTCGTAGACCTGAGTCGGGGCGAAGAACAGGTCGACGCGCGGCTGGATGGTCCGGGCGAATTCCTCGAACACCAGGTGCTGGTACTGCATCTCGGTGCCGAACTTGGCTGCCTGGAACAACCGCTCGCCGTTCCACACCAGGGCGTCGATCTCGGCCTGGCTGGCGGGCAAGGCGCTGACCGGGGTCAGCAGCCACTCGTTGAGGAAGGCCAGGTCGCCCGAGTCGAGCACGGTGTCCTGGGTCTGCGCCACCAGCCGGTTGTGCTCGGAATGGAAAATCGCATGCACCGCGGTCAGGCCGATGTTCTCGTTGACCCGGCCATCGCCGGCGATGTAGTGGGCGTCCAGCAGTTCATTGTCGTAGGCCAGGTTGGCGCCGGTGTGCGGGTTGACCGGCACGGCGTTGCCGGTGGCGCTGTCGGCATCCGGCGCCAGCACGCCGCCGATGGACACCGGCACGGCATTGTGGGCGATGTCGGCGAGGAACTGGTGGCCGGTGCGCACGGCGTGGGTCAGGTCGATCGGCGCCAGCGGGTTGCCTTCGACCAGCACATCGTCGGCGGTGCCACCCAGGCCGTCGGCGCCCTTCATCACCACCATCGGATAGCCATGCGGCCCCTTGATGAAGTTGCCATAGGCATCGGTGGCCAGCAGCGGCACGTTGTCGACGTCGGCGTCGGTCAGGTGGATGCCGAGGATGTCGTTGGCCTGGGCCTTGACCACCTTCCAGGTGGCCATGCCACCGATCTCGCTGTCGTCAGCGGTGCCGAACTTGCCGTCGGCGCCCAGGTCACGGTTGGTGATCAGCCGGCCGGTGGCGATGGGGCCACTGGCGGTGAGCTGGTAGCCACGCAGGAAGACCTGGTGCGAGGGGTGCGAGCTGTAGGTCTGGTTCTGGTCGACGAACGGCGTGGTGGTGTTGGTGTGCTCGTGGATATCGTCGGCGTTGCCGAGGATGCCGTCCGGCCCCGGCAGGTTGGTGGCCCGGGTCAGCACCATGAAGTTGGCGGCACCGCCCGGCACGTACAGCGGGTCGTCCGGCTGCAGGGGTATGAAGATGGTCCCCGAACCGCCCTTGGTGACCAGGTCCAGGCCGTGGTCGAAGAACTGGCCGAAGAAGGTCATCCAGGCGTTGAACGGCGCCGACAGCCCGGCATCCGCCGAGGTGTTCTCGAACAGGAAGACATCATGGTCGTCGCCGGTGCCGAACTGGCCGTCCATGCCTGGGCTGGCGACCACCCGCACACCGTCCTTGAGCTGGTCGTCGTTGCCCGGCGTGCCGAAGTCCAGCACGCCGTTGGCGCCGGGGTCGTAGGCGCTGGCGTAGGCCGCCGGGTTGTTCGAGGTCTGGTCGACGATCAGGTTGCTGATGGTGCGCGGCTGCGAGTCGAACACGTAGCCGCTGGTCTGCTGGTACGACGAGCCGGGAATGGCCGGTGAGCCGGGGCCGAAGAACCCGGCAGGCGCGCCCTCGGCGGCATTGAACACCGGGTCGGTCAGGCGCGGGAAGACATTGTCGGCGGCGCCATACTCGGTGTGGTCATGGCCATTGAGGTTCATCAGGTTGTTGTTCGAGCCGTCGACCGCGCGCAGGCCCAAGGGTGCGCGGATGTTGGGGATCAGCGAGAGGATGTCCTGCCCGGCGGCATCCGCTTCGGCGATCTTGATCTGGGCAAGGATGAAGTTGAGGTCGGAACGGACCATGTGCAGGCCCTCGCCCCCCGCGCTGGCATCGACCACCGGCGTGGGCGCGGTCGGCACCACCGGCGCGCCGGCCTCGACCACGCTGGTGGGCGCGGAGAACAGCACCTCGGTGGTGCCGTGGGCGTCCTGGTAGATCGCCTTGACCCGCAGCGAAAGGCCGACCAGGTCCGGCGACACCTTGAACGCGGTGCCATCGGCGCTCTGGAACGCCAGGTCGCCGGCCGGCAGCAGGATGATGTCCTGGAACACGCCGCTGCCGGGGTCGGCCTCGAACTGCCAGTAGTAGGACACCGAGGCATTGGCCAGGGTGCCCAGCGGGTTGCCCGCCGTGACGTTGTCGCCGTCGCGCACCCCGGCCATGCTCACGCTGAGGATATCGCCCACGGTGATCGCGCCACCGTTGCCGTCACTGAGGCTCGGGCTGCCAGTCGGCTGCGCGTTCAGGCCCGGCACCAGCACGCGCTGGGCATCGGCGAACTGCAGGCGCTCGATGTGCAGCAGGGTATCGGTGCCGTCACGCCCGGCCACGGTATCGGCCACGGTCCATACATCGTCCGCCAGATCGGCGGTGCCGCGGGTGTCCTGGGTCACCACATACTCGGCCTGCACCCCGGAGAACACCGCGGTGTCGAAGGCCGCGCCGCCAGTCGAGGTGCCGGGCAGGATTTCCCGGATGGCCTTGAGCTGGCCGGGGTTGTAGGTGCGGTCGAGCATGAACGGGATCATCTCGACCATGCTGTCGAAACTGGCGATTTCTGGCCCCGTGTGGTCGACGTCATCGGCGGCGTAGACCGCGATACGCACGTTGAGCCACTTGTCGCCGTCGATCAGATCGTCGCCGCCGCGACCCTCGATCAGGTCGCTGCCATTGCCGCCCAGCAGGATGTTGCCGGTGGCAAAGCCCGTGGTCGGCAGCCCGGCGTCGGCGAGGAACTGCGCCAAGCCGCGGATCAGCGCGACATTGCTCAGGGCGCTGCCGGTGGTGCCGCCATGGTTGAGGATGGTGACCGCATCGACGTCGTCGCCCTTGAGCACGTCGGCAAAGCGCGAACCGGACAGCCCCTCGACCTCGGCGAAGCGATCGAGGATCGACGCCGGCGAGGCGCCGACCGGGTTGAACACCCCGGCGTTCTGGTTCGGCGCGTTGCCATGGGGCTGCGCCAGCGCGGCCAGGCTCAGGTCGGCGGTGACGCCGACCTGGTCGTTCTTGTAGGTGATCCAGTCGAAGCCGGACATGCCGTCCATCTTGTCCTGGGCATCGCTGCCGACAAAGATGTCGTCGCCGCCCTCGCCGATCATTTCGTCGAAGCCGCCGCCGCCGACGAAGATGTCGTTGCCCACCACTTCATCGGTGAGCAGCGGCGCGAAGTTGTCGCCCGGCGCGCCGTCCTGGGTGCCCTTCTCGATCCAGTCGTCACCTTCGTTGCCGGTGGGCGGCAGGTTGGTCTTGGCGCCGAGGATGAAGTCGTCGCCCTGGCCGCCGAAGGTGGTGCTGATGTCCTCGGTGGTGATGATGAAGTCCTGGCCGTCGCCGCCGAGGATCAGGTTGCCGGCGGCGAGCATGCTGCCGGCGACGATCACGTCGTTGCCGGCGTTGCCTTCCAGGCGGTTGTCGCCGAACGCGTCAGTGATGATGTCGTCGCCTGCGCCACCGAGCACGGCATCGTTGCCGGCGCCGCCCTCGAGGTAGTCGTTGCCGCCATCGCCATAGAGCGTGTCGTCGCCTTCGCCGGAAAGGATGATGTCATCGCCCGAGGTACCGCCGAGCACCATATGGTCCTCGCCGGTGTAGTGCAGGTAGTTGCCGTCCGGCCCCACGGTGTCGGGGTTGTCGCGAATGACCAGCGGCACGATCTCCACGCCGTTGATCTCGATCCCTCCGGTGGGGTCGGCGCGGCCGTCGCCGCCAAGGCCGGTGAACTGGTTGGCCTGGTTGACCTCGAGGGTGAAGGTCGGGGTGAGGAACACGGTGTTGGACAGGTGGGTGACATCCGAGTTGGCCATGATCAGCTTGGCGAACGAGTTGTTCTCCAGCTCCGCGCCGAAGTTAAGGCCCGCGGTACGCGACAGGTAATAGAAGCGGTCGCCGTTCTGCAGGGCCTCCAGCTGGGTCTCGAAGACGAAGTTGAAGGACGAGCCGAGCATGCCGCCGAAGGGCATCTTCTGCTCGGCCAGGCCGCCGACCCAGAAGTCGATGGCGTCGACCCCGGTCACCGTCACCCCGCTCAGGTCGTCCGCGGTGCCCAGCACGCCGTCCTTGCCGGCCTTGGTCACGTTGGCCCAGGCGCCGGTGCCGTTGAGGAAGTCCAGGCGGTCGGACGGCGCGCCGCTGCCGCCGAGCACCAGGGCCAGGGCGGCGGCGCGCTTGTCGACCAGGGTGGTCGCCGAGGTGATCGAAGCGTGAGTGCCGTAGGCGGCGATGAAGTTGACCAGCGACGCGGGGTGCTTGAGGTGGTCGGCAAAGTCGACCCAGCTGATGTAGGGCTTGAGCTGGCTGTCGCCGGTCATGGTGTAGAACTCGCGCCGCGCCTCGTTGAGCGAGGGGATGCCGGTGTCGCGGCCACGGGCCAGGTTCAGCGCCGGCAGGTCCAGGGGCAGGCCGAGCAGGTTGTTGCGCAGCGCCTCGGTGACGAACTCGTCGATCTCGTTGCCAAGCTGGCGGGTCACGCCACGGATGATCGCCCCGGCCGCTTCATCGGCGGTGGCGCCGCTGCCGGCGAAGGCCAGCGGGTTGAGGAAGGCGGCGATCAGGCCCAGTTGCTGGTCCGGGTTGTCCGGATCGCTGAGGATCGGGTTGAACGCCGGGTCGAAGCGGTCGACGGTCTCGGTCAGCATCGAGTGGCCGAAGCGGTACACCACATGGGCGAATTCGGCGAGGATCGCCGGGTTGATCGAGGTGTCGTAGCCACTGGGGGCGAGGAACTCGTCGATCTGTGGCTGGATCGTGCGGGCGAACTCCTCGAACACCAGGTGCTGGTACTGCATCTCGGTACCGAACCTGGCCGCCTGGAACAGGCGTTCGCCATTCCACACCAGCGCCGCCACCTCGGCGGGCGTGGCGGGCAAGGCGGCCACATCGTCGATCAGCCACTCGTTGAGGAACGCCAGGTCGCCCGAGGCGAGGATGGTGTCCTTGGTCTGCTGGACCAGGCGATTGTGCTCGGAGTGGAACACGTGATGCACGGCGGTCAGGCCGATGTTCTCGTTGACCCGGCCGTCACCTGCGATGTAGTGGGCGTCGAGCAGTTCGTTGTCGTAGGTCAGGTTGTTGCCGCCCGGGCCCATGGGCTGGGCATTGCCCACGGCACTGTCGGCATCGGCCTGCAGCACCCCGCCGACCAACACCGGCTCGGCGTTGTGGGCGATGTCGTCGAGAAAACCATGGCCGCTGCTCACGGCATTGGCCAGGCTGATGGGCGCGGCGCGGTTGCCTTCGACCAGCTGGGTGACGTCGTCGGCGGTGCCGGCAATGCCGTCGGCGCCATTGCCCACGCGGATCACCACCTGCGGCATGCCGTTGGGTCCACGCAGGAAGTTGCCATAGGCGTCGGTGGCCAGCAGTGGCACCCGGTGCACGTCGGCGTCGGTCAGGTTGATGCCGAGGATGTCGCGGGCCTGGGCCTTGACCACGGCCCACGTGGCCATGCCGCCGTTCTCGCCGTTGCCATCGTCGCTGGTGCCGAACTTGCCATCGGCGCCCAGGTCACGGTTGGTGATCAAGCGCCCGGTGGCCACCGGGTGACCGGCCGCATCGAGGGCGTACTCGCGCAGGAATACCTGGTGCGAGGGGTGCGAGCTGTAGGTCTGGCTCTGGTCGACGAAGGGCGAGGTGGTGTTGGGCTGGCCATCGTCGGCGGTTCCGACCACGCCATCGGCGCCGGCCGTGCGCACGGCACGCGGCAGCACCATGAAGTTGGTCGGGCTGTTGGCCACGTACAGCGGGTCGTCCGGTTGCAGCGGGATGAACACCATCTGGCTGCTGCTCTTGGTGACCAGGTCCAGGCCGTGGTCGAAGAACTGACCAAAGAAGGTCATCCAGGCGTTGAAGCCGGCGGTCAGGCCGGCATCCGGCGACTGGTTGGGAATGAAGAACACCTCTTTGTCATCGGCGGTGCCAAACACCCCGTCGATGCCGGGGCTGAGCACCGGGGCGGCGCCGCCGTTGGCATCGACCGCGGCCGGGTTGTTGGCGGTCTGGTCGACGATCAGGTTGCTGATGGTGCGCGGCTGGCTGTCGCTCACCGTGCCGGTGCCGGAATACGCCGCGCGGTACTGGGCATCCATCAAGCGCAGGAAGGCGTTGTCCGAGGCGCCGAACTCGCTTTGCCCGGTCACCAGGTTGTTGTAGCTGCCATCGACGGTACGCAGGCCGAACGGCACCTGGCTGTTGGGCAGCAGGTCGATGAGGCTGGCGCCCTGGGCGTGGGCCTCGGCGATGAAAATCTGCTGGAGGATGAATTGCAGGTCGGACTTGCTGAAATTGGCCATGATGGTTGACCTCTGTCTGTCGGGAGCGAGGCGCAGGCGCCCGTCGCGCCCGGTCGGTGGCGTGCACGGTCATGCGGTTGGTTTTTTTATGGCGAATACGGGTGCGCGACAGCGTTACCCGTCGTGCGGGCTACGTGCCTCGGATTCGCGAAGGTTCAGGGCTCGCCGTCGCTCAGGCGCGGCGCTCCCGGGCCCGGGGCGGGCCATGGTTTCTCGAATGGCAGGGGAACGTCCTGTAGAGCCCATTCACTCGGTACAAGAACAGGAGACGAGTCATGTTCTGCTCCCACAGGAATGTCGACAAGGATTCGCGAGGGGTCGGGGCGACAGCAGGCCTGCGGCGAAAGTTCCCACGAACTGATTAAGACTAAAGTTGCGCGGCAAAATCTTGTCAATATTTCGTCAGCAAAAAATATCTCGCATCGATAATGCTTCTCAAGCCACTGTTTTTAATAGGAACTTGAAGGAACATATAGAGCAAAAAGATATTACAAGATATTTCTACGCAACCTACTCTGCTGTTTGTGGGCTCCCTGCAGCGTATTCGGAATAACCCGCCACAAGAGCGACAGACCTTCTGCAGGCCAGCAACCACAAGGCTTTTAGCCCGACCACCGCAACGGCGGCCGGCATTTTGCGCAGAGGGAGGCTCCCCCGATGACCAGGCAGACAGGTACCCGCTCCGAGCTGGCCGAGGCACTGTTTCAACTGCGACGCAGTTTCTATGCCCTGGCGGTGTTCAGCGGGGTGATAAACGTCATGATGTTGACGCCCGCCGTGTACATGCTGCAGGTGTACGACCGCGCGCTGGTCAGCCGCAACCTCACGACCCTGGGCATGCTGACGGTGCTGGTGGTAGGGCTGTTCCTGCTGATGACCACCCTGGAGCTGCTGCGCAGCCGGGTGCTGGTGCGGGTCGGCAACCGCCTGGACATGGCACTCAACCGACGCCTGTTCAGCGCCGCCTTCGAGCGCAACCTCAGTCGTGCCGGCGGCAGCCCCGGCCAAGCGCTGCAGGACCTGGCGCAGGTGCGTCAGTTCCTCACCGGCAACGGCCTGTTCGCCTTTTTCGACGCGCCCTGGACACCGATCTACCTGCTCGTCGCCTACCTGATCCACCCGCTGCTCGGCCTGGTCACCCTGGTCGGCTCGCTGATCCTCGCGGCCCTGGCCTGGCTCACCGAAAAGGCCACCAAGCAGCCCCTGGGCGAGGCCAACCACGCCGCCCTCGCCTGCGCCCATTACGCCAACAACAACCTGCGCAACGCCGAGGTGATCGAGGCCATGGGCATGCTGCCGTCGATCAGCCAGCGCTGGTTCCAGAGCCACCTGCGCATCCTGCAGATGCAGACCCTGGCCTCCGACCGCGCCGCCGTCATCGGCAGCATCGGGCGCTTCGTGCGCATCACCCTGCAGTCGCTGATCCTCGGCACCGGGGCCCTGCTGGCGATCGAGGGCAAGATCACCCCGGGCATGATGATCGCCTGCTCGATTCTGACCGGCCGAGCCTTGGGTCCGGTGGAACAGGTGATCGCCGCGTGGAAGCCGCTGCTCGGCTGCCGCCTGGCCTGGGGGCGGCTCAACGGTTTGCTGCAGGACTACCCGCAGCGCCCGCCGAGCATGTCGCTGCAACGGCCGCTGGGCATGCTGGCGGTAGAGAACGTCTATGCCGGCGCGCCCGGCACCAGCAGCACCATCCTGCGCGGCGTCAGCCTGAGCCTGACGCCGGGTGAAAGCCTCGGGGTGATCGGCCCGTCCGCCTCTGGCAAGTCGACCCTGGCGCGGTTGCTGGTCGGGGTGTGGCCAGCCCAGGCCGGCAAGGTGCGCCTGGACGGCGCCGACATCTTCACCTGGAACAAGCGCGAACTGGGCCCCTGGCTCGGCTACCTGCCCCAGGATGTCGAGCTGTTCGAAGGCAGCATCGCCGACAACATCGCCCGCTTCGCCGAAGTGGACAGCGAGGCAGTGATTCGCGCCGCCCGGAGCGCCGGCGTGCACGACATGATCCTGCGCTTTGCCCAGGGCTACGACACCCGCCTGGACAGCGACGGCGGCCCGTTGTCCGGTGGCCAGAAGCAGCGCATCGCCCTGGCCCGCGCGCTGTACGGCGAACCCAACCTGATCGTGCTGGACGAACCGAACGCCAACCTCGACGACCTCGGCGAGAAGGCCCTGGTCGACGCCCTCGCCGAGCTCAAGGGCCGCGGCGCCACGGTGGTGCTGATCTCGCACCGCCCCAACGTGCTCTGCGCCGTCGACAAGGTGCTGATGCTGCGCGACGGCGCCGTGCAGATGCTCGGCAGCCGTGAAGAAGTGTTCGCCGCCCTGCGCACGGCCAGCGTGATCCCCGCTGGCGCCGCGACCCCGCTGGCCGCCGTCAAGGTACGGGAGTGACCGATCATGATCCATTCCACGCAAACCGAACTGCTGCCCAGCGACGCCAATCCGATCGACCTCGACGTCGGCAAACCCGTGCGCTGGGGCCTGTGGCTGGCGCTCGCCGGCTTCGGCGGCTTCCTCCTGTGGTCATGGCTGGCGCCCCTGGACGCTGGCGTGGTCGCCACCGGCACGGTCAAGGTCACCAGCAACCGCAAGGCCGTGCAGCACCTGACCGGCGGCACCGTCGAGGCGATCCTGGTGCACGAGGGCGAGCGGGTGAACAAAGGCCAGGCGCTGGTACGCCTCGACGCCCTGCATGCGGTGGCCGAGCAAGGCGCGGTCAGCGCCCAGTACATTGTC
Organism: Pseudomonas sp. LH21; assembly: GCF_036549575.1. Classification (NCBI taxonomy): domain Bacteria; kingdom Pseudomonadati; phylum Pseudomonadota; class Gammaproteobacteria; order Pseudomonadales; family Pseudomonadaceae; genus Pseudomonas; species Pseudomonas sp. LH21. The sequence goes on from NZ_CP144367.1 coordinate 3,820,343, forward strand.
AGCAAGACCGTGGAGAACCGTCTGGAGGCCGAGCGCGACGGCCACGACACGGTGACCTTCGCCCCTGCCCTGCTGCGCCAGTTCGAAGACGATCCGCGCCTGTTGGCGGCCATGGACCTGCAACAGCACCTGCTGGCGACCCGCCGCGCGGGCCTGGCCGGCGAGATCGGCATCCTCGAGGAGAACCTCGCCGCCTCGGCGGTGCAGCTCAAGGGCCTGCAGCAGGTGTATGGCGCCCGCGCCTCGCAGATCGGCTTCCTCGGCCAGGAGCTGCAAGGCACGCGCATGCTCGCGGCCGAAGGCTACGTGCCGCGCAACCGCCTGCTGGAGCTTGAGCGCAGCAACGCCGACCTCTCCGCCGGCCAGGCCGAGAACCTCAACAACATCGCCCGGGTTCGCAGCCAGATCAACGAGCTCAGGCTGCGCGTCCTGCAGCGCCGCCACGACTACCTCAAGGAAGTGCAGTCGCAGCTGACCGACACCGCCAAGGAAAGCACCACCCTGGCCGATCGCCTGCGCGCCCTGGACTACGAAGTGACCCATACGATCATCCGCGCGCCCATCGACGGCATGGTCCAGGCCTTGAGCATCGCCACCGTCGGCGGGGTGGTCCAACCCGGCAGCCGGATCATGGAGGTCGTCCCGCTCGACGAGCCGCTGCAGGTCGACGCGATGATCCCAGTGCAGGCCATCGACCGCATGACCCCGGGCCTGGCCGTGGACATCGCCTTCCCGGCCTTCAACCACGCCAGCACACCGAACATTCCCGGGCGCGTGCTGACCGTCTCCGCCGACCGTCTACTCGACGAGGAGAGCAAGCAGCCGTTCTACCTGGCCCAGGTGGAGGTCACAGCCGAGGGCATGGCTTTGCTCGGCAGCAACCATATTCGCCCCGGCATGCCCGCCACCGTCACCATCAAGACCGGCGAGCGCAACCTGCTGAGCTACCTGCTCAAACCCCTGCTCGAACGCGTCGACGCCGCGTTCAAGGAGCAATGAGATGAACCGCCACTGCCTTGGCCTGTGCCTGCTGGCGCTGGCGTCGCCAGCAGGCGCCATGGACCTCAAGCAAGCCTGGGATCTGCTGCAGTACCAGGGGCCGATCTACCGCGCCGCGGTGCATGAACAGCAGGCCGGTCTGGAAAACCGCGCCATCGGCCAGGCCGGCCTGCTGCCGCAGGTCAACGCCTCGGCCTACGCCAACCGCATCGACGGCAGCCAGCGCCAGCACGGCATCGACAACGACCTCGACTATGACGCCACCGGCGCCAACCTGCGCCTGCGCCAGCCGCTGTTCAACAAGCAGAAGATGGCCGAATACCGCCAGGGCCAGCAACGCGCCGACTACAGCGTGGCGGTGTTCGACGCCAAGAGCCAGGACGCCGCCGTGCGCCTGGCCGACAGCTACTTCGACGTGCTCCTGGCCAGCGAGACCATCAACCTGGCCCGGGCCAAGCTCGGCGCCTTCGAGGAGCAGCTCGGCTCGGCCAGGCGACGCATGCAGCTGGGGGCCGGCACCATCACCGATATCGACGAGTCCCTGGCCCGCCGTGACCTCGCCGAGGCCGAACTGATCGAGGCCCAGGACAACCTGGCCAACGCCAGCCGCAAGCTGGCCGAGTACATCGGCGAGACACCCGTGTCGCTGACCACCCTGCAGGCGGACTTCGCCACCCCGCCGCTGCTGCCGGACAACTTGCGCGACTGGCTGGCCAGGGCCCAGGCCGACAGCCCGGTGATCCAGGCGCGCCGGCACAGCTACGCGCTGGCCGAAGAAGAGGTCAAACGCGCCAAGGCCGGCCACTGGCCGACCCTGGACTTCGTCGCCGGCTACACCGCCGGCAAGAGCCAGTCGATCTCCGAGCTGAACCAGCGCAACCACTACAGCTCGATCGGCCTGGAGCTGAACATTCCGCTTTACAGTGGCGGCGGCGTCAGTGCGCTGAGCCGCCAGGCCAGCGCCAACAGCGCCAAGGCCCTGGACGAACTGGATGCCACGCGACAGGAAGTCATCACCGGCACCACCCGCGAGTTTCGTGGCGTGCAAAGCGGCGCCCTGCGCGTGCACGCGCTGGAAAAGGCGGTGGCCTCCAACGAACGCTCGCTGCTGTCGGCACGCAAGGGCTTCAGTGCCGGCGGCACCAGCACCAACGCCGATGTGCTCGACGCCGAGGAGCTGCTGTTCGTGGCACGGCATGACCTGTTCGAGGCCAAGCTGCGCTACCTGATGTCGCGCCTGCGCCTGGCCTCGGCGGTGGGCAGCCTGGGGGATGATGACATCGACCAGATCAACCGGTACCTGGGGCCGGAGTTGTTGGTGAACAACTAGCCCCACGACATCCGCCCGCGGATTGGCGATACTACGCAGCCCTCATCCATGAAAAGGACTTCGCTGATGAAGCGACTGCTTGCCCTCACCCTCCTCACCCTGGCCATCGCCGGCTGCGACAAGGCCGAACAGACCTCCGCGGTGTCCGGCCAATGCGCCAAGGACACCGACTGCAAGGGTGAGCGCATCTGTGAAAGCGGCCAGTGCGTCAACCCGCAGCCCCAGGCCGCGCTGCTGGCCAAGCCCGCCGTCACCGCGCCGCTGGCGCCAAGCATCGCCTATGCACCGCTGCCGATCAGCGACGAAGGCGCCGGTCCGTTCAGCGTCCAGAGCATGGAACTGGGCACCGCGTTGAACTACCAGTCCCGGGCAGGCGTGATGAATGTCATGGAGTCCATCGTCGCCGACGCCGAAGCCACCGGCTACGTCGCCATCGAGAAGGCCTACGCCTTCGGCCCCAACCGTTATGTGCTGGTGGTGTCCACGGGCGAAGGCGGCAATGCCTGCCCGGCGTCCACCTATGTCTTCAGTTTCGACACCAGCGGCGAGTACGTGGATGGAAAGGCCGAAGTGGATGGCTGTTCGGAAATGGTCGAAAGCATGGCCGAGGGCAACAAGCTGACCATCAAGAAGGATGGCGCCGCGACCGTGGTGTACAACGGCCAGGTGAAATGAGTGGGCTCAGGCCGGCACCACGTTGACCCAGAACCCCAGCACCCGCTGGACCCGGACCGGCAGGATCTCGGTCAGCAGCATCAGGCTGGCATCCGGCTGGTCGAGGGACAATGACCTGCTGACCTGCAATCGCGCGACCCGCGGGTCGCACCTGAGCACGCCGGGACGATAGTTGTCGAGTTCCTCGAGCACCTCGGCCAGGGGCATGCGCTCGACCACCAGGTGTCCGTGGGTCCAGGCTCCGGCACCGGCTGGCAATGCGACCCTCGGAGTGCGTTCCGTGTCGCCGAACAGTTGCTGCCAACCGGCGCCCAGTGTCACCGGAGCTGCCGGACCAGATGCGATCGATGCCACGCCATCGAGCATCTGCACCAGGGTCGCGGATGCTTTAGCAGTTGAGCAAGACAGTTGCTCCTACATCTGTTTCGGGCCAGTCAATCCTGTGCCATTACCTGGTACGCCTTGTGGGTACGCCGCGGTTTCAGCGTGTGCACCACTGCCGCCTCGCCTGTCTCAAGACGTGCACCAAGACTGGCAACCATGGCCTGACAGGTTCGGCACGTTGCAACAAATGTAGGAGCGGCCTTGCGTCGCGATGCGCCGCGCGGGCGGCGCTCGATCTCATAGGCGCTGCAAGGGCTGTGGCGAACACCTCCCGAAGCAACCCCCCCTCCAGAACTTTTTCCATTTTCCCGGTCTATTGGGTGAGTGCTTTCCTCGGTTGCTCCAACAGCCACCGAACGCACGCTCTCCTGCCATTCAGAGGTTGTCTTCACTCATGAAATTCCCTGCCCCATGCATGCTGCTCGTTGGCCTGTTCGCACTCGCGGCCGCAGGCTCGGCATCCGCCGCACCGATGAAGACCTCGACACCTCACACCTTCGAACTGGCGGACCGCCAGGCCAGCGAAAACCCTTGGCCAAGCCTGGCCAGCACGCCCTCGGCGCCGCTGCTGGCCCATGACGACCGCTACCGGCACGACGAGCGCTGGCACGATCACCGCGACGACTGGCGTCGGGAGCAGTGGCGCCGCGAACAATGGCGCCGGGAACAGCACCGCCGCGAAATGGAACGGCAACGCTACTGGGAGCGCCATCACGAACGCGCCCTGCGACATCGCTATGACGACGACCACCGCTACTATCGCCGCTGAACAGTCCATGCGCTGCCTGCTTCCCTCTGGAACAAAACATAACTTGCTGATTTAGCTTGCACAGCGTGGGAGCGGGCTTGCCCCGCGATGGGGTTGCGCTTTACATATGGAAATTCGTATATTCGATTTTCCATATGTACAGGCCATCACCATGCTCACGCCCCCCGAGGTATTCAAATGCCTCGCCGACGAGACCCGCGCCCGTGCCACCTTGCTGATCGCCCAGTCGGGCGAGCTGTGCGTCTGCGAGTTGATGTGCGCCCTCGGTGACAGCCAGCCGAAGATCAGCCGCCACCTGGCTCAACTGCGCAACTGCGGCCTGTTGCAGGACCGCCGCCAGGGCCAGTGGGTGTACTACCGCCTCGCCCCGCAGCTCCCCGCCTGGGTGCATGACCTGCTGCAACTGACCCTGCGGGCCAACGAAACCTGGCTGCACGACAACACCACCCGCCTGCAGCTCATGGACGGCCGCCCGCAACGCGCCGCCTGCTGCTGAACCTGCCCCCGGAAAACACCCATGCTGATCGCGATCGCGGTATTCGTCTTCACCCTGGTGCTGGTGATCTGGCAACCCCGTGGCCTGGGCGTGGGCTGGAGCGCGGCACTCGGCGCGCTGATCGCCCTGGCCGTTGGCGCGGTCTCGCTGCAGGATATCCCGGCGGTCTGGGCCATCGTCTGGAACGCCACGGCCACCTTCATCGCCATCATTATCATCAGCCTGCTGCTCGACGAAGCCGGCTTCTTCGAATGGGCCGCCCTGCATGTGGCGCGCTGGGCCAATGGCAGCGGCTACCGGCTGTTCGCCTTCTGCGTGCTGCTGGGCGCGGCGGTGTCGGCACTGTTCGCCAACGACGGCGCCGCGTTGATCCTAACCCCCATCGTCATGTCGATGCTGCTGGCCCTGCGCTTCTCGGCGGCCACGACCCTGGCGTTCGTCATGGCCGCCGGCTTCATCGCCGACACCGCGAGCCTGCCGCTGGTGGTGTCGAACCTGGTCAATATCGTCTCGGCGGACTATTTCGGCCTGGGCTTCGGCGAGTACGCCGCGGTGATGGTCCCGGTGAACCTGGTCAGCGTCGCCGCCACCCTCGGCGTGCTTTGGCTGTTCTTCCGCCGCGACCTGCCCCGTCACTACGCCCTCGATGCGCTCAAGGCACCTGAGGCGGCGATCCATGACCGCGCCACCTTCGTGGTCGGCGGCTGGATGCTGGTGGTGCTGCTGGTCGGGCTGTTCGCCCTTGAGCCGCTGGGCGTGCCGGTCAGCGCGGTGGCGGCGGTGTGCGCGGCGATGCTGTTCGCCGTCGCCGCCCGCGGACATCGCATCTCCACCCGCCGCGTGCTGCACGAGGCGCCCTGGCAGGTGGTGATCTTCTCGCTGGGCATGTACCTGGTGGTGTACGGCCTGAAGAACGCCGGCCTCACCGACCTGCTCACGCAACTGCTCGACCGCCTGGCCGCGCACGGCCTGTGGAGCGCCACCCTCGGCACCGGCCTGCTCGCCGCCTTGCTGTCGTCGGTGATGAACAACATGCCCAGCGTGCTCATCGGCGCGCTGTCGATCCAGGCCAGCGATGCCCAGGGCCTGGTGCGCGAGGCGATGATCTACGCCAACGTCATCGGCTGCGACCTGGGCCCCAAGATCACCCCCATCGGCAGCCTCGCCACCCTGCTCTGGCTGCACGTGCTCGAGCGCAAGGGCATGCGCATCACCTGGGGCTACTACTTCAAGGTCGGCATCCTGCTGACCCTGCCGGTCCTGTTGATCACCCTCTCGGCCCTGGCCTTGCGCCTGAGCCTTTGATACCCGGAGCGCCCCATGCGAGTCCTGTTCATGTGCACGGCCAACAGTTGCCGCAGCATCCTCAGCGAAGCCCTGTTCAACCACCTGGCGCCGCCGGGCTTGCAGGCCGTGAGCGCCGGCAGCTTTCCAAGGGGCCAGGTGCTGCCGCGCAGCCTGAGCACCCTGCAGCAGGCCGGCATCGCCATCGAGGGGCTGAGCAGCAAAGGCAACGACGCCTTCGCGCACAACCCGCCGGACATCGTCATCACCGTGTGCGACAAGGCCGCCGGAGAAACCTGCCCGGTATACTTCGGCCCGGCCCTGAAATGCCACTGGGGGCTGGCGGACCCGTCCGAGGTGGTGGGCGACGAGCAGGCCATCGACGCCGCCTTCCGCGCCACCCTGGCGCATATCGAACGGCGCTGCCGGGCGTTCCTCGCCCTGCCCCTGGACCGCCTCGGGCGCGATCAGCTTGGGGTTGAACTGGAGAAGATCGGCAGGCTCTGAGGGCTGGTCCTTTCGAGGCGTTGCAACACGCTCGTCGAACCCCAGGGAAAATGGCAATCTAGGCCCCGCAGTGAACCATCAACAGGATGTTCAAGGGAGTCATGTCGTCATGGCAGCACTGGATCGCGTATTTCATGGTCTTCACCAGCAAGGGTTGTTACTTCTGGCCAACGTGGCGGACGCCGGCGGCGCGCGCCTGGTCGAGCGCCAGGGCAGCCAGGCGGTCGCCACCAGCAGCGCCGCCGTGGCCTGGTCGCACGGTTACCAGGACGGCGACAAGCTGCCCCTGTCACTGCTGGCCGGCACCGTCGAGTCGATGGCAAGGGTGCTCAGCGTGCCGCTGACGGTGGATATCGAAGGCGGCTATTCGCACGCCCCCGAACAGGTCGCCAAGGTCGTCGACACGGTCATCGCCGCCGGCGCGGTGGGGATCAACATCGAGGACGGCACGCAGCCTCCCGAACAGCTCCTGCGCAAGCTCGACGCCGCCAGAAACGCCGCGAGCCGGCGCGGGGTCGACCTGTTCATCAACGTGCGCAGCGATGTCTACCTGAAGAACCTGCTGCCCGCCGAGCAGCGCCTCGAGGAGCTCCTGCGGCGCGCCGCGCGCTATGCCGCTGGCGGCGCGAACGGGCTGTTTGCCGCCGGCGTGGTCGAGCCCGGCGAGATCGCCACGCTGTGCCGGGAGGTGACGTTGCCGGTCAACCTGCTCTGGCGCGCAGGCCTGCCCGCCCCCGCCGAACTGCAACGACTTGGCGTTCGCCGCCTGAGTGCCGGCTCGAGCATCGCCGAGTTTCTCTATGGCGCCATGAGCGGCCTGGCCCAGCGTTTCCTGGAAAGCGGCCAGCTCGACACCCACGGCTTGAAGGCCCACAGCTATGGTGAACTCAACGCACTGATGGCCAGCCAGGCCGATGGTTCCTGACTGGCGAGAACGTGTCCATGCCCGCAGTCGACAGCCCGGGGTCACCAGGCATCGCCCCCGACGACCTGGTGAGGATCCTCACCCCGTTCGTGGCGGATCGACGCTGCCGGGGCATGACGGTCACGGTCTTCGACCCCGACCTGGACCCCGATGGGCGCTGCGCGACGACAATCGTCGAGTTGCTGGGGCGGTTGCCGTTTCCCATCCAGCCGACCTGAGAACGTGCATAGCTTCAAGGTGTGACACGTCTAATCTGCAAGCGCTGCCGCGCGCTGTGCAGCATGTGCAGGGTGATCTTGCGCACCTCGGCCTTGCTGATCTCGATGTGCGAGCGCAACAACTGGCAGGCCAGCTCCGCGCGACGCTGCAGGATGGCCCTGAGGATATCGCCATGCTCCTCGTAGGTGATCGCGACCCGTGGCCGCTGGGTGAAATCCAGGCGGCGAATGATACGGATCTTCTCGGTGACCTCGCGATGCACCTGGGCCATCTCACGATTGCCCGTTGCCGCCACCAGCGCGCAGTGGAACGCCTCGTCCAGCTCACTGACCAGGCGCCCGTCCTGCTGGCGCTGGTCCTCCTCCACCAGCCAAACGCCCACCAGCGCCTGCAGCCGCTGGCTGAGCTCGACGTCCAGATCGCACAGGCACCTGACCGCCGCCTGTTCCAGCACGATGCGCAGGTCGTAGAGCGCCTCGAATCGCTCGAAGTCGAAGGGCACCACCTGCCAACCGCTGCGAAAATGCACCTCCAGATAGCCTTCACGCTCGAGCCTGTACAGCGCCTGGCGCACCGGGGTGCGGCTGACGGACATGCGCGTGGCCACCTCGCCTTCGCTGAAGCGATCGCCGGGCAGCAGGCGGAACTCGAAGATGTCCTCCTTGATCTGCTGGTAAAGGCGATCGGCGAGGTTGTCAGGCCGCCCCCTGGCGGCCTGGTTCGAGTCGATGGAAAATTGCATGGTGCCTCCTCAGGCCACGGGATCCAGCAGCATCAAGGTATCGCCGGGTGACACGGCGTTGCCGGGCTGGCAGCGCACGGCGCGAACCGTGCCGCTGACCGGCGCGGTGACCGCCAGTTCCATCTTCATCGCCTCCACCACCAGCAGCGGCGCGCCGGCCTGCACGGCCTGGCCGGGCTCGACCAACACCTTCCAGACACTGCCGCACATCTGCGCGCTGACCACGTGCGAGTCGTGACCGTCTTCAGCGTAGTCCTGGGCGAGCGCCTGGAGGCACTGTGGCTCGTCATCCTCCTGCCAACGCGCGACCTCGGCCTCGAACGCGCACTGCTGCCGGGCTTTGAAGGTGTCGATATCGACCGCGTTGTCCGCAAGGAAGCGCTGGTACTCGGCGAAGTCGAACTCGGCCTGCTCAATGCGGATTTCGGCACGGCCCTCACGGAACGCCTCACGGAAGACCTCCAGCTCGGCTTCGCTGACCGGATAGAAGCGGATCTGGTCGAAGAAGTGCAGCAGCCAAGGCTGGCCATCCTTGAACTGGGGGTTCTTGCCGAAGCGGTTCCAGATCGGCAGGGTCCGCCCCACCAGCTGGTAGCCGCCGGGCGAGTCCATGCCATAGATGCACATGTACATGCCGCCGATTCCCACGGTGCCTTCGGCGGTGAAGGTGCGCGCCGGGCTGTACTTGGAACTGAGCAGGCGGTGGCGCGGATCGAGCGGCACGGCACAGGGCGCATCGAGGTAGACGTCGCCCAGTCCGAGGATCAGGTAGCTGGCGTCGAACAGGATGTCGCGCACCTGCTCGCGGCTGGCCAGGCCATTGGCGCGCTGGATGAAGTCGACGTTGTTGGGCAGCCAGGGGGCTTCGTTGCGCACGGTTTCGCGGTAGCGCTGCACGGCATTCAGCGTGGCGCTGTCCTCGAAGGCCATCGGCAGGTGGACGATCCGCGTCGGCACCTTGACCTGGTCGACGTCCGGCAGGCGCGCCTCCAGCGCCAGCAGGTGCTCGACCAGCGCACGCTGGTGCAGGACCCGGCTGTCGTAGCGCAGTTGCAGCGAACGCACCCCCGGTGCCAGCTCTTCCAGCCCGAGCAACGGCTCGGCCTTGAGTGCCTCCATAAGCAGATGAACGCGCAGACGCAGGGCCAGGTCGAGCACATTGTCACCATACTCGAGGAGCACATAGGCGTCCCCGGCCTGGCGATAACTGACCTGAGGCCGTTTGCCGCTGGCAGGCAGTTGCGCCAGCACCGTGGCCGATGGGGTGTCACCCGGTAGCAAGCTCGGCGCGGCCAGGGTCACCGCCGAGATCGCCGCCAGCGAAGCGATGCAGCCCAGCTGCGCCTGCTCGAGGCTGCGCGCCTGCTGGAAGCTGATCGGCTGGAAGCGCACCGTGTCGCCGGGCTTCAACTGGCCGACCTTCCACAGTTCGGCCTTGGCGATGGTCACCGGGCAGACGAAGCCGCCCAGGCTGGGGCCGTCCTTGCCGAGGATCACCGGGAAGTCGCCAGTGAAGTTGATCGCGCCGATGGCGTACTCGCAGTCATGGACGTTGGACGGATGCAGCCCGGCCTCGCCGCCATCGGCGCGGGCCCAGGCGGGTTTCGGGCCCGACAGGCGCACGCCGAGACGGTTGGAGTTGTAGTGCACCTGCCACTGGCTGGCGAAGAACGCCTCGATCGCCTCCTCGGTGAAGAAATCCGGCGCACCGTGGGGGCCATAGAGCACGCCAATGTTCCAGGTCTGGCCATATTGCGGGACCAGGCTGTCGTCCAGGGCCTGCGGTGGGTTGACCGGCGCCGGCGTGGTGCAGGCGGGCAAATGCGGCTGGGAGATGGCGAGCATATCGGCGGGGCGCAGTGTGCGCCCGGCATGGCCGCCGAACTGGCCGAGGGCGAACGTCGAGCGGCTGCCAAGATAGACCGGCACATCCAGGCCGTTGCGCACCGCCAGGTAGCTGCGACAGCCCGACTGCGCCCGCCCGAGTTTCAGCACCTGCCCGGCCTTGACGCTGATGGGCGCCCAGTACGGCATGTGCTCGCCATCCAGTTGCGCCGGGCAATCGGCACCGGCCAGGGCAATCAGGCAGTCACTGTGGAAACGCAATGTCGGCCCTTGCAGGGTGAACTCGAGCCCTGCGGCACTTTCGTGGTTGCCGACGATGCGATTGGCCAGGCGGAAGGCGAAGTCATCCATCGGACCGGATGGCGGTACGCCGATGTCCCAGTAACCCAGGCGGCCGGGGTAATCCTGAACGCTCGAATAGGTCCCGGGCTCCAACACTTCGATCACCTGGGGGCGGTACTCGAAGGTGTCGAGCAGCCGCGTCCACACCTGCCCGCTGTGCAGTCGCGGGTCGGCGACCACCTGGCGCAGGTAGTCGAGGTTGGTGGCGATGCCATGCAGCCGCGTGGCTGCCAGGGCGTCCTGCATCTTCGCGATGGCCTGCCCGCGATCGGGGGCATGCACGATCAACTTGGCAATCATCGGATCGTAGAAGGGAGACACCTCGCTGCCAGTGCTGACCCAACCGTCGATCCGCACCCCTTCGGGGAAATGTACGTCGGTGAGCAAGCCTGGGCTTGGCTGGAAATTCTTCAGCGGATCCTCGGCGTAGATACGCACCTCGATGGCCGCGCCCTCGGGTGCGCGCATCAGCGCCGGCCAATCGACAGGGTCGCCCGCCGCGACCCGCAGCATGCATTCGATCAGGTCGAGCCCGGTGACCATTTCGGTGACCGGGTGCTCGACCTGCAGGCGTGTGTTGACTTCAAGGAAGTAGAAATCATCACGCGCCGCGTCATAGATGAATTCGACCGTACCGGCGCTGCGGTAGTTGACCGACTGGCCAAGCTCGATGGCCGCGCCATGCAGGCGTTCGCGCGTCGCTTGCGGCAGGTTGGGCGCCGGGGTTTCCTCGACGACTTTCTGGTTGCGCCGTTGCAGCGAGCACTCACGCTCGCCAAGGGCCGCCACGCGGCCACGGCCATCACCGAAGATCTGCACTTCGACGTGCCGGGCGTGATCAACGAAACGCTCGAGGAACACGCCGGCATCACTGAAGAACTGCTCGCCCAGGCGCTTGACGCTGTCATAGGCGCTGCCCAGCGCGGCCGCATCCGCGCAGCGGGTGAGGCCGATACCGCCGCCACCGGCGGTGGTCTTGAGCATCACCGGGTAACCGATCCGCTCGGCGGCGGCGAGCGCCTCGTCGAGGCTGTGCAACAAGCCGGTACCCGGCGCCATCGGCACCCGTGCATCCGCCGCCAGCTCACGCGCCCGGTGCTTGAGGCCGAACTCGCGGATCTGCTGGCCGGTCGGGCCGATGAAGGCGATGCCGGCGGCTTCGCAGGCGTCGGCGAACTCGGCGCTTTCGGAGAGAAAGCCATAACCTGGGTAGATGGCCTGGGCGCCGCTCTGGCGGGCAGCCTCCAGGATCTTGTCGACACGCAGGTAGCTGTCGGCGGGTTTGTCGCCACCCAGGGCGATGGCGATGTCGGCATCGCGCACGTGCTGTGCGTTGCGATCCGGGTCGGCATACACGGCAACGCTTCTCACGCCGAGGCGCTTGAGGGTGCGGATGGCGCGCACGGCGATCTCGCCGCGGTTGGCAATCAGTACGGTATCGAACATGGCACGCTCCTCAAGCAGGTTTGCGGCTGGCGATGAAGGCGCGCCATCCGCCAAAGGCGGTAATGTCTTCGGCGCTTGCCAGTGCCAGGGGCTCGCAGATGAACCCCTTGACCCAGCGGCCGTCGGCCAGTTGCAGGTTGCCGATGCCCAGCGGTGGCGGGATCTCGGCGACAAATTCGCCAAAGCGCGCAAGCGGGATGTCCCACAGTTCGACGATGATCGACGCGCCTTCGACGGCCCTGGCCAGCCCCGGCTTGGGCGGCACGGAGCCCGGCAAGGCGTAGAGCCGATAGTCGGGAGCGGTCAGGGTCTGCTCGACCAGCACCGCGTTGCGATTGCGCAGCTGGAAATTCAAGGGCATCCCGCTCAGGTGCGCACCGACGACGGCGACACGAACGCTTTCGGGAGCCGGCTGCGGCTTGGCCATAGGTGGCAGCGAGCGTCCGGTGTTGCCCAGGGGCAGGTCGAAGGCCGCCTGCAAGCGCTTGCCCAGCGACGCCAGCGCATGGTCGTGCCAGGCCGGTGCCAGCAGGGTGATGCCCGCCGGCAGCCCGTCATCGCGCATGCCCGCTGGCAGGGCCAGGGCGCTCAGGTCGGCGAGGTTGGTGAAGTTGGTGTAGGTGCCGAACTGCGAATTGAACAGAACCGGCTCAACCTTCATCTCCTCGAGCGTGCGCAGGGTTGGCGAGGTCGGTACCAGCAGTGCGTCAAAACCTTCCAACACCTGGTTGATGGTTCTGCTCAGCTCCGCGCGCAGGTACTCGGCGCGATAGACATCACGGGCGTCGTAGCGATAGCCCTGCTCGACGACACTACGCACGACGGGGTCGATAGCCTGCGGCGACGACTCCAGCATGGCGGTCAGCGCGACGGTCCGCTCGGCCACCCAAGGCCCCTGATAGAGCTGCTCGGCCAGAGCACGGAACGGCGTGAAGTCGACAGGCACCAATTCAATGCCCATCTCGCCCAGGCGTTGCAGCGTCTGCTCGAACACCGCCTGGTTACGCTGGTCGCCGAAGAATTCCAGGGTATCGGGAATCGCCAGGCGTGGCGCGGTGCCAATGGCCACCGGAGCTGTGCCCGGGTTGCGACGTGAATAGGCATCGGCGCCATCGTAGCCACCGGCCAGTTCGGCGACGGATTCGGCGTCGGCCACGCTCAAGGCGAACACCGACACGCAGTCCAGGGTGCGGCAGGCCGGCACCAGCCCGTGGGTGGACAACCAACCCTTGGTCGGCTTGAGGCCGACGATATTGTTGAAGCCGGCCGGCACCCGCCCGGACCCGGCGGTGTCGGTACCCAGGGCAAACGCCACCAGCCCGCGGGCGACGACCGACGCCGAGCCGGAACTGGAACCACCGCTGACATAGTCGGGGTTGAAGGCATTGGGCACCGCGCCGAACGGCGAGCGGGTACCGACCAGTCCGGTGGCGAATTGATCAAGGTTGGTCTTGCCGATCAGCACCGCACCTGCGGCCTGCAAGCGAGCGACCACGGTGGCGTCACGCTCGGCCTGGTAGGCGAACGCCGGACAGGCGGCGCTGGTGCTCCAGCCGGCGACGTCGATGTTGTCCTTGACCGCGAACGGCACGCCATACAGCGGCAGCTTGCCCAGGTCGCCCTGTACCGCCGCCAGCTGTTCGGCCAACAGTGCCAGGCGCCGGGCCAGTTGCTCGGCCGAGGCCAGGCTGAGCCAGGCCGGGTCGTCAGCTCGCGCCTGCTGCAACACCTCGAACAGCACATCGGGGCTCAGGGCTTCGTCGCGGTACGCGCGTTGCCAGTCGTGAAGCGTCCAGCCGGTGAAGGGGGTGGTGTGGGTTTGCATACAGGGCTCCATCTTGTATCCAAGGATGGATGCGACATGAGCAACCTTCGGGCCATATTGCCGCAGCCCTTGATTTGCAAGGGTTTGCCAATGTTCGCCGCTTTTTTTCAAGGCGATCCTGCAAGCACATGGTGCACCGGCTCGCGTTCGCGGTGCGTTACAGTGCGCATGTCCTCAGGCGACAAACGCCGAGGGTTTTGCGCCCGCCCAGGTAGTGCCCCGCCCCAGGTCCTGTGTATGCTGCACGGGCGCGGCGAGCGCCCCCCCGGCGGCTTGCAGGACCTCGCGCGGCCGCCCTGCGTGATCGGACCATGACCGGGCTACCCGTATCGGACACCCCTGCCCTATGCCCGTCGACCTGCAAGCGCTCTACCCCAGGCTGATCCACCTGATGCTGGACACCGTGTTCGTGGTCGACCGGGAGGACACCATCGTGTTCGTGAGCAACGCCTGCGAAGCCTTGCTCGGCTACCGCGCCGACGAACTGACCGGCACCCCGATCACCCGCTACATGCACCCGGACGACCTGGAGGCCACCCGCGCCTCGATCGTCCGGGTCATGGACGGCACCCCGCACTTCGACTTTCGCAACCGCTATGTGCGCAAGGATGGCGAGATCGTGCATATCCTCTGGGCGGCCTTCTGGTCCGACGAGGTAGGGGCGCGGATCGGCGTCGCACGCAACATCACCGCCCTCACCCAGGCCGAGCAGGAGCTGCGCTTTCTCGCCCATCACGACCCGCTGACCAAGCTGACCAACCGCTCGCTGTTCAACGACCGCCTGGCCACCGCCCTGCGCGCCGCCCGCCATCAGCAGCGCCAACTGGCCTTGCTGTTTCTCGACGTCAACGACTTCAAGGGCATCAACGATGTGCACGGCCATGCGGCCGGCGACCGCGTGCTGTGCACCATCGCCCAGCGCCTGCAGGACAGCGTGCAGGAAGCGGACACCGTGGCGCGGATCGGTGGCGACGAGTTCATCGTGCTGCTGACCGACGTGCCGTCGGAGGACGCCGTGTTCGAGGTGGTCGAGCAGATCGCCATGGTCATGGAGGAGCCGCTCGGGGCCGAGTTCGGCGATGTCAGGATGCCGTCCTGCAGCATCGGCGTGGCCTGCTATCCCACCGATGGCGAGGATGCCGACACCTTGCTCAGCCATGCCGATGGCGAGATGTACCGCAAGAAGCGGCGGCGGGTGCGGGTGGGGTGATGGCCTGTTGTGGCCACATCGCGGGGCAAGCCCGCTCCCACGCAAATGAGCGCGCGCAACCACTCGTGGGAGCGGGCTTGCCCCGCGATGTGGCCCGCACACTTGCTCAGCCCTTCCAGGCCTCCACCACCACCCGCGTGGCCGCCGCGATCGTCTCGCTGTTCCACGGCGCATCCTGTTTCGTGCTGCGGCTGAACACCACCAGGATCCACGGCGCCCGGCCCTTGGGCCAGATGACCGCGACATCGTTGGCCACGCCATAGTCGCCCGAACCGGTCTTGTCGCCCACCACCCAGTCCTTCGGCAGCCCGGCACGAATACGGGCATCGCCCGTGGTGTTGCCCTTGAGCCAGGCCTGCAGCTGTTGTTGCGCGGCGGCGGGCAGGCCATCGGTGAGCAGCAGGCGCTGCAGGGTCATGCCCATGGCCAGGGGCGTGGTGGTATCACGCGGATCCCCCGGCAAGGCGGTGTTCAGCGTCGGCTCGTTGCGATCGAGGCGGAAGGTCGGATCGCCCAGGCCACGGACGAACGCCGTCAGCCCGGGCGGACCGCCGACCAGCTCGAGCAGCAGGTTGCCAGCGGTGTTGTCGCTGTACTGGACGGCGGCGGCGCACAGTTCGGCGACGGTCATGCCAGGCCCGACATGCTTTTCGGTGACCGGCGAATAGACCACCAGCTGCTCGGTGCCATAGGCGATACGCCGCGCCAGCAAGCCCGGCTCGACCTCATTGCGGTGCAGAACGGCGCCGGCGAGGACGGCCTTGAACGTGCTGCAGAAGGCAAAGCGCTCTTCGCCGCGCCAGGCCAGCTGCCGACCGCTGCCGGTGTCCAGGGCCCACAGGCCGATGCTGCTGCCGCTGGCTGCCTCGAGCTGTTGCATCGCCTGGCGCAGCGAATTGTCCGCCCAGGTGGGCAGGGTCAGCAGGGCCGAGCAGCCGAGCGCGCCCTGGAGCACGCGGCGACGGCTGAGGGTGGTGATCATGCAGGCATTCCTTGAGAAAATGAGCAAAACGCGAAGGCTAGAACGTTTTAGCACCTGAGCCAAGCAGCGCCTTTTCCCTCCAGCAGGACCACCCATGCCGTGGGAAAGCGGATTCTTTTCGCGCCACTGCCCTGGCCACCCTTGCGTTGACCGGCAAAAGGCAGGACAGTAACCGGGTGTTCCCGCAATGAAACGGAGATTCGCCTTGACTACCGATCGCCTGAGCCTGCTCCAGTTCGAGCAACTCAGCCTGAAGCCCGCCGCCGCCAGCCAGTTCGCCCTCTCGCTGAAGGACCTCGAACAGCTGACACTCCCCGAGCGCTACGCCTATCGTGCAGCCCACTACCTGGGCGACATGGCCGAGGCAGAGAACAGCCAGCAGCTGGCTGTCGCCAAGGACCAGGGCATCGGTTTCACCCAGGGCCTGCTCACCGCCGCGGCCATCGAAGACGCCCTGGCGAAAAGGCTGATCGAGGTCTTCAATAACGCCAGCGAGCGTGCCCTCAAGCTGCTGCCACAGTAACGGTAGTTGCTTTCCCGAGCCCGGCGCCTGTCCGGGCTCATGCCTGATCCTGCCCTACCAGCTTCTGCGTCTCGCCTGGCCATCGTCCAAGGAGTCCACATGCCACTGGTACGCATCGATATCAAGCGCCACCCCGACCCGGCTCATCTGCGCACACTCGGCCAGATCGTCTACGCCTGCATGCGGCGCACGATCAATGTGCCCGAGCACGACAATTTCCAGATCCTGACCGAACACGACGGCGACCGCCTGGTGAACGACCCGCAGTACCTGGGCATCCAACGCTCCGACGGCCAGGTGTTCATCCAGATCACCCTCAACGAAGGCCGCACCCTGGAGCAGAAGAAGGCGCTGTACCAGGCCATCGCCGAAGGTTTCGAGCGCGAGGCCGGGGTGCGACCGGAGGATGTGTTCATCAACCTGGTCGAGGTGCGCAAGGAGAACTGGTCGTTCGGCAACGGTATCGCCCAGTACGCCAGTTGACGGCAGTGGGCAGCCTGGCACCGTCCTTACCCTGGCCGCAGGAGCATCCGATGATCAGCGAACTGTCCGTTCATGTCCTGTTCCGCAGCCTGTGCTATCCGCTCGGTTGGCCACTGGTGAAGCTGGCCACGCTGGGCAGGTACCCGTCCAGGGGCGCCTGGTACACCGAGCGCGCCGAGGCCGAGTGGACAGCGGCCATCGGCCTTGTCGTACTCTTGCTGCTACTGATGCTGTTGCTGGGGCAATTCGACGTTGCGCCTTTCCCCTGATCCGCTGGAGCCCTTCATTGACCAACACGCCCTTCTTCCCCTTGCAGACCCTCGCGGCCGAGTTGCTGCCCCACCTGCCCGCCGACAGTAACGACGGCTCCCACGACCTTGCCCATCTGCAACGGGTCTGGAGCAATGTCCGGCGTATCCAGGCCAGGGAAGGCGGCGACCTTGAAGTGCTGCTCGCCGCCACCGTGCTGCACGATTGCGTGGCGGTGGAAAAGAACTCGCCCCTGCGTGCGCAGGCCTCGACGCTGTCGGCCGAACGCGCCGCCGCGATCCTTGCCGACATGGGCTGGCCGCAACCGCGCATCGAGCAGGTGACCCATGCGGTGATGACCCACAGCTACTCGGCGGGCCTTTCACCGCAGAGCCTGGAAGCGAAGATCCTCCAGGACAGCGATCGCCTGGACTCCATGGGCGCCGTCGGCATCGCCCGCTGCTTCTATGTGTCCGGGCGCATGGGATCGGCGCTCTACGACGTCGAGAACCCTACCGCCGCAGGCCGGGACTATCGCGACAACCGCTTCACCATCGAACATTTCCACACCAAGCTGCTCAAGCTCGCCTCGGGCTTGCAGACCGGCGAAGGCGCGCGCCTGGCCGCGCTCAGGCATCAGCGGCTGGCGTCGTTCCTGGCCGAATTCATGGAAGAAATCGGGGTGGACTGATACCCGTCCCAGTCTACCGTTCGTGGAACTTGGCAACGGCCAGGAGCACGACCGCAAGGAATGGCCTGCGGAGCGCTTCGCGCACCTGTTGCAAAGCGGCTGAATCGATCACGTCAGCATTGACTCAGGCCGCAGGCACCTGCATGCCTGTCTTCACATTGCTCATCGACACCAGTGTCTTGAACCGCTTGACATTGTTGCTCTCGAAGAACAGCGCTCGCGTCAGCTGGGTGTACTGTTCCATGTCCCGCACAAGCATGATCAGCACGAAGTCGCATTCCCCCGCCACGTAATAGCACTGTTGCACCTGTGGGCAGGCCATGAAGGTGCGCTTCATGGCGTCGAGCAGGTCGAGTCGCTCGTTCTCCACCTCCACTTCGGTGATCACGGTCAGGCTGTAGCCCAATGCGCCTGCGTCCACCTGGGCCACGGTTCGCTGGATCACGCCGTCGTGGGTGAGTTTCTTCAGCCGGCGATTGACCGCAGCTGACGACAGGTTCACCTGCGCACCCAGCTCGATCTGCGAAGTGCTGGCGTCACGCTGCACGGCGTCGAGCAGTGCGCGGTCGAAGGAATCGAGGCTCATGGCATAGGTCCTGAGAGGCGCATGAAAACGCAATGAAATTACGCCTCATGTCGAAAAATCAATATTTCAGTTCACAACCACTGAATACCATTTCAGCAACACCGCATGAAACGCTTTCCGGAGAACCCCATGAGCGAGCTTTACCTCAATGGCCCGAAACTGCTGGAGCAAATCCACGCCTTGGGCAAGATCGGCGCCGATGCACTCGGCGGCGGTAGGACCCGCATCGCCTTCACCGACGCCGACAAGGCCGGTCGCGACCAGCTGGTGGCCTGGATGCACGAGCTTGAACTGGAGATCGACGTCGATCGCATCGGCAACATCTTCGGCACCCTGCGCGCCTGCGACGACACCGCGCCTCTGATGATTGGCTCGCATATCGACAGTGTCACCCATGCCGGGGCGCTGGACGGTTGCTACGGGGTGCTGGCCGGACTGGCGGTGCAACGCGCCTACCGCGAAGCCGGTGCGCTTCCGGCACGATCGATCACCGTGGCAGCCTTCAGCAACGAGGAAGGCGTGCGCTACCAGCCGGACATGATGGGCTCGCTGGTCCATGCCGGTGGACTGGCGCTGCAAGCGGCGCTGGACACGCTCAGCAGCGATGGCACGCGCCTGGGTGATGAGCTGCGACGCATTGGCTATGCCGGCGATCTGGAACCCGGTGCAATCATGCCCCACGAGTACCTCGAGCTGCACATCGAACAGGGGCCGATTCTCGAAGCCGAGGATACGTTGATCGGAGTGGTGGAGAACCTGCAAGGGATTTCCTGGCAGCAAGTGACGGTGACAGGCAATGCCAACCATGCCGGCACCACCCCGACCCGGCTACGGCATGACGCAGGTTACGCAGCCTGCGCCGTGGTCACCGAAATGCGGCGCCTGGCGCGCGACAGCGGCACGACGTTGGCCACCACCGGTTGCATGCGCTTCGAGCCCGATGTGATCAATGTGATCCCGCGTCGCGCCACCTTTACCGTCGACCTGCGCGATCCGGACGAACAGCGCCTGCAACAGGCCGAGACACACCTGGCAGATCTTCTGCGGCAACTTGCCGAAGCCGAAGGCGTGGTCATCGAAACCGAGCAAAAAGTACGTCTGGAGCCGGTGATTTTCGATGCCACGCTGGCAAATGCCATCGAGGCCAGCGCCGGGCGCCTGGGCCTGAGCCACCGGCGCATGACGTCCGGCGCCGGCCACGATGCGCAGATGATCGCGCGTATCGCTCCAGCGGCGATGATCTTCGTGCCCAGCCGTGGCGGTATCAGCCACAACCCGCGTGAGCACACCGACGACGACCAGTTGCTCAATGGCGCGCGGGTGTTGCTGGACGTGGTCACCCAACGCCTGGGGGCCAGGCGCTGAAGCCTGCCCCATCGCTGTCTGTCGAAAGGAAATTTCCCATGCTGTTCACCAACCCCAACGCCACACGCACGCCCTACCCCGCCTCCCTGCAAGCCCTGATGAGCATTCGCCGGGCCAACGAAAGCCGTCAGTGGCTGTCGCACTGGCCGCAGTTGCGCGCCACCGGCACACCGCTCCATAACCTGCCAGACCTTGCCGCCGAGCTGCGTGTCGGGCAGGTTCTGCTCAAGGACGAGTCGGTGCGCTCGGCGCTGGGCAGCTTCAAGGCACTGGGGGCGCCCATCGCCCTGGTACGCCTGATCCTGCGCACCTTCCCCGCGCTTGGCTTCAGCGCCGCCGGCCTGTTCGCTGGTCGGCACGCCACTCAGTTGGGCGATTTCAGCGTGATCAGCGCTACCGACGGCAACCATGGGCGCGCCCTGGCAGCCGCCGCTCAGAGCATCGGCTGCCGTTGCATCATCGTTCTGCACGCCCAGGTCAGCGTCGAACGGGAACAGGCCATCGCCGCCCATGGCGCGCAGATCGTGCGGATCGAGGGCAACTACGACGCCTCGGTGGCGCATGCCGCGGCACTGGCCCAGGCCAATGGCTGGCAGGTGGTCTCGGACACATCCTACGATGGTTACGAACAGATCCCTGGGGACGTGATGCAAGGCTACGGTACCCTGGTCGCCGAACTGGCCGAGCTTGGCGAGCGGGCTCCGACCTTCACCCATGTGTTCCTGCAAGGGGGCGTGGGAGGGTTGGCGGCGGGCGTCGTCAGCTACCTCTGGGAGCTTCATGGCGAGGGACGCCCGACCTTCATCGTGGTTGAGCCCGAGCAAGCCGACTGCCTCCTGCAAAGCGCCATGGCCGGGCAAGCGCGTGCCGCCAGCGGCTCGGTGGACTCGCTGATGGCCGGACTGGCCTGCGGACAGGCATCGCCGCAGGCGTGGCGATTCCTGCAACCGAGCGTCGATTTCTTCATGACCCTGGAAGACGTCGATGCGGTTGCCGCAATGCGCCGCCTGGCACAGGGCAGCGCCCGAGACATCCCGTTGCTCGCCGGTGAGTCGGCGGTGGCCGGACTGGCGGGGTTGACCCGTTTGATGGCACAGCCTGGTCTGGCAACCCAGGTGGGACTCGGTCGCGACTCGCGGGTGCTGTTGATCAGCACCGAAGGGGCCACGGCACCAAGCCTGTACGCAGAGCTGGTGGGCGAGACGGCAGCGTCGGTGCTGGCACGACAGCAGGCCTGGGGTTGAGTGCGCCGGCCTGGCCTCATCGCGGGGCAAGCCCGCTCCCACGCAGGTGATGCCGACAACGCCGTTGCCTGCGTAATGGCGCAATCCCAAAGATTGGGAGAACACCTGAAAAAAACACCCGTATCTGCGAGAACCCGCTTTACCTGTCTATAACTTCATAGTTCATCATCGCCCCACTGCATGAGGGGAAGACTGGTGTATCGCATTTCCGAACTGGCGGCGAAGGTGGGCCTGAGCCGCTCCACGCTGCTCTACTACGAAAAACTCAGGCTGGTGTCCTCGCGGCGCCAGGCCAACGGTTATCGCACCTACGGCGAGCAGGACCTGCAGCAGCTGCGCCTGTTGCAGCAACTGCAGGCCGGCGGCCTGAGCCTCAAGGAATGCCAGGCCTGCCTGGAAGCGCGCCTGGACCGCGCAGCCCTGCTCGAACGCCTGCACACCCTGGACGAAGAGATCGCTGCCCGGCAACGCTCGCGTGACCTGCTGGCGGCGATGCTCGGCTTGTCGTCCATGCGCCCCTGGCACCAGGCCCTCGAGCAGCAGGCACCCGGCGCCCACCTGGCGTGGCTGCGCCGGCAGGGATTCAATGAGAAACAGGCCCTGCGCCTGAAATGGCTGTCCCGCGACATGAACGAACACGACCGCTACATGGCCGACTTCGAACGCATCTTCGATGGCCTCGAGTACCTCGGCCCGGGCTCGGCACAGGACTCACTCAAAGCACTGCACGCCCTGCCCCACGCCCCCGCGACGCTGCTGGACATCGGCTGCGGCCGTGGCGCCTCCTGCGTGCTGCTGGCCGAACACAGCCAGGCGCACATCACTGCGCTGGACAACGACGAGCACAGCCTGGGTTGCCTGCGCGCGACCCTGGTCGCCAAGGGCTTGCAGGCGCAGGTCACGCCGATTTGCGCGAGCATGACCCAGCTGCCGTTCGCGCCTCGGCACTTCGACGCGATCTGGGCGGAGGGTTGCGCCTACATCATGGGCTTCGACAACGCCCTGGCGTACTGGCGCGCCTTTCTCAAACCCCAGGGTTACCTGGTGGTCAGCGACCTGGTGCGGGTGGCCGAAAAGCTCGCCCCGTCGGCCGAGGCGTTCTGGCAGGCCGCCTACCCCGACCTGCACAGCGTCGACACGCGCCTGGCCGCCATCACCCGCCTGGGCTATCGCACCCTGTCGCACTTTCCCTTGAGCGCGCAGGCCTGGGCCAACTATCTGGAGCCGCTGCGCGAACGCGTGGCCAGCCTGGCGGACGAGGACTTCGCCTCCCAGGCCCTGGCCGACATCCGCCGCGAACTCGAGATCCACGAAAACCACCTGGGCGAGTACGGGTATCATCTGTTCGTCATGCAGACGCGCTGAACCCGCCCCAGGACATGGAGTCACCATGAATATCGAAAAACTGCAGAACCGCCTCGCCTTCCTGCGCCAGGCCGAACAACTCAAGAGCGTCATCCGCAGCGCCCACACCTCCAGCGGCCGCGCCGAAAGCACCGCCGAGCACACCTGGCGGTTGTGCCTGATGGCCATCACCTTCGCCGACGAACTGGGCGACCTCGACCTGCTCAAGGTGCTGAAGATGTGCCTGGTCCACGACCTGGGCGAGGCCATCAGCGGCGATGTCCCGGCCGTCAGCAAACAGGGCTTCCCCGACAAGAGCCGGCAAGAGCGCGAAGACCTGCTGCACCTGATGTCGAGTCTGGACACCGTCCTGCGCGACGAGATCATGGCGTTGTGGGAGGAATACGAGGCCGCGACCTCATCCGAGGCGCAGGCAGTCAAGGCCCTCGACAAGCTGGAGACCCTGCTGCAGCACAACCAGGGCCGCAACCCGCCGGGCTTCGACTATGCCTTCAACCTCGATTACGGCAAGCGCTACACCGCCGCCACGCCGCTGTTCGAGGCCCTGCGCGGCCTGATCGACGCCGACACGCGCCGGCATCTCGACAATGGCATCAGCCTGCGCGACGAGCGCCCGGAGGATGCCACCACCATCGGCCAGCTGACCGAGGCCGCCTTTGCCAACGCCGAACACAGCAGCCACACCGAGCAGTTCATCGTCACCGCCCTGCGCCGCGCCGGAGCGCTCACGGTATCGCTGGTGGCCGTGGAGGCCGGTGTCATCGTCGGCCATGTGGCGATCTCCCCGGTGACCCTGTCGTCCGGTGCCGAGGGCTGGTACGGGCTGGGACCGGTCTCGGTGCTGCCGCAGCGCCAGGGCCAGGGCATCGGCTCGGCGCTGATCAACGCCGCGCTGGCCCGCCTGCACGGCCTGGGAGGCCAGGGCTGCGTGGTGCTGGGCGACCCGGGGTACTATGGCCGCTTCGGTTTCAAGGCCCAACCGGGCTTGAGCTTGCCGGGCGTGCCGGCCGAGTACTTCCAGGCCCTGGCCTTCAGCGGTGATGTACCGCAGGGCAGCGTGCAATACTCCACGGCGTTCGAGGCAACCTCCAACGCGTAAACACGGTCACTATAGGCGATCACCCAGCCCTTCCGGGCTGCTCTATCCCACAGGGAACCATTCCCTGTGGGAGCGGGCTTGCCCCGCGACGGCGTCGGCAGCCACAATCTTGTCACGCCGACGCCATCGCGGGGCAAGCCCGCTCCCACGCTGGAACCCTGTGCCCCGCGCGACATCGTAGCCCGGAAGGGCTGTGTGATCTCCTACAGGTTGCGCATCATCACGCGAGCCAACGCGAACAGATGTGCTCCGCAGCCTGCAGCCATCGTCTACCTGAACGTTTCGATCGCGCCTTTCCTTCGCACCAGGTTTCCCGATGCAAGCACTCCTGCAAGAGATCCTCGACCACGTCCGCCCCCTGCTCGTCCAGGGCCAGGTGGCGCAATACATCCCCGCCCTCGCCCAGGTCGACCCGAACCAGCTGGGCATCGCCGTGCAGAGCCTGGACGGCCAGTTGCACTGCGCGGGTGACGCGCACACGCCGTTCTCGATCCAGAGCATTTCCAAGGTGTTCAGCCTGGTGCAGGCGATCAACCACAGCGGCGAGGACATCTGGTCGCGGCTGGGCTACGAACCTTCGGGCCAGGCGTTCAACTCGCTGGTGCAGTTGGAGGTGGAAAAAGGCCGGCCACGCAACCCGTTCATCAATGCCGGGGCGCTGGTGATCTGTGACATCAACCAGTCGCGCTATGCCACGCCCACCCTGTCGATGCGCGACTTCGTCCGCCGCCTGGCGGCCAACCCGCGCATCGTCAGCGACACCGTGGTGGCCGAGTCGGAATACCAGCACCGCGCGCGCAACGCGGCCATGGCCTACCTGATGCAGGCCTTCGGCAACTTCCACAACGATGTCGATGCGGTGCTGCGCAGCTACTTCCACCATTGCGCGCTGTCGATGAGCTGCGCCGACGTGGCGCGCGGCTTTGCCTTCCTGGCCAACAGCGGCTACTGCCCGCACAGCGGCGAGCAGGTGCTCAGCCCGCGCCAGGCGCAGCAGGTGAATGCGATCATGGCCACCAGCGGGCTGTATGACGAGGCCGGCAACTTCGCCTACCGGGTCGGCCTGCCAGGCAAGAGCGGCGTAGGCGGCGGCATCGTCGCGGTGGTGCCGGGGCGCTACAGCATCTGCGTGTGGTCGCCGGCGCTGAACGCCTCGGGCAACTCGCTGGCGGGGCTGCGCGCGCTGGAGCTGCTGAGCGAGCGGATGACCGGGTCGGTGTTCTCGGCGGTCTGAGCGAACATCCTAAAGGACCGGACTGTCGCGCCAGGCCGAGGGGCTCTGTCCGGTCCAGCGCTTGAACGCCCGACGAAAGCCGCGCACATCGCTGTAGCCCAGCGCCTCGGCAATGCGTTCGATGGGCATGTTCGGATTGCCCAGCAGGCTCATCGCCCGCGACTGGCGCACCTGCTCCTGCAAACCTTCGAAGGTCACGCCGTGCTCGGTCAGGTGCCGGCGCAGGGTACGGCTGCTCATGTTGAGGTCGGCGGCGACACTGTCGATCCGGCAGCCCTCAGGCAGATCGCGGGCGATGGCGCGCTCCACGCTCTGAAGCAGGCTGGCCTTGTGCTGCAACGGCGCGCACTCCAGCTCCAGCAGCTTGAGCGCCTGGCGCAGGGCGACCGGCTGATGGCCGGGCAACGGCTGGTCGAGCCAGCCGCTGGCGATCACCATGCGGTTGTGCAGGCAGCCGAACGTCACCGCCGGCCCTAACAGTTGCACGTAGCTGTCCCGATAGGCCGGCGCGGCATGGGTGAACTCGAAGCGCAACGGCTGGAACTCGGCACCGATCAGCGCCCGGCCGTAGACCAGCATGCTGGCGAAGAACTCCTCCACCGCGAACACCTGGATCTCGGCGTAGGGCAGCCGGCAGTCGACCTCGATAAAGGTCTCCTGCGCGCCTTCGTGCAGGCTGTAGACCGCGATGCCGCCACTGGCATGCTGGTAGCGCACGCCCACCTCGAAGGCATCGCGCAGGGTCCGGC
This sequence comes from Pseudomonas sp. LH21, assembly GCF_036549575.1. Lineage (NCBI taxonomy): Bacteria > Pseudomonadati > Pseudomonadota > Gammaproteobacteria > Pseudomonadales > Pseudomonadaceae > Pseudomonas > Pseudomonas sp. LH21. The sequence continues at coordinate 3,845,911 of NZ_CP144367.1, forward strand.
ACAGCGACAGCACGTGCCCCAGCAGGCCCAGGGTGCCCAGTACGTTGCGATGCCCGACCCACAACCCCAGGCCCTGCCCGGGCAAGGCCTGCAGGGTGCGCTGGATCAGTGCCACGGCCTGGCGACAGGCGATGCGCTGGGCCGGGTCCTGCAGCTCAGCCGGGGTGAAGCCCAGGCCGCGGCACAGCCGCTCGCCGTCCAGGCCACGGTCGCTGGCGAGCTGGACCAGGGTCTGCAACATGAACGGCGACGCCAGCGCCAGGTCGAGTTGCGGGTCGAGGGGGGTACTGGGCATGAAAGGCTACTCCCGGGCCGAGGCGCCTGAAGTTCTAATTGTCGGGGGCACTGCGCTCGGCGCCGTCATCATATCGCGCAGGGGCGCGCCCCGACGGCGAGAGTAACAAAATATTGCAGAGTGTCCGGCAAAGCCCCCCTGCCTGTCCGGCACGGCCCTGCGCCCCCTGGCGGCCAGCGCTTATTTGTATAGGGCGGCACGACGCCGCTCGCCCACAACAATAAGAACGAGCCCGACCATGAACCCGACCCGCCACGCCTGGCTGCCCCCGGCAGCCGCCTGCATGCTCAGCGCCAGCCTCACTCTCCCCGCCCATGCCACCGAAAATGGCGTGGACAACATCGGCCCCGGCACCGACGGTTTCTTCGTCCTGCCGCTGAACGTCGACCAGTTGCCGGCGCACATGTTCGCCTTCAACCTCTACTACAACCACTACCAGGCGCGAAAGCTGGATATCAGCTCGCTCGGCGGCAAGGTCGAGCAGGTGAAGATCACCTCCGATGCGATCATCCCGCGGCTGGACTACCTCAGCCCGCTGCGCCTGTTCGGCGGGCGTGTCGGCGGCTACGTGGCGCAGCCCTACATGCGCCAGCAGGTAGCGATGTTCGGCCAGCGCAGCCGCCGCGAGAGCCAGGGCGATGTCACCATCGCACCGATCATCCTGTGGGACATGGGCGCGGACCTCACCCTCGGCGCGGCGCTGGAGATCACCCTGCCCACCGGCGACTACGAAGCCACGCGCATGGCCAACACCAGCAACAACTTCTATACCTACAAGCCGCTGCTGTCGGCGACCTGGCTGCCCAGTGAACGCAGTGAGGTATCGGTCAAGGCCACCTACAGCTTCAACGAAGAGAACCACGACACTGACTACCGCTCGGGGCAGCTGTTCCATTTCGACTATTCGGCCAGCTACCGAGTGACCGACAACCTGCGCTTGGGGATCAATGGCTACTACGTGAAGCAGACTACCGACGACAAGCAGTTCGGCAGGACCGTGAGCTTCATGGGTGAGGATGTCGATGATGGGGTGCGCGGGCAGGTGTTCGCCATCGGCCCGGCGCTGCATTACACCTTCCTCGAGTACGCCAGCATCGAGGCGCGCTGGGCCAAGGAGTTCGCGGTGCGCAACAGGCCGGAGGGGGAGATGCTGTGGGTCAAGCTGAGTTTGCCGTTTAGTTTGTGAGGGCCGATCCGTTGCTATTTTCAGCGTTTACGCCTTGATCGCCGGGACTGCCTTGCAGCCCTTTCCGGCCGGTCCGACGCCTCGGCAAGGCCGCTCCTACAGGGAGTGCGGTCGCCTGTAGGAGCGGCCTTGTGCCGCGAAAGGGTCGCAAAGCGACCCCGGCAATCTTGAACTTGAAAGGGATGGCCCATTCAGGGGAATGCATGAGTTATTGACTGCGCAGCAACCCACTACGCATACACCGGCCAGCGCTCGACAATCCGCCCGCCGCGTACCGCCAGCAAGTCACCGAACTGCAGCAGGATCGCCTCGGACTGGGTCGGGCGCAGGAACACCTGGTCGTCGACCTGCAGGCCCACCGCCGCCGAGCCATTGAGCATTTCCTGGTTGGAGCTGCGCCCGTACAGGCCGTTGAAGCGCAGCCCCTTGGGCGACTCGGGCTCGGCCAGCCAGTTGCCGCCATAGATGAAGAAGGTCTCGCGCTGATTCGGGTCCCACCAGGCGAACAACGCCGACTTGCCGTCCAGCGCCGGAATCTGCACCGCACCCGTGCGCTTGATCACCGGCGTGGCGATATAGGCCGCCGGCTGGTGGTCCTGCAGCGACGGCAGGTCGTAGTGAGTGGGCTTGAGCAATGCCGAGCCCACCGATACCTCGCTGCTGGTGCGTTCGTGCTCGTGCATGCGGTAGCTCGGGCTGCCGGCGGTGTTGAGCGTCAGGTCCGAGTGCCACAACCCGGGGTAGCGGCTGCGGGCATGGTCGACGAAGCCGTCGTACAAGCCCATGACCTTGGCGAACAGCGCCTGTGGTGATCCGAGGATACCCGGCACGCCCATGCCGACGAAGGGGTCGTAGCCCATGAAGCCGGCGAAGGCCAGGTGCCGGGGATTGGCGGCGATGATGGCCAGCATCCGCTCCAGCTGCGCCGAGTCCTTGACCCCGCCACGGTGCAGGCCGACATCCAGCTCGATATTGATCCGCAGCCGGGTGCCCAGTCCCTGGGCCAGCGCCAGGTACTGTTGCAGGCGCTCGGGGGTGTCGAGCAACCACTGCAGTTGCCTGGCCGGGTCGAATGCGCCGCGATGCGCTTCATAGAACAGCTGCGCCGAACGCACCGGCAGCGGCTTGCCAAGCAGGATGTCGGCCTCGGGGAAGCGCAGCGCATCGTGGTTGAGAAACGGCTGGTGAAACGACATCAGCCGGCGGGTATCGGCACGCCGGGCGATGTAGTCGAGCAACTGCGGCGAGGGCAGCGACTTCTCCACCAGGCGCAGCTGCTTGCCGGCACGGCGCACCGACTGGGTCACCACATCGATGTTGTGGTCCAGGCGGTCGAGGTCGATCAGCATCACCGGGCGCATCGGCCCGTGCTCGCGCAGCTCGCGCTGCAACCTGGCGAAATAGTCGTCGTGCGGCGCCCCTTGGGCGCCAGGGCGCAGCCAGGCGCCGGCAGCGGCCAGCAGCACGCCGGCACCGGCCGCGCCGACCAGGAATTTGCGTCTGTTCATCACATCTCCTTGTGCTCAGGCCACGCCGAGGATCGAGGCCAGGTGGCCATTGAGGAACTTGCCTGTCGGGTCCAGCGCCTGGCGCACCTCGGTGAACGCCTTCCAGCGCGGGTACAGCGGCTGCAGGGTGCGCGCATTGAGGGTGTGCAGCTTGCCCCAGTGCGGGCGCCCGGCGTATTTCCAGAAGATCGGCTCGATGGCGGCGAAGAAATTGTGGTGGTCCATGCTGTAGTGCTGGTGCACCGAGATCGAGCAACTGTCGCGCCCTTCGAACATGCTCAGCGGGATATCATCGGCCTTGACGTAGCGGTACTCGATGGGAAACCAGGTTTGCAGGTCGCGCTCGCGGATCAGCGCGAGGATCTCCCGCAGGCAGGCCGGGCCGTGCTCGGCGGGCACCGAGTACTCCATCTCGTTGAAGCGCACGTTGCGCACATTGGCGAAGATCTCGTACGAGTCACCGACCCGCTCGTCGAAGCTGGCGACATGCCGCAGGCTGTTGAGCAGTAGGCGCCGGGCTTCGGGAAAGTCGCTGCCGTACTTGTCGAGCTTCTCGATCAGGCTGACGAATTCGTTGCCACTGCCGCCGGCCGTATCCTGGTCAGCGGTGGCGGCATCATTGGTCTCGTTGAGGGCGATGGACAGCGCATAGTCGGAATGGGTGATCACCAGCATTTCCCAATGCTGGTTTTCCCGGGTGTTCTTCTCCACGTCCTCCAGCAATTCGTCGGTGCGGGCGATCCATTGCCGTTCGCGCAGGCGGAAGGCCTCGCGGTTCTGCAGGCGGATCCGCGTGGCCACGCCCAGCGCGCCGAGGGACACCCGCGCCGCGGCGAACACTTCGGGGTGCCGATGGCTGTCACAGTCGAGGACCTCGCCGCTGGCGGTGACCAGTTGCAGGCCGGTGACCTTCGAGGAATACGAGCCAAAGCCGACGCCGGTGCCATGGGTCGAGGTGGCGATCGCGCCGGCCAGGGTCTGGTAGTCGATGTCGGCCATGTTCGGCAGCGCCTGGCCGACCGCCTTGAGCGCCGCGCCCATCGCCGACATCGGCGTGCCAGCGGCGAACTCGGCCTGCAGGGTGGTGGGGTCGTGGTCGAGCAAGCCGTTGAAGTAGCCCAGCGACAGCAAGGTGCCGTCGCTGGGCACCAGGGCGCTGAAGGAGTGCCCCGAACCGACCGGACGCACCCTGCCGGGGGCCTGGCGGATGGCCTGGGCCAGTTCGTCGAGGCTCTGCGGCGCCAGCCGCGCCTCGGGCAGGCAGCTCTGCGCGCCGGACCAGTTGCGCCAAGGGATCAGCCGTGGCGCGCGCAACAGTTGTGCCAGTGCCGGATTGGCGGAAAGCGCGAGCAACGCGCAGGCCGCGCTGGTGTGTTGCAGCCAGCGACGACGGGACAGGTGAATCGTCATGGGAGTACCTTGCGCTCAGTGGAGGGGCTGGCCGGACATGTAGCCGATCAGGGCAAGGAACTGCGCCTCGCTGCACTGCATGCACAGGCCCATGGGCGGCATGCCCTGGTAGCCGTTGATGCTGTGCTCCAGCAGGCGGTCGACGCCCTGGGCCAGGCGCGGCGCCCAGGCCGCAGCGTCGCCTGCCAAGGGCGCGCCGGACGCGGGGTTGGCGTGACAGGTCTGGCAGGTGCTGGCGTACAGCGCGGCCAACGCAGGGTCCGCAGGGGCGGCCAGGCTGGCGGCGGGTTTGCTGTCGTCGCGGCAACCGCCGAGCAGCAGGGCCAGGGTGGTCAGGGCGGCTGCGCACGGCAGCGGTGGGAAAAACGGCATGGTGCTCCCCTCTTCTACCGTGATCGGGCACGGTGTTTTCTTGTGGTGGGTAGGGGGCAACAGTACGGCGGGGACGGGCAGGCGGTTCAGGGCAATGGCGGACAGCGAGGGGGGTGGGATCGGACAAGCCTGCAAAGCGGGACTAGCCCGCTTGCAGGGGGCAGAAGATGACGAGCGCTGCGTGGGAGCGGGCTTGCCCCGCGATTCAGGCGGTGCGGTGCATGGCACCGGCGTTGCCGGTGATCGCGGGGCTAGCCCGCTCCCACGTAGTCTCTCTTCAGGTTGGGGGCACGAGGCGCGCCCTGTCAGCCCTTGTTGGTCAGGCCATCAACCTGGCCTTCGACCGTCACCGGCCCGACCTTCAGCTTGCCGCCTTCCAGCGACACGCTGGGCAGGCCGGCCTCCGGCAGCTTGGGCAGGTCAAGGGTGGCCTTGACCTGGTAGCCGAGCGGCTTGACCTCGGCCCCGAGCGTGGTACCGCCCTGCTCCACGCCCTTGACCTGCAGCTCCAGCCCACGCTGCGCCGCGATGCCCGAAGCCTGCGTGACCCCGGCCTTGCGCACGAACTCGCCCTGGGCATTGAACGATGGCGTGTAGTCGAAGCCTGGCTTCTCCTGGCCCTCCTTCGCCTCGCCCGGCTTGCCGGCCAGGCCCGCGCCCAGGTCGACCCGCACCGAGGTGGTGGTGTCCTGGCGTTCCGCTACCGTCAACCCGCCCGCCAGCTTGCCGCCGACCTGCTGGCCGTCGACCCGGGCGCCGCTGAGTTGCGCCGCACCGGCACTGTTCAGGGTCACATCGCCAGCGGTGATATGGCTGTTCTGCTGGGTGGTGGCCTGCAGATGGTCCACCTGCACCTTGCCGCCCAGGTCGAAGTCATGGGACGAGCTGACCTTTTGCCCGGCGTCCGCCGGTGTATTTCGGCTCAGGTTGCTCCCGGCCTTCACCTCGACGCCCCAGTTGGTACGACCCTGGGTGGACTGCGCCGACTCCAGCGCCAGGCCACCCTCGCCTGCGCCGACGTTGACGGCCGTGGCACCGACCTGGGTGCCCTGCAGATGCACCGACTGGCCGGCCAGGTCCACGTTGCCACGGCTGTTCAGCTGACCGCCGGCCAGGGTCTGCGAGCGTTCGTTGGTCTGGCCCACATTGAAGTTGCCGCCCAGCTTGCCGCTCAGGTCACGGCCCTGCTCACCGGTGGCAGCCTTGCCACCGAGGTTGAGGCCACCGCCCAGATGACTGCCGCTGACGGTCCGGGTGTCGCTGGCGGCCTGCAGGTCGAGGGCGCCACCGGCCTTGAGTTCGACCGGGCCGTTCGCGTCGATGCGCGTGCCCTGCAAGGTCTGGTCGCCAGCACTGCCCAGGCGCACCGGGCCGTTGCCGCTGATGCTCGCCACCTGGGCCTTGCTGTCGACACTGTGCTCGCCGGCATGGTCCAGCTGGAACCCAGCGCCCAGGTCGACCTTGTCGCCCACCGGCAAGGTACCCACGGTCAGCGAGCCGCTGCCACCGAGGCTGCCGGTGTCGCGACGCGCCTGGTTGCTGGCCTGGTCCAGGGCCAGCTTGCCGCCGGTGTTGACCGCCACCGCGCCCTGGCCACCGTCGAGACGGCTGCCTTCGAAGCGGGCATCGCCACCGACCTGGATGTTCAGGCCCTGGTTGCCACTGAACGTACCGACCACGGCAGTGGATGTATCTTCGCTCAGGTGCTTGCTGCCACCGGAACCATTGGCGGTCACGTTGAGGTCCTCGCCGGTCTTGGTGTAGATCCGGGCGGACACATCAGCGTTCACCTGCTGCTCGTTGCGGCTGTGGGTGTTGCTGGCCGCGTCGGCCTGCAACGAACCGGCCTTGATGTCCAGCGCGCCGCCGTTGGCGTTGTAGCGGGAGCCCTGGTCCTTCAGCGCGCCGGCCACGTCCAGCTGCACGCCCTGGCCATTGAACTGGCTGACCACCGCAGTGCCGGTCTGCTCGCCCTGTTGCTGGCTGGCATGGCCCACGGCCAGGTCGACGCCCAGGTTCGGCGTGCCGAGCTTGCCCAGCGCGGCGGTCAGCGAAGTCTTGCCGTCCAGCACGTCCTTGACGTCGTTGAGCGGCAGCTTGCCGTCGAGCGCATCCTTGACCGATACCTTGCCGTCCACCACGTCCTTGACCGCCCCGGCGATCGGCCGGGCGATGTCCTTGTACTCGACGTTGACACCGACATCCGCCGTCCAGCTGCTCTGCTGGTGGCTGCTGCTGGTGGTGTCGCGGGCCGCACGGTTGTCCACCTGGCCTGCGCTGATGCTCAGGGTGCCGGCGCTGTTCACCTGCGCGCCTTCGCTGGCCAGGGTGTCGGCCTTGATTTTCACGCTGCCGGCGCTGTCGAGGCCGGTGGTCTTCGCCGTGGTGCTGCTGGAAGTGTCCTGCTGGGTGCCATGGGCGAAGTCGACCCCGGCGCCGGCACGGTCCAGGCCGGCGGTAAGGTAGACGCCACCGCCGGTGTGGCTGCTGTCGCGGGACTCGCTGCGGCTGTCCTGCTCGGCCAGCAGCGACACCTGCTTGCCGGCCAGGGTGGTATCGCCCGCGGTGGACTTCACCGCTGCACCCTTGACGCTCAGGTCACCGCCGGCGGTCAACTGAACTTCGCTGCCGCTGAGGCTGGAACCCTGCTGGCTGACCTGGCTGCCACTGGTGCTCTGACGATCGCTCGCATAGCCGACGCCAGCACGATACTGCCCGGAGCCCGGCGCGGTCTCCTTGGCCGACGCAACGAAGCCACGGCTGCTGCTGGCGCTGTTGTGTTCGCGGGTGTCCTGGGCCGAGGCGACCTTCAGATCGCCCGCCGCCTCAGCGTTCAGCGCACCGGTGGCCTTGACCGTCGAGCCGACCACGTCGATGCCCTCGGCGCTGCTCAGGCCGACGTTGCCACCGGCCACCAGCTCGCTGCGCACCGCGGTGCTTTCCCGGCTGTTCTGCTTGGCTTCGTTGTGGCTGACGCCGAAGAACTTGCTCTGCTGGTTCTGGCTGTCGCGCTGGTCGGTGCGCGAGGCGTTGCTGATCTGCACCTGCTTGCCGGCGATGCGGATGTCCTGGCCACTGGTCAGCTGGGCACCTTCGGCCAGCACCGAGGCCTTGGCGTGCAGTGCGATGTCGCCACCCTTGAGCTGGCTGGTGACGCTGCGCTGGGTTTCATTGCGGTTGTCCCAGTCGGCCTTCCAGAAGCCCTTGGTGTGCTTGCCCTGGTCGGTCTGCACCTGGCGCTCGGTGGCGGCGGTCAGACGCAGGTCGGCGCCGCTGTCCAGGCTCAGCTTGCCGGGCGCCTCGAGGCTGGCGGCGCTGAGGGTGAGATCCTGGCCGGCGTGCAACCCGGCATCACGCTGTGCCACGACCCGGGTGGCGTGCTCGCGGGTGTCGCTGTCGGTCTGGGTGCGCTGGTAGGTCTCCCAGTCGATGCCCAGTGCGCCGCTGCGCCAGTTCTCGCGTTTTTCCTGGAGCTTGCGGCTTTGCACGGTGCTCAGGGTGAGGTTGCGTCCGGCGTCGAGCTTGACGTCACGCCCGGCCACGTCGGCGGCGGCCAGGGTCAGGTCCTGGGCGCCACGCAGTTCGACATCACCCTGGCTGCTGCGCACGCCGGCACGGGTCGCTTCCAGCGAGTCGGCCACGGCAGCGCCGCTGACGTTCAGGTCTCCCGCCGAGTCGATGCGCACGCCGTCGCGGCCGTCGATCTGCCCCGACCCGACCCGTACCCCGGCACCCTGCGCGGTGCTGACGATATTGATGCGTCCGGCCTGCATCGCGCCGAACAGGCTGGCATCGATACGCTGCTCGCCACTGGCCGCGCCGCGGTCGACGACCTTGACCTGGCCGCTGGCATAGTCCACCTGGTTGCGGCCCACGGTGAGGTTGAGCTGGTCACGGGCATCCAGACGGCCCTGGCTGTCGATGTGCGGGGCGATCAGGTTGACCGAACCGCCGTCGTTACGCAGGCCGGCGCCCTGCACCTGCAACTGGCCGTTGGCGTCCTGGGTGCCCAGGGCCTTGAGTCGGCCCGCGTCCAGTTCAGGGCGGCCCACCACCAGGCTGGCATTGGGTGCGTTGATGAAGCTGGCGCCGTTGACCGAAATCCCGTTGGGGTTGGCCAGCACGTAGTCGGCGGCGCGGCCGAAGATTTCCTGGGCGCCATTGATGGCGGATGCGTTGCGGCTGACCACTTCGTTGAGGATCACGCTCGCCGCCTGGCCCTGGAACTGCGGGTTGGCCGCCAGCTCACCGGCCAGCTGCGAGTGGCCGGCCTGCAGGGCGTTGTTCAGCACCAGGCCCTGGCGGTCGACGTTGTAGTCAAGGAACTGGTTGTGCGACAGGCCCGCGCCGTTGGGGGCGACGATATTGACGATGGGCACGCCGCCCTGGGTCTGCAACTGTGCCGTGCCCCCGGGGCCGGGGGCGACCACGACGCCGCCGGCCAGCGCCTGGGGCAGGCTCGCGGCCAGGAACAGGCTGGCTATCGCCCAGCGCAGCTTGCCTTGCGGGGACAGGTTGAAGGTAAAGGGGGTCTTGGGCATAGGTCACTCTCCATGTCGGTACTGCTAATTCGGTGCGCTCACATCTGCACGGCGGCCCTGAACAGCCAGACCTCTGGCTCGCGGTGGTAACCGCTGGGGGTGGTCAGGCTGCGCTGGTAGTCAACGTCCAGCTGCAGCGCCTTCCAGCTCAGGTTCAGGCCCAGGCTCGCGCCGCTCAGGCGCTGGCTGGCAGCGCCGTGGTCGGCCTTGATCCAGCCGTGGTCCAGCCCCAGCCGCGGGGTGACGGTCAGCGGCCCCTGGGGCTGCAGCGGCAGGCGCAGGGTGTTGCGCCACACCGCGCCGCTGGCCCCGGACAGGCTGCTGAGGCGGTAGCCGCGCACGGCGGAATCGTCGGTGCCGAGCAACTGCTCGATGGCCGGCAGCGGGTCGGGGCTGTACTGCAGGTTGAGCTGGCTCTGCCACTGCCAGGCCTGGCCCAGCAGCTGGCCGTTGCGCCATTGGCCGAGGCCGGCGCGGTACTTGCGAAACTGCGCCATGGGCAGGTCGGGCACTGGCCGATCGGCATCGTCGTCGGCGCCAAACCAGTGCAGTCCCTGGGCGTAGTTGAGGTCCAGGTTCCACACCGCACTGTCGAGCCAGAACAGGTTGAGCCCGGCCTCGGCCACCGTCAGCGTCGGGCTCTGCACGTCCAGGCGGACCTTGGCGAATTCGCTGTCGACGTCCTTGTGCGCCAGTTGCAGGCTGGCGCTCAGTTGATGGCGCTGGTCGCGCCACAGCACGCGCTCGCCGCGCAGGCTGAGCTGGTCGGTGATGCCGGTGCTGTGCAGGGTCAGGGTGCTGAGCTTGATCGGCGAGCGGTACTCGGCATGGCTGGCGAACAGGCTGAACGTCCAGTAGCCGTAGGGAATCGCGTAGTACAGGCTGGCATTGCGGCTGTAGCGATCGCCCTGGTTGAGGGTGTCGCTGGCCGACAGGCTGAGCAGGTCGTTGAGCGCCAGCGGATTGTCCAGGCTCAGGCTGTACACGCTGCGGTCACGGCCAGTGCTGGCGCTGCCGAGATTGTCCAGGCCCAGGCCCACGGAAACCCGTGGCTGGCCGGCGCTGCGCGGGCGCAGGATGATCCGCGAGGCGCCCGGCTGGCTGCCGGGGGCGATGTCGGCGGTGAGGTCGACCGAGCGCAGGCGGTTGAGCTGGTCCAGGCCCTGCTCCAGGTCGCGCAGGTTCAACGGCTCGCCGAGCATGCCGGGGAAGGCCCCGGCCAGGGATACCGGCAGGCGTTGGTCGGCCAGTTCGATGGCTTCCAGGTAGCCTTCGTCCACCAGGATGTCCAGCGACTGCCCGGCCGCCGGAGCGCTGCTCAGGTAGGGGCGGCTGGCGATATAGCCCTTTTCCAGGTACAGCGCGGTGATGCCCGCCAGCAGCTGATTGATCTGCCCCACGCCCATGCACGCGGCCACCAGGGGGTCGATGCGGGCATCGAGGGTGGCGCGGTCGATCAACGTGACACCGCCGATGCGCACCCCGGCCAGCGGCCAGCAGCGCGCATCCGGGGCCGCGGCCTTGGGAGCCTGTGGGGTGGTGTCGGGCGCGGTGAACGCGCCGCGTTGCAGTTGCCGGCGACGTTGTTCCAGTTGCAGTTGCTGCAGGTCGTGTTGCTGCTGTTGCTGTTGGCGCAGCACTTCCTGGCCGGGGGTAAATGTCTCGGCATGCAGGTTGCCGGCGCACAGGCACGCCAGTACGACAGACAGCGTTAATTGACGACGATCAACAGCAGACAGGTACGACATACAACACCCATTCGCAGGCAAAGGCACAGCGAGAATCGCAGTACTTGGAACTTCCCAGCACGGTCACCGAGGGTTATCGGCACACGCGCAATAACTTTAGAAAGTTGAGCGTTGTTTGTTGAAACGCTCGCGGAAAAGTTAACGACTGCTAATTACTACATGGCTCTGGGCATGACCGCAGGGTCACTGGATAGCCTGTAGTAAAGCGGGTATATGGGTTGACGAGATCGAATTGTCCAACAATCCAACTTGATGACTGTCAGGCCCCACGGTACTTGTAGAAACGAGTGAGAGACACCGGACTTTAGTCGTACGTGACCTGCTGGTTAAACTTTCCGGCTTGCGAGCAGAAGGAAAGTCTGGCGAACATCAATAGAAAGCTCAACGTCGTATCACTGATCAAATTTTCTGTACACCGGACTACTCCACCAGATAAAGGGGGTGAGTATCACACAAGGGGTGAGCGCTATTCAGCACCCGCTCCAGCAAGCAACGTTCTAATTCGGTGAAATACGTCGCCCCGAAGTCGAAAAAGGTCCCGGCTGGATTTCGCTGTACATGGAACAAGCCGACAAGGTTATCGCCATCACGTTCGAAGATCAGTTCCAGATGCGACTCGGCTCGCGTACTACCGACAAGATAAATGTACCCCGCCACCTCTGCCCAACCGCACCAGCTCAGTTCCGCCCATAACTGCAGGCTGCCATTCTCGGTCGCTGCTTGAGGCAACGCCCAAGCCCCGGTACCGTTTGCCCATCCACACAAGGCCGGTAGCAATCGCTCCAGGGACAGAACCTGCAGCATGTGCCCGCGCAGACCGAAATGCACAGAGTCGATCGTCGATTCAGGGGCAGCATCGAGTGCAACCACCCTGGCGTGCAGCACATGGCTAAAGGCGATTTCAGAAGGTTGCTCACTCCAGCCATTGAGGTCGGAAACACTTGGGCACCAGATGAGCCGAACGGTTTCATCAACCTGAATGCGCTCATTGCGCTCGAAATAAGCGAGCGTGACCGCCCCGACAACCGGCAACAGCGCATCGAGACGCACCTGCGGGGCGCTGTGATCGACTTTGCTGTCATTGGGCCAGAACAGTGGCCAGTAAGTCTGCATCAGAGCACATCCTCAACCGTCCATGCTCTTGGTCAACGCTTCGCTGCCCTTGGGCGGGTAGACCACCTCTCGGGTATCGAGGTCGCGAATCTCGGAGGTGATGGTGATGGTCATCGTCTCTCGACCGGGCGGGCCATTGATGGCATCGACGGTGTCGAAGTCGACGATGTAGCGCTTGCCTGCGCGGAACTCGACGTCGCGCGCGGTGAAACCGCATTTGCCGCCACCAGTGCCCAACGCGTTCATCGAGGCCCAGCACCAGCTCAGCGAGTGCTTGCCCGGCGTCAGCCGCAGCGCCTGCTTGCCCGCGATATCGAGGATCGAGCGCCGCCCGGCGCCTTCGAGCAACTGGTCATCGACATGGGTGGCCAGCAGCAGGCGATGGAACGGCACGCCCAGGGCGCGGTAACGGACGGTAGCGAAGTACACGACCGGTGCGTCGGCCTGGTTGCCGGACAGATCATAGGGCGTCATCGTCTCAGGCGCCCAGTCACCCTGGTACTCCTTGTAGTGGTAGTTGGAGCAGGCACCGAGCAGGCTGGCAAGTGACAGGGCGATAAGCGATTTGAGGCAGGACGACAGACGCATGGTTCTTCCTTGATGAATGCAGGCGCAAGGATAGCGGCTGCGTGCGCTTAAAATCAAAACGCCATCACCCTCGGCGAGCACGCATCGCGGTGTATGCTTCGCGCAAAGCTCCGCCCCTCCTGCCCCTGAAAAGGACATCGTCATGCTCCGCCTGGACTGGCTGAAACACCACATGGCCCACAGCGACACCCTCGCCCAGTGGCTGCACCAACAGTTTCACTATGAGTACGCGGACGTGCCGCTGGCCGACTGGCAACGTGAATTCGCCGAAGGCCAGCACAACGGGCAATGGCAATGCCTGGTCGCCCTGGACGGCGACCGCCTGCTGGGCAGTGCGGCCCTGGCCAGCGACGACCTGCCCGGGCGCAGCGACCTCGGTCCCTGGCTGGCCTGCGTGTTCGTCGCCCCAGAGGCGCGTGGCCAAGGCCTGGCGGAGCAGCTCATCGAAGGTGTCTGCGAGCATGCACGCAGCAACGGAGTTGCCACGCTCTACCTGCATACCCACGACCAGGATACGTACTACGCCAAGCGCGGCTGGACGCGCATGGCGCCGTTCGAGGCCTGGGGGCATAGCCATTGGTTGATGTCTCGCACGCTCTGACCAGCGCTGCTCACATGGAACAAAACATAATTCTTTGATCTGATTGGGGCAGCGTGGGAGCGGGCTTGCCCCGCGATCACCGGCGTAGCCGGTGCCAAACACCGCATCGCGGGGCAAGCCCGCTCCCACGCTGGAATTCTGTTCCCTGCGCGACAGCGTAGCCCGGAGGGCTGGGCAATCTCCTACACGAATCGTGCATGGTTTACCCCACGCAAATGACCCCGCAGGGAATTATTTAGCGCGCCGTTGTATCTGACCCTAGGTACAAGGCTGGCCAAACCATGGCCACGCCCCAAGCCTTCTAAGGACAACGGCCCATGAAATCACGCAGGAAACCCGTCAAGCCCATCGGCTTGAAGGACATCACCATCGTCGACGACGCCAAGATGCGCAAGGCCATCACCGCCGCCGCCCTGGGCAATGCCATGGAGTGGTTCGACTTCGGTGTCTACGGCTTCGTCGCCTATGCCCTGGGCAAGGTGTTCTTCCCCAACGCCAGCCCCGGCGTGCAGATGATCGCCGCCCTGGCCACCTTCTCCGTGCCGTTCCTGATCCGCCCGCTGGGCGGGCTGTTCTTCGGCGCCCTGGGCGACCGCTACGGACGGCAGAAGGTGCTGGCCGCGACCATCGTGATCATGTCGCTGAGCACCTTCGCCATCGGCCTGATCCCCTCCTACGCCAGCATCGGCATCTGGGCGCCGATCCTGCTGTTGCTGGCGAAGATGGCCCAGGGCTTCTCGGTGGGCGGCGAATACACCGGGGCATCGATCTTCGTCGCCGAGTACGCCCCGGATCGCAAGCGCGGCTTTCTCGGCAGCTGGCTGGACTTCGGCTCGATCGCCGGCTTCGTCCTCGGCGCCGGGGTGGTGGTGCTGATCTCGACGGTGCTCGGCGAGGAGCAGTTCCTCGAATGGGGCTGGCGCCTGCCGTTCTTCCTGGCCCTGCCGCTGGGCCTGATCGGCCTGTACCTGCGCCACGCCCTGGAAGAAACCCCGGCGTTCCAGCAACACGTCGACAAGCTCGAGCAAGGTGACCGCGAAGGCCTGGCCAGTGGCCCGAAAGTGTCGTTCAAGGAAGTCGCCACCCAGCACTGGCGCAGCCTCTTGACCTGCATCGGCGTGGTGATCGCCACCAACGTCACCTACTACATGCTGCTCACCTACATGCCCAGCTACCTCTCGCACAACCTGCACTACAGCGAGGACCACGGCGTGCTGATCATCATCGCGATCATGGTCGGCATGCTCTTCGTGCAGCCGATCATCGGCCTGCTCAGCGACAAGTGGGGGCGCAAGCCGTTCATCATCATCGGCAGCGTCGGCCTGTTCCTGCTGGCGATCCCGGCGTTCATGCTGATCACCAGCGGCAAGCTGGCGGTGATCTTCGCAGGCCTGTTGATCCTCGCCGTGCTGCTGAACTTCTTCATCGGCGTGATGGCCTCGACCCTGCCGGCGATGTTCCCCACCCATATCCGCTACAGCGCCCTGGCCAGCGCCTTCAATATCTCGGTGCTGATCGCCGGCCTCACCCCGACCCTGGCCGCCTGGCTGGTGGAAACCAGCGACAACCTGTACATGCCGGCCTACTACCTGATGGTCATCGCCGTGATCGGCCTGCTCACCGGCCTGACCATGAAGGAGACCGCCAACCGCCCGCTGCGCGGCGCCGCACCGGCCGCCTCGGATATCGAGGAAGCCCGCGAACTGCTGCAGGAGCACCACGACAACATCGAGCAGAAGATCGAGGACATCGACGCGCAGATCGCCGAGCTCGAGGCCAGGCGCAAGACCCTCGCAGAGCAGCATCCGCGCATCGATTGAGGGCTACTTGCGCATTCCGCCGGATTGCTTGCCTGATCCTCTGAATCTGCGGGGTGTATCGGTTGCGCAATGGGCCGCTGTGCTAGCGTTTCTGGATTGGGGAACAGCGTATTCCCCACTTCCACAACCGATGATCAGCAGGTGAGCCCATGGAACTACGAATCAACCAGCAGACCTACCAGGTCGAGGCTGACGCCGACACGCCCTTGCTCTGGGTGATCCGCGACGACCTGGGCCTGACCGGCACCAAGTATGGTTGCGGCCTGGCCCAGTGCGGCGCCTGCTCGGTGCTGGTGGACGGCAACGTGGTGCGCGCCTGCGTCACCCCGGTGGCCGGCGTGGTCGGCCGCGAGGTCACCACCATCGAGGCCATCGAGCACGATGCCGTGGGCAAGCGCGTGGTCGCCGCCTGGGTCGAGCACCAGGTGGCCCAGTGCGGCTACTGCCAGTCCGGCCAGGTGATGGCGGCCACCGCGCTGCTCAAGCACACGCCCAAGCCCAGCACTGCGCAGATCGACGCGGCCATGGTCAACCTGTGCCGCTGCGGCACCTACAACGCGATCCATGCCGCCGTGCAGGAACTGGCCGAAGGGGGTAAAGCCTGATGAGCACACGCATCGATACCCCCGAAGACTTGCTGAAACTGCCAGCAGGCGAAACCGTCAACCTGTCGCGCCGGCGCTTCCTGGTCGGCACCACCGTGGGCGCGCTGGTGCTCGGCTTCGGTCTGCCAGTGGGCGCACCACGCGTACAGGCCGCCAGCACCGCGGAGCGCGGTACCCAGGTACCGGCCTTCCTGGAGCTGCGCCCGGACGGCAGCGTGCGCCTGCTCAGCCCATTCATGGAGGGCGGGCAAGGCGTCAATACCGCCATGGCGCAGATCGTCGGCGAGGAACTGGACCTCGATCCTGCCCGCTTCCTGGTCGAAAGCGCGCCCGCCGGCGAAGCCTACGTGGTGATGGAAAACGGCCTGCGCATCACCGGCGGCAGCATGTCAGTACGCATGAGCTACCCGACCATGCGCCGCCTCGGCGCCCTGGCCCGGGCCATGCTGCTGCAGGCCGGTGCCCAGCAGTTGGGCGTGCCGGTGAGCGAGCTGACCACCGAGCCGGGCAAGGTAGTGCATGCCGCTTCGGGCCGTTCGCTCGGCTACGGTGAACTGGCCGAAACGGCCATGGACCTGCCGGTGCCGGACCCCGCCAGCGTCACCTTGCGCGACCCCAGCCAGTTCCGCTGGATCGGCAAGCCGGTAAAGCGCCTCGACGCCTACGACAAGTCCACCGGCAAGGCCATCTACAGCATCGACATCAAGGTCGACGGCATGCTCCACGCCGCCGTGCAGCATGCGCCGCGCCTGGGCATGACCGTCGGCAGCCTGCGCAACGAAGAGCAGGTCAAGACCATGAAGGGGGTGCACTCGGTGCACCAGTTGCCCGGTGCCGTGGCGGTGGTCGCTGAGCGTTGGTTCAACGCCAAGCGCGCGGTGGAGGCCCTGCAAGTAGACTGGAAGGAGGCGGCAGCCGACAGCCAGGTGCGGCCAATGCCCGCCGATTTTTCCACTGACGGCTGGCGCGACCACCTGGCCGCCCAGACCGGGCCGAGCCGTGACGAGGAAAACCAGGGCGACGTGGCGGGCGCCCTGGCCAGCGCCAAGACCACCGTCGAGGCCACCTACCACAACCAGTACCTCAATCACGCGCAGCTCGAACCGCCCTCCGCCACCGCCCGTTTCAACCCCGATGGCAGCCTGGAGGTGTGGCTGCCGAACCAGGCCCAGGACATGTTCCGCGACGACATCGCCAAGCGCACCGGCCTGGACCCGGCGCGGATCACCCTGCACTCGCCGCTGCTCGGCGGCTTCTTCGGCCGCCACTTCCTGTACGACTCGGCCAACCCCTACCCGCAGGCCATCGCCCTGGCCAAGGCCGTGGGCCGGCCGGTGAAACTGATCTGGAGCCGCGAGGAGGAGTTCCTGCGCGATGCCATGCGGCCAATGGCCGTGGTCAAGTTCCGCGCCGGCCTGGACGACAAAGGCCTGCCGGTGGCCATCGAGGCAATCAGTGCCACCGAAGGTCCGACCGAGGCGCTCGCCGGCAAGCAGGGCGACAAGGTCGACCCCACCGCCCTCGAAGGTCTGTCGGGCAAGGCCTACGCCATCGCCAACAAGCGCACCGCGCAGATCTATGTCAAAGGCCCGGCCATGCTCGGCTACTGGCGCTCGGTGGGCAACTCGCTGAACGACTTCTTCTACGAGTCGTTCCTCGACGAGCTGGCCGACAAGGGCGGCCATGACCCCTTCGAGCTGCGTCTGCAACTGCTGCAGGGCAACCCGCGCCTGACCACCCTGCTGCAGGCGGTGGCGGAATTGTCCGGTGGCTGGAAACGCGGCCCGTTCACCGCCGAGGACGGCAGCAAGCGCGCCCGTGGCGTGGCCATGGCCTCGCCGTTCGGCTCGGAGGCGGCGGTGATCGCCGAGGTGTCACTGGAGGCCGGCCAGGTCAAGGTGCACGACATCTGGCAGGCCATCGACCCGGGCAGCATCGTCAACCCGGCGATCATCGAGGCCCAGGTCAACGGCGCGGTGTCCCTGGGCCTGTCCCAGGTGCTGCTGGAGGAATCGGTGTGGCTCAACGGCATGCCACGGGCGCGCAACTACGACCTGTACCCGGTGCTGCCGCCGTCGCGCATGGCCCGGGTGCATGTGCGCATCGTCGAAAGCGGGGCGAAGATGGGCGGCATCGGTGAGCCACCGCTGCCGGCGGTGGCGCCCGCGGTGGCCAACGCCGTGGCACGGCTCACCGGCCAGCGCGTGCGCAGCATGCCCCTGAGCCGCCATACCTTCAGCTGACACGACAAGGACAGCCCATGAACAACAGCCGATTCGCAAGAACCGCAGGCTGGCTGGCCTTGCCGTGCCTGGTCGCGGCAGGCCTGCTGGCCTGGTACGTCACCCGCGAGCCCGCCTCGCCCTTCAGCGCCACGGACAGCGCCGACGCCGCCCTGGTCAGCCGCGGCGAATACGTCGCCCGGCTCAGCGACTGCGTGGCCTGCCACAGCCTGCCGGGCAAGGCGCCGTTTGCCGGCGGCCTGGAAATGGACACGCCGCTGGGCGCCATTCATGCCACCAACATCACTCCCGACCGCGAGCACGGCATCGGCACCTACAGCCTGGCCGACTTCGACCGCGCCGTGCGCCAGGGCGTCGCGCCGGGTGGGCGACGGCTGTACCCGGCCATGCCCTACCCGTCCTACGTCAAGCTCAGCGACGACGATGTGCGGGCGCTCTATGCGTTCTTCATGAAGGGCGTGCAGCCGGCCGCCGAGGCCAATGTCCCCAGCGACATTCCCTGGCCGCTTAACCTGCGCTGGCCCATTGCCCTGTGGAACGGCCTGTTCGCGCCGACCAGCGCCTATGCGCAGAAGGCCGACCAGGACCCGCTGTGGAATCGCGGCGCCTACATCGTCCAGGGCCCCGGTCACTGCGGCAGTTGCCACACGCCTCGGGGCCTGGCCTTCAACGAGAAGGCCCTGGACGAAAGCGGCGCGCCGTTCCTCGCCGGCGCCCTGCTCGATGGCTGGTACGCGCCGAGCCTGCGCCAGGACCACAACACCGGGCTCGGGCGCTGGAGCGAGCCGCAGATCGTGCAGTTCCTCAAGACCGGGCGGAACAAGCACGCGGTGGTGTACGGCTCGATGACCGAGGCGTTCAACAACTCCACACAGTTCATGAGCGACGACGACCTGAACGCGATCGCCCGCTACCTCAAGTCGCTGCCCGGCGACCCGGGGCGTGACGGCGCACCCTGGCAGTATCAAACCACTGCCACGGGGCTCGACACGCCGGGGGCGCATACCTACGCGACCCGCTGCGCCAGCTGCCATGGCCTGGACGGCAAGGGCCAGGCCGAGTGGATGCCGCCACTGGCGGGCGCCACCTCGATGCTGGCCACGGAGAATGCCTCGGCGATCAACATCACCCTCAACGGCTCGCAGCGCATCGTCGCCGCCGGGGTGCCGGATGCCTACCGCATGCCGGCGTTCCGCGAGCAGTTGTCGGACCAGGAGATCGCCCAGGTGCTGAGTTTCGCCCGCAGTGCGTGGGGCAATCACGGCGGCGCGGTAGAGGCCAAGGCGGTGGGCACGTTGCG
Source organism: Pseudomonas sp. LH21 (assembly GCF_036549575.1). Taxonomy (NCBI): domain Bacteria; kingdom Pseudomonadati; phylum Pseudomonadota; class Gammaproteobacteria; order Pseudomonadales; family Pseudomonadaceae; genus Pseudomonas; species Pseudomonas sp. LH21. The sequence goes on from NZ_CP144367.1 coordinate 3,865,241, forward strand.
CGGGCATACCGACCCGGCCAGCAGCAGCCCGATCATCCTGCATATGCGCTGAGCAGTGCTGTGGGAGCGGGTTCACCCGCGAAGCAGGCACTGCGGTGGATGGCACGGGCTTCGCCCGTGTTCGCGGGTAAACCCGCTCCCACAGGGATCGGGTCAGCTTTCAGAAATTGAGCAAGACAGTTGCTCCATAGGCACTCGGCAAAACGAGGTTTCACACACCATGGAAAGCATCGACCTGCTGGTCCTGCGCACCACCCATGACTGGCTCCAGGCCGGCCATCGCGTGCTGCTCGCCACCGTCGCCCGCACCTGGGGTTCGTCGCCGCGCCCGGTCGGCTCGATGATGGCCCTGCGCAACGACGGCCGGGTGGTCGGCAGCGTGTCCGGCGGTTGCATCGAGGACGACCTGATCCACCGCTACACCACCGCCTACGGCGGCCCCGGCCTGCCCGAGGGGGCGCCCGAGGTGATCCGCTACGGCATCAGCGCCGATGACGCCCACCGTTTTGGCCTGCCATGCGGCGGTACGTTGGAACTGATTCTCGAGTTCATGCCCGCCATCGCCTCGTTGCGACACCTGCTGGAGCAGCTCGACAACGGCCAGCTGATGCGTCGCCAGCTGACCCTGGCCGACGGCGCGGTCGAGCTCGAACCCACCGCCACCCCGGAACAGTTCTGCTTCGATGGCCGGCAGATGACCAACACCCTCGGCCCCGGCTACCGCATGCTGCTGATCGGCGCCGGCGCGCTGGCCGAGTACCTGGCGACCATGGCCCTGTTCAACGGCTTCCGGGTGGCGGTGTGCGACCCCCGGCCCGAGCACATGGCCACCTGGTCGGTCGCCGGCGTCGAATACCTGAAGGGCATGCCGGACGATGTGGTGCGCGACTTCAAGGCCGACCTGCGCACCTGCATCATCGCCGTCAGCCACGACCCCAAGCTCGACGACCTGGCGCTGCTCGAAGCCCTGCACGGCCCGGCGTTCTACATCGGCGCCATCGGCTCGCGGCGCAACAGCCAGCTGCGCCGCGAGCGGCTGATCGATCACTTCGGCGAAACCGAACAGTCCCTCGAACGCCTGCATGGGCCCATCGGCATCTACATCGGCAGCAAGACCCCGGCGGAAATCGCGGTGAGCGTGATGGCCGAAGTGCTGGCGGCGAAGAACGCCGTGAGCTTGCCGGGGGCGGTGAGTGTGTCCGGGGCCAAGCGCGAGCGTGATCATCAACCTTTGTAGTGCCTGAACCGGCCTCATCGCGGGGCAAGCATTGGCCACACATCTGCCAACCAGTGTCTATGCTTCTTCTCGCATACACCCACCGGTATCGACCACAAGGAAGACAGGCCAATGAACCCAACCCGCGCCATCGCTCTCGCCTCGCTCATCTTTGCCGCCAGCCTCACCGCCCACGCCGCCGAACTGCCCATCGCCAGCGAAGCGCTGGAAAGCCATGTCACCACCGAAGTGACCAAGATCGACCTGCCCAACCGCCAGGTCACGGTCAAGGGCCCCCACGACAAGGACGTGACCTTCCAGCTCACCGAACAGGCCAAGGCCCTGCCCAACCTCAAGGTCGGTGACCAGGTCGACATCAAAGTCACCCGTGCCATCGCCTATGTACTGAACACCGATGTCGGCGGCGCGCCCAAGGCCTCCGAGGAATCGGGCACCATCCGCGCCACCGCGGCCAACCCCAACCCAGGTGGCGAGGCTTTCCGCCAGGTCAAGGTCACCTCGCAGATCAAGAAAATCGACCTCAACACCCACGAAGTCACCCTGCTGCCACCGGAAGGCAAGCTGCAGGTGGTCAAGGTCGAGGACCCCGAACTGCAGGCACGCATGAAGAATCTCAAGCTCGACCAGACCGTCGAAGCCATCTATACCGAAGTGCTGAGCGTGGAGACCTCACGCCCAGCCCAGTAAAACCTTTGGCCGGCCCGCGCATCGAAAGCCATGTGACCCTTTCCCCCCTTCAGGAGGTTTCCCATGGCGATGCGCCTGGCCGTGCCGTTTTGCTGCTGCCTCACCCTCGCGCTCACGGGCTGCACCAGCGCCCGCGATGAACCGCCGCCCACCACGCAGCAGGTCGAACTGCAGCGCTACCAGGGCACCTGGTACGAACTGGCGCGCCTGCCGATGTTCTTCCAGCGTCACTGCGTGCAATCCGAGGCCCATTATGGCCTGCGCAAGGACGGCCGTATCGACGTGACCAATCGCTGCCTGGAGCAGGACGGCCAGTGGAACGAAGCCCGAGGCGTCGCCGAGCCGCAGGTGGCCGGAAGCACCGACAAGCTCTGGGTGCGCTTTGACAACTGGTTCAGCCGCCTGGCCCCCGGCCTGACCAAAGGCGAGTACTGGGTGCTCTACCACGACCCGGACTATCGTGTGGCGCTGGTCGGCCATCCGAACCGCGAGTACCTGTGGCTGCTGTCGCGCTCACCGACCGTCAGCGCCCAGACCCGAGAACAGCTGCTGGAGCTGGCACGCCGGCAAGGCTATCCCACCGACCAACTGATCTGGCGACAACCAGCCCCCCAGTGACGGCCGCCATCCGCCCCTGTAAGGTGAGCCACCCGGCTCACCCAAAGGATTGCGTGCAATGATCACCTGCCACCTCAAGTACATCATCGACCCCTACCAGATCCCGGCCTTCGAGGCCTATGGCAAGCTGTGGATCGGCCTGGTCAACCGCATGGGCGGTACCCACCACGGCTACTTCCTGCCCAGCGAAGGCGCCAACAATGTCGCCTACGCCCTGTTCAGCTTCCCCAGCCTGGCGGCCTACGAGCAGTACCGCAAAGCCTCGGAAACCGACCCGCAATGCATCGCCGCCTTCGCCCTGGCCAACGAGCAACGTTTCATCCTCAGCTACGAACGCAACTTCCTGCGGCCAGTGCTCGATTGACCTTCACAGGCCCGCAAAAACGTGGCAAGCACCACCGGCGTGCCGGCCCGACGCAGGGTTTCAGTAGCGCGCCTTCGGCTGCCAACCCTGCAGGGTCTCGATGAAACTGTCCAAAGGCAGGCGCACCGCAGGCCAGTCCTCCCTGTAATGGTGTTCGATCAGCACGGCGTCCTCTTCGAAGGCAACGTGGTAGGCGTTGCCGCTGTAGGCCTCCACCATCCGGTTGCGACGTGCGGCCAGGGCCTTCTCGAGCAAGTGCTCGAGTGCCACGGCCGTCACCTCGTCGTCGAGGAACTGCTGCAGGCCTGGGGGGCGGGGGTTGGACATGAGCATGCTCCTTTGCCAGGGATACGGAAGAGCCGGGCATGATGCCCGGCCCTGGTGAGGGTGACGCAGGATCAGTAGTCAGGATAGGCGGTGGTCACCACCGTGCCAGCCCCATTCAGATAACCGACGATGTTGAACGATGCGCCAGGGTTGCCGGCCACGCAATGAGCCCCCGACGGTCCGCGGAACTCGTTGCCGTTCAGCGAGGTGCGGTTGTTGTAGGCATTCTGGATGGCCGCCACCACATTGGCTTGCGAGCAGCTGTCCGGGAACATGGTGGAGATGGACTTGCTCGCGGTCACGCCGTTCTGGGTGATGTTGAAGCTGCGCAGGACATAGATCCCGGCCGGCCCGACCGGTGTATTGGTGGTCGCCGCCGTGAAGGCCACGGTGGCGGGCAACTGTCCGCCAGGCCTGCTGTGGAAGCCCTTGGCCCGGTTGTTGGCCACCTCGCCGCAGAACACATGCTGTTGATTGACCGCCGGCACGCCGCCCGAGTTGGGCTGTGGGCATGCCACGGCGGCCTGGGCGGACGCCACCGGCACCAGGCTGAACGCCAGGCTGCCGATGACCGCCAACCCAGCCAGCGCGGCGCGTGCATGTGGGAATACGAAAGTCTTTTTCATCATGAAGCTCCTTTTTTACGGTGACAGGACGTTGTTGTCCTCGGGTTCCGCCGCTGCCGGCGAAAAGGGGGAATGGAGTTCAGCCGATCAGCAGCCACCTGGCCCGGGCGAGGTACGCGGCGCGGTCGTCGAGACCGTTGAAACCGCCATTGACGCGGCGGGTGACCTCACGCAGGTCATCCTTGTCGGCCCAGTCGTTGAGCTTGCGGTTCGCCCAGAACCAACCGGCGACGTCCACCGCCAGGGCCGGGTCGCTGCTGACCAGGGAGGGATCGTCCTTGCTCTCGAAATCGCGCTTGCAGTACTGGCCGTACTGGCGGTAGTTGGCGCGACCGGTCAGCTGGATCAGCCCGCGTCCCTTGAAGCGCGGCCCGTCGCCCGGTTGCAGGTTGCCCAGGTCCTTGCGGCCCTCGTAGGCACTCCCGGAGGCCAGCTCCTCGGTGTATCGCAGGCAGCCGCTCTCATGGGCGATCTGGGCAAGGAAGTGGGCGATGCGCAGCGGCGTGTCGATGCGGTAGCGGGTCAGCACGTCGAGCACCGGTTGGTGGAAGGCATCGATACGTGCGCCGCTGGCATTGATCAGCGCCAGCCACAACTTGGGCGCGACCAGCCCACCGGGCAGGCCCACGCGCAAGGCGGCCAGGGTCGCATCGCCCGGCGCCACCGGCTTGCCCTGCGGGCTGCCGATGATCTGCTGGAAGGTGTCCAGCGCACTGCGCGTGCCGCCCCCCCACAGGCCATCGATGCCAAGCGCGCAGCTGAAGCCGCGTTGACCGCTGTTGAGGTTGAGCAGCAGCTGCAGGCTGCGCACATCGGCTGGGGCGTTGTTGCCGCCCGCCCCTACGGTGTTGGTGATGCACATGGTCAGCTCCTTTTTTCAGGCAAGCCGCTCCCCGTGGGGCAGCGGCCAGGCCGTGCCTTGAAGGCGAAGCGAATGGATGACGGTTGGTTGTGGCGGCTACCTGGCGGGCGGCACCAGGGTGGCGCTGTAGGCGAGCTTGTTGGCCTGGGTGAACAACTGGATCTGCAGGCCATCACTGCCCTGGCGACTCTGCAGGTAGCCCAGGGTCAGCGGTCCGCAACGGCCCGCCCCACCGCCTTTGAGGCTGTAGCTGCGCTCCGGCCCATCCGCGCCGTTGAACTCCAGGGCGAAATCGCACGCCCATCCGGCGCCGAAGCGCACCTTGCCGGCGTTCTTGCCCAAGCCTGCGCCAGGATCGATGTTCAGCAGCACCGGCACGTTGGTGCCGTTGTCCTTGAGCGTGCCCTGGTACTCGTCGGCCCACGCCGATCCCAGGCCGGCCAGTGCAAGGGCACCGGCCAGTGCGGTTGCCAGATGTCTCATGGTGACTCTCCTTGTTGGGTGATTCATGGGTTCAGAACGCCAGCACCAGCCCCGCCCACTTGGCGATGGCCAGGGCCAGGTCGGGCTGGATCGCCCCCAACGCCACCAGCGCCGACAATGCGGCTGCGCCAATGGCGCACAGCACGCGCTTGCCGATGGACATCCGAGCCGGTTGGCCTGGTTTGTTCTTGAGAATCGTGCGCATGGTTCGGGTCTCCTGGGTTGAAAGCAGCAAACGCATCGAGCGCTCAGTCGGCCTGGCCATCACCGGGCCTCCCGTAGTGGCCGAACAGCTCGCCATCGAGGCGAACGACAATCGCCTCACCGGCATCGCCGGGCACCTTGATACTCAGCTCATGCAAGGTTTCATTGCGCCGTGGCGCGCGACCGACACGCAGTGCCAGCCTCCCCGGCGCATCGCCGGGCTCGAGGGTGGCGGCCAGCACCACCTGCATCTCTGCGATCCGGATCCCCGGCCAGCGTTGCCCGGTGGCCTGCCGCGCGCACTGCACGGCGCCGCCCAGCGCGTGGACGAACTCTGCGAAGTGGTTCATCACGAGGCCTCCTGTTCGTCGGCCAGCCAGAACGGCCGACGGGCGAAGCCCACGTGGTAGATGAGTGACTGCAGCACCACCTGGTGCTCGCCGATGTTGAGCAGGTTGAAGGTTTTCTCGATGCCGACGATGCGCCCCTTGGGCGGCTCGCTGAGGCAGCGGTTGAGCAACGCGGTCTGCGCCTGGATCAGCTCGTGCGACGTCAGCTTCTCCGGATCGGTGCTGCCGACGACGATGCGTTTCACATATCCCACGTCCGTTAGATCGAACATCACGGAACTCCTTTCCGGAAAAGTCTGACGGCCAACCCCTGGCTAGCGCTCACACGCCCACAGGGCTGGCGTTGGGCCGATCACCGCTTACTGCTGGGTGATGGCTTTGGGCGCGACCGACTGCGAGATCATGTCCAGCACCCGGGCCAGCCCTTCCGGCATACCGTCGTCGGCCGCGTGGACCTCGACGTGATACTTGGCCGACTGGTCGGTCGAGCGGGTGTTCTCCTTGTGCGAGGACACCGAGCCGGAGATGTTGACCTTGGCGCTGAACGGCCCCCAGCCCACGCTGGCCTCCGCCGACATCGCCGCCTGGGCGTCGGTGGCTTCGCGCGATTGCTCGGAGTTCTTCACCTCCATGTCGAAGGTGATGTCGACCTTGTTGATCGACAGGTTCGGCACCTTGACCACCGCCAGCAACGGGACTTCGAGCTCCACCCGTTCCATCGGGATGGTGCCGTCATCGGGCTTGCTGGTGGACGGACGGTCGAAGCGGAAGCTGACCGTGCGCACATCCCCCACCGCGTTGGGGTCAGTCGGGTTGTTGGGGTCAGGCAGGAAGCCGATCACCTTGATGAAGTCGGCGGTGGCATTGGCCAGGCGGACCTGGGCGTCGCAAGCGGCTGTGAGAGGACCGCCGATCAGGTCGCCCATAGGCAGGCCGCGGAACTGGTCACCCATCGAGAAGTTAGCCATTTGTGTTTCTCCTAGATCAATTTATCGAGGTTTTGCAGCAGCCGAGCCATCCCCTCCGAAGGGGGCTGGGTTTCGACTTTGAGGGTGACGCGCGCCAGCGGCCCGCCTTCACCATTGCGGCGAACGCCCAGGTCGACGTTCAGAGCCTTGTGGGTCTCGCTCGGCCAGCCCGAGTCGTCATCACCGGCAGTCGCCGGGCCGACGTTCGCGGCCGAGCCGTCATCGGCGTTCAGCCCTACCTCGAACGAGATTTCCATGTCCTTCACGGCCATCAGCCGCGCCCCCACCAGCGACAGCAGCGGGACCCGTACCACGCGCTCCTCGCCGTCCCTCGCCTCGGGCGAATGGGACGGCAGGCGCACATCGATGCTGACCGGCCGGTTGTCCTCGTCGAAGTACTGGCGCACCGTCGATACCTGGAAGCGCTGGATCTTGTCCTGCGCCTCGGCGACCGCGCCGGCGATGCTCTGGATGAGGTGATGGAGGGATTGATTCGCCACGACCGACGCTCCTTGTCTCATGCGGTGCCGATGCCGTCCGGGTGGCTTCGGTATGCCCCACGCGTTGCAGGGTTCAGGCCCTGACGACGGCACCGGGTTGGATGGATGGTTGGGTTACCAGGTGAGCCCAGATTACGGATGGGCCCGGGGGGTGTCCGGGGGCGTGCGTCCCGAAAACAGGGTCAGCCGTCCCGAATCAATGACTGGCCAACTCGCGTAGCCAACGCGCCATCGAGGGCGGCTCGCCAACCCGCGCATCCGCGCAGGCCAGCTCGCCCCGCTGCAAGGCGGTACGCGCCGCGCGGGGAGACAGGCCGAAGGCCTTGCGGAACACCTTGCGCAAGTGCGCCTCGTCGGTGAAACCATGGTCATAGGCCAGATCGCCGATGCGCCGCCCGGCATTGCCGGGCTCGCCCAACGCCTGCAGGTAGCGGCGCAGGCGCCGTTGCAGCAGGTAGTGGCGCACCCCGCCGAATCGCTCGAATGCCCGATACAACTGACTGCGCGAGGTTCCCATGGCCTTGGCCAGCAGCGTCGGGGTAAGGTCGTTGCGCTGCAAATTGCGCTCGATGTAACTGCGTGCCCGGCGACCGAGGTCGCCCTGTGTGGGCATGGCCTTGACCTGGCTGCAGGCTGCCGCGCTGATCAGGCAGGCACCGATCACCCCCACCAGCGGCTGGCCAAGATGTACCAATTGCTCCTGGGTCAATTGTGGCGCGGCCGTGGCGAGCGACAAAAGCAGGCTGGCGAGCAGGCGCCCCATCGTGCTCTCCCGCCCCAGGCGCAGGCCATGCAACTGCCATGTGGGGTGCCCCAGCGCGGTACGGGGTATCACCAGGCTCAGGCCTTCGCCGCCGGCCATGGCAAAAGCCGCCGGCTGTGTCAGGTCCAGCACTACCACATCCCGCGCCCGTACGCGTATGCCATTGCCAGCTGCCAGGCCACGCTGCAGCGGCAGGTGCAGCACATAGTGATCGAGGTCGCAGCCGCCCAGACGGTGCGCGTCACGATCATAGCGGGCGCCCTCCAGGTAACCACGGCACAACAAAAAACGCTGGAAATGAAAGACCTCGAGCGAGACAGCGAAGGCATCGCCTGTGCTGGCCGCCGTGCTGAACAGCACATCGGCCGCCAGGCGCCAGGCACGGAAGTGGTCCGTAGTGATGTGCAGGATGGGCAGTTGCGTGTCGCGGGGGGCGGTGCTGGTGGGCTCGGCTTGCGTTACGTGAATATCCATGTGTTTCGGCTCTTCTATCCATAGTCGAGCCGGAAAAGTGGTTCACTTCCGATCAGCCTGTAGCCATTTGCCATTATTCGTGTCAGGTATCTGCCATCAACCTGTCGTCGAGAAACACGGCAATTTTCACAAAACAACACCTGCTCCCCGCGAAACAGATATTTTTTCTGTAACGAAAATGTAAAATTCGTTTTCGCATACCTATAACAAGTTGGGAGCTTCACATGTTTGCCTTCTTCCGCCCTGCCGCGCACCAGGCGCCGCTGCCCGACGAGCGCGTCGACAGCACCTATCGCCGCCTGCGCTGGCAAATCTTCGCCGGGATCTTCTTCGGCTATGCCGGCTACTACCTGCTGCGCAAGAACTTCTCCCTGGCCATGCCCTACCTGATCGAGGAAGAGGGCTACACCCGCGGCCAGCTGGGCGTGGCGATTTCCGCCATCGCCATCGCCTACGGCCTGTCCAAGTTCCTCATGGGCCTGGTCTCGGACCGCTCCAACCCGCGCTATTTCCTGCCCTTCGGCCTGCTGATCTCGGCCGGGGTGATGTTCATTTTCGGTTTCGCGCATTGGGCCACGTCCAGCGTGACGATCATGTTCGTGCTGCTGTTCATCAACGGCTGGGCCCAGGGCATGGGCTGGCCGCCGAGCGGCCGGACCATGGTGCACTGGTGGTCGCAGAAGGAGCGCGGTGGCGTGGTTTCGGTGTGGAACGTCGCCCACAACGTCGGTGGCGGCCTGATCGGCCCGCTGTTCCTGCTGGGCCTGGGCTGGACCAACGACTGGCACGCCGCCTTCTACGTGCCCGCCGCCGTGGCGGTGCTGGTGGCCGTGTTCGCCTTCGCCACCATGCGCGACACCCCGCAATCGGTCGGCCTGCCGCCGGTCGAGCAGTACAAGAACGACTACCCGGAAGGCTACGACGAGAGCCACGAGCAGGAATTCAGCGCCAAGCAGATCTTCGTCGAGTACGTGCTGCGCAACAAACTGCTGTGGTACATCGCCCTGGCCAACGTGTTCGTCTACCTGCTGCGCTACGGCGTGCTCGACTGGGCGCCAACCTACCTGAAGGAAGCCAAGCACTTCAGCGTCGACACCACCTCGTGGGCCTACTTCTTCTACGAGTGGGCCGGCATCCCCGGCACCCTGCTGTGCGGCTGGATGTCCGACAAGATCTTCCGCGGCAACCGCGGCCTGACCGGCATCGTGTTCATGGCCCTGGTGACCGTCGCCACCCTGGTGTACTGGCTCAACCCACCGGGCAACCCGACCGTCGACATGATCGCGCTGTTCGCCATCGGCTTCCTGATCTACGGGCCGGTGATGCTGATCGGCCTGCAGGCACTGGAACTGGCGCCGAAGAAAGCCGCCGGCACCGCGGCCGGCTTCACCGGCCTGTTCGGCTACCTGGGCGGTTCGGTCGCAGCCAGCGCGGCGATGGGCTACACCGTCGACCACTTCGGCTGGGACGGCGGCTTCGTGCTGCTGGTGAGTGCGTGCGTGCTGGCAATCGCATTCATGGTGCCGACCCTTTGGCACACCAAGGCGGCAAGTGCCAGTCGCGAGGCGGTGGCCTGATAGCCAAACCCTGAATCGGCGGCGCCCTTTGTAACGGCGCCGCTGGTCTCACTCCCCGGGCGCATCCGGCGCCTGCGCCGGCGCGCTGTACCAGCGCTCGGGCGGCACCCACTTCTCCTGTGCCGGGTCGCCCAGGTAATGCGGCGACATGATCTGCACGCCGTATTCGTTGAACACATCCTGGATATTGGCGTGCAGCAGGCTCAGCAGCTCCGCCCGCGGCCTCGGCTCGCTCGGCACCGCCTGGGCGACCAGGCGGTATTCCGGGTAGAAGTCCGACAGCCCGGTCTGGAACACCTGCGGCCTGGGGCTGGCGAGGATGCCGTCGGTGCGCCGTGCCGCCTCGGTCAGCATCGCCTCCACCTGGCGCCAGGGCGTGTCGTAGCCGATGGTGACCACGGTATCGACGATATACCCCGGCCCCTGCACCGCCCGTGAATAGTTGCGGGTCACGGAACCGGTGATCATCGAGTTGGGCAAGGTCAGCACTTCGCCCAGCCCGGTGCGGATGGTGGTGTTGAACATCCCCACCTCGGTCACCGTCCCCTCGTGCTCGCCGACCCGCACGTACTCGCCGGCCTTGAGCGTGCGCGAATAGGTGAGGATCAACCCCGCCGCCGCCTGGCCGACCACGCTGGAGGCGCCCAGGGAAATCATCAGGCCCAGCAACACCGACAAGCCCTTGAACGCATCGGTGCCCGAGCCCGGCAGGTACGGGTAGGCCATCACCAGGGCGAACAGCCAGATGGCCAGGGAGGTCAGGCGCGTGGTCGGTTGCAGGGTCTCGCCGGTCAGCCAGGGCACGCTGCCGGGGCGCGCCAGGCGCTCCAGCAGGCGGCGACTGAAGCTGCTGATACCACGGGCGATGAAGAAGATGGTGATCGCCACGGCGATGCCCGGGATGGCATGCACGATCCCGTCGAGCAGGTAGCGCAGCAGGTCGAGCAGGTGCAGGTTGAGGCTCTCGCCCCAAGGACGGGTGTAGGGGAATCGCGACAGCACGAAGCTCAGCCACTGGTAGCTGAACAGCGCCACCAGCAGCCAGTAGAACAGCCGCAGCAAGCGGTCGACCAGGGCATAGACGTACTGCATGTCGAACAACGGCAGTTGCCCCACCTTGAGCTGGTAGGCGCGGTTGCGCATCAGCCTGGGCAAGAGGCCAGTGAGCTTGCGCCGGGCAACATGGGCGCCCTTGAGCAGCGCGACGTAGATCAGCGTGGCCAGCAGCGAGTAGCCCAGGGCCACGAACAGGAAATGCAGGCTGCGCGCCTCGCCGGTTTCGTCCACCACCTGGCGCAGCACCACGGCGGCCTGTTCGGCCGCCGCCCGGGTATCGCCCGAGCCGCCCGGCAGGTCCTGCGGGGCAACGATGAAGGCGCGCCGGTCACCGATCAGGACCAGTTGGCTGTCCATCATCGGATCGACCCTCACCTGCAGCCCCTCGGCACCGCGCAGGGCCTCGTCGACCACCGCCCGGGCGCGCTGCGCACGCACCGCCGGGGGTTCGCCGAGCACGCTGGCGTGGAAGGTGAAGACCGTGCGATTGGCTACCGTCAACTGCGCCGCGACAGGTGCTGTGCCATCGGCGTCGTCGGCCATGGCGGCGGGTATCAGCAACAGCAGCGACAACAGCAGGTAGTACAGGCGTTTCATCAGGCAGCTCCCTGGCCTTGCGTGACCTATAGCACGCAAGCGTAGCTGCTCCTTGCGGGGGCTTCAGGCTGCCTGGTGTCCGCCGCAACCCTTGCAGCGCCTATCAGATCGAGCGCCGCCCGCGCGGCGCATCGCGACGCAAGGCCGCTCCTACATTTGTTGCAACGTACCGAACTTGTCAGGCCATGGTTGCCCGCCTTGGCGCATGCCTTGAGACAGGTGAGAAGGCAACGATGCCTACACTGAAACCGCGTCGTGCCAACAAGGCGGCCCAGGTAATGGCACAGGATTGACTGGCCCGAAACAGATGTAGGAGCGGCCTTGCGCCGCGATGCGCCGCGCGGGCGGCGCTCGATCTGATAGGCGCTGCAAGGCTTGCGGCGGACACCTTGCGGCCCTCACTCGGTCTATAGCCATAGCGCCCATTTTCCCTAAAAGGCCTACCCCTCAGGGCAACAAAATAGTCTTTTTCATAAATAACCGGGCAAACCCATCCTCTGTCGCCCGATGCGTCTCGCGATAGCCCGCCTTCCTGTAAATCTCGATGTTCTCCACCATCCGCTCATGGGTGTAGAGCCGAACGGCCATGCAACCTGTTGCACGGGCATGCTCCTCGCAAAACGCCATCAACCGCCTGCCAATCCCCTGCCCTTTACAGTCCGGCAGCACCGCGACGTTGACCAGCAGCATCACACTGCCCTCCTGGCGCAACACCAGCACCCCGACGATTCGCGTGTCTTGAATGGCAACGAACACCTCGTCGTCCTGCACGACTTGCCGATAGTCATCAAGCATCGGCGCAGGTACCCGACCGATCCTCGCGATGTAGGGGCTGTAGGCCTCTGCGACCAGGACGGCAACTTCATCAGCGTCGTCGGGCATGGCCCGGCGCAGGCGGATTGCGGCATCCATCCGTCTCAGTCCCTGGCTACCGGCCACAGCACCGCCTGCGCAGCCACTACATATCCCTTGCTGCTATCGAAGGTCAGGCTGGGCGAACCATAAAGCTGATAGCCCAAGGCCAGGATCTCGGAAATGCGCTGGCAGAAACTGGCATCGTCCTTGCCGGTGATCAGGCGATAGACCGGCAGGCCGTTGGGTGGGGTCGAGGGCATCTGAGTATTCCTTTCATGGCAGGCGTCTATCGCGTGCGGGGCCGGACATCATGCCATAGCTGCCACTTCATTCGCCTAGGTGAGGCCTGCGCAATCCATTGGTGAGTATCGGAACCATGCAGCGTCATTGCGGGATAACGATGGCGCCAGCAGCGGCACGGAAATGCCCTACAACGAAGAGAGAGATTCTGACGCTCAGATCAGCCCCAGTCTCATCCATTTGAATCTACAGTCATGTCCGATGCATCAGGCATGCGAACAGACTTCGGCAAAGATGCTACAAGGACGCACTACGCCCATGGACCTAGAATGCCAGACACGATCCAAGCCACAGAACGTCTCTCCAGACGCCGACAATATCAGCCCCCCCCCCCGCATACCTGGTGACCGCTGAAGAACGTCAAGTACAGCCTTCCATTCTTTATGACGGAGACTTGAGCATGATGTGGCCCATTGCCTCGCCCCCTATCTGCACACAGTCGTTTGAGGGGCTGGCACATTGTGGAGGTCCTCTACGACTTCGACGGCCCCAAGATATTCACCACGCTTGGCAGCGGTGTCCTCCTATATTTCTGGTACGAAAGCGAGGAAGACCGGGAAGAGCAGCTGATTCGCTACCTGGTCACCCCGGCAAGCCCCTCACAGATCCAGCAATTGAAGGCTGGGTACAAATCTGTACATGACCTGCTCAAGCAGAACTGGCTCTGGGTCGTCGATATGCACTACGACCTGTCTCCCTCCATGGCCTGGCGCCTGGAAAGCCTGGATGACGTACCAACGCAGTTCAAGCCGCCCCCCCACGCCACCCTTTGTCCAAAGCATCTGCATATACCTGCTTCCACTCAGTCCGTGCCATAGCCGTCGGCCCTGGCCTGACCAGCGACCCAAAAACTGCACGGCATCTGTAGAAGATCGCACGGACCTTAGAGCTGCGCTGTCGCTCTGGGAACTGCACCTCTGTGGGAGCGGGCTTGCCCCGCGATAGCGCCAGCGCGGCCACCCACGCAGCCAACGTCAATCATCGCCAGACATGCCCACTTCAACCACTACATTCCACGCGAGATGCGCAAACTCAATGGTGTGTCTGCACCTGAACTGGCACCTGCACCTGCGTTAACGCGGAGTCCAGCAGCGCGCGCACGGTTTCCATCTCGTGCACCGCCGTCAGCGCCAGCGTTGCACCGAGCGAATGCGGATGTGAGGCCAGCACCGACTGATGGGCCACGATCAGGGCGCAACGCACATATTCCGTGGCCTGGATCAGGGTGTCTTCAAGGTGATGAGGGGAAGGATTGGATGGCGGTGGATCGGGGACGATCTTCAACATGGCACTGCTCCCTTTGCTTGGAAGATGCCGCCATTCACTACCTTGCAAGTAATGGTGGCGGTCGTGTGCAGGGCTGCAAGACCGGGGCAATAGGAGAAAACCCGGCTGGCCCGAGGGCCACCCACACACAACCGCCATAAATCAGCCACAGACATACGCCGGCGGCATAGCGGTTAGCGCTAGGCTTCCTATCACACACAGGCTTGCAGACCTGGTCGTTGAATTGGCAACGACCGAAGGAGCCTAGATTGCTGAGAAAACCGTAGCAATGGCTGAGGAGGGGCAAAAGGATGATTCGGAAATGGACTACAAGCAATGAGGAAAATCTGATCGTTCTGCGGATTTAGGATTAACTTTCAGGCAGCTAAATTGTGCTTTCACCTGCCTGTTCGGGTATCCAGCATGGATGAAACGACAGTAGCGGCAAGCTGATCCACCATAGTAGCGTCTTGCCTCTACCGCCCGGATGGGCGAGCACGCACTGGAGCGCAAATGGAATTTGTAGAACGTCTCAACGCGATGGCCGCCAAGGTCAACCAACTGGCTTCGAGCATTCAAACTGAAGAAGCTACTAAAACGGCATTCATCATGCCCTTTATCCACTCCGTCCTGGGCTACGACGTTTTCGATCCGTCCGAGGTTGTTCCAGAATACGTCTGTGACGTGGGCACAAAGAAGGGTGAGAAAATTGATTACGCCATCTTGAAAGATGGTGAAATACAGATCCTCATCGAAACGAAGAAAATAGGCGAGCCCCTCAACATCAACCATGCGAGCCAATTATTCCGTTACTTCCACGTCACAACGGCCAGAATTTCAATACTGACGAATGGGCGGCATTACCGCTTCTTCACAGACCTTGACGCACCGAACAAAATGGATGAAAAGCCATTTTTGGAAATCGACCTTCTTGATATTGATGAGCACGTTATCCCGGAGCTGCAGAAACTTACAAAATCAGCCTTCGACGTTGACTCAATAATCAATGCGGCAGGAGAGCTCAAGTACGTCGGGCAGATCAAACGGGTCATCGCGTCACAATTCAGCCAACCTGACGATGACTTCATAAAATTCTTCGCCTCACGCGTCTACGATGGTGTCATAACTCAAAAAGTAAGAGAGCAGTTCAGTTTGCTGACTCGCAAGGCAGCCTCTCAATTTTTGAATGACCAGATCAACGATCGCCTGAAGTCAGCCATGAGTGGTGTTTCTTACCCAACCCCTGCTGAAAAGGTTGTTACCGAAACGCAGAGTGAGTCCGCGGATAGCGCAGAAGATCGCATTCAAACCACAATGGATGAGTTGGAAGGTTTCCACATAGTCAAAGCTATTGTCCGTACCACTGTGGACTCCAAACGTGTCATCCACCGAGATACGCAGAGTTATTTTGGGATTTTACTAGACGACAACAACCGGAAACCGATCACCCGGCTTCACTTCAACCGTTCACAAAAATACATCGGTATTTTCGACAAAGATAAAAATGAGACACGCCACCCCATTAACTCATTAGACGACATCTATGAATTCGCTGATCAGTTAAGGGACACCGTGGGCTACTACGAGTAAAGAAAAGACGCCCTCACCACTGGAGTGCAACCAGGGCAAAGGCAACCCTATTTTCTCTCCATCAACTGCTCCCCGCCCGATCCCGCACCGGACACTGCGCCCGGTGCAGGTTCAACGCCGTATTGATGATCCCGATATGGCTGAACGCCTGCGGAAAATTCCCCAGCATGCGCTTCCCCGCCGGGTCGTACTGCTCGGCCAGCAGCCCCACGTCATTGCACAACCCCGTCAGTCGCTCATACAGCACCTGCGCCTCGTCCTGCCGCCCCAGCAGCACATACACATCCGCCAGCCAGAACGAACACACCAGGAACGTCCCCTCCCCCGGCGTTAGGCCGTCGCTGCAACTGTCGCTGTCGTAGCGCAGCAGCAGGCCGTTGCGCAGCAGGCGCCTTTCGATCTGTTCCAGGGTGCGCAGAAAGCGTGGATCGTCGGCCGGCAGAAAGCCGGTCAGGGCAATCTGCAGCAGGCTCGCGTCCAGCTCCGTCGAGCCGTAGGCCTGGACGAAGTGCCGGCCGCCAGCGTCCAGCCCGCGCCGGCAGACCTCGTCACGGATCTCGTCCGCCACCTGGCGGTAATGCCGGCTGCGCTCACGCCCCTCCTCGGTGGTGTCGGCCAGGCCCGCCGCCCGGTCGAAGGCGACCCAGGCCATGACCTTGGAGTGCACGAAGTGCTGGCGACCGCCCCGCACCTCCCACAGCCCCTCGTCCGGCTCGCGCCAGATGCCTTCCAGGTACGGCAGGATCGCACGGGCGATGGCCGCGCTACGCGGGTGGCGCGGCAGGCCGCCCTTGATCGCCTGGGTCATGGCGTCGGCCAGTTCGCCGTAGATGTCCAGCTGCAACTGGCCGGCGGCGGCATTGCCGACCCGCACCGGCTGCGAGCCTTCGTAACCCGGCAGCCAGGGCAAGGTGAATTCGGGCAGGTCACGTTCCCCCGCCAGGCCGTACATGATCTGCATCTGCTCGGGGTTGCCGGCCACCGAGCGCAGCAGCCATTCGCGCCAGGCCTGGGCCTCGTCGAAATAGCCCAGGTTCATCAGCGCCAGCAGGGTCATGGTGGCGTCGCGCAGCCAGCAGTAGCGGTAGTCCCAGTTGCGCTCGCCACCGACGCGCTCGGGCAGCGAGGTGGTGACGGCGGCGACCATGCCGCCGGTGGGTGCGTAGGTCATGGCCTTGAGGGTCAACAGCGAACGACGCACACGGTCGGTGTAAGGCCCGACATCAGGGCAGCGGGCGGCGAAGGCCCGCCACTGCTCGAGGGTCTGTTCGAAGTCGTGGTCGATGTCGCAATCGGGCTGCACGGGCAGGTGCGAGGCCTGGTGGCAGAGGCTGAACACCTGGCGCTGCCCCGCGCGCACGCGAAAACGGGCGACGCTGTGGTGGTCGCGGCCATGGGTTTCGGTGCTGCTGCGCAGGATCAGCCGATCAGGGCCGGCGACGGCGCTCAGGGTCAGCGGGTCGATCTTTTCCACCCAGGGCACGCTGCGGCCGTAGTCGAAGCGCAGCACCAGGTCCATCTCGAAGGCCGTCTCGCCGGCCAGGCCCTCGACGATGCGCAGCACGGCGTTGCGCTCGCCCAGGGGCATGCAGTCGAGCAGCCGGGCGCGGCCACTGGCGGTGGTCCAGGTGGTTTCCAGTACCAGGGTGTCGTCGAGGTAGCGGCGGGTGCTGTGCTCGACCGGGTCGCTGGGGGCGATGCGCCAGCGGCCGTTTTCCTCGTTGCCCAGCAGCGCGGCAAACACCGCGGGGGCATCGAAGCGTGGCAGGCACAGCCAGTCGAGGGCGCCGTCGCGGTTGATCAGGGCGGAGCTACGGCAGTTGCCGATGAGGGCGTAGCCTTCGATCGGTGCGGACATCGGGCATCCTCTGGTGGGTGGGTCTGAGGTTGGATGCCAAGTTAGGTGTGCTTGTTCCGACGAGTGACACCCCGCTTCCGGCAAGCCGGCCCTGCTCAACTGTGCGCCTATGCGCCAACTGTCACACCCCGTCAGGGTAGGAGTTAGCTTTGGTTTTGGGCTGCCACTCATCGCGAGATGACCTCTTGCCCGGTTCTCATATCGCCAACTTAGGAAATTTCCCACGCACCATACGGAATTTGCCGGCAATACATTCTCTTTAGCTCTCTTTACGGTCTTCTTACTTCACTATCGGTGCCCTCCTGGGCAACCGTCGGACCGGGAAAGGAGTGCACATGCCCAGCCAATCCGATCTGCGTTACAGCTTCCAACCCTTGGTTGGTGAAGCCGAGTTCGAAGTGGTGTCGTTCGAGCTCAAGGAAGGGATCAGCCAACCCTTCGAGTTGGCCTTGAAGCTGATCAGCTTCGAAGATGATGTCGACTTTGGCCACCTGCTCGACAAGCCCGTGCTGTTCACCATCTGGCGCGGCGAACTCCCCGTGCGGCATGTCCATGGCCTGGTCAGCCGTTTCAGCCAGGGAGAGAGCGGCTTTCACCGCACCTACTACCACGCCCTGGTCGAGCCACAGCTGGCCCGCGCCCGATTGCGCTCGAACTGGCGCATCTTCCAGCACAAGACCGCCCCGCAGATTCTTGACCTGATCCTCCAGCGCCAAGGCATCGTCCAGTACCGGTTCGGTAAAGGCTTCGATTATCACACCCGGGAGTTCTGTGTTCAGGCCGGTGAAAGCGACCTCGATTTCTTCGCCCGCATCGCTGCCGAAGAAGGCCTTATCTACCGATTCGAGCACACGGAAAAACACCACACGCTGATCATCACTGACCGGCTGCTGACGTTAGGCCACATCACGTGCAATGCAGATGACGACGAGGAAGGCTTCGTCGATGACGATGCCCCCGCCAAGCCCTACACCGTGCTGTACCAGGCCAACAGCGGTGGCGACCAGGCTAAGCCATGCCTGCATCGCCTGTGCTATAGCGAGCAGGTCCGTACTGCCCGCCAGGTGCAGCGCGACTACACCTTCACCAACCCGGCTTACCGCCAGGAGCACAGAGCATTCGGCCGCCACCTTGAACATCAGTCCACCGACTACGAACGCTTCGACTATCCCGGCCGCTACAAGCGCGATGCCGTCGGCAAACCCTTCACCGAAAACCGCATCACTGGTCTGCGCCACGATGTCCGTATTGCCGAGGTCACGGGCGACGATGTGCGCCTGCAGCCAGGCCTGAGCTTCACCCTCACAGGCCACCCACGCGAAGACCTGAACGTGCATTGGCGGGTGAGCACCATCACCCACGAGGGCAGCCAGTTCACCAGCCTGCAGGAAGAAGTCGCCGGCACCGATCAGGGCACGCGCTACGCGCAAACCGCCGTACTGGTTCCCGGCCGGGTCGAGTGGCGCCCTGCTCCACAGGAAAAGCCCCGCGTCGATGGCCCGCACATGGCCACCGTGGTCGGCCCACCCGGCGAGGAGATCTACTGCGACGAATGGGGCCGGGTCAAAGTCAGTTTTCCCTGGGATAGGGAGAGCCAGAACAATGAGTTCAGTTCGTGCTGGGTCCGCGTGTCCCAAGGATGGGCCGGGGGAAGCTGGGGCTCGATGGCCATTCCGCGCATTGGCCAGGATGTGATCATCCAGTACGTCAACGGCGACCCTGACCAACCCATGATCACCGGGCGCACCTATTGCGGCGACCAGTTGCCACCCTACGACCTGCCCGATCATAAGACCCGCATGACCATCAAGAGCCAGACCCACAAGGGCAAAGGCTTCAACGAACTACGTTTTGAGGATGAACTGGGCAAGCAGGAGGTATTCATCCATGCCGAAAAGGACCAGAACAACGTCGTCAAGAACAACGAAAGCACCGTTGTCGGCAATGACCGCAATGAGGAGGTTGTAAATAATGAAACCTTAAAAATTGGCAACAACAGATACTGTCACATTGAAAGAAACGATGAAAATAACGTTGGAAACGACAAAATCCAGCGCACCAACCAAGACTACATCCGTCAAACTGGCAGAAACTACGAATCCATCACCCAGAAAAATAAAACTGACACGGTTGGCAATGATCGCCACGAAAAAACAAAAAACAATCACCACACTTTAACTGAAGGCAACACAATTCACCACACGCTAGGAAAACTCACACTTAAAGCAGACCACGAAATCGAGCAGCTCACTCAGCATCTAAAAGTCAGCGCGGGCCAGAGCATCACATTACAAAGCCCGGGAGGGCGCATCACACTAGATGACTCTGGTGTAAGCATCGAGGGATTATCAATCACAATAAAAGGAGAAATAAGTGTTCCATGCGATGGCCGCGGCGATATTTCCTGGATAGGTGATGGCAAGCCAGCAACAGGCAGTCTTGAGGCTTTTTTCTTTTTGGAAAGCGCCGAATCTGGAGAGCCGCTGATTGGTCACCCTTACGAAATACGTAGAGAGAGCGGGCATATTTTCCGAGGCATTACAGATGGAAATGGTAGAACACAAACAGTCATCTCAGCCGAGACAGAGATCATCAATGCCCAAGCACTTCACAACCCCGATGACACGCTGATCATCGAAGCCTCCTATTGGGACAGTTTCTCAGTTGCAGATCTCGACTTTGCCAAAACCTAAGAAAAAATCAGGTTCCTAAATGAACTCCAGCACACCACCCCTAAAAACAACCTCCACCCCCACTGGAGAAAGGCGTACGACCACCAAGCTTACAGCGACCGGAACCCCACTTCCTGTAACAAACCCTTTCGACCTCTGGTATCTATGCGAGAAAGCGGCCTACGCAAAAAACACGCCATTCAGACGTGCGAAAGACAGTCGGCCCATGTACCAACGTACCGTATCGCAACTCATAAGAGCTGACAATATCTCCTTCCGTTATAAATTCCCTTACTGCGGAGAGGTAGGGTACAACATGACTGTAAGCCCACCACAACCCATAATGAGCGAACGAGAACCGTTCCGCCCTAGCACATTCCCCATCTCACAGTACCAACAAATAACAAACAAATTACTTGGAAATTTCCCAACATTAAAGATCGAAACAGACCTCCTAAGCAAGCCTGAGCTAGAGTCCATCCTATCTAGCATTTTTCCGACTAAAACGGAGATTTTTCAGCCAGACTCAAAAAAAAGACTCACAGGGCTCGTAAGAATACCAGACGTCGTAAGACTGAAGTCATTCCAACAACCAGGAAAACTTCAATACAGCCAAAAAAATCTATTATCTGTGATAGAGATGAAATTTCCAGGCGATACCTTGTCACCCGCTCAACAACTGGCTTACCAACGGATTGCAGGAGACCCCGGAAACCTGAGACTGCTCGAAACAAAGCAGTGCGAAATTGGGGATAAGAAGAAATGGCGTGAATGGGTAAGAGCCAATGTTAGCGAACCCGTATACCGACCGGTTGGCCAGGTCATGAGCCTGGCATCGAGGGCGTCCGCTGAAAAACACAAGCTGCTAATCGGCCAGATCGATGCGGAGCATGCGCTAGCCATAAGGCTACTAACTTCGCAGCCATCAGCTTCCGGACCACAGTTGAGCGCCACGCCTAAAAACGTTTCTTCGATTGAAAATCGACGAGCTATGGCCGGGATTGAACTTACCCTCGCCGCCCCATTTGTTGCGGTAGGTGCTGCAATGATGGCGATCGCAGCAACTCCTGTGGCAGCGGCCTCTGAGGGGAGTGCGTTAGTTGCGCATGCTGGCGGCCAGGCGGTCCGCATCGCCCCATTGCTAAATATTTCGCCCAAAGAATTAATTACTGGAATATTAGGAGCGGGTGCAGCTTCACCCGCTTTCGCAACCGCCAATGACCTTCCAGCCTCCACTACAGGCAATCAAACATCAACTATTCAAATAGAGCAATGGAATACTTACCAACGCCATCAGTCCACCACTCTTCAAAACTACGTAATTTGGGAAAATCTTCCGGAGAAACTACATGACTGAAATTGATTTTTTTGAAAATTTCGACAAACACCACTGGGATCTTGTATATGCAGATGAAGCACACGACGACCAACCTGTTGTCCAGGTAGGAATTGTTGCCGCCTTCTACATGAAAGGTGCATACACCCCCTTAAAGCGGATGGCGATCGCCGAAGCATTCAAGATCTACTGCCAGCTTTACGAGGAGAAACTTAACTGGGGTTACATGGGCGGTGAAACTATTACAACACATGAATTCAGCGCCACAATTAAGCAAAAATGCATAACCTATACTTGTTCTGAAAGCCCTTCAGAACCAGTATCATTCATGTGGTCTTCCGCGAAAGGCTTTAACACTACGGGTGATTTTTTATTTCAAGCATTCTCACCAGCCGACTGGTTTGAACAGATTCATCATGCACTGAGCGTTGTTAGAGTTTACTTACCTATCGACGCACTGCGAGAAAATGCAAGCGTCTTCGACACACTGATAAAATCCCTATGCCGTCTGCTGGAGCCGCTACACGGCAGCGCAGGCTTTGGCATACAGAACTGCCATGAACATCAAAACTACCAGCACACCGAACGCGAAATATTGAGCGCATATAGAGGCGTAGACTTAAGCTTACTCATTACAAATGAAAGCTGGCGCACCGGCTACGTAGGATTGAATTGGTACACTTACATTAACAATGACTGGATCAGCTCACTGACTATCCAGAAACCACTCACAGAGCTACTCAAAGACACACGTATAATAATTACAGAGGACGCCCCCACCACAATCATCAAAGCTGGCAACTGGCCAGCCTTAGGAAAGTCGGACACAAATCCTCTACCAGAGCTATACGTAAAAGTGAACGAAGTTATTAAACCTCTCAGGGTCACCAACATCGGCTCTTTACATTATGGTTCCACCTCAGGCGAAATTCGTCTCAACGTCCGCACAAGTAATTTGTGGATGCGCCGCTTTGACCTCCCTCCAGGACACAGCACACCTGCGACACCAAGAAAATACTACCGCTATTCAACCGCAGAAATGAAGAAGATGGAAGAGGATCGTTTATTATTCGACTCCTTTCTCAACGGCACTCCCTCTCACTATAAACCTTGAGCCATTCAATATGCCTGCCATAATTTTAGTCGGCCACTCGCACAATTGCCCACGCTGTGGCCTCACGACCGTTACCAGTGGAGCGAAGTCAGTTACCATCAATAACCGGCCCGTTGCTTGCGTGGGTGATCACCTTGACTGTGGAGCAGTGATAGTAAGCGGTTCATCATTAATGATGATAGCGGGATCCCCCGTTGCGCGCGCAGGGGACTTAACCAACCATGGAGGAGTATTAGAGAACGAAGACAACTGTTGGAAAATAGACTAAATTGAGGCCTAAAATACTTTACATTAGCCTCCAGAAAATAACTCACCCCATCATACCATTACCACTCTAGTGTCCTACCTCGAAAATAAGCTGTTCACTTTTTGCAGGGTCTTGGGCGCGCGGCCGGCGTTGCCGCTCACCAAAACAGAACGCATTTCCGAGGCAGAGCACTAGCATCTGTCTGAAAACCATTGAAATCTCACTACCGCCTATTGGTGCTGCAGTAAAAGCAATAACCACAGGCACCGTCGCCAGCCAGTATGACCATCGCAATAAAGCTTTCCACCAGTTTTCAGTAGCCTGCTCCTAGACGGCGGTACTTCTTTGGTTAACCATACAGTTGCACTTGCATGTCCGACCGAGAGCGTTAAGTGAATGCCCCAAGTGATGTGCAATACCACGCCCCCAGCCGCATAGGATTTGATCTACACGCTCAATCGCATGCCGCTGGCGAGACGCAAGAACATTGATCCACGGCATGGGTGGGACATTGCCCTGTGCTAGAAATATGCCGGTCAGTTGGCGTCACCGGGGCTGCTACGCAGCCCCTTTCGTTTAACCGACTGGCATCAGGCCATTGGCTGCTTACACGGATGAGCACGCCTCCACTCATGCGCATATACCGCGCAGGATCAACCCCCTCAACAAGGACGTTATATGAAGATCGTCGGACTTTCCGCAATACTGCCGTCACGCCAAGTCACCAACCAGGACGTCATCGACCTGGTCGAACAACACTCCAGGGACACCTTCCAGGAGGACTTGCCGAAAACCTTGAAGACCATCGGCAAGTTGCTGGAAAAAAGCGGCAGCGACACCCGCCATTGGCTGGCGGCTGACGAGACGCCGATGGCACTCATGGAAACGGCGTTCGACGCGGCGCTGGCCCAGGCCAATATCAGCAAGGCCGACCTGGACCTGTTGATCTATCCCAATGTCACCCGCGGCTTCATCGAGCCGGCCAACAGTACCTTCATCGCCAAGGCGCTGGGCCTGAACTGCCGCAACTTCGATGTGGTCGATGCCTGCAACGGCTGGGTGACGGCCATGGACGTCATCAACAGCAAGATGCAAGCCGGTGAAATCCGCTACGCCGCCATCGTCAACATGGAGTTCGGCATGTCGGAAGGCGGGCCGGTGATGCCCAAGAACTTCTCGTTGCAGTCGTCGGCCGAACTGGCCTACAAGTTCCCGAGCTTTACCATTGGCGAGGCCGCCGTCGTCACCATCCTGAGTAACGAGGCACCGGGGAACTTCAAGTTCTCCTATATCAATAGGCCCGACCTGAGTGACTTGTCGACGATCTCCTTGCCGGACTGGAAGCTGTTCTGCAACGAGGCCGATATCGCCAAGATCGAACCGACCGGTGGCCAGTACCAGTTCAACTCCTATGCCGCCGCCTTGCATGAAGACGGGCGCAACGAAGCGATCAAAGTCTTCAACCTGCAGAAACTCAGCGCGGACGACGTGCACAAGGTGTTCATCCATACCGGCTCGCCAAAGATGTGGGAACACATTGGCCAGATGATCGGCGTCGATCACAAGTTGCATCACGTCGGGCACAAGACCGGCAACATCATTACCGCGTCGATTCCCTTCGGCATCTTTGATGCCATGAGCCGCGGCGAAGCCGAGCCAGGCCAGTTCTGCATGGGCTGGGCGGGCAGTGGCGGGATGGTGTTCTCGGCGCTGTCGTTTACCTTGTAGGGCTGCTCTGAAATCCTGCCGCCGTGCTGCAACGGCGGCAGGTCGCTATCTCCGCTGGCGTCACCCCAGCGTATGCCACTCGCGCTTGTCCCGCGCCAGCAGCTCGTCGCCGGCCTCGGGGCCATCCTCCCCCGCCGCATACCCGTGCACCTCGCCGCCCTCGGCCGCCCAGGCATCGAGGAACGGTTGCACCGCGCGCCAGCCGTTCTCGATGTTGTCGGCACGCTGGAACAGGGTCTGGTCACCGGTGAGGCAGTCGTAGATCAGCGTCTCGTAACCGGTCGCCGGGGTCATCTTGAAGAAGTCCTTGTAGGCGAAGCCCATCTCGACATTCTCCATCACCAGCTCCGGCCCCGGGCGCTTGGCCTGCAGGTCGAACCACATGCCCTCGTTGGGCTGGATCTGGATCTTCAGGTAGTTCGGCTTGGGCCGCTCCAGCTCGCTTTCGCGAAACTGCGCGTAGGGCGCCGGCTTGAAGCAGATGGCGATCTCGGTGTCGCGCACGCTCATGCGCTTGCCGGTGCGCAGGTAGAACGGCACCCCGGCCCAGCGCCAGTTGTCGATCATCACCTTGAGGGCGACGTAGGTCTCGGTCTGGCTGTGCGGGGCGACGTTGGCCTCCTCGCGGTAGCCGGGCAGCTGCTTGCGGCCCTGCTTGCCGGCACTGTACTGGCCACGTACGGAATTGCGCAGGGCCATCTTCTGCGACCAGGGGCGGATGGCGCCGATCACCTTGGCCTTTTCACCGCGCACGGCGTCGGCGCCGAAGGCCGCCGGCGGCTCCATGGCGACCATGGCCAGCAGCTGGAACAGGTGGTTGGGCACCATGTCGCGCAGGGCGCCGGTGTTGTCGTAGAACGCCCCGCGCGTCTCGACGCCGACGGTCTCGGCGGCGGTGATCTGCACGTGGTCGATGTAATGATTGTTCCAGAACGATTCGAACAGGCCGTTGGAGAAACGGCTGACCAGGATGTTCTGGACGGTCTCCTTGCCCAGGTAATGGTCGATGCGGTAGATCTGCCGCTCGTTCATCACCTTGAGCAGGCGGGCGTTGAGCGCCTCGGCGCTGGCCAGGTCAGTGCCGAAGGGCTTTTCCACCACCACCCGGCGAAAGCCCCCGCCCGACTCGTCGAGCAGGCCGGCATCGCCCAGGCGCTGGGCCACCTCGGGGAAGAAGCGTGGCGAGGTGGCCAGGTAGAAGATGGCGTTGCCGTGGCGCGTCTTGTCGATGCGCCGGGCCAGGGCCTGGTAGGTCTGCGGATCGAGGAAATCGCCGGTCTGGTAGTCCAGGCGCTTGGCCAGGCGTGCCCAGAGTTTTTCGTCCAGGCACTTGCCGGCGTCACGCTCGGCCATGAAGGCATGCAGGCGCTCGGCGAACGCCTCGGCCGTGGCGGCGTTGTGATCGACCCCGACGATACGCATGTTGCGATCGAGCAGGCCGTCACGGCTGAGGTTGTACAGCGCTGGCATCAGCAGGCGCTTGACCAGGTCGCCGCTGGCGCCGAACAGGAACAGGGTGCACGGCGGCGCAGCGGGGATGGTCGATTTGTTCATTCAGTCCTTCTTCTTCTCGACGTGGCCGCCAAAGCCCAGGCGCATGGCGGAAAGGATCTTGTCACCGTAGGTGCCCTGCTGCTGGCGCGAGCGGAAGCGGGCGAACAGCGCGCTGGACAGCACCGGCACCGGCACCGCCTGCTCGACGGCGGCGTCGATGGTCCAGCGGCCTTCGCCGCTGTCGGACACCGAACCGCTGAATTCGGTCAGTTGCGGGTCGGCGACCAGCGCGTCGGCGGTCAGGTCCAGCAGCCAGGAGGTGACCACGCTGCCACGGCGCCACACTTCGGCGATCTCGGCCACATTCAGGTCGAAGCGCTGGTCCTCCGGCAGTTCCGGGCCGCCCTTGCTGCGCAGCAGGTCGAAGCCTTCGGCGTAGGCCTGCATCAGGCCGTACTCGATGCCGTTGTGCACCATCTTCACGTAGTGGCCGGCACCGGGCGGGCCGGCGTGGATGTAGCCGTGCTCGGCGCGCTCGTGCTCGCCGCTGCGGCCCTGGGTGCGCGGAATGTCACCAACGCCCGGGGCGAGGGCCTTGAACAGCGGCTCCAGGCGTTCGAACACCGCCTTCTCGCCGCCGATCATCATGCAGTAGCCACGGTCCAGGCCCCACACGCCGCCGGAGGTGCCGACGTCGAGGTAGTGCAGGCCACGCTTGCCCAGCTCGGCGGCACGACGCACGTCGTCCTTGTAGAAGGTGTTGCCGCCATCGATGATGGCGTCGCCCGGCTCGAGCAGGTCGGCCAGCTGGGCGATGGTCTGCTCGGTGATTTCACCCGCCGGCAGCATGACCCACACTGCCCGCGGCGCCTTGAGTTTCTGCACCAGCGCACCGAGGTCGTGGGCGCCCACGGCACCTTCGCCTTCCAGGGTGGTGATGGCTTCGCGGTTGCGATCGTGGACCACAGTGCTGTGACCTGCGCGCATCAGGCGCCTTGCGATATTGCCGCCCATGCGGCCAAGCCCGATGATTCCCAGTTGCATGTGACGACGCTCCCGTTGGTTTTGCTTTACAACAATTGACGATTTCAGATTAGTCCAGCGTTCTGGCGTAGGGTTCACCGACGAACGGGGCGACAACGATAAACAAAAAAGTTCCCAAGGGCCTGCGAAGAATTCAGAATGCGCGCCGCGCGAAGCGACTACGCTTCAAATTGTCACCAGCCATGCGAGGTGTGCCATGGGTACCCTGATGCCAGCCACTCCCACCCAGACCCTCTACGTCACCGTGCGCCGCGACGAGCTGCGCCAGTTGAAGGACGAACGTGACCAGCTGCGCCAGCAGGTCGCCCAGCTGAACCTGCTGCTGGAGCAGGCCCGCGTGCAAGGCAAGGCCGCCGGTCTCTGATCCACCCATCCCGTGTGGGAGCGCCCTGGCTCCCACCCTCTCGCTGACGACCTTTCCTGTTGCCGTATCACGCCCGTCGCGGGTCGAACCCGTTGCGTTGCGCTGCGACCCTCATATTTTGCAACAACTAGCCAACGTTTGCGCGGACAAACGCCCTCGAGAAAAATGACCAACGGGTCACTTTTCTCGCATTTCGTCTCCTACACTCCAGTTTCGGCCCGCGTTTTGCTCATAAAAAAGTGACGTAAAAAAGTCGAACTTTGCAGAACACGGGCAGGTCAGGACTTAAGTGGGCCGACGCAAAAGGACTTCCTCACGTCAGGCCCGCCCACCCCAACCAGTCCATACGTCTTTCGGCCGGAATGCCGAACGTGCCGTGCCTGCGCGCACGAATCTGGGGCAAGGACCGCACTACGAAGATGCAACAACGATCAGAGAGCACACCCACGAGCCAACGTTAAGCACACACCAGAACAAGGGACGGAGAGAAGTATGATCAGTGCCGCTGTCGAACCTCACGTAGAGTCATTCAACCCGGATAGCCGCGAGCCGCTGCCATCGGCGCTCGCCCCGACAGTCAAGGCACCCGGCGCCCAGCGCCAGCACAATCCGAACAAGCGCAAGATCCTGTTCGTCACCTCGGAGATCGCCGACCTGGTCAAGACCGGCGGCCTGGGTGACGTGTCCTCCGCCCTGCCCCGCGCCCTGGCGCACCTGCACGACGTGCGGGTGCTGATCCCCGGTTACCGCCAGGTGATGGAAAGCGACAACCCCATCCATCTCGTCGGCGAACTGGGCGGCCACGCGGCCCTGCCACCGTGCAAGATCGGGCGCATGGACCTGGCCGACGGCCTGGTGATCTACGTGCTGATCTGCCCCGAGCTGTACCAGCGCGACGGCACGCCCTACGGCGCCAACAACGGCCGCGACTGGCCCGACAACCATATCCGCTTCGCCCGCCTGGGCCTGGCGGCGGCGGAAATCGCCGCCGGCGAAGGCATGGCCCACTGGCGCCCCGACCTGGTGCACGCCCACGACTGGCCGGCCGGGCTGGCCCCGGCCTACATGCACTGGCGCGGCCTGAGCACGCCGACCCTGTTCACCATCCACAACCTGGCCTACCAGGGCGTGTACAGCCGCGGCTGCAGCCCGGAGCTGGCGATCCCCGACCACGCCATGCAGCAGGAAGGCATGGAGTTCTACGGCAAGCTGTCATTCCTCAAGGCCGGCCTGGCCTACTCCAGCCACATCACCACGGTCAGCGCCACCTACGCCCGGGAGATCACCACCCCCGAGTTCGGCTGCGGCCTGGACGGCTTCCTCGCCAGCAAGGCCCAGCAAGGGCTGCTCGGCGGCATCCCCAACGGCATCGACGAAAGCTGGGACTCGGCCACCGACCAGCACCTGAAACACAATTTCAGCCTCAACGACTGGGCCGGCAAGGCACGCAATGCCCAGCAGGTGCGCGAGCTGTTCGAACTGGAGCCGTCGGACGGGCCGCTGTTCGCCGTGGTGTCGCGGCTGGTCTACCAGAAAGGCCTGGACCTGACCCTGGGGGTGGCCGACTACATCGTCCAGCAGGGCGGCCAGATCGCCATCATCGGCCGCGGCGAACCCGAGGAGGAACAGGCCATGCGCGAGCTGGCCCTGCGTCATCCGGGCCGTATCGGCGTGCGCATCGGCTTCAACGAGACCGACGCCCGGCGCATGTTCGCAGGCAGCGATTTCCTGCTGATGCCGTCGCGCTACGAGCCCTGCGGCCTGAGCCAGATGTACGCCCAGCGCTACGGCTCGCTGCCGGTGGCGCGCAACACCGGCGGGCTGGCCGACACCATCGAGAACGGTGTAACAGGCTTTCTGTTCGACGACTCGACCGTCGACAGCTACCGCGAGGCCCTGGCCCGCGCCTTCTATGTGTACGGCAAGAAGAACCTGCTGAACGCCATGCGCTGCCTGTCGATGACCCAGCCGTTCAACTGGTGCCAGGCGGTGGAGCCCTATGCACGCCTATACGAGGACTTGGTCAAGCAGGCGCAGCACGTCCACTACTGAGCGGAGAGCTGGCGATGCACAAGCATGGCGCACACCTGCTGGACGCCACGTCGGCGCGCTTCGCCCTCTGGGCGCCGGATGCGCGCAGCGTGAGCGTGGAACTGGAGCATCAGCCGGCGATCGAGCTGTTGCCCGACGGTGACGGCTGGTACACCGGCGTGGCCCCGTGCCGGGCCGGTGACCGTTACCACTACCGTATCGACGGTGCACTGAAGGTGGCCGACCCGGCCTCGCGCTACCAGCCCGATGGCGTACAGGGCCCAAGCCAGGTGGTGGATGTGGCCAGCTACGCCTGGCGACACCCCTGGCAAGGCCTCCCCTGGCACGAGGCGGTCATCCAGGAGCTACATGTCGGCTTGCTCGACGGCTATGTCGGGGTGGCCCGGCACCTGCCGCGTCTGGCCGAACTGGGCATCAGCGCCGTCGAACTGATGCCGCTGGGACAGTTCCCTGGCGAGCGGAACTGGGGTTACGACGGCGTGCTGCCCTATGCGCCGCAAAACACCTATGGCAGTCCCGAGCAATTGTGTGAGCTGGTCGACCAGGCACATGGCCATGGGCTGATGGTGCTGGTCGATGTGGTGTACAACCATTTTGGCCCCGACGGCAATTACCTGCAGCAGTACGCCAGCCCATTCTTTCGCGAGGATCGGCAGACTCCCTGGGGTGCAGCCATCGACTTCCGTCGCCCGCAGGTGCGCGAGTACTTCATCCAGAACGCCCTGATGTGGTTGTGCGACTACCGCTTTGATGGGCTGCGCCTGGATGCCGTGCACGCCATCGACCAGCCCGACTTCCTGATCGAGTTGGCACAAAGGGTACGCGCGGCTGTGGAGCCGGGCCGCCACGTATGGCTGGTGCTGGAAAACGAGCACAACCAGGCCGGGCTGCTGCAACAGGGTTTCGACGCGCAGTGGAACGACGACGGCCACAACGCCCTGCATGTGCTGCTGACCGGCGAGACCGAAGGCTACTACGCCGACTACAAGGACCGGCCGATCGACCAGCTGGCCCGCTGCCTGGCCGAAGGCTTCGTGTTCCAGGGCCAGCCCGACCGCCACGGCACGCCACGGGGCGAACCCAGCGGCCACCTGCCACCGAGCGCCTTCGTGCTGTTTTTGCAGAACCACGACCAGGTCGGCAACCGCGCCCTGGGCGAACGCCTTACCCGCCTCTGCCCGCCGCCGGCCCTGCGCGCTGCCACCGCGCTGTTGCTACTGGCGCCGATGATCCCGCTGCTGTTCATGGGCGACGAGGACGGCAGCCGCGAGCCGTTCCTGTTCTTCACCGACTTTCACGATGAGCTGGCCGACGCGGTGCGTGAGGGGCGGCGCGGCGAGTTCGCCCATTTCGACGCCTTTGCCGACCCGCACAAACGCGAACAGATCCCCGACCCGAATGCCGAGGCGACCTTCACCTCGTCCCGGCCCCGGCACCAGGATGTGCTGGCCGGCTGGCACGGCCTGTACCAGCAACTGCTCGACCTGCGCCGGCGCCATATCATCGCGTACCTGCCCGGCACCCGCGCCCTCGGCGCCGAGGTGCTCGGCGACCAGGCGCTGACCGCCCGCTGGCGCCTGGGCAACGGCTGCGAGCTGCGCATCGACCTCAACCTCGCCGCCCAGCCCCAGCCGGTCGCGCTGCCCGCCCTGCAACGGCGCCTGTATGACAGCAGCGACAACGCCCACCCCGATTCGACCCTTGCCGCGCACAGCTGCGTGGTCAGCCTGCTGCCCCCCGACCAGGAGACGCCATGAGCGAACAGCCCCTCCACCGCCTGGCCGCGCGGGTCGGCCTGGCCCGCGACTGGATCGACGCCAACAACCGCCCGCAGCAGGTCAGCGACGAGGCATTGCGCCGGGTGCTAGCAGGCCTCGGCCACCCGGCCGACGATGCCGCCGCCATCGCCGCCAGCCTGCGCGCCGTCGAGCAGGCCGAGGACAGCGAACACCTGCCGCCGCTGCTGACCGTCGATGTCGGCCAGCCCCTGGACCTGCAGCGCTATTTCAGCGCCGGTCGCCAGGCACATTGCACCCTGGAGGACGGCAGCCAGCGCAACCTGGCCCTGGACGCCCAGGCGCGCCTGCCGGGCGAGCTGCCATTGGGCTACCACCGCGTGGACATCGATGGCCGCAGCTTCAGCGTGGCCGTGGCGCCGCCGCGCTGCCATGCCCTGGAGGACCGCGTCGAGCAGCAACCGCCGCGCTGCTGGGGCATCGCGGCGCAGCTGTACAGCCTGCGTCGCCCCGGCGACGGCGGCTACGGCGACTGCCTGGCCCTGGAGCAACTGGCGCGCAACGCCGCCGAGCGCGGCGCCGATGCCCTGGCGATCAGCCCGATCCACGCCCTGTCGGCGTTCGACCAGCGCCACTTCAGCCCCTACTCGCCCTCCAGCCGGCTGCTGCGTAATGTGCTCTACGCCAGCCCCGGTGTCGTCTTTGGCGAGCGCGAGGTGCGCATGGCCATCGAGGCCTGCGACCTGCAGGCGACTCTCGACACGCTGGAGCAGCAGGCGCTGGTGGACTGGCCACGGGCCGCCGATGCCCGCCTGCGCCTGCTCGAGGCGCTCTACCGGCAGTTCAGCCAGGGCGAGCACCCGCTTCGCCAGGACTTCGACAGTTTCCGCGCCAGCGCCGGCGAGCAGCTGGAGCACCATTGCCGCTTCGAAGTGCTGCAGGCCGAAGCGGTCAGCACGGGCCTTGGCGCCGACTGGCGCCGCTGGCCCAAGGCCTGGCACGATCCCTATCACCCTGAGGTCGAGGCCTTCGCCAACGCCTACCCGGCGCGGGTCGAGTTCCACGCCTTCTGCCAGTGGTTGACCGAACGCAGCCTGCAACGGGCCCAGGACGCGGCGCGCGGCAACGGCATGGCGGTGGGTCTGATCGCCGACCTGGCGGTGGGGGCCGACGGCGCCGGCAGCCAGGCCTGGAGCCGCCAGGACGAACTGCTGGCCGAGCTCAAGGTCGGCGCGCCGCCGGACATCCTCAACCGCTCCGGCCAGGACTGGGGCATCTGCGCCTTCTCCCCCGAGGGCCTCAGGCGCAACGGCTACCGCGCCTTCATCGAGATGCTGCGGGCCAACCTGGCCCATGCCGGCGGCCTGCGCATCGACCATGTGATGGGCCTGCGCCGGCTGTGGCTGATCCCCCGTGGCGCCAAGCCGAGCGAAGGCGCCTACCTGGACTATCCGCTGGACGACCTGCTGCGCCTGCTGGCGCTGGAGTCGGCGCGGCACCAGGCGATCATCCTCGGCGAGGACCTGGGCACCGTGCCCGAGGGCCTGCGCGAACGCCTGGCCGACAAGGCCGTGCTGGGCATGCGCGTGCTGCCGTTCGAGCAGGCCGCGCCCGGGCAGTTCAAGCCGATCCTCGACTGGCCGGACAACGCCCTGGCCACCACCGGCACCCATGACCTGGCGCCCCTGGCCGGCTGGCTGGCAGGCCGCGACATCGACTGGAGCCATCGCCTGCAACTGATCGACGCCGCCACCGAACTGCACTGGCGCCATACCCGGGCCCTGGAACGCGATGGCCTGCGCCGCACCCTGGAGCAGAACTACGGGCCACTGCGCGGCGACGACGCGCTGATCGATGCGGCGATCCGCTATGTTGGCCATACCCGCGCGCCGCTGGTGCTGGTGCCGCTGGAGGACCTGCTGGGCAGCGACGAGCAAGCCAATCTGCCCGGCACCACCGAAGGCCACCCCAATTGGCGCCGGCGCTTCCAGGCGCCAGTACGCGACCTGCTCGACGACGAGGACGCCGCCCGCCGCCTGGAGCTGCTGGCCCAGGCCCGCGAACAGGCCTGGGAGCGTGATCGATGAAACCCTTGACCGCGACCCTGCGCCTGCAACTGCACAGCGACTTCACCCTGGATGACGCGGTGCCGCTGGTGCCCTACTTCGCCCGCCTTGGCATCAGCCACCTGTATGCCTCGCCGATCCTCACCGCCCGCGCCGGTTCCCGGCATGGCTACGACGTGGTCGACCCGACCCGGGTCAACCCCGAGCTCGGCGGCGAGGCGGCGCTCGAACGCCTGGTGGCCGCCCTGCGCCAGCACGGCATGGGACTGATCCTCGACACCGTGTCCAACCACATGGCCGTGGGCGGCGCCGACAATCCCTGGTGGCAGAGCCTGCTGGCCTGGGGGCGGCGCAGCCCCTATGCGGAATTCTTCGATATCCAGTGGCATTCCAGCGACCCGTTGCTGGCCGGGCAGCTGTTACTGCCGTTCCTTGGCAGCGACTACGGCGCGGCCCTGCAGAACGGCGAGATCCCGCTGACCTTCGACGCGCCACAGGGGCGTTTCGAGGTGGCCCACCATGAACATCGCTTCCCGATCTGCCCGCTGGACTACGGGCGCATCCTCGGTCAGGCCGGGGACCCACGCTTGCAGGCACTGGCCGCGCACTTCAGCGCCCTCGGCGAGGCCGACGACCCACTGGCCGAGGCCCTGCCCCTGCACCGCGAACTGGCCCGCCTGAGCGCTGCCGGCGCGAACCTGCAATCGGCCCTCGGCGCCTTCGACAGCCGCACCGAGGCCGGTTTCAAGCACCTGCACCTGCTGCTGGAACGCCAGACGTACCGCCTGGCCAGCTGGCGCACTGCCGCCGACGACATCAACTGGCGGCGCTTCTTCGACATCAACGAACTCGGCGGCCTGCGCGTGGAACGCGCGGTGGTGTTCGAGGCCACCCATGCCAAGCTGTTCGAGCTGATCGAACGTGGCCTGGTGGACGGCCTGCGCATCGACCATATCGACGGCCTGGCCGACCCGCGCCGCTACTGCCGCAACCTGCGCCGCCGGGTCGACCGCTTGCTGGCGCGACGGCCGCTGGATGCCGCGCTGGCGCACTTCCCGATCTATGTGGAGAAGATCCTCGGCGCCGACGAACACCTGCACCGTGACTGGCTCACCGACGGCACCACCGGCTACGAGTTCATGAACCAGGTGTCGCTGCTGCAGCACGATCCCGCCGGCGAGGGGCCGCTGGGCGAGCTGTGGAGCGCCGTCAGCGAGCGCCCTGAATTCGCCGAGGAGGTGCGCACGGCCCGCCATCTGGTGCTCAACGCCAGCCTGGCCGGCGACTGCGAGTCGGTGGCCCAGGCCCTGCTGCAGGTGGCCCGCGACGACCTGATGACCCGCGACCTCACCCTCGGCGCCATTCGCCGGGCGCTGCAGGCGCTGGTCGAGCACTACCCGGTGTACCGCACCTACATCAACGCCTGTGGCCGCCCCGCCGAGGACGAGGCGTTTTTCCAGCAGGCGCTGGCCGGGGCGCGACAGTCGCTGGGTGAAGCCGACTGGCCGCTGCTCGAGCAGCTCGAGCGCTGGCTCGGTGGCCAGCCGTGGCGCCGCCTGCCGCCGGGCCGACCGCGCAAGCACCTGCGCCATGCCTGCGTGCGCTTCCAGCAACTGACCGCGCCCAGCGCCGCCAAGGCCGTCGAGGACACCGCGTTCTATCGTTCGGCCCGCCTGCTGTCGCGCAACGATGTGGGCTTCGACGCCGAGCGTTTCAGCGCCGCGCCGGCCTGGTTCCACAACGAGGCCCAGCGCCGCCTGCGCGACTTCCCCGACAACCTGCTGGCCACCGCCACCCACGACCACAAGCGCGGCGAGGACTGCCGGGCGCGCCTGGCCGTGCTCAGCGAGCACGGTCCCTGGCTGGCCAGCCGCGTCGAGCACTGGCGCGAGCTGGCCGCGCCGCTGCGCGAAGCGCTGGACGACGGCGAGGCCCCCAGCCCCGCTGACGAACTGCTGCTGTTGCAGACTTTGCTCGGCAGCTGGCCGCTGTCCCTCGACCTGCATGACACACCGGCCCTGCGCGCCTATGCCGAACGCATCCGTCAATGGCAGCGCAAGGCCCTGCGCGAAGCCAAGCTGCGCAGCAGCTGGGCCGCGCCGAACGAACGCTACGAGCAGGCCTGCGCGGCCTATGTCGACGGCCTGCTGCTGGACGACGAGAACCAGCAGCTGCGTCAGTCCCTGCACGAGGCGGCGCGCCGCCTGGCATGCCCTGGCGCCTTGAACGGCCTGGTGCAGTGCCTGCTGCGCATGACCACGCCCGGCGTGCCGGACCTGTACCAGGGCAACGAGTACTGGGACTTCTCGCTGGTCGACCCGGACAACCGCCGCCCGGTGGACTACCCGGCAAGGCGCGCCAGCCTCGACGACGGCACCCCCCTGACCGAGCTGCTCGCCCACTGGCGCGATGGCCGCATCAAGCAGGCCCTGGTGGCCCGCGTGCTGGACGCGCGCCAGGCCCATCCCGAGCTGTTCCAGCGCGGCGCCTACCTGCCGCTGACCGTGCAGGGTCGCCACGCCAACCAAGTGCTGGCCTTCGCCCGCCTGGGCCAGGGCGAACGCGCCATCATCGTCGTACCACGGCTGGCCAGCGCGCTGCTGGGCGCGGCCGCCACCCCGTTGATCCCGGCTCCGAACTGGGACGATACCCGGCTTGTACTGCCGTTTGCCTTGTCGCCTGCCAACTGTTCGGGACTTTTCGGCGGCGGTGCTGTCACCCCTTCAAGGGAGCTGATGTTGAGCACCGTGCTGATGGAGTTTCCGGTCAATGTGTTGATTGAACATGCCTAACTGCATTCAGGAGCGTCGAGATGAGTGTCGAAGAAAAGCGTATTCGCGAGTTCGCCTATCAGATCTGGGAGTCGGAGGGTAAGCCCGAGGGGCGCGAGGAGGAACATTGGGACAAGGCGCGCAAGCTGGCCGAAGCCGAGGCGCTCGCCCCCAAGGCGCCACCACGCAAGAAGACCGCGGCCAAGCCCAAGCCACCGGCAGACCCCAAGGTGGCGGCGTTGCCAGGCGTGAAGCCGGCTGCTGCGGCTAAAAAACCGCGAGCGGCGAAGAAGCCTGCTGCTGGTTGAGGCTTTTGCAAGCCTGTACCGGCCTTATCGCGGGGCAAGCCCGCTCCCACCATGGAATGTGACGCGATCAGAACGTGGGAGCGGGCTTGCCCCGCGATCCCTATCCCCGGACCATGAGGACCGCCATGAGCCCCCGCACCCCGAAGAAGACCCGCTCCGTCGCCCCGTCGCGCATTCGCGAGGGCCTGCCCTTTCCACTCGGCGCCACCTGGGACGGCCTGGGGGTCAACTTCGCGCTGTTCTCGGCCAACGCCACCAAGGTCGAGCTGTGCCTGTTCGACGCCAGCGGCGAAAACGAAATCGAGCGCATCGAGCTGCCCGAGTACACCGACGAGATCTACCACGGCTACCTGCCCGACGCCCACCCGGGCCTGGTCTACGGTTACCGGGTGTACGGTCCCTACGAGCCGGAGAACGGCCACCGTTTCAACCCCAACAAGCTGCTGATCGACCCCTATGCCAAGCAATTGGTGGGCACGCTGAAATGGTCCGAGGCGCTGTTCGGCTACACCATCGGCCACCCCGATGCCGACCTGTCGTTCGATGAGCGCGACAGCGCAGCGTTCGTGCCCAAGTGCAAGGTCATCGACCCGGCCTTCACCTGGGGTCGCGACCAGCGCGTGTCGATCCCGTGGGAGCACACCATCATCTATGAAGCCCATACCCGCGGCATCAGCATGCGCCACCCGGCGGTGCCCGAGCACCTGCGCGGCACCTTCGCGGGGCTGGCCAACGACGAGCTGCTGGCGCATATCAAGGAACTCGGCGTATCGAGCATCGAGCTGCTGCCGATCCACGCTTTCGTCAACGACCAGCACCTGCTGGACAAGGGCCTGAACAACTACTGGGGCTACAACAGCATCGCCTTCTTCGCGCCCCATCCGCGCTACCTGGCCAGCGGCAAGATCGCCGAGTTCAAGGAGATGGTCGCGCACCTGCACGACGCCGGGCTCGAGGTAATCCTCGACGTGGTCTACAACCACACCGCCGAGGGCAACGAGCGCGGCCCGACTCTGTCGATGCGTGGCATCGATAATGCCTCTTACTACCGCCTGATGCCCGACGACCGGCGTTTCTACATCAACGATTCGGGCACCGGCAATACCCTCGACATGAGCCATCCACGGGTGCTGCAACTGGTCACCGACTCGCTGCGCTACTGGGCCGGCGAGATGCACGTGGACGGTTTTCGCTTCGACCTGGCGACCATTCTCGGCCGCTATCACGACGGCTACAGCGAGCGCCACGGCTTCCTCGTCGCCTGCCGCCAGGACCCGATGCTCAGCCAGACCAAGCTGATCGCCGAACCCTGGGACTGTGGCCCGGGCGGCTACCAGGTGGGCAACTTCGCCCCCGGCTGGGCCGAATGGAACGACCGCTTCCGCGACACCGTGCGCAGCTTCTGGAAAGGCGACGAAGGCATGCTCGCCGACTTCGCCGCGCGCATCACCGCCTCGGGCGACCTGTTCAACAACCGCGGCCGACGCCCCTACGCCTCGGTCAACTTCGTCACCGCCCACGACGGCTTCACCCTGCGCGACCTGGTGTCGTACAACGACAAGCACAACGAGGACAACGACGAGAACAACCAGGACGGCACCGACAACAACCTGTCGTGGAACTGCGGCGTCGAAGGCCCCACCGACGACCCGGCGATCAACGCCCTGCGCATGCGCCAGATGCGCAACTACTTCGCCACCTTGCTGCTGGCCCAGGGCACGCCGATGATCGTCGCCGGCGACGAGTTCAGCCGCACCCAGCACGGCAACAACAACGCCTACTGCCAGGACAGCGAGATCGGCTGGGTGAACTGGGACCTGGACGAGGACGGCAAGGCGCTGATGGCCTTCGTCAAGCGCCTGACCCGCCTGCGCCTGGCCTACCCGATCCTGAGGCGCTCGCGTTTTCTGGTCGGCGACTACAACGAGGCGATCGGGGTCAAGGACGTCACCTGGCTGGCCCCGGACGCCAGCGAGATGACCGTCGAGCAGTGGGAGGACCCGCACGGGCGCTGCCTGGGCATGCTCATGGACGGCCGCGCCCAGGTCAGCGGCATCGCCCGGCCCGGTGCCGAGGCGACCATGCTGCTGATCGTCAACGCCTACCACGACGTGGTGCCGTTCACCCTGCCGGCGGTGCCGGAGGGCGACTACTGGAGCTGCCTGGTGGACACCGACCGGCCCGAGCTGCGCAAGCCGCAGCACCTGGCGTTCGACACGGTGTTCGAGGTCAAGGGGCGGTCGTTGCTGCTGATGGTGCTGCAGCGCGAGGAGGAGTGAACCCAGGAGCGGACGTCCGGTCCTAATTTGTACCGTGGGAGCGGGCTTGCCCCGCGATAGGGCCTCTGCCGTCATCGCGGGGCAAGCCCGCTCCCACGACGCACACGTTACCCAGAGGAGCGCCTGTGAAACTCGAAGCCGGCAG
Source organism: Pseudomonas sp. LH21 (assembly GCF_036549575.1). Lineage (NCBI taxonomy): Bacteria > Pseudomonadati > Pseudomonadota > Gammaproteobacteria > Pseudomonadales > Pseudomonadaceae > Pseudomonas > Pseudomonas sp. LH21. Next base: position 3,904,159 of record NZ_CP144367.1, read on the forward strand.
TCCAGGTTTCGCCAACGTCAACCAGGCCCCGGCCGTGCACCGGGTCAAGGTGCTGACGGTCAACACCCACAAGGGCTTCACCGCCTTCAACCGGCGCTTCATCCTGCCGGAGCTGCGCGAGGCGGTGCGCAGCACCGAGGCCGACATCGTGTTCCTCCAGGAAGTGCTCGGCAGCCACGACCGCCACGCCGCGCGCTACCCCGGCTGGCCACGGACCTCGCAGTATGAATTCCTCGCCGACAGCATGTGGAGCGACTTCGCCTACGGCCGCAACGCGGTCTACCCCGACGGCCACCACGGCAACGCGCTGCTGTCCAAGTACCCGATCATCGAGCACCGCAACCTCGACGTGTCGATCACCGGCCCCGAGCGCCGCGGCCTGTTGCACTGCGTGCTGGACGTGCCCGGGCAGCGCCAGGTGCATGCCATCTGCGTGCACCTGTCGTTGCTCGAGCGCCACCGCCAGCAACAGCTGCAACTGCTGCGCAGGCTGCTCGACGCCCTGCCCGCCGACGCCCCGGTGATCATCGCCGGCGACTTCAACGACTGGCAGCTGCGCGGCAACCGTACCCTGCACCTGCACCGCGACCTGCACGAGGCGTTCGAGCGCCATCATGGCCTGCTCGCCCGCACCTACCCCGCCCGCCTGCCCCTGCTGCGCCTGGACCGCGTGTACCTGCGCAATGCCGACAGCCACGCGCCGAGAATCCTCAGCAACAAGCCCTGGACCCACCTGTCCGATCACCTGCCGCTGGCGGTGGAAGTGCGGTTGTAGCAACGATTCGGCATAGCCACGCGGCGGGAAATCGCCATTGTCGATATACCGACTTAAAACTTGTCATTATTCAATAAGTTAATTGGTCAAACAGGCATTTTTCGATCCTTTCACGATTTCTTGACGCAAGTGCCGTCCTCTCCTTAGCTGAACAGTAATCACCAGATGGAAAATCTCGTGCCGGGCCTCTAGCTCGCGCCCTCGTGCGCGTTCCAAGAAGCTGGCGCGCTGGTTTGGGTCGCCCCCTGTTCTTGTCGTACAGCTCGTGACATCAGGCCAGGTCTTGGGCTGTTCATCTCATACATCAACAGGAGATCCGCCATGAAAAGCACCTCGAATCCCTCGCGCTTCGACGCTTTTTTCTGTGCGGTTTCCACGTCGCTGCTCTTGGCAACCCCGGTGGAAACCTTCGCCTTCGAATCGCAGGAGGGTGAACCCTTCGCCCCTGTCCTGGCGCAGCCCGAGGTGCCGCGATTGTCGCTCGATCCGGTCAGCGCCAGCGGCCTCAACCAGGGCCTGCTCAGCGCGTTCTCCGAGCGCATGGGTGAACGCCACGGCCAGCCCGACGGCGACCATATCGCCAGCCAGTGGGCGCAGTTCTTCCCCGGCGCGCCGCGCCAGGGCGCCCAGCCGCCGGCGCAGGTGGAGGCGCCCAGCCAGCAGATGATGATCGGCCCGGACCTGTTCGTGCGTGAAACCAGTGGCGGCAACGTGCACCGCGCGGGGATCTTCGTCGGCCACAACAACCTGCAGAGCACCTTCAACGGCATGCGCCCGCTTTTGGGCGACAAGCAGCGTGACGCGGTCAACCTCAGCGGCGAGAGCCTGGGCGTGTACTGGAGCATGACCCACGAGCAGGGCTGGCACGTGGACGCCGTGGCCATGGGCACGCGCATCGACGTCAACGGCCGCTCCCAGGCCGGCCAGCGGCTCGACGACAGCGGCCACGCGATGACCTTCTCGGTGGAAGGCGGCTACCCCATCGGCCTGGGCGCCGGCTGGGTGATCGAGCCCCAGGCGCAGTTGATCAACCAGCAGTTCTTCCCCGGTAGCCAGGTGCAGGAAGAAACCCTGCAGGCCTTCGACAGCCAGCCCAGCTGGAGCGGCCGGGTCGGCGCCAGGCTGTCGGCGCGCTACGAAGTGCGCGGCATGCCCATCGAACCCTATGTGCGCACCAACGTCTGGTACGACTTCAGCAACGCCGACCCGGTGAAGCTGGACCAGGTCGACAAGATCTCCAGCTCGCGCAGCGCCGCCACGGTTGAACTGGGCTTGGGCCTGGTGGCCCGGGTGACGCCAAACGTGGCGCTGTTCGTCAGTGCCGACTACAGCTCCGATGTGGATGACAATGACCTGAATGGGTTGATTGGTAGCCTGGGGGTCAGGATGCGTTGGTAGACGACCACCGCACTCCTGTAGGAGCGGCCTTGTGCCGCGAAAGGGCCGCAAAGCGGCCCCGGCGATCGACGCGTAAACGCTGAAACCCTGGGGCCGCTTTGCGGCCCTTTCGCGGCACAAGGCCGCTCCTACAGGGAGAGAGGAAACCATCAGGCCGGCTTCATCACCAACACCCCCAACGGCGGCAGGTTCAGCGCCAGCGACAACGGCTGGCCATGGCTGGCGATCACCTCACTGGCCACCGCCCCCAGATTCCCCACGTTCGACCCGGCATACAACTCGGCATCGCTATTGAGCAATTCTTGCCAGTGCTCGCCAAACGGCACGCCAATGCGGTAACCCTCCCGCGGCACCGGGGTGAAGTTGGCCACCACCAGCAAGGGCTCGCCCTGGCTGCTCCAGCGCAGCCAGGCATACACGCTGTTTTGCGCGTCGTCGCCGATCAGCCACTGAAAGCCCTGGGCCCGGCAGTCCTGCTCGTGCAGCGCCGGCAGTTCGCGGTACAGGCGGTTGAGGTCGGCCACCAGCTTCTGCACGCCCTGGTGCTCGGAGTACTGCAGCAGGTACCAGTCCAGTTGCTGGTCGTGGTTCCACTCGCGCCACTGGCCGAACTCGCAGCCCATGAACAGCAGCTTCTTGCCCGGATGGGTCCACATGAACGCCAGGTACGCCCGCAGGTTGGCGAACTTCTGCCAGCGATCGCCGGGCATCTTGTCGATCAGCGAATGCTTGCCGTGGACCACCTCGTCGTGGGAGATCGGCAGGATGAAATGCTCGGAATAGGCGTAGATCAGCCCGAAGCTCATTTCGTTGTGGTGATAGGTGCGGTGCACCGGGTCGTTCTGGATGTAATGCAGGGTGTCGTGCATCCAGCCCATGTTCCACTTGTAGGCAAAGCCCAGGCCGCCCTGCTGCACCGGCTGGCTGACGCCGGGCCAGGCGGTGGACTCCTCGGCGATGATCAGCGCGCCCGGCGCTTCATGGGCCGCGACGCCATTGAGGTGGCGGATGAAATCGATGGCCTCGAGGTTCTCGCGCCCGCCGTGGCGGTTGGGCACCCATTCGCCGGCCTTGCGCGAATAGTCGCGGTAGAGCATCGAGGCCACCGCGTCCACGCGCAGGCCGTCGATATGGAAGTGCTTGAGCCAGTGCAGCGCCGAGGCCAGCATGAAGCCGCGCACCTCGTTGCGGCCGAGGTTGTAGATCAGCGTGTTCCAGTCCTGGTGGAAGCCTTCCAGCGGGTTGTCGTATTCGTACAGGGCGGTGCCGTCGAAACGCGCCAGGCCATGCTCGTCGGTAGGAAAATGCGCCGGCACCCAGTCGAGGATCACGCCGATGCCGCCCTGATGGCAGGCATCGACGAAGAAGGCGAAGTCCTCGGCGCTGCCATAGCGCGAGGTCGGCGCGAACAGCGACAGCGGCTGGTAGCCCCAGGAGCCGCCGAAGGGGTGCTCCATGATCGGCATCAGCTCGATATGGGTGAAGCCCAGCTCCTGCACGTAGGGCACCAGGCGCTCGGCCAGCTCGCGCCAGTTGTAGAAGCGCGCGACTTCGCCGACATCGTCCAGCTCGCAACGCCAGGAGCCGGCGTGCAGTTCGTAGATCGACAGTGGCGCGCTGTAGGCGTGGCGCTGGGACCGCTGCTCCATCCACTGGCCGTCGCGCCAGTCGTGGGCCAGGGCCCCGGCCACCTTCGAGGCAGTGCTCGGCGGAAGCTCCGTGGCGCGGGCCAGGGGGTCGGCCTTGAGCGGCAGCACGCCGTCCGCGCCCAGCACTTCGAACTTGTAGGTCTCGCCCACGCCGAGCCTGGGCACGAACAGCTCCCACACCCCGGCGCTGTGGCGCAGACGCATGGGGTGGCGGCGACCGTCCCAGTTGTTGAAATCGCCGACCACCGAGACCCGCCGGGCGTTGGGCGCCCACACCGAGAAGCAGACGCCCGCGACACCGTCGGCAACGGTCGGCTGGGCGCCGAAACGCCCAGACAGGTCGCGGTGATTGCCTTCAGCGAACAGGTAGAGGTCCATGTCGCCCAATTGCGGGCCGAAGCTGTAAGGGTCCTCGGTGACCTGCTCGCCGCCGGCCCAGCCGATCTGCAGCAGGTAGGCCCGTGCTTCATCGAGGTGCGCGGTGAACAGCCCCGGTACGCTGCCCTGCACCATTTCGGCAAGTACCTGCCCATCGTCGCGCGCCAGCAGTCGTGCGTTCAGGGCATTGGGCAGGAAAGCGCGGACGAACAGGCCGCCCGCGCCGTCGCCATGGGGGCCGAGCACGGCAAATGGATCGGCGTGCTCGGCGCGGGCCAGGGCATCGAGGTCCCGTTGCCGAAGGCCGCCGTTGTCACGCGTGGTTGCGTTCATTTATGACTCTCCCCAGGTACTGATCAGTCCATGCAGGCCATGCAAAGGCACGGCCAGCCAGCTTGGCCGGTTTTCGGCTTCATAGGTGATTTCGTAGGCGGCCTTCTCCAGGCAGAACAGCTCCAGCGCCGCGCGCTCGCCCTCGGCCTGCTGCCAGGCGTGGGGCATGGCGGCGGTGGCCAGCCCGTAGGCTTCGACGAAGGCGTGACGCGACTGGTGCAGGTACTGCCGGGCGACCCGCTGCCGGGCCTGGCGCGCCGCGTCGGACAGGTCGACCGCCGAGGCGCTGCGCAGGATCATCGCAGCAGCATAGTCGAAGGAGCGCAGTACGCCGCTGACATCCTTGTACGGGCTGTGTTTCGCCCGCCGCTCGTCGAGCGGGCGCGCCGGCTCGCCCTCGAAATCGATCAGGTAGGCGTCGCCCTGCACCACCAGCACCTGGCCCAGGTGCAGGTCGCCGTGCACGCGCATCAGCAGGCCGCCCCGGGCCTGCCGGGCGAGGTTGTCGACGTGCTGCTGCAAGCCTTCACGCTGTTGCTGCAGGTCGTCGACCAGCGCCTGGCTGTCGCGGTCCAGGGTGTCGCGGTGCTGGGCCAGCAGGTCGAGAGCACGGGTCAGCTCGGCGCTGATCTGCCGGCTCCAGCGCTCGCTGTCCCGGGCATCGCTCGGACGAGACTGGAACGCCACATCATCACTCGGCGCGGCCAGCAGCAGGTGCATCTCGCCCAGGCGTTGGCCGAGCAAGGCGGCAAAACCTGTCAGCTCGGCCAGGGCATCGGTATGCGCCTCCGGCTCGGCGCTGCCGGGCTCCATCTGGTCGCGGATCGCCCGCTCCAGGGTGTTCTGCGTCCAGTCCCAGGCATCGCCCTGGTTGCTCAGGTAGCCCTGGGCGATCATCAGCAGATGGGGCTGGCCACTGTCATCGACACGACTGACCCAGGCCAGCAGGGGCGAGATATTGGCAAAGCCCGCGGCGGTCAGGTACGCGCTCATCTCGAGCTCCGGATGCACCCCTGGGTTCACCCGGCGAATCAGCTTGAGCACCAGGCTGCCGCCGACCACCACCGAGCTGTTGGACTGCTCGGCGCCCAGGTAGCGCACCTCGCTCTGCTCATCGAGCTGCAGCGCGGCCAAGGCCTCGGTGCGATGGAAATGCAGCTCGCCCAGGCCATCACCACAGGGCAGGCGCAGGCCCTCCTGGCAGCCCTTGAGCACGGCGCGAATGAACGGTTCAAGCACGAAGGCGTCGGTGATCAACCCCACCTGGCGGCCACGACGCACCCGCGACAGCGCCAGTTGCTGAGGCAGCGCCGCGTTGATCTGCTCTTCGGGCAGCAGGCCAAAGGGCAACTGGTAGTGAGTGACGACGCCCTCGCTGTGCACCTCCAGCTCGGCGAGCAGCACCGGCAGCGCCGTGGTGGCGAAGCGCACGCCATAGCTCAGGCGCACCTGGTCGATCGGTCCTTCCTTGCCGGCAAACCAGCGGCGCTTGGGCAGGTACTGCGGCAGGATCGCGCCTTGCAATGCCTCGCGGGCCGGCGTTTCGAGCAACTCCTCCATGCGCTTGCGCAGCACCAGGGTGGTCAACTCGGGCAGCCCCTCGGCGGGCTGGACATGCCAGCTGGGCATGCGGTCGTGGCTGGCCAGCAGGAACCAGTAGAAGCCATAGGGTGGCAGGGTCAGCAGGAACGGCAGTTGGCCGATGGGTGGGAAGGCGCTGCCGCCGAGCATCTCCACCGGCACCTTGTCGGCGTACTGCGCCAGGTCCAGCTCCGCCGCCTGGGCCGCCCGCGAGACGTTGGCCACGCACAGCACGATTTCGCCGTTGCCGTCGGCATCGGTGTATTCGCGGATATACGCCAGCACCCGGCGATTGCTCGGCGTGAGCATCTTCAGGCTGCCACGGCCAAAGGCCTTCTGCTGCTTGCGCACCGCCAGCAGCCGGCGGTTCCAGTTGAGCAGCGAATGCGGGTCGTGGGCCTGGGCCTCGACGTTGATGGTCTGGTAGCCGTACAGCGGGTCCATGATCGGCGGCAGCACCAGGCGCTGCGGATCGGCCCGGGAGAAACCGCCGTTGCGGTCCGGCGACCACTGCATGGGCGTGCGCACGCCGTCGCGGTCGCCCAGGTAGATGTTGTCGCCCATGCCCAGCTCGTCGCCGTAGTACAGGGTCGGGGTGCCGGGCATCGACAGCAGCAGGCTGGTGAGCAGTTCGATGCGCCGCCGGTCGCGCTGCAGCAGCGGCGCCAGGCGTCGGCGAATGCCAAGGTTGATGCGCGCGCGGCGGTCCTCGGCGTAGTAGTTCCACAGGTAGTCGCGCTCGCGGTCGGTGACCATCTCCAGGGTCAGTTCATCGTGGTTGCGCAGGAAGATCGCCCACTGGCAGTTGGCCGGGATCTCCGGGGTCTGGCGCAGGATATCGGTGATCGGGAAGCGGTCCTCCATGGCCAGGGCCATGTACATGCGCGGCATCAGCGGGAAGTGGAAGGCCATGTGGCACTCGTCGCCGTCGCCTTCGCCGAAGTACGGGCGGGTGTCTTCCGGCCACTGGTTGGCCTCGGCCAGCAGCATGCGGTCGGGGTAGTTGGCGTCGATCTCGGCGCGGATCGCCTTGAGCACGGTGTGGGTTTCGGGAAGGTTCTCGTTGTTGGTGCCGTCGCGCTCGATCAGGTACGGGATGGCATCCAGGCGCAGGCCGTCGACGCCGATGTCGAGCCAGTAGCGCATCACGCCGATCACCGCCTTGAGCACTTGCGGGTTGTCGAAGTTCAGGTCCGGCTGGTGCGAGTAGAAGCGGTGCCAGAAGTACTGGCCGGCGACCGGGTCCCAGGTCCAGTTGGACTTCTCGGTATCGAGGAAGATGATCCGCGTGCCATCGTATTTCTGGTCGTCGTCGGACCACACGTAGAAGTCCCGGGCCTTGCTGCCGCGCCTGGCGTGGCGGGCGCGCTGGAACCAGGGATGCTGGTCGGAGGTGTGGTTGATGACAAGCTCGGTGATCACCCGCAGGCCGCGCTTGTGCGCCTCGGCGATGAAGCGCTTGGCATCGGCCATGCTGCCGTAGTCCGGGTGCACGGCCTTGTACTCGGCGATGTCGTAGCCGTCGTCGCGCCGGGGCGAAGGGTAGAACGGCAGCAGCCAGAGGGTGTTGACGCCAAGTTCGGCGATGTAGTCGAGCTTGCCGATGAGCCCTGCGAAATCGCCGATGCCGTCGTTGTTCGAATCGAAGAACGATTTCACGTGCAACTGGTAGATCACCGCGTCCTTGTACCACAGCGGATCGTCGATGAAGGCTGCCGGGCGGGAACGCTTGGCCATGTGCGACTCCTTTCAATTGCAGATTTGCTTGCTCGGCCTTGCACGATCCCTGTGGGAGCGGGTTCACCCGCGAAACAGACACCGCGGTGCATGGCACCGGCTTTGCCGGTGTTCGCGGGTGAACCCGCTCCCACAGGGATCGCGCAAGGCCATCACTGGGCCCTTTCGATGCGCCAGATACCAAACGGCTGGTGCCACGGTTCGATGCGCATCCACTGGGTCTTGCCATGCCAGGTCCAGCGGTGGCCATTCATCAGGTCCTCGCCCTGGGTGTCGGCGTTGTCGTCCAGCCCCAGCTCCCACAGCGGCAGCTCGAAGCTGGCCTCCTGGGCGTTGTACGGGTCGAGACTGATGGCCACCAGGATCACGTTGTCACGCTCTGGCGTGCGCTTGGCGAAATACAGGATCTGATCGTTCCAGCAGTTGAGGAACACCACCCCCAGGTGAGTCTGCAGGGCGCGGTTCTGCCGGCGGATGCGGTTGAGCTGGGCGATCTCGGCGACGATGTTGCCGGGCTGGGTGAAGTCGCGCGGGCGGATCTCGTACTTCTCCGAATCCAGATACTCCTCCTTGCCCGGCAGCGGCGTGCCCTCGCACAGCTCGAAGCCCGAGTACATGCCCCACAAGCCCGAGCCCATGGTCGCCAGCGCGGCGCGGATGAGAAAGCCGGGACGGCCCGAGGTCTGCAGGAAGAATGGGTTGATGTCCGGCGTGTTGACGAAGAAGTTGGGCCGGTAGCATTGGCTCCACGGCGGCTGGTTGAGCTGCTCGAAGTACTCGCGCAGTTCCTGCTTGCTGTTGCGCCAGGTGAAATAGGTGTAGCTCTGCGCATAACCGACCTTGCCCAGGCGCGCCATCATCGCCGGGCGGGTGAAGGCCTCGGCGAGGAAGATCACCTCGGGGTGCTGACTGCGCACATTGGCGATCAGCCATTGCCAGAACGGCAGCGGCTTGGTGTGCGGGTTGTCGACGCGAAAGGTCTTCACGCCCTCCTCCACCCAGCCGACCACCACGTCGCGCAAGGCCAGCCACAGGCTCGGCACCGATTCGGGGGCGTAGAAGTCGACGTTGACGATGTCCTGGTACTTCTTCGGCGGGTTCTCGGCGTAACGGATGCTGCCGTCGGGGCGCCAACTGAACCAGCCGGGGTGCTCCGTGAGCCAGGGGTGGTCCTGGGAGCACTGGATGGCGAAATCCAGGGCGATCTCCAGGCCATGCTCGGCGGCGGCGGCGACCAGCCGGCGGAAGTCCTCGCGACTGCCCAGCTGTGGGTGGATGGCATCGTGCCCGCCCTCCGGGCTGCCGATGGCGTAGGGACTGCCGGGGTCGCCGGGCTCGGCCTGCAAGGCGTTGTTGCGGCCCTTGCGGTGCTTCATGCCGATGGGGTGGATCGGCGGGAAGTACAGTACGTCGAAGCCCATGTCGCGGATCATCGGCAGGCGCTGGTGCACATCGTCGAAGGTACCGTGGCGTTCGGCATCGTCGGTGATCGAGCGCGGGAACAGTTCGTACCAGCTGGCGAACAGCGCCGCCTCGCGGTCCACATCCAGGGGAAACTCGCGGCTGCGGGTGAGGTAGCTGCGGTGCTCGGCCTCGGCCATCAGCTGGGCCGCGTCGGGGTGCAACAGCAACATCACCTGGTCATCCACCGGCAAATCCGGCAGGCGCTGTTGCAAGGTCTCAAGCTGCTCGCGCAGCAACCCGTCGCTGCGCTCGATGCCCTGGCCCAGCAGCAGCCGGCCCTCCTCCAGTTCGAGCTTCACATCCACACCGGCGGCGTACTTCTTCTCCAGGTCGTGGCAGTAGGTGGCGAAAGGGTCGATCCAGGCCTCGATGCTGAACAGGTGCAAGCCCAGCTCGGTGGGGGTGAAGTCTGCCAGCCACAGGTCGTTACCCGGCGAGTGCATCGCCACGCAGTGCCAGCGCCGACTGTGGGCCTGGCGCCAGTTCAGGCTCACCGCCAGGCGGTCGTGGCCATCGCTGTAGACCTTGGCCGTCACCTCGACCTTGTGCCCGCGCACCGCCTTGGCGGCGAAGGTGCCACCGTCGAGTACCGGGCTTGCGTCCTCGATCACGATGCGCGGCGCCAGCAGCGCCTGGGACAGGCTGATGGCCTGGTCCGGGTGATCGTTGGCCATGGGCACGCTTTCGAACGGCTCTTTACCAGACATCGACCTGCTCCCCTGGGCTGGTGGCGGTAAGGGTTCAGAGCCGTGTTGGCGCGCGGGGGTTCAAAAAAAATGAGCGTCGGGCGCAGGCCTGGGTCAAAGCCTGCGACACCTCTTCATTCATCCCGCGAGGCCAGGCCCATGAACATTCCCATTCCACCGGAGACACCCGACCCGAACATCGACGACCCGACCTTGCCGCCGCCGGTGCCCGAGGAGGATCCGGACGAGCTGCCGATCAAGCCGACCGTGCCGCCGACCGTGGGCGACCCGCCGAGCGAGGAGCCGCCGGTGAAAGGTAGAGGATAGACAAGGTTGTGGAATGTTGACCGCCTGAACCGGCAAGCCCGCTCCCACAAGTGCCGTGTCGCCTGCGTGGGAGCGGGCTTGCCCCGCGATGAGGCCGGTCCTGACAGCACAAAGCTGCGCCCGATGCACCTGGCATTTCTGCCAGTGGCGCCCGCTCATAAAGCCACGTAAAGAGAAGCACCGCCCTCTGACGGTCACCTCCGGCATGCGCTCGCGCCTCTACATCGCCTTCCATCTGCAATGGATCCTCGCCTGCTTCCTTGAACAGAGCTTGCACCGGATCCGGCCGAACATCGCCATGGACGAACTGGGCGCCGACAGTTTCGACGTGGTGGAGCTGCAAGCCATCGTGGAGGAGACATTCGGCATCTTCATCCCCGATCAAGTCCAGACCTACACCACCTTTGCCGAACTGGTTGACCTGGTCTTCAAGGCGATACCTAGCCCCCCAGCTCCTCCACGCTGATCTCGCGCATCCGGAACTTCTGCACCTTCCCCGTCACCGTCATCGGAAACTCATCGACGAAGCGGAAATGCCGCGGTGTCTTGAAGTGTGCCAACCGCGCCTTGCACCACAGCTGCAGTTCCTCGGCACTGGCACTGTGCCCGGGGTGCAGGCGAATCCACGCCACCACCTCCTCGCCATACTTGCTGCACGGAATCCCCACCACCTGCGCCTCGGCCACCGCCGGGTGGGTGTGGAAGAACTCCTCAAGCTCGCGCGGATAGATGTTCTCGCCACCGCGAATGATCATGTCCTTGTTGCGCCCGACGATGCGCACGTAACCCTCGTCGTCCATCACCGCCAGGTCGCCGGTGTGCATCCAGCCGGCTGGATCGATGGCGTCATGGGTGGCCTGCAGGTTGTCCCAGTAACCGAGCATCACGCTGTAGCCCCGGGTGCACAATTCGCCGATCTCGCCCCGGGCAACGATGCGCCCGTCGGCGTCCACCAGCTTGGTCTCCAGCTGCGGCTGGGTGCGGCCCACGGTGGTCACGCGAAGCTCCAGGCCGTCGTCGGGTCCGGTCTGCAGCGACACCGGGCTGGTCTCGGTCATGCCATAGGCGATCTGCACCTCGGCCATGTGCATCTGCTCGATGACCTTGCGCATCACCTCGATCGGGCAGGTGGCGCCGGCCATGATGCCGCTGCGCAGGCTGGACAGGTCCAGCGCGGCGCGGCTGGGGTGGTCGAGCATGGCGATGAACATGGTCGGCACGCCATAGAGGATGCTGGCCCGCTCCTCGGCCACGGCGCGCAGGGTGAGTTCGGCGTCGAAGGCGTCGTTGGGGTAGATCAGGGTGCTGCCATGGGTGATGCAACCGAGGTTGCCCATGACCATGCCGAAACAGTGGTACAGCGGCACCGGGATCACCATGCGGTCGTGCTCGGTCAGGCCCAGGCTCTCGCCGACCATGTAGCCGTTGTTGAGCAGGTTGTAGTGGCTCAGGGTCGCGCCCTTGGGGGCGCCGGTGGTGCCGGAGGTGTACTGGATGTTCACCGGCTGGTCGAACTGCAGGCCCTGTTGCCGGGCCTCGTAGGCGGTGAGCTGCACCTGCCCTGCCCGCCCGGCCAGCGCGGTCCAGGGCAGGAAGCCCGTGGGCGGCTCGACGGCCAGGCTGATCACCCCGCGCAGCTCGGGCAGGCGCTCACTGGCCAGCTCGCCCAAGGCATGGACCGCCAGCTCAGGTACCAATTCCTGCACCATCGCGTGGTAGTCGGAGGTCTTGAAGGCATCGGCGCACACCAGCCAGCGGCAGCCGGACTGGCGCAGCACGTATTCAAGCTCACCCACCCGATAGGCCGGGTTGATATTGACCAGGATCCCGCCGACCTTGGCCGTGGCCAGTTGCAGGATGCACCACTGGGCGCAGTTGGGCGCCCAGATGCCGACCCGCTCGCCGACCTCCACGCCCAGCGCCATCAAGGCCCGGGCATGCACGTCGACCTCGGCGGCCAGCTCGCGCCAGCTGTAGCGCACTCCCTGGTGGCGCACCACCAGCGCCTCGCGCTCGCCGTGGCGGGCGACGGTGGCATCGAAGGCCTGGCCGATGGTCAGGGTGAGCAATGATTTGTCTTGACGGCCGCGCGTGTAGCTTGGTTGAGGCATGGTTGTCCCTTCTTGTGGTTGTTCTGGGCATGACTGAAGCAGGCGGCAATTACTCTGGCGCAGATTTACGTTTACGTAAAGGTGATGTTCCGATTGACAGTCCTGGAAGGCAGGTTTACGTTAACGTCAACCGCAGACATGACGGCGTTGTGGGAGCGGGCTTGCCCCGCGATGAGGCCGGACCAGGCAATACCGCTGGCCGTTCTGACGGGCATCGCGGGGCAAGCCCGCTCCCACAACGCCGCAGCAACCGCTCCCATTTCAAGAACAAGAAGGTGCCCGCACATGCATTACCCCAGCCTGAACTTCGCCCTGGGCGAGACCATCGACATGCTCCGCGACCAGGTGCGCACCTTCGTCGCCGCCGAGCTGGCGCCGCGCGCCGCGCAGATCGACCACGACAACCTGTTCCCCGCCGACATGTGGCGCAAGTTCGGCGACATGGGCCTCTTGGGCATCACCGTGCCGGAAGAATACGGCGGCGCCGGCCTGGGCTACCTGGCCCACGTGGTGTCGATGGAAGAGATCAGCCGCGCCTCGGCCTCGGTGGCCCTGTCGTACGGCGCCCACTCCAACCTGTGCGTCAACCAGATCAACCGCAACGGCACCCACGAGCAGAAGCTCAAGTACCTGCCCAAGCTGATCAGCGGCGAGCACATCGGCGCCCTGGCCATGAGCGAGCCCAACGCCGGCTCCGACGTGGTGTCGATGAAGCTGCGCGCCGAAAAACGCGGCGACCGCTACGTGCTCAACGGCAGCAAGACCTGGATCACCAACGGCCCCGACGCCAACACCTACGTGATCTACGCCAAGACCGACCTGGACAAGGGCCCCCACGGCATCACCGCGTTCATCGTCGAGCGCGACTGGAAAGGCTTCACCCGCAGCAACAAGTTCGACAAGCTCGGCATGCGCGGTTCCAACACCTGTGAACTGTTCTTCGACGACGTCGAAGTGCCGGAGGAGAACATCCTCGGCCAGCTCAACGGCGGCGTGCGCGTGCTGATGAGCGGCCTGGACTACGAGCGCGTGGTGCTCGCCGGCGGCCCCACCGGCATCATGCAGAGCTGCATGGACCTGGTCGTCCCGTACATCCACGACCGCAAGCAATTCGGCCAGAGCATCGGCGAGTTCCAACTGATCCAGGGCAAGATCGCCGACATGTACACCCAGCTCAACGCCAGCCGCGCCTACCTGTACGCCGTGGCCCAGGCTTGCGACCGCAGCGAAACCACCCGCAAGGACGCCGCCGGGGTGATCCTGTACACCGCCGAGCGCGCCACGCAGATGGCCCTGGAGGCGATCCAGATCCTCGGCGGCAACGGCTACATCAACGAGTTCCCGGCCGGCCGCCTGCTGCGCGACGCCAAGCTGTACGAAATCGGCGCCGGCACCAGCGAGATCCGCCGGATGCTGATCGGCCGCGAACTGTTCAACGAAACCCGCTGAGCACAAGGAACGGGCGCACATGGCTACCTTGCATACCCAGATCAACCCGCGCTCGGCGGAATTCGCCTGCAACAGCGCGGCCATGCTCGAACAGGTCCAGGCCCTGCGCGGCCTGCTCGCCCAGGTCAGCCAGGGCGGCGGGCCGAAAGCCCAGGAGCGGCACACCTCGCGCGGCAAGCTGCTGCCCCGCGAGCGTATCGACCGCCTGCTCGACCCGGGCTCGGCGTTTCTCGAGATCGGCCAGCTGGCCGCCCATGAAGTCTACGGCGAAGACGTGCCGGCCGCCGGCGTGATCGCCGGCATCGGCCGTGTCGAAGGCGTGGAGTGCATGATCGTGGCCAACGACGCCACGGTCAAAGGCGGCTCCTACTACCCGCTGACGGTGAAGAAGCACCTGCGCGCCCAGACCATCGCCCTGCAGAACCGCCTGCCGTGCATCTACCTGGTGGACTCCGGCGGCGCCAACCTGCCGCGCCAGGACGAGGTATTCCCCGACCGCGAGCACTTCGGGCGGATCTTCTTCAACCAGGCCAACATGAGCGCCCTGGGCATCCCGCAGATCGCCGTGGTGATGGGCTCGTGCACCGCAGGCGGCGCCTATGTGCCGGCCATGGCTGACGAAGCGATCATGGTGCGCCAGCAGGCGACCATCTTCCTCGCCGGCCCACCGCTGGTGAAAGCCGCGACCGGTGAAGTGGTCAGCGCCGAGGACCTCGGCGGCGCGGACGTGCACTGCCGCACCAGCGGCGTGGCCGACCATTACGCCGACAACGACGAGCACGCCCTGGCCATCGCCCGGCGCAGCGTCGCCAACCTCAACTGGCACAAGCAGGGCAAGCTGCAGTGCCAGGCGCCGATCGCGCCTCTGTACGACGCCGAAGAGCTGTACGGCGTGGTCCCGGCCGACGCCAAGCAGCCGTTCGATGTGCGCGAGGTGATCGCCCGCCTGGTCGACGGCTCGGTGTTCGATGAGTTCAAGGCGCTGTTCGGCACCACCCTGGTGTGCGGCTTCGCCCACCTGCACGGCTACCCGGTGGCGATCCTGGCCAACAACGGCATCCTCTTCGCCGAAGCTGCGCAAAAAGGCGCGCACTTCATCGAGCTGGCCTGCCAGCGCGGCATCCCGCTGCTGTTCCTGCAGAACATCACCGGCTTCATGGTCGGCAAGAAGTACGAGGAAGGTGGCATCGCCAAGCACGGCGCCAAGCTGGTGACCGCAGTGGCCTGCGCCCAGGTGCCGAAGTTCACGGTGATCATCGGCGGCAGCTTTGGCGCCGGCAACTACGGCATGTGCGGCCGCGCCTACGACCCGCGCTTCCTGTGGATGTGGCCCAACGCCCGCATCGGCGTGATGGGCGCCGAACAGGCGGCCGGCGTGCTGGCCCAGGTCAAGCGCGAGCAGAGCGAGCGCAGTGGCGAAGTGTTCAGCAGCGAAGACGAGAAGAAGCTCAAGCAGCCGATCCTCGACCAGTACGAGCGCCAGGGCCACCCCTACTACTCCAGCGCCCGGCTGTGGGACGACGGCGTCATCGACCCGGCGCAGACCCGCGATGTGCTCGGCCTGGCGTTGTCCGCCGCGCTGAACGCCCCGATCGAACAGAGCCGCTTCGGCATTTTCCGGATGTGACCCATGAGCGAATTCGCCACCCTTGAACTGGTCAAGGACCCTCGCGGCTTCGCCACCCTGTGGCTGAGCCGGGAAGACAAGAACAACGCCTTCAACGCGCAGATGATCCGCGAACTGATCGTCGCCCTCGACCGCCTGGCCGAGGACGCCAGCCTGCGCTTCGTGGTGCTGCGCGGCCGTGGCCGGCACTTCAGCGCCGGCGCGGACCTTGCCTGGATGCAGCAGTCGGCGCAGCTGGACTTCAACACCAACCTCGACGACGCCCACGAACTGGGCGAACTGATGTACGCCCTGCACCGGCTCAAGGTGCCGACCCTGGCCGTGGTGCAAGGCGCCGCTTTCGGCGGCGCGCTGGGGCTGATCAGCTGCTGCGACATGGCCATCGGCGCCGAGGACGCGCAGCTGTGCCTGTCGGAAGTGCGCATCGGCCTGGCCCCGGCGGTGATCAGCCCGTTCGTGGTCAAGGCCATCGGCGAGCGCGCTGCCCGCCGCTACGCCCTCACCGCCGAGCGTTTCAGCGGCGTGCGCGCCCGTGAGCTGGGCCTGCTGGCCGAGGTGTACCCGGCCAGCGAGCTGGACGCCCAGGTCGAAGCCTGGGTCGACAACCTGCTGCACAACAGCCCGCAGGCGCTGCGCGCCACCAAGGACCTGCTGCGCGAGGTGGACGCCGGCGAGCTGAGCCCGGCCCTGCGCCGCTACTGCGAGAACACCATTGCCCGCATCCGCGTCAGCGCCGAAGGCCAGGAGGGCCTGCGCGCCTTCCTGGAAAAACGCCGCCCCGCCTGGCAAGACAACAAGGAGCCGCGCCCATGAGCCGACCCACGCTGACCACCCTGCTGGTCGCCAACCGCGGCGAGATCGCCTGCCGGGTGATGCGCACCGCCAAGGCCATGGGCCTGACCACCGTGGCCGTGCACAGCGCCACCGACCGCGACGCGCGCCACAGCCGCGAGGCCGATATCCGTGTCGATCTCGGTGGCACCAAGGCCGCCGAAAGCTACCTGGTGATCGACAAGCTGCTCGCCGCCGCCAAGGCCAGCGGCGCCCAGGCGATCCACCCGGGCTATGGTTTCCTGTCGGAGAACGCCGGTTTTGCCCGCGCCATCGAACAGGCCGGGCTGATCTTCCTCGGCCCACCGGCCAGCGCCATCGATGCCATGGGCAGCAAGTCGGCGGCCAAGGCTCTGATGGAGTCCGCCGGCGTGCCGCTGGTGCCGGGCTACCACGGCGAGGCTCAGGACCTGGAGACCTTCCGCGCCGCCGCCGAGCGCATCGGCTACCCGGTGCTGCTCAAGGCCAGCGCCGGGGGTGGCGGCAAGGGCATGAAGGTGGTCGAGGACGAGAGCCAGCTGGCCGACGCCCTGGCCTCGGCGCAGCGCGAGGCGCAGTCGTCGTTCGGCGATGCGCGGATGCTGGTCGAGAAGTACGTGCTCAAGCCGCGTCATGTGGAGATCCAGGTGTTCGCCGACCAGCACGGCAACTGCCTGTACCTCAACGAGCGTGACTGCTCGATCCAGCGTCGCCACCAGAAGGTGGTCGAGGAAGCCCCGGCACCGGGCCTCTCTCCCGAGCTGCGCAAGGCCATGGGCGAGGCCGCGGTGCGCGCCGCCCAGGCCATCGGCTACGTGGGCGCCGGCACCGTCGAGTTCCTGCTCGATGCCCGTGGCGAGTTCTTCTTCATGGAAATGAACACCCGCCTGCAGGTGGAGCACCCGGTCACCGAGGCCATCACCGGGCTCGACCTGGTGGCCTGGCAGATCCGCGTGGCCTGCGGCGAGTCGCTGCCGATCACCCAGGAGCAGGTGCCGCTGATCGGCCATGCCATCGAGGTGCGGCTGTATGCGGAGGATCCGGCCAACGAGTTCCTGCCGGCCACCGGCACCCTGGCGCTGTACCGCGAGTCGGCGCCGGGCGAAGGCCGTCGGGTGGACAGCGGCGTCAGCGAAGGCGACGTGGTGTCGCCGTTCTATGACCCGATGCTGGGCAAGCTGATTGCCTGGGGGCAGGACCGCGAGCAGGCGCGCCTGCGCTTGCTGGCGATGCTCGATGAGTTCGCCATTGGCGGGGTGAAGACCAATATCGCCTTCCTGCGCCGCATCCTTGCGCACCCGGCGTTTGCCGAGGCGGAGCTGGACACCGGATTCATTCCGCGTCACCAGGACGTGTTGCTGCCGGCGCCGCAGGCGCTGCCGGCGCAGTTCTGGGAGGCTGCTGCCGAGGCGTGGCTGCAAGGCGAGCCTGCACTGCAGCGCCAGGACGACCGCGCTTCACCGTGGGCGGCCCGCGACGGCCTGCGCCTGGGCTTGCCGGCGCGCAGCAGCCTGCACTTGCAGTGCGAAGGGCATGAACAGGCGGTGGCATTGGAGCGCATCGCGCCTTCGACCTATCGGCTGGAGGGGGAGCAGCTGTGTCATGACCAGGACGGCCTGCGCCGTCGGCATCTGGCGGTGCGTCGAGGTGGCACGTTATACCTGCAGTGGGCCGGCGAGTTGCACGCCATCAGCGTCCATGACCCGATTGCAGCGGCGGAAGCCAGCCACAGCCATCAGGGCGGGCTGGGCGCGCCCATGAATGGCAGCATCGTGCGAGTGCTGGTGGAGCCGGAGCAGGTGGTCGAGGCCGGTACCGCGCTGGTGGTGCTGGAGGCGATGAAGATGGAGCACAGCATTCGGGCGCCCCACTCCGGGACGGTGAAGGCACTGTTCTGCCAGGAGGGGGATATGGTTAGCGAAGGGACAGTGCTGGTCGAGCTGGAGGCATAACGAGCTTTCAAGGTTGAGATAGGGGCGCTTTGCGCCCCTTTCGCGGCACAAGGCCGCTCCTACAGGGAAGCTCGGTTTCCTGTAGGAGCGGCCTTGTGCCGCGAAAGGGCTGCACAGCAGCCCCGGCGATCTAGAGCACCCCGTGCATCCGCACCACAACACCAAGGAACTCGCACCCCTCCTCGCACAACACCGTCGGATACAAGGTATTGAGCGGCCTGAGCATCCGCTGCCCACCCTCCTCGATCAACTCACGCAACACCGCCGGCTTACCGGGCTGCCGAGCCACCACCAGCCTGCCCGGCGTCACCTCGACCCCGGCATCCACCAGCACCCGCATCCCCTGCGGCACGCTCCTGCCACTGGCGGCATTCATCGAATCGTTCTCGACCGGCAACCAGAACGCGTTGCCCGCAGGCATGTAATCGGTCAACTCGTGAATTTCACTGGATTGCGGCAAAGGCCCGTCCAGATCGGCCCAGCCCAGCACTGGAAAGCGAAAACTGGCATGGCGCAAGGCATTGACCGATTGCGGCCGCTCTACGGCATAGACACCTCTGGTCTCGCGAACCGTGGTGTCACGCTCGACCACCATCACCCGCGCTTCGAGGCACACCAGCCCGAGCTTTTCCAGCTTCTCGTTGACTGTCACCAGGGTGGGTCTGCGCGTGCCACGCAGCCAATGGCCGACACCGCCTTGGGTCATGCCCAGGCGTTCGGCCAGTTGATGCTGCTTGAGGTTGTGCTCGCGCTGGTAGCGCGAGAGAAATTCGATCCAGTTTTCCATGGCTGTGAACGATACGGACTGGATGAACGGCATCAATACACATCCTGAATTATCTCAGAACTCAAAAATAATACAAATTGACCTAACATCAACGCTCATTGTCCTCGAAGGGATTTCACAGGAGCAGTCATGAGCAACTCGACAAAAGAAGAAACAGATCTCGACGAAGAAGCAGCCCGCCGCGCCCTCGATTTCTACCTCAACCCCACCCCCACGCCCCGCGACCTGGAGCGTTCTCTATGGACCCTGCGCGATGGCGTCAGCAACGCCCAGGCCTGCGACCATGCCATGGCCCTGCTGCGCTGCGCGTCGGCCACGGCACAGGAAACCGGCAATCATCTGCAGGGCACGACGCGGGAAGTGGTGTTTGCGCTGATGCACATGGTCAACATGGCCCGGGCCCTGCTGGAGCAGTGCCACGCCACGGAAAAGGCATCGATCTGAAGGGAGAACGTGATGGCCGACGAACGGCAAAAGCCCCGATTGCCGGGGACGAGGCGTGCGTCAGTTAGATAATTTTTTGCAAATCGCGGAAAAATCATTTGACTGGCAAATGATAACGATTATTATTGCACTCAGCAGGTCGCGAGACCCGCTGGATAACCTGCAACGTCCTCAGGTCGGACGCTCAGATTATCTCCTCATCAGGCTAATCACGGTTTTTGACCCGGCTTTTTGCCGGGTCATTTTTTTTGGC
This sequence comes from Pseudomonas sp. LH21, assembly GCF_036549575.1. Classification (NCBI taxonomy): domain Bacteria; kingdom Pseudomonadati; phylum Pseudomonadota; class Gammaproteobacteria; order Pseudomonadales; family Pseudomonadaceae; genus Pseudomonas; species Pseudomonas sp. LH21. Next base: position 3,923,920 of record NZ_CP144367.1, read on the forward strand.
TCTTCAGGCTAATGAAGATCGTTGATGGCGGCGATGATAGCAAAACTGTGTCAGGACGTGAACGCTCATTACAAATCTTTGCGGAATCAGCACTTGAGAATCAATCTCGTTTAGCCTAAGCTGGTTTCGCGTCAAGGAAGACGCCCCCACCCCTTTCCTTCATGAGCAAGGAGCTGTCCATGACCCGCCTGCTGCTGCCCCTCGAGCATGACCCGCACACCGCCGAACAGCATGGCGAAGACGCGCTGCTGCACGCGCTCAAGCGCCTGCCGCGCCGGGTCCAGCAAGTCTTCCTGCTCAACCGCCTCGACCAACAGGGCTTCGCCGCCATCGCCGAACGCCTGGACCTGCCGCTGATCAGCATCGAGCGCCACATGAACCAGGCCCTGCAGACCGCCCGCGCCCCCGGCGACGCGCTGGCCAGCATCGCCGGCCAATGGTACGTGCGCCTGCAGAGCCCGCAGGTGACCGCCAGCGAACGCATCGACTTCCGCCGCTGGCTGGATGCCGACCCCGACCACCTGCGTGCCTTCCACGAAACCGAACTGCGCTGGCGCAGCCTGCTCGCCCCGGCGCGACAGCTCGGCCATGACGGCTGGTACCGGCAAGGGCGTGCGGCGCTGTCGCTGGGTGGCTGCTCGATTGCCGTCGGGCTTGGTGTTGCCGCCCTCGTGGCTTTGGGACTGCTGACCTGAACCCGGGGCGCAGCCCCCCGAAAATTCCTGCCCCGACCGCTCTAGCCGGTGGTTTGAAGTCATAACAGCCCTTCAAAGAGAACTTTCCTACAGCAATGTAGGAAGCCGTTGGCAAGACTTCCTCCCGCACGCCCCCTATGGTCCTAGCCTTGTGCCACGCATCGAGCGCGCTTCTCCACATTGAGGCGCCCGACAACAATGGACAGGGACCGCCATGCTTAACCATTCCGACCTGCGCTACAGGTCAAACCCCTTCATCGCTACAACCAACTGCGAGATTGCGCCTTCCTGCTATCCGCGCCAGCGACTCATGCTGCCCCAACGATACTCAAAGGGGGTACGCCCATGACCCTCAGCAAGCGAATCGCCCACGTCATCGCCGAATCCGTCCTGCCCCACGACCAGTGCCAGGCCTGCGAACGCAAGGGCCTGCCCATCCTGCCCCTGCGTCGCGCCCTGGTCCCGGACCTGCGCCCGGCCTACCGCTACCCCTTGGCCGGCGGTGACCAGGTCGCCACCCGCATGGGGCTGCGCACCCTGCGCACCGGCTACCTGTATGTCCTGCTCGACCAGCGCATCTGGTACGCCTACGAAGTCACCGACGAGGCCCACCTGCGCCGCTTCAACCCCCTCGAGCCGCCACCCGCGCCGCCGCGCCTGCTCGCCCGCCAGTGCCTGGGCGAAAACCACGACATCCCCTCTTCCTTCCTCACCGTCGACACCGAGGCCTTCTCCACTGCCTGGATCGCCTTCAGCAGCGACGCCTGGCCGCCCAGCGTGCTCAATGCCTACCGCAACGCCAAGACCCCGCCCGAGCGCTTCCAAGTGCTGGACCTCGCCCTCGCCCGCAGCGCCCCCGCCCAGGTGGGCATGGCCATGACCCTCAGCGAGCTGCAGGTGGACCGCCAGGTCTTCGAGTACAACCAGCAACTGCCCGGCGCCTTCGACAGTGTCCATGGCTTTCACAGCCGCCTCCTGCGCCAGACCGCCACCCGCGGCTACCTGATCAACGCCATTGCCCGCCACCAGCTCGAACACGGCGTGCTCGCCCTGGTGCTCGACGACACCGTCGGCCTGGTCCAGGAGTACAACCACCAGCGCCTCAACTGGATCGCCCGACGCCAGCAATGGCGCGAGGACCCGCTGCGCGCCTATCAGCTGCAGACCTCGCAGATCCTGCTGACCCTGCGCGCCATGCAATGGCCCTGGGCCGAGCAGCGGACCCCGTCCTTCGAGCCCCACAGCGGCGATGGCCCGCCGGTGTTCGTCGACCCGCAGGTGGAGCGCCAGCGCGAGGTCGAACGGCGCGCCCGGGACGGCGTCGCCCGGCTCGAGGAGCGCTACCACGAGCCCCTGCGCGCGGGTTTTCAAGCCGAGTACGAGCGCCAGGAAGCCGAGTACCAGCGCTACATCGACCTGAATACCCAGGCCTACACCCAGCTCTGCGACAGCAGCCTGTTCCACGCCATCGAGGAACACGACTACGACGGCGACGACCGCGAGTCCGGCATCGCCTACAGCAAGACCATGGCCCTGTGCCTGGCCGGCGGCGTCACCGAGGCCCCCGACGCGGACGGCGAAGCCCGCGCCCCTGACCCGGGCAGCAGCGCGGCGCTGTGGCAGCGCTGGCTGCAGGATCCCAACAGCCCGCCCTACCGCGCCGTGCTCCTGCGCGACCGGGCCGTGCTCGCCGCGCTGCTGCCCAGTTTCTCCACCACCGACCCCACCGACTGGGGCGACAGCGAGAAGCTCTATGGGGCGCTGAGCAAGGTCATCGCCAGTGACGATGCCGGCTTGAACCTGCGTGACACCCTGCGCCAGGCCATCGCCGAGACGCAAGGCGCGATCAATGGCGCCAGCCTGCGCCTGAAGCCCCTGCTGCCGCCCGGCGTGCAGCGCGCCGTGATGCGCCTGAACAGCGCCAGCCAGTGGCTGTACAACGGCGTGCAACTGATCGAGCTACAGGTGCAGATGAAGCTCAGCGAGTACTACGCCCTGCAGAGCGCCCACCTGCGCGAACTGCAGCACAAGGCCAGCGCGCAGACCGCCAAGGCCCGCGAGCGCATGCTCCTGGGCCTGCGCGAATTCGATGCCGAGGTGAGCGCGTCCAGGCGCTGGGTGCGGCCGGTCATCCAGCACGGGCTGCTGAGCCTGGCAGTGCTCGACCCGAAGCTGGCGCACAGCGTCGTCACCGTCAGCGTCTGGGTCGAGGGCACCGCCGACGTGCTGCAGGAGCGCCTGGCCCAGGAAGCCGGTCTGCGCGTCAACCAGCTCAGCGACGCCGCGCAGATCAGCCTGGTCAACCTCTCGGTCGCCGCAGGAACCCTCGACGCCAACGCCCGCCAACTGCTCCACGGTATGCGCATCACCGCGAAGCAGGCGGCGCAGCTGGTGCACACCAGCTTCACCGGCTTGCGCGGCGTGGCCGGCAGCTGGGAGCTCCTGCTGGCCCTGGGCGGCTTGTACCTGACCCACGATAGCCTGGCGAAGAATCTGGAAAAAGCGGAAATCGAGATCGGCGAGAAATCCAGGGAAGCGGTGATGGCGTTGCATGGGTCCAAGCTGGCGATTCTTGGCGGAGGGATCGAGGCACTGGGTTTAATCATCAGGACCGGCGCCACGCAGATCAACACCAGGATACCCATGACACCTGCGGGGACGGCCCGGATGGCCACTGTCATAGAAATGGGGCGGGCAACGGTCAGGGTAGGTGCCGTCATGGGAGCCGTGGCCGGAATTTACGATACGGCACAGGCAGTGTTTGCCTCAAGGCGAACATGGGCGAATGGGGATACAACCGCTCGGAATGCTTATAGTGCGACGGCATTTATATCATTAGCCGGAACAATCTATGCTATTTATGCAGTTTTCAGCCCAGCACTATTTGGCCCACTAGGTATAGCAATCACCCTTGCAATAGGTGCTTACAGCACTAAAAAGTGGGCAGAGGGCAAAGAATCAACCCCATTAGAGCGTTGGGCAAGACGGTGTTATTTCGGCAAAGCCAATGAAACCCCTGCCATCCACTGGGAGTTCCCTGAGCATGCTGACATCGCTTTTGCAGCGTTAAACGCCGCCACATTGGGTGTTGAGGCGGGCGTAAAATTCGAATCCCAAAGAGCCGACCCCACGCTCACGGCTAAAATAGGATGGATTGCTCAGGCAGCCACCGAGCAAAAACTAACATTCAAGATATTGCTGCCCAATATCAATGCTTCAAGCTACAGCTATCACTGGTCCCTGACCGTTCACCGACATGGCGATGGGGTTCCGTCCAACTACACGAGCGGCGAGATCATCGCCACAGGATCCCATGCAGTTTTACATCCATTGCCAACCTCGCAAAAAAAGCCGTCGTCGCGCCCCTCTCGCAAAGTGAAAGACTACAGAGCAGATACCCTCATCCAAAACACCAGCAAAAAATCCGCAGTGTTGCACTCCGGTGATTCCACTACCACCGAGTTCATAACCGGCCACATAGAACTCACCCCAAGCCTTGGCAGGCACAGCATACAGGCTGCAACTTTAAACGTCACTTACTGGCCAGATCGTAATTCCCCAGAGGCCTATGCAAATCTGGAAATCCTGGAAACCCACAAATGACTACCTCCAATGACGACTTACCTGAGCGTATTCTAGGCTGGAAGTATGACCTACCTCCTCCCAATGAGGAGCCCACACAGAAACTCAACGCAACCTTACTACCACCCACTCCAAACAAAATAAATAATATTTATATAGAGATCCCAAGATCAACACTAAAAATCAGGGGCATCGGCCTCATCGGTGGAAGCATCGCCATGCTGCTGGGTTTACTACCAATCTTAACCTTAGTTCATACCACATTAATCGAAGGAGAGAAAATTGGATTAGACTTCGCAATAATTCTAACCATAATTACCGCTGCCTACTGGGTAACGATACCTCTCGTACGCCTGGACATTGAGCTACCGCGCGACGAGCCAATCCGTTTTAACCGGCTCCGACAAAAAGTTTATTTTTACGAGTACAGACAAGACAGGGTTCGGGTACTCAGCAAAAAGCACTGGGGGGGTACGCCCTGTCGTTTATAACTGGAGCGACCTCATCGCCGAGGTCTATAGCCTTTATGCCCCGATGGGCAACGGCGGACTCGTTGAGAATATCGTCATCGCCGTACGCAAGACAGGTACCAACGAAATAATCGACCGCCTGTTCTTCAGTCATGACCTTGAGGATGGCAAGCAATACTGGGAGATCATCAGACTGTTCATGCAACAGGGCCCAGACGCACTTCCCACCTTTGTTCGCCCACCCCGCGATTGGGACAATGACTTCGAACTCACCCCCATTCGCCGATTAGCCCCCAGGGTGCAATGGCCGGAAGCCATAGACCGCGAATCCCGCACCGCCCCTGAGCCCTCCACCGACTCACAGGCCACGAACAAAGTGACACCCTGAACACCTTTCGCGGTGTAGAGTACCTCCCACAACAACGCCAACAGGAGGCTGGCAATGACCGTGACGCTCTCCCCGCTGCACATTGACTGCGATTTCGACTCCGGCAACATCCTGGTCCTGGACGCCAGCAACCCTGCGCATGTCCACCTGAACATCCGCCCGGACACCAACAGTGGCCACTTCCAGTGGTTCCACTTCAAGGCCAGCGGCCTGACCCCGGGCCAGGTCCATCGCTTCAGCCTGGACAACGCTGCCGAGTCCTCCTACAAGAACGCCTGGACCGGCTACCACGCCGTGGCCTCCTACGACCAGCAGACCTGGTTCCGCGTGCCCAGCCAGTTCGACGGCAAGGCCCTGAGCTTCGACTTCAAGGCTGAACAGGCGCAGGCCTGGTTCGCCTACTTCGAGCCCTACCCGCGCGCCCGTCACAACCAGCTGATCGAGCGCGCCAAGCAGATCCCGGGCGTCGAACTGCTGGCCAGCGGGCGCAGCGTGCAGGGGCGCGACATTCCGCTGCTGCGCGCGGGCAATGGCGCGGACGGCAAGCGCAAGCTGTGGATCATCGCCCAGCAGCACCCGGGCGAGCACATGGCCGAATGGTTCATGGAAGGCGTGATCGACGCCCTCGAAGCCAACGGCCCGGTCATCCGGCAACTGCTGGCCAAGGCCGACCTGTACCTGATCCCCAACATGAACCCGGACGGCGCCTTCCTTGGCCACCTGCGCACCAACTTCAAGGGCAAGGACCTGAACCGCGCCTGGCAGGACGCCAGCGTTGAACTGAGCCCCGAAGTGTTCTTCGCCCAGAGCCAGATGAAGCTGCATGGCGTGGATGCCTTCATCGATGCCCATGGCGACGAGGAGATCCCCCATGTGTTCACCGCGGCCTGCGAGGGCAACCCCGGCTACACGCCGCGCATCGCCAAACTGGAAGAGCAGTTCCGCAGCACCCTGTGCAGCCTGACGCCGGACTTCCAGACCAAGTACGGCTACACCCGCGACGAGCCGGGCCAGGCCAACATGACCCTGGCCTGCAATGCCGTGGGCCAGGCCCATGACTGCCTGTCGCTGACCCTGGAGATGCCGTTCAAGGACCACGACGATGCGCCGAACCCGCGCACCGGCTGGTCGGGCGAGCGCTCGAAGGCGTTGGCCGGGGCGGTGCTGGAGACGTTGCTGAAGATGGTCGACGATTTGCGCTGAGCAACGCGATCTCCTATCGGAAATCGCCCTGCCCTTCAGGCTGCGCTGTCGTACAGAGAGCAATGTTGGAACATCACCAGCGTGGGAGCGGGCTTGCCCCGCGATCACCGGCGTAGCCGGTGCCATACACCACATCGCGGGGCAAGCCCGCTCCCACGCTGCCCCGTTACGTTCTGTTCCGTGGAAGGCGAGGAAGCCTACTCAGAACTGCACATCCAGGATCACACTGTCGGTATAGGTCGCCGCCGGCGGCGTGGCCTGGTCGGTGTACACCTTGGCGTTGTAGTTGAACACCTGGCTCCCCGTCCCGGTCCCCGCCCCGGGGTTCACCTCGGCATCGCTGCTCGAACGCCGCGCCGCGCCCACCGAGCCCCAGCGCACCACGCCGGCGCTTTTGAAGATATCGTAGGCCAGGTAGTTGTTGGCGCTGGACTTCATCCGCCGCCGCCCGCCCGAGACGTTCTGCCCGTCATCCAGCCCTACCGTGTAGTTGCTGCCCTTGGTGCACGACACGCTCACGCTCTGGTTCACCGTGCCAAACCCGGCCACCACCGGCGCGCTGGCGAAGCTGATGTTGGGCGTGGTGATCTGGCAGTCGTTGGTCACCGTAAGGCTGACCAGCAGGGTTTGGTTACCACTGCCGATGTCACGCCCCAGGCAAATGTTGCCGATACCGATACCCGAGCAGTAGTTCCAGCTCCAGGCGATGTTCAGGGTTTCCTGGTACAGGCCGGCGGCGACGTTGGCGCCGACCACGGTCTTCAGGTACAGCGGCACGGTCCTGGGCGTACTGCCGTTGAGCAGGCCCAGTGCGTCGATGATGCCATTGCGGGCAAAGTCGAACTGCACGCCCCGGCTGATAGGGTAACTGGTGGTGTTGTTGGCGTAGATCGTATAGGGGATCACATCGCCGGTCGGCCCCACCAGGCCGCTGCTGGAAGAGGTGATGGTGGCGTAGAAATGGTCGCTGCTGACCAGCAACGACAACAGCGAACCGGTACATTGCAGGCCGGCGTTGGTGCTCGAGGCGCTCTGTACCGTGGTGCGCACCAGCGTCGAGTTGACCGAACCGAACGCCGCCGGCGCGGTGGCCACCGCCGAGCACAGCGCCCAGGCGGTCCCCGGCAGCGACAGCAACCCCGCCAGGCAACCGCTGGCCAGCCGGTTCATCGGCACACCAGCGGGCCGATCAGCGGGATCGGCCCCTGCCCTTCAGGCAGGTCGAACGCCACCTGGCACTGGCCGCCATCGGCCTTGTCCACCTGCAGGCGATTGTGCGGCGCCAGGTTCTCCAGGTAGACCAGCCCATCCCACCCCACCACCGCCTCGCCGCCGCTTTCCTGATGGCGTACCCGGCTGCCCAGCTTGAGTTCCTGCTGGTCAGCATCGACCAGCACCAGGCTCGCCGCCAGCACTCGCTTGAGCGGGAATTCCAGCAGATAGCCGCTGCCACGGCGTACCGCCACGCGCTGCTCCACCTGCGGCGCCAGCACATCGGCGGGCAGGTCCATCGGGTCGATCTCGTACTTGCCGCGGTAGTAGCCGCTGCTGTACGGCACCAACAGGTGGCCGTTGCGGTCGGTGCGGCCGATCTGCTGGTTCTCGTAGCGCACCGGCACGTCAGCGTAGCCGCTGGTGCTGACCACCACGAAAGCGTCGTCGATGCGGTTGGCGGCGAACAAGCCTGCGTCCATCAACACCAGCGAGCCGCTGGCGTCGGCCCAACGGGTCATCTCGCCGCCGCTGCCGTAGGCGCCCACCTGCAACTGCACCGACTGCAGGCGCCAGGTCAGGTCGGCCTGGCGGTAGTCGTCGCGGTTGCCGCCGGTGGCGTAGCCCAGGTTGTAGCCCACCCCGCCGCCCACCGGCACCGCCTGGCTGTAGTTGACCCGCTGCAGGTCCTGGCCGTCCTTGCTGCGCTCGGCGCTGAAGGCCAGGGTGCCGCGCAGGTCGAAGGGGATCACCAGCTGCGCCTGCACCGCCCACTGGCTGTCACCGACCTCGCGGTTGGCCGACAGGTACAGGCTGCTGTTGCGCCACAGCGGCTTGCTCCAGCTCAGGTTGATCAGCCGCGTGCGCGTGCCGTCGCCGGCGCGCACGTCGAAATAGCCGGCACCAAGGCTGCCATAGCGGTCCAGGTTGAGGCTCAGGGTGGCCTGCTCGCTGCGCTGGCTCAGGCGGGTGAAGGGGCTGTCGACCAGCGACAGGTCGGCGTAGTCGCCGTGGCGCTGCACGCGCTGGTAGTTGAAGCCGATGCGCCGGCTGTTGTACTGGTAGCCCAGCGCCACCTGCTGACCCGTATCGCCTTCGAAACGGCTCTGGGTCAGCGCCGCGTTGAGCACGCCGAAGGTGCCCAGGCGCAGGTTGCCGCCCAGGCCGCCGAGCATCATCGACTCGGCGCTCTCGGCATGGGTTTCCAGGGTGAAGTAGTCGGACACCCCGTGGCGCAAGGTCGCCGAGGCCACGCCCGGGCCATAGGCGAAATCGCGCACGGCATAGTCGCGGCGCAGGCTGCCGGCAGCCACCGAGAAGTCCGACAGCCCCTTGGCCAGCAGGCTGCTGGTGACATAGAACGGCAAGGTGGTCGACACCTGGCGGCCGAGGGCGTCGGTGGTCACCACCACCGCCTCGCCAGCGCCGTTGATGAACGGCACGTTGGTCAAGGTATAGGGGCCCGGCTGCAGCTCGGTGCTGCTGCTCTTGTAGCCGTTGATGAACAGGTCCAGCGAGGTCGGCACGGCGGCTTCGCCGGCAAAGGCCGGCAGCGGATAGGTGACCAGGTCGGGACGGGCGCCGAAGTCGCGGGACAGTTGCAGGCCGCCCACCCGCACCGAGGTGGTCCAGGGCAGCGCACCGGTCACCAGGTCGCCGGCCTCATAGGTGAGCAGGCGCTGCTCGTCGGTGTAGCGGAAGGTGGTGTCGTAGCGCAGGAAACCCTGGCGGCCCTGGGCCTGGGCGCCATTGAACGACTGGCGCCACTGCCCGGTGGTGGAAAAGGTACCCCAGTCGTCGAACAGGCGCAGCTCGTTCCAGGCGGCCAGGTAGCTGCCGCCCTCGTCGGTATCGTTGAGGTAGGCATCGTAGTTGAGCAAGGCACCGAAGCTGCTGCGCGCGTCGCTGGCCGGGTACAGGTTGCGCTCGCCGACCTGCTGGTTGGGCAGCCAGGCCGGCGGCACCTGCAGCAGCAGGCGCTGGTTCTGGCTGTCGTAGTCGCTGTGCAGGCCGGGGATCTCGTCCAGGGCCACTTCGCCCTGGGGTTCGCCCGGCAGCCTGATGCCCGCCTCGCGCAACACTTCGCTGGCCAGGTACAGGCGCCCGGCGCGCTGCTGCACCGGCACCAGCTCAGCCTTGGCCACCTGGTTCACCTGCAGGTCGAGGTACAGCGTGGCGTCGGCGATGGCGGCCTGTTCCGAGGGCGGCGGCGGCAGGTCGTCGGCCACGCCCAGGCCGGGCCCCAGCACCGCCAGGCCCAGGCACAATCGGTGCGTTGCCACCCGCACCCAGCTCACACACGACTTCCAACCATTACCGGGTCCTCCCTGGCCCCTGTGATCCGTTCAAGCGCGGCTCATTGCCCCTGTTTGATGGCCTGGGCCACCTCCTGGCCGTTGACCCGCCCCTTGAGCACGCTGGCGGCGCCCGGCGCGGCCGGTGCCGGCCAGCGCATGCTGGCGCCAGGCAGCACGTAGCCGAGCAGCCCCTCGACCAGCGGCCGGTCCTGGCCGGCCTGCTGCAACACCACGTCGGTCAGCCGCGCATGCACCGGCCCCGTGTTGCGCAGCTCGACATAGGGCTTGCCCTGCACCGTCACCGCGCGCCAGCTCAACTGCGGCTTGCCCACGCCTTCGACGCTGCGCTTGCCCTCAGGGTCGGGCTTGCCCCACAGCCCCTCGCCGTAGACGAACAGCGGCACCGAGTAGCGCATCTGCAGGCGGATCGCCGCCTTTGGCCCTTCGCTGGCGGCATCGGCCGGCAGCGGCGAAGGGATCTCGTCGATGATGATGCGGTAGGCTTGCTCCTGCCCTGCCGGCGAGCTGCCGGTGCGGGTCAGGCGGATCAGCTGCTTCTGCCCCGGCGCGATAGTGGCCACCGGCGGGCTGCCGATGATCTCGCGCTGGGCCTGGAACTGCTCCTGGTACTCGCCCTGGCGCCAGGCGAACACCCGCACCTGCAGGCTGGTCGGCGCCGAGCCACGGTTTTCCAGCCACAGTGCGCCGGCCTTCTGGTCGGCCTCCAGCACCGGGTCGATCGGCCAGATCAGCACCGAAGTGGCCGCGAAGGCCGATGCGCAGCTGGCCAACAGCAGCAGCCCGATGATCCCACGCGCCCGTTTCGCGCCTGCCCCCATGCCCCTCTCCTTCTCGGTTATCCGCAGTGGCCTGTCACCAGGTCACCGTCACTTGCACGACATCGGTATAGGTCCCGGCCGGCAGGGTGCCGGTCAGGGTGGTACGGCCATAGACCGGCAGCTTGATCGCCGTCGGGTCGCTGTAGCTCACCGCCACGCTGCTGCCGATGCCCAGGCTCTGACTGAACGCGGCGTCGCGGTACAGCTGGTAGGCCAGCAGCTGCGTGCCCCCCGAACGCTTGAGGTTGCGCGTGCCGCTGGTGCTGTTCTGGCCGCCATCCAGGCTCATGCTCAGGGCCACGCCGGGGGTGCACTGGAAGGTCACCGTGCTGCCGCCGAGCGAGGTGCTCAGGGTGGCGGTGGACAGCGCCGAGCTGGTGCCGTAGTCGAGCACGCCATAGGCCGTCACGCCGCCGACCACCAGGCAGCCGGCGACGATCTGCGCCGTCACCTGGAAGGTGCTGGTGGTGACCGCGTGGGCACCCTGGGTCAGCGCCAGGCACAGCCCGACGGCCAGCAGCCGCGCCGTGCCCGGCATGGCTCAGAAACTCAGCTCGACCGCCACCGTGTCGGTGTACACCCCGGCCGGCAGGCCGGCCTTGCCGCGGGCCTGGCCGTACAGGTTGACGGTCTGCGCCACGCCGGTGCTGGTCGGCAGGGTGATGGTGCCGTCGATCGCCAGCAGCTGAGTGTGCCCGGCGTCGGTGTAGAAGTCGTAGGGCACGAAATTGCCCGCGCCATCGGCCAGGGCCCGGGTCCCGCCGGCGGACTGCGAGTCGTGGGTACCGGCACGCACCTTGATCGTCGGCACCGTGCCTGCCGAGCAGAGAATGCTCATGGCCCCGCCACCGCCGCCGAGCACCTGGCCATTGGCGGTGGTGAACAGCGAGTCCTGAGTGCCGAAGTTGAGGCTGCCGAAGTTCAGCCCCGAGGTGCCGCCGCTGCCGTTGACCTGGCAGGCGGCGGTCAGTGTCAGGGTCGAGCTGATGGTGCCGGTCACGGTGGCGGCCTGGGCCTGGGCGGCCAGGGCCAGGCCAAGGCCGGCGAAGATGCAGCGGGTGAGGTGCTTGGGCATCGGAATCTCCTTGCGTGTTACCAGTCCAGGGTCACCCTGAGGGTGTCGCGATACAGCCCGGCAGGCAGCGCGCGCGGTTGCGCGACCACCACGCCGTAGATGGGCACGGGCACCTGCTGGGTGCCGCTGATGGTGAAGGTACGGGCCTGGCCGATGCCGTAGCGGCTGTTGCCACCGGGATCGATGGCCAGTTGATAGGGAATGAGTTCGCGGCCGTTGCTCAGGCGGCGCACGCCGTCATTGCCGTTCTGCCCGCCGTTGATGCGCACGCTGAAGGCGCGCACCTGCGGCGAGCAGCTGATCTGCAGGCTGCCCTCGCCGCCGGCCTCGTCGACCCGGCTGGTCAGCGGCTGGTCCCAGGTCGGCCCGCGGGCGCCGAAGTCCATCAGGCCCGGGTTGCCCAGGGTGGCCGGTTGCGGGTCGCTGCTGATCTGGCAGGCGGCGCTGATCACCAGCCGCGCCTGGATGAAGCCGGTGGTGGTGCCGTGGGCCGCGCCACTGGGCAGCAGCAGCGGGCCGAGGGTCAGCAGCAGGATCGAACCACGGTGCAACGCGTCCATGAGCATGCAGCCTCCCTACCAGGTGACCGTGACTTTGAGCAGGTCGGCGTACAGCCCGGCGCGGGGCGCCCAGGCCAGCGTGTCGATCCGTGCGTAGAGGGGCAGCTCCGCCGAGCCGCTGTCCGGCACCCGTGCCGATTGCGCCACGTCCACCGCCAGCGGCTGGCGCCAGGCGGCGTCACGGAACAGGCGGTAGGGAATCGGTCGGGCTTGGGCATCGGGGCTGGCGAGGTAGCGCACTTCGCCGACGCCACCATGCTGGCCGCCATCGACACGCACCTGGTACGGGGTGTCCGGGTTGCACTCCAGGCGCGGCGGGCGCTGGGCGAGCAGCACGCCGCTGGCCGGCGCACCTGGGCCGTCCAGGCGCGCCACGCTGCCCAGGTCGATGCGCCCCAGCGCCTGCGGGCCGGCCTCGCGCTGCTGGGTGACCAGCATGCAGCCGCGCTGCACGCGCACCTGCACTTCAACGAGAAAATCCGCTGCCATGGCGTTGCCACTCAACCACAGGCCCAACAGCATGGCCACTAAGCGCTCCGTCACCGGTCGATCCTTGTGCGTATGGGTTGAGCTTGAGCGTAGCAGCGCGATTGGATCCGGGCCGGGGTGGGCCTACCCCTCTTTGGCATTAATGAAAAGGACGGAGTCGGTAGCCAGGCCAGTGCACAGGCGCCCCAGAAAATTTCCCGCCCCGACCACGAAACCCTGGCGCCCATCACCTTTCAAATAACCAGACCCCGGCAAAGCGGCCGCCATTCTGATACCGTTCAGCAGCAACATCCTGTGCAAACGCATGCCCCATGCGTGGACGGACCCTACAGGAGAGTCCCGTGACGACCGACCCGACCTCGCTCGACCAGGCAATCGAGCGCTGTGCCCAGGAGCCGATCCAGGTTCCGGGCAGCATTCAGCCCCAGGGTTTCCTGCTGGTGCTGGACGAGACCGACCTGCGCGTGCTGCAGGCCAGCGAGAACGCCGAGCGCTGGCTGGGCGTGCCGGCCCGCGCCCTGATCGGCCAGGCCTTCGCCGAACTGGTCGGCGAAGGTTTCGACCTGCGCCAACAGTTGGCGAACCTGCCCGACGATGAAATCTTCCCGTTCCACATCGGCGATGCACGGCTGCACCAAGGCGCCCCCTGGCCCGCCGCACTGCGGGTGCTGGCCCACCGTCACGACCAGGTGCTGATCCTCGAGTTCGAACCCCACCGCGATTCGCCGGGCAACGCTGGCAAGGACGACTACTACCCCCTGGTCCGCGCCTTCGTCAGCACCCTGCACCAGGCCACCCGAATCGACGAGCTGTTGCAGCAGTCGGTGCGGCAGATCAAGCGCATCACCGGCTTCGGCCGGGTCAAGGCCTACCGCTTCGACAGCGAGGGCACCGGCACGGTCCTGGCCGAGGACGCCGACCCTGGCTACCCCAGCTACCTGGGCCTGTGCTTCCCGGCCTCGGACATCCCGCGCCAGGCCCGCGAGCTGTACCGGATCAACCGTATCCGGGTGATCGAGGACGCGAACTACCAGCCCTCGCCCCTGGTGCCGGCCGCCAACCCGCGCACCGGCAAGGCCCTGGACATGAGCTTCGCCGCCCTGCGCAGCGTCTCGCCGGTGCACCTGCAGTACATGCGCAACATGGGCACCCTGGCCTCGATGTCGCTGTCCATCGTCGTCAACGACCAGCTCTGGGGGCTGGTGTCCTGCCACCACGAGCAACCGCGCCCGGTGGACTTCAAGACCCGCACCGCCTGCGAATTGCTGGCCAACGTGCTGTCGCTGCAGATCGAGGCCATCGAGTCGCACGACAGCACCCGCCAGCTGCTCGACCTGCGCCAGCGCATCGTGCGCATGCTCGCCGCGATGGCCGACCACGACAGTGTCAGCGACGGCCTGCTGGCCCTGCCCGAGGTGATGCTGCAGTTCGCCGGGGCCACGGGCGCGGCGATCATCAGCGCCGAGCGCTGCGACCTGATCGGCGCCACGCCGCCGGCGGCGCAAGTCAACGCCTTGGCGCACTGGCTGGCACAGCGTGGCGGCGACGCAGTGTTCCATACCGAAAACGTGCGGCGCGACGTCGACGAGCTGCCGGAGCTGGCCCGGCATGCCGCCGGCGTGCTGGCGGTGGCGATCTCGCAGATCCATTCGCATTACCTGCTGTGGTTCCGCCCCGAGCAGGCCCACACGGTGAATTGGGCCGGCCGCCCGGAAAAGACCGTGGCGCCCCAGGGCAACCTCAACCCACGGCACAGCTTCGAGCGCTGGCAGGAGGAAGTGCGCGGCTTCAGCGCGCCCTGGGATCCGCTGATCATCGAAGGCGTGCAGGAACTGCGCGGCGCGGTGCTCGGCATCGTCCTGCGCAAGGCCGAGGAAATGGCGCAACTGGCCGGCGAACTGAGGCGCTCGAACAAGGAACTCGAAGCGTTCTCCTACAGTGTGTCCCACGACCTGCGCGCACCCTTGCGGCACATCGCCGGCTACAGCGAACTGCTCGGCGAGATCGAGGGCGCGAAACTGTCGGAACGCGGAAAGCGCTTTCTCGGCCATATCGAGGACGCCGCGCAGTTTGCCGGCACCCTGGTGGACAATCTGCTGAACTTCTCGCAGATGGGCCGCTCGGCGCTGCGCCTGACCGACGTCGACCTCAACACCCTGATCGATGCCATCCGCACGGAGCTGGCCCCGGACTACGCAGGCCGCGCCGTCACCTGGGAAATCGCCGAGCTGCCCAAGGTCATCGCCGACCCGGCCTTCATCAACATGGTCCTGCACAACCTGATCGCCAACGCCATCAAGTACACCCGTGGCCGCGACCCGGCGCGCATCGAGATCGCCGCCGTGCGCCACCGGCACGAGATCGAATTCCTGGTGCGCGACAACGGCGTGGGTTTCGACATGGCCTACGTCGACAAGCTGTTCGGCGTGTTCCAGCGCCTGCACCGCATGGACGAGTTCGAGGGCACCGGCATCGGCCTGGCCAGCGTAAGGCGGATCATCGAGCGCCACGATGGCCGGGTCTGGGCCGAGGGCCGCATCGACCAAGGCGCCAGCTTCCACTTCACCCTCCCCCTCCACCCCACGTCTGCCTGAGGCCGGACACCATGCTCAAGCCCATCCTGCTGGTCGAAGACAATCCAAGGGACCTCGAACTGACGCTGCTCGCCCTGGAGCGCAGCCAGCTGGCCAACGAGGTCATCGTCGTGCGCGACGGCGCCGACGCGCTGGACTACCTGCTGCGACGCAACGCCTATGCCGAACGCGATGACGGCAACCCGGCGGTGATGCTGCTGGACCTCAAGCTGCCCAAGGTCGATGGCCTGGAAGTGCTCAAGGTGGTGCGCGACACCGCCGAGCTGCGCAGCATCCCCATCGTCATGCTGACCTCCTCGCGGGAAGGCCCCGACCTGCGCCGGGCCTATGAGCTGGGGGTCAACGCCTACGTGGTCAAGCCGGTGGAATTCAAGGAGTTCGTCACCGCCATTTCCGACCTCGGCATGTTCTGGGCGGTGCTCAATGAACCACCACCCGGTTCGCTGCGCCTGAACCGACGCGGCAGCAATTGAGGCGAACACGATGCAGCACACCCCGCTGAAGCTGTTGATGGTCGAAGACAGCGCCATGGATGCCGAGCTGATCCTGGTGCGCCTGGAGCGCAGCGGGCTGCAGGTGCAGTCGCGGCTGGTGTTCGACCATGTGGGCGCCGAGCACGCCCTGCGCGAAGCCCCCTACGACCTGATCCTGTGCGACTGTGTGCTGCCGGGCTCCTCCGGCGCCGACGTGCTGGCCACCGCCCAGCGCATCGCCCCGCACATACCGTTCATCTTCCTCTCGGGCATCTATGGTGAGGAGCACGCGGTGGAGATGATCCGCCTCGGTGCCACCGACTACGTGCTGAAGAAGAACCTGCCGCTGCTGCCCAAGGCGGTGCGCCGGGCACTGACCGAGGTGCAGGAGCGCCAGCGCCGGCGCCGCGCCGAGGAAGCCCTGGCCGAGGCCGAGGCGCGCGCGCGCATCGCCATCGACGCCGCCGGCATGGGCACCTGGGACTACCGTCCGCAGGATGGGCAGATGGTCTGGGATGATCGCTGCAAGATGCTGTTCGGGCTGCCCAGCGACACGCGGATGAACCTCGAGGTGTTTTACGCCGGCATCCATCCCGAAGACCTGCCGCGCGTGCGCGACGCTGTGGAGCAGGCCATGCGCCCGGACAGCGACGGCCATTACCGCGCCGAGTTCCGCATTGCCCCGGCCGGCGCGCTGGAGCCCCGCTGGCTGCTGTCCACCGGCCAGACCCAGTTCGTCGACGGCCTGTGCGTGCGCTTTTCCGGCGTGCTGCAGGACATCCACCCGCAACGCCAGGCCACCCAGGCGCTGGAGCAGCTCAACGAGATGCTCGGCGAACGGGTCGAGCGTCGCACCCGCGAACGCGACCGTGCGTGGGAGTTGTCCCAGGATCTACTGGCCGTGCTCAACAAGGACCTGACCCCCGTCGCGCTGAATCCGGCCTGGGAGACGGCGCTGGGCTTCCCTCGCGAGCGCCTGGCGCAGATCTCGCTGCTGCATCTGCTGCCGGAGGCCGACCAGGAAAGCTTCCTCACCGAACTGGCCACGCTGTCCCAGGGACGCACCAGCGCTCGCTTCGTCGGCCGCATCCTGCATGCCGAAGGCCAGCAGCGCTGGCTGTCGTGGGTGGTGGTGGCGGACGACAACCTGCTGCACGTGGTCGCCCGCGACATCTCCAGCGAACGCGAGGCGGTGTTGGACCTGGCCGAGGCCAACAAGCGCCTGCGCGAGCAGATCGCCGAGCGTGAACGCATCGAGGCCGCGCTACAGCAGATGCAGCGCCTGGAAGCAGTCGGCCAGCTCACCGCCGGGGTGGCGCACGATTTCAACAACCTGCTGACGGTGATTCTCACCGGCGCCAGTTTCCTGCAGAGCGACCTGGACAAGGGCCAGCTGGAGAAGGCCAGCAAGCGTCTGCAGCATATCCGCGAGGCCGGCGAGCGCGGGGCCAAGCTAACCGCCCAGCTACTGGCGTTCTCCCGCAAGCAGCGCCTGGAACCGGTGCCGCTGAACCTCAATCAGACCCTCGCAGGATTGGAAGAGCTGCTGCGCCGCACCCTGGGCGGCAGCATCACCGTGCGCCTGGAGCTGGACGCCGGTCTGTGGCAGGCCCTGACCGACCCGACCCAGACCGAGATGATCATCCTCAACCTGGCGATCAACGCCCGCGACGCCATGCCCGAAGG
Organism: Pseudomonas sp. LH21; assembly: GCF_036549575.1. Taxonomy (NCBI): domain Bacteria; kingdom Pseudomonadati; phylum Pseudomonadota; class Gammaproteobacteria; order Pseudomonadales; family Pseudomonadaceae; genus Pseudomonas; species Pseudomonas sp. LH21. Next base: position 3,941,483 of record NZ_CP144367.1, read on the forward strand.
TGGCCAACTGACCCTGGCCACACGCAACACCCGGGTCAGCACCCGTGCGCAACGTCCGGAAGAACCGGAGCCCGGCGACTACGTGGTGCTGAACATCCGCGACAACGGTTGCGGCATGAGCGAGGACGTGCTGGCCAAGGCGTTCGAGCCGTTCTTCACCACCAAGGACATCGGCAAGGGCTCGGGGCTGGGGCTGGCGCAGGTGTTCGGCTTCGCCAAACAGTCCGGCGGCGGCGTACGCATCGACACGACACCGGGCCGCGGTACCCTGGTCAGTGTCTACCTGCCGGCGGTCAAGGCCCGCGCCGACACCTTGACGGTGGGACAGGACGAACTGCGTCCGCTGTCCAGGCAAGGCAGCGAACGGCGCATTCTGCTGGTGGATGACGACCACTTGGTGCGCGAAATGATCTGCGACCTGCTGCAACGCCAAGGCTACGAGGTGCAACAGGCACACGACGGCAAGCAGGCCATGGCGCTGCTCGACGAGCGCATCGACCTGCTGCTTACCGACTTCGCCATGCCCGAGTTCAACGGCGCCCAGTTGGCCCTGGCGGCCCGCGAGCGCTACCCACGGCTGCCCGTGGTGTTCCTCACCGGCTACGCGCAGTTGCAGGGGCTGGAGTTGCCGGGGTGCCAGGTGCTGCAGAAACCGGTGCACGAACACGCCCTCGCCCAGACGCTGGCCGAGTTGCTGGAAAACCGGTAGGCAGAAACGAAAAAATCGCCGAGAGGCGATTTAGGGAGATGGTATAGCTTGAAAATGGCAGGGGCGGCTGGATTCGAACCAACGCATGGCAGGATCAAAACCTGCTGCCTTACCGCTTGGCGACGCCCCTGTATCGGATCTGGCGAGTGACTGATTCACCGCCTCACTGACAACCCCTTTGCAGCTCCGTGTGTTGCTGCTCGGGAATGGCCGGCACTTTAACAACCTTTTTTCGAGGTGGGAAGCTTTTTTTTGAAAAATACGCAGAAAAACAGAAGGTTAGTTATGCCAGCCCGATTTTGTGTTGTTTCTGCCGGCCCTATCGCGGGGCAAGCCCGCTCCCACGCTGCCGATGCTTTTAGCGCCATGCTCTGCGCAATATTACCCACAGCCAAAGTGTTTTGGCGTGGGAGCGGGCTTGCCCCGCGACAGTCCCCACGACAACCATTCGTCGCAATTCCCCCGCCTCGCTTCAACACAATCGCATTCCTCCCTTCCAACCAGATAGACCCCATCGGCGCATCACAAGGAGGACGCCATGCCTGTTTCCCACGACCTCTACCAGGACCTGCACTACCCCCGCGAGATCGTCCAGCAGCGACGCCAGCACGACCCGCAGCTCGACCGCCTGCTCGACGAGTACATGGACATCGACAACCAGGTGCTGGCCGCCGAGTCGATCTCGGCGGGCAATTTCCAGGACGACGACCTGCGCCACCTCAAGGAGCGCCGCCTGGCGATCAAGTACATGATCGAGCGACAGCTGGAGCACAAGGCCTGACCTATCGCATTTCACGATCATTGCCCGGCACATTCTCGATTGGTCAAAATGCCCGGCGTCGCGCAAGCTGCGCCCTGCCCCAGATCCGCCCCGAGGAGCCCGCCACTTGTCCACCTGGATTCCCGCGCCCTTGCGCCTGCTCGGCCAGCGCCTGCGCCACGAACCACCTGCGGACACCGCCCTTGCGGGCTACTTCCAGGACCGCGCGGCCGAACGCGGCTACACCCTGAGTGACGGGCAACGCCGGGTAATCGCGGCAATGGCCACGCTGTTGGCCGCACTCGCGACGGGCCAGGCACGCAGCCTGTACCTGCACGGTGCGGTCGGACGCGGCAAGAGCTGGCTGCTCGATGGTTTCTTCCAGGCCGTGCCGACCGTGGCCAAGCGTCGCCTGCACTTCCATGATTTCTTCGCCCGCCTGCACCAGGGGATGCATCGCCATCGGGCGCTGGACGATGCCCTGGAGGCGACCCTCGACGAGCTACTGGGGGATTGCCGGGTATTGTGTTTCGACGAGTTCCACGTCCACGACATCGGCGACGCCATGCTGCTCACCCGGCTGTTCGATGCCCTGTTCGCCCGTGGCGTGTTCCTGCTGGTCACCTCCAACTACGCCCCCGAGGGGCTGCTGCCCAATCCGCTGTACCACCAGCGCTTCCTGCCGGTGATCCGCCTGATCAACAGCCGCATGCAGGTGCTGGAAGTGAACGGGGACACGGATTTTCGCAGCCTGCCGGCCAACCGCGCGCATCAGCGGTTTACCCAGGGGCATTATGTCTGGCCGGGCACCCCGGAGCAGTGTCAGGCGATGGCGCTGCCGACAACTTCGCCATGCGTGCTGGAGATCAACAAACGGCCGCTGCGCGCCCTGGCCTGCGAGGAACGGCTGGTAATGTTTGCCTTCGACGACCTCTGCGAGCAGCCCACCGCGGTGATCGACTACCTGGCGCTGGCCGAGCACTATGACCACTGGATCATCGTGGGCCTGGACGACCTGGCCGAATGCTCGCTGGCGGCGCAGCAGCGCTTCGTCAACCTGGTGGATGTGCTGTATGACCAGGATCGCCAGGTGACGGTGATCGGCAAACGGCCGTTGGAGCAGAGCCTGGGCGGGTCGCTGGCCGACCTGATGCGTACCCGCAGCCGGTTGGGGCAGTTGCATCAGGTGGGGGCCTAAGCACCAGCCTTTTCAAGGGCGCCCGGCTTGGAGTTGCCAGGGCTGCTTTGCAGCCTTTCGCGGCACAAGGCCGCTCCTACAGAGGATTGCACTCCCCCTGTAGGAGCGGGCTTGCCCCGCGATGACTTCAACCTGCCCTGGGCAGGTCTGCCAGCACGCCTTCAATTTCAGCCAGCACCGCCGGATCATCCAGTGTCGAGGGCGGCACATAGTCCTGCCCATCGGCGATCTTGCGCAGCACCGCCCGCAGGATCTTGCCCGAGCGGGTCTTGGGCAGGCGCTTGACCAGGCGCACCCGGTTGAAGCAGGCCAGCGCACCGATCTGTTCGCGCACGCTGGCCACCAGTTCGCCCTGCAACTGCGCCTCGCCAATGCCCTGGCCGTCCTTGAGCACCACCAGTGCCAACGGCACCTGGCCCTTGATCTCGTCGTGCACGCCGATCACCGCGCACTCGGCCACTGCCGGATGACGCGCCACCAGGTCCTCCATTTCACCGGTGGACAACCGATGCCCGGAGACGTTGATCACATCATCGGTGCGCCCCATGATGTAGACGAAGCCGTCCTCGTCCAGGTAGCCACCGTCACCGGTGTGGTAATAGCCAGGGTAGCTGTGCAGGTACGCCTGCAGGTAGCGCTCGTGGTCGCCCCACAGCGTCTGGCTGCACCCCGGCGGCAACGGCAGGGCGATGACGATCGCGCCCTGCTGGTTGGGCCCCAGCGGCTTGCCGTCGTCGTCCAGCACCTGCACGTGATAACCCGGTACCGCGCGGTTGCTCGACCCCGGCCGCGCCGCGCTGCCTTCGAGGCCGACGCAGGGCGCGGTCACCGGCCAGCCGGTCTCGGTCTGCCACCAGTGGTCGTGCACCGGCTTGCCGCTGACCCGCTCGAGCCATTCATGGGTACTCGAATCAAGCTTCTCTCCGGCCAGGAACAGCTGGCGCAGCGAGCCGAGGTCATGACGGCGGATCAGCTCGCCTTCCGGATCCTCCTTGCGGATCGCACGCATGGCGGTGGGTGCGCAGAACAAGCCGTTGACCTTGTACTGCTCCACCACCCGCCAGTAGGCCGAGGCATCCGGGGTGCGGATCGGCTTGCCCTCGTAGAACACCGTGGTACAGCCGCTCATCAGCGGCCCATAGACGATCAGCGAATGGCCGACCACCCAGCCCACATCGGAAATCCCCCACCACACATCACCCGCCTGCATGCCGTAGACATGGCGCATGGCATAGCACAGGGCGACCGCGTTGCCGCCGTTCTCGCGAACGATGCCCTTGGGTTTGCCGGTGGTGCCGGAGGTGTACATGATGTACAGCGGGTCACCCGCGTCCAGCTCCACTGGTGCCACCGGCTCGGCGCCGACCAGCGCCTGCTGCCAGTCCAGGTCGCGCCCGGCCTGCAGCTCAGCACGCGCCTGCGGGCGTTGCAGCACCAGTACATGCCGCGGCTGATGGAGGGCCAGCTGCAGGGCGCGGTCGACCAGGGGCTTGTATTCGATCACCCGGTCGAACTCCAGCCCGCACGAGGCCGTGAGCAGCAGTGCCGGCCGGGCATCGTCGATGCGCAGGGCCAGCTCGTTGGCGGCAAAGCCGCCGAATACCACCGAATGCACCGCGCCGATGCGGGCGCAGGCGAGCATGGCCATGGCCGCCTGGGGCACCATCGGCATATAGATGATCACCCCGTCGCCCTTGCCCACGCCCAGCGAACGCAGCAGCCCGGCCAGACGCGCCACCTCGTCGCGCAGCTGGTGGTAGGTGAAGGTCTGCTGCACGCCGGTCACCGGCGAATCGTAGATCAGCGCCAGCTGTTCGCCACGGCCCTGCTCGATCTGGTGGTCGAGGGCCAGGTGGCAGCTGTTGAGGCGGCCGTCGGCGAACCAGCGGTGGGTGCCGTCGGCGTTCTGCTGCAGGGCCTGGGTCGGCTTGCGCTGCCAGGCCAGCTGCTCGGCCTGGGCCTGCCAGAAGGCGGCGGGATCGGAAATGGAATGGGCGTAGCTGTGCTGATAGGTCATTGTTTCGCAACCCGGTACTTGTTGTTATTGAAGGGCGAACCTTGAGTATGGACCGGGGTGACAGCGCCGCCATCGGACTTAAGTCGCAACCCATATGCAGATTTGCCGCACCCGAGCGCTTACAATGCTCGGCCCCGAACACAGAACAGTCCCATGCATACCCTCGACGACCTGCGCGCCGGCCGCCTGCGCGGCATCACCCGCCTGAACCTCTGCCAGGAACTGACCGATTTCCCCCGGGAGATCTTCGACCTGGCCGACAGCCTCGAGGTGCTCGACCTCACCGGCAACAGGCTGAGCGACCTGCCCGCAGACCTGCACCGCCTGACCCGGCTCAAGGTGCTGTTCTGCTCCAACAACCGCTTCACCCACCTGCCCCACGCCATCGGCCGTTGCCAGGTGCTCGAGACCGCAGGTTTCAGGGGCAACCGCATCACCCGGGTCGACGCACAGGCGCTGCCGCCCTCGCTGCGTTCGCTGGTGCTCACCGACAACGCGCTGGAGCAACTGCCCGAAGCCTTGGGCGACTGTGCTCAGTTGCAGAAACTGATGCTCGCCGGCAATCGCCTGCGCGGCCTGCCGCAAAGCCTGGCGCGCTGCGAACGGCTGGAGCTGCTGCGCATCGCCAGCAACCGCCTGCAGGCCCTGCCCGACTGGCTGCTGCGCATGCCACGCCTGGCCTGGCTGGCGTATGCCGACAACCCACTGCCGCCGGGCCTGGTGGCGCCCGCCGCGGACGGGCACTGCCCTGTGCTGCACTGGCAGGACATCGACCTTGGGCAGGAACTCGGCCGCGGCGCCTCCGGGGTGATTCACCGTGCCCACCTGCGCGACCAGGATGCCCCGGTGGCGGTCAAGCTGTACAAGGGCGCGATCACCAGCGATGGCTCGCCGCTGGCGGAAATGAGCGCCTGCATCGCCGCCGGTGACCACCCGCAACTGGTGCGCCTGGCCGGACGCATCGACGACCACCCGCAACAGCTACCGGCCCTGGTGATGCAACTGATCGACGCGCACTGGTCGAACCTGGCCGGTCCTCCCAGCCTCGACAGCTGCACCCGCGACCGCTACCCGGACAACCGCCCCCTGACCCTGCCCGCCCTGCGCCGCCTGGTCGGTGGCATCGCCTCGGTCTGCGCCCACCTGCATGAGCGTGGCTTGAGCCATGGCGACCTCTATGCCCACAACATCCTGTTCGACGACGATGGCCAGTGCCTGCTGGGTGACTTCGGCGCCGCCTCGTTCCATCCGCAGGACGGCGGCGCCCAGGCCCAGGCGCTCGAACGCCTGGAGGTGCGCGCCTTCGGCATCCTCCTGGAGGAACTGCTGCAGCAGTGCGCCGCGCAGGAGCACGTGTTGCTGGCACTGGCGCTAAGCTGCCAACAGGCCGATGTGATGGCTCGCCCGTCCTTCGCCAGCCTGGAGGCGCAATTGCGCGGTTAAGCGCCCCACAACGGTGCAAAGCCTCTAGAATAGGCCACCCCTCCCGCCACAGAACCGCCCCATGGATATCGAGCAGGCCCGCACCTTCCTGGAAATCGTCCGCTGCGGCAGCCTGGTCGCCGCCGCCGAGCGCCTGTTCGTGTCGCAGACCGCGATCAGCGCCCGGGTCCAGCGCCTGGAGCAGCAACTGGGCTGCCAGCTGTTCGTGCGCAGCCGCAATGGCGCCAGCCTCACCAGCGACGGCGAGGCGTTCGTCAGCTATGCCAACCAGCTGGTGCAGACCTGGGAAGCGGCACGCCGCGACCTGCCGCTGCCCCAGGGCTGCCAGCAGGTGCTGCACGTGGGCGCCGAGGTGAGCCTGGGCAATCCGATGCTGCTCGACTGGGTCAGCGCCCTGCATTGCGAGCTGCCCAGCCACGCCATCCGCAGCGAGGTCAGCGACGGCGAATCGCTGTTGCGCAAGGTGCAGATGGGGCTGCTCGATGCCGCGCTGGTCTACCAACCGACCTATGGCCCGGGCCTGCAGGTCGAGCAACTGATGGAAGAGAAGCTGATCCGCGTGCGTCGGGTCGATGCACCCGATCCGTATGTCTATATCGACTGGGGCGAGGCATTCCGCCGCCAGCACGATGCCGCCCTACCCGACCTGTCACGCCCGGCCTTGAGCTTCAACCTTGGGCCACTGGCCCTGCAGTTCATCCTCGACCGCGGCGGCAGCGGCTATTTCCGCACGCGAGTGGTGCAGGCCTACCTGCAAAGCGGCGTGTTCGAGCGCGTGCCCCAGGCGCCGGAGTTCACCTACCCGACCTTCCTGGTGCATGCCCGCGAGCGTGACAGCGAGGCGCTGCAGCGGGCCTTCGCGGTACTGCGCCGGCTGGTGGCCGCCGGCGAGAGTGACTGGTCACAACGCTGGGACCCGCTGATCTAAGCCCGACGCGGCGGCCCTGAGCAGGTGTCGCTTGAGGCCGGCGATCAGGTCGGTCTGGGTGATCACTCCCACCAGACGCTCGCCGTCGAGTACCGGCAGGCAGTGCAAGCCTTGTTCACTGAGCAACGGCAGCAAGCGTTCCAGGGGTTGCTCGCCGTCGACACTGACCACTTGGCGGCTCATCACCTGTTCCAGGCGCACGGGCTGGCGACGGAACAGACCACGCCAGCTGAACCGCCCACGGGCCATTGCCGCGCCGATCAGGTCGCTGAGGCTGACGATGCCGACCAGGCGGCCATCTTCCAGCACCGGCAGGGTCTTCAGGTGATGATCGGCGAGTATCCGCCAGGCCTGCTCCAGGGTGGTGGCCGGGGTGGCGGCCTGTACGTCACGGGACATCACCGAGCGCGCGGTGATGCCGCCCAGGCTGCGCTGCAGGGCATGCTGCTCGGTGGCCAGGATGATGCGTTCCAGCTCGTCGCGGGTGACGTCGACGAATTCACCGATCTCTGCCAGGGCCTGGTCCAGGTCTTCGCCACGGATACCGACCCGCTCACCTGGCAATGGATCGTGGGTATGGTGCAGGTCCTTGCGCGGCGCCGCTCCCTTGGGGTAACGAACCCCGGTCAGGCGGTTGTACAGCACAGCCACGCCCACCAGCACCAGCGCATTGAGCAGTACCGGTTCGAGCAGGTGGTCGCCCATGGCCACCAGGCCCGGATCGGCCAGCACCGCGCTCACCGCCACGCCGCCACCGGGCGGGTGCAGGCAGCGCAGCAGGCACATCACCAGGATCGCGACACCCAGCGCGGCGGCCGCCACCCACAGGCCATCACCGAAACCGTGGCGCATGGCCAGGCCCACCACGCCGGCCACGGCATAGCTGCCCAGCACCGGCCAGGGCTGGGCCAGGGGCCCGGAGTGCACGGCGAACACCAGCACCGCCGAGGCGGCCAACGGGCCAAGCAGGTGCAGGGCGATGGATGGGCCGTAGGCCAGGCTGCACAGGTAGCCGGCGAGAAACAGGCCGAGCAGCGCGCCGAGGCCAGCGCGCAGCCACTCTTTTGGGGGAATGTTCAGGGGCGCCGGAAGCAGGCGCTGCAAGCGGGATGGGGGACGCGAGGCAGGCATCGAGGTATTCGGATCGTGTTCTTGTGCGGAAAAAGAAAGCCCAGCGCGACCGGCCTGGGCCCTGTGTTGCGCAATGCAATGGCGCAAGGGACTCCGTCCATGGAGAGATGGAAACCGCAGGGTTTCGTGGGGAGGGATTGTGCCGGGAGTGGACAGTGACGGGCCAATTCAAAAAACTGCGGCTGTGCTGCAATTTTTTTGCAGGGTTGATCCGCTTATGCGCATCCCCTGTAGGAGCGGCCTTGTGCCGCGAAAGGGGCGCGTAGCGGCCCCACGATCTCTACATCATGCAAAATCGTCGGGGCTGCTGCGCAGCCCTTTCGCGGCACAAGGCCGCTCCTACAGGGCCTTGCATAGCCCGGATCAACGTCCTTTGCGCGGCAGATCAATGCTGACCCGCAGCCCGCCCTGTGGGCTTTCCAGCAGCGCAATCCGCCCGCCCCAGGCCTCGACGATATCGCGCACGATGCCCAGCCCCAGGCCATGGCCGTCGACCTGCTCGTCCAGCCGCGAGCCGCGCTCGAGCACCTGCAGCCGCTGCGTCTCGGGGATGCCCGGGCCATCGTCGTCCACCCACAGTTGGTAACCCTCGGCGATCGGCGCGATACCCAGGCGCACCTCGCTGTCGGCCCATTTGCAGGCGTTGTCCAGCAGGTTGCCGAGCAACTCCAGCAGGTCCTCACGGTCCCAGGGCAGCAACAACCCGGGCGGTACATCGCGTTCGAGCAGCAGGCCTTCGCCATGGATCATGCCCAGGGTCGCCAGCAGCCCCGGCAACTCGGCGTCGCAGTCGAACTGCGCGCCCGGCAGCGCGTCGCCGGCCAGGCGCGCACGGTTGAGCTCGCGTGCCAGGCGCTGCTGGATCTGCTCCAGCTGCTCGCGCATTTGTGCCCGCACCTCGGGCAACCCCTGCAGGCGCTCGCTGGCGGCCAGGCTGAGCAGTACCGCCAGTGGCGTCTTCAAGGCATGGCCGAGGTTGCCCAGGGCATTGCGCGAGCGGCGCAGGCTGTCCTCGGTGTGGGCCAGCAGGTGGTTGATCTGGTCCACCAGTGGTTGCAGCTCGCTGGGCACCTCGGCGTCCAGTTGCGAACGCTGGCCCTGCTGCAGTTGGGCGATCTGCTGGCGCGCCCGCTCCAGCGGGCGCAGCGAGCGGGTCACGGTGATGCGCTGCAGCACCAGCACCAGCAGCAACGCCACCAGGCCCAGGCCCAGGCCGATCTGCTGCATGTGCCGGAAGCCCTCGCGCACCGGCGAATAATCCTGGGCCACGCTGATCGAGATGTCCTGCCCCAGGCGCCGGTAATCACCACGATAGGCCAGCAGTTGCTGACCCTCGGGGCCCAGCTCGTGGCCATCGTCCAGCCCCGGCTTGCCGGGCTTGGGCATATCCATGTCCCACAACGAACGCGAGCGCCAGGTGCCCTGGTCGAAATCGATACGGAAGTAATAGCCCGAGAACGGCTGCTGATAAGCCGCCGACAGCCGTCGCTCGTCCAGTTGCAGGCCGGACGGGCCACGCACCAGCGCCACCAGCAGGTTCTCGCTTTCCTTGCGCAGGCCGGCTTCCAGGTAGCGTTGCAGGCCAGCCTCGAACAGCCACAGGGTCAACTGCGCCAGGGCCAGCCCCACCACCACCAGCACCGCCACCAGGCCCAGGCTCAGGCGCGCCTGGATCGACTTCACGCGGCGCTCCCGGCGTACACGTAGCCCTGGCCGCGACGGGTCTCGATCACGCTGCGGCCGAGTTTGCGTCGCAGGTGATTGACGTGCACTTCCAGCACGTTGGAGTCGCGCTCGGTTTCGCCGTCATACAGGTGCTCGGCCAGGTGGCTCTTGGACAGCACCTGCCCCGGGTGCAGCATGAAGTAGCGCAGCAGTCGGAACTCGGCGGCGGTGAGCTGGACATCGACACCCTCGCGGCTCACGCACTGGCGCGATTCGTCCAGGTGCAGGCCGGCCGCTTCCAGCTTCGGCTGGTTGGCCAGCCCCTTGGCCCGACGCAGCAGGGCCTGGATGCGCAGTTGCAGCTCCTCGGGGTGGAACGGCTTGCTCAAGTAGTCGTCGGCGCCTGCCTTGAGCCCCTCGATCCGCTCGGCCCAGGAGCCGCGGGCGGTGAGGATCAGCACCGGGGTGGCCAGGCCGGCCGCGCGCCACTGCGCCAGCACCTCGAGCCCCGGCAAGCCGGGCAGGCCGAGGTCGAGGATGATCAGGTCGTAGGGTTCGCTCTGGCCCTGGTACACCGCATCGCGGCCATCGGCCAGCCAGTCCACGGCGTAGCCCTGGCGTTGCAGGGCGGCGGTCAGTTCGTCGGCCAGGGGGACATTGTCCTCGACAAGCAGCAGGCGCATTCAGTCGTCTTCCTCGTCTTTGAGCAACTCGCCGGTGCGGGCATCGAGCTTGATCTCGCGCACCACGCCAGCCGGGGTCAGCAGTTCAACCTCGTACTCGTAGCGCTCGTGCTTCTCTTCCAGCTCCGCTTCCAACAGCCGCGCCCCGGGGTAACGCCCCAGGGCGGACTCGAGCAGTTGCTCCAGCGGCAGGATGATGCCCTTTTGCCGAAGGGCCAGGGCTTCATCCTGATCCAGGTCGCGCGCGGCGGCCAGCGAACACACGACCATCAGGGCCAAGGCCAGGTAGCGTGCCGTTCGCGGTAGTGCAGGCATCAGTTGTCTCGCTCGTCCTTCAGGACTTCACCGGTCTTGGCGTCAAGGTCCACATCCCATTCGACGTTCTGGGCATCGCGCAGGTCGACCTTGTAGATGTAGCGGCCATACTCGTTTTCGAGTTCCGAGTCGGTCACGGTGGCGCCGGGGTGCTTGGCGACGGCGGCGGCCTTGAGCTCGTCCAGCGACTTGATGGTCTTGGCGTTCACCAGCTTGACCACTTCGTCGGGCTGCACGTCCTTGGCGAAGGCGGCGTTGGCACCAAAAGCGAGGGCAGCGGCGGTGAACAGGGCAGTCAACGTTTTCATGAGGTTCTCTCCAGCGAGATATGTAATTTGTCTACGGGGTTAAGATTAACCACCGGTCCTTAACTCAACCTGAAAACAGCTGGCCGCATGATAGCGCAGCTCCCAGTGCCACACACATGCGCGCGCCTCTTCAGACAGTTCGCAATCCCAGCAGGTGATCGCTCAGGCAACTGTGCCCCTGTGGGAGCGGGTTTACCCGCGAAGAATCCAGCGCGGTGGATGGCACCGGCTGCGCCGGTGTTCGCGGGTAAACCCGCTCCCACAGGCACCGCGACAGTACCGGCAAAACCTCTATACTGCCCGCCTGCCCCACCCGAGACCCCGCCATGAGCGCCATCCACATCAAGTACCCCGCCCTGACCTTCAAGGCCGGCCAGCGTGCCCTGCGCCAGATCCGCGAGCGCGGCCTGCGGGCCGAAGATGTCGGTGTGCTGCCGGGCGCCGCCGGTGGCCCCAAGCCGCTGGGGATCCAGGGCCTGGACTTGGCGTTGTTCGGTGAATGGCTGCCCAGCGCGCCGCGCCAGCGTGCGCTGATCGGCGCCTCGATCGGTGCCTGGCGCTTCGCCAGCGCCTGCCTCGACGACCCGGTCGCCGGCATCCGCCGTCTGGGCGAGCTGTACACCGAGCAGGACTTCGCCAAGGGCGTGACACCTAAAGAAATCAGCCAGAGCTGCCAGCGCATGCTCGACGACCTGCTGCAAGGCCGCGACGGGCAGGTCCTGGCCAACCCGCACTATCGCCTGAACATCCTGGTGGTGAAGAGCCATGGCCAGCTCGCCCACGACCACCGCGGCCGCCTGGGCATGGGCCTGTCCTCGGTGATTGCCAGCAACCTGCTGGGGCGCTCGCGCCTGGGCCGGCATTTCGAGCGGGTCATCCTCCACGACCAACGCGCCGCCCCGCCGCTTGAGCCACTGACCGACTTCCCGTCGCGCAGCCTGCCGCTGGACCTGGCCAACCTGCGCCACGCCCTGCTCGCCTCGGGCTCGATCCCCATGGTCATGGAAGGCGTGCGCGACATCCCCGGCGCCGGCGCTGGCACCTACCGCGACGGCGGCCTGCTCGACTATCACCTGGACCTGCCCTACCAGGGCGACGACCTGGTGCTCTACCCGCACTTCACCGACAAGGTGGTGCCCGGCTGGTTCGACAAGGCCCTGCCCTGGCGCAAGGGCGACGCCACGCGCCTGCAGAACGTGCTGCTGATGACCCCGTCGCCGCAGTACCTGGCCGCCCTGCCCTACGGCAAGCTGCCGGACCGCAACGACTTCAAGCGCTTCATGGGCGATGCGCCGGGCCGCAGGCGCTACTGGTACCAGGCCATGGCCGAAAGCCGGCGCCTGGGCGACGAACTGCTGGAGCTGATCGCCACCGGGCGGTTGCAGGATCGGTTGCAAGCCTTGTAGCGGGCATGCTGGTAGACTGCGCGCATCGTTGATTCACACAGAGTTATGCCAGCGTGGAAATCTTTAAGGAATTTACCTTCGAATCGGCTCACCGCCTGCCCAACGTCCCTGCCGGCCACAAGTGCGGTCGCCTGCATGGTCACTCGTTCAAGGTCGCCCTGCACCTGACCGGCCCGCTCGATCCGCACACCGGCTGGATCCGCGACTTCTCCGAGATCAAGGCGATCTTCAAGCCGATCTACGAGCAACTGGACCACAACTACCTGAACGATATTCCCGGCTTGGAAAACCCCACCAGCGAAGTGATCGCCAAGTGGATCTGGGACCAGGTCAAGCCGCTGCTGCCGGAGCTGTCGAAGGTGCGTATCCACGAGACCTGCACCAGCGGTTGCGAGTACACTGGCGACTGATCTGCACCGGCCTTTTCGCGGGTAAACCCGCGAAGAGGCCAGCACTATCACTCCAGAGCTTCAGTCCTGCCCGCGATCCAGGGCATCACGCAAAAAGCTCGGCGCGATATAGCGCTGGTAATGCGCCTCCGACAACAGGAAGAACTCCCGGTCGATGGCATCGCGCAACTGCGGCAACTCCCAATCGCGGAACTCCGGCAGCAGCGCCATCCCGTACGCCTCCAGGTCACGGATCATCCGCGCCCCGCGGGCGATCAGCTGATACGCCCAGCAATACTCCGACTGATGCGCCACGAAGCGGATCGAACGCTGCTCCAGTTGCTGGCGCAGCAGCGCTTTGTCGAACACTTCCAGCTTGGCCATCATCACCTGCACCAGCAGTTGCTCCAGGCGCAGCCAGACCGCGCGCTTCTGCTCGTCGTCGTAACCGTTCCAGTGGATCACTTCGTGGTGAAAGCGCTTGCAGCCGCGGCACACCAGGTCGCCGTAGACCGTGGAGCACAGGCCGACGCAAGGGGTCTTGATGGATTGGTTGGACATGTAGAAACAACGGCTTGGCGGTGGAACACCGGTTCATGTTAGCCCTTTGTCTAACCAGGGTCACCCGTTAAAGTCATCTACGCCGCCTTACTTTCGGCTTATTTTTGCCGTAGAATCACTCCGCCTTTTCAAGGCAACAATGTCCGTTGGAAGCTGTTTTCAAAGCGTCACGAGCACAGTTCATCCGGTAGAACGGCGTTGGCCCTGTCCATGCAAGCGCGCATGGTCACGGCCAACCCCTCATCAGCCTTCCGTTCTACAGGCGTAAAACTTTGAAAGCAGCTTCTGTAAGGATTCTCTGCGACCCTGGCTTGCCGGCCCAAAAAGCCGTCTTGAGCGCATGGGTGCATGGGAATGCTGGATGAGCGTCCCGGACTCCCTTTAGGGACCACTGATGAGGGTAATAACTGTGCTTGAAGCCTACCGCAAACACATCGAAGAGCGTGCCGCTCTGGGTATCGTGCCCCAGCCGCTGAACGCCGAACAAACTGCAGGCCTGGTCGAGCTGCTGAAAAACCCGCCGGCCGGCGAAGAAGCCTTCCTCGTAGACCTGATCACCAACCGCGTTCCGCCAGGGGTGGACGAAGCCGCCTACGTCAAGGCCGCGTTCCTCTCCGCCGTCGCCAAGGGTGAAGCCAAGTCCCCGCTGATCGACCGCAAGCACGCCACCGAGCTGCTGGGCACCATGCAGGGCGGCTACAACATCGAGACGCTGGTCGCGCTGCTGGACGACGCCGAACTGGGCGCCGTCGCGGCCGAACAGCTCAAGCACACCCTGCTGATGTTCGATGCCTTCCACGATGTGGCCGAAAAAGCCAAGGCGGGCAACGCCCACGCCAAGGCCGTACTGGAGTCCTGGGCTGCCGGCGAGTGGTTCACCAGCCGTCCGGCGATCGCCGACAAGTACACCCTGACCGTGTTCAAGGTACCTGGCGAAACCAACACCGACGACCTGTCCCCTGCCCCGGACGCCTGGTCGCGCCCTGACATCCCGCTGCACGCCCTGGCCATGCTGAAAATGGCCCGTGACGGCATCGAGCCGCAGCAGCCAGGTTCGGTCGGCCCGCTGGCCCAGATCGAAGCCGTGAAAGCCAAAGGCTTCCCGGTTGCCTACGTCGGTGACGTGGTCGGTACCGGCTCCTCGCGTAAATCCGCCACCAACTCGGTGCTGTGGTTCTTCGGCGACGACATCCCGTTTGTTCCGAACAAGCGCGCCGGTGGTTTCTGCTTCGGCACCAAGATCGCTCCGATCTTCTACAACACCATGGAAGACGCCGGCGCCCTGCCGATCGAATTCGACTGCACCAACCTGGCCATGGGCGACGTCATCGACGTCTACCCGTTCAAGGGTGAAGTACGCCGTCACGGCAGCGACGAACTGGTCACCAACTTCGAGCTGAAAACCGAAGTACTGCTCGACGAAGTTCGCGCCGGTGGCCGTATCCCGCTGATCGTCGGCCGTGGCCTGACCGAGAAAGCCCGCGCCGAACTGGGCCAGGCCCCATCGGACCTGTTCAAGAAACCCGAGCAGCCAGCCGCTTCGACCAAGGGCTTCACCCTGGCGCAGAAGATGGTCGGTCGCGCCTGCGGCCTGCCGGAAGGCCAGGGCGTGCGTCCAGGTGCCTACTGCGAGCCGAAGATGACCACCGTCGGTTCCCAGGACACCACGGGCCCGATGACCCGCGACGAGCTGAAAGACCTGGCGTGCCTGGGCTTCTCCGCCGACCTGGTGATGCAGTCGTTCTGCCACACCGCGGCCTATCCGAAGCCGATCGACGTCACCACCCACCACACCCTGCCAGACTTCATCCGCACCCGTGGCGGCGTGTCGCTGCGCCCGGGCGACGGCATCATCCACAGCTGGCTGAACCGCATGCTGATGCCTGACACCGTGGGTACCGGTGGCGACTCGCACACCCGCTTCCCGATCGGCATCTCGTTCCCGGCAGGTTCCGGCCTGGTGGCCTTCGCCGCCGCCACCGGCGTCATGCCGCTGGACATGCCGGAGTCGATCCTGGTTCGCTTCAAGGGCAAGCTGCAGCCAGGCATCACCCTGCGTGACCTGGTTCATGCCATCCCTTACTACGCCATCCAGAAGGGCCTGCTGACCGTCGAGAAGAAAGGCAAGAAGAACGCCTTCTCCGGCCGCATCCTGGAGATCGAAGGCCTGAACGACCTGACCGTCGAGCAAGCCTTCGAGCTGTCCGACGCCTCGGCCGAACGTTCCGCCGCCGGTTGCACCATCAAGCTGCCAGAGAAGGCCATCGCCGAGTACCTGCAGTCCAACATCACCCTGCTGCGCTGGATGATCGGCGAAGGCTACGGCGATGCCCGCACCCTGGAGCGCCGCGCCCAGGCCATGGAAGCCTGGCTGGCCAAGCCTGAGCTGCTGTCGGCCGACGCCGATGCCGAATACGCCGAGATCATCGAGATCGACCTGGCCGACGTCAAGGAGCCTGTGCTCTGCGCGCCGAACGACCCGGACGATGCCCGCCTGCTGTCCTCGGTACAGGGCGAGAAGATCGACGAAGTGTTCATCGGCTCGTGCATGACCAACATCGGTCACTTCCGCGCCGCCGGCAAGCTGCTGGACAAGGTCAAGGGTGGCATTCCGACCCGTCTGTGGCTGGCTCCGCCAACCAAGATGGACGCCCACCAGCTGACCGAGGAAGGCTACTACGGCATCTACGGCAAGGCTGGCGCGCGCATGGAAATGCCAGGCTGCTCGCTGTGCATGGGTAACCAGGCACGTGTGCAGACCGGTTCCACCGTGGTCTCCACCTCGACCCGTAACTTCCCGAACCGTCTGGGCGACGCCACCAACGTGTACCTGGCCTCGGCCGAGCTGGCTGCGGTCGCTTCGATCATCGGCAAGCTGCCGACCGTCGAGGAGTACATGCAGTACGCGAAAGACATCGACAGCATGGCTGCCGACGTCTACCGCTACCTGAGCTTCGACCAGATCGCCGAGTTCCGCGAAGCGGCCGCCAACGCCAAGATCCCGGTGGTTCAGGCGTAAGCTGAGCGGCAAGTTGTAAGCTGCAAACTACAAGAAGAAGCCCCGGCAGAAATGCCGGGGCTTTTTTGTGCTGTTTGTGCTGGCTTTGCTGGCCTCTTCGCGGCTAAAGCCGCTCCCACAGGCCCATCGGAATCTTGAAGATTTCGGGTCTTCTGTGGGAGCGGCTTTAGCCGCGAAGAGGCCGGTACAGGCCAGCTCAGATCACGAACAGTTCAACAAAGCAGTGCACCGCCATCTGCTCAAGCGCCTGCTGATCCCTGCACAGTTCGGAGATTTGCTCACAGCGCTGCCGCGCAAATCGCGTCGCCAGGTTCTCGCGGAACTTGGCCTCGAGCAACGGCATCCCCTCCTCCCGCCGACGCCGATGCCCGATCGGGTACTCCACCACCACCTGCGGCGTGTGCGAGCCGTCCTTGAAGAACACCTGCACGCCATTGGCGATGGAGCGTTTGTCGGCCTCCAGGTACTCGCGACTGAAGCGCGGCTCCTCGACGATCACCATCTTCTCGCGCAGCCGGTCGATGCTCGGGTGCGCGGCATGGAAGGCATCCTCGTAGTGCTCAGCCACCAGGTCGCCGAAGATCAGCGGCACGGCGGTCATGTACTGCAGGCAGTGATCACGGTCCGCAGCATTGGCCAGCGGCCCTTCCTTGGAAATGATGCGAATCGCCGACTCATGGGTGGTGATGACGATCCGGTCGATCTCGTGCAGGCGGTTGCGCACCTGCGGGTGCAGGGTCACCGCGGCTTCGCAGGCGGTCTGGGCGTGGAACTCGGCGGGGAAGCTGATCTTGAACAGCACGTTTTCCATCACGTAGCTGCCCAATGGCTGCGGCAGGCGCAGTTCACGCAGCGGTTCGGGCTTGAGCGCCAGGTCCTTGTTGGTGTGGCTGAACGACACATCGTAGAAGCCCCACTGTCTGGCGGTCAGCGCACCGGGCACGCCCATCTCGCCACGCAGGGCGATATCGGCCAGGCGCACGCCGCGACTGGAGGCATCCCCCGCCGCCCATGACTTGCGCGAGCCGGCATTGGGCGCATGGCGGTAGGTGCGCAGGGCCTGGCCATCGACGAAGGCGTGGGACAGCGCCGACAGCAGTTGCTCGCGATTGGCGCCCATCAGCTTGGCGCAGACCGCGGTGGAGGCGACCTTGACCAACAGCACATGGTCCAGGCCGACCCGGTTGAAGGAGTTCTCCAGCGCCAGCACGCCCTGGATCTCGTGGGCCATGACCATGGCATCGAGCACCTCGCGCATGACCAGGGGCGCCTCGCCATTAGCCACGCGCTGTTGCGACAGGTGGTCGGTGACCGCCAGGATGCCGCCGAGGTTGTCCGAGGGATGGCCCCACTCCGCCGCCAGCCAGGTGTCGTTGTAGTCCAGCCAGCGGACAATGCAGCCGATGTCCCAGGCGGCCTTGACCGGGTCGAGGCGGTAGCTGGTGCCGGGCACGCGGGCGCCATGTGGAACAATGGTGCCCTCGACCAGCGGGCCGAGGTGTTTGGTGCATTCGGGGAAGCGCAGGGCCAGCAGGCCGCAGCCCAGGGTGTCCATCAGGCAATGGCGGGCGGTGCTGAGGGCTTCGGGGGAATCCACGCGGTAGCCGAGCACGTAGTCGGCGAGGGTCTGCAGGACCTGGTCGTAGTCTGGGCGGGTGTTGAGGTCTACGTTTGCGCTCATTCGTGGCTCCTTGAAAAAGGGCTGCTTTGCAGCCCATCGCGGGGCAAGCCCGCTCCCACGCCAACCGTATATTTTGCGTGGGAGCGGGCTTGCCCCGCGATGGGCCAGAAAAGCCGAGCGCTGATGGTGCGTTTAGAAGCTATCACCGGGCACGCGCACCCAGCCCTCCATCAGCACCCGAGCGCTTCGGCTCATGATTGCCTTGGTCACGGTCCACTGCCCGTCCACCTGACGCGCCTCGGCCCCGACCCGCAGCGTCCCGGACGGATGGCCGAAACGCACGGCACTTCGTTCGCCGCCACCGGCGGCAAGGTTGACCAGCGTCCCCGGGATCGCCGCGGCGGTGCCGATGGCGACCGCCGCGGTACCCATCATCGCGTGGTGCAGCTTGCCCATCGACAGCGCGCGCACCAGCAGGTCGACGTCCTCTGCGGCGACAACCTTGCCACTGGAGGAGGCATAGCCGGTCGGCGCCGCGACGAACGCCACCTTCGGCGTGTGCTGGCGTCCGGTAGCCTGGTCGATGTGCTCGATCAGCCCCATGCGCACCGCGCCATGGGCACGGATGGTCTCGAAACGCTGCAATGCCGCGGCATCGCCATTGATGGCGTCCTGCAGCTCGGTACCGGTATAGCCGATATCGGCGGCATTGACGAAGATGGTCGGGATGCCGGCGTTGATCAGGGTCGCCTTGAAGGTGCCGACACCCGGCACCTCGAGGTCGTCGACCAGATTGCCGGTGGGGAACATCGCCCCGCCGTCACCGTCATCGTCAGCGGCCGGGTCGAGGAACTCCAGCTGCACCTCGGCGGCCGGGAAGGTCACGCCATCGAGCTCGAAATCGCCGGTTTCCTGCACCTCGCCTTCGGTGATCGGCACATGGGCGATGATGGTCTTGCCGATGTTGGCCTGCCAGATCCGCACGGTGGCGATGCCATTGCGCGGGATGCGGCTGGCATCGACCAGCCCGCCGCTGATGGCGAACGAGCCGACCGCGGCGGACAGGTTGCCGCAGTTGCCGCTCCAGTCGACGAAGGCCTTGTCGATCGACACCTGGCCGAACAGGTAGTCGACGTCGTGGTCGGCCTTGAGGCTCTTCGACAGGATCACCGTCTTGCTGGTGCTGGAGGTGGCGCCGCCCATGCCGTCGATCTGCTTGCCGTACGGGTCGGGGCTGCCGATTACCCGCAGCAGCAGGGCGTCACGGGCCGGGCCCGGGACCTGGGCGCGCTCGGGCAGGTCCTGGAGGCGGAAGAAAACGCCTTTGCTGGTGCCGCCACGAATATAGGTGGCGGGGATTCTTACTTGGGGTACGTGGGCCATTGTCGTGTTTCCTGATCTTTTCGTTTCGGCGAACATCCCTGGGGCTGCGTTGCAGCCCTTTCGCGGCACAAGGCCGCTCCTACAGAGACACGCGATCACCTGTAGGAGCGGCCTTGTGCCGCGAAAGGGCCGCAACGCGGCCCCGCTCACTCAGGCCGCGCCTTCCAGGAAGTCCTGGGCAAAGCGCTGCAACACGCCACCCGCCTCGTAGATCGACACCTCTTCGGCGGTATCCAGGCGGCAGGTCACCGGCACCTCGACACGTTCGCCGTTGCGCCGCGTCACCACCAGGGTCAGCGTCGCCCGTGGCGTGCGCTCGCCGAGCACGTCGTAGGTCTCGCTGCCGTCCAGGCCCAGGGTCTTGCGGTCGGTGCCCGGCTTGAACTCCAGCGGCAGCACGCCCATGCCCACCAGGTTGGTGCGGTGGATACGCTCGAAGCCTTCGGCGACGATGGCCTCGACACCAGCCAGGCGCACGCCCTTGGCCGCCCAGTCACGGGACGAGCCCTGGCCGTAGTCGGCACCGGCAACGATGATCAGCGGCTGCTTGCGCTCCATGTAGGTCTCGATGGCCTCCCACATGCGGGTCACCTTGCCTTCCGGCTCCAGGCGCGCCAGCGAACCCTGCTTCACGCTGCCGTCGTCCTTGCGCACCATTTCGTTGAACAGTTTGGGGTTGGCGAAGGTGGCGCGCTGGGCGGTCAGGTGGTCACCGCGGTGGGTGGCGTAGGAGTTGAAGTCCTCCTCCGGCAGGCCCATCTTCGCCAGATACTCACCAGCAGCGCTGTCGAGCATGATGGCATTGGACGGTGACAGGTGGTCGGTGGTGATGTTGTCCGGCAGCACCGCCAGCGGGCGCATGCCACGCAGGGTACGCTCACCGGCCAGGGCGCCTTCCCAATACGGCGGGCGACGGATGTAGGTGCTCATCGGGCGCCATTCATACAGCGGCGCGACTTTCGGCCCCTTGTCTTCCTCGATGGTGAACATCGGGATGTACACCTGGCGGAACTGCTCGGGCTTGACCGAGGCACGCACCACGGCGTCGATCTCTTCATCGCTCGGCCAGATGTCCTTCAGGCGGATCTCCTTGCCGTCGACCACGCCCAGCACATCCTTCTCGATATCGAAGCGGATGGTGCCGGCAATGGCGTAGGCCACCACCAAGGGCGGCGAAGCCAGGAACGCCTGCTTGGCGTACGGGTGGATGCGCCCGTCGAAGTTGCGGTTGCCCGAGAGCACGGCGGTGGCGTACAGGTCGCGGTCGATGATTTCCTGCTGGATCACCGGGTCCAGCGCGCCGGACATGCCGTTGCAGGTGGTGCAGGCGAAGGCGACGATACCGAAGCCCAGTTGCTCCAGTTCCTGCTCCAGCCCTGCTTCCTTGAGGTACAGCTGCACGGCCTTGGAGCCCGGCGCCAGCGACGACTTGACCCATGGCTTGCGGACCAGGCCGAGCTTGTTGGCGTTGCGCGCCAGCAGGCCGGCGGCGATCACGTTTCGCGGGTTGCTGGTGTTGGTGCAGCTGGTGATGGCGGCGATGATCACCGCGCCATCCGGCATCTGCCCCGGCACTTCTTGCCACTGGCCGGCGATGCCCTTGGCCGCCAGGTCGCTGGTGGCCACCCGGGCGTGCGGGTTGGACGGGCCGGCCATGTTGCGCACCACGCTCGACAGGTCGAAGCTCAGGGTGCGCTCGTACTCGGCCTTGGCCAGGCTGTCGGCCCACAGGCCGGTGGCCTTGGCGTAGGTTTCCACCAACTGCACTTGCTGGTCATCGCGGCCGGTGAGTTTGAGATAGTCGATGGTCTGCTGGTCAATGGCGAACATCGCCGCGGTGGCGCCGTATTCCGGGGCCATGTTCGAAATGGTGGCGCGGTCGCCCAGGGTCAACGCGCTGGCGCCGGCACCGTGGAACTCCAGGTAGGCGCCGACCACCTTCTGCTTGCGCAGGAACTCGGTGAGCGCCAGCACCAGGTCGGTGGCGGTGATGTTCGGTGCCAGGCGACCGGTCAGCTCGACACCGACGATCTCCGGCAGGCGCATCCACGAGGCGCGGCCGAGCATCACGTTCTCGGCTTCCAGGCCGCCGACGCCGATGGCGATCACACCCAGGGCATCCACGTGCGGGGTGTGGCTGTCGGTGCCGACGCAGGTGTCCGGGTAGGCCACGCCGCGATCGTTGTGGATCACCGGCGACATCTTCTCCAGGTTGATCTGGTGCATGATGCCGTTGCCCGGCTGGATCACGTCGACGTTCTTGAACGCCTGCTTGGTCCAGTTGATGAAGTGGAAACGGTCTTCGTTACGGCGGTCCTCGATGGCGCGGTTCTTCTCGAACGCCTGCGGGTCGAAGCCGCCGCATTCGACGGCCAGCGAGTGGTCGACGATCAGCTGCACCGGCACCACCGGGTTGACCTGGGCCGGATCGCCGCCCTTGTCGGCGATGGCGTCGCGCAGGCCGGCCAGGTCGACCAGGGCGGTCTGGCCGAGGATGTCGTGGCACACGACGCGGGCCGGGAACCAGGGGAAGTCGAGGTCGCGCTTGCGCTCGATCAGTTGTTCCAGCGAGGCGTTGAGGGTGGCTGGGTCACAGCGGCGCACCAGGTTCTCGGCCAGCACGCGGGAGGTGTACGGCAGGCCGTCGTAGGCGCCGGGCTTGATCGCCTCGACCGCGGCACGGGCGTCGAAGTAGTCCAGGGCGGTGCCTGGCAGGTTCTTGCGGAATGCGGTGTTCATATCGTTATCGGGCTCGGTCACGGTTTACCTGGGCAGGCATCGGCAGATTCGTGGGAGCGGGCTTGCCCCGCGATTGCGTCGCATGCGCCAGCGAGGTTGAACCTGCTGGCGCAATCGCGGGGCAAGCCCGCTCCCACAACAGACCTACAGCCTGACTCTTCTAATCAACGCTGCTCGATCGGCACGAACTGGCGCTGCTCGACGCCGACGTACTCGGCGCTCGGGCGGATGATGCGGTTGTTGGCGCGCTGTTCGAACACGTGCGCGGCCCAGCCGGTCAGGCGCGAGCAGACGAAGATCGGGGTGAACAGCTTGGTCGGGATGCCCATGAAGTGGTACGCCGAGGCATGGTAGAAGTCGGCGTTGGGGAACAGGCGCTTCTGCTCCCACATGGTCTTGTCGATGGCTTCGGAAACCGGGTACAGGACCTTGTCACCGACTTCGTCGGCGAGTTGCTTCGACCAGCCCTTGATCACCTCGTTGCGCGGATCGGACTCTTTATAGATGGCATGGCCGAAGCCCATGATCTTGTCCTTGCGCTCGAGCATGCGCAGCAGCTCGGCGGTGGCTTCCTGCGGAGCCTGGAAGCGTTCGATCAGTTCCATCGCCGCTTCGTTGGCGCCGCCGTGCAGCGGGCCGCGCAGCGAGCCGATGGCCGCGGTCACGCAGGAGTACAGGTCGGACAGGGTCGAGGCGCAGACCCGGGCGGTGAAGGTCGAGGCGTTGAACTCGTGCTCGGCGTAGAGGATCAGCGAGACGTTCATCACCTTGACGTGCAGCGCGCTCGGTTTCTTGCCGTGCAGCAGGTGCAGGAAGTGGCCGCCGAGGGTGTCCTCGTCGCTGGTGCAGTCGATGCGCACGCCGTGGTGGGTGAAGCGGTACCAGTAGCACATCACCGCCGGGAACAGCGCCAGCAGGCGGTCGGTCTTCTCGCGCTGGGCGTCGAAGGTCAGTTCCGGCTCCAGGGTGCCGAGCACCGAGCAGCCAGTGCGCATCACGTCCATCGGGTGGGCGTCGCGCGGGATGCGCTCGAGCACTTCCTTCAGCGCTTGCGGCAGGTCGCGCAGGCCCTTGAGCTTGCGCTTGTAGTCGGCAAGCTCCGCCTTGCTCGGCAGCTCGCCGTACAGCAGCAGGTAGGCGACTTCCTCGAACTCGGCGCCGGCGGCCAGGTCACGCACGTCATAGCCGCGGTAGGTCAGGCCGGCCCCGGCCTGGCCGACGGTCGACAGCGCGGTCTGGCCGGCCACCTGGCCACGCAGGCCCGCGCCACTGAGTACTTTTGCTTCGGCCATGGTGTTTCTCCTTTCTTGAATTTGTTATCGAAGTCTTTTCTGGCTAATCAGGGGTGGCTGTACCAGCGCATTCGCGGGGCAAGCCCGCTCCTACAGGTACAGCGTCAGGCCTTTCTACCCTTTCTTCTGGGCGAACAATGCATCGAGGCTCTGCTCGAAGGCGTGGTAGCCGATGGCATCGTAGAGCTCCATGCGGGTCTGCATGGTGTCGATCACGTTTTTCTGGGTGCCGTCGCGGCGCAGCGCGGTGTAGACGTTCTCGGCCGCCTTGTTCATGGCGCGGAAGGCCGACAGCGGGTACAGCACCAGCGACACGTCGACCGAAGCCAGTTCCTCGGTGGTGTACAGCGGCGTGGCGCCGAACTCGGTGATGTTGGCCAGGATCGGTGCCTTCACCCGGTCGGCGAAGGTCTTGTACATCGACAGCTCGGTAATGGCTTCCGGGAAGATCATGTCGGCGCCGGCCTCGATGCAGGCGGCAGCGCGGTCCAGGGCGGCGTTCAGGCCTTCCACTGCCAGCGCGTCGGTGCGCGCCATGATCACGAAGCTGTCGTCGCTGCGGGCATCCACGGCGGCCTTGATGCGGTCGACCATCTCCTGCTGCGAGACGATCTCCTTGTTCGGGCGATGGCCGCAGCGCTTGGCGCCGACCTGGTCCTCGATATGAATGGCCGCGGCGCCGAACTTGCTCATCGACTTGACGGTGCGGGCGACGTTGAAGGCCGAGGCGCCGAAGCCGGTGTCGACATCCACCAGCAGCGGCAGGTCGCAGACGTCGGTGATGCGCCGTACGTCGGTGAGCACGTCGTCCAGGCCGCTGATGCCCAGGTCCGGCAGGCCCAGGGAGCCGGCGGCGACACCGCCGCCGGACAGGTAGATGGCCTTGAAGCCGGCGCGCTTGGCCAGCAGGGCGTGGTTGGCGTTGATGGTCCCGACCACCTGCAGCGGATGTTCGGCGGCGACCGCGTCACGGAAACGCTGGCCGGGCGTGCTCTTCACTGTCATGACTCACCTCGTGGGCTATTGTTGTCGGCACCTTGGTAGTGGCGCTCGATATTGCGTTTGGATGCGCCGATGTGGCGACGCATCAGGAGTTCTGCCAGTTCGCCGTCGCGAGCTTCGATGGCATCGAGGATGCGGTGGTGCTCGGCGAAGGCTTGGCGCGGGCGGTTGGGCGTGCTGGAGAACTGGATGCGGTACATGCGCACCAGCTGGTACAGCTCGCCGCAGAGCATCTTGTACAGCGTCTGGTTGCCGCTGCCCTGGATGATCCGGTAGTGGAAGTCGTAGTCGCCTTCCTGCTGGTAGTAGCCCTGCCCGGCCTGGAACGCGGCATCGCGCTCGTGGGTGTCGAGCACGTGGCGCAGCTCGTCGATGGCCGCCTGGCTCATGCGCTCGGCGGCCAGGCGACAGGCCATGCCTTCTAGGGATTCGCGGATTTCGTACAGTTCGATCAGCTCGGCATGGCTCAGCGACACCACCCGGGCGCCGACATGGGGCACGCGCACCAGCAGGCGCTGGCCCTCCAGGCGATGGATCGCCTCGCGCAGCGGGCCGCGACTGATGCCGTAGGTGCGCGCCAGCTCCGGCTCGGAGATCTTGCTGCCGGGCGCGATGTCGCCCTTGACGATGGCGGCCTGGATGCAGCGGAAGACGTGCTCCGAGAGGGTCTCGGTCTCGTCCTGGGGCAATGGGGTGGCCGGGGCTGTGTCCAGCATGATTGTCGACACCTTCAGAATCAGTGACGCCAAAACTAGCCAAATAGAGGACTGGAGTCAAAGACAAAAAGAATATTGTCGACAATCGTCTAATAACGAACTTACCCCGCTTTCATGGGGTCTGATCGCGGGCGCGCTGGCGTCAAGACATCGGCGTGATAGAATGCCGCGCTCCTTCGGGAGCATGGATAGTGTGTCTGTCATCATTTCATGTTGTTGACAGATCAATGAGGACGCTTGGCCAGTCGCCTTGCCCTGAAACCTGCACAGCACCGCGCCAGGATTATGAGACTCAAACCCGCTTTATTGCTGCTCTGCCTGACCCTGCTGCCGGCGCTCGCGCCCGCGGCCGAGAAGACCGTGTACGGTCTGAACGAGTACGCCCGCCTGGGCGACCTTGACCTGGAAGTGGCGGCCAAGCTCGACACCGGCGCCAAGACCGCCTCGCTCAGCGCCCGCGACATCAAGCGTTTCAAGCGCAACGGCGAGAGCTGGGTGCGCTTCTACCTGGCCATCGACGCCGCGCACAAACACCCCATCGAACGCCCCCTGGCCCGCGTCAGCAAGATCAAGCGCCGCGCCGGGGACTATGATGCCGAATCCGGCAAGGCCTACACCGCCCGTCCGGTCATCGAACTCGAGATCTGCATGGGCCAGACGCAACGCACCATCGAGGTCAACCTCACCGACCGCAGCGCCTTCCAGTTCCCGCTGCTGATCGGTTCCGAGGCCCTCAAGCACTTCGGTGCGCTGGTCGACCCAAGCCTTAAATACGCGGCCGGCAAACCTGCCTGCGCCACCGAAGCTCCCAAAGCAGAGTAATTCCGATGCGCTCTCTTACCCTTCACCTGAAAGTCCTGATCACCGTCCTGGTAGTGCTGGGCATCGCGATCACGGCCTACCAGATCTTCGCCCTCGGCATCCCGGTGACCGAGGACGAGACCGACGACCTGTGGAACATCGACGCCAAGGTCGAGTTCGTCGCCAGCGCCAAGGACCCGGTCAAGGTGCAGATGTTCGTGCCCCCGCTGAACCGTGACTACGTCAGCCTCAACGAGAGCTTCATCTCCAACAACTACGGGGTCAGCGTCAACCGCGCCGACGGCAACCGCAAGGTGACCTGGTCGGCCCGTCGCGCCAGCGGCAACCAGACCCTCTACTACCGCCTGGTGCTGACCAAGCGCTACAGCAACGAAAAGACCAAGATCAAGGGCCCGACCTTCCGCGACAGCCTGGCCGTCGAGGGCCCGGAGAAAATCGCCGCCGAAGCGCTGATGGCACCGATCCGCCAGCACTCGGCCGACGTCGAGACCTTCGTCAGCGAGACCATCAAGCGGGTCAACAATGCCAACGACGACAACGCCAAGCTGCTGCTGGCCGGCGACAACTCGCCGCTGAAAAAAGCCCAGGTCATCGACCTGCTGCTGTCCATCGCCCACGTGCCGCTGGAGAAGGTCCACACCATCCGCCTGGTGGCCGATACCCCGCAGAGCCCCGAACTGTGGCTGCGCAGCTTCAACGGCAACGACTGGCTGTACTTCAACCCAGAGACCGGCGAGCAGGGCCTGCCCAGCGACCGCCTGCTGTGGTGGACCGGTGACGACAACCTGATCACCGTCGATGGCGGCAAGAAGGCCACCGTCACCTTCAGCATGAACAACAGCGAGATGAACGCCATCCGCCTGGCCAAGCTGACCGACGAGAACACCGACGCCGACTTCCTCGAATACTCGCTGTACGGCCTGCCGTTGCAGACCCAGCAGACCTTCATGATCATGGTGATGATCCCGATCGGCGTGCTGGTGATCCTGGTGCTGCGCAACCTGATCGGCATCCAGACCCTGGGTACGTTCACCCCGGTGCTGATCGCCCTGGCCTTCCGCGAGACCCAGCTGGGCTTTGGCATCATCCTGTTCACGGTGATCACCGCCCTGGGCCTGTCGCTGCGCTCATACCTTGAGCACCTCAAGCTGCAGATGCTGCCGCGCCTGTCGGTGGTACTGACCTTCGTCGTGGTGCTGATCGCCGCCATCAGCCTGTTCAGCCACAAGCTGGGCCTGGAGCGCGGGCTGTCGGTGGCACTGTTCCCGATGGTGATCCTGACCATGACCATCGAGCGCCTGTCGATCACCTGGGAAGAGCGTGGCGGCGGCCATGCCATGAAAGTGGCCGTCGGCACCCTGTTCGCCGCCTCCATCGCGCACCTGCTGATGACCGTGCCGGAAGCGGTGTACTTCGTCTTCACCTTCCCGGCGGTGCTGCTGATCCTGGTGGGCTTCATGCTGGCGATGGGTCGCTACCGCGGCTACCGCCTGACCGAGCTCGTGCGCTTCAAGGCATTCCTGAAGAAGGCTGACGCCTGATGTTTGGCCTGATCAAGACGTGGAAAGCCCTGGAGGCCCGGGGCATCATGGGTATCAACCGGCGCAACGCGGACTACGTGTTGAAGTACAACAAGCGCCACCTGTACCCGATCGTCGACGACAAGATCATCACCAAGGAGCGCGCCCTGGCGGCCGGCATCCATGTGCCGGAAATGTACGGCATCATCGAGACCGAGAAGCAGATCGAGAAACTCGACGAGATCATCGGCGGGCGCAGCGACTTCGTCATCAAGCCGGCCCAGGGCGCCGGCGGTGACGGCATCCTGGTGATCGCCGACCGCTTCGAGGACCGCTACCGCACGGTGTCGGGCAAGATCATCAGCCACGAGGAGATCGAGCACCAGATCTCCAGCATCCTCACCGGCCTGTACTCGCTGGGCGGGCACCGCGACCGCGCGCTGATCGAGTACCGGGTCACCCCGGACCAGATCTTCAAGAGCATCAGCTACGAAGGCGTGCCGGACATCCGCATCATCGTGCTGATGGGCTACCCGGTGATGGCCATGCTGCGCCTGCCGACCCGCCAGTCCGGCGGCAAGGCCAACCTGCACCAGGGCGCCATCGGCGTGGGCGTGGACCTGGCCACCGGCCTGACCTTGCGCGGCACCTGGCTGAACAAGATCATCAGCAAGCACCCGGACACCACCAACGCGGTGGACGGCGTGCAACTGCCGAACTGGGACGGTTTCATGAAGCTCGCCGCCAGCTGCTACGAGTTGTGCGGCTTGGGCTACATCGGCGTGGACATGGTTCTGGACCAGGACAAGGGTCCGCTGATCCTCGAGCTCAACGCACGTCCCGGCCTGAACATCCAGATCGCCAATGACTGCGGCCTGAC
Source organism: Pseudomonas sp. LH21 (assembly GCF_036549575.1). Lineage (NCBI taxonomy): Bacteria > Pseudomonadati > Pseudomonadota > Gammaproteobacteria > Pseudomonadales > Pseudomonadaceae > Pseudomonas > Pseudomonas sp. LH21. Next base: position 3,969,990 of record NZ_CP144367.1, read on the forward strand.
CCAGCGCACCCACGCCATCGAGGCGCACCTGGAGATGCTGGCCAAGGAAGGTCGCAGCGAGGATGCCGAACAGCGCGTGAAGGTCTCGCAGGGGTTGTTCGGGCACGTCAATCCGCTCTAACCGCGCTTCCCGTGTAGAAGCGGCCTTGCGCCGCGAAAGGGCCGCGAAGCGGCCCCAGGATCTCAGCGTTGATGCGAAGATCGCCGGGGCTGCTTTGCAGCCCTTTCGCGGCGCAAGGCCGCTCCTACAGGGGGATTGCGCAAATCCGGATGGCGAATGTCGTTGCCAGCGCTAGGCGCATTTCCCCCACAGGTCTACAATCGCCCACCTCGCTTGTTCATCGCCGTCCATCCTGATGCCGACCTGTACGCTCCACCCCCTGCCCTACCAGCCCGACCCCGCCTTCTACTTCGAACGCCTGCGCCGCGCGCCCGGTGCGATCCTGCTCGACAGCGCCCGACCAGGCGCCGAACGCGGCCGCTACGACCTGCTCAGCGCCTGGCCGCTGCAGCAGTTGCAGGCACACCCCGAGGAAGACGGTCGCGACTACCTGCAGCGCCTGCGCCAGGCCCTGGCCGACCTGGGGACGGCACAACTGCCCGAGGGCATCGAGCTGCCGTTCGCCGGCGGCCTGATCGGCTACCTGAGCTACGACTTCGGCCGGCGCCTGGAGCAGTTGCCGACGCACGCGGTCGACGACCTCGGCCTGCCCGACGCCCGGTTAGGGCTGTATGCCTGGGCACTGGTGTCCGACCATCGGCTGTGCAGCAGCCAGCTGGTGTTCCATCCAAGCCTGCCCGAGGCCGAGCAACAACGGCTCATTGCGTTGTTCGAGGCCAGCACCCCGGGCGATAGCGGCGACTTCCACCTGCTCGCGCCCATGACCGGTGACCTTCGCCCCGAGCAGTACCGGGCGGCGTTCGACCAGGTGCAGCGCTACATCCAGGCCGGCGACTGCTACCAGATCAACCTCACCCAGCGCTTTCGCGCCCCCTGCCAGGGCGACCCGTGGCGCGCCTACCAGGCCCTGCGCGCCGCCTGCCCGACGCCGTTCTCCGGCTACCAGCAGTTGGATGAAGGCACGGCGCTGCTGAGCTTCTCCCCCGAGCGCTTCATCCGCGTCAGCCAGGGCGCGGTCGAGACCCGCCCGATCAAGGGCACCCGCCCACGCGCCGCCGACCCGGCCGAGGACGCGCGCAACGCCGCCGAGCTGCTGGCCAGCCCCAAGGACCGCTCGGAAAACCTGATGATCGTCGACCTGCTGCGCAACGACATCGGCCGCACCTGCCAGACCGGCTCGGTGAAGGTGCCGGAGCTGTTCAGCCTGGAGAGCTACCCCAACGTTCATCACCTGGTCAGCAGCGTGGTCGGCCGCCTGGCCGCCGACAAGGACGCCCTGGACCTGATCGCCGGCAGCTTCCCCGGCGGCTCGATCACCGGCGCCCCGAAGATCCGCGCCATGCAGATCATCGACGAGCTGGAGCCGGCGCGCCGGGCGCTGTACTGCGGCTCGCTGTTGTATCTCGATGTGCGCGGCGAGATGGACAGCTCCATCGCCATCCGCAGCCTGCTGGTCAAGGATGGCCAGGTCAGTTGCTGGGGCGGCGGCGCGGTAGTGGCCGATTCGGACTGGCAGGCCGAGTACGAGGAGTCGATCGCCAAGGTGCGGGTGCTGATGGAAACACTGCAGGCCCTGTAAGACTCCGTGGGAGCGGGCTTGCCCCGCGATCGCCAGGCGTCTGCCCCGCCATTTTTTGTTACCATCTGACCACTACGAGCGCACAGCGCCACTCAACCGATGGAAACCGCCTGATGAGCCAACCCTTCGACGTCGCCGCCCTGGCCGCGACCTACGCCAGCAAGTCCCCGCAGGAGATCCTCAAGCTCGCCTTCGAGCATTTTGGCGATGACCTGTGGATCTCCTTCAGCGGTGCCGAGGATGTGGTGCTGGTGGACATGGCCTGGAAGCTGAACAAGCAGGTCAAGGTGTTCAGCCTCGACACCGGGCGCCTGCACCCGGAGACCTACCGGTTCATCGACCAGGTGCGCGAGCAGTACAACCTGCCCATCGAGATCCTCAGCCCGGATCGCGACAAGCTCGACCCGTTCGTCAAGGAAAAAGGCTTGTTCAGCTTCTACAAGGATGGTCACGGCGAGTGCTGCGGCATCCGCAAGATCGAGCCGCTGCGCCGCAAGCTGGCCACCGTCAGCGCCTGGGCCACCGGCCAGCGCCGCGACCAGAGCCCCGGCACCCGCAGCCAGGTGGCGGCGCTGGAGATCGACAGCGCCTTCTCCACCCCGGAGCGCACCCTGTACAAGTTCAACCCGCTGGCGCAGATGACCAGCGAGGAAGTCTGGGGCTACATCCGCATGCTCGAGCTGCCCTACAACAGCCTGCACGAGCGCGGTTTCATCAGTATCGGCTGCGAGCCGTGCACCCGCCCGGTACTGCCGAACCAGCACGAGCGCGAAGGACGTTGGTGGTGGGAAGAGTCGACGCAGAAGGAATGTGGGCTGCACGCCGGCAACCTGATCAGCAAGGCTTGAAATAGTTGGGGCCGCTTCGCGCCCCTTTCGCGGCACAAGGCCGCTCCTACAAGGAAACGTGATCCCCTGTAGGAGCGGCCTTGTGCCGCGAAAGGGCCGCAAAGCGGCCCCAGCTATTTCAGATCAGTGCACCGGCAGCTCAACACCCTCGAACAGCTCTTCGAGTTCCTGCTTGTTATGGCACTGGATCGCCTTGGCCATCACCTCACGGGTCAAGTGCGGCGCGAACTTCTCGATGAAGTCGCACATGAAGCCACGCAGGAAGGTGCCACGACGGAAGCCGATCTTGGTGATGCTGGCCTCGAACAGCTCGCTGGCATCCAGGCACACCAGATCACTGTCGAGCTTCGGGTCGACCGCCATCTTGGCCACGATGCCCACGCCCAGACCCAGGCGCACATAGGTCTTGATCACGTCGGCGTCGGCGGCGGTGAACACCACCTTCGGCGTCAGGCCGCGGTGGTTGAACGCCTCGTCGAGCTTGGAACGGCCGGTGAAGCCGAACACGTAGGTGACGATCGGGTACTCGGCCACCGCTTCCAGGGTCAGCTTCGGCAGCTTGGTCAGCGGATGGCCCTGTGGCACCACCACGCAGCGGTTCCACTTGTAGCACGGCATCATGATCAGGTCGCCGAACAGCTCCAGCGCCTCGGTGGCGATGGCGAAGTCGACGGTGCCGTCGGCCGCCATCTCGGCGATCTGCATCGGCGAGCCCTGGTGCATGTGCAGGGCGACTTCCGGGTACTGCTTGATGAAGTTGCTGATCACCGGCGGCAGCGCGTAGCGCGCCTGGGTGTGGGTGGTGGCGATCGACAGGGTGCCCTTTTTCTCGTTGGAGAATTCCTGGGCGATCTGCTTGATGCTCTCGACCTTGCGCAGGATCTCGCCGGCGGTATTGATGATGCGCTCGCCCGCCGGGGTGACGCGGGTCAGGTGCTTGCCGCTGCGGGCGAAGACCTCGACGCCCAGCTCGTCCTCGAGCAGGCGGATCTGCTTGCTGATGCCCGGCTGGGAGGTGTACAGGCTCTGCGCCGTCGCGGAAACGTTGAGGTCATGGTGCGCCACTTCCCAGATGTAGCGCAGTTGCTGAAGCTTCATAGATATCCCTCAAAGGCGGTAGGTCACCGGCGCGCCGGCAGCGACGAGTTATAACTATATTAGTGGCTTGAGAAATAAATCTAGAACTATTTTGTTACGTTCGCTGGAAAAAGTCCTACCGCTAGGTTCACGATTTCCTACGTCCAAGATGGTGAGCCAACGGCACCATGTACACCGGCACCGGTGACAGTTGCAGCAGCCGCACCGCCGTGCGACCGATCGGCACATCCACTCCCGCGCCGGCGCTGTGACTGCCGAAGATCAGCAGGTCGACCGACAACCGCTGGGCCTGCTCGAGGATCACCTGGGCCGGGTCGCCCTGGCGCACCCGCACCGCGCGGATCAATGCCAGGTCGGCCGGCTCGGTCATCTCGTCGCGAAAGTTCTCCAGCACCCGCTGCTCGATATTGGCCATGACCGTGTTGACGCCCTCGCTGTGCAGCGCATCGAGGGTCTGCTCATCGAGGTAGCTCTGCAGCAACGATTCGGCGAACTGGCCCATGGGCTCCACGGCATGGATCACATACAGCTCTGCGTTGAAGGTCCGCGCCAGGGCCAGGGCGTGCTGCATGACAAAGGGCGCATAGACACCGAGGTCAGTGGCAAACAGCATGGAACGGATCATTCGACCTCCTCGACTGCCGCGACGGCAGAGCAAGCTTGAGCTTAGCAGCGCCATCGGCGGTCGCCTGGCCGTCCGGCGCACAGCTGCCGCGGGCTTCAGGCCTGCCGACTGCGCCGGTCGATGAACGCCAGGGCCTGGTACAACGCCTCCATGCGCGGCAACGCGCAACCGGCCGCACGGGCCCGGGCCAGGGGCTCGGCATAGATCGCCTGCAGCTCAAGCGGCCGCTGCTGGACATGGTCGTGGTACATGCTCGGCCAGTAGTCCGGCATCTTCTCGGTGATGCGGAACAGGTGCTCGGCGTAGCCCGCCGGCAGCTCGCGGCCACAGGCCTTGGCGCCCGTCACCACTTCGGCCATCAGCGCCTGGATCAGCGTGCGGCTGTCGGCATCGCCCATCAAGGGCGTGGTGCTGGCCTGCAGCAACACCGAAAGGCCGTTGTAGGGCACGTTCCACACCAGCTTCTGCCAGCGCGCCTGGTCGAGGTCGGCCATGGCCTGGGAGTCGATGTTCGCGGCCCGGAACAGCCCGGCACCCTCCTCCACCACGGCGGCCCCGCCATCCTTCGCCGGGCCACTGTGATAGCCCAGGTTCACCGCGCCCAGCGACTGGTGGCGGATTTCGCCTGGGCCCTCGCGGTTGACGCAGATGAAGCACAGGCCGCCGAGCAGGTGCAGGTCCGGGCGCAAGGCCGGGCGCAACTGCTCCTCGACCCCAAGGCCGTTCTGCAGCAACACCACCCGGGCGTCGGGCGCCGCTGCCTGCACGATCAGGGGCGCCAGCTCCGCGTTGCTGGTGGCCTTGGCGCCTACCAGCAGCCAGTCGCAGGGCGGCATGTCGGCGGCACGGGCGTACGCCTGCACCGGCATGTGCACCTGGCCGTGTACCGTGCTGTCGAGACGCAGCCCCTGCTCATGCACAATCTGGTACTCGCTGCGCAGCAGAAAGTGCACGTCGAAGCCGGCGCGAGCCAGCATCAGGCCGTAGAAGCCACCGATTGCGCCGCTGCCGATAATGCCGATGCGGGGATTGCCAATGCGAGGGTCGAGGGACGCCATGCCGTGCTCCTGGTCGAGAGTCATTGTTGTTGGACAGCCACTATACCTGCGTACCTGCCCGCATTTGCCAGCCGATGGGCAAAAACCCCGTATCGACGGGCCCCAGCCCATTGTCGCGCCCCCGCTAACGCGCTAAGGTTCGGCCTCCCCGCTGCGAATAATCTGCTGCTGGGCCGCACGGGGAACGTTGGCGGCCGGCACCCGTGACCTGACGAGTAACACGATGGCTGATTTACCGATCGATGACCTTAACGTTGCCTCCAACGAGACCTTGATCACCCCCGATCAGCTCAAGAAGGAAATTCCCCTCAGCGCCAAGGCCCTGCAGACCGTGACTGCCGGCCGCGAAGTGGTGCGCAACATCCTCGACGGCAAGGACCATCGCCTGTTCGTGGTGGTCGGCCCCTGCTCGATCCACGACATCAAGGCCGCCCACGAGTATGCCGAGCGCCTGAAGGTGCTGGCCGAGGAAGTCTCCGACACCCTGTACCTGGTCATGCGTGTGTACTTCGAGAAGCCGCGGACCACCGTCGGCTGGAAAGGCCTGATCAACGACCCGTACCTGGACGACTCGTTCAAGATCCAGGACGGCCTGCACATCGGTCGCCAACTGCTGCTGGACCTGGCCGAGAAGGGCCTGCCCACCGCCACCGAAGCGCTCGACCCGATCTCCCCGCAATACCTGCAGGACCTGATCAGCTGGTCGGCCATCGGCGCCCGCACCACCGAATCCCAGACCCACCGTGAAATGGCTTCGGGCCTGTCCTCGGCGGTCGGCTTCAAGAACGGCACCGATGGCGGCCTGACCGTGGCCATCAACGCCCTGCAGTCGGTGTCCAAGCCGCACCGTTTCCTGGGCATCAACCAGGAAGGCGGCGTGTCCATCGTCACCACCAAGGGCAACGCCTACGGCCACGTGGTGCTGCGTGGCGGCAACGGCAAGCCCAACTACGACTCGGTCAGCGTCGCCCTGTGCGAGCAGGACCTGGCCAAGGCCAAGATCAAGCCCAACATCATGGTCGACTGCAGCCACGCCAACTCCAACAAGGACCCAGCCCTGCAGCCGCTGGTCATGGAGAACGTCGCCAACCAGATACTCGAAGGCAACCAGTCGATCATCGGCCTGATGGTCGAGAGCCACCTGAACTGGGGCTGCCAGGCCATTCCGAAGAACCTCGACGAGCTGCAGTACGGCGTGTCGGTCACCGATGCCTGCATCGACTGGGCGGCCACCGAGAAGACCCTGCGCAGCATGCACGCCAAGCTCAAGGACGTGCTGCCCAAGCGTCAGCGCGGCTGACTTCTTGCGCAAACGAAAACGCCGGGCAATGCCCGGCGTTTTCATGTGTGGGTAGCTTAGACCTTGCTTGAATGGCGCTGCTGGCGCTCCATGTAGCGCTCGACGTAGGAGCACGACGGAATCACGGTGTAGCCCATCTGCTCGGCATAGGCCAGGGCCTGCTCGGTGAGCGCCGCGGCGATTCCGCGACCACGCAAGGCGTTGGGCACGAAGGTGCGATAGATGTCCAGCGTCTGCTTGCCCAGGTCCATGTACGTCAGATAGGCCCGGTGACCGTCCACGGTGGTCTCGAACTGATGACCGGCCTGGTCATGGTGGATGGTCAGCGTTTCGCTCATCACTACTCCTCGCAGGTCTTGTCGGCAGACCCTTACCTTACCGATGTGGTTTATCCGGCGGAGGAACCTCTACGCCACCTGTTGCCCCTTGGACAGCAGCGCGACTGGGATCGTTCTGCGTCGATGGCACCCTCAAATAGTAGGCGCCGCCGGCGAGAATGCTCAAGCTGCGCAGAATGAAAATGCTGACAGCCTCCCGCCCAAGGCCCGGCAACAGCAACCGGATGTTCTTGGGCTATGACGCCCGCCGACAGTTAAAGTCACCCTTAGTTCAACAAAAAGTTCCTGTACTACAATCGCTTGCGAACGCTGGCCAGGATTTTCACAGTTTGTTTACAAACCCCGTCACCGGAGGCCTGCGCAGCATTTTTTTTGCAGTTCTTGCGCTCAGTCAGTTTACTTACTACAAGTAATGGGTACTATGTACGCCGGCCAGTTTCTCTTTTCCGAGAGATGGCTATTTAATAGAAAGTCCTTGAAGGGGAACACGATGAACAACGTTCTGAAATTCTCTGCTCTGGCTCTGGCCGCAGTTCTGGCTACCGGTTGCAGCAGCGTATCCAAAGAAACCGAAGCTCGCCTGACTGCTACCGAAGACGCAGCAGCTCGCGCCCAGGCTCGTGCAGACGAAGCCTACCGCAAAGCTGACGACGCTCTGGCAGCTGCTCAGAAGGCTCAGCAGACCGCTGACGAAGCCAACGAGCGCGCTCTGCGTATGCTGGACAAAGCCAGCCGCAAATAATAATCCTCACGGATTGTTATGGAGCCGACCCACTTGTGGGTCGGCTTTTTTATTGCCTGGAGCAAAAGCCGGACGGTGCCACCCAAACAACTGGGGCCGCCTGGCGACCCACCCCGGGACAAGCCTACGCCTAAAGGCATGGCGTTCGCCGTACCTGTAGGAGCGGGCTTGTCCCGCGATGGGCCGGAAAGCGGCCCCAAAGTGCCCCGCTAGTTGCCAGCGGGCAATCGCTTACTGCAGTTCTGGCGGAATGCTCGATACCATCGGCGCGCTTGCGCCATTGGTTGGCACCGCGATCTCGACCGGCATGCCGTCCTCGGCCGCCACCACATCGCGAACCATGTCCCAGTTCATGCGCAAGTTGTTGGCCAGGTCTTCACGCTTGAGCAGGGCGTTGATGACCGCGGTGTGCTTGTCGACCACCGACGGGTTGCCGTGGTCGTCCAGCGGCGTGTGCGCTTCAAGGTAGACCTTGCCGGCGCTGATACCGAACTTGTACGGCTCGTTGATGATGCGCACCGGAGTGCCCACCGGAACCATCTTCGACAAGGTCAGCACGTTATTGTTGAGCATGCGGAAGCAGCCGTGGCTGGTGCGCATGCCGATGCCGAACTTCTTGTTCGAGCCGTGGATCAGGTAACCCGGCACACCCAGGGTGAACTTGAATGGCCCCAGCGGGTTATCCGGCCCGGCCGGCACCACGGCCGGCAGGATGTCGCCATCGGCGGCATGCTCGGCGCGGATCGAGGCTGGCGGGGTCCAGGTCGGGTTCGGGGTCTTGGCGGTGATCTTGGTGTTGGCGATCGGCGAACCCCAACCCTCGCGGCCGATTCCCAGCGGGAAGGTGTGCACCACGTTCTGCCCTTTCGGGTAGTAGTACAGGCGGTACTCGGCCAGGTTGATGACGATGCCTTCACGCGGGCCCGGCGGCAGGATGTAGCGGGTCGGCAGGACGATCTCGGTGCCGGCGCCCGGCAGCCAGGGGTCGACGCCCGGGTTGGCGGCGATCATCTCGAGGTAGCCGAGGTCGTTGGCGGTGCCGATATCGGCGAAGGTGTCTTCGTACTTGGCCTTGATGGTGTGGACCTGGCCGACGACGTCTTCACCGGGAGGTGGCAACGGCAGTTCCAGCGCAACAGCGGGGCCTGTCGCCAGCATGGCGGCCAGGGTCAGGCTACGGGTGACGGCGGGAAAGCGCGGCAACATCCGGGAAATCCTTCGAAAGATCAGTCAAGACAACGATTGTACACCCGCGCCTATAAAGAGCGGGAGGCGCATGCGTTTCAGATGATGAAAGGCGTTCAGAGTTCCGGCCACACCGGACGCATGCCGCGCCGCTGGGCATCGAGGATCGCCCGGCACAGCGGGCACAGGCGCTCGTCGCGGTAGATCGCCCGCTCCACCCCCGACCAGCGCGGCTGCGCCGGCAGCAGGCCGCCGCACAAGGTACGGTCGACCGGCACGCCCAGCTCGAGCTGGCGGGCGGCCAGGTGGATGCGCACTTCCTGGCAGGCAAACAGGTCGAGCTGCTCATCGGGCTCGATCAGTTGGTAGGCGTACAGGGACCAGGCGGGGCGCGGCATCGGGGGCACTCGAAACGGGGGGCGCAACATTAGCCGAAAGCGGCCCCCGATAAAAGCGTCACAGCAAGGGTTTTATCGTCGGCCAGGCATTTTCCAGCAGGCGCTGCTGGGCAGCCGCCGCCGGGTGGATGCCATCGGCCTGCATCAACTCCGGCACCCCGCCCACGCCTTCGAGGAAGAACGGCACCAGCGGCACCTTTTTATCGGTGGCCAGCTGTTCATAGACCTGGGCGAACGCCGTGGTGTAGCGCACGCCATAGTTCGGTGGCAGGCGCATGCCCAGCAGCACTACCTTGGCGCCAGCCTGGCGGGACTGATCGATCATCGCGGCAAGATTCTGTTGCAATTGTTGCGGCGGCTGTCCGCGCAGGCCGTCGTTGCCTCCCAGCTCCAGCACCACCAGGTCCGGCTTGTGCGCCGCAAGCAGCGCCGGCAGCCGCGCCTGGCCACCTGCGCTGGTATCGCCGCTGATCGAGGCATTGACCACATGATCGTCGAAACCCTCCTGCTTCAGCTGCTGTTGCAGCAGGCTGACCCACCCCTGGCGGGTATCCAGGCCAAAACCGGCGCTGATACTATCGCCGACAACCAACAGCGTTCCCGCCGCCGCGCCCTGGGCCAGGCAACACAGGGCCAGGCCGGCACTCAACCACCACATTCGCATCGGATTCTCCATGGGCCCCAGCATTCTCGTTGCGCAGAACCTTAGCAAAGTGGTCCCCAGCGCGGAAGGCGACCTGACCATCCTCCACGCCCTCTCCCTCGACCTCGCCCAGGGCGACAGCCTGGCCATCGTCGGTGCCTCCGGCTCCGGCAAGTCCACGCTGCTGGGCCTGCTTGCCGGGCTCGACCGACCCAGCGCCGGCAAGGTGATCCTCGCCGGCCACGACCTCGGCCCGCTCGACGAGGACCAGCGCGCCCGGGTGCGCGCCGAGCACGTGGGCTTCGTGTTCCAGTCGTTCCAGTTGCTCGACAGCCTCAACGCGCTGGAGAACGTCATGCTGCCGCTGGAACTCGACGGTCGGCGCGATGCCCGCGAACACGCCCGCGACCTGCTCGAGCGGGTCGGTCTGGGCAAGCGCCTGAGCCACACCCCGCGCCAGCTCTCCGGCGGCGAGCAGCAGCGGGTGGCGATCGCCCGCGCCTTCGCCGCGCAGCCGGCGGTGCTGTTCGCCGACGAGCCCACCGGCAACCTCGACAGCCACACCGGCGAGCGCATCAGCGACCTGTTGTTCGAACTGAACCAGGAGCGCGGCACCACCCTGGTGCTGGTGACCCACGACGAGCGCCTGGCCAAGCGCTGCCGCCGCCTGATCCGCCTGGATGCCGGTCGCCTGGTGGCGCCCCTGGAGCCCTGATGACCCGCCTATCGTTCCCGCGACTGTGTGTCCTGGCCCTGCGCCAGTTACTGCGCGATGCTCGCGCCAGCGAAGTGCGCGTGCTGTTCTTCGCGCTGCTGGTGGCGGTGGCGGCCAGTACCGCCATCGGCTACTTCGGCGCCCGCCTCAATGGCGCCATGCAGTTGCGCGCCAGCGAGTTCCTCGGCGCCGACCTGGTCCTGCAGGGCAGCGCCCCGCCCAGCGCGCAGCAGATCGCCGATGGCACGGCGCTGGGCCTGAGCCATGCGCGGGTGGTGGAGTTCACCAGCGTGGTCGGCGGCGACAGCGGCATCCAACTGTCCAGCATCAAGGCTGCCGACCCCGCCTATCCCCTGCGTGGCCAGTTGCGCAGCGCGGCAGCGCCCTACGCCGAGGAAGCGCCCGGCGGCGGCCCGGCACCGGGCGAAGCCTGGGTCGAGTCGCGCCTGCTCGCGGCGCTGGGCCTGGCCATCGGCGACAGCATCGACGTGGGCATGAAGACGCTGCGCATGAGCCGCGTGCTGACCTACGAGCCCGACCGCGCCAACAATTTCTACAGCCTGACCCCAAGGGTGCTGATGAACCTCGCCGACCTCGACGCCACCGGGGTGATCCAGCCCGGCAGCCGGGTCAGCTACCGCGACCTGTGGCGCGGCGATATCGATGCCCTGCAACAGTACCGGCAGACGGCGGAAAAAAGCCTGGCCGCCAACCAGCGCCTGCTCGACACCCGCGACGGCAACCGGCAGATCGGCGGCGCCCTGGGCAAGGCCGAACGCTACCTGAACATGGCCAGCCTGGTGGCAGTGCTGCTGGCCGGCGTCGCCGTGGCCCTGTCGGCCAGCCGCTATGCCGCGCGGCGCCTGGACGCCAGCGCCCTGTTGCGCTGCCTGGGATTGTCCCGCCACCAGGCCCTCGGCCTCTACAGCCTGCAACTGGCCATGCTCGGCGTCGCCGCCGCGCTGGCCGGCGCCCTGCTCGGCTGGCTGGCGCAGCTGGGGCTGTTCCGCCTGCTCGAGGGCCTGCTGCCCAGCCAGGTGCCACCCGGCGGCCTTACCCCGGCGCTGGCCGGCATCGGCACCGGGCTGGTGGCCCTGGCCGGCTTCGCCCTACCGCCGCTGGCGGCCCTGGGTCGGGTGCCGCCGCTGCGCGTGCTGCGCCGCGACCTGCTGCCGCTGCCACCAAGCAGCTGGCTGGTGTACGGCGCCGCCCTGCTTGCCCTGGGTCTGATCATGTGGCGCCTGAGCCTGGACCTGCTGCTGACCTTCGCCCTGCTCGGCGGCGGGCTGATCGCCGCCTTGCTGCTGGGTGGCTTGCTGTTGCTCGGCCTGCGCAGCCTGCGCCGCTTGCTGGCCGGCGCGCCGCTGGCCTGGCGCCTGGGCCTTGGGCAATTGCTGCGCCACCCGCTGGCCGCCGCCGGCCAGGCCCTGGCCTTCGGCCTGATCCTCCTGGCGATGGGCCTGGTCGCCTTGCTGCGCGCGGAACTGCTCGACACCTGGCAGGCGCAGTTGCCCAAGGACGCGCCCAACCATTTCGCCCTGAACATCCTGCCCGACGAGCGCCAGCCGTTCGCCGAGCGCCTGGCCCAGATCAACGCCAGCGCCGCGCCGCTGTACCCGGTGATCCCCGGCCGCCTGACCCATATCAACGAGCAGCCGGTACGCCAGCTGGTCAGCAAGGAGTCCACCGGCGAGCGCGCCATCCAGCGTGACCTCAGTCTGACCTGGGCCGCCGAGCTGCCCCAGGGCAACGCCCTGAGCGCCGGCCAATGGTGGCAACAAACGCCCGCCGACGATGAAGTCCCCGGAGTTTCCGTGGAGGCGGAGCTCGCGCAGAGCCTGCACCTGCAACTGGGCGACCTGCTGACCTTCGACATCGGCGGCCAGCAGCGCCAGGCGCGGGTCAGCAGCCTGCGCAGCGTGCACTGGGACAGCTTCCAGCCCAACTTCTACATGATCTTCCAGCCAGGCACCCTGCAAGGCCTGCCCACCACCTACCTGACCAGCTTCTACCTGGCGCCGGGCCACGACCAGGAGATCGTCGCGCTGTCCCGGGCCTTCCCGGCGGTGACCGTGCTGCAGGTCGACGCGTTGCTGGCGCAGCTGCGCAGCATCCTCGCCCAGGTCACCCTGGCGGTGGAGTACGTGCTGCTGTTCGTACTGGCGGCGGGGCTGGCGGTGCTGTTTGCCGGCCTGCAGGCGACCCTCGACGAGCGCATCCGCCAGGGCGCCCTGCTGCGGGCGCTGGGGGCGGCGCGCCCGTTGCTGGTCAAGGCGCGGCGCATCGAGTTCGGCCTGCTCGGCGCGGCCAGCGGCGTGCTGGCGGCGCTGGGGTGCGAGCTGATCACCTGGGCGCTGTACCGCTATGCTTTCGACCTGCACTGGGCACCGCACCCGTGGCTGCTGGCGCTGCCGCTGGCCGGGGCGGTACTGGTGGGCGGGGCCGGAGTGGTCGGCACGCGTCGCGCGCTCAATGCCAGCCCGCTGGCGGTGTTGCGCGAGGGTTGAAAATGAAGCCTTGCGCAGTGATCGGAGGCTTACGCTTTCTCCTGTAGGAGCGGCCTCGCGCCGCGAAAGGGCTGCGAAGCAGCCCCGGGATATCAGCACCAAGGCAACGATTGCTGGGGCCGCTGCGCGGCCCTTTCGCGGCGCAAGGCCGCTCCTACAGGAATCGCCAGCTAGAGGTTGTAGCGGATGCTGTTCACATACCAGGTCGCCTCGCCCGTGGGCGTGTGCACCAGCACTTCGTCGCCCTCCCCCTTCTTGAGCAGGGCCCGGGCCATGGGCGAGTCGATGGAGATGTAGTCGTTGCGCCCGTGGATCTCGTCATAGCCGACGATGCGAAAGCGCAGCTGCTCGCCGTCATCGTTCTCGATCTCCACCCAGGCACCGAAGAACACCTTGCCTTCCTGCTGGGGCGAGTACTCGACCACCTTGACGTCTTCCAGACGCTTGCGCAGGTAGCGCACGCGGCGGTCGATCTCGCGCAGCAGCTTCTTGTTGTACTGGTAGTCGGCGTTCTCGCTGCGATCGCCCAGCGAGGCCGCCCAGGTGACCTTCTGGGTGATTTCCGGGCGATAGACCCGCCACAGGTGATCAAGCTCCTGCTTCAGCGCGGCATGGCCTTCTACGGTGATGATGTTGGTGCTCAACGACTGTCTCCTCAGTGCATCCACGGCGAGCGTCATGCGCCCACCGGGAGACCGAGCTTAACGAAAAACGACTGGACGCGACACGCCCTCAACGGCGGGTGATCAGGCCCTGGCGAGCGATGCGGGTGAGCTGGCCGATGACCTCGGCAGCCTCTTCTGCCGCGGGCGCCTGGATCACGGCCAAGTCGAAGCGATCATTGCCGTACTGGTCGAGCTGTTCACAGCTGTCGGAGAACTGGATGAGGAAGGCACAGGCCTGGCCCTTGCGCCGGGAAAAGCCGTCGAGATTGCGCAAAAGCGTGGGTTGATGCTGGCCGCCGAGCAGGATGCGCGGGGTACGGGAAGCCTGGTTCTTGGCCAGGGGGGTCAAGCAGACACTGGTACGTGGGCAACTCATGGAGTCTCTCTCCGCCTCGCTGTTCCCGCTGGGCAGCGGTGGGAGGCGTCACCGAACCAGCGCTTTAGCGGTATTTCGGATGACCCGTCGGGGCCTCTCCTGCGCCCCGCAAGTAGCTGTTTAAATCGGCGCAATCGGTATGCTAGAGGCTGACGCAGGAAGTTACAAGCGCTTGTGCAAACGCAATCGCGGGCCCAGCCCGCTCCCACACGTTTCGTGGGAGCGGGCTGGGCCCGCAATCGATAATCAGCGTGCGATCAGGCGGTCCAGCGACAGGCGACCCGCGCCCTCGATCAGCACCGCCACGGTACCGGCCATCAGCGCCAGGGCGAACTCGTAACCGTTGTTGGACATGAACAGCCCGTTGCCGATATGCACCGAGAAGATCGCCACCACCAGGGTCACGCTCAACGCCAGCGCCGCCGGGCGGGCCAGCAGGCCGACCACCAGGGCCAGACCGCCGAAGAACTCGGCGCTGCCGGACAGCAGGGCCATCAGGTAGCCCGGGGCCAGGCCGATGCTTTCCATCCACTGGCCGGTGCCTTCCAGGCCGTAGCCGCCGAACAGGCCAAACAGTTTCTGTGCGCCATGGGCCATGAAGATGATGCCGACCAGGATACGCACGACGCTCAGGCCATAACCGGCGCGGGTGGTGAACAGGGCTTTGAGGGAGTGATTCATGTTTGCTTCCTTGTTTGAGCAGGTGTGTGTTGGATGAGCGCCATCTTAATCAAATCATCGAATAAGAAAATCGCAATAATCGCGTAAATTCTATCGAGTAATTCGATTTGTTTAGCGCTTCGCCACACGCTCCAGGGAAGCCCGCTCGCGGTTGAACGCGAGGAAGTACTTGTTGACGCTGTTGACGAAGTTCACCGGCCCCATGCCCACCTGCTCCATCGCGATGCGCTCGGTCTGGAAGAACCACTGGTTGCCATTGAGACCCCGTCGCCGGGCCTCGGCACGCATGGCCTGGACCCGCTCCGGGCCGAGGTTGTAGGCGGCCAGGATGAAGGCCATGCGCTCACGCTCGTTGAGCTGCGGGCTGGCGAAGAACTTGCGGCGGATCAGCGCCAGGTAGCGGGCGCTGGCCTGGACATTGCCGTCCACCGTGGTGGTGTTGCTCACCCCCACCCGCTGGGCCGCCGACGGGGTGATCTGCATCAGCCCGTGGGCGCCACCGGTACCACGCGCCTTGGGATCGAGGGTCGACTCCTTGAACGCCAGGGCGGCCAGGTTGAGCCAGTCGAACTGTTGGTCGCCACCGTGCTTCTGCAGCACCGGGCGCACCGACTCCAGGCGCTGGCGATCCTGTCGAGCCAGCGGGTTGTGCACCCGGTACTGGCGCCGATAGATGCGCTCGAAGGCCGCGTCCTGATTGTCGGGCGCGCGGTAGGTGGCGAGAAAGCGATCCACCGCCGCCTGCAGCATCGGCGCGTCCTGGCGCACATACCAGCGCATGGCCTGGGGCGGGGCCAGCTGCAGCTTGCTGTCCACCCGCAGGCGCGGCATCACCCGCGCCCAGCGCTGGGCGATCGGTCGCTCCACCACGGTCAGCGGGTAGATGCCGGCCTGGACCATCTCCAGCACATCCTCCACCGCCAGCGTCGGGTCGACCCATTCCACCTTGATCGGCGCCCGCTTGCGCAAGGCCAACTGCTGGTTGATCGCCTGGATCGCCGCGCCCGCGGCACTGGCGGTGGTCAGCGCGACGGTGCGCCCGGACAGCTGCTCGGGGCGGCTGTAGCCGCGTTCGCCCTTGCGCCCGACCAGTTGCAGCGGCACCTGGTCGACCACCGGGGCACTGACGCCGACTCCGCGCACCACGCTCGGGTCGAGCAGCTCGCCGGGGGCGGCGAGATCGCCCTCGCCGCGCTGCAAGGCCGCGAGCAGCTGCTCCTTGGCGCGGGGGATGATCTTCAGGGTGATTTCCTGGCCGTCGGCGACCCGGGCATTGAGGGCGTGCTCCAGGGCGCGCAAGCGGTAGTACTCGACGCCCACCGGCTCGCCCTTGACCTCGCCGGAGCTGTTGCGGCTCTGGTTGACCAGCACCCGCAGCACCTTGCTCGAACGGATCTGCGCCAGGTCGCGCGCCTGGCTGGTCGGTACATGTTGCTGCGGCCCGGCATCAGCGGCAGCGGCAGGCCCGCCGGCCAGCAGCCCGGACAGCAACAGGCCAGTCAAAAAGGTTCGCAACATGGGGAAAAGGGTCCGAGAGCGGTTGGCGGGCACCATGTGCTGTGATCGATCCGTGATAAATGACCGCAACAGACCACGGCAAACGTTTGAAGTTCTTGGTTTTTTCTCGATATCCCGGTTTTTGCTATGCTGGCCGCCCCGCGGCACGAGGTAGCACCATGCAACTGATCGATATCGGCGTCAACCTGACCAACAGCAGTTTCCACGACCAGCAGGCCGCCATCGTCGAGCGCGCCGTGGAAGCCGGCGTGGCGCAGATGGTCCTTACCGGCACCAGCCTGGACGTCAGCGCCGAAGCCCTGGAACTGTGCCAGCGCCTGGACGAGCCCGGTCAGCGCCTGTTCAGCACCGCCGGTGTGCACCCCCACGACGCCAGCCACTGGAACAGCGGCAGCGAGCGCCAGCTGCGCGAACTGCTCGCCCAGCCACGGGTGGTGGCCGTGGGCGAATGCGGCCTGGACTTCAATCGCGACTTTTCCCCGCGCCCAGCCCAGGAAAAGGCCCTGGAAGCGCAGCTGGCGCTGGCGGTCGAGCTGCGCCTGCCAGTGTTCCTCCACGAGCGCGAGGCCAGCGAGCGCCTGCTGGCAATCCTCAAGGACTACCGCGACCAGTTGCCCGCCGCCGTTGTGCACTGCTTCACCGGCGAGCGCCAGGCACTGTTCGCCTACCTCGACCTCGACCTGCACATCGGCATCACTGGCTGGATCTGCGACGAGCGCCGCGGCACCCACCTGCATCCCCTGGTCGGCAACATCCCCGAGGGCCGCCTGATGCTCGAAAGCGACGCGCCCTACCTGCTGCCCCGCAGCCTGCGGCCCAAGCCGAAGAACGGTCGCAACGAGCCGGCCTTCCTGCCCGAGGTGCTGCGCGAAGTGGCCCTGCATCGCCATGAAACCGCAGCGCACACCGCCGCCCACACCAGCGCCTGCGCCCGCGCGTTCTTTGGCCTGCCTGAGGTTTCTTGACGCATATCAACAAGGCCCCTGGCCTTGGCGGGCACAATGATGGCACCTTGCCAATAATGTTTCCGCCAACTCAGAGAAGACCTGCCATGGGTGCCTGGCTTAGCAACGTTTCCCTCAAATACAAGTTCTGGGCCGTCAATGCCGTGGCCTTCGTCACCACCCTGATGCTGGTGCTCTACGCGGTGTACCTGGAGCAGCAGGCCCGCGCCACCGGCGCCCAGGCAAAAGTCCAGGCCCAGGCCGAACTGCTGGCGGCCTGGCCCGCCGGGCAGGCCCTGCCCGCCCAGGCCAACCTGATCACCTGGCGCAATGGGCAAACGCCACAGTTCGCCGGCGAACCCCTCGAAGCCCTGCGCGACGGCCAGGGCTGGGTCGAGCTGCCCGGTGCCTGGATCCTCGGCGACAACCCGCTGCGCGGCGCCCAGGTACTGCGCCGGGGCGACCAGCAGCTCGCGCTGATCGCCCAGTCGCCGAGCCTGCGCCAGGTCTATTTCGACCGCTTCAGCAACTACGCCGTGTGCGTGCTGATTCTGATGCTGGCGATGCTCTGCGCCTCGCAGCTGTTGATCCGTTTCCTGCTCAGCCAGCTCAACACCCTCAAGGACGTGATGCTGCACGTGGAGAAGACCGGCGACCTCTCGGCCCGGGTGCCACTGGCCTGCGGCGACGAAGTCGGGCAGATGGCCGGCGCGTTCAACGCCATGCAGACCACCTACCACCGCGTGGTCAGCACCGTGGCGCGCACCGCCGCGCAGCTGGACTCTGGCGCTGCGCGCCTGGCCGGCAGCATGGACGAGGTGCGCCACGGCATGATCGGCCAGCAGAGCGAGACCGACCAGGCAGCCACCGCCATCAACGAGATGACCGCCACCGTCCACCACATCGCCCAGCATGCCGGCGCCACCCGCGACCTGTCGCAGACCGCCGACACCCTGGCCGGCAGCGGCCAAGCCGTGGTCAGCCGGGTGCAGGACTCGATTGCCGGGCTGTCCAGCGGCGTGCAGCAGACCGCCGAGATGATCCGCCAGCTGGCCGACGACAGCCAGAAGATCAACGGCGTGGTCGGGGTCATCCACAGCATCGCCGAACAGACCAACCTGCTCGCCCTCAACGCCGCCATCGAGGCGGCCCGCGCCGGTGACCTGGGCCGCGGTTTCGCCGTTGTCGCCGACGAGGTGCGCAACCTGGCCAAGCGCGTGCAGACCTCCACCGACGAGATCACCACCATGGTCGCCGACCTGCAGGCCGGTACCCGCGATGCGGTGGATTTCATGCAGGAAAGCTCGTACAAGGCCGACGATTGCGTCAAGCAGGCCCGCGAAGCCGGCGAAGCCCTGGCCGAGATCACCAGCGCCGTGGCGCAGATGCGCGAAAGCAACACCCAGATCGCCGTGGCTGCCGAGCAGCAGAGCCAGGTGGCCGAGGAGATGAACCGCGCCGTGGTCAGTATCCGCGACGTGACCGAGGAAACCGTGCAGCAGACGGTGGGCTCGGCCACCACCAGCAGCGAGCTGGCAACCCTCGCCGGTGAGCTGAACAAGGCGATCGGCCAGCTCAAGCTGTGACCTTCGCCGGCTATGGCCACCATAGCCAGCCTCGATTGGCCCCCGCCCGGGGGCCGCACTAAGCTTTGGTCAGGCCCCAGAGGATCTGTCCATGAGCAAACGACTGCCCAACCTGCCCGCCTGGCAATGGCGCGGCTATCACCACAACCATCGCCACCCCGCCAACCTGGTGCTGCACCTGATCGCCGTGCCGCTGTTCATCCTCGGCGCGCTGCTGGTACTGTCGGGGCTGTTCGCGCTGGACCTGTCGCAGATCGCCGTGGGCATCATCGCCCTGGCGGCCGGGCTGGGCCTGCAACGCCAGGGGCACCGCCTGGAAGCCGAGCAACCCGAGCCGTTCACCGACCGCAAGGACGCCGTGCAGCGCCTGCTCACCGAGCAGTTCATCACCTTCCCGCGCTTCGTGCTGAGCGGCGCCTGGTGGCGGGCCTGGCGCGAGCGCCACAAGCACCGCCACTGACTGAAAACATCACCCGGCGTGGGAGCGGGCTTGCCCCGCGATTGACTTGATGAGATGGTTCAGGCGAACACGGTCACCGTCTGCCGGCTCAACGCCAGGAGCTCACCCTCTGCCGTCCACAACGCTGCGGCCGCATGCCCATAGCCATCACGGGCATACTCGGTCTCGACCACATAGCGGCACCAGTCGAGGGTCGACAGCTGCGGCGTGGGCTGCACGAACTCGATGGTCCAGGTCAGCGTGCTGCCCGCGGCGGGCTGCTTGAGATACGGTAGCAGGCTGGGCGGCCAGGCATCGACCAATGCCAGCAGGTGCGCCACCCCGACCGGCTCCTCGGCGACATCGCGCAGGCGTACCCAACCACCCATATGGCGTGAGTCGTTGCCACTGAACGGCAGGCCGCCCACCGCCCAGCGAAACGCCACGTGCTGCATGAACTGCGGTGTGATGCCCTTGATGAAGGGCAACTCCGGCGCCGCCTCCTGCAACGGCTTCATCGGCATCGCGGCGGGCGCGTCGACCGCCACCACCGAAGGGCGGCCGGCACCGAAGCTGCCCTGCACCAGGGTCACTACCTGGCCATCCTGCACGGCGCGTCCGAGCAAGGTGCTGACCGCCTTGCCCTCGCGCAGCACCTCGACCTCCAGGCTGATCGGCAGATCCGGCGCCGCCGGGCCGACGAAGGTAATGGCCAGCGAACGCACCGGTCGGTCGTCGCCCAGCTTCTGGCGCATCGCTTCGTGCACCATCGCTGCCATCAGGCCGCCGAATACCGCGCGCCCCTGGGCCCAGCCGGCGGGCACGCTGATGGCCTCGGGGTGCGCGCGGGCGGCTGTCAGCAATTCTGTGAAGTTCATGTGCCAGGGCTCCTGCGGGAAAAGAACCGATAGTAACCAGCGATCACGCCAGCCACAGCCCGCATATCGGTCATTTGCCGGGACTAACGGCGCGCCAGAGCCTTTTGCAGTGCTTCGAGGGTGAGGTCGGAACGCGCCTCGGCGGCATGCAGCTCATGCTCCCAGGCCACCTTGCAGCCGAGCAGGTCGCTGTGCTCGCGCACCTGCAGCAACCACTGCATGCGGTCGTGCCAGTCGCCCAGGTCGCCCTGGGCCGCCTTGAGCAGGCGCTGCAGCTTGTTGCCGGCGTGTTCGAGCTGTGGGTAGGCCTGGTCGCCATAGCGCACCCGCTTGATCAGCAGGCGCAGGCGGTGGCGGTCGTGGGCAGGGTCCGCCAGGGCCGCCTGCAGCTTGTGCCATTGCT
Organism: Pseudomonas sp. LH21; assembly: GCF_036549575.1. Lineage (NCBI taxonomy): Bacteria > Pseudomonadati > Pseudomonadota > Gammaproteobacteria > Pseudomonadales > Pseudomonadaceae > Pseudomonas > Pseudomonas sp. LH21. The sequence continues at coordinate 3,990,637 of NZ_CP144367.1, forward strand.
TGTGCAGGCGCTTGTCGATGCGCAGTCCCAGCTTCGCCGCCAACCCCTCACGGCCGGCGGCACGCAGGAACATCGGGAACGCATCGAGAATCGCCAGCACGCGGTTGAGCTGGGCGCTGGCCGCGACACCGGCATAGGTGCGCGCCCTGCCCTCCTGGCGACGTTCGCCTGCCTGCACGTGCCCACGGCCGATCAGCTGCGCCGCCAGCACCTCGCGGTCACGCAGCGGCGTGGTCAGCGTGCCCAGCGCCCCGGCCGCCTGCTCGAGCTGCTCGACGCCCGGCAGGCCACGCAACGGCCGCAGCAGGCTGCGCAGACGCCGCAAGGTGATGCGCAGGTCGTGCAACGCCTCACGGTCGGTGTCGGCGGCCAGGCGTTCGCGGCAGGCCAGCAGGCGCACCTGCAGCGTCAGGATCTGGCCGACCACATGATCGAGCATGGCGGACATGGGCAGCTCCTCGGTCAACGCCCGGCGCGGGATTCACGAATGTAGAAACGGGCCTTCTCGGCCTTGCGGGTGCAGCCCTCGAAACCCTCGAACTGCTGCTGGGTCTTGGCGCCGGTCAACAGCGACAGCGCCTTGGAGTAACTCACGGTGCCGGCAAAGCCTTCGGCCTTGGCCAGGTCCAGTTCCTTCCAGGCGGCATCGAGCTGGGTCGCGCAACTGTCGCGATAGGCCGTCTTGCCCGCGCAGCCGGCCAGGGCCAGGGCAATCAGAGGAAGGGTGATCCAGGCTTTCATCGGTAATACCTCGAGGGTGAAAAACTAAGGTGGCCGTTCGACGGCAAAGCAAACGAAAAGTGCCCTGCTCAGCGTAGTCCAGCGCGGACTACATTGAAGCACAGGTGGTAATGGGTGCATTGTTGGACCATGGTGGCACAGCTGCGGGGGAAAAGGTCATGGGCAAACGCGTGGCATTGGTGCTGGGCTCCGGTGGTGCCCGGGGGTACGCGCACATCGGCGTGATCGAGGAGATCGAACGGCGCGGCTACGAGATCGGCTGCATCGCCGGCTGCTCGATGGGCGCGGTGATCGGCGGCATCTACGCTGCCGGCAAACTCGACGAATACCGCAGCTGGATCGAGAGCCTGGACTACCTCGACGTGCTGCGCCTGGTGGACGTCAGCTTCCGCCTGGGGGCGATTCGCGGCGACAAGGTGTTCGGGCAGATCCGCAAGATCGTTGGCGAGATCAACATCGAGCAGTTGCGCATCCCCTACACGGCGGTCGCCACCGACCTCACCAACCAGCAGGAGATCTGGTTCCAGGAGGGCTGTCTGCACCAGGCCATGCGCGCCTCGGCAGCCATTCCCAGCCTGTTCACCCCGGTGGTGCAAGGCAACCGCACGCTGGTCGATGGCGGCATCCTCAACCCGCTGCCGATCGTGCCGGTGGTGTCCAGCCACTGCGACCTGATCATCGCCGTCAACCTCAACGCCACCAACCAGAAACAATACCAACTGCCGGTGATCGAACGCCCGGCGGCGTTCAAGATGCGCTTCGATGCCTTGATCAGTTCGCTCGGCTCGCGCCTGCCGTTTCGCCGCAAGCCGGCCGAGCAATTGATCCGCCTGGAGCAGGAAATCACCGCCGAGGGGCTGGCCAGCCCCAACCCGTGGCTCGCTGAAAGCGCCGCCCCCGAGGGCCAACAGCCGGCGGCCGCGCCGCAGAGCGAGGGGGCGCCGAAATCGGCTACCGGATCCTTCATCGTCGACAACGTCGGGCCCGCCTCCCTGCTCGACCTGATCAACCAGAGCTTCGAGGTGATGCAGACGTCACTGGCGCAATACAAGATCGCCGGCTACCCGCCGGACGTGCTGATCAACGTGCCCAAGCGCGTGTGCCGGTTCTTCGAGTTCTACAAGGCGCCGGAGCTGATCGCCCTGGGGCGGGAGGTTGCGCGGGATACGCTGGACAATCATGAAGGGGTTCGGCGGTAGCTATGCGCGCGCCCTGTAGGAGCGGCCTTGTGCCGCGAGAGGGCTGCGCAGCAGTCCCGGCAATTGCAGCGTCAACGCTGAAATCCTGGGGCCGCCTTGCGGCCCATTCGCGGCACAAGGCCGCTCCTACAGAGAAAGAGAGTTGAGGCAGCAGAGCGTTCAGATCATCGGAAACAAAACAGGCCGCATACGCGGCCTGTTTCGTGATCAGCGCGCCACTCAGTAGCGCGTGATGTCGGCACTGCCTTCAAGCAGCTTGCGATAGGCCGCGAAGTCCTGCGAGCCGGCACGCGAAGCGAGGTAGCGACGGATCTGCGCCTTCTCTTCGTCGGTGGCGGCGGCGCCTTCGTTGACGCCCTTGAGCTGCAGGACCACCAGGCTGCCGTCGGCCAGGACCACGCTGCCGTAGACCGGCTTGTCCTTGGCCGCAGGCTTGCCGAGGCGGAACACCGCCTGCAGCTCGGCCGGGTCGATACCGTCCTGGCCGCGGGTGACCGCTTCGTGGACTTTCCAGCCCTGGCCCTCGGCCTTGGCCGAACCCTCGCGCAGGCCGGCGATCAGCTTGTCAGCCTTGGCCTTGAGTTCGGCAATCGCCTTCTCCTTGGCCAGGTGCTCGCTGATGTTCTTGGCCACGGCCTCCAGCGGCAGTTGCTCAGGCTTGCGGTGCTCCTTGACGCGCAGCACCACAACGGTCTCCGGATCCAGCTCGATGGCGTTGCTGTTGGCGCCTTCTTCCAGCACCTGCTCGCCGAACGCGGCCTGTATCACTGCACGGTTGGCGGTGATGCCTTCGCCACCCTCACGACCGAAGGCCGCCGAGGTGTGCACCTTCAGACCCAGGTCCTGGGCCGGCTGGGCCAGGTCCGAGGCTTCGAAGGCGGTGTCCTCGAGCTGCTTGGTGGCCTCGACGAAGCGCTGCTCCACCTGCTGGGTCTTCAGCTCGTGGGTCAGCTTGTCCTTCAGGCTGGCGAAGCTCGGCACGTCCGGCGCCTGCACGCCCAGCAGCTTGATCAGGTGGTAGCCGAACTCGGTGCGCACCGGTGCGGACACCTGGTCCTTGTTCAGCTTGTACAGCGCGTCCTCGAAGGCCGGGTCATACACGCCAGGGCCGGCGAAGCCGAGGTCGCCGCCAGTATTGGCCGAACCCGGGTCCTGGGAGAATTCCTTGGCCAGCTTGGCGAAGTCCTCACCCTTGTCCAGGCGCTGCTGGATCTCTTCGATACGGGCCTTGGCCTTGGCATCGTCGGTCTTGTCGTTGACCTCGATCAGGATGTGCGCGGCATGGCGCTGCTCGCCCAGGTTGGCGATCTCCTTCTCGTACAGGGCCTTGAGCTCGCCGTCGTCGACCTTGACCTGGTCGAAGAAGGCCGACTTCTTCAGCTCGAGGTAATCGATGACCACCTGGTCCGGGGTCATGAATTCCTTGGCGTGCTGGTCATAGTGCGCCTTGACTTCGTCATCGCTCACCTTGACCGCGGCCGGGTCGGCCTTGAAGGTCTGCGAAGCGAAATCACGGGTCTGCTTCTCGAGGCGGGCGAAGGCCTCGACCTGCTTGTCGGTGACGAAGCTGCTGCCGGCAAGGCCGGTGCGCAGCTGGCCGATCAGCATTTCCTGGGCGAGCATCTCGCGGAACTGCATGCGGCCGTAGCCCATCTGGCGGATGACCGAGTCGAAGCGCTCGGCGCTGAACTTGCCATCGACCTGGAATTCAGGCGTCTGCAGGATCAGCTGATCCAGCGCGGCCTCGGAAAAAGCGAACTTGGCATCTTCGGCACCCTGCAACAGCAGCTTGCGATCGATCAGCCCCTTGAGCGCGGCTTCGCGCAGCATCTTCTCGTCCAGCAGCGCAGGGTCGAAATCCTTGCCCAGCTGTTGCATCAGCTGGCGGCGCTGCATGTCCACGGCCTGGCTCAGCTCGTTCTGGCTGATGGTCTGGCCGTTCACCTTGGCGGCGTCCTGGCTATGGCTGGCGGCCTGGAAAATGGCCTCGAAGCCGGTCAACGCCATCAACACGACGATAAGGCCGATGATGGTCTTGGCAATCCAACCTTGTGAATTGTCCCTGATATTCTGCAGCATGCGTCCCCCAGAAACGGCTGTACCACTGCGTCGACAACCGCGGAGCGTGGGTAGAATCCTGATAGAAGAAAGGCGCATCCAGTGGATGCGCCTTTTCGAAGCGAGCGTGCCAGCGGGAACGTTTGCGACCCGCCGTCACGCGGTCGGCCCTGACGATGCCCGGGCCGGCTGAAAGACGACTTAGTTGACGGCGTCTTTCAGGCCCTTGCCAGCCTTGAAACCTGGAACCTTGGCGGCAGCGATCTTGATCGCCTTGCCGGTTTGCGGGTTGCGGCCGGTGCGCTCGGCGCGCTCCTTGACCGAGAAGGTACCGAAACCAACCAGTACCACATCGTCACCTTGCTTCAGGGCGCCGGTGACGGATTCGATGACTGCGTCCAGCGCACGGCCGGCTACAGCTTTCGGGATGTCAGCAGATGCGGCGATAGCGTCAATCAGTTCCGACTTGTTCACTCTAAGTCCCCTTATTTCTCTATTGAGTTTGTTTCTAAGTATGTAATGAAAAGCTTAATGAAACGAGCGCTGGGTGGCCTGTTGACACTGGCGTGCCGTTTTATAGCAAGGGGCCGAAAATGCTGTCAACCAAAGCCCCCCAGCGAAATACGTACTAGTGCGTGCTGATTCTTTCCTTAGCATCGCCGTCGCGCTTCTCATCTTTCGCGACAATCTCCGGAGCCACATCTGGCAAGGGCTCCGGGGCGTATTGCAGCGCAATTTGGAGGACTTCGTCAATCCATTTGACCGGTTTGATCTGAAGATCCTGTTTGATATTTTCCGGAATCTCCTTCAGATCGCGAACATTCTCCTCGGGAATGATCACCGTCTTGATCCCGCCCCGGTGTGCCGCCAGCAGTTTTTCCTTGAGGCCACCGATGGCCAGGACCTGGCCGCGCAGGGTGATCTCACCGGTCATCGCCACGTCGGCGCGTACCGGGATCTGGGTCAGGGCCGACACCAGCGCGGTGCACATGCCGATACCGGCGCTCGGGCCGTCCTTGGGCGTGGCGCCTTCGGGCATATGGATGTGAACGTCGCGTTTCTCGTGGAAGTCTGCAGCGATCCCCAGGCTCTGGGCACGGCTGCGCACCACCGTCTGCGCGGCGGTGATCGACTCGACCATGACGTCGCCGAGCGAGCCGGTCTTGATCAGCTGGCCCTTGCCCGGGATCACCACGGCCTCGATGGTCAGCAGCTCGCCGCCCACCTGGGTCCAGGCCAGGCCCGTTACCTGGCCGATCTGGTCCTGCTGCTCGGCCAGGCCGTAGCGGAACTTGCGCACGCCCAGCAGTTGCTCGAGCTGCTCGCCGCTGACCTTGACCTTCACCTGCTTGGCCCCGGTGTGCTCCTTGACCACCTTGCGGCAGACCTTGGCGATCTGGCGCTCCAGGCCACGCACCCCGGCTTCGCGGGTGTAGTAGCGGATGATGTCGCGGATGGCCGAGACCTCGACCTCCAGCTCGTCCTTCTTCAGGCCGTTGGCCTTGACCTGCTTGGGCACCAGGTACTTGACCGCGATGTTGATCTTCTCGTCCTCGGTGTAACCCGGCAGGCGGATGACTTCCATGCGGTCGAGCAGCGCCGGCGGGATGTTCATCGAGTTCGAGGTGCACAGGAACATCACGTCCGAGAGGTCGTAGTCGACTTCCAGGTAGTGGTCGTTGAAGTTGTGGTTCTGCTCGGGGTCGAGCACCTCCAGCAACGCCGAGGCCGGATCGCCGCGCATGTCGCTGCCCATCTTGTCGATCTCGTCGAGCAGGAACAGCGGATTGCGTACACCGACCTTGGTCATTTTCTGAATCAGACGACCGGGCATCGAACCGATGTAGGTACGGCGGTGGCCACGGATCTCGGCCTCGTCACGCACGCCGCCCAGGGCCATGCGCACGAACTTGCGGTTGGTGGCGGCGGCGATCGATTCGGCCAGCGAGGTCTTGCCCACACCGGGCGGACCGACCAGGCACAGCACCGGGCCACGGATCTTCTTCACGCGCTTCTGTACGGCGAGGTACTCGAGGATACGTTCCTTGACCTCTTCCAGGCCGTAGTGGTCGGCATCGAGGATTTCCTCGGCCTTGGCCAGGTCCAGGCGCACCTTGCTCTGGGCCTTCCACGGCACCTGCACCAGCCAGTCGAGGTACGAGCGCACCACGGTGGCCTCGGCCGACATCGGCGACATCTGCTTGAGCTTGTTCAGCTCGGCCTGGGCCTTGGCCAGGGCATCTTTCGGCAGGCCGGCGGCATCGATGCGCTTTTTCAGCTCCTCGACTTCGTTGTGGCCTTCGTCGCCATCGCCGAGCTCCTTCTGAATGGCCTTCATCTGCTCATTCAGGTAGTACTCGCGCTGGCTGCGCTCCATCTGCTTCTTGACCCGGCCACGGATGCGCTTCTCGACCTGCAGCAGGTCGATCTCGGCGTCCAGCAGCGCCAGCACGTGCTCGACGCGGGCCTGCAGGTCGACGATCTCGAGGATCTCCTGCTTCTGCTCGATCTTCAGCGCCATGTGCGCGGCCATGGTGTCGACCAGGCGGCCCGGTTCCTCGATGCTGTTGAGCGAGGACAGCACTTCGGCCGGGACCTTCTTGCCCAGCTGCACGTACTGCTCGAACTGCGACAGCAAGGTCCGCACGAACACTTCGGACTCGCGCTCGGCGGTCTCGGCTTCGTCGATCAGGCTGACTTCGGCGCGGATATGGCCGTCGACTTCGTTGAAACGCTCCACGGCGCCACGCTGCTCACCCTCGACCAGCACCTTGACGGTGCCATCGGGCAGCTTGAGCAGTTGCAGCACAGTGGCGACGGTACCGACGCGATACAGGGCATCTTCGCCCGGATCATCGTCGGCCGGATTCTTCTGGGCCAGCAGGAGGATCTGCTTCTCGCCCGTCATCGCCGCCTCAAGGGCTTCGATGGACTTCTCACGCCCCACGAACAGTGGGATGACCATGTGCGGATAGACGACGACGTCGCGCAATGGCAAAAGAGGCAAGTCGAGGGTGGTCTTCATGATTTCGCCTCTACAGCGGCCGTGGTGGCCGGAAACCGTTGGAAATGGTGCTTGGGGCTAATGTGGGGGCAGGCCTGGCAAAATACAAGCGCCCAGGCCATGAAATGCAAAAAGGGGCCAAAAAGGCCCCTTCGTGCGTGCTGCCCCTTGCCCGATCAGGCGTCGGGAGCGGCCTTGGCTTGCGGCTCGCTGTTCTCGTAGATGAGCAGCGGCTGCGACGAGCCTTCGATGACGCTTTCGTCGATCACCACCTTGCTGACATCCTTCTGCGAAGGAATCTCGTACATGGTGTCGAGCAGCACGCCCTCGAGGATCGAACGCAGGCCACGGGCGCCGGTCTTGCGCTCCAGGGCCTTGCGCGCCACGGCCTTGAGTGCATCGCTGCGGAACTCGAGGTCGACGTCTTCCATCTCGAACAGCCTGGCGTACTGCTTGGTCAGCGCGTTCTTCGGCTCGGTGAGGATCTGCATCAGCGCAGCCTCGTCCAGCTCGTCCAGGGTCGCCAGCACCGGCAGGCGGCCGACGAACTCCGGAATCAGGCCGAACTTGACCAGATCGTCCGGCTCGACCTCACGCAGCGACTCGCCGACCTTCTTGCCCTCTTCCTTGCTGCGCACTTCGGCACTGAAGCCGATGCCGCCTTTGGTCGAGCGGTTCTGGATGACCTTTTCCAGGCCCGAGAAGGCGCCACCGCAGATGAACAGGATATTGCGGGTATCGACCTGCAGGAACTCCTGTTGCGGGTGCTTGCGCCCCCCTTGCGGCGGCACGGAGGCCACGGTGCCTTCGATCAGTTTCAGCAGCGCCTGCTGCACGCCCTCGCCCGAGACGTCACGGGTGATGGACGGGTTGTCCGACTTGCGCGAGATCTTGTCGATCTCGTCGATGTAGACGATGCCCATCTGGGCCTTTTCCACATCGTAGTCGCACTTCTGCAGCAACTTCTGAATGATGTTCTCGACGTCCTCACCGACATAACCGGCTTCGGTCAGGGTGGTGGCGTCGGCAATGGTGAACGGCACGTTCAACAGGCGCGCGAGCGTCTCGGCGAGCAGCGTCTTGCCCGAGCCAGTCGGCCCGATCAGCAGGATGTTGCTTTTGCCCAGTTCGACTTCGTCGCCTTTCTTGTCACGCTGGTTCAGGCGCTTGTAGTGGTTGTACACCGCTACTGCCAGGACCTTTTTCGCGCGCTCCTGACCAATGACGTACTGGTCCAGGATGCCGCTGATTTCTTTCGGCGAGGGTAACTTGTGCGCGTTGCTCTCGGCCTGGGCTTCCTGCACCTCCTCACGGATGATGTCATTGCACAGGTCGACGCACTCGTCGCAGATAAATACCGAGGGGCCGGCAATCAATTTACGCACTTCATGCTGGCTTTTGCCGCAGAAAGAGCAGTAGAGCAATTTGCCGTTGTCCTCGCCGTTACGGGTGTCAGTCATTCGATCGATCCAATCCGGTAGGCTTGAAACACAAGATGAAGGCAATCGCTGGCTTTTTCAAGTCCGCGCACGGGCGCAATCCGCGCCCGCGCGCTCTGGCGCATTGCTTCAGGATGCCAGTTGCCGCTTGTCGTAGACCGAGTCGATCAGGCCGTACTCGGCCGCGCGCGCGGCGCTCATGAAGTTGTCGCGCTCGGTGTCGCGCTTGATGGTCTCGAGGTCCTGGCCGGTGTGATGGGCCAGCAGCTCGTTCAGGCGCGCCTTGATGTTGAGGATTTCCTGGGCGTGGATCTCGATGTCGGTCGCCTGGCCCTGGAAGCCGCCCAGCGGCTGGTGAATCATCACCCGCGAGTTGGGCAGGCAGTGGCGCTTGCCGGCGGCACCGGCCGCGAGCAGGAAGGCGCCCATGCTGCAGGCCTGGCCGATGCAGATGGTCGAGACGTCCGGCTTGATGAACTGCATGGTGTCGTAGATCGACATGCCGGCAGTTACCGAGCCGCCCGGGGAGTTGATATAAAGATGGATATCCTTGTCCGGGTTTTCCGCCTCAAGGAACAATAGCTGCGCCACCACCAGGTTGGCCATGTAGTCTTCTACGGGGCCGACCAGGAAGATCACGCGCTCCTTGAGGAGGCGCGAGTAGATGTCGTAGGCACGTTCGCCACGGGCGGACTGCTCGATAACCATCGGGACCAGGCCGCCTGCGGCCTGGATGTCAGAGCTTTGCTGAATATAAGAATTGCGGGACATGTCCTGCACTCGCTCCCAAATAGTCATGGCTTGAATACGCACAAGCCAGCGCGAAGGCTGGCTTGTGGGGGTTTCCTACGAGAGTAGCCTGTTACTCAGCGGCGGCAGGAGCCTGTGCTGGTTTGACGGCTTCTTCGTACGAGACCGATTTGTCGGTCACAGTCGCTTTCTGCAGGACAGTATCTACAACTTGCTCTTCCAGCACAACCGAACGGACTTCGTTCAGTTGCTGGTCGTTCTTGTAGTACCAGGCGATGACCTGCTCAGGCTCCTGGTAGGCCGAGGCCATCTCTTCGATGACTTCGCGAACCTTGGCTTCGTCCGGCTTCAGGTCGAACTGCTTGACCACTTCGGCGACGATCAGGCCCAGCACGACGCGGCGCTTGGCCTGCTCTTCGAACAGCTCGGCCGGCAGTTGGTCAGGCTTGATGTTGCCACCGAACTGCTGGACGGCCTGCACGCGCAGACGGTTGACTTCGTTTTCCAGCAGGGCTTTCGGCACGTCGACCGGGTTGGCAGCCAGCAGACCGTCCATGACCTGGTTCTTGACCTTGGCCTTGATGGCCTGGCGCAGCTCACGCTCCATGTTCTTGCGAACTTCGGCGCGGAAACCTTCCAGGGTCGATTCCTTGATGCCGAACTGGGCGAAGAAGGCTTCGTTCAGCTCAGGCAGCACTGGGGCGGAAACGCTGTTGACGGTGATGGTGAACTCGGCGGCTTTGCCAGCCAGGTCGAGGTTCTGGTAGTCCTCTGGGAAGGTCACGTTGACCACGCGCTCTTCACCAGCCTTGGCACCGACCAGGCCTTCTTCGAAGCCCGGGATCATGCGGCCGGAACCCAGCACCAGCTGGGTGCCCTTGGCCGAACCACCGGCGAAGGCTTCACCATCGATCTTGCCGACGAAGTCGATGTTGACCTGGTCGTCGTTCGCCGCGGCGCGCTCGACGGCCTCGAAACGGGTGTTCTGCTTGCGCAGGACTTCCAGCATGTTGTCCAGGTCGGCGTCAGCCACTTCGGCGCTCAGGCGCTCGACGGCGATCGACTCGAAACCGGCAACGGTGAACTCAGGGAAGACTTCGAAGATGGCGACGAACTCGAGGTCCTTGCCCTTCTCGAACGACTTTGGCTCGACGGCAGGTGCGCCAGCCGGGTTCAGCTTCTGCTCGACGATGGCTTCGTAGAAGGAAGCCTGGACCAGATCACCGAAGGCCTCTTGGCGGGCATCGGCCTCGAAACGCTGGCGGATCACGCTCATTGGCACCTTGCCCGGACGGAAGCCGGCAACCTTGGCGCGCTTGGCAGTCTGCTGCAGACGCTTGTTGACTTCGTTCTCGACGCGCTCGGCCGGAACGGCGATGGTCATGCGGCGCTCGAGAGCGGAAGTGTTTTCAACAGAAACTTGCATGGATATTCCTCGTTGCACAGACGTTAGCCGGCGATAGCCCGACTCCAGAATCAAGGGCAAACATTCTAGTGACTCATCAAGCAGAAGTCACCCCACCCGGATTGTCGGCGGACCGCGCCGGTCGATTTCCTTGAAAGGCCCGCCCGCCTTGGCGTCGAGCCTGTCTCATTCACGGCCGCGCAGGCCCTTGTGACGTGCGCGGTTGTAAAACCTTGTCAAACAAACAACAGCCAGAACGATCGTCCACCTTACTGCGGATCGAGGTCGTTGAACTGGCAGTATTCTTCCCAGGCCATGCCCAGCGCCTCGGCCACCTCGCGATGCGTCTCCAGGCGCATGGCCTGCAGTTGCTCCGGCGACTCGGCGATCAGCTGCAAGGCATATTCCCAGGGCTCGACACCCTGCTCCTGCGCCGCATCCTCGAACGCCCACTCGATCTGCTGGGCCTGCTCACGGGCATCCAGCTCGCGGATCTCCTCGAGCAGCTGCGGATTGGCCTCGGCGAAACGTTGCAGCGCCAGGGCCTGGCGCGCTTCTTTTGCGATCATCTGCGCTATTCCTCTACCGGCATCTCGGCCAGCCCTTCAACCGGCTGAAATCTATCAGCTTTTATCGCTCCACCACCAGTAGCCACGAGGGCCGTACGGCGAAAACGAAAAAGGCGCCCGATCATCCGATCCGGGCGCCTTCTTCAAATATGGGGTGGACGATGGGAATCGAACCCACGACAACCGGAATCACAATCCGGCGCTCTACCAACTGAGCTACGCCCACCATAATGCAGTGTTGCGGTACAGCCTTACAGAAACATGGTGCGGACGAAGAGACTCGAACTCTTACAGCTTGCGCCGCTGGAACCTAAATCCAGTGTGTCTACCAATTTCACCACGTCCGCATGAAACTCAAAAACAAAGGCGCCGGATCATTCAATCGAGGCGCCCCTGCAGAATCTGGGGTGGACGATGGGAATCGAACCCACGACAACCGGAATCACAATCCGGCGCTCTACCAACTGAGCTACGCCCACCATATTGCGGTACTGCTTACTTGCCCAGGCCTTGATGGCGCACCCGGCAGGACTCGAACCTGCGACCATCCGCTTAGAAGGCGGATGCTCTATCCAGCTGAGCTACGGGCGCTTAAGCTTACAGTCCAGCCGAACAAACTAACCGCTTATTCTGCCCGACTTTGCCAACCCGTGCCAGGCAGTGCCCGACAAGTGCGGCGAATCTTATAGGCGACCCTGCAGGTCGTCAACACCTTTCGCAAAAAAATTTAAATTATTGAAGGGGTTAGGGGATTTGCCCGACCACGCGCCTTTGCCCTTGGGCCATGTCGTGCGAGAATGCGCGCTTCTTATATATGTTCCCTTCTCGATGGTTAATCACGCGTCTATGACTGCACACCTAATCGATGGCAAGGCGATCGCCGCCAACCTGCGCCAGCAGATCGCCCAACGTGTCGCCGAGCGCCGCCAGCAGGGCCTGCGCACGCCAGGCCTGGCGGTGATCCTGGTCGGCACCGACCCGGCCTCCCAAGTCTATGTCTCGCACAAGCGCAAGGACTGCGAAGAGGTCGGCTTCATCTCCCAGGCGTTCGACCTGCCCAGCGAGACCACGCAGCAAGCCCTGACCGACCTGATCGATCGCCTCAACGATGACCCGGCCGTCGACGGCATCCTGCTGCAGTTGCCGCTGCCTGAGCACCTGGACGCCTCCCTGCTGCTCGAGCGCATCCGCCCGGACAAGGACGTGGACGGTTTCCACCCCTACAACATCGGCCGTCTGGCCCAGCGCATCCCGCTGCTGCGCCCGTGCACGCCGAAGGGCATCATGACCCTGCTGCACAGCACCGGCCAGGACCTGTACGGCATGAACGCGGTAATCGTCGGCGCGTCCAACATCGTCGGCCGGCCGATGGCCATGGAACTGCTGCTGGCCGGCTGCACCGTCACCGTCTGCCACCGCTTCACCAAGGACCTGGCCGGCCACGTCGGCCGCGCCGACCTGGTGGTGGTCGCCGCCGGCAAGCCGGGCCTGGTCAAGGGTGAGTGGGTCAAGGAAGGCGCCATCGTCATCGACGTCGGCATCAACCGCCAGGACGACGGCAAGCTGGTCGGCGACGTGGTCTACGAGACCGCCCTGCCCCGCGCCGGCTGGATCACCCCGGTGCCGGGCGGCGTGGGCCCGATGACCCGCGCCTGCCTGCTGGAGAACACCCTGTATGCGGCTGAAGAGCTGCACAAGTAGGTTGTTCCGGCAATGACGCAACGGCGCCTCTCGAGGCGCCGTTTTCATTTGCGCATTTCATCCTCGTGGGAGCGGGCTTGCCCCGCGATGGCGATGGGGCTGCCGACGCCATCGCGGGGCAAGCCCGCTCCCACTAGTGCGATATCAGCAGATTCCGCTGCCAAGCTAGCCATTTCAGCTGGACCGGCTGCCGCCCCCCCGCGCTTCAGCCGGGATTGCCTCGCGATCCCTCTGACAATGGTCACACAGCCCACCCGTGGATGCGTGCCCAATGCAAACAACAAATACCGTCCTCATGATTCGCCCGGCGCGGTTCGCCTTCAACCCCGACACCGCCGCCAACAACCGCTTCCAGCAGGCGCCGCCGGACCCGCAGGCCGCCAGCGAGAAGGCCCTGGAAGAATTCGACGGCTATGTCGACACCCTGCGCCAGCACGGCGTCGACGTGCTGGTGGTGCAGGACACCCCCGAACCCCACACGCCCGACTCGATCTTCCCCAACAACTGGTGGAGCAGCCACGCCGATGGCAGCCTGGTGCTGTACCCGATGGAGGGCGAGAACCGCCGCCTGGAACGCAGCAAGGGCGTGCTGGGCGTGCTGCAGGAGCGCTTCGCCATCCAGCGCACCATCGACCTGAGCCCGCTGGAACAGCAGAATCTGTTCCTCGAAGGCACCGGCAGCATGGTCCTGGACCGTGAACACCGCATCAGCTACGCCTGCCACTCCGGGCGCACCCATGAACACGCCCTGCGCCAGTTCGCCGAGCGCCTGGACTACCGCCTGTGCCTGTTCCACGCCGTCGACCGCCGCCAGGCGCCGATCTACCACAGCAACGTGATGATGAACGTCGGCCGCCAGCTCGCCGTGGCCTGCCTCGACGCCCTGCCCCGCCACGATGAACGCCGCGCCCTGGAGCATTCGCTGCGCGATACCGGCAAGCAGGTGCTGGCGCTGAACTTCGACCAGTTGGAGAACTTCGCCGGCAACATGCTCGAAGTCCATGACCGTGACGGCCGCTCCCTGCTGGTCATGTCGCGCAGCGCCTGGAATGCCCTCGACGCCGAGCAGCGCCGCCAGGTCGAGCGGCACAGTCACCCACTGGTGGTGAACATCGACCATATCGAACGCATCGGTGGCGGCAGCGCGCGCTGCATGCTCGCCGAAGTCCACCTGCCCTCGCGCCACTGACTCGACAAGGAGAATCATCATGACCCGCTACATCGACGTGCACGACCTCGCTCACCTGGTCAACCGCAAGGGATTGCCCACCTGCCTGGCCGAGATGGCCGAATACATCCGCCAGGACTACCTGCGCTGGCACGACTTCGAGAAATGCCCACGCCTGGCCAACCACTCGGCGGACGGGGTGATCGAACTGATGCCAGTGTCCGACGCCAACCTGTACGCCTTCAAGTACGTCAACGGCCACCCGAAGAACACCCGCAACGGGATGCTCACCGTGATGGCCTTCGGCGCCCTGGGCGATGTCGACACCGGCGCGCCGGTGCTGCTCAGCGAGATGACCCTGACCACCGCCATCCGCACCGCCGCCACCTCGGCCCTGGCCGCCCGCTACCTGGCGCGCCCGGACAGCAAACGCATGGCGTTGATCGGCAACGGCTCGCAGAGCGAGTTCCAGGCCATCGCCTTCCATGCGCTGCTCGGCATCGAGGAGATTCGCCTGTTCGATATCGACCGCAAGGCCTCGGAGAAACTGGCGACCAACCTGGCCGACTTCCCACAGTTGAAGCTGATCATCGCCAACAGCGTGGCCGAGGCGGTACGCGGCGCCGACATCGTCACCACGGTCACCGCCGACAAGGCCTACGCCACCATCCTCACCCCAGGGATGATCGAGCCGGGCATGCACCTCAATGCCGTGGGCGGCGACTGCCCGGGCAAGACCGAGCTGCACCGCGACATCGTCGAGCGGGCGCGGGTGATCGTCGAGTACGAACCGCAGAGCCGGATCGAGGGCGAGATCCAGCAGATGCCGGCGGACTCGCCGACCACCGAGTTCTGGCAGGTGGTCGAGGGGATCGCTGCCGGGCGCGAGAGTGCCGCACAGGTGACGCTGTTCGACTCGGTCGGCTTCGCCCTGGAGGACTACTCGGCGCTGCGCTATGTGCTGGATGTGGCCAGGGCGCTGGACATCGGGCGCGATATCGCGCTGGTGCCGGCGCTTGAGAATCCGAAGGATCTGTTTGCCCTGCTGCAGCCCAAAGCGGCGGCACGTAAGGTCAACGCCGCCTGACCGCCCCCCTGTAGGAGCGGCCTTGTGCCGCGAAAGGGCCGCAAAGCGGCCCCGGCAATCTGTGTTCAATATTGAGATCCTGGGGCCGCGATGCGGCCCTTTCGCGGCACAAGGCCGCTCCTACAGGGTACGCATAAGCCCAATGGACGCCACTTGGGCGGTACCAATGACAGAAACCGCTGTCGCACTTCCATAAATCTTTGTCGGGACAGCCGATTCGGCTGCAAAAAGAAACTTTACAGCCGAATCCGGCAGCCCACGCGCAGGCAAACGACACAAAAAACCTGTCTATCTCGCGCATTCTGAGCCCGACCCATGAGTCACCGACGGACCTACACGCGCTAATCGCCCTACTACCAATAACAACACCCAGGGACCCAAGACCATGCCCACCATGCGAAAACGCCTCGGCGTGCTGCTGTTCTCGTTGTGCGCCACCACCCTCACCCAGGCCAAGGAGTGGACCGAGATCCGCTTCGGCGTGTTCCCCGAATACCCACCGTTCGAATCCGTCGCCGCCGATGGCAGCCTGCAAGGCTTCGACATCGACCTGGGCAATGCCATCTGCGCCAAGCTGCAGGTCAAGTGCACCTGGGTGCATAACGAATTCGACGGCATGATCCCCGCCCTGCGCGCCCGCAAGTTCGACGCCATCATGTCGTCGATGGCCGTTACCCCGGCGCGGTTGAAGCAGATCGATTTCAGTAACCGCCTGTTCCTCAGCCCCACCTCGGTCATCGTGCGCAAGTCGGCCGACTTCGGCGACAGCGCCGAATCGCTCAAGGGCAAGCAGGTCGGCGTGCTCCAGGGCTCGCTGCAGGAGGCCTACGCCCGCGCCGTGCTGGCGCCGCTGGGCGCGCAGGTCAAGGCCTACCAGGGCCAGGACCAGAACTACGCCGACCTGCTCAACGGCCGCCTCGACGCCACCGTCACCGACAAGCTCGAAGCCCAGCTGAACTTCCTCTCCAAGCCCGAGGGCGCCGACTTCAGGAGCGGCCCGGCGATCAAGGACCCGACACTGCCGCTGGACATCGCCATGGGCCTGCGCAAGACCGACCCCGAGCTCAAGGCCCTGCTCGACAAGGGCATCGCCATGATCCACGCCGACGGCACCTATGCCGAGATCCAGAAGAAATACGTCGGCGACCTGGACATCTACAACGAGTGACCCGGCAGGCCGCCCGCCTTCCCCTGTGGGAGCGGGCTGGCCCCGCGATAGCCTCCCCGCGAGATCCCTCCCATGCACGACTTCCTCACGAGCGGCCTGCAAGGCTTCGGCCCGCTGCTGGCCCAAGGCACCTGGATGACCATCAAGCTGGCCCTGCTGTCGCTGGCGCTGAGCCTCGCGCTCGGCCTGATCGGCGCCAGCGCCAAGCTGTCGCGATCCCGGCTGCTGCGGCTGCCGGCCACCCTCTACACCACGCTGATCCGCAGCGTCCCGGACCTGGTGCTGATCCTGCTGATCTTCTACAGCATGCAGATCTGGCTCAACGACCTCACCGAGGCGCTGGGCTGGGACTATGTCGAGATCGATCCGTTCGGCGCCGGGGTCATCACCCTGGGCTTCATCTACGGCGCGTATTTCACCGAAAACTTTCGCGGCGCCATCCTCAGCGTGCCCGTCGGCCAGCTGGAGGCCGCCACCGCCTACGGCCTGAGCCGGGCACAGCGGTTTCGGCTGGTGCTGTTCCCGCAACTGATGCGCTTCGCCCTGCCGGGGCTGGGCAACAACTGGCTGGTGCTGCTCAAGTCCACCGCGCTGGTGTCGATCATCGGCCTGGCCGACCTGGTCAAGGCCGCGCAGAACGCCGGCAAGAGCACCAACGACGTGTTGTTCTTCCTGTGCCTGGCGGGCCTGGTGTACCTGCTCATCACCACCTTGTCCAACCGCCTGCTCAAGCACCTGGAGCGGCGCTACAACATCGGCATCAAGGAGCTGGCGCGATGATCGAACTCCTTCAGGAATACGGCCTGGCTTACCTGTACCACGACGGCAGCGGCCTGTCGGGCCTGGCCATGACCCTCTGGCTGTTCCTGGCCAGCATGGTGCTGGGCTTCGCCCTGTCGCTGCCGCTGGCCCTGGCGCGTACCTCGCGCCATGCCTGGCTGCGCCTGCCGGTGCAGCTGTACACCTTCGTGTTCCGCGGCACGCCGCTGTATATCCAGCTGCTGATCTGCTACACCGGGCTCTACGGCCTGCAGGTGGTGCGCGAGCATGCCCTGCTCGACCAGTTTTTCCGCAACGCGCTCAACTGCACCCTGCTGGCGTTCGTGCTCAACACCTGCGCCTACACCGTGGAGATCTTCGCCGGGGCCATCCGCAATCTGCCCGCCGGCGAGCTGGAAGCGGCCCAGGCCTATGGCCTGCGTGGCTGGAGGCTCAACCTGTTCCTGGTGTTGCCGGCGGCCCTGCGCCGTTCGCTGCCGGCCTACAGCAACGAGCTGATCCTGATGCTGCACGCCACCTCGCTGGCCTTCACCGCCACCGTCGCCGACATCCTCAAGGTGGCCCGCGACGCCAACGCCGCGACCTTCCTGACCTTCCAGGCCTTCGGCGTGGCCGCCCTGCTGTACATGCTGCTGTCCTTCGCCCTGGTCGGCCTGTTCCGCGTGGCCGAACGTCGCTGGATGCGCTTCCTTGACCCTGTACGAGGCTGAACCCATGACCGCTACCGCACTGCCACTCACCACCTTCGAACAGGCTCCCCAGGCGCGCGCCCATGCCGGCGCCACCAAGCTCAGCGTCGAGGGGCTGCACAAGCATTACGGCGAGCACCAGGTGCTCAAGGGCGTCTCGCTGCAGGCGCGCAAGGGCGACGTGATCAGCCTGATCGGCGCCAGCGGCTCGGGCAAGAGCACCTTCCTGCGCTGCATCAACTTCCTCGAAAAGCCCAACGCCGGCAGCATCACCCTCGACGGCCAGACCCTCGACCTGAGCAAGGGCACCCCGCCAGTGGCCCAGCTGCAGAACCTGCGCACGCGCCTGGCCATGGTATTCCAGCACTTCAACCTGTGGAGCCACCTGACGGTGCTGGAGAACATCTGCCTGGCGCCGCGCAAGGTGCTGGGCATCAGCGCCGGCGAAGCCGAGGCGCGGGCGCGCAAGTACCTGGACAAGGTCGGCCTGCCGGCCCGCGCCGCCGACCAGTACCCGGCGTTTCTCTCCGGTGGCCAGCAGCAGCGCGTGGCCATCGCCCGGGCGCTGGCGATGGAGCCGGAGATCATCCTGTTCGACGAGCCCACCTCGGCGCTGGACCCCGAGTTGGTCGGCGAAGTGCTCAAGGTGATACAGACGCTCGCCGAGGAAGGACGTACCATGCTCATGGTCACCCATGAAATGGGGTTCGCCCGCCAGGTGTCGAGCCAGGTGCTGTTCCTGCACCAGGGCCTGGTCGAGGAAAGCGGCAGCGCCGAGATCCTCGACCGGCCACAGAGCGAGCGCCTGCGGCAGTTCCTCTCCAATCGTCTGAAGTGAAGTCACGCCGCATATGGATACCAAGGCCATCACCCCCGCCGCCGCACCGCTGGATCGCATCGACGAAGCGATCATCGACGTGCTGCGACACCAAGGAAGGATCACCTACGAGAAGCTCTCCACCCTCGTGCACCTGACCCCCAGGCCCTGCCTGGAACGGGTGCGCAAGCTGGAGCGGCGCGGGGTGATCCGCGGTTACGGGGCAATCATCGACCTGCAGCAGGTCTCCCCCGGGTTGTCGTTACTGGTGCTGGTGGCCTTGTCCAACCAGAGCGGGCGCTCGGCGCAACGGGCCTTCGAGGCCACCGTGCGCGCCTGCCCGCAGGTCTACGAGTGCCAGCTGATCAGCGGGCACTTCGACTACAGCCTGCGCATGCGCTGCCGCGACATGGAGCATTACCGGGTGCTGACCGAGACCTGGATGAACAACGACGAGCTGCATATCGACAAGCTGGTGGCGCATCCTGAGCTGGCGGCGGTGAAGAGCACGGCGCCGCAGGCGTGAACAGGCACTCCCCCTGCAGGAATGGGTTTGTCCGTTCCTGCAGGGGCACGCTCAGCACCACTGCTGCGGCTGCCGATAGTCCGCCACCCACTGCGCCACCGCCTCCACCGGCATCGGCCGGGCGATGCCGTAACCCTGGGCCAGCTCGCAGCCCAGCCCCATCAGCACCCGCCCGTGTTCGACAGTCTCCACCCCCTCGGCGATCACTTCACGCCCGAACGCCCGCGCCAGGCCGATCACCGCTCCGGTCAGGGCCAGGTCGTCATGGTCATGAAGGATGTCGCGCACGAAGGACTTGTCGATCTTGATGGTCTGCGCCGGCAGGCGCTTGAGGTAGCTCAACGAGGAATAGCCGGTACCGAAGTCGTCCAGGGAAAAACGCACACCCAGGGCTCGGCAGGCATCCAGGCAACGGCCAACCCGCGGCAGGTTGTCGATCGCTACCGACTCGACGATCTCCAGGTCCAGATGCCCGGGCGACACCCCGGGGTGACGCGCCAGCAGGCGCTCAAGGCGCTGGGCGAAGTCGCCGCGTTGCAGCTGGCGAGCGGCGATGTTGACGCTCAGTGACCAGTCACGCCCGGACAGCTGCCACTGCTGCAACTGGGTCAGGGCCTGGTCGATGACCCACTCGCCCAGCTCGACGATCAGGTCGGTCTGCTCCACGAAAGGCAGGAACTCCCCTGGCGGTACCGGCCCCTTGGACGGATGCATCCAGCGCAGCAACGCCTCGAAACCAATCACCTGGCCGCTGCGCATGTTCACCTTGGGCTGGTAGTGCAGGCACAGCTCGCCCTGGCGCAGGGCCTGGCGCACCCGCGCCACGGTCTGGTGGGTGGCCTTGAGCTCGAGCTCCTGGGACACGTCGAACAGGTGGTAGCGGTTGCGCCCGCGCTGCTTGGCCACGTACATGGCCTGGTCGGCGTGGCGCACCAGGGTGTCGGCATCCTCGTCATCCTGCGGGAACAGGGTCACGCCGATGCTCGCGCTCAGGCTCAGCGACTGCTCGCGCACCACATAGGGCGCGGCCAGCGCCTGGAGAATGCGCTGCAACGCCGCATGCAACTGCTGCGGGCCTTCGATATGGCGCAAGATCAGCACGAACTCGTCGCCCGACAGCCGCGCCACTGCATCGCCGCCGCGCAGGATGTTCTGCAGGCGCTGGGCGACTTCCACCAACAGCAGGTCGCCGGTGGCATGGCCGTAGCCGTCGTTGACCGCCTTGAAGCCATCGAGGTCGAGCATGCACACCGCCAACGGAATACTTTCCCGCCGGGAGAACGCCAAGGCCTGGTTGAGCAGGTCGGACAGGTAGGCGCGGTTCGGCAGGCCGGTCAGCACGTCATGCCCCACGCGCCACTGCAGGGTGTGCAGCAACTGGCGCTTCTCGGTGACGTCGAAGCGGATCGACACGTACTTGCGCACCTGGCCGGTGTGCGGGTCGATCAGCGGCACCATGGTGCTGTCCACCCAGTACAGCGAGCCGTCCTTGGCGCGGTTGCAGATCTCGCCCTTCCACACCCGGCCCGCGGCCAGGGCGCGCCACATCTCGAGGAAAAAGGTCGGCTCGTGCAACCCGGAATTGAGGATGCGGTGGTTGGCCCCCAGCAGTTCCTCGCGGCTGTAGCCGGAGATGCTGCAGAACTGCTGGTTGACGTAGGTGATGCAACCGCGCAGGTCGGTTTCGGAAAAGATCGCGGCCGCATCGACGGCCGCGCGGTAGTTATCGTCCATAAGCCTCGCAACCTAGCGGTTGAAGCGCTCCACCAGGGCGCGCAGCCCGGCGCACACTTGCTCCAGTTCCGCGCCGCGCACAGCCGCGGCATTGGCGCGGCGGGCACTTTGCTGCACCGTGCCGGCCACGCCGTTGATCTGCCGCGAGACATCCTCGGCCACGCTGGACTGCTCCTGCGAGGCCGCGGCCATCTGCTGGCTCATGTCGCTGATGCGCTGCACCGCGTGCTGGATGCCCTGCAGGGCCTCCCGGGTCAGGGCGACCTGGGTCACGCCCTGCTGCGCGCCTTCCAGGCCCTGGCTGGCGATGCTCACCGCCTGCTCTGCACCGCCGCGCAGGCTGTCGATGATCGACTGGATATGCAGGGTCGACTGGCGGGTCTTGTCGGCCAGGGCGCGGACCTCGTCGGCGACCACCGCGAAGCCGCGCCCCTGCTCGCCGGCGCGGGCCGCTTCGATGGCGGCGTTGAGCGCCAGCAGGTTGGTCTGCTCGGCGATGGCGCGGATCATTCCGGCTGCCTCGGCAATGGCACCGGTCTGACCGGCCAGATCGTTGACCGCCTGGTTGATCTGCCCGACCGTGCCGGCCAGGCTCTGGATCGCCGCGCCGCTGGCGTCGGCCACCTGGCTGCCCTGCCCGGCCAGCAGGTGCGCGGTGTGCGCCTGCTCGGCGGTCAGTTGCACGTGGCCGGCGACCTCGCCGATGGAGGCGGCCATCTCGGTCATGGCGGTGGCGGTGAGGTCAGTCTCGGCTCGCTGTTCGAGCAGCGCCGACTCGGTACTGCGCGACAAGCGCCCGGCATCCTGGGCGGCGCCAGCCATCTGCACGGCGAGGTCGCTCAGGCGGGTGAGCGCGGTCTTCAGACGCGCCTCCTCGCTGACCAGGATCAGCTCCAGCTGCCCGGCGGCACCGGGCAGGTCGCTATAGGTCAAGGCCGCGACCGGGTCGCTGAAGGTGTTGTCCGCAACCTGAACGATGCGCCGCAAGTGGCGCCCCATGCGGCTCTGCGCCCACAGGCCGACGCCGGCGAACAGCGCCAGGGTCAGGCCTTGGGCGGGCAGGTCCGGCAATACCTGACCGGCGCCAATGGCCACGGCCCCCGCCAGCAGCGGCAGCGCCATGGCCCGCCCCAGCAGGGCCAGGCGCCGAGTCGGCGACAGCGCCGCCTTGCCTTCACGCAGCCGGGCGTACAGGGCTTCGGCGCGGGCCACCTGCTCGCGGGTCGGACGCACGCGCACCGACTCGTAGCCGACCACCTGGCCGTTGTCGAGCATCGGCGTGACGTAGGCGTTGACCCAATAGAAGTTGCCGTTGCGACAGCGGTTCTTGACGATGCCCATCCAGCTGCGGCCAGCCTTGAGGTACTGCCACATCAGCTCGAACACCGCCTCGGGCATGTCCGGGTGACGCACCAGGTTGTGCGGGCTGCCGATCAGCTCGTCCTGGCTGTAGCCGCTGATGGCGGCGAATTCGGCGTTGCAGTAGGTGATCAGGCTGGCCGTGTCGGTCGCCGAAATGAGCCGCTGGTGCTCGGGAAAGCTTTGCTCGACCGGATTGACCGGCAGGTTCTGACGCACGATGAGACTCCGTTCATACACGGCCCGACGCATGGCCTGACAGGAGGCCAGGGGCGCCGGAACCGTTCATCCTGGATCAGTTCCAATGTCCGACAACGCTTGCACACGAGCCGGCAAATGGCCGGATCGCCCTGGACGACAACTTGAATGACTGATCAATCAAAGCGGCGAATTCTACGAATTCCATCACATTTTGCAAATAAAGGTGACGAATCATGCCGTTGCGCCATATCGACATATATCGTTAAGTGCTTGATTCTAAATGGGAATTGAGCGATGACGAGAACAGATCTAGGTCCAGCCCTGCGCCGCTACCGCAAACTGGCGGGCCTCACTCAGGCGCAACTGGGCGAGCGAACCGGCTTCGACCCCAAGACCATCAGCCGTTTCGAAACCGGTACCTACTCCCCCAGCATCGAGTCGTTGGTAAGCTTCGCCGAGGCCCTGGGAGTCAAGCCGAAAGTGTTCTTCAGCGATCCCGACGACGAAGACGAACAGCGCGCCTACCTCTTCGGCGTGATCCACAACGCCCCTCCCAAGGACCTCGGCAAATTGATCGCCGCCGTCGATCAGGTGCTTTCCAAGCCCTGAAATCCCCCCACGCACCACACTAGAGCAGAAGCCTCTTCACTGCACCACAACTGGTCAGACCGGTAAGGCCGAAATCACTTGCAAAGTGAAAAAAATCGGCGTTTTATGGCTTGGCAGTGAACAAACCGGTAAGACCACAATAATTAAGTCCTGCGCTCTTTCGCTCCGTGTGGCTTGGGGGGCAAGGACACCGACCAGAGACTCCTCCCATGCTCAAATGGTGTTCGCGTTCGATCTTCCTCCAGGTTGTGCTCGGCCTTGCCCTCGGCATTGTCTGCGGCCTGAGCTTCCCCGACCTGTCCCTGCAACTCAAACCCCTGGGCGACGGCTTCATCAAGCTGATCAAGATGCTCATCGGCCTGATCGTGTTCTGCGTGGTGGTCAGCGGTATTTCCGGCGCCGGCGACCTGAAGAAGGTCGGACGCATCGGCCTGAAGTCGGTGATCTACTTCGAAGTGCTGACCACCCTGGCCCTGGTGATCGGCCTGGTGTTCGCCTTCTCCACCGGCATCGGCAGCGGCGCCAACATCCACCTCGACCAGTTGTCCAGCGCCGACGCCGGCGCCCTGGCCGAGCGCGGCGCGCACATCCACAACACCACCACCTTCCTGATGGACCTGATCCCCACCTCGGTGGTGGGCGCCTTCGCCGACAACAACATCCTCCAGGTGCTGCTGTTCTCGGTGCTGTTCGGCAGCGCGCTGAACCTGGTGGGCGAGTCGGCCTCGGGCATTTCGCGGCTGATCAACGAACTCAGCCACGTGATCTTCCGCATCATGGGCATGATCGTGCGCCTGGCCCCGATCGGCGTGTTCGGCGCCATCGCCTTCACCACCAGCAAATACGGCCTGAGCTCGCTGCAGCACCTGGGCGGCCTGGTGGCGCTGTTCTACCTGACCTGCGCCGGCTTCGTGCTGATCATCCTCGGCACGGTGATGCGCCTGTCGGGCCTGAGGCTGCTGCCGCTCATCAAGTACCTGCGCGAGGAGCTGTCCATCGTCCTCGGCACCGCCTCCTCCGACGCCGTGCTGCCCCAGGTGATGCGCAAGCTCGAGCACCTCGGCATCGGCAGCTCCACCGTCGGCCTGGTGATCCCCACCGGCTACTCGTTCAACCTCGATGGCTTCTCCATCTACCTGACCCTGGCCATCGTGTTCATCGCCAACGCCACCGGCACGCCGCTGGCGATGACCGACCTGCTGACCATTCTTCTGGTGTCGCTGGTGACTTCCAAGGGTGCCCACGGCATCCCAGGCTCGGCCCTGGTGATCCTGGCCGCCACCCTGACCGCGGTACCGGCGATTCCGGTGGTGGGCCTGGTGCTGGTGCTGGCCGTGGACTGGTTCATGGGCATCGGCCGGGCGCTGACCAACCTCATCGGCAACTGCGTCGCCACCGTGGCCATCGCCCGCTGGGAGAAGGACATCGACCTGGAGCGCGCCCATAACGTGCTGGCCAACAAGCCTGGCTTCGCCCCGATCACCCGCAAGCAGGGCCAACCCCATCAACAGGAATTCTAAGCCCAAGGCCGACGGCGCCCAGCGCCGGCCGGCCAAGCGCAAAGATGCCGCGTCAACCAAGGAGCGAACCGTGATCAGCTCTTCGACCGTAGTCAATTCAGTGGTGGAGAAACTCCGCCAGGCCCTGGCCCGCGGCCAGTGGCGCAGCGGCGACATGCTGCCCGGCCAGCGCGAGCTGGCCGAACAACTGGGGATAAGCCGACCAAGCCTGCGCGAGGCGGTGATCGTCCTGGAAACCCTGGGCCTGGTGCGCTCGATGCCCGGCAAGGGCGTACTGGTGCTGGATGCCGACGCCGCCCAGGCGCAGGAAGCGGACACCGTCGCCGAGGCCAGCCT
Organism: Pseudomonas sp. LH21; assembly: GCF_036549575.1. Taxonomy (NCBI): domain Bacteria; kingdom Pseudomonadati; phylum Pseudomonadota; class Gammaproteobacteria; order Pseudomonadales; family Pseudomonadaceae; genus Pseudomonas; species Pseudomonas sp. LH21. The sequence continues at coordinate 4,015,497 of NZ_CP144367.1, forward strand.
GGCCGACGTGCTGGAGCTGCGCTACACCCTCGAGCCCTTCATCGCCGGGCTGGTGGCGCAATCGGCCGGCAGCCAGGACATCGGCCAGCTGCGCCTGACCCTGATGGACATGCGCGAAGCCCTCGAGGCCGGTGACAGCGAGGCCGGCATCAACGCCTACATCACTTTCCACGAAGCGCTGTTCGCCCTGACCACCAACCCGATCTTCCAGAGCGTGGTGCAGCAGACCGGCAATGCCCTCAAGCAGAGCGCCGCCATGCTGCGCAACTCCCCCGAGCACCTGGCCGCACGCCTGAGCGAAAACGAGGCGGTGGTGCGCGCGATCCGCGAGCGCAACAGCGCCAAGGCCAGCCAGCAGATGCGCCAGCACATCCTCGCCGAAGGCCAGCGCATGGGCATCGCCCTGAACATCCCGGACGACCAACCAGGCACCTGAACAAAGAAGGAGAGCGACCATGACCGCCTGCGCCCAAGCCGCCCCCCGCCTGCCTGCCCTGCTCGGTGCCGGCGAGACCCGCCTGTCGGCGGAGCAGATCTACCCCCGGCTGTTCGACGCCATCCTCGAACAGCGCCTGCCACCCGGCAGCGCCCTGCCCGAGCAGGCGCTGGGCAATGCCTTCGGCGTCAGCCGCACGGTGATCCGCCGGGTGCTCGGGCGTCTGTCCGACCAGCAGGTGGTGGTGCAGCGCCCCAGCCATACCGCGCACCTGGCCGCGCCCGACCCCGAGCAGGCGCGCCAGGTGCTCAGCGCCCGGCGCCTGGCCGAGACCACATTGATCGGCCTGGCCACCCAGCGCGCCCGACCGGCGCAGATCCGCCAACTGCGCCAGCTGGTCGAGCGCGAGCGCCAGCACCATGAGCGCGGCGAACGCTGCACGGCGATCCGCCTGGGCGGCGAGTTTCACATGAAGCTGGCGCAGATGGCCGCCAACGCGCCGCTGGCACGTTTTCTCAACGGCCTGGTGCCGATGACCTCGCTGATCATCGCCCGCTATGAGTCACCGTACTGCGAGCACTGCGCGTGGCAGGAGCACGCGGCGATCATCGATGCAGTGGAAAGTGGCGACGGCCAGACCGCCCTGAGCCTGATGCACGAGCACCTGGATCGCCTGGAGGACAAGCTGGAACTGGACGGGCCCAAGGGAAGCCGTGCCGTATGATCGTGCGGCGGGATCCGGGCGAGACTCCAGGGCATCCCGACATCCCGTCGGGCTTGTCCAGCCGAAGGTGCCATGAACACAACTGCAACCCTTGCCCAATCAGTCAGCCATTCACCCGATCGCATTCCCACGGCCCCGCCGGAGGCCGCGCCAACGCCAAGACCAAGCCCGGCGGGTGGTGAACTCAGCGCGGCAATGTCGCTGGACACACTGGCCAGTGACGAGTCGTATGTACTGTTCGACGAACACGGGCGAGTCCTGTGCGCCCAGCAGCAAGGATCCTGGGGCTGGGCCTACCTGGGCGACTTCGACACCTACAACTCGGATGTGCTCTACATCGCCGTGTCGGCCACTGGCCACAGGCGCCTAGCCACACTGGACGTCTCGGCGAACGATCGCCCCTGGAGCCTTTACGCCAATGGTCCCATCGGCAGGGACCCTTGGCTGTTCGCCTCCGGCCAAAACTGGCCAGGCTATCCGCGCATCAAGCTGTGCCCCGTCAGCCACGGCAACGACGCCCAGCAATTCACCCTGCAGGTCGAAATCGACGGTGACCGCAAAGCCTTCAAGGCCGGCAACAGCACCTGGGACTGGCTGTACCTGGCAAGCCCCGCAAAGGAACCCACGCGTTTCACCCTGCATCGTTACCATATCACCGGCCAACGCCTGTTCGACCTCATCAAGACGACCTGGCCGACGGTTGCCGCCGACGCGCTTTGTGAAGCCGACAGCGCTTACCAGGCCATCTCGTCATACCACGCCAGGCAAATCTGGCAAGACACGGGCCTTGGCCGTTGCCGCTGGCGCAGCGAAAGCTTCGACTGCGATGACTTCGCCTTCGTCTACAAAGGCCAGGCCTCACTCGACGCCTACCACGGCAATGCAACTTACCCCTACGCCGTGGGCTGGATTGCTGGCACGTGCGGCGACGAGGCGCACGCGGTGAACCTGTTCCTGGACCTGGATGGCCATCTCAAGACCCTGGAGCCTCAGACCGGCGAGATCATGCTGGCGCAAGACTGGCCCTATGCGCCGTACCAGGTGCTGATCTGAGACCTGTCACGTTCCACCTGCTGCATCGACCGGGCTGAACGCCACCGAGTCGACGCCAGGCAGGATCAGCACTTCGTCCCCCAGCGACCATTCCGCCGCCCGCGCCGCCAGGGCGGCGGGCACACCCGGCGAGCCGCCTGGGCCGGGCGGCACGTCGTAGGTGGCGTGGGCGTCGTGCGCCAACAACACCTCGAAACCCCGTTGCAGCGCGGCGCGCGCGGTGGCGGCCAGGCACATTTCAGAGAGCAGGCCGCACAGGGCCAGGCACTGGACACCCAGCTCATCCAGCAAGGCCTGCAGCCTGGTCTCGACAAAGCCGTCATCCTCGGTCTTGAACAGCACGTGCTCACCCCGGCCCGCCGGAAAATACAGCTGCCAGCCCGCTGTGTGCGGGGCGTCCGGGCTGTCGGGCGCGCCGTCGTTCTGCAGGAAGATCACCGGCACGCCAGCCTGCCGTGCCCGCGCCAGCAAGCGGGCGATGCTTGCCTGCAGGGCGAGGTGACCGGGGACGGCGTTGGCCCCTTCCATGAACGCGCATTGCACGTCCACCAGCAACAGGGCCTCGGCCCGGGGGATCGGTTCAGCGGGCATGCGGCGCTCCACGGCGAGAGATGAAAGGCCGAGCATAGCGCAGCCCCAAGGCGCGCCGTACCATGACCGCCGATTCATCACAGTGCCTTGGAGGCCAACATGAAACACGCTATCGCGCCGGTGGGCGCGGAACATTTCGATCGGCTGGCCGATCTGTGGGAAGCCTCGGTACGGGCGACCCATGACTTTCTTCCCGATGGCTACATCGAACGTTTGCGGCCGCTGGTGCGCGAGCAGTACCTGGGGTTTGTCGAACTGCGTGCCTGGCGCGACAGCGACGGCCATATCCAGGGGTTTGCCGGGGTGCATGACGGCAAGCTGGAAATGCTCTTCATCGACCCCGCCTGCCGCGGCCAGGGCATCGGCAAGGCGCTGCTGGCCACTGTGGTCGAGGAGTTGGACGTGCGTGAGGTGGACGTCAATGAACAGAACCCGCAGGCGGTGGGGTTCTACCTGAAACAGGGGTTCGTCCAGGTCGGCCGTTCCGAGGTGGATGGCCAGGGCGATCCGTATCCATTGCTGCACTTGAAGCTGGAGGGGTGAGCATGTCATTCACGCCTGCAAAGGGGGCCGCTTTGCGGCCCATCGCGGGACGAGCCCGCTCCTACAGGTATTGTGCAGTACCTGTAGGAGCGGGCTTGCCCCGCGATGAGGCCTTCAAGACAAACCTATACTTCGGATAACCACCCAGCCTCTCGCCAAGGGGGCAATCCGCGTGAAATCAATCCTCGTGATGTTTGCGCTCTGCCTCCTGCTGGCCCTCGCCGGCTGCGCCGGCAAACGCCCCACGGCCCCACCGCCACCGCAGAACCTGCCCCCCGCCGTCTGGCAACGCATCGACCAGGAAATCATCGAGGCCTCGGTCGCTGCCGCAGGCTCGGCCAACGACTACGCCCGACGCTCCATGCGCGTGTGGAAAGAGCGGTGCAACAACGCACCGAGAACGACTTCATCCCCTGGTTCACCGGCTACTGGACCCAACAATGGCTCACGCTCAAGGTGGCCTGGTACACGATGAACAGCGGCAACGGCAACGAGCCGCCGGAAAAGCGCCTGGGCTTGTATCTGCAGGCACAATACCGCGAACGGGTGATCGACCCGGTGGCCGAGCAGATCAACCCCGAGGGCATCCGCGACCGCGCCAGCGAGCTTTACCTGCAACTGCTCGGCCAGCAGCTACCGGCGATCATCCAGCGCTACAACGCGCCGCCCGAGCAGTTCAGTCAGCGCCTGAATCGCATCCCGATCATCGCCCTGGGGCCGCCGGACGCACGCAACGCCTCGCTCTACCAACTGCTGCGGGCCAAGTCGCTGGACCAGCAACCGGCCTGGCAGTCGCTGCGCCAGCACCTGCACCAGCAGGCCGCCAAGGGCCCCGGGCAGACCGAGGCGGGGCTGTCGTCGGTGGCCACCCAGGCCAGCGAAAAACTCGGCGCCACCCTGGCCCCGCGCGGCGCTGCCAGCGCGATCGCGGCGGCGGTGGGCAAGGCGGCGGGGGCGTTGATCTCGGTGGCGGCAACCGGCTACGGCATCATCACCCATGACCGCGAGCAGCCGCAGATGGTCGAGCAGCTGCGGGTGATCCTCAATGTGGCGCTGAACCAGGAATGGCAGGAGCTGATGGAGAACCGCCAGAGCGGGGCCATGGCCGGGGTGTATTACCTGTCGGGGCAGGTGGAGGACAGTTTGCTGGGTTACCGAACGCCATGATCTGCAGGCAACGCACCCCCTGTAGGAGCGGCCTTGTGCCGCGAAAGGGGCGCGAAGCGGCCCCTGGATTTCAGCATTTATTCATAGATCGCCGGGGCTGCTTCGCAGCCCTATCGCGGCACAAGGCCGCTCCTACAAAAGGCTCACGCTGTCGCCAACGCCGAGTTCGGCAGCCCAAAGATCCGGTCGAACGCCCAGTTGTAGACGAACGTGTAGCACGGCACCAGGATAATGAACGCCAGGTCCACCAACAGTGCCTCCAGCAGGGTCATGTCCAGCCACCAGGCGATAAGCGGGATCAGGTACACCACCAGGGTCAGCTGGAAGCCGATGGCATGCGCCACCCGCCGGCCCAGGCTGCGGCCGCGCTTGGCCTGGCGGCTCTCCCAGCGTTCGAACAAGGTGTTGTAGATGAGATTCCAGAGCATGGCGATGGTGGTGATCATTACCGCCAGGGGGCCGGTGTGCGAGGCCTGGGTGTCGGACAGGTAGGCCAGGCCCAGGGTCGACATGCACAGGCCGATCAGTTCATAGAAGGTCACGTAGACCAGTTTGCGTTTGAGTCCTTGCACGGGATTACCTTGCTGCGGGTATGACGAAGGCGCGCAGAATGCATCAACACACTTGACAGAAAAAGTCGGCAGCCTTCAGATTTACTGAAAGGAGACTGCCATGAACTTTTCCAGCGACACCATCCTGCTGTTTCTCGCCGTGCTCGACCGCGGCTCGTTTTCCGCCGCCGCGCGGGCCCTCGGGCGCGTGCCCTCGGCGGTGAGCATGGCCATCGGCAACCTCGAGGCGGAACTCGGCTACCCGTTGTTCGAGCGCGGCTCGCGCGAAGCACGCCCGACCGCCCAGGCCCAGGCCCTGGAACCCCATGCCCGGCTGATCGCCGAACAGCTTGGGCTGCTGGAGGTGCACGCGCTGGAGCTGTCGCGCGGGCTGGAAAGCAGCCTGGCCATCGCCGTGGTCCCGGACATCGACCAGCGCCCGCTGCTCGACGCCATCACCCGCCTTGGCGAGCGCTATCCGCTGCTGGACATCGAACTGCTCGCCGCGCCTCAGGAAGAGGCCCTGCAGTTGCTCGACAGCGGTCGCGCCGGCCTGTGCCTGGCCTTCGCCGGGTTGCAGGTGGACCCGCGGCGCAGCTTCCAGCACATCGCCATGGAATCGCTGGTGGCCACGCTGTCGCCGCAGCACCCCGCCCTGCGCGAAGGGCGCATCCGTCACCTTGAAGACTTGGTCAACCTGCGCCAGATCCTGGTACGCAGCCGCGACCTGCCGCTGTCCGACCCACGCTCGCTGATCGGCACCTCGCACTGGCGCACCGACAGCCTGGACCTCGCCGTGCAGATGGTCGAGGCGGGCCTGGGCTGGGGCGATTTGCCCCTGTCGCGGGTTGCGCCGCTGATCGACGCCGGGCGCCTGGTGCGACTGGAATTCCACAATACCCGCAACGAACTGCAACTGCCGGTGAATGCCTTCTGGCTCAAGCAGCAACCCCTCGGTCAGGCGGCCAGAGCGCTGGTTGGCTTGCTGGCATCGAAACAACTTGTCACCCACTGAAGGCGATTCGGCCAAGCATTGCGACATTTAGTCTTTCAACATTTTTCAGACTCGGCCGATAGCGTTGCAACAGGCTCCGCCATTCGTGCCACAAGCACGCGGCGCCCTCCTTTCACTGGCTCAAGGTCTCGAAACATGAACCTGAAATTCCGCCACAAGATCCTGCTCAGTGCCTGCGCCGTCGTCGTACTGGCCTTTGCGCTGTTCACCCTCTACAACGACTACCTGCAACGCAACACCATCCGCCAGAACATCGAGTCCTCGGTGCGCCAGGCCGGCGCGCAGACCGCCAGCAGTGTGCAGAACTGGATGAGCGGACGCATCCTGGTGCTGGAGAACCTGGCCCAGGACATCGCCCAGCAGGGTGCCGGCAGCAACGTGCCGGGCCTGGTCGACCAACCGTCGTACACCAGCAACTTCCAGTTCACCTACTTCGGCCAGAACACCGGCCTGTTCACCCAGCGCCCCGACGCCAAGATGCCCGATGGCTACGACCCGCGTCAGCGCCCCTGGTACACCCAGGCCGTGGCCGCCAACCAGACCATGCTGACCCCGCCCTACATGGCGGCGGTAGGTGGCCTGGTGGTGACCATCGCCATGCCGGTCAAGGCCAAGGGCAGCGGCGAGCTGATCGGCGTGGTCGGCGGTGACCTGAGCCTGAACACCCTGGTCGACATCATCAACGCCGTCGACTTCGGCGGCATCGGCCACGCCTTCCTGGTCGACCGCAATGGCCAGGTGATCGTCAGCCCGGACAAGGACCGGGTGATGAAGAACCTCAAGGACATCTACCCGGGCTCGCCGCTGCGCGTGGAAACCGGCATCCAGGAAGTGAGCCTGGATGGCAAGGAACGCATCATCTCCTTCGCCCCGGTCGACGGCCTGCCGTCGGCGCAGTGGTACATCGGCCTGTCGATCGACAAAGAAAAGGCCTACGCCCCGCTGAGCCAGTTCCGCACTTCGGCCATCATCGCCATGCTCATCGCCGTGGCCGTCATCGCCGGCCTGCTCGGCCTGCTGATCCCGGTGCTGATGCGCCCGCTGACCACCATGGGCCGCGCCATGCAGGACATCGCCGAAGGCGAAGGTGATCTGACCCGCCGCCTGACTGTCGAGCAGAAGGACGAGTTCGGCGAGCTGGCCATCTCGTTCAACCGTTTCGTCGAGCGTATCCACGCCTCGATCAGCGAAGTGTCCTCGGCCACCCGCCTGGTGCATGACCTGTCGGAAAAGGTCGTGGTCGCCTCCAACGCCTCGCTCACTGGCTCCGAAGAGCAGAGCATGCGCACCAACAGCGTCGCTGCCGCCATCAACGAACTGGGCGCCGCCACCCAGGAAATCGCCCGCAACGCCGCCGATGCCTCGCAACACGCCAGTGGCGCCAGCGAACAGGCCAACGGTGGCCGCCAGGTGGTCGAAGAGGCCATCAGCGCCATGACCGCCCTGTCCGAGCGCATCAGCGAGTCCTGCGAGCAGATCGAGACCCTCAACGCCAGCACCGACGAGATCGGCAAGATCCTCGACGTGATCAAGGGCATCTCCCAGCAGACCAACCTGCTGGCGCTCAACGCCGCCATCGAGGCCGCCCGTGCCGGTGAGGCCGGCCGTGGCTTCGCCGTGGTCGCCGACGAAGTGCGCAACCTGGCCCACCGCACCCAGGAGTCGGCCGAAGAGATCCACCGCATGATCACCAGCCTGCAGGTCGGCTCGCGCGAGGCGGTGCACACCATGAACACCAGCCAGGTCTCCAGCGAAGAGACCGTGCAGGTGGCCAACGAGGCCGGCGAGCGCCTGGCCAGCGTCACCCAGCGCATCGGCGAGATCGACGGCATGAACCAGTCGGTGGCCACCGCCACCGAAGAGCAGACCGCCGTGGTCGAAAGCCTGAACCTGGACATCACCCAGATCAACGCGCTAAACCAGCAAGGGGTGGAGAACCTCAACGAAACCCTGCGCCACTGCGACGCCCTGAGCCAGCAGGCCGGGCGCCTGAAGCAACTGGTCGGCAGCTTCCGCATCTGACCTGCCGCCCGCTCCCGCATGCACTGCGGGGGCGGGCTTGCCTCAGGCCACCGCCACCTTAGCCCCCCTGCCCCGCCGTAACCATCCCACCAGCACCGCCGCCATCAGCACGAATCCCAGGTAGCCGAACAGCGGATACACCTGCCCGACCAGGCTGATGAACCCCACCAGGCTGCAGACGTACCCTACCCCACCGGCCGCCACCGCTCCCCAGCGGAACTTCAACGTGCCCGCCGGCAACAGCCGCGACAGGAACGAGAACAGCGTCCCCACCGCCGTGTTGACGATCATCCCGAAGATGATCAGGCACATCACCAGCCCCAGCAGCGGCGACACTTCGCCGGCGATCGACAGCATCGGCATCGGCAGCGCGGCCACGCTGTCCAGGCGCGACAGCAGCCCCGCGCTCATCACCAGCATCAACCCGCCGAGCGCCGCGCCGCCCAGCAGGCCGCCGACCACGGCGACCCGCCCGTTACGCGCCGAGCCGCCGAGGATTGCCAGGATCGGCGCCCCGGCAACGATGTTGTAGGAGACATACAGGAACGCCCCAAGCAACCAGTGATGGGTGCCCGCCTCCTGCTGGCTGGCCACCTGGTCGAGCGCCGCGAAACTTAAGCTGCGGGTGCACACCGCATACAGCGCGATGGCCGAGGCCACCAGGATCAGCAATGGAGTGATCGCGCCAATGGCCACCATCACCTTCTGCACATCCAGGCAGACGATGGCCACCACCAGCACGGTGACCAGCACGCTGCCGGCCAGCGCCGGGATGCCGAACTGCTGTTCGAGCAGCGCGCCGCCACCGGCGAGCATGACCACGGTCACGCCGAACATGAAGAAGGTGATGAGCCAGTCGACCAGCACGCCCAGGTGGCGACCGCAGATGGCCTGTATCACCGCCTTGTGCGAGGTGGCCTGGAGGCGGTTGCCCAGCCCCGCCAGGGCCATGCCGAGGAACGTGAACAACGCGGCGCTGACCAGCGCGCCGACCAGGCCCCAGACGCCGAAATCGACGAAGAACAACAGCAGTTCCCGCCCGGACGCGAAGCCCGCCCCCACGATCACGCCGACGAATGCGCCGGCGATCTTCAGCTGCTCTTGCATGTGCACCTCTGGTTTTTATTGTTGTGTCGGGTCGTAGCAGGTTGTCGTGGCAGCGGGCTTGCCCCGCGATACAGCCATCGCGGGGCAAGCCCGCTGCCACGGTGTCAGTTGTCCTGACCGAGGTAGGCCTGCACCTCGATCTCGACATCCACGCCCAGCGCCAGTGCCGAGGCCACCGTCGAACGCACCGGCAGCGCCGCGCCGAAGAACTCCTTGTAGACCTCGTTGAAACCGGCGAAATGGCTCATGTCCGACAGCCACACGGTGCACTTCACCACCTGGTCGAAGCGCGCGCCGCACGCCGCCAGGCTCTCGGCGATACGCTCGCAGGCCGCCCGGGTCTGTGCCTGGATATCGCCACGCACCACCTCACCGCCCGGGCTCATCGGCACCTGCCCGGACAGGAACAGGAAACCCCCGGCCTTCACTGCGCGGGAAAAGGGAAACGGCAGGCTGCTGGGGAAACGCTGGATTTCATTGCTCATGGGATGCTCCATTCAGGGTTGGATGAAACGGGCCGGGGACAGCCGTGCTGGCTCGACCCCCTGGCTGACAAGGCTGGCGCACAGCGGTAGGCCCAGCAACAGGTCGGCCGCCAGGCGCGAGGCCCCGGCGGCGGACTGGATACCATAGCCGCCCTGGGCCGCCAGCCAGAAGAACGCGGGTGAAACCGGGTCGAAGCCGATCACCAGGTCGCCATCGGCGACGAACGAACGCAGCCCCGCCCAGCTGTGGCTGGGCCGGCGGATCTCGAGGGTCGTCATCGCTTCGATGTTGTAGATCCCCAGCGCCAGGTCCAGCTCTTCGGGCGCCGCGTCCTGGGGTTCGACCGGGTCGGCGTTGGCGGGCGAGCCCAGCAGTTGGCCGGCGTCGGGCTTGAAGTAGAAGCTCTCGTCGACACCGATCACCGCCGGCCAGCGGGCGAAGTCGTGCTGCGCAGGGCCGGGGAAGGTGAACGCGCTGCGTCGACACGGCTGCAGGCCGACCTTGCCGACCCCGCACTGCCCCGCCACCTGATCGGCCCAGGCGCCGGCGGCATTGACCAGCAGCCGCGCACGCAGGCGGCTGCCGTCGGCCAGCTCGACATGCCACAGGTCATCCCGATAGTACGCCTGCACCAGCTCGGCATTGCAGCGCAGCTCGCCACCGGCCTGGCGCAGGCCGCGCAGGAAGCCCTGGTGCAGGGCGTGCACATCGAGGTCCATCGCCCCGGTCTCGTGCACGGCGCCGGCCAGCAGTTCGCCGCGCAGGCTCGGCACCAGTTCGAGCGCCGCCGCGCTGTCGAGCAGGCTGACGGCGGTGCCATTGGCCAGGTTCTGGGCGTAGGTGCTTTCCAGCAGATCGTGCTGCTCATGGCTGGCGACATACAGGCAACCGCGGGGTTCTAGCAGCGGGTGTTCACAGAAGCCCGCCGGCGGCTGCTCGTAGAACGCCCGGCTGGCGCGGGTCAGGGCCTGGATCTGCGGGGTGCCGTAGGCCTCCATGAACATCGCCGCCGAGCGCCCGGTGGCGTGATAGCCCGGCTGCGCCTCGCGCTCGAGCAGCAGCACCTGGCGCTGGCCGGCCAGGCGGTAACCCAGGGAGGCGCCAGCGATGCCGGCACCGATGATCAGAATGTCGTGGACCTGTCCCATGCACGCTCCTCCGGCGCTAATTATCATTTGTGAGAATTCTAATATATGAGAATTTAGGATTGCGCAAGGCGCCAAGGTAAGATGCCCGACCAAAGCACAGCCCGAGAGCCCCGATGCCCGACGTCCCCTCCACCCGCCCCCCGCTCGACCGCAGTGAAGTCGGCGCGCGCCTGCGCCAGGTGCGCAAGGCCAGGCAGATGACGCTCAAGCAGCTGTCGGCGCTCAGCGGCGTGCCGCTGTCCACGCTGTCGAAAATGGAGCTGGCGCAGGTCTCTGTAAGCTATGAAAAACTGGCCGCCGCCGCCCGCGCCCTGAACCTGGACATTGCCCAGCTGTTCCGCGCCAGCGGCCCGGTGGGCGCACCGCAGCCGGCCACCGTGGTGGTCGATTCGCTGGCAACGGTGGCGGGCTATTCCACCGGCACCTACGACTACTACCCGATCGCCGGCGCCTTCCCCGAGCGGCGCATGACCCCGGCCTATGCCCGCATCATCGCCCGTGAACGCGGCCAGTTCGACGATTTTATCCGCCACCCCGGCCAGGAGTTCGCCATGGTCATCAGCGGACGCGTGCGTATCGAGTTCGAGACCGGCGAAACGGTCAGTATCGGCCCGCAGGAGACGGCGTATTTCGACAGCCAGGTGGGGCATATATACCTGTCGGAGAGCGAGGATGGCGGCGATGCGCAGGTGATGGTGGTGATGACCGATCGTTAGTGCAGTTCCTCTGAAATCCCCCTGTCGTCGACAACCCAAGGAAAGGTCAACACGAATGACGCAGGTGATGGTACCTCGACCGTATGGCGCCATCAGCCTCCAACCGAAGATGTGTTGAACCGTTTGTAATACTTATGGTGTTAGTCAGATCCGCCGCTACCCTACCTAGTAATTTTATCAGGTTACAACTTGGGACAATTACGCGACTATCGCCTGGCGGCCATAAGAAACCACAAGAGCAGAACGGTCAATAGATGCCTCCCGAGTGAAGATGAAGACTCTTGTATTTAGACCGTTCGGAAAACCCCAGGAGAAGAATCATGTCAGAAGCTGTCACCAGCAGGAAAAATCTGCCAGAAGGGCAATACAGCCCGATGCCGGAACTCGGAAAATTCACCCGAGATTTCATCATGGCACATGAGGTCGCATTTATCGCACCTCCATACCCAAATCTAAAGGTGGGTGATAAATTAAAGCTCCGCCAGGTTCAAATTAGCAGAAGCAATCACGAAGAAGGAAACGAATCCGAGGTTCCTCAAACATTATTCGAATTCGAGCACATCGTTACGAGTAGCGATGTAGGCAAGGAATGGAAAGTCATTATCCCAAAACATAATCTGCTCGCAGGAAGTCACGTCGGCCATGGACATTCCGTGTGGTCTGTCAATGGTATGGAAGAAAGCACTTCCGGCCCCCATGTCATCTTCGATACTCGGGGAGACTCCTAATCACCTCACATGAATAAACGCCGCATTGCACCCTTGGCCTACGAGTTCGCTTCACGCTGGCGACATCGACCACTCGGGCACCACTGGGAAGCACGCTCGGGCTTGTTTCGGTCATCGGTTATAACCTAATAACCAACAAGTCTATTTGGCTATAAAAAAACCTATATGCTGGCATGCATCCGATCACGGGCAAGCTGGGCGTCGAGTAGCGTATGGATGTAGGTTCTTTCGGTTTCACCATTGCGGGCCTGGTTGTGGGCTTCATCGTCGGCATGACCGGCGTCGGCGGCGGTTCGCTGATGACCCCGATCCTGCTGTGGTTCGGCATCAACCCGGCCACCGCCGTGGGCACCGACCTGCTCTACGCCGCCATCACCAAGGCCAGTGGCGTCTGGGTGCATGGCCGCAACAAGAACATCGACTGGAAGATCACCGGCTGGCTGAGCCTGGGCAGCGTCCCGGCCGCCGCGCTGACCCTGTGGTTCCTCAGCACCCTGCACGCCGACACCTCCGCGCTCAACGCCATCATCAAGCAAGGCCTGGCGGTGGTGCTGATCCTCACCGCCCTGGCAATCCTGTTCAAGTCGCGCCTGCAGGCCTTCGCCAGCAAGCATGCCGGCGATCACTACCACCTCAGCGACCGCACCCTGAACATCCTCACCGTGATCACCGGCGTGGTGCTGGGCGTGATGGTCACCCTCACCTCCATCGGCGCTGGCGCGCTGGGGACCGTGGCGCTGTTCCTGCTGTATCCGTTCCTGGTCACCCGCCGCCTGGTCGGCACCGAGATCGCCCACGCCGTGCCGCTGACCCTGGTGGCGGGCCTGGGTCATGCCGGCATGGGCAACATGGACTGGTCGCTGTTGGGCTACCTGCTGCTGGGCTCGTTGCCGGGGATCTACCTGGGCAGCCACCTGACCGGGCGCATCTCCGACCGCGTGCTGCGGCCTTGCCTGGCGACCATGCTGTTGCTGATCGGCTACAAGCTGGCGTTCTGAACCGTCCCTCAGACCCTGTAGGAGCGGCCTTGTGCCGCGAAAGGGCTGCGCAGCGGCCCCAGGATTTCAGCGTTGACGCAAAGATCGCCGGGGCCGCTTCGCGCCCCTTTCGCGGCACAAGGCCGCTCCTACAGGGAACGCGTCAACCACGGCGCCATAGCACCGGCCAGAACTCCGGTTTCACATACCCACAGCGATCCAGCCGGGCCACGCGCTCCAGGCGCATGCGCTCACCGTCATAGCGCCATTGCTGGACCAGCCCGCAACCACGCTCCAACAGGCTTTTATCAGTGGCCTGCAATTGGCCACTTTGCGGATCGAACGCAACATGACCACTGAGCAGCGGCGCCAGTAACGGCATCGGGGTCTCGAACGCTATCTTGTTGATCTGGTAAGGGGCGGTGCGGGACACCCGATACAGGTAATTGGCGCAGAACTCGCCACTGCACCCGACATTGAGAATGACCAGGGCGCTGTCAGCGTCAAGCGGGTACACCTCATAGTGGCTGAAGCTGAGGCCCGGCACATCACCCTCGACATCCGCCTGGTGCTTCACCGTCCTGCCGATTTCATGAGCCTGCTCGTCGTTCATGCCCGGCGCGGCGACGAACCGTGGCAACGCCGCCGCGACAGGAGCGTCAGGCACCTCGGCAGCCGGGGCGTCACCCACCCGCACCAGCGCATCGACATGCCCTACCCGCCCCTGGACCGCATCGATGGCCAGCAACGCGCCACTGATCCCCTGCAACGACGCGACCAGCTCGCCATCCTCGGTCAACGAACTCAGGCGATTGCCGTTGCGTATCTGACGGATCAGCGCCAGAGCCGCATCGCCTTCGAGCTGCAGGTCGAAATCGTACTCACCTTGGATCCGCCGCCATTGAGCCGGCAGTTCCTGGCCATCGAGCAGCACCTGGTCGGCAAACGCCGGCCCGACACGCAGCGTCAGCTCGAGCTTGCCCTGCGGCCCCGCCTCGCGCCGGACGATGGTCTGCAGGCCGCTCATCAGCTCGTCGTCGATGGCCAGCAGCGCGGTGCAGGCACGGGTGTTGTCGCAGCCGACCGCCCAGTCCTTGACCTGCCGGTACAGCGGCACCGCTTCGAGCGCTGCCTGGGTGCTTTCAGCCTGCGCGGCCAGTGGCGCCACGAGCACCAGCAGCAGTGCCGCACGATGGTGTTTCATCCATTGCATGGGGTTGCCCCTGACGTCCCTTTCACGTTTTCAGCCTTCGCTGCGCCATAGTACCGGCCAACTGTCAGTGCCCACTTCGGCGCATCGGTCCATCCGCGCCAACCTGACCAGGCGCATGCGCATGCCGTCGTAGCGCCAGCTTTCCTCGACCCCGCAACTGCCGGGATAGTCGTCCTTGGCATAGCTGTGGAGCTCGCCCTTTTTGGGGTAGAACTCGATGGCGTCGCGCATCCGGCTGATCAGTACCGGGCTGGACGGTGCCTCGAACTCCAGCGGCCCAAGGGCATAAGGCGCCTTGCGCGACACCTTGTACAACGCGTAGAGGCAATGGAAATCGTTGCAGTTGTAGCTGAGCAGCGCCAGGGCGTGCTGGTCGTCCAGGGCATGCAGCTCTAGCTTGGGAGCGACATCGTATTCGTTCTTCAGCTGGTCTTCGGCGGCCGCCTTGGCCATCACCACCGGATTGATGCCCGCCAGTTCCTGCTCGCTAAGCGGCGTGGCTGCCACAAAGGCCGGCCCCCGGGGCTTGGCCGGAATGGGCAACTGGGCGTCGGCGACGCTGTCACCGGGTCGCACCAGCGCGCTGTAGTGGCCGACCCGGCCCTGCACCGCATCCATCAGCAGCAAGGCGGCGCTCAGGCCTTGCAGCGAACTCACGCGCTCCCCTGGCCGGGTGTCGTCCACCAGGCGCTGGCCATTGCGCAATTGCCGCAGCACGGCATAGGCATCGGCGCCCTCCAGCTCCAGGGTGGTCTCGACGCCGCGGGTCATGCGCCAAGGGGCGACCAGCAGCTGGCCGTCGAGCAGGGGCTCGCCCGACCAGTCGGTGCTGCCCACCAGGGTCAGGTGCAGGTTGCCCCAGGCACCCGCCTCGCGCTGCACCAGCATGCCCACCCGCATTAACTCCGGATGATCGGCCAGCACCGCGGTGCAAAAACGCGTGTTGTCGCAGCCCACCACCCAGTCCTTGATCTCCCGGTACACCGGTACCGGCTCTGGCTCCGCCGCGCCGACCAGGCCCGGTAGCAACGCCAGCCCCAGGGCCAGCCAGTTCCTTGTTGTTGCGCGCATCGTGCTGCATTCCTGTCTTAGCCGTGAAAGCCTCACTCCAGAGGCGGCGCAATGATTCCACAGATCAAATGCCAGGTGCGGAAAATCGGCAGTGGTGGTGGCGCCATGGGATCTGGCAGTATCGGTTGCGTCCTGTTCAGAGCCTGCGTCATGTCCGCTACCGTCAGCCCGCTGTTGCTTGCCTTGCGCGAGGGTACCCGCGCCTGCCACGAAGGGCTGGAGGCGCGCCTGCCGTTTTTCAGCGAAGGCTTCGACCGGACGGCCTATGCGCGCCTGCTTGCGGCTTACCACGGTTTCCATGCGCCGCTGGATACCTTGCTGGCCGGGTACCAGGCCGCCGAACGCAACAAGACACCCGCCTTGTCCCGCGACCTGAGCGCCCTGGCCATCGATGTCGAAGCACTGCCGCTGTGCCACGCCCTGCCTCGCATCGACGATGAAGCCAGTGCACTCGGTGTGATGTATGTACTTGAAGGCTCCACCCTGGGCGGCCAGGTACTCAAGCGAGCCATGGCTGAACGCCTGGGCATCGACGCCGACAGCGGCGGTGCGTTTCTCGACGTCTACGGCGCGCAGACCGGCGCACGCTGGCGCAGCTTCCTCGATCGACTGGCTGGCGCCGAGCAGGAGCCTGCCGCCCAGGCCCAGACGGTAAAGGCAGCGGTCGAGACCTTCACCTGCTTCGAACGATGGCTCGAAGAGCGACGCGTGCTGGTCTGCTGATCCACTGCGCTGGGGTCCTCACTTGCGGCACTTGTTCAACAGCGATGTCACTGTGGGCGTCATGCTGATCGCCGCTGCGCACAAACCACCGCATAACAACGCGAAGCCCAGCGCCCGCAACGGGTGCAAGGTATTGAAGAACGCCAGCACCAACAGCACCAGCAACAGCGTCAATCCGTAGCGGAGTGACGTTCTTGGAATGGCCACCATCAGCAGGTTGAAGAGCACGAAGGCGTAGAACACCATCATCGTCGCCAAGCCGACGCTGACGCCTCGCGCCATGGGCGGGCCAACATGCTGCCGATAGAAATCGAAGCCCAGGCTCAAGAGGAAGGGAAACGCCACACAGGCCAGTGCGTGCAGCAGGAAACGGGAAAGCAACGGCAACATTCGTCCTTGATCCTGGAGCCGGCCATGGGTTGTGTATGGCCGTAAATGAAGGGGACGAATTTAAGGGGGGCAGGCATCCTGGCACAAGCCTTTGAGAACCGGGCCGCACCTGCGGCCCTTCTACCAGAGCGCTAATCTGGCTCATCGTAAGTGACCCGACCCAATGACCAGGGCTCTACGATTTCACTCACGATGTTGCGCAGCAATGAACCCCATCCTTTGCGATTGTGTGCACCGGGTCCCATCAGCCTCAACATCAAGTACTCGTCCAGATACTCGTCATAGGCATAAATCAGCCAATAGTCGTTTTCGGGCTCATCGACGCGATGTGTCCGACGAAATGGCTCGTCGATTGACGCCCAACGCAGCATGACCGGTTGGGAGGTGGCCAGATGGATATGGTAAAGCTGGAATTTATCTTCAAGTGGTGCGTCCCTGCCAAACGTCTTCGGCTGAATGCCACCGACTTTGTAGGCATGGAAATCGACGTAGAGATCGTACCAATCTTCAAATCCCAGCTTGAACAGCTCAGAGACTTTGACAGACGGCACGGCCCCTCACTTGGTTACAGGCAGCTTTCCATGCTTTTCGACATAATCAAGCAGCGCCTCGCTTGAACGGGCACCCTGTCGAAGAACCTCTTCATCACTTTTGCCGCTTCGCTTTTGCTTGGGAACAAAGGTATTGTCCTGCTTTGCAGGTGCGTATCGAGCCATGACTACCTCCAGTACGCTGATGAGTTGATGCTACGTGCTCGGGGCGCCCGCCTCAAATGTCTTGCGACCATCGGAAGCCCCTGCCCACGCCACAGTCGAAAGCGTAGTCCGCACCAGCGGCCACTGGCCGTGGGATTTGCAACAGATCCTTTCTTCACGCACTGCGCCACACGGTGCACCACCCTCCTGCGAGCCCCGACATGAACGTCATTGCCTGTGATCTGCACCACCTGGACGCCGCCGCGGACCTCTTCAACCAGTACCGGATGTTCTACCAGGAGGCGGATGACCTCCCCGCTTCCCGCGCATTCCTCAAGACCAACCTCGAAACCGGCAACTCGCGTATCTACCTGCTGCTGGACGCCGACGGCCAGGCCATCGCCTTTGCCCAGCTGTACCCGGCCACCTGTTCGCTGGCGATGAAGCGCTTCTACTGGCTGTATGACCTGTTCGTTGCCCCGCACGCCCGCAGGGGCGGTCATGCCCGCTACCTGATGCAGCAACTGACCGAGATTTTCCAGGCCGAGGGCGCGCAGCGGTTGAGCCTGGACACCGCCCGGACCAACCTCGCCGCCCGGGCGCTGTATGAGTCACTGGGGTATGTGGCCGAGCAGGACTTCGTGACCTATCACAAGATGCTCGATCACTGACGGGCAGGTGCAGGGTCGGGCCGCACAGGCGGCCCTCGCTGCCATCGACTAACCCCGCTCTATCCCATCCAGCACAGCCGACGCCAAGGCCAGCCCTTTTTCCAGGGAGTTCTCCGTCGCCACCAGCAGACTGCGCAGTGGTTCGCTGGCTTTCTCCAGGGCCATGGCATTGGTTTCGTAGGCCGCCTGCAAGGCCGCCACCGCGCACACCAGCGCATCCTCGCCATCAATACCGGCATGCACCGAGAACATCGGTGGATGGGCGTCGTGGCAGGTGCCGAAATTGGCGTGGGCCGTGGTGGGGCGGGAGGTTCGAGGGGTCGTATCGAGGGTCATGGGCGAACCTCCCGGGGCAAGATGCGGGGTGGGTCGGGCACGATTTTCAGCATGGTTCAGCACTCCTGTACCGTCATGGGAAAACTGCCTGAATCCGCTTGCACTCGAATAGGTGGCAGCTATACGCAGGTGTGCAAGACCGAGGGTACAGGAACTCGGCAGGCCCAAGGGCCTCCCACGCATAGCCGCCATTGGAGGGCCCGAACCGCAGACTGCCGGCAAGGCCCAAAAGCGCTTTCGCGTTGTACCTGTACGGGCTTGCACACCCGGTCGTTGAATCAGCAACGACAGGCCGAGACTAAGGAATGCGACTGGCCAGAACAACAGCTGAAAGGCCGGAAAAGCATGCTTGGGAAACGTCCTACGTGAAATAGGGAAAGTCTTAGTAATCCGCTTGAAACAACCGTCCTGGCCTCATCGCGGGGCAAGCCCGCTCCCACGCATTTCCTCCTATTTGCCCTGCTACTTGCCCTGAAAGTCAGGACAATTTCTTATTTTCCTGTACACGAAATATCTACTAAAGGTTTATATTCCGCCCGCCGAAACAGAAAAGGTAGCAAGTGGCCACCACTCCATCGAAGCGGCCATGTACACCCTTCACTCTCACGGATGGGCGTCACCATGAAAATAAAAAACAAACTGATCCTGGCCTTCGTACTGGTGGCCTTCATCCCGGTGGCCCTGGTCGGCGGGATCTCAGTGCTGAACATCCGCAGCGAGGCGGTGGACCAGTTCCTCGACGGCAGCACCCGGGAAATCCGCCAGATCGACGGCAACATGCGCCAGTTCTTCGATGGCACGCTGCAGAACGTCGATCAAATGGCCAAGGATCCTGTATACACCTCGGTCACCTCGCTCAAGGACTACACCGGCGCCGATGCCGCCCGCCAGCCAATGCCCGAAGCCGCGCAGAAGGTGATCGACGCCTTCGCCCGCTACGGCACCACTCACCCGGCCGCGGCGATCCTGTCCATCGGCCTCGAGGACGGCAGCTACGCCAAATGGCCGGACGACCCGCAACTGGCCAAGTACGACCCGCGCACCCGCCCCTGGTACAAGGCTGCCATGGCCAGCCCGGACAAGACCGTGCGCACCGCCGCCTACTACTACGACAAGGATGACGTGGCCCTGGTCGGCACCGCCCGGGCACTGCTCGACGAGGCCGGCAAGGCCAAGGGCGTGTTCGTGGTCAGCGTGTCGTTGAAGAATCTCACCGAGCTGGTCAAGAGCATCAAGCTGGGCGACAGCGGCTACGTGATGCTGATCGAGGACGGCACCGTGCTGGTCGACCCGCGCAACGCCAGCCACGGCTTCAAGCAGCTCAAGGACCTCGGCGCGCCCTACGCGCAACTGGCCGCCACTTCCCAGGGATCCACCGACGTGGTGATCGACGGTGTGCGCTACATGGCCAATGTGTGGACCTCACCGGGCCTGGGCTGGCGCTTTATCGGCCTGATCGAGTACGACGAGGTGATGGCCGCGGCGACGCGCATGACCTATGTCACCGCGTTGATCGTGGTGGTGCTGGCCCTGATCTTCGCCCTGGTGGCCGCGGCGTTCTCGCGGGTGATCGTCAAGCCGATCGGCCAGGTCAGCATCGGCCTGCAGTCGATCGCCGAGGGCGAAGGCGACCTGCGCCGCGACCTGCAGGTCCAGGGCAAGGATGAAACCGCCGAGCTGGCCGGCTGGTTCAACAAGTTCCTCGCCGCCATCCGCCAGCTGATCCAGCGCATTGGCGCGGCCTCGACCAACCTGCACGAAGCCTCGCGCAGTAACAGCGAGATGGCCGGCAACATGAACGAGGCCGCCGGGCGTCAGCGCGAGGCAGTGGAGCTGGTATCCACCGCGTTCAACGAGATGGTCGCCACCGCCAACGAAGTGGCGCGCTCGTGCAGCAGCGCCGCCGACGCCGCCGAGCACGGCCACCGCCGGGTGGCCGAGGGCAAGCAGCAGATCGAGGCGACCACCGACAACGTCAATCGCCTGGGCCGGCGCCTGAGCGAGTCGTCCCAGGCCATGGTCGAGCTGGAGGAAGGCAGCCGCAGCATCAACCAGATCCTCGGCACCATCCGCGCCATCGCCGAGCAGACCAACCTTCTGGCGCTCAACGCCGCCATCGAGGCGGCCCGGGCCGGCGACCAGGGCCGTGGCTTTGCGGTGGTGGCGGACGAGGTGCGGGCGCTGGCCAAGCGCACCGCCGACTCCACCGGCGAGATCGACCAGTTGCTCAACACCTTGGGCGGCAAGACCCAGGAGGTCTCGCAGAAGATGGAAAGCTGCCTGGACCTGTCGCGGGCCAGCGTGTCGTCGATCGAAAGCGCGCGGGACAGCTTCGAGGGCATCCAGCTCTCGGTGAACGAGATCCGCGACCAGAACCTGCAGATCTCTGCCGCCGCCGAGGAGCAGCACAGCGTGGCCGAGGAGATCAACCGGCATATCCAGCAGATCTACGACGAGGCACGGCTGGTGGAGGGGCTGGCCAGTTCCGCCCAGGCCGACTCCGGCAGGCTGGCGCAGCTGTCAGACGAGTTGAACGGGTTGGTGGGACGCTTCAAGTCGTGACCTTTGGCTTCACGCGGGCCCTGTAGGAGCGGCCTTGTGCCGCGAAAGGGCCGCAAAGCGGCCCCGGCAATTTCTGCATCACCGCTGAAATCCTGGGGCCGCTACGCGCCCCTTTCGCGGCACAAGGCCGCTCCTACAGGGGTTGCGCATGGCTCGGCTACAGTGAACTCGACACCATCCTCGAGAGCACCATGCCCAACCACAGCCCCATCCCCCGCAGCGTCTGGGCTTTAGGCTTCGTCTCGCTGCTGATGGACATCTCCTCCGAGATGATCCACGCCCTGCTCCCGCTGTACATGGTCACCGTGCTCGGCACCTCGGTGCTGGCCGTGGGCCTGATCGAAGGCATCGCCGAGGCGACGGCGGCGATCACCAAGGTGTTCTCCGGCGCCCTCAGCGACCGCCTGGGCAAGCGCAAGCGGCTGACGGTGATCGGCTACGGCCTGGCCGCCGTGACCAAGCCGATCTTCCCGCTAGCCCCCGGGCTGGAATGGCTGACCGCGGCACGCTTCGTCGACCGCGTCGGCAAGGGCATCCGCGGCGCGCCACGGGACGCGCTGATCGCCGATGTCACCCCCGCCGCACTGCGCGGCGCGGCATTCGGCCTGCGCCAGGCGCTGGATACGGTCGGGGCGTTTCTCGGGCCATTGCTGGCGATCCTGTTGATGTGGCTGACCGCCAGCCACTTCCAGACGGTGTTCTGGGTGGCGGTGATTCCGGCGTTCATGGCGCTCTATGTGCTGGTAGCCTTCGTCCGCGAGCCCGAAAAACCGGCTGCGCTCGGCACAGTGGCCATGCCTCTGGCACTTCGCGAACTGGCCCGGCTGGGCAACGGTTACTGGCGTCTGCTCTTCCTGGCCACGCTGTTCACTTTGGCGCGCTTCAGCGAAGCGTTTCTGCTGCTGCGCGGCCAGGCGCTTGGCCTTGCCCCCTTGTGGGCGCCAGCGGTGCTGGTGCTGATGTCGCTGGCCTATTCCCTGTCGGCCTATCCTGCCGGGGCACTTTCCGACAAGGTCGGGCGACGGGGTGTGTTGATGCTCGGGCTGGCCCTGCTGGTGCTGGCCGATCTGCTGCTGGCCTGGTTGCCGGGCCTGTCCGGCCTGGCACTGGGCGTGATCCTGTGGGGGCTGCACATGGGGTTTACCCAAGGCGTGTTCAGCGCCTTGATCGCCGATAGTGCGTCCGAGGACCTGCGCGGGACCGCATTCGGCGTGTTCAATCTGGTGACGGGGGTGGCGTTGCTGGTGGCCAGTGTGCTGGCCGGAGGGCTGTGGGACTGGGTGGGATATCAGGCGACGTTCATGGTGGGGGGCGCTTTCGCGCTGGTCACGCTGATGGGGCTATGGCTTACCCGGTGATAGGCCATGAAGAGCAGCCTCGTTACCTGTGCTGAAGCTGTCGCGGGACAAGCCCGCTCCTACAAAGGTTTAAATCAGCTCGCGGAAATCGGACTTCACTTGATTGCCGACAAACCCAGGGATTGGTGAAAAATGCGCTCCAGCGCCGAGTAATCACAAACAACTGCGGCAATGTTCGCTTCGACCCATGCATCGGGTTCAACCTGCCACCAGTCGATCTGAAAACCCGCATTGAGCAGTAGATGCTCGAACAGTATGCGCTGTGCCCGCCCATTGCCCTCTCGGAAGGGATGAATCATATTCAGATCCCCAAAGCTTTCAGCAACAGCGGCCACCAAGGCGCCACGATCATGCCCCTCGAACCACTGCCTGTTTGCCATCCTGGCGAAGACCTTGCCGGCTTCGGGCTCGATCCGACTTAGATTGCAAAAACGGGTCTGGCCTTTCGAAATATCGAGAACACGCAGCTCGCCCGCCCAATCGTAGACATCCCGAAAAAGCGAACGATGAATCTGCTTCAAGTAGGCAAGATCATAGGGTGGCAGACTGAATTCGATCTCGCTCGCGGCCAGCTCGGAGAAGTCCCGCTCGGCCCTGCACAGCTCATCGTCATCATGAATACCGAGCCGATTGCGCAAAACCGAGGTGCCGGCATAGCAATAAGCATCCTGCCCGACCCCGTATTTATCCAACGTCAGCTCTGCTTGCGGTATTTACGCAGCAGTTCCTCCCGGGTGGGAAGCTCACGCTCAGCCGCGTCCGGTGACACGGTGAAGCCCTCTAGCCGCAGGCTGGCTACATAGTTAGAGCGACGTGTCTTGGCACAGTAAGCCTTCTTGGTTTCCAGGCTGATCCCTTTCACCTTTACACACCTTGATGGGTGAACACATCGCGATTATAGCGGATCGAAAGAAGCACCGTGCTACGTATAGACGCTAGGCAGGCACCTCCGTCGCAGGCTGCTGCTCCAGCAACGACCATCCCCCCTGCCCGTCCACCACCAGCCGATGAGAGTGGAACCCCGCCAGGGTACTGCGGTGCCCGACACTGACCAGCAGCGTCGCCGGCAGCTCCGTACGCAGCAGCGAATACAGCGCATGCTCCAGCCCTTCGTCCATCGCCGAGGTGGACTCGTCGAGGAACACCACCTGCGGCCGGTTGAACAGCACCCGGGAAAACGCCAGGCGCTGCTGTTCGCCGAGTGACAGGATCCGTGACCAGTCGCGCTGCTCGTCCAGCCGCTCGGCCAGATGGGCGAGGTTGACCTGGCGCAGGGCCTGCTGCATGCGCGCATCATCGCCGGACGCGCCCTGCGCTGGATAGGCGATGGCGGTGCGCAGGTCGCCCAGCGGCAGGTATGGGCGCTGCGAGAGGAACAGCGCCTGCGTCCCCAGTGGCCGCCTGACCTCGCCCTCGGCATACGGCCACAGGCCCGCCAGGGCACGCAGCAAGGTGGTCTTGCCACTGCCCGATGGCCCTTTGATCAGCAGCGCCTGGCCGCTGTGCAAATTCAGGTCAAGATCGGCGATCAGCGCGTGGCCGTCGGGGCGGCGCACCTGCAAGCCCTGGATCCCCAATGCGTGTTCCTGATCCACGCTGACTACGCGCGGCAACTCGCTGGCCTGCTGGTTGGCGTCGAGAAAACCGGTCAGGCGGTCGAGGGTGGCGCGGTACTGGGCGAAGGTGTCGTAGGACTCACGGAAGAATGACGAAAAAGCGAAAAAGGGGACAGATTTATTTTCTCTACTCTAATTTCGGCCTACCCTGCCAAACAGCTAGATCGCTACGCTCCAGGAACCAAATTTAGAGTAGGAAAAATAAATCTGCCCCCTTTTCCTTCGTCCCCTTTTCCTTCTTGCATTGCGCTCGCGAACATATCAGTGCCTGATGCATCGTAATAGGGGTGATTTTGTGCTGCACGAATCTCAAACCCCAGCACTCCCGTTTTATCCACATTCACGACCAATCCTGCTACGCCCTCAGGATTACCGTACCTAAGAGTAGCACCCCCATTGGACACACTCATCATAAAATCATTTTTGACATCTACTTTTGGAATAGGTGACTGAATTCTCCACAATTCTCCTTTTGCACCAACTAACCAGCGACTATTTCTTGCATCAAGCTCGCGACTTTGGATTTAAGCATTACATCGTCGAACTCATACTCTTCCCTTGATTCATCTGACTCGTACATATCCGCAGCACAAAAAATGCTGGACAAGCACTCGCTCAGCGAAGGCTCATCTAGTTGAAGGAGATTCCTATCTCGCTCAATTTTCCAAAGTTCAATATACGCCTCAGAAAAAACTTCGGCTGTCAGCCTTCCGGCCACATACGATCTTGCAAACTCCAAGAGAGTAAGACTCATCGTAGAACTCCATTTTTAACAAAGTTATCAAACTGCTGAGTTCCTGGCGAGAGCTTAAAGCCCGTCACAAAACCTCCTGACGCATCGAGCACAACAGCGTTGTTGGTGGTCGAATTAAAGAACACCTTGGAGTCTTTTACAAATCGGAGAAAAAAGGAGAAAAAAGGAGAAAAAGGGGACAGATGTATTTTCTCTACTCTAATTTCGGCCTACCCTGCCTAACAGCTAGATCGCTACGCTCCAGGAACCGAATTTAGAGTAGGAAAAATAAATCTGTCCCCTTTTCCTCCAACCCAACCATCGCCCCAAGCATTAAATCATACTACTGACATCTATACGAGAAGAAAAGCGTAGTGATAGAACATGAATAACACCCCTAATATCCCCAGGCAATTCACAAAGACGTAGTCCCGCTTGAGGTCTAGCGATCAAACTGTACCCCCCCAACTGATTAACATCATAACTAAACAAACCTCTACCAGCCATAGCGATAAATGATTTCAAGTATCGCTCCCGCTGCAGGGCGCTATTAAATTTCGGCAAATTTTCCTCAATAACCAATACCCCGACGCCGCCCTCTACGGACAAAAAATAATCAAGACTTTTCTCATATGCAGCAATTGACTCCCTTATCTGCACAGGAATGTAGCCTCGCCCTCCCGTCGCGAAATGCGCCAGCATGCCATCTTGAAAGGAAGCAAACCAGTCGAGATCATTAACCTCTAAGAACTCATCATCCATTTCCATCATTCAACTCCAAACATGCCAATGCAATTATCACAACGAGGAACCACCTCGCCTGTTCGCGGACGTATCGCAGAAGTAAATTTAATGTCACTCAATTTCAATCTTGAATTATTCAATAGCAACTCATTAGCAGCCCTAAACTCAGCACAACGACCCAGCGTGTTGCCACAAGCTGTTTTAACGCCCAACCCCCCCAAACGTTCAGCATATGCAACCAGCTCGGGCGCGATTATATCCGGAACGGCCCCATTCGATGCCGTTACTATCTTACCTGTCAGAGGGTCTACAGCGCCAATTGCGGTAGGTGGCTTGTATTTCCCAAAAGTACCGATATACGCTTCCAGCTGTCGGGTCGCGTCATCAAGAAGCTTACTGGTCTCTACCGCACTTTTTGCCCCCACAACCTCTGCAGCGCTTTTCACCCCTATCCGCTCAAGCAACGGCCCCAACAATTTCCCAAGCAAAGGACCGCCAGGTACAGGCAACAGCGTCGCCGCCACACTGGCATCACTGATCGCCTTGGCATTTGTTGCCTCAATCCAGCGCTGCGTCTCCGGATCATTCGGGTCAACGTTACTTCCCGCCGCAATACATTCCGCGCTGCCACAAGGAAAATACCGCGGAGTGAAGACCTTGCCCTCGACTTCCACACTGGCGCGATAGCCACCCTTTTCATCGAGCACATAACCGGTCAGACGATCCCGACCATTGCCAGCCCCCACACCAGCCTGCCCTTCGTAGGGCTGCGCCGATGGCGTCGTCCAACTGTAGCGGTCCGAGTTGGCCTTGATGTAATCGATGACAGCAGGGTCAAGCCTGGCGAGGGTCTGGACGTAGGTATCCGCGCCCGTCCTCACCCAATGGCCATCTTTGTCGTAGATCTGCCCAGCGGAAGCCACAATGTCGCTGGCCGGGTTGAGCACACCGTCCCGGGTCGAGGCCAGGCGTAACTGCTCTTCGATCTGCCCGACCGTGAAACGCCCATTACTACGCGCCGCCAAGCGCGTGGCAAGGGACTTGTCGTCGTTGTGCAACTGGCGGTTATAACGCTCGGCGTTACCGGCAACCCAACTGGCGATCTGCGGATCGCCGCCTGCCAATGCGCCGGCGAGTACACCGATGACCTGCGCGGTACCAACACGGAACTGATCGTTGGTGGCAAAGCGCTGATCCAGGTACTTGCCCAGCTTGTCGCTTGCAATGGACGTCAGGCCTTCCGACGCTGCGGCCGCCATGGCGCCACTCGTGAAGTCGCCACCACGTGCCTCGGCCAACGCCCCACCCAGCACCGCATGCATCATGACCTTCGAGGCCGTCCCGGGGTCGATCCCCAGCGAATCCGCGAAGTCACCCAGTTCCTTGTTGCTGCCTGCGGCGAGCAGGTCGAAGCCCTCCGAAACCAGGGCTCCGCCCAGGTTGTCCTTGAGACTACCGCCATTGATCGCCGTACTGATGGTACCGGCCACCAAGGCATGGCTGCCGCTACGCAACAGGTTCTGCCCGATGTTGTCCAGGCTGAGCATCTGCGAGGTATAGCCTGGGTTGTTGACGCCACTCTTGGTCAGGATCAACGCGCCATCGGTATTCCAGCCACTCACCAGGCTATCCAGCTTGCCCAAGGCCATTCCGGTAGCCCACTGCGTGGCGTAGCCCTTGATGGCTTGCATGCTGGTGGCGGACTTCAAGCCGGCACCGAGATCGCCACCACCGTTGATGGTACCCACGGCGAGGTTGCTAGCGAAAGCGCCAGCCAAAGGCCCAAGGTAGAAGCTGGCGATGATCGAAATGATCAGCGCAGGGGCAGCGCCCAGACTCGACTGGTTATACTTCCAGCTCTCGTGAACCTCCTTGACCAGCCTCCAGTCGACATCACCACGCGCCTCTGCATCCTTGAGCCAAGCGAGGCCAGGTTCTGCTGCGACCGTTGCATCGATCGTCTGGCTGACCGTCTGCTGGTCAACCTGCTTAATGTCGATGTGGATCTTCCCCGCAGCACGAATGGCCAACTGACCCTGGGCGATCAATTCGCTCTGGCGCAGGGTCTCATCCGTGCTGCCTTTGCCCTTCATGCTGGTCCAGGCCATGCTGCTTTTGGACTTCTCGTGACTTTCCTGGCGCAAGTCCTTTACAGCTTCGAAGGTGATGTCGCCGCCGCTCTCCAGCGTCAGGTCCTCGCCACTATTCAGCTTGGCAGCCTGGTACTGCTGATCGCCCTCGCTCTTGATGGTCAAGTTGCCACCCGCGCTGACGGCACTGCCAACCTGGGTCACCTTGGTCACTTCATCACGCTGGGTCTTCTTGCTGCCGAAGCTGCCTTTCTTCTTCTTGTCATACAGCGAGTAATCACTGTCTTCGGCCGCCAGCAGGCCCAGCCGGCCACCGGCGACCAGGTAGGCCTCGTCCCCGGCCTCGACCCGGCTGGCGCTCATCGCCAGGTCCTGGCCGGCGACCAGGGCCACGTCGCCACCTGCCTTGACGGTGGTGGACACCTGTTGCACGTGATCTTCGAGCACCTTGACTTTCTTGGTGTTCGCCGCCCAATGCTGCTCGTTGGCCGCCGAGATCAGGCTCAGGCCAGCGCCGGCCGACATCGCCACGTCGCGCTTGGCCTCGATCTGGCTGGCGATCGCCGCCAGGTCCCGGCCGGCGACCGCCGACAGGTCACGCCCGGCCGTGATAGAAGAGCCGTGCTGGGTGATCGTCGAGCTGCTGTGGCGCGCCGCAGCGTTGGCATTGCTGCCCACTTGCTCGACCACGCCCAGGCTCAGGTCGCGCCCGGCCTGCAAGGTCAGGTCGCGTCCGCTCTGCAACACGCTGGCGCTGCTGATGAGGTCGCGCCCGGCCTTGACGCTCAGGTCGTTGGCCGCCTCGATGCGGGCCGCGCTGTCCAGGAAGTCGGTGCGCTCGCTGATCACACCGTCGCTGCTTTGGTGCACGGTGACGCTGCGTTCGTTGAGCACACTGCCGTTAGCCGCGACCAGCGACACGTCACGCCCGGCGATGATGCCGCCGGCCTTGTTGACGATGTTGTTGCCGGCCAGCAGGTCCAGGCGGCCGCCCGCTTCGATCAGGCCGCTGTTCACCAGGTCGTTGCCGACCGTGCCGGTGAGCTTTTCGAGGGCGCGCAGGGTGCCGGCGTTGTCGAGGTTGTGGCCGGCGATCAGGTTGACGTTGTTACCGGCGATCAGCGCGCCGTTGGGCGCCAGGCGTTGCTTGGCGTGGGCCAGGTAGAGCACCGGCGCCAGCACTTCCTCGCCGCGCACCGTGGTCTTTTCCAGCCAGACGATGTCGTGGGTCAGGGCCGCGACCTGCTCGGCGCTCAGGCTCACGCCCACGGCCAGGTTGAGCTGCTGCTTGCTCTTGATGGCGTTGTCCATCAGGTACTTGAACAGCTTCTCGTCGGTGTTCTGGCCGTCGATGAAGCGCTGACCGGTGCGGGCCATTACCGCGTCGCGGATCAGGCGTTGCTCGTAGAAGCCATCTCCCAGGCGTTTGGCGCTCTGGTCGGGGTTGTAGCCCAGGTTAGCGAGCAGGTAGTCCGAACTCATGAACTGCTTGAGGTCGGTGAGTACCGGGTTGGTTTCGACCAGGTACTTGTGCGGCTGCGGTTGCGACTGGCGTTCGGGCAGGCCCTGGACGCGGCTGACGGTCTGGCTGACGAGTGTGAGCGACGGTTCGCTGCTTGGCCGCGAGACCTGCGGCCTCTGCACGCCATCGACCTGCGGTGGCAGCGCCTCGATCCCTTCGACGGAGGCGATATCACCCATTTGGGCGCGCACCGGCTGCAGCGTGCCGACGTCGATGCCACCCACGCTGGGAACCTCGATCGCATGGGCGGCGGCATCGATGTCACCGGTTTCGCGCGCCTCGACGGTCACCGTGCGGGTACTGGCGGCCAGCGGCGTGACCGCGTCCAACTGGAGGGTCCGGCCTTGGCTGTCGGGCAATTGCTGGCGTTGGGCCAGGTCGACGCTGGCCCCGCCAAGGGTCCAGTTCTGCGACCTGCTGCTGCCCTGGGCCGCCTGCGCGCTGTCGGCACCCTGCTCGCTCAGGCGGAACAGGCCATTCTGACTTGTAGGCAGGCTGAAGCCCGGCAGGGTCACCGGATTGACCTGCTGCTGGGCCAGGTCCGGTGGTAGCTGGGTGTTGATCGAGACCGCGGTCGAGTAGCCACTGCCAGCGCCGGTGTCGGTCTTGGTGCGCCCCGCCGAGACGTAGGCATAGTGCGGGCGGATCACGCTGTTGCTGATGTTCTGCGCGGCATTCAGGGCAACGTTGCCGCCGGCCTGGATCACCGCGTCATAGGCCTGGCCATCGCCGTTGCTGTTGGTGACTACCTTCGACAACATGCCACCGCCCATCAGGCTCAGGAAACTGCTGAGCTCGGCCTCGACCGTCGCCGATGGCGTGGGGCTGTTGCGGGCGTTGAAATTGGCCGCGGCCGGTAACGCCGAGTGGATCTGCTTGACGAAGTTCCAGTATTTGCGGGTGGTCTTGATCTCCTGGGCTTGCAAACCTTCGTTGTTGATGGTGACGGCGTTGGCTGTGAGGTTGCCGGTGGCACTGATCGCACTGCTGTGGTTGCTCAACGTCTGGGCGTCAATCAGCAGGTCGGCGCCGCTGTTGAGGTTGGCGGCGGCACTGCTGCGGGTGACGGTCAGGCGGTCGATTTCATCGATCTGCCACAGGCCGTTGCGCCGGCCTTTCTTGCGGAAATCGCAGCCGGGGCCGGGGATCAGGTTGCAATCGAGTTCTCTGATGGTAACCGAGACTTTTTCCGGCTTCGTATGCTCCAGCACGTCACGCACATTGTTGACGGTAGTGGCGTTGATCGTCAGGTTACGGCCGCTCTCGATGGTGCCCGAGCGGTTGTCCAGCAGGTCGGCCTTGGCCTGGCCCGCGTCGCGGGCGATCAGGACGTTGCCCAGGCCATAGACGTCGGCGTAGCTGTTGGTGAATGTGGCAGCCAGCAGGCGCATGTCGCCGCCGCTGGTGATCAGGCCCTTGCTGTTGAGCAGCGCCGGGGTGGTCAGGGTCAGGTCTTCGCCGCTGGCCAGGGTGCCGCTGTTATTGACGCCGGCTGCCGTCAGCGTGAGGTTGTCGGCGGCGGTCAGGCGGCCGGCGTTGTTGAGCTGGCCAGCGAGGTTGAGGGTGGCGTCCCGCCCGCTCGCCACACTACCGGTGGCGCCCAGCTCCAGTTGCCGAGCGTTCAGGCCAAGATTGCCCAGGCTGCTGTAGCGGCCGTTGCCGGTGTAACTATCGGTAAGGGTCAACTGTGCCGAGCCATCACTGGCGATCAGGCCGTCGTTGCTCCAGTTGCCGCCGGTGCCGACCAGGCTGTCCGAGGCCAGCAACTGGCCTTGGGTGGTCTGGTTCAGCTGTTTGACGTTGAGGGTCAGGCGCCCGGCCTGGATCACGCTGCTGTTGGTCCAGATGTCCGCAGTCAGCGTCAGTCCGCCTC
Organism: Pseudomonas sp. LH21; assembly: GCF_036549575.1. Classification (NCBI taxonomy): domain Bacteria; kingdom Pseudomonadati; phylum Pseudomonadota; class Gammaproteobacteria; order Pseudomonadales; family Pseudomonadaceae; genus Pseudomonas; species Pseudomonas sp. LH21. The sequence continues at coordinate 4,046,358 of NZ_CP144367.1, forward strand.
GGGTCAGCACGCTGCCGCCGGCATCGAGCAGGTTGGCGGTGGCGACGTCGAAGGTGCCGGCGCCGCCGTGCAACAGGCTGCCGCCCTGGTTGCGCAGGCCGGCGACGTTCAGGGTGAAGTCGCTGTTGCGTGTTTCCAGGTGGCCGTTGCGGTTGTCGAACACGCCGCCGATCTGCAGGTCGGTCTTGCCATCGATGCCCAGGGCGCGCAACTGGCCATCCTGGTTGTCGACGCCGCTGGCCTTCACGGCAAGGGTGCTGTCGCTTTCGATCACCCCGGCACGGTTGCCGAGCTGGCCACTCAGCCCCAGTTCGACCCGCCCGGCGGCGATCTGGCCGGCGCTGTTGTCAAGGGTCGTGCCTTTGAGCTGCACCAGGTTGCTGGCGTACAGGCCGCCGTTGGTGTTGACCAAGGCGGCGGTCTTGATCAGCGCATCGCCATTCTGGGCGGCGATACGACCGTGCTGGTTGTCGAGGCTGCCTGCGGTCAGGTCCAGGCGCTGGCCATGCAGGGTACCGCCCTTGCCGACGCCGTCCTGGCCATTGAGCAGCTTCTGGTCGGCCTCGATGCGCAGCAGCCCCTTGAGGCTGGCCAGGGTGCCACCCTGGTTGCTCAAGGTGCTGGCTTTGACGTCGACGTCCCCGGTGCTGGCCAGCAGCTTGCCGCCCTGGTTGTCGAGCTCGCCATCAGTGGCGAAGTTCAGGCCGCCCTGGCCTTGCATCAGGCCGCCGAGGTTGCTCATCCCGGCCGCCGTTACCTGCAGCTCGGCGCCTTCGCTGTAGATCAGGCCGTCGGCGTCGTTGCGCAGGATGCCGGTGGTGGTGATCGCCATCCGGCCGTTGCTCACCAGCGTGCCGCGCTGGCGGTTGTCGATGCCGCCGGCTCGCAGGGTCAGCAGGCCCTGGCTGGCGATCTGGCCGCCCTGGTTGTCGACCTGGGTCGCTCGCTGCAGCAGCAACGGGCCGCCGCTGGCGAGCTTGCCGTTGGCGTTTTCCAGTTTGCCGAGCAGGTCGAGGGTCAGGCCGCCGTTGCTGGCCAGCGTGCCGGCCTGGTTGCGCAGGTCGGTGGCGGTGACGGTCATGGCCTGCTGGCCATTGACGGTGCCGCCCTGGTTGTCGAGGGTGGCGGCTTGCAGGTCGAGATCGGCACCGCTGTCGATCAGGCCGCCGGCGCTGTTGTTCATCTCACCGGCAATTGTCAGGCGCTGGCCGGCGCCGCTGGAGAGGATGCCAGCGCTGTTGTCGAGGCTGGCGGCCGCGACGCTCAGCCGGCCCTGGCTGACCAGGGCGCCGGCCGTGCTGTTGAGCAGGGTGCCGGACAACTGCACGTCCAGCGCGCCGTTGCGGCTGGACAGCGTGCCCTGGTTGCGGTTGTCGAGGCTCGCGCCGGTCACGGCCAGGCCTTGCCAGCCGGACACCAGGCCGTTCTGGTTGAGCAGGCTGGCGGCGTTGACGGTCAGCTCCTGGCTGCTGATCAGCTTGCCGTCGGTGTTGTCGAGCAGGCCGGTGTTCAGGGCCAGCGCGTGCTGGCTGGAGAGCTCGCCGCCTTGGTTGTTGATGGCGCGCAGGCGCTCCAGGGTCAGCGGCCCCTGGACGAGGATCTTGCCCTTGCGGTTATCCAGGTCATTGCCGTTCAGGTCCAGGGTGACGGCGCCCTCACCGACCAGGCGGCCGCCCGCCAGGGTGATCGCACCGAGGTCCAGGGCCATCGCGCCCTTGGCGGAGACTTCGCCGCCGCTGCCGGTGTCGAGGTTGCCGGCGTGCAGCTCGAGTCGGCCCTGGCTGTTGACCAGGCCGTTGGCGCTGTTGTCCAGGGCCATGGCGCGCAGAGTCAGGGCCTGGCTGGCGCTGATCAGGCCCTGGTCGCGGTTGTCGAGGCGGCCGTCGCTGCTCAGCAGCAGGTCGCCACGGCTGCTCAAGGTGCCGCCGCGGTTGTCCACGGACGCGGCGCGGGCATCGAGGCTGGCGGCGCCAACCAGGCCCTTGGTGTTGTCCAGCAACTGGGCGATACGCAGGGTCAGGCCCTGGTTGCTCAGCAGCTTGCCCTGGGCGTTGTCCAGGTGCCGGGCGGCGAAGGTGAAGGCCTGGGCGCTGGATATCTCGCCCTCGTGGTTGCTGACGCCGGCGAGGTTGTCGAGTTGCAGCGGGCCGAGCGCGTTGATCAGGCCGCCCTGGTTGTTCAACTGGCCGTTGTGCAGGTCGAGGGTCAGGCCGGCATCGCTGAACAGCTTGCCACCCTGCTGGTCGAGGCCGCTGACGCTGGCGGTCAGGGCCTTGGCGCTGCCGATGCTGCCACCGTTGTTCAGTTGCCCGGTGGTCAGGTTCAGGGTGTCGCCGCTGTCGAGGCGGCCGCCCTGGTTGTTCAGGGTGCCGGTGGTCAGCGTCGTCGCGCCTTTGCCGCTCAGGCGCCCGTCCTGGTTTTCCAGGCCGGCGCTGCGCAGGGCCAGGGTGCCGTCGGTGGCCAGCTCGCCGTGCTGGTTGAGCACTTGGCCGGTGACTTCGACCTTCAGGTCCTTGGCGCTGGACAGTTGGCCCTGGCGGTTGTCGAGGCTGGCAGCTTCGAGCACCAGGGTGCCTTCGCTGCTCAGCAGGCCGTCGCGGTTGTCCAATTCGCCCGCCAATCGCAGCACCAGGGGCTGCTGGCTGCGCAGGCTGCCACCGCGGTTGTCCAACCCGGTGCCGGTGAGCGTGAGGCGCTGGCCGTTGAGTTTACCGCCATTGCCGTTCAGCAACTGGGCGACACCCAGGTTGAGGTGCTGGTCGGCCTTCAGCAATCCACCGTCGCTGTTGTCCAGGGTCTGGCCGGTCACGCTGAGGTCGGCGTTGCTGGTCAGTTCGCCCGCTCGGTTGTCGAGGCTGGCAACGTCGAGTTCCAGCGCTTTTGTAGCGCCGATCAGGCCGTTGCGGTTATCCAGGTTGGCAGCACTGATGCGCAGGGTGTCGGTGCCGATCAGCTTGCCGTCCTGGTTGTCCAGGCGCGCGGCTTCGACGCTCAGCGCACCCTTGCCGTGCAGGCTGCCGCCTTGGTTGTCGAGGTGACTGGCGCGCACCTGCGCCGCGCCATCGCCGACAAGGGTGCCGCGCTGGTTGTCCAGCAGGCCGTCGACGGCGACCTGCAGGCCGTCCAGGCTGCTGATCACGCCATCGGCGTTGGCCACGCTGGCGCTGCGGCTGTCCAGGCCGTTGGCGCTGATACGGCCTTTGAGGTTGCTCAACACCCGCTCGACACGCAGGGTCAGGGCCTGGTCGCTGACCAGCTTGCCGTTGCTGTTGTCCAGGCTTCGGGCTGCCAGGGTGAAGGCGTGCTGGCTGGAGATCTCACCGTGCTGGTTGTCGATACCGCCGAGCTGCTTGAGTACCAGCAGCGGCGCAGTGATCACACCGGCGTTGTGCAGGTCGGCGCCGTTCATGTCCAGATCGAGCTGGGCGCTGCTGCTCAGCTCGCCACCTTGCTGCGCGAGGCCGCCGAGGTTGGCGGTCAACATGCCGGCACTGGCAATGCGGCCGTCATTGTCGAGTTGCTTGGCCTTGAGGTCGAGGCTGCCGGCGACAATCACGCGCCCGCCGTCGCGGTTGTCGAAGTGGTCGAGGCCCAAGGTGGCAAAGCTCTCGCTCTTGAGAAGCCCCTGGCCACGGTTGTCGAGACTGGCGCTGGTCAACGTAAGGGCATTGGCGCTCTCGATGACGCCGCCCTGGTTGATCAACTCGCTGGCGCTGACAATATTCAGCACACCATCACTGGAGAGACGACCGTCGCTGTTGTCGATGCGCTGGCCGTGCAGACTCAGGGTACCTTCGCTGCTGAGCTTGCCCGCCGTATTGTCCAGCCCCGCCGTCAGTTGCACCGCCAGGGCCTGCCCGGCGCCAAACGGCCCCCGGCATTGTCCAGGCGGCTGCCGGTGTGGTGGACATCCTTGGCGAACACCAGCCCCTTGGCCTGGTTGATCAGCGCGGCGACGGTCAGTTGCAGGTTCGTGCCGGCGATCAACTTGCCTGCGCTGTTGTCCAGATGCTGGCCAGCGACCTCGGCGCCGGCCTGGCTGGACAGCTCGCCGGCGCGGTTGTCGATGTGCTCGACCTTGAGTTTAAGTGCCTTTTTCGCCCCGACCATGCCGCCATCACGGTTGTCGAGGCTGCTGCCTGTGAGGTCCAGGTCGCCTTGGGCGACCAGTTCGCCACCCTGCTGCGCCAGCACTCCCACGGTAGCTCGCAGGTCGTTCTTGCTGGAGATTCGGCCCTTGCCATTGTCGATGGCGTCCAGGGTCAGGGTCACCGGCCCCTCGGCATTGACCAGCCCCTGCTGGTTGCGCAGATGCTGGCCGGTCAGGGTCAGGCCCTGCTTGCTGTTGAGCACGCCTTCACGATTGTCCAGCAGGCCGACCTGCAATACCTGGCCCTGGTTGGTGCGCAGAGTCCCGCCACGGTTGTCCAGGTGCGTGGCCTGCAGGTCGATCGCGCCTTTGGCCTGGATGCTGCCCTTGGCCTGGTTGTCCAGCAGGCCATCCACCTTCACGGTCAGGCCGCCATCACTCACCAGACTGCCGGCCTGGCTGTTGTCCAGGCTCGCCGCGCCCACGTGCAACTGTTGCTTGCCCCCCAGGGTGCCGGCTTGGTTGAGCAACGCGCCACGGCTGGTCAGGGCGAGGCCGGCATCGGCCATGACCTGGCCAGCCCGGTTGTTCAGGGTCGCGACGTTGATTACGCCGGCGCCGCTGCTCGAGACTTCGCCGTCGATGTTGAGCAGTTCTCCCGCCAGGGTCAGGTCGAGCCCTTGGCGGCTGCCGAACACGCCGTCGCTGTTGTCCATGCTCGTGGCCGTGGCATTCAACCCGGCCGCCGACACCTGCCCTTTGACGTTGCGCAGCGCCTGCTTGAGGCGAATGTACAGGGCCTGGTCGCTGAGCAGCTTGCCACCACTGTTGTCGAGACCGCGTGCGGCCAGGGTGAAGCCTTGCAGGCTGGAGATTTCGCCGCCCTGGTTGTCGACCTGGGCCAGGTGCTTGAACAGCAGCGGGCCATGGGCGTTGATCAGGCCGGTGGCGTTGTTCAGGTACTCGCCTTGCAGGTCGAGGGTCAGGGCCCCGGTGCTGTAGAGCTTGCCGCCATCTCGCTGATCGAGGCCTTTGATGCGGGCATCGAGCACCTGGCTGCCGGCAATACGGCCGGCCTGGCGATTGTCCACCTGTGCCGCCACCAGCGTCAGCCGCTCGGCACTGGTGAACCGCCCTTGGCGGTTGTCCAGAGTGCCGGTGGTAACCTGCACGTCGCCGTCGCCGCTCAGGGTCCCGCCGCGGTTGTCGAGGCTTGCACTGGTCAGGCTCACGGCACCCGCGCCGAGCAGTTCGCCCTTCTGGTTGCTGAATGCTCCGGTGGTGCCCAGCACCAGGGACGCGGCGCTGCTGGTACGGCCACTGTCATTGTCGGCACTGGCGGCTTGCAAGGTCAGGCCACCATCGCTGCGCAGCGTCCCTTGGCGGTTGTTCAGCCCGGCGCGCAGTTGCATCGACAGGCCTTGCCTGGCATACAGACTGCCCTGCTCGCTGTTGTCCAACTGCACCGCATGCAGATCGACCGTCTGCTGCGCGGATACGAGACCTTTGAGGTGGTTGTCCAGCCGCTGCAAGGTCAGGTGCATATCGCCGTTGGCCAACAGACGACCGCCGGTGCTGTTGTCGAGCTCGCTGCCGGCCAAGGTCAGGTCGGTGACACTGGAGACTTCGCCCTCACGGTTGTCCAGGGTCTGCACAGCCAGGTTCATGGCCTGCCCCGAATTGACCAGGCCACCTTCGCGGTTGTCCAGTCGCGCACTCTCGACCGTCAGCGCATCGTGGGCCGAAACGATGCCATTGCGGTTGTCGAAGTGGCCGACACTGAGAGCCAGGGTGTGCTGGCCGGTGATCCGGCCTTTGACCTGGTTGTCCAGGCTGGAGGCGTTCAGGCTCAGGTGGCTGTTGGCCGCCAGCAACCCGGCCTGGTTGAGCATTTGCCCCTGGATCACGGCCTGCAGCGCGCCCTCGCTGGTGAGCGTGCCGTGGCTGTTGTCGAGGCTGGCGGCAGTGAGTGTCAGTGCCTGACCGGCTATCAGGCGACCCTCGCGGTTGGCCAGTGCCCCGCCGTTGGCTGTCAGCTGGCGCTGAGCGCTCAAGCTCCCGCCCTGGTTGTCCAGGCGCTGGGCGGCGCTGACGGCCAGGTCGCGGCTGGCCACCACATGCTTGCCGCGGTTGTCCACGGTTTGCGCGTTCAGTTGCACATCGCCGCTGGCATTACGGCTGTTGTCGAGGTTGACCCCGGCTTCGATGATGCCGTGGTTGGTCAGGCGGCCGCCGCTGTCGAGGCTGATGCGCCCGGCGGCGGCGAGGGCCTGACGGTTATCCAGGTCACCCTGGGTCGCTACCCGCAGCTCGGTACCGGCGTACACCGCGCCCTGGGCTTCGAGCTGGCGGGCGGTGATATCCACCGCGCCTTTTTCGGCTTTGACTTCGGCCATGTGCAACTGACCATTGGCATCCAGCCGGATATCGCCGCCACTGGCGATCAGTTGACCGTCGAGCTTTACCCCGACACCGTCCTCGGTGCCCACCAGCTTGATGGCCCCGGCATACATGCCGCCCAGGGCCGAGGAGTCGATCGCCAATCGCGGCGCGTCCGTCGGGTTGGCGGCGCGCGCGGTGGCTTGCAGCGTGGCGGCGTCAACATCATTGGCACCGGCGATCACCGCCAGGTTTCGGGCCTGGATCTCGGCGTTGATCTTTGCGCTGCGGGTGACGATCTCGAATTGCTCGACATTGCCGGCATTGAGGCCGCCCCCCTCAATGGCGACGCTGCCCTGTTCCACCTGGTAACGCTGCAACTGGCCGTTTTCGATCACCGGTTTGCCGGTAGTCAGGGTGACATGCGGGGTATTGATGAAACCGCAACCGTTGCAAGATACGCCGTAGGGGTTGGCGACGATGACATGGGCCGACTGTCCGGCCACTTCGGTGTAGCCCTTGAGCTGGCTGGGATTGCTGCCGGTGACCTCGTTGAGGATAACGTTGGCTGCGCGGCCGGCCAGGTTGGGGTTGCCAAGAATGATCCCGCCCAACTGCGTGGACTGGGTGCGTCCGGTGGCGTTGTTGAGGATCACCCCCTGCTGGCCGACGTTGTAGTCGTTGAACGTGTTGTGCGACAAGCCGCTCGCCGTGGGCGTGGCGATGTTGACGATGGGCACGCCGTTGCCGGCCTGACCCAGTTGCGTCGCGCCGCCGTTGACCACGATGCCGTCGGCCATGGCCACCAGCGGCTGCCAAAACATCATGTTCGCCAACATGAAGGCCAGGCCACGCTTGGACAGGCCCCAGAACGTGTCACGCGGTTTCAGGGCAGCGGAAGGCTGGCGGGCCAGGAAGGTGAACTGACGAACATCCATGTCGGGCATCTCGGTTGTAAAACGGTGTTGGAGCAGCAGAACGAAGTTTCAGCGCAGGCCATCGCGCCAGCCACAGTGGCTGGAGCACATCAGGCGCGGGCATGCGCAGCCGTTCAGGGCAGACTGGCCAGCTGCAGGTGCGTGGCCATGTCGATGCAACGGCAGGTAGGCGGGTGGCGCAGGCAGCCACCGCGGCGATTGGAGGGGCCATCGGCGCACAGGCGTGCGCCTGAGGTGGAAAAGTACATCCTCGATCCTTCGAAAAAATGCTGGTGCAAAATCGATAAAGCGAATGATGTTAAATTGACATCAATTTGACGTCAATTAAACATCGACAAGACCAGGCATCCTGGGCCGTGGAGAAATGAGCCAGCACCGTACGAAAACCATCAAAACCGGCCCCCATGACTGAGCCGGCACAATCGCGGAATCAGGCAGGCGTACCGACCGCAGGCTGCTGCTCCAGCAACGACCATCCCCCCTGCCCATCCACCTCCAGCCGATGAGAATGGAACCCCGCCAGGGTGCTGCGGTGCCCGACACTGACCAGCAGCGTCGCCGGCAGCTCCGCGCGCAGCAGCGAATACAGCGCATGTTCCAGCCCTTCGTCCATCGCCGAGGTGGACTCGTCGAGGAACACCACCTGCGGCCGGTTGAACAGCACCCGGGAAAACGCCAGGCGCTGCTGTTCGCCCAGCGACAGGATCCGCGACCAGTCGCGCTGCTCGTCCAGCCGTTCGGCCAGATGGGCGAGGTTGACCTGGCGCAGGGCCTGCTGCATGCGCGCATCGTCCCCTGGGGCGCCCTGTGCCGGGTAGGCGATGGCGGTGCGCAGGTCGCCCAGCGGCAGGTACGGGCGCTGCGAAAGGAACAGCGCCTGCGTCCCCAACGGCCGCCTGACCTCGCCCTCGGCATAAGGCCACAGGCCCGCCAGGGCGCGCAGCAAGGTGGTCTTGCCGCTGCCCGATGGCCCTTTGATCAGCAGCGCCTGACCGCTGTGCAAATTCAGGTCGAGATCGGCGATCAACGCGTGGCCGTCGGGGCGACGCACCTGCAAGCCCTGGATCCTCAATGCGTGCTCCTGATCCACGCTGACTACGCGCGGCAACTCACTGGCCTGCTGGTTGGCGTCGAGAAAACCGGTCAGACGATCCAAAGTGGCGCGGTACTGGGCAAAGGTGTCGTAGGACTCACGGAAGAACGACAGCGAATCCTGCACCTGGCCGAACGCCTGGGCGGTCTGCATCACGTCGCCGAGCTTGATCGCGCCGCTGAAGAAGCGCGGAGCCTGGAGGATGAACGGGAACACCACCGCCACCTGGCTGACGCCCAGGTTGAAGCCGCTGAACTTGAGGTTCCGGAACACCAGCGCCCAAGCGTTGCCGATCAGCGCGAAGAAGCGCCCGAGCAAGGTGCCCCGCTCCACCTGCGCGCCCTGGTAGAAAGCGATGTTCTCGGCGTTCTCGCGCAGGCGCATCAAGGCGTAACGGAAGTTGGCGGTGAGTTTCTCGTTGAGGAAGTTGAGGCGGATCAGCGGCTGGCCAAGGCGGAAGGCAATCCAGGTGGCGATCAGCACATAGACATACACGGCGAATACCATCGCCCGGGGGACTTCGATGCCGGCCACCGCCAGCGGCGCGGAGAGGCCCCAGAGAATGCCGGTGAAGGCCACCAGCGACACCAGTGCGCTCACCGCCCCCAGCGCCAGCGACACGGAGCCGGTGACGAAGGCGTTCACATCCAGTTCGATACGCTGGTCGGGGTTGTCCACCGGCTCGGTGAGGAACTGCCCACGGTAGTAGGCATCGCCGTGCATCCAGTCGGCGGTCAGGCGCTCGGTGAGCCACACCCGCCAACGGATGTTGAACGCCTGGGTGACGTAGAAGGCGAACAGCGAGCGCAATACATGAATGGTCGCCAGCACCGCGAACACCCCGAGCAGGTACCAGAACGCGGTCTGGTCCAGTGCCTGCAAGGCGCTGTAGAAGCCGTTGTACCAGAACGAGAACAGCACGTTCAGGCGCACCGCGAACAGCGTCAGGACCAGCAGCAGGGCGAAGGCCAGCAAGGGCCGCCAACTGCGACGCAAGCTGAAATAGGGTCCGGCCAGTTGCCAGAACTGAGCCCCCCAGCGGGTGTAGCGCACCGCCAGCAAGGCGGTAATGGTGAAGCAGACAAGGGTGACCAACGAGGCGATTGCCAGCCAGCTCAGGCTCTCTTGCAGGGCCTGGTGCCAGTTCATGTCCATGGTGCGCGTCCGTAGAGGCTATTTTTGCGAGCGTAGCACCGGACATGCATTAACCCTGCAAACATGACGGACATTTCATCCTGGCCATGCGCTGCGCCAGCATCTGCGCAGGACTTGTCAGGGCGCGGATAATCGCGGCACCGTCACCGCAGAACCAGGCCATGAACATTCGTCTTGCTGGACTACAGGATCTACCCGCCCTGATCGCCATCGACAGCGTCGTCCACCAGGACCCGCTGCGTGCCGAACAGATTGCCGACTGGCTCGGGCAGTACGCCTGCCTGGTGGCCGAGGTGCGAGGTTCGGTGGCTGCCTACGCGGTGATACACCAACACTTCTTCGGTTGCGCTTTCATCGAGATGCTGATGGTTAGCCAGGACCATCGACGCAGTGGGCTGGGGGCCGCGCTACTGGCCCGCATACAGGCCGATTACGCGGGGCAGAAGCTGTTCACCTCGACCAACCGCTCCAATGATCCAATGCGCCGCTTGCTGGAGCACCGGGGCTTTGTCGAGAGTGGCGTTGTCGAGCACCTCGACGAAGGGGACCCGGAGCAGGTCTATTTCTGGCGATGCGATTGAGCCAGAATTCTAGGGCCCTATCGCGCGCCCTGTAGGAGCGGCCTTGTGCCGCGAAGGGCTGCGTAGCGGCCCCAGGATTTCACTGCCGAACAAAGATCGCTGGGGCCGCTTTGCGGCCCTTTCGCGGCACAAGGCCGCTCCTACATGGGCAGGCGTGAATTGCGCAATCAAACCACCGGCTGAAGTGCCTCGCGCACCAACGCATCCAGCCCCTCGTCTCCCTTGGCCAGCAATCGTTCACCCAACTGCCGGCGCATGGCCGGCGTCCAGAAGCTCTGCAGATGCTGCCTCATCCCCTGCACCGCCTTGGCATGATCCGGCTCGCTGTCGAAATAATGGGCGATCTGGTTGGCCATCTTCACCAGGTTGTCACTGCTCATCGACGCACCTCCGCCGCTTCCGCTTGCCGCCGCTCCTTGAGCAACCTGCGCTGCTCGTCACTGAAGCGCTGGTAGCGTTTCTGCCACTCCGACGGCTGGAACACCTTCGCCACCTCCACCGCAGTGACCTTGTATTCCGGGCAGTTGGTGGCCCAGTCGGAGTTGTCGGTGGTGATCACGTTGGCGCCGGACTCGGGGAAGTGGAAGGTGGTATACACCACACCCGGCGCCACCCGGCCGCTGACCCTGGCGCGCAGCACGCTCTGCCCGGAGCGGCTGCCGATGCCCACCCAGTCACCGTCGCTGATACCCCGACTCTCGGCATCGCTGGGGTGGATCTCCAGGCGATCCTCGTCGTGCCAGGCGACGTTGTCGGTGCGCCGGGTCTGCGCGCCGACGTTGTACTGGCTGAGGATGCGCCCGGTGGTCAGCAGCAGCGGGTAGCGGCTGTTGACCTTCTCGTCGGTGGGCACATAGCCGGTGAGCATGAAGCGCCCCTTGCCGCGCACGAACTGGTCGATGTGCATGGTCGGCGTGCCGTCGGGCGCGGCGTCGTTGCAGGGCCATTGCAGGCTGCCGTGACGGTCGAGCTCGGCATAGCTGACCCGGCGGAAGGTCGGGGTCAAGCGGGCGATTTCGTCCATGATCTCGGAGGGATGGCGGTAGTGCATGGGGTAACCCAAGGCACCGGCCAAGGCCACGGTGGCCTCCCAGTCGGCCTTGCCGGCCAGCGGCTCCATCACCTTGCGCACCCTCGAGATGCGCCGCTCGGCGTTGGTGAAGGTGCCGTCCTTCTCCAGGAACGAGCTGCCCGGCAGGAACACATGGGCGAACTTGGCGGTCTCGTTGAGGAAGATGTCCTGCACCACCACGCACTCCATCGCCAGCAGCGCGGCGGTGACGTGCTGGGTGTTGGGATCGCTCTGGGCGATGTCCTCGCCCTGGCAGTACAGCGCCTTGAAACTGCCGTCCAGCGCGGCCTCGAACATGTTGGGGATGCGCAGGCCCGGATCGGGCTGCAAGGTCACGCCCCAGGCCTGCTCGAACTCGGCACGCACGCTTTCGTTGGAGATATGCCGGTAGCCGGGCAGCTCGTGGGGGAACGAGCCCATGTCGCACGAACCCTGCACGTTGTTCTGCCCGCGCAACGGGTTGACCCCCACCCCTTCGCGGCCGATGTTGCCGGTGGCCATGGCCAGGTTGGCGATGCCCATCACCGCAGTGCTGCCCTGACTGTGCTCGGTCACGCCCAGGCCGTAGTAGATCGCCGCGTTGCCGCCGGTGGCGTAAAGCCGGGCGGCGGCGCGGATCTGCTCGGGGGGCACGCCGCACACCGGGCCGAGCACTTCAGGGGCGTTGTCGGGCTGGGCGACGAAATCGCGCCAGCGGGCGAAGTCCTCGGGCTCGCAGCGGGCATCGACGAAGCGCTGGGCCAGCAGACCTTCGGTGACGATCACATGGGCCAGGGCGTTGAGCATGGCCACGTTGGTGCCCGGTCGCAGCTGCAGGTGCAGCTCGGCGCGGGCGTGGGGCGAATCGACCAGGTCGATGCGCCGCGGGTCGATGACGATCAACCGGGCACCCTGGCGCAGGCGACGCTTGAGCTGCGAGCCGAACACCGGGTGCGCGTCGGTGGGGTTGGCGCCGATCACCAGCACCACGTCGGCCTGCATCACCGAGTCGAAGCTCTGGGTACCGGCGGACTCGCCCAGGGTCTGCTTCAGGCCATAGCCGGTCGGCGAATGGCAGACTCGCGCACAGGTGTCGACGTTGTTGTTGCCGAAGGCCGTGCGCACCAGCTTCTGCACCAGGTACGCCTCTTCGTTGGTGCAGCGGCTGGAGGTGATGCCACCAATGGAATCGCGCCCGTACTTGAGCTGGATCCGCCGGAACTCGCTGGCGGCATAGGTGACCGCCTCGTCCCAGCTGACCTCCTGCCACGGGTCTTCCAGGTGCTTGCGGATCATCGGCTTGGTGATGCGGTCCGGGTGGGTCGCGTAGCCCCAGGCGAAACGCCCCTTGACGCAGGCATGGCCATGGTTGGCGCCGCCGTTCTTGTCCGGGACCATGCGCACCAGCTGCTCGCCCTTCATCTCGGCGCGGAACGAACAACCCACGCCGCAATAGGCGCAGGTGGTGATCACTGCCCGCTCGGGCTGGCCCAGCTGAACCAGGCTCTTCTCGCTCAGGGTGGCGGTCGGGCAGGCCTGCACGCAGGCGCCGCACGATACGCATTCGGAACTGAGGAACGTCGCCGCCGGCCGCCGCTACCCGCGAATCAAAGCCACGCCCGGTGATGGTCAGGGCGAAGGTGCCCTGGATCTCCTCGCAGGCACGCACACAGCGGTTGCAGACAATGCACTTGCTCGGCTCGTAGTCGAAGTACGGGTTGGACACGTCCTTCTGTTCGCTCAGGTGATTGGCACCGTCATAGCCGTAGCGGACCTCGCGCAGGCCAACCTGTCCGGCGACGCTCTGCAGCTCACAGTTGCCGTTGGCCGAGCAGGTCAGGCAGTCCAGCGGATGGTCGGAGATGTACAGCTCCATCACATTGCGCCGCAGGTCGGCCAGGCGCGGCGTCTGGGTTCGCACCACCATGCCCTCGCTGACCGGCGTGGTGCACGAGGCCGGGTAGCCGCGCATGCCGTCGATCTCGACCATGCACATACGGCACGAGCCGAAGGCCTCGAGGCTGTCGGTGGCGCACAGCTTGGGAATGCTGGTACCGAGCATGGCGGCGGCGCGCATCACCGAGGTGCCGCCGGGCACGCTGATCGATCGGCCATCGATGACCAGGCTGACCTGCACCTCGCTGACCCGTTCCGGGGTGCCCAGGTCGATGTCGTTGCGGGGATCGAAGTAGTTGATCATTGCGCGGCCTCCAGGCCGAAATCGGCGGGGAAGTGCTTGAGGGCGCTGACCACGGGGTACGGGGTCATCCCGCCCATGGCGCACAGCGAGCCGTACTGCATCGTGTCGCACAGGTCGCGCAGCAGGCCGGCCTGGCTGGCGCGGTAGGCCGGGTCGGTACTGGCGATCAATCGATCGACCACCTCCACGCCACGGGTCGAGCCGATCCGGCACGGAGTGCACTTGCCGCAGGACTCCTCGGCGCAGAACTGCAGGGCGAAGCGGGCCATGCCCGCCATGTTCAGGGTGTCGTCGGCCAGCACCACACCACCGTGGCCGAGCATCGCGCCCAGGGCGGCGAAGGCCTCGTAGTCCAGCGGGGTGTCGAACTGCGCGGGCGGCACCCAGGCGCCCAGCGGGCCGCCGACCTGCGCCGCCTTGATCGGCCGGCCACTGGCGGTGCCGCCGCCGTAGCCTTCCACCAGCTCGCGCAGGGTCAGGCCGAAGGCGCGCTCCACCAAGCCGCCATGGCGGACATTGCCGGCCAGCTGGAACGGCAAGGTGCCCGTCGAGCGGCCCATGCCGAAATCGCGGTAGAACGCCGCGCCCCTGGCCAGGATGATCGGCACCGAGGCCAAGGTGAGCACGTTGTGCACCAGCGTCGGCTGGCCGAACAGGCCTTCGAGCGCCGGCAGCGGCGGCTTGGCCCGGACGATGCCGCGCTTGCCCTCGAGGGATTCGAGCAACGCGGTTTCCTCCCCGCAGATGTACGCCCCCGCCCCCACCCGCACCTGCAGGTCGAAGGCCACGCCGTTGCCGGCGACATCCAGGTAACCGGCCTCGCGGGCCAGCAGGATGGCCTCGTTCAGGGCACGCACGGCATCCGGGTATTCCGAGCGCACATAGATGTAGCCCTTGTTCGCCCCCACGGCGAGGCCGGCGATGATCATGCCCTCGATCAGCAGGAACGGATCGCCCTCCATCAGCATGCGGTCGGCAAAGGTGCCGGAGTCGCCTTCGTCGGCGTTGCACACCACGTACTTCTGCCCGGCCGGCGCCTGGCGCACGGTGCGCCACTTGATGCCCGCCGGAAACGCCGCGCCGCCCCTGCCCCGCAGCCCGGAGTCGAGCACCGCAGCGACCACCTCGTCGCCGTCCAGCAACGTGGCCTGGCGCAGGCCTTCGAAACCGCCGTTGGCGTGATAGTCGTCCAGCGACAGCGGCCGGGTGATGCCGGCGCGGGCGAACAACAGGCGTTGCTGCGTCTTCAGGTAGGGAATCGCTTCCACCGGCCCCAGCGCCAGGGCATGGCTGCCGGGGTCGCCCGCCAGGGCGTCGAGCAGCCCGGGCACATCCTCGGGGGTGACCGGCCCGAAGCCCAGGCGGCCCTGGGCGGTGTCCAGCTCCACCAGCGGCTCCAGCCAGTACAGGCCACGGGAACTGGTGCGTTTGATATGCAGCGGCAGGCGCCGCTGCGCGGCTTCGCGGGTCAATGCCTCGGCCACCTGGTCGGCGCCGACGGCGCAGGCCAGCGAATCGCAGGGGATGCACAGGCTCAGCATGCTTTCACCTCCTCGCGGCAAGCGTCCACCAGCGCTCGCAGGCGTTCGGGGGTGACGCGGGCGTAGAGCCGGCCATCGAGCTCCAGGGCCGGCGAGCAGGCGCAGGCGCCCAGGCAATACACCGGGCGCAGGTCGAGCGCGCCATCCTCGGTGCGGCCGTGATCCTCCAGCCCGAGCTGCTCGCGCAACTGCGCGGCCAGCGCCTCGGCGCCACGGCTCTGGCAAGACTCGGCGCGGCACAGGCGCAGGGTATGGCGGGCCGCTGGCGTGGTGCGAAAGTCGTGGTAGAAGCTGATCACCCCGCGCACCTCGGCCTGGCTGAGGTTGAGGGCATGGGCGATCTCGGCGACGGCGCTGTCGGGAATGTAGCCGGCGCCGGCCTGGATGGCGTGGAGGATCGGCAACAGGGCGCCGGGGGTATCCTGCTCACGGGCCAGGACGCGTTGGATCAACGGCAGGTGGTTCAAGTCATCAGGCATACAGCAGACCTCGGCATCCCGGGGCGGCCCGTTGGCGGGCGGCGGTCCGGCGGTGTTCAGCTGCGGTGCGCGGGCCAGGTCACGGTGGCGGCAGGCCGGGCACCCTCCTTGTCCGTGGCCGGGCGTCTTGCTGCGCTCGGTCCACGGGCATCCTCAGAGCATGGCAGTTATTGCGCGAGGGGGTTGTGCGCGGGCGACCCGGCGCGTCCTGAAACCGACCACCGGAGGGGGCAAACTGGGCCACGAGCTGGCCGCCCCTTTGGAACAACACGTAACCCATTGATTTAGCTTGACCCTGTGGGAGCGGGTTTACCCGCGAAGAATCCAGCGCGGTGTATGGCACCGGCTCCGCCGGTGTTCGCGGGTAAACCCGCTCCCACAGGGTGCGTGCTGGCTGCGCAATCATCGTTCCCTGCGCGACAGCGCAGGCGATCAGTCCACCACTACATGAGGCAGGAAGCGCGAGCTGTCCTTGGTGATCAGCGTGTCGTCTTCCCGAATGCCGATCCCCGAGGCCAGGTCACCGATCACCCAGGAGCCGATCAGGGTGTAGCTGTCGCCGAACTTCGGCAACGGCGCAAAGCCCTGGAGGATGTAAGGCGCATCGTCGTAGGGCCCGTCCTCGAACACCCGCTGGTCGTCGACGGTGCGGATATCCACGTTGGCCCCCTCGCGGGAGAAGTACGGTTTGCGCACCCAGCCCTTGGGTACCGGGCGTTGCGGGTCTTCGTCGAGGAGCGCCGGCAGCAGGTTCGGGTGCCCTTCGTGCCATTCCCACAGCAGCGGCAGGATGCCCTTGTTGGAGATCAGCGCCTTCCACGCCGGTTCCACGAACTGGGTATCGCAACCGGCGATGGCCTGGCCGAAGTCTTCGTGGAAGATATGCTCCCAGGCGTGCAGCTTGAACAGGCGTGGAATCGGCCGGCCTTCGAGGTCGACGAAACGCCCTTCGCCATTCAGGCCGATGTCCTCCACATCGATATGCCGGGTGCTGATACCTACGTGCCCGGCCATCTTGCGCAGAAAATCCGTGGTGCCACGGTCCTCGACCGAGCCGGCGATGGCCGAGAAGTAGAACGGGCTTTCGCGCTCGAAGGTGCCGAAGGCTTGCACCAAGTCCTCGGCCAGGGTGTTGAACTGGCTGGCATGGGCCGGCAGCACGCCGCGCTCGATCTGCTGCTCCAGCCAGATCAGCTGGAACGCCGCCGCCTCGTACAGCGAGGTCGGCGTGTCGTAGTTGGCCTCGATCAGCTTGGCCGGGCCGTGGCCGTCGTAACTGAAGTCGAAGCGCCCGTAGAGGTGTGGATGCCCCTCTTTCCACGAACGGCGCACCAGGTCGAAGAACGCCGGCGGGATCGCCAGGCGGGTCATCAATGCCTCGCTGTCGACGATGCGCTCGACCGCATCCAGGCACATGGCGTGCAGTTCCTGCGTGGGCGCCTCCAGGTCACGGCTGACCTGGGCCTCGCTGAACTGGTAGTAGCCGCGCTCGTCCCAGTAGCGCTCACCGTCGATGGTGTGGAAGGAAAAACCTTCGCGTTCGGCGGTGGCGCGCCAGTCCGGGCGTTCGTCGATGCTGATCTTGCGCATGCTCAACCGCCGAAGCTGAAGCCGCCGCTGCTCTTGCCGCCCCAGCCGCTGCGCGCAGTGGCCTGGCTGCCGAAGCCGCCGCGGGAGATCGACGAGGACACACTGGAGCGGGTCGAGGTTTTGGACCTGTAGCTGCTACCACCGCCGGAGTTGCCGGAGTAGTAGCTGCTGTAGCTGCCGCCACTCTGCTGGGCCTGGTCGGAGCGCTCGAAGCGCTTGCCCTGGTCGATCTGCTGGCCGAGTGTGGTGGTGCGGTAGTCGCCGCGGCTGTCGCGGTACTGGTACACCGGCTGCGAATAATACTGGCGGCTCCCGCCACTCATCATCTGGCCCAGCAACAGGCCGGTGAGCAGGCCGTTGAAGTTGCTGCCACCGCTGACGGCCTGGCCGCTGTTCTCGACCTGGGCGCGGGCCGCGTCAACCTGCGACTGGCTTACTTCACCCGACACCGCCAACTCGAAGCCACCCAGGCGCGGCATGTAGCGGCCGTCGCTGGTGACCTGGCAGTAATCGGGCACGAAATCGGCCTCGCAGGCTGCCTTGTCGCCATAGGTCGGGGCGACTCGACGGTGATCGGCCAGCGCCTCCATGTAGGCGTCGGAACACACATCCACCGGCATCTTGTCATCGACGCAGGCCTGGACGGTGGTGTAGTTGCTGCGCTTGCTGACCGTGTAGGTCTCCTCGGGCGCGCTGCACGCGGTAAGCGCCAGCGGCAGGGAGCTGGCCAGCACCAGCTTGACGGAACTTCGTCTCATGTAGGGCTCCTTGCGCGCAAACGGCTCAGACCGACGGGGTCATGCAGGCCGAGTTGAGGAAGCCCACGCTGATCGCCACGGCGGCGGCGTAGATCGCGGCGGCCATCTCGCCCTTGGCGATCCGGCTGGCCAGGCCCTTGAGCACCAGGCTGGTGATGCCGAAGGCGAGCAACTGCACCACCGCGGCGATCACCACCCAGACCACGAAATCGAGCAGGCTGACGCTGTAGGCGATGATGTTGCTGGCCGGCAGCGAGAAGCCGATCAGCGCGCCGCCCAGGGCGATGGCCGCGGCGCTGTTGTTGTCGCGGATCAGGGCGAACTCGCGGTGCGGGGTGAGGTGCGTGTAGATGAACTGGAACACCCAGAACAGCACCAGCGCCACGCTGATGTAGAGGATGAAGCCGATCACTGCCTGGGCATTGAGCGACATGCGAAGAGCGTCGAGCATGGTGAATCCTTGTCAGATGACGTTGAAGTCCGTTGATTGCAGGGTGACACCCACCGAAGTGGTCAGGCTGACATTGCCTTCTTCGTCCTCCTCCACCGACAGCAGGAGGAACTCGCGGCGATCGGTCAGGCCGGTCTCGCGGGCATACAGCATGGACAGGTGCTGGATGCGGTAGCTGGTCTCGGGGCTGGTGACCCGCTCGCTGATCGGCGTCAGCTCGGTCTGCCCTTCTTCGCTGCCCCACTGGCGGACGAACTCGTAGCCTTCGTGCTCGTAGTACGGCAGGCCGATGGTCGACTCAGGGCCCACCAGGCGCTTGAGTTCGGCGTCACTGTTGATCGGCAGCACACTGTAGTAGCCGAACAGGATGATATCGCGCACGTCCTCGGCGGAAGTGCCGCTCATCACCACCTGCAGCCAGTAGTCTTCGTCTTCCATGTAGAAGCGCGCCAGGCGCACCGACTGGCCGAGGTCGACCTCGCCGACGGCCCAGACCACTTCCTGCTCGGGGACTTCCAGCTCGGAGTGGCCGTCGAGCAGCAGCTTGAGCGAGGGGTCGAGCTTGAGCATGCGCCCGCTGCCCAGGCCGAACGGCAGGTTGCCTTGGGCCTGGCTGCCGGCGGCAGGTTTGGGGGCTTCGAAGCCCATGAAGCGTTTCAACCAACCCACGGGGCATTTCCTTGAGAGGGTGACGGAACCGGAGCCAATCCAGGTGCTGAAGCGAACAGGCAGGGCCTGCGGGGAGAAGGCGACATTGAAGATCCCTTGGGTCGCGGCAGTCCTTTGGCGGGGGCGACACGATACTGCTTTTCGTGCGCGCCGCCAACGGGTCTGGGGCAAGGTTTTGCGCCAGCCGGACCGGCCTCATCGCGGGGCAAGCCCGCTCCCACAAAGCCGCTGCAGATTTTACCGTTGGGAGCCTGCTCCCACAAAGCCGGTGCAGATTTTACCCTTGGGAGCCTGCTCCCACAAAGCCGCTGCAGATTTTACCCGTGGGAGCGGGCTTGCCCCGCGATGGGGCCGGCCCACTCAGCGGATCACTCCGCCGGCTTCGCCGCCTTGGCCTTCAAGCGCGCCAGCACATCATCGGCGCCGCTGTTGCTGGCGCCGATCCCGGCCGCCTTCAGGCGTGCCTCCAGGTCGCTGCCATCGGCCTTGCCGGCCAGCTCCGCCGCCGCTTCCAGCTCGGCCGCGCGCTCGCTTTGGCGCTTCTTGATGCGGTCCAGCGAGCCGACCGCCGTCTCCAGGCTGCCATTGGCGCCGCCGGTGGCCGACGCCGCGCTCACCTGGGCGCGCTGCACGCTCTCGCGGGCCTTGACCAGGTCCACCTGCTGCTTGAGGCCCTTGATCTGCGCCTCGGTCTTGCTCACGGTGGCGGTCAGGGTCGCCACCGACGCGCCGAACTGGTCGGCCAGCGCCTGCTCGGAATCGCGCTGGTTGGTCAGGTCGGCGATGCGCGCCGCGCACTCGTGGGCCAGCCCTTCCTCGCCCTTGTCCAGGGCGGCGATGGCCTTCTGTTCCCAGTCGCCGATGGTCTTGTCGAACTCGGTGATGCGCTGCTGCGCGGTCTTGTGCTTGGCCATGATCTTGACCAGCTGGTTGCGTGCATCGATCAGGTTGTTGTCCGCGTCGCGGATCTCCTGGTCGAGGATGCGCAGGGCCTGGGAGTCGACGATCGCCTCACCGACTTCCGAAGCGCCGCCACGCAGGGCGGTGACGATCTTTTTCAACAGGCTCATGGGGCAATCTCCGGAATCAGTGGGTGAAGTAGTCTTCGAAGTCTTCGGCGGCGGTGATGACATTGTCGGCCAGGGTGTGGATCTCCTGGACGATGTTGTCCAGTGACGAGGCCGCGCTCAGGGCGCCGAACATGGTGTACACCGACTCGCCCGAGGGCAGCCTGTGCAGGCCGATGGACGACAGCGGGAACACGTCGCGGGTGCGCAGCACCGCATCGTTGAAAGCCGCGGCGTCTTTCACCTGGCTGGCCTGCACCAGCAACGTGTCGACCAGGATTTGCTCGCCGGCCACGGCGATGTAAAGCGGCAGCCCGTCCAGCTCGTGCATTGTCAGCTTCAGGCTGGGTTCGGCGCCCTGTTGCAGGGACAGGCCGATCGCGCCGCCGCGTACATCCTCGAGCCCCTGGAGGGCGCCGTGCAGCGATTCGATCGTCCAATGGTTGTGCTCGGTCATGAAATCCTCCGTTCTGACCTGTTTGCCCGCGAGGGGCTGACGTAAAGCCTTCTCGATACCGCGCAAGGCGGCGGCATGCTCTGGCAGGATCCACAACTCACGCTTGACCAGGCCCGCGGCCTTGAGGCGGGCGCGCATGTCGCGCATGTAGTCTGTGGAGCTTTTCTTGCCTGCCATCGAGGGGTGTCCTTGTCTCACATGTGAGGTACATTACGCCTGGATTGTGACGTTCGCAAGTCTCACATGTGAGCCCCTACCCCGCTACCCGCACCAACCGCTGCAACACCTCGATCACCTGCGGATCGCGCACTTCGAGCACGTCCATCTGGATCCGCGCGATTACCGCCTTGAGCAGCTCGGTCTGGCTCATCCGGGTCTGCTGCAGCAGCGCCAGAAAATCCTCGGCCATGTGCGCGTTGACCTTCATCGACAAGCGCCGGGTAGCCCCCGATGCCTGCAACCCACGCTGACGCCGCTGCGCCTCCAGGGCCGTCACGAAGGCCTCGTGGCCAGGCTGCAAACCCATGCCCTGGCGGGCTTGCACCAGCCACTGGAAGTAATGGGCCAGGAACAGCTTGCGCAGGTGCCCGCCCGCCTCGCTGCACACAGCCTGCATCGCCGCATCCAGCACATCGAGATAGACCGCCGGCAGCCGCGCCTCGATGGACTTGAGCTGCTGCTTGCGCGTCTCGCGAATTGCCGGGGTGGACTGCGGCGGGATGGCCACCACCGTGTCGCAGCCATCGCAAACGCCCACCAGGATGTCCCGCGCAATGCCCTGGCCATCGCTGAAGGGCACGTCACGCCGGGTGTAATGCATGGCGACCAGCGCCTGACAGTGCTCGCACAGGGCCTGGCCGGTATCGCCTTCGAACAGGATCTTCATGGTCGGAATACTCACTGGTGAACGCTGATGAACCACGTCTGGGGTTCGATGAAATAGAACTTGATGTACCAGCCGCGGCGCTTGAGCACATGGACCTCGATGGCCGGCACGGCATGATGCGCACTGCTGCTGTAGTGACTACCGTCGCAGGAATGGATGATGTCGATGACTTCACCTGCGCCGACCTCCCCAATGGCCAGCAGGTTCTTGACCTCGATATCGCCCCTTGAAGCGTGCAGATAGTTGCCGGACTCGAGTGCGGCGACTACTGCACTCCTGATGGCCCTGAAACCCTTTGGCATGATCCTTCCTCGCCAATACGAAAATCATCGTACAAAACCCTGAATGAATCCACCTCTAGGTCAATTCACCCGACCAGCGGCGCATCAGCCACGTCGAAATGCGGATGACACGTGCGGATGAACTATGGCTTGACGGAATTAGCTGCGTCAGACGTCTGTGTAACAGGTGCTTTCGAGGATTAGCTGGATGTTTCAACAAGGCTGGGCGGTCAGCAATATCACCTTCGCCGCGGGTCCGATCGCCCCCGCCTCACTCACCACAGAATTATTTCGATTTTTTATAAAAGAGCGGCTTGCAATAGCAAATCGCTAGCAGGAACATCGGATCCGAATCCGGCAAACATGGACCGTTTACTTCAAATGCACCGTTCCCGCAAAAACCGTCTTGCCCTGCAGATTGCCCTTGTCGTCTCCAGTGGCACTTCACTGCACGCCCAGGGGGCGGAGTATTTCATCGACACCGCCACCTATTTCACCCAGGAGCTAGGCAGTACCGACAGGCTGAATGTCGGCAGCGCCGGCAGCGTCATCGTCACCACCGGACCGGCGGTGACATTGAACAACCGCAACTACGTCCCTTCGGTTTGGGTCGACAACGCGGGCACGATCACCTCCACCGTCGCCCGGGCTATCGACACCCTCGACCTGCCTGACACCGGGGGGCACTACCATATCAACAACCACGCCGGCGGACTGATCCAGGGTAACGGCGATGCCATCCGCATCAACAACACCACCTCCTACGGCTCCCTGGATATCGTCAACAGCGGCACTATCAGCTCCGCCTTCGGCCAGGGCATCAACCTTGATGCAATGGTCGGCAGCAGCTACTACACCACCTACGTCACCAACGCACGCGGCGGCGTGATTCGTGCCTATGCCGCCGACGGCATGACCACGGGCTCGAATGCCAGGATCGACAACTTCGGCGAGATCTCCAGCGATGGCTTCGACGGCGTCAACCTGCGCGCCGCAACCGGTACCTATGTCACCAACCATGGACAGATCGATGGCGGTCGGCATGGCGTCAACGCTGATGCAAATGGAACGCTCAGCACCTTCGGCACGGTCATTGGCCGCAACGACGCCGGGTTCAATTCGTCTGGCGACAGCAACGTCTTCAACTATGGTGGCCTGATCGTCGGTGGCGCCAATGGCGCGCAGGCCTACGGTGACGGTGATGGGGTGCGTATCGCCGGCATCGGCGAGGTCTCCAACAGCGGCACGATTCGTGGCGAAGGTGCCGCTGGCCTTGATCGCAACGGCCTCGCGAACACCAGCGAGGGCGTCGTTCTGGGTGGCGGCCGGCTGGTCAACGGCCCGGACGCCCTGATCGTCGGCGCTGACAACGGCGTGACAATCGGCAGCGCGCGCAACCGCGATGGCGCGGCGCTGGGCGGCACCTGGGTGAGCAACGTCGGCACCATCCAGGGACTGAACGGCCATGGCGTCAAGTTCGTCGGCGCGTTCGACGACAGGCTTGTCAACAATGGCCTGATAAGGGGCAACAATGGCCTGGCGCTGGACCTGGGCGGCGGCAACGACCTCCTCCAGGTCTCCACGCGGGGCCGCTTCGAAGGCCTCGTCGATGGGGGCAGCGGCCATGACACCGTGGAGCTGGGGCGCAAATACGAATGGTCAGGCAGCGGCAGCTTCGGCAACAGTCGCAATTTCGAGTCCCTGCAGGTCCTGGGCGGAACCTGGACCGTCACCAGCCCGGGCGACTTCAGCGACACCAGCCGGGTGTTCGACTACGCGCACCTGGTCAACCAGGGCGCCCTCAACGGCAGCGTGGATGTCGATCAATGGGGCACCTATGCCGGCGGCGGCTCGGTCGGCCATCTCAATGTCAACGGCACGCTGTACAGCAAGCCCGAAGGCGCCACCCGGGTCATCGGCAACCTGACCCTGGGCAACCAGGCAATCGTCGATATCGGCGTCAACCCCGACGGCAGCAGCGGCACACTGCGGGTGGGCGGCACCGCCTATCTCAATGACGCCAGCCTGCGGATCTCCCCCAACTTCAGTGATGTGCCATGGCCATGGCACAGCCAATACACCGTGCTCGAAGCCGGCCAGGTCGTCGGCCGTTTCGCTCAGGTTCAGGATACTTACTATGCGTTCCTGACCCCGGAGCTAAGCTACACCGACACCCGCGTGAACATGACCTTGACGCGCAACGACGTGCAGATGACCGAGTACGCCACCACGCCCAACAGCCAGCGGCTGGCCGAGAGCATCCGACCGAACTACTACTGGTGGGAGAGCGACCCCAACAGCCCCGTCTACGACGCCCTGCTCTACGCCAGCCCCGCCACGGCCAGTTCGGCCCTGGAGCAACTGGCCGGCAGCGGCAACGCCAACCTCGGTGCCGCGATTCTCGGCAGCAGCGCCCAGGTCGGCACGAGCATGCTCGCGGCCATGTACCAGATGGGCAGTGGCGCCGGCCTGGCCCTGGCGCTCGACCCGGTGCAGGCCCCGAGCGTCGCCGCCACCGGCGTGCCCAGCGAGCTGCGCAACCTCAACGACCCGCACGCCCGTGGCCGGGTGTGGCTGCAGGGCATCGGCGGCTACGGCAAACTGGATGGCGCCCACGGCAGCGCCGGCCTGGAGCAACGCACCCAGGGCACCCTGCTCGGCGTCGACTGGGCGCTGGACGACACCTGGCGCCTGGGCGTGCTGGGCGGCTATTCGAAAACCCGCCTGGACAGCGGTGCCGACGAGGGCACCCTGGACAGCTGGCACGCCGGCCTCTATGCCTTGCGCCAAAGCGGTCCGCTGGCCCTGCGCCTGGGCGCCGCCTACAGCCGGCACGACGGCGACAGCAAGCGGCGCATCGAATTCGAGCGCTTCAGCGAGCGCCCCAAGGGCGACTACGACGCCGACAGCCAGCAGGCCTTCGTCGAGCTGGGTTACAACCTCGGCAGCGGCCGCCTGAATGTCGAGCCCTTCGCCAACCTCGGCTACCAGCGCTATCACCGCGACAGCTATCGGGAGAAAGGCGGCATCGCCGCGCTGGACGTCGACGGGCAGAGCCAGGACAACTTCAGCAGCACCTTCGGCGTACGCCTGGCACACTTGAGCCAACTGGACAACGGCATCAGCCTGACGCCACGGGCCAGCCTCGGCTGGCGGCATGTGTATGGCGGCGTGGACAGTGAGGTGCGCCAGGCCTTCGTTTCCGGCGGCAGCGCCTTCAGCGTCGAAGGCACCGCGCTGGATCGTGACAGCCTGATGCTCGAGGCCGGGGTGGGGATTGGCCTGTCGGCACGGCACAGCCTGAACCTGGGGTACAGCGGCGAACTGGGCAGCGATAGCCGCAACCAGGCGCTGACGGCGCAGTGGCAGATGATGTTCTGACGGTAGCGGTCGATGGCCCCACACAGGGGCCATCAGCCACGCCTCATCTGTATCAGAACGCGTAGACCAACGTCGCCGTGGCGCTACGCGGGGTGCCATACCAACCACGCGCGCCGATCGCCGAGTAGTACTTCTCGTCCAGCACGTTGTTGAGGTTCAACGAGACGCTGGTCTGCGGCGTGATCGCGTACTGCGCCATCAGGTCGACCACGCTGTAGGCGTCCTGGGTGAACGTCTCGCCATGGGGCCCCGCTTTCTTCTTGTACTCCATGCCCTGCCAGCGCACGCCGCCGCCGACTTTCAGCTGCGGCAGGGACTGCAGTTGGTAGCTGGTGAAGAGCTTGAAGGTATCGCGGGGTACTTCGGTGAGCAGGCGCTTGCCTTCGGCGTCCTCGGCCTGGGCATAGGTGTAGCTGGCAGAAACTTGCCAGTCGGGCAGGATCTGCCCGGCCGCCTCCATCTCGAAACCACGGGTCTTGGTGCCGGACTCGGCGCGGTAGGCCTGGTTGCCGTCCGGTGCCAGCTTGTCGCCGTCGGCAACAGCCAGGTTGTCCTGCTGCACTTCGAAGACACTGAAGGCGGTGGTCAGGCGCTTGTCCCAGAACTCGCTCTTGATGCCCAGCTCGTAGTTCACGCCCTCCAGCGGTTCGATATAGCCACCATTGGCATCCTGCCGGCTCTGCGGTTTGAAGATGGCGGTATAGCTGGCGTAGGCCGACCAGTTCTCGGCGAAGTCGTAGACCAGCCCCACATAGGGCGTGACCACCCCGGTCTCGCTGCGCGAGGTGCGCGTGGTGGCGCCGGTGGCCAGGGTGGTATGGCTTTCGTCGCGTTTCCAGTCGATCAGCCGCGCACCAGTAATCAGCGCCAGTTCATCGGTCAGGCTCCAGCGTACCGAGGCCACCAGGCCGTCCTGGGTTTCATCCAGCGCATCCTCCGTGGACTTGGTGTGGATGGCCGCCGGGATCGCCAGCGAACCGTCCCAGGTGTGGATGTTGTCGATGGTCTGGAACGACCACAGCGGGTAACCGTCGTTACGGTAGTAGGCGCGATAGTGACTGGCTCCCAGGTACCCCTGGTGCTCACGGGAAAACAGCTCGAACGGACCCGACGCCGACAGGTCGAACGACGTCTGCCGCGGGTCCCCTGCCCAACGCCCCGTCCAGGTGCTGATGCCGCTGCCGTCGGGCTTGACGGTGCCGCTGGCGGCGGTGGCAAAGGCGTCATCATAGCTGCGCCGACTGTGCTCGGCGTTCAGCTTCAGTTGCCAGCCGTTGTCCAGCTGGTGCTCCAGGGTGGTGAACAGGGTTTTCGCGCTGCGCTTGTGGTAGCTCCAGTCGGACGCCGAGTTGAACGAACGCGATGGGTTGAAGTGGCTGCCATCGGCGTTGTACATCGGAAAACCGTGGTTGCCCGCGCCGTCGTTGTCCATCTCCTGGTATTCCGCGCCCACGGTCAGCAGGGTGCTGTCGGTGACGTCCCATTCCACCACGCCGTAGGCCACCTGCCGTTCCAGCGACTGGCGGTCGACATTGCTCTTGCTGTCGGTGGTCGAGGCCACGAAACGCCCACGCACATGGCCGCTTTCCGACAACTTGCCGGACACGTCCAGCTCGGTGCGGTAGTTGTCCCAGGAGCCGGCCTTGAGGGTCAGTTTGCGTTGGGTCTCGACGGTCGGTTTCTTGCGAATCAGGTTGACCGTGGCGCCGGGATCGCCGGTGCCCGACATCAGGCCGGTGGCCCCGCGCACCACTTCCACCCGGTCATACGACACCATGTCGGCCAGGTCGTCACGGAACCCGTAGCTATCCGGGCGGTTGACGCCATCGACCTGGATGCTGCCGACCTGGAAACCCCGCACGTAGATATGGTTGGCGTCGCTACCGGCCGGCCCCATGCTGTCGACGACCACACCCGGCGTCTGCTCGAGCACCTGGGTCACGTCCGTGAGGTTCTGGTCTTCGATCTGCTGGCGGGTCACCACGCTGACGGACTGCGGCGTCTCCCGCGCCGACAGGCGCAGGCCGGTCGCGGTGCTGGCAGAACCCGTGGTGTAGCTGCCGGTGCCTTCGGTGGTGCTGCCCAGGCCCAGGGCATCGACACTGGTCGCACCCAGCTCGACGGCGCCGTCGTTCTGCACCTTGCTCAGCACATAGCGCTTTTCGCCCACCTGCTGCACCCGCAACCCGGAGCCCTGCAGCAGCGTCGCAAACCCTTGCTCCAGCTCGAAGCTGCCCTGCAGCCCCGATGAATGCAGCCCGCTGGTTTCGTCGTTGCTGAAGCTGATGGTCACGCCGCTGGCGGCAGCGAACTGGCTGATTGCAGCGGCCAGGCTGCCGGCCGGGATATCGTAGCGCTGCGGGGCGGCCCAGGCGGTCGAGGTCGCCAATGCGCCAGCGCACAGGCTCAATGCGAGGGTCGCCTGACGGATACTGCAGGCTAGCGAGGTACGGCGTGCGGACATGAAAAGGGGTTCCTGTACTGGTTGGCATGGACACGCTTGAAGCGCGCGCCCTGAAGAGCCGAAGCAGCACGAAAAATCTGCTACCCCAAATGCGAAAAATTCTCGAATGTTGAGAAAGGATGAGCAATCACCCAGACTTTCAGCCTGTGTTGTCGTACAGGATTCGAGGCGTGGAAGTATTTGAGGCGTAGAAGGATTTGAGGCGTGGGGGCGGGCTTGCCCCGCGATGCGATGGCAGCCTTGACGCCCTCATCGCGGGGCAAGCCCGCTCCCACGCAATGTGCATTCGGGAGGGAGGCCGGACCACCCTACCCCACCCCAAGTGGCTCCAGCCGCACCCAATAGCGCGTCATGCGCCTTGCCCGAACCGGCAACGCGTCTTCCAGACTGGCCAACGCGACATCGGTATCATCAAGATTGAATGCCCCCGACAGCCGCAACCCGGCAACCTCCTGCGCACACCCCAGATACCCAGACCGATAGCGCCCCAGCTCACGAACCACATCGCCCAGGCGCCAATCGACGCTGACCAGCATGCCCTGCGCCCAGGCCTGGGCACCGGGCGCCAAGGGACGCAACGGCCCGATGCTATCGGCAGCGAAGCTCAGCCCATACCCGGCATCGATACGCACCACTTGCGACGTTTGCCCTGGCCGCACTTCCACGGCATGGGCAGCCACCGCCACATGGCTCGTACCCGCGTCCTGACGCACGCTGAAGCGGGTACCCAGGGCAAGGACCGCACCTTCAGCGGTGCGCACACTAAGCGGACGCGGGTCCTTGGCGGTCTCCACCAGGATCTCGCCCTGGCGCAGGTGGATCAGCCGCTGGCCAGCGTCGAAGCGGATATCGACGCGGCTGTTGGTATTGAGGTCCAGGCGCGTGCCATCGGCCAAGGTCACTCGGCGTCGCTCGCCGGTCCGGGTCGAGTAATCGGTGCTCCACGGCGAAATCCGATAGCCCTGCCAGCCCACCACACCAGCACCGAGCAACAGCACCAGGGCCTTCACGGCATGGCGCCGATCCCGTCGGGCGATTTCCAGGGTCTGCGCGGCGCCGCCGGGGGCATTGCCCAGGCGGCCTTGCAGCTCCTCCAGCCGCGCCCAGGCGGCGGCATGGCGAGGGTCGGCGGCGCGCCAGGCTTGCCAGGAGGCGCGGGTGGCGGCGTCGACGTTGCTGTCGTGCAAGCGCACGTACCAGTCCACGGCCTCGGCAAGAATGGCCTTCATGCACCCTCGACCAGCAGGCAATGCATCAGCCCGCGCGCCAGGTGCTTGCGCACGGTGCTCACCGAAACGCCGAGGCGTTCGGCAGCCTTTTCGTAGCTCAATCCGTCCAGTTGCACGGCAAGGAAGATCGCCCGGGTGCGCGGGCCGAGCCCGTCGAGCATCCGGTCGATGGCCATCAGGGTATCGAGGATGGCGGCGTGGGTTTCGGCGGAAGGTGCGTAGTTCTCCGGCTGCAGCGCCAGCGCTTCGAGGTAGGCGGTTTCCAGGCTGCGGCGGCGATAGAGGTCGATGACCAGGCCCCGGGCGATGGTGGCCAGGTAGTGACGGGGCTGGTTGAGGGTGCCGGCGGTGCGCGCCAGCAGCACGCGGATGAAGGTGTCCTGGGCCAGGTCGGCGGCATCGGCGGAGCTGTTCAGGCGTTGGCGCAGCCAGCCGTGGAGCCAGGTGCTGTGCTCGCGGTAGAGCGTTTCCAGGCCGCAGTGGACAGTGCCGGCGGGAACAACGGTGGACATTACGCCCTCCCCCAAAAGATTACCAGGTGCGAATAAGAATTTGTCGCAAGTGTACTCAGTGAGGGCGGGATTGGGAATGGTGGCAGGTACGCTCACATTGCTGGAAAACCTTTCATGAACGGATCGATTGCCTGCATCAGCTGCGCAACCATTGATCCGCCCATGATGGATCGTCTTCAGTCATGAAATGACTGCGCCAGAAACTCGGTGATCTGCAAGGCAAGCTGCTGCTGGATCAGCGCCCGTGGCCGAGCGTTATCGCCATCCCGGCAAATGACGCCATCACCGGGCGCGTCCTCTTCGAGCAACGCCAATGCGCCGGGTTTGCACATGGACAAGAAGCTGAAGTGGCTGGCGTCCTCGATCTCGACATAACGACTCGTCGCCTGAGGCAAACGCTTGGCCAGGTCGGCGGACTCCAGCTGCGCCGGAAGGTCTTCGGAGGGCGCGCCCGCCGCGATCACCAACGTCGGTACCGGCAATGCCGCCAGACTGGCATTGGTCATGCCCCGTGACAGGCCCAGATCCAGGGTCACGATGGCCGTGACACGCTTGTCACGCAGATCGTCGTCCAATCGGGCTTTCGATGCCGGGCTGCGGTCGGGGTTGATCTGTTTGTATACGTTGCAACTGGCCAGCTGCGGATGGGCAATGCAGTCCTGGGCAAAGCGCTCGGCGTCGAACCGGGCAC
Organism: Pseudomonas sp. LH21; assembly: GCF_036549575.1. NCBI lineage: Bacteria > Pseudomonadati > Pseudomonadota > Gammaproteobacteria > Pseudomonadales > Pseudomonadaceae > Pseudomonas > Pseudomonas sp. LH21. Next base: position 4,076,301 of record NZ_CP144367.1, read on the forward strand.
CGGCGATTTCCAGGGCCGTCCAGCCGCCCAGCGAATGGCCTGCCACCGCGATCTTGCCCACCGCCACCGCTCCGAACTTTGCCGGCTGAGCCATCACCGCATCAATGGCCCGTTGCAGGTCGATGGGACGCTGCCACAACTGTGCCGCGGCTTCAGGGTCGCGATCGCGGGTGGTGGTGCCGGGATGGTTGACCGCCGCCACGATGTAACCCTGCCGAACCAGCGCGCTGGCCAGCCATGACTGGTTTCCCCAGTTGCCGCGGTAGCCATGGGACAACACCACCAAGGGGTGTGCGCCTTTGGCCGGAGGCGCATCGGGCACGGCGGGATCGCCGACGAACACCGGTGTATCACCGATCAGTTGCGGCGTGGCGGTGGTTGTAGCCGGGTACCAGACCGCCAGCTCCAGCGGGCGGTTATTTTGCTGGTCTGCCAGGGTCGAGGTCCGGAAACCGATGGGTGTTTCGCCGGCAAACGCCGGTAGGCTGAAACAGATGGAGAGCAAGAAGCCGAGCAGTGTTTTCATTGTTTTTATCTTCCTTGATGGGATCAGCGCCAGCAGGGCGCGATCGGGTGCGTGGGGAACGTATCGCCCCCTCACGTTGCCCTCGATCAGAACAGCCCGCCCATGGTCAACGTCAAGCCGCCACCAGCCTGCACCCCGATGTTGAATCCGGCGGAGAAGATCACACCCTTTGCCGAGCGCAGAAGACGCGGCAGGGTGTCCTGTGGCAGAAGCGCACCACCCGCCCCCACTGCGGCGGTGCTCATGATCAGCAATTTGGGGTCCAGACCGAACAGCACGCCCGACCCGCTGCCACCACCGACCAGGCCCAGCCCGCCTTCGAGGAACACGCATCCACCTTTGAAATCGTCGCGGACCAGGCCACGGCCAGCGACCGAGTCAGCCACCAGCACCGTGCCGATCGCCGGGAAGTCTTCGTTCGCGCCCACCGCGCCGACGCTCTTGCCACGTACCAGCAAGTTGATCTTGCCGACCCGCGGCAGGCGCGCGCCGACGCCCACCCCGATCCCGAGCGAGCCGTAGCGAAACTGTTGTTCGGCCTTGTCGGGATCGGTCAGGGTGAGCAGACCGCCGCTGGCGGCGGCGAACATCACCGTCAGACCACCACCGCTGGCCGTCTTGTATTTCCAGTCGCTGACACTCAGGGGTAATGTGACTTGCATGTGAACCTCCTTGTATTGGCAATACCATCCGGCGCTGGCGAATGCGTATGCCCGGACCGCCAGCAGCATAGCAACTCGTTTATTTTTTGAGGCACCGGCTCAATCAGAAATCTGGACGCCGCAGTCGAGCGCCGAAGCTGCCAGCTTGGCCATCTCAAGCCTGCTGTCCGGCTCGATACCGTCCTCTATCATCCAGGTCGCTGACAACCCTGCCCATGCCAGCACCCATTGCAAAAGCCTGCGACGATCAATACCGGCAGCAGCCGAGATAATCGCTATCCGACGTGCAAAGACCCCCGGTGCCAGCGCGCTCGCATCGTCCGGGTTGCAGAGGATGTTGGCGTAATCGAAGCCGCGCTCGCCGTACAACCCTTTGGGATCGATGGCGAGCCATCCAGCCGACCCGAAATCCAGCACGTTGCCGTGATGGATATCACCGTGCAGCACCACCACATCCTGCGGTTCGGCCAAAAGCGCCCTCGCCGCCCTGGCACTGTGTTCCAACACCCCGCCGTGAGTCGCCGCCGCACTCCACAACGCTTCGAACCATTGCGCCAGCGGAACCAGCGCAGGCATTGGCTCAGCGCGTGGGGCGTGTAGGCGGGCTACCACCGCGCAGAGGATGCGTGTGGCCTGGTCATCCCGGCCATCGGCAGCCATCTGCGCCAATGATGCCGAGCCTTGCGCCCGCTTCATCAACAACGCTTCGCAGTCGTGAGCCAGCACCGGAGCCGCACCATCACCGCCCCACCAGGCCATGAGCTGGTTGCCGGCCTGCTCTTCAGGTGATTGCGCGATTTTCAGCATGGCGGGTGTATCGCCCTGGCGAACCGGGAGAAGATGGCCGTTCAACGACTCGAACGCGTCCCCGTCGAGGGTCAGCCCCCATCGTTTCAGGTAGTGGTCAAACATGGTTTCATTACTCGCGATTCACTTGTGAACGGGGCTCGATGAGCCGGTGAACATCCATCGATGCCGTTCATTCGGAAATGACTATCCTGACGCGACGATTACCCGAGTACCAGCAGATGCTATCCGCACACCAAGCCAGCGCCATCGTCCTCAACTTTCTTAAAGACGTCATCCGAGATGGCCGCCCGGAACGGTTCGTCATTCAGTCCTGTGAACTCACCGCGAAGGGTGACTACTGGGTAGTTCGTTGCAACAGCGAGGGCTGCGTGGTGCATGGCAAGACCGAGTATTGCTATGTCGGCGTCAACGCCCATCTGGTCGATGTGAACAGCGGCGCGCTCGAAACGGTCGCCAACTGCTTCACTATCGAGGAGTACCTGCAGGACAAGGATGACCTCCATGCCGCAGCGGGCAAAACCTATGTGCTGGCGCCTTCGTTTACTCGTGAGAGCAGAACGGCGGTGATCAATCTGCGACAGAAGCTCGCCTACTCCTATCCCGACACCCTGTTCCTTCTGAAGGGGGCAGGCCGGCTGTGGTTCAAGGGTATCCGCCGGCAACTTGAAGATGCCCGGCAATTGCTCGCCATCGAAGGTATCACGACACAGATCGAGCTACATGCCGACCCACTGGACGCCATCCTGATCGGGCCGCAAATCTGGTACACCGAGGCGGTATTCAATGCGCTTCGCAGGAAGCCACTTCACCATGGCGAAGCTACTGAATGATGTTTTGTTCGATATAACCTGCCCTGCAACTGCCTCAACGGGAGAGGTCTGCCAGTAACGTCTTGACCGCCTCAGGCCCCATGGCACTCAAAACCTGCGTGGCGGCCTCGCGCATCGGTTGCCAGTGGCCACGCTGAAAGATCGACCGATCATGGCAAGGCAGGTCGCCGTCGCCCATCGACGCATAGAGCGCCCATACGCGGTTCAATGGCGCCGCAATCGAATCAGGCAAGGCATTACCGACGACCTGAAGCGCGTCCTGTACATGACGCATCCTGGCGTTCCACACCTCGCAGGCCAAGCAACCCGGCAGCGCTTGCTCCTGCTGTGTTGCGGTCATGGCAACGAACTCCAGCGCCGGAATCAAACGTGCTATCGCGTCGACAGACTCCAGTTCGTCTGCGCCATACCACTGGCAAATCAGGTCGACAAAATCAGGCATCTCGCTGGCCTTTGAGGTTGAGGTGCATCAGCAGGAACACGGGTGTTCGGCATGGAACACCACCTTACATGCGATGTACACCCATTGCCCAAGCCCTTTGCCAGTCACAACTTATAGAACGCTCAGAAAGACAGCGAGAATCAGATTAAGCCCCTTCCTTGTAGTCCATTTCCCAAACATACTGCTGCCGCCTTTTTTCCGTTGCGACTGCTCTGATCGGGCTCTAGTCTCGGGCGAGTCGCTGGTGTTCAGCGACCGGCTTTGACAGGCCGCAACGGTATTAAGCATACGGCTAGCCTTCGATGGTGGCTGTACGTGCGGGCACGCTTGCGTGCGCCGGAACTTTGCTTATTCCGCCGGTCTGTCAACCCACGTACAGCTGCCACCCTACTGTTTGACAGCAGGCAGGTGGCAGCCCTTCGAAAGGAATAAGTACATGCTCAAGATCGTCCCCGACCCACCCCACAACCACCACTCCCTCGAAGACACCCTCATCCAGGCCACCGAGTACGCCCTGTGTGCATTGACCGTGGCCCATCATGCCGTACAGCTAAAACCCAGGTCGCCCGCCGCGATCCTGATGATGGCGTCGATGCATGAGATGGAGTCGCTGCGTGTGTTGCTCGAAGCGGCATTGATCCAGGTGCAGATGCCAGCACAGGCGCCGACATTGCACTAGACAGCAAGGCATGTGTTGCCTGGTCGGGCCCTTTCGCGGGTAAACCCGCTCCCACAGGATCACCTGTGCCTTGGAGCCAGCGCTGTACCTGTGGGAGCGGGTTTACCCGCGAAGAGGTCCGCACAGGCACCGACCATCTCAGGGAGAGAATCATGATTACAGACGACACCCCCACCACTGTCGGCAAGACCAAGTTCTACCAGGGCGAAGGCCAGACCGACCCACTGTTCTGCATCGAACCCGGTATCCCTTGCCAGCACGCCCGCGACCAGGCCTCGGAACTGATGGGCTGCGTACGCGACCTGACCATCACCGGGATCATGGAGGAGAAACCGCAGATGCTCTGGGCGGCGTACTACCTGAGCGCGTTGGCCAAGGCGCTGATGGATGATGCGGAACTGGGCATGAGCCACTGAAGCGGGAGAAGACTTGGGCTTACCTTGCAACAGGTAAGCCCTCTCAAAATAAAAGAGCCACGCACTGCGTGGCTCTTTTATTTCAGCTTGCCACCCTCTTAAAGTGATTGCAGAGAAATACTAGCGCTCGTAGAGTCTTGCTGACTATCAGCATCCATCCAGACCCACTGCGTACCGTCGCCTTGCAAGTTATTACTCACACTTTGAATCTGAGTCGCAACAATGGTGACGGCTCCTTGTTCCGAAGCCGTAGGCCCAATATTGGTGACTTGACCAGACAGCAGGCCATTGGAGGTTTCATTAACAACAAACACAGTAGCAGCCGCTTCCCGGAACTGGCACGAGATAAACTGAGTAATTTTGCTAACGATGGTCAGATTCATCCACTTTGACGGAGGCACCGAATAATAGCGATTATATTTGTTGAACGGATACTGCTCACCATTAGCCTGCAGCTGATTATTGTTCAGCCCGCTTGTATTGGTCGGCATGCTGGTACTGCCCAGCCACAGTTCGACCTGTGCGATGCCACTGTTGCTGGGCAGCGAAACCGAAATGGTCTGGGTGTCGGTACCCGAAACAAAGCCCATCGAGGCCAAGCCGGCATTGGCAGTGGTGCCTGGAACAGTAATGCGTGCAGGGGGTTGGCTATTGCTCCATACCACATTGACAGTGGCATTGTTGTCACTACCCGCAGAGTTATAGATGAAAATCCCGTAAATCTGGCCAGGGCGCAACGTCGTGCAGGTAGCCGTATCACCCGGAGTCAAAGTGATCCGTTGGCCACCGTTCCAGTTTATTTGTGAGGCTGCGATAGCGAAGCTTTCCATGGGATAGTCCTTTAGTAGATGCAGCATGATAGACGCGCGTACGTCCCTAACATCCGTTGCGCGACTACGAGCTTAGCCATCACAAAAAAATATGCTACGGAGTGCTTAGAATCATTGGGAATTAGTGAGTAGTGGCTAAAAGCTATTCACCCCTCAATTAAAACTTAAGTAACAATCACACTAAAGCAATAGCCAGAATAGCACTTTCTACAACAGGCTGAAATCCATTACCTTTCAGCACCCGCTGAAGATATTAGGCCTGCTGGCTTTCACGATAGAAATTTGCGCGATAGCAGTTGAACGCTTTATTCGAACTCCCGTCCCACCCTCCCGATTGTCCCAGCATCATCGAAAAACCGTAATGCTGAAGATCCTCCCCCGCCCACCCCACAGCACCCCCTCTGTGAGAGCGAGCGGGCTGGGGTAGCGCTCAGTCTCCAGGCGCTACACGATTTCAAAGCTGGGCCTGAATAACAGGCGTTGCCATGGGGAGCACGCACTCCGTCGGACCATGAGAACTAAAAGTACGGCCCTGGGTCTGATTTGCACCCCAAACCCTCGCCCCTCGGAGGCGTACAGACCATGAAACATAAACTGGTGGCCATCTTCGCTTGTACATTGGCGCTTGGCGCTACTGCGTTGTTGCCTGCGGATGTCTCACCCATTGGCTCAGCCTATGCCAAAGGCGGTGGCGGTGGCGGTGGCGGTGGCGGTGGCGGTGGCGGTCATGGTGGTGGGAACGGTGGCGGCCACGGCGGCGGCATGGGTGGACACGAGGGTGGTCGTTCCGGCTTTGGTGGTGATCACGCAGGCAAGGCCAGTCGCGATCACGGCGTCAGCGGCAACCGATACGGCAGCCTGCGCAATGATGACAATGGCCATGGTTCCGTTACCTCTGGCGTAGCCCACTCCAAGGATACCCGCGGCCTGTCCAAATCCACCGCCGTCTCGCAGACAACCCCTGGGGATCATAACCAGAAGGGCCTGAGCAACGCGGTCCGGTCTTCGTCCAAGAACGATCGGTAAGCTGAGAGATCCACGATTCCATGCCCAGCCTCGTGCTGGGCTTTTTGCATTAGCTTCAGAGCATTCCTGGCCTGGAGGCGCCCAGCCGGGTAGCGCTTGGAATGTTGAAGCAGGGCCGGGCCCTGTTCGCCGGCAGCCCGGCTCCTAAGGAGGACGGGAATAACGCCCTGCGTACCAGCCGGTACCTTATCGCCAATCGGACCGGACGAGTCCCGCCATGCTTGGTGAACTGGGGGCCATCAACCTTTCCATCGCTTGCCAGCGGGACCCACCGCCTGGCTTCGCTGAGTTCGTGTCCCAGACTTATGCAATCTCAAGCCGCTTCCTCCTTGCGCACCTAGCCATCACGCCGCTTCTCCGTGGCACCGATGATGGATTGGGCACATTCTTTCTGAGCGTCAAGAGTTATGCAGCCTCTAGGGCAGCCTTCTTTCCACACGTACCATTTTTGTACCAATGTGCCTTCCTGGCCTGCGGCTCCAATTTTTTGGGCTGGTGTTTTTGCACAAAATACTGTATAAAAATACAGTCATGGAGAGCTTTCTCACATTGCGCTCTCCAATCACCATGGGCCCAAGCTGGAGACATCCCTGACAGGAAGGTGATAAATTGCTTACTGGAGCCAAACGGTTGATGAAGCGCTGAACACAGAGGGAGCTTCGCAGTGCAGACCATAAGTGTGCCTACCCTGAACGATGGGCAGTATGACTTCTTAAGATTATTTCAGATTTGGGAATCGGTAAGCAGGTGCCCTGCAGGGACACGATTCAACTTTTCTCATTGTAATTTTTTACGGCCAAACGCCGTAGCGTTCTTGGGTGGACTCACCAGGCTGGCTCAACACCACAATATACCTGTCCAGATTGAATGGAATACCATTTCACCAGCGGTACTAGCTAATCTGTGCCAAAACGGATTCGCTTTGAGCTTTGGCTATCCTTCACCGGGATGGAATGGAAACTCTATTCCTTATAGAGAGGACCGGCATTCGGCGCCGAACCCTGTCCTGGACTATTTAACTGACTTATGGCTTGGTCGCGGATGGGTACATGTCAGCCCTCGTCTAAGTGATGCGATAGTGGGTAAAGTCTGGGAAATTTATGCCAACTCTTTCGAGCACAGCATATCAGCCGTTGGAGTATATAGCTGCGGTCAGTATTACAACGCAATGAACCAGCTCGTCCTATCGGTCGTTGATTTCGGAGTAGGCATACCCTCCAAAATACGCCAATACCTTCAAAGTGATCCTCGCGCTCAAAACCTTCTATCAAGCTCCTGCCTCGAATGGGCCTTTCAAAGTGGAAACACAACTAGCACTCAACTTGGGGTCGCTAGAGGCCTTGGGCTTGACCTCTTGAAAGAGTTTGTACGAATCAACGCTGGATCACTTGAAATCTACAGCAACAATGGTTACGCGATAGTCGATCGAAACGGCGAGCGATACCAAGATCTCAACGGCGGCTTTTCGGGTACCGCAGTTCAAATAAAGCTTAACTGCGACGAAACCCTTTATCATTTCCGTGGCGAACTTTAGCCACTAGGAGAAAGAATGCGAATTCAAATCATTGAAACTTTTGGCCCAAGATGCATAACCGACGCAGATGGGCAAAAGCTCCACGACGAAGTTCTACCACACCTTCGAGAAAATACGGACGTTTATCTTGATTTCACCGACGTAAGGCAGTTCGCTTCGCCATTTTTCAACTACTCCGTGGGACAGTTACTAAATGACGTAACCGAAGACGAACTTCGAAAATTCTTACACCTCGAAGGACTGAACGAAACAGGTCGCTCAGTTGTAGAGAGAGTTATTTCAAATGCCTCCAAGAACAAATCCAACAATGACTACCGAAGGATAGTAGATTCGATCCTGGAGCAACAATCGCGAGGGGATGATTAATGGCGATCAACTTGACAGTCAATGCAAGCGTCGTTGATATATCGAGTGACAATCCAAAGCCCGGTGATAGCTTCCTCATTGACACTAATGTCTGGTACTGGATGACGTACTCTCGCGCCAGTCAGTGCGGAGCGCGTCCTTACCAAGTGAGTAGCTACCCAACCTACACAGCTAAAGCCCTGCAAACCAATTCGAAGATTTTTCAATCAGGCTTCAGCATTGCAGAACTCTCTCACATAATAGAGAAGGCAGAGCGCGAGATTTATAATGCAACAAACACTCCGGTTGGAACGAAAGAATTCAGACACAACTTCCCGGCAGAAAGATCAAATGTTTGCGCAGAGATTGACTCAGCTTGCCAACAGGTCCTCTCATTAGCCGACCCTCTTGAATCAGCTGTTAACAACGACCTTTCAAATGCCGCCTTGAAACGCTTGACTTCTAACATTGTGGATGGATACGACCTCTTCATCTTAGAGTCCATGACAACTCAAGGCATTACTCAAGTAATTACGGACGATGGCGACTTTGCCACTGTACCTGGAATCACTGTCTTTACCGCAAACCGTAATGTACTAGCGGCAGCTAAATCTCAAGGCAAACTCATTGTCAGATAATCATCCTTATAGTTCTACACGCATCGATTGCACTAGTGTATTGATAAGATAAAACGCCCAAGCCCCAACGCAATGGGCTTGGGTGATTTCTTGGATCCGTGGGCATTTCCAATAAATCAACCACGTCATCATTTTCTAAAACTGCCCACAGTGCAAAGATGGGGCGACTGATAAAACCACCCCTACATACCTAGACTCTACTTTATATAGCGCCAGCGGACCAGGCGAGCGTCTTTACCCATAGATCCCCTGAACTTTATTTTACTCAAAAAGAGTCACTTCTAAGTTCCACTCCGTAAGATTTAGCTATAACTCCCATTTTCTCCTCAATCTCAGCATACTGTTTTTCCGTTCTCATACGAGCAAAGTCTGCCCTCAGGAGATACAGCTGTTCCTGATTAACATAAGGGGAAATTATATTCAAATTTGCATGAAACAAACGCCACACCAAAACTGACTGACTCATAGACGAATAAGCTACATAAGCCGCAATTATGAAAGCCAAGACACTAAGCCTTGCACTAAACAAAAGCCCCCGCAAAATTATTTTTACTCTAGCACTAACCTCACCATACTCACGATCTCGTGCCCATACATCCTCACCGCTCTTGTCGCGACCAATAATTCTGTAAACTATACGCTCCCCCCAAACCTGCATGAATCCTACATACAGACCCATGATAGCCAACATATAAAGCAATAACGTCACTCCAGCCATCGGCGTTGGATCTAAGGCCGCATTGCTAAATACTGAATCTCTAAGTTTCTGGGAGCCAAAAGTAAAAAAATCAAACAAGTACCTCGACGCGACGTTAAAGCCTGGCTTAACTATAGCATCGTAAATCGCCGAACATACAACCCCTACAATTATCACCCCAACAACTGTAATAGGGGCTTTACTTTTCAATACTTTAGAAATCATTCCTATAAACTCACATTGGACATTGAACGTCGCACTCATTTTGTCCCAAATCGGTGGCATTTCGCCACCCCTCATCACCAAAGTTTTCTACTTATCGCACCAGAAATTAACAAAACACCCTACGAGCGCTTGCAGGCTACGCCCCGCCCGCAAGACCTGGCTACTTGTCTAGGTGATACCCTTAAAATAATCGATCTAAACGGCATCGACGGGCCAGCTCACTGCGCATAGATAGTCCATAACTGGTCGAGCCTTGTGGTGTAAGACTGACTGATCATCTCACGACGCATCCCCCAATCGGGGGTGTGAGGGACGCTTCCAGCCCGCAACGTGCCTCTGCCATACCGGTCATTGATATCATCCAACACCGACATCAAGCGATTACACGTCGTCGGCTGCGAGGGCATAAACAGATCATCCGTGAACTCGCCAGGCTGCCGCAGATCCAGTAGCAGCACCTCGGCCTTGCTGTACCGGTGGCCGGCCTGGTAGATCCGCTCCACAGCCTCAGTTGCCGCCCCGATCAACAGCAAAGTGTCATTGGTGGGATAAGGCAGGTCGACCAAGGCCCCCTTAGCAAGGCGCGGCTCGTTGGGGTTGAACATGCCGGTGCGGATCGACACTCGCATGCGCTTGCATACCGAGCCCTGGGTACGCAGCTTCTCAGCCGCACGCGCCGTGTAGGTGGCCACCGCTTGCTTGATCGGTGCCAGCTCCGTCAGCCGCTTGCCAAACATTCGGCTGCAGCAGATCTCCTGCTTCGGTGGGTCAGCCTCATCCAGCTCGAGGCAAGGTGTACCGGCGAGCTCGCGCGCGGTCTTCTCCACCACCACGCTGAACTTGTCGCGCAGCATCCGTGGGTCTGCCTTCGCCAGGTCCATAGCCATGCGGATGCCCATCGCCTCGAGGTGCGCCGTCATCCGTCGGCCAATACCCCAAACCTCTTTCACCTCAGTATTGCGCAGTACCCAATCGCGCTTGAAATCGTCAGTGATATCGACCACCCCGCCCGTATGCACCTGCAGGCGCTTGGCCGTGTGGTTGGCGAGCTTTGCCAGGGTCTTGGTGCGGGCAATCCCCACACCCACTGGGATGCCGGTACAGCGCAACACCTTGGCGCGCATATCTCGACCGAACTGGGTCAGGCTCCCCTGCACGCCCGTGAGGTCAGCGAAACATTCGTCGATCGAGTAGACCTCAGCCGCAGGCACCATCGACTCGATCAACGACATGACCCGCTCGCTCATGTCGCCATACAGCGCATAGTTTGACGAGAACGCCACGATGCCATGCCGGCGCAGCTTCTCCTTGGCCTGGAAATAGGGCTCGCCCATCTTCACGTAGGGCTTGGCGTCGTATGACCTGGCGATCACACAGCCGTCATTGTTGCTCAGCACCACGATGGGCGTCTTGGCCAGATCGGGCCGGAACACGCGCTCGCAGCTCGCGTAGAACGAGTTGCAGTCGATCAGCGCGAACACCTGGTCACTGGGCATGATCGCGCACGCTGTAGCGAACCACACCCCAGATGAGCAGGTCGTCGCCTTCCATGACGTGCCGCGGTGGGTAGGCGGGATTCTCCGACTGAAGGATCAGCACGCCATCGCGCCGGTACAGGCGCTTGCAGACGGGCTCGGCGTTGATCGCGGCGATCACGATGTCGCCGTGCTCAGCCTCCTTGCTGCGGTCTACGATGAGAAGGTCGCCCGAGAAAATGCCGGCGCCCTGCATGCTGTCGCCCTCCACATGCACCAAGTACACGTGAGGAGCACGCAGGTCGAAAAGCTCGTCGAGGGAGATATGGCGCTCCAAGTGATCCGCCGCTGGCGAAGGGAATCCGGCCGGCACACGGAACGAGTACACCGGCAGCCGCGTAGGGCCGCCCGTCGGCGCGCCCAGGAAGGTGATGGTCATGGCAGATCAACTCAAATGAATATCTGTATATTCATACAGTAAACTGTTAGACCGTTCCTACGTCAATGCGCGGACGCGAGGCAGCCGACAAACGAGCGAGGTGGTTTATGTGCGGGAGGCTAAGTCAGTACAGCGGCATCCATGACTTCGTTGACACTCTGAGCATGCCGGAGGTCTGGCGAAACAACGTCAGCGACCAGCCTCTTGGCCGGTACAACGTCGCGCCAACGACGAATGTGGCGGTGCTTCGAGTAGATGACGCAGGCCCGCGCGCGGACCTGGTGCGGTGGGGGTGGCGGCCGCACTGGGCGGCCGACCGGGCGGCGCCGATCAACGCCAGGGTCGAAAAGGTGGCGCACGGCCCGTTCTTCCGCGCGATCTGGCCGCACCGGGCAATCGTACCGGTGGACGGCTGGTATGAATGGGTGGATGAAGGAGGACCGAAAAAGCAACCCTACTTCATCCACCGACGAGATGGACGCCCTGCCCTATGCGCTTCCATAGGTCAGTTCGCAGGCAACGAGCACGATGGGTTCGTCATCATCACCGCCGACGCACAGGGCGGGATGGTCGACATGCATGATCGGCGACCAGTCGTACTGTCGCCCGATCTGGCTATCGAATGGGTTGCGGCCGGCATGCCCAGCGAGCACGCTGAACAGCTGGTGCTCAACCTGGGCGAGCCGGCCGAGGCCTTCGAGTGGTACCGCGTAGGAACTGCCGTGGGCAACGTGCGGAACCAGGGGCCAGCTCTAATCGAGCCGGCTCAGTGACGAATCAGGGCTTGATGGCCAAGCGCATACAACTGGTAGTCGGAGACCGCCTTAAATGAGGACTCTGCTATCAATCGCAGGCGCTCAACCTCCTCTGCCGGCGCTCCCGAGTCCTGCGCCCTGTGGTAAGCGCGCATGTCCTCAAGAGCCACATTCATCAGCGGCTCACCTGCCTGGATCATTCCTTCGATGGTTCGCTTCACGACACTGCCCTGATGTTTAGATTAGGGCAGTATAAAGTGCCAGCCAGAGATACGCGCAGGCCTCAGAACAGCTGTCCCAACCGTTCCGGCTCCCAGTTCATGATCACCAGCTCACCAGTGACATCGGCCTTGCCCTGCCGCTGGTTGGTGTTGCTGTAGCGGATGTCCAGGCACTCGAAGCGGAAACCGTCGAAGGCTCGCCGGATGTCCGGGTGATCGTTGATGCTGACCATCACCCTACCCTTGCAACGCCGCATGAAGTCGGCCATGCGCTCGTACTCCTCGAACGGGAAGTCGACGCCGTAGCCGGCGGTCTGCCAGTAAGGCGGGTCCATGTAGAAGAACGTGTGCGCTCGATCGTAGCGCTCGGCGCAATCGAGCCAGGACAGGTTCTCGACATAGGTGCCGGCCAGGCGCTGCCATGCGGCCGAGAGATTCTCCTCGATGCGCAGCAGGTTGATGGCAGGTCCCGTGGTGGCGGTACCGAACGTCTGCCCGGTGACCTTGCCGCCGAAGGCGTGCTGCTGCAGGTAGAAGAAACGGGCTGCACGCTGGATGTCGGTCAGCGTCTCAGGGCGGGTCATCTTCTGCCACTCGAAGATCTGGCGCGAACTGAGCGCCCACTTGAATTGGCGGACGAACTCCTCGAGGTGGTTCTGCACTACCCGGTAGAGCGTCACCAGGTCGCCGTTGAGGTCGTTGAGCACCTCCACCGGAGCGGCCTGGGGACGCATGAAGTACAACGCGGCACCGCCGGCGAAGACTTCGACATAGCATTCATGAGGGGGAAAGAGTGGGATCAAGCGGTCGGCCAGGCGGCGCTTGCCGCCCATCCAGGGAATGATTGGAGAGGTCATTGATTGCAAGTCTTTACTGTATGGATAAACAGGTGTTAGGCTCGCCGCGCTTTGTGCACAAGGCAGGGGCCACGGCTGGACTTGCAGGAAGGGTCTGCGGGTTCGGCGGGCCGGGCTGGATGTTGGCGCATCCACCCGGCCCGCCTCTTTACTACTTCGTGACTTCGCGCACGTAGGCCTGACAGGCCTTCAGCGCGATCAGTCCTCGATCGCCTTCGCCGGTGATGGCGATAATTCGTCGAGCATGCGCTGGGTCAAGTTGGGCGCGTAAGGCTCCATCCACCACTCCTCCGGTGCCGGCGGGCGCTCGCCCCCCACTGCCACAACCCTGGGCGGCAACGGATCCGGCGTCGACCAGGACTGACAACCGCAGATCAGCAGTAGCAAGCCGGTCGCGCAGGCGAGCCTGAGCTTGTTGAGCATCGTTCATCTCCTTCCAGTGGGTTTTGTCTTGGGCCTGCAGGCGATCCTCCAGGGCACGCCTTGCTACCTGCAGCTGCTCGAGCTGGTCGAGCGCTGCCACCGCAACCACCTCCCGCTCTCGGCTATGCTCCAGGTCCTTTGCCGCAAGCTGCTGCTCATAGCCCGCCGCCTGCGTGGCCAGCTCGTTGGCCTGCCACAACCAAGCAAGCCGTCCGCCGACCACGGCCCCGAACACCAGAGCCAGCAGCGCAAGCCGCGATTCCAGGCCCATCAGATCAGCACCTCCTCGGCACGCTCGTAGATCTCCAAGCGATCAGCCTGCCCGTTGAGCCCGCCGTTGATGCGTCGCGTGATGGCTTCGAACGCCGACGGCCCCTTGTCGGCCAGCGAGTTAAGCCCCGCCTGGTGCCAGAACCACCCGGCCGAGTCTGCGGCATGCTCAGGGCGCTCGAGGAGTTCGGGGTGGGCCAATAGGTCCAGGCCCAGCGCCTCGCCACATCGCTTGTAGTTGGCGCGCCCGGTGATCTGAATCAGGCCACGGCCACAGTACTTTTGGCCGTCGCCGTCGGCCTCGGGCGTGTTGCCCAGTCGGGCGGCGAGCTTGCCGGTGTCGTACTTCGACAGGTACTGATCGCCGCCCAGCTCGCGAACGTAGCGCAGCTGGCCCGACTCATGGCCGACCTGGGCGAGCCACGCACGCTTGCGCAACGGGGTGACAATGCCCCACTTCACCATCGCCGCATTCAAGACAGGAAGAAAAACGCCGGCTTGAGTGCCGGCGTTGGGGAGGATCTGCTGCAGCTGCTTGAGGGTGACTGTCATCTTGAATCTCCTGTTGTGGCCGCTCAGGCCGGGTTGACCGCGACCACCTTCAGTGGCTGGTCGGATTTCTTTTTCTTGCCCTTGCCTTTGGCCTTGGCCTTGCCCTTCTTGCCGCCGTTGCACTCCACCGCGGTCGACCAGCCAGAGGCATCGAACGTCTGCTCGACGCTGTCGACCAGGTACTGCCCGTCCAGCCCATCCTTGAAGCCCTTGGCATTGATCACCCGTTCAGCGAACAGATCGGTTCGTCCGGCCATCTGCAGGCGCACGCCGGCCGTGCTGCGGTTGAATGCCGCGAGCTTGGCTTTGGCAGCCTGCAGGGCTGCCGACTTGTTCGGATAGATGTGGCGATCGGTGTGCACGCCCGGCAGGCCGGAGGGGGCGTCGTCGTTGCTCAGCTCGATGACGGCCAGTTCTCCAGTCTTCTTGTCCTGGTGCGTGGTCTTCACGGCCGCCTGCGCGTTGCGATCGCCGAGCCGGAACTGCCACCGGCTCACATCTGCCGGGGTGATTGTGACCGTGCCAAAGGCCTTGCCGCTGGCACTCAGGCTGGCTTCACGGGGCATGACCAGCAGCTTTCCGTCGGCCACTTTCGCCGTGCAGTCGTACTGCTTGGCCAGGCGGGTGATGAAGTTGAAGTCGGATTCTTTGCGCTGGTCGACGCGATCGACCTTCGTCTGCACCGGACAGACCGGTGTCCAGCCGTTGCGGGCGGCGATGTCGCGGACGATCTGCGACAGGGGCACGCCTTCCCAACTGCCACTGCGCGTGGTCTTGCCGGTGCCGCGCATGTCGCTGGCCTTGCCGCGGATCACCATGGTGCGTGGCGGCGCCGAGACCTCGATCTCGTCGACGGTGTAGCGGCCCAGACGAGCCAGCGGCTGGCCAATGTAGCCTAGGTGGACCTCGATCCGGGCGCCCCTGGCAGGCAAAGCCACCGCCGCGTCGCGGTCATCGATCCGCAGCTCGAACTCGTCGGAGTCCATGCCGGGCTTGTCGGTGGTTCTCAGCAGGATCAGCCGGTCGTTGATCAGCATCGTGATGTCCCTGCCATCAGCGACGATGCGGAAAGTGGGTTGCATAGGCACTCCAGAATGAAAGAGCCCCGCACTGGGCGGGGCTCGGTGTGTGGCGGTGGGTCACCCCCACAGCTCGATTGTCTCGATCGACGGCGCTGCCAGCTCGGGCAGCACGATGATGACCCCGGCGCGGTAGGGCTGCGGCTCATCCGCCAACCCAGGGTTCTCCTGCAGCACCAGTTCGACGGTGCCGTTGAGGTGGCCGTAATGCTGGTAGCACAGCGTGTCCAGCAGATCCCCGTCAGACGTTCTGCATGTCGTTGCCATACTTCACAAACTCCAGTGAGAAACCCTGCTTGCGCGGGATGCCGCCGGCCAGCAGCGCGCCCTGCTCTTCGTCCAAGTTGGTCAAGCACCAGGTGCCCAGCACGTCGCCGTAACCGGTCACCAGGCTGACCGGCTGTAGCCGGCGGACGATTGTGCGCAGCGCATCCAGCTGCTTGATCCCGCCCCTGCTGGTGAAGATCACTCCCTTGAGCGTGATCTTGTCCTCGCCCTGCCCGACCGCCTGCTGCGCAATATCCCGCGTGAGGCGCTCTTGGCCGGCCCAACGCGCCGACGTCTGCCGGCGGAGCTCGTCAAAGGCTGCGGTATCCAGGTTGAAGTAATACGGCTGCAGCTTGGCGTCGAGCGGCTGCAGGATCAGCAGGTGTGGGAATGGTTTGATTGCCTCGGCTGCCGGCGTGGCCAGCGGCGCAAGCGCACTGGTCGGCAGAATGTTGGCCAGCGTAGGGCTTGCCTGCCCAGCAATGCGGCTGATCGCCGCTGATGCCCTGCCGGCCTGTTCCTTCAGCGAGCCGATGCGGTCTTGCACCCCTGCCGCTCCGCTGACCACCTGGCTGTAGGTTGATGCCACCTGCCCCACCGTGGACTGGGCCGCATTGATGGCTCGCATCGTGCGCTGCAGCTTCTGGCCGAGGGCCGGGCCAAGGACTGGCAGGCTCTCCAGCTCCGAGGCGGCTCCGGTCATATCGCCGACGGCACCGGTCAGCGGTCCCAGCATACCGTCGAGGCTGGTGCGGCCAGCCTCCCCCGCCGCAATCAACGACGACAGCGTCGACTGCATGGACGCCATATAGGCCATGGCACCTCCTTAGACATGTGGTTGATCGAAGAGCTGACCAGAAGCCTGTCGCGCAAGGCTTTCCCGTGACCAGGTCTCCCAGCTGTTGCGGATCATCCCCTCGAGCGAGCGAAACACCTGCTGCGGATCCTTGACGTCGCCTTGAACGGTGATCGGCATGTTGGGCATGTAGGAGAACTGCTGGTCGACCTTGGGCGGGTCCGCTTTCGGCTTGGCCTGCTCGAGCGCCTGGGCCACGACGGGCGCCGTGGGAGCGGGTGCTGCGGCGGCGATCGACCGAGCCACATCACCAGGGACCGACTTATCCTTGTCCGCCTTCGCCACCTGCTCGTCCTCGCCGAACAGTTTCTTGCCCAGCCAGCCGCCCAGGCCCTCACCGCCAAGGCCGCCGATCGCGGCCCCGATAGCACCACCAATCGCCGTGCCCAACACGGGCACAACAGAACCGAGCGCCGCACCTGCAGCACCGCCCGCCAGCGCGCCGGCCAACCCGCCCGCCGCGCTGCCGTAGCCCTCGGCTTTCTCGTCCTGGGTTTTCGCGTTCATGGCCGTCTCGACCACGGTCATGCCCGCATCGAGCACCTTCCCGCCTGGGAGTTTGCCGACCACCTTCGACACCTTGCCGACTGCGCCCATCACCCGGCCTATCCGACCGACCTCGGCTGCAGCCGTCGCAGCGCCTGCGGCCGCCGCACCTGTCGCAGCCCCGGCTCGAGCGACTCGGCCGACAGCCCCCGTGGGAGCAGACCGACGCGGTGTAGCCCCGCCCCGGCCCCTGCGCTGCCGGCGACGCCGTCGACCACCTGGTTCACCCGCGTCGACCGATGAGCCAAACCCGCCAAGGTCCTTGGCGTTGACGACAAATACACGCTGCGGCTCGCTCCCGAGGCCGCCACGATCATCGTTCGCAGCACCCGCACCGAACACCTTGCCTAAGGCGCCGAGGCCTGCATCGACCATCGGGTTGCCCGTCTCCGACAGCTCTCCCTCACCACCGGCGCCACGCCCCATCCTGCGGCCCCGTGCGAGGTTGATCACCCCACGCCCAACCTTGATCGCACTGCGTGCCGTGAGGAACGCCATCACCGCCGCAGCGATGCCCGAGACGCCCAACACCAGCCCAGGCAGCTTGTCCGACAGATAGGTGATGCCATGAGCGACCTTGGTCAGCCCTGTGGCGAGAAGATCAGTGGCCGGGCGGATCGCATCGCCAATGCTGCGCATCGAGTCATCCACGGCCTGGCCCAACTCGCTCCACTGCTGCTTGGACGTTTCTCGACGCTCGGCCAGGTTCTTGTCGAGGATGCCCCCTACCTTTTTCGCATCAGCCGAATCGGCCTTGAGGGTGTTGTACAGCCCCCGGTTCTGCGCGTAGGCCGTGAGCGCTGCCTTGACCTGCATGTCGGCGAACACATCACCGGTACGCAGGCTTCTTTCCAGCGCCTCGAGCGACGCCTTGACCTTCTCCGGGTTAGCCTCCTTGTCGATGTTGGCCTGGGCGTCCTTCATCGCCTGGGCCTTCTTCGGGTCGGTCTTCTCGACGTACTGCATGGCCAGGCCCATGGACGCCTCAATGACGTTCATGCCCTTTTGCAGCCCGGTGTTCAGCGACTTCTGGTAGTCAATCCCGGCCTTTGCATAGTTCTTCTGGATATCACCGGCACCGATCTTCTCAATCCAGTTCTTAAAGTTGTTCGCCGCCTCATCGGCGCTGCCAGCGGTCTTCATCTGCACCTGCAGCATCGAGCCCAGTGAAGTGACCGCATCCAGCCCGGTGACGCCGTTCTTCTCCATCCCGGCCAACAGTTGCGGGAACCACTTGGCCATGTCGGACGCCTCGAAGCTGCCCGCCTGCCCCTGATACGCGATGGCCTCCAACGCCTGCTGCATGACCTTGGGATCGGTGATCTTGGCGTTCTGCTGCAGCGCCTGGATCATCGCCGCCGTGTCGACGCCCGAGGAGCCTTGGCCGACGGCGAATTTCGCCGCCGTCGGCGCATAGGCCATGGCCTTGTCCACCTCCATACCGGCGCCGACCAGCTGGTTGATCAGGTCCGCCACGTCGTTGCGCGACATCCCGGTATCGCGCGCAGTATCGATTACCGCCCGACTGAGCTGGGCCTCTTGCGGCTTGTTGACGATGTCCGACTTGATCGCGATGTCACGGATGATCGCTTGATAGTCCGCACTGATCTTCGTCGGGATCGCCGCCAGACCGGCGCCAACTACAGTGGCACCGATGTTGGACTTGAGCGACGACTTGCCCGCATCGATCTGTTGCCGGCCTTTCTGCTGCAGATCTGCAGCTTTCGCTTCACGCCCGAGTCGCTGGTACTCCTTGGACAGCCGGCCGACCTCGACGCCCTGTTTCTTCAGCGCATCGAGATTGCCCTCCAGGCGCCGCAGCAACCGGGAGGCCGCCGCCGCGCCGCTGTCGTGCGCCTTCTTCCATTCCTCCCGGAGCTTGATCGTTTCACCGATGGTGTTCTTCAACACCTTCGCGCGGCTGCCGCTCTCCTCGAGCTTCTTGATATGACCCTTGGCGGTACCGAATGCCGAACCAAGCGATGCGGCAACAGCCCCGCCGATTTCCAGCGCGATCGCCAGCTTTGCCATGCGCTACCCTCCTGCAGGCTCAATCCGTGAGCCACCAGACGATGTCCATCCAGGGCATCGCAGAGATCTCTGCCGCCGAGAAACCCAACTCCTTCGCCAGCCGCTTGGCCAGCTGCTTCTGAGATCGCGGGTCAAAGCTCGTCGTCTTGCACCAGGCGAAAATAGCCGGCCTGCAAACGGCTGTAGTCCTTCAGGGTCAGGCCTTCGAGGTCCTTCAGGCCGACCTCGGCCAGCGAGGCGAACAGGTTCAGTTCGCGTTGTTCATCATCACCATTGGTGAGCTGCTGTGCAGCACGAATGTCGCGCACCGTCGGCGCCCGCAGGTTCAGCTTGTCCACCTGCACGCCATTGCACTCCGCGGGCCTGCTCAAGGTGACGATGACGCGGTCGGTTTCAAGCTGCAGGTAAGCGGGGATCTTCTTGCTCATGAGGTGTTGTCCTTATCGGTGAGTACGTTAAAGGCCCAGGGCCTGGCGTTGCTGGGCGAGCTGGTCGACGCCGTCGATCACGCGCTTCATGCCCAGGGCATCGATCTCGTAAATCAGGCGCCCGTCGACCTCGAGCTTGTAGTAGGTCACCGCAACGTTGTGCTTGATCTCAGCCTTGTCGCCCGCCTTCCAGTCGCCCATGTCGACCTCCTTCAACGCGCCGCGCAGGGTAACGATCACCGGGGTGACCTTGCCCTTGAGGCCCTTGAAGGCGCCGCGGAACGTGCCGTTGAAGGCGGTGCCATCGGCCAGGCCAAAGAACTTCAACGACTCGCGCCGTACGCCGGTGGTGGTGAAGGCAGCCTCTTGTTTCTCCATGCCCTGTTCCATCTCGACAGGCATGTCCATACCGCCCGGGCGGTGCTCCTCCATTTTCAGGGTGAGCTTGGGCAGGGTCAGGCTGGGCACATCGCCCTGGAAGCTGACGCCATCGACGAACAGGTTTAGGTTGGCCAGTGTTTCGGGAATCATCGCCATGGGGGTCGCTCCTTATGCGTTGGCGTCGAGAACTTCGGTCAGCCACTGGTTGGTGACCTCGACGCGGAAGTTGGGGTTTTCGGCAGGCGGGACATCGGTGAAGCGGATGTTCCAGTACACCTTGCCCTGCTCCAGCTGGCTGGCAGTGTTCAGTTCGGGGTCGGCGAACACCTCGAAGTTGATGATTGCGCCCTGATTCTTCAGGTCGCGCATGAACGCCTGCAGGCCCTCGGTGACGTCCTTGACGTAGGTAGCCGTGATCGAGCGGTCCACGGCCCACTTGTGGCCGTAGAGGATCGCGTCCATGACGATGTCCATGGTGCGCACGCGGGTGACGAAGGCCCATTTCGGATCGCTCGACAGCGTACGGTTGCCCCACAGCCGGTAGCCGTCGTCGCGAATGATGGTGGCGATATTGGCGTTGTTCAGCAGGTTGGCGCGGCAGGTCTCGTCGCCGTCGAGGAACTCGATGGGCCGCGACGTACCGGTGATGCCGACGAACTCCTTGTTCGACGGCGAGGCCCAGAACCCATACTCGCGGTCGGTCCAGGCGAACAGGCCGGCCACCCAGGCCGAGCTGGGTGCGTCCACCGTGGCGCTCGCGTCGGTATCCCAGAACCGCACGCCCGGATCGACCAGGAACGCACGCTTGGCACCAAACTCGCCGGCATACGCGACAGCCGCTTCGTCAGTGGTGTTCGGCCCGTCGAGAATGGCGATACCGCGCAGCTTGTCGGCTAGGGCCACCAAAGCACTACCGACCGCCTGGGTCGCGCTGTGCTTGGGTGTCACCAGCAGCCGCGGCTGTGCGTTGAACCGGCTCTTGCCGTCGAGCAACGCCTGCAGGCCAGTGCGCTGGCCGCCCGCCTTGGTCCCGCCGATGATCGCCGAGGTCTGCTCAGCGGTGTCTTCAAGCTTTGCCACACCACAGGCGACGATGACCGCCTTGGCACGGGTGTAGATAGCGCGGCAGGCTTTGGTGATCGCCGCGCCTTCGCCGAATGCGGCGACCGCCTCACGCTCGCTGGTGATCATCACCAGGTCATTCGCTTTGGCCGTGCCATCGGGGCCGGGGGTGAAAGTGTCGACCAGGCCGATGATCGAGGAAGACGGCAGCGCGATGGTACGCGCGCCCGTATCGACGTTCGTTACGGTAACACCGTGGAAAAAGCCACTCATGTGAAGCCTCCAGAAATGCGAAGGCCCCGACAGTGCGGGGCCTCAAGGATTTACATCAGGAAAGAAAAAGCCCCAGCAATGCGGGACTTCAGGTCAGCAGGTCATCGAGCCAGGGCGGCGCGCTCGGCCGCTTGGCAACGCCGGGAAACGCCTGGCTTTCCGGCCACTGCCGAAGCGCGGCACGGTAGTGCTGCAACGCCAGATAATCTTCAGCAGACAGCGTGCAGGGCTGCACGAGCTCCAGCTCATCACGGTGTCGCGTCACTAGCGGGTCAGTTGCCAACAATTGGCGATCACGCCAACGCCGCTCGGTCTCGGCAAGTGCTTCACCCGTGGGCGGTGGCGGATCTCCCAGCACCGGCATTCCGTCATCACCCTTGACCACCACCTTGCCGGCAGCAAGCCCATTCTTGAGCATGATTGCTTGGGCCTCTGGCACTGCCACAGCGTCATCAGGAATGATGAAGTTGTATTCGGGCGAGTACCAGCCGGGCTCTGCGAAGCTGTAGAGCCAGGTGATTGCAGGCGACTCGACTGTTAGATCTTGAATGCCCATCAGTAACCCCATGCCCACCAGTTGATAGTTTGATTCACGCCGCCGCTCGTCGTGTTTATGTCTTGCGTCACGCGCAGCAGCTGGTTTGATAAAAGGGTTGCGTATGCAGTGGTGTTGCCCTGGATTGTCGCGGCGCTAGCCGCTACGCCCGCGAGAGCCCCGAGACCCACGTTGAACGCCAGCGGCAGTGTCACGTCCACCGCTGCGTCCGGCCCCACTAGCGTCGCCCCAAACTGGATGATCAAACCGCCAGGCACATCGGGTATGCGGATAAAGTCGTTCGCAGTAAACCCACGCTTGGGGAGCAGAGCACCGACAGCCTGCGTGATCAGATACTGAATATCCGTCCGGCTGAAGGTCTCGGACTTCGGAAACGCATCAGTAATGCCGTAACCGGCCAGCGTGGTCGACTTTGCGGCCTTTCCTGCAAGCGCATTGGCCATAGTCGCTGCGAAGTTAGGATCATCACCGAGCGCGGCGGCCAGCTCCCTCAGGGTATCCAGCGCTGCCGGCGACGACGCGACCAGTTTTGCGACAGCCTCCATAACGAACTTCGTATTAGCGGCCAGATCGCTGGAGTTACCGGCCACGACGTCCGGCACCCGAACAGGCCCGGTGAACGCAGCACCCGCCAAGTTGGCCTTGAGCGCCGGGGTGAAGTTTCCGTCATGCCACAACTCCCGCCAGGTACCGGCACCATTGGCCGCGACGCGCCGAACCCCATACCACTCATCAATCATGCCCGCGAGCATCTGGAACGAATACCTGTCGCCCGGATACTTGATATAGAAGCCGGCGCCGTAGCCGATCGCTGCGGGCTTGTCCGTGGTGCCATTCGTCACAGAGACGAACTGGGTGTCCGTCAGGTCAGTGAGAGCCCCCGCAACGACTGGCGCGTCGCCCAGCAGGCCGCCGGCGCCCTTTGACATTTTCAGCGCCAGCTTTGCGTCTGTTTGGGTCTGCGTGTAAGCGTCCAAAATGCCGTAGCCGCTCAGCGTCGTTGGATTCGCCCCCTGCTGAACGATGCCGCGCTCATCAATCGTTACCTTTGTGTAAGAACCTGCCACCTTGTTCTTGGGCAACACGCTCAATATCGCGGCGTCGACATATTCTCGAGTGGCCAGCACCACCGCCGGATCGATCTTGAGTTGCACGTTACTGGAGCTGCTGACAATCAGGTTCATGCGGACAACCTGAGTTCGCCCTGAGCCTTGGCTGAGCAGCGGTTTGTAGGTCGGCGCGCAGTTTGCGACAGCGACCATGTCACCGTCAGCGTCGTACAGCGCAATCTCGCGTATCCACTTTCCGCCTACATCGGCGGGAATGACCTGCTCGGCAATGATGATCGCGCTGTTCTTATCGTCCACCTTCAGCAGGTTCAGCGGCGCACGGCGCCATTCACTGATCAGGCTCGTCTGTGTGGCATTGGGAGTGGGGTCGGTGCCATTGGCATCACCCACGCCCATCTGGGTGATTTTCCACGGGATGCCCAAGGCATCCGCGTTGGCCTGTTTCGCCGCCCCCACGTTGGTGAGGATGGCGTAAAACTGTGAGTTCTGGTCAACCATGAGCAATGTCCAGGGTGTCGATTGTATGTTCACGGCCACCGCGCCCGATGGCACCGGTGACGACAATGTCGCGCTGCACGGGCGGATAGATGTCCAGTACGTCGCCTTCGCTCAGCGCCCCCGCCAAGTAGAAAGCACCACTGGTTTCAAGGCTGATCTGCAGTGCAGTGAGGTGCCGGCTTACCGGGCGCGCGTCATCCAGCAGCGAGGCCAGCTCTCGGTAGGTCTCCTCGTCGATGCCTCCGTCCGAGACGCCTATCTTCAAACCGAAAGTGCCCGGCCTGCCCAGCGGCCACTGCTGCCACCACTCGCTGACCTCGATCAGATAGCCGAACGGCTCGACCACCCGGCGAAGCGCGCCGATCGTGCCCTTGTGCGCATGCACGAAGAACGCGGAGCGGATCACCGACCGCTTGACCGCCTCCGACCAGGTGTCGTCCCAGCGGTCCACCGACCACGCCCAGGCCAGCTGGTACAGCAGGTGCGCCGGGCAGGTGTCGGGGTTGTACAGGGTCCGCAGGGGGATGTCGGTCAGCTCGTCCGTGGCGACCTCGACAGCGCGTTCCAGCTGGGTGCTGTTCACGGGGAGCAGACTTTTCATGTCAGCCACCCCATGCCACGTCGATCGCCTCGCACCACGCCGCCTGTTCCTTGGTAGGGCGAATGTCCGTCCACCCCACCAGCTCCACGCGACTCACTCCGTCAATGTGCAACTGGGCATCGATCCCGGACCGCGAGACCTCCAGGCCCAACCGACGCCGGGGATTTACCCAGGCCTGCAGCCGAGCCTTGCATGACGCCAGGATGGCTTCGTTCTCCGGCCCCGTACCGGCCTTGTATAACAGGGCCTCGACGCGGTACGGCAGGATCTCGGCGGGCTGGACCGTGAGCCGATCGGCCACCGGGCGCACGTCATCATCGCTCAGGTGTGCACGTACCGTCTCCAGTAGTTCCGGCGGGGCGTGGCCTGTGCCCTCCAGATCCAGCACCGTGACCACCACCTCGGCCGGGGCCGGGCTCTCGGCTGTCGCGTCCGCCACCCGGCCGGAGGCATTGCGCGCATGCAGGATGTAGCTGTTACGCGGGCCGGCAGTAGTCAGCCCCTCATAGACCAGCTGCACGCGCTCACGCAGCGCATCGTCTGCCTCGAGCACGCGCTCGACCGGAGGCACCGCATTCATGTCCTCGGCCTGCACCACCAGCCGCTGCAGGTTCACATTGGCGGCCAGCTGGTCCAGGTCCGCGCCGCGTGCATAGGCCAGCATCAAGGCCTTGGCCGCGTCGTTGACCCGCGCCCGGTTCTGCATTCGACGGTAGGCACCCAGCTCGAGGAGCTTGGTGATCGGGTCACTCTCGAGCAGCGCATCCCATTTGTCCCCCATGTACTGGCGAAAGCGTTGCAGCTCTTCGCCGTACACCCCTTCGAAATCAATGCTCTCCAGCACCTGCGGCGCCGGGAGCTGCGACAGATCCACTACGCTCATGCACTCACCTCCAAGACTGCGCTGTCGCCCAGGTACGTACCGGTCAGTTGCAGGTCGATCTTGCCGTCAATGACCGCAAGCACCCGCACCCGCTCCAGCTGCAGCCGCGGTTCCCATCGGCCCAGGGCACGGGCAACCTCGGCCTGCACCGCACTCTTCCAGCCCTCGTTCACCGGCAGGTCGACGTAGCGGCGCAACTGGCAACCGTACTCAGGGCGCATCCGGCGGCTGCCTACCGTGGTAGTGAGGATGTCCTCGATTGACTGCCGCAGGTGCCCCAGGCCGGCGACCGGCTGGCCCGTTCGACGATCCATGCCGATCACGGTCAGGCTTCCCTGAAGTCGGACCGGTTGCGCATGTAGGCCAGGCCCACCGCGTCCTCGCCGCTGATCGTGACCTGGCCCTGCACCACTTCAAGCTCCACCCAGTCGGGCAGGATCAACTTGCGGCGGGTGTACTCCTGATCGATGAAAGTCACCGGTCCGTGCGGTACCGGCGCCGCTTCGCTGCCCTCTTCAGGCTCTTTCTGTGTTCTGGCCATGCTTTCCTCCAGGCATGAAAAAGCCCGCACTAGGCGGGCTGTGGTCAGTGTTTGTGGTTTGCCGTGTTGCCGGCGGTGTCGATGATCCGGCCCCCGCCGTTGATGTCACCCGTGACCATCAGTGCTCCGTTGATCGTGACCGCGCCGGTCAGCGTGATCGTGTCACCCTGAGCGGTGATGCTCGAGGACTGGGCCGTGATGGCGTCGTCCGTCAGCACCGCCTGGGAGGCCCCGACCTTGACCGTGACCGTGCCGCTGGGCAGCTCGATCGTGTAGGTCTTGGCCTGCCAGTCGTAGACCAGGGAGCCACCGTCGTCGAAACGCCAGACCTCGACATGGCCGCGGTTGTCCGGCGCCGGGCCGGCGTTGCCGTACAGCCCTGGCACGAAAGTGCCCTGCGCAGGCTCGCCGCTGGGACTGATCAGCAAGCCCTGCTCTTCCAGGCTCGGCGCCCGCCAGTGGCGCGCCTTGCCGGCGGCCTGGCTGTGCCAGCGGACCCAGGCGCTGGTCCAGCCGCTGCCGTCCGACACCCGCACCATCGCGGCGACAAGGTCGACGGCGACCACCCGGCAGGGGATCACCAGGCTGGCCAGCATCCGGTCGTGCATGGCTGATGCGTAACTCATGACAGTTCCTCCGGGCTGACGGGCTCAGCGTACGGGCCGACCTTCAGCACCAGTGTGCCCGGTGGCTGCCTGGGCCATGGCCACTCTTCCTCGCCCAGGTAGATGATCTGGGTCCACTCCACCACCCAGACCGCGTAACCGTCCAACTCAGGCCGCGTCCAGTCCTGTGCTGCTCGGACGAACTTGGCCGGCTCGACCTCGATGCCCCATGTCTGTATACGCAGCAACACGGTCAACTGAGCCGCCGAGAACGCGGCGATACGGAGGCTAAAGTCTTCCTCCCCCGCGACAATAACGCGCGCCTCGAAGCGCGCCTCCACCCCAACCTCGCCAGTACCAGGGTCCGGCCCCGGCTCCCACTCGACCAACTCAATCACCACTGCGGGGATCGCAATCCGATCAAGCCGGTCAGGCATGGTGCCGACGTATTCCAATGCAGGCAGCGCCTCGGCGATGTGCGTCTCGATCGCGGCGTACAAGCGATCAAGTGGGATCGGATCCTCAGCCATTACCAACCCTCCCCAACAGTTTCTGCAGCTCGTAGTTGAGCTCTTGCCTCATGACCTCCAGCAGCCGCTGGTGGGCCTTCTGTGTCCACGACTCGAAGTGCGGCTTCACGTCTTCCAGCGAGATCATCGCCTTGGCCAGCGGGAAGCGGCTGCCGTTCTCGGCGATCCAGCCCGAGCTGGCACCGCCCTTCCCCGACACTTCGCTTGCCGGGTAGTCGCTTGCCTTGAAATGCTTGCTGGCCGTGCGGATCCAGATATCGGGGTTGCTCCCGTACACCGCCTTGTAGAAAGCCCCTTGGTAGCGGCGTCCTGCCACCGAGACCCCGTTGCGGGTTTGCCGGGGCCGACCCGCGCGGCTTGCTGCGATTGGGTCAAGGCCGAACCACAGCTTGCCGCGACCGTCACCGCCCACCGGATAGGCCCGCAGGCGCTGACGAACCGAGGCCACGGCGATCCGCTCCTGCACGGCGACTGCCCTACCCACGTGGGTGCGCAGCCAGCGCAGGGTCTTGTTGATCGCTCGACGCTGAGCTTTGGCGATGGCCTTGGGGGCCAGCGCCGCGAACGCATCAAACTGTGCGACCTGCTGGGGCAGCGCCTGTAAGGTGATCATCCCGGTACCGGAGGACACCTTGTGATAGCTGCCGACGCTCATACCGATTTCCTCAGCACCAGGGCCACCAGCCCGTCACCGCCTGGCTCGACGCTGGCAATCGTGTACGCGCCGCCGCCATCCTCGGCCGGCACGTCGATTTCTACCCGCTGCCGGGTTTCGACTCCGGCGTTGTCCTTCACACGGATGACTAGGTGCGGTTCGCGCAGGGCCGTGGTGATGCGGCCGAGCTTCGGCTGCAGCCAGGGCGCCGAGAACATCCCCAGCACCTCACGGCCCTCAATCCGCGCCGTGTCGCCCAGGACTTCGAACACGGTGTCGTCCACTTTGTCGATCAGGTCCCGGAAGGCCATGATCAGAGCGTCAGGCGGATTACTGCACGGGGACGAGTGCAGATGTGCAGCGGGTTGGATTGCGCCTCGCCGTCGACACCTTTGCCGAACGGCATCTCCTCGATCTTGCTGTAGTACGGCAGGCCTTCGGTGTTAACCGTCTCGATGTAGTCCGCTGGTGCGTAGATCGAAAGGAACAGATCTGAGACGCCCTCGGGCACCAGGCGGGCCTCGTCGTCGGCAACGTAGGCCTTGCCGCCTACCTTGCCGCGATAGCGCTCCCAGCTGATGCCGCCAAATTCGAACGACGCACGCCCGTCACCCCGCAGGGATGCGGCCTGCTCGCTGGCCTTGTAGGTCTCAACCACCGAATTGTGAGCGATCAGCTTCTTCCAGAACGTCTTGCCGCAGAAGGCACGTGCACCAGTGGTGGTGACGTTGCCGAGCGCGTCTTCCTGCATGTCCAGCGCATCGACGCACTGGGCCTGGACGTTGGCGTTCTGATCGTTGAGGCCCATCGACATCGTCTGCCGGGAAACACCAAAGGTTTTGTAGATGTCCAGCAGCACCGAGGTGCCGTCGGCGTCCAGCACCTGACCATTCACAGCACCCATGCGGTGATACTCATGGGTGGCGTCCAGCTGGCTGCGCACCTTGCTCAGGCGTTTGTTCACCACGGCCTGAACGGCCTGGAGCTCGGTGGTGGTACCAAACGCACGAATGCCCTGAATCTCGTCGGCCTTGATCGAGAAGCGCTGCGGCAGGTGGATGGTGTTGAACGGGATCAGCTTGCGCTTGCTGCCGCCGACCACAAGGCCAGAGGTCCCACGTTCACCTGCAGGAACCAAGGCCAGCGTATCGCCGTCCTTTTCGATCTGAACGGTCAGGGTCGGTACGCCCTCCTCGCGGAACAGGCCGAGGGCGGCCAGACGGCCCGGCACGTACTCCTGCTCGTTGATGGCAGCGGTCAGGGCCGCAACGCTGAAGGCATCGTCTTGAAAAATGGCAATCTCAGCCATGGGGTACTCCAGAAAGTAAGAACCCCGCACAAGGCGGGGCTGGGAGAAAGAGAAGGTCGGATCAGCGCAGGATGATGAACTGCTTCGCCAGGGACTTTTCGGCATCAGCATCGACGCCCGTCAGCAACGCCTCGGTGACCTCGGCCAGCCGCACGACAGCGCGCCCCCGGCGCGAGATGTCCGACTCACCGAGCGGGGCGAAAAGGATGCAAACGGCGTTTTCAGTACCGTCTTCAGCCGCAGGAGCGTAGGGGGCGAACTCGCCAGTTGCCGTGACCAGGCCGAGCAACTGCCCAGCAACCAGGGCCGGGCCGGCTGCGATGTTGATGGCTTCGCGGGAGATCTTCCCCGCGCCCTCAGAAAGCAGGAACTCACCGGCGTGGACCGGTTCCTGTTGGATGTTGCTCATGGTCGTGCTCCTTTGTTGGCGGCCTGCCGGCGGGCAGCCCAGATGCTGGATGGATTAGGGAGTTGCGCCTTCACCTTCTCTTGATCGTCGTCGGCCGGCGGCAACGAGTTATTGATCTCGAAGCCCTTGCCGGAGCTGACAATCTTCTCGAACAGCCGAGCACGCACCGCGTCAGCGTCCAGGCCGGCAGCGACGTACTCTTTGGTCAGCTCGGGCAACCGCGCGGCGACACAGAGATCGTGTACGCCCTTGGCATTCTTCAGCGCGGCCTGCACCGTGGTCGCGTCAGTCAGCTTGGTCGAAGCGATCAACGTTTCAGCCAGATTGCCGATACCGGCCTTGGCGCAGCCCTGGGTGATCATCAGCGCCAGCGCCGTGGAGTCGGCGACGTCAGGCTTGGTCGGCGCAGGCGGCTTTGCTGGATCACCTGCCGGCGGCTTGCCAGCCAACTGATCGAGCAACGGCTGCGGGGTTTTCTGGTACCGGGCCATGGCCGCGCCATTGCCCAGACAGGCCCGCACCTGCACGCCGCTGCCGATCTCATCGACCAGCCCGAGGTCGAGGGCCTCTTGCGCCGTGAGCCAGCTCTCATCGTTGACCAGGCGCCGCAGCTCGGCTTCGTCAATCTCGGGCGACTTGGCCTTGTAAGCCGCGATGATCACTTCGAACGCCTGGTCGAGCACATCGGCCACCCGACGCAGCTCGTCGGCGTCACCTTCGATCCAGGTGTAAGGGTTGTGAATCATGAGAATCGCGTTCGACGCCATCACCACCCGGTGAGCGCCGCACACCGCAACGCTACCTGCGCTGGCCGCCAAGGCATCGATCCGGGCGGTGCAGCGCTCGCCCAGGCGGGCCAGCGCGTTATGGATGGCCACACCCTCGAACAGGTCGCCGCCGTTGGTGTTGAAGGCCACGTGCACCGGCGAGACACCGTCATCAATCGCCTTCAGATCGCGGAGGAACTGGTTGGCGGTGATGCCCCAACCACCGATCTCGCCATAGATGTAGATCTCGATCGGCGCTGGCTCGGTGTCAGCAGCGCCATCAGCCTTGGTCGCGGCGCTGATGCGGTACCAGTGCTGCTCGTTTTCCGGTTGCGGCGCGGGCGCCTTGTTGAAGATGCGGAGCGGTTTCAAGGGGGTCATGGCTTCTCCTTCTCGTCGGGATCATCATCGACCGCCGACAACGTGCTGTACTTGATACCCAGGGCCTGCGCCCGGGCGAGATCGGCGGCGTTCTCTTCGTCCACCACCTCGGCATCGGTACCGTTGCGCAAGCAGGTCTCGCTGCGCGTGGTGAAGCCGGCAGCGATTTCCATCTGCCGGGACTGGACATCTTGAACCGGGTGGATGTAGGCCCAGCCTTGCGGCACCCAGCGGGTCCGACAGTACTCGCGGCGACGCAGCGAGTAGTCGGGCAGGTCGAGCCCCCCGGCCAGGACGGCCATGTCCAACCAGGCTTGCCGCACAGGACGGCACAACTGGTGGACGTAGACCTGGAACTGGAGCTGCTCCAGCCGGCGTCGGAACTCGGTCAGCACCACACGGATCGCGCGGTCGTTCACGCCCTGCATGTCGCCAGTCATCAACTCGTACGGCAAGCCGGTGCCAGCAGCAGCAGCCATCAGTTGCTGCCGCATGAAGTCGCGGTAGTTGTTGCCCGCGTCCGGTGGGTCAGAGAACTCGATCTCCTCGCCTGCTCCCAGCTCCTGCACCGTGCCGGGCTCCAGCCCCACCATGGGGGTGAAGCCGTCTCGGTCGAGGTCGAGGGGCGCACCAGTGAGGGGGTCGAGCTGTGGCCGCCCCTCCGGCGCGGGTTTGCGCACGAAGCCTGCGAACAGGTTGGCCACTTCCTGCCGGAACAGCACCGCATCGTCGAAGTTGTCCAGGCTGCGTAAGCGCTTCAGGACCGGCGCCAGGCGCGGCACACCGCGCAGCTGACCTGGCTCCAACGGTTCGAAGACGTGCAGCATCTGCTCGGCCGGGACGCGTACCAACTGGTTGTAGCCTACGTTCAGCGAGGACTTGTCGCTGGGGTGGACCCGATAACACCAGTACGCCACCCGCCGGCCCATACCGTTGAACTCGATCCCGGCGCGGATGACGTTGCCGAAGCGGGTCACCTCGAACTTGTCGTGGGGAACGAACTCCGGCGCCAGGCACTGCAGCTGCAGCGGCACGGCGTATCCATCCTCCAACCGGCGCGGACGCAGGCGGATGAAGCACTCGCCCGACTGCTCCACGGTCCGAGCCACAAGGGCCTGCAGGCCGTAGAAGTCGGTGAGCTGATCGGCATCAGCCTCATCGACCCAGTCCTCCCACAGCATCTGCATTGCCTTGCGTAGCTCTTTGTCGGCGAGCTGGGGATGCGGCGTGATGCCGGTTCCGATCAGGTTGCTGACCCGCTTGTCTATGACGTTGGCCGCGTAGGGGTCATTGCGCACCGCGCTGCGGGAGCGGGAACGCAGGTTGCGCAAGGCCGGCATGATCAGGCTGTTTACGCCAGTGTCCGGCGCGTCCCACCCCGATGAGCGCCGTCCCTCGGCGGCGCCTTCGTAGCTGGCCTTGATCCGCTCGGGCACCAAAATGCCTGAACGTCCGAGGGACATGTAACGTCCGCTCACAGTCCCTTGCCCCCATGGTAGAGGCGAGTCACGCGCGAGCGCGGCCCGGCGGCCTTCACCAGTTCGGACTGGATCAGGTCGCGAGCCTTGATCAACTCGTCGACCGTTCGATACTCGACAGTGCGGTCCGAGTACCGAACGATCTTTTCACCACGCGCGATCGCACGCTCGACGGTGGCGAGGTCTGCTTTTGTATAAGCCATGTCAGCGTCTCTTCAGGTATCCGCTGCTGGAGCTGCGGCGTTGCATGGGTTGAGGCGCGGCCCTCGGGGCCGGCTGTGGCGGGGGCGGATCGGGGCGCCTGACCGGAGCCGGCGCAGCTGGTGGCGGCGGATCGTCTTCGTCCTGGCCGTCGGGCGCTGACTCGTTGGCCTGGGGCCGGGCTGGCTGCTGCTCGCTTTGATCGAACAGGCTGGCCTGCGCAAGGGCCTGCCTCAGCTTGTCCCAGTCGTGTTCGCCGTACCGGTGCAGGCCGAGGAAGTTGGCCATTGCCAGGTTGTACACCATGAGGTCCAGCGCCTCGTTGCGCTCGGCCTTGCTCTTGACCCACTCGATCCGCTTGTAGCCCTTCACGTAGCGGGCGATCTTGCGTTCAGCCACGCACTGCTGGAAGAACTCATCCGGCAGGTCCTTGGCGAAGTGCAGCGCGCCCGGCCCCTTCTCGAAGCTGTAGCGGTTGTAGATCCAGTCCTTGGCCGTGTCGGTACCGACGATCCAGAGCTCGGCGCCGTTGCGCTCGGTCTGGCCCTTCCAGGTGACGTCCACCTGCGACGGGCGCTGGGCGATCACAGGCCGCCCCGGCTTGCTCGCCCCCTTGAGCGCGAACACGTTGCGCCAACGGCGCACGCGGGTGAACTGGTAGACCTCGTGGGTGTGGTGGCCGCCGGAGTCGATTCCGGTGGCCAGGATCGCCAGGCTTACACCGCAAGGGTGGCGGTAGCGGATCTTGAGCCGGTCATCGAGCAACGCCCAGGTGCGCTCGTCGGCCGGGTCGCCAGGGATCACCTGGTGATCAACCACCCAGCGCTCCATGCCGGCGCCCCACGCCATGACCATCAGCTCAAGGCGGTTGGCCTGGACATCGACGGATGCCGTCAGCGCAAGCGCCCCCACAGGTAAGGTGCCCAGCACGTAGTCTTCCTGAAGCGCACGGGCCTGCAGCACCTCAGCCTTGGTCTGCTCGATCGCGCTATCCCAGACCTCGGCCAGACGGGTGTTGTAGAACACCTGCATGGGTTCAAGGTCGCCGCGGTCCTGGGCACGCTTGGCCTCCTCGAACTCGCGAGCCAGCATGGCCCAGGAATGCCAGCCCAGCGGGGCATACAGCGCGTTGAGGTGGAAACTCACCGTCTCACCGTCGCCTTGGGCATGGGCTCGCCACTCGCCCTTGGCCAGCATGTCGGCCTTGTGATGCTCTTCGATCAGCACATCACACTCAGCACCTTCGCACTGGTAGTGCACCCTGCTGAAGTCCGGCGAGTACAGCAGGCGATCCCACTTCAGGACCTGCATGTGCCCGCAGGTCGGGCATGGCACGTAGTAGTGCCGCTGATCCCCCATCATGAACAGATCGTCGATCCGTGAGGCGCCCTTGATGAGCGGGGAGCTGGAGAAATAGAACTTAGCGTTGCGGCCGAAGGTACTGCCCCGCGCCTCGGCCAGCTTGATCGGGTCGCCCTCTTGATCGACGTCGACGTCCCAGCGGTCGACCTCATCGCCATACACGTAGCGGGCGGACAGCTCCGACAGGTTGGCAGCCGAGCCAGCGGTGGTGGCGTACAGCGTGCCGCCCTCGAACTCTTTGGTGTCCATCGTGTTGCGTGCATCCCTGGAACGGTTAGCCGCCACGCGCGCCTTGAGTTCTGGCGTTGCGTCGATCGTCTTGCCAATCCGCGAGGACACCCGCTTGGCCAGGGCCAGGCTGGGCAGCAGGGTCAGGATGTTGGAAGGCGCCATGTGGATCAGTGCGCCGATCCAGTTCAGGGCGATCTGGGTTTTCATCAGCTGCGATGCGACCTTGGTCACCACCCGTTTGCAGGGATGGGCAGGCGACAGGCAGCGCATGGGTTCGCGGGCATACGGGGTACGCGCGGTGCGGTACTTGCCGGGCTCGGCGGCGCCGGTATCACGCGGGATCCGCATGTACTCGTCCGCCCACTCGTCTACCCACAGCTCGGGGTCAGGCGTCAGCCCTCGGCAATACGCTTCGCGGTACACCTTGGCACCGTCTGCGTATCCGGTGGGCATAGGCTCAGCTCTGTGTGATGGCTCGGTCGAGGTCGGCACTACTCATCTTGTTGACCTCGGTGAAAACGCGGCGGAACGCGGTGGCAAGGTGCTTCTCGATGTCCCATGGATCGTCCATCCCCACCAGCTCGGCAGCGAGCTGGGGTGCAAGGCCGAAGAACTGGTCGCGAAGCATCCGGCCTACGGCGTAGGCCGCGTCTTCCACCGCCTTGCGCTCGACCAAGTCGCCCTGGACCTTGTGGAACTCGGCCTCGGCCAGCTGCGCCAGGTAGAACTCGCGATGGGCTTTCGACCGCTGGAAGTTGTGGCCACTGCCCGGCGCCGGATCCGGCTGCTGCACCGCAGGTGTGTCGCGGCCTGGCTGGAGCTGGCTGCGCACGTCGCGTTCTATCCGGGCTTCTTCATGCCGGGCCGCGACCGGCGCCTTGGCTGGATCCGCCGATTCGGCCAGCAGCAGCTCGGTGGCTTCGACGTCGACCTTGCCGTCGGCAGTCAGCACCAGGCGTTCTTGCTTGACCAGTTTGGAAACGTAGGATTTCGACCATCCATTGCGGGCGGCGAACTCCGATTTCGTCAGATGGGTCATGTCGAAAAGTCCAGTTCACCCAATGAATTCAGGGGGTTAACCAGTTCACCGCAGTTCACTAAGCGGGTGAACCGTCCGCTAACAAAGAATCGCGGGTTCCCGGTCCCGTACCCCGGCAATATCGCCAGGGTCCCCGGCCACACCCAGTATTCCGGCCGGGTCACTGACCTGCCTCGGTGCCAGCTGGCGGCACCTGCGCCAGCCCCAGCCGCTTGGCAGCCCAACGCTCGTAGAGGTTGATCGCCACATCGGCGCCGGCCATCGCGGTGAGGCATCCGACCGCAGCCGACATCCACACCGAGACGCCGAGGGCGTACAGCAGCATGTTGGCTGAAAGGCCGCAGGTAACGCAGGCACCTGAACGCAGCGCGAGGCGACGAACCAGCCCCCAGCCCCGAGCACCTGCTTTGTCAGCCCGCCACATCTCACCCGACACCCCGCCGACCAAGGACAGTACGATCACCATCCATATCGGCATTTCAGCGAGCGCTTGCTGTTCACTGGTCATTCATTTCTACCTTTAAGCGAGATTTTGAAGTGGGGTTTTGAGTTGAGGCAAGCCCATGGCAGCCATATGCTGCGTCATCAAACTAGGAGTAATGCGATGGATATGAAGATCGTTGCTTATGCAGGGCTAATCGTGGCCGTCATCAGCCTTTTGATGACCTACATCAAGCTAGCGCCCCCCGAGGTAAAACGACTGAAACGGATCGTCTTTCGCATCTGGGTGCTTGTATCACTGGCATTTTTGACTCAGGCCTACGCCCGAGATCTGTATCAGATGATCCAACCAGGACAACCAATAAACCTCGAGACGATTGCTATTGGGCATGGCTTGATGTTTGGCCTGATCTCATTCGCAGTCATCCTTCCAATCATCGTCTTACACTGGCGGACAGTGGACAGAGCTGAAGGGCAATAGCAAATCAGGTGGAGAGAACCCCACCGGCCGGTAGGGTTCTAGAGGGAGTGCGCGATTGGGCGGGAGCCCTTAAGCGCACTTGTCATATCGTGGCGCCTTTTTACATGCCACCGGAAAAACCGAAAAGGGGCAATTATCGGTACGCCACAATGTGGTCGCTATGTAGCATCCATGTTGCAGGCAAGTTGCATAGTGACCCGACGAACGGTAGGCAAGCGTACCCGCCCTGCCCTTGCCCCAAGGATGGCCAGCACCTGCAAGTGCAGCGCTTTCACCCAGTTGCGATAGGTGCGATCCGCGTCCTCGGCCAGCCCTACTTCGCGCATTTGCTCACGCACCGTCACACCGTGCAGGTAGCGCAGCTCGGCCAGCTTTGCCAACGTGGCGCCCCGAGCATCACGCCGCGCCAGTTCCGCCACTGCAGCGTCGACCTCGGCGGCGGCATGGTCGAGGCCCGCACCCGACACCAAAATGCGCGCCCCCGACGATCCCATGCGCGGCGCCGCCCCTTTCCACTCCATGATCGTGCCCATCTGGCTGCCCAAGCTCGCGTCCAGCCCCAGCTTCCCGCGCTGCTCCCCCCAGTGACGCATCAGTTCGCCCACCAGGCGCAGACGCTCGACCGGGTCGATCAGTGCTGACATATCCATCCGGTGCTGCGCCAATCGCACCAGGAGCTGAAGGCGCATTCCATGGTCCATCGTCATCACCATTCCTCCGAAATCAGCACCCAACACATATTTAGCCAACCCAACACAAACTCAACACACTCAAACCCCAATAAATTCAATGGATTGGAAACATGTGTGTTTAGTGTGTTGGGTGTGTTGGGTTTTTCAGGGGTCGCATAGAGATTCATCCGCCCTTCGATCCCAGCGCTTGAAGAAGATCGCATGCGCGTGCGCGTGCGCGAACCCAACACACCCAACACAAATAGCCGCCAAGCCACGGATTCCGGGACCTGAGCCTGTGTTGACTTGCGTAATCCAACCCAACACAAACCCAACACACCCAACACACTTACCGGCGGAGTCATGCTGCAACCCTCTTGATGTGGTCCCAGGCTTCCACGTTCCAACCTGCGAGCTTCGCTCGCTCACGCCACTCGATGACGTTCTTCCCCAGCACGGCCGCATTCAGGGATGGGGGTAGGGAAGGATCTCCATCGTTGGGCATGAAGAACGCAGCGAAACGCCTGGTGTCCTTCGCCGTGGAAGGGTCCGTCCAGGGAATAGCCCTCGTCTTCTCCACCTTCGCGCTCAACATCAGCGAGAACTTGGTTTGGCTCATGGCGTGCTCTTTATTGTGGGCGCACCACTCGATGAACATGGCGTACACATCCGAGGTCAGGCAGCAGCCCCACAGACCATACCCAAGCTCGCCGTTTCGCCAGAGGTAGAAGAAGGTCTGCCAGGCCGTGCGGCTTAGCTCGACCAGGCGTTGCCGGGCCTCGGTCTTCGGTGGACGCGTGCGCTGGTTGAAGTCCTCAAGGTCGACGTCCAGCAGCCAACCGTACAAGGCGGCCACTCCACCGTTGGCCAGCTCTCGGGCGATTGCCTTCTGGCGCTCAGGCGGCAAAGTCTCCAGGGGCCACATCACCAGCATCCGGCGATCGTCTTCGCTGATCGGCCAAGGCATGATCTCATTGCTCAGGAACGCCGAGTTCATGTGGTTGGCCTCTTCCCAGCCGTTGATGAACTTGGATTCCATCCGCACCGTCTTGCCTGTGATCATGTGCTTGATCTTGCCGACTTGGTTGTAGCGCTGGTCGCGGCTCACAACCTCTTCGAACACCGCCCACAGCTTGCCGCTTTGCCAGGCGTTGAAGTTGCCTTCCAACTGCGCCTGGCCAACCGTCGCGCTGTACCGCCCGTAAAGCTCACCCATGATGTCCGCGAACAGCAGGCTCTTACCCGAGCCTTCCATGGTCGAGTGGAACAGGATCGCCGTGTCCATCTTTGCGCCCATATGCTGCAGCGGGTAGGCCAGCCACTTGATCAGCCAGTCCAGCGCTTCCGCTTCGTTGTTGCAAAGGAACGCGATCAGCCAGCGCAGGTTCTCGCAGGCAGCATCATCGCGCACCGGCGTGAGCGGCAGCCCCTCGAAGGTGTTGATGTAGATCGCCGGATCTTTGGTCATAGTCGGGTCGAATACGATGTGGTCGACGTCCACCACCCGCCGATCCGGGCTGTTCAGCCATAGCTGATAGGCATCACCCAGGGCCATCTTCACGCTACCCTCGGGCAGGCGACGTTTCTTCTCGCGGTCCCAGGCCTCCTTCGTACCGTCGATGTAGATGTACCGGTCGAGCGGCTCCAACTTCAGCGCCCCGCCCTTCTTGCTGGACATCTTCCGGGCGTGCTCAAGCTCTGACACCTGCTCGGAGGCAATCAGCTTCTTGTCGGTCCGCTCTATCCACTCCTTGGCCAGCGGCTTGCCAACCAGGGCTTCGAAGCCCGCCCGCTTCATCGCCCGCCCCTTGTCCAAGTCCCACACGCTGGTGGTGCCTTCGACCAGAGCGAAGCGGCGCATTGCACCGTCAATGTCCAGGGCGTCGCCCCCTGCCCCCCCAGTGGCCGAGGAGCCGGCCGGGCTTCCCGCCTCGACGTCAGATGGGGTGTGGGGAAGGTGCTCGACATTGCCGTCGCCGATCGGCGCCAGTTCGGCCTGCTCGGAGACCGATGGGGTGTGGGGAAGCTCACCCAGCGGCGGCGGCTCTGGCGGGCGGGACTTGGCGTCGATACCGAGGATCCGAGCTGCCGCCCTGGTCGCAGCCCTCTGGTCACCGTCGTGCATCAGAATGCAGAACACGTCGAAGGCATCATTCTTGTGTCCGTTCGCCAGCGGGTCCGACGTGTGATGAGAAAAGAGCTTGCCATCGGTGATCGTCACCCCAGGTATACCGGAGCTGCTGTGCGGGCTCAGCCACTTCCCGTCGATGCGCTTGTAGCCATGCGCCTCGATCATCGTGGCGATGTCATGGATACGATTGAATTCCGGGATGACCTCGGGAAGCTTGTCACCAGATCGAGCAGCAGCTGGGGATGGCCTTGGCAAGGGGCGAGCAACGGGCATAGCCGGCTTCGGCCTCCACGGGCAAACGGCCTCCCCTTTGGGCTTGAACTCGTCCCAGCCCTGCCAGATCGCCAGCAGTTCGGGTGGAAGCTCCGGCAAGCCGCCCGCGACTGGCGCGGTGCGCCATGTGTAGGGCTTGCCCGTACCTGGGTGAATAGAAGGCGGCAGCACGTCCTGCACCAGGCCGCCCCGCAACTCGAAGACGGTCACTTTCTTGAAGGGCTCAGCCGCCAGGCGGAAAGCCGCTTCGCGGTCGGCATCTTCCTGGTCTACAGCTGCTTGCACCTGTGCCATGAGCCCCTTGTAGATGGTGCCATCGGGGTCGTTTTTGTTGGGCCACACCAAGGCGTGACGGCTCAACTCAACACCCTCGGGGACGCGGAACATCACACGGAAACGCTCAGGGTTACCCACGGAGGTCGGGTATGCGTCTGCAAGGGCGTCAACGTCGAGTCCAAGCGTCTGCTGCAGGACCTGCCGCGTCAGCTCGACATCATCGACGTCCAGCGAACAGACACGACTAGGCCCGAGTACCACCCCTAGGTTGTGACTCGGGCGCTTCGTCCAGAACGCTTCGGCATCAGCGGCGACAGTGAGGTAGCGACCGGGCAGGTTCCAACCCTTACCCTTTGGCCCCTTCTCGCCTGGCTCGATGGGAACCAGGGCCAAACCAAAGGTTTCAATGTAACGCCGCGCCCAATCAGCTGTGGTAGGAGTTGGGCGCGTGCTCATCTGCGACGCTCCCGTAATCCTTGGCAGTCGATACAGGTTTCACAACCTGCGACCGACTGCTGGCGGGCCAACGGAATAGGCTCGTCGCAATCCTCGCAGAACTGGGCACTCGGCTTTTCAGGAAGGCGCGCAAGACGCTGCAACGACAACTGCAGGAAGTACTCAGCATGATCGTTGGCGAAATCGACAGCATCAGCCATGGCTTATGTCCTCCATGGCCTCGCGGGCACCTGCCATGATGGCGAGCACCTGCCGGATAACCTCCATGCCACGCTGCTCCAGGTCCAACACCTCCGGCAAGGTCCAAACGTTGTCCGAGGCACCATCATGCAGGCTACCTACGAACTGCCCCGACTCGTCGAGCAGCTTCGCGACCGCCTGCAGCGCGTCGTTGGTGGCCGGAACCGGCTCGGGGCGATACCAGACCGCACCGGCAGGACGGACCAGCGCGTCGAGTAGCCGCGAATCACCAGTCCACTGGACGATCTCTTCGAGCTCGTCGGGGGTTGGCCAGCGGCGGTCGTCGGTGTGGTGTAGCTTCTTCTGAAGGGTATCCACCTCAAGCCCCATGTCGAAGGCCAGCTTGGTGATACCACCGTGATAATCACGACCAGCGCGATAGAGCGCCTGCCGCAAGGTGAGGACTGGGCCAACGCCCGGCAAAAGATCAATCCTGCTCATAACCGTAAAACCTCGGTTTACGGTGTAGCCAGAGAATGGGGTAGGCCCTATCCTACAGCCACGACCGTACTGTGCTGTGCGTCGTCGTAGCTGGACTGGGGAGGTGAGAGTCCCCAGTCCAGCACCTTACTTTTTTGTCTGTCTCAAGTAGGCCCAGTCGATGTCCGGCCGCATGGCCTCACAACGAATGACCCCTTTTGTTTCCCGTTCCAGGCTTACAGCCAAACCAGCGCTAGCGCGACGGTTGCCGTAAGCCACCTGCTTCAACTGGCCTGGCGACGTCCCGCAGTGCTCCGCGAAAGCCTTAAGCCCTTCCCTGTCCATCGTCTTCAAGTACTCGCTAAGCGTCATAGACACCTCCATGGGCGGCGAGATTAGCAATTGCTAATGATCAAAACAATAGCATGTCGTAATTTACTGTTTGCTAACGGACAGCAATCATCGCCGTATGGATATCAACGAAAGGCGTATCGCCTCCCTCCGCAGAATCATGGGTACCCTGAGCCAGAAGGAATTCGCCGAGGCTCACGACCTGGACGCGTCGTATCTGTCACAACTACTGAACGGACATCGCAAGCTGGGGGAAAAGGCTGCGCTGAATTTGGAGCTCAAGATCGGGCTCGCAGCAGGGACGCTGACATCTCCTCCCTCGGAGGAGCCCCCCACCAAAGCCCCAGACAATGTGGTTCGCCTACCCACCCGCGTGGTCAAGGACAAGAACTTCTTGCTGATTCCGCATCTCGACATAGCGGCATCAATGGGGCCAGGCAAGGCAGCCCCAAACATGCACATTGAAGTCATTCGCGACATGACGGTTCATCTGGATTGGCTCAGGATGCAGGGCCTGACCTTCTCCAAGATCGACAATCTGGCGATCATCACCGGAGATGGAGACAGCATGTCGGGGACCTTCGCCGACGGGGACGCGCTTCTGGTGGATCGAGGCATTAACGAGGTTAAGACCGACGCCATCTATGTCTTCACCCTTGACGGAGACCTCTACATTAAGCGCCTTCAGCGTCTCACCGGCGGTACGCTCCGGATGATTTCTGATAACCCAATCTACCCTCCAATCATCATCGACGAGTCGATGATCGATCGCATGCACATCCAGGCCCGAGTTCTGCTCGCCTGGAACGCTAAAAAGCTCTAACACCACTTCGCTGTGCATCACCGGCTTGTGCGCCGGGCACAGTCATGCCCGATAAATTTAGCATTTGCTATTGATGAACGAATTAGCTTTTGCTAATTTCGTGTTGCGTCAGCTCTCACATAAAGGACATGACCCTCATGAAATTTGCACAGCACAACGGACCCAGCGCGGTTCTGCTACACCCAACCACCTGCAGCAGCCTTGCGAAAATCAGGGAGTTCCAGCACCGCACGGGTATGCAAGTTGTCGTATCCCAGGCAGGCAAGGCCCACGCCGTTCCCTACTCCGGAGGTGCCGCGTGAGCGAGTTCACTATCCCTTTGAGTCGGATCATGGTGCTGGAGCGCACGCTGGAGCACGGCGGAAACGCGACGTGCAAACTTCAACGCCCCGAGACATCGCTGGACGCCCAGGTCTACGTCGAGAATGACAGCACCACTCACCACATCAAGGTGACGATGGGGCCGCTCACCAGCTCTCTATCCCTTCCCCGCAGACTGGCCACCAAGTGCCAGTCCTTACGCTATTTCCTGCAGGATCTGGCCAATGGCCGAGCTGACTCCGGCGCAATGTCGGAAGAGGCTCTCGCCCTGCTGGAGGCGCAAGACAGCGTGGATGAAGTCCTACTCGTCGGCCAGATCGCGTATGTGATCAATACCGTCAACCATGCGCTGCCCTTCGGCGCAGTTATCACCAATGACCAGGGCGAGGTCTGCGCAGCGGTTACCGCCTCGAGCAAGCAGCAACTCGCTGCTGCCCTGCGCGCAAAGCTCAAGCCCGGCCATGAGGGGCCTGGGGAGCGCACATGAGCACCCTGGAACAACTGCGCAGTGAGTGGGCGACGCCCTGCCCTACGTTGACCGCCGTGCGGGAGCGCTACTTCCCACACATAGGCTCGGACAGACGGCTCAGGGAGCTGATCAACAAAGGGGCGATCCCGCTGACGTTGAAAAAGCTGCACAACTCAGCGAAGGCGCCCCACGTGATCTACCTGCACGACCTCGCCCAATACCTCGACCGTCAGGCGCAACAAGACTCGCAAATCGCGTGAACCAGGCGGCCCCGGCCATCAGGGGCAACAGCCCGCCACCGGCTCTCAAATCCACGGTGGTTGGTCAATTTGGAGCACACCATATGCAACCACATCAGCAAGTCCTCGCCATGGGCATCCTTTGGCTTGTCACCTTGATCGTCGCGCCATACCTGTTCTCGAAGGCCCGCAGCCGCGCCTTCAGTCGTGGCATGGAGATTGGCAAAGAACACCATAGAGCCGATCTCAAACTGCAGCTCAAGACCCTCCGAGAGGAACTGGACGAGACTCGCATCCAGACCGAGGCAGACCAGCGTAAACACCATCAGGCCGTGGCGGCTCTCAAGCGAACCATCACCGAGCTTGAAGAGCGGATCATGTCCTACACAGGCATGCCGGTGACCAGGGCAGACTACGACCAACTGCTCGCTGCTGCCGACACCCTTCGGCTCGCCAACCGCACCCTCACCGTATTGAAGTCGGAACTCCAAGCAGCCCGAGCAGGCCACCAGGCCAAGGCCATGGATGACTTGGCGATGCGCATCCACGCCCAACTGCGTGCCACACCGGCCAGCGCCTCTAAAGCGGAGGTAGCAGCATGAGCACCAAGAGCGTACTCGTAATTGGCCCCCAAGGGTGCGGCAAGACCACTCAAGCCCCCGCGATCGCCAAGGCCCTGGGCCTCAGCAATATCCACGACAACTGGGAGCCCGGAGCAGCAGTCGCACTTCTGGACACCCTGGTACTGACCAACGCACGCGTTGCCAACTGGCACTTCAAAGGGCGGACGATAACTTTCGACCAGGCCATGCAGATCGTCCAGCGCGGAGGTGACGCAGCATGACTCTGCGTAGGCATGTTTTGAAGCACTTCCACATGTGCTGCGGCTTGGGCGGCGGCGCCAAGGGGTT
This sequence comes from Pseudomonas sp. LH21, assembly GCF_036549575.1. Classification (NCBI taxonomy): domain Bacteria; kingdom Pseudomonadati; phylum Pseudomonadota; class Gammaproteobacteria; order Pseudomonadales; family Pseudomonadaceae; genus Pseudomonas; species Pseudomonas sp. LH21. Next base: position 4,119,495 of record NZ_CP144367.1, read on the forward strand.
CAACCGATCAAAACCCATCGTCGGCAACCTGCAGGCCGACTGGCAGTGCATTGGCGGCGTCGACGTGGACCCGGCCGGGCTGGCCGATTTCGAACGTCTATCGGGCGTGAAGGGCACGCTCATCGATCTGTTCACCCGCGACCAGTACATCCGTTTCCACGGGAAGGAGCCACCACCAGGGTGGCGCGAGGCGACCCCGGAGGATATTCGTCGCGCCGCAGGCGGGCAGCGCCCTGACGCAGTGTTCATCAGCTCCCCCTGCAAGGGCGCGAGCGGGCTGCTGTCCGAAACCATGAGCCTGACACCACGGTACCAGGCCTTGAACGAACTGACGCTGCGCTGCATCTGGCTGTTCTGCGAGGCCTGGGCCGACGACCCGGTTCCGCTGCTGGTGTTCGAGAACGTACCCCGCCTCGCCACTCGCGGCCGGCACCTGCTCGACCAGATCAACAGCCTGCTGGGCCAATTCGGCTACGCAGTCGCCGAGACCACTCACGACTGCGGCGTCATCGGCGGCCTGGCCCAGAGCCGCAAGCGCTTCCTGCTGGTGGCCCGCCACGTCGAGAAGGTCCCTCCGTTCCTGTACGAGCCAGAGAAGAAAAGCCTGCGAGCCGTGGGCGATATCCTTGGACGCATGCCACTGGCCGGCGACATCGAGGCCGCCGGCCCCATGCACCGGGTTCCCGCACTGCAGTGGAAGACTTGGGTACGCCTCGCTCTGGTCGAGGCTGGCAAAGATTGGCGTAGCCTCAACGACCTCGCGATCGAGGATGGCTACCTTCGCGACTTCGTGATCGTCCCCGAAGCCTACGCAGGCTATCTGGGCGTGAACGACTGGGAGAAAGCCGTAGGCACTGTCGCCGGCAAATCCAGACCAACGAACGGCGCGTTCTCGATCGCAGATCCTCGCGCTCAAGCCGGCGCCCTGCAGTACCAGCAATACGGGGTGCGCCGCTGGGAAGACACCAGCGGCGCAGTGATCGGCGTCAAAAGCCCAGGGCAAGGCACGTTTAGCGTGGCCGATCCACGACGAGCAGGTGGCGGCTTCGGCAAGTATCAGGTCACCCCTTTCACCAGCCCAGCCAACACCGTGATTGCTGGCAGCACCACCGGCCAAGGCGCCTTTGCGGTACAGGACCCGAGGTACCACAACTGGCACCCCGGCGCATCAAGCCGCAAGCTGAACGTGGTCGGAATGAACCAAACCGCTGGCACTGTCACAGGCTCGCAACAGGTCGCCAGTGGCGCTATGTCGATCGCCGACCCTCGCCCCGGCATGCGCCGCACCAAAGGCGATGCCTACCTCACTGGCGGGCATTACGGCGTGGTGCGGTGGGATGGACCGGCAGGCGCCGTGTCCGCCAGCGCGATGCATGACAACGGCCGCTGGAGTGTCGCCGACCCGCGCCTACCCGCCGCCAACGAACGCCTGACCTGCGTAATTGAATCGCTGGACGGGACATGGCACCGCCCCTTCACAACCTTCGAGCTGGCCGCCATCCAGAGCCTGGTTGAGCCGGAAGAACAACTCGAACTGGACGGCCTCAGTGACCAAGCTTGGCGCGAACGGATAGGCAACGCTGTGCCTCCACATGCCGCGGAGGCCGTAGCGGATGTGATGGGCACCACTCTGTTGTTGGTCGCCCAGGGCGAAACCTTCGTGCTGAGCAGCATGCCGATTTGGGTACGCCCCATCGCCGTAGGCCTGAGCGTTGCTCAGCGGGAGGCCGCATGATTGACGATCGTCACGATTGCCCAGCGTCGGACGCTGAGCACAGAGCCGCCGCGTGGCTCGGCCAGGCCGGGCTGTATCGCACTCGACTGGAAGGCGTGCAGAACGGCGAGCAGCACCTAGAACCAGCTTCTACCGACGAGCATTTCGAACTTTCACAAACCCACGTTCGCGAAGGCCTGCGCCATGCCCAGCCGCAGATGGAGAACAATTCATGAAGACAGCCTTTGTGTTGATGGCACAGTACAACGGCCTAGCCATCATCTCGCTTGAGCAGGTCTGCGCCGACTACTTTACACACCTCACGCCGCTAGTATTCCAACGAAAGGTGCTGGCAGGGGAGATCAAGCTTCCTATAACCCGTCTTGAACCTAGCCAGAAAAGCGCCCGAGGCATTCACATTACCGATCTGGCTCTCTACCTGGATCAGCAGCGGGATGCTGCGCGCAAAGAATGTGCGCAGCTGAACAAGACGCTACGTCCGGGCTAATTTGGAAATTGCGTCTACTAGTAAGTGATGTCGTAAGAATTATACTTGACCCAGCTGGCTGCATTCGTCTTGCGCCCTGCGTCGATGGCCGTCAACGATCGGCGGCCATCTCTGTAGCCGCGATACGCAGAGAACATCTATTGGCAAAAAGCTGCCGCTCGATGGTATCTACCAAAACTACGAGCGGAACTGGTTTCATTTATCTGCTGAATTATCGGGTTCTAAATCTAAGCGGACGTAACGCGGCTCGCGCCGAAGCCCATCCGCTCCATAGGTCTTCACAAGCTGGAGTTCTTCAACATTGAAAGTTATGCCGTCGACAAGGCAGGCTTCAGCTACGCGAGGGCTATTATTATATAGCCAAACATAATGCTTTTTTGTCCAACTAATAATCGCTTTATGCAATGGCCAGCTTTCTTTTCCACGACTACTCTCATGCACTTCCAGCCCCATCACATTAAGGCAGAACCCGAGAATTTTCGCACCTTTGAAATTAGGGAAACGATCCATCTCAGCAATCGCATCATACAACAGCCGGCGAAACTTATACTTCACCACTTTACCACTCGCCCCATTAAGCCCGTGGTTAATCGGCCCCCAGATCGAGTTATGCTGGATAAACCAGCACTCCCACTGCGGCGAAGCTACAGACGAGGCGTGGAAGATAACCTCAAAAATCATGCTGGCAATGTCATCGTAAATCGACTCATATGGATGGCCGTATTCCACTCTCACGCGAAGGCGAATGTAGTCAGGCTTCCCTTTCTTATCCAGAATCTCAACAGCATCTTTGATGAAATCGATGACTATCCGGAGGCACTGAACGGTATCGCTGTCGAGCGAATTGGCTACCGCATTCAACTTGTACAGCCCATAAACAGCATTCTCGATATAGCCCTTCGCGCGAAACAGGGGATTAGAGTGATGCCAGTGCGGTTTTTTTACATAGTCACGGAGGGTAATCAAAACCACCCTACAGTAAGCTTCCCACTGTACAGCGGTCCATTTCCGATTCCCCACGAGGTCTGGATCAAGCAAAGTTCCAATGGTGTCAACCATCATATGATTTCCGAACATTGCTTGACTTAGGGGCTGGTGGTATCCGATTAGTCCTGACTCATACCCCATAGACTCATGATAGATAAACGAGTTCGTATTTAGCAGGGCCTCTCTCACGATATTTTTGGCGAAAATTTCGATCTGGACACCGTATTTTTTGGTCTCACCAATTTCGTCAAAGATTGCAAGCGCAGCGCCCGGCGAGGATTCGACTATCACACGACAAAGTCTTTTATCGGCTATAAGAAGCAGGATATCATTCGCATAGGACTCTACTTTAGGCAGGACCGGCGACGTTTGACTTCCATCTGATTTTGGGTGGTGATTTACAAAAACTTTCCGATCAGTTGCGTAGCGCACCAATGCTCTAGCAGAGTACATGAGTTCGTCAGCGACCACAGACAGTTCTTTCGGGTCACCTTTCAGAATGTGTCGATACAAGGTCTGTGCATAGCGTTCGGCGTTCCGCCTTCCGAATGTTGGTCGCCTTATAAAGGCGAACCATGCCCAGGTTAGGAATGTAATGAAGAAGATACCGGCGAGGAAGGCCTGCCATAAGGGTGGGGTGAGCAAACTGCCTCGTGGTACGAGCCACCCTTGAGCACGCCATAGGTCGGTCAATAAGGTGAGTACACCCACGATAGCAACGACTGAGTAGGTTAACCGTTGGAGCGGAATCGGGGCGGTTTGGACACGAAAGCGATAGCGCACGTCACCGATTGTCCAGGCGAGAACCATAAGAGCAAGACCCGCAAGAAATTCCGAGAAACCGAAAAATTTGGAACCGTTCGGATCAAGCTGAACAAAGCACACAGCCGCATAGCACTTCTCTACTACCATAACCATCCTTAGAAAATTTCTTTCCTGAGGTGTATACCCCGGCAGCTCTGGGGAGAACAAGAAAATATCTCTAATGGTTCAGTTTTTAGGACCCAGGTAACCAACTGTCTCATAATCCGGCATGGGACGGGTGCGGAACAGATGCAGTCAAAGGCTGCTCGCAGGCTTGTGCTTTGGCGCGGAACTGGTCGTCCCTACGACTGATTTCGACGGTTAGCCGCTTGACTCCAGCAGCAGCTTTGGATCGAAGCTAATAATCGTGGCCGCCCTTCATCGCCCCTAAGGGTTGAATCGCTAGGGAACAGACCATAGCCTGCCGCCGTCCGAATCCATCGATTACAAGGGGCAAGCCCAACTAGTCAACCCTTGCGCCGAGGGTAACTGGCGCCTGGATAATCCGCTCTAACCAACTCCATCCCTTGTATCGATCGCCACGCCCCCGCAGGTGGGTGTAACGCCGCAGCGAGTTCCAGTCACGATGACCAGAAACACTCGACACTCTGGGGATATCCCAATCCATTTCGAACAGCCTGCTCACGCCCTCGTGGCGCAGATCGTGGAAATGCAGATCCGCCACACCAACCATCTTGCAGGCCTGGGACCAGGCCTTACCGATTGAGTCGCTGTTGTAAGGGAAAATCTCAGCACATTGGCGCGGCATACTTTGCAGAATCCTCCACGCCTCATCAGGGAGATGGCACCAAACATCGTTGCCAATCTTCTGCCCCGGGTTCTTCATGTCGCGCACTTTCACCGCCTGGCGGTGCTCATCCAGATCCTCCCACAAGATGCGGGCGATCTCGTCCATACGCCGTGTTGAGAAGATGGCAAACGCCGCCACCTTGGGCATGTGAATGACAGTCGGGCGCCGTGAAAGCATCTCGAAGAAATGCTCGAGCAGCTTGTCGAGTTCGTCGAGATTGGGCCTTCGATCCCGCTCACGGCTCCTCATGTTGTAACCGAGCCGCTTCAGCACGAGGCGCGCATCCGGCATGGCTTGAGGGTTGATCTCATACCCCCACGCCGCCCTGGCCAGCGACAGCACTGAGCCCAAGTGAGCAAGATCATTGCCAGCTGTCTGCGGTTTGATGTCACCACCCTCGGGGCTCATGCGCCATAAAGCATAGTCCACCAGGACCTGCTGAGAGATATCGGAATCGACCACGTCGCCCAGGTAGCTACTCTTGATGGCCACGAGGGTCTGCCGCTTCGTCTTGCCAAGCGGCCGAGCTTTCTCTGCCTCCACCAGGTATCGGTCGATCATGTCCTTGACGGCGTGCCCGCCACGATTGGCCCGCTCGATCGCTCCAGGTTCCGCCAACTCGGTCTCTCGTCGCTTCGCCCAGGCTTGAGCTGCCTGCTTGCGGGCGAAGGTCTGACACTCTTGGTAGACTAGGACACCTTTTTTCTTGAGGCGGATCTGGACGGTATAGCTGACCGTTCCATCGGCCTTTTTCCTTGCTCTGATCGTTGCCATATTTTCCGGTGGTACAAGCGTGATTGGCGGTGGTACATCGTACCACCGTCACACCAAAAACGTCTGAAAACCCTGGAAAATGGTACAAAACCGTGTAGACCAGAATGCCCCTAGAAACAGCTTCAAAGCCACAAACCACGCGCCCCGAGCCGTCCCGCCGCTTCTCCGTGGCACCGATGATGGACTGGACAGATAGACACTGTAGGTTCTTCCTGCGCCTGCTCTCCCAGCATGCGCTGCTCTACACCGAAATGGTCACCACCGGCGCCCTGCTGCACAACGACGCCCAGCGTTTCCTGCGCCATGACCAATCCGAGCACCCGCTGGCCCTGCAGTTGGGCGGCAGCGTGCCGGCGGACCTGGCCGCCTGCGCGCGCCTGGCCGAGGAGGCCGGCTACGACGAGGTCAACCTCAACGTCGGCTGCCCCAGCGACCGGGTGCAGAACAACATGATCGGCGCCTGCCTGATGGGCCATCCGGCGCTGGTGGCCGATTGCGTCAAGGCCATGCAGGACGCGGGCGGCATTCCGGTCACGGTCAAGCACCGCATCGGCATCAACGGCCGCGACAGCTACGCCGAGCTGTGCGACTTCGTCGGCCAGGTGCGCGACGCCGGGTGCCGCAGCTTCACCGTGCATGCGCGCATCGCCATCCTCGAAGGCCTGTCGCCCAAGGAGAACCGCGAGATCCCACCGCTGCGCTACGACGTGGCGGCGCAGCTGAAGGCCGACTTCCCGGACCTGGAGCTGGTGCTCAACGGCGGTATCAAGACCCTCGACGAGTGCCGCACCCACCTGCAGACCTTCGACGGCGTGATGCTGGGGCGCGAGGCGTACCACAACCCGTACCTGCTGGCCGAGGTCGACCAGCAACTGTTCGGCAGCACGGCGCCGGTGGTCAGCCGGGCCGAGGCGATGGAAAAGCTGCGTCCGTACATCGTCGCGCACATGCAAAGCGGCGGCGCGATGCATCACATCACCCGGCATATCCTTGGGCTGGGCCAGGGCTTCCCGGGAGCGCGGCGCTTCCGGCAGTTGCTGTCGGCGGACATTCACAAGACCAGCGAACCGCTGAAGGTGCTGGACCAGGCCGCCGAGCTGTTGCAGGGGCGCTGAGGGAACCTGGGGCGGGGTTGGCACTCGAAGGGTTAGCCTTTTACCGTGGCCCTGGCGTTGGCCGGGGCTGCTTTGCAGCCCTTCGCGGGGCAAGCCCGCTCCTACACACGGGAGCGGGCTGCTTCGAAGGGTTTCCCGATACGCCTGCGACGGGCCTTGAGTGGCTGTCGGGGCTCGGGTAATGTCGAGTCATTGCACAGGACAGAGCACGCCCATGACCTCCAAGCTGGAACAACTCAAGCAGTTCACCACCGTGGTCGCCGACACCGGCGACCTGGACGCCATCACCCGCCTCAAGCCGGTCGACGCCACCACCAACCCTTCACTGCTGCTCAAAGCCGCCGCCATCCCGGGTTACGCCGACCTGCTCAAGCAGGTCAAGGCCGATGCCAAGGGCAATGTCGACCTGGCCTGCGACAAGTTCGCCGTGTCGGTGGGCTCGGGCATTCTCAAGGTCATTCCGGGGCGCATCTCCACCGAGGTGGACGCGCGACTGTCGTTCGACGAGCCGGCGCTGCTGAAAAAGGCCCGTCAGCTGATCGAGCTGTATGAAGCGGCCGGCGTGCCGAAAGACCGCGTGCTGATCAAGCTGGCCTCCACCTGGGAAGGCATCCGCGCCGCCGAGAAGCTGGAGAAGGAAGGCATCCAGACCAACCTCACCCTGCTGTTCTCCTTCGCCCAGGCCCAGGCCTGCGCCGATGCCGGGGTGTTCCTGATCTCGCCGTTCGTGGGGCGCATCTACGACTGGTACAAGAAGAGCACCGGCAAGGAATACGTCGGCGCCGAGGATCCGGGCGTGCAGTCGGTCACCCGCATCTACGACTACTACAAGACAAACGGCTACGACACCGTGGTCATGGGCGCGAGCTTCCGCAACATCGGCCAGATCGAGCAACTGGCCGGCTGCGACCGCCTGACCATCAGCCCCGAACTGCTGCAGCAACTGTCGGACGACCAGGGCGAACTGCCACGCCTGCTCAAGCCGGGCAATGCCGGCGAAGCCAAGCAGCAGTTGAACGAAAGCCAGTTCCGCTGGGCGATGAACGAAGACGCCATGGCCACCGAGAAGCTGGCCGAAGGCATCCGCCAGTTCGCCCGCGACCAGGAGAAGCTGGAAGCGCTGATGGCTGGCTGACAAAGCCTGATACATCTTCGGCTTGATCGACGGGCGGTTAATGCAGAGCATTTCCCGCCCGTTTTCGTACCAGGCCATAACACGCACCCTGTGGGAGCGGGTTTACCCGCGAACACCGGCGCAGCCGGTGCCAGCCACCGCAGTGCCTTCTTCGCGGGTAAACCCGCTCCCACAGGGCCTGAGCCAGACCCACCTCTCATGTTTTGCTCAAGATAGATGACACCTACCCCGTCGCTCCCCCTCGTCCTCGCCGGCCCCATCCTCCGCCGCCTGGAACCGCAACGCCTGGCCATCTGGCTGGTCGGCTCGCAACCGCTGCAACCCGAGTTCCTCCTCGACCAGGCCGGCATAGGCGTCACCACGCGCTGCGAGGTGATCGCGGTCGGTGTGCACGCCTTCATCCATCTGCTGGACATCCACTTCGACCACCCACTGCCCAGCAACGTGGCGCTCGACTACGACCTGCGCCTGGCCAACGGCCAGGGCATCGCCGACTGGGCCCCGCACCTGCTCTACCCCGGCGCCAGCCGCCCCAGCTTCGTGCTGCGCGAGCGCCTCGACCAATTGCTCCACGGATCCTGCCGCAAGCCCCATCACCCGGCTGCCGACGGCCTGCTGTGCGCCGACCGCCTGCTTGCCGCCAACCCGCGCCCAGAAGAACGCCCCGCCGTGCTGCTGATGAGCGGCGACCAGGTCTATGCCGACGATGTCGCCGGCCCCATGCTGCGTGCCATCCACGCACTGATCGAGCGCCTGGGCCTGTTCGACGAAGCCCTCGACGGCGCCCTGGTCGACAGCGGCGCCGAACTCTATCGCCACCCGGCCTGCTACTACCACCGCGCCGACCTGCTGCCGGCCCAGGAAGGCAACGAGACCCTGCGCGAACGCTTCTTCGGCGGCAAGCGCAAGCCGATCTTCTCGTCCAGCAACGCCGACAATCACCTGGTGACCTTCGCCGAGGTCATGGCCATGTACCTGCTGGTCTGGTCGCCGCTGCCGTGGACCCTGGTGCGGATGGACATGCCAGAGGGCCTGACCGAGCAGCGCCAGGCCCGTTATCAGTGCGAACTGCCGCTGATCGAGGCTTTTTGCGACGGCCTCGGCCAGGTGGCGCGGGTAATGGCTCACCTGCCCTGCCTGATGATCTTCGACGACCACGACATCACCGACGACTGGAACCTGTCGGCGCAATGGGAACAGACCGCCTACGGCCACCCGTTCTCGCGGCGCATCATCGGCAACGCCCTGCTCGGCTACCTGCTGTGCCAGGGCTGGGGCAACGACCCGGACGGTTGCGCGGCGCTGGTCGGGCAATGCCGGCAACTGAACGAGGCACGGGACGAGCTGATCGGCGAGCTGCTGCGCTTCCAGGGCTGGCAGTACGCGCTGCCCAGCAACCCGCCGCTGCTGGTGCTCGATACCCGCACCCGCCGCTGGCGCAGCGAAAGCAGCCTGGCCAAGCCCTCCGGCCTGCTGGACTGGGAGGCGCTGAGCGAACTGCAGCAGGCGCTGCTCGACCATCCTTCGGCGATCATCGTCTCGCCGGCGCCGATCTTCGGGGTCAAGCTGATCGAGACCGTGCAGCGGGTGTTCAGCGCCCTGGGCTACCCGCTGCTGGTGGATGCGGAGAACTGGATGGCCCATCGCGGCGCGGCGCAGGTGATCCTCAACATCTTCCGCCATTCGCGCACGCCGGGGCACTACGTGGTGCTGTCGGGCGACGTGCACTACTCGTTCGTCTATGAGGTGCTTATCCGCCACCGCCAGCGCAGCCCGCACCTGTGGCAGGTGACCAGCAGCGGGATCAAGAACGAGTTTCCCCGGCGCCTGCTGGATGTGCTCGACCGGCTCAATCGCTGGCTGTACTCGCCGCGATCGCCGCTCAACTGGTTTACCAAGCGCCGGGAAATGGAGGTGGTGCCGCGCACGCCCAGCCGGAGCAAGGCAGGGGAGCGGTTGTGGAACAGCGCGGGGTTGGGGCAGGTGTTCTTCGATGGCCAGGGGCGGCCGGAGCGGGTGTATCAGTTGAATGCGGATGGTTCGCCGGCTACGGCGTTCATCCAGGAGTGACGCCATCGCGGGGCAAGCCCGCTCCCACAATGAACACCATTGTTTCCTGTGGGAGCGGCGGTGCGCCGATGCGACTTGCCCCGCGATGGCGTCGGCAGGTCCAGTGCAGGATCAAGACCGCTCGAGCGCGCTCACCAGGTCATGGAACGCCTCACGGTTGGAGTCATTCAAGCCCATGAGGATCTTGTGCGCCTCCAGCACCTTGGAACGCACCACGCTCTCGTCCTGGTCCTGGGACGGCAGGTCGGTCAGGCATTCCGGGCACGGCACCGGGCGGTCGACGATGTTGAACACCTGGTCGAAGCCCATGGACTGCAGCAGGCGGGAAATATCCGGGTTGGTGGTGACCACGGTCGGCAGCAGGCCGACTTTCTGCCGGGACAGGATCGACAGCTTGGCCAGCAGGCCGAGGGTGGTGCTGTCGATGCTCTCGGTTTCGGTCAGGTCGATGACGATGGCCGAGAAGTTCAGCGCGGTGAAGATCTTCTCGATCGTCGCATCCAGCGCCGAACACAGGGTCAGGCGCACTTCACCGACAAATTTCAGAACGAAGGTCCCGCTCTGCTCGGCGAACTGGATTCTACCAGTACTCATTCAAGGTTCCTGCTCAACACCAATAGGGCGATATCATCCGGCATCTCCCCAAGCGTAGCCAATTCGAATCGTTGGCGCAGCCCCTCCAGGCTACCACCCGCCGCCTTGACGATTTCCGGCAAGGCCGCTTCCTTATCTTTGAGTGTGTCCCCAGGCAAAAGGTCCAGAATGCCATCGGACATCAGGGTGAGGCTGAACTGCGGTGGCAGCTCCAGCACCTGGTCCTGGTAGCTGGCCTCGTCGAACAACCCCACCGGCAGGCCGCGGCCTTCCAGGTAGCGGGCCTGGCCCGGGGTGTACAGCACCGGCAGCGGCAAGTGGCCGCCGACGCTGTAGGTGAGCAGGCCGGTGTCCTCGTCGATGACGCCACCGACCATGGTCACATGCTTGCCCAGCTTGCAGTTGATCAGCCCGCGGTTGATGTGGCTGAGCACCTGCGAAGGCTTGAACTCGCGCATCTTGCCGCCACGCTTGAATTCGAACAGCAGGCGCGTGGTCATGAACTTGAGCAGCACCGTGACGAATGCCGACGAGGCACCGTGGCCGGAGACGTCCGCCAGGTAGAAGGCGATGCGCCGGTCATCCACGCGGAAGTAGTCGGCGAAATCACCCGACAGGTACAGCGACGGGATGATCTGGTGCTCGAAGGCGAACTCGCCGGCCACCCAGGGGTTTTCCGGGAGCATGTTCATCTGCACCTGGCGACCGGCGGTCTGGTCCTCCTGCAGCAGGTGCAGGCTGGCCTCCAGCTCGCGGTTGGCGGCTTCGAGCTTCTCCCGGTAGCGCTGGTTCTCCAGCACCAGGCGCGAGCGGTCGAGGGCGCGGCGCACCGAGTGCTCGAGCACGGCCAGGTCTTCCAGGGGCTTGATCAGGTAGTCCGCCGCGCCCAGGCGCAGGGCTTCGACCGCGTCGCTCATGACGCCGGCACCGGACACCACGATCACCGGCAACTGCGGCGCGCGCTCGCTGATCCGGCGGATCAGTTCGAGGCCGCCCATCTGCGGCATGCGCAGATCGCAGATCACGAGGTCGGGCTGGTGTGCTTCGAAGACCTGGAGGCCCTGCTGGCCGTTGCCGGCCTGGAGGACGCTGAAGCCGCTGTCTTCCAGATAGGCGGCGAGACTGGCACGGACCACCTCGTCGTCATCGATGATCAGCAGCGTTGCACTGGGTTTCTGCATGTGGGCGAACGGCGCCAGATTTGGGTTGGCGTAGCGGCTGCGAAGGACCGACAGACGGCTACTGGAATGCTCTCTAGCCACTCTCTATTTGAGTTGTAGGACAAGAAGACTGGTCCGGCAAATAGCGAGGTGCCCTGTAAGGCGCTGACGGTACTCCCATCCGCCTGGCGTTTCAAGCATGGCAAGGAAGACTTCCGCGCACTTTACAGGGCAAATCACCCGGCGTTATAAGAAAGCACATCGGCGCAACCTGACGAAAGGATGCAAGCATGTCCCAGCCTCCCGTGGATTACAGCGAAAAACGCGATTTCATACGCATGCGCATTGAAACCGAGGTCAGCCTGCTGCACGCCGGCCAGGTGATCAGCGCCGTGTGCATCGACCTCTCCAGCAGCGGCATGCAGGTCCAGGCACCGCAGCGGTTCAAGGTGGGCGACCAGCTCGAGGTGCGCATCGACTCCGACCATGCCGCCCTTGCCGGCCTGCATGCCAGCACCGAGGTGGTGTGGATCGCCGACCAGCCCGGCGGCGCGCAGAAGTTCGGCCTGCGCATCCTGGCCATGCATTGAACTGTTACGAAAAAGGCGACCCGAAGGTTAATGCCAGTCAGTTAAACCAATTGGGGTCGCTGCGCGACCCTTCGCGGGTAAACCCGCTCCCACAGGTACAGCGCTCGATTCAGCGTTTGCGCGATCCTGTGGGAGCGGGCTTACCCGCGAAGGGCTGCAAAGCAGCCCCAATAAGTGCGATGAAGCGCTAACTGACTGGCATTAACCCGAAGGTCGCCTTTTACGTGAGCCGGTCGATCAGAAGTCGTCTTCGACCTGGCCGTCCTTGACCTTGAACTCGCGGTTCTGCAGGTAGGCGTTGCGCAGGAAGATGTACTTGTCGCCCTGGATCAGTTTCTCCGCCGACAGCAGGCTGGCGCGGGTGTCGATCACGTCCACTGCCATGAGCGAGTTGCGGGTCGGCACATGGTCGATGTAGCGGTAGGGTTCGGTGTAGGTGTCCGGGTACTTGGCCAGGCCGTCACGCACGGTGCTCGGGCCAAGGAACGGAATGACCACGTACGGCCCGCTGGGCACGCCCCAGTAGCCGAGGGTCTGGCCGAAGTCCTCGTCGTTGCGCTGCAGGCCCATCTTGGTGCCGACATCGAAGAAGCCGCCCAGGCCGAAGGTGGTGTTGACGATCAGCCGCGCCGTGTCGATACCCGCCGCTCGAGGCTTGAGCTGCAGCACGTTGTTGGCCAGGTTGGTGACGTCGCCCAGGTTGCGGAAGACGTTGTGGATGCCATCCTCGAGGAACTGCGGGGTGACATACTGGTAACCCTGGGCCAGCGGCTTGAGGGCATAGGTGTCGAGGACGTCGTTGAACTTGAAGATCGGTCGGTTGACCGACTCCCACGGATCCTCCTCGGTGGCCGCCTGGGTGACTGCCACGGGCGCCAGCAGCAAGCTGGCGCAGACACAGGCCTGGGTGACTCGCTCGATCACTCCGGCACCGATCCTACGCATAGATGTTTCTCCATCGGATTTCACGGCGGCAACGGCCTTTGGCGCGCTGCTCGATAGGGCGCAAGTATACTGGCTTGCTGGCTGAACGGTAGTTTTACATATCTCTGTCAAGATTTCGTGAACAACTGTAGTCGTCATCCCTTGGTCACAATCGCCGGGTAGCTTGCGGGGTATTTAGGGACGTTGCCATGCAAGACGCACCCGCCTTCACCGCCGTGCTGTTCGGACTGCGCGGCTGCCTGGTCCAGGCAACCGACGGCGGCCCCCTGCCCGCCCCCGGCGCCCTCGATTCCCTTCACCGCCTGCGCTCACAGGCGGTGCCGTGCATCTGGCTCGACGAACTCAGCGCCAACCAGGGCAAGCGCCTGAGCAGCGTGCTGCCCGACTGGCTGCCGGGCCATCTGGTCAATGGCTGCAAGTGGCCGGCGCCCAACGCCTGCTGGCAGGCGCTGATGAGCCTCGACAGCCAACGCCTGGAAGGCTGCGTGCTGGTCAGCGGCGAGCCGCGGCTGCTGCAGGCCGGGCTCAACGCCGGCCTGTGGACGGTGGGCCTGGCGGCCTGCGACCTGGGCTCCAGCCAATGGCAGGCCATGACCCGGCAGGAACAGGAGCGCACCCGTGGCAAGGCGACCCTGGCGCTGTTCGGCCTGGGCGTGCACTCGGTGATCGATCACCTGGAATCCCTCGACACGTGCCTGGCGGACATCGCCCAGCGCCGGCACAAGGGCGAGAAACCCTGATACATCCCCGTTGATACGGGTCATGCAAAGCAGCGGCAGGTGGATTACGCTAGAAGGCAGGCCAGAACCTTTACCGTGTCGCCGAGGTCCATGGCTTGCCAAGTCATTGATGGAGAACGAACAATGCCTGCCCGCGAACTGCAAGAGCAACTCGATAGCCTGCGCGAGCAACTGGACCGCAATCCACCGCTCTCGCTGGAAGAGCGCGACCACCTGCATGAACTGATGCAGCAGATCGAAGCCCAGATCAAACTCGAAGAAGCGACCAAGGACAACAACCTGGTCGATGGGGTCAATACCGCCGTCGAACGCTTCGAGGCCGATCACCCAGACCTTACCGCCATCCTGCGCAATATCGCCAATCACCTGCACAGCATGGGGATCTGATCACATTGCGCTGTCGCGCACAAACAGGGACGTGGGAGCGGGCTTGCCCCGCGAGACCGGCGTAGCCGGTGCCATCCATCGCGGGGCAAGCCCGCTCCCACGATGCCCGTACTACTGACGCACCAGTCGCAGATTCTGCGGGCTGATCGCCCCGGTGCTGCGGTACGGGTTGATATCCAGCCCACCCCGGCGCACATACCGCGCATACACCGTCAGGTGCTCAGGCTTGAGCAGGTTCTTCAGGTCCAGGTAGATCCGCTCCACGCATTGTTCGTGGAAGTCGGCATGCTGACGGAAGCTGATCAGGTAGGTCAGCAGGCTGGCATGATCCAGCGCCTGCCCCTTGTACTCCACCACCACGCTACCCCAGTCCGGCTGGCCGGTGACCGGGCAGTTGGATTTGAGCAGGTGGCTATGCACGGTCTCTTCCACCACGCGCTCCGACGCGCAACGCAGCAGCTCCGGTTGCGGCTGCTCGTAGTTGCTGATGTTCACATCCAGCGCATCGATGCACTCGCCCGGCAGCGCAGTCACGCCCTGCCCCTCGACCTCGGCCAGGGTGCTGACCTTGACCCCGACAGGCTTGCCGGCTGCGGCGGACAGGTCCTGCACCAGGCACGCCTGCAATGCCTCCAGCGACTCGAACACCGTCTGGTTCAGCGAGTTGAGGTACAGCTTGAACGACTTGGACTCGATGATGTTCGGCGAATCGCACGGGATGGCGAACTCACCGATGGCCACCACCGGCTTGCCCGAGGGCAGCAGCCAGGACAGCTCGAAGCAGTTCCAGAAGTCCACGCCCTGCCACGGCAGCGCATCGCCGCTCACGCCCAGCTCGGTCCATTTGGCCAGGCGGGGAATCGGGAACAGCAGCGAGGGGGTGTAGGTGGCGATGTATTCGCTGGACTTGCCCAGCGGGGAGTGTTCGGCGGCGGGATGCATGGAAACTGACCTGAAGGTTCGAAATTGCCCCTAGTCTACCGGTTTTGCACCCCGCCTTGGAGCCGTTGTCACTCGATGGTCAGCGGGCCGACCATGCCTGCCTGATAGTGGCCCGGCACGTTGCAGGCGAACTCGATGGGCGCCGACTTGCGGAAGGTCCAGGTCAGCTCGGCGCGCTGGCCGGGCTGCACCAGCACGGTATTGCCGCCGTCATGGCCGTGGCCAGCGCCCATCTGGCCGTGATCCATCTGGCCATGGTCCATGCCTTCGTGGTTCATGCCGGCGGTGAACATCTTGCCCTGCATGGCGATCATTTCCTTCTGGTGCTCGGCGTGCATGGCCTTGTCGCCCAGGTTGAACTCGTGGGGCAGCTTGCCTTGGTTGACCAGCACGAAGCGCACGGTCTCGCCGGCCTTGACCTTGATGCTCTTGGGTTCGAAGGCGATGTCCTTGAGCACCACCTCGACGGTGCGGGTGGCCTTGGCCGCCTCGGCCGGCTCGCCGAAGGCGAAGGGTTTGCCGCTGTCGGCGAAGCTCGGCAGGCTGACCAGTGCGAGGGCGGCGGCGATGAACAGGTGTTTCATGGGTGACTCCGGGTCGTTCTGGGAGAATGAGGCCATTCTCGAAAAGGCTGGCTGGCAGCTGGCTGACGGGAAGATTACAACTTTGTCAGCTTGGGCAGGCCGCCGGATCGTCACGTATCATTTCGGCATCACGTTGGCCCTAACCGTTGGTAAACACATGAAACTGCTGATCGTCGAAGACCAGGCCAAGACCGGCCAGTACCTGAGCCAGGGCCTGAGCGAAGCCGGTTTCGCCACGGAGCTGGCCATCGACGGCGACACAGGCCAGCACCTGGCCCTGACCGGTGACCACGACCTGCTGATCCTCGATGTGATGCTGCCGGGGCGTAACGGCTGGCAGATCCTCCAGGCCGTGCGCCAGGCCGGACTGGACACGCCGGTGCTGTTTCTCACCGCCCGCGATGCCGTCGAGGACCGTGTCCATGGCCTGGAGCTGGGTGCCGACGACTATCTGGTCAAGCCGTTCGCCTTCTCCGAGCTGCTGGCCCGCGTGCGCAGCCTGCTGCGCCGGGGTGCCAGCGCCAGCCAGGACACCTGCCTGAGCCTGGCCGACCTGCGCCTTGACCTGATTCGCCGGCGCGCCGAGCGGGCCGGCCAGCGCGTCGACCTGACCGCCAAGGAATTCGCCCTGCTCGAACTGCTGCTGCGCCGCCAGGGCGAGGTGCTGCCCAAGTCGCTGATCGCCTCGCAGGTGTGGGACATGAACTTCGACAGCGACACCAACGTCATCGAGGTGGCCATCCGCCGCCTGCGCCTGAAGATCGACGACCACCACGCCACCAAGCTGATCCATACCGTGCGCGGCATGGGCTATGTGCTCGAGGAGCGCCAGGACTGATGCGCCGCCTGTCACTCGGCAGCCGCCTGGCGCTGCTGTTCGCCGCCTGCACCGCCAGTGTCTCGCTGGGCGCCGGCCTGCTGTTCAGCCGCGCCAGCGAGCAGCATTTCGTCGAACTCGACCAGCAGCTGCTCAGCGGCCGCCTGTCGCTGATGCGCAGCCTGCTCGACGGCGTCACCAGCCCCGAGCAACTGGCCACGCGCCTGCCGGGACTGCTCAATGAGCTGAGCCACCAGTCCGACCTGGCCTTGCGCGTGCGCGCGGTCGACGGCACCACCTGGTTCGCCAGCCGCAGCGACCTGCCCGACGCCCCGGATCAGCCCGGCCTGGCCACCCTGCATACCCAGGGCATCGACTACCGCGGGCTGAGCCTGCCGCTGGACGAAACCCGACCCGCCTCGCCGCAGCTGACCCTGTTCCTCGACATCACCCATCACCAGCACTTCCTGCAAGGTATGCAGCGCCTGATCTGGCTCACGGTCGGCCTCAGCGCGCTGGTCACCGCGCTGCTGGGTGCCTGGGCCGTGCGCCGTGGCCTGAAGCCGCTGCGGCGGATGGGCAAGGTCGCCGCCAGCGTCAACGCCCGCTCGCTGACCACCCGCCTGCCGGCCGCCGAGATGCCCGAGGAGCTGGCCGAGCTGGCCGGCACGGTCAACGCCATGCTGCAGCGCCTGGACGACGCCTTCCAGCGCCTGTCGGCATTCTCCGCCGACATCGCCCACGAGCTGCGCACGCCGCTGTCCAACCTGCTGACCCACACCCAGGTCACCCTCACCCGCCCGCGCAGCCTAGAGGAGTACCGCGAGGCCCTGCATGGCAACCTTGAAGAGTTGCAATGGATGGCCCAGCTGGTCAACGACATGCTTTACCTGGCCAAGGCCGACCACGGCCTGCTGATGCCCAACAGCCAGGCGCTGGACCTGGCGACCGAGGTCGATGCGCTGCTGGAGTACTACGCACCACTGGCCGAAGAAGCTGAAGTCAGGCTGTCACGCGAGGGCCAGGCGCATGTCGAAGGCGACCGGCACATGCTGCGCCGGGCCTTGTCGAACCTGCTGGACAACGCCCTGCGCTTCACCCCGGCCGGCGGCGAGATCCGAGTGAGCCTTGCGCCCGGGTTGCGCATCGAGGTGGCCAACAGTGGCCCGGCAATCCCCCCGCAACTGCTGGAGCGGCTGTTCGACCGTTTCTATCGAGCGGACCCGGCGCGCCAGGAGGGCAGCAGTGAGCATGCAGGGCTCGGGCTGGCCATCACCCGCTCGATCGTGCAGGCCCACGGCGGGAAGATTCGGGCGGAGTGCGAAGGTGGGTGGACGCGGTTCGTGATCGAGTTGCCTGCGTAGCCCTCATCGCGGGGCAAGCCCGCTCCCACGCCATATTATGATGGCTGGAAATAGGAGGTCTGGCGTGGGAGCCAGATTATGATGCCTGGAAACAGGAGGTCTGGCGTGGGACCGGGCTTGCCCCGCGATGGACTATAGCCAGATAGCATCCCAATGAGGATAATCCCCCAGCCGCCTGACCAAACCTGCCCTCAAGGGATTAGCCACCACATACCTGGCAAATTCGCGAAGATCTTCCTCCCGCCTCAGCGCCCTGTCGTGATAGCCCGGCTGCCATAATGGTCCTTTCAGTTTTCCAAGCTTGAACAGCGAACATCGGCTGCGCGACTTGAATCGCCGCATAATCGTAGCGAGCGTGTCATCTCCCAACTTGATCAGCCAGTGAAAGTGATCAGGCATGACCACCCATGCGAGGCTGCACAAAGACCCCTCCTGCTCAGCCTGATTGAAATGGAAAGGCAAGCAACGAGCAGCTTGGAAATCTTCAAAAAATGGAAAGCGGTCCCTGGTCGTGCTAGTCAGCAAGTAGACCCGGCTAGGCTCGGAACACCTGCCGTGGCGCAGGCGGTGGGAAGCGGGACGATCCATGTCGATCTCCTTGAAGTAAAATTCTCAAGGTAGATGGCCAATGCAAGCGACAGCGAAGGGAAGCGGTACCGGATGTTTCATGGTTCGTGTACAAGCATCGCGGGGCAAGCCCGCTCCCACGCCAGACCTCATACTTGCAGGCATCAAAGACCGGCGTGGGAGCGGGCTTGCCCCGCGATAGCGCTTACTCGTAACGCAACGCCATCGCCGGTTCGATCTGCGAGGCCCGGTAGGCAGGATAGATGGTCGCCAGGAAGCTCATCACCAGCCCGGCCACGCAGATGATCGCCACATCGCCCCACTGCAGCTCCGACGGCAGGCTGCTGATGAAGTAGATGTCGGAGGTGAAGATGTGCTGCCCGCTGACCCGCTCGACCCAGCCGACCACGGCGCTGACGTTCAACGCCAGGAGCACCCCGAGCACGCCGCCGATCAAGGTGCCGACGATGCCGATCAGGCTGCCCTGGACCATGAACGTGCCCATGATCTGCGCCGGCGTCGCGCCGATGGTGCGCAGGATGGCGATGTCCGCGCCCTTGTCGTTCACCACCATCACCAGGGTGGCGATGATGTTGAAGGCGGCCACGGCGATGATCATCATCAGCAGCAGGCCGATCATGGTCTTTTCCATCTTCATTGCGCTGAACAGGCTGCCCTGGGTGTGCGACCAGTCGTCGGCGCGGTAGCCGTCGCCCAGCCCGGCGGCGATGGCCTTGGACACCTGCGGCGCGGCGTACAGGTCGTGCAGCTTCAGGCGCACGCCCTGTACCTGGCCCGGCGCCCAGCGCTGCATCTCGCCGGCGTCGGCGATATGGATATAGGCCTGGGAACCATCCAGCTCGGCGCCGACCTTGAAGATGCCGACCACGGTCAGGCGCTGCATACGCGGGGTGATGCCGCCCGGCTCCTTGCTGACCTCCGGGACGATCAGGGTCAGCTTGTCGCCGGTGTTCAGGCGAAAGCGTCGCGCCGTCAGTTCGCCGATCACCACGCCGTATTCACCGGGCACCAACGCCTGCAGGCTGCCCTGGACGATATGCTGGGTGACGATGGAGACCTTGCCCTCCTCGGCCGGGTCGATGCCGGCAACCTGGATCGGCTGCATCGCCCCCTTGTACGAGAGCATGCCCTCCATCTCGGTGATCGGCGCCGCGGCCATCACCGCCGGGTTGCCTTCGGCGGTGCTGGCGACCTTGCGCCAGTCGTCCAGCGGCTGCGCGCCGAGGATCGCGGCATGGGGCACCAGGCCGAGCACGCGCGAGCTCATCTCGCGCTGGAAGCCGTTCATCACCGACAGCACCGTGATCATCGCCAGCACGCCAAGCGACAACCCGATCATCGAGGTCATGGAGATGAACGAGATGAAGTGGTTGCGACGCTTGGCACGGGTGTAGCGAGCACCGATGAACAAGGACAAGGGTCTGAACATGAACAGGGATACCCAATCTAAGTGTGAACCGGAGCGCCTCAAGGCGCCCCGCGCAAGCGATTCAGATCGCCACCAGGCGCCCGTCTTCCAGGCTCAGCACGCGGTCCATCTGGCGCGCCAGGTTGAGGTCGTGGGTCACCACCAGGAAGGCGGTCTGCGAATGCGTGGACAGCTCGCGCATCAATTCCTGGATACCCATGGCCGTATGGTGGTCGAGGTTGCCGGTGGGCTCGTCGAGCATCACCAGGCCCGGACGATTGACCAGGGCGCGGGCGATCGCCACGCGCTGACGCTCACCACCGGACAGCTCGGCGGGCTTGTGATTCAGCCGGTGCCCCAGGCCGACGCGCTTGAGCAGTGCCTCGGCGCGCTCGCGGGCCTCGGCGATCGGCGTCTTGCCGATCAGCAGCGGCATGCAGGCGTTTTCCAGGGCGGTGAACTCCGCCAGCAGGTGGTGGAACTGGTAGACGAAGCCCAGTGCGCGGTTGCGCAGCAGGCCACGGGCCCGCTCGCCCAGCGCCGACAGCTCCTCGCCGGCCAGCCAGACACTGCCCTGGGTTGGCGTGTCGAGGCCGCCGAGCAGATTGAGCAAGGTACTCTTGCCCGAGCCCGAGCTGCCGACGATGGCCACCCGCTCGCCCGGGTGCAGCTCGAGGTTCAACCCCGACAGGACCTGGACCGACTCCGGGCCTTCCTCGTAGCTCTTGCCCAGGTTGCGGCAGCTCAACACGGCTTTATCACTCATGCGCGACTCACTCATAACGTAGCGCCTCCGCCGGCTGGGTGCGCGAGGCGCGCCAGGCCGGATACAGGGTGGCGAAGAAACTCAGGACCAGCGCCGCACCACAGACCATGTACACGTCCTGGGCCTGGATCTGCGACGGCAGGTAATCGATGAAGTACACGTCGGCATTGAGGAACTTGTGCCCGATCAGGGTCTCGATGCCGGCGATGGCCGCGCTCACGTTGAGCGCGCCGAGGATGCCCAGCACCGCGCCGATCAGCGTGCCGACCACGCCGATCACCGTGCCCTGGACCATGAAGATGGCCATGATCTGCCCAGGCGTGGCGCCCAGGGTGCGCAGGATGGCGATGTCGCCGCGCTTGTCGTTGACCACCATCACCAGGGTGGAAATGATGTTGAACGCCGCCACCGCGACGATCAGCAGCAACAGCAGGCCGATCATGGATTTCTCCATGCGGATCGCCTGGTACAGGTTGCCGTGGGTGCGGGTCCAGTCACGCGGGTAGAACTCCTGCTCGCCCAACTGCTGGGCGATGGCCCAGGCGGCCCGCGGGGCCTGGAACAGGTCGTCGAACTTCAGGCGCACGCCCTGGACCTGGTCGGCCTTCCAGCGGTGCAGGCGCGACAGGTCGGCGATGTTGGTCAGCCCCAGGTAGCCGTCGATCTCGCCGGCGCCGACGTGGAAGGTGCCGACCACGGTGAAGCGCTTCATGCGCGGGAACATCCCCGCCGGGGTGACGCTGACCTCGGGGGCGACGAAGGTCAGCTTGTCGCCGATACCCACGCCCAGCTTCTGCGCGGCCCTGTCGCCGATCATGATGCCCCACTCGCCCGGGGCCAGCTTGTCGAGGCTGCCGTCGAGGACGAACTTGTCGATGATCGACACCTCGCGCTCGCGGGCCGGGTCGATGCCGTTGAGCAGCACCTTCTGCACCTTGCCTTCATGGGTCAGCAGGCCCTGCATCTGGGTGAACGGCGCGACCGCCAGCACCTGCGGATTCTGCTTTACTTTAGAGGCGAGGGCCTGCCAGTCGTCGATCGGCTGGCCGGTCTCCAGCGTGGCGTGGGGGATCATCCCCAGCACGCGGGTACGCATCTCGTGGTCGAACCCGTTCATCACCGAGAGCACCACGATCATCACCACCACGCCCAGGGCGAGGCCGATCATCGAGGTGAGCGAAATGAACGAGACGAAGTGATTGCGGCGCTTGGCACGGGTGTAGCGCGTACCAATGAATACGAATAGAGGTCTGAACATGTCGGGGCTTGTTCGGATGAAAGGGAACGTCCTTGTGGCGAGGCGCCTACGGCGGCTTTACACTCGGACCACCGCCGTAACCTTGGGTTCGCCATGACGACATTAGACGAAGAAGATCGCCGCGAATACTACCGCATCGAAGATCGGATCGCACTTCAAATCAGCCCCCTCAGCGCGGCCGAAGCCCTTGAAACAGAACTGTTGCAGGATGATTCCGAGCTGTTCAACCTGCTCAGCGAGCTGCACCTTTCGGACTTCGAGTCGCAGCACCTGTTGCGCCAGCTGAGCGAAAAAGACCGCACCCTGGCCGCCTTCCTGCGCGCCCAGAACAAACGTCTCGACTTGCTCAGCGCCGTGGTCGCCCAGACCCTGATCGGCGAAATCGGCCAGCCGCAGCCGGTGATCATCTCTGAAGGCGGCATCGAGTTCGCCCAGGCGCAGAAGATCGCCACTGGCACCCGGGTCAAGGTGAAGATGGTGCTGATGCCCCGCGCCCACGGCCTGCTCCTGCGCGGCCGGGTCACCCACTGCGACCCGCGCCCCGACGGCGACTTCGAGGTCGGTACCGAGTTCATCGACATGACCGACGCCCAGCGTCAGTTGCTGGCCCGCTACATTTTGCAGCGCCAGCAACAGCAACGACGCCAGGCGCTGGAACAGAACGACCCCGCTTCCTGAAGCCCTTTTCTCTCTGATTTGAAGGAACGAACGTGACCTTGATCTATGGCCACCGCGGCGCCAAGGGCGAAGCGCCCGAGAATACCCTGCAGAGTTTCCGCCAGTGCCTGTCCCATGGCGTGGACCGCTGCGAACTCGACCTGCACCTGTCGGCCGACAACGAGCTGATGGTGATCCACGATCCGACCCTCAAGCGCACCACCGGCCGGCGCGGCAAGGTGGTCGAGCACACGGCGGCCGAGCTGGTCACCTATGATGCGCGCAAGGGCGGCCCGGGGCATGTGCAGCCCTGCCCCATCCCACGGCTCGAGGAATTGTTCGAGAAGTGCCCGTTCGAGCACTGGCAGCTGGAGGTCAAGAGCGCCTCGCGCACCCGTGCCGCCAGCACCGTGCTGGCGATCCGCGAACTGGCCCAGCAATACGGGCTGCTGGACAAGGTCACCATCACCTCGAGCTCACGGGAAGTGCTGGGTGCCGCCCAGGAGCTGGTGCCCGACATCAAGCGCGGACTGGTTGCCGAGTACGCCTGGCTCGACCCGCTGAAGGTCGCGCAGAACTACGACTGCGAGATGCTGGCGTTGAACTGGACGCTGTGCACCCCCGAGCGCCTGATCAAGGCGCAGCGCCAGGGCTTGCACGTGTCGGTATGGACGGTCAACGAACCGGCGCTGATGCGCCGGCTCGCCGACTTTGGCGTGGACAGCCTGATTACAGACTTTCCCGGTTTGGCCAGGACCACCCTCGGGTAGGGCTGAAATCGGTCTCCCCGACCGGCTCAGGCCACCGGTCGGAGCCGCTCAAAAAAGCCGGTTCAGACCATCGTAGGCAGCTACCCGATAGGCTTCGGCCATGGTCGGGTAGTTGAAGGTGGTGTTGACGAAGTACTTCAGGTTGTTCTGTTCGCCCGGCTGGTTCATCACCGCCTGGCCGATGTGGACGATCTCCGAAGCCTGGTAGCCGAAGCAGTGCACGCCGAGGACCTCGAGGGTCTCGCGGTGGAACAGGATCTTCAGCATGCCTTGCGGCTCGCCGGCGATCTGCGCGCGGGCCATGCTCTTGAAGAAGGCCTTGCCCACTTCGTAGGGCACCTTGGCCTGGGTCAGTTCCTGCTCGTTCTTGCCGATCGAGCTGATCTCCGGAATGGTGTAGATGCCGGTCGGCACGTCGTTGACGAAGCGCCAGCTGCCGTTGTCGACGATGCTGCCGGCGGCCGAGCGGCCCTGGTCGTGGGCGGCGCTGGCCAGGCTCGGCCAGCCGATCACGTCACCGGCGCCATAGATGTTCGACACGCTGGTGCGGTAGGTCTCGTCGACCTCTATCTGGCCACGGCTGTTGACCTTGATGCCGATGTTCTCCAGGCCCAGCTTGTCGGTGTTGCCGGTACGACCGTTGCACCACAGCAAGGCGTCGGCCTTGATCTTCTTGCCCGACTTCAGGTGCAGGATCACCCCGTTGTCCAGGCCTTCGACGCGGTCGTATTCCTCGTTGTGGCGCACGGTGATGTTGTTGTTGCTGAAGTGGTAGCTCAGCGCCTGGGAGATTTCCGAGTCGAGGAAGCTCAGCAGCTGGCCGCGGTTGTCGACCAGCTCGACCAGCACGCCCAGGCCGCTGAAGATCGAGGCGTATTCGCAACCGATCACCCCGGCACCGTAGACGATCAGCTTGCGCGGGGTGTGGCTCAGGCTGAGGATGGTGTCGCTGTCGTAGACGCGCGGGTGGTGGAAGTCGATGTCGGCCGGGCGGTACGGGCGCGAGCCGGTGGCGATGATGATGTGCTTGGCGTTGAGCTTCTCGACCACGCCGTTGGGGCAGACCACTTCGACGGTCTGCTCGTCGGCGAAGCTGCCGGTGCCGACGAACACGTCGACGCGGTTGCGCGCGTAGTAGCCGGTGCGCGAGGCAACCTGCTTGCTGATGACCTTCTCGGCGCTCTTGAGCACGTCGGGGAAGGAGAACCAGCGCGGCTCGCCGATGGCGCGGAACATCGGGTTGGTGTTGAACTGCATGATCTGCCGCACGGAGTGACGCAGCGCCTTGGACGGGATGGTGCCCAGGTGGGTGCAGTTGCCGCCGACCTGGCGACGGCTGTCGACCATGGCCACCTTGCGCCCTGCTTTGGCGGCGTTCATTGCCGCGCCTTCTCCGGCCGGACCGGAACCCAGCACCACTACGTCGTAGTTGTAGACAGCCATGCGTACTCCTTCAGAACTGGCCCGCCGGCCGGATGGCCGCGGGGCGCGATCATGTCGCCGGGGCGCCATGAGAAAATTCGGGTGCAGTCTAATCAAGCGTGAACGCCGCGCACATTAACCCTTGGTCGCGTCGTAGGCCATTATTGCCTGCACTACATGTCGTTTCACCGTATCCATGGCATTGATCATCCGTGGCTTGCCTTTCACTCGCCTTTCACCAGCCGCTCGAAGGCCGGCGTGGAACGGGAGACGAAACCACCCTCGACCCGGGTCACCAGCACCGCGGCGATGCCGTGGGCGATGGCGAAGTCCCAGCCCTGCTGCGGCCCGAGGATCAACAGCACGGTCGAGTAGCCGTCGGCCTGCAGCGCCGAGGCGTCGAGCACCGTCACCGCCGCCAGGTCGTGCTCGACCGGGCGCCCGAGACGGGCGTCGAAGGTGTGCGAATAGCGCCGGCCATTGTCCTCGAAATAATGCCGATAGTCACCCGAGGTCGACACGGCCATGTCCTCCACGTCGATGACCTGGCGGGCGATCTGGCGGTCCTCGCGCGGCAACTCCAGGGCCACCCGCCAGGCACTGCCGTCGGGCTTGCGGCCCACGGCCTTGAGCTCGCCGGTGGCTTCGGCGAGAAACGCCTCGATACCCATGGCGCGCAGGCGCTGGGCGATCAGGTCGACGGCGTGGCCGGCGGCGATGCTGTTGAAATCCAGCTCGATGGCGGCGTCCTTGCACAGGGCCTCGCCCTCGATGCGCAGGTGGCGGTAGCCCACGCGCTGGCGAGCACGGGCCAGCGCCTGCGGGTCGGGCACGTGCATCTCGCGGGCCTGGGGGCCGAAGCCCCAGAGGTCGAGCAGCGGCTCGACGGTGAGGTCGAAGGCGCCCTGGCTCTGCTCGGCCAGGTGCTGGCCGAAGCTGGCCAGCTCGAACAGGTCGGCGTCGATGGGCAGGCACTGGTTGGCCGCAAGCTGGTTGAAACGGCTGACGGTGGAGTCGCCGCGGTAGGTGGAGTAGCGGGCATCGATGGCCTGGAGGATGGCCTCGACCTCGGCCTGGACCTGCTCGGGCGCCGGACCGCCGGGTTGGCGCACGTACTGGATGCTGTAGCTGCTGCCCATGGTAGGGCCGCCGAAGCGTTCTAGGGTGGGAGTTGGCTCGCAGGCGGACATCAGGATGAGGATGAAGATTAAAAGCGCACGCAATCTCTAGATCTCGACTGTCAGGACTGACCCTATCGCGGGGCAAGCCCGCTCCCACGCTGGTGATGCTTGTCGCTCTATTTCCTGCGCGGCTGCACTGCCGGCTCACTACTTACTAAGATCGCACATCGGCCGGCGTGGGAGCGGGCTTGCCCCGCGATAGGGCCATCGAATCCTGAAAAAAAACGGGAACCCGAAGGTTCCCGTTTTTTCAACGCATTACAAGCGGATCAGCGTGGAAACGCTGGCGGGTTCACACCGGCCATGTCTTCCATCACGCGCACCACCTGGCAGCTGTAACCGAATTCGTTGTCGTACCAGACGTACAGGACAACGCGGTTGTCGTTGCAGATGGTCGCCTCGGCGTCGACCACACCGGCGTGGCGCGAGCCGACGAAGTCGGTCGATACCACTTCCTGGGAGCTGACGTAGTCGATCTGCTTGTGCAGCTCGGAGTGCATGGCGGTCTGGCGCAGGTACTCGTTCAGCTCTTCGCGGGTGGTGGCCTTCTCGAGGTTCAGGTTGAGAATGGCCATCGACACGTTCGGCGTCGGCACACGGATGGCGTTGCCGGTCAGCTTGCCCTTGAGCACCGGCAGGGCCTTGGCGGCGGCGGTGGCGGCACCGGTCTCGGTGATGACCATGTTCAGCGGCGCGGCGCGGCCACGACGGCTGCCCTTGTGGAAGTTGTCGATCAGGTTCTGGTCGTTGGTGAACGAGTGAACGGTTTCGACGTGACCGTTGACGATGCCGTACTGGTCGTTGATGGCCTTGAGCACCGGCACGATGGCGTTGGTGGTGCAGGACGCCGCCGAGATGATCTTGTCGTCGGCGCTGATGTCGCCGTGGTTGATGCCGTGCACGATGTTCTTCAGCGCGCCCTTGCCAGGTGCGGTGAGGATCACGCGGGCAGCGCCCGGGCAGGCCAGGTGCTGGCCCAGGCCATCGGCGTCACGCCATACGCCGGTGTTGTCGACGATCAGCGCATCGTGGATGCCGTACTGGGTGTAGTCGACTTCGCTCGGGCTCTTGGCGTAGATCACCTGGATCAGGTTGCCGTTGGCGGTGATGGTGTTGTTGGCTTCATCGATGACGATGGTGCCGTCGAACGGACCGTGCACCGAGTCGCGGCGCAGCAGGCTGGCGCGCTTGACCAGGTCGTTCTCGGCGCCCTTGCGCACGACGATGGCGCGCAGGCGCAGGCCGTCGCCGCCACCGGTCTTCTCGATGAGGATGCGCGCCAGCAGGCGGCCGATGCGGCCAAAGCCGTACAGGACGACGTCGGTGCCCTTGCGTGCGGAAGCGTTCTGCTGACCCACGACATCGGCCAGTTCGTCACGGACGAACTGCTCGGCGCTGCGGCCATTGCCTTCGACCTTGAACTTGTTGGCCAGCTTGCCCAGGTCCACCGAGGCGGCGCCCAGCTTCAGCTCGCTCATGGCCTTGAGCAGGGGGAATGTCTCGTGGACGGACAGCTCGGTCTCGTCGGTCTGACGGTGACGGGCAAAGCGGTGGGCTTTGAGGATCGAGATAACCGAACGGTTGATCAGGCTGCGGCCATAGATCGAGCTCACCACGTTGTTGTTGCGGTAGAGCTGACCGATAAGCGGGATCATCGCTTCAGCCAGGGCTTCACGATCGATCCACTCACCAAGACACTGGTCGGGCTTCTGAGTCACGGTAACCTTCCACATGTAGGGGAACAAAAAAGGGGCTACATTATGACGCCCCTCGGCGTATCGGGCAATGAGCGCCTGTCGCCGACGCCAGACCCCGTCGTCATGCCCTCGCGAGCCTGACAGCGAGCCCCGGCACCGGTACAATCGACCTCTTTGCCGCAACGCTTGGAGTCCGATCTCCCGTGTCAGTTCTGCGCCTACCGCAAATGTCGGCCACGGCCGGCAAACAAACCTGGGGCAACCTGCCCGGCGCCGCCTTGAGCCTGGCCATCGCCGAGGCGGCCAGTACCGCCGGTCGCTTCACCTTGCTGCTGACCGCCGACAGCCAGGCGGCCGATCGCCTCGAGCAGGAGCTGCGCTTCTTCGCGCCGGCGCTGCCGGTGCTGCCGTTCCCCGATTGGGAAACCCTGCCCTACGACCTGTTCTCGCCGCACCAGGACATCATCTCCCAGCGCATCGCCAGCCTCTACCGGCTGCCGGAACTGGACCACGGCATCCTCGTCGTGCCGATCACCACCGCCCTGCACCGCCTGGCCCCCACGCGCTTCCTGCTGGGCAGCAGCCTGGTGCTGGACGTCGGCCAGAAGATCGACGTCGAGCAGATGCGCACGCGCCTCGAGGCCAGCGGCTACCGCTGCGTCGACACGGTCTACGAGCATGGCGAGTTCGCCGTGCGCGGCGCGCTGATCGACCTGTTCCCCATGGGCAGCAAGCAGCCGTACCGCATCGACCTGTTCGACGACGAGATCGAGACCCTGCGCACCTTCGACCCGGAGTCGCAGCGTTCGATCGACAAGGTCGACTCGATTCGCCTGCTGCCGGCGCGCGAGTTCCCCATGCAGAAGGACGAGGTGACGCGCTTCAAGGCGCGCTTCCGTGAACGGTTCGACGTGGATTTTCGCCGCAGCGCGATCTTCCAGGACCTGACAAGCGGCATCATCCCCGCCGGCATCGAGTACTACCTGCCGCTGTTCTTCGAAGAGACCGCCACCCTGTTCGACTACCTGCCGACGGACACCCAGGTGTTCTCCCTGCCGGGCGTGGAGCAGGCCGCCGAGCACTTCTGGAACGACGTGCGCGGGCGCTATGAAGAGCGTCGCGGCGACCTCAGCCGGCCGCTGCTGCCGCCGGCGGAGCTGTTCATGCCGGTGGAGGACTGCTTCGCCCGCCTCAAGCAATGGCCACGGGTGGTGATCGGTGCCGACGACGTCGAGCCCGGCGTCGGCCGCGAGCGCTTCCCGGCCCGCGCCCTGCCCAACCTGGCCATCGAAGCCAAGGCCAACCAGCCGCTGGCGGAGCTGGCGAGCTTCCTCGACCAGTTCCCCGGCCGCGTGCTATTCACGGCGGAATCGGCGGGCCGGCGCGAAGTGCTGCTGGAACTGCTCGAACGCCTGAAGCTGCGCCCGCACACCGTCGACGGCTGGGCCGACTTCGTCAGTGGCGGTGAACGCCTGGCGATCACCATCGCGCCGCTGGACGACGGCCTGCTGCTGGACGACCCCAGCCTGGCCCTGGTCGCCGAAAGCCCGCTGTTCGGCCAGCGCGTGATGCAGCGCCGGCGCCGCGAGAAACGTGGCGAGGCGGCCAACGACGCGGTGATCAAGAACCTCACCGAGCTGCGCGAAGGCGCCCCGGTGGTGCACATCGACCACGGCGTGGGCCGCTACCTGGGCCTGGCGACCCTGGAGATCGACGGCCAGGCCGCCGAGTTCCTCACCCTCGAATACGCCGAGGGCGCCAAGCTCTACGTGCCGGTCGCCAACCTGCACCTGATCGCCCGCTACACCGGCAGCGACGACGCCCTGGCGCCACTGCACCGGCTGGGCTCCGAAGCCTGGCAGAAAGCCAAGCGCAAGGCTGCCGAACAGGTGCGCGACGTTGCCGCCGAGCTGCTCGACATCTATGCCCGCCGCGCCGCGCGCAAAGGCTATGCCTTCGCCGATCCGGCCGCCGACTACGCCACCTTCAGCGCCGGCTTCCCGTTCGAGGAAACCCCCGACCAGCAAGCCGCCATCGAGGCGGTACGCGCCGACATGCTCGCCAGCCAGCCGATGGACCGCCTGGTGTGTGGCGACGTCGGCTTCGGCAAGACCGAGGTGGCCATGCGCGCCGCCTTCATCGCCGTGCACGGCGGACGCCAGGTCGCATTGCTGGTACCCACCACCCTGCTCGCCCAGCAGCACTACAACAGCTTCCGCGACCGCTTCGCCGACTGGCCGGTGAAGGTCGAGGTGATGAGCCGCTTCAAGTCGGCCAAGGAAGTCGCCAGCGCCGCGGCGGACCTGGCCGAAGGCAAGATCGACATCCTCATCGGCACTCACAAGCTGTTGCAGGACGACGTGCGCTTCAAGGACCTGGGCCTGGCCATCATCGACGAGGAACACCGCTTCGGCGTGCGCCAGAAAGAGCAGCTCAAGGCCCTGCGCAGCGAGGTGGACATCCTCACCTTGACCGCAACGCCCATTCCACGGACGCTGAACATGGCGGTGTCGGGCATGCGCGACCTGTCGATCATCGCCACCCCGCCGGCCCGGCGCCTGTCGGTGCGCACCTTCGTCATGGAGCAGAACAAGAGCACGGTCAAGGAGGCGCTGCTGCGTGAACTGCTGCGCGGTGGCCAGGTGTACTACCTGCACAACGACGTCAAGACCATCGAGAAGTGCGCCGCGGAACTGGCCGAACTGGTGCCCGAGGCGCGCATCGGCATCGGTCACGGGCAGATGCGCGAGCGCGAACTCGAACAGGTGATGAGCGACTTCTATCACAAGCGCTTCAACGTGCTGATCGCCTCGACCATCATCGAGACCGGCATCGACGTGCCCAGCGCCAACACCATCGTCATCGAACGCGCCGACAAGTTCGGCCTGGCCCAGCTGCACCAGCTGCGCGGCCGGGTAGGTCGTAGCCACCACCAGGCCTACGCCTACCTGCTGACGCCGCCGCGCCAGCAGATCAGTGCCGATGCCGAAAAGCGCCTGGAGGCCATCGCCAACACCCAGGACCTGGGCGCAGGTTTTGTCCTGGCCACCAACGACCTGGAGATCCGCGGCGCCGGCGAGCTGCTCGGCGAAGGCCAGAGCGGGCAGATCCAGGCGGTTGGCTTCACCCTGTACATGGAAATGCTCGAGCGCGCGGTCAAGGCCATCCGCAAGGGCACCCAGCCGAACCTCGAGCAGCCGCTCGGCGGCGGCCCGGAGATCAACCTGCGCCTGCCGGCGCTGATCCCCGAGGACTACCTGCCCGACGTGCATGCGCGCCTGATCCTCTACAAGCGCATCGCCTCGGCGGCCGACGAAGAGGGCCTCAAGGACCTGCAGGTGGAAATGATCGACCGCTTCGGCCTGCTGCCCGAGCCGACCAAGAACCTGATGCGCCTGACCCTGCTCAAGCTGCAGGCGGAAAAGCTCGGTATCAAGAAAGTCGATGCCGGCCCCAATGGCGGCAAGCTCGAGTTCGAGGCCGAGACCCCGGTCGACCCACTGACCCTGATCAAGCTGATCCAGGGCCAGCCCAAACGCTACAAGTTCGAAGGCGCGACCCAGTTCCGCTTCCTGGTACCGATGGAACGCCCCGAAGAACGTTTCAACACCCTGGAAGCGCTGTTCGAGCGCCTCACCCCACAAAATCCATAAGGAAGCTTCATGCGTGCCATCCGTTGCCTGACCCTGCTGCTGGCCCTGCTCGCGCCAGCTGCCTTCGCCGCAGGCCCCTACCAGGTGGAAATGATCCTGGTGCGGCAGAACGCCGTGCCGGCGATCACCAGCCCGTTCGCCCCGGAAGACTGGAGCGCCGGCGCGCCGCGCCTGGAAAAAGGCGCCGAGCGCCCGACCGGCCTGGGTGACGAAGTCACCCGCCTGCAGGCCACCGCCGACTACACCGTGCTGCTGCACAAGGCCTGGCAGCAGGACGGCGATACCGTCGCCGTGAGCGCCGGTGACGAGCAATTCGGCCATTTCCCCATCGAAGGCAACCTGAGCATCAGCGAAGATCGCTTCATCGCCGTCGACGCCAACTTCTGGGTCAACCAGCTCGACGGCAACGGCAGCGTGATGCAGAGCGAACAGCTCAAGCAGAGCAACAGCAACATGAAGGCCGGCCAGCTGACCTTCTTCGATGGCGGGCATCTGGCGCTGCTGCTCAGGGTTTCGCCGGCCGGCATGCGCAAGATCCCGCTGCCGGATCCGGAAATGATGGAGCAGTGAAACCGTGAACGCCGATGTGCAGAAGCTGGCGGCCGAGAACCCGAGCTGGAAGCGCGATTTTTCCGCGGCCACCCTGCAACGTGGTGAACGGTACGCCGAACAGGGCCTGGTGCAGATCCAGTCCCACGGCGACTCGCGCATCGCGTCCACCTGCCACGGCAGCGGCGGCAATGTCTATCGCCAGCGGATCATCATCACTGCCGGCCCCTCCGGGCAGTGCCATGTGCGCGGCGACTGCTCCTGCCCGGTCGGCACCAACTGCAAGCACTGCGCCGCCGCGCTCTATACCCTGGCCAACAGCTACGGACACGTCGCGGCCAACGGCGACCAGTTGCCCCATCACCTGCAGCACTGGCTGCAGGGGCTGGAGCCGCCTGCGCCCAGGCAAGACGGCGCTGAAGACCGGCGCGGGCGCATGGTCTGCTACGAGTTGATGCTCGTCGATGACCACAGCAGCTGCGCGCTGCGCGTGCGCAAGGGTACTCGCGAAGAGCACGGCATCCGCTACAGCCGCATCCATTCGTTATACGAATTACTTTACGAGCCGCCGAAGTACGTCAAGGAGGAAGACCTGCGCATCCTGCGCCAGCTCTCCGCGCAGAACGCGCCCTATGGCCAGGAACGCGGCTACACGCTCAAAGGTCATGAAGGCGGCGAATTGCTGCAGCGGGTGCTGGACACCGGGCGCCTGATGTTCATTGAAGAGCTGCCGCTGCTGCTGCAGGGCGCAGAGCGCCGGGCACAGTTCCGCTGGGTTCGCCTGGACAACGGTGACTACCGGGGCATGTGGTACTGCGGCGAGCAGCCGCTAAATTGCATACTGCCGCTGATACCGCTGTTCTATTTCGATATCGATACCAAGGAAGTCGGCACCGTCGGCCACGACCTGGATCCGCACACTGCCCTGCAGCTGTCCCTTGCTCCCGATGTACCGGAACACCTCATCGTGCCCCTCAGCCACAAGCTCAACGCCCTCAATCATCACCTGCCGACGCCCACCACCGTGCAGCAGGAGCAGCTCGACGACATCCAGCCGACCCCGCACCTGACCCTCGGCAGCCTCGAATTCAGCGCCTACACGCCCAAGACCGGACGCATGCAACGGCAGATGCAGCACCGCGCCGCGCTGGCGTTCGACTACGACGGCCTGCGCGCCAGTGGCGGCGGCGACAAGCCACTGAGCCGCCTGGTGGGCAGCACCAGCCAGCGCATCCGCCGCCAGCCCCAGACCGAGCAGGCCCTGCGCAAGGTGTTGCGCGAGCATGGCTTCAAGCCCGCCACCCGCCAGAGCAAGGCCCTGCCCGACAGCGCCGGCGAGATGCTCCAGTTGCCTGACGACGAAGCCTGGCTGCGCTTCGCCCGCGAAGGCCTGCCGCGCCTGCGTGAGGCCGGCTGGGCCATCGATGTGCACCGCGACTTCGCCTTCAACCTGCACGAGGTCGACGACTGGTACGCCACCATCGATGAAGCACCGGGCCACGAATGGTTCGACCTGGAACTGGGCATCGTCGTCGAGGGCCAGCGCCACAGCCTTCTGCCGATCGTCCTGCAGCTGCTGCGCGCCAGCCCCGAGCTGCTGCGCCCCAGCGAACTGGCGCGGCGCAGTGACGATGAACACCTGCTGATCGACCTCAACCGCGCCCGCCACGACAGCCCGGCGCTGCGTGTCGCCCTGCCCTATGGGCGAATCAAGGCGGTGATGGGCACCTTGGGCGAGTTGTACCTGCACGACGACGTCAGCGGCCCGAGCCTGCGTCTGGAGCGCGCCGACGCGGCGCGACTGAACGACATCGACCACCTGCCGCTGCAGTGGGAAGGGGGCAGCCAGGTGCGCGACCTGGGCCGGCGCCTGCGCGACGCCCGCGATCTGCAGGTGGCACCGCCCAAGGGCCTGAACGCCACCCTGCGCCCCTACCAGCAGCAAGGCCTGAACTGGCTGCAGGCCCTGCGCGAGATGGGCACCGGCGGCATCCTCGGCGACGACATGGGCCTGGGCAAGACCCTGCAGACCCTGGCCCACCTGCTGCTGGAGAAGGAAGCCGGACGCCTGGCCCACCCGGCACTGGCGGTGATGCCCACCAGCCTGGTACCGAACTGGCTAGACGAAGCCCGGCGCTTCGCCCCCGACCTGCGCGTCCTGGCCCTGCACGGCCCCGGCCGCAACAAGCACTTCGCCAACCTGGCCGACTACGACCTGGTGCTGACCACCTACGCCCTCGTCCCCCGCGACCTGGAACACCTCAAGGCCCAGCCCTGGCACCTGCTGGTGCTGGACGAGGCGCAGAACATCAAGAGCAGCACCAGCAAGGCCGCCCAGGCCGTGCGCGAGCTGCAGGCCAGCCAGCGGCTGTGCCTGACCGGCACGCCGATGGAGAACAACCTCGGCGAGCTGTGGTCGATCTTCCACTTCCTGATGCCCGGCTGGCTGGGTGACAGCAAGCGCTTCACCCAGGACTACCGCACCCCGATCGAACGCCACGGCGATGCCGAGCGCATGGCCCACCTGGCCAGCCGCATCCGCCCGTTCCTGCTGCGCCGCACCAAGGAGCAGGTGGCCACCGAACTGCCGGCCAAGACCGAGATGATCCACTGGGTCGAGCTCAGCGACGCCCAGCGCGACACCTACGAAGCGGTGCGGGTGGCGATGGACAAGAAGGTCCGCGACGAGATCGCCCGCAATGGCGCCGCCCGCAGCCAGATCGTCATCCTCGACGCGCTGCTCAAGCTGCGCCAGGTGTGCTGCGACCTGCGCCTGGTCAAGGGCACCGAGACCAAGGGCACGTTCGCCGACAAGGGCAAGCTGGGCAGCCTGCTGGAAATGCTCGAGGAGCTGCTCAGCGAGGGGCGCAAGGTGCTGCTGTTCTCGCAGTTCACCTCGATGCTGGCGCTGATCGAGTTCGAGCTGGAGAAGCGCGGCATCCGCTACAGCCTGCTGACCGGCGACACCCGCGACCGCCGCGCGCCGGTGCAACAGTTCCAGAACGGCGACAGCGAGGTGTTCCTGATCAGCCTCAAGGCCGGCGGCACCGGGCTGAACCTGACCGCCGCCGACACCGTGATCCACTACGACCCGTGGTGGAACCCGGCCAGCGAGAACCAGGCCACCGACCGCGCCTACCGCATCGGCCAGGACAAGCCGGTGTTCGTGTTCAAGCTGATCACCCGGGGCACGGTGGAGGAGAAGATCCAGCAGTTGCAACAGGAGAAGGCGGCGCTGGCGGCCGGGTTGCTCGATGGCGGGCAGGCCGGGCAATGGCGGCTGGGGGATGACGAGATCGAGGCGCTGTTCGCGCCGCTGCCGGGTAAGCGCGGGCGTTAAGCCAGGCTTTTCCCGTGCCGGCCTCTTCGCGGGTAAACCCGCTCCCACAGGGACGGCGTATTCCTTGAGGGTGACGCCTTACCTGTGGGAGCGGGTTTACCCGCGAAGAAGCCAACGCGGTCAATCGACCAGCTGGGCTTCCTTCAACGCCCCCAGCGCCTCCAGCCAACGCGGCTGCTGGCGGTAATCGGTACGCGCGAAGCCCTGCCCGCGCATCCGCGCGATCCGTGGCGACGGCTTGACCTTCATCCGCTGCGCCGCGCTCAACGCCAGCTCCGCCGCCGCCCGGTCGTTGCACACCAGGCCCATGTCGCAGCCGGCGCTCAGGGCCGCCTCGATACGACTGGCGGCATCGCCCACCACATGGGCGCCGGCCATGGACAGGTCGTCGCTGAAGATCACCCCGTCAAAGCCCAGCTCGCCCCGCAGGATGTCCTGCAGCCAGCGCCGGGAGAAGCCGGCCGGCTGGTTGTCGACCTGCGGATAGATCACATGGGCCGGCATCACCGCCGCCAACTGGCCACCCAGGCGGGTGAACGGCACCAGGTCGGCGGCGCGCAGCTGCTCCAGGCTGCGCTCGTCGACCGGGATCGCCACATGGGAGTCGGCTTCGGCCCAGCCGTGGCCGGGGAAATGCTTGCCGCAGGCAGCCATGCCCGCGGCGTTCATGCCGCGGATGAACGCACCGGCCAGCTCGGTGGCACGCTGTGGATTGCCTTCGAAGGCGCGGCTGCCAACCACGGCGCTGCGCTGGTGATCGAGGTCCAGCACCGGAGCGAAGCTCAGGTCCAGGCCCACCGCCAGCACCTCGGTGGCCATCAGCCAGCCGCACTGCTCGGCCAGGTACTCGGCATTGGCGTTGTCGGCGATCGCGCGCATGGCCGGCAGGCGCACGAAGCCCTGGCGCAGGCGCTGGACCCGCCCGCCTTCCTGGTCCACGGCGAGGATCAGCTCGGGGCGAATCGCGCGGATCGACGCGCACAGCTCGCGCACCTGGCGCGGGCTGTCGACGTTGCGGGCGAAGATGATCAGGCCGGCCACTTCGGGCTGGCGCAGCAGATGGCGGTCTTCGGCGGTCAGCCATTTACCGGCGATATCCACCATCAGGGAGCCTTGCAGGCTGGCAGTCATAGGGAGTCCTTCATGGGAGGTCCAGGGGCGCTTCGCCGTGGCGCGGGCGCACGCAAGCATCGGACAACGAAGTGCCCGATGGTTCAGTGGCGAAGCGGCCGTGCTGGCGGAAAATGCGGCGAGAGGCAAGGTCAGACATGCGCGCTAGCTTAGCGCAAGCGCCCTGCCCCGCCCAGTGCTCAGGCCTTGGCGGGGGCGGCGGACTTGCTGCGCGGACGCAACTGCGCCGTGGCCATGGCCTCGTCGGTGACGCCGCTGTCGGCGCGCATGCCGGCGGCCAGGAACGGCACCATCAGGCGCATGACCTGCTCGATCGAGGTGTTGATGCCGAAATCGGTCTCGGCGATGGCCCGCAGGGCCTTGATCCCCGACATGCTGAACGCTGCGGCGCCGAGCATGAAGTGCACGCGCCAGAACAGCTCCAGCGGCGGGATGCGCGGCGCGGCCTCGTTGACCAGCAGCATGTAGCGGCGGAACACCTTGCCGTACATGTCTTCCAGGTAGCGCCGCAGGTGCCCCTGGCTCTGGCTGAAGGCCAGGCCCAGCAGGCGCATGAAGATCGACAGGTCGTTGTTGCTGCGCGGCTGCACGGCCAGGGCCTGTTCCACCAGCATCTCCAGCAGCTCTTCGAGCGAGGCCTTCTGCTCGGGACGCGCCTGACGACGCTCCAGCTCGCGCTCCAGGCTCGCGCAGAACGGCCCCAGGAAGCGCGAGAACACCGCCTGGATCAGGGCCTTCTTCGAACCGAAATGGTAGTTCACCGCCGCCAGGTTGACCCCGGCCTTGCTGGTGATCAGCCGCAATGAGGTTTCCGCGAACCCGCGCTCCGCGAACAGCTGCTCCGCCGCATCGAGGATGCGTTCAACGGTTTCCGATTGGGCCATGACTACTCCGCCTGACAAACAGTTGTTTGAAACATACGTTTCAGGCCTGCCGATGTCAAGGCTGGGTGACCGGTC
Organism: Pseudomonas sp. LH21; assembly: GCF_036549575.1. Classification (NCBI taxonomy): domain Bacteria; kingdom Pseudomonadati; phylum Pseudomonadota; class Gammaproteobacteria; order Pseudomonadales; family Pseudomonadaceae; genus Pseudomonas; species Pseudomonas sp. LH21. Next base: position 4,156,915 of record NZ_CP144367.1, read on the forward strand.
GGTCGCCATTTAAAAGCGCCAAGAGTCAGGCTGCAAGCGACAAGATGCGTCGGCGTTTCGATCTTTCTTGGTCCGGGTGGGTTGCAGGCCGCGAGCCACTGTATATAATTCCAGTCACTGTATAAAAAGACAGAGCCCTCGCCCATGCTGAAACTGACGCCACGCCAAGCCGAGATTCTGGCCTTCATCAAGCGCTGCCTCGAAGACAACGGCTTCCCGCCGACCCGCGCCGAGATCGCCCAGGAGCTGGGCTTCAAGTCGCCCAACGCCGCCGAGGAACACCTGAAGGCCCTGGCCCGCAAGGGTGCCATCGAGATGACCCCCGGCGCCTCCCGCGGCATCCGCATTCCCGGCCTGGAGCCGAAAAGCGACGACAGCGGCCTGCCCATCATCGGCCGGGTCGCCGCCGGCGCGCCGATCCTCGCCGAGCAACACATCGAGGAATCCTGCAACATCAACCCGGCCTTCTTCCATCCCCGCGCCGACTACCTGTTGCGCGTGCACGGCATGAGCATGAAGGACATCGGCATCTTCGACGGCGACCTGCTGGCCGTGCACACCACCCGCGAAGCCCGCAACGGCCAGGTGGTGGTGGCCCGCATCGGCGACGAAGTGACCGTCAAGCGCTTCAAGCGCGAAGGCAGCAAGGTCTGGCTGATCGCCGAAAACCCCGAATTCGCCCCCATCGAAGTCGACCTGAAGGAACAGGAGCTGGTGATCGAGGGCTTGAGCGTCGGCGTCCTGCGCCGCTGAACCAGGAGGCGTCATGCAGCCGTTCACCCATGCACCCCAGCAAGCCCAGCTGCCGCTGTTCGAGGCCTTTCTCGCCCAGCCGGTGCTACCCGGCCTCAAGCCCGCTCCGGCAGCGCGCAAGAGCAGCCAGCCCGAGCTGTTCAGCGAACTGGCCCTGCGCGGCGCGCCCGGGCATTGCCAGAGCCTGCTGGCGCCGGTCCTGCGCGAACTCAGCGAAGAAGACGACAGCCGCTGGCTGACGCTCATCGCCCCGCCCGGCAGCCTCACCCAGGCCTGGTTGCGCGATGCAGGTCTCAACCGTGAACGTATCCTGCTGCTGCAACCCGGTGGCAACCAGACCGCCCTGCAACTGGCCTGCGAAGCGCTGCGCCTGGGCCATAGCCACACCGTGGTCAGCTGGCTGGGCACCCTCAACGGCAGCGCTCGCCAACAGCTGCAGCGCGCCGCCGCCAGCGGAAACGCACAAAGCCTGAACATCCGCCTCGGCTGATGTTCAGGCTTTGCCTGTCAAACGCTTGAAACCCTGGGCAGGTAACCTGCCTCAGTGAAGGACGCGCGGCCCCTCTTCACGCTCGAAGTCACCCTCGACGAGGCGGCCGGCCATCTGCACGCCGACGCTGAGCATGGCCTTGGCCACTTCCACATGCTGTCCTTGCAGGAATGCCTTGGCATCCTCGGAGAAATCCAAGGTCACCAGGGAGCCTTCATCCTCGGCACGGCGCAGCTCGATCCGGCCATCAGGCAACTCGACAATTTCTAGAAAGGACGTTGACATAAAGGGCCTACTTTTCACGAAAGGCCATCAGTGTACCAGCCATGGCGGCGGTCAGCACTCACTCAGCGCTTCGCGGAATCGTCTCACCAGGCTTTTCAGGTTCTGCCGCCAGGCTTCAAGCTCCTCGCGGGAAAGCTCGGCCGGCTCGGGCTCGTCCAGATTGACGGCCTGGATCAGCGGCTGGGTGACGTCGCCCTTCACGGCTTTCTTCGCGACCGGCGGTCGGAACAAATCGGCATAAGCGGCCAGCAGGCGCGCCAGCCAGGTTTCCGGCTGACGGGCCAGCTCCAGCAACTCGGCCATTTCCGGTATCGCCACGCTCTGCAGCACCTCGTCGCTGAACAGCAGCTCGGCCCGTGACGCCGAGGCCTGGGGCAAGCGGTAGAAACCGGCGATCTCGTGACACAGCCCCAGCAGCGCGCCATACAGGTGGAACAGCGCCGATTCGCGCTCGGCCTGGAGCAGGCCCTGGGCGTTCATGGCCTGGCTGTCGGCGGCCTTGGCCATGGATTCCAGGGCAAGGCCGGCGAAGAACAGTTTCTGGTTGGTGCGGGTGTAGAGTTCCTGGGCCATTTTCCATGACCTCCCATGGGCAGCAAGGCGATATCGCAGTTTCGGGGCTGCCAAGCGTTACCGCAAGCACAAACGATCGCGGGGCAAGCCCGCTCCCACGAGGTCCAAGCAGAACCTCGTGGGAGCGGCGGTGCGCCGATGCGACTTGCCCCGCGATGAGCCTGAGACTCAGATCAGCGCTTGTCTTCGACCTTCCACGCCTTGCCGTCGTAGAACGCCTTCCAGCCGGTCGGCTTGCCGTCGACCTCGGATTGCACGTACTGCTCCTTGGTCTTGCGGCTGTAGCGAATCACCGTCGGGCGACCGTCCGGGTCCTTCTGCGGCGCTTCGCAGAGGAAGTGGTACTTCGGATCGATCTCGTGCTTGTGCGGGACGATCTCCAGCACCAGTGGCGCGCGGGTTTCACGGTTCTTCGGGAACTGGCTGGCGGCCAGGAACAGGCCCGAGGCGCCGTCGCGCAGCACATAGGTGTCGTCGACCTTTTCGCACTTGAGCTCCGGCATGTCCACCTTGTCCATCTTCGGCGGCGCTGCCTCGCCGCTCTTGAGCAACTTGCGGGTGTTCTTGCAGGTGGGGTTGGTGCAGCCGAAGAACTTGCCGAAACGGCCGGTCTTGAGCTGCATCTCGCTGCCGCACTTGTCGCATTCCAGGCTCGGGCCTTCGTAGCCCTTGATGCGGTAGCTGCCCTCCTCGATCTCGTAGCCAGCGCAATCCGGGTTGTTGCCACAGATGTGCAGCTTGCGCTTCTCGTCGAGCAGGTAGGCGTCCATCGCCGTCGAGCAGATCGGGCAGCGGTGCTTGCCGCGCAACACCAGCGACTCGGACTCACCTTCGTCGTCGGCGGCGATCTCGTCGCCCGGCACCAGGTTGACCGTGGCCTTGCAGCGCTCCTTCGGCGGCAGGCTGTAGCCCGAGCAGCCGAGGAACACGCCGGTGGAGGCGGTACGGATCATCATCGGCCGGCCGCATTCCTTGCAGGCGATGTTGGTCAGGGTCGGCTGGTTGGCGCGCATGCCGTGCTCGCTGGACTCGGCGGTCTGCAGCTTCTTGCTGAAGTCGCCATAGAACTCGTCGAGGACGTTTTTCCAGTCACGCTCGCCCTGGGCCACATCGTCGAGGTTCTCTTCCATGCCGGCGGTGAAGCCGTAGTCCATCAGGTTGGCAAAGCTCTCGGACAGGCGCTCGGTGACGATGTCGCCCATCTTCTCGGAGTAGAACCGGCGGTTGTGCAGTGTCACATAACCGCGATCCTGGATGGTCGAGATGATCGCCGCATAGGTCGATGGACGGCCGATGCCGCGCTTTTCCATTTCCTTGACCAGGCTCGCTTCGGTGAAGCGCGCCGGCGGCTTGGTGAAGTGCTGGCTGGGGTCGAGCTGGATCAGCTTGAGCGCCTCGCCCTGGGCCATTTCCGGCAGCACGTCGTCCTCGCCCGGCTTGCTCTGTTGCGGCAGGACGCGGGTGTAACCGTCGAACTTGAGGATGCGGCCCTTGGCACGCAGCTCGAACTCGCCGGCCACCACGGTGACGCTGGTGGACAGGTATTGCGCCGGCGGCATCTGGCAGGCCAGGAACTGGCGCCAGATCAGCTCGTACAGGCGCTCGGCGTCACGCTCCATGCCGCTGAGTTTGGTCGGATGGGTGTTCACGTCCGACGGACGAATCGCCTCGTGCGCCTCCTGGGCGCCTTCCTTGCTGCCGTAGACGATCGGCGCGGCGGGCAGGTATTGCTTGCCGAATTCTTTCTCGATGTAGCTGCGGGCCATCTCGACGGCGTCGGTCGACAGGTTGGTCGAGTCGGTACGCATGTAGGTGATGTAGCCGGCTTCGTACAGACGCTGGGCCATCATCATGGTCTTCTTCACCCCGAAGCCCAGGCGGTTGCTCGCGGCCTGCTGCAGGGTGGAGGTGATGAACGGCGCCGACGGCTTGCTGCTGGTCGGCCGGTCCTCGCGCTTGCTCACGCTGTAGCTGGAGGCCTTGAGCTTTTCCAGCGCGGCCATGGCCTGGGCTTCGTTGAGCGGCTTGAAGGCCTCGCCCTTCTCGCGGGCCACCTCGAAACGCACCTTGGCGTTCTTGGCGGTGCCCAGGTCGGCGTGGACTTCCCAGTACTCTTCCGGGTTGAACGCGCGGATCTCGCGCTCACGCTCGACCACCAGCTTCACCGCCACCGACTGCACGCGGCCGGCGGACAGGCCGCGGGCGATCTTGGCCCACAACAGCGGCGAGACCATGTAGCCGACCACGCGGTCGAGGAAGCGCCGCGCCTGCTGGGCGTTGACCCGGTCGATATCGAGCTCGCCCGGCTGGGAGAAGGCTTCCTGGATCGCCTTTTTGGTGATCTCGTTGAACACCACGCGCTTGTAGCGGCTGTCGTCACCACCGATGGCTTCGCGCAGGTGCCAGGCAATGGCTTCCCCCTCGCGATCCAAGTCGGTTGCGAGATAGATGGTGTCGGCATCCTTGGCCAGGCGGCGCAGCTCCTCGATCACCTTCTCCTTGCCGGGAAGGATCTCGTACTTGGCCTTCCAGCCCGCCTCCGGGTCGACACCCATGCGCGCGACCAGGGTGCGGCGCGCCTTCTCCTTCGGCGACAAGGCCGGAGCCTCGGCCGCGGCCTTGCCGCGCTTGGCCGCCGGTTCCTTGCTCGCACTGGCGGAACCGCTGGTGGGAAGGTCACGGATGTGGCCGATACTCGACTTCACCACGTACTGGCTGCCCAGGTACTTGTTGATGGTCTTGGCCTTGGCCGGGGATTCCACAATGACCAGCGATTTGCCCATGGATCGGAGTATTCCTGAATCTGAAGATGAAAAACGCGTCAGGTGCCGGACGCGGCACCGCTATATATAGTGGCAAAAGAGTGAGGTCAAGCGTGGTCGATCACTCGTGCGCCTTGCCAAGCCGCTCGCCCAGCCCCTCTTCGGCCTTGACCAAAGCAAAGCGTGGCACCTGCTCGCCGTCAACCTCGACGGACTCCTGGAACATCGAAAGTGGCCTGACCCAGAAGCTGTAGTCACCATACAGGCACTGGTAGAAGACCATCCACTCTTCGCTCTCGGAATGCCGCGCCGCGCTGAACACGCGGTATTCAGGGCCTTTGTAATGCCGGTACACACCAGGTTGTATCTGCATGTCACTCGCCCTCTTGAACAAATCCTGTAAAAAACAAAAACCGGGGCACATGGCCCCGGCTGCTGTCCCGCGACGCGATCAGACGCGTTCGAAGACAGTGGTGATGCCTTGGCCCAGGCCGACACACATGGTGGCGACGCCCAGGGTACCGCCATTCTGCTTCATGACGTTGAGCAGGGTGCCGGAGATCCGCGCACCGGAGCAACCGAACGGGTGGCCCAGGGCGATGGCGCCGCCGTGCAGGTTAACCTTCTCATCCATCTTGTCGAGCACTTTCAGGTCCTTCAGCACCGGCAGGGCCTGTGCGGCGAAGGCTTCGTTGAGCTCGAAGAAGTCGATGTCGGCGATGGTCAGGCCAGCGCGCTTGAGGGCTTTCTGCGTCGCCGGAACCGGGCCGTAGCCCATGATCGCAGGGTCGACACCGGCCACCGCCATCGAGCGGATCACCGCCAGTGGCTGGATCCCCAGGTCCATGGCGCGCTGGCCGGACATGACGATCATGCACGAGGCGCCGTCGGTGATCTGCGAGGAGGTACCTGCGGTGACGGTGCCACCTTTGGGGTTGAACGCCGGCTTGAGCGACGCCAGGCCTTCGAGGGTGGTTTCCGGGCGAATGGTCTCGTCGTAGTCGAAGACCTTCAGGAAGCCGTTCTCGTCGTAACCCTGCATCGGGATGATCTCGTCCTTGAACTTGCCCTCGACCGTCGCCTTGTGGGCGAGCTGGTGCGAACGCAGGCCGAACAGATCCTGTTGCTCACGGGTGATGCCGTGCATCTTGCCGAGCATCTCGGCGGTCAGGCCCATCATCCCGGAAGCCTTGGCGGCGTGCAAGGACATGTGCGGGTTGGGGTCGACGCCGTGCATCATGCTGACGTGCCCCATGTGCTCGACACCACCGACCACGAACACATCACCGTTGCCGGTCATGATCGCCTGGGCGGCGGTGTGCAGCGCGCTCATCGACGATCCGCACAGGCGGCTGACGGTCTGGGCGGCGGAGGTGTGCGGGATCTGGGTCATCAGCGAAGCCATGCGGGCGATGTTCCAGCCCTGCTCCAGGGTCTGGTTGACGCAGCCCCAGATCACGTCCTCGACTTCCTTCGGATCGACCTTGTCGTTGCGCTCCAGCAGCTTGCTGATCAGGTGCGCGGACATGTCCTCGGCACGGGTGTTGCGGTGCATGCCACCCTTGGAACGGCCCATCGGCGTGCGACCGAAGTCGACAATCACCACGTCTCTTGGATTCAGGCTCATATCAATATTCTCGCTCTAGCTCGTTGGGCGCTCAGTTGAAGAAGCGCTGGCCGTTCTTGGCCATTTCGCGCAGCTTCGCAGTGGGGTGGTACAGCGGCCCCAGGTCGGCGTACTTGTCGGCCAGTGCGACGAACTCGGCGACCCCGATCGAATCGATGTAGCGCAGCGCGCCACCACGGAAGGGAGGGAAACCGATGCCGTAGACCAGGCCCATGTCGGCTTCGGCGGCGGTCTCGACGATGCCGTCTTCCAGGCAGCGCACGGTCTCCAGGCACAGTGGCACCATCATCCAGTTGATGATGTCCTCGTCGCTGACTTCACGCTGCTCGAAGATCACTGGTTTGAGCACGTCGAGCACGCTGGCGTCGGCGACTTTCTTCGGCTTGCCGCGCTTGTCGGTCTCGTAGGCGTAGAAGCCCTTGCCGTTCTTCTGGCCCAGGCGGTTGGCCTCGTAGAGGGCGTCGACGGCGGAGCGACGGTCGTCCTTCATGCGGTCCGGGAAGCCCTCGGCCATCACGTCGCGGCCGTGGTGGCCGGTGTCGATGCCGACCACGTCCATCAGGTAGGCCGGGCCCATCGGCCAGCCGAACTTCTCCATGACTTTGTCGATGCGCACGAAGTCGACGCCGGCGCTGACCAGCTTGGCGAAACCGCCGAAGTACGGGAACAGCACGCGGTTGACCAGGAAGCCCGGGCAGTCGTTGACCACGATCGGGTTCTTGCCCATCTTCTTGGCGTAGGCAACGGTAGTCGCGACCGCGACTTCGCTGGACTTCTCGCCGCGGATGACTTCGACCAGCGGCATCATGTGCACCGGGTTGAAGAAGTGCATGCCGACGAAGTTTTCCGGACGCTTGAGCGCCTTGGCCAGCAGGTTGATGGAGATGGTCGAGGTGTTGGAGGCCAGGATGGCATCTTCCTTCACCTGGCCTTCCACTTCAGCCAGTACCGCTTGCTTGACCTTCGGGTTCTCGACCACGGCCTCGACGACGATGTCGACGTTGGCGAAATCGCCGTAGGACAGGGTCGGACGAATGGCGTTGAGCGCCTCGGCCATCTTCGCCGGGGTCAGGCGACCCTTCTCGACGCGCTTGCCGAGCAGCTTGGAGGCCTCGTTCAGGCCCAGCTGGATGGCTTCCTCGCGGATGTCCTTCATCAGGATCGGCGTGCCCTTGACCGCCGACTGGTAGGCGATGCCGCCACCCATGATGCCGGCGCCGAGCACGGCGGCCTGCTTCACGTCGTGGGCGATCTCGTCGTGGGCCTTGGCCTTGCGCTTGAGCTCCTGGTCGTTCAGGAACAGGCCGATCAGGCTCTCGGCGACCGAAGTCTTGGCCAGCTTGGCGAAGCCTGCGGCCTCGACTTCCAGGGCCTTGTCACGGCCGAAGTTGGCCGCCTTCTGGATGGTCTTGATGGCCTCGACCGGCGCCGGGTAGTTCGGGCCGGCCTGGCCGGCGACGAAGCCCTTGGCGGTCTCGAACGCCATCATCTGCTCGATGGCGTTGAGCTTGAGTTTTTCCAGCTTGGGCTGGCGCTTGGCCTTGTGGTCCAGCTCGCCGCTGATGGCGCGCTTGATCAGGTCCAGGGCACCGGCCTGCAGCAGCTCGGGCGCCACCACGGCGTCGACGGCGCCGACCTTCAGGGCGTCCTCGGCACGGTTTTCCTTGCCCGAGGCGATCCACTCGATGGCGTTGTCCGAGCCGATCAGGCGCGGCAGGCGCACGGTGCCGCCGAAGCCTGGGTAGATGCCCAGCTTGACTTCCGGCAGGCCGATCTTGGCGCTGCTGGACATGACCCGGTAATCGGCGGCCAGGCACATCTCCAGGCCGCCACCCAGGGCGATGCCGTTGATGGCGACGACAGTCGGCACCTGCAGGTCTTCGAAGTCATTGAAAATGCGGTTGGCTTCCAGGTTGCCGGCGACCAGTTCGGCCTCGGGCAGCTTGAAGTTGTCGACGAATTCGGTGATGTCGGCGCCGACGATGAACACGTCCTTGCCGCTGCTGACGATCACGCCCTTGATCGAGGCATCGCCCTTGATCACGTCCACGGCCTGACGCAGCTCGTTCAGAGTGAGACGGTTGAACTTGTTGACGGACTCACCCTTGAGGTCGAACTTCAGTTCGACGATGCCGCTTTCAAGAGCCTTAACCGTGATGGCTTTACCTTCGTAAATCATCAACTGATCTCCACGATATGGAAGCTGAACAGTACACGTCGAACGCTGGCGCAAGAGCCGGTCTACCGGTCCCTCGCCCCAGGCACACCCGTCGACGCGCTAATCGGGATTCTGTAAGAGCCGTCTGACATACAAACGCTCAATTCATACGCCCGTTTGACTTGGGTGTGCACACATTCTCCGAAATGAACGGCGTTGTCAAATGCTCGCGAACACCGTGAAAACGCGACTTTCCAGTCATCTTCTACCCGCCGGGTACGAAACATGATGACAGTGATCGCCGACCATTCATGTCAGCGATAGACCATCACCGACCGCGGACGGCGCTTTTTTCTAAACGCATCCGCCAACCATGGCTACACTGGGTCTGCATGAAAGTGTTTCCGGCCTGCCTGGCCTTTTTCTGCGCTGCAGAACGCAAAACGGCGCGCAAGAGCATGATTGCTCCTGCGCGCCGTTTTGCGTTGGTCAGGTTCAGGCGAGGGTATCGAGGGCCTGGGCAATATCCTGCAAAACAGATTTATCGCCCCGCTCGCTCCAGTACAGGGCGATCATGCGCCGGTCGGCCTCGACCTTGTAGACGGTTTCCGGCAGGCGGGCGAAGACCTCGGCCAGGCGCGGGTCCTCGCAGGGTTCGCGCCACTGGTTCCACCACACGCCTGGGCTGATCTGCCAGTAGCACCAGCAGTCCTCGCGGCCCTTGCGCCGCGCCCGATGGTATTGCGGACAGGGGCTGGGCGGCTCCTTTTCCAGCCAGTGCGGCCACTGCTGCGGCGCCAGCTGCATGGCCAGGCCCATGCGCCGCCCTTCAAGGCGCAGGCTCATCTGCTCACCCTGCTTGCGCGACTGGCGCAGCCAGGCCAGCGGGCTGAGCATCAGCGCAAGGATTGACACCACCAGCCATACCGTCATATCTGTAGACCTTATAAAGCGTTGCAAATGAGCGGGTTATCCAGGTTTCACGAACGCCCGGCCCGAAAGCGACCATACTTCTACTATCGCGATTGTCAGGAGTACTGCACATGTCCTACGAACATCTTCTGGTCGCCGTCGACCTGACCGAAGAATGCGACCCGGTGATCAAGCGGGCCAAGACCATCGCCCTGGCCAGCGGCGCCAAGGTATCCCTGGTGCATATCGTCGAACCCATGGCCATGGCCTTCGGCGGCGACGTGCCGATGGACCTTTCGCAGTTGCAGCAGCAACAGTTCGACCAGGCCAAGGAGCGCATGGAACGCCTGTTCAACAAGTACCCGGACATCCAGCGAGGCGATTCGCACCTGGTCTATGGCCAGCCGCGCCAGGAGATCCATGAACTTGCCAAGAAACAAGCCTGCGACCTGATCGTGGTCGGCAGCCATGGCCGCCATGGCCTGGCGCTGCTGCTGGGCTCCACCGCCAATGACGTGCTGCACGGCGCGCCGTGCGATGTACTGGCGGTAAGGCTGCAGAAGAAAGAATAAGTCAACCTGCTCCGGCCTCTTCGCGGGTAAACCCGCTCCCACAGGCTGGTCACCGCTCCTGAGGCAGTGGTAACTCTGTGGGAGCGGGTTTACCCGCGAAGAGGCCGGGACAGGAAATCAGCCTTCCAGCTCGGCCCAGCGCTCCACCAGCACGTCCAGCTCGCCCTGCAGCTTCTCCAGCTTGGCCAGCACTGCGGTGGTTTCATCGATCGGACGCTGGTAGAAGTTCGAGGCATTGACCTCTTCCTGCACCTCGGCCATCTGCTGTTCCAGCGCATCGATCTGCCCTGGCAGCGCTTCCAGCTCGCGCTGCAGCTTGTAGCTGAGCTTCTTCTTGCTGGCATCGGCAGCGGGCGCGGCGACGGCCGCAGGCGCTTGCTCTTCAACCGCCTTGGCGACCACCGCGCTGTTGAGCTCGGACTTGCCGCCCTTGCTTTCAGTCACGCCCAGCAGCTTCGGCGAACCACCCTGGCGGATCCAGTCCTCGTAGCCACCGACGTACTCGCGCACGCGCCCCTCACCCTCGAACACCAGGGTGCTGGTCACCACGTTGTCGAGGAAAGCCCGGTCGTGGCTGACCATCAGCACCGTGCCCTTGTAGTTGGACAGCACTTCCTCGAGCAGCTCCAGGGTCTCGACATCGAGGTCGTTGGTCGGTTCGTCCAGCACCAGCAGGTTGGCGGGCTTGCTGAACAGCTTGGCCAGCAGCAGGCGCGCACGCTCGCCACCGGACAACGCCTTGACCGGCGTGCGCGCACGCTGCGGGCTGAACAGGAAGTCGCCGAGGTAGCTCAGCACGTGGCGGTTCTGGCCATCGATCTCGATGAAGTCGCGACCTTCGGCCAGGTTGTCGATGACGGTCTTTTCCAGGTCCAGCTGATGACGCATCTGGTCGAAGTAGGCCACTTCAAGCTTGGTGCCACGCTCGACCTTGCCGCTGGTCGGCTCCAGGTCACCGAGCATCAGCTTGAGCAGCGTGGTCTTGCCGGTACCGTTGGCGCCGAGCAGGCCGATGCGGTCTTCGCGCTGCAGGACCATGGAAAAGTCCTTGACCAGTTTCGGGCCATCCTTGTGTGCAAAGCTGACGTCCTCAAGCACCATCACCTGCTTGCCGGACTTGTCCGCCACCTCGATAAGGATGTTGGCCTTGCCCTGGCGTTCGCGGCGCTCGCCGCGCTCCACGCGCAACGCCTTCAACGCACGTACACGGCCTTCGTTGCGGGTACGCCGGGCCTTGATACCCTGGCGGATCCACACCTCTTCCTGGGCCAGGCGCTTGTCGAACAGCGCGTTGGCGGTAGCCTCGGCGGCAAGCTCGGCCTCCTTGTGCACCAGGAAGCTGGCGTAGTCGCCGTTCCAGTCGATCAGTCCGCCACGGTCCAGCTCGAGGATGCGCGTGGCCAGGTTCTGCAGGAAGGAACGGTCGTGGGTGATGAACAGCACCGCGCCGTTGAAGCCGTTAAGGGCTTCTTCCAACCAGGCGATGGCACCGATATCCAGGTGGTTGGTCGGCTCGTCGAGCAGCAGCAGGTCGGGCTCGGACACCAGTGCCTGGGCCAGCAACACGCGACGGCGCCAGCCGCCGGAGAGCTCGGCCAGGGTCTTGTCGGCCGGTAGCTGCAGGCGGCTCAGGGTGCTTTCCACCACTTGCTGCAGGCGCCAGCCGTCGCGGGCCTCCAGCTCGTGCTGGACGTGCATGAGCTTTTCCAGGTCCTCGTCGCCGTGGATGTTCTGGCTCAGGTGGTGGTACTCGGCCAGCAGCTCGCCCACGCCATCCAGGCCCGCGGCCACCACGTCAAAGACGCTGCGCTCGTCGGCCACCGGCAGTTCCTGTGGCAGTTCGCCGATCTTGAGCCCCGGCGCGCGCCAGATATCACCGTCGTCGGGCTTCTGCTCGCCCTTGACAAGGCGCAGCATGCTCGACTTGCCCGTGCCGTTGCGGCCGATGATGCACACCCGCTCGCCACGGGCGATCTGCCAGGACACTTTGTCCAACAGCGGCATGGCGCCGAACGCGAGGGACACATCGCTGAATTTGAGCAGGGTCATGATCATCTCCAAAAACCGGGCGCGCATTCTACCCGACTTGGCCCTTCACGGCATCAAAAGCCCATCGCCGGCAGCAGGACATCGGATAACAACTCGATACAAGCACAGTGCTTTCACCGGCCACCGGCAAACGGCTAAGCTAGGCAGTAATACCCAACAGTGCTGGCTCCGCCGTCACTTTCCATGGTTCTACTGCCCGGACGTATCATGCGCAGCCGCCTGTTACAAATTGCTTCCTGCCTGCTGCTCACCGCCACCGCCGCGAGCGCCGCACAGGCCATCGACATTTCCCAGCAGCGTCAGTACTACGACGAGGCCAAGCGCGCCCTGGCCAAGGGCGACAAGGGCCCTTACCTGCGTTACGCGCAGGCGCTGCGCGACTACCCGCTCACGCCCTACCTCACCTACGACGAGCTGACCGCCCGCCTGAAGAGCGCCAGCAACGAGGAGATCGAGGGCTTCCTCAAGGCCCACGGCGACCTGCCCCAGGCCAACTGGATGAAACTGCGCTGGTTGCGCTGGCTGGCCGAGCGCGGCGAATGGAACACCTTCACCCGCTACTACGACCCCAAGCTCAACTTCACCGAACTGGACTGCCTCAACGGTCAGTACCAGCTCTCCCACGGCCTGCGCGCCGAAGGCTTCGCCACCGCCGACAAGCTGTGGAACGTCGGCAAGTCGCAGCCCACCGCCTGCGATACCCTGTTCTCCATGTGGGCGGCCGAAGGCCAGCTGACCGAGGCCAAGCGCTGGCAGCGCGCCAAGCTGGCGGCCCAGGCACGCAACTACGGCCTGGCCAGCAACCTGGTCAAGACCCTCACCACCCTCGGCCCTCAGGGCAAGCTGCTGATCGATGTGGCGCAGAAGCCCGAGCTGCTCAACCAGCCGTCGCGCTTCACCCCGGTCAACGAGGCCATGTCCGACGTGGTCAGCCTCGGCCTGCGCCGTCTGGCCCGCCAGGACCCCGAGCAGGCCATGGCGCTGCTCGACGACTACGCCCAGCGCATGCACTTCTCCCGTGACGAGAAAGTCGCCATCGCCCGCGAGATCGGCCTGACCCTGGCCCGGCGCTACGACCCGCGCGCCCTCGACCTGATGACCCGCTACGACCCCGAGCTGCGCGACAACACCGTCAGCGAATGGCGCCTGCGCCTGCTGCTGCGCCTGGGCCGCTGGGAGGACGCCTACGAGCTGACCAAACGCCTGCCCCAGGACCTGGCCAGCAGCAACCGCTGGAAGTACTGGCAGGCGCGCAGCCTGGAGCTGGCGCAGCCGAACAACCCGCAGGTCCCGCTGCTGTACAAGACCGTCGCCCGCGAGCGCGACTTCTATGGTTTCCTCGCCGCCGACCGGGCGCAGACGCCCTACCAGCTGAACAACAAGCCGCTGGCGCTCAGCCAGGCGGTGATCAACAAGGTCCGCAATACCCCGGGCGTGCGTCGCGCCCTGGAGTTCCATGCCCGCGGCCAGATCGTCGAGGGACGCCGCGAGTGGTACCACGTCAGCCGCCACTTCAACCGTGACGAGATGGTCGCCCAGGCCCGCTTGGCCTATGACATGCGCTGGTACTTCCCGGCCATCCGCACCATCAGCCAGGCCCAGTACTGGGACGACCTGGACATTCGCTTCCCCATGGCCCACCGCGACACCCTGGTGCGCGAAGCCAAGGTCCGCGGCCTGCATTCAAGCTGGGTGTTCGCCATCACCCGCCAGGAAAGCGCCTTCATGGAGGACGCCCGCTCCAGCGTCGGCGCCAGCGGCCTGATGCAGCTGATGCCGGGTACGGCCAAGGAGACCGCACGCAAGTTCAGTATCCCGCTGGCCTCGCCGGCGCAGGTGTTCAACCCGGACAAGAACATCCAGCTCGGCGCCGCCTACCTGAGCCAGGTGCACGGCCAGTTCAACGGCAACCGCGTGCTGGCCTCGGCCGCCTACAACGCCGGCCCCGGGCGCGTGCGCCAGTGGCTCAAGGGCGCCAAGCACCTGAGCTTCGATGTGTGGGTCGAGTCGATTCCGTTCGACGAGACGCGCCAGTACGTGCAGAACGTGCTGTCGTATTCGGTCATCTACGGGCAGAAGCTCAATTCACCGCAGCCGCTGGTGGATTGGCATGAGCGGTATTTCGACGATATGTGATCGGAGCCTATCGCGGGGCAAGCCCGCTCCCACGGTGCGTGGGAGCGGGCCTGCCCCGCGATAGCACTATTCGAGGACCTGGACGGCCATACCCACCTTCAGCTCCCCCTCGCCATCCACCGCCAGGTTCTGGCCAAACAGCACATCCCCCTCCTTCTCGCGGAACGTCTTGAGCGTGGTCAACGGCTCACGGTCCGGGCTGCGCTCGCCCGTGGCGGGATCAAGGGTGGTGAGGATGCAGCGCACGCTCGGCTTGAGCACGCGAAAGGTCATGTCGCCGATACGGATACGCTTCCAGCGGTCCTCGGCAAAAGCCTCGGCCCCCTCGACCACCAGGTTCGGGCGAAAACGCAGCATCTCCATGGGGCGCCCCACCCGACGGCTCAGCTCATCCAGTGAAGCCTGGCCGATCAGCAGCAGTGGAAAACCATCGGGAAAGGCTGCCCGGTCACTGTTCAGGCCGTAGCCGCTGGGCAGGTAGCGGGCCCGCTGTTCGGGGCAGTGCACCAGCCTTACCGCCTTGCCCAGCAGCTCGCTGAGCCAGGCTGCGGCGGCATCGCCGGCATCGGGTACGCGCAAGGTGTCGCGCCAGATGGTGACGCCGCGCAGCGCCTCGTCGGCGGGCGGCACCGGCACCTCCAAGGGCGCCTGCCCCGGCGCCTGGAGCAACAACTGGCCCTGATCGCCATAATCGGCACCAACCTGCCCCAGCCGCGGCCAGGCCCGCTGGGTCAGGAAGCGGCCATTCTCCTCCTCCACCACCAACCAGCGGCGGTCACCGTCCAGGCCCAGATTGCCGACCGCGGACGCCTGCAGGCCCTGGGCCCGTCCCGATTTCACCGGGTATCGATACAACGCACTCAGAAACATCCTTGCTCACCTGGCATCCGTGGAAATGCCAAGCTTACACCTAGGCGTGATCCATGTTCAGACGCTGACGCACCACATCCACCAGGCGGTCGGGCTGGAACTTGGACAGGAAGTTGTCGCAGCCGACCTTCTTGACCATGGATTCGTTGAAGCTGCCGGACAGCGAGGTGTGCAGCACCACGTAGAGGCCGCGCAGGCGCGGGTCGTTGCGGATCTCGGTGGTCAGCCGGTAACCATCCATCTCGGGCATTTCGGCGTCGGTGAAGATCATCAGCAGCTTCTCGCAGACATTCTCCCCGGCGTCGGCCCAGCCCTTGAGCAGGCGCAGGGCCTTGAGGCCGTCGCTGGCCACGTGCAGCTTCACCCCCAGTTGCGACAGGGTGTCGCGCAACTGCGCCAGGGCCACGCTGGAGTCGTCCACCAGCAGCACTTCGCGGCCACGGGCACGGGCCAGCACCGGGTCTTCCAGCTTGTCGCGGGATACCTTGGCGCTGTACGGCACGATCTCGGCCAGCACCTTCTCCACGTCGATGACCTCCACCAGCTTCTCGTCGACCTTGGTGATCGCCGTGAGGTAGTGTTGGCGACCGGCGCTGGCCGGTGGCGGCATGATGGCTTCCCAGTTCATGTTGACGATACGATCGACGCCGCCCACCAGGAACGCCTGCACCGAACGGTTGTACTCGGTGACGATGATGGTGCTGTCCGGTCCCGGCTGCAGCGGGCGCATGCCGATCGCCTGGGACAGGTCGATCACCGGCAGCGTCTGGCCACGCAGGTTGACCACGCCGCAGACGAAGGAATGACGCTGTGGCATGAGGGTCAGCTTGGGCAGCTGCAGCACCTCCTGGACCTTGAACACGTTGATGGCGAACAACTGTCGGCCGGCCAGGCGGAACATGAGGATTTCCAGGCGGTTCTCACCCACCAGTTGCGTGCGTTGGTCTACCGTGTCGAGAATGCCAGCCATTGGAAAGCCCCCAGGCGTGAGTCGGTAAAAATTGAATGCATCCCCCTGTATCGGCGGATGCGCGCGCAGCTTGACCCCTGATGGAAAAAGCCGCACCGGGTGATTGATATCACTTTACCATCATGCTTTACTGCTGCCACATCCCACCGCGTCCGTCGCTCGCAACGAACGACCCACCTGAATCCTCATCAGGGAATCCCCTAGTAGCAATCGGGTGCAACCTGATGTTCGCAATATCCATTAGCCATTAATGTGACGCCATTCTCACTGCATGAACGGAGTCAGGCTTTTGCGAGCGATCATCTTGGTACGGCCAATCCCTGACCACGGGGCGCCATGATGGATAGCACACCACTGCACAACGCCGCCGTGGCGGCCTTCCTGCAAGATGCGCAGGTCCTGCTGGCCAGGTCCCAGGAATGCCTGCAGCACCTGGAACTGATCGCCAACGACCCGGACGCCTGCCACAGCCTCACCACGGCACTCGACACCCTCGCCCGCCGCGCCGACGCGCTCGGCCTGCTCGAGGTCGCCCACTATGCGTTCGCCCTGCAAAAGCTGCTCGCGCCCACCTGCGCCCAGCAGCACCTGCACGGCAGCAGCCTGCCTGCACTGGACGCCTGCCTGACCCTGCTCGACTGGCAACTGGAGCTGCTCGACCCGCGGACCGGCCAACTGGGCATGGACACCGACGAACAACGGCTGCTGCTAGGCGAACTGGCCACCTCCCTGGGCCAGCCGTCCACGCAGCTGTGCGCGGACTGCCAGCAGACGGGGGTGTACTGCGCCCACCCTCATACGGCAGACAACGGCATCGACGCGTCCGACCGGCAACACTAGGGTTTGTAGGAAAAGTCGCCGAGCGGCGATCAGGCAAGGCGAAAACAGGCGAGGAAGCGGAGTTTGCTGGGTGCAAATGAGCATTCCGAGCCTGTTTTCAACGCAGCATGATCGTCGCGCAGGCCCTTTTCGTACAAACCCTAATGCGGCCAACTGAGTCACAACTAAGGTCGGCTCAGGGTGAAACTTGCAAAGTTGGACAAGTTTTTCCAAATGTTTTTGCGCAGCGGGATTATTAGTTGCCCCAGGCGCATTGGAAACATCATTTAATAATGGCACTCTGCTAGCCAAGCCCTCGACCACCAGGCCCGCCACAGCCCGGAAAATACGAGGTTTCAAGCAGTTATCCCCCCGCGACCAAATTCAATCAAAGTGATAACATGCGCGCATTCGAACATGCGCGCCCAGGTTATCGGGCGATTGGATCCGCATTGCGCACTTGATTGCAAGCGGGGCGGTAAAACCTCTGGTCAGACGTGTGCAATGCCCCTAACCGCTATAACTCAGTGGCTTCCCTATCTATGCTCCCACGCTTGAAGTTTCTCCAGCGTTGCCGCTCCAGCGTTGCCCTGCTGCGCTGGACGACCGCGCTGCTGTGCGTTGCATCGCTGGCGGCGAACCTGGTGGTATACCTGAGCACCCAGCCCCTGTCGGCCAGCCTGCTGCTGCTGCAACTGCTGGCGATGATCGGCGTCGGCTGGCACCTGCGCCACTGGGCGCGTTCGATCAGCCTGCGCCCGGCGGAACTGGCCACGCGCATGCTCAAGGTGCAGGAAAGCGAACGCCAGCGCCTGAGCCGCGAGCTACACGACGATATCGGCCAGCTGCTGACTGCCGCCAAGCTTCAGGTCGACTGGCTGCAACGCCGGGTGCCGCCCGAGCTGCAGGAGCACTGCAGCACCTTGCGCAGTACCCTGGACCTGACCCTGAGCAACGTGCGCGACGTTTCCACCATTCTCAACCCGCGCCAGCTGGCCAGCCTGGGCCTGGAGGCGAGCCTGCGCGCGCATCTGCTACGCACCCTGGAAAACACCGAGGTGCACTGGAGCCTGGAATGCAAGCAGCGTCTGGGCGGCATCAGCGAAGAGGTGGCCATGGCCGCCTTCCGCATCACCCAGGAGGCGGTCACCAACATGTTGCGCCACGCCGACGCCCGCAACCTGGTGGTTCGCCTGCAACGCACCTCGGCCGGCCTCGCCCTGTCGATCCACGATGACGGTGGCGGCTTCGTACCGGCCCAGTCCCCCGCAGAGTACGGCCAGCGCGGCATGGCCGGCATGCAGGAGCGGGTGACCGCGCTGCAAGGCAGCCTGACCATCACCAGCCAGCCCGGCCAGGGCACCCAGATCGAAGCCCTCTTTCCGTGGCCGCCCCGCAGCCAAGAACGCGCCAGGACCCCTGCCTCCGATGACCTGTAGATTACTGCTGGTGGACGACCACTCCCTGATTCGCGCAGGCGTCAGGGCACTGGTATCGGACATCCCCGGTTACACCGTGATCGGCGAGGCCGACGACGGCGACCAGCTTCTGGAGCACGTCCTGCGCCTGGCGCCGGACATCGTCCTGCTGGACATTTCCATGCGTTCGACCAGCGGCCTGGACGCGCTGACGCAATTGCGCGCAAACGGTTGCACCTGCAAGGTCCTGATCCTGTCGATGCACACCGACCCGGAAATGATCATGCGCGCCCTGGAAAGCGGCGCCCACGGCTACCTGCTCAAGGACACCACGGCCACCGAGCTGGAACAGGCGCTTACCGCGCTGCGCAACGAAGAACGCTACCTCAGCCCGGCCATCGCCCACACCGTCATCAACCAGGCGCTGCTGCGCGCCCAGAGCGGCCGCCAGCCGAGCAGCGAAGGTCACAACCTGACCGGTCGCCAGCTGGAGATCCTGCGCCTGATCGTGCGCGGCAAGTCGACCCGAGAGATTGCCGCCGGCCTGGGCCTGTCGATCAAGACCGTGGAGACCCACCGCTCGCAGATCATGAAGCGCCTGCAGATCTACGACGTGGCGGGGCTGGTGCTGTTCGCCGTACGCGAGAAGATCATCAGCCTGGACGACTGAGCAGCGGCGAGTCCGTCGGCAGGTGCACGCGCAACGCTCGTGGCATGGCCTCGAAGCGCAGGCTGGCGGCCTGCAGCGGCTCGCCGTCGAGATTCATGTCCAGCCCCTGGGCGCCCTTGATTTCCACCCAGGGCAAACGCGCGCGGACGAACAGGCCGTCACCGGCCAGCAGGTCGCGCAAGGCCCCCGCTACCTCCTGCGGCGCCGGCAGGATGCCGATATCCAGCAGGCCGTCATCTACTGTTGCCTCCGGGCACAGCACGTGCCCGCCGCCGGCCTGGCGGCCATTGCCGATGCCCAGCGCCAGCAACTCGCCCTGCCATTGGAAGCCAGGCCCCTGCAGCTCGACCGAGGCAGCCTGCAGTTCGCTGAAGCGTGACAGGCCGGTGAACAGATAGGCCGCCGCGCCCAGCACTTTCTTCAGGTCTTCCGAGGTGTTGGCCGTGACCTGGCTGCCGAAGCCCCCGGTGGCCATGTTCAGGAACAACTGGTCGCCCACCCGCCCCAAGTCAATCGGCCGCGCCGGCACCTCCAGCAGGTCGAGCGCCGCCTGCGGTTCGAGGGGCACGCCGGCTGCCCTGGCGAAGTCGTTGGCGGTGCCCAGTGGCAGCAGCGCCAGGCTGGCCTGGGTGGCGGCCAGGCCCATGGCTTCAGCCACGTCGCGCAAGGTGCCGTCACCGCCACCGGCCACCACCTGGCCATAGCCCGCCGCCAAGGCTTCGCCGACCAGGCGCTGGGCGTCGCCGCCCTCCCAGGTCAGGCGCACATCCAAGGTCCAGCCCCGTTCGCGCAGTTGGCCCACCGCAGCTCGCACCTCTTCGTTGCCAGCCTGCTTGCCATGCAGGATCAACAGTGCCTTGCGCTCGCTCATGCCGCTCTCCCCGAATAGAAATGCCCTACTGCAATCTCGACCACTGCCGCACGCAGATTGCTCCCGACGACGCCGAAAAACCGCCACTTCACACAATTGCCATTGAAAGCTGATCGCCACAGGTGCATCATCTGACAAATATTTGGCCATCACGGACGAAGCCGACTCGAAAAGTCATTTTATTGACTTTGTGCCGCCAGACGCCTGACAGGTCGTGATTTCCTTGCATTGCGCTGCCCCCGGCGCCCTGATTCGAGGCTGTGACTATGAGCGTTCTGATCCCCTGCATCATCGCTGGCGGCGCCGGCACCCGATTGTGGCCGGTCTCCCGCGAGGCCATGCCAAAGCCCTTCATGCGCCTGCCCGATGGCATGAGCCTGCTGCAGAAGACCTTCAGCCGCGCCAGCAGCCTGCCCGGCGTCGAACGCGTGCTCACGGTGACCAACCGCGAAGTGGTGTTCCGTACCCAGGACGAGTATCGCCAGGTCGGCACCCAGCGCATTGCGCTGGACTTCATCCTCGAACCCTTCGGGCGCAACACCGCCCCGGCCATCGCCGCCGCGGCGCTGCACTGCGCCCGCCTGCATGGCGAGGACAGCCTGCTGCTGGTACTGCCCGCCGACCACCTGATCCAGGACCAGGACGCCTTCGAGGCGGCCGTCCAGCGGGCCATGGCCCTGGCCGCACAAGGCTGGCTGACCACCTTCGGCCTGCTGCCGACCCGCCCCGAAACCGGTTTCGGCTACGTCGAACTGGGCCAGCCGCTCGACGGCGACAGCTACCGGGTCGCCCACTTCGTCGAAAAGCCCGACGCCGACACCGCCCAGGCCTACCTGGACGGTGGCCGGCACCTGTGGAACGCCGGCATGTTCTGCCTGCGCGCGGGCACCGTGCTGCAGGAGCTGCAGGCCCATGCCCCCGAGGTACTGCACAACGTGACCCACTGCCTGGTGCAGAGCCCGTTCAAGGAGGGGACATGCGGCCAGCAGGTGGAACTCGACGCCGACAGTTTCGCGCTGGCCCCCGACATCTCCATCGACTACGCCCTCATGCAGCCCTCCACCCAGGTGGCCGTGGTGCCCTGCGCCATCGGCTGGAGCGACATCGGCAGCTGGGAAGCGGTGCGCGAGCTGCGCCCGGCCGACAGCCAGGGCAACCACTGCAACGGCGAAACCGTGCTGCACGACGTGAGCAACTGCTACATCGACTCGCCACGCCGGCTGGTAGGCGCGGTGGGCCTGGACAACCTGATCGTCATCGACACCCCCGACGCCCTGCTGATCGCCGATGCCGCGCGCAGCCAGGAGGTCAAGGTGATCGCCCAGCAACTCAAGCGCCAGGGCCACGATGCCTACCGCCTGCACCGCACCGTGACCCGCCCCTGGGGCCTGTACACCGTGCTCGAGGAAGGGCCGCGGTTCAAGATCAAGCGCATCATGGTCCGCCCCGGCGAATCGCTGTCGCTGCAGATGCACCATCACCGCAGCGAGCACTGGATCGTGGTCAGCGGCATGGCCTGCGTGACCAACGGTGAAGAGGAGTTTCTGCTCGACACCAACGAGTCGACCTTCATCAAGCCCGGCCGCAGCCATCGCCTGACCAATCCCGGCGTCATCGACCTGGTGATGATCGAGGTGCAGAGTGGCGAGTACCTGGGCGAAGACGACATCGTGCGCTTTACTGATATCTATGGACGCGCCCCGGCAGCAGCAGCACCTGCTTGACTGCCAGAGGGCGCGTTTTGCCATCCAGGGCCGACACCCGGCCAACCGCGAGGATTCGGGCTCATGCGCATACTCTGGACCCTGCCCTACCTGCCCTGGCCCACCACCAGCGGCAGCAAGACCCGGCAATTCCACCTGCTGCGCGCCCTGGCGCAGCATGGCCACCGGATCACCTTGCTGGTGCAGTCGAAGGTACCCTTGAGCGACGCGGCGCGCGAGGCCCTGGAACCCCTGGTGGAGCGCCTGGTGGTGCTGCCCCGGCGCGCACTGCACAGCCCGCTGAACCTGCTGGCCTCGCCCATCATCGACTACCCCATGCGGGCCATCATCAATGGCCTGGCGCCCTGCCTGAGGCACCGCTTCGAGCAACTGCTGGACGAACCCTGGGACGTGATCCAGATCGAGCACAGCTACAGCTTCCAGCCGTTCGAGAAGGCCTTGCAGGCCCGTGGCCTGCCCTACATGCTCAGCGAGCACTACCTGGAGTCGGTGATGGGCGCCGCCTGTCACGACCGCCTGCCCCTGTGGCTACGGCCGCTGAACGCCTTCGACCGCTGGCGCTACCGGCGCTGGGAGCAGCGGGTACTGCGCCAGCCCACCGAGGTGGTGGCGGTCAGCGCCCACGACGCCGAGCTGATCGGCCAGATCAGCGGGCGCCCGGTGAACGTGGTGGTCAATGGAGTGGACTGCGACCACTACCAGGACGTGCGCCCCACGCCGCACAGCCAGCGCCTGCTGTTCGTCGGCAACTTCGAGTACGGCGCCAACCTGGAGGCCATCGAATGGGCGCTGGAGGAAATCCTGCCCCAGGTGTGGATGAGCAACCCGGCGGTGCGCCTGGCCATTGCCGGCCACGCCCTGCCGGCCAGCTGGAAGCTGCACTGGAACGACCCGCGCATCGAGTGGGTGGGCTATCGCCCCGACCTGCGCGAACTGCAACGGCGCTCGGCGCTGTTCTTCGCGCCGCTGCGCCATGCCGGCGGCTCCAAGGTGAAGATCCTCGAGGCGATGGCCGCCGGGTTGCCGGTGATCACCACCAGCAAGGGCGCCTCGGGCCTGGCCATGAACAACGGCGAGCACTACCTGGGCAGCGACGACAGTGGCCAGCTGGCGCTGCTGGTCACCCAACTGCTCAACCAGCCATGGCGCATGTGCCAGCTCAGCGAGGCCGGGCGCCAGTTCGCCCGCCAGCGTCATGACTGGAGCGTCGCCGCCCAGCAGCTGGAGAACGTGCACATGCGCCTGACCCAGCTGGCGCCGGCTGGCGCGGCGGCCGCCGGTAGCGTGCTAGCCAAGTAGTTCGCTGAACGGAATGAACGTCACCGCATCGCCCTGTTGCGGCGTCGTGCCTTCGAGCACTTCCACCACGCCATCGGCCCATGCCGCGCTGCGCAGCACGCCGGAGCTCTGGTTCTTGTAGATGCGCACGCGACCTTCCTCGATACGCGCCCTCAGGTACTCGCGGCGCGTCCCGGCCTTGGGCCAGTCGAAGCCCGCCGGCACGCTGAAGCGCAACGGCGCGACATGGGCCACGCCCATTCGACGCAGCAGGTAGGGCCGGGTCAGCAGGCCGAAGGTGACCAGGGTCGAGGCCGGATTGCCCGGCAGGCCGATCACCGGCACCCCCTGGTAATGGCCGAAGGTCAGCGGCTTGCCCGGCTTGATCGCCAGCTTCCACAGCGCCAGCTCGCCCGCCTCGCGCAGGGCCAGGCCGAGGAAATCGGCTTCGCCCACCGACACGCCGCCGGTGGACAGGATCAGGTCGACATCACCCAGCCCGCCAAGGCACTGGCGGGTACGCTCGAGATCGTCCGGGAGAATGCCGGCGTCGACCACCGTGCAGCCCAGGCGTTGCAGCCAGCTGACCAGCAGGCGTCGGTTGCTGTTGTAGATCTGCCCGGGCCCCAGGGCCAGGCCCGGCTCGACCAGTTCGTCGCCGGTCGACAGCACCGCCACCCGGGGCCGGCGCCGCACTTCAAGCGTAGCGAAACCCAGGGTCGCGGCCAGGCCGAGCTGGATCGGGCCCAGCCGCGTGCCGGCGCTCATCACCTGTTCGCCGACACGGGTTTCCTGGCCTTTGGGGCGAACGTTCTGCGCCAGCGCCAGGGGCTCGAGAAAGCGCACCCGGCCGTCTTCGAGCACCTCGGTGTTTTCCTGCATCTCGACGCAATCGGCGCCTTCCGGCAGCGGCGCGCCGGTGAAGATCCGTGCGCAGGTGCCAGGCTCCAGCGGCTGTGGCGCATGCCCGGCGAAGATGCGCTGGGTCACCCGCAGCGGTTCGCCCTGCCAGTCGGCCAGGCGCAGGGCGTAGCCGTCCATGGCGCTGTTGGGCCACGGCGGCAGGTCGAGGCCGGCCACCAGCTCGTGGGCCAGGACCCGCCCTTCGGCCTCGGCCAGCGCTACCTGTTCGGTCTCGGCGATGGGCGCCGTGTCGGCCAGCGCCAGCAGGCGCTCCAGGGCCTCTTCCACCGGCATCAAGGGCCGGGCCACCTCAGCCACGGCTGTCACAGGCCGCCGCCTGCTTCAGGTGCGGCACGAAATTGCACGGCCGGTGACGGGCGTCCAGCTGCTCGGCGAGGATGCCGTCCCAACCGGTGCGCACGGCGTTGGTCGAACCCGGCAGGCAGCAGACCAGGGTGCCGTTGGCAAGCCCCGCCAGGGCGCGGGACTGCACGGTGGAGGTGCCGATATCGGCCACCGAGATCTGCCGGAACAGTTCGCCAAAGCCCTCGACCTGCTTGTCCAGCAGGCACGCCACGGCTTCCGGGGTGCTGTCGCGGCCGGTGAAGCCGGTGCCACCGGTGATCAACACCACCTGCACCTGGTCGTCGGCGATCCAGGTCGCGACCTGGGCGCGGATCTTGTACAGGTCGTCCTTGAGCAGCACGCGCTCGGCCAGGCGATGGCCGGCGGCGCCCAGGCGATCGACGAACAGCTGGCCGGAGGTGTCGGTGTCGAAAGTGCGGGTGTCGCTGACCGTCAGCACGGCGATGTTCAGCGCAACGAAAGGGGTATCTGCCTTGGCTTTCATGGGAGTCCGTCGCAGGGTAACTGGGAATGTGCGCTGTTATATCACAGGCCGCCTGCGGCGTTGTTCTTGGTCAATGCCGCCGCGATGGCGCTATGCTGCACTGTGCAAGGAACTTGCGTGGACGCCCTGCGTCTTAATGACATCTAGCACCATCGCACTGGAGAAACACGATGATCCAACGGACCCTTCCCGCCTTCCTGCTTGCCCTGGGCCTGGGCGCCCTCGCCGGCTGCGCCTCGCCAACCGTCATCACCCTCAACGACGGCCGCGAGATCCAGGCGGTGGACACCCCTTCCTATGACGACGACTCCGGCTTCTACGAATTCGAGCAGCTCGACGGCAAGCGCACGCGCATCAACAAGGACCAGATCCGCACCGTCAAGGAGCTGTGATCCAGCATTGCTTTTGGACGCAACTCCTTTTTGCAACAAGGGGTTGCGTTGAAAAAAGCGATGCAGTAGCATTTTGGACATCGGAGTGTAGCGCAGCCAGGTAGCGCGTCTCGTTCGGGACGAGAAGGCCGCAGGTTCGAATCCTGTCTCTCCGACCATATCCCGCAAAAAACCCGCCTCGAGCGGGTTTTTTGTTGCCTGCGAAAAGGCCAGGTGGCGCCCTGCATCAGGCAACACTGGGCCCTGTAGGAGCGGCCTTGTGCCGCGAAAGGGCTGCACAGCAGCCCCGGGATTTCAGCGTTGTTGCAAAGATCGCCAGGGCCGCTTTGCGGCCCTTTCGCGGCACAAGGCCGCTCCTACAGGTTGGCGCCGCTCCCACGCTTAGCTTACGCGGTTACTCCGGCAACACCGGCACGTACAGCAGTTGCAGGCGCGCACTGCTCCACTCACGGGTCTTGTTGGTCAGCTCGAGGTCGTTGTTCAGCTTCTGGCCGTAGGTCGGCACGATCTCCTTGAGCTTGGCTTGCCACTCGGCACTCTTGATCCGATCCTTGAAGGTCTTCTCCAGCACGCTCAGCATGATCGGCGCGGCGGTCGAGGCACCGGGCGAGGCACCCAGCAGCGCGGCAATGCTGCCGTCCTCGGCGGCCACCACTTCGGTGCCGAACTGCAGCACGCCACCGTGCTCGGGATCCTTCTTGATCACCTGCACCCGCTGGCCGGCCTGGAGCAGCTTCCAGTCTTCGTTCTTGGCGTTGGGGAAGTACTCGCGCAGGGCCGCCATGCGGTCATCGAAGCTAAGCATCAGCTGGCCCATCAGGTAGGTGCTCAGGTCAATGTTGTCGATCCCGGCGTGCATCATCGGGCTGATGTTGTGGGTAGTCAGCGAACTGAACATGTCCAGCAGCGAGCCGTGCTTGAGGTACTTGGTGGAGAAGGTCGCGAACGGGCCGAACAGCAGCACTTCCTTGCCATCGATCACCCGAGTGTCCAGGTGCGGCACCGACATCGGCGGCGCGCCGACCGAGGCCTTGCCGTACAGCTTGGCCTTGTGGCGGGCGACCAGGTCGGCATTGTCGGTCATCAGGAACTGGCCTCCGACCGGGAAACCGGCATAGCCTTCGGCCTCTTGAATGCCGGACTTCTGCAGCAACTTGAGCGCGCCACCACCGGCACCGATGAAGACGAACTTCGCCTTGACCGCGGACTCCTTGCCGCCGTTGGCCAGGTCGGCCACCACCACGTTCCAGCTGCCATCGTCATTGCGCACGATGTCGCGCACTTCATGGCTCAGGTGCAGTTGCACATTGGGGTTGCGGGTCATCGAGGCGAACAGCTGGCGGGTGATCTCGCCGAAGTTCACGTCGGTGCCGATGGCCATGCGGGTCGCGGCCACCTTCTGCGCAGGATCTCGGCCTTCCATCACCAGCGGCACCCACTTGCGAATCTGCTCGTGATCCTCGGTGATTTCCATGCCGCGGAACAGCGAGCTGTGTTGCAGGGCTTCGACGCGCTTGTGCAGGAAGTCGACGTTGTCGTCACCCCAGACGAAGCTCATGTGCGGCACATTGTTGATGAACGAGCGCGGGTTGCTCAGCACGCCCTGCTCGACCTGGTAGGCCCAGAACTGCTTGGACACCTCGAACTGCTCGTTGACGTTGACCGCCTTGCTGATGTCGATGCTGCCGTCCTTGCCGACGCTGGTGTAGTTCAGCTCGCAGAACGCCGAGTGGCCGGTGCCGGCGTTGTTCCAGGCATTGGAGCTTTCCTCGGCGACCTGGTCCATGCGCTCGTAGACGTCGACCTTCCAGTTCGGTTCCAGCTCGGTGAGGTAGGTCCCAAGACTCGCACTCATGATGCCGCCGCCGATCAGCAGGACATCGACGGACTTCTGTGGCTCCGCGGGCTTGGAGCAGCCGATGACGCCCAGGCACAGGAGCGTCAGCAGGATTTTTTTCATTAGCTCAATCCAATTGAAGTGAAGGACTGGCAGTCGTTGCCCCCGGCGTGCACGCCCGGATGTTGTTGTTCTGGTCAGCAGGAGTCTTGCGAAATCGGGGCACGATCGCCTCGGGCCGTGGCCCGGGGCGCCGTAAAGCAGGGAGTGTGCCAGGTTGGCCTGGGCCAATGGCGCAGTGGGCTTGGCAGGGGCGGGTTGGCGGCAATCCGCCAAATGGATGGGTACTTTGCCTGAGGAATGGCGGATTTCCCCCGAACGCCTGTAGGAGCGGCCTTGTGCCGCGAAAGGGCCGCAAAGCGGCCCCGGCGATCATTGCGTCAACATTGAAATCCCGGGGGCCGTTGCACGGCCCTTTCGCGGCACAAGGCCGCTCCTACACAGGGATCGTGCAGGCTTGTCAGGCAGTGAGGCGGGAAGTGACTTCGCCCAGCTGTCCCGACAACCCGTGCAAGCGCTGTCCGGCCTGTTCGGTATGCTGCACGGCCTCCTGGTTGGCGGTGGCGATGCGGGTGATCTCGACCAGGTTGCGCGAGATGTCCTCGGCGACGCTGGTCTGCTCCTCGGCAGCAGTGGCGATCTGCCGGTTCATGTCGCGGATCGCCTCCACCGCCGTGGTGATGCGCTGCAGCATCTGCCCGGCCTGCTGCACCTGCTCGGCGC
Source organism: Pseudomonas sp. LH21 (assembly GCF_036549575.1). Lineage (NCBI taxonomy): Bacteria > Pseudomonadati > Pseudomonadota > Gammaproteobacteria > Pseudomonadales > Pseudomonadaceae > Pseudomonas > Pseudomonas sp. LH21. Next base: position 4,184,617 of record NZ_CP144367.1, read on the forward strand.
CCTCCTCGCTGCGCTGCTGGCCGCTCTCGATGGCCTTGACCGCCTCCACCGCGCCCGACTGCACCGCTTCGATGATCTGGTGGATTTCGGCGATCGACGCCGCGGTGCGCTGGGCCAGGCTGCGCACCTCGTCGGCAACCACCGCGAAGCCGCGCCCGGCCTCGCCGGCACGGGCGGCCTCGATGGCGGCGTTGAGCGCCAGCAGGTTGGTCTGCTCGGCGATGCCGCGAATCACTTCGAGCACCTTGCCGATGCGCGTGCTGTCGTGCTCCAGGTGACGGATCACCGCCGCGGTACCGGCGATTTCGCGGTTGACCACGGCGATGGTGTCGATGGTCCGCTGCATGACCTGCTCGCCGGCCTGGGCGCTGTGGTCGGCCTCGTCCGCGGCGCGGGCGGCGTCGGCGGCGTGGCGCGCCACTTCCTGGGCGGTGGCCGACATCTCGTGCATGGCCGTGGCGACCTGGTCGGTGCGCTGGAACTGGTCGTGGGTGCCATGGGCCATGTCACCGGCGATGCTGCGCAGGCGGTCGCTGGCGCTTTCCAGCTCCTCGGCATTGTCCTTGAGGCGGCCGACGGTGTCGGCGAGGAAGTCACGCAGGGTGTTGGCGGCCAGCGCCAGGCGCCCCAGCTCATCCTCGCGGCGGCTGTCGACACGGGCGGCGAAACGCCCCTGGCTGAGCTGGGCGACATAGTCGATCAGCTGGCGAATCGGCTCGACCAGGCTGCGGTTGACCAGCCACAGGCTGAACAGCCCGACCAGCACGGCCGAGCCCAGCATCACCAGCACACCCAGCCATACCGTGCGTTCGGCGCTGGCGCTGATGGCGCCGGCACGCCCGTGGGCGTCGGCGCGCAACTGCTCCACCAGCGCGCTCATCTGGTCGCTGGTGGCACGGTCCACACCCTTGACCGCCAGGTCGCCCGCCACCGGGTCGCCGCCGGCGGCCAGGAACGCCTGGCGTCCCTGCGCATAGGCAGAGCCCAACTGCCGGTGGCTGGCCTTGAGCTGCTCCAGGCGCGCCTTGAGCGCCGGCTCGCTGCTGTCGATCAATTGCCCCAGCAACTGCTGCACCTGCTGCTCGCGGGCCTGGAACTGCTGCCAGTACTTGTCCAGCTCCGCCGGCTGGCGACCACGCAGCAGCACGTTCTTCCACTCCTGCACCTGGATCTTGAACTGCAGGTTGGCTTCGTCGATCAGCTGCGAGGCACGCAACGGCCCGTCCACCAGCTCGGCATAGCCGCGCACGCTGGACGACAGGAACTGGAAGCACACCAGGGCGATCAGCAGGATCGCCACCAGGCTGCCACCGAGCAGGGAGAGAATTTGCACTCTGAGGGATTTACGCAAGATTGCGGATCTCGGAACAAGGAAGAGGGAAAACGGCGCACGACGGCACCGCCGACGGAGGCATCCTTGTCCTCGTTCGCTGGCCCGAAAACGCCGCCATCGGGCGATGGCAACCAGGGCGAGCACCTGCGCAACGGCCGAGGCAGATAGTCTCAGGCAATTGCTACAAAATTGTTACAAAACAGTGACAGCGATGGCCGCTCAGGCCGGGTTGAACTGCAGAGCGGCCAAGCGTGCGTAGAGTGGGCTTTGCTCGATCAATTGTCGATGACTGCCGACTGCCGCCAGTCGGCCTTTGTCGATCACCGCGATGCGATCGGCATGCTGCACCGTCGCCAGGCGGTGGGCTATGACCAGCGTGGTGCGCCCGGCCATCAGCTGCGGCAACGCCTGCTGGATCAGGTGCTCGCTCTGCGCGTCCAGGGCGCTGGTGGCTTCGTCCAACAGCAGGATCGGCGCATCCACCAGCAGCGCCCGGGCGATCGCCAGGCGCTGACGCTGGCCGCCGGACAACCCTAGGCCGCCCTCGCCCAGCAGCGTCTGGTAGCCCTGGGGCAACTGGGCGATGAACTCATGGGCATGGGCGCTGCGCGCCGCCGCCTCGACCTCGGCCAGGCTGGCGTCGGGCCGACCGTAGCGGATGTTGGCCTCGACCGTGCCACGGAACAGCGCCGGCTGCTGGGCCACCAGGGCGAACTGGCGACGCAGCTCGGCCGGCTCCAGACCGGTGATCGGTTGGCCATCGAGCAGAATCGCACCACCCTGCGGGTCGTAGAAACGCAGCAGCAGGTCGAACAGGGTCGACTTGCCGGCCCCCGACGGCCCGACCAGGGCCACGGTCTCGCCCGGGCGGATGTGCAGGCTAAGACCATCGATGGCCGCCGCCGTGGGGCGCGATGGGTATGCGAAGCGCACGTCGCTCAGCTGGATATCGCCCATGGCACGGCCCTGCGCCAGCCCCTGTGGTTGCGCCGGCGCCAGGATCGCCGTCTGTGCCGCCAGCAGCTCGGCGATGCGCTCGGCGGCGCCGGCAGCCCGTTGCAGCTCGCCGATCACCTCGCTCAGGGTGCCGAAGGCGCTGCCGACGATCAGGCTGTAGAACACGAAGGCGGCCAGCTCGCCGCCGGAGATGCGCCCGGCGATCACGTCCATGCCACCGACCCAGAGCATCACCCCTACCGCCCCCAGCACCAGCACGATTACCAGGGTGATCAGCCAGGCGCGCTGGGCGATGCGTCTGCGTGCCACCCCGAACGCCGCCTCCACGGTCTCGGCGAAGCGCGCCTGGTCATGCCCCTGATGGTTGTAGGCCTGCACCGTCTTGATCTGGCCAAGGGCCTCGGCGACATAGCTGCCCACGTCGGCCACCCGGTCTTGGCTCTGCCGCGACAGGCTGCGCACGCGCCGCCCGAACAGCAGGATCGGCGCCAGCACCAAGGGCAAGGCCAGCACCACGATGCTGGTCAGCTTGGGGTTGGTGACGAACAGCAGGATCACCCCGCCCAGCACCATCAGCGCGTTGCGCAGGAACATCGACAGCGACGAGCCGATCACCGACTGCAGCAAGGTGGTGTCGGCGGTCAGCCGCGACTGGATCTCAGAACTGCGGTTGTCCTCGAAGAAACCCGGGTGCAGGCCGATCAGGTGATCGAACACTGCCCGGCGAATATCGGCCACGCAGCGCTCGCCGATCCACGACACCAGATAGAAACGGGCGAAGGTCCCCACCGCCAGGGCCAGCACCAGCAGCAGGAACAGGCCGATGGTCTGGTTGAGCTGGTGCGCCGAGCCGGTCATGAAACCCTGGTCGACCAGCAGGCGGATACCCTGCCCCATGGACAGGGTGATGGCGGCGGTGACCACCAGTGCCAGCAAGGCCAGCAGCGCCTGGCGGCGATAGGGACGGACGAAGCGCCAGCCCAGGTGCAGGGCGCGGCGCTGGCGGGGCGAGATCGGCTCGGGCATGGCGAAGGTCGTTCTGTGCTGAGACCAGACCAAGACTACCACTCGTCGACCCCGTGCAACGTCTGGAAATGCGACGCCGTCCCATGATCGAACGGGGCGGCAGTGACTATGCCCATTCGTTCTAACCTGCGACTGGAGGTTTACCGCCGTTTCTGTTGGACTGATCCGGCATGACGCCGAAGAAACTGTCACAGACCAGTCACGGCGAAGCGCTACCTTGAGCTTGAACCTGAAAGAGGAGACAGGACATGAGCTTGCAGCATACCGATACGCCCAAGAACCAGAACCGTCCGCAACCTCAGGTCTGCGGCTCGATCATCGATGCCCAGGGCCGCGAGGTCCCGATTACCGAGCAGATGATCCAGAAGGCCTGCAAGGACCTGGAAGAGAGCCGGGTCAAGAAAGTCGGCAAGGCCTGACCCCCGAATTGCGTGCAACCCGGCGCTCGCGCCGGGTTTTTATTGCCCTGCCTTTCTGCGTCCTCAGGCCAGCACCGCGCCCAATGCACTGACCAGCTGCGCCAATTGGGGTACTTCCCCGCGTATGCGCACCGGCAATCCCTCGATTTCACGCCTTACCGGGTAGTGCTTGCGCAGCAGGTCGAACGCCGCACGCTGTTCGGCCGGATCTTCGCTGAGGCTGCGACGGAAATCCGCATCGTCACGACGTGGGTCGTAGACCGCCCGGCACAGGGTGGCCAATGCCCATGCCGGATCCGCGCTCGAGTCAAACGCGATCTGTGCAAGGCACGGCGCCGGCAGCAGGTCGGCCAGGCGCACCTGCTCGGGCTCGCCGCGCCAGCGGCAGAAGGCCTGGTAGATCTGCGCCGTGCCCCGCTGCTTGCCGTCCAGGCTGTAGCCGGCAATATGCGGCGTGGCCAGGGTGCACAGGTCGGCCAGCTGCAGGTCCACCTGCGGTTCGCCCTCCCACACATCCAGCACCGCGTGCAGATCCTCACGATCCAACAGCAATTCGCGCAGGGCTGCGTTGTCCACCACCGGGCCGCGGCTGGCGTTGATCAGCCAGGCGCCGGCACGCAGGCGCGCCAGGCGCTGCTGGTCGAGCAGGTGCCAGGTCGGGTGCTCGCCGCCGCGTTGCAGCGGCGTGTGCAGGCTGATCACGTCGCACTGTTCGAGGATCGTCTGAAGGTCGACAAAGTCGCCGCCCTCGTTGGCATGGCGCACCGGGTCGCACACCAGCACCTTCCAGCCCAGGCCATGCAGCACTCGCACCAGGCGCCCACCGACCTCGCCGGCGCCGACCACGCCATAGACCCGCTTGCCCAGGTCAACGCCTTCGAGTTCGGCCAGGGTCAGCAGGCTGCCCAGCACGTAGTCCACCACGCCACGGGCGTTGCAGCCCGGCGCGCTGCTCCAGTGGATACCGGCTTGGGTGAAGTACTCGAGGTCAAGGTGATCGGTGCCAATGGTGCAGGTGCCGACAAAACGCACCCGGCTGCCTTCGAGCAGTTGCCGGTCGACGCGGGTCACCGAGCGCACCAACAGGACGTCGGCGTCCTTGACGCAGGCGGCGTCGATGGCCCGGCCGGGGTAACGGCGGATCTCGCCGAAACCGGCGAAGAAGGCATCGAGCAGCGGGATATTCTCGTCGGCAACTATCAGCATGGCGCTCTCCTGTCAGGGGAGCGCAGTGTAGCGCGATCGCAGGCGGCTCAGTCGGCCTTCTTGCGGATCCAGTACAGGTAGGTGCCGGCCTCTTCCTGCTGGCCTAGCAGCTCGTGGCCGAGGAAGATGCAGAACTTGGGAATGTCGCGACGGGTCGACGGATCGGTGGCGATCACCTTGAGCACGCCGCCGCCGGCCAGCTCGCGCACGTGCTTGTGCAGCATCATCACCGGCTCCGGGCAGTTCAGGCCGGTGGCGTCGAGGATCGCGTCGTGGGTGAAATCGGTCATGTAGGGCTCCGCAAAATGATCGTCATTGTGGCGCATCCGTCGAGGTGCTCCAAGGGCTGAGAACCGAAGCCCCCTGTAGGAGCGGCCTTGTGCCGCGAAAGGGCTGCAGAGCAGCCCCGGCAATTTCTGCTTTCACGCTGAAATCCTGGGGCCGCTTTGCGGCCCTTTCGCGGCACAAGGCCGCTCCTACAGTGGCCGGGCAAACCCGTTTAACGCGGTTTCAGGTCCAGCCGGCGCAGGTGGCAGGTCACTTCCTCGCGGTCGTGATACAGCTGCTTGCAGGCGATCGACACCTTGACCTTGCGCGCTTTGAAGCCTTCCTCGATCCGGTCGAGCAACTTGCGCACCTCGGCGTGACGCTGCTTCATCGGCAGCTTCAGGTTGACCACCGCCTCGCGGCACAGTCCTTCGCCCAGCCAGGTCTCGATCAGCGACGCGGTGCGCGCCGGCTTCTCGACGATATCGCAGACCATCCAGTCCACGGTCTGTTTCGGCTTCCAGGTAAAGCCGTCGGCCATCAGGTGGGTGACCAGGCCGGTGTCCATCAGGCTTTCGGCCATCGGCCCGTTGTCGATGGCGGTCACCAGCATGCCGCGCTTGACCAGCTGGTAGGTCCAGCCGCCGGGGGCGGCGCCCAGGTCGACGCCGGTCATGTCGTCGTTCAGGCGCTGGTCCCACTGCTCGCGGGGGATGAACTGGTGCCAGGCCTCCTCGAGCTTGAGGGTCGAGCGGCTGGGGGCCTCGCGGGGGAACTTCAGGCGCGGTATGCCCATCGGCCAGAGCGCCGAATTGTCGGCCTCGGCCAGCCCCAGGAACACCCGCCGGCCACTGATGAAGGTCAGCAGCAGGCGCGGCCGCCGGGCGTCGTCCACCAGCCGCCCGGCCTTTTCCAGGGCCTTGCGCAGCGGCACCTCGAACTTGCGGCAGAAGGTCGACAGCTCCTTGCCATCGTTGCTGTCGAGCACTTCCAGCCACAGGCTGCCGCACACCGGCAGCCCGGCCAGGTGCTCGAGCAGCACGCTGATGCGGTCGGTCTCCGGCAGCTCGACATAGGCGCCGCGGGCCCACTGGCGCGGGAAGATCAGCTGCGAAAAGCGCAGCGTCTGCATCATGCGTTCGGCGCCGTCCGCCTCGCTGCAGACGAACTCGGCGCAAGCGCTCTGCGGCTTGCCCTTGGCATAGCCGGCCACGCCCAGGTGGGCGGCATGTTCGCTGATTTCGGCGCAGACCTCGCCCTCGAAGCCGGGCCGGCAATGCATGAACAGGGTATTCATTTCTCACTCCACATCACTGGCGCAGACGGCGCCAGGGCGGCGAATGATAAAGGAAGATCGGAACCGACGACACGCCCCATCGGTCCAGAAAAGGGTCAGGCCAGGCAAACCGGTCTAACCTGACTGTTCAGCCAGGTCCGTGCCGTGCGGACCGGTCCAGAGCGGTGACACCGGCGAGCGACCCGCAATCGCCGGGCACCGGAGCACAAGGAGTTGTAAATGCCCTCGCTCGATAGCCTGAAAACCCTCAAGACCCTCCAGGTGGCCGACCGCGCCTACCACTATTTCAGCCTGCCCGACGCCGCGCGCCAGCTCGGCGACCTGCAGCGCCTGCCCATGTCGCTGAAAGTGCTGCTGGAAAACCTGCTGCGCTGGGAAGACGGCAAGACCGTCACCGGCGACGACCTGCGCGCCCTGGCCCAGTGGCTGCAGGAGCGCCGCTCCGACCGCGAGATCCAGTACCGCCCGGCGCGGGTGCTGATGCAGGACTTCACCGGCGTGCCGGCGGTGGTCGACCTGGCCGCCATGCGCGCGGCGATGGCCAAGGCCGGCGGCGACCCGCAGCGGATCAACCCGTTGTCGCCGGTAGACCTGGTGATCGACCACTCGGTGATGGTCGACCGCTACGCCAGCCCCAGCGCCTTCGCCCAGAACGTCGACATCGAGATGCAGCGCAACGGCGAGCGCTACGCCTTCCTGCGCTGGGGCCAGAGCGCCTTCGACAACTTCCGCGTGGTACCGCCGGGCACCGGCATCTGCCACCAGGTCAACCTCGAGTACCTGGGGCGCACCGTGTGGACCCGTGAAGCGGACGGGCGCACCTACGCCTTCCCCGACACCCTGGTCGGCACCGACTCGCACACCACCATGATCAACGGCCTGGGCGTGCTCGGCTGGGGCGTCGGTGGTATCGAGGCGGAGGCTGCGATGCTCGGCCAGCCGGTGTCGATGCTGATCCCCGAGGTGATCGGCTTCAAGCTCACCGGCAAGCTGCGCGAGGGCATCACCGCCACCGACCTGGTGCTGACGGTGACGCAGATGCTGCGCAAGAAGGGCGTGGTGGGCAAGTTCGTCGAGTTCTACGGCGACGGCCTGGCCGACCTGCCGCTGGCCGACCGCGCCACCATCGCCAACATGGCCCCTGAGTACGGCGCCACCTGCGGTTTCTTCCCGGTGGACCAGGTGACCCTGGACTACCTGCGCCTGTCCGGGCGCCCCGAGGAGGCCGTGCAACTGGTCGAGGCCTACAGCAAGGCCCAGGGCCTGTGGCGCCTGCCGGGCCAGGAGCCGCTGTTCAGCGACACCCTGGCGCTGGACATGAACGACGTCGAAGCCAGCCTCGCCGGGCCCAAGCGCCCGCAGGACCGGGTCGCCCTGGGCCAGGTCGCCCAGGCCTTCGACCATTTCATCGAGCTGCAGCCCAAGCCGCTGGCCAAGGAGGTCGGCCGCCTGGAAAGCGAAGGCGGCGGCGGTGTGGCGGTGGGCAATGCCGACCAGGCCGGCGAGATCGACTACAGCCACGCCGGCCAGACCCACACCTTGCGCGACGGCGCCGTGGTGATCGCCGCCATCACTTCCTGCACCAACACCTCCAACCCCAGCGTGATGATGGCCGCAGGGCTGGTGGCGAAAAAAGCCGTGGAGAAGGGCCTGACCCGCAAGCCCTGGGTCAAGAGCTCGCTGGCCCCAGGCTCCAAGGTGGTGACGGACTACTTCAAGGCTGCCGGCCTCACGCCTTACCTGGATCAGCTCGGTTTCGACCTGGTCGGCTATGGCTGCACCACCTGCATCGGCAACTCCGGCCCCCTGGACGAGGCGATCGAGAAGGCCATCGGCAGCGCCGACCTCACCGTGGCTTCGGTACTGTCGGGCAACCGCAACTTCGAAGGCCGGGTGCACCCTCTGGTCAAGACCAACTGGCTGGCCTCGCCGCCGCTGGTGGTGGCCTATGCCCTGGCCGGCAGCGTGCGCCTGGACCTGACCCAGGACGCCCTGGGCACCGGCAAGGACGGCAAGCCCGTGTACCTGCGCGATATCTGGCCAAGCCAGCAAGAGATCGCCGAGGCCGTGCGCAATGTCGACACGCGCATGTTCCACAAGGAATACGCCGAAGTGTTTGCCGGCGACACCCAGTGGCAGGCCATCGAGGTGCCCCAGGCGGCCACCTATGTCTGGCAGGACGACTCCACCTATATCCAGCACCCGCCGTTCTTCGACGACATCGCTGGTCCATTGCCGGAAATCGGCGAAATCCACGGCGCGCGCATCCTTGCCCTGCTCGGCGACTCGGTGACCACCGACCATATCTCTCCGGCCGGCAACATCAAGGCCGACAGCCCGGCCGGCCGCTACTTGCGCGACAAGGGCGTGGAACCACGGGACTTCAACTCCTACGGCTCACGGCGCGGCAACCATGAGGTGATGATGCGCGGCACCTTCGCCAATATCCGCATCCGCAACGAAATGCTCGGTGGCGAGGAAGGCGGCAACACCCTGTACGTGCCCAGCGGTGAAAAGATGTCGATCTACGATGCCGCCATGCGCTACCAGCAGGATGGCACGCCGCTGGTGGTGATTGCCGGGCAGGAATACGGCACCGGCTCCAGCCGCGACTGGGCGGCCAAGGGCACCAACCTGCTGGGGGTCAAGGCGGTGCTGGCGGAGAGCTTCGAGCGCATCCACCGCTCCAACCTGGTGGGCATGGGCGTGCTGCCCTTGCAGTTCAAGGCCGGCGACGACCGCAAGCGCCTTGGGCTGACCGGCAAGGAACGCATCGATGTGCTGGGCCTTGGCGGCGCGCAGATCCGCCCGGGCATGAGCCTGCCGGTGCGCATTACCCGCGAGGACGGACGCCAGGAGCAGATCGAGGTGCTGTGCCGGATCGATACCCTCAATGAGGTGGAGTACTTCAAGTCGGGGGGGATCCTGCATTATGTGCTGCGGCAATTGATCGCGGAGTAAAGCGGGCTTTGCTGTAAGTTTGCCTGAAGCTTGCTGGGGCTGCTGCGCAGCCCTTTCGCGGCACAAGGCCGCTCCTACAGGGGAACGCGATCTCTTGTAGGAGCGGCCTTGTGCCGCGAAAGGACTGCAACGCGGTCCCGGCATTACCCGCCCAAGCGCACAAACATCCAGGTGTCCTGAAGGCCATGGTGTAAGTCCTACCCTCCTCGGATTCACCGGCACTAAGGAAATGTCATGCCTCTTCCCCACTGGATCGCCCTGATCCTGCTCGCTCTCGGCTATGCGATCGCCCTGACCTACGGCAGCCTCGGCCTCACCGCCCTGCCCGCCTTGCTTGCCCTGCTGTGCAGTGCATTGCTCGCCCGCCGTCCGGTGCGCTGGCAACAAAGCCTCGGCCACCTGCTGTTCATCCTCCTCGCCCTCGCCCTGGCCCTGCACTGGCTACCCGGCTTCCACAGCGCCAAGGTGATCGACAAGGCCGTGCTCAGCGACGGCTCCGTGCCTTTCTCGATGTATCTGAACCTGGACAAGCCCCTGATCGGCCTGTGGTTGCTGCTGGCCTGCCCGTGGCTGGTCATGCTGCGCCCACGCGGCCTGCTGCCGGGCCTGGCGCTGACCCTGCCCTTGACCTTGCTCGCCTGCCTGGGCGGCGCCTGGGCCCTGGGCATGCTGGCCTGGGCACCGAAATGGCCGGACCAGGCCTGGCTGTGGCTGCTGAACAACCTGCTGCTGGTGAGCCTGACCGAGGAACTGCTGTTCCGCGGCTATATCCAGGGCGGCCTGCAACGTCTGTTCAGGCATGAAGGGCTGGCGTTGCTGGTGGCCGCGCTGTTGTTCGGCCTCGCGCACCTCGCCGCTGGCTGGCAGTGGTTCTACCTGGCCACCCTGGCCGGGGTGGGGTATGGTCTGGCCTATCGCCATGGTGGACTGGCGGCGGCGGTGCTCTGCCACACCTGCGTCAACCTGGCGCACTTTGCCGCTTTCAGCTACCCGATGCTGGCCCCGAATTGAACAATCGGTCATGATCAGACCTGATCGTCATCATTTATAAAGAAAACTGCAATATTGGCGGCAACGGCTGCGATCAGGTGGGCTGCATTAGCTCAGCCGCACTGATGGCACCTTGCCCCAGATCAAGCCAGTTAAATATTCATTCAATAAAACCAGAGGCTTGCCGATACCCGTCGAAAGCCTTGCGGATTGAACAGCCAATGCGTAACAACCAGCCGATTACCCAGAGAGAACGGACTTTCCCTGCCCAGCAGCGGTTGATTTCCACCACCAACGCCAAGGGCGTGATCACCTACTGCAACGATGCCTTCATCGAGATCAGCGGTTTTTCCCGCGAGGAACTGATGGGCGCGCCGCACAACCTGGTGCGCCACCCCGATGTACCGCCGGCCGTGTTCGCCCACATGTGGCAGACCCTCAAGCAAGGCCTGCCGTGGATGGGCATCGTCAAGAACCGCTGCAAGTCGGGCGACCACTACTGGGTCAATGCCTACGTCACGCCGATCTTCGACAGCAACCAGGTGGTCGGCTACGAGTCGGTGCGGGTCAAGCCCACCGCCGAGCAGATCCGCCGCGCCGAAGCGCTGTACCAGCGCATCAACCAGGGCCGCTCGGCCATCCCGAAACGTGACAAGTGGCTGCCGGTGCTGCAGGACTGGCTGCCGTTCATCCTGGTCAGCCAGATCGGCTTCCTGATCGGCAACTGGCTCGGCCATTCCTGGGGCTTCGCCCTGGCCGCCGGCCTGTCGGTGCCGCTCGGCCTGCTCGGCCTGAGCTGGCAGCAGCGCGGCCTCAAGCGCCTGCTGCGCCTGGCCGAACAGACCACCTCCGACCCGCTGATCGCGCAGATGTACACCGACAGCCGCGGTGTCCAGGCACGCCTGGAAATGGCCATGCTCAGCCAGGACGCACGGATGAAGACCTGCCTGACCCGCCTGCAGGACAGCGCCGAGCAGCTCAGCGACCAGGCCCGCCAGTCCGACGCCCTCGCCCACCAGAGCTCGTCGGGCCTGGAGCGCCAGCGGGTGGAGACCGAGCAGGTCGCCGCCGCCGTCAACCAGATGGCCGCCACCACCCAGGAAGTGGCCAACCATGTCCAGCGTACCGCCGACGCCACCCAGGAAGCCAACCGCCTGACCAGCCAGGGCCGCAACATCGCCGGCGAAACCCGTGACGCCATCGAGCGGCTGTCCGCCGCCGTGGGCGAGACCGGGCTGACCGTCACCCAGTTGGCCAAGGACAGCGACGAGATCGGCGGCGTGGTCGATGTGATCAAGGGCATTGCCGACCAGACCAACCTGCTGGCGCTCAATGCCGCCATCGAAGCGGCGCGCGCCGGGGAGATGGGCCGTGGCTTTGCCGTGGTCGCCGACGAGGTCCGTCAGCTGGCCCAGCGCACCGCCGAATCCACCGGGCAGATCCACACCCTGATCGCCAAGCTGCAACAAACCGCCAACAACGCGGTGCAGACCATGGAGACCGGCCACCGCCAGGCCCAGGAAGGTGTCGAGCGGGTCATGCAGGCCGACCAGGCGCTGGTGGGCATCAGCGAGGCCGTGGCCAACATCACCGACATGGCGACCCAGATCGCCGCCGCCACCGAAGAGCAGAGCGCGGTGGCCGAGGAGATCAGCCGCAACATCAGCACCATCGCCGACCTGGCCGACCAGACCTCCGGCCAGGCCCAGCGCTCGGCGCTGCTCAGCGAAGAGCTGACCAGCACGGCGGGTACCCAGTACTCGCTGGTGGAGCGCTTCAACCGCTGAAATCGGTAGGCGTCATCGCGGGGCAAACCCTCTCCCACAAGTCCTGTGCATAGCGCCAGGCCAGTGGGAGCGGGCTTGCCCCGCGATGCTTTTACCAGTCGAGCGTCAGCCGGCTCTCGAAATAACGCACCTCACCCGTCAATGGATCCTCGAAGCGCAGGCTATGGGCCAGCAGCTTGAGCGGCCGTGCGTAATCATCCTGCTCGTTGACCAGCTGCGGGTAAAACGGATCGTTGCAGATCCCCGCGCCCAACGCCGCCATGTGCACGCGCAACTGGTGGGTCTTGCCGGTAACCGGTGACAGGCCATAGCGCCACAGCTCGCCATTCTTCTCCAGCACACAGGCGTGGGTTTCACTGTTGTCGGCCCCTTGCACCTCATGCATGCGGAAGAACGGCTCGCCATGCACCAAACGGCTGCGGTGCACCAACGGGTAGTCATGCTGCGGCATGGCCGCGGCGATGGCCTGGTAGTGCTTGTCGATGCGCCGCTCAGGGAACAGGCGCTGATAGGCGCCACGGCTCTGCGGGTTGGCGGAAAACAGCACCAGCCCGGCAGTGTGCCGGTCGATGCGGTGCAGCGGCACCAGGTGCGGGTTGTCCAGACGCCGGATCAGCCGGCGCAGCAGCGTCTGTTCGACGTACTCGCCGGTGGGGGTGACAGGCAGGAAGTGCGGCTTGTCCGCCACCACCAGGTGCTCGTCGACATGCAGGATCTCTTCCTGCACCGGGATCACTTTCTCGTTGGGCACTTCACGGAAATAGTGCAAGCGCATGCCTCGCCGATAGTGCGTATCCGCCGCAATGGGCTGGCCATCGGCATTCAACACCCGGCCCCGGGCGAAGCGGTCGAGCCATTGCTCACGCGTGATGCCCTTGAAATGATCGCACAGGCAGTCGAGCACGTTTGCCCAGGGCCCCGGAGGCAGGCATACGGTACTGGCTTGCTGGTGGGCGGGGTCGAAAGGCGTGGTCATCGTCGGGCTCGGTTCTGCGGGGCTGGCATTATCCCCCAGCTCGCGCCCCTCAACCAGCCTCGCTGGCCGGTTCGCAACGCGCCTTGAGCCAGCGCAGCACCTGCACCGCGTCCCAGCGCCCCGGATCGTAGAGGGCGTAGCTCAGGCCCTGGTAGCCCACCACATCCAGCGGACGGTGGAAGCCGGCGCGCTGGAACAGCGCCTCGATCTCGGCGAAACAGGTGTTGAAATGCACCTTGCCGAACGGCGTGCGCTCGTCGGTGACGATGCCGTCGAGGCGCAATTCCAGCACGGCCTCGCACACACGCTCGGGAGCCATGTGATTGATGCTGTACTTGAGTTGCTCGACATTGAGCATGGCTTCACCTCGGATACTGTATTTATATACAGCATACGGAGCGACCCACCCGCTCGTCAATGCACGGTTCAGCCGAGGAAGGCCACTACCTGCTCGGCATCGAACGGCCAGCCCAGCTCGGCGCCGGTATCGCAACGGCGCAGCACCGGGATGCTCAGCCCGTAGCGTTCGAACAGCGCCTCGCTGTCGGCGATATCGACCAGCTCGACCAGCAGGCCGTGCTCGACGAACGGCATCAGCACAGCCTCGGCCACTTCGCACAGGTGGCACCCCACGGTGCCGAACAACTGGGTTTCAGGGAGCATGCAGACATCCGTAATTCGCATGAATGGATGCTCATTCTAGGTCCGTCCCCGCCAACGCGCACCTGACCTGGCTCAATCCTGGCTGGTGGCGCCGATCCGATGCACGGCCAGGTCCGCTCCCTGGAACTCCTCCTCATGGCTCAGGCGCAGACCATGCAGCGCCTTGATCAGGCCATACACGGCAAAACCGCCGGCCAGCGCCACCAGCACGCCCGCCAGGCTCCCCAGCAACTGGCTGACCAGGCTGACGCCACCCAACCCGCCCAGGGCAGCCTGGCCGAACACGCCGCAGGCGATGCCGCCCCATACGCCACACACGCCGTGCAATGGCCACACGCCCAGCACGTCGTCGATCTTCCAGCGGTTCTGCGCGGCGGTGAAGCACCAGACGAACAGGCCACCGGCCACCAGCCCGGTGACCAGCGCGCCCACCGGATGCATCAGGTCGGAGCCCGCACACACCGCCACCAGGCCGGCCAGTGGGCCGTTGTGCAGGAAGCCCGGGTCGTTGCGCCCGGCCAGCAGGGCCGACAGCGTGCCGCCGACCATGGCCATCAACGAGTTGATCGCCACCAGCCCGCTCACCCCCTGCAGGGTCTGCGCGCTCATGACGTTGAAGCCGAACCAGCCGATGATCAGGATCCACGAGCCCAGCGCCAGGAACGGAATACTCGACGGCGCGAACGCCACCAGGCGCCCCTCGCGGTAGCGGCCACGGCGCGCGCCTAGCAGCAGTACCGCCGCCAGCGCCAGCCAGCCGCCCATGGCGTGCACCACCACGGACCCGGCAAAATCATGGAACGGCGCGCCGAAACGCGCCTGCAACCAGGCCTGCAGGCCGAAGTTGCCATTCCACACCACGCCTTCGAAGAACGGGTAGATGAGCGCCACGATCAATGCCGTCGCGCACAGTTGCGGCGCAAAGCGCGCGCGCTCGGCGATACCGCCGGAGATGATCGCCGGAATGGCCGCGGCGAAGGTCAGCAGGAAGAAGCACTTGACCAGCGCATAGCCGTGATCGCTGGCCAGCGTCGCCGCCGGCTGCAGGAAGCTCACGCCATAGGCGACCCAATAGCCGATGAAGAAATACACCAGGGCCGAGATGGCGAAGTCGCTGAGGATCTTCGACAGGGCGTTGACCTGATTCTTGTGCCGCACCGTGCCGACCTCGAGAAAGGCGAACCCCGCGTGCATGGCCAGGACCAGGATCGCGCCCATGAGGATGAACAAGGTGTTGGAGCCATGGACCAGGGAGTCCATCGCGCTGTGCATGTTTTCCATGAAGAGGCAGACCTGCAAAAAGGCACCAGGACAGTTCAAGAACCGGCATCCATGCACCGGATCGGTGCCAGGCCCCTGCCCCGTTTCGGTGAGCCGGGCGGCGCCTGCGTGGTTTTTTCTTGGGTTTGTCGTGGATTGGGTTAAGGTTTAGCAGTATCCGCAGCGCTGGCGCATGGTTTCGGCGCAAGCCTCGGCGGACACGCACCGCTTTTTAGCAAGCGCTGTACCAACACATCCCGCTGAACCTTCCGCGCCACCGATCACTCGAAATAGCCAGTACACATCCACAGGGAGAGGCCCATCCATGGCCAGCAAATCGGCAAAGACTGCACAGGAAATTTTAATGGCTGACTTCCAGGCCCTGGTCCGCGACACCGAGAAGCTGCTCGCCGACACCGCCAACCTGGCCGGCGACCAGGCCGACGAACTGCGCGAGCAGATCCACGAACGCCTGGTGCAGGCCCGTGAGACCTTGCAGTTGACCCAGGACTCGGTGCGCGCCCGCGGCCAGGCGGCCCTCGGCAGCGCCGAGGAGTACGTGCAGGCGAACCCGTGGCAAGCCATCGGCATCGCCGCCGGCGTCGGCCTGCTGATCGGCCTGCTGGCCAAGCGCTGAGGAGCCGGCATGGACAACGACGCCATCGGCACGGGCGCCTCCGGTCGGCGCCTGGGCGCGGCCATATTGGGCCTGCTGCACAGCCATATCGAGCTGTTCGGCATCGAGTTGCAGGAGCAGAAGGCCCGCACCCTCAGCCTGCTGTTGTTCGCGGGCCTGGCCCTTGTGTTCGCCCTGCTGCTGCTGACCGCGCTGTCGGGCCTGCTGCTGGTGCTGCTGTGGGACAGCTACCGGCTGGCCGGGATCATCGGCCTGTGCGTGTTCTACGGGCTCGCCGCGCTGTACTGCGGCCTGCGCCTGAAAGCCGCGGTGTTCGATGAATCCTCGCCGTTCAACGCCACCCTCGAGGAATTGGCCAAGAATCGGGAGCGCCTGTTGCCATGAGCCTGCCCGAACTGCCCAACACCCGTAACCCACGTGAGCTGCGCAAGGCCCTGCTGCGCCTGCGCATGGAAATGCACCGCCAGGAAATCCGCCACGAGTCCGGCCAGTTGCTCGAACCGGTCCGCCGCCTGCGCGGCATGGGCAGCTCGTTCGGCGAGGGCCTGGGGGTCAAGCACGGCTCGCTGTGGGGCATCGGCGCCGTCGTCGCCCTGGGTTTTCTCACCGGCAAGGGCGTGCGCAGCGGCAACCTGACGCGCCTGGTACGCCTGGGCACCAGCCTGGTGCCGCTGATCCGCCTGTTCCTCGGCAACAGCCGCCGCCCCTGAGATCACGGCGCGCCTGACGCTTGCACGGGCGCGCCGGACGCAGGAAGCTATCCCTACTCTACGATGGGAGATCACGCCTTGGACTGGCACACCCTGCTGACCCGCGAACGACTGGGCAAGGCCCTCTACAGCCCCGAGGAACTCGGCCGCAGTCCGTTCCACAAGGACCACGACCGCATCATCTTCTCCGGCGCCTTCCGCCGCCTGGGGCGCAAGACCCAGGTGCACCCCGTATCCAGCAACGACCATATCCACACCCGCCTGACCCACTCCCTGGAGGTCAGCTGCGTCGGCCGCTCGCTGGGCATGCGCGTCGGCGAGACCCTGCGCGAGCAACTGCCGGCCTGGTGCGAGCCCAGCGACCTGGGGATGATCGTGCAGTCAGCCTGCCTGGCCCACGACATCGGCAACCCGCCGTTCGGCCATTCCGGCGAGGACGCCATCCGCCACTGGTTCCAGCAGGCCGCCGGGCGCGGCTGGCTGGATGACATGAGCGATGACCAGCGTACCGACTTCCTCAACTTCGAAGGCAACGCCCAGGGCTTTCGCGTACTCACCCAGCTCGAATACCACCAGTTCGACGGCGGCATGCGCCTGACCTATGCCACCCTTGGCGCCTACCTCAAGTACCCGTGGGCGGCACGCCACGCCGACGCCCTGGGCTACAAGAAACACAAGTTCGGCTGCTACCAGAGCGAACTGGGGCTGCTCGAGCAGATCGCCGGCAAACTGGGCCTGCCGCAGCTGGAGCACCAGCGCTGGGCCCGTCACCCCCTGGTGTACCTGATGGAGGCCGCCGACGACATCTGCTACGCCCTGATCGACCTCGAGGACGGGCTGGAGATGGACCTGCTGCAATACGCCGAGGTCGAGGCACTGCTGCTGGACCTGGTGGGCGACGACCTGCCGGAAACCTATCGCCTGCTGGGGCCCGGCGAATCACGTCGACGCAAGCTGGCGATCCTGCGCGGCAAGGCCATCGAGCACCTGACCAACGCCGCCGCCCAGGCTTTCGTCGAACAGCAGCAGGCCCTGCTCGCAGGCAGCCTGGCAGGCGACCTGGTCGAGCACATGCACGGCCCGGCGCAACGCTGCGTGCTGCAGGCCAAGGACATGGCGCGCAAGAAGATCTTCCAGGACAAGCGCAAGACCCTGCACGAGATCGGCGCCTACACGACCCTGGAGATCCTGCTCAATACCTTCTGCGGTGCGGCCCTGGAACAGCATGGCGGGCGTACCCCATCGTTCAAGAGCCGGCGGGTGCTGGACCTGATCGGCAACAACGCCCCCGACCCGCATGGTTCGCTGCACGACGCCTTCCTGCGCATGATCGACTTCATCGCCGGCATGACCGACAGCTACGCCAGTGAAATGGCTCTGGAAATGACCGGGCGTTCCAGTCCGAAATAAGGGCGGACGGGGGTGGCAGGCGCCTGTTTGCCACCCACGTTTAATACGCATGAAATTTCCCACGTAATGTCGATATCCAATAAACACGCTCACCACGCAAACCCACAAAAACGATCAAACCCTGACAATTCCCTCTCAATATCTACATCACTCGTAGCAATGTTTCGCCAACACTGTAAGTAAATTCCTATATCCCGGTTTTGGCAGCTACTTCCCTGCCCGTCGACATTCAACTGAGCTAATGTGCCGGCTGCCTTCACGCGCCGCATGGAATGTTGAATATGCACTCAGTCTTTATAGTTGATGACCATCCCGTCATACGTTTGGCGATACGGATGTTGCTGGAAAACCAGGGATACAAGGTGGTCGGGGAATCGGACAACGGCGTGGACGCCATGCAGTTGATCCGCGAGACTCCGCCGGACCTGGTCATCCTCGACATCAGCATTCCCAAGCTCGATGGCCTGGAGATGCTCTCGCGCCTGCAGGCCATGGCCATCCCGCTGAAGGTCCTGGTGCTCACAGCCCAATCGCCGGCCCTGTTCGCCGTGCGCTGCATGCACTCCGGCGCGGCCGGGTACGTGTGCAAGCAGGAAGACCTCAGCGAACTGCTCAGCGCGATCAAGGCCGTACTGTCCGGTTACAACTATTTCCCCAGCCAGGCACTCAATCCACCGCCGACGGGCAGCAACCAGGAGCTGGAACTGTTCCGCCAGGTCAATGATCGGGAACTCATGGTCCTGCAACTTTTTGCCCAGGGGCGCAGCAACAAGGAGATCGCCAAGGGCATGTTTCTCAGCAACAAGACCGTCAGCACTTACAAGAAACGTCTCATGCACAAGTTGCGCGCCAGCACTTTGGTGGAATTGATCGACGTCGCCAAACGCAACGCGCTGGTTTGAGGTCATGATGTGGAGGTGCATCGTTACATCGCTGCTGTGCCTGGGCATGCCGCTGCAAGGTGCCGGCGTGACCGTCGACACGGGGCGAACCTACACCCTGCTCAGCCGTTCGGCGCCGGCATCGGTCCAGCCCGGCCTGACACCGGCCCAGCGCGACTGGCTCGCGCAACGCCGGGAACTGGTGCTGGGCACCTCGGCCCCTGACTACCCGCCGTTCGACATCGCCACGGGCGGGCGCGAATACCAGGGGCTGACGGCCGACTACGCCGGCCTGATCGGCAGCGCCCTGGGCCTGCCAGTGCGGGTGCAGCGCTTTCCCAGCCGGCCGGCGGCGGTCGCCGCGCTCAAGAGTGGGCATATCGACCTGCTGGGCAGCGCCAACGGCTACGAAGCGGTGACCCAGGGCCTGGCACTGTCGCGGCCCTACGCCATCGACCAACCGGTGCTGGTGACCCGCGAGGATGAAACCCGGGCGTTGGACACGGGCCTGACGGGCATGCGCCTGAGCATGCTGTATCACTACCTGCCGCCCGGGGAGATTCACGCCAACTACCCCAAGGCCGAGCTGCTGACCTTCGAATCGTCCACCCAGGCGCTGAATGCCGTGGCCTTCGAGCAGGCCGACGTGTTCATCGGCGATACCATTTCCACCCACTACCTCATCAGCCAGGGGCACCTGCCGCACCTGCGCATGGCCAACTTCGGCAAGCACGAAGCCGTGGGTTTCAGCTTCGCCATGCGCGAGGACGCGCTCACTCTCCAGTCCCTGGTGGACGCCGCCCTCGACGCCCAGCCCAACACCACCCGCAACGATATCTTCAAGCGCTGGAGTGCCAGCAGCGGTAGCCTGCTGACCGATCGCAAGCTGCAGTTGTCGGCGCGCGAGGAACAGTGGCTGAGCGAGCATCCGATCATGCGCGTGGTGGTCAACGACACCGCCGCGCCCCTGACCTTCTTCGACAACAATGACCGCCTGCGCGGCATCGTCGCCGACCTGCTCGAACTCATCCGCCTGCGCACCGGCCTGCGCTTCGAGATCCGCCGCGCCAGTGGCGATGGCGACATGATCGACCAGCTCGAGTCCGGCCGCGCCGATATCATCGCCAGCCTCTCCACCGACGCCCGTCGCGGCAGCGCGCTGCAGGTCAGCCGCCCGTACCTTGAAAGCGCCTACGTGCTGGTCAGCCACACCGGCGACGACCAGCCCAACAGCCTCAAGCAACTCAAGGGCAAACGCGTCGCCGTGCCCCGCGACAGCAGCGTGGCCGCCCTGCTCGCGGCACGTCACCCACGGATTCACCAGGTCGCCACCGAAAGCACCTACTACTCCATGGTGCTGCTCGGCAGCGGCGCGGTGGATGCGGCGATCGCCACCCTGATCGACGCCAACCACATGCTCGCCACCAGCAACAACCTGGTGATCCGCAGCACCGTGGGCACGGAACCGGCAGCCTTCGCCATGGCGACCGCCGCGGGTGCCAGCGAACTGGCGGCGATCCTCGACAAGGCGCTGTTGAGCATTTCGCCGGAGGAACTGGGGGTGATCAACAGCCGTTGGCGCGACCATGGCCTGCGTGACGACGCCTACTGGCGCAGCTACCGTCGGCTGATCCTTCAGGTGGCGGGGGGTATCGCGGTGCTGCTGGTCCTCGCACTGGTGTGGAATGCCCGGCTGCGCCGTCAGATCAAGCAGCGCCAGCGGGCCGAACGAGCACTCAACGACCAGCTGGAATTCATGGGTGCGCTGCTCAATGGCACGCCCCATCCGATGTATGTCCGCGACCGTGACGGGCGCCTGCAAAGCTGCAACGACAGCTACCTGCAGGCCGTTGGCGCCAGTCTCGAGGAAGTCCTGGGCAAGAGCCTGGACGAAGCCCCCTTCAGCGACTGCGACTATACCCGCCAGGTCCAGGACGACTACCAGCGGGTGATGGCCCAGGGCAAGCCCTTGATCCTCGATCGCCCCCTGCGCCTGCGTGACCGTGAGCTGACGATCTATCACTGGATCCTGCCCTACCGCGACTCGCTGGGCGAGATGCAGGGCATCATCGGTGGCTGGATCGATATCAGCGAACGCCGCAATCTGGTCCAGGACCTGCGCCTGGCCAAGCAACAGGCCGATGACGCCAATCGGGCCAAGAGCACCTTCCTGGCCACCATCAGCCATGAGATCCGCACGCCGATGAACGCCCTCATCGGCATGCTGGAACTGGCCCTCAAGCGCGCCGACCAGGGCAAGCTGGACCGCCCCGCGCTGGAAGTCGCCCATCATTCGGCCAGCGACCTGCTGGGGTTGATCGGCGACATCCTGGATATCGCCCGGATCGAATCCGGGCAAATGTCCCTGGCCCCCGAGCCTGTAGACCTCGCGGCCCTGGTCGAGTCGGTCGGCCGCGTGTTCGATGGCCTGGCACGGCACAAGGGCCTGGTGCTGGATGTGGTGATTGCCCGCGAGGCCCGCTGCCATGCGATGCTCGATCCGCTGCGTTTCAAGCAGGTGCTGTCGAACCTGGTGAGCAATGCGATCAAGTTCACCGAACAAGGTCAGGTACGCATCAGCGTCCGCCTGCGCAACGACGGCGAGCCGGCGGTGCCGACCCTCGACCTGGAGGTGCGCGACAGCGGCATAGGGATCCACGAACAGGACCTGCAACGCCTGTTCTCGCCCTTCGTGCAGGCCAACCCCTACAGCGATGGCGCCCGGGCCGGCACCGGGCTGGGCCTGGTCATCAGCCGCGACCTGTGCGCGATGATGGGCGGTGAACTCACCCTGCAAAGCCTGCAGGGCGTAGGCACCCGCGTGCGCCTGGTGATGCCGCTGCAATGCATCGAGCCGGTGGCAGCCTTGCCACGACCGGCCACTGAAATCCTCCAGCCCGACCGGCAACTGCGCATACTGGTGATCGACGACCACCCGGCCAACCTGTTGCTGATGGCCCAGCAACTGAACTACCTGGGCCTGAGCCAGGAAAGCGCCGAGGACGGATGCGAGGGGCTGCGCAAATGGCGCGAAGGCTGTTTCGACGTGCTGATCGTTGATTGCAACATGCCGCAGATGAATGGCTACCAACTGGCCAGGGCCGTGCGCATGGAAGAACGCCTGCACGAGCGACCACCCTGCACCATCCTCGGCTACACCGCCAACGCCCAGCCCGAGGTGCGCCAGCAGTGCCTCGACGCCGGCATGGACGACTGCCTGCTCAAACCCATAGGCCTGCAAGTGCTGGGGCAGCGACTGAACGCGATTGCGCGGCTTGCCCGCCAGGCTGACAAGCGCCATACGCCAGCAGTGCCTTTTGACCTCGACGGTCTTTCAGCGATCGTCGGCGACAACCTCGCCGACCGCGACCGTATCCTCGACACCCTGCTGCTGAGCCTGCGCCAGGACCTGCAGGTGCTGATGGCCATCGACCCGAGGCACGAAAGCGCCGAGCTGGCATTACAAGCACACAAGATCCTCAGCGCGGGAAGGATGCTGGATGCACAGGCATTGATCGAGGCGTGCGAGGCACTGGAGGAGACGGGCCTGCCCCAGGCTGAGCTTAAGCGGCGCCGCCAGGCGCTGGCGCGGCATATGCGCCGCGTGGAGAAAGCCCTGGCCAGGCAGCGGGAGCGCCTGGCCGAAGCCGGATGAGGGCGGTACAGGGCGTACCGCCGACATTCATCAGGAAGCCGGGTTGACCGGTTTTTCCGGGTACCAGGCGTCCAGCAGCGGGCTGACTTCGATATTGGTCAGTTCGCTGCGGCCCTTGAGCCAGGCTTCGACAGCGGCGCGCTGTTCTTCGTTGACCGAACCACGGGTGGCCTTGCAGACCAGGCCGAAGTCGTCGCCACCGACGTAATCCAGGCCGTTGGCATCCATGGCTTCAGCCAGGAAGGCGTCGAGGAAGGCATCGATGGCTTCATCGGACAGGTCTTCCTTGAAGCCCAGGTTCAGTTCGAAACCCAGCTCCTGGAATTCGTCCACGCACAGTTTCTTGCGCAGGCGACGGGAACGGTTGGTAGCCATGAAACAATCCTCTCAATTAATTACGCGCGGCACTTTACCAGTTTCCGCTGCCTAACGGCGCTTTTCCGTCGAATGAAGCCCATGCACGTTCTGCTTGGGGCATAATGCGCGCTACATTTTGTCCTGGGGCCATCACCTCCTACAGCCCCGTTGTCTTTTTCCCTCGCCTGCAGGGTTTGTCCATTTATGATCAAGACGCTCCGCCCACTGCTGCTCGCCGGCCTGTTCCTGCCCCTGTCGCTGTCCGTGCAGGCCGCCACCGTCAACACCAGCCTGCCGCCTAAGGTGCAGCAGGCGCTCAAGACCAACAAACTGCAGGATTCGGCCCTGTCGCTGGTCATGCTGCCGCTGGACGGCCCGGGCACGGCGACCGTGTTCAACGCCGACGTGTCGGTCAACCCGGCCTCGACCATGAAGCTGGTCACCACCTATGCCGCGCTGGAACTGCTGGGCCCGACTTTCCAGTGGAAAACCGAGTTCTACACCGACGGCACCCTGAGCAACGGCGTGCTGAACGGCAACCTGTACCTCAAAGGCGGCGGCGACCCCAAGCTGAACATGGAAAAGCTCTGGCTGCTGATGCGCGACCTGCGCGCCAATGGTGTGCGCACCGTGACCGGCGACCTGGCCCTGGACCGCAGTCACTTCGTGCAACCCAACCTGCCACAGTTCGATGACGACGGCGGCGACGAGAACAAACCGTTCCTGGTCAAGCCCGACTCGCTGCTGGTCAACCTCAAGGCCTTGCGCTTCGTTGCCCGTAACGACGGTGGCAAGGTCAACGTCTCGGTCGAGCCACCGATCGCCAGCATCCGCATCGACAACCAGGTCAAGGCCGTGGCCGGCAAGCAGTGCACCGGCGAGGTGCGCTACAACCCGGTAGTCCAGCCGGACGGTGTCAGCGTGACGGTCAGTGGCCAGCTCGCCGACGGCTGCAACTCGCAGACCTACCTGTCGCTGCTGGATCACCCGACCTACGCGGCCGGTGCCGTGCGGGCGATCTGGAACGAGCTGGGCGGCAGCATCCAGGGCCGCGACCGCATCGAGAACGTGCCCAAGAGCGCCCGCCTGCTGGCCCGCGCCTTCTCGCCGGACCTGGTGGAAGTCATCCGCGACATCAACAAATACAGCAACAACACCATGGCGCAGCAGCTGTTCCTGAGCCTTGGCGCGCAGTTCCGTACCGACGCCGACGGCGACGATGCCCGTGCCGCCCAGCGCGTAGTGCGCCAGTGGATGGCGAAGAAAGGCATCACCTCGCCGCACCTGGTGATGGAGAACGGCTCGGGGCTGTCCCGTGCCGAGCGGGTCAGCACCCGCGAGATGGCGGCGCTGTTGCAGGCGGCCTGGAAGAGCCCTTACGCGGCCGAGTTCATCAGCTCGATGCCGCTGGTGGGGATGGACGGCACCATGCGCAAGCGGCTCAAGCGCACGGCCATGACCGGTGAAGGGCACATCAAGACCGGGACCCTCAATACCGTGCGGGCGATTGCCGGGTTCAGCCGGGACAGTAACGGGCACACCTGGGCGGTGGCGGCCATTCTCAATGATCCAAAGCCTTGGGGGGCTTCGCAGGTTCTCGATCAGGTGTTGCTGGATCTTTATCGGCAGCCTAAGGCGGGGAATGGGACTGTTGGGGTGATGCCTTGATTTGATTCGGCTTGGGCTTTCAGGGGGTTGGTTTTGATGGATGTAAGCGCATTCGTTGGCGATGGTGACGCATAGTCACCTTTTCGCCCTTACGGCCATCCCTTTCAAGGTCTTTTGGTTTTAGCGGCCTTGATGACCCGATCCGTCGAAACGTGGGCATGCACAGCCGTACCTTGCACCCAGGCCTTCGCTTTGGGCACCTTGGGGCCTCGTGGACTTTTCACGACCTGTTTGGGCTGGATGTTTCTGGCTAGCTCCAGCAGGCGCTGGGCCAGTTTGTCTATCGGTACAACTGGCATGTACTCGGATGGCAGGGCAATCTGCATGCCTTCGTAACCCCCTCTGATCTGCACCGCCAAGTGATAGATCGAGGCTTCCCAATTATCGGGCAAGGCATCCCGATGGGCCTGCTCAACACTACGTTTGAGCAAGGCCAGAACGTTGTATGCCAGAACGGCAGTGGTGAAGCCAAGCAAGGCAGCTCGCGGGCTGCCAAGGGTTTCAATTTCACTTTCCAGAATCGCTTCCAGTCGCTGAAACATCCCTTCGATGCTCCAGCGACGGCGATAGAAGTCTGCGATTTGTTGTGCACTGATGCTCTCGGGCAGATTGCTCCAGAACATCAAGCTGTTATCACCTGAGTCGTTTGGCGAATGAAGTGTCAACTCGACACGTCGCCAGCAGTGCCCGCCTTTTACTTCGATGGATTGCTCGCGCACTGTGCCTGTTGCTACCGGCATCGGTGCTTGCCACTCACCTTCTTGGATCAAGCGGGGATGTTTGGCTTGCTGGCGAATGACAAATGATGTGCTCACCTGTTCGCACGCCTCCATGACAGGCAGCGTGCAGTAGAGGCGATCAGCGACCCAGACCTGATTGGCCTTTGCTTGAGCCAGTAACGGCAAGACACAGACGCGCTCACTTGCGTAGGCGTCTTCACACGGTTGGAGGTCGATCACCTGATCCAGATCGGGATCGTAGACCACTACCGAGAACCCGGGGCGAGCCGCCCCACGCTCTTGGCGCAACGCACCAAGACGCTTTTCGGTGGAGGCCAGGTGGCTTCCATCGACTATCCGAACTTGCCAATCAGGAAGCATGGCTGAATAGCCCAACTCATGGATTGTCGGCGCCAAGCGCTGCGCACAGCCTGTCACCAGAGCACGCAACAGGGCAGGTTCGGTTCGACTGATCTTGTCGTAAAGGGCCGCCAGACTGACGGGAAGGTCGTCTAGTTGTCTCGCGGCAGCATGTAAGGATGGCTTCAAGCCCAGAGAAACAAGCGACATCAGCTTGACGATGGTCGAGAACAGCAATTCGCGAGAATACTGCCGTTGCCGGTGCTCCTCGAAAACCTGATCGACCCACTCCGGCGCAATGGCCTGCTCCAAGGCAAGTTTGGCCATTACGCTGGCGGGTGCTTTTTTCTCGAATCGCGCTAGTACATCAGCCCACATCGTTCGGGTCTTCCTGACTGGATTTCAGTGGATTCTACCGAAGACCTTGAAAGGGATGGCCCTTACGGCGAGTTCCTTTTTGAAGGATCAAAAAGGAACCAAAAAATCCTCGCTCCATTCATCCGGCCCCTACGCTTCGCTTCGGGGTTCCCTCGCTCCGTTCTTGCTCCCGGGAGGACCGCGCTGAACGCCCCATCCTGGGGCGCAGCGCTTGACGGCCATCCTTGGCCGTCACCTCCCTCCGCAAGAACTCCGCTCGGCCTACTGAAGTCGCAATTGGTGGCGCCTGGACTATCGCGCGCTTAGAAGCAAGAGCAAGAGCAAGAAATGCGAATTCAGTTGTTTGACAGTTAATTATGTATTGACTGTTCCGGCCCTTTCGCGGGGCAAGCCCGCTCCTACAGAGTCATATATAACGGCGACTATTGCGTGGGAGCGGGCTTGCCCCGCGATGCGATCGAAAGATTAATTAAGCTGCAACTAGCGACAGCTGCGCAAGTCCAGGCGCCGCTCGTAACTTCGCGACTTCAGGAGGCCGAACGCAGGTCTTGCGAAGGGAGGTGACGGGCATGGATGCCCGTCAAGCGCTGGGGCCCAGGATGGGCCCTGCAGCGCGGTCCTCCCGGGAGCAAGGCCGGAGTGAGGGAACCCGGAGCGAAGCGCAGGGCCGGATGAATGGAGCGAGGATTTTTTGGTGACTTTTTGATCCTTCAAAAAGTTACCCGCCGTAAGGGCGGAAAGGTGACTAAGCGTCGACATCGCAAATGAATGCACATACAACCCTAAACACCAACTAAAACAACCAAACAACCAAACAACCAAAATCAAGATCAAGATCAAGATCAAGATCAAGAGAAACGAAGTAGTAGCTAGCCGGTTGGCAATGATTTGACTGGATGAGTCCTATCGCGCTCAAACCCGCTTCTACAAGTTAGGTATAACTTCTTGTAGGAACGGGCTTGCTCGAAATCAAAACAGAACTCAACGCGCTGGCGCGAGTTTGCCCTTGTCATCGGAGAAGACGATCTCGACCCGACGATTCTGCGCCCTGCCCCGCTCCGAGGCGTTGGCCTCCACCGGATACTGGTCGCCATACCCCTCGACCTGGATACGCTTCTCATCTACCCCCAGATCGACCAGCATGTCGGCGACCGACTGGGCGCGATCACGGGACAGCTTGAGGTTCTCTTCCGCAGCACCAGTGCTATCGGTATAACCCTCGATCCGCACCACCCGCCGCGGATTGAGCTGAAGGAACTGCACCAGCTTAAGTACAGTACGGCTGGCCGAATTCTTCAGGTCGGCCTGGCCGGTATCGAACAGCACGTCACCCAGAGTCATCACCAGGCCACGATCGGTCTGCTCCGACGCCAGCGCGACAATCTGCGCCTCGACGAACTTGCCCTGCTGCTGGACGCTGGCCAACTTGGCCTCGCGCAGCGCCAACTGCAGGCGCTGGCGCTCCAGATCAAGCTTGGCCAGACGCTCCTGATTCAACGCCAGCTTGGCATGCTCACTGGCAATCTCGCTGTAGCGCTGGCTCAGGTAGGCGTAATGACGGACATCACTGCCAGTGCCGACATAACCTGCCAGACGCTCCGCACGGGCCAACGACTCGCCGGCGCGGATCACATCGCGAGGCGCACTGCGCAGCACATCGGAATCGTCCTTGACCTTCTGGAACGCGGCACTGGCATCGTCCAGCGCCGACTCGCTGCGCTGGCTGGCGCAACCCTGCAAACCGACCAGGGCCAGCAAGGCCAAGGCCGCCATGGGCTTGAAGCGCTTCATGGCTGCACCTCCAGCTGCTTGCGCAGGCGCTTGATCCGCGACTGCATCGCCTGCAGCTGCTCCTCGCTCTTCTGGTTCAGCACCCGCGCCTCGGCCAGGCGGGCATCGAGCTCGGCCTGCTCGGCGCGCATGCGCGCATCGCGGTGGCTTTCGCCGAGCATGTTGCTCTTGGCCCGGGCCAGCTTGTCTTCGGCCAGCTTGAACTCCGGCACCTGCTCATTGGCGCCGACCGCCTTGGCCTGCTCCAGCGCCTGTTCCGAGAGGCGCAGCTGTTCATTGGGTGCCGGGTCGTTGGCACAGCCGGCCAGGCCAAGCACGGCCAGGGCGAGCATCAAGGGTTGGATTCTCACTCACGCTTCCTACTGTTTGGGGGCACCCTGCGACGCCTGCATCTGCGCCTTCCAACGCTCGACATTGCGCTGCAGCACAGCTTCGCTCGCCCCGGAGATCGGCAATTCTGTCAGTTTTTTCGCCAGTTGTCCGCGCAACCAGCTGTCGTTGCACGCCGAGTTGTGCGAGACCGCCAGGTACAGCCCCGGACGGTCCACCGGCAAGCCCCGGGCGATGAGGTCGTTGCCCACGCCCAGGCTCTGTGCCATGGCCATGCCCGAGTAGCGCCCGGCCAACACATAGTCAACCTGGCCGAGCACCAGCTTCTGGAAGGCCTGCGTCAGGTTCTGCGCAGGCTCCAGCTTAAGCTGCGTCTTGGCGAAGGCGTCGAAAGCCGGGGTCAGGCGGGCCTTTTCGGAAAGGGCACCCTGGTATTGGGCGAGGTCGGCCGGGCCATCGAACACCAGAGTCGCGTCGTGGCGGGTCCAGACCAGGTATTCATTGAGCTGCAGGGCCGGATGGATGTAATCCAGGCTGGTCAGCTGGGTGACCTGCATCGGCGTGTCGAGCAGCAGGTCCATGCGCCCGCTGCGCACCTCTTCCAGGGCCTGCTCGCGCCTGCCTGCGTGCAGCACCTCGACCTTCACCCCAAGCTCGGCCGCCACCTGGCGCAGCAGATCGACATTGGCGCCGATCAGGTGTTTCGGGTCTTGCGGGTCCTGCCAGGAGTACGGCGGCGCATCCGGGCTGCCGGTAGCCACCAGACGCTCGCACTTGCCCAGCGCCAAGGCCTGCGTCGATAACAGCACCAGCGCGCAGGCCAGCCCTCCCTTGCTCCAGCGAAACGCCATGCAACCTCTCCCCGCCCCTGAAAAAATCCATGAAAAAACCCGGACCGCCAAGGGCGGGCCGGGTTCTTTATAAGTGAAGCAGGCGGATCAGACCAGCTTTTCCAGCTCCGGAACCGCTTCGAACAGGTCGGCGACCAGGCCGTAGTCGGCGACCTGGAAGATCGGCGCCTCTTCGTCCTTGTTGATCGCGACGATCACTTTCGAGTCCTTCATGCCGGCCAGGTGCTGGATCGCGCCGGAGATACCAACGGCGATATACAGCTGTGGCGCGACGATCTTGCCGGTCTGGCCGACCTGCATGTCGTTCGGCACGAAGCCTGCGTCGACCGCGGCGCGCGAGGCGCCGACGGCGGCGCCGAGCTTGTCGGCCAGGGCGTACAGGTGCTTGAAGTTGTCACCGTTGCCCATGCCGCGGCCGCCGGAAACGACGATCTTGGCGGCGGTCAGCTCAGGACGGTCGGACTTGGCCAGCTCTTCGCCAACGAAGGCCGACTTGCCGGCGTCGTGGGCGGCAGCGACAGCTTCGACAGCGGCCGAACCACCTTCGGCGGCCACGGCGTCGAAGCCGGTGGTGCGCACGGTGATGACCTTGACCGCAGCGCTCGATTGCACGGTGGCAATGGCGTTACCGGCGTAGATAGGACGCTTGAAGGTGTCGGCGGATTCGACCGCGATGATCTCGGAGATCTGGTCGACGTCCAGCAGCGCGGCAACGCGCGGCAGGATGTTCTTGCCATTGGTGGTGGCCGGGGCCAGCACATGGCTGTAACCCTTGGCCAACTCGACCAGCAGCGGCGCGACGTTTTCCGGCAGGGCGTGGGCGTAGGCGGCGTTATCGGCAACCAGCACCTTGGCTACGCCAGCGATCTTGGCGGCGGACTCGGCGACGCCACCGACGTTCTGGCCTGCGACCAGCACGTGGATATCACCACCGACCTTGGCGGCAGCGGCGACAGTGTTCAGGGTGGCCGGGGCTACGGCACCGTTCTCGTGTTCAGCGACAACCAGGATAGTCATTTAGATTACCTTCGCTTCGTTCTTCAGCTTCTCGACCAGTTCGGCCACCGACTTGACCTTGATACCGGCGCTGCGGGCGGCAGGCGCTTCGACCTTGAGGGTCTTGTTGGTGGAGGCGATGGACACGCCCAGCGCGTCTGGAGTGATGGTCTCCAGCGGCTTCTTCTTGGCCTTCATGATGTTCGGCAGCGACGCGTAGCGCGGCTCGTTCAGGCGCAGGTCGGTGGTAACGATGGCTGGCAGGTTCAGCGCGACGGTCTGCAGGCCGCCATCGATTTCACGGGTGACGTTGACCTTGTCGCCAGCAACTTCGACCTTGGAGGCGAAGGTACCCTGGGCGAAGCCGGTCAGCGCGGCCAGCATCTGGCCGGTCTGGTTGTTGTCGCTGTCGATGGCCTGTTTGCCGAGGATCACCAGCTGCGGCTGCTCCTTGTCGACAACGGCTTTCAGCGCCTTGGCCACGGCCAGGGAGTTCAGTTCGTCAGCGGCCTCGACCAGGATGGCGCGGTCGGCGCCCAGGGCCAGGGCGGTACGCAGTTGCTCCTGGGCGGCGGTCGGGCCGATGGAGACGACGACGATTTCGCTCGCCACGCCCTTCTCTTTCAGGCGGACGGCTTCTTCCACGGCGATTTCGCAGAAGGGGTTCATGGACATCTTGACGTTTGCAAGGTCGACGCCGGAGTTGTCCGCCTTGACGCGAACCTTGACGTTGTAGTCGACCACTCGTTTGACAGCTACAAGAACCTTCATGGATTCCTCGTTACTCTCCGGTGAAAAGAAGATCGCCTGGGGACTGCCCGGCGAATGCGCGTGGGTACAAGGGCACCTCTAAAAACGTTCCGACGCCGACAAAGTTCAATTGACCGATCAGTCCTGTTTCGACCCTTGCGGGCAAAACCCACGGGTCATTTCCTGTCGTGGCGTGTAGACTCCACTACAAAACCTGATTCGGCCCGTAAACCCTGCTCCACGCCTGGTCTTTAGGGGTGCACCTGCGCCCGACGGTCAGCCTACGGCGAACGCGAAAGCGCTCGTATCTTGACCGTAACACCCAATCCGGTCAATACGGCAAATTGGCCAGCCTCCAGCCGCCTACCTGCGATTCTACGGGCCTCCGGCAAATTCAAACAAACGTTTGTATTGGACCCGCCAAGTGGTGTAGATATAATGCGCGGCCAAGACAAAACGGTGTAGTCCATCACCTGCGAAGCTACAGCCTCTGCACGCCGCATGTGACCGTGAACACCCATAAAAGACAAGCAACGCGATGAGCCTTGAGTAGGAGAGAACCTGTGGAACGCGAATACATGGAATTCGACGTGGTCATCGTCGGCGCAGGCCCGGCGGGCCTGTCCGCCGCCTGCCGCCTGAAGCAGAAGGCCGCCGAAGCCGGTAGCGAGATCAGCGTCTGCGTGGTCGAGAAAGGCTCCGAAGTCGGCGCCCACATCCTCTCCGGTGCGGTGTTCGAACCGCGCGCCCTGAACGAACTGTTCCCCGACTGGAAAGACCTCGGCGCGCCGCTGAACACCGAAGTGAAGCGCGACGACATCTATGTGCTGAAAAGTGCCGACAGCTCGACCAAGGTCCCCGACCTGTTCGTGCCCAAGACCATGCACAACCACGGCAACTACATCATCTCCCTGGGCAACCTGTGCCGCTGGCTGGCCCAGCAGGCCGAGAACCTGGGCGTCGAGATCTACCCGGGCTTCGCCGCGCAAGAGGCACTGTTCGATGAGAACGGCGTGGTCCGCGGCATCGTCACCGGCGACCTGGGTGTCGACCGCGAAGGCAACCCGAAGGACGGCCTGTACACCCCGGGCATGGAGCTGCGCGCCAAGTACACCCTGTTCGCCGAAGGCTGCCGTGGCCATATCGGCAAGCAGCTGATCAAGCGCTTCGACCTGGACAATGAATCCGACGTCCAGCACTACGGCATCGGCCTCAAG
This sequence comes from Pseudomonas sp. LH21, assembly GCF_036549575.1. NCBI lineage: Bacteria > Pseudomonadati > Pseudomonadota > Gammaproteobacteria > Pseudomonadales > Pseudomonadaceae > Pseudomonas > Pseudomonas sp. LH21. The sequence continues at coordinate 4,216,469 of NZ_CP144367.1, forward strand.
GAAATCTGGGAAATCGACCCGGCCAAGCACGAGCAGGGCCTGGTGGTGCACACCGCCGGCTGGCCGCTGGACGTGGTGAGCGCCGAGAACACCGGCGGCTCCTTCCTTTATCACCTGGAAAACAACCAGGTGGTGGTCGGCCTGATCGTCGACCTGTCCTACTCCAACGCTTACCTGTCGCCGTTCGACGAGTTCCAGCGCCTCAAGCACCACCCGGTGATGGCCCGGTACCTCGAAGGCGGCAAGCGCATCAGCTACGGCGCCCGCGCCATCTGCAAAGGCGGCCTGAATTCGCTGCCGAAGATGGTCTTCAATGGTGGCGCGCTGATCGGCTGCGACCTGGGCACCCTGAACTTCTCCAAGATCAAGGGCAGCCATACCGCGATGAAATCCGGCATGCTCGCCGCCGAGGCGGTGGCTGACGCATTGATCGCCGGCAGCGAAGGCGGTGACCAGCTCAACGGCTATGTCAGCGCCTTCAAAGCCAGCTGGCTGCATGAAGAGCTGTTCGCCAGCCGCAACTTCGGCCCGGCCCTGCACAAGTTCGGCCCGTTGCTCGGTGGTGCGTTCAACTACATCGACCAGAACTGGTTCGGCGGCAAGCTGCCGTTCACCCTGCACGACACCAAGCCGGACTATGCCTGCCTCAAGCTTGCGGCGGATTCGCAGAAGATCGACTACCCGAAACCAGACGGCAAGCTCAGCTTCGACAAGCTCAGCTCGGTATTCCTCTCCAGCACCAACCATGAAGAGGAACAACCCTGCCACCTGAAGCTGAGCGATCCGAACATCCCGATCGCCAGCAACCTGCCATTGTACGACGAGCCGGCACAGCGCTACTGCCCGGCCGGCGTGTACGAAGTGGTCACCCAGGAAGACGGCAACAAGCGCTTCCAGATCAACGCGCAGAACTGCGTGCACTGCAAGACCTGCGATATCAAGGATCCGGCCCAGAACATCACCTGGGTCACCCCTGAAGGTGCCGGCGGGCCGAACTACCCGAACATGTAAGCCCTGCCATTGCGGCAAGCAAAAGCCCCCTGGCCGTGAGGCCCGGGGGCTTTTTGCATGGCAAAGACGCTACCGCTTGTACGAAACAACGGTGTGCGCGGTGTCCAGCCCCAACTGCGCGAGCCGCTCCAGGACATGTCCCAGGCACTGCCCGCCATCGGGTTTGTAGTGTCCGGAGGCATCGTTGACCAGGCCAAGTATGTCGCTCACCGCATTGCTGGTGGTCTTGCGGTCGATCCGCATTTCTCCGGCGCATACCACCGGCTGCCCACCACCAAGCTGACTGTGCCGGGTGTAAAGCGCCCGATCGAGGGACTGATCCCAGAATTTGACCAGAATGCTCTTTTGCGGGGTGTAGACCCAGGTGTAGGCATCCTGGGCAGTATTGGGACGCAGATAGATCAATCTTCCGCTCTTGAGCTCATAAGCCAGTATCTGACCCCGTTCTTCACCGATCAGCTGACAGACGCCATCGAGGGTTTCAGGCCGATAGCTGCGCCATTTCAGCACGTCGATCAACCATTGCTGCAATTGCACCGGGTAGGTGTAACCGGCAAAGTCCAGAGGCGCCGAGATATCAGCCTTGCGCCAGTCCAGCCAGTTCACCCGGCCTTGCCATGCCACGCCGTCCCTGGCCTCGACCCAACGGTTGTCGCTCCCAACGACGCGGTTGCTCAGCTGGTCATTGGCCTTCAGGTCCAGCGACTGCATCTTCCAGGCTGGGCCGTACCCCCCGGCACTGGCCTGGTAGATCTCGACCGTATGCAGCTCATCGGCATAGATCACGCTGCGCTGGAACATCTTGACCAGGTCGACCTCGACCTTGAAGTGCGCCCCACGCTCGAAGTTGCCAGCCAACGGCTGGCGGTGCTCGCTGCCATTGATCGAGAACGAAAGGGTATCGCCTGTTCCGGCACTGTAGTCGGCAGAGACAGCGAGGCACACGCTCAGTTTGTCGACGACCATGCTCGGCGCCTGACCTCGGCGCGGGACCTGGGGCAGTTGCACCCGCCAGGCTTCGGAGGGCAGCGCCTCGCTTCGTCGCTGCAGCCAGACCTCACCCGAAATCGGGGCACTGCACAAAGTACGGGTGCCGTCGCCATAGAGAAGCTCGCCCTTGGAAGACAGCCGCCAGCGATCTCCCGAGGCTGTGCTCGCCTTGCCGCAGATCCCGAGCCCCAAGGCCTGCCCGGTGGTGACATTGACCAGTCGTCCGTCCTTGTAGAGCCATTGCATGGCCTTGGGATCCGGATTCACGGCGAGGCACACGCCCTCCTCGTCCGCCATCAGGTAATCATGACCGTTGGTGAGCATGAACGGGATACCGCTGGGTAGGCCATTCACGGGGTCCCCGGCACCACCACTGCCATCAAGTGCCTTCAGTTGGGTGAACTCGACCGTTTGCTGACGCTGCGCACTGTCGGTCAACAACACGGCATGGCTGTTGGCGGCCAGCTGGATACGGCTGATATGGCGAAAGTCATGTAGCGGGTGTACGCCGGTCAATTGCTTGCCATCACCGTAGACCACCACCCAGGCCTGGTCGTGGTGGTTGCGCGACTCCAGCACGCAGGCCAGGCTTCGGCCCCAGCGGATAACCGGAGTCCTGGCCTGATCATCCGGTTTCGTGCTGGCGGGATTGGCAGCCGAAAAGCTCATCTGTGGTGGAAACGCAGGCAGCTGGGCCCGCGTCATCCAGGTGATGCTGAAACTGGACATGTATATTTCTCCTGACTGTATGAACGGAAGGGTCCGTCAACGATCAGTCGAAATTACGTGCACAACCTTGAAGGCGCTGTAGGGGGGCAGAGCTGCCGACGCTCAAAATCCCTACCCTGCCTGTAGGACCTGTTGACTGCCTGGACGTATCAGGCAGTCCTGACTTCCTCGAACAGTTCCGGATGGCGATCCAGGAGCTTGAACAGCTTGATCAAAGCGACCGGCGGCCGGGTCTTGCCATTTTCATAACGAGAGAACGCATTGACGCCTCCCCCGAAGATTTCACCCGCTTCACGCTGGTCGAGGTCGAACTTCTTGCGCACGGCAACAATGAAGGCAGGGTCAATAGCCTCAGCATTGATCTTCCGATCAAACTCCACCATCAGGTCACTGACACGCATGGCTTCGGCATGACTCAACACCGCCTCACCACAGGCAGGGCAATAATCACCACTGACATGCGGAATAAGCGTCGACATGCCCTTGTAGCGATAGGGCATGTCCTGAGTGTCCGGTGCAAGCTCGGCACCACCACAAATCGGGCATCTCATGTTTACAGCTCCTTGAAGGACACGATAAGAACATCATCGACAACCGTCAGTTTGAGATACACATACCCCACTGCTGTGAGCGGTCGATAGACGTCCTGCCAGACCAGGTGATCGGCATAGCTGGTCATGCTCTTGTAGAAATCAGCACGCTCCAGCCTGCTGATCACCTCAAGCATACCTGGGTAATCCAGTCCCAGAGCCCTGGCTCCTCGAAGCGCGGTAGAGGTTGCCCTTACTCGCTCGGCTGCGAGCAGCGCTTTTATTCGCTCCAACGTGCAGTGCGGCGTTCTTTTCTCCATGAGAAATTAACCTTCCAGGTTATTTTCGGCCAATAGGTTATTCCAATAACCCCCGCCCGGAAGTCTGCCTCACTGCCCTGCGGCCTTTACCGCTTCATTTGTCACCACACATGAGCGCCAACGGCTCCGCCCCAAACCCCAACGGCTCACGACGTCCGAAATAGAGCGCCGTCAGCAACCCGACCATGCCCATGACCAGACAAAAGCCGACACACACCCACGGGCTCCAGGGCATCAGGGCGATCAGCGCCAGCGGCGTGGTGCTGGCCCACAAGGCGTAGGCGATGTTGTAGGTGAAGGAGATGCCCGATACCCGGATCTCGGCCGGGAACAGCCCGACCATCACCGACGGCACCACCCCCACCACGCCACAAGACAGGCCGGCCAGGGCATAGGCCGCCCAGAGCTGTCCCCACTGGCCCACCAGGCTGGCGTACAAGGCGCCGATGCCCAACGGCAACAGCAGGCAGTAGAACATCAGCGCCCGCCAGGCACCGATACGGTCCACCAGCAAGCCGGCCAGCACGCAGCCGATATTGAGGAAGACGATGCCCACGCTGCTCAGGGCGAAGGTGTGCCCGGCCGTCATGCCGAACCGCTGTTGCATCACGGTCGGGGTGATCACCACCAGCACCACCACTGCCGAGGTCAGTACACAGGTCAGCAGCGCCGCCGGCACCAGGGCCCGTCGATGAGTGCCCAGCACCCGTCGCAGGGGAAAGGCCACCGGCTGTTCCTGCTGCGCCCGCAGGGCCAGGAACACCGGAGTTTCACTCAACCAGCGGCGCAGCCAGACACCGATCACGCCAAACACGCCGCCGAGCAGGAAGGGATAGCGCCAGGCGTAATCGAGGATTTCCTGGGGCGTGAACAGCTGCGCCAGCAAGGTTGCGGTCAGCGCCCCGAGCAGATAACCGAAGGTCAGCCCCGCCTGCAGGAAGCCCAGCGCATAACCGCGACGACCAGACGGCGCATGTTCGGCGACGAAGGTCCAGGCGCTGGGCACCTCGCCGCCGACCGCCGCCCCTTGCAGGATGCGCAGGGCCAGCAGGATCAGCGGCGCGGCGTAGCCGATGTCGGCGTAGGTCGGCATCACCCCGATCAACAGGCACGGCAGCGCCATCATCAGGATGCTCAGGCTGAACACCCGCTTGCGCCCCAGGTGGTCGGCGAAATGGGCCATGAGGATGCCGCCCAGCGGCCTGGCCAGGTAGCCGGTGACGAAGATCCCGAAGCTCTGCAGCAGGCGCAGCCATTCCGGCATTTCAGGCGGGAAGAACAGCTGGCTGAGGGTCAGCGCGAAGAACACGAAGATGATGAAATCGTAGATTTCCAGGGCGCCACCCAGCGCGGCCAACCCCAGGGTCCGGTGGTCGCGACGGCTGAACCGTGGCGGGCGGGTGGTATCGATGGCAGTCATGGCAGCTTCCGCAACGAGGCAAAAGGCCAGAGGATAGCAAATCCCCCTGCTGCTCAGGGATTGCGGCAGAACACCGTCTGCGCAAGGTTGGTGCGCCGCCGTGCATGGCTTGACGCCCCCGCCAACCCCGGCGGCAAGGGCAACTGCCCGACCAGCACGGGCATGTCGATGATTGCCATGAAGGACTCCAGCGCCTCGCTGTCGGGGGCATGGGGCAGGCTGATGCTGACGGCGTGGCGATCGCTCGGCGGTACGGCGGGCACTTTCAGGTGTGGCGAGTGGTACAGCAGCGCGTGCTGGATCTGCGAGCTGACCCGGCAAAAACGCGCCAGGTCGACCCCGGCATGACTGGCCAGCTCGATGTTGCCCACCAGCAGGTTGAAGGGTTCCAGGGCGCTGTGCACCAGGCGCTGCAAGTCGTCGAAACTTTCCACCGGGGCGATCCGGTAATAACCCAGGCCATTGAGCATCTTCTCCAGCTGCAGGCGCTGGCCAGGGTGCTCGTCGGCGATGAGGATGCGCATGGATTTGTTAGGCATCGTCCGGACCTGGGCAGTTGGGTGGTGACGGTAGCTCCATGACCATACTGCGCCGGCAACGGCAACGTCAGGCGGGACGCCTGAACGGGGGGTCTTTATTGATAGTTGTCGTGAACCGGGGAGAAATCAAGTCGCCCACTCACGGAATTTTCACATCTGCGCACGGCTCGCTCAGGACTCCCACTGGCGCATGCGCACGCGGCAATGCTTCATGGCGTTGACAATGTGTTTTTCCACCAGGCTGCGGGAAATACCCAAGCGCTCGGCGATCTGCTGGTGCGACAGGCCATCGAGCTTGCGCAGCAGGAAACTGTCGCGGCAAGGCCCGCTCAGTTCGCCCAAGGCCTGCTGCATCATCGACAGACGCTGGTCGAGTTGCATGCTCTGCGTCAGCGCAGGGGTATGCCAGCGCTCATCGCTGTCAAGTACCTCCAGCGGCTCGGCTTGACGCACCAGATGTCGACGATGATGATCGACCACGAGGTTCATGGCCGTGCGATACAGGAAGGCGCGTGGGTGCTCGATCTGCTCGCCCTCCGTGCGCTCCAGCACCCGGATATAGGCATCGTGGGCGACGTCTTCGGCCGTCTGGCGATTACCGAGTCGGGCGGACAGGAAGCTCACCAATTCGCGATAGTAATGTTCCACGACGGCACCTGGCGTCACCCTGCTCGAACGTTGGTAGTCAGGGGCAGAGTTCTGGATGATATCAGCGTGCGATCTTACAAATTATAATTATTCGCAGCAACACGCAGACCACCCCGCGCTGCGCTAAATCGTCATCGATATCATTCGTTTAACTGGGACCCCCGAGCGCATGCCCCGTCGCGGCACTCGGCCACTACCTCCGGCTGGAAGCCCGCATGACACGCACATCCAATACTCGTCGCCGTCTGCTGATCGGCGCCCTGGGCCTGGCCGGCCTCGGCAGCCTGGTGGCCTGGCAGGTACTGCCGCTCGGCGGCGCACCGGTCAGCACCGTGCCGGTGACCCGCGCCGATATCGAGAGCAGCGTCACCGCCCTGGGCACCCTGCAACCACGTCGCTATGTCGATGTCGGCGCCCAGGCCTCGGGGCAGATCCGCAAGCTGCATGTGGAGGCCGGCGACGAGGTGCGTCAGGGCCAGTTGCTGGTTGAAATCGATCCGTCAACGCAACAAGCCAAGCTCGATGCCGGACGCTTCTCGATCGAGAACCTCAAGGCCCAGCTCGCCGAACAACGAGCGCAGTATCTGCTCGCCCAGCAGCAGTACAAGCGCCAGCAGGATCTGGCCGCCACCGGCGCCAGCCGCCAGGAAGACCTGCAGACGGCCGCGGCGCAGTTGAAGGTGACCCAGGCCCGCATTGACATGTACCTGGCGCAGATCCGCCAGGCCCAGGCCAGCCTGCGCAGCGACGAAGCGGAGCTGGGCTACACGCGGATCTACGCGCCCATGAGCGGCACCGTGGTGGCGGTGGACGCCCGCGAGGGCCAGACCCTCAACGCCCAGCAGCAGACCCCGCTGATCCTGCGCATCGCCAAGCTGTCGCCGATGACCGTATGGGCCCAGGTGTCCGAAGCCGACATCGGCAAGGTCAAGCCGGGCATGACCGCCTACTTCAACACCCTGGCCGGCGGCAAGCGGCGCTGGACCAGCACCGTCCGCCAGATCCTGCCGGTGCCACCCAAGCCGCTGGACCAATCCAGCCAGGGCGGGGGCAGCCCGGCCAGCGCCACGGCCGGCACCACGGGCACCAAGGTGGTCCAGTACACCGTGCTGCTGGACGTGGACAACCCCGACGGCGCCCTGATGGCGGAGATGACCACCCAGGTGTTCTTCGTCGCCGGCCAGGCCAGCCAGGTGCTCAGCGCGCCCCTGGCCGCGCTCGATGACACCCCCGGCGACGGCGTGCGCCTGGCCCAGGTGCTGAACAACAAGGGCCAGATCGAGGCGCGTCAGGTACGCACCGGCTTGAGTGACCGCCTGCGGGTGCAGATCCTCGACGGCCTGAACGAAGGCGAGCGCCTGGTCATCGGCCTACCCGCCGCCAGTGGGGGTTGAGATGTCCACGCCCCTGATCGAGCTGTGCGACATCCGCAAGGTCTACGGCGGTGTCGATTCGCCCAGGGTCGAGGTGCTGCGCGGCATCAGCCTGAGCATCCACCCCGGCGAGTTCGTCGCCATCGTCGGCGCCTCGGGTTCCGGCAAGTCGACCCTGATGAACATCCTCGGCTGCCTCGACCGCCCCACCTCGGGCAGCTATCGTTTCGCAGGCCGGGACGTGGCCGAACTGGACAGCGACGAGCTGGCCTGGCTGCGCCGCGAAGCTTTCGGTTTCGTGTTCCAGGGCTACCACCTGATCCCCTCGGGTTCGGCCCAGGAGAACGTCGAGATGCCGGCCATCTACGCCGGCACCCCGCCCGCCGAACGCCATGCGCGCGCCCACGCCCTGCTCGAACGCCTGGGCCTGGCCAGCCGCACCGGCAACCGTCCGCACCAGTTGTCCGGCGGCCAGCAGCAGCGGGTGTCGATCGCCCGTGCGCTGATGAACGGCGGGCACATCATCCTCGCCGACGAGCCCACCGGCGCACTCGACAGCCAGAGCGGCGCCGAGGTGATGACCCTGCTCGACGAACTGGCCAGCCAGGGCCATGTGATCATCCTCATCACCCATGATCGTGAAGTCGCGGCCCGCGCCCAGCGGATCATCGAGGTGCGCGACGGCGAGGTGGTCAGCGATTCGGCCACCCCGTCCTCGGTCGATGCACCACCCCGACAGGTGCAGGCCGACGACCTGCGCCAGCGCCTGGACTTCGGCGCCACCCAGCGCGGCGCCTGGAAGGGCGAGCTGGTCGAGTCCCTGCAGGCCGCCTGGCGGGTAATGTGGATCAACCGCTTCCGCACCGCTCTTACCCTGCTTGGCATCATCATCGGGGTGGCCTCGGTGGTGGTGATGCTGGCGGTCGGCGAAGGCAGCAAGCGCCAGGTCATGGCGCAGATGGCCGCCTTCGGCTCGAACATCCTCTACCTCAATGGCAAGCATTCCTCCGAGGAACTGATGGGCATCGTCACCCTCGACGATGTCGACGCCATCGGCGAACTGCCGCAGGTCAAGCGCGTCATGCCGGTCATCGGCGACAAGCTCATGGTGCGCCACGGCAACAAGGGCGAGCAGTTCTATGTCGGCGGCAACAACACCGGGTTCCCCGAGATCTTCAACTGGCCGGTGGTCGAGGGCAGCTTCTACAGCGAGGCCGACGAAGCCAACGCCGCCGCCGTGGCCGTGATCGGCCAGAAAGTGCGCGAGAAGATGTTCGGCGTGGGGAGCAACCCGCTCGGCCAGTACCTGCTGATCGGCAATGTGCCGTTCCAGGTGATCGGCGTACTCCAGGGCAAGGGTGCCAGCTCCGGCAGCGAAGACAGCGACGAGCGCGTGGTGGTGCCCTACTCTGCCGCCTCCATCCGCCTGTTCGGCAGCCGCGATCCGGAGTACGTCACCATCGCCGCCCAGGATTCCAGCCGCGTGAAGGAAACCGAGCAGGCGATCGAACGCCTCATGTTGCAGCGCCACCAGGGCAAGTACGACTTCGTCCTGACCAACGACGCCGCGCTGATCCAGGCCGAGGCCCGCACCCAGAACAGCCTGTCGCTGATGCTTGGGGCGATCGCCGCGATCTCGCTGCTGGTCGGCGGCATCGGCGTGATGAACATCATGCTCATGACCGTGCGCGAACGCACCCGCGAGATCGGCATCCGCATGGCCACCGGCGCACGCCAGCGCGACATCCTGCGTCAGTTCCTCACCGAGGCGGTGATGCTGTCGATGGTCGGCGGCGTGACCGGCATTGTCCTGGCCCTGGCCATCGGCGCCAGCCTGCTGCTGGCCGACATCGCCGTGGCCTTCGCCCTGCCCGCCATCCTCGGCGCCTTCGCCTGCGCCGTGATCACCGGCGTGGTGTTCGGTTTCATGCCGGCCCGCAAGGCCGCCCGCCTCGACCCGGTCAAGGCCCTTACCAGCGAATAGTTCATGACCATCACCAGCCGCATCAGCCTGTTGACCCTGAGCCTTTGCCTGGCCGCCTGCAGCAGCCCGCCCCCCCCGGCGGCGAACATCGACACGCCAGCCGCCTGGCAGGGGCCGACCACGGCCCAGCCCCTGCCCGACAGCCAGTGGTGGCGCGCCTTTGCCAGCGCCGAGCTGGACCGTCTGGTCGAACGCGCCCGCCTGAACAGCCACGACCTGGCGGCGGCCGCCGCGCGGGTACGCAAGGCCCAGGCCAGCGCGGTGATCGCCGGCGCACCGCTGCTGCCCGAGGTGCAACTGGGCCTGAACGGCAGCCGCCAGCGCCTGTTGCGCGGCGAAGGCAACAGCCAGCTTGACGCCAGCAGCAACGAACGCACAAGCACCTCGTTCGGCACTCGCCTGAGCGCCAGCTACGAGATCGACTTCTGGGGCGGCCTGCGCGCCACCCGCGACAGCGCCCTGCGCAGCCTCGACGCCAGCCGCTTCGACCGCCAGACCGTGGAGCTGACCCTGGTCAGCGCCGTGGCCGACAGCTACCTGCAGGGCCTGGCCTTCGACGAGCAACTGCGCATCGCCCGCCTCAACCTGGACAACGCCCGTGATGTGCTGGGCCTGGTCGAAGCCCGCGAACGCTCGGGCTCGGCCACCCGCCTGGAGCTGGCCCAGCAGCGCAGCCTGGTGGCCGCCCAGGAGCGCCAGCTGCCGCTGCTCGAACAGCGTCGCCAGGACAACCGCATCGTCCTCGCCACCTTGCTGGGCGACCCAGTGCAGGCACTGCCTGTCCCTCGCGAAACCATCGGCAACGTTCAGTGGCCCGGCATCGGCAGCGGCGTGCCCAGTGAGCTGCTCGGCCGCCGTCCGGACATCGCCGCCGCTGAGGCGCGCCTGGCGGCGGCCAGCGCCAACGTCCAGGTGGCGCGGGCGGCGATGCTGCCGCGCCTGATACTGGGGGCGGACCTGGGCAGTGGCGCCCGGACCTTGCCCAATCTCTTCGACAGCCCGTACTACACCCTGACCGCCGGTCTCACCGCGCCGATCTTCAACAATGGCCGCCTGAGCGCCGCGCGCGACCAGGCCAGCGCCGAGCAACAGGAGTTGCTGGAGCTGTATCGCGCCAGCATTCTCGCGGGCTTTGCGGATGTCGAGAAAGCCCTGAACGCCATTGCCGGCGTGGAGCGTCAACGTCGCTGGCAGGACCAGGAAGTGGAACAGGCGCGCATCGCCTTCGACCTGGCCCAGCAACGCTATGCCGCCGGCGCCGAGACCTTGCTCACGGTGCTGGAGACCCAGCGCACGCTGTACCTGGCCCAGGACCAGCAGGCGCAGTTGCGCCTGGAGCAGTTGCGCGGCAGCGTGGCGCTCTACAAGGCTCTGGGTGGAGGCTGGCAGGCGCCACAGAAACTGTAGGAGCGGGCGTGTCCCGCGAAGGGGCTGCGCAGCAGCCCCAGGGGTCTCAAGCGAGACTCTTGCTCACCACCTCATACACATCGCTGGACAGCGCCCCGGAAGCGAGGATCCGCTCCAGCTCGCCCTTCATCAGCGCCTGGCGCTGATCGTCATACTTGCGCCAGCGGGTCAGCGGTGCGAGCAGACGCGAAGCGATCTGCGGGTTCAGCGCATTGAGCTCGATCACCAGGCCCGCCAGGAAGCGGTACCCCGAACCATCGACAGCGTGGAAGTTGACCAGGTTCTGCCCGGCGAAGGCGCCGACCAGCGCCCGCACCTTGTTGGGGTTCTTCAGGGTGAAGGCAGGGTGCTGCATCAGCGCCTTGACCCGCGCCAGCCCACCTGGCAGCGCACTGGCCGCCTGCACGCTGAACCACTGGTCCATGACCAGCGGGTTGTCCTTGAAGTGCTCGGCGAAGGCTTCCAGTGCCTTGGTCCGCTCGGCTTCGAACGGCGAATTGACCAGCACCGCCAGCGCGGTCAGGCGCTCGGTCATGTTGTCGCAGTGCTCAAACTGCTCCAGGGTCGCCTCGAGCACCGGCGCCTTGGCGGTCAGCATCAGGTACGACAGGGCAATGTTCTGCAGGCTGCGCCGGGCGAAATGCTCGGCCGAGGCCACATAGGCGGTGTTGCGCGAGACCTCGCGGTTGGCCTGGTAGCGCGCCCACAGGGCGTCGAACAGCTGCTCGGCGATCTGCTGGCGGGCGAACTCGCGGGCGGCGTGGATCGCATCGACATCGGCCACCTGGCTGATCTCGGTGAGGTACGCCTCGCCCGGCAGCGAAAGCATCTCGGCGACCATGGCCGGGTCCAGCGCTTCGTTGCCCAGCACGGTGCCCAGGGCGGTGATCAGACGCTGGTCGAGCTTGAGCGCTTCACCACGCTGGTGCTGGCCGATCAGTTCCTGCAGTACCTGCACCGACAACTGCTGCCCCGCTTCCCAGCGGTTGAAGCCGTCGCTGTCATGCTGCATGAGGAACATCAGCTGGTCGCGGTCGTACGGGAAGCTCAGCTTGACCGGCGCGCTGAAGCCGCGCAGCAGCGACGGCAGCGGCTTGGCCGTGATCCCCTCGAAGGTGAAGGTCTGCTCGGCCTCGGTCACCGACAGCACGCGGCTGCTGCCGACGGCCTGCGCCTCGCCCACCAGGCGCAGCGGCAGGTCGTTGCCTTCGGCGTCCAGCAGGCCCAGGGCCACCGGGATCACGAACGGCAGCTTCTCGACCTTGTCCGGGGTCTGCGGGCAGCTCTGGCGGAAGGTCAGGCTGTAGGTCTGCGCGGCGGCGTCATAGGCCTCGCTGACTTCCAGGCGCGGCGTGCCGGCCTGGCTGTACCAGCGCTTGAACTGGGTCAGGTCGACGCCGTTGGCGTCTTCCATGGCCTTGATGAAGTCGTCGGTGGTCACCGCCTGGCCGTCATGACGCTCGAAGTACAGGTCGCTGCCCTTGCGGAAGCCCTCGGCGCCCAGCAGGGTGTGGACCATGCCCACGACCTCGGCGCCCTTCTCGTACACGGTCAGGGTGTAGAAGTTGGAGATCTCGATGAAGCTCGCCGGGCGCACCGGGTGGGCCATGGGGCCGGCGTCCTCGGCGAACTGGTGGGTGCGCAGGTAGGCGACATCCTCGATGCGCTTGACCGTGCGCGAGTTCATGTCGGCGCTGAACTCGGCATCGCGGTACACCGTGAAACCTTCCTTGAGCGACAGCTGGAACCAGTCACGGCAGGTCACACGGTTGCCCGACCAGTTGTGGAAGTACTCGTGGGCGACCACGCCCTCGACCCGCTGGTGGGCGGCGTCGGTGGCGGTCTCGGCGCGGGCCAGTACGCAGCTGGAGTTGAAGATGTTCAGGCCCTTGTTTTCCATGGCACCCATGTTGAAGTCGTTGACCGCGACAATCATGAAGATGTCCAGGTCGTACTCGCGACCGTAGACCTCTTCGTCCCAGCGCATCGACTTCTTCAGGCTGACCATGGCGTGGTCGCACTTGTCGAGGTTTTCCGGCTCGACATAGATGCGCAGCGCCACATCACGGCCAGACTGACGGGTAAACGTGTCCTCGACGCACCATAAGTCACCCGCCACCAGCGCGAACAGGTAGGCCGGCTTCTTGAACGGGTCTTCCCAGGTCGCCCAGTGGCGGCCGTCATCACCCGGACCGCTGCCGACCGGGTTGCCGTTGGACAACAGCACCGGATAGCGATGCTGCTCGGCGATCACCGTGGTGGTGAAGGTGCTCATCACGTCCGGGCGATCGAGGTAGTAGGTGATCTTGCGGAAGCCCTCGGCCTCGCACTGGGTGCAGAACATCTTGCCGGACTTGTACAGGCCTTCCAGCGCGGTGTTGCTCTCAGGGTGGATCTTCACGCTGGTGTCCAGAGTGAAGCGCTCACGCTTCGGCTGCACGGTGAGGCTGTCGTCGTCGAGCTGGTAGTCGTCGGTGCCCAGCGCCTGGTCGTCCAGCTGCACGCTCAGCAGTTCCAGGTGCTGGCCATCGAGCACCAGCGGCGGCAGGCCGGCGCCGCGCTCGGGGTTGCGGCGCATGACCAGCTGCGCATGGACCAGGCTGTGGTCCTCGAACAGTTCGAAGGTCAGGTGGGTCTCGTCGATCAGGTACTCGGGGGCCTGATAGTCCTTGAGGTAGATCACTTGCGGTTGTTCGGTACGCATGGTGACGATCCTTTTACTGGAGCACGGCCAGCTGGTAGGCCGTGTACTTGCGAATGTTGATCACGCCGGTGTCGAAGATCAGGTACTGGCCCTTGATGCCCAACAGTGTGCCTTCCACGACCGGGTCCTTGTCGAGGTTGAAGCTGACGATCTTTTTCGGGTAGGCCTCGACCGGGTAGCGCATCTGCACCACCTCGGCGTCGGGCAGCGGCTGGATGGCCTGCAACCCAAAGCGTTCCTGCAGGGCGCGGATGCCGTCGGCGCAGGCGTCGAAGATCTGTTCGCGGATGGCCGGCAGGTCGAGCACCTCGGCGTCACCCTTGAGCAGTGCGCGCCAGTTGGTGCGGTCCGGCACCTGGCTGCGCAGCACATCCTCGACCAGCCCGGATTGCTGGCGGGTGGCCACGCGCATGATCGGCAGCGCCTGGCTGGCGCCCTGGTCGAGCCAGCGGGTGGGCAGCTGGGTGGCACGGGTGATACCGACCTTGATGCCCGACGAGTTGGCCAGGTAGACCACGTGGTCGGTCATGCAGAACTGCTCGCCCCACGAAGGCTCCCGGCAGGTGCCGGCGTCGTAGTGGCATTTCTCCGGGGCCATGATGCACACATCGCACTGGGCCAGCTTGGTCATGCACGGGTAGCAGTACCCCTGGCTGAAGCTGGTCTTAGTGCGTTTGCCGCAATGGGTGCAGTGGATCGCGCCGAGGTATTCCAGGCGGATCGCCTGGCCGATCAGCGGGTTGACCGGCACCTCGGCGTCATCCAGGCGGAAACTGTATTGAACGACCGGTGCGTCCAGGCGCACCGCCATCTTGCTCAAAGAGCCACGAGCGAGTTCGATCAATGTACCGAGTCCGACTTGAACAGGATGTTGGCGATCGGCGCCGACTTCGAGGCGCACTCCTGCGGGCCCATGTAGCCAGTGCGCTGCTCTTCGGGGAGATTCTTCATCTCCCAGGCGATCACCGCCTGCAGCGACAGCTCCTTCTGTTCGGCGGTCAGCTTGCGGCCGTCGGACCATTTGCCGATCTCCACGGCCGTCTTCAGGCTCTCGTAGATCTCGGGGGTGATGTTTTCGATCATTTGCGCGAACGTGGACATGGTGTCTCCTCAGTCAGGCCGACAGTCTACGCCTGGCAAGCCATCCGCCCAAGAGGCCGGTCAGGCATCCGATGAGCAACCCGCCGACATGGGCGGCGTTGGCAATCTGGCCGAATCCCAGTTGGCCGACCACGCCGCTCAGGCAGACCACCAGCCAGATCAGCATCATCACCAGCACGCCCTTGGGCAGGTTGAACTGCGGATTGGGCGCCAGCCACTGGTACAGCCAGACATGCCCGAGCAAGCCGTAGAGCACCCCGGACAGGCCACCGAACAGGCTCGGGCCGCTGGTGAAATGCTGGGCCAGGTTGGATACCAGGCTGAACAGCAAGGTCAACCCCAGCAACATCCACGGGCCCTGGCGCAACTCGATGCGTTTGCCCAGCTCCCAGTACCACAGGCCGTTCATCGCCAGGTGCAGCACGCCGAAGTGCAGCAGCATCGGCGACACCAGGCGCCACCATTGGCCTTCGGCCAGGCCCTGGAGCAACGGCGTGAAGTACAGGTAGTCGCCCTGCACCTTGAACGACAGGAAGGTGAACCAGCCGATGGTCGACAGGTTGTCGCCCAGGCCGGTTACCCCGGCGACCACCAGGCTCAGGATCAGCACCGCGGCGGTGACCTTGCAGGCCAAGGCCTGCTCCTTCAGCGAAGGCGGCGCCGGGGCATTCGTCGGGCCGCCCTCCATAGGTTCGGGCATGGCTTGCAGATCGGCATTGCCGTCAGGGAAACGCCGGTACAGCTCGAGCACATCCCCGGCCATGGCCGGCGGCGCCCACAGCACCTGCTCCTCGCCCTCCTCCACCACCCGGTGCGGCACCTGCAGGCGCCGCAGCAAGGCAACGAAACCACTGAGATCGACCGCCAGCGGCAGGCGCAGCACTTCGATCACGTTCATTGGCTGGCCTGCGGACGGTCGACATCGACCCAGACGAACTTGTGCGGGTCGATGCGTGTCTCGTCGTCCAGGCGGTAGGCCGCCAGCTTGCCGTAGAGCACGGCGCTGTAGTCCAGGCACGCTAGGTTGGCGCGGATCGGTGCCGGGCGTCCGCTGCGCCAGTAGTGGCCGACGAACAGCAGCGGCTCGTCCTCGTCGTAGCGCAGCAGGGCATTCTTCTGGCTGTGGCTGAGGGGCGTGCGGGCCACCTCGTCGGGCAGTGCGTCGGGCTGGAAGACGATGTCGCCGTAGGTCTGCGGGTCTTCCTCCCAGAACTTGGTGCGGAAGAAGGCGCGGGTCAGGCCGTCGCCGCCGGTCAGCGTCAGGCCGTCCGGCAGGCGCATGTCGGTACCGCGCAGCAGGCGATTGCACACCGTGGCGGCGAAACTGCCGGACACCGCCGACGCCTGCACGAAGTGCTCGTCGATGCGGCCCGTGGGGTACTGCTGGCGCAGCGGCTCGATCAGCCGCGGGTCCCAGCAGGCGTGCACCAGGCGGAAACGTCCGGCGTCGACGAACAGCGGCAGCTCATAGAACCACTGGATGAAATCGTGCCAGTCGCCGGGGTGCTGGGCGAACTGGGTGAGGGTCTCGTCGATCAGCCGGGCATGGCGCGGGGTGTGCTCACGCACGAAGGCCTTGCCGCTGCCGGGCAGTGCCGGGGTGACCCAACCCAGGGCGTTGTACTCGTGGTTGCCCATGATGCAGAAGGCCTGGCCGGCCTCGACCATATCGTGGACGATGTGCAGCGCCTCGCGGATGCGCGGGCCGCGGTCGACGATGTCGCCGAGGAACAGCGCCTGGCGCCGTGGGTGGCGCCAGACCCCGCCGACCCGCTTGTAGCCGAGCGCGTCGAGCAGGCGTTCGAGGGTGAGCGCACAGCCGTGCACGTCACCGATGATGTCGAAACTGCGCGCCGGATCGAGCATCAGTCGTCCCTGCCGCCCAGGCGGCTGCCCCAGCCGAGCTTGGTGCGGCAGACCTCGTAGTAGTTGTGGTCCAGCGGATGGATCAGGCGCAGCTTCTGCGGCTTCTTGCTCACCGTGATGGTGTCGCCGGGGGCGCAGGTGAAGTGGTTCTGGCCGTCGCAGGAAACCTGTGGGTAGATCTGCAGGTCCTTGGACACGACGATCTTCAGCTCGCTGTTGCCGTCCACCACGATCGGTCGGCCCGACAGGGTATGCGGGTACATCGGCACGATGACGATGGCGTCGAGCTTGGGGTGCATGATCGGGCCGCCGGCCGACAGCGCGTAGGCGGTGGAGCCGGTCGGGGTGGCGACGATCAGGCCATCGGCCTTCTGGCTGCAGACGAACTGGCCGTCGATGTAGATCTCGAACTCGATCATCCGCGTCGACTTGCCTGGGTGCAGCACCACGTCGTTGAGCGCATCGCCCTGGCCGATGGCCTCGTGGTGACGGCGCACCTCGGCCTGCAGCAGGAAGCGGTTCTCCACCAGGTAGTGGCCGTCGAGTACCTCGGCGACCTTCTCTTCCAGCTCGTCGGGGCGGATGTCGGTGAGAAAGCCCAGGTTGCCGCGGTTGATGCCCAGCACCGGGATGTTGTGCCGGGCCAGGGCGCGGGCGGCGCCAAGCAGGCTGCCGTCGCCGCCGACCACGATGACCAGGTCGCAGACCTCGCCCAGCAGCTTGCGCGTGGAGGTCTGCAGGCCGTGGCCGGGCAGGACTTCGGCGATGGTGTCCTCGAGGATCACGTGCAGGTGGCGCTCGAGGAGGAATTTTTTCAGTCGGCGAATGGTGTCGAGCACCTGGGAGCTGCCAAGGCGTCCGATGATACCGATATTGCGAAATTGCTCCATGGTGCTCCTGCAAGGCTCTGCGGCGGGGTGACAATGCCGGGATTATGGGCGAAAGGACCGGCCAGCGGCAAACCGGCTATGCTCGCAGGATGATGCCCTTCGCCGACCTCGAGTCCCTGCCCCGCCAGCTGCGCCACCCTGCCGTGCGCGACCTGGCCTGGGCGCTGCTGTCGCCACCGCTGCTGGCCCAGGCCGGCTGCCCCCAGCGCCACCCGCTGCAGGGCAGCACCTGGGCCGATGATCCGCAGCGCCTGGACCACTGGCTCGCGGCGCTCGACCAGGCGCCTGCACCGCTGCTGAGCTGGCTGGCACGCCTGAACAGTCGGCGGCTGGGCCTGTACTACGAAAGCCTGTGGCAGTTCGCCCTGCAGCAGGCGCCGGGCATCGAGCTGCTGGCGGCCAACCTGGCGATCCGTGACGGCGGGCACACCCTGGGCGAACTCGACCTGTTGCTGCGCGACCGTGACGGCGATCATCACCTGGAGCTGGCCATCAAGCTCTACCTCGGCCCGCCTGCCGGCGATGGGCAGGACCCGGCGCACTGGCTCGGCCCCGGTTGCCACGACCGCCTCGGGACCAAGCTGGCGCACCTGGCCGGGCATCAACTGACGATTTCCGGCCAGCCCCATAGCCGTGCCGCGCTGGACGGGCTGGGAATCGCCGAGGTCGAGGCCCACCTGTGGCTCGGCGGCTATCTGTTCTACCCCTGGCCCGAGCATGCCGAGGCGCCTGTCGGTGCTCATCCGGCGCATTTGCGTGGGCGTTGGCTGCATCGGCGGGATTGGGCGGAATACCTTGAGCACTGCCCGCCCGGACGCTGGCAGCCACTGCCCCGGCATGGGTGGTTGGCGCCGGCGCGAGTGGAGACATCCTGGCCCACGAGCCAGTTCGACGCTTGGTTGACTGAGCTGGATGTGTTCGCCCCCGCACAATTGCTGGTACGGCTGGAACAGGATGGCGACGGCGCCTGGCAGGAGGCCGAGCGTGTGTTTCTGGTGGCGGACAGCTGGCCGTACTTGCCCGGACTTTGAGGTGGCCCTTTCGCGGGTAAACCCGCTCCCACAGGTATCGTGTCACCTTCAAATGTGGTGAAGATCCTGTGGGAGCGGGTTTACCCGCGAAGAGGCCGGAGCAGACAACACAATTTTCACCGACCTGGCGCAAGGATCGACTCCCGACTGCCATTACAGTTGTACCTGAGCGCCAGCAAGAGCGCCCTTTCCGACCTGATGACGAGGACCTACCATGGTTTCATCCACTCCCGCGGCACATTACGCGCGGCTATCGATCGCCCTGCACTGGCTGATGCTGGTGCTGCTGGCCGCCGTCTACGCCTGCATCGAACTGCGCGGCCTGTTCCCCAAGGGCAGCGCCGAACGCGACCTGATGAAAGACCTGCACTTCATGCTCGGGCTGACCGTGTTCGTGCTGGTCTGGCTGCGCCTGGCCCTGCGCCTGTCGCGCCCCACTCCGCCGATCGTGCCCAGGCCACCAGCCTGGCAGACGGGCCTGTCGCACCTGGTGCACCTGCTGCTGTACCTGATGATGATCGGCCTGCCGCTGGCCGGTTGGGCGATCCTAAGCGCCGCCGACAAGCCGATCCCGTTCTATGGCCTGGAACTGCCGGCGATCGTCGCCCCCGATCCGGACCTGAGCAAGTTCATCAAGGGCTGGCACGAGCGCATCGGCAGCTGGGGCTACTGGCTGATCGGCCTGCACGCGCTGGCCGGGCTCTATCACCACTATGTGCGGCGCGACAACACGCTGCTGCGCATGCTGCCCTACAAGTAACCGCGTCGTCCCTGCAGGCCTCCGGTGTGCAGGAACACCAGGCGGGTGCCGGGGGCGAAACGCCCGGCCTCGACCTGGTCGCGCAGGGCCAGCAGGGCCTTGCCGGTGTAGAGCGCCTCCAGCGGCATGCCGGTTTGCCGTTCGGTGTCGGCGATGAACGCCAGCAGCGCATCGTCGATACGGGCAAAGCCGCTGCGGCTGGCGTCGTGCAACTGATAGCCGTGCACACCGGACAGCGCCGCGACGGTCTCCGGCACGCCATGGCCAAGCGGCACGGCGAGAGCGCCATGGACGGCATGCCTGCCCGCCTCCTCCAGCACCATCCCTGCCAGGGTGGTGCCGGTTCCCGCTGCCAGCCACCAGGCGTCGTAGTCGGTCCAGCCGAGCGTTGCCAGTTGCGCCCGGCACTGCTCGATGATCAACCCGCAGCCCTGGGCACCGGCCAGGCCGCCACCGCCTTCGGGGATGCAGTGCCAGCCCGGATACCGGGCTTGCCAGGGCTGCCAGAAATCGGGCTCATGGCGGGCACGGTAGCCGCCGAAACCGAGCCAGTGAAGTTCCATGCCCAGGGCGCGCAGGTCCTGTACCGTCGGCGTTTCCTGGGGGTGGCCGCGCAACAGGCCGGCGGTGGCGAAACCGAAGCGTTTGCCGGCCGCCGCCAGGGCATGGAGATGGTTGGAATGGTTGCCGCCCAGGCTGATCAGGCCCGGGGCATCGGCCTTGCGGGCCTGGAGCAGATGATGACGCAGCTTGAACCATTTGTTGCCGCTGATCAGCGGGTCGATCAGGTCCAGGCGCAGGACCGCGGCTTCGATTCTCGCGTGGCGCAACCAAGGCAGGTCGAGACGTTGCAGGGGGGCTTGGGGGAGAGAAAAATCGGACATGAAGGCAGTTTATCTGATCGCGCAGATGCAGATGTGCTGCTCGTTGCCGTTGCCGTTGCCGTTGCCGTTGCCGTTGCCGTTGCCGTTGCCGTTGCCGTTGCCGTTGCCGTTGCCGATCAGGAGTCTAGCGCCATACCCAGCTAGCGACAGCTGCGCCAGCCCAGGCGCCGCTCGTACCTTCGCGACTTCAGGAGGCCGAACGCAGGCCTTGCGGAGGGAGGTGACGGGCATGGATGCCCGTCAAGCGCTGGGGCCCAGGATGGGCCCTGCAGCGCGGTCCTCCCGGGAGCAAGGCCGGAGTGAGGGGACCCGGAGCGTAGCGGAGGGCCGGATGAATGGAGCGCAGCGTTTTTTGGTTACTTTTGTCCGGCCGGCGCTCCGGGCGTTTGACAAAAAGTGACTCGCCGGGGGGCGAAAGGGTGACTGTGCGTCATTATAGCTAATGAATGCGCTTACACCTGTAAAAACCCACGCCGATCGCATTTGACTTTGACTTTGACTTTGCCTTTTAGAGTCATGTGTTTTGAAAGTTATATGCGCATTCATTTGCGATGGTGACGCATAGTCACCTTTCCGCCCTTACGGCGGGTCCCTTTTTGAAGGATCAAAAAGGAACCAAAAAATCCTCGCTCCATTCATCCGGCCCCTACGCTTCGCTCCGGGGTTCCCTCGCTCCGTTCTTGCTCCCGGGAGGACCGCGCTGAACGCCCCATCCTGGGGCGCAGCGCTTGACGGGCATCCATGCCCGTCACCTCCCTCCGCAAGAACTCCGCTCGGCCTCCTGAAGTCGCAATTGGCGTCGCCTGAACTATCGCGCGCTTAGAAACAAGATCAAGATCAAGATCAAGATCAAGATCAAGATCAAGATCAAGATCAAGATCAAGATCAAGATCAAGATCAAGATCAACAGACATGGAGTAAGTGTGGAGTGCTGGCAATATTTATTTAGTTACAGCCACTCGTTGGAAAGCCAACTTCCAAAGAAAAGGTGTATCACCACCTCAACCGAGGAAGTTGACTCACCAACGATTCAAACAATCACAGTTCCGCCGCCAACCTCGACCCTTGGTTAATCGCCCGCTTGGCATCAAGCTCAGCCGCCACATCAGCGCCCCCGATCAGGTGCACCGACTGCCCGGCCGCAACAAGGCCATCATGCAACTCGCGCAGCGGATCCTGCCCAGCGCAGATGACGATGTTGTCCACCGCCAACAACTGCGGCTCGCCCTCACCAACCCGTACATGCAGGCCGGCATCGTCCACGCTCAGGTACTCGACGCTGTTGAGCATCTGCACCTGCTTGTTCTTCAGCCCCGTGCGATGAATCCAGCCGGTGGTCTTGCCCAGGCCATCGCCGACCTTGGTTTTCTTGCGCTGCAGCAGGTACACCTGACGCGCCGGCGCATGAGGCTCGGCCTTGACCCCGGCCACACCACCACGGGCCTGCAAACGCGTATCGATGCCCCACTCCTTCCAGAACGCCTCACGGTCCTGGCTGGTGGCCACGCCCTTGTGCACCAGGTACTCGGACACATCGAAACCAATGCCACCGGCACCGATCACCGCCACCCGCTCGCCCACCGGCTTGCGCTCCAGCAGCACGTCCAGGTAGCTCAGCACCTTGGCGTTGTCGATACCGGGAATGGCCGGCGTGCGCGGGGCGATGCCGGTGGCCAGGATAATCTCGTCGAACTCGCCAGACACCAGCGCAGCCACATCGACACGGGTATTCAGGCGCAGGTCGACACCCGTGGACTTCACCTTGTTGCGGAAGTAACGCAAGGTCTCGTAGAACTCCTCCTTGCCCGGCACGCGCTTGGCCACGTTGAACTGCCCGCCGATCTCAGCGGCAGCATCGAACAACGTCACTTCATGGCCGCGCTCGGCGGCCACGGTGGCGGCCGCCAGGCCCGCAGGACCGGCGCCGACCACCGCAATGCGCTTGACCGCCCGCACCGGCAGGTAGTTGAGCTCGGTCTCATGACAGGCTCGCGGATTGACCAGGCAGCTGGTCAGCTTGCCGCCGAACGTGTGGTCCAGGCAGGCCTGGTTGCAGCCGATGCAAGTGTTGATCTCGTCGCCACGGCCTTCAGCGGCCTTGTTGACGAAGTCCGGGTCGGCCAGGAACGGCCGGGCCATCGAGACCATGTCGGCATCGCCCTCGGCCAGCACCGCCTCGGCCA
Source organism: Pseudomonas sp. LH21 (assembly GCF_036549575.1). Taxonomy (NCBI): domain Bacteria; kingdom Pseudomonadati; phylum Pseudomonadota; class Gammaproteobacteria; order Pseudomonadales; family Pseudomonadaceae; genus Pseudomonas; species Pseudomonas sp. LH21. The sequence goes on from NZ_CP144367.1 coordinate 4,238,839, forward strand.
CCTCCGGGGTGTTGATGCGGTTGGTGGTGATCAGCGGGATCTTCACCGCGCCACGCAGCTTGGCGGTGACCTTGCTGAACGCCGCGCGCGGCACCTTGGTGGCGATGGTCGGGATGCGCGCTTCATGCCAGCCGATACCAGTGTTGATCAGCGTGGCGCCGGCCTGCTCGATGGCCTTGGCCAGCAGCTCGATCTCGTCCCAGGTACTGCCGCCCTCGACCAGGTCGAGCATCGACAGGCGGAAGATGATGATGAAGTTCGGCCCAACCGCCTCGCGCACCCGGCTCACGATTTCCACCGCCAGGCGCATGCGGTTCTCGTAGCTGCCGCCCCAGCGATCGGTGCGGTGGTTGGTGTGGGCGGCGAGGAACTGGTTGATGAAGTAACCTTCCGAACCCATGATCTCGACGCCGTCGTAGCCGGCACGCTGGGCCAGGCTTGCGCAGGTGACGAAGTCGCGGATCTGCTTCTCGATGCCCTCCTCGTCCAGTTCCTTGGGCTTGAACGGGTTGATCGGCGCCTGGATGGCGCTGGGCGCCACCTGTTTCGGGCTGTAGGCATAGCGTCCGGCATGCAGGATCTGCAGGCAGATCTTGCCACCGGCGGCATGCACCGCCTCGGTGACGATCCGGTGCTTGTCGGCCTCTTCCTCGGTGCTGAGCTTGGCCGCGCCGGAATACACGCCGCCTTCATCGTTGGGCGCGATGCCACCGGTGACCATCAGCCCGACGCCACCACGTGCGCGTTCGGCAAAGTACGCGGCCATGCGCTCGAAGCCGCCCGGGCGCTCCTCGAGGCCGGTGTGCATCGAGCCCATCAGGGTGCGGTTGCGCAGGGTGGTGAAGCCCAGGTCGAGGGGGGCCAGCAGGTGCGGGTAACGGTCGGTAGCCATGGATGGACTCCACAGGTGGCGTGATCACGGAATGCGGGCACCTCTACCAAGCCTCTACAGCAGCGTGGCGGGGCCCGTCGTTTGTCTGAGGTCGACATTAAACAGGCGTTTGAACACGCTCAATGATCGAAACTGACAACTTATTGATCCTGCTGCACAGCAGGACTACCCTAGGGCACTCCTTCTGCACAGCGCTGGACCGCTCCATGCGAAAACTGCTAGCCGGCGCCCTGGCGCTGGTCACCCTTGCCGCCCTCTGCGGCTACGGCTTCTGGACCCTGCAGCGCCCGGAGGGTCATTACCTGTCCGACCTGCGCATCGAACTGGCCCTCAACCAGGGCGTGCCGGGCGAGCACGGCAACCTGCTGGGAGTCGAGCCGCTGCTGTATCCGGGGGACTACCAGAACCTCACGCGCCTGCACCGCAAGCTCTCGGCCTACCTGGAGCAGGCCCGTGCCCAGGGCCTGGTCAACCCGCGCACCGTGGTGGTGTTGCCGGAGCATATCGGCACCTGGCTGTGGGCCCGGGGCGAGAAACGCGAGCTGTACCAGGTCACCCAGCGCAACGAGGCCTGGCAGTGGCTGGAGCTGAGCAACCCGCTGCGCTACGGCCTGGCGATGCTCGCCGCCAGCGGTGACGATCGCCGCTCGGACGCGCACCTGCGCATGAAGGCCGCGCAGATGGCCGCCGACTACCAGCAAGTGTTCGGCAACCTGGCCCGGGAGTTCGGCGTCACCTTGGTCGCCGGCTCCATCGTCCTGCCCGCACCCTATGTGGAGAACGGCGTGTTGCGCACCGGCAACGGCCCGCTGTACAACAGCAGCCTGGTGTTCGCCAGCGACGGTTCGGTGCTCGGGCAGCCCCAGCATCAGCAGTACCCCGACAGCGAAAGCCGGCGCTACATCCACGACGGCCAGCAGCATCCGCTGCAGGTGCTGCAAACCCCCGCCGGACGCTTGGGCGTACTGATCGGCAGCGACAGCTGGTACCCCGCCAACTACCGGCAACTGGCCGCGCAATCGGTGCAACTGGTCGCCAACCCGGTATTCCTCAGCGGCAAGCAGAGCTGGCTGGCGCCCTGGCGTGGCAACCGCCACCAGGCCGAGGCCGCCGACCTGCCGCTGCGCCGCGGCGCAGTGAGCGAACAGCGCGCCTGGCAGCAACTGCCCCTGGCCGCCAACGCCGCCACCCCGAGCATGAGCGTGTTCATGCGCGGTCAGTTCTGGGAGCTGGGCAGCGACGGACAGGGCTTCGCCAGCCAGGGTGGCACGCTGTGGGTCGGCAACGACAGCCACGGCGCGCGCCTGCTCAACCTGTGGCTGTGACGACATGCCCCGCCCCCGCGTACGCCTGGGTGAACTGTCGGTCGGTTTCGTCCAGCCCCTGGCCGAGGCGCTGACGGCACTCGACCACGATCCGCACCCCCTGCTGCTGCGCTATGGCCTCGACGCCAGGCGCCTGGCCGAACCGGGCGCGCGGCTGTCGATCCCGCGCTACATGCACCTGGGACACGCGGCGATCGCCTTGTCCGCCGAGCCGGCGCTGGGCCTGCACATGGGGCGCCTGAGCCGCCTGGCCCAAGCCGGCCTGGCCGGCGTCGCCGCCGCCCAGGCCCCGACACTCGGCGACGCCGCCCGTACCCTGCTACGTTTCGAGCCGCTTTATGCCGCCAACTACCGCGGGCAGTCGAGCTTTCACGAAGACGCCCAGGGCGCCTGGCTGCGGTTCTACTCCATCAGCCCCTACAACGACTACAACCGTTTCGTGGTCGACTCGCTGCTCGCTGGCTGGCTGGCCCAGCTTGGCGCCCTGGCGGCCAGGCCGGTGCAGGCCGAGCGCCTGGAAATCGAGTTCGACGCCCCCGCCTACGCCGCTCAGTACCAAAGCCTGTGCGCAGGCCCGGTGCATTTCGGCGCCACAGCCAACCAGCTGCGCCTGAGCCAAGCCACCCTGGCCCTGCCCAACCCGCAGCACTGCCCCAGCACCTGGCAGCACCTGCTGCAGTTGTGCGAGGCGGAACTGGCCCAGCGCACGCGCGTGCGCAGCCTGGGCGAACGCATCACCCACCTGCTGGGGCCGCTGTTGAACGGTGGGCGCGAGCCGGATCTGGAAGAAGTGGCGCGGCACCTGCAGCTGCCGACCTGGACCTTGCGCCGCAAACTGGCCGAGGAAGGCACGCGCTTTCGCAACCTGCTCAACGACACGCGGCGCGACCTGGCCGAGACCTATATCCGCGACACGGAGCTGGCCTTCGGCGAGATCGCCTATCTGTTGGGATTCGCCTCGGCCGAGGCCTTCCAGCGCGCATTCAAGCGCTGGACGGGGCTGACACCGGGGGAATTTCGCCGCCATCAGCGGCAGGTGGGCTAGAGCTCGGTGGCGTCGTCGGCCGGCTCCGGCAGGTCCAGTTCATAGGCCTGGAATTCGAGCAGTTCTTCCTGATAATCGTCCATCTTCTCGCCCCTTTGATTCATCGTTCTTTGGTCATTGCGCCAACCTAAGGCAGCGGAATGACCAAATGATTACAGCCCTATGAACGATAAACGTAGCAGGCGAGCGGGAAGTTATCGACGCGTCAGAGTGGCGCGGGGGCCTGCTCCACTGCCGGCGCTTCCTGCTGTACCTGGATCGGCGTTGGCTCGACGGGCGGCGCGATGGGCTGCGAGCCCTTGCTGTCGTCAACAATCGGGGCCGCTGGGGCTTCGCTGGCCGGTACAGGAGCCGCTGGAGCGGCAACAGGCGCGGGCGCAGCGGCAGGGGCGACGGCAACCGGAGTCGGTACCGGGGCCTCTGCCACGCTCTCGGCGACCGGCGCGGCAGACTGCGGCGCGGGCGCCAGGGCAGCGGGCGCGGGTTCCGGCAAGCCCAGGTCGGCGGCCGGTTTTTCCACCTTCGGCTCGGCGGCAGGTTCGGTCTTCTCCGGCTTCTTCGGCTTCGGCAGGTAGCTTTCCACCAAGGCGAAGTAACGATCGTAGAACTGCGCGGCGGTGACCGTCTCGCTGGCGACCTTGACCATGGAGTCGTCGGTGGAGCCGATCGGCATCGACACCGAACCCAGCACACCGACGCCAAGGCTGGCGGAGGTGTTGGATTTCTTCAGGGTGTAGCGGTCCTGCAGGGCGTTGGCGAACATGGTCGAGCGCTGCTTGTCGCTCATATCCGGCACGCAGGTGATGTTGAAGCTGATCTGCAGGTGGTTCTCGGCGTTCTGCTGGAAGCTCTTGTTGCCAGCGACCTGGTTGGCGTCGCTGCTGGTGATGATGTAGCCCTGGCTGAGCAGCGCGCGCCGTGCCGCCTCGCAGGAGCCCGCCTCGCTGGTGGCGAAACTGCGGGAGAAGGTGCCCGAGTCATCGAAGTTCTCGTGCTCGTAGACGGCGGCCTTTTTCGAGGAACAGCCGGACACACCCGCCAGCACGAGGGCCAGCCCGAGCGCGCCATAGACGGTTGATCTAGACATTGCCAATTCCGGGAAGAAACGAATGGGGCGTATTGTGCAACACATCGATCAGTGGCTGAAACCATTGATCAGTGAAGACTCTGTCAGCTTGGTGTAAATCCTTGCCCATGACTGCGCAAGACGCTGAAACGAAAAAAGCGACCCGAAGGTCGCTTTCTCGTTGCTTCGAAGTGTTCTAGGGACCTCGAGGCGAAGATGGCGCAGCGGACGGGACTCGAACCCGCGACCCCCGGCGTGACAGGCCGGTATTCTAACCGACTGAACTACCGCTGCGTATCGTTCGAGCTTGCGCCCGATTGAAACTGGGATCTGAGCTTTCAAGCGCTGCGGCGCGAAAGCCAGGCACAAAAAAAGCGACTTTGATATCGCCTTTTCTGTTTTGCCTTGAGCGTTCATGGGACTCTTGGCAGAAGATGGCGCAGCGGACGGGACTCGAACCCGCGACCCCCGGCGTGACAGGCCGGTATTCTAACCGACTGAACTACCGCTGCGTATCGTTCAGGCTTGCGCCTGATTGAAACTGGGATCTGGCCTTGCGGCCTCAGACCGGTGCAAGCACCCATCTGGAGAAAAATGGCGCGGCGGACGGGACTCGAACCCGCGACCCCCGGCGTGACAGGCCGGTATTCTAACCGACTGAACTACCGCCGCGCATAGTTGGACTTGCGTCCTGTTCCTCTCTGCCAGCGTGTTTCTTTCGAAACCACTGAACCAGGAACGCCTCAGGAAGTGGTGGGTGATGACGGGATCGAACCGCCGACCCTCTGCTTGTAAGGCAGATGCTCTCCCGGCTGAGCTAATCACCCCCGCGATGTTGCTTGTTGCGTTTGCTTCGCTGAGGCCGCGAAATTTACGCAGGTACCGATGCTAAGTCAATACCCCCATTGAAGTTTTTTTCAAAAAGGGCAAAAAAGCCGGTTGTTCTTGCCGGCCCTGTCGCGGGGCAAGCCCGCTCCTGCAACCAGATGCTCACAGCGTGGGAGCGGGCTTGCCCCGCGACAAGGCCGGCACAACCGACAAAAAAGGGGGCTTTCGCCCCCTTTCTCTTTCATCTCAACAGGTTACAGCTCAGGTGTAGATCATCTTGCGGGTCATCCCGCCATCGACCACGAACTCCTGGCCAGTGACGAACCCCGCCTGGCGCGACAGCAGCCACGCCACCAGCGCCGCTACATCCTCGACCGTCCCTACCCTGCCCGTCGGATGCTGGGCATGGTCGGCCTCGGTCAAGGGCTCGGCGCGTCGCTGCGAAGGATCACGGGCATCGATCCAGCCCGGACTCACCGCATTGACGCGAATTTCCGGCCCCAGGCTCATGGCCAGGGCGTGGGTCAGGGCGACCAGGCCGCCCTTGCTGGCGGCATAGGCCTCGGTGTCCGGTTCGGACTGCCGGGCGCGGGTGGAGGTCAGGTTGACGATCGCACCGCCATGGGCGCGCAGGTAAGGTGCGCAATGCTTGGCCAGCAGCATCGGGCCATTGAGGTTGACCGCCAGCACCCGGTTCCACTGAGCCAGGGACAAGCTTTCCAGGGTCTGGTTATGCGGGTTGGCGATCGCCGCGTTGCACACCAGTGCATCCAGCCGGCCGAACTGCCCGAGCACCTCGGACACCCCGGCACTGACCTGGGCCTCGTCGGCCACGTCCATGGTGATGAACCAGGCATTGTCGCCCAGGGCCTTGGCGACCTTGGTGCCGCGCGGGCGGTCCAGGTCGCTCAGCACCACCTGCCAACCCTCGCAGATCAACCAGGCGGCGATACCCAGGCCAATGCCACGAGCGGCACCGGTCACCAGGGCCACCCGGCCGTTATGGCCGGGCTCGCCACCCTTCCAGTCGATCACAGCGCCGCCAGGCCGCGGGCCAGATCGGCTTGCAGGTCGGCCACGTCTTCCAGGCCGACCGCCACGCGCACCAGGCTGTCACGGATACCCGCCGCCTCGCGCTCCTGCGGCGTCAGACGCCCATGGGAGGTGGTCGCCGGGTGGGCGATGGTGGTCTTGCTGTCACCGAGGTTGGTGGTGATGGAGATCACCCGGGTGGCATCGATGAAGCGCCAGGCGCCTTCCTTGCCGCCCTTGACCTCGAAGCTGACCACCGCGCCGAAGCCGCTCATCTGGCGCTTGGCCAGTTCATGCTGCGGATGGCTTGGCAGGCCGGCGTAGTGGACCTTCTCGATGCCATCCTGCTGCTCGAGCCACTCGGCCAGCGCCTGGGCGCTCTCGCAGTGGGCGCGCATGCGCAGCTTGAGGGTCTCCAGGCCCTTGGTGAAGACCCAGGCGTTGAACGGGCTGAGGGTCGGGCCGGCGGTACGCAGGAAGCCCACCACTTCCTTCATCTGCTCGCTACGTCCGGCCACCACGCCGCCCATGCAACGGCCCTGGCCGTCGATGAACTTGGTCGCCGAGTGGAACACGATGTCAGCGCCGAGCTTGAGCGGCTGCTGCAAGGCCGGGGTGCTGAAGCAATTGTCCACTACCAGCATGGCGCCTCGGGCATGGGCGATCTCGGCCAGGGCGGTGATGTCCACCAGCTCGGCCAGCGGGTTGGACGGCGACTCGACGACCAGCAGCTTGGTATTGGCCTTGATGGCCTTTTCCCAGCCGTTCAGGTCGACCAGCGGCACATAATCCACCTGCACGCCGAAACGCTTGAAGTACTTCTCGAACAGGCTGATGGTCGAGCCGAACACGCTCTGCGACACCAGCACATGGTCACCGGCGCTGCACAGCGACATGACCACGGCGAGGATCGCCGCCATGCCGGTGGAGGTGGCCACGGCCTGCTCGGCGCCTTCCATGGCCGCCAGGCGCTCCTCGAAGGCGCGCACGGTCGGGTTGGTGTAGCGCGAATAGACGTTGCCCGGCGTTTCGCCGGCAAAACGCGCGGCGGCGTCGGCGGCCGTGCGGAAGACATAGCTTGAGGTCAGGAACAGCGCTTCGCTGTGCTCGGCCTCCGGTGTACGGTTCTGACCGGCGCGCACCGCCAGGGTGTCGAAACCGACACCCTCGAGGTCACTGTCCAGTCGACCGGCATCCCATTGATCGGTCATGCCGTCGCTCCCAAATCAGTTGTTGTACAGGTCGATGATCGCGCTGACTGCCTGGTTCTTCACCTTGGCCAGGTCATTACGGGCCTGCTCGATGCGATCGAGGTAGGCTTCGTCGATATCGCCGGTGACATACTCACCGTTGAACACCGCGCAATCGAAATGCTCGATCTTGATCTTGCCGCCACCGACCGAGTCGATCAGGTCCGGGAGGTCCTGGTAGATCAGCCAGTCGGCGCCGATCAACTCGGCCACCTGTTCGGTGGTACGGTTGTGGGCGATCAGTTCGTGAGCGCTCGGCATGTCGATGCCGTAGACGTTGGGGTAGCGGACCGCGGGGGCCGCGGAGCAGAAGTAGACGTTCTTGGCGCCGGCTTCACGGGCCATCTGGATGATCTGCTTGCAGGTGGTGCCGCGCACGATCGAGTCGTCCACCAGCATCACGTTCTTGCCGCGGAATTCCAGCTCGATGGCGTTGAGCTTCTGGCGTACCGATTTCTTGCGCGCGGCCTGGCCGGGCATGATGAAGGTACGGCCGATGTAACGGTTCTTGACGAAGCCTTCACGGAACTTGACGCCCAGGTGGTTGGCCAGTTCCAGCGCCGCGGTGCGGCTGGTGTCAGGGATCGGGATGACCACGTCGATATCGTGGTCCGGGCGCTCGCGCTGGATCTTCTCGGCCAGCTTCTCGCCCATGCGCAGGCGCGCCTTGTATACCGAGACGCCGTCGATGATCGAGTCCGGACGGGCCAGGTAGACATGCTCGAAGATGCACGGCTGCAGTTTCGGGTTCTCGGCGCACTGCTTGGTGAACATCTGGCCGCCTTCGGTGATGTACACCGCCTCGCCCGGCGCCAGGTCGCGGATCAGGGTGAAGCCGAGCACGTCCAGGGCCACGCTTTCCGAGGCGATCATGTACTCGACGCCTTCGTCGGTGTGACGCTGGCCGAACACCACCGGACGGATGCCGTTGGGGTCGCGGAAGCCGACGATGCCGTAGCCGGTGATCATCGCCACCACCGCGTAGCCACCGACGCAGCGGCTGTGCACGTGGGAAACGGCAGCGAACACGTCCTCTTCGGTCGGCTGCAGCTTGCCGCGCACGGCCAGCTCGTGGGCGAACACGTTCAGCAGCACTTCGGAGTCGGAGTTGGTGTTGACGTGGCGCAGGTCGGACTCGTAGATCTCCTTGGCCAGCTGCTCGACGTTGGTCAGGTTGCCGTTGTGCGCCAGGGTGATGCCGTAGGGCGAGTTGACGTAGAACGGCTGGGCCTCGGCCGAGGTGGAGCTGCCGGCGGTCGGGTAACGCACGTGACCGATGCCGATGCTGCCGACCAGGCGCTGCATGTGGCGCTGCTGGAAGACGTCGCGCACCAGGCCGTTATCCTTGCGCAGGAACAACCGGCCGTCATGGCTGGTCACGATACCGGCAGCGTCCTGGCCGCGGTGCTGGAGGACCGTAAGCGCGTCATACAGCGCCTGATTGACGTTCGACTTACCGACGATACCGACGATGCCACACATGCGACGCAACCCCTACTTTGATGAAACTTGAGTGAAGAGCGCTCAGGGCTTGGTCGGCCCGAGCAGCTGCTCCTTGAACGGAAGGTCAACGGGTGCGCTGACCCCACTGGACATCCACTGGCCACTGAACCCGAGTATGAGGTTCTTCGACCAATCGGCTACCAATAGAAATTGTGGTATCAGGCGTGATTCCTGCCACCACGGATCCTGTTGCACCGGCCCCAGGCTCAGCAGCCCGACCGCCACCACCACCAGCAGGCCCCCGCGCGCGGCGCCGAAGGCCATGCCGAGGAAGCGATCGGTGCCGGACAACCCGGTCACGCGGATCAGTTCGCCGATGAGGAAATTGAGCATCGCCCCGACCAGCAGCGTGGCGACGAAAAGAATGGCGCAGCCGGCAATGACCCGTGCTGAAGGCATCTGGATATAGCTTTCAAGATACTGCGCAAGCGAGCCGCCGAACATCCAGGCCACCGCACCGGCGACAATCCAGATGAGCAGGGACAAGGCTTCCTTGACGAAGCCGCGCTTGAGACTGATCAGTGATGAAATGACGACGATCGCAATGATCGCCCAATCAACCCAGGTAAATGCCACGGTGTTGCCTGCCGACGTTTGAGGCGGCGCATTTTACCAGAGGCAGGGGGCTTGGGGTAAGCGGAATGTCAGGCGTTTGAAGGGCTGCGGGCTGACTCTGGGGACAGCTTTACGCCCTGAAACAGACCGCCTGGCCTGCGCGGACTCTGTAGGAGCGGCCTTGTGCCGCGAAAGGGCTGCGCAGCAGCCCCAAGGTGTGAGCGAGGGCCGCGTTGCGGCCCTTTCGCGGCACAAGGCCGCTCCTACAGGGAGGGCGTCAGATAAGCGTCAGCCACGCTCCGGCTGGAAGCGCACCACGATGCCTTTGAGGTTCTGCTGGCGACTGATCACATCACGCAGGCGCTCGGCCTCGGCGCGCTCGATCAGCGGCCCGACGAACACCCGGTTCATGCCATCCGCCGAACGGATATAGGCGTTGTAGCCCTGGCTGCGCAGGGTCTTCTGCAGGTTCTCGGCACCAGCCCGGTTGGACAGGCTGGCCAACTGGATCGACCAGCTCACCGGCAGGCCGTTGGCATCGATCTTCGACGGCGCGGCTGGTTTGGCGGCAGGAGCGGCGGGCGCAGGCGCCGGACGCGCCTCCACCTTGGCCACCGGCGGCGTCGGCACTGGCGTCTGTGGCTTGGGCTGCACGGGCGGCGCCACGCTCGCTACCGGCGCGATCGGCTGGCTCGGTGTCGTCACCGGCGCCGTGGACTCGTTGACCACCACTGGCGGCTGCTCGTTCTGCTCCGGCAACGGTTGCGGTTCCGGCACCTGGACCGGCTCCACCTGCACCTGGGGCAGGCTGGGCATGGCCGGCGCCTCCGGCGCCTCAACACGCACCTGGCGCATCTCGTCCTCGCGAGTGAACAACATCGGCAGGAAGATCACCGCCAGCGCCACCAGCACCAGCGCACCGACCATGCGCTGCTTCATCCCTTTATCCAGCACTGCCATCTACTCCATCCTCGGGGACCTGCCGCTCGAGCCAGGCCAGGGCCTCGCCGACGCAGAAAAACGAACCGAACAGCAGGATCTGGTCATCCGCCGTCGCCTGGGCGCACTGCCCTTCGAGGGCAGCCGCGACACTGGCGTAAGACTTCACCGTCGCACCGAGGTTCGTCAAGGCATCCGCCAGTTCCGCGGCCGGGCGGCTGCGCGGCGTGTCCAGCGGCGCCACCGCCCAGTCAGCGACCTGGTCGCGCAGCGGCGCGAGCACACCGGTCAGGTCCTTGTCGGCCAACAGGCCGAACACCGCCAGGCGCCGCCCCTTCACCGGGCGCGCAGCCAGGCGGCGGGCCAGGTATTCGGCGGCGTGCGGGTTGTGGCCGACATCCAGCAGCAGCTCCACGCGCTTACCCTGCAGCAGCAGCTCGCGCCGGTCGAGACGGCCGGTGATACGCGTATCCAGCAAGGCCTGGCGAACCGTGCCGGCATCCCACGGCAGGCCCATCAGCAGGAAAGCCTGCAAGGCCAGGGCGGCATTCTCCATGGGCAGGTCGAGCAACGGCAGGTCGCGCAGCTCAACGGGCAAACCGTCGAGCTGGCGACCACGCCAATGCCAGTGTTCGGCACTGCTATCCAGGTCAAAATCACGCCCGCGCAGGAAGAACGGGCAATCCAGCTCACGAACCTTGTCCAGCAAAGGCTGCGGCGGATCCAGGTCACCGCACAGCGCAGGCCTGCCCTGGCGGAAGATCCCCGCCTTCTCGTAGGCCACCGACTCGCGGCTATCGCCCAGGTAGTCAACGTGGTCGACGCCGATGCTGGTGACCAGCGACACGTCGGCATCCACCAGGTTGACCGCGTCCAGCCGGCCACCCAGGCCGACCTCGAGCACCACCGCATCCAGCGCGGACTGCTTGAACAGCCAGAACGCCGCCAAGGTGCCCATTTCGAAATAGGTCAGCGAGATCTCGCCGCGTGCCGCTTCCACCGCGGCGAACGCTTCACACAGGCGCTCATCGCTGGCCTCGCGGCCTTCGATCAGCACCCGCTCGTTGTAACGCAGCAGGTGCGGCGAACTGTACACCCCGACCTTGAGCCCCTGGGCGCGCAACAACGAAGCCACGAAGGCGCAGGTCGAGCCCTTGCCGTTGGTGCCGGTCACCGTCACCACCCGCGGCGCCAGCTTGCCCAGCCCCAGGCGCGCCAGCACCTGTTGCGAGCGCTCCAGGCCCATGTCGATGGCCGAGGGGTGCAACTGTTCGAGGTAGGCGAGCCAGTCGCCCAGGCTGCGCTGGTTCATCACGCGACCGCAGCGACCTCTTTGGCCGCTTCCGGGGTCGGCTGGCCGGTCATCTGCGCCAGCAGGCGAGCCAGGCGCGGACGCAGTTCGTCACGGGAGATGATCAGGTCGATGGCGCCGTGCTCCAGCAGGAACTCGCTGCGCTGGAAGCCTTCGGGCAGCTTCTCGCGCACGGTCTGTTCGATCACCCGCGGACCGGCGAAGCCGATCAGCGCCTTCGGCTCGCCGACGATCACGTCGCCGAGCATCGCCAGGCTGGCCGAAACGCCGCCGTAGACCGGGTCGGTCAGCACCGAGATGAACGGAATGCCTTCTTCGCGCAGGCGCGCCAGCACGGCGGAGGTCTTGGCCATCTGCATCAGCGAAATCAGCGCTTCCTGCATGCGCGCGCCGCCGGAAGCGGAGAAGCAGACCATCGGGCAGCGGTTTTCCAGGGCGTAGTTGGCGGCGCGCACGAAACGCTCACCGACGATGGCACCCATGGAGCCGCCCATGAAGGAGAACTCGAAGGCGCTGACCACGATCGGCATGCCCATCAGGGTGCCGCTCATGGAGATCAGCGCATCCTTCTCGCCGGTCTGCTTCTGCGCGGCGGTCAGGCGGTCCTTGTACTTCTTGCCGTCACGGAACTTCAGGCGGTCGACCGGTTCCAGGTCGGCGCCCAGCTCGGCACGGCCTTCTGGATCGAGGAAGATATCGATACGCGCGCGGGCGCCGATACGCATGTGGTGGTTGCACTTAGGGCAGACGTCGAGGGTCTTTTCCAGCTCCGGGCGATACAGCACGGCTTCGCAGGACGGGCACTTGTGCCACAGCCCTTCCGGCACCGAGCTCTTCTTCACCTCGGAACGCATGATCGAAGGGATCAGTTTGTCTACCAACCAGTTGCTCATGCTTGCTTTCTCCAGTATTGGCCGGGGAGACCTGCGCGGCCCCGCCCTGCCCTTGAGCTCAAATTCTTCTGTAAAGCGACGATGGGCCGGCTACAACCGCCCCACCTCCAATTCTTCCCCGGCATGCCCCGCGCTCTGGCGCGGCCTGGCAGCACCGGGCTGCGAAAGCTATGGACGATGGCGCGCGGCCAGCCGTCACATCCGCGTTCACGCGTGTTTCACCGCCTGCATGAAGGCTTCGATCTTTGCCGCATCCTTGATGCCCTTGGCCTGCTCCACGCCGCCACTGACATCCACCGCGTACGGGCGCACCTGGCGAATGGCCGCGGCGACGTTGTCGGCCGAAAGACCACCGGCAAGAATGATCGGTTTGCTCAGGCGCTGCGGAATCAGTGACCAGTCGAAGGCCTCGCCGGTTCCCCCCGGCACGCCCGGCACATAGGCGTCCAGCAGGATGCCGCGGGCGCCGGCGTAATGCCGGCAGGCGGCCTCCAGGTCATCCCCGGGGCGCACCCGCAGGGCCTTGATCCAGGGCCGGTGGTAGCCCTCGCAATCGGCCGGGGTCTCATCGCCGTGGAACTGTAGCAGGTCCAGGGAAACCACTTCGAGGATCTCGTTGAGCTCGCAGCGCGAGGCGTTGACGAACAACCCAACGGTGGTCACGAACGGTGGCAGCGCGTCGATGATCGCCCGCGCCTGGCGCACGTCCACCGCCCGTGGGCTTTTCGCATAGAAGACGAAACCGAGGGCGTCGGCGCCGGCCTCGACCGCGGCCAGGGCATCCTCGATGCGGGTAATCCCGCAGATCTTGCTGCGAACATTGCTCATGGACGGCGAACCTTGGGTGATCGGGAAAGCGTCGATGGTAGCAAATGACCCGTGCCCCGTCAGTCCGCCAGCGCCTCGTAGCCGGTAAGAAAGTGTGGGCCGATGTAACGCTGCGGCAGCGCGTATTCTTCTGGGTACTCCACCTGCACCAGGTAGAGGCCGTAAGGGTGCGCGGTCACCCCGCCGTCACGGCGGTTGCGCCCCTCCAGCACCTCCCGGGCCCACTCCACCGGACGCTCGCCGGCGCCGATGGTCATCAGCACGCCGGCGATGTTGCGCACCATGTGGTGCAGGAACGCGGTGGCGCGCACGTCCAGCACGATCATCCGGCCATGACGGGTCACGCGCAGGTGGTGGATATGCTTGATCGGCGACTTGGCCTGGCACTGGCTGGCGCGGAAGGCGCTGAAGTCATGGGTACCCAGCAGATACTGCGCGGCCTCGGCCATGCGCTCGACGTCCAGTGGGCGGTGGTTCCAGGTCACTTCCTCGGCCAGGTGCGCCGGGCGGATCGGGTCGTTGTAGATGACGTAGCGATAGCGACGCGCGGTGGCCTTGAAGCGAGCATGGAAGTGCGCAGGCATGGGCGCCGACCAGACCACGCTGATGTCGTGGGGCAAGTTGAAGTTGGTACCCAGGGTCCAGGCGCGCTCGTCGCGCACGGCGCGGGTGTCGAAATGCACGATCTGCCCGCAGCCATGGACGCCGGCATCGGTACGCCCGGCGCAGATCACCGAGATCGGCTCGTTGGCCACCGTCGACAGCGCCTGCTCCAGGGCCTGCTGGACACTGGGCACGCCACTGGCCTGGCGCTGCCAGCCGCGATAACGCGAGCCTTTGTATTCCACGCCCAGGGCGATGCGGGTGTAGCCTTCGGCGGCCGATTCGGCGGCGGCGGTGTCGATGATGTCCAAGAGCGGCAAACCTGATGCTGAAACGAAAGGCGGGAGTATACCGGCAAACCGTGCAGGGGCCGAAATGATCGCGGGGCAAGCCCGCTCCCACGTGTTCTGTGGAAATGGGCTTGCCCCGCGCGGTGCAACGTCGCCTCAGACCAGGCGCGAGAGCATCTCGTTGGCTTCCTGGCGCTGGCTGTCGTCGCCGTCCTTGACCACTTCGTCGAGGATGTCACGGGCACCCTGGTGGTCGCCCATGTCGATGTAGGCGCGGGCCAGGTCGAGCTTGGTGGCCACCTCGTCGGCGCCGGAGAAGAAGTCGAAGTCCAGGTCGTCCAGCGGCTCCGGCTCGAGCGCCGCGTCGTCGGCGGTGAACTGCGGCTCAGGCGCCGCTGCCGGGACATCGAGGTTCTGCGACAGCTTGTCGAGTTCGGCGTTGACGTCATCGAGTTCCGAGGCGAAGTTCTTCGCCGCCGGCGAGTCGTCGTCCAGCGACAGCGAGAGGTCGAAGTCCTCGGGCAGCTCCAGCTCGGAGATCGGGTCGAACTCCGGGATGGCCTCGAAGGCTGCGAGCTCCGCCGCCACATCCACCGGGGCTTCCTCGCTGCTGGCCGGGGCCACCGGCTGTTCGGCGACATCCAGGTCGAATTCGGCCAGGTCGTCGACGTTCTGCGGCGTCGCCTGGGCTTGGGCAAGCAAAGCCTCGAAGTCGTCGTCGGCATCGGTTTCGGCAACCGCAGGCGCAGGCGCGACCTCGGCCTGGACCTCGGGCGCCTCGACAACCAGGTCCTCAAGACCGGCCATGTCCAGGTGATCATCTACCGGCAGGTCATCACCCAGGCTCAGGTCGAAGGCGCTGTCCAGATCGGCCTCTTCGACGACAGGCTCAGGTTCCGGCTCGGCCGCCACGACAGGCTCAGGTTCCGGCTCCACGACGAGTTCCGGCGCGCTTTCGCCCAGCTCCAGCTCCTTGTCCTGCAGCAGGTCCTGGACATACTGCTCATCCAGCTCGGCGGCCAGGGCTGCAGCCCCGGCAGCGCCTGCCGCCACCGCCGCGACACCCAGCATGGCCGGGAAGCGCTCCTTGAGCGCGGCGACCTCGGCCTGGTTCGCGTCATTGACCGCCAACTTGCGTTCCTGGCCGGCGAAGGCGTCCTGGTCGCCCTGGCGGGCATAGACTTCCATCAGCTTCAGGCGCAGGTCACTGCGCTGCGGCTCGGAGGCCACCGCCGCCTCCAGCAGGTCGGCGGCATGGTTGAGACGGCCACGGGCCAGGCTGTCGTCCACTTCGGCCAGCAGCGCGGCACGCGGATCGACCGCCGGCGCGGCGGCTTCGACGGCGGCCGCAGGCTTTTCCGCGGCAACGGCCGCAGCGGCCGAGGCCGCCACCACCGCTGGCGACAGGGTCACGCTTGGCGCCGACACGTCGAGGCCTTCGAAGCTGCTGGGTGGCAGCTCCAGGTCAGGGCCACGCTCGCCATCCTCGGCCAGGGCACGCGCCATGCGCAGGTGCTTTTCGGCTTCCTGCTGGGCCTTGCGCTTGCGCGCCAGGAGCAGCAGCAGCAACAGCAGGACCAGGAACGCGGAACCGGCGATCAGGCCCAGCAGCAGCGGATTACCCAGCAACTGGTCGAGCATGCCCGGCTCTTCGCTGGCCGGCGCTTCGGCGGCCACATCCTGCGGCACGGCGTCGGCGGCGGCAGGCGCCGGAGCGACCACCGGTTCGGCCGGGGTCAGCTGGGCGTTTACCGCCGGCTGTGCCGGCGCCGGCTCGCCCGGCAGCGCGCCGGCCGGCGGCTGCGGTGCCGCGGCGCCCTGGGCCTCCAGGCGCGCCAGCTGGTCGTTCTTCAGCTCGATCAGACGCTGCAGCTTGTCCAGCTGGCTCTGCAGGTCGACCATGCGGCTCTTGAGTTCTTCGTTGTCGCGACGGCTGGTGTCGAGGCTTTCCTGGGCCACGGCCAGCTTGTCGCCCAGCGCCTTGGCCTCACCGGCCGCGCCCTTGCCGCCCGGCGCCACCAGGCGCAGGTTGTCGCCCTGGGCGATGCGTGCCGGCGCGGCGCCGGCCTCGCCACGGCGGGTGGCGTCCAGTTGCCGTGCGCGCGGGCCGAGGCGACGGCCTTCGCGCCAGGCGGCGTACTGCTCGGCCACTTCGCGGTTGGCCTGGGCCTGGGGAATGCTCTGTGCCTGCTGCTGATCGGGCAGGCGCAGCACCTGGCCGGTCTTGAGCTGGTTGATGTTGTTGCCGATGAAGGCATCCGGGTTCAGCGCCTGGATGGCCAGCATGGTCTGCTGGATCGAGCCGCCGTTGCTGTTACGCGCGGCGATCTGCCAGAGGGTGTCGCGGCGCTTGGTGGTGTAGCTGCCCGCGCTGACCGCCGGGTTGATATTGGCCTGGGTCGGCTGGCTGCCCTGGGCCTGTGCCTGGTCGAGCAGCACGCTGTAGTCGCGCAGCAGGCGGCCCTGGGGCCACATGACCTGGACCAGGAACTTGACCACCGGCTCCGGCAGCGCCTTGCTGGAGGTGACCCGCAGCACGCTCTTGCCGTTGGGGTTGACCACCGGGGTAAACGTGAGGTCTTCGAGGTACGGCGGGAAGGCCACCCCGGCCTTGGCGAACTCTTCCGGCGACGCCAGGCTGGGCGCCATCTGCGCTGCGGTGAGGTCGCGCACGTCGAGCAGTTCGATCTCGGCATCCAGCGGCTGGTTCTGCGCCGACTTGAGGGTCAGCTCGCCCAACCCCAGAGCGTTAGCCATGCCGGACGACAGCGCCGAGGCTGCCGCGATGGCCAGAACCAGTTTGCGAATTCGAAGCATGAACTCTTCCCTTGTATGAAGCGTCCCGAAAACCTTTGCGCGGTGCAGGACAAAATTGCTCGCAGTATCTTTTACGCCATGTGTTTTATCAACAATTGTGCCGCCTGCACGGCATTCAGCGCCGCGCCCTTGCGCACATTGTCGGTGGTCAGCCACAGGTTCAGCTGCTGGTCTTCATCGACGCCATGGCGTACACGACCAACATAGACCACGTCCTGGCCCACTGCGTCACCTACCGGTGTCGGATAATCCCCCAATTCGACCAGCTCGATGCCGTCGGCGGCCTCCAGCGCGGCGTTGACGGCCGCCAGGTCGACCGGATTACGGCTTTGCACCGCCACACTGAAGCTATCGCCGAAAAACACCGGGACTTGAATGCAGGTCACGGAAATCTTCAGCTGCGGCAGGTCGAGCACCTGGCGCAGTTCGCCGACCAGGCGGCGCTCCACCGCTGTGTGGCCCTGTTCGTCGGGGGCGCCGACCTGGGGCAGCAGGTTGAAGGCGACCTGGCGATCGAAGAAGCGTGGCTCCAGAGGGCGTGCGTTGAGCAGCTCGGCGGTCTGCCGGGCGAGTTCGCTGACGGCCTCCCTGCCCTGCTCCGAAACCGCGAGACAGGCGTTGACCTGCACGCGCTCGATATCGAGCAGCCCCTTGAGCGGCGCCAGCGCCACCGCCAGGGCCACCGCGCCGGCGCTCGGGCTGGTGATCAGCGCGGGCCGAGCGAGTTCGGCGATGCGCTCGCCGTTGGCCTCCGGGACCAGGGCGGTGGCGCCGTCCAGGGCGCCGGACAGGTCGATCACCGCGCAACCGGCGGCGATGGCCTTGGGCGCGAAGCTGCGGCTCACGGCGGGGCTGGCGGCGAAGAACACCAGTTGCGCCTGGGAGAAGTCGAAGCTGTCCACTTCGCGGACTTTCAGCTTCTTGCCGGCGAACATGACGCTGCTGCCGGCGGATTCCATGCTGGCCAGCAGGTGCAGGGTGGAGACCGGGAAGGCCACTTCCTCGAGGATCTGGACGAGGGATTCACCGACGGTGCCGGTGGCGCCGACTACGGCGATGTCTAGGGCGGGGGTGGTCATGGGATCGGTTCCTTTCTGCGGGGGTACGGCGGGGGAGCGGCACTTTACTTGGATTGTGGGGTGGGAGGTAGGTTCGGGTTCGGGTTTAAGAGTGTGGGTTTTGATTTATTTATGCGCATTCATTGGCGATGTCGACGCATTATCACCCTTCCGCCCTTACGTGAACTGACCCCCGAAAGTTGGACGGGGTACGCTATGGGTTCAGCGCTTGAGTCCGAAATTGTACCGGGCTCAAGCCATTCAGTCTTAGACTTATACGTTCTTGATTGTAGTAGGCGATGTAGTCCTCTAGCCCTGATGCCAGTTGCTCAACACTGTCAAACGATTCCAGATAGAAAAACTCGCTCTTGAGTGTACCGAAAAAGCTTTCCATCGCGGCATTGTCTAGGCAGTTGCCCTTACGCGACATGCTCTGCTGGATTTCCTTTCCGCCCAGCATATGTCGATAAGCAGGCTGTCGGTATTGCCAACCTTGATCGGAGTGCAATATCGGTTTGTCATCTGGGTTCAGCCGCTCGAAAGCTTGCTCCAACATCGTCGATACCATCTTGAACTCAGGGCGCGGATTGATCTGATAGGCAAGAATTTCGCCGTTGTACAGGTCCATCACAGGTGAAAGATACAGCTTCTGCCCTTTCACCTTGAACTCAGTCACATCGGTGACCCATTTCTGATTAGGGGCTTCCGCCTTGAATTCACGCTTGAGCAGATCAGATGCAACAAGCCCTTCGGAACCTCGGTAGGAGCGATATTTCTTCACTTTTACCAGGGATTTCAGATTCATCAACTGCATCAACCGCTGCACCTTCTTGTGATTGATCACTTCGCCGTGCCGCTCAAGCACTGCGGTGATGCGGCGATAGCCGTACCGCCCCTTGTGCTTGTGATAGAGGCTATTGATGCGCTCTTTGAGAACCGCATGCTTGTCGGTCACCAACGCTTTGCTTTGGTAATAGAAGGTGCTGCGTGCCAGCCCTGCCGCGCGTAAAAGCAGAGCTAGCCGATGCTCATGCCTCAATCCTTGGACGGTCTGCGCTTTCTTGATTGCGCAGTGCTGGGGTCCGCTTGGATCAAGGCATCGAGCTTTTTTAGATAGGCATTCTCCGCACGCAGATACTCCAGCTCTTCGAGCATCTGCTCAGGTGTCAGCTCGGTATCTGCAGGGGTAGCCGGGCTTATGCTGGGTTGTTTTGATGCTTTGCGGGGCATTCGGGATTCTCGGGCACGATGCGGGTGAAGTGCTTCTACTCCGCCTTCATCGTACAGCCTTTTCCACTGCCTGATGCTACTCGGACCTCGGATATCAAACTGTATGCAGGCTTGCTGGGCTGACAGTCCGCCTTGCTCGATGCACTGCAAAACCTTCAACTTGAACTGGGCGTCGTAGTGGCTGTACTTGGTAGTCAGACCTGCTGCGCCGTGTTGCTCATAGCCCTTTATCCAACGGCGTAGCAACGATGGACTCAGGCTATGCTTCAGTGCTACCTCATGAACACTCCGTGCAGAAAGGCACTCTTCGATGAGTGCTTGCTTGAGCGCTAGATTGTATTTCGTCATGGAACACCCTCCGGTTGGAGTCAGGCGTCCAACTTTCGGGGGTCAGTTCAACGGCGGCCTACTTTTCTCGTGGGAAAAGTAGGCAAAACCGTTCCGCTCCGTTCATCCGGCCCCTACGCTTCGCTCCGGGGTTCCCTCGCTCCGTTCTTGCTCCCGGGAGGACCGCGCTGAACGCCCCATCCTGGGGCGCAGCGCTTGACGGCCATCCATGGCCGTCACCTCCCTCCGCAAGAACTCCGCTCGGCCTCCTGAAGTCGCAATTGGCGTTGCCTGAACTACCGCGCGCTTAGAAGCAAGAGCAAGAGCAAGAAGCTCGAAGTTAGTTGTTTGACTTTTAGATATGTATTGGCCACCTCGCGATACGATCGAGAGATTAACTAAACTTTCAACTAGCGACAGCTGCGCCAACCCAGGCGCCGCCCGCATCTTGCGCGACTTCAGGAGGCCGAGCGCAGGCCTTGCGGAGGGAGGCGACGGCCATGGATGGCCGTCGAGCACTGCGGGCCATGGATGGCCCGTCAGTGCGGTCCTCCCGGGAGCAAGGCCGGAGCGAGGGAACCCCGGAGCGAAGCGCAGGGGCCGGATGAACGAGCGCGCGGTTTTGCTTACTTTTGCCAAGACAAAAGTAAGTCGCCGCAAGGCGAAACAGCGATCTCAGCGTAGCCGCTGAAAAAGAATCCGAACAAAACACTCAAAACAACCAACAACCAACAACCAATCTAACATCAATAAAAAAACCCGCATCACTCACGCAACACGGGCTCTTCAAAATCCAAACTCAAACCACCCTGATCACCGCTCCAGCAGAATCCGCAACATCCGCCGCAGCGGCTCCGCAGCCCCCCACAGCAGCTGGTCGCCAACAGTGAAGGCCCCAAGATACTGCGACCCCATGTTCAGCTTGCGCAAACGCCCGACCGGCACGTTCAGGGTCCCGGTCACCTGGGTAGGACTCAGCTCCTGCATGCTGATCTCACGCTGGTTCGGCACCAGTTTCACCCAGGGATTGTGCTGACTGATCATGCCTTCGATATCCGCCAAAGGCACATCCTTGTTCAGCTTGATGGTCAGCGCCTGGCTGTGGCAACGCATGGCGCCGATCCGCACGCAGATGCCGTCGACCGGAATCGGGCTCTTGAAGCGCCCAAGGATCTTGTTGGTCTCGGCCTGGGCCTTCCACTCTTCACGGCTCTGCCCGTTCGGCAGCTCCTTGTCGATCCACGGAATCAGGCTGCCCGCCAGCGGCACGCCGAAGTTGTCGGTCGGGAAGCCCTCTCCACGCATGGCCTCGGCCACCTTGAGGTCGATGTCGAGAATCGCGCTGGCCGGGTTGGCCAGGTCATCGGCGACCGCCGCGTGGATACCGCCCATCTGCTTGATCAGCTCACGCATGTTCTGCGCGCCGGCGCCCGAGGCCGCCTGGTAGGTCATGGCGCTCATCCACTCGACCAGGCCAGCCTCGAACAGGCCGCCCAGGCCCATCAGCATCAGGCTGACGGTGCAGTTGCCGCCGATGTAGTTCTTGGTGCCCGCGTCCAGCTGCTGGTCGATGACCTTGCGGTTGACCGGATCGAGGATGATCACCGCATCGTCCTGCATGCGCAGGGACGAGGCCGCGTCGATCCAGTAGCCCTGCCAGCCGGCTTCGCGCAGCTTGGGGAAGACTTCGTTGGTGTAGTCGCCGCCCTGGCAGGTCAGGATCACGTCGAGGGTCTTGAGCTCGTCGATGCTGTAGGCGTCCTTGAGCGGGCCAGTGTCCTTGCCCACGTTCGGGCCTTGGCCACCGACGTTGGAAGTGGTGAAGAACACTGGCTCGATCAGGTCGAAGTCCTGCTCTTCGAGCATCCGCTGCATGAGCACGGAACCGACCATTCCACGCCAACCGATCAGACCTACACGTTTCATCGCAACTACACCTTTGCTAAAAGTGGGCCGCCACCGGGAGTTTTTGGTGGCGGGCCAGAGAGATTACAGATTCCGCAGCGCTGCGACTACTGCGTCGCCCATTTCCTGCGTACCCACCTTGCGGCAGCCCTCGGAGAAGATGTCGCCGGTGCGCAGGCCCTGGTCCAGCACCCGGCTCACCGCCTGCTCGATCGCCTCGGCGGCGGCCGTCTGGTTGAAGCTGTAGCGCAGCATCATCGACACCGAGAGAATGGTCGCCAGCGGGTTGGCGATGTCCTGCCCGGCGATGTCCGGCGCCGAACCGTGGCACGGCTCGTACATGCCCTTGTTGTCGGCATCCAGCGACGCCGACGGCAGCATGCCGATGGAACCGGTGAGCATGGAAGCCTCATCCGACAGGATGTCGCCGAACATGTTGTCGGTCACCACCACGTCGAACTGCTTGGGCGCGCGCACCAGCTGCATGGCGGCGTTGTCCACGTACATGTGGCTCAGCTCGACGTCCGGGTAGTCCTTGGCCACCTCTTCGACCACTTCGCGCCACAGCTGGCTGGACGCCAGGACGTTGGCCTTGTCCACCGAGCACAGTTTCTTGCCGCGCACGCGGGCCATGTCGAAGCCGACACGGGCGATGCGGCGCACTTCGCTCTCGCTGTACGGCAGGGTGTCGTAGGCCTGGCGCTCGCCGCCTTCCAGCTCGCGCTGGCCGCGTGGCGCGCCGAAGTAGATACCGCCGGTCAGCTCGCGGACGATGAGGATGTCCAGGCCGGAAACGATCTCGGGCTTGAGCGACGAGGCATCGGCCAGTTGCGGATAGAGGATGGCCGGGCGCAGGTTGGCGAAAAGGCCCAGTTGCGAACGGATCTTCAGCAGGCCGCGCTCCGGACGGATGTCACGCTCGATCTTGTCCCACTTCGGGCCGCCCACGGCGCCCAGCAGCACGGCGTCGGCCTGGCGCGCGCGCGCCAGGGTCTCGTCGGCCAGCGGCACGCCGTGCTTGTCGATGGCCGCGCCGCCGATCACGTCGTGAGTGAGGCTGAAGCCGAGCTGGAACTTGTCGTTGGCCAGCTCCAGCACCTTGACCGCCTCGGCCATGATTTCCGGACCGATGCCATCACCTGGGAGAATCAGAATCTGCTTGCTCATGCGTTCCTCTATCCAATCAAGCGGCGCGCCCTGTCGGCGCGCCGATAAACTCAGTGTCCAATGGGCCTCATCGAAGGGCAAGCCCGCTCCCACGCATGGCGATGAGGCCGTCGATCAATCGCGGAACAACCAGGGCTGGCTGGCGCGGTGCTTGCCCTCGAACGCCTTGATCGCGTCGCTGTCCTGCAGGGTCAGGCCGATATCGTCCAGGCCGTTGAGCAGGCAGTGCTTGCGGAACGCGTCGATCTCGAACTTCAGTACCTTGCCGTCCGGACGGGTCACGGCCTGGGCCTCGAGGTCGATGGTCAGCTGGTAACCCGGGGTGGCCTCGACCTGCTTGAACAGCTCGTCGACCTCGGCAGCGTCGAGAATGATCGGCAGCAGGCCGTTCTTGAAGCTGTTGTTGAAGAAGATGTCGGCGAAGCTCGGCGCGATCACGCTACGGAAACCGTACTCGTCAAGCGCCCACGGGGCATGCTCGCGACTCGAGCCGCAACCGAAGTTTTCCCGCGCCAGCAACACGCTGGCACCCTGGTAACGCGCATGGTTGAGCACGAAATCCTGGTTCAACGGACGCTTGCTGTTGTCCTGGTAAGGCTGACCGACGTCCAGGTAGCGCCACTCATCGAACAGGTTGGGGCCGAAGCCGGTACGCTTGATCGATTTGAGGAACTGCTTGGGAATGATCTGGTCGGTGTCGACGTTGGCACGATCCAATGGCGCGACAAGACCGGTGTGCTGGGTAAAGGCTTTCATGCTGCGCTCCCTTGGATCAACTCGCGGACATCGATGAAGTGGCCGGTCACCGCGGCGGCGGCGGCCATGGCCGGGCTGACCAGGTGGGTACGACCACCGGCGCCCTGGCGGCCTTCGAAGTTGCGGTTTGAGGTGGACGCGCAGTGCTCGCCGCTCTCCAGGCGGTCCGGGTTCATCGCCAGGCACATCGAGCAGCCCGGTTCACGCCACTCGAAACCGGCCTCGAGGAAGATCTTGTCCAACCCTTCGCGCTCGGCCTGGGCCTTGACCAGGCCCGAGCCCGGCACTACCAGCGCCTGCTTGACATTGGCGGCGACCTTGCGGCCCTTGGCGATCTCGGCCGCGGCGCGCAGGTCTTCGATGCGCGAGTTGGTGCACGAGCCGATGAACACGCGGTCGAGCTTGATGTCGGTGATTGCCTGGTTGGCGGCCAGACCCATGTACTTGAGGGCGCGCTCGATCGAGCCGCGCTTGATCAGGTCGGGCTCGGCGGCCGGGTCCGGCACGCGCTGGTCGACGGCCAGGACCATCTCCGGCGAAGTACCCCAGCTGACCTGCGGCTTGATCTGCGCGGCGTCGAGTTCGACCACGGTATCGAATACGGCATCGGCGTCGGACACCAGGGCTTTCCAGGCCTCGACGGCCTGCGTCCACTGCTCGCCCTTCGGCGCGTACGGACGGCCTTCGACATAGGCGACGGTAGTGCCGTCGACAGCCACCAGGCCTACCCGGGCCCCGGCTTCGATGGACATGTTGCAGATGGTCATGCGGCCTTCCATCGACAGCTCGCGGATGGCGCTGCCGGCGAACTCCATGGCGTGGCCGTTGCCGCCGGCGGTGCCGATCTTGCCGATCACGGCGAGGACGATGTCCTTGGCGGTGACGCCGGCGGGCAACTCACCCTCGACGCGCACCAGCATGTTCTTCATTTTCTTGGCCACCAGGCACTGGGTGGCGAGCACGTGCTCGACCTCGGAGGTGCCGATGCCATGGGCCAGGGCGCCGAACGCACCGTGGGTGGAGGTGTGCGAGTCGCCGCAGACCACGGTCATGCCCGGCAAGGTCGCGCCCTGCTCCGGGCTGATGACATGGACGATACCCTGACGCTCGTCATTCATCTTGAATTCGACGATGCCATATTCGTCACAGTTCTCATCGAGGGTCTGCACCTGAAGGCGCGACACCTGGTCGACGATGGCCTCGATACCGCCCTTGCGCTCCGGCGTGGTCGGCACGTTATGGTCGGGGGTGGCGATGTTGGCGTCGATGCGCCACGGTTTGCGGCTGGCCAGGCGCAGGCCTTCGAAAGCCTGGGGCGAAGTCACTTCGTGGATGATGTGGCGGTCGATGTAGATCAAGGACGAGCCGTCATCGCGGCGCTTGACCTCATGAGCTTCCCAGAGTTTGTCGTAGAGCGTTTTGCCAGCCATCAGACTGTTCCTCATCAGCGTCTTTCTATGCCAAAGACCCCTTGGCTTGTACGGACGATGCTATGGCGATAGATTGAATAACTCAAATTCATAATTTTCATGCTTTGCATAACCATTAGGAATTCAAATAGATGGACCTGGCCAACCTCAGCGCCTTCATCGCCATCGCCGAAACCGGCAGTTTTTCCGGGGCGGGCGAACGCCTGCACCTGACCCAGCCGGCCATCAGCAAACGCATCGCCGGCCTTGAGCAGCAACTGGACGTGCGCCTGTTCGACCGCCTGGGCCGCGAGGTCACCCTCACCGAGGCCGGCCGCGCCCTGCTGCCCCGCGCCTACCAAATCCTCAACGTACTCGATGATACCCGCCGCGCCCTGACCAACCTCACCGGGGCGGTGAGCGGTCGCCTGACACTGGCCACCAGCCATCACATCGGCCTGCACCGCCTGCCGCCGCTGCTGCGTGCCTTCACCCGCCAGTACCCGGCGGTGGCCCTGGATATCCAGTTCCTCGACTCGGAGGCGGCCTACGACGAAGTACTGCACGGCCGCGCCGAAATTGCCGTGATCACCCTGGCGCCCGAGCCGCACCACCTGGTACGGGCAGTGCCGGTGTGGGACGACGCCCTGGACTTCGTCGCCTCGCCCGAGCACCCGCTGGCCAGCAACGGCGCGGTCAGCCTGGCCGACGTGGCGCGCCACCCGGCGGTGTTCCCCGGCGGCAACACCTTCACCCACCATATCGTCCAGCGCCTGTTCGAGAGCCAGGGCCTGGTGCCGAACATCGCCATGAGCACCAACTACCTGGAAACCATCAAGATGATGGTGTCGATCGGCCTGGCGTGGAGCGTGCTGCCACGTACTATGCTCGATGAACAGGTGGCGCCCATCGCCCTGCCCGGCATACAGCTGTCACGCCAGCTAGGCTACATACTGCATACCGAACGCACGCTGTCGAACGCGGCCAGGGCCTTCATGGCCTTGCTCGACAGCCATGCAGGGTCCGCCTGACCGCTCGTCAGTACGGCATGACATCCACAAGGACGCGTTTTCCGCCAAAGGTCTGGTACCGATGCCCAAATCAGCAAACCGCTTTCCGCGCCTGCCACGCATCCCTGCGGCCGATCCCCAGGAATCGGAGCTGGCCTGGCAGAACGCTCCCCAGCTGCTGGCCGCGCTCAACGGCGCGCGCCTGGGCGCCTGGCTGTGGGACATCGAGAGTGGCCGGGTGAGCTGGTCACGGGGCACCCAGGCACTGTTCGGCTTCGATCCGCAGCGCCCGCTGCCCAACGACGTCGACTACCTGGACCTGCTTCCCGAGGAAGACCGCGCCCGCACCCGCCAGGCATTCCAGGCCGTGGTCAACGGCGAGCCGGTGGAGCAGGCCATGCGCCACCGCATCCGCTGGCCCGATGGCAGCGTGCACTGGCTGGAGATCAACGGCAGCCTGACCCACGACCCCCATGGCCGGCCACAGATGATCGGGGTCATTCGCGAAATCACCCGCCAGCGCGAGCGGGAAACCGCGCTGATCAACTCGGAAAAGCGCTTCGCCACCCTGTTCCACCTCAGCCCCAACGCCATCCTCCTGACCCGCCGCCATGACGGCCTGATCATCGAGGTCAACCAGCATTTCGAGCACATGTTCGGCTGGCCGGGCGCCCAGGTGGTCGGCAAGACCAGCCTGGAGCTGGGCCTGTGGGTCAATCCCGAACAGCGCCACCTGGTGATGGACGCCACCCGCGCCGGCAGCGGGCCGTTCACCCTGGAGGTGCAGTTCCGTGCCACCAGCGGCAAGATCCACGACGGCATCCTCTGCACCCAGGGCATCGAACTCGAAGGCGTCACCTACCTGATCAGCACCTTCGTCGACACCACCGAGCGCAAACGCGCCGAACAGGCGCTCAAGGACAGCCAGGAGCGCCTCGACCTGGCCCTGGACTCGGCCCAGCTCGGCACCTGGGACTGGCACATCCCCAGCGGCATGCTCTACGGCTCGGCCCGCGCCGCCCAGTTGCACGGGCTGGACCCGGTACCGTTCCACGAGTCGTTCGAGGCGTTCTTCGAAGGCGTGCCCGAACACGAGCGCAGCGCCATGCGCCAGGCCTACCGCAGCCTGCGCGAGGGGCCGGCGGGCAACTACCAGATCACCTACCGCGTGCAACTGGACAACGGCGCCTCGCGCTATATCGAAAGCCGCGCCCGGCTATATCGCGACGACCAGGGCAACCCGCTGCGCATGGCCGGCACCCTGCTCGACATCACCGACCAGGTCGAGCGCGAACAACGCCTGAGCGCCTCGGAAGAAAAATTCGCCAGCCTGTTCCAGGTCAGCCCCGACCCGATCTGCGTGACCCGCCAGGACACCGGCCAGTTCATCGAGATCAACCCGGCCTTCAGCCAGACCTTCGGCTGGAACCCGGAGCAGATCCTCGGCCAGACCGCCGAGGAGATCGGCCTGTGGGCCGAATCGGCCGAGCGCGCCCAGCGCATCGAGCGGGTGATCCGCGACCAGGCCCTGAGCAACGTGGCGGTGGTGGTCAACCACCGCAACGGCACGCCGCTGACCTGCGTGATCTCCAGTCGCCTGATCAGCGTCGACAGCCAGCCCTGCAGCGTCACCACCCTGCGCGACATCACCCAGCAGCAACGCGCCGAGGCGGCGCTCAAGGCCAGCGAGGAAAAATTCGCCAAGGCGTTCCACTCCAGCCCCGACGCCATCACCATCACCGAACGCCAGAGCGGGCGCTACGTGGAGGTCAACGACGGCTTCAGCCGGCTGACCGGCTACAGCCCCGAGGAAGTGGTGGGGCGCACGGTCTACGAGATCGGCATCTGGGCCGACGAAAAACAGCGCGCCGCCCTGCTCAACGAACTGCGCGAGCGCGGCCGCGTGCATCACCGCGAGATGCTCGGGCGCAACAAGCGCGGCGACATCCTCACCGTGGAAGTCTCGGTGGAGCCGATCAGCCTCAACGAAACCGACTGCCTGCTGCTCACCGCCCGCGACGTCAGCCTGCTGAAGAACGCCCAGGCGCAGATCCGCCACCTGGCCTACCACGACCCGCTGACCAACCTGCCCAACCGCGCCCTGCTGATGGACCGCCTGAGCCAGCAGATCGCCCTGCTCAAGCGCCACAACCTGCGCGGCGCGCTGCTGTTCCTCGACCTCGACCACTTCAAGCACATCAACGACTCCCTCGGCCATCCGGTGGGCGACACGGTGCTGAAGATCATCACCGCCCGCCTCGAGGCCAGCGTGCGCCTTGAGGACACCGTGGCGCGCCTGGGTGGCGACGAGTTCGTGGTGCTGCTCAGCGGCCTGGAGGGCAGCCGCGAGGTGGTCGAGACCCGGGTCCGCGAGCTGGCCGACACCCTGCGCGAGCTGCTGGCCGAGCCGATGTCGCTGGACGGCCAGCGCCTGCAGGTGACGCCGAGCATCGGCGTGGCGCTGATTCCCGACCATGGCGCCACCCCCGCCGACCTGCTCAAGCGCGCCGACATCGCCCTGTACCGGGCCAAGGACTCCGGCCGCAACACCACCCAGCTGTTCCACACCACCATGCAGAAGGCCGCCAGCGAGCGCCTGCGCATGGAAAGCGACCTGCGCCTGGCCCTGGCCCGGGGCGAACTGGCCTTGCACTTCCAGCCCCAGGTCGATGCCCGCGACAACCGCATCGTCGGCGCCGAGGTGCTGCTGCGCTGGCACCACCCGCAACTGGGCCAGCAACCGCCGGCGCAGTTCATCCAGGTGCTGGAGGAAAGCGGCCTGATCCTCGAAGTCGGCAGCTGGATCCTCGACGAGGCCTGCGATGCCTGCGCGCGCATGCTCGCGGACGGCCTGATCGACGCCGACGACTTCAGCCTGTGCGTCAACATCAGCCCGCGGCAGTTCCGCCAGAACGACTTCGTCGAGCGGGTGCTGCGCAGCCTCGACGACTACCGCCTGCCGCGGCGCATGCTGACGCTGGAGATCACCGAAGGCATCGTCATCCAGAACCTGGAGGACACCATCAGCAAGATGCGCGAGCTCAAGGGCTACGGCGTGAGCTTCGCCATGGACGACTTCGGCACCGGGTATTCCTCGCTCACCTACCTCAAGCGCCTGCCGGTGGATGCGCTGAAGATCGACCAGACCTTCGTGCGCGACGCGCCGGTCGACCCCAACGACGCCGAGATCGTCCGCGCCATCGTCGCCATGGCCCGCAGCCTGGAACTGGCGGTGATTGCCGAGGGCGTGGAGCTGAGCGAGCAGCTGGAATTCCTCGAGCGGCTGGGTTGCCACCTGTACCAGGGCTACCTGCACAGCCGGCCGCTACCGTTGCCGGAGTTCCGCCAGATGCTGCTGGAGGCGCCGGCGGATTACTGAACTGACCTGGTAACAGTTCACGCATGGCGTGGGAGCGGGCTTGCCCCGCGATTGCGGTATGAGACCCAGCATTGCAATCGCGGGACAAGCCCGCTCCCACGCCAGTCAAAGGGCATTCATCCCCAGCACAAAGCAGAAAGGGCACCCGAAGGTGCCCTTTGTTTCATCCCGCCGAACTCAGTTCAGCGCCGGCTTCTCGCCGTTGATCGGGATGCGCTTGGCCTTGGCTTCTTCCGGCACGATGCGCAGCAGCTCGATGCTGAGCAGGCCGTTGGCCAGGCCCGCGCCCTTGACTTCGATATGGTCGGCCAGGCGGAACGACAGCTTGAAGGCGCGCTGGGCAATGCCCTGGTGCAGGAAGGTGACGCCTTCGCCTGTGTTGTCACGCTTGCCGCCGGTCACGGTCAGAACGCCTTTTTCGACCTGCAGGTCGAGGTCCTGTTCCTGGAAGCCGGCTGCGGCAACCACGATGCGATAGTGGTCATCGCCATGCTTTTCCACGTTGTAGGGCGGGTAGCTGCTACCAGCCTCGTTACGGGCGGCGGCTTCGAACAGGTCGTTGAAACGGTCGAAACCGACGGAGTTGCGGAAAAGCGGTGCGAGAGAGAAAGCGGTAGTCATGGTCATTAACTCCTGAGATTTCAGCAAGTAAAGTCACTACGCGACCCGACTTCGGCATCGCGTACTCAAGAGATATGTCCGGCCAAAAGGCTTTCAAGGGCTGGCCTGAAAAAATTTTCGACTGGGTATGGCTTCGTGGGAGCGGACTTGCCCCGCGATCGCGCCAGCTCAGGCGACACAAGCCTCGACGGCCTGCAACTCCATCCCCAGCAAGCCACTGATCCGCTGGCAGTCATCCTCCCGACGCAACTCGGTGAACAGCGCCACCGCTTCGGGATAGCCACGGGTCAGCATCGCCAGCCACTGTTTCATCCGCCCCGGCGCGTAGCGCGGCGACAGCTTGTCCTGGGCCTGGCGCCAGAACTCGCGCAGCAGCGGCAGCAACTCGTCCCAGCTCATCGGCTGGTACTCGGCGCCATCGCGGGCCGCGGCGATCTGCAGGGCCAGGTCCGGACGCGACACCAGCCCACGGCCCAGCATGATATCCCTGGCGCCACTGACCTCGCGGCAGCGCCGCCAATCATCGACCGTCCAGATCTCGCCATTGGCGAACACCGGCACCGCGACCACATCCTGCACCCGCGCCACCCACTCCCAGTGGGCCGGCGGCTTGTAGCCCTCGACCTTGGTCCGCGCATGCACCACCAGGTGCGCCGAGCCGCCTTCGGCCAGCGCCCTGGCGCAGTCCAACGCGCCGTCGGGGCTGTCGTAGCCCAGGCGCATCTTCGAGGTCACCGGAATATGCGCCGGCACCGCGCGACGCACCTCGCGGACGATCGCATGCAGCAGCTCGGGCTCCTTGAGCAGCACCGCCCCGCCCCGGGACTTGTTGACGGTCTTGGCCGGGCAACCGAAGTTCAGGTCGATGACCGGCGCGCCCAGCTCGCAGGCCAGGGCCGCGTTTTCAGCCAGGCACACAGGATCCGAGCCGAGCAGCTGTACACGCATCGGCACGCCGGCGGCGGTGCGCGCGCCCTGGCGCAGCTCTGGCGCCAGCTTGTCGAACGACGACGCCGGCAGCAGGCGGTCGCAGACGCGGATGAACTCGGTGACGCACCAATCGATGCCGCCCACCCGGGTCAGGACGTCGCGCAGGATGTTGTCGACCAGCCCCTCCATCGGGGCCAGGGCAATTTGCATTTCAGGGTCTCGCCACGCAAAAGGCGGCAGTCTAGCAAAAAACCGCCGCGCTTCAGCGGCCGGTCAGCGCCGGACCGTAACCATCGAGGAATTCCGCCGGCATGCGCTTGGGCTTGCCGCTGGACAGCTCGATGCAGGCGAAGGTGGTCTGCGCCCGCAGCAAGGTGACGCCGTCACTCGGGCGCTTGAGCTGGAAGCGTCGGGTCATGCGCAGGCGCTGGTCCCAGTCGACGATCCAGGTGCCCAGCTGCAGCTCGTCGTCCTCATAGGCGGCGGCGAGGTAGTCGATTTCATGGCGAACCACGGCCATCGCCCGGTCCAGCCGGCGATACTCGGCCAGGTCCAGCCCCAGGCGCTGGGAATGGCGCCAGGCACAGCGCTCCAGCCAGGTGACATAGACGGCGTTGTTGGCGTGGCCGAGGCCGTCGATGTCCTCGCTGCCGACGCGTAGGTCGATGATGAATGGTGTTGCCAGATCCCAACTCATGCCCGCTCCTGGTGTTCAGTGACCGGGCAGAGTGTAACGGATGCTCAGGCGCTTTGCCGCGCGCGCTGGCTGGAGCGCGCCAGCAGTTCCATCACCGCCTCGCCCAGGCGCGGGTCGGCCAGCACCCGCTGATGGCCACCCTCTTCCAGCAGCAGCAAACGGCTGTCGAACCAGGCCTGGTGAATCACCGGCGCCTCGCCGGCCGGCACCACCGGATCGTCCTCGGCATGCACTACCAGGCCCGGCACATCCAGCTGATAGCCACTGACATCCAGGCGCGCCACCTGGACGCCGACATCCCGCTCCACCTGGCGGATGAACGCGGCCCTGGCCCGGGCCGGCAGGCCAAGGCGCCGTGCGAAGCCGCGCAGCACACCAAGCAGGCGTGCCGGCGCGGCGATGCTGACCGCCGCATCGGTGCGCAGCCCCCATTGCAGGGCCAACAACAGGCTGGCGCCGCCCATGGAGTGGCCAATCACTGCCCGCAACGGCGGCAGCTCGGCGGCGGCCTCCAGCAAGGCCCGGGCAAACGCCACCACATGCGCCTGCTCGCCGGGCGAGCGCCCATGGGCCGGCCCTTCCAGCGACACCACGGTGTGGCCGCTGTCGACCAGCCGCTCGATCAGCGCCGCGAACTGGGTCGGACGCCCTTCCCAGCCGTGCATCAGCAACACCGTCGGTCCCTGCCCCCAGCGCAGCGCCGACAGCCCGAAGCGCAGGGTAATGCGCTCGGCGCGGGCCAGCAGCGGCAGCTCCCAGGATTTGGGCGGCAAGGTGCGCGGCGTCATGAAGGCACGACGCATCTTGCCGGCGACATGCTCGGGGACCAGGTGGCCGAGGGTGCCATTGACGCCACGAATCCAGCTCAAAGTAGTCATCGCCTTGCTCCAGGGTCAGGTTGCTCAGATCACCGCCGACTTGGCGGCGCGCAGGATACGGTCGGACAGCTCGCCATCGCCCAGGGCACGGGCCACGGCCAGGCCACCCACCATCAGGGCGAAATCGGCCAGCGCCTTGTCGATGTCTTCGGGGCGATCGACCATCTGTGCGGTCATCAGCTCGATGTGTTCGGCCAGCACGTTGCGAAACGCCTCCGGCAGACGTTGCATCTCGCTCAGCGCATTGGGGATCGGACACGCCTGCACCTCGGAATCTCGGTGCTTGCGCGACAGGTAGAAGGCCGCGACCAGGGCCCGACGCCCGGCACCGTCAAGGGCGGGATCGACCTGAGCGAGCAAGGCGCGGCGTTCGCCGAGCAACTGGCTGAACGCCTCGAGCATGAGCTCGTCCTTGCTGTCGAAGTGGGCATAGAAGCCGCCGACTGTCAGCCCCGCGGCGCCCATGACCTGGCTGACGCTCGGCTCGGCCGGCCCCTGCTGGACCAGCGCGCTGCGGGCGGCATCGAGGATGCGTTCGCGGGTCTTGCTCTTCTTGTCGCTCATGGCTCACCTCAAAACATTATGACCATAATATTATGCTCATAATATTTTCTGGCAAGCGGAATCTGCGGCCACTGATCGGCGCAGCGACAGTTTTCGGGAGGCCGAAAAAACAAAAGGCCCATTCAATAATCGAATGAGCCTTATAAGTCCTGCAAAACGCAGGTAAAAAATTGGCGTCCCCTAGGGGACTCGAACCCCTGTTACCGCCGTGAAAGGGCGGTGTCCTAGGCCACTAGACGAAGGGGACTTTAACCTTCGTGCCGACTCGCTGCTGCGAATCGTGGCGAATTGGTGGAGCTAAGCGGGATCGAACCGCTGACCTCCTGCATGCCATGCAGGCGCTCTCCCAGCTGAGCTATAGCCCCGAGTAAAACAAATGACTCACCGATCTGGATGATGAGTCATTCAACTCCCGCAAACGCGGGTAAAAGTGGCGTCCCCTAGGGGACTCGAACCCCTGTTACCGCCGTGAAAGGGCGGTGTCCTAGGCCACTAGACGAAGGGGACGTAACCTTCGTGCCGACCCGCTTTCGCGAATCGCGGCAAAATTGGTGGAGCTAAGCGGGATCGAACCGCTGACCTCCTGCATGCCATGCAGGCGCTCTCCCAGCTGAGCTATAGCCCCGGATTTCTAGCCTCGCGGCCCAGCGACATGGTGAAACATCGCTTGTGTGAAACTGGCGTCCCCTAGGGGACTCGAACCCCTGTTACCGCCGTGAAAGGGCGGTGTCCTAGGCCACTAGACGAAGGGGACGAACCTTCTTACCTTCAAGACCCGTTTGCTGGAACCGGTCTTGCCTGACGGCCTTGGCCATCAGTCGGAATTTGGTGGAGCTAAGCGGGATCGAACCGCTGACCTCCTGCATGCCATGCAGGCGCTCTCCCAGCTGAGCTATAGCCCCACAATGTCGCTCTGAACCGAAGCGCTGGCTGGGTGCCTGGCGTTTCGTTTTCGTTCATCGCTGTGGACGGGGCGCATATTAAGATCGGATTGCAGGGCTGTCAAACGAATTTTTGAAAATATTCAAAATTTTTTTCACAGATAACAATCACTTACCGCCCTGCCCTGCTGAATCAGAGCGCCGTTCCCTTGTAGGAGCGGCCTTGTGTCGCGAAAGGACCGCAAAGCGGTCCCTCGATTTCAGCATCAGTGCATAAATCACTGGGGCCGCCATGCGGCCCTTTCGCGGCACAAGGCCGCTCCAACAGAATCGGTGAAAGCTGGATCAGGCGATGTTCGCCAGCAGCTTCTCCCACTCCTTGTTTTCCTTCTTCGACACGCCACCGAGCAGGTCGATGGCCTGGCGCAGGCGGTAGCGGGTCAGATCGGGACCGAGGATTTCCATGGCGTCGAGCACCGACACCGAGCTGGCCTGACCGGTGATGGCGGCGAACATCAGCGGCATGGCATCGCGCAGTTTGAACTCCAGCGACTCGACCACGGCCTGGATGCAGCCGGTGATGCGGTCCTTTTCCCACTGACGCAGGCTTTCCAGCTTCCACAGGATCAGCTGCATCACCTGGCGTACCTGGTCGGCCGACAGCTTCTTGCTCTCGAACAGCTTGGCGTCGAGCTTGAGCGCGCCTTCGAAGAAGAAGCCACCCAGCGGGGCGACCTGGCTGAAGGTCTCGACCCGGCCCTGCACGTGCGGGGCGATCTTCATCATGTAGTCGCTGTTGAACGCCCACTTCTGCACGCGCGCGGCGAACTCTTCCACCGGCAGCTCACGCAGCCACTGGCCGTTCAGCCACGACAACTTCTCGATGTCGAAGATCGGACCGCCCAGGGAGATGCGCGACAGGTCGAAGTGCTCGACCATCTCGGCCAGCGAGAACTTCTCGCGCTCGTCCGGCATCGACCAGCCCATGCGGCCCAGGTAGTTGAGCATCGCTTCGGGCATGAAGCCCATGCGCTCGTAGAAGGTCACCGAGGTCGGGTTCTTGCGCTTGGACAGCTTGCTCTTGTCGGGGTTGCGCAGCAGCGGCATGTAGCACAGCTTGGGCTGTTCCCAGCCGAAGTACTCATACAGCTTGATCAGCTTGGGCGCCGACGGCAGCCACTCTTCGCCGCGCAGCACGTGGGTGATGCCCATCAGGTGATCGTCGACCACGTTGGCCAGGAAGTACGTCGGCAAGCCGTCGTTCTTCATCAATACCTGCATGTCCATGCGGTCCCACGGGATCTCGACGTCGCCACGGAGCATGTCCGGCACCACGCAGACGCCTTCGCTCGGCACCTTCATGCGGATCACGTGCGGCTCGCCAGCGGCCAGGCGGCGCTGCACTTCCTCGTCGCTCAGCAGCAGGGCGCGGCCATCGTAGCGCGGGGTTTCGCCGCGGGCCATCTGCTCGGCACGCATCTGCTCCAGCTCTTCGGCGGTGCAGAAGCAGTAGAAGGCGTGGCCGGCGTCGACCAGCTGCTTGGCGTACTTGGCATAGATCTCGCCACGCTCGCTCTGCCGGTACGGACCGTGCGGGCCGCCGACATCCGGGCCTTCGTTCCATTCGATGCCGAGCCAGCGCAGGGCGTCGAAGATCTGCTGCTCGGACTCGCGGGTGGAGCGCAACTGGTCGGTGTCTTCGATCCGCAGGATGAACTCACCGCCGTGCTGCTTGGCGAAGCAGTAGTTGAACAGGGCGATGTAGGCGGTGCCGACATGGGGGTCGCCGGTGGGCGATGGCGCGATGCGCGTACGAACGGTGGTCATGGAGAGTCTCGGACAAAGAGAAACAAAGGCGGAATGTTAGCAGGGAGCGGGCACCGGGCTCCAGCAATGGCGCGATCGTCACTTGTGAGCGTCCCGTCGAGCGCTGTTATATTTGCTTACATTTTCGCAATGACAGTCTCCCATGCCCACTCCACTCAAACGTCGCCTGCTGGTCTTCCTCTCCCTGGTGCTGCTGGTCGGCCTCGCCTTCCTGGCCCACTGGTACTTCAAGGGGCGCTTCTTCGAGACCACCGACAACGCCTATGTGCAGGGCGAGATCACCCGTATCTCCAGCCAGCTGGGCGCGCGTATCGACGAGGTGCGGGTCGAGGACAACCAGCACGTGCGCAAGGGCGACCTTTTGGTGCGCCTGGAAGTCGCCGACTTCGAACTGGCCGTCGAGCGCGCCCGCGCCGCCCTGGCCACCCGCGAGGCGGAACTGGCCCAGGCGCGCAGCCGCCTGACCCAGCAAGGCAGCCTGATCGCGGCCGGCCAGGCCCAGGTCGCCGCCAGCCAGGCCACCCTCGACCGCTCGCAACTGGACCTCAACCGCGCTCAGGCCCTGCGCAAGCCAGGCTTCGTCTCCGAAGAGCGGGTCACCACCCTGTCGGCGGAAAGCCATGTCGCCCGTTCCCAGGTGGACAAGGCCCAGGCCGACCTCAAGGGCCAGCGCCAGCAGGTCGACGCCCTGAACGCCGAACTCAAGCGCCTCGACGCGCAGATCGCCAATGCCCGCGCCGACCTGGCCCAGGCCGAGCTGAACCTGACCCGTTGCGCGATCCACGCGCCGATCAGCGGCACCATCGGCCAGCGCAGCGCCCGCAACGGCCAGGTGGTCCAGGCCGGCGCCTACCTGCTGTCGATCGTCCCCGACGAGGACATCTGGGTGCAGGCCAACTTCAAGGAAACCCAGATCGGCCGGATGCACCCCGGCCAGCGTGCCGAACTGCTGTTCGACAGCTACCCCGACACCCCGATCGAAGGCCGCGTGAACAGCCTGTTCGCCGCTTCCGGCGCGCAGTTCAGCCTGTTGCCGCCGGACAACGCCACCGGCAACTTCACCAAGGTGGTGCAGCGCATTCCGGTCAAGCTGACCTTCGCCGCCGACAACCCGTTGCATGGACGCATCCGCCCAGGCATGTCGGTCACTGCCACGGTCGACCTGCGCGATGGGGATGCGGATGGCCGGTGACCCGCTGCTGCGCCCCACCGCGGAGCCGACCCGGCGCGACTGGATCGCGGTGATGAGCGTGATGCTCGGCGCCTTCATGGCGGTGCTGGACATCCAGATCACCAACTCTTCGCTCAAGGACATCCAGGGCGCGCTGTCGGCGACCCTGGAGGAAGGCTCGTGGATCTCCACCTCCTACCTGGTGGCCGAGATCATCATGATCCCGCTGACCGCCTGGCTGGTGCAGCTACTCTCAGCCCGGCGCCTGGCGGTGTGGGTGTCGCTGGGCTTCCTGGTGTCGTCGCTGCTGTGCTCGATGGCCTGGAACCTCGAGAGCATGATCGTGTTCCGCGCCCTGCAAGGCTTCACCGGCGGCGCGCTGATCCCGCTGGCGTTCACCCTGAC
Organism: Pseudomonas sp. LH21; assembly: GCF_036549575.1. Lineage (NCBI taxonomy): Bacteria > Pseudomonadati > Pseudomonadota > Gammaproteobacteria > Pseudomonadales > Pseudomonadaceae > Pseudomonas > Pseudomonas sp. LH21. The sequence goes on from NZ_CP144367.1 coordinate 4,276,232, forward strand.
CCTGATCAAGCTGCCCGAACACCACCGCGCCAAGGGCATGGCCATGTTCGCCATGACCGCCACCTTCGCCCCCTCCATCGGCCCGACCCTGGGCGGCTGGCTGACCGAGAACTGGGGCTGGGAATACATCTTCTACATCAACATCCCGCCGGGGCTGGTGATGATCGCCGGCCTGCTGTACGGGCTGGAGAAGAAGGAAGCACATTGGGAACTGCTCAAGAGCACCGACTACGCCGGTATCGTCACCCTCGGCCTGGGCCTGGGCTGCCTGCAGGTGTTTCTCGAGGAGGGGCATCGCAAGGACTGGCTGGAATCGAACCTGATCGTAAGCCTCGGCAGCGTCGCCCTGCTCAGCCTGATCCTGTTCGTGATCCTGCAGTTCTCCCGCCCGCACCCGCTGATCAACCTGCGCATCCTCGGCAACCGCAACTTTGGCCTGTCGAGCATCGCCAGCCTGGGCATGGGCGTCGGCCTGTACGGGTCGATCTACCTGCTGCCGCTATACCTTGCGCAGATCCAGGGCTACAACGCCCTGCAGATCGGCGAGGTGATCATGTGGATGGGCGTGCCGCAGCTGTTCCTGATCCCGCTGGTGCCGCAGTTGATGAAGGTGATCCCGCCCAAGGTGCTGTGCGCCCTGGGCTTTTGCCTGTTCGGCGCGGCCAGCTTCGGCTCCGGGGTGCTCAACCCGGACTTCGCCGGCCCGCAGTTCAATCAGATCCAGGTAATCCGCGCCCTTGGCCAGCCGATGATCATGGTGACCATCTCGCTGATTGCCACGGCCTACATCCAGCCCCAGGACGCGGGCTCGGCGTCGAGCCTGTTCAATATCCTGCGCAACCTGGGCGGCGCCATCGGCATTGCCTTGCTGGCGACGCTGCTGGATGCACGAACCAAGGAATACTTCGACTACCTGCGCGAGGCGGTGGTGCCGAGCAACCCCCAGGTGGCGGAGCGACTGGCGCAGCTGGCAGAGCGGCTGGGCAGCGATAACGCGGCGCTGGGCAAGCTGTCCGAGATTACCCACCAGCAGGCCTTGATCATGGCCTATAACGATGCCTTCCATTTTGTCGGGATCGGGCTGGCGGTGAGCACGCTGGCGGTGTTGCTGACGCGCACGTTGCCGCAGGGGTTGAAGGCGGGTGAGGCGCACTGACACAGTTCACAAACAGAATCTGTCGTGCGGCTGCCGGCCTCTTCGCGGGTAAACCCGCTCCCACAGGATTCGCGTTGACGCTGAACCTGTGGGAGCGGGTTTACCCGCGAAGAGGCCGTTACTGATAGACACTGCTCAACTGGTCAGCAGGCGCTCGCGCAGCTTGCCGATCTCGTCGCGCAACTGCGCGGCGGCCTCGAACTCCAGGTCGCGGGCGAACTGGAACATCTTTTCTTCCAGCTGCTTGATGCGCTTGGTGATCTGCGCCGGGGTCTGCAGCTCGGCCTCGTAGCGCTCGGCCTCCTCCGCCGCCTTGGCCATGCCCTTGCGCTTCTTGCTCCGCGCTCCAGGCACCGTGGCGCCTTCCATGATGTCGGTGATGTCCTTGACCACGCCCTTGGGCACGATGCCATTGGCTTCGTTGAACGCCACCTGCTTGGCCCGGCGCCGCTCGGTCTCGTCGATGGCCCGCTGCATGGAGCCGGTGATGTTGTCGGCGTAGAGAATCGCCTTGCCATTGAGGTTGCGCGCGGCACGGCCGATGGTCTGGATCAGCGAGCGCTCGGAACGCAGGAAACCTTCCTTGTCGGCATCGAGGATCGCCACCAGCGACACCTCGGGCATGTCCAGGCCCTCGCGCAGCAGGTTGATCCCCACCAGCACGTCGAAGGTGCCCAGGCGCAGGTCGCGGATGATCTCGACCCGCTCGACGGTGTCGATGTCCGAGTGCAGGTAGCGCACCCGCACGTCGTGGTCGGCCAGGTAGTCGGTGAGGTCCTCGGCCATGCGTTTGGTGAGCGTGGTGGCCAGCACCCGCTCGCCCATGGCCACGCGCTTGCCGATCTCCGACAGCAGGTCGTCCACCTGGGTCAATGCCGGGCGCACCTCGACCTGCGGATCGACCAGGCCGGTCGGCCGCACCACCTGCTCCACCACCCGCCCGGCGTGCTCGGCCTCGTAGGGGCCGGGCGTGGCGGAAACGAAGATGGTCTGCGGGCTGACCGCCTCCCATTCATCAAAACGCATCGGCCGGTTGTCCAGTGCCGACGGCAGGCGGAAGCCGTACTCCACCAGGGTTTCCTTGCGCGAGCGGTCGCCCTTGTACATGGCGCCGACCTGGGGAACGCTGACGTGGGATTCGTCGATCACCAGCAGCGCGTCATCCGGCAGGTAGTCGTAGAGCGTGGGCGGCGGCGCGCCGGCCGGGCGCCCGGAGAGGTAGCGCGAGTAGTTCTCGATGCCGTTGCAGTAGCCCAGTTCGAGGATCATCTCCAGGTCGAAACGGGTGCGCTGCTCCAGGCGCTGGGCCTCCACCAGCTTGTTGTGCGAATTCAGGTACTCGAGGCGCTCCTTGAGCTCCTCCTTGATCCCGTCCACGGCCTCGACCAGGGTTTCCCGCGGGGTCACGTAGTGGCTCTTGGGATAGAAGGTGAACCGCGGCAGCTTGCGGATCACCTCGCCGGTGAGCGGGTCGAAGGCGGCGATGTTCTCCACCTCGTCGTCGAACAGCTCGATGCGGATCGCCTCCAGGTCCGATTCGGCCGGGAAGATGTCGATCACGTCGCCGCGCACACGGAAGGTGGCACGGGCGAAGTCCATCTCGTTGCGGGTGTACTGCAGGTCGGCCAGGCGCCGCAGCAGGGCGCGCTGGTCGAGCTTGTCGCCGCGATCGACGTGCAGGACCATCTTCAGGTACGTCTCGGGGCTGCCCAGACCGTAGATGCACGACACGGTGGTGACGATGATCGCGTCGCGTCGCTCCAGCAGCGCCTTGGTCGCCGACAGGCGCATCTGCTCGATGTGGTCGTTGATCGACGCGTCCTTCTCGATGAAGGTGTCCGACGACGGCACGTAGGCTTCGGGCTGGTAGTAGTCGTAGTAGGAGACGAAGTACTCCACCGCGTTGTTCGGGAAGAACGCCTTGAACTCGCCGTACAACTGCGCCGCCAGGGTCTTGTTCGGCGCCAGCACCATGGTCGGGCGCTGCACCTGCTGGATGACGTTGGCAATGCTGAAGGTCTTGCCCGAGCCGGTCACCCCGAGCAGGGTCTGGTGCGACAGGCCCGCGTCGATGCCCTCGACCATCTGGCGGATGGCCTCGGGCTGGTCGCCGGCCGGCTGGAATCGGGTGACGAGCTGGAACTCGGACATGACGGACCTCGTGGATGTCGCGGCAACTGTAAATTTAGCCAGTAGTCTATACCCAAATGCGCCCCCTGGGCGCCGGATTCAAGCCCGACCTGTGAACGTTCATGTCAATGGACCGGGCAATTCGACCAATGGTCGAAAAATATTTGCGCAAACAGCCGGAAAAGCTGCGCCAGACTGTCGCAGTGACCGGTCGGTATCACTATACTGACTCCCCGTTTGCGCACCGCTTCAGTGCCTTCGGCTGGAGCGTGGCGACCCCTATCACTCTCCTATCAGAGCCAAGGTAACAATGAGCCTGTTTTCCGCTGTCGAGCTGGCACCCCGCGACCCTATCCTGGGCCTCAACGAAGCATTCAACGCCGACCCACGCACCGACAAGGTGAACCTGGGCGTGGGCGTGTACTGCAATGAGGAAGGCCGCATCCCGCTGCTGCGCGCGGTGATCGAGGCCGAGACTGCCCGTGCCGCCCAGCACGCTTCCCGCGGCTACCTGCCGATCGACGGCATCGCCCAGTACGACCAGGCCGTGCAGAAGCTGATCTTCGGCGCCGAGTCGCCGCTGCTGGCCGCCGGTCGCGTGGTCACCGTGCAGGCCGTGGGCGGCACCGGCGCGCTGAAGATCGGCGCCGACTTCCTCAAGCGCCTGCAGCCGGGTGCCGTGGTCGCAATCAGCGACCCGAGCTGGGAAAACCACCGCGCCCTGTTCGAGAGCGCCGGCTTCCCGGTACAGACCTACCGTTACTACGATGCCGCCAGCCACGACGTCAACCGCACCGGCATGCTCGAGGACCTGAACAAACTGCCGGCCGGCTCGGTCATCGTCCTGCACGCCTGCTGCCACAACCCGACCGGTGTCGACCTGTCGCTGGACGACTGGAAGAACGTCCTGGAAGTGGTCAAGGCCAAGGGCCACATCCCGTTCCTGGACATGGCCTACCAGGGCTTCGGTGCCGGCATCGACGAAGACGCCTTCGCCGTGCGCCTGTTCGCCGAATCGGGCCTTGAGTTCTTCGTTTCCAGCTCGTTCTCCAAGTCGTTCTCGCTGTACGGCGAGCGCGTCGGCGCGCTGTCGATCGTCACCGCCTCGAAAGACGAGAGCACCCGCGTGCTGTCGCAGGTCAAGCGTGTGATCCGCACCACCTACTCCAACCCGCCGACCCACGGCGCCAGCATCGTCGCCGCCGTGCTCAACAGCCCCGAGCTGCGCCAGATGTGGGAAACCGAGCTGGCCGAGATGCGCGAGCGCATCCATGGCATGCGCAAGCAGATGGTCGAGCTGCTGGCCGAATACGGCGCCAAGCGCGACTTCAGCTTCGTCGGTCGCCAGTGCGGCATGTTCTCCTACTCGGGCCTGACCGTGGAGCAAGTGGCGCGCCTGAAGAACGATTTCGGCATCTACGCCCTGGACACCGGCCGCATCGCGGTCGCCGCGCTGAACCAGAGCAACATTCACGTGGTCACCAAGGCCATCGTCGAAGTGCTGTAACTGCTTGATTGTCTTGGGGGAAGCTTGACTTCCCCCGGGCAGTCGGTAAGATAAGCGCAGATTCCGCGATAGCTCAGTCGGTAGAGCAAATGACTGTTAATCATTGGGTCCCTGGTTCGAGTCCAGGTCGCGGAGCCAAACACTGAAAACCTCCAGATGCGCAAGCACTGGAGGTTTTTTCTTTTCAGGATCTGCCGCTTGTTTTCCGACTGCCCTGGACTATCGTCTGCCTGCGCACCTCGCGCAGCAACGACAGGGAGTCAACATGGACACCGTTCGCAATGCCCAGCAAGCCGTGGAAGTGGTCGCCGATCAATCCATCCTCGCCGCGCAGCAGAAGACGTTCGCGGTAGGCGGCTGCATCATCGAGAATGCCACCGGCAAGGTGTTGAAGGCCATGCACAACAATGTGCTGATGCCCTACCCCGACAGCACCGCACAACCCCCGTTCCTGCCCCATGACCCGACAGCCCACGGCGAACGCCAACTGGTGCAGTGGTACTACGACAATCGCCAGGCCCTGAACCTGCCGCCGCCCAGCGCGCTCACCGTGGTGACCACCCTGGATCCCTGCGCGATGTGCGCAGGCTCGCTGCTGACCGCAGGCTTCAATGTGGCGGTCAGCGCCATAGACACCTATGCCGGGGTCAACTACAACAGCCAGTTCGACTTCCCGACCCTGCCGCCGGAAGTCCGCCAGAAAGCCCAGCAGACTTGGGGCTACTACGCGGTAGACAAGCCTATCGATCGGCAGTACCAAGGCTCGACAGGCCCCGTCTTTGCGAAGGAGACCATCGACGCGCGGGTATTCAGCCTGACCGGCTCGATCTTCGACGCCAGCGTCAACACGGTACGCGATGCGAGCAACAACAGTGGCCTGGCGCCTGACAAGCTGAAAAACCCGGCATCGCTGCCGGCCAACAGCGCGGTGCGCAAGGCATTGACCGAACTCAGCCCATGGGCATTGACGGTCAAGTTCGACGACCCGCGCATGCCAGGTGCTGCCTTGGCCAAGCCCCTGACGGAAACCGCGCGCCATGCCGATACGATGAATGCCGTGGCCTTGCTGGATCCGTTCGGTAACCTGCTGGCCTGCCTTGGCGGCCAGGAAAAGCAGTCGCCCATCCGCACGGCGTTCATGGAAACCACGCGCCGCTATGCCCTGATGCGCTGGCAGTTGATGAACAGCAACGACCCACAGGTCCGCGCCGAGGCGCAGCAATACCTCACCCATCCCAAGTACGGCACGTTCGTCTTCCTGTACATCCCCGATCCGCGCACCAGTGAGGCAGTGATGACCTTCGGTGCGTACGGCTCGACCATGGAGGGGCCTGTGCCGCAGTCGTTCCCGTCCAATCTGCAATACGTGCTGCTGCACCCGGGTGTGACGCCGCAGGCCGTGGCGCAGTTGGCGCAGAAGCTGCCGCCCTTCTACACCCAGAGCGTCCAGGTCGCCCCCAGCCAGGTGCTGGACGACGCCCTGATCCAGGCTGCGAAGGGCGCGCTGTAAGCCCCTCGGTCAATCATTGGGACAGGGGCTCGGTCACTGGCCGCCCCTCGTCCACCAGGCTCCAGACCAGCAACTTTGCTGGCTCGGTCTTGCTGGCATTGCGCGACACGCTGTGCACGGTGCCCGGCGCCTCGTACCAGAACTCGCCGGCCTTGTAGGTTTTCTCCGGTTCGTCATTGAGCTTGGAGGTCACCGCCCCGTCCAATACATAAGCCATGACCGCTCCCGGATGCTGGTGGGCGGGCGACGCCTGGCCGGGGCCATAGCTGACCGTGAGCATCACGGCTTTCTTGCCGGGGGCGTTGGTGGGGAGTTGCTCCTGGAGAATCTTGACCTGGTCGGGATTCTCGCCGTGGGCCCAGGTGGGTGACAACGGGGCGAGCAGGCCTAACGTCAGTAGGGCAATGGGCAGACGGATGGATCGCATGGGGTTTCTCCTGAGGGGTATCTGCCTGCAGGTTAAGCCCAGGGTGGTGAGGGGCAAATGGCCAATTCGCGGAAAAAACTGGAGGCCGATTGCCAGTTTATCGTTTTGGCCGTTGCCGTTGCCGTTGCCGTTGCCGTTGCCGTTGCCGTTGCCGTTGCCGTTGCCGTTGCCGTTGCCGTTGCCGTTGCCGATCAAAAGTTTAGCGCCATACCCAACTAGCGACAGCTACGTCAGCCCAGGCGCCGCCCGTACCTTCGCGACTTCAGGAGGCCGAACGCAGGCCTTGCGGAGGGAGGTGACGGGCATGGATGCCCGTCAAGCGCTGGGGCCCAGGATGGGCCCTACAGCGCGGTCCTCCCGGGAGCAAGGCCGGAGTGAGGGGACCCGGAGCGTAGCGCAGGGCCGGATGAATGGAGCGCAGCGTTTTTTGGTTACTTTTGTCCGGCCGGCGCTCCGGGCGTTTGACAAAAAGTGACTCGCCGGGGGGCGAAAGGGTGACTGTGCGTCATTATAGCTAATGAATGCGCTTACACCTGTAAAAACCCACGCCGTTCGCATTTGACTTTGACTTTGACTTTGACTTTGACTTTGACTTTTAGAGTCATGTGTTTTGAAAGTTATATGCGCATTCATTTGCGATGGTGACGCAAAGTCACCTTTCCGCCCTTACGTGAACTGACCCCCGAAAGTTGGACGGGGTACGCTATGGGTTCAGCGCTTGAGTCCGAAATTGTACCGGGCTCAAGCCATTCAGTCTTAGACTTATACGTTCTTGATTGTAGTAGGCGATGTAGTCCTCTAGCCCTGATGCCAGTTGCTCAACACTGTCAAACGATTCCAGATAGAAAAACTCGCTCTTGAGTGTACCGAAAAAGCTTTCCATCGCGGCATTGTCCAGGCAGTTGCCCTTACGCGACATGCTCTGCTGGATTTCCTTTCCGCCCAGCATATGTCGATAAGCAGGCTGTCGATATTGCCAACCTTGATCGGAGTGCAATATCGGTTTGTCATCTGGGCTCAGCCGCTCGAAAGCTTGCTCCAACATCGTCGATACCATCTTGAACTCAGGGCGCGGATTGATCTGATAGGCAAGAATTTCGCCGTTGTACAGGTCCATCACAGGTGAAAGATACAGCTTCTGCCCTTTCACCTTAAACTCAGTCACATCGGTTACCCATTTCTGATTAGGGGCTTCCGCCTTGAATTCACGCTTGAGCAGATCAGATGCAACAAGCCCTTCGGAACCTCGGTAGGAGCGATATTTCTTCACTTTTACCAGGGATTTCAGATTCATCAACTGCATCAACCGCTGCACCTTCTTGTGATTGATCACTTCGCCGTGCCGCTCAAGCACTGCGGTGATGCGGCGATAGCCGTACCGCCCCTTGTGCTTGTGATAGAGGCTATTGATGCGCTCTTTGAGAACCGCATGCTTGTCGGTCACCAACGCTTTGCTTTGGTAATAGAAGGTGCTGCGTGCCAGCCCTGCCGCGCGTAAAAGCAGAGCTAGCCGATGCTCATGCCTCAATCCTTGGACGGTCTGCGCTTTCTTGATTGCGCAGTGCTGGGGTCCGCTTGGATCAAGGCATCGAGCTTTTTTAGATAGGCATTCTCCGCACGCAGATACTCCAGCTCTTCGAGCATCTGCTCAGGTGTCAGCTCGGTATCTGCAGGGGTAGCCGGGCTTATGCTGGGTTGTTTTGATGCTTTGCGGGGCATTCGGGATTCTCGGGCACGATGCGGGTGAAGTGCTTCTACTCCGCCTTCATCGTACAGCCTTTTCCACTGCCTGATGCTACTCGGACCTCGGATATCAAACTGTATGCAGGCTTGCTGGGCTGACAGTCCGCCTTGCTCGATGCACTGCAAAACCTTCAACTTGAACTGGGCGTCGTAGTGGCTGTACTTGGTAGTCAGACCTGCTGCGCCGTGTTGCTCATAGCCCTTTATCCAACGGCGTAGCAACGATGGACTCAGGCTATGCTTCAGTGCTACCTCATGAACACTCCGTGCAGAAAGGCACTCTTCGATGAGTGCTTGCTTGAGCGCTAGATTGTATTTCGTCATGGAACACCCTCCGGTTGGAGTCAGGCGTCCAACTTTCGGGGGTCAGTTCAACGGCGGGTCCCTTTTTGAAGGATCAAAAAGGAACCAAAAAATCCTCGCTCCATTCATCCGGCCCCTACGCTTCGCTCCGGGGTCCCCTCACTCCGGTCTTGCTCCCGGGAGGACCGCGCTGAACGCCCCATCCTGGGGCGCAGCGCTTGACGGGCATCCATGCCCGTCACCTCCCTCCGCAAGCCCTGCGTTCGGCCTCCTGAAGTCGCAATTGGCGGTGCCTGAACTATCGCGCGCTTAGAAGCAAGATCAAGATCAAGATCAAGATCAAGATCAAGATCAAGATCAAGATCAAGATCAAGATCAAGATCAAGATCAAGATCAAGATCAAGAAATATGAGTTGATTGCTGGGCTGTTGTATCTGTAATGAAACGGGGATTCAGAAACAGGTACTAGACACTACGCCCAATCGGATAAAACTCACCCCGACTCCAAACCCCAAGCCAAACTTCCCCATCAATCTCCCGCGCCACCGCCAGTTCCACCAACTGATAGAACACATTGCGATGAATCAACGCCTCCAGGTTCCCGCGCATAAGCACATAGGGAGAAGGCTCCTGGGTAACCGGATCAAGCTCGACCCGCAGAGGATTCTCAGGCCCAGCCTCGACCTGCTCGTCGACATTGCTGGTAAACCGCAACACCTGCTGCTCCCCACTGCCCTCGACATCCAGCAGCACGGCAACAAACGGCGCATCATCGACCCGGATCCCGACCTTCTCCACCGGCGTAACCAGGAAGTAATCATCCCCGTCACGCCGAATGATGGTAGAGAACAACCGCACCATCGGCTTGCGCCCGATCGGCGTCCCCAGGTAGTACCAGGTCCCGTCCCGGGCGATTCGCATGTCGATGTCACCGCAGAAATCCGGGTTCCACAGGTGCACCGGGGGCAGCCCCTTGTGCGCGGGGATCTGCGCCAGCAGATCGTTGGCCTTGCCGGAATCGCTCATGACACGCTCGCTCAGTTGCTCATGCCCAGAAGGCTACGAGCGTACTCGCGCATCGGCGCGGCAAGCAAATCCTGTGGCGTGTTGTCGTGGAACGTCAACAAACCGCCACGGCTCTTGATCCGCGCGGTGTCGATGAGGTAACGCGTGCTGGTCTCGATCAGCATCATCTGCACCACGCCACGGTCCCAGCCCAGGCGATCGACAGCCTGCTCGTCATACCACTCGTCACCGTTGCCGATACGGTCGTCGGTGCGGGCGAAACGGGTGTACAGCACATAGTCGGCACCTACCGCGCGGGCCTCGGCGATCGCGTCTTCCAGACCCAGCGGGCCCTGGGCGCGGCGCACCAGCGGGAAGTACTCGACGAAGCTCTTGAAGGCCTCCTCGGCTACCGCATTCTGCTGCGGCACCGGCCCCTTGCCCGGCGGCACGAAGGCGCCCTGGCCGATGAAGATGAACGAGTCCGGCTGCAGACGGATCGACAGGGTACGGGTGGTGTCACTGTGGTCCAGCAGGCCCGCATCACTCATGTGGTAACGGACGCCTTCGCCCATATCGCTGACATTCATGCAGCCGCCCAACGCCATCAGCGCCAGCAGCAAGACCAGGCTACGCATCTTTCCTCCAGAAACCGGTGACGAAAAACCGGCGAATAGCCGCAGGATGCAGCTTTTGCGCCAGAGTCAGCCGCCAATCACCTTCATCACCATCACATCGCCGGAAAACGCCACATCCTGCTTGTCCGCCAGGGCCTTGACCAGCAGCCGTTGCAGCGCCGGAAGCGCCTGATGGCGAGGCTTGTCGAGCAGGTCGCCGATAAAGTGACGGTTACTCGACGACAGACAGCCATGCAGCCAGCCGGTGGACGACAGGCGCAGGCGCGAACAAGTGCGGCAGAACGGCACGCTCTCGTTGGCGATCACGCCGAAATGGCCCTTGCCGGGAATGCGGTAGCGCAGGGCCGTGGCATCCAATGGGCGCGGCGCCTGCTCATAGCTGTACGACTGGCCGATCAGCGCCAGCAGTTGCTCAAGGCCGACGAACTGCTGCAGGAAGGCATTGCCGTCGCGCGCCAGGTGGCCCATGCGCATCAGCTCGATGAAGCGCAGCTCGTAGCCGCGCTCGAGGCAATAGTCGAGCAGCGGCAGCACCTGATCAAGGTTCTGCCCGCGCATGGGCACCATGTTGACCTTTATCGCCATGCCCGCGGCACTGGCCTGCTCCATGCCCGTCAGGACGCTGGCCAGGTCACCGCCCCGGGCGATCCGGCGGAAGGCACTGGCGTCGAGGGTATCGAGGGAAACGTTGAGCCGGCGGATGCCGGCATCACGCAGCAGCGGCAGCTTGCGGGTGAGCAACTGACCGTTGGTGGTCAGGCTGATGTCTTCCAGCCCCAGGCCCGCCACCGCGCCGAGAAAGGCTTGCAGTCGCGGGCTGACCAGCGGCTCGCCGCCGGTGATGCGCAGCCGCTCGACCCCGGCCGCCTCCACCAGGTAGGCCACGCCCCGAGCCAGGGCATCCGCCGTGAGCTCGTCCTGCGCCGCCACCAGGCGCTTGCCATCGGGCACGCAGTAGGTGCAGGCATAGTTGCAGGCAGCAGTCAGGCTGACGCGCAGGTTGCGAAAGCGCCTGCCTTGACGATCGACGATCATGGATGACTCCGGCGTGGAAGATTCTGGCGGGCAAAACTGACTCAAAAATCAGGTTTTTGCAAGCCCTCCCGTCGAAGCCTGGATGCAACGCGCCCGCCGAAAACTCGGCGGGTGGGCATTGAACGGCTTTAGTTCGCGGCTTCCGGGTCGCGCTTGCGCTTGTTGCCCATGCGCACGCCGATGTCCATGAGGAACTGGAAGAAACCTTCCTGATCCTCGAGCACATTGCTCCAGAACGGCGAGTGGTACAGCGCCACCGCGCCGTGGACCAGCGCCCAGGCCGCGCAGTAGTGGAAGTACGGCGGCACGTCCTCGAGCTTGCCCTCGCTGATGCGCCCCTTGATCAGCTGGGTGAGGCGATCGAAGTTGGAGGCGCGGATGCTGTGCAGCTGCTCGACCATTTCCGGCACCTGATTGCCCTTGACCACCTTCTCTTCCAGGCGGTCGAACAGCCGGTAGCGCTGCGGGTCGCGCATGCGGAACTCGAAGTAGGCGCGCGACAGGGCTTCCTTGTCGCGGTCGACGTCAGCCGAATGCAACAGCTCATTCAGGTCACGCTCGTAGTCGAGCATCAGGCGCAGGTAGATCTCCGCCTTGGACTTGAAGTGCTTGTAGATCGTGCCTTTGCCGATACCGACGGCGTCGGCGATCATCTCGACGGTGACGCTGTCTTCACCCTGTTCGAGAAACAGCTTGAGCGCCGTGTCGAGGATCTCTTGTTCGCGACGGCGAAACTCACGGACCTTGCGAGGTTCTTTCTGCATAAAGAAGGACTGGGATGACAATCGAAGCGGATTATTATGCCTAACTGGCGGCAAATTGCACGGATCTTCCAACCATGTCTGTGTTTCTTGATGAGTTCGAGCAGGCGCCGGGCCTGTGCTACCTGAATCACGCGGCGATCGCCCCCTGGCCGCGCCGCACCGCCGAGGCCGTGGCGCGCTTCGCCCAGGATAATGTCCGCCTGGGGGCCCGCGAGTATCCCGCCTGGCTGGCCACCGAGCGCCGCCTGCGCGAACGCCTGGCACGCTTGCTGAATGCGCCCAGCACCGGCGATATCGCCCTGGTGGGCAACACCTCCCAGGCGCTGTCGCTGGTGGCCTTCGGCCTGGACTGGCAGCCCGGCGACCAGGTCGTCATCAGCGACGAGGAGTTCCCCTCCAACCGCGTAGTCTGGGAGGCCCTGGCCGATCGCGGGGTCGAAGTGGTCGAAGTGGTCGAGGCAACCCTGGCCGGCGCCGATCCGGAAGCGGCGCTGCTCGCCGTCTGCGGCCCGCGAACGCGGTTGATGTCGGTCAGCGCCGTGCAGTTCGCCAGCGGCCTGCGCCTGGACCTCGCACGCCTGGGCACCGCCTGTCGCCAGCGCGGCGTGCTGTTCTGCGTCGACGCGATCCAGCAGGTCGGCGCCCTGCCCTTCGATGTGCAGCACTACCAATGCGACTTCGCCATGGCCGACGGCCACAAGTGGATGCTCGGCCCCGAGGGGTTGGGGGTGTTCTATTGCCGTAGCGAGCTGCGTCGGCAGTTGAAGCTGCATGCCTATGGTTGGCATATGCTCGAACACCTTGGCGACTTCGAACGCCGCCAGTGGCAACCGGCGCGCAGTGCGCGGCGCTTCGAGTGCGGCAGCCCGAACATGCTCGGCGCCTGCGCGCTGGAGGCCAGCCTGTCGCTGCTGGAGGATGTCGGCATGACGGTGGTCGCCGAACAGCTGGAGCAGCGGGTCGAGCAGCTGCATCAAGGGCTGACGGCCATCCCTGGTGCGCAGCTGCACAGCCCGGGCGATCCTTCACGGCGGGCCGGCATCGTCAGTTTCAGCCTGGACGGCCATGCCAACGCCGACATTTATCGAACCCTGAGCAGTAACGGAGTGATGTGCGCCGTACGCGGCCCTGGGGTACGGTTTTCCCCACATTTCTATACCGACCGCCGCCTGATCGACGAAGTACTGCGACAGGTCCGGCAAATCGCCATGCATTGAGCGCGCAAGGGGCTGCAGACGTATTCCAAATCTGTTTAAAAAACGATCAATCACCGCTGGCGGGGCGCCAATCCTGGCCAATACTTGAAGTGTTGGCGCGGCGCATCCCCCCAAGTGGCGCGCCGATAAAGGTGCCCAGGGACCGTGTGCCTTTGTTTTACTCCTAATGGTCTTAACCCGGATTCCCCCCCCAGAACCCGGGTTTTTTTTGCCCGGTTCAGGGAGTATGGGGAAGCGGCTTCAGGTTTGACTGGGCCAACGCTATCGCGGGGCAAGCCCGCTCCCACGAATGCTATCATTGCGTGGGAGCGGGCTTGCCCCGCGATAGTGTCAGCGCAGCGACCTCAGACCACCCTTGCCAGCGGGAACAGTCGCTTGAAGTTGCTGGTCGTCTGCTCGGCCAATTGCTCGTAGCTCACCCCGCGCAACGACGCCACATACTCGGCCACTTCCCGCACGTACTGCGGCAGGTTCGGCTTGCCGCGGTGCGGGATCGGCGCCAGGTACGGCGAGTCGGTCTCCACCAGCAGGCGATCCACCGGCACTTGCCGGGCCACCTCGCGCAGGGCGTCGGCATTGCGGAAGGTGACGATGCCGGACAGCGAGATGTAGTAGCCCAGGTCCAGCGCGGCCTTGGCCATCGGCCAGTCCTCGGTGAAGCAGTGCAGCACCCCGGCCTGGGGCAGGTTGGCCTCGCGCAGCAGCGCCAGGGTGTCCTCGCGGGCCGCCCGGGTGTGCACGATGACTGGCTTGCCGGTCTGCCGCGAGGCCTCCAGGTGCAGGCGGAACGAGGCCTGCTGCAGCTCGGCGGCCTCCGGCTCGTAGTGGTAGTCCAGCCCGGTCTCGCCGATGGCCACCACATGCGGATGGGCCAGTTCGCGCAACAGCCACTCCAGCGCCGGCGTCTCGCCGGGCGCCAGGTCGAGCGGGTGCACGCCCACCGAGCAGTCCACGTCGGCATAGCGCTCGCTCAGCGCCTTGACCGCGCCGGCGTTCTCGGCGCTCACGCCGATGCACAGGAAGTGCCCTACCCCGCGTTCACGGGCCGCCTGCAGGGCGGCGTCGAGAGAGCCTTGGTGGGCGCTCAGGTCGAGACGGTCGAGGTGGCAATGGGAATCTACGAGCATGGGAACACGACACACATGAATGAACGGTGGAAATCAGCGCATGCCCGGCAGCTGCACCCAGTGGGCGAGCAAGGCTTCGAGCAGCAGTACACGGTTGAGGTTGGCCTTGCCCAGCACCTTCTGGCGCTGCTCGAGGATCCACGCCTGGACCTCCAGCACCTTGCCCTGGCGGCTTTTCTGCGCCAGGTACTGCAGCACCTTGCGCATGTCGGCCAAGCCTAATCCTTCCTCATCCTGGGTCAACTGGTAGCGCAGGATCAGGTGCGACCAGTCGCAGAACCAGTCGAACAGCAGCAGCAACGGCACGCTGTTCCAGGCCTCGGCCAGTTGGCTGGGCGACTGCTGTTGCTTGAGCAGCTTCTTCACCCCCTCGGTCACCAGCGCCCGCTGCTCGCGCACGCCCTGGGTCTGCAGGCTCAAGGCCATCAGCGGTGAACCGGCGGCCAGGGTCAGCAGCTCCTCGCGCTCTTCCTCACCGCTGTCGACAAGGGCGCCGGCCAGCCAGGCGCGGCTCTGCTCCAGGCTCGGCTGCGGGCAGGCGACTTGCTGACAGCGGCTCTTGATGGTCGGCAGCAGGCGGCTGGGCTGGTGGCTGACCAGCAGCAGCACGGTATCGCCGGAAGGCTCCTCCAGGCTCTTGAGCAGGGCGTTGGAGGCATTGATGTTCATCGCCTCCACCGGCTCGATCAACACCACCTTGCGCCCGCCCTGCTGGGCAGTCTGCACCACGAACGACACTAGATCACGCACCTGGTCGATCTTGATCGGCTTGTCGGCCTCTTCCGGCTCCAGGACGAAGTTGTCCGGGTGGCTGCCGGCCTTGAGCAACAGGCACGACTTGCACTGGCCGCAGGCATCCAGGCCCTGCGGCTGCTGGCACAGCAGCCGTGCCATCAGACGCTCGGCCAGGGCGCGCTTGCCGATGCCCTGGGGGCCATGCAGCAAGTAGGCATGGGCATGCTGGGCGCGCCCGGCCAGTTGTTGCCAGAGCACCTGCTGCCAGGGGTAGGCATCAGCCATACAGACCTCTCTCAGCGTTACGAATGTGCCCACGCAGGCAGGCTCGAATCTTTGCAATCATGCGGCCCGGCAAACTAAAATCGCCCTTAAATCGCGCATTCTAACGCTTCCGCCTGCTCAAACATACCGGAGACCCCGTGAGGACAATCATCGGCCTGGCCGCCCCCGCCCGATCAGGCAAGGACACTGTTGCCGCCATCCTGCTCAATAATCCAGGTGTCGCAGCCTATGCCTTGGCCGATCCGCTGAAAATGGGCTGCCAGGTGCTGTGGGGACTGACGGACGAGCAAGCATGGTCCGACGCCCTGAAAGAACAGACGATCCCTTTGTGGGGGCGCTCTCCCCGTGAGCTCTTCCAACAAGTGGGCACAGAATGGATGCGTGAGTTCAATGCCGATCACTGGCTGAAGCGAGCGGAACTGGCGATCAACCCGCCGATTGAATCATCTGAGCCGGCCAACATTACGACGCTTGAGAGCATTGACGCCCCCTTCAGACTGGCAGCACAGGCGTTTTTCGGCTTCACCAGTGCCCAGGTGTGGGACGAGCAATGCTCGATCCAGCTCGACGCCTATTGGGGTGTGCGCCCGCAAGAAATCGTCGAGCTGCTATCCCGGAAGGCTCACTTGCTATACCCGGGCTACTCAAGTAAACGCGCTACCCTGCCCACAGTGGCACCACGTCCGCTTGCGCCCCTACCGGCCCACGTCCATACCATCATCATCAAGGATATTCGCTTCGAGAACGAAGCCAGTTACCTGCGTAGCCATAACGGCAAAATATGGCACATCAAACGCCCGAATTCTCAGCTGGTGAATCCACACAGCTCGGAGTCAGGAATCGCGCAACAGCCGGGGGATACGACGATCATGAACGACTCCACGCTCCAGGCCTTGGCGAATCGAGTAGCCGACGCCTGGCAGGAGATCCGGCCAACGCACTGACGGAACAGGCCTGAATCAAGGCGTCACTGTGGCGATGACGTCAGCGGCAACCTGTGGACTCACATGAGCTCGCTCCAGCGCCGCAGCCATCAAGCGCTCGATCTTTTCCAGATCGGAAAAATTACCGTTCTCCAAGTAGTTAGTGACTATATTCAGATAATAAATGGCTTGGTCTTCATCCAATAGCAGCGCATCGACAAGGGCAATGTGGGCGTCTGTCTTACTGCAGTTACCCATCGCTACTTGGGTACCCAAGGCCATCAGGGCGAGACGCAGGTTTCCTGCGTTGCTGGCAAGTGCCAGTGCGCGCCCCTGAAAACGGATAGTCAGCACTGCGACCTTGTCAAGCTTGCAGGTTCTTATAACTGCATCGCCTTCGTCAGTCACCTTGCTATAAATCCAATCATCACCCCGTTCGATATGATCCGAGTATCTCTGCGAGTAAGGATAGAACCATAGCAGTTGCCTGCCATCGGGGTAGTCGTCAGAGACCACGTAACCCTGCCGATCACGCATAGGATCAAAGCTCTTCTTGAAGGCGTTACAGGCCTTGCACGTGAGGATCAGGTTGTAAGGCTCGAAGGTGAATTGCCCATAGCCAAAGGTATGTTGCCGGTCACCAAACGCATTACTCTTTCCTTTCGCTTGCGTGCATTCGCTTGACGCGGATTTCGGTAGAATATGATCCAACTCTCGATGCCCAACCTCATCTCTGTCGATGGGTACCTGGCAATAAGCACAACGATACCCCTGCAAAGTGAGCAACCTCGAACGCAGATTACCGACATCCGTATTGATGGACCACGCCCTCCCTGCAACACCATGCGCCCGAACAGCGGTTAGCAGAGGCAGATCCTGTTCTTCAAAATCCAATGTTTCGAACAGCTCCATCTCAGGACTCCTGCTGACCTGAAAAACGCTGCAGGATGCTGGTAATCACATTACGCATCGGGTCGTGCATGGGCAGCGTCTCCCGCCCCTCAGACAATTCCTTTCTGATGACTTCGATTTCACGTTGCGTCACTGGTTTCTTTTCCCTGATCAACGACAACGCGATATCTGCCGTGGCAGTGAATCCAGGCGCACGCGTCGAATCGATACCGAAAATATTCTCGTAGACATCTGAGGCACTCCACCCGAACGTACTCTCCATGGCTTCACTTCGGATTTCGAGCACGCCATCATCCAAACTCATTCCGGACCTCAGCGCGACGACGCTACCCCACTCAGGATCAACCCCCGACGCAACTAGGGGTGAATGGGTAGCAATGACAGCCTGTACCTCCCCGCACTCTCGGAAGATGCTGTTAAGCATGGAGGTATATTGTTGTTGCCATTTGGGATGAAGACTATTCTCAGGCTCGTCCACCAGCACCAGGCTGCCTGGCCGTAGCTCTGCACATAACCCGGCGAAACCTGCCAGCCACCCCCACTGTCCAGAGCTCAAATCTTGCCCTTTCAGTTTGAGCGCCTCGTCCTTTTCCTCGTCACCGCTATTCTCTGCGACGTCGGTCAAACGAAAGAAAGAGGTACCTGCCGTATCGAGAAAACCGGCTTTCAACAGAACCAGCCATTCGCCGACACCCCATCCGTATGCATCCCAGTAAGATGGCGCAACAGAAAGCTCACCATCCAACAGGGTCAGCACCGGCAAAGCGTGACTCTTGTTGATCCCCGTCAGCAGTTTGTATATGACAAGGTAATCAAGAGCCATGAACCTGCCATAGGCTCGCTCGACAGTTTCGTCCCAGCCCCTCGCCGACTGTGCCTCGGCGAATCGAGCCAGTAATTGGCTCGCTCGCTTTTCGACGTCTTCCCTGACCATGTGCTGCTTGTCAATCGGCGTGTTGAGCCACAACTTGTGATCGTCAGCCGTAGCCTTGGAGAGCTTCAGCCGAATATCCATACGAGCGCGCAACCCTAAATGTGAAAACACCCGCTCCAACAAGTGGCCACGTTGGCGGACGGCCTCAATATTATTGAGTAACGCGGCAATGAGCGCCCGCTCGCTTTGCGCTGTCCCTGCCATCCCGTTAGTCGCCCTGGCGCCGAAGTATAGAAGCGGTACACCTAGGGACTCCTTCAGCACGCCAAAGAAACTATTACTGCTCGCCCTCGGAAAACGGTCAAGCGGCGTCCCAGAAAGACACACCACGCAACTTGGCCTACCCCCACCCTCTACCTCGATCAGTCGGCCACCTGTACGGGCCCCACTTTGTCCCAAGGCGACATCCAGCAAGGCTCGCAGCACGTAACTCTTGCGAACACCATTCTGGCCGACCATTACCGTAATCCAGGTGGATGGCTGCGACTCCCCTTCGAGCAATCGCACGACCGCACAGCTTTTCTTCTCGTTTACCGTGATTTTCCTGAACATCTGCATCGTCCTTGATGGTCGAAGGGCCTAGCCCTGTGCTACCGGCCACTTTCCGGAGCCGGCTCAGAGGTAGTGCCGGCCCCCTCGAGTCTTTGACTGGATGTAGGTGGGTCTGCCACCTGCGGATCAAGCTCTGCAGGGGAACCTTGATGCTCATCCACACTGGGCTCGATCCTCGGCGCTGGGCTGGAACGGTAATCCGCCCGCCGCTTGAGCTGGAACTCGCGCACCGCGCTGTTGTGATCGTCCAGGTCGTCGGAGAACACATGACTGCCGTCACCACGGGCGACGAAGTACAGGCTCGAGCCGTCGCTGGGGTTGAGCGCGGCGTGGATCGCCTCGCGCCCGACCATGGCGATCGGCGTCGGCGGCAAGCCGGTCATGGTGTAGGTGTTGTAGGGAGTCGGCTCGCGCAGGTCGGCGCGGGTGATCTTGCCGTTGTAGCGCTCGCCCATGCCGTAGATCACGGTCGGGTCGGTCTGCAGCATCATGCCCAGGCGCATGCGCCGCACGAACACGCCGGCGATCTGCCCGCGTTCCTGGGGAATGCCGGTTTCCTTCTCCACCAGCGAGGCCATGATCAGCGCCTGGTAAGGGTCGCGATACGGCAGGTCGGTGCTGCGCTCGGCCCACTCCTTGGCCAGCACTTCGTCCAGGCGCATGTAGGCCTGCTGCAGCAGCTCGACGTCGCTCATGCCGCGCACGAAGCGATAGGTGTCGGGGAAGAAGCGGCCTTCGGGGAACACACCGGTGTGACCGAGCTTGTCCATCACCTCGGTATCGGACAAGCCTTCGAGGGTGTGCTTGAGCTTTTCATGCTTGGCCACCGCGGCACGCACCTGGCGGAAGGTCCAGCCCTCGACCAGGGTGATGTTGTACTGCACCACGTCGCCGCGCTTCCAGGCGTCGAACAGCTGACCCACGGTCATGCCCGGGGTCACCCGGTATTCGCCGGTGTGCAACGGCGTGCCCGCCATGTTGAAGCGCCAGTAAAGGCGCAGCCACAGCGGATCGTCGAGCAGGCCTTCGCTCTGCATGCGATAGAACATACGATTGGGCGTCGTGCCGCTGGGCACGTCGAGCAGGCGCTCCTGCGCCACTTGCAGGGGCTGCTCCAGGACCGAGTTGACCTTCCAGGCGGCCCAGCCCAGTGCCAGGCCGGCGAGGATCAAGCTCATTTCCAGCAGCAGCAGGAATTTGCGTCTCACGAATCAGGTATCCAGTAACGTACGGGCAACGGCCTGCAGTTTACGGGTGAGCGGCCCTGCCGGCCAGTTCAGCGCGGCGAATTCACGCACGGGCCAGATGCCGTAGACACTGTTGCAGACGAACACTTCGTCGGCCTGCTCCAGCACCTCCAGCGGCAAGTCCCGCACCTGGGTGGGAATGCCCAGCAACGCCGCCTGCTCCAGCAACGCCGCGCGCATCACCCCGGCCACGCCGCAACGGCTCAGCTCGGCGGTCAGCAGCACGCCGTCACGCACCAGGAACAGGTTGCTGTACACCCCTTCGATCACCCGCCCTTGGCCGTCACGCATCAAGCCTTCGGCAAACGCCGGATCCTGCCATTCGGCGCGGGCCAGCACCTGCTCGAGGCGGTTGAGGTGTTTGAGCCCGGCCAGCAGCGGTTGTTCCGCCAGCCGCGTCTGGCAGGCGTACAGGCGCACGCCCTGTTCGGCATGTTCGGCGGGATAGGCCGGCAAGGGGCTGCCCTGGAGGATGCGCCGCGCCTGGGCGCCAGCCGCCGGGGCATAGCCACGCTGGCTGTCGCCGCGGGTCAGGATCAGCTTGGCGACGCCCTCGCCCAGCAGCTGGGCGAATTGCAACAGTTCATTGCGAACCAGCGTCAGGTCGGCCTCGATCGCCAGGCGCTGGCAACCCAGCGCCAGGCGGTCGAGGTGCGGGGCCAGCAGGCTGGGCCTGCCGCCGCGCACGGCGATGGTCTCGAACAGGCCATCGCCGTAGGCCAGGCCGCGGTTCTGCAGATTGACCGCAGCCGCGTCCTGGCCATCGATCCAGCTGTGCATCAGTCGGCGAACCGACGGAATACCAGCGAACCGTTGGTGCCACCGAAACCGAACGAGTTGGACAGCACCACGTCGATCGGCATGCTGCGCGCCTGGTGCGGCACGAAGTCCAGGTCGCAACCTTCGTCGGGCTCATCCAGGTTGATGGTCGGCGGCGCCATCTGGCTGTTTATCGCCAGAACGCTGAAGATCGCCTCGACCGCGCCGGCGGCGCCGAGCAGATGGCCGGTCATCGACTTGGTCGAGCTGACTGCCAGCTTGTAGGCGTGCTCGCCGAACACACGCTTGATCGCGGCCACTTCGGCGATGTCGCCGGCCGGCGTCGAGGTGCCGTGGGCGTTGATGTAGCTGACGTCCTCAGGCTGGATGCCGGCATCGCGCAAGGCGTTGGCCATGCAGCGGGCGGCGCCTTCGCCGGAATCGGGCGGCGAGGTCATGTGGTAGGCGTCGCCGCTCATGCCGAAACCGACCAGCTCGGCATAGATGGTGGCGCCACGGGCCTTGGCGTGCTCCAGCTCTTCGAGCACCAGGGCGCCGGCGCCGTCGGACAGCACGAAGCCGTCACGGCCCTTGTCCCACGGACGGCTGGCACGGGCCGGCTCGTCGTTGCGGGTCGACAGCGCGCGGGACGCGCCGAAGCCGCCCATGCCCAGGCCGCAGGCGGCCATTTCGGCACCGCCGGCGATCATCACGTCGGCTTCACCGTAGGCGATGTTGCGCGCGGCCATGCCGATGCAGTGGGTGCCGGTGGTGCAGGCGGTGGCGATCGCGTAGTTCGGCCCTTGCAGACCCAGGTGGATCGACAGGAAGCCGGAGATCATGTTGATGATCGAGCCCGGCACGAAGAATGGCGAAATCCGGCGCGGCCCCTGCTCGTGCAGGGTCTTGCTGGTCTCTTCGATGTTGGTCAGGCCACCGATGCCCGAGCCCATGGCCACGCCGATGCGCTCGCGGTTGGCGTCGGTGATTTCCAGGCCGGCGTTGCGCACCGCCTGGAAGCCGGCCGCCAGGCCGTACTGGATGAACAGATCGAGCTTGCGGGCCTCCTTGGCCGACAGGTACTGCTCGACTTCGAAGCCCTTTACCGAGCCGCCAAAACGGGTGGAGTAGGCAGACAGATCCGTATGCTCGATCGGACCGATGCCACTGCGGCCAGCCAGAATGCCCTGCCAGGTGCTCGGTACATCGGTACCCAGTGGCGACAGCATACCCATACCAGTGACCACGACGCGTCTACGCGACACAGTACTCTCCTCATTTCCAAATTACAGAGTCTCTTGCCAGTGCACTGGCGCGGCCAATGGCCTGGCAACAGACTCCGCTGATTGCAGGGCTTGCAAAGAAAAAACCGCACGCCGGCGACGGCAGTGCGGTTTTTCCCGACAAGTAGCGTCGACTGAAACGTCTTAGGCCTGGTGGGCGTTGACGTAGTCGATGGCAGCTTGAACGGTAGTGATCTTCTCGGCTTCTTCGTCAGGGATTTCGGTCTCGAATTCCTCTTCCAGAGCCATCACCAGCTCAACGGTGTCAAGCGAATCGGCACCCAGGTCCTCAACGAAGGAAGAGGTGTTCTTCACTTCATCTTCCTTGACGCCCAGTTGCTCGGCGACGATTTTCTTGACGCGTTCTTCGATGGTGCTCATACCTAGTTTTCACTCCTAATGGACATATGTCAGGCAGCTGGCCGGTGACCAAGTTTATAGGAAGACGCCTGCTTTTCAAGCGTAACGCGCCTTCCACCAGGCCACCGGGCCCTCTGCCCGGAATCTGGTTGCAGCTTTATAACGGATTTTAGGCTCGCAGTATGACTCTTTTTTGAAGCAATCCGTCACATTGAGTTGCGGTTTTTACATGTACATCCCGCCGTTCACCGGCACGGTGGCGCCGGTGACATAGGCTGCGCCGTCGGAAGCCAGGAAGGAAACCACTTTCGCGATCTCCTCGGCCTGGCCCAGGCGGCCCAGCGGAATCTCTTTCAGCATGGCCTCGCGCTGCGCTTCGGCCAGCTCGCGGGTCATGTCGGTGTCGATGAAGCCCGGGGTCACCGAGTTGACGGTGATGCCACGCGAGCCCACTTCACGGGCCAGGGCACGGCTGAAGCCTTCCAGACCGGCCTTGGCGGCCGCGTAGTTGGCCTGGCCGGCGTTGCCCATGGCACCCACTACCGAGCCGATGCTGATGATACGACCCCAGCGGGCCTTGGTCATGCCGCGCAGCACGCCCTTGGACAGACGGTAGAGACTGTTGAGGTTGGTGTCGATCACATCGAACCACTCGTCGTCCTTCATCCGCAGCATCAGATTGTCGCGGGTGATGCCGGCGTTGTTGACCAGGATGGCCGGTGCACCGAACTGCTCGCCGATGGCGCCCAGCACCGCGTCCACGGACTCGGCGCTGGTGACGTTCAGCTCAAGGCCGGTGCCGTTGATGCCGTGCTCTTTCAGAGTGGCGGCAATACGCTCGGCGCCCGACGCGGTGGTGGCGGTACCGATCACGGTCGCGCCCTGACGGCCCAGCTCGAGGGCGATGGCCTGGCCGATACCACGGCTGGCGCCGGTGACCAGTGCAACTTTACCTTGCAGGCTCATGCAAGCTTCTCCGAATTCAGGCCAGCGCCGCACGGGTGGCGGCGACGGCGTCTGGGGTGTTGAGGTTGTAGGTGGTCACGCCGTCGGCGCAACGCTTGTTCAGGCCGGCCAGGACCTTGCCCGGGCCGCATTCGACCAGGTTCACCGCGCCGCGCTCGGCCAGGGCCTGCACGCACTCTACCCAGCGTACCGGCTGGTACAGCTGAGCCAGCAGGTCTTGCTTGAGAGCGTCGAGGTCGGCGGCGATGGCGGCGGTGACGTTCTGCACCACCGGGATCTGCGGGGCCTTCCATTCGATGGCGTTGACCGACTCGGCGAACCGCTCGGCGGCCGGCTTCATCAGCGCGCAGTGCGACGGCACGCTGACCGCCAACGGCAGGGCGCGCTTGGCACCGGCCTCTTTGCACAGCTCCATGGCGCGATCCACCGCCGCCTTGTTGCCGGCGATGACCACCTGGCCAGGGGAGTTGAAGTTCACCGCGCTGACCACTTGGTCTTCGGCGGCCTTGGCGCAGATCTCGACCACGACCGCGTCGTCCAGGCCGAGGATCGCGGCCATCGCGCCGTGGCCGGCCGGCACAGCCTCCTGCATCAGCTGACCGCGGCGCTCGACAAGGCGCACGGCGTCTTTCAGCGACAGGCTGCCAGCGGCGACCAGGGCGCTGTATTCACCCAGGCTGTGACCGGAGACGTACGCAGGCTGCGCGCCACCCTCTTCCAGCCACAGGCGCCACAGGGCGATCGAGGCGGTCAGGATGGCCGGCTGGGTCTTGTCGGTCTGGTTGAGTTGTTCTTCCGGGCCTTCCTGGACCAGCTTCCACAGGTCGTAGCCCAGGGCCTCGGACGCTTCCTTGAAGGTCTCGACGATTACCGGTTTTTCGGCGCCCAGCTCTTTGAGCATGCCCAGCGACTGGGAACCTTGACCAGGAAAGACGAATGCGAGGGATGCAGACATTGAACAAGCCCTTATGATCTTGTCGTCGGATAGGGTGCGCCGGGCCGTGGGCCGGGCGCGCAATCTGAAAGCTTGGATGGATACACAGACCAAGCGGTCACATTTAAGCACTTCATCGGCGATATGCCTAAGGTCTTTGTTTGCCTGTGCCGGCCCTTTCGCGGGTAAACCCGCTCCCACAGGATTGCCACAGGCCTGAAGGTTGCAGGGTACCTGTGGGAGCGGATTTATCCGCGAAGAGGTCGGCACAGGCTACGGCAGCAAGTCCTCCAGACGCCCATGCAGGCGCTGCGGCAGGTTCTCCTGGATCTCGATCAGCGCCCGCTGGATCGCGCTCTGCAAGCCCTGCACGCCCGCCGAGCCATGGCTCTTGATGACGATGCCCTGCAACCCCAGGAAGCTTGCGCCATTGTGTCGCGCCGGCGCCAGGTCGGCCTGCAGGCGCTTGAGCAACGGCATGGCCATGGCCCCCGCCGCCCGCGCCAGCAGCCCGCCACGGAACAACGCCTCGATGCGCGCACCGATCATGGTCGCCAGGCCCTCGCTGGACTTGAGCAGGATATTGCCGACGAAACCGTCGCACACCACCACGTCCGCCTCGCCACGGTACAGCCCGTCGCCCTCGACGAAGCCGATGTAGTTCAGGCCCCGAGCGTTCTGCAGCAGACTGGCGGCCAACTTGACCTGCTGGTTGCCCTTGATGTCCTCGGTGCCGATATTGAGCAGCGCCACCCGCGGCCGGTGCACGCCCAGGGCCTGGGCAGCCACCGAGCCCATCACGGCGAACTGGTAGAGGTTTTCCGCGCTGCAATCGACATTGGCGCCGAGGTCGAGTAGCTGACAATAGCCGGCCTGGGTCGGAATCGCCGCCACCATCGCCGGGCGATCGATGCCGGGCAGGGTCTTGAGCACCAGGCGCGACAGGGCCATGAGCGCACCGGTATTGCCGGCGCTCACGCAGGCCTGGGCCTTGCCATCACGCACCAGTTCGAGGGCGACGCGCATCGACGAGTCCGGCTTGCCCCGCAACGCCTGCGATGGCCGCTCGTCCATGCCGATCACTTCGCTGGCCGCGACAATCTGCAGGCGCGCGCGATCCGCAGCCGCAAGGCCGCTGACGAGATCTTCAAGGAGGGAGGGTTGACCGACGAGGGTCAGGTGCAGCGAGGGGGTAGCCGAAAGGCAGGCAATGCTAGCCTGGACAATGTTGCGGGGACCGAAGTCCCCGCCCATTGCGTCGATCGCGATGATCTGAGCGGACAAGGATTACTCGTCGGCGCCCTTGTCGATCACTTTGCGACCACGGTATACGCCTTCTGGCGATACGTGGTGACGCAGGTGTACTTCACCGGTGCTCTTCTCTACCGACAGAGCTTCTGCCGACAGGGCGTCGTGCGAACGGCGCATGTCACGGGCAGAGCGGGATTTTTTGTTCTGCTGAACAGCCATAATTGATTAACTCCTAAACGTTTGGGTCACGCTTTAACTGCGCCAATACACTGAACGGGTTGGACCGCGATACCTCGTCCTTGCTCGGCTCGGGCTCATCGAGTCCCGCCGGCTGCTGGCATTCTTCCGGATGATGAGCAGGCACGATCGGCAGGGCGAGCAACAGCTCTTCCTCGACCAACGCCTGCAGATCCAAAGGATCTTCGCCCAGTTCCAGCACGTCATAGCCTTTCGGCAACGACTGGGTGTTCGCACCCTCCTTCACCACGGCGTATGTGCATTCGCTGTGGATCGGCAGGGTGACCAGCTCAAGACAACGCTGGCAAACCATCTTGACTTCGACGTCCAGCGCGCTGTGGATAACCACCACGTGCTGTTCATCTCGTTCAAAATCGAACTTCGCCTGCACCGTACCGACATTGTCGGAAAGCGGGTCGCAGAGTCTTTCCAAATCAGCGAGTTGCAGCGAACCTTCGAGGGTTACGCCACGATCAGCCAATTTGCGCGGGTCAACGTGAGGTGGAATCGGGTCATTCAACATAGGCGCAGCATTCTAGGGATGCACCCCCTCCCTGTCAAAGGAAATTAGGTGTCATCTCGCATGTTAGAATTCGGGGTAATTGCCCAGGAGTCTACCATGCTTCCCTTGTTACTGGCTTCCAGCTCTGCGTACCGCCGCGAACTGCTCACCCGCCTGCGCCTCCCCTTCACCTGGGCGAGCCCCGACCTTGACGAACGGCGCCTCGATGGCGAGCCCGCCGTCGAGCTGGTCCGTCGCCTGGCCCGACAGAAGGCCGAGGCCCTGGCCGCCAGCCACCCCGACCACCTGATCATCGGCTCCGACCAGGTGGCGGTACTGGGCGAGCAGATCCTCGGCAAGCCCCACACCTTCGAACGCGCCTGCGAGCAATTGCTGGAGGCCAGCGGGCAGCAGGTCACCTTCCTCACCGGACTGGCGCTGCTGAACAGCGCCACCGGCCACTGCCAGGTCGATTGCGTGCCGTTTACCGTGACGATGCGCGAGCTGGACCGGGAGCGCGTGGAGCGCTACGTGACGACCGAGCAGCCGCTGGACTGCGCCGGCAGCTTCAAGGCGGAGGGATTGGGGGTCAGCCTGTTCCAGAGCACCCATGGCTGTGATGCCACGAGCCTGATCGGACTGCCTCTGATTAGACTGGTGGACATGCTGCACAAGGAGGGTGTGCAGGTGCCTTGAACATGCAATCGCGGGGCAAGCCCGCTCCCACGAGACCGATGAGCGCCCCGTGGGAGCGGGCTTGCCCCGCGATGAATGCCACGCCGATTCAGCTCAGCGCAGCGAAGGCCCCTGGAACCCCATGTACAGCGCCAGACGCTCAGCCACGCTGGCACCAATGCGCTTGGAGAAGCGATCGAATGGCGACTCCTGCACGGTGAAGTCCACCAGCTCCTTCTCGCCCACAATGTCGCGGGCGACATAGCTGGCACTGCCCAGCCCATCCACCAGCCCCAGCGCCTTGGCCTGCTCGCCGGACCAGATCAGCCCGCTGAACAGCTCCGGATGCTCCTTGTCCTTCAACCGCTCACCCCGCCCCTGCTTGACCATGGCGATGAACTGGCGATGCGTGGTATCCAGCACGCCCTGCCAGAACGCGGTCTCCTCGGGCTTCTGCGGCGAGAACGGATCAAGGAACGCCTTGTGCTCGCCGGCGGTGTAGGTGCGACGCTCCACCCCCAGTTTGTCCATGGTCCCGACGAAGCCATAGCCGGCCGCGGTGACACCGATGGAGCCGACCAGACTGGCCTTGTCGGCATAGATCTCGTCGGCGGCGCTGGCGATGTAGTAGGCGCCGGACGCGCCCAGGTCACTGATGACCGCATACAGCTTGATGGCCGGATACTCGGCGCGCAGACGACGGATCTCGTCATACACATAGCCCGACTGCACCGGACTGCCGCCCGGGCTGTTGATGCGCATGACCACGGCCTTGGTCTTCGGATCCTTGAACGCCTCGCGCAGGCTCTTGACGATATTGTCGGCGCTGGCCGGCTCCTGGTCGGCGATCACCCCGCGCACCTCGACCAGCGCGGTGTGGTTGCCGCTGCGCGAGGCCGCCTTGTCCACATCCATCAACGGCGTGAACAGGAACAGGATGCCGAACAGGTAAACGAAGGTCAGCAGCTTGAAGAAGATCCCCCAGCGCCGCGCCCGGCGTTGCTCCTGGACGCCGGCCAGCAAGGTCTTCTCCAGCAGCTTCCAGCTCTTGCGCTCCTCGCCGGTTTCGTCCGGCTCGGGCGCCTTCCATTCGTCAGTCATGCTCACCTACCTTGGAAATTGATCTGCGCAGGCTCGGCCAGCCATTCGCGCAACTGGGAAAAATGCTCGATGCACACCTGCGGCCCGTATTCGGCCAGGGCCTGCAGCGGCATGGCGCCGTAGCCCACGGCAACCGAATGCATGCCGGCATTGCTGGCCATCTGCAGGTCGAACGCCGAATCTCCGACCATCAGCGCCCGCCCGGGTTCGACCCGACAATGGGCGAGAATCTCTTCGAGCATCAGCGGATGCGGCTTGCCACGGGTTTCGTCGGCAGCCCGGGTGATGTCGAAATAGCCTTCCCAGCCATTGGCCTTGAGCACGCGATCCAGGCCGCGCCGCGCCTTGCCCGTGGCCACCGCCAGACGATACCCCTCGGCACGGAACGCTTCCAGCGACTCGACCACGCCGCCGAACAACGGCGACGGCTGCTGGTCCAGCGCCATGTACACGTCGGCGTAGTGCTGACGGAATGCCTCGACCTGCGGCACATCGAGGTGCGGGTACAGGGTGGCGATCGCCTCCCCCAGCGCCAGGCCGATGATGCCCTTGACCGCCTCGTCGCTGCTGGCGGCCTCGCCGGCACGCCCGGCGGCCACGTTCATCGCCTCGACGATGCGCCCGATGGAATCGGCCAGGGTGCCGTCCCAATCGAAAATCAGCAGGTCATAACATTTATTCATGGATCAGGACGCCAGCCGCTCGATGGTCTTGGCCCACATCTCGTCCACCGGCGCCTCGAGCTTGAGCTCGCCACCGTCGGGCAGCGGCACGGTCAGCTGGTAGGCATGCAGGAACAGACGCTTGCCGCCCAGCTCGCGGATCTCGCGAGTGAAGTCTTCATCGCCGTACTTGCTGTCGCCGGCGATCATGTGCCCGGCATGCAGGGTATGCACACGGATCTGGTGGGTACGCCCGGTGATCGGCCGCGCCTCGACGATGGTGGCGAACTCGCCGAAACGGCGCAGCACGCGGAACATCGTCAGCGCGTCCTTGCCCTCGTCGTTGACCTCGACCATGCGCTCGCCGGAACGCAGGTTGCTCTTCTGCAGCGGCGCATTGACCTGCTTCTTGGAGGTCGGCCAGTGGCCGCGCACCAGCGCCATGTAGCGTTTGTCGACGCCATCGCCGCGCAGGGCGGCGTGCAGGTGGCGCAGCATGCTGCGCTTCTTGGCGATCATCAGCAGGCCCGAGGTGTCGCGGTCCAGGCGATGCACCAGCTCCAACTCCTTGGCGTCCGGGCGCAGCTGGCGCAGCGCCTCGATCACGCCGAAGCTCAGGCCGCTGCCGCCGTGCACGGCGATGCCGGCCGGCTTGTTCATCACGATCAGCGCCTTGTCCTCATAGACAATCGCGGCCTCCAGGCGCTGCAGCAGCCCCTGGGCCACCGGCGCCGGCTCGTCGCGCTCGGGCAGGCGCACCGGCGGCACGCGCACGATATCGCCGGCCTGCAGCTTGTACTCGGGTTTGATCCGACCCTTGTTGACCCGCACCTCACCCTTGCGCAGGATGCGGTAGACCAGGGTCTTGGGCACGCCCTTGAGGGCCGTGATGAGGAAATTGTCGATGCGCTGGCCGGCAAGCTCCGGCGGGACTTCGATCAGCTGAACGCCGGAAGTCGGGGGGGTATTGGTCGTCATGGCGGGATCATAACAATTTTTTATGGAATTGAAGCACTTAATCATTGCTGCTATAGTCGCGAACGCCGCCAAAAGCGGCAGGCCAGCGGCACCAGGCTCTACGCCGGCCCTGACCATCGCAATTCCCGAGGACGCGAGGCCGTCCTACGGAGCGTTCGCCAGTTTAACTAAATGCCTGGAATCGCCACCAGCGCTGTGTAGAGAAGACCGAAAAAAAACGACAAGTGCGGTGTTTCACCTGCTTACCCGATTCTTTTCGCCGTACCTCTGCCCGCCACCGTCGTTTCCGCGCATTCGGGCGAATGCTTCGGAAATACCTGCCTTGGATATGTTATGGCGCCAGCCCGGAACCGGGCTGGCGAAAAATGCAACCCGTTGCGGATTCAGCGCGCGGCAGCACCGAATTTTCAAGGGATACGTGCAGGGTGGAGACGTACAGCCCTCGGACCGTGTGGCACCGAACCCGCACCAGCGCCCCACTCAACGGGCGATGAGCGGACAAGGTCCTGAACAGACGCCCTCGTGGCGTCCACGGACGACCGGTTGATTCCTCCTCCTGACTGAGTGCACCAGGCCCGCTCGATTGATTCGGATAACCTTCGAAAAGCTCGACAGGTCTTTTGGCACCGCAAAACAGGACGCGTCGTCGCGACAACGGCAGGCTGGGCAACCGGCTGGTGCCGAACGTCGCCAGACACGGGGGTGGCCCGCCACCCTTTGCGCACCTTGGCACCGACCCTGAGAAGTCGTGTGTGCCGCACGCCGTTTCCGGCAGCCCGGAAACCGACGGTACAACATGAAAAGAATGCTGATTAACGCAACTCAGCCCGAAGAGTTGCGTGTAGCCCTGGTGGACGGCCAACGTCTCTACGACCTGGACATCGAGTCCGGCGCCCGCGAGCAGAAAAAGGCCAACATCTACAAAGGCAAGATCACCCGGATCGAGCCCAGCCTCGAAGCCGCCTTCGTCGACTTCGGCTCCGAACGTCACGGCTTCCTGCCGCTGAAGGAAATCTCCCGCGAATACTTCAAGAAAGCCCCTGAAGGCCGGGTCAACATCAAGGAAGTCCTGAGCGAAGGCCAGGAAGTCATCGTCCAGGTCGAGAAGGAAGAGCGCGGCAACAAAGGCGCCGCCCTGACCACCTTCATCAGCCTGGCCGGCCGCTACCTGGTACTGATGCCCAACAACCCGCGCGCCGGTGGCATCTCCCGCCGCATCGAAGGCGAAGAGCGCAACGAATTGCGCGAAGCACTGAACGGCCTGACCGTTCCGGGCGACATGGGCCTGATCGTGCGCACCGCGGGCCTGGGCCGCAGCAGCGAAGAAATGCAGTGGGACCTCGACTACCTGCTGCAGCTGTGGACCGCCATCAAGGAAGCCTCGCAAGACCGCGCCGCGCCGTTCCTGATCTACCAGGAAAGCAACGTCATCATCCGCGCCATCCGCGACTACCTGCGCCAGGACATCGGTGAAGTGCTGATCGACAGCATCGACGCCCAGGAAGAAGCCCTGACCTTCATCCGCCAGGTGATGCCGCAGTACGCCAGCAAGGTCAAGCTGTACGAAGACAGCGTGCCGCTGTTCAACCGCTTCCAGATCGAAAGCCAGATCGAAACCGCCTTCCAGCGCGTGGTCGACCTGCCGTCCGGCGGCTCCATCGTCATCGACCCGACCGAAGCCCTGGTGTCCATCGACATCAACTCGGCGCGCGCCACCAAAGGCAGCGACATCGAAGAGACCGCCCTGCAGACCAACCTGGAAGCGGCCGAAGAGATCGCCCGCCAGCTGCGCCTGCGTGACATCGGCGGCCTGATCGTCATCGACTTCATCGACATGACCCCGGCCAAGAACCAGCGTGCCGTCGAAGAGCGCGTGCGTGAGTGCCTCGAAGCCGACCGTGCCCGCGTGCAGGTAGGCCGTATCTCGCGCTTCGGCCTGCTGGAAATGTCCCGTCAGCGCCTGCGTCCATCGCTGGGCGAAAGCAGCGGCATCGTCTGCCCGCGCTGCTCCGGCACCGGCATCATCCGTGACGTCGAGTCGCTGTCGCTGGCAATCCTGCGCCTGATCGAAGAAGAAGCACTGAAGGACCGCACCGCCGAAGTACGCGCCCAGGTGCCGATCCCGGTCGCCGCCTTCCTGCTCAACGAGAAACGCAACTCGATCACCAAGATCGAACTGCGCACTCGCGCACGCATCATCATCCTGCCGAACGATCACCTGGAAACCCCGCACTTCGAAGTCCAGCGCCTGCGCGACGACAACCCGGACGTGCTGAACAACCAGTCCAGCTACGAGATCGCCTCGGCCGAGACCGAAGAAGCGCCGCAGCCGACCGCCACCCGCACCCTGGTACGCCAGGAAGCCGCGGTCAAGACCGCGCCGGCCCGCGCCAACGCCCCGGTGCCAGCCGCCGCTGAAGAGCAGCCGGCACCTGCCACGCCGGTCGCCGCCCCTGCCGCCGCCGAACCGAGCCTGTTCAAGGGCCTGGTGAAGTCGCTGGTCAGCCTGTTCGCCGGCAAGGAAGAACCTGCCGCCGCACCGGCCGCCGCCACCGAGAAGCCAGCCACCGAACGCTCGCCACGCAATGAAGAGCGTCGCAACGGTCGCCAGCAGAGCCGCAACCGCAACGGCCGCCGCGAAGAAGACCGCAAGCCACGCGAAGAGCGCGGCGAGCGCGCCCCGCGTGAAGAGCGTCAGCCTCGCGAAGAGCGTGCCCCGCGTGAAGAACGCGCGCCACGTGAAGAGCGTCAACCGCGCCAGCCGCGTGAAGACCGCCGCGGCAACCGCGAAGAGCGCGTGCGCGAACTGCGCGAGCCGCTGGACGCCGCACCGGTCGCCCGCGAAGAACGCGCCCCGCGTGAAGAGCGCGCTCCACGCGAAGAGCGTGCACCGCGTGAAGAACGCGCTCCTCGCGAAGAGCGCGCTCCTCGCGAAGAGCGCGCACCGCGTGAAGAACGTGCTCCTCGCGAAGAGCGCGCACCGCGTGAAGAACGTGCTCCTCGCGAAGAGCGCGCACCGCGTGAAGAACGCGCCCCTCGTGAAGAGCGTGCACCGCGTGAAGAACGTGCCCCTCGCGAAGAGCGTGCGCCACGTGAGGAACGCGCCCCACGCGAAGAGCGCCAGCTGCGCCCTGAGGTGCAGGCCGCCGAACAGGCCGTGGAGCTCGCCGAGGAGCAACTGCCGAACGAAGAGCTGCTGCAGGACGAGCAGGAAGGCGCCGATGGCGAGCGTCCACGCCGCCGCTCGCGTGGCCAGCGTCGTCGCAGCAACCGTCGTGAGCGCCAGCGCAACGCCAATGGCGAGCTGATCGAAGGCGGCGACGAAGACGCCGGCGAAGAGCAGCCACAACAGCACCAGGCCACCGAGCTGGGTGCCGAACTGGCCGCCGGCACTGCCGTCATCGCTGCCGTTGCCACCAGCAACATCAGCGCCGACGCCGAGGCCGAAGCCAACCAGCAGGCCGAGCGCGCCAGCGCCGCTGTCGCCGAGACCCAGGTGGAAATCACCGAAGTCGTGGCCGAGCAGGTCGCCATCGCCCCGGTGGTCGAGCAGCCTGTCAGCGAGCCAGTGGTCGCCGCCGAGCCGAGCATCGAGCCTGTCGTCGAAGTGGCGCCGCAGCCTGTGGTCGAAGAAGCCGCCGCCGAGCAGCCGGCCGCCGTTGTCGAGGCAGCTGTCGAGCCTGCAGCGGTCCTGGAAGCCCCTGTGGTGGAAGCGGGCGAGATCGAGAAGGCACCGGTTGCCGAAGTGGTCGAAGCCCAGGCGCCAGTCGCCGAGCAACCTGCTCCGGTGGCCGAAGCCGTCGAAGCCCAGCCTGAAGTGGTCGAAGCCCCGGTGGCCGAGCCTGCGCCAGCCGTGGTTGCCGAAGAAGCGCCGGCCGAGCCGTCCACCATCATGCTGCCGAACGGCCGTGCGCCGAACGACCCGCGTGAAGTGCGTCGCCGCAAGCGTGAAGCCGAAGCAGCCGCTGCTGCCCTGGCCGCCGCCGCCCCGGCCGAAGCCCTGGAAACCGCTGACGAGCACAAGCCTCATCACGGTTGATAGCCTCGGCTGAATGAAAAAGCCCCGCCAGTGCGAACTGGCGGGGCTTTTTCTTTGCCGGGTGGATGGCACCGGCTTCGCCGGTGATCGCGGGGCAAGCCCGCTCCTACAAGGGCAACACCCTACCTGTAGGAGCGGGCTTGCCCCGCGATAGGGCTGGCACAGGCCAACCCATCAGTACAGGTTCGGCTCCATCTCCAGCTCCACCCCGAAGCGCTCGAGGATATCCGCCTGGATCCGCCGAGCCAGCGCATGCAACTGCGCCCCGCTCGCCTGGCCGTAGTTCACCAGCACCAGCGACTGCAAGCGGTGCACCCCGGCATCGCCATCGCGATAGCCTTTCCACCCCGCCTGCTCGATCAGCCAGCCAGCCGCCAACTTCACCTGGCCATCAGCCTGGGGATAGGCCACCACGCCGGGATGCCCGGCACGGATACGCTCGACCAACGCAGCGGACACCACCGGATTCTTGAAGAAGCTCCCGGCGTTGCCCAGCTCAGCCGGATCCGGCAGCTTTTCCCGACGAATACTGCAGATCGCGTCGCTGATTGCCTGCGCGGTCGGCTGCTCGACGCCCTGCTCCGCCAGGCGCTGACGCACCGGGCCGTAGTCCAGGTGTGCCTGCAACGTGCGATTCAAGGCAAAGCGCACCCGCACAATCAGCCAGCGCCCGGGGTTGCGCTTGAACAGGCTGTCGCGATAGCCGAACGCGCACTCTTCCAGCGAGAAGTCCCGCAGCTCGCCGGTCTCGCGGTCGAGCGCGGTCAAGCCGGCGAACACATCCTTGATCTCCACGCCATAGGCACCGACGTTCTGCATCGGCGCGGCGCCCACGGTGCCGGGGATCAGGCTGAGGTTTTCCAACCCGCACAAGCCCTGCCCAAGGCTCCACTGCACGAACGGGTGCCAAGGCTCGCCGGCCTCGGCCTCCACCACCACCCGCTCACCATCGTCGCTGAGCAGGCGTCGGCCACGACTGGCCATATGCAGCACCAGGGCCTCGACATCGCGGGACAGCAGCAGGTTGCTGCCACCGCCGATCACCAGCACCGGTACCTGCCGCTCGGCGGCCTGGGCCAGGGCCTGGCGGACTTCGTCGTCGTCATGCACCTGGGTGAAGTAGCGGGCACTGACATCGATACCGAAGGTGTTGTAGGGCTTGAGCGACACGCGCTCCTGCCAGTGCGCCGTCATAACCGCCCCTTGATTTCCACGACCAGCTCGCGGCAGGCCGCCTCGATCAGGTCCAGGACCTGCTCGAAGCCTTCGGCACCGCCGTAGTAAGGGTCCGGCACTTCGTCCAGGGCCGCGCCATAGCGGCGCAGGAACAGGTCGAGCTCGCCCTTGGCGTTGTGCGGGCGCAGGGCCTGCAGGTTGCCCAGGTTGCTCTTGTCCATGGCCAGGACCAGGTCGTAGTCGGCGAAGTGCGCCGCCTTGACCTGCTGGGCACGCTGGCGCGACAGGTCGTAGCCACGGGCCAGGGCCGCCTTGCAGGTGCGACTGTCGGGCGCCTTGCCGACATGCCAGTCGCCGGTGCCGGCGGAGGCCACCTGCACCACCTCACCCAGGCCTGCGGCCTCGAGCTGGTGGCGCAGCACGCCTTCGGCGGTCGGCGAGCGGCAGATATTGCCGAGGCAGACGAACAGGACGCGCATCAGGCCTCCAGCAAGCGCCTTACGCGCTCCAGGTCTTCAGGGGTGTCCACACCCACCGCCGGCGCCTCGATGGCGTCGGCGACATGGATGCGCACGCCGTGCCACAGGGCGCGCAACTGCTCCAGCGATTCGGTCTGCTCCAGCCAGCACGGGCCCCAGGCGACGAAGTCCTGGAGGAAGCCCACGCGGTAGGCGTACATGCCGATATGGCGGCGATAGGGCACGCCCTCCGGCAACTGCTCACGATCCTTGGCAAAGGCATCCCGCGCCCAGGGCAGCGGCGCGCGGCTGAAGGTCAGGGCCAGGCCATGCTTGTCGCTGACCACCTTGACCGCATTGGGGTTGAAAATGGTTTCCGGGGCGTGGATCGGCTCGGCCAGGGTGGCGATGCCGGCTTCCGGGTGTGCGGCGAGGTTGGCCGCCACCTGGTCGATGATCACCGGCGGAATCAGCGGCTCGTCGCCCTGCACGTTGACCACGATGGCATCGGCGGCCAGGCCCAGCTGGGCGGCCACCTCGGCCAGGCGATCGGTGCCCGACTCATGGTCGGCGCGGGTCAGCAGCACCTCGGCGCCAAACGCCCGGCAGGCCTCGACGATGCTGGCATCGTCGGTGGCGATGACCACGCGGCTGGCGCCGCTCTTGCGCGCCTGCTCCCACACATGCTGGACCATCGGCTTGCCGGCGATCGGCAGCAATGGCTTGCCCGGCAGGCGCGTGGAGCGCAGCCGGGCGGGAATCACCACGGTGAAGTCCAGGCTCATTTGTCCAGGCGCTCTTCGTCGGTCAGGGTGCGCGCCTCGCTTTCCAGCATCACCGGGATGCCGTCGCGGATCGGATAGGCCAGGCCCGCGCCTTTGCTGATCAGCTCGGTCTTGTCGGCGCTGAGCTTGAGCGGGCCCTTGGTGATCGGGCAGGCCAGGATATCGAGCAGTTTGGTGTCCATGGAGGTGTCCTTGCGACGGAAAATGAAAAAAGGCTCAGGGGCGGCCGGGCAGCAGGCGGTCGAGCTGGGCGTCGAACCAGTCGCTGAAGGCGGGTGTCGGCACGGCGTCGACCGCCAGGTACCACCAGTCGTCGGCGGCGAAGGGCCGGCATTTCACCGCATCCTTCTCGGTCATCACCAGTGGCAGCGGTGGGCTGAACGACAGCACTTCACGGCTGTAGGGCGCATGGTCGGCGAAAGGGTGCGGCACCGGCTGCCAGTGTAGCCCCAGCAGGGTGTTGAAGAAACGTTGCGGATTGCCGATGCCGGCCACAGCGTGCAGCGCCTGGCCAGGCGGGAACAGGTCAAGGTCGCGGCGCTCGCCGCTGCGCAGGTTGATCAGCGCCGAAGGTTGCAGGCGGAAGGCGAAGCCGTCGCCGCGGTCGGTCTCAGCGCCGTTGAACAGCACCGCGTCCGCCTCGCCCAGGCGCTCGGCCGGCTCGCGCAACGGGCCGGCCGGCAGGCAGCGACGATTGCCAAGGCCCCGGGCAGCATCGATCAGCACCAGCTCCAGGTCGCGGGCCAGGCGGTAATGCTGCATGCCGTCGTCGCACAGGATCAGGTCCGGCGCGTCGCTGGCCAGCAAGGCCTGTACGGCGCGGGAACGATCGGGGTCGATCACCAGCGGCACACCGGTGCGCTGCACGATCAGCAAGGGCTCGTCACCGGCCTGCTCCGCAGGCTGGTCAGCCTGGACACGCCAAGGATGTTGCGGCGGCTTGGCGCCATAGCCACGGCTGACCACGCCGACCTTGAGCCCCTGCCGGCGGCAGTGCTCGATCAGCCAGAGGATCATCGGTGTCTTGCCGGTACCGCCGACGGTGATGTTGCCCACCACGATCACCGGTACCGGGGCACGGTAGCTGGGGCTTTCGCCACTGAGGAAGCGCGCGCGCTTGCGTATCACCACGCGGCGGTACAGCGCCTCCAGCGGGCGCAACAGGGCAAGCGCCGGGTGCCCGGTGTACCAGGCGGCGAGCAGACGGTCGGCGAAGGCCATCAGGGCTTGCCCTGCGCGGCCTCGACGGTGGTCATGCGCAACTTGCTGAAGCCGAGCTTGCCGGCCGCGTCCATTGCGGTGATCACAGCCTGGTGCGGGGTCTTGCCGTCGGCGCTGATGGCCAGCGGCAGGGTGATGTCACCGCCGGACTCCTTCTCGATCGCCTCGGTCAGGGTGTCCAGGTCGCTCTTGGGCAGCAGGTGGTTGTTCACCGAGTACACGCCGTCGGCGCTGATGGAAATCTCCACCAGCTTGCCCTGATCGGCCGGCGGCTGCTCGGCGCTGCTGGCCTCGGGCAGTTCGACGCGCAGCTGGGTCTCGCGGGTGAAGGTGGTGGTGACCACGAAGAACAGCAGCAGCACGAACACCACGTCGATCAACGACGCCAGGTTGATGTCGACGTTCTCGCGCTGGCGATTGCGCCGGAACTTCACGCCTTGCCTCCGGCCACTTCCACTTCGCGGTCACCCTGCAGCACTTCCACCAACTTGATCGCCTCCTGCTCCATGCCCACCACCAGCTCATCGATGCGGCGCAGCAGGAAGCGGTGGAAGAACACCGCCGGGATACCGACCATCAGGCCGGCCGCGGTGGTGACCAGGGCCTTGGAGATCCCCCCGGCCAGGACGGCGGCGTTGGCGGTCATCTGCGAGCCCATGAAGGCGCTGAAGATGTCGATCATGCCCAGCACGGTGCCCAGCAGGCCCAGCAGCGGGGCCATGGCGGCGATGGTGCCGAGGGTGCTGATGTAGCGTTCCAGCTCGTGGATGACCCGCGAGGCGGCCTCCTCGATGCACTCCTTCATGATCTCGCGGCCGTGGCGCGAGTTGGCCAGGCCCGCGGCGAGGATCTCGCCCAGCGGCGAGTCGGCGCGCAGGGCCTTGAGCTTGTCACTGGTGAGTTGCTTGTCCTTGATCCACATCCACACCTGGCCCAGCAGGTGCGGCGGGGTGACACGGCTGGCGCGCAGGGTCCACAGGCGCTCGACGACGATCGCCATGGCGGCGATGGAGCTCAGGATGATCGGCAGCATCATCCAGCCACCGGACTTGACCAATTCCCACACAGTTAGCATCCCCTCGGAAAAAGGCCGCCACTCTACCATAGGACCGCCTGGGGCTCATCTGCCGGAGGTCAGGGAAACGTTCGGTCCGGGTAATCGCGGGGCAAGCCCGCTCCCACGCCAACGCGAAACCATCGTGTGAGCGGATCTGCGTGGGAGCGGGCTTGCCCCGCGATGGCGTCGGCTCAGCCCTCGTCAACCTCACGCCAGAACCGCCGCTCCCTGCGCACACCCTCCACCCCACCCCGACTCCCCAGCACCAACCGCAACGCCCCCTCCACCGCCGTGTCACGCACCGCCACCCCATGCCGCCGATAGCGCTCGATCACCTGCCCATGGGGATGCCCGAAACCATTGTGCCGCCCTCGGGAAATCAGTACCCCGCGCGGCGCCGTGGCCTGGACGAACGGCTCGCTGGACGACGTGCGGCTGCCATGGTGCGGCGCCTGCAACCAGTCCACCCGAGGATCATCGGTCGCGGCCAGCCACGCACGCTCCGCGCCGGCCTCCATGTCCCCGGCCAGCAGCAGGCGCTCCCCATTGGCCTGCACCCGCAACACACAGGAGCGCTCGTTGCTGGAGGCCCCCTGCGGCCAATGCCAAAGCTCGAAATCGACGCCATCCCACTGCCAGCGCTCGCCACTGCGGCAAAGCGACGCCGCTTCCAGCCCGGCAACCTCGCCGGCCAGCACCCGTCCCACCGGCACCCCTCGCCGCACCGCCGCCGCCCCACCAGCATGGTCGGCATGGCCATGGCTGATCAGCATCACATCCAGCGCCTTCACCCCCAGCTTACGCAAGGTCGGCAGCACCACCGTCTCGCCCAGGTCACGGCCACCCTGAGCCGGACCTGCGTCATACAGCAGCGCGTGATTGCGAGTACGCAGCAGCACCGCCAGGCCCTGCCCCACATCCAGCTGCCAGACCTCCACTTGCCCCGGAGGCACCTGCTCGCGTGGTGCCCACAGCGCCAGCAGCATGACCGCGCCCGGCGCCCGCAACGGCACGCCCCGGGGCAGCAACACCAGCACGGCGCCCAGGCACACCAGCAGCCAGGCCCACAACGGCAACGGCTCGGGTATCCAGGCCGGCTGCAGCGCTGCCAATCGCGTCAGCACGGCAAACAAGCCGTCCAACGACAGGCCCGCCAGCCACAGCATCCCCTCCCCCAGCCCAGGCACCGGCAACAGGGCCGTGCCCAGCAACGCCAGCGGCAGCACGCCCAGGCTGAGCCACGGCACGGCCAGCAGATTGGCCAGCGGCGCACTGAGGCTGACGGGCAGCCCCAAGGCCAGCAGCACCGGCAACAACCCCACGGCAATCACCCACTGGGCGCGGGTCCAGGCCTGCCAGGGCCGCCAGGCGCCCAGCCGGGCGGCGAAGCACAACACCAGCACCGTCACGGCAGCGAACGACAGCCAGAACCCCGGCAACAGGCTGGCCAGCGGCTCGACCAGCAGCACGCCCGACAGCGCCATCAGCAACGGCACCCAGGCGCCCAAGTGGCGAAAGCGCAAGCGCCAGAGCAGCACCACCGCCAGCATCAGGCACGCCCGCTGCACCGGCACGCCGAACCCCGCCAGCCAGCCGTAACCCAGTGCCGCTGTCATCGCCAGGCCGCAGGCCCAGGGCAGCCACGGCAGGCGCCGAGGCCAGGCCCCGAGGCGCGCCAGCCCCGCCACCAGCCCGTAGACCAATCCGGCCAGCAAGCCGATGTGCTGCCCGGAAATCACCAGCAGGTGCACCGTGCCGGTGGCCTGCAGCACCTGCCAGTCCTCCCGCGCCAGGCCTGCGCCATCCCCGAGCACCAAGGCGGCCAACGCCGTCTCCCGGCCATGGGCATCGGTGGTCAGCAAGCGCTGGCGCAGGCCGTCGCGCCAACTGCTGGCCGCCTCGCCCTGGCGCGTACCGGCCTTGACCGTGCCGGTGGCACCGACCCGCCGCGCCAACAGCGTGGCCTCCTGATCGGGGCCATAGGGGTTGAGCAGACCCTGCGGCCGACGCAGGTTGACCGCCAGCCGCCAGTGCTCCCCCGCCCGCAGCGGCGGCCCGTCGAACCAGCTCAGTTGCACGCGTTGGGGCAACCGGGCCCGGCGCGACTGCGGCTGCTCCAGCTCGAAACGCACGCCGCGCTCGGTACGGGTCGGCAGGCCGACCACGCGCCCCTCCAGCCACAGCGTGCGACCGTCCAGCGCGGCCGGCAGGCGGTCGTCCAGGGCCTGTTGCGCCGACCAGCAGGCCCAGCACACACCCAGCATCCACCAACCCAGCGGCCAGGCCCGGGTACGCAGGCTGGCCAGAGCCAGCAACAGCAATGGAATCAGCCATCCGACCGGTGGCAAGGCAGGTAAAAAGCGCAGGCTCAACAGCCCGAGGACCAGCGCCAGCATCCCTGTGCGCATGAGATAGAGCTCCAGAAGCGAAAACGGCCCCTGAGGCTTAGCCGATCGGCGGGAAAAACCTGCTAATCAATTGTCACAAACTCTGAACGAGGCTGCGCTTCAATCAAGGCATACTGACGCCCTTCAACCCCGCCGGGAGCCCACATGCCGCGCCGTCTGTTCAAACGCTACATGCCGGACCCGACCAGCATCCGCGAACACAAGTCGTTACGCTTTTTCGGCAAGCTGCTGCACGACCCCAACCTGTGGCACCTGAATCGCCATTCGGTGGCGCGGGCCATGGGCGTTGGCCTGTTCGCGGCGTTGATCCCGATTCCCATGCAGATGCTGCTGGCCGCCGCGCTGGCGATCCCGGTGCGCGGCAACCTGCCGATCGCGGTGAGCCTGGTGTGGCTGACCAACCCGCTGACCATGCCGCCGGTGTTCTTCGTCACCTACATGACCGGCGCCTGGCTGATGCAGGTGCCGCCGCGCACGCTGCCCGACGAGATCACTGTCGACTGGGTCACCGACCAGCTGGCGACGATCTGGCAACCGTTCCTGCTGGGCTCGGTGGTGTGCGGGGTGGTGCTCGGCGTGCTCGCCTACTTCACCACCATGGGCTACTGGCGCTGGTGGGTGGGCCGGCAGTGGCGCCGGCGCCAGTGCCGCTGTGCCCTCACCCGCAGCTCAGGCACGCATGCCGCGGCCGCTGACCAGCAGGCGCACGCACAGCAGGTAGAGCAGCGCGGTGGCCACCAACATGAAGCTGATCGCCGTGCCGATGCTGATGTCCGACACCCCTAGGATGCCGTAGCGGAACGAGTTGACCATGTGCAGCACGGGGTTGGCCAGCGACACGGTCTGCCAGAACGGCGGCAGCAGGTTGATCGAATAGAACACCCCGCCCAGGTAGGTCAGCGGCGTCAGCACGAAGGTCGGGATGATCGAGATGTCGTCGAAGTTGCGCGCGAACACCGCGTTGACGAAGCCCAGCAGCGAGAAGATGGTCGCGGTCAGCAGCACCACGACGATGGTCACGCCCAGGTGATGCACCTGCAGATGGGTGAAGAACAACGACAGGATGGTCACGATCACCCCCACCGCCAGCCCACGCAGCACGCCGCCCAGCACATAGCCGACGAGGATGGTGTGCGGCGACACCGGCGACACCATCAGTTCCTCGATGGAGCGCTGGAACTTGCTGCCGAAGAAGCTCGACACCACGTTGCCGTAGGAGTTGGTGATCACCGACATCATGATCAGCCCCGGCACGATGTACTCCATGTAGGTGAAGCCGCCCATGTCGCCGATCTGCCGGCCGATCAGGTTGCCGAAGATCACGAAGTACAACACCATCGTGATCGCCGGCGGCAGCAGGGTCTGCGGCCAGATACGCAAAAAGCGCCGCACTTCGCGGTAGACGATGGTGTTCAGGGCGACCCAGTTGGTGCGCAGCTCCACACTCATACGGCCACCTTCGACAGGTTCTTTTCCACCAGGGACACGAACAGCTCCTCGAGTCGGTTGGTCTTGTTGCGCAGGCTCTGCACCTCGATGTTCTTCAGCGCCAGCTGGCCGAACAGCGCGGTGATGCCGATGTCCTTGTCCACCTGCACCTCCAGCGTGTGCGGGGTGATCAGGCGGCACGGGTAGCCCTGCAGCTCAGGCGCGGCGGGCAGGTCGTGCTTGAGGTCGAGGACGAAGGTCTCGACATGCAGCTTGCCCAGCAACTGGCGCATGCTGGTGTTCTCGACGATGGTGCCGTGGTCGATGATGCCGATGTTGCGGCACAGCTGCTCGGCCTCTTCGAGGTAGTGGGTGGTGAGGATGATGGTGATGCCCTTCTGGTTGAGCTCGGTGAGGAAGCTCCACATCGAACGGCGCAGCTCGATGTCCACCCCGGCGGTCGGCTCGTCGAGGATCAACAGGCGCGGCTCGTGGATCAGCGCCCGGGCGATCATCAGCCGGCGCTTCATGCCGCCGGACAGCGAACGCGACGGCACGTCGCGCTTGTCCCACAGCCCGAGCTGCGTCAGGTACTGCTCGGCGCGCTCCTTGGCCACCTTGGGCGGAATGCCGTAGTAGCCGGCCTGGGTGACGACGATGTCGAAGGTCTTCTCGAACTGGTTGAAGTTGAACTCCTGGGGCACCACGCCCAGGCAGCGCTTGAGCGCCGCGGGCTCGCGGTCCAGGTCGTGGCCGAACACGTTGACCGTGCCGCTGGTCTTGTTCACCAGGGTCGAGAGAATGCCGATGGTGGTGGACTTGCCGGCGCCGTTGGGGCCGAGCAAGGCGAAGAAGTCGCCTTCGGAAACGTCCAGGTCGATGCCCTTGAGGGCCTGGAAACCGTTGCCGTAGGTCTTGGTCAGCTGTCGGATGGACAGGGCGGAACTCATAGCGGGTCGGGTACCGAGAAAAGGGTGCGGGACACGCCAGGTGAAGTCACTGGCGCAGTGAGTGCGGCCATGGTGCAAGGGCTGGCCGCACAAGTACAGTCACATCTATTGATAATGACTATCGAAGTGGCGTCACGTCAGGGCGGTCATCACCGCTGCCTGGTAGGCCGGGCGCTGCTTGAGGCGCGCGTACCAGGCTTCGAGGTGGCGCATGGCCGGGCGTTCGATGGGCATTTCGAACCAGGCGTAGATGAAGCTGCCCAAGGGAATGTCGCCCATGC
Organism: Pseudomonas sp. LH21; assembly: GCF_036549575.1. NCBI lineage: Bacteria > Pseudomonadati > Pseudomonadota > Gammaproteobacteria > Pseudomonadales > Pseudomonadaceae > Pseudomonas > Pseudomonas sp. LH21. The sequence goes on from NZ_CP144367.1 coordinate 4,319,893, forward strand.
CGATCTGCTCGCCGGAGAGGTACGGCTGTTTGGCCAGGGTCTCGTCGGCGATGGCCAGCAACTGGGCGCATTGCTTGTGCGCGGCGTTGATCGCCACCCAGTCGCGCTGGTCCTCGGCGGTACGCAGCAGGCCCCAGAACAGCGGACGGAAGGGGCCGGCGAAGGACGAGGTGGTCCAGTCCATCCACTTGTCGGCCAGGGCGCGCTGGCGCGGGTCGTCGAGGTACCAGCCTTGTTCTTCGCCGTACTCGGCACACAGGTAGCGCACGATGGTGTTGGACTCCCACAGCACCAGGTCGCCGTCTTCGAGCATGGGCACCAGGCCGTTGGGGTTGAGCGCCCGGTAGTGGGGTTCGTTGACCACGCCGAAGGCGCCGCCGGCATCGATGGACTCGAAGTCCAGGCCCAGCTCGTGGGCGATCCACAACGCCTTGCGCACATTGCTCGAATTCTTGCGGCCCCAGATCTTCAGCATGGCAACGTCCTTAATGAATGCGGGAGGGGGGTCAGTCTACTCCAAGTTCGACGACAGCTTTGTAGCGTGTTCGAGATCGAGCGCCGAGTTCGACGATAGCTTTGTAGAGTGTTCGAGATCGAGCGCCGCCCGCGCGGCGCATCGCGACGCAAGGCCGCTCCTACATTTGTTGCAACGTGCCGAACCTGTCAGGCCATGGTTGCCCGCCTTGGTGCATGTCTTGAGACAGGTGGAGCGGCAGTGGTGCCCACGCTGAAACCACGTCGGGCCAACAAGGCGGACCAGGTAATGGCACAGGATTGACTGGCCCGAAACAGATGTGGGAGCGGGCTTGTCCCGCGATGCGCCGCGCGGGCGGCGCCCGATCTCCCAGGCGCAGAACCTCTCTCGGCGAACACCCCTGAGCCCCCAAATCCTATGTCAGATATTTCCGAACCTGAAACCAAATGCTTCAGCCAGCAAAGCTTGGGAACTATCCTACGCGCTTGCCGGAAGCCGCCGCGTTGTCGGGAAAATACCCCGGGGATAACTTCATCGGGTCGCCCAATTGGGTGACCGGGTGTGAGAAACCCGACTACATATGACAACCAGCGGCTTCGTCATGGTGGCCGTGTGCGGGCAGACTTCGGTCTGACCGGGTTTGTCCTATGTCCCGGTTTTCTCACCTCGTACACGGCCGCCACCCTCACCTCGTGAGAAAAGGCCTGGATGGTGGTTTTCAATGACCGCATAGGACTCTCGACCATGAAAAAAATCGTCCCCGACCCACCCCGTCTCTCCCACTTCCTCACCATCCGCCCCACTCTCCCCCGCGACGACGCCATGGCTGCCGCCGTCGAAGTGGCCACCGCCATCTCCGACGTCCTCGACATCTACTTCAAGACCGAGCCCGGCGAAGTCCAGGACCGCCTGTTCACCGCCAGCGACTACCTCGGCCAGCTGGCCTGCGCCCTGCTCGAGCACAAGCCGCAGGTGCAGCCATGAGCCGCGGGCATACCGCGGGCCGCACCACCTGCCTGGACCTGTTCAAGGTCGAGCCGGGCGTGTCCTTCGAGGACGCCTTCAGCGAGTTGTCGGTGCTGCTCGGCTGTATCCGCCACCTGACCTGCGAGGCGGAGATGGAAGGTGACCTGCTGGCCGGCAGCTCGGCGCGGATCCTCAGCGCGATGGCCAAGGCGCTGATCGATGACATGGAGGTGGGGTTGAACAGAAGTAAATGATCCCCGGGGCCGCTTTGCGGCCCTTTCGCGGCACAAGGCCGCTCCTACATGGGATCGCGGCCGTCTGTAGGAGCGGCCTTGCGCCGCGAAAGGGCTGCAACGCAGCCCCACAATCCCTCAACCACCACCGAACTCCCGCCACCCAACCCGGTCAGTCTTCTAAGCAGGCCATCCACCCCAACACGTCTAAGCTCTGTGGATCGCCCCCGCCCCCCGCTTCCAAGGAGGAAGAATCATGCTGCTGTTGTGGTTGCTGGTCCTGGTGCTAGGCGCCGCGTATCTCCTGCATCGGCGCCTGGCGCCACTGCAAATCCTCGCGGCAATCGCCGCCTACACCCTGCTCATGGGCCTGTTCAGCACGGCGCCGGGCTGGCTGCTGACGCTGATCTGGGTAGTGATCGCCCTCAAGGCCGCCTTCTTCGTCCTGCCCGAGATGCGCCGCAAGCTGTTCACCGCGCCGATGTTCAGCTGGTTCCAGCGCACCCTGCCGCCGATGTCGCAGACCGAGCGCGAAGCCATCGACGCCGGCACCGTGTGGTGGGACGGCCACCTGTTCAGCGGCCGCCCCGACTGGAACACCCTGCTCGACTACGACGCGCCCAGGCTCACCGAGGAAGAGCAGGCCTTCATCGACGGCCCCACCGAGCAGCTGTGCGCCATGGTCAGCGACTGGCAGATCGGCCAGGACCTCGACCTGCCGCCGCAAGCCTGGGATTTCATCAAGCAGCACGGTTTCTTCGCCCTGATCATCCCCAAGGAATACGGCGGCAAGGGCTTCTCGGCCTACGCCCACTCCCAGGTGGCGATGAAGCTGGCCACCCGCAGCGGCGACCTGGCCTCCACGGTGATGGTGCCCAACTCCCTGGGCCCGGCCGAACTGCTGCTGCACTACGGCACTGATGAGCAACGCAGCCACTACCTGCCACGCCTGGCCCGTGGCGACGATATCCCCTGCTTCGCCCTCACCGGCCCCCTGGCCGGCTCCGACGCCGGGGCCATGCCCGATACCGGCGTCATCTGCAAAGGCCAGTGGCAGGGTGAAGAAGTCATCGGCCTGCGCCTGAACTGGGAAAAGCGCTATATCACCCTCGGCCCGGTCGCCACCCTGCTGGGCCTGGCCTTCAAGGCCTACGACCCCGACCACCTGCTGGGCGAGCAGACCGAGCTGGGCATCAGCCTGGCGCTGATCCCCACCGACCTCCCCGGCGTGGAAATCGGCCAGCGGCACCTGCCGCTAGGGGCTGCGTTCATGAACGGCCCCAACAGCGGCAAGGACGTATTCGTGCCGCTGGATTGCCTGATCGGCGGCCAGGCCATGCTCGGCAAGGGCTGGATGATGCTGATGAACTGCCTGTCGGTGGGCCGCTCGATCTCCCTGCCGGCGGTCGGCACGGGCGCGGCCAAGTACACAAGCCTGGTCACCGGCCAGTACGCCCGGGTGCGCGAACAATTCAACGTGCCGCTGGCCGCCTTCGAAGGCATCCAGGAGTCCCTGGCGCGCATCGGCGGCAACGCCTGGCTGATGGACAGCGCCCGCCTGCTCACCGCCAAGGCCGTGGACCTCGGGGAAAAACCCTCGGTGCTGTCGGCGATCCTCAAGTACCACCTCACCGAACGCGGCCGCGAGTGCATCCAGCACGCCATGGACGTGCACGGCGGCAAGGGCATCATCATGGGCCCGAACAACTACCTGGGCCGCAACTGGCAAGGCGCGCCGATCTTCATCACCGTCGAGGGGGCCAACATCCTGTCGCGCAACCTGATGATCTTCGGCCAGGGCGCGATCCGCTGCCACCCGTTCGTGCTCAGGGAAATGGCCCTGGCCGGGCGCGAGGACCACGACCAGGCGCTGAACGAGTTCGACGACCTGCTGCTGCAGCACATCCTGTTCGCCGCCGGCAACGCCGCCAGCACCCTGGTGCTGGGCCTGGGCCTGGGGCATTTCGAGAAGGTTCCGGGCGATGCCCTGAGCCAGGGCTACTTCCGCGCCCTCAACCGCCAGGCGGCGGCGTTCGCCCTGCTGGCCGACCTGTCGATGATGCTGCTGGGCGGCGCGCTCAAGCGCCGCGAACGCCTGAGCGCCCGGCTGGGCGATGTGCTCAGCTACCTGTACCTGTCCAGCGCCGCGCTCAAGCGCTACCACGACCTCGGCTCGCCCGAGTACCTGCGCCCGCTGCTGCGCTGGGCGCTGGAGGAAAGCCTGGGGCAGGCCGAGAAAGCGCTGGACGCGCTGCTCGACAACTTCCCCAACCGCTTCCTGGGCTGCGCCCTGCGGGTGCTGGTGTTCCCGTTCGGCCGCCGGCATACCGGGCCCAGCGATGAGCTGGATGCCGAGGTGGCGGCGCTGATCGGCCGCCGCAAAGGCGACCCGGCGCTGGAAGAGCTGCTGGCGGGTTGCTTCAGGCCCCAGGCCGACGGCGACCCGGTGGCCGCGCTGCAGACGGCCTGCGACCTGCTGGACGATGCCGCCCCGCTGCACAAAGCGCTGCATCAGGCGGTCAGGGAAGGCAAGGTGCAGGTGGCACCGGGGCAGTCGGTGATCGACGCTGCCATCGAAGCCGGCGTGTTGCGGGCGGAGGAAGGCCAGCGCCTGCATCAGGCCGAGCAGGCACGCCGAGTGGTGATCGATGTGGATGCGTTCGACAAGGACGTGCTGTTGCCCGAGGCAGGCAAAGTGCGCTGAGCATTGGTCGACCGCATCGCGGGGCAAGCCCGCTCCCACGCCCACACTAGTCGCATCTGTGGGCGTGGGAGCGGGCTTGCCCCGCGATGCGGCCGGTACAGGCTACTGCGCTGCCAGCCCATGCAAAACCGGCGTATACTCCGCCCCCCGTTTCAACCACCCCGAGGACCGCCGCCATGGCCAACCCCCACCTGGAATACCACCTGCAACTGCTCCACCACCTGCGCACCATCCTGGCCGCGCTGGGTGAAGCCGAACAGGTCCCGGAGGAAAGCCACGCCCTGTTCCTCGAGCGCTTCGACGAACTGCTCACCCTGCTGCCCCAGGACCCGCTGCAAAGCCAGTACCTGGGCCAGGACCTGATCTGCCAGGTGATTCAGCGTTATCCGCAGATCGCCCATCTGGTGCCGCGTGACCTGCTGTGGTTCTTTGCTGGTGATTGCCTGCACTTCATGCCGGATGAAGAGCTGGAGCTTTACCAGACGCTGGAAGAGCGACGGTACGAGGCCGAGCAGAACGGTGAAGCGTTTGATTGGCACCAAGAAAAGCAACTGCTGGCTAAGCCTGCTCAGGGTGATATTCACTGATGTAGATGCATCCCGGCCCCATCTGGGCCGGGAACCCCAATCACCTGAGCGGGACAAGTGAATTCACTCCGCCAAATCACGATCTAGCAAATCAGGGGGAATCCTAGCCTTACCCCCAAAAAAATGATGCGCCGAAGAACATAAGAACTCTGCTTCCAGTCGAAGTCGTTCTACCTGCGAAGGGGACTGCTGCCCTTTACTTTCTTCATAACGCCTCCACGCATCGACCGCCCGTTTACATATCTCCAGCTGGACTTCCAAATCCGTCTTTTCGATCGTCACGGTCATTGCTCCTTCCTTGTTCAAGGCAGAATGGAGTGGGATCAGGCGCGCCCAACATTCTCCCCCGACAGAGTAATAACTGATGGTATGAGTACGAACATCGGGCACGTAACGAGTAGCGCCATACCGTTGTACGCCCTCAGACGACATTCGCCAACTAGCAAAATTGATAGGTGTGCTGAGCCAGCTCGCCCTAAAAACCAACCACGCGAGCAAAAAAAAAACGCCACTTCAAACGAAGTGGCGTTTTCAACATGGAGCGGGAAACGAGACTCGAACTCGCGACCCCGACCTTGGCAAGGTCGTGCTCTACCAACTGAGCTATTCCCGCAGGGTGAAGCTTTACCGCATGTGGCGTGAAGCGCCTTGACGACCTTCACCACCGGCACCGTCGGAACGATGCGTTGAAACTGGAGCGGGAAACGAGACTCGAACTCGCGACCCCGACCTTGGCAAGGTCGTGCTCTACCAACTGAGCTATTCCCGCAAATATGGCGTCCCCTAGGGGACTCGAACCCCTGTTACCGCCGTGAAAGGGCGGTGTCCTAGGCCACTAGACGAAGGGGACTAAGCCGACGCTTTTCAGCGCACCAGAACATGAACCTCACGATTCAGCCTGGATTTTCTTTTCCTGCCCTGCCGAAGCAGTGCCGGAGAAACTGGAGCGGGAAACGAGACTCGAACTCGCGACCCCGACCTTGGCAAGGTCGTGCTCTACCAACTGAGCTATTCCCGCAATATGGCGTCCCCTAGGGGACTCGAACCCCTGTTACCGCCGTGAAAGGGCGGTGTCCTAGGCCACTAGACGAAGGGGACACGCTGCTCGCATTACCTATTAAAGTACTGCTTGCTTTCACTCCCTGCCGCGTTTCGCTGTGTGCTTTACGCTGCAAGTGGCGCGCATTCTATGGATGCCTTGGGAGGTCGTCAACCCCTTTGTAGAAATTTATTTAAATCAATGACTTCCCGTCGTCATGGGCGGTGGTGCAGGATGCGTCCGGGGATTGGCGTTGCTTTTCTGACGTTGTCTCGGCAAGCTCGTAGCGATGTGCCACTATCTGTAGGTTTTGGATTACGGGCCGATACATATAAGCAAGGCTCGAGGGCCTCATCGCGGGGCTAGCCCGCTCCCACGAATGCTTCACGGATTCAAGGGCGCGCAGGACTGTCCGCCAGGCTGCACTGTTCGCTTTCGGGCGGACTCACTACACTCTCGATAGATGCAAAACTTCTTCATGAGGCGTTAACGGTGACACCACTTCTGATCACCCTGCTTATCGTTGCGGGTATCGCGCTGCTGATCGTGATCGGCTACCTCAACAATGTGGTCGAGAACGGCAAGCTCGAGCGTGCACGGCTCAAGGTCGAGCTGGCTGACCGCCTGCGCCGCTGCGGCGAAATCACCGAGACCTTCCCCGGGCAGTTCATGACGCCCGCGCTCAAGCTGCTGCTGACCCGCCTCGAACTGAACCTCAACCAGCGTCAGCTAGCCCTGGACAAGCACAGTGGCGACCTCAAGGCGCGCATCGCCGAGCTTGAAGGGCTGATCGGCCAGGGTGAGAGAATCCCGGTCAGCAACCCGCCCTCGCCCATCCAGACCGAGGTAAAGGCCAAGGACGTGCGCTTTTTGCTGGAACTGCTGCACAACCAGATCGTGCGTGCCACCCAGGAGGGGTTCCTCGCGACCAACGAAGGCAAGTACTGGGTCAAGGAGATCCGCCATATCCTGGTGCTGCTGCATATCGAATTCTTCAACAACCTTGGCCAGCAGGCCCTGCAGCAGAACCAGCCGGGGCAGGCGCGCCTGGCGTTCGAGCGCGGCGTGCAGTACCTGCGCAAGCAGCCTGAGCCGAAGCAGTATGAAGAGCAGCTGACTTACCTTGAGAAACTGCTGAACCGGGCCAATGCCCAGGTGCTGGACCAGATGGAGCCGGCGGAGAATGAACAGAATGCGCTGACTCAGGGGCTCAAGACTGATGAGGATGAGACCTGGAAGAAGAAGGTTATTTACGACTGATCGAGATTCTGGGGGCGCTTTGCGCCCCTTTCGCGGCGCAAGGCCGCTCCTACAGGGGATCGCGGTCGCCTGTAGGAGCGGCCTTGTGCCGCGAAAGGGCTGCAAAGCAGCCCCATAAAGAAAGGGGCCTTCGCAGGCCCCTTCTTCATTTCAACAGTCGGTCAACTCGAGGAACACCTCGACCAACCGCTCCAGCCCCGCCTGGTCGACTTCGCTGAAGCGGGCCAGCTTCGGGCTGTCCAGGTCGAGCACGCCGATCAGCCTGCCGGCCTTGACCAACGGGATCACCAACTCGCTGTTGGACGCGCTGTCACAGGCGATATGCCCGGGAAACGCATGCACATCCTCGACCCGCTGGGTCGTGCGGGTGGCCGCCGCGGCGCCGCACACGCCCCGGCTGAACGGGATGCGCACGCAGGCCACCTGGCCCTGGAACGGGCCGAGCACCAGCTCTTCGTTGCGGTTGATATAGAAGCCCGCCCAGTTCAGGTCCTCTACCTGGTTGTAGAGAAACGCCGAGAACTGCGCGGCGTTGGCGATGAAGTCGCGCTCGTCGGCGAACAGCGCCTGCACTTGCGCGGCCAGCAGGTCGTAGCCGTCGAGGCCTTGGCCACTGGCGTTGAGGTCGATCATTTATTTCTGCTCCAGCAATTGCAGCCCGACCCAGTAGCGGGCGAACTGATAGGCACAACGGCCATTACGGTTGCCGCGGCCGGTGGCCCAGCGCACGGCGAGGATGTCGAGCGCTTCGCTGCGCTGCCACTGCAGCCCGGCCGGGCGCGCCAGCTGGCCGATCCAGTGCTCGACCACATTGAGGAAGTGCTCCTGGCTGAACGGGTAGAACGACAGCCACAGGCCGAAGCGGTCGGACAGGGCGATCTTGTCCTCCACCGCCTCGTTGGGGTGCAGCTCGCCGTCGACCATCCTCCAGTTCTCGTTGTCGCTCTGTTTCTCCGGCACCAGGTGGCGGCGGTTGGAGGTGGCGTACAGCAGCACGTTGTCCGGGGCCTGCTCCAGCGAGCCGTCGAGCACGCTCTTGAGCACCCGGTAGTCGCCCTCCCCGGCTTCGAACGACAGGTCGTCGCAGAACAGGATGAAGCGTTGTTCGAGCTTGTGCAGTTGCTCGACCACCCGCGGCAGGTCGGCCAGGTGGTCGCGTTCGATTTCGATCAGGCGCAGGCCCTGGCCCGCATGCTCGGCCAGCAGGGCGCGCACCAGCGACGACTTGCCGGTGCCGCGCGAACCCCACAGCAAAGCATGGTTGGCCGGCATGCCGTTGATGAACTGGTGGGTATTGCGGCCCAGCTGTTCACGCTGCTGGTCGACGCCGATCAGGTCGGACAGGCGGATGTCGAGGCTGACTTCGAGGGGCATCAGGTAGCCGCTGCGGCCGTCGCGCTGCCAGCGGGCGGCCAGGCTGCGGGTCCAGTCGATGTCCGGGCGTGGGGCCGGCAGCAAGGGTTCGAGGCGGGCGAGGACCGATTCGGCGCGGTCGAGGAAAGCGGTAAGGCGGGTGTCCATGAGGGCTCCTGCAAATCAGGTTTCGGTACCGTGCCGGCCCCTTCGCGGGTAAACCCGCTCCCACAGGATCCACTGCCCGCTGTGGGAGCGGGTTTACCCGCGAAGGGGCCGGCACGGACAAAAGCTGAATGTTCGACAGACCCGCCAGCAGCCAGGGCTGATCGGCTATGCTTGCGCAGCGCACGGAGCAAGTAACCGGCTTGGGACCCATGGATATCAAGTTCACCAATCGCCTGTCATACAAGCAAGCCCGGTTGACAGTCCTGGTCGGCTTCATCCTGGGAACATTGCTCAGTCTCATCCAGATCGGCATCGATTATGCCAGCGAAGACGCGTCCATCAACCGTGAAATTCAGGCACTGCTGAAGATCAGCCACGACACGGCCTCGCGCATCGCCTACAACATCGACACGGAACTGGCCCAGGAGCTGACCGGCGGCCTTTTGAAATCGCCGGCGCTGATCCGCGCGCGGCTGATCGACAACAACGACACGGTGCTGGCCGACGTGCAACGGCCCAGCATGGAAAGCCGCTACCGAGCCTTGTCGGACTTTCTGTTCGGCGAGCAACGTCAGTTCCAGGACCGGCTGTTCCTCGCCCACATGCCCGACGAATACCTCGGCACCCTTTACCTGGATGTCGATACCTACACCTTCGGCGGGCGCTTCCTCGATCGGGCCGGGGTGACCCTGGTCAACGGCTTCGCCCGCAGCCTGGTGCTTACCGGCATCCTCCTGGGTCTGTTCTACCTGATGCTGACCAAGCCGCTGGTGACGGTGATCGGCGCGCTCAGCGGCAACGATGCGCGCACGCCCAGGCAGAACCGCGTGGACTGCCCCAGGGGCCACGAGAACGACGAGATCGGTGTGCTGGTGCGGGTCGCCAACCAGCAGTTCGTCAGCATGGCCACCGAGATCCAGCAGCGGCGCACCGCCGAGAACCGCCTGACCCAGTATCTCAACGAGCTGGAAGACATCGTCTCGGCGCGCACCACCGAGCTCAAGGCCAGCAACAACCGCCTGAGCCTGTCCAACCAGGAGCTGGACGAAGCGCGCCAGCGCGCCCTGGACATGGCCCAGGCCCGCGCTGCCTTCCTGGCCAACATGAGCCACGAGATCCGCACCCCGCTCAACGGCATGCTGGGCATGATCGCCCTGGCCCTGGACAGTGGCCTGGCGCCCGAGCAGCGCCAGCAGCTGTCCATCGCCCACGACTCGGGCAAGGTGCTGGTGGAGCTGCTCAACGATATCCTCGACCTGTCGAAGTTCGACGCTGGCCAGCTGGAGCTCGAGCGCATTGCGTTCGACCTCGGCGCCATGGTCGAGGACACCGCCAACCTGCTGTCGCAAAATGCCGCGCCCAGCGTCGAGCTGACCTGCCTGGTCGCCCCGGACTTCCCCAGCACGGTACTGGGTGACCCGACCCGGGTGCGGCAGATCGTCAGCAACCTGCTGTCCAACGCCCTCAAGTTCACCCGTTTCGGCCGCGTCGACGTGCGCCTGAGCAGCATCGTCGGCGGCATCCGCCTGGAGGTAAGCGACACCGGCATCGGCATCCCCGAGGAAGCCCAGGCGCGGATCTTCCAGCCGTTCACCCAGGCCGGCGCCGGCATCACCCGCCAGTACGGCGGCACCGGCCTGGGCCTGGCCCTGACCCGCAACCTGTGCCAGGCCATGCAGGGGCATCTGCATATCCAGTCCGAAACCGGCTTCGGCAGCCGCTTCAGCGCCGACCTGCCGCTACCGGCGCACACCGAGGCGATCCCGCCGGCGCCATTGAACGGGCGGGTGGTGGCCCTGGGCAACCCCGGCAGTGGCCTGGCCGAGCTGCTGGAGGGGCTGTTGCCGCGCTGGGGGCTGGAATACGCGCGTCATGAGGATGCCAAGGACCTGGCCGGCACGGCCGTCGACCTGCTGATCACCGACGACCTGGACCACGTGCTCGACCTGCGCCCGGCCATCGAGGCGCCGATCCTGCTGGTGACCGCCTACGGCAACTTCCTGCCCACCGAGCAGGCCGAGCAACTGGCGCCCTTGCAGCAACTGGCCCGGCCCCTGGCACGCAATGCCTTGTACCAGACCCTGCGCCGCACCCTGCAGGGCGAGCCCAACGCGCCACTGCCCCACGAGGTGCCGGCCTCGCGCGAGCTCAGGGCGCGCATCCTGCTGGTGGAGGACAACCCGGTGAACCAGCTGGTGGCCAAGGGCATGCTGGGCAAGCTCGGCTGTCAGGTGCAGGTGGCCGCCCACGGCCAGGAAGCCCTGGACTGCCTGGAGCAAGGCAGCTTCGACCTGGTGCTGATGGACTGCAACATGCCGGTGATGGATGGCTACGAGGCCAGCCGGCGCATTCGCCAGAGCAGCCGCTGGCCGGAGTTGCCGATCGTCGCGCTGACCGCCAACGCCATGCCCGAGGAGCGCGAGCGCTGCCGCGCCGCGGGCATGAACGACTACCTGGCCAAGCCGTTCCGCCGCGAGGAACTGCTGGCGCTGATCGAGCACTGGGTGCCGGTCAGCGGTTGAGCAGCGGCTCGATCGCCGATTTCAGCGCCTCGGGCTTGGTGGTCGGGGCAAAGCGGCTGACCTTGCCGGTGCGCGGGTCGACCAGGAACTTGGTGAAGTTCCACTTGATCTTCTGCGTACCCAGCACGCCCGGCGCGCGGCGCTTGAGCTCGGCAAACAGCGGGTGGGCGCCGGGGCCGTTGACCTCGATCTTGCGAAACAGCGGGAAACTCACGCCGAAGTTGAGCTCGCAGAACTGCGCGATCTCGCGGGCATCGCCCGGCTCCTGCTTGCCGAACTGGTTGCAGGGGAAGCCCAGCACCACCAGGCCCTGGTCGCGGTACTCCTGCCACAGGCGTTCGAGGCCCTTGTACTGCGGGGTGAAACCGCACTGGCTGGCGGTGTTGACCACCAGCAGCGCCTTGCCGGCGAAGTCGCCCAGCACTTTCTGTTCGCCACCGAGGGTGACGCAGGGGATGTCCAGCAGCGCATCGGCCATGTTCGCTCTCCGTCAATCGCGTGGCTTGAGGTCCAGGCACACCGAGTTGATGCAGTAGCGTAGCCCGGTCGGCGGCGGGCCGTCGGGAAATACATGGCCCAGGTGGGCGTCGCACTGGGCGCAGGTGACTTCGGTACGGATCATGCCGTGGGAGGTGTCGCGGATCTCGATCATCGCGGCTTCCTCGATCGGCGCGTAGAAGCTCGGCCAGCCGCAACCGGAATCGAACTTGGTCTTGGCGTCGAACAGCGGCAGGTCACAGCAGATGCAGTGGTAGATGCCGTCGCGGCGCTCGCTGTTGTACTTGCCGCTGAACGGCCGCTCGGTGCCCTTGAGCCGGCACACCTGGTACTGGGCCGGATCGAGCATGGCGCGCCATTCGTCCAGGGTTTTGTCGATCTTTTGCATGATGGGACCTCGGCAGGCTGATTTTCACCTCGCACCGGCTTTTCCCTGGCGCGGGTGGCACGTATATTAGTTGGCTTCGTGTGCAAGGCAGCCAGTCTGGCACCCGCTTCCCGCCCTTTCAAACCTTTCGAGCAAGGGCGGCGCGTATTCTCACTCGGGATCTCATCATGCAGTTCAGCAAATCGAACAAGCTCGCCAATGTCTGCTACGACATTCGCGGCCCAGTGCTCAAGCACGCCAAACGCCTGGAAGAGGAAGGCCACCGCATCCTCAAGCTGAACATCGGCAACCCGGCGCCGTTTGGTTTCGAGGCGCCGGACGAGATCCTCCAGGACGTGATCCGCAACCTGCCCACCGCCCAGGGCTACAGCGACTCCAAGGGTCTGTTCAGCGCGCGCAAGGCGGTGATGCAGTACTGCCAGCAGAAGGAAATCGAAGGCGTCACCATCGAGGACATCTACCTCGGCAACGGTGTCTCCGAGCTGATCGTGATGTCGATGCAGGCGCTGCTCAACAACGGCGACGAGGTGCTGATCCCGGCGCCCGACTACCCGCTGTGGACCGCCGCGGTGAGCCTGGCCGGCGGCAAGCCGGTGCATTACCTGTGCGACGAGCAGGCCGACTGGTTCCCGGACCTGGACGACATCAAGGCCAAGATCACCCCGAACACCAAGGCCCTGGTGATCATCAACCCGAACAACCCGACGGGCGCGGTCTACTCGAAAGAGCTGCTGCTGGGCATGCTGGAGCTGGCGCGCCAGCACAACCTGGTGGTGTTCTCCGACGAAATCTACGACAAGATTCTCTACGACGAGGCCGTGCACATCAGCACCGCGTCGCTGGCCCCGGACCTGCTGTGCCTGACCTTCAACGGCCTGTCCAAGTCGTACCGGGTGGCGGGCTTCCGCTCCGGCTGGCTGATCATCTCCGGGCCCAAGCACCACGCCCAGAGCTACATCGAAGGCATCGACATGCTGGCCAACATGCGCCTGTGCGCCAATGTGCCGGCCCAGCACGCGATCCAGACAGCCCTGGGCGGTTACCAGAGCATCAACGACCTGGTACTGCCGCCGGGCCGCCTGCTGGAGCAGCGCAACCGCACCTATGAGCTGCTCAATGCCATCCCAGGGGTGAGCTGCGTCAAGCCGATGGGCGCGCTGTACGCGTTTCCGAAGATCGACCCGAAGGTCTGCCCGATCTTCAACGACGAAAAATTCGTGCTCGACCTGCTGCTGTCGGAAAAGCTGCTGATCGTCCAGGGCACGGCATTCAACTGGCCATGGCCGGACCACTTCCGCGTGGTGACGCTGCCGCGGGTGGATGACCTGGAACAGGCCATTGGCCGGATCGGCAATTTCCTGCGCACTTACTCGCAGTAAGCGATACCGTCATCGCGGGGCAAGTCGCATCGGCGCACCGCCGCTCCCACGCGGCCCAGCGTGGGAGCGGGCTTGCCCCGCGATGTTTTCGCCTTACATCCTGCAACGCTCTATCCCACGGTACGCCCGGCATCCTCTGCCATACTCCTCGCGTACACAGTTTGAAATAGTCGCCCGGTTGAATAGCCGCGCCCTCCCCCTTATATACCCCGCAGTACGCAACGAACTTATCCGTCAGGAGAACGTAACAACCATGATGCGCATTCTGTTGTTTGTAGCCACCAACCTCGCGGTGGTGCTGGTTGCAAGCATTACCCTGAGCCTGTTCGGCTTCAACGGGTTCATGGCGGCCAACGGGGTTGACCTCAACCTCGGCCAGCTGCTGGTCTTCTGCGCCGTGTTCGGTTTCGCTGGCTCGCTCGTCTCGCTGTTCATCTCCAAGTGGATGGCGAAGATGACCACCGGCACCCAGATCATCTCCCAGCCGCGCACCCGCCACGAACAGTGGCTGCTGCAGACCGTCGAGGAGCTGTCCCGCGAGGCCGGCATCAAGATGCCCGAGGTGGGGATCTTCCCGGCCTACGAGGCCAACGCCTTCGCCACCGGCTGGAACCGCAACGACGCGCTGGTCGCCGTCTCCCAGGGCCTGCTGGAGCGCTTCTCGCCCGATGAGGTGCGTGCGGTGCTGGCCCACGAGATCGGCCACGTGGCCAACGGCGACATGGTCACCATGGCGCTGGTGCAGGGCGTGGTGAACACCTTCGTGATGTTCTTCGCCCGCATCATCGGCAACTTCGTCGACCGGGTGATCTTCAAGAACGAAGAAGGCCACGGCATCGCCTATTTCATCGCGACCATCGTCGCCGAGCTGGTACTGGGCATCCTCGCCAGCATCATCGTCATGTGGTATTCGCGTCGCCGCGAGTTCCGCGCCGACGAAGCCGGCGCCCACCTGGCCGGCACCGGCGCGATGATCGGCGCACTGCAGCGCCTGCGCTCGGAACAGGGCCTGCCAGTGCACATGCCCGACACCATGAAGGCCTTCGGCATCAATGGCGGCCTCAAGCATGGCCTGGCCGGCCTGCTGATGAGCCACCCGCCGCTGGAAGACCGCATCGACGCCCTGCGCCGTCGCGGTTGATCCAGGCAGCAACAAGAAAGGGCGACTTCGGTCGCCCTTTTTCATTGCCAGTACCGGCCCCATCGCGGGGCAAGCCCGCTCCCACGCCAGCCCGTTTGGTGCAGGCGTGGGAGCGGGCTTGCCCCGCGATGGCTTCAACGCCGAACGCTGTAGACTCGCTCAACCAAACTTTCGGCACCAGCTTTGAGAAACTTCGGACTCTCGCCCAGAATCTCCCGCGCCTCGACCTCATCGACCCGCCACCCGGCAAACCCTGCCCGCACTTCGGCGTCCGGCACCGAGAACGGCGGTCCGTCGATCAATCCCTGGTCGTAATCCAGGGTCAGCAGCAGCCCCCGACAGGTCGCCGGCAGCTGCTCGCCCAGCAACGCCATGTAGCGCTCGCGCATCGCCAGCGGCAAGGCGATCAGCGCCGCCCGGTCATACACCCCCGCGCAATCCGCCAGATCCTCGGCGCGCAGCGCGAACACATCCCCGCACCACAGCTCCACCTCGTCGCTGCGCCACACCTCGAAGGCACCGTGCCGAGAAATTTGCGCCACCAAACCATGTTCGGTGAAGAAGTCCGCCACTGCCCTGCGCGACAGCTCCACCCCCAGCACCCGATAGCCTTGGGCGGCCAGCCAGAGCAGGTCCAGGCTCTTGCCACACAGCGGCACCAGCACCCGCGCGCCAGGGGCCAGCCCCAACGTCGACCAGTGCGCCTGCAGGTACGGGTTCACCTGGGGTTGGTGAAAGCCGATCTGGTTGTCCGCCCACCGCTTGTGCCAGAACGCTGGCTCCATGATTCCTCCCGGTTTTTCGATCAAAGCCTGTGAAAACTTATATTGGATCTCGATCGAAGGCTGATCGAAGATGGCTGCATCTTACCTGCCAGGACCCCGCCATGCTGCCCAGCCTGTTCATCTCCCATGGATCGCCCATGCTCGCCCTGCAACCCGGCGCCAGCGGCCCGGCCCTGGCCGCGCTGGCCCGCGCCCTGCCCCGGCCGAAGGCGATCGTGGTGGTGTCGGCGCACTGGGAGAGCCGCGAGCTGTTGGTGATGGGCAACCCGCAGCCGCCGACCTGGCATGACTTCCATGGTTTTCCGCCAGCGCTGTATGCGGTGCAGTACCCGGCGCCCGGCGAGCCGGCGCTGGCCAGGCGGCTGTCCGAACTTCTCGGGGCCCGGCTGGATGAGCAGCGGCCCTTCGACCATGGTGCCTGGGTGCCGCTGTCGCTGATGTATCCCGAGGCGGATATTCCGGTGGTTCAGGTGTCGCTGCCCAGCCAGGCCGGTCCCGATCTGCAACTGAAGGTTGGTCGGGCGCTGTCGGCACTGCGCGAGGAAGGCATCCTGCTGGTCGGCTCGGGCAGCATCACCCATAACCTGGGCGAGCTTGACTGGCATGCCGGGCCGGATGCGGTCGAGCCCTGGGCGCTGGCGTTTCGTGATTGGGTGGTGGAGCGGTTGAACGCGGGGGATGAGGCGGCGCTTGTGGATTATCGGCGGCAGGCGCCGTTTGCGGTGCGTAACCATCCCAGTGATGAGCACCTGTTGCCGCTGTTCTTCGCCATGGGGGCTGGTGGGCGGTTTGGCATCGTGCACCAGGGGTTTACGCTGGGGGCGTTGGGAATGGATATTTATCGGTTCGATTGAAGGGCGCCGGGGGCGCGTTGCGCCCCTTTCGCGGCACAAGGCCGCTCCTACAGGGGGCGGGTTCAGTTGAGCGTCAGGCAAAAAAAATCCCCGGCCAAAAGGCCGGGGATTTTTTATTGCAGCGCCAGGATCAGTCTTCGCGGTAGCGACGCAGCTTCAGCTGCTTGCCGGCCACGCGGGTGTCCTTGAGCTTGGTCAGCAGGCGCTCGAGGCCGTCTTCCGGCAGCTCGACCAGGCTGAAGCTGTCACGCACCTGGATACGACCGATGGCGTCACGCGCCAGGCCACCCTCGTTGAGGATCGCGCCCAGCAGGTTCTTGGCGGCGATGCCGTCACGGGCACCAAGGGCGGTACGGCAACGCACGCGGCCTTCGGCCAGCGGCATCGGCGCGCGGCGCTCGCGGTCACCACGGTCCGGACGCTCGCCGCGCTCGGTACGCTCACCACGCTCACGCGGGGTGTAGGTCGGCACCAGCGGCTGCTCGCGCTCCACCGAAGCCAGGTCCAGCGCCTGGCCGTTGGTGGCCTTGCGCAGCAGGGCCGCGGCCAGGGCGCGCGGGGTGCAGCCCAGGTCGGCGGTCAGGCGATCGAACAGCTCGCCGTGGCTGGCCTCGGACTCGGCCACCAGCGGCGCCAGGCTCTTGGTCAGTTTCTTGATGCGCGCATCCAGCACGGCTTGCGGGTTAGGCAGGCGGGCTTCGGCGACTTTCTGACCGGTGACACGCTCGATCACCTGCAGCATGCGGCGCTCACGCGGGGTGACCAGCAGCAGCGCACGGCCATCGCGACCAGCACGGCCGGTACGGCCGATACGGTGCACGTAGGACTCCGGGTCGTACGGCATGTCGACGTTGAACACGTGGGTGATACGCGGCACGTCCAGGCCACGGGCAGCGACGTCGGTGGCGACGACGATGTCCAGGCGGCCGTCCTTGAGCGAGTCGATCACGCGCTCACGCTGGTTCTGGGCGATGTCGCCGTTCAGCGCGGCAGCCTTGTAGCCTTTGGCTTCCAGGGCGGCGGCCAGGTCCAGGGTGGCCTGCTTGGTGCGCACGAAGGCGATCAGCGCGTCGAACTCTTCCACTTCCAGCAGGCGCAGCACGGCCGGGATCTTCTGGTCGGCGTGGACCATCAGGTGGGCCTGCTCGATCGCGGTCACGGTCTGGGTCTTGCTCTGGATCTTGACGTGCTTCGGCTCGCGCAGGTGGCGCTCGGCGATGGCACGGATCGAGGCCGGCAGGGTGGCGGAGAACAGCACGGTCTGGCGGGTGGCAGGGATGGCGTCGAAGATCACTTCGAGGTCATCCATGAAGCCCAGCTTGAGCATCTCGTCGGCTTCGTCGAGTACCAGGTACTGGACGGTGGACAGGACTTTCTCGTCGCGGCGCAGGTGGTCGCACAGGCGGCCCGGGGTGGCGACGACGATCTGTGCGCCATTGCGAATGGCACGCAGCTGTGGGCCCATCGGGGCACCACCGTACACGGCCACCACGTTAACGCCCGGCATCTGCTTGGCGTAGGTTTCGAAAGCGGTGGCTACTTGCAGCGCCAACTCACGGGTTGGCGCCAGGATCAGGGCTTGCGGTTCGCGCTTGCTCACGTCGATCTTGTTGAGGATCGGCAGGGCGAAGGCAGCGGTCTTGCCGGTGCCAGTCTGCGCCTGGCCGATCATGTCGTGACCGGCGAGGATGATCGGGATCGACTGTTGCTGGATGGCCGACGGCTCTTCATAGCCGGTGGCCAGGACGGCAGCAACGATGTTCGGATTGAGTTCGAGAGCGGCGAATCCGCCGGTTTCCTGGGTCATGGGTCTGCCTCTAGGTGCATCCGCAAAGACCCATGCTCCAAAGCTGCACATGCCTTGAAAGACCAAACGGTCACCCAGGCAGCTTTGGCGGCGGGGATTTGCGAAAACGATTGAAATAGGAACGTCTTGGGAAGGTCCGCCTAGCGGACGCGCAGCCGAAGCTGGATTCGGAGGATTTGCACCACCTGATTTTGAGGTCCGCTAAAAGACCGGCGCGTACTATACCCGAAATAGCCGTGAATTGTGAGAAATATTTCGACAGTGACGACCCACATTGGATCCAGGCTGAATCGTTTCCCTGTAGGAGCGGCCTTGTGCCGCGAATGGGCCGCAATGCGGCCCCAGGATGTGTGCCTACCTCAAGATCGCCGGGGCCGCTGTGCGGCCCTTTCGCGGCACAAGGCCGCTCCTACAGGGGGCGCACACTCGGATCAGGTCGCCGGGCGGATTTCCTTGATCAGGTATTCCAGCGAATAGCCCAGACGCGGCGCCAAAGCTTCGGCCCGGGCCCGCACGGCATCAATATCCAGCGCCTGCTCCAGGTCCGCCGGCACCAGCAGGATCACGTTGCCCTCCTTCACCGGCAGCTCCCAGTAATGGCGGTGGTACAAACCACGCAACAAGGCCGCGCCCAGCGGCTTGCCGTCGTCCCCGGCCCACTGGTTGATCACCAGCCAGCCATCGGGATTCAACTGCTTCTGGCAGTTTTCCAGGAAGCCCCAGGCCAGGTGGCCGACACCAGGGCCATAGTCGGTATACAGGTCGACGAACAGCAGGTCGGCCTTCTCCGCGCTGGGCAAAAGCTCGAGGGCGTCGCCCACCCGTACATACAGCCGCGGGTCGTCGTCCAGGCCCATGTACTCCATGGCCAGGCGCGGCACGTCGGGGCGCAGCTCGATGGCCTCGACATCCTCCAGCGGCAGGAACTTCAGGCACGCCTGGGTCAGGGTGCCGGCGCCAAGGCCGAGAAACAGCGCGCTCTCCGGCTGGCCGTGGCACAGCGCGCCAACCAGCATGGCGCGGGTGTAGTCGTACTCCAGCCAGCTCGGATCGGCGGTGAAGGTGCAGCTCTGCTCGATGGCGTCGCCGAACTCGAGGAAGCGATAGTCATCCACCTCGTACACGCTGATGACACCAAAGGCGTCCTCGACCCGTGCCAGCAGCCGCTCTTCCCGCTCCGTCGCCATCCTTACCACCTGCCCGCGCAAAACGCCCATTGTCCGCCAATGCCGGTGGTGCAACAAGCACACCCGGGCGTACCATGGCTGGCAGGCCTTAACGACACTTATGGATAGAGCTTGCAATGACCCGACAATGGACCCCTGACAGCTGGCGCGCCCTGCCGATCCAGCAGCAACCGATCTACCCCGACGCCGCGCACCTGCTGAAGGTGGAGCAGACGTTGGCCAGCTACCCACCGCTGGTGTTCGCCGGCGAAGCCCGCGAGCTGCGCCGGCAGTTCGCCGAAGTGACCCAGGGTCGGGCGTTCCTGCTGCAGGGCGGCGACTGCGCCGAGAGTTTCGCCGAGTTCTCCGCGGCGAAGATTCGCGACACCTTCAAGGTGCTGCTGCAGATGGCCATTGTCATGACCTTCGCCGCCGGCTGCCCGGTGGTCAAGGTCGGGCGCATGGCCGGCCAGTTCGCCAAGCCGCGCTCGGCCAATGACGAGACCATCGGCGACATCACCCTGCCCGCCTACCGGGGCGACATCGTCAACGGCATCGGCTTCGACGAAAAAAGCCGCGTCCCCGACCCCGAGCGCCTGCTGCAGGCCTACCACCAGGCCACCGCCAGCCTCAACCTGCTGCGCGCCTTCGCCCAGGGCGGCTTCGCCGACCTGCACCAGGTGCACAAGTGGAACCTGGACTTCATCGCCAACTCGGCGCTGGCCGACAAGTACCACCAGCTGGCCAACCGCATCGACGAGACCCTGGCCTTTATGCGCGCCTGCGGCCTGGACACCGCGCCGCAACTGCGTGAAACCAGCTTCTTCACCGCCCATGAAGCGTTGCTGCTCAACTACGAGGAAGCCTTCGTGCGCAGTGACAGCCTGACCGGCGACTACTACGACTGCTCGGCGCACATGCTGTGGATCGGCGACCGCACGCGCCAGCTCGACGGCGCCCATGTCGAGTTCCTGCGCGGCGTGCACAACCCGATCGGGGTCAAGGTCGGCCCGAGCATGAACCCCGAGGAGCTGATCCGCCTGATCGACGTGCTCAACCCGGACAACGACCCGGGCCGCCTGAACCTGATCGTGCGCATGGGCGCCGGCAAGGTCGGCGACCACCTGCCGGGGCTGATCCGCACCGTGCAACGCGAGGGCCGCCAGGTGCTGTGGAGCTCCGACCCGATGCACGGCAACACCATCAAGGCCAGCAGCGGCTACAAGACCCGCGATTTCGCGCAGATCCTCGACGAGGTCAAGCAGTTCTTCCAGGTGCACCAGGCCGAGGGCAGCCATGCTGGCGGCATCCATATCGAGATGACCGGGCAGAACGTCACCGAGTGCATCGGCGGCGCCCGGCCGATCACCGAGGACGCCCTGTCCGACCGCTACCACACTCACTGCGACCCGCGGATGAACGCCGACCAGTCGCTGGAGCTGGCGTTCCTGATCGCCGAAACCCTCAAGCAGGTACGCCGCTGAGCAATGCCTGACGCAGCCGGCTGCCCTCGGTGCGGGGGCAGTTGAGCTGCACCCTCTCCAGCCCCAGCCAGGCAGCTAGCCGCTGCAAGTTGGCCGCCAGCGCCAGATACCCTTCCCCGTCCAGCCCTGCCGGTTCCTCGTGCACTGCATGCACCGCCAACCGCCCGTGGGCGCGCTCGGCGCGCAGATCCACCCGCGCGGCAATGCGCTCCCGATGAAGGAACGGCAGCACGTAGTAACCGTACACACGCTTGTGCGCCGGGGTATAGATCTCCAGGCGGTAGCGGAAATCGAACAGGCGCTCAGTACGCTCACGCGCCCAGACCAGCGAATCGAACGGCGAGAGCAAGGCGCTGGCTTCGATGCGCCGGGGTATCCGTGGCACACCCGCGACATAGGCCGGTTGTTTCCAGCCCTGCACCGTGCAGGCCTGCAGACGGCCGTCCTCGACCAACACCGCCAGGGCGGCCTTGCTCTGCTGCGGCGAAAGGCGAAAGTAATCGCGAAGGTCCTGTTCGGTGGCCACGCCCAGGGCAACGGCGGCATGCAGCAGCAAGCCCTGGTGCGCTTCGAGCTCGCTGGGCTGGGCCTGCTCGAGGATGGCCGCCGGCAGCACCCGCTCGGGCAGGTCGTACAGGCGCTCGAAACCGCGACGCCCGGCCACGGTGACCTCGCCGGCGGCGAACAGCCATTCCAGCGCGTGCTTTTCTTCGCTCCAGTCCCACCAGGGACCGGCGCGCTCCTCGCGGGTGGACAGGCTGCCCGCGCCCAACGCACCCTGGTCGCGCACCGCCGCCAGTACCCGCTCGATCACCTCGCGCCGCTCGCGGCCGAACGCGGCCAGTTGCCGGTAAATGCCCTTGCCGTCGGCGGCGTGAGCCATGCGCCAGCGCATCAGCGGGTACAACGCCAGCGGCAGCAGCGACGCTTCATGGCCCCAGTACTCGAACAACCGGCGCTGGCGGCGCTGGCCCCAGGCGAGCTGGTCGAGCAGGTCGTGCGGGTAGTCGCCCAGGCGCGAGAACAGCGGCAGGTAGTGGGAGCGCACCAGGGCATTGACCGAATCGATCTGCACCACGCCCAGGCGCTGGAACATCCGCGTGAGGCTGGCGAGGGTCGGCGGGCCGCCGGGCGACTTGCCGAAGCCCTGGGCGGACAAGGCCAGGCGGCGGGCCTGGGAAATGGACAGGCTGAGGGACATGAGGTGGGCTCCGTCTGATGTTCAGACAGTAAAGACGCAATCGCGGGGCAAGCCCGCTCCCACGCACGGTTGTGGAAGCGGTCTTGTCCCGCGATTGTAGCCCTCTTCATTTACGCAACGGATCCTCCCAGAAATGCCGGTCGGCCTCCTGCTGGATATCGGCCCGCGACAACCCCAGGTCGTGCAGCGTGGCATCGCTCAGGCGCGCCAGTTCGTCGCGCTGGCGGTGCAGTTCGTACCAGCGCAGCAGCCGCCCGCCGGCATCGTGCAACAGGTGGCCGAGGGTAGACCCAGGCTGGTGAGCAACGTTGAAATGACCTTTCATCTTGACGCCCTCCTTGTGGATGGCTCCAGTCTCTTCCCAGGCCTAAGATCAATCCAACGAATGTTTCTGATGCCATGCATCTCGGAGATTGATGCCATGTCCCAGTATCAGAGTCTCGACGCGGACGTGCTGCGCACCTTCGTCGCCATCGCCGAGCAGGGCGGCTTCACCCGCGCCGGCGAAGTGGTCAACCGCACCCAGTCGGCGGTGAGCATGCAGATGAAGCGCCTGGAGGAGGACATCCTGCAGCGCCAGCTGTTCGAGCGTGACGGCCGCCAGGTGCGCCTCACCGCCGAGGGCCAGGTCCTGCTGGGCTATGCCCGGCGCATCCTCAAGCTGCACGGCGAAGTGTTCAACACCCTGCGCATGCCGCACATGGTCGGCGTGGTGCGTATCGGCACTCCGGACGACTACGCCATGCGCTACCTGCCGGGCATCCTCACCCGCTTCGCCCAGGCGTACCCGCTGATTCATGTCGAGGTTCACTGCGACTCGTCCAGGCAACTGATGCTGCGCCAGGACCTGGACCTGACCATCGTCACCCGCGAGCCGGGCAACGAGGTCGGCCAGCTGCTGCGCCAGGAGCGCCTGGTGTGGGCCGCGGCCAAGGGCTTCTGCCCCCACGAGCAGCGGCCAATGCCGCTGGCGCTGTTCAACACCGACTGCTTCTGCCGCGCCTGGACCTGCAACGCCCTGGAGCGCCAGGGCATCGAGTACCGCATTGCCTATACCAGCCCGAGCCTGGCGGCGATCTTCGCCATCGTGCATGCCGGGCTGGCGGTGACCGCGCAGCTGCAGAGCCTGATCGGCGGCGACCTGCGCATACTCGGCGCGGACGACGGCCTGCCGCAGCTGCACATGGCCAATGTGATGCTGTTGCGCAACGACCAGCAGCATTCGCCGATCACCGACTGCATGGCCGAATACATCGTCGAAGGGTTCAAATAAGCATCCCGCCCGCCCCGTGTAGGAGCGGGCTTGTCCCGCGATGGGCCGCAACGCGGCCCCGGCTCGCTAGAGCTCGAACCCAAGCATCACCGCGCACACCACCAAAAACCCGCAGAACAGTGTGCGCAACACCTTCTCCGGCAACGCATGGGCCAGCTTCACCCCCCAGCTGATGCTCAGCAACCCACCCACCGCCAGCGGAACGCCGATGCTCCAGTCGACACTCTGGTGCACCCCGTAGGTCAACAGCGTCACCATGGTGCTCGGCGCCGCCAATGCCAGCGACAGCCCCTGGGCCACCACCTGGGTAGTACCGAACACCGAGGTCAGGATCGGCGTGGCCACCACCGCCCCGCCCACGCCGAACAGCCCGCCCATGGTCCCGGCGAAACTGCCCAGCACGCCAAGCCAGGGCCACGGATAGCGCAGCTGATTACTCGGCGGCCGCACCGGCAGGAACATCCGCGCCACGTTCCAGATCGCCAGCGCCACCAGGAAACCGACGAAGTACAGGCGCATCGACTGGGCATCGATGCCCACCGCCCAGATCGACCCCAGCCAGGCGAACACGAAGCTGCACAGCGACAACGGCACGGCGTGGCGCAGTTCGATGCGGTTGCGCTGGTGATAGCGCCACAGCGCCAGCAGCACGTTGGGCACCACCATCACCAGGGCGGTGCCCTGGGCCAGTTGCTGGTCAAGGCCGAACAGCACGCCCAGCGCCGGAATGGCGATCAATCCGCCGCCGATGCCGAACAGCCCACCCAGGGTGCCGAGCGCGGCCCCCAGCACGATATACATCACCCACTCGATCATCAGCGCCTCATCCGCCTGCTTTCAGAGAATGAGGGCATGCTAGCCAGTCGCGGCTGGCGGGGAAACGCACAGCAGCGCACAATGGCTTTGCGCATTTCGCACAAGCATCGAGCCGCCATGAGCCCCGACATCCTTACCGAACAACTCAGCCTGTTCCTCGACGTGCTGGAAACCGGCAGTTTCTCCGCCGCCGCCCGGCGCCACCCGTTGACGCCCTCCGCCGTGGCGCGGCGCATCGACAACCTGGAAAGCGCGGTGGGCAGCCGCCTGTTCTCGCGCAGCACCCACGCCGTGCGCCCGACACCGGCCGGCAATGCCTTCGCCGAACGGGCCCGGCGTATCATCGAGGAACTGCGCCTGGCACGCGCCGAGGCGGTGTCGCTGAGCAATGCCCCGGAAGGCTTAATCCGCATCGACGCTCCGGCCGCGTTCGGCCGTCGTCACCTGGCCCCGGCCATCGCCGACTTCCTGGTGGCCTACCCCGGGCTCGACGTGCAGCTGCGCCTGATCGACAGCTTCGTCGACCTGCACGGCAGCCACCTGGGCGAAGTGGACCTGGTGCTGCGCGCCGGCCCCCTGGCCGACACCCGCCTGGTGGCCACGCCGCTGGCCTACATGGTGCGCATCGCCTGTGCCAGCCCCGCGTACCTGGCCAGCCGCGGGGTGCCGGCCTGCCCCAGCGAGCTGCCCGGACACGACGGCCTCGACTGGGACGGGCTGGCCCCGCCGTTCGCCTGGCGCTTCGCGGTCGACGGCCAGACCCGCCTGTACCGTCCGGCGCGCATGCGCATGGCCGCCAACAACGCCGAGACCCTGCTGTTCGGCGCCCTGGCCGGCCTGGGCGTCGCCCACCTGCCGACCTGGCTGATCAGCGACTACCTGCTGCGTGGCGAACTGGTCCCGCTGTTCTGCGACAACAGCCTGCCGGAGCCCGAGACCAGCGGCATCTATGCCCTGCGCCTGGAACATGAAACGAACTCTCGCAGCCGCTTGCTGCTCGAATTCCTCAAGAGCCGTTTCAGCCCAGTACCGCCCTGGGACCTGGCGCTGAGAAGCGAGCTGCGCTGGCAATGAGCGCACCAAGCTTTGGCGTGCTAGATTTTAACCCTTACCGATTCCAAGGACCTGCATGAACGCCGACACCCAAGCCCCCTGCGACGCGCTGCTGCTGGACAACCAGGTCTGCTTCGCCCTGCACTCGACCTCGTTGCTGATGACCAAGGTCTACAAGCCCCTGCTGCAGGCGCTGGGCCTGACCTACCCGCAGTACCTGGCCATGCTGGTGTTGTGGGAACAGGACGGCCTGACCGTGGGCGAGATCAGCCAGCGCCTGCTCACCGACCCCGGCTCGCTGACGCCGCTGCTCAAGCGCCTGGAAAGCGAAGGCCTGCTCAAGCGCAGCCGCAGCCGCGAGGACGAACGGGTGGTGCTGGTGCAGTTGACCGACCAGGGCCGCGCCCTGCAGGCCGAGGCCCAGCGCGTGCCGCCGTGCATTCTGCAGGCCAGCGGTCACAGCGCCGAGCAACTGCGCAAGCTGCAGGCCGACCTGCTCGCCCTGCGTGCGCAGCTGCAAGAAAACCTCTGACGTCTAAGCTGTGAGATGGCTGTTCGGATGAATGGTCGAATATTTAACTTGCGCACTAAATAATTGCGCGCTAAGTTAACTCCATACCCACTCAGCGCCGACGGCGCACAGCACCCTAGCGAGGCTCAAGATGCAAAAGGTCACTCCGCTGTACATCGCAGAAGCCACTTCCACCGGTGGTCGTGATGGCAAATCCCGCTCCAGCGACGGCAAGCTGGAAGTCAAGCTGAGCACCCCCAAGGAACTGGGCGGTGCGGGTGGTGACGGCACCAACCCCGAGCAGATGTTCGCCGCCGGCTACTCGGCCTGCTTCATCGGCGCGCTGAAATTCGTCGCCGGCCAGGAGAAAAAGGCCCTGCCGGCGGATGCGTCGATCACCGCCAAGGTCGGCATCGGCCAGATCCCGGGCGGTTTCGGCCTGGACATCGACCTGCACATCAACCTGCCGGGCCTGGCCCAGGCCGATGCCGAAGGGCTGGTGGAAAAGGCGCACAAGGTCTGCCCTTACTCCAACGCCACCCGCGGCAATGTGGATGTGCGGTTGCATGTGACGGTGTGATACGCGATCGATGTGTAGGAGCGGCCTCGTGCCGCGAAAGGACCGCAGAGCGGTCCCGGAATGCACGAGGGCAGCTTCTTCGGTTTGCCTGAATCATGGCTGGGGGCGCTTCGCGCCCCTTTCGCGGCACAAGGCCGCTCCTACAGGGGCCAGACAACCCGCCATAAAAAAACCCGGCCGAGGCCGGGTTTTTTCGTGCTCATCGCAAGAAGGATTACTTCTTGGAACGGCCCTTGAAGCTGTTGTCGCGAGTGTCGATGTCGATCCACTCGTCGATCTGGATGAAGTCGGCAACCGAGATCTCGGTACCGTTCTTCAGCTTGGCAGGCTTCATGACCTTGCCCGAGGTGTCGCCACGTGCGGCGTTCTCGGTGTAGACGACCTGGCGGCTGATGGTGGTCGGCAGTTCTACCGATACCAGGCGGCCTTCGAAGAACACGGCTTCGCAGACGTCTTCCATGCCTTCTTCGATGTACGGCAGAACGGCGTCGATGTCTTCGGCGTTCAGTTCGTACATGGTGTAGTCGGTGGTGTCCATGAAGGTGTACGAGTCACCGCTGATGAACGACAGGGTCGCTTCTTTGCGATCCAGGATCACGTCGTCCAGCTTGTCGTCCGCACCGTATACGGTTTCGGTCTTGTAGCCGGTCAGCAGGTTCTTCAGCTTGGTCTTCATGATCGCGCTGTTACGGCCCGACTTGGTGAACTCAGCTTTCTGAACCAGCCACGGGTCGTTGTCGATCCGCAGTACGGTACCGGGTTTCAGCTCTTTACCAGTTTTCATTACGAAGTATCCGAATCTGGATGGATTTATAAAAATCGAGGCCGCGTATCATAGCGAATTTCGGTAAAACTGTACCAGCCTCGTGGCAAGGTCCGGCCGAGCGGCCTGCGCGGCCTGCCACTGGCGGGCGTGTTCGCGCACTTCGTCCCAGTGCGGCTGCAGCGCCTGCCAGGCCTGGCCCATCGGGCGATCCATGTTCCAGGCGCGCCACAGTTCGGTCAGCGCCTGCCCGGCGGCGGCCGACAGGCCTTGGCGATAAAGGGCGAGGAATGCCTCGAGTTTTTCCCAGTGGGCGTTCTCTTCCTGGATGTAGATGTGCCAGAGCATCGGCACGCCAGCCCATTGCGCGCGCACGAAGGAATCCTCGCCGCGCACGGCGTTGAAATCGCAGCTCCACAGCAGCCGGTCGTAGTCGTCCTGGCTGACGAAAGGCAGCACCTGCACGGTCAAGGCCCCGCGCCGATGCAGCGCGCCCACGGGCAGGTCTGCCTCGCCCAGCCAGTTGCCGAGGTCACCCAGGATGCGCCCCTGCGGTACCAGCAGGTGGGTGGGATGCACATCGGCGGCCAGCACATCGAGCCAGTTGCCCAGCTGCGGGTTCTCGTAGGCGAACAGCGAGATCAACCGCGCCCCATCCTGGGGCTGCACACCCAGCCCCGCCAGGAATTTCGCCCGCTCGTCAGGCGACTGCCGGAAGGCCTGGCAACGCGGCAGCAAGGTGGCTTCACGCAGCAATCCACCAGTGTTCTCGGTGAAACCCGGGAAGAAGAAGAACTTGCGCAGCCCATTGGCCTGGGGCGACGGCAAGCCATGGCAACCCTCCACCCAGTCTTCGGCACTGAGGTAGTCCAGGTTCAGCCACAAGGGCGGCGTGGGCTGACGGGCCATGGCCTCGACGTAGCCGTCTGGCAGTTGGCAGGCAAAGGCACCCACCACCACCTGGGCTGGCTGCGCACCTTGCCACGTGCCAGGCCAGAGGCGTATCTCGACGCCCTGCCGCCACTGCTGCGGAGCCTGACTGTCTGCCTCGGGACACAGGCGCACAAAGGCGTGCAGGTCGTCCACCCACAGGCGCACCGCCAGGTCGTGCTCGGCCACCAGCTGGCGCGCCAGACGCCAGGTGACGCCGATGTCGCCATAGTTGTCGACGACCGTGCAGAAGATGTCCCAGGTGGTTTTCATCGCCACGTTCCGTTACCTGCGAAAAAAGACCGCGGATTTTGCGGATATTTGCCCGCCAGCAAAAGCGCGGCGCTGAAAAAACCTGTCGCGCCATGCGAGAATGACACCCCCGACCCGCCTGCCAGGAGGCCGCCATGCCCCGCCCCCGCGAATTGAAGATCACCCTCAGACCCGTGCAACTGGTGCTGTGCGTCGCCCTGGGTCTGTGGCTCGGCGCCGTTGCCATCGCCTTGAGCCTGTGGCTGGCCCTGCGCCTGTGGCCGGCACAGGTGCAGCCACTGGTCGAGGCCGCCGTCCCCGCCGTGGTCCAGCCTGCGCCTGCCGCCGCGCCGGCGCAACCGGCCGACGCCCAGGCGCAGATGTTCGAGCACTACAAGGAGATCCTGCACAAGCAGGAACTGCAACAGGCCGCCGAGGCCGCCCAGGGCAACCCGCGCAACCTCAACAGCCCCAAGTGCCAGTTCTGGCTGCAGCAGAACCGCACCGCTCCGACCGACAAGAGCCAGGCCAACGTGCTGGAGTTCTGCTACTGACCATGGACAAGGCCAGCCTGCTGCGACGCATCATCGCCACCCTCGAGCATGACATGGAGGTGCTGCGCCGCGCCGCCCAGACCGCCTACGAGGCCGCCACCGCCGAAGAGAACATCGCCGAGAACAAGTACGACACCCTGGGGCTGGAGGCGTCGTACCTGGCCACCGGGCAGGCGCGGCGCACGGCCGAGATCCGCCAGGCGTTGCTGACCTACCAGCAGTTGGCGCTGCGCGATTACGACCCGGCGCGGGGGATCCAGATCGGCTGCCTGGTGACCCTGGAAGATGAAGCGGGCCAGCGGCGCCGGCTGTTCCTCGGGCCGGAAGGGGCTGGGCTGAAGGTTGGCGAGGGGGATGGCCTGGTGACGGTGATCACGCCACGCGCGCCGCTGGGGCAGCAACTGCTCGGCAAGCGGGTGGATGACGAAGTGAGCCTGGTGGTGGCTGGGGTGGCGCAGGTGCAGTTCATCATCGATATCGCCTGAGCAAGCGCCATCGCGGGGCAAGCCCGCTCCCACGCAGCCAACAGGAGCCTGAGTCATCATGCAAGACCGTGACTCCTGAGCTCGATGCAGTGCCGTCGTGGGAGCGGGCTTGCCCCGCGAAAGGCCATCAATGGCGCTGCAACGCATCGAATCGCTGCGCCAGCCCCTGCTCGGCGAACTGCTCCACCACGAAATCGATGAAGGCCCGGGTCTTGCCCGGCAACAGCTTGCGCTCGGCGTAGTACAGGCTGATATGTCCATCGTCCACGTACCAGTCCGGCAACACCCGGCTCAGGCGCCCGGCGGTCAGGTAGGGCAAGGCGAACGGCAGGCTGACCAGGGCGATGCCCAGGCCTTGCTCGGCCACCGCGCAGGCGGCGTCCGAATCACTCATGGTCAGGCGCTGGGGCAATTGCAGCGGCTGTTGCTCCTGCCAGCGACTGGTCAGCGGCCAGCTGCGCACCCGGCCGGTCTGCGGCGAGCGGATAAGGATGCCGGCGCATGCCTGCAACTGCTCAGGGCGGGTCAGTGGCCCGTGCTGTTGCAGGTAGCCCGGCGAAGCGACCAGCACCCTGTGCGCCGGGGTCAGCTTGCGCGCAACCACCCCAGGCGGCAGTTCGAAACCGCCACCGATGGCGGCGTCGAAGCCCTGGCCGATCAGGTCGACCTGGCGGTTGTCGAAATGCCAGTCCGCCGTCACCGCCGGATAACGGGCCAGGAACTCGCCCAGCAGCGGCAGCACATACAGGCGCCCGAACACCGTGCCCATGCTGACCCGCAGCACGCCCGACGGATGCCCTTCGCAATTGGCGAGGTTAGACACGGCGTATTGAATGGTGCGAAAACTCTCGCTCACCTCGGCCAGAAAGCGCTGCCCGGCCTCGGTCAGGGTCAGCTTGCGCGTGCTGCGCAGGAACAGGCGCACACCGAGCCGCGCTTCCAGCTGGGCGACGTTCTTGCCGACCCCCGCCGGGGTGAGCGACAGGCGCCTGGCCGCCTCGGCAAAGCTGCCGACTTCGGCGCTGCGAATGAAGCACTCCAGGCTGCTGAAGGATTCCACCACGGCCATTATCAACTCCTGGTTTATTCTGAGTAACTCGATTGCCATCTTATCAACAGGTAATCGAGCGCGGATACTGCGTCCATCCCAAGGCATCCGGCCTTGCTTCACTGCAGGAGATCAGCATGTCCCAAGCACTTCCTCTCACCGGCAAGGTGGCCCTGGTCCAGGGCGGTTCGCGCGGTATCGGCGCCGCCATCGTCCGCCGCCTGGCCCGCGACGGCGCCAAGGTCGCCTTCACTTATGTCAGTTCCAGCGCCAGCGCCGAGGCCCTGGCCGGTGAAATCAACAACGCCGGCGGCCAGGCCCTGGCCCTGCGCGCCGACAGCGCCGATATCCAGGCCGTGCAACAGGCCGTGGCCGACACCGCCAAGGCCTTCGGCGGCCTCGATATCCTGGTCAACAACGCCGGCGTGCTGGCGGTGGCGCCGGTGGCCGAGTTCGACCTGGCCGACTTCGACCGCCTGCTGGCGATCAACGTGCGCAGCGTGTTCGTGGCCACCCAGGCAGCGATCAAGCACATGGGCAAGGGTGGGCGGATCATCAACATCGGCAGCACCAACGCCGAGCGCATGCCGTTCGCCGGCGGCGCCCCCTATGCCATGAGCAAGTCGGCGCTGGTCGGCCTGACCAAGGGCCTTGCCCGGGACCTGGGGCCGCAGGGGATCACCGTCAACAATGTGCAGCCGGGGCCGGTGGACACCGACATGAACCCGGCCAGCGGCGAGTTCGCCGAGAGCCTGATTCCGTTGATGGCCATCGGGCGCTACGGGCAGGCGGACGAAATCGCCAGTTTCGTGGCTTACCTGGCGGGGCCTGAAGCGGGGTACATCACCGGGGCGAGCCTGTTGGCCGATGGTGGATTTGCGGCCTGAGGTGCCATTCCCCTGTAGGAGCGGCCTTGTGCCGCGAAGGGGCTGCAAGGCAGCCCCAGGTTTTCAGCGTCGACGCATAGATCGTCGGGGCCGCTGCGCGGCCCTTTCGCGGCGCAAGGCCGCTCCTACAGAGGGAGCATCAGGTCGAAGGGAGGCTCTGCTCCATGACGTCGAGAAAAGCCCGCGCCGCGGGCGTGGGGCTCGGCGACCAGACCGCATACAAATGCCGCACCGGCGCATCCACCAGTGGCACCGTGGCCACTCCCTGAAAACCCCGGGCAATGCGCTCGGGCACCAACCCCAGCGCCATCCCGCGCTGGACGAACTTTTCCACCAGGC
Source organism: Pseudomonas sp. LH21 (assembly GCF_036549575.1). Lineage (NCBI taxonomy): Bacteria > Pseudomonadati > Pseudomonadota > Gammaproteobacteria > Pseudomonadales > Pseudomonadaceae > Pseudomonas > Pseudomonas sp. LH21. The sequence continues at coordinate 4,351,394 of NZ_CP144367.1, forward strand.
GAATATGGCCGATCTCGAACTGCACCCGATGCCGCAACCCCGCCGCCTGGAACGCCTCGTCGGTCTGCCGGCGCGCCCCGGTGCCCTCGGGAAAGTCCACCAGCACCTCGTCGGCCAGGTCGGCCAGGGCCAGCTGCGCCCTGCCCGCCAGCCGATGGCCGGGCGGCAGCACCGCCACCAGCTCCTCCCGCGCCAGCAGGCGATGCTGCACGCCGTTCAGCGCCTCGCCCTGCCACAGGCCGATAAACCCCACGTCCAGGCGCCGCTCGCAGACATCCGCCATCAGCAACTCGCTCTTGGCGGTCAACCAGCGCACGTCCACATCCGGATAACGCTCATGAAACACCGCCAGCAGATCGACCAGGTCCAGCGCGGTGAGCGAGCTGATCTCGCCGATCGACAGCCGTCCACGCACCTGCCCGCAAGCGGCGGCGACATCCTCGGCCACCCGCCGCGCCGCCGCCACCGCCGGCCGGGCGCTGAGCACGAAGGCCTCGCCCGCCGGGGTCAGGCGCACCCGCCGCGAACTGCGCTCGAACAGGCTCACCCCCAGCTGTGCCTCCAGCCGCGCCACCTGGTGGCTGAGGGCCGACTGCACCACGTGGCAGCGCTCGGCGGCGCGGGTGAAGCTGCCGGTGTCGGCCACGGCCAGGGCATATTCGAGCTGCTTGAGATTCATCGATCTATCTGCTTTCAAGATGGATAAGTTGAAAACTATACATTGGCGTCATGCTAGACACTTCCTGATACTTGTCACCACACAACCTTGCCTGCAACGAGACTGCCCATGAACACCCCGACTCTCGGCCGCGCCCTGATCCTGCTGATGGCCACCGCCACCGGCCTGGCCGTGGCCAGCAATTACTACGCCCAACCGCTGCTGCACAGCATCGCCCAACAGTTCGGCCTGAGCACCGCCAGCGCCGGCACCATCGTCATCGCCGCCCAGCTCAGCTACGGCGCCGGGCTGCTGTTGCTGGCGCCACTGGGCGACCTGTTCGAGCAGCGCCGGCTGATCGTCACCATGGTGCTGATCGCCACTGCCGGGCTGGTGATCAGCGCCTGCGCGCCGAGCCTGCCGTGGCTGCTGTTCGGCACCGCGCTGACCGGGCTGTTCTCGGTGGTGGCCCAGGTGCTGGTGCCCATGGCCGCCGCCCTCAGTGCCCCAGAGCAGCGCGGCCGCGCCGTGGGCACGCTGATGAGCGGGCTGTTGCTGGGCATCCTGCTGGCGCGCACCGCCGCCGGGTTCATGGCCGAACTGGGCGGCTGGCGCAGCATCTATGTGCTGGCGGCGGTGCTGATGGCGATCAGCGCCCTCGCGCTTTACCGCAGCCTGCCACAACACCACAGCCATGCGGGGCTCAAGTACCCGGCGCTGATCGGCTCGGTGTTCCGCCTGTTCGTCGAGGAACCAGTGCTGCGCCTGCGTTCGCTGCTGGGGTTGCTGGCGTTCAGCCTGTTCGCGTTGTTCTGGACGCCGTTGGCGTTCCTGCTGAGCAATGCGCCCTACCACTATTCCGACGCGGTGATCGGCCTGTTCGGCCTGGCCGGGGCAGTCGGCGCGCTGGCGGCCAACTGGGCCGGGCGCCTGGCTGATCGCGGCAAGGGACCACTGGGGACCACGGTGGGGCTGGTAGCGCTGCTGCTGTCGTGGGTGCCGCTGGGCTTTGCGCAGCAGTCGCTGGCGGCGTTGCTGGTGGGGGTGCTGCTGCTCGACCTGGCGGTGCAACTGGTGCACGTGAGCAACCAGAACGCGGTGATCGTGCTGCGGCCGGAGGCGCGGACGCGGCTCAATGCCGGGTATATCACCTGCTACTTCATCGGCGGGGCGCTGGGGTCGTTGCTGGGGACGCAGCTGTTCGAGGTGCATGGCTGGGACGGGATCGTGGTGGCCGGGCTGGTGATCGGGGCGCTTGCGCTGGTGGTATGGGGGTTGGCCGAGCGCAAGCGCGGGAAACGCCTGAGCGCCGGGATGTCCCCCCTGTAGGAGCGGCCTCGTGCCGCGAAAGGGCCGCGTAGCGGCCCCGGCAGTATCAGCTTGATGCTCGAATCCTGGGGCTGCTTCGCACCCCTTTCGCGGCACAAGGCCGCTCCTACAGGGATTTGTGCATGCCTGGTCAGCCTGACTTGCCCTCGATGAACGCCTCGTCCACCCGCGCCAGCTGTGTCTCGCTCAACACCCCGGCCTGGTAGTGCAGCTTGATCCACGCCAGCAGGTAGTCGTAACGCGCCTGGGCCAGGTCGCGGCGGGTGGTGGCCAGCTGCTGCTCGGCGTTGAGCACGTCCAGGTTGACCCGCTCGCCGCCCTGCACGCTCTTGCGGGTGGACACCACCAGCGCCTCGGCCGCCACCAGCGCCCGTTCGTAGGCGCGCAGGCGGCTGGCACCGGACTCGCAGGCGTTGTACTGCCTGCGCAGCTCGATCAGCGCGCTGCGGGTGTTGCCGTCAAGCTCGTACTCGGCCTGCTCCAGGTGCCGGCTGGCCTGGCGGGTCGAGGCCAGCACGCCGCCCCCGGCGAAGATCGGCACGCTGACTTCGATGCCCACGGTGTTGGTGTCGTAGCGCTGGTTGTAGGTGTTGCCGCTGTCCGACTCCTGGCGCCGCGAGGTAGCGAACGCGGTGACCTTGGGCAGGTGCCCGGCACGGTTGCGCTCGACTTCGTACCGCGCCACTTCCAGCGCCTGGCGTGACGAGGCCAGTTGCGGGTTGTTGGCCAGGGCCCGCTCCTGCCAGGCCTCGTAGCCGCTGGGATCGACCACCGGCAGGGCGAAGCCCAGGCGCAACGGCGCCAGGTCTTCTACCCGCACCGCCGGCTCGCCGATCAGCGCCCCCAGCTCGCGCAGCGCGGCATCCTGCTCGTTGCGTGCCTTGATCTCCTCGGCATCGGCCAGCTCGTAGCGGGCCTGGGCCTCGAGGATGTCCGTTCGCGTGCCTTCGCCGGCGTCGAACAGGCGCTGGTTCTGCTGGAACTGCTGGCGATAGGCCTGCTTGCTGGCCACGCTGATGGCGATCTGGTCCTGGGCGAACAGTGCCTGGGTGTAGCTGGTCATCACCCGCACCAGCAACTGCTGGCTCTGGTCGCGGAAGCTCTCGTCGGCGAACAGCGCCTGGGCCACGCCCTTGCGGTAGCTCGAATAGGCTTCGTAGTCGAACAGCGGCTGCTGGAGGATGAAGGTCGAACCCATGCTGTCGTAGTTGCGGTCCTCCTTCTGCCGGCGCGAATCACCGAGGTAACGCACCTCGGAGTCGTTGCGCCCCTTGTTGTAGCTGTACGACAGGCTGGGCAGCAGGCCGGCACGGCCGATGGCGCGGTATTCCTGGCCGGCCTCGCGGGCCTTGAACGCCGCCAGGTAGGTCGGGTCGCGGCGCAGGGCCTGCTCGTACACCTGGAACGGCCCCATGGCCGCCTGGGCGGCGGTCGGCAGCCAGGCGCAGGCCAGCAGCAGCCCGATCAGTGGGAACTTCTTCACTGGCGGTCCTTATTGTTCGGTCAAGGCGGTGCCTGCACGGTCGAGCAGGGGTTTGAACAGGTAGTTGAGCAGCGAGCGCTCGCCGGTGCGCACGAACAGCTCGGCAGGCATGCCCGGGCGGATCGCCAGCCCCTCGAGACGCGCCAGCGCTTCTTCGCTGACGGTGCTGCGCAGCACGTAGTACGGCTGGCCGCTGCGCTCGTCGATCAGTTGGTCGGCCGACACCAGTGCCACCTCCCCGGTCACCCGTGGCGTGCGGTTCTGGTTGAAGGCAGTGAACAGGATGTCCACCGGCAGCTGCGGCGCCACCTTGTCCACCAGGTTCACTGGCAGGCGCCCTTCCACTTCCAGCGCGGTGCCCTGGGGCACGATTTCCAGCAGGGTGTCGCCGGCCCGCACCACGGCGCCCTCGGTGTGCACGCCGAGGTTGACAGCCACGCCGTCGGCCGGCGCCAGGATCTCGCTGTGCTGCAACTCAAAGCTCGCGGAATTGAGCTGCTGCTCCAGGGTCGCGGCCTTGACCTGGGCGTCGGCCAGTTGCGTGCGCACTTCCTTCTGGTACTCCTCGCGGCGCTGCTGCAGGTTGAGTCGGGCTTCGACAATCACCTGCTCCAGGCGCGCGCTCTCGCCGGCGTTCTGCGCCAGGTCGCGCTGCACCTGCGACAGTTGGCGCTGGTACTCGAGGACACGGTTGCGCGGGATATAGCCGTCGCCGGCCAGCGGGCGCAGGCTGTCGAGCTGCTCGCGCAACGAATCGGCCTGGGCCTGCAGGTCGCTGCGCGCGCGGCGCATGCCGGTCAGCTGGGCCTGGGAGCCGTCGATGCTGGCGGCCAGGGCGCCCTGCTCGCGGGCCTGGGCCTGGCGGCGACTGTCGAACAGCTGGCGCTGGCCTTCGACAATCAGCGCCAGGCGGGCGTCGGAATCTTCCAGCAGCTCTGCGGGAAACTGCACCTGCCCCAGGTTGTCGCGCTCGCTCTGCCAGCGCGCCAGCGCGGCGCGAGTCATGCGGTACTGGGCCTGCAGCGCATCGACATCGGCCTGCACCTGGGTGCGGTCGAGGCGGAACAGCGGTTCGCCCTGGCGCACCAGCTGGCCTTCGCTAACCAGAATGCGGCTGACCACACCGGCGGCCATCGACTGCACGGCCTTGCGCTTGCCCGACACCACCACGGTGCCCTGCACCGGCACGCCCTGGTCGAGCGGGGCGAGGCTGGCCCAGGCCATGAAACCACCAAAACCGACCAGGGTCAGCAGCCACCCCAGGCGAACATGGAAACGTGCATCACGGGTGTGCTGGCTCATGCGCCACCTCCGGCTTGCAGCGGGCGTTGCGCCGGGGCCTGGCCCATGGCATGGAGGATGTCGCGGGCCGGGCCGAAGCCCTGCATACGCCCTTCGTTCATCACCAGCAGCTTGTCGGCCTGGGCCAGCGCCGCGCTGCGGTGGGTCACCAGGACCACGGTGCGACCCTGGGCCTTGAGCTGGACGATAGCGCTGGCCAGCGCGGCTTCGCCGTGGCTGTCGAGGTTGGAGTTGGGTTCGTCGAGCACGATCAGCCGGGCATCGCCGTACAGGGCGCGGGCCAGCGCGATACGCTGCTTCTGGCCACCGGAGAGGTCGACGCCCTCCTCGCCCAGGCGCGTGTCATAGCCCTGGGGCAGGCGCAGGATCAGTTCGTGCACGCCGGCCAAGCGGGCCGCCTCGACCACCTTGATGCCGTCCAGCTCGCCGAAGCGGGCGATGTTCTCGGCGATACTGCCGCGCAGCAGTTCGATGTTCTGCGGCAGGTAGCCGATGTGCGGGCCCAGGGCATCGCGGTCCCACTGACTGAGCTCGGCGCCGTCGAGGCGCACATGGCCGCTCATCGTCGGCCACACGCCGACCAGTACCTTGGCCAGGGTCGACTTGCCCGAGCCCGAGGCGCCCAGCACGCCGAGCAGTTCCCCCGGCGCCAGGGCGAAGTTCACCTGCTGCAGGGTGGCCAGGTTGCGCCCGGGCGGGCCGGCGCTGACCTGCTCCACCGCCAGTTGCCCGGTGGGCACCGGCAGGGGCATCGGCGTCGGCGGCTCGGGGTGCTCGCGCAGCAGGACGTCCAGGCGCTGGTAGGCCAGCTGCGCGCCGCTCCACTGCTTCCACACTGCGATCAGCTGGTCGATCGGGGCGAGTACCCGGCCCATCAGGATGGAACCGGCGATCATCATGCCCGGGGTCATCTGGCCCTCGATCACCAGCAGTGCGCCCAGCCCCAGCACCAGCGATTGCAGGCACAGGCGCAGGCCCTTGCTGGTGGCGGTGATTACCGCCGAGGTGTCGCTGGCCTTGTTCTGCAGGTCGAGGAAGCGTCCGTGCAGGGTGTACCAGCGCTGGCGCAGGGCGCCGAGCATGCCCATGGCCTGGATGCTCTCGGCACTCTGCAGCTGGCTACCGGCCAGTTGCGTCGACTGCTGCTGGAAGCCACTGGCCTCGGCCAGGGTGGCGTGGGTGAGGCGTTCGTTGAGGATCGCCAGGGCGATCAGCAGCAGCGCGCCGACCGTGGCCATCACCCCCAGCCAGACGTTGAAGGCGAAGATCACCGCCAGGTAGATGGGGAACCAGGGCGCATCGAAGAAGGCGAACAGCGCGGGGCCGGTGATGAACTGGCGCAGCTGGGTCAGATCACCCAGGGCCTGCCCGGCGGCGCCGTCACGCTGGCGCAAGTTGCGCTCGAAGGCGGCGCGGTAGACCTTCAAGTTGAAACTTTTCTCCAACTGGTTGCCCACGCGGATGACAATGAAACTGCGGACTGCTTCAAGCCCACCTATATAAACGAAGAAGCCGACCACCATCAGGGTAAGCACCCACAAAGTTGTGGTGCTCTGCGAACTCAGTACACGGTCGTACACTTGAAGCATATAAATCGACGGCACCAGCATGAGCAAGTTGATCAATGCCGTGAAACAGCCCACGCTGATCAAGGTCGACTTATGTTCGCCGAGTGCCGCCCACAAAGGCGCCCCGGGCTTTTTGCTCGGTAGTTTCATGTTTCGCCCTGGCTCGCCCGGAACTTTTTAGTTCCAGGTGGGAATTATTTGTCGAGGCGCTCGAGCACCAGTTGCTTGCCGTCCGGGGTGGTCCAGGCGTAGCGCTGGGCGCCTTCGCGGCTGAAATGCACCACGCTGCTGCCGTCACCGCCCACCAGGGCCAGGGTGTCGGGGGTCACCAGCCAGCTCCCGGGGCGCAGGCCTATCAGCCCTTTGGCACACTCCAGATCACCTTCGATTTCGCCTTCCGTGGCGCCAAGACGCAGGTCGCAGGCCTGCGCTTGCTGCTGTTCGGGGTAAAGCTGCCAACGGCCGGCCAGTTGCGCGGCGTTGGGGAGTAACAGGCTGCTCGCCATGACTACCTCGGTCATCGACATCATGGGGATCGCGGCCAGCGCGATCGTTCTCAGGATTGCTTTCATTGCTTCGCCTCACCGGCAAAAGGGGCGACGCGCGAGCGCCGCCCCCTGTTGCATCAGACCACGATGTCGGTGACAGCGGCCTGGCCAACGGTGGTCACCAGGAAGTCAGCCGAGCTGTTTCCGGTGAAGTCGATGGACAGGCTGCCCAGGTTGGTGGCCTGGTCGTAGGTCAGCAGCGCCTCGCCGGCATGACCGGTAAAGGCGTTGACGAACTGCAGCGGCAGCTTGTTCACGGCGAACGCGGAGATGGCCGACAGGTCGATCTTGTCCACGCCCGAAGTGAAGTCCATGATGCGATCCGGCGCCGCCTTGGTGGAATCGCTGACGGCCGCGAACACGAAGGTGTCCGAGCCGGTGCCGCCCCACAGCTGGTCGGCACCGCCACCACCGTAGATGATGTCGTTGCCGGCACCACCCTTGAGCACGTTGGCCAGCGCGTTGCCGATCAGCAGGTCGTTGCCCGAGCCGCCGAAGGCGTTTTCGATGGTCACGCCCTTGGCGATGGAAACGTTACCGACCATGCCGCCGACGTCGGAGAACGACGCTTCGTTGAGGTTGATCTTCTGGTTCTGGGTGAACCCGGAGAAGTCGAAGGTGTCGTTGCCGCCACCGTCCCACACCGAGAACACCAGCTTCGACGAGGCCGAGGTGGCCGAGTAGAAGTCGCGATCAGCGGTGGAGTTGAAGCCGTAGGTGGTGTCGTTGGCACGGGTGGCGTAGTTGGCGCCGTAGAGCTTCTGGATCGCCAGGATGTCGTCCATCAGCGGGGCCGAGGCGTAGTACTGACCGCCGCCCTTGACGAAGTTCTGCCCGTTGTTGCTCTCGCTCCAGTAGCTCATGACGCTGTAGCCACGGGTGTCCTGGGCGTAGTCGGCGTCTTTGTAGGTCGGGTTGCCCTCGCCGGCGTTGTAGTCGCCAGGGTGGGACAGGCCCAGTACGTGGCCGATCTCGTGGGTCAGGGTCTGACGACCGTAGTTACCGGTACCTGGGTTGATGTTGACCTGGTAGCCGCTGTTGATCAGGTACCAGGACTCCCCTTTGTGCGAGCCAGGCCCGTCGAACGGCAGGTAGGCGAATGCCGCGCCGCCGTTGCTGGCGCTGAAGTTGCCGAAGGTCATGTGACCGTCGCCGCCCGATGCCGCCTCGGTGAAGGTGACCTTGGCCACGTCAGCCCAGGACTGCATGGACAGCTTGGCTTGTTGCTTCTGCAGGTCGCTGAACTGGCTGAAAGTGCCCAGTCCGCGGCTGTAGAAGTCCGCCGGTGCCTTGGTCAGGAAGGTGTAGGTGAGGCTGATCGTGCCGTCCTTGTTCAGGTCTTTCCAGGAAGCGCCGTCACGCAGGATGTGATCGGCGGCCTGGTCGGCCGTGAAGGACTTCTTGCCATTGATGTTCGCGCCGCCGCGGTCGTACTGGTGGGCAAAGCTGTCGATCAGGCCGAAGGAAGAACTTGGGCCCTTCGGTTGCAGTGCGGAAACGGCGGAAACAATGGCGTTTTCTTTGACTTTCGACATGCAGATTACTTCCTTGTGTACAAAAAAGCAGTTGATGTCCGACAGGGTTCTCCCACCGGGCGAGAACTTCCTGTCACTCGCCTTTATGAGGCGCAAAAAAACTGACACACATTGAAACTTGATGTCCAGCGTTTTTTGACGCCATTTTTTCGTTTTCGAAAACTAAACTGCGCCGCACTAATTTGCGCAAACTGCGATGGATCAAAGGCGCCAGCGACAAGCATTAGTTACAGTCATGCCCCATGGCAGTTATAGACAACAGTTCGAAGTTTACTTTCGAAAATGCGACTTTCACTTGTTGAGCGCCGCCGCTCGCTCGTCTATGCGCTTTACTGCGCGACAACCCGCCACACGACCCTCCGTCGCCTGCTCGTTGACTTGCCAGCGTGGCAAGCGCTCAGTAGGCGTTGGTCAACGACCCCTTCCTGACAGGACGACACAATGACAAGACTCACGGTGCAATCCGGCGATTTCTTGCAAGGTGAAGGCGAGTATCGCAATGGAGCGCTCACACTCAAGACCCCGCGCAGCCCCTCGCCCGGCGAGCGCATTTCGCTGGCGCGGATCGAGGATCTGAAGCTGGCCAACCTCGAATCGACCCGCAGCCTCGGTAGCGCCCTTGGTTGGGGCGTGGCCGGTGCCCTGGTGGCCGGTCCGGTCGGCCTGCTGGCCGGTCTGCTGCTGGGCGGCAAGGAGGAGGAAGTCACCTTCCTCGCCACCTTCAAGGATGGCCGCAAGCTGCTGGCCATCACCGACGGCAAGACCTGGTCGAAGATCGACGACAACTGGCGCCGACACCAGAGGCCGGCCGCGGCCTGAATCCACGGCTGCTTCGTTCGTTCTGACATTACAGGCCTGATTGCCGGCAAGCCGGCTCCCACAGGGGCAGATGCATCTGTAGGAGCCGGCTTGCCCCACGAACCCCGGCGCAGCCGGTGCCATGCAACGCACCAAGGCAATCGCGGGGCAAGCCCGCTCCCACAGGGCATGCATCAGCCATACGAACGTTTCCCCTGAAACATCGAATCCCCCCTTGGCAGCCTGCTACCATGGCGCCCTTTTGCCTGCCCGACAGCTGCCGAGCGATAACGGCGCGTCCACTTTTCAAGGAGCCTTGCATGACCCCGCTTCGCCCCCGCCTGCCCCTTGGCCTGCTCGGCCTGGGCCTGGCCCTGCACAGTGGCCAGGGCCTGGCCGAGGACAGCGTGACCCTCGCCCCGGTGCGCATCTCCGAGGTTCAGGACAACAGCGGCTACCAGGCACGCGAAGCCCAGGTCGGCGGCCTGCACAGCGCGCCGCTGCTCGACACCCCGGCCTCGGTCAGCGTGTTCAGCCGCCAGCTGCTGGACGACCGCCAGGTGCGCAAGCTGAGCGAGGTGCTGCAAAGCGATGCCTCGGTGGGCGAAAGCTACGCGCCGATCGGCTACTACGAGAACTTCAACGTGCGCGGCTTCGAGCTCAATGCCGCCAGCAGCTACCGGATCAACGGCCAGACCATCGCCGGAGAACAGAACGTGGCGCTGGAAAACAAGCAGCAGGTGGAGCTGCTCAAGGGGCTGTCGGGGCTGCAGAGCGGCGTGTCGGAGCCCGGCGGGCTGGTCAACTACGTGACCAAGCGCGCCGAGGACGTGCGCTCGGTCACGGTCTCGACCAACGAACAGGGCGAACGCTACCTGGCCACCGACCTGGGTGGCTGGTTCGGCGCCGAGCGCCAGTTCGGCCTGCGGGTGAACCTGGCCCACGAGGACATCCGTTCCTATGTCGACCACGCTGACGGCAAGCGGGACTTCGCCTCCCTGGCGCTCGACTGGCAGATCAACCCGAATGCCGTGCTGGAACTGGACGCCGAGTACCAGCACCGCGAGCAATACTCGGTACCGGGCTATCAACTGCTCGGCGGCAAGCAGCTGCCCCACAGCGTCGACCCCAAGGACCATCTGGCCTGGCAGTCCTGGGCCAAGCCGGTGCAGAACGACTCGCTGAACCTGGGCGGGCGCTTCAAGTACCAGTTCAACGACAACTGGAACGGCACTTTGAGCGCTTCGCGCAGCAAGGTGGTGATCGATGACTACAGTGCGTTTGCCTGGGGCAGCAACGGGGGCTGGTCCTCGCATTTCAGCCCCGAAGGCAACTACGACATCTATGATTTCCGCAGCCCCGACGACACCCGCCGCATCGACGAGGCCCAAGCCATGCTCGACGGGCGCTTCGACGCCCTCGGTGTAGGTCACGAACTGACCCTGGGCAGCAGCGCCCAGCGCCGTACGCTCGACCAGCGCCCCAGCTTCAACGAGCTACTCGATCCGCTAAACCCCGGCAACATCTACACCGGCATCCCCACGCTGGATCCTTCCGACAAACCGCTCGGCCATAGCGAGCGCCGCCTCGACAGCCGCCAGTACGGCCTGTTCGTCAGCGACCGCATAACATTCAACGAACACTGGCAGACGGTGATCGGTGCCCGGGAAGTACGCCTGGATGAGAAAACCTGGGACCAGAACGGTGTCGCCACGCGACATACCCAGCAGTACCAATTACTGCCCAACGCCGCGTTGATCTATAAACCTCAACCGGACACCACACTCTACGCCAGCTATTCGAAGGGGCTTTCAGCAGGCGGCACGGCACCTTGGTTCGCCAGCAACCAGTTCGAAATCCTCGCCCCCACCCTGTCGCGCCAGCTCGAAGTCGGCATCAAGCGCGATTGGCAGGGCATGAGCTTCAGCGCGGCGCTGTTCCAGATCCGCCAGGCCTACCAATTTGCCCGCCCCGACGACACCCCGGCGCCGACCTACGTGCAGTCGGGCCAGCAGAAGAACACCGGTCTCGAACTCGGCGCCAGCGGCTGGGTGACCTCCAACCTGCAGATCCAGGCCAGCGCCGCGGCGATCCGCGCCCGCGTGCAGAACAGCGACACCGACGCCTACGAAGGCCACCAGGCGATCAACGTCCCGCGCCTGCGCGCGGCGCTGCAGGCCGACTACGCCCTGCCCGTGCCCGGCCTGGCCCTGCTCGGCGGCGCTCGCTACAGCGCCAGCAAATACGCCAGCCACACGGGCGACGCAGAAGTCGGCGGCTATACCGTGTTCGACGTCGGCAGCCGCTACCGCACGACCATCGGCGGCTACGACACGGTGCTGCGCCTGACCGTGGACAACGTCTTCGACAAGCGCTACTGGCGCGACGTGGGCGATTACTTGGGCGACAACTACCTGTTCCAGGGGGCGCCGCGCACGGCACGCCTGTCGGCTTCCGTCAGTTTCTGACAGCGCCATCGCGGGGCAAGCCCGCTCCCACGCCAAAGGGAGCGGACTTGCCCCGCGATCAGGGCCTCAACAAAAACGCGAGACAAACAAAAAGCCCCCGAACCTTTCGATTCGGGGGCTTTTCGTAGAATGTGGCGGTGAAGAAGGGATTTGAACCCTTGATACGATTTCTCGTATACACACTTTCCAGGCGTGCTCCTTCGACCACTCGGACACTTCACCGTTTTCTCTTCAAGCTATTCAGCCTGTCGAGGCGCGCTAATTTAGTAGAAGCCTTTTCCTTTGGCAAGCATTTTTTTCAGAATTTTCATGCGCTTAAGCCAATCGACCGAAAAACCGGGGCAATCAGGGCAATGCTGCCATTGTGCCCAGCGCTTTTCCCGCCCCTCGTGCCCCCGCCCCGGTGGAACAGGGCACAAGGACGCGACACTGACTGATCAGTCAGTCTTGGCGCTTTACCTGGCCGGTGCCGCTGGGTAACGTCATCGCCACGCCCTCCAAAGGACTCTGCCATGAGCGAGCTGATTACCTACCATGCCGAAGACGGCATCGCCACCCTGACCCTGAACAACGGCAAGGTCAACGCCATCTCCCCGGATGTCATCAAAGCCTTCAACGCCGCGCTCGACCGCGCCATCGAGGAGCGCGCGGTGGTGATCATCACCGGCCAGCCGGGCATTCTTTCCGGCGGCTACGACCTCAAGGTGATGACCGCCGGCCCCAAGGAGGCCGTCGGCCTGGTCACCGCCGGTTCCACCCTGGCCCGCCGCCTGCTGTCGCACCCGTTCCCGGTGATCGTCGCCTGCCCCGGCAATGCCGTGGCCAAGGGCGCCTTCCTGCTGCTGTCGGGTGACTACCGGATCGGGGTCGAAGGCCCCTTCAAGATTTGCCTGAACGAAGTGCAGATCGGCATGACCATGCACCACGCCGGTATCGAGCTGGCCCGCGACCGTTTGGGCCGCGCGGCGTTCCAGCGTTCGGTGAACAACGCCGAGGTGTTCGACCCCCAGGGCGCCCGTGAAGCCGGCTTCCTCGACAAGGTGGTGCCCGCCGAGCAGCTGCAGGAAACCGCCCTGGCTGCGGCCCGTGAATTCAAGAAACTGAACATGCTGGCGCACAAGAACACCAAGCTGAAGGTACGCAAGGCGCTGCTGGAGGCGCTGGACGAAGCGATCCTGGCGGATCAGAACCACCTGGGATGATCCCGTCCACAAGCGTTTCCCTACGAACTTTGTGGGAGCGGGCTTGCCCCGCGATGGCGTCCGCCCTGACGAGCGCATCGCGGGGCAAGCCCGCTCCCACGAGGCCCAAACCCCATTCGCTATAGCAACGTTTGCCCCTGACAGTGCACACCCGTACACTGCGCCGCGACTGTCCGGTGTGAGTCGTACCATGCTTTATATGCTTCGCATGCTCCTGTTGGCGCTGCACTTCCTGCTCGTGGGTGTCGTCGGTCTGGTGATCGGCCTGCTGCGCCCGTTCAATCCCGACAACAGCCGCCTGTTCGCCCGCCTGTACAGCGTGCCGGCCGCCTGGCTCATGCGCATCAAGGTCAAGGCCGAGGTCGGTCCGTTGTGGGACCAGCCCCCCGGCTGCGTGATCATCGCCAACCACCAGTCCAACTATGACCTGTTCATCCTCGGCCAGGTCGTGCCGCGCCGCACCGTGGCCATCGGCAAGAAGAGCCTGGGCTGGATTCCGCTGTTCGGCCAGCTGTTCTGGTTGGGCGGCAATGTGCTGGTCGACCGCAAGAACGCCTACCAGGCGCGCAAGGCCATGCAGACCACCACCCGGACCCTGCGCGACGACACCTCGATCTGGATCTTCCCGGAAGGCACGCGCAACCCCGGCGAGCAATTGCTGGCGTTCAAGAAGGGCGCTTTCCACATGGCCATCGAGGCCGGTGTGCCGATCGTGCCGGTGTGCGTCAGCCGCTACACCCAGCGCCTGGGCCTGAACAGCTGGCGCCAGCGCACCGTGATCATCCGCTCGCTGGCACCGATCGCCACCGCGGGCCTGACCCAGCAGGACTTGCCCGCACTGATCGAGCAATGCCGCAGCCAGATGCAACACTGCATCGACCATATGGAAAGCGAAGTCACCACGCCCTGACCTGCGTGCGGACTTGCCCCGCACCGCTACACAGCCCAAGCTGTGTAGCGTGTTCAATCGGATAAGCGGACAACCATGGGTCGAGTCGTCGCATCGGCGGTGTACAGCGCCGGCAGGAAGGTCACCAATATCAGCCTCGACGAGGGCGCTGAATGGGCGCGCAAGCCCGGGCACTTCGTCTGGATCGGCCTGGAAGAGCCCAACGCCGAGGAACTGGCCAACCTGCAGCGCCAGTTCGGCCTGCACGAGCTGGCCATCGAGGACGCCCTGGAAAAACACAGCCGGCCAAAGCTCGAGACCTTCGGCGACGCGCTGTTCATCGTCACCTACTCGCCGGTACGCCACGAGGGAAAGCTCGAGTTCATCGAGACCCATATCTTCGCCGGCAACGGCTACATCATCACCTGCCGCAACGGCCACTCGAAATCCTACGCCCTGGTGCGCCAGCGCTGCGAGGCGCGCCCGCTGCTGCTCGAGCATGGCGAGGACTTCGTGCTCTACGCCCTGCTGGATTTCGTCACCGAGAACTACCAGCCGGTGAGCGAGGCCATCCACGGCGAGATCGAAGAGCTGGAACAGAGCGTGCTGAGCAATTCGCTCAAGGAAGAAGACATCCAGCGCCTGCACAGCCTGCGCCGCGACATCCTGCGCCTGCGCCGCTACGTGGCGCCGATGGTGGAGATCAGCGAGGAGCTGCAGCGCCTGAGCTTCCCGTTCATCGACAAGAACATGCGCCCGTACTTTCGCGATGTGCAGATCCATGTCACGCGGCAGATGGAAGACCTGGCCGGGATCCGCGACATCGCCAGCCAGACCATCGAGATCGGCATGCTGCTTGAGTCGTCACGACAAAGCATCACCCAGCGCAAGTTCGCGGCCTGGGCGGCGATCCTGGCGTTTCCCACGGCAGTCGCCGGCATCTACGGGATGAACTTCGAGAACATGCCGGAGCTTGCATGGCGCTACGGTTACTTCGGCGTGCTGGGGGTGATCGCTCTGGGCTGTTCGGGGTTGTACTACAGCTTCAAGCGTTCGGGCTGGCTGTAACGCCAATCGCGGGCGAGCCCGCGATTGGCGTCGATGCGGATCTCAGGTCGCGCGAGTGCCGGACTGCTGGACGAAGCGCAGCATCCACTCGCCCACCAGATCCCCCTGGTGCTCGGTGGCAAGGCTGGCCACCGCCTTCTCATAGACTTCATTACCCAGCGACGCCTGTCGGGCGTCGAGCAATGCCCGAGAGTAGTCATGGACGAACTCCGGGTGCCCCTGGAAGCACAGCACCTGGTCACGGATGTGGTAGGCGGCGTTCGGACAGAAGTCACTGGAGGCGATCACCGTGGCCCCTTCGGGCAGCTCGGTGACCTGGTCCTGGTGGCTGATCAACAAGGTCAGCTCGGACACCTGCGGGTCCATCCACGGCGCATGGGCCGCCAGGCTGTAGCGGTGAACCCCCACGCCCCAGCCCTTGTCGGCGCGCTCGGCCTTGCCGCCGAGGGTCAGCGCCAGCAGCTGGTGACCGAAACACACGCCCAGCAGCTTCTCGCCACGTTCGTAGAGCTCGAGCAGGTAGGCCTTGAGCGTCTGGATCCACGGATCGTCGCCGAACGAGTCAGCCTTGCTGCCGGTCACCAGGTACGCATCGAAGCGTTCGCCGTCCGGGGGGTAGTCGCCGTTCATCACGTTGTACACATCGAATTCGGCCGCGATCGGCTGACGCGAGAACAGCTGCTCGAACATCCTGCCGTAGCCCTGGTACTGCGCGATCAACTCCGGTCGCAGGACATCGGTTTCAAGGATGCAGATGCGTAACGACATAGGGGTAGTCCTGAACGACATGTGGGTGGGATTTGCTGTAGAGACTGACGCGAAAGGGCCGTACAAGCAAGTAGGATGTCCGGACGAACGGTAGGCCCTGTAACCCTTGGTAACCCCTGCCGCGCACTCGTCTAGCCTGAGCGTGCCAGCGGGGTGGCCAGTGGCCTTAAAGCCATGAGGAATCGACATGATAAATCTTAGAACAAAGGGTTCTGAAACAGGGATGACGCGGGCCCTACTGTTGGTTGTATATCCAGATACACGCGGCAAGCAGGAACGGCGTGGCATCACGCCGCTGCGATCGACCCGACGCTAGACAAGGAAGCCAAGGGTTATTCAGGAATAACAACAAGAAGGCGGTCCGCCATGTTCAGACAATCCAAGGTACGCCAAGCCGGCCTCATACTCTTCGCCACGACGCTGCTACTGATCCTGCCGAACCTCACCCGGCTGTTCGGCTGAACGCGGCGGTGGCCTTTTCCAAGCACGCGTGGGTACTCTGCCGACCTTGATGGTTGGAGATCGCCCATGCGCCTGTGTCTTGCCCTGCTCTGCCTGCTGCTCGCTCCGACATTGTCGGCGGCGCAGCTGAACCTCGAACTGGGTGGCGACAGCCGGCCCTGGAGCAGTGAACAGCTACTTGCCCATCCGCAGGCGCGGAACATCACCATCGAACAGGACGTGGCCTACAAGCGCACCTTGCATTACCGCGCCGTGCCCCTGGCGGTGCTGCTGCAGGGCGTGAACCCGAGCGATCACCTGCAGGCCGTGGCCCTCGATGGCTTCGCCGCCGAGATGCCCGCCGGGCCGCTGTTGCAGGCGGGCCCCGCGCAGGCCTGGCTGGCCATCGAAGACCCCAGCCACCCTTGGCCCGCGCTGAGCAAAGGCAAGCCAGGCGCAGGGCCGTTCTACCTGGTATGGACCCAACCCCAGGCCAGCGGTATTCGCCCGGAACAATGGCCGTATCAGATCGCCAGCATCCGCCGCCTGCCCCCGGTCGAGACGCGCTTCCCCGCCCTGCTGCCCGACCCCGCCGTGGCCGAGAACGACCCGGTGCGCCAGGGTTTTGCCCTGTTCCAGCAGAACTGCCTGGCCTGTCATCGCCTCAATGGCGCCGGCGACGCGCACCTGGGCCCGGACCTGAACCTGCCGCACAACCCCACCGAGTATTTCCAGCCGGCCTTCCTACGCCAGTACATTCGCGACCCGCAGAGCCTGCGGCACTGGCCGCAGGCAAAGATGCCCGGGTTTCCCACCCAGGTGCTGGACGAGCCGGAACTCGATGCCGTGCTGGCGTACCTGAAGCATATGGCGGGGCGCAAAGCGCACTGACGCCCTGACAGGGCCTAGGCGATCGGCCTTTCCTGCTTGACGCCCCAGCCCTCGACTTCGCCGCCGTAGGGCGAGACGACCTGTTCAAAGGCCTGTTCGAAGGCGCCGATACCGCCATGGGTGGCGTACATCACCTTGCTCAACTCCAGGTGCCAGGCGCCGTCGTCGCGCTCGCTCACCTGGGCGTTGAGCGATTCGCCACGAAACTGCCCCGCCGCCCGGCGCGCACCAGCCTCGCTGGGAAACACGGCGTAGAACTCGATGGGGTGGATGCGGGTGAAATCAAAACCGCCAGCTTTCATCTGGCGCAGGACACTGCTGCTGATGTCGTCGTTCTGGCTGCTCATGAAACGTCCTCCTGCAAAGCAATGGATAGACTTTCCGTGCACAACGCACCTGCCTGGCACACAAGGAATGCCTGACAATACGAGCGGATTGCAAGACGCGATGAAAACGGCGGCGGCCCGCAGAGAAGGCCGGCGCCTGACTTGAGCGTAGCGCCTGGGTTGGCGCTACGCCAGAGACACCCGATTCAGGGCGCTTCGCGAATGGTGGTGATGGTCACGCCGCTCTGTTCCTTGAGCCAACGTGCCGTGGGGGAAAAGCTGCGGTCCTGGAAGTCGTTGAGGTCCAGTTCGTCCATGAGCGGAAACAGCCGCGAACGGATCGCGCGGGCGGCATCCTCCTCGCTGGGGCATTGCTCGGCATTGAGCAGCAGCGTCTGCGGCTCGCCCTTCTGGTCGGCAAAGCTGACTTCCCATGCTTTCATCGATCAACCCTCGCTGACGCAACGGTGAATGGAACGGCGTACTCACTTGACCATGGCCCAGGGATGAATGTTCAGCCATGCACATGAAACCGCATGAAAAAAGCCCGCCGGTTCGGGCGGGCTTCATGAGGCTGACGGCGGCCTTACTTCGGCGTGCCGTGGACGACACCGGCGGTGTTGTCCAGCAGGCTCTTGGTCGCGGTCTGGATATAGGCCTCGAGTTTCTTGAGCATTTCCGGCTGGTCCGGGCTTTCGATCAGCTCGGCCTTGAACTCGCGGCCCAGCTGGTAGCGGTACATCCGCGGGGTCATGTCCTTGGACTCGATGAGGATGCGGTCGCCCTGCACCAGGCCGACGATCTGCTCGCTGCCCGACGGTTTGATCATGCCCACGCCCTGGTCGCCCTCAGGCAGGTTGAGCAGGTCGCGGCCCCAGCACTGGTGACGGGCCTGGCCACCGAGACGGCCCATGATGGTCGGCACGATGTCGACCTGGGTACCCACGGTGTGGTTGACCGCGCCGAACTTCTCCTGGATGCCCGGGGCGATCAGCAGCAGCGGCACGTTGAAGCGGCCCAGGTCCAGCTCGGTGACCTGCTGGTGGTTGCCGAAGCCATGGTCGCCGACAATGACGAACAGGGTGTCCTTGAAGTACGGCTCCTTGCGGGCCTTCTCGAAGAACTGGCCCAGCGCCCAGTCGGAATAGCGCATGGCGGTCAGGTGCTCGTCCAGGCGGCCTTGCCCGGTGACCTTCTCCACCGGCAGGTCCTTGGGCAAGGCGTACGGCGTGTGGTTGGAGAGGGTCTGCAGCAGCGCGTAGATCGGCTTCTTGCCATCGTGCTTGGCCAGCTCTTCGTTGCCCCGGTTGAACATGTCCTGGTCGGACACGCCCCAGGTCGGGTCGGAGAACACCGGGTCGACGAAGTCGTTGCGGCCGATGAAGGTGGTCATGCCCTGGTTGCCGAAGAACCCGGACTGGTTGTCCCAGGCGAAGTCACCGTTGTAGACGTAGACATCGTCATAGTCGCGGGCACTGAGCAGCGCCGGCAGGCCGGACAGCTTGTGGCCGCCTTCCGGGGTCTGCATCAGGTACTCGAAGCCCGGCAGGTTGGGGAAGCAGGCCATGGTGGCGAACATGCCCTGGTGGGTATGGGTGCCGTTGGAGAAGAAGCGGTCGAACAGCAGACCCTCCTTGGCCAGCTTGTCGAAGTACGGGGTGATGTTGTTCGGGCTGCCCAGGGCGCCCACCGAGTGACCGGCGAAGCTTTCCATGAGGATGACCACGACGTTCTTGACCGGCAGCGTGTTCGCCACAGGCGGCACGAAGTCACGACGGATCGCCGCCTCGTCGGCATCGACCAGGGTGTCGTTGGCGGTCAGAAGCTGCTCGCGCACGGTCTGGGTGGCCAGCGGCTGCTCGAGTACCGGCTTCCAGATGTTGGCGCGGTCCTCGCCGAAGCGGCTCTTGGCGGCGTCGATCAGGGTCAGCGTGCCGTTCAGGCCCAGCTGGTTGACGAAGTTCGAGTCGGTGGTGAAGGCATCGCCCCAGCGCATCGGCGGGCCTTGGCGCAGGGTGCCGCGGGCGGCGACCACGGCCACCAGCAGCACGACCATGAACACTGCCAGGCGGCCATACCATGGCGCGAGTTTGCGGCTGCCGGCGGGCTGGAGGCGTTGCTCGCCACGGGTCAGGCGATCGATGCCCTTGAACAGCAGGCTCAGCAGCCAGGTGCCGACCAGCCAGGCCAGCAGGTAGCGGACCACCGGGAAGCCGTACCAGAGCATGCTCATGACGGTCTTGGGGTCTTCCTTGATGTACTGGAACACCAGGCCGTTCAGGCGCTGGTGGAACTCGCGGTAGAAGTCCATCTCCATCAGGCCGAGGAACATCACCACGCTCGAGGCGATGGTCAGCCAGAAGCGGAAGAAGCCACGGCGGGCCATCAGCCAGGGACTGAGCAACGCCAGCAGCAACGGGATGCTGATGTACACCACCACCCGCAGGTCGAAGCGCAGGCCGTTGAAGAAGCCTTCGGCGACGGTCGAGTTCGGCGTGTCGCCGATCATGTCGCTGTTGTAGACCAGCAGCGCCAGGCGCACCAGGCTGAGCATCAGCATGATCACCAGGCCACTGAGCAATGTGTAGGCCAGGTGGGATTTCAGGGTCGGCGAGAACGAGCCTCGCACGCCCTGTTGCTTCAAGGCGTCCGTGTTAGCCATGAATGGAGAGGTCCTAGGATTGCGGTTTGCGGGAAGGCGAAGTCGCCGACAGCCTGGTGGTCGGCCCTCGAACGCGAGGCGAGACCAAGGCCGCATTGTGCGGCGCGGATTTTCAAAAATCGAGTGTGAAAATTTTGTCGAGAGCAACTATCGCTTACATAACCTGTAGGAGATCGCGCAACCTTTCGGGCTGCGCTGTCGCGCAGGGAACTGGGTTGCCAGCATCACCAGCGTGGGAGCGGCGGTGCGCCGATGCGACTTGCCCCGCGATGCGGTGTATGGCACTGGCATAGCCGGTGATCGCGGGGCAAGCCCGCTCCCACGCTGCTCCAGTTAAATCAACAGGCAAAGCCGGTGCCATGCCCCAAATAGTCAGATCCGCACATTGCCCCGCGGCCCGGCGATTGCCCAGATGATCAGCCCCAGCACCGGCAGCAGCAGGATCAGCAGGATCCACAGCACCTTGATGCCGACCTGCGCGCCGCTCTTGAGCACATTGAGAATGGCCCAGATATCCAGGGCCAGGATGATCAGGCCGACCAGGCTGTTGAAGGTGGACCCCATGGTGGCGCTCCCGCACGGTAAATGTGTTCAAGAGCATAGCTGGCTATGGCCCCGATAGAAGGGAATCCTTGGCCTGGCGCACAGGTCAGTGGATAGACTGCTGTCATTCACTGCTCCGAGGTTCGCATGCCCCCTGCCCACACCCAAAACGC
This sequence comes from Pseudomonas sp. LH21, assembly GCF_036549575.1. NCBI lineage: Bacteria > Pseudomonadati > Pseudomonadota > Gammaproteobacteria > Pseudomonadales > Pseudomonadaceae > Pseudomonas > Pseudomonas sp. LH21. The sequence goes on from NZ_CP144367.1 coordinate 4,372,046, forward strand.
CGCCCCCGACTCACTGTTCAACGCCTGGCGGCAACAGGCCCAGGAAACGCCCTGGCTCAGCGCCGGCCTGGCCCTGAGCCTGCTGGCCGTCGCCGCGCTGTTGCTGGCGAGCCTGTGGAACGCGGTCAACGGCGACCACGCCGACAACCTGCACCTGGCCCTGCTCGGCGGGTTGTCGGGCTTCGGCGCCACCGCCCTGGGCGCCGTGCTGGCGGTGATCCTGCGCGACGTCAACGCCCGCACCCAGGACGTGATGCTGGGCTTTGCCGCCGGCATGATGCTCGCCGCCAGTTCGTTCTCGCTGATCCTGCCGGGCCTGGACGCCGCCCGCGAGATCACCGGCAACGGCCCGGCGGCGGCCTTCACCGTGGTCCTGGGCATGGGCCTCGGGGTGCTGCTGATGCTGGGCCTGGACCGCTTCACCCCGCACGAGCATGAAAGCACCGGGCCTTGTGGCCCGCAGGCCGAGCGGGTCAACCGGGTGTGGCTGTTCGTGCTGGCCATCACCCTGCACAACCTGCCCGAGGGCATGGCCATCGGCGTGAGCTTCGCCAACGGCGACATGAACATCGGCCTGCCGCTGACCAGCGCCATCGCCATCCAGGACATCCCCGAAGGCCTGGCCGTGGCCCTGGCCCTGCGCGCCACGGGGCTGTCGAACTTCAAGGCGATGATGGTGGCGATCGGCTCGGGCCTGATGGAGCCGCTGGGCGCGGTGATCGGCCTGGGCATTTCCACCGGTTTCGCCCTGGCCTATCCGATCAGCATGGGCCTGGCGGCGGGGGCGATGATCTTCGTGGTGTCCCACGAGGTGATCCCGGAGACCCACCGCAATGGGCACCAGACCGCGGCGACGCTGGGGCTGATGGGCGGCTTCGCGGTGATGATGTTTCTCGATACCGCGTTGGGTTGAGCGGCCAATGCGCAATCCCTGTAGGAGCGGCCTTGTGCCGCGAAAGGGGTGCGAAGCGCCCCAGGATTCGTGTATCAAGCTGATATCGCCGGGGCCGCTTTGCAGCCCTTTCGCGGCACAAGGCCGCTCCTACAAGGGAATCGTTGCTTAGACGTGCACCGCCACCTTCAGCGCCTCCAGCGCCGGCTCCACCTTGATCCCAACGGCCTCGCCCAACTCCAGCACACGGGCCAGGTCGTTCTGCCCCACCATCACCATCTGCAGCTCGTCATCGAGCAGCTGGCTGAAGTTCAGCAGCACGTAGCCACCGGCTTCCTTGTTCAGCGCGCCCATCTGCACCTGGATGCGGTTGAGCGCGGTCAGCGCCTCGGTGCGCGCCAGCTGCTTGGGCTTGAGGGTGAACGGCACGCTCTTGTCGAACGAGTCGCTGATCCGCTGGAACAGGTCCTGGTAGCTGTCGGCCTGGAACAGCACGGTATCGGGCAGGCTGCCGACCACCACCCATTCGCCCAGCGGGAACGGGAAGGTGTCGTCGTAGTTGATGTCCGGGTTGGCGGCGAGGAAGGCGGCGGGGTCGGCGTAGGCCTGGGCGGCCTCGTCGGCGATGCGCTCGATATCCTCATCGCGCATGCAGCCGGCGCCGATGAGGCTGATGAATTCGAGCAACTGGTCTTTCATGGGGGGCCCTGCGGGTTGGCGTGAAAGGCGCCAAGGATAGCCGCAAACGCCCCCGAAGGGTTAGCCGGCCTTCGCCTCCAGGCGTGCGGCGGCATCCACCGCGCCCATGGTGCGCGCAGCCGTCAGCGCGGTGGCGCCGGCCGCGTCACGCCGTGCCGGATCGGCCCCCTGGGCCAGCAGGTAGTCGATGATCTCCAGGCGGTTGAACATCGCCGCCAGCATCAGCGCGGTGCGACCGTCCGCAGCGGTGGCATCCACCGGCACGCCGTGCTCGAGCAGCAGGCGGATCATCGCCAGATCGCCCTTGAAGGCAGCGCCGGCAATCGGCAACTGGCCGTTGTCATTGGCAATCAACGGATCGGCGCCATGGGCCAGCAGCACCCGCACGGCGTCGTGGTGGCCGTGGTAGCTGGCCAGCATCAGCAAGGTGTCGCCCTTGTGGTTGCGCAGGTCGGCGGGCAGGCCACCGTCGAGCAGGCGACCGAGCATGGTCGCGTCGCCGCGGCGGGCGCGCTCGAAGACCTCCTCGGCGAAGGCCGCGGTTTCTTCGGCGGTCATGGTGGCGGGCTGGTGATCGGACATCGGGAACCTCCTGGCATCTGGCAATAGGCCAAGTGTCCATCAGGCAGCGGCGAGCGGTCCAAGGTTCAGATTCTATCGGCGGCAGAGAGCCAGGCTATGACCGTGCAAAATGCACTGTGCAAAATGCACGGGCGTGCAGATTGCAATGCACGACCTTATAAAATCAAATTTAAGCCATTGAATTTAAAGGATTTTCTTAAAATCAAAGGCTGGCACGGTCGCTGCAATCATCAACTCAAGTCTGCCAGTACAACAGTCAGGAGTTGATATGGACCTCATCCAGGAAAAATTCGCCTCGGTCTTCGCCGCCTACCAGGTCACCACCCAACCGCGTCCGGACGGTGGTGTCCTGCTGACCCTGCGCGCCAGCGACGGCGTGGTGACCCGCCGCGTGCTGACCTATGCGCAGCTGCACAGTGCCGAGCAACTGTCCTGGGCGATCAGCGCCATCCGCCGCGACCTGGCCGGGCAACCGAGCGAGCTGCCGGTGATTTCGATGCTGCAGAGCCAGCAACGCTTCGCCCTGCCGACCTACCGCTGATTGCGCAACCCTCTTCGCGGGGCACGCCTGCGCTCACCCACGGACGGCGTGAGCAGAGGCGGCCCCGCGAGCCAATTTCCTCAGAGTTCGTCGAGTCCGGCAAATTGCCGGGCCGTGGCATCGCCGGTGAACCGCGGCTGCACCGCCTGCTCGCTGGCGAACAGGCGCAGGGCCAGGCAGAACGGCGTGTCGCCCAGGTCCAGCCAGCGGCGCATGCCGGCCGGCACCACCAGCACATCGTCCTTCTCGCACAACACGGCGTACACCGCGCCCTCCATACGCAGGCTGACCTGACCGCGTCCGCTGATCAGCGCGAACACTTCCTCGCCGTCATGCACATGCTCGTCGCGCAGGTCAGCCTGGCTCGGGTCGACGCCATCGCGGCTGAGCACGCCGAACACCTGGCTGCCATGGGCAGTCATCAACTGGTCGAGCGGCCCACGGCACGCGGCGACCACCTCATCCTGGCTGCTGCCGGGGCGCAGGCGCGCGCCGGACTGCCAGCGGCCGAAGCGCACGCCCTGCTCGGCCAGGGTCGCGGCGATGTCGTCGTGGTGGGTCAGCACCTTGTGCGGCAGTTCCGGGCTGGACGGGTCGAAAACGCTGAGGATGCTCATCAGGGGTGGTTCCTGCTGTCTTTGAGTCGGAAGGCAATGATAACGGCTGCCGCGAGCGCCGCGACGCTGGCCATACCAAAGGTGAAGTGCGGGCCCAGCAGTTTCCAGCTGTAGCCCGAGTACAAGGCGCCCAGCGCGCCGCCGGTGCCCGAGAGCGCCGCATACAGCGCCTGGCCCTGGCCCTGCTGGCGGGCGCCGAAACTGGCCTGGACGAAGGCGATGGCTGCGGCGTGGAAGCAGCCGAACGTGGCCGCGTGCAGCACCTGGGCGAACACCAGCACTGCAGGAATATCAGCCAGGTTGCCCAGCAGCAGCCAGCGCACGGCGGCCAGCAGGAAGCTCGCCAGCAGCACCTTGCGCACGGAAAAACGGCCGAAGATCCGGCTCATGCCCATGAACACCAGCACCTCGGCCACCACCCCGAGCGCCCACAGCAGGCCGATGGCGCCGCGGCTGTAGCCCAGGTGCTCCAGGTGCAGGGTGAGGAAGGTGTAATACGGCCCGTGGCTGAGCTGCATGAGGGCCACGCACACGTAGAAGGCCAGCACGCCCGGCGCCCGTACCTGCGCGAGGAAGCCCCCTGGCCCGCGTCGTTCGGTCTGCTCCACGGGTTGCGCGTTGGGCACCCAGAGGCTGGCGGCGACGATCCCGGCCATGATCGCCACCAGCGCCACAGGATAAATGTCCAGGCTCAGCCATTCGAACAGGCGCCCGAGCCCGACCACGGCGAGGATGAAACCGATCGAGCCCCACAGCCGCACCTGGCTGTAGCGCGCGGTCTGGCCATGCAGGTGGGCCAGGGTGATCACCTCGAACTGCGGCAGCACCGCGTGCCAGAAGAACGCGTGCAGGGCCATGACCATCGCCAGCCAGGCATAGCTCTTGCCGAAGAAGATCAGCGAGAAGGTCGCCAGGGTCGACAGCGCGCCCAGGCGCACGATCAGCAGGCGCTGGCCGCTGCGGTCGCCCAGCCAGCCCCACAGGTTGGGGGCGACGCAGCGCATCAGCATGGGGATGGCCACCAGCTCGCCGATGCGCGCCGGGGAGAAGCCCAGGTGATCAAAATACAGGGCCAGGAACGGCGCGGTGGAGCCGAGCAGGGCGAAGTAGAAGAGGTAGAAGCTGGAGAGGCGCCAGTAGGGGACCGGGGGCATAGGAAGTCCGTTCAGAAGCTTGCGGCCCTATCGCGGGGCAAGTCCGCTCCCACGCTGGAATTCGTGGGAGCGGGCTTGCCCCGCGATAGGGCCGGGACTGTCAGAGCTGGTCCAGCACCGGGGTGTTGACCCTCACGTCGGCATTCTGCGCCCGGTGGCGCAGCAGGTGGTCCATCAAGGCGATGGCCATCATCGCCTCGGCGATCGGCGTGGCGCGGATGCCGACACACGGGTCGTGACGGCCCTTGGTGATGACCTCGACCGGATTGCCGTCGACGTCGATCGAACGGCCCGGGGTGGTGATGCTCGAGGTCGGCTTGAGCGCCAGGTGGGCGACGATCGGCTGGCCCGAGGAGATACCGCCGAGGATGCCGCCGGCATTGTTGCCGAGGAAGCCCTCGGGGGTCAGTTCGTCACGGTGCTCGGTGCCACGCTGGGCAACGCTGGCAAAGCCGGCGCCGATTTCCACGCCCTTGACCGCGTTGATGCTCATCAGCGCATGGGCAAGCTCGGCGTCGAGACGATCGAAGATCGGCTCGCCCAGGCCCGGCATCACGCCTTCGGCGACCACGGTGATCTTCGCCCCCACCGAGTCCTGATCGCGGCGCAGCTGGTCCATGTAGGCCTCGAGCTCCGGCACCTTGTCCGGGTCGGGGCTGAAGAAGGCGTTCTGCTCGACCGAGTCCCAGGTCTTGAACGGGATCTCGATCGGGCCGAGCTGGCTCATGTAGCCGCGCACGCGAATACCCTGGGTGGCCAGGTACTTCTTGGCGATGGCGCCGGCCGCCACGCGCATGGCGGTCTCGCGTGCCGAGCTGCGGCCACCGCCACGGTAGTCGCGGATGCCGTACTTGTGGTGGTAGGTGTAGTCGGCGTGGGCCGGGCGGAACAGGTCCTTGATCGCCGAGTAGTCCTTGGACTTCTGGTCGGTGTTGCGGATCAAGAGGCCAATCGAGCAACCGGTGGTACGCCCTTCGAACACACCGGAGAGGATCTCCACTTCATCCGGCTCCTGGCGCTGGGTGGTATGCCGGCTGGTGCCGGGCTTGCGCCGGTCGAGGTCGTGCTGCAGGTCGGCGAGGGAGATTTCCAGGCCTGGCGGGCAGCCGTCGACAATGGCGACCAACGCCGGGCCATGGCTCTCGCCAGCGGTGGTGACAGTGAACAGCTTGCCGTAGGTATTGCCGGACATGGACGCTCCGCGAATCTGCCTGAGGTGATCGAAAGCGGCAGTATACGGAAAACGCTACAGGATGGGTTGCCCATGCCGGCCTCTTCGCGGGTAAACCCGCTCCCACAGGGATCGCGCCAGATTCTAAAAATTGAGCAAGACAGTTGCTCCCACAGGCCGGCCCATCTCACTGTGGGAGCGGGTTTACCCGCGAAGAGGCCGGCACGGCAAGCGAGCCATGCGAACCTTCATCGCCCTGCAATGTCTCAATGACACCTAGCCATGTAGTACCCCTCCATGAAGTCGCGCCTCGCCGCCCTGCTCCTGCTGTTCTGCGCCAGCCTCGCCCAGGCTGCCCCCACCGTGCTGCAGCGCCCCATCGACCTGGACACCGGCCAAGGCGTGCTGCATGGCAGCCTGCTGCTGCCGCAACAAGCCACCCCGCCGCCGGTGGTGTTGATCATTGCCGGCTCCGGCCCTACCGACCGCGATGGCAACAATCCCGCCTCCGGACGCATCGACAACCTCAAGCGCCTGGCCCTGCTGCTGGCCGGCGAGCACATCGCCAGCGTGCGCTTCGACAAGCGCGGCGTGGCCGCCAGCCAGCCGGCCACTCCCGACGAACGCGACCTCAGCGTCGAACGCTATGTCGCCGATGTGGTGGCCTGGGGCCGCGCGCTACGCCAGGACCCGCGCTTCGGCCCGCTGATTCTGGTCGGCCACAGCGAAGGCGCGCTGATTGCCAGCCTCGCCGCCGAACAGGCCGGCGCCAGCGCAGTGATCACCTTGGCCGGCAGCGGCCGGCCGGTGGCCGACGTGCTGCGCGAACAACTGGCCCAGCGCCTGCCCCCGGCGCAACTGGCCGGTGGCATGGCGCTGATCGACCGTTTGCAGGCCGGGCAGACCAGCCTCGACGTGCCCGCCCCGCTGCGCCAGGTGTTTCGCCCCAGCGTGCAGCCGTACCTGATCACCCTGCTGCATCAGGACCCGGCGGCCGCATTCGCCCGGCTCACGGTGCCCGCGCTGATCGTCCAGGGCCGCAACGATATCCAGGTGGAGGTGGCCGACGCCGAGCGCCTCAAGGCCGCCAAGCCCGACGCCCAGCTGGCGCTGATCGACGGCATGAACCACATGCTGCGCATCAGCCCGCGGGAGATGGACCTGCAGCGGGACAGCTACCGCAATCCCGAGCTGCCGTTGGCCCGTGAGCTGGGGGAGCGCATCGTCCTGTTCATCCACGGGCTGCCGCAGGCCTGAAAGTGCCCTCAGGTATTGGCCAGGCCTGCCGATAACGCGGCTAAGAAGGCAGTGATCCGGGGGCATGCGCGCCCTGATCGCGGGCTAGCCCACATCTGCGATGTCCTTGCAGGTACCGGCACCCGGCCGCCGTGCACCTGAGGATTCCCTGATGACCGATGCCCCCGCCGCCGAGGCGACCGAAGAACAAGCCCCGGACAGCGCCCCGCTGCCCTGGGCGGACCTTGCCGCCGAGCACTTCCAGTTGCTGCGCCTGGCGCCGCTGCCGACCGACCGCAACAGCGGCGCCCGCCCGCTGCGTTTCGTCCAGTTCGGCTACGCCGAGCGCCACGACAAGGCCCACAGCCTGCTGCGCATGGAAATCCGCCTGCCGGGGCAGAAGGTGCGCAAGGAACAGAACCAGCTGGATATCCGCGTCGACCACGAAGCGCGCACGGTACGTATCGGCGACGCGGCTGGCCTGCAGCTGGAGCCGCTGAACCGTGGCCTTGGCCGCTACCTGCTGGCGCAGGCGGTGCAGTGGCTGCAGCAGCGTTGCTCGCACTACCGGGTCGAGGGCATGAGCCTGCCGAACAAGGACGCCCTGAACGAAGACACCCGCCTGCGCCGCGACCATGTGCTGGGCAGTGTCGGCCTGGCGGTGGAGTACACCGACGGCCAGTTGCTCAAAGGCCGCGTGGTGGAAACCCCGGTGGGCCAGCTCAAGGGCGGCTGGAACACCGAGAAGGTGCAGCGCGTGGACAACCTCGAGGCCGCCGGCATGCTGCAGCAGGCCGAGCAGAACCTGATGGAGAAGGAAGCCCAGCTGCGCGAGCGTGACGAGCGGGTGGCCAAGTACCGCCGCGAAGACAGCGGCCTGCGCTTCACCATCACCTGCCTGGTGGCGTTCGCGGTGTTCCAGGCCGGGCTGCTGATCTGGATCGCCACCCGCTGACCTGCCCTACGCGATCCCTGTAGGAGCGGCCTTGTGCCGCGAAAGGGCTGCGCAGCAGCCCCAGATGCAAAGATCACTGGGGCCGCTTTGCGGCCCTTTCGCGGCACGAGGCCGCTCCTACAGGGGCGCGGTGTGAATCCTTCAGACCCGCGCCTTGAACAGCTCCTGATGCTGCCGGCACTGCTCGGCGGTCAGCATGAATACCCCGTGGCCACCGCGCTCGAATTCCAGCCAGGCGAAGTCCACCTCGGGATAGAGCGACTCGACGTGCACCTGGCTGTTGCCCACCTCGACGATCATCAGGCCCTTGTCGGTCAAGTGGTCGGCCGCCTCGGCCAGCATGCGCCGCACCAGGTCCAGGCCATCGTTGCCGCAGGCCAGGCCCAGCTCGGGCTCGTGGTGGTACTCGGCCGGCATGTCGCCGAAGTCCTCGGCATCGACGTACGGCGGGTTGGACAGGATCAGGTCGAAGCGCTGCCCCGGCAGGCCAGCGAAACCATCGCCCTGCACGGTGTACACCCGCTCATCCAGGCCATGGCGCTCGATGTTCTGGTTGGCCACCTCCAGCGCGTCGAAGGACAGGTCGGCCAGCACCACCTCGGCGTCCTGGAACACCTCGGCGGCGACGATGCCGATGCAGCCTGAGCCGGTGCACAGGTCGAGGATGCGCGCAGGCTCCGCGGCCAGCCACGGCTCGAAGCGTTTCTCGATCAGTTCGCCAATGGGCGAGCGCGGCACCAGCACCCGCTCGTCGACGATGAACGACATGCCGCAGAACCAGGCCTCGCCCAGCAGGTAGGCGGTAGGCACGCGCTCTTCGATGCGGCGCTTGAGCAGGTGCTGCAGGCGTACCGTTTCGTCATCCTCCAGCGCGCAGTCCAGGTAGCTGTCGGCCACCTCCCAGGGCAGGTGCACCGCGCCGAGCACCAGCAGGCGGGCTTCGTCCCAGGCGTTGTCGGCACCGTGGCCGAAGAACAGCTCGTGTTCATGGAAGCGGCTGACCGCCCAGCGGATATGGTCGCGCAGGGTGCGCAGGCGGGATGTGATCACGGGGTACTCCTTTTCAGACAGGACAAAAGTCTAACAGCCCACACCGCACATTTGTTTCCTCCGATAGCCAAACCGATAGCCACAAGCCAGCAACCACGCTGTCTGCGCTGTCAACCATTCACATTGACGTCAAGGCAAGGGAGAATAGGTATACAAAAGCCCTACCCAAGGAGCCCTTGATGTCCGTTCCAACCACGATGTTCCGCCTCACTGGCCGCGACTACCCGCCGGCCAAGCTGGGCCAAGCCAGCCTGATCGTCATCGACGCGCAGAAGGAGTACCTGAGCGGTCCGCTGGCGCTGTCGGGCATGGACGAGGCCGTGGCGAACATTGCCAGGTTGCTCGATGCCGCCCGCAAGGCCGGCCGCCCGATCATCCACGTGCGCCACCTCGGCACCGTCGGCGGTCGCTTCGACCCCCAGGGCCCGGCGGGCGAGTTCATCCCTGGCCTGGAGCCACTGGCCGGTGAAACCATCATCGACAAGCGCATGCCCAACGCCTTCAAGAACACCAAGCTGCACGAGACGCTGCAGGCCTTCGGCCCGCTGGACCTGATCGTCTGCGGTTTCATGAGCCACTCCAGCGTCAGCACCACCGTGCGCCGCGCCAAGGACTATGGTTATCGCTGCACCTTGGTGGAGGACGCCTCGGCGACCCGTGACCTGGCCCTGAAGGACACCGTGATCCCTGCCGCGCAGATCCACCAGTGCGAAATGGCCGTGATGGCCGACAACTTCGCCTGCGTCGCCCCCACCGCCAGCCTGGTCTGAGCCACGACCGCCCGGCGGACGGGCGGAACCCCAAGGTGACCCGCAGGTCGAAATCCGGATCAGCTCCACCAGATCCTGAGGAATTCGAATGAAGCTCAAAGGCAGTTTCGATGCCAAGCGCCTGCGCCAGCGCGAGCCGAGCAACTGGGGCGCGCGGGTTGCCGCCGCCCTTTCCGTGCTGCTGGCCACCCTGGGCATACTGCTCGCCATGGCCGGATTCGCTGGCCTGCTGGGCAATTACGCCGCGCTGGCCGAGCTCAATGCCAACCGCCCGCTGGCGGCGATTCTCGTCGTGGTCGGATTGTTGCTGCTGTGGATCGGCGTGCGCGTCTGGCGACGCAGCCGCATCCGCCTGCGCCGTGGCCGCGAACTGAACCTGTCGCCGCACCTGATGAAGAAGCACGACTGACAGACTTACACGTCCCCGTGTAGGAGCGGCCTTGTGCCGCGAAAGGGGTGCGAAGCAGCCCCAGGATTTGCGCTTCGATGCATAGATCGCCGGGGCCGCGTTGCGGCCCTTTCGCGGCACGAGGCCGCTCCTACACAAAACCGCGCGCAGCTCAGGGCTTCACTCCGACGCACAGTCGCGTAAACTACGCCGCCCACGTGGAGGCACCATGCAAGACGACGACTTTTCCCTCTTCCGCAGCCAAGTGCAGGGCGTCAAGCCGATCAAGCACGACCGCGCCGAAGTCGGCAAACCCAAGGCCGACCGCAAGCAACTGGCCGGCCTGCGCCAGGCGGCGACCGTCCGCAGCGACCAGCCGCTGGTGATCGACGGCCTGTCCGACCAGTTCGTCCTCGACGTCGGCGCCGAGGACGAACTGATGTGGCGCCGTGACGGCGTCCAGGAAACCCAGATCCGCAAGCTCAAGCTCGGCCAGATCGCCTTCGAGGGCAGCCTCGACCTGCACGGCATGAGCGTCGAGAAGGCCCGCGAGACACTGTGGGCCTTCATCGCCGAAGCGACCAAGCTCGAAGTACGCTGCGTGCGCGTCACTCACGGCAAGGCCGCGCGCCTGGACGGCAAGCGCCCGATGATCAAGAGCCACGTCAACACCTGGCTGCGCCAGCACCCGCAGGTGCTCGGTTTCGCCTCGTGCCAGGCCCGCCACGGCGGTACCGGCGCGGTGTACGTGATGCTCAAGCGAACCATGCTCGAAGGCCGCGACGAGTGACATCGCGCTTGCAGCGCCGCCGTCGTCGCCGTACCCTTCGTCTTTGCGAAATTTTCCACAGGTAGATCCATGTCCCTGGAACAGAACTACACCGCGATCCTCAGCCAGATCGGCGAGGACGTCTCCCGCGAGGGCCTGCTCGACACGCCCAAGCGGGCCGCAAAGGCCATGAAGTACCTTTGCCGCGGTTATGAGCAAACCCTGGAAGAAGTGACCAACGGCGCGTTGTTCACCTCCGACAACAGCGAAATGGTGCTGGTCCGGGATATCGAGCTGTACTCGATGTGCGAACACCACATGCTGCCGTTCATCGGCAAGGCCCATGTGGCCTACCTGCCCAAGGGCAAGGTGCTGGGCCTGTCCAAGGTGGCGCGGATCGTCGACATGTACGCCCGTCGCCTGCAGATCCAGGAAAACCTCAGCCGCCAGATCGCCGAGGCCGTGCAGCAGGTCACCGGCGCCGCGGGCGTGGCGGTGGTCATCGAGGCCAAGCACATGTGCATGATGATGCGCGGTGTCGAAAAGCAGAACTCGACCATGCTCACCTCGGTGATGCTCGGCGAGTTCCGCGACAACGCCGCCACCCGCAGCGAGTTCCTCAGCCTGATCAAGTGATCGGCCTGTGTCCCGAGCCGACCCCATGGGGTCGGCTTTTTCATTTCAGGAGTTGCCCATGATCGTCAAAGCCCTGCGGGTCGGCCTCGGCCAGCTAATCGTGTTCGGCGACTGGATCAGCCGCCCGGCGAAAAAGCAGCGCGATGCCGCGGCCCAGGCCCAGGTCGAGCAGCAGGCCAAGGGCCTGGCGCTGTACCAGTTCCACGCCTGCCCGTTCTGCGTGAAGACCCGTCGTACCCTGCACCGCCTGAACGTGCCGGTGGCACTGCGCGATGCCAAGAACGATGCCCAGCACCGCCAGGCGCTGCTCGAAGGCGGCGGCCGGGTGAAGGTGCCGTGCCTGCGGATCGAGGAGGACGGCAAGGTGAGCTGGATGTACGAGTCCAAGGACATCATTGCCTATCTGGACAAGCGCTTCGCGGCGGTCTGACAACACGTACGCCCCACACTGCAGGAGCGGCCTTGTGCCGCGAAAGGGTTGCAAAGCAGCCCCAGGATCTTCGCGTTGACGCATGGGCCGCCGGGGCCGCTTTGCGGCCCTTTCGCGGCACAAGGCCGCTCCTACAGGGGTGGGGCAGCAGCGAGTCAATCCACCATCGGCACATGCCGTGGATGACTGGCCACCCGCGCCAGCCAGGCTTTCACCGCCGGATATTCAGTCAGGTCAAAGCCGCCCTGATGCGCCACATGGGTATAGGCATACAACGCCACATCGGCAATCGAATATTGCTCACCGACCAGGTAGGGCGTCATTTCCAGCTGCTTGTTCATCACCTTGAGCGCCTTGTAGCCGCCCTTGTGCAGCCCCTTGTATTCCTCCAGCCGGTCCTGCGGCAACCCCAGGTAGAACTGGATGAAGCGCGCCACCGCAATGTACGGCTCGTGGCTGTACTGCTCGAAGAACTGCCACTGCAGCACCTGGGTGCGCAGGCGTGGTTCGCTGGGCAGGAACTCGCTGCCATCGGCCAGGTAGTTGAGAATCGCGTTGGACTCCCACAGGCAGGTGCCGTCCTCGAGCTTGAGCACCGGCACCTTGCCGTTGGGGTTCATGGCCAGGAACTCGGGGGTTTCGGTCTCGCCCTTGAGAATATCCACCGGGTGCCACTCATACGGACGGTCGAGCAGGCTCAGCATCAGCTTGACCTTGTAGCAGTTGCCCGACTGGTAATCCCCATACACCTTGTACATCGCCCCTCCCCTTTTTACGCAGTTGCGCAGTAATACCCCATAGTTGGCGACTGTACGGCTAAATGCAATGCCTGCTGTATGGCAAGGATCACGCCATTGCACGGTAGCCTGAAAAAACTGCTTACACCTGTACAAGGAATTCCCCATGACCGATGCCACCTCCGCGCGCCTGCGGCCGCTGGCGGACAGCTCCCCGTCGGCGGTCGTCGCCGGCTTCATCGCCATGCTCACCGGCTATACCAGCTCACTGGTGCTGATGTTCCAGGCCGGCCAGGCCGCCGGCCTCACCAGCGCGCAGATCTCGTCGTGGATCTGGGCCCTGTCGATCGGCATGGCGGTGTGCAGCATCGGCCTGTCGCTGCGCTACCGTACCCCGGTCACCGTGGCCTGGTCGACACCCGGCGCGGCACTGCTGATCACCAGCCTCGGCGGCGTCACCTACGGCGAGGCCATCGGTGCCTATATCACCTGCGCCGTGCTGGTGCTGATATGCGGCCTGACCGGCAGCTTCGAGCGCCTGGTGCGGCGCATCCCCGCCTCGCTCGCCTCGGCCCTGCTGGCCGGCATCCTTTTCAAGATCGGCAGCGAGATCTTCGTCGCCGCCCAGCATCGCACGGTGCTGGTGCTGGGCATGTTCTTCAGCTACCTGCTGGTCAAGCGCCTGTCACCGCGCTACTGCGTGCTGGCTGCGCTGCTGGTCGGCACGGCGCTGTCCGGCGCCTTGGGGCTGCTGGACTTCAGCGGCTTCCAGCTGGAGATCGCCACCCCGGTGTGGACCATGCCGAGCTTCTCGCTGGCGGCGACGATCAGCATCGGCATCCCGCTGTTCGTGGTGGCCATGACCTCGCAGAACATGCCCGGCGTCGCCGTGCTGCGCGCCGACGGCTACCAGGTGCCGGCCTCGCCGCTGATCTCGGCCACCGGGTTCGCCTCGCTGCTGCTGGCGCCGTTCGGCTCCCACGGCATCAACCTGGCGGCGATCAGCGCGGCGATCTGCACCGGGCCGCATGCCCATGAAGACCCGGCCAAGCGCTACACGGCGGCGGTCTGGTGCGGGATCTTCTACGGTATCGCCGGCACCTTCGGCGCGACCCTGGCGGCGCTGTTCGGCGCCCTGCCCAAGGAACTGGTGCTGTCGATCGCCGCCCTGGCGCTGTTCGGCTCGATCATGAACGGCCTGAGCGTGGCCATGGGCGAGGCGCGCGAGCGCGAGGCGGCGCTGATCACCTTCATGGTCACGGCGTCGGGGTTCACCCTGTTCTCGATCGGTTCGGCGTTCTGGGGGATCGTGGCGGGAGTGCTGACCTTGCTGATCCTGAAGCCCACCGCACGTCCGTTGTAGGAGCGGCCTTGTGCCGCGAAAGGGCCGTGCAACGGCCCCGGGGATTCAGTATTGACGCAAAGATCGCCGGGGCTGCTGCGCAGCCCTTTCGCGGCACAAGGCCGCTCCTACAGGGTCCTTCACAGCCTGAAGTGGCCAACCATGCTCTTGAGGTCGATCCCCAACTGCGCCAACTCGACGCTTGAGCGGGCATTGTCCTGCATCGCCAGCGCCGCCTGGTCGGCACTGCCGCGAATCTGCGTGACGCTACGGCTGATCTCCTCGGCCACCGAGCTCTGCTGCTCGGCCGCCGCGGCGATCTGCTGGTTCATCTGCTGGATCAACGACACCGCCGCGGCGATGCTGCCCAGGGCGCTCTCGGTCTGCAGCGTGTCGGCCACCGCAAGGCGCACCAGCTCGGTGCTGCCGCGAATCTGCGTCACCGACTGCTGGGCGTTGCCGCGCAGGCTGGCGACCAGGCGCTCGATCTCCTCGGTGGACTGCCGGGTGCGCCGGGCCAGGGCGCGCACCTCGTCGGCCACCACGGCGAAGCCACGGCCCTGCTCGCCGGCGCGGGCCGCCTCGATCGCCGCGTTGAGCGCCAGCAGGTTGGTCTGTTCGGCCACGCTCTTGATCACCTCGAGCACGTCACCGATGGTATGGATCTCGGCGCTGAGGCTGTCGATACCGCTGCTGGCGGTCTCGGCCGCCACCGCCAGCTGCTCGATGCGCTGCATGCTCTGGCGTACCACCTGCTGCCCCGACTCGACCTTGTCATCGGCATCCTGGGCCGCCTGGGCCGCCTGCTCGGCGTTGCGCGCCACATCGTGAACCGTCGCGGTCATCTGCTGCATGGCGGTGGCCACCTGCTCGGTCTCGTCCTTCTGGCTACCGACTTCGCGGTTGGTCTGCTCGGTGACTGCCGACAAGGCCTGGGCGCTGCCGGCCAGCTGATCGATGCCCTGTTGCAGGCCACTGACGATACCGGACAGCCCCTCGGCCATCTGCTGCATGGCCTGCAGCAGCTGACCGACCTCGTCGGCACGCGGCGGCTCGGCCTCGATACCCAGTTCACCCGCGGCAATACGCCGGGCACGGCTGATCACCCGCTTGAGCGGCGCGACCACGGCATGGGTGATCAACCAGGCCGCCAGCACGCCCACCAGCAGTGCCAGGGCCGTGGCCACGGCGATGGCCACAGTGTTGCGCGCAAGCTCCGCCTGCATGGCCTGCTCCTGGACGACGTAGGCCTGGTCGACCCGCGTGGTGACTTGCTCGGCCCGGGCCTGCAGCTGGTCCTTGATCCCCCGTTCCTGGCCCAGCAGGTCGGTGTATTCGTTGAGCTTCTCGGAGAAACTGGCGATATGCCCGGCCACTTCGCCCAGCACGCTCTGGTAGCCGGCGTCGGTCACCGCCGACTTGAGCTGCTCCACCAGGCTGGCCGCCTCCACTGTCTGGGCGATGCGCCCCTCGGCAACGGCCTCGCCGCCCTTGCGGCTCTGCTCCAGGCGCACCCGGGCCTCGTCCATCGCCTGCAGCATCAGCCGCGACACCTGCGCCACCTGCCCGGCCTGCTCGAGGAACTCGCTGCCTTGCTGGCCCTGGGACTGCTTGAGGGTATAGGTGCCGTCATCGGTCAGGCCGGCCTGCAGCACATCGAGGTTGTTGGCCACGCTCGACACCGACCAACTGGCCATGTCCAGCGCCAGCTCCTTGGCCTGCACCGCCTGGACGAACTGGTCGAAAGCCTGCCCGTAGGCGTTAAGGTCGGCCTCGGCCCAAGACAGCGCCGGCACCGCGCGGGCCCGCTCCACCAGCCCCTGCAGGCCAGTACGCAGGGCATCGGCCTCCTTGACGTCCGAACGCAGGGCGAAGGCCTGCTCGTGCTGGCGCAGCTTCAACAGGTCGGTATTGAACTGAGCCATCTGCCGCAACCCCTCGAAGCGCTGGCCGACGTTGGCCAGGGCGTACACACCGATGGCGGCCACCACCAGGGTGAGCAGCAACACCAGGGCAAAACCCAGGCCCAGCTTGCGCGCCATGCCCAGGTTGGCCAATACACCGTGCTTGGTCGCCGTCATCACCGCCCTCCTCGCCTTTGGCCCTCTGCCAACGGCAAGAGTGACAATGGCGCCGACCTCGTCACAAGGGCCGCGTGCGCGAATGGTGTCATTTAGCTATGAGCGTGTCGCTTTCAGACCGCCAAAGGTCGCCCCGCATGCCGAAAGAACGCCTGGGCCCGGGAATCCTGCCCATAGGCGACATTGATGCGCAGCCAGTCACTGGCCCGCCCCTGAGGATCGAAGGCGCTGCCCGGGGTAAGCAGCACCGCATGATCCAGCGCCAACCGCTCCAGCTCGGTAAAGTCGCGCCCGGGCACCCGGGCCCAGACGAACATGCCGCCGACCGGCTCGCAGAACACCTCCCAGCCGCAGGCCTCCAATTGCCCCAGCGTCCTGGCCCGGTGCTGCCCCAGGCGCAGCCGCAGGCGCTGCACACTCTTGCGGTAGCCGCCATTGGCGAGCATCTGCCCGACCACCTGCTCGGCGAAGCGCGAGGTGCCGATGCCGGCCACCATCTTCAGTTCGGCCAGGCGGGCGATCAACGGCGGGTCGGCCACCAGGTAGCCGACGCGCAACGAACTGCTGAGGGTCTTGGAGAAGCTGCCCAGGTAGATCACCCGCTGCTCGCTGTCGAGGGTCGCCAGGCGCGTGGCCGGGCCGTCCTGGAAGTCCGCGTAGAGATCGTCCTCGACGATCCGCAGGTCATGCTCGCGGGCCAGTTCCAGCAGGCGGTAGGCGACCTTCGGCGTCAGGCAGGTGCCGGTCGGGTTCTGGTACAGGCTGTTGATGAACAGGCAACGGGGCTGGTGCTCGGCCAGCAACTGCTCGAGCACCACCAGGTCCGGGCCAGTGGCGGTGCGCGGCACCTCGAGCATGCGCACACCGTGCAGGCGCAACAAGTTGTACAGGTTGTAGTAGCCGGGGCGCTCCACCAGCACCGTGTCGCCCGGTTTCAGCAAGGTCCGCACCAGCAGGTCGAGGGCATGGCTGGCGCCCTGGGTGGTGAGGATCCTCTCCGGCTCGGCGGCGATGTCCAGCCGCGCCAGCCCCTTGTGCAGTTGCAGGCGCAGGCTGGCCAGGCCCTGGGGCGGGCAGTAGTCGAACAGCGCCTCGGGCACGCCGCGGCTGACCTGGCGGATGGCCTGGGCCAGCTCGGCTTCGGCGCGCCAGGCCACCGGCAGCCAACCGCAGCCGAGCTTGAGCAATTGTTCATGCCCTTCGCGAAACTGCCGCCAACTGCCGTCGATCGCCTCGCCCCAGGGCTCGCCGGGGTCGGGCCGCAGGCCCGGCTTGCGCTCGGCGACGAAGAAACCCGCACCATGTCGCGCCTCCAGCCAGCCGTTGGCCGCCAGGCGGTCGTAGGCCTCGATCACGCAGGAGGCGCTTACCGACTGGGCCTTGGCCAGCGCGCGGATCGACGGCAGGCGTGCACCGGGACGCAGGCGCTGCTGTTCGATCCAGGCCTGCAGGTGCTCGGTCAGTTGCTGGACCAAGGGGATGGGAAGATCGCGATCAAGATGAAAATGCATGGCAAGTGTTCGCTGTTTTCAGGCAAACAGTTAAGCATAAATGCCCCGCGAGTGTGCCTTGGCGAGCACCGCTGCCAAGGCCGATGCTGCCAGTCACTGTCACTGCCTTGCGGATCCGTCCCGATGCCCACTCGTAATGCCCCTGCCCTGCTGGCTTTCGCCCTGTGCCTGATCACCCTCGCGGTGAACCTGCAGGCCCCGCTGTACATCACCTACGCCGACCTGTCCGGGCAAGGCGCGGCGGCGACCGCCGTGGCCTTCTCCGGCTATGTGCTCGGCGTGCTGCCGGTGCTGCTGGCCCTCGGCGGCCTGGCCGACCGGGTAGGTCGGCGCCCGCTGATCCTGGTCGCGCTAGCCCTGTCGATGGCCGCCACGCTGCTCATGCTGCTGGCGCCGAGCCTGCAGATGCTGGGCCTGGCGCGCCTGTTCCTGGGGCTGGGCACAGGCCTTGCCTCGGCCACCGCCACCGCCTACATGAGCGAACTGATGGCGCCGGATGCCGGTGGCCGCGCCGCCACCTGGGTCACCGCCAGCACGTCGCTCGGTTTCGGCCTGGGCGCGGCACTGACCAGCCTGTTCCTGCTGAGCGGGCCGACCCTCACCCCCGGCAGCTTCCACCTGCAGCTGGCGCTGGCCGCCGTGGCCCTGCTGCTGGTCTGGCGCCTGCCCGACCCTCGCCCGGCGCAGCGCAGCGCCATGCTGCGCCTGCCCTGCTACCCCGCCGGCAGCCTGGCCTATGGCCTGGCGATCCTGCTGGCCTGGGCCTGTGTCGGGCTGGTGATCGCCCTGCTGCCAGGGATCCTGCGCCAGCACGGGCTGAGCGCCTGGTCGGGGTTCTCGACCTTCTGCGTGATCAGCTGCGGCTTGCTGTTCCAGCCACTGGTCCGGCGCATGGCCAGTGCCCGGGCGACCTTGCTGGGGTTGCTGATCCTGCCGTGCAGTTACGCGCTGCTGGCCTGGGGGGCTGACAGCGGCAATCTGCTGGGTGTGCTGTTGGGCGCCATGGCCGCGAGCAGCGCCTGCTATGGCTTCATCTACCTGGGCGGCTTGGCGGCGGTGAATCAGTTGGCCGGGAGCGAGAAGACCCGGGCCAGTGCCGGGTTCTTCCTACTCGCCTACCTGGGGTTCAGCCTGCCGGTGATCTTTACCGGGCTGCTCAGTGATCGGCTTGGCTCGCGCACGGCGCTGGAAGTGTTCGGCGGCGTCCTGCTGGTGGGCTGTGCCGCCGTGGCATTGGGCCTGTGGAAAACCTCGCGGGCCTCTTCGCGGGTGAACCCGCTCCCACAGGGACCGCGCTGATGCCAAAAATACTGCTCAAATCGCCAACGCGCCGCCATCGACGGTCAGGCTGTGCCCCGTCGTGAACGCTGCGCCATCGCTGCACAGGTACAGCACCGCACTGGCGATCTCCTCGACCTTGCCGATGCGCCCGACCGGATGCATCGCCGCGGCGAACTCGGCCTTGCGCGGATCGGCCTCGTAGGCGCGGCGGAACATGTCGGTGTCGATCACCGCCGGGCACACCGCGTTGACCCGGATGCCCTTCTTCGCATACTCGATGGCCGCCGACTTGGTCAGGCCGATCACCGCATGCTTGGACGCCGCATAGATGCTCATCTTTGGCGCCGCCGACAGGCCGGCTACCGAGGCGGTGTTGACGATGGCGCCGCCGCCCTGGGCCAACAGCAGGGGCAGTTGGTACTTCATGCACAGCCACACACCCTTGACGTTGACCCCCATGATCGCGTCGAACTCCGCCTCGCTACCCTCCGCCAGGCGCCCCTTCTCGATCTCGATACCGGCGTTGTTGAAGGCATAGTCGAGCCGGCCATAGGCCGTGATGACCTGCTCATGCAGCTGACGCACGTCGTCGTCGCGGGTGACATCGCAGGCGACGAACAGCACCTCGCCGCCAGCCTGGCGAATCAGCGCCACGGTGGCTTCACCGCCGGTCGCGTCACGGTCGGCCACCACCACCTTGAGCCCTTCGGCGGCGAATGCCTGGGCCGTCGCCCGGCCGATACCCGCCGCGCCACCGGTGACCAGGGCAACCTGGCCGGAGAAAGTCATGCTCATCACTGGCTCCTGCAAAAGGATGGGAAGTCGTGGCTGAGTCTAGTCAGGGCACCGCCGGGCTGGGCAGCATCATCAAGGGCACGGTTGGACTACTATCGTTCGCGGTGATCTTGCGTGACGCGGCCCATTCAACCCGCCGATCATCACCCCTCACACTCGTTCAGGAGAACTCGCCATGCCCCACACCAACCGCCGCTTCCTGCTGACCCGCCGCCCGGTCGGCGCCGTGCGTCGTGACGACTTCACCTACGAGCAGGTGCCCGCCAGCGAGCCGGGCGAAGGCCAGGTGCTGGTGAAAAACCTCTACCTGTCGCTGGACCCGGCCATGCGCGGCTGGATGAACGAAGGCAAGTCGTATATCCCTCCCGTGGGCCTGGGCCAGGTCATGCGCGCCCTCGGCGTCGGCGAGGTGGTCAGCTCCAATCACCCGGACTACAAGCCCGGCGACCATGTCAGCGGTGCCCTTGGCGTGCAGGACTACTTCACCGGCGAACCCCAGGGCCTGCATCGGATCGATCCACGCCTGGCGCCCCTGCCCCGCTACCTGTCGGCACTGGGCATGACCGGCATGACCGCCTACTTCGCCCTGCTCGATGTCGGCCAGCCCAAGGCCGGCGAAACCGTGGTGATCTCGGGTGCCGCCGGCGCGGTCGGCAGCATTGCCGGGCAGATCGCCAAGCTCAAGGGCTGCCGCGTGGTGGGCATCGCCGGTGGCGCGCAGAAGTGCCAGTACCTGCTGGATGAGCTGGGCTTCGACGGGGTCATCGACTACAAGGCCGAGGACGTGCTGGCCGGTCTCAAGCGTGAATGCCCCAATGGCGTGGATGTGTACTTCGACAACGTCGGCGGCGACATCCTCGATGCCGTGCTATCGCGCCTGAACTTCAAGGCCCGGGTGGTGATCTGCGGCGCCATCAGCCAGTACAACAACAAGGAGGCGGTCAAGGGCCCGGCCAACTATCTGTCGCTGCTGGTCAACCGTGCGCGCATGGAAGGCTTCGTGGTGATGGACTACGTCAAGGAGTACGGCAAGGCCGCGCAGGAAATGGCCGGCTGGCTGGCCAGCGGCAAGGTGAAGAGCAAGGAGGATGTGGTGGAGGGCCTGGAGACCTTCCCCGAGACGCTGCTCAAGCTGTTCAGCGGGGAGAACTTCGGCAAGCTGGTGTTGAAGGTCTGAGATCAGCAGCCAGGCGCTTTGTGGGAGCGGGCTTGCCCCGCGATGGCGATTGCCTGGGCTGATGCCATCGCGGGGCAAGCCCGCTCCCACAGTCCCTGATTCAACCGCGGATTTCAGCCACCACGGCAGCCAGCGCCTGGGCCGGATCTGCCGCCTGGCTGATCGGACGCCCGATCACCAGGTAGTCGGAACCGGCGTCCAGCGCCTGGCGCGGAGTCAGGATCCGGCGCTGGTCATCCTGGGCGCTGCCCGCCGGGCGAATACCCGGGGTCACCAGCTGCAGCGACGGGTGCGCCGCCTTCAGTGCCGGCGCTTCCAGCGCCGAGCACACCAGGCCGTCCATGCCGGCTTTTTGCGCCAGCGCCGCCAGGCGCAGCACCTGCTCCTGCGGATCGACATCCAGGCCGATGCCGGCCAGGTCCTCGCGCTCCATGCTGGTCAGCACGGTCACGCCGATCAGCAGCGGCTGCGGGCCGCTGCGCTTGGCCAGCTCTTCACGGCAGGCCGACATCATGCGCAGGCCACCGGAGCAGTGCACGTTGACCATCCACACACCCATCTCGGCTGCGGCCTTGACCGCCATGGCGGTGGTGTTGGGGATGTCGTGGAACTTGAGGTCGAGGAACACTTCGAAGCCCTTGCTGCAAAGGGTTTCAACGATACCTGAAGCGCTGCTGGTGAACAGTTCCTTGCCCACCTTGACCCGGCACAGGGCGGGGTCGAGCTGGTCGGCCAGCTTCAGGGCGGCGTCACGGGTGGGGAAATCCAGGGCGACGATCAGGGGCGTCTGGCAGGCGGACATGGGCAGGGTCTCTTGGCAAGTCGTAAACGGCGCGCATTGTAAACGAAGTGACGCGGGGTTTGGGGGCCGTGGGTCATGAGATTTGGCCCGGGCGGGGGCGGCTCCTATAATTGAACCAACGGCTGCGGCAATGGCTCGAATGCCATGTAAGCGGTGCCCTGTACGCTTTCAGGAGAATCTCGATGCCTTGGTATGCCTGGTTGATACTGCTTGTTGCTCTCGGGTCGATTGTCGGCGGGTTGATGCTGCTACGGGATACGGCGAAGAAGTTGCCGTTGACGGAGGAGCAACTCAAGAAAGTGCATGAGCGCAATGCTGAGGCCGATGCAAAGGACGCGGCAGATCGTTGATAACGATGACAACCTGTAAAATCCGGCCGACGCTTGATCGGCCGGATACGCCCGTGCCTACTCGACCGTCAATTTCTCACGATTGCGTTCAAGCAATGCTTTGCCGATCCCTTGGATCTCCAGCAGCTCATCTACAGTCTCAAACGGACCATGAGCCTCACGATAGGCCACTATAGCTTCAGCCTTGGCTTTGCCGATGCCGTTCAGTTCCTTTTGCAGCGTCGGGGCGTCCGCAGCATTGAGATCCACTCTCTGGGACTTCAAGCTACCCTCCGACTCTGCCGCGACTACCACTGGCGTAGAGTTGACGGCGGATGTGGGTGCAGCGGAAGCAGAAACGGAGAAACCCGCAAAAAGCGGTAGGAAGAGGTAAGAAAGGATGGTATTGCGCATGATGCTCACTCCTGTGGCGGGATGGGGCAGCATTTCCGTGGCTGCCCCGAAAACCTAGCGCATCCGGAGAAACACTGGCGCAATCAAAGTTTTCAAGATTTGACCTGCACAAGCAGGGCAATCCCCCCATCCCAACCGTCCCTATTGGAAGAGACGGCGCCACGATCCTTTCATGCGGGTTGTGGCGCTATTGCCGACCCAGCCCTTCCCTGCTTCCTACAAAGCTGGCAAGCATTTCCACAGGACACTAGACCCGTCGCTGTTGATAAATCCAGTCGACGATTTCGCCATCAGGCGCGTATCCGCTGACCGTTTCGCGAAGCAACTGTCGAACCCGCGGATAATCGTCTTTCTCGATGGCAGCGATCAGGTCGGCAATCTTCACCTTGAGCACGTCCCAAGACAGGTAGTCTTCATTGGCGCTCATGATCATCGAGTGCGTCGTCGGAATCACGTTCTCACCGATCAGCAGTTCCTCGTAGAGTTTTTCGCCTGGACGCAGGCCTGTGAACTCGATGGCAATCTCCCCAAGGGGGTTCTTCTCCGAGCGCACGCTCAGGCCGGACAAGTGGATCATCTTTTCTGCAAGCTCGACTATACGGACCGGCTCCCCCATATCCAGCACGAAAACATCCCCGCCGACCCCCATGGAACCGGCCTGGATAACCAGCTGAGCGGCTTCGGGAATGGTCATGAAGTAACGCGTGATCTTCGGATGGGTCACCGTCAATGGCCCCCCCGCTTTGATCTGCCGATAGAACAGAGGAATGACCGAGCCAGACGAGCCGAGTACATTGCCGAAACGAACCATGGTGAAACGCGTCTTGTTCACCTGGGCAACATTCGTGCTGTCCGAAAACAACACCGGTGCAGGCTCCTTGCTCAATGCCTGCAACACCATTTCAGCCAAGCGCTTGGTGCTACCCATGACATTGGTGGGACGCACTGCCTTGTCGGTCGAGATAAGCACGAAATTGGCGACCCTGGCCTGCAAGGCAGCCTGGGCGGTGTTCAAGGTGCCTATCACATTGTTCAGCACGCCCTCGGCAATGTTGTGCTCCACCATGGGTACGTGCTTGTAAGCCGCAGCGTGATAGACCGTGTCGACGCGCCAGCTCTGCATGACGTCCAGCAACAGGGAAGGGTTTCGAATCGATCCTAGAATTGGCACCAGTCGCACGGACAGGGATTCTCGAGCGATACGGCGCTCAAGTTCGCCCAAAATACAATACAGGTTGTACTCGCTGTGCTCGAATAACAAGAGCGTGGTCGGTCCGCATGAAAGAATCTGTCGGCACAATTCAGAACCAATCGAGCCGCCAGCACCCGTGACGAGCACCGCCTTGCCGCTGATACAACGCTCCAGCAGTGCCTCCTGAGCCGGAACCGCATCTCGCCCCAGCAGGTCGGCAATATCCACTTCCTGGATGTCATCGACCTGGACACGACCGCTGGCCAGGTCCATGAAGCCAGGAACGCTGCGCACGTGCAGCGGAAAGCCCTCGAGGTAATCCAGTATTTCCCGGCGCCGGGCGCGCGTGGCGGACGGTACCGCCAACAGCACTTCCTGGATGCCACAGACATCTATGAGCTTGTTGATATCACCGGGGCTGTATACCTGCAGGCCGGAAATGATCCGATCCGTGATCGCGGGATCGTCGTCGATAAACGCCGCCGGCCGCATCACCCGCCCCATGCGCAATGCCGCAACCAGCTGGTTACCGGCCGCGCCCGCTCCGTAAATAGCTACCTTGGGCAAGCCATCTTCGCGATTGGAAAAAGGCACATGGCGCGCGGCGGCGAACCAGTCCCCCAGGAAGTACTGGCGCATCGCCAGACGCAGCCCACCGATCATGATGAGGCTGAGCCACCAGTAGTTGAAGATAATGGAGCGCGGCACCACCGCATTACGGTTGCTGTACCAGTAAAGGGCCAGCGTCAAAAACAGCGATGCCAGGCTTACCGCCTTCATGATGACCACGAGCGCGTCATTGCCGAAATAACGCATTACCGCGCGGTACATGCCGAAGCGAATGAACAGCGGGATGGCGAGGGCAGGCGCCGCGATGAACAACCAGGGATGCGTGGTGATCGGATTGCCCATCTCGTCCAGCCCCAGACGTAAGGCGAATGCCAACCAGAGGGCCAGCCAAACCAGCACGATATCGGCTGCTACCTGAATCAGGCGCTTACTGCCACGGGGCAAATCCAGAAGATAGGATCTAAGCTTGCCCATCGCTCCGTCAAACATCACTTTTTATCCTTTGAAGCGGCCTTGTCAGCCGCATGGCGGCAATACCGCGCCCGTTGAAGAGAGAGACCGTCGCTCACCGCACTTCGGGTTTCCCGGCATCGAATCGAAGTGCGAGCAGCACCAGGGGCACATAGGCCAACAGCACCCCGACCAAACCGTCGAGCCCCAGGCAAGCCACGGCCCATGCGATCGGCATCAACCATACCGCGTTGATAACCAGTACCGAGAGCGTGATCGGCAGATGCCGGCCGAAACGACGACTGGCGTACTGGTAGGCATGAGTACGGTGCGCTTCGTAAACCTTCTGTCCACGCAATAGACGCCTGATCAGCGTCAGCGTCGCGTCCACGATGAACACTCCCAGGATGATGAGCCAGGCCCAGAACAGGCGACTATCGACCCATGCTGCCTGCAGCGACAGCGCTCCCAGCGTGATACCCAGGAAACCGCTCCCGGCATCACCCATGAAGATCCGCGCTGGAGGAAAGTTCCAGTACAGGAATCCGGCAACAGCCAAGCCCAGCGCCAGTGCAGGCCAGACCAACTGCACATGGCCTGCCGCTACATAGATAATACACATGACAAGCGTCGCACTACAGGCTTCCACGCTTGCGAGTCCATCGATGCCATCCATGAAGTTGTAGAGGTTGAGCATCCATACAAGGTACAGCGCGGCGAATACGATACCGGCCCACCCCAGGTCCAGCTCCATGCCCAACAGGCTGACCGGAGGAAAACCATTCAACCAGTAGAGCGCCCAAAGAGCAGCGATGAAGTGACCGAGCAGCCGCCAACGGGCCGCGATATGTCCATGATCATCCATGAACCCGATGATCGCCACCAATGCCCCACTGCCTAGCAAGGCTATGCCTGCATCGAAGCCAAGCAGCCCTAGCATCATGGCAACGGGTAGCGCCAGCAGGAAACTGACGACGATCGCGACACCTCCGCCACGCGGTGTGGGTTGGGTGTGCGAGCTCCGGGCGTTAGGTACGTCGATCAAACTGTGCGAAAGCGCATAACGGCGCAGCAGCCCAGTGACAATCAGGGAGACGCCTGCAATCAACGGTAGGGTAAATAGCCAAACATCCATTAGAAACACCTGGTCGATACAATGATCACTTCGCAAATCTCAATCACGCTGATAGTCCTGCCCGGTGGCAACCAACGCCTGGCGTGCCGATGTCCGCGGCACCCACCCCAGACTGCGGGCCTTGCGGTTGTCGATTTCCAGCGATCCGCACAACTGGGTGCGCAGCGATGCCTTGCCAACCAAAGACAACAGGCCGCCAAGCAGCGCTTCGGGCACAGGCAGGTTCACGACTCGTCGCTGCATCCCCTCGCCAAGCCAAGCAGCAATGTCACGCGTGCTCACTGCCTCGTCATCGGCGACCAGGAAACACTCGTTTGCCGCATCGGGCCGCTCGGTAGAGAGCAGAATGAAATCCACGAGGCTGGCCAGCGACACCATGTTTCGCCGATTGCGTACAAGGCCGAACGGCAGAGGCATACCGCTTGCCACCAGTTTCAGCAAGCGCTGGAAATTCCCTGGGGCGTGAGCGGCATAAACCAGCGGTGGACGAACAATCACATAGTCGGTGGCAGAGCCCGCCAGGCAGTCCGCCAGTTCCTGTTCCGCTTCCAACTTGGAGATTGCATACGGCGCGTGAGGCCGAACATCACTGCGTTCATCGAAAGGTCGGCCTTCAGTATGTGAGCCATTGACCCCGATGGAGCTCAGGAACACGAATCGCCTGACACCCGCGTCACGCGCATATTGCGCAAGCCGAACCGTGGCGTCACGGTTGACCCGGCGAAACTCAGCCAACGGGTCGGCCGCCGAATCGTTGAGCAAATGAGCACGACCAGCCAGGTGAACCACACAATCAACCCCAGCCAGCGCCTTCCTGAGAGCAGGCTCGTCGTCCAGATCACCCCGCACCACCTCCACGCCAGGAAGAGTCCAATCAGAACGCACCAAGGCAATGACCTGGTCTGCCCGATCGAGCAACGCACGGCATACCGCCTGACCGATGAAACCGCTTGCTCCGGTCACCAGAACTTTCATGAACACTCCTTTTCAAGGATTTCATCCAACCAGCCTTCAAGCCGATAGCGCTGATAGATCGCTGCATCCACATCCGTATAGGCGGCTTCGAGGAAACCTGCGGGCACGATCGGGGCGTTTCGATCGATGACACATATGTTGTCTTCGTTGAAAAAATCGTAAGCCCGCACACTGGCATTGGTGGTGATCAGTTTCTTGCGCGCACCGAGTGTTTCCAACGTACGCATGGTCAGCCCCGTCTGCTGGGGATGCTCAATGTCAAGGACAGCCGTGGAACCGAAGAATACCGATTGCACATCGGCCTTTGTCAGCGGATCGAAGCGGAACGACGACTTTTCAGCAGACCTGAAGCCAGGATTGATCAGTCGGTAAAGCCAGAAAACCCAAGGCGCCTGCAGGTAGAGATACCAGTAGCGACGAACTGATGGCGCCAGCCCCGCTGACACCTTCGAGACGATGGAATAGCGATCGGTATGCGCCGTGCCGATAAAGCTGATGTCCCATTGCTTTTCGGCCACGCGAGGGTTCTCGAAGCCGCTGGAGAAGAACAACGGCCGGAAGTGAATGCCATGGTCGAGCGCATCCTGACGGTCAAACGTGAACGCATGATCGAAATAACGCAAGTTGGCGACTACATCCTTGCGATTGCCGAACGAATCCCACATGTAGAGGAAGAAACGGGCGTTCGGAAATTGTTCCCGCCATTGCTCCAGAACATGACTGGACAGGGTCTGCCCATTGACCACGAATACATAATCGTAATCCGCGTTCACGTCTGTGTGGCGTTGGTAATAACGCTGCGCGGCTCCGATAACCCACTGCCGACGCCAACGTGTCAACGCTTTGAGAAACGCCGACGCAAAAGGACGGTCGAGCAGAAAATCAACCTTGGCCCCCCGCCGCTCCAATTCGCTGCGGATGTCTTGCTCGTACCCGAAGAACTGCGGTGCCACCAGCAGGACTTTCTTGTCTGACAGAGATAATTTCACGCCTGCTATCCCGCTGCTTCAAGATCTTTGCCGGAATTCCTCCGGCTACCGCGTTGTCCGGTACCGACATGAGCAAGACTGCATTGGCGGCCACCGTTACTCCATCACCCAGGCGAATCCCCCCCAGAACCTTGGCCCCCGCACCCAGCATCACATCATTGCCGATGACGGGTCGATGAGCTTCGTCGTAGGTAAAGTCCAGGTCCCGGGCGCCAACGGTCACACCCTGATAAATAACGGCATTGCTGCCGATACTCACCGCGCCAATCACGGTGCCTTGGGTGTGCGGGAAAAACAGTCCAGGGCCGATCCGGCACGACACCGCGATCTCGATACCGAAGACCATGAAATTCAACAGCGAGAACACCTTGGCCAATGGCGACAGGTGGACACGCTGGCAGGCGTGAGCCAGCCGATACAGCAAGACAGGCGCGAACCTTGGGGACAGCATGCCCAGGCTCAACCGAAGCCGCGATACATTGGGTTCGGCGCCAAACAGGGCGCGGTGTCTTCTTGCATCGGCCAACAGAAGTGAGGCCAATCCGATATCATCCAATTTCACGGTGCGCCTCAGTTCATGAGCTTGCGTTCACGAAGTTCCCGATTGGCTTTCTCCAGTTGATCTTCGGGAAGCGGCTGACTGCTGACCCACTTGGCAAAGCGCTGCAGGCCTTCCTTGAGGGATACTTTGGGAGTGAGACCAAGCAGCGTGCGCAGGCGCTCGATGTCGGCATAGTTATGGCGAATATCGCCGACGCGGAACTGCCCGGTCACCGCGACATTCGGCGTTTTACCGAAAGCGCGAGACAGCTCTGAAGCGACTTCCTTCACCGATGTGGCCAAGCCACTGCCCACGTTGATCGCGGTATCAGGCGCCTTCTCGACCGTCACCGAAGCCAGCAGCGCGTCGGTAACATCATCCACATGAACAAAATCGCGGCTCTCTTCACCGTCTTCGAACAGAGGCAACTGTGTATCGCGACGGATCTTGGTAGAGAAGATGGACAGAATGCCGGTGTAAGGATTGTTCAGGGATTGACGCTCGCCATAGACGTTCTGCAGGCGCAGAATCGCGTAGCCCAGGCCCATGGCCTGACAACCGATACGCACCAGGTCTTCCTGGGCGTACTTGGTTGCCGCGTAGATGGAGGCTGGCGAAATCAGATCGTCCTCACGCGTGGCGACCAACTGCAATGCCGCTCCGGTCTCGCTGCACACCGGATCCCAACGCTGTTCGCGCAACTGCTCCGCGCTCCGTGCACCTGGATACGCGCGCGCACCAGTGGTCGGGTGAAGATAGGCGCCTTCACCATAGATCGAACGACTCGAGGACAGGACGACGCGTTTGACCTGGTGCTCGCCAAGCTTGCCGAGTACATCAAACATGAGCGCCGTGCCCTGGCTGTTGACCTCGTTGTAGCGAGCGATCTCGTACATTGACTGCCCAGTTCCGGTCTCCGCAGCCAGGTGCACGATCGCATCGATACCTTGCAGGGCACGCTGCCAATCCTCGCGAACAGTGACGTCACCGCGAATGAATTCGATGCCCGGCCCTTGCAACCACTCAAGGTCACGCGGGACCGTACCGTGAATCTGCGCCGAGAGAGAGTCCAGCACCCGAACACGATGGCCACATGCCACTAATTTCGGAATGAGATGGGACCCGATGAAACCTGCACCACCAGTGACCAGAACGTGTTGCGACATGTATATCTCCTGAAACTCAGTACGTCCGCGGACTATCAGCGCGCTCGGCCAGTTGCTTCGCCGCTGGCGTTATTAGTAGGCGCTTGAGTCGACAAGCGCTAAAGAAAAGGATTGCCAGAACGAACTGGAAAAGTACCGGCAAAATAAAAAACATATCATAAAAAATGGAGAATATTAAGATCTGGAATGCCACGGCGTAGGCAAAGACCCCCCATGGACGCCTCTTTCGCGCTACCGCATAGGCCAAGCAGCAACAGAACTGCACGAAGGCCGCGAGAAAGAACGCACCGACCGCACCGAAGTCGGAAATATAGCCTGAATAAAAGGTTGCCGCATTCAGGTTGTTATCAACAAAGACAAACAGGTCATTACGCCCATCAAAGCCGAGCCAAAGTTTGATAGCGCTAGGCAGCAGATTATACAGCGAATACCCAAAACCGTAGGCAGGCTGCACGGTTTCAATATTGAAAAACATGTTACTCATACCCGAGGTCATGTAAACATAGAACCACAGGAAACCGCTGGGCAGCGCAGAAAAGAAGTCGACGTAGGGCGGCTCAACCAAGTAGAAAAACGGATTCACCACTTGACGCAAATCCCCGACATAACCAAAAAGGAAAACAGCGGCGAGTGCACTCAATAGCAAAACAAAGATAACTTTAAGGTTTAGCCTGCGCATCAGGAAGAATACCGCGGTGATCTGCACGACGACACTGAGCAGAATACCCCGCCCGAGCATCAGTACAGGCCAGCACGCCAGCAACAGCAGCATGAAGATAATCACTCGACGTGGCCGCACGAAATACAGGTAGGCCAGCGCCGTCACCAACTGCAGGTACATGGCATTCATGATCCCGTGGAACGAAGGAATGCCGAAATCCGTGTACAGTCGGCCATCGCCGACCCAGTTCCAGTACAGCGGAAAACCCCGTTGCACGTAAATCTCGAAACAGGTGCCTAAAAACCAGAGAACGAACAGGATCTTCGCGTAGGTCTTTGCAGCCTGCCGATAGTCCAATGCTTGAGTGGGGCTGATGCGAGGAATCGGACGACCTGCCACCATCAGCAAATAGAACAGGCCCATGCTCAGCATATTGAGCAGCACCAGACTCAGGCCCAGCACATTGAATGGCACAAGATTGGAGGTAGCGCCCAAGGAATAGAGCAATAACACTCCACCCCAAACCGATCCGAAGATGACGACAGGATTACCCATGTTCTCAGCCCGCCATCCGCTTGAGCACATATTTCAAGCGCTTGGTCGCCGCTCCCATGAGCCATCGACCATCCGGCACGTAACGGTTGAAGCAGGCTGCCGCAACCCCTACGTTCTGCGCATCGAAAATTGCCTTGACCCTGTCAGGATAGCGCTCAGCGTAATCGCGAATGATCGGCGCTGTGCTGTCAGTGGATGCATCATCGGCCACAACGATGTTAACGTGCGGAAGAAGCGAATGAAGAGCCGCAGCGATATATTTTTCTACTTTACAAACCGGCATCATGACACTGATCATTGCCATTACGCGGGGTACTCCTTAGCTAGTATGACGCCGTTTGCCGGTTTACATCTTTTTAATGTAACGAGCAGCCACAAAGGCGCAGAAGAAAGAATAAATCGTATAGCTCACCACCAGCAGCAGCCAATACTCTTGAATGATCGGGGCAAGCGCCCCGATCATTGCGCAAAGCGCTCAAACGAATGCGTTCACCGCTCGCACAACTGCCTGGACCTCATCCTCACTCATGACAGGACTGATCGGAAGGCTGAGCACTTCCCGGTGAATGGCCTCGGTCAACGGCAGGGACAAGTTTCCAAACGCGCTATACGCTTGCTGTTTGTGCGGCGGGATCGGGTAGTGAATCAATGTCTGCACACCACTGTCGTGCAGGTGACGCTGGAGTTCCTCGCGGCGCTCGCAACGGACCACGAACAAGTGCCAGACATGCTGCTCCGGGGCATTCAGATGAGGCAAGCGTACGCCTGGGTTGTCTATGCCCTCCAGGTAGGCCGTGGCCACCTTGCGCCGCGCCACGATCTCCCGATCCAGATGTACGAGCTTGACGGAAAGCATGGCCGCCTGGATCTCGTCCAGGCGGCTATTGACGCCTTGGAACTCGTTCTCGTACTTGCGATAACTACCGTAGTTACCCAGACCACGCACCATCTTCGCCAACGCCTCATCATGAGTCGCCAACGCACCTGCGTCGCCCAGGGCGCCTAGATTCTTCCCCGGGTAGAAGCTGAAGCCGGCCGCATGACCCCAGCTTCCTGCCCGCCGACCATCGATACTTGCACCGTGCGACTGCGCAGCATCTTCCAACACGAGCAGGTCGTGTTGATCGGCCAGGGCCATGATGCCCTTCATGTCAGCCATCTGACCGTACAAATGCACGGCGACAACCGCCCGAGTCTTGTCGGTCAGCGCCGCCTGTACGCCCTCGGCGCTCAGATTGAACGTTTGAGGATCTGGCTCCACCAGCACTGGCTTGAGCCGGTTCTCGGTGATTGCGAGGACGCTTGCGATGTAGGTATTGGCCGGGACGATGACCTCGTCACCCTCTTCGAGCCTACCCATTTCCTTCCAGGCGCGAAGCGTGAGCGTCAGCGCATCGAGGCCATTGGCGACACCGACACAGTGTTCCACCCCACAATATTCAGCGAAGCTTCGTTCAAAGTTCGCCAGTTCCTGTCCACCGATGAACCAGCCCGAATCGATCACCCGGGCGCAGGCTTCACGCAACTGCTCGGCATACACGCTATTGAGCTTTTTCAAATCAAGGAAGCTGATCACTTTAGGTCGACCTCGTAGAAATCCAGAACCATGCCACGGGCGCCAAAATTTTCTTTCTGATTGATCAGACCGGAATTGAGGACCTTACCGCCCATTTCAGTGGAAATGCCAAAACTGAAAAATTTTTCTCCCCGTGCTGCGCTGTCCTGGATGCACTTTTCGATCAGTGCATCCAGAGCGCCCGCTTCCTTGCCCTCGTCGTTGGTCGCAAGGTATTGGGTGTGGGTCACTCGTCCAAAGCGGAACAACAATGCCGCAGCAATCATGCGCCCCTCATGGAGCACAGACTTCAGTACTATATTTTCGGGGAATCGCTCATGCAGCAGTCGCAACTCGGCCACGCTGTGGACAGGCTCGGCGCCATGGCGCTCAAGGGCCTCGCTGAGCAGATCATGGAATGCCTGCCAGTCGTCAGAGTCCGAGCTCTCCAGGCCGAACTTGGCCGCACGCGCGATCAGCCACTTGCGCCCCTTGGACAGCTTGGGCCGGTTCTCCAGGTGGATGACGCTCGACAGGTCTCGGCGCACCAGCTGCGCCCCCTGCTGGGTGAGCGCAAACAGATCTTCCTGTGCGCCTTGATCGGCGAAGATGTGCGGGATGGATTTATAGAGCAACTTCGTGCATCCATCTTCCCTCAGGCGGTCCAGCAATACCTGGAACGAAGTGATGACGGTGTCGGCACGCACCTTGGCGTTATACAACATGCCACCAAAGGTCAAACCACCATGACTGACTACTTCTCCATCACGGCGCGACGCGGGGAACACCGCAACCAGTTTATCCTCGTCATAGAACATGAACGAGGCATCCTGGAAACGGTCTGCATGATATTCCATGAAGTCACGCTTGAAGAAGAACAGCGGGGTCCGCGATGACGCGACCCACTCATCCCAAGCCTGTCGATACTCACTGCTGTAGGCAACACACTTCATGACTGCAGCAACTCCACTACACCGAAGCCTTCAGCGTCCATGTTATTGCCGTTACAGAAGCAATAGATGTGATCTTTCACAGTGGACCGTCGTGGGTAGCACAGAATGGCTTGATCATCGCGCCCGAGTTTCTTCCAATTCATGAGACGTCCTAAAACTTGACTTTGAGCGCGCTTTTCTTGGGAAGCTCTTGGGCGGGAGCTCCGTAGTAGATGCGCTCCGGGGTCTGTAGATGCTTATTCACCAGCGAGCCGGAAGCGATCACGCAATCAGAGGCGATTTCAATACGATCATTGATGGTCGCATTGACCCCGATAAAAGTGGAACTTCCAACACGGCAATAACCCGACACCACCACATGGGATGACAAGAAGCAATGATCTTCGATAACACTACGGTGACCGATATGATTACCACTCCAGAGAATTACGTTATTGCCAATTTCAACGAACGGCTGAACAGTGTTGTGCTCGAAAATAAAGCAGTTCTCACCGATCTTGGCATTACGCCACACAAATGCACGGGAGCTGATATAAGTGGCACAGGTATAGCCCAACTCTTTTACCACATGGTAAAGCCTGGTTCTCAGGCGATTGAGCCCGCTGGCAGGGATCGCCACGAACGCCTCGTGCTCCGCTGGCGGAAAGTGCGTGACGACCTCCTCGAGCGCGATGATAGGCAAATCATACAGGGTGCTTTCATCGAGATATTCACGCTCGACGGCAAAGCCGACAACCTCGTAGGTTGAATCATAGGTGAAGTACTCGTAGGCAATCATCGCCAACTCACCTGCACCCACAATCACTAATTTCTTATTCTTTTCCACGCTGCACCTCTTTGAGGAAGGTTGGATAATCACGAATATAATCAGACTCGTCGTAGCAACCACTGGCCAGGACCATCAAGACGCAATCATCACTGAAATCATGCATCTCGCGCCAGATTAGATTCTTGATCAACAGTCCCTTGTTTGGAGCGTCCAACCAGACATCACGTCGTGTGACACCATCATCCAGGCTCATGCGACACTTTCCGGACACGCAAATGGCCATCTGCTGGAGGTCCCGATGGGCGTGAAAACCTCGACTGACATCCGGCTGGGTCTTGAAGATGTAGTAAACGCGCTTCACATCGAATGGTACGTTACCCGCCCCCTCCAACGAGACCAGACTCCCGCGCTCATCCCCTATGACCCTGAAATCGTGCTCGGAGATCCCCGATTGGGCATCCGGTACGTCAACCCCTTCGAAATCTCGCAGAGACGGCAGTTCCTGGTCCTTGGCACTGACTATCAGCCCGCCCGCCTGGGGCCATTGAATCGCCAGGTCGGCGTCGTCCCATGCCAAGCCACCCTCACTTGCCTTGTGGTAGACATCGGTGGTCTTGTAGAGGAAATGGGTATCGTCCTCCAAGGCGATGAAACCGTGGGCAAAGCCTTCAGGAATCCACAGCATCTTGCGGTTGTCTGCACTCAGCTCGACGCCCACCCACTGACCATAGGTCGGTGAATCTTTGCGAACATCCACCGCAACATCCCACGCAGCCCCCCGCACAACCCGCACCAACTTGCCCTGGGCATGAGGGGGACGCTGGAAATGCAACCCCCGCACGACCCCCTTCTTCGAGACGGAGTGGTTGTCCTGAATGAAGGCACGAGGAACCGGCAAGCCCATCCCGCGCAATGCCTTGTGAAAGAGAGGTTCGTTGAAGCTCTCCATGAACCAGCCACGGTCATCATCGAAAACTGTCGGCTCGATCACCACTACTTCTGGAATGCTGGTTTGCGTAAATCTCAAGACGTTTTCACTCCATCTCTTTCAATCGCGGTGGGCCACGCTCGAACCCGATGCATTACCAAATAAGTAACTGCACCGTCCCTGTTCGACGGCGAGCAATGCTTGAATATGGGAAGGCCATTATAGGTCGCGCGCCCTGCGAAGCCTACACTCATAGCGCAGGCCACGCAGCGAGCGCCCATCAGGTCAATCACGCAACAGAGCTGCCCCTGATGTGGCCTGAACCAAAGGCGCAGCAGGCGCGCGCAGCAAGCCGGATTGTCCAACGCGCGAGGCCTGCATCATGAAGAACCGTACCAAGGCCACCAACAGCCCGATGACGACTCCGAAGATCACCCCCATCGTAATGATCGCGAAACGATTCGGCTTGACTGGCTCGTCCGAAACGAACGCGGGCCTGTCGACCTTGGCGATCACACCGATTTCAATGGATTTTTCCAGCGCCTGAAGGCGCGCCAACTCGCGACGGGATGCCTCGGCATCAGCAATGAACAGATCTGCATCAACACGCTCTGCAATGGCTTGAGCTTCACGGTTGGAGCTCAGCATGGCGAGCTCCTTTACAATTTGTGCAATGCGCGGCTCGGTGAAATCATCCGACTTGCGAGACGCCAGCGCATTGCGCTCCGCCTGCAGCGCCTCGACACCCATGAAGTAAAGCGGGTTCTGATTGTAGTTCAGCTCGGCACGAATAACGTTGCCGCTACCCGACAATTGCGCCAGGGAGGACGGCGTGACCAACTTCTGGATCCCGAGACTACGAGCGATCCCTTCTGCCTCGGCCAGCAAGGCAATACGATCCTGACGAGCAATTTTCAATTGCTGACGCAACGCTTTGAGTTCGTCATTCAGCTGAGCCCTGCGAATATCATCATTTTCACGAAGCTGCGCGATACGCGAAGCCTTGGAGACCTGGTAGGCGGCCCTCGCCGTGCCCAGCGCCAACTCGGCCTCCTTTACCCGCTCTGCGATGATCGACTTGATTTCACGATTGATCGCTGCAGCTTCGCGATCTAGAACGTAATTGACATAACCATTGAGATAATCAGCACCTGCTACCCCGTTCGCGTAATCGAACGCCACCACTACCTGAGGGCGAGGCGACTTGGCCACATCACTGACGGTAACATCCAAAGCCTTGTCGTACTTGAGAAACATCTTGTCGATATCTTGGTTATCCGCACTGGAGGGGTGGCTAGCGACCCACTCCTTGAAATAACCCGAACGCGCTTCGTATGAGTCCAGGGCCGAGGCAATACGACTCAAAGCGGAAGAGGGAGTCAAGTCGTACAGCCCGGAACGACCTAATGCTTCAAGCTGGGCAATTGAAACAGGCTGAAGCACGGTTGTAGCACGGAAGACGGGCTGTACGAGCATCGCATATGCCAATGCCAGTCCGGCAATGGCGACCGCAACAAAGGCCACCAGAATCCGTTGCCCCCACAGCGCCCGGATAATCTGGGCCGTGCCCACCCCATCCGCCAAAGGAGAGGGAGTGTAATGCTCCATGTTACTCACGCTGAACCTGCCTTGGATTAAAGTATTGAATGGCACGCACCAGAAAGGTGCGCGCAAAGTGCGCTCGGCGACTTCCGCTTGAAAAAGCGTTGTACTCTAGCACCAACCAAGGCCATTGCAAGATCAATTATGACTTGACAGACACCCCTCCCTTGGTGAGTCGAGCAAAGACCCGCAGCAAGGCAACAATCATCCCCACCAGCAACCCACCGATGAGAGACAACACAATAATCAGCGCCTTACGCGGTTTGAGCGGCGTGACAGGCTCTTCTACAAGACCATCGAGTCGATAGATCTGAAACGCAGATGGATCGACCTCCAATCCCTGATAGAACGCCATACCAGCCTGCATCTGGCGTAGTTTGGGCACGAAGGGATCATCAGACTTACGACTGCGCAGATTTTCCAACTCCGCTCTGAGTGCCGTCACTCCACGGAGATAGGACAGCGTGCCTGTCATTCCCGACGATACCTCGGCAGAAAGACCCGTACCGATCATGGGCGGCTTCTGCAGACCAACGCTTTCGGCCACTTTCAACGCTTCACCCAGCCGTGCAATTTCATCCTCCCGTTCCTTGCGGGCATTCTCACGCCCCTCCGAGATACTACGGGCGAGCGAGGCCGCCATCGCCGCAGCCCCTGAACGCACATCCTCAAGAATCTCTTTCTTGGCCTGTTTCTGCGCCTGCGCCAGATAATCCGTTAGCCACTGCACCGCCTTTTGCGGCTCATCAGCCTGCACAGTCATCAACAACCGACCCGCGTCCTGCCTGTCAACGACAAACACGAACTGCCGGACAAACTGCGCATAAAGCTCTTCGCGACCCTCTTGGCGCTCTTGCTCAGCAAGACGCGGCAGATACCCATGAACGAAAAAATCTCGACGTAACTGCTCGGACTGGAGAGTGCCAAGAAAAGCATCGTAGACGTTTTTGGCCGTCAGCCTGGGCACCAAGTCACTGGCTCCACGCCCCTGATTCAACGCGGCAACGTCTGCGATGCTTGGCTTCTGAAGGTAGGCCTTAGCTTCGTAGACCGGGGCAGCCAACAATGCATAGGCAGCCCCCGCCAGCACAAACAATCCGGTGACGAGCAATACAAGCATTTTTTGCTCCCACACCCTCTCCACCAACACCCCGAAGTACAACCCGGCCTCACTACGAAGTTGATGCTCTTCTGCCATTATCATTTTCCTGAATAGCCATCGACCCACCCCTTCAGCACAAAGCTTAATCTTGCCCACACCCGCTCAAAATAATTCGAAACAGGCTCGTACAGAAGGATTCTAACAACTCACCTTGCTCAGTTAAGACTAAATCTCACTGAATAGTTCCTAAATTTCTGTAGGAACATTCTTCAACTGATAACGTGCAGGCATAAGCAGGCCAGTGGCCATCTACCCGATAGATAGCACAAGATTCAGGGGTAATCTGTAGAGGGAGCGGCGCCTTACGCAAGTCAACGGAGTTATAACGAATCCACAGCAGATCACGCTAAAACCAAAATGGGCCAGGATCGCTCAACGAACGCGAGCAGCCCTCTTCCTCTGTGTAGCCAAAGAATGAAGGGCGAATAGAACCATTCCCAGCAAAAGCCCAAGCACTACACCACTTAATGCGACCAACGCAACCGGAATACTCGCCATCGACCACCCTAGAATCGATATTGTTACTTGCTGTTGATTCTCAAGAACAAATGCAACAACACTCAATACCAAGAGCAACAATAGAAGCACTGAAAACAAACGCCTGAACTTAAGCATCCATTAGCCCTCACTTGGCATATCGTCTTCATTGACCCGATCACGCAGCTCCTTGCCGGGCTTGAAGTGCGGCACGTACTTGCCTTCGAGGCTGACCGACTGGCCAGTCTTGGGATTACGCCCTACCCGCGGTGCGCGGTAGTGCAGGGAAAAACTGCCAAAGCCACGGATCTCGATACGATCCCCTGTCGCCAGGCACTGCGACATCTGCTCGAGCATGGTCTTGATGGCCAGCTCGACGTCCTTGGACGAGAGCAGCCCCTGATGGGTGACAATACGTTCGATCAGCTCCGACTTCGTCATATTTTTCCCTTCGTTATCAAGCAGCTAGATCATTGCTTAATCAGTTTGTAGCACGCTCCGGCGGATTTGAACAGGGTGGTTCTTGACTAAACAAAAAAATTCAAGATAAGGCGCAGCGCGGGCGATCGCCACCCCACATGAGCGCGAGCGCACTGCGGCGCGACTATGCAGGCGAGCGGGAAAGCCTACCGCCCACACACCGCGCACGACCTCAGAAATAGCTAAAAACCCTGTAGGAACAAGCTGCATTGACCCAAACAAGCAAATCGCAGGCAAAAAAAGGGCGACCCGAGGGTCGCCCTTTTTACCGATCAAACAGAACTCAGTTCTGCTTGGCCATTGCTTCGCGCAGCAGCGCAGCCATGGTGGTGTCGGCAGCCGCTTCCGGAGCGTTTTTCAGGCTCTGGATGGCTTCGCGCTCTTCAGCGTCGTCCTTCGACTTGATGGACAGGCTGATGACGCGGGACTTGCGGTCGACGCTGATGATCTTGGCTTCGATCTCTTCGCCTTCCTTCAGCACGTTACGGGCGTCTTCAACGCGGTCACGGCTGATTTCGGAAGCTTTCAGAGTAGCTTCGATGTCGTCGGCCAGGGTCACGATAGCGCCCTTGGCGTCAACTTCCTTGACGATACCCTTGACGATAGCGCCCTTGTCGTTGACAGCAACGAAGTTGGAGAACGGATCGTCTTCCAGCTGCTTGATGCCCAGGGAGATGCGCTCGCGCTCTGGGTCAACCGACAGGATGACGGTTTCCAGCTCGTCGCCCTTCTTGAAGCGACGCACGGCTTCTTCGCCAGCTTCGTTCCAGGAGATGTCGGACAGGTGAACCAGACCGTCGATGCCGCCGTCCAGGCCGATGAAGATACCGAAGTCGGTGATCGACTTGATGGTACCGGTGATCTTGTCACCCTTGTTGAACTGGCCGGAGAAGTCTTCCCATGGGTTCGATTTGCACTGCTTGATACCCAGGGAGATACGACGACGCTCTTCGTCGATGTCCAGAACCATGACTTCCACTTCGTCGCCAACCTGAACGACTTTCGACGGGTGGATGTTCTTGTTGGTCCAGTCCATTTCGGAAACGTGCACCAGACCTTCAACGCCTTCTTCCAGCTCAGCGAAGCAGCCGTAGTCGGTCAGGTTGGTGACGCGAGCAGTCACGCGAGTGCTCTCTGGGTAACGGGCTTTGATAGCAACCCATGGGTCTTCACCCAGTTGCTTCAGACCCAGCGAAACGCGGTTGCGCTCGCGATCGTACTTCAGGACCTTGACGTCGATCTCGTCACCAACGTTGACGATTTCCGACGGGTGCTTGATACGCTTCCAGGCCATGTCGGTGATGTGCAGCAGACCATCGACGCCGCCCAGGTCAACGAACGCACCGTAGTCGGTGAGGTTCTTGACGATACCTTTGACCTGCTGGCCTTCCTGCAGCGATTCCAGCAGAGCTTCGCGCTCGGCGCTGTTTTCGGCTTCCAGGACGCTGCGACGGGAAACGACAACGTTGTTGCGCTTCTGGTCCAGCTTGATGACCTTGAATTCCAGCTCTTTGCCTTCGAGGTGGGTGGTGTCGCGCACTGGGCGGACATCAACCAGGGAGCCCGGCAGGAACGCACGGATGCCGTTAACGTCGACAGTGAAGCCGCCTTTAACCTTACCGTTGATAACGCCCTTGACCACTTCTTCAGCAGCGAAAGCAGCTTCCAGAACAATCCAGCACTCGGCGCGCTTGGCTTTCTCACGGGACAGCTTGGTTTCGCCGAAGCCGTCTTCGACCGCGTCCAGCGCAACGTGAACTTCGTCACCGACCTTGATGGTCAGTTCGCCAGTTTCGTTGTAGAACTGCTCGAGCGGGATGACACCCTCGGACTTCAGGCCAGCGTGTACGGTAACCCAGTCGCCGTCGATGTCGACAACGATACCGGTGATGATTGCACCCGGCTGAAGATTGAGGGTTTTCAGGCTTTCTTCAAAGAGTTCTGCAAAGCTTTCGCTCATTTTAATTCCTGTAGATTCGGGCGAAAAAGACGCCCATAGCCACATTCCAGACAATGTGGGTTTCGTTAAGTTAAGAAGCGCTGACAGGACGTTGACTGGTGCCCCTGCCCGCTCTCCTCTCCATCAGGCCAGGTCGCGCAGGGCGAGCTCGCTTCTGATGCGTTGCAGCACCTGTTCGATGGACAACTCCGTGGAATCCAGCTGAATGGCATCGGCCGCCGGCTTGAGCGGGGCCACTGCGCGCTGGGTGTCACGCTCATCGCGCGCACGGATCTCATCTAGCAGACTTGACAGACTAACATCTTCACCCTTGCCCTTCAACTGCAGGTAACGGCGACGGGCACGCTCCTCGGCGCTGGCGGTGAGGAACACCTTGAGCGGCGCGTCGGGGAACACCACGGTGCCCATGTCGCGACCGTCGGCGATCAAGCCTGGGGCTTCGCGGAAGGCGCGCTGGCGCTGCAGCAGCGCTT
The DNA here is from genome assembly GCF_036549575.1 of Pseudomonas sp. LH21. Classification (NCBI taxonomy): domain Bacteria; kingdom Pseudomonadati; phylum Pseudomonadota; class Gammaproteobacteria; order Pseudomonadales; family Pseudomonadaceae; genus Pseudomonas; species Pseudomonas sp. LH21. Next base: position 4,412,998 of record NZ_CP144367.1, read on the forward strand.
CGCGCACGGCCGGCAGCGAGGCGACCATCGAGGCGCCGGCGCCGACAGTCTCGGTACGGATGACGTGGCTGACATCCTCGCCCTCGAGAATGATCTGCTGCAGCTTGCCCGGCTCGGCGGCGATGAACTGCACATCCAGATGGGCAGCCAGGGCCTTGAGCAGCTCTTCATTGGTCAGGTCGACGCCATGGTTGCTGGCGTTGAACGCCAACAGGCGGTACAGGGCGCCGGAGTCGAGCAGGCGCCAGCCCAGCTCGCGGGCCAGCAGGCCCGCCACGGTACCCTTGCCCGAGCCGCTCGGCCCGTCGATGGTGATGACCGGTGCTTGCGAATTCACGACTTGCCCTCTTCGGCGACGCGGATGCCGACTTCCTTGCACAGCGCCAGGAAGTTGGGGAACGACGTGGCGACGTTGGCGCAGTCATGGATCACGATCGGCGCACTGGCGCGCAGCGAGGCGATGCTGAAGGCCATGGCGATGCGGTGGTCGCCGTGGCCGTGCACTTCGCCGCCGCCGATCTGGCCGCCGTCGATGATGATGCCGTCCGGGGTCGGCTCGCACTTCACGCCCAGGGCGATCAGGCCGTCGGCCATCACCTGGATGCGGTCCGACTCCTTGACCCGCAGCTCTTCGGCGCCACGCAACACGGTGCGCCCTTCGGCGCAGGCGGCGGCGACGAACAGTACCGGGAACTCGTCGATGGCCAGCGGCACCAGGTGCTCGGGGATGTCGATGCCCTTGAGCTTGGCGCCACGCACGCGCAGGTCAGCCACCGGTTCACCGCCGACTTCACGCTGGTTTTCCAGGGTGATGTCGCCGCCCATCAGGCGCAGGATGTCGATCACGCCGGTGCGGGTCGGGTTGATGCCGACGTGCTCCAGGACCAGCTCGGAACCTTCTGCGATGGACGCCGCCACCAGGAAGAACGCCGAGGAGGAAATGTCCGCCGGCACTTCGATGCGGGTAGCGGTGAGCTTGCCACCGGACTGCAGGGAGGCCACCGGACCGTTCGACTCGACCGCGTAGCCGAAGCCGCGCAGCATGCGCTCGGTGTGATCACGGGTCGGCGCAGGTTCGGTGACGGTGGTGGTGCCTTCGGCGTACAGGCCAGCCAGCAACAGGCAGGATTTGACCTGGGCACTGGCCATCGGCAGCGTGTAGTTCAGCGCCTTGAGCTTGTGGCCACCACGAATGGTCAGCGGCGGACGCCCTTCAGGGCCGGTCTCGACCACCGCGCCCATTTCGCGCAGCGGATTGGCCACGCGATTCATCGGGCGCTTGGACAGCGAGGCGTCGCCGGTCATGGTGGTGTCGAACGACTGCGCCGCCAGCAGGCCGGACAGCAGGCGCATCGAGGTACCGGAGTTGCCGACATACAGCGGCCCGGGTGGCGGCTTGAGACCGTGCAGGCCAACGCCATGGATGGTCACGCGGCCGTGGTGCGGGCCTTCGATGACCACGCCCATGTCACGGAAGGCCTGCAAGGTGGCCAGGGCGTCCTCGCCCTCGAGGAAACCTTCCACCTCGGTGGTGCCTTCGGCCAGCGAGCCGAGCATGATCGAGCGGTGGGAAATCGACTTGTCGCCAGGTACGCGGATCCGTCCGGACACGCGGCCACCCGGTTGGGCCAGGAAAATCAGATCGTTGGCGTTCATAGCGTCCACATAGGCCCGGCGGGCCAGGATTTTACTGAAATGCTCGCGGGCAACCCGGGCGCGGGTGAACACACCCAGCAGCTGGTGCCCGTCCCCAGCATCGACCGCGTCGCGCAAGGCGTCGAGGTCGCTGCGAAATGTATCGAGAGTGCGCAGGACCGCCTCGCGGTTGGCGAGGAAGATGTCGTGCCACATGATCGGGTCGCTGCCGGCGATTCTCGTGAAATCGCGAAAGCCCCCCGCAGCGTACCGGAAGATCTCCAGGTTTTCATTGCGCTTGGCCAGCGAATCGACCAGGCCGAAGGCCAGCAGGTGCGGCAGGTGGCTGGTGGCGGCCAGGACTTCGTCATGGCGCTCCACCGGCATGTGCTCGACATCGGCGTCCAGCGCGCGCCAGAGACGGTCGACCAGGGCCAGCGCCTGCGGGTCGGTTTCCGCCAGCGGCGTGAGGATCACCTTGTGGCGACGGAACAGCGCGGCATTGGAGGCTTCCACGCCGCTTTGCTCGGAGCCGGCGATCGGGTGCCCGGGCACGAAGCGCGGCAGGCGCTCGGCGAAGGCCTCGCGCGCTGCGCGCACCACGTTGCCCTTGGCACTGCCCACGTCGGTGATCACCGCGTCACCCAGGTCGAGCTGGGCGAGGCGGGCCAGGACTTTCTCCATGGCCAGGATCGGCACCGCCAGCTGGATGACATCGGCGCCGACACAGGCGGCGGCGAGATCTGCCTCGCAACGATCGACTACGCCCAACGCCACGGCCTGCTTGCGCGACTCGGCATCCAGGTCGACGCCAACCACTTCGCGGCACAGGCCGCTCTCACGCAGGCCCTTGGCGAAGGAGCCGCCGATCAGGCCGAGACCGACCACGACCAGGCGACCGACAATCGGTGCGGATTTGTTTGTTACAGCATCAACCACGAGTGCGAACCCTGTTCAGAAATCAAGACAGCCTGTAAGCCCATCGCGGGACAAGCCCGCTCCCACGAGGCCCGCGATGAACCTTGAAACATACGTCAGAGCACCGCCTTCGGATACGACCCCAGCACCTTCAGCGCCACAGCCTCCTGGCTGATCTGCTCCAGCACCGCCTTGATCAGCGGATCGCGGTGATGGCCGACGAAGTCGATGAAGAACACGTAGGTCCATTTGCCGCTGCGCGACGGACGGGTCTCGATGCGCGTCAGGTCGATGCCGTTCTCGTGGAACGGTACCAGCAGTTCATGCAGCGCGCCCGGCTTGTTGCTCATGGAGACGATGATCGAGGTCTTGTCGTCGCCAGTCGGCGGCACTTCCTGGCTGCCGATCATGAGGAAGCGCGTGGAGTTGTCCGGGCGGTCCTCGATCTTCTCGGCCAGGCGGGTCAGCCCGTACAGGTTGGCCGCCATGTCGCCGGCGATCGCCGCCGAATTCCACTCGCCCTTGACCCGCTTGGCCGCCTCGGCGTTGCTGGAGACAGCCACGCGCTCGACGTTCGGATAATGGGCGTCCAGCCACTTGCGGCACTGGGCCAGCGACTGGGCATGGGAGTAGATGCGGGTGATGCTGTCGGTCTTGGTGTTCTCGCCCACCAGCAGGTGGTGGTGGATACGCAGCTCCACCTCGCCGCAGATGACCATGTCGTGTTCGAGGAAGCTGTCCAGCGTATGGCTGACCGCGCCCTCGGTGGAGTTTTCCACCGGCACCACGCCGAAGTTGACGGCACCGGCCGCCACTTCGCGGAACACCTCGTCGATGGCCGCCATCGGACGACTGACCACGGCGTGACCGAAGTGCTTCATGGCCGCCGCCTGGGTGAAGGTGCCCTCTGGGCCGAGGTAGGCGACTTTCAGCGGCTCTTCCAGGGCCAGGCAGGAGGACATGATCTCGCGGAACAGCCGCGCCATCTCTTCGTTGTCCAGCGGCCCCTTGTTGCGCTCCATGACGCGCTTGAGCACCGCGGCTTCACGCTCGGGGCGATAGAACACCGGCGCCTCGCCTTCGGCCAGCGACGCAGTCTTGACCTTGGCCACTTCCTGGGCGCAACGGGCGCGCTCGCTGATCAGCTCGAGGATCTTCTCGTCGAGGCTGTCGATGCGCACGCGCAGGGCCTTGAGTTCCTGGTCGGACATCAGCCGTGCTCCTTCTCGAATTCAGCCATGTACTGCACCAGCGCCTCGACAGCCTCCAGGCCCAGGGCGTTGTAGATCGAGGCGCGCATGCCACCGACCGAACGGTGCCCCTTGAGGTTGAGCAGGCCACGGGCGTCGGCGCCGGCCAGGAAGGCCTTGTCCAGGCGCTCGTCGGCCAGGCGGAACGGCACGTTCATCCACGAACGGGCGTTGTGGCTGATCGGGTTGGTGTAGAACGCGCTGCTGTCGATGAAGCCGTACAGGCGGTCCTTCTTGGCGCGGTTGCGCTGCTCCATGGCCTCGACGCCACCCTGCTCCTTGAGCCATTCGAACACCAGGCCCGAGAGGTACCAGGAATAGGTGGCCGGGGTGTTGTACATCGAGCCGTTGTCGGCCGCGATCTTGTAGTCGAGCATGGTCGGGCAGCTGCTGCGGGCGTGGCCCAGCAGGTCTTCACGAACGATCACCACCACCAGGCCGCTGGGGCCGATGTTCTTCTGCGCGCCGGCGTAGATCATGCCGAACTGCGACACGTCGATCGGACGCGAGAGGATGTCGGAGGACATGTCGACCACCAGCGGCACGTCGCCGGTCTCGGGCACCCAGTCGAACTGCAGGCCACCAATGGTCTCGTTGGACGCATAGTGCACATAGGCTGCGTTCTTGGTCAGCTGCCACTCGTTCTGGCCCGGGATGGCCAGGTAGTCGTAAGGCTTGGCGCTGGCGGCGACATTGACGCTGCCGAAGCGACGCGCTTCCTCGATGGCCTTCTTCGACCAGATGCCGGTCTCGATGTAGTCGGCGGTGCCGTTCTCCGGCAGCAGGTTCAGCGGGATCTCGGCGAACTGCTGGCTGGCGCCGCCCTGCAGGAACAACACCTTGTAGTTGGAGGGGACGGACAGCAGGTCGCGCAGGTCCTGCTCGGCCTTTTCGGCAATGGCCACGTAGTCGTCGCTGCGATGGCTCATTTCCATCACCGACAGGCCCTTGCCGCGCCAGTCCAGCATTTCGGCCTGGGCACGCTGCAGGACAGCATCGGGAAGCGCGGCGGGGCCGGCGCAGAAGTTAAAGGCTCGTTTGCTCACATCCACTCTCGCTCTGCCAAATAGAACAAATCGTAAATCATCGATGCCAGCGGAAACCCTGTGGGAGCGGGTTCACCCGCGAACAAGGGCGAAGCCCTTGCCATGCACCGCGGTGTCTTCTTCGCGGGTAAACCCGCTCCCACAGGTCATGCGACCAACCTGCGGATCGGGCCAGGCCCTTATCAGTCAAACGGGGCGACCTTGGTCGCCCCGTTCGGGTTGTTGCTTCGGTTATTCCTGAGGTGCCTCTTCGGCGCCTGCGTTGTCCTCGTCCACCGCATCGAGCGGGGCGCCCTCCTCGTCCGTCTCGACCAGGTCGTCGAGTTCTTCCTCGGATGGCTCCTGGACACGCTCCAGGCCTACCAGCGTTTCGTCGGTGGCCAGCTTGATCAGCGTCACACCCTGGGTGTTACGGCTCAGGCTGGACACTTCGCCGACCCGCGTACGCACCAGGGTGCCCTGGTCGGAAATCAGCATGATCTCCTCGCCTTCCTGCACCTGGATGGCGCCGATCAGCAAGCCGTTGCGCCCCTTGGTACCCATGGCGATCACGCCCTGGCCACCACGGCCGCGACGCGGGAACTTGGACAGCGGGGTGCGCTTGCCGAAGCCACGCTCGGAGGCGGTGAGGATCTGCGCGCCGGACTCGGGAATCAGCATGGAGATGATCTGCTGGCCCTTGCCCAGCTTCATGCCGCGCACGCCACGGGCGGTACGACCCATTTCGCGCACCACGCTCTCGGCGAAGCGAATCACCTTGCCGGCGTCGGAGAACATCATGACTTCCTTGGCGCCGTCGGTGATGGCCGCGGCGATCAGGGTGTCACCTTCCTTGAGCTTCAGGGCGATCAGGCCGTTGGAGCGCGGACGGGCGAATTGCACCAGCGGGGTCTTCTTCACGGTGCCGGAGGCGGTGGCCATGAAGATGTAGGCGCCAGTCGGTTCGGCGACCCACTCAGGGGTGTCGCCGTCTTCCTCGTCGATCTCTTCGACTTCCACCAGCTCGCCTTCGATCACGCTGTCGTCGCTGTCTTCCAGCTCCTCGTCGGGATCTGCGTGCTGTTGCAACGCCTCCAGGTCGACCTGCAGCATGGCGGTGATGCGCTCACCCTCCTCCAGCGGCAGCAGGTTGACCAGCGGACGACCGCGGGCGGCGCGGGAGGCCTCGGGGATTTCGTAGGTTTTCTTCCAGTACACCTTGCCCTTGCTGGAGAACAGCAGAAGGGTGGCGTGGCTGTTGGCGACCAGCAGGTGCTCGATGTAGTCCTCGTCCTTGACGCCGGTCGCCGACTTGCCCTTGCCGCCGCGGCGCTGGGCCTGGTAGGCGGACAATGGCTGGGTCTTGGCGTAACCACCGTGGGAGATGGTCACCACGCGCACTTCTTCCGGGATCATGTCGCCGTAGTTGAGGTCGTGGCTGGCGTTGAGGATCTCGGTGCGGCGGGCATCGCCGTACTCGGCACGGATCGCTTCGAGTTCTTCGCGGATCACTTCCATCAGGCGCTCGGCGCTGCTGAGGATGCGGATCAGCTCGCCGATCTGCTCGAGGATCTCCTGGTACTCGGCCAGCAGCTTCTCGTGCTCCAGGCCGGTCAGGCGGTGCAGGCGCAGCTCGAGGATGGCCTGGGCCTGCTCCGGCGACAGGTAGTACTTGCCTTCACGCAGGCCGTACTGTTCCGGCAGGTCTTCCGGACGGCAGGACTCGGCGCCGGCGCGCTCGACCATGACCTGCACGGCGCTGGATTCCCAGGCGGTGCTGATCAGAGCTTCCTTGGCTTCGGACGGGGTCGGCGAAGCCTTGATCAGGGCGATGACCGGGTCGATGTTGGACAGCGCGACCGCCTGGCCTTCAAGGATGTGGCCACGCTCGCGGGCCTTGCGCAGCTCGAACACGGTGCGGCGGGTAACCACTTCGCGACGGTGGCGAACGAACGCCTCGAGCAGGTCCTTGAGGTTCAGCAGGCGCGGGCGACCGTCGATCAGGGCGACGATGTTGATGCCGAACACGCTCTGCAGCTGGGTCTGCTGGTAGAGGTTGTTGAGCACCACCTCCGGCACCTCGCCGCGGCGCAGCTCGATGACGATGCGCATGCCGTCCTTGTCGGACTCGTCGCGCAGCTCGGTGATGCCTTCGATCTTCTTCTCTTTGACCAGCTCGGCGATCTTCTCGATCAGACGCGCCTTGTTCAGCTGGTACGGCAGCTCGGTGACGACGATCTGCTGGCGGCCACCGACCTTGTCGATGTCCTCGATCTCGGAACGGGCACGCATATAGATGCGGCCACGGCCGGTGCGATAGGCCTCGATGATGCCCTGGCGACCGTTGATCAGGCCGGCGGTAGGGAAGTCCGGACCCGGGATGAACTGCATCAGTTCATCGACCGTGATGTCGGAGTTGTCGATCAGCGCCAGGCAGCCATCGATCACTTCGCCGAGGTTGTGCGGCGGCATGTTGGTGGCCATGCCCACGGCGATACCGCTGGAACCGTTGACCAGCAGGTTGGGGATCTTGGTCGGCATGACCGCTGGGATCTGCTCGGTGCCGTCGTAGTTGGGCACCCAGTCGACGGTTTCCTTGTGCAGGTCGGCCAGCAGCTCGTGGGCCAGCTTGGCCATGCGCACTTCGGTGTATCGCATGGCCGCGGCGTTGTCGCCGTCCACCGAACCGAAGTTGCCCTGGCCATCGACCAGCAGGTAGCGCAGCGAGAAGGGCTGGGCCATGCGCACGATGGTGTCGTACACGGCGGTGTCGCCGTGCGGGTGGTACTTACCGATCACGTCACCGACCACACGGGCGGATTTCTTGTACGGCTTGTTCCAGTCGTTGCCCAGTTCGCTCATCGCATACAGAACGCGGCGATGCACGGGCTTCAAGCCGTCACGCGCATCGGGCAGCGCTCGCCCGACAATAACGCTCATCGCGTAGTCGAGGTAAGACTGTCTCAGTTCGTCTTCGATATTGACCGGGAGGATTTCTTTGGCCAGTTCGCCCATGAGAAGCCTGATTCCTTTTTCTGGTGAAACTTCGCCTGATCCCTCGAAGGACGAACGAAGCTCGCCGCCGCAGCGCATATAGGGTGCGACGACTTACGACAAATCAATGAGTTGTGCCATGGATCTGCGCAATGAAGGCCACCGCAAAGAGCAGCCTTGGAAACTGCCGGATGGTATCACAAACACGGGACGCATGGGAGATGTGGCAGGTTGCCTTGCCGCGCCATCCAAACGGGTGAAAAAACGCCTCAATGGAGGCGTTTGCGGCACATCAACTGGGCGATTTTCGCCGTGTCCGGGCGCTCGACCACGCCCTTCTCGGTGACGATCACGTCGATCAGGTCCGCCGGGGTGACATCGACCACCGGGTTGTAGGCCTCGACGTCGGCCGTCACCTGGATGCCCGCCACTTCCAGCAGCTCTTCTTCGCCGCGGGTCTCCAGCGGGATATCCTCGCCGGTGGCCAGGTTCAGGTCGATGCTGGTGCTCGGCGCCACCACCATGAAGCGCAGACCGTGGTGCATGGCGTTCACCGCCATCTGGTAGGTGCCGATCTTCGCCGCCACGTCGCCATTGGCGGCGATGCAGTCGGCACCGACCACCACCCAGGTGATGCCCTTGGTCTTCATCAGGTGACCCATGGCCGCGTCGGCGACCACGGTCACCGGCACGCCGTCGGCGGCCAGCTCCCAGGCGGTCAGGCGCGAGCCCTGCAGCCAGGGCCGCGACTCGCAGGCATAGACCTGCTCGACCATGCCTTCCAGGGTGGCGGCACGAATCACCCCCAGGGCGGTGCCGAAGCCGCCGGTGGCCAGGGCGCCGGCGTTGCCATGGGTGAGCAGGGCCTGCTCGCTGCCCTGATGGCGGCGGATCTGCTCGACGCCGAACTGGGCCATGGTCAGGTTGGCCTCGCGATCGCTTTCGTGGATGGCCACCGCCTCGGCTTCCATTACCGCCAGCACGTCCTCGCCGGGACGCAGGCGCTGCAAGCGCTCGCGCATGCGGTTGAGCGCCCAGAACAGGTTGGCCGGGGTCGGACGCGCCTCGCCCAGCAGCATGAAGTCCTCTTCGAGAGACTCCTCCCAACCGTCGCCCTCGGCCAGCCGCTGGCGCAATGCCAGCACCAGGCCATAGGCGGCGCAAATACCGATCGCCGGGGCACCGCGCACGGCCATGTCACTGATCGCCTCGGCCACCTCGGCTGCCTCGGTGCAAGCCAGCCAGCACTGCTCCAGCGGCAGCAGGCGCTGGTCGAGCAGATACAGCACGCCGTCGCGCCATTCGATGCCCGTCACCGTCTCCGCCGCCATCAGTTGCTCGCGCATCGCCTCTCCCCGTCGCCCTGGCATCAAAAGCCGGCGATTATAGCGACCCTCAGCCGCGGACGCTCGGGTATACTGCGCGTTTAGTCGAACCGACCCAGGTATATGCCGCGCATGCCCACCGCCACTCCCCTCCTCGACCTGCTGCTTGTGCCGGACTGGCTGGTCCCCGTGGAGCCGGCCGGCGTGGTGCTCGAAGGCCATGCGCTGGGCGTGCTGGACGGCCGGATCGCCTGGCTCGGCCCCCGCGAGCGGGCGCCCCGGGCCCGGGAAGTACGCGAATTGCCCGACTGCGTGCTGACGCCCGGGCTGGTCAACGCCCACGGCCACGCCGCCATGACCCTGTTCCGCGGCCTGGCCGACGACCTGCCGCTGATGACCTGGCTGCAGGAGCACATCTGGCCGGCCGAGGGCCGCTGGGTGGACGAAGCCTTCGTGCGTGACGGCACAGACCTTGCCATCGCCGAGCAACTCAAGGGCGGCATCACCTGCTTCGCCGACATGTACTTCTTCCCCCGCGAGGCCTGCGACCGCGTGCACCACAGCGGTATCCGCGCGCAGATCGCAGTGCCATTGCTGGATTTCCCGATCCCCGGCGCGCGCACCCCGGACGAGGGCCTGCACCTGGCCATCGAGCTGTTCGGCGACCTGCGCCACCACCCGCGCATTACCGTCGCCCTTGGCCCGCACGCGCCGTACACGGTCAGCGATGCGAACCTGGAGAAGATCCGGGTGATCGCCGACCAGCTCGACGCACCGCTGCACATGCATATCCACGAGACCGCCGGCGAAGTCGAGCAGGCGCTCAAGGACAACGGTGAGCGCCCACTGGCCCGCCTCGCCCGCCTGGGCCTGCTGGGGCCGAACCTGCAGGCGGTGCACATGACCCAGGTCAGCGACGAGGATCTGGCCCTGCTGGTAGAAAGCAACACCAGCGTGGTCCACTGCCCCGAGTCCAACCTCAAGCTGGCCAGCGGCTTCTGCCCGGTGGAGCGCCTGTGGCAGGCCGGAGTGAACGTGGCGGTGGGCACCGACGGCGCCGCCAGCAACAACGACCTCGACCTGCTCGGCGAAACCCGTACCGCCGCGCTGCTGGCCAAGGCCGTCGCCGGCTCGGCCACCGCCCTGGACGCCCACCGGGCGCTACGCATGGCCACGCTCAACGGCGCCCGGGCGCTGGGCCTGGAGGCGACGACCGGCTCGCTCGAGGTGGGCAAGGCCGCCGACCTGGTCGCCTTCGACCTGTCGGGGCTGGCGCAGCAGCCGGTGCACGACCCGGTCTCGCAACTGATCTACGCCACCGGCCGCGAGTGCGTGAAGGACGTCTGGGTCGCCGGCCACGCCCTGGTGCTGGACCGCCGCCTGACGCGAATGGACGAGCAGGCCCTGGCCGCCAATGCCCGCGCCTGGGGAGCCCGCATCGGCGGGCGCAACGAATAACCGGGCGCCAGCCACGGCTGGCGCCCCGTGACACTTTCATAGAAGCTTCAGAGGACTGTTCAGATGAGCAACGTCGACCACGCCGAAATCGCCAAGTTCGAAGCCCTGGCCCACCGCTGGTGGGACCGCGAGAGCGAATTCAAGCCACTGCACGACATCAACCCGCTGCGGGTCAACTGGATCGACGAGCGCGTCGCCCTTGCCGGCAAGAAGGTGCTGGACGTCGGCTGCGGCGGCGGCATCCTCAGCGAGGCGATGGCCCAGCGCGGCGCCACCGTGACCGGCATCGACATGGGCGAGGCGCCGCTGGCGGTGGCCCAGCTGCACCAGCTGGAGTCCGGCGTGGCGGTGGAGTACCGGCAGATCACCGCCGAAGCCCTGGCCGAGGAGATGCCCGAGCAGTTCGACGTGGTCACCTGCCTGGAGATGCTCGAGCATGTGCCCGATCCTTCCTCGGTGATCCGCGCCTGCTACCGCATGGTCAAGCCGGGCGGCCAGGTGTTCTTCTCGACCATCAACCGCAACCCCAAGGCCTACCTGCTGGCGATCATCGGCGCCGAGTACATCCTCAAGATGCTGCCGCGCGGCACCCATGACTTCAAGAAGTTCATCCGCCCCTCCGAGCTGGGCGCCTGGAGCCGGGCCGCGGGCCTCGAGGTCAAGGACATCATCGGCCTGACCTACAACCCGCTGACCAAGCACTACAAGCTGAACAACGACGTCGACGTCAACTACATGATCCAGACCCTGCGCGAGGAATGAGCATGCGCCTGCGAGCAGTACTCTTCGACATGGACGGCACCCTGCTGGACACGGCGCCGGATTTCATCGCCATCTGCCAGGCGATGCTCGCTGACCGCGGCCTGCCGGCCATCGACGACGAGCGCATCCGCGAAGTGATCTCCGGCGGTGCCCGCGCCATGGTCGCCGCGACCTTCGCCATGGACCCCGAGGCCGACGGCTTCGAGGCCCTGCGCCTGGAATTCCTCGAGCGCTACCAGCGCGACTGCGCGGTGCACAGCAAGCTGTTCGACGGCATGCCGGAACTGCTGGCCGACATCGAGAAAGGCAACCTGCTGTGGGGCGTGGTCACCAACAAGCCGGTGCGCTTCGCCGAGCCGATCATGCAGCGCCTGGGCCTGGCCGAGCGCTCGGCCCTGCTGATCTGCCCGGACCACGTGAAGAACAGCAAGCCCGACCCCGAGCCCTTGATCCTGGCGTGCAAGACCCTGGACCTGGACCCGGCCAGCGTGCTGTTCGTCGGCGACGACCTGCGCGACATCGAGTCCGGCCGCGACGCCGGCACCCGCACCGCGGCAGTGCGCTACGGCTATATTCATCCAGAGGACAACCCCAACAACTGGGGCGCCGACGTGGTGGTGGACCACCCGCTGGAACTGCGCAAGGTGATCGACAGCGCGCTGTGCGGCTGCTGAAGAACCAACAGTCATAGACGCCCGTGGGAGCGGGCTTGCCCCGCGAGGCTGCCCGCCCAGGCAATGATGGTGTCCGCCCTGACGCCATCGCGGGGCAAGCCCGCTCCCACGGCACTATGCCATCAACAGGGAACCCGTTATGTTCGACTACACCGCCCGCCCCGACCTGCTCAAGGGCCGGATCATCCTGGTCACCGGCGCCGGCCGCGGCATCGGTGCCGCCGCCGCCAAGGCCTATGCCGCCCTGGGCGCCACCGTGCTGCTGCTGGGCAAGACCGAGGCCAACCTCAACGAGGTCTACGACCAGATCGAGGCCGCCGGCCACCCGCAGCCGGTGGTGATCCCGTTCAACCTGGAAACCGCCCTGCCCCACCAGTACGACGAACTGGCGGTGATGATCGAGGAGCAGTTCGGCCGCCTCGACGGCCTGCTCAACAACGCCTCGATCATCGGCCCGCGCACGCCGCTGGAGCAACTGTCGGGCGACAACTTCATGCGCGTGATGCACATCAACGTCGACGCCACCTTCATGCTGACCAGCACCCTGCTGCCACTGCTGAAACTGTCGGAGGACGCCTCGGTGGTGTTCACTTCCAGCAGCGTCGGGCGCAAGGGTCGGGCTTACTGGGGCGCCTATGGTGTGTCGAAGTTCGCCACCGAGGGGCTGATGCAGACCCTCGCTGACGAGCTGGAAGGCGTGGCGCCGGTGCGCTCGAACAGCATCAACCCGGGCGCCACGCGCACGGCGATGCGCGCCCAGGCCTACCCGAGCGAAAACCCGCAGAACAACCCGCTGCCCGAGGACATCATGCCGGTGTACCTGTATCTGATGGGGCCGGACAGCAAGGATGTGAACGGGCAGGCGTTGAACGCGCAGTAAAAACCATCGCGAGGCAAGTCGCATCGGCGAACCGCCGCTCCCACATATGCTGCACGACAACTGTAGGAGCGGCCTTGTGCCGCGATAGGGCTGCGCAGCAGCCCCAGGATTTCAGCGTTGAGCAGTAATGGCTGGGGCTGCTGTGCAGCCCTATCGCGGCACAAGGCCGCTCCTACAGCGGACGTGCAAGTTCATTGAGTGTGCGGTTTGCCGGCAAATAGGCCTGCAAATCCAACAACTATCCTCAACCCGCCGCCAACGCCGGACGCATACGCCCCGGCTGGCGCCCCTCGAGCTGCATGCAACGCTCCAGGAACAGGAACATGCAGTCGTAGCTCTTGCAGATCGCCCGACGCAGCTCGGTGCGCAGCCCCAGCGTCGGGCTCTCGCCCGCCAGGGTGCAGATGATCTCAAGCGCCTCCCACGGATGCGCGTCATCGTACTGCGCATGCATCTTCAGCCACTTCATGGCGCGCTTGCGGGTGTCCTCGGGGAAGCCCTGGGCATAGGTGTCCTCGGCGCAGACCACCGCCGACCACTCACCGGTAGCACCCTCGATGGCGTAGTTGGTGGCTGCCATGGCGATGGCCAGCGACTCGGTGGCGCATACCCGCCAGCACCAGTCGTTGAGGCCGTTGAGTTCCGGCGGCACCTCCTGGGACTGCAGCTCGTGCAGGTGGATACCGTGCGCCTGGCACCAGTGCACCCAGTAGTCGGCATGGTTGAGCTCGACCCGGATGTTGCGCATCAGCCAGCGGCGCGCCATGTCTTCGCCGGGGTGCCGGGCGTAGCGGGTCTTGGTGAGGTTGTGGGCCATGTAGAGGGAGAACTGCTCGACCACCGGCCAGCCGCCGATCAGGTACTGGCGGATGGTCGACTGCTTCAGCTGGCCATCGCGCAGTCGCTGGTAGAACTCATGCTCCACCACCCGGCGCTTGCTTTCGCGGCAATCCTCTATCAGTTGTTGGGCCCACTGCGGATAACTGGCCGGATCCATCAATGGTCCGATCCTTACGAACGCGTCGATCACTGTCAGCTCCTTGATTCCCTGTGATTTCCGGGCGTTGTTCAGCGAAAGGTCCCCGGCGCCCGGTGCAGAAGGGGCCTCGCGGCAATCCGTTGGCGCTGCAGGCTGTCGCAGGTGAAGACCTGCGGGCGTTCGATGAGGTATCCCTGGGCGTAGTCCACGCCGATCTCCTGCAAAGCCTGCTCGATCAGCGGCGTCTCGACGAACTCGGCAATGGTCCGCTTGCCCATGACGTGGCCGATGTGATTGATCACTTCGACCATCGCCCGGTTGATCGGGTCATCGAGCATGTCCTTGACGAAACTTCCGTCGATCTTCAGGAAGTCTACAGGCAAATGCTTCAAATAGGCGAATGACGACATTCCGGCGCAGAAGTCGTCGAGGGAGAATTTGCAGCCCAGTCCTTTCAATTCATTGATGAATCGGATCGCGCTGCCCAGATTGGCGATGGCGCTGGTTTCAGTAATTTCAAAACAGATCAGCCGTGGCGGGATGTCGAATTCGCCGAACAACCGCTGCAGGTACTCGAGGAACTTGTCATCGCCGATGCTCGAACCCGATAAATTGATGGCGCACATCGCCAAAGGCCCCTCCCGGCCCTCGTCCAGGCACTGGCGGATCACCTGGAACACGCTGCGCACCACCCAGCGGTCGAGCGCGGTCATCAGGCCATAGCGCTCCGCTGCAGGAATGAAGCTGTCGGGCAGGATGGTGCGCCCGCTTTCGTCGTGCAGACGTAGGAGGATCTCGATATGCCCGGGACCCTCGTGGGGGTGCAGGGGCGCGATCTCCTGGGCATAGAGGCAGAAGCGGTTCTCTTCCAGCGCCACGTGCAATCGCTGGATCCAGGCCATCTCACCAAAGCGCATGGACAGCTCGCTGTCGTCGGCGTGATACACCTGGACCCGGTTGCGGCCCTTCTCCTTGGCCATGTAGCAGGCCATGTCCGCCGCGCGCAACGATGCCTCCAGGGTGCTGGGCACCTGGGCGATGTGTACCAGGCCGAGGCTGACCGTGGTCACGAAGGGGCGCCCCTTCCACACGAAATGCAGGCTCTGCACGGCCTGGCGCAACTGCTCGGCAATCCGCTCGGCCTGCTCCGGCGGGCAGTTCTCCAGAAGCACGCCGAACTCGTCGCCACCCAGGCGCGCCAGGGTGTCGCCCTCGCGCAGGCCCGACTGCAGCACCGCGCAGATATGCCGCAGCAACTCGTCGCCGGCGGCATGGCCGCAGGTATCGTTGACCAGCTTGAACTGGTCGAGGTCGAGGAACATCAGCGAATGGCGCCCAGCCTGGCGGGCCAGGCCGTTGAGCGCCTGCTCCAGGCGATATTCGAACTCCCGGCGGTTGGCCAGCCCGGTCAGGGCGTCATGGGTCGCCTGCCAAGACAGGTTGGCGATGTACTGGCGCTCCTGGGTCATGTCGTGCAGCACCACGACGATGCCACTGACCTGCCCTTCGGTGAGGATGGGCGAGCCCACCAGGTTGACCGACACCGTGCTGCCGTCCAGGCGCTGGATCAGCCGGGCATGCTCGGCGCCGCCCTTGAGGCTGCCGCTGAGCACTTGCTCGACCAGCGTCAGACTGTCGCCCTCGGCGTTCTCGTCGACCAGGCTGAACAGAGCGGCCAGCGGCAAGCCCTGGGCCTGCACCGCCTGCCAGTGGGTCAACTGCTCGGCGGCCGGGTTCATGTAGCTGATGCAACCGTCGACATCGGCGGTGATCACTGCATCGCCGATCGACTCAAGGGTGATCTGCGCCCGCTCCTTCTCCTCCTGCAACGCACTGGCAAACGCCTGCCGCTGGGCCAGCAGCTTGCTCGAACGGCGCCAGGCCATGGCGATCAGGAACAGCGCGGTGGCCAGGTTGGTGAGCATCAGCACCTTGAGCAACATCCGCGAGCCTTCGCCCAGGGCATCGCTGAAGGCCTTGGCGGCGGGGGTCACACCGTCATTGATGGCGACGATGCGCGCCTTCCAGTTGGCCACCTGGTGCGGGTCGATCACGCCGCTGGCGAAGCCTTCGCGCATCTGCTGGGCCAGCACGTCGAGCTGGTTCAGGTAATCGTCACCGATGTCCCAGTAATCGATGGCGGTTTCCATATAGCTGATATGACGGAAGTTGCGGTAGAACCAGATGATCCGGGCGACGTCCTCGGGATGGTTGCCGCCCTGCAGCACACCCTGGCGCGCTGCTTCCAAGTCCGGTTCAGGTCGGTCCAGGGCCAGGCGCAGGTTGTGGTCGCCCTGGGGCACCAGGATCGCCCGGCGGTAGCGGGCGTAGGTCAGCGGATCGCGGTCGTCGGCATAGAGGTTAAGGTAATAGATGGCGTCCTTCTGTGCCTTGGACCACAGGCTCTCGCCCGCCACGTAGGCGCGCACGGCGGACAATGCATAAAGGCTCAGACTGCCCAGCAGTACCTGGAAAACCACAACCGCGACGAAGGGCCAGATGATGCCCAGCAGCCTTGGCGCTTCGAGAGTCCGATTTCCCTTCATGTAGTCCCTGTCATGGCGGCAGATAAGGCACGAATCGACCTAGACAAGCACAGCGTAGGCCATTTGCCATGCCTGTGACGTGGTTTTTGATGACAGGGAATAGGTGGTGAAGCCCTGTAGGAGCGGCCTTGTGCCGCGAAAGGGCTGCGCAGCAGCCCCACAAGATCGCCGGGGGCCGCTCTGCGGCCCTTTCGCGGCACAAGGCCGCTCCTACACGGACGTAGGTGGCTCAGGTTTGTTGCAGATGGCCGTAGAGTTTGGCGTACAGGCCGCCCTCGGCGATCAGCTGCTGGTGGCCGCCGTCCTCGGCCACATGGCCGCCGTCGAACACCAGCACACGGTCAGCCTGCTTCACTGCCGACAGGCGGTGGGCGATGATCAGCGTGGTGCGGCCACTGAGGAACCGCGCCAGGGCCTGGTGCAGGTTGTACTCGGTGGCGGCGTCCAGCGCCGAGGTGGCCTCGTCGAGGATGACCACCTTTGGCTCGGCCAGCACCATGCGGGCGATCGCCAGGCGCTGGCGCTGGCCGCCGGACAGGCGCACGCCGGAGCGCCCGACGATGCTGTCCAGACCCTGGGGCAGCGCGGCGATGGTGGCGTCCAGCTGGGCGATGCGCAGCGCCTGCCAGCAGGCATCGTCACTGCAATCGCGGCCCATGGTCAGGTTGGCGCGCACGCTGTCGTTGAACAGCGACGGGTGCTGCAGCACTACCGCGACGTTCTCGCGCAGGGTCTCCAGGCCGATCTCCTGCAGGCTGGCGCCGCCGAAGCGGATGGTCCCGGCCTGGGCGCTGTACAACCCCAACAGCAACTGCACCAGGGTACTCTTGCCGCCGCCGCTGGCGCCGACGATGGCCACCTTCTCGCCCGGGGCGATGGCCAGGTTCAGCTGGTCGAGCACCGGCTCGTCGGCGTAGGCGAAGCGCAGGTCGCGCACCTCGATGCCGACCGTGTCGCGCCCGGCGAACGGGTCGCTGGCCGCCGGGTACTGCGGCTCGTCGGCCCGCGCCAGCAGCTCGTTCAACCGGCTCAGCGCGCCGCCGGCGGCGTAGTAGGCATATTGCAGGTTCAGCAACTGCTCCACCGGGCCGATCATGAACCACAGGTAGCTGAACACCGCCAGCATCTGGCCGATCGACAGGTCGGAGAACAGCACGGTGAGCATCGCCGCGGCGCGGAAGATATCGATGCCGAACTGGAACAACAGGCCGCTGGCCCGGCCACTGGCGTCGCTCTTCCACTGCGAGGCCACCGCGTAGTCGCGCACCTCGCGGGCACGCAGACCCAGGCGACCGAGGAAGTAGCCCTGGCGGTTGCCGGCACGGATCTCCTGGATCGCATCGAGGGTCTCGGTCAGCGCCTGGGTGAAGCGCGCGGTGCTGTCGTTCTCGAGTTTCTTCAGGTGCTTGACGCGCTTGCCCAACTGCACGGTAAAGAAGATCACCAGCGGGTTGAACAGCAGGATCAGCAGCGCCAGCTGCCAGTGCATCCAGATCAGGATGGCGGCGGTGCCGGTCAGCGTAAGCATGGCCACCAGGAAGCGGCTCAGGGTTTCGCCGACGAACTTGTCGAGGGTGTCCAGGTCGGTGACCAGATGGGTGGTCACGGTACCGCTGCCCAGGCTTTCGTATTCCTTGAGCGAAATACGCTTGAGCCGCTCGATCAGGCGGATACGCAGGCGGTAGACGATGTCCTTGGCCAGACCGGCGAACAGCTTGGCCTGGACCACGTTGAACGCCAGCGCCGCCAGACGCAGGCCCAAGGTGGCGCAGAGCATCAGGCCGATATAGCCCGCGGCCACCTGCCAGCCCGCGGGCAGGAAGTTGTTCATCCATTTCAGGGCGGCGTCGCCATGGCCCAGCAGCACTTCGTCCACCAGCAGCGGCAGCAGCAAGGGAATGGGCACGCTGCACAGGGCGGCGAGCACGGCCACCAGATTGGCGGTCCACAAAGCCTTCTTGTGGTGCAGGGCCAGGCGGCGGATTTCCGCCCAGCTCAGGCGATCGGGCACAGCGGGGGACTTCCCTGGCACAGGGTCTGGCGACCCTGGCAGGTCAAGCACAGGCGGCCTGCTGCAGCCAGCGGCCGAGCAGCGGCTGCAGGCTGTCCAGCGACTGGTAGCCGTTGGTCAGCAACGCCAGCTGGCCATTGCGCTCGGCCAGCAGCGTGGGAAAACCGGCGATGCCCAGGTCCTGTACCCAGGCGAAGTCGGCGCTGGTGGCGGCGCGGGTATCGGTACTGGTGAAGCGCTGCGAGAACGACTCGCGGTCAAAACCGGCCTGTTCGGCCAGCTCCACCAGCTGCGGGGCGCGGGTGACATCCAGCCCCTGCTCGTAGAACGAGCGCTGGATCAGCTTGAGCAGCGTCCAGGCCCGTTCATCGTCCAGCTCACGCGCCGCAACCAATGCGCGGCACGCAGGCTCGGTGTCGTAGACGAAGCCGTCGGGCATCGCGCCGTCGAAACGGAACGGCTGCCCGGTGGCGTCATGCACCGCCTGCCAGTGCTCGAGGATGTACTTGCGGGTCGAGGTATCCAGGGCGCTGCCGCCGCTGCGCAGGCCACCGGGCACCAGGCGGGTGACGACACCCGCCTCACGCGCCTGGGCGATCAGCGCCTCGGCCACCGGGGCGAAACCCCAGCACCAGGAACACATCGGGTCCATCACATAGAGCAGGCGTGCGGACATGCATCAAGCCTCGGCTTTGTAGTTGTAGCCGATCGGGTGTGGCTGGTTGCGCGCCTTGGCCAGTTCGATCTGCTTCTGGCGGTCGATGGCGCTGCGCCGGGTCTTCTCGCTCAGGCTGTCCCAGCAATGCGGGCAGCTCACGCCTGGCGAATAGTGCTCCGACTCCCGGTCCTTCACGTCGATCGGGTGGCGGCAGGCATGGCACTGGTCGTACTCGCCCTCGCTCAGGTCGTGACGCACGGTGACCCGATTGTCGAAGACGAAGCAGTCGCCGTCCCAGAGGCTTTCTTCCTGGGCTACTTCCTCGAAGTATTTCAGGATGCCGCCCTTAAGATGATAGACGGCTTCGAAGCCCTCACCGAGCATGTAGCTGGAGGCCTTCTCGCAACGGATGCCACCGGTGCAGAACATGGCGACCTTCTTGTGCTTGCTCGGGTCGAAGTTGGCCTTGATGTAGTCGGGAAACTCGCGGAAGGTCTCGGTCTTCGGGTCGATGGCGCCCTTGAAGGTGCCGATGGCCACTTCGTAGTCGTTGCGGGTGTCGATCAGCAGCACTTCCGGGTCGCTGATCAAGGCGTTCCAGTCTTTCGGATCGACGTAGGTGCCGACTGCCTTGTTCGGGTCAACGCCCGGCACGCCGAGGGTGACGATCTCTTTCTTGAGCTTGACCTTGGTGCGGTAGAACGGCTGCTCGTCGCAGTAAGACTCTTTATGGTCGACATCCACCAGGCGTGGGTCGTTGCGCAGCCAGGCCAGCAGCGCGTCGATGCCTTCACGGGTGGCCGAGACGGTGCCGTTGATGCCTTCGTTGGCCAGCAGTAGGGTGCCTTTGACGCCGTTGTCTGCCATGGCCTTGAGCAGCGGCTCGCGCAGTTCGACGTAGTCTTCCAGGGTGACGAACTTGTACAGCGCCGCCACGACGATCGGTTGGGTCATTGCGTTGAATCTCCAGGTGGTCACCCTCGTAAGGGGCGGACCGGAATGACAAATGCAATCATGGCGACGCCATCGCGGGGCAAGCCCGCTCCCACGCTGCGCTCAGTGGCTGGCGTGGGAGCGGGCTTGCCCCGCGATGGCGTCGACAGGATGTCTGTGAGGCGTGCAGTCTACCAGAATCCCGGAAAGGATTCAGTGCTTGCCGCCACCGGCGCACACCGGCGAGGCAGGCGCCACGCCGACCGCCGCCCATTCCTCGGGCGTGTAGGTGTGAATCGCCAGGGCGTGGATCTCGCCCATCAGATCACCCATGGTGGCGTAGACCTTCTGGTGACGCTTGACGCTGTTCAGCCCGGCGAACTGCTCGCTGACCAGCACCGCCTTGTAGTGCGTTTCCTGGCCACGGCTGTGCATATGGCTTTCGTTGTGCACTTCGAGGTGGTCGGTGCCCAGCGGCGCCAGCTGCTGCTCGATGCGTTGCTGCATGTTCATCGCGTCAGGCTCACTTTTTCGCCGGAGCGGCTGCCTTGCCGGCGCTCGGGTCGAGTTCCTTGGTCATGTCGTCGAGCAGCTTGTTGACCACCGGCACCGCCGGTTCCAGGCTCTGCTGGGTCAGCTGGGCCGACTGTTGGGTGACCTTGGGCATCTCGCGCAGGACTTTCTTGCCCAGCGGCGACTCGTAGAACTTGACCAGGTCGTTCAGCTCGGCCTCGGTGAAGGTCGCGGTGTACAGGTCGACCATCTTCGGCTTGAGCTTCTTCCAGCCGATGGCGTTGTCCAGGGCGGCGTTGGCCTTGGCCTGGTAGCTGTCGAGCACGGTTTTCTTGGCGGCCGGCGCCTTGGTCTGTTCGAAACGCTGGGCGAACATCTGCTGGACCTGCATGTACACCGGGGTGCCCAGCTTGTCGGCATTGGCCAGGGTCAGGAATTTCTCGGCGGCGGCATTGTGGCTCGCGGTGGCGGCGAGTACCTGGCCGCTGGCGCAGGCCAGGGCAACGGCGGCAAAGAGGACACGAAGACGGGTCATTGCATTTCCTTCAAGAAAGGGAGGCGAGTACCTCAGGGTAGAGCATTCTGCGCCGTGATGGCGAAGTGCTCAAGTGGCACGACGAGCGACTGAACCGCTGTGTCGAATCAGGGCCTAAACTGCGATTTCTGACTACAAAGGAGTGAGCGCAGCATGAGCCGTATCGAGACAGACAGCCTGGGCCCGGTCGAAGTTCCAGAGGACGCCTATTGGGGTGCGCAGACCCAGCGTTCGCTGATCAACTTCGCCATTGGCAAGGAGCGCATGCCGCTGGCGGTGCTGCACGCCCTGGCGCTGGTCAAGAAAGCCGCTGCCCGGGTCAACGATCGCAACGGCGACCTGCCCGCCGACATCGCCCGGCTGATCGAGCAAGCCGCCGACGAAGTGCTCGCCGGCGACCACGACGACCAGTTCCCGCTGGTGGTGTGGCAGACCGGCAGCGGCACCCAGAGCAACATGAACGTCAACGAGGTGATCGCCGGGCGCGCCAACGAGCTGGCCGGCAAGGGCCGCGGCGGCAAGCTGCCGGTGCACCCGAACGATCACGTCAACCGCTCGCAGAGCTCCAACGACTGCTTCCCCACCGCCATGCACATCGCCGCGGCCCAGGCCGTGCACGACAAGCTGCTACCGGCGATCGCCGAGCTGTCGGCGGGGCTGGCCGAGCTGTCGGCGCGCCACACGCACCTGGTCAAGACCGGGCGCACGCACATGATGGACGCCACGCCCATCACCTTCGGTCAGGAGGTCTCGGCCTTCGTCGCCCAGCTCGACTACGCCCAGCGCGCCATCCGCGCGACGCTGCCGGCGGTCTGCGAGCTGGCCCAGGGCGGCACCGCCGTGGGCACCGGCCTCAACGCCCCGCACGGTTTCGCCGAAGCCATCGCCGCGGAGCTGGCGGCGCTGTCCGGCCTGCCGTTCGTCACCGCGCCGAACAAGTTCGCCGCCCTCGCCGGCCACGAGCCGCTGACCAGCCTGGCTGGCGCGCTGAAGACCCTGGCCGTGGCCCTGATGAAGATCGCCAACGACTTGCGCCTGCTGGGTTCCGGCCCGCGCGCGGGGCTTGCCGAGGTACGCCTGCCGGCCAACGAGCCGGGCAGCTCGATCATGCCCGGCAAGGTCAACCCGACCCAGTGCGAGGCGCTGTCGATGCTGGCCTGCCAGGTGCTGGGCAACGACGCGGCGATCGGCTTTGCCGCAAGCCAGGGCCACTTGCAGTTGAACGTGTTCAAGCCGGTGATCATCCATAACCTGCTGCAGTCGATCGAGCTGCTGGCCGATGGCTGTCGCAACTTCCAGCAGCACTGCGTGGCCGGCATCGAGCCGGATGCCGGGCAGATGGCCGCGCACCTGGAGCGCGGGCTGATGCTGGTGACGGCGCTGAACCCGCACATCGGCTACGACAAGGCGGCGGAAATCGCCAAGAAGGCCTACAGCGAAGGCAAGACCCTGCGCGAGGCGGCGCTGGAGCTGAAGTACCTGACCAACGAGCAGTTCGACCAGTGGGTAAGGCCAGAGAACATGCTGGCGCCTGGCGGCAAGGGCTGATCCGGTGGCCTCATCGCGGGGCAAGCCCGCTCCCACGCCAGCCACCAACCGCTGCGTGGGAGCGGGCTTGCCCCGCGATGAAATTATCAATCAACCCGCACCCGACGTACTTTCCACCCCGCGATCAGCGACGGCCCCAACGCCACCAACGCCGACCCCAGCACCACCGTCACCGCCCCGACATAGCCCAGGCCATTGATCTGCTCGGCATGCACGTAATCCGGCCACAGCCAGGCCGCCAGCGCCACCGCGACGAAGGTCACCAGCGGCGTCAGCGCCAGGGTCGCGCTGACCCGCGAGGCCTCCCAATGCGCCAGCGCCTCGGCGAACGCGCCATAGGCCACCAGCGTGTTCAGGCAGCAGGCCAGCAGCAACCAGCCCTGCAACGGGCTGAGCTGCAACGCCTCCAGCGGATGCACCCAGGGCGTGAGCAGCAGCGCGCAGCACAGGTAGATCACCATCATCACCTGCTGCGAGTTCCACACCGTCAGCAGCTGCTTCTGGCTCAGGGCATAGAACACCCAGATGCTGGTCGCCAGGATGATGGTCAACACGCCGGTGGTGTAGGTGCCGAGCGAAGTGAGCAGCTCTTCCAGGCGCTGGTTGAAGAACAGCCCGAAGCCCATCAGCAGCACCAGCAGGCCCAGGCCCTGCCCCAGGCTGAAACGCTCCTTGAACACGAACACGCTGGCCACCAGCAACAGCACCGGCCCCAGCTGCACCACCAGTTGCGCGGTGCCGGGGCTGAGCAAGCTCAGGCCAACCAGGTACAGCACATAGTTGCCGACCAGGCCGGCCACCGCGACGGCCACCAGTCCCTTGCCCTTCATCCCGAGACGGCTGAACGAAGGCAGCCGCCGATTGGCCGCCAGCCAGGCGAACAACAGGCCGCCGGACACGCTCAGGCGGTACCAGGTGACGGTTACCGGGTCCATCACCTGCAGCACCTGCTTGAGCTTGATCGGCAGGATGCCCCAGAGCAACGCGGTCAACAGCGCCAGCAGAAGGCCCTGGACCCAGCGTCCGGAAGAAATGTGCATGGTGTCCTCGAGTCGGGCCTTGGTGGGGGAAGGTGCAGTCTACGGGCTTGGCGGGGAACGTGTGGCGGGAAAAGATTTCATCAGGTCATTCCTCGGGGGCATGCCCTGAACGACTGAGCTGGCCTCTTCGCGGGTAAACCCGCTCCCACAGGGATCATCGTTCCCCATGTGGGAGCGGGTTTACCCGCGAATGAAGCCAGCGCGGATTATTTCTTGTCCTTGGCGAACGCTGCCTCCAACGCCTGGTTGATCGTGCGCAACACCTTTACCCGCGCCCAGCGCTTGTCGTTGGCCTCCACCAGGGTCCATGGCGCGATCTCGGTGCTGGTGCGGTCGACCATGTCGCCCACCGCCTCGGAATAAACATCCCACTTGTCGCGGTTGCGCCAGTCTTCCTCGGTGATCTTGTAGCGCTTGAACGGAATCTGCTCGCGCTCCTCGAAGCGTTCAAGCTGGGTCTGCTGGTCGATGGCCAGCCAGAACTTGACCACCACCACCCCGGCGTTGCTCAGCTGCTCCTCGAAGTCATTGATCTCGCCATAGGCGCGCATCCAGTCCGCCGGGCTGCAGAAGCCCTCGACCCGCTCCACCAGCACCCGGCCATACCAGGAGCGGTCGAAGATGGTGAACTTGCCCCGCGCCGGGATGTGCCGCCAGAACCGCCACAGGTACGGCTGGGCGCGTTCTTCCTCGGTGGGCGCGGCAATCGGCACGATGCGGTACTGACGCGGGTCCAGCGCCGCCGCCACGCGGCGGATCGCCCCGCCCTTGCCGGCCGCGTCATTGCCTTCGAATACCGCCACCAGGGCATGGCGGCGCATGCGCTTGTCGCGCAGCAGGCCGGCCAGGCGCGCCTGTTCGGTGACCAGCTGTTCCTGGTAGTCGTGCTTGCCCAGGCGCAGGGTCATGTCCAGGGCGCCGAGCAGGCTCTTCTGGTCGATGCTGCGCCCCAGCGGCGCGACGTTGCCCTGATGCTTGCCCTTGGGGTTGTTGGCCAGGGCCGCCTGCAGGCTCTCCAGCAGGATACGCCCCACCGCCAGGCTGCGGTAATGCGGGTCGACG
This sequence comes from Pseudomonas sp. LH21, assembly GCF_036549575.1. Classification (NCBI taxonomy): domain Bacteria; kingdom Pseudomonadati; phylum Pseudomonadota; class Gammaproteobacteria; order Pseudomonadales; family Pseudomonadaceae; genus Pseudomonas; species Pseudomonas sp. LH21. The sequence continues at coordinate 4,437,744 of NZ_CP144367.1, forward strand.
CCCTCGACCACATGCCAGGGCGCGTAATCGCGGCTGGTGCGGCGCAGCACCCGCTCGCCGAAACGCACGAAGCGGTCGTAGGTTTCCGACTGCTGCCAGTCCAGCGGGCTGATGCGCCAGTTGTGCAGCGGGTCTTCCTTGAGCGCCTTGAGCCGCGCCTTCATCTGTTTCTTGGATAGGTGGAACCAGAACTTGATGATCAGCGCGCCTTCGTCGCAGAGCATCTGCTCCAGGCGCTCGGCGCCGGCGATGGCCTGGTCGAGCACGGCGTCCTTGAACTGGCCGTGCACGCGGCCTTCGAGCATCTGGCTGTACCAGTTGCCGAAGAACACGCCCATCCGCCCCTTCGGTGGCAGCGCCCGCCAGTAGCGCCAGGCCGGTGGCCGGGCCAGTTCCTCGTCGGTCTGCTGGTCGAAGGTGCGCACCTCGATCAGCCGCGGGTCCATCCACTCGTTGAGCAGCTTGACCGTCTCGCCCTTGCCGGCGCCCTCGATGCCGTTGATCAGCACGATCACCGGGAAGCGCGCCTGCTGCTTGAGTTCGTACTGGGCTTCGAGCAGCGCCTCGCGCAGGGCGGGGACTTCCGCTTCGTAGGTGTCCTTGTCGATGCTGTGACCGATTTCGGCGGATTCGAACATGGAGGGCTCCTTCAATGGATAAGCAAGATTAGCGGATTTGCGCCATCCGTATCGATCCTGTCGCGCCGTGCGATAAGGCCGACACTTGCCGCGCGGATCGCTTAAAATCCGTGATCCGCTGCAACCGAGCCGACCATGTCCGACACCACCCTCCCCCAGCACGCCCAGATCGACTGGGACGACCAGGGCCGCCCCCACTCCCGGCAATACGACGATGTCTATTTCGCCATCAACGAAGGCATCGACGAGACCCTGCACGTGTTCATCGAGCAGAACCACCTGCGCCAGCGCTTCGCCGAGCTGGCGCCGCGGGACTGCCTGGTGATCGGGGAAACGGGGTTCGGCACCGGCATGAACTTCTTCTGCGCCTGGCAGCTGTTCGCCGAGCTGGCCCACGCCGAGGCGCGCCTGCACTTCGTCAGCGTGGAAAAGTACCCCCTGAGCCGCGACGACCTGGAGCTCGCCATGCAACTGTGGCCGGCGCTGGAGCCCTTCACCCGGCCCCTGCTCGATCAGTACGTGGCGATCCATCCGGGTTTCCAGCAACTGAGCCTCGATGACGGCCGCGTCACCCTCACGCTGATGATCGGCGATGCGCTGGAGCAACTGCCGCAACTGGACGCGCGCATCGACGCCTGGTTCCTCGACGGCTTCGCCCCGGCGAAGAACCCCGACATGTGGACGCCGGAGCTGTTCGCCCAGCTGGCACGGCTGTCGTACCCCGGCACCACCCTCGGCACCTTCACCACCACCGGCTGGGTGCGCCGCTCGCTGATCGAGGCCGGCTTCACCATGAAGAAGGTGCCCGGTATCGGCAAGAAATGGGAAGTGATGCACGGCGTCTACAGCGGCGCGCCAGCCGCCCCCGCGGCGCCCTGGTACGCCCGCCCGGCGCCCTTGCCGGGGCCACGCGAGGCGCTGGTGATCGGCGCCGGCCTGGCGGGCAGCGCCACGGCGCGCAGCCTGGCGGCCCGGGGTTGGCAGGTCAGCGTGCTGGAGCGTCACGATGGGCCGGCCCAGGAGGCCTCGGGCAACCCACAGGGCGTGCTGTACCTCAAGCTGTCCGCCCACGGCACTGCCCTGTCGCAGATGATCCTTTCCGGCTTCGGCTACACCCGTCGCTGGCTTGAGCACCTGCAACGCGGCCAGGACTGGGACGCCTGCGGCGTGCTGCAACTGGCCTTCGACGACAAGGAAGGCGAACGCCAGGCCAAGCTGGCGAGCGCCTTCGACAACAGCCTGCTGCGCCAGCTCGACCGGGCACAAGCCGAAGCCGTGGCGGGCGTGGCGCTGGCCAGCGGCGGCCTGTTCTACCCCGAGGGTGGCTGGGTGCACCCGCCGGCGCTGTGCCAGGCTCAGCTGGACCATCCGCGCATCCGCCTGCTCGGCCATGCCAACGTCATCGCGCTGCGCAAGGCCGACGGCCTGTGGCAGGCCTGGGACGGCGAGCGCCTGCTGGCCAGCGCGCCGCTGGTGGTGTTGGCCGGGGCTGCCGATGTCCGTCACTTCCCGGCCTGCGCCGGGCTGCCGCTCAAGCGCATTCGCGGGCAGATCACCCGCCTGCCGGCCACCGTGGCCAGCCGGGAACTGCGCACGGTGGTCTGCGCCGAAGGCTATGTGGCGCCGCCCCGTGGCGATGAGCACACCTTGGGCGCCAGCTTCGACTTCCACAGCCAGGACACCACACCGACCGTAGCCGAGCACCAGGGCAACCTGGCAATGCTGGACGAGATTTCCACAGACCTGGCCGAGCGATTGGCCGTCGGCAAGCTCGATGTCGAGCAACTGGAAGGTCGCGCGGCGTTCCGTTGCACCAGCCCGGACTACCTGCCCATCGTCGGGCCGCTGGCCGATGCCGAGGCGTTCAACAAGGCCTACGCCATGCTGGCCAAGGATGCGCGACAAGTGCCCGATGTCGCCTGTCCGTGGCTGGAGGGGCTGTATGTGAACAGTGGACATGGCTCGCGCGGTTTGATTACTGCACCGCTGTCCGGAGAGCTGATCGCCGCCTGGGCCAGTGGCGAGCCCTTGCCGCTGCCCAGGGCGGTGGCCGAGGCCTGTCATCCCAACCGTTTCGCGCTGCGCCGGCTGATTCGAGGTAAATAGCCAGATCGCCGGGGGCGCTTTGCGCCCCTATCGCGGCACAAGGCCGCTCCTACAGGGAATCGAGGTCGCCTGTGTAGGAGCGGCCTTGTGCCGCGAATGGACCGCATAGCGGTCCCAGTACCCGACATTCACATATAACAGATCGATCTAAAACTCTCGCAATCCATCCAGGTCCCTACCTAAGTGCCCACCTTCGCGGCACACCCTCCCCAACGGCAAAACCGGTAAGGACTTATGTGCGGATTAGCAGGAGAGTTACGTTTCACCCCCATCGACCAAGCCCCACGCCCGGCGGACCTCGCCGCGGTGGAGCGCATCACCCACCACCTGGCGCCCCGCGGCCCCGACGCCTGGGGCTTCCATAGCCAGGGCCCGATCGCCCTCGGCCACCGGCGCCTGAAAATCATGGACCTGTCCGACGGCTCGGCCCAGCCCATGGTCGACAACACCCTGGGCCTGGCTCTGGCCTTCAACGGCGCCATCTACAACTTCCCCGAACTGCGCGAGGAGCTGCAGGCCCTGGGCTACAGCTTCTGGTCCGATGGCGACACCGAGGTGCTGCTCAAGGGCTACCACGCCTGGGGCGCGGCGCTGCTGCCCAAGCTCAACGGCATGTTCGCCCTGGCCATCTGGGAGCGCGACAGCCAGCGCCTGTTCCTGGCCCGCGACCGTCTGGGGGTCAAGCCCCTGTACCTGTCGCGCAACGGCGAGCGCCTGCGCTTCGCCTCGACCTTGCCGGCGCTGCTCAAGGGTGGCGATATCGACCCGATGATCGACCCGGTGGCACTGAACCACTACCTGAATTTCCACGCCGTGGTGCCGGCGCCACGCACCCTGTTGGCCAATGTGCAAAAGCTCGAGCCCGGCACCTGGATGCGCATCGACCGCCATGGCGAGGTCGAGCGCCAGACCTGGTGGCAATTGCACTACGGCCCGAACCCGGACGAGCGCGAGCTCGACCTGGAGGGCTGGACCAGCCGCGTGCTCGACGCCACCCGCGACGCCGTGGCGATCCGCCAGCGCGCCGCGGTGGACGTCGGCGTGCTGCTCTCCGGCGGCGTCGACTCCAGCCTGCTGGTCGGCCTGCTGCGCGAGGCCGGGGTGGACGACCTGTCGACCTTCTCCATCGGTTTCGAGGACGCCGGCGGCGAGCGCGGCGACGAGTTCCAGTACTCCGATCTGATCGCCAGGCACTACCACACCCGCCACCACAAGCTGCGCATCGCCGAGCACGAGATCATCGAGCAGTTGCCGGCGGCCTTCCGTGCCATGAGCGAGCCGATGGTCAGCCATGACTGCATCGCCTTCTACCTGCTCTCGCGGGAGGTGGCCAAGCACTGCAAGGGTGTGCAGAGCGGTCAGGGCGCTGATGAGCTGTTCGCCGGCTACCACTGGTACCCGCAGGTGAACGGCGCCGAGGATGCCTTCGCTGCCTATCGCGAGGCGTTCTTCGACCGCAGCCACGCCGAATACCGCGACACCGTGCAGGCGCCGTGGCGCCTGGACAACGACGCGGCCGGCGACTTCGTCCGCGAGCACTTCGCCCGCCCCGGCGCGCCGGACGCGGTGGACAAGGCCCTGCGCCTGGACAGCACGGTGATGCTGGTGGATGACCCGGTCAAGCGGGTGGACAACATGACCATGGCCTGGGGCCTGGAGGCGCGCACGCCGTTCCTCGACTACCGCCTGGTGGAGCTGTCGGCGCGCATCCCGGCGCGCTTCAAGTTGCCTGACGGCGGCAAGCAGGTGCTCAAGCAGGCGGCGCGCCGGGTCATCCCCCACGAAGTGATCGACCGCAAGAAAGGCTACTTCCCGGTGCCCGGCCTCAAGCACCTGCAAGGCGCTACCCTGGACTGGGTGCGCGAGCTGCTGACCGACCCCAGCCAGGATCGCGGGCTGTTCGACCCGACCATGCTCGACCGCCTGCTGAGCAACCCCCACGGCCAGCTCACCCCGCTGCGCGGCTCCAAGCTGTGGCAGCTGGCAGCCCTGAACCTGTGGCTCAGCGAACAAGGAATCTGACCGATGAAAGCCCACGAGATCGCCTACGGGCAGCGCCTGTTGCGAGGCCAGGCGCCGTCCTATGAGCGTCTGCAGGCACGCCTGGCCGGCGACGGCAGCGAGCCCCACGACCAACCGCGGGCCGTGCATTGCGGCTGGGGGCGGCTGCTGATCGGGCATACCTATCCCGATCCGCTCAGCCTGGCCGAAGCGCTGCTGCAAGAACAGGCTGGCGAGCGCGACATTGCCCTGTACGTCGCCGCCCCGCAGCAGGTATTGGCCCAGGCGCCGCAACAACTGTTCCTCGATCCGTCGGACACCCTGCGCCTGTGGTTCACCGACTACCGACCGGCGCAGCGCGTGTTCCGCGGCTTTCGCATTCGCCGGGCGCAATGTGCGGCGGACTGGCAGGCGATCAATGCGCTGTACCAGGCCCGCGGCATGCTGCCGGTCGATCCCGAGCTGCTCACCCCGCGCCACCTCGGCGGGCCGGTGTACTGGCTGGCCGAGGACGAAGACAGCCACGCGGTGATCGGCAGTGTCATGGGCCTGGACCACGGCAAGGCCTTCGACGACCCCGAGCACGGTTGCAGCCTGTGGTGCCTGGCGGTGGACCCGCACTGCACCCGCCCGGGCGTCGGCGAAGTGCTGGTGCGTCACTTGATCGAGCACTTCATGAGCCGTGGCCTGGCCTGCCTCGACCTGTCGGTGCTGCACGACAACCGCCAGGCCAAGCGGCTTTACAAGAAGCTGGGGTTCCGTACCCTGCCGACCTTCGCCATCAAGCGCAAGAACGGCATCAACCAGCCATTGTTCCTCGGCCCCGGCCCAGAGGCAGGGCTCAATCCCTATGCGCGGATCATCGTCGACGAAGCGCTGCGCCGAGGCATCGAGGTCCAGGTGGATGACGCCGATGCCGGGCTGTTCACCCTGAGTTTGGGCGGGCGGCGCATCCGCTGTCGCGAATCGTTGAGCGACCTGACCAGCGCCGTGACCATGACCCTCTGCCAGGACAAGCGCCTGACCCGCCAGGCCTTGCACAACGCTGGCCTGCAGGTACCGGCACAGCAACTGGCGGGGAGCCTCGATGACAACCAGGCGTTCCTCGACGAGCATGGCGCGGTAGTGGTCAAGCCGGTGGATGGCGAGCAGGGTCAGGGGGTGGCGGTCAATATCACCACCCTCGAAGCGCTGAGCCACGCCGTGGAGCAAGCCCGCGCCTTCGACAGCCGCGTGCTGCTGGAGAGCTTCCATGCAGGCGTCGACCTGCGCATCGTGGTGATCGGCTACGAAGTGGTGGCCGCGGCGATCCGCCATCCGGCCCAGGTGATCGGCGACGGCAGGCAGAGCCTGCGCGCACTGATCGAGGCCCAGAGCCGGCGCCGCCAGCTGGCCACGGGTGGCGAGAGCCGAATCCCGCTGGACGAAGAAACCCAGCGCACGCTCAAGGACGCCGGGCTTGGCTACGACGACATCCTGCCCGCCGGGCAACGGTTGGCCGTGCGCCGCACCGCCAACCTGCACACCGGCGGCACCCTGGAGGATGTCACCGCGCGCCTGCACCCAGTGCTGGTCGATGCCGCCGTACGCGCCGCCCGCGCCCTGGAAATCCCGGTGGTGGGCCTGGACTTGATGGTCCGCGATGCCGAGCACCCGGACTACGTGATCATCGAGGCCAACGAGCGTGCGGGGTTGGCTAATCATGAACCGCAGCCCACGGCTGAGCGCTTCGTCGACCTGCTGTTCCCGCATAGCCGCCCCTTGGCCTGACAGCCTCTCGATTTTTTGTAGGAGCGGCCTTGTGCCGCGAAAGGGGTGCGAAGCGCCCCCAGGATTTCAGCTTCGCTGCATCTATCGCCGGGCCCGCTTTGCGGGCCTTTCGCGGCACGAGGCCGCTCCTACAAAAGCCTTGCCCACAGTTTGGAAATTTCATCCCGACCGGAGACCTGGACATGTCCGAACGACTCCCCGAACCCGATCTCGACTACCTCAAACGTGTACTGCTGGAGATGCTCGCCATCCCCAGCCCCACCGGTTTCACCGACACCATCGTGCGCTATGTAGCCGAGCGCCTGGACGAACTGGGCATCCCCTTCGAGCTCACCCGTCGCGGCACCATCCGCGCCACCCTCAAGGGCCGCCAGAGCTCGCCCGACCGCGCCGTTTCGGCGCACCTGGACACCATCGGCGCCAGCGTGCGCCAGTTGCAGGACAACGGTCGCCTGGCCCTGGCGCCGGTGGGCTGCTGGTCGAGCCGTTTCGCCGAGGGCAGCCGGGTCAGCGTATTCACTGACACCGGCGTGTACCGCGGCAGCGTGCTGCCGTTGATGGCCAGCGGGCACGCGTTCAACACCGCCATCGACCAGATGCCGATCAGCTGGGAACATGTGGAGGTGCGCCTGGACGCCTACTGCGCCACCCGCGCCGACTGCGAGGCGCTGGGGGTCGCCATCGGTGATTGCGTCGCCTTCGACCCGCTGCCGGAGTTCACCGAAAGCGGCCATATCAGCGCCCGCCACCTGGACGACAAGGCCGGCGTGGCGGCCTTGCTGGCGGCGCTCAAGGCCGTGGTGGAAAGCGGTCGCCAACCACTGATCGACTGCCACCCCTTGTTTACCATCACCGAGGAGACCGGCTCGGGCGCCGCGGCCGCCCTGCCCTGGGACGTGAGTGAGTTCGTCGGCATCGACATCGCCCCGGTGGCGCCGGGGCAGGCATCCAGCGAGCACGCGGTGAGCGTGGCCATGCAGGATTCGTCCGGGCCCTACGACTATCACCTGTCGCGCCACTTGCTGAAGCTGGCCGGCGATGCTGATTTGCCGGTACGCCGCGACCTGTTCCGCTACTACTTCAGCGACGCCCATTCGGCGGTGACCGCCGGGCATGATATCCGCACTGCCCTGGTGGCCTTCGGCTGCGATGCCACCCATGGCTACGAGCGCACCCATATCGACAGCCTGGCGGCGCTCAGCCGGCTGCTCGGCGCCTACCTGCTCAGCCCGCCGGTGTTCGCCAGCGACTCGCAGCCGGCCAATGCCTCACTGGAGCGCTTCAGCCACCAGCTGGAACACGACGCGCAGATGGAAAGCGATACCCGTGTGCCGGCGGTGGACAGCCTGGTGGGCAACAAAGGCTAAGCTCATACGCCTACCCCTGTAGGAGCGGCCTTGCCGAGGCGTCGGACCGGTCGGAAAGGGGTGCGAAGCGCCCCCAGATCTGTGCATCAAGTTGATATTGCCGGGGCCGCTTTGCGGCCCGTTCGCGGCACAAGGCCGCTCCTACAAGGGAATTGCAAATTCACGTAGCATGCCCCCATTCCCACAACCGCCGCCCAGACCATGCTGATCCCCTACGACCAACTCGAAGCCGAAACCCTGACCCGCCTGATCGAAGACTTCGTCACCCGCGACGGCACCGACAACGGCGACGACACGCCGCTGGAAACCCGCGTGCTGCGGGTGCGCCAGGCCCTGGCCAAGGGGCAGGCGTTCATCCTGTTCGACATGGACAGCCAGCAGTGCCAGTTGCTGGCCAAGCATGAGGTGCCGCAGGAGTTGTTCGAGTAGCAGGCCTTCAAGCTTGTTGCTTCTCCAGCTCCAGTGCCTTGATGCGCTTGTACACCTCGACCCGGTGCACCTCCACCTCGCGCGGCGCGCAAATACCGAAACGGACCTGGCCGTTCTCCACGGACATCACCTGGATCCTGATGTTTTCGGCAATGACGATGACCTCGCCCACTTCTCGTCCGATTACCAGCATGCTCCGATCCTCCCGCTCAATGGAAAATCGGAGACTGCCCCGCCAGCTTTGGCCTACTCAATCCTTCTTCGGATAAATAGACATAACCTACCGGCGAAGGTAAAAAAACCTACAGAAACTTCCCTCAATGCGCGGTCTTGCGTGCCTTCGCCCGCATTTTCACCGCCATGTCCGCCATCTCGTCGTACAGCCGCTGAGGCGCCTGGCATTTGAGCTGCCAGGCCTGGCGCCCGGCTTCATGGGGCAGGATCAGGAACTCGCCGGCGGCGACCCGTTGATAGATGTGCTCGGCGATATCGGCGGCATTGATCGGCGAGCCTTCCAGCAGTTTGCCCACCTGTGCCTTCATCGCCGGATCCGGCCCGCGGAACGAGTCGAGCAGGTTGGTCTGGAAGAACGACGGGCAGACCACGTGCACCGCCACCTCGACCTGACGCAACTCCACCAGCAGGCTCTCGGACAAGGCCAGCACCCCGGCCTTGGCCACGTTGTAGTTGCTCATGCCCGGCCCCTGCATCAGGGCGGCCATGGAGGCGATGTTGATGATCCGCCCGCGGCTGCGCTCGAGCAGCGGCAGGAACGCCTTGCAGCCCTTGACCACGCCCATCAGGTTGACCGCGATCTGCCAGTCCCAGTCCTCCAGGGACAAATCGGCGAAGAACCCGCCCGAAGCCACCCCGGCATTGTTGACGATCACGTCGATGCCGCCGAGCTTCTCCTCGCAGGCCTGGGCCAGGGCGGTGAGCTGGCTGTAGTCGCGCACGTCGCAGCGCTGGATGAAGCCATCACCGCCTGCGCCACGCACCAACTCCAGGGTCTCGCGCAGGCCCGCTTCATTGACATCGGCCAAGGCCAGGCGCCAGCCATCGCGGGCCCAGCGCAGGGCGATCTCGCGGCCAAGGCCGGAGCCTGCGCCAGTGATCATCATTCGGTTGTGCATGGTCAGCTGCCTTGAACAGTGGGATTGGCCTGGAGTCTAGCCAGAACGCGGGCCACAGCGGTGCAGCATCAGAATGCTGAATGGGGATTCATCCACCCGGGCCTGCACAGCCGATGGAATCTTTGCCCACCGCCCACAGTCGGAACAGTAAGCGCCCAGCATTCCGAGGCCCTTGACCCTCAACCACGCAAGGACTCCATCATGACCACGATCCTCATCATCATCCTGATCCTGCTGCTGGTCGGTGGCTTACCGGTCTTCCCGCACTCGCGCAGCTGGGGCTACGGTCCTTCCGGCATCATCGGCGTGGTGCTGGTAGTGTTGTTGATCCTGTTGCTGCTCGGTCGGATATGAGCCAGGCATTGCAGCTGGCTCCCCGTTGAACGAAAACGCCCCGGCAAGCCGGGGCGTCGTTCAGACAGCAACCAGGATCAGTGGGAAACCGCCCCGCTGGCCCCAAGGCCGGTCTGCGAACGGACAAACTGCGGGAAGAACAGCGCGCGCTCGTTCTCGGCAGCCTTGGACTTGTCGGTGACCGAGAAGAACCAGATGCCGGCGAAGGCGATGATCATCGAGAACAGCGCCGGGTACTCGTACGGGTAGATGGCTTTCTCGTGACCAAGGATCTGCACCCAGATGGTCGGGCCGAGGATCATCAGGCCCACCGCGCTGACCAGGCCCATCCAGCCGCCGATCATGGCGCCGCGGGTGGTCAGTTTCTTCCAGTACATCGAGAGCAGCAGCACCGGGAAGTTGCAGCTGGCGGCAATGGAGAAGGCCAGGCCGACCATGAAGGCGATGTTCTGCTTCTCGAACAGAATCCCCAGGCCGATCGCCAGCACGCCCAGGGCGATGGTGGTGATCTTCGACACGCGGATCTCGTCCTTGTCGTTGGCCTTGCCCTTGCGCCAGACGCTGGCGTACAGGTCATGGGACACCGCCGAGGCACCGGCCAGGGTCAGGCCGGCGACCACCGCCAGGATAGTGGCGAAGGCCACCGCCGAGATGAAGCCGAGGAACACGCTGCCACCCACGGCATCGGCCAGGTGCACCGCCGCCATGTTGTTGCCGCCGATCAGGGCGCCGGCGGCGTCCTTGAAGTCGGGGTTGGTGCTGACCAGCAGGATCGCGCCGAAGCCGATGATGAAGGTCAGGATGTAGAAGTAGCCGATGAAACCGGTGGCGTACAGCACGCTCTTGCGCGCTTCCTTGGCGTCGCTGACGGTGAAGAAGCGCATCAGGATGTGCGGCAGGCCCGCGGTACCGAACATCAGTGCCAAGCCCAGCGAGAACGCGGAGATCGGGTCCTTGACCAGGCCGCCCGGGCTCATGATCGCCTCGCCCTTGGCGTGCACCTTGATCGCCTCGGAGAACAGGGTGTTGAAGTCGAAGCCGACGTGCTTCATCACCATCAGCGCCATGAAGCTGGCACCGGACAGCAGCAGCACCGCCTTGATGATCTGCACCCAGGTGGTGGCGAGCATGCCGCCGAACAGCACGTACAGGCACATCAGGATGCCCACCAGGATCACCGCCACGTGGTAGTCCAGGCCGAAAAGCAGCTCGATGAGCTTGCCGGCACCGACCATCTGCGCAATCAGGTAGAACGCCACCACCACCAGCGAGCCCGAGGCCGACAGGGTGCGGATTTCCTTCTGCCCGAGGCGATACGAGGCCACGTCGGCGAAGGTGTACTTGCCCAGGTTGCGCAGGCGCTCGGCAATCAGGAACAGGATGATCGGCCAGCCGACCAGGAAGCCGATGGAGTAGATCAGGCCGTCGTAGCCCGAGGTGAACACCAGCGCGGAAATACCCAGGAACGAGGCCGCCGACATGTAGTCGCCGGCGATCGCCAGGCCGTTCTGGAAGCCGGTGATCTTGCCGCCGGCGGCGTAGTAGTCGGCCGCCGACTTGTTGCGTTTGGAGGCCCAGTAGGTAATGCCCAGGGTGAAGGCGACGAAGGCCACGAACATGGCGATCGCCGAGACGTTCAGCGGCTGTTTCTGCACCTCGCCGGTCAGGGCATCGGCGGCCCACACGGCGGGTGCGAAGGCACCGCAGGCCAGGACGGCCAGGGTTTTGGCGTGACGGATCATTGCTTGGCCTCCTCGAGAATGGCCTTGTTCAGTTCATCGAACTCGCCGTTGGCGCGACGCACGTAGAGCGCGGTGAGCACGAAGGCCGAGACGATCAGGCCGACGCCCAGGGGAATGCCCCAGGTGATCGACGAGTCGGGGCTGAGCTTGGCGCCCAGCACGTGCGGGCCATAGGCGATGAGGAGGATGAAGGCGCAGTAGAGGCCGAGCATGATCGCCGAGAGAATCCAGGCGAAGCGCTCGCGCTTGGTGACCAGTTCCTTGAAGCGCGGACTGTTCTGTATCGATTGGTAAATGCTGTCATTCATTGTTTTTGTCCTAGCAGCACAGAGTAGGGAGAACCCGACTCCAACTTTATGCTGCCGCTGGACGCCAACCAGACGACCTTAGTCTTAGATGCAACGGTGTTTTACAGATTTCGCAACAACCAAAACCCGAGTAGGGCCATTCGCGGGTAAACCCGCTCCCACAGGTAAGCCACAATGTTCAAGTTTGTGGTGATCCTGTGGGAGCGGGTTTACCCGCGAAATAGTCGTACTGGCTTCTACGGCGGGGTTACTTGCCGGTCCACTCCTTGACCCGCTCCGGATGCTTGGCCACCCAGTCCTTGGCCGCCGCCTCCGGCTTGGCGCCTTCCTGGATCGCCAGCATCACCTCGCCGATCTCGTCCTTGGACTGCCACTGGAACTTCTTCAGGAACTCGGCCACTTCCGGCGCCTTGCTCGCCAGCTCCTTGCTGCCGATGCTGTTGACCGTTTCGGCGGCGCCGTACACGCCCTTGGGATCCTCGAGGAACTTGAGTTTCCACTTGGCGAACATCCAGTGCGGCACCCAGCCGGTCACGGCGATGGACTGCTGCTTGGCGTAGGAGCGGCCCAGCTCGGCGGTCATCGCCGCGCCGGAGCTGGCGGTCAGCTTGTAGCCGGCCAGGTCGTAGTCCTTGATGGCCTGCTCGGTCTTGAGCATGACCCCGGAGCCGGCATCGATGCCGACGATCTTGTTCTTGAAGCTGGTATCAGTCTTGAGGTCGGCGATGCTGTTGGCCTTGACGTACTCGGGAACGATCAGGCCGATCTTGGCGTCCTTGAAGTTCGGCCCGTAGTCGACGACGTTGTCCTTGTTCTTGGCCCAGTACTCGCCATGGGTCACCGGCAACCAGGCCGAGAGCATGGCGTCGAGCTTGCCGGTGGCCACGCCCTGCCACATGATCCCGGTGGCCACGGCCTGCAGCTTCACGTCGTAGCCAAGCTTCTGCCTGATCACCTCGGCGGCCACGTTGGTGGTGGCCACGCTGTCCGACCAGCCGTCCACGTAACCGATGCTCACTTCCTTGGCCATGGCCTGCGCAGTGCTCATGGTCAATACCAGGGCGGCGCCCACACTCAGGAAACGTCGTACTCTTGTAAAAGTCGCCATCAAAGCATCCCCTCGTCAGGTCTTGGAGAGAGCATCATCGACCTGCCCCCGCGCACGACCTGCTCTGTAAGCGACCTCCAGCGAACGATCAGCGACAGCACTGTGCCATTAACGTCATGCCACCCGAGCGGCCTGCGCGATCCTTGCATGCCAAAGGCTTGGCGCCGGTCATTTGCGGCTATCATCTAGCCCTTTGTGCTTGCCGACGGACCGCCCGATGCCCATTAACACCCGACTGCTCCTGCCTGCGTACCTGCTCGCCTGCCTGCTCGCCCTCATCGGGCTGTGGGCGCTCTGGTACGGCCTCGGCAAGCCGGTGCACCTGCCCGATGCGGCGAGCCCGACGCACAAGTTGCAGTGCGCGTCCTACACCCCGTTCGACAAGGACCAGTCGCCGTTCGACCAGCCGTTTCGCCTGCGCCCGGCGCGCATGGACGCCGACCTGGCGCTGCTGAGCGAGCGATTCCAGTGCATCCGCACCTATTCGATGACCGGCCTCGAGGCCATCCCGGCGCTGGCCCGCAAGCACGGCCTGAAGGTGATGCTCGGTGCCTGGGTCAACTCAAGCCCCGTGGACACCGACAAGGAAATCGAATTGCTGATCGCCGCGGCCAACGCCAACCCCGACGTGGTCAGCGCGGTGATCGTCGGCAACGAGGCGCTGCTGCGCAAGGAAGTCACCGGCGAGCGCCTGGCCGGGCTGATCAAGAAAGTGAAAAGCCAGGTGAAGGTACCGGTGACCTACGCCGACGTCTGGGAATTCTGGCTGCAACACCCGCAGATCGCGCCGGCGGTGGACTTCCTCACCATCCACCTGTTGCCCTACTGGGAGGACGACCCGCGTGGCATCGATGCGGCGCTGACCCATGTGGCCGAGGTGCGCCAGGTGTTCGGTAACCGCTTCGCGCCCAAGGACATCCTGATCGGCGAGACCGGCTGGCCCAGCGAAGGACGCCAGCGCGAGACGGCGGAACCGAGCCGGGTCAACGAGGCGCGTTTCATCCGTGGCTTCGTCGCCCTGGCCGAGGCCAACGGCTGGCGCTACAACCTGATCGAGGCCTTCGACCAGCCCTGGAAGCGCGCCAGCGAAGGTGCCGTGGGCGGCTACTGGGGGCTGTACGATGCCGACCGCCAGGACAAGGGCGTGCTCGAAGGGCCGGTGAGCAACCTGGCGCGGTGGCCGCAGTGGTTGCTGGCCAGCGTGTTGCTGATGCTGGCGACCCAGGCCCTGGCCGGACGCCCGGCAAGCCGCCGCGCCGCCCTGCTGCTGCCGTTGCTGGCGGCCCTGGGTGCCGGCAGCCTGGGACTGTGGGGGGAACTGATGCGCACCAATGCCCGCTTTGCCGGGGAATGGTTGTGGGCGGTGGCCCTGGCCGGCTTGAACCTGTTGGTGCTGGCCCATGGCGCGCTGGCCCTGGCCCGTCGAGACGGCTGGCGCCAACGGTTGTTCGCCTGGCTGGAAAAGCATGCCGGCACATGGCTGCTGGCGGCCGGATTCGCAGCGGCGGTGAGCATGCTGGCGATGGTGTTCGACCCGCGCTATCGCAGCTTCCCCAGCGCGGCGTTGCTGCTGCCGGCGGTGGTCTATCTGCTGCGGCCGGTGCCGGCGCGACGGGCGGAGGTGGCGTTGCTGGCCTTTATCGTGGGGGCCGGGGTGGCGCCGCAGTTGTTCCAGGAAGGGTTGGCGAATCGACAGGCATGGGGTTGGACGGTGGTCAGCGTGTTGATGGTTGGCGCGTTGTGGCGAAGCTTGCGCAAAGCCTGATAGCCCATCGCGGGGCAAGCCCGCTCCCACGTTGAAGCTAACGCCTTGTGTGAGCGTGGGAGCGGGCTTGCCCCGCGATAGGACCCTGTCAGGCAACGGATGATCGCCGCACCAGCCGCAACCCCGCCAGCACCACCGCAAACACCGCGATGCTCGCGGTATACAGCACCAACGCCGGGATCCCGAACAGCAGCGCCAGCGCCGCCAGCCACCACCCACCTCGGTCAGACACGAATTGGCAAAGCAACGCCAACCCCAATGCCCCCCAGGCAATGATCTGGAAATGTATCCCCAGGCCCAGCAGCGATCGCGCCTGGCATTGCCAGACCTCCCCCGGCACGCTGCACAGCCCGACCCACCGGGCATCTTCCATCAGCCCATAACGCACGCCATAACTGGCCGCCAGCCACAGCGGCAGGAACAGCAACAGGGCAACGACCGGCCACCAACGCGCCATGCGGATCTCCAATAGCGGTAATCGAAACGTTGCATGATCGCCCAGGGGCCGCGACAAGGCAAAATCATGGCCCTGCAGCTATGTTGCACAAGACAAACGTTGTCCGGCGCGGCAACATCTTGTGCGACGAACGACAGGGCGACGGGCAACTTTGTCCGACATGCCGTGGTCCTAGCCTGCGTACTGCACGACCTTGCGTTTTCCCTGGGGGACATAAATGCTTCGATCTTTGCGCCTCGCCGCCCTGCTCGGCGGCCTGCTCATGGCTGCGGCCGCATCGGCGCGGGATATAGACGCGGCGAGCTACGGCTATCCGTTGACCAACCCGTTCGAGGCGACCATCGCCACCACGCCGCCGGAGCAGCGGCCGACGCTGCCCAGCGACGACGACATCGACCAGGCCGATTACAGCCTTACCCTGCGCCCGGAGCGCGAGTTCACCCTGCCCGACAACTTCTGGTCGGTGAAGAAACTGCGCTACCGCCTGGCCAAGCAGGACCACGAGGCGCCGTTGATCTTCCTGATCGCCGGTACCGGCGCGCCCTATTCCAGCAGCATCAACGAGTACCTGAAGAAGCTGTTCTACCAGGCCGGCTACCACGTGGTGCAGCTGTCGTCGCCGACCAGCTGGGACTTCATGAGCGCCGCTTCGCGCTTCGCTACCCCCGGGGTGACCAGCGAGGATGCCAAGGACCTGTACCGGGTCATGCAGGCAGTGCGCGCCCAGCAGGCACACCTGCCGGTCAGCGAGTACTACCTCACCGGCTACAGCCTCGGTGCGCTGGACGCCGCGTTCGTCAGCAAGCTCGACGAAACCCGCCAGAGCTTCAACTTCAAGCGCGTGCTGCTGCTCAACCCGCCGGTCAACCTGTACACCTCGATCACCAACCTGGACAAGCTGGTGCAGACCCGGGTCAAGGGCATCGACCGCAGCACCACCTTCTACGAGTTGATGCTGGAGAAACTCACCCGCTACTTCCAGGACAAGGGCTACATCGACCTCAACGAAGCGCTGCTGTATGACTTCCAGAAGTCGCGCCAGCACCTTTCCAACGAACAGATGGCCATGCTCATCGGCACCTCGTTCCGCTTCTCGGCCGCCGACATTGCCTTCACCTCCGACCTGATCAACCGCCGCGGCCTGATCATTCCGCCGAAATTCCCGATCACCGAGGGCAGCAGCCTGGAGCCCTTCTTCAAACGGGCGCTGCAATGCGACTTCGACTGCTACCTGACCGAGCAGGTGATCCCCATGTGGCGAGCGCGCACAGACGGCAACAGCCTGCTGCAACTGGTCGACCAGGTGAGCCTGTACGCGCTGGAGGACTACCTGCGCGCCAGCCCCAAGATCGCCGTGATGCACAACGCCGACGACGTGATCCTCGGCCCCGGCGACATCGGTTTCCTGCGCCGGGTGTTCGGCGAACGGCTGACGCTCTACCCCCATGGCGGCCATTGCGGCAACCTCAACTACCGCGTCAACAGCGACGCCATGCTGGAGTTCTTCCGTGGTTAACAGACTGCTGCTCGTCACCGCCCTGCTCGCCAGCGGCTGCGCCCTGGCCGAGGAAGTCGCGCCGCGTGCCAGCGTGGTCGAGGCCGACAAGACCGAAACCCTCACCGTGGAGGCCGACGGTTTCGTCGATCCGCTGCGCGAGCTCAAGTTCAACCCTGGCCTGGACCAGCGCGAGTTCGAACGCTCGACCCTGGCCGCACTGAACATCTACGACCCGCTGGAGTCGCTGAACCGGCGCATCTACCACTTCAACTACCGCTTCGACCAATGGGTGTTCCTGCCGGTGGTCGATGGCTACCGCTACGTCACCCCCGGTTTCGTGCGTACCGGGGTCAGCAACTTCTTCAACAACCTGGGCGATGTGCCCAACCTGTTCAACAGCGTGCTGCAGCTCAAGCCCAAGCGTTCAGCGGAAATCACCGCGCGGCTGATGTTCAACACCATCATCGGTGTCGGCGGCCTGTGGGACCCGGCGACCAAGATGGGCCTGCCCCGCCAGAGCGAGGACTTCGGCCAGACCCTGGGCTTCTACGGGGTGCCGGACGGGCCATACCTGATGCTGCCGATCCTCGGGCCGTCGAACCTGCGCGATACCACCGGGCTGGTGGTCGACTACGTGGGGGAAAAGGAGATCAACTACCTGAACGTGCCCGACACCGCCAGTGACCATCCGGAACTCACCGTGCTGCGGGCGGTGGACAAGCGCTACACCACCAACTTCCGCTACGGGCAGACCAACTCGCCGTTCGAGTACGAGAAACTGCGGTACGTGTATACCCAGGCGCGCAAGTTGCAGATTGCCGAGTAAGCGCAACCCCGATCCCCTGTAGGAGCGGCCTTGTGCCGCGAAAGGGGCGCGCAGCGGCCCCAGGTTCTTAGCCAAAGCACATATCGCCGGGGCCGCTTTGCGGCCCTTTCGCGGCACAAGGCTCCTACAGGGTCAGCCGGGCAATCCCAGGAACTGACACAACTCCCGCTTCTTGGCCAACGCATCCTTGCGCCCCAGCTCGATCAGCTCACTGCAATAGCTCGCCTCGAACAGCAGGTAGCTCAGCACCCCCGCGCCGCTGGTCTTGGTAGCGCCAGGCCCGCGCAGGAACAGCCTCAACGCCGCCGGCAGTTCGCGCCGATGACGGGCGGCAATCTCGTCCAGCGGCTGGCTGGGCGCCACCACCAGCACCTCGATCGGCGCCAACCCCAAGCGCCGGGCGTCCAGGTGCGCCGGCATCAGGTGGCTGAGGTGGTTGAGCCGCTGCAGCAACTCGATATCGTCCTCGAGGCTGTCGATGAAGGTGCTGTTGAGCATGTGCCCACCGATCTGCGCCAGGCTTGGCTGCTGGCCGCTGAACACGCGCTGGGTCGGCAAGGGCGGTGCCGGGCGCTGGGGGTTGCCACTGACGCCGACCACCAGCACGCGACTGGCGCCCAGATGCAGCGCCGGACTGATCGGTGCCGACTGGCGCACCGCGCCGTCACCGAAGAACTCATCGCCCAGGCGCACTGGCGCGAACAGCAGCGGGATTGCCGAGCTGGCCAGCAGATGGTCGATGGTCAGCGGCGTGGGCATGCCGATGCGCCGGTGGCGCAGCCAGGGTTCGATGGTGTCGCGGCCCTGGTAGAAGGTCACCGCCTGGCCGGACTCGTAGCCGAAGGCGGTCACGGCGATGGCGCGCAGCTGATTGGCCGCCAGGGAGTGGGCGATGCCGTCCAGGTCCAGGTGCTCATGCAGCAGGCGGCGCAGCGGGCGGCTGTCAAGCAGCGCCACCGGCACCTGGCCGCCGAGCCCCAGCAGGCTGTGGCCAACGAAGCGGCTGGCCTGGCGGATCACCCCGGGCCAGTCGCTGCGCAGCACCAGGTGGCTGCGAAAGTTCTGCCAGAAGGCGGTCAGGTGCTGCACCGATTCGGCGAAGCGGGTAGCGCCGCTGGCCAGCTTGACGGCGTTGATGGCGCCAGCAGAGGTGCCGACGATCACCGGGAAGGGGTTCACCGCCCCAGGGGGCAGCAGTTCGGCGATGCCGGCCAGCACGCCGACCTGGTAGGCGGCGCGGGCACCGCCGCCAGAGAGGATCAGGCCGGTGGTTGGGGACATGCTTCCTTCCTGGATCATGGTTGACAGGTCTGGCCTCTTCGCGGGTAAACCCGCTCCCACAGGTACAGTGCCGGCCTTAGCATATACATACCCCCTGTGGGAGCGGGTTTACCCGCGAAGAGGCCGGCCCTGCTATAGCAACAGTCAGCGTTTCTTCTTGTCGTACAGCCGGGGCTCGCCCTCGGGCCGCGACTTGAAGCGTCGGTGCGCCCACAGGTACTGCTCCGGGCACTCGCGCAGCACGCCTTCGACCCACTGATTGATGCGCAGGCAGTCGGCCTCCTCGGTTTCGCCGGGGAAGTCCGCGAGCGGTGGATGCACCACCAGACGATAGCCGCTGCCGTCCTCCAGGCGCCGCTGGGTGAACGGGATCACCCGGGCCTTGCCCAGCCGGGCGAATTTGGTGGTGGCGGTGACGGTGGCCGCCGGGATGCCAAACAACGGCACGAAGATACTCTGTTTGATGCCGTAGTCCTGGTCCGGTGCGTACCAGATCGCCCGGCCCTTGCGCAGCAGCTTGAGCATGCCGCGCACATCGTCGCGCTCCACGGCCAGCGAATCAGGGTTGTGGCGCTCGCGGCCGCGGCGCTGGATGAAGTCGAACACCGCGTTGCCGTGCTCGCGGTACATGCCGTCGATGGTATGGGCCTGGCCCAGCAGCGCGGCGCCGATCTCCAGGGTGGTGAAGTGCACGGCCATGAGGATGGCGCCCTCGCCTTCGCGCTGGGCGGCCTGCAGGTGCTCGATGCCTTCGATGTGAGCCAGGCGCGCCAGCCGGGCCTTTGGCCACCACCAGCTCATGGCCATCTCGAAGAAGGCGATGCCGGTGGAGGCGAAGTTTTCCTTGAGCAGATGTTGCCGTTCGTCGCCGGACAGTTCGGGGAAACACAGTTCGAGGTTGCGCGCGGCAATGCGCCGGCGCTCGCCGGCCACCCGGTACATCACCGCGCCCAGGGCGCGGCCCAGGCCCAGCAGGGCGCGGTACGGCAGCTGGGCGACCAGCCATAGCAGGCCCAGGCCCAGCCACAGGCCCCAGAATCGCGGGTGGAGGAAAGAGGATCGAAAACGCGGGCGTTCCATTGAAGCTTCCGGCAAGACATGAGCCCGGCATTCTACATCGGTTGCGGGCAATCGGTCTTATCGCTATAAGTCAGGGCACTTTTTTCGCAACAAGCCGTCTATGCAGACCATGAGCCCCAACCAGACACCCGACAACGCCCCCGTGTTCCAGCTCAAGGGCAGCATGCTTGCCATCACCGTGCTGGAACTGGCGCGCAACGACCTCGAATCCCTCGACCGCCAGCTGGCGGCGAAGGTGGCGCAGGCGCCGAATTTCTTCAGCAACACCCCGCTGGTGCTGGCCCTGGACAAGCTGCCCCATGACTCGGGCGCCATCGACCTGCCCGGGCTGATGCGCATCTGCCGTCATCATGGCCTGCGCACCCTGGCGATCCGTGCCAGCCGCATCGAGGACATCGCCGCGGCGATCGCCATCGACCTGCCGGTGCTGCCGCCGTCCGGGGCCCGCGAACGCCCGCTGGAACCCGAGCCGGAAGTGAAGACGCCCGAGCCTGCACCCGCTCCACCAGCGGCGCCGGCCGAACCCGAGGTGCGCCCGACCCGCATCATCACCTCGCCGGTGCGCGGCGGCCAGCAGATCTACGCCCAGGGCGGCGACCTGGTGGTGACAGGCTCGGTAAGCCCCGGCGCGGAACTTCTCGCCGATGGCAACATCCATGTGTACGGCGCCATGCGCGGCCGCGCCCTGGCCGGTATCAAGGGCAACACCAAGGCGCGCATCTTCTGCCAGCAGATGACCGCGGAAATGGTCTCCATCGCTGGCCAGTACAAGGTCTGCGAGGACCTGCGCCGCGACCCGCTGTGGGGCTCGGGCGTGCAGGTCAGCCTGTCCGGTGACGTGTTGAACATCACCCGTCTTTAACGGATACTTGCCGGCATTTTTAGCGCAACTTTTTTCCCGTTGCCGTTTTTTGTATTTGCAGGGACCCGCGTCCCGTTTATTTAGGGGTGAAACACCTTGGCCAAGATTCTCGTCGTCACTTCCGGCAAGGGGGGTGTGGGCAAGACCACTACCAGCGCCGCCATCGGTACCGGCCTCGCACTGCGCGGCTACAAGACTGTCATCGTCGACTTCGACGTCGGCCTGCGTAACCTCGACCTGATCATGGGCTGCGAGCGCCGCGTGGTGTACGACTTCGTCAACGTGGTCAACGGCGAGGCCAACCTGCAGCAGGCCCTGATCAAGGACAAGCGCCTGGAGAACCTGTTCGTGCTGGCCGCCAGCCAGACCCGCGACAAGGACGCCCTGACCCAGGAAGGCGTGGAAAAGGTCCTGATGGAGTTGAAAGAACAGTTCGACTACGTCATCTGCGACTCGCCGGCCGGTATCGAGAAAGGCGCGCACCTGGCGATGTACTTCGCCGACGAAGCCATCGTCGTGACCAACCCCGAGGTCTCCTCGGTACGCGACTCCGACCGCATGCTGGGCATCCTGTCGAGCAAGTCGCGCCGCTCCGAGAACGGCGAGGAGCCGATCAAGGAACACCTGCTGATCACCCGTTACCACCCCGAGCGCGTCGAGAAGGGCGAAATGCTCAGCATCGCCGACGTCGAAGAGATCCTGGCGATCAAGCTCAAGGGTGTGATTCCCGAGTCGCAAGCCGTTCTCAAGGCCTCCAACCAGGGCATCCCGGTCATCCTTGACGACCAGAGCGATGCCGGCCAGGCGTACAGTGACACCGTCGACCGTCTGCTGGGCAAAGAGAAGCCCCTGCGGTTCATTGACGTGCAGAAGCAAGGATTCTTCGCGCGTCTGTTTGGAGGCAAGTAAACCATGAACCTTTTTGACTTCTTTCGTGGCAGACAGAAACAGACCAGCGCGTCGGTAGCGAAAGAGCGTCTACAGATCATCGTGGCGCACGAGCGCGGCCAGCGCAGCACCCCGGACTACCTGCCCGCCCTGCAGAAGGAGCTGGTCGAGGTGATCCGCAAGTACGTCAACATCGGCAACGACGATGTGCAGGTGGCGCTGGAGAACCAGGGCAGCTGCTCGATCCTCGAGCTGAACATCACCCTGCCCGAGCGCTGATCCAGCGCCTTCGGGCCGATCCTGGGGCTGCTTTGCAGCCCTTTCGCGGCACAAGGCCGCTCCTACAGGGATTGCGTAACCCCTGTAGGAGCGGCCTTGTGCCGCGAAAGGGCCGCAACGCGGCCCCAGTGGTTTCCATACGCAAAGAGAACCTGCAATGCCGCTGTCGAACATCCAGATCCTTCACGAAGACGCCGCTATCCTGGTGATCAACAAACCGACCCTGCTGCTGTCGGTGCCGGGCCGCGCCGAGGACAACAAGGACTGCCTGATCACCCGCCTGCAGGAAAACGGCTACCCCGACGCCCTGATCGTCCACCGCCTGGACTGGGAAACCTCGGGGATCATCCTGCTCGCCCGCGACGCCGACAGCCACCGCGAACTGTCGCGCCAGTTCCACGACCGCGAGACGGAAAAGGCCTATACCGCGCTGTGCTGGGGCCAACCGACCCTGGACAGCGGCAGCATCGACCTGCCGCTGCGCTACGACCCGCCGACCAAGCCGCGCCATGTGGTCGACCACGAACAGGGCAAGCACGCCCTGACCTTCTGGCGCATCGTCGAACGCTGCGCCGATCATTGCCGGGTCGAGCTGACACCGATCACCGGGCGCTCGCACCAGTTGCGTGTGCACATGCTGTCGATCGGCCACCCGCTGCTGGGCGACCGGCTTTACGCCAACCCCGAGGCGCTGGCGGCCCATGAACGGCTGTGCCTGCATGCGTCGATGCTGAGCTTTACCCATCCGGTTTCGGGCGAGCGGTTGAAGTTCGAGTGTCCGGCACCGTTCTGATCCATCGGCGCTGGATTCTTCGCGGGTAAACCCGCTCCCACGGGAGAGTGCCTAACTTGAAATCTGCGCGGTACCTGTGGGAGCGGGCTTGCCCCGCGATAGCGCCGACACAAATTTTCGAGTATTTACGCTAAACTCGCGCCACTGCTGTCTGGAGTGACTTATGCGCGATGCCCTGAATGCCGGCCTGATCGAATTCCTCAAGGCCTCCCCGACGCCCTTCCATGCCACCGCCAGCCTCGCGCAGCGCCTCGAGGCCGCCGGCTACCAGCGCCTGGACGAACGCGACAGCTGGGCCACCGTGCCCGGTGGTCGCTACTACGTGACCCGCAACGATTCCTCGATCATCGCCATCAAGCTCGGCAAGCTCTCCCCGCTGCTGGGCGGCATCCGCATGGTCGGCGCCCACACCGACAGCCCGTGCCTGCGGGTCAAGCCGCAGCCCGAGCTGCAACGCCAGGGTTTCCTGCAACTGGGCGTGGAAGTGTACGGCGGCGCCCTGCTCGCCCCCTGGTTCGACCGCGACCTGTCGCTGGCCGGCCGGGTCACCTTCCGCCGTGATGGCAAGGTCGAGAGCCAGCTGATCGACTTCAAGCTGCCGATCGCGGTGATCCCGAACCTGGCGATCCACCTCAACCGCACCGCCAACGAAGGCTGGCAGATCAACCCGCAGACCGAGCTGCCACCGATCCTGGCCCAGGTGGCCGGCGACGAGCGCGTCGACTTCCGCGCCCTGCTCACCGAGCAGCTGGCCCGCGAGCACGACCTCAACGCCGACGTGGTGCTCGACTACGAGCTGAGCTTCTACGACACCCAGGACGCCGCGTTGATTGGCCTGAACGGCGACTTCATCGCCGCCGCCCGCCTGGACAACCTCTTGTCGTGCTACGCCGGCTTGCAGGCGCTGCTGGGCGCCGACAGCGACGAGACCTGCGTGCTGGTGTGCAACGACCACGAGGAAGTCGGCTCGTGCTCGGCCTGCGGCGCCGACGGCCCGATGCTCGAGCAGACCCTGCAGCGCCTGCTGCCCGAGGGCGACGACTACGTGCGCACCATCCAGCGCTCGCTGATGGTCTCGGCCGACAACGCCCACGGCGTGCACCCCAACTACGCCGACAAGCACGACGGCAACCACGGCCCCAAGCTCAACGCAGGCCCGGTGATCAAGGTCAACAACAACCAGCGCTACGCCACCAACAGCGAAACCGCCGGGTTCTTCCGCCACCTGTGCATGGCCGAGGAAGTGCCGGTGCAGAGCTTCGTGGTGCGCAGCGACATGGGCTGCGGCTCGACCATCGGCCCGATCACCGCCAGCCACCTGGGCGTGCGCACGGTCGACATCGGCCTGCCGACCTTCGCCATGCACTCGATCCGCGAGCTGTGCGGCAGCCATGACCTGGCGCACCTAGTGAAAGTGCTCAGCGCGTTCTACCGCAGTCGCGAACTGCCCTGACGGCCAACCCGCTCCCACGCGGATCTGTGGGAGCGGCGGTGCGCCGATGCGACTTGCCCCGCGATTCAGGGGGCACCTGCCCCCGATCAATCCGCTGCGCTTGCAAAGCGCTATGCTTAAGACATGCCCCACAGCAAAAGGATTGCCGTCCATGTCATCCCCCTTCCTGTCCCTGTTCGTGCCGGTGTTCCTGTTCCTGATGCTGCTGACCATCGGTTTCAGCCTGCGCGAGCGCAATGTCGGCGTGCTGATGATGTGGATCGGTACCCTCGGCATCTTCGGCCTCACCTGCTGGAAGATCCTCGAGAAACTGCCGTCGTAAACCACTACACTCGGGCAAACGTTTGACCTGAGGTAGAGTTTCCGGTGCCAGCCCTCCTGCGTTGCATCACGCTGCTGTTCCTGTTGTTCGTCACCCCGGTGCACGCCGCCGGCCTGCCGGGCCTGCTCGGCTCCAGCCCCCCCGCCCAGCCCGAAGCCAGCGAACCGCTGGGCAAGTCGCTGGACGAGGTGATCAAGAACCTGGAGAACGACCAGCAACGGGCCAAGCTGCTGGCCGACCTGAAGAAGCTGCGCGACGCCAGCAAACAATCGCAACCCACCGTCGAACAGGGCGTGCTCGGCCTGATCGGCGGCGCCCTGCATGACTTCGAGCAGCAGTTCAGCGGCGATGCCAGCCCGTTCAAGCGCTGGTCGCTGGAAATCGACCAGGCACAGGACGAGCTGGCCGCGCTGGTGGTGCCGGTGCACCAGTGGCCGGCGATCCTGTTCGGCTTCGCCGGGGTGATCCTGGTCTGGAGCCTGCTGGCCTACGCCTTCAACTGGATCGGCCACCGCGTGCGCCTGCGCTTCGGCCTGACCGAGGAACTGCCCCAGCACCCGCGCACCTGGGACCTGGTGCGCTTCGCCCTGCGCAAGCTGGGGCCGTGGCTGGTGGCGCTGGTGTTCACCGTGTACCTGAGCTTTGCCCTGCCCTCCTCGCTGGGCAAGTCGATGGCCATGGTGCTGGCCTACGCGCTGGTGGTCGGCACGCTGTTCTCGGCGATCTGCGTGATCGCCTTCTCGCTGCTCGACGGCCCGCACCGTCACCGCGCCCTGTACATCCTGCGCCACCAGGCATTTCGCCCGCTGTGGCTGATCGGCAGCTTCGCCGCGTTCGGCGAGGCGATGAGCGACCCGCGCCTGACCACCGCCCTGGGCAGCCACCTGGCCCATGCCCTGGCCACCCTGGCCAATGTCGTCGCCGCGCTGTGCACCGGGCTGTTCATCCTGCGCTTTCGCCGCCCGATCGCCCACCTGATCCGCAACCAGCCCCTGTCTCGGCGCCTGACCCGGCGCACCCTGAGCGACACCATCGAGCTGCTCGGCAGCTTCTGGTACGTCCCGGCGCTGATCCTGGTGGCGATCTCGCTGTTCGCCACCTTCGTCTCCGCCGGCGACACCAGCACCGCCCTGCGCCAGTCGCTGATGTGCACGGTGCTGGTGGTGGTGTGCATGGTGCTCAACGGCCTGGTCCGGCGCCACGCCGCCAAGCCCAGGCGCGCCAACAAGCGCCAGGCGGTCTACACCGAGCGCCTGCGCAACTTCGGCTACGTGCTGGTGCACTTGTTCATCTGGCTGGTGTTCATCGAACTGGGCCTGCGCGTCTGGGGCCGCTCGATGATCAGCTTCGCCGAGGGCGACGGCCATGAAGTCAGCCTGCGCCTGCTGGGCCTGGCCGGCACGCTGATCGTCGCCTGGCTGGTGTGGATCCTCGCCGACACCGCCGTGCACCATGCCCTGGTGCGCTCGCGCCGCGGCCTGGCCAACGCCCGGGCGCAGACCATGATGCCCTTGATCCGCAACGTGATGTTCGTGGTGATCTTCATCATCGCGGTGATCGTCGCCCTGGCCAACATGGGCATGAACGTCACCCCGCTGCTGGCCGGTGCCGGCGTCATCGGCCTGGCCATCGGTTTCGGCGCCCAGTCGCTGGTGGCCGACCTGATCACCGGATTGTTCATCATCATCGAGGACTCGCTGGCGATCGACGACTACGTCGACGTCGGCGGCCACCTGGGCACGGTCGAGGGCCTGACCATCCGCACCGTGCGCCTGCGCGACATCGACGGCATCGTGCACACCATCCCGTTCAGCGAGATCAAGAGCATCAAGAACTACTCGCGGGAGTTCGGCTATGCGATCTTCCGCGTGGCCATCCCGCACAGCATGAACATCGACCAGGCCATCACGCTGATCCGCGAAGTGGGCCAAAAGCTGCGCAACGACCCGCTGATGCGCCGCAACATCTGGTCGCCGCTGGAGCTTCAGGGGGTGGAGAGCTTCGAGTCGGGCTCGGCGATCCTGCGGGCGCGGTTCAAGACCGCGCCGATCAAGCAGTGGGAGGTGTCGCGGGCGTTCAACCTGGCGCTGAAAAGGCAGCTGGACGAGGCGGGGCTGGATCTGGCGACGCCAAGGTTGTCGGTGCAGGTGGTGACGGCCGGAGGGGGCCAGATGGCGGAAACCGGGTCCTCCAGTTAGGGCCCTTTCGCGGGTAAACCCGCTCCCACAGGATTGCCACACATTCGAAAATTGTGGGGTCCCTGTGGGAGCAGGTTTACCCGCGAAGAATCCAGCACCTTATCCCGCCTGGGCACGGATGCGGATCGCGTCGTGCCGCCAATATTCCAGGTCACAGTCGATCAGATGCCCATGCTGGTCGCTGTTGACCCGGGTGATGTGCAAACCCGGGCTGCCCGCCGAAACCTTCAGCGCCCCCGCCGCCGCCACCGGCAACGCGGTCGGCAGGATCTCGAAGCACACCTTTCCATAGTGAATGGCATATTCCCGCGCATAGATCTCGGTCAGCGACCGCGCCAGGTCCAGCTCGAGGATCCCCGGGAAGTAGCGCGGGTTGAGATAGTGCTCGGCATACAGCACCGCACGCCCGTCGATGCGGCGCAGACGGCAGATCCGCACCACGCTGGACAACGCCGACAGGCGCAGGCGCGCGCAGATCGCCGCCGAGGCCGGCTGCAGGCGCGCCGACAGCAACTCGGTGCTCGGCACCCGCCCCTGGTCGCGCACCATCGCATGGAAGTGGCTGCGCTCGATCAGGTCGTAGGTCAGCCGCTCGGGCGCGACGAACCAGCCACGGCGCTCCTCGCGATAGATCAGGCCCTGGGCCTCCAGCTGCACCAGCGCCTCGCGCAGGGTGATGCGCGTGGTGTCGAACACTTCGCTGAGCCTGCGCTCGGCCGGCAGCTTGCCGCCGGGAGCCAGCAGGCCGTGTTCGATCTGCTCCTGCAGGGCATGGCAGATGGCTGTTACCGCGCGCGGTGGCGTCGCTTGCATCAAAGGTTACCTATCTGGACTAGTCCAGCCCCATAAAGGGGCATGTGGCGATGGCTACAAGCCTAGGCAAGGCTGATGAACATCCTGTGACAAAGCCTCGTACAGGGACTTGCCAGATCCGGGCCAGGCCACGCGATTCAAGGCTTTCGATGTGGTCTACGCTGTATTCCCAGAGCCATCGGCCTGCCACCCACGCCCTCTCCTTACATCAAACTGTCACGCAACAGGCCTACCTTGGCTCAAGGTTTGCTGACCTAGACCAAGGGTTCGCAAGCACCGCTTCTGTTCATAACAACGAATGCAAGGCACCCACCAAAGGAGCTTCGGATGAAAAAGTTGTTCATGGCGTCACTGCTCGGTTCGGCCATCGCTTTTTGCACCTCGGCCATGGCCCAGGACCTCAAGGCCCTTGAAGACGCCGCCCGCAAGGAAGGCACCGTCAACAGCGTGGGCATGCCCGATGCCTGGGCCAACTGGAAAGGCACCTGGGAAGACCTGGCGAAAAAATACGGCCTCAAGCACAGCGACACCGACATGAGCTCGGCCCAGGAGATCGCCAAGTTCGACGCCGAGAAGGACAACGCCAGCGCCGATATCGGCGATGTCGGCGCCGCCTTCGGCCCGATCGCGGTCGCCAAGGGCGTCACCCAGGCCTACAAGCCCAGCACCTGGGACCAGGTGCCGGCGTGGGCCAAGGACCAGGACGGCCACTGGGCGCTGGCCTACACCGGCACCATCGCCTTCATCATCAACAAGGATCTGGTCAAGGAAGGCGAACGCCCGACCACCTGGCACGACCTGGAAAAGGGCAAGTACAAGGTCGCCATCGGTGACGTCGGCACCGCCGCCCAGGCCGCCAATGGCGTGCTCGCCGCCGCCATCGCCTACAAGGGCGACGAGAGCAACATCGAGCCGGGCCTGCAGCTGTTCACCAAGCTGGCCCAGCAAAAGCGCCTGTCGCTGGCCAACCCGACCATCCAGACCCTCGAGAAGGGCGAGGTGGAAGTCGGCGTGGTGTGGGACTTCAACGGCCTGAGCTACCGCGACCAGATCGACCCGAAACGCTTCGAGGTGCTGATCCCATCGGACGGTTCGATCACCTCCGGCTACACCACCATCATCAACAAGTACGCCAAGCACCCAAATGCGGCGAAGCTTGCCCGTGAGTACATCTTCAGCGACGCCGGGCAGACCAACCTGGCCATCGGTCACGCCCGGCCAATCCGCGCCGAGCACCTGAAACTGCCAGCGGATGTGCAGGCCAAGCTGCTGCCGAACGAGCAGTACAAGGCCGCCCAGCCGATCAAGAACGCCGAAGCCTGGGAAGCGACCTCCAAGGCCCTGCCGCAGAAGTGGCAGGAGCAGGTGATCATCGAGATGGAATAAACGCCATCATCCTCGTGGGAGCGGGCTTGCCCCGCGATCGCCATCGCGGGGCAAGCCCGCTCCCACGAAGCCTCGTTTCCCTGGAGCCAACATGCAACACAACGTCATCCTGGTCCTGCTCGACGGCCTCAACCACCAGGTCGCGCACCACGCCATGGGCCACCTGCACGCCTACGTCGAGGCCGACCGCGCCGCGCTGTACCGGCTTGAATGCGAACTGCCGTCGCTGTCGCGACCGCTGTACGAATGCATCCTCACCGGCGTGCCGCCGATCGACAGCGGCATCGTGCATAACAACGTCAATCGCCTGTCCAACCAGCGCAGCGTGTTCCACTACGCCCGCGAGGCTGGCCTGGGCACTGCCGCTGCGGCCTATCACTGGATGAGCGAGCTGTACAACCGCTCGCCCTTCGACCCGCTGCGCGACCGCCATACCCACGCGCCGAAGCTGCCGATCCAGCACGGCCTGTTCTACTACGCCGACCATTACCCCGACTCGCACCTGCTGGCCGACGCCGAATACCTGCGCCGCCGCCATGCGCCGAACTTCCTGCTGGTGCACCCGATGAACATTGACGACGCCGGCCACCGTCACGGCCTGGACAGCAGCCAGTACCGCAACGCCGCGCGCAACGCCGACATCCTCCTGGCCGACTACCTGCCGCGCTGGCTCGAAGAGGGCTACCAGGTGCTGGTCACCGCCGACCACGGCATGAACAACGACCGCTCGCACAACGGCTTGCTGGCCGAGGAACGCGAAGTGCCGCTGTTCGTGTTCGGCGAGGCGTTCAGCCTCGACCCCGCGGCCAAGCCGTTGCAGACCGAGCTGTGTGGCACGATCTGCGAGCTGCTCGGCGCCGCCCACGACAAACCGGTCTGCCGGGAGCTGCTCAAGTGAATGCAAGCCATCGCGGCCGCTACCTGGCCCTGCTCTGCCTGCTGCCGTTCGCCGTGTTCTTCATCATCTTCCAGGTCGCGCCGCTGGCCTGGGTCGCCCTCAACAGCCTGCAGAGCGAGAGCGGCTGGGGCCTGGCCAACTTCAGCAAGATCTTCGCCTCGAAGTTCTACCTGCAGGCGCTGCAACGCAGCCTGGAGATCAGCTTCTGGTCGAGCCTGTGCGGCATCGTCATCGCCACCCTGGGCGCCTATTCGCTGCGCCGGGTCGACTCGAAGCTGCGCGACTTCGTCAGCGCCTTCGCCAACATGACCAGCAACTTCGCCGGCGTGCCCCTGGCGTTCGCCTTCATCATCCTGCTCGGTTTCAATGGCGCGCTCACCCTGCTGCTCAAGCAGATGGGCCTGCTCGGTGACTTCAGCATCTATTCCAAGACCGGCCTGATCCTGGTGTACACCTACTTCCAGATCCCCCTCGGCGTGCTGCTGCTCTACCCGGCCTTCGACGCCCTGCGCGAGGACTGGCGCGAGTCCGCCGCACTGCTCGGCGCCAGCCACTGGCAGTTCTGGCGGCATATCGGCCTGCCGGTGCTCACCCCGGCGCTGCTCGGCACCTTCGTCATCCTGCTGGCCAACGCCCTGGGCGCCTACGCCACCGTCTACGCCCTGACCACCGGCAACTTCAACGTGCTGCCGATCCGCATCGCGGGCCTGGTGGCCGGCGACATCAGCCTCGACCCGAACCTGGCCAGCGCCCTGGCGATGGTGCTGGTGGGGTTGATGACCGTGGTCACGGTGGTCCATCAATGGCTGCTCAAGAGGAGCTACCATGCGCGCTGAAAACAACGCCGGCGGGCTCTACCACCGAGTGGTGGTGTACCTGCTGTTCCTCATCCTGCTGCTGCCGCTGGCCGGCACCCTGCTCTACTCGCTGGCCACCAGCTGGTCAGCGACCCTGCTGCCCAGCGGGCTGACCTTCAAGTGGTACCTCGCGCTGTGGAGCGAGCCGCGCTTTCTCGCCGCCTTCGGCCAGTCGCTGCTGGTGTGCGTCGGCGCGCTGCTGCTGTCGGTGCTGCTGATCCTGCCGTTGCTGTTCGTGGTCCACTACCACTTCCCCAAGCTCGACGCACTGATGAACATCCTCATCCTGCTGCCGTTCGCCGTGCCGCCGGTGGTGTCGTCGGTGGGCTTGCTGCAGCTGTACGGCAGCGGGCCAATGGCCATGGTCGGCACCCCGTGGATCCTGATCGGCTGCTACTTCACCATCGCCCTGCCGTTCATGTACCGGGCCATCACCAACAACCTGCAGGCCATCAACCTGCGCGACCTGATGGACGCCGCCCAGCTGCTCGGCGCCAGCACCTGGCAGGCGGCGTTCCTGGTGGTGCTGCCCAACCTGCGCAAGGGCCTGATGGTGGCGCTGCTGCTGTCGTTCTCGTTCCTGTTCGGCGAGTTCGTGTTCGCCAACCTGCTGGTGGGCACCCGCTACGAGACCCTGCAGGTGTACCTGAACAACATGCGCAACAGCAGCGGCCACTTCAACAGCGCGCTGGTCATCTCCTACTTCGCCTTCGTGCTGGTACTGACCTGGGTCGCCAACCGCCTGAACAAGGACAAGACCTGACATGAGCTTCGTCAGCGTACAGAAACTGCAAAAGAGCTACGCCGGCAGCCCGGTGTTCGAGAACATCGACTGCCAGATCGAGCGCGGCGAATTCGTCACCCTGCTTGGCCCGTCGGGCTGCGGCAAGTCCACGCTGCTGCGCTGCATCGCCGGGCTGACCCCGGTGGACAGCGGGCGGATCCTGCTCGACGGCCAGGACATCGTGCCAGTGAGCCCGCAGAAGCGCGGCATCGGCATGGTGTTCCAGAGCTACGCGCTGTTCCCCAACATGACCGTGGAACAGAACGTCGCCTTCGGCCTGCGCATGCAGAAGGTCAAGGCCGACGAAAGCCAGGCGCGGGTGCGTGAAGTACTCGATCTGGTCGAACTCGGCAGCTTCGCCGGACGCTACCCGCACCAGCTGTCCGGTGGCCAGTGCCAGCGTGTGGCCCTGGCTCGCTCGCTGGTCACCCGCCCGCGCCTGCTGCTGCTCGACGAGCCGCTGTCGGCGCTGGATGCGCGCATCCGCAAGCACCTGCGCGAACAGATCCGCGCCATCCAGCGCGAGCTGGGGCTGACCACCATCTTCGTCACCCACGACCAGGAAGAGGCGCTGACCATGTCGGACCGCATCGTCCTGATGAACCAGGGCCGCATCGTCCAGAGCGGCGATGCCGAGACCCTCTACACCGCGCCCGTGGACCTGTTCGCCGCGGGTTTCATCGGCAACTACAACCTGCTCGACGCCGACAGCGCCAGCCGCCTGCTGCAACGCCCGGTCAGCGGTCGCCTGGCGATCCGCCCGGAGTCCATCACCCTGGGCCTGAACGGCGAACTGGACGGCGAGATCCGCAGCCACAGCCTGCTGGGCAACGTCATCCGCTACCGGGTACGGGTGCGCGACGTCGAGCTGGTGGTGGACGTGCTCAACCGCTGCGCGGCCGACCTGCACGCAGACGGCCAGCGGGTATCCTTGTCGATCGACCCCACGGCGCTACGGGAAGTGGCCTAAGGAGAAGCAACGCATGGCACTGGCAATCTTCGATCTGGACGAAACCCTGATCCACGGTGACTGCGCGTCGCTGTGGAGCGAGCAGATGGCCCGGCTGGGCTGGGTGGACGGCAAATCCTTCCTCAAGCGCGACCATGAGCTGATGGAAGCCTACGGCAAGGGCCACCTGGCCATGGAGGACTACATGGCCTTCAGCCTGGAGCCCATCGCCGGACGTACCCTGGAAGAGGTGGAGCATCTGGTCGAGCCCTGGGTGGAGGACGTGATCGAGCCGATCATCTACGGCGACGCCTGCCGCTGCATCGCCGAACACCGCAAGCGCGGTGACCGGATCCTGATCATCTCGGCCAGCGGCACCCACCTGGTCGGGCCGATCGCGGCGCGCCTGGGTGTCGACGAGTACCTGGCCATCGAGCTGGAGGCGGTCAACGGCGTGTTCACCGGCAAGACCCACGGCGTGCTCACCTACCGCGAGGGCAAGATCACCCGTTTGCTGGAGTGGCTGGACCAGGAGCAGGAGAACCTGGAGGGCGCGAGTTTCTACTCGGATTCACGCAACGACCTGCCGCTGCTGCTGAAGGTCGATCACCCGCACGTGGTGAACCCGGACCCGGTGCTGCGCGAGCATGCGCAGATCAATGGCTGGCCGATTCTGAGCTGGTCTTGAACCGGCCCTTTCGCGGGTAAACCCGCTCCCACAGGTATTGCGTAGCATCAAGCCTGTGGTGATCCTGTGGGAGCGGGTTTACCCGCGAAGAGGCCGGCACAGGCACCATTGATCCGTCACACTTGCCTCTCCCGCCACAAATGTGCAGTATAGTGCGCACTGTGAGGACGGCCTCACGACGCTGTGCGTGAACATACCGGGGACGGCCCCATCATTGAATCGATGGAGACTCACCATGTCCTGGATCATCCTGTTCTTCGCCGGCCTGTTCGAAGTCGGCTGGGCTGTCGGCCTCAAGTACACCGACGGCTTCACCCGCCCCATGCCCACCATCCTCACCGTCGGTGCCATGGTCATCAGCCTCGGCCTGCTGGGCCTGGCCATGAAGGAACTGCCGCTGGGCACCGCCTACGCCATCTGGACCGGCGTCGGCGCGGTCGGCACGGTGATCGCAGGGATCATCCTGTTCGGCGAATCCATGGCGCTGATCCGCCTGGCCAGTGTCGCCCTGATCATCACCGGCCTGGTCGGCCTGAAGGTCAGCGCCAGCTGACCTTCCTGCGTTTCCCTTAGCGAACGTCGCCGCGCAGCAGGCTCACCTGCTCGCGCAGCGCCTCGGGCTGCGCCGCCTCCACCGGGATGGCGGCGCCGGCCACCAGGGTCACCCGCGACCACAGGCGCTTGAAGAAGCCCTTGTTCGGGTCGCGACTGAAGAAACTGCCCCACAGCCCCTGCAACGCCAGCGGAATCACCGGCACCGGCGTCTCCTGCAGGATGCGGTTCACCCCGCCCTTGAACACATCGATCTCACCGTCCGAACTCAGTTTGCCTTCGGGGAAGATGCATACCAGCTCGCCGTCGGCCAGGTACCGGGCGATACGGGCGAAGGCGCGCTCGTAGGTGGCCTCGTCCTCGCCGCGCCCAGCGATGGGAATGGCGCCGGCGGTGCGGAACACGAAATTGAGCACCGGCAGGTTGTAGATCTTGTAGTACATGACGAAACGGATCGGCCGGCGGATCGCCCCCCCGATCAGCAGCGCATCGACGAACGACACATGGTTGCACACCAGCAGCGCTGCGCCCTCGTCGGGAATGCGCTGCAGCTCGCGGTGCTCGACCCGGTACATCGAGTGGCTGAGCAGCCAGATCAGGAAACGCATGGTGAATTCCGGCACGATGCGGAAGATGTAGGCGTTGACCGCGATATTGAGCAGCGACACCACCAGGAACAGCTGCGGGATGCTTAGCTTGGCCAGGCTCAACAGGGCGATGGTGATGATCGCCGACACCACCATGAACAGCGCGTTGAGGATGTTGTTGGCGGCGATCACCCGGGCCCGCTGGTCTTCCGGGGTGCGCGCCTGGATCAGGGCGTACAGCGGCACGATGTAGAAGCCGCCGAAGATGCCCAGGCCGACGATCGACAGCATGATCCACCAGGCCTGGCTCATGCCCAGCAACGCCAGCCAGTCATGGGGCACGGCGCCGACCGGCACATCCCCCGAATGCCACCACCAGAGCAGGCCGAACAGGGTCAGGCCGAACGAGCCGAACGGCACCAGGCCGATCTCCACCTTGCGCCCGCTCAGGCGCTCGCACAGTAGCGAACCGACGGCGATGCCCACCGAGAACAGGGTCAGCACCAGGGTCACCACGGTCTCGTCGCCGTGCAGCCAGTCCTTGGCGTAGGCCGGGATCTGCGTGAGGTAGATGGCGCCGACGAACCAGAACCACGAGTTGCCGACGATCGAGCGCGACACTGCCGGGGTCTGGCCCAGGCCCAGGCGCAGGGTCAGCCAGGACTGCTTGAAGATGTTCCAGTCCAGCTTCATCTGTGGCGCGGCGGCGGCGGCGCGGGGGATCCAGCGGCTGGCCAGGTAGCCCAGCACCGCGGTGGCCACCACCCCGGCGGCAGCCAGTACCGCGTACTGGCTGGAGGACATCAGCATACCGGCGCCGATGGTCCCGGCCAGGATCGCCAGGAAGGTGCCCATCTCCACCAGGCCGTTGCCGCCCACCAGTTCCTCCTCACGCAGGGCCTGGGGCAGGATCGAGTACTTCACCGGGCCGAACAATGCCGAGTGGGTGCCCATGGCGAACAGCGCCACCAGCATCAACTCCAGGTGATGAGTAACGAAACCGGTCGCGCCGATGGCCATGATGACGATCTCGGCCAGCTTGATCGCGCGGATCAGCCGGTCCTTGGCAAACTTCTCGCCGAACTGCCCGGCCAGCGCCGAGAACAGGAAGAACGGCAGGATGAACAGCAAGGCGCAGAGGTTGACCCAGATCGAGCGGTCGCCTTCCAGGCTCAGCTTGTAGAGGATCGCCAGGATCAGCGACTGCTTGAACAGGTTGTCGTTGAAGGCGCCCAGCGACTGGGTGATGAAGAACGGCAGGAAGCGCCGCTTGCCGAGCAGGGTGAATTGCGAGGGGTGACTCATCGTCCTTGTACCTGGTTGGGCTTTGTCATTGGAGGCACGTACAGCGTGATAAGCCACAAATCTGCACGGGAATGTCCATAGGCACAAGGAACTTGTGAGGGCGGGTTCGGTGGGAGCGGGCTTGCCCCGCGATAAGGCCTGTCGCCCCTATCGCGGGGCAAGCCCGCTCCCACAAAGCCCCCCACAAAGCACAATAAAGTCAGTGCTGCGCGATACACGGCGATACGAACAGCTCGCCGCGCCAGGCACCCTGCACGGTACGGCTGGCCACCACCGCCCAGAGCAAGGCCAGCGCCACCACCAGTACCAGGCCAAACACGCTGAAGAAACCGAGTCCCAACCAGGCCGCCAGCTTCAGGGTGGCCAGGCAGTACACCCCCAGGGGGAAGGTGAACCCCCACCAGCCCAGGTTGAACGGCATGCCCTGGCGCATGTAGCGCAGGGTGATCAGCACCGCCGTCAGCAACCACCACAGCCCTGCGCCCCAGAGCACGATGCCGGCCACCAGCCCCAGCCCACGGGCCACCTCGCCGAGGCCACCCAGGCCATTGGCGGCGAACACCGACGGAGCATCGCCACCGAGCACCAGCATGCCCAGCGCGCCGGTCCCGATCGGGCCGAGCGCCAGCCAGCTGGAGGCGGCCATGTTCGCTGGCGGCAGTTTATGCAGGGCCATCCGCAGCATGAGGATGGTGAGGATGCTGAACGCCACCGGCAACGACACCGCCCACATCACATAGCTGGTGATCACCACCAGGAACTGCCGGTGCGCATCCACCAGGTGCGGCGCCAGCAAACCGCCACTGGCGGCGGCGACTTCCGCCGCCACCACCGGCAGCAGCCACACCGCGGTCATCTGGTCGATGCTGTGCTCCTGACGGGTGAACATCAGGTAGGGAATGGCCACGCCGCACAGCAGCGCCAGGCCCACGTCCAGCCACCAGAGCATTTCCACCCACGGCACCACCGCCTCGCCCCAACGCGCCAGGCCGAACACCAGGGCGCCATTGAGGATGGTGGCCAGGCCCATGGGAATGGTGCCAAAGAACATCGACACGGTGGAGTGGGCAAAGATCCGCCGCGCCTCGTCGAAGAACATCACCCAACGGGCGCCGTACAAGACGCAGAATAAGATGAACAGGCCAATGGTCAGCCACCACAGGCCCTGAGCAAGGGTATCCAGCACTGGCACCTGCACCTGGTGCAACGCCAGGGCCAGCACGCCGGTGCCCATGGTCGCGGCGAACCAGTTGGGGGTGAACTGGCGGATCACTTCGCGGGGATGGGCCAGATGGCTCAACGGGCGCCACGAGGGGGCGCGGGTCTGGGTGCATGGCATGGGATGTCTCCTGGCCTTGTGTAAGGTGGATTTATCTTATGCCTTCGAAGAATATCTATATAACGGGTAATTTCTCTATCTGTTATCTGTTTTGCAGATATAGCTAAACGTATAGCCCCTGGAATATGCTTGGCGCGGTTTTCCTGATGACAATAATGACAAGGACCTGTCGATGCTCACCGCCCTCAAGCGCTACCCCAACCCGGTACGCCTGCTCCTGCTCACCACCTTCACCCTGACCATGGCCCGAGCGATCACCCTGCCCTACCTGGTGGTCTACCTGGCCGACAATTTCCAGCTCTCGGTCGGCCGTATCGGCCTGGTGATCGGCGGCGCGCTGATCGTCGCCTCGCTGCTGAGCCTGTACGGCGGACACCTGGTCGACACCGTGCGCAACCATACCCTGGTGATCGCCAGCCTGCTGGTGTTCGCCCTGGCCTTCGTCGGCGCCATCGCCAGTCGCTCGGCCGCGCTGTTCTTCCTCTGCCTGGTGGTGATCAACCTGGCCCTGGCGCTGGTCGACATCGCCGCCAAGGCCGCTTTCTGCGCCCTGTTGCCGGTGGAGCAGCGCGCCGAGGTGTTCGCCATCAAGTACACCCTGAGCAATATCGCCTATGCCGTGGGGCCGATGCTCGGCGTGGCCCTGATCGAGGTGGACGGCCACCTGCCCTTCGTGGTCTCGGCACTGATCGGCCTCGCCATGTGCCTGGCCTACCAGCGCCTGGGCGTTCGCGACCTGCAGCCCCAGGACCGGCCACAGCCCGGTGCCGGCTTCGGCCAGGTGGCCCTGGGCCTGCTGCGCGACCGGCGGTT
Organism: Pseudomonas sp. LH21; assembly: GCF_036549575.1. Classification (NCBI taxonomy): domain Bacteria; kingdom Pseudomonadati; phylum Pseudomonadota; class Gammaproteobacteria; order Pseudomonadales; family Pseudomonadaceae; genus Pseudomonas; species Pseudomonas sp. LH21. The sequence goes on from NZ_CP144367.1 coordinate 4,475,373, forward strand.
GGTGTGCTTCACCCTGGGCGGTGTGCTCAGCGCGGTGGTGTTCGGCCAGTTCACCGCCTACCTGTCGCAGTACCTGGTGGTGACCCGCAACCCCGCCGAGGCGGCGCGGCTGGTCGGCTACCTGGTGACTACCAACGCGGTGACGGTGATCGCCTTGCAGTACCTGATCGGCAAGCGCATCGACCGGCGCCGGCTGATGCCGTGGCTGATGGCCGGCATGGGCCTGTTCGTCGCCGGGCTGCTGGGCTTTTCCCTGGCCGGCACGGCGCTGGCCTGGTGCCTGGCGATGCTGGTGTTCACCCTGGGCGAGATCATCGTGATTCCGGCCGAGTACATGTTCATCGACCTGATCGCTCCGGAGCACCTGCGCGGTATCTACTACGGCGCACAGAACCTGGGCAACCTGGGCGCGGCACTGGGGCCGGTGCTGGTGGGCGCCGCCCTGGGGCACCTGGTGCCGGTGGCGGTGTTCTATCTGCTGATCGGGTCGGTGATACTGGCAGGTGTGTTCTACTGGCTGGGGACGCGCCGACCTGAGTGATGCCATCGCGCGGCCCTGCGACGTCCTGCCACTGCGACCATGGTCGGCGCTGACGAACCGCGCCCTGCGTGCCAGACTGATTGATCGGGACCGCGTTTCTATTTTTGCTCCGGAGTTTGCATGTCGTTGTCCAGCGGGCTGATCGCCGTGGTCGCCCTGGCCTACATGGCCATCATGTTCGCCATCGCCTTCTATGGCGACCGCCGCAGCACGCCGTTGCCGCCGCGCCTGCGTGCCTGGGTGTACAGCCTGTCGCTGGCGGTGTACTGCACCAGCTGGACCTTCTTCGGCGCGGTCGGCCAGGCCGCCGAGCAGCTCTGGGCGTTCCTGCCCATCTACCTGGGGCCGGTGCTGCTGCTGATCTTCGCGCCCTGGGTGCTGCAGAAGATGGTGCTGATCAGCAAGCAGCAGAACATCACCTCGATCGCCGACTTCATCGCCGCCCGCTACGGCAAGTCGCAGACCCTGGCGGTGGTGGTGGCGCTGATCTGCCTGGTCGGCGTGCTGCCGTACATCGCCCTGCAGCTCAAGGGCATCGTGCTGGGGGTGAACCTGTTGATCGGCGCCAACGCCGATGCCACCGGCAGCCGGGTGCAGGACACCGCGCTGGTGGTGTCGCTGGTGCTGGCGCTGTTCGCCATCGTCTTCGGCACCCGCAGCCTGGACGTCACCGAGCACCACCGCGGCATGGTCCTGGCGATCGCCTTCGAGTCGCTGGTCAAGCTGCTGGCCTTCCTCGCCGTGGGCGCCTTCGTGGTGTTCAACCTGTATGACGGCTTCGACGACCTGTTCACCCAGGCCCAGCAGTCGGTGCACCTGAGCGACTACTGGGAAGAGACCATCAACTGGCCGTCGATGGTGGTGCAGACCGCCGTGGCGATGATGGCAATCATCTGCCTGCCACGGCAGTTCCACGTCACCGTGGTGGAGAACATCGAGCCCCAGGACATGCGCCTGGCGCGCTGGGTGTTCCCGTTGTACCTGGCCCTGGCCGCGCTGTTCGTGGTGCCCATCGCCCTGGCCGGGCAGATGCTGCTGCCGGGCACGGTGATCTCCGACTCGTTCGTGATCAGCCTGCCGCTGGCCGAGGCCCACCCGAGCCTGGCCCTGCTGGCGTTCATCGGCGGCGCCTCGGCGGCCACCGGCATGGTCATCGTCGAGGCCGTGGCGCTGTCGACCATGGTCTCCAACGACATGCTGCTGCCCTGGCTGCTGCGGCGCAACAACGCCGAGCGACCCTTTGAGGTGTTCCGCCACTGGATGCTCTCGGTGCGCCGGGTGACCATCGTCGTCATCCTGCTGCTGGCCTACGTCAGCTACCGCCTGCTCGGCTCCACCGCAAGCCTTGCGACCATCGGCCAGATCGCCTTCGCCGCGGTGACCCAGCTGACCCCGGCGATGCTCGGCGCGCTGTACTGGAAGCAGGCCAACCGCCGTGGCGTGTTCGCCGGCCTGGCCGCCGGCATCTTCCTGTGGTTCTACACCCTGGTGCTGCCGATCGCCGCCCACAGCCTGGGCTGGTCGCTGCAACTGTTCCCGGGCCTGGCCTGGCTGCACGGCAACCCGCTCAACCTGCCGATCACCCCGCTCACCCAGGGCGTGGTGCTGTCGCTGGCGGGCAACTTCACCCTGTTCGCCTGGGTCTCGATCCTGTCGCGCACGCGGGTTTCCGAACACTGGCAGGCCGGACGCTTCATCGGCCAGCAGACCAGCGCCCGCCCCTCCAGCAAACCCCTGCTGGCGGTGCAGATCGACGACCTGCTCAAGCTGGCCGCGCGCTTCGTCGGCGAGGAGCGCGCCCGGCAAAGTTTCATCCGCTTCGCCTACCGCCAGGGCAAGGGCTTCAACCCCAACCAGAACGCCGACGGCGACTGGATCGAGCACACCGAACGGCTGCTGGCCGGCGTACTCGGCACCTCCTCGACCCGCGCCGTGGTCAAGGCCGCCATCGAAGGCCGCGACATGCAGCTCGAGGACGTGGTGCGCATCGCCGACGAAGCCAGCGAGGTGCTGCAGTTCAACCGCGCGCTGTTGCAGGGCGCCATCGAGAACATCAACCAGGGCATCAGCGTAGTCGACCAGAACCTGCGCCTGGTAGCCTGGAACCGCCGCTACCTGGAGCTGTTCAACTACCCCGACGGGCTGATCAGCGTCGGCCGGCCGATTGCCGACATCATCCGCTACAACGCCGAGCGCGGCTTGTGCGGGCCGGGCGAGGCCCAGGTGCATGTGGCGCGGCGCCTGCACTGGATGCGCCAGGGGCGCGCCCACTCCTCCGAACGGCTGTTCCCCAATGGCCGGGTGATCGAGCTGATCGGCAACCCCATGCCCGGCGGCGGCTTCGTCATGAGCTTCACCGACATCACCCCGTTCCGCGAGGCCGAGCAGGCCCTGCGCGACTCCAACGAGGGCCTGGAGCAGCGCGTCGCCGAGCGCACCCACGAACTGTCGCAGCTCAACCAGGCGCTGACCGAGGCCAAGAGCCGCGCCGAGGCGGTCAGCCAGTCCAAGACCCGCTTCCTCGCCGCCGTCAGCCACGACCTGATGCAGCCGCTCAACGCCGCCCGGCTGTTCTCCGCCGCCCTGTCGCAGCAGGCCGAGGCCATGAACGACGAGGCCCGGCAACTGGTGCAGCACATGGACAGCTCGTTGCGCTCGGCCGAAGAGCTGATCAGCGACCTGCTCGACATTTCGCGCCTGGAGAACGGCAAGGTCACCCCCGACATCAAGCCCTTTGCCCTCAACGAGCTGTTCGACACCCTCGGCGCCGAGTTCAAGGTGCTGGCCGCCGAGAAAGGCCTGGAGTTCCGCCTGCGCGGCAGCCGCCTGCGGGTGGACAGCGACATGAAACTGCTGCGCCGGGTGCTGCAGAACTTCCTCACCAACGCCCTTCGCTACGGCAAGAGCCCGCTGCTGCTGGGTGCGCGGCGCCAGGGCGGACGCCTGTGGCTGGAGGTGTGGGACCGCGGCCCGGGCATCGCCGACGACAAGCTGCAGGTGATCTTCCAGGAGTTCAAGCGCCTGGACAGCCACCAGACCCGCGCCGAGAAGGGCCTGGGCCTGGGCCTGGCGATCGCCGACGGCCTGTGCCGGGTGCTCGGGCATCCGCTGGAGGTACGCTCCTGGCCGGGCAAGGGCAGCGTGTTCCGCGTCAGCGTGCCCATCGCCCACAGCCCCGCGCCCGCGACGCCCGCCCCCGTGGAGCAGGCCGGGCAACCCCTGGCCGGGCTGCAGGTGCTGTGCGTGGACAACGAGGACAGCATCCTGATCGGCATGAACAGCCTGCTCAGCCGCTGGGGCTGCCAGGTGTGGACCGCGCGCAACCAGGCCGAATGCGAGGCCCTGCTCGGCAAGGGCCTGCGCCCGCACCTGGCACTGGTGGACTACCACCTGGATGACGGCGAGACCGGCACCGGGCTGATGGGCTGGCTACGGGCGCGCCTGGGCGAGCCGGTGCCCGGCGTGGTGATCAGCGCCGACGGACGCAACGAGACCATCGCCCTGGTGCATGCCGCGGGCCTCGACTACCTGGCCAAGCCGGTCAAGCCGGCGGCCCTGCGCGCCCTGCTCAATCGGCATCTGAGCCTGGTTCAGTAAGCGCCTCGTCGCTCAGGGCGCGCTCGATCAAATCGGCCGGCAGGCTCTTGCTGGCCCGGGCACCGAGCAGCTTGAGCTGCTCGCTGCGGCTGACCAGGTTGCCGCGCCCCTCGCACAGTTTGTTGCGCGCTGCGGCGTAGGCCTTGTCCACCTGGGCCAGGCGTGCGCCGAGCTCGTCCAGGTCCTGGATGAACAGCACGAACTTGTCGTACAGCCAGCCGGCGCGCTCGGCGATCTCCCGGGCGTTCTGCCCCTGGCGTTCCTGCTTCCACAAGCTGTCGATCACCCGCAGGGTGGCGAGCAAGGTGGTCGGGCTGACGATGACGATCTGCCGGTCGAAGGCCTCCTGGAACAGGTTGGGCTCGGCCTGCAGTGCCGCCGAGAAGGCCGCCTCGATAGGCACGAACAGCAGCACGAAGTCGAGGCTGTGCAGGCCTTCCAGGCGGTTGTAGTCCTTGCTCGACAAGCCCTTGACGTGGTTGCGCAGCGACTGCACGTGCTGCTTGAGCGCGGCTTCGTCGTTGTTGCCGACGAACTGCTGGTAGGCCGTCAGGCTGACCTTGGCGTCCACCACCACCTGCTTGTCGCCCGGCAGCATGATCAGCACATCGGGCTGGAAGCGCTCGCCATCGGCGCTGCGCAGGCTGACCTGGGTCTGGTACTCGCGGCCCTTCTCCAGGCCCGCGTGCTCCAGCACCCGCTCCAGGATCAGCTCGCCCCAGTTGCCCTGGGTCTTCTGGCCCTTGAGCGCCTGGGTGAGGTTGGTGGCCTCGTCGGACAGGCGCAGGTTGAGCTGCTGCAGGCGCTCGAGTTCCTTGCCCAGGGAGAAGCGCTCGCGGGCCTCCTGCTGGTAGCTTTCCTCGACGCGCTTCTCGAACGCCTGGATACGCTCCTTGAGCGGGTCGAGCAATTGGCCCAGGTGCTGCTGGCTGGTCTGGGCGAAGCGTTGCTCGCGCTCGTCGAAGATCTTGGTGGCCATGTCGGCGAACTGCGCGCGCAGGGTGTCGCGGGCTTCCTGCAAGTCCTCGAGGCGTTGCTGGTGGCTCTCCTGCTGCTCGCGCAGCTCGGCCTCCAGGCGCGCAGTCTGGGCTTCCAGACGGCGCAGCTCGGCCTCACGGTTGGCGCGCTCGAGGTGCCAGGCATGGGCGGCGTCACGGGCGTTGTCGCGGTCGACCTGCAGCAGTTCCAGTTCCCGCCCCTGGGCGGCCAGCTGGGTCTGCTTGACGGTGTTGGCCTCGCTGAGGTCGCTGATCTCGTCGCGGCTGGCCTCCAGCTGCGCCTGCAGGCCGGCCTGGGTCAGCTGGGCGGCATTCAGGCGTTCTTCGAGCAAGGCCTGCTCGGCCTTGCGCGCGCCCTGGCCGCGCTGCACCTGCATGACCCAGCCCAGGCAGGGCACGGCGCCCGCCACCAAGCCCAGCAGAATGCTGGTCAGATCCACTGTCATGCTTACCCCGATCGAACATTGACGAATGCTGCGCAGCTTATCAGCCTGGTGGCGGGGCTGCCTGGTCGGTGCCCCCTGTAGGAGCGGCCTTGTGCCGCGAAAGGGCCGTCTAACGGCCCCGAGGTTCAGCGTTGACGCAAAGATCGTCGGGGCCGTTGCACGGCCCTTTCGCGGCACAAGGCCGCTCCTACAGGGGGGAACGCGAAAATTGATATCCGGCTAACAACTAAACCACTGGCGCAACAACCGCCGCGCCTCCTGCGAGCCCTGCCCCGCCGCCAGCTCCAGCCAATAGCGGGCCTGCTCCGGCTCCTGGGCCTGACACAACCGCCCATATTCCAACTGGGCCCGGCGATCACCGGCGCGGGCCGCCTGGCGCAGCAGCTCATGGCCGATGCGCCGGTCGCGGGCATTGCCGCAATCGCGGCAAAGCATCTGCCCCAGGCGGCTCTGGGCCACCACCACGCCCTGGCGCGCCGGCTGCTTGAGCATGCGCCCGGCCAGGTGCTTGACGCTGGGCTTGTCGCCCAGACGCGGGCTGTCGAGCAGCCACAGGGCCACTTTCAGGGAAAAGCGCTTGGGGGAAGGCAGCGATGACGAGGCATCAGGACTGGCGAGGTGTTTACCGCGAAGCTTCATGACCAACAGCAAGGGTGACTCGAGAGGCGCGCCACTCTACTCCATTTTTTGCGGACTGGCCCGAGCGACTTTCGGCTGATCGACATTTTTTTCCATGATTTTTTCTTGACGTTTTCCCAGGGAAAATGCGCATGCCACCCTCACCCACCAATTGTCGGACAATCGATGAAACAGCTGGCACGCCCGTACTAGAGCAAGCGCCCGGGACAATCCACAGAACCTGTGGATAACTCGGTGGACAACCCCTTGAGGCAGCCCGCAAACCCCTGTGAAATGGGGCTTTCAGTCAAACTGTCGATTTTTTCACCAGCAAAAATTAGTGTTTTTTTTCATTGACTTAAGCCCCCAGTCAAGTCATTGGCGAGCCGTCCACAGGATGTTGCAGGAGGGTTACAACTGTTCAGCCGAGTGTGTACAACTGCACCAACAAACGGCATCGCAGTGCACGAAAACGGGACAAGCGGGCAATTGGCCGGGCATTTCCCCCTCTTCACAGCAGGCACGATTGACGACATAATGATCGGCTTCCCGCCAGAAAAGCCAAAAGCTTGCCAACCCCGAAAAGTTCGTGTAGGGTTGCGCCCCGTTAGTACCCAGCTGAAGTCATTCTGGCCACTCAGTCCCTGCAGCACTGTGCTCGACACCGAGCAGACGCTGCCCCATCGGGACCGGCCCATTCGATGATTCACTCGGCAGACCTTGCCCAGCACGAATCACGTTTCAGATTGATCAGGATCTTCCCCGACGCCCAGAACCCTGGTGTCGGTGTGCTGCCTGCCTTCTGTCGTACCTACCAGTCAGCCCAGCGCCCACCTATTGCATGCGCCCCTCTGGCTGCCCTGTTCCAGTCAGGTTCTGCGTCTCCTTAATAAAGACGTCACTGGAACGTTTCTATTGTGCACGGATCAAACACCGTGTCTTACGCAGGAACATCCAACAATATGAGTAACCATCAACAGATCCAGGCTGCCTTTGGCACCCTTTCCCAGGCCTTCGCCCCACTGAAGTGCCTTATCGTTGCCCCTCGCAAGGGCAGCTTCAGCTTCACCCTGGTCGACGAGCATGGCATTGCCTGCCACAGCGAGCGCCTCTACCCGGAACAATACAACCGGGCCGAACCGCTGCAGGCGGTGATCGAGCGCACCCGCCAGTCGCTGACCGCATGAACGAATGGCGGGTGATTCACGCCATGAATACGCCATGCAACACCCAGCCTGAAGGTAATTGGCCTAATCGCCAGCGGGCATATGCCCCGCGCCTTCGGGCTGCAATCGATTTAAAAACAGCCCTTTACACCACAGTTATCACACTACACTTCAACTCGAGCGGCTCCTGCCGCTTCCGGCGGGCCTGACCACTCACCAGCTGCCAAGCTCCAGCGCCCGTCGGCCCTTTCCAGCAGAGGGCATCCAGCAGAGGGCATCATGGGCATCGCTGCGAACGAGTTGAGTCGATATGTGATCCGGCCGACCTTGATCTACCTGGGTCGCCACTGCGAAAGCGCCGAAGCTTTGTTACTGGGCGTTGCAGCAAGCCAGTCTGCGCTGGGCGCCGCCCTGCATGACCGACGCGGCCATGGGCTCTACAGGATCGGTGGGAATCGTCACCGTTGCCTGTGGGACGAATACCTGGCCCGCGACCCCGAACTGGCCAGCCTGGTACGTGGCCTGGCCAGTCAGCACGCCTTCCTCGGCGGCCCGCACCTCGAACTCACCGTCAACCTGCGCTACGCCACCGCCATCGCCTGGATGCTGATCGAAGAGCAGGCCATGCCCTTGCCGGCGGCCGACGATCTGCTGGGCCTGGCGCGGATCTGGCGGCAGACCTTCCAGCCCCAGGGGCGCCTGCGGGATTTCACCCAGGCTTGGCACCACTGTATCGAACCGATGCTCACCCCAGCCTCCTGAGCAACCGCGTCCTACAACCGGAATAAACGGAATTTTGGTCGGATTGTCCTACAAAACCGCTCTATCTCCTGAGTTTCAGCCTATAGCGCAGCGCGGCATTTGTTGGTAGCTTTTCGCCCCGGAGATCCCAAGGAGTTTTCTAATAATGAAAAAAGTTATGCTCAAAACCTCTCTCGGCATTGCCGTTGCCCTCGCTTCCAGCCAATTGCTCGCCAGCGGCTTTGCCCTGAATGAACAGAGCGTTAGCGGCATGGGGACAGGTTTCGCGGGTCGTTCTTCTTCTGCCGAAGATGCCAGCACCGTGTATGGCAACCCGGCGGGCATGGCCCGCCTGAAGCGCGACCAGATGACCGTCGGTGGTGCCGCGGTCATCGCCAAGTCCGATATTTCCGGACGCGGCAGTAACAAAGGGGGGGAAATGGACGGTGACATGGTGCCCGTGGTCGGCGTGCCGATGGGTTACTACGTCAAGTCCATCGATGATCACTGGAGCGTCGGTTTCGGCGTCTACGTGCCGTTCGGCCTGGTCACCGACTACGGTAGCGACGATGCCGCACGCTACTGGGGCAAGAAGAGCCATGTCGAGGTCGTGACCTTCCAGCCGACCGTGAGCTATGCGTTCAACGACAAGGTCTCGATCGGTTTCGGCCCGACCATCAACCGCATCAAGGGCGAGCTGGGTTCGAACCTGGCCAGTATCTCGCCGCTGCGTCCGGCTGATGGCGAGGTGAAGATCAAGGGCGACGACACCGCCGTCGGCTACAACATCGGCATCCTGGTGCAGGCCACCGATCGCACCCGCGTCGGCCTGACCTACCACTCGATGGTCGACTACAAGCTCGAAGGCAAGACCAAGGTCAGCTACCCGCTGCTCGGCCTGGACGGCAACAAGTTCGATGCCACCCTGAAGATCAAGACTCCCGAGTCGGTGGACTTCTCGGTCACCCACGAACTGGATGACCAGTGGACCCTGTACGCAGGCAGCACCTGGACCCGCTGGAGCCGCCTGGAGAACATCACGGTCAACAACGAAGTGCCGGCAGGCCCTGCCGGGCAGTTCGCGACCATCACCGAGGAACAGAACTGGCACGACACCTGGGCTCACGCCATCGGCGCCTCCTACAAGGTGAACAAGGAGTGGGTCCTGCGTACCGGCTTCTCGGTTGACCAGTCGCCGACCAACAACACCAACCGCTCCCCGCGCATCCCTACTGGCGATCGCAAGATCTTCAGCATCGGCGCCGGCTGGAGCCCGACCGACGACATGACCATCGACGTGGCCTACTCCTACCTGTGGGAAGAGGACACCAAGGTCAACAACCAGCCGCACAGCGCGACCGAAGCTGGCCTCAAGGGCAGCTACCAGGCCAAGTACGAAAACAGCGCCCACGGCGTTGGTGCTTCGCTGACCTACCGCTTCTGAGTGGCACCCGCTACATGAAAAAACCGCCCTCGTGGCGGTTTTTTCATACCTGCACAGGCCATTGTTCGCCCAGATCCATAAGCATGAACTTCACACCCCAACAAGCGTGCGCCGATGCAGTAAAGTCGTCACCCGGCCCCTGGAATCTGGACGAACCTTTCGATTTTGACTGTTTCCAAAAGGTGCTCAGTTGTTTTCGCGCAGTAGCCTGCTCGCATCACTATTTCCAGCTGGAACTGTCGAAGAACTATCACCTGAATTTAATACTCGCATTTCGACACTATTATCCGACCGCCCGCCATTAGCACTTGGCGTAGACCTAGACATGTGAACTGCAGCACTGGTACTTGCAATCTGTGCCCCCAGCACAAGACCGGAACCAAGCCCATATAACCATTGATCAGCAGTACTCATCGGCAAAGAACCAGCTACCCCCATTGAATATACTACCCCCGCGACTCCGGTACCGACGGCATGAACACCTGCTGCGCCAAAGTTAGCAACCGCTGCCCTTGGGTTATGGCTCATCTGTCTAAATCCAGCCAATGTATGACCAACGGCTAAAGCTGCTGAACTATACATCCATGCCTGAGCAGCATCATCTCCCCACGAGGGATCTACCAGCACGGACTCAGAGCTCGAGCTATAAGTTTGCGTCGAGCTCGATATTGGGTAATTACCCTCAGATCCAGTAACGTTACGGAACATATTACCTCGAAGATTCCAACCAGGCTCACCAATGTCCGGCAAAGTATAATTACGTCGAAGCACGGGCCCAGGCGCACGACCAGTACGATCCTGATAGTTTATCGGATCGCCCGTACAATAGGCGTACGCATTAACCCCTCCTTTTGCAAACGGGCTTAACGCATCTGGAGATATAAACCGCATCAAACGGGGGGTGTAACTGCGATGTCCATTACCCAGGTAATAAGCCCCCGTCAATGTCTCACGGAGTTGCCCACAGTATGCCAACCGTGGGCCAGTAGCTGCTGACAATGCACCATAAGGCGGATAGCTTCGAGCAGTATCTGCCGTCGCCAGAACGGAATGTTGCTGATCGCATGCCGTTAGATAGTTCATTGCCATGATGCCCTCCGGGCGAACGAGATGTTTCAGCAAGGCTGAACCCCTTCGCCACCGAGGAAAACTGGCAAAAATATCAGGTCATTACCGGCCCAGGCCGGACCTATTGCTCTGAAGGCTGCGAAGCAATCGCCTTGTCGATCGCCGCCCTGAACGCCGGATCATCCGGTTTGGTCAGGCTGGAGAAGTTGCCGATCACCTTGCCCTTGCGGTCCACCACGTACTTGTAGAAGTTCCACTTCGGCGCGCTGCTCTGCCGGGCCAGTTCGACGAACAGCGGGATCGCGTCCTTGCCGCGCACCGGCTGGGCCTTGGTCATGGTGAAGGTCACGCCGTAGTTGGCGTAGCAGACCTTGGCGGTCTTGTCGCTGTCGGCATCTTCCTGCTTGAAGTCGTTGGACGGCACGCCGAGCATTTCCAGGCCCTGCTCGCGGTAGTCCTTGTAGGTCGCTTCGAGGCCTTCGAACTGCGGGGCGAAGCCGCAGTAGCTGGCGGTGTTGATCACCACCAGCGGCTTGCCGGCAAAGCGCTGGCACAGGTCGATCTGCTCCTTGCCGCGCAGCTCCGGCAGGCTGCCTTGGAGCAGCGCCGGGCAATCGGCCGCCCAGCTCGAAGTGGCGGCGGCCAGGGCCAGCAGGGGGAGGGTCAGCCAACGGGCATGCATGATAGCGGTCTCCTGCACATGGTTCCTTGACTGTGCAGGGTAGCGCTTAACACAGGCTCATGCCCAACTGCATCAACGCCAGCCCGCCCTTGTGCCAGCCCCACCACACCAGCGCCAGCACCAGCACTGCGGCGACCAGCAGCAGGCCACGCCCGAGCAGGCGGTTCATGCGGCCTGGGCCTGCAGGCGGGCGACCGGGCGCTCGCGCACCGGCCAGTTCAACGCCGCGGCCAGCAGGCTGAGTAGAATCGAGATCTGCCACACCAGGTCGTAGCTGCCGGTCTGGTCATACACCACCCCGCCCAGCCAGCCACCCAGGAACGCGCCCAACTGGTGGAACAGGAACACGATGCCGCCGAGCATCGACAGGTTGCGCACGCCGAACAGCGTAGCCACGGTGCCATTGGTCAATGGCACCGTGGACAGCCACAGCAGGCCCATGGCGATACCGAACAGGTAGGCACTGAACTGGGTCACCGGCGCCCAGAGGAACAGCACGATGACTACGGCGCGCAGCAGGTACAAGGCGGTCAGCAAACGCGGCTTGGACATGCGCCCGCCGAGCCAGCCGGCGGTGTAGGTGCCGACGATGTTGAACAGGCCGACCAGCGCCAGCACGGTGGTGCCGGTGATCGCCGGCAGGTGCTGGTCGACCAGGTAGGCCGGCAGGTGCACGCCGATGAACACCACCTGGAAGCCGCAGACGAAAAAGCCCAACGCCAGCAGCCAGAAACCGGAGTGCGAGCAGGCCTCGCGCAGCGCCTGGCCAAGGCTCTGTTCGGCACCATGGCTGGGCAGCGGTCGGTCACGCAGCATACCTACGAACGGCACGATCAGCGCCACCATCAGGCCCAGCACCAGCAACGCCGCCGACCAGCCCAGCCACTGGATCAGGCCGAGGGTGCCGGGAAGCATGGCAAACTGGCCGAAGGAGCCGGCGGCGCTGGCGATGCCCATGGCCATGCTGCGCTTTTCCGGCGGCACCGCGCGCCCGACCACGCCGAGGATCACCGAGAACGAGGTGCCGGACAGGCCGATGCCGATCAGCAGGCCGGCGCTCAGCGACAGCGACCAGGCCGAATCGGCCATGCCCATCATCACCAGGCCGGCGGTGTAGAGAATGCCGCCGATCACCACCACCTTGGCCGCGCCCAGGCGGTCGGCCAGGGCGCCGGTGAACGGCTGGGCCAAGCCCCAGATCAGGTTCTGCAGGGCGATGGCGAAGGCGAACACCTCGCGGCCCCAGCCGAACTCGGCGCTCATCGGCGCCAGGAACAGGCCGAAACCATGTCGCACCCCCAGCGACAGCGCCAGGATCAGCGCCGCCCCCAGAAGTACCCAACCGCTGCTCCGCCAAAGGGAAGTCATTGTCGTTGTCTCCAGCCCATCGCAAGGTTGATACGGGTATATACCCGCTTTATGTCGTAGTCGTTCAGGCAAGCTGCTCCAGCAAGCGCACCAACTCGTCACGCTGGCTTTCACCCAGTCGCTCCACCAACTGCGCCTGGGCCTGCTGCCAGGCCGGGTAGGCGGCGTCCAGGCGCGCTCTGCCCGCCTCGCTCAGCAGCACCACGCGGTTGCGCTGGTCGTCGCCGTCGGCAAGACGCACCAAGCCATCGGCCTCGAGCACCTTGAGGTTGCGGCCCAGAGTGCTTCGCTCAAGGCCCATGGCCTCGGCCAGGCAGGTGATACTGGGGCGGTCGAGGCGCTGCACATGGCGCAGCAGGGAAAACTGGGCGACATTGATGCCGAAGCCGGCAAGGGCCTCGTCGTAATGCCGGCTCACCCCACGGGCGGCGCGACGCAGATGGGTACAGATGCATTCACTGGTCAGCATGGTTACGTGTATATACCCGCATTATGGATGTTGCAAGAAATTTCACGGTGTCGGGTCAGGCTGCAGGCGCTGGCGGATCGGCTCGAACTCGGCCGTGGCCTTGCGCGGCAAAGGGTCCGGCGCGGCGTTCTCGATGGCTTGCCAATAGCGCCACGGCACCTTGGCCGAACCCAACTCGTAATCCATGCCATCCCAACTGTCCTCGCGGAAGCTGTAGAAGGCCCAATGCAATTGCTGGCGATCCAGCACTGTGAGCACATCCTCCAGGTATTGCTGGCACCCGGGCAGCCGGCGCATGCAGCCGAACTCGCCCACCACCAGCCGCGAACGCGGCAATTTGATCGAATCAGCCCAGTCCACCGGTTGCTGAAGATAACGGGCTACCTGTTCGGCACCCCACTGCCGGGTCTGCCCGGCAAACGGCACTGGCCCCGGATAGGCGAAGGGTTGCTGGCGGGCAAGATTAGGCGCACTGGTGGCGGCATAGGGTTCGTACATGTGCACGCTGTACAGCACACGCTCATCCTCCAGTGCCTTGGGCCAGTAGCCGAAGGCATCGGCCGCGGCGTACCAGCCAGCATCGACCATGATCGGCGTCTTGCCGTCGACCTCACGGATCGCCGCCAGCAACTGCCGATAGAGCGCCGGCAGGTCACGCGCCCCGCCCTGTTCGCGGGCGTACCACTGCTTCATCCGATCAAGGTCGGCGTGCTCGGCCAGGCCGCCGTGCTTCTCGGGTGCGGGCTCGTTGATGAGGTTGTAGGCGGCAACGGCCGGGTGATCCTTGAGGGCCTGGGCAACGTCTCGCCAGAAACGGGCGGACTGGGTCCAGTAGCGCTTGTCCTGCCATAGCCTGTCGTCGAAGCGATTCTGGTTGTTCTGCGCCCAGCGCATGCCGGGGAGCGACAGTGGTGTGATGACCACCTTGAGGCCGGCAGCGTGGGCGCGATCCAGCGCCGCAATGAGCTGCTTCAGGTCGGCGTCGGCCAAGCCCTGGTAATCGTCGGCGTTGCCCAGCAGGAAATCGCGTTCGGCCGGGTGCCATTTATCGTAGGAGAGGCGCACCCAGCTGGCGCCGTAGCCTTTCAGGGCATCGAAGTAGGTTTGGTCCGGGGGCAGGCGGTTGAAGCTGTTGCCGCCGTGGCGGGGGGTGTTCCAGAAATCGATCAGGTCGGCGGCGGTGGCGGGTATGGCGGCAAGGGCCAGCAGGCTGGCGAGTATCCAGGGGTGCATGGCAGGGGCTCCTGATATTTGGAGGGGCGAACGAGGATAGCCGCAATACGTGGGGATGGTTTCCGAGATCCATGCAGGACACGTCCGCTTTCTGTAGGAGCGGCCTTGTGCCGCGAAAGGGCCGCAAAGCGGCCCCGGCGATCATTGCATTAACGCTGAAATCCTGGGGCCGCTAGGCGGCCCTTTCGCGGCACAAGGCCGCTCCTACACAGGGGAACGTGTCGGTCTGAAGCTATGCGCGTAGTGCCAGGGTAATTACCACCGTCAATTCCAGCAGTTCCAACAGCGCCCCGGCCGTATCTCCTGTGGTTCCACCCAAGCGACGGCACATCAGCTTACGCAGCCACACGAATACCACCAACGCCGCCAGCAGTGGCCACAGCACCGCCGAGCCTCCCAATGCCAGTCCGGCCAGCGCAGAAACCGACAATACCCAGGTCGCGCCGCGCCGGGGCAGGTGTTCGGCCAGGGCCGCACCCAGTCCACCCGCACGCACGTAAGGCGTGCCGAGAAACAGCCCAAGCATCGCCGCCCTTCCCACCACAGGCGCCAGTACCAGCAGGCCGCCAGCGCCCCGCTCGACCAGCACCCAGAGGGCACAGAACTTCAGCAGCAATACCAGCACCAGCGTGACCACGGCAATCGGCCCGCTGCGCGGGTCCTTCATGATCTGCAAGGTGCGCTCGCGATCACCGAAGCCCCCCAGCCATGCGTCGGCGCTGTCAGCCAGGCCGTCCAGGTGCAGCCCGCCGCTGAGCAGCACCCACAGCGCCAGCAGCAAGGCCGCGTGCAAGGGCGCTGCAGTGCCATGCAACAGATGGCTGGCCAGCCACAGGAACAGGCCAAACAGCAGCCCTACCAGCGGATAGCACAACAGCGAAAGCCCCATCTCCCGGGGCTCCGGCATGCCCGGCAAGCGCACCGGCAGACTGCTGAGGAACTGCAGGGCGATCCAGAACGGCAACATCTCAACCCACCTCGCGCATCTGGCCGTCGTTCTCCAGCATCAGACGAGCCAGCGTGCCATGCCCGACCTCGACCTGAAGCAATTGCTCACGTGGCAAGCCACGTGCCCGCGCCAGGAGAAGACGCATCACCCCGCCATGGGTGACCATCAGCACGCGCTTGCCTGCGTATGCACGGCGCATGCCCTCGACCGCCGCCAGCACCCGTTCGGCAAAAGCCAGCACCGGCTCGCCGCCCGGCGGGGTGAAGGCATACGGGTCATTCCAGAACTGCCCCAGGGCATCGGCGTCGACCTGCATGATCTGCGCGGCGCTCTGCCCTTCCCACTCGCCGAAGTGCAGCTCGCGTACACCGGCCTCGCGCAGCACCGGCAGGTTCAGCCGCGCCCCCAGCTCATCGGCGAACACCGCACAGCGCTGCAACGGCGAACTGACCAGCACGTCCCAGGGGCCGGCGTCGGCGACGGCCTGGCGCATCTGCGCCCAGCCGGTTTCGGTCAGGGCGTCGTCGAGGCTACCGCGCAGGCCGCCACCCAGTTCGGTCTCGCCGTGACGCAACAGTTCGAGGATCATGCCGGGCGATCCGCCACCGCCGCCTCGGCAAAGGTCGCCATCTGCCCGTGCAGCGCGCAGGCAAGGCGGATCAGCGGCACCGCCAGCGCCGCGCCGCTGCCCTCGCCCAGGCGCAGCCCCAGGACCAGCAGCGGCTCGGCCTCCAGGGCCGCCAGCAGGGCCTTGTGCCCCGGCTCGGCGCCCTGGTGGGCAAACAGCAGCCAGGGGCGGCACTGCGGATTGAGGCGGACCGCCACCAGGGCGGCGACGCTACAGATGAAGCCATCGACCAGCACCGCCACGCCATGCTGCGCGCACGCCAGGTAGGCACCGGCCAGCGCGGCGATCTCGAAGCCTCCGACACAGGCCAGCGCCTGCAGCGGCTGATCGGCGCGCAGACCGTGCAACACCAGGGCACGCTCGATCACTTCGGCCTTGTGCCGCACACCGGCGCTGTCCAGGCCGGTGCCCGGGCCGCTCAGTTCGCGCGCCGGGCAGCCCAGCAAGGTACTGGCCAGCGCGGCGGCGGCGGTGGTGTTGCCGATGCCCATTTCGCCGCCGATGAACAGCTGGGCGCCGTTGTCGAGTGCGCGCAGGGCACTGTCGCGCCCGGCCTGCAGCGCCGCAGCCAGTTGTGCGTCGGTCATCGCCGGCTGACGGGCGAAGTTGGCGGTGCCGGGCCCAAGATTCAGGTGATGGACACCTGGGAGTTGCAGCGTCGGGTCGATCGTACCGAGATCAACCACCTCAAGGTCCGCCTCCAACTGGCGCGCCAACACGCTGATCGCCGCGCCGCCGCCGACGAAGTTGCGCAGCATCTGCCCGGTCACCGCCTGCGGGTAGGCAGAGACGCCCTCCTCCACCACGCCATGGTCACCGGCGAAGATCGTGATGGCGACCCGCTCCAGGCCGGGACGTTCGCGCCCTTGCAGGCCGGCCAGACGGATCGCCAGGCCTTCGAGCTGGCCGAGGGAACCGGCGGGTTTGGTCAGCTGCTGCTGACGGGCTCGGGCCTGGTCCATGGCGGCGGTGTCGAGGGGTTGGCAGGCGTCACGCCACCACATCTGGGTCATAGGGCAGGTCCTTTGAGCATGAGAGGGAGGCCGGCCACGGTCAGCACCACGCGCTGGCAGCGTTCGGCCACGGCCTGGTGCAGCGTGCCCGCCAGGTCGACGTAGCGACGGGTCAGTTCGCCCATGGGCACCACGCCCAGGCCGGTTTCATTGCTGACCAGGACAAGGGTGCCCGGCAGCTGTTCCAGGCAATCGAGCAGCGCATCGCGCTCCTGTGCCAGGCGCAGGTCATCCTCGAGCATCAGCAGGTTGGTCAGCCACAGGGTCAGGCAGTCCACCAGCAGGCAGCGCCCTTCGGCGGCTTCGGCGCGCAGCACCTTGGCCAGCGCCACGGGCTCTTCCACCAGCCCCCAATGGGCCGGACGGCGCTCGCGGTGCAGGCGCACGCGTTCATTCATCTCGCCATCCAGCGGCTGGCTGGTGGCGATGTAGGTCACCGGCAGGCCGCTGGCCTCGGCCAGTTGCTCGGCCAGGCGGCTCTTGCCCGAACGGGCGCCGCCGAGGATCAGGTTGCGCATGTCAGGCGACTCCACACAGTTGGCGCAGGCGCGCGGTGTCCAGGTGCTGCTCGACCAGGTCGGCCAGGCGCTCGATATCGTGTTCGCGCAGGGCCTCGTAGTCGACAGGCTGCACCTCGGCCAGACCCGCCCAGCGCAGCAGCGCGGCACACGACTGTGTGCCCTCGAACAGGCCATGCAGGTAGGTGGCGAGAATCTGCCCGTCGGCGCTGATGGCCCCGTCGGCGCGGCCATCGGCCAGTTGCACCGCCGGACGCTCCAGCGCCGGGCCGTGGGTAACCCCGGCATGGATCTCGTAACCCGACACCTGTGCCTGCTCGAGACCGAGCAGGCCTGCCACGTTGCGCAGTTGCTTCTCGGCCTCCAGCACGGTGCTGTAGGCCAGCAGGCCGAGACCGGCGCTGGAACCGGCGGGCCCTTCCAGGCCCAGTGGGTCATGCACCTGCTCGCCGAGCATCTGCAGGCCGCCGCAGATGCCGATGAGCTTGCCGCCGTAGCGCAGGTGCCGGGCGATGGCGGCGTCCCAGCCACGCTCGCGCAGTTGCGCCAGGTCGCCTCGCACGCTTTTGGAGCCTGGCAGGATGATCAGGTCGGCGGGCGGGATCGGCTGGCCCGGGCCGATGAACTGCAGGTCCACCTGCGGATGCAGGCGCAGCGGGTCGAAGTCGGTGTGATTGCTGATCCGCGGCAGCACCGGGACGATCACCTTGAGCACGCGCTCGCCCTTCGCCCCTTGGCGGGTATCGATACCGTCCTCGGCCTCCAGGTGCAGGTCGGTGACATAGGGCAGCACGCCCAGCACCGGCTTGCCGGTGCGCTGCTCCAGCCAGTCCAGGCCCGGCTGCAGCAAGGCGATGTCGCCACGGAAACGGTTGATGACAAAGCCCTTGACCCGCGCCTGCTCGCTCGCCGACAGCAGCTCCAGGGTGCCGACCAGGTGCGCGAACACGCCGCCCCGGTTGATATCGGCCACCAGGATCACCGGGCAGTCGACCGCCTCGGCGAAGCCCATGTTGGCGATGTCGCCGGCACGCAGGTTGATCTCCGCCGGGGAACCGGCGCCTTCGACCATCACCACCGGGTAGGCTGCGCTCAGGCGCTCGTGGGATGCCAGCACCGCCTGCATGGCGATGGACTTGTAGTCGTGGTAGGCGACGGCGTTCATACTGGTCACCGCGCGGCCATGGACGATCACCTGGGCGCCGGTGTCGCTGTTGGGCTTGAGCAGCACCGGGTTCATGTCGGTGTGCGGCGCCAGCCGGCAGGCCTGGGCCTGCACCGCCTGGGCGCGGCCGATCTCGCCGCCGTCGGCGGTCACGGCGCTGTTGAGCGCCATGTTCTGCGGCTTGAACGGCACCACGGCGATGCCCTGGCGCAGCAGCCAGCGGCACAGGGCGGTAACCAGCGTGCTCTTGCCGGCATCGGAGGTGGTGCCTTGCACCATGAGGGTGGTCATGCCGATTCCTTCTGGTAGTCCGCCAGGGCCTGGGCCAGGCGTAGTTCGTCGGCGGCCGTGGCGGGCAGGCCGAAACGCAGCGCGGGCGGCTGCTCGAACAGGCGCACCAGGATGCCGCGGCGGGCGAGAAAGTCATGCAGGTGCGCGGCGCGCTCATCACGCACGTACTGGAACAAATCGCAGCCGCCGCTGGGTGGCAGGCCTGCGTCGTCGAGCAACGAAGCCAGGCGCTGGCTGGCCTGGGCGCAACGGGCAATCTGCGCCTTATGCGCCGCGTCGTCGGCGAAACAGGCCTGCCCCAGCACACGGGTCGGGCCGCTGACGGTCCAGGGCCCGAGTGCCTCGGCCAGGCGCCGCAGCACATCGGCCTGGGCGACGACAAAGCCCAACCGCACACCGGCCAGGCCAAAGAACTTGCCGAACGAGCGCAATACGATCAAGCCCGGTTGCCCGGCCTGCTCGACCACGCTGTGTTCGGGCGCGGTGTCCATGAAGGCTTCGTCCACCAGCAGCCAGCCACCGCGCTCGGCCAGACGCCTATGCCAGGCCAGCAGGCGTTGGCGGGTTACCCGGTGGCCAGTGGGGTTGTTGGGGTTGACCAGCACCAGGACGTCGAGGCTGTCGAGCACCTCCTCGACCTTGCTCTCGTCCAGCTCGACCAGCGTGTGCCCTGCCCGTGCCCAGGCATGCTGGTGCTCGGCATAGCAAGGCGAGAGTACCCCGACCCGCCCGCTCGGGCGTAGGTACGGCAAGGCCTGGATCGCTGCCTGGGAACCGGCCACCGCCAGCAACGGCTGCGCGCCATAGTACTGCCGCGCCGCCGTCTCCAGGCCGTCCTCGGTCTCCGGCAAGCGGGCCCAAGCCTCCAGCGGAATCGACGGTATCGGGTAAGGCCATGGCGCGATACCGCTGGACAGGTCGAGCCACTGCTCCCGTGGGATGGCGTACTGTTTCACCGCCCGCAGCAGGCGGCCACCGTGTTCAAGCATTCAGATAGGCTCCCACGCAGATCAACAGCACCCACAGCCACACGCCGCGCTGCACCAGGCTCCAGCCGCGCTCGATGGCCTCGGCGTCGGCCATCGGCCCTTCACCCAGGCGCGGCCGTTCGTGCAACTCGCCGTGATACACCGCCGGGCCGCCCAGTTCCACGCCTAAAGCGCCAGCCCCCGCCGCCATCACCGGGCCGGCGTTGGGGCTGTCCCACAGCGGCGCCTGGTTGCGCCAGCAGGCCAGGGCCAGGCGGGTCTTGCCCAGCAGCGCATAGGTCAGCGCCACCAGCCTGGCGGGAATATAGTTCAGCCCATCGTCGATGCGCGCCGCGCACCAGCCGAAGCGTTCGAAGCGCTCGTTGCGATAGCCCCACATGGCATCCAGGGTATTGCTCAGGCGGTACAGCACCACCCCCGGCGCACCGGCCACGACGAACCAGAACAGCGCGGCGAACACCGCGTCGCTGCCGTTTTCCAGCACCGACTCGGTGGCCGCCCGGGCCACGGCGGGCTCGTCCAGCTCGCGGGTCTCGCGACTGACCAGATAACCGACGCGCCGCCGCGCCTCGGCCAGGTCCCCCTGGCGCAATGCCTGGGCCACCGGCAGCACATGCTCGCCCAGGCTGCGCAGGCCCAGGGCGCAGTACAGCGCCAGCACATCCACCAGCCAGCCGATGTACGGCAGCCAGGAGAGGATCAGCGCCAGCAGGGTCAGCGGCACCACCGCCAGGAACCACGCGGTAACGCCATGGCTGCGCCAGCCGCGCCCACCGGCGTTGAACCGTTGTTCAAGGCGCGAGGCGAAGTTGCCGAAGCCCACCAGCGGATGGCGTCGGCGCGGCTCGCCCAGCAGCGCATCCAGGGCCACGCCCGCCACGGTCAGCAAGGCCACGCTCATGGGCGCTCTCCCCAATGGTTCTCGTACAGCATCTCGCTCAAGGGCCGTTGCTCGGCCCAGTCTTCCAGTACCAGCATCGGCGCCGGATAGAACTCGGTCACCGGCCCCAGGCACAGCACCGCCATGGGCTTGGCGCCTACGGGCATGCCCAGCAGCTCGGCCAGGGCCTCGGGGTCGAACAGCGACACCCAGCCCATGCCCAGCCCTTCGGCGCGTGCCGCCAGCCACAGGTTCTGGATGGCGCAGGCCAGCGAGGCCAGGTCCATTTCGGGCAGGGTGCGGCGGCCGAAAACGTGCGCCTCGCGCTTGTCCATCAGCGCGGCCACCAGCACTTCGGCGCAGTCGTTGATGCCTTCGACCTTGAGCTTCATGAATTCATCGGAGCGCTCGCCCAGGGCTTCGGCGGTGCGCACCCGCTCCTGCTCCACCAGCGCCTGGATCCGCTCGCGCAATGCACGCTGGCTGATACGGATGAACCGCCACGGCTGCATCAGGCCCACGCTGGGCGCCTGATGGGCGGCGGCGAGCAGGCGCCCGAGCAACTCGGGGGCCACCTCGCCCCCGGCGAAATGGCGCATGTCGCGGCGTTCGCCAATGGCCCGGTAGATGGCCTGGCGCTCGGCTTCGCTGTAGGCGTGTCGGCTCATGGTCGCAGCAGCGCCGCCGCCGCGTCGGGGTTGGAGGGGAAATAGAAGTGCACGTAGGAGGCGGTCAGGCGCCCCAGGCGATAGACCGCCTCGTTGCCCCGCCCACCGTTGGGGCTCAGGCCACGGGCGATCGGCGCCAGCTCGGTGCTGGTCAGCGAATGGTGGTAGGTGTGGCCACGCAGGGTGCCTTCGGGCAGCTCGACCGCCTGCAGGGCCAGGGCCGCCAGGCGCTTCTGCATGGTCGCCTCACCCGGCAGCAGGCCCAGCAGCGCGGCGCGCTCGCCTGCCACGTCGGTCAGTGCATCGAGCAGGTAGAGCATGCCGCCGCACTCGGCCAGCAATGGCTTGCCGGCGGCATGATGAGCGCGGATCGCTTCCAGCATCGGTGCGTTGGCGGCCAGCGTCTGGTGATGCAGCTCGGGGTAGCCGCCGGGCAGGTAGAGGCTGTCCACCACGGGCAGCTCGCGATCATGCAACGGCGAGAAGAATTCCAACTGCGCGCCGAGGCCACGCAGCAGCTCGAGGTTGGCGCCGTAGGTAAAGGCGAAGGCTTCGTCACGGGCCACGCCGATACGCACCCCAGCTAGCGACGAGGTCATACTCACCGGCTCAGGCCCGGCAAAACGGACCGGAGGCGGCAACGCGGCATCGCAGCTGTCGCCCAGTGCTTCGGCGGCGGCATCCAGGCGTGCATCCAGGTCATTCAACTCGCTGGCCTGGACCAGGCCAAGGTGACGACTGGGCAGCTCGATGCCGCGCTCGCGGGACAACCCGCCGTACCAACGCAGGCCTTCGGTCAGGCTGCCTTCAAGCAGTTGCGCATGGCGCAGGCTGCCGACCCGGTTGGCCAGCACCCC
The DNA here is from genome assembly GCF_036549575.1 of Pseudomonas sp. LH21. Taxonomy (NCBI): domain Bacteria; kingdom Pseudomonadati; phylum Pseudomonadota; class Gammaproteobacteria; order Pseudomonadales; family Pseudomonadaceae; genus Pseudomonas; species Pseudomonas sp. LH21. The sequence continues at coordinate 4,497,702 of NZ_CP144367.1, forward strand.
GGCGAACGGCAGGTCGGGCTGGTAGCGCGCCAGGCCCAGGGCCAGGGCGCCGAAGGTCTGGGCCATGGCCGTGCCGTCGATCACTGCCAGCACCGGGACGCCGAAGTGGCGCGCCAGGTCGGCGCTCGACGGGGTGCCGTCGAACAGGCCCATCACGCCCTCGATCAGGATCAGGTCGGCCTCACCCGCCGCCTCCCAGAGCAAGCGGCGGCTCTCGTCGGCGCCGATCATCCACAGGTCGAGCTGGTAGACCGGCGCGCCGCTGGCACGCTCGAGGATCATCGGGTCGAGAAAGTCAGGCCCGCACTTGAACACCCGCACCTTGCGCCCGAGGTTGCGGTGCAAACGGGCCAGGGCGGCGGTGACCGTGGTCTTGCCCTGGCCCGAGGCCGGGGCGGCGATCAGCACGGCGGGACACTGGCGCGACTCACTCACAGTTCGACGCCCTTCTGCGCGCGGATACCGGCCTGGAAGGCGTGCTTGAGCATGCCCATCTCGGTGACGGTGTCGGCCAGTTCGATCATTTCCGGCTTGGCGGCGCGACCGGTGACGATCACATGCTGCATCGGCGGGCGGGCCTGGATATCGGAAAGCACCTGATCGAGGTCCAGGTAACCGTGCTTGAGGGCGATGTTCAGCTCATCGAGCACGACGAACTGGATAGACGGATCCTGCAGCAACTGCCGCGAGACCGCCCAGGCGGCCTCGGCGGCGGCGATGTCACGCTGGCGGTCCTGGGTTTCCCAGGTAAAGCCCTCGCCCATCACGTGATAGCGCACCTGCTCGGGGAAACGCCGGAAGAACAGCTCCTCGCCGGTGCTGTTGCGGCCCTTGATGAACTGCACCACGCCGCACTGCATGCCATGGCCCAGGGCGCGGGCGAGCATGCCGAAGGCCGAGCTGCTCTTGCCCTTGCCATTGCCGGTCAGCACCAGCAGCAGCCCGCATTCGTTGGGGGAATTGGCGATGCGCTCGTCGATGATCGCCTTCTTGCGCTGCATGCGCGCCAGGTGACGTTCGTCGCGTTCGATGGATTCGCTCATCAGGGGTCTCCGCAGGCTGTCGCGGCGGCGGCGACAGATAAAAGGCAGGCAGACGAGGAGCGCGCAGGGGCATGGCAACAGCCACATCGCACCGCGCATCACCCTCCGTGATGCCGTTTGGCAGTGACAGGCCGGTCTCCGGGCTCATGAGCGGGCGCAGGCCCTGGCCACGCGCCTTCCCGGACATGGACATCCAGTGGCCTTGCGTAACCGTCTACTCATCTACCGTTGCGGGGGCAGCGCCGGACTCGCGCCTGCTGGCGCCCACCGGCTTCCCAGTTTCACCCTGCCGAACCGCGGCTCGCAGGGCACCTGAAACACGCCGCGAAGGTTAGAGGGTTGAATCGGGAGCGTCAATCGAACGAGGGCCGATCTGGCCTGGATCAATGGCCGATCCGCCAGCTTGTGCCACACTGAAAGCAGTGATATCACATAGCCACTATTTTCGGCTGACCTCGATCACAATGACAAGGAGAGCGCAGCATGCAAGGCCTGATCATCAACAACACGCGCCTGGAGTTCCTGCGCCCGGCCCTCGAACGCTGGGTCGACTGCATCGACCGCTTCAACCAGCTGCAGGGCGACAACGAGGCCCCCTACTGGCACGGCACGGCCACCAACGTCGGCCTGCTCGCCGCTGCCGCCTGGCAGGGTGAGCTGGTGGCGCTGGAACGGCACATGAGCAAGAAGCAGCGCGACGAGGGCGAGCGCGATGGGCGCTGCGACCTGTCGATCAGCAGCGCCGAGGAATCGCTGTACCTGCACGCCGGCCAGCGCTGGCCGCGTATCGCCCGCCTCGACCTGACAGCGGCCCTGCAGGAAACCGCCACCCTGGCCAAGCCGATCGCCTATGGCAGCCAGCTCAAGGCCGGGGCGCTCTTCGTCACCCCGTGGAAGGCCGGCCAGCACGCCAGTCCCGAGGAACTGCAGGACCTGGTGGACGACCTGCAGAAACACACCGCCTGTGCGATTGCCTGGTACTTCCCGTATGCCTACCGCAAGCTGCACAACGAACTGGGGCAGTACTATCCCGGGGTGGCGCTTCTGCTCAAACAGGCCTGATGCCAACCGGGCAATACTGGACCAAGCTCATACCCTGCCCGCGCCGGTAGGTATCAGGGATTCTGCGCCAGATGCCCCGGCGGCAACACCCGTTTGGCCTGGAGGTAGGCCTTGGCCCAGTAGCTGTTGGACAGGTAGTCCAGGCGCACGGTGCCGCCCGTCGACGGCGCATGCACGAAGCGCCCTTCACCGACGTAGATGCCGGCATGGCTGACCTGCGACCCACCGCTGGTGGCGAAGAACACCAGGTCGCCCGACTGCAGCGAATTGATATCCACATTTGGCGCGCGCATGACGATCATCTCCCGGGTCGAGCGTGGCAGACTGATACCCGCCGCATCACGGTAGACATAGCCGATCAGGCCGCTGCAATCGAATCCGGCATCCGGTGTGTTGCCACCCCAGCGATACGGTGTGCCCACCAGGCCGATGGCGCGGAACAGCACATCGTCAGCCGCAGGCGAGGAAGGCGCTTGATTGAACACCATCGGCGACTTGGGTACCGGTGCCGGTGCGGGCGCACGGCTGGAGCAGGCCGCAAGCAGGGCCACCAGGGAAAGGAATGCGAAGCGCGCCAACATCGCCATGATGCGAACGTCCTGTCGAAATCCCGACGGCCACGGCCGAAGGTAAAAATAGTTGAGAATTTAGATTAGACGCTTTCTGTAAATGCGCACGGCGGCGAGCTTTTCAGCTACGCCGCCGTGCGAGGTTACAGCATTTTGATATCAAATCAATTGCGCGAGATCGTGGTCGGCGCCATGGCGAGCGCGCGTTTGGCCTCGATGAAGGTCTTGCTCCAGTAGCGATCGCCCAGGCTGTCGATGCGCACGCCACCGCTGCGGCGGCTGCTGGAGTGGATGAACTGGTTGTCACCCAGGTAGATGCCGGCATGGCTCACGCGGCCACGGCCGTTGGTGCTGAAGAACAGCAGGTCGCCGGGCTTGAGCTTGTTGCGGGCGACCTTTGGCGCGTCGACGTTGATCATCTCGCGGGTCGAGCGTGGCAGGTTCATGCCCGCCTCTTCGCGGAACAGGTAGCCGATGAAACCGCTGCAGTCGAAGCCGGACTTCTCGGAGGTACCGCCGAAACGGTAGCGGGTGCCGATCAGGGCCATGCCGCGTTCGAGAATGCTGTCGGCCAGCACGGGCAGCTGATAAGGCTTGCCGTTGCTGGAGAAGGCGTCGAGGTCGTCTTCGCTGGCCAGCTCTTCCTCGGTGAATACGGAAGAGGCGGAAGCCTTGGCCTTGACCGATTGCTCGGTGGCCACGCGGTGGTCCTGCGAGGGCTCGACCGGGCCAGTGGAGGCGCAGCCGTAAAGTAGGGTGACAAGTGCAAGTGGCACGAGGGGTGCGAAGCGCTTCAGCATGGGCACGACCGTGTCTGTAGTCCTTTAGAAGGGGGAAACTATGCCTTCTATCGGACCCATTTGCAAATTTTATCGAAAAAGATGTGACTTTTCCGTTTTGACGCTCTGGCACCGTGTTCTCAGGGTTACCAGCCGAGGGTTTCCTTGAGGAACGGGATGGTCAGCTTGCGCTGGGCTTGCAGGGAAGCCTGGTCGAGGCGCTCGAGCAGGTCGAACAGCGCGCTCATGCTGCGCGTGCCGCGGGTGAGGATGAAGTGGCCGACTTCGTCGGTCAGGTGCAGGCCACGGCGCGAGGCTCGCAGTTGCAAGGCGCGCAGCTTGTCCTCGTCGGACATGCCGCGCATCTGGAAGATCAGTGCCAGGGTCAGCCGCGATTTCAGGTCGGCGAGCTTGATCGGCAGTTCCCGTGGCGAACTGGACGCCGCCAGCAGCAAGCGCCGGCCGCTGTCGCGCAGGCGGTTGAACAGGTGGAACATCGCCTCTTCCCAGTCCGCCTTGCCGGCAATCACGTGCAGGTCGTCGATGCACACCAGCTCGTACTGTTCGAGGTGGTCGAGCAGTTCGACGCCGCGATCGAGCAGTTGCGCCAGGGGCAGGTAGACGGCGGGTTGACCCAACTGCTGGAAACGCTGGGTGGCGGCCTGCAACAGGTGGGTGCGGCCCACGCCCTGCTTGCCCCACAGGTAGATGAGGCTTTCGGTCCAGCCGGCGTCGGCTTCGCACAGCCGCTCGACATAGCCCAGTGCCGCAGCATTGGCGCCGGGGTAGTAGTTGATGAAGGTGGCGTCGTCGCGCAGACGCACACCCAGGGGCAACTGGATCGGTTTCATGCTCGCGGGCGGTCGCGGGGACCACAGGGGGCCTTTGATGAACAGTGTGCAAAGTCTATACCCGCAGCGCGGACGGCACAATCGGCGAGGGGAATAGCGCAAGTAAAATCAAGTAGTTGCACTGTTTCACAAGCATCGCGGGGCAAGCCTGCTCGCACGTTATCGCCCCTGCCAGGGTAGCGTGGGAGCGGGCTTGCCCCGCGATTGATCATAGGTCGGGGTCGATCTCCCCGGCATACATGTCCGACTCCTTGTACAGGTCATGCACATGCCGCAGCAGCACCATGATCACCGCCGCCACCGGCAACGCCAGCAACACCCCGGTAAAGCCGAACAGCTCGCCGCCGGCCAGGATCGCGAAGATCACCGCCACCGGGTGCAGGCCGATGCGGTCGCCCACCAGCAGCGGTGTCAGCACCATGCCTTCGAGCGCCTGCCCGACCATGAACACCGCGACGATGCCCAGCATCGGGTAAAGCTCACCGCCGAACTGGAACAACCCGGCGACCAGCGCCGCGCCGATGCCGATGATGAAGCCCATGTACGGCACGATCGCCGCCAGCCCCGCGAGCATGCCGATCAGCAGGCCCAGCTCCAGCCCCACCAGCATCAAGCCGGTGGAATAGATGACGCCCAGTGCCAGCATCACCAGCAGCTGCCCGCGCACGAAGGCCCCCAGCACCTCGTGGCACTCGCCGGCCAGCCCCACCACCTGCGGCTCGCGCTGGCGCGGCAGCAGGCTGCGCAGCTTGGCCATCATCAGGTCCCAGTCGCGCAGCAGATAGAAGCCCACCACCGGGATCAGCACCAGGTTGGCCAGCCAGCCGATCAGCGCCAGGCTCGAAGCGGTGGCCTGGGACAGCAGCACACCGACGATGTCGGTGGTCTGGCCCATGTGCTCGCCGATGGCGGCCTTGATCTTGTCGAACTTCCAGAAACCATCGGCCAGGCCCAGGCGGCTCTGCACCCAGGGCAGCGCCACATGCTGCAACCAATCGAGCATCTGCGGCGCCAGCTCGTACAGGCGCAACAGTTGCTTGGCCAGCATCGGCACCAGCACCAGCAGCAGGGCCAGGAAGATCAAGGTGAACAGGCTGAACACCACCACCACGCCCCAGGTGCGCGACAGGCCGAGCCGCTCCAGGCGATCCACCAGCGGGTCTGCCAGGTAGGCCAACAGGATGCCCACCAGGAACGGCGAGAGGATGTTGTGCAGGAAGTACAGCAGCACGGCGATCACAAAAGCCGCGCCCAGCCAGATCCAACGACGCATATCAATCATTCAAGTATTCCTTACCAGCGAAAACGCAGGCCGTCGAACGGCTTGGCGGCGGTGGCCGGTGGCGTCGCGCCGGCCGGATCCTGCGTGCTCGGCGCAGGCGTGGCGGGCACAGGCTCGGCGGGCAGCTCCTGGAGCTTGGCCAGGCTCAACTGCGCGCGCAGCTGCTCGCGATTGCCGCTGACGCGATAGGTCAGGGTACCGCCATCGGCCATCTGCAGGCGCGCGCCATAAGGCTCGAGCACCCGGCTCAGCTCGGCGTAGCGCGCCAGGTTCATGCCCTGGACCTGCACCTGCAGGTCGCTGCTGGCGCCGGGGCGGGTGACGTAGCGCGGCGCCAGGCGGTTGCTCACCGCCAGCAGCACGGCATCGGCCAGGGCTGCCTGGTCGGCGCCCTCGGCGCTGCCCTGCTCACGCTGATCGCCCAGCCACAGCTGCCACTTGCCCTGCCACTTGCCGTCGGCCTCGTGGGCGTGCACCGCCAGCAGCGCATCGGCGCCATAGCGCTCGGAGGCCTCGCGCAGCGGCGCCGGGTCGTTGCCTTCGAGCAGCTTGGCATTGGCCACCAGTTGCTCCTGCAGGTCGGCCAACGGCAGGCGCAGGGGCAGGCCACGGTGCTGGGCGGCCCGGCGCAGGGGTTCGGCGACGGTCTGGCCATCGCCGACCAGGCTGCTGCCCTCGACGCTGTCGTTCAGCCACCAGCCAAGGATCGACGGCCGATTGCTGCCCCACAGCGCCAGGCCAGCCTGGCGCAGGGCGCGCTCGGTGCTGCCGGGGTCGAACTCGACCAGCACCGACTCCGGCGGCCCGGCCTCGGTGCCGACCTGGTTGATGATCTGCTGCGGGTCCTTGCGCAGGGCGGCCAATGCCGGGTTCTGCGCCGCCTTGGGATCGCCGGTCAGGCGCAACACCAAGGTATCCAGGGCCTTGCCGGTGGCCTGGGCGCGGGCTTCGCCGCCCTGCCCTTCGACCGGTTCGCGCACCTGATACAAGCCAGAGACGGTTTCGGCCTGGGCGACGCTGCCGGCCACAGCCAGGCAGGCACCCGCGAGGAAATTGAGAAGACGCATTGAGGATTCCTGTCCAGATGACCTTGGGGCGACACGCCCTTGCCTGTCGGCTGTGACCGCGCAACCATGGAAAATGCTCCGCGTTGCCAGCCCGTTGCGTGGGTCGCCATGCCTATACCTTATACAGGCACCGGCGCGGCAACCAGTCGCACGGGGTGAAACACGGTTTTTTGCCCAGATTTCCCGCCTGCCCGTCGGCCTGAGGATGGCCGCCTTGGGGCAACCCTGATAAAATCGCGCGCCTTCGCAGACCAGTGACGTACAGGCAGCCGCCGTTTCTGAAACCGGCCTTGGCCGTCCCGGTCGTTTTTCTGAATCCCTCCCTCCTAAAGGCCTGGATCAATGAGCAAGCAACCCTCCCTGAGCTACAAAGACGCCGGTGTAGACATCGACGCCGGCGAAGCACTGGTCGAACGCATCAAGGGCGTCGCCAAGCGCACCGCACGTCCTGAAGTCATGGGTGGCCTGGGCGGCTTCGGCGCCCTCTGCGAGATCCCGGCCGGCTACAAGCAGCCGGTGCTGGTCTCCGGCACCGACGGCGTCGGCACCAAGCTGCGCCTGGCGCTGAACCTGAACAAGCACGACAGCATCGGCCAGGACCTGGTCGCCATGTGCGTCAACGACCTGGTGGTGTGCGGCGCCGAGCCGCTGTTCTTCCTCGACTACTACGCCACCGGCAAGCTCAATGTCGACGTGGCCGCCACCGTGGTCACCGGCATCGGCGCCGGTTGCGAACTGGCCGGCTGCTCGCTGGTCGGTGGTGAAACCGCCGAGATGCCAGGCATGTACGAGGGTGAAGACTACGACCTGGCCGGTTTCTGCGTCGGCGTGGTGGAAAAGGCCGAGATCATCGACGGCTCGAAAGTGGTCACCGGCGACGCCCTGATCGCCCTGCCGTCCTCCGGTCCGCACTCCAACGGCTACTCGCTGATCCGCAAGATCCTCGAGGTTTCCGGCACCGACATCGACAACACCCAGCTCGACGGCAAGCCGCTGGCCGACCTGCTGATGGCGCCGACCCGCATCTACGTCAAACCGCTGCTGCAGCTGATCAAGCAGACCGGCGCGGTCAAAGCCATGGCCCACATCACCGGCGGCGGCCTGCTGGACAACATCCCGCGCGTACTGCCAAAAGGCGCCCAGGCCGTGGTCGACGTGGCCAGCTGGCAGCGTCCGGCGGTATTCGACTTCCTGCAGGAAAAAGGCAACGTCGACGAGCATGAAATGCACCGCGTGCTGAACTGCGGCGTGGGCATGGTCATCTGCGTGGCCCAGGACCAGGTCGACAACGCCCTGAACGTGCTGCGCGCCGAAGGCGAGCAACCGTGGGTGATCGGCCGTATCGACGTGGCCGCCGAAGGCGCCGCCCAGGTCGAGCTGCAGAACCTCAAGGCACACTGATGCCCTGCAATGTAGTCGTGTTGCTGTCGGGCTCCGGCAGCAACCTGCAGGCACTGATCGACAGCAACAGCGCCAGCGACAGCCCGGCACGCATCCGCGCGGTCATCTCGAACCGTGCCGATGCCTACGGCCTCGAGCGCGCCAAGGCCGCCGGCATCGAAACCGCCGTGTTGTCGCACACCGGGTTCGACGGGCGCGAAGCCTTCGACGCGGCGCTGATGGCGCTGATCGACGGCTTCCAGCCCGACCTGGTGGTGCTGGCCGGTTTCATGCGTATCCTCAGTGGCGATTTCGTGCGCCACTACCAGGGCCGCCTGCTGAACATCCATCCGTCACTGTTGCCGAAGTACAAAGGCCTGCACACGCACCAGCGCGCGCTGGAAGCGGGCGACGCCGAGCACGGCTGCAGCGTGCACTTCGTCACCGAGGAACTCGATGGCGGGCCTCTGGTCGTACAGGCTGTGGTGCCCGTGGCAACGGACGACACCGCGCAGACGCTCGCCCAGCGCGTGCACCTGCAGGAACACCAGATCTACCCGCTGGCGGTGCGCTGGTTCGCCGAAGGACGCTTGCGTCTGGGCGAACAGGGTGCATTACTGGATGGCCAGCCGCTGGCGGCCAGCGGTCACTTGATTCGATCCTAGGAGAATTTATGCGTCGCGCCCTGCTCTTGGCTCTCGCCGTGCTCGCCCTGCCCCTCCAGGCAGCTGATCTGAAGCCTTTCGCGGCCAGCTACACCGCCGACTGGAAACAGCTGCCGATGAGCGGCACCGCCGCACGCAGCCTGGAAAAGAACGCCAACGGCACCTGGAGCCTGAACTTCAAGGCTTCGATGATGATTGCCAGCCTGACCGAGCAAAGCACCCTCAAGTTCGAGAACGACACCCTGCTGCCGCAGCAGTATCACTTCGAACGCGGCGGCCTGGGCAAGGCGAAGAAGGTCGACCTGAACTTCGACTGGGCCGGCAAGAAGATCACCGGCAGCGACCGTGGCGACGCCATCAACCTGCCGCTCAACCGCGGCGTGCTGGACAAGTCGTCCTACCAGCTGGCCCTGCAGCATGACGTGGCCGCCGGCAAGAAGAGCATGACCTACCAGGTGGTCGACGGTGACGAGATCGACACCTACGACTTCCGCGTGCTGGGCACCGAAAAAGTGACCACCAAGACCGGCCAGGTCGACGCGATCAAGGTCGAGCGCGTGCGCGACCCGAGCCAGAGCAAGCGCATCACCGAGCTGTGGTTCGCCAAGGACTGGGACTACCTGCTGGTGCAACTGCGCCAGGTCGAGACCGATGGCAAGGAGTACGTGATCGTGCTGCAGGATGGCACGGTCGATGGCAAGGCGGTCAAGGGTAACTGATACCGCTGCCTGCAATGCCCGAAGCCCCGCCTTGTGCGGGGCTTCTTTTTTGGCCAATACCTGTATCGCCAAATCGCGGGGCAAGCCCGCTCCCACGCAGGTTTGTGATCGGTTCGTGGGAGCGGGCTTGCCCCGCGATTTGGCCCTTTCATGAAACTTGTTTCATCGCCGTTTTATTTACTTAGCCTGCTAACAAATTCTATAAAGGAGGCCTGCGACAGAGTGCCGCAGCCAACCGAAGAAGTGGAGTTTGACGATGACAGTCCAGGTAACCGAACGCGACGAATCGAAAATGTCCCACGAAGGCCAGGCCGCTGGCCTGCGGATCTGGGACGTGCATCAACAAGGCCAGCTGGTCGGCATGTTCCATGACGAGCAACAGGCTCACCAGTACCGCATGGAGCTGGAGTACCTCGAGCGCCAACGCCCGGCGCAGTGACCCGGCCCTGCAACAAAAAACCCCGCCAAGGCGGGGTTTTTCGTGCTTACCACATGAGATCGTCAGGGATCTTGTAGGCCGCGTACGGATCGTCCTCGTCCGCCTCCTCGACATGGGTATTGAGCAGCAGGATACGGTTGGGGTCGCGCTCTTGGATCTTCACCGCCGCCTCGCGCGGGATCACCTCGTAGCCGCCGCCGTGGGCGACGATGGCCAGCGCGCCATTGCTCAGCTTGCTGCGCATCAGGGCGTTGACGGCGATGCGCTTGACCTTCTTGTCATCGACGAAGTTGTAGTAGTCCTCGGTGGTCAGCTTGGGCAGGCGGGTCGCCTCGATCAGTTGCTTGATCTGCGCGGCACGGGCCTTCTGCTCGGCCTTCTCCTGGACCTGGCGATTTAACTCCTGGTCCTTCCTGGCCTTCTCGGCCATGGCTTCCTTGGCCAGTCGTTGCTGGCTGTCGTCCACCTCCACCTGACCCTTGTGTTCCAGGCGTTTCTGTTTCTTCTGGGCTTTGTTGGTCTGCGAGACCTGTTTCTGGTTGACCAGGCCGGCTTTGAGCAATTGGTCGCGAAGGGAAAGGCTCATGGGTGTTCACTCACTTATGCATCGGCTCAGCCGCAGCTGGGCAGGTTCTTTTCCTGACGCTTGGCCTCGCCCCAGAGGGCGTCCAGCTCGTCGAGGGTACGATCTTGGATGTTCAGGCCCTGCTCGCGCAATGCCTGTTCGATGAATCGGAAGCGCCTCTCGAACTTGCGGTTGGCGCGGCGCAACGCGTTTTCCGGGTCGTGCTTGAGGTGCCGGGCCAGGTTGACGGTGGCGAACAGCAGGTCGCCCAGTTCGTCCTCCAGCGCGTCGCTGTCGCCGTCGGCCATGGCCTGCAGCACTTCGTCGAGCTCCTCGCGGACCTTGTCGAGCACCGGCAACGCCTCGGGCCAGTCGAAGCCGACCGTGGCAGCGCGCTTCTGCAGTTTGGCGGCGCGGGACAGGGCGGGCAAGGCCGCGGGCACGTCGTCGAGCAGCGACAACTGCTCGGGCTCGCTCTTTTCGGCACGCTCCTCGGCCTTGATCTCCTCCCAACGCGACTTGACCTGGGCCTCGTCGAGCTTGGGTGTGTCCAGCGGCGCGTACAGCTCGCCGGTGGGGAATACATGGGGGTGGCGACGGATCAGCTTGCGTGTGATCGAATCGACCACGCCGTCGAACTCGAAGCGCCCTTCTTCGCGGGCCAGCTGGCTGTAGTAGACCACCTGGAACAGCAAATCACCCAGTTCGCCCTGCAGGTGCTCGAAGTCGCCGCGCTCGATGGTGTCGGCGACTTCGTAGGCTTCCTCGATTGTGTGCGGGACAATGCTGGCGTAGTCCTGCTTGAGGTCCCAGGGGCAGCCATATTGCGGGTCGCGCAGGCGGGCCATGAGGTGCAGCAGGTCTTCAAGGGTGTAGGTCATGGGTTGTCCTTACCGGCCTCATCGCGGGGCAAGTCGCATCGGCGCACCGCCGCTCCCACGGTGGGAATGGGCTTGCCCCGTGATGGCGGTATCAAGGGGTACGATTACGCCGCGTCTCGATGATGTTGGGCAACTGCGAGATCCGCCCCAGCAAGCGCCCGAGGGCGTCGAGGCCCGGGATCTCGATGGTCAGCGACATCAGCGCGGTGTTGTCTTCCTTGTTCGAGCGGGTGTTGACCGCCAGCACGTTGATCTTCTCGTTGAGCAGCACCTGCGACACGTCGCGCAGCAGCCCCGGGCGGTCGTAGGCACGGATGACGATGTCGACCGGGTAGGTCTGCACCGGGATCGGTCCCCAGCTGACCTGGATCATGCGCTCCGGCTCCTTGCCCGCCAGCTGCAGCACCGAGGCGCAATCCTGGCGGTGAATGCTCACGCCACGGCCCTGGGTGATGTAGCCGACGATGGCATCGCCCGGCAGCGGCTGGCAGCACCCGGCCATCTGCGTGAGCAGGTTGCCGACGCCCTGGATCTGGATGTCGCTGCGCTTGCCCGCGCGGATGCCCCGGGCCTGGCGCGGGATAAGCTCGACCGGCTCCAGGCGCTCGGGTTCGAGCAACTGCTGCGCGGCGTTGACCATATGCGCCAGGCGCAGGTCGCCGGCGCCTAGGGCGGCGAACATGTCTTCGGCGGTCTTGACGTTGGCCTTTTCCGCCAGGCGTTCGAAGTCCACCTGGGGCAGGCCCAATCGGCTCAGTTCGCGCTCGATCAGGGTCTTGCCGGCGGCCACGTTCTGGTCGCGGGCCTGCAACTTGAACCAGTGAACGATCTTGGCCCGGGCCCGCGAGGTGGTCACATAGCCCAGGTTGGAGTTCAGCCAGTCGCGGCTCGGGTTGCCGTGCTTGCTGGTGATGATCTCCACCTGCTCGCCGGTCTGCAGGCTGTAGTTCAGCGGCACGATACGGCCGTTGATCTTGGCGCCACGGCAGTTGTGGCCGATCTCGGTGTGCACCCGATAGGCGAAGTCCAGCGGCGTGGCGCCCTTGGGCAGGTCGATGGCGTGGCCGTCGGGGGTGAACACATAGACTCGGTCCGGCTCGATATCGACGCGCAGCTGCTCAGCCAGGCCGCCGATGTCGCCCAGTTCCTCGTGCCACTCCAGCACCTGGCGCAGCCAGGAGATCTTCTCTTCGTAGTGGTTGGAGCTGGGCTTGACGTCGGTGCCCTTGTAGCGCCAGTGCGCGCACACGCCCAGCTCGGCTTCCTCGTGCATGGCGTGGGTGCGGATCTGCACCTCCAGCACCTTGCCCTCGGGGCCGATCACCGCGGTGTGCAGGGAGCGGTAGCCGTTTTCCTTGGGGTTGGCGATGTAGTCGTCGAACTCCTTCGGAATGTGCCGCCACAGGGTGTGCACGATGCCCAGCGCGGTGTAGCAGTCGCGCACTTCCGGCACCAGCACGCGCACCGCGCGCACGTCGTAGATCTGGCTGAATTCCAGGCCCTTGCGCTGCATCTTGCGCCAGATCGAATAGATGTGTTTCGCCCGGCCGCTGATGTCGGCGTTGACACCGGTGGCCAGCAGCTCGTTCTGCAGCTGGTTCATCACGTCGCTGATGAAGCGCTCGCGGTCCAGCCGGCGCTCGTGCAGCAGCTTGGCGATCTGCTTGTACTGGTCGGGCTCGAGGTAGCGGAACGACAGGTCCTCGAGTTCCCACTTGATATGGCCGATGCCCAGCCGGTGCGCCAGCGGCGCATAGATGTCGAACACCTCGCGGGCCACGCGCAGGCGCTTCTCGTCATCGGCGGCCTTGACCGCTCGGATGGCGCAGGTACGTTCGGCGAGCTTGATCAGCGCCACGCGCACGTCGTCGACCATGGCCACCAGCATCTTGCGCAGGTTCTCGACCTGCGCCTGGGAACCGAGCACCAGCGACTGGCGCGGGCTGAGGCTGGCACTGATGGCCGCCATGCGCAGCACGCCGTCGATCAGCTTGGACACCACCGGGCCGAAACGCTGGCCGACCTCGGCCAGGGTCACCTTGCCTTCGCGCACCGAACGGTAGATGACCGCCGCCACCAGCGAATCCTGGTCGAGCTTGAGGTCGGCGAGGATCTCGGCGATCTCCAGCCCCGCCTGGAAACTGGACGTGCCGTCGGCCCAGGAATGCTTGGCCGGATTGCCTTTCTTCTCGACTTCATGGGCGAACTCGCAGGCCTCTTTCAGCCCCGGGCGATCGAGCTGCGAATCGACGCTCACCACATGATCGAGCCATGCTTCGAGATTGATACTGCCGTCGTTGTTGACCGGCTGGTGCACTCTCACCTGTACCATCTATGTTCTACCTTTCCATACAGCGCACCACGCGGGTGCACTGGCTATCACCTGTGCGTCCCTCACTCCCTGAAGGGCGCACCAAGAGGGCCAGCCCGGCTAGCCCGCTTCGAATAACGCCATGGCCTCGACATGCGCCGTCTGAGGAAACATGTCGAGAATCCCGGCCCTTTTTAACCGGTACCCCTGCCCGACCAGCACTTGCGTATCTCGCGCCAGCGTGGCCGGGTTGCACGATACGTAGACCAACCGCTTCGCGCCCAGTCGGGCGATGCCTTGCACCACCTCGAAAGCCCCGTCGCGCGGTGGATCCAAGAGTACCGCAGAAAAGCCCTCGGCGACCCATCCGGCGCCTGCCAAAGGCTGCGATAAATCGGCCTGAAAAAACCGAGCGTTATGCACATTATTGCCGTCGGCGTTGGCCGCGGCGCGCTCGACCATGGCCTGCACGCCCTCCACCGCCACCACCTCGCGCGCCTGGCGAGCCAGGGGCAAGGCGAAGTTGCCCAGGCCACAGAACAGGTCCAGGACCCGCTCGTGCGCCTCGGGCGCCAGCCAGGCCAAGGCCTGCTGGATCATCAATGTGTTGACCTGGGCGTTGACCTGGACGAAATCACCCGGCCGCCAGGCCAGTTCCAGGCCCCAGGGTTCCAGGGCGAAGCCCAGTTGCGCTGCGGCATCCACCGGCGCCGGCTCGCCCTCGCCCTGCAGCCACAGCTGGGCGCTGGCCTCGCGGCAGAACGCCTCGAGCCGCGCCAGGTCTTCACTGGGTAATGGCGCCACATGCCGCACCAGCACCGCCTCGGCGTTGCCGCTGAACAGCTCCACGTGCCCCAGCGCCTGCGGCTTGCCCAGGCTGCGCAACACGGTCGGCAGGTGGCGCATGATCGACTGCAAGGGTTGTACCAGCACCGCGCACTCGTCGATGCCGACGATGTCCTGGCTGGCCTCGGCGCGGAACCCCACGTCCAGTTGGCGCGCCTTGGTGTCCCAGCGTACCGCGACCCGCGCCCGACGGCGGTAGCCGAATTCCGGTCCGCTCAGGGGAACAGCCCACTCCTCGGGCTGCACGCCGGCCACCCGCTGCAGCTGCTCGGCGAGCAGGCGCTGCTTGAGTGCCAGCTGGCCGTCATGGGGCAGGTGCTGGAGGTTGCAGCCACCGCAGCGGGCGTAGTGCCGGCAAGGCGCTTCGCGGCGCTCGGGGCTGGCCTGGAACACGCGCTCCAGGCGCGCCTCGACCACCTTGCCGCGGGCAGCGAGCACCCGCGCCTCGACGTCCTCGCCGGCCAACGCGCCGCTGACGAACCAGGTACGTCCTTCGATGAAGGCGATGCCGCGACCGTCACCGGCCACGCGCTCGATCGACAGACGCTGCTTCTTGCCCACGGGCACCTGTGCGGCGCGGTTGCCGCCGGCCGGCTGGAAACGCAGGCCGGCGTTGCTTTTCTTTCTGGACATCAGGTCGGATCGAACAGGCCGGTGGAGAGATAGCGGTCGCCGCGGTCGCAGATGATGGCGACCATCACCGCGTTCTCGACTTCACGGGACAGGCGCAGCATCGCCGCCACCGCACCGCCGGAGGATACGCCACAGAAAATGCCCTCTTCGCGAGCCAGGCGACGGGTGGTCTCCTCCGCCTCCTGCTGGGACATGTCGACCACGCGATCGACGCGGGTGGCGTCGAAGATCTTCGGCAGGTACTCGTGGGGCCAGCGGCGGATACCGGGGATGGCCGAGCCTTCCATCGGCTGCAGGCCGACGATCTGCACCGCCGGGTTCTGCTCCTTGAGGTACTGCGAACAGCCCATGATGGTGCCGGTGGTACCCATGGAGCTGACGAAATGGGTGATGGTGCCCTGGGTCTGCTGCCAGATTTCCGGGCCGGTGCTGTTGTAGTGGGCGATCGGGTTGTCGCCGTTGGCGAACTGGTCGAGGACCAGGCCGCGGCCTTCGGCCTGCATCTTCTCGGCGAGGTCGCGCGCGCCCTCCATGCCCTCTTCCTTGGTCACCAGGATCAGCTCGGCGCCGTAGGCGGTCATCGCCGCCTTGCGTTCGGCGGTGGAGTTGTCCGGCATGATCAGGATCATCTTGTAGCCCTTGATCGCCGCGGCCATGGCCAGGGCGATGCCGGTGTTGCCGGAGGTGGCTTCGATGAGGGTGTCGCCGGGCTTGATCTGCCCACGCAGCTCGGCGCGGGTGATCATCGACAGCGCCGGGCGGTCCTTGACCGAGCCTGCCGGATTGTTGCCTTCGAGCTTGAGCAGCAAGGTGTTGCTGGTGTCCCCGGCGATGCGCTGCAGGCGAACCAGAGGCGTATGGCCGACGCAATCGGCAATGGTTGGGTACTGCAGGGTCATGGGCGTTTTCGCAATCCGGACGGCAGGGGCGACTATCATACCGGCAAACCCAGCGCGGCCATATCACGCAATTGCTGGATGTTATAACGGGTGGCTATAAGCGCGGAGGCCTGGCACCCGCTTTGCGGGTGATCGCGGGGCAAGCCCGCCCTCATGGAACAAACCGTAACTCATTGATTTAGCTTAACCCTGTGGGAGCGGGTTTACCCGCGAAGAATCCAGCGCGGTGTATGGCACCGGCTCCGCCGGTGTTCGCGGGTAAACCCGCTCCCACAGGGGGACAGTTCACAGCGCGGCAACGCAAATTTCCTACGGGGTGTGCGGAGCCTTTGTGAGAGTGTTTTTTTCCCCCGATGGGCTCGACTCCCCCGCAGCCAGGCGCATGCACAAGCGCAGGCCATGCTCGCCATTGACCGCCCACACGCTCCCACCCTGGCGGCGGATCGCATTGCGGGCGATGCTCAAGCCCAAGCCGAAACCACCATCCCCAGGCCGCGAACCCTCCAGCCGGGAAAACGGCGCGAAGATCCGCTCAAGGTCATCCTCGGCCACGCCACCGCCCTCGTCCTCCAGGTCGATACGCCAATACCCGCCCTCTCGCCAACCGCTCAGGCGCACCAGGCCCGCCTCGGGTGAATGACGAATGGCGTTGCGCAGCATGTTCTCCAATGCCTGGGCCAGGTCGTTGAGGCTGCCCTGCACCCAGCAGTCGGCCGACAGCTCGCAACGCAGCCGTCGCGGTGCCCAGCCACTTTCGTAGCAGGCGTTCTCGCTGAGCAGGTCCCACAGCGCCGCCACCTGGATCGGCTCGAGGTTCACCGGCGCGCGCTCGGCGTCCTGCCAGGCCAGTTGCAAGGTGTCCTCGACCAGCTGCTGCATGCCATCCACCTCGCGGTGCAGGCGTTCGCGCAGGCGCTGCAGGTCGGTCTCGCCATCGCAGGCAACGCGCAGGCGGCTGAGCGGCGTGCGCATCTCGTGGGACAGGTCGCGCAGCAACTGCTGCTGCAGGGCCACGGTACCCTGCAGGCGCTCGGCCATCTGGTCGAAGGCGCGGGCCAGCTCGCCCAGTTCGTCCTTGCGCCGGGTGGTACGCGAATCCAGGCGCGCCGCCAGCTGGTCGGCGCGCCAGGCATTGGCCTGCTCGCGCAACTGGTTGAGCGGCACGATCAACATGCGGTACAGGCCGACGCATAGCAGCAAGGTGAACAGCCCGGGGATGATGCCGTTGGTGACGACGCGCCAGAACAACCGGTACTGGCCGGGGTTGAAGCGCTCCGGCAGTTCGATCACCAGCATGCCCTGCTCCGGGGCGCCGGGGAACGGCAGGCGCAACCAGGGCTGGCCGATGGTGCGCCGGCTCATGGGCCAGTCGACGCCACGCAGGCGGGTCAGGCGCTGGGCCTGGCCGGCAGTCAGGTCGGCGCTGCCCAGCGGCTGCAGATCGCCATCGAGCACGCCCACCCAGCCACGCTCGCGCTCACGCATGGTGGCCAGCCAGGCATCCACGCCCTCACGGTCGCCGCTGCGCCAGGCCTGCTCGGCTTCGGCCGCATAGCCGCGCAGCACTTGCCGTGCCGGCTCGGAGAGGAAAGCATCCTGAGTTTCCATGTGCCGGCCCCAGCTGTAGCTCAGGCCGATCATCAGCAGGCAGAAGCCCACCAGCAGGACGGTCAGTTTCCAGAACAGCGAGTGACGGTCAAGCACGATTCAGTCGGCCTCGCCCGCGCCGAACACATAGCCTTTGCCCCACACGGTACGCACCTGGCGCTCGTGGTAGCCGATGGCCTTGAGCTTGCGGCGGATCTGGCTGACGTGCATGTCCAGGCTGCGGTCATGCCGCGAGTAGCCGCGCTGCAGCACCTGCTGGTAGAGGAAGGGCTTGCTCAGCACCTCGTCCTGGCTGCGGTGCAGGATGTCGAGCAGGCGGTACTCGCTGGGGGTCAGACCGGCACAGGCTCCGGCGAGGCTGACATCGGTGGTCTGCTCGTCGAAATGCAACTGCCCGATTTCCACCTCACGCGGCGCCCGAGCGCGTCGCTCGAAGGCCACCCGGCGCAGGATCGCCTCGATGCGCACGCGCAGCTCGGCAAAGCTGAACGGCTTGGGCAGGTAGTCGTCCGCGCCGCGCTCGAAGCCACTGATGCGGTCGGCCTCGGCGCCCAGCGCCGACATCAGGATCACCGGCGTGGCGCTGCGCCGACGCAGGCTGGCCAGGGCGTCCAGGCCATTGAGGCCGGGCAGCAGGATGTCCATCAGCACCAGGTCGAACACCTGCCGCCCCGCCGCCTCCAGGCCTTCGAGGCCATTGCGGCACCAGGTCACCTGGAAGCCACCGCGCTGCAGCTCGTCATGCAGGTAGGCGCCCAGCACGGGATCGTCCTCGATGGCGAGGATGTTGGTCGCGTGAATCGCTTCAGGATGCATTGGCAACTGCCATCAATTCTCAGTTACGCGATTATTGGACAAGCGGTCCGAACAAGGCAACCGTCGTCCGACTGGCGCGACCTCGAAGTGGCCGCGCCGGCAACGCCAGCCGAGAAAAGCAAAAACCACTACAAATCCTGTGCATTACCCCTCAGCGCAGAGTAACGTTCCCGCTGATGCGCGAACCGCGCCTTTAACAGCACATGACAGGAGACAGGTGTGCTCGACCGTTTGGGAATCCGCAGCCGCGTCCTGCTGCTGGCCTTGCTGCCCGCCAGCCTGATGGCCCTGGTACTGGGCAGTTACTTCACCTGGCTGCAACAGAGCGACCTGCGCACGCAACTGCTGCAGCGCGGCAAGATGATCGCCGAGCAGCTGGCGCCTTTGGCGGCACCGGCCCTCGCCCGCCAGGCCCCGGCGCAACTGGAGCGCATCGCCGCCCAGGCCCTGGAGCAGGCCGACGTGCGCGCCGTGGCGTTCCTCGCCGCCGACCGCACGCGCCTGGCCCACGCCGGCCCGAGCATGCTCAACCAGCCGCCCAGCGGCGGCACCGGCACGCAGCTGCTGCAGCGCACGGGCAACGACGCCACCCGCTACCTGATGCCGGTGTTCGGCCATCACCGCGACCTGGCCACCGACGCCGTGCCCGCCGAGGCCGAGCGCCTGCTCGGCTGGGTGGAAATCGAGCTGTCCCATGACGGCACCCTGCTGCGCGGCTACCGCAACCTGTTCACCAGCCTGCTGCTGATCCTCGCCTGCCTGAGCCTGACCGCGTTGCTGGCCCTAAGCATGAGCCGCACCATCAACAACCCGATCAACCGCATCAAGCACGCGGTCAACCAGCTCAAGGACGGCCACCTGGACGAGCGCCTGCCGGCCATGGGCAGCCATGAGCTCGATGAGCTGGCCGCCGGCATCAACCGCATGGCCGAGACCCTGCACAGCGCCCACGAAGAGCTGCAGCACAGCATCGACCAGGCCACCGAGGACGTGCGCCAGAACCTGGAGACCATCGAGATCCAGAACATCGAGCTGGACATGGCGCGCAAGGAGGCCCTGGAGGCCAGCCGCATCAAGTCCGAGTTCCTCGCCAACATGAGCCACGAGATCCGCACCCCGCTCAACGGCATCCTCGGCTTCACCCACCTGTTGCAGAAGAGCGAGCTGACCCCGCGCCAGCTCGACTACCTCGGCACCATCGAGAAGTCCGCCGACAACCTGCTGGGGATCATCAACGAGATCCTCGACTTCTCCAAGATCGAGGCCGGCAAGCTGGTGCTCGACAGCATCCCGCTGAACCTGCGCGACCTGATCCAGGACACCCTGACCATCCTCGCCCCGGCCGCCCACGCCAAGCAGCTGGAACTGCTCAGCCTGGTCTACCGCGACACGCCGCTGTCGCTGGTCGGCGATCCGCTGCGGCTCAAGCAGATCCTCACCAACCTGGTGAGCAACGCCATCAAGTTCACCCGCGAAGGCACCATCGTCGTGCGCGCCATGCTCGAGGACGAGCAGGAAGACAGCGTGCAACTGCGCATCAGCGTTCAGGACACCGGCATCGGCCTCTCGCCCCAGGATGTGCGCACCCTGTTCCAGGCTTTCAGCCAGGCCGACAACTCACTGTCGCGCCAGCCCGGCGGCACCGGCCTGGGGCTGGTGATCTCCAAGCGCCTGATCGAGCAGATGGGCGGCGAGATTGGCGTCGACAGCACGCCAGGCGAAGGCTCGCAGTTCTGGATCAGCCTCAACCTGCCCAAGGCCCACGACGACGCCGAGGAGCAACCCGCCCAGGCCCTGCTCGGCCGCCGCGTGGCCATCGTCGACGGCCACGACCTGGCACGCCAGGCGCTGGAGCACCAACTGGAGGACTGCGGCCTGGCGGTCAGCGTGTTCGCCTCCTGCGACCAGCTGCTGCAAGGCGTGCAGGCCGCCAGCCAGGCCGGGCAGCCGTTCGAGTTCGCCGTGCTCGGGGTCAACCTGGGCAGCCTGGCGCCGGAACAGCTGGGCCAGTACCACCAGCAGCTCGAACGCCTCGGCTGCCAGTGCGTGGTGCTCTGCCCGACCACCGAGCAGCCGCTCTACCACCCTTACCTGCCCAATGCCCATGGCCAACTGCTGGCCAAGCCGACCTGCACCCGCAAGCTGCGCCGCCTGCTGCTGGAACTGGTGCAGCCGCGCCGCCCAGTGTGCGAGCAGCGCAACCAGGGTGGCCAGCGCATGCCGAAGATCCTCTGCGTCGACGACAACCCGGCCAACCTGCTGCTGGTGCAGACCCTGCTCGAAGGCATGGGCGCCGAGGTGCTGGCCGTGGACAACGGCTATGGCGCGGTACAGGCCGTGCAGGACGAACCCTTCGACCTGATACTGATGGATGTACAGATGCCCGGCATGGACGGTCGCGCCTGCACCGAGCAGATCCGCCAGTGGGAAAGCAGCCAGAGCGGCCCACCCCTGCCGATCGTGGCCCTCACCGCCCACGCCATGGCCAACGAAAAACGCGCCCTGCTGCACAGCGGCATGGACGACTACCTGACCAAGCCGATCAGCGAGCGCCAGCTGTCCCAGGTGGTGATGAAGTGGACCGGCCTTAGCCTGGGCTCACCGCCACCGGAACGCGCCAGCGAACGCCTGCCCGACAGCAGCGAGCTGAAGGTGCTCGACCCGGAGGAAGGCCTGCGCCTGGCGGCCGGCAAGCCAGACCTGGCGGCGGACATGCTGGCCATGCTGCTGGCCTCGCTGGAATCCGACCGCGAAGCCATCCTGGCCGCGCGCAATGCCGCCGACCGCACGGCGATGATCGAGCGCGTGCACCGGCTCAACGGCGCCTCGCGCTATTGCGGCGTGCCGCAATTGCGGGCGGCCTGCCAGCGCAGCGAAACCTTGCTCAAGCAGGACAGCCCCCAGGCGCTACAGGCCCTGGACGAACTGGACCAGGCCATCAACCGACTGGCCGAGCAGGCGCGCCAGAGCGCGTAGGAGACACAGGTCAACGCCAAAACCAGCCCTATGGCTAGACTGGTGGCATTTCAGATAGGACTCAGACCATGCGCGCCCTGTTGTTCAGCAGCCAACACTACGACCAGGAAAGCTTCACCCGCGCCGCCAGTGCGGGCAGCGTGGAGCTGCACTATCAGCCCGCCCGCCTGACCCTCGACACCGCGCCCCTGGCCCAGGGCTTCGAGGTGGTCTGCGCCTTCATCAACGACGAGCTCGACGCGCCGGTGCTGGAACGCCTGGCCACCGGCGGCACGCGCCTGATCGCCCTGCGCTCGGCCGGCTACAACCATGTCGACCTGGCTGCGGCACAGCGCCTGGGCCTGACCGTGGTCCGCGTCCCGGCCTACTCGCCCCACGCCGTCGCCGAGCACGCCGTGGCCCTGATCCTGGCCCTCAACCGCCGCTTGCACCGGGCCTACAACCGTACCCGCGAAGGCGACTTCACCCTGCACGGGCTGACCGGCTTCGACCTGCACGGCAAGACCGTCGGCGTGGTCGGCACCGGCCAGATCGGCGCCGCCTTCGCCCGCATCATGGCCGGCTTCGGCTGCCAGCTGCTGGCCTACGACCCCTACCCCAACCCCGAGCTGGTCGCCCTCGGCGCCCGCTACCTGGAACTGCCCGAGCTGTTGCGCCAGGCACGCATCATCAGCCTGCACTGCCCGCTGACCGAGCACACCCGCCACCTGATCAACGCCCAGAGCCTGGCGCAGTTGCAGCCCGGCGCCATGCTGATCAACACCGGCCGCGGCGCGCTGGTCGACACCCCGGCGCTGATCGACGCGCTCAAGAGCGGCCAGCTCGGCTACCTGGGGCTCGATGTGTATGAAGAGGAGGCGCAGCTGTTCTTCGAGGATCGTTCCGACCTGCCGCTGCAGGATGACGTGCTGGCACGCCTGCTGACCTTCCCCAACGTGATCGTCACCGCCCACCAGGCCTTCCTCACCCGCGAGGCCCTGGACGCCATCGCCGCGACCACCCTGGACAACATCAACCGCTGGGCGGCAGGCAATCCGCACAATCTTGTAAACGGTTGATGCTAGGATACGCGGCAATTTTGGAGGACCCATGGTCGAACACGATTTCCGCTACACCCTTTTCAACCCGCAACACACCCTGATCGAGTGCCGCGCGCTGGTGCCTGGCCGCTACCAGGTCACCGGCAACGGCGGCTCGATCCAGAAGGGCGACGTCCTGCTGGTCACCCTCAAGGGCAGCAAGGACCTGTCCATGCGCCTGACCGTCGAGACCGTGCGCCACCTGATCAACCCGCACGGCCAGTGGGTCGCCGTGGCCCAGGGCCCGGCGTTCAACGAGCTGGAAATCCTCAACTGGCAGGTCAAGTGCGACAGCTGCGACGCGGTGCTGGACTTCGAGTTCGCCAACGACGCCAAGCTGGGCAAGAAGGGCCAGGCCCCGGCCGCCAGCGCGCGTATCCAGGAACTGGGCTGGGCGAGCAAGGGCGACAAGCACCTGTGCCCGCAGTGCCGGGAGCGTGGTTGAGTGAAACAGCTGCTGACCGGCGCGCTGATCGCCTGCGGCCTGATGGGCTGCGCCGCACAACCCTCGAAGCTGCAGCAGGAGCAGAGCTACGTGCTGGAGTGGATCGGTGAGCGCCCGCTGATCGACTACAGCCACCTGACACTGACCCTGGCCAGCGATGGTCGCGCCTATGGCAACGGCGGCTGCAACCACTGGTTCGCGCCCTACACGCTGGATGGCGAGCGCATCAGCTTCGGCAAGGTCGGCAAGACCCGCAAGCTGTGCGCGCCAGCGCTGATGGACCAGGAAAAACGCTTCCTGCAGGCGCTGGAAACGGTGCAGCGCTGGGATGTGTCGCCGATCGAGCAGATCCGCTTCTGGCCGGTCGAGGGCAAGCCGCTGCGGTTCTGGCCTGAGGAAGGCTGAAATATCCTGGGGCCGCTGCGCGCCCCTTTCGCGGCACAAGGCCGCTCCTACAGGGTTTCGCGTCCTCCTGTAGGAGCGGCCTTGTGCCGCGAAAGGGCCGCAAAGCGGCCCCAAGATCGATCAGGCGCCGCCTTTCAAAGCCTTGATCTTCGCCTGCAACCCTTCAAGCGTCTGCTCGCCCATCAGTTGCTCACGCACCTTGCCCTTGTCATCGATGATGTAGGTCACCGGTAGCGCCTCGCTGCGCGGCAGCTCGTAGCGCTCGGCCGGGTCCTGGGCCAGCACGGTGAAACCTATGCCCAAGGTATCGGCGGCGGCTTTCAGGTCCGGCCCCTGCAGACCATCGAAGTTCACTCCCACCACGCGAATGCCCTGTGCCTCCCACTGCTTGGCGGCGGCATTGAGTTCAGGGATTTCCGTACGGCACGGGCCACACCATTCGGCCCAGTAGTTGAGCACCAGCCAGTGCCCGTCGATCTGTTCGGCCTTTACCGTGTTGCCGTGCTGGTCCACGCCGTAGTCCGCACCGCAGCCGCCGAGCAACAGGCTCGCGGTGATGGCCAGTGCAGCTGCCAAACGCCTTGCCATGGGTCAATCCTTCTCGAAGTTTTCAAGCATTGAAGTCGGTCGCTGCGGTTAGAATAGCCGCCACACCCAGCTGGATGCGACCCGTCATGACCGATCTGACCCTCTATCATAACCCGCGCTGCTCGAAATCCCGCGGCGCCCTGGAACTGCTCGAGGCACGCGGCCTGGCGCCGACCATCGTGCGCTACCTCGAGACCCCGCCGGACGCCGCCACCCTCGAACAGCTGCTGGCCAAGCTGGGCATCGGCGCGCGCCAGCTGCTGCGCACCGGCGAAGACGAATACAAGGCCCTCGACCTGGCCAACCCGGCCCTGAGCGACGCCCAGCTGATCAAGGCCATGGCCGAGCATCCCAAGCTGATCGAACGCCCGATCCTGGTGGCCGGTGACAAGGCCGTGGTCGGCCGTCCACCGGAGAAGGTCCTGGAGATCCTGCCGTGAGCGAACCCTACATCCTGGTGCTGTACTACAGCCGCCACGGCTCGACCAGCGAGATGGCCCGGCATATTGCCCGCGGCGTCGAGATGGCCGGCCTGGAGGCGCGCCTGCGTACCGTGCCGGCAATCTCCACCGAATGCGAAGCCGTGGCCCCGGACATCCCGGCCAGCGGCGCGCTGTACGCCACCCTCGACGACCTGCGCCATTGCGCGGGCCTGGCCATGGGCAGCCCGACCCGCTTCGGCAACATGGCCGCGCCGCTCAAGTACTTCCTCGACGGCACCAGCAGCCTGTGGCTGGGCGGCGAGCTGGTGGGCAAGCCGGCGGCGGTGTTCACCTCCACCGCCAGCCTGCACGGCGGCCAGGAGACCACCCTGCTGTCGATGCTGCTGCCGCTGATGCACCACGGCATGCTGGTCACCGGCCTGCCCTACAGCGAATCGGCGCTGCTGGAAACCCGTGGCGGCGGCACCCCGTACGGCGCCAGCCACCATGCCGGCGCCGACGGCAAGCGTGAGCTGGACCCGCACGAGATCACCCTGTGCCGCGCGCTCGGGCAGCGCCTGGCGAAGACGGCCAAGGCCCTGGGTGGCGAACGTGGCTAGAAAGCCGAAGGTCTTGCCGCCACTGGACTGGCTGGCCCCGCGGGTGCGCTTTACCCGCGCCCTGAGCCTGGCCTGCTTCTTCGGCCTGATCGCCCTGCTGGTGGTGAACAACCTGTGGTTCGCCGACCTGCACGGGGCGCGGGTCGAGGTGATCATGGCCATCGAGCTGATCCCCCTGCTGCTCTTGCTGCCGGGCATGCTGATGGGCAGCGCCCGGGCGCATGCCTGGACCTGCTTCGTGGTGAACATCTACTTCATCAAGGGCGTGCTGGCGGCGTTCGATCCGGCGCGGGCGCTGTTCGGCTGGGTCGAGGTGCTGGTGAGCCTGGGGTTGTTCGTCAGCGGGTTGCTGTTTGTGCGTTGGAAGTTCCAGCAGGAGCGACGCCTGGCGGGTGAAGGACAGTAGATCTGGTCTGGCCTCTTCGCGGGTAAACCCGCTCCCACAGGATCTTCACTGTATCTGAAAGCAGTGCAGTACCTGTGGGAGCGGGTTTACCCGCGAAGAAGGCAACACCGATATCAGTGGTTGACGGTATGCGCCAGCATCACCGACAACTGGCACAGCGGCCGGCCGCTCTCTGCATGCCACTGGTTGAACGCCTGCTGCACCAGTGCCAGGTCACGCTGGCTAGTCGGCGGCTTGTCGATGATCTTCTGCGCGATCAGCGCCGCCGCCATGTCATCGGTGGGAATGAAGGTATCCTTGCCGACCATCCGCAGGAACCGCGGCGCCGACAACCCACCCAACTGGTTGCCATGCTTGGCCAGGTACTTCCACAACCCGACGATATCGGTCTCTGGCCAGTCGGCGATGAACGCGCCGAAACTGCCCTTCTCCTTGGCCACGTCCAGCACCATCTGCGCATTGCGCGGCACGCTCTTGAGCTTGCCCAGGTGGCGGATGATGCGCTCGTCGTGCATCAGCCGCTCCAGGTGCTCGGCGCCCATCAGCACCACCTTCTGCGGGTCGAAACCGAAAAACACCTGCTCGAACGCCGGCCACTTGGCGTCCACCAGGCTGTGCTTGAGCCCGGCGCGGAACACGCGCAAGGCCAGGGTCGACAGGTAGCGGTCGTCAGGGATGTCGCGCAGCTGCGCGGGCGTGCGCGGCTGCGGCAGGAAGGCTTCCAGCGCCTGGGCCGAACCGAAGCGGTTCAGGCAGTACTCGTGCAACCACTGATAGTCGCGCATGGGCTCAGATGTTCAGCACGTCGAGGAAACGCGGGGTGGCGCTCTCGTCGATCTTCAGGCTGGTGAAATCGAACAGGTTGCGGTCGGCCAGCTGCGACGGCGCGACGTTCTGCAAGGCGCGGAAGATGCTCTCGGTGCGACCCGGGTGCTTGCGCTCCCACTCCACCAGCATGTCCTTGACCACCTGGCGCTGCAGGTTCTCCTGCGAGCCGCACAGGTTGCACGGGATGATCGGGAATTCCTTCATGTCCGAGTAGGCCTGGATGTCCTTCTCGCTGCAGTAGGCCAGCGGGCGGATCACCACGTTGCGGCCATCGTCGGCGCGCAACTTCGGCGGCATGCCCTTGAGCGCGCCGTTGAAGAACATGTTGAGGAAGAAGGTCTCGACGATGTCGTCGCGGTGGTGACCCAGGGCCATCTTGGTCGCGCCGATCTCGTCGGCGAAGGTGTACAGGGTGCCGCGACGCAGGCGCGAGCACAGCGAGCAGGTGGTCTTGCCCTCCGGTACCAGCTCCTTGACCACCGAGTAGGTGTCCTTCTCGACGATGTGGTACTCGACGCCCAGCTCTTTCAGATAAGCCGGCAACACGTGCTCGGGGAAGCCCGGCTGTTTCTGGTCCATGTTCACCGCGACGATGTCGAACTTGATCGGCGCCACCTTCTGCAGGTGCAACAGAACGTCGAGCATGGTGTAGCTGTCCTTGCCGCCGGACAGGCAGACCATGACCTTGTCGCCATCCTCGATCATGTTGTAGTCGGTGATGGCTTCGCCGGCGAGACGACGCAGGCGTTTTTGCAGTTTGTTCTGGTTGACCGAGAGGGTGCCCATAGCGCTTGGATCCGCGAGGTGTGACAAAAGCCGGCTATTTTACGCACAAACCGCACGGCGCAGTAGGTGAATCCGATAAAGACTTCAAGGGAATCAGCACCGCGCCTGACAGCGCAATTTGCTCTAAAAACCCGGTTTTACGCGGGGAACGGCTTCCTATACTGCGACATAAGGCCACATTGGCGCAGTACTTGGTGTCCTGGCCTCGGGCCATCGGCGCTCCATCCGGGGGGCGTTTGGCAACGACGATAGGAGTGACCCGTATGATTCATCACGTTGTAGGGCTGTTCACCCACCCTGACCAGGAGTGGCGGGAGATCCGTGGCGAGGAAGAAAGCATCAGCCACATGTACCTGACGCACACGCTGATCCTGGCGGCGATCCCCGCCGTCTCGGCGTTCATCGGCACCACCCAGGTCGGCTGGGTGATCGGCGAACGGCCGGCGGTGATGCTGACCATGGAAAGCGCGCTGTGGATGAGCATCATGTCGTACCTGGCGATGCTCGCCGGGGTCGCGGTGATGGGCGCCTTCATCCACTGGATGGCGCGCACCTACGACGCCAACCCGAGCATGGCGCAGTGCATCGCCTTCGCCACCTACACCGCCACCCCGCTATTCATCGGCGGACTCGCGGCGCTGTACCCGCACCTGTGGCTGGGCATGCTGATCGGCACGGCGGCCATCTGCTACACCGTGTACCTGTTGTATGTCGGCTTGCCGACGTTCATGAACATACCGTCGGATGAAGGCTTCCTGTTCTCAAGCTCCGTGCTGGCGGTGGGCCTGGTGGTACTGGTGGCGATCATGGCCGCGACCGTGATCATCTGGGGACTGGGCGTGGGGCCCGTCTATACCAACTGACGCATACCTATAGATCCAACCAACACTGGGGCATCACCCGAGGCCGCCGCAAGGCGGCTTCGTTTCGTGTGCCTGACCGGCGGCTCGGCAGCCGGCCTGTGCCTGCGGCATAATGCCCGGTCAGGAGAACTACCCCGCCATGCCCGAGCTGCTCAGACAACGCGTCGAAACCTGTTACCAGCAAGCCGAAACCTTCTTCAAACGCCCCTTTCCGCGCCCGCAGGTCAGCTTCAAGCTGCGCGGCCAGAAAGCCGGTGTCGCCCACCTGCACGAGAACCTGCTGCGCTTCAACCTGCAGCTGTACCGCGAGAACCAGGAAGACTTCCTGCGCCAGACCGTGGCCCACGAGGTCGCCCACCTGGTGGCCCACCAGCTGTTCGGTGACCGCATCCAGGCCCATGGCGAGGAGTGGCAGCTGATCATGCGCGGGGTGTACGAACTGCCGCCAAACCGTTGCCACAACTATGAAGTGCAGCGGCGGGTGGCGACGCGCTACATCTACCGCTGCCCGTGCCCGGAGAGCGACTTCCCGTTCACCGCCCAGCGGCACAAGCTGGTGCACCAGGGCCGGCGGTATCTGTGCCGGCGGTGCCGGGAGATTCTGGTGTACAGCGGCGAGACCCGCGTCGAGTAGTTGCCGGGCACGTCCCTGTAGGAGCGGCCTTGTGCCGCGAAAGGGCCGCGCAGCGGCCCCGGCGATATTTGCATCAACGCTGAAATCCTGGGGCCGCTTTGCGGCCCTTTCGCGGCACAAGGCCGCTCCTACAGGGGGGGTAGGCTTATGCTAGTGACACAAAAAAGGCGACCCGAAGGTCGCCTTTTTGCATTTCACACGTCGATCAACGCGCCGGGCCTTCGGCCACGCCCAGGTCGTCGGTCGGACGGGTGTCGACCAGCGGCGAGCCGCCGGACGCCAGTTCCGCCTGCAGGGTGTCGGTGTCCAGCTCCTTGACCCACTTGGCCACGACCACGGTGGCCACGGCGTTGCCGATCAGGTTGGTCAGGGCGCGGGCTTCGGACATGAAGCGGTCGATACCCAGGATCAGCGCCAGGCCCGCCACCGGCAGGTGACCGACGGCCGACAGGGTCGCGGCCAGCACGATGAAGCCGGAACCTGTGACGCCCGCGGCACCTTTGGAGGCCACCAGCAGCACCAGCAGCAGGGTGATCTGGTGGGTGATGTCCATGGTGGTGTCGGTGGCCTGGGCGATGAACACCGCGGCCATGGTCAGGTAGATCGAGGTACCGTCCAGGTTGAACGAGTAGCCGGTCGGGATCACCAGGCCAACCACGGATTTCTTCGCGCCCAGGCGCTCCATCTTGGCCAGCATGCGCGGCAGGGCCGACTCGGACGACGAGGTGCCCAGCACGATCAGCAGTTCTTCACGGATGTAGCGGATCAGCTTGATCACGCTGAAGCCGTGGGCGCGGCAGATACCACCCAGCACCACCAGGATGAACAGCACGCAGGTGATGTAGAAGCAGGCCATCAGGTAGCCCAGCTGTACCAGCGAGCCCACGCCGTATTGGCCGATGGTGAAGGCCATGGCACCGAAGGCGCCGATCGGGGCCAGCTTCATGATCATGTTGATGATGTTGAACATGACATGGGCGAAGCGGTCGATCAGGTCCAGCACCGGCTTGCCGTAGCTGCCCAGGCGGTGCAGGGCGAAGCCGAACAGTACCGAGAACATCAGCACTTGCAGGATGTCGCCATTGGCGAAGGCGCCGACCACGGTGTTGGGGATGACGTTGAGCAGGAAGCCCACGGTGGTCTGCTGCGCGCCGGCGGCGGCGTAGGCGGCCACGCTGCTGGCGTTCAGGGTGCTGACGTCGACGTGCATGCCGGCGCCCGGCTGGACCACGTTGACCACGACCAGGCCGATGATCAGGGCGATGGTGGAGACGATCTCGAAGTACAGCAGCGCGTAACCGCCGGTCTTGCCAACCGATTTCATGCTCTGCATGCCAGCGATGCCGCTGACCACGGTGCAGAAGATGATCGGGGCGATGACCATCTTGATCAGCTTGACGAAGCCGTCACCCAGGGGTTTGAGGGCTACGCCGGTTTCCGGGTAGTAGTGGCCGAGCAGGATACCGATGGTGATGGCGACGATCACCTGGACATACAGCGATTTGTACAGCGGCTGACGAGTCGTCATGGCTAGTTTTTCCTCAAGTGGGCCGGCGCATCCTTCCCAGGATGTCGGGGCACCTGAATCGCGAACCCTCCTGTACCCGGAGGGATTTGTCGTTGTGGGCGAGTGCCTGGGCAGGCCTCTGCCAGCTGAATAGCAAGGGCGATGCCAAAGTGCCCACTTGAGGTGCACAGCCAATGATTACAGGGTGTGAATGCCCCGGGACGGGGCGAAGAACCCCGTAGGAAATGGCGGATTTCCGCCCGATGGCGGAAATCGTACAGGGTGGGTTGGCGGGAATCCGCCTCAGAGGTATTCGGTGGGAGCGGGCTAACCCCGCGATGAGGACCGCGCCGGATGGCACCGACTTCGCCGGTATCGCGGGGCTAACCCGCTCCCCCGCACCGCCCCCTGCACTGGAAAGGCAGAATCAATCGAGTCGGAAAGCGATGCGGAACGCAGCCCCGCCCAACGGCGAATCGCCCAGGCTCAGCTCGGCGTCATAGCTGTCGATGATGTCCTTGACCACCGCCAGCCCGATCCCCTGCCCCGGGTGCTGGCGGTCCAGCCGCTCGCCGCGCTCGAGTATCCGCTCGCGTTGATCCGGCGGCACGCCCGGCCCGTCGTCCTCGACGCACAGCGCCAACAGCCCCGGCGATTGCTGCAGGCTCACCCGCACCTGCCCCAGGCATAACCGGTAGGCGTTTTCCAGCAGGTTGCCCAAGAGCTCCAGCAACGCGCCCTGCTCCATCGGCACCCGCGCCAGGGCCGGGATGTCGAGGCTGACCTCGACGCGCTTGTCGCGATAGACCTTGGCCAAGGTGCTGCACAGGCTGTCGAGCAACGGCTTGAGCTCGACCTGGTGGCGGACCAGGCCGCTCTTGCGCAGGCTGGCGCGCTGCAGCTGGTAGTCGATCTGCTGGCTCATGCGCTCGATCTGGCTCTGCAGCACCCGCGCCTGTTCGCGGTCGCCCTGCTCCATGCTCTCGCCAACGCCCTGCAGCACCGCCAGCGGGGTCTTGAGGCTGTGTGCCAGGTCGTCGAGCGAGTCGCGGTAGCGCTGACGCTGCTCACGCTCGCTGCGCAGCAGGCGGTTGAGCGAGCCGGTCAGGCGCAGCAGTTCGCGCGGGTGCTCGCGGCTGAGACCGTCCCGCGCCCCGCTCTCCACGTCGTCGAGTTCGGAGCTGAGCCGGCGCAATGAACGCAGCCCCCAGGTCAGGCCGGCCCAGAGCAGCACCATCAGCGCCAGCAGCGCCGCGCCGAAGCCCAGGTAGAGCTTCTCGCGCAGGCCGTTGAGGGTGTCCTGGTACTCACGCACCGGCTGCAGCGCGACGATACTGAACGCCGCGCTCTTGCCGCCGAGCAGCTTGACCTCGACGTCGTAGACGAAGAACTCGTCGCCGTCATCCTGGTGAATGCGGGCGAACTCGTTGCCGCGCCCGTCATAACGAGGGTGATAGTTGATATTGCGGTTGCGGGTGGCCCGCGACTGCCACACCAACGTGCCCTGGCGGTCGAAGATGTAGCCGAGCAGGCCGGTGTAAGGCAGGTTGTAGCGTTCGTCCGGCAGCAGCGCCGGCATCTGCAGCTGGCCGCGCTCGATGCGCGCGGCCGAAATCAGGGTGGTCACGTCCGAGGCCAGGCGCTGCTCGATCGACTCCTGCAACGCCAGGCTGAAGGCCTTCTGCAAGGCCGGCAGCAGCGCCAGCATGAACAGCAGCGCCAGCAAGGCCGCCGCCAGCATCAGGCGAACTCGCAGCGAACGGATCATCGGCAGCGCTCGGTGAACAGGTAGCCCAGGCCGCGCACGGTGTCGATCGGCTTGAAGCCGTTGTCGCCCTCGAGCTTGCGGCGCAGGCGGCCGACCAGCACCTCGATGACGTTCGGGTCGCGCTCCTCGTCGTCCGGGTACAGTTGCTCCATCAGCCGGTCCTTGGCCACCACCTGCTGGTGATGGCGCATGAGGTACTCGAGGATGCGGTATTCGTAGGCGGTCAGCGCCAGCGGCTGCTCGTCCAGGGTCGCCTGCTTGCGGTTGAGGTCGAGCACCAGCGGCCCGGCGGCGATGGTCGACTGGGTGAAGCCGCTGGAGCGGCGCAGCAAGGCGTTCAGGCGGGCCTCCAGCTCTTCGAACTGGAACGGCTTGACCACATAGTCGTCGGCGCCGGCGGCCAGGCCCTCGACCTTGTCCTGCCAGTTACCGCGGGCGGTGAGGATGAGGATCGGGAAGGTCTGGCCGAGGCTGCGCAGCTGGCGGATCAGGTCCAGCCCGCTCATGCCCGGCAGGCCCAGGTCGATCACCGCCAGGTCGTGGTTGTACTGCTCGGCCTGGTACAAGGCTTCTTCCGCGTTGGCCACCGCCTGCACCACATGGCCGCCTTCGCCGAGGCGGGTGAACAGGTGATGACGCAGCAGCGCCTCGTCCTCGACCACCAGCAATTTCATGTGGATCTCCTTTCAATAGGGAATGCCTGTACCGGCCTCATCGCGGGGCAAGCCCGCTCCCACGGGTCATGCAGAGGCCGGTACAGGATAACAGCGACCTCAGAACTTGTAGGTAGCTGCCAGGTAGGTCTGCGCGCTGCTGGTCAGGCGCAGGGTTCCGTCCTTCGGCCCGCCGTGGGCGCCGATCTCGGTGGCGGCGTTGCTGCGCAGGTAACGGTAGCCCAGCTCCACCGAGGTGTTGTCGGTGACTTCCTGGATCACACCGGCCTGCAGGCCGACGGCGTAACCGTAGTCGGTATCGCGGCGGGCGCCCGGCGAATCCTGGGTCAGCTTGGTCATGCCCAGGCTGCCGCCGCCGAACAGCTTGGTGGTATCGCCCACCGGCAGGAACAGGTCGTAGCTGCCCAGCAGGTTCTCCTGGCGCAGCTTGACGCCGCTGTGATCGCCCGAGACGTTGTCGTAGGTGATGTAGTAGCGGCCCTGGTCGTTGATCTTGCCCAGGCGAGCGCCCCAGGTGCTGTCCTTGCCGATGATGCCGTCGGCGTTCAGGCCGTCGGTGTTGCGTTGCAGCAGGCCGGACTTGCGCACTTTGTCACTGGTCTGGCCGTAGGTCAGGCTGGCGAAGTTGTCATCGGCCTGGGCAACGCTGGTGAGGCCGGCTGCGCAAACTGCCATGGCGGCGATCAGGGTGTTGAGGGTTTTCATGGTTCAGTTACTCCGGGTTGGATGCGTTGTTGCTGTCTGGGGGCTAGAGTAGGGAGGGCGCCCTGAACCCCTGCTGAACCCGGCCTGAACCTTGGCTGAACGAACCGAAGAAGGAGCTCGACCATGCGTACCCTGCTTGCCCTGGCCTTGTTGTGCAGCGCCAGCCTTGTCCAGGCGGCGGTGCAGACCCGCGAGATTCCCTACCAGGATGCCGACGGCAACCGCCTGGTCGGCTACTACGCCTACGACGACGCTATCGAGGGCAAGCGCCCGGGCGTGGTGGTGGTGCATGAATGGTGGGGGCTGAACGACTACGCCAAGCGCCGCGCCCGCGACCTCGCGGCGCTGGGCTACAACGCCCTGGCCATCGACATGTATGGCGACGGCAAGAACACCGAGCACCCGGCCGACGCCCAGGCGTTCATGGCGGCGGCGATGAAGGATCCGAAAGCCGCTGCCCGGCGCTTCGATGCCGGGCTTGAGCTGTTGAAGATCCAGCCCAACACCAACAAGCACCAGCTGGCGGCCATTGGCTACTGCTTTGGCGGCAAGGTGGTGCTGGATGCGGCGCGCCGGGGCGAGAAGCTCGATGGCGTGGTGAGCTTCCATGGCGCGCTGGTGACCCAGACACCGGCCAAGCCCGGGGTGATCCGGGCGAAGATCCTGGTGGAACACGGTGAGGCCGACAGCATGGTCACCCCGGAGCAGGTGGCGGCGTTCAAGGCGGAGATGGATGCGGCCAAGGCCGACTACCAGTTCGTCGGGATTCCGGGGGCCAAGCATGGGTTTACCAACCCGGATGCGGATCGGTTGGGGCATGGGGGGCATGGCGGGCCGGATATCGGGTATGACAAGGCGGCTGATGAGAGCTCCTGGAAGGATATGCAGGTGTTCTTGAAGAAGGCGTTTGACTGAAGGGCCCATCGCGGGGCAAGCCCGCTCCCACGCCGGAAAACAATGCCATTCGTGGGAGCGGGCTTGCCCCGCGATGACGCTTCGGTGATTTGCGCCAGCTATCGCGGCTGGCACAATACCCGCCATGAACAGACTCCCCACCTGCTGCGCCCCGCTCCAGCACCACTGGCCCCTGCCCCGCCCGGTCCCCGGCGCGGTGCTGGTCAGCTGCGCCTTCGACCCGGCCCGCCTGGCCGCCGACGACTTCCAGCGCGCCGGCGTCGAGCAGACCGCCAGCCTGCAACGCTCGGTGGCCAAGCGCCAGGCCGAGTACCTGGCCGGCCGGGTCTGCGCTCGCGAGGCGCTGCGGATTCTCGACGGTCGCAGCTACGTTCCCGCCCCTCATGAAGACCGCTCGCCCATCTGGCCCACCGGCATCCACGGTTCGATCACTCACGGCCAAGGCTGGGCCGCAGCCGTGGTCGCGGCCGACGGCCAATGCCGTGGCCTGGGGCTGGACCAGGAAACCCTGCTCAGCGAAGAGCGCGCCGAACGCCTGGCCGGGGAAATCCTCACCCCCGCCGAGCTGGAGCGCCTGGACCGCAGCCAGCAAGCCCTGGCCGTGACCCTGACCTTCTCGCTCAAGGAAAGCCTGTTCAAGACCCTCTATCCGCTCACCAAACAGCGCTTCTATTTCGAACACGCCGAACTGCTGACCTGGTCCGCCGACGGCCATGCACGCCTGCGCCTGCTCACCGACCTGTCGCCCGAGTGGCACCACGGCGTCGAACTCGATGGCCAGTTCTGCCTGCAGGACGGCCATCTGCTCAGCTTGATCAGCGTCTAGTCGCGCGGCTGCTCACGCGGCCAGCTCAGGCTGAAACACGCCCCGCCCAACTGCTCGCTGTGCCCGACCAGGGCGCGGCCGCCGTGCCAGTAGATGATCCGCCGCACGATCGACAGCCCCAGCCCATGCCCGCCCGAAGCCCGGGTGCGGCTGTCGTCGAGACGGGTGAACGGGGTGAAGATGCGATGCCACACGCCTTCGGGAATCCCGGGGCCGTCATCCTCTACATCGATGCGGCAACGCTGCTGGCCGATCTGGTAGCTCAGGCGTACTTCCGATTCGGCATGGCGCATGGCATTACGCACCAGGTTCTGCAGGGCCCGGTGCAGGTAGCGCGGCTCGGCCTCGACCCGGGCGTCGCCACCGTCGAGCCCGTGGCACACCCCACGCACCACCCGCACATCGGCCCTCAGCGGTGCCAGCTCCTCGATCACCCGTGCCAGCAGCTCGTCCAGGTCCACCACCTGGAAATGCAGGGCCGGCGCGCCCTGCTCCAGACGAGCGTAGGTCAGCATCTCGTCGACCAGCTTGTCCAGGTCCTGGATATCGCCGTCCATGCCGGCCAGGTGCTTGGCCCTGGCCTCGTCGGTGCTGGCGCTCTCGATCATCTCCAGGCCGAAGCGCAGGCGCGCCACCGGCGTGCGCAACTCGTGGGACACCGCCCGCACCAGCTCGCGCTGCATGGTCAATGAACGCTGCAGGTGTTCGGCCATGCCGTTGAAGGCCTCGGCCAGGCGCCCCACCGAATCGGCGTCGCCGGCCGGCACGCGGGTGTCGAGGCTGCCCTGGGCGATGCGCGTGGCCGCCACCTCCAGGCCCGACACGCGCCGCTCCAGCTGACGCACCAGCAGGTAGACCACCAGGCCGATCAGGCACAGGCCGAGGAAGGCGATCAGGATCAGCAACTGCGGCGGATACGGGTTGAGCTGGTACAGCGGGCCAATCTCCAGCACCCAGGGCGAACCGGACAGCCCCGCGAACACGCGGATCGAATCGCCGTCCCGGCCCAGGGCCATCACCGTGTCGCCCTCCTCCACCCGGCGGCGCTGGTCGTCGTCCAGGGCGGCGCGCTCGATGCGCTGCAGGGCAATGTCGAAGCCGAAGCCCTTGCTCTGGCGCAGCTGCGCCAGGCGCGCCTGCTGCTCGGTCACCGGGTAGCGCACCAGCTCGTCGGCCAATAGATAAAGCGTGGCGCGGGCCAACTGCTCGCTGATCTGCTTGACCTCGGCCACCAGCAGCAGGTCTTCGTGGCCGACCCGACGCAACACCCGGGCGGCATGCGGGCCGGTCTTTTCCACCACCACCAGGTCGCGGTACAGCCGCGCCCGCTGCCCACCGTCGAGGTTGAACGCCGACAGCGGCTGCAGGTCCAGCGGCACGCCGAGCAGGCGCTCCCAGATCACCAGCGAACGGGTGCGCTCCACCGCATTCTGCTGCGCCAGGTTGTCGGCCATCAGGCTGAAGGTACCCTGGGCCAGGCGCTCGCGGTGCTGGCCGGCGCGGATCTCGTTGACCAGGTGCAGGCTGAGCACGCCGAGCACGGCCACCAGTACCAGCACTGCGAGCATGCCGCCATAGATGCGCAGGAAGATCGAATTCATGGCGCCTCGCCGACGAACAGGTAGCCTTTGCTGCGCAGGGTCTTGATCAGCCGCGGGGTGATCGGGTCGTCGCCGATCTTGGGGCGGATCTTGGAAATGCGCACATCGATGGAGCGGTCCTGGCCGTCGTAGCCGACGCCGCGCAGCGAGGTGAAGATCTCCTCGCGGGACAGCACCCGCCCGGCGTTGCTGGCCAGCAGCCAGAGCAGGTCGAACTCGGCGCCGGTCAGCTCGATCAGCTGGCCGTCCAGACGCGCCTCGCGCTGGCGGCTGTCTATATGCAGCGGGCCGAAGGTCAGTTCCTGGCGCCGCTCCGGAGCCTCGCTGCGGCGCAGCAGGGCATTGATGCGTGCCAGCAGCACGCGGGGGCGCACCGGCTTGCACACATAGTCGTCAGCGCCCAGGTCCAGGCCCTGGATCTGGTCCAGCTCATCGCTGCGGGCGGTGAGCATGAGGATCGGGCCGCCATACTGGCCACGCACCCGGCGGCAGATGCTCAGGCCGTCCTCGCCGGGCAGCATCAGGTCGAGGATCACCAGGTCCGGCTGGCTGTCGATGATGCGCCGCGCGGCACGGCCGCCATCACCCTCCACCGCCACCTCGAAGCCATTGGCCTGGAGGTACTCGGCAGTGAGCTCGGCGAGGCGCTGGTCGTCCTCGACGATGAGGATGCGGTTGATTGGCTGGTCCATGGCCTTACCCTTCTTCTGGTTTTTGTCGGGCCTTGCGGTTGGCTGTAGCGGCCTCATCGCGGGGCAAGCCCGCTCCCACGCATGACTCTGTATCCCACGCATGCTTCTATATTCAGCGTGGGAGCGGGCTTGCCCCGCGATGAGGCCGGTACAACCCTTTGATTCCAGCGAAATTCCACCTTCACCAAAGCGCAACATCAGCCCCGGATACTACGTCCCGCCCCCACCCCTGCCAACCACCCAGAACGCCCCACGACTGAACCGTTTTTTGTGATAGGGTGCGCGCCCGAAAAAATCTGCGCGACGGCGTAGCACAGGATCGTGTCCCAGGAAGTGGTGTAACTGAACCAGCCGAAGGCGCCCTGCGGGCGAAAGAGGATGGTCATCGTGGTTCTTGGCTAACGTTGAGTTTGCGGACTTAACCTTCACCAGAGAAACCACGATGACCAAGCCCACTATCGCATTGACCGAGTTGGTTGAGAAAGGGGCAGACGCTGATCTGCTCAAGCAAATGATCCAGTTCGTTGCCCAGCGCATGATGGAGTTCGATGTCGAAGGCCTGTGCGGCGCCGGCTTCGATGTCAAAAGCCCAGACCGGACAAACAGCCGCAATGGCTACCGTGATCGCCTCTGGCAAACCCGCGCCGGTGACGTTGACCTGAAGATCCCGAAGCTGCGCCAGGGCAGCTACTTTCCTGGCTTTCTCGAGCCTCGACGTACCGCCGAGAAGGCCATGGCAGCGGTGATCCAAGAAGCTTACATTCAGGGCGTTTCAACGCGTTCGGTGGACGAGCTGGTCAAGGCCATGGGCATGACCGGCATCTCCAAAAGCCAAGTGTCACGGCTGGCTGGTGAGATCGATGAGCGCGTTCACGCCTTCCTTGACCGACCGCTTGAAGGCGACTGGCCCTATCTCTGGATAGATGCCACCTACGTCAAAGTGCGGGAGGCCGGGCGCATCGTCTCGGTCGCCGTAATAATCGCTGTGGCCGTGAACACCGATGGTGGCCGTGAAGTCCTGGGCATGCGTGTTGGCCCATCAGAAGCCGAGCCGTTCTGGACGGACTTCCTGCGAAGCCTGATGCGGCGTGGCTTACGTGGAGTGAAGTTGGTCATCTCCGATGCCCACGAGGGGCTCAAGGCGGCTGTCTCCAAGGTCTTCAACGCGACCTGGCAGCGCTGCCGCGTGCATTTCATGCGTAACGCCATGGCCCATGTCGGCAAGGGTCAGCGCACCATGGTGGCAGCGCTTCTGCGCACGGTTTTCGCCCAGGACAGCCGTGCCGAATGTCATCAGCAGTGGCGCCTGGTCGCCGATCAGTTGCGCGAAAAGTACCCCAAGATCGCGACGCTCATGGACGGCTGCGAGGATGAAGTGCTGGCGCACATGGCGTTTCCAAAAGCGCACCGTCAGCAGTTGCACAGCACCAATCCACTGGAACGGCTCAACGCTGAAATCAAACGTCGCACCGACGTCGTGGGCATCTTTCCCAACGACCCTGCAATCACACGGCTGGTAGGCGCGATGCTGCTGGAGCAGAACGACGAGTGGTGCCTGCAACGGCGGTATATGCAGTTGGAGGCCTTCGAGGCAGTCAGCGATAATCCACAGGCCAAGCTGTCGGCCGTGATCAACTAAACGGCAAACTCAGTGGTCAAGGCCATGATGAGTTACACCACTTCCCGGGACACGATCTAGCACAGACAAAAAATAGTGCAAACCTCTTGGGACAAGGGCTACAGCGAATACCCACGGATCACTCACAAAGTACCCACAAGTTATCCACAGGCGCTCACCTTGCAAAGCCCCCGAGACCGCATTATCTTGTATCCCTATCGCAGCGAACCACTAGATGTTGGGTTTCGCTCAAAATCACAAACACAAGTCGCCAGGCAAATTCAAGCGAATTTACCGACTGAACTTAACGTGATTTCAACAGCCAAACCGCTCCTGCGGAGGGCGACCGAGGCAAGCCGCAGACGGCCTTGTTCGGGTATGAGTGTTGCAGGCAATGCCTTGCCACTCATCAGCAACAGATTTTGGGTACGCCCAGAACCTTTGACTTCGGCCAGGGAGCGGCAGGTTATTGCCCCTTATTCCTGAGTCTGTCCCGAAGTCGGTAAGCCCGAGCGGGCGTATGCGCGTGCATGACGCCTCCCCGCCCGGGCCATCGAGCAAGTGGACGGAACGGTGGGCGCCCCAACAAGGCGCCTGAACAAACTAGAAACTGTGGAGACACCCACCCATGCAAACCGACACAACTCGCGAGAACCCGCAGGGCAAAGCGCCGCAGGCCGCCGATTCCAATCAGGATCTGGCAGCCACCGCGCCTGGCCAACTGCGCGTGATCAAGCGCAACGGCACTGTCGTCCCCTACACCGACGACAAGATCACCGTGGCCATCACCAAGGCGTTCCTCGCAGTTGAAGGCGGCACCGCCGCCGCCTCGTCGCGCATCCACGACACCGTCGCGCGCCTGACCGAGCAGGTCACCGCCACGTTCAAGCGTCGCATGCCATCGGGTGGCACCATCCACATCGAAGAAATCCAGGACCAGGTCGAACTGGCCCTGATGCGCGCCGGCGAGCAGAAAGTCGCCCGCGACTACGTGATCTACCGCGACCAGCGTGCCAAAGAGCGCGCTACCCGCTCCAACGCCGACGCCGTGGTCGAGCCGCACCCAAGCATCCGCATCACCCTCGCCGACGGCAGCCTCGCGCCTCTGGACATGGCCCGCCTGAACACCATCATCAGCGAAGCCTGCGAAGGCCTGGCCGAAGTCGATGGCGACCTGATCCAGCGCGACACCCTGAAGAACCTGTACGACGGCGTGGCCCTGAAGGACGTCAACACCGCCCTGGTGATGACCGCCCGTACCCTGGTCGAGCGCGAGCCGAACTACTCGTTCGTCACCGCCCGCCTGCTGATGGACACCCTGCGCGCCGAAGGCCTGGGCTTCCTGGGCGTGGCCGACAGCGCCACTCACCACGAGATGGCCGACCTGTACGCCAAGGCCCTGCCGGCCTACGTCGAGAAAGGCGTCGAGTTCGAACTGCTCGACCCGGCGCTGAAAGGCTACGACCTGGAGCGCATGGGCAAGGCGATCAACCACGAGCGCGACCAGCAGTTCACCTACCTGGGCCTGCAGACCCTGTACGACCGCTACTTCATCCACAAGGATGGCGTGCGCTTCGAGCTGCCGCAGGTGTTCTTCATGCGTGTGGCCATGGGCCTGGCGCTGGAAGAGAAAGATAAAGAAGCCCGTGCGATCGAGTTCTACAACCTGTTGTCGTCCTTCGACTACATGGCCTCGACCCCGACCCTGTTCAACGCCGGCACCCTGCGTCCGCAGCTGTCCAGCTGCTACCTGACCACCGTGCCGGACGACCTGTCGGGCATCTACCACGCGATCCACGACAACGCCATGCTGTCGAAATTCGCTGGTGGCCTGGGCAACGACTGGACCCCGGTGCGCGCCCTGGGCTCGTACATCAAGGGCACCAACGGCAAGTCGCAAGGCGTCGTGCCGTTCCTGAAAGTGGTCAACGACACCGCCGTCGCCGTGAACCAGGGTGGCAAGCGCAAGGGCGCCGTGTGTGCCTACCTGGAAACCTGGCACCTCGACATCGAAGAATTCATCGAGCTGCGCAAGAACACCGGTGATGACCGTCGTCGTACCCACGACATGAACACCGCCAACTGGATCCCTGACCTGTTCATGAAGCGCGTCTTCGATGACGGCAAGTGGACCCTGTTCTCGCCATCGGAAGTGCCTGACCTGCACGACCTGACCGGCAAGGCCTTCGAAGAGCGCTACGAGTACTACGAAGCCCTGACCGAGTACAACAAGATCAAGGTGTTCAAGACCATCCAGGCCAAAGACCTGTGGCGCAAGATGCTGTCGATGCTGTTCGAAACCGGCCACCCATGGCTGACCTTCAAGGACCCGTGCAACCTGCGCTCGCCCCAGCAGCACGTGGGCGTGGTCCACAGCTCGAACCTGTGCACCGAGATCACCCTGAACACCAACAAGGACGAGATCGCGGTCTGCAACCTGGGCTCGATCAACCTGCCGAACCACATCGTCGATGGCAAGCTGGACACCGCCAAGCTGCAACGCACCGTGAACACCGCCGTGCGCATGCTCGACAACGTGATCGACATCAACTACTACTCGGTGCCGCAAGCGCGTAACTCGAACTTCAAGCACCGCCCTGTCGGCTTAGGGATCATGGGCTTCCAGGACGCGCTGTACCTGCAGCACATCCCGTACGGCTCGGACGCTGCCGTCGAGTTCGCCGACAAGTCGATGGAAGCGGTCAGCTACTACGCGATCCAGGCTTCCTGCGACCTGGCCGACGAGCGCGGCGCCTACGAGACCTTCCAGGGTTCGCTGTGGTCCAAGGGCATCCTGCCGCTGGACAGCCAGCAGATCCTGATCGAGGCCCGTGGCCAGAAGTACATCGACGTCGACCTGACCGAGAGCCTGGACTGGGCACCGGTGCGCGAGCGCGTCAAGAAAGGTATTCGTAACTCGAACATCATGGCCATCGCGCCGACCGCGACCATCGCCAACATCACCGGCGTGTCGCAGTCCATCGAGCCGACCTACCAGAACCTGTACGTGAAATCGAACCTGTCGGGCGAATTCACCGTGATCAACCCGTACCTGGTCCGCGACCTCAAGGCCCGTGGCCTGTGGGACTCGGTCATGATCAACGACCTGAAGTACTACGATGGTTCCGTGCAGCAGATCGAGCGTATCCCGCAAGAGCTCAAGGACCTGTACGCCACCGCGTTCGAAGTCGAGACCAAGTGGATCGTCGATGCCGCCTCCCGTCGCCAGAAGTGGATCGACCAGGCCCAGTCGCTGAACCTGTACATCGCCGGCGCTTCGGGCAAGAAGCTGGACGTGACCTACCGCATGGCCTGGTACCGTGGTCTGAAGACCACCTACTACCTCCGTGCCCTGGCCGCGACCAGCACCGAGAAGTCGACCATCAACACCGGCAAGCTCAACGCCGTGTCGAGCGGCGGCGACAGCGCCCCGGTCCAGGCCGCGGGCCCTGCCCCGGTACCGAAGGCCTGCGCCATCGACGAGCCGGATTGCGAAGCCTGCCAATAAGGCCTTCGCAGCGCTGAGCTGAACATGCCGCCTCAATCGCCCTCACGGGTGGCTGAGGCGGCATTTTTTTGCGCCCCGACATCCCCCTGCGGGAGCGGTGCGTGGGAACGGCACGTGGGAGCGGGCTTGCCCCGCGACAGGGCCCCTACAGGCAATACACCCCCTAGGCCCTGACCAAGATCAAAACACCATATGTAGCGCCAAACAAAAAAAATCCTACTACATATAGGATCTAATCCCATTTAGGGCTAGACTCTTACCCCGTGACGAACCACCGGTATCCAGTGAACGGAAGCACGTAATGCAGGTCGAAAATTTACCGCCCTGCGCCCCCTGCGCCGCCCCGATCCAAAGTGATTTCCGGTATACTTCGCGGCCCCAAAAAGGGATGAGCCAATGATCGACTGCGTGAAGCAAGCCCCCCGGGGCCACACCGCAGGTTTTATCGTTGCCGTACAGCTTCCAGGTGCCCTGCCCCCTCGCCCGAGTGCAGGCCAGGCGCCGACCCGAACACCTTCAAACGTGACGAGAGCCCGCTCTCACTGCTTGCCGCAGCGCCCGTTGGCGTCGCGCCGTACAGGCATCACTTCAAAATCCAACCGGTTGCCCCGCGCAACCCTCTAGCAGGAGCCAGGACCATGCTGAGCTGGGACGAATTCGACAAAGAAGACGGTGAAGTCGCCGCCAAAGGCAACACCCCCGCGCAGGCCGCAGCCGCCACCACCCTCGACAAGCTCGACAGCGCCGGCGGTGCCGCCGCCCTGGAAGCCCGCGCCGCCACCGCCGCCGACTCCGACGCCGTCAAGCGCGCCAAGGCTGCGCTGGACGCCCTGGACATCGCTGAAGGCCTGGCCGAGCTGGAAGGCTCCTCGGCCCGTGTCGCGGTCGATGAAAAGCGCATGATCAACTGCCGCGCCGACCTCAACCAGCTGGTCCCGTTCAAGTACGACTGGGCCTGGCAGAAGTACCTCGACGGCTGCGCCAACCACTGGATGCCGCAAGAGGTCAACATGACCGCCGACATCGCCCTGTGGAAGAGCATGGACGGCCTGACCGAAGACGAGCGCCGCATCGTGATGCGCAACCTCGGCTTCTTCTCCACCGCCGACTCGCTGGTGGCCAACAACCTGGCCCTGGCCGTGTACCGCCTGATCACCAACCCCGAGTGCCGCCAGTACATCCTGCGCCAGGCCTTCGAAGAGGCGATCCACACCCACGCCTACCAGTACTGCATCGAGTCGCTGGGCATGGATGAAGGCGAGATCTTCAACATGTACCACGAGATCCCGTCGGTCGCCAAAAAGGCAGCCTGGGGCCTGAAGTACACCCGCGCCATCTCGGACCCGGAGTTCAACACCGGCACCGTCGAAACCGACAAAGAGCTGCTGCGCAACCTGATCGCCTACTACTGCGTCCTGGAAGGCATCTTCTTCTACTGCGGCTTCACCCAGATCCTGTCCATGGGCCGCCGCAACAAGATGACCGGCGTCGCCGAGCAGTTCCAGTACATCCTGCGCGACGAGTCCATGCACCTGAACTTCGGCATCGACGTGATCAACCAGATCAAGATCGAGAACCCGCACCTGTGGGATGCCGCGATGAAGGAAGAGGCTACCCAGATGATTCTGCAGGGTACCCAGCTGGAGATCGAATACGCCCGTGACACCATGCCACGCGGCGTGCTGGGCATGAACGCGGCGATGATGGAGGATTACCTCAAGTTCATTGCCAACCGTCGACTGACCCAGATTGGGTTGAAGGAAGAGTATCCGGGGACTACCAACCCGTTCCCTTGGATGAGCGAGATCATGGACTTGAAGAAGGAGAAGAACTTCTTTGAGACTCGGGTTATTGAGTATCAGACTGGTGGGGCGTTGAGCTGGGATTGATATAGTTTCGCTATTAGAAAGACCGCTCAATAGCGGTCTTTTCTATGATCAATAAT
Source organism: Pseudomonas sp. LH21 (assembly GCF_036549575.1). NCBI lineage: Bacteria > Pseudomonadati > Pseudomonadota > Gammaproteobacteria > Pseudomonadales > Pseudomonadaceae > Pseudomonas > Pseudomonas sp. LH21. Next base: position 4,541,928 of record NZ_CP144367.1, read on the forward strand.
AAAATTTCTCTGGACAACAGAGGTGGCATATAGCTACTATCTGGATGAATTTATAAATCTCAATATTCTCCCTTGGGGATAACGGTGACTCCTTCTACCTGCTAGCAATAGTCGGTCTTCAACCGTGGAACTGCACGGTTGACGGGGGGGGAGAGTTCAAATGCTTCTCAACCAAGTGATAACTTACTTTTACTTGGGAGTGCACCGTGGAAAGGCCTGAGCTTGCTCAGGCTTTTTTGTTAGGAAAATAAATCATGTCTCTAGTTGACCAGCTTGAAAAGATAATTACCGAAGAAGCTGAGAAGTTAATCAGCAGATACCATGAGTATCACAACAGAATCCACATCGAATCAATAAGAAACAAAAGGCGGCTAGGGCAAAATGCTCGACCCAAAGTAGTTCATACTCCTGACTACTGGAAAATCGATAGAAAATTCAACCCTTTCTATGTGCTAGGGAAATATAAAGCCATAGCAAGATCTATCGCAAAAAAAATTGAAAACAAAAGCTACACCCCTAACCCGCCTCATATAAAACAGGTTCCAAAGCCTGATGGGACGATGCGAAGTGTTGCCGTATATCAAATTCCTGACGCGGCAATCTCGAAACATTTCTTCAACAGACTGTTATCAAAAAACAGACATCGTTTCAGTTCGTTCTCATACGCCTACCGAAACGATAGAAATGTTCATTTTGCCATCCAAGATATCGCCGTAGATCTAAGAAGAAACGAGAGGACCTTTATTGCAGAGTTCGACTTCTCAGACTTTTTCGGTTCTATATCTCACAAGTTCCTAAAGAACCAATTTTCCGAGAATGGCTTCTATATTAGCCCAGAAGAGCGATACATAATCAGTGCGTTCTTGAAAGAGCGCTCAGTCGGCGTCCCTCAGGGCACATCCATAAGTCTTTTCCTAGCCAATCTAACATGCTGGTCATTTGATCAAGGTTTAGAAAAAGAGGGAGTTAAGTTCTCTCGGTATGCAGACGACACGATTGTCTGGTCGCCTGACTACGCAAAAATTTGTAACTCATTTTCTCGGATCAATGATTTCTCTAGGGCTGCAGGCGTTAAAATCAATGCAAAAAAATCTGACGGCATATCACTTCTTACAAAGGAAGGTATGCCTTCAGAGATGCCTTCAAAAACAAGCCTAGACTTCCTTGGCTACTCACTCTCTGTTGATCGAGTTTCAATCAAAGAAAAATCAATAAAAAAAATCAAAAAACAAATATCCTACATATTATACAAAAATCTAATTCAACCCTTAAAACAAAAAACCCTTGCAGGGCAAATAATTCCCACAAGGGAGAGAGACCGTAGTTTCTTAACGGCAATACTGGAAATTCGTCGCTATATGTATGGCGGATTGAGCAAACAACAAATCAAGGACTTTATTTCCGGGCGCTCCAAGCGAATCTACTTCAAAGGCGTAATGAGTTTTTACCCACTAGTAGATGATGACAAACAGCTTTCTCAGCTTGACGGATGGCTTTTATCAGTAATACACCGAGCGCTAAAGCTTAGATCAAAGCTTCTTCTAGCGCATGGATACAACCGTTTAGGCAGCTTCCCATTCTCACTTTCCAGAGAGGATTTACTAGATGAGTGTGCAAAAATTAAAGTCCGAAAGAAAAACCTCTTCGAAATACCAAGTTTTCTTCTAATACATAGCGCATTGAAAAAGGGCCTTCTTGAATCTGGGATTGAAAAAGTCATGAACTCCAAATCATTGAGCTACAACTATAATTCGTAATCAAGCCTCTACTATTTGTTACAAATCCATGATTGCGTGAGTGCTTTCAATTCAATAATTTCTTAAGGCGTTTAAGAACGCTCACGCAGCGGAACCCCGTTCCCGTTAGAAACGGCTCTCCTGATTCTGGAAGGCCAAGCCATGGACAACCACCACACCCCCACCCTCTTCACCCGCCACAACCGCCCCCTCCACACCCTCTGGCTCGAATCCCAAGCCTGGTTCTGCGCCCACGAACTCGGCCGGATGACCGGGCGCTTCTTCGACGAACACTGCATCCGCAAGCTCGACCCGGACCAGCACCGCACCGTGCAGCTGCTGCGCTACGGCCAGTACGGCGAGACCACCATGGTCAGCGAGTCCGGGGCCTATACCCTGCTGGCCCATCATCACATTCCGGAAAACCGCCACCTGCGGCACTGGCTGACCCATGAGGTGGTGGCGGTGCTGCGCGATGGGCAGGACTCGGCGCTGGAAGACCTGCCGCGCCTGTGCAGGATGTGCTGGCCGGGTGGGCATACGGCGAGTCTGTTGTATTGGCAGAGTGAGCCTTGGGTACGGATGCGGGATATGCCGGTGGTGATGGCGGCGGAGTTGCCCGTGGTGGTGCCCGAGCGGCGCAAGTTGAGCTGGAAGGAATGTGCGCAGCGGGCGTTGCGGTTGCATGGGGTGGGGGATTGACCAGCTTGAGGCTTCAACCAGGTCGATGAGAAGGCAAGCGTGTCGGTAGCGCAGGCGATTGCCAGCTACATTCGTTATCTGGCCCGAGGCAAGCCGTTCTCTGTTCAACACTTCACGAAGTTCGGATCACGCTCCGCCGTGGACAAGGCCCTGGCCCGCCTTGTCCGGGCGAGCGCCTTGGAGCGGGTGGCGCGAGGTGTGTACATGCGCCCAAAGAGCAGCCCCTATGTGGGCAAGGTGCGACCGGGGCCTGTCACCGTGATGATGGCAATGGCCAAGGCACGTGGCGAGATCATCCAAGTGCATGGGGCCGAAGCAGTTCGATGGTTCAGGCTCAGCACGCAGGTTCAGGTGCGGCCGATGTACTACACCAGTGGCTCCAGTCGTGATCTACGGGTGGGTGATGCGGTCGTCCACTTGCGGCATGTATCAGCGGATAAGTTGCAATGTGCGGGTAGTCAGGCCGGCTTGGCGCTGTGTGAGCTTTTCTATATCGGCAGACGCGAACTGACGGGCGCGATGGTTCAGACGATTCTATCCAGGCTCGATACCGGAGAGGCAGAGAGATTGATGCGCTGCAGGATGCCTCGGTGGATGCGCAAGATTGTGGATGGAGCGTGTGGGCAGTCAACGCCCGCCTCAGCCCGAGGAAAGGGCTGAAACGAGCTGTACGTATTGCTGAAAGAGCCGTGCAGGGGATGGCACCGGTTTCGCCGGTGTCTGCCCGTCAGTACAGGCAACTACGACAACCTTGCCGTCCCGATCGCGGGGCAAGCCCGCTCCCACGCCCTTATCCGCTCACAATGGACTTAGCACAATGGCCTTAGTGAGCAACATCCAACGGCATCCGATACTCAATCACCCCCGGCTTCTCGGCAATCCAGTCATACAACCGCTGCGCAGTCCGGTTGGTCTCCTGGGTATGCCAGTACAGCCGGTCGCACTGCTGCTGCCGGGCCTGGTCCTGAACGTACTCGATCAGTTGCTTGCCGATCATCCGCCCCCGGGCGCTCGGGCACACGTACAGGTCTTCCAGGTAGCAGAAGTCGTTGCGCCCCCAGGTCGAGCGGTGGAACACATAGTGGACGAAGCCGAAGAGCTGTTCGCCGTCGGTGGCCACGGCGCAGTGCATGGGTTCGGTCGGGTCGAAGAAGCGGGCCCAGGTGCGCTCGGTGATGGCTGGGCCCAGGTCTACCTGGTAGAAGGCCTGGTATTGCGACCAGTAGTCGTGCCAGGGCTGAAGGTCGGTTTGCTTCACTTCGCGGATGAAGACGGGTGGTTGGGTGGTGGTCATTGGTGGAACCCCTTTTTGGGCAAAGCAGTGTGGATGAGTGAGGGGGCCGGCCTGCCCGTAGCGCTTGCCTTCCTTGGTGGTTGCTTGCGGGCTGGGGTTTTATAGCGGATAAATGGTTGGTTTTTACCTGCCAATTAGTCGTGAATATCCAGACCATTTTAGGGTTCTGGAAGGGCGTAAGGCTCGGGATTGCCGGGGCTGCTTTGCAGCCCTTTCGCGGCGCAAGGCCGCTCCTACAGGGGGCGCGGTCCCTTGTAGGAGCGGCCTTGTGCCGCGAAAGGGGCGTGAAGCGGCCCCGGCATTGGCAGCCATTAATCAGGTCCATCAGCCAGGGAATCAGGCCAATGTTCAAACACGCGCAGCTGGAATCGGTGAAAGCCTGGATCAACGACCCCGCACACGCCGCGCTGGCCTTGCATGTGCGCATCCAGCGGGCGATCCGTCAGTTGATCCTCGACGGCGCACTGCCGGTGGGCAAGGCGCTGCCCGCCTCTCGCCCGCTGGCCCAGTCCCTGGGCGTCTCGCGGGATACCGTGGAGTCGGCCTACAGCCAGTTGCACGCCGAGGGCTTTATCGAGCGGCGCGTGGGCAGCGGCAGCTTCGTGTCGCAACGGGCCCGCTGCCTGCCGTCGCGCAAGCGCCAGCGTCCGGCACACACCGAAGCCCCCGTGCAGTTGAGCCGCCGAGGTGAAGCGGTGTTGCTTAGCGGTGGCGTCCACAACTTCCAGTCGCCCCGCCCCTTCGCCCCGGGCGTGGCCGAAACCCGGCACTTCCCCCTGGCCATCTGGGAGAAGCTGGAGCGGCAGGTGTACAAGGAATACGGTACACGGGCGCTGGAGCACAGCGAGCCGCAGGGCATGGCCCCCTTGCGCAGGGCAATCGCCGACTACCTCAACCTCGAGCGCGGGGCCCAGGCATCCGCCGAACGCATCCTGATCCTCACCAGCTCGCAGCAGGCCCTTGGCCTGTGCGCCCAGGTGCTCATGGACGCCGGCGACCAGGTGCTGGTCGAGGACCCGCTGTACCAGGGCACCCGCAAGGCCGTCACCGCCGCCGGCCTGGCATGCGTGCCGGTCCCGGTGGACGCGCACGGCCTGCAGGTGGACGCCATGGCCCCGCTGGCGCCGGATGCCCGGGCGGTGTTCCTCACCCCTTCGCACCAATACCCGACCGGCGCGACCCTGGCACTGGACCGGCGCCTGCTGGCGATCGAATGGGCCCGGCAGCAACGCGCCTGGATCATCGAGGACGACTACGACAGCGAGTTCCACTACGCCGGCCGCCCCACCGCCTGCGTGCAGGGCCTGGACTCGCACGAGCGCACGCTGTACATCGGCACCTTCACCAAATCGCTGTTCGCCGGGCTGCGCATCGGCTACCTGCTGCTGCCACCCCAGCTCGTCGCACCGATGACCGCCGCCCGTACATTGCAGGACGGGCATAACGCCTCCATCGTCCAGCTGACCCTGGCCCGGTTCATGGAAGGCGGGCACTTCAACGCCCATGTGCGGGCCATGCGCGCGCTCTACGCCGAGCGGCGGGACGTGCTGGCGGATCTGCTGCGCAGGCACTTGGGGGCGTTCCTCGTGCCGCAGGTGCCCGCCGGCGGGCTGCAGATGCCCTGCCATTTCGTGCAGGGCCTGTCTGAAGACGCCGTGGTCAGGGCAGCACGCGGGGTGGGGATCGATCTGTTGGGGCTGGGCAGCTTGTACGCAATGCCGAGGAACGATGCCGGCTTGCTGATGGGGTTTGCGGCACTGACGCCCGCTGAGATGAGGGCGGCGGTGGTGAAACTGGAGAAGGTGCTGGCAGGTTTGGTCACTTCAGGACGTTCGATGCGGTAGCCCGTTCTGCGCGAAACGAAATGTGGTAAAGCAATCGCTGAAATCCGCTGCGGAAACCAGGATCAGACAACGCCTAGAATTCTTGGCAAAAAAACTAAAATGCACGCTCAACGCCTAGAAAACTAGTCTTTATCGAGTAGCTGATTTTCCTTTCAAGTGCACTATACAAAGCCTAGAATCCTAGGCATGCAGGTCAATAACGGCGTTTTAAGCATAGGATCCCAGGCGTTATGAAAGCCATATCAATGACTGACGACGCTATCGCCAACGAGATCGGCCAACGCATTGAGGCTATCCGCCTGAAGCGTAATATTGGCCAGGACATCGTCGCCCATGAAGCCGGGATTTCCCGGGAGACCTACCGCAAGCTCACGGCAGGCAAAGGCACCCTGGTGAACGTGATTGCCGTGCTGAGGGTGCTGGGAGAGCTTAATCGTCTCGCCTCCCTCATCGAGGACGTCAGGACCAGCCCCGTGCAACTGGCAAAAATGCAGGGCAAACAGCGAATGCGGGCGACCGTCACACGGGCTACACCGCCGGCGCCTGAACACGGAATCAGGACGCCTATCGGCAAGCCCACGCTCATTGGTGGCCCGAAACCCGACAAGGATGACAGCTGGTGATTGCACGGATCTATCTCTGGGATGTGTATGTAGGCGCGCTCAACTGGAACACGCAGACCCAGATCGGAGAGTTCGAATACACCCCCGAGTTCGTCAGGACCGGCCTTGAGATCTCGCCGCTCCATATGCCCTTGCGCCAGGACTACACCTATGTGTTCCAGGGGCTGGACCGCGAAACCTTCAAGGGCCTGCCCTCGATCCTCGCCGACTCCCTACCCGATGATTTCGGCAACGCGCTGATCGATGCCTGGCTGGCCCAGCAGGGGCGTGACAAGGCAACGTTTACCCCGGTCGAACGCCTGCTGTACCAGGGCAAGCGCGGCATGGGCGCCCTGGAATATCGTCCGGCGATGGCCACCGAGCGGGACAAGGGGGAGAGCATCCATATCGATGCCCTGGTGCGCCTGGCCAGCGAGGTGTTGTCCGAACGCGAATCGATCGCCGAGCGCCTGGATGCCAAGGACCCGTCGCTGGACGACAGCGCCCTGCAGCACCTCATCCAGATCGGTACCAGCGCGGGCGGTGCCCGGGCCAAGGCGGTGATCGCCATGAATGCCGAAGGCGAGATCCGTTCGGGCCAGGTCACCGCGCCGCCGGGCTTCGAGTACTGGTTGCTCAAGTTCGATGTGGCCAAGGACTCGACCGTACTGGCGGACTCGCAAGGCTACGGGCGCATCGAGTACGCCTACCACCTGATGGCCAAGGCGGCCGGCATCACCATGACCGAGTGCCGATTGCTGGAGGAAGGGGGACGCGCTCATTTCATGACCCGGCGCTTCGACCGCACGACCGAAGGTGAAAAGATCCACGTGGCGACCTTGTGCGCACTCGACCACGCCGACTTCCGCAAGCCTGGCCAATACTCCTATGCCGAGGCCTTCGCGGTGATGCGCGCACTGCGGATTTCCCGCGACGGCGCCGAACAGTTCTACCGCCGCATGGTCTTCAACCTGGTGGCACGCAACCAGGACGACCACACCAAGAACACGGCCTTCATGATGGACACCGACGGCACCTGGTACCTGACGCCGGCGTATGACGTGTCCTATTCCTACCTGCCTGGCAGCTTCTGGGTCGATACCCACCAGATGACCGTGAACGGCAAACGCGACGACTTCACCCTCGACGATCTGTTAAGCGTTGCCAGCCAAGTGCGTGGCATGGACGCACGGCGGATCATCAAGGAAGTCTGCGAAGCCGTCGCACAATGGCCGCAGTTTGCCCAGGACGCTGGGGTGCCAACCTCAGCCAGTAAGCGAATCGGTGAAGTACACCGCCTGTATCTTGGCGAGGGGCTTTGAATAAACACCCCTCCCGAGGGCTGGACGCGCAGCTCAAGCCACCCGCACCACCACCTTGCCCTTGCTCCGCCCACCTGCCACCGCCGCCAACGCCTGTTCGGTAGCCTCGAAGGCGAACACTTGGTCGAGTACCGGCGTCAGGATCCTCTCCTCCACCAGCTGGGTGATGGCCTCCAACTGTCGACCATCGGCGCGCATGAACACGAACCGATAGCGCACGCCCGAGGCCTCACAACGCTTGCGGATGCGGCGGCTGAGCAGGCGAAGTACCTGCCGTAATGGCCAAGCCATCCCTTGCTCGGCCGCGAACTCAGGCGTGGGCGGCCCGGAAATGGAAATCAGCTGGCCACCCGGTTTGAGAATCTGCACCGAGCGCTCCAAGGTGCCTGCCTCCAACCCGCTGAGCACCACATCGTAGCCGCGCAATTCCCGGGTGAAATCCTGGCGCTTGTAATCGATGACCACATCCGCGCCCAAGGCCTTCACCCATTCGACATTGCCCGTGCCGGTGGTCGTGGCGACGAACGCCCCCAAGTGCTTGGCCAACTGGATCGCGATGCTGCCCACGCCACCGGAGCCCGCATGAATCAGCACCTTCTGCCCCGGCTTGAGCTGGGCGGTTTCCACCAATACCTGCCAAGCGGTCAAGGCCACCAAGGGCAGCGCGGCGGCCTGTTCCATGCTCAAGTTGGCGGGCTTTCGCGCCAGCGCCTGCTGGGTGACGGCGATCTGTTCGGCAAAACTGCCGATGCGTGCCTGCCCGGGCCGTGCATAGACCTCGTCGCCGGGCTTGAAGCGGGTGACACGGGCACCCACGCGCAGCACGGTACCGGCCAGGTCGTTGCCCAGGATCAGCGGCAAGCGGTACGGCAGCACCCGTTTGAACTCGCCGTTACGCAGCTTCACGTCCAGGGCGTTCACCCCGGCGGCGTGGACCCGCACCAGCACGTCGTCATCCCCCAGGGCGGGCACGGGCATTTCGGCGATACGCCCGACGACATCCTTGCCATAACGATCGATGATGAAAGCTTTCATTGAGATCTCCCGTGACTCACTGCGCACTGCGATAGCGCTCGGCGACCTGGGATTGGCGCAAATCCCCCATCAGCATCTGCCGGGCGCCATCCAGCGCAGCCCAGCGGTCGGCGTGCTGCAAGGGCGGAATGGTGATCGCTTCGCGGCGGTCGTAACCCACCAGCGCAGCATCGACCAAGTCTTCCACCTCCATCACTTCTGGCAACGTGTTGATATCCAATCCGGAACGCGACCAGATCTCGGTGCGGGTCGCGGCCGGCAGCACGGCCTGCACATAGACACCCTTCGGCCCCAGCTCCAGCGCCAGCCCCTGGGACAGGAACTGCACGAACGCCTTGGTGGCGCCATACACGGTCATGCCCAGTTCCGGCGCCAGCCCCACCACCGAGCCGATGTTGACGATCGCGCCAGTGCCCTGCTCGGCCAGGCGCGGCGCAATGGCGGCAGCCAGGCGGGTGACGGCGGTGACGTTCAGGCCGATCAGTCGCTCGAGGCTTGCGCCATCCTGCCCCAGGAAGCCCCCTGACTGGCCTTGCCCGGCGTTGTTGATCAGTACGCCTATACGCACGTCTTCACGCAACCGCGCTTCGACCCGAGCAAGGGCATCGGCCTGGGTGAGGTCGGCGACCAGCACCTCGACGGCGACAGCGAAGTGCTCACGCAGGCGGGCAGCCAGGGTCTCCAGGCGCGCCTGGTCGCGGGCGACCAGCACCAGGTCGTGACCACGCTGGGCGAAGCGTTCGGCATAGGTAGCGCCGATACCGCTGGAGGCACCGGTGACGAGAACGGTAGGCAAGGCACTCATGGCAAATCCTCAAGGTGGATGGCGACACCCGATCGGGGTGGGCCTGGCCTTTATGATTACGACCATCATCTAACCATGTCAACATTTTGATGATGACCGACATCAATGTATGATTAACCTCATCCCCACGGCGCAGGAGTCATCCGCCATGAAAGTCACCAAGGCACAAGCCCAGGCCAACCGCGCCCATATCATCGAGACGGCGTCCTCGTTGTTCCGCCAGCGGGGCTATGACGGGGTCGGCGTCGCCGAGTTGATGGCGGCCGCCGGTTTCACCCATGGCGGCTTCTACAAGCATTTCGGCTCGAAGGCCGACCTCATGGCCGAGGCGGCGGCCTGCGGGCTGTCGCAGAACGCCTCCGGCACCGAAGGTGGCGGTGTGGCGGACTACCTGCGCCAGTACCTCTCCAGGGAGCACCGCGACAACCCGGCCTCAGGTTGCACCCTGGCGGCGCTGGCCAGCGATGCCGCGCGCCAGCCCGACGCCGTGAAGACGGTGTTTGCCGACGGGCTCGAGCGCTTGCTGGCAACGCTCCAGGCCGCCAGCGAGCCGACGGATGCCGCCAACGAGCAGGCCGAACGCGCCCGGCGCCTGGGCGTGATCGCCACCCTGGTGGGCGCCATCACGCTCTCCCGCGCCTGCCCGGACGATTCGCCGCTGGCGGACGACATTCTCCAGGCCTGCCGGGACCGGTTGCTGACACCGCAGTAACCCCGCCCGGGCTGTATTGAAAATCGCCCGGGCGCTGTATCTGTTTCAGCAGGCGCCCGCCCTTCACCCTCCACCTCACTCCCTGGATGGCTGAAGGAACCCGCATCATGGCTGCCCTGCTGCTGCAAATGTCCCCCATTGGCCTGGTGATCGCCTTGATCCTGCTGCTGCGCCGCCCACCCGTGCAGGCCGCGCTGGCCGGTGTGGCCGGTGTCTTGCTGTTATGGGGCCTGGGCGCTGCGCAGCCGCTGTCGGCGGCGGTGTCCGGCGCCATCCTGCAAGACACGTTGATCCTGTTCCTCAGTACCGCCTGCGTGATCGTCCCGGGGCTGGCCTTCGTCATCCTGGTCGAACGCGCCAACGCCCCGCAGGCGATCGGCGCCTGGGTGCGGGAGCTGGGCTGGACGCCGCCGATGCAGGTGATCTTCATCGTGCTGGGCCTAGCGCCGCTGCTGGAGGCGATGACCGGGTTCGGCGTATCGCTGATCGCCACGGTGCCGCTGCTGATGGGGCTGTTCTCGCGCCAGGTCGGCATGAAGATGGCGCTGGCCGGCATGGTGGTGATGCCCTGGGGCACGCTCGGGCTGGCCACGGTGATCGGCGCGCTGCTGGCCCACGTGCCGGCGCAGGAACTGGGCAGCCATTCGGCGCTGGTCAGCGCGCCGGTGTTCCTCGGCCTGGCCGCCGTGGCGCTGGTGCTGGCGGGGATTCGCAGTCTGCAGGCTTGGCTGGGGTTGGCGCTGGTCTCGTTGCTGTTCAGCGCGGTGCTGTATGCGGTCAACCGCTGGATCGGGCCGGAGGCGTCGGGCGTGCTGGCTGGGTTGGCGGTGGCCGGCGTGGGCCTGGGGATGTCCTGGGCACGGCGCGGGGCGCTGGTGCGCTGGCCGCAGGCGGCATGGCCGTACCTGGCCCTGCTGGCGGTGATCATCATCTCGCGGGGGCTGTTCCTGCTGTCGGGGTGGGACGGGCTGTGGGTGGTGCATGGCACCAACGTGTCGTGGAAGCCACTGGCTTCGCCGGGGCTGGCCTTGCTGCTGGTGGTGCTGATGATGGTCGGGCGCCAGGGCGCGGGCTTCCCATGGCAGGCGCTGGTCACCCGGGCACGGTTCCCGGTGGCGACGATCTTCCTGTTCCTGCTGCTGTCGCAGGTGATGGTCAAGGCCGGCTTCCTGGTCGAGGCGCAACGGGCGTTGCAGGCGCTGTCCGGGGTGTCGCTGGCGTCGACGGTGTCGCTGCTGGCGGGGTTGGCCGGCTATGTCACCGGCTCCAATGTCGGCGGCAACACGCTGGTGATGCCCTCCATCGCCGCGCTGTCCACGGTCCACGGCCCGTGGCTGGCGGCGATGGTCAACAGCGCCGCCGGGCATGGCGCGCTGGGCTCGCTGTCGATCCTGTCGCTGATCATCGGGCTGGCCGGGGCCAACCGTGATGAGGAGCACGGGCTGATCCGCTTCGGCTTTGCCCTGGTACTGCTGAACATCGTCGTCGTGGCTGCAACCGGCGTGGTTTTGCTCTACCTTTCCGGAGCCCCCGCCTGACACGACACAAGGCCCCCATGGACCGGAACCCCAAGCCCGACAAACGCTGGCACACCGTCAACGCCTGGCTGCTGCGCCAGATCGACAGCGGCGAATGGCCCAGCGGCACGCAACTGCCCTCGGTGCGCGAGCTGGCGCGGCTGTTCGACAGCAGCATCGCCACCGTGCAGCGGGCCCTGGCGGAGCTGGAGGCCAATGCCTATGTGCAGGCCACGCCGCGGATCGGCTATTTCGTCGCCAAGGGCGCGGCCCAGGTACAGGGGTTCGACCTGGCCAGTGTCACCGTCAACGTCAACCATGCGGTGGTCGCCATGCTCGCCCAGGCGGCCAGCAATACCGCGCTGTCGTTGAGCTCGGCGGTGCTGCACGACGAGCTCACGCCCCAGGTGCTGCTGAACAAGTGCCTGGCGACACTGGCCGCCAAGACCGACCAACCCTTGGCCGGCCTGATCGCCCCGCCGGGCCTGGCCTCGCTGCGCCGGCGCATCGCCGGGCTGATGCTGCAACGCGGCGTGACCTGCGGGCCAGACGATATCCTGGTGACCTCGGGCGACACCGTGGCCCTGGAGCTGGCCCTCGAAGCCGTCGCCCGGCCAGGGGCCACGGTGGCCATCGAGACACCTACCTACTACGGCATCCTGCAGACCATAGAACGTCTGGGGATGCGCGCCCTGCCCATCCGCACCCACGCCGACAGCGGCATGGACCTCGAGCACCTGGAATGGGCGCTCAAGCGTGGCAAGGTCGATGTGGTGTTCCTCAACCCGACGCTGCAGAACCCACGGGGCTTCATCATGCCCGACGCGGCGCGGGCACGGCTCTCACAGCTGGCGCAGGCAGCGGATGTGCCGATCATCGAGGACGATATCTTCTTCGACCTGGTGGACGAGGCGCAGCGGCCCAAGGCGATCAAGCACTACGACGAGACCGGGCAGACGATCTATTGCTCGTCGTTCTCCAAGACCGTGGCGCCGGGGTACCGGGTGGGCTGGTGCGTGGCGGGGCGGTATCGGGATGCGATCCTGGCCCAGTTGTTTTCGCGCAACCTGGCGGTGTCGAGCCTGGCCCAGCGGGTGCTGGATGAGTTTATCGGTCGGGGGTACATGGAGGAGCACTGCGCGAAGCTACGCGGGCGGCTGGCGGCGCAGGCCGGGGTGATGGAGACGCTGGTACGCTCGGCGTTTCCGCTGGGGACGCGTTATGTGGCGCCGCAGGGTGGATTTATCCATTGGATCGAATTGCCGGAAGGGACGGACATGGTGGCGCTGCAGCGGCTTGCGGCGGAGCGTGGCTGCAATGTCGGCGCCAGCGGGATGTTCTTTGCCGATGGGGAATGTGGCACTGGGTTGCGGGTATGCCTGGGGCGGGTGATTACGTCGGAGGTGATGGGCGGGTTGAGGGTGCTGGCGGAGTGTGCGGCGCTTTCAGGCGCTTGAATGCCGGGGGCGCTTTGCGCCCCTTTCGCGGCACAAGGCCGCTCCTACAGAGAGATGTGCGTTCGCCTGTAGGAGCGGCCTTGTGCCGCGAAAGGGCTGCGCAGCAGCCCCAGCTATCTGGATCAGGCCAAGTGCACCTGGCTACGCAAATGCTCGGCCAACATATCGATAAAGGTCCGCACCTTGGTCGAGCCATATTTGCTCTCCCGATGCAGGATATGGATCGGCCACGGCGCTTCCTCGTACTCGGCCAGGATCACCTGCAAACGCCCGGCCGCCACTTCATCCGCCACCTGGTACGACAGCAACCGTGCAATCCCCAGCCCGGCACTGGCCGCGGCGATCGCGGCGTCGTTGCTGGTCACGGTCAGGCGCGGCTTCATGCGGATCAGCGTCGGGTCGTCGATGGCGCCGAAGCGCCAGTCCGTGCGCGGTGACAGGGTTCCGGCGGCGATGACTTCGTGCTTCTGCAATTCCGAGGGATGGCGCGGCGTGCCGTGGCGTTCGAGGTACTCGGGCGAGGCGCACAACAACCGGCGCATCCTGCCCACGCGCAACGCCTTGAGGCCCGAATCGGGCAACTGGCCGATACGCACGGCCACGTCCATGCCCTCCTCCACCAGGTTCACCACGCGGTCGAGGAAGAACGCCGACACATCCACCTCGGGGTACTGCTGCAGGTAACGGACGATGCACGGCATGACGAACTTCTTGCCGAACAGGATCGGCGCGGTCACCGCCAGGTCGCCCTTGGGCGCGGCGTTGATGCCGGCGGCGGCTTCGTTGGCCTCGACGATGCTGGCGAGGATGTGCCGGGTGTCCTCCAGGTAGCGCCCGCCGGCCTCGGTCAGGCGCACGCTGCGGGTGGTGCGCAGCAGCAGCTTGACCCCGAGCTGTTCCTCCAGGGCGCTGACGGCGCGGGTCACCGCCGCCGGCGAGATCGCCAGGCGGCGGGCGGCGGCGGCGAAGCTTTCCAGCTCGCCAACAGCCACGAACACTTTCATCAGGTGGATCTGGTCCATGCCGCGCCCCACGCGTTGTCGTGGGGCGATTATCGCCGTGGTCACGCTAGAGCTCCAGTACCAGAGGCTGCACGCCGTCCTCGGCCTGGGCGGGGATGGCGCAGCAGATCAGCACGCTGCCGGGCTCGGGCAATTCGGCGGGCGGGTTCGGGTAGTGGACCTGGCCGCTGACCAGTTTGGTCCTGCAGGTACCGCAGGAGCCCCCTCGGCAACTGAAGTCCGGCGACAGGCCACGGCTTTCCGCCAGTTCCAGCAGCGTGCCGCTGTCCGGCGCCCAACGCGCTTCCTTGGCGGAGCTGGCGAAGTACACCGGCACCGGTTGGCTGGCGGGCGGGGGCTGCTGCAGCGTCGGCTGGTTGTCGTCGGTGTGGCGGCGCAGGGTCGAGGGGCCGAAGGCTTCGGCATGGATGCGGGCGTCGGGCACATGCACGCCGCGCAAGCCTTCGTACAGGTCCTGGGTGAAGCTGGCCGGGCCGCAGAGGTAGAAGTCGTAGTCATCCAATGCCAGCGTGGCCTTGATTTGCTCGATGCCCAGACGGCTGGCGAATTGGTAGTCATGCTCCAGCACGGCCTGTGGCTCGGGCTGGCTCAGGGCACGATGGATGCTCAGCAAGCCCTTGGCGTGTTGCTGAAGCACGGCAAGCTCCTGCTGAAACGGCAAGTCGGCCAGTGTGCGCCCGCCATGGAACAGGTGGATGCGCCGCCCCTGCCCTTTCGCCAACTGCTCGCGGAGCATGGCGATCAACGGGGTGATGCCGACGCCCGCGCCAATCAGTACAAGTGGCCGGTCGCTCTGCTGATCCAGGGTGAAGCTGCCCATGGGCTGGCGCACCTCCAGCCGATCGCCGACCTTCACCTGTTGGTGCAGATAGCGTGACGCCGGCCCCTGCGCCTTGACGCTGATGCGTAGGAAGCCATCGGACGGCGCGCTGGACAGGCTGTAGGTACGGATCAGCGGCGTCTCTCCATCGATGCGCAAACGCACGGGAATATGCTGGCCAGGGGCGAAGGCCACTGCGGCGCCATCCTCGGGTTGCAGATGGAACGAGCGGATATCGCGACTCTCCTGCTCGATGTGCAGTACCCGCCAGGTCAGCCATTGACGCTGCCGTTCGCGCTGTTGCAGGCGCTGCTCGGCTTCGCGCCAGGTGCCGGTCATCAGGCTGGTGGGTGCGTATGCCTGGAAGGCCCAGCGCAGCGACACGGCAGCCCGGCGCAGCACCACCTGCTCGATGTCCAGGGTCCAGATCCGCTCGGCGCCTTCGAAGGCGCTGATCAGCGGGCTGTCGAGAATGACTTCGGTACGCCCGGAAACCTGCAGCACATCGCCCGTGGTGAAGTCGACGAACAGCAGGCCGGCGACCGGATTGACCAGCAGATTGCCGAGGGTATTGAAATGCAGGTTGCCAGCGTAGTCGGGAATGGTCAGGCGATTGCCCTCGACCCTGACGAAACCGGGCCGACCACCGCGGTGGGACACGTCCACCGAGCGCTGGCCAGCGTCCTGATCGACGTAGCTGGCGACAAAGAAGGTGTCGGCGCTTTCGATGATGGCGCGGGTCGCGGCATCCAGTGCCGCTGAATCCCGTCGCCCCTGCGGCGGCTCGTCGACGCGGGTGTACTCGCGCATCTGGATGTACTGCGGGCAGTTGCCGAAGGATTGCTCGACCACCACTTCCAGCTGGTCGGCGCTGGCCCGGCGGATCAGGCCATTGAGGCGATTGCGCCGCCGCGTGTGCAGTTCGATCCCCAGCAGGCCGATGGCGCCACCCGCCACCAGGCCCGGCGTGGCCGGATCGTCGCTGGCGAGATCGGCACCGATCAGCAGCTGCCGCGGATCGGGCGAGCTGACGAAGCCTTCCGGGCCTTCGAGCAGCGTCGCCCAGGGTTTGCCTGCGGCGTCCACGGCACCGGCCACCATGAACGGCAACTGCTGGTAGAACATGCGATGCTGGTCGGGCATGTAGTCACGAATGACCTTCTGCCCGAACGCCTCCATGCGCTCGGCAACACCGACGTGCTCCTGCAGCTGTTTTTCACCTGCATGCCAGGGCGATTGCATGGCGGCATTCCTCGGGGCTCAGAGGGTGGTCTGCAAACCGATGACCGTACGCGGCATCGGCACAAAGCCTGGCAGCGCCTCGACACGGGCCAGCCAGGCGCGCACGTTGGGGTAAGGCTCCAGCGACACGTTACCTTCCGGTGCGTGGGCGATGTACGAGTAGTTGGCGATATCGGCGATGGTCGCCTGGTCACCGACCAGGAACGGGCCCTTGGCCAGTTCGGCGTCGATCACCTTGAGCAGGGTGTGGGCGCGGCCAATGACTTCATCGGTGTTGAACGAGGCACCGAACACCGTCACCAGACGTGCCGCCGCCGGGCCGAAGGCCAGGGGACCCGCCGCGACCGACAACCAGCGCTGCACACGGGCGGCCCCGACCGGATCCGCAGGCAACCAGCGCTCACCGCCGTAGGCCTTGGCCAGGTAGACCAGGATGGCGTTGGAATCGGCGATGACGATGCCGTTGTCATCGATCACCGGCACCTGGCCGAAGGGGTTGATGGCGAGAAACTCTGGCTGCTTGTGCTCGCCTTTGGCCAGGTCGACGAAGACCAGCTCGGTGGGCAGTTCGAGCAGCGACAGCATCAGCTCGATGCGGTGGGCGTGGCCGGACTTGGGGAAGTTGTACAGCTTGATCGGGCTTGGCATGTGCGGGGCTCCGGATCAGCGCCGGGAGTGGCGCTGCTGGAGGACATGCTGCACTGGATTGCCCGACAGCAGAATCAGTGCTGGGAGCAATCCAGTATTTCGGCAGGTGGAATAATCACACTCGCGGGGCAAGTCGGGTCGCCGCATCGCCGCTCCCGCGAGCCCGCACTTACGATCTCAATGACGGTGCTGCTTCTGGTACTGATACAACCCCCGCGCCGCCTCGACCACCAGCGGCACACAGGCCTGGAGCTCATCGAAACTCATCGAATCGAGCAGCTCGAAGTTGTCTTCCAGCCCATGCAGGGAAATGGCCTTGAGCAGACGATCCTGCTCCGGCGGCAGCTCGCTCCACTCGGCCACCTGGGTCCCGCGCATGTAGCCGAAGCACCATTCCTCGAGAATGATCGCCGGGCCTTCCTCGCCTTCGCTCTCCTCGAACAGCGGTTCGAAGTGCTCGAGGTCGTCGGCCAGCGCTTGCGCCACCTGGCTGGCGTAACGCAGCATCAACGCGGTATAGGCCTCTTCATGGGCGGGCTTCTTGAACTTCGGCACCTTGCCGCCGGCGACGGAGGGTAGCCATTGCTCGGGATTGACCTTCCTAGGGGAGCTGGCCAGAGCGGTGAAGAAACCGTTGAGTTCGGCGAGGTTGAGCACCGAATAGTCGTTGCCGTAGGTGATCAGCAGGTCTTCGAGACGGTCGAGTTCTTTTTCGCTGAGCGCGGGGAGCATGGGCGGGTGTCCTAGGGCGGAAATTTGCGTGCACCCTAGCACAGGCAACGCCTACCCGCTCCCATCACGGGAACGGGCATCGGGCTATTGCTGCAGCCAGTGCGCCAGGTCGGCCTGCCGCCCGCTGCCGATCAGCAGCCACAGCAAGAGTCGGCACTTGCGCGGGCAGAGCCAGCCGGCCATGTGCAGGCCCCGGTCCTGCAGGTCGATCTCACCGCCGATGAATCCGTAGGTCCCAAGGGCTGTCGGGCCATTGCCAGTGCGGGTGGCGATAATCACCGGCATGTTGCCGGCGATGCGCCCCAACGCCTCGGCCCAGGCTTCAGAGACATGACCTGCGCCAAAGCCGGCAACCACCAGCCCTGAATAGCCCAGGCCTCCGAGCGCTTGCAGCAGCCTCGTATCGGCATCGAGACAGGCCTCCAGCAGGACGACCTGGTGATCCACCTGCGCCGGCAGGGGCAACACCCGCCGTGGCGTGGCAGCCTGGCGATAAAGTGGTCTGCCCTCCACGACCGCCCCTATCGCCCCAGCGCCAGGCGACTCGAAGGCCGCCATCGCCAGGCTGGCAGTCTTGCGCACCCGCGCGGCCAGGTGGATCTGGTCGTTGATCACCACCATCACGCCACGCCCCCGGCTGCCATCGGCGATTGCAACCTGCACCGCCGCCAGCAGGTTCGCCGGACCATCCGCGCCCGGCTGGCTGGCCGAACGCATGGCGCCGGTCAGGATCAGCGGGGTGTCATGGGGCCAGAGCAGGTCGAGGAAATACGCGGTCTCCTCCAGCGTATCGGTGCCCTGGGTGAGGACCACGGCCTGGGCCCCCGCTTGCACTTGGGCGCTTGCCCAGGCCAGCGCACCCAGCATGTCGCTGAACGCCAGCGAGGCGCTCGGCACCAGGCTCAACGTGGTGGTGCTGATCTGCGCCAGTGCCTGCAGTTGCGGCAGGGACGCCAATAGCGCGGCGCAATCGAGCCGGGGTGTCACACCCTGCCCCGGCGCCGCGGACTGCATGCTGACCGTGCCACCCAGGCTGGCGATCGAAACGCGTGGTGCTGTCATGGGTTACCTCCCGCAAGCAGGCCGACCAGGGGCACGATGCCCAGGGTGCTGATGGCCATGGACAGGACATTGCCGATATAGCCGTGCATGTAGCCCGGCAAGCGCTGGCTGATGGCCACGGCAAGCGGTGGCGCGATCAGCGCGCCAAGCACTGCGCTGGCGACGATCACCTGCCAGCTGCCGCCCAGTGTCAGCACGGCGGCGGGCACGATCGACACGATGGGAATATAGGTCGGATACCAGCCCCGTTCTTGCCATTGCCGCCGCCAGAACAGCACACCAACCAGCGATGCCAATGCCTGCCCGGCCACCATCTGCAGCACCAGTTGCGAGCCATAGGCCGGCGCCGCCGGGGCCAGTACATAAGCCAGCAAGACGCCCAGCAGCAAGCCGAGGCTGGCCAGTTCATTGCCAAAGAACGGCGCTTCGCTGAAATCGGCCAGTACCCGGCGCAGGGTCCAGACCACGCCATAGTCGGGCTGGCTGGCCGTCGCGGCGACCACTGGACGCTGGCCATCGCGAACCAGCGCCGGGAAGCGCTTGCACAGCAGGAACGCCAGCACACTGGCCAGTGCCATGCCACTGACATTGCCGATCACCACCGGCAACTGCAGCGGGTAGCACAGGTAGTTGACCAGCAGCAGGCTGGCCGGCGTGACTAGCACGGTACCGAGCAGCGCGCCATTGATCGCGACGCGCCAACAGCCGCCAAACAGCAGGACCATGGCCGCCGGCAGCGAGACGAAGGCGACGAAGGTCGGCTGCCAGGCACCACCCTCCAGCGTCCAGCCCCACAACGCATGGCTGAGCAGCAGACCGAGCAGCGAGCTGATGATCAGCCAGGGCCACAGCCCGGTGCCGTAGCAGATGGCGAAGCCTTGCCAACGATACCCGCGCTGCTGGGCCCAATGCGCGAGGCTCGCCCCCAGCAGCAGCCCCAGTGCCGGCAACTCGTGCTTGTAGAAGGCGACCTCGCTGATATCGCCGACAATCCAGCGCAGCCTGCTCAACGGCTGGTCGAGGGTTGCGACGAGCTGCGCATAGTCGGGCCATCCACCCAACATCAGGCTGGCAACGCAAAGCAGTGCGAGGCCCAGGAGAATCAGCGATGACGACCGTTGTCGTGGTAAGGAAAGGCGCTGTTCCATGACGCCTCCTCAACGTGGCATCGGCGCATGCAGCCGATACCCCAGGGTGGCGTCGTAGAGGTCGGTGCGCCGGTCACGCGGCAGGTCGTTGAGGCTGTTCCAGATCGGCGCCGAGCGGGCGGCACTGAGGTCGACGTCGGCGTAGAGGATGCATTCCTCCTCGGCACTGGCCACCTCGCCGATGGGCCAGCCGTTGGTGCCGGCAATCAGCGAACAACCGAGGAAGCGCCCGCCCCGTTCGCGACCAATGCGATTGGCGGCGGCGATATAGACATTGTTGACGTGGGCCGCGGTCATCGTCAGGTACGAGGCCATGCAGCGTCCGGCCTCGTCGAACAGCGGCGGCGGCGTCCAGACCCAGTTGTTCAGGCTGCAGATGATGTCGGCGCCCTGCGCGGCCATGAGCCGTGGCACCTCCGGGAACCAGATGTCCCAGCAGATCAGCAGGCCGATGCGGCCGATGGGCGTTTCGAACACCGGGAAGCCCAGGTCTCCGGGGGTGAACCAGAGCTTTTCCTGGTTCCACAGGTGCGCCTTGCGGTAATGCCCGAGCAGCCCCTGCGGGCCGAACAGCACGGCGCTGTCGTAGAGCTTGAGGCCGTCCCGCTCGGCGAAGCCTGCGGCCAGATACACCTGCTGCTCACGGGCGAACTCCGCCCAGGCCTGCAGGCATCGTCCATCCTCCAGCGTCTCGGCGTGGGCATAGGCCTCGGCGCGGGAGTTGAAGGTGTAGCCGGTGTTGGCCAGCTCCGGCAGCACGATCAGGTTCGCCCCTTCACGTGCGGCGCGGCGGGCCAGGGCCAGGCCACGGCTCAGGTTGCCATCGCAGTGGTCCAGGCCGACCTGCGGGTCGTACTGGATGACGGCAATGCGTACGGGGCTGACGGGAGTGGTGTGTTCCTGCATGGCGGCTTCCTGTTCTGGTTGTTGTGGAAGGCCGCCAGTAGAACGGGCATGGCAGGTGGGGCGACAGTCAGCAGGATCCTCTGGAACTGAGGGAGATTGCGAAAAGACGTGGAGGAGCACTCCTACAAAGTTGTTTCAAAGCGCCTGTCGAGGCACCTGATAATGCGGATAGTGCTCGAGGCTGAAGCCCCCCTTGAAACATGCGCCGGTGTTGTTGCAGAGGTTGATCACGGTGTCGATGGCAGTGCGCAGACACGGCTCGGTCCAGCCGGCATCGACAGAGAAAGACTCCCCGGCGAGGTAGAGCCCTGAATGGGCACTCCGGTCACGGTTGTAGTTCATCAGGCTTACCGCGTCGTAATAGGCGCCTGCCCGGTACAATTTCGCACAGCCAAGTGCATTCCTGTCTGTCATCCATCTTTGTATGCGGGTGTTTCCAAGATCGATGGCAAAGGGTGGCTCAACGACATGGGCGCAGGAGATTTTGCGTTGATCTGATGGTGATGGTTTCGGATTCTCAGGGTAGGTGAAGAGCCTGAGCATGCCGAGAGCAGGGAGGTGGGGAACGGTAGATGTGTAGGGTGGTGCTGCGTGTGTCGTTGCCTGAACTGACGCTATCGCGGGGCAAGCCCGCTCCCACGCCCCCATTCCCACAGGCCTGTAATAGCGCTATGGGAACGGATGGCGTGGGAGCGGGCTTGTCCCGCGATGGGTCGTCAGCGTTTAGACCGCCAGCGCGCGCTCACGCAGCTCGCTGTTGAGGATGCGGTCGTTCTCGCTGTAGTCCACCGGGCAGTCGATCACGTGCACGCCCGGGGTCTTGATGCAGTGCTCGAGCAGCGGCAGGAAGCCTTCGGCGCTTTCCACGCGGTGGCCGTTGGCACCGTAGGCTTCGGCGTACTTGACGAAGTCCGGGTTGCCGTAGTCCAGACCGAAATCGGTGAAGCCCATGTTGGCCTGCTTCCAGCGGATCATGCCGTAGCCGTCGTCACGCAGGATCACCACGGTGATGTGCATGCCCAGACGTACTGCGGTTTCCAGCTCCTGGCTGTTCATCATGAAGCCGCCGTCGCCGCATACCGAGATGACCGGGCGATCCGGATACACCAGGTGCGAGGCCATGGCCGATGGCAGGCCGGCGCCCATGGTCGCCAGGGCGTTGTCCAGCAGCACGGTGTTGGGCTTATGGGCCTTGTAGTTGCGGGCGAACCAGATCTTGTAGATGCCGTTGTCCAGGGCGACGATGCCTTCGGACGGCAGGGCGCGACGGATGTCGGCGACCATGCGCTGCGGGTAGACCGGGAAGCGGTCGTCGTCGGCGCCTTCGGCGATCTGTGCTTCGTTCGCTTCACGGATGGCCATCAGGCGGGTGAAGTCCCAGTGGCTGGTGTCGGTCAGCGCTTCGCTGATCTGCCACACGGCGTTGGCGATGTCGCCGATCACTTCCACCTGCGGGAAGTACACGGCATCGACTTCAGCCGAGCGGAAGCTGACGTGAATGACTTCGGTGCCGCCACGGACCATGAAGAACGGTGGCTTCTCGATCACGTCGTGGCCGATGTTGACGATCAGGTCGGCGGCTTCGACGGCGCGGTGCACGAAGTCACCGGAGGACAGCGCGGCGTTGCCCAGGAAGCGTGGGTGGCGCTCGTCTACCACACCTTTACCCATCTGGGTGGTGATGAACGGGATACCGGTCTTGTCGATCAGCTGCTTGAGGACCTTGGCGGTCATCTTGCGGTTGGCGCCGGCGCCGATCACCAGGATCGGGTTGCGGGCGTTCTGCAGTTTCTGCACGGCGGCTTCGATGGCCACGTGCTCGGCCAGCGGGCGACGGTGCAGGCTGCGCGGGATCGGCAGGGCGTCGGTCTGCTCGGCGGCGATGTCTTCCGGCAGCTCCAGGTGCACGGCGCCCGGCTTCTCTTCTTCGGCCAGGCGGAAGGCCTCACGCATGCGCGCAGGGATGTTGTCGGCCGAGGCGAACTGGTGGGTGTACTTGGTGATGGGGTCCATCATGCCGCACACGTCGATGATCTGGAAACGGCCTTGCTTGGACTTCTTGATCGGCTTCTGGCCGGTGATCATCATCATCGGCATGCCGCCCAGGTAGGCGTAGGCGCTGGCGGTCACCAGGTTGGTCGCGCCAGGGCCGAGGGTCGACAGGCTGACGCCGGTCTTGCCGGTCAGGCGGCCGTAGGTGGCGGCCATGAAGCCCGCGGATTGCTCGTGGCGGGTCAGTACCAGCTTGATCTTCGACTTGCGCAGGGACTCGAGCAGGTCGAGGTTTTCCTCACCGGGAATGCCGAACACATACTCGACACCTTCGTTTTCCAGGCATTGCACAACGACATCGGCGGCCTTGGCCATCTTGCTTCTAACCTCAAGTAATAGGACGGTGAAAGTCCAGAAATGCGCAGCACGGTACGCTGGCATCGCTCGGTCCGGGTGCCAGGATTGCCCCGAACCTAAGCCTTGACGCAGGGTAGGTACGGGGAAGTCACGTAATTGTGACGGCAATATTGTCGCACCTGTGACGAGGCGATGTGAGGTAGCCGACGAGCAAAGGATATTTGCGTGATCGTCAGCAAACGGATCCCCTGTAGGAACACACGACGTGGGAGCGGGCTTGCCCCGCGATTAGGCCGGATCAGGCGGTGATGTTGCCTGGGCTGGCCTAATCGCGGGGCAAGCCCGCTCCCACGTTGTGTATTCCACAGCAGAGGTGACGTTGCTTTTCGGAACGCGGAAAAGACAAAACCCCTACCTGCTCGCGCAGATAGGGGTTTTGCGAAATGAATCTTGACGATGACCTACTCTCACATGGGGAAACCCCACACTACCATCGGCGATGCATCGTTTCACTGCTGAGTTCGGGATGGGATCAGGTGGTTCCAATGCTCTATGGTCGTCAAGAAATTCTGTTGCCAGAACATCCAGATGGATACTCCAGCGAATTCGGATATGTGAATTTGTGAAGCTGCGAACTTTCGGTTCTTTCGTCCTCACCACCGCAATCTGCGCTTTGCAAATTGCTTGGGTGTTATATGGTCAAGCCTCACGGGCAATTAGTATTGGTTAGCTCAACGCCTCACAGCGCTTACACACCCAACCTATCAACGTCGTAGTCTTCGACGGCCCTTCAGGGAGCTCAAGGCTCCAGTGAGATCTCATCTTGAGGCAAGTTTCCCGCTTAGATGCTTTCAGCGGTTATCTCTTCCGAACATAGCTACCCGGCAATGCCACTGGCGTGACAACCGGAACACCAGAGGTTCGTCCACTCCGGTCCTCTCGTACTAGGAGCAGCCCCTCTCAAATCTCAAACGTCCACGGCAGATAGGGACCGAACTGTCTCACGACGTTCTAAACCCAGCTCGCGTACCACTTTAAATGGCGAACAGCCATACCCTTGGGACCGGCTTCAGCCCCAGGATGTGATGAGCCGACATCGAGGTGCCAAACACCGCCGTCGATATGAACTCTTGGGCGGTATCAGCCTGTTATCCCCGGAGTACCTTTTATCCGTTGAGCGATGGCCCTTCCATACAGAACCACCGGATCACTAAGACCTACTTTCGTACCTGCTCGACGTGTGTGTCTCGCAGTCAAGCGCGCTTTTGCCTTTATACTCTACGACCGATTTCCGACCGGTCTGAGCGCACCTTCGTACTCCTCCGTTACTCTTTGGGAGGAGACCGCCCCAGTCAAACTACCCACCATACACTGTCCTCGATCCGGATAACGGACCTGAGTTAGAACCTCAAGGTTGCCAGGGTGGTATTTCAAGGATGGCTCCATGAGAACTGGCGTCCCCACTTCAAAGCCTCCCACCTATCCTACACAAGCAAGCTCAAAGTCCAGTGCAAAGCTATAGTAAAGGTTCACGGGGTCTTTCCGTCTAGCCGCGGATACACTGCATCTTCACAGCGATTTCAATTTCACTGAGTCTCGGGTGGAGACAGCGCCGCCATCGTTACGCCATTCGTGCAGGTCGGAACTTACCCGACAAGGAATTTCGCTACCTTAGGACCGTTATAGTTACGGCCGCCGTTTACCGGGGCTTCGATCAAGAGCTTCGCTTGCGCTAACCCCATCAATTAACCTTCCGGCACCGGGCAGGCGTCACACCCTATACGTCCACTTTCGTGTTTGCAGAGTGCTGTGTTTTTAATAAACAGTCGCAGCGGCCTGGTATCTTCGACCGGCGTGGGCTTACGCAGCAAGTGCTTCACCCTCACCGGCGCACCTTCTCCCGAAGTTACGGTGCCATTTTGCCTAGTTCCTTCACCCGAGTTCTCTCAAGCGCCTTGGTATTCTCTACCTAACCACCTGTGTCGGTTTGGGGTACGGTTCCCAGTTATCTGAAGCTTAGGAGCTTTTCTTGGAAGCATGGCATCAACCACTTCGCGCTCTAATGAGCACTCGTCATCAGCTCTCGGCCTTGAGATCCCGGATTTGCCTAAGATCTCAGCCTACCACCTTAAACTTGGACAACCAACGCCAAGCTGGCCTAGCCTTCTCCGTCCCTCCATCGCAATAACTGGAAGTACAGGAATATTAACCTGTTTTCCATCGACTACGCTTTTCAGCCTCGCCTTAGGGACCGACTAACCCTGCGTCGATTAACGTTGCGCAGGAAACCTTGGTCTTTCGGCGTGCGAGTTTTTCACTCGCATTGTCGTTACTCATGTCAGCATTCGCACTTCTGATACCTCCAGCAAGCTTCTCAACTCACCTTCACAGGCTTACAGAACGCTCCTCTACCGCATCACCAAAGGTGATACCCGTAGCTTCGGTGCATGGTTTGAGCCCCGTTACATCTTCCGCGCAGGCCGACTCGACTAGTGAGCTATTACGCTTTCTTTAAAGGGTGGCTGCTTCTAAGCCAACCTCCTAGCTGTCTAAGCCTTCCCACATCGTTTCCCACTTAACCATGACTTTGGGACCTTAGCTGACGGTCTGGGTTGTTTCCCTTTTCACGACGGACGTTAGCACCCGCCGTGTGTCTCCCATGCTCGGCACTTGTAGGTATTCGGAGTTTGCATCGGTTTGGTAAGTCGGGATGACCCCCTAGCCGAAACAGTGCTCTACCCCCTACAGTGATACATGAGGCGCTACCTAAATAGCTTTCGAGGAGAACCAGCTATCTCCGAGCTTGATTAGCCTTTCACTCCGATCCACAGGTCATCCGCTAACTTTTCAACGGTAGTCGGTTCGGTCCTCCAGTCAGTGTTACCTAACCTTCAACCTGCCCATGGATAGATCGCCCGGTTTCGGGTCTATACCCAGCGACTAAAGCGCCCTATTAAGACTCGCTTTCGCTACGCCTCCCCTATTCGGTTAAGCTCGCCACTGAATATAAGTCGCTGACCCATTATACAAAAGGTACGCAGTCACCTAACGAAGTAGGCTCCCACTGCTTGTACGCATACGGTTTCAGGTTCTATTTCACTCCCCTCTCCGGGGTTCTTTTCGCCTTTCCCTCACGGTACTGGTTCACTATCGGTCAGTCAGTAGTATTTAGCCTTGGAGGATGGTCCCCCCATGTTCAGACAAAGTTTCTCGTGCTCCGTCCTACTCGATTTCACTGGCAAGAGATTTTCGTGTACGGGGCTATCACCCACTATGGCCGCACTTTCCAGAGCGTTCCACTAATCTCAAACCAGCTTAAGGGCTGGTCCCCGTTCGCTCGCCACTACTAAGGGAATCTCGGTTGATTTCTTTTCCTCAGGGTACTTAGATGTTTCAGTTCCCCTGGTTCGCCTCTTGCACCTATGTATTCAGTACAAGATAACCAGCTTATGCTGGCTGGGTTCCCCCATTCAGAGATCTCTGGATCACAGTCTGTTTGCCGACTCCCCAAAGCTTATCGCAGGCTACCACGTCTTTCATCGCCTCTGACTGCCAAGGCATCCACCGTATGCGCTTCTTCACTTGACCATATAACCCCAAGCAATCTGGTTATACTGTGAAGACGACATTCGCCGAAAATTCGCATTTCGCTCATTGCTGAGCAGAACTCACAAATTTTACCTTAGCCTGAATAACCAGCAGTGAAACTGGTATTCAGTCTATCTATCACATATCCGAATTTTTAAAGAACGATCTGACAAAAGTCAGAAATCAACATTCACACCGGAATGTTCATTTCTAAGTTCTGAGCAGTGCTGCGAAACCTGAAAGAGTGGTGGAGCCAAGCGGGATCGAACCGCTGACCTCCTGCGTGCAAGACAGGCGCTCTCCCAGCTGAGCTATGGCCCCATTTACTAGGCCGCACCAAGTAATTGGTAGGTCTGGGCAGATTTGAACTGCCGACCTCACCCTTATCAGGGGTGCGCTCTAACCAACTGAGCTACAGACCTATAACAGGGTCGCGTTACAGCATCGTCTTTACACAATGAATCAAGCAATTCGTGTGGGAGCTCATCAGCAGGCTGATGTCTTCGATTAAGGAGGTGATCCAGCCGCAGGTTCCCCTACGGCTACCTTGTTACGACTTCACCCCAGTCATGAATCACACCGTGGTAACCGTCCTCCCGAAGGTTAGACTAGCTACTTCTGGTGCAACCCACTCCCATGGTGTGACGGGCGGTGTGTACAAGGCCCGGGAACGTATTCACCGCAACATTCTGATTTGCGATTACTAGCGATTCCGACTTCACGCAGTCGAGTTGCAGACTGCGATCCGGACTACGATCGGTTTTGTGAGATTAGCTCCACCTCGCGGCTTGGCAACCCTCTGTACCGACCATTGTAGCACGTGTGTAGCCCAGGCCGTAAGGGCCATGATGACTTGACGTCATCCCCACCTTCCTCCGGTTTGTCACCGGCAGTCTCCTTAGAGTGCCCACCATAACGTGCTGGTAACTAAGGACAAGGGTTGCGCTCGTTACGGGACTTAACCCAACATCTCACGACACGAGCTGACGACAGCCATGCAGCACCTGTGTCAGAGTTCCCGAAGGCACCAATCCATCTCTGGAAAGTTCTCTGCATGTCAAGGCCTGGTAAGGTTCTTCGCGTTGCTTCGAATTAAACCACATGCTCCACCGCTTGTGCGGGCCCCCGTCAATTCATTTGAGTTTTAACCTTGCGGCCGTACTCCCCAGGCGGTCAACTTAATGCGTTAGCTGCGCCACTAAAATCTCAAGGATTCCAACGGCTAGTTGACATCGTTTACGGCGTGGACTACCAGGGTATCTAATCCTGTTTGCTCCCCACGCTTTCGCACCTCAGTGTCAGTATCAGTCCAGGTGGTCGCCTTCGCCACTGGTGTTCCTTCCTATATCTACGCATTTCACCGCTACACAGGAAATTCCACCACCCTCTACCATACTCTAGCTCGCCAGTTTTGGATGCAGTTCCCAGGTTGAGCCCGGGGCTTTCACATCCAACTTAACGAACCACCTACGCGCGCTTTACGCCCAGTAATTCCGATTAACGCTTGCACCCTCTGTATTACCGCGGCTGCTGGCACAGAGTTAGCCGGTGCTTATTCTGTCGGTAACGTCAAAACAGCAAGGTATTAGCTTACTGCCCTTCCTCCCAACTTAAAGTGCTTTACAATCCGAAGACCTTCTTCACACACGCGGCATGGCTGGATCAGGCTTTCGCCCATTGTCCAATATTCCCCACTGCTGCCTCCCGTAGGAGTCTGGACCGTGTCTCAGTTCCAGTGTGACTGATCATCCTCTCAGACCAGTTACGGATCGTCGCCTAGGTGAGCCATTACCTCACCTACTAGCTAATCCGACCTAGGCTCATCTGATAGCGCAAGGCCCGAAGGTCCCCTGCTTTCTCCCGTAGGACGTATGCGGTATTAGCGTTCCTTTCGAAACGTTGTCCCCCACTACCAGGCAGATTCCTAGGCATTACTCACCCGTCCGCCGCTGAATCAAGGAGCAAGCTCCCGTCATCCGCTCGACTTGCATGTGTTAGGCCTGCCGCCAGCGTTCAATCTGAGCCATGATCAAACTCTTCAGTTCAATACTGCTTGGGTTTTTAAGAAACCCTAAACTTGGCTCAGCAATCTCAAATGACTATGTGATTTCTCGCATGGCCACTTGTGATGCTGATAATCTTGGCGACTATCAGCCCGTACTCACAAGCACCCACACGAATTGCTTGATTCAATTTGTTAAAGAGCGTTTGGCTAAGAGCTTTTCGCCTCAACCGAGGCGCGCATTCTACGCTTTCCTCATTTGCTGTCAAGCGTTGTTTTGAAGTTTTTTTCGAAGCTGCTTTTTGCAAAACACCTTCAACCTCAACAACTTACCGCTTGCCTCGTGGCGTTCAACGCTGCGAGGAGGCGAATAATACGCGGTTTGATTTCAGAGTCAACACCTTGATCGGAAAAAACTTTCGATCGCCATCCGGCGGCCGCTCGGCAACTATTCGACGCGATTGCCGCTCTGTAGAGAAACACGCAAGCGGAGCGGCTGGCCATGAGTGATGCACAGAGCGAGAAGACCCCGGGGCTGTCGCCGGACGAAGAGCAGGAAGTCAGCCACAACCAGCCGCCCCGGGCGGCGGTGCTGCACGAGATCATCCGCGCCCAGGGTGACCAGGAACTGGAGCGCACCCTTGCCGCCTTGTGGTGGTCGGCGCTGGCGGCGGGCCTGACCATGGGCCTGTCGTTGATGGCCATGGGGCTGTTCTATGCCCGCCTGCCCGAAGGCGATAGCGCCCAGGTGATCGCCAGCCTGGGCTACAGCGCAGGCTTCCTGGCAGTAATCCTCGCCCGCCAGCAACTGTTCACCGAAAACACCCTGACCGCCGTGCTGCCGCTGATGACCACCCCCACCCTCACCAACCTGGGCCGCCTGCTGCGCCTGTGGACCATCGTCCTGCTCGGCAACCTGGCCGGCACCTTGCTGGTGGCCTGGGTGATGCTCGAGCTGCCGATCTTCGACAGCAAGACCGATGTCGCCTTCCTGGATGTGGGCCGCAAGGTGATGGAGAACGGCATCGGCCAGATGTTCGCCAAGGGCATCGTCTCGGGCTGGATGATCGCCACCATGGTCTGGATGATCCCGTCCATGGAGCACGCCAAGATCTGGATCATCCTGATGATCACCTACCTCATGGCCCTGGGCGACTTCACTCATATAGTAGTGGGCTCGGTCGAGGTGTCTTATCTGGTCTGGGCTGGCGAGCAGAGCTGGAGCGCCTTCTGGCTCGACTTCGCCCTACCCACCCTGGCCGGCAACATCATTGGCGGCAGTTTCATCTTCGCCTTGATCAGCCATGCCCAGGTACGCAGCGACAGCGGCAAGTCGCCCTCGAAACTATTGAAGGACGATAAACAGGCCAAGGACTAGTGTCCTGTCTGGAAAAAACGTTCTTTTTTGGCGAGTGACTGGGTGTCCGTCCCAAGCGCCGCGACGAGTCATAACAGGGCTATGGCGAGGATTGGCAACGTAGTCAGGGCCCCCTAGACGCCATCAAAAGTGAAGAGCTTATTTTCGAGACAGGACACCAGGGAGCATCACCTATCATTTTTGCTAGTTCCTTGAAACTCGTACCCGGTGTAAAACACTTCACATGTTCCGTCCAGAAGAGTCGCGTGGAAGGCTCAACGGACAGTTCGCGCTCGCTCATCGTTTTTAACATTGACCATGAGGCACGAAAAATGACTACGACTCCGCAAACAAAAGAAGCTTTAAATCTGCATGTATACCCTTCTCACCAGAAAAAAATAGGCAAGAATCAAGTATCACTAAGCCCCAGCAGGTTAATTGTCTTCCCTCAACCGGGGATCGGGGGGAGGATTAAATTTGAGTGGCGTGGATACTTAACCAACACGCACTACAGAGAACAAATATTCGTCAAACCAATCGACCCCACTGCAAACCTGACTAGCCAAGAGATGTCAGCTAGCCACATCACGTCATACAAATTTATTAAGACTCGATTCTTTGTCCTGAATGAAAAAAATGATGAAGTGCTCTATGAGTCTAAACAGCAACACTTCGAGGTCATACTCGCTCATAACTCTAGCAGCTTCCTTGCCGGCCCTATCGTACCCGACGCCTCCGGAAGCACGCTCGATCCCGACAAGGGTGACATTAGGGGGGTACGTGTAGACGTCCCCTATAAAGGCATGACACTTGAAGACAACTGCCTGCTATTTGCAAGCATCTATCTAGGTGAAAATCGCATGGACAATTTCGTTCTAGGGACGCAAGCGGATCAGGATGCCGTCGACAACGGAGGCTTTTCATTCTGGCTGGACAGGACAAGGCTGAAGAAGCATCCAGACAAGAAGCTGGTACTTGAATATCAGGTAGCAACCGCCACTGATTCTAAGGCTTCATGCACGAGTGAATTCAAGCTTATTGTGCCACACTCATAAATACCGTCGAAACTGCGGGAAGACTTATGGCCTTGCTCTCAACGCAGCATGATCGTCGCGCAGACGCCTTTTATAACAAGACTAACGCGCGGCAACCGCCCGCTCGGACGCCCTGCCCCGCTGCGGCAATGGCCGCGGTCGCCACCAGTTCTGCCCCGGATGCGGTGAGTCGAGGCTGACCCGCTCGCCCATCTGCGGCGTGCTCAGCTCCACCTGGGCGGCACTGGCCAGTGCCAGGATACGTTCGAAGGGCTCCTGCCAGCTGTGAATCGACAGGTCGAAGGTGCCATTGTGGATCGGCAGCAGCCAACGGCCCTTCAGGTCCAGGTGCGCCTGCAGGGTCTGCTCCGGCTGCATGTGCACATTGGGCCAGGCAACGTTGTAGGCGCCGGTCTCCATCAAGGTCAGGTCGAAGGGCCCGTAGCGCTCGCCGATCTCGCGAAATCCGGCGAAGTAACCGGTATCGCCACTGAAGAACAGCCGCAGCCCTTCGTCGATCATCACCCAGGACGCCCACAGCCTGCGATTGCTGTCGAACAACCCACGCCCAGAGAAGTGCTGCGCCGGCGTGGCGGCGAAGCGCACGCCTTCGACCTCGGTCTCCTGCCACCAGTCCAGCTGCCGCACCTTGGCCGGCGGCACACCCCACTCGATGAGCAGGTCGCCTACCCCCAGCGGCGCAAGAAAGTGCTCGGTGCGCGGCGCCAACCGGCGAATTGCCTGCTCGTCGAGGTGGTCGTAATGGTCATGGGACAGGATCACCGCGGTCAGCGGCGGCAGGTCGTCGAGCGTCAGCGGTGGCGCATGGAAGCGCAGCGGCCCGGCCCACTGTACCGGTGAGGCGCGTTCGGCGAACACCGGGTCGGTAATAAAGAAGCGCCCGCGCAGCTTGAGCAGTACGGTGGAGTGGCCGAGGCGCCACAGGCTGTGATCCGGCGCGTCGGCCACCTGCTGGCGGGTCATCGGCTGCAGGCTCAGCGCCGCGTCTGGCCGGGTTTGCGGCGGCTTGCGCAGCAGCAGGTACTTGACGCCGATGCGCAGTTTCTTGAGCACGCCATCCCGGGGCAGCTCGACCTGGTTGTGAAAGCGTCCGTCCCGGTGCGGTGCCGGCTCGCCGGCGGGGGTAGCCATGGGGACCATGAGCAACAGCACTCCGCAAATGAAGAAGGCCTTCATATTACTCCACAGGGTCGGATCAACCGTGAAATGGCTTGTAAGGTCATTTTTCGCCGATGAACGATTGTTCAACAATATTCACACGACTTATGCGATAAACGGCGCCCCACAGAAGAACGACAACCATGATCGACAACCGCAGCGGCAAGGGGCTCTCTTTCGTCAAGCGCATCTACCTGCCGCGCATCATCGGCCTGGGGATCGGCCTGTTCAGCGTGATGGCGGCCATCGCCCCGCTGAACCCGCCGCAGTGGGCCTGGGCCCTGTTGCTATTCAATGGCCTGCTCTGGCCCCATGTGGCCTATCAATGGGCCCGGCGCTCTGCCACGCCCTACCAGGCCGAACAGCGCAACATCCTGCTGGATTCGCTGATGGGCGGGTTCTGGACCGCAGCGATGCATTTCAACCCGCTGCCCACGGTGACCATCCTGTCGATGATGACCATGAACAACGTCGCCGCCGGTGGCAAACGGGTACTGCTGCGCGGGCTGTTGGCCCAGTTGGGCGGCATGCTGCTGGCCAGCGCCCTGCTCGGCACCGGCCTGCAGCCCCAGGCCACGCAGTTGCAGGTGCTCGCCTGCCTGCCGATGCTCACTCTCTACCCCTTGGCCCTGGGCTGGGTGTGCTACCAACTGGCGATCAAGCTGGCCGAGCACAAGCGCCGGCTCAGCGCCCTGAGCCGCACCGACAGCCTCACCGGCCTGCTCAACCATGGCTCGTGGAAGGACCTGCTGCTGCTCAAGTTCCAGATCTGCCAGCAACAACAGCTGCCGGCGGTCATCGCCCTGATCGACATCGACCACTTCAAGACCATCAACGACACCTACGGCCATGTGGTCGGCGACTGCGTGCTGCGCCAGCTCAGCCAGGAACTGCGGCGCAGCCTGCGCGAGGACGACCTGGCCGGGCGCTACGGCGGCGACGAGTTCTGCGTGATCCTCCCCGGCGCGCAGGAGGCCCAGGCCTGCCAGGCCATGGAGCGCCTGCGCGAACGCGTCGGCGCCTACCGCAACCCGCAGCTGCCGGACCTGCGCATCAGCCTGAGCATCGGCCTGGCGGACTTTCGCACCACCCTCGCCTCGCCCGAGCATTGGCTGGAACAGGCCGACAAGGCCCTGTACGCCGCCAAGCACCAGGGGCGCGATCAGGTCAATTTCGCCCGCGGCGAGGCCGCCCTGCTCAAGCTGGCCTATCCTGACTGAACCTTCGCCCGGGCCCCGGGCGCAGACAGCAGTTGAAGGAGTCGCCCGTACATGGACAGGAACGTCGACCTTTCATCCTCCAGCCCCACCTCGCGCCTGCAGGTGCGCCGCCTGGTCGGCGGCTTCTGCGCGCTGTTCGGGCTCGCCTGCGTGTTCACCCTGGTGGCGCTGTTCAACATCGCCACCACGCTGGACCGCCAGGCGCAGGAGCAGAGTACCTTCCAGGCTACCCAGGCGCTGGAGCAGCGGCTGGTGGCCTCGCGCCAGTTCCTCTCCAGCTACGCCGTCTGGGACGTCGCCTACGAACATCTGGTCGGCAAGGTCGACTGGCAGTGGGCGTACGAAGAGAAGAACGTCGGCGAGTCGCTGTACAGCGCCAGCGGCTATGAAGGCGTGTTCGTGGTCGAGGATGGCCGCACTACCTACGCCCTGTTCAAGGGCAAACCCACCGACTCGCCGGCCAGTGCCCATATCGACAGCCCCCTGGCGCCGATCATCGACGCGGCGCGCAAGGCGGCCCCGGCCCGCGAGCAGGTGACCCACTTCGTGCGCTTCAACGGCTGGCCGGCGGTGCTCAGCGCGGCGGCGGTGCGCCCGGATAAAGAGGTGACCGAGGCGGATGTGCGCCAGGCGCCGGTGATGGTGTTCGTCGACCAACTGACCGAAGCCAAGCTCGCCGTGCTGGGCAAGGGCGCGGGCCTGACCGGCATGCGCCTGGAGAAGAACGGCGCCGCCCAGGCCGGACAACCGCATATCGCCTTGGGCGAAACCGGCTATCACCTGGCCTGGAACACGCCATTGCCGGGTCGCCAGCTGCTTCACGCCTTCCTGCCGCCGCTGCTGGCGGTGCTGCTGGTACTCGGCCTGGTGCTGCTCTACCTGTTCCGCCATGCCCTGCGCAGTTCCCGCGCCATCGATGACAGCCTGCTGCGCCTGCAGCAGAGCAACCGCGCCCTGGAGGCCAGCGAGCAGCGCTTTCGCGCAGTGGCCGAGGCCGCGTCGGACTGGATCTGGGAAACCGACCGCCAGCACCGCCTGACCTACCTGTCGCAGCGCTTCGTCAGCGTCACCGGCTACCGGCTCGAGGACTGGATAGGCCAGCCGCTCAACCAGCTGCTGGCCTGCGACACCACGCCCCTGCTGCCGTGGCTCGACAGCCAGGCCGACGAAAACCCGCAGCAACTGGCCAACCTGCGCTGCAACTACGATGACGCCAGCGGGCAGAACCGCTACTGCCGCGTTTCGGCGCGCTCGATCGTCTACGAGGGCAAGCTCGCCGGCTTTCGCGGCACCGCCAGCGACATCACCGACGAGGTCGCCGCCCACGCCCGCATCCAGCACCTGTCGATGCACGATGCCCTGACTGGCCTGGCCAACCGCAACAAGCTGTCGCGCCATCTCGAGCAGGCGCTGTTGCGCGGCAGCGATTCACCGCCGCTGACCTTGCTGCTGCTCGATCTGGACAGCTTCAAGCCGATCAATGACTCCCTCGGTCACCCGGCCGGCGACGCGGTGCTGCAGGAGGTGGCCGGCCGCCTGCGCGACACCACCCGCGACAACGACCTGGTGGCCCGCCTGGGCGGCGACGAGTTCGTCCTGGTGCTGCATGGCCTGGACAACCGCAGCGAAATCGACCGCTTCTGCGCCCGCCTGCTCGACCTGCTGCAGCAACCCATCGCCTACGAGGAACATCAGTTGCACATCGGCGCCAGCATCGGCATCGCCCAGACCCGGGTCCAAGGCTACGATGCCGGGGAGCTGATCCGCTGCGCCGACATTGCCCTGTACCAGGCCAAGGCCGACGGCAAGAACACCTGGCGTTACTTCTCGCCGGAGATGAACCAGCAGATCCAGTACCGCCGGCAACTGGAAAACGACCTGCGCCGGGCCATCAAGCAGCATGAGTTCGTGCTGCACTACCAGCCGCGCTACCGCCTGGACGACTTGAGCATCGTCTCGGTGGAGGCCTTGTTGCGCTGGCAGCATCCCGAAGAAGGCCTGCTCGGGCCGGACACCTTCATTCCCCTGGCCGAACAGAGCGACCTGATCGTGCCCCTCGGCCGCTGGGTGCTGGCCGAAGCCTGCCGCAATGCCCGCGACTGGCCCGACGAACTGCTGGTCTCGGTCAACCTGTCGCCGGCACAGTTTTCCCGCAGCGATGTGGTCGCCGATGTGCGCCAGGTGCTGCTGGACACCGGCTTCCCGGCCCAGCGCCTGGAACTGGAGATCACCGAGAACGTGATGCTCAACGACATCGAAGGCGCCCTGGGCACCATGCTCGCACTCAAGGAGCTGGGCGTGCGCCTGAACATGGACGATTTCGGCACCGGTTACTCGTCGCTGGGTTACCTGCGTACCTACCCCTTCGACAGCATCAAGATCGACAAGCGTTTCATTGCCGGGCTCAGCAGCCAGAGCGGCAACGACCGGGCGGTGGTCCAGGCCATCATCAACCTGGGCAAGGCCATGGGGCTGACGGTCACCGCCGAGGGGGTGGAGACCGAGCAGCAGTTGCAGGCGCTGGACAGGGAGCAATGCCATGAGGTCCAGGGCTACTACCTGAGCAAGCCGGTGGACCGGGCGGGGTTCGAGGCGCTGCTGGCGGGCCGGGAGGTGCGCCAGCAGGATGTGTCCTGAGCCCCTCGTGATGCATGCCTTCAGCGCAGGCTGCGCTCGGCCACGATCTCCGGCAGGTCGGTGCGCTTTAGGTAGATACGCAGCGGCTCGCCGATGTTCAGCCGGTCGTCCACGTGCTGCTCCAGCAACAAGGCCAGGCGCTCCCGGCACAATGCCATGCGCGTGTCGGCCTCGGGCCGCCAGACGAACTCGTTGCAGGGGGTGATGCTGTCGTCGGCGACGTCCATGCCGAACGAATCTTCGGAAAACCGCACGATATGAATGCCGCGCTTGCCGTGGAAGCCGACAAAGCCCTTGAGCTGGTCGGCGGCGTTGCAGATGTCCTGGGAAGTGATGGCCATGGCGTAACCTCGCAAAATTCGGAAGTGACGCACGCAGGGAACGGTCACCTCTGGCGGGCGACGCGCAGGTGCCAGCCTAACGCAACTGCCGGAATCTTCGCCACGCTTTCTCGCCCCTTCCCGTTTCAGCCGGTTGGCGCCGCCACCGGGTCGACCTGCGACGCCAGCAGCGCCGCCAGCCAGTTCATGAACGCCTGGACCCGGCGCGGCACATGGCGCTGCCGGGCATACAGCAACGACACCGGCATGGCCCGCGCCTGCCAGGGCTCGAGCAGCGATACCAGTTCACCATTGCGCAGGTGTTCATCGACACCCACCGCCGGCACCTGGATCAGCCCGAGCCCGGCCAGGCAGGCGGCGGAGTAGGCTTCGGCATTGTTCACCGTGACCACGCCGGCCATGGCCTGGAAGCGCAGCTCGCCCTCCTGCTCGTATTCGAACCCGGCGCTGCGGGCACCGAGGTTGCGCACGTAGTGGACCAACCGATGGCCGGCCAGATCCTGCAGGTTCCGTGGCACGCCGTGACGCTCGAGATAGGCGGGGCTGGCACAGTTGCGCATGCTCAGGCGCCCCACCGGGCGGGCGACCACGTCCAGGTCGCTGAGCGCGCCGATGCGCATCACGCAGTCGAAGCCTTCGCGCAGCAGGTCGACCTGGCGGTCGGTGCAGCTGAGTTCCACTTCCAGACGCGGGAAACGCTCGAGAAACCCTGGCAGCGCCGGCACGATCAGCCGCCGCGCCATCATGGTCGGCAGGTCGATGCGCAGGCGCCCGGCCAGCTCGGCATCGTCGGCGCTGAACAGGCTTTCGATCTCGTCCATGCCCGACAGCAGGTCCTTGCTGCGT
The DNA here is from genome assembly GCF_036549575.1 of Pseudomonas sp. LH21. NCBI lineage: Bacteria > Pseudomonadati > Pseudomonadota > Gammaproteobacteria > Pseudomonadales > Pseudomonadaceae > Pseudomonas > Pseudomonas sp. LH21. Next base: position 4,579,087 of record NZ_CP144367.1, read on the forward strand.
TCGTAGAGCAAGGCGCCGTCCTGGGTGGTCTGCACCCGTCGCGTGGTGCGGTTGAACAGGCGCGTGCCGAGCAACCGCTCCAGCGCACGCACCTGCTCGGAGACGGTCGAGCGCGGCAGGCCCAGGCTTTCGCCGGCCAGGGTGAAACTGCTCAGTTCGCTGACCCTGACAAAGGTGCGCAACAGCTCCAGCTTGTTCATCACGGGCTCCGATTGTCCATTCAATACGAACAGTATTTCCGGAATCCGTGGATTTAACAGCCATCAACCGATCAATAACCTGTCATTCAACAACCACCCCACCGAGGTAACCGACATGACTCGCAAGATCGCACTGATCACCGGCGCCAGCCGCGGCCTGGGCAAGAACACCGCCGAACACCTGGCCGCTCGCGGCATCGACATCATCGGCACCTACCACAGCAAGGCCGACGAGGCCCACGCCGTGGCCACCTCGCTGGAGCAGGCCGGCGTGCGCGCCGCCATGCTGCAACTGGATGTCAGCGACAGCGCCAGCTTCGCCGCCTTCGCCGAGCGCCTGGGCGACACCCTCGAACAACAGTTCGGCCGTCGTCAGCTGGACTTCCTGGTGAACAACGCCGGCATCGGCCTGAACGTGCCCTTCAGCGAGACCAGCGAGGCGCAGTTCGACCAGTTGCTGAACATCCAGCTCAAGGGGCCGTTCTTCCTCACCCAGCACCTGCTGCCGCTGCTGGCCGACGGCGGGCGCATCGTCAACATCTCCACCGGCCTGACCCGCTTCGCCCTGCCCGGCTACGCCGCCTATGCGGCCATGAAAGGCGCCATGGAGGTGCTGACCCGCTACCAGGCCAAGGAGCTGGGCGCGCGCGGCATCCGCGTGAACATTCTTGCGCCAGGTGCCATCGAGACCGACTTCGGCGGTGGCGTGGTGCGCGACAACCAGCAGGTCAATGACTATATCGCCGGCAACACGGCGCTGGGACGCGTCGGCCTGCCCGACGATATCGGAGCGGCCATCGCCCTGTTGCTGGAGGATGGTAATGGCTGGATCACCGGGCAGCGGCTGGAGGTGTCTGGGGGGATGTTTCTCTAGGCACGCGTTGCCCAGTCGATGCGCAGTTCCTGTGTAGGAGCGGCCTTGTGCCGCGAAAGGGCTGCGCAGCAGCCCCGGCAATCTTTGCATCAACGCCGAAATCCCGGGGCTGCTGCGCAGCCCTTTCGCGGCACAAGGCCGCTCCTACACGGAGAAACGCCTACCACCCTTCAAGCGCGGCTCAGGGCCTGATGCAGCGCCGCCACGGCGGGCAGTGCCAAGGCCTCATGGGACATGCACAACCCGACCCGACGGCGCAGCGTCAGGCCACTGCCCGGCTGCCAGTAGACACCCGGGCAACGCTCGACCAGCGACTGCGGCAACCAGGCCGCGCCCTGCCCGGCGGCGACCATGGCCAGGACCCGTTGCAACGAACCGGCCTGGCCGACCTGCTCGCCCCCGTCATACAAGCCCATCAAGCGCTGGTGCGAGGGATGCTGCGGGCAGGTGATCCAGCGACCGTCCGGCTGGCTGCCGGTGGCCATCACCCGCACGAACGCTTCCTCCCACAGCGGCAGGAACAGTTCATCCTCGCAACGCTGGGCCTCGTCGGCCAGGCGAGCGTCGCCGTCGCAGCCTTCCAGCAGGGTCAACTGCAGACCCACCACCGCCTGGCTGGCCAGGCGCACGCAGGCCTCGACCTGGGCCGGCGCGATGTCGGCCTCGATGCCCAGCGCCAACGGCACCCGCTCCTGTCCCTGGCGAAACCGCAGGCGCAGGGCCTCGGCCTCGGCCACCATACGGCAGGCCTGGGGATACAGCTCGCGTGCCTGCTCGCTGACTTCGACGCCGCGGGCCTGGCGCAGGAACAGTTCGGCGCCCAGATCCTCCTCCAGCTGGCGAATGGTCACCGACAAGGTCGGCTGGGCCACGCACAGCCGCTGGGCGGCTACAGTGATGTTGCGCGCTTCGAAGACCGCGATGAATGCCTTGAGATGACGGATATCCATAGATAGAACCGATGCCAGCCAACGAAAAAAGCCGTTTTTCATGGCCGCTAGCGCTATCTAGAATCTTGGCCATCGAAAGCGATTATGCCTGGGAGGCAACCATGAACAAACCCCTGATCATCGTCACTGGCGCCAGCTCCGGTATCGGCGCCGCCACCGCCCAGCGCTTCAGCGCTGCGGGGCATCCGCTGCTGCTGATCGCCCGACGCCTGGAACGCCTCGAGGCGCTGGCACTCCCCGATTGCCTGTGCCGCGCCGTGGATATCCGCGACCGGGCGGCGCTGGTGGCCGCCGTGGCCGAGGCCGAAGCGCTGTACGGCCCGGCCGATGCCCTGGTGAACAATGCAGGCGTGATGCTGCTGGGGCAGATGCACGAACAGGACCCGGAGCAGTGGGAGCGCATGTTCGACATCAACGTCAAGGGCCTGCTAAACGGCGTGCATGCGCTGCTCGGCGGGATGATCGAGCGGCGCCATGGCACGCTGATCAACGTCAGCTCCGTGGCCGGGCGCAAGACCTTCCCCAACCATGTGGCCTATGTGGGCAGCAAGTTCGCCGTGCACGGGCTGTCGGAGAACCTGCGCGAGGAGCTGGCGCCGCACAATGTGCGGGTGGTGACCATCGCGCCGGGCGCGGTGGAGACCGAGTTGCTCGGACACACCACCGACGAGGGCATCAAGCGCGACTACGAGGCGTGGAAGGCCAATGACATGGGCGGCGTGGTACTGAGCGCCGAGGATGTGGCCGGGGCGATCGTCTGGGCCTACCAGCAGCCGCAGCAGGTGTGCATTCGCGAGATCGTGCTGGCGGCGACCGCCCAGCAGCCCTGAGAGGGATGCGCCCCGCTCGTCGGCAAGCCCCACCCCGGGATGAAAATCCAGGCAAAAAAAATGGGCGACCGAAGTCGCCCTAAATGCCTTGCGTGCTCGTGAATCGGGAAGGATCAGCGCTGATTGCGCTTTTTCGAGTCCTTCCAGATGAAAATGCCCAGACCGGCGAAGAACGCCAACATCAACCCGACCGTTACCACACCGGCGATAACCACGTTGTCGAAGAACATGTCGGCCCCTCCCTTGATGTGCCGTCATCCGATGGGTGCAAGGTAACCAATGCCGGGAGGGGGAAAATTGACCGGAGTCAATGGCGCCCGGGGCCGGGCGCGCGAGGCGGGTGCAGGGTTGACCTGCATCAAGTTTCAGCGCTTCTTGGGTTTGCCCTTGGGCTTTTTCTTCTTGGCCTGGGTCAGCGGCATGGCCTGCTCGAAGGCCTGGCGCATGTCGTTCAGGCGCTTGTCGTTGAGGTCATGGATGCGTTTGGCGCGTTCGGCGCCGAAATCGATCAGGTTGTCTTGGCTCATGGCGGGCTCGACGGACAGCAGAGGCCTTCATGATGAAGGCAAGCGACGGTGCTGACTAGTCAGACTTCGATATCCACCAACAGCCCCTGGCGCGTGCGCTCGCCCATAGGCGCTACCGGCACGGTGTTGTCGGCGTTGAGCTCCTCGCCGGGCACGGCTTCATAGCGCTCCCCTTCGGTCTGCTTGCGCCGTTGCTGCTGGCGGCGCTGCTCCTCGCGCAGCAGCAGGGTCTGCTCCTCGGGGTCGCGGTGGTGCTTGAGATCGATGGTGCCGTCGCTGGAGGTCGGCTGCGCGGGTACTACCGGCGGGATGGTCGGCGGCGGCTTGACCGGATCCTGTTGCGAGGTCACGGGGGCGGCACTGAGCGGGATGATCGGCGGCAGCATGGTGGGTCTCCTGTAGCCTTGTTATCGGCTGGTGGTGCGCCGCCTTGAATGCCCGCGGTCGAAGGTGTGCGGCGTGTCACGGCGCCGCACCGGGCTGAAGTATAGCGCGGGCTTACTCGGCCTCGTCGTCCGGGTCGTCGTCGGGCGCGGCGCTCGACTCGCTCCAGGGCCGCTTGTAGACCTGCTGCCAGACCGCGTCCATGTGCTCGCGCACGTCCTGCGGGGCGCTCTTGAGCGAGGCGCTGTCCTCGCGCTCGCCGCCGAACGCGTCTTCACCGGGCGGGCTGATCAGTGACTGACCGGTGATGGTGTAGATCGCCTGCCCCTCGCGCATCTCGATGGCAATGTCGTGGGGATCGATGCCGCCGCCGCAGAAGGCGTGGCTGGCCACGGTCACTTCGGCGACACCGTCCTTGTTCAGGTCACCGACATCGCTGACATCGGTATAGAAGTCGACGTCCAGGTCCAGCCCGGCGCAGGTGGTCTCCTGCTCGATCTGCCAGCGCGCCTTGAAAGCATCACCGCCGGCGGCGCGGCCATACAAGGTGGCCTTGAGCACCACCTTGTCGACTTCCTCTTCGGTGTCGGGGTCGGTGGCCTGACCGTCGACCCGGCTAAGCACCAGCAGGCCTTCCCCCTCGCGGTCATGGAAGTGCACGCTCTTGATCGGTGTCTGCACACCGAGCACCTCCAGTTGCTCGACCGGAATCGGCGGCAGGACTTCGAAGCTCTTCTGTTCACAGGCAGCCAACAGCGCGAGGCTGCCCAGGCCCAGGGTGACGTTCAACCAGCGGTGCTTGGCAACCATGTTGGCGCGTGGCCCTCGTGACGGGACGGTGTTCGTCGATGAAAGCGCTAGACTCTTCACATTCATTGGTCTGGCGAAGCCGATCCGTTAACATAGCCGGCTTTTTCATCGCGGGAGTTTTGGCAGTATGGCGCAGCAGTATCAACCGGGGCAACGCTGGATCAGCGACAGCGAAGCCGAGCTCGGTCTTGGGACCATCCTGGCGCAGGATGGCCGCCTGTTGACCGTGCTCTACCCGGCCACGGGCGACACCCGCCAGTACTCGCTACGCAATGCGCCGCTGACCCGCGTGCGCTTCTCGCCCGGCGACCTGATCACCCACTTCGAAGGCTGGAAGCTGACCGTGCAGGAAGTCGAGGACATCGACGGCCTGATGGTCTACCACGGCATCGACGGCCAGAACCAGCCGCGCACCCTGCCCGAGACGCAGTTGTCGAACTTCATCCAGTTCCGCCTGGCCAGCGACCGCCTGTTCGCCGGGCAGATCGACCCGCTGTCGTGGTTCTCGCTGCGTTACAACACCCTGCAGCACACCAGCAAGCAGATGCTCTCCTCCTTGTGGGGCCTGGGCGGCGTGCGCGCTCAGCCTATCGCCCACCAGCTGCACATCGCCCGTGAAGTAGCCGACCGCATCGCCCCACGGGTCCTGCTGGCCGACGAAGTGGGTCTGGGCAAGACCATCGAGGCGGGCCTGGTGATCCACCGCCAGCTGCTGTCCGGGCGCGCCAACCGCGTGCTGATCCTGGTGCCCGAGAACCTCCAGCACCAGTGGCTGGTGGAAATGCGCCGGCGCTTCAACCTGCAGGTGGCGCTGTTCGACGCCGAGCGCTTCATCGAGAGCGACGCCAGCAACCCGTTCGAGGATGCCCAGCTGGCGCTGGTCGCCCTGGAATGGCTGGTCGAGGACGAGAAGGCCCAGGACGCGCTGTTCGCCGCCGGCTGGGACCTGATGGTGGTCGACGAGGCCCATCACCTGGTCTGGCACGAGGAGCAGGCCAGCGCCGAGTATGCGTTGGTCGAGCAACTGGCCCAGGTCATCCCGGGCGTGCTGCTGCTCACCGCCACCCCGGAACAGCTTGGCCAGGACAGCCACTTCGCCCGCCTGCGCCTGCTCGACCCCAACCGTTTCCACGACCTGGCCGCGTTCCGTGCCGAGAGCGAAAACTATCGCCCGGTCGCCGAAGCGGTGCAGGAACTGCTCGACGAAGGCCGTCTGTCGGCCAAGGCCCACGCGACTATCCAAGGCTTCCTCGGTGCCGAAGGCGAAGCCCTGCTGGCCGCGGTCAGCGATGGCGACAGCCAGGCCAGCGCCCGCCTGATCCGCGAGCTGCTCGACCGCCATGGCACCGGCCGCGTGCTGTTCCGTAACACCCGCGCGGCGATCCAGGGCTTCCCCGAGCGCCAGCTGCACCCCTACCCGCTGGCCAACCCCGACGCCTACGCCGAGCTGCCCTCGGGCGAGCGCGCCGAGTTGTACCCGGAAGTGGCCTTCCAGGCCCAGGGCGAGACCGGCGACGACGAGCGCTGGTGGCGTTTCGACCCACGGGTCGACTGGCTGATCGACACCCTGAAGATGCTCAAGCGCACCAAGGTCCTGGTGATCTGCGCCCACGCCGAGACCGCCATGGACCTGGAGGACGCCCTGCGCGTGCGCTCCGGCATCCCGGCCACGGTGTTCCATGAAGGCATGAGCATCCTCGAACGCGACCGCGCCGCCGCCTACTTCGCCGACGAGGAATTCGGCGCCCAGGTGCTGATCTGCTCCGAGATCGGCAGTGAGGGCCGCAACTTCCAGTTCGCCCATCACCTGGTGATGTTCGACCTGCCGGCCCACCCCGACCTGCTCGAGCAGCGCATCGGCCGTCTCGACCGGATCGGCCAGAAGCACACGATCCAGCTGCACATCCCGTACCTGCAGGACAGCCCGCAGGAGCGCCTGTTCCAGTGGTACCACGAAGGCCTCAACGCCTTTCTCAACACCTGCCCGACCGGCAACGCCCTGCAGCACCAGTTCGGCCCGCGCCTGCTGCCGCTGCTGGCCGACAGTGACGAGAAGAGCTGGAACAAGCTGGTGGCCGAGGCCCGCGCCGAGCGCGAGCGCCTGGAAGCCGAGCTGCACACCGGCCGCGACCGGCTGCTGGAGCTCAACTCCGGCGGTGCCGGCGAAGGCCAGGCGCTGGTCGAGGCCATTCTCGAACAGGACGACCAGTTTGCCCTGCCGATCTACATGGAAACCCTGTTCGACGCCTTCGGCATCGACAGCGAGGACCATTCGGAAAATGCCCTGATCCTCAAGCCGAGCGAGAAGATGCTCGACGCCAGCTTCCCGCTGGGCGACGACGAAGGCGTGACCATCACCTACGACCGTGGCCAGGCGCTGTCGCGCGAGGACATGCAGTTCCTCACCTGGGAGCACCCGATGGTCCAGGGCGGCATGGACCTGGTGCTGTCCGGTTCGATGGGCAACACAGCGGTGGCGCTGATCAAGAACAAGGCGCTCAAGCCCGGCACCGTGCTGCTCGAGCTGCTCTACGTCAGCGAAGTGGTGGCTCCTCGCAGCCTGCAGTTGGGCCGCTACCTGCCGCCGGCCGCGCTGCGCTGCCTGCTCGACACCAATGGCAACGACCTGGGCCCGCGGGTGGCGTTCGAAACCCTCAACGACCAGCTCGAAAGCGTGCCCAAGGCCAGCGCCAACAAGTTCGTCCAGGCCCAGCGCGACGTGCTGGCCAAGCGCATCGCCGCCGGCGAGGCCAAGGTCCTGCCGACCCACGACGAACGCGTGGCCCAGGCCCGGCAGCGGCTCACCGCCGAGGCCGACGAGGAACTGGCGCGCCTGACCGCGCTGAAGGCCGTGAACCCGAGCGTGCGTGACAGCGAGATCGATGCCCTGCGCAAGCAGCGTGAAGAAGGGCTGGCGGCGCTGGACAAAGCGGCGCTGCGCCTTGAGGCGATCCGGGTGCTTGTCGCCGGTTGATCAGGACTCACGCTTCCTCTGTAGGAGCGGCCTTGTGCCGCGAAAGGGCTGCAAAGCAGCCCCAGGATTTCAGCGTTCATGCAAAGATCGCCGGGGCCGCTGCGCGGCCCTTTCGCGGCACAAGGCCGCTCCTACAGGGTTTGTGCGGTTCAGCGATATCCATTTAGACCATCCAGCTATTGCCCTCATATCCAAATGGTAGAAATCAAAGTGCCATTAATCAGGAAGGCTTAAGCACCCGTTTCTATACTCCTGCAGGAACAGTCTCCATCCGTGCTTTTTGGGGACGAGTGAAGACTCGACGAAGAGGCCTGCAATGGAGTGGCTGGGACTGCAATTGTTCGCCGAGCTGCCGGCGACCGGACAGATCATCCTCGACTGCCGACACAACCCCTTCCTGGTGCTGCTCGCCTTCATCGTGGCCAGCGCCGCCTGTTTCGCCACCCTGGACATGAGCGAACGCCAGAGCCACTGCGAAGACCGCTTCGCCCGTCGGCAATGGCGAGTGCTCGGCGCCTGCTGTCTGGCTGGCGGGATCTGGGCCATGCACTTCATCAGCATGCTGGCGTTCCAGGCACCGCTGGAGATCCACTTCGACGCGCCGCTGACCGGTTTGTCGCTGCTGGTGGCCCTGCTCGCCGCCTGGCTGGCGATGAACAGCCTCAACCGCAGTGAAATGCGCCTGCGTCACTACCTGCAGACCGCACTGTTCATCGGCCTGGGCATCAGTGTCATGCACTACACCGGCATGGCCGCCCTGCAGACCAGCGCCCAGCAGTACTACCAGACCGGCCTGCTGTTCGCCTCCGTCGCCATTGCCGTGCTCGCCAGCCTGGTCGCGCTGCTGATGGCCCGTTACTTCAACAAGGGCAGCGGCACCCTGCACCTGCTGCTCAAGTACGGCGCCAGCCTGCTGATGGCCAGCGGCATCGTGCTGACCCACTTCACCGGCATGGCCGCCATGACCCTGGTGATTCCCGGCGAAACCGCCCTGCGCCTGCCCTCGGCCGACAACAGCCTGCAACTGGCGCTGACCATCGCCGTCATCACCCTGCTGATCAGCGGCGGCAGCATCAGCGCGGCGCTGGCCGACAAGAAGCTGCAGAGCAAGGAGCACGACCTGCGCCGGGTCAATGTGCTGCTCAGCCAGCTCGACCAGGCCCGGGCCTCGCTGCAGCAGGCCGCCCACTACGATGCCCTGACCAACCTGGTCAACCGCCGCGGCTTCAACCAGGTGTTCGCCGAGCGCCTGGCCGAACAGGCCGCCCATGAGGGCATGCTGGCAGTGATGTTCCTCGACATCGACCATTTCAAACGCATCAACGACAGCCTCGGGCATGCTGCCGGCGACGAGCTGCTCAAGGTCATCGCCGGCCATATCAAGGCCGCCACCCGCAGCCAGGACCTGGTGGCGCGCTTCGGTGGCGACGAGTTCTGCATCGTCACCAGCCTCAACAGCCGCGACGAGGCCCGCCACCTGGCCCAGCGCATCATGCAGCGGATGAAGGAGCCGATCGACCTGGCGGGCCGGCGCATGGTGATGACCACCAGCATCGGCATCAGCATCTTCCCCGACGACGGCCAGAGCACCGAGGAACTGCTGAAGAACGCCGACCTGGCGCTGTACCAGTCCAAGGGTTGCGGGCGCAATAGCCTGAACTTCTTCAACAATGGCCTGAAGACCCGCGCCACCCTGGAGCTGCAACTGGAGGAGGAACTACGTGTGGCGCTGTTCGAGGAACGCGGCCTGTGCGTGCACTACCAGCCGATCTTCGACCTGCGCAGCGGCCAGGTGGCCAAGCTCGAGGCCTTGGTGCGCTGGCAGCACCCGCAACACGGCCTGCTCAGCCCTGACCGCTTCATTTGCATCGCCGAGGCCAACGGCCTGATCGCCGAACTGGACCTGTGGGTACTGCGCCGTGCCTGCGAGGACCTGGCCCAGCTCAATCGCCATGGCTATGGCGAACTGAAGGTCACGGTGAACTGCTCGGCGCTCACCCTCGGCCGCGAAGAGCTGGCCACCGAGGTGGAGATGGCGCTGTTCCAGGCCGGCCTGGCGCCGCGCCAGTTGGAACTGGAGGTCACCGAAAACGCGCTGATGGGCGACATTCATCACACCATCAGCCTGCTCAAGCGCATCCGCGCCCAGGGCGTGGCGCTGTCGATCGACGATTTCGGCACCGGCTATTCGTCATTGGCCTACCTCAAACGGCTGCCGCTGGACGTGCTGAAGATCGACCGCTCGTTCATCCAGGACGTGCCGGGCAGCCAGAAGGACCGGGAGATCGTCCAGGCGATCATCATCATGGCCCACACCCTGCACCTGAAGGTGGTCACCGAGGGCGTCGAGACCGTCGAGCAGCACGAGTTCCTCGCCAGCCACGGCTGCGACTACCTGCAGGGCTACCTGCTCAGCCGGCCGGTGCCGCTGTCCGAGCTGCGGCCGATCCTCGAACGGCTCGACCGCCAGCCGGGCGAACTCAGTCCTTGTTGCGATACAGCGCTACCAGGGTCGCCGGATCTTTTTGCAGATAACCCTGGCTACCGTGCAGGCGCATCAACTGCGCGGCGAGGCCACTGAGCGGCGTCGCCGAGCCCTGCTCGCGGGAGAATTTCACCGCGGTGTCGAGGTCCTTGAGCAAGGTGCGCACGTGCCACTTGACCGGCTCGAAGCGGCTCTCGGCCATTTGCGGGGCAAGGATCTGCAGCGGCCTGGAGTCGGCAAACCCACCCGCCAGCGCCTCGGCGATCAGCCGCGCATCGACCCCTGACTGCTCGGCCAGCGCCACTACCTCGGCGATTACCAATGCATTGCAGGCCACGATCATCTGGTTGCACGCCTTGGTCACCTGGCCGGCGCCCACCGCGCCCATGTGCGTGACCCGCTGGCCCAGGGTCAGCAGCACCGGCCGCGCCCGCTCGAGATCATCCGCCTCGCCACCGACCATGATCGCCAGGGTGCCGGCCTCGGCCCCCGGCGTGCCACCGGACACCGGCGCATCGAGCCAGGCCATGCCGCACAGGGCGGCCAGCTCGGCGGCCATCTCCCGGGTGGCGGTCGGCTCAAGGCTGGAGAAGTCCACCAGCAACTGACCGCTGCGCCCGCCCTGGGCGACGCCCTGCTCGCCGAACACCACCTCGCGCACCACCGCCGTGTCGGCCAGGCAAAGCAGCACCATGTCCGTCGCCTGGCACAGCTCGGCGGGGCTGGCGGCCAGTCGCGCACCAGCGGCGACCAGCTCGGCGCACTTGTCCGGGCTGCGGTTCCACACAGTCAGCGGATACCCGGCGGCCAGCAGCCGACGGCACATCGGCAGGCCCATCAGGCCGATTCCGGCAAACCCCAGCGAAGGCAATGCAGTACTCATGAGCGACTCCAGATTAAAGAAGCGTGACAAACGGACGATGCAATGCGGGTGCGAAGGGAAAAACCTTAGTCCGACTAAGGAAACCCCCTATCGCATAAGAAAAAGACGCACTGATAAAGTCGCGAAATTTCTCCGTGATGGCTAGATGACATGCATCACCGGGAAGCCAACCACACCAGGCAAATGGCGCACTATGACCTCTACGAACACTTCTGCCAATGCGGCTCCCGAGCCGACCCTCAGCCCCACCTCGCTGACCGCTGGCAGTGCTCGAGACCTACCCGCCGCCCGCAGCATGCCGGCGCAGCAGTACCTGTACTTCACCGAGCAGGACATCCAGCGCATCCTCGACAACCTCGACGGCCTGCGCGACCTGGTGTTCCCGCCGAACCTGCACGTCGAGGACGAGGACCAGCTGCGCCTGGAGCAGCAGTTCCCGTCGGTGTGCCTGATCGGCCTGGGCCGCTGCGGCTCGAACATCGCCCTGGACGTGGCGGAGCTGGTGTACAACGCCCGCACCTTCTTCCTCAACGAGTACAACAACGAGGACCGCTTCAAGGGCGAGGCCGGCTACAGCCCGGCGCGCTGGATCCGCCAGAACCTGCGCCTGGTGCAGAACAAGGCCGCCAAGCCGGTGTTCCTGGTCGAGCCGCTGGTGATGCTGGGTGACCTGGACAAGGACATCGCCGGGCGCATCCGTTTCTCGCGCAAGGGCGAGCGCGGCGGCTTCCTGCGCGACTACAGCAAGATGAAGATCATGGACCTGTCCGAGGTGCATGCCGGGGGCGCCGGTAACGCGCCGATCCTTGGCCAGTACCTGGCCAAGATCATCCTCAACAAGGACACCCAGCGCTTCTCCAGCGCCGACTGGAAGCTGATCCACTCGTACCTGATCGACTCCTGCGGCATCAAGGCCAACCAGTCGCGCCTGTACTTCTACATCTTCAGCGCCGGTGGCGGCACCGGCTCGGGGATGGCCTCGGAGTTCGGCCTGGCCCAGCAGTATTCGTACATGAACAAGACCTTCGACACCAAGCCGGCCGACGAGAACGACGGCAAGAGCGGGCACTCGTTCGTCTTCGAACCGATCTTCACCAGCGGCATCTGCGTGCTGCCCAACGCCTCCGACCACCGCAGCGAGATGTCCGAGGCGCTGCACATCAACGCCGGCCGCCTGCTGTGCAAATACCTGTCGGAGGAATGGGACTTCTCGTACAACTTCGACAACGAAGACAGCAGCGAAGCCAGCGTCATGGGCCGCATCCGCCCGTGGAACGCGATGATGCTGATTTCCAACGACATCATGCGCTACGCCGAAGAAAGCGATGACGGCACGATCCAGAACATCGACGTCAACGCCATGGAGAAGCACGCCAACCAGTACATCTCCCAGCAGATCTTCAACATCCTCACCGCCCAGGCGGTGACCACCGACTACGACCAGAACTACTTCCGTCGCGCCGGCATCGACATCGGCGAGACCATCCGCCTGGACGCCAACGACCTGTTCATGAGCCTGGCCGGCCCCGTGGCCATTGCCTACGCCGAATCGGTGGTGCCGGAAGTGCCGCCGGCGGGGTCGGACAAGTTCAAGGTGTTCGAGCGCGAGCAGCCGCGCCTGGACATCGACGACCTGTTCTTCCGCTCCATCGACCTGCCGCACTTCAACAAGCAGACCCAGGCCATCGAGGGCATCAGCCTGCTGCCGATCGAGTCGCGCCGCTACCGCGCCGCGCTGGAGCAGTACCAGGCCTCGGGCTACGACGCCGCGGCCTTGCACGACCTGCACTTCTTCAAGAACTGCTCGTCGGTGGTGTCGATCGTATCCTTGCCCAAGGACTACAAGCTGTCGTACATGGACCTGAACCGGCTCAAGACCCACCTCAACAGCCTGTTCCCCAACACCACGCTCAAGCGCTACGCGCTGGTGATCGGCGCCTCGGCCAACCTCTCGCTGACCACCCTGATCGCCAAGAGCCCGTGCCTGTCGGACGACTTCCTGACGCTGATCGTGGCGTTCATCAAGCGTTGCTTCGCGCGCAACCCGTACCGCTTCGACGACACCATGGACAACGCGATCCTGGAGTTCATCACCAGCGAGCACTTCGATGAAGACAGCATCGACGACCTGCTCAACGAGTTCGAGAACCCGGCGAAGATCCTCGACACCAACTGGTACGCGATCAAGCCGATGTACGAGAAGAAATACCGCGAGCTGATCAACGACAAGAGCAGGTTCGTCTCGATCAACGATATCCGCCTGTCGCGCGAGTGCGTGAAGAAGGCGGTGAAGTACCTGCGCGAGATCTTCCGCCATCGCATCGGCAAGACCCGGGTGATTTCGCTGAACAGCCATACCGGGCGCGTGGATTACTGATAGAGCAGGGGCCACTTAGTGGCCCTTTCGCGGCACAAGGCCGCTCCTACAGGAAATCGCGCCCTCCTGTAGGAGCGGCCTTGTGCCGCGAATGGGCTGCGCAGCAGCCCCAGTTACGCATGCCGTAAACTGTTACCGGCCCGCCAAATCACCCCGCCACTGTTACCAACTTCCACCTTACGTGAGCGTCAACGCGCACCAGCGTGGGGCATCTGCGCGTTTTTGCGCACTAAAAAAGCGCGTGCTTATTCCGCTTTCTTCGCCTGGATCACGATGAACGGCGAAACCACCACCGCCCAGATCTCTGGATCGCGGGTTTGCAGGTCGAGCGCCTGCTCGGCGGAAACCGGCCCGACAGTGCCATCACTACGCCACTTGGCAAAGATCTCGCTGCGATTCTCGGCCATCGCCTCGGCAACGGTGATGAGGTCGAGGCTGGGGTCGACCCAAATCAGGTCACCCTTGGCCCAGAAACGCTCCAGGGCTTTCCACTCGATGACGGCGGTCTCGCCGAGCAATTTGGCATAGAGGGTGCTTACTTGATCAGTCATGGGTTTACCTGCGCAAAGATCGTCCAACAAAAAGGCCGGCATTTTTGCAGAAAAACCTGGTTTCAAATACGTAATTTGGTCGATCAGGCCCGAACTTGTGGGGGCGAGCCGCAGATACAGGCAAAGTGATGGCGCTTTTCTGTATCTTTATGTCGACCAGGCGACACCCCTCGAAACAGACGCTTTTCGCCCGCTTTTCAAGCGCTCGGACGGCGCTCTACACTGTACCGGTACAGTTCCGGGACATGTTCCGGGGGAAGGTGGGCTCACGGCATGGCGTAGCCAGGCCGTAGATCCCGCCCGGTCTGTAGCCCTGGCCTCAGGACTATAAGAATTACAACAGAATGAGTGGAGCACTATGATCAAGATTTCCAAGCTGTTTGCCGCGATGGTTCTGGCCGGAGTCGCCAGCCATTCGTTTGCCGCCGACACCATCAAGATCGGCATCGCCGGTCCCAAGACCGGGCCGGTGACCCAGTACGGCGACATGCAGTTCGTCGGCGCCAAACAGGCCATCAAGGACATCAACGCCAAGGGCGGCGTCGATGGCAAGATGCTCGAAGCCAAGGAATACGACGACGCGTGCGACCCTAAACAGGCCGTGGCCGTCGCCAACAAAGTGGTCAACGATGGCGTCAAGTACGTGATCGGCCACCTGTGCTCCAGCTCCACCCAGCCTGCGTCCGACATCTACGAAGACGAAGGCGTGATCATGATCACCCCCGCCGCCACCTCCCCGGACATCACCAGCCGTGGCTACAAGATGGTCTTCCGCACCATCGGCCTGGACAGCGCCCAGGGCCCGGCCGCCGGCAACTACATCGCCGACCACGTCAAGCCGAAGGTCGTCGCGGTCCTGCACGACAAGCAGCAGTACGGCGAAGGCATCGCCACCGCGGTCAAGACCACTCTCGAGAAGAAAGGCACCAAGGTCGCCGTCTTCGAAGGCCTGAACGCCGGTGACAAGGACTTCTCCTCGATCATCCAGAAGCTCAAGCAGAACAACGTCGACTTCGTCTACTACGGCGGCTACCACCCGGAGCTGGGCCTGATCCTGCGCCAGGCGCAAGAGAAGGGGCTGAAAGCCAAGTTCATGGGGCCGGAAGGCGTGGGTAACGACTCCATCTCGCAGATCGCCCAGGGCGCCTCCGAAGGCCTGCTGGTCACCCTGCCGAAGTCGTTCGACGCCGACCCTGCGAACAAGGCCATCGTCGACGCCATCAAGGCCGACGGCAAGGACCCGAGCGGTCCGTTCGTGTTCCCGGCCTATTCGGCTGTCCAGCTGATCGCCGAAGGCATCAAGGCTGCCAAGTCCGAAGACACCGACAAGGTGGCTGCCGCCATCCACGCCGGTACCTTCAAGACCCCGACCGGCGACCTGTCCTACGACGATAAAGGCGACCTGAAAGACTTCAAGTTCGTGGTCTACGAATGGCACTTCGGCAAGCCGAAGACCGAAGTCTCCCCTCAGTAACTGCGTGACTAATAGCTGACCGAGAAGCCCACTGTGCGAGCAGTGGGCTTTGTTTTACGAGGTTCTATGGACCTGATTCCCGTGATCCGGGAGCCGGTTCACCTGAAAATCTTAAAACCGTCACCCGCGGTTTCCTGGTTGTGCCCGCACAAGATCACGTGGCGTAGACCACGAGAACATGGGCCGGGGTCATCCCCCGCCAGAGAAATGCAAATCAGGTTTTTAGGAGCGCTGTAATGCCTGAGATCTACCATTTCCTACAACAACTGGTTAACGGATTGACCATCGGCAGTACCTACGCGCTGATCGCCATCGGTTACACGATGGTGTACGGCATCATCGGCATGATCAACTTCGCCCACGGCGAGGTGTACATGATCGGTTCCTACGTGGCCTTCATCGCCCTCGCCGGGCTGGCCATGATGGGCATCCACTCGTTGCCGATCCTGATGACCGTGGCCTTCGTCGCCACGATCTTCGTCACCAGCGCCTACGGCTACAGCATCGAACGGGTCGCCTACCGGCCGCTGCGCAACAGCAACCGGCTGATCCCGCTGATCTCCGCCATCGGCATGTCGATCTTCCTGCAGAACACAGTCCTGCTGTCGCAGGACTCCAAGGACAAGTCCATCCCCAACCTGATCCCCGGCAGCTTCTCGTTCGGCCCGGGGGGCGCGGAGGAAGTGCTGGTCTCGTACATGCAGATCCTGGTGTTCGTGGTGACCCTCGTCGCCATGACCTGCCTGACCCTGTTCATCTCCCGTTCCCGCCTGGGCCGCGCCTGCCGCGCCTGCGCCGAGGACATCAAGATGGCCAACCTGCTGGGCATCAACACCAACAACATCATCGCCCTGACCTTCGTCATCGGCGCCGCGCTGGCGGCGGTGGCGGCCGTGCTGCTGAGCATGCAGTACGGGGTGATCAACCCCAACGCCGGTTTCCTGGTGGGCCTGAAGGCCTTCACCGCGGCGGTACTGGGCGGCATCGGCAGCATCCCGGGCGCCATGCTCGGCGGGCTGGTGCTGGGCGTGGCCGAAGCGTTCGGCGCCGACATCTTCGGCGACCAGTACAAGGACGTGGTGGCATTCGGTCTTTTGGTTCTTGTCCTGCTGTTCCGGCCGACCGGCATCCTGGGCCGCCCGGAGGTTGAAAAAGTATGAACAGAAATCTCAAACAGGCGTTCTTCAGCGCCTTGCTGGTCTGGGCCGTGGCCTTCCCGGTGCTGGGCCTGAAACTCAGCATCGACGGCATCAGCCTGATCGTGCACAGCCAGGGCTCGTTCACCATCAGCATCATCGCCGCGTGCTCGGTGCTGATGTTCCTGCGCGTACTGTTCGACAAGCAGTGGAGCGCGGTGATGGGCCGCCGCTCGGAGCGCAAGCTGGTACCGCCTTCGGTGACCAACTTCCTCACCCTGCCGAAGACCCAGCGCTGGGTCATCATGGGGCTGATCGTGGCGGCGCTGATCTGGCCATTCTTCGGCTCGCGCGGCGCGGTCGACATCGCCACGCTGATCCTGATCTACGTGTTGCTGGGCCTGGGCCTGAACATCGTGGTGGGGCTTGCGGGCCTGCTCGACCTGGGTTACGTCGGCTTCTACGCCGTCGGCGCCTACAGCTACGCGATGCTCTCGCACTACCTGGGCTGGAGCTTCTGGGTGTGCCTGCCGATCGCCGGCCTGATGGCCGCCACCTTCGGCTTCCTGCTCGGTTTCCCGGTGCTGCGCCTGCGCGGCGACTACCTGGCGATCGTGACCCTGGGCTTCGGCGAGATCATCCGCCTGTTCCTGCGCAACCTCACCGACTGGACCGGCGGCCCCAACGGCATCAGCAACATCCCCAAGCCGGAGTTCTTCGGCCTGACCTTCGAACGCCGCGCCGCCGAGGGCATGCAGACCTTCCACGAGTTCTTCGGGCTGGAATACAACTCGATCAACAAGGTGATCTTCCTCTACCTGGTGGCCCTGCTGCTGGCGTTGCTGGCGCTGTTCGTCATCAACCGCCTGCTGCGCATGCCGATCGGGCGGGCCTGGGAAGCGCTGCGTGAAGACGAGATCGCCTGCCGCGCGCTGGGCCTGAACCCCACCGTGATCAAGCTCTCGGCGTTCACCCTGGGTGCCTGCTTCGCCGGTTTCGCCGGCAGCTTCTTCGCCGCCCGCCAGGGGCTGGTGACACCGGAGTCGTTCACCTTCATCGAGTCGGCGATCATCCTCGCCATCGTCGTGCTGGGTGGCATGGGTTCGCAGTTGGGCGTGATTCTCGCGGCCATCGTGATGATCCTGCTGCCGGAGATGATGCGTGAGTTCAGCGAATACCGGATGCTGATGTTCGGTGCGCTGATGGTGTTGATGATGATCTGGCGTCCGCAGGGCCTGCTGCCCATGCAACGTCCGCACATGGAGCTGCCTCGATGAGCCGCGAAATTCTGCAAGTCAGCGGCCTGAGCATGCGCTTCGGCGGCTTGTTGGCGGTCAACGGCGTGGGCCTGACCGTCAAGGAAAAACAGGTGGTGGCATTGATCGGCCCGAACGGCGCCGGCAAGACCACCGTGTTCAACTGCCTCACCGGCTTCTACAAGCCCAGCGGCGGCACCATCCTGCTCGACGGCCAGCCGATCCAGGGCCTGGCCGGCCATCAGATCGCCCGCAAGGGCGTGGTGCGGACCTTCCAGAACGTGCGCCTGTTCAAGGAAATGACCGCGCTGGAAAACCTGCTGATCGCCCAGCACCGTCACCTGAACACCAACTTCTTCGCCGGCCTGTTCAAGACCCCGAGCTTCCGTCGCAGCGAGAAGCAGGCCATGGAGCGCGCGCAGTACTGGCTGGAGAAGGTCAACCTGACCGAGTTCGCCAACCGTACCGCCGGCACCCTCGCCTACGGCCAACAGCGGCGCCTGGAAATCGCCCGCTGCATGATGACCCAACCGCGGATCATCATGCTCGACGAACCGGCCGCGGGCCTCAACCCCAAGGAGACCGAGGACCTCAAGGCCCTCATCGCCTACCTGCGCGAATCCCACAACGTGACCGTGCTGCTGATCGAGCACGACATGAAACTGGTGATGAGCATTTCCGACCACATCGTGGTGATCAACCAGGGCACGCCCCTGGCCAATGGCACGCCGGAAGAGATTCGCGGCAACCCTGATGTGATCAAGGCCTACCTGGGGGAGGCGTAAATGCTGAAGTTCGAGAACGTTTCCACCTTCTACGGCAAGATCCAGGCGCTGCACAGCGTCAACGTGGAGATCAACCAGGGCGAGATCGTCACCCTGATCGGTGCCAACGGCGCCGGCAAGTCGACCCTGCTGATGACCCTCTGCGGCTCGCCCCAGGCGAGCAGCGGCAGCATCAAGTACCTGGGCGAGGAACTGGTCGGCCAGTCGTCCTCGCACATCATGCGCAAGAGCATCGCGGTGGTGCCGGAAGGCCGCCGCGTGTTCTCGCGCCTGACCGTCGAGGAGAACCTGGCCATGGGCGGTTTCTTCACCGACAAGGGCGACTACCAGGAGCAGCTGGACAAGGTCCTGCAGCTGTTCCCGCGCCTGAAGGAACGCTACATCCAGCGCGGCGGCACCATGTCCGGCGGCGAGCAACAGATGCTGGCCATCGGCCGGGCGCTGATGAGCAAGCCCAAGCTGCTGCTGCTTGACGAACCGTCGCTGGGCCTGGCGCCGATCATCATCCAGCAGATCTTCGACATCATCGAACAGCTGCGCCGCGATGGCGTGACGGTGTTCCTGGTGGAGCAGAACGCCAACCAGGCGCTGAAGATCGCCGATCGGGCTTATGTGCTGGAGAACGGCAAGGTGGTGATGCAGGGTACCGGTGAAGCGTTGCTGACCGACCCGAAGGTGCGCGACGCGTATCTGGGGGGTTGAATGATCAAAGGGCCTTCGGGCCCTTTTTTCTTGCGCCTGCACAGGCCTCATCGCAGCGTGGGAGCGGGCTTGCCCCGCGATGAGGCCCTTGTGATCCATGCGCACCCTGCGTAACGTGGCCAGCTCTTTTGCAAAGTTTCCCGGAGCCCGCCGCATGCGCCTCACCCCTTCCCTGCTGCTTACCGCCCTGCTGCCGCTGTTCGCCGGCTGCCAGATGCTGGCCGAAAAACCGGTCGACCCGAACCTGGGCACCACCCGCATGCAAGGTGAACTGAGCGCGGCCGGCGGTCATCTGCTGTTCAAGCCCTGCAGCGAAAGCCGTCGCTTCATCGTCAACGACGTTGCCGCCACCGGCATCCTGCAGGAAGCCGCCAACCTGGCCGACGACGCCGGTGACAAGCTGTTCGCCGACGTCCGCGCGCGCATGACCGGCAGCAAGCAGGCCGGCAGCGACGGCCAGCTCGACGTGACCCGCCTGTACCGCCTCGAAACCTCCGAGTATTCCGGCTGCGAAGATCCGAACTTCAAGCAGCTGACCCTGCGTGCCGGCGGCCACGAGCCGGACTGGGACATCAAGGCCAGCGGCAAGGGCATGGTGCTCAACCGCATCGGCCAGGATCCGCTGGCGCTGCCCTACCTGGAAGAGGCAATGCCCGGCGGTGGCCTGAGTCTGTCCAGCGAGGCCAACGGCCAGCGCGTCGAGCTGTGGGTCGCGCCGCAGCGCTGCGTCGACGGCGCCACCGGTGCCATCCGCCACCTCAAGGCCGAGCTGCGCATCGACGGCAAGACCCTGCAGGGCTGCGCCTACTACGGCGGCGCCCGCGACCTCTGATCGCCAGGCACTTTTATCCTGCCAGTCGGGGCGGCTAACAGCTTATACTTGGCGGTTTGTGTAAAGCCGCCGGCCGCCCATGGCCGGGATACTGGACCCTGCCATGCTACGAATCACCGAACTGAAGCTGCCCCTGGACCACTCCGACGACGAATTGCGCGCCGCCATCGTCCAGCGCCTGGGCATCAGCGATGAGCAACTGCTCGGCTTCACCCTGTTCAAGCGCAGCTACGATGCGCGCAAGAAGAACAGCGAACTGCTGTTCATCTACACCATCGACCTTGAAACCAGCAACGAAGCCGAGCTGCTGCGCCGCTTCGAAGGCGACGCCAAGATCGGCGTGGCCCCGGATGTCAGCTACAAGTTCGTAGGCCAAGCCCCGGCCGAGCTGACGCAACGGCCGATCGTGGTCGGCTTCGGCCCCTGCGGTATCTTCGCCGGGCTGCTGTTGGCGCAGATGGGCTTCAAGCCGATCGTGCTCGAGCGCGGCAAGGAAGTGCGTCAGCGCACCAAGGACACCTGGGGCCTGTGGCGCAAGAGCGTACTCAACCCCGAGTCCAACGTGCAGTTCGGCGAAGGCGGCGCCGGCACCTTCTCCGACGGCAAGCTGTACAGCCAGATCAAGGACCCGAACCACCACGGCCGCAAGGTACTGGAAGAGTTCGTCAAGGCCGGCGCGCCGGACGAGATCCTCTACATCAACAAGCCGCACATCGGCACCTTCCGTCTGACCAGCATGGTCGAGAAGATGCGCGAGGAAATCATCACCCTGGGCGGTGAAGTACGCTTCGAGCAGAAGGTTACCGACCTGCTGATCGACGGCGAACAGCTCACCGGCGTGGTACTGCAGAGCGGTGAACAGCTGCACTCGCGGCATGTGGTGCTGGCCCTGGGGCACAGCGCCCGCGATACCTTCCGTATGCTCCACGCCAAGGGCGTGTTCATGGAAGCCAAGCCGTTCTCGGTCGGTTTCCGTATCGAGCACCCGCAGTCGCTGATCGACAAGGCGCGCCTGGGCAAGTACGCCGGCCATCCGAAACTCGGCGCCGCCGACTACAAGCTGGTGCACCACGCCAAGAACGGTCGCTCGGTCTACAGCTTCTGCATGTGCCCGGGCGGCACCGTGGTCGCCGCCACCAGCGAACCGGGCCGCGTGGTCACCAACGGCATGAGCCAATACTCGCGTAATGAGCGCAACGCCAACTCCGGTATCGTCGTCGGTATCGACCCCGAGCGCGACTACCCGGGCGGCCCACTGGCTGGCATCGAGCTGCAGGAACGCCTGGAGGCCCATGCCTACGTGATGGGCGGCAGCAACTACCAGGCACCGGCGCAGCTGGTGGGCGACTTCGTCGCAGGCCGCCCGTCCACCGCGCTGGGCAGCGTCGAGCCGTCCTACAAGCCGGGCGTGACCCTCGGCGACCTGGCCCCGAGCCTGCCGGACTTCGCCATCGAGGCGATCCGTGAGGCGCTGCCGGCCTTCGACCGCCAGATCAAGGGCTACAACCTGCACGACGCGGTGCTGACCGGCATCGAGACCCGCACCTCGTCGCCGCTGCGCATCACCCGTGATGCCAGCTTGCAGAGCCTCAACCTCAAGGGCCTGTTCCCGGCGGGCGAAGGCGCGGGCTACGCTGGCGGCATTCTTTCGGCCGGCGTGGATGGCATCCGTATCGCCGAAGCGGTGGCGCGAGACATGCTCGGCCTGTAATCCGATCGCGGCTACAGGCAAAAGAAAACCCCGAACAGGCCAGGCCCGTTCGGGGTTTCTTTTGTACGGCGATCAGTGAGTGACGCGGCTGGTGCCATCGACGGTCATGATGCGCACACGCTCGCCCACGCGGAAAACCTCGTTCTGCTGCACTTGCTGCACATAGGCGCGCATGCTGCCGTCGTCTTCACGCACGGTGATCTCGACACCCTGGGTGCGGGTCAAGCCCTCTTCGGCGGCGGAACCTGCCAGGCCACCGGCCACGGCACCGATCACCGCAGCCACGACGCTGCCACGGCCGCCACCGATGGCGCTACCGGCGACACCACCGACGATGGCGCCAGCACCACCACCGATCGGGGTCTTGGTGCCTTCGATCTTCACCGGACGCAGGGATTCGATGGTGCCCATGCGCACGGTCTGCACGCGGCGAGCCTCATCACGGGAGTAGCTGTCGCCGGTCAGCGACGACTGGCAGCCGCCCAGCAGCAGCGACACGGTGGTGAAGCTGGCCAGCAGCAAAGCGGATTTACGCATGGGGTCAATCTCCATAAGACAGGTGTCCATTAGACTCCGCGCCTTGACAAGTGTCACGGCGCAAACGTTATAAAATTGTTTTCATTCAGCCCAGGTACAGCCTATGCCAACTGTGTGGCGGGCTTTTACGTGAGACCAAGGATAGCCATGGATTACTTCATCGTCGTCGTGGTGACTATCGCCGGCCTGTATTTTCACGGGTGGCTGTATGTGCGCATGCGGCGCTGGATGGACCGGGACCTGGCGCTGTCGCTGGCCGGGGAGGATCCGGCGAAGCGGGATTTCATGCTCGAGTTGCTGGAGCGGGCGCGGGTCGAGAAGGTGCGGCGCAAGGAGTTGGCGGCGTGGCTGGAGCGGGAGGCGGCCGGGTATCGGTAATGCTGGGGCTGCTTTGCAGCCCATCGCGGCACAAGGCCGCTCCTACAGGGGTTACGCGATCCCTGTAGGAGCGGCCTTGTGCCGCGATGGGCCGCGCAGCGGCCCCAGATGTCAGGGCGCCAAACGCTCGCGCAGCCACTGGCCATCGACCAACCGGAAGTTCAGCCGGTCGTGCAGACGACTGGCCCGCCCCTGCCAGAACTCGACACGCTCCGGCACCAGGCGATAGCCACCCCAGTGTTCCGGGCAATGCGGTTGCGTATCGGAAAAGCGCGCCTCGGTGGCCTTGACCAGCCCTTCCAGTTCCTCGCGGTCGGCAATCACCTGGCTCTGCGGCGACGCCCAGGCGCCCAGGCGGCTGCCCAGCGGACGTACCTGGTAGTAATCGTCCGACTCCTTGGCCGTGACCTTTTCCACCCGCCCTTCGATCCGCACCTGGCGCTCCAGCGCCGGCCAGAAGAAAGTCATGGCCGCGAACGGGTTCGCCGCGATGTGCTGGCCCTTGGCGCTTTCATAGTTGGTGAAGAAGGTGAACCCTCGGGCATCTAAGGCCTTGAGCAACAGCACCCGGCAATGCGGGCGGCCGTCGGCATCGACAGTCGCCAGGGTCATGGCGTTGGCTTCCACCGGTAGCTGCTCGGTCTTCACCGCATCGGCAAACCAGTGGTGGAACAGCGCGAACGGCTCCCCCGGGGCCTGGGCTTCGGCCAGGCCATCACGGGTGTAGTCGCGGCGCATATCGGCCAGGGATTGGGTCATGACTGCGTTTCCTTGACGATCAGTTGGTCTTCGCAGGGCTGTTGGCGGCGACTTTCTTGTCGGTGACGGCCTTCTTCGCGGCAGGTTTGGCCGGAGCGGCTTTCTTCTTCGCGGCGGTGCTGGCCTTGGCCGGCGCCTTGGCCTTGGCGGCCGGTTTTTTCGCAGCCGGCTTGGCAGCGGCCTTGACGGCTGGCTTGGCGGCCGGGGCCTTGGCGTCCTGGGTGGCGACCATCGCCGCCGGGGCCGGTGCCGGGGCGGCCTGCTGGTACTTGGCCAGCAACGCGACCATGGTGTTCTGCGGGGTCAGCAACAGCTCGACGCGGCGGTTCAGGGCGCGGCCCTCGGCACTGTCGTTGGCGGCGCGCGGCATCACCGAGCCCATGCCCTTGAGCATCAGGCGGTCACGCTGCAGGCCGCTGAGGCGGAAGATCGCCGACACCGAAGCAGCACGCTCGAGGCTGAGCTTCTGGTTGGCGACGGTGGCACCGCTGCTGTCGGCGTGGCCGAGGATCAGCACGGCGGTCTTGGTGTCGGTCTCGATGGCCTTGGCCACCTGGGTGATCGGGCCGAGAGTGACCGGCAGCAGCATGTTCGGGCGGTCCGGGTTGTAGGAGCTGTCTACCGGAATGGTCACCGCCAGCACATCTTCACGGCGTTCGAGTTCGAACTTGCTGCCCTTGATCGCTTCGCGGACCTTCGGCTCGTACTGGTCGAGCCAGGCCTGGGTGGCCTTCTGGTCGATCTTCGGCACCGCCGCGACCTTGTCCTTTTTCTCGTCGCTACCGAACGGCCACCACCAGCGGCTGGCGCTTTCGGACTTGGCATCGGCCTTGGCGACGTTTTCGACGACGGCCTCCTTCACTTCCTTGTCGGCGACCTTGTCCGAGCCAAAGGGCCACCAGTTCAGGCCACTGTCCTTGGAAGCGTCCTGGGAATGGCTGGCGCAGCCGGTCATGGCCAGGCACAGGGCGAGTGCTAAGGTTTTATGTGAAGACATCAGCGATACACCATGAAATAGAAAGAAATTTTGCCCATACGCGTCAGGCGTTGGCATTGAGGATAGTCAAAGGGTCCGGGCAATACCCGCGTTACCCGATCAAAGGCAACTGCCAAGGACCCGCACCAGGCGTTGGGCACGCGGGTCCATCAGCACGTAGGGGCCCAGGGTATTGGTGACGAAGCCAAAGGCCACGTCGTGTTCGGGGTCGGCGAAGCCGACCGAGCCACCCGCGCCGGGATGACCGAATGCCCGTGCGCCAAGGCCGAAAGTGGCGTTGGCCACCTCTGGCTGGTCGAGCATGCAGCCCAGGCCGAAGCGGGTCTGGGTCAACAGGGTGCGGTCCTGGCCGAGGCTGTGCTCGCGGGTCAGTTCGTCGAGCAGCTCGGACTCCAGCAGGCTGCCGTCGAGCAGGCCGGCATAGAAGCCCGCCAGGCTGCGGGCGTTGCCGTGGCCATTGGCCGCCGGCTGCTGCATGCGCCGCCATTCGGGCTTGTTGGTGCTGGTGAGAATCGCCGGCGGGTTGGTGAAGGCCCGGGTCGACAGGGCCTCGGGCTCGCGCATGGTGACCTGCAGCAGGCGCTGGGCCGCGGCATCGCCGGGGTTGCCCTTGCCGCGGGCGATATGCGCCACACGGTGGAATTCGTCGTCCGCCAGGCCGACATGGAAATCCAGCCCCAATGGCCGGGCGGTGCGGGCCACGATCGAATCGCCCGGGCCACGACCGTCGGCGCGACGGATCAACTCGCCGATCAGCCAGCCATAGGTGATCGCCGCATAACCGTGTTCGCTGCCGGGCGTCCACCAGGGCGCTTCGGCGGCCAGGGCATCGACCATGGCCTGCCAGTCGTACAGCGCCTCGGCCGGCAGCAGCTCACGAATGGCCGGCAGGCCAGCGCGATGGCTGAGCAGCTGGCGCAGGGTGACCTGCTCCTTGCCGGCCTGGGCGAACTCCGGCCAGTAGCGTGCCACCGGCGCATCGAGGGCCAGCTTGCCCTCGCCCACCAGTTGCAGGGCTGTGACGGCGGTGAAGGTCTTGGTGCAGGAGAACAGGTTGGCAATGGTGTCGCTGTGCCAGGCCTCGCGGCCGTCCTTGTCAGCGCTGCCGGCCCACAGGTCGACCACGGTCTCGCCGCCGACCTGGATGCACAATGCGGCACCACGCTCCTGGGGATCCTCGAACAACGCGGCGAAGGCATCGCGCACCGCCTCGAACTTCAGCTCATAGTGACCCTGGATCTGCACCCGACTACCTCTCTGTACGGCCTGGCTTGCAAAGGGGTGCATTGTTTCAGTAGTTGGGCGATTTGCAAACTGGATATGGCTGGGTGGTTGTCAGGGGCCTGCCTATATTCCCTGGTCTGACGCTATCGCGGGGCAAGCCCGCTCCCACGAAAGCGCTCCTGGGGACAGCACTCATTTTTTGGGAGCGGGCTTGTCCAGTTCGGTGCGTAGCTGCGTGAGGCTCTGCAGGTTGCTCCGGCGCACCGCCTCGACGAAGCCTGGGTAGCTCACGTCGGTAATGGCCACCAGGCCCAGGTGGCCGTTCTCGCCGTCCAGCAGCCTGCCGCTGGCCGGCTGGTCGAGGTACTGGAACCAGTGCGCGCCAACGATCATCGGCTGGGCCATGGCGGCCTTGAGGAAGTTGGCATAGGCCGGGCCGCGGTCTTCCTCACGAGCCACCTCCAGCGGGCCTGGCCAGAACGGGCCACGATCGCGGGAACCGAACTGGAACTCCGAGACCAGCACCGGCTTGTCCAGCTCGGTCAAACGGGCGAAGTCGTAGCCGTCTTCAGGCTTCAAGGTATAGAAGTTGAAGCTCAGTACATCGCAGAACCTGGCGCAGGCCTTTACCGCCTCGGGCGTGCTGACCGCATAGCGCCCGCCCAGCAGCAGATGGTTGGGCGCATGCCATTTCAGGGCATCGGAAATGGTCTTGAAATAGGTTTCGGCGAACACCTGCTGGAAATACTGGTAGTCACGCTCGATTTCCGGGTGTTCCGGGTTGGGCAAGGGCGCCTCGAAGCCTGGGTCTTCCATCAGCTCCCAGGCGGTCAACTCGATCCCCCAGGCCTTGGACAAGCCTTGCTGGTTGCGGTACTTGTCGCGCAGCTGCTTGAGGAACGCGCGCTTGGCCGGCACATCGGTGGTCAGGCGCAAGGTGCCGTAGGCCAGGCCGTAGCGTGCCTTGGGATCGTCGCCGGGGGCAGCCCAGGCCAGCTCGTTGTCGGCGAAATAACCGATCAGCCAGGGGTCGTCGCGGTGATCCCGGGCGGCGATGGCCACGGCGCGCTCGGTGGCCATGGCGAAGCGCGGGTCAAACGGATCGGGCATGCGGCCCCACCAGTCCATGCCGGTACTGATGCTGGCGTAGTCACCGACAATCGACAATGGCAAGGTGAACGGCAGGCGCTTGGCTTGAGCGAGTGCCGGGTCACTCCAGTTGCCGAGGGTGTTGAAGCCCCAGGCCTGCAAGCGGTCCAGGGTATGGGCCTGCCAACGCTGGGCGTCCAGGACCGGTGTCGGACAAGCCACGCCTTCCTGCGGGCAAGGCTTGCCGTAGGTGCGCTGCAGGTTGGCCGTATAGAAATCGAACCAGCGGCCTTGCTTGAATCCCCGGCCTTGGGACGAGGCATTGCCGTCGTCGTTGTTACCCTCGCCATAGAAGGCGCTCATCGCGTCGCCTTCGCCCGGCAGGGCCTTGAACATGCCTTCGCGGCCAGCGACATAGGTACGCCCGCCATCGGCGGCAACGGCATTGACGCCGAGCGAATAGAACGGATGCCCCTCCGGCGTCACCAGGTACCAGCGGCCGTCGCGTTTCTCGGTACGGAAGAAGCCCTTGGCTTCGAAAGCCGGCCCGGCGAGCAGGCCGCCATAGGTGTCCAGCTTGAGTTTTTCGCGCTCGGCCAGCCAGGCCTTGAGCTGTGCCTGTTCGCGGTTGTCGGCGGCCTTGAGCTGCTCATCGCCGACGATCTTCTCCGGCCAGCGGCCCCGAGTCGACTGCCCATAGGCATCGATCAACTCGCTGTAGGCGGCCTTGAGCGCCTGATCGTCATCCTGCAGGCCGACTTTCTCGATCAACAGGCTCTGGGCCACCTTGGGGCGGGGAATGCTCAGGCTGATCGAAGTGACCTGCGCCAGGTCCACCGCGCCTTCGCTGCTGGTGAGCAGCAGGCGTTGCCCCTCGAAGGTCCAGGGCATCGGTGGCCCGGCGCGCATGCCCTGGCTCAGCGGCGAACTGGCCTTGAGCGGAATCATCACGGTCTGCGCGGGCCCGGCCGGCAGGTCGATGCGGCTGGTGAGGGTGCGCCCGTCGCTGCTTTGCACCGTCACATCGACGGTCAGCGCCCAGTCCATCCCGCTCTGCAGGCGCAGGGTCAGTGCCTGACCGGCGCTCCAGTCCCAGGCTCCGCCTTGCGGCGCGAGGCGCAGGGTCGGCTGCGCCACTGGGTTGAACACCACCCGCCGCAACACTTCGCCTTCGGCTGTCTGTTCCGCGTTGTACTGCGGCAGGCTGGCGTCCTGGGTGACGACATTCACCACCGAGGCCGGGCGCACGAAGCTGAACAACGTCTGTTGCCCGGCCAGCAAGGGCGCGCTAAACAACAGGGAGAACACGACAGGCAGGGTGCGGCGGATCATAGGGCGATGACTCTCCTTTGGAGCCCGTCATGGGCTCGCAATCGAGTAATGGACAACGGGTTGTGCGTCTTGCTCCGGCGCTCAGCCGATTTCCCGTCGGAAAGGTGGCAGCGCATTGAGGATAGCCTTGCCGTAGCGTTGCGTGACCAGACGGCGGTCGAGCAAGGTGATGACGCCACGGTCCTGCTCGGTGCGCAGCAGGCGCCCGCAGGCCTGGATCAGGCGCAGCGAGGCATCGGGCACGGCAATTTCCATGAACGGGTTGCCGCCACGGGCCTCGATCCATTCGGCCAACGCGGCCTCGACCGGATCGTCCGGCACGGCGAAGGGGATCTTGGCGATCACCACGTGCTCGCAGTAGGCGCCCGGCAGGTCGACACCCTCGGCGAAACTGGCCAGGCCGAACAGCACGCTGTGCTGGCCGTCATCGACCCGCGCCTTGTGCTTGTTCAGGGTCTCCTGCTTGGACAGGTTGCCCTGGATCAGCACCAGCTTGCGCCAGTCGCGGTCCAGGCCGTCGAACACGTCCTGCATCTGCTTGCGCGAGGAGAACAGCACCAGTGCGCCACGCGCGTCCTCGACGATACCCGGCAACTCGCGAATGATCGCCGCGGTGTGCGCCGTGGCGTCCCGCGGGTCGGCGCCGAGGTCGGGCACCCGCAGCAGGCCAGCGTCGCCATGCACGAACGGGCTGGGCACCACGCACTGCACTGCGTCGCGGGGCAGGCCCGAACGCATGCGGAAGCGGTCGAACTTGCCCAGGGCGGTAAGCGTCGCCGAGGTCACCAGGGCACCATAAGCGACGTTCCACAGGCTCTTGCGCAGCATCTCGGCGGCCAGGATAGGGCTGGCGTTGACCTCGATGTCGAACAGCGCGCCGCTTTCGGCCAGGGTCAGCCAGCGGGCCATGGGCGGGTTGTCTTCCGGGTCTTCGGCAGTGAACGCGGTCCACAGCTCCCAGTTGCCCTGGGCGCGGGTCACCAGGCTGCCGAACAGCGGGTACCACTCCTCGGCCTGGTGGCTGGCGATACCGATGTTGTTCTCGCCGTCCATGCCTTCCTTGAGCAGGTCGGCCAGGCGGGTGAACAGGTCGTTGAGGCGGGCGAAGCCTTTCTTGAGCTCGATGCCGACTTCGCGGATCTGCTCAGGCACCACCCCGCCTTCGAAACGGTAGCGCGGGCGGTCACGGCCTTCCATGTCCTCTCCGGCGCGGAAATCCGCCACCTGCTCGCAGAGGGTGAACATGAACTGCTGCTGGGTGCGGACTTCCCGCGCCAGCTCCGGGACCTGCTCGATGTACTTGCCAAGGTCGCCCGGCAACGGATGCTGGGCCAGCAGCTTGGTCAGGTTCTTGGCGGTCTGCTCCAGCCAGTCGGCGGTGGAGCGCAGGCGCGAATAGTGGGCGAAGTGGCCGATGGCCTTGTCGGGCAGGTGGTGGCCTTCGTCGAACACGTACATGGTGTCGCGCGGGTCGGGCAGCACGGCGCCACCGCCCAGGGCCAGGTCGGCCAGGACCATGTCGTGGTTGGTGACGATCACGTCGACCTTGCCCATGCCTTCACGGGCCTTGTAGAACACGCACTGCTGGAAGTTCGGGCAATGCCGGCCGGTGCACTGGCCATGGTCGGTGGTCAGGCGGGCCCAGTCCTGGTCCTCGATGGTTTCGGACCAGCTGTCGCGGTCGCCGTCCCAGCGGTTGCCGGCGAGCTTCTCGATCATGCTGTTGAACAGCTTCTGGCTGCGCTCGTCGACCTCGATGCGAAAGCCTTCTTCCTCGAACAGCTGGGCAGTGGCCGACTGGGCATGGCCTTCCTGCAGTAGGACATCGAGCTTGGACAGGCACAGGTAGCGGCCGCGGCCCTTGGCCAGGGCGAAGCTGAAGTTCAGCCCGCTGTTGCGCATCAGGTCGGGCAGGTCCTTGAAGACGATCTGCTCCTGCAGGGCCACGGTCGCGGTGGCGATCACCAGGCGCTTGCCGGCGGCCTTGGCCGCGGGGATCGCGGCCAGGCTGTAGGCGACGGTCTTGCCGGTACCGGTGCCGGCCTCGACGGCCACCACCGCGGGCTCGCCGGCACGGCGGCCGTCGTCGTCGCAGGCGATGTCGCCGAGCACCTTGGCCACTTCGGCGATCATCAGGCGCTGACCGTAGCGTGGCTTGAGGCTTTTGGCTTCGAGGAAACGCGAGTAGGCGCCCTGGATGGTAGCTTTGAGTTCGTTGCTGATCATGGTCTGCAGGCGCCCGGAGGGCTGGATATATTTTCAGTGTTTCGCATGGGCCGGCTATCATACCCCGCTATTGCCCTTTGTGCCGCATGGAGATCCGGATGCTTGCCTTTGCCCTGCCCTACACCTTGCATGTCCTGGCCGCCCTTGTCTGGGTCGGGGGGATGTTCTTCGCCTGGCTGGTGCTGCGACCGGCAACGGTTGCCGCGCTTGAGGGGCCTGCGCGGCTGCGGTTGTGGGTGGAGGTTTTCCAGCGATTCTTCAGATGGGTCTGGCTGGCGGTGGCGGTGTTGGCTGTCAGTGGGGTCGGGATGATTCACCTGCGGTTTGCCGGGTTCGAGACCGCGCCTCGTTACGTGCAGGTGATGATTGGCGGGGGGATTGTCATGTTTGCGTTGTTCATGCGGGTTCAGTCTTTGTTGCTGCCTGAACTGCGGACGGCGGTGGAGGCTGGGGATTGGGCTTCGGGGGCTGGGGTGCTGGGGCGGATTCGGCGGTTGGTGGGGGTTAATTTGTTGATTGGGGTGTTGGTGGTGGGGGTGGCCAGTTCGCGGGTTTGGGTTTGAGGGGGTTCGGGTTCTGGTTCCTTGGTGATTGTTTTGGTTTTTGTATGCGCATTCGTAGGTGATGTCGACATTTAGTCACCTTTTCGCCTTTACGTGAACTGACCCCCGAAAGTTGGACGGGGTACGCTATGGGTTCAGCGCTTGAGTCCGAAATTGTACCGGGCTCAAGCCATTCAGTCTTAGACTTATACGTTCTTGATTGTAGTAGGCGATGTAGTCCTCTAGCCCTGATGCCAGTTGCTCAACACTGTCAAACGATTCCAGATAGAAAAACTCGCTCTTGAGTGTACCGAAAAAGCTTTCCATCGCGGCATTGTCCAGGCAGTTGCCCTTACGCGACATGCTCTGCTGGATTTCCTTTCCGCCCAGCATATGTCGATAAGCAGGCTGTCGGTATTGCCAACCTTGATCGGAGTGCAATATCGGTTTGTCATCTGGGTTCAGCCGCTCGAAAGCTTGCTCCAACATCGTCGAGACCATCTTGAACTCAGGGCGCGGATTGATCTGATAGGCAAGAATTTCGCCGTTGTACAGGTCCATCACAGGTGAAAGATACAGCTTCTGCCCTTTCACCTTGAACTCTGTTACATCGGTTACCCATTTCTGATTAGGGGCTTCCGCCTTGAATTCACGCTTGAGCAGATCAGATGCAACAAGCCCTTCGGAACCTCGGTAGGAGCGATATTTCTTCACTTTTACCAGCGATTTTAGATCCATCATCTGCATCAACCGATCGTGTCCCAGGAAGTGGTGTAACTGAACCAGCCGAAGGCGCCCTGCGGGCGAAAGAGGATGGTCATCGTGGTTCTTGGCTAACGTTGAGTTTGCGGACTTAACCTTCACCAGAGAAACCACGATGACCAAGCCCACTATCGCATTGACCGAGTTGGTTGAGAAAGGGGCAGACGCTGATCTGCTCAAGCAAATGATCCAGTTCGTTGCCCAGCGCATGATGGAGTTCGATGTCGAAGGCCTGTGCGGCGCCGGCTTCGATGTCAAAAGCCCAGACCGGACAAACAGCCGCAATGGCTACCGTGATCGCCTCTGGCAAACCCGCGCCGGTGACGTTGACCTGAAGATCCCGAAGCTGCGCCAGGGCAGCTACTTTCCTGGCTTTCTCGAGCCTCGACGTACCGCCGAGAAGGCCATGGCAGCGGTGATCCAAGAAGCTTACATTCAGGGCGTTTCAACGCGTTCGGTGGACGAGCTGGTCAAGGCCATGGGCATGACCGGCATCTCCAAAAGCCAAGTGTCACGGCTGGCTGGTGAGATCGATGAGCGCGTTCACGCCTTCCTTGACCGACCGCTTGAAGGCGACTGGCCCTATCTCTGGATAGATGCCACCTACGTCAAAGTGCGGGAGGCCGGGCGCATCGTCTCGGTCGCCGTAATAATCGCTGTGGCCGTGAACACCGATGGTGGCCGTGAAGTCCTGGGCATGCGTGTTGGCCCATCAGAAGCCGAGCCGTTCTGGACGGACTTCCTGCGAAGCCTGATGCGGCGTGGCTTACGTGGAGTGAAGTTGGTCATCTCCGATGCCCACGAGGGGCTCAAGGCGGCTGTCTCCAAGGTCTTCAACGCGACCTGGCAGCGCTGCCGCGTGCATTTCATGCGTAACGCCATGGCCCATGTCGGCAAGGGTCAGCGCACCATGGTGGCAGCGCTTCTGCGCACGGTTTTCGCCCAGGACAGCCGTGCCGAATGTCATCAGCAGTGGCGCCTGGTCGCCGATCAGTTGCGCGAAAAGTACCCCAAGATTGAACTGACCCCCGAAAGTTGGACGGGGTACGCTATGGGTTCAGCGCTTGAGTCCGAAATTGTACCGGGCTCAAGCCATTCAGTCTTAGACTTATACGTTCTTGATTGTAGTAGGCGATGTAGTCCTCTAGCCCTGATGCCAGTTGCTCAACACTGTCAAACGATTCCAGATAGAAAAACTCGCTCTTGAGTGT
Source organism: Pseudomonas sp. LH21 (assembly GCF_036549575.1). Lineage (NCBI taxonomy): Bacteria > Pseudomonadati > Pseudomonadota > Gammaproteobacteria > Pseudomonadales > Pseudomonadaceae > Pseudomonas > Pseudomonas sp. LH21. The sequence goes on from NZ_CP144367.1 coordinate 4,611,885, forward strand.
ACCGAAAAAGCTTTCCATCGCGGCATTGTCTAGGCAGTTGCCCTTACGCGACATGCTCTGCTGGATTTCCTTTCCGCCCAGCATATGTCGATAAGCAGGCTGTCGGTATTGCCAACCTTGATCGGAGTGCAATATCGGTTTGTCATCTGGGTTCAGCCGCTCGAAAGCTTGCTCCAACATCGTCGATACCATCTTGAACTCAGGGCGCGGATTGATCTGATAGGCAAGAATTTCGCCGTTGTACAGGTCCATCACAGGTGAAAGATACAGCTTCTGCCCTTTCACCTTGAACTCAGTCACATCGGTGACCCATTTCTGATTAGGGGCTTCCGCCTTGAATTCACGCTTGAGCAGATCAGATGCAACAAGCCCTTCGGAACCTCGGTAGGAGCGATATTTCTTCACTTTTACCAGGGATTTCAGATTCATCAACTGCATCAACCGCTGCACCTTCTTGTGATTGATCACTTCGCCGTGCCGCTCAAGCACTGCGGTGATGCGGCGATAGCCGTACCGCCCCTTGTGCTTGTGATAGAGGCTATTGATGCGCTCTTTGAGAACCGCATGCTTGTCGGTCACCAACGCTTTGCTTTGGTAATAGAAGGTGCTGCGTGCCAGCCCTGCCGCGCGTAAAAGCAGAGCTAGCCGATGCTCATGCCTCAATCCTTGGACGGTCTGCGCTTTCTTGATTGCGCAGTGCTGGGGTCCGCTTGGATCAAGGCATCGAGCTTTTTTAGATAGGCATTCTCCGCACGCAGATACTCCAGCTCTTCGAGCATCTGCTCAGGTGTCAGCTCGGTATCTGCAGGGGTAGCCGGGCTTATGCTGGGTTGTTTTGATGCTTTGCGGGGCATTCGGGATTCTCGGGCACGATGCGGGTGAAGTGCTTCTACTCCGCCTTCATCGTACAGCCTTTTCCACTGCCTGATGCTACTCGGACCTCGGATATCAAACTGTATGCAGGCTTGCTGGGCTGACAGTCCGCCTTGCTCGATGCACTGCAAAACCTTCAACTTGAACTGGGCGTCGTAGTGGCTGTACTTGGTAGTCAGACCTGCTGCGCCGTGTTGCTCATAGCCCTTTATCCAACGGCGTAGCAACGATGGACTCAGGCTATGCTTCAGTGCTACCTCATGAACACTCCGTGCAGAAAGGCACTCTTCGATGAGTGCTTGCTTGAGCGCTAGATTGTATTTCGTCATGGAACACCCTCCGGTTGGAGTCAGGCGTCCAACTTTCGGGGGTCAGTTCAACGGCGACCTACTTTTCTCTAGGGAAAAGTAGGCAAAACCGTTCCGCTCCGTTCATCCGTCCCGCTCGTGGCGGGATTCCCTCACGCCTTTGTTTGCTCCCGGGAGGACCGCGCTGAACGCCCCATCCTGGGGCGCAGCGCTTGACGGCCATCCATGGCCGTCACCTCCCTCCGCAAGAACTCCGCTCGGCCTCCTGAAGTCGCAATTGGTGTTGCCCGGACTATTGCGCGCTTAGAAGCAAGAGCAAGAGCAAGAGCAAGAGCAAGAGCAAGAGCAAGAGATGCAAAGTTAGTTGGTTGACAGTTAGTTATATATTGGCTGTTCCGACCCGTTCGCGGGGCAAGCCCGCTCCTACAGGGTTATATATAACGACGACTGTCGTGTAGGAGCGGGCTTGCCCCGCGATGCAATCGAGAGATTAATTAGATTTAAACTAGCGACAGCTGCGCCAGCCCAGGCGCCGCTCGTAACTTCGCGACTTCAGGAGGCCGAACGGAGGTCTTGCGGAGGGAGGTGACGGGCATGGATGCCCGTCAAGCGCTGGGGCCCAGGATGGGCCCTACAGCGCGGTCCTCCCGGGAGCAAGGCCGGAGTGAGGGAACCCGGAGCGAAGCGGAGGGCCGTATGAATGGAGCGAGGATTTTTTGGTGACTTTTTGATCCTTCAAAAAGTTACCCGCCGTTGAACTGACCCCCGAAAGTTGGACGGGGTACGCTATGGGTTCAGCGCTTGAGTCCGAAATTGTACCGGGCTCAAGCCATTCAGTCTTAGACTTATACGTTCTTGATTGTAGTAGGCGATGTAGTCCTCTAGCCCTGATGCCAGTTGCTCAACACTGTCAAACGATTCCAGATAGAAAAACTCGCTCTTGAGTGTACCGAAAAAGCTTTCCATCGCGGCATTGTCCAGGCAGTTGCCCTTACGCGACATGCTCTGCTGGATTTCCTTTCCGCCCAGCATATGTCGATAAGCAGGCTGTCGGTATTGCCAACCTTGATCGGAGTGCAATATCGGTTTGTCATCTGGGTTCAGCCGCTCGAAAGCTTGCTCCAACATCGTCGAGACCATCTTGAACTCAGGGCGCGGATTGATCTGATAGGCAAGAATTTCGCCGTTGTACAGGTCCATCACAGGTGAAAGATACAGCTTCTGCCCTTTCACCTTGAACTCTGTTACATCGGTTACCCATTTCTGATTAGGGGCTTCCGCCTTGAATTCACGCTTGAGCAGATCAGATGCAACAAGCCCTTCGGAACCTCGGTAGGAGCGATATTTCTTCACTTTTACCAGCGATTTTAGATCCATCATCTGCATCAACCGCTGCACCTTCTTGTGATTGATCACCTCGCCATGGCGCTCAAGTACTGCGGTGATGCGGCGATAGCCGTACCGCCCCTTGTGCTTGTGATAGAGGCTATTGATGCGCTCTTTGAGGGCCGCATGCTTGTCGGTCACCAACGCTTTGCTTTGGTAATAGAAGGTGCTGCGCGCCAGCCCTGCCGCGCGTAAAAGCAAAGCCAGTCGATGCTCATGCCTCAATCCTTGGACGGCCTGCGCTTTCTTGATTGCGCAGTGCGGGGATCCGCTTGGATCAAGGCATCGAGCTTTTTTAGATAGGCATTCTCCGCACGCAGATATTCCAGCTCTTCGAGCATCTGCTCAGGTGTCAGCTCGGTATCTGCAGGGGTAGCCGGACTTATGCTGGGTTGTTTTGATGCTTTGCGGGGCATTCGGGATTCTCGGGCACGATGCGGGTGAAGTGCTTCTAGTCCGCCTTCATCGTACAGCCTTTTCCACTGCCTGATGCTACTCGGGCCACGGATATCGAACTGTATGCAGGCTTGCTGGGCTGACAGTCCGTCTTGCTCGATGCACTGCAAAACCTTCAACTTGAACTGGGCGTCGTAGTGGCTGTACTTGGTAGTCAGACCTGCTGCGCCGTGTTGCTCATAGCCCTTTATCCAACGGCGTAGCAACGATGGACTCAGGCTATGCTTCAGTGCTACCTCATGAACACTCCGTGCAGAAAGGCACTCTTCGATGAGTGCTTGCTTGAGCGCTAGATTGTATTTCGTCATGGAACACCCTCCGGTTGGAATCAGGTGTCCAACTTTCGGGGGTCAGTTCACGTAAGGGCGGAAAGGTGAATAAGCGTCGACATCACAAATGAATGCGCATACAACTCTCAACACCAACTAAAACAACCAAACAACCAAACAACACTAATCCAAAAAATTCAAAGCCGCTGAAGAATCAACTCCCCCGCCCCCCCAGCCAACCCAGGCTGCCCGGCCTGCCCAGGCCGCCCATTACCCCCAGCATCAGTCCGATAGACCAGACACCCCTTACTGGCACCACCCAAACCAGCCTTCCCAGCAGCCCCCGCCTTGCCCGGCGCACCACCATCAAGCCTCACCACAATCCGCTCCTGCGCAAACCCTTCAGGCACCGCCAGACGAACCCGCCCACCGGAAGCCCCATCATGCCCATTACCACCATCATCACCATTGGCCCCCCGGCTGGCCTGCCCCCAGGTACAACCCCCAGGCTTGCCATTGGCCCCATCAAGCCCAACATACCCAGGCGCCCCCGCCCCGCCCCGGGCATCGATCGACAGCCGATCCGCCTCCAGCGCCTGCAACCGCAGATCCAGGTTACGCCCCGGCCGCGCCGCGCGCTCATAGGTCCCGGGCGCCCCAGGCGCGCTGAATTCGCTGCCCTCGCCCAGGTAGGCACTCAAAGCCTCGATGCTCAGGTCCCGCTCGGCCGGCGCGATGGCGATCCGCGCATCGCGCCCCAATTCGAGCCGGTCGATCTTCAGTTCGGTAAGCGTGGCCGGCAGCAACAGCGTCGCCGAGTCGGCCACCCGCAACTGCTCCAGGTGCACGCTGGCCGCCTTGTTGGGCAGACGCAGCATCGAATGGGCGGCGACCTCCAGGCTTTCGGCCTGGACCAGGGGGCTGGCCAGTGCGGCCAGCAACATCAGTTTACGCATGGCTCGACGCCTCCTGCGGACGGGGGATGGACATGACGTGGAAGATACCGGTCAGCAGGATCTGCAGGCGGTCGAACCAGCGATGGCTGCGCCCGCGCAGGCTGCCATTGAAGAACAGCACCTCCAGCGCATGCAGCGACAGCAGGACGATACCCGCGGCATTGATCAGCAGATTGAGCGGCAACGGCTGTGGCATGAACAGGTTGAACAGCACCACGCCCCAGAACGCCACCGTCAGAGCCTTGCCCAGGCCCAGGATGAACTTCATGTCCGGCCCCCATGGATTGTTGTTATGTCGGCGCGGCCTGTTCGAGCGGACCGCGCCGGCAACAGTAACCCTACTGCCAGGGCATGCGCCAGAGGGGTTCAGTTCAGGTGCAGTTCCACCCGTCGGTTGCGCGAGCGACCCTCATCGGTGTCGTTGTCAGCCACCGGCTCACTCTCGCCACGGCCCTGGCTGGTCACCTTGTTCGGCGCCAGCCCCTGACTGATCAGGTACTCGGCAACACCGCTGGCGCGGCGCTCGGACAAGCGCTGGTTGTAGCTGTCCGAGCCCACGCTGTCGGTGAAACCGATGACCTTGACACTGGCCACGCCGGGGTCGTTGAGCTTGGGCAGCAAACCTTGCAGGCGCTGCTGAGCGCCCTGGGTCAGCTCGGCGGAGTCGAAGGCGAACAGCACCTGGCCCTGGTCATCGAGCGTGATCACCTCCGGGGTTGCCGCCGGCTCCGGTTGAGGTGCCGACGCCGGATACTGCGGCAACGGGCAGCCCATGTGATTGACCTGGGTGCCAGCCGGGGTGTCCGGGCAGCGGTCGCGGCGGTCGAATACGCCATCGCCATCCTCGTCGCCATCCTGGGCATAGCAGATCAGGCCACCGGCAATCGCACCAGCAACGCCGGCACCGGCTGCCCAGGTGGAACTCTCGATGGCGCCCAGGCCGCCGCCGACCAGTCCGCCAAGCAGGCTGCAGATGGGCCAGGTCCTTTGATTGAGGGGCGCGCTGCCATCGCTGTGGGTGGCGCAGCCTGAAATCAGGCTCGTCGCCACCACCAACGGCAGGGCCGCTTTCGACAAAACACGCATGGTGATTGCTCCTGTGTCACCGGCCGCTACCGGTCACACAGGAGTAAAGACGCGCCCGCGCCACTTCTCAAGGCGCGGGCACGCGGCACTTAACGCTGGATCTTGATCTCGGTGCGGCGGTTCATGGCACGGCCGTCGGCAGTGGCGTTGTCGGCCACCGGCTGGGTCTCGCCAGCGCCCACCACCGAGACGAAGCTGGCACGCGGCACGCCGTTTTCGACCAGGTAATTGGTCACCGACTGGGCACGACGCTCGGAAAGCTTCTGGTTATAGCTGTCGGAGCCGACGCTGTCGGTATGACCGGAAACGCTCAACCGGGCGCTTGACGCCTCTTGTTTGAGGCGGCTGGAGATCTTGTCCAGGCGCATTTTATCCGCAGTGGTCAAACGATCCGAGTCAAACTCGAAACGCACATCGCGAATGACGATGACCTCTTCCTTCTGCACCACCACTTCCTCGACCACCGGCGCCGGCTCAGGCGGGCAACCGTTGGCATCGACCTGCACGCCACGCGGAGTGCCAGGGCACTTGTCGCGGCTGTCCGGCACACCATCGCCGTCTTCGTCGCCATCGCCGTGGGCCCAGCAATAGCCGGCCGCCAGGCCACCACCGAGCAATGCGCCCCAGCCAGCCCAGCTGGAGCTCTCGATCGCGCCCAGGGCCGCGCCGCCCACGCCCCCGACGGCAGCGCACTTCGGCCAGTCGGTTTTCTGCAAACCTGCACAACCAGTCAACACACTGGTGAGCAGAACCAGGGGTATCGCTGTGCGTACTATGCTCATCTTGTTGCTTCTCCTAGGGGGAATCGGTGCATTACCGATGCCCTGGGAGTAAAGACCGGCGATTACCGCTCTGCCAGCAATAAGCCCCGACGTGGCGACGCGCCTCTTTGCCCGATCGCCCAGGACCGCTAGTCTTGAGCGACCTGAACGAGGAATGGCAATGACCGAGGTTTTCTCACAACGCACGCCGCAGCAGGCCCTGGCCGCCCTGCTCGATCGCTTCACCCCGCGCCAGCTGCTGCTGGTGGGCAGTCGCTTCCCAGCTCTGGAAGCCTTCGCTGCCGCACATCCCGAGACCCGGATCGAGGTCGCCGCACCCGGTCCGCTCCCCGCCGAACAGGCGGCCCGACGCTTCGACCTGGCGGTATTGGTCGACTGCCTGGAGCACCTGCCCAAGCGCACCGGCCTGGAGCTGCTGGGCGGCATCCGCAACCTCAACGCCAGCCGCGTCGCAGTGCTGGCGGATCTGAACGCCTGCGGCTGGCAGGACACCGACTTCTATTCGCTGGCACTCTCGGCCAGCGAAAAATTCCAGCGTGACGAACAGGTGTTGAGCCTGTTCACCTATGATCTGCATGACTACAAGCAGGTCCCGGACTGGCTCAATGCGAAGTTCTGGGCCAACCCTGAAAACTTCGGCAAGTACTGGTGGTGACCGGATGAGTGTCTCGATCTGCCCCTGCGGCAGCGGCAACCTGCTCGACGCCTGCTGCGGGCATTATCACAGCGGCACTCCGGCGCCGGATGCCCAGGCCCTGATGCGTTCGCGCTACAGCGCCTACGTGCTGGGCCTGGTGGACTACCTGGTCGATACCACCCTGCCGGCCCAGCAGGCCGAGCTGGATCGCGCCGCCATGGCAGCCTGGAGCGCGCAGAGCACCTGGCTGGGTCTGGAGGTGGAAAGCGCCGAGGTACTGGGCGGGCAACCCGAGCACGCCTTCGTCACCTTCACCGCGCGCTGGCACGACCTGGAAGGCGACCACCAGCACCGCGAGCGCTCGGCATTCGTCCAGCATGCCGGACGCTGGTACTTCATCGACCCGACCGTGGCGCTCAAGGCCGGCCGCAACGACCCCTGCCCTTGCACCAGCGGGCAGAAGTTCAAGAAATGCTGCGCCAGTTACCTCGGTAGTTGAACATGCGCCCCCTGGCCCGCCTGCTCACACTCGGCCTGCTGCTGGGTTGGCTGGCGGGCTGCGCCAGTTGGGGCGACGACACCTGGCGCGAGCCACAGCTGCACCTGCTTGAGGTAAAGCCGGTGAAGATGCGTCTGCACCAGCAGGAGTTCGTCCTGCACCTGCGGGTCGACAACCCAAACGACAGCCGCCTGTTCATCCGCCATCTGACCTATTCGGTGCGCCTGGGCGACCTGCTCCTGGCCGAGGACGAGGCCAGCCTCTGGCGCAGCGTCGGCGGCCAGGCTCGGCGTACCTTCAAGATCACCGTGCGCACCAACCTCTGGCAGCACCTCAAGCCCCTGGCGAAGCTGCTCAAGAGTGGGCAACCCCTGCAATACCAACTGCGCGGCGAGCTGGCCACCGGGCTGATCGTCCATCGGGACCTGCACTTGTCGCAAAGGGGTGAGATAATCCCCGGCGATCTACAACCGGAGTAACCCCGCAATGACCCAGCAACCCCATGTCCATGGCCCCGACTGCAACCACGGTCACGACCATCACCACGACCACGACCATGGCCATGTGCACGGCCCGCACTGCAACCACGGCCACCAGGAGCCGGTGCGCAACGCCCTGAAGGACGTCGGCCGCAACGACCCTTGCCCGTGCGGCAGCGAGAAGAAATTCAAGAAGTGCCACGGCGCCTGATCGACGTCGAAGCAGGCCATCGCGGGTCAAGCCCGCTCTCCGGCAAATCGTCGCGGGAGCGGGCTTGACCCGCGATTTGCACGCACCAGCACTACCACTGGTAAATAAAGCTCCCCGGCACCTTGCACGGCGACTGCGCGCTCACTACCTTAGCGCCATTCAGAACCCCGCCACGCCCTGCAGGAGCCTAGTCATGGCCGCCCCCGTCCTTCCGCCCTTCCCTCTCCGCCTCGGCAGTGCTGCCGCGTTGCTTGGCCTGCTCGCGCTCGGCGGCTGCCAGATGGGTGGTCACCAGGACAGTGTGCTGCCGACGACCGGCGTGCAACCGCTCAAGGGCCTGGCGCAGAACGTCTCGGTTCGGCGCAACGCGATGGGCGCGCCGCTGATCGAAAGCAGCAGCTTCCATGACGCGCTGTTCAGCCTGGGCTACCTGCACGCCGGGGATCGCATCGAGCAGATGGTCGCCATGCGCCTGCTGGCCCAGGGACGCCTGGCCGAGCTGGCCGGGGCCGACGCCCTGGAGATGGACCGCCTGATGCGCGCCGCCAACCTCAAGCAGAGCGCCGGCCAGCTTTACGCCGATGCCTCGCCGCGCCTGAAGCGCTTCTTCGAGGTGTACGCCCGCGGGGTCAACGCCTACCTGTTCCGCTACCGCGACAAGCTGCCGGGCGAGCTCGCCCGCAGCGACTACCGCCCGGAATACTGGAAACCCGAAGACTCGGCGCTGATCTTCAGCCTCTATGCCTTCAGCCAGTCAGTGAACCTGCAGGAAGAACTGTCCGCCCTGACCCTGGCGCAGAAGGTCGGTGCCGACAAACTCGCCTGGCTGCTGCCCGGCGCCCCCGACGAGCCACTGGCAGAGGGCGAGATCGACAAACTCAAGGGCGTGAACCTGGCCAGCCAGCTACCAGGGCTCGGCGCACTCACCGCCGCCGGCCAGCAACTGGCCGACCTCGGCCTGCTGGGCGCCCCCGGCTCGGCCAACCTGGCCCTGACGCCCCAGCGCAGCCGCAGCGGCAAGAGCCTGCTGGCCAGCGACAGCCGCGCCACCTGGGCACTGAGCCCGGTGCAGATCCATACCACCAAGTACCGGGTCGCCGGCCTGTCGCTGCCGGGCCTGCCGATCGTGCTGGCCGGCTACAACGGCAAGCTGGCCTGGAGCAGCAGCGCGGTGATGGCCGACAACCAGGACCTGTTCCTCGAGCAGGTACGCCGCCAGGGCAACCAGTTGAGCTACCTCGCCGACGGCAAGTGGCAGCAGGCCCGCGCACGCAACGAAACCTTCCTCGTCCGCGGCCAGCGCCCGCAGCGCGAGGTGATGTACGACACCCGCCACGGCACCCTGCTGCCGGGCCATGGCAGCCTGGCCCTGGCCCTGCACCTGCCGCAGCTCAAGGAGGATCGCAGCCTCGACGCGCTGTTCGACCTGACCCGCGCACAGAACATCGAGCGCGCCTTCGACAGCACCCGCGAGGTCGCTGCGGCGGCGTTGAACTTCGTGTTCGCCGAGCCCCAGCACATCGGCTGGCAGGTCAGCGGCCGCTACCCCAACCGCCGCGAAGGCCAGGGCCTGCTGCCCTCGCCGGGCTGGGACGGGCGCTATGACTGGGACGGCTACGCCGACGCGATGCTGCACCCCTACGACCAGGATCCGCCCGCCGGTTTCATCGGCCACGCCAACCAGCGCAGCCTGCCCAAGGGCTATGGCATGCAGCTGTCGAGCAGCTGGTACTACCCCGAGCGTGCCGAGCGCATGGCCCAGCTGGCCGGCAACGGTCGTCACGACAGCCGTAGCCTGATGGCCCTGCAGAACGACCAGGTGACGCTGCTGGCTGACAAGCTCAAGCAGATGTTCGACGCGCCCGGCATGGCCCAGCCGCTCAAGCAGGCCATCGATGCCCTGCCCGCCGCTCAGCGCGACAAGGCCCGCGATGCCCTGGCCCGGCTCAAAACCTTCGATGGTCGGCTGAGCCCGGTCTCGGCCGATGCCGCGCTGTATGAACTGTTCCTGCAGGCGGTCACCCGGCAGACCTTCCTCGACGAGCTGGGCCCAGAATCCAGCCCGGCCTGGCAGGCCTTCGTCGGCAATGCCCAGCTGTCCTACTCCGCCCAGGTCGATCACCTGCTGGGGCGCGAGGACAGCCCGTTCTGGGATGATCGCGGCACGCCGCAGAAGGAAGACAAGCCGACCATCCTCGCCCGCAGCCTGGCCGCCGCGGTGGATACCGGCACCGCCCAGCTCGGCACCGATCGCCGCGCCTGGCAATGGGGCAAGCTGCACCAGTACCGCTGGCCGGCACCGGCCTACCACGGCCTGGGCGACAAGCTCGACCGTGTGCCCCTGGCGGCGGGCGGCGACTTCAGCACCCTGGCCCTGACCCCTTATGCTTGGGGGAACGGCTTCGACACCCAGCTGCCGGCCTCGGCGCGGATGATCGTCGACTTCGGCCAGGCCGAACCGCTGCAGGTACTGACCAGCAACGGCCAGTCCGGCAACCCGGCCAGCCGCCACTACAGCGACGGGCTCGATGCCTGGTTCAAAGGCCGCTTCAGCAGCCTGCCGCTGCAACCGCAAAATTTTGCAAGGGCATATGGTAGTCAGCGGTTGACGCTAGTGCCTGGGAAATAAGTCCTATCCGGTTCATCCGGGGTAATCCTGGATGGACCACACTACAAACTTAGCCGGGAGGTAAGCTCCCGGAGCCACCTCAGGCAGCCACCACTGCAAGTTCGATGCGCTGCCCCAACACATGCAAGGCATGCTCGACCTGCTCGATCTTGGAGCGATGCAACAGATCGACCAGGCGATCCACCTGAGGCCGGTTCACGCCAAGCCGTCGGGCCATTTCCGTCTTGGTTACGTTCTGGGCAATCATGGTGTTCCACAAGGCAGCCTTCGCGGCGGTCAACGCCGGCAACCTGACTACAGCCTCGGCTGATTGCAATGACGAAGGCAACGGAATGGCGACCCGACGATCTACGTACAGTGAAAGCGCTGACTCCAGGGCATCCACCGCATCGAACAGCGCCTCATCGAGCGTATCCCCCGCACTGGCCATCTCGGGGATATCCGGGCAACTGATCCAGACACTGCCTGCATCACGGTGCACGTTCACCGGATAATCGAAATTCATTTCGTCACCTCGTTGCGTGGTCAATCGCGTAACCCAAGATCCTTGAGGATCTTCTTCCTCAACCCTTCACCCATTTCCTTGGCGCCATGATCGGGGAAGATGGTTTGTCGATCACCCAGGTAAACCTTGAAATGGCTGCCTTTGGCAGGAACGAAGGTGGCGCCTTGGGACCGCAGCCATCGACGTAGCTCGCTGTACTTCATGGGTGCACCAGAAGAAAATGCAGCAAACAGGCCGCAAACGCAACATATCTGTTGCGCATTGCGATGAAGCCCCAGTAAACAACACCTGAAGGTTCAGCATTTCTTCATTTCAGGTAGTCCGTGTCTGTACCGTGCTCCTCGGTTCCGCGATCTGAATAGTGCGCCACTCCCGAAGTTATGCTTCTATCCTTGATCCCAGCCTTCGCCCTAAAACGCTGACATCAGGACCACCATGCACCACTCGACCCATGACCTGCTCTCCCCTGTTCCGGGTATCGCCCGCAAGTTGCACAGCTTCCATTTCGGCCCGCGTGGCGCCGGCAAGGTGTACATCCAGGCCTCGCTGCACGCCGACGAGCTGCCGGGCATGCTGGTAGCCTGGCACCTGAAGCAGCGACTCGGGGAAATGGAGCAGCAGGGCCGGTTGCACAAGGAGATCATCCTGGTGCCGGTGGCCAACCCGGTGGGCCTGGAGCAGGTGCTGCTGGACGCGCCGCTGGGCCGTTTCGAACTGCAGAGCGGCGAGAACTTCAACCGCAGGTTCGTCGACCTGTCCGACAGCATCGGCGACCAGATCGAAGGCCATCTCACCCAGGATCCGGCGCACAACCTGGCGCTGATACGCGAATACCTGCGCCGGGGTTTGGATGCCCACCCCGCGCACACGCCGCTGCAGTCGCAGCGCCTGACCCTGCAACGCCTGGCCTGCGACGCCGATATGGTGCTCGACCTGCATTGCGACTTCGAGGCCGTCGAGCATCTGTACACCACCCCGGAGGCATGGCCCCAGGTCGAGCCGCTGGCCCGCTATCTGGGCGTGCAGGCCAGCCTGCTGGCCACCGACTCGGGCGGACAGTCGTTCGATGAGTGTTTCAGCCTGGTGTGGTGGCAGCTGCAGCAGCGCTTCGGCAAACGCTTCCCGATCCCCCAGGGCAGTTTCTCGGTGACCATCGAGCTGCGCGGCCAGGCCGATGTCAGCCACCCCCTGGCGACCCGGGACTGCCAGGCGATCCTCGACTTCCTTACCCATGCCGGGGTCATAGAGGGCCAGCCGGCCCCGATGCCCGCATTGGTGCACCCGGCGACGCCGCTGGCGGCGGTGGAGCCGGTCATGACGCCACTCGGCGGGCTGTTGGTGTTCCACGCCGCGCCCGGCCAGTACCTGCAAGCCGGTGAACTGATTGCCGAGGTCATCGACCCGCTCAACGACCGGGTCACGCCCCTGCGCAATACCCAGGCCGGGCTGCTCTATGCGCGCAGCATCCGGCGCATGGCCACGGCGGGCATGGTGGTTGCCCATGTGGCCGGTGAACAGGTTTGCCGCAGCGGCTACCTGCTGGGCAACTGAGAAAAATCAGGCCACTGGGGCGGGAGGCGGCTCGTCGGGCAGGGTCGGCTCGCCCGGCTCCATCGGCGGGTGCTCGCCGGGTTCCGGCGGCTGCGGCGTGTCGGGATCGGGCTGGTGCGGCACGCCACCGGCCTGCATCGGCAGCGGTGTGTGGATCGGCGGGTGGGCCATCAGCGACCAGGCCAGCAATCCGATCTGGTTCGGCTGCAGGACGGCCAGCTTGGCACTGATTGCGGGGTCGAGTTTCATCGGCGGCTCCTGACGAGGCCCGGCGCACGGCATGCGCGCCGGGACTTCTCATTGGAGTGCCGGGCGCGGAAACAATTCCCGCGCTTTGTCGGCTCAGGTGCGTGGCAGGGTGACGCCACGCTGGCCCTGGTACTTGCCGCCACGGTCCTTGTACGAGACTTCGCATGCCTCGTCGGACTGCAGGAACAGCATCTGCGCCACGCCTTCGTTGGCGTAGATCTTTGCCGGCAGCGTGGTGGTGTTGGAGAACTCCAGGGTCACATGGCCTTCCCACTCGGGCTCGAGCGGCGTGACGTTGACGATGATGCCGCAACGGGCATAGGTGCTCTTGCCCAGGCAGATGGTCAGCACGTCGCGCGGGATGCGGAAGTACTCGACGGTGCGGGCCAGGGCGAAGGAGTTCGGCGGGATGATGCACACGTCGCTCTTGATGTCGACGAAGCTGCCGGCATCGAAGTTCTTCGGATCGACGGTGGCCGAGTTGATGTTGGTGAAAACCTTGAATTCGTCGGCGCAGCGCACGTCGTAGCCGTAGCTGGAGACACCGAAGGAAATGACCCGGCTGTCCTGCTCGCCGCGCACCTGGCGCTCGACGAACGGTTCGATCATGCCGTGTTCCTGCGCCATGCGGCGAATCCACTTGTCCGATTTGATGCTCATGGCGGGGTGTCCTGAAGAGTGCGGGGTAAAAAACGAGAGGTGCATCTTACCGGTCCCGACGCCCGGGTTAAAGTTTCCTCGCCCTATCCCGCGCCGGACGGGGCCTGTACAGGCCGTCGATCCGAATTTCATCAAAGCGCTTCTTGGCCATTGGCAGGTTGTGGAAAGTGGGTTAAGGTGGCGCCACTGTGCTGCACGTGACACCGAGAATCTCTAGTTTGATGCACGATCCTGATCGGCCCATCGCTGAATTTTCTGCTCTCTTTGCGCTCAGTCCCGGTCAGGGTGTTTCCTGACCGTTATCAACTTTGTCCAAGGAGACAGAAAAATGTCCAACCGTCAATCCGGTGTTGTCAAGTGGTTCAACGATGAGAAGGGCTACGGCTTCATCACCCCTCAGTCGGGCGACGACCTGTTCGTGCACTTCAAAGCCATCCAAGCTGACGGCTTCAAAACCCTGAAAGAAGGCCAGGCTGTTACTTTCGTCGCTACCCGCGGCCAGAAAGGCATGCAGGCTGAAGAAGTTCAGATCGCCTAAGTCGATCTCGCTTCCTCGCTTTCAAAAAAAACCCGCCATTGGCGGGTTTTTTTGTGCCTGTTCAAAAACTATTCGCCGGCCCCTGTAGGAGCGGCCTTGCCGAGGCGTCGGACCGGCCGGAAAGGGCCGCAGAGCGGACCCGGCAATATCTGCTTGATACACAGATTCTGGGGGCGCTTCGCACCCCTTTCGCGGCGCAAGGCCGCTCCTACAGGTAACGCGTCAGTCTTCGCTGATGGTAATGCTCGGCATCGCCGGCGCCGCCGCTTCCTGCAGCACGATCCGCGCCCCCACCTGCCGCGCCAGCTCCTGGTAGACCATGGCGATCTGGCTTTCCGGTTCGGCGATGGCGGTCGGCTTGCCGCTGTCGGCCTGTTCGCGGATCAGCATCGACAGCGGCAGCGAAGCCAGCAGCTCGACGCCGTACTGCGCCGCCAGCTTCTCGCCACCGCCTTCGCCGAACAGGTGCTCGGCATGGCCGCAGTTGGAGCAGATATGCACGGCCATGTTCTCGACCACACCCAACACCGGGATGTTGACCTTGCGGAACATCTCCACGCCTTTCTTCGCGTCCAGCAGCGCCAGGTCCTGAGGCGTGGTGACGATCACCGAGCCTGCCACCGGCACCTTCTGCGCCAGGGTCAGCTGGATGTCGCCGGTGCCCGGCGGCATGTCGATCACCAGGTAGTCGAGGTCGTCCCAGGCGGTCTGGGTCACCAGTTGCAGCAACGCCCCCGAGACCATCGGGCCACGCCAGACCATCGGCGTGTTGTCGTCGGTGAGAAACGCCATGGACATGACCTCGACGCCATGGGCCTTGATCGGCACGAACCACTTCTGATCGCGCACCTGCGGGCGGGTGCCTTCGGCGATGCCGAACATCACCCCCTGGCTCGGGCCATAGATGTCGGCATCGAGAATGCCCACCCGGGCTCCTTCGCGGGCCAGGGCCAGGGCCAGGTTGGCCGCGGTGGTCGACTTGCCTACCCCGCCCTTGCCCGAGGCCACGGCGATGATGTTCTTCACGTTGGCCATGGCCGGCACCTGGGCCTGGGCCTTGTGGGTGGCGATCACGCAGTCGATGCTCACGCTGACCGAGGCAACGCCATCAAGGTTGCCGATCGCGGTCTGCAGCACCTGCTCCCAGCCGCCCTTGAACAGGCCGGCGGCATACCCCAGCTGCAACTGCACGCTGACCTGCCCGCCCTGGATGTCGATGGCGCGCACGCAACCGGCGCTGACCGGGTCCTGGTTCAGGTAGGGGTCGGTGTACTGGCGAAGCACGCCTTCGACGGCGGCACGGGTGACGGCACTCATGGAGGCTCCCATTGGCAAACTGGATACGGAACAGGCGCCTATGCTAACCCGTCAATCGTCAGCAGATGCGTCCTTGGGGTGAAATAAATTCGCCAGCCCTTTATAGTGGCCGATCATCCTCATTTTTACCCCGTAGCCAGATAAGTAGCCGAGCCACCATGTCCGAGCCACGTCAGATTCTCGTCACCAGCGCCCTGCCCTATGCCAATGGATCGATCCACCTTGGCCATATGCTGGAGTACATCCAGACGGACATGTGGGTGCGCTTCCAGAAGCTGCGCGGCAACCAGTGCATCTATGTCTGCGCCGACGACGCCCATGGTTCGGCCATCATGCTGCGCGCGGAAAAGGAAGGCATCACCCCGGAGCAGCTGATCGCCAACGTCCAGGCCGAGCACAGCGCCGACTTCGCCGACTTCCTGGTCGACTTCGACAACTACCACTCCACGCACAGCGAGGAGAACCGCGCACTGTCGAGCCTGATCTACACTCGCCTGCGCGACGCCGGGCACATTGCCACCCGTTCGGTCACCCAGTACTTCGACCCCGAGAAGGGCATGTTCCTCGCCGACCGTTTCATCAAGGGCACCTGCCCCAAGTGCGCGGCCGAGGACCAGTACGGCGACAACTGCGAGAAATGCGGCGCCACCTATGCCCCGACCGAACTGAAGAACCCCAAGTCGGCGATCTCCGGCGCCACCCCGGTGCTGCGCGACTCGCAGCACTTCTTCTTCAAGCTGCCGGACTTCCAGGCCATGCTGCAGCAGTGGACCCGCAGCGGCACCCTGCAGGACGCGGTAGCCAACAAGCTCGCCGAATGGCTCGACTCGGGCCTGCAGGAATGGGACATCTCCCGTGACGCGCCGTACTTCGGCTTCGAGATCCCGGGCGAGCCGGGCAAGTACTTCTATGTCTGGCTGGACGCGCCGATCGGCTACATGGCCAGCTTCAAGAACCTCTGCGACCGCCGTCCGGAGCTGGACTTCGACGCGTTCTGGAACGAAGGCTCCAAGGCCGAGCTGTACCACTTCATCGGCAAGGACATCGTCAACTTCCACGCCCTGTTCTGGCCGGCCATGCTCGAAGGCGCCGGCCTGCGCAAGCCGACCGCGGTCAACGTGCACGGCTACCTGACCGTCAACGGCGCGAAGATGTCGAAATCGCGCGGCACCTTCATCAAGGCGCGCACCTACCTCGACCACCTGCAGCCGGAATACCTGCGCTACTACTACGCCGCCAAGCTGGGCCGCGGCGTCGACGACCTCGACCTGAACCTCGAGGACTTCGTGCAGAAGGTCAACTCCGACCTGGTCGGCAAGGTGGTCAACATCGCCAGTCGCTGCGCCGGCTTCATCCACAAGGGCAACGACGGCGTGATGGTTGCCGGCGATGCCGCGCCCGAGCTGACCGAGGCCTTCCTCGCCGCCGCGCCGTCGATCGCCGAGGCCTACGAGGCCCGCGACTTCGGCCGCGCCATGCGCGAGATCATGGCCCTGGCCGACCGCGCCAACGCCTGGATCGCCGACAAGGCGCCGTGGTCGCTGGCCAAGCAGGAAGGCAAGCAGGACGAAGTACAGGCCATCTGCGCCCAGGGCATCAACCTGTTCCGCCATCTGGTGATCTTCCTCAAGCCGGTGCTGCCGCTGCTGGCAGCGGACGCCGAGGCGTTCCTCAACATCGCCCCGCTGACCTGGGACGACCACCTGTCGCGCCTGGAAAACCATCAGCTCAACCCGTTCAAGGCCCTGATGAGCCGCATCGAACCGGCCAAAGTCGAGGCCATGGTCGCCGCCAGCAAGGAAGACCTGCTGGCCGCCGAAGCCAAGGCCGCTCCGGCGGGCAATGGCGAACTGGCCAAGGACCCACTGTCGGCCGAGATCGAGTTCGACACCTTCGCTGCGGTCGACCTGCGCGTGGCGCTGATCGTCAAGGCCGAAGCCGTGCCCGGTGCCGACAAGCTGCTGCAGCTGACCCTGGACATCGGTGACGAGCGCCGCAACGTGTTCTCGGGCATCAAGTCGGCCTACCCGGACCCTTCCCAGCTGGAAGGCCGCCTGACCATGATGGTGGCCAACCTCAAGCCGCGGAAGATGCGTTTCGGCGTTTCCGAAGGCATGGTCATGGCCGCCGGCCCTGGCGGTGAAGAGATCTACCTGCTCAGCCCCGACAGCGGCGCCAAGCCAGGCCAGCGTATCAAGTAAGCCCTCCTGCCCCGGCCAATTGGCCGGGGCAGTTGCATCTGCCACCCGCTGCCCGATAATGATGGCACCCTCCGATTTTCGGCATCGCCATGAGTGACTACGTCCTGATCCTGGTCAGCGCCGCGCTGGTCAATCACCTGGTCCTGCAGGCCGAGCCGGTCGAGCGTGCGCGCCTGCATGCATTGGGCCTGTGTTCGGCCCTGCTGATCCTCGTTGCACTACCTGCAGGCGTCTGGCTGCACCGGCAATTTCTCCTGCCCTTGGGGTTGCAGGACCTGCAATTGTTCATCTTCCTGCCCTTGCTGGCGGCATTGGCCTGGACACTGCCAAACCTGCTCCGACGCTTTCGTCCAGACTGGCCCCTGCACGACCTGCAACCCTTGCTAAGCGCAAACGCCGTGGTGCTAGGTTTGCTGTTATTGCTTGGCAGCGACAGCGTGGACGGGTGGGGGATTCTGGCGTGGGCCATTGTCGGCGCGCTGGGATTCTGGCTGGCCTTGGTGCTGTATGCCGATCTTGACGCCCGCTGCCGCCATGCCGAGATACCCGCAGCCCTGCGCGGCCTGCCCATCCAGCTGATCGGGGCAGGCGTGATGGCCATGGCGTTTTCGGGACTCAACGGACTCTTCACCCAATGAACCTGGGTCCACGCATCGCCCTGCCCCCGGCAACGGAAGCCATCGCTGTACAACACCTCGAGGACCTGCAAACCCATGCCGACTACTGATCCGCGCCTGCGCAGCACCATGCAGCTGGTTCTGCTGGCCTGCGCTCCTGGCCTGCTGGTGCTGTTCTGGCTGCATGGCTGGGGGGTGCTGATCAACCTGCTGTTGAGCAGTTGTGCGGCGCTGGCCACCGAGGCTGTGCTATTGCGCTGGCGGAGAATGCCGGTCGCCTGTGCCCTTGGCGACGGCAGTGCGCTGGTCACCGCCGCGCTGCTGGCCGCAGCCCTGCCCAGCCAGGCACCCTGGTGGCTGCCCGTGACGGCGGCCTGCGTCGCCATCGGCTTGGGCAAACAGGCTTTCGGCGGGGTCGGGCGCAACCTGTTCAACCCCGCCATGTTCGGCTATGCGTTCGTCCTGCTGAGCTTCCCTTTGCAGCTGAACCACTGGCCCGGCCAGGCCCCCGGGCTCGTCGACAGTCTGAACCTTGCTTTCGGCGCCAGCGAACGGATCGACGCCTGGGCCAGCCCCACGGTGCTCGATGTCCTGCGCCACAACCGCAGCCTGACCATCGACGAACTGTTCGCCAGCCACCCGGCGTTCGGCAACCTGGGTGGGCGTGGCACCGAGTGGGTCAACCTCGCGTTCCTGCTCGGCGGGGTGTTCCTGCTGCAGCGCAAGGTCTTCGGCTGGCAGGCCCCCGTCGGCCTGCTCGGCGCCTTGTTCCTGTCCAGCCTGCTGGGCTGGAATGGCTCAGGCTCCGACTCCAACGGCTCGCCACTGCTGCACCTGTTGTCCGGCTCGACCATGCTGGCCACCTTCTTCATCGCCACCGAACCGGTATCTGGCTGCAAGCAGCCGCTGGCCCGCCTGCTGTTCGGTATCGGCACCGGCCTGCTGATCTACCTGATCCGCACCTGGGGCAGCTTCGCCGATGGCACGGCGTTCGCCGTCCTGCTGATGAACCTCGCCGCCCCAACCCTGGATCGCTGGGCGGAACGCCGCCAGCAGGCCTGTCCATGACCGCCCGCTGGCGCAGTACCGCAATGCTGCTACTGGTGGCAGGGCTGGCGATTGCCGCGACGCTGGCCTGGCAGCGATTCACCGCCGGGCCGATTGCCGAGGCCTCGCGACAGTGGCAAGAACAGCAGTGGCTCGAGGTGCTGCCGCCGGGCAGCTACGACAACCGACCATTGCAAACCCCCGTGGCCCTGACAGAGGCCAAGCTGAGCCATAGCCATCTGCTGGCCGGCTACCGCGCCAGCCTGGCGGGCGTCACCAGCGCTGTTCTGCTGCACAGCAGCGTCCAGGGCTATGGCGGAGCCATCGAACTGGTGATCGCCATCGCCCCCCAGGGCCGCCTGATTGGCGTGCGCGTGCTCGCACAGCAGGAAAGCCCAGGCCTTGGCGATCAACTGGTCGACCCGGCGCGCCATTGGCTGGACCAGTTCATCGGCCGGACACTGCGCGATACGCCCGAGCAGGCCTGGGCGATCAAGCGTGACCAGGGTGCGTTCGACCAGCTGGCCGGGGCGACGGTAACCTCGCGGGCGGTCATCGAGGCGATCCAGGATGCACTGCGCTATTTTGACCAGCATCGCCCCGCATTGCTCGGTGAGACGCCTCCATGAACCGTTTCTGGCTTCTGCCAATCAGCCTGGCGCCATTGCTCGGCGCGACCAGCAGCATCGTCCAGGCGCTTGCGATCAGCCTTTGCACAATACTGCTGGTGGGCCTGCACCAGGCGTTGATGACGCCTCTGCGCCGCCACCTGGAACAAGCCCCCCGCCTGTGGACGAGCACTGTACTTGCCGCCGCCTTGGTGACCTGCCTGCACCTCGGCCTGCAAGCCTGGGCAATGCCCCTGGCCAAACAGCTTGGCCTCTACCCACTGCTGCTGGCCCTGCCCTGCCTGGCCATCGAGCAACTTCCGGCACAGCCTGGCCGATATCGCCTCCTGGGGCTCGGACTGCTTGGTTTGCTGGCGGCCTGCCTGGCCCTGGGCATCTGCCGCCAACTGCTGGCCGACGGTCTCGGCCTGCACCTCGCCGCGCTGGCGCCCGGCGCGCTGATACTGCTCGGCCTGCTGCTAGGCCTGTACAATCACCTGCGTCCATCGAATACCGCCTCACGTCGTCAAGGAACCCGTTGACCCCATGAATGCCGCCAAACGCCTGGAGATCTTTCGCAGGCTGCATGAAGACAATCCCGAGCCCAAGACCGAACTGGCCTACACCAGCCCTTTCGAACTGCTGATTGCCGTGATCCTCTCGGCCCAGTCGACGGATGTCGGCGTCAACAAGGCCACCGCCCGCCTGTTCCCGGTCGCCAACACCCCGCAGGCCATCCACGCCCTGGGCGTCGACGGCCTGAGCGAGTACATCAAGACCATCGGCCTGTACAACAGCAAGGCCAAGAACGTCATCGAGACCTGCCGTCTGCTGGTCGAACAACATGCCGGCGAAGTCCCGCAGACCCGCGAAGCCCTCGAAGCCCTGCCCGGCGTCGGCCGCAAGACCGCCAACGTGGTGCTCAACACCGCTTTTCGCCAGCTCACCATGGCCGTCGACACGCATATCTTCCGGGTCAGCAACCGCACGGGTATCGCACCGGGCAAGACCGTGCTGGAGGTGGAAAAGAAGCTGCTCAAGTTCGTGCCCAGGGACTATCTGCTCGATTCCCACCACTGGTTGATCCTGCATGGCCGTTACGTCTGCCTGGCCCGAAAACCGCGCTGTGGCAGTTGCCGGATCGAAGACCTGTGCGAATACAAGCACAAGACCTCCGACGATTGAGGCAATAGCTGAAACCTGCTCGAGGCAATTGAAAAAATCTTTTTTACCCGCTCTGCGATTCCCGTTATAAGGACGGCCAATGGCCCTTTGGCTTGGAGTGACGCATGAGCACCGATAAAGAAGAGCTGGCAATCGACGACGATTTCCAGAGTGCGGACGACGATGTGGAGCCGCAGGCCGAACCGGCCAAGACCAACCTGAGCAAACGCCGCACCATCGACAACATGCTCGAGGAACGACGCCTGCAGAAGCAACTGGCCGACTTCGACTACGACTTGTAGAACAAGCACGCAAAAGCCTCCCCAGTGGAGGCTTTTTCAATGATGCTGTCAGGCCAGCCCATGACGCTGGGCGAGCTCGATCAGGTCCACCAGCGAGCGGGCATTCAGCTTGAGCAGCAGGCGCGTCTTGTAGGTACTGACCGTCTTGTTGCTGAGGAACATGCTGTCGGCGATCTCCTTGTTGCTCTTGCCCCGGGCAAGCTGCTGCAACACCATCATCTCCCGCCCGGAAAGCCGCTCGACCATCTCCATCTCCGTGGCGCCGCTCACGCCCGAGCGCCCCTTGTGCAGCGCCTGGTTGGGGAAATAGCTGTAGCCGGACAGCACCGCCTTGATCGCGCTGAGCAGTTCGGTCAACTCCTGCTGCTTGCACACATAACCCGCCGCCCCCGCCTGCATGCAGCGCATCGAGAAATGCCCCGGCGCCTGGGAGGTCAGCACCAGCACCTTGGTCCCGGGACTTGCCAGGGTCATCCGGGCAATCACTTCAAGCCCATCCAGTTTGGGGATCCCGATATCCAGAATGACAATGTCCGGCAAATACTCCCGCGTCAGTTGCAAGGCATCCACACCATTGTCGCTCTCCGCCACCACCTCGTAGCCATGCCGCTCCATCAGCATGCGTACGGCCAGGCGAATGACCGGGTGATCATCCACGATCAGCACTTTATTCATGCGATTCCCATTGATACGTTATTTTTAGTTCGATAGACCACCACACCCGAGCATAACGATTATTTATGCAGCGGTTTCCCTGGCAAATTCACCGAAAGAAGTGGACTACTGTTAATAGAGATTCTTCCTACAAGCAGCTAATTAACAAAATGTAATAGATGCATGTTCATCGCCCCCAAAAAGTAACAGTCGGCAGAATTGGATCCAAGTGCCGCCAGGTGACACTTCATGCAGGAAATTTCGACTGTACAGACTGGATAAAAAGCGCTGCCGTAGCCTGTGGCATCACCCGGCAGGGAAATGATCCACGCTTATCGCAATCGGGAAAACGAGCTACTGATGGGCAAAGCATGGCCAGGCACTCATCATGAATCGCGACCCTATCAGTCCGTTGACCCTTATCGCTGTATTTGCCGGTGTGATCGAGGCGTCCGCCCTGGCCTCGCTGCCGTTTCTCAGCGACGACAGCCAGACTGTCTACACCTGGTTCCTGGTAGGGTTTCCGTTCTTCCTTACCGTGCTGTTCTTCCTTACGCTCAACTTCAACAACGGGTCGCTGTTTGCCCCGGACAGACGCGCCACGGGGATGGACAGGCCCCCATACCCACCTGCCGCACGGGACAAAGGGGCGATGATCATCGCCATCTCCGGCACCGACAGTCGAAAGCTCATCGAAAACCATGTGCTGCGGATGATCGAGCGCCCCCACTGCCAACAGCGGCGCTGGATCCTGTACAACCTCGATACGCGAACCTGCATCCACCTCTCGGTGTCGCCGATGCAGGAAGGCGAGGCCCCGCCTCCCCCTGAATCCCGGGCATGAAAAAACCCGGCCGAAGCCGGGTTTTTTCAGGTACACCAAAGGCTTACAGCAGCGAACGGCCCTTGTTGGCCGCGATGCGCATGCGCAGTGCGTTGAGCTTGATGAAGCCTGCGGCGTCGGCCTGGTTGTAGGCGCCGCCGTCTTCCTCGAAGGTCGCGATATTGGCATCGAACAGCGAGTCGTCCGACTTGCGGCCAACGACCGTGACGTTGCCCTTGTACAGCTTCAGGCGTACAACACCGTTCACGTTGACCTGCGAAGCGTCGATCATCTGCTGCAGCATCAGACGCTCCGGGCTCCACCAGTAGCCGGTGTAGATCAGGCTGGCGTACTTGGGCATCAGCTCATCCTTCAGGTGAGCGACTTCGCGGTCCAGGGTGATCGACTCGATGGCACGGTGGGCCTTGAGCATGATGGTGCCGCCCGGGGTCTCGTAGCAGCCGCGCGACTTCATGCCGACGTAGCGGTTCTCGACGATGTCCAGGCGACCGATGCCGTTGGCGCCGCCGATGCGGTTGAGGTCAGCCAGCACGGTGGCCGGGCTCTTCTCGACGCCGTCGATGGCGACGATGTCACCGTTGCGGTAGGTCAGCTCGAGGTAGGTGGCCTGGTCGGGGGCGTTCTCAGGGGAGACGCTCCATTTCCACATGTCTTCTTCGTGCTCGGTCCAGGTATCTTCCAGGACACCGCCTTCGTAGGAGATGTGCAGCAGGTTGGCGTCCATCGAGTACGGCGACTTCTTCTTGCCGTGGCGCTCGATCGGGATGCCGTGCTTCTCGGCGTAGTCCATCAGCTTCTCGCGGGACAGCAGGTCCCACTCGCGCCATGGGGCGATGACCTTGACGCCTGGCTTGAGCGCATAGGCGCCCAGCTCGAAACGCACCTGGTCGTTGCCCTTGCCGGTGGCGCCGTGGGAAATGGCGTCGGCGCCGGTTTCGTTGGCGATCTCGATCAGGCGCTTGGCGATCAGCGGGCGGGCGATGGAAGTACCCAGCAGGTACTCGCCTTCGTAGACGGTGTTGGCGCGGAACATCGGGAAGACGAAATCACGCACGAACTCTTCGCGCAGGTCGTCGATGTAGATTTCTTTCACGCCCATCGCCTGGGCCTTGGCGCGGGCCGGCTCGACCTCCTCGCCCTGGCCGAGGTCAGCGGTGAAGGTCACCACTTCACAGTTGTAGGTGTCCTGCAGCCACTTGAGAATCACCGAAGTATCAAGGCCGCCGGAATACGCCAATACGACCTTTTTTACGTCCGCCATGCCATCACTCCACGGGGTTGTACGGAAAGCGGATGATTCTACCGGCGTTACCGAAAAATTTACAATGGGGCGACAGCTTGTGACGACAAAGCGACAGGAATTGTCGAGGGCGCGACCCGCTGTCGCACTCAGGATTTCACTGGTGCGGACGGCGTGGCAGCGGCTGCAGGCGTCGTTGGCGCAGGCGTGGCGGCGGCGGGTGCCGGGGCTGACGACGGCGGCACCTGCGCTGCCGGTTTCTCCACCGGCTTCTCGACCGGCGTCACGCGCTCGAGCTGGATGTTCACCCGGCGGTTGCGCGCGCGGTTGGCGGCACTGTTGTTCTTGGCCAGCGGATAGCGCTCGCCATGGAAGCGTACGCTGATCTGCTCTTCCGGCACGCCATGGGCCTTGAGGTAATCGGCCACCGCCAGCGCCCGTCGGCGCGAGGTGTCGCGGTTGGTCAGGCGGTTGCCGCTGTTGTCGGAGTGGCCGTTGAGTTCGATGCGGTTGACCGTCGGATCGGCCTTCAGGTAGTCGAGCAGCACATCCAGACGGGCGCGCGCCGAGCTGTCCAGCTCGATCCCGCCTCCGGGGAAGCCAACCTGGGTCTGGCGGATCTGGTCGTAGTTCATCGGCAGCAACTTGGCGGCGCACAGTTGGTAGTCGCTGTAGGCCTTGGCGAAACTGACCGGCATCACATGCACTTCCATCGGCCGACCACCTTCGCCGCGGTAGTTGCGCACCACGGTGCTGCGACCATCGAGCAGGCCGTTGATCAGGCGGCTGGCCTGGCCCTGGCTGGAGGTGAACAGCACGCCGGTACGGGCCATGTGCACCGCACCGAGGTTGATGTCGCCGCGCCCGGGCTGCCAGGGCGCCGCAGCGGCCAGCAGGGTGGCGGAACCGGCGCCCAGGACATTGCTGTCCGAGCGCAGCTGGAAGGTCGGCTGCTCGCCGGCACGGCGCACGAATTCACCGCTGCCGAAACCGTCGATCGGCTGGATCAGGCGACATTCGAACTGGTCACCCTCGACTTTCCAGGCGACGTTCTCCACGCGGGTCTGGAAGGTCATTGCCCCGGCCGGCAGGCTGGCAACGAGGGTGAACAGGGCTAGATAACGCTGGCGCACGGGCGGCTCCACAAATTTCGACGGCTTACCTGAACGCTATCGGTCGCCCGTCGGAAAACTTGATAGCCGTGCTCCAACAGGGGTTTTCCGGTAGCATTGGCTTCTGAGTTCGACCCGCCTGGAATCTCCAATGTCCGATCGCCTGACCCTCCTGCGCCCCGACGACTGGCACATCCATCTGCGCGATGGTGCCGTCCTGCCCCACACCGTCGGTGACGTGGCGCGCACCTTCGCCCGCGCCATCATCATGCCCAACCTGGTTCCGCCGGTGCGCAACGCCGTCGAGGCCACTGCCTACCGCGAGCGCATCCTTGCCGCACGCCCTGCCGGCAGCCGCTTCGAGCCGCTGATGGTGCTCTACCTCACCGACCGCACCAGCGCCGACGATGTGCGTGCCGCCAAGGCCAGCGGGATCGTGTACGCCGCCAAGCTCTATCCGGCCGGCGCCACCACCAACTCCGATTCGGGCGTGACCAGCATCGACAATATCTTCCCGGCGATCGAGGCCCTGGCCGAAACCGGCATGCCCTTGCTGGTGCACGGTGAAGTCACGCGCAGCGAGATCGACGTGTTCGACCGCGAGAAACGCTTCATCGACGAACACATGCGCCGTCTGGTCGAGCGCTTCCCGACCCTGAAGGTGGTGTTCGAACACATCACCACCAGCGACGCCGCGCAGTTCGTCAGCGAGGCACCGGCCAACGTCGGTGCGACCATCACCGCCCAGCACCTGCTGTACAACCGCAACCACATGCTGGTCGGCGGTATCCGCCCGCACTTCTACTGCCTGCCGATCCTCAAGCGCAACACCCACCAGGTGGCGCTGCTGGATGCCGCCACCAGCGGCAACCCGAAGTTCTTCCTCGGCACCGACTCGGCGCCCCACGCCAAGCATGCCAAGGAAGCCGCCTGCGGCTGCGCCGGCTGCTACACCGCTTACGCCGCCATCGAGATGTACGCCGAAGCGTTCGAACAGCGCAACGCGCTGGACAAGCTCGAAGGCTTCGCCAGCAAGCACGGCCCGGACTTCTACGGCCTGGCGCGCAACACCGACACCATCACCCTGGTGCGCGAAGAATGGACCGCGCCAGACAGCCTGCCGTTCGGCGACAACACCGTGATTCCCCTGCGCGCCGGTGAGAAGTTGCGCTGGCGCCTGCTGGAGGACAACGCGTGAGCGAAGATCTTTACGAAGACGACCAGGACAGCCAGGTTAGCAGCGGCTCGCGCCATCCGATGGCCGAGCGTTTCCGTGGCTACCTGCCGGTGGTGGTAGATGTCGAGACCGGCGGCTTCAACAGCGCCACCGACGCACTGCTGGAGATCGCCGCCGTCACGATCGGCATGGACGAGAAGGGCTTCCTGTTCCCCGAGCACACCTACTTCCACCGGGTAGAACCGTTCGAAGGGGCCAATATCGAGGCCGCCGCGCTGGAGTTCACCGGCATCAAGCTGGACCACCCGCTGCGCATGGCGGTGAGCGAGGAAAGCGCGCTGACCGATATCTTCCGAGGCGTGCGCAAGGCGTTGAAGGCCAATGGCTGCAAACGGGCGATCCTGGTCGGGCACAACAGCAGCTTCGACCTCGGTTTCCTCAATGCCGCGGTGGCGCGCAATGACATCAAGCGCAACCCGTTCCACCCGTTCTCCAGCTTCGATACCGCCACCCTCGCCGGCCTCGCCTACGGCCAGACGGTACTGGCGCGGGCCTGTCAGAGCGCGGACATCGACTTCGACGGCCGTGAGGCGCATTCGGCGCGCTACGACACCGAGAAGACCGCCGAGCTGTTCTGCGGTATCGTCAATCGCTGGAAAGAGATGGGCGGCTGGCGCGATTTCAACGATTAAGCCCACCTCCCGCGACATGCTCGCAGGGCATAAAAAAACCGGCCACCAGGGCCGGTTTTTTTATACGCGTGGCAATTACAGCTTGCCAGCGTTCTCGCTCAGGTAAGCAGCAACGCCTTCCGGCGAAGCGTTCATGCCCTTGTCGCCTTTCTTCCAGTTGGCCGGGCAGACTTCGCCGTGCTCTTCGTGGAATTGAAGGGCGTCGACCAGACGCAGCAGCTCGTCCATGTTACGGCCCAGTGGCAGGTCGTTGACGATCTGCGAACGAACGACACCGTTGGTGTCGATCAGGAAGGCGCCACGGAAGGCCACGCCGCCTTCGGACTCGACGTCGTAGGCCTTGCAGATTTCGTGGGTCATGTCGGCCGCCAGGGTGTACTTGACCTGACCGATACCGCCGTTGTTGACCGGGGTATTGCGCCAGGCGTTGTGGGTGAAGTGCGAGTCGATCGACACGCCGATCACTTCCACGTTGCGCGCCTGGAAGTCAGGGATGCGGTTGTCCAGGGCGATCAGCTCGGACGGGCAGACGAAGGTGAAGTCCAGCGGGTAGAAGAATACCAGGCCGTACTTGCCCTTGATGGCCGAGGCCAGGTTGAAGCTGTCGACGATCTCGCCGTTGCCCAGCACGGCTGGAACGGTGAAGTCCGGGGCTTGTTTGCCAACGAGTACGCTCATTCGATCTCTCCTGATGAGGGGTGAAAAACCTTGCCCGGGCGGAACACGTTCCCCCGGATCCAGCAAAGGCCGACCATCATACACAGCTTTGCGTGACAGGCCGAATCTCGACCGCCGGTCGCTCTGGCACGCACCTTACACAAAGTGTTTTGACAAGCATTCTCATTACCATTACTCTCCAACGCATCGACTCAACCCGCGACGGTCAGCCTTTATGTATGTGTGTCTCTGTGTCGGTGTCACCGATGGACAGATCCGCGATGCGATCTACGAAGGATGCTGCAGTTACAAGGAAGTGCGCGCCGCCACCAATGTGGCCAGCCAGTGCGGCAAGTGCGCCTGCCTCGCCAAGCAGGTGGTACGCGAAACCCTCACCGAGCTGCAACTGAGCCAGCAGGCCGCCCTGCCCTACCCCGTTGAATTCAACGCGGCGTAATTTTCCCGAATTTGAAGAACCGGACCCAGTGTCCGGTTTTTTTATGCCTGCAATTCAATAAGTTAGCGCTCGAACGCGGTTCACAAACATTCTTATTCCGATTAATTTTCACTTATTATTCAATAACTTAGGTTTGACATAGGAATAGGTCGGGCTCAAACTTCTCTGTATTGGCTCAACTTCTACAGGGCAGGACCCCATCATGAAAGGCGACGTAAGCGTCATCCAGCATCTCAACAAGATCCTCGGAAACGAGCTGGTCGCAATCAACCAGTACTTCCTGCACGCGCGCATGTATGAAGATTGGGGCCTGAACAGGATCGGCAAGCTCGAGTACAAAGAGTCCATCCAGGCGATGAAGGACGCTGACAAGCTGATCAAGCGCATCCTCTTCCTCGAAGGCATCCCCAACGTCCAGGACCTGGGCAAGCTGATGATCGGCGAGCACACCAAGGAGATGCTCGACTGCGACCTTAAGCTTGAGAAAAAGGCCCATGCCGACCTCAAGGCCGCCATCGCCCACTGCGAAACCGCCGGCGACTTCGGCTCGCGCGATGTGCTCGAAGACATCCTCGAAGACCAGGAAGAGCACATCGATTGGCTGGAAACCCAGCTGGGCCTGATCGACAAGATCACCATCGAGAACTACCTGCAGTCGCAGATGGGCGAAGAATAAGTTTCGCCAGCAACGAAAAAGCCCCGCCTAGGCGGGGCTTTTTGCTACCTGCGGCAAGCGCCGGATCAGGCCTCGGAAGCCTTGGCCTTGGCGGCCGCTTCCTTGATCAGGGTCTGCAGCTCACCCTTTTCGAACATTTCCAGCATGATGTCGCTGCCGCCGACCAGCTCACCGGCCACCCACAGTTGCGGGAAAGTCGGCCAGTTGGCGTACTTGGGCAGGTTGGCGCGGATTTCCGGGTTCTGCAGGATGTCGACGTAGGCGAACTTCTCGCCGCAACCCATCACTGCCTGCGAAGCCTTGGCCGAGAAGCCACACTGCGGCGCATTCGGCGAACCTTTCATGTAAAGCAGAATGGTGTTGTTGGCAATCTGCTCTTTGATTGTATCGATGATATCCATGAAGCACCTCGGCTGAACTTTCCGACAGGGTCGTCGGCACGGTGACGCATTGTATCGGAAAGCCGAGCAGCATGCTCGGCCTTGCCGTGCTTCATGCGGCTTCGACCTGCACCGGCACGCCATTGAGGGCAGCATTGCCGGAAACGCCATCACGCAGGTGTTCGTCGGTCAGGTCATTGGCGCTCGCCCCCGGCTGTGCAGCGGCCACCTGCAACCGTGCGCCCTGGCGCCCATGGCCATAGCCATGGGGCAGGCTGACCACGCCCGGCATCATCTCCTCGCTGGCCTGCACCGTCACCTCGATCACCCCCGTGCGCGAGCGCACCCGCACCATCTGGCCGTCCTGCAACAGACGCCGGCGCAGGTCGTCCGGGTGCATCAGCAACTGGTGGCGCGGCTTGCCTTTGACCAGCCGATGGTAGTTGTGCATCCACGAATTGTTGCTGCGCACGTGTCGACGGCCGATCAGCAGCAACTGGTCATCCGCAGGCACGGTCATACGGGCGAGGCGCCGCAGGTCCTCGAGCAGTATTCCCGGGGCCGCCTCGACCTTGCCGCTGGCCGTGCGCAGGCGCGTCGTAAGGTTGGCCCGTAGCGGCCCGAGGTCGAGGCCATGGGGATGCGCGTCCAACACGCCTAACGAGAGCTTCCAGGGCGTCTCCTCGCCATAAGGCCCCTTGCGCAGGGCGAAGTCGATCATCTGTGCCGGCGGCAGGGTTGCCTTGAGCTCGACCTGCGCACGCTCGGCAAAGGCCCTGGCCAGCCCCACGAAGATCTCCCAGTCGTGCAGCGCGCCATCGGGCTTGGGCAAGATCGCCCGGTTGAAGCGGGTAACGTTGCGCACCGCCAGCAGGTTGAAGGTGGAATCGTAGTGATCGTTCTCCAGGGCCGAAGTCGACGGCAGGATCAGGTCGGCATGGCGCGTGGTCTCGTTGATATACAGGTCGATGCTGAGCATGAAGTCGAGGCCGGCCAGGGCGTCGTCCAGGCGTCGCCCGTTGGGCGTGGACAGCACCGGGTTGCCCGCCACGGTCACCAGCGCCCGCACCTGCCCCTCCCCGGGTTCGAGGATCTCTTCGGCCAGTGCCGAGACCGGCAACTCGCCGCCATACTCGGGCAAGCCGGATACCCGGCTACGCCATTGGTCGAAATGCCCGCCGGAAGTGCTGGCGACCAGGTCGACCGCAGGCGCCGTGCACAGGGCACCGCCCTCCCGATCTAGATTGCCGGTGACCAGGTTGATCAACTGGACCAGCCAGTGGCACAGCGAACCGAAGGCCTGGGTCGATACCCCCATCCGGCCATAGCACACCGCTTTGTCGGCAGCGGCGAAATCCCGCGCCAGCTGGCGGATCGCCTCGGCCGGGATACCGCACAACGCACTCATGGCAGACGCATCGAACGGCAGGATGGCTTCGCGCACCTGCTCCAGGCCCGCAACCGGCAGATGCGAGCCCCGAGCCAGGTTCTCGCTGAACAGCGTATGCAATAGCCCACACAGCAGCGCCGCGTCGCCACCGGGGCGAATGAACAGGTGCTGGTCGGCCAGCGCAGCTGTCTCGCTGCGTCGCGGATCCACTACCACCAGTTGCCCGCCCCTGGCCTTGAGCGCCTTGAGGCGCTTCTCCACGTCCGGCACGGTCATGATGCTGCCATTGGAGGCCAAAGGATTGCCCCCCAGGATCAACATGAACTGCGTCTGGTCGATGTCCGGAATCGGCAGCAGCAGGCCATGGCCGTACATCAAGTGGCTGGTCAGGTGCTGCGGCAACTGGTCCACCGAAGTCGCCGAGAAGCGATTACGGGTCTTGAGCAAACCGAGGAAGTAGTTGCTGTGGGTCATCAGCCCATAGTTGTGCACGCTGGGATTGCCCTGGTACACGGCGACCGCGTTGCGCCCGTGGGCCTGCTGGATCGCCCACAGCCGCTCGGCGGCCAGGGCGAAGGCTTCGTCCCAACTGATTGGCAGCCACTGGTCACCGATGCGCCGGTGGGGCTGGCGCAGGCGGTCGGGGTCCTCCTGGATGTCCTGCAGGGCGACCGCCTTGGGGCAGACATGGCCGCGGCTGAACGGATCCTGCGGGTCGCCCTTGATCGAGCTGATCCGCGCCGGGCCCTCGGCTTCGTGGGTGACTTCGATGTTCAGGCCGCAGATGGCCTCGCACAGGTGACAGGCTCGGTGATGCAGGGTCTTGGTCATGGCCGCCTCTGCCTTGTTATTGTCGAGATTCGACTATGCGCCTGCCGACCGGGGCTCGCCAGCGAGGTTCGCGTCGTGAATCGGACGACATCAGGCGGGCGATTCGCGACAACGGGTTTGCCAAATACGCTCCGAGCCGTGTACAACCGCTGTAGCAAATAAAAAACAGCCAGCCGGCAAGGGCTTACGACACCCTTTGACACAGTGGCGCTGTTTCCCCTCTTGGTTTTAGGCGACATTTAATTATAGTATTGCGCCTTCCCCTATTCCGTCCGCCCCGTGCGGCTTACGCCGCAGGTCACCCCCGTTGTCAACAAAACCCATACGGTCGACCTGCAGAACGTTGCAGATAAGGTAGTCAATCATGAGCGCAAGGCACTTTCTCTCCCTGATGGATTTCACCGCTGACGAATTGCTCGGCGTGATCCGTCGAGGCATCGAGCTGAAGGACCTGCGCAAACGAGGCGTGCTGTTCGAGCCACTGAAGAACCGCGTGCTGGGCATGATCTTCGAGAAGTCCTCGACCCGCACCCGGGTTTCTTTCGAAGCCGGCATGATCCAGCTCGGCGGCCAGGCCATCTTCCTGTCGCCGCGCGACACCCAGCTGGGCCGCGGCGAGCCGATCGCCGACAGCGCCATCGTGCTGTCGAGCATGGTCGACGCGGTGATGATCCGCACCCACGCCCACAGCACCCTGACCGAGTTCGCTGCCAACTCGAAGGTACCGGTCATCAACGGCCTTTCCGACGAGTCGCACCCCTGCCAGCTGCTGGCCGACATGCAGACCTTCTTCGAGCACCGTGGCGCGATCCAGGGCAAGACCGTGGCCTGGGTCGGCGACGGCTTCAACATGTGCAACTCCTATATCGAAGCTGCCGTGCAGTTCGATTTCCAACTGCGCATCACCTGCCCTGAAGGCTACGAGCCTGATCAACGCTTCCTGGCGCTGGGTGGTGACCGTGTGCAGATCATCCGTGATCCGAAGGAAGCCGTGCGCGGCGCTCATCTGGTGACCACGGATGTCTGGACTTCCATGGGCCAGGAAGAGGAAACTGCACGGCGCCTGGCGCATTTCGCGCCTTACCAGGTCACCCGCGAACTGCTCGACCTGGCGGCACCCGATGCCCTGTTCATGCATTGCCTGCCCGCCCACCGGGGCGAGGAAATCAGCCAGGACCTGCTCGACGACCCCCGTTCGGTCGCCTGGGACGAAGCTGAAAACCGCTTGCATGCGCAGAAGGCCCTTCTGGAATTCCTTGTAGAACCGGCTTACCACCACGCATGAGTCAACAGCTACTGCTCAACCTGCGCAACCTCGCCTGCGGCTATGGCGAGCAGCGCATCGTCCAGAACCTCAACCTGCACCTGAACGCAGGCGACATCGGTTGCCTGCTGGGGTCCTCCGGTTGCGGCAAGACCACCACGCTGCGCGCCATCGCCGGCTTCGAGCCGGTGCACGACGGCGAGATCCAGCTGGCCGGGGAAGTCATTTCCCGCGCCGGGTTCACCCTGGCCCCGGAAAAGCGCCGGATCGGCATGGTGTTCCAGGACTACGCCCTGTTCCCCCACCTCACCGTGGCGCAGAACATCGCCTTCGGCATCGGCAAGCACCCGCGCCAGGCGGCGGTAGTCGACGAGATGCTCGAGCTGGTCAAGCTCGGCGGCCTGGGCGGGCGCTACCCGCACGAGCTGTCCGGCGGCCAGCAACAGCGCGTGGCCCTGGCCCGGGCACTCGCGCCCGAGCCGCAGCTGCTGCTGCTCGACGAGCCGTTCTCCAATCTCGATGTGGAGCTGCGTCGGCGCCTGAGCCATGAGGTGCGCGACATTCTCAAGAGCCGCGGCACCAGCGCCATCCTGGTCACCCACGACCAGGAGGAAGCCTTTGCCGTCAGCGACCATGTCGGCGTGTTCAGGGAGGGTCGCCTGGAACAGTGGGACACCCCCTACAACCTCTACCACGAACCGCAGACCCCGTTTGTCGCCAGCTTCATCGGCCAGGGTTACTTCATTCGCGGCCAGATGAGCAGCCATGAGGCAGTAACCACCGAACTCGGCGAGCTGCGCGGCAACCGCGCCTACACCATGGCTCCTGGCAGTTCGGTGGACGTGCTGCTGCGTCCGGATGACATCATCCATGCCCCCGACAGCCCGTTGCGGGCACGGATCATCGGCAAGAGCTTCCTCGGCGCCTCGACGCTGTATCGCCTGCAACTGCCCACCGGCAGCCAGCTCGAGGCGATTTTCCCCAGCCACAACGACCATCAGGTCGGCCAGGACGTCGGTATCGCGGTAGCGGCGGACCACCTGGTGCTGTTCGCGGTGCCCGGCAGCGTTGCCGCGCAGCTGGCCAGTCATGAGCAGGGCGTGCGGCGCGTGAGTTCCGCGCATTGATGCACTGGGACTGAAAACATCCTTTTGGGGCGGGCTTGCCCGCCCCTATCACTTTGATCTGGCTGGGACAGCGTGGGAGCGGGCTTGACCCGCGATCACCGGCGAAGCCGGTGCCATACTCCATCGCGGGGCAAGCCCGCTCCCACGCAGATGATGTTTTCAACCCTGCACCTTGCTCGACAAGGCTCGGCTCACAACATCAGCGTACCGCTGGCCACCCGCCGAGCCATTCCGCCGATCTTCACCCGCTCCCCTTCCAGGCGACAGAACAGTTCACCACCCCTGGCCGAACACTGGAACGCCTGCAATTCGTGCTTGCCCAACCGCGCCGCCCAGTACGGAATCAGCGAGCAATGGGTGGAGCCGGTGACCGGGTCCTCCGCAATGCCGATGCCCGGAGCGAAATAGCGCGATACGAAATCATGTCGCTCACCCGCAGCCGTCACGATCACCCCCAAGCCCGGCAGGCGAGCCAGCGCCGCCATGTCCGGCGCGCAATCGCGTACCGCCTGTTCCGAGTCGAGCACCACGAACAGCTCGCGGGTCTGGTAGACCTCGCGCACCTCGCACCCCAGCGCCTCGGCTACCGACACTGGCTCGACCAGCGGCTGCGGGTCGATGCGCGGGAAGTCCAACCACAGGCGATCGTTCTCACGACTGACGCTGAGCAGGCCCGAACGGCTCTGGAAGTCCAGGCGCGGCGCACGCTCACCGTAGACGTCGAACAGGACATGGGCGCTGGCCAGGGTGGCGTGACCGCACAAGGGGACTTCGGTGCTCGGGGTGAACCAGCGGATCCGATAGCCATCACCCTCGGCCACCACGAAGGCG
The DNA here is from genome assembly GCF_036549575.1 of Pseudomonas sp. LH21. Classification (NCBI taxonomy): domain Bacteria; kingdom Pseudomonadati; phylum Pseudomonadota; class Gammaproteobacteria; order Pseudomonadales; family Pseudomonadaceae; genus Pseudomonas; species Pseudomonas sp. LH21. The sequence continues at coordinate 4,646,547 of NZ_CP144367.1, forward strand.
GTTTCGGCGAGGTTGTGCTCGGCGGCCACCTGCTGCATCAGGCCATCGTCGAGCCACTGCTCCAGGTGGTAGACCATGGCCGGGTTGCCGGCGAAGGGACGGTCGCTGAAGGCGTCCACCTGATGAAAATGCAACTGCATGCCACGACTCCTGTATCTGGCGGGAAAGGCCCCGAGCATGCGGCATGCCGCCAAGGCCCGACAGTGACAGAGTCGTGGAATTTAAATCAGTACAGATGATCAGCCGCGACCGATTTCGGCGAACTGTCCCTGGGTATGGGTGGCCAGCACCACGGCGGCCAGTTCCACTTCGAGGCCACGGCGACCAGCGCTCACATGAATCGTTTCATGTTGTTGCGCGGATTGATCGATAAAGGTGCGCAGGCGCTTCTTCTGCCCCAGCGGGCTGATCCCTCCGACCAGGTAGCCCGTGGCGCGCTGGGCGGCCTGCGGATCGGCCATTTCGCACTTCTTCACCCCCGCCGCGTGGGCCAGTGCCTTGAGGTCGAGGGTGCCGACCACCGGCACCACGGCCACCAGCAGCTCGCCCTTTTCGCTGCTGGCGAGCAGGGTCTTGAACACCCGCAGCGGATCAAGGCCCAGCTTTTCCGCCGCCTCCAGGCCATACGAGGCAGTTTTCGGATCATGTTCGTAACTGTGCACGCGGTGCTCGGCGCGCGCCTTCTTCAAGAGGTCCAGGGCGGGGGTCATCAACGGCTCCACTCGATCACAAGTCGCCCGGTACTTTAGGGCAATTCCACCCGTGCAGCCAGCGCAGGTCCCAGGCTAGAGCAGCGGCCATGGATTCACGACCCGGTGCGCCAGTCAGATTGTGGCCGAGCGTTCATTTTCGACCTTTGACATCAGCGTTTCTTGTCTATATTTTTTCGTTTATGAATACATGGTGCACCTATAAGGTGCACTTACTGTACCCGCCCGGCGTCAATGGGGATCGACTCCGGGCTTTTTTGCTGTCGAGCGCCCAGCGCCTCACAACAACAAGAACCGAGGTCACACATGACAACTGCTCTACGCGAACCCACGTTATCCGCCCAATGCCTGGCCGAATTTCTCGGCACCGCCCTGCTCATCTTCTTCGGCACCGGTTGTGTCGCCGCGCTCAAGGTCGCCGGCGCCAGCTTCGGCCTGTGGGAGATCAGCATCATCTGGGGGGTCGGCGTGAGCATGGCGATCTACCTGACCGCCGGTGTCTCCGGCGCGCACCTGAACCCGGCAGTCAGCATCGCCCTGGCCGTATTCGCCGGTTTCGACAAGCGCAAGCTGCCGTTCTACATGCTGGCCCAGGTGTGCGGCGCGTTCTGCGGCGCCGCCCTGGTGTACTTCCTGTACAGCAACCTGTTCTTCGATTTCGAACAAAGCCACGCCATGGTACGCGGCAGCCAGGCCAGCCTGGAGCTGGCCTCGGTATTCTCCACCTACCCGCACCCGGCGCTGTCCACCGGCCAGGCCTTCCTGGTCGAAGTGATCATCACCGCCATCCTGATGGCCGTGATCATGGCCCTGACCGACGACAACAACGGTCTGCCACGCGGCGCCACCGCCCCTCTGCTGATCGGCCTGCTGATCGCCGTGATCGGCAGCGCCATGGGCCCGCTGACCGGCTTCGCGATGAACCCGGCGCGGGATTTCGGGCCTAAACTGATGACCTTCCTGGCCGGCTGGGGCGAAGTCGCCTTCACCGGCGGGCGCGATATTCCGTATTTCCTGGTGCCGGTGTTCGCGCCGATCCTCGGTGCCAGCCTGGGCGCGGCCCTGTACCGCGGGCTGATCGCCCGCAACTTGCCAGCCACCCAGGCCGCGGCCCAACAGACAGACGATAATCCTCAGGGCGATACCCAGGTTTCCTGATGCCAGCGCCGGGCCCGGACCGCAAGGCCGGCGCCCGCCACGCCCTGACCTACTCCCATATTCGCGCAAGGCCACCGACATGACCGATACCCTGGACAAGAACTACATCATCGCCCTGGACCAGGGCACCACCAGTTCGCGCGCCATCATCTTCGATCGCGACGCCAACGTGGTGGGCACCTCGCAACGTGAATTCGCCCAGCATTACCCGCAGGCGGGCTGGGTCGAACACGACCCGATGGAAATCTTCGCCACCCAGAGCGCGACCATGGTCGAGGCCCTGGCCCAGGCCGGCATCAGCCACGCCCAGGTCGCCGCCATCGGCATCACCAACCAGCGCGAGACCACCGTCGTCTGGGACAAGGAAACCGGCCGCCCGGTGTACAACGCCATCGTCTGGCAGTGCCGCCGCAGCACCGACATCTGCGCCCAGCTCAAGCGCGACGGCCACGAGCAGTACATCCGCGAGGCCACCGGCCTGGTCACCGACCCGTACTTCTCCGGCACCAAGCTCAAGTGGATCCTCGACAATGTCGAAGGCGCCCGCGAACGCGCCGAACGTGGCGAGCTGCTGTTCGGCACCATCGATACCTGGCTGATCTGGAAATTCTCCGGCGGCAAGGTGCATGTCACCGACTACACCAACGCCTCGCGCACGCTGATGTTCAACATCCATACGCTGCAGTGGGACGAGAAGCTGCTCGATATCCTCGGCATTCCGCGTCAGATGCTGCCTGAGGTACGCCCATCGTCCGAAGTCTATGGCAAGACCAAGAGCGGCATCGACATCGCCGGTATCGCTGGCGACCAGCAGTCGGCGCTGTTCGGCCAGATGTGCGTGGAGCCGGGCCAGGCCAAGAACACCTACGGCACCGGCTGCTTCCTGCTGATGAACACCGGCGACAAGGCGGTCCAGTCGTCCCACGGCCTGCTCACCACCATTGCCTGCGGCCCACGCGGCGAGGTGGCCTACGCCCTCGAAGGCGCAGTGTTCAATGGCGGCTCCACCGTGCAGTGGCTGCGCGACGAACTGAAGATCGTCAACGACGCCTACGACACCGAGTACTTCGCCAGCAAGGTCAAGGACAGCAACGGCGTCTACCTGGTACCGGCCTTCACCGGCCTGGGCGCACCCTACTGGGATCCGTACGCCCGCGGCGCATTGTTCGGCCTGACCCGTGGCGTCAAGGTCGATCACATCATCCGCGCCGCCCTGGAATCGATCGCCTACCAGACCCGCGACGTGCTCGACGCCATGCAGCAGGACTGCGGCCAGCGCCTGAGCGAACTGCGGGTGGACGGTGGCGCGGTGGCCAACAACTTCCTCATGCAGTTCCAGGCCGACATTCTCGGCACCTGCGTCGAGCGCCCGAAAATGCGCGAGACCACGGCGCTGGGCGCGGCCTACCTGGCAGGCCTGGCCTGCGGTTTCTGGAGCGGCCTGGACGAGCTGCGCGACAAGGCGATCATCGAGCGCGAGTTCAGCCCGCAGCTGGATGAAGCGGCGAAAGAGAAGCTGTACAAGGGCTGGCGCAAGGCTGTCGATCGCACCCGTGACTGGGAAGATCACGACGCCTGATTGAGGAATGCCGGGGCTGCTGCGCAGCCCCAGTTGACCAAAGGCCTACTGGTCGTCATCCCCTTCCTACGGCATCATTGCAGAATTTGTCCGGCTGCCCCAAAGGACCGCCCATGAATCTGCCTCCACGCCAACAACAAATCCTCGAGCTGGTCCGCGAACGCGGCTACGTCAGCATCGAGGAGATGGCGCAGCTGTTCGTCGTCACCCCGCAGACCATCCGCCGCGATATCAACCAGCTCGCCGAGGGCAACCTGCTGCGCCGTTATCACGGTGGCGCGGCCTACGACTCGAGCATCGAGAACACCGCCTACGCCATGCGCGCCGACCAGATGCGCGACGAGAAGCAGCGCATCGCCGAAGCCGTGGCCCGGCAGATTCCCGACCATGCCTCGCTGTTCATCAACATCGGCACCACCACCGAATCCATCGCCCGCGCCCTGCTCAATCACAACCACCTGAAGGTCATCACCAACAACCTGCACGTGGCGGCGATCCTGGCGGCCAAGGACGACTTCGAGGTGCTGGTGGCCGGCGGCACGGTTCGTCGCGACGGCGGCGTGGTCGGCCAGGCGAGCGTCGACTTCATCAACCAGTTCAAGGTCGATTTCGCCGTGGTCGGCATCAGCGGTATCGACGAGGACGGCAGCCTGCTGGACTTCGACTACCAGGAGGTGCGGGTATCCCAGGCGATCATTGCCAACGCCCGCCAGGTGCTGCTGGCGGCGGACTCGAGCAAGTTCGGTCGCAATGCCATGGTCCGCCTCGGGTCTATTAGCTTGATCGACTGCCTGGTGACCGATCAGGCCCCCTCTCCTGCCCTGACTCAGTTGCTCAACCAGTACAAGATTCGTCTCGAGGTGGTTTGACGCCCTGGGCGTGACCGCATGCCTCCCCTTGTGTCACCCACGAGATCGAGCGCCACCCGCGCGGCGCTCGATTTCGGCGACCCTGAAGATCACCTATTTTTCACCCCACCTTTTTCACAAATGTTCATTTACCTGTCATCCGATCAGTTTTTTCTATAAAGACTGACTGGCAGCCGCCTGTTCATTGCGCTAGTATTTTCGAAAACGAACATCAATGTTCATATTCGATGTGAACAGCCCCAGGAGGCCTTGCCCGTGTCCCAGCCCGTTTCGTCCCAGCCACCGCTCCAGGACTGCTACGACCTCGCCGTGATCGGCGGTGGCATCAATGGCGTCGGTATCGCTGCCGATGCCGCCGGGCGCGGCCTGAAGGTGCTCCTTTGCGAAAAGGACGACCTGGCCCAGCACACCTCCTCGGCCAGCAGCAAGCTGATCCACGGCGGCCTGCGCTACCTGGAACACTACGAGTTCCGCCTGGTGCGCGAAGCACTGGCCGAGCGCGAAGTACTGCTGGCCAAGGCGCCGCACATCGTCAAGCCCATGCGCTTCGTGCTGCCCCATCGCCCGCACCTGCGTCCTGCGTGGATGATCCGCGCCGGCCTGTTCCTCTATGACCATCTGGGCAAGCGCAAGCGCCTGGGCGCCTCGCGCGGCCTGCGCTTCGGCCCGGGCTACCCGCTCAAGCCGGCCATCACCCGCGGCTTCGAATACGCCGACTGCGCGGTGGACGATGCGCGCCTGGTGGTAGTCAACGCCATGGCCGCACGGGAAAAGGGCGCGCACATCCACACCCGCACCCGCTGCCTGCGCGCCGAGCGCGTCGACGGCCTGTGGCAGGTAGAACTGCAGCATGCCGACGGCAGCCTGCAGAGCATCCGCGCCCGGGCACTGGTGAACGCGGCCGGCCCCTGGGTCGCCAGCTTCATCAAGGACGATCTCAAGCTCGACGCACCGTACGGCATCCGCCTGATCCAGGGCAGCCACCTGATCGTGCCGCGCCTGTATGAAGGCGAGCACGCCTATATCCTGCAGAACGAAGACCAACGCATCGTCTTCTGCATTCCTTACCTGGATCGCTTCACCCTGATCGGCACCACCGACCGCGAATACAGCGGTGACCCGGCCAAAGTAGCGATCACCGATCAGGAAACCGACTACCTGCTAAAGGTGGTCAACGAGCACTTCAACCACCAGCTCAGCCGCGCCGATATCCTGCACACCTATTCCGGCGTACGTCCGCTGTGCAACGACGAGTCGGACAACCCGTCGGCCGTGACCCGCGACTACACCCTGGCACTGTCCGCTGCCCAGGGCGAGGCACCGCTGCTGTCGGTATTCGGTGGCAAGCTGACCACCTACCGCAAACTCGCCGAGTCGGCCATGGCCGAACTGCAACCGTTCTTCACCCAGATGCGTGGCAGCTGGACTGCCGGTGCCCCCCTTCCGGGCGGCGAAAGCATGACTACCGTCCAGGCCCTGGTTGATGCCGTGCTGGCACGCCATGACTGGTTGCCGGTGGATATTGCCAAGCGTTGGGCCGTGACCTACGGCAGCCGCGTATGGCGTCTGCTCGAAGGCGTGGAAGGCCCAGAAGGCCTGGGGCAATCGATTGGCGGCGGGCTGTTCAGCCGTGAGGTGGACTATCTGCGCGAGCAGGAATGGGCGGTTGACGCCGCCGACATCCTCTGGCGCCGGACCAAGCTCGGTCTGTTCACCTCGGCCGCCGAGCAGCAGGCACTCGAGGAGTACCTGCTGCAGAACCAGACTCGCGTCCAGGCCGCCTGATCACCCCTCGACGGCAGGTACGACCGGCAGGAGGCGAGCATACGCCTCCTGTGCCAGGCTCAGGCGCAGCGCCTGCAACGAGGCTTCGTACTTAACCCGCAGGGCCTCGGAACGAACCAGGTACATCTGTTCGGAGAGCGCCGCAGCCTGTGTAAGCTGCTCATCCAGGGCAGAGACCAAGGCATCTACCTTCTCCGGATAGCGCGCATGCACAAAGCTGTCCCAGAATGGTCGTTGCGCCAAAGCCTCGCTCAGCCGTTGCGGTGTCTCTTCCCGCCGGACCTTGAGCATGGCCGTATTCAGATCACCCGGTGACACCCTGGCATCCGTCAGGTAATACATACCGTCAGGTTGGGCGGGAAGGCCCAATGGCCCGGCAAGATGCGTCCGGTAGGCCATGTAGACTTCGATCGGGTCCACCTCCCCGCCCCGACGTTCGAGCTCCTGCACCTTGCGTGCAGCGAGGGTATTGACCTCATCCAGCCGATATAACGCCCGACCGGCCTTCAGCAATGCCTCCTCGCGCTCGGCCAGACGCCTCCCCGCCGAAGCACGCTCCACATACAACGTGACCTCAAGCTCACTGAGGATCAGCAACAAGCGATCCTCGCAGGCACGCTCCCCGCCAGCCTGGGCGAACATCACTGCACGCAGCTCGGTGTTCTGCTCGCATGCATCGATCATTCGCCAGATGCGCCTGCGATAGAAATCGGCATGCTCTCGAAAATCCTCGGTCCGGGCAAAATCGGCGAAGAACTGGAACAGCGCCGTCGATTCAGGTTCTTCGCGCAGCCTCAGCCACTGGGCTTCACGCCGACTACGCAGCTTGCCCGTGCTGCCGGCCAACCACAGCTCCCGTGCCGCCTGATCGATCAGTTGGTGCTCGATGGGATGGCGATTGACGGGCTCACGGGACGCCAGGTTCACCAGCGCCTGGCTGGCTTCATCCAGCGGATTGTCATGCAGGACCATCCGCTGCAGACGCAACTGCAGGTTGTGCAAGTCCTGGCGCACATGCTGAATGCTGTTGTTGCGCAGGTCGACCACACCCTGCCAGGGCAACTGCTGAACCCGCTCGGGCAACGTGGCGATCTCGCCCGAATGCAGCGACAACCGACGCAGGTGCCGCAACCCATTCACATCCGGGGCCCAACCGAGCGGGTTATGGCCCAGGTCGAGTTCCCGCAGATTGACCAGGGCCAGCAGGCGCTGGTTGCCGGCACTGTCCATGGCGATCTGGTTGTACCCAAGTCGCAGGTAGCGCAGCGAGGTAAGGCGCTCGATGCCCGCCGGCACCTGGGTCAGCCGGTTTTCCCGCAGGTCGAGTTCCACCAGCCCGGTGAAGCGTGACAGGAAGTCCGCATCGACGTCGGCAAGGTCCATGTCGCGCAGGGTCAAACGGGTCACATGGCCATAGCTGATGCCTGCGGGCAGGCTCGGCAGGCTGCCGACCTGCTCGCCACGGACCATCAGCCAATGTCCACCATCGCCCAGGACCCGACTCTTGCGGCGCCAGCAACGACGCATGACGGTGGCCACGCGCCGGCGCCTGAGCTTGGCGAGTATGCCGCCGCCTGCGCTGCACCAGCTCTGCAAGCCCTCTCGTAGACGGTTCAACTGATGTTTCAGCTGGTTGTAGTGCACCCACGGATCGACATGCCTGGCCAGCAGGTCCAGCAGGTAGTTTTCCAGCTCCTCCTCGCCAAGGGTCGGGTAGATCTGATGAATCCCCCGTCGACTCGCCTGCCGACCACCTGGAGTACGGCCACATAGTGGATATCCCAGGCGGCCGTCGGCGAAACGAGCCGGCGGGCGGATTCCCTCTCCGACCGGCGCCTGCCTGATCAATATGGCTGCCTGCTCACGCTGGGTACCCGCCAATGCTGCCAGCTTGTCTGTCAATGCCATTTCGCCAAGCGAGGCATCACCCAGCAACAGCTTCTGCGACGAATCCAGATGCAGGCATATCGCCTGGATCAGACTGTCCTGCTCCGACGCCTGCGGTAACGGGATGCCGTTACCATCCTGGGCTTGATAACCCTTGGTGCCGCGAACGATATAGCGAGTATCTGCGGCCTCCGCACTGCCGACCTGCGTGCGCAACATCCCCTCACGAGAACCGTCGCGCAATTCAACGCGCACGTTTTCAGACCACGGAGCTTGCTGGTCGACCAACCCCAGGGCCAGACGCTCGCTGTCCAGATTCACCGCGCTTGCCTGGCGCAAGCCAGCGCAAGCCCGATCCAACCGACTGTCACGCATAAACCAGCGCGCGTGCTCGGCGAGCTCCAGCGGGATACGCTGCTTATCGAGCATCTCTGCGAGCTGCCGCCCATTGGCCTGTTCGATGATTTCCTGCGCGCCACGGTGGCTCAGACCGGGGAAGTCCCGTCTCAACAGCAACGCTTCTGGAGTCTCGGTACCTTGCCTGGATCGCACCTCGGCTTCAAAGGCTTCGTCACGCAACGAGGGAAACTGCTCGTGCAGCTGATAGCGCTCCCAGGCATCGAGCAACCGGGCGGGAGGTGAAGCCTGCTGCACATGCAATCGACGCAGGTGCTCCTCGCCAAAACCGGTACCTTCGGCCAGCCGCAGGGCCTGCTCATCGGTCATGTCACTCAGTTCTCGGCCTAGCCGACGCATCAACAGGCCTGTGCCGGACCATTCATGGGGTTCCTTTGAGCCCTTGAACAACTTCGTCTGCCCGGCGTCATCGACTATCGGTACCAGGTTGTCTACCTTCAGCGAACGCTCCATCACCTTCCCGGCCGCCACTCCCCCCGTGGCAAGGATGGCAGCCACCGCAAGGTTCTCGGCCACCCCGAACATATGCTGCAAGGCGGCCTGACGGTCACCTATCGCCCAGTCCTCGTAGCCCTCGTACACCTCGTTGGCGATCTGGGCGGCGGCCACCCCCAGCATGACCTCGCCAAGCACTGGCACGAAGAAGCCCGCCAGATTGAGCAGGGTAAGCCCGGCTTCCAGATAACGCTCGAATCGCTCGCGACACGCGTCGGCGTCTGCTTCCGCGGTGGGCACCGCAAGCACACGCGCGTCATCCAGGATTTTCTCGATACGCAACTTGCGCAGATACGCAATCAACGTGCCTTCGAACGCCAGATGACGCCCATCCAGTTCGACATCCCGGCAGCTATCCGTATCCTTGAGCAGCTTTTTGAGGACAGTGGCGAACACTGGCCTGTCTCGCTCTCGGATGAAACGCATGAAGAAATCGACATAAGAGGGTTGCCGCATGCGCCTGGCCAGCGTCAGGTACAACGCAGACCAGGAGGCATGATGCTGGATGGGCTGTACCGGGTCGTCCGGAATCCAGCTCAGGATACCCGTAGCAGCACCCGCAGCCTGCTCCCGGACTTCCAAGGTCACCACACCTTCCATGCGCTTGCCCAGCAGGTTCAGCTGGCGGTAGGTCAATATGGCCGGATCGCCGGGAACGATCGGTTGAGGCACACACGATGGCAGCAGTTGCAGGTAGGCACGCTCATCGATGTGCCCTTGGAGAATCGCGCGACGCACGGCGACCTCCATGCGGGCCCGAATGTCCTCTTCGATCTGCGCATGAACGGCCTCCTTCGCCAGCGAGTCGCTCGGCTGCAGACACGCCTTTAGCAACTTCTGGTACTGACCGCCCAGGTCCAGTCTGCGGCAGAGTTTCGCGAACTGAGTGAAGCTGACATTCAACTGCTTTTTATCCGCCCCTAGCAATGTGGCCACCGTCAGAACGCCAGGCGTGGTCTGATCCTCGGTGTAGTTGTGCAGCGCCGCACTCAGCAGCTCGCGGTTGGTGGTGCGCCGATACCACAGCTTGGGCGCCGAATTCAGCGGCACCGGGTGATAGGCCTCTTGCACGATCTTCACACTGCTGGCGCGCACATTGGTATCGAGCTTGAGCTGTGTGAGCAGCGCCTGCCTGAGCAAGGGCTCGGCAAACGTATCGAGCGCGGGCACGGGCGCCAGCAATTCACGCATCTTCTCGGCACTTTTCTGCTGCGCCTTGAGTGCGCGATGCAGTCCCTGCAAGCGGTCGACCGCGGCGGTTTGCAACCAAGCCGGCAAACGCTTGGCAATCAACGCATCGATGGAATCGGGGGCAATCTCATGAAGACTCATCCAGCTTCTCCTGATGGGAAAAGCCACAGTTGACCCGCGACCGGCCAAGCCCTGTCGGTAGATAGTTGCATGTCTTCATTCGGATTTCCGAACGGCATTTCACAACGCGTTCGGTTTGACGGACATCAAATGACACCCAAAAACCTTCAACAAAGAGTAATACCTAGTATTTTCGCGGCGTTATCATCAAGGTTGGGGCTTGGCACGACTCATGCTCTACACTTGGAAGCCGAATGCACCACGCTTCATGCTGTATTCGTTGAACGAAAGAGTCCGCCAACGGCTCCATAAAAAAAACAAACACGTCGAGGAAAATTTGATGCGCATCGTTCGTCAATTGCTGGGCGCCGCCATCGCGGCAGCAATCATTTCGTCGCCTGTCATGGCCGAAGAACTGACCGGCACCCTGAAGAAGATCAAGGACTCCGGCACCATCACCCTGGGCCATCGCGACTCCTCCATCCCGTTCTCCTACCTGGCCGGCAAACCGGAACCAGTGGGCTACTCCCATGACATCCAGCTGGCCGTCGTCGAAGCCCTGAAGAAGCAACTGGGCACCGACATCAAGGTCAAGTACAACCTGGTCACCTCGCAGACCCGCATCCCGCTGGTGCAGAACGGCACCGTGGACCTTGAGTGCGGCTCCACCACCAACAACGTCGAGCGCCAGCAGCAGGTCGGCTTCTCGGTGGGCATCTTCGAAGTCGGCACCCGCCTGCTGACCAAGGTCAAGGATGGCCAGCCCTCCTATAAAGACTTCGCCGACCTGGCCGGCAAGAACGTGGTGACCACCGCCGGCACCACCTCCGAGCGCATCCTCAAGGCGATGAACGCCGACAAGCAGATGAAGATGAACGTGATCTCCGCCAAGGACCACGGTGAAGCCTTCAACATGCTCGAAAGCGGCCGCGCCGTGGCCTTCATGATGGACGACGCCCTGCTGGCAGGTGAAATGGCCAAGGCCAAGAAGCCTTCCGACTGGGTCATCACCGGCACGCCGCAGTCGTACGAAATCTACGGTTGCATGGTGCGCAAGGACGACCCGGCCTTCAAGAAAGCGGTCGACGAGGCCATCGTCGCCTACTTCAAGTCGGGTGACGTCAACAAGAGCTACGACAAGTGGTTCCAGCAGCCGATTCCGCCAAAGGGCCTGAACCTGCAGTTCCCGATGAGCGACGAGCTGAAGAAGCTGATCGCCGAGCCGACCGACAAGGCGGCGGACGAGAAGAAGTCCTGACCTCCGGCAAATAGTGGCCTGAAGCGCATCCGCGCGAATCCATCCAACAGGCCACTTAGTTAGTGTCTAACCTTTACATCCGAGGGCGTCGAACGCCCCCGGATGTATCGAGGTGCCCGTGAAACAACCGTCTGAGGGGAAATCCCGATGAATTACAACTGGGACTGGGGCGTGTTCTTCAAGTCCACCGGCGTGGGCAGCGAAACCTATCTGGACTGGTACGTCACCGGCCTGGGCTGGACCATCGCCATCGCCATCTCCGCCTGGATCATCGCCTTGCTGCTGGGCTCGCTGCTCGGCGTGATGCGTACCGTACCCAATCGTCTGGTGTCAGGGATTGCCACCGCCTACGTCGAGCTGTTCCGCAACGTGCCGCTGCTGGTGCAGCTGTTCATCTGGTACTTCCTGGTACCGGACCTGCTGCCCGAAGGCCTGCAGGAGTGGTTCAAGCAGGATCTCAACCCGACCACCTCGGCGCTGATCAGCGTGGTCATCTGCCTCGGCCTGTTCACCGCCGCCCGTGTCTGCGAGCAGGTGCGCACCGGCATCCAGGCGCTGCCCCGCGGCCAGGAGTCGGCCGGGCGCGCGATGGGCTTCAGCCTGCCGCAGATCTACATGAACGTGCTGCTGCCCCAGGCCTACCGGATCATCATTCCGCCGCTCACCTCGGAATTCCTGAACGTGTTCAAGAACTCCTCGGTGGCCTCGTTGATCGGCCTGATGGAGCTGCTGGCGCAGACCAAGCAGACCGCCGAGTTCTCCGCGAACCTGTTCGAAGCATTCACCCTGGCCACCCTGATCTACTTCACCCTGAACATGGGCCTGATGCTGCTCATGCGCATGGTCGAGAAGAAAGTCGCGGTACCGGGCCTGATTTCCGTGGGAGGCAAGTAAATGGACATGGATTTCAGTGAAATCATCCCGGCCCTGCCCGCCCTGTGGGACGGCATGGTCCTGACCCTGCAACTGATGGTCATGGGCGTGGTCGGCGGCATTGCCCTGGGTACCATCCTCGCCCTGATGCGCCTGTCGTCGAACAAGCTGCTGGCCAATATCGCCGGCACCTACGTCAACTACTTCCGCTCCATCCCGCTGCTGCTGGTGATCACCTGGTTCTACCTGGCGGTGCCGTTCGTGCTGCGCTGGATCACTGGCGAAGACACCCCGGTGGGCGCGTTCACCTCCTGCGTCGTGGCCTTCATGATGTTCGAGGCGGCCTACTTCTGCGAAATCGTCCGCGCCGGCGTGCAGTCGATCTCCAAGGGCCAGATGGGCGCCGCGCAGGCGCTGGGCATGAGCTACGGCCAGTGCATGCGCCTGATCATCCTGCCCCAGGCGTTTCGCAAGATGACCCCGCTGCTGCTGCAACAGAGCATCATCCTGTTCCAGGACACCTCGCTGGTCTACACCGTCGGCCTGATCGACTTCCTCAACTCGGCCCGCTCCAACGGCGACATCATCGGACGCTCCCATGAGTTCCTGATCTTCGCCGGTGTCGTCTACTTCCTCATCAGCTTCTCCGCTTCCTGGCTGGTCAAGCGCCTGCAAAAAAGGATCACCGTATGATTTCCATCAAGAACGTCAACAAGTGGTACGGGGACTTCCAGGTACTGACCGACTGCAGCACCGAGGTCAAGAAGGGTGAAGTAGTGGTCGTGTGCGGTCCTTCCGGCTCGGGCAAGTCCACCCTGATCAAGTGCGTCAACGCGCTGGAGCCGTTCCAGAAAGGCGACATCGTGGTCGACGGCACCTCCATCGCCGACCCGAAGACCGACCTGCCCAAGCTGCGTTCGCGGGTCGGCATGGTGTTCCAGCACTTCGAGCTGTTCCCGCACCTGTCGATCACCGAGAACCTGACCATTGCCCAGCGCAAGGTGCTCGGCCGCAGCGAGGCGGAAGCCACCAAGAAGGGCCTGGCCCTGCTCGATCGTGTGGGCCTGGGCGCCCACGCCAAGAAGCACCCCGGCCAGCTGTCCGGCGGCCAGCAGCAGCGCGTGGCGATCGCCCGCGCCCTGTCGATGGACCCGATCGTCATGCTGTTCGACGAACCGACCTCGGCGCTGGACCCGGAAATGGTCAACGAAGTACTGGACGTGATGGTCGAGCTGGCCCACGAAGGCATGACCATGATGTGCGTGACCCACGAGATGGGCTTCGCGCGCAAGGTCGCCAACCGGGTGATCTTCATGGACAAGGGCAACATCATCGAGGACTGCCAGAAGGAAGACTTCTTCGGCAACCCGAACGCCCGCCACGAGCGCACCCAGCACTTCCTGAGCAAGATCCTGCAACACTGAGTCGGCTACAGTGACGCTGCCCGGCCACCTGCCGGGCAGCGGATGCTGGTCGTGACAAGGCCACTGTGATGAAATGCGATCCTTCGCTCCTTCGCCCTGCCCAGCCCGCCGTGAAATCCCGTCTGATCCGCCAACTGCTTGTCCCGCCCCTGGTCATCCTGCTGATGGTCGGGCTGGGCTTCGCCGCCTTCCTGATCAGCGAGAGCAATGGCATCCGCACTCTCAGCGAGAACGGCGAGCGTCAGCTGGAGCTGCATGCCCGCACCGTCGAAAGCGAAATCAGCAAGTACACCTACCTGCCCAGCCTGCTGGAGCTGGAAGACAGCGTCTCGCGCCTGCTCACCGACCCCGAGGCCGGTGACCGCCAGACCGTCAACGAATACCTCGAAGGCCTGAACCGGCGCAGCCGCAGCCGGGCGATCTTCGTCCTCGACACCAACGGCCGGGTCCAGGCCACCAGCAACTGGCGCGACGCCGACTCCTTCCTCGGCGAAGACCTGGCGTTCCGAGCCTACTTCCAGGTCGCCGTGCGCGGCGAGCCGGGGCGCTTCTACGGCATCGGCAGCACCACGGGCGAGGCCGGCTACTACCTGGCCCACGGGCTGGAGGAGCACGGCAAGATCATCGGCGTGGCGGTGATCAAGGTGCGCCTGGACACCCTTGAGGAGCGCTGGCAGCGTGCCCGCCTGGAGGCCTTCGTCAGTGATGAGAACGGCATCATCATCCTCTCCAGCGACCCGGCCCGGCGCCTGAAATCGGTACGCCCGTTGACGCCGCAGATCAAGGAACGCCTGGCGCGCAGCCTGCAGTACTACTGGTGGCCGCTCAACGAACTGCAACCGCTGGCCCGCGAAACCCTGGCCGACGGCGTGGAGAAGCTCACCTTCCCGGCCAACAGCGAGACCGACCAGGGCAAGCAACGTGAGGTGTCCTACCTGGCCCAGACCCGCCGCCTGGTCGACACCCCCTGGCATTTCACCCTGCTCACCCCGTTGCAGGACCTGCGCCGCGAATCGATGATGCAGGGGATCCTGGTGGGCGTGGCCTTCGCCCTGCTGGCGATCCTGGCCATCGCCTGGAACGAGCGGCGCAAGGTGATCGCCACCCGCCTGGCCGCCCGCGAGGCGCTCGAAGAAGCCAACAGCCAGCTGGAACGCAAGATCACCGAGCGCACCGCCGACCTGCGCGCCAGCAACGAACGGCTCAAGGGCCAGATCCGCGAGCGCCGCCACGCCGAGCAGACCCTGCGCCACGCCCAGGATGAACTGGTCCAGGCCGGCAAGCTGGCAGCCATCGGGCAGATGTCCACCAGCATCGCCCACGAACTGAACCAGCCGCTGGCGGCCCTGCGCACCCTGTCCGGCAACACCGTGCGCTTCCTTGAGCGCGGCGCGCTGGAAACCGCCAGCGCCAACCTGCGCACCATGAACGACCTGATCGACCGCATGGGCCGCATCACCGCCAGCCTGCGCTCATTCGCCCGACGTGGCGACGACAGTGGCCAGGCCTCGTTGGAGAAGGCCGTGGAGGCCACCTTGCAGGTGCTGGCCAACCGCATCAGCGCCTGTCATCTGCAACTGCACCGGCAGTTCGACGACCAGCTGCTGGCCATCGACCAGACCCGTCTGGAACAGATCCTGGTCAACCTGATCGGCAACGCCCTCGACGCCATGGCCACCCAACCCCTGCCGCAACTGTGGCTGGAAGGCGAAGTCCAGGGCGACAAGTACCGCCTGCGGGTGCTCGACAACGGCCACGGCATCGATGCCGAGGCGCGCAAGCACCTGTTCGAACCCTTCTTCACCACCAAACCGGGCGAGCATGGCCTGGGCCTGGGCCTGACCCTGTCGGCGAGCCTGGCCACCGCCGCCAAGGGTACACTGAGCGTCGAACATCCCGCCGGTGGCGGCACCGCGTTCGTGCTTGCCCTGCCCCTGGTCACGCCCCCTAGCGAATTGGCTGAGCCTCTATGAAACAAGCCCCTCTCACCGTCCTGATCGTCGAAGACGACCCGCACGTGCTGCTCGGCTGCCAGCAGGCGCTGGCCCTGGAAGACATCGCCTGCGAAGGCGTCGGCAGCGCCGAACAGGCCCTGGAGCGCATCGGCGACGACTTTGCCGGTATCGTCGTCAGCGATATCCGCCTGCCGGGCATCGATGGCCTGGAACTGCTCAACCGCCTCAAGGCCCGCGACCGCAGCCTGCCGGTGGTGCTGATCACCGGCCACGGCGACATCGACATGGCGGTCGGCGCCATGCGCAACGGCGCCTATGACTTCATGGAGAAACCGTTCTCGCCCGAGCGCTTGGTCGAGGTGGTGCGCCGCGCCCTTGAACAGCGCGGCCTGTCTCGCGAGGTGTTCGCCCTGCGCCGCCAACTGGCCGAGCAGAGCAGCCTGGAAGGGCGCATCATCGGCCGTTCGCCGGCCATGGAGCAGTTGCGCGAACTGATCGCCAACGTCGCCGACACCTCGGCCAACGTGCTGATCGAAGGCGAGACCGGCACCGGCAAGGAGCTGGTCGCCCGTTGCCTGCACGACTTCAGCCGGCGCCAGGGCCAGCCATTCGTGGCGCTGAACTGCGGCGGCCTGCCGGAGAACCTGTTCGAAAGCGAAATCTTCGGCCACGAGGCCAACGCCTTCACCGGCGCCGGCAAGCGCCGCATCGGCAAGATCGAACATGCCAATGGCGGCACGCTGTTCCTCGACGAGGTCGAGAGCATGCCGATCAACCTGCAGATCAAGCTGCTGCGCGTGCTGCAGGAGCGCACCCTGGAACGCCTGGGCTCGAACCAGAGCATCCCGGTGGACTGCCGGGTGATCGCCGCGACCAAGTCCGACCTTGCCACGCTCGGCCAGAGCGGCCAGTTCCGCAGCGACCTGTACTACCGGCTCAACGTGGTCACCCTGGAGCTGCCGCCGCTGCGCGAGCGCCGCGAAGACATCCTGCAACTGTTCGAGCACTTCCTGCAGCAATCGGCCCTGCGCTTCGATCGCGAGGCGCCGGAGCTGGACAGCCAGACCCTGTCGCGGCTGATGGCCCACGACTGGCCGGGCAACGTGCGCGAGCTGCGCAACGTCGCCGAGCGCCATGCCCTGGGCCTGCCCGCGTTCAAGAAGGGTCCCAGTGGTGGTGCCAGCCAGGGACTGGGTTTTGCCGAGGCGGTCGAAGCGTTCGAACGCAACCTACTCAGCGACGCGTTGCAGCGCACCGGCGGCAACCTGAGCCAGGCCAGCCAGGAGCTGGGCATGGCCAAGACCACGCTGTTCGACAAAGTGAAGAAGTACGGCCTCGGCTGATCGGCAACCTGACCCTGGAAGTTCAACGTGGACCTGGTATTCAAAGCGGCCCTGGGCGCCGGCGTGGTGGTGCTCCTGGCGATCCTGTCGAAGACCCGCAACTACTACATTGCCGGCCTGGTGCCGCTGTTTCCCACCTTTGCCCTGATCGCCCACTACATCGTCGGCAAGGGGCGATCGCTGGAAGACCTGAAGACCACCATCCTGTTCGGGATGTGGTCGATCATTCCGTACTTCGTGTACCTGGCAACCTTGTACGTGCTGGTCGACCGCCTGCGCCTGGAAGCGTCGCTGGCACTGGCCACGGTGGCCTGGCTGGTGGCGGCGACGGTGCTGGTAAGCGTTTGGGTAAGAATGCACTGAGCGTACCGCAGGGCTATCGTGGGAGCGGGCTTGCCCCGCGATGGGCTCAAGTGTCCTGTCTCGGAAATAAGCTGTTCACTTTTGGCGGCGTCTTGGGCGCCCGGCCGGCGTTGCCACTCCTCGCCATAGCCCTGCTATGACTCGTCGCGGCGCCTTGGCCGGACACCCAAGCCACTCGCCAAAAGAGAACGTATTTCCGAGACAGGACACTAGAGCCGGGCGATATGCGTGACATCCTGCCGATGCGCCTGTAGGTAGGGTAGGACCGCCCCCAGCAACGGCGCCTTGAACGGCTCCTGGAAACGATGCGCCAGCCCCGGAATCAGCCGCAACTGACTGCCCCGGATATGCGCCGCCAGATGCACCCCGTGCATCACCGGCAGCAACGGATCGGCGGTGCCATGCACCACCAGCGTCGGCACCCGCAGCTGGTTGAGCAGCTCGACCCGACTGGGTTCGGCAAGGATCGCCATGATCTGGCGCTTGACCCCTTCCGGATTGAACGCCCGGTCATAAGCCACGGCGGCTTGTTCGAGCAGCGCAGCCCGATCATCCCGCACCTCGGGGCTGCCCAGCGCCGCCAGCAGGTCGGCTTGCTGTTCGATGGCCACTTCGCGACTCGGCGCGCTGCGCCGCGCCAGCAACTGCACCAGCGCCGGATCCGGCGCCGGCAGGCCGGCGGCCCCCGAACTGGACATCACCAGGGTCAGGCTGCTTACCCGCTCCGGGGCCATGGCCGCCAGATGCTGGGCAATCATGCCACCCATGCTCACGCCCAGCACATGGAACTGGCGGATCCCCAGGGCGTCCATCAGGCCCAGGCCGTCACCGGCCATGTCGGTGAGGGTATAGGGCGCCGACACCGGCAGGCCCAGCTTGTAGCGCAGCAGTTCGACGGTCAGGTTGGCCGAGGCCGGCAGCTGGTTCCAGCGCGACAGGCCGACATCACGGTTGTCGTAGCGGATCACCCGAAAGCCTTGGCGGCACAGCGCCTCGACCACATCGTCCGGCCAGTGGATAAGCTGCCCGCCCAGGCCCATGACCAGCAACAGCGCCGGATCGCGGGGCGCGCCGACGCTCTGGTAGACCAGGCTCAGCTCACCGAGCTCGGCCCGTTGCACCGGCACATGGACGTCGCAGCGACCCTCGGCGAAGCTCGCCGGCACGCTGACCAGCAGCAAGAAGAAAAGTAGTAAAGCCCGCATGAAAGAAACACCAGAATGCAGATCCCCAGTAGAGCGCGAGTCTGATGAAATCCGTTCGGGCGCGCTGCCACAAAACCGTGACAGTTTCATGAACCTTGCCGAGCGGTCGTGTGCATCCTGTTGTCGACAGCGCAGGGCAACATGAGGGAAACTCAACGAAACCTCGTTTTAGCTCAAAGAATGCTCACGGAGCCGTCGTGCTGGAAATCCGCCACCTGAAAACCCTTCATGCCCTACGCGAAGCCGACAGCCTGGTGGAGGCCGCCGAGCGCCTGCACCTGACCCAGTCGGCGTTGTCGCACCAGTTCAAGGAGCTGGAGGAACGCCTGGGCCTGCCGCTGTTCGTGCGCAAGACCAAGCCCATCCGCTTCACCAGTGCCGGCCTGCGCCTGCTGCAACTGGCCGACGCCACCCTGCCGCTGCTGCGCGGCGCCGAGCGCGACATCGCCCGCCTGGCCGGCGGCACCGCCGGACGCCTGCACATGGCAATCGAGTGCCACAGCTGCTTCCAGTGGCTGATGCCGACCATCGACCAGTTCCGCGACGCCTGGCCGGAGGTGGAGCTGGACCTGGCCTCGGGCTTCGCCTTCGCCCCGCTGCCGGCCCTGGCCCGTGGCGACCTGGACCTGGTGGTGACCTCCGACCCGGTGGACCTGGCCGGCATCACCTACGTGCCGCTGTTCACCTACGAGGCCATGCTCGCCGTGGCCAACCAGCACCCGCTGGCCAGCAAGCCATACATCGTGCCCCAGGACCTGCTCGACCAGACCCTGATCACCTACCCGGTGGAACGCGACCGCCTGGACATCTTCACCCGCTTCCTGGAGCCGGCCGACATCGAGCCGGCGGCGGTGCGCACCTCGGAGCTGACGGTGATGATGATGCAACTGGTGGCCAGCGGCCGCGGCGTGTGCGGCATGCCGCACTGGGCGCTGCACGAGTACAGCTCGCGAGGCTATGTGAAGGGCAAGCGCCTGGGCGAGAAAGGGCTGTTCGCCACGCTCTATGCCGCAGTGCGCACCGACATGCTCGATGCGCCGTACATGCGCGACTTCCTGCTGACCGCCAAGGACACCTCGTTCGCCACCCTGGACGGGGTCAGCGCGGTGCGTTGAGGCCTTCGCGCCACAGCGGCAGGATCAGGTCGCGAGTCAGGGGGGCCAGGTTCAGGTCCGTCGCCTGGTCGGCGGTCAGCCAGGTCACCTCTTCGATTTCCGCCGCCGGGTTTACCGTCGCGGTGCATTGGACGCGAAACAACTCGGCCTGCACCTCGAAGCCCGGCTCGTTGGCGGCCGGGGCGCTGAAACGGCCCAGGTGAATGGCCTGGGCCGGATCGACGCGCAGGCCCAGCTCCTCGTGCAGCTCGCGTACCAGCGCCTGGGCCGGCGACTCGCCTGCATCGATCTTGCCGCCGGGCTGCATGAACGCCAGGGTGCCGCGCTTGCGCACCAGCAGAGTGCGGCCTTGCGCGTCGATGAGCAGGGCGGCGGCGATGCGGATGGTGTTGGGCATGGTGGACTCACAGACAGATGAAGGGACGCAGGATACCTGACAAGGCCCTATCGCGGGGCAAGCCCGCTCCCACGACAGCCCTGCCGAATACGCGTGGGAGCGGGCTTGCCCCGCGATAGGCTTCCCGGACGAACGGCCCCTTGCCAATCCGCTGGCAACCCGCCATAACCCCCCCATGAACCTCCCTGCCCACCAACACCCGGTGCTCGACCTGTTCCACCCCGCCGTCGCCACCTGGTTCCGTCAGCGTTTCGCCACGGTCACCGAAGCCCAGGCCGGCGCCTGGCCGTTGATCCACGGTGGCCAGTCGATGTTGCTGGCCGCACCGACCGGCTCGGGCAAGACCCTCAGCGCCTTCCTCGCCGTGCTCGACCAGTTGTTCCGCGAGGGCCTGGCGCACGACGGCGAACTGCCGGCGCAGACCCAGGTCGTCTACGTCTCGCCACTCAAGGCGCTGTCCAACGACATCCGCCTGAACCTCGATGTGCCGCTCGAAGGTATCAGCCGACAGCTCGAACAGCTTGGCCTGAAGGCCCCGCGCATCACCACCGCCGTGCGCACCGGCGACACCCCGCAGAAGGAGCGCGCGGCCATGCGCAAGCTGGCGCCGCATATCCTGGTGACCACGCCGGAGTCGCTCTATGTACTGATGGGCTCGGCCTCGGGTCGCGAGGGACTGGCCAGCGTGCACACGGTGATCGTCGACGAAATCCACGCGCTGGCCGGCAACAAGCGCGGCTGCCACCTGGCGCTGACCCTGGAGCGTCTGCAGGCCCTGGCCGGCCGACCGCTGCGGCGTATCGGCCTGTCCGCCACCCAGCGTCCGGTGGCGCGGGTGGCGCGGTTCCTGGTCGGGCAGGAGCGCCCCTGCGCCATCGTCGATATCGGCCATGTCCGCCATCGCGACCTGGCCCTGGAAGTGCCGCCCGTGCCGCTGGGCGCGGTGATGGCCACGGATGTCTGGGACCTGGTCTACGACCGCCTCGCCAGCCTCGCCCGCGAGCACCGCACGACCCTGGTGTTCGTCAACACCCGGCGCTTGGCCGAGCGCCTGACCCGCCACCTTGGCGAGCGCCTGGGCAATCACGCCGTGGCCGCGCACCACGGCAGCCTGGCCAAGGAGCATCGCCTGGCCGCCGAGCAGCGCCTCAAGGGCGGCGAACTGCAGGTGCTGGTGGCCACCGCCTCACTGGAGCTGGGCATCGATATCGGTGAGGTCGACCTGGTCTGCCAGATCGCCTCGCCGGGCTCGATCGCCGCCTTGCTGCAACGGGTCGGGCGTTCCGGCCACCAGGTCGACGGCGTGCCCAAGGGGCGCCTGTTCCCCACCTCGCGAGACGATTTGATCGAGTGTGTCGCCCTGCTCGACTGCGTGCGCCAGGGCGAGCTGGACGAACTGCATATCCCGGTGGCGCCACTGGATGTGCTGGCCCAGCAGATCGTTGCCGAAGTCAGCAACCAGCCCTGGGACGAGCGGGCGCTGTTCGATTTGCTGCGCCGCGCCAGTCCCTATGGCCAGCTCGACGAAAGCCACTATCAGGCCTTGCTGCGCATGCTTGCCGAAGGCTTCAACGGCCGCCAGGGTATTCGCAGCGCCTACCTGCACCGTGATGCGCTGAACCACACCCTGCGCGGGCGCCGCGGCAGCCAGCTGTCCGCCCTGACCAGCGGCGGCACCATCCCGGAGACCGCCGACTACGCGGTGCTGCTCGAACCCCAGGCGCTGAATATCGGTAGCGTCAACGAAGACTTCGCGGTGGAGAGCATCGCCGGCGATATCTTCCAGCTGGGCAACGCCTCCTATCGCATCCTGCGGGTCGAACCGGGACGTGTACGGGTCGAGGACGCCCACGGCCTGTCGCCGACCATCCCGTTCTGGCTGGGCGAGGCACCGGGGCGCAGTGACGAGCTGTCCGTCGCGGTGGCCCGCCTGCAGCAGCGGATCGACCAGCAATTGCAGGCCGGCGATGGCCAGCAAGTGCGCGCCTGGCTGCAAGCGACATACGCCCTGGATGAAGGCTGCGCCGAGCAACTGCTCGACTACCTGGGGCGCACGTGGCAGGTGCTGGGCGCCCTGCCCTCGCAGCAAACGCTGGTGATGGAGCGCTTCTTCGACGAGTCCGGCGGCACCCAGCTGATCATCCATTCGCCCTATGGCAGCCGCATCAACCGGGCCTGGGGCCTGGCCCTGCGCAAGCGCTTCTGCCGTGCGTTCAATTTCGAGCTGCAGGCGGCGGCCAGCGAGGACGCCATCGTGCTGTCGCTGTCCACCAGCCACAGCTTCGCGCTGGACGAGGTATGGCGCTACCTGCACAGCCGCAGCGCAGAGCCGATCCTGGTCCAGGCCCTGCTCGATGCGCCGCTGTTCGGCGTGCGCTGGCGCTGGAACGCGGCGGTGGCGTTGGCCTTGCCGCGCTATGTGGGCGGACGCAAGGTGGCGCCGCAGATCCAGCGGATGAAGAGCGAGGACCTGGTGGCCGCCGTGTTCCCCGACCAGATCGCCTGCCTGGAGAATATCGTCGGCGAGCGACAGATCCCCAACCACCCGCTGGTGCAACAGACCCTCGACGACTGCCTGCACGAGGCCATGGACAGCGAGGGCTGGCTGGCATTGCTGCGGCGCATGGAAAATGGCGAGGTACGCCTGCTCAGTCGCGATCTGCCGGCCCCTTCGCCGCTGGCTTCGGCCATCCTCAACGCCCGGCCCTACACCTTCCTCGACGACGCGCCGCTTGAAGAGCGGCGTACCCAGGCCGTGCTCAACCGACGCTGGAACGACGTGCACAGCGCCGACGACCTGGGTGCACTGGACGGAGACGCCATCGCCGCGGTGCAGGCCGAGGCCTGGCCGCAGGCGAACAACGCCGACGAAATGCATGAGGCGCTGATGAGCCTGGGCGCCATTACCCAACCTGAAGTCGAGGATAATCCCGGCTGGCCGCAACTGCTGCTGCAACTGGCCAAGGCCGGGCGCGCCTGTCATCTGGATGCCGGGGAGCAACGCCTGTGGTTCGCCCGCGAGCGCCTGCAGGCGATGCTGATCCTGTATCCCGACGCCCGCCCGCACCCGGACGTTGCGGTGTTGCCGGGTTTCACCGATCCGCCCGACCTCGACACGGCCCTGGTCGAGTTGCTGCGCGCACGGCTCAGTGGCTTCGGCCCGTTGACCCTGGCCGAAATCATCGACCCGCTTGCACAGGCGGCGGGTAATGCCGAACAGGCCCTGGCCCGCCTGGAAGGCGAAGGCTATGTGATGCGTGGCCACTTCAGCCCAGGCCAGACTGGCCTGCAGTGGTGCGAGCGGCACCTGCTGGCGCGCATCCACCGCTACACGGTCAAGCGCCTGCGCCAGGAAATCGAGCCGGTCAGCCTGCAGGACTTCCTGCGCTTTCTGTTCGACTGGCAGCACCTGGGTGGCGAAACCCGCCTGCGCGGGCCGCAGGCGCTGAGCGAAGTGCTCGCCCAGCTGCAAGGCTTCCCCGCTGCCGCCGGCGCCTGGGAAAGCGACCTGCTGCCAGCACGGATCAAGGACTACAGCCCGCACTGGCTGGACGATGCCTGTCGCAGCGGCCAGTGGGCCTGGAGCCGACTGGCCTCCACACAATCAGCCAGTACCCTGACCAGCACGCCATTGGTGCTGCTGCCACGCGAACACCTGGGGCTGTGGCGCAGCCTGGCGCCCACAGCCGACCTCGAACAATTGGGTGCACGCGCACGACGGGTGCTGCAGACGCTGCAGGAACAAGGCGCCTTGTTCTTCGATGAACTGGCCCACGAAGCTCATCTGCTACCCAGCGAGCTGGAGACAGCCCTGCAGGAGCTGGTCGGTTCGGGCCTGGCCAGCGCCGATGGTTTCAGCGGCCTGCGCAGCCTGATAACCCCGGCGGCCAAGCGCACTTCGCGCAACAGCCGCCGTGGCCATCCAGCGCTGTCGAGCAGCATGGTCCACGCCGGACGCTGGGCACTGCTGCGTCGTTCGAGCACCGCCGTGGACAAGGACCTGCGCCTGGAACATGTGGCCCGCAGCCTGCTGCGCCGCTATGGCGTCGTCTGCTGGCGCCTGCTGGAGCGCGAGAGCGATGTGCTGCCGCCATGGCGCGACCTGTTGCGCTGCTACCACCGCCTCGAGGCCCGTGGCGAAATCCGTGGTGGGCGCTTTATCGCCGGGCTGGCGGGTGAGCAGTTCGCCTTGCCCGAAGCCGTGGGGCTGTTGCGCCAGGTACGCAGGCGCTTACCGCAAGGCGAGCTGGTAGTGGTCAGCGGCTGCGATCCGTTGAACCTGGTGGGTACCTTGTTGCCGGGGGCCAAGGTACCGGCGGTGGCGGGTAACCGCGTGCTGTACCGGGCGGGTGTCGCGGTGGCCACTCGGGTGGCGGGCAAGTACCAGTTTCTTGTCGACTCGACCGCCACCGAACAGACGCAATGGCGCCAGCATCTGTTGCGCGACACACCTGCGCTGTAGAAGGGGTCTACACAGGGTACACCTGGAGGCATCACCATCGTGGGAGCGGCGGTGCGCCCTGCGCGACAGCGCAGCCCAAAAGGCCAGGTGATCGCCTGCAAGATCAACGCTTGGCCTGGAAACCGGCGAAGCGCTTGTTGAACCCGGCCACCCGCCCTTCGACCGTGGTCTTGCGCTGCTGCCCGGTGTACACCGGATGCGAGGCACTGGACACATCCAGCGCCACATAGGGGTAAGTCTGGCCGTCGCTGTGCACCTGGGTGCGATCTGTCTCGACGGTCGAGCCGATCAGGAAGAACACATCGGCGGCAGTGTCGTGGAACAGCACGGGGCGATAGGCGGGGTGGATACCAGCTTTCATGGGGGCAATCTCCTGCGAGTAGCGGTTACTTTATAACATATCTCATTGCGAATGATTTTCGATACCCCAACTTTCATTTTTCTCGTCCGCCCCACGCTGGCATACCGGCGCCCAACCGGGCTATGGTCGGGCTTTGCCCCAGGCCCCTGAGCCTGACCGAGCCATTCGCAAGGACACCGTATGAGCCTGTCACTCCTCAGCCGTTACGCCTTCTTCGCCGCCTGCGTGCTGTTCACCCTCGCCAGCCTGCCGTTCCTCGCCCACGACTGGTTGTGGCCGTTCACCCTGACCACCGGGGTGCTCAGCCTGATCGGCGTGTTCGACCTGCTCCAGCAACGCCACGCGGTACGCCGCAACTACCCGATCCTGGGCAACATCCGCTACCTGGTCGAGGGCATCCGCCCGGAGATCCGCCAGTACCTGCTGGAGTCCGACAGCGACGCCCTGCCCTTCTCCCGCGCCCAGCGCTCGCTGGTCTACGCCCGGGCCAAGAACGAAGCCTCGGACAAACCCTTCGGCACCTTGATCGACGTCTACGAGTCGGGCTTCGAGTTCATCGGCCACTCCATGCGCCCGGCGCCGTTGGCCGACCCGGCGAGCTTTCGCGTCAGCGTCGGCGGCCCTCAGTGCACCCAGCCGTACTCGGCATCGATCTTCAACATCTCGGCCATGAGCTTCGGCTCGCTCAGCGCCAACGCCATCCGCGCCCTCAACCAGGGCGCCAAGCTGGGCAATTTCCACCACGACACCGGCGAAGGCAGCATCAGCCCCTACCACCGCGAACACGGCGGCGACCTGGTCTGGGAACTGGGCAGCGGCTACTTCGGCTGCCGCACCGCGGACGGCCGCTTCGACCCCGAGCGCTTCGCCGCCCAGGCGCAGAACCCGCAGGTGCGGATGATCGAGATCAAGATGAGCCAGGGTGCCAAGCCCGGCCATGGCGGCATCCTGCCCAAGCACAAGGTGACCCGGGAAATCGCCGAGACCCGTGGAGTCATGATGGGTGAGGACTGCATCTCGCCCTCACGCCATAGCGCCTTCTCGACCCCGATCGAGATGATGCAGTTCATCGCCCAGCTGCGTGAACTGTCCGGCGGCAAGCCGGTGGGCTTCAAGTTCTGCCTGGGTCACCCGTGGGAATTCATGGGCATCGCCAAGGCCATGCTGGAAACCGGCATCCTGCCCGACTTCATCGTCGTCGATGGCAAGGAAGGCGGCACCGGCGCCGCCCCGGTGGAGTTCACCGACCATATCGGCGTGCCGCTGCGCGAGGGCCTGCTGTTCGTGCACAACACCCTGGTCGGCCTGAACCTGCGCGACAAGATCAAGCTCGGCGCCAGCGGCAAAATTGTCAGCGCCTTCGACATCGCCAGCGTGCTGGCCATCGGCGCCGACTGGGCCAACTCGGCGCGCGGCTTCATGTTCGCCATCGGCTGCATCCAGTCGCAGAGCTGCCACACCAACAAGTGCCCGACCGGCGTGGCCACCCAGGACGCCTTGCGCCAGCGTGCGCTGGTGGTGCCGGACAAGGCCCAGCGGGTGCAGAACTTCCACCACAACACCCTGCGCGCCCTGGCCGAGATGCTCGCCGCGGCGGGCCTGGAGCATCCGGCGCAACTGGAGGCCAAGCACCTGGTGCGGCGGATCTCGGCCACCGAGATCAAGCTGTTCTCGCAGATGCACGTGTTCCTCAAGCCGGGCGAGCTGCTGACCGGCGAGGTCAATGGGCAGTTCTATTCGCGGATGTGGCAGTTGGCCCGGGCCGACAGTTTCGAGCCGCATAGCGGGGTGGCTGCCTGATCGACCCTCATCGCGAGGCAAGCCCGCTCGCACGCCAACCCCGCGATGAAGCCATACAAAAACAAAGCCCCGGCACTGGCCGGGGCTTTGTTCATCAGGAGGCGGTACTCGCCACGCCTTGGGCCTCTTTCGGCGCCAGGCGGAAGGTGTAGTACAGCGCCGTCAGCAGCACCAGGAACGCCGGGCCGATGTACAGGGCCACGCGGGTATCCGGGAAGTACGCCATCAGCCCCACCACCAGCACCAGGAACGCCAGCGCCAGGTACGAGCTCAGCGGCCACAGCCACATGCGGTATTTCAGCGCGTTGCGCTCGGCGGTGGTGAGCCCTGCGCGGAACTTGAGCTGCGCCAGCAGGATCATCACCCAGGTCCAGATCGCGCCGAAGGTGGCGATCGAGGTCACCCAGACGAACACCTTCTCCGGCACCAGGTAGTTGGCCAGCACGCCCAGCAGCAGCGCGGCGATCGACAGCAGCAGCGCGTTGCGCGGCACGCCGTTCTTCGAAGTGCGGGCGAAGGTGGCCGGGGCCTGGCCGTTCTGCGCCAGGCTGTAGAGCATGCGCCCGGTGCTGAAGATGCCGCCGTTGCACGACGACAGCGCGGCGGTGATCACCACGAAGTTGATGATGCCGGCGGCGGTCTTGATGCCGAGGCGCTCGAAGGTCATCACGAACGGGCTGCCCTGGCTGCCGATCTCGTTCCACGGGTAGATCGACAGGATCACGAACAGCGCGCCCACGTAGAACAGCAGGATGCGCCAGAACACCGAACCGATGGCCTGGGGGATGGTCTTCTGCGGGTTGCGCGCTTCGCCGGCGGTCAGGCCGATCATTTCCACGCCCAGGTAGGCGAACATCACCATTTGCAGCGACATCAGCACGCCGGTCACGCCATTGGGCATGAAGCCGCCGTTGCTCCACAGGTTGGAAATGCCCATGGCCACGCCGTCGTTACCGAAGCCGAAGGCGATGATGCCGATGCCGCCGAGCACCATGGCGATGATGGTGACGATCTTGATCAGGGCGAACCAGAACTCGAACTCACCGAACGCCTTGACCGCGATCAGGTTGATCGCGCCCATGCTGCCCAGGGCCATCAGCGCCCAGATCCAGCGCGGCACGTCGGGGAACCAGATGCCCATGTAGATGGCCACCGCGGTGATCTCGGCGACACAGGTCACCAGCCACAGGAACCAGTAGTTCCAGCCCGTGAGGAAGCCCGCCAGGGGGCCGAGGTAGTCTTGCGCGTAGCGGCTGAAGGAGCCTGCCACCGGGTTGTGCACGGCCATCTCGCCGAGGGCGCGCATGATCACCAGGATGGCCAGGCCACCGATGATGTAGGAGAGCATGATGGCGGGGCCGGCCATTTCGATGGCCTTGGCCGAACCCAGGAACAGGCCGACGCCGATACAGGCGCCAAGGGCCATCAGACGGATGTGCCGTTCGCCCAGCTCGCGCTTGAGCGGGCCGCCCTGGACGGACTCGTCGGGGGCAGGATGGTTGCCGACTGGCATAGCAATACAACCTCATTTTGTTATTGGATTTGACCTTCGTGCAGCACCGGCCGCGCCGATAGGCGGGGCGTCGTCTCGCCAGGCCGCCTTGTGGGCGGGCCTGTCCACCGGGCACAGGGCGCCGGCGGGTCGAAGGGGGCGAGCAGTATAGGAAGCCACTTGCAGGGCTTTTCACTATATACAGCGGGATATTTGGCGAGAATTCTCGGCAAAAAGCCCTTCACCGGAGGGGCATTCTGGCCTCGCTCCGCCCATGCACAGGAATGGGGCAGCTACATTAACAACATTGCCGAAGAATGGAAGTCGCACCAAAGGCGCATGTTCATACGCGATTGCTCGAAGCTTCTTACAAATTTTTCACCAAACTGGGCCAGCGTCTAAGCTTCAGACAAGTAACGCGAAAACACTTGGCCGGACTTAAGACTATGGGCGCACTGTGGCAATCGGAACCAACCGGAACGGAAGCACCCAAAGCACCTCAGGCTGAAGCCCCCTTGCCCAAGACCCCACGTCAGCGCCGCCTGTGGTGGCGCCTGATCCTGCTCATCCTGCTGATCGGCCTGGTCGCGGTGGGCCTGGCAGCCTACGACGAGTTCCAGACCTCACGCCTGCAATCGCGCGAGTTCAGCCGCCTGGCCGGCACCCTCACCTACGCCCTGGAGCCCGGCCCGAGCGACGCCATCGTCTACCCGGGCGAGGGCCCCTTCGACAGGCGCCTGGGCTACAGCGCCCTGGGCGAGTTCCTGCCGCGGCTGCTCAAGCGCGACTACCTGATCAACCAGCAGGTGCGCTTCTCCCCGGCGCTGATGAACTACATCGATCACGGCCTGTTCGTGCCCTACGTGGAGAAGATCCAGGCCGGCCTGTCGATCACCGACTGCCGCGGCGACATGCTCTACCAGTACAACTACCCGCAGCACCTGTACCCGAACTTCGCGGCGATTCCGCCGGTGATGGTCAACAGCCTGCTGTTCATCGAGAACCGCGACCTGCTCGACCCGAAGGACCCGCAGAACAACCCGGCGGTGGACTGGCCGCGCTTCGCCAAGGCCGCCTACAGCCAGGTGGCCAAGTACCTGGCCCTGCCCGGGCAGTCGGCCGGCGGCAGCACCCTGGCCACCCAATTGGAGAAATACCGGCACTCGCCGGACGGGCTGACCGTCTCGGGCGCCGAGAAGATCCGCCAGATGATTTCCGCCAGCGTGCGCGCCTACCAGGGCGGCCCGGACACCACCGAGGCCCGCGAACGCATCGTGCGCGACTACCTCAACAGCGTGCCGCTGTCGGCGGTACCCGGTCACGGCGAGGTGCACGGCATGGCCGAGGGTCTGCGGGTGTGGTACGGTGCCGACTTCGACCAGGTCAACCAGGCCCTCACCTCCACCGCCAGCGACGAAAAAAGCATGGGCGAGCGCGGCCTGGCCCTGCGTCAGGTGCTGTCGCTGATGATCGCCCAGCGCCGCCCTTCGCACTACCTGTCCAAGGGCCGCATCGAGCTGGCCGAGCTCACCGACTCACACATCCGCGTGCTGGCGGCAAACGGCATCATCGAGCGCCCCCTGGCCGACGCCGCCCTGGCCAGCAAGGCGGTGTACCGCGATTGGGTGGCCCAACCGACCATCGTGCCGATCATCACCAACAAAGGCATCAGCTTGGCCCGCAATCGCCTGGCGGCCATGCTCAATCGGCCGCTGTACGACCTCGACCGCCTCGACCTGTCGGCCACCAGCACCCTGCAGGCCGACCTGCAGGTGCAGGTCAGCCAGTACCTGAAGAACCTCGCCGACCCGGAGTTCGCCGCGCAGATCGGCCTGATCGGCGAACGCCTGCTCACCGCCAAGACCACCGACCAGGTGAGCTACAGCTTCACCCTGTTCGAACGCACCGCCGACGGCTCGCGGGTGCGGGTGCAGACCGACAGCACCAACCAGCCCTTCGACATCAACGAAGGCAGCAAGCTCGAACTGGGCTCCACCGCCAAGCTGCGGGTGCTGACCACCTACCTGGAAATCATCGCCGAGCTGCACGACAAGTACGCCGGCAAGCCGGCAGCCGAGCTGAAGAAGGTCCCGGTGGCCGAACTCGACCGCCTCACCCAGTGGTCGCTGGAATGGCTGATGCAGAACAGCAAGAACCAGAGCCTGGACGCCATGCTCGACGCGGCGCTCGAACGCAAGTACTCGGCCAACACCGGCGAGGCCTTCTTCACCGGTGGCGGCATGCATGTGTTCAACAACTTCCGCAAGGAAGACAACAACCGCAACCCGACCCTCAAGGATGCCCTGCGCGAGTCGATCAACCTGCCGTTCATCCGCCTGATGCGCGACATCGTGCGCTACGTCACCTACCAGCAGCCGTTCAACCGCGAACCACTGCTCCGGGACGACAGCGACCCGCGCCGCCAGGAATACCTGGCGCGCTTCGCCGACCGCGAAGGCTCCAACTACACCATGCGTTTCTGGAAGAAGTACCAGCGCAAGACCTCGCAGCAGCGCCTGGACACCTTCCTCGACAGCATGCGCGTGACCCCGCAGCGCCTGGCCGCGGTACACCGCTACCTGTTCCCCGAGGCCGGCCAGGAGACCTTCAACGCTTTCGTCCGCGCCCACAGCAAGGAAGACAAGAAGGCCATGGCCAAGCTCACCGACGGCCGCCTGGCGGAGATGTACGAAGCCTACGGCCCGGGCAAGTACGACCTGCCCGACCAGGGCTATATCGCCAAGGTCCACCCGCTGGACCTGTGGCTGCTCGGCTACCTGCTGAAGAACCCCGGCGCCTCGCTCAAGGACGCCCTCAACGCCAGCCGCTTCGAGCGCCAAGAGGTCTACAGCTGGCTGTTCAAGAGCCGCCACCAGGGCGCCCGCGACAGCCGCATCCGCACCATGGTCGAGATCGAGGCGTTCACCGATATCCACCAGCGCTGGAAGCGCGTCGGCTACCCGTTCGATCACCTGGTGCCGTCGCTGGCCACCGCCATTGGCAGCTCCGGCGACCGCCCGGCCGCGCTGTCCGAACTGGTCGGGATCATCCAGAACGACGGCGTGCGCCTGCCCACGCTGCGCATCGACACCCTGCACTTCGCCCAGAACACCCCCTATGAGACGCAGCTGATCAGCGACCCGGACCGTGGCCAGCGGATCCTCCCAGTGGAAGTCGCCCGGGCGCTCAAGGGCGCCATGTCGCAGGTGGTCGACGCCGGCACCGCGCGGCGCATCTCCGGCAGCTTCAAGCTGCACGACGGCACCCCGCTGGTGATGGGCGGCAAGACCGGCACCGGCGACAACCGCATCGAAAGCTTCGGCGCCGGCGGCCGGTTGATCGGCTCGCGTTCGCTGAACCGCACCGCGACCTTCGTGTTCTTCCTCGGCGACAACCACTTCGGCACCCTCACCGCGTTCGTCCCGGGGCGCTCGGCAGAAGCCTTCAAGTTCACCTCGGCGCTGCCGGTTCAGGTGCTCAAGGGCATGGCGCCGATCCTCATGCCGTACCTGGAGCCGGGCAACCCCACCGCCTGCAAGGCGCCGCAGGTGACGGGCCAGTCCTGAACCATCAAGAAATTAGATGATAATCATCTGCATTTGAAGGCTTGTCTTTAGATATATCTTGAGTAATA
Organism: Pseudomonas sp. LH21; assembly: GCF_036549575.1. NCBI lineage: Bacteria > Pseudomonadati > Pseudomonadota > Gammaproteobacteria > Pseudomonadales > Pseudomonadaceae > Pseudomonas > Pseudomonas sp. LH21. The sequence goes on from NZ_CP144367.1 coordinate 4,678,440, forward strand.
TCTTACGATATATCTAAACAGACGGAGCCCTTCCCCATGCGCGACCACGACCCCTTCGAACGCCGCCCCGGCCGCGGCGAGCGTGGCCCGCGGGTGTTCGCCCCGGGCGACCTGAAGCTGCTGATGCTGTCGATGCTGGCCGAGCAACCCGGCCACGGCTACGACCTGATCCGCCAGATCGAGACCCTCTTCGACGGCAGCTACAGCCCCAGCCCCGGGGTGATCTACCCCACCCTCAGCTACCTCGAGGAAGCCGAGCTGGTCACCGGCGCCATCCAGGGCAGCAAGCGCCTCTACGCCATCACCGATGCCGGCCGCAGTGCCCTGCAGGAACAGGCCGTCGCCCTCGACGGCGTGCGCATGCGCATCGAGGTGAGCAAGCGCGCACTGCGCGGCCACGACCGGCCGCCGGAAATCCACGAAGCCGTCGGCAACCTGCGCCACGCCCTGCACATGCACAGTGGCCGCTGGACCAGCGAAGAGATCGAGCGGGTGCGCAACCTGCTCAACGACACCGCCAAGGCCATCGCCTCCGGGCCGGCCACCCCTGTTACGGAGAACACCCCATGAGCGACAGCATTCATCGCGTCAACCACGAGATCCGCCAGCGCCGCCTCGAAGTGCTGCGGGTCACCGACCTCACCCCACGCATGCGCCGCATCACCCTCGGTGGCGCGGAGCTGGCCGGCTTCACCAGTGTCGGCACGGACGACCACATCAAGCTGCTGTTCGCCTGCACGCCCGAAGAGCAGCAGGCCATCGACGCGCGCCACCTGGGCCGCGACGGCGGCGCCCGGCCGACCATGCGCGAATACACGCCACGGCGCATCGACCTGGTGAACAACCAGCTGGATATCGATTTCGTCCTGCATGGCGACGGCCCCGCCTCTACCTGGGCAGCCCAGGCCGCGCCTGGCCAGACCCTGGACATCGCCGGCCCGCGGGCCTCGATGGTGGTGCCGGATATCTTCGACAGCTACCTGCTGATCGGCGACGAGACGGCGATCCCGGCCATTGCCCGGCGCCTGGAGGAACTGCCGGCGGGCCGCCAGGTGCTGGCGGTGATCCAGATCGAGGACGAGCAGGAGCGCCAGGCGCTGACGAGCAAGGCCCAGGTCGAGGTGATCTGGGTGCGCCGGCACCAGGAAGATGTGCTGGAACGGGTCAAGCACCTGGCGTTGCCCCAGGGCCGGTTGTATGGCTGGGTGGCACTGGAGAAGGCACTGACCCGCCAGGCCAAGGCGCTGCTGCTGGAGAAAGGCGTGCCCGAGGATGCCCTCAAGGCAGCGGCTTACTGGCGAGCTGACGGTACCGTCGACAACGAATGATCAGAATCTGCACACCCCGGTGTAGGAGCGGCCTTGTGCCGCGAAAGGGCCGCGCAGCGGCCCCGGGGTCTCAGCGCCAGGTCAGAAATTGCTGGGGCCGCTGCGCGGCCCTTTCGCGGCACAAGGCCGCTCCTACACGGGTTGCATATCGGCAACCTCACGACAGCCTGCGCCAGCGATCCAACCCCAACAATACCAACCCGATCCCCCAGAACCCCGCCAGCACCATCAGGGCATTGCCCAGCACCTGCCCATATCCCAACCGTGCCACATCGATGAACGGGTAGGGATAGACCCCGATCTCATGCCCGCGCAACAGCACGAAGGCGAAATACAGCGCCGGGTACAACGTCCAGGCCGCCAGGTGCCAGAGCCGCAACCGCCCCTTGGGCACCTCCAGCCACCAGTACAGGACGAACACCAGCGGCATCACATCGTGCAGCAGTTCGTCCGCCAGCCACTGCCAGCCCTGGGGCTGCCACAGGTGGCGCAGCAACAGGCTGTAGGCCAGCGCCACCAGCAGGATGCTCGCGGCGATGCACGCGCTCACCGCCGGCGACAGGAACCAGCGCCTGGCCGCCGACTCGCGGCCGAACGCGGCCTGGCTGAGCACGGTGGCCACCAGTGTGTTGCTCAATACGGTGAAATAACAGAACAGGTTGACCAGCCCGCCGATCAGGCTGGCCTGCTCCTGCCAGCGCGCCAGCAGCACCAGGTACAACTGGATCGCCAGGCCGGTCCAGCCGAGGACGGCCGCCAGGGTCAGCCAGGGGCGGCGCGCCATCAGCCTTTGCGCTGCAGCTTCACATACAGCTGCTCGACCTTTTCCCGTGCCCACGGGGTCTTGCGCAGGAAGGTCAGGCTCGACTTGATGCTCGGGTCGCTCTTGAAGCAGCGGATGTCGACGCGCTCGGCCAGGCCTTGCCATTGGTAGTGCGCCACCAGCTCGGTGAGGATCTGCTCGAGGGTCTTGCCGTGCAGCGCGTTGTGATTGGCCGTGCTCATGCCAGTGCTCCAGGTTCGGGAAGGTGCGCACCTTACACGAGTGTAGTGGGGTAGTGGCATCTGCAGCCTGCCTGTAGGAGCGGCCTTGTGCCGCGAAAGGGCTGCAAAGCAGCCCCGGCGATCTATGCCATGGCCACGATCCTGGGGCCGCTTTGCGCCCCTTTCGCGGCGCAAGGCCGCTCCTACAGGGTAAACGCGCCACCTCACAAAGTACTGGCCAGTGGCAAACAGCTTGTGATGAAATGTTATAAAGTAACCAATTACAATACTGCCAAGGAACGCCACATCCCCATGCGTCACACGCCGCTGTACCTCTCTCCCCTTGCCGTCGCGCTCTGGCTGGCCTCCACCTCCAGCCAGGCCGTCGAACTGCAACCCCAGGTGATCACCGCCAACCCGCTGGGCAACGCCCAGCTGGCCGCGCCCAGTACCGTCCTCGAAGGCGACGACCTGCTGCAACAGCAGCACGGCAGCCTCGGTGAAACCCTCAACAAACAGCCTGGCGTCGCCTCCACCTGGTTCGGCCCCGGCGCCAGCCGCCCGGTGATCCGCGGACTGGACGGCGACCGTATCCGTATCCTGCGCAACGGCGTCGGCGCCCTGGACGCCTCGTCGCTGTCCTACGACCACGCCGTGCCACTGGACCCGGTGACCGTCGAGCGAGTCGAGATCGTCCGCGGCCCGGCCGCCCTGCTGTATGGCGGCAACGCCATCGGCGGCGTGGTCAACACCTTCGACAACCGCATCCCCGACTCGCCCATCGACGGCATCCACGGCGCGGGCGAGCTGCGCTACGGCGGCGCCGACACCACCCGCAGCAGCGCCGGCAAGCTGGAGGCCGGCAACGGTGCCTTCGCCCTGCACCTGGACGCCAACAGCCGCCAGTTCAACGACCTGCGCATCCCCGGCTACGCCCGCAGCTCGAAGGTTCGCGATGCCGACGAGCCCGGCAGCAAGCATCGCCTGAAAAACAGCGATGGGCGTCAGGACGGCGGTGCGATCGGCGGTTCCTACCATTGGGACCATGGCTACACCGGCCTGTCCTACAGCCGCTACGACAGCAACTACGGCTCGGTGGCCGAGCCCGGCGTGCGCCTGGACATGCAGCAGGACCACTACGGCTTCGCCTCGGAACTGCGCGACCTCGACGGGCCGTTCAGCTCGGTCAAGGTCGATGCCGGCTACACCGACTACCAGCACCGCGAGATCGAAAGCGGCGAGGTGCACACCACCTTCAAGAACAAGGGCTACGAGGCGCGCATCGAGGCCCGTCACCAGCCGCTGGGCCCGGTCGAGGGGGTGATCGGCGCCCAGGTCAGCCGCAACGAATTCTCCGCGCTGGGCGAGGAAGCCTTTGTCCCGCACACCGACACCGACAGCCTGGCGCTGTTCCTGCTCGAGCAATGGCAGGCCAGCGAACGCCTGAACCTGAGCCTGGGCGCGCGCCTGGAACACACCCGGGTCGATCCGGACGCCAAGGGCAACGAGAATTTCGCCGGCGCCGACAGCGCCAGCAGCTTCAACGCCTTCAGCCTGTCCTCGGGCGCGGTGTACCAGCTCGACCCGGTCTGGTCGCTGGCCGCCAACCTCGGCTACACCGAGCGCGCGCCGACCTTCTACGAGCTGTACGCCAACGGTGCCCACGTGGCCACCGGCGCCTACGAGATCGGTGATCCGAACCTGAACAAGGAAAAGGCCATCTCCACCGACCTGGCCCTGCGCTTCGACAACGGCACACACAAGGGCAGCGTCGGCGTGTTCTACAGCCACTTTCGCAACTACATCGGCCTGATCGGCACCGGCAACCTGCGTGAAGGCCATGATCACGACCATGACGATCATGACCACGATCACGACCACGGCGATATCCCCGAGTATGCCTACCAGGGCGTGCGGGCACGCTTCTACGGCATCGAGGCCCAGGACCGCTGGCAACTGCTGGAAAACCGCTACGGCAGCTTCGCCCTGGAACTGTCCGGCGACTACACCCGGGCCAAGAACCTCGACAGCGGCGAGCCGCTGCCGCGCATCGCCCCGCTGCGCCTGAACAGTGGCCTGGTCTGGGAGCTGGACCGCTGGCAGGCGCGGGTCGATGTACAGCACGCCGCGTCACAGCAGCGCAAACCGGCCAACGAGACCCGCACAGACGGTTACACTACCCTCGGCGCCAGCCTGGGGTATCGCTTCGACATCGGCCAGAGTGAATGGCTGGCCTTCGTGCGCGGCGATAACCTCACCGACCAGACCGTGCGCTATGCCAGCTCGATCCTGCGCGATATCGCGCCGGCGCCGGGGCGTAGTGTGCAGGTAGGGCTGCGTACTTCCTTCTAAGGTTCCTCTGTGGGAGCGGGTTTACCCGCGAATGCGGTAGTGGATTCAACATTGCATTCGCGGGTAAACCCGCTCCCACATTGGCCCGGCACTTCGAACTGTTACCCCATCAGCAACAATCCCCTGCGACATTTTGTCTTTTTTTCTTACAACTTCCCCTATATCCTCCCCGCCGCAAGCTGAATCGCTTCACTCGTTTCCCAACGCAGTCATTTCCCTTCGAAGATCTCGCACTTCGTTGCGCTTGCCGTTTCCTCAACAATCAAAAGATAGCGCTATCTCATGCTCCAGCTGCCCAATACCCGCTACTCCGGCCTCGCCCTCGCCACCCTGCTCGGCGCCCTGTCCCCCACCACCAGCGCCAGCGAGATGTTCGCCAAGGACTCGCCGTGGATGCTCGGCGACTGGGGCGGGACCCGCAGCGAGCTGCTGGAGAAAGGCTACGACTTCACCCTCGGCTACACCGGCGAGATGGGCAGCAACCTGCACGGCGGCTACAGCCATGACCGCGCGGCACGCTACAGCGACCAGTTCACCTTCGGCGTGAACATGGACCTGCAGAAGATCCTCGGCTGGCACGACACCGAGTTCCAGCTGACCGTCACCGAACGCCACGGCGACAACATCAGCAACGACCGCATCAACGACCCGCGCGTCGGCGGTTTCACCTCGGCCCAGGAAGTCTGGGGCCGTGGCGAGACCTGGCGACTGACGCAGATGTGGATCAAGCAGAAATACTTCGATGGCGCGCTGGATGTGAAATTCGGCCGCTTCGGCGAAGGCGAGGACTTCAACAGCTTCCCCTGCGCCTTCCAGAACCTGGCCTTCTGCGGCTCGCAAGTGGGCAACTGGGTCGGTGGCATCTGGTACAACTGGCCGGTCAGCCAGTGGGCCCTGCGCGTGCGCTACAACCTGAACGACGAACTCTACGCCCAGGTCGGCGTGTTCGAGCAGAACCCCTCCAACCTCGAGAGCGGCAACGGCTTCAAGCTCAGCGGCAGCGGCACCCAGGGCGCGGTGATGCCGATCGAACTGGTCTGGAGCCCACGGGTCAATGGCCTGAAAGGGGAATATCGCGCCGGCTACTACTACAGTAATGCCAAGGCACAGGATGTACTCAAGGACAGCAACGGCGCGCCAGCCGCCATCAGCGGCGCCGCCTACCGCAGCAGCTCGAGCAAGCATGGCCTGTGGCTGGGCGCCCAGCAGCAGGTGACCGCGCTGGCCTCGGACCAGTCGCGTGGCCTGAGCCTGTTCGCCAATGCCACGGTGCACGACAAGAAGACCAATGCCATCGACAACTATGTGCAGGCAGGTGTGGTTTACAAGGGGCCCTTCGATGCCCGCGCCAAGGACGACATCGGTTTCGCCCTGGCCCGCGTGCACGTCAATCCCGGCTACCGCAAGAACGCCCGCCTCATCAACCAGGCCAACGGCCTGGACGACTACGACAACCCCGGCTTCCTGCCCGTGCAGGACACCGAGTACAGCGCCGAACTCTATTACGGCATCCACCTGGCCGACTGGCTCACCGTGCGTCCGAACCTGCAGTACATCCGCCATCCGGGCGGGGTGTCGCGGGTCGACGACGCCCTGATCGGTGGCCTGAAGATCCAGAGCAGTTTCTAACCCGACCCTTTCACACTACGGAGAACAGACGATGAGCACTGACGGTGCCAAGAATGGAACCCGCTGGCTACCGCGCCTGATGGGCGTATTGCTGCTGCTGATGGGCCTGGCCCTGCTGGCCGGCGGCATCAAGCTGAGCCAGTTGGGTGGCTCGCTTTACTACCTGATTGCCGGTATCGGCTTCGCCCTGTCCGGCATCCTGCTGCTGGCCAAGCGCCGTATCGCCCTGGGCCTGTATGGCCTGGTGCTGCTGGGCAGCACCGCCTGGGCGCTGCTGGAAGTCGGCCTGGACTGGTGGCAGCTGGTGCCACGCCTGGCCATCTGGTTCGCCATCGGCGTGGTCCTGCTGCTGCCGTGGGCGCGCCGCCCGCTGGTCGGCCCGGCGTCGAAGGTCAACACCGCCCTGCTCAGCGTCGCCGTGGTCGCCTCCGGCGCCACCGCCGTGGCCAGCCAGTTCACCCACCCGGGCGAGATCCGTGGCGAGTTCACCCGCGACAACAGCGAGATGGGCAGCGCCGCCCCGGCCATGCCGGACGGTGAATGGCAGGCCTACGGCCGCACCGAGCACGGCGACCGCTACTCGCCGCTGCGCCAGATCACCCCGCAGAACGCCTACCGCCTGGAAGAGGCCTGGCGCATCCGCACCGGCGACCTGCCGACTGAAAACGACCCAGTGGAGCTGACCAACCAGAACACCCCGCTGAAGGTCAACGGCATGCTCTATGCCTGCACCGCCCACAGCCGCCTGCTGGCCCTGGACCCGGACACCGGCGCCGAGATCTGGCGCTACGACCCACAGGTCAAGAGCCCCACCGGCACCTTCAAGGGCTTCGCCCACATGACCTGCCGCGGCGTCTCGTACTATGACGAGAACAGCTACGTCAGCCGTGACGGCAGCCCCGCGCCGAAGATCACCGACGCAGGCCAGGCCGTGGCCCAGGCCTGCCCGCGCCGTCTTTACCTGCCCACCGCCGACGCCCGCCTGATCGCCATCAACGCCGACACCGGCAAGGTCTGCGAAGGCTTCGCCAACCAGGGCGTGATCGACCTGACCCGCGGTATCGGCCCGTTCACCGCCGGTGGCTACTACTCCACCTCGCCGGCGGCGATCACCCGCAGCCTGGTGATCATCGGTGGCCACGTCACCGACAACGAATCGACCAACGAGCCGTCCGGCGTGATCCGCGCCTACGACGTGCACGACGGCCACCTGGTGTGGAACTGGGACAGCAACAACCCGGACGACACCAAGCCCCTGGCCGACGGCAAGTTCTACAGCCGCAACTCGGCCAACATGTGGTCGATCGCCAGCGTCGATGAAGACCTCGGCATGATCTACCTGCCGCTGGGCAACCAGACCCCCGACCAGTGGGGCGCCGACCGTACCCCGGGCGCGGAGAAGTACAGCGCCGGCATCGTCGCCCTGGACCTGGCCACCGGCAAGGCGCGCTGGAACTACCAGTTCACCCACCACGACCTGTGGGACATGGACGTCGGCAGCCAGCCGACCCTGGTTCACCTGAAGACCGATGACGGCGTCAAGCCGGCGGTCATCGTGCCGACCAAGCAAGGCAGCCTGTACGTGCTCGACCGCCGCGACGGCACGCCGATCGTGCCGATTCGCGAGATCCCGGTACCGCAGGGCGCCGTGAAAGGCGACCACACCGCGCCGACCCAGGCCCGCTCCGACCTCAACCTGCTCGGCCCCGAGCTGACCGAACAGGCCATGTGGGGCGCCACGCCGTTCGACCAGATGCTCTGCCGCATCCAGTTCCGCAGCCTGCGCTACGAAGGCCAGTACACCCCGCCGTCCGAGCAGGGCAGCCTGGTCTACCCGGGCAACGTCGGCGTGTTCAACTGGGGCAGCGTGTCGGTCGACCCGGTGCGCCAGATCCTCTTCACCTCGCCGAACTACATGGCCTTCGTGTCGAAGATGATCCCGCGCGAGCAGGTGGCCGAAGGCAGCAAGCGCGAAAGCGAGACCAGCGGCGTGCAGCCGAACGCCGGCGCGCCGTACGCGGTGACCATGCACCCGTTCATGTCGCCGCTCGGTATCCCGTGCCAGGCGCCAGCCTGGGGCTATGTGGCGGCCATCGACCTGTTCACCAACAAGGTAGTGTGGAAGCACAAGAACGGCACCACCCGCGACAGCACCCCGGTGCCGATCGGCATGCCGGTGGGCGTGCCGAGCATGGGTGGCTCGATTGTCACCGCCGGTGGCGTGGGCTTCCTCAGCGGCACCCTGGACCAGTACCTGCGCGCCTATGACGTGAAGAACGGCCAGGAGCTGTGGAAGGGCCGCCTGCCGGCAGGCGGCCAGGCCACGCCGATGACCTACACCGGCAAGGACGGCAAGCAGTACGTGCTGGTGACCGCCGGCGGCCATGGCTCGCTGGGCACCCGCATGGGTGATTACATCATCGCTTACAAACTGGCCGAGTAAGCCTCATCGCGGGGCAAGTCGAGGCGCCGAACCGCCGCTCCCACGCAGCCTGTATGGGGCTCGTGGGAGCGGCGGTTCGGCGCCCCGACTTGCCCCGCGATGGTTTCACCCCGTTCGTCTACCATTGAAACCCATCCTCCCCTGCCCCATCTAAGCACCATAGCCATTCACGCAGGTGCCCCATGAGCGACCAGCAGGATTTCCCGGAACATCCCGACGAACACAGCGAAGTCGAACACCTCGATCCCTCGGCCGCCCCCGGCCACCACCTCGCCCTGCCCGGCCAGCAGCTGCCGGACAAGGTCTACGTAATCCCGATCCACAACCGCCCGTTCTTCCCCGCGCAAGTGCTGCCGGTGATCGTCAACGAAGAACCCTGGGCCGAAACCCTCGACCTGGTCGCCAAGACCCCGCACCACTCCCTGGCGCTGTTCTTCATGGACACCCCGCCGGAAGACCACCGCCACTTCGACACCAAGGCCCTGCCCGAGTACGGCACCCTGGTGAAGGTGCACCACGCCAGCCGCGAAGGTGGCAAGCTGCAGTTCGTCGCCCAGGGCCTGACCCGGGTGCGCATCCGCACCTGGCTCAAGCACCATCGTCCGCCCTACCTGGTGGAAGTCGACTACCCACGCCAGCCGGCGGAACCCACCGACGAGGTCAAGGCCTACGGCATGGCCCTGATCAACGCGATCAAGGAACTGCTGCCGCTCAACCCACTGTACAGCGAAGAGCTGAAGAACTACCTCAACCGCTTCAGCCCCAACGACCCGTCACCGCTGACCGACTTCGCCGCCGCCCTCACCTCGGCCACCGGCAACCAGCTGCAGGAAGTGCTCGACTGCGTGCCCATGCTCAAGCGCATGGAAAAGGTCCTGCCGATGCTGCGCAAGGAAGTCGAGGTGGCCCGGCTGCAGAACGAGATATCCGCCGAGGTAAACCGGCAGATCGGCGAGCACCAGCGCGAGTTCTTCCTCAAGGAACAGCTCAAGGTCATCCAGCAGGAGCTGGGCCTGACCAAGGACGACCGCAGCGCCGACCTGGAGCAGTTCCAGCAGCGCCTGGAGGGCAAGACCCTGCCTGACCAGGCGAAAAAACGCATCGACGAGGAGATGGGCAAGCTGGCCATCCTCGAAACCGGCTCGCCGGAGTACGCCGTCACCCGCAACTACCTGGAATGGGCCACGGCCCTGCCTTGGGGCGTGTACGGCAAGGACAAGCTCGACCTCAAGCACGCGCGCAAGGTACTCGACCGTCACCACGCGGGCCTGGACGACATCAAGGAGCGCATCCTCGAGTTCCTCGCCGTGGGCGCCTGGAAAGGTGAGATCAGTGGCTCCATCGTGCTGCTGGTGGGTCCGCCGGGCGTGGGCAAGACCAGCATCGGCAAGTCCATCGCCGAATCCCTGGGCCGGCCGTTCTACCGCTTCAGTGTCGGCGGCATGCGCGACGAGGCCGAGATCAAGGGCCACCGCCGCACCTACATCGGCGCACAGCCGGGCAAGCTGGTGCAGGCGCTGAAGGAAGTCGAGGTGATGAACCCGGTGATCATGCTCGACGAGATCGACAAGATGGGCCAGAGCTACCAGGGCGACCCGGCCTCGGCACTGCTGGAGACCCTCGACCCCGAGCAGAACGTCGACTTCCTCGACCATTACCTGGACCTGCGCCTGGACCTGTCCAAGGTGCTGTTCGTCTGCACCGCCAACACCCTCGACTCGATCCCCGGCCCGTTGCTCGACCGCATGGAAGTGATCCGCCTGTCCGGCTACATCACCGAGGAAAAGCTCGCCATCGCCAAGCGCCACCTGTGGCCCAAGCAGCTGGACAAGGCCGGCGTGGCCAAGGCCAGCCTGAGCATCAACGACGCCGCGCTGCGCGCGGTGATCGAAGGTTATGCCCGCGAAGCCGGTGTGCGCCAGCTGGAGAAACAGCTGGGCAAGCTGGTGCGCAAGTCGGTGGTCAAGCTGCTGGAGGATCCGCAGGCCAAGCTCAAGATCGGCACCAAGGACCTCGAGCCCGCCCTGGGCATGCCGGTGTTTCGCAGCGAGCAGGTACTGGCCGGCAAGGGCGTGATCACAGGTCTTGCCTGGACCAGCATGGGCGGCGCCACCCTGCCGATCGAGGCCACGCGCATCCACACCCTCGGCCGCGGCCTCAAGCTCACCGGCAAGCTGGGTGATGTGATGAAGGAATCGGCGGAAATCGCCTACAGCTATGTCAGCTCGAACCTCAAGCAGTTCGGCGGCACGCCCGGCTATTTCGACGAGGCCTTCATCCACCTGCATGTCCCTGAAGGCGCGACGCCCAAGGATGGCCCCAGCGCCGGCGTGACCATGGCCAGCGCCCTGCTGTCGCTGGCCCGGGACCAGGCGCCGAAGAAAGGCGTGGCGATGACCGGCGAACTGACCCTGACCGGCCAGGTACTGCCGATCGGCGGGGTGCGCGAGAAGGTGATCGCGGCGCGCCGGCAGAAGATCTTCGAACTGATCCTGCCGGAGGCCAACCGCGGCGATTTCGAGGAGTTGCCGGAGTACCTGAAGGACGGCTTGACCGTGCATTTCGCCAAGCGCTTTGCCGACGTGGCGAAAGTGCTGTTCTGAACGCCCAGCCGGGCCACTGTAGGAGCGGCCTTGTGTCGCGATAGGGCCGCACAGCGGCCCCGGCTATTTCAAAGTAGGCCAGAGACCCTGGGGGTGCTTCGCACCCCTTTCGCGACGCAAGGCCGCTCCTACAGGGCTCGTGCATGGCAATGAGACGCCAACACTGCCATCACAAACTTCCATCTGCTTCGGTTATCCTCAGGCAACTTCAGCCTCAGGAGCCACCATGTCCGCCCCTCGTCTGCTCGTTCCCCTGGGCCTGGCCCTGCTCACCGCCTGCGCCCAGCAACCGCAACGCACCGTCGAACTGGACGGCGAAAGCGAATGCCCCACGCGCCTGGTCGTCGGCCAGACCATGACGCTCACCCTGCCCAGCAACCCCACCACCGGCTACCGCTGGCTGCTGCAGAACCCGGCTCCGGAGATCCTGCGCAGCCTCGGCCCCGAGGTGTACAGCTCCCCGGAACAGGCCGGCATCGTCGGCAGCGGTGGGCTTTCTTCCTGGCGCTTCCAGGCCAAGGCCGCAGGTGAGGGCCACCTGATCCTGGTCTACCAGCAGCCCTGGGCCCCCGAAGTGCGGCCGGTGCAGACCTTCGATTGCGCCATCCGGGTGAAGTGAGCGGACGGCGCCGGTCAGTGAGTCATGCAAGCTTGCCGTGGTTTGGCTAGAATGCCGCCCCTGTAGATTGCCAGCTGCCTGGACCCACCCGTGAGCAAACAACCCGACCGCCTTTTCGCCCAACCCCTGGAGCAGGTGCCCGACTTCGTCTTCAACGAAGACGTGGTGCAGGTGTTCCCGGACATGATCAAGCGCTCGGTGCCCGGTTACCCGACCATTGTCGAGAACCTCGGCGTGCTGGCCGCGCGCTTCGCCCAGCCGAACTCCGCGCTGTATGACCTCGGCGCCTCGCTGGGCGCGGTGACCCAGGCGCTGCGTCGCCATGTGCGCACGGACGGCTGCCGGGTCATCGCGGTAGACAATTCCGCGGCCATGGTCGAGCGCTGCCGCCAGTACCTCACCGCCCAGGACTCGATGTTCCAGGAGTTGCTGCCGGTGCAGGTGCTGGAGGCCGACATCCTCGCCCTGCCCTTCGAGCCCGCCTCGGTGGTGGCGATGAACTTCACCCTGCAGTTCGTCGTCCCCGAGCAGCGCCTGGAGCTTCTGGGCCGCATCCGCCAGGCCCTGTTGCCGGGCGGTGCGCTGATCCTCTCGGAAAAACTGCGCTTCACCGACGCGCAGGATCAGGACCTGCTCAACGAACTGCACCTGGACTTCAAGCGTGCCAATGGCTACAGCGAACTGGAAATCGCCCAGAAACGCAGCGCCATCGAGAACGTGATGAAGCCCGACACCCTGGAAACCCATGAGCAGCGCCTGCGCGCCGCCGGCTTCTCCAAGGTCGTGCCCTGGTTCCAATGCCTCAACTTCGCCTCGCTGATAGCCCTGCCATGATCGATCTGTCTCCCCTTGTCCGCCGCCTGGCGGGCACGCCCCTTGCCACCTGGTCCCAGGGCTTGCAGGCGCAACTCGAAGCCAAGCTGGAAAAGGGCCACGGCGACCTCGACCGCTGGCGCGGCGCCCTCGAGGCACTACCGCAGCTGACCCCCAGCGAAATCGACCTGGTCGACGGCCTGCGCCTGGACTGCGCCTGCGACGACGCCACCCGCGCGCAGATGCGTCAGGCCCTGATGGGCCTGTCACCCTGGCGCAAGGGCCCGTTCGACCTGTTCGGCGTGCATGTCGATACCGAGTGGCGCTCGGACTGGAAATGGTCGCGGGTCGGCCCGCATCTGGACCTCAAGGGCAAGCGCGTGCTCGACGTGGGCTGCGGCAATGGCTATTACCAATGGCGCATGCTCGGCGCCGGCGCCGACATGGTCATCGGCGTAGACCCCAACTGGCTGTTCTTCTGCCAGTTCCAGGCCGTGCAGCAGTACCTGCCTGAACTGCCGGCCTGGCACCTGCCATTCGCCCTCGAAGAGCTGCCGGCCAACCTCGAAGGCTTCGACACCGTGTTCTCCATGGGCGTGTTCTACCACCGCCGCTCGCCCATCGAGCACCTGCTGGCGCTCAAGGACTGCCTGGTCAAGGGCGGTGAACTGGTGCTGGAAACCCTGGTGATCGAGGGTGACGAAAACCAGGTGCTGGTACCCGAGGACCGCTACGCGCAGATGCGCAACGTCTGGTTCCTGCCGTCGGTGCCGGCCCTGGAGCTCTGGTTGCGCCGCGCCGGCTTCAGTGATGTGCGCTGCGTCGATGTCAGTGTCACCAGCGTCGAGGAGCAGCGCAGCACCGAGTGGATGCGCTACCAGTCGCTGGGCGACTTCCTCGACCCGAACGACCACGGCAAGACCGTCGAGGGCCTGCCGGCCCCGCGCCGCGCCACATTGCTGGCACGCAAATAAAAAAGGCGCCCATTCGGGCGCCCAGGTTCACCAGCGGCGAGGAGCTGTCGCGGCGCAGGTGTGTGGTACTCAGTCCTCGGCCAGTTCGCGGGCCTTTTCCTCGGCCTTGCGCTCGCGCTCGGCCAGCGCCTGCTGCTTGTCGCCGTACAGGCGCGCCTGGTCGTCGCGGAACGCTTGCCAGAATTGCTTCGAACGCTCCGCGCCGCCTTCGGCGAAAACGCTGGTGCTGCCCAGGGCGAGAATCGCCAGCAGCAGGTACTTGGTCAGGTTCATCGTGCTTGCCTCGTGATAACCGTTTCGACAGGGCCATCATCGCAAGCGGCAGCTAACGCCAAGGTGAGGCGGACATTACAGTCTTGCAAGAGAGCCGCATCGCGGGGCAAGCCCGTTCCCACGGGATCCTGCTGGCTTTCTCGGAGTGGGCTTGCCCCATGATGGCGACGGCCCTGTCAGGCACATGACCCGCGTATTACAAATCCGTTATTCCCGCCGCTTGCCCATTCGCATCCAGTAACATCCTCGCCGCTTGACCCTGATGTCACTACAGGGTCGAGAATCGCCCCCTTTCCACACAGAGCCCGACCATGCGCCTACTGATCATCGAGGACGAACCCCGCACCGCCGACTACCTGCAACAGGGCCTGCGCGAGAACGGCTACGTGGTCGACTGCGCCCACACCGGCACCGACGGCCTGCACCTGGCCCGCCAGCAGGCGTACGACCTGGTAATCCTCGACGTCAACCTGCCCGGGCTCGATGGCTGGGGCGTGCTGCAGCGCCTGCGCGCCGAGTCTTCGACGCGAATCATGATGCTCACCGCCCATGGCCGTCTGGCCGACCGGGTCAAGGGGCTGGACCTGGGCGCCGACGACTACCTGCTCAAGCCCTTCGAGTTTCCCGAACTGCTGGCGCGTATCCGCAGCCTGTTGCGACGCAACGACCAGCACCTGCAGCCGAGCACGCTGAAAGTCGCCGACCTTGAGCTTGACCCCGGCCGCCACCGCGCCTGGCGCGGCGGCCAGCGCATCGACCTGACCGCCAAGGAGTTCGCCCTGCTGCACCTGCTGATGCGCCAGAGCGGCGAGGTGCTGTCGCGTACACAGATCATCTCGCTGGTGTGGGACATGAACTTCGATTGCGACACCAACGTGGTGGAAGTGTCGATCCGCCGCTTGCGGGCAAAGATCGACGACCCGTTCGAGGACAAGCTGATCCACACCCTGCGCGGCGTCGGCTACGTGCTCGAGGCGCGGACGTGAAGCGCCCCAGCCTGTCGCTGCGCCTGGGCCTGACCGTCACCTTGCTGGGGGCGGCGCTGGTCTTGCTGCTGGCGTGCCTGGCGGTATTCGCCCTCGATCATGAGCTGGACAGCCGGGCGCGCAAGGACCTGGCGCGCAAGATGCAGCAGGTCGAACACAACCTGCGCGTCGATCTGCGCAGCGACGACCTCGGCGCCCGCGCCCACCCCCTGCTCGACCTGGTCATGGGCCACGACAACCTCAGCCTCAGCGTGCTGGCCGTCAACGGCCGCCACCCCGCCCTGCTCAGCCTGGGGCCGGCGCTGCAGTCGCAGCACCTGTTGAACCAGGAGGCCGACAACCAGCTGACCTTCCATACCTGGCGCGACGATGATGGTAATCAGATCCTCACGGCCAGCCGTCTGATGCGCCTGCGCGACGACACCCCGGTCAAGGTGCTGATGTCGCTCAACCGCAGCGACGACAACAGCCTGTTGCAGGCCTACCTGAACTCGACCCTGCTGGCCCTGCCGCTGCTGCTGGTGCTGATCGGCATCGCCGCGTGGAAGCTGGTGCAGCGTGGCCTGCGTCCGCTGCGGCATTTTCGCCGGATCGCCGGGCAAGTCTCGACCCAGGACCTGGCGCATCGCCTGCCGGACGAGGGCCTGCCCGTCGAACTGGCCGACCTGGCCCGCGCTATCAACGTCATGCTCGACCGGCTCGACCAGGGCGTGCGCCAGCTGTCGCAGTTCTCCGATGATCTGGCCCACGAACTGCGCACGCCCATCGGCAACCTGATGGGCAAGGCCCAGGTGACCCTGGCCCGCGGGCGTGACGGCGACAAGTACCGCGAAGCCCTGGAGGACAGCGTAGAGGAGCTGACTCGGCTCAACCGCATCATCAACGACATGCTGTTCCTGGCCCAGGTCAGCCAGCCACAGACCCAGGTGGCCCTGGTTCCCGTGGCGCTGGCGGACGAAGTGGCGCGGGTGAGCGAGCTGTTCACCTTCAGCGCCGAACTCAAGGGCATCTCCCTGCACCTGCAAGGCTGGGGTACCGCGATGGCGGACAAGCTGATGTTCCAGCGGGCGCTGTCGAACCTGCTCAGCAATGCGATTCGCCATGGCCCTGAAGGTCAGCCAGTGGCCGTGGGCATCGAGCGAATCGGCGACCAGATCGGCGTGTGGGTGGAAAATCGCGGGCCGGGGATTGGCGAGACATACTTGCCACACCTGTTCGAGCGGTTCTACAGGGCCGGGGCCGGGCGTTCGCGATTGGAAGGCGGGACGGGGTTGGGGCTGGCGATCGTCAAGTCGATCATGCAGCTGCATGGGGGGCGAGTGGAGGTTCAAAGCCAACCAGCGGGCCCGACTCGCTTCACCCTGGTCTTCCAGGCCGAGTGATCCACCGCCAGCGCCGGCCTCTTCGCGGGTAAACCCGCTCCCACAGGGATCTCAACAGCCCTTGGGCTTGCCCATTACCTGTGGGAGCGGGTTCACCCGCGAAAGGGCCGGTACTGAAGAGCGCTGGTCAGCGCGAAGCGGCGACGATCAGTGCCTTCATCTCTGCTACCGCCGCCTTGAAGCCGACGAACAGCGCATGGGCCACCAGCGCATGGCCGATGTTCAGTTCGTTGATGCCCTTGATCGCGGCCACGGCCTCGACGTTGTGGTAGTGCAAGCCATGGCCGGCGTTGACGATCAGCCCCTGGCCAACACCAAATGCCACGCCATCGACAATACGCTTGAGCTCCTCGGCCACCTCGGTCGGCGTCTCGGCGTCAGCGTAGCGCCCCGTGTGCAGTTCGATGGCCGGTGCGCCGACGCGACGTGAGGCCTCGATCTGCCGCTCGTCGGCATCGATGAACAGCGATACTTCAGCGCCGGTGCGCGACAGGCGCTCGACCGCCGCCTTGATCCGTGCCTCCTGGCCGGCCACATCGAGGCCGCCTTCGGTGGTCAGTTCCTGGCGGGTTTCCGGTACCAGGCAGATATGCGCCGGGCGGATCTTCTCGGCGAAGGCCATCATCTCTTCGGTGACGCCCATCTCGAAGTTCATGCGGGTCTGCAGCACATCCTTGAGCAGCAGCACGTCGCGCTCCTGGATATGCCGGCGGTCTTCGCGCAGGTGCACGGTGATGCCGTCGGCACCCGCTTCCTCGGCGTCCAGGGCGGCCTTGACCGGATCCGGATAGCGGGTGCCCCGGGCCTGGCGCAGGGTCGCCACGTGGTCGATGTTGACGCCGAGAAGCATGCGGTTGCTGTGAGTCACGAAGGGGCTCTCCTGAAGATTGAGCCCCACAGCATACGTCGTGCTCAGCGCTTGCGAAACAGTTCCCGGCTGACCAGCGGCCTGGGCCCCAGGTGAACCGCCAGGGCCTGGCGCATCAGGCGCTTGGCGGCGAGCAAGGCGCCGGGCGCGTCCCAGTCGGCCTGGGCCAGGGCCAGCAACTCGCTGCCCTTGAACAGCCCAGGCTGGAACAGCTCGACCCGCTCCAGGCCAGCGTCCACCTGCAGGCGATACAGCCCCTCGGCGACAACGACGCTGTCGTTGACGTCATGGTCCAAAGCGAAGGCATAACCCAGTTCGTCCAGCAGGCGCCATTCGAAGGAGCGCAGCAGCGGCTCCAGCGGACGTCCGGCGGCCAGGGCCTGCAAGGTCAGGGTGTAGTGCTCGAACAACGCCGGGTGCGGCGCCTCGGCGGGCAGCAGGCGCATCAACAGCTCGTTGAGGTAGAGCCCGCTGAACAGCGCGTCACCGTGCAGCCAGGCCGCGATGCCAATGCTGTCCAGGCGACCGACGTTCTTCAGTTCGCCGCGCCCGCGCAGTTCGACTTCCAGCGGCACGAACGGCCGCACCAGGCTGCCACCCTTGCCCCGCGCCCGGCGCAGCACCGCCCGCACCCGCCCCTGGGGGGTGAGGAAGTCCACCAGCGCACTGGTTTCCTTGTAGGCGCGACTGTGCAGCACGTAGGCGGGTTGGGGGGTGGGTTGGTCCATTCGGCTCTCTCGATACCAGAAATGCTTGTGGGAGCGGGCTTGCCCCGCGATCGCCATCGCGGGTCAAGCCCGCTCCCACAGGAGCAAAAGCAGGGTTTGAGGCTTACAGGTCGCCGTAACCCAGCGAACGCAAGGCGCGCTCGTCGTCGGACCAGCCACCCTTGACCTTCACCCAGAGGTTGAGCATGACCTTGGAGTCGAACAGCACTTCCATGTCCTTGCGCGCCTCGGAACCGATGCGTTTGATACGCTCGCCCTTGTCGCCAATGATGATCTTCTTCTGCCCGTCACGCTCGACCAGGATCAGCGCATGGATGTGCAGCACATGACCCTGCTGCTTGAATTCCTCGATTTCCACGGTGATCTGGTACGGAAGCTCCGCACCGAGCTGGCGCATGATCTTCTCGCGCACCAGTTCGGCGGCGAGGAAGCGGCTGCTGCGGTCGGTGATCTGGTCTTCCGGGAAGAAGTGCTCGTTTTCCGGCAGGTGCTTGGCGATCTGGGCTTCCAGCGCTTCGAGGTTGTGCCCCTGCTGCGCGGAGATCGGCATCACTTCGGCGTTCGGCAGTTGCTCCTGCAGCCATTGCAGATGCGGGATCAGCTCGGCCTTCTCTTCCATGCGGTCGGTCTTGTTGACCGCAATGATCAGAGGGCCGGTGACGTACTGCACCCTCTCCAGCACAAGCTGGTCCTCGTCGGTCCACTTGGTACGGTCGACCACGAAGATCACCACGTCGACGTCCTTGAGGGCCGCCGAGGCGTTGCGGTTCATGTAGCGGTTCAGCGCCTTGTCGTTGGCCTTGTGCATGCCAGGGGTGTCGACATAGATCGCCTGCACGTCACCCTCGGTCTTGATGCCGAGCATGTTGTGACGGGTGGTCTGCGGCTTGCGCGAGGTGATTGCCAGCTTCTGCCCGAGGATATGGTTGAGCAGCGTGGACTTGCCCACGTTCGGGCGACCGACAATGGCCACGTAGCCGCAGCGGGTCGAAGTGTTCTCAGTCATTGCCATTCTCCACGCCCAGGGCGATCAATGCGGCGGCGGCGGCGACCTGCTCGGCGATACGCCGGCTCACGCCCTGGCCGCGGCTTTTCTTGTTCAGCAGGACCACTTCGCATTCGACGAAGAAGGTCCGGCAGTGCGGTTCGCCCTGGATGTCCACCACTTCGTAACGTGGCAGCTCGCAGGCACGCGACTGCAGGAACTCCTGCAGGCGGGTCTTGGGGTCCTTGTTGGTGTCGACCAGGGTCAGCCCGTCGAATTCATCGGTCAGCCAGGCCAGGATACGCTCGCGGGCGGTCTGCATGTCGGCGTCCTGGTAGATGGCTCCGATCAGGGCCTCGAGGGCGTCGGCGAGGATCGACTCGCGACGAAAGCCCCCGCTCTTGAGTTCGCCCGAGCCCAGGCGCAGGTACTCGCCCAGGTCGAAGCCACGGGCCAGGCGGGCCAGGGTCTCGCCCTTGACCAGGCGGGCACGCAGGCGCGACAGCTGGCCTTCGCGGGCCTGCGGGAAGCGCTCGAACAGCGCCTCGCCGACCACGAAGTTGAGGATGGCATCGCCGAGGAACTCCAGGCGCTCGTTATTGCGCCCGGCGTAGCTGCGATGGGTCAGGGCCAGCAGCATCTGGTCCTGGTTCTTGAAGGTGTAGCCGAGCTTGCGCTCCAGGCGGGCCAGGGAAGCGCTCATGGGGCCACCCGTGCAATGTTCAACGCGTTGTTCAAATCAACATCCTGAAAGACGGTTTGACTGCGGTCTGTCGCCGGAAACGGCGAAAGCTCTCGCTCCCTGAGAACACAGCCTATGTCAGAAATGCAATCGGCGCTGTCCGTGGACAGCGCCGTCGTTACTCAATGGATCAGCCCGACCCGCGACAGGTTCGGGAAGTGGCTGAGCTTTGGCTCGGGCCAGCTCATCCAGACCGCGAACGCCTTGCCGACGATATTGTGGTCCGGAACCATGCCGTGCAGCTCCTTGGGAATGTTCGGGTCATCCCAGAAGCGGCTGTCGTTGGAGTTGTCGCGGTTGTCGCCCATCATGAAGTAATGACCGGCCGGCACGGTCCATTGCTGGTCCGGCGGCATGCGGTAGCGGGTCATTTCCTTGCGGATCAGGTGCTCGGCTTCACCGAGTTTTTCCTTGTACAGCTCGGCGCTGCCCAGGGTACCCGGCTCGCTACCGACCAGTTGCTCGGCGATCGACTGGCCGTTGACGAACAGTCGCTTGTCGCTGGTGTAGCGCACCACGTCGCCCGGCAGGCCGACCACACGCTTGATGTAGTTGACGTTGGGGTCGCTTGGGTAGCGGAACACCATCACATCCCCGCGTTGCGGATCGCCCACCTCGATGACCTTCTTGTCGATCACCGGCAGGCGAATGCCGTAGGAGAACTTGTTCACCAGGATGAAGTCGCCCACTTCCAGCGTCGGCTTCATCGACCCCGACGGGATCTGGAACGGCTCGACCAGGAACGAACGCAGCACCAGCACGATGAACAGCACCGGGAAGAACGACTTGCCGTATTCAACCAGCAAGGGCTCCTTGTTCAGGCGTTCGACCACGGCCATTTCGGGCTGGCTGACGCTGCCCTGGTAGTTGGCGATCGCCGCCCGCCGGCGCGGGGCCAGGAACAGCAGGTCGATCAGACCCAGCAGACCGCAGACGGCGACGGCGATGACGAGCAACAGCGGGAAATTTAGCGACATAGGACCTAGCTATCCAACCTGAGCACGGCAAGGAAGGCTTCCTGTGGAATCTCCACGTTACCCACCTGCTTCATGCGTTTCTTACCGGCCTTCTGCTTCTCCAGCAGCTTTTTCTTACGGCTGACGTCACCGCCGTAGCACTTGGCCAGTACGTTCTTTCTGAGCGCCTTGACGGTTGTCCGCGCGATGATCTGGCCGCCAATGGCTGCCTGGATCGCCACATCGAACATCTGCCGAGGGATCAGTTCCTTCATCTTTTCGGTCAACGCACGGCCTTTGTAGGCGGCGTTGTCGCGGTGCACGATCAGGGCCAGGGCATCGACCTTGTCGCCGTTGATCAGCACGTCCAGCTTGACCAGGTTGGCCGACTGGTAGCGGTCGAAATGGTAGTCCAGCGAGGCGTAGCCGCGGCTGGTGGACTTCAGGCGGTCGAAGAAGTCCAGCACCACTTCGTTCATCGGCAGGTCGTAGCGCACCTGCACCTGGCTGCCGAGGAACTGCATGTCGCGCTGCACGCCACGCTTCTCGATGCACAGGGTGATGACGTTGCCCAGGTGCTCCTGGGGTACCAGGATGGTCGCGGTGACGATTGGCTCGCGGAAGTCGTTGACCGCCGAGACGTCCGGCAGCTTCGACGGGTTGTCGACGGTGATGGTCTCGCCGGTCTTGAGTTCGAGCTCGTAGATCACGCTTGGCGCGGTGGTGATCAGGTCCAGGTCGTATTCGCGCTCCAGGCGCTCCTGGATGATCTCCATGTGCAGCATGCCGAGGAAGCCGCAACGGAAGCCGAAGCCCAGGGCGTCGGAGCTTTCCGGCATGTACTGCAGCGACGAGTCGTTCAGCGTGAGCTTCTGCAGGGCGTCGCGGAAATCCTCGAAGTCGTCGGAGCTGACCGGGAACAGGCCGGCGTAGACCTGCGGCTGGATCTTCTTGAAGCCTGGCAGCACTTCGACTTCAGGGGTGCTGGACAGGGTCAGGGTGTCACCGACCGGCGCGCCGTGAATGTCCTTGATGCTGGCGATGATGAAGCCCACTTCACCGGCTTTCAGGTCGGCGGTCTGGGTGTGCTTGGGCGTGAACACGCCGACGCTGTCGACCAGGTGCACCTTGCCGGTGGACTTGACCAGGATCTTGTCGCCTTTCTTGACGCGGCCCTGGCGCACGCGCACCAGCGAGACCACGCCCAGGTAGTTGTCGAACCAGGAGTCGATGATCAGTGCCTGCAGCGGCGCATCGATCTCGCCTTCCGGCGCGGGGATGGTCTGCACCAGGCGCTCGAGTACCTCGTCGACGCCCATGCCGCTCTTGGCGCTGCAGGCCACGGCGTCGGTGGCGTCGATGCCGATGATCTTCTCGATCTCGTCCTTGACGCGGTCCGGGTCGGCCTGGGGCAGGTCCATCTTGTTCAGCACGGGCATGACTTCCAGGCCCTGCTCGATGGCGGTGTAGCAGTTGGCCACGGACTGGGCCTCGACACCTTGACCGGCATCGACCACCAGCAGCGCACCCTCGCACGCCGCCAGCGAGCGCGAGACTTCATAGGTGAAGTCGACGTGGCCGGGGGTATCGATGAAGTTCAGCTGGTAGGTCTTACCATCCTGAGCCTTGTAGTGCAGCGTGACGCTGTGGGCTTTGATGGTGATACCGCGCTCGCGCTCGAGATCCATGGAGTCGAGAACCTGAGCTTCCATTTCGCGCGCAGTCAGGCCACCGCACATCTGGATGAAACGGTCGGCCAGCGTCGACTTGCCATGGTCGATGTGGGCGATGATGGAGAAATTGCGGATATGACTCAAATCACTCACGGGTCAACACTCGAAAAGGCTGCGAGCCGGACGCCCGCCGAAAAATAGCCGGGAATTGTACCTCAAGCCGGAGGGATATGGGAGAACCCTTGTCACCTGCCTATCGGTTAGCGTGGGAGCGGGCTTGCCCCGCGATGGCGTCCGATCAGCTGAAAATGTTGCCTGATCGAGCCACATCGCGGGGCAAGCCCGCTCCCACGCAGGACCATCAAGCCTGCTGCTCATGAAAAAAGGCAGCCGAAGCTGCCCTTTCCCTACCGTTCAACCCGCTTACTCAGCCAGCTTGAAGGTGATGAAGCTCGCACGCCCTTGACGCAGCACGCGCATGGACACCGAACGGTTCTTCGGCAGCTCCTTGGCGATCTCGGTGAACTGCTTGGCCGAGGCGATGGCCTGGTTGTTCAGGTGGCTGATGACATCACCCGGACGCAGGCCGATCATGGCCGCCGGACCATCCTGGACTTCCTTGATGACCACACCGCCCTTGAGTTCCAGCGACTTCTTCTGCTCGGCGGTCAGGTCGGACACGGACACACCGAGGCGGTTGCTGCTGCGCTCGGCGCTGCCATCGGCACCCGCGCCCAGGCCGATGTCGGCGTCATCCTCGGGCAATGCGCCGATGGTGACATCCAGGTTCTGGCGCTTGCCGTTGCGGATGATCTCCAGCTTGGCCTTCTCGCCGTCCTTGAGGCTACCAACCAGGTGCGGCAGGTCGGCGGACATGACGATCGGCTGGCCATTCATGCTCAGGATCACGTCACCCACCTGCAGGCCGCCCTTGGCTGCCGGGCCGTTTTCCAGGACCTGGGCCACCAGGGCGCCGGCCGGCTTGTCCAGGCCGAAGGATTCGGCCAGGTCCTTGTTGACCTCCTGGATCACCACGCCCAGCCAGCCGCGGCTGACCTTGCCGTCTTTCTTCAGCTGGTTCGACACATCGATCGCCACATCGATCGGGATGGCGAACGACAGGCCCATGAAGCCGCCGGAACGGGTGAAGATCTGCGAGTTGATCCCCACCACCTCACCTTTCATGTTGAACAGCGGGCCACCGGAGTTACCCGGGTTGATGGCCACGTCGGTCTGGATGAACGGCACATAGGTGTCGTTGGGCAGCGTACGGCCCTTGGCGCTGACGATACCTTTGGTCACCGAATGGTCGAAGCCGAACGGCGAGCCGATGGCCAGCACCCACTCACCAACCTTGAGCTTCTCCGAGTCGCCCAGCTTGACGGTCGGCAGGTTCTTGCCTTCGACCTTGAGCAGGGCCACATCGGTGCGCGGGTCGGTGCCTACCAGCTTGGCCTGCAGTTCGCTGCGGTCGGACAGACGGACGATGATCTCGTCGGCGTCGGCCACCACGTGGTTGTTGGTCAGCACATAGCCATCGCTGGAGATGATGAAGCCCGAACCCAGCGACTGCGCCTCGCGCTGGCGGTCGCCACGGGGCGAACGCGGCTGCTGCGGCATATTGCGCTCGAAGAACTCGCGGAACATCGGCGGCAGGCCTTCGAGGTCCGGCATCTGCCCGGCGGCGACGCGGCGATCCGGCAGTTTCTGCTTGGTACTGATGTTGACCACCGCTGGCGAGGCCTGCTCGACCAGGGTGGTGAAGTCCGGCAGGGACTCCTCGGCCTGGGCGCTGAGCACCTGGCCGAGCATGAGCACGGCGGCGAACATCGATAGGTAGGTTTTCAAGCGTGGTATTGACATACGGCTCCCGTCACAACGAGCGTAGTTAGCAGTAAGGTTCCCGCAGACGCAGGAAAGGCCAGACTCCGAGAAGCCTGACCTATAGAAAATTTGCGGCAGGATTGCAAATGACAATGCCTTAATTTCATGTCAGCTCTGTGTAACAAGAGCTGTCAGAGGGCGCGCCGTCATTGACGCGCCTGGGCATCCTGGGCCCGCATCGACAGGGCGACACGCTCGGCGGTGCCCAGCGGGATCTCGCCGACCACGGTGACCATTACCTTGCCCTTGGGTGTGTTCAGGCGCCGCGACACCGCGACGGTGGGGCCGAGCTGGGCACGGGTATCGACACCGGCCTCGTTGCCGATCGGCTCGAGGAACACCGAGAAACGGGCCAGGCCGTCGTCATACATGAGGCTACTGACGTTGCTCTTGCGCTCAGGGTCGCGGCGAACCGAACTATTGACCAGCTCGAACCCCGGCGGCAGCCAGTCCGAACGCCATCCGGCGACGGTTTCGGCTGTGCCGGCCACTGAACGTTCGACTGGCTTGCAGCTGGCACCGGCAGCCAGTTCGGCGTCGGTTGGCACAGCGTCGGTGTCCAGGCGGGTCATCTGGAAGCGCTCGAGCAACTGGCCCTTGTCGTTGAGCATCAACGAACGCAGGGGCAAGCCGGTGCGGCGGTCCAGGTGCAATTCGAAGGCATAGCGATGCTGGTCACGCGGGGTGAGCGCGACAATCACCGCGTCGCGCCCGGCGACGCGTGACTTGCCTGCCACGCTCAGGTCGTACCAGCCCATGAGCTTCAGGGGATCAAGCACCCGCGGAGCGCTGTCCGGCGGTGTGCCCACGCTGCTGACCAGGTTGCCGCTGACGCACTGCACCTTGCCATCGACCCGCACGATTTCCTGGGCCGAGCCGTCGAGCTGCAGCAGCCGCTCGCTGACCTTGCCGTCCTGGACGCGATGCCAGATATCGTGGGATGAGAAGCTGCCGTTGCGTTCGTAGACGAAGGATCCCTGGTAACTCTGCTGCTGCTCGGCCCGTGCCAGCTTGTTCAGCCACTCGCTCGCCTCGGGCGATGAGTTTGCGGCCAGGGCCTGCACCGTCAGGCTGCTGCCAAGCAGCAGCGACAGGAGAGGTAGCGCGCGCATGATCCTCCTTAACTTAGCGGTTTTCCAGGCTGGCGGCGCGGGCGTAAGGCAGCGCGGTCTCGTTGCCCTTCAGCGCGGACTCCTGGGCGTGCTGGCGCAGGTAGCCCGGCAGGCGTTGATCCCAGCCGGCCTGGTTCTGCAGCACACCGTTGGCCATCGGCCCGGTCGGTTGCTCGTTGCCTTCACTATAGCCTGCCAATACGGCTGGGCCTTGCGCCTGTGGCATGCTCAGGCCCTGCTGGGCAGGCTGCTGGGCGGCCAGTTCGGCACCGGTGATCTCGTCCTGGTTGTAGAAACGCACGCCGGCCAGCACGGCAACGGTCACCGAAGCGGCCACGGCCAGGCGGCCGAGGCTGCGCCACGGGCCCTGCTTGACCTTGGCCGGCACGGCCTCGTCAGCCAGCGCTGCGGAAACCGCCGAGGCGATGTCCAGCTTGGGCAGCAGAAGCTCCTTGTGCATGGCTGCGCGGGCGACCTGGTAACGCGACCAGGTGGCACGGGTTTCGGCATCGTCGACGGCATTCAGCACGCGACGCAGTTCCAATTCGTCCGCTTCGTTATCCATCACCGCGGACAGCGATTCCTGCAAAGCTTCACGACTCATGGCGGTTCCTCTCTTGGCTGTCGCCGCTGTCTCAGGTTTCCTGCAACAAGGGTTGCAGGGCTTTGTCTATGGCCTCCCGAGCGCGGAAGATTCGAGAGCGCACGGTACCCACCGGACATTGCATGACGCTGGCAATGTCCTCGTAACTCAGTCCATCGAACTCGCGCAGCGTCAATGCTGTACGCAGGTCTTCCGGCAGTTGCTGGATGGTGCGATGGACAGTGCCTTCGATTTCATCCCGCAACAACGCGCGCTCTGGGGACTCGAGATCCTTGAGACCATGATCGCCGTCGTAAAACTCCGCATCCTCGGAGCTCACATCGCTGTCTGGTGGCCGTCTGCCGCGGGACACCAGATAGTTCTTCGCCGTGTTGATGGCGATGCGGTACAGCCAGGTATAAAAAGCACTGTCACCGCGAAAATTCCCAAGCGCCCGGTATGCCTTGATGAAGGCTTCCTGCGCCACGTCCTGCGCCTCATGGGTGTCGTGTACGAAACGCACGATCAACCCGAGAATCTTGTGCTGATACTTCAGCACCAACAGATCGAAAGCTCGCCTGTCGCCACGCTGCACGCGCTCGACAAGCTGCTGATCCTCTTCCTGGGTTAGCATGAACACTCCTCAGTGATCTCGAAGGAGCGCTGCAACAGCCATCGTTCAGGCTTGCAACCATAGACTCGGGCTTTGCGCAAAAGTTCTCCCCTCCAAGCAAGTTTCCTGCGGCCCTTGGTCGGCTCGCACGAAAGACGCAGCGCGGTCACGGCCGGCTGCGTCGATAATCTGGTTTCGTTACGCAGGTGTCAGCCCAAGATAGAGCTGCCTCCTTGCGTCGCCGCGGCAATCTGTGGCGTACGGGCAGCCTTCATAGGATTTCCAAGAGTATCGGAAAGTTCCTAAAAAGATCGCCACCACCCCATATGCGCCATTGGAAATCAGGCGCCCGGGGCTGCTATAAAGGCATCCCGGCCAGGTTTCACGATAGTTTCACAGTGCCATCTGCGCTCGACTATTGTGCCGTGCCCCTTCCAAAGATTACTAGTGTCCCGACATGAGCCAACAATTCCAACATGATGTCCTGGTGATCGGCAGCGGTGCCGCCGGTCTCAGCCTGGCACTTAACCTTCCGCGCCACCTGCGCATCGCCGTGCTGAGCAAGGGCGACCTGGCCAACGGCTCGACCTTCTGGGCCCAGGGCGGCGTCGCCGCGGTACTCGACGACACCGACACCGTGCAGTCCCATGTCGAGGACACCCTCAACGCCGGTGGCGGGCTGTGCCACGAGGACGCCGTGCGCTTCACCGTCGAGCACAGCCGCGAGGCCATCCAGTGGCTGATCGAGCAAGGCGTGCCATTCACCCGTGATGAACACTACAGCGTCGACGACGGCGGCTTCGAATTCCACCTGACCCGCGAGGGCGGCCACAGCCACCGGCGCATCATCCATGCCGCCGACGCCACCGGCGCCGCGATCTTCACCACCTTGCTGGAACAGGCCCGGCAACGTTCGAACATCGAGCTGCTCGAACAGCGCGTGGCCGTCGACCTGATCACCGAGCGCCGCCTTGGCCTGGACGGCGACCGCTGCCTGGGCGCCTACGTACTGAACCGCAACTCCGGTGAGGTGGACACCTTCGGCGCACGCTTCACCGTGCTGGCCACCGGCGGCGCGGCCAAGGTCTACCTGTATACCAGCAACCCCGACGGCGCCTGCGGCGACGGCATCGCCATGGCCTGGCGCGCCGGCTGCCGGGTGGCGAACCTGGAGTTCAACCAGTTCCATCCGACCTGCCTGTACCACCCGCAGGCCAAGAGCTTCCTGATCACCGAGGCCCTGCGCGGCGAGGGCGCCCTGCTGCGCCTGCCCAACGGCGAGCGCTTCATGCCGCGCTTCGATCCGCGCGAGGAACTGGCGCCACGGGACATCGTCGCCCGCGCCATCGACCACGAGATGAAGCGCCTGGGCGTGGACTGCGTCTACCTGGACATCAGCCACAAACCGGCCGACTTCATCACCAGCCACTTCCCGACGGTCTACGAACGCTGCCTGACCTTCGGCATCGACATCACCCGCCAGCCGATCCCGGTGGTGCCCGCGGCCCACTACACCTGCGGTGGGGTGATGATCGACGAGCACGGCCACACCGACGTGCCCGGCCTGTACGCCATCGGCGAGACCAGTTTCACCGGCCTGCACGGTGCCAACCGCATGGCCAGCAATTCACTGCTCGAATGCTTCGTCTATGGCCGCGCCGCCGCCGCCGACATCGAGGCGCGCCTGGACCAGGTGGCCATGCCCCGCGCCCTGCCCTGCTGGGACGCAAGCCAGGTGACCGACTCGGACGAGGACGTGATCATCGCCCACAACTGGGACGAGCTGCGGCGGTTCATGTGGGACTATGTAGGCATCGTGCGCACCAGCAAGCGCCTGCAACGCGCCGAGCACCGGGTACGCATGCTGCTGGACGAGATCGACGAGTTCTACAGCAACTACAAGGTCAGCCGCGACCTGATCGAGCTGCGCAACCTGGCGCAGGTGGCCGAGCTGATGATCCGCTCGGCGATGCAACGCAAGGAAAGCCGGGGCCTGCACTACACCCTGGACTACCCGGGGATGCTGCCCGAGGCCCGGGACACCATTCTGGTGCCGTAGGCAGTCTGCGCGATCCCTGTAGGAGCAGCCTTGTGCCGCGAAAGGGCTGCGACGCAGCCCCAGGATATCAGCGATAACGCATCAATCGATGGGGGTGCTTCGCACCCCTTTCGCGGCACAAGGCCGCTCCTACAGGGCCATGCGCCAGATCACACGAGTGTCGGATCGATCACCAGCACCAGCTTGCCGGACACCTGGTTGCTCGCCAGTTCCGCATAGGCCGCCTCGGCGAACGCCACCGGGTAGGTGTCGACCAGCTGTGGCGACAGGCGCCCCTCGGCGAACAGGGGCCACACCTGCTGGCGCAGCTCGCGCAACAACTCTGCCTTGAACGCGTCATCGCGATTGCGCAAGGTCGAACCGGTAATTTCCAGGCGCTTGCCCAGCACCAGCGCAAGGTCCAGTTCGACCTTGCGCCCGCCCATCAGACCGATGATCACCCAGCGCCCGTCACGAGCCAACAGCTTGAGGTTGAGCGGGCCATAGCTGGCGCCCACCGGGTCGAGGATCACGTCGAACGGCCCGAGCTGCTCCAGGTCGTCGAGGTTGCCATTGCGCACCACGCCGCCCGCGGCCCCGAGGGCCTGACAATAGGCCAGGCGCTCCGGCGAACCGACACTGACCCACACCGGGTTGCCGAACGCCTTGCACAGCTGGATCGCCGCGGAACCCACGCCACTGGCACCGGCATGCACCAGCACCTTCTCACCGGCTTTCAATGCGCCCAATTGGAAGATGTTCAGCCAGGCCGTGGCATACACCTCGGGCACCGCCGCCGCCTCGTGCAGGCTCAGGCCTTCAGGCACCGGCAACACATGCCGGGCGTCGACCACGACTTCCTCGGCCATGCCGCCACCGGCCAGCAGCGCGCAGACCCGGTCGCCCACGCGCCAGTCGGCGCCGGCTCCGACCTCCTCGATGATCCCTGAGCACTCCAGGCCCATATAGGGGCTGGCGCCGGGCGGCGGCGGGTACAGTCCGGCCCGCTGCAGCAGGTCGGCACGATTCAGCCCGGCGGCGGCCACGCGAATGCGCACCTGCCCGGCATCGCAGGCCGGGCGCTCGGCCTCGACCCACGCCACATGTCCGTCAACGCCTTGCAATGCCTTCACAGTGCCTCCATAGTTGAATCATATGACCGAGCCTGGGAACGCCAAGTCCCAGGCTTTTTGCAGTATGCGTCCGGCTCCGATGGAACCGGCGAACGGATAAGACGGCCTACTATGCGTGATCAATTGCCTCCACGTCGAATCAGCATGAAGCATTTCCTCCCCAGCACCGCCCTCGCCCTCATGATCGGCCTGGGCAGCCTCACGCTCGGTGGCAATGCGGCCGCCGCCAACAAGTGGGACAGCCTGCAGCCGGACCGCGACGAGGTCGTGGCCAGCCTCAACATCGTCGAATTGCTCAAGCGCCACCACTACAGCAAGCCGCCGCTGGACGACGCCCGTTCGGTCATCATCTACGACAGCTACATCAAGCTGCTCGACCCCTCGCGCAGCTACTTCACCGCGGCCGACATCGCCGAATTCGACAAATGGAAGACCCAGTTCGACGACTTCCTCAAGAGCGGCAACCTCGAGCCCGGCTTCACCATCTACAAACGCTACCTGGACCGCGTGAAGCAGCGTCTGGACTATGCCCTGGGCGAACTGAACAAGGGCGTCGACAAGATCGACTTCAGCGTCAAGGAAGACCTGCTGGTCGACCGCAAGGACGCGCCGTGGATGAAGAACCAGGCCGAACTCGACGACCTGTGGCGCAAGCGCGTGAAAGACGAGGTGCTGCGCCAGAAGATCTCCGGCAAGGAACTCAAGCAGGTCCAGGAAACCCTGATCAAGCGCTACAAGAACCAGCTGGCGCGCCTGGACCAGACCCGCGCGGAAGACATCTTCCAGGCCTACATCAACACCTTCGCCCAGTCCTACGACCCGCACACCAACTACCTGTCGCCGGACAACGCCGAGAACTTCGACATCAACATGAGCCTGTCGCTTGAGGGCATCGGCGCGGTGCTGCAGAGCGACAACGACCAGGTCAAGATCGTGCGCCTGGTGCCGGCAGGCCCTGCCGCCAAGACCAAGCAGGTGGCCCCGGCCGACAAGATCATCGGCGTGGCCCAGGGCAACAAGGAAATGGTCGACGTGGTCGGCTGGCGCCTGGACGAAGTGGTCAAGCTGATCCGCGGCCCGAAAGGCTCGGTGGTGCGCCTGGAGGTGATTCCGGCCAGCAACGCGCCGAACGACCAGACCAGCAAGATCGTCTCGATCACCCGCGAAGCGGTCAAGCTCGAAGAGCAGGCGGCGAAGAAGTCGGTGCTCAAGCTCAAGCAGGACGGGCGTGACTACAAGCTGGGCATCATCGAGATCCCGGCCTTCTACCTGGACTTCAAGGCCTATCGCGCTGGCGACCCGGACTACAAGAGCACCACCCGCGACGTCAAGAAGCTGCTCACCGAGCTGCAGAAGGAAAAAGTCGACGGCGTGGTCATCGACCTGCGCAACAACGGTGGCGGCTCGCTGCAGGAAGCCACCGAGCTGACCAGCCTGTTCATCGAGAAGGGCCCGACCGTACTGGTGCGCAACGCCGACGGCCGTGTCGACGTGCTCGAGGACGAGAACCCGGGCGCCTTCTACAAAGGCCCGTTGGCGCTGCTGGTGAACCGCCTGTCGGCCTCGGCCTCGGAGATCTTCGCCGGTGCCATGCAGGACTACCACCGCGCGCTGATCATCGGCGGCCAGACCTTCGGCAAGGGTACCGTGCAGACCATCCAGCCGCTCAACCACGGCGAGCTCAAGCTGACCCTGGCCAAGTTCTACCGGGTTTCCGGGCAGAGCACCCAGCACCAGGGCGTGCTGCCGGACATCGCCTATCCGTCGATCATCGACACCAAGGAAATCGGCGAAAGCGCCCTGCCGGAGGCCATGCCGTGGGACACCATCCGCCCGGTGGTCAAACCGGCTTCCGATCCGTTCAAGCCGTTCCTGGCCCAGCTCAAGGCGCAGCATGAGGCGCGCAGCGACAAGGATGCCGAGTTCGTCTATATCCGCGACCGCCTGGCGCTGACCCAGAAGCTGATGAACGAGAAGACCGTCAGCCTCAACGAGCAGCAACGTCGCGCCCGCCACGATGAGATCGAGGCCAAACAGCTGGCGCTGGAGAACATCCGCCGCAAGGCCAAGGGCGAAGAGCCGCTCAAGGAGCTGAAAAAGGAAGACGAGGACGCCCTGCCCGCCGAGCCGGACGACACCAAGCCCGAGGACGATGCCTACCTGTCCGAGACCGGTCGCATCCTGCTCGACTATCTGGGCCTCAGCACGTCGGTGGCCAAGCACTGAAATGATGGCGAAATAATGTGACCTGTCATCAAACAGTCACCGGACTGTCGTGAAATGGAAGGGCCGGACGTGCAAGCGTCCGGCCTTTTTCACTTCAGGAAGCAGTCCATGACCGTCACCGAACAGCTCAGCGCATTGAGCGCCATCCTGGCTCAACGCAGCGTCCACTGTCTGTTCCAACCCATCGTCTGCCTCTCTGAAAGGCGCATCCTCGGCTACGAGGCCCTGAGCCGCGGCCCGTCCAACAGCCCGCTGCACTCGCCGCTGAACCTGTTCGCCATCGCCCGCCAGGCCGGCCGCCTCGCCGAACTGGAGGTGCTGTGCCGGGAAACCGCCTGCCGCCGTTTCAGCGAGCTTAACCTGCCGGGCCAGTTGTTCCTCAACGTCTCGCCCGAGTCCCTGGTCGAACCCGACTACCCGTCCGGGCGCACCCTGAAAATGCTCGAACAGCTCGGCCTGGCGCCCAGCCGGGTAGTCATCGAACTGACCGAGCAGACGCCCACCGAAGACTTCCAGCTGCTGTACAACGCCCTGCACCACTACCGCGACATGGGCTTTTCCATTGCCCTGGACGACCTGGGCGCCGGCTACTCGAGCCTGCGCCTGTGGTCGGAGCTGCGCCCGGACTATGTGAAGATCGACCGTCATTTCATCGATGGCATCCACCAGGACCCGCTCAAGCGCGAGTTCGTTGGCTCCATCCTGCAGATCGCCCGCGCCTCCCGCGCCCAGGTGATCGCCGAGGGCATCGAACTGGCCGAGGAACTGGCGGTACTGGGCGACATGGGGGTGACCCTGGTCCAGGGCTACCTGCTCGGCCGCCCCCAGGAGTTTCCGGTCGTGGACAGCCTCGGCCTGCCGCCGCCAATGACAGGCTCGGGCGTTGCGCTGTGCGAGGACAGCCGCGACCTCAGCGCCCTGCTTATCCAGCAACCCTCGGTCACCCTCGACACCGCCACGCAGCAGGTGCTCGACGCTTTCCGTCGACAGGCCAACCTCAATTCCCTCGCCGTGCTGGACGCGCAAGGCCGCCCCTGTGGCATCGTCCACCGCCACTTGCTCGCCGACGCCCTGCTCAAGCCCTTCGGCACCGACCTGTTCGCGCGCAAGCCGATCAGCCGCCTGATGAGCCAGGACTTTCTCGCCGTCGAGCGCGGCCAGTCGCTGCAGCAGGTCAGCCGCCTGCTTACCAGCCGTGCGCGCCAGCGTATCGAGGAGGACTTCATCATCACCCAGAATGGGCGTTACCTGGGGCTGGGGCGGGTGATCGACGTGCTCAAGCTGATCACCGAGCAGAAGATCCAGCAGGCACGGCATGCCAATCCGCTCACCTTGCTGCCGGGCAACGTGCCGATCCAGCAGTGCCTGGCGCGCCTGCTGTTGCAGCGGCGCAAGGCAGCTGTGTGCTACGTGGACATCGACAGTTTCAAGCCCTTCAACGATATCTATGGCTACGCCCGAGGCGATGAAGTGCTGTTGTGCCTGGCCCAGTGCCTGAACGACTGCGTCGATCCGAGCCGGGATTTCGTCGGCCATATCGGCGGCGACGACTTCATGCTGGTGCTGGGCTCGACGGACTGGCGCGAGCGCCTGCAATTGCTGCTGGAGGCCTTTGGCCGGCAATGTCGACGCTTCTACCGCAGCGAACACCTGGAGGCCGGGTGCTTCATCGCCCACAACCGCCAGGGACAGCGAGAGACGTTCGCCTTGCTGTCACTGTCGATCGGCGTGGTCTGGCTGGAGCCGGGCAGCAGCGACGGGCTGGATGCCGGTCAACTGGCCGAGCTCGCCTCCCAGGCCAAGCGCCAGGCCAAGGATGGCGGTGGTTCAGGCCTGAGCCTGATCGATACCACCGTGTTGCCATGATCGCCCGTCGACTCGCCGGGAAATGCGTGGGAGCGGCGGTGCGCCGATGCGACTTGCCCCGCGATGCCTGTCAGGCTTCTTCCGGGTAGCGATACTCGAACACCCGCACCACTTCCGAGGCATGCCAGGATGCCGCCTCCATGCCATCCACCGGTCCGGAAAACCGCCCCAGGCGCTCGACACACTCGAAGAACCCGGTGCGCGGCAGGCGGCTGGCCCCCTGGCTGATCACCAGCGAACTGCGCAGCGGCTGCTCGGCGCGGGCGTCGAGGGTCGCCAGGTACTCGAGGGCCGCCGTCAGGGTCTGCATGGCCGGGCTGGGCAATTGCAGACGCTCGAGCAGCGCACGGTACGTGAGCAGGTGGCGTTGACGGCGGGCCAGGTCGAGCTCGGTCAGCAGGCTCTGCCACTGCTGACGGCTGATCCTGACCTGGCTCATGACGGCTCGCTCCAGCCGGCCACGCCCAGGTGCCAGGCCAGGCTGCGCAGGATCGCAGCGTCCGGGCATCGCTCCCCGGACTCGATCATCGCCAGGTAGGCCGGGCTGATGCCGACACTGCGTGCCAGTTGCTCCGGGGCCAGGCCCTTGGCCTTACGCAAGGACGCCAGCTGGTCCAGGGAGGACAGGCTGGCGCTCGGTTGAGTGCTCTCGTTGTGACTGACTGAGTCGGGAGCTACGGCCGGCGCCTGGCCTGCGGCCGCCAGCAACTTCTGATAGTGCTCCCAGGGAACCACTGCGTACTCGGGCTGACCGTCCCGGCTGATGACCTGAATACCCATACAACCCCCTTGACGTTGGATTACGGCATGTAATCCGTAGGCATAACCCTTATGCCAATTATATTACCAACCTCGGGGGTCTGTGCGGAATCAGCTGCCAGGACGCTCAAGGCGCAGGGCCTCGGGAGTATCAGGCAGACGCTCGACCACCCGCAGCCGTTCCGGCGACTGGGCATCGCGCCAGGCCTTGAAACGGCCCAGCTCATCAGCCACGGTCTTGAGCACCCAGCCCAGCACGGCGATGTCATCGAGCAGGCCGACACCCAGCAACCAGTCGGGGATGGCGTCCAGGGGGCTGACGAAATACAGCAGCCCGGCAACGATGGTCACCAGCGCCCTGGGGCTGACGGCGCGGTACTCGCCACGCCACCAGGCCAGGCACAGCGCCTGCATCAGGCGCAGGTCCTCGCGTAATTGGCCCAGCTTCGGCCCCTTGCGGGCCACCGCGAACAGCAGGGCCGGCAGCCGGCCACGACTGAGCAGGCGCTCGGCCAAGGGCAGGAAGCGGGCGAAATTCCAGGGTGCGCTCATGGGACCTCCAGAGGAGCAGGGGTTATCCACATTTATTGTGGATAACCTTGTGAACAGGGCGACATTGGCGCCGCGTGGTGCCCGCCGGGCAAGGGCCAGGTACGAATCGGGCGTTTTTTACACAACCGTTTCAACCGCGCAAACGTTTTGCGACACCGGCACCCGTGTCTGCGCGGCTACAGCTTGCGACAGTGAATGACGCCGACGGTTCGCGTCAAGCCGAGCTGAAAACGACGACGCCCCGTCGAAACGGGGCGTCTTCTTGCAACGGGCCGGGTATTACTTGGCCGGTGCCTGGTCGGCCTTGGCCGGATCCTTGATGGCAATCAGTTCCAGGTCGAAGACCAGGACCGAGTTGGCCGGGATCAGCGGGCTCGGGCTCTGGGCGCCATAGGCCAGCTCAGCCGGGATGTACAGCTTGTACTTCTCGCCGACGTGCATCAGTTGCAGGCCTTCGACCCAGCCCGGGATCACGCCGCTGACCGGCAGGTCGATCGGGCTGCCGCGCTCGACGGAGCTGTCGAAGACCTTGCCGTCGGTCAGCTTGCCTTCGTAGTGGACGGTGACCACGTCGGTCGGCTTGGGTTGCGGGCCGTCGGCCTTCTTGACCACTTCATACTGCAGGCCCGAAGCGGTGGTGATCACGCCAGGCTTCTTGGCGTTTTCCTCGAGGAACTTCTTGCCGGCGGCGGCAGCTTCCTCGCTGGCCTTGGCCAGGCGTTCCTCGGCGCGCTTCTGCAAGGCGGTGAAGGCTTCGACCAGCTCTTCGTCCTTGATGCGCTGCTCTTTCTTGCCTACCGCGTCCTCGATGCCCTGGGCGACGGCTTTCGAGTCCAGGTCGTCCATGCCTTCCTGGGCCAGGCTCTTGCCCATGTTCAGGCCGATACCGTAGGAGGCCTTCTGTGCCGGAGTCTTCAGCTCGACGCTGCTGGTCTGGGCGTCGCAGCCCGCGAGGACCAGGCCTACCAGGGCAACCGCGGCCGCCAAACGATGCTGTTTCATGTAATTTCCTTGTTCATGCGCCATGAGGGCAATCAGGGTAAAGCCGCGAGCTTAGCAGGCGGCCGCGACCAATGGCTACCGGCATAAGAGCGGGTTGCGCGCAGGAAGTTCCTGGGTGAAAGGTTGTTCATCCTCGGCGCTTGAAGCCAATGGCCAGTATTGACGGTTCAAGGGCGTGTTGCCGGAAGAATTTCACACAGGCCGCTGCTCTTCCTCTCGCAGCGTCAGCACCTCGAACCCGCTTTCGGTCACCGCCACCGTGTGCTCCCACTGCGCCGACAGGCTGTGGTCGCGGGTGATCACCGTCCAGCCATCGCGCAACCCGCGCGTGCCACGCCCCCCCTGGTTGATCATCGGCTCGATGGTGAACACCATCCCCGCTTGCAGCGCCATGCCCAGGCCGCGCTGGCCGTAGTGCAGCACCTCCGGTGCCTCGTGCATCTGCCGGCCAATGCCGTGCCCGCAGTACTCACGCACCACGCTGTAGCCGGCGGCCTCGGCATGGGCCTGGATGGCATGGCCGATATCGCCGAGCGTCGCGCCGGGACGCACCTGCTCGATGCCCTTCCACAAGGCGGCATAGGTGGTGTCGACCAGACGCCTGGCCTCGTCGCCGATCTTGCCGATGCAGTACATCTTCGACGAGTCGGCAATGTAGCCGCCCTGCTCCAGGGTGATGTCGACGTTGACGATCGAGCCTTCCTTGAGCACCTCGTCGACCTTGGGCATGCCATGGCAGACCACATGGTCCACCGAGGTGTTCAGCGAATAGGGGAAACCGTACTGGCCCTTGCTCGCCGGGCGGGCCTTGAGGGTTTCGACGATGAAGGCCTCGGCGCGGTCGTTGATCTGCATCGTGGTCACCCCGGGGCGAATGAAACCGTCGAGGTCGGCGAACACCCGGGCCAGCAGCTGACCGGCGTTGCGCATCAGCTCGAGCTCGGCGGCGTCCTTGAGGATGACCTTGCTCATTGCAGCAACTCCTTGAGGTTGGCCTGTTCCTGGCGCAGCAACTGGCGCAGCAGTTCCTGGTAGGTCGCTTGCGGGTGCAGTTCGGCCAGCATGCCGATGCGGATCCAATGCTCGGCCTGGGCGTTGATCGAACGCGACAGCGCGGCGCTGGCCACGCGCAGGTCTTCGTGGAGGTCGTCGGAGATCTTGACGATGCCCATGTGTTGCTACCTATATATGAAACGTATTCGAATCATATATCCGTCCGTTTGCATGTGTCATCCGTTGGTGCGTGGCTCCCCGTATCGGTGCACACCCGTCACAGATCAAGCCCATGCCACCTCGCTGAGCGTGGGCGCGGGCTTGCCCCGCGATGACATGGCCCGGGATTTGCTCCCCATACGCCATCGAGACCATCAACGCCGATGGTCCCCTCCCATCACGACGAAGGCGCCGTGTTGCCCCGCTTGCCGTTTGCAGGCCGGGCAGCCGGCGCCTTTGTCGTTTCATCAGCAGGAGATTGCCGATGAGCGACAGCCAAGTGCGCAGTGTGTGCCCGTATTGCGGGGTCGGCTGCGGCATCGTCATGCACGTGAGCGATGGCAAGGTGGTCAAGGTCAGTGGCGACAAGCAGCACCCGAGCAACTTCGGCCGCCTGTGCACCAAGGGCCAGAGCGCCCATGTGCCGCTGCAGGCCGGGCGCATGGCCCACGCCTTCGTGCGCGACCAGCGCAACCAGCAGCCGGCGCGCCGCAGCCTGGACACGGCCATCAGCGAAACCGCCGCGCGGTTGCGCGCGATCATCGACACCCATGGCGCGGATGCCGTGGCCTTGTACGTGTCCGGGCAGATGTCGCTGGAAGCCCAGTACCTGGCCAACAAACTGGCCAAGGGCTTCATCCGTACCCGCCATATCGAGTCCAACTCGCGGCTGTGCATGGCCAGTGCCGGCAGCGGCTACAAGCAGTCGCTGGGGGCGGACGGACCGCCGGGCAGCTATCAGGACTTCGAGCGCGCCGAGGTGTTCCTGGTGATCGGCGCGAACATGGCCGACTGCCACCCGATCCTGTTCCTGCGTCTGCTCGACCGGCTCAAGGCCGGGGCCAGGCTGATCGTCGTCGATCCCCGGCGCAGCGCCACCGCCGACAAGGCCGACCTGTTCCTGCAACTGCGCCCGGGCACTGATCTGGCGCTGCTCAATGGTCTTTTATACCTGCTGCATGCCAACGGCCACACCGACGCGGACTTCATCGCTCGCCACACCGAGGGCTGGGAGGACCTGCCGGCTTTTCTCGAGGACTACAGCCCGCAACGGGTCGCGGCCATCACCGGGTTGGACGAGGCCGACATCCGCGAAGCCGCCCGCCTGATCGGCGAGGCCGGTGAATGGATGAGCTGCTGGACCATGGGCCTGAACCAGAGCATCCACGGCACCTGGCACACAAATGCCCTGTGCAACCTGCACCTGGCCACCGGCGCCATCTGCCGCCCCGGCAGCGGGCCGTTCTCGCTGACCGGCCAGCCCAACGCCATGGGCGGTCGCGAGATGGGCTACATGGGGCCGGGTCTGCCGGGCCAGCGTTCGGCGCAGGTGGCGGCGGACCGCGCCTTCGTCGAGCGGCAATGGCAGCTCACGCCCGGCACGTTGCGCAGCGAGGGCGGCGAAGGCACCGTGGCGCTGTTCGAACAGCTCAAGAGCGGCGAGGTGAAGGCCTGCTGGATCATCTGCAGCAACCCGGTGGCCAGCGTCGCCAATCGCCAGCAAGTGATCGACGGCCTGAACCAGGCGCAACTGGTGATCAGCCAGGACGCCTTCCTCGACGCCGAGACCAACCGCTACGCCGACATTCTCCTGCCGGCGGCGCTGTGGGCCGAGGGTGAAGGTGTGATGATCAACAGCGAGCGCAACCTGACCCTGATGCCCCGCGCCGTCGAGCCGCCCGGCGAGAGCCTTGAGGACTGGCGCCTGATCGCGCGCATCGCCTGTGCCCTGGGCTACGCGCATGCCTTCGACTACCCCGATGCCGAGGCGGTGTTCGATGAGATCCGCCGCTTCCATAACCCGGACACCGGCTACGACCTGCGCGGCATCGACTATGCCGGGCTGCGCGCCAGCCCCCGGCAGTGGCCCTGCGCGCCGGGGCGCGAAGATGACCGCAGCCCGCTGCGTTATCGCAACGACGAACACGGCCAGCCAGCGGCGCTGGCCTTTCCGACCGCCAGCGGCAAGGCGCGTTTTCATGCGCGGCCCTGGCTGGCGCCCGCCGAGCTGCCGGACGACGCCTACCCCTTCGTCCTCAACACCGGCCGCGTGCAACACCACTGGCATACCCTGACCAAGACCGGCAAGGTCCCGAGTCTGAACCGCCTCGAACCCGGCCCCTTCGTCGAGATCCATTCCGACGATGCCCGCCGCCTGGGCATCCGCGACAAGGACCAGGTAGCGATCCGCTCACGCCGAGGCCAGGCGCTGCTGCCGGCCCGCCTCAGCGACCGGGTGTTGCCCGGCGGCTGCTTCGCGCCGTTCCACTGGAATGACCTGTACGGCGAGCAGTTGGCGATCAACGCGGTGACCTGCGACGCCGTCGACCCCACCTCGCTGCAACCGGCCTTCAAGTACTGCGCCGTGACCCTCGAACGGGTCGCGGGCGAACGCATCGAGGTCCTCGACCTGGACGTCACCATTCCTGCGGAGCCCGTCCCCATGCCGACCGCCACCCTCGCCCGACTGCTGGGCCTGGAGACACAACCTGCTCCGGTGCTCGCCGAAGAGGAGCGCCATTACCTGCAAGGTTTCCTGCTTGGCCTGCAGCAGACTCGCGCCGAGGGTGTGCCAAGCCTCCCGGCCACCGCACCCTTGGCGCCGGCCCGGCGCCTGTTCGTCGATGGCCTGCTGGCGGGGTTGTTTGCCCAGCCCCAAGCGCAGGCAGCAGTACCTTGCCATCGCGTGTTGTGGGCCTCGCAGACCGGCAACGGCGAGGCGCTGGCCGAACGCTGCGCCCAACGCCTGCGCGAGGCGGGGCTTAAGGTGGAGCTCAGCAGCATGGAAAGCGTCAGTCCGACACAACTGCGCGGCTGCGCCAGCGTACTGCTGATTGCCAGCACCTTCGGCGACGGCGACGCCCCGGA
Source organism: Pseudomonas sp. LH21 (assembly GCF_036549575.1). Lineage (NCBI taxonomy): Bacteria > Pseudomonadati > Pseudomonadota > Gammaproteobacteria > Pseudomonadales > Pseudomonadaceae > Pseudomonas > Pseudomonas sp. LH21. Next base: position 4,718,626 of record NZ_CP144367.1, read on the forward strand.
CAGTGGCGCCGCGTTCTGGCAGGCCCTGCAGGGCGCGAGCGACGCCGACTGCGCCAAGCTGCCCTATGCGGTGCTGGCCCTGGGCGACTCCAGCTACGATCAGTTCTGCGGCTTCGGCCGCAAGCTCGACCAGCGCCTGGCGGAACTGGGCGGCCAGCGCCTGCTGGAGCGGGTCGACTGCGAGCCGGATTTCGATGCCGCATTCAGTGCGTGGCTCGAGGCCCTGCTGGCGGCCCTTGGCACAAACACCCCCGCGACATCGGCACCAGCAACCGCCGAATCTCAGGGCAGACACCAGCCATGGCCTGCGCGCCTGGTGCAGAACCGCCTGCTCAATGGCCCCGGCTCGACCAAGGAGACCCGCCAACTGGTATTCGATCTCGCGGGTAGCGGCCTGGACTACCAGCCCGGTGATGCGCTGGGCGTGTGGCCGCGCAACTGCCCGGCGCTGGTCGAGGAACTGCTTGGCCTGATGCAGCTCGATGGCCAGGCCGTGGTCGAGCTTGAAGGCCAGAAACCGATGCCCCTGAGCCTGGCGCTGGAGCGGCAGCTGGACATTACCCGTGTCACGCCACGACAGCTCGAAGCGTTCAGCGAAAACACGCCATTTCTGCAACAGCTGTTGCAGCCAGAATGCAAGACCGCGCTCAAGGACTGGCTGTGGGGCCGGCAACTGGTCGATGTGCTGCGCGAGTTTCCCCGGCAATGGCCACTGGCCCGCTGGCTGGAACTGCTCAAGCCCCTTCAGCCACGGCTGTACTCGATCAGCTCAAGCCCCAAGACGCATCCGGGGCAGGTGCACCTGACGGTGTCCACGGTGCGCTACGGCGAACGCAAGGGGGTCTGCTCGGCCTTTCTCGCTGATCGTGCGGCGGACGTCGAAGTGGCCATCTTTGCCCAACCATCCAAACACTTCCGCCTGCCCGACGACGACGGCACGCCCATCGTCATGATCGGCCCCGGCACCGGCATCGCGCCCTTCCGGGCGTTCCTCGAAGAGCGCCAGGCACGCGCTGCAAGTGGCCGTAACTGGCTGTTCTTTGGCGAGCAGCACGAGGCACACGACTTCTACTATCGCGAGCAGTTGCTGGCCTGGGAAGCGCAGGGCCATGTACGCCTGAGCACCGCGTTCTCCCGCGACCAGCCGGAGAAGATCTATGTGCAGCAACGCCTGCTGGAACAGGGCGCCGAACTGTGGCGCTGGCTGCAGGACGGCGCGCATGTGTATGTCTGTGGCGATGCCCAGCGCATGGCCCGGGATGTGGATGCGGCCTTGCACCAGGTGGTGGCGCAGCACGGCGGCCTGGACGAGAGCGCGGCAGCGGCCTATGTCGAAGGCTTGGGACGGGACAAGCGCTACCGGCGGGATGTGTATTGATGCACCACGGTGGTGAGGGCTGCACCCTGCTTGTGCGACCGCACCACCTGGGCAGCTCATACCTAAAGGCAGCCTGACACGCTGCAACCCTCATGGGAGCTGGTTTGACCAGCGATGCGCGGGAGCCTGGCACACTCCCTGCTTCACATAATGCACAACAGCCCCAACGACCAACGGCGGTCGACAGGGGCCTCACACTGATGAGTACAGGCAAAGGCGCCTGGAGCTTCGACTCCAGGCGCCTTTTTCGTTTTCCGTGATCGAGGATCGGCTATGCAGGCAACAGCGAACGGGGCACAACGAGCACGACTGGTGATCGTCGGCAATGGCATGGTCGGCCATCACTGCGTCGAGCAACTGATCGAACGCGGCGCCACGGCACACTTCGAGCTGCATGTGTTCGGCGAGGAGCGCCAGCGTGCCTACGACCGGGTACACCTGTCGGAGTATTTCACCGGTAGCTGCGCCGAGACCCTGGCCCTGTGCGCCCCGGATTACTACAGCCGCCACGGCGTGCACCTGCACCTGGGCGAGACGGTGCTGGACATCGATCGCGAGCGCCGGGAGCTGGTCACCGCCGAGGGCCGCCTGGGCTACGACCAGTTGATCCTGGCTACCGGTTCCTATCCGTTCGTGCCGCCAATCGAAGGTTCCAGCGGCAATGCGCGCCTGGTCTACCGCACCCTCGAGGACCTCGACGCGATCCGCGCCGCCGCCGCAGATGCCCGCCGTGGCGTGGTGGTCGGCGGCGGCCTGCTCGGCCTCGAGGCAGCCAACGCCCTGAAGTCCCTGGGCCTGGAGGCGCATGTGGTGGAGTTCGCCCCACGCCTGATGCCGGTACAGCTGGACAGCGAAGGCGGCGCGGCGCTCAAGGCGCGGATCGAGGCCCTCGGCGTGGGCGTGCACCTTTCCCGCTCGACCCAGTCGATCAGCGCTGGCGAACAGTATCGCTACCGGATGAACTTCGACGGTGGCGAACACCTGGAGACCGACCTGATCGTGTTTTCCGCCGGCATCCGCCCACAGGACGCCCTGGGCCGGACCTGTGGCCTGGAGATCGCCGCGCGCGGAGGCGTGATGATCGACAGCCAGTGCAGGACCAGCGATCCGCAGATCTTCGCCATCGGCGAGTGCGCGTCGTGGAACGGCAGCGTGTTCGGCCTGGTCGCCCCCGGCTACGCCATGGCGCGCAACCTGGCCGCGCGGCTGCTGGGCGAGGCGGCGGACGACTTCACCGGCGCCGACATGTCGACCAAGCTCAAGCTGCTGGGCGTGGATGTCGGCTCGATTGGCGACGCCCACGGCGCCACGCCCGGCTCACGCAGCTACCGCTTCATCGACGAAGCCAACAGCGCCTACCGCCGGCTGGTGGTGGATGCCAGCGGCAAGCACGTGCTCGGCGCGGTGCTGGTGGGCGACAACAGCTACTACGACACCTTGCTGCAGTATGCCCAGAACGGCATCGCCCTGCCGGCCGACCCGGCCGCGCTGATCCTGCCCCAAGGTGGTGGCGCGCCGGCCCTGGGCGCCGATGCGCTGCCCGACAGCGCGACCATCTGCTCCTGCCATAACGTCAGCAAGGGCGCGGTGTGTGCCGCCATCGACAGTGGCTGCGGCGACCTCGCCGCCGTCAAGGGCTGCACCAAGGCCGCCAGCGGCTGTGGTGGTTGCGCGGCGCTGCTCAAGCAGGTCTTCGAGCACGAACTGACCGCCCGTGGCGTGACGGTCGACAAGAGCCTGTGCGAGCACTTTGCCTACACCCGCCAGGAACTCTACGGGCTGGTGCGGGTGGAAGGCATCCGCACCTTCGGCGAGCTGCTCGAACGCCATGGCAAAGGCCACGTGGGCTGCGACATCTGCAAGCCGGCGGTAGGCAACATCCTCGCCTCGTGCTGGAACCAGCCGATCATGGACCCGGCGCTGGTGCCGCTGCAGGACACCAACGACACCTTCATGGCCAACATGCAGAAGAACGGCACCTACTCGGTGGTGCCGCGCATTCCCGGTGGCGAAATCACCCCGCAGAAACTGATCGTCATCGGGCAGGTGGCGCAGAAATACGACCTCTACACCAAGATCACCGGCGGCCAGCGCATCGACCTGTTCGGCGCCCAGCTGCATGAACTGCCACTGATCTGGGGTGAACTGATCGCCGCCGGCTTCGAGACCGGACACGCCTACGGCAAATCGACGCGCACGGTGAAATCCTGCGTCGGCAGCACCTGGTGCCGCTATGGCGTGCAGGACAGCGTGGCCATGGCGCTGCGCCTGGAGGAGCGCTACAAGGGCCTGCGCTCACCGCACAAGCTCAAGTTCGCGGTGTCCGGCTGCACCCGCGAATGCGCCGAAGCGCAAAGCAAGGACATCGGCGTGATCGCCACCGACAAGGGTTGGAACCTGTACGTGTGCGGCAATGGCGGCATGCGCCCGCGCCACGCCGAACTGTTCGCCACCGACCTCGACGACGAAACCCTGGTACGGCTGATCGACCGCGTGCTGATGTTCTACATCCGTACCGCCGACAAGCTGCAGCGCACCTCAGTGTGGCGCGAGGGCCTCGAAGGCGGGCTCGACTACCTCAAGCAGGTGGTGATCGACGACAGCCTGGGCCTGGCCGCCGAACTCGAGGCACAGATGCAGCAGGTAGTCGACCGCTACGAATGCGAATGGGCCAACGCCCTGGGCGATCCGGAAAAGCTCAAGCGCTTCCGCACCTTCGTCAACGACCAGCGCGCCGATCCGGATGTGCACTTCGTGCGCGAGCGTGGCCAGCGCCGGCCGGCGGCGCCACTGCAGCTGATTCCCACCCATGAGGAGGCGATGTGATGAGCCCGTCCAACACGGCAGTAGCAAGTGAAACCCGCTGGCAGGCGGTGTGCCAGGCCAGCGACCTGGTCGCCGACTCCGGGGTGGTGGTGTGGCACGAGGGCGAGCAGGTGGCGTTGTTCTACCTGCCGGGACAAGGGCAGGAGCTGTACGCCGTCGGTAACCGTGACCCGCGTTCGGGCGCGAACATCATCGGGCGTGGGCTGGTGGCCAGCCTGGGAGCAACCGTGGTGGTAGCGGCGCCGCTGTACAAGCAGCATTTCTGCCTGCAAAACGGCAACTGCCTGGAAGATCCGACACAGCGCCTACCGGTGTGGCCGGTGCGTATCCATGGTGTGACGGTCGAACTGGGACAAGGGCTCAGATGACAATCAGCTTGCCGGGGGCATGCCCCACCGGCCAGTGCCCGGCCAGGTACAGGTCGACCACCCGACGCCAGTGATCGCCCAGACCGAAGAACTGCTCGGTGGCGTACTGACGGAACGCATAGGCCGCGCCGCCGCGAGCGGCCTCGCTGAAGTCGTGCGGGCGGCAGGTGAACGGCGCCTTGTCGAGCGTGCGGGTGGCGGCCATCACTGCCCTGTTCAGCGCCATGCGCTGCTCGCTCAGCGCTTTGGGCGTCTCTTGCCGCGGGTAGTACGGGTCGTCTTCGCCCGGCGAGGTGGGGAGCCACTGAGTGGCATCGTACAAGCCCTGAAACGCCTGGTCCGAGGGGGTCACGAACACCGCCTCGACCGAGGCGATGAGAATCACCTGCGGATCGTGGATGTCGGGCTTGCCCAGATTATCGAAGAATCGAGTCTGCCCGATCCGCTCGAGCGTTTGTTCCAGGTCGATCATGTTACAGCCTCAAATCAGCCCGGGTCAGTTCAGCCGCAAGCCTGCCTTGATGGCTTCCCAATGGGCGAGGTCGACCGCCGCCAGCGGTGTTTCCTTGCTATAGCTGATTGCCACGAAACGGGCGTGTCCGCTTGGCGCATAAGCCAACTGACGCTGGTACGAGACCACTTCGCCGCGCTTGAATTGCAGGCTGACTTCCAAGCCGTGGATGCCATTATCGAGGCCTGCGCTGACCGGCTGCGGTTCGCTGACGACCGCCCCCAGGCGCTCACGCAACTGCGCCAGTTGCTGCTGGTAAAGCGCCTCCAGCGTCTGCCCGGCCGCCAGCGGACTGCGAGCGATCACCAGGGTGGTGCCACGCTGACGGAAGGTCAGCATGTTCATGGTGGTGTCTTCGGGTGTTTCATCGCCCAGTTCGAGGACCAGATCCTGGGTCAGGTAGGCGGTCATAACGCAGCTCCATGCATCGAAGTGGCACACGCTAAAGCTTCAGGGCTTCGCCTGCAAGGGAGGAACCGCCGCCCGGTGACGAACATCACCCAGACGTTGCAGGTCTGGCCCGCACGGATACACTGCCGGGCATGAACCTCGATACCCGCATCAAGTTCCGCCACCTGCTGTGCTTCCTGGAGATTGCCCGGCAGGGCAGCCTGGCCAGGGCCGCCGACGTGCTTGCGATCAGCCAGCCGGCGATCTCCAAGACCCTCAAGGAGCTGGAGGACCTGCTCGAGGCACGCCTGTTCGAACGTGGCCACAACGGCGTGACCCTGACCCCGGCCGGCACGCGCTTCATGCGCTACGCCGGCCCCAGCGTGCAGGCGTTACGCGACGGGGTCGGCAGTGTGCGCGGCGAGGCGCGGGCGCCGTCGCAGGTGCGCATCGGCGTGCTGTCGACCGTTGAAGGGCTGCTGATGCCCGAGGTGCTGTGCCGCCTGCACCAGCGTCACGAAGCGTTGCTGATCAGCGTGGTGACCGGGGCCAGTGCCCAGTTGCTCGGCCAGTTGCACCTGGGGGAACTGGAGCTGGTGGTTGGGCGGATGACCGACAGCCCGCAGATCCAGGGGCTGTCGTTCGAGCACCTGTACAGCGAGTCGATGACCCTGGTGGTGCGGCCCGGGCATCCATTGCTGGCGCAGCGGCCCGTCGAGCGCAGGCAGGTCGGTGATTATCCGCTGGTACTGCCGCCACCGGGGACGACCATTCGCCAGCATGCCGACAGCCTGTTCGTGCAATGCGCCATTGCACTGCCGGCGCAGCGCCTGGAAACCCTGTCGCTGGCCCTGAGCAGGCGCTATGTGCTGGGCAGCGAGGCGGTCTGGGTAGCGCCACGGGACGCCGTGCTGATCGACCTCGGGCGTGGCGAGCTGGCCGAGCTCGACCTGGGCGTGCTTGAGCCGGGCGGATCGGTGGGCATCTGCCGCAACGCGGCCTTGCCCCAGAGCCTGCCGGCGCAATGGGTGTGCGAAGTGCTCCGCGAGGTGGCCGAGGCCTATCGACTCGGCACCTACCCCTGATAGCCCAGCCGAGTTCTTCCTATACAATCCCGGCCAGTTCCCAGCGCCTCCAGGACCCTTTTCATGGACGAAACCGCGCAGCACTGGCTGCATGCCCTCTCCGCCCCCATGGCCGCCCTCAACGGCGCCAGCTACACCGCCCCCGACTATTTCGAGGACGAGGACCAGACCGACCTCGAGCGCTGGTGGGGCATCAGCAACCGCGCCCAGTTGCTGGACATGCTGAGCATGGCCGACAACGGCCACGCCACCGAGATGAGCGAGGCCTACTGGCAGTACCAGCGCTGCCTGCCCAGCCAGTGGCAGGCCCTGCTCGACACCCTGCCCCCGCGCGAGCGCATCCGCCACGAATACGCCGCCCGCACCTTCCCCGACTGCGGCCCGGGCGGCACCCGTGCCTGGGACCTGGGGCGCATGGGTTTCCTGCTGCGTGCCGGGGTCAAGAAGGGCCTGATCGATCGCGACGAGAGCCTCTACCTGCATTACCGCCTGGCCCTGCGCGCCCGCCATTACTACAACCGCTGGGACGGCTACCTGGCCGGCTACCTGTTCGGCAAGGCACTGTGGAATGCCAGCGACAGCAGCGACGAAACCCTGGCCGCCAACCTCGAGCGCCAGGGCAGCGAGCACTGGAACCGCTGCATCGTGCTCAACCTGCGCCTCGGCGCCCATGACCTGCTGGCCGGACTGCCCTGGGACATGCCCCTGCCCGACCCCGCACGGCCCACCACGCTGGAAGAGGACTGCTGGTCATGAGTTGCTGGATTCGCCTGGGAATCGAACCGACCCAGGACCTGGACGCCATCCGCCTGGCCTATCGCGGCCGCCTGCCCTCGCACCACCCGGAAACCGACCCCGAAGGGTTCCAGGCATTGCGGGCAGCCTACGAGGAAGCGTTGCGCCTGGCCCGCGATCAGGCGCCCCGGGAGGCCGAGCCCGTCGCCGGGGAAGACGCCCCCCATCCGGCACTCAAGCAGTTCCACACCCTGCTCGAGGAGCCGTCCCTGCGCTTCGACCCGCAAGCCTGGCAGCGCTATATCGCCGAACTGGACGAGTTGCCGCTGGACGAACTGGACGATCTCGGCTGGCAACTGCTGCACACCCTGCGCGACTGCGGACCGCTGTCCCACCACTGCGCGAGCCTGCTGGCCCGGCGCCTGGGCTGGGCCCAACAGCTGCTGCGCCTGGACGACCGCCACGAAGTGGAGGCTTTCCTCGACCGCCTGGAAGAGCCCGACCCCTTCGACACCGCCTGCATGCGCGACTGGCCGGCCAGCGCACAGATGGAAAGCCTGTGGTATTTCCGCAGCCTCGAGTACTGCTACCAGCAGCGCCCACTGTTCGAATACGAGCAGTTCGCCGGCGTGCATACCTGCCTGGCCATGCCGGATGACCCCGCCCTGGTACAACGCCTGCTGGTGCAGTTCAGCCAGGCCGGCATCCCCAGCCGGACCTTCCACGACCTGCTCCAGGCGCGCCAGCAACAGGCCCCGGACGATGCCGACCTGCTCTACCTGCTGGCTCGCCAGGCCGATGCCCTGGGCGCCGAGCAACAGGCCCTGGACTGCTGGCTGCGGCTGTATCGCGAACACCAGCACCCACAGGCCGAACGCTGGCTGATCGACCTCTGCGCCCGTCACCAGCCCCAGCGCCTGCCGTTGCTGATCCAGGCCTTCGACCGCCTGCACACCCCGGCCGGCTGGCCCGCCGAGCTGGACGACCCCGCGCAGAACTGGGGCAGCCCCGGGCAGTCCCCGCAGACCCTGGCGCGCTGGTCCGAAGCCTCGCGCCTGGAACTGCAAGGCATCGCCGCGACCTTCGTCGACTGGCGGCTGGACGGCGACGACGAACTGCCGCTGCTCGCCTGGCTGCTGCAGGACCCGCAGGACCACGACCTGCACCGCCTGTACTGGCAGGCCTGGGCGCTGCAACGCGGGGAAGCCGGCCTGCTGCGCCAGGTGCTCGCCCAACCGCTCGCCGAAGATGCCCTCGACGCGCTGATCCTCGAAGGCTTCCAGCGCCAGGCCAGCCAACAGTTGCACTGGCTTGAACAGGCCCCGGTGGTCAAGGTGCTGGTGGACTTCTGCGCCAGCGACGACCCGGTGGCGGTGCTGCCCGAGGCCTTGACCGAGGACGCCATTCGCCCGGTCTGCCGCGAATGGCTGCGGCGCATGCGGGTCTACCCGGCCCACGCCCTGCACGCCCTGAATGCGCAATTCGACATGCGCCGCCTGTTCACCACGCCGTTCGCCCTGCAACTGCAGGACACGCTCGCCGAGACCGGCGTACTGCTGCCGGCCATGCCCGAGGGTGACGCGCTGTGGAACTGGCACCGCCAGCACTTGTTCATGCTTGCCCTGCTGGAACAGCCCTCGCGCTGGCTGACACTGATCGATCCCGTGCTGCCCGGGCAATTGCACTACCCGGTCGAACACCCGTTCGCCGCGGCACACGCCCTGCTCTGCCAGCAATTGGCCAGCCCTGACGGTAGTATTGGGCTGCTCGGCAGCCTGGACATCCACGACCCTGTGCAGGCGATGATCTCGGCTCGCCTGCTGACCCTGCAGCAGGCGCTCAACAGCACCCGCCTGCCAAGCGCCCAGCAACTGCTGGCCTGCCTGGAGAACGACGACGGCACCCTGCGCAGCGACTATCTGTTGGGCTACCTGCTGTTCTGCGCGGTGCTGTACCACGACCGATCACTGGACGAACAACAACGCACACGGTTGCGCCAACGCATTGAAGCCGCACAGTTTGAGGATGCCTGGTTCGACGCATGGCGCCAGGCGTTGCTGGACGGCCGACCCCGGCGACCGCCGATCGGCGTGCTTGGTACTCAAGGCATCGACAGCCGTGCGTTCACCGACGTGCAGGATGCGCTGCGCAGCCTGCTCGACGAGTGCACGCCACCCAGGACCCGGTTGCTGCGCGCCCTGCAGAAGGTCAAGGATGATCCCGAGCAGGATCCCGGCCTGCGCTGCGCGATCATGGCCGTACTGTCCTGGAGCGAACGCATGCTGCTCAATGAGATCAAGGAGCCAGCGGCGCCGATATGGGCCTTCTGGAAGCTCAAGAGTCGCCTGAACCGCACCGGCCTGGCGGCGCATGTCGCGCTCATCGCCTTGTTCGCCAGCCTGATGCTCCATGTACCTGGCGTGATGGTGGCGATCAGCGTATTGGCAATCAGCGGCTTCCTGCGTCGCCTGCGCGACCTCGGCCACGGTGTGCCGACCCTGATGGTGGTGATGCTGCTGACCCGGGTGCTGCCCTTCTCGTCACTGGTGCTGCTGGGCCTGCCCGGGGACAAGCTGCCGAACCGCTACGGCCCGGTACCCGGCAAGGGCCCGGCACTGGAAGGTGGCCTGCAGGCCACCTTGCGCCGGCTCAACGGTCAGTAGCGCAGTTCGTCCAGCGCCTGGCTCAACGCCTGGCGCTCACGGCTGATCTCACCGGCCTGCTGCCCGGCGAGCACGGCGTTGAAGGCGTCCAGCCAGTTGCCGATCAGCTCGCGCTCGTCGCCCAGGCTCTGCATCCAGGCCCGTTCCAGACGGGCAAGCAAGGTCCGGTTGGGCAACGTGTCACGCGGGTGGATCTTCAGCCGCGCCAGGCGCTCCTCGCTGGCCTGGCGCGCCTCGGCATCCAGCCCGGTGGGGCTGCGGTCGATGCTGTGGCTGTGCCTCTGGCCGCTTTCGAGGAAGGTCACGTCCACTTCCAGCAGACCGTTGATGTCGTAGCTGAAACGCACGTCCAGTGACTGGATCTCGCCGGTCGACTGCAAGGGGATCTCGAAACTGTCCACCAGGATGTTGTCACGCACCCACGGCCGCTCGCCCTGGTATACGGCGATGCGCACGAACTTCTGCTCCGGGTGACTGCTGTAGAAGCGCTGCACCTTCGAGGTGGGGATCACCGTGTTGCGCTCGATGATCGGCGAGAACGCCCCGGTGACGTCCTCGCCCCGGGACGAGGCCACACCGAGGGTGTAGGGGCAGACATCGGTCAGGATCAATTCGTCGATGGCCGCGTCGCGGGCCTTGCAGGCGGCCTGGCTGGCGGCGCCGAGGGCGACGATGGTGTCCGGGTCCAGGTGCCGGTACGGCAGGCGGCCGAACAGCTTGGCCACCAGTTGCTGCACCTGCGGCATGCGCGTGGCGCCGCCGACCAGCACCAGGCTGTCCAGCTCGCGCGGGCTCAACCGGGCATCGCGCAGAGCCTGTTCGATGGGCGCTCGCACCCGGGTCAGCAAGGGCGCCCAGATCGCCTGCAGCTTGAGGTCGTCGAGCCGCCACTCGCGGGACTGCACGCCATCGTGCCAGTCCAGCACGCGGCTGCCCTCGCCCGCCTCGCGCTTGAGCTGTTCGATGGCATCATGCAGGCTGGCCAGGGCCTGGGGTGCAAGTTCCTCGGCCTTGAGGTTCCAGTCGCGCAGGCAGGCCTGCAACAACGCGTCGGTAAAATCCTCGCCGCCCAGATAATTGTCGCCGGTGGAAGCATGCACCTCGATCAGCGGCAAGGCGTACTCCAGCACGGTGACATCGAAGGTGCCGCCGCCCAGGTCGAATACCAGGGTGCGCTCGAACTTCTGCTCATGCAGGCCATAGGCCATGGCCGCGGCGGTCGGCTCGTTGATCAGCCGCTGGACCTTCAGCCCGGCCAATTCAGCCGCGAACACCGTGCGCTTGCGCTGCTCGTCGCTGAAATAGGCCGGCACCGATATCACCGCCTCGCTGACCGGGCAGCCCAGGTACGCCTCGGCATCCTGCTTCAATGCGCCCAGCACCAGTGCCGACAATTCCTCAGGCGTGAATCGATGCTCCCCCAGCGCATAGCGCTTGTCGCTACCCATGAAGCGCTTGAACGCCGCCGCGGTGCGCTCGGGGTGCGTGGTCAATCGCGCCCGGGCGGCCTGTCCGACCAGGATCGAGCCGTCGTCATCGACACTGACCACCGAAGGGGTGAGCACTTCACCCACGGCATTGGGGATCAGCCGAGCTTCACCGTCCTGCCAGACGGCAATCAGGCTGTTGGTGGTGCCGAGGTCGATACCGAGCAGTGGCGTGGAATAGGTGGGGGCGTTGGAGAGGCTGGCATCCTGCATGATCGGTCTCTGGCTTGCGATAGGAACCGACGCGGGGCCTGCTGGCCACATGCGGCGGACAGGGGCATTCTGGCGCAATGCCAGAAACAAAAAAAGCGACCCTAAGGTCGCTTTCTCTGTTGCTTCCGGGTGTTCAGTGGGCCCTGGAAGCTAAATATGGCGCGGCGGACGGGACTCGAACCCGCGACCCCCGGCGTGACAGGCCGGTATTCTAACCGACTGAACTACCGCCGCGCTATACATCGAGTGGTGGGTGATGACGGGATCGAACCGCCGACCCTCTGCTTGTAAGGCAGATGCTCTCCCGGCTGAGCTAATCACCCTTCGTCTCGGTGTGGCGCGCATTCTACGGAGGACCTCCTACCCTGGCAAGCACTTTCTTCAAAATTTTTGAAAAAAATTTCCAGGCCTTTCAAAGACCTAGCCGCGCCGCGATTTTCTTCCTCTATATAAGACTGCTGGCCCTATGACAGGGTTGGCCTGGAACCGCACCTCGGAGAATAATGCCCGCCTTATGTATTAAGGAGAGATTCCCCCTCATGTGGTTCAAGAACCTGCTGTCCTATCGCCTGACCCAGGAAGTACCGTTCGAGGCCGAGGCCCTGGAGGCCGCCCTGGCCAGCAAGCCGGCCCGCCCCTGTGCCAGCCAGGAACTGACCACCTACGGTTTCGTCGCGCCGTTCGGCAAGGGCGAGGACGCGCCCCTGGTCCACGTCAGTGGCGAGTTCATGCTGATTGCTGCCCGTAAGGAAGAACGCATCCTGCCCAGCAGCGTGGTCAACGACGCGGTCAAGGAGAAGGTCGAGGAGATCGAGACCGAGCAGATGCGCAAGGTCTATAAAAAGGAACGCGACCAGATCAAGGACGAGATCATCCAGGCCTTCCTGCCGCGCGCCTTCATCCGTCGCTCGATGATCTTCGCCGCCATCGCCCCACGCCTGGGTATGATCCTGGTCAACTCGGCCAGCGCCAAGCGCGCCGAAGACCTGCTGTCGACCCTGCGTGAAGTGATCGGCTCGCTGCCGGTGCGCCCAGCTACCGTGAAGATCGCGCCGAGCGCGACCATGACCGACTGGGTCAAGTCGCAGCAGGCCGCCGAGGGCTTCTTCGTCCTCGACGAGTGCGAACTGCGCGACACCGCGGAGGACGGCGGCATCGTGCGCTGCAAACGCCAGGACCTGACCAGCGAGGAAATCCAGCTGCACCTGAGCACCGGCAAGCTGGTCACCCAGTTGGCCCTGGCCTGGCAGGACAAGCTGTCGTTCGTGCTCGACGACAAGATGGTGATCAAGCGCCTGAAATTCGAGGAGCTGCTGCAGGAGCAGGCCGAACAGGATGGCGGCGACGAGGCCCAGCAACAGTTCGACGCCAGCTTCCAGCTGATGATGATGACCTTCACCGAGTTCCTGCCGGTGCTGTTCGAAGCCCTGGGCGGCGAAGAGATCCCGCAGGGGGTCTGAGGGTCAGGCCGGCGCGGCCCAGCGGCGCCGGCTGAACTTCAGGCGCACCCGCAATCGCCGGTGCGCCTCACGATCCAGTGCGTCCCTGGGGATGCACTGGCTCTGGCTGAACCTGCGCTCCTTGGGCACGAACCGCAGAACCACCAGGGTCGGCAGGGCGACGCTATCCCGGCACAGACGCGCCGGCTGCCAGCCCCGGGCGCGGCTATATATACGCCAACCACGCAGGTCACGGCGCAGGCCGGTGATGGCCTCGGGATGTATCAGCAGGATTCGCCGGGGAATGGCCCAGCAGGCATGGGCAAGACAGGCGACGGCCAGCAGGCCGCACAGCCATCCGGGCAGCGCTATCAGCGCGAGGGTAAGCAGTGCCAGCGCCAGGCTGGCGAGGTAGGCCGTCAGCAGCAGGCGCGAGCCTTGCCAACGGCACTCGAAGCATTCACTTGGGCTGGACACGATCCAGGATGATGCGGACCATGCGCTGCAGCTCCGGGTCCTCAGACTCGCTGCGCTCCATGAACCAGCCGAACATGTCCTGATCCTCGCAGGTCAGCAGGCGACGATACAGCTCGCGGTCCGCTTCGCTCAGGCTCGGGTAGACCTCCTGGGTGAAAGGTACCAGCAGCACGTCCAGTTCCAGCATGCCGCGGCGGCTGTGCCAGAAAAGCCGGTTGAGTTCAGTTTGTTCGACCATGGGGCCCTCCTCGAGTGGTCGCGCAGTATACCGCGCAGCGAACGAAGCGGCACGAGGCGTTGGTCTAGTCACCTACCTATTTTGTTACCGGCGTTCTATGATGGCCGCCAGTCTTTAGCTACCGCGATGACCCATGGCCGATTCCGCTTTCTTCTGTACCCTCTCCCATGAGGGCATCCTCGCCGTCCGCGGCTCCGACGCCGGCAAGTTCCTGCAAGGTCAGCTGACCTGCAACATCGGTTACCTCAGTGACCAGCACGCGAGCCTTGGTGCCCGTTGCATGGTCAAGGGCCGCATGCAGTCGAGCTTCCGTATCCTGCCCGAGGGCAATGGCTACCTGCTGGCCATGGCCAGCGAGCTGCTCGAGGCGCAACTGGCCGACCTGAAGAAGTACGCGGTGTTCTCCAAGGCCACGCTGAGCGACGACAGCGCCGCCTGGACGCGCTTCGGCCTGCAGCAGGGCGACGCCACCCTGCAGGCGCTGAGCCTGTCCGTGGCGGACGAGGCCGGCGCGACCGCCCGTCATGATGGCCTGATCGCCGTCCGCGCCTCGGCCGGCCGGGTCGAACTGTGGGTACCCGCCGATCAGGCTGGCGCCGTTCGTGAAAAACTCGCCGCCACACTGCCCGAGGGCACGCTCAACGACTGGCTGCTGGGCCAGGTCCGCGCCGGCATCGGCCAGGTCATGGGCCCGACCCGCGAGCTGTTCATCCCGCAGATGATCAACCTGCAGGCCGTCGATGGCGTGAGCTTCAAGAAAGGCTGCTACACCGGCCAGGAAATCGTCGCCCGCATGCAGTACCTGGGCAAGCTCAAGCGCCGCCAATATCGCCTGGCGCTGGCCGAGACAGCGGTACCCCAGCCGGGCGCCGAGATCTTCTCGCCGACCCACGGCTCGTCGGTCGGCGAAGTGGTGATCGGGGCCAGCACCGGCAGCGCCGTCGAACTGCTGGCCGTGCTCAGCGCCGAGGCGGTGGCGGACGACAACCTGCACCTGGGCAGCCTGGAAGGCCCGCGCCTGACGCTGCTCGACCTGCCTTACGAACTGGACCGCGACCGGGAAATCCAGCGCTGACCAGCCCGCCCCGGCGGCATGCCGGGGCTGCACCACCTTTGCCGTAGAGAAGTCCATGAACAAGCTGGCCGAGAAGGTCCAAGCGCAACTGCTCGCCGCCATCGACCGGGACGACCTGGTCCTGCCGACGCTGCCGGAAGTCGCCCTGAGCATCCGCGAAGCCGCCGAAGACAGCGAGATCAGCGTTTCCGCCCTGAGCAAGGTGATCGGCCGCGACGCCGCGCTGTCGGCCCGCCTGATCAAGGTGGTCAACAGCCCGCTGATGCGCGCCGCCGTCGAAGTCACCGACCTGCACACCGCCATCACCCGCCTGGGCATCAACTACAGCTGCAACCTGGCCATCGGCCTGGTGATCGAGCAGATCTTCCATGCCCGCGCACCGGCGGTGGAACACAAGCTGCGGGATATCTGGGCCAACAGCCTGGAAGTCGCGGGCATCAGCTATGAACTGTGCCGACGCTACACCCAGCTCAAGCCCGACCAGGCCACCCTCGGCGGCCTGGTGCACCAGATCGGCGCCTTGCCGGTACTGATCTATGCCGAGGAGCACAATGAGCTGCTGTCCGATCCGATCTGCCTGCATTTCGTGATCGAGCAGATCCAGCCGGTGCTGGGCGACAAGATCCTCAGCGCCTGGGAATTCCCCGAGCAGTTGGTCAACGTACCCAGCCAGGTGCAGGACCTGGACCGGCGCACCGACCAGATCGACTACATCGACATCGTGCAGATCGCCCGCTGCATCAGCCAGCGCGAGCGCAGCCGGCCCCTGGCCGCCCTGCCCGCCTACCGCCACCTGGGGCTGCCCTATGGCACCGAGTTGGATATCGCCGAGCTGCTGGATGCGCGGAGCATGCTGCGCTGATCGAGCCCCGTCTGCGCCGCCCCCTTCGCGGGTAAGCCCGCGAATAGGGCTGTAGGGACAACCCATCAATCCGCGATAAAACTCACCCGCACCTTCAGCCCGCCCCGCTCGCCGTCGTGCAGACTGATCTGCGCCAGGTGCGCCCGGCAGATCTCGCCGACGATGGCCAGCCCCAGCCCGCTGCCCTGGGCGCTGCGCCGGTAGAAGCGCTCGAACACCCGCTCACGCTCCTCCTCGGGAATCCCCGGCCCGTCGTCCTCGACTTCGAGCACGGCCGGCGCCAGTACCCTCAGGACCACATCGCCACCGGGCGGGGTGTGGGCCAGAGCGTTGTCCACCAGGTTGCTGAGCAGCTCGTTGAGCAGGGTCGGCTCGCCCTTGAGCCACACCGGCGCCTCGGCCTCCAGCGCCAGGGCAACGCCGCGGGCATGGGCCAGGGGCGCCATGGCCATGCCCAGTTCACGGGCCAGCTGGCTCAGGTCCAGGCGCTGGGCGCCGCCCTCGGCGATGGCGCGGGCGCCGTTTTCCACCCGCGCCAACGACAGCAGCTGGTTGGCCAGGTGAGTCAGCCGGTCGGTGCCCTGGGCCGCTGCCTCCAGGGTCTTGCGCCATTCATCCGGCTCCCGTGAGCGCAACCCCAGCTCCACCCGCGCCTTGAGCGCCGCCAGCGGTGTGCGCAGCTCGTGGGCGGCGTCGGCGATGAACTGCGCCTGGCGTTCGAACTGGCCCCGCAAGCGCTCGGTGAAGTGATTGAGGCCGCGCACCAGCGGCCCCAGCTCGCGTTGCACCTGGACCACCGGCAGGGCGCGCAGATCGTCCGGCTGGCGCTCCTCCACCGCCGTGCGCAAGCGCTCCAGCGGGCGCAGCGCGGCACTCACCGCGAACCACACCATCACCAGCGCGCCGAAGGCCAGCATGCCCAGGCGCAGCAGGGTATCGGTCATCAGCCCGCGGGCCATGCGCACCCGCGCCTCCTCGGTCTCGGCCACGCGGATCTCGGCCATGCCGTTCATGTTCGGTTCGCTCACCGCCTTGAGCAGGCTGACCACGCGCACGTCCTGGCCCAGGTAGGTGGCGTTGTAGAAACGCGCCAGCGCCGGATAGTCGTCGGTGCGCGGGGTGCCCGCAGGCGGAGGCGGCAGGTTCTCGTAGCCGGAAATCAGCTTCTGGTGGATGTCCAGCACCTGGTAGTAGATGCGCCCGGCGCTGTCGTAGGCGAAGGTGTCCAGTGCCACGTAGGGCACGTCGGCGCTGAGGGTGCCATCGCGCTGCGACAGGCCGGCGGCGATGGTCCGTGCCGAGGCCAGCAGGGTCCGGTCATAGGCGGTGTCGGCGGCTTCGCGACCGTTCCAGTAGGCGCTCAGGCCGCTGGCCAGCATCAGCACCACCAGCAGCAGCGCCAGGTTGCCCAGCAAGCGCCCGCGCAGGCTGCCGTTGTCACGCATCGCGGTGCTCGAGCAGATAGCCCAGGCCACGGAAGGTGACGATGGCCACCGGGTGGCCGTCGAGCTTCTTGCGCAGGCGGTGGATGTAGATCTCGATGGCGTCGGGGCTGGCCTCCTCGTCGAGGCCGAACACCTGGGCCGCCAGTTGCTCCTTGCTCATCACCCGGCCGGGACGGGCGATCAGTGCCTCGAGCACGCTCTGCTCACGCTGGGTCAGGGTCAGCGGTTCGCTGCCCAGGCTGAAGCGCCGGGTATCCAGGTCGTAGACCAGCGGGCCGCAGCGCTGCTGGCGCTCGCCGCCGAGCACGCTGCGACGCAGCAGGGCCTTGACCCGCGCCTCCAGCTCGGTCAGCTCGAAGGGCTTGGCCAGGTAGTCGTCGGCCCCCAGGTTCAGGCCATGCACGCGGTCCTTCACATCGCTGCGGGCGGTGAGCATCAGCACCGGCAGGGTCTTGCCGCGCCCGCGCAGGCGCGCCAGCACCTCGAAGCCGTCCAGGCGCGGCAGGCCGACATCCAGCACCGCCACGGCGTAGTCCTCGCTGGCCAGGGCCAGGTCGGCGGCCACGCCGTCATGCAGCACGTCCACGGTCAGGCCCTGGCTCTTGAGGGCCTGGGCCACGCTTTCGGCCAGTTGCAGATGGTCTTCGACCAGCAGCACACGCATTGGATTCTCCCTGTTCGGCTGGGCTTTTTGCGCGGAGTGTAACGCCGTGGCGGGTGCTGTGAAGCCCTCGCCGGAAACCTTTCACGCTGAAAGGTTAGCGAAAGGTTGGTTGCCTAGCATCGCACCACGGTCGCCCCGCGCGCCGCAAAAAGCACCAGCAAGGTGCAACACATAAGAACAATAATTGGAGTCACCGACGATGCTGTCCATGCAGCCGCAGGCGTTCGCGCCTACCCGTTCGTTCGCCGCCCGACCTTCCGCCCTCGCCAGCGCCTTCGCCCTTGCCGGTGTCGCGCCCATGAGCCAGGCCGCCTTCTTCGAAGACAGCACGGCCACCTTCGAAACCCGCAACATGTACTTCAACCGCGACTTCCGCGACGGCACCAGCGCGCAGCAATCCAAGCGCGACGAATGGGCCCAGGGGTTCATGCTCAATTTCGAGTCCGGCTACACCGAGGGCACCGTGGGCTTCGGCCTGGACGCGCTGGGCATGGTCGGGGTCAAGCTCGACTCCAGCAAGGACCGCACGGGCACCGGCCTGCTGCCTACCCACGACGACGGCAAGGCCGCCGACGAGTACTCCAAGCTGGGCCTCACCGGCAAGGTCAAGGTCTCGCAGACCGAGCTGAAGATCGGCACGCTGATCCCCGAATTGCCCACCTTGCAGCCCAACGACGGGCGCATCCTGCCGCAGACCTTCGAAGGCGGCCTGGTCACCTCGAAGGAGATCAAGGGCCTGACCTTCACCGGCGGGCGCCTGGAAAAGGCCAAGGACCGCGACGACAGCAACTGGGAAGACCTGGCCCTGAACAACAAGAACGGCCGCTTCGGCGGCACCTTCAGCGCCGACAACTTCGACATGGGCGGCCTGGACTACCAGTTCACCGACCGCATCACCGGCAGCTACCACTTCGCCCAGCTCGACGACATCTACCGCCAGCACTTCATCGGCCTGCTCGCCACCCAGCCCTGGGGCCCGGGCACCTTCGGCGCCGACCTGCGCCTGGCGGTCAGCGACGACGCCGGCGCGGCCAAGGCCGGCAAGATCGACAACACCACCGTCAACGGCATGCTCAGCTACACCCTGGGCGGGCACAAGGTCAGCGGCGCCTGGCAGCAGTTGTCCGGCGACAGCGCCTTCCCCTACGTCGATGGCGCCGACCCGTACCTGGTCAACTTCGTCCAGATCAACGACTTCGCAGGCGCCGACGAACGCTCCTGGCAGGCGCGCTACGACTACAACTTCGCCGCCCTCGGTATCCCCGGCCTGACCTTCATGACCCGCTACATCAGCGGCGACAACGTCAGCCGCGCCGCCGGTGGCGAGGGCAAGGAGTGGGAACGCAACACCGAACTGAAGTACGTGGTACAAAGCGGCCCGTTGAAGAACGTCGCCGTGCGCCTGCGCAACGCCACCTTCCGCTCCAACTTCAGCCGCGACGCGGACGAGGTGCGGCTGCTGGTGAGCTACAGCGTGGCTCTGTGGTAACCCATAACAACAACGCTCACGGAGATAGACGATGACCTTTTCACTGCGCCGCCTCGTCCTGGCCACCGGTTGCCTGCTGCTGGCCGGCAACGCCCTGGCCGCCGAACCGAAACGCCCCGAATGCATCGCCCCGGCCTCGCCCGGCGGCGGTTTCGACCTGACCTGCAAGCTGGTGCAGAGCGCCCTGGTCAACGAGAAGATCCTCAGCAAGCCCATGCGCGTGACCTACATGCCCGGCGGTGTCGGCGCGGTGGCCTACAACGCCGTGGTCGCCCAGCGCCCGGCCGACGCCGGCACGCTGGTGGCCTGGTCCAGCGGCTCGCTGCTGAACCTGGCCCAGGGCAAGTTCGGCCGCTTCGACGAGAACGCGGTGAAGTGGCTCGCGGCGGTCGGCACCAGCTATGGCGCCATCGCGGTGAAGAGCGATTCGCCCTACAAGACCCTCGACGACCTGGTCGCGGCGCTGAAAAAGGACCCGAGCAAGGTGGTGATCGGCTCCGGCGGCACCGTCGGCAGCCAGGACTGGATGCAGACCGCGCTGATCGCCAAGGCCGCCGGGATCAACCCGCGCGACCTGCGCTACGTGGCCCTCGAGGGCGGCGGCGAGATCGCCACCGCGCTGCTGGGCGGGCACATCCAGGTCGGTTCCACCGATATTTCCGACTCCATGCCGCACATCCAGAGCGGCAACATGCGCATCCTCGCGGTGTTCTCCGACAAGCGCCTGGACGAGCCGGAAATGAAGGACATCCCCACCGCCAAGGAACAGGGCTACGACATCGTCTGGCCGGTGGTGCGCGGCTTCTACCTGGGGCCGAAGGTCAGCGACGAGGACTATGCCTGGTGGAAGGCTTCGTTCGACAAGCTGCTGGCCTCCGAGGACTTCGCCAAGCTGCGTGACCAGCGCGAGCTGTTCCCGTTCGCCATGACCGGCGAGGAGCTGGACGGCTATGTGAAGAAGCAGGTGGCGGACTACAAGGCGCTGGCCCGTGAGTTCGGGCTGATCCAGTAAGCCACTCACACAGCTCCCTCTGTAGGAGCGGCCTTGTGCCGCGAAAGGGCCGCGAAGCGGCCCCGGATTCTGAGCGTCAAGGCATGAATCGCTGGGGCTGCTGCGCAGCCCTTTCGCGGCACAAGGCCGCTCCTACAAGGGGTCGCGCCGTGTCGAACATTACCGAGGATTCTTCCATGATCCTGCAACGCCTCTTCGCCCTGGCCCTGCTGGCGCTGTGCGCCGTGCTGGCCGTGATGGCCTGGCCCTACCAGGCCGCCTTCTCCTATGAACCGGTGGGCCCGCGCGCCTACCCGCTGCTGATGCTCGGCCTGATGAGCCTGGGCCTCTTGTACCTGGCGATCCGCCCCACGCCCATCGTGCGCAAGGACGACGAACCGGAACTGGACCGCGAAAGCCTGATCAAGATCGTCGCCTGCGTCGGCCTGCTGATCGTCTTCGCCAGCACCTTCGAAGCCCTGGGCTTCATCCTCAGCGCCATCCTGGTCGGCGTACCCATGGCCCGCCTGTACGGTGGCCGCTGGCTGCACAGCGCCCTGGTGGTGGTGGGCATGAGCCTGTTCCTCTACTGGCTGTTCGACCGCGTGATGGACGTGCCCCTGCCCCTCGGCCTGCTCGACGTACTGGAGAACTGACACATGGATACCTTGAGCTACCTGGGCCAGGGCTTCGGCGTCGCCCTGAGCCCATACAACCTGGTCACCGCCCTGACCGGCACCCTGATCGGCACCGTGGTCGGCCTGCTGCCGGGCCTGGGCCCGATCAACGGCGTGGCCCTGCTGATCCCCATCGCCTTCGCCCTCGGCCTGCCGCCGGAGTCGGCGCTGATCCTGCTGGCCGCGGTGTACCTGGGCTGCGAATACGGCGGGCGGATCAGTTCGATCCTGCTGAACATCCCCGGCGAAGCCTCCACCGTGATGACCACCCTCGACGGCTACCCCATGGCTCGCCAGGGCCTGGCCGGCGTGGCCCTGTCGCTGTCGGCCTGGAGTTCGTTCATCGGCGCCTTCATCGCCACCTGCGGCATGGTGCTGTTCGCCCCGCTGCTGGCGAAATGGGCGATTGCCTTCGGGCCGGCGGAGTACTTCGTGCTGATGGTGTTCGCCATCGTCGCCCTCGGTGGCATGGCCGGCGACAAGCCACTGAAGACCTTCATCGCGGCGCTGATCGGCCTGTTCCTTTCGGCGGTGGGCATCGACGCCAACAGCGGCGTGTACCGCTTCACCGGTGACAGCGTGCACCTGGCCGACGGCATCCAGTTCGTGGTGCTGGTGCTGGGCCTGTTCTCCATCAGCGAGATCCTCCTGCTGCTGGAAAAAACCCACCATGGTCACGTGGCGGTCAAGGCCACCGGGCGCATGCTGTTCAACCTCAAGGAAGCGGCGTCGGTGTTCTTCGTCAACATCCGTTGCGGCCTGCTGGGCTTCTTCATGGGCGTGTTGCCGGGTGCCGGCGCGACCCTGGCCAGTGCCGTGGCCTACATGACCGAAAAACGCATCGCCGGCGACAAAGGCAAGTTCGGCAAGGGCGACGCTCGTGGCCTGGCCGCGCCGGAAACCGCCATCGGCGCCTCCTGCTGCGGCGCCCTGGTGCCGATGCTGACCCTCGGCGTGCCAGGCTCCGGCACCACTGCGGTGATGATCGGCGCGCTGACCCTGTACAACATCACCCCCGGCCCGCTGCTGTTCGAACAACAGCCGGACATCGTCTGGGGCCTGATCGCCTCGCTGTTCATCGCCAACCTGATGCTGATCATCCTCAACGTGCCGATGATCCGTGTCTTCACCCGCATCCTCGCCGTGCCGAACTGGGCGCTGGTGCCGGTGATCGCGATCATCACCGCGATCGGCGTGTACGCGGTGCATGCCACCACCTTCGACCTGTTCCTGATGGTCGGCATCGGCATCATGGGCTACATCCTGCGCAAGCTGGACTTCCCGCTGTCGCCGATCCTGCTGGGTTTCATCCTCGGCGGGCTGATGGAGCAGAACCTGCGCCGCGCGCTGTCGATCTCCAACGGTGAACTGGGCATCCTCTGGTCGAGCCCGATCAGCATGGGCGTGTGGGTGCTGGTGGTGTGCATGCTGAGCCTGCCGCTGCTGCGCATCTGGCGCAAACGTGCCCTGCAGCGCCGGGCCATGGCCGATGCCTGATCGGTCGTTGCCTCTGTTCTGGGCCACCGGGCTGGTCGGTCTTGCGGGCGGTTTCGCCGCCAGCAAGGTCGGCTGGCCCTTGCCGTGGATGGTCGGCTCGTTGCTGGCGATCATCCTGGTGCGCTGCCTGACCCCCTGGCAGCTCAGCGAAATCCCCAACGGCCGCAAATGCGGGCAATGGATCATCGGCATCGGCATCGGCCTGCACTTCACCCCGGCGGTGATCGAGCAGGTGGCCAGCCACTTCGCGCTGATCTTCTTCGGCGCGTTGTTCACCACCCTCTCCAGTGTGATCAGCGTGTGGCTGCTGCGGCGCACCGGTGAAGACCGCGCCACGGCGTTCTTCGCCAGCATGCCGGGCGGTTCGGGCGAGATGGTCAATCTTGGTGCGCGCAACGGCGCGGTGCTCAGCCAGGTGGCCGCGGCGCAGAGCCTGCGGGTGCTGGCGGTGGTGCTGTGCGTGCCGGCGCTGTTCAAGTTCCTGCTCGGCGATGGCGTGCCGCTGAACCATGCCGGCAGCATGAGCTGGGGCTGGCTGGCGTTGATCGCGCCGCTGGGAGTGCTGGTGGCGCTGCTCTGGCAGCGCCTGCGCCAGCCCAATCCCTGGTTGTTCGGGCCGTTGCTGGTGGCAGCCAGCGTGAGCCTGGCGGGCAACCTGCAGATCGGCCTGCCCAACGGCGCCAGCCAGATCGGCCAGTGGCTGATCGGTAGCGGCCTGGCCTGTCACTTCAACCGCGCGTTCTTCCGCCGGGCGCCGTCGTTCCTTGGCCGGACCTTGCTCGCCACGGCGCTGTGCATGCTGATCGCCGCAGGCGCGGCCTGGGCGTTGAGCCTGCTGACGCACCTGGACCTGCGCTCGCTGACGCTGGGGATGATGCCCGGGGGCATCGCCGAGATGAGCCTGACGGCGGAGACCCTGCAACTGTCCGTGCCGCTGGTGACGGCGCTGCAGGTGATGCGCTTGTTGTTCGTGCTGTTCCTGGCCGAGCCGTTGTTCCGGCGCTGGAACGCCAGCCCATAGAGATGTGCTGGCTTCTTCGCGGGTAAACCCGCTCCCACAGAGAATGCGCTGCCTTTCAGGGCCTGCGCTGTACCTGTGGGAGCGGGTTTACCCGCGAAAAGGCCCGCGCAATCCTTCAGCCAATCACAACGGCGGCAACGCCCAATCGATCGGCGCCATCCCGCGTTGCTCCAGGAAGCTGTTGGTGCGGCTGAAATGCCCACAACCAAAGAACCCACGGTAAGCCGACAGCGGTGACGGATGCACAGACTTGAGCACCAGGTGCTTGCTGGCATCGATCAGCTTCTGCTTGCTCTGTGCATGGGCACCCCAGAGCAGGAACACCACGTTCGGGCACTGTTCGCTGACCACCTGGATGATCCGGTCGGTGAAGAACTCCCAGCCTTTCTTCGCGTGGGACGCGGCATTGGCGCGCTCCACGGTCATGGTGGTGTTGAGCAGCAGCACGCCCTGCTCGGCCCAGCTCTGCAGGTAGCCATGGGCGGGGATCGGCAGGTTGAGGTCGCGCTGCAGCTCCTTGTAGATATTGACCAGCGACGGCGGCGTGGGGATACCCGGCTGCACCGAGAAGCACAGGCCATGGGCCTGGCCCGGACCGTGGTACGGGTCCTGGCCGAGGATGACCACCTTGACCTGCTCCAGCGGCGTGGAATTCAGGGCGTTGAAGATCAGCGGCCCAGGTGGGTAGATCTCCTTGCCGGCGGCGTACTCCGCACGCAGGAACTCGCGCAGCTGCTGCATGTAGGGCTGGTCGAACTCGGCGCGCAGCGCGGCCTTCCAGCTGGGTTCGAGTTTGATGCGATCGTCGTCGGTCATGGGGGCATCCAAAAGCAAAGTGCCGCGACACTAGGAAAGCCGGGCCGGCTTGTCAATCGATCCGACCGACGACCGGCAGCTTCGCCGCGGCAGGCCATACTGAGGGGATGACCTGCGCGAGGTAGTCCATGTCCATTCAATGCGAGGTACTGACCGGCGCCGACGGCGCCCGTATCGGCATCGCCACCCTGGACGCGCCCAAGGCGCTCAACGCCCTGACGCTGCCCATGATCGAAGTGCTCGACGAACGGCTGCACGCTTGGGCCAGCGACCCCGGGATCGTCTGCGTGCTGCTGCGCGGCAATGGGCCGAAGGCCTTCTGTGCCGGCGGCGATGTCCGCGCCCTGGTCGAGGCCTGCCGCGAACATCCCGGCAGTGTGCCGCCGCTGGCCGCTACCTTCTTCGCCAGCGAGTACCGCCTCGACCATCGCCTGCACACCTACCCCAAACCCCTGCTGTGCTGGGGCCACGGCCATGTACTGGGCGGCGGCATGGGCCTGCTGCAGGGCGCTGCGGTACGCATAGTCACCCCCAGCAGCCGCCTGGCGATGCCGGAAATCAGCATCGGCCTGTATCCGGATGTCGGCGCCAGCTGGTTCCTCGCCCGCCTGCCGGGCAAGCTCGGCCTGTTCCTGGGGCTGACCGGGGCCCCGCTCAACGCCCGCGACGCGCTGGACCTGGACCTGGCCGATCGCTTCCTGGGCGAACACCAGCAGGAGGCGCTGATCGAAGAACTGCTGCAATTGAACTGGCAGGAGCAGACCGCCCTGCAGCTCAACAGCCTGCTCAAGGCCGAGCAGCACCGCGCCTGCGCCGAACTGCCGCAAGGCCAGTGGCTGGCGCGCCGTGCGGTGATCGACGAAGCGCTCGACGTGGCCGACCCGGTGGCGGCCTGGCGGGCCCTGGCCGGCCTGGCCACGCACGCCGATCCCTTGCTGGCGGCGGCCGGCCAGCGCCTGCACGAGGGTTGCCCGCTGACGGCGCACCTGGTGTGGGAGCAGATCCGTCGGGCGCGGCACCTGTCGCTGGCGCAGGTATTCCAGATGGAATACACCCTGAGCCTGAACTGCTGCCGTCACCCGGAGTTCAGCGAAGGGGTGCGCGCCCGTCTGCTGGACAAGGACAACACTCCCCGCTGGCACTGGCCGGATGTGGCGCAGGTGCCAGCGGCGGTGGTGGAGGCGCACTTCAGCAAGGTCTGGGAGGGGCGGCATCCGTTGGCGGAACTGGGATGACGTCAGTGCCCTGTCAACGCGACCAGCTCCGCTCGCCACCCCGGCCCCCATCGGGTCGACG
Source organism: Pseudomonas sp. LH21 (assembly GCF_036549575.1). Taxonomy (NCBI): domain Bacteria; kingdom Pseudomonadati; phylum Pseudomonadota; class Gammaproteobacteria; order Pseudomonadales; family Pseudomonadaceae; genus Pseudomonas; species Pseudomonas sp. LH21. Next base: position 4,744,269 of record NZ_CP144367.1, read on the forward strand.
GTCGCGGTTGCCCTGCCCGTTGGAATGCCAGCGATCGCCCCGGCGATCGTCATTGCGGTAGTCGTGGCGGTCGCGGTCCCGACCGTAGTCGTAGCGCTGGCGGTTGCCATAGTCGTAACGCGGATTCCCGTGCCAGCGCGGTTGCATGCCGGGCGCTGGATAAGGTCGGTACTGCGGCACCGGCGCCGGCCTGTAGTAACGCGGCGCTGGCTGGTAGTAGTAGCGGGTCTGCGGTACCACGTAATAGCGGTCCTGACGGTAGTAGCCTGGGTAAACGTAGCGATCGCTGGTGTAGTAGTCGCTGCGGTAGTAGCCGCCGCTCTCGTAGTATGGGGCGCAGGCGGAGGTCAGCAGTCCGAGCAGGACGACGAGCAGGATTCGTGGGTACATGGCGGCCTCCTGGACCGCAGGGGTGCCCGGCACAGCGGCGCTGGCGGGCGTCGACGACAAGCTGTTGGTCGACACAGGATAAGACCGTCGCAACAAGGTTCAGTGCCATTTGCGCAACAAATTGAAACAGGTCCTATACCCCTGAAAAACATGCAGTCATTTTTCAGTCATCTCACTAGAATGTGGCCACCGGCACACCTCACGGGACGATCATGCCCTCGCCTTCCGCCCTGTTCTCGCAACGCTCGCTGATCTTCGCCCTGCTGCTGTTGCTGGCCGGCGGCTTCCTCGCCACCTCGCTGCTCGGCTACTACGCCTCGCGCGGGGCGATCCGCGACGGCATCATCAATACCGAGCTGCCGCTGACCTCCGACAGCGTCTACTCGGAGATCCAGAAAGACCTGATCCGCCCGGTGCTGATCGCCTCGATGATGGCCCAGGACACCTTCCTGCGCGACTGGGTGCTGGCCGGCGAGCAGGACACCGGGCGCATCACCCGCTACCTGGGCGCGGTGATGGGCAGCCAGGCCACCTGCACCAGCTTCTTCGTCTCCGACCGCAGCCTCACCTACTACCAGGCCAAGGGCGTGCTCAAGCAGGTGCGGGCCGACGCCTGGCGCGACGCCTGGTACTTTCGCCTGCGCCAGTCGAGCAAGCCCTACGAGATCAACGTCGACCTGGACATGGCCAACCAGGACAAGCTCACCGTGTTCATCAACCACCGGGTGCTCGATTACCAGCAGCGTTTCATCGGCGCCGCCGGCGTGGGTTTGAGCGTGGAGTCGGTGGTCCGCCTGATCGACGACTACCAACGGCGCTACCAGCGCTCGGTGCTGTTCGCCGACGCCCGGGGCAAGGTCCTGCTGACCGGCTCCGACGGCGGCCCTCATGGCCTGCGCGCCGGACAGCAACTGGCCGATAGCAGCCAGTGGCAGGACCTGCTGGCACGCATGCCGACACCGGCCAGCGGCAGCCACGAGTACACCGACAACGACGGCCACAGCCACTTCCTCAACGTGCGCCTGCTGCCGGAACTGGAGTGGTACCTGCTGGTGGACAAGCGCGAAACCGGCGCCCTGGACCGCATCCGCCAGTCGCTGTACCTGAACCTGGCGATCTGCGCCATGATCACCCTGGTGGTCCTGTCGCTGCTCAACGCCATGATCAAGCGGCACCAGGACAACGCCGAAGCGCTGGCCACCCTCGACAGCCTCACCGGTCTGCCCAATCGCCGCAGCTTCGACCTGCTGGCCGGCCAGGCACTCATCGAAGCCCAGCGCGACAGCGCGCCGCTGGTCGCCCTGCTGATCGACCTCGACCACTTCAAGACCCTCAACGACACCCATGGCCACCTGGCCGGCGACGAAGTGCTACGCCAGTTCGCCAATGTGCTGCAGAGCAGCCTGCGCCAGTCCGATATACTGTGCCGCTGGGGTGGCGAGGAGTTCGTCGTGCTGCTGCGCGAAGCCGAAGGCCGCCAGGCCATCGAGGTGGCGGAAAAGATCCGCCGACGCACCGAGCAACTGACCTTCAGCCATGCCGACCAGCCACTGCGCCTGACCGTGAGCATCGGCCTGTCCGCCCTGCAGCGCGACGACAGCCTGCATAACCTGCTGACCCGCGCCGACCACGCGCTCTATCGTGCCAAACAAGGCGGACGCAACCGCGTCTGCAGCGAAATGCCCGGACCCGACCATGCCTGATCCTCAATGCTGCCCCGCCTGTGGCGCCCTCAACCAGTGCGGCCTGGCCGACCCGCGCAATGCCGCGCAAGGTTGCTGGTGCTTCGACGTGGCCATCGACCCGGCGCTGATCGAGGCCCTGCCTGCCGAACTGCGCGACAAGGCCTGCCTGTGCCCGCGCTGCGCGCAGGTGGACGAGCAGCTCAAGGCAGCACCAGCGCGCACGATCCGCTAGACTGCGCGCCGATTTCCCGCAAGCGACCCGTCCCATGCGCCTCGACCGATTCCTCGGCAACCTGCCCTGCTACAACCGCCAGCAAGTGCGCCTGCTGCTGGCGCAGCGGCGCGTGAGCGTGGACGGCCTGCCGACCGGCGACCCGCTGCTGGAGGTGCGCGAGTTCAACCGCGTCGAGGTCGACGGGCAGGTGCTCCAGGCCGGGCGTCCAGCGCGCTACCTGATGCTGCACAAGCCCGCCGGGTGCGTCAGCGCCACCCAGGACCCGCAGCACCGCACCGTGCTCGACCTTCTGCCGGCAGCGCTGCGCGATGACCTGCACATCGCCGGGCGCCTGGACTACAACACCACCGGGCTGATGATCCTGACCAACGATGGCCAGTGGTCTCGGCGCCTGACCCAGCCACGGACCAAGCAGCCCAAGACCTATCTGGTGCACACCGAGGACGAAATCGGTGCACATTACATCGATCGGTTCCGCGAAGGGTTCTACTTCGCCTTCGAAGACCTCACCACCCTGCCCGCGCAGCTGGACATCCTCGGCCCGCGCAGCGCGCGCCTGGCCATCGTCGAGGGCCGCTATCACCAGGTGAAGCGGATGTTCGGGCACTTCCAGAACAAGGTGGTGGGGCTGCACCGGGAAAGCATGGGGTCAATCACACTGGACCCGATATTGCATCCGGGAGAGTTCAGGGCGCTGACCGCCGAGGAAATCGCCTCGGTCTGAGCGGACCCGCCATTCGGCGGTTTCCCACGAAAGATTGCCCCAACGGCACTTGCGCGATCCCGCCCTCCCTGCTTGACTGCTAACTCGTCGGTCTGCATGTGACTCATCGGTCACAACCGCAGTCCAAGACGCCCTTTACCGGCCACCCGGGGTCTCGATGCCCTGGGGCACGGTAATCGCCCGCACAACAATACCGTCGTCTACAAGCGTCAAGGATCGACACAAGGGCCCACCGGTTTCAGTTCCAGGCGAATGCCTACCTGTCATAAAGCACGTGCACCCTAATGGCCTGTCCGGTCGATTCGGCGCCTAGCCCGCCTGCCGATCGCACACGCCACCAGGTGACGCGAATACCCTTTTTGCGCCAGGAGTCGATGACATGAGGCCAGAAATCGCTGTACTTGATATCCAAGGGCAGTACCGGGTTTACACGGAGTTCCATCGCGCGGAAGGCGCCGAGAAGACGATCATCCTGATCAATGGCTCATTGGCCACCACGGCGTCCTTTGCACAGACAGTGCGCAACCTGCACCCACAGTTCAACGTGGTGCTGTACGACCAGCCGTACGCCGGCAAGTCCAAACCCCACAACCGCCATGAACGGCTGCTGACCAAGGAAGCCGAGGCACACATCCTGCTCGAGCTGATCGAACACTTCCGTGCCGACCACGTGATGTCGTTCTCCTGGGGCGGCGCCTGCACCCTGCTGGCGCTGGCGCACCAGCCGCGGCTGGTGAAGAAGGCCATCGTCAGCTCGTTCTCGCCGGTGATCAACGAACCGATGCGCGACTACCTGGAGCGCGGTTGCCGGTACCTGGCCGCCTGCGACCGCTACCAGGTGGGCAACCTGGTCAACGACACCATCGGCAAGCACCTGCCGTCGCTGTTCAAGCGCTTCAACTACCGGCACGTCAGCAGCCTGGACAGCCACGAGTACGCGCAGATGCACTTCCACATCAACCAGGTGCTCGAACATGACCTGGAGCGGGCGCTGAAGGCCGCGCGCAACATCGACATCCCGGTGCTGTTCATCAACGGCGAACGCGACGAGTACACCACCGTCGAGGATGCCCGCCAGTTCAGCCGTCATGTCGGGCGCAGCCACTTCAGCGTGATCCAGGGCGCCGGCCACTTCCTGGACATGGAGCACAAGGCCGCCTGCGAGGACACCCGCAGCGCAATGCTCGGTTTCCTCAAGCCGGCGCTGCGCGAAACCCGCAACCGCTACACACAGGAAGCGGGGCAGCATGCACTGGCCATCTGAGCGCATCGGCGTCCTGTAGCCCTCGACCACCGCAGGCTACGGGCCGCCGACAGGCTTTTTTACAGCCTTGGGCTTCTCATTCGGGGAGGGTTCTGGTAAAAAGTCGTGCTTCGAAGCGGGTATAGTTTATTGGTAAAACTATAGCTTCCCAAGCTATTGAGGAGGGTTCGATTCCCTCTACCCGCTCCAACTCGCATTCCCTGCACGACGTTCCAACAACGTCGTCACTGTCTAAAGGAGCCTCGGCTCCTTTTTTCGTTTCCAGCGTTCCTTTCTTGATCTGGCCCATGGCCAGCGCCGCGCCGATTGGCTTGAATGCCCAGTGATTCGCGGCGCATAACCGCTACGCTTTCTGAAACATTTCCAAAGGACTGCGCATGTTTCTCTCCCGCTGGCTACCGGGCCTGGCCAACCTGCTGCACTACCGCCGCGAGTGGTTCCACGCTGACCTGCAGGCCGGCCTGTCGGTGGCCGCGATCCAGATCCCCATCGCCATCGCCTATGCGCAGATCGTCGGCCTGCCACCGCAGTACGGTCTGTACGCCTGCGTGCTGCCGATGATGGTCTATGCCCTGATCGGCAGCTCACGCCAGTTGATGGTCGGCCCGGACGCCGCCACCTGCGCCATGATCGGCGGAGCCGTGGCGCCACTGGCCATGGGCGACCCGCACCGCATCGCCGAACTGTCGGTGATCGTCACCGTGCTGGTGGGCGTGATGCTGATCGCCGCCGGGGTGGCCCGGGCCGGCTTCATCGCCAGCTTCTTCTCGCGGCCGATCCTCATCGGCTACCTCAACGGCATTGGCCTGAGCCTGCTCGCCGGGCAGTTGTCGAAGGTAGTGGGCTTCAAGATCGAAGGCGACGGGTTCATCCTCAGTCTGATCAACTTCCTCCAGCGCCTGGGCGAAATCCACTGGCTGACCCTGGCCATCGGCCTGGCCGGGTTGGGCCTGCTGATCTGGCTGCCGCGACGCTACCCGCGACTGCCGGCGGCACTGGTGACCGTGGTGGTGTTCACCGCCCTGGCCGGGCTGTTCGGTCTTGACCATTACGGGGTAGCGATCCTCGGCCCGGTGCCGGCGGGCATCCCGGAGCTGGCCTGGCCGCAGAGCAGCCTGGCGGAAACCAAGAGCCTGCTGCGCGATGCCCTGGGTATCGCCACCATCAGCTTCTGCAGCGCCATGCTCACCGCCCGCAGCTTCGCCGCCCGCCACGGCTACGCGATCAACGCCAACCACGAGTTCCTCGCCCTGGGCGTGAGCAACCTGGCCGCCGGCATATCCCAGGGCTTTGCCATCAGCGGCGCCGACTCGCGCACCGCGGTCAACGACATGGTCGGCGGCAAGAGCCAGCTGGTGGGCATCATCGCCGCCCTGGTGATCGCCCTGATCCTGCTGTTCTTCACCGCGCCCATGGCCTGGATTCCCCAGGCCGCGCTGGGCGCGGTGCTGCTGATGGCCGGCTGGGGGCTGATCGACGTGAAGTCGCTCAAGACCATCCGCAAGCTCAGCCGCTTCGAGTTCTGGCTGTGCCTGCTGACCACGGTCGGCGTGCTCGGCCTGGGCGTGTTGCCGGGCATCGTGTTCGCCGTGACCCTGGCCATCCTGCGCCTGCTCTACAGCATCTACCAGCCCACCGACGCCGTGCTGGGCTGGGTGCCAGGCATCGAGGGCCAGGTGGACGTGCGCCAGCACAAGGACGCCCGCACCGTGCCAGGCCTTGTGGTGTACCGCTTCGACGACGCGATCCTGTTCTTCAATGCCGACTACTTCAAGATGCGCCTGCTCGAAGCCGTGCAGGGCGTGGAGAAACCACAGGTGGTGCTGTTTGACGCCGAAGCCGTGACCAGCATCGACGTCAGTGGCGTGGCGGCCCTGCGCGAAGTGCGCGACACCCTCGCCGCCCAGGGCATCCACTTCGCCATCGCCCGCGCCCGTGGCACCTTCCTGCGCATGCTGGTGCGTTCCGGGATGGCGCGGGAGATGGAGGACAAGCTGCTGTTCGGCTCGGTACGGGCGGGGATTCGGGCGTATCGGGTGTGGCGTAACAGGGTTCGGCGGGAGGGAGAGGCGGATTGAGGGAAACCCATTTGGGCGAGTAGGTGCCTGGCGATAGCCTTGCACCGCCTACAAGATCGAGCGCCGCGCGGGCGGCGCTCGATCTTGTAGGCGCAGAGGATCCATCGCCAAACGCTTACGGCACACAAGCCCGCGCAACAGCCTGTGTCCCCTGCCCAAGCAAGCTGATCAACCCACAGGGCAGGCTCCCCCGCCACTGCAGGTAGTCATGGCCGGCAGGAAACTCCACCTGTTCCACCCGGTACCCCTTGGCCAGCAGCACATCGCGCAGATGGCGGTTGGTGTCGAGGATCCTCGGTCCCTCGAACAGTCCCGCCTGCAGGTAGAACCGCAACGGCTGACGCGGTGCCTTGACGTACTCGCGGGTCAACCAGCCAGGTTCGTCGCCGGCCATCGGCCACCAGTAGGAACCGGACATGCTCAGCACATTGCCGAACAGCTCCGGATGCCTGAGGCCCATGTAGGCCGACGCCAGGCCGCCGTAACTGGACCCCGCGACCACGGTGCGCGCAGCCGGCGCCGCCAATCCCTGGCGGCTGGCCCAGGGCATCAGTTCTTCGGCCATGAACCGTGCGAACAATGGGTTGGGCGGCAACTCCCGCTCGCGACTTTCGCTGCTGGGGTTGGCGATGATCAGTGCCGCGGTGGGTGGGATCAGGCCGTCGGCCATCAGGTTGTCGAGTATCGTCGGGGTCGGCACCTGGCGGGTGTAGGCATGGGCATCGAACAGCACCAGCAAGGCCTGGTCGGCCTTGCCCAGGCGCCAGCCCGCCGGGCGGTAGAGGTAGATATCGCGCTCGTTGCCCAGCACCTCGCTGGCCAGGCGCTTGCGCTCCAGGCTGCCACGGGCCACCCCGGCACGCTCGGCCACCCATGGCTGGGGCGCCGCATCCGCAAGCTCCAGCCGTGAGCGCGACAACCAGGCATCGCCGCTGGCGTCGGCGAAGGTATTCGGGTTGAGCGGGTCGCGCCGGGTGCTGGCGAGGATCACCCGACGGTCATCGGACACCGGCACATCCGGTGCCATCTGGTAACTCAGGCGGGTGGCCGCGGGCACCTCGAAGCTGTGGAACCAGACATCACTCGCGCCCAGCCGGGACAGCGGTTCGTGATTGCCTGTGGGGGCGCCGAACATCCGCACGTTGTCCCGCGCCCCACGCCAGAGGAAGGTGACCAGGCGCTTGCCGGGTTGCCCGGGGACGGCCTCGACCAAGGGCGTTCCCTCACTGGCACGGGCCTGCCAGAACACATCGGTAGCGCCTCCAGTTGCCAGGTGCTGCTGCAGGGCGAGCAAGGTCGGGCTGCCAAGGGGCGCGGGCGTACGGCGTTGCTCGCCGACAGGCAGGACCTGCTCCAGACTCAGGCTGAAGCGCGCCGCCGGGCGGATCGCCAGGGGTTCGGCGCGCACCGCGTAGCGACCGTCCCGCGGCGCGACGAAGAGGAACTCGCGGGGCTGGTCCAGGCCGTCGATCAGCAGGCGCAACGGCCCCCCTTTGGCGTCCAGCAGGCGCAGGCTGACATCACCGTCGACCCGGCCCCGCACCAGATCCCCGGCCTTGAGGGCCAACTGCCAGACGGGCGGATGCGCAGCATCAACCTGACCGGCGACCGGCTTTCCTACCTCGAGATCGGCGGGCGCGGCCGCCAAGGCCGCATTCGAGCAGAGCGCGGCCAGCAGCCATGCACCGCTCAGGCGCTTGAATCGCTGCATGCTCACCTCAGAAGTCGACGCTGGCGGAGAGTTTGAGCGTGCGCGGTTCGCTGACGGTGGCGTAGCCATCGTTGAACACCCCGGCCCAATAGGCGCGGTTCTCGACGTTCTCCAGACTGGCGCGCAGGGTCACCTCCCTGCTCAGCACCTTGGTCGCGTAGCGGGCGCCGAGGTCGTAGCGGGTCCACTGTGGGATCTTCAACTGGTTGGCGGAATCGAGGTACTGGGAGCTGCTGTGGATACCCAAGGCGGTCAAGGTCAGGCCCTCGACCCCAGGCAGGTCCCACTCGGCGCCAAGGTTGGCAGACCAGGCCGGCACGCCGCGGGCGGTGTTGCCGTCCATGGCGCCATTGGCGGTCTTGCTCAGCACGGCGCGGGTGTAGGTCACGCCACCGAGCAGGCGCACGCTGGGGACGACTTCGCCGAACAGCGTCCACTCCACGCCACGGTTGCGCTGCTCGCCGTCATCGTTGTAGCGATTGCTGGGCTTGTCGTAGATCATGCTGGGCTTGTCGATCTGGAACACCGCCAGCGTGTGGGTGAAGTCGCCCAGGTCCCATTTCACCCCGGCCTCCATCTGCTTGGCGACATACGGCGCGAACTGCTCGCCGTAGTTGGCGGCCTTCTGGTCGGTGACCATGCCGCCCTGGGTCAGGCCCTCGATGTAGTTGGCATACAACGACACCGGCGCGTCCCAGGGCTTGAACACGATACCCACGGCCGGGGTCAGCTTTTGCTCGTCGTACGAAGGGTTGCTCATCTTCTGCCGCACACGCTGGGAGCGGACCCCGAGGGTGAGCAGCACACGCTCGTCCATGAAGCCCAGGGTATCGGCCACGGCAAAGCTCGACAGGGTGTTGTCGCCGGTCTTGGTGCTGCTGCCGTGGTCGCCGGCGATGATCGCCTTGCCCGGGTGGTAGATGTTGGTGGGGTACTTGGCTCCGGTGACCGTCGGCGCACGACCGATATCCTGGTGCAGCAAGGTGGTGCTGAGCACCATCTGGTGGCTGACCGGGCCGGTCATGAAGTTGCCGCGCAGACCGGCCTCGGTGGACAGGCTGTGGGTGTATCCGGCCTGGTTGTAGGTTTCCCCCTTGGCCGTGCCGTCGGCCTTGTTCACCACCACCCGGGTGCCGTTGAGAAAGCCGTCGTAGCGCGTGCGGGCGCCACCGACGCTGGCGTAGGCGGTCCAGCTGTCATCCAGCTGGTACTCGCCACGCACCACCACGGCCTTGCTGATCTGCCGGGCGTGGATGCCTTCAAGGATGTTGGTGTCCGGCTTGGGTGCACGGGTTACATGATTGAGGCCACTGAAACCGGCCATCATCGGGCTGCCGTTCTCCAGTTTCTCGTGGTTTTCGTAGGCATCCAGTTCGAGCTTGAAATCATCGCCACGGTAATCCAGGGCCAGTGCCGCCAGGGTGCGGTCCTTGGACTGTTCGTCGACGCCCGTGTCGCCGCTGCCATAGACGCCATTGAAACGAATGCCGAAGCGGCCATCGGCGAAACGCCGGCCGACATCGACATGCTCGGCGACATAGCCATCGGACACGTAGCTGGTGGTCAGGCGGGTCAACGGCGCATCACCGGCACGCTTTGGCACCAGGTTGACCACCCCGCCCACGCCACCGTTGGGCGCCATGCCATTGAGCAGCGCGCCCGGCCCCTTGAGCACCTCGACGCGCTCGAGGAATTCGGTCGGTACGTGACCATCGGGCGCCAGGCCGTAGAGCCCCCCCAGCGCCAGCTCGGTGGAGTCCAGGGCATAGCCACGGATCATGAAGTTCTCGTAGGCATGCCCTTCACCGGTACTGAAGCGGATCGACGGGTCATTGCGCAACACCGCGCCGACCGTGCCGCTCTGCTGGTTCTCGATGGTCTTGGCGGTGTAGGCGGTGACGCTGAAGGGGGTGTCCATCAGGTCGCGGTTGCCCAGCATGCCGATGCGCGCGCCCCGGGCCACCTGGCCACCGCTGTAGCTTTCCGGCAGGTCGCTGTTGAAGCCCGAGGCATTGACCGTGGTCGCCCCCAGGGTCAGGGCCCCCTGGTCGGTCGGGCCGCGCAGGATGATCACACCGTTTTCTTCCACCGCCACCAGGTCGCTGCCGGCCAGCAGCTGGCGCAGGGCCTGCAGCACCGTGTAGCGGCCCTGCAAGGCTGGCGCGCTGCGCCCGGCCAGTACACGGCTGTCGGCGGCGATCGCCACCCCCGACTCATGGGCCAGGGCATGCACCGTGGCCTCCAGCGACTGACCCGGCAGGTCGAGGTTCAGCGGCGGGCTGTCGGCCAGGGCCAGGCCGCTGCCGCCGAGGGCGCAGGCCATGGCCAGGCGCCGCAGGGTGCCGGGGAAGCGGGAGGTGAAAAGCGACATGATCGGTCCTTGCAGGAGGTGGGTTCACTGCTGATGACGCGGCAGCGGCGGTTTACCCCTCAAAACAATTTCGCGGGATTTCAGCGCGGTGCGACCAGGCGCTGCGCCCCCTGTTCCAGCAGCCTGACCGGCAGGATCCCCGGCAACGCTTCGAGCAACACCTCGGGGCGGTCGCTCGGGAAACTGCCCGTCAAGCGCAGGTTGGCCACCCCCGGATCGACCCGGACGGTCCGCCCGACATAGGCATTGAGCTCGCCGATCACCTCGACCAGCGGCTGGTCGGTGAACGACCACCATCCCCGCTGCCAGTGCGCCAGGTCCGGGCCGAACCGGCCACCGCTACGCAAGCTGCCCAGCCGTCCCTGGCCATCCAGGCAGATGCGTTCGCCGGCCTGCAGCACCTGCTCGCCTCCCTGCAGGTCGCGCACCTGGACCCGTCCCCTGGCCACCGCCACCTGGACCCGGTCGCCACGGTTGCTGACCGTGAAGGCGGTGCCCAGCACCTGCACCACGCCCAGGCGCGTGCTGATCAGGAACGGTCGCCACAGCTCATGGGCGACATCGAAGAACACGTTGCCGTGCAGCAGAAGGACCTGGCGCTGGCCATGATCGAAACGCACGCGCAGGTTGCTTTCGGCCGCCACCAGCAACTGGCTGCCATCGGGCAGTGCCAGGGCCTGCGGCACCTGCGCGTGGGCCGTCTGCAGGTCGTGGTGGAGCGGCGCGGTGCGCTTGTACATCCAGCCCAGCCAGCCACCTGCGGCCAGCAGCACGGCCAGCGCGCCGCCCTGGCGCAGCACCCGCCGACGACCGACATCGCAGGCCTGCGGTTGCAACGCGCCACGCAGTTGCGGCGCGAGGCGGTGAACCATCTGCCAGCGCTGCTCGGCTTCCAGCCAGGCGCGCTCATGCTCAACGCTGCGCCCGCGCCAGCGCTGCGCCAGGCCGTGAGTCTTGCGCACGCGTTCCGGATCGTCCCCTTGCAGCGCCGCCAGGTAGACCAGCGCCTGCTGCACCTTGCGCGGCGCGGCCGGCTCAGTCATGACGGCTCGCCAGGCGCAGCTCGGACAGGTCGAAGACCGCCCGGGCGATATGCAGCTCGACCGACTTGGCCGACAGCGCCAGGGCCTCGCACACCTCTCGATGACTGTAGCCGTGCAGGCGCACGCGGACGAACACCTCGCGACGCAGCCTGGGCATGCGTTCGATGCGGGCGATCAGGTGCTGCAGCTGTTCGCGCGCGATCATGATCTCTTCCACGCTGGGGCTGAGCCGATCGGCCCGCGCCAGCCAGTCTTCCAGCGCCGCCAGTTCGGTGCTGCGCCGGCGGTACTGGTCGATGCACAGGTTGCGCGCCGCCTGGAACAACAAGGCACGGGCATTGATCACCGGTGCGTTGAGCGCATGGGCATAAGCCTGGGCGAAGCTGGACTGGGCAATGTCGGCGGCGTCGTCAGGATTGCGCAGCCGCCCGCAGAGGTAGCGGCGCAGATCGCTGTAATGGGCGAGCAGATCGTCGACGGCCGCCTTGAGGGCCGGCCGGGCGCGCCAAACGCTGGAAAGGGAGGTCATTGCGGATGTGGCGAGGGCCGTTAATAGGAATCCCTATCATTCTCACACATGTCATTCGGCCATCGCTAGTGTCCTGTCTCGGGAATACGTTCTCTTTTGGCGAGTGGCTTGGGTGTTCGGCCAAGGCGCCGCGACGAGTCATAGCAGGGCTATGGCGAGGAGTGGCAACGCCGGCCGGGCGCCCAAGACGCCGCCAAAAGTGAACAGCTTATTTCCGAGACAGGACACTAGCAATCATCTTGTCGATCAGTAACCCAGCTTGCGCAGCAACTGGCCCTCGTTCTGCGGCAACGGCCTGCCATAGAAGCGCATCAGCTCAGCGGCGCGGTTGGTGAAGATGCCATCGACGCCGGCTTTCATCGCCTTGTCGAAGTCCACCGCCTCGTCGAGGGTGTACACATGCACCAGCAGGCCCTTGGCATGGCTGGCCTGGTTCATCCAGGGCTGGATCAAGTCGGAATAGCTCTGCTCGCCCAGGTGCGTGCGGATCGCCGAAGGGCCGGTGCCGATGGCGCCGCCGGCCTTGGCGTAGTCGAGCCAGCGCTCGAACTCGGCGCGGTCCTTTGGCTGCTGACGGGCGTAGAAGGCCGACTTGTCCTGCTCGCCGGACTCGGCGAAGTCCTGCCCGGAGGCCGGTTCGATGCTGCCCTTGGCCACCCACAGCAATAGGATCTTCGGCACCTGCGGCATGGCTTCGTGCAGCAGCTTGAGGCTGTTGCGGTCGAAGGTCTGCAACACCACCCGGCCCGGCTTGTCGAGCCAGCCGCGGGCTTCGAGGCGCTTCTTCAGGTCCTGCTCGATGCCGGGGAACTGGGCCGGCTCCTTGGTCTCGATGTACAGGCCGGGGTGACGCTCGGGGTTGCCTTCGGCAATGTCGATCACCTCGTCCAGGGTCAGGATGCGCTGGCCCTTGAACGCATCCCGGGCACGCTCGGGATAGGCCTTGTTGAACCAGCTGCCGGCGTCCAGCGCCTTGAGCTCGGCCAGGGTGAAGGCGCTGACCGGGCTGGCCTTGCGCTCGGGGTAACGTTCCGCGACATCACTGGTGCGGGCCAGCACATCATCGTGGACCACCACCAGCACGCCATCGCGAGTGCGCTGCAGGTCCATTTCCAGGTAGTCGGCGCCCAGCTCTCGGGCCAGCAGGTAGGCGGGGGTGGTGGACTCGGGCGCGTCGAACGAGGCGCCGCGATGGGCGATCACGGCCGGATGAGGAATGTCCTGGGCGCTGGCGAGGGCCTTGCCGTCAGTGGCATGGGCGGCAGTGCTCGCCAGCAGGGTGGCCAGGAGAAGGGGCTTGTACATGGGGAGTCCTTTGCAGATCGGGGCCGGCCTCCGGAAGACGCCGGCAAGGTCAACGGTGCAGTCCTTGAAGGCGCAAGCCTCGCACACTCTGCATGACATGCTAAAGTCCCCGGCGTTTTCCGCCACACCCAACGGACCGCCCATGCCCGCTCTCGACGCCCACCTGCCCTCCTGGGCCGACCTCAACCAGCGCCACCCCAGCACGGCCCTGCTGCTGGGCAACGGCGCCAGCCGCGCGCTGTGGAAACCGTTCGGCTACTTCTCGTTGTTCGAGCAAGCCCAGCAGGTGCGACACAAGGCGCTGGGCGTGAGCGACCAGGCGCTGTTCAAGGCCCTGGGCAGCGAGCTGTTCGAGCCAGTGCTCAGCACCCTGAACACCACGGTACGGGCCAACGCCGCACTGGCGATCAACTCCACCGCGCCGCTTAACCGCTATTACTCGATCAAGGAAGCGCTGATCCACGCGGTGCGCGCCGTGCACCTGCCCTGGCCGCTGTTCCCCGACGCGGCGCGCACGGCCATCAACCAGGCGCTGCGCCAGTACCGCACCGTCTACACCAGCAACTACGACCTGATCCTGCCCTGGGCCATGGCCCAGGATGCGCAAGGTTTCGCCAGCCTGTTCGACGAGCAGGGTTTCTTCGATGTGCGCCGCAGCCAGGTCGAAGGCATTCGTGTGCTGCACCTGCATGGCGGCATGCACCTGCTCAAGTTGCCCGACGGCAGCACTCGCCAGCGCAGCGCGGAGCAGGCCGAACTGCTGGAAGGCTTCGCCGTCAACATCCCCGGCGAAGTGCCGCTGTTCGTCAACGAGAGCCGCAGCGAGGACAAACTGCGCGCCATCCGCCACTCGGACTACCTGTCCTGGAGCCTGGGCCAGCTGGCCCGCGAACAGGGTGGCCTGTGCCTGTTCGGCCAGCATCTGGACGCCAGCGACCAGCACCTGCTCGAGGCCATCCGCCAGGCACGGCCCCGGCACCTGGCCATCGCCATCCGGCCATTGAGCGAGGCCTCGATCATCAACCAGAAGCAGCACTTTATCGACCGTTTCGCCGATCTTGACCAAATTCCCCTGCATTTCTTCGATTCAGCCAGTCATCCCCTGGGGTTGGCCGAACTGGCGATTACCGTGCCCGCCAGTCACGCTCGTCGACATTGAATCGGCAACTTTGCAAATGTAAATAATTCTCGATAAGATCCGCACCCTTTCCTCCACGCCAGCCCGGAAAGCGTGCATGCAGCGCCCCAAGCCCGACCCTGTCGCCCACGGTTTCTATGCCGACATCCTGCATTTCCTGCGCAAGCGCATGGACAATGCCAGCGATGCCGCTGACATGACCCAGGATGTGTTCGCCCAGTGGCTGGGCTACCGGGACCGGGCCAAGGTGGAGCAGCCCCGCGCGTTCCTGTTCCAGGTGGCGCGCAACCTGCTGAGCGACCATTGGCGACGGCAGAAAGTCCGCCACGCGGTGCTGGCCGACGACAACCTGCCCGAAGCACATGAACCACCGGCCAATGACCCGCTGGACCATGCCCAACAGCAACAACGGCTGAATCAATTGCGCCAGGTGCTCAGCGAACTCTCGCCGCGACGCCGCGAAGCCCTTATGCTGCACCGTTTCGAAGGCCTGACCCAGGCCCAGATCGCCGAACGCATGAACATTTCCGTCAGCATGGTCGAGAAGCACATCGCCGCCGCCCTGCTGCAATGTAAGCAACGCCTGGACAGTGACAACGGCACGGAGCAGTTCCCATGACCCCCACCGACGAGCTCGACCCGCGCCCGATCGACGCCCAGGCGGCGAGCTGGTTCAGCCGCAACCGCAACCAGCCGTCGCGCCAGGAGCGCAAGGCGTTCGCCCTGTGGATGCAGACGCCCGAGCACACCCGCGCCTACCGCCAGTTCGAGCAGTTGTGGGATGACCTGGCCGCGCTCAAGCAGGCCAACCGCCCCGTGCCCTTGCCGGTACGCCGCGCGCCACGCTGGCGCCCGGCCCTGGCAACCGCGGCGGCCCTGCTCTGCGCGGTGCTGGCGGGCAACCTGGGGGCGGGCAGCACCGCCTTCAGCCAGCGCATCGCCGCCGGCCAGGCCTTGCAGACCCTGCAACTGCCCGACGGCAGCCAGCTCTTCGTCAACGCCCAGACCCGCCTGCGCCTGGACTTCAGCGCCGAGCGCCGGCTGATCCATCTCGATCACGGCCAGCTGTACATCGAGGTGGCGCCGGACAAGGAGCGCCCCCTGTTCGTCGACGCCGGCAGCGGCCGAGTACGCGTGGTCGGCACCGGCTTCGACCTGCGTCGTGGCGAGCGCGAGCTGGTGGTGGCGGTCGCCCATGGCCAGGTGGCGTTCGATACACCAGGTGAGCGGAACCCGCCCGTGCTGCTTGGTGCCCATCAGGGCGCCACTTACGACCTGGCCCGCGGCAGCCTGACCCGCCACGAACTCGGCGAGCAGCAGGTCGCCGACTGGCGCGAGGGCCATGTGAGCTTCCGCAACCGCGAACTGGCCAGCCTGGTCGACGAGCTCGGCCTGTATCGCCAGCACCCGGTGGTGCTGGCCGATCCGGCGCTCGGCCACTACAAGGTGTCCGGCAATCTCGACGTGCACGATCCGGACGCCCTGCTCAATGCCCTGCCCGCGCTGTTGCCGGTCAAGACCACCTTGCTCGCCGACGGGCGCCTGCGCATAGAGCGACGCTAAAAATAATTTGAGAATTTTTATCATTCGCAGGTGAGGTTTTGTCGCAACGCCGCGTCTTCCTCCCCGCCTGCCGCGTGATGGCGGGCTTTTTCCGGCCTTTTGCCGTTTGGGGGAATCCATGTTGTCCGCGTTGCGTCCATTGCACTGCCTGCCTGCCCGACCTACCCTGCTGGCCCTGTGCCTGGCCATGAGCCTGGCCGCCGAAGCCGCGCCGGTACCCTTCGACCTGCCGGCGCAACCGCTGGCCCGCTCGCTGAGCCAGTTGGCCCAGCAGGCCAAGGTCCAGTTGCTGTTCGACGAGGCCCTGCTCGGCAGCGCCCAGGCACCGGCGCTCAAGGGCGACTTCGAGGCCGAGGCGGCCATCGGGCGCCTGCTGCTGGGCAGCCGCTTCAGTGTCGTGCGCATGGGCAACACCTACGTGGTGCGCCTGCGCGAGGACGACCCGACTGCCGACAACAGCCTGCAACTTGGGGCCGTGAGCATCGTCGGTGACGGCCAGCAAGTCGACGCAGGCAACGTCGGGCGCTCGACCCTCGACCAGGAGCAGATCGACCGCTACCAGCCCAGCAACATTCCAAGCGTGCTGGCGACCCTGCCGGGCGTGAACATGGGCGGCTCGTCCAAGCCCGGCGGCCAGACCATCAACATCTGGGGCTTCGGCGACGCCGAGGACGTGCCGATGACCCTCGACGGTGCGCCCAAAAGCGGCTTCGAGCGCTATCAACAAGGCACCATATTCATCGAGCCCGAGCTGATCAAACACATCGAGGTCGAAAAAGGACCGCACTCGGTCAAGACCGGCAATGGCGGTTTCGGCGGCAGCGTCAACATGGAGACCAAGGACGCCGGCGACCTGCTGCAGGAGGGTCGCAACAGCGGTGCGATGCTCAAATACGGTTATGGCAGCAACGACCACCAGCAGATCTACAGCTCGGCATTGTTCGGCCGTACCGACGACGGTCGCATCGACGGCCTGGTGTATTACACCAAGCGCGATGGCGGCAACCTGAAGATGGCCGATAGCCTGCCCGACCCCACCGGCAAATGGCCGATCAACCCTCAGCGCATTCCCTACAGTGCCCTGGACCTGGACGGCGCCCTGCTCAAGACCAACATCCATTTCACCGACGAGCACAGCCTGGGACTGTCCTGGGCGCAATCGGAAAGCCAGCGCTGGACCACGTTCTCATCGACCGCCTTCAGCACACCGCCCACCGCGGCGGATATCAAGAAATACGGATACGAAGCTGCCCTCAAGCGTTTCCTGGCCAACCGCCGCACCATCGACACCACCTGGTCGGCCACCTACAAGTACCAACCGATCGAGAACCCGTGGGTGGACCTGCAGGTGAAGTACTCCGAATCGGACACCAAGCAGACCGATGAGCGCGACGCTACGGCGTTCTTCCAGCCCGCCACCGGTGGGCGCAAGATGGATACCGAGTACAAGGACCGCATGCTCGATGTGAAGAACACCAGCACCTTCCTCACCGGCCCCCTGGAACATGCTTTCACCGCCGGCGTGCAGGTGCGCCGCCATGACCGGGACACGCAGATGTGGATGCCCGGCAAGACCTACGAAGTACCCAAGTACAACTATGGCCACTACCAGCCGTACTTCATGCCCAGCGGCCAGGTCGACAGCCAAGGTTACTACCTGCAGGACGCCATCACCTTCGGCGACCTGACCGTCACCCCGTCGTTGCGCTACGATCACGTGACCAACGAGGGCAAGCCCAACCAGGCGCCGTACTACAACAATCCGGCGGCTGGCCACGACTACAGCGACAAGACCTACAGCGGTTGGTCGCCACGTCTGTCGCTGTTCTGGAAAATGAACGAGCAGACCGCGCTGTTCGCCGACTACAGCAAGACCTGGCGCGCCCCGGTGCTTGATGAACAGTATGAAGTGCAGGGTGTCGGCAGCCGCACCGCCACCAGCCGCAACCTCGACCCCGAGCGCATTACCGGTGTACGGGTGGGGAGCATCAGCACCTTCACCAACGTGTTCAGCCAGGGTGACAGCGCGCAGATTCGCACCATGGCATTCCACAACAAGGTCACTGACGAGATCTTCAAGGCCACCGGCATCGGCTGCCAGGAACAGCTGGTAAACGGCGGCACCATCGCCAACACCTGCGGCGACGGACTGATGGGCAACTACCGCAATATCGGTGACGTGACCTACAAGGGCTTCGAGATCGAGACCTTCTACGACGCCACCTATTGGTTCGGGGCGGTTTCGTACTCGTGGATGGAAGGCCGCCACGAGGGCGCCTACACCAATCCTTGGGGCCCCGACGTGTGGGCCAAGGATGTGCCGGCGCCGAAATGGATCACCACCCTGGGGGTCAAGATTCCGTCCTGGGACGCCCGTGTCGGCTGGACCGCACAGTTCGTCGGCGCCACCCACCACCTGCCCAGTGACAAGTACTTCGAGGGCCCGGCCAGTGCCCTCGGCGACCGCTATTACGACAACTTCGGCAACGAGAAGTACCAGATCCACGGCCTGTTCGCCAACTGGAAACCGCAGCAGCCGTACCTCAAGGGCACCGAGGTCAACCTGACCGTGGACAACCTGTTCAACAAGGCCATCCGGCCGGAGCTGTCAGGCGAGAACGCCTACACCCAGGGGCGCAATGCCAAGATCAGCGTGACCCGGTTCTTCTGATCCTGCGCAACGGCGATGATGCAATGGACTGCATCACCTGCCGCTCGCCACCCGCTCCTGTGCCCTGGCGACATTCACCTGCATCGCCACGACAGCCAGTTCATGGAGCGCCTGGGCAACGGCGTGGGTACCCCGCTCCTGCATCCAGGCCAGGATGTCGGCCAGGTGCCAGAGCGAAAGGCTGCCGTCATGTACCGGGGCCGGGAAAGTGCGGTGATGCGTGAGCATGAGCTTGCGCATGTTCTGCCGGGACACCCCCACCAGCGCCGCCACATCGGTCAGGCCGACCAGGTCGGGACAGGCCTCGATCAGGCGGGCCTCCGGCAAGACCTGCCGGACATTCTCCAGGGCGCTGTGCATCGCCTCCCATGCAGACTTCCCCTCGCGGGCAAAGGCCAGCGCCAGGCGGCCGGGCTGACCGCTACCGACCACCGCGTCATCGCAACCGGCCTCTCCCAGAAGCTCGATCAGTGCATCGACGTCCACGCCGTCGTGCAATTGGTACTTGAGGGTGAATTCGTACTCCATCACTTTCGCTCCACTGGCTGATTGACGATCCCGCGCATCGACGTGCAGTTGTCCACGACCCGGCGCAACTGGCGAGCGAAGGTGCCCGGATTTCTGGGTGTGCTCCACACGCTGGTGATGCAGAACTCGCCACAGCGGCATTCGCGGTCGTTGTTGGGGCAATAGATCCGCCCCCAGCAATGGCCACCCCGCACCGTGACTTTCCAGCCCTGCGCCTCAGCGTGAACCAGGGACTGCTCGACTTCCTTGTTTGGATGGAGAGGACGGGCCATCGATTGAGCTCCAGTATGGGCATGAAAAAAAGGTTGTCAAGTGACAACCATGCAACGCCGACGGGCGTCACCACAAGCCAGACTAGGTGCCAGGGAGGCTGCAACAGGCTCAGAAAGACTCTTTCGGAAAGGGCCTAACCGAAACTGGGAAGGTGCTGTAGGTTCAATCACCCAGCAATCAGGCCATCCGCCTGCAGCAGGGTTTCCAGGCAATGCTCGCGTACCCCATAGAACGCCTTGAGTTCGGCGATCTTCTCCAGCAACGCCGCATTGTCCTGGGGCTGTCGGCGCTTGACCGCAAGAATCATCTTGTTCTTGTTGGTGTGCTCGAGCGAGATGAACTCGAACACCTTGGTCTCGTAGCCACAGGCCTCAAGATAGAGCGCCCGCAGGCTGTCGGTGAGCATTTCGGCCTGCTGCCCCAGGTGCAGCCCGTACTGCAGCATCGGCTGCAACAAGCCGGGGCTGCGCAGTTGCGGACGAACCTGCTTGTGGCAGCACGGCGAGCACATGATGATCGCGGCGTTGCAGCGAATGCCGGTGTGGATGGCGTAGTCGGTGGCAATGTCGCAGGCATGCAGGGCGATCATCACGTCGATGGCATCAGGCACTACGCTACGCACATCACCGCATTCGAACACCAGGCCCGGATGCTCCAGACGCGCGGCGGCGGCGTTGCACAGCTCGACCATGTCCGCACGCAACTCGACACCGGTGACCTGCGCCTCACGCCCAAGGGTATTGCGCAGGTAGTCGTGCATGGCGAAGGTCAGGTATCCCTTGCCCGAGCCGAAGTCGGCGACTTTCAGGCACTGCTGTTCGTCCACCGGCGCGCCGCTCAAGGCATGGTCGAAGACTTCGATGAACTTGTTGATCTGCTTCCACTTGCGCGACATCGACGGGATCAGCGCGCCTTGCGCGTCGGTCACTCCCAGGTCGCGCAGGAAGGGTCGTGACAGTTCCAGGTAGCGCTTTTTCTCGCGGTCGTGCCCGCCAGCCCCCGTCTCGCGTGGCGCCGGCTGGGCCTGGGCCAGATGGCGGCGCAGCATCGGCTTGCCCTTCTTGCTGAACTCCAGTTGCACCTCGCCGGCGGCGGTGAACAGGTGCGCATTGCGAAAGCTCTCCGGCAGCAGCTCGGCCACCAGCGCCAACGCCGGGTCCAGCCCCAGGTTGCGGGTGATGTCGCGGGTCTGGTGACGGTAGACCAGCGACAGACAGGCCTGGCCCTTGATCTGCACCGGTTTGGCGATGATCCGCTGCAGGGTCTGGTCGGCGCCGACATGACGGGCCAGCACCAGCTTGCTCAGGCTGCCATCGGCCAGGGCATCGGCGAGCAGGCTCAGGAACTGGGCACGCGCGTCCGGCGCGGTGGGGGCGGAAGAAGGGGACGACATGGGAACGGGTGCCTCGGAATGCGGGGGGCGCTATGCGCAATGCCGGGCATTCTACGTTGATGTCCGGCCATCGCGAACCCCTGTGGGAGCGGGCTTGCCCGCGAAACCGATAACTCGATGCATGACACCGGCTTCGCCGGTGTTCGCGGGGCAAGCCCGCTCCCACGACAACAGGCATTGATTCAGACCACAAGAATCAGTCGAGAATCACCAAGCGGTTAGGCAGCTCATTGCGCGCATGGGTGGGCGGCACGTGTTCGCTGAGCAGCTCACCGCAGGCCTCGATGCATTCGACGAACCCCTGCAGGGTATGGCCCTGGCGCACCTGGTCGGTGAAGCGGGCGACGATCGCCTCGCGCGCCTGCTCCGGCAGGTGCCGGGCAATGCCTTCGTCGACCAGGATCTCGACATGACGCTCGGCTTCGCTGACGAAGATCAGCACCCCCGTGGCACCGGCGGTACGCTGCAGATTGAGCTCGAGAAACTGCTGGCGGGCCAGCCCCGACGCACGCCGGCGCCGCAGCACCGACGGCACCACCCAGGCCGCCAGGCGCGGGTGGCGCAGCAGCAGACAGAGGCTGATGAAGGTCAGCATCTGCGCCAATAGCAGGCCGTTGACGCCAATACCGCCCAGCCACAAATGCAACGCGCCGGGGATCAGCAAGGCCAACAGGGCCGCCCAGAGCAACGGCAAATAGGGGAAGTCGTCGCCGCGGCGGGCCAGCACGGTCACCAGTTCCGCATCGGTACGCCGCTCGGCGCGGGCGATCGCCTCGGCGATCTGGCGCTGTTCGTATTCGGTCATGCCTTCGTCTCTCGAGCGTTCTTATCGTTGTTATCCCGGCAATCGGGTGGGCGAGAGTGTATCTCAACAAACGCCTCATATAAGGCATAATCCGCGACTGCGCCGGATCATGGATGAATGATCCACAGAACCGCCAGCGGACGCGACAACAACAGGCGTACGAAACGTCTCGGCCAGCCGCTTATCACTCGACAACGGAATTGATGATGAAACTGTCTTTGCTGGGCCTGGCCATGGGCCTTGCCAGTCAGGCGGCCCTTGCCGCCCCCACCGCCGCGCCCCTGCAAGACAAGCAGGCGTTCATCGACCATCTGGTCGGCCAGATGACCGAGGCCGAGAAGATCGGCCAGTTGCGCCTGATCAGCATCGGCCCCGAGATGCCCCGCGACAAGATCCGCGAGGAAATCGCCGCCGGGCGCATCGGTGGCACCTTCAACTCGCGTACCGCCCCCGAGAACCGGCCAATGCAGGACGCGGCCATGCGCAGCCGCCTGAAGATCCCGATGTTCTTCGCCTACGACACCATCCACGGCGAACGCACCATCTTCCCGATCGGCCTGGGCCTGGCCTCGTCCTGGGACATGGACGCCATCGCCAAGGTCGGCCGCACCTCGGCCATCGAGGCCGCCGCCGACTCCCTGGACATGACCTTCGCGCCGATGGTCGACATTGCCCGTGACCCGCGCTGGGGCCGCACCAGCGAAGGCTTCGGCGAGGACACCTACCTGACCTCGAAAATCGGCCAGGTGATGGTCAAGTCGTTCCAGGGCTCGAGCCCGGCCAACGCCGACAGCATCATGGCCATCGTCAAGCACTTCGCCCTGTATGGCGCGGTGGAGGGCGGGCGCGACTACAACACGGTCGATATGAGCCTGCCGAAGATGTACAACGACTACCTGCCGCCCTACCGCGCCGCCCTCGACGCCGGTGCCGGCGGGGTGATGGTGGCGCTGAACTCGATCAACGGCGTGCCGGCCACCTCCAACACCTGGCTGATGAACGACCTGCTGCGCAAGGAGTGGGGCTTCAAGGGCGTGACCATCAGCGACCACGGCGCCATCCAGGAACTGATCCGCCATGGCGTGGCCCGCGACGGCCGCGAAGCGGCCAAGCTGGCGATCAAGGCCGGCATCGACATGAGCATGAACGACACCCTCTACGGCGAGGAACTGCCTGGGCTGCTGAAGTCCGGCGAAGTCAGCCAGGCCGAGCTGGACCAGGCGGTGCGTGAAGTACTGGGCGCCAAGTACGACATGGGACTGTTCAAGGACCCCTATGTACGCATTCCCAAGGCCGATACCGACCTGAAGGACTACTACGCCGACGACCGCCTGCACCGTGACGCCGCTCGCGACGTGGCACGCCGTGGCCTGGTGCTGCTGGAAAACCGCGAGCAGACCCTGCCGCTGAAGAAGTCCGGCACCATCGCCCTGGTCGGCCCCCTCGCCGATGCGCCGATCGACATGATGGGCAGCTGGGCCGCCGACGGCAAACCGCAGCACTCGGTCACCGTGCGCGAGGGCTTGCGCCGCGCCGTCGAGGGCAAGGCCAAGCTGGTCTACGCCAAGGGTTCTAACGTGACCGGCGACAAGGCCATGTTCGACTACCTGAACTTCCTCAACTTCGACGCGCCGGAAATCGTCGATGATCCACGCCCGGCCGCCGTGCTGATCGACGAAGCGGTCAAGGCCGCCAGGCAGTCGGATGTGGTGGTGGCCGTGGTCGGCGAATCCCGTGGCATGTCCCACGAATCGTCGAGCCGTACCACCCTCGAGATCCCGGCTGTGCAACGTGACCTGATCAAGGCGCTGAAGGCCACCGGCAAGCCCCTGGTGCTGGTGCTGATGAACGGCCGTCCGCTGTCGATCGCCTGGGAGCGCGAGCAGGCCGACGCCATCCTCGAGACCTGGTTCAGCGGCACCGAAGGCGGCAACGCCATCGCTGACGTGCTGTTCGGCGACTACAACCCGTCCGGTCGCCTGGCCATCACCTTCCCGCGCTCGGTCGGGCAGATCCCGATGTACTACAACCACATGCGCATCGGCCGCCCGTTCACCCCGGGCAAGCCGGGCAACTACACCTCGCAGTACTTCGAGGAACCCAACGGCCCGCTGTACCCGTTCGGCTACGGCCTGAGCTACACCAGCTTCGAGCTGTCGGGGCTGGCGCTGTCGCAGAAGGAACTCAAGCGTGGCGGCACCCTGCAGGCCAGGGTGACGGTGAAGAACACCGGCAAGCGCGACGGCGAGACCGTGGTGCAGCTGTATATCCAGGACCAGAGCGCGTCGATGAGCCGCCCGGTCAAGGAACTGAAGAACTTCCAGAAAGTCATGCTCAAGGCCGGCGAAGCGCGAACCTTGACCTTCGACATCAGTGAGCAGGACCTGAAGTTCTACAATGGCCAACTGCAGCACGTCGCCGAAGCTGGCCAGTTCAATGTGCAGATCGGCCTCGACTCGCAGGCGGTGCAGCAGCAGAGCTTCGAGCTGCGTTAAGCAGGTTCGGCCCCTTCGCGGGCAAGCCCGCTCCCACAGGGTTATGCATGTCCTGTGTGGGAGCGGGCTTGCCCATGATGAGGCCGGCACAGACAACCGAGATCCCGGATCCGCCCCATGCCCTCATCCTTCCGCGCCCTGCGCCTGGGTTTGATCATCCTGCTGATCCTGGTCGGCACCACCCTCAGCGCCGGCTGGGCCATGCACCAGGCCAAGCGCCAGGCCATGGAAACCGACGCCCGCCGGGCCAGCGAGCAACTGGGCCTGTATGCCAACGCCCTGCACACCCTGATCGAGCGCTACCGCGCCCTGCCCGCGGTGCTGGCGCTGGATCCGGAGCTGATCGCCGCCCTGCGCGGACCGGTCACCGAGCCGGTGCAGGACGCCCTGAACCGCAAGCTCGAACGCATCAACGGCGCCGCCAACTCCTCCACCCTGGAGCTGCTCGACCGCACGGGCCTGGCCATCGCCGCCAGCAACTGGCGCCTGCCGACCACCTACGTCGGCTCCAACTACGGCTTTCGCCCCTATTTCAAGCAGACCCGCAGCCAGGGTAGCGGCCGCTTCTACGCCGTCGGCGTGACCAGCGGCGTGCCGGGCTACTTCCTGTCCAGCGCGGTGAACGACGAACACGGCCGCTTCCTTGGCGCCATGGTGGTCAAGCTGGAGTTTCCCGAGCTCGAGCGCGAGTGGCGCCAGGGCAGCGATATCCTGCTGGTCAGCGATGCCCGCGGCATCACCTTCATCGCCAACCAGGACGGCTGGCGCTACCGCGAGCTGCAACCGCTGTCCGGCGCCGACCGCGCCGAACTGGCCGAAACCCGCCAGTACGACAAGCAACCGCTGGTGCCCCTGCAGCACCAGGCCCTGACCCGCTTCACCGACACCAGCCACCTGACCCGCGTCCAGGGCCCGGATGGCACCGCCGAGTACCTGTGGGAGCGCCTGCCCCTGGAGGCCGAAGGCTGGACCCTGCACCTGCTGCGCAAGCCGCAGGTCGCCGAGGACGGGCGCAACGCCGCCCTCGCCGCTGCGGCAATCTGGCTGAGCCTGGTGTTCGCCGTGCTGTTCGTCAGCCAGCGCCTGCGCCTGGCCCGCCTGCGCCAACGCAGCCGCGAAGAGCTCAAGCGCCTGGTCGAGGAGCGCACCCGCGAACTGCATACCGCCCAGGAAGGCCTGGTGCAATCGGCCAAACTAGCGGCACTGGGGCAGATGTCGGCAGCCCTGGCCCACGAGATCAATCAGCCGCTGACCACTCAGCGCATGCAGCTGGAAACCCTGCGCCTGCTCCTCGACCATGGCCGCCATGACGAAGCGCGCCAGGCCCTGGAACCGCTGGAGCAGATGCTGACCCGCATGGCCGCGCTCACCGGCCACCTGAAAACCTTCGCCCGCAACAGCCCCGGCGGCCTGCGCGAGCGCCTGGACCTGGCCACGGTGGTCGACCAGGCGCTGCACCTGCTGGACACCCGCATCCGCGCCGAAGGCGTCGAAGTGGCGCTGTACCTGGCGCGCCCGGCCTGGGTACGCGGTGACGCGATCCGTCTGGAGCAGGTGCTGATCAACCTGCTGCGCAACGCCATCGACGCCATGGCCGACAAGCGTTACAAACGCCTGGAGATCCGCATCGAGGCCGACGATGCGCAGTGGCGCCTGAGCGTGCTCGATTCCGGTGGCGGCATCCTCGACTGCGACCTGGACCGGGTCTTCGATCCGTTCTTCACCACCAAGCCGGTCGGCGAAGGGCTGGGCCTGGGCCTGGCCATCTCCTATGGCATCGTCATCGACGCCGGTGGCCGCCTGCAGGTCGAGAACCTGCCGGGCGGTGCCCGCTTCAGCCTCACCCTGCCCCGCGACCTGGAGCCTGTATGTTGAATTCGGTGATCGTCGTCGACGACGAAGCGAGCATCCGCACCGCGGTGGAACAATGGCTGAGCCTGTCGGGCTTCAGCGTGCAGCTGTTCGCCCGCGCCGAGGACTGCCTGGACAGGCTCGAGCCGCACTTCCCCGGGGTGATCCTCAGCGACGTGCGCATGCCCGGCATGTCCGGCCTGCAGCTGCTCGAACGGTTGCAGGCGAGCGACCCCGACCTGCCGGTGATCCTGCTCACCGGCCATGGCGACGTGCCCATGGCCGTGGAAGCGATGCGCAATGGCGCCTATGACTTCCTGGAAAAACCCTTCACCCCGCAACACCTGATGGGCAGCCTGCGCCGCGCCCTGGAAAAGCGCCAGCTGGTCCTGGAGAACCGCCGCCTGCATGAACAGGCCGACCTCAAGGCGCAACTGGAGAACACCCTGCTGGGCATGTCCCAAGGGCTGCAGCAACTGCGCCGCCAGGTGCTGGAGCTGGCCGGCCTGCCGGTCAACGTGCTGATTCGTGGCGAAACCGGAAGCGGCAAGGAGCGCGTGGCGCGTTGCCTGCATGACTTCGGCCCGCGCGCCGACAAGCCCTTCGTCGCGCTCAACTGCGCGGCCATTCCCGAGACGCTGTTCGAGGCCGAGCTGTTCGGCCATGAGAGCGGCGCGTTCACCGGTGCCCAGGGCAAGCGTATCGGCAAACTGGAGTACGCCAATGGCGGCACCGTGTTCCTCGACGAAATCGAGAGCATGCCCCTGGCCCAGCAGGCCAAGCTGCTGCGGGTGATCCAGGAGCACAAGCTCGAGCGGCTGGGCGCCAACCAGAGCATCAGCGTCGACCTGCGCATCATTGCCGCGACCAAGCCGGACTTGCTTGAGGAAGCTCGCGCCGGGCGCTTTCGCGAAGACCTGGCCTACCGCCTGAACGTCGCCGAGCTGCGCCTGGCGCCGCTGCGCGAACGGCGTGAGGACATCCCGCTGCTGTTCGAGCATTTCGCCCGCGCCGCCGCCGAACGCCTCGGGCGCAGCGCCCCGCCGCTGAGCGGCGTGCAGCTGGCGCGCCTGCTGGCCCACGATTGGCCGGGCAATGTGCGCGAGCTGGCCAATGCCGCCGAACGACATGCCTTGGGGCTGGGCTCGCCGGCCCTGGAGATCGAGTCCGGCGGGCAATCCCTGGTCGAGCAGATGGAATCGTTCGAAGCCCAGTGCCTGCGCGCAGCACTGCGCCAGCACAAGGGCGAAATCAAGGGCGTGATGGAGGCATTGCAACTGCCGCGACGCACACTCAATGAAAAGATGCAGCGCCATGGGTTGGTGAGAGAGGACTTTCTTGAGCGCGAATGAGCGGATTATTGCTCAGCAACCCAGGCCAACAAGCGGAAAACCGCCTATCTGGTGCCGTTGTTTCACACCTCATCGCGGGACAAGCCCGCTCCCACGAAGGTCCCTGAAACGCAGGCGGCACAGGCTTTGCGTGGAAGCAGGCTTGCCCCGCGACGCCCTCGAATGGATCACCACGCACTCATCTGGCACACCTCCTGCAAAACCCTTCTCAAGCTGCGCCTCGAGCGCGCTCCACAAAAACAACGAGAAGGTATCCCTGATGGATAACGCCAGCACTCTGCCCACCGGGGCGGCCGTTGCGCCCGCCGCGCAAAAGTCCACCGCCAGCCGCCTCAAATCGATCTTCAGTGGTTCCATCGGCAACATGGTCGAATGGTACGACTGGTACGTCTACGCCGCATTCTCGCTGTACTTCGCCAAGGCCTTCTTCCCCGCCGGCGACACCACCGCCCAACTGCTCAACACCGCCGCGATCTTCGCCGTGGGCTTCCTCATGCGCCCGATCGGTGGCTGGCTGATGGGCCTGTATGCCGACCGCAAGGGCCGCAAGGCGGCACTGATGGCCTCGGTGCTGCTGATGTGCGCAGGCTCCCTGGTCATCGCCCTGACGCCGGGCTACGAGACCATCGGCGTCGCCGCGCCGATCCTGCTGGTCGTCGCCCGCCTGATGCAGGGCCTGTCGGTAGGTGGTGAGTACGGTACCTCGGCCACTTATCTCAGCGAGATGGCCAGCAAGGAACGCCGTGGTTTCTTCTCCAGTTTCCAGTACGTCACCCTGATCTCGGGTCAGCTCATCGCCCTGGCGGTGCTGATCGTCCTGCAGAACACCCTGACCACCGAGGAGCTGTATGCCTGGGGCTGGCGCGTACCGTTCGTGATCGGCGCGCTGTGCGCGGTGGTCGCCCTGTACCTGCGCCGCGGCATGGAAGAGACCGCGTCCTTCACCAAGAAGGAGAAGTCCAAGGAAAACCTGATGCGCACCCTGCTGCGTCACCCCAAGGAGCTGATGACCGTGGTCGGCCTGACCATGGGCGGCACCCTGGCCTTCTACACCTACACCACCTACATGCAGAAGTACCTGGTCAACACCGTGGGCATGAGCATCAGCGATTCGACCACCATCTCGGCGGCCACGCTGTTCCTGTTCATGTGCCTGCAACCAGTGATCGGCGGACTGTCCGACAAGATCGGCCGACGCCCGATCCTGATCGCCTTCGGCGTGCTTGGTACCCTCTTCACCGTGCCGATCCTCAGCACCCTGCACACCATCCAGACCTGGTGGGGCGCGTTCTTCCTGATCATGGCCGCGCTGATCATCGTCAGCGGCTACACCTCGATCAACGCAGTGGTCAAGGCCGAGCTGTTCCCGACCGAGATCCGCGCCCTGGGCGTCGGCCTGCCGTACGCACTGACCGTGTCGATCTTCGGCGGCACCGCCGAGTACGTGGCCCTGTGGTTCAAGAGCATCGGCATGGAGACCGGCTTCTACTGGTACGTCACCGCCTGCATCGCCTGTTCGCTGCTGGTTTACGCGACCATGAAGGACACCAAGCAGCATTCGCGGATCACCACCGACTGATCCCTGCTCGCCGAACGTGAAAAGGGGCGCTCCGGATGACCGGGCGCCCCTTTTTAATGGATTGTGAGCCGAATAATAGCGCCATTCGGCTCACATACTGAGCCGAATGGCGCTATTATTTGGCTCATGAACCCAAAAGCGCACACGGCTGCAGACACCGCCTGGGTCTGGCAGCAGGCCGACTGGCCCGACTTTCGTTGGGATGCGTCGCAATTGGCAACCTTGCTCAGGGACTGCGTCCAGGCGCAGGGCTGCCTGCTGGGCAGAGCGGGGGCGGTGACCGAGGCCAATGCCAACCTCGATACGCTCGATACCCTGCTGCAGAACATTGTCACGTCCTCGGCCATCGAGGGCGAGCAGCTCAATGTAGAGTCCGTTCGCTCTTCCCTGGCCCGCCGGCTCGGCATCGCTGAGCCGGGGACGACCACGACACGCAGCGAGGGCTTGGCCGAACTGATGGTGGACGCGGCCATGGGCTATGTTCGGCCACTGGATCAGCAACGCCTGTTCCTGTGGCACTGCTGGCTGTTCCCCGAACATGACGATTCACTCGCACCGCCCCTGCCAGTCGGTGAATGGCGCGACGATGCTCCAATGCAAGTGGTGTCGGGGCGTATCGACAAACCCAGGGTGCATTTCGAAGCACCGCCGCGTACCGGCCTGGAGCAGCGGGTGCGGCAGTTTCTCGACTGGTTCGAGAACAGCCGCAGCGATCGGCAACTCGACCCCCTGCTACGCGCGGGGCTCGCCCATTTCTGGTTCGTCACCTTGCACCCCTTCGCCGATGGCAATGGCCGTCTGGCCCGCGCCATCACAGACCTGGCATTGGCCCAGGGCGAGCAACGGGCGGTCCGTTTCTACGCCATGTCCAGCAGCATCCTGGAAGACCGGGCCGGCTACTACGCAGTCCTTGAAAGCAGCCAGCGCGGCGGCCTGGACGTCACACAGTGGCTGGCCTGGTTCCTTGCCACCTTGCTGCGCAGCCTCCAGCAAGCGCTGGTGCGCATCGACCGGGTGCTGGCCAAGGCACGCTTCTGGCTGATCCATCGTGGCGACGGCTTGTTGCCCGAACAGGTCAAGGTGCTCAACCGCCTGCTCGATGGTGGGCCTCGCGGGTTCGAGGCCGGTATCAGCGCCAGCCAGTACCAGGCGGTGGCCAAGGTCTCCAAGGCCACGGCCACCCGACACCTTTCCGACCTGCTGGACAAGCACTGCCTGGTTCGCCTGCCCGGCGGTGGGCGCAGCACCCGCTACAGGATCAATACTCAAGAGATCTGAGCAAGGCCGGTCAAGCCGGCCAATCCATGGTTACGACAGCTCGGCCACCCGCTGCGGCTCGCGACGCTGGTAATAGGTGGCCATCAGCACCAGTACCAGCAGCACGCCGCCAAGCACCAGCGAAGAACCCACTGTGCCGAAGTCCAACCCGCCTTTCTCGTGTGACTTGGTCAGCACGTCGCCCAGCGTGGCACCGAACGGACGAGTGAGAACGAAGGCGATCCAGAACAGCACGACGCCCGAGATCTTCGTCCAGTAGCGGGCTGCGGCCACCAGCGCGATCGCCGAGCCGATCAGCAGCGCGCCACCAGCGAAGCCCAGGCCGGAATCATCGGCCAGGTAATCGCCCAGGGCGGTGCCCAGGGTGTTGGAGAACAGGATCGCAACCCAATAGAACAGCTCGCCACCACGATTGCGGATGCGACTGACGTCCAGCGGGTTGCCGCTCAGGCGCCACAGGGCAAAGGTCAGCAGGAGAATGCCGATCAGCAGTGCCGAGCCCATGGCGTAGCCCAGGCCCAGGGTCCGGTCCATGAAGTCGGACATGGTAGTACCGGCGGTACTGGTGGAGAGGATCACCAGCCAGTACAGCATCGGGTGGTAACGGCGTGAGTAGAGCTGTGTGACCAGGGTCACCAGGAACACGCTGATGAGCAACAGCGAACTCATGGCGTAGCCGATGTCCAGGGTCATCGACAGCAGGTCGCCGGCCGTCTCGCCGAGGGTGGTGGCGCAGATCTTCATGACCCAGAAGGCCAAGGTGATTTGCGGGAGTTTGTTCATGGGTGTGCCGCTCCAGGGGTTCAAGTGCGGCGATGGTGGCGAGCGAAGCCTGAAAAATCGGTTTGAGCCGCATGAAAAATCCGTTGATTGCTTAATCCCCAGGCTCGCGTGCCCTTAACTCCCCATTAATTTCCGCCTTTCATCTTTGTCGAACTGGAAAATTCATTGGCGGTCGTGCTGCACGCCACACGCGATGCCCACTGCAGGCCAGGGATAGCCGCACCCTAAACAATCGAATAAACAGATTCGTATGCGCTATTTTTTGCGCTTTTTTATCGATTTTATAGGCGTAGCATTGAACCCATAGAAACAACAACCCCTAGCAACTCACCGGAGCAACGACCATGAAAAACAAACTGATCCTCACCCTCGCCCTCTCTGTTCTGACCACTGGTGCCTTTGCCGAAGACGGCTTCGATCGTACCGGCGCCCACACCTTCGCTGCCGTGCAGAGCCAATCGGCCACCTACGCAGAAGATGGCTTTGATCGTACCGGCGGCCAGCGCTTCGCAGAAGACGGCTTCGATCGCACCGGCGGCCAACGCTTCGCAGAAGACGGCTTCGACCGCACCGGCGGCCAACGCTTCGCCGAAGACGGCTTCGACCGCACCGGCGGCCAACGCTTCGCAGAAGACGGCTTCGACCGCACCGGCGGCCAGCGCTTCGCCGAAGATGGCTTCGACCGCACCAACGGCCACCGCATCAGCTGATCGCTGATGCGTGCAACCAGCCCGGCTTCGGCCGGGCTTGATCATTTGCAGCCGGGCCAAGCCTTGGCACACTAGGCGCCTTGTCCCCCACCAGGAAGGGCCTCGCGGCCTTGCGCAGATGTACTACTACGAACCCGCAAAAGGCCACGGCCTGCCCCACGACCCGTTCAACGCCATCGTCGGCCCACGCCCCATCGGCTGGATCTCCAGCCACGACCGCGAAGGCCGTCTGAACCTGGCGCCCTACAGCTTCTTCAACGCCTTCAACTACATCCCTCCGATCATCGGTTTCTGCAGCGTCGGGCGCAAAGACAGCCTGAACAACATCGAGCAGACCGGTGAGTTCGTCTGGAACCTGGCCACCCGCCCACTGGCGGAGCGAATGAACCAGAGCTGCGCCGCCGTGGCGGCGGATGTCGACGAGTTCGTGCTCAGCGGCCTCACCCCGACCGCCTCGAAGGTGGTCAAGGTGCCGCGTGTCGGCGAAAGCCCGGTGAGTTTCGAATGCAAGGTCAGCCAGATCGTCCAGCTCAAGCGTGCGGACCAGGAGCCGGTGCCCAGCTGGCTGATCCTCGGCGAGGTGGTGGCGGTGCACATTGCCGAGCACCTGTTGAAAGACGGTATCTACGACACCGCCGCCGCCGAGCCGATCCTGCGTGGCGGCGGCCCGGCCGACTACTTTGCGCTGGGCGAGTTGTTCAAGATGGCGCGCCCACAGGTCTGATCAGAAGATCAGTTCACCTTCCTCGCTCACGCCCTGCAGGCGTTCGAGTTCGGCACACGCGGCCTCGTCGGCGGTGATCGCCGACTGGAACACCTGCCCATCCAGCACTTTGTGAAAGCGCGGCGCGCCCCCCATGCCCAGGGCCTTCACGGCGATCGCCGCGTGGTAGCCGCCGCCTTGCACCGGAACCATTGCCGAAACCGTTTCGAAGTGGGGGAATTCTCTACGTGCCATGTCGCTCTGCGCCTGTGTGATCGAGGGCGGCATTCTACACGCTAGGCGAAAGTATGCAGGTCGAGGCTGCTGACCACCTGCTCCTGCACCAGCTCCCCGAACACGTCGAGAGTGGGCGAGGCGAAATAGCCACTCATCGCCTGCTGGTCGCACCAGCTGCCGCTGAGCAGCCACAGGTCGGCATCGACCTGCGAGCGCTGCACGCTGAAGCTCAGGCAGCCCGGCGCACGTCGCGACGGCTCGAGCAGGTCGCGCAGGCGCACGCCGAGTTCCGCGGAACGACCGTTGCTGGCGCGGATGAAAGCCAGGTGTGTGACCGGTTGCTGCTGGGTCATGAACGATCTCCTTGAAGCGCTACGGACGGGAAAACCAGGCTGCCAAGGTTAGGGGTTCGCCCGCGCGGGCCGTTAGGCCATTACTGCCGGCCGATTGCCTGATCCTGCAGCGCGGCAGGATCAGGCAATCGATCTGCAGCTTTCGACTAGCATCTGCCATTGCCCAAACCTATGCTGCGTCGGTCAGCAGAGGAATCCCGCCATGACTTCATCCACGCCCCTCGATCCGCTTCTGGAGCAGCAACGCCAGGAGCTGGCCGGGCTGATCCGGCGTCACGCCCAAGGCCCCCATGGCTCGGTGTCGGCCATCGAAGACCTGTACCTGACGCGCTACGAAGAGGATGTGCGCGGCATGCCGGCCCTGGCGCAACCAGCCTTGTGCATCCTGGCCCAGGGCAGCAAGACCCTGTTTCTGGGCGACGAGCGCTATACCTACGACCCGCTGCACTACATGGTGGTCTCGGTGACGCTGCCCATCACCGGCGCCCTGCTCGAAGCCAGCCCAGAGAATCCCTGTCTGGGCCTGCGCCTGGACATCGATCCGGCGCAGATCAGCCAGTTGATAGCCGAGAGCGGGCCGATACTGGTCCCTGGCCAGGCTTCCGGCCGTGGACTGTTCGTGGAGAAAAGCGATCCGCAACTGCTCGACACGCTGCTGCGCCTGGTGCGCTTGCTCGACAGCCCGCGGGATATCGCCGTGCTCGCCCCACTGGTGCGCCGCGAACTGATGTACCGTGTGCTGCGCGGCCCCCAGGGCTGGCGCCTGTGCGAGATCGCCCTGTCCAGCAGCCAGACCCACCGGGTATGCCAGGCCATCGCCTGGCTCAACCGGCATTACCAGGAGCCCTTGCGC
This sequence comes from Pseudomonas sp. LH21, assembly GCF_036549575.1. Lineage (NCBI taxonomy): Bacteria > Pseudomonadati > Pseudomonadota > Gammaproteobacteria > Pseudomonadales > Pseudomonadaceae > Pseudomonas > Pseudomonas sp. LH21. The sequence continues at coordinate 4,778,169 of NZ_CP144367.1, forward strand.
ATCGAGGACCTGGCACGCGAGGTCAACCTCAGCACCTCGACCCTGCACCACCGTTTCAAGGCGGTGACCTCGATGAGCCCGTTGCAGTACCAGAAACAGCTGCGCCTGCAGGAGGCGCGGCGACTGATGCTCAACGACGGACTGGAGGCTGCGGTGGCCGGCTACCGGGTAGGTTATGAAAGCCCGTCGCAGTTCAGCCGCGAGTACAGCCGCTTGTACGGCGCGCCGCCGATTCGCGACGTGGCGCGCCTGCGCGCCAGCGCCAGCTGAAAAGAGACAAACATCGGGCAACTGTAGGAGCGGGCTTGCCCCGCGATCGAGGGCAAAGCCCTCGCTAAAGCTTCAGCCCTGAACCGCCCGCTGCCACTGACCTTGATCCACATGGATCAAGGTCGGTCCCTGACGCTCCACTGCCCGACCCAACGCCGCCTGCAACTGCCCCACATCGCCCACGTTCTCGGCTTCGGCCCCCAACGCCCGCGCCACGCCAATGAAGTCCGGGGTATGGATGTCCACGCCGACCGGCTCGATAGCCCGGTTGACCATGTACTTCTTGATTTCCTCATACCCCTGGTTGTTCCACAGCAGCACGATCAGCGGCACCTGCGCCTCGACCGCGCTGGCCAGCTCGGGCAGGGTGAACTGCAGCCCACCGTCACCGATCAGGCAAACCGCCGGTGCGCGTGCGGCGGGCGACTCGGCGCTGCCCAGCCAGGCGCCCATGGCGGCCGGCAACGCGTAGCCCAGCGTGCCGTAACCGGTCGAGGCATTGAACCAGCGACGCGGCCTGGCCATGTCCAGGGTCAGGTTGCCGGTATAGACCGGCTGGGTCGAGTCGCCCACCAGGATGGCGTCCGGCAGGGTTTGCAGGATGCTGGTCAGCAGACGGGTCTGGCTCAGGGTCGGCTGGTCCCAGCTGGCTGCATTGTCCTGGCGCAGGCGGGCGGCCCGCGCCGCGCCCCAATCGCTATCGCGCGGTGGTTGCGCCTGCAGGTTCAGGGCCACCAACAGCGCTTCGGTGGCCTGGGCGGCATCGGCCACCAAGGCCAGTTCGGGCAGGTAGTTACGGACCGTCTGGTCCGGGTCGATATCGATCCGCAACAGGCTGCCGGGAATCTCGAAACCACCCTTGAAGGTCACGTCGTAGTCGGTTTCGGCCAGTTCGGTGCCGATGGCCAGCACCACGTCGGCCTCGGCCACCAGCGCACGGGTGGCCGGCAGGGTCTGGGTCGAGCCGATCTGCAGCGGATGGTTGGCGGGCAACAACCCCTTGGCGTTGATGGTCAGCGCCACCGGCGCCTGCAGGTGCTCGGCCAGCCGCACCAGCCCGGCGCCCGCCTCCAGCGCACCGCCACCAGCGAGGATCAGCGGACGCCGCGCCTTGGCCAGGCGCACGGCCATGCGCTGCACGGTCTGTGGCGCGGCGCCGGCACGGGTGGTGCGCACCACCCGGCCCGGCAACAGGTGATCGGCGGGTTCCACCAGCACATCCAGCGGGATCTCGATATGCACCGGGCGCGGGCGGGCACCGTCGAACACGGCGAAGGCGCGGGCCAGCACCTCGGGCAGGTCATCGGCGCTCATCAACGTGTGCGAGAACGCCGCCACCCCCGCGACCAGGCCGGCCTGGTTGGGCAGTTCGTGCAGCTTGCCGCGTCCGCCGCCCAGTTGGCTGCGCGATTGCACGCTGGAAATCACCAGCATCGGGATCGAGTCGGCGTAGGCCTGGCCCATGGCAGTGGTGATGTTGGTCATGCCCGGGCCGGTGATGATGAAGCACACCCCAGGCTTGCCCCGGGTACGCGAGTAGCCGTCGGCCATGAACCCGGCCCCCTGCTCGTGGCGCGGGGTGATGTGACGGATCGAAGAGGCGGCCAGGCCGCGGTAGAGTTCCACGGTATGCACACCGGGAATGCCGAAGACATGATCGACGCCATAGCCTTCGAGGAGTTTGACCAGCACTTCACCACAGGTTGCCATCATCGAGTACCCGATTCTTGTTGAGACCTGTGCTCATGGAACCAAGCGCCGACTACCGCCACAATGCAAAAAAACACATACTAGCCATGACCCCACATCATGGCTTGTCACGATGAAACGCCTGCCGCCCCTCCCCGCCCTGCACACCTTCCTGGTGACCGCCCAGCACTGCAACTTCACCCGCGCCGCGCAACAGCTGCATATCACCCAGGGCGCGGTCAGTCGGCAGATCGCCGGGCTCGAGGAACACCTGGGCTACGCGCTGTTCCAGCGCCAGGCCCGAGGCCTGGCGCTGACCCGCGAAGGACAGGACTGGCTGCCCCGAGTGCAGCAGGTCTTCACCCTGATCGAACAAGGCGTGCGCGAGGTCGGCGGACGCAGCGCGACACTCCAGCTCAAGGCGCCGACCTGTGTGATGCGCTGGCTGCTGCCACGCTTGCTGGAATGGCAGGCACTGCGCCCGGATGTGCCGGTGGAGTTGACCACCACGGTGCAGCATGGCGTGGATTTTCGCCGCGAGGGCTTCGATGCGGCCGTGGTGTATGGCGCGGCGCCGAACCATGGGCTGCAGGTACGCAAACTGTTCGACGAACAGCTGACGCCGGTCTGCGCGCCATCGTTATCGAGCGGCCCCTTGCAGTTGCGGGACCTGGCGCGGCAGATGCTGCTGCACCCTTCGAGGGACGAACATGACTGGCGACTGTGGTTGCAGGCGGCCGATGCCGGGTTCGAGCCCCAGGGGCCGAAGCAGCATTTCGAGACGTTGGACATGGCGATGGCCATGGCCTCTCAAGGGACGGGAATCGCCATCGGCGATTTCTCGCTGATCGGCGACGACCTGCGCACGGGCCGGTTGTGCATGCCGTTCGAGCTGAAGGTGACGACCGGGAAGGGCTATTACCTGGTGAGCCCGTCGAAGACCATGCCCGCGGGGCTGGTCGAGTTGATGGAGTGGCTGCAGGCGCGTGCCTCAAGCCTTGCGCATCCCCTGTAGGAGCGGCCTTGTGTCGCGAAAGGGCCGCATAGCGGCCCCGGCGATTTCTGATTTGTCGCTGAAATCCTGGGCTGCTTTGCAGCCCTTTCGCGGCACAAGGCCGCTCCTACAGGTACCGCGCGACTCAGTAGCCCACTGTGAACCGCGCCCGCGAATGCGCCGGTTTATCCAGCTCGTCGAGCATGGCGATGGCGTAGTCGGCAAAGGTGATCCAGCTTTTGCCATCGGCGCCGATCAGCAGGTGGTCCTTGCCCAGGGTGTAGTGCCCGCTGCGCTCACCTTCGACGAACTCCGCCGACGGCGACAGGAAGGTCCAGTCCAGGGTCGGCTCGCGGCGCAGCGCTTCAAGAAAATGCACCCCGGCACTGGCCTCGGCCTTGTAGGCCTCAGGAAAGTCCGGGCTGTCGATCACCCGGTGCCCGGACGGCAGCAGCAGGCTGCCGGCCCCGCCCACCACCAGCAGGCGCTTGACCCCGGCCCGCTTGACCGGCTCGATGATCGCGCCCGGCTCGATAGTGGAAAAGTGCGCCGCGCTGAGCACCGCGTCGCAGCCCGCCACGGCCGCCTGCAGGGCAGCGCTGTCCTTGGCATCCAGCGCCTTGACCGTCACGCCGTCACGGCCTTGCAGGCTACCTGGATCCCGGGCGATGGCCACCACACTGTGGCCACGGCGCAAGGCCTCTTCCAGCAATTGGCTGCCGGCGCGCCCGGTGGCGCCGATGATTGCGATCTTGCTCATGGGAAACACTCCAACAGGTTGAAAGGGATTACCACTTCATCTCGCCCTTGGCGACCTTGGCCCCCAGTTCCAGGGAGCTCTCGTCGCCAAGGTTCGGGTAGCGTTGCTTCATCGCCGCGATCAGCGCGGCGGAATCGGCGGCCTTGGCGGCTTCGGTATCGAAGTCCCGGATGTAGCCGGCGGTGAAGCGCACCGCGTCCAGCGAGCGGCTGCTGTCGCCCAGGTAATGCCCAGGGATCACCGTGCGCGGAGCAAGCTGCTCGATCTTCGCCAGGGTGCTCAGCCAGTCGGTGTGGGATTGCGCGGTCTGGGTGTCGGCCATCCACACGTGGATGTGCTCGGAAACCACCACGCCACCGACCACTGCCTTGATCGAGGGAATCCAGACGAAGCTGCGGTCCGGCTGTGGACCGTCCAGGCCGACAACCTCCAGTGCCTGGCCTTCCAGCTCCAGGCGATTGCCCTTGAGGACCTGCGGCACCACCAGGCGTGCCGGCTTGTCCGCGCCCATCTGCGGGCCCCAGTAGGCCAGCTTGGCGTCCATGGTCTTGCGGATGTGCTCGACAGTGGCGGCCGAGGCGACCACCCGGGCCTTGGGAAACGCCTGGGTGATGGTGTCCAGGCCAAAGTAGTAATCCGGATCGCCATGGCTGACATAGATAGTGGTCAGTTGCTTGCCGCTGGCACGCAGGCGTTCGACCACCTGCTCGGCCTGGCCTTTGCCGAACTGCGCGTCGACCAGGATGGCATCGTGGGCGCCGCTGACGATCACCGAGCTGACCGGAAAGATCGCCGCGTGACCAGGGTTGTAGGCTTCGAGCTTGAGCGGTTCGCTGGCCATGGCCTGGCCGCCGAGGGTGAGACAAGCCAGCAGCAGGCCGCGCAGGGGAGTGAGAAGAGACATCGCAAGATCCTGTGAGTGGGACGATGCAGGCAAGCTTAGTTGCCCGAACCAATACAAAAAATGCGATGCTTCGACATAGTTTGTTTCTGAAATCGGACAGATCATGGACCGCCTCAACGCCATGCGCGTATTCGTCACCGTCGTCGACCTGGGCAGCCAGTCGGCCGCGGCGGATCATCTGGAGCTTTCCAGGCCCGTGGTATCACGCTACCTGGCGGAGCTCGAGGACTGGGTCGGCGCGCGCCTGATGCAACGCACCACGCGCAAGCTCAGTCTGACGGCGGCGGGTCTCGAAACCCTGCCCCGCTGCCGCCAGTTGCTGGAGCTGGCCGGCGACCTGCAGAACGCCGTGCGCCAGCCGGACGACGCCCCCCGCGGTGAACTGCGCATCAGCGTCAGCACTTCGTTCGGCCAAGCCCAGCTGGTGGATGCACTGGCCGCCTATGTCAAACGCTACCCCGGGGTGAAGGTGGAACTGCAGATGCTCGACCGCACCGTCAACCTGGTGGACGAGCGCATCGACCTGGCCATCCGCACCAGCAACGATGTCGACCCCAACCTCATCGCCCGGCGCCTGAGCGTGTGCCGCTCGGTGGTCTGCGCCAGCCCTGCCTACCTGCGCGAGCACGGCACGCCGCGCCAGGTCGAGGAGCTGAGCCGGCACAACTGCCTGACCCACGCCTACTTCGGTCATAGCCTGTGGCATTTCGAGGTGGATGGGCAGAACGTCGCCGTGCCGGTGCAGGGCAATATCAGCGCCAACGAGGCCATGACCCTGCAGAAAGCCGCCCTGGCCCACGCCGGCATCGCCATGTTGCCCACCTATCAGGCGGCGGCCGCGTTGCGCAGTGGCGAGCTGGTGCGGCTGTTGCCGCATGCCAGGCCACGGGAGCTGACCCTGAATGCGGTATACACCTCGCGCAAGCACATGCCGGCGACGCTGCGCAGCATGCTGGACTTCCTGGCGCAGCGGTTCGGCGACGAGCCGGAGTGGGACAAGGGATTGAGCTGAGTCCAGGCCATGCAGATCCGCGCACAAGGCCTATGCTTGAAGGTATCACCTGTTGCACCAACAGGAGGTCCGCACCATGAGCATCAAATCCAGGCGTTGCGCCCTCGTCTTCGCCCTGGTCGCGGTGGCCGGGCTCTACGGCTCGGCCTGCTGGCGGGTCGAGCTGCTGCGCAGCCAGCCCAACGCGGCCGCCAGCTGCGTCCACGAGCACTGCGTTCCCCACAGCGCAACGCTGAGCGCCGTCAGGTAGAGTGCATCACTCCTCGACGCTCATGTACTCCTTGGCCCAGCGGATGTAGTCCTCGGGCTGGGTGTAGGTGTGCGAAAGCTCGGTGGCGCCGAGGCTGTCCGACTTGTGCTGCTGGCCGCGCTGCTGGCGCAGGCAGTCGTAGGTGGCCTTGATCGCGGCGAAGTAGGCGGCATGGCCATCGACCACGATGCGCACGCCCAGGCGCGCCAGGCGCTCGTCGTCACGCAGGTTCGGGTTGGCGTAGGTGACCAGCATCAGCGGCACGCTCAGGTGCTCGGCGATCTGCTCCAACTGCTCGAAGTCCTTCACCCCCACCATGCAGATGCCATCGGCGCCGGCCTTCTGGTAGCTCTGGGTACGGACGATGATTTCCTCGGTGGTGAGCACGCCGGCATTGGTCCTGGCAATGATCGCCAGCGCCGAGTCGACACGCGCCTCCAGCGCCGCGCGGATCTTGCCCACGCCCTCCTCCACCGAGATCAGGTCGGTGGACTTGCGGCCGAACTGGGCCGGCAGCAAGGTGTCCTCGATGGTCAGCGCGGCCACGCCGGCGCGCTCCAGTTCGATGACCGTGCGCATCACGTTAAGCGCATTGCCATAGCCGTGGTCGGCGTCGGCGAGCACCGGCAACTGGGCGACGCGACCGATACGGGTGGCCTGCTCGACGAACTCGCTGAGGGTAATCAGGGCGAAGTCCGGCGCGGCCAGGACCTGCAACGAGGCGACCGAGCCGCCGAGGATGCCGACTTCGAAGCCCAGGTCCGCGGCGATACGGGCGGACATCGGGTCGAAGACCGAAGCGGTGTGATAGCACGAACCTGAAGCAAGCAGCTCGCGGAAGGCAAAACGCAGATCGTGGTGGGAAGCCTTGGGCATGATCACTCCGCTTGAACAATGAGAAATGGTGAACGGCTGACTACCGACCCCTGTATCGGGTCTACCTGACTGTTCCAACCGTCGCCATCTGGGCGGTCATGCTCGACATGCAGGCAGAGGAATAGAAGGTGTGGACATACAGCGACGCGAAACCCTGCGGCAAATGGCTGCACCATGCTGGTGCAGGCCCCGGATTTCAGCCTCTGCGGCCCTGCCACGATATCACGCGGTCATGCAGCGCTGGATGAATGCGCCAATGCCGATCTTGCATAGGGGATGCATGGAGTACATAGGTAGCTATGTAACTCAGGTTACAATGCTCCACCATGAATGAGCCCATCGCGGGGCAAGTCGCATCGGCGCACCGCCGCTCCCACGATGCCTCGCGATCGCGTCAGCGCTGACCACAAGGTATCCACCGTGACCGCCGCCCTGCCCCCCACCGTCCTGCGTAGCGTCCTGACCGCCCTGATGCTGGCAATCTTTCTCGGCGCCCTCGACCAGACCATCGTCGCCGTGTCGATGCCGGCGATTTCCGCGCAGTTCAATGATGTCGGGCTGCTGGCCTGGGTCATCTCCGGCTACATGGTGGCCATGACCATCGCCGTGCCGATCTACGGCAAGCTCGGCGACCTGTATGGCCGGCGGCGCATGATCCTCACCGGCACCGCCCTGTTCACCCTGGCTTCGGTGGCCTGCGGCCTGGCCCAGGACATGCCGCAGCTGGTGCTGGCGCGGGTGCTCCAGGGCATCGGTGCCGGCGGCATGGTGTCGGTGAGCCAGGCGATCATCGGCGACTTCGTGCCGCCCCGCGAGCGCGGGCGCTACCAGGGCTATTTCAGCAGCATGTATGCCTTGGCCAGTGTCGCCGGGCCGGTGCTCGGCGGTTGGCTCACCGAGTACCTGTCCTGGCGCTGGGTGTTCTGGATCAACCTGCCGCTGGGGCTGGTCGCCCTGTGGGTGATCCACCGGGCGCTGGACGGCTTGTCGGTCAAGCGCCGCGAGGCCCGTGTGGACTACCTGGGCGCAGTGTTGATGATCCTCGGCCTGGGCAGCCTGCTGCTGGGCATCACCCTGGTCGGCCAGGGGCATGCCTGGCTGTCGTCGCAGGTGCTGGCGCTGCTGGGCTGCGCGCTGTTTGGGCTGCTGGCGTTCATCGCCCACGAGCGCCGTTGCCGCGAGCCGCTGCTGCCGCTGGGCCTGTTTGGCAACCGGGTCGCGGTGCTGTGCTGGTGCGTGATCTTCTTCGCCAGCTTCCAGTCGATCTCGCTGACCATGCTCATGCCCCTGCGCTTCCAGGGTATCACTGGTGCCGGCGCCGACAGCGCGGCACTGCACCTGCTGCCGCTGGCCATGGGGCTGCCCATCGGCGCCTTCACCGGCGGGCGCATGACCAGCCGCACCGGCCGCTTCAAGCCACAGATCCTCACCGGAGCGCTGCTGATGCCAATGGCCATCGCCGCCATGGCGCTGACGCCGCCGCAATCGGAGTTGCTCGGCGCGCTGTTCATGCTGCTCACCGGCATCGCCTGCGGCCTGCAGTTCCCCACCTCGCTGGTGGGCACGCAAAGCGCGGTGGACAGCCGGGACATCGGCGTGGCGACCAGTACCACCAACCTGTTCCGCTCGCTTGGCGGGGCGATGGGGGTGGCGTGCATGTCCAGCCTGCTGCTAGCGCTATTGCACCAGGGTGGTTTCGAAATGTTGGGCAATCCGCTATTGGGCAGCCTCAAAGCGGGAGAGGCGGATCCGCAGACCCAGGCGCGCTTGCTGGAAACCTTCCGCGACCTGTTGCTGGTCAGCGCCGGAGCGTCGCTTATCGGGCTGCTGGCGGCGCTGGCACTGCCGGACCGGCAGTTGCGTGGGCGCTAAAAGCCTGCTCCCACAGTATTAATTCTGCCTTAACCGGAAAGGAGTAACACTTCCTCACAATCCTTAACAAAGTGTCATTTGCGCAAGCCCGGGCTCAAGCGCAGCATATCCAGCCCGGTGTCGACCCATTTTTCGACATCGCCCAACAGGTCGAAGCTGTCCGGCAGCAGCAGCCAGCGGCCGATCAGGCCGTCCACATAGGCAAACATGGCCACCGCCGCCCGCTCGATATCGAGCTCGGCGGGCAACTGGCCACGACGTACCGCATTGCCCAAGGCCAGGGCAACGCTCTGATGGCAGTCCAGCACCGCGCCCTGGCGTTGCTGGCGAATCTCACACATGTCGTCGGTGAACTCGCACTTGTGATGCAGGATTTCATTGATACGCCGGGTACGGGCATCGAGCACCAGCTCGTTGAACACTTGCAGCAACAGCTTGCGCATGCAGCCGAGCGGGTCGAGTTCGTCCTCGCTTTCACTGGCCCGGGCCAGGTGGTCATGGGTCTCGTGCAGGCTGTCGAGCAGCGCCTGCACCAGTTCCGCCTTGTTGCTGAAATGCCAGTAGATCGCCCCGCGGGTCACCCCCGCGAGCTCGGCGATGTCGGCCAGGGTGGTACGCGCGACCCCGCGCTTGTAGAAGGCCTTTTCCGCCGCCTCGATGATCTGGGCACGGGTTTCCTGGGCTTCTTCTTTGGTTCGACGGACCATGGCAGTACAACCTCATCAGGCCCCGCCCGCTCAGCTGGCGGACGGGAATCGGGCCGGGGCGAGCGCTTCATGGGCCACTCCCGGGTGCATGTGGACGATCCGCGGCGACTCACCGACGGTATTTACAAACAACCATGAATGTAAGTATATTCCTTAGCAAGCTATTTATCCACCGGATAGCGTTTTTCTCTTAAGACTCTTCCACTATATTCTTGAGCTCCCTTGCTCCTGCGACCCGAGGATCCTCATGCAATTCAAGCCAGCCGTAACCGCCCTGGTTTCCGCCGTGGCCCTGGCAACCCTGCTCAGTGGCTGTAAGAAAGAGGAAGCAGCGCCTGCGCCGCAGGCTCCTCAGGTCGGCGTCGTGACCGTGCAACCGCAAGCCTTCACCCTGACCTCGGAACTGCCGGGGCGCACCAGCGCCTACCGTGTGGCCGAGGTTCGCCCGCAGGTGAACGGCATCATTCTCAAGCGCCTGTTCAAGGAAGGCACCGACGTCAAGGAAGGGCAGCAGCTCTACCAGATCGACCCGGCCGTCTACGAGGCGACCCTGGCCAACGCCCAGGCCAACCTGCAGGCTACCCGCTCGCTGGCCGAACGCTACAAGCAACTGATCGACGAGCAGGCCGTCTCCAAGCAGGAATACGACGACGCCAATGCCAAACGATTGCAGGCCGAGGCGTCGCTCAAGAGCGCCCAGATCGACCTGCGCTACACCAAGGTGCTGGCTCCGATCAGTGGCCGTATCGGCCGCTCCTCGGTCACCGAAGGCGCCCTGGTGAACAACGGCCAGACCAACGCCATGGCCACCATCCAGCAGCTCGACCCGATCTACGTCGACGTCACCCAGTCCACCGCCGAGCTGCTCAAGCTGCGCCGTGACCTGGAAAGCGGCCAACTGCAGAAGGCCGGCGACAACGCCGCCCAGGTGCAGCTGGTGCTGGAAGACGGCAGCCTGTTCAAGCAACAGGGTCGCCTGGAGTTCTCCGAAGTCGCGGTCGACGAGACCACCGGCTCGGTCACCCTGCGCGCGATCTTCCCCAACCCCGACCACACCCTGCTGCCCGGCATGTTCGTCCATGCGCGGCTCAAGGCCGGGGTCAACGCCAACGCCATCCTGGCCCCGCAACAGGGCGTGACCCGCGACCTCAAGGGCGCGCCGACCGCATTGGTGGTCAACCAGGAGAACAAGGTCGAACTGCGCCAGCTCAAGGCCAGCCGCACCCTGGGCAGTGACTGGCTGATCGAGGAAGGCCTGAACCCGGGCGACCGTCTGATCACCGAAGGGCTGCAGTTCGTGCGCCCGGGCGTCGAGGTCAAGGTCAGCGAAGCCACCAACGTCAAGAAGCCGGCCGGCCCTGCTCAGGCCAACACGGCCAAAGCCGACGCCAAAGCGGAGTAAACCATGTCGAAGTTCTTTATCGATCGCCCGATCTTCGCCTGGGTGATCGCCCTGGTGATCATGCTGGTCGGCGCCCTGTCGATCCTGAAGCTGCCGATCAACCAGTATCCGAGCATCGCCCCGCCGGCCATCGCCATCTCCGTGACCTACCCGGGCGCCTCGGCGCAGACCGTGCAGGACACCGTGGTGCAGGTGATCGAGCAACAGCTCAACGGTATCGACAACCTGCGTTATGTGTCGTCGGAAAGTAACTCCGACGGCAGCATGACCATCACCGCCACCTTCGAGCAGGGCACCAACTCCGACACCGCGCAGGTCCAGGTACAGAACAAGCTGAACCTGGCCACCCCGCTGCTGCCGCAGGAAGTGCAACAGCAAGGTATCCGCGTCACCAAGGCCGTGAAGAACTTCCTGCTGGTGATCGGCCTGGTGTCCGAAGACGGCAGCATGAGCAAGGACGACCTGGCCAACTATATCGTCTCCAACATGCAGGACCCGATCTCGCGGACTGCGGGCGTCGGTGACTTCCAGGTGTTCGGTGCGCAGTACGCCATGCGTATCTGGCTGGATCCGGCCAAGCTGAACAAGTTCCAGCTGACTCCGGTCGACGTGCGTACCGCCGTGGCCGCGCAGAACGTCCAGGTCTCGTCCGGCCAGCTCGGCGGCCTGCCGGCACTGCCGGGTACCCAGCTCAACGCGACCATCATCGGCAAGACCCGCCTGCAGACCGCCGAGCAGTTCGAGAAGATCCTGCTCAAGGTCAACAACGACGGCTCCCAGGTACGCCTGGGCGATGTCGCCACGGTCGGCCTGGGTGGCGAGAACTACGCCATCAGCGCCCAGTACAACGGCAAACCGGCCTCGGGCCTGGCGGTCAAGCTGGCCACCGGCGCCAACGCCCTGGACACCGCCAAGGCGCTGCGCACGACCATCAGCGACCTGGAGCCGTTCTTCCCGCCGGGCGTGAAGGCCGTGTTCCCGTATGACACCACGCCGGTGGTCACCGAATCGATCAGCGGGGTGATCCACACCCTGATCGAGGCCGTGGTCCTGGTGTTCCTGGTAATGTACCTGTTCCTGCAGAACTTCCGCGCCACCATCATCACCACCATGACCGTGCCGGTGGTGTTGCTGGGTACCTTCGGCATCCTTGCCGCCGCGGGCTTCAGCATCAACACCCTGACCATGTTCGCCATGGTCCTGGCCATCGGCTTGCTGGTGGACGACGCCATCGTCGTGGTGGAGAACGTCGAGCGGGTGATGTCCGAGGAAGGGTTGCCGCCCAAGGAGGCAACCAAGCGCTCCATGGAGCAGATCCAGGGCGCCCTGGTGGGTATCGCCCTGGTCCTGTCGGCGGTACTGCTGCCGATGGCCTTCTTCGGCGGTTCCACCGGTGTGATCTATCGCCAGTTCTCCATCACCATCGTCTCGGCCATGGGCCTGTCGGTGCTGGTGGCGCTGATCTTCACCCCGGCCCTGTGCGCCACCATGCTCAAGCCGCTGAAGAAGGGCGAGCACCATGTGGCCAAGCGCGGCTTCTTCGGCTGGTTCAACCGCAACTTCGACCGCAGCGTCGTCGGCTACGAACGCAGCGTCGGCACCATCCTGCGCAACAAGATCCCGTTCCTGCTGGCCTACGCCCTGATCGTGGTCGGCATGATCTGGCTGTTCGCCCGTATCCCCACCGCGTTCCTGCCCGAGGAAGACCAGGGCGTGCTGTTCGCCCAGGTGCAGACCCCGGCCGGCTCCAGTGCCGAGCGCACCCAGGTGGTGGTCGACCAGATGCGCGAGTACCTGCTCGACAAGGAAGCCGACACCGTGGCATCGGTGTTCACCGTCAACGGTTTCAACTTCGCCGGTCGAGGCCAGAGTTCGGGCATGGCGTTCATCATGCTCAAGCCGTGGGACGAGCGTTCGAAGGAGAACAGCGTGTTCGCCCTCGCCCAGCGCGCGCAGATGCATTTCTTCAGCTTCCGCGACGCGATGGTGTTCGCCTTCGCCCCGCCTGCGGTGCTCGAACTGGGTAACGCCACCGGCTTCGACGTGTTCCTCCAGGACCGCGCCGGCGTCGGCCACGCGAAACTGATGGAAGCGCGCAACCAGTTCCTGGCCAAGGCCGCGCAGAGCAAGATCCTCAGCGCCGTGCGTCCGAACGGCCTGAACGACGAGCCGCAGTACCAGCTGACCATCGACGACGAACGCGCCAGTGCCCTGGGCGTGACCATCGCCGACATCAACAACACCCTGTCGATCGCCCTGGGCGGTAGCTACGTCAACGACTTCATCGACCGCGGTCGGGTCAAGAAGGTCTACATCCAGGGCGAGCCAAACTCGCGGATGAGCCCGGAAGACCTGCAGAAGTGGTACGTGCGCAACGGCAAGGGCGAGATGGTGCCGTTCTCCTCCTTCGCCAAGGGCGAATGGAGCTATGGCTCGCCGAAGCTGTCGCGCTACAACGGCGTTGAAGCGGTCGAGATCCTCGGTACCCCGGCCCCGGGCTACAGTACCGGTGAGGCCATGGCCGAAGTCGAGCGCATCGCCGGCGAACTGCCAACCGGCATCGGCTACTCCTGGACCGGCATGTCCTACGAGGAAAAGCTCTCCGGTTCGCAGATGCCGGCGCTGTTCGCCCTCTCGGTGCTGTTCGTGTTCCTGTGCCTGGCGGCGCTGTATGAAAGCTGGTCGATCCCGATCGCGGTCGTGCTCGTGGTACCGCTGGGCATCATCGGTGCCCTGCTCGCCACCAGCCTGCGCGGGTTGTCCAACGACGTGTACTTCCTGGTCGGCCTGCTGACCACGATCGGCCTGGCGGCGAAGAACGCCATCCTGATCGTCGAGTTCGCCAAGGAGCTGCACGAGCAAGGCCGCAGCCTGTACGACGCGGCGATCGAGGCGTGCCGCATGCGTCTGCGCCCGATCATCATGACCTCGCTGGCGTTCATCCTCGGCGTGGTACCGTTGACCATCGCCAGCGGCGCCGGCGCCGGTAGCCAGCACGCCATCGGTACCGGCGTGATCGGCGGCATGATCAGTGCGACCGTGCTGGCCATCTTCTGGGTACCGCTATTCTTCGTCGCAGTGTCGTCGCTGTTCGGCAGCAAAGAGCCGAAAGAACACGCCACCCCTGAAACTCCACGTTATGAGGCTGGGCAATGACCAAGTCTTTGTTGTCCCTGGCGGTAACCGCCTTCATCCTCGGCGGCTGCTCGCTGATCCCCGACTACCAGACGCCCGAGGCGCCGGTGGCCGCGCAGTGGCCGCAAGGCCCTGCGTACTCGCCGACCGAGTCGGCCAACGTCGCCGCTGCAGAACAGGGCTGGCGCCAGTTCTTCCACGACCCGGCGCTGCAGCAGCTGATCCAGACGTCGCTGGAAAACAACCGCGACCTGCGCGTCGCGGCATTGAACATCGACGCCTACCGCGCCCAGTACCGCATCCAGCGCGCCGACCTGTTCCCGGCCGTGTCGGCCAATGGCAGCGGCAGCCGCCAGCGTGTGCCGGCGAACATGTCGCAGACCGGTGAGGCGAACATCACCAGCCAATACTCGGCCACCCTGGGTGTCAGCGCCTACGAACTGGACCTGTTCGGTCGCGTGCGCAGCCTGACCCAGCAGGCTCTGGAAACCTACCTGTCCAGCGAGCAGGCGCGCCGCTCCACGCAGATCAGCCTGGTGGCCAGCGTGGCCAACGCCTACTACACCTGGCAGGCCGACCAGGCGCTGCTGAAGCTGACCGAAGAAACGCTCAAGACGTACGAAGAGAGCTACAACCTGACCCGCCGCAGCAATGAGGTGGGTGTGGCCTCGGCACTTGACCTGAGCCAGGCCCGCACCGCCGTCGAAGGCGCGCGGGTCAAGCTGTCGCAGTACCAACGCCTGGTCGCCCAGGACCTGAACAGCCTCACCGTGCTGGTGGGTACCGGCGTGCCGGCCAACCTGCCCAAGCCGCTGGAGCTCAATGCCGACCAGCTGGCCGAAGTGCCGGCGGGCCTGCCGTCCGACATCCTGCAGCGCCGTCCGGACATCCAGGAAGCCGAGCACCTGCTCAAGGCCGCCAACGCCAACATCGGCGCCGCCCGCGCCGCGTTCTTCCCAAGCATCAGCCTGACCGCCAACGCCGGTACCCTGAGCCCGGACATGGGCGGGCTGTTCAAGGGTGGCTCGGGCACCTGGTTGTTCCAGCCGCAGATCAACCTGCCGATCTTCAATGCCGGTAGCCTCAAGGCCAGCCTGGACTACTCGAAGATCCAGAAGGACATCAACGTCGCCAAGTACGAGAAGACCATCCAGACCGCCTTCCAGGAAGTCGCCGATGGCCTGGCCGCACGCAAGACGTTCGAAGAGCAGCTGCAGGCGCAACGCGACCTGGTGGCGGCGAACCAGGACTACTACCGACTGGCCGAGCGCCGCTACCGCATCGGTATCGACAGCAACCTGACCTTCCTCGACGCCCAGCGCAACCTGTTCAGCGCCCAGCAGTCGCTGATCGGTGATCGCCTGTCGCAGCTGGTCAGCGAGGTCAACCTGTACAAGGCCCTCGGTGGCGGCTGGTACGAGCAGACCCAGCAGCAGGCCTCGATCCAGACGCCGAAAGGCTGATTGGACCGGTAACGCATCAAGCCCACCCTTGCGGTGGGCTTTTTGTTGCCGGTACGGGCCTCATCGCGGGGCAAGCCCGCTCCCACGTTGCTCTTCAACCTGAGGTATCCGTGGGAGCGGGCTTGCCCCGCGATACCAGTCAGCCAACATTACGTTCGATAATCGCCCCATTCCGCGTTCCACGAATTGCCTCGCCCCCACCCTCCCCCGCACCATCGCCCACGCAACGTTGCACAAGCTCTCTCTTAAGACGCCCGACCCTGCGGCCCGCACCCGCAGCGCCCCGGCTCGCCCAATAAAAACAAGAGATCCACGACAGATGAGCACTTTGCAACCCGCACGCCAGCTGCTGCCGGGCCTGTTGGCCCTGTCCTGCGCCTTGCCCGCCGTCGCCGCCGAAAGCGGCTTTCTGGAGGACGCCAAGGCCAGCCTCAACCTGCGCAACTTCTACATCAACCGCAACTTCGTCGACCCGGCCAACCCCCAGGGCAAGGCCGAGGAATGGACCCAGAGCTTCATCCTCGACGCCCGTTCCGGCTTCACCCAGGGCACCGTCGGCTTCGGTATCGACGTGCTGGGGCTGTACTCGGTCAAGCTCGACGGTGGCAAGGGCACGGCCGGCACCCACCTGCTGCCGGTGCATGACGATGGCCGCCCGGCCGATGATTTCGGCCGCCTGGGCGTGGCGCTGAAGGCGCGCCTGTCGCAGACCGAACTCAAGGTCGGCGAGTGGATGCCGGTGCTGCCGATCCTGCGTTCGGACGATGGCCGCTCGCTGCCGCAGACGTTCCGCGGCGGCCAGCTCACCTCGAAGGAGATCGACGGCCTGACCCTCTATGCCGGCCAGTTCCGCGGCAACAGCCCGCGCAACGACGCGAGCATGGAAGACATGTTCATGCAGGGACGCGCCGGCATCACCTCCGACCGCTTCAACTTCGCCGGTGGCGAATACAGCTTCAACGACAAGCGCACGATGGTCGGCCTGTGGGACGCCCGCCTCAAGGACATCTACCGCCAGCAGTACCTGAACCTGGTGCACAGCCAACCCTTGGGCGACTGGACCCTGGGCGCCAACCTGGGCTACTTCCTCGGCAAGGAAGACGGCAGCGCCCGCGCCGGCGACCTCGACAACCGCACCGCCTCGGCCATGCTCTCGGCGCGCTACCAGGGCCACACCTTCTACGTCGGCCTGCAGAAGGTCAGTGGCGATGACGCCTGGATGCGGGTCAACGGCACCAGCGGCGGCACCCTGGCCAACGATAGCTACAACGCCAGCTTCGATAATGCCAAGGAGCGCTCCTGGCAGGTGCGCCATGACTTCAACTTCGTCACCGTGGGCATCCCCGGGCTGACCCTGATGAACCGCTACATCAAGGGTGACAACGTGCATGCGGGCGGGGTGGACGATGGCAAGGAGTGGGCCCGGGAGACCGAGCTTGCCTATGTAGTGCAGGCAGGGACCTTCAAGGACCTGTCGGTGAAATGGCGCAACTCGACCATGCGCAGGGATTTCAGCAGTAATGCGTTCGACGAGAACCGGTTGATCGTCAGCTATCCGCTCAACCTGCTTTAGCAGGTCTGGCCTCTTCGCGGGTAAACCCGCTCCCACAGGGACAGCACAGCCTTGGAGTCCAGTGTTATACCTGTGGGAGCGGGTTTACCCGCGAAGAGGCCGGTGGCCACACTAAAGAATCTAAAGGAATATATAAATCAAATAACATTCTTTGACGTTATATATGGCAACCCGCTAAAACCGAGCCCTGATCCCCGCACCAGAGCCCGAGCATGGACCTCCGCCAACTGCGCTATTTCATCGCCCTCACCGAATACCGCAGTTTCGTCCGCGCCGCCGAAGCCATGGGCATCACCCAACCCGCCTTCAGCCGCGCCATCCAGAACCTCGAACAGGCCTTCGGCTGCGCCCTGGTCGATCGCGCCAACAAGTCACTGCGCCCAACTCCCGAGGGGCAAGTGGTACTGCAACACGCCCGCCGCCTGGTGCAAGGCGCCGCGCAGTTGAACAACGAAGTGCTGCAGATGACCAAGCTCGATGCCGGCGAACTGCATTTCGGCAGCGGCCCGGCCCTGGCCGTGCGCCTGGTGCCCCAGGCCCTGCAACACTTCATCGAGCGCCATCCAGGCATCCGCACCGCGCTGCTGGTGGACAACGCCGAACGCCTGGGCCAGGCCCTGCGGCGCGAGCAGATCGAGTTCTTCGTCGATGATGTGCGCCCCTTCGAGGCCGATCCTAACTTCCACACCGAAGCGCTGACCCCGCGCCCCGGCCTGTTCTTCTGCCGCCCGGGGCACCCATTGCTGGCCAAGGACAGCCTGTCGACCAACGACCTGTTCGCCTACCCATTGGCCAGCGCGTTGCTGGCACCGGGCGTGCGCAAGCGCCTGGCCAACCTCAGCGGACGCAGCGACTTCATCCCGCACCTGCAGACCGAGCATCTGGCGGTGCTGCGCAGCGTGGTGCTGGCCAGCGATGCCATCGGCACGGCCAGCGAGGAAGCAGTGGCCGAGGACCTGGCCGCCGGCGACCTGGTGCGCCTGCACTGGCGCAACCTGCCCCCGGGCCTGGAGGTGCTCAGCGTATGCTGCGGGGTGATCAGTCGCAGCGGCTATCGCCTGTCACCGGCGGCGCGGGCGATGATCGACACCCTGGTCAGCCTGGATGCTGCCCCATCGCCCGCAGACGCCGGGCATCGAGAATCTCCACCTCGCCATAGCCCAGGCGTACCACGCCGGACTGCTCGAGGCTCCTGAGGATCTGGTTGATGGTCTGGCGCGACAGCGACAACATCAGGGCAAGCTGTTCCTGGGACACCTGCAGCCGCCACTGGGCGACATCGCGCTCACCGTAGCCTTCGGCCATCTGCAGCAGACGCTGGGCCACCCGCGGCGCGGCGGCCAGCAGGCTCTGCTGCTCCAGGGCAACGAACACCCAGCGCAACTTGTGGCTCATCAGCAACGCCAGCTCACGCCAATGCACAGGCTCGCGCGCCAGCCACTCGAGCAGCGGCGCCTGGGGGATCCACAGCAGGCGCGTCGGCCCTTCGGCATAGGCGTCGTGGGTACGCGGCTGACCGTCGAACAGACTGATCTCACCAAACCAGTGGGGTGACTCGACCAGCGTCAGCAGTGCCTCCTTGCCCTCGCTGCTGACCGCGCCGACCCGCATCGCCCCCTCGAGCACCGCATACAGGCCACAGGGCGCATCGCCGCGCTGGAACAGGCATTGCCCCGGCGCCAGCTCGCGCGCACGGCCCAGGGCCAGCAGGCTATCCTGAACGGTAGCGGGCAATTGCCGGAACCACTGGCCATGCAGCAGCTGGATACGCGGGTCGTGCATGGCGCCTCGCAAAACGAACTCTGTCGGCCAGGCGACAGACGACGGTGACTGAACAGGGGCAAGCTGCGCTCACCCCTGATGGAGGAACAACAATGAAAAACCTCGTCGAGCACCTGAGTCAATACGCGGCCTACCACCGCGATCCGCGCAACATCGCCACCCACTTCATCGGCATTCCGCTGATCGTGCTGGCCGTGGCCATCCTGATGTCGCGTCCCGGCTGGGACCTGGCCGGCATCTGGCTGTCGCCGGCGCTGTTGCTGGCGGGCTGGTCGGTGTGGTTCTACCTGCGCCTGGACCTGCGCTTCGGGCTGCTGATGGGCCTGCTGCTGGGGCTGTGCCTGTGGGCCGGCCAGGCACTGGCCGTGCAGGGCACCGGGCTGTGGCTGAGCGCCGGGCTGGGGGCGTTCGTGGTGGGCTGGATCATCCAGTTCATCGGCCACTGGTACGAAGGGCGCAAGCCGGCGTTCGTCGATGACCTGAGCGGGCTGATCATCGGGCCGCTGTTCGTGGTGGCTGAGCTGGCGTTCATGGCCGGGTTGTGCCCTGAGCTGAAAAAGGCCGTGGAGGCCAATGCCGGGCCGGTGGCCATCCGCCAGAAGAAAGCGGCGATCTGACCCCACCTTGAGGCCTGTAGGAGCGGCCTTGTGCCGCGAATGGGCCGCAAAGCGGCCCCGCCAGCTTCAGCGTCCCCCGCGATGGGGCTGCTGCGCAGCCCATTCGCGGCACAAGGCCGCTCCTACAGGGAAGCATGCAAGCCTACAGCCGCGACTCCACCCCCAACTCATCCCACACCGACTCGGCCAGGTGGAACGTGGCGTTGGCCGCCGGGATCCCGCAGTAGATCGCGCTTTGCATGATCACCTCCTTGATCTCCTCCCGCGTCACGCCATTATTGGCGGCGGCGCGCAGGTGCAGCTTGAGCTCTTCATTGCGGTTCATGCCGATCAACATGGCGATGGTGATCAGGCTGCGGGTATGCCGCGGCAACCCCGGACGCGTCCAGATATCGCCCCAGGCGTGCCGGGTGATCATCTCCTGGAACTCACCGTTGAAGTCATTGAGTTTCTCCAGGCTGCGGTCGACATGGGCGTCGCCCAGTACCGCGCGGCGCACCTGCATGCCCGCCTCGTAGCGTTGTTTCTCGTCCACGGTGTACTCCTCAGCGGCTCGACAGAAAGTCGAGCACACGGCGGCTGAACGGCGCGCCTATCTCGACATTGGACAGGTGCGCCGCCGCAAACTCGACGTACTCGGCGCCGAGGATCCCGGCCTGCATGAAGCGACCGTGCTCGGGGGTGGTCACCGCATCGGCGGTGCCAGCAACAATCAGGGTCGGCACCTGGATATGGTTGAGCTGGTCACGGAAATCGGCATCGCGCACCGCGGCGCAATTGGCCGCGTAGCCCTCCGGCGAAGTCTGCGCCAGCATCTGGCAGATACGCAGGGTGCGCTCCGGCTCGGCGGCGGCGAACGCCGGGGTGAACCAGCGAGCGATGGACGCATCGCGCAAATCGGCCATGGCCTGTCGGCCGCCCGCAAGCACGGTGTCGATGCGGGTATTCCACACCTCGTCGTTGGCGATCTTCGCCGCAGTGTTGCACAGGGTCAGGCTGAGCAGGCGGTTACCCGCGTTGATGCCCAGCCACTGACCAATCAGGCCGCCCATGGACAGGCCGATGAAGTGGGCCTTCTCGATATCCAGGGCATCGAGCAAAGCCAACACGTCGCCCCCCAGTTGCTCGATGCTGTAGGGGCCCTCAGTGACCAGCGAACCGCCATGCCCCCGGGTGTCATAGCGCAGCACACGGAAATGCTCGGCCCATGCCGGGACCTGCGCATCCCACATGTGCAGGTCAGTGCCCAGCGAGTTGGACAGGACCAGCACCGGCGCATCGGCCGGACCGTCGAGTTGGTAATGCAATGCGCCATCGGCCAGTTGCAGGTGCGCCACAGCGGTCTCCTTTCAGGCAGTGAATCGTTGATGTTCGGCCACGGCGCGTGCCACCCAGACACGGGCCTGGCCGAGGTAATGGGCAGGGTCGAGCAGACGGTCGAGTTCGTCAGCGGACAGTTCGGCGCTGACCTGCGGTTCGTCGCCGAGCACGGCACGCAGGTGGCGCCCCTCGGCCACGGCGCGCTGGCAGCATTGCTCCAGCAGGTGATGGGCACGCTCGCGCCCCAGGCGCTGGGCGAGCACGATACTGACCGCCTCGGCCAGCACCAGGCCCTGGGTCAGGTCCAGGTTGCGGCGCATGCGGGCGGCGTCCACCTCCATGCCCTCGGCGATCAGCTGCGCCTGGCGCAGGGCGCCGGAGACCAGGCAGCAGATTTCCGGCAGGGTTTCCCATTCGGCGTGCCAAAGGCCAAGGCTGCGCTCGTGCTCCTGAGGCATGGCGGCGAACAGTGTCGAGACCAGTCCCGGCACGCGGGTGGCGGCACCGATCAGCACCGCCGCGCCCACCGGATTGCGCTTGTGCGGCATGGTCGAAGACCCGCCCTTGCCCGGCGCGCCGGGCTCGAACAGCTCGCCCGCCTCGGTCTGCATCAACAGGCTGACATCCCGGCCGAACTTGCCCAGGCTGCCGGCGACCAGGCCCAGTACCGAGGCGAATTCCACCAGGCGGTCCCGCTGGGTGTGCCACGGCTGTTCGGGCAAGGACAGTTTCAACTGCGCGGCCAGGGCCTCGGCCACCGGCAAGGCCTTGCTGCCCAACGCCGCCAGGCTGCCGGAGGCGCCGCCGAACTGCAGCACCAGCAGGCGCGGGCGCAGCTCCTTGAGCCGCTGACGATGACGAGTCAGGGCGCCGAGCACACCGGCCAGCTTCATCCCCAGCGTCACCGGCGTCGCATGCTGCAGCCAGGTACGCCCCACCAGCGGCGTGTCGGCATGCTGCAACGCCTGGCGGGCCAGGGTGTCGGCCAGCTTGCCGAGGTCACGGTCGATCAGCCCCAGGGCGTCACGCAGTTGCAGCACCAGGCCGCTGTCCATCGCATCCTGGCTGGTGGCGCCGAGGTGCACGTAGCGCTCGGCCTCGGGCACGCCGCTGGCAACCACCTTGCCCAAGGCCTTGACCAGCGGAATCGCCGAGTTGCCAGCGGTGGCGATGGCATCGGCCAGGGCACGCGCGTCGTAGCGCTCGGCCTTGCAGGCCGCCTCGATGGCGCTCACCGCCGTGTGCGGCACCAGTCCGGCACCCGCCTCGGCGCGGGCCAGGGCGGCTTCGAAATCGAGCATGCCCTGCAGCCGGCCACGGTCGGAGAAGATCTCGCGCATCGCCGGCGCGGTGAAGTAGGCATCGAACAGTTGGTTGCTCATGCAACGTCCTTAGTGGTCATGGTGCAGATACGCCGCCTGCTTGGGCAGGCGCAGGCTGAACAGGAAGGCCACCGCCATCATCGCGGTCACGTACCAGTAGAAGGTGTTCTCCATGCCTAAGGTTTTCAAGCCCAGCGCCACGTATTCGGCGGAGCCGCCGAACACCGCGTTGGCCACCGCGTAGGCCAGCCCCACCCCCAGCGCACGGACCTGTGGCGGGAACATCTCGGCCTTCACCAGGCCGCTGATGGAGGTGTAGAAGCTGACGATGCACAGCGCCAGGGTCACCAGCACGAAGGCCATGAACGGGCTGCTCACGGTCTTCAGCGCCATCAGCAGCGGCACGGTGAAGAGCGTCCCGAGGGCGCCGAACAGCAGCATCGAATTGCGTCGGCCAATGCGGTCGGAGAGCATGCCGAACACCGGCTGCAGGATCATGAACAGGAACAGCGCGCCGGTCATGACGAAACTGGCGCTCTTGGCGTTCATGCCGGCGGTGTTGACCAGGTACTTCTGCATGTAGGTGGTGAAGGTATAGAAGATCAGCGAGCCACCGGCGGTGTAGCCCAGCACGGTGATGAAGGCGGCGGCATGATTACGGAACAGTCCGCGGATGGTACCGGCCTCCTTGTCCTGACGGGTCTCGGCGCTGCTGGTCTCCTTCAGCGAGCGGCGCAGCATCAGCGAGATCAGCGCGGCGATGGCACCGACCACGAACGGGATGCGCCAGCCGTATGCCCGCAGCTCCTCCTCGCTGAGCAGCTGTTGCAGGATCACCACCACCAGCACCGCCAGCAACTGGCCGCCGATCAGGGTGACGTACTGGAACGAGGCGAAGAAGCCGCGCTGGCCGCGCAAGGCCACTTCGCTCATGTAGGTGGCGGTAGTGCCATACTCGCCGCCCACCGACAGGCCCTGGATCAGCCGCGCCAGGAGCAGCAGCGCCGGCGCCCAGGCGCCGATGCTGGCGTAGGTGGGCAGGCAGGCGATGATCAGCGAGCCGCCGCACATCATCAGTACCGAGATCATCAGCGAATTCTTGCGCCCGTGGCGGTCGGCCAGGCGGCCGAAGATCCAGCCACCGATAGGGCGCATCAGGAAGCCCGCGGCGAACACGCCGGCGGTGTTGAGCAACTGCACGGTGGGGTCGTCGGAGGGGAAGAAGGCCGGGGCGAAGTAGATCGCGCAGAAGGCGTAGACATAGAAGTCGAACCATTCCACCAGGTTGCCCGACGAAGCGCCGACGATGGCGAAGATCCGCTTGCTGCGTTCTTCACCGGTGTAATAACTGGAAGTCATGGTGTTTTTACTCCTGGGAGGTCACTGCAAAGTCTAGACATACCCAGTAACAATCTCGTTCCACTGTCGCCCAATCGCGGGGCAAGCCCGCTCCCACGATTGCCCGCGCAATTGCCAGGAAACAGCGTGGGAGCGGGCTTGCCCCGCGATTGGGCCGGTGCCGGTCAAACCCGCTCGATGGCCAACGCCAGGCCCTGACCGACGCCCACGCACATGGTCGCCAGCCCCTTGCGCCCGCCACTCTTCTCCAGCTGATGCAACGCCGTCAGCACCAACCGCGCCCCGCTCATCCCCAGCGGGTGCCCCAGGGCGATCGCACCGCCGTTGGGATTGACCTGCGGCGCATCATCCGCCACGCCCAGCTCGCGCAGCACCGCCAGCCCCTGACTGGCAAACGCCTCATTGAGCTCGATGACATCGAAATCCGCCACCGCCACACCCAGCCGTTCAGTCAGCTTGCGCACCGCCGGCACCGGGCCGATACCCATTACCCGCGGTGCCACGCCGGCACTGGCCATGCCCAGCACCCGGGCCCGTGGGGTCAGGCCATGCTTTTTCACCGCCTCGGCCGAGGCCAGGATCAATGCGGCGGCGCCATCGTTGACGCCCGAGGCATTGCCTGCGGTAACCGTCTTGTCAGGGCCATTGACCGGCTTGAGCCTGTTCAGCGCCTCCAGCGTGGTGTCCGGGCGCAGGTGCTCATCCTGCTCGACCACGGTCTCGCCTTTTTTATGGGCGATACGCACCGGCACGATCTCTTCGGCGAAGTAACCGGCAGCCTGCGCGGCGGCGGCCTTCTGCTGGCTGCGCAGGGCGAAGGCGTCCTGATCCGCGCGCGACACCTGGTAATCGTCAGCGACGTTGTCGGCGGTCTCGGGCATGGAGTCCACGCCATGCTGCGCCTTCATCAACGGGTTGACGAAGCGCCAGCCGATGGTGGTGTCCTCGAGCTTCATGTTGCGCGAGTAGCCGCTCTCGGCCTTGCCCATCACGAACGGCGCGCGGGACATCGACTCGACGCCACCGGCAATGGCCAGTTCCATCTCGCCACTGGCGATGGCGCGAAACGCGCTGCCGATGGCGTCCATGCCCGAGGCGCACAGGCGGTTGAGGGTCACGCCGGGAATGCTCTGCGGCAAGCCTGCCAGCAGCAGCGCCATGCGCGCCACGTTGCGGTTGTCCTCGCCGGCCTGGTTGGCGCAGCCGAGGAACACTTCGTCGAGCAGCTCCCACTGCACCTGCGGATTGCGCTCGACCAGCGCCTTGAGCGGCACCGCCGCCAGGTCATCGGCGCGCACACTGGCCAAGGCGCCGCCAAAGCGGCCAATGGGGGTACGGATGGCGTCACAGATAAAGACATCACGCATCAGGCTTCTCCTGCCGTCTGGCCATGGGCGGCGGCGGTGCGCGCTTCGAGGTCGCGCAGGGCGGACAGCTCGACGTCGCTGGGTGCTGCGGTCTGCTGCACGTCGTCGGCGAAGCGGATCGCCCAGCCAGTGGCGGCAACGATCTGCTCGCGGGTCACGCCCGGGTGGATCGACGTGACCACGAATTCATGGGTGTCCGCTTCCGGCTCCATGATGCACAGGTCGGTGATGATGCCGACCGGCCCATCGCCAGGCAGGCCCAGGCGCTTGCGCGAGTCGCCGCCTTCGCCGTGGCCGACCGAGGTGATGAAATCGAGCTTGTCGACGAAGGCGCGCGGCGACTGCTTGAGGATGATCAGCACCTGCTTGGCGGAACCGGCGATCTCCGGCGCGCCGCCGGCACCCGGCAGGCGAGTCTTCGGCGCGTGGTAGTCACCGACCACCGTGGTGTTGATATTGCCGAAGCGGTCGACCTGGGCCGCGCCGAGGAAGCCGACATCGATGCGCCCGCCCTGCAGCCAGTAGCGGAAGATCTCGCCGGTCGGCACCACGGTGTCGGCAGTCTCGGCCAACTCGCCGTCACCGATGGACAGCGGCAGCACGCTCGGCTTGGCGCCGATCGGGCCGGACTCGTAGATCAGCACGACATCGGGCGAGGAGGTCAGGCGCGCCAGGTTGGCGGCCTTCGACGGCAGGCCGATACCGACGAAGCACACGGCACCGTTGCGCAGGCGGCGGGCCGCCGCGACGGTCATCATCTCGGAAGTGGAATAGCTCATTGCGCGGCCTCCGCGGTGCTGGCCAGCCTGGCCTGGAATTCGGTGAAGTCTCGGGTGCCACGGATGAAGGTGTCGATCCAGGCGGTGAACGACTCGCGGTTGCGGGCGATCGGGTCCCAGGCCTGGTAGAAGCGGTTGTCGCGCTCGTAGTAGCCGTGGGCGTAGGACGGGTGGGCGCCGCCGGGCACCAGGCACACCGCGCTGAGCGCCCAGGTCGGCAACACGCAGGCATTCATCGGCGCATTCAAGTCATCGACGATCTCCTCGACGGTGACGATGCAGCGCTTGGCCGCCAGGGCCGCTTCCTTCTGTACGCCGAGAATGCCCCACAGCAGCACGTTGCCCTTGCGGTCGGCTTTCTGCGCGTGGATCACGGTGACGTCCGGGCGCACCGACGGCACGGCGGCGAGCACTTCACCGGTGAACGGGCAGGTGACGCTCTTGATCAGCGGGTTGACCTTCGGCAGGTCGGAGCCGGCGTAGGCGCGCAGCACCGCGAACGGCAGGCCGGAGGCGCCGGCGACATAGGCGTTGGCCAGGTCGGCGTGGCTGTGCTCCTCGATCTCGATGGCGTGCGGCCACTGCTTCTCCACCGCGTCGCGCAGGCGGTGCAGCGAACCGACGCCGGGGTTGCCGCCCCAGGAGAAGATCAGCTTGCTCGCGCAGCCGGCACCGATCAGCTGGTCGTAGATCAGGTCCGGAGTCATGCGCACCAGGGTCAGCTCGCGCTTGCCCTGGCGGATGATCTCGTGACCGGCCGCCGTCGGGATCAGGTGGGTGAAACCTTCAAGGGCGACGCTGTCGCCATCCTGGATAAACTGCTTCACGGCCTCGTGAAGCGAGAGGATTGCTGCCATTGGAGACTCCTGGTCAGGTCGAGTCGAGTCAGTGAGCAGCGGGCCTTTGCGTCGCTGCGATGGGCCCAGATTACGGCGGCTGTCGGGGCGGTAACAATCCGATAATCGCACTTTCGTGCGATTATCGAACCATTTGTTGCTCTGCTATCTAACGCGTCCCTATCGCCTCAGGTCGCGTCGGCGTGGCTTACCAGCCCCTTTACCACTACGCCGATGGTGGCCAGCGCCGCCGGCACCAGCAGCGCGGTCAACACCTGCTCGAAGGTCCACCCCAGACCCAGCAGCGTCGCCCCGCTCCAGGCACCGAGGATTGCGCCGAAGCGACCGATCCCGAGCATCCACGACACCCCGGTGGCGCGCCCCTGGGTTGGGTAGAACCGCGCCGCCAACGACGGCATGGCCGATTGCGCGCCGTTCACGCACATGCCGGCGACCAGCACCAGCGTGGCCAGCAAGGTGATGTTGCCCAGGCTCTGCCCCACGGCATAGGCGAATACACCCGCCAGCAGGTAGAAGACGCCGATCACCTTGTGCGGGTTGAACCGGTCCATCGCCCAACCCACGGCCACCGCGCTGAGCACGCCGCCGAACTGGAACAATGCGCCGATGAAGGCGGCCTGCTCCATGCTCGCGCCGCTGTCACGCATCAGGGTCGGCAGCCAGCTGGTCAGCAGATAGACGATCACCAGGCCCATGAAGTAGGTCAGCCACAGCAGCACGGTGCCCAGGCCATAGGTGCCCGAGAAGATCACCGCGAACACGTTGCGCGCCGCCACCGCCTTCTGCTCCGGCACACTGAAGCTCGCGGCCTGGGCCACCAGGGCCGGGGCGATCGGTGCCAGGGTCCGGCGTACCTTCTCGGTGCCGCGGTTGCGCACCACCAGGAACCGCGCCGACTCCGGCAGCCAGACCAGCAGCACCAGCGCCAGCAGCAATGGCAGCACCCCGCCGATCACCAACAGACTGTGCCAGCCGTAGGCCGGGATCAGCTTGGCCGAGATGAAACCGCCCCCGGCCATGCCCAGGTTGAAACCACAGAACATGCTGGTCACCAGCAGCGACTTGAGCCGCTCCGGGGTGTACTCGGAGAGCAAGGTGGTGGCATTGGGCATGCCCGCCCCCAGGCCCAGGCCGGTCAGAAAGCGCAGCACCAGCAACTGGTCGACATTGGTGGCGTAGGCCGAGGCCAGGCTGAAACCGCCGAACACCAGCACCGCCCCCACCAGCACGCCCTTGCGCCCGAAGCGGTCGGCCAGCGGCCCGGAGCCGAGGGCGCCGAACACCATGCCGATCAGCGCGGCGCTCATCACCGGGCCGAGGCTGGCACGGTCGATGCCCCATTCCTGGGACAGCGCCGGGGCGATGAAACCCATGGCGGCAGTGTCCAGGCCATCGAGGAAGACGATCAGGAAGCACAGGATCACCACCCGCCATTGATATCGCGACAGCGGTTGGTCGTTGATGAGGGACTGGACATCGAGGCAGTTGCCGACAGCGGATTGTGGCTTGTTCATTGTTGTTATCCGGGAGTTGGGCACAGGCAGGCTACCGCGCATCGCTGATGCGCAGGAACAGGAAACGGTGGATACGACGACTGGGGATCAGCCGGCGTGAAGCAGCACTGCGCGCGGGTGCGGCCGCGACAGCGAAGGGATGGTCTTCATGGGGATGCCCTCGGGCCTGTTGTTATTGTCCGGTCGGCGAAGCCGACTCGTGCGACAGACATTAATCAGCAGGCGTGGGCGGCGCAATTCGTCGGGAACGACACTGTGCGTTTATCGAACAGGAAACGGCAGCCCGTGTTCGACTATTCAGCGCACCCGGTGCAGGAGCCGGTTTACCGGCGATGGGGCGCAGCGCGCCCCCGGTGTTGTTCAGCCAAACAACTGGTGACACAGGTCCCGGCTGGCCGCCAGCAGGATCGGCAGGAAGCGCTGCTCCAGTTCCCCACGGCTGACCCGACCGACATGAGTACTCACGTTCAACGCCGCCAGCACCTGCCCCGAGGCGTCATAGATCGGCACGGCAATCGAACGCAACCCCTGTTCCAGCTCCTGGTCGACCACACACCAGCCCTGCTCGCGCACCTGTTGGATACAGGCGAACAGCGATGCCGGGTCGTGCAGGGTACGGCTGGTCCGCGCCTTGAGGTCCGCCCGTTCCAGGTACTCGTGCAGGCTTGCGTCGTCCAGCGCCGCCAACAAGATACGCCCCATCGACGTGCAATAGGCCGGTAACCGCCCGCCGACCGACAGGTCGACCGAGATCAACCGTTCGACCGTAGCCGAGCGCGCTATATAAAGGATGTCGTCGCCTTCCAGCGTGGCCATGTTGGCCGCTTCGTGAAGCTGGTCGCTGATCCGGTCGAGGTAGGGCTGTGCCGACACCGCCAGCGGTGTGGACGACAGGTAGGCATGGCCAAGGGTCAGCACCTTGGGCAACAGCGAATAGGTGCGCCCGTCGGTGGTGGCGTAACCCAGTTTCATCAAGGTATGCAGGCAACGCCGCACCGCCGCCCGGGGTATTTCCGTACGGTGGCTGATCTGGGCGATGGTCAGGTGCCGCTTGCGCTCCTGGAACGCCTGGATCACCGCCAGGCCACGAGCTAGGGAGGTCATGAAATCCGGATCACCGGTGAAGGCCTGGATGCGCTTGGCCGCGGACGCCACGATCGGTGGTGCCAGGGTGGGGCTGGTATTGCGCGCGGGCTCGTTCGCTGGCGGGCCGCTGGTTTCTTCGCTCATGGACATGCCTCAAAAAAATCGCTACCTCGTTCGATTATCGAACGAACGGCCGATAATCGCAATTGACCGCTGACACTTTTGCTTATACCTTTCCCCTGCCACATGTGGCTTCTTTGGAGAGACTGGTCAGGTACCCACCGTAGAAGTCCCAGGCAACGGCCTCGCCTCCCAGCGAGGCCGTTTTCATTTCCGACACCCACCGGCAAACTTGCCTACCACAACAACTTGAACTTTCAGCAGTCCGCTCGGACAAAACCTCTCAAAGAATAACTTCAGGTCTATTGTCAATGGCGGGTAAAGAACGATAGCCTTCGAATTGCCGATTGCTATACTCGGTTCATGTTGATTGTCTGCGCTGTATAACGGATCCAATCGACAAACTTTCGTTGCCTTCCTGACGCCTGCCCGCTGCCTGAGCAGTGGCTTGTCGTGTGGTGCGCCGCAGGTCGCCCTTCCACACCCTGTCCTTGCAGTGCAACGATGTGTTCGCGTTGCCGAATTTCCACATCCTGCGTGTGTATTTAACGGCTGACGCCCAACTTCAACTTATTCAGGTATTACTGTGACGAAAGAAGAACTGCGCGCGGAACTCGAGCGCCAGGCCGAACGTTACAAGGATGTATACGGTGGTGAAGTCACCACCTATGCCGCACAACCCGACCCGGAACGCAAACCCTGGCGTAAACGCGCCAGCATTCTCGACCAGGCCTTCGCCCAGGAAATCGAGAAGATCGAAAAGGAACTGCGCAGCGACGGCGAGTGAAGCCAAGAGATGTCATAGCGCCACTATCGAGCAACGATTGCGGCAAGGCATCCTGGGTGAAAATGCTCGATATGAAATGGAATCACACAAATTTCATACAAGCGTTTAAATTGCGGACTCTCTACGAAAATCGTCTCAAATCGCTGATTTTTCTGAGATTTATCGATTTTTTACGACGATTTTGCGCGAAAGCTCACCTGCGCCATGCAGGTGCGGGGTCGCCATTCCCCTGCCATCGGTCAGTGGCGGGTGCATCGATTGCCATGGTTTTCTGGCATAATCCGCCCCCCCTAAGACCGCCAGACAACCTTCATGATCGATTTATTCAGCGGACTGGATGCCTGGGTTATCGTGAGCCTGACGCTCGCTCTGACCTTCGTGCTCGCATTCGAGTTCATCAATGGCTTTCATGACACCGCCAACGCGGTAGCCACTGTCATCTATACCAAGGCCATGCCACCGCACCTGGCCGTGTTCTTCTCCGGTGTGTTCAACTTCCTCGGGGTTCTGCTCGGTGGTGTCGGGGTGGCCTACGCCATCGTCCACTTGCTGCCGGTCGAACTGCTGATCAATGTGAACACCGGTCACGGCCTGGCCATGGTCTTCTCGCTGCTGGCCGCGGCCATCACCTGGAACCTCGGCACCTGGTACTTCGGTATCCCGGCCTCCAGCTCGCACACCCTGATCGGTTCGATCCTCGGCGTCGGCCTGGCCAATGCCCTGCTCAGCGACATTCCGCTGGGCGACGGCGTCAACTGGCAGAAGGCGATCGACATCGGCATGTCCCTGGTGCTCTCGCCCATGGCCGGCTTCGCTGTCGCCGCCCTGCTGCTGATCGGCCTGAAATGGTGGCGTCCGCTGTCGAAGATGCACAAGACCCCGGACCAGCGCCGCAAGCTCGACGACAAGAAGCACCCACCGTTCTGGAACCGCTTGGTGCTGGTGATCTCGGCCATGGGCGTAAGCTTCGTGCACGGCTCCAACGATGGCCAGAAAGGCATCGGCCTGATCATGCTGGTGCTGATCGGCATCGTCCCGGCCAAGTTCGTCCTCGACCTGAACAGCACCACCTACCAGATCGAACGCACCCGCGACGCCACCCTGCACCTGAGCCAGTTCTACCAGCGCAACGCCGCCACCCTGGGCGAGTTC
This sequence comes from Pseudomonas sp. LH21, assembly GCF_036549575.1. NCBI lineage: Bacteria > Pseudomonadati > Pseudomonadota > Gammaproteobacteria > Pseudomonadales > Pseudomonadaceae > Pseudomonas > Pseudomonas sp. LH21. The sequence goes on from NZ_CP144367.1 coordinate 4,809,138, forward strand.
CTGGCGCTGGGCAAGGCGCAGGCGAGCGACCTGCCGGAACAGTTCAGCTGCAACCCGCAGCAGACCGAGCCGACCATCGCCGCACTGCAATCGTCGCTGGCCGGGGTGACCGACTACCGCGCCCTGAGCGCCGAGAAGCGCGTCGAAGTGCGTCGCTACCTGCTGTGCCTGGACGACACGGCGAAGAAGGTCGGCAAGCTGCCGGGTCTGCAGGCCCGTGAAAAGGCTGACCTGGAGAAACTGCGCAAGGACCTGACCGCCACCACCGAGTACGCACCGTTCTGGGTGATCGTCGCCGTCGCCCTGGCCCTGGGCCTGGGCACCATGGTCGGCTGGAAGCGCGTGGTGCTGACCGTCGGCGAGAAGATCGGCAAGCAGGGCATGACCTACGCCCAGGGCATGTCGGCACAGATCACCGCGGCCTGCGCCATCGGCATGGCCAACGTGTTCAGCCTGCCGGTGTCCACCACCCACGTGCTGTCGTCGGGCGTCGCCGGTACCATGGTCGCCAACAAGAGCGGCCTGCAGGGCGGCACCGTGAAGACCATCCTGCTGGCCTGGGTGCTCACCCTGCCGGCAACGATGGGCCTGGCCGCCGGCCTGTTCTGGCTGGCCACCAAGGCCATCGGCTGAGTGCTGATGCAGTAACTGAAAAAGGCGCCCCTTGCGGGGCGCCTTTTTTGTATCCGTTGTCCCGTCCTGAATAAGGTTTACACGTGGGAGCGGGCTTGCCCCGCGACAGGGGCCAGGACGGGCCTAGCGTTTCTTTCCTCCCAACAACGACCCCATCAACCCACGCACCAACTGCCGCCCCAATTGATTGGCCGCCTGGCGCACCGCCGACTTGATGGCCTGCCCCGCCGCGCTCTGCAGGAACTCACCGGCCTTGTCGGCGAAGCTGTCCTCATCGGCCTTGGCCTGGGGCGCCGGCTCCACCGGTTCGCCCTTGCGCTGGGTAAGCATTTCATAGGCCGACTCACGGTCGACCGGCTTGTCATAGCGCCCGGCCAGCGGCGATGCCGCGATCAGGGCCTGCCGCTCGACTGCGCTCAACGGCCCGATCCGCGACTGCGGTGGCGCGATCAGCACCCGCTGGACCATGGCAGGCGTGCCTTTCTCTTCCAACGTCCCGACCAGAGCCTCACCAATGCCCAGCTCAGTCAGCACCGCCAGGCTGTCGAACGTCGGGTTGGGTCGGAAACCATCGGCCACCGCGCGCAGCGACTTCTGCTCCTTGGCGGTGAATGCCCGCAGGCCGTGCTGGATACGCAGCCCCAACTGAGCCAGTACCGCATCCGGCAGGTCGCCCGGCGACTGGGTGACGAAATACACCCCAACGCCCTTGGAGCGGATCAGCCGCACCACCTGCTCCAGACGATCCTGCAACGCCTTGGGCGTACCGTTGAACAGCAGGTGCGCCTCATCGAAGAACAGCGCCAGCACCGGCTTGTCGGCATCGCCGCGCTCCGGCAGCTGCTCGAACAGTTCAGCCAGCAGCCACAGCAGGAAGGTCGCATAGACCTTGGGCGCGTCATGTACAAGGCGGCTGGCGTCGAGCAGGTGGATACGCCCGCGACCGTCGCCTTGCGGGCGCAGCAGATCCTCCAGCTGCAGCGCCGGCTCGCCGAACAGCGCTTCAGCGCCCTGCTGTTCCAGGGTCGCCAGTCGGCGCAGCAAGGCCTGCGTGGAAGCGCTGGTCATCAAGGCGCTGTCTTCGCCCAGCAGCTGGGGGTTGTCCTTCAGGTGCGCGAGCAGGGCCTTGAGGTCCTTCAGGTCGAGCAGCAGCAGACCTTCGCGATCGGCCACCTTGAACGCCGCATACAAGGCAGCCTGCTGGCTGTCGGTGAGTTCCAGCAGGTTGCCCAGCAGCAACGGTCCCATTTCGCTCAGGGTGGTGCGCAACGGATGCCCCGATTGCCCGGCGATATCCCAAAGACTCACCGGATAAGCCTGGGGCTTGTGGTTCAGCCAGGGCATGCCGGCAATCCGCTCGGCCACCTTGCCCTGGGGCGCCCCGGCCGCGCCCAGGCCGCACAGGTCGCCCTTCACATCCGCGGCGAATACCGCGACCCCGGCATCGCTGAACAGCTCGGCCAGGTGTTGCAGGGTGACCGTCTTGCCAGTGCCGGTGGCGCCGGCCACCAGGCCGTGCCGGTTGGCCAGGCGCATGGACTGGGATACCGGCTGACCATCAGGACCTGCTCCTACTACCATTCGTAAGGAATCTGACATCTTCTTTCATCCCCTGCTCAAGTTCCGTCGCGTGACAGCCGATATTTCAAAATGATTCTACCCAGAAAGACAGTAACAACCCGAAAAGGACCCACGGGAATTGTTGCACTGTTTTCCAACCGTGCTTTGTGCGAACGACCCGATAAAAAACCTTAGCGGACACGATCACGTTATGAATAAAAGCCTTCGTTTCAGCCACAAGATTCTTCTGGCGGCATCACTGATCGTGATACTCGCCTTCAGCCTCTTCACCCTCTACAACGACTACCTCCAGCGTAACGCCATTCGCGAAGACCTGGAGAACTACCTGGCTGAGATGGGCGAGTCCACCTCCACCAATATCCGCAACCTGTTCGAAGGGCGTATCAAGCTGGTCGAAAACGTCGCCCAGAACATTGCCCAGTACCCACAGAACACCGGCACCCTGCTGGGCCAGAACGCGCTGACTTCGAGCTTCCAGACCATCTACCTGGGCCAGCCCGACGGCACCTTCACCGTGCGCCCGGACACCAAGATGCCCGACGGCTACGACCCGCGCGTGCGCCCCTGGTACAAGGACGGCCTCAACGCCAACGGCCCGATCCTCACCGAGCCCTATATCGACATGGCCACCAACGAGCTGGTCATCTCGATCATCAGCACCGCCTCGCGCTCGGTCGGCGTGGTCGGCGGCGACCTGGCCCTCGACGGCCTGGTGCAGATCATCAACTCGCTGGATTTCGGCGGCATGGGCTACGCCTTCCTGGTCAACGACCAGGGCAAGATCCTGGTGCACCCGGACAAGAACCTGGTAATGAAATCGCTGTCGGACCTGTTCCCGCAGAACACGCCCAGGCTGTCCGGCAACCTGACCGAAGTGACGCTCAACGGCGAAACCCGCCTGCTGACCTTCACTCCGGTCAAGGGCCTGCCTTCGGCCAACTGGTACATCGGCCTGTCGGTGGACAAGGACAAGGCCTTCTCGATGCTCAGCACCTTCCGCACTTCGGCGGTGATCGCCACGCTGGTGGCGGTGGTGATCATCATCGCCCTGCTCGGCCTGCTGATCCGCGTGCTGATGCAGCCGCTGCACACCATGACCCGCGCCATGTCGAACATCGCCGAGGGTGAAGGCGACCTGACCCGCCGCCTGGAAATCCACAACCACGACGAGTTCGGCATCCTCGGTACCGCCTTCAACCGCTTCGTCGAGCGCATCCACGGTTCGATCCGCGAAGTGTCCTCGGCCACCGAGCAGGTCAACGAAGTGGCTCTGCGGGTGATCAGCGCCTCGAACTCGTCGATGAGCAACTCCGACGAGCAGTCCAACCGCACCAACAGCGTCGCCGCCGCCATCAACCAGCTCGGCGCCGCCGCCCAGGAGATCGCCGGCAACGCCGCCCAGGCCTCGCAGCATGCCAGCTCGGCGCGGCTGCTGGCCGAGGAAGGCCAGCAGGTGGTGCAGCGCAACATCGATGCGATGAACCGCCTGTCGGACCTGATCGTCACCTCCAGCGAGCATATCGAGACGCTGAACAACAAGACCGTCAACATCGGCCAGATCCTCGAAGTGATCACCAGCATTTCCCAGCAGACCAACCTGCTCGCCCTCAACGCCGCCATCGAGGCTGCCCGCGCCGGCGAGGCCGGACGTGGTTTTGCCGTGGTCGCCGACGAAGTGCGCAACCTGGCGCACCGCACCCAGGAGTCGGCGCAGCAGGTTCAGACCATGATCGAGGAGCTGCAGGTCGGCGCCCGCGAGTCGGTCGACACCATGGGCCAGAGCCAGCGTCACAGCCAGGACAGCATGGACATCGCCAACCAGGCCGGCGAACGCCTGGGCAGCGTCACCCAGCGTATCGGCGAGATCGACGGCATGAACCAGTCGGTGGCCACCGCCACCGAAGAGCAGACCGCCGTGGTCGACTCGATCAACATGGACATCAACGAGATCAACATGCTCAACCAGGAAGGCGTCGAGAACCTGCAGGCCACCCTGCGCGCCTGCTCGGACCTCGAGCAACAGGCCGGCCGCCTCAAGCAGCTGGTCGGCAGCTTCCGCATCTGACCCGCCGCCCGCTCCCTTCATGGGAGCGGGCTTGCCCGGCACCGGCCCCCCGCCCAACCTCGATCGAACAAACTATCCTTCAAGTAGGTCAACCCTCAGGCGCGTCATCACCGGTTCATTACCGCCGGATGACACACCCGAGGACGATCCCGGAGGGATGCTGATCGTGCACATCGCCGACATCACCATGTTCTACGCCCCGGCCAGCGGCGGCGTGCGAACCTATCTTGATGCCAAACACCGCCACCTCGACGCCATGCCCGGCGTTCGCCACAGTCTGCTGATCCCCGGAGCCAATGCCAGCCAGGTCGATGGTGTCTACCACGTACCTGCTCCACCCCTGCCCTTCGGCAACGGCTACCGCTTCCCGGTGCGCCTGGCACCCTGGTGCAAGGAACTGCGCCGCCTGCGGCCCGACCTGATCGAGGTCGGCGACCCCTACCTCACCGCCTGGGCGGCCCTGGAGGCGCGGCGCAAGCTCGATGTGCCGGTGATCGGTTTCTATCACTCCGACCTGCCCCTGCTGGTGAGCAACCGCATGGGCAACTGGTTCACCCCCAATGTCGAGGCCTATGTCAGCAAGCTCTATGGGCATTTCGACCGGGTCCTGGCACCCAGCCAGGTGATGGCCGACAAGCTGCGCCGGCTGGGCGTGGAGAACGTGCACGTGCAGCGCCTGGGCGTGGACCTGGCGCTGTTCAACCCAGACCGGCACGACCCTGGCCTGCGCGCCGAGCTGGGCATCGCCGATACCAGCCGCCTGCTGGTGTTCGCCGGCCGCGGCTCGCGGGAAAAGAACCTGCCGGTGCTGCTCGACTGCATGCACGCGCTCGGCCAGCCCTACCACCTGCTGCTGGTGGGCTCGAACATGCCGGCCAGCGTGCCGGGCAATGTCAGCGTGATCGATCACTTCTGCCCGCCCACGCAGGTCGCCCGGCTGCTGGCCAGCGCAGACCTGCTGGTGCATGCCGGCGACCAGGAAACCTTCGGCCTGGTGATCCTCGAGGCCATGGCCAGCGCGACGCCCGTGGTGGCCGTGCGTGCCGGCGCCTTCAGCGAAATCATCGACGAACGCTGCGGCCGGCTGTGCCCACCCAACGATGGCCAAGCCATGGCCGCAGCCGTGCGCGAAGCGTTCGACAGCGGTGTGGACCAACTGGGCCGTCAGGCACGCCAACACGTGGAGCGCCATTACAGCTGGGACACCGTGGTCAACGGCCTGCTCCAGCATTACCAGGCGGTGCTCGGCCACCCGCTGCCGGTGCGCGCCCATGGCTGAGGGCCACGCCGACACGCGCAGCCTGATGCTGGTGCTGCACGATATCGCGCCGGAAACCTGGCCGGACTACCAACCCTTCGTCCAGGCCATCGACGCCCTGGGCGGGGTGCCCATGACCTGGCTGGTGGTGCCGGACTTCCACCACCGCAACCCGCTGATGCGCTCACCCACCTTCTGCCGCCTGCTCGAGCGTCGCCTGGCCCAGGGCGACGAGCTGGCCCTGCATGGCTACTACCACGCCGACGATGGCCCGCCACCGCGCGGACCGGGCGAATATTTCATGCGCCGGATCTATACCCACGAAGGCGAGTTCCATGGGCTGGACCAGGCAGATGCCCTGCAACGCCTGCAGGCCGGGTTGGCACTGTTCGAGAAACAGGGCTGGCCGGTGGCAGGCTTCGTCGCCCCCGCCTGGCTGATGAGCGAAGGCACGCGCCAGGCGTTGCGACAATTGCCACTGCGCTATACCAGTTCGCCGCGCCACCTGTACCGGCTGCCGGATTTCACTGCTTTCGATGCCCCGGGACTGGTGTGGAGTGCCCGCAGCGCCTGGCGCCGCGGCCTGTCGAGGGTGGTCAGCGACTGGCAATGCCGCCGCTGGCGCGAAGCCGACACCCTGCGCCTGGGCCTGCACCCGGTCGACATGCGCCACGCCAGCGCACGCAATTACTGGCTCGATACCCTGCACCAGCTGCTGGCCCAAGGCCGTGAGCCACTGACCAAGTCTGCCTGGCTGGCGCGCCAGGCCGACTCATGAAGCGCCTGGGCTGGCTGGCCCTGGCACTGCTGCTGGCAGTGCTGGTACCCGCCCTGCTCGGCGGCAGCGACCTGCTCCCGCGCCTGCGCGCCTTCGACCCCGGGTTGCTGCTGCTGTTGCTGGCGATGATCCTGCTGTGCTGGACCCTCAATGCCGCCCGGCTACGCCTGCTGCTGGGTGACCAGGGCGCGCAGGTGGGACGGATGCACAGCCTGGGCGTGGTGATGGCCACCGAGTTCGCCATCTGCACCACGCCCGGCGGCAGCGGTGGCCCGTTGACCCTGATGACACTGCTGGCGCGCAAGCACATCACGCCATCACGCAGTGGCGCGGTGTTCGCCATGGACCAGTTGAATGACCTGCTGTTCTTCTTCTGCGCAATGCTGGCGATTTCCGCCTATGCCCTGTTCCACCACCTCGGCCACAGCCAGGCACAGATGCTGCTGGGCAGCGCCCTGCTGCTGTGTGCGGTACTTGCGGGGATCTTCCTGCTGCTGCGCTATCGACGCGCGCTGATGCGTGGCAACGGCCGGTTGTTGCGTCGCCTGGGCATGGCGCCGGCACGCCGAAGGCGATGGGCGCGCAAGCTGCTGCGCTTTTTCCATGCCCTGGCCAAGACCTGGCGCATGCCTCGGCGCACGTTGGCGCTGGTGTTCACCCTCACCTGCGCGCACTGGTGCCTGCGCTACAGCGTGCTATATCTGGCATTGCGGGGTTTGGGGGTGGACCTGGCGTGGATTGCCAGTTTCCTGGTGCAGATGCTCTCGCTCAGTGCCGGGCAGTTCAGCCTGTTGCCGGGCGGCGCCGGCGCGGCGGAGCTGACCTCGGCGACCTTGCTGTCACCGCTGGTGGGCAGCTCGACGGCAGCCGCGGCGATCCTGATCTGGCGCGCGGTTACCTATTACTTCTATCTGCTGGCGGGTGGGCCGGTGTTCCTGTACCTGCTGGCGCGTCCACGACTGGAGCGTCGTCGCCAGACGGGTTGAGTCGCCCCCAGAGTTCGGCGGCACCGGGAAACTCGGTGCCGTCCTCATCGCTCAACGCCTCGGGGTCGAAGCGGGCCAGGCAGCCTTCGCCCAAGGTCGGTGGCGCCGAGGCGCCGGCCTTGTCACGCGGGTCTGCCATGCCATGGCCCTCGACTCAGTTGAACACCACGGTCTTGTTGCCATGCACCAGCACGCGGTCTTCCAGGTGGTAGCGCAGGCCACGGGCCAGGACCATCTTCTCCACGTCACGGCCGAAGCGCACCATGTCCTCGATGCTGTCGGCGTGGCTGACACGCACCACGTCCTGCTCGATGATCGGGCCGGCGTCCAGCTCTTCGGTCACGTAGTGGCAGGTCGCGCCGATCAACTTCACGCCGCGCAGTGCCGCCTGGTGGTACGGCTTGGCACCGACGAACGAGGGCAGGAAGCTGTGGTGGATGTTGATGACCTTTTCCGCGTATGCCTGGCACAGCTGCGGCGGCAGGATCTGCATGTAGCGCGCCAGCACCACGGCGTCGGCGTCGTATTCGGCGACCAGGCGCGAGACCTCGGCGAACGCCGGCTGCTTGTCCTTGGGATCGACCGGTACATGGTGGAATGGAATGCCGTGCCACTCGACCATGCTGCGCAGGTCATTGTGGTTGGAGATCACGCAAGGGATCTCGCAGTCCAGCTCGTCGGTGTGCCAGCGGTGCAGCAGGTCGGCCAGGCAGTGCGACTCACGGCTGGCCATCAGCACCACGCGCTTCTTCTGCGCCGAGTCGGTGATCCGCCAGGTCATGGAGAACTCTTCGGCGATCGGGGCGAACGCCTCGCGGAAAGCCTCGATACCGAACGGCAGGGACTCGGCGCGAATCTCATGGCGCATGAAGAACCAACCGCTCTGCTCGTCGGAGTGGTGGCTGGCTTCGTTGATCCAGCCATTGTAGAGGGCCAGGAAATTACTGACTTTTGCCACGATGCCGACGCGGTCGGGGCAGGCAATCACCAGTCGATAGGTGCGCATGAGGGAGACTCCAGAACTTCGCAAAGGCGCATATTCTAGCGGCCTGCCGGGAAAAACGCAGTAAGCATCTACACCCTCGCACCAGCAAGCTCAAGGACACAGTCGCACAGGCCTATTCCCTTCTTCCCAAGGGGAAATGGCCAGTGGCCCAGACAAATTGTAAATTTTTCTTAACCTAATGACTGCGCAGTCAGTGCCTACTATTAAATCAGTGATCAATATTAAATTGTTTACTTGAGAGTTTCGCCTGTCTATTATTGCCCCACTGTCTCTCTCTGAACATGCATTAAGGAACACACCATGTCCCTGATCAACGAATACCGCGCCACCGAAGAAGCCATCAAGGAACTTCAAGCCCGCCTGGCCAACCTGTCGCAAGACGGCAAGCTGCAAAAAGAGCTGGAGTTCGAAAAGAAACTGCGCGAGCTGATGGCCGAAAACGGCAAGTCGCTGCGTGACGTGATCGCCCTGCTCGATCCGGAAAGCAAACTGAGCAAAGCCCCGCGCGGCGCAGTCAAGGCCACCGGCACCAAGCGTGCGCGCAAGGTCAAGCAATACAAGAACCCGCACAACGGCGAGGTTATTGAAACCAAGGGTGGCAACCACAAGACCCTGAAAGAGTGGAAAGCCAAGTGGGGCGGCGACGTCGTCGAAAGCTGGGCTACCCTGCTGGACTGATTCGCCTGAAAGGCGCGTTGGTTTCAACATGAAAAACGCCGGCACTTGCCGGCGTTTTTTGTTTATCTGCACATTTCAAAGCTGGTACTGCACTTTCAGTTGCCGGACATGGGTTTGCCAGGCCTCCAGCACCTGCCGTCCCGCTTCGCTGGCGTCGCTCCAACTGCTCTGGCATGCCTGCTCGAAGTCCGCCAGGGTATTAGGCGCACCGTAAGAAGGATCAGTAAGCCGCTGCTGACAGAACGCATGCCAACGCGCGCGCTCTTGTTCATCAAGGGTGTCGGAAAAGTTTCGCGCGCGATAGCGGAACAACAGTTCCGGCAGTCGCGGGTCATCGAACATCCATTGTCCATGTGCCAATTGCGCCGGATCCACACGCCGCACTTGTTCGCTCAGGCGCTTGTCCCGGTCACCGAAAAAACCGTCATACAACTGTTGCTCCGGGTCTTCGCTGGGGGCAAAGCCTTCTTCCTGATAAATGATGTCCAGCTTGTCTGCCCAAATGGCCTGCTGATTGGCCAATTGCTCCGCCCGGCCCTGCAATGCCGACAACTCGAGCCCTAGGCGTTGTTGGTCGGCCGGGCGCAATACCGATAGTGGCGCCAATACCGGGCAGCGGTTGATATGCACCAACTTCAGCGGTACCGGTAGTTCGCCCTGGGCCATGTCTTCGTGCCGCGTATACAGGCGCTGGCGCAATGCTTCTGCACTTTCCTGGAGCAGCGGCGAAGCATCTTGTTGCAAGTCGCAGACAATCAGCGCGTTGCGGTTGCGCGGATGCCAGGCCAAAGGCAGTACCACGCCGATATAGTTGCGCTGGGCCGAGAAACGTCCGGATACATGTACCAGTGGCTGCAATAGCCGAACCTGTTCCATGACCTTGTGCTTGCTGCGCAACTGGAACAGCCAGTCATATAACCGCGGCTGCTTCTCGCGAATCAAGCGGGCCAGGGCAATGGTCGCCCGCACGTCGGAAAGCGCCTCGTGGGCATGGCCGTGGTCGATGCCATTAGCCTTGCTCAGCAGTTCAAGGCGCAGACTGGTGCGCCCATCCTGCTGTGGCCAGACGATCCCCTCGGGGCGCAGCGCATAGGCGGTGCGGACCACATCGATCAGGTCCCAGCGGCTGTTGCCGCCCTGCCATTCCCGGGCGTAGGGGTCGAAGAAGTTGCGGTAGAGGCTGTAGCGGGTGACCTCATCGTCGAAACGCAGGGTGTTGTAGCCCGCAGCGCAGGTGCCGGGACGGGCCAACTGATCGTGCACCCGGGTCATGAATTCGGCTTCGCACAGGCCCTGGTCGGCCAGTTGCCGGGGGGTAATGCCAGTCACCAGGCAGGCCGCCGGATGCGGCAGGATATCGTCGGAGGGGCGGCAGTAGAGGCTGATTGGCGCCTCGATCTCGTTGAGGTCGAGGTCGGTGCGCACACCGGCCACCTGCAGCGGGCGGTCGCTGCGCGGATTGATGCCGGTGGTTTCGTAGTCATGCCAGAAAATGCTGGAGCTCACGGGGTCTTCCTGTATCGAGGTCGACCAGAGTCTAACGGCACGTGGGAGGACTGGGCCAGCCTCAGGCGGAGGCGTTCATGGGGCGGAAGCTGAAGAAGTCACGCAGGGAGCGGACGAACTCATCGTATTCCTGCGGTGCCTGCAGCAGCATGAAGCCGGCATCGAAATGCCCCGGCGTCTCATCCTCGCGGCACCACAGGCAACTGGCCGTCAGGTTGATAAATTGCAGGCCGCCGCCGGCGAGGGGCACCCGTAGCTGCAGTTCGAAGTCCGGCCCCACCAGCACAGGCAACTGGCTGATCAGCATCAGGCCGTCTTCCGAGGCGTTGCCCAGATAGCCGATCTGCTGGTCGGTGCAGCGGTTGAACACCTTGAGCACGCAAGGCAGTTGATGACGTTGTATGTGTCGCTCGATAAACATGATCGCAGTGAAATCCTGTACCTGGGGCCAGGAAGACAAGGTACTGGCGATGATCGTGACAACTCTCTAACAGATTAGCCCAGTCCGACGGACGGACTACATGAAATCATCGACACATTAGGATTAACGCCAAGGTGTAGTGTTCACGGGACTCGCCACCGTCGCCTCGCTGCCGCGCAGGTGCCCGAGCTTTTCCAGCGTCTGCAGACGGGCCTGGGCACGGTAGGCGTACTCGTTGCGCGGGTACTGCTGGATCAGGTACTGGTAGGTCTGCGCCGCGTCGACGAAGAGCTTCTGCCGCTCCAGGCACTGGCCACGCAGCAGCGACACCTCCGGGTGGATGAACGGACGGGCGCGGCTGGTGCGGTCGACCTGCGACAGTTCCAGCATGACTTTCGCGCAATCGCCACGGTCGTAGGCGCGGTAGGCGTTGTTCAGGTGGTGGTCCATGGACCAGCGGGTGCAGCCGACGACACTGGCCGCCATGGTCAAAACGATCAGGGTGCGCATGGGAATTCTCCTTTGATGGGCAGTGTATCGGCCTTTCACGACAAATCTTCACCGCCATTTGCAAGCATACCCGTACCGTTCAAACGCAACCCTCCTTCGTGTGCGGGTAGTGCAACGGAACAATGACTACAGCGCAATTGAGGAGTAGCCTTTCGCTGCGCTTCACTATAGGAGTCTGTGCATGACCATCCGCCGTACCAAAATCGTCGCCACCCTTGGCCCCGCCAGCAATTCGCCGGAAGTGATCGAACAGCTGATCCTTGCCGGCCTGGACGTGGCACGCCTGAACTTCTCCCACGGCACCCCGGACGAGCACAAGGCCCGCGCCCGCCTGATCCGTGACATCGCCGCCAAGAACGGCCGCCATGTCGCGCTGCTGGGCGATCTGCAGGGTCCGAAGATCCGCATCGCCAAATTCGCCAACAAGCGCATCGAACTGAAAGTCGGTGACAAGTTCACCTTCTCCACCGCCCACCCGCTGACCGAAGGCAACCAGGATATCGTCGGCATCGACTACCCCGACCTGGTCAAGGACTGCGGCGTCGGTGACGAACTGCTGCTCGACGACGGCCGCGTGGTCATGCGTGTCGAAACCGCCACCGCCGATGCCCTGCACTGCGTGGTGATCATCGGTGGCCCGCTGTCCGACCACAAAGGCATCAACCGCAAAGGTGGCGGCCTGACCGCACCGGCCCTGACCGAAAAAGACAAGGCCGACATCAAGCTGGCTGCGGAAATGGACCTGGACTACCTGGCGGTGTCGTTCCCGCGTGACGCCAGCGACATGGAATACGCGCGCAAGCTGCGTGACGAAGCCGGCGGCAGCGCCTGGCTGGTGGCCAAGATCGAACGCGCCGAAGCGGTCGCCGACGACGAGACCCTCGACCAGCTGATCCTCGCTTCCGACGCCGTCATGGTTGCCCGTGGCGACCTGGGCGTGGAAATCGGCGACGCCGAGCTGATCGCCATCCAGAAGAAGATCATCCAGCACGCCCGCCGCAACAACAAGGCGGTGATCGTGGCGACCCAGATGATGGAGTCGATGATCCAGAACCCGATGCCGACCCGCGCCGAAGTGTCCGACGTGGCCAACGCCGTGCTCGACAACACCGACGCGGTGATGCTGTCGGCCGAAAGCGCCGCCGGTGCCTACCCGATCGAAGCCGTACAGGCCATGGCCCGTATCTGCTCGGGCGCCGAGAAGCACCCGACCAGCCAGAAGTCCAGCCACCGCCTGCACACCACCTTCGAGCGCTGCGACGAGTCCATCGCCCTGGCGGCCATGTACACCGCCAACCACTTCCCGGGCGTCAAGGCGATCATCGCCCTCACCGAAAGTGGCTACACCCCGCTGATCATGTCGCGCCTGCGTTCGCACGTGCCGATCTTCGCCCTGTCGCCGCACCGTGCCACCCAGGCCCGTGCCAACATGTTCCGCGGCGTCTACCCGATCGCCTTCGACCCGGCCTCGCTGCCGGCCGACAAGGTGAGCCAGGCGGCGGTCGACGAGCTGCTCAAGCGTGGCCTGGTCGAGCAGGGTGACTGGGTGATCCTGACCAAGGGCGACAGCTACCACACCATCGGTGGCACCAACGGCATGAAGATCCTGCATGTCGGTGATCCGCTGGTCGGCTGATCCCTCGGCAGTCCCTATCGCGGGGCAAGCCCGCTCCCACACCGGTGTCGGCATTGTGGGAGCGGGCTTGCCCCGCGATGCTTTTCAGCCCTCAAACATGCTCGGTAAATACGTCCGCAAATATCTGATTACGTGGCACCCCGGCAATGAACAGCCGTCGGGCAAAGCGCTCCACGCTCCCGGGCGACCCGCACACCAGCGCCATGGTCTGACGCGACATCAGCTTCAATCCAGCCAGCGCTTCATCCAGCTGCGCCGCCAACACCCATTCGACCGTCACTCCGTCCAGCGCCTGTAACGACTGCGCCAGATAGTGCCCCTCAGCGGTGTGTGCCACGTGCAGCACCCAGATTTCCCCCTGATGCCCCTGTCGCAACGCCTCGCGCAGGATGCCCCACAACGGCGCCAGCCCGGTGCCCGCCGCCAGCAGCCAGAGCGGCCGCGCCTGCCAGTCCGGGTCGTAGTGCAGCGCACCGCCTCGCAGTTCGCCGAGCCTTAGCACATCCCCCAGGCGAAGCTGCCTTGCCTGGTCGCAGAACGCGCCGGGACGGTGGCAATCCAGGTGAAATTCGAGGAAGTCGTCCTCGCCCGGCAGGCTCGCCAGCGAATAGGGCCGCGCAACGCCGCCGCTCCACAATACCAGGTGCTGCCCGGCCTGGTAGCGCAATGGCCGCTCCGTTCGCAGCCTCAGGCGCAGCACATCGGCGAACCAGTCCAGGCCGATCACCGTGGCCGGCAGGCCATCGCTTCGGGGGTCGAACAGCGCCACCCGCAAGTCACTGGCGACCGAGCACTGGCAAGCCAGGCGCCAGCCCTGCTCGCGCTTGTCCGCCGCCAGCACCTCGGGTTTCGCGTCGAGAGGGATACCGTCCAGGCAACGCACCAGGCAGGCGTGGCAGCTCCCGGCGCGGCAGCTGTAGGGCACACTAAGGCCTGCCTCGTTGAGGGCATCCAGTAGGTTGCTGCCGCCTGGCACTGTCCATTGGCGTTCGCCCACGCAAAGTTCGGGCATCCTCGATTTTTCTCCGCACGCATTGTGGACTCCGGGGGCGCTTCGCACCCCTTTCGCGGCACAAGGCCGCTCCTACAAGGGTACGCGATCTCATGCAGGAATGGCCTTGCGCCGTGAAAACGGCGAAGGCTTTGCAGCAAAAAGGATGCCCTTCCCCTGCCGACCTTGGTCCAGACCACGTGCAGGTGTTTCCAAAGGCCCGGCACGGTATACTGCCGCGCCTTTTTGTGCCGGCCCGACCAGCCGGCGCCTTGCCAGGCGTTCCTGACATACAGGTGTGCACTGTCGGAATGCCTTTTCGAATGTTCCCGTCTTTAAGAGGAGCGCGCTGCATGACCGTGATCAAGCAAGACGACCTGATTCAGAGCGTCGCCGACGCCCTGCAATTCATCTCGTACTACCACCCCGTCGACTTCATCCAGGCGATGCACGAAGCCTACCTGCGTGAAGAGTCGCCAGCCGCGCGTGACTCGATCGCCCAGATCCTGATCAACTCGCGCATGTGCGCCACCGGCCACCGCCCGATCTGCCAGGACACCGGTATCGTCACCGTGTTCATCCGCGTCGGCATGGACGTACGCTGGGACGGCGCCACCCTGAGCGTCGACGACATGATCAACGAAGGTGTGCGCCGCGCCTACAACCTGCCCGAGAACGTCCTGCGCGCCTCGATCCTGGCCGACCCGGCCGGTGCCCGCAAGAACACCAAGGACAACACCCCGGCCGTCATCCACTACTCCATCGTCCCCGGCGACAAGGTCGAGGTCGATGTCGCGGCCAAGGGCGGCGGCTCGGAGAACAAGTCGAAGATGGCCATGCTCAACCCGTCCGACTCGATCGTCGACTGGGTGCTGAAGACCGTCCCGACCATGGGCGCCGGCTGGTGCCCGCCTGGCATGCTCGGCATCGGCATCGGCGGCACCGCCGAGAAAGCCGCGGTGATGGCCAAGGAAGTGTTGATGGAATCCATCGACATCCATGAGCTGAAGGCCCGTGGCCCGCAGAACCGCCTCGAGGAAATCCGCCTGGAGCTGTTCGACAAGGTCAACCAGCTGGGTATCGGCGCCCAGGGCCTGGGCGGCCTGACCACCGTGCTCGACGTCAAGATCATGGACTACCCGACCCACGCCGCCTCGCTGCCGGTGTGCATGATCCCCAACTGCGCCGCCACCCGCCACGCCCACTTCGTGCTGGACGGTTCCGGCCCGGCCGAGCTGGAAGCGCCATCGCTGGACGCCTACCCGGAAATCGTCTGGGAAGCCGGCCCGAGCGCCCGTCGCGTCAACCTCGACGACATCACCCCTGAAGAAGTCGCCAGCTGGAAGCCGGGCGAGACCATCCTGCTCAACGGCAAGATGCTCACCGGCCGCGACGCCGCGCACAAGCGCATGGTCGAGATGCTCAATCGTGGCGAAGAACTGCCGGTCGACCTCAAGGGCCGCTTCATCTACTACGTCGGCCCGGTCGACCCGGTCGGTGACGAAGTGGTGGGCCCGGCCGGTCCGACCACCGCAACCCGCATGGACAAGTTCACCCGCCAGATCCTCGAGCAGACCGGTCTGCTGGGCATGATCGGCAAGTCCGAACGCGGCCCGACCGCCATCGAGGCGATCAAGGACAACAAGGCCGTGTACCTGATGGCCGTCGGCGGCGCCGCCTACCTGGTAGCCCAGGCCATCCGCAAGTCGAAGGTCCTGGCCTTCGCCGAGCTGGGCATGGAAGCGATCTACGAGTTCGAAGTGAAGGACATGCCGGTCACCGTCGCGGTGGACAGCAAGGGCGAGTCGGTGCACATCACCGGTCCCGCGCTGTGGCAAAGCAAGATCGCCGAGAGCCTGGCAGTGGAAGTGAAGTAAGCCTCCGCTGTAGCTGCGACGGCCCCATCGCGGGGCAAGCCCGCTCCCACGCTGAAGTCTGGGAGCGGGCTTGACCCGCGATGGGGCCGTCGTCGTTTCAAAGCCCTAGATTTCTAGACAGGCAGCGCCTTGAGCCAGAACGACATGATCTTCGCCGACTGCGCCTGCTCGTCGAGGTCCCGCCAACGGTAGGCGGTACGCAGCGACGGCTCGTGCAGAAAACCGCGATTGCGCCAGAAGCCCTGCAATGGCTTGTAGTCCGCCGGACGACGTGGGTGTCCGGAGGGACGCTCCACCGCACAGAACGCACAGCAATCGAACTCGGCCAGCTTGTGCGCATAGGACTCGCGCTCGATGAAAAAGCGCACGCCGAGTCCCTGTCCACGGTAAGCCGGCAGCAGCACCGACTCGCCGAAGTAGTAGACCGAGGCCGGATCACGCCCCTGGGCGAGGAACGGTTGCTGCAGCTCGGGATCGACATCCACCAGCGGCAGGCCGGTGGCGGCGCCCACCACCTGGCTGCCGTCCAGCGCCAGCACTACCAGGCTGCGTCCGGACTCGGCGTAGCTGGACAGGTAATCGGCCTGGTGGCTCAGGGAGCTGTCCAGGAGATAGGGAAACTCGCGAAACAGCGTCAGACGCAGATGTGCGAGGTCATCGATGTAAGGCGCGATGGCGGCGCCATGGAGCAGACGTATTTCCATGCGGGGCGGTCGTCCTGTCGATGGGCATGACTGAGACCCACCCTAGCATCCCCCCTGCCCCACGGCCTTTCCCCTGCGCGACAGGTATTTCTCCATGACCGCTACCAATGCTCGATCCCTGTAGGAGCGGCCTCGCGCCGCGAATGGGCCGCAACGCGGCCCCGGCGATCTTGCATGAATGCTGAAATCCTGGGGCCGCATTGCGGCCCATTCGCGGCACGAGGCCGCTCCTACAGTTCAGCGTATCAGTCAGGAGATCCGGGTGCCCAGCACTTTCAGGAACGCCGCCAGCCAAGCCGGATGCGCAGGCCAGGCCGGCGCGGTAACCAAGTTGCCATCCACATGAGCCTGGTCCACCGCGATATCGATGAACCGCCCGCCCGCCAGCCGCACCTCGGGCGCACAGGCGGGATAGGCGCTGCACTCACGCCCTTCGAGCACGCCTGCCGCCGCCAGCAACTGGGCCCCATGGCACACCGCCGCGATAGGCTTGCCAGCCTGGTCGAAAGCCTTGACCAGTTCCAGCACCCTCTCGTTCAGGCGCAGGTATTCCGGGGCGCGGCCACCGGGGATCAGCAACGCGTCATAGCTTTCGGCGCGCACCTGGACGAAGTCGTAGTTCAGGGCGAAGTTGTGCCCCGGCTTCTCGCTGTAGGTCTGCTCGCCCTCGAAATCGTGGATCGCCGTGCGCACCGTCTGCCCGGCAATCTTCTCCGGGCAGACGGCATGGACGGTATGGCCGACCATGGCCAGGGCCTGGAATGGCACCATGACCTCGTAGTCCTCGACGTAGTCGCCCACCAGCATGAGAATTTTCTTCGCCGTCATCGCATCCACTCCTTCGGTTGTCTGGGAACAATCCCTGCACGATAGTCCGCTTTGCCCGAGCGCGATATACGCGACTAGTCGCGTCGATCCAACAGGTTGGCCACCACCCGGTCGAGCCAGCCCCACAGGCGCTGCTGCACCCGCCGCCACAACGGCCGCGCATGCCAGCGCGCCAGATCGACTTCCAGGCTCTGGGCGAAATCACGTTCGAAACTGGCGGCCACCGCAGCGGTCAGCGGCGGGTCGAGGGCCTCGACGTTGGCTTCGAGGTTGAAGCGCAGGTTCCAGTGATCGAAGTTGCACGACCCCACGCTGACCCAGTCATCCACCAGCACCATCTTCAGGTGCAGGAAGCACGGCTGGTACTCGAAGATCCGCACCCCGGCACGCAGCAGTCGCGGATAGTAGCGGTGCCCGGCATAGCGCACCGCCGGGTGGTCGGTGCGCGGCCCGGTCAGCAGCAGGCGCACATCGATGCCCTTCTGCGCGGCGCGGCGCAGCGAGCGGCGCACGCTGAAGGTCGGCAGGAAGTACGGCGTGGCCAGCCAGATACGGCGCTGGCCGCTGTTCAGGGCGCGGACCAGCGCATGCAGGATGTCCTTGTGCTGGCGGGCGTCGGCGTAGGCCACCCGGCCCATGCCCTGGCCCTGGGCCGGGACCTGGGGCAGACGCGGCAGGCCGAAGCCCTCGGGTGGACGCCAGGCAGTGCGGCGCTGGTTGGCGTGCCACTGGCGATCGAACAACAGCTGCCAGTCGGTGACGATCGGCCCGTGCATGCGCACCATCACCTCGTGCCATTCGCTGGCCTCCTCGCCCGGCATCCAGAACTCATCGGTCACCCCGGTGCCGCCGACCACCGCCAACCGTTCATCCACCAGCAGCAGCTTGCGATGATCGCGATAGAGGTTGCGCAGGCCCCGGCGCCAGCGCAGGCGGTTGTACCAGCGCAGGTAGACACCCGCCGCCAGCAGACGCTCGCGCAGGGCCGCGGGGAAGGCCAGCGAACCGTAGTCGTCGAACAGGCAGCGCACCCGCACGCCGCGTCGCGCCGCCTGCTCCAGGGCCTCGACCACCGCCTCGGCGCAGGCGCCGCCCTCGACCAGATAAAGCTCCAGGTCGACCTGGAACTCGGCGCGCACGATCGCCAGCAGCATGCGCGGAAAGAACTCGGGGCCGTCGATCAGCAGTTCGAACTGGTTACCATCCCGCCAGGGGAAGACCGGCCCCGGCATGTCAGCGGGCGGTGAAGATCAGCACCGCGCTCACCGGCACCGAGGGGTTGATCGACTTGAGCCCGGCCAGCTTGCGCAGGTTTTCCAGGCCCGGCAGCAGGCCGAAGTCCGAGGCGCGCAGGATCAGCGGCTCGAGGGTCACCACCTGGAAACGTCGCTCGTCCAGGCGCGTGGCCAGCAGCAGTGTGTTGTAGCTGCGGGTCTGGCCGTGCAGGGTGACGCTGACCGGCAGGCGCAGCTCCAGCTGCGCGCCGTTGGCCAGGTCGTTGATCGGACGCAGGTCGATCTGCGCCTGTACCGTGGCCTCGGGGAACTGCTCGAAGGCGAACAGGTTGTCGCGCATGCGCTCGTCGCGCAGCGGGATACCGCTGCTGATCGAGTCCATCTCGATGCTCACCTCGGCCGCGCCCTTGCGGTCGACCTTGCCGTGCAGCACCAGGAATCGGTTGACCTCGGCGATATTGCCGTTCTTGCCGGTGACGAAGGACAGGCGCGAGGATTCACCGTCCAGGTGCCAGTTGGCGTGAGCGGGCAGGCACAGGGCGAGCAGGAGGGCGGGCAGCAGACGGGACGGCTTGAACATGTGAAATCCTGTAAATCAAGGCCGTCAACCTTACCCGCACGGTTTCACGGCAGCAAGCGGCAGCCCTCGCGCACGCCCTGCCAGGCGGCCTGGTTGCGCCGGCCCAGGCCCTCGGCGGTGACCAGGCGCCGGGTGCCGTCCTCCTCCAGCAGGCCCAGGGGCAGGTACTGTTGCACATAGCCTCGGCAGTAGGTTTCAGCGAAGCCCATGACGAAGCGGCACGAGCAGTACTCCTTCGCCGAATAGGCCGAGAGAATGCCCGGGAAGTCCGCCAGCGCCTGGCGCTCATGCCAGGCCCAGACCAACCCGGCCAGCAACAGCACGAGCACGACCCGCTTCATGCGCCCTCCCCGGCCACGGCGGCCAGCACCCGCCTGAGCAGTTCGTTGTGGCTGAAGCTGGCGTCGCGGTCATCGGCGTAGCGCACGATCACCAGCTTGCGCGAGGGCAGCACATAGAGCGCCTGGCCCCAATGGCCGAGCGCGGCGAAGGTGTCCGTTGGCGCATCCGGCCACGGCGCCGGCTGCCCGGGCAGCGGCTGGTTGAGCCACCAGTGACCACCGGGGTTGGCTTCGCCCGGCACCGGCTGGGCGGCGCTGATCAGGGTGCGGTTGAACGCCACCCACTCGGCCGGCAGCAATCGCCCCTCGCGCCAGCGACCGTCGCGCTGCATCAGCAGGCCGATGCGCGCCAGGTCGCGGGCGTCGAGATAGAGGTAGGAAGAGCCGACATAGGTACCCGCGCCATCCCGCTCCCAGACCGCGCTTTCTATACCCAGCGGAGTGAACAGGGCCTGCCAGGGGTAGTCGGCATAGCGCGCGGGGTCGAGCATGCCGCGCAGGCTGGCGGCGAGCAGGTTGCTGTCGCCGCTGGAATAGGCGAATTGCGTGCCGGGCGCACTGACGGCAGGCATTGCCGCCGTGTAGGCCGCCATGTCGGCGCGGCCGCGGGTATAGAGCATGGCCACCACCGACGACTTCAAGGGCGCGTATTCGTAGTCTTCCTGCCAGGCCAGGCCGCTGGCCCAGTGCAGCAGGTCAGCCAGCCGCAACCCGGGATATCGCTGCAGGGCCGGGTAGTAGCGGGCCGCCGGGTCATCGAGCTTGAAGCGCCCCTCGCCGTAGGCCACGCCCATGACCGTGGCCAGCACGCTCTTGCTCACCGACCAGGTCAGGTGCGGTGTGTCGGCGCGGGTTGGTTCGGTATAGCGCTCATGCACAATGCGACCATCGCGGATGATCAACAGCGCGTCGGTGCGAATGCCTCCGCGTTCGGCAGCGCGCGGCGCGAAGGCGTAGGTGTCGACGGCCTGCCAATCGATGACGGCGTTATCGACTGGCCACTGCGCCGAGGGCCAGTCTTCGGCCCAGGCGGGGCCTGCGGTCATGGCCAGGGCAAGCAATAGTGCCTTCATGGGGAGCAACCTGCAAAGGGCTGCTGTGCGCCCATCGCGGGGCAAGCCCGCTCCCACAGGTCCCGCGATGGGGCGCACAGCGGCCCAGGTTCAAAGGTGCCCCCAGTCTCTCAGGCTTTCATGACAGTCCGGCGGCACTCCAGGCCTTGGCCAGGCGTTTATCACGGGCCACGCCGGCCAGCGCCAGCAGGCCCTGATCGCGCTGCCACAATTGCGCCCAGTGCTCCGGCCCGGCGGCCAACGCCTGGTCGATCTCCCCTCGCAAACCCTGGAACTGGGCAAACAGGCCACCCAGCAACAAGTGGCAGGCCACGCTGTCCGGGCATTGCCGGCTGCCCTCGGCACAACCGGCCAGCAGCCCGATCAACCGCAGCCGCAAGTCCTGCGGCCAGGCGCATTCCTGGGCTACGCCGTGCAGCCAGGCCACCAGCGCGGCGAGCACATAAAGGTCTTCAAGGGAGCGGAACGGTTTGACGTAGGCGTCCCAGCCATCGCCGGCAAGCAACTCGCACGCAGCCTCCTTGAGCAGCAGCCGGCCATGGCCGACTTCGGGCATCAACGGCAGGGTCGGCAAGGCCTCGAGGCTGACACCGGGCTCCCCCGGATAGACCACCGCCAGTTGCAACCGCGGCGCCTCGCCCGGCCCTTCATGGCGCGCCGCCACCAACAGCCATTCAGCGTCCAGCCCGGCAGTGACGAAGTCCTTGCTGCCGCTCAGGCGCAAGCCCTCGAGGCGGGTGTGCATGTCCGCCGGGCGCACGCTGCGCCGCTCGGTGGCGCACAACGCCCCCAGG
The DNA here is from genome assembly GCF_036549575.1 of Pseudomonas sp. LH21. Taxonomy (NCBI): domain Bacteria; kingdom Pseudomonadati; phylum Pseudomonadota; class Gammaproteobacteria; order Pseudomonadales; family Pseudomonadaceae; genus Pseudomonas; species Pseudomonas sp. LH21. The sequence goes on from NZ_CP144367.1 coordinate 4,830,619, forward strand.
CTGGCGGGCGCGCTGGGCCAGAGCACGCGCAGCGCCGCCTGGTAACCGAGCAGGAAGGCCAGGCCCGGCGTGGCCATGGCGCGCCCGCCCAGTACCGCCAGCTCGAACGGCGCGACAGCGCCCAGGCGCTCGAGCACTGCCGCGTAGGTTTCCCCGAGGGTCGCCGCCAGCGGGTGGCGCAAGGGGTCGTTGAGTCGTTGCAACCAGGCCATCGCAAGCTCCTTGTAGGGGTGTCACGCAAGCATCACCAAAGATTCACAGGGGTGACACCGGGCGTACCTAGGCTGACTTTGCACAACAAAGCCGACCGGCCGCAACCCTTTGGCTGGCTTATGGAGACTCGCAATGACTCGGATCGCTCGCTCTGGCGACAACAGCACTGAACGCCGTCTGCAAGCCGAACGCCTGGTCGGCGCCGCGGCCCTGCAGGAAGCACAGGCCCTGCGTTTCAAGGTGTTCAGCGCCGAATTCAAGGCCAAGCTCAAGGGCGCCGAACACGGCCTGGACATGGACGACTACGACATCCACTGCCGCCACATCGGCGTGCGCGACCTGGCCACCGGCCAACTGGTTGCCACCACCCGCCTGCTCGACCACCAGGCCGCCAGCAGCCTGGGCCGCTTCTACAGTGAAGAAGAATTCAGCCTGCACGGGCTGTTGCAACTGCAGGGCCCGATCCTCGAACTGGGCCGTACCTGCGTCGACCCGGCCTACCGCAACGGCGGCACCATCGCCGTGCTCTGGAGCGAGCTGGCCGAAGTGCTCAACGAAGGCCGCTACAGCTACCTGATGGGTTGCGCCAGCATCCCCATGCAGGACGGCGGCGTGCAGGCCCACGCGATCATGCAACGCCTGCGCGAACGCTACCTGTGCACCGAGCACCTGCGCGCCGAACCGAAGAACCCACTACCGAGCCTGCCGCTGCCGAACAATGTCATTGCCGAGATGCCTCCACTGCTCAAGGCCTACATGCGCCTGGGCGCGAAGATCTGCGGCGAGCCTTGCTGGGACGAAGATTTCCAGGTCGCCGACGTGTTCATCCTGCTCAAGCGCGACGACCTCTGCCCGCGCTACGCCCGTCACTTCAAGGCGGCGGTCTGATGCCGCGCCTGCGGGCCAGTGCCCGCCTGCTGAGGTTGTTCCTGGTACTGGCGCTGGGGCTGGCAATGGCCAGCATCATCGCCCTTGGCGAACGCCTGGGCCTGAAGGCCTCGATCGAACGCCGCCAGCGCTGGACATGCCTGTTCATGGGCCGCCTGGTTGCCGCCCTGCCCTTCGAGGTAAAGGTCAGGGGTGAACTGCCACAACGACCAATGCTCTGGGTCTGCAATCATGTCTCGTGGACCGACATCCCGCTGCTCGGCATGCTCACGCCGCTGTCGTTCCTGTCCAAGGCCGAGGTGCGGCACTGGCCGGTGGCCGGCTGGCTGGCCGAGAAGGCCGGGACCCTGTTCATCCGCCGTGGCGGTGGCGATGCCCAGCGCCTGCGCCAGCAGATCAGCGATCAACTGGGCGAGCAATGTCCCCTGCTGATCTTCCCGGAGGGCACCACCACCGACGGTCGCACCCTGCGCACCTTCCATGGCCGCCTGCTGGCCGGTGCCATCGACAAGGGCACGCCGCTACAGCCGGTGGCGATCCAGTATCTGCGCGCAGGCCAACCCGATCCGATTGCGCCGTTCATAGGCGAGGATGACCTGGTGTCCCATCTGATGCGGCTGTTCACGCAAGATAGGGGCGAGGTGGTGATCCACCTGTTGCCGCCGATTGGCAGCGAAGGCCAGGAGCGCGCGGCGCTGGCGTTCCAGGCGCAACAGGCGGTGCGCCAGGCATTGTTCGGCATAGAAGAAGTCGAGCCGCGTCGTCAGGCCAAGGCGGCCTGAACCATTGACATCACCTGGGCCGGCCTCTTCGCGGGTAAACCCGCTCCCACAGGGGCACCGCCAACTTCAGGTAGTGCGCTGTACCTGTGGGAGCGGGTTTACCCGCGAAGAGGCCAGCACAGGCTAGCGAGAATCAGCTGCCCGCCACCCTTCGCGCTGCTGCAAATGCCTGCAACTGCGGATAGAACTCGCGAAAATCCGCCAGCAATGGTTCATACAGACGCTCCAGCTCCCCCATCACCCCATCCATCCCCTCGGGCCGCGACAAGCGCCGGGCAATACCGCCAAACACCTGCTCCAGGGTGGCGAAGTCGCCATAGGCGCCCAGCCAGTCATCCGCCGCCATGAACGGCGCGATCCGCGCCAGCCGGCCCGGCAGCTGCGGCTCGGCCAGCAGCACCTTGTAGAAGTCGCCGGTGAACTGCGTCAACGGCTGCTCCGCGTACTCCCCCCAGTGCCTGGCCAGGCAATGATCGAAGAACACATCCAGTACGATCCCGGCAAAACGCCGCCTCTCGCGCGGGAACCGCGCCAGCGCCGCCAGCACCAGCGGGTGGCTGTCGGTGTAGCTGTCGATGTGCCGGTGCAGCCGGATCGAAGCCTCCAGCGCCGGCGGAAAACGTCCCTCCAGCGTGCCTTTGACGAAGTCGCCATACAGGCTGCCAAGCAGTTGTTGCGGCGCGGGGCCGCCCAGGTGAAGGTGCGCGAGGTAGTTCATGGCGCCAGTCTAGCACCGCCCACCCCCATATCGTCATGAACCGATATAGCCAATGACGCTTGCCTCAGAACCCTTTCATATTTGTATATCGCGATGCAGCGATTTATATTTCGCCCCATCGCGATATACCGCTGCACACCACGAGCCAACCATGCCCCTCGATCTCGACGAAATCATAAAAGCCCTGGCCCACCCGGTCCGGCGAGACATCCTCAACTGGCTGAAAGATCCGGCCGCGCAGTTTCCCGAGCAGCACCACAGCACCGAGCACGGTGTGTGTGCCGGGCAGATCGACCAACGCTGCGGCCTGTCGCAGTCGACCGTATCCGCCCACCTGGCCACCCTGCAACGCGCTGGCCTGATCAGCAGCCAGAAGATAGGCCAGTGGCATTTCTTCAAACGCAACGAGGCGACCATCAAGGCGTTCCTCGAGCAAATGAGCCAAGAGCTCTGACCTGATCCACGCGAGGCTTTGCACATGACTACGCTGTTCGATCCGATCACCCTGGGCGACCTGGAACTGCCCAACCGCATCATCATGGCCCCGCTGACCCGCTGCCGCGCCGACGAAGGCCGCGTGCCCAACGCGCTGATGGCCGAGTACTACGTGCAACGCGCCAGCGCCGGCCTGATCCTCAGCGAGGCGACCTCGGTCACGCCGATGGGCGTCGGCTATCCGGACACCCCCGGGATCTGGAACGACCAGCAGGTACGTGGCTGGCATAACGTGACCAAGGCCATCCATGGCGCCGGCGGGCGGATCTTCCTGCAGTTGTGGCATGTCGGACGCATCTCCCACCCGTCGTACCTGAACGGCGAGCTGCCGGTGGCCCCCAGCGCGATCCAGCCCAAGGGCCATGTCAGCCTGGTGCGCCCACTGAGCGACTATCCGACGCCACGGGCCCTGGAAACCGAAGAGATCGCCGACATCGTCGAGGCCTACCGCAGCGGCGCCGAGAACGCCAAGGCCGCCGGCTTCGACGGCGTGGAGATCCACGGCGCCAACGGCTACCTGCTTGACCAGTTCCTGCAGAGCAGCACCAACCAGCGCACCGATCGCTATGGCGGCTCGTTGGAGAACCGCGCGCGGTTGCTGCTGGAGGTCACCGACGCCGCCATCGAGGTGTGGGGTCCGGGCCGAGTAGGCGTGCACCTGGCACCACGGGCCGATGCCCACGACATGGGCGACGCCGACCGTGCCGAGACCTTCACCTACGTGGCCCGGGAGCTGGGCAAGCGCGGCATCGCCTTTATCTGCTCACGGGAGAAAGAGGCCGACGACAGCATTGGCCCGCTGATCAAGGCGGCGTTCGCTGGCCCGTACATTGTCAACGAGCGCTTCGACAAGACCAGCGCCAACACGGCCCTGGCCAGCGGCAAGGCCGATGCGGTGGCCTTCGGCATTCCGTTCATCGCCAATCCCGACCTGCCCGCGCGCCTGGCCGCCGACGCTCCGCTCAATGCGCCGCGTCCGGAAACCTTCTATGCCAAGGGGCCCGTGGGCTACATCGACTATCCACGGATGTGAGTGAAACGAACGCAGGGCAGGTCCGTCGTCGTGAGAGCGGGCTTGCCCCGCGATCATCCAAGGACTCAGGGCCGGGCGTTGATCTGCTGCTGCAGGTTCTGGATCTGGCTCTGCAGGGTGCTGATATTGCGCGTCACCTGCCCGCGGAAGGCATCGAACTCCTGTACCGAGGCACCGCCGGCCGATGTGGCCGGACGGTTGTCCACCTGGCTCTTGAGCACCAGCACATCCTGCTCCAGGCTCTCGATGGCCGCGCTCGGGTTGCCCTGTTTCTTCAGCGCCGCCACTTCATTGCTCAGGCTCTTGAGCTGACCATCCAGCTTGCCGCCATCCACCTGGCCCGACTTGAGCGCCGCAAGCTCCGCGTTGACCGCCTTGAGCTGCGCCTGCAACTGGCCCTGCAACTCGGTCACCGCCTTCTGCTGTTCGCGGGTGTCGGCCAGCACCTGCTCCAGACGCTTGCCCAAGTCCCCGGCCTGCCCGGCGACGCCCTGCTGCTGCTTGCCCTGCTCCGCCAGCGAGGCCTGCAACTGGCGAATCTGCAGCTTCAACGCCTCGCTGCCGGTGCTGTTGCTGGACTCGCTGGCATCGACCTTGCCACTGATCGCCTGCAGGCGCCCGGCCGCTTCTTCGCTGATGCGGGCAAAGCTCTCCTGGGTCGCCACCAGTTGCTGCTCCATCAGGGTGATCTGCTGGAAGCTCCACCAGCCAAGCCCGCCCAGGGCGATGAACGAGGCGCCGAGCAAGGCCCACAGCGGGCCGTTATTGCGCGGACGTACCGCCTTCTGGCGACTGCGGGCCACATGGGCGGGCAGCAGTTCATCGTCATCGGGGGTGCCGGCACGCAGGGTGGGCACATCGTCAAAATCATCGTGGGCGTCATTACGCATGGGTGCATTCAACCGCGGTGGTAGCAAAGAGACATGAGTATAAACCGCCTGGGCGGCGCACTGATGACCATCATCCCGCCCACAGGTTCAGCGTTGCCCTGCCTGCGCCTGCCACCAGGCACAGAATTCATCCAGCGCGGACCACACATCGGCCTTGGGTCGATAGTCCAGGTACTGCCGGGCGCGACTGATATCGAGGGTGAAATCGGTGCTCATCACCCGTACCGCCGTGCGGCTCAGGGTCGGCTGCGGGCGCCCGGGCCAGAGCAGGCAGGCCGCCTCGTTGAGCGCCGCCAGGCCGTAGGCCAGGCTGGGGGAGCGGTAGCGGGTTACCTGCGGCAGTTGCATGCGACGCATCACGTAGTTGACCACATCCCACAGTGGCAGGGGCTGGCCGTTGCTGATGTTGTAGGCCTGGCCGAGCGCCTGCTCCTCGGCGAACAATGCGCCGAGCAATGCCTCGTTGAGGTTGTGCACGCTGGTGAAGTCGACCTTGTTCAGGCCATTGCCGATGATCGCCACGCGCCCCTTGGCCTGCATGCGCATCAGCCGTGGGAAAATGCTCGCGTCACCGGCGCCGGTGACGAAGCGCGGGCGCAGCGCCAGCACTTCCAGGCCGAACTCCTGGGCGCCGAACACTTTCTGCTCGGCCAGGTGCTTGGTCAGCGCGTAATGGTCATGGAAGCGGCGTGGTACCTGGTCCTCGCGGATATCCAGGCGCGAACGGCCAGTGAAGTAGATCGACGGCGACGACAGGTGCACCAGGCGCCGCACATGCTCCTTGATGCAGCCCTCGACCACGTTTTCGGTCAGCACCACATTGCCCTGGTGGAAATCCTGGTAGCGGCCCCAGGTGCCCACGGCGCCAGCGCAATGCACCACCGCATCCACGCCCTGGCACAGGCGCCGGGCCAATTCGGCGTCGCCCAGGTCGCCCGGGATGAACTGCGCCCCGCGCTTGACCAGGTGTTCCACGCCCTCCGCCCGCCGGCCGTTGACGCGCACCTCCAGGCCCTGCTCCAGGGCGAAACGCGCGAAGCGCCCGCCAATGAAGCCGCTCGCGCCGGTGACCAGAATTCGCATGTAAGACTCCGCCTTGCCAGATTTCGGATGCAACTGACGCCCGATGTGCCTACAAGGGCACCAGCCACTGCCGCGCCGAATGGCGCAGATGGTCGGTCAGCTGGGCGAGCAACTGCCCGCCGTTGCGCCAATGATGCCAGTACAGCGGCACATCGATGGGAGTATCCGCGCAGATTTCCACCAGCTCGCCACGGGCCAGTTGCTCGGCCACCTGCCGCTCCGGCACCAGCCCCCAGCCCAGGCCAGCCTCGGTCATGCGCAGGAAACCTTCGGACGAGGGACACAGGTGATGCAGGAAACCTTCCTGCACGCCCAGCGACGCCAGGTAGCGATGCTGGAGAAAGTCGTCCGGCCCGAACACGATCGCCGGAGCACGTGCCAACCGCTCGACCGCGAAACCCTGGGGGAAGTAGCGCGCCATGAATGCGGGGCTGGCCAGCGCCCGGTAGCGCATCGACCCCAGCGGCAGGCTGCGCGCTCCAGCCACGGGACGTTCGCTGCCGCACAGGCAGGCCGCGACCTCGCCGGCACGCATGCGCTTGAGGCCGACCTCCTGGTCCTCGACCACCAGGTCCAGCAAGACCTGCTGCTGCGCGCAGAAGGCCCCCACCGCACCGGCCCACCAGGTCGCCAGGCTGTCGGCGTTGAGGGCGATGCGCAGGCGCTCGGGCATGCCCTCCTCGTCCAGCGCTGGCACCTGACGCTGCAGGTCGCGCTCGAGCAGGCGCACCTGCTGCACATGGTTGAGCAACTGCCGGCCGACCTCGGTCGGGCTCGGTGGCGTGGCGCGCACCAGCACCGGCTGTCCGACCCGCGCTTCGAGCAGCTTGATGCGTTGCGAGATGGCCGATTGCGACAGCCCCAGCACCTGGGCGGCGCGCTCGAAACCGCCTTGTTCGATCACCGCGGCAAGGGCGGCGAGCAGCTTGTAGTCGAACATCGATTTCTCTAATGACTGATCAGCTCTATTTGTTTTTCTTATACCGCTGCAGCCGCCACAATGGCCACATCTTTCTTGTTGATCCGCGCCGATGCCCGCATCGGTGCCCGTGGAGTGTTCCCGCTATGTGGCAAAGCTATCTCAACGGCATGCTGGTGGCCTTCGGCCTGATCATGGCCATCGGCGCGCAGAACGCCTTCGTCCTGGCGCAGAGCCTGCGCCGGGAGCATCACCTGCCGGTGGCGGCGCTGTGCGTGGTCTGCGACGCGCTGCTGGTCGCCGCCGGGGTGTTCGGCCTGGCCACGGTGCTGGCGCACAACCCCACGCTGCTGGCCGTGGCGCGCTGGGGTGGCGCGGTGTTCCTGATCTGGTACGGCGCCAAGGCGCTGCGCAGCGCGTTTTCCAAGCAGAGCCTGCAGCACCGAGAAGACCAGGGCATGCGCTCACGCCGAGCGGTGCTGCTGAGCGCGCTGGCGGTGACCCTGCTCAACCCCCATGTGTACCTGGACACCGTGCTGCTGATCGGCTCCCTCGGCGCCCAGCAGACCGTGCCCGGCGCCTACGTGGCCGGCGCCGCCAGTGCCTCGCTGGTGTGGTTCTCGACCCTGGCGATCGGCGCCGCCTGGCTGGCGCCGTGGCTGGCACGCCCGGCGACCTGGCGCATGCTCGACCTGATGGTGGCGGTGATGATGTTCGCGGTGGCGGCGCAGTTGATTTTCAACTGAATACACCAGATCACCAGCGTGGGAGCGGGCTTGCCCCGCGATGCGGTGCCTGGCACCGGCTGTGCCGGTGTTCGCGGGGCAAGCCCGCTCCCACGCTGGTAATGCTTGCAACTCTACTTCCTGCTCGAATGTGTATCCCGATGGACTGATGACCGCCTGCGGCAATGCTCCTGGCTGACCACCGGTCGGCCCCCGCCAACCGCTCTGGAACCTCTATTCCCCACAGATGTTGCGTGGTTAAGCGCCCGGGCCGGTGCTATGATCCAGCCCTTGCGTCGCAAAGGGTACAAACTCGCCGACGCTCATCAGGCCACCCGTGAGGCCTGGCGCAAACCGCAAACAGACCTGAATCAGGAGATCCACCATGGCTTTTGAATTGCCGCCGCTGCCGTACGCCCACGATGCCCTGCAGCCGCACATCTCCAAGGAAACCCTGGAGTTCCACCACGACAAGCACCACAACACCTATGTCGTGAACCTGAACAACCTGGTCCCAGGCACCGAATTCGAAGGCAAGACCCTGGAAGAGATCGTCAAGAGCTCTTCGGGCGGCATCTTCAACAACGCAGCCCAAGTCTGGAACCACACCTTCTACTGGAACTGCCTGTCGCCAAACGGCGGCGGCCAGCCGACCGGCGCCCTGGCCGAGGCCATCACCGCCGCCTTCGGCTCGTTCGACAAGTTCAAGGAAGAGTTCACCAAGACTTCGGTCGGCACCTTCGGCTCCGGCTGGGGCTGGCTGGTGAAGAAGGCCGACGGCTCCCTGGCCCTGGCCAGCACCATCGGCGCCGGCTGCCCGCTGACCAGTGGCGACACCCCGCTGCTGACCTGCGACGTCTGGGAACACGCCTACTACATCGACTACCGCAACCTGCGTCCGAAGTACGTCGAGGCGTTCTGGAACCTGGTCAACTGGACCTTCGTTGCCGAGCAGTTCGAAGGCAAGACCTTCAAGGCCTGATTGTTCGCCTTGAATGCAAAAGACCCGGCCTGAGTGCCGGGTTTTTTGTTGCCTGGCATGACACCGTCGCATTCGGCAACGACATACCTGACAGAAATGTTTGCAACCGATCCACGCGCTCTTGCTCAGACCGCATAGCGCGCTAACATCAACCTTCTGGAAAGTTGACGCAGCGCACTCAAGTCGCATGACCGTTCGACCGATACAGAGCCAAGGGCAATTCCGTCGACGGACGGGTTGCCTGCCGGGGTATCAGGTCGATAGTCTCACGCCATGGTTGATGGCAAAATAATGGCATGCGCATGGATTAAGGAAACCCCATTGAAGCTGGAATTTCGAAACAGCTTATCGGTCAAGCTGCTGAGGGTCGTACTGCTCTCGGCGCTGGCTGTCGGCGTCGTACTCAGCTGTGCGCAGATCGTCTATGACGCCTACAAGACCCGCCAGTCCGTGAACAACGATGCCCAGCGCATCCTCGACATGTTCCGCGACCCATCGACCCAGGCGGTGTACAGCCTCGACCGGGAAATGGGCATGCAGGTGATGGAAGGCCTGTTCCAGGACGAGTCGGTGCGCATGGCCTCCATCGGCCACCCCAACGAAACCATGCTGGCGGAAAAATCCCGGCCGCTGCAGGACATGTCCATGCGCTGGCTGACCGACCTGATCCTCGGCCAGGAGCGTACCTACACCACGCAGCTGGTCGGCCGCGGCCCGTACAGCGAGTATTACGGCGACCTGAGCATCACCCTCGACACCTCCTCCTACGGCGAGGACTTCCTGATCAACGCCGTGATCATCTTCATCTCCGGCGTGCTCAGGGCGCTGGCCATGGGCCTGGTGCTGTACCTGGTGTACCACTGGCTGCTGACCAAGCCACTGTCGAAGATCATCGACCACCTGACCCAGATAAACCCAGACCGTCCCAGCCAGCACCAGATTCCGCAGCTCAAGGGCCACGAGCGCAACGAGCTGGGCCTCTGGGTCAACACCGCCAACCAGCTGCTGGCCTCCATCGAACGCAACACCCACCTGCGCCACGAGGCCGAGAACAGCCTGCAGCGCATGGCCCAGTACGACTTCCTCACCGGCCTGCCCAACCGCCAGCAGTTGCAGCAGCAACTGGACAAGATCCTGGACGACGGTGGCCGCCTGCAACGCCGCGTCGCCGTCTTGTGCGTGGGCCTGGACGATTTCAAGGGCATCAACGAGCAGTTCAGCTATCAGGTCGGCGACCAGTTGCTGCTGGCCCTGGCCGACCGCCTGCGCGCCCACAGCGGCCGCCTCGGCGCCCTGGCCCGGCTGGGCGGCGACCAGTTCGCCCTGGTCCAGGCCAACATCGAACAGCCCTACGAAGCCGCCGAACTGGCCCAGAGCATCCTCGACGACCTCGAGGCGCCCTTCGACCTCGACCACCAGCAGATCCGCCTGCGCGCCACCATCGGCATCACCCTGTTCCCCGAGGACGGCGACAGCACCGAAAAGCTGCTGCAGAAGGCCGAGCAGACCATGACCCTGGCCAAGGCCCGCTCGCGCAACCGCTACCAGTTCTACATCGCCAGCGTCGACAGCGAAATGCGCCGCCGCCGCGAGCTGGAAAAAGACCTGCGCGAAGCCCTGCCGCGCAACCAGCTGTACCTGGTGTACCAGCCGCAGATCAGCTACCGCGACCACCGCGTGGTCGGCGTCGAGGCGCTGCTGCGCTGGCAGCACCCGGAGCTGGGCATGGTCCCGCCCGACCAGTTCATCCCCCTGGCCGAACAGAACGGCAGCATCATCAGCATCGGCGAATGGGTGCTCGACCAGGCTTGCCGACAACTGCGCGAATGGCATGACCAGGGCTTCAGCGAACTGCGCATGGCAGTCAACCTGTCCACCGTGCAACTGCACCACAACGAGCTGCCGCGGGTGGTCAACAACCTGCTGCAGGCCTACCGCCTGCCGCCGCGCAGCCTGGAACTGGAAGTCACCGAGACTGGCCTGATGGAAGACATCAGCACCGCCGCCCAGCACCTGCTGAGCCTGCGCCGCTCCGGCGCCTTGATCGCCATCGACGACTTCGGCACCGGCTATTCCTCGCTCAGCTACCTGAAATCGCTGCCGCTGGACAAGATCAAGATCGACAAGAGCTTCGTCCAGGACCTGCTCGACGATGACGACGACGCCACCATCGTTCGCGCCATCATCCAGCTGGGCAAGAGCCTGGGCATGCAGGTGATCGCCGAAGGCGTCGAGACCGCCGAGCAGGAGAGCTACATCATCGCCCAGGGCTGCCACGAGGGTCAGGGCTACCACTACAGCAAGCCGTTGTCCGCGCGCGAACTGACCAGTTTCCTCAAGCAGGCGCAACGCAACCAGGTTTCCGCCCTGTAAGCCCCCGCCGATCTTGGCGATGCACCGCGAACGGGCGTTTGCATGAAATGCGCGCCCGACTCTTTACAGCAAATGCAAATCTTTCGCATGATGTGGCGGTTTCGCGTGCCACGGCGCACGGTCCACCCTTGGTCCAACCACACGACGCAGGAAACCAACAATGATTCGAATGCCTCTGGCCTCCGCCAGTCTGCTGGCCATCGCCATCGCTCTCGCCGGTTGCGGCGAAGGCAAGGACGACAAGGCCGCCGCACCGCAAGCCCAGGCACCTGCCGCCGCCAGCACCACCGCCGCAGCGCCGGGGGCTGTCGATGAAGCGGCCGCCAAGGCCGTGGTCAAGCACTACGCCGACATGGTCCATGCCGTGTACAGCGACTCGCTGAGCACCGCCAAGCAACTGCAGACCGCCGTCGACGCGTTCCTGGCCAAGCCCAACGACCAGACCCTGAAGGCCGCCCGTGACGCCTGGGTCGCCTCGCGCGTGCCGTACCTGCAGAGCGAAGTGTTCCGCTTCGGCAACACCATCATCGATGACTGGGAAGGCCAGGTGAACGCCTGGCCCCTGGACGAAGGCCTGATCGACTACGTCGACAAGAGCTACGAGCACGCCCTGGGCAACCCGGCGGCCAACGCCAACATCATCGCCAACACCGAGATCCAGGTCGGCGAAGACAAGATCGACGTCAAGGACATCACCCCCGAGAAGCTCGCCACCCTCAACGAGCTGGGCGGCTCGGAGGCCAACGTCGCCACCGGCTACCACGCCATCGAGTTCCTGCTCTGGGGCCAGGACCTCAATGGCACCGGCCCGGGCGCGGGCAACCGCCCGGCTTCCGACTACCTGGAGGGCAAGGGCGCCACGGGCGGCCACAACGACCGTCGCCGCGCCTACCTGAAAGCGGTCACCGACCTGCTGGTCAAGGACCTCGAAGAGATGGTCGGCAACTGGGCGCCGAACGTCGCCGACAACTACCGCGCCACCCTCGAAGGCGAGCCGGCCAACGACGGCCTGCGCAAGATGCTGTTCGGCATGGGCAGCCTGTCGCTGGGCGAACTGGCCGGCGAGCGCATGAAGGTCTCGCTGGAAGCCAACTCGCCGGAAGACGAGCACGACTGCTTCAGCGACAACACCCACTACTCGCACTTCTACGACGCCAAGGGCATCCGCAACGTCTACCTGGGCGAGTACACCCGTGTCGACGGCACCAAGCTGAGCGGCCCGAGCCTGTCGTCGCTGGTGGCCAAGGCCGACCCGGCCACCGACGCCACCCTCAAGGCCGACCTGGAAGCCACCGAGGCCAAGATCCAGGTGATCGTCGACCACGCCCTCAAGGGCGAGCACTACGACCAGCTGATCGCCGCCGACAACGCCGCCGGCAACCAGATCGTGCGTGACGCCATCGCCTCGCTGGTCAAGCAGACCGGCGCGATCGAGCAGGCCGCGGGCAAGCTGGGCATCGACAACCTGAACCCGGATACCGCCGATCACGAGTTCTGATCAGCGTCGCGGTTCAGCAGAGGCGGCCTTCGGGCCGCCTTTTTGTTTTCCAGCAACACCACCGCCCCCTTGTAGGAGCGGCCTTGTGCCGCGAAAGGGTCGCGAAGCGGCCCCAGGGTTTCGGTGTTGACGCAAAGATTGCTGGGGCCGCTTCGCGGCCCTTTCGCGGCACAAGGCCGCTCCTACAGGCACCGTGGCCAGCTGACATGGATTTCATCCAGCAATTGCAAATTGCTCTTATTCAAACACCCCCGGCCTGATAAGCTTGCACGCCGGTTTTTCGCCCATGCCCAGGATCCTCGATGTCCTTGCTCCGCCTAAGCCCCCTGCTGCTGGCCCTCGCCCTCGCCGCCTGTGACGACGCTCCGCGTTTCACCCAGGCCGAGCCCGGCGAAGCCCTCTCCGGCGGCAAGGCCACGGTGCAACGCAGCGACCGCAACGCCTATTCTCTGCCCTCGGCCAACCTCACCCCCGAGCGGCGCCTGGATTTCGCCGTGGGCAACAGCTTCTTTCGCAACCCCTGGGTGATCGCCCCCTCCACCACCACCGCCCGCGATGGCCTCGGCCCGTTGTTCAACACCAACGCCTGCCAGAACTGCCACGTGCGCGACGGTCGCGGCCATCCGCCGGAGCCGGACGACAGCAACGCGGTGTCGATGCTGGTGCGCCTGTCGATCCCCGACCAGCCCTACTACGCCCGCGAGATCGAGCGCCTGGGCGTGGTCCCCGAACCGGTCTACGGCACCCAGCTGCAGGACATGGCCATCCCCGGCGTGGCCCCGGAAGGCAAGGTGCGGGTGAGCTACGACAACCACAGCGTCACCTTCAAGGACGGCCACCAGGTCGAACTGCGCCGCCCGACCCTGCAGATCACCCAGCTCGGCTACGGCCCACTGCACCCGGACACCCGCTTCTCGGCTCGGGTCGCCCCGCCGATGATCGGCCTGGGCCTGCTCGAAGCCATCCCCGAGGCCGACCTGCTGGCCAAGGAGGACCCGGACGACCTCAACCGCGACGGTATTCGCGGCCGCGCCAACCGAGTTTGGGACGACGCCCAGGGCAAGACCGTGATCGGCCGCTTCGGCTGGAAGGCCGGGCAGCCCAACGTCAACCAGCAGAACGTGCACGCCTTCGCCGGCGACATGGGCCTGACCACCACCCTGCTGCCAAAGGACGACTGCACCGCGGCGCAGGTCGATTGCCTGGCCGCGCCCAACGGCGACGGCCAGGGTGGCGAGAAGGAAGTCAGCGACAACATCCTGCGTCTGGTCACTTTCTACACCCGCAACCTCGCCGTGCCGGCGCGGCGCAACGTCGATGCGCCGCAGGTGCTCGCGGGCAAGAACCTGTTCTACCAGGCGGGCTGCCAGGGTTGCCACACGCCGCAGTTCACCACCGCCGCCGATGCGTCCGAGCCGGAACTGGCCGGCCAGGTGATCCGCCCCTACAGCGACCTGCTGCTGCACGACATGGGCCCAGGCCTGAGCGACGAGCGCACCGAATTCGCCGCCAATGGCCAGGACTGGCGCACCCCACCGCTGTGGGGCATCGGCCTGAGCGAAACCGTCAGCGGCCACAGCCAGTTCCTCCACGACGGTCGCGCCCGCAACCTGCTCGAAGCCGTGCTCTGGCACGGTGGCGAGGCCCAGGCGGCGCGCGATCACGTACTGACCTTCAATGCCGAGCAGCGTGCCGCGCTGCTGGCGTTCCTGAATTCCCTTTAAACCGCACAAGGAGCCGGGCATGTTCCGACCCAAACTGTTGTTCACCAGCCTCGCCGCCCTCGCCCTCGGCGCCTGCTCGCCGCAAGATCCGCAGGCAGTGACCTCCGCGGCCATCGCCAAGCAGGTGATCCTGCCGACCTACAGCCGCTGGGTCGAGGCCGACCGGCAGCTGGCCGCCAGCGCCCTAGCCTACTGCGAAGGCAAACAGTCCCTGGAGACCGCCCGCGCCGACTTCCTCGACGCGCAGAAGGCCTGGGCCGAGCTGCAGCCGCTGCTGGTCGGCCCGCTGGCCGAGGGTAACCGCCCTTGGCAGGTACAGTTCTGGCCCGACAAGAAGAACCTGGTCGGTCGCCAGGTCGAGCAGCTGGTCAACGGCGAACAGGCGGTCACCGCCGAGTCGCTGGGCAAGGCCAGCGTGGTGGTGCGTGGCCTGTCGGCCTACGAATACATCCTGTTCGACAGCAAGCCGGACATCGCCAGCGCCGAGCAGAAGGCCCGCTACTGCCCGCTGCTGGTGGCCATCGGTGAACACCAGAAGGCCCTGGCCGAGGAGATCCTCAAGGGCTGGAACAGCACCGACGGCATGCTGTCGCAAATGACCAAGTTCCCCAACCAGCGCTACGCCGACTCCCACGAGGCGATCGCCGACCTGCTGCGGGCCCAGGTCACCGCCCTGGACACCCTGAAGAAGAAACTCGGCGCGCCGATGGGCCGGCAGAGCAAGGGGATCGCGCAGCCGCTGCAGGCCGAGGCCTGGCGCAGCCACTCGTCGATCAAGAGCCTGGAAGCCTCGCTCAAGGCCGCCCAGACCGTTTGGGTCGGGGTCGACAACCAGGGCTTGCGCGGCCTGCTGGGCAAGGATCAGGCGGCACTGGCGCAAAAGGTCGACGATGCCTACGCTGCGGCGATCAAGCTGCTGGCCGACAACCAGAAGACCCTGGGCGAGTTGCTTGCCGACGACACCGGCAAGCAGACCCTCAACCAGATCTACGACGCGCTCAACGTCGTCCACCGCCTGCACGAAGGCGAGCTGGCCAAGGCGTTGAACATCCAGCTGGGCTTCAATGCCAACGACGGTGACTGATCATGCTGCGACGCCAGGCCCTGAAACTCGGTAGCGTGTTGCTCAGCGCCCTGACCCTGGGCGGCTGGAGCCTGTTCCGCGGCAAGGGCAGCGAACCCTTGCTGCTGTCGGCGCGCGACGACGGCGACGGCAAGCACTATGCCGTCGGCTTCCGCCTGGACGGCACCCAGGTGTTCAGCACCCAGGTGGCCCAGCGTTGCCATGCGATCATCAACCACCCGACGCTGCCGATCGCCTTGTTCGTCGCGCGCCGGCCCGGTACCGAGAGCTACCTGGTCGACCTGCGCGACGGCCGGCTGCTGCAGACCCTCGCCTCGCAAGCGCAGCGGCACTTCTACGGCCATGCGGTGATCCACAAGGATGGCGAGTGGCTGTACACCACCGAGAACGACACCACCGATCCCGGCCGCGGCGTCCTGGGCGTCTATCGGTTCGAAGGCGAACGCCTGGTGCACAGCGGCGAGCTTTCCACCCACGGCATTGGCCCTCATGAGGTGGCCTGGCTGCCCGATGGCGAGACCCTGGTGGTGGCCAACGGCGGTATCCGCACCGAGGCCGAGAGTCGGGTGGAAATGAACCTCGACGCGATGGAGCCGAGCCTGGTACTGATGCAGCGCGACGGCACCCTGCTGAGCAAGGAGACCCTGGCCCAGCAGATGAACAGCGTGCGCCACCTGGCAGTGGGCGACGATGGCACCATCGCCGCCTGCCAGCAGTTCATGGGTGGCTCGGAAGAGACCGCCGAGCTGCTGGCGATCAAGCGTCCTGGCGAGCCGTTCAAGGCCTTCCCGGTGCCGGAGCGCCAGCTGCAGTCGATGGCCCAGTACACCGCCAGCGTCGCGATTCACAGCGACCTGCGCCTGGTGGCCTTGACCGCGCCACGGGCCAATCGCCTGTTCATCTGGGACCTGGACAGCGGCGCGGTGAAACTCGATGCGCCGATGCCCGATTGCGCCGGGGTCGGGGCAGTGAAGGATGGCTTCGTCGTCACCTCCGGGCAGGGGCGTTGCCGGTTCTACGATTGCCGCAAGGCGGAGCTGATCGGCCAGCCGATGAACCTGCCTTCGGGCTTCTGGGACAATCACCTGCATCTGGTCTGATTTGTCGTAAAAGCCATCGCGGGGCAAGCCCGCTCCCACGACGTGGGAGCGGGCTTGCCCCGCGATTTGGCCGGCACAAGTTTATCCCTCCCCTTTTCGCAAAAACCGACAATACTTTCCCCCACCGCACGTGGGCCAGATCGCCCGTGGTCGTGCCCAGTGAATAACAAACCCACATCCAGGGAACCGGACCATGTTGCGCCGCCGCATGCTGATCATGTTGGCCGTCGTCCTGCTGATCGTGTTGATCCTGGGGGGCATCAAGGCCTTTTCCATCTACCAGCAGGTGCAGATGTTCTCGCAGCCCCGGCCGCCGGTAAGCGTGGCCGCGGCCCAGGCCGAGCTGCGCCAGTGGCAGGAGCGCCTGCCGGCGGTCGGCAGCCTCAAGGCCTATCAAGGCGTGGAGCTGAGCCTGGAAGTCGCCGGCACGGTGAAGTCCCTGCACTTCGAGTCCGGGCAACAGGTGAAGGCCGGCCAGTTGTTGCTGCAACTGGACAGCGACCAGGAGACCGCCCTGCTCGGCACCGCCCAGGCCGACCTGGGGCTGGCCAAGGTCGACTTCGGTCGGGGCAGCCAGCTGGTCGGTGATTCAGCCATCTCCCGCGGCGAGTTCGACCGCCTCACCACCCAGTACCGGCGCAACCAGGCGGTGGTCGAACAGCTCAAGGCCTCGCTGGCGAAAAAGAGCATCAGTGCCCCGTTCAGCGGCACCATCGGCATCCGCCAGGTGGACGTCGGCGCCTACCTGGCCAGCGGCACGGTGATCGCCACCCTGCAGGACCTGTCCAGCCTCTACGTCGATTTCAATGTGCCCGAGCAGGCGCTGCCGCACCTGAGCCTCGGCCAGCGGGTGCTGGCACAGGTGGCCGCCTATCCCGAGCAGACCTTCCCCGCCAGCCTCAGCGCGATCAACCCCAAGGTCGAGGAAAGCACCCGCAACCTGCTGGTCCGTGCCACCCTGGCCAACCCCGATGGCAAGCTGCTGCCGGGCATGTTCGCCAGCCTGCAAGTGCTGTTGCCCGACCCGCAGCCGCAGGTGGTGGTGCCGGAGAACGCCATCACCTACACCCTCTATGGCAACTCGGTGTACCGGGTCAGCGAGAAAAAGGGCGAGGACGGCCAGCCCCAGCGTGACGCCAACGGCCAGCCGCAGCTGATCGCCGAGCAGCTCACCGTGCAGACCGGCGAGCGCCGCGAGGGCTGGGTCGTGGTGCTCAAAGGGCTGCAGGCTGGCGATCAGGTGGTCACCGCCGGCCAGCTCAAGCTGACGCCCGGCGCGGCGATCCGCATCAGCGCCGACACCGCCCTCAAGCCCGCCGCGCCCGGCGCGAAGTGAACGGGAGGCGGCCATGGCGTTCACCGACCCGTTCATCCGCCGCCCGGTGCTGGCCTGCGTGGTCAGCCTGCTGATCCTGCTGCTCGGCCTGCAGGCCTGGAGCAAGCTGCAGATCCGCCAGTACCCGCAGATGGAAAACGCCCTGATCACCGTGACCACCGCCTACCCCGGGGCCAATGCCGAGACCATCCAGGGCTACATCACCCAGCCCTTGCAGCAGAGCCTGGCCAGCGCCGACGGCATCGACTACATGACCTCGGTGAGCCGGCAGAACTTCTCGATCATTTCGGTCTACGCGCGGATCGGCGCCGACACCGACCGCCTGTTCACCCAGTTGCTGGCCAAGGCCAACGAGGTGCGCAACAAGCTGCCCCAGGACTCCGAGGACCCGGTGCTGAGCAAGGAGGCCGCCGATGCCTCGGCGCTGATGTACATCAGCTTCTACAGCAACGAGATGAGCAACCCGCAGATCACCGACTACCTGTCCCGGGTCATCCAGCCCAAGCTGGCCACCCTGCCGGGCATGGCCGAGGCCGAGATCCTCGGCAACCAGGTGTTCGCCATGCGCATCTGGATCGACCCGGTGAAGTTGGCCGGCTTCGGCCTGTCGGCGGTGGACGTGACCAACGCCGTGCGCCGCTACAACTTCCTCTCCGCCGCCGGCGAGGTGAAGGGCGAGTACGTGGTCACCAGCATCAACGCCACCACCGAGCTGAAATCCGCCGAGGCCTTCGCCGCCCTGCCGGTCAAGACCAGCGGCGACAGCCGGGTGTTGCTGGGCGACGTGGCACGGGTGGAAATGGGCGCGGAAAACTATGACACGGTCAGTTCGTTCGACGGCACGCCGTCGGTGTACATCGGCATCAAGGCGACGCCTGCGGCCAACCCGCTGGAGGTGATCAAGGAAGTGCGACGGATCATGCCGCAGCTGGAAGAGGAACTGCCTTCGAGCCTCAAGGTGTCCATCGCCTACGACGCCACCCTGTTCATCCAGGCGTCCATCGACGAGGTGATCAAGACCCTCGGCGAAGCAGTGCTGATCGTCATAGTCGTGGTGTTCCTGTTCCTCGGAGCCCTGCGCTCGGTGGTGATCCCGGTGGTGACCATCCCGCTGTCGATGATCGGCGTGCTGTTCTTCATGCAGATGATGGGCTACTCGCTGAACCTGCTGACGCTGCTGGCCATGGTGCTGGCCATCGGCCTGGTGGTGGACGACGCGATCGTCGTGGTGGAAAACATCCACCGTCATATCGAGGAGGGCAAGACGCCCTTCGACGCGGCCCTGGAAGGTGCCCGCGAGATCGCCCTGCCGGTGGTGTCGATGACCATCACCCTGGCCGCGGTGTACGCGCCCATCGGCTTTCTCACCGGGCTGACCGGTGCCTTGTTCAAGGAGTTCGCCCTGACCCTGGCCGGAGCGGTGGTCATCTCCGGCATCGTCGCCCTCACCCTGTCGCCGATGATGTGCGCCCTGCTGTTGCGCCACGAGCAGAACCCCAGTGGCCTGGCCCACCGCCTGGACCTGATTTTCGACGCGCTCAAGGTGCGCTACCAGCGCCTGCTGCACGGCACCCTGAACAGCCGCCCGGTGGTGCTGGTGTTCGCCGTGCTGATCCTGTGCCTGATTCCGGTCTTGCTGATGTTCACCCGCAACGAACTGGCGCCGGAGGAGGACCAGGGGGTGATCTTCATGATGAGCAGCTCGCCGCAGACCGCCAACCTGGACTACCTCAACGCCTACACCGACCAGTTCACGCCGATCTTCAAGCGCTTCCCCGAGTACTACTCGTCGTTCCAGATCAACGGTTTCAACGGTGTGCAGAGCGGGATCGGCGGCTTCCTGCTCAAGCCCTGGAACGAGCGCGAGCGTACGCAGATGCAGTTGTTGCCGCTGGTGCAGGCCGAGCTTGAGCAGATCGGCGGCCTGCAGATCTTCGGTTTCAACCTGCCGTCGCTGCCCGGCACCGGCGAGGGCCTGCCGTTCCAGCTGGTGATCAACACCGCCGGTGACTACCCGGCCCTGCTGGAGGTGGCCCAGCGGGTCAAGGAGCGCGCCCAGGCGTCGGGCAAGTTCGCCTTCCTCGACATCGATCTGGCCTTCGACAAGCCTGAGGTGGTGATCGACATCGACCGCGCCAAGGCGGCGCAGATGGGGGTGTCGATGGACACCCTGGGCAGCACCCTGGCGACCTTGCTGGGCGAGGCCGAGATCAACCGCTTCACCCTCGAAGGCCGCAGCTACAAGGTCATCGCCCAGGTCGAGCGCCCATACCGGGCCAACCCTGGCTGGCTAAATAACTACTACGTGAAGAACGAGCAGGGCCAGCTGCTGCCGCTCGCGACCCTGATCACCCTCAGCGACCGCGCCCGGCCGCGCCAGCTCAACCAGTTCCAGCAGTTGAACTCAGCGATCATCCAGGGGGTGCCGCTGGTGAGCATGGGCGAGGCCCTGGAAACCGTGCGCGCCATCGCTCGCGAGGAGGCGCCCGAGGGGTTCTCGCTGGACTATGCCGGGACGGCGCGGCAATTCGTCCAGGAGGGCAGCGCGTTGTGGGTGACCTTCGGCCTGGCGCTGGCGATCATCTTCCTGGTGCTGGCGGCGCAGTTCGAGAGTTTTCGGGATCCGCTGGTGATTCTGGTGACGGTGCCGTTGTCGATCTGCGGGGCGTTGTTGCCCTTGTTCCTGGGGGTATCGAGCATGAACATCTATACCCAGGTGGGGTTGGTGACCCTGATCGGGCTGATCACCAAGCATGGGATTCTCATTGTCGAGTTTGCCAATCAGCTACGGGATGAGCGGGGGCTTGGGGTACGGGAGGCGATCGAGGAAGCTGCCGCGATTCGCCTGCGGCCGGTGCTGATGACCACGGCGGCCATGGTGTTTGGCATGGTGCCCTTGATTTTGGCCTCTGGGGCCGGGGCGGTCAGCCGGTTTGATATCGGGATGGTGATTGCTACCGGGATGTCGGTTGGGACGTTGTTTACGTTGTTTGTTTTGCCTTGTATTTATAGTGTTTTGGCGCATAAGGGAGGGGTTGGTGTTCGTGGGTGATTGTTTTTGGTTTTGTATGCGCATTCATTGGCGATGGTGACGCATAGTCACCTTTCCGCCCTTACGGCGGGTCCCTTTTTGAAGGATCAAAAAGGAACCAAAAAATCCTCGCTCCATTCATCCGGCCCCTACGCTGCGCTCCGGGGTCCCCTCGCTCCGTTCTTGCTCCCGGGAGGACCGCGCTGAACGCCCCATCCTGGGGCGCAGCGCTTGACGGCCATCCATGGCCGTCACCTCCCTCCGCAAGAACTCCGCTCGGCCTCCTGAAGTCGCAATTGGTGTTGCCTGAACTACCGCGTGCTTAGAAGCAAGAGCAAGAGTAAGAGCAAGAGCAAGAGCAAGAGCAAGAGCAAGAGCAAGAAATTCAAAGTTATTTATTTGACAGTTAGTTATGTACTAATTGTTCCGACCCATTCGCGGGGCAAGCCCGCTCCTACAGGGTTTTATATCACGGCGACTATTGCGTGGGAGCGGGCTTGCCCCGCGATGCGATCGAGAGATGAATTAAGTTTAAACTAGCGACAGCTGCGCAAGTCCAGGCGCCGCTCGTAACTTCGCGACTTCAGGAGGCCGAACGCAGGACTTGCGGAGGGAGGTGACGGGCATGGATGCCCGTCAAGCGCTGGGGCCCAGGATGGGCCCTGCAGCGCGGTCCTCCCGGGAGCAAGGCCGGAGTGAGGGGACCCGGAGCGAAGCGTAGGGCCGGATGAATGGAGCGAGGATTTTTTGGTGACTTTTTGATCCTTCAAAAAGTTACCCGCCGTAAGGGCGGAAAGGTGAATAAGCGTCGACATCGCAAATGAATGCGCATACAACTTCAAAAACAAAACACCAACCAACCAACCAACTACGAACCCCAAATAAACAAACGCCAGAGATCCATAAACAAACCCCTGGCGCAAAACACATAACCCACGTCAACCAAACGGCCGCAACCCCTGCCTCATCCCAAACAAGAACAACAGAAGATCATGATCCGGCTCAGCCCGCCCCCGCTCTTCCCTGGCCACCCGTGGTAACGGACACACCCCACCGACCTCAGCCTTGCTGAAGACCGTAGGCCGCGGCTGCTCCCAGGCCGCCGCCGCCGCCGTGGTCACCGCCAACGCCGCGACCAGGAATAAAGCTCGAGCGATTTCTAGTTTCATTGCTCTAAACCTTTGACCGCGCTGCCAAACGCCATTTGGTAAAAATAGAGCAAGGTCTGCCATTCCGCCTCGTTGAACGACGAGTGGCGGCGCAACTGCCGCAGGTCGTTATAGGCCGCCCGCTGGCAACTGATCCGCCGCCGGCATTTCTCGAGGTCCAGCAACGCCACTTCCACACGCGCCTGCTCGCCCTCGCCCAGTACCTTGACGAACACATGCTTGCCGTACAGGCAGCCATGCTGCCAATGCCCCAGGTGCATGCGCGCCAGGTTGTCAGCGAGGTCCTTGAGCATGCGTTCGTGCACCGCCTGCGGGTAATGCTCGCGGGCCCCGGAGGCATGCCAGGCATCGAGGTCGACGAAGCCATCTAGCGCCTCGCTGACCAGCAACGCCCGCCACTGATGATCCGCATCGCGCTCGGCCCCGGCATAGACGATTCGCGGTACCCGCACGCCCAGTTGCTCGAAACTGTTCAGCGCATCGAGTTCGCGCAACACCGTGGGGCGCCCGAACGGATGCAGCAGGCTGCGGTAGATGTGCCCGACCTGACGTTTGGCATACAGCAGATGGCCATCACCGTCGCTCAGGCGCTGCACGCCACTTTCGCCACCACGCCGCTGGTTGGGCTCCTCGACCCACTCCCCCTGCTGCTGCCAGTAGTAGTCGAACTGCCTGGACTGATTCTGGGCTACCGCCATCACTCATTACCCCTTGCGCAATACGTACACTCGCCACATGGCATAGAACGGCAGAAAGTCGAGTCGTTCCTGAATTCTGAATCCCGCTGACACAAATTCTTCTTCAACTGTAGCCGCCGGTAACACGAAGCGGTTCTGGTAGCTGTCCTGCGCGGCCCGGGCACTGCGCCTGGCTTCGAGCTTGCGGCGGCGCCAGGCCTTGAAATTGCCATCCACCCACAGTGAAAGGATTACGCTGTCGCGGCTAACTCGTTGAAACTCCGAAAGAATTGTCTTCCGATGGGCCGGATCACCGATATGGTGGAACAGGCGCATGCAAAAGATGCTGTCGACCGCGTTGTCCGGCAGGTCGATGGCGAACGCGGAAGTCTGCAAGGGGCGTACCCGCGCAACCACCTCTGGCGGTTGTGACGCACAGGCTGTCTCGATCATCGCCGCCGAATTGTCGGCACCGATGATCACGCGGTTGGCCTTTTCGGCCAGCAGCGGCCAGAACCGTCCGGCGCCGCAGGGCAGGTCGAGCACCAGGCCAGGCTCACCGGCCAGCGCCAGGGCGCGGCGGGCCAGTTGCTCGTCACGCTGGTGGGAAAGGCGTCGAGCCAGGCCATCCTGATGCTTGAGGAAGTATTCCCGGGCGTGATTGCGGTCGTACTTGTCCGAGAATTCGAGTTTGATGGGGCTACGCATTGGACATCTCCTGACTCCAGTGCGCTCACCTTAGGTAGGCAAGCGTTGGAATCAGGTCATGTCGATGTGAAAAATCTGTCAGCGTCAAATGCAGGTGTTACAGGACGTTAATCAGGATCCAATAGCCCATCCCGGCCTTCACCGTCCTGCACCACTTTCGTGCCCTGGCTCAGGTCGACCTGGAAGCGGCAGCCATGGGGCAGCGTCGCGGTCAGGGTAACGCGCCAGCCCTGGTCGTCACAGATGCGTTGCACCAGCGACAAGCCCAGGCCCAGGCCCTCGCCACGGCGCTCATCGCCCCGCACGAACGGCCGGAACATCGCCTCGCGCTGCTCCTCCGGAATCCCCACGCCACTGTCCTCGACACTGAAGCCATTGGCTTCCAGGCTAAGGCGAATGTAACCGCTGTCGGTGTAGTGCGCCGCGTTACGCAGCAGGTTACCCATCACCGACTGCAGGAACGTGGCGTTGTACAGCACCGGGCTGGCACTGACTCGACCATCGTAGTAAAGCGCCAGCCCCTTCTGTTCGATGGTGTCACGCCATACCCCTATCAGATCGTCGCCCACCTCGCGCAAGCTTGCCCGTGAAGCGACGGCACCTTCATCGCGCTGGGCACGGGCAAGCATCAGGAAGGTCTTCACCAGTTCGCGCATTTCCTCGGTTGCCCGTGCAATGCGTTCGACCTGGCTGCGCGCCCGCCCATCGAGGCCGGGGTTTTCCATCAATAGCTCGCACGAGGTCGCCAGGACCATCAACGGCGTGCGCAGCTCATGACTGACATCGCTGGTGAACAGCCGCTCACGAGTCAGGGCATCACGCAGGCGCCCCAAGGTATCGTCGAAGGCGACAGCCAGCTGGCCGACCTCGTCCGCCGCGTAGTCCGGCGCCAACGGCGGCGCCAGGCCCAGCAACTGGTCACGGTGGCGCACCTGGCGCGCCAGGCGGATCACCGGCGCCATCACCCGCCGCGCCAGCAACCAGCCGAGGATCACCGCCAGGGCCAGGCTGAGCACGAAGCCGACCACCACCACGGCGAACAGCACCCGCTCGCGCTCCTCGAAATCGCTCTGGTCCTGCAGCAGCACATAGCGCCGCCCGTCGACGATCTCGACCATGGCATGGTACGAAAGCTGGTCGCGAAACACCTCGTGGAAGCCCGCATCCAGGTGACGCAGGTCCTTGGGCAACTCGAAGTCATCGCGCCCGCCACTGAAATAGAACAGCTGGTCGGGGCGTGGCCGGTGGCTCCAGTCGCTGACGCTGTCCATGCGCAGCAGGCGCTGCAGATCGCCACCGAGCACCGAGGAGATCAAGCGTTCCTCGACCAGGTGCACCGTGGCGACGATGCCGAAGGCGAAGGCCCCGGCCACCAGCGCGCTCATCAACGCGAATGCGATGATGATGCGCTGGGCAAGGCTCTGCTTAAACTCCATCGCGACCCTCGGCGAGGCGATAGCCGACGCCATGGACGGTATGCAGCAGGGGCTTGTCGAACGGCTTGTCGATCACCTGGCGCAACTGGTGGACGTGACTGCGCAGGCTGTCGCTGTCCGGGCAGTCGTCGCCCCACAGCGCTTCCTCGAGTACTTCCCGACGCAACACATGAGGGCTCTTCTGCATCAACACGGCCAGCAGCTTCAGGCCGACCGGGTTGAGCTTGAGCAGGCGCCCCTGGCGGGTCACCTCCAGGGTATCGAGGTCGTAGCTCAGGTCGGCGACCTGCAAGGTACGCCGCCCTCCACCCTGGGCGCGGCGCAGCACGGCCTCGATGCGCGCCGCCAGTTCGGATAGCGCGAACGGCTTGAGCAGGTAATCGTCCGCGCCCGAGCGGAAGCCCTGCAGACGGTCGTCCAGCTGGTCGCGGGCGGTGAGCATGATCACCGGCGTGTCGCGCCGAGCATCCTCGCGCAGACGCTTGCACAGCGTATAGCCATCGATGCCCGGCAACATGATGTCGAGCACGATCAGGTCGTAGTGTTCGGTCGCGGCCAGGTGCAGGCCGGACAGGCCATCCTGGGCACAGTCGACGGTGTAGCCCTTCATGCCGAGGTAGTCGGCCAGGTTGGCCAGAATATCGCGGTTGTCTTCAACCAAAAGAATGCGCATCGAGGTCTCCTGTGCGGCGCTTCGCCGGGCGCGGCAGGCGCAGCTTACGGCCAATGCCTGCATGGTGCCATGCCCTGGCTCGAAATCTCCGAACTTGACAGTTTTTTCACCGATCATTCACGCACTCAGGATAGCGGGCACCTGACAATGCACGGTCTTTTCCATCCTCTGGAGTCACCATGCAGGCATCCGTGCGCCCTCGCCCGATCAACCCGTGGCTGTACCTGGGCATCCCTTTCGTCACCGCCGTGGCCTTGATCCTGCTCGAATGGACATCGCTGGACATGGATGTGGCCAACCTGTTCTACGACCCGGTTGCCAGTCAGTTCATCGGTCGCCACAGCTACCTGCTGGAGACCATCCTGCATGACCGGGTCAAGCAGGGCGTGATCGTCTTCGGGCTGCTGGCCGTGGTCGGCTTCGCCCTGAGTTTTTTCTGGCAGCGGCTGCTGGGCTGGCGCCGCGAGCTGGGTTGCCTGGTGTTGGCGCTGGGGCTGTCGACCGCCTTCGTCACGCCGCTGAAGAAGGTGACCCAGGTGCAATGCCCTTGGAGCCTGACCCAGTTCGGCGGCAAGGAGACCTACAGCAAGCTGCTGGAGCCGCGCCCTGCCACCGACAAGCCCGGATTGTGCTGGCCGGGTGGGCATGCCGCGACCGGGTTCTGTCTGTTCGGCCTGTTCTTCATGCTGCGCGACCGCCGTCCGCGCCTGGCACGGGTGGCGCTGGGGGTGGCCTTCGTGGCCGGCTCGGTACTGTCGATCGGACGGATGATGCAGGGCGCGCATTTCCTGTCGCATAACGTGTGGACGGCGGTGTTCTGCTGGTTGATCGGGCTGGGGTCGTACTACCTGGTGCTGTATCGCAGAGGCGTTGCCAGGGCACCGGTGGCCGAACACCGCGCCGTCTGATGAGCAATCGCGGGGCAAGCCCGCTCCCACGCTTGCGACAACGCCAGAACTGGCAAACGAAAAAGCCCCGCACTAGGCGGGGCTTTTTCTTGGTGCAGGGGGTAAGGCTGGCTTACATCATGCCGCCCATGCCACCCATGCCGCCCATGTCAGGCATGCCAGCAGCTGGCTTGTCTTCCGGCAGGTCGGCAACCATGGCTTCGGTGGTGATCATCAGACCGCCGATCGAAGCTGCGGCTTGCAGGGCCGAACGGGTGACCTTGGCTGGGTCCAGGATGCCCATCTCGATCATGTCGCCGTATTCGCCGGTAGCGGCGTTGTAGCCGAAGTTGCCCGAACCTTGCTTGACCTTGTCAGCGACAACGCTTGGCTCGTCGCCGGCGTTGGCAGTGATCTGGCGCAGCGGGGCTTCGACGGCGCGACGCAGCAGGGCGATACCGACGTTCTGGTCTTCGTTGTCGCCTTTGAGGTTGACAATGGCAGCCAGGGAGCGAACCAGGGCAACGCCACCGCCAGGCACCACGCCTTCTTCGACGGCTGCACGGGTAGCGTGCAGGGCGTCTTCAACGCGGGCTTTCTTCTCTTTCATCTCGACTTCGGTGCCAGCACCGACCTTGATCACGGCAACACCGCCAGCCAGCTTGGCCAGACGCTCTTGCAGCTTCTCACGGTCGTAGTCCGAAGTGGTGTCGGCAACCTGGGCGCGGATCTGGGTGACGCGAGCCTGGATGTCGGCTTCTTCGCCAGCACCGTCGATGATGGTGGTGTTTTCCTTGGACAGGATCACGCGCTTGGCGTTACCCAGGTGCTCCAGGGTGGCGGTTTCCAGGGACAGGCCGATCTCTTCGGAGATCACGGTACCGCCGGTCAGGACGGCGATGTCCTGCAGCATGGCCTTGCGGCGGTCGCCGAAGCCCGGGGCCTTGACCGCGGCAACCTTGACGATGCCGCGCATGTTGTTGACCACCAGGGTGGCCAGGGCCTCGCCCTCGACGTCCTCGGCAACGATCAGCAGCGGACGGCCGGCCTTGGCAACGGCTTCCAGTACTGGCAGCAGCTCGCGGATGTTGGAGATCTTCTTGTCGACCAGCAGCAGCAGAGCGCCTTCCAGCTCGGCAACCATGGTGTCCGGCTTGTTGACGAAGTACGGCGACAGGTAGCCACGGTCGAACTGCATGCCTTCGACGACGGACAGTTCGTTTTCCAGGCCCGAGCCTTCTTCAACGGTGATCACGCCTTCTTTACCGACTTTTTCCATGGCTTCGGCGATGATTTCACCGATGGAGTTGTCGGAGTTGGCGGAGATGGTGCCGACCTGGGCGATGGCCTTGGAATCGGCGCATGGCTTGGACAGGTTTTTCAGTTCGGCAACAACGGCAGCAGTGGCCTTGTCGATACCGCGCTTGAGGTCCATCGGATTCATGCCGGCAGCGACGGCCTTCAGGCCTTCGTTGACGATGGCCTGGGCCAGGACGGTAGCGGTGGTGGTGCCGTCACCGGCAGCGTCGTTGGCCTTGGAAGCGACTTCCTTGACCAGCTGGGCGCCCATGTTCTCGAAGGCGTCTTTCAGTTCGATTTCTTTGGCGACGGAAACGCCGTCCTTGGTGATGGTCGGCGCGCCGAAGCTCTTGGCCAGGACCACGTTGCGGCCTTTCGGGCCCAGGGTCGCTTTTACCGCGTCAGCCAGAACGTTGACACCAACCAGCATTTTCTTACGGGCGGAATCGCCGAATTTTACGTCTTTAGCAGCCATGATCGTTTAATCCTTGGAATTCTTTGGAGTAACGGGAAGTCGGGGAAATCAGGCTTCGATAACGGCCAGGATTTCGTTCTCGGCCATGACCAGCAGGTCTTCGCCATCGACTTTCACGGTGTTGCTGCCCGAGTAAGGGCCGAAAACCACTTTGTCACCCACTTTCACGGCCAGCGCGCGTACTTCGCCGTTGTCCAGGATACGACCGGTGCCGACGGCAACGACTTCACCGCGGTTTGGTTTTTCAGCGGCCGAACCCGGCAGGACGATACCGCCAGCGGTTTTCGATTCTTCTTCGCTGCGACGGATGACGACGCGGTCATGCAGAGGACGAAGCTTCATTGTCGATCTCTCCCAAATTGTGGTTTTCATCGGCCGGTGTCGACACCGGCGGGTTGATTCGATCCGGCGTTGCCGGGCGTGGCCCGCACAGGGCGAACCACCTATGTCATGTCTGGTGTCGCCACCAGAAACCTTGCGGTGACACATACATGAGGCCGGGATATTCGATTACAAGGCTTGCTACAGAAAAATTTTCACAAGGTGTGAGAATCATCGTGGGAGCGGGCTTGCCCCGCGATCAGGGCGACCGGCCCCATCGCGGGGCAAGCCCGCTCCCACGCATTCCGAGACCTTTTCGCGGGTTACTTGTCGCGGCGCTCGTACTCGCCCTCGATCACGTTCGGACGATGGCCACCATCGCGGGGCTGGGCCTGGAATGGGTCATCCTGGAACGCGCGCTGGCGCAGGGCCTGTTCCTCGGCGCGACGACGCAGCTTTCCGGCAACCAGGCGGCGGGTGAACGGCAACAGGCAGAGCAGGCCCAGCACATCGCTGATGAAGCCTGGCAACAGCAACAGACCACCACCAACGGTGAGCATCAGGCCTTGGAACATGTCCTCAGCCGGCAGTTCGCCGCGCTGCAGGCTCTCACGGGCACGCAGGGCGGTGGCCAGACCGGCCACACGCATCACCAGCACACCCAGGGCGGAACCGGCGATGATCAGCAGCAGCGCCGGAAAGAAACCGATGGCCGCGCTGACCTTGACGAAGACGAACAGCTCCAGCACGGGAAAAAGCAATAACAGCAGTAGAAAAGCACGCATCAAGGGTTCCTCGACGGAAGAGAATCTTCCTGTAAGACCATCAGATGGATGCCTCGACGCCTGTTTTCAACCCTCTGCTTGCGTCGAATCCGGCCACTTGTCAGCGCGTGCCAGTAAAACCAAGGCCTCACGGACTTGTGTCGGCGTGTTGCAGGAAGCGGGGAAAGGCAACCAGTAAATACCCTGGCCAATACGCAGGTGCATACCCTCGCTGTCGATGCCGACCATGTGCGCCGAGCGTGGCAACCCTGCCAGTTTTACGTAGTGCTCAATGGCATTGGCATGGTCATCGTTCATATGCTCGATCATGCTTTTTTCAACCTCACCCGCGAAAGGGTTGGCCAGGGTCACCTGATCGAGCCAGTGGATTGCGCCGAAGCCGCCGATGTAGCGGTGACGTACCGGCTGGAGTACCCAGAAATCGAAGTCGTGGGCCTTGTGGTAATTGGCCGATTCAGGGAAGTACCGGTAGTAGCGGGCCGCGGCAGCCTCGATGGCCGCTTCGTCGGTCAGCTTGCGCGCCTCGGCCATCACCGTAAGGCGCCCGACTGCCTGGACGTCCTCGGCGTCGCGCTCTCCCACCAGCAGCGAACACTTGGGGTCTTTCTGCAGGTTGTGGGTGTGCTGGGCGATACGGCTGATGAGGATCAGCGGATGGCCCTCGGCGTCCAGGCAGTAAGGCACCACCGAACCGAAGGGATAGCCGGGCATGGACTTGGAGTGGGTCGAGAGAACGCCACGGTATTCCTTGAGCAGCAGTTCCCGGGCGGGGCGGAGGGCGTTGGTACTCACTGGAGAGGCTCCTGGCGGCGGACTGGATGGGTGACAAGATAAGCATTATCACCTGCGTCTGCCACTGGGTCTGCTGCCGTGTAGATCTACGCATACCCCTGTAGGAGCGGCCTTGTGCCGCGAAAGGGCTGCATAGCAGCCCCAGGATCTCAGCGATGAGGCAGACATCGCCGGGGCCGCCTTGCGGCCCTTTCGCGGCGCAAGGCCGCTCCTACAAAGAGCACGCACAGCGCTCTACCGGATCGACTCACCAGGTAACACCAAACCCGGCGGTATAGCGGGTCTTGTCCAGGTCGCTGTCGCGGGTGCCCTTGATCAGGTCCTTTTCCGCCTTCAGGTTGAGCGAGGCCCACTCGGTGACCTTGTAGCGCAGGCCCATCTCGGCATCCAGCGCGTACTCGGCCACCCCACCCAGCGGCTTGCCAACCTCGCCGTTGGTGAAGAACTCCACCTTCTTGCCGATCAGGTAGCGGTTGTAGTCCCACTTCACAGCGGCGGCATAGAAGTTGTCCTTGCCGCCATCGCGGTATTCGAAATCGGTGCGATTGATCAGCGAACCCAGCGAGAACGCGCCCAGTTCGTCATCCCAGAACTGGTAGCCCGGGCCGGTACCGACGGTACGCTGGCGCGCCAGGTCCTCGATATGGTCGCGCTTGTACTCCAGGCGCCCCTGCCAGAACCACTTCTCGGTGATGAAGCGGTCCAGGGCGTACTCGGCGCTCCAGTTGTTGGTGGTGGTGACGTCGTCCTTGGTCTCGCGGTTGTACTCGCCCTCTGCGTTGTGCCGCCAACGGCCATGGCGGGCGGTGGTCTTGAAGCTGACGTCGTAGTCGTCGGTGTTGTTCTCGGCGCGCTTGTAGTCCATGGCCACATCGACATTGCCCTTCCACAGGAAGTCCTCGACCACCGGCCGTGGCTTCATGATCTGCTCGATGCTGGCCAACTCGACGGTCTTCGGCGCATCGCCGTTGGCCAGGGTCACCTTGCCCGGTTCGGCGGCCTTGAGCGACTTGGCCTTCTCGCCGGAGTAGGCGTCCTGCTTGACCAGCAGTTCCTGGTCGCTCTCCAGCGTCTGCACCTGTTTCCAGTCCAGGGCGATCGAACCGCCATAGGGCGTCTCCAGCAGCAGCTTGCCGCCGTCGAATACCTTGATCTTGCCGCTCAGGCGGTCACCGTTCTTCATCCATACGGTGTCGGCGAGCACGGGGGTACAGAGGGACGCGGCGATGAGGCAAAGCAGGGTTCTAGAAGACATAAGCGCAATACGGGTTCGATTCGACGAAAAAGCCGGGCATTATCCAGATACCGACAACCTGAGCAAGGACAGACCCAGACCATGCCGATGAGTTCCACTCGCATTTGCCCGGACCGCCTGTCCGATTTCATTCACAGGCCAAATACCCCGTGACCTCGACGCCACCGCCCGCTGTGCCGGAGGATGCCGAGGCCCGACGAATGGCACTGTACTCGGTGCTGGGCCAGGTCCCCGCTGGCAAGGTGGTCAGCTATGGGCAATTGGCCGAACTGGCCGGCCTCGGCCGCGCGGCGCGCTGGGTCGGACGCACCCTAGGGCAGCTGCCGGCGGACACCCGCCTGCCCTGGCACCGGGTGCTGGGTGCCGGTGGCCGACTGAGCCTTGCCCTGGGCACTCCATCGGGCGACGAACAACGCGCCCGCTTGCGCGCAGAAGGCGTGAATGTGGCCAATAATCGTGTGGATATGGCACGCCATGGCTGGCGTCCAATGGAGCACAGCGGTTAGAGTGCGCGCTTTGTTTTCGCAAACCTTGAGGCAGATGTTGGCCCATGCCCCGTAAAACCTGGCGCGCTGCGCTCGCTGCCTATGCCAGCCCGTCAACTTTGGTGCTTTTGCTGCTCGGATTCGCCGCCGGCCTGCCGTACATGCTGGTGTTCTCGACGCTTTCGGTCTGGCTGCGCGAGGCGGGTGTGGCGCGTGAGACCATCGGCTATGCCAGCCTGATCGGCCTGGCCTACGCCTTCAAGTGGGTCTGGTCGCCGCTGCTCGACCAATGGCGCCTGCCGCTGCTCGGCGGCATGGGCCGTCGTCGTTCGTGGCTGCTGTTGTCCCAGGTGCTGGTGGTGCTCGGGCTGGTCGGCATGGGCTTCTGCGACCCGCAGAAGCATCTGTCGTGGCTGATCGCCCTGGCGGTGCTGGTGGCCTTCGCCTCCGCCACCCAGGACATCGCCGTCGACGCCTACCGCCTGGAGATCGCCGACGATCAGCGCCAGGCCGCCCTGGCCGCCAGCTACATGGCAGGCTACCGGGTCGCCGCCCTGCTCGCCACCGCCGGTGCGTTGTTCTTCGCCGAGTGGTTCGGCTCCACCGGTTTCAGCTACCTGCACCAGGCCTGGACCGGCACCTACGTGCTGTTCGGCGTGCTGATGCTGCCCGCGCTGTTCACCACCCTGGTGATGCGCGAACCGCCGGTGCCCCTGCGCACCCAGCTGTCGGCGGCCCGCTACGGGCTGATGCACCAGCTGGCGTCGGTGTTCGTGCTGATCATCCTGTTGGTCTCGGTGCCCGCCAGCTTCACCCAGCTGTTCAACACCGACTGGGCCAGCGTGGTGTTCGGCGACTCGACCATGCTCGACCTGCTGCTCGAGGACCGCGCCTTCCTGCGCCTGATCCTCTACGTGCTGCTGACCTGGGCCTGCCTGTCGTCCCTGGGCCGACGCGGCCTGGCGCCGGTGCTCACACCGGTCAACGACTTCATCGCGCGCTACCGCTGGCAGGCCCTGCTGCTGCTCGGGCTGATCGCCACCTACCGCATGTCCGACACGGTGATGGGCGTGATGGCCAACGTGTTCTACATCGACATGGGCTTCACCAAGGACCAGATCGCCAGCGTCAGCAAGATCTTCGGCCTGATCATGACCCTGGTCGGCGCTGGTGCCGGTGGCCTGCTGATCGTACGCTTCGGCATCCTGCCGATCCTGTTCATCGGCGGCGCGGCCTCGGCGGCGACCAACATCCTGTTCCTGATGCTGGCCGACATGGGCCCGAACCTGGAAATGCTGGTGGTGACCATTTCGCTGGACAACTTCAGTTCGGGGCTGGCCACGTCAGCCTTCGTCGCCTACCTGTCGAGCCTGACCAACCTGAAGTTCTCGGCCACCCAGTACGCGCTGCTGAGCTCGATCATGCTGTTGCTGCCGCGTTTGATCGGTGGCTATTCCGGGGTCATGGTGGAGAAGTTCGGCTACCACGACTTCTTCCTGATCACCGCGCTGCTCGGCGTGCCGACACTGGTGCTGATCGCCCTGCACTGGCGGCAGGAGGTTGGTCGGGGAAAGCCGGTGCCGGTGGAGAGTCCGGCGGCTGAACAGAACTAAGCCGTCACCGGCCTTATCGCGGGGCAAGCCCGCTCCCACGCTGACAAGTTGACCAGCTGCGTGGGAGCGGGCTTGCCCCGCGATGTTTCTACTGCACCACGGCCCCTTCCCCACGCCGACCGCCAACGACAAACCACAACGGCCAAAGCGCCAGCGCCCCTGCAATGCCTGCCGCCACGGCAAAGTGCATCAGGCTCGCGCCCGCGCCAAGCATCGCCAACACGGCGCCTCCCAGCCCCAGCAAGGCGATGGTGATCATTCCCAGCATCGCCGAGACCAGGCCCTTGCTCTGCTCGCTGGAGAACAGCGTCATGCGATACAGCACCGCGTTGGCCACTCCAAGCCCCAGCGCGTACAGCGACATGCCGGCCACCACGCTGGTCACCGTCGGCCAGCACCAGGTCGCCGCGACCATCAGCGACAGCCCCGCCAGATAAGGCCACAGGGCCCCACGCACCAATGCCGGCAGCGGATAGCGATCGGCAATGCGGTTGATGATCAGATTGCCCATGATCAGCCCACCGAACACCGGCAACTGCCACAATGCGTATTCCAGGGTGCTCAGGCCTTCGTCATGGATCAGCAGCACCGGCGACAGGCCGATCCAGCCGATCAACGGCAGCCCCACCAGCCCAAGTGCCGCACTGCCGGCCACGAAGCGCCGATTGCCCAGCAACTGGCCATAGCCTGCCAGCAACGGCAGCAGGTGGATGGGCGTGAACGGCAGGCGCGAACCGTCGCGACGCTCCACCCCCAGGGTTTCCGGCATCAGCCGGTAGAGCAGCAGCCAGCACAGCACCGCGCCCGCGGCAAACGCCACGAACAGCCAGCGCCAGTCCAGCCATTGCAGCATCAGGGTGCCCACCAGCGGGCCGAGCAGCGGCGACAGCAGGGCGATATTGGCCAGCAGGGCCATCATGCGCACCGCGTCGGCTTCGCTGAACGCTTCGTTGAGCGCCGGGTAGCTGACCGTGACCACGAAGCCCAGTCCGATGCCCTGCAACAGGCGCAGCAGGTTGAACAGGCCGATGTCCTGCACCCAGAAGGTCGCCAGGCAAGCCAGGCCGAAGAAGATGCAGCCGCCCAGCAGCAACGGGCGTCGGCCGTAGCGATCCGCCAGCGGGCCGATCAGCCACTGCAGCAGTACCCCGCCCAGCAGGTACAGGTTCAGGGCGTGGGGAATGTATTCGGGACTGGCCTGAAGATCGCCGACGACTACCGGCATGGCGGGCATGACCGCGTCGCTGGCGAGATAGGTCAGCAATTCGAACAGCGCCAGGGTCAGGCCGAACAGCAAGGCGCGCAAGGGAGTGATATACAGCAAAGGTTTCATGGCAGACATCGGGTTTGTAGGCAGGATCAAGGTATATGCCAGAAATGACAGTACCCGGCTGTGAACAAGTGTAAGGGTCCTGAAAAGCATCGCGGGGCAAGCACGCTCCCACAAGACCGGTACTGGCCATGTGGGAGCGTGCTTGCCCCGCGATGGGAAGCGACGCGGCGTTACTGGACCGCCGTCTCCTGCACCACGCGGATCACCCGCTGCGGAAACGGAATGTCGATCCCTTCGGCCTTGAGGCGGTCGCGGGCATGCTCGTTGAGCATGAACAGCACGTCCCAGTAGTCGGCAGTCTTGGTCCAGATACGCAGCGACACGGTGATCGAGCTGTCACCCAGGGTCGAGATCACCGCCTGCGGCGCCGGATCCTGCAGCACGCGCGGGTCCTGGGCCAGCTCCAGCAGCACGTTGCGCGCCTTCTGCAGGTCGGCGTCGTAGTCCACGCCCACGTCGAACACCACCTTGCGGGTCGGCTGGCGGTTGGTGTTGGTGATGATGCCGTTGGACAGGCTGCCGTTGGGCATGATCACCGTCTTGTTGTCGCCGGTGCGCAGCACGGTGTGGAAGATCTGGATGCTGTCCACGGTGCCCGCGACACCTTGCGCCTCGATCCAGTCACCGATGCGGAACGGACGGAACATCAGGATCAGCACGCCGCCGGCGAAGTTCGCCAGGCTGCCCTGCAAGGCCAGGCCGATGGCCAGGCCTGCGGCACCGATGGCGGCGACGAACGAGGTGGTCTCGATGCCGATCATCGACGCCACGCTGACCATCAGCAGCACCTTCAGCACGATGTTGGCCAGGGTGCTGATGAAACCCTGCAGCGCCGCGTCGGCACGCAGGCCGACCAGCTTGCCCAGGCGGGCGCTGAGTTTGTTGATGATCCACCAGCCAATGGCCAGTGTCAGCAGCGCCAGCAACAGGCGGCTGCCGTACTCCATGATCAAGGGGAGCCAGGTTTGCGATTGGCGGACCAGCTGATCGACTTCAGCGTTCAAATCCATGTTTATCTCCTGATGCCGAACGGCAAGTACACGATGAGGCGGGCAACGCAAAGCAAGCGGCCCGGACCCCGATGGACATCACTGCGCCATCAAGGTTCCGGGCCGCAGAGGATCAGTCGCGGAAGTTGTTGAACTGCAGCGGCATGTCGAATTCCTTGGTGCGCAGCAGGGCGATGGCTTCCTGCAGGTCGTCACGCTTCTTGCCGGTCACGCGAACCTGCTCGCCCTGGATGGCGGCCTGGACCTTGAGCTTGCCGTCCTTGATGGTGGCGACGATCTTCTTGGCCAGGTCCTTGTCGATGCCTTCGCGGAACTTGGCTTCCTGTTTCTTTTCCTTGCCGGATGCGTATGGGTCCTTGGTTTCCAGGCATTTGACGTCGATCTTGCGCTTGACCAGCGCCAGGCGCAGGATTTCCAGCATCGCCTCGAGCTGGAACTCCTCCTCGGCGGTCAGCAGCACGGTCTGCTCCTTGTCCTTGAACTCGAAGGTGCCCTTGCCCTTGAGGTCGTAACGGCGGTCGAGGTCCTTGATGGCGTTGTCGACGGCGTTCTGCACTTCGTGCTTGTCCAGTTCCGATACCACGTCGAACGAAGGCATGGATGATCTCCAGAAAAAAAAGCGCGCTCGGCCTGAAGATGGAGCGCGTCGGGTTTGATGGTTAAAATGCGGACTCATTATAACGGGTTGCGAAACGCAGATGAGCAGCACCTGGCATATTCTCGGCGCCGGCAGCCTCGGCAGCCTCTGGGCCTGTCGCCTGGCCCGCGCCGGCAAGGCGGTCCGCCTGATCCTGCGTGACCAACAGCGCCTGGCCGCCTATGAGCACGGCGGCGGGCTGACCCTGGTCGAACAGGACGGCGCCCACCACTACGCGATCCCCGCGGAGACTGCCGACGCCCCCGGCCCGATCCATCGCCTGCTGGTCGCCTGCAAGGCCTACGACGCCGCGCCCGCCGTGGCCCGCCTGGCCCCGCGGCTGGCCAACGGCGCCGAGCTGGTGCTGTTGCAGAACGGCCTGGGCAGCCAGGACGAAGTCGCCGACCAGGTGCCCCACGCCCGCTGCATCTTCGCCTCCAGCACCGAGGGCGCGTTCCGCGAGGCCGACTGGCAGGTACGCTTCGCCGGCCACGGCTTCAACTGGCTGGGTGATCCGGCCAATCCCAACGTCCCATCCTGGTTCGAGGATCTGCACGACGCCGGCATCCCGGCCCAGTGGGCGCTCGATATCCCCACCCGTCTGTGGCGCAAGCTGGCGCTCAACTGCGCGATCAACCCGCTCACCGTGCTGCACGACTGCCAGAACGGCGGCCTGCTCGGCCACCTGGCCGAGGTCGACCAGCTGTGCGACGAACTGGCCGGCCTGCTGCGCCGCTGTGGCCAGCCCGAGGCCGCCAACGACCTGCACGAGGAAGTGCAGCGGGTGATCCTCGCCACCGCGGCCAACTACTCTTCCATGTACCAGGACGTCCGCCATGGCCGGCGCACCGAGGTTCACTACCTGCTCGGCCACGCCTGCCGCGCCGCCGCACGGCACGGCGCCAGCGTGCCGCATCTGGAAAAGTTGCGCCGGCGCCTGGCGGTAAACCTCGAGGCACGCGGCTTGCGCAGCGACTGACGGCATTCATCCACAGGACAGGACACCTCTTCACCCATGACCCTGCGCCAACGCCTGGAAAACCTCCCGGTCGGGCAGAAACTGCTGGCAGCCTTGCTGGTGCTGCTGGTGACCATCCTGCTGGTGGCCAACCTCGCCTTCATCAGCGCCGCCTACTGGATCACCCAGGAAAGCATGGCGCCCCAGGCCCTGCAGACCATCGGTCGGCTGGTCTCCAACCCGCAGCTGTCCGCGCGCGCCGGCGACTCGACGGAGAACGCCACGGCGCTGCTCAAGGAGCTCGACAGCTACTCGCCGTTGCGCGCCGCCGCGATCTATGGCGGCGACGGGCAGATGCTGGCCCAGCTGCAGCACGGCGACCCGCTGACCCTGCCCAAGCGCTACCGCAACATCGACGGCTGGCGCCTGATGGAGTTTCGCAGCACCCAGCTGATCCGCCTGCCGCGTAGCGCCGCCCCGCCCGCGCACCTGCTGCTGGTAGCCAGCAGCGAGCTGCCCACCGCGTTCTACACCGGCACCCTCTCCGCCAGCCTGGCCATCCTGGTGTTCAGCATACTGCTGTGGCTGGTCATCGCCCGGCAGATCAAGCGCCTGATCACCGTGCCGATCAATCGCCTCGAAGAGCTGACCCGCCAGGTCACCCGCGAGGAGAGCTATGCCCTGCGCGCCCAGCGCGGCAACGACGACGAGATCGGCAGCCTGGCCGAGGCGTTCAACACCATGCTGTCGCGCATCGAGGCCCGCGAGCAGCAGCTCAAGCGCACCCGCGACGAGTTCCAGGACGCCTACGACCAGGCCCAGGGCCTGGCCGAGGAAACCCGCCACACCAACCGCAAGCTGGAACTTGAAGTCCAGGTGCGCAGCAAGATCGAGAAAAAACTCACGGGCTTTCAGAACTACCTGAACAGCATCATCGACTCCATGCCCTCGGCACTGATTGCCCTCGACGAGCAGCTCTACGTCACCCAGTGGAACCACGAGGCCACGGTGCTCTCCGGCACACCGCTGGACGAGGCACTGAACCAGCCGGTGTTCCTCGCCTTCGAGCCGCTCAAGCCCTTCCTGCCGCAGCTCAAGGAGAGCGTGGAGAAACACCGGGTGGCCAAGATCGAACGGGTCACCTGGCCCAAGGGCGAAGACCTGCGCCACTACGCCCTGACCTTCTACCCGCTGATGGGTGGCGCTGGCCGTGGCGTGGTGATCCGCATCGACGACATCACCCAGCGCCTGTCCCTGGAAGAGATGATGGTGCAATCGGAGAAGATGCTCTCGGTCGGCGGCCTGGCCGCGGGCATGGCCCACGAGATCAACAACCCGTTGGGCGCCATCCTGCACAACGTGCAGAACATTCGCCGACGCCTGTCGCCGGACCTGCCGCGCAACCAGGAGCAGGCCGGCGAACTGGGCATCGACCTGCCGGCCGTCAACCGCTACCTGGAAAGCCGCGAGGTGCCGCAACTGCTCGACGGCATCCAGCAGGCCGGCGCCCGGGCGGCCAAGATCGTCACCCACATGCTCAGCTTCAGCCGCCGCAGCAATCGCCAGTTGGCCCCTTGCGAGCTGCCGGCGCTGATCGACCAGGCCGTGGAGATCGCCGGCAACGACTTCGACCTGGCCATCGGCTTCGACTTCAAGGGCCAGGCCATCGTCCGCCAGTTCGACCCGCAACTGGGCCCGGTGCCCTGCACCGCCAACGAACTCGAACAGGTGCTGTTGAACCTGCTGAAAAACGCCGCCCAGGCCATCCACCAGCGCCCGCAGCCCAGCGAACCAGGGCGCATCACCCTGCGCACCCGACTCAACCCGCCGTGGGCGGAAATCCAGGTCGAGGACAATGGCGTCGGCATGCCCGAGACGGTGCGCAAGCGCACCTTCGAGCCGTTCTTCACCACCAAGGAAATCGGCCAGGGCACCGGCCTGGGCCTGTCGGTGTCGTACTTCATCATCACCAACAACCACAAGGGACAGATGGAAGTGCAGTCCACCCCCGGCCAGGGCACCTGCTTCACCCTGCGCCTGCCCCTGAACCCGGCCCAGCCGACCACCATCCAGACGGAGACATGACATGGGCTATCGCCTGTCGAAGATCTACACCCGCACCGGCGACAAAGGCGAAACCGGCCTGGGCGACGGGCGCCGGGTGCCCAAGGACCATCCGCGGATCGAGGCGATCGGTGAGGTGGACAGCCTCAACAGCCAGTTGGGCGTGCTGCTTGCCGGGCTGGCCGAGGCTGGCCTTGGCGAATTGATCGAGGTGCTGGCGCCATGTCAGCACCGATTGTTCGACCTCGGTGGGGAGCTGGCGATGCCCAGCTACCAAGCGTTGAACATTGCCGAGGTGGAACGCCTGGAGGCGGCCATCGACCGCTGGAACGAAGAGTTGGGGCCGCTGAAGAATTTCATCCTGCCCGGGGGCTCGATGCTGGTGGCCCAGGCCCATGTCTGCCGCAGCGCGGCGCGGGCGGCGGAACGGCGTTGCCAGCAGCTGAATGCGCTGGAACCGCTGGAGGGAGTGGGGCTGGCCTATATCAACCGGGTGTCGGACCTGCTGTTCGTCGCGGCCCGGATCATTGGGCGGCGACAGGGAGTGAATGAAGTGCTGTGGCAAGCAGCCGAGAAGCCGGCCTGAACGTATCGCGGGGCAAGCCCGCTCCCACGCCAGATTGTGGACTGGCGTGGGAGCGGGCTTGCCCCGCGATGGCCTGATGTATCAGATCTCAGGCCAGAACGCCCGGATCCCTGCAACACCCTGCGCCCCAACCTCCCAGGCCCGCTCCCGCTCACCAGGCCCGACCCCGCCGAGCAGAAACACCGGATGGCTGATCCCGCCGATCAACCGCTGCGCCTCATCCCACCCCAACGGCACCGCCTCCGGGTGAGTCTGGGTCGCCTGCACCGGTGACAGGGTGACGAAATCCACCCCCATCTGCTCAGCCAGCGCCAGTTCCTCGACACTGTGGCAGGACGCCGCCAGCCAGCGATCCTTCGGGAATGGACGCCCCTTGGCCGCGTACTTGCGCAACTGCGCGGCGGTCAGGTGCCAGCCGGCCGACGGGAAGTCGCCCAACCATTCCAACGGCCCCTTGAGCATCAATTGGGCCTTGCCCGCGCACAGGCCGACCGCATCCACCGCCACATCGCGGTACTTGGGGTCGTACATGTCCGGCGCGCGCAGCTGGATCAGCTTGATGCCGCTAGCCACGGCTTTCTGGATGCCCTTGAGCAGCTCTGGCACTTCCAGCCCGTCCGGAGTGATCAGGTACTGGTCTGGCAGGCGCGCCGCGGCAACGATCGGCTTGTTGGCCTCGGGGAACTCATATTGGCCAAGGTCACGCGGTGCTACCCAGGCCAAGGGCTGCCCCTCGGCGCCGTGGGGCTCGCCGGTAAAGGCGTGCACTTCACGCACATCCAGCAGCACCTGCTTGTCCGGATAGTCGTGGCTGACCTTGATCAACGGCCGCGAAGCCGCGACCTCGATCCCCAACTCCTCGCGCAGCTCGCGAGCCAGCGCCGCCTCGACGCCCTCGCCCTCCTCCACCTTGCCGCCGGGGAACTCCCACAGGCCGCCCTGGTGCTGGGTATCGGCGCGGCGAGCGATCAGGATCCGCCCGTCGGCACCACGAATGACCGCTGCGACTACATGAATCCGCTTCACCCTTTACGCTCCGCCAGGCCAGCTTGTTGCCAGGCCTGGAAGGCCGGCCATTGGTAGATGGTCTCGATGTAGGCGGCCGCCTCGGCC
The DNA here is from genome assembly GCF_036549575.1 of Pseudomonas sp. LH21. Taxonomy (NCBI): domain Bacteria; kingdom Pseudomonadati; phylum Pseudomonadota; class Gammaproteobacteria; order Pseudomonadales; family Pseudomonadaceae; genus Pseudomonas; species Pseudomonas sp. LH21. The sequence goes on from NZ_CP144367.1 coordinate 4,871,769, forward strand.
GGCACCGCGACGCGGTAGCTGCGCAGGCGCACGGCCACCGGGGCGAAGAAGGCGTCGGCCAGGGTCGGCCGGCCGAACAGGAACGGACCGCTGTCCTTGGCGACCACGCGGCATTCGCTCCACAGGGCGACGATGCGGTCGATATCGACCTGCACGTCCAGCGGCACCTCGGCCAGTGCTTCGTCACGGGACATATCGAACGGCATGGCGCCGCGCAGGGCGAAGAAGCCGCTGTGCATCTGCGCGCAGGCCGAACGGGCCTGGGCACGGGCGGCGATGTCCTCAGGCCACAGGCGGGCCTCGGGGTGGCGTTCGTTGAGGTATTCGGCGATGGCCAGGGAGTCGGCGATCACGCCGTGCTCGCTCTGCAGCAGCGGCACCTTGGCGGTGGCCGAGAAGGCCAGCAGGCGCTGGCGGGTGTCAGGCTGGTTGAGCTTGACCAGGGTTTCTTCGTAGGGGACGCCGGCCAGCTCGAGGGCCAGGGCGCCACGTAGCGACCAGGAGGAATACAGCTTGTCGCCGATGATCAGGTGATAGCTCATGATTGGGCTCCAGCGGATTCGGGATATTGGGGCCGCTTTGCAGCCCTTTCGCGGCACAAGGCCGCTCCTACAGGAGATCGCATTCCCTTGTAGGAGCGGCCTCGTGCCGCGAAAGGGCCGCAAAGCGGCCCCCTATGCATCAAGTCCGGTATTCGGCGTTGATCTTCACGTACTCGTGGGACAGGTCAGTGGTCCAGATGGTTTCGCTGCACTGGCCACGGCCCAGCTCGATACGGATGGTGATCTCCTCCTGGGCCATCACCTTGGCGCCCTGGTCCTCGGTGTAGCTCGGGCTGCGTCCGCCCTTGCTGGCGATGCACACGCTGTCCAGGTACACATCGATCAGGCTGACATCCAGAGCCGGCACGCCGGCCCGACCGACCGCGGCGAGGATACGGCCCCAGTTGGGGTCGGAGGCGAACAGCGCGGTCTTGATCAGCGGCGAGTGGGCCACGGCGTAACCGACGTCCAGGCACTCCTGATGGTTGCCACCACCGTTGACCTGCACGGTGACGAACTTGGTGGCGCCTTCGCCGTCACGGACGATGGCCTGGGCCACCTCCATGCACACCTCGAACACCGCCTTCTTCAGCGCCTCGAACAATGCGCCGCTGGCCTCGGTGACTTCCGGCACATCGGCCTTGCCGGTGGCGATCAGCATGCAGCAGTCGTTGGTCGAAGTGTCGCCGTCGATGGTGATGCGGTTGAACGACTTGTTGGCGCCGTCGAGCATCAGGTCCTTGAGCACCGCCGGGGCGACCTTGGCGTCGGTGGCGATGTAGCCGAGCATGGTGGCCATGTTCGGGCGGATCATGCCGGCGCCCTTGCTGATGCCGGTAACGGTGATGGTCTTGCCGTCGTACTGGAACTGGCGGCTGGCGCCCTTGGGCAGGGTGTCGGTGGTCATGATGCCGGTGGCGGCTTCGGCCCAGTTGTTTTCCGACAGGTTGTCCAGGGCGGCCTGCAGCGCGCCTTCGATCTTCTCGACCGGCAGCGGCTCGCCGATCACGCCGGTGGAGAACGGCAGCACGGATTCAGCCGGCACGCCAGCAAGCTCGGCCAACTTGGCGCAGGTGCGCTCGGCGGCGGCCAGGCCCGGTGCGCCGGTACCGGCGTTGGCGTTGCCGGTGTTGGTCAGCAGGTAACGCACGGTGCCCTGCACGCGCTGCTTGGAAAGGATCACCGGGGCCGCGCAGAAGGCGTTGAGGGTGAACACGCCGGCGACGCTGGAGCCTTCGACGCAGCGCATCACCACCACATCCTTGCGCCCTGGGCGCTTGATGCCCGCCGAGGCGATACCGAGTTCGAAACCGGGAACCGGGTGCAGGGTGGGCAGGGGACCAAGACCAACAGCCATTAGAGCGCTCCTAGAAAATTGTGGGGAATTAGGGGGCGCTTTGCGCCCCTTTCGCGGCACAAGGCCGCTCCTACAGGGTTGTTACGCTTCCTGTAGGAGCGGCCTTGTGCCGCGATGGGCTGCAAGGCAGCCCCGGGATCTCAAGCCAGTGGCGAATTCAGATCATTCAATCTGACCGTGGCAATGCTTGAATTTCTTGCCCGAACCACACCAGCACGGCTCGTTGCGGCCCAGCTTCATGTCGTTGCGAACCGGCGCGGAGGCCACGGCGACTTCAGCGCCCTCCTCGGCCAATTGCTCGCCTTCCAGGCCCGGCGCGGCGGCATGCTGGAATTGCATGCGGCTGGCCAGTTCCTCGGCCTCGCGGCGCAGACGCGCCTCTTCCTCGGCCGGATCTTCGCGGCGCACCTGGACGTGCGAGAGCACGCGGATGGTGTCGCGCTTGATCGACTCCAGCAGTTCCTGGAACAGGGTGAACGACTCGCGCTTGTACTCCTGCTTCGGGTTCTTCTGCGCATAGCCGCGCAGGTGGATACCGTGGCGCAGGTGGTCCATGGTCGACAGGTGGTCTTTCCACAGGTCGTCCAGCACGCGCAGCAGGATCTGCTTCTCGAAGGTGCGCAGGGCGTCGATGCCGGCCTGGTCTTCCTTCTCGTTGTAGGCGTCGGTGATTTCCTTGATCAGCCGCTCGCGCAGGGTCTCCTCGTAGAGGTGATCGTCCTCGTCGAGCCACTGCTGGATCGGCAGCTTGATGGCGAAATCGCTGGCCAGCGAAGCTTCCAGGCCGGCCACGTCCCACTGCTCGGGCAGCGATTGCGGCGGGATGTGCTGGCTGATGGTGGCATCAAGCACTTCCTGGCGGAACTCGGCGATGGTGTCGCCGATGTTCTCGGCGGCCAGCAGGCTGTTGCGCATGTGGTAGATCACCTTGCGCTGCTCGTTGGCCACGTCGTCGTATTCGAGCAGCTGCTTGCGGATGTCGAAGTTGCGGCCTTCGACCTTGCGCTGCGCCTTCTCGATGGCGTTGGTCACCATGCGATGCTCGATGGCCTCGCCGGACTGCATCCCCAGGGCCTTCATGAAGTTCTTCACCCGGTCGGAGGCGAAGATGCGCATCAGGCTGTCTTCCAGCGACAGGTAGAAGCGGCTGGAACCGGCATCGCCCTGACGGCCGGCACGGCCACGCAGCTGGTTGTCGATACGGCGCGACTCGTGGCGCTCGGAGGCGATCACGTGCAGGCCACCAGCCTCCAGCACCTGCTGGTGACGCTTCTGCCAGTCGGCCTTGATCTGGGCGATCTGCTCGGCGGTCGGGTTGTCCAGGGCGGCCACTTCGGCCTCCCAGTTACCGCCCAGCAGGATGTCGGTACCACGGCCGGCCATGTTGGTGGCGATGGTCAGTGCACCTGGAGCACCGGCTTGGGCGATGATCTCGGCTTCTTTCTCGTGGTACTTGGCGTTCAGGACCTTGTGGTCGATACCTTCCTTCTTGAGCAGGTTGGACATGTGCTCGGAGGTTTCGATGGTCGCGGTACCGACCAGGACCGGACGGCCGTGGGCCATGCTTTCCTTGATGTCGGCGATGATCGCGGCGTACTTCTCGTCGGCGGTCAGGTACACCAGGTCGTTGAAGTCCTTGCGGGCCAACGGCTTGTTCGGTGGGATGACCATCACGTTGAGGTTGTAGATCTGGGCGAACTCGAACGCCTCGGTGTCGGCGGTACCGGTCATGCCGGACAGCTTGGTGTAGAGACGGAAGTAGTTCTGGAAGGTGGTCGAGGCCAGGGTCTGGCTCTCGGCCTGGATGTTCAGGTTTTCCTTGGCCTCGATGGCCTGGTGCAGGCCTTCGGACAGGCGGCGGCCCGGCATGGTGCGGCCAGTGTGCTCGTCGATCAGGAGGATCTGGCCTTCCTGGACGATGTACTCGACGTTGCGGTGGAACAGCTTGTGCGCGCGCAGGCCGGCGTAGACGTGGGTCAGCAGGCTAAGGTTGTGCGCCGAGTACAGGCTCTCGCCCTCGGCCAGCAGGCCGGATTGGGTCAGCATGTCCTCGATGAACTGGTGGCCGGCCTCGTTCAGTTCGACCTGGCGGCTCTTCTCGTCGATGGTGTAGTGGCCCTCTTGGGTCACCTGGCCTTCGACTTCCTCGATATGCTGGGTCAGGCGCGGGATCAGGCGGTTGATCTCGATGTACAGCTTGGAGCTGTCCTCGGCCTGGCCGGAGATGATCAGCGGGGTGCGCGCTTCGTCGATGAGGATCGAGTCGACTTCGTCGATCACGGCGAAGTTCAGCTCACGCTGGAACTTCTCGTCCTGGCTGAACGCCATGTTGTCGCGCAGGTAGTCGAAACCGAATTCGTTGTTGGTGCCGTAGGTGATGTCGGCGGCATAGGCGGCGCGCTTTTCTTCCGGCGGTTGGAAGGCCGAGACGATGCCGACGTTGAGGCCGAGGAACTCGTACAGCGGACGCATCCAGTTGGCATCGCGGCGGGCCAGGTAGTCGTTGACGGTGACCACGTGCACGCCCTTGCCGGACAATGCGTTGAGGTACACGGCCAGGGTACCGACCAAGGTCTTGCCTTCACCGGTGCGCATTTCTGCGATCATGCCTTCGTGCAAGGTCATGCCGCCGATCAGCTGGACATCGAAGTGACGCATGCCCATCACGCGCTTGCCGGCCTCGCGGGCCACGGCGAAGGCTTCGGGCAGCAGCTGGTCTAGAGTCTCGCCTTTGGCCAGACGCTCCTTGAACTCTGCGGTCTTGCCCCGCAGCTGCTCGTCGGAGAGGGCCACCATCTTCTCTTCGAAGGCATTGACGGTGCTCACCGTCTTGAGCATGCGTTTGATTTCACGCTCGTTCTTGCTTCCAAAAAGTTTTTTTAACAAAGGCGCAAACATATCGGCAGGATCTTCCACACGTAGGGATGGAGGGCGGCCCCGTGAGTCGCCCGTGCAGCCCTGAGGCCGCATGCGAACGAGCATTCTACCCGGAAACGATGGTGAGGAAAGTGGTGGATTTCCACGATGCTGGCACAGCGCTTTTAGGGGGCCTGACTAACATAGGGGCTTTTTGCGCAAGTTCAAGGTGCGCGAAGATGAAACGTATCGCGAATGACTTGCATCAAGATCCGGTGACCGCTCGCCACACGCCGGCGTGGGAGCGGGCTTGCCCCGCGATGAATGTCCAACTGGTAGACTGTCGATCCTGTAACCCACTGCAGACCTCCATGGCCTACAAACCCACCCCTGCCCGCCCCCCCGCCGACCTGTTGCGCAAGGCCCGGCCACTGCGCCTGCTGCTCAACCAGGCCGAGCGCCTCGAGCACCTGCAGCGCCTGCTGGAAAGCCAGCTGCAACCGGCCGCCCGCGAGCACTGCCACGTGGCCTCCTGGAAGGAAGGGACTTTGTTGCTGGTGGTTACCGACGGCCATTGGGCCACCCGCCTGCGCTACCAGCAAAAGCGCCTGCAACGCCAGCTGCAAGCCATGGAGGCGTTCGCCAACCTGAGCCGCATCCAGTTCAAGGTACAGCCGCCGCTGGTGGCGGCAAAACATGAAGGTCACGGGCCTGAGCTTTCGGAATCTGCCGCAGACAGCATCCTAGGTTCGGCCGAAGGCATCAGCGATCCGAAGTTGCGCGCAGCGCTGGAGCGCCTGGCGGCGCATGCGCAGAGCAAGAATTGATCACCCAGAATATCATTCTGTAGGAGCGGCCTTGTGCCGCGAAAGGGCCGCCAGGCGGCCCCGGCGATTTTGAAAAAATACTGAAATCCTAGGGCCACCTGGCGGCCCTTTCGCGGCACAAGGCCGCTCCTACAGGGATCGCGCAGTACTAACGAGTGACGGGCAATCAGCGGCCATAAAAAAGGCCACCCGAAGGTGGCCTTAATCACACTAGAGAGGGTGTTCGAACTTACACGGCCGCAACAGGGCGCATGTACGAGATCGGTGCCGTGCTGGCATCTTCGAAGGTGACCACTTCCCAAGCGTCCGTTTCAGCGATCAGCTTGCGCAGCAGCTGGTTGTTCAGCGCGTGCCCGGACTTGTAGCCCTTGAACTCGCCGATCAGGCTGTTGCCCAGCAGATAAAGGTCGCCGATGGCGTCGAGGATCTTGTGCTTGACGAATTCGTCATCGGAACGAAGGCCGTCTTCGTTAAGCACGCCGGTCTCGTCGACCACGATGGCGTTCTCCACGCTGCCGCCCAGCGCAAGGTTGTGCTTGCGCAGGTACTCGATGTCACGCATGAAGCCGAACGTGCGGGCACGGCTGACTTCCTTGACGAACGAGGTGCTGGAGAAATCGACGACCGCGCTCTGGGTCTGGCCCTTGAGGACCGGGTGATCGAAGTCGATCTCGAAGCTCACCTTGAACCCGTCGAAAGGCAGGAAAGTGGCGCGCTTGTCGCCCTCTTCCACCGTTACTTCGCGCAGGATGCGGATGAACTTCTTGGCTGCGTCCTGTTCTTCCAGGCCGGCCGATTGGATCAGGAATACGAAGGGTCCGGCGCTGCCATCCATGATCGGCACTTCCGAGGCGGAGAGCTCGACGTAGGCGTTATCGATGCCCAGGCCCGCCATGGCGGAGAGCAGGTGCTCGACCGTATCGACTTTGACGTCACCGTTGACCAATGTCGTGGACATGGTGGTCTCACCGACGTTGGCCGCGCGCGCCGGGATTTCGACCACAGGGTCGAGGTCGGCGCGACGGAAGACGATGCCGGTGTCGACAGGCGCAGGCTTGAGGGTCAGGTAGACCTTCTCCCCGGAGTGCAGGCCGACACCTGTGGCACGGATGGTATTCTTCAGGGTGCGTTGTCTAATCATGGCATTGGCCGCTTCAGCGCAAATTGCGAACAGGTATCAACAAAGGCTGGGGATGATAACAGACCCGGCCTTTGCTGAACACCAATCACCCTAATACCCCTGATAAATTCCATTAATCGGCCTGACGACGCAGAAACGCCGGGATATCCAGGTAGTCCAGATCATCCTGAGGGTTGAGTTTAGCTGCAGCCGCAGCACCCGCGTGGGCCTGGTTGCGCATCACGGTCGGACGCTCCAGGTCACGGTAGTTGACCGCGGACTGCTCCTGGCGAACCGGCGCCGGGTTGGAAGCCTCGTACGCCTGCTGGGCGGTCTGCAGGGTGTTGTCGACCACCTTGACCGGCTTCTCGATGCGCGCGCCCAGGCCAGTGGCCACCACGGTCACGTGCAGCTCGTCACGCATGTCCGGGTCGATCACGGTGCCGACCTTGACCATCGCGTGGTCGGAGGCGAAGGCCTCGATGATGCTACCCACGTCGGAGTACTCGCCCAGCGACAGGTCGGGACCTGCGGTGATGTTCACCAGGATGCCGCGGGCGCCCTGCAGGTTGACGTCCTCGAGCAGCGGGTTGCGGATCGCCGCCTCGGTGGCTTCGCGCGCACGGTTCGGGCCGCTGGCGCAACCGGTCCCCATCATCGCCATGCCCATCTCGCCCATCACGGTGCGCACGTCGGCGAAGTCGACGTTGATCATGCCCGGACGCTTGATGATGTCGGAGATACCGCGAACGGCACCGGCCAGCACGTCGTCGGCCTTGGCGAAGGCGGACAAGAGGCTTGCATCCTTGCCCAGGATGGTCAGCAGCTTCTCGTTGGGGATGGTGATCAGCGAGTCGACGCTCTCAGCCAGCATGCGGATGCCTTCGTCGGCGATCTGCATGCGCTTGCGGCCCTCGAACGGGAACGGACGGGTCACCACCGCAACGGTGAGGATGCCCATTTCCTTGGCCACTTCGGCGATGATCGGCGCCGCGCCGGTACCGGTACCGCCACCCATGCCGGTGGTGATGAACACCATGTTGGTGCCCTGCAGCACCTCGGCGATGCGCTCACGGTCTTCCAGCGCGGCCTGACGGCCGACTTCCGGATTGGCGCCGGCACCCAGGCCCTTGGTCACGCCGGTGCCCAGTTGCAGGATGGTGCGCGCGCCGATGTTCTTCAGCGCCTGGGCATCGGTGTTGGCGCAGATGAACTCGACGCCTTCGATGTTGCTTTTGACCATGTGGTTGACGGCGTTGCCGCCACCACCGCCAACGCCGATCACCTTGATGACCGGACTCTGCGGGACGTTGTCTACGAGCTCGAACATTTTCCCTCTCCTTACAGTTCTCTAGTTGTCGCGCCTACCACTACTGCTTTGAAACTTAGAAGTTGCTCTGGACCCAACGCTTGAGTCGTTCAAGCACAGGGCCCTTCGGTTCATCGCCATAGCTGTTGTTGCTGCTGTTGCTGTTGCTGATACCGGTCAGGGACGGGTCCTCGGACTGCTTCTGCAGGCCGTAGGTGAGCAGGCCCACGCCGGTGGAATAGATCGGGTTGCGCACCACGTCGCTCAGGCCCCGAACGCTGTGCGGCACGCCCAGGCGTACCGGCATGTGGAAGATCTCCTCGGCCAGTTCCACGGCGCCTTCCATCTTCGCGGTGCCGCCGGTGAGGACGATGCCGGCCGGCACCAGGTCCTCGAAACCGCTGCGTCGCAGTTCGGCCTGGATCAGGGTGAACAGCTCGTCGTAACGCGGCTCCACCACTTCGGCCAGGGCCTGGCGCGACAGCTCGCGCGGCGGGCGGTCGCCGACGCTCGGCACCTTGATGGTCTCGCCGGCACCGGCCAGCTTGGCCAGGGCGCAGGCATAGCGGATCTTGATTTCCTCGGCGTACTGCGTGGGGGTACGCAGGGCCATGGCGATGTCGTTGGTGACCTGATCACCGGCGATCGGGATCACCGCGGTGTGACGGATCGCGCCTTCGGTGAAGATGGCGATGTCGGTGGTGCCGCCGCCGATGTCCACCAGGCACACGCCCAGCTCTTTCTCGTCGTCGGTCAGCACCGAGTAGGCCGAGGCCAGCTGCTCGAGGATGATGTCGTCGATTTCCAGGCCGCAGCGGCGCACGCACTTTTCGATGTTCTGCGCCGCGTTGACCGCGCAGGTGACCACGTGGACCTTGGCTTCCAGGCGCACGCCCGACATGCCCAGGGGCTCGCGCACGCCTTCCTGGTTGTCGATCACGTAGTCCTGCGGCAGGGTGTGCAGCACCCGCTGGTCGGCCGGAATGGCCACGGCCTGGGCGGCGTCGAGCACGCGCTCGAGGTCGGCGGTGCTGACTTCGCGGTCGCGGATGGCGACGATGCCGTGGGAGTTCAGGCTGCGGATGTGGTTGCCGGCCACGCCGACGAACGCCGAGTGGATGCGGCAGCCGGCCATCAGCTGGGCCTCTTCGACGGCGCGCTGGATCGACTGCACGGTCGATTCGATGTTCACCACCACGCCCTTCTTCAGGCCGCGGGACGGATGGGTGCCGATCCCGACGATCTCCAGGGTGCCGTCCTCGCCGACCTCACCCACCAGCGCCACCACCTTGGAGGTGCCGATGTCCAGCCCGACGATCATTTTGCCGCTATGCGCGTTTGCCATGGTCCTGCCTCTCTCTAATTCTTCGCAACGGCGGGTTGGGCCGTCGTCGGTGCATTCGGTTCCCGCCAACCAACGGCAAGTCCGTTGGAATAACGCAGATCGATGCGGGCGATATTGGTGATCTGGTCTTTAAGCGATTTGTCGTAAATGGCAATGAAACGGCGCATCTTCTCCACCAGATGGTCGCGCCCCAGCAGCAGCTCGACGCCCGCACCGGCGCTGCCCGCGCCGGTGGTCAGGAACCAGCTGCCTCGCTCGCGCAGCTCCAGGCGAGCGATGGAAAAGCCCATGGGGCGCAGCATCTGGCTCAATACCTGATACTGCTGCATGACTTGTTGCTGAGCGCGCTGCGGCCCGAACAGCTGCGGCAGGTGCTCGTAGTTGGCCAGCTCGCGCGGGGTAAAGGCCTGGCCCTGGTTGTTGAGCAAGGCCTCGTCGCCCCAGCGCGCCACCGGCAACTGTTCTTCCAGGCGGATCACCACCTCGTCCGGCCACACCCGGCGCACTTCGGCGTGGGCGATCCAGGGCATCTGCTCCAGTTCCACGCGCATCGCCGCCAGGTCGACGGTGAAGAAGCTCGCCGCCACATAGGGGGCGATCCGCTGCTGCACCGACTGCTGGCTGATGTAGCTGAGGTCGCCCTGCACGTCGATCTTGGTGATCGGCCGGTCGGCGTAGGGCATCAGGCGGATGGCGCCCTCATAGGCGCCAAAGCCCGCGGCCACCAGCAGCACCGGCCACAGCAGGCGCTTGAGGCCGCCGAAGCTCGGCCGAGGCAGGCGCGCCGATACGGGCTCGTCGGCCACCAGTCGGCTGGCGCCACGCGGCACCGGCTTGCTGCGGCCGGTAACGGGTGGTTGCTGACGTATCATCGCGCCTTGCATGGCTGGTTAACCTCGCTTCGCTACGCTGTCGGCCAGGATCGCCAGCACCAGTTGCTGGAAGTCCAGGCCGGCGGCGCGGGCCGCCATGGGCACCAGGCTATGGTCGGTCATGCCCGGTGCGGTGTTGACCTCGAGCAGCCAGAACCGGCCCTGCTCGTCCTGCATCACGTCCAGACGGCCCCAGCCCTCGATGCCAACGGCATCGCAGGCACGCGCGGTCAGGTCGATAAGCTCTTGTTCCTTGGCACTGTCCAGGCCACACGGGATGCGGTACTGGGTGTCATTGGCGATGTACTTGGCGTCGTAGTCGTAGAACACATGCGGGGTGCCCAGCGCGATCGGCGGCAGTACCTGGCCGCGCAGCACGGCGACGGTGAACTCCGGACCGTGGATCCACTGCTCGACCAGTACTTGCGAATCGTATTTGGCGGCGTCTTTCCAGGCAGCGACCAGCTCCTGCTCGCTGTTCACCTTTGCCATGCCGATGCTCGAACCTTCATGGGCAGGTTTGACGATCAACGGGAAGCCCAGTTCCGCACTGGCGGCAACACAATCCTGCTCGCTGCCCAGCACCGCGTGACGCGGGGTCGGGATGCCCAGGCTCTGCCACACCTGCTTGGTGCGTAGCTTGTCCATGGCCAGCGCCGAGGCGAGGATGCCACTGCCGGTGTAGGGAATCCCCAGGCACTCGAGCAGGCCCTGCATGCTGCCGTCCTCGCCGCCACGGCCGTGGAGGATGATGAAGGCACGGTCGATCTTCTCGCGCTGCAGGCGATCCAGCAAGTCGTCACCGACGTCGATGGCGACCACGTCGACACCGGCGCTGGTCAGCGCCTCGATCACGGCCTTGCCCGACTTGAGCGAGACCTCGCGCTCGGCGCTCTTGCCACCGTACAACACGGCGACGCGGCCGAAGGCCTTGACGTCGAGGGTGGAATGCAGCGTGTCGTAGGCGCTGGTCATTTCGACTTCTCCTGCTTGGCGCCAGCGAACAGCGGGCTTTTCATCAGTTGCGGGGCCAGGCCGCCGACATCACCGGCACCCTGGCAGATCAGGATGTCGCCGGCACGCAGCAGCGGCTTGACCAGCGGCGCGAGCTCGGCGCCGCGTTCGATGTAGATCGGGTCGAGCTTGCCGCGCTGACGGATGCTGTGGCACAGCTGGCGGCTGTCGGCGCCGGGGATCGGCTCTTCGCCGGCCGGGTAGACCTCCATCAGCAGCAGCACGTTGGCATCGCCCAGTACCTGGACGAAATCGTCGTACAGGTCGCGGGTGCGGCTGTAGCGGTGCGGCTGGTAGACGATCACCAGGCGCCGGCTCGGCCAGCCGCCACGCACGGCCTTGATCACCGCGGCGACTTCGGTCGGGTGGTGGCCGTAGTCGTCGACCAGCATCACGCTGCCGCCGTCGACCGGCAGCTCGCCGTACACCTGGAAGCGCCGACCGACACCCTGGAAGCCCGACAGGCCCTGGACGATGGCCTCGTCGCTGATGCCTTCGTCAGAGGCGATGGCGATGGTGGCCAGGGCGTTGAGCACGTTGTGGTTGCCCGGCATGTTCACCGACACCTCGAGCGGCTCGCAGTCACGGCGCAGCACGGTGAAGTGGGTCTGCATGCCCTGCTGGCGCACGTTGATGGCGCGGATGTCGGCCTCTTCGCTGAAGCCGTAGGTGACGGTCGGACGCTTGACCTGCGGCAGGATCTCGCGCACCACCGGGTCGTCCAGGCACATCACCGCCAGCCCGTAGAACGGCAGGTTGTGCAGGAACTCGACGAAGGTCTTCTTCAGCTTGTTGAAGTCGCCCTCGTAGGTGGCCATGTGGTCGGCGTCGATGTTGGTGACCACGGCGACCATCGGCTGCAGGTGCAGGAAACTGGCGTCGCTCTCGTCGGCCTCGGCGATCAGGTAGCGGCTGGTGCCCAGCTGCGCGTTGGTGCCGGCCGCGGTCAGGCGGCCACCGATGACGAAAGTCGGGTCCAGGCCACCGGCGGCGAACACCGAGGCCAGCAGGCTGGTGGTGGTGGTCTTGCCGTGGGTGCCGGCAACGGCCACGCCATGGCGATAGCGCATCAGCTCGGCGAGCATCTCGGCGCGCGGCACCACGGGAATACGCCGCTCAAGGGCGGTGGCGACTTCCGGGTTGGCCGGGTTGATCGCACTGGACACCACCAGCACATCGGCGTTGGCGGCGTTCTCGGCGCGGTGGCCGACGAAGATCTGCGCGCCGAACGACTGCAGGCGCTCGGTCACCGGCGACTCTTTCAGGTCGGAACCGGACACTTCATAGCCCAGGTTCAGCAGCACTTCGGCGATGCCGCACATGCCCACGCCGCCGATACCGACGAAGTGGATGCGGCGAATACGGCCCATCTTCGGTTGAGGCATGGCTTTCTGACTCTCAACCATGGGCCACCTCCAGGCAGATATCGACCACGGTGCTGGTTGCGCCAGGTTTGGCCAGGCGGCGGGCGGTACCGGCCATGGCGTTGAGTTTCTCGGGTTGCATCAGCACCTCGTTCAGGCGTTCAGCGAGCTGCGCTGCGCCAGTAGTCGCTTGTGGCATCAGGAAGGCGGCGCCTTCACGAGCCAGGTATTGGGCGTTGTGGGTCTGGTGGTCGTCGATGGCATGGGGCAAGGGCACCAGCATCGAGGGCAGGCCCGCCGCCGCGAGTTCGCTGACGGTCAGGGCGCCGGCCCGGCACACCACCATATCGGCCCAGCCATAGGCATGGGCCATGTCCTTGATGAACGGTTCGACCTGGGCCTCGACACCTGCCTCGTGATAACGCTCGGCGGTGACGGGGGCGTGGTTTTTCCCGGCCTGGTGGAACACCTCGGGGCGCAGGTTTTCCGGCACTTCGGACAGGGCCTTAGGCAACAATTTGTTCAATGGTTCCGCACCCAGGCTGCCGCCCATGACCAGCAGGCGCGCACGGCGCTCGGCCAGGGGCGCGCGCGCCGCGTCCATGAACAGCTCCGGGCGCACCGGATTGCCGGTGGTGCGCAGCTTGTCGCTGGCGGCGAAGGTGTCCGGGAAGGCTTCGCAGACACGCGCGGCCAACGGCAGCAGCAGGCGATTGGTGGTGCCGGCGCGGGCATTCTGCTCGTGGATCACCAGCGGTACCCCGCACAACCGGGCGGCAACACCGCCGGGGCCGGTCACATAGCCACCGAAGCCGACCACGCAGACCGGCTTGAGCTCACGCACGATGCGCCGCGCCTGCAGCACGGCCTTGATCAGGGTGAACGGCGCCTTGAGCAGCGACAGCTTGCCCTTGCCGCGCAGGCCGGTGACCTGGATCAGATGCAACGGCAGGCCGGCCTGGGGTACCAGTTCGTTCTCGATGCCACGCGGGGTGCCCAACCAGTGCACCTTGTAGCCACGGGCCTGGAACTCGCGGGCGCAGGCCAGGGCCGGGAACACGTGGCCCCCGGTACCGCCGGCCATGATCAGGATGTTCTTGCCGTCAGCGGCCATGACTGGTCTCCTCGGCAAAATCGCTCTCCTTGAATTCGTGCTCCTCGCTGCCCAGGTGCGTGCGGCTCTCCCACTCGATCCGCAGCAACAGCCCGACGCAGGCGCAGCAGATCACCAGCGAGCTGCCGCCGTAGCTGAGGAACGGCAGGGTCAGGCCCTTGGTCGGCAGCAGGCCGACGTTCACGCCGATGTTGATCAGGAACTGGCCGATCCACAGGAACGACAGGCCAAAGGCCATGTAGGCGGCGAAGAACTGCTTGGCCTTCTCGGCCCACAGGCCGATGTACAGCGCGCGCACGGTAATGAAGACGAACAGCGCGATGGTCAGCAGCGAGCCGATCACGCCGAGCTCTTCGGCCAGCACCGAGAACACGAAGTCGGTATGCGCCTCGGGCAGGTAGAACTGCTTCTGCACGCTGTTGCCCAGGCCCACGCCCAGCCACTCGCCGCGGCCGAAGGCGATCAGCGCCTGGGTCAGCTGGTAGCCGGAACCGAACTGGTCGGACCAGGGGTCGGTGAAGGTGATCAGTCGCGCCATGCGGTACGGCTGGGCCTGGACCAGCACCACCACCGAAATGACCGCCAGCACCACCATCAGCGAGAAGCGGAACAACCCCACCCCGCCAAGGAACAGCATGGCCGCCGCAGCGCCCATCATCACCACCGTGGCGCCGAAGTCCGGTTCCATCAGCAGCAGGCCGGCCATCGGCAGCAGCACGATGAACGGCTTGAAGAAGCCCATCCAGCTCTCGCGCACCTCGGTCTGCCGGCGCACCAGGTAGCCGGCGAGGTAGATGACCACGAAGACCTTGGCGATCTCCGACGGCTGCACGTTGAAGAAGCTGAAGCCGATCCAGCGCATCGAACCGTTCACTTCGCGGCCAATACCCGGTACCAGTACCAGCACCAGCAGGCCGAAGGCACCGATCAGCATGAGGAAGCCCATGCGCTGCCAGGTGGCGATCGGCACCAGCATGGTCAGCACCCCGGCACCCAGGCCGAGGGTGACGTACACCAGGTGGCGGAACATGTGGTACAGCGGGTTGCCCGACTGCACCGCGGCCACTTCCGAGGACGCCGAGGTGATCATCACCAGGCCCAGGCCGAGCAGTGCCAGGCAACCGGCCAGCAGCGGGAAGTCGAGGTCGATGCCACGGCCGCTGATCAGCGGCGACGGATACGGCTTGAAGATGCCGAAGATCATGCCAGCCCCTCCGTCGCCTGGGCGAACAGGCGCCCGCGTTCTTCGAAGTTCTTGAACATGTCGAGGCTGGCGCAGGCAGGCGACAGCAGCACCGCGTCACCCGGCTGGGCCAGCTCGGCGCAACGCTGCACGGCTTCGTCGAGGGTCGTGACCCGGACTTGCGCCACGGCATCGCCCAGGGTTTCGGCCAGACGCTCGGCGTCACGGCCGAGCAGCACCACGGCACGGCAGTGTTGAGCCACCGGCTCGCGCAGGGCGGCGAAGTCAGCGCCCTTGCCATCGCCACCGGCGATCAGCACCAGCTTGCCTTCGATATCGGCGCCCAGGCCTTCGATGGCAGCCAGGGCGGCACCGACGTTGGTGGCCTTGGAATCGTCGTACCAGTTCACCCCGTTGCGCTCGCGCACCCACTGGCAGCGATGGGCCAGGCCCTTGAACTCACGCAGCGCCTCGAGCATCGGCTCGAATGACAGGCCGGCGGCATGGCCGAGGGCCAGCGCGGCCAGGGCGTTGCTGTGGTTGTGGGCACCACGGATCTTCAGCTCACGCACCGGCATGAGGGTCTGGAATTCGAACGCCAGGTACTTCTCGCCCTCGACCTCGCGCAGGCCAAAGGCCTTGAAGTCCGGCGCGTTGAGACCGAAGCTCCAGCTCGGCCGGCCTTCGACCGGCAACGGACGGCTCAGGGCATCCTGGCGGTTCACCACCACCTGGCGGGCCCCGCGGAAGATCCGGTGCTTGGCCAGGTGATAGGCCGGCAGGCCGCTGTAGCGGTCCATGTGGTCTTCGCTGATGTTCAGCACGGTGGCCACTTCGGCGTTGAGCTGGTCGGTGGTCTCCAGCTGGAAGCTCGACAGCTCCAGCACGTACAGCTCGACGTCGTCGGCCAGCAAGTCGAGGGCCGGAGTACCAAGGTTGCCGCCGACGGCCACACGTTTGCCTGCCTTGGCGGCCATCTCGCCGACCAGGGTGGTGACGGTGCTCTTGGCGTTGGAGCCGCTGATGGCGACGATCGGTGCCTTGGCGTGGCGGGCGAACAGCTCGATGTCGCCGGACAGCTTCACGCCGCGCGCGGCGGCCTGCTGCAGGGCAGGCGTGGCCAGGGCCAGGCCGGGGCTCACGTAGAGCTCGTTGGCCCGGCACAGGAAGTCCACGTCCAGCTCGCCACAGCGCACTTCCACCTGCGGGTATTCACGGCGCAGGGTGTCCAGTTCCGGCGGTTGCTCACGGGTGTCGGCGACCGCAAAGGCAATGCCCCGGTTCGCCAGGAAGCGAACCAGGGACATGCCGCTCTTGCCGAGGCCGACAACGATGCGGAATTGGTCGGAAGCGATCAGTGACACGCTCGTTTACCTCAGTTTCAGGGTGGCAAGGCCAATCAGCACCAGAATCACGGTGATGATCCAGAAGCGGACGATCACCCGTGGTTCAGGCCAACCCTTGAGTTCAAAGTGGTGGTGGATCGGCGCCATGCGGAACACGCGCTTGCCGGTGAGCTTGAACGAAGCCACCTGGATGACCACCGACAGGGTTTCCATCACGAACACGCCGCCCATGATGAACAGGACGATTTCCTGGCGGACGATCACCGCGATGGTGCCCAGGGCCGCGCCCAGCGCCAGGGCGCCGACGTCGCCCATGAACACCTGGGCCGGATAGGTGTTGAACCACAGGAAGCCCAGGCCGGCGCCGATCAGCGCGCCGCAGAACACGATCAGCTCGCCTGCACCCGGCACGTAAGGGATGAGCAGGTACTCGGCGAACTTCACGTTGCCCGACAGGTAGCAGAAGATACCCAGGGCACCGCCGACCATCACCGTCGGCATGATCGCCAGGCCATCGAGGCCGTCGGTCAGGTTGACCGCGTTGCTCGAACCGACGATGACGAAATAGGTCAGCACGATGAACCCGGCACCCAGCGGAATCGCCAGGTCCTTGAGCATCGGGATGATCAGCGTGGTCTCGACGCTGGTCGGCGCGGTCTTGTACAGGAAGATCGCCGCGGCCAGGCCGAACACCGACTGCCAGAAATACTTCCAGCGGCTCGGCAGGCCGCGGGAGTTCTTCTCGATCACCTTGCGGTAGTCGTCGACCCAGCCGATGGCGCCGAACGCCAGGGTGACGATCAGCACCACCCATACGTAGCGGTTGGTCAGGTCGGCCCACAGCAGGGTGCTGATGGCAATGGCCGACAGGATCAGCGCGCCGCCCATGGTCGGGGTGCCGGATTTGGACAGGTGCGATTGCGGGCCGTCGTTGCGCACGGCCTGACCGATCTGGCGGATCTGCAGGGTACGGATCATCCACGGGCCCAACCACAGGGCCAGGGACAACGCGGTCAGCACACCCAGGATCCCGCGCAGGGTCAGGTATTGAAAGACCGCGAAGCCCTTGTGGAACTGTTGCAGATACTCAGCCAACAGCAGCAGCATTAATGTTTCTCCCCGCTGGCACCACACAGTGCGGCCACGACGTTTTCCATCGCAGCGCTGCGCGAGCCCTTGATCAAGATAGTGGTATCGCTGGTATTCTCGGCGCCAACGGCAGCGATTAGCTCAGCTTGAGTAGCGAAATGGCGGCCATTGGCGCCGAACGCCTTGACCGCATGGGCCATGTTGGTACCCACCGCGTACAGCGCGTCGACCTTGCCGCGGGCATAGTCGCCCACCTGGCGGTGGCCTTCCTCGGCCCATTGTCCCAGTTCGCCGATATCCCCGAGCACCAGAACGGTGCGTCCGGAAAAGCCGGCGAGTATATCAATGGCGGCGCACATCGAGGTGGGATTTGCGTTGTAGCTGTCGTCGATGACCCGCACGCCGCTGGGCGCGATCTGCGCCACGGTGCGGCCCTTGACCGGTTGCACGGCAGCGAGGCCGGCGGCGATGCCGCTCAGGCTCAGACCAACGGCATGGGCGGCGGCGGCGGCGGCCAGGGCGTTGCTGACGTTGTGGGTGCCGAGCAGGTTCAACTGCACCGGGACGCTGCCGCTCGGACCGTGCAGGGTGAACGACGGGCAGCCACGGGCATCGCGCCCGATATCACTGGCGTGGAAGTCCGCCTGCGGATTGTCCAGGGCGAAACTGAAGATGCGATGAGCGCCCGCCCGTTTGCGCCAGATCTCGAACGCCTTGTCGGCCAGGTTGAGGATGGCCGTGCCGCCCTCGCCCAGGCCTTCGAGGATCTCGCCCTTGGCTTCGACGATCTTCTCCGGGCCACCGAACTCGCCGACGTGGGCGGTACCGGCGTTGTTGATGATCACCACCTGCGGCCGGGTCAGGCCGACGGTGTAGCGGATCTCGCCGATGCGCGAGGCGCCCAGCTCGATCACCGCGGCGCTGTGCTCCGGAGCGATCTCCAGCAGGGTCAGCGGTGCGCCGAGGTCGTTGTTCAGGTTACCCCGGGTGGCATGCACCGGCCCGCGGGTGCGCAGGATCGCGGCGAGCATTTCCTTGACCGTGGTCTTGCCGCTGGAACCGGTGATGGCCACCACCGGCTTGTCGAAGGCGGCACGGTTCAGCGCGCCGAGCTGACCGAGGGCGACGCGGCAGTCGGCGACCAGCAGCTGCGGCAGGTCGACACCGGCGACTTCGCGCTCGACCAGCGCGGCGACCGCGCCCTTGGCTTTCACGTCGGCCAGGTAGTCGTGGCCATCGAAGCGCGGGCCGGTCAGGGCGACGAACAGTTGGCCGGCAGCGACGGTGCGGCTGTCGATGCTCACACCGGTGAAGCTGGCGTCGGCGCCTGCCAGGCGCGCACCCAGGGCACCGGTCAGCTGGCTGAGAATCATTGGCTTAAGCATGTGGCGCCTCCCAGGCTGCAAGTGCCTTGTCGGCTTCGACCAGGTCGGAGAAGTCATGGCGCTGGCCATTGATCTCCTGGTAATCCTCGTGCCCCTTGCCTGCCAAGACGATCACGTCGTCGACACTCGCACTGGCGATCAGCTGGGCAATGGCCGCGCCACGGCCAGCGACGAACGCGACGGCCGCAGGCTTGGCGAAACCGGGGCGAATATCGTCGAAGATCCGCAGCGGGTCTTCGCTACGCGGGTTGTCGTCGGTGACCAGCACACGGTCGGCCAGGCGCTCGGCCACTTCGGCCATCAGCGGACGCTTGCCGGCGTCACGATCGCCACCACAGCCGAACAGGCACAGCAGCTTGCCATGAGCGTGCGGACGTAGCGCTTCAAGTACTTTTTCCAAGGCATCCGGGGTGTGGGCGTAATCGACCACCACCAACGGCTTGTCACCGCCACCCAGGCGCTGCATGCGGCCGACCGGCCCGTGCAGTTGCGGGGTGACCTTGAGAATTTCGTCCAGCGGATAATCCAGCGCCATCAGCGTGGCTACCGCCGCCAGCATGTTGCTCAGGTTGAAACGCCCCAGCAGGCGGCTGCGCAGGACATGCTCGCCCTGCGGGGTGACGATCACGGCGCGCACGCCATCATCGTTGAAAACAGCCTCTTTGCAGTACAGCGTCGCTGCCGAATCCTGCAGGCTGTAGCTGATCAGGCGCGATGTGGCAGGAGCGTCTGCCAGGCGACGCCCAAAGTCATCATCCAGGTTGACCACCCGGGCGCGCAGGCTTGGCCAGGCGAACAACTTGGCCTTGGCGGCCTCGTAGGCCTCCATGCTGCCGTGGTAGTCCAGGTGATCACGGGACAGGTTGGTCATCACCGCGATATCGAAGTCCAGCGCGGCCACCCGACCCTGTTCGAGGGCATGGGAGGAAACCTCCATGGCCACGGCCTTGGCGCCGCCCTTTTTCAGGTCGTTCAAGGTCGATTGCACGGCGATCGGGTCCGGCGTGGTCAGGCGGCCACTCTGCAACTCGCCGTAGAAGCCGGTGCCGAGGGTGCCGATCAGGCCACAGCGCTTGCCCAGGGCGTCGAGCGCCTGGCCCAGCAGCTGGGTCACACTGGTCTTGCCGTTGGTACCGGTCACGCCGACCAGGTCGAGCTGACGGCTCGGCTCGCCATAGAAGCGCCCGGCGATCTGCGACAACTGACCGATCAGGCCCTTGACCGGAATCAGCGGCGCATCGGTGAGCGGCAGCACGCTGGCGCCCTGCTCTTCATAGGCCACCGCGGCGGCGCCACGGGCCAGGGCATCGGCGATGTGCGCGCGGCCATCGACCTTGGCCCCCGGCACGGCCAGGAACAGGTCGCCCGGACGCACGGCGCGGCTGTCCAGGGTCAGTTCGCGGATCAACGGATCGCGGCTGGCATGGGCGAACAGTTTGCTCAATGGCATCGTCATCAACCTCGCCCTCCCTTGGCGGGTACTGCGCTGGCTTGCTGCGTCGAAGGCGGCAGGTTGTCCGGCGGTACATTCATCAGGCGCAAGGTGCCCGACATTACTTTGCTGAATACGGGGGCCGAGACCAGGCCGCCGAAGTAGCCGCCCTTGCTCGGCTCGTCGATGACCACGACGATGGCGTAGCGCGGGTCGCTCATCGGGCCGAAGCCGGCGAACAGCGAGCGGTAGGCGTTCTCGGTGTAGCCCTTGGAGCCGACGGTGGCCTTGCGCGCGGTACCCGACTTGCCACCCACGTGATAGAACGGCACCTGGGCGCGGAACACCCCGCGCGGCGCCTCGATCACCTGCTGCAGCATGGCCTGCACGGTCTCGGCGGTTTCCTTGGGGATCGCCTGCACGGCTTCCGGCGCCTTGTCGACCTTGAGGATCGACAGCGGCACCATCTTTCCGTCGTTGGCCAGCGCGGCGTAGGCATGCACCAGTTGCAGGGCGGTCACCGACACGCCGTAGCCGTACGACAGGGTCGCGGTCTCGGCCTTGCGCCACTCGCGGTGGTTGGGCAGGTTGCCGACGCGTTCACCTGGGAAGCCCAGGCCGGTGTACTGGCCCAGACCGACCTGGGACATCACCCGGTAGATGGCTTCGCCACCGATATCGAAGGCGATCTTGCTCATGCCGACGTTGGACGAGTTGATCAGGATACCCGTCAGGTCGAGGATCGGGCCCTCGCTCCTGGACACGTCCTTGATGGTGTAGCGGCCGATCTGCAGGCTGCCCGGATACACCTCGACCTTGTCGGTGGGTTTCCAGCGGCCGCTCTGCAGCGCGGCGCTCATGGAGATCGGCTTGACCGTCGAGCCCGGTTCGAAGACGTCGATGATCGCCCGGTTGCGCATGGCCGCCGGGAACATGCTGCGGCGGTTGTTCGGGTTGTAGGTCGGCTGGTTGACCATGGCCAGGACCTCGCCGGTCTTGACGTCCATGATCACCAGGCTGCCGGCCTTGGCTTCCTGTTCGGCGATGGCGTTGCGCAGTTCGCGGGTGGCCAGGTATTGCAGACGCAGGTCTATCGACAACGCCAAGGTCTTGCCGGCCTTGGCGTTCTTGGTTACCTGGATGTCCTTGATCAGCCGGCCGCGCCGGTCCTTGATCACCTGCCGCTTGCCGGGCACCCCGGCGAGCCATTCGTCGTAGGCCAGCTCGACGCCTTCACGGCCATGGTCGTCCAGGTCGGTGAAGCCGACCATGTGCGCGGTGACATCGCCTGCCGGATAGAAGCGGCGGAACTCTTCCAGGCCGTAGACGCCCGGCACCTTCAGGTCGAGCACGTGCTGGCCCTGCTCCGGGGTCAGGCCGCGGACCAGGTAGATGAATTCCTTGCTGGCCTGCTGGGTGAGGCGTTCGGTCAGCTGCTGCGGGTTCTGCCCGAGCGCGGCGGCCAGTTGCGGCCAGCGTTCCTTGGCCGCCTGCATTTCCTTGGGGTTGGCCCACAAGGTAGTGACCGGGGTACTGACGGCCAGCGGCTCGCCGTTGCGGTCGGTGATCAGGCCGCGGTGCGCGGGAATGGGAATATGGCGCAGGCTGCGGGCATCGCCCTGGCCCTTGAGGAAGTCACGGTCGACCACCTGCAGGTCGATGATGCGCCAGCAGATGGCACCGACCATCAGCGCCAGCAAGCCGATCACCACCCTGAACCGCCAGGGGTAGAGTGCACCCTCGAGTTTCATCATGGCGCCACCATCCGCACTTCGTCAGCGGCGGGCACGCGCATCTTGAGCTGCTCGGAGGCCAGGCTCTCGATACGGCTGGAGGCGGTCCAGGTGCTTTGCTCGAGGATCAGCCGGCCCCACTCGGCCTGGGCCTTGTCGCGCTCGCTCAGTTCACCGTACAGGGTGTTGAGCAGCTGGCGGTTCCAGTGGGCGCTATAGGAGACGGCAATGGCCGAAATCAGGACGGCGACGAACAGCAGAAGCATCAGGAAGCTTCCGCCTGGCAAAGGTTTGGCAAACAGCCGGCTCACCGCAACTTCTCCGCCACCCGCATCACGGCGCTGCGCGATCGCGGGTTGGCCTTGAGCTCGGCTTCGGAGGCGAACTGCGCCTTGCCGATAAGCTTGATCTTCGGCTCGAAGGTCTTGTGCTGCACCGGCAGGTTGCGCGGCAGGTTGTCCGCCTCGCCCTTGACCAGCTTGCGCATGAACAGTTTGACGATACGGTCTTCCAGCGAGTGGAAGCTGATCACCGCCAGGCGGCCGCCCACTTCGAGGGCATCGAGCGCGGCTTCAAGGCCCGTCTCAAGGTCACCCAGTTCGTTGTTGACGTGAATACGCAGGCCCTGGAAGGCGCGGGTTGCCGGATTCTTGCCCTTCTCCCAGGCCGGGTTGGCGACCTTGAGCACTTCGGCCAGGTCGGCGGTACGGGTGAACGGCTGCTTCTCGCGACGCTCGACCACGGCACGCGCCATGCGCCCGGCGAAACGCTCCTCGCCATATTCCTTGAACACACGGGCGATTTCCTCGACCGGCGCAGTGGCGATGAACTCGGCGGCGCTGATGCCCTGGTTCGGGTTCATGCGCATGTCCAACGGGCCGTCGTTGAGGAAACTGAAGCCACGCTCCGGGTCATCGAGCTGCGGCGAAGACACGCCCAGGTCGAGCAGGATGCCGCTGACCTTGCCTGCCAGGCCGCGCTCGGCCACTTCGGCGCCCAGCTCGGCAAAGCTGCGCTGCACAATGACAAAGCGGCCGTCTTCGGCCGCCAGCGCTTGCCCGGTGGCAATCGCCTGTGGATCCTTGTCGAACCCCAGCAGCCGCCCTTGCGGCCCGAGCTTGCTGAGGATCAGGCGGCTGTGGCCGCCGCGCCCGAAGGTGCCGTCCAGATAGCAACCGTCGGCGCGCAGGGCCAAGGCCTCGACGGCTTCGTCGAGGAGGACGGTGATGTGGTTGAAGCCGCTATCTATGGTCACAGGATCAGGTCACGCAAATCATCGGGCATGGCGCCCGGTTGTTGAATAGCTGCAAGGTCGGCTGCCGAAACCGCGTTCCAGGCATCCTCATCCCACAGCTGGAATTTGTTCAGCTGCCCCACCAGCATCGCCTTCTTGTCCAGCTTGGCGTACTCACGCAGGCGCGGCGGCACCAGGAAACGTCCGCTGCCATCGAGCTCCAGGTCAACCGCGTTACCGATCAGCAAACGCTGCAGGCGACGGTTTTCCTCACGCAACGACGGCAAGGCGCGCAACTTGGCTTCTATCTGTTCCCACTCATCGAGGGGATAAACACACAAGCAGGGGTCAACGGCGTCGATGGTCACGATCAGTTGACCATTGCAACGCGAATCGAGCTCGTCACGGTACCGGCTCGGCATGGCGAGACGGCCCTTGGCATCGAGGCTGACGGCGTTGGCTCCGCGGAACACGGCTGCGATTCCCCACAATGTTAGCTTTTTTGTGTCAGAAAACCCACTTCATCCCACTTTCTGCCACTTGCGCACACTATAGGAATCCGCCCGCCACACCGTCAAGGCACGTTCATAAGGAAATCCCTTACAGGACGGCGATTTAGCTCAACAAAGGAAGGTGGAAGGATTGCCGGAGAAGAAAACTGACGGGAAAAATCAAACACACTCAAGCGGATAGAGTGCGAAGTTAAAGTGATTTATTAAGAGTAAGAATTTTTCGGTATTACCAGGACGCTTCTGCTATCGATTCAAGCAGGGAGGGAAGAGGTGGAGAGTCGATCTGTAAGCCGGGTTTTGTCGAGGACAGTCATTCCTCTACGACGGCCATCACTGGACGCCTCTAGCAACCTACCCGGTTCCGACGCGGGCCACGCCGTATGGAACCCTATTTGGTCTTGCTCCGAGTGGGGTTTACCTAGCCACGGACTGTTGCCAGCCGTGCGGTGCGCTCTTACCGCACCTTTTCACCCTTACCGGCACCGAAGTGCTTAGGCGGTTGTTTTCTGTGGCACTTTCCGTAGGCTCGCGCCTCCCAGGCGTTACCTGGCACTCTGCCCTATGGAGCCCGGACTTTCCTCCCCCGCCTCTTGCGGAACAAAAGACGGCAGCGACTGTCCGATCGACTCTCCGCCGCCAAGGTTACCGGTAGGCGCGCCCAAGAACAAGCGATGTGACAAATAATACCATTACGCCATTAATGGGATTTCTGTTTCTCCAGCGCCAACTGGTAGAGCAGGTTCTTGCGTACTCCGGTAATCTCGGCCGCCAATGCTGCGGCCTTCTTCAACGGCAGCTCGGCCAGCAGCAAGTCCAGCACGCGCTGGGCCTCGGCGCTGATCGCCTGCTCGCCCTCCGGCGCGCTCCAGCCAGCCACCAATACCACGCACTCGCCACGCTGCTGGTTGCTGTCGTCCTGCACGAACGCGCGCAGCTCGGCCAGGGGCAAACCCTTCAGGGTCTCGAAGGTCTTGGTGATCTCACGGGCCAATAGCGCCGGACGCTCGCCGCCGAACACCGCCTCCATGTCTTGCAGGCATTCGAGGATGCGATGCGGCGCCTCATAGAAGATCAGCGTGCGCGGCTCTTCCCTGACCTGCTCCAGGCGCGCCTTGCGCCCGGCGGCCTTGGCCGGCAGGAACCCCTCGAAGATGAAGCGGTCCGACGCCAGCCCCGCCGCCGACAGCGCGGCGATCAGCGCGCAGGCGCCAGGCACCGGCACCACCTGCACCCCGGCGGCCCGCGCCTGGCGCACCAGGTGATAGCCCGGGTCGGAAATCAGCGGCGTGCCGGCATCGGACACCAGCGCCACATCGTCGCCGGCCAGCAGGCGGGTGATGAAGCGCCCGCCTTCGTCGCGCTCGTTGTGCTCATGGCAGGCCGCCAGCGGCGTGTCGATGCCGAAATGCTGCAGCAGGCGCACCGAGTGACGGGTGTCCTCGGCGGCGATCAGGCTCACGTCGGCCAGCACCTTGAGCGCCCGGGCGCTCATGTCGTCGAGGTTGCCGATGGGCGTGGCGACGACGTACAGCTTGCCCAACGTGGATTTCGAAACCCCTGCAACATCAGTCACTGCGCACACCTGCTTTCCGGATCAAAGGTCGCATTGTAGCCCGAGCGCCGGTAACAGGGCGCAAAGAACTTCACCCCCGGCGCAGCCGGCGGCCACCTATAGTGAAGGATCAGTGTCGACGAGATCGCGCCCCGCCCCCCGCTTGGGTACAATTGCCGGCCAACTTGATCGAGTAACAGGACCTTTACATGATCGCTTGTCTGCGGCTGCTCACAGCCCTCTGCCTCGCTGCCCTGCTGGCAGCCTGCGCCAGCTCGCCCTCATCCAGCCTGGGCGAACTGCCGCGCACCCCGGACGCCAGCATCGAGCAACTGCTCGAGAAGGCGGCCTCCAGCAAGTCCGCCGAGGACGCGGCCCTGCTGCGCCTGAGCGCCGCGGACCTGGCATACAAGCAGAAGGACTTCCCGCGCGCGGCCCGGATCCTCGAGCAGGTCCAGCTGGAACCGCTCAAGCCCGCCCAGCAGGTGTTCGCCTCGACCCTGGCCGCGGAACTGGCGATGAGCCGCAACCAGCCCAAGGCCGCCCTGACCGCCCTCGGCCACCCGAGCCTGCAGCGCGTCGGCGAACTGCCGGCCGAGCAGCAGGCACGCACCTACAGCGTCCATGCCGCCGCCCTCGAGGCCGACGGCCAGGCCCTGGCCGCCGCCCAGCAGCGCGTGCTGCTGGCGCCGCTGCTCAGCGAGCAGGCCGCCGCCGCCAACAACGACGCGACCTGGGCCCTAGTCGCCTCGCTGCCCGCCGAACAGCTGCAGCAGCCCGCCGCCAACGAGACCCTGGCCGGCTGGACCAGCCTGGCCCTCGCCGTGAAGCGCGCCGGCACCCTGGAACAGCAACAGGCCGCCATCGACAGCTGGCGCCAACAACACCCGGAGCACCCGGCGGCCAAGCAACTGCCGACCGCCCTGGTCAAGCTCAAGGAACTGGCCAGCCAGCCACTGACCAAGATCGCCCTGCTGCTGCCTCAAGAGGGTCCGCTGGCCGGTGTCGCCCGCGCCCTGCGCGACGGCTTCATGGCCGCCCACTTCCAGGCCCAGCAAGGTGGCCAGCCGGCCCCGGCCGTGCAAGTGTTCGACAGCTCGCGCATCACCTCCCTCGATGACTTCTACCGCCAGGCCCAGG
The DNA here is from genome assembly GCF_036549575.1 of Pseudomonas sp. LH21. NCBI lineage: Bacteria > Pseudomonadati > Pseudomonadota > Gammaproteobacteria > Pseudomonadales > Pseudomonadaceae > Pseudomonas > Pseudomonas sp. LH21. Next base: position 4,898,095 of record NZ_CP144367.1, read on the forward strand.
CCGCAGGCGTGCAACTGGTGGTCGGCCCGCTGGAAAAACCGCTGGTCAAGAAACTCGCCGCCTACCCGCAACTGCCCATCACCACCCTGGCCCTGAACTACGCTGACGCCGGCCAGAAAGCCCCGCCGCAACTGTTCCAGTTCGGCCTGGCCGCCGAGGACGAAGCCCGCGAAGTCGCCCGCCGCGCCCGCGCCGACGGCATGGTCCGCGCCGTGGCCCTGGTGCCGAGCGGTGAATGGGGCGACCGCGTGCTCGCCGCCTTCCGCCAGGATTGGGAAGGCAATGGCGGCACCCTGATCAGCGCCCAGCGCATCGCCCAGCCGGTCGCCCTCGCCCAGCAGATCGCCGACCTGTTCCAGCTGCGCCAGAGCGAAGGCCGCGCCAAGAGCCTGCAGAGCACCGTCGGCGGCAACATCGCCGCCCAGCCTTCGCGTCGCCAGGACATCGACTTCATCTTCCTCGCCTCGACGCCGCAACAGGCCCAGCAGATCAAGCCGACGCTGAACTTCCAGTACGCCGGTGACGTGCCGGTGTACGCCACCTCCAACCTGTACAGCGCCAGCGGCGACGTGAACCAGTACAACGACATGAACGGCATCCGCTTCTGCGAAACGCCGTGGCTGCTGGACAGCAGCAACAGCCTGCGCCAGCAGGTCGTGCAGCAGTGGCCGCAGGCCGCCGGCAGCCTCGGCCGCCTGTACGCCATGGGCGTCGACGCCTACAGCCTGGCGCCACGCCTGGGCCAGCTCAAGGCACTGCCGGACAACCGCGTCGAAGGCCTGTCGGGCAGCCTGAGCATGAACGCCAGCCAGCGCGTCGAGCGCCAGCTGCCGTGGGCCGAGTTCGCCGGCGGCCAGGTCAAGCGCCTGCCGGACACGCCGCGCTGATGCCCGGCGCATCGCCCAGCCATGCCGGCCAGGCCGCCGAAGACCACGCCCTTGAGTACCTTCAGGGGCAAGGCCTTCGGCTGCTGGCGCGCAACTGGCGATGCAAGCGGGGCGAGCTCGATCTGGTCATGCTCGATGCCGATACAGTAGTATTCGTCGAAGTCCGCTACCGGTTGCATGCGGAGTTCGGCGGAGCGCTCGCCAGTATCGATGGGCGCAAGCAGCAGCGACTGGCGCTGGCCGCCAACCTCTTCCTGCAGCAAGCACCCCGCTTAGCCACCCACCCCTGCCGTTTCGACGTGGTCGCCCTGCAGGGCCAGGGGCATGCGGGGCAACCGCTTCAATGGCTGAAAAATGCCTTCGAATGCTGAACCCAATTCGATTTTCTAGCTCTATGTTTCGCGGGCTGGTCACTGTTGCGCGTAGCAAAGGCCACCGCCCCTCTTAAGGTCACCCAGATGGACATGCAATCCCGAATCCGCCGACTGTTCCAGAACAGCATCGACACCAAGCAACAGGCAATGGACATCCTGGCACCCTACATCGAGCAGGCCAGCCTGGTCATGGTCAACACCCTGCTCAACGACGGCAAGATGCTCGCCTGCGGCAACGGCGGCTCGGCCGGCGACGCCCAGCATTTCTCGTCGGAGCTGCTCAACCGCTTCGAGCGCGAGCGCCCGAGCCTGCCGGCCATCGCCCTGACCACCGACAGCTCCACGCTCACCTCGATCGCCAACGACTACAGCTACAACGAAGTCTTCTCCAAGCAGATCCGCGCCCTGGGCCAGCCCGGCGACGTTCTGCTGGCGATCTCCACCAGCGGCAACTCGGCCAACGTGATCCAGGCGATCCAGGCCGCCCATGACCGCGAAATGATCGTCGTTGCCCTGACCGGGCGCGATGGCGGCGGCATGGCCTCGCTGCTGCTGCCCGAGGACGTGGAAATCCGCGTACCCTCGACCGTGACCGCACGCATTCAGGAAGTCCACCTGCTGGCGATCCACTGTCTGTGCGACCTGATCGACAGCCAACTGTTCGGGAGTGAAGAATGATCTCCAAGCGTCTCGGCCTGATGGCCCTAACCCTGTGCCTGGGTGTCTCCGGGTGCAGTTCCGTGCTGACCTCGACCCGCAATTCGCCGATCGAGGACGACCGCGGCACCCGCACCATCGGCAGCAAGATCGACGATTCGCTGATCGAGACCAAGGTCTCGGTCAACATCGCCAAGGCCAACCCTGAGCTGGACAAGGGCTCGCACATCGTCGTCAGCAGCTACAACGGCGTGGTGCTGCTCGCCGGCCAGACCCCGCGCGCCGACCTCAAGTCCCTTGCCGAGCAGACCGCCGGCCAGGTGCAGCGGGTCAAGAAGGTGCATAACGAGCTGCAGGTGATACAACCGTCGTCGATCCTGGCGCGCAACAACGACGCCTGGCTGACCACCAAGATCAAGACCCAGATGCTGACCGACGAAAGCGTCCCCAGCTCGCGCATCAAGGTGATCACCGAGAACGGTATTGTCTACCTGCTCGGCCTGGTCCGGCAGCAGGAGGCCAACGCCGCCACCAACGTGGTGCAGGGTGTGTCGGGCGTGCAGAAGATCGTCAAATTGTTCGAATACATCGACTGACAACCCTTCGGCGGGCGTCATGACGCTCGCCTTTTCCCTCTGATCCAGGAAGTCCCCCATGAACAAGCTGCTGCTGCCCGCCCTGCTGATCGGCGCCTTCGCCACCCTGGCCGGCTGCTCCACCCCGAGCGTGATCACCCTCAACGATGGTCGCGAACTGCAGACTACCGACACGCCGCACTTCGACCGCAACTCCGGTTTCTACGAGTTCAAGCAACTGGACGGCAAGCCGACCCGCATCAACAAGGACCAGGTGCAGAGCATCAAGGACCTGTAATTGCGAATGGCTGTTCAAGCAAAACGCCCGATGCACAGCATCGGGCGTTTTGCTTTTCAGGGCCTCAGAACGCCCAGTCCAGGGTCAGGCCGACCCCGTGGCTCTTGTCGCGGCTACCCAGCAGTCCATTGTAGTCGAGGTTGACCCGGGCCTGACGCCCCAGGCTGATCCCCGCGCGTGCGCCGACCACCGCCGCATCACGGTCCAGGGACAGCGCCTGGACCTTGTAGGTATCGCCCTGGCCGGCAAAGGCCAGGTGCTGGTCGGACCCGGTGGAACTCAGGTTGTGCTGCCAGCCCAGGGTGGCGGAAAGCTCCACCGCCTGGCCGCCGGACAATTGCAGCTGCTTGCCGGCGCGCATGCCCAGGGTCGAGAGCCAGGCATCACGGTTATCCCGCCCACCCTTGAGCGCGGCGGCGCCGCCATGTTCCTTGAAGCTGTCAGTGGCGATATGCACATAGGCCAGGTTGGCGAACGGCTCCAGGGCCATGCCCGGCACCGCGACCTTCCAGGCGGCCTCGCCGAACACCTGGGTGCTCTGCGCATCACGCTTGTTCTTCTGGCGATCGCTGACCTCGTTGTACTGCAGCTCGCGCTTGGTCTCGATGCGGTGCCAGCTGTGGCTGCCGCCCAGGCTCAGGCGCACCTGCTCAAGTTCCTTGCCGGCATAGGCACCCAGGTGGTAGCTGTCGACGCTGGCCGAAGAATGACGACCATCGCCCATGCTCAGCGAGCTGTCGCTGTAGCCGGTGAAGACGCCTAGGCGGGTGTCCTCGCTCATCTGCCCATCGACACCCAGCAGCATGCCGCCGATCGAACTGCTGTAGCGCGCATGCCCGGAGTCACCGTCGGCCTTGCCCCAGGCCCCCAGGGCCTTGACCCACAGGCCGTTGCCCTGACCGTCCAAGGCCGGTGCAGCGGCGACGCCCTGCTGGCGGGTACGCTCGCCCACGGCGTCGCGCAACTGGCGACTGTCGTTGAGCAGCAGGTTGCCCACCGCCGGGTGGATTTCACCGGACAGTTGGTCGAACGCCTGCCGGGCGCTCCCGGCATCAGCCGACAACAGCAGGCTCTCATAGACCGGGTTGCCCGCGCCGAGCTGATCGGCGGCTGCGGCCACCGAACGCTGGTTGGCGGTCAAGCCGACACTGGCGAAGCTGGCACTACGTTGCACCGCCAGCTGCACCCCGGTGCCGGTATAGGCCAGGCCACCCCCAAGGAACAGCAGGTTGGACTGCACAGCGGCGAAACCGCCCTGCACGCCGCCTGCGGCCTGCAGGATGTCGAACTGACGCCCCACCAGGCTGGTTGCCTGCTGCGACTGCAGTGAAACCCCAGGGTTCTGCAGATCCAGGGCCAGGTTCGCGCCGTTTACCGAAACCGTGCCATCACTGACCAGACGGTCGGCGCCAGTGGCATCCACTTCCACGGCATAGGTCGAGCCCGGCTGGAAGGTCACGTCGGAGCCCACGCGCAAGGTACCGATGGAGTTGCCTGGCGCCACCACGCCACCACGGTTGACCACCAGCGCGCCGATCCGGCCATTGCCACCCAGCACGCCGCCGTCATTGACCGTCACCGTCGATTGCAGCGAGCCATTGACCGCCAGCCGCCCCTGGTTGACCAGGGTCGGCCCGGCATAGGTGTTGTTGCCGCTGAGCACCAGGGTACCGATACCCTGCTTGGTCAGGCCGCCATGGCCGGAAATATCGTTGCTCCACAGGTCCAGCACGCAGCTAAGGTCGTTGCAGACTCGCTGGGTCGGCCTGCCAGCATCCACCACGGCGCCTACACCCGGCAGATCGACCACGAACTGGCTCGGGCCGTAGCCACCGGCGATGCGGAACTCCTCGGGGATATCCTGTTCGGTGACCAACATGCCCGGACCGCGGATCCCCTTGTCCAGGTTGATCATGCCCCAACCGTACAAGGCGTCGATGCCAGGCGCGCCCATGTCGGTGGCGGTGGTGCGCAGCACGCTGGCGATCTGTGCGCCGCTCATGTAGGGGAAGCGCTCCATCAATACCGCCGCCGCACCGGCGGCATGGGGCGCGGCCATGGATGTGCCGTTCTTGTTGGCGTAGCCCTGGGTCAGATCTTCCAGGCTGGTGCCGCCGATCACCGCGCTGTAGATGCGGGTGCCGGGGGCCGATACGCAGAAGCTCGCGGTATAGCCGCAACGGGAAGAGAACGTGCTGGCCAGGTACGGGTTGGCGCTGCTGGTGTCGGGGTTCTGCTGCAACGCCGCCACGGTCATCCAGTTCGGGGCGATGTCCGGGACGAAATAGGCCAGACCGGCAATCGCATCGGGGTTGTTCAGGTTGTAGTCGTTGCCGGCGGCGAAGATCGTCAGGACCCCGCTGCGGGCGGCGGCGATAGCCCCGTCATAGGCACCGCCGGGCAAGGTGCCCAGCAGCGGCTGGATCTGCGCGAACTGTGCCCGGGCATCGTCCACGGTGAAATGCGGGAAGTCCGGATTGCGCCCCCCCTTGGCGAAGCGGTCGGTGATGCCGATGCCCCAGCTGTTGTTGATGATCCGCGCGCCGCTGGCCACCAGGCTGTCCCAGCCGGCCTTGTATACCGCGCCATCGTTGCCCAGGACGATGCCGTCCTCGGGACCGGGGTCACCGTTGTCGGCGCTGATGATCTGCGCATCGTAGGCCACGCCGTGCATCGACTCGCCATCCCGGTTGCCGGCGGCGATCCCGCCGACGTGGGTGCCGTGGGAGCCGAGCTTGCCGTCCGAGCCCACCGATGGGCTGCCGTCATAACGGAACGCATCGCCGGCCTTCACCGGGATATAGGGGTCGGTGTACTGGCGGATGCCGCTGGTGACCAGGGTCACGATCTTGTCCTTGCCGGCAAACTCGGGGTGCTTGGCGTAGACCGGCTGGTCGAAGATCCCCAGCTTCACCCCCTTGCCGCTGTAGCCGGCGGCATAGGCGCTGTCGGCGTGGATCGCCCCCAGCCCCCAGTCGGCCTTGAACTCGCTGCTGCGCCAGCTGCTGGCGTCGCCCAGCCGGCCACTTTCCACATAGGGCGCGGCTTGGGCCGTGCCCATCAACGCCGCCCAACCCATCAATGCCCGCCCCAACGGGGCCAGGGCCCAGCCCTGCGCGAGTGCGCTGTCATCCTTTCTGACTTGCTTCACTACAACCTTCCTTAGTTTTGTTTTGGTTTAGTACCGCGTTGGTCACACTCCGTGTTGCAACGCCTGGCCCAACCCGCGCCAGGGCGTTTCAGAACCGCCATTGCAGGTTGAGCCCCGCGCCATGCTGTTGTTCACGACTGGCCAGGCGCCCCTGGTAGTCCAGGCTCAGGTCCAGGTCGCGGGTCAGCCCTACCCGTGCCTGCAGTCCCACCAGCGCGGCATCGCGCAAGGCCGGCGCAGTCTCCACCCGAAACGGCAGGTCGCTGCCGGCGAAGGCCAGGTGCTCGCGATCCTGGGTGCCGCTCAGGCGGTGCTGCCAGCCCAGGCTTGCCGCCAACTGCAGGTCTTGTTGCGGGCCCAGTTGCCATTGCTGGCGCCCACGCAGGCCCAAGGTGCTGAGCCAGGCATCACGCTGTTCGTCACCGGCATGCAGCGCCGCGGCATCGCCTTTCTCGTGGAAGCCGTCGCGGTCCAGGTGCTGGTAGGTCAGGTTGGCGAAAGGCTCCAGCTGCACCGCCGGTAACGCCAGGCGATAGGCCGCCTCGGCAAACAGCTGCTGGCTGCGGGCATCGATCCGTGCGCGCTGGCGGCCGGACACCTCGCCATAGGTCAGGTCGCGCCGAACCTCGGCACGGTGCCAGCTGTGACTGGCACCCAGGCTCAGGCGCAACGGGTCCAGGTCATGGCGGACATAGGCGCCCAGGTGGTAGCTGTCGACCGTGGCCCGGGAGTGGCTGCCGCCCATGCCCAGGGAGCTGTCACTGTAGCCTGCGGCCAGGCCGGCCCGGGTCTGATCGTCAAGGTCATGGTCCACGCCCAGCAGCACACCGCCCAGGGAGCTGGTATAGGACTCGCTGCCCTCCACGCCCTCGATGCGCCCCCAACTGCCCAGGCCCTTGAGCCAGAGCTGGGTCGAACCTGGCTCGCTGGCACTCGTTCCAGAAACGCTGGCATTCAGTGCAGGACCTTGCATGCGCTCGCCCAAGGTGTCGCGCAAGACCGAGCCCTGGCTGAGCAGCATCGAGTCCAGCGCCGGGTAGATCTCCCCGGCCAGCTGACGCAGGCCTTCCCGGGCCTGGTCCGCCGAGGTCGAAAGCAGCAGGCTTTCATACACGGGATTGCCCGGCCCCAACCGCTCGACGGCACCGCCACTGGCGCGCTGGTTGGGCGTGGCGCCGACGCTGGCGAACGTCGTGGCGCTGCGCGTCACGTCCAGTTGCACGCCGTTGGCCGAATAATCGAGGAAGGTCCCCAGGAACAGATAGTCGGGCTCGACCTGGGCGAAGCGCCCGTTGACGCCACCCGCGGCCTGCAGGATGTCGAACTGGCGCCCCACCAGACTGGATACCGGGCCGCCGGCCAACAGGTTGGGCCGCGCCTGGGGCTCCAGGCTGAGATTGGCGCCGCCGACACTGGCCTGGCCAGCAACGACGAGCCGGTCGCTGGCCGTGGGCGACAGTTCCAACCGGTAGGTCGAGCCCGGCTGCAAGTCCAGGTTGCCAGCGACATTCAAGGTGCCGATGGAATTACCCGGGGCCACCACGCCCCCGGCGCTGGCGGTCAGGGCGCCGATTCGCCCGTTGCCGCCCAGGGTACCGCCGGCGTTGACCGTCACCGCCGATTGCAGGCTGCCGTTGACCGCCAGCAGACCGCCATCGACGCGGGTCGGGCCGCGGTAGCTGCTGTCCCCCGTGAGCTCGAGCCAGCCAGCCCCGGACTTGACCAGGCTGCCCTGGTAGACCCGCTGCGCGGCAGCCGCGTCGCGGGCCATGCCCAAGGCATAGTCGCTGCGATCCTGCTGGCTGGCCCCCGCTGCCAGGCCATGCTCCCAGCCGCGATCCTTGAGGGTCTGCTGCCAGGCCTGGCGTTCCGCGGCGTCCTCGCTTTGACGCTGCACCAAGGCCTGGTCGGAGATGCCGTTGCTCCAGGTATCGCCCTGCCCGCGCCCCAGGTTGACGTCGAATTCACCCAGCAACTGCCCGGGGCCGTGCAACGCCCGGCCCAGGTCCGGGACGCCCCAGCCCACCCGCTCGCTGGGCCCCTGGGTAGGCGAGCCGTCGAGCTGGCGCGAGGTGGTCAGCAGCACTTGCAGGGCCTGCTGGTTGTTCAGGTAGGGATAGCGCTGCATGACCAGGGCCAAGGCCCCAGTGGCGTGGGGCGCGGCCATCGAGGTGCCGTTGTAGGTGGCGTAGCCGCCACCGGGCACGGTACTGCTGATCGCCGCGCCCGGGGTCGCCAGGCACCAGTACTTGGCGATGCCGCACTGGTTGTATTTCTGCTGGTTGTTCTTGTCCAGGCCCGACACCGCCAGCCAGTGACCTTCCAGCTCCGGCTGGAAGTACGGCAGCGCCGAGCGCACGCTGGCGTTGGCATAGCCGCTGTTGCCGGCGCTGAATACGTTGATCACGCCGCGGCGCGCCACGTCGCCGGCGGCGTCGAGCCAGGTGTCCTGCTGAAAATGCTGGGCGTAGGCCGCGCGCAAGCCGTCCAGGGTCTGGTAGCTGACATCCTTGGGCTGGCTGCCCCAGCTGTTGTTGATGGCCCGCACACCGGCGTCCACCAGGGCATCGTAGACCGCCTTGAAATACTTGGGGTCAGGGCCGGGACCGAACAAAAACTTGTCGTCGTGGTTGGTATTGCCCACGTAGACCTGGGCATTGAAGGCCACGCCATGCATGCCAGTGCCATCACGGGCCGCACCCAGGGTGCCGGTGACATGGGTGCCATGGCTATCGTTGGCGCCATTGAGCACCCCGGACACGCTGAACGGAGTGCCGTCCAGATACTGGCCGGTGGCGGTAACCGAGTGAAAACGTCCGGGACTGGCTTCGGGATGGGCGGCATCGAACCCCGAGTCCAGGGCGCCGATGCTGACCCCGGCGCCGGTGATGCCGGCGGCATAGGCTTGGCTCGCCTGCATGCGCTCCAGGCCCCAGTCCTGCTGGTACTCGGCCGACCGCCAGCTGGCGGGGTCGCCCGGGCGACCGGTTTCCTGGTAGGCCGCCGCAGCAGACAGCGGCAGTCCGGTGGCGAACGCCAGGCACAGGGTGCCCGTCAGCGCCTTGAGCTGATCACATCTCACATCCATGTCGATGACTTCTCTTGTTTTTGTTGTCGGGTCGCCCGTCCTGGGTCGACCGGTGTGTCGCTGCATTGCCTGGCCGCAAGGCCCCATCGAGCCAGAGGCGGTTTCCCGCCCCTGGCCAGGTTACTTCGGCCTCAGGCCTGGAGGCAGCCTTCGGCTGCAAGTCGTGAGCTTCTGAAATTGATTACGATATGTCAATCGGCGTTAATAAATAGCCAACAGCTGTCACAAAACACAGGCATGCGCTCCATGAGGCTCGCGCAGCGGCCGGGATCTTCTGACGGCGCAGTTACTTGACCACCTTCAGGCTTGGACGGCCACTCGGGCGCGGCGGCTCGGGCGGCCCCTGGTCATCCGGCTCCACGGCATCGTCTTCAAGGTCATCCTCGTCCTCGAGCGGCGGCTCCAGCTCGAAGACCATGCCCTGGCCGTTCTCCCGGGCGTAGATCCCGAGGATGGCGCCGACCGGCACATAGAGCGAGTGTGCCACGCCGCCGAAGCGGCCTTCGAAGCTCACCGCCTCGTTGTCCATGTGCAGGCTGCGCACGGCACTGGGGGAGATGTTCAGGACGATCTGGCCATCGCTGGCGAAACCCTGGGGTACCTGGACCGCCGGATACTCGGCATTGACCAGCATATGCGGCGTGCAATCGTTGTCGACGATCCACTCGTATAGCGCACGAACCAGATAGGGGCGACTGGAGTTCATCAACGGTTCCTCTTAAACCTTGCGCATTTCACGTTCGGCAGCGGACAGGCTCGCCTGGAAAGGCTCGCGGGCGAACTGTCGCTCCATGTAGTCCAGCAGCGGCTTGGCCTGCCGCGGCAATTCGATCCCCATCACCGGCAAACGCCAGAGAATGGGCAGTAGACAGCAATCGACCAGGCTTTGCTCCTCGCTCATGAAGCAGGCCATCTCGCCGAACAGCGGGGCCACGCCGGTCAGGCTCTCGCGCAGTTCCTTGCGCGCCTGGGTGCGTGCCGCATCGCTGCTGCGCGCATCGAGCACGGTGTCGGCCAGGGCGCACCAGTCACGCTGGATGCGGTGCATCAGCAGGCGGCTGTTGCCCCGGGCCACCGGGTAGACCGGCATCAGCGGCGGGTGCGGATAACGCTCCTCGAGGTACTCCATCACCACGGTCGACTCGTACAGCGCCAGGTCGCGATCGACCAGGGTCGGCAAGCTGCCGTAAGGGTTCACTTCAATCAGCTTGGGCGGCAGGCGATTGGCGTCGACATCGATGATCTGCACCGTGACGCCTTTCTCCGCGAGCACCAGGCGGACCCGATGAGAGTAATGATCAGCGGGGTCGGAATAGCAGGCTAACCTGTTGGTTGCGCCCATGTAGCGCCTCCTCGCACGGGATGCTTGTAAAACTTAAATGAAAACGCGCCCGGGGCGCCCCAGCACTATCGCTGGAGCCCCCCGGGCGCGTTCAACTACCAGAAACTACTGCGTGATCAGTGCACGTCCTTCCAGTATTCGCGCTTGAGCAAGTAGGCGAACACGAAGAAGAAAGCCAGGTACAGCAACACGTAGGTACCGATGCGCTGGCTTTCCAGTTTGACCGGGTTGGCCGAATAGGCCAGGAAGGTCACCAGGTTCTTGACCTTCTCGTCGAACTGCTCGGCCGTCAGGGTACCGGATTTCTCCTCCACGGTCAGCTGGTCGCACGCCTCATGGGTCAGCGGGCTGCCGGTCAGCGGGTCGAACTGCTTCTTGCCATCGACCTCGGTCTGCACCTGCTTGCAACCGATCACCTGGTTGCCCTGCAGGCCCACCAGCACGTTGGGCATGCCGACGTTGGGGAAGACCTTGTTGTTCACCCCGTATGGCCGCGACTTGTCCTCGTAGAAGCTGCGCAGGTAGGTGTACAGCCAGTCGTTGCCACGCACCCGGGCGACCAGGGTCAGGTCGGGCGGCGCGGCGCCGAACCAGGTCTTGGCATCGTTCGGCTGCATGCCGATCTTCATGTGGTCGCCGATCTTGGCGCCGGTGAACACCAGGTTCTCGAGCATCAGCTCATGCGGGATCCCCAGGTCGTCGGCGACGCGCTCGTAACGCTGGAACTTGGCACTGTGGCAACCCATGCAATAGTTGGCGAAGGTGCGCGCGCCATCCTGCATCGCGGCCTTGTCGGTCAGGTCAATATCGACCTTGTCCAGCTCCAGGCCATGTTCGGCGGCAAACGAAAGGCTAGGCATCAGTGCCAGCAAGCATACTGCAATCAACTTTTTCATCAGCCAGTCACCCTTTCCGGAACCGGTTTGGTCTTCTCGAGCCTTGTGTAGAACGGCATCAGCAGGAAGTAGGCGAAGTACAACACCGTGCACACCTGCGACAACAAGGTACGCCCCGGGGTTGGCGCCAGTACGCCCAGCACGCCAAGGATGACGAAGGACACGCAGAACACCAGCAACCAGATCTTGCTCAGCCAGCCCTTGTAGCGCATGGAGCGCACGGGACTGCGGTCAAGCCAGGGCAACACGAACAGCACGGCGATGGCGGCGCCCATGGCGATGACCCCGAACAGTTTGTCGGGCACCGCACGCAGGATCGCGTAGAACGGCGTGAAGTACCACACCGGTGCGATGTGCTCAGGCGTCTTGAAGGCGTTGGCCTGTTCGAAGTTCGGTTTTTCCAGGAAGTAGCCACCCATTTCCGGGAAGAAGAACACCACCGCACAGAACACGAAGAGGAACACCACCACGCCGGCGATATCCTTGACGGTGTAGTACGGGTGGAACGGGATACCATCCAGCGGGATGCCGTTCTCGTCCTTTTTCTTCTTGATGTCCACGCCATCGGGGTTGTTCGACCCCACTTCGTGCAACGCCAGGATGTGCAGCACCACCAGGCCGAGGATCACGATCGGCAGGGCCACCACATGCAGGGCGAAGAAGCGGTTAAGGGTGATGCCGGAGATCAGGTAGTCACCGCGGATCCACTGGGTCAGGTCGTCACCGATGACCGGGATCGCGCCGAACAGCGAGATGATCACCTGGGCGCCCCAATAGGACATCTGACCCCATGGCAGCAGGTAGCCCATGAACGCCTCGGCCATCAGCGCCAGGTAGATCAGCATGCCGAACAGCCAGACCAGTTCGCGTGGCTTCTGGTAGGAGCCGTAGAGCAACCCGCGGAACATGTGCAGGTAGACCACGATGAAGAACGCCGAGGCGCCGGTGGAGTGCAGGTAGCGCAGGATCCAGCCGTACTCGACGTCGCGCATGATGTACTCGACCGAGGCGAAGGCCTCTTCCGCCGAGGGGGTGAAACTCATGGTCAGCCACACGCCGGTGACGATCTGGTTGACCAGCACCAGCAGCGCCAGGGAGCCGAAGAAGTACAGGAAGTTGAAGTTCTTGGGCGCGTAATACTTGCTCAGATGGTCTTCCCACATCTTCGTCGCGGGGAAGCGCGCATCGATCCACTCCATGAACTTGCTCATCATGCGTTCTCCTGATCGACGCCGATGACGATGATTTCGTCCGACTCGTACGAGTGCGGTGGCACTGGCAGGTTGAGAGGCGCCGGCTGGGACTTGTAGACGCGCCCGGCGAGGTCGTAGTGCGAACCGTGGCACGGGCAGAAATAGCCACCGACCCATTTCGGGCCGAGGTCGGCGGGAGCGACTTCAGGACGGAACGTCGGCGAGCAGCCCAGGTGCGTGCACAGGCCGACCAGGATGAGGATCTCGGGCTTGATCGAGCGAACTTGCGGATCGACGTAGGTCGGCTGCACCGACGCCTTGGATTCGGGGTCGGACAGCTCACCGGTGATCTTTTTCAGATTGCCGAGGATCTCTTCCGTTCGCCGCACGATGAATACAGGTTGACCGCGCCACTCGGCCACCATCTGCTGGCCGGGCTCGACCTTGGCGATATTGACCTTCACCGGTGCCCCTGCGGCTTTCGCCTTGGCACTGGGAAACCATGACCCCACGAACGGTACCGCAGCCCCCACTGCCCCCGCTGCCCCGACCACGGATGTCGCGGCTACGAGGAAGCGGCGCCGGCCTGCGTTGACGCCGTCATTGCTCATTCAGTCCTCTCCCATCAGCTTGCTTGGCCTGCTCTAACAGGCATCTACTTAGGTATGTCTGTGGCACTAAAAATTGGCCGCAATGGTAAGGAACAAACCCACACGCTGACAAGGTGATTACCCGCTCGTCGGGCTACAACCCTCGCTTTGCTTGATCTGTGTCTATGCGACAAACGGCCACGGACTGACAGAGAGGTTAGTTCAAGACATAAAAAAAGCCCGGTTCCAAAAAGGAACCGGGCTTTTTTCGACTGCCGAAGCGGTATTAACGCTTGGAGTACTGAGGACGCTTACGCGCTTTACGCAGACCCACTTTCTTACGCTCGACTTCACGAGCGTCGCGGGTGACGTAGCCAGCACGACGCAGGGCGCCACGCAGGGTTTCGTCGTATTCCATCAGGGCGCGGGTGATGCCGTGGCGGATTGCACCGGCTTGACCGCTGACACCACCACCGGAAACGGTGACGTAGATGTCGAACTTCTCAACGGTCTCGGTCAGTTCCAGCGGCTGGCGAACAACCATGCGAGCGGTTTCGCGGCCGAAGAACACGTCCAGAGAACGGTTGTTGATGGAAATGTTGCCAGTGCCCGGACGCAGGAATACACGTGCGGTTGCGGTCTTGCGACGGCCAGTGCCGTAGTTTTGAGTCGCCGACATAATGAACTATCCCGTTAGATCTTCAGTTCTTGAGGCTGCTGAGCAGTGTGTGGGTGAGCTGCACCCGCGTACACTTTCAGCTTGCGGTACATGTCGCGACCCAGCGGATTCTTCGGCAGCATGCCTTTGACCGCGGTTTCGATAACACGCTCAGGGGCCTTGGCGATCAACTTCTCGAAGTTGATTTCCTTGATACCGCCCGGGAAGCCGGAGTGGGAGTAGTACATCTTGTCGGAAGACTTGGCACCAGTCACACGGATTTGCTCGGCGTTGATGACGACGATGTAGTCGCCGGTGTCAACGTGAGGGGTGTATTCTGGCTTGTGCTTGCCACGCAGGCGGCTAGCGATTTCGGTAGCCAGACGACCCAGGGTCTGACCAGCGGCGTCGACTACGAACCACTCGCGCTTTACTGTTTCCGGTTTAGCAGTAAAAGTTTTCATTCTCTAAAGCCTCAGAGGCCGCCCAGCGAAAAATAGACGGCGAATCTTACTGGATAGTGCACAGCTTGCCAAGGGCAAGCGCGCAGCCGAACGCTGACGCTTTTGGGGGCTCGGGTCGGGCACGCCAATGTTCGACAAGGGTTCCCCTGCATGGTGGTGCATCACTTCCGCCACACGGAGAGGGGCCGAATTATCCAGATTGCAGGAAAAATTTCAACCTGCTTTTATGGGCCTCTTTGCCATGGAGCGTCTTCACGATGCAATACCGCAAGCTCGGCCGTACCGACCTCAACGTCAGCGCCCTGTGCCTGGGCACCATGACCTGGGGCGAGCAGAACACCCAGGACCAGGCCTTCGCCCAGATCGCCCTGGCCAAGGCCCGGGGCATCAATTTCATCGACACCGCCGAGATGTACCCGGTGCCACCGCGCCCGGAAACCTACGCCGCCACCGAGCGCATCATCGGCAACTGGTTCGCCGCCAACGGCGACCGTGACGACTGGATCCTGGCCAGCAAGGTCGCCGGCCCCGGCAATGGCATCAGCCACATCCGCGACGGCCAGCTCAAACACAACCGCCAGCACATCGTCGCCGCCCTGGACGCGAGCCTGAAGCGCCTGCGGACCGACCGCATCGACCTGTACCAGCTGCACTGGCCCGAGCGCAGCACCAACTTCTTCGGCAAGCTCGGCTACCAGCACCTGCCCCAGGATATCTTCACCCCGCTGGAGGAAACCCTGGAGGTGCTCGACGACCAGGTCCGCGCCGGCAAGATCCGCCACATCGGCCTGTCCAACGAAACCCCGTGGGGCACCCTGAAGTTCCTGCACCTGGCCGAGACCCGCGGCTGGCCACGGGCGGTGTCGATCCAGAACCCCTACAACCTGCTCAACCGCAGCTTCGAGGTGGGCCTGGCGGAGGTGGCGATCCGCGAGCAGTGCGGCCTGCTGGCCTATTCGCCGCTGGCCTTCGGCATGCTCTCGGGCAAGTATGAAAACGGCGCCCGCCCGGCAAATGCCCGCCTGACCCTGTTCAGCCGCTTCGCCCGCTACTCCAACCCACAGACCGTGGCTGCCTGCAGCCGCTACGTGCAGCTGGCCCGTGAACACGGGCTGGACCCGGCGCAGATGGCGCTGGCCTTCGTGACGCGCCAGCCGTTCGTGACCAGCAACATCATCGGCGCCACCAGCCTCGAGCAGTTGCGCAGCAATATCGACAGCCAGGCGCTGAACCTGGGCGATGAGCTGCTGGCGGCGATCGAGGCGGTGCATCAGGAGCAACCGAACCCGGCGCCTTGAGCCAATAACCCATCGCGGGGCAGGCGTGGGAGCGGGCTTGCCCCGCGATGGAGATCGTACTTTGGCGGGGTAGACACAATCGCCAAAAAATAAGACGATCCAGCCGGTGATTGACCACTCTACCCTATAAGAACAATGACAATGATGTTTACCCAACCCTCCGCGTCCTTGCGGCGCGTCAGCATCCTGGCCGTGGACAAAGTGTTCGCTTCGACACTGATGCAGGCCAAGGATTTCTTCCACCTGGCCAGCCTGCGCTACAGCAAGCAGTTGGGCCTGGGCCTGCAGCCGATGTTCGAGATCGGCCTGGTGAGCCCGGACGGCTTGCCCGTGGACAGCTTCAGCAACGTGCAGCTGCCGGTCGACAGCGGCCTGAACGACGCCGACGTGATCATCCTGCCGGCCTTCTGGGACGACTTCGACAACCTGCTGCAACGCTACCCCCAGGTCCTGCCCTGGCTGCGCGAGCAGCATGCCCGCGGCGCGGTGCTGTGCGCCGAGGCCAGCGGCGTGTTCTGGTTGGCCGAATCCGGGCTGCTCGATGGCAAGGAGGCAACCACCTACTGGCGCTTCTTCGCCAGCTTCGCCGAGCGCTTCCCGAAGATCCGCCTGAACCAGGACAAGCACCTGACCGACGCCGACAACCTGTACTGCGCCGGCGGCACCACCTCGGCCTGCGACCTGTACATCTACCTGATCGAGCGTTTCTGCGGCGCCAACGTGGCCCGCGCCGTGGCCCGCGACATCCTCTACGAGGTGCAGCGCAGCTACACGCCGGGGCGCATGGGCTTCGGCGGCCAGAAGCTGCACCAGGACCTGATCATCCTGCAGATCCAGCACTGGCTCGAGGAGCACTTCGCCGACAAGTTCCGCTTCGAGGACGTGGCCCGCAACCACGGCATGAGCATCCGCAACTTCATGCGCCGCTTCCAGAGCGCCACCGGCGACAAGCCGCTGCACTATCTGCAGCGGCTACGCATCGAGACCGCCAAGGGCCTGCTGTCGAGCACGCGCAAGAGCATCAAGACCATCAGCTACGAGGTGGGGTACGACGACGCGAGCTTCTTCGCCCGGCTGTTCCGCCAGCACACCGAGCTGTCGCCGAACCAGTATCGGCAGCAGTTCATGCAGGAAGCCTGAAAATCGCCGGGGCTGCTTTGCAGCCCTTTCGCGGCACAAGGCCGCTCCTACAGGGATCGCGTGACTCCTGTAGGAGCGGCCTTGTGCCGCGAAAGGGCCGCAAAGCGGCCCCAGATTCTTACGGCTTGTGCGCCCGCGACAGGAACTCGTGGGACTGCATCTCCAGCAACCGGCTCAGGGTACGCTGGAACTCGAAGCTCAGGCGTCCACCGGTATACAGGTCCTTCAGCTCCACTTCCGCCGAGATGATCAGCTTCACGTTACGGTCGTAGAACTCGTCGACCATGTTGATGAAGCGCCGGGCGATGTCGTCGGTGGTCACGCCCATCTGCTCGACATTGCTCAGCAGCACAGCGTGGAAGATCTTGCCCAGTTCGATGTAGTCGTTCTGGCTGCGCGGCCCATCGCACAGGGCGCGGAAGTCGAACCAGGCGACGTCGTCACAGGTGCGCAGGGCGTGGATCTCGCGGTTTTCGATTATCAGCACATCGTTCTCGACGGCCTGGGTGCACTCCGGAGTCAGCGCCTTGAAGCTCGCCCGCAAGCTCTCGTGGGCTGCGGCGTCGAGCGGGAAGTGGAACAGTTCGGCCTGCTCCAGATGGCGCAACCGGTAGTCCACGCCGCTGTCGACGTTCACCACGTCGGTGTACTGCTTGATCATGGCGATGGCCGGCAGGAAGCGCGCGCGCTGCAGGCCGTCCTTGTACAGGCCGTCGGGGACGATGTTGGAGGTGGCCACCAGCGACACGCCGTTCTTGAACAGCTCTTCCATCAGGGTGCCGAGGATCATCGCATCGGTGATGTCGGAGACGAAGAACTCGTCGAAGCAAATCACCTTGGCCTCTTCGCTGAAGCGCTTGGCGATGATGGTCAGCGGGTTCTTCTCGCCCTTGAGGGTCTTCATCTCCTCGTGGACGCGCTTCATGAAGCGGTGGAAGTGCGTGCGCATCTTCTGCTTGAACGGCAGCGCTTCATAGAAGGTGTCGACCAGGTAGGTCTTGCCTCGCCCTACCCCGCCCCAGAAATACAGGCCCTTGACCGGCGTCTGCTCCTTCTTGCCGAACAGCTTGCCGAACATGCCCGGCTTGTTGTTCTGCGCGCGCACCAGGTCGTCATACAGGCGCTGCAGGTGACGCACCGCAGTTTCCTGCGCCGCGTCATGGAAGAAGTCGGGACGTTTCAGATCTGCTTGATATCGTTCTAGGGGCGTCATGATTTCGTTAGCGAGGCAACAAAAAACGGGCCGTCACTGTAGCGACCGGCCCGCCTGATGGCAATGATACATGCGACCACTTGACTCATTACCTGCACCTGTAGGAGCGGCCTTGTGCCGCGAAAGGGCCGCGCAGCGGCCCCGGGATCTCCGCTTCATGCAGAATTGCCGGGGCCGCTTTGCGGCCCTTTCGCGGCACAAGGCCGCTCCTACAGGGTGGGCGCTCAGTCCTGCTGTGGCGCCAGGGCCTCGCGCAGGCTTGCGATGGCCGCATCACGGGCCTCGGCGGCCTCGAACTGCGGCCCGTCGGCAACCTGCTCGCCCTCCAGCCACAAGCTGAAGCTCAAGCCCTCGACCCGTACATCGGCCTCGCCACCTTGCTGCAGTTGCTTGCTCACCGCACCGGCGCTCTTGCCATCGGCGAAGCTGCGCGACAGCAGCAGTTGCTCGCCATCGGCGGCCAGCAGGCGGAAGCGGAAGCTGCCGTCCTCGTCGCGGAAGCTGACGAAGCGGGCAGTCTTGGCAGCCTTCTTCTTCACTTCAGTGGTGGCTTGCACGGTGGTGCGGAACGAACGCAGGCCAACCGCCTCGCGCAGCTGCTCGAGGAACGGCGTGGCGATCTTACGGGCCTTGGCGGCACCGGCCAGGAGAATGTCCTCCAGGTCCGACGGGCGCGAGATCAGCTGGTGATAGTGCTCGCGCTTCTCGGCCAGCTGGCCGTCGAGCAGCTGGAACAGGCGCTGCTTGGCCTCGCCCCAGCCCAGGCCCTGCACCAGCTCTTCGCGGAACGCGGCGCACTGCGCCGGCGTGGAGAAGGCCTGGAACAGGGTGAACAGGTGCGCGTTGTCCGGATCCTTGGCCTCGCCCGGCGCCTTGGAGTCGGTGACGATGCGCGAGATGGCGTCCTTCATGTCCTTGGCGCTGGTGAACAGCGGGATGGTGTTGTCGTAGCTCTTGGACATCTTGCGCCCGTCCAGGCCCGGCAGGGTGGCGACGCTCTCCTCGATCACCGCTTCCGGCAGGGCGAAGAAGTCCTTGCCCTGGCCGAACAGGTGGTTGAAGCGCTGGCCGATGTCGCGGGCCATTTCCACGTGCTGGATCTGGTCGCGGCCGACCGGCACCTTGTTGGCGTTGAACATCAGGATGTCGGCGGCCATCAGCACCGGATAGCTGAACAGGCCCATGGTCACGCCGGCGTCCGGGTCTTCACCGGCCTCGACGTTCTTGTCCACCGAGGCCTTGTAGGCATGGGCGCGGTTGAGCAGACCCTTGGCGGCGACGCAGGTCAGCAGCCAGGTCAGCTCGGGGATCTCGGGGATGTCCGACTGGCGGTAGAAGGTCACCTTGTTCGGATCCAGGCCACCGGCCAGCCAGGTGGCGGCGATTTCCAGGCGCGAGCGCTGGATGCGCTGCGGGTCGTCGCACTTGATCAGGGCGTGGTAGTCGGCCAGGAAGTAGAACGAGTCGACGCCGGGCTGCTGGCTGGCGAGGATGGCCGGGCGGATGGCGCCGGCGTAGTTGCCCAGGTGCGGGGTGCCGGTGGTGGTGATACCGGTGAGGATGCGCGTGGTCATGGGTGTTCGCTTATTCAGGCTTGGCTCAGTTCGAAAGGCGCGGCAGCAGCAGATCCTTCAGATCGGTCAGCTTGCCATGGAAGAAGTGTCCGCATTCTGCCACTTTCAGCAGCTCATGGGGGCGCGACAGGTCATTCGACCAGTCGTAGACCAGCTGCGGATCGACCACTTCGTCGGTGTCCGGCTGCACCACCGTGAGGGTGACGCGTTCGGGCAGCGGGAACTGCTCGGTCAGGCGCATCACCGCCGGGGCGATCATGAACAGGTGCTGCAGTGCCACGCCCTCGGCCTCCAGACGCCCGGCCAGGCTGGCGGCGACGAAACCACCGAAGGAGAAGCCCATCAGCACCAGCGGCAGCTCGGGATGCTGCGTGCGCAGCCAGGCGGCGGCGGCCTCGGCGTCGGCCACTTCACCAGCGCCCATGTCATGGCTGCCGGCGCTCTGGCCGACACCCCGATAGTTGAAGCGCAACGTGATGTAACCGGCGTCGCGGGCAGTGCGTTGCAGGGTCGACACCACCTTGTTGAGCATGGTGCCGCCCTGGACCGGGTTGGGGTGGCAGATCAGCACCGCGCCACGGGCGTCGGCCACGTCCAGGTACAAGGCTTCCAGCTGGCCGCTCGGGCCATCGATGAACAAGGGTGTTTCGCGGATAAGCAAGGCACTACTCCGTGACCTCGAGGAGGGTCGACTCGTCTAGCTGAGGAATTCTGTTCTGATTTGCGATCGCTCGCGGTATACAGCGCAGGTCTGAGCCGTTAACGTAAAGCAAAGCCGTTTATAGAGGAAGGACTCGTGGAACACTCGCTCCTTGTTTGGTTGCTGCCGACCCTGGCCCTGGTTGTCGGCGTCGTCGTCGGTTTCGCGCTGGCCCGCCTGCTGCCCAACGCGGCACCGAGCAACACCCAACGCCAGCTGGATGACATCCAGCAGCGCTTCGACAATTACCAGAATGAAGTGGTGACCCACTTCAACAGCACTGCCTCGCTGGTCAAGAAACTGACCCAGAGCTACCAGGACGTCCAGGACCACCTGGCCGACGGCGCCAACCGCCTGGCCCTGGACGAGTTGACCCGCCAGCGCCTGCTGGCCGCGCTGCACTCGGAAGCCGCGCAAGGCCCGCGTGATCGCCTGACGCCGCCGAAGGACACCGCCGAGGTGCCACGCGACTATGCACCAAAGGCCCCGAACTCGCCGGGCATGCTCGACGAGAGCTACGGGCTCAAGCGCTAAGTCGATGACATGAAGAAGGCCTCGAAAGAGGCCTTTTTTGTGGGCAGGATCTACCCGCCATATCACTCAATACCTGTAGAAGATCTCTCAGCGGCGCTGGCGTGCAGGGAAACGTCGCAAATTGCACCAGCGGGGGAGCGGGCTTGCTGTGGTGTATGGCACCGGCTTCGCCGGTGATCGCGGGGCAAGCCCGCTCCCACGCTGTTCCATCTAACTCACAGAGTCATGTTTTCCGTGGGAGCGGGCTTGCCCCGCGACAGGGCCGGCCCAGATCAGCTCACCGATACCAGGCTGCCCCCTCCTCACCAATCCCATACCGCGCCCTCGCCTGTCCCAGCACATCCGCCGGCAACACGCCCTGGCACACCAGCCCGTACAACGCCGCCAGCACCACCGCGTGCCGATCCACCTCAAAGAACCGCCGCAGTTGCTGACGCGTATCGCTGCGCCCGAAACCATCAGTGCCCAGGGTGATGTAGGGCGCCTGCACATACTCGGCAATCAGCTGCGGCCAGGCACGCACATAGTCGCTGGCCGCAACCACCGGGGCATCACCAGGCAGGCAACGACGCACGTGGCAATCCCCCTGTTCCCCGGCCATCGCCAGGCGCTGCGCATCCCTTGCCCCACGCGCCAGCTCGCTGAAACTGGTAACGCTGAACACTTCGCTGTCGATCTGCCAATCACTGGCCAGCAACTCACCGGCGGCGATCACCTCGCGCAGGATGGTGCCCGAGCCCAGCAAGCGCACCTGGCCACGAGGCGCTGCCGACGCATGCCGGACAAACCGGTACATGCCTCGCAACACATCCTCGTGCACGTCCTCGGGCAACGACGGCTGCGGGTAGTTTTCATTCATCACCGCCACGTAGTGGAACTCATCCTGCTGCTCCACCAGCATCCGCCGTGCGGCATGGTCGAGGATCACCGCCAGCTCGCCGGCAAAGCACGGGTCCCAGGCGCGGCAGTTGGGCACCATGGAGGCCATGACCAGGCTCGAGCCGTCCTGGTGCTGCAGCCCCTCGCCACCCAGCGTGGTACGCCCCGCGGTGGCGCCGAGCAACAGGCCGCGGGCGCGCTGGTCGGCGGCGGCCCAGATCAGGTCGCCGACCCGCTGGAAACCGAACATCGAGTAATAGATATACACCGGCAGCATCGCCTCGCCATGCACCGCATAGGCAGTCGCCGCCGCGATCCACGAAGAGATCGCCCCGGCCTCGGTGATGCCCTCCTCCAGCAACTGGCCGTCGCGCGCTTCCTTGTAGACCAGCAGCGAGCCGGCGTCCTCCGGCTCGTAGCGTTGCCCCTGGGGCGAGTAGATGCCGATCTGGCGGAACAGACTGGCCATGCCGAAGGTCCGCGCCTCGTCGGCGACGATCGGCACCACCCGCGGCCCCAGCCCAGGCACCTTGAGCCAGTTGCCGAGCAGGCGCACGGCGGCCATGGTGGTGGACATCTCCTTGCCCTCGGCGCGCAGGGCGAAGCCGGCGAAGCTGTCCAGGTCTGGCACGGGCAGGCCGGCGCAATCGCTGCGCCGCACCGGCAGCGGCCCGCCCAGGGCCTCGCGGCGCTGGCGCAGGTAGATCATCTCCGGGCTGTCGGCGGGCGGACGGTAGAAGCGCAGCTGCTCCACTTCCTCGTCCGACAGCGGCAGGTGGAAGCGGTCGCGGAAGGCCAGCAGCGCCTGCACATCGAGCTTCTTGGCTTGGTGCGCGGTCATCCGCGACTCACCGGCACTGCTCATGCCGTAGCCTTTCTTGGTCTTGGCCAGGATCACCGTCGGCCGGCCCTTGCAGGCCTTGGCCGCGGCATAGGCGGCATGCAGCTTGCGAAAATCGTGGCCACCACGCTTGAGGGCGTTGATCTCGTCGGCGCTCATGTGCGCCACCAGGCGCTGCAGCGCCGGGTTCTGCTTGAAGAAGTGCTCGAGGTTGTAGCTGCCGTCCTTGGCGCCGAGGGTCTGGAACTGCCCGTCGGGTGTCGCCGCCAGCTGGCGCAGCAACGCATGCTCATGATCCCGGGCGAACAGCGTGTCCCACTCCGAGCCCCAGAGCACCTTGATCACGTTCCAGCCGGCGCCGCTGAACAGCGCTTCGAGTTCCTGGATGATCTGGCCGTTGCCACGCACCGGGCCGTCCAGGCGCTGCAGGTTGCAGTTGACGATGAAGGTCAGGTTGTCCAGGCCTTCGCGGGCGGCCAGGGTCAGGCCGGCAATCGACTCCGGCTCGTCCATCTCGCCATCGCCGAACACGCCCCACACATGCCGCGCCGAGGTGTCGAGCAGGCCACGGTGCTGCAGGTAGCGCATGAACCGGGCCTGGTAGATGGCATTGAGCGGGCCGATGCCCATGGAGCCGGTGGGGAACTGCCAGAATTCGGGCATCAGCCAGGGATGCGGATAGGAGCACAGGCCGTTGCCCGCGACCTCCTGGCGATAGTTGGCCAGTTGCGCCTCGCTCAGGCGCCCCTCGAGGAAGGCGCGGGCATAGATGCCCGGCGCCGAGTGCGGCTGGAAGAACACCAGATCGCCACTGCGCTGCGCGCCGCCGCCCTCGCCACGGAAGAAATGCTGGAAACCGACCTCGAAGATTTCCGCCGCCGAGGCATAGCTGGCGATATGCCCGCCCAGCTCGCCGTAGGCATGATTGGCCCGCACCACCATGGCCAGGGCATTCCAACGCAGGATGCCGGTGATTCGCTCGTCCAGTTCCAGGTCGCCCGGATAGTTGCCCTGCTGCTCCACCGGCAAGGTGTTGCGGTAGGCCGAGAAGGCCTGGGCCTCACGCTCCAGGCCCAGCTCCAGGGCATGGGCCTGCAGGCGCTGCAGCAGGTAGCGCGCCCGCGCCGGGCCGCAATGGGCCAAGGTCGAGGACAGGGCCTCGCACCACTCGGCGGTTTCCCCGGGGTCACTGTCCAGGGCGGCTTCCAGGGCCGTCAACGGCTCGTTCGGGTTCATCATCGCTACCATCGCGCAGGCCTCGTCCGTGGCGGTTCAGGCGCAGGCCTTCAGGGCCTGGGCAATGTCGGCGAGCAGGTCGTCGATGTCTTCCAGCCCCACCGACAGGCGCACCAGCCCTTCCGAGATGCCATGCTCGGCACGCTCCTGCTGGGTATAGCTGGAGTGGGTCATGCTCGCCGGGTGCTGGGCCAGCGACTCGGCATCGCCCAGGCTCACCGCGCGGCTGAACAGCTGCAGGGCGTTCATGAAGCGACGGCCGGCCTCGATCCCGCCCTTGAGTTCGAAGGCGATCATGCCGCCCGGCAGGCGCATCTGCCGCTGGGCCAACGCGTACTGCGGGAAGGACGGCAGGCCCGGGTAGTGCAGCAGCTCGACCTGTGATTGTTCGGCGAGGAACTCGGCCACCTGCTGGGCATTGGCGCAGTGACGGTCCATGCGCAGGGCCAGGGTCTTGATGCCGCGCATCAGCAGCGCCGCGTCATGGGGCGACAGCACCGCGCCGGTCATGTCCTTGAGCCCTTCCAGGCGGATGCGGTCAATCAGCGCCTTGCGCCCGACCACCAGACCGGCGGTGATGTCGCCATGCCCGGACAGGTACTTGGTGGCCGAATGCACCACCAGGTCCACGCCCAACTCCAGCGGGCGTTGCAGGTAGGGCGTGCAGTAGGTGTTGTCGACCACGATGCTCAAATCATGGCCACGGGCGGCATCGACCACCGCGGCGATATCCACCAGCTGCATGTTGGGGTTGGCGGGGGTTTCGAAATAGATCATCCGCGTCTTCGGCGTGATCGCGGCCTGCAGTGCCGGGATGTCGTTGAGGTCGACATGGCGGATCTTCACGCCGAACTCGCCGATGCCGTGGTGCAGGTAGGCGAAGGTGCAGCCGTACAGGGTGCTGCCGACGATCAGCTCGTCACCGGGGCGTAGCAGGGTCCATAGCGTGGCGGTGATGGCACCCATGCCGGAGGCCAGCGCCAACCCGGCCTCGCCCCCTTCCAGGGACGCCATGCGCTGCTCGAGCAGGGCCAGGGTCGGATTGGAAATGCGGCTATAGAAATGCCCCGGTTCCTCGCCCGCGAAGCAAGCGGCGCCGTACTCGACGGTGGGGAAGGCATAAGTGGCGGTCTGGTAAACCGGCGGCACCAGGGCGCCGCCGTGGGACAGCGGGTCATAGCCATGGTGGATGGCCCGCGTGGAGAAACCGGTGTTCTTGTTGGAGTCGCGCATGGCAACAGCCTCTTGTGGTTTGTTATAAGCTTATGCCACCAAGCTGCCGCGCTTTTTCCAAATTTGCCCACGCAATTGCGCAAGTTTTGAAAGAAAAACAACAAAAACAGAACCAGGAGGGCAAGACATGCCTTCAGCTCTCGACCGTACCGACCGCGCCCTGCTCGCCGCCCTGCAGGACAACGCCCGCCTGACCGTCTCCGAACTCGCCGACCAGGTCGCCTTGACCACCTCGCCCTGCTGGCGGCGGGTCAAGCTGCTGGAGGACAACGGCTACATCACCGGCTACCAGGCCATTCTTTCACCCAAGTCGCTGGGCTTCGGGGTGACCGCGTTCGTCAGCATCATGATGGACTCGCACACCAAGGAGATGGCCCTGGCGTTCGAGCAGCGGCTGATGGAGATTCCCGAGATCGTCGCCTGCCACAACATCTCCGGGCGCTATGACTTTTTGCTGGAGATCCTGGCGCGGGACCTGGAGTCGTTCGGCGAGTTCACCCGGGAGGTGCTGCAACGGTTGCCGGGGGTGAAGGAGATCTATTCGAGCTTTTCGTACAAGGCGGTGAAGGAGCGGCGGGTGATTCCGGTTTCGGAGAAACATATCTAGCAAGCCGGGGGCGCGCTGCGCCCCATTCGCGGCACAAGGCCGCTCCTACAGGGGACCGCGCAGTTCTGTAGGAGCGGCCTTGTGCCGCGAAAGGGCTGCACAGCAGCCCCAGCTCTCCCGATCCAAACAAAAAACCCCGCCGAAGCGGGGTTTCTCAGATCACGCGGTTACTCAGATCGCGCCGCGCTGACGCAGCACATCCAGCACCAACTTGACACCCTCATCGACGCTGACCGACTGGGTGTCGATCACCAGGTCCGCATCCAACGGCACATCGAACGGGAAGCTCTCGCCCGGAATGTTGTCGCCACCGGCCGCGTACAGCCCCTGTGGATCACGCTCACGGCACACCAGCGGCGACGCCTGCACATAGACGGTGACCAGACGCTCCTTGCCGATCAGCGCCTTGGCCTGCTCGCGGCCTTCGGCATCCGGGGCAACGAACGCTGCCAGGGTCAGCAGGCCGGCCTCGTTGAACTGGCGCGCCACATGGGCGGCGCGGCGCCAGTTCTCGGTGCGGCCGGCGCGGTCCTGCGGCAGGCCCTTGTTCAGGTCGTGGCGCAGGTTCTGGCCATCGAGCACATAGACCGCACGCCCCATGTCGAACAGCTTGCGCTCCACGGCGTAGGCCAGGGTGCTCTTGCCAGCGCCGGACAGGCCGCTGAACAGCACGGTGGCCGGCTGCTGGCCGAAGCGCAGGGCACGCTCCTCGGTGGACACATGGGCCAGCTTGCCGTGCTGACCGGTGCTGCCGTGCGGCAGTACCGGCGGGGCGATGATCATGCCGGCGCCGACGGTGCCGTTGGTCAGGCGGTCGATGACGATGAACGCGCCGGTGGTGCGGTTGCTCTCATAGCCGTCCAGGGCGATGGCGCTGTCCAGCGCGACCTTGACCCGGCCGATCTCGTTGAGCTGCAGTGCGCTGGCGGCGCCTTGCTCCAGGGTGTTCACATCGACCTTGTGGGTGATGCTGGCAATCGAGCCCGGCACGTAGCTGGTGGCGCGCTTGATGTCGTATTTCTTGCCCGGGAGCATCGGCTCCTCGGCCATCCACACCAGCATGGCGTCGAACTGGTCGGTGACCGACGGTACGTTGTCGGCATGCACCAGCAAGTCGCCACGGGAGATGTCGATCTCGTCTTCCATGGTCAGGGTCACGGCCTGGCCGGGGCCGGCGTTCTCCAACTCGCCTTCATAGGTGACGATGGACTTGACCCGGCTGCTCTTGCCCGACGGCAGCACGACGATCTCGTCACCCTTGTGCACCACGCCACCGGCGATGGTGCCGGCGAAGCCGCGGAAGTTCAGGTTCGGACGGTTGACGTACTGTACCGGGAAGCGCAGGTCGGTGACGTTGCGGTCGGCGGCGATCTCGACGGTTTCGAGGATCTCCATCAGCGCAGGGCCCGTGTACCACGGCGAACGCTCGCTGCGGTTGACCACGTTGTCGCCCTTGAGCGCCGACATGGGCACGAAGTGCAGGCTCGATGGCTTGAGGTTGATGCCCTCGGCGAACTTCAGGTAGTCGGCCTTGATCGACTCGAAGACCTGCTCGTCGAAGCCTTTGAGGTCCATCTTGTTGACCGCGACGACGATGTGCTTGATGCCCAGCAACGAGGCGATATAGCTGTGCCGGCGGGTCTGGGTCTGCACGCCGTAGCGGGCATCGACCAGGATGATCGCCAGGTCGCACGTGGACGCGCCGGTGGCCATGTTGCGGGTGTACTGCTCGTGGCCCGGGGTGTCGGCGATGATGAACTTGCGCTTGGCGGTGGAGAAGTAGCGGTAGGCGACATCGATGGTGATGCCCTGCTCGCGCTCGGCCTGCAGGCCATCCACCAGCAGCGCCAGGTCGACGTCCTCGCCGGTGGTGCCGGACTTTTTCGAGTCGCGGGTGATGGCCTCGAGGTGGTCCTCGTAGATCATCTTCGAGTCGTGCAGCAGGCGCCCGATCAGGGTGCTCTTGCCGTCGTCCACGTTGCCGCAGGTGAGGAAGCGCAGCAGCTCTTTACGCTCGTGCTGGGCCAGGTAGGCGAGGATGTCCTCGCTGATCAAATCGGATTGGTGCGACATGGAGGAAACCCTGAAATTAGAAGTAGCCTTGGCGTTTTTTGTCTTCCATGGAACCGGCGCCATCGTGGTCGATGACGCGGCCCTGGCGCTCGGACGTTCGGGTCAGGAGCATTTCCTGGATGATGTCCGTCAGGGTCTCGGCTTCAGACTCGACCGCGCCCGTCAGCGGGTAGCAGCCCAGGGTACGGAAACGCACTTTCTTCTTGACGATGCGCGCCTTTTCCTCGTCGCTCAGGTGCTCGAGGATGCGCTCGTCGTCGATCATGATCAGGGTGCCGTTCTTCTCGATCACTTCGCGCTCGGCGGCGAAGTACAGCGGCACGATCGGAATGCCTTCGAGGTAGATGTACTGCCAGATGTCCAGCTCGGTCCAGTTCGACAGCGGGAACACGCGGATCGACTCGCCCTTGTTGACCTTGCCGTTGTAGATGTTCCACAGCTCCGGGCGCTGGTTCTTCGGGTCCCAGCGGTGCTTGCTGTCACGGAACGAGTAGACGCGCTCCTTGGCCCGCGACTTCTCTTCGTCGCGGCGCGCGCCACCGAAGGCGGCGTCGAAGCCATGCTTGTCCAGCGCCTGCTTCAGGCCCTGGGTCTTCATGATGTCGGTGTGCTTGGAGCTGCCATGGGTGAACGGGTTGATGCCCTGCGCCACACCCTCGGGGTTGACGTGGGTGATCAGCTCCAGGCCCATCTCTTCGACCATCTTGTCGCGGAAGCGGTACATCTCCTGGAACTTCCACTGGGTGTCGACGTGCATCACCGGGAACGGCAGCTTGCCCGGGAAGAACGCCTTGCGCGCCAGGTGCAGCATGACCGCGGAATCCTTGCCGATCGAGTACAGCATCACCGGGTTGTCGAACTCGGCGGCCACCTCGCGGATGATGTGGATGCTCTCCGCCTCCAGCTGTTTCAAGTGCGTCAGATTGTCGACCATGGCTACTCACGAAAAACGATCTTATGGACGGCCTGCGGGCCGTGTTCGAGCGAGCCACTTTATCACAGCACCTGATTCTATTTAGGAGGCTGCCTAGATCGAAACAATCTAACGATATGACTGGGGGTTTGGGCCCTGCAGGAGCGGCCTTGTGCCGCGAAAGGGCTGCAAAGCAGCCCCGGCGATTTATGCATAAACGCTGAAATCCTGGGGCTGCTTCGCAGCCCTTTCGCGGCGCAAGGCCGCTCCTACAGGAAGCCGTATCCGCCGTCCGCGGTGGATCAGATCGGATTCGGACAATCGATGAACAGGTGCTCGACCGCGAACCGCCGCGCCAGGTAGTCCCCCAGCGCCTGCACGCCATAGCGCTCGGTGGCGTGGTGCCCGGCGGCGATGAAGCTCACGCCGTTCTCGCGGGCACTGTGGAAGGTCTGCTCGGAGGCCTCGCCACTGATGAACAGGTCGACCCCGGCGGCGATGGCGGTGTCGATGTAACCCTGCCCGCCCCCGGTGCACCAGCCGACCCGGCGGATCATCTGCTCACCCTCGACGACCAACGGCTCGCGCCCCAGCGCCTCGCGTACCCGACGGGCGAAGTCCCGCGCCGACACCGGTTCCGCCAGCGAACCGACCAGGCCGACCACCTTGGGATTGTTCGGGTCCAGCGGGCCTTCGACCGTGATATCCAACTGGCGCGCCAGCTGCACGTTGTTGCCCACTTCCGGGTGCACGTCCAGCGGCAGGTGGAAGGCCAGCAGGCTGATGTCGTGCTTGAGCAGGGTCTTCAGGCGCCGCTGCTTGATCCCGGTGATGCACGGGTTTTCGCCCTTCCAGAAGTAGCCATGGTGCACCAGCACCAGGTCGGCCTCGGCCTCGACCGCCGCGTCCAGCAGCGCCTGGCTGGCGGTCACGCCGCTGACGATACGGCTGACCTGGGGGCGGCCCTCGACCTGCAGGCCGTTGGGGCAGTAGTCCTGGATCTTCGCGCTGCCCAGGTAGCGCTCGGCTTCCTCGACCAGGGTATTGAGGGCGACGGCCATGAAAAATCTCCTCGAATTCGGCGTTGCGACAGGGCGCGAGGCCCTATAATGGCCGCCATTATGGGCCGTCGCCGGTTTCGGGGGAACCGCTGTCAGGTACTCCCCTTCGCGGGGCAAGCCCGCTCCCACGCCGTGCGCGAAAGGCGTGGGAGCGGGCTTGCCCCGCGATACACCAACCGTCGCCGTCCGGATTTTTCACGTGTATGATCGCGCGCGCTCGCCCCGGGCCGAACTGACATGGCCCCCGCCCTACTCCCAGGATTCATTCATGTTCAAGGCTCTGCGTTACTTCGGCTGGCCCCTGCTCACCGGCGTGCTGATCGCCATCCTGATCATCCAGCGCTTCCCGCAATGGGTCGGCCTGCCCAGCCAGGACGTCAACCTGCAGCAGGCCCCGCAAACCACGAAGATCATGCAGGGCCCGGTGTCCTACGCCGATGCAGTGACCCTGGCCGCGCCCGCGGTGGTCAACCTGTACACTACCAAGGTGGTGAACAAGAGCGCCCACCCGCTGTTCGAAGACCCGCAGTTCCGCCGCTTCTTCGGCGACAACCTGCCCAAGCAGCGGCGCTGGGAGTCGAGCCTGGGCTCGGCGGTGATCATGAGCCCGGAAGGCTATCTGCTGACCAACAACCACGTCACCAGCGGCGCCGATCAGATCGTCGTGGCCCTCAAGGACGGCCGCGAGACCCTCGCCCGGGTGATCGGCAGCGACCCGGAAACCGACCTGGCGGTGCTCAAGATCGACCTGAAGAACCTGCCGGCGATCACCATCGGTCGCTCCGACAGCATTCATATCGGCGACGTCACCCTGGCCATCGGCAACCCGTTCGGCGTCGGCCAGACCGTGACCATGGGCATCATCAGCGCCACCGGCCGCAACCAGCTGGGCCTGAACAACTACGAAGACTTCATCCAGACTGACGCGGCAATCAACCCGGGCAACTCCGGCGGCGCGCTGGTGGATGCCAACGGCAACCTGGTGGGCATCAACACGGCTATCTTCTCCAAGTCCGGCGGCTCCCAGGGCATCGGCTTCGCCATCCCGGTCAAGCTGGCGCTGGAGGTGATGAAGTCGATCGTCGAGCACGGCCAGGTGATCCGTGGCTGGCTGGGCATCGAGGTACAGCCGCTGAGCCAGGAACTGGCCGAATCGTTCGGCATGCAAGGCCGCCCGGGGATCGTCGTGGCGGGCATCTTCCGCGATGGCCCGGCGGCGCGCGCGGGGCTGCAGCTGGGTGACGTGATCCTGAGCATCAACGGCGAGCCAGCCGGTGACGGGCGCAAATCGATGAATCAGGTGGCGCGGATCAAGCCCAACGAGAAGATCACCATCGAGGTGGTGCGCAATGGGCAGCAGCTGAAGCTGGTGGCCGAGGTGGGGCTGCGACCGCCGCCGGCGCCGGTGGCCACCAAAGAAGAGAAGTGATATTGCTTGATTGGGGCTGCTTTGCAGCCCTTTCGCGGCACAAGGCCGCTCCTACAAGGATCGCGTTGTTCCTGTAGGAGCGGCCTTGTGCCGCGAAAGGGCCGCAAAGCGGCCCCGACTGCATCAATGCAGGATCTGGCTCAGGAACAGCTTGGTCCGATCACTGCGCGGCCGGTCGAAGAAATCATCCGGCGCGGCCTGCTCGACGATCTCCCCCTTGTCCATGAAGATCACCCGGTTCGCCACGGTGCGGGCAAAGCCCATCTCGTGGGTCACGCAGAGCATGGTCATGCCGTCCTCGGCCAGGCTGACCATGGTGTCGAGCACCTCCTTGACCATCTCCGGGTCCAGCGCCGAAGTCGGCTCGTCGAACAGCATGATCTTCGGCTTCATGCACAGCGCCCGGGCAATCGCCACCCGCTGCTGCTGACCACCGGACAACTGCCCCGGGTACTTGTGCGCCTGCTCCGGAATGCGCACGCGCTCGAGGAAGTGCATGGCGATTTCCTCGGCCTTGCGCCGCGGCAGCTTGCGCACCCACATCGGCGCCAGGGTGCAGTTCTCCAGGATGGTCAGGTGCGGGAACAGGTTGAAGTGCTGGAACACCATGCCCACCTCGCGGCGGATCGCCTCGATCTGCTTGAGGTCGTTGGTCAGCTCCACGCCGTCGACGACGATGCGACCCTGCTGGTGTTCCTCCAGCCGGTTGAGGCAGCGGATGGTGGTCGACTTGCCCGAGCCGGACGGCCCGCACAGGACGATGCGCTCGCCCTGGCGCACGTTCAGGTTGATGTCCTTGAGCACATGGAACTGGCCGTACCACTTGTTCACGCCCTGCATCTGGATGATGCCTTCGGGGCCGGCAGGCTGCTTGATCGCTTCACTCATTTCGAAACTCCTAACGCTTGTGGCCAGTGTCCAGCTTGCGCTCCAGGTGCATGGAGTAGCGGGACATACCGAAACAGAAAATCCAGAACACCAGGGCGGCGAACACGTAGCCCTCGGTGGCCATGCCCAGCCAGGCCGGGTCGGCCGCTGCCTGCTTGACGCTGTTGAGCAGGTCGAACAGGCCGATGATGATCACCAGGCTGGTGTCCTTGAACAGGGCGATGAAGGTGTTGACGATGCCGGGGATCACCAGCTTGAGCGCCTGGGGCAGGATCACCAGGCCCATCGCCCGCCAGTAGCCCAGGCCCATGGCCGCGGCGGCTTCGTACTGGCCCTTGGGGATGGCCTGCAGGCCGCCACGCACCACCTCGGCGATGTACGCCGACTGGAACAGGATCACGCCGATCATCGCCCGCAGCAGCTTGTCGAAGCTCATGCCCTCGGGCAGGAACAGCGGCAGCATCACCGACGACATGAACAGCACGGTGATCAGCGGCACGCCGCGCCAGAACTCGATAAAGGTCACGCAGACCACCTTCACCGCCGGCATGTTCGAGCGACGTCCCAGCGCCAGCAGGATGCCCAGCGGCAAGGCGCCGACGATACCGACCGTGGCGATCACCAGGGTCAGCATCAGGCCGCCCCACTGGCTGGTGGGCACCGTGTCCAGGCCCAGCGCGCCGCCATGCAGCAGGATGTAGGCGAGGATCGGGTACAGCACCAGGAAGCCCAGGCCGTACACGGCCTTGCGCGGGAAGCGCTTGATGAACAAGGGCGCTGCGCCGAGCACGGCGAGCCACACGGTCAGGTCGACACGCCAGCGCAGTTCCGCCGGGTAGTAGCCGTACATGAACTGGCCGAAGCGCTGCTGGATGAACACCCAGCAGGCGCCCTCCTTGGTGCAGTCGGCGCGGGTGGTGCCGACCCAGTTGGCGTCGATGAACGCCCACTGCACCAGCGGCGGTACGATCAGCCAGACCAGGTACAGGGCGAACAATGTCAGCAGGGTGTTGAGCCAGCTGGAGAACAGGTTGGCCCGCATCCAGGCGAGCACGCCAACGGTCTTCACCGGTGGCGGCATGTCGGGTTTGAAAACATGGGCTGTCACGGATGTACCCTCACCGTTCGATCAGCGCAATGCGCTTGTTGTACCAGTTCATCAGCAGCGAAATGCTGATGCTGATGGCGAGATAGACGCTCATGGTGATGGCGATCACCTCGATGGCCTGGCCGGTCTGGTTGAGCACGGTACCGGCGAACAGCGAGACCATCTCCGGGTAGCCGATACCGGCGGCCAGCGACGAGTTCTTCGCCAGGTTCAGGTACTGGCTGGTCAGCGGCGGAATGATCACCCGCAACGCCTGGGGAATGATCACCTTGCGCAGCGTCGGGCCTTCGCGCAGGCCCAGCGAACGGGCCGCCTCGGTCTGGCCATGGCTGACCGAACGGATGCCGGAGCGCACGATCTCGGCGATGAACGCCGCGGTGTAGATGGTCAGCGCCAGGGTCAGCGCCAGCAGCTCGGGGATCAGCACCCAGCCACCGACGAAGTTGAAGCCCTTGAGCTGCGGCACTTCCCAGTGCACCGGGCTGCCGAACAGCAGCGCGCAGACGCCGGGGATGCCGATGAACAGCAGCAGGCCGACCCAGAACTTGTGGAACGGCTCGCCGGTTTCGTCGAAACGCTTGTTGGCGAAACGCACCATCACCGCGATGGAGACGATCGCCAGCGCCAGCGCGATGACGAACGGCCAGAAGCCCTCGGCCATCGAGGCGCCGGGCATGTTCAGGCCGCGGTTGCTGATGAAGAAGGTATCGTCGATGTTGATGCTGCCCCGTGGCCCCGGCAGGGTCAGGAACACGGCGAAGTACCAGAACAGGATCTGCAGCAGCGGCGGAATGTTGCGGAAGGTCTCCACGTACACCGTTGCCAGCTTGTTGATCATCCAGTTCGGCGACAGCCGCGCCACGCCGATGATGAAGCCCAGCAGCGTCGCCAGGATGATGCCGATGAAGGTCACCAGCAGGGTGTTGAGCAGGCCGATGACGAACACCCGGGCGTAGCTGTCCGATTCCACGTAGGGGATCAGGTGCTGGGCGATGCCGAAGCCGGCGCTGCGCTCGAGGAAATCGAAGCCCGAGGTGATGCCCCGGTGCTGCAAGTTGGTCTGCGTATTGTGGAACAGGTACCAGCCCAGGCCCACCACGAAGACCACCGTGAGGATCTGGAACAGCCACGCGCGCACACGTGGATCACTAAGGGAAAACCCTTTCCGTGCGCCGATTTGATTTTGCATGAAGTGCCCCGAAAAGAAGGGATTCGAACGACCCGCGGCGGCAGGATGCCGCCGCGGGGTGCAACCATCAGCGCACCGGTGGCGCGTACTGGATGCCGCCGTTGTTCCACAGGGCGTTCATGCCACGGTCGATCTTCAGGTCGGTGCTCTGGCCCAGGTTCTTCTCGAACACTTCGCCATAGTTGCCGACTTGCTTGACGATCTGCACTACCCAGTCCTTGGGCAGCTTGAGGTCCTTGCCATACTCGCCATCGGCGCCCAGCAGGCGGGCGACGTCAGGGTTCTTGGTGGACTTGGCCTCGGCCTCGACGTTCTTCGAGGTGACGCCGGCCTCTTCGGCATTGAGCATGGCGAACAGGGTCCACTTGACGATGCTGAACCACTCCTCGTCGCCCTTGCGCACTACCGGGCCCAGTGGTTCCTTGGAGATGGTCTCCGGCAGCACGACGTACTCGGTCGGCGCGGCCAGCTTG
Organism: Pseudomonas sp. LH21; assembly: GCF_036549575.1. Taxonomy (NCBI): domain Bacteria; kingdom Pseudomonadati; phylum Pseudomonadota; class Gammaproteobacteria; order Pseudomonadales; family Pseudomonadaceae; genus Pseudomonas; species Pseudomonas sp. LH21. The sequence continues at coordinate 4,932,657 of NZ_CP144367.1, forward strand.
GAACGCTGGGCGAACAGCTGCGACTTGTCCGAGGTCAGCACGTCGCAACGGCCGGACTCCAGCGACTTGGCGCTTTCGTCGGAAGTGTCGAAGGTGATCGGGGTGTACTTCAGGCCATTGGCGCGGAAGTAGTCGGAAACGTTCAGCTCGGTGGTGGTACCAGCCTGGATGCAGATGGTCGCGCCGTCGAGTTCCTTGGCGCTGGAGACGCCGAGTTTCTTGTTGGCGAGGAAGCCGACGCCGTCGTAGTAGGTGACGCCGGCGAACACCAGGCCCATCCCGGCATCGCGCGAGCTGGTCCAGGTGGTGTTGCGCGACAGCACGTCGACTTCGCCGGACTGCAGCGCGGTGAAGCGCTCCTTGGCGTTGAGCTGGCTGAACTTGACCTTGGTCGCGTCGCCGAAGACCGCGGCGGCCACGGCGCGGCACACATCGGCGTCGATGCCGACGATCTTGCCTTGCGCGTCCGGCACGGAGAAGCCTGGAAGACCATCGCTCACGCCACACTGGACGAAGCCCTTCTTCTTCACCGCGTCGAGGGTGGCGCCGGCCTGGGCGAAGCTGGTGGCGCCCAGCGCGGCGGCGGCGGTCAGGACTGCCAGGGTGGTTTTCAACATCTTCATCAACAACCTCCAAATCGCTCTTGTTGTATGAGCCGGAATTGCACCGCACCCTTATGAGGCGCATCCGACCCCTTGTTGGCTTGTTTTTGGGTCAATTGGCGCAATGGGCTGTTCTGTGACAGCCTTCTATCCACACGAGGGGTGTTACCGTCAGCGGCTCACCCCTACGCATAACCGATACATAGCAAAGGCCGTACCACAGTCGAAGGCTTAAGCGATTAAGCGGGCGTCAAGTACGAAAAGTTGTAGAGTTGCGACATTCTTTTCTGGCATTAACCGTCATCGCCTTCTTTTTACGCACTCAATCCGTACGCACGCACTCTTTCGGAGCAGTCATGACCCAGCCGTTGATCCTCGAACCCCAGAAACCCGCCGACGCCTGTGTGATCTGGTTGCACGGCCTGGGGGCCGACCGTTACGACTTCCTACCGGTGGCCGAATTCCTCCAGGAACGCCTGCTGAGCACCCGCTTCATCATGCCCCAGGCCCCCACCCGCCCGGTGACCATCAACGGTGGCTACCAGATGCCCAGCTGGTACGACATCAAGGCCATGACCCCGGCGCGGGCCATCGACGAAGCACAGTTGGAAGAGTCCGCCGAACAGGTCATCGCGCTGATCAAGGACGAGCAGGCCAAGGGCATCAGCCTGTCGCGCATCTTCCTGGCCGGTTTCTCCCAGGGCGGCGCGGTGGTGCTGCACACCGCCTATATAAAGTGGCAGGAAGCCCTGGGCGGGGTGATCGCCCTGTCCACCTACGCACCGACCTTCACCGACGGCCAGCAGCTGAGCGCCTGTCAGCAGCGCACCCCGGCGCTGTGCCTGCACGGCGTGCACGACCCGGTGGTGATCCCGTCGATGGGCCGCACCGCGTTCGAGTACCTCAACACCTGGGGCGTCGCCGCCCGCTGGTACGAGTACCCGATGGAGCACGAAGTGGTGGTCGAGGAACTCAACGACATCCATGAATGGCTGGGCCGCCAGCTGCAGTAACCCTGTAGCCCGTCATGCATTGCACTACGCCGCGCCCGATTCTTGCATTACACTGCCCGGCGTACATTCCTTAACCAGTTGACGAGACGACCGTGCTCAAGGCACTCAAGAAAATATTCGCCAAGGGAGACGCCGCGCCGCAGGCCGCCGAGCCCGTCGCCGTGACCCCGCCCGCACCGGCCGCGCAACCGGCTGTCGAGAAGGCGCCAGCGCACCAGCACGCCAAGCCCAGGCCCGCTGCGAAATCACAGGCCGAACCCCAACCCGCCGAGCAGCCGCGCGCCGAGCAGCCCGCCCGGGACAAGCCGCGCCGCGAACGCAAGCCCAAGCCCAAGCCCAAGCCCCAGGCCAGCCTGTGGAAGCCCGAGGACTTCGTGGTCGAGCCGCAGGAAGGCAAGACCCGCTTCCACGACTTCAAGCTCTCCAACGAGCTGATGCACGCCATCCACGACCTCGGCTTCCCCTACTGCACGCCGATCCAGGCCCAGGTCCTGGGCCACACCCTGCGTGGCCAGGACGCCATCGGCCGGGCCCAGACCGGCACCGGCAAGACCGCCGCGTTCCTGATCTCGATCATCTCGCAGCTGCAGCAGGTGCCGCCGCCCAAGGAACGCTACATGGGCGAGCCGCGGGCACTGATCATCGCCCCGACCCGCGAGCTGGTGGTGCAGATCGCCAAGGATGCCCAGGCCCTGACCAAGTACAGCGGCCTGAACGTGATGAGCTTCGTCGGCGGCATGGACTTCGACAAGCAGCTGAAATCGCTGGAAGCCCGCCACTGCGACATCCTGGTGGCCACCCCCGGCCGCCTGCTGGACTTCAACCAGCGCGGCGAGGTGCACCTGGACATGGTCGAGGTGCTGGTGCTGGACGAGGCCGACCGCATGCTCGACATGGGCTTCATCCCCCAGGTCCGCCAGATCATCCGCCAGACCCCGCCCAAGAGCGAGCGCCAGACCCTGCTGTTCTCGGCCACCTTCACCGATGACGTGATGAACCTGGCCAAGCAGTGGACCACCGACCCGGCCATCGTCGAGATCGAGCCGGAGAACGTGGCCAGCGAAACCGTCGAGCAGCACGTCTACGCCGTGGCCGGCAGCGACAAGTACAAGCTGCTGTACAACCTGGTCACGCAGAACAAGTGGGAACGGGTGATGGTGTTCGCCAACCGCAAGGACGAGGTGCGGCGCATCGAGGAGAAACTGGTGCGCGACGGCATCAACGCCGCCCAGCTGTCGGGCGACGTGCCGCAGCACAAGCGCATCCGCACCCTGGAGAATTTCCGCGAGGGGCGCATCAGCGTGCTGGTGGCCACCGACGTGGCCGGGCGCGGCATCCATATCGACGGCATCAGCCACGTGATCAACTTCACCCTGCCGGAAGATCCGGACGACTACGTGCACCGCATCGGCCGTACCGGTCGCGCGGGCAGCAGTGGTGTGTCGATCAGCTTTGCCGGCGAGGACGATTCGTACCAGCTGCCGGCGATCGAGGAGCTGCTGGGGCGCAAGATCAAGTGCGAAATGCCGCCGGACGAGCTGCTGAAGCCGGTGCCGCGCAAGCATCATTGATCTTCAAGGCCGCTTACCTCCCTGTAGGAGCGGCCTTGTGCCGCGAAAGGGCCGCGCAGCGGCCCCAGCAATATCTGCATCAATGCTGAAACCCTGGGGCCGCTTTGCGACCCTTTCGCGGCACAAGGCCGCTCCTACAGAAAGCGGCCTTTCCCTAGGACTCCCAGCGCCCCGCCGCATCCTGATCGCTCTGCTTCCCTTCCACCCAGCGCGGCCCATCCTGAGTGCTTTCCTTCTTCCAGAACGGCGCCCGGGTCTTCAGGTAATCCATGATGAAGTTGCAGGCATCGAACGCCGCCTGGCGGTGCGCGCTGGCCACGCCGACGAAGACGATCGGCTCGCCCGGCTCCAGGGCGCCGATGCGGTGCAGCACCTCGACCTTGAGCAACGGCCAGCGCTGCTCGGCCTCGACCACGATCTTGGCCAGGGCCTTCTCGGTCATCCCCGGGTAGTGCTCGAGGAACATCCCGGCCACGTCCAGGCCATCGTTGAAGTCGCGCACGTAGCCGACGAAACCGACCACCGCGCCCACGCCGACATTGGCGGCGTGCATGGCGTTGACCTCGACGCCCGGGTCGAAGGCCGCCTGCTGAACACGTACGGCCACGATCAACCTCCAGTCACGGGTGGGAAGAACGCGATCTCGTCACCCTCTTCCACTGGCTCATCGAGCCGGCACAGCTCTTCGTTGCGGGCGCACATCAGGTTCTGCTCGGCCAGCACCGCGTAGTGCCCGCCCTTGCCCACCAGGGCCTGGCGCACGTCGGCCAGCACCTTGAAGTCGCCTTCCAGACGCTCGGTATCGACGCCCAGCAACTCACGGTAGCGGGCGAAATACATGACCTTGACCTTCATCACCCCTCCACCTTGTAGTGGCCACTCTTGCCGCCGGTCTTCTCCAGCAGGCGCACCTGCTCGATGACCATGCCCTTGTCCACCGCCTTGCACATGTCGTAGATGGTCAGCGCGGCGACGCTGGCGGCGGTCAGGGCTTCCATCTCGACGCCGGTCTGCCCGGCCAGCTTGCAGCGGGCGACGATATGCACCACGTCCTCGCCTTCGGCGGCCAGCTCGACCTTGACGCCGGTGAGCATCAGCGGATGGCACAGCGGGATCAGGTCGCTGGTCTTCTTCGCCGCCTGGATGCCGGCGATGCGCGCCACGGCGAACACGTCGCCCTTGGGGTGTTGGCCATCGACGATCATGCGCAGGGTGTCCGGCAACATGCGCACCCGTGCCTCGGCAATCGCCTCGCGCGCGGTCACGGCCTTTTCAGTGACGTCGACCATGTTGGCGCGCCCCTGGGAATCAAGATGAGTCAGCACTGCTCTGCTCCTGGGTAGGGAGTACAGAGTGTAAACCTGCAGGTCAGCTTTGAGCAGAGGGCAGATCAGCGCATCGCGGGGCAAGCCCGCTCCCACGACGAATCGTGGGAGCGGGCTTGGATTACAGGTGCGACTCGGCGTACTCGGCCAGCACCGAGCGCGGCACGCCCTGCAGGGTGATGTGAACGCCGTGGGGGAAGTCCTTGAAGCGTTCGGTCAGGTAGGTCAGCCCAGAGCTGGTGGCCGACAGGTACGGCGTGTCGATCTGCGCCAGGTTGCCCAGGCAGACCACCTTGGACCCGTTCCCCGCGCGGGTGATGATGGTCTTGATCTGGTGCGGCGTGAGGTTCTGGCACTCGTCGATGAGGATCAGGCTCTGCTGGAAGCTGCGGCCACGGATGTAGTTCAGCGACTTGAACTGCAACGGCACCCGCTCGAGGATGTACTCGACGCTGCCGTGGGTGCTCTCGTCGTCCATGTGCAGTGCTTCGAGGTTGTCGGTGATGGCGCCCAGCCAGGGCTCCATCTTCTCCGCCTCGGTGCCCGGCAGGAAGCCGATCTCCTGGTCCAGCCCCTGCACGCTGCGGGTGGCGATGATGCGCCGGTAGCGCTTGCTGACCATGGTCTGCTCGATGGCCGCGGCCAGCGCCAGGATGGTCTTGCCGGAGCCGGCGGCGCCGGTCAGGTTGACCAGGTGGATATCCGGGTCGAGCAGGGCGAACAGCGCCAGGCTCTGGTGGATGTCCCGTGGCTTGAGGCCCCAGGCTTCCTGGTGCAGCAGCGGCTCCTGGTGCAGGTCGAGCAGTAGCAGCTCGTCGTTGCGAATGCCCTTGATCCAGCCGACGAATCCTTGTTCGTCGATGATGAACTCGTTGATGTGCACCGCCGGCAGGTTGTCGATCAACTGCACCCGGTGCCAGGTACGGCCGCGCTCCTGGCGGGTGTCGACCTTGCTCACGCGGTCCCAGAACGACCCTGTGACCGAGTGGTAGCCCTTGGACAGCAAGGACACGTCGTCGACCAGCTGGTCGGTGCTGTAGTCCTCGGCGGCGATCCCGCAAGCACGCGCCTTCAGGCGCATGTTGATGTCCTTGGTCACCAGCACCACGTCGAGGTCCTTGCGCTTGGCGCGCAGGTCCAGCAACTGGTTGATGATGATGTTGTCGGCGAGGTTCTCGGGGAGCAGGCGGTTCGGCTCGTTGCGCGTGCTCATGAGGATGGACAGGAAACCCTTGGGCCCACTCTTGCCACGCTGGATCGGCACGCCCTGCTCGACATCGCTGGGCGAGGCGTCGCCCAAGGTCTGGTCGATCAGGCGGATGGCCTGGCGACATTCGGCGGCGATGGTGTGTTTGCCAGTCTTGAGCTTGTCGAGTTCCTCCAGCACCGTCATCGGTATGGCGACGTGGTGCTCCTCGAAGTTGAGCAGGGCGTTGGGGTCGTGAATCAGGACGTTGGTATCGAGCACATACAGGATTGGCTGGTTGGAGGAAGGGTTGCGTCCTTGGTCATCCATACTCGTTCACCTTATGTGAAAGCCACACGGCGCGAACGGCTGCGCCGCAGAGTGACTGCCGTTCTTCCCGTATCCGCGTCGTTACGGGCGGGAAGCTCACCTGGCAAGGAGGGCGTGGATGACGCCACCTGTGCTGCAGGGTTCGGCTGTCTGGTTCCTTGATACCGCAAAAACCATGACCGAAAAAAGTCTTTTTACGCTCTAGTGAAGTTTATTTTTCGGATTGACGAACAGGGCTTGGCGCGAGGCCTGAGCGGGACTACAGTCAGAGATCAGGTAGCGCATCAAGCCCGTTCAGGCGCGAACGAAACGCTGGCGCAGCACATCGCTCAGGGCGTCCACCAGCAACACCAGCAGCAGCATGGCAATGATCACCGTGCTGGCCTGGGCCTCCTGGAACAGGCTCAGGGTCGCATAGAGCATCTGTCCCAGCCCACCCGCCCCCACGAAGCCCAGCACGCTGGCCATGCGGATATTGTTCTCCCAGCGATACAGGCTGTACGCCAGCAGTTGTGGCCACAGGTTGGGCAGCGTGCCGAAACAGAACGCCGCCACCTGGCTGCCGCCCTGCAGGCGGATCGCCGCCGCAGGCTCCGGCGGTGCATTCTCCAGCGCCTCGGCGAACAGCCGCCCCAGTACCCCGGCAGTGTGCAGCGCCAGCGCCAGGGTGCCGGCATTCGGCCCAAGGCCCGCCGCCAGCACGGTCAGCGCCGCCCAGACCAGCTCCGGAATCGCCCGCAGCGCATTGAGCAGCAGGCGCGCAGCGCCCTGCAGCGGCCAACCGAAGCGCCCGGCGGCCGGCAGCGCCAGCAACAGGCCGAGCAACATCGCCAGGAGCGTACCCATCCCGGACATCGCCAGCGTTTCCAGGGCGCCCTGCCCCACCGCCAGCAGGTGCGCCACGGACAGGTCCGGGTGCAGGAAACGCGCCGCGTATTCGCCCATCTGCGCCGGCCCGCCGCTGCCGACAACCGCTGCCAGGTCCAGCTCCAGGTAGGCGAACGACGCCAGCACCGCCGCCAGGATCGCGACGATCACCAGCCCATTGATCACCCGCCTCATGCGAGCCTCCCACGCAGGAAGCGGCTGAGCAGGTCGGCCAGCACCACCAGCAACAGGAAGGTCAGCAGCATGCTCGCCACCTCGGCACCGGCGAACATGCGCATCGACAAGTCGATCTGCTGGCCCAGGCCGCCGGCGCCGACGAAGCCCATCACCACCGAGGCGCGCACCGCGCATTCCCAGCGGTACACCGTGTAGGACACCACTTCGCTCGCGGCCTCGGGCAGGGTGCCGTAGAGAAACGCCGACAACCGGCTGCTGCCGGCCTGGAGCAAGGCATGGGCCGGGCGCTGGTCCACCGACTCGAAGATCTCCGCGTAGACCTTGCCGAGCATGCCGCTGTAGGTGATGGCAATGGCCAGCACCCCGGCGGTCGGGCCCAGGCCCACGGCGCGGACGAACAGCAGGGCCCAGACGATCTCGGGCACGCTGCGCAGGAAGATCAGCACGCTGCGCACCGGCAGGCGCGCAGCGCGTGACCACGGTTCCAAACGTCCACCATTGGAAGCCGCCCGCAACGACAGCGCCCGGCTGGCCAGCAGGCTGGCCGGTACCGCCAGCAGCAGCGCCAGGGTCATGCCCGCCGTGGCCACGGCCAGGGTCTGCACGGTGGCGGTGAACAGCAGGTCGAGAAACCCGGCGTCATGGGCCGGGGGCCAGAACGCGCTGACGAAACTGGCCATCTGCTGACGGTTCTCGGCCTGCAACAGCACGCCGGGGTCGAGCTCGCTCAAGCGCAGGCCCGGCCACAGCAACGCCAGGCACAGCAGGGTCAGCAGCAAGCGAGGGATGGCAGCGGGATCGCGTTGGTCAGTGCTCAGCATCGCGGGATCTGCACCTGCAGGCTCGCCGTCGCAGCGACAGGCGAGGCCAGTTGCTCGTTGGCGTACAAGGCATCGAGCATCGCTTCGCTGACCGCTGCTGCCGGACAATCGAACGCCACCTGCCCGGCACGAATACCGATGATGCGCGGAAAATGCGCCAGGGCGAGCTCCACCGCGTGCAGGCTGGAGACCAGGGTCACGCCATGGGCCTGGGCATGGCGGTTGAGCAGCGCCAGGCTGTGGTCGGCCAGCACCGGGTCCATGGCCGAGACCGGTTCGTCGGTCAGCAGCACTTCAGGTCGCTGGTACAAGGCGCGGGCGATGCCGACCCGCTGCAACTGGCCACCGGACAGCTGCCCGCACTGGGCGAACAGCTTGTCGGCCATGCCCAGCTCGGCCAGCGCCGCGCGGGCACCGGGCACATCGCCGGGGTGGATCAGGTTGAGCAGCCCGCGCAATGTGCCCCACTGCCCCAGGCGCCCCGCCAGCACGGCGGTGACCACCCGCTGGCGCGGCGGCAGGGGCGGCGCCTGGTGCACCAGGCCAACCCGTGCGCGCAAGCGCTGGCGGGCCCGGGCAGACAATGCCCAGGGCTGCTCGCCCAACAACTCCAGGCACCCGCCACTGGGCGGCACGGCGGTGCCCATCAGGTGCAGCAGGCTGGACTTGCCGGCCCCGGACGGGCCGATGATCGCCACCCGCTCGCCCTGGCCAATCTGCAGGTCCACCGCGCTCAATGCCTGGACCTGACCATGACGCACACTGGCGCCCTGAACACGGATACTCACTTGAGCAGACCGGCCTCACGCGCGGCTTGCTCGGTGCCCGCGTAGTTCTCGGGCTTGGTCTCGATGAAGCGGCTGGCGGCCTGCAGGTCGAGGATCGCCTTGTCCGCAGGCTTGGCCGGGTCCAGGGCGAGGAAGGCCTGCTTGATCTTTTCTTTCAGTGCCGGGTCCATGTTGCCGCGCACGGTCCAGTTGTAGTCGAAGTACTCCGGCGTGGTGGCGAACACCTTCACCTTGCTGGTATCGACCTTGCCCGCCGCGACCAGCTTGTCCCAGACGCTGGCGTTGAGCACGCCGGCATCGGCCTTGCCGGCCTGGACCCAGGCGGCGGTGGCATCGTGGGCGCCGGAATAGGCGACGCGGCTGAAGTACTCCTCGGGCTTGATGTTGTCGTTCTTGAGCATGAAGTAACGCGGCATCAGGCTGCCCGAGGTGGACGAAATCGAACCGAAGGCGAAGGTCTTGCCCTTCAGGTCTTTGAGGCTCTTCACGTCCGGGTTGGCGGTGATGAACTTGCTGGTGAACTTGGCATCCTGCTCACGCTGCACCAGCGGCGTGGCCTTGGGGTCCTTCAGGTGCACCTGGACGAAGGTGAAGCCCCCCAGCCAGGCCAGGTCCAGGCGATCGCTGGCCAGCGACTCGACCACCGCCGGGTAGTCGGCCACCGGCACGAACTGCACCTTCATGCCCAGTTGCTGCTCGAGGTACTCGCCCAGCGGCTTGAACTTGCGCAGCAGTTCGGTCGGCGCCTCGTCGGGGATGGCGCTGACGCGCAGCACATCGGCGGCCTGGGCGACCACCGCGCAGCAGGACAGCGCGAGGCCGGCAAACAGTGCCAGGGGGCGTTTGAGCATGGGGATTCTCCGGTTCGATAGCGAGGCATGAGTCGATGGCGCATCGCAGGTCTGCGTGGCAGCGAGCTTGCCCCGCGATGCTGATAAACGGGGGAAGTATAAGAGGCGCAGGCACAAAGGCCAGCTTTGCTACAATCGCGCATCACGAAAAGTCGAGGTGCACATGAGCGAGCCGATTCGTCTGACACAGTACAGCCACGGCGCTGGCTGTGGCTGCAAGATTTCTCCCAAGGTCCTGGATGTGATCCTCGCCGAAAGCGGCACCCAGGCCCTCGACCCGAAACTCTGGGTCGGCAACGCCTCGCGCGACGACGCCGCCGTCTACGCCCTGGATGACGAGCGCGGCGTGGTCTCGACTACCGACTTCTTCATGCCCATCGTCGACGACCCGTACGACTTCGGCCGCATCGCCGCCACCAACGCCATCAGCGACATCTACGCCATGGGCGGCGACCCGCTGATGGCCATCGCCATCCTCGGCTGGCCGGTCAACGTGCTGCCGCCGGAGGTCGCCCGCGAGGTGATCCGCGGTGGCCGCGCCGTGTGCGCCGAAGCCGGCATCCCGCTGGCCGGCGGCCACTCCATCGACGCCCCCGAGCCGATCTTCGGCCTGGCCGTGACCGGCGTGGTGAGCAAGCGCCACCTCAAGCGCAACGACACCGCCAGCGTCGGCTGCCGCCTGTACCTGACCAAGCCGCTGGGCATCGGCATTCTCACCACCGCCGAGAAGAAGGCCAAGCTGCGCGAGCAGGACCAGGGCCTGGCCCGTGACTGGATGTGCACCCTCAACACCCCGGGCAGCCGCTTCGGCAAGCTCGACGGCGTACAGGCGATGACCGACGTCACCGGTTTCGGCCTGCTCGGCCACCTGGTCGAAGTCGCCGAGGGCAGCGGCCTCACCGCCCGCCTGCAGTTCGCTGCCGTGCCACGCCTGCCCAGCGTCGAACACTACCTGGCCGAGGGCTGCATCCCCGGCGGCACCCTGCGCAACTTCGACAGCTACGGCCACAAGATCGGCGCGCTGAGCGACGAGCACAAGCACCTGCTGTGCGATCCGCAGACCAGCGGCGGCCTGCTGGTGGCGGTTACCCCGCAGGGCGAGGCCGAATTCCTCGCCGTGGCCCGGGAGCTCGGGCTCGAGCTGGCGCCGATCGGCGAGCTGGTCGAGCGACAGAGCCACGCGGTCGAGGTGATCTGATGCGCTCCGACTGCACCGAGCTGAAACAGCTGTTCCTCGACGACGTGCCGATGATGGACATGCGCGCGCCGATCGAATTCACCAAGGGCGCCTTCCCAGGCGCGGTCAACCTGCCGCTGATGAACGACCAGGAGCGGCAGAAGGTCGGCACCTGCTACAAGCAGCAGGGCCAGGCCGCCGCCATCGCCCTGGGCCACCAGTTGGTCAACGGCGCGCTCAAGCAGCAGCGCCTGGAAGCCTGGGCCGCGTTCACCCAGGCCCATCCCGAGGGCTATCTCTACTGCTTCCGTGGCGGCCTGCGCTCGCAGATCGTCCAGGGCTGGCTCAAGGACGCCGGCATCCAGTATCCGAAGGTGGTGGGCGGCTACAAGGCCATGCGCACCCTGCTGATGGATACCACGCTGCAGGCGGTGCAGCAGTGCGAGTTCGTTCTGGTAGGCGGACTGACCGGCACCGGCAAGACCGATGTGCTGCACCAGCTGGACAACGTGCTCGACCTCGAAGGCCACGCCAACCACCGCGGCTCCAGCTTCGGCAAGCGCGCCACGGCGCAGCCGGCGCAGATCGATTTCGAGAATGCGCTGGCCATCGACATTCTCAAGAAACGCGAGCGTGGCATCGGCCAGTTCGTGCTCGAGGACGAAGGCCGCGTGGTCGGCAGCTGCGCGGTGCCGCTGGAGCTGTACCAGGGCATGCAGCGCTATCCACTGGTGTGGCTGGAGGACAGCTTCGCGCATCGCGTGGAACGCATCCTGCGCGACTATGTGATCAACCTGTGCGCCGAGTACATCGCCGTGCACGGCGAAGAGGCCGGCGGCCCGCTGTTCGCCGAGCGCATGCGCCAGAGCATGGCCAATATCTACAAGCGCCTGGGCGGCGAGCGCTTCCAGCGACTGTCTGCGTTGCTCGACCAGGCGCTGGAGGAGCAGTTGCGCAGTGGCGACGTGAGCCTGCACCGAGGGTGGATCGAGGGGCTGCTCAAGGAATACTACGACCCGATGTACGCCTACCAGCGGGCGGCCAAGGCACAGCGGATCGAGTTCGCCGGAGATGGCGTGGAGGTGCGCGAGTACCTGAAGGCACGGGCACTGCGCGCGCACCGCAGCGCCTGAAGCTCGGGCAAGACCGCTCCAATGGAACTACAAATGACTTACTGATTTAGCAGGGACCTGTGGGAGCGGCTTTAGCCGCGAACACCGGCGAAGCCGGTGCCATGCACCGCGTTGCTTGCTTCGCGGCTAAAGCCGCTCCCACAGGGTACGCGCTGGCTGGGTAATCATAGTTCCCTGCGCAACAGGGCAAGCAAACCCACAGTTACTGCCCCGGGCTGAGCACCCGCTCCAGCTCCGCCGCGCGGTCCTTGCTCATGTCCATCTCGCACATCGCGCCTTCGATGCGGTAGATGCTGCCGTTGCTCAACTTGCCATGGAAGGCGCAGTTGCCGTCGCGGTACTTCATCCAGGTACGCTGGACTTCGCGCAGGTCCTTCTGCTGCTGGCTGTCGAGCTTGGCCATCAGTTGCTTGTAGACGCGGTTCAGCCGGTCATCCTGCAGCTGGGTCTCGGCCTGGATGCAGGCGCCCATGGCCAGGGTGCTGGAGGCCTTGTCCATGCACTGGGTGTAGGTGGGCGAATAGTCTTCGGCTTGGGCAGCGGTCGCGATCAGCAGGGCGGCAACGCCGGGCAGGTAACGCTTGAACATGGGCATTCCTTCTCGCTTAGGGTCGTGGCACAGCCTAGCAGCCTGCCCCGCTTTCGTTCACGCACAGCGCCTGGATTCGCGCCCGCAGCCAGCGGTGCCCGGCATCGCCGTCGCGCCGTGAATGCCAGGCCTGGGCGAAGGCGAACGGCGAGATCGCCAGGGGCGGCGCGAACTGGCGCAGCACCGGGTCCACCCGGGCACCGGCAAGGCTGCGGCGGGCTACGGTGAGCACCAGGTCGGTCCCGGCAATGAGGCTTTGGGCCACGCCCCAATGCGGCAAAGTCAGGGCAATGCGCCGGCGTACACCCAAGCTGGCCAGGGCCTGGTCGATCTCGTTGTCGATGCCGGGGCGTACCGCCACCAGCACATGGGGCCGCGCCAGCCACGCTTCGAGCGCCAGGCCGCCACGGGACGGCAGGCTGGCGCGGTCGGCCAGGCAGACGAAGGATTCCTCGAACAGCACCTGCTGGGCCATTTCCGTCGGCAGCTCCGGGAACACGCCCAGCGCCAGGTCCGCCTCGCCGTCGATCAACTGGCCGAGCATCGCCTCGCGGCTACCCTGGGACACCACCAGGTCAATGCCCGGTGCTTCGCGCCGCAGCAGGCGCATCAGCGCTGGCAGCACCACACGGGCGCCGTAGTCGGACATGGCCAGGCGAAAGGTGCGCCGTGCCCGCGCCGGCTCGAAACCCGGCGTGCCGAGCAATCCGTCGAGTTGCTGCAACGCCTCCTGCAACGGCGCCTGCAGGGCCTCGGCGCGGGCCGTCAATTGCAGGCGGCCACCGCGTCGCACCAGCAGAGGGTCGGCGAAGAGCTCGCGCAACTGTGCCAGGGCATGGCTGACCGCCGGCTGGCTGCGATGCAGGCGCAAGGCCGCGCGGGAGACATGTTGCTCGCTGAGCAGGGCATGCAGGGTCAGCAACAGGTTGAGGTCGATGCGGCGCAGATCATCCATGGTACGAATACAACCTGTGCGAAGTTCGAATTTCCATCATTGAAATGCATGATCGAGACTAAGGCCAGTGTTCTGATCAGGAGTAGACACCATGCCCGCCAGCCTCTTCGCCGCCCTCCCCTTGCTCATCGCCCTGCTCGCCGGGGCCGCCGTGCCGTTCCAGGCCGGCAGCAACGCCGCGCTCGGGCGCCTGCTCGGCCATCCGCTGTGGGCCGTCGGGGTGTCGTTGCTGGTCAGCCTGCTGATGCTGGTGCCGGCCCTGCTGCTGATGCGCGCGCCGCTGCCGCAGCTGCAGCAACTGGCCCACGCGCCCTGGTGGGCCTGGTTCGGTGGGGTCGCCGGGGTGCTGTACATCACCGCCGCGCTGGTGCTGACGCCACGCCTGGGGGCGGCGGGGTTTATCGTCTGCGTGGTGGCCGGGCAGGTGCTGTCGTCGCTGCTGATCGACCAGTTTGGCTTGATGGGGTTGCCGGAGCGGCCGGTGAACCTGTTGCGGCTCGCGGGGGTGGGGATGATCGTGATCGGGATGATCGTGGTGCAGTGGGGCACGGCGCGTTGAGCGCCTGACATAGCAGCCCTATCGCGGGGCAAGCCCGCTCCCACGCAGTCATTGCGCTGCCCTGTAGGGGCAATTGCCATCACAAGGTGCGCGGCTGCTCCGGCGGCACGATCACCTTGTGTGGCTCGAAACGCAGCGACGGCATCTGCGTAGCGGCATACAGCGCCACGCTCAGGGCAGCGATCAGGGCCACATCGAGCCAGCCCCAGCCCGGCACATCTGCCGCCGAGCGCGCCTTCCAGCACCACCACAGCTGCCCCAGGCAGAACATCAGGATCGCCAGCAGCCACAGGTAGAAGCCCGCGCCAAAGCCGGTCACATCCTGGAAGGCGTAGCTCTGGTTGTCCGGCAAGCGGGTGATGGCGAAACTGCTGGCCGCCAGGTACAGCGCCACCATGCCGCATACCAGCGCCATGCGGCGGAACCGTCGATGGCCGAGGATAGCCAGCGCCAGCAGCGGGTTGGCGAACCACTGGTACAAACCGAAGGCGATGCCCCAGGGGCCGTAGAGCAGCATCTGCAGCGCCGGCATATGCCGGCCCGCCCCCATCAGGGCGCCATCGAAGGCCAGGCTCAACAGGTACAGCAACAAGCTGAAGGTCAGATAGAAGGCTGGCAAACACAGACTCCGTCGATCATCGGCAAAACCCGACCATAGCGTACCTGTGCCTCAGGCGACAGGCGGTTCGAGCAGCAGCCCATACAGGCCCGAGTCGGAGAGCTCTCCGGCCACGCACCAACGGGCGCGCAAGGTGCCTTCCAGGACGAACCCCTGGCGTTCCAGGGTACGCGCCGAGCCCTGGTTGCGCGGGTCGATCTCCGCCTCCAGGCGACGCAGGTGCAGGGTGTGGGCGAGGTAGTCGATGAAGCAGGTCAGCGCCTCGTCCATATAGCCCCGGCCCTGGGCGGATTTGGCCAGGCAGTAGCCGATCTCGCCACGGCGCGAGCCCTCCTCGAGGTTGAACAGCTGGACCATGCCGATCAGCTCGCCGTTGTCGCGGCGGTACATGCCCAGCTTGAGCAACTGGCCGGCGGCAAAGGCCTCGCGGTCGGCGGCCAGGGCGCTTTCGGCCTCGGCCAGGGTCTGCCAGGGGGCGTGGTACCAGTAACGCATCACTTCCGGGTCGGCCATGATGGTCAGCCACTGCTGCGCGTCGCCGTGGCGCATGGGGCGCAGCTGCAGGCGTGGGCTTTCAAGGCACAGGTCGCTGGGGAAACTGCGGGGGTCGGGCACGCCGGGACTCCTGTCCGGTGGTGGGGAGATGACAGTCTAACGACAGTGGCCCGGTCTGGCATCCCTGGGGCCGCTTTGCGGCCCGTTCGCGGCACAAGGCCGCTCCTACAGGGGATCGCGTTTTCTTGTAGGAGCGGCCTTGTGCCGCGAACGGGCTGCGCAGCAGCCCCCCATTCACCGCGCGCGATTCAGCCCCAATTCCATGTCATCGATCAGCCCCTTGGCCAGCCCGCTGAGGATCCGAGCGGCACTGGCGGCCATGAGGTCCCCTTCCATCTCAGCCTCGGTGGTGAAGTGCGCCACACAGCCGAGCAGCACCGACAGGTCGCTGAAGGCGTGATCGAACGGGATACCGGGCTGGATGCAGAAGATCTCGAGGCAGGTGGTCTTGCCCTGGGTCGGGCCGGGCTTGAAGTCGTCGCTCATACCGGCGCCCCCTTGGCCCGGGCGTGGCGGACCAGCGAGATGACCAGTTGGCCGAGGATCTCGACGCTGTCCATCATCACGTCGAGGCGCTCGTCGCGCTGGCAGACGGTGTAGGCGTGGACGGTGTCGCTGAGGGTGTGCATCAGCTTGTTGGCGTGGGCCATGGCTTCCTCGGGGTCGAGGTCGCTGATGATGGTGACGAAGGGGATTGGGTAGGGTGGGTCAGGTACTAGTTTTTTCATGGTTACTCCTCGAAATTGAATTTCAGGAACAACCACCTCGATCCTTCTCACAGATTAGGGTGGCAGTCGTACGCATGGTGAGAAGCCCGTGTGTAACCATGAATCCACGGTCAGGCCAAAGCCTGCACGCGCACGACCGCCATTGACGGAATCGACATGGTTCACACAACGGGCTTCTCACACCCGGTCGCCAAATGTGACGACCCAGTGACGGTACCCCTGATGCATTTCCCGGCCAATTCAGAGCCTTCCGGCAGCCGCGTAGGATAGGTCCGAAGCGCTGTCTGGCTGAAGGATTTGGTTTCAAGTTCGGAAATGTCTTACGGGGTTTGGGGCGAGGGTTTTGATCGCGTCATGGCCACCAGGTGCTTGGCGATGGCCTTGCAGCGCCTGCAAGATCGAGCGCCGCCCGCGCGGCGCATCGCGGGACAAGCCCGCTCCCACATCTTTTGCAACGTGCCGAACCTGTCAGGCCATGGTTGCCCGCCTTGGTGCATGCCTCAAGTCGTGCGGGGCGGCAGTGGTGCCCACGCTGAAATTGCGTCGGAGCAACAAGGCTGACCAGGTAATGGCACAGGATTGACTGGCCCGAAACAGATGTGGGAGCGGGCTTGTCCCGCGATGCGCCGCGCGGGCGGCGCTCGATCTTGTAGGCGCTGCAAGGATTGCGACGAACACCTGGTGGCCCTGATGCGGTCAACAGCCCTCGCGCCCGAGCGTTCCAGCGTTCCATCGTGGGAGCGGGCTTGCCCCGCGATCACCGGCGAAGCCGGTGCCAAACACCGCATCGCGGGGCAAGCCCGCTCCCACGCTGCCCCAGTCAAATCAAAGAATTATGTTCTGTTCCATGAGAGCGGCCTTGTGCCGCGAAAGGGCTGCAAAGCAGCCCCAGCGATTCTACCTCAGAACCCCATGCTGAAGCTCACCACCACACCATGGTCGCGGTTCTCGCTCGACAGCTGCCCGGAGTACCCGACCCCCAGCTTACCGCTCGCGCCCACCGACAGGTCCACCCCGGCCTCGACCACCGCCGCGTCCTTGGCAATCGGCACGCCCTCGGTGCTGAACCCTGCGCCACCGTCGATGAAGCGCAGATCGGCATCGGGCTTGTCGTCACCGAACGCATGCCGCCAACCCACCGACAGCCGCGGCGTGACGCTGCTGCCATTGTCGAGCAGGATGCGCTTGCCGGCCCGCACGCCCAGGGTGGAGAAGGTCACGTCCTGGTCGACCTTGCCCTCCAGCCGCCCTGCCCCGCCCTTCTCGTGGGCGGTGTCGCTGTCGTAGTTGACGTAGGCCAACCCGGCGAACGGCTCCAGGGCGATACCGCCAGCATCGATGGCGTAGCCCACCTCGCCGAATACCTGGGCGCTGCGCGCCTTGTACTTGGCCTTGAGGCGGTCGTCGTAGCTGCCGACGGTGACATCGCGCTTGGTGTCGATGTCGTGCCAGCTGTAGGCCACACCCAGGCGGGCGGCGAAGGCGTCCAGCTGGTAGCCGAGGTAGGTGGTCAGGTGGTAGCTGTCCACCGTGGCGTCGGAGCGGCGACGGTGCGCGTCGATGCTCGAGCGGGTGTAGCCGGCGGCGGCGCCGACTTTCCACTGATCATCCAGGGCACGGTCGACGCCGAGCATGAAGCCCGACAGGTCACGGTCGACGCTGGCATGGCTGCTGCTGCCGTCGTAGGTACCCCAGCCGCCGATGGCGCGGATCCAGCCCACGGCCTGGCCCTGGCAGCCTTCGCTGGTCAGCTGCTGGTTGGCGGTCGGCGCCAGGGTGCGACGCGGGTCGTCCTGGTTGCTGCAGTCGGCCTGGCGCAGGCGGTCATTGACCGCTTCGCGGACGTAACGCGAGTCCTCGATCAGCACGGTCGCGGTGCTGGCGTGGATCTCGCCGGACAGGCTGTCGAACGCCGCCTGGGCGCCCTGGCGGTCCAGCGGCAGCAGGTTGTTGACCAGCTCGGCCGGCGCCCCGGCACTGCTCAGGGCCAGGGCCACGCCACGCTGGTTGCCGGTGGCGGCGACATCGGCGAAGGAGTTGCCGTTGCGGCTGACCGACAGGGTCACCTGGTTGGCGCCATAGTCCAGCGAGCTGTTGAGGAACGCCGAGTTGGCCAGGTTGGTGGTGGCGAAGGTACCGGTGATGCCGCCCGCGGCGCTGACCACGGTGTACTGGCCGTTGCCGCTGGCGAGGTTGGCCACCATCAGGCTGCCGCCGAGGTTGGCCGTGCCGCCCACGTTCAGGTAGTTCACTGGCGAGGTGGCGAGGTCGATCACCAGGGTGCCGGTGGCGCCATTGGTGAAGTTGCCCGACACGTTCAGGTTGCCGGCCGGCCCCGGCAGCACGGTGCCGTTGTTGATCAGCCCGGCGACAGTGCCGTTGCCGGTCAGCGCGGCGCCGTTGGCCACCGTGACCTGGGCGGCGAGGTTGCTGCCCGGGTTGCCGGCATCGCCCACCTGGAGCACGCCCTGGTTGACGTTGAAGGCACCGCTGAACGGCTGGTTGCCGGTCAGCAACAAGGTGCCGCCGCCCTGCTTGGTGGTGGTGCCGGTACCGCTGAGGGTGCCGTTGAAGGTGCCATTGCTGCCCTGGGCGAACACCAGGTTGGCGTTGTTGAGGATGTTGCCCTGCAGGCTGGTGGTGTTGCCGACCAGGGTACCGCCGCTGACGGTGGTGCCGCCGCTGTAGGTGTTGGCGCCGGCGAGGATCAGGGTGCCGGCATCGAGTTTCTCGATACCGCCAGTGCCGACCAGCGGTGCGCTGACGGTGGCCGTGGCACCGGCGTTGACCCGCACCGCTGCCAGGCTGCCGTCGGCATCGTTGACCGGGGTCAGGCTGCCGCCAGAGCCCGGGACGACCTGGTAGCCATCACTGAGGAACTGCAGGCCCTCGAACGACTGGTTGCCAACCACGGTAACGGTGCCGGACGTGCCGCCAAAGACCGCGTAGCCGCCGCTCCAGCCTTCGCTGCTGGTGCCGCCGGCATTGGTCCAGCCAGTGTTCGAGCCCCAGGTGCCGCTGCCGCCGCCGACGCTGCCGTCGGGGTTGGTCTTGCCGCCGTTCCAGAACTGCAGCTCCTCGCCGTAGTTCTGCACCACCAGGTTGATCTGGTTGGCGATGGCGGTCTGCAGGCTGAGGTCGCCCAGAACCACGCTACCCGGGATGGCGCCGAACACCAGGCCGTTGTCGGTGAGCGTGCCGCCGTAGCTGAACAGCTGGTAGACACCGGTGCCGAAACCGCCGGCATCGGTGATGTTCAGCGTGCCGTCGAGCACCAGGTTGCCGTTGACCCTGACCACGGTGGTGGAGGCGGCCGGAGCGCCGAGGTTGAAGTCCAGGGCGCTGCCCGACGCCAGGTCGAGGCTGCCGACGGTGAGCGGCGTGGCGCTTTGGCCGGCGGCCAAGGTGGCGCCGTTGGCGATCTGCACGGCACCGCCGTAGGTGCCGCTACCGCCCAGGCGGGCGCCGGTGGCGACCTGCACGCTGGTGCTGTCGAGGCGACCGTTGACCAGCAAGGTGCCGGCGTTGACGCTGGTGGCGCCGGTGAAGGTATTGACCCCGGTCAGCAGCAGTTCGCCGGTGCCGTTCTTGGCCAGGGTGCCGTTGCCGCTGAGGTTGCCGGTGTAGCTGCCGTTGGCGTTCTGCTCGAAGGTCAGGGCGCCGTTGTTGAGGATCGCGCCCTGCAGGCTGGTGCTGTTGCCCACCACGCCGCCGGCGTTGATCTGGGTGCCGCCGCTGTAGGTGTTGGCCCCGTTCAGGGTCAGCAGGCCGGCGCCGTTCTTGATCAACCCACCCGTGCCGCTGACCACGCCATTGAGCGTCAGGGCGTTGCTGCCGGCAATGGTCAGGGCGCCGTTGAGCACGGTTGTGTTGGCCAGGGTGACGGCGGTGTTGCTGTCCAGCGTGGTGCCGCCCGCGGCCGTCAGGGTGCCGCTGCCCAGCGCGCTATTGTTGCCAAGCACCAGGGTGCCACCGTTGAGAGCGGTGCCGCCGCTGTAGCCGTTGGCGGCGTTGAGCACCAGGGTGCCGCCGTCCTGCTTGGCGACGCTGCCGGTGCCGTTGAGGGCGACGTTGAGGGTGGCGGTGGCGCCGTTGTCGACCCGCAGGTTGGTGGTGCCGTTGCCCAGCAGTTCACCGGCGGTACCGGCGTTGAGCACATAGCCGTCGGTGACGAACTGCAGGCCGGTGATGCTGTGGCTGCCGTTGACGGTGACGGTGCCGGGTGCGCCCTGGAACACCGCGAAGGTGTCGTTCCAGGTGCTGTTCAACACGCCATTGACGTCGGTCCAGTTGGTGTTGGTGGCATCCCAGGTGCCGCTGCCGCCGTCGATCTGGCCGTTGGCGACGCTCTGGCTGCCGTCCCAGAACAGTACGTTGCTGGCACCGCCGACCACCAGGTTGACCTGGTTGGCCACGGCGGTCTGCACGGTCAGGTCGGTGATCGGCACCGGCGTGGTGCCGAAGCTCATGCCGTTGTTGGTGAGGCTGCCGCCGTAGGCGAACAACCGGTAGACCCCGGCGCCGAAGCCGCCGATGTCGGTGACGTTGAGGGTACCGCCCAGGGTCAGGTTGTTGGCCACGTTGACCAGCGGGCTGCCGCCACCCGACGGCGTGCCCAGCGAGGCGTTGAAGTTGGCGCCGCTGTCGAACACCAGGTTACCGGCGTTCAGCGTACTGCCGCTGGTCGCCGCGAGGTTACCGCCGTTGGCCACCGTCACCGCGCCGCCGAGGCTGCCGGCACCGCTGAGGCTGGCGCCGCTGGCCACGTTGACCGCGCCGCTGGCCAGGGAGCCATTCACCTGCAGCCCTCCTGCCTGGACGTTGGTGGTGCCGGAGTGGCTGTTGGTACTGCTCAACGCCAGGGTGCCGTTGCCAAGCTTGTTCAAGGTACCAGTGCCGCTGATATTGCCGTCGAACACCCCGCCCTCCACTGCCAGGCTGTTGCCGGCGGCGATCTGGATCGCGCCGGTGCCGCCGATGTCGCCGAGGCTGGTGTTGCCGTCGAGGTTGAGGCTGGCGCCAGTGCTGACGTTCAGCTGGCTCTGGGTACCGAGGGCAGTGGTGCCGATGGTGCTCAGGCTGCCGGAGAGGATGTTGAGGATGCCGCTGAAGGTGTTGTTGCCCGACAAGGTCAGGTCGGCCAGGCCGCTCTTGTTCAGCTCGCCCGCGCCGCTGAGCACGCCGGCCAGGTGCAGGTCGTTAGTGCCCAGCACGTTGAGCACACCGCTGACATTGACCGGGTTGGCCAAGGTCACGGCACTGGTGCTGTCGAGGTTGGCGTTACCGGTGACTTCCAGGCCACCGGTGCCCAGCGCCGCGTTGTTGCCGACCACCAACGTGCCGGCCTGCAGGTCGGTGCCGCCGCTGTAGGTGTTGGCGCCCATCAGCGCGAAGCGGGCCAGGCCGGCCTTGAGCAGGCGGCCGGTGCCGCCGACAGTGCCGCCCAGGGTCAGGTCGTTGCTGCCCAGCACGGTGAGGTCGCCCATGGTGGTGACGTTGTTGGCCAGGGTGACCGCCTGGCTGCTGTCCAGGCTGGTGCCGGGCGCGGTGGTCAGGTTGCCTGTGCCGAGCGCGGTGTTGGAGCCCAGCACCAGGGTGCCGCCATTGAGCGCGGTATTGCCGGCATAGGTGTTGTTGCCGCCCAGTGCCAGCCGCGCGCTGCCGGCCTTGACCAGGCCACCGGCGCCGCCGATGTTGCCGTTGAGGGCCAGGTCATTGCTACCGCCGATGTTCAGCGGGCCGGCCAGGGTGATGGCATTGCCCAGCGCGACCGAAGCGTTGCTGTCGAGGGTAGTGCCCGCCGTGGTGTCCAGCGCGCCGCTGCCCAGGGCCGCGTTGTTGCCGACGATCAAGGTACCGCCGCTGAGCAGGGTGCCACCGCTGTAGCTGTTGCTGCCGTTGAGGATCAGGGTGCCGCTGTCGAGTTTGTTGAGCTTGCCGACGCCGGTCAGGCCGACATCGAGGGTCGCCGTGGCCCCGGGATCGACCCGCACGCTGGTGTCGCCGCCGCTGCCGTTGATCAGGTCGAGCACACCGCCGGTACCTGCCAGCAGGCGGTAGCCATTGGTGACGAACTGCAGGCCATTGACGGTCTGGCTGCCGTCGACGGTGACGTCGCCCGCAGTGCCCTGGAACACCGCGAAGGTGCTGCCCCAGGTGGTATTGAGCACGCCGTTGAGGTCGGTCCAGTTGGTGTTGCCGGCGTTCCACACGCCGGTGCCGCCATCGACCTGGCCGTTGGGCACGCTCTGGCTGCCGTCCCAGAACTGGATGTTCAGGCCGGCGGCGCTGACCAGCAGGTTGACCTGGTTGGCCAGGGCAGTCTGCAGGGTCACGTCGCCCAGGCCCACGCCCAGCGGCAGGCTGCCGAAGTCCAGGCCGTTGTCGGTCAGGGAGCCGGTGTAGTCGAAGATGCGGTATACACCGTTGCCGAAGCCGCCGATGCTGCCGACATTGAGCGTGCCGTCGAGGGTCAGGTTGCCGCCGACGTTGAACAGCGCGGTACCGCCGGTGGACGGTGACGCCAGGCCGACATCGACGATCGAGCCGCTGTTGAGCACCAGGCTGCCGAGGCCCAGGGTGGCGCCGCTCTGCCCGGCCAGGTGGCCGCCGTTGTTGATCACCACCGTGGCGTTGGCGGTGCCGCTACCCGCCAAGGTGGCGCCACTGGCGACGGTCAGCAGGTTGCTGCCCAGGGTGCCATCCACTTTCAAGGTACCGGCGTTGACCTGGGTGTTGTCGGCCAGGTTGCCGGTGCCGGTCAGGGTCAGGGTGCCGCTGCCGACCTTGGTCAGGCCGCCCAGGCCGTTGAGACCACCGGCGAAGGTGCTGCTGAGGTTGTTGCCGCCCAGGCTGAGAACGCTGCCGATGCCGACATCGACCTGGCCGCTGCCGGTGAGGCTGCCGAGGCTGGCGTTGCCATTGAGGTTGAGCTGGCCGCTGGCGCCGACGTTGAGGGTGTCGACGTTGGCCAGCACACCGCTGCCGAGGGTAGTGATGGAGCCAGCCTGGATGTCGACGTTGCCGGTGAAGGTCTTGACACCGACCAGGGTCAGGTCGTCGACGCCGGTCTTGACCAGGTTGCCGCTGCCGCCGAGGTCGCCGCTGAGGATCAGCGCGTTGGCGGCTTCAACGGTCAGGTTGGCACCGTTGCTCAGGGCAATGGTGTTGCCCAGGGCCATGGGCGCGCTGTTGGCCAGGGTGGCGTCGGCGGTAACCGACAGGGTGCCGGTGCCCAGCGCGCCGCTGTTGCCTACGGTCAGACGCCCGGCATTGAGCTGGGTGCCGCCCTGGAAGCCGTTGTTGCCATTGAGGGTCAGGTTGCCGCTGCCGTTCTTGGTCAGGCCGGCGGTACCGTTGATCACACCATTGAGGGTCAGGTCGTTGCCGCCATCGACGGTCAGGCCGGCGTTGAGGGTGACGTTGTTGGCCAGGGTGGTGCTGGCGCCGCTGCTCAGGGTCGAGGCCCCGGCAACGGTCAGGGCGCCCTGCCCCAGCGCGTTGTCGTTGCCGACCACCAGCCGGCCGGCATTCAGGGTGGTGCCGCCCAGGTAGTTGTTGGCGCCGTTGAGGGTCAGGGTGCTGGCGCCGGCCTTGTTCAGGCCGCCGACGCCATCCACCACGCCGTTGAGGGTCAGGTCGGCACTGCCCGGCACGTTAAGCGTGCCGCCCAGGTGCACGGCGTTGGCCAGGGTGACGCCCGCGCCGCTGGCATCGAGGCTGGTGTTGGCGCCGGTACTGAGGGCGCCGGTGCCCAGCGCGGTATTGCTGCCGACCACCAGGGTGCCGGCGTTGAGGGTGGTGCCGCCGCTGTAGGTGTTGTTGCCGTTGAGGGTCAGGGTGGCGGCGCCGTTCTTGACTAGGCCGTTGCTGCCGGAGACCACGCCGTCGAGGGTCAGCGCCTGGCTGCCGCCAAGGGTCAGGTTGCCACCGGCGAGGTTGACGGCGTTCACCAGCGCCAGCGCCTGGCTGGCATCGAGGCTGGCGGCGCCGTTGACGGTCAGGGCACCGCTGCCCAGGGCGCCGGCATTGCCCAGCAGCAGGCTGCCGGCCTGCAGCGAAGTGCCGCCGGCGTAGGTGTTGCTGCCATTGAGCACCAGTTGCCCGGCACCCAGTTTGTTCACTGCCCCGGCACCGCTGATGACACCGTCGAGGGTCAGGGCCTGGGTGTTGTTGACGCCGAGGGTGGTACCGGCGCCGAGGCCGATGGCGTTGGCCACCTGCAGCACACCGATCGTGGCCAGGGCGCTGTTGCCGGTCACCGCCAGGTTGCCCGTGCCCAGGGCGGTGTTGTTGCCCAGGGTCAGGGTGCCGCCGCCCAGGGTGGTGGTGCCCTGGTAGGTGTTGGCCGCGCCAAGGATCAGGTTGCCGCTGCCGGTCTTGGTCAGGCCGCCGGTGCCGCTGATCACGCCATTGAGGGCCAGGTTGTTGTTGCCGGTCAGGCTCAGGGTGTTGTTGAGCGTCACCTGGTTGGCCAGGGTCAGGGCGCCGGTGGTGGCCAGGTTGCTGGCGCCGCCGACGGTCAGGGTGCCGGTGCCCAGCGCCTGGTTGTTGCCCAGGGTCAGCGTGCCGGCATTGAGGGTCACGCCGCCGGTCAGGGTGTTGGCACCACTGAGGGTAAGGTTGCTGGCACCGTTCTTGGTCAGGCTGCCGGCCCCCGTGACCAGGCCGCCCAGGCCCAGGTCGTTGCTGCCGGTGATGGTGAGGTTGCCCCCCAGGTTGACGGTGTTGCCAATGTTCAGAGCGGTGTTGCTGTCCAGCGTGGTACCGGCCGCCGCGTTGAGCTGGCCGAGGCCAAGGGCGCTTGCGCTGCCGAGCACCAGGGTGCCGGCATTGAGGTTGGTGTTGCCCAGGTTGCCATTGGTGCCGTTCAGGGTCAGGGTGCCGCTGCCGGTCTTGGTCAGGCCGCCGACGCCGTTGACGTTGCCGCCCAGGGTCAGGTTCTGTGCCCCGGCAATGGTCAGGTTGCCGGCCAGGTTGAGCTGGTTGGCCAGGGTGACGTTGGCATTGCTGCTCAGGGTGGTGCCGCCGACTGCGTTCAGCGCACCGGTGCCCAGCGCGGTGTTGCTGCCTACCACGAGGGTGCCGCCGTTCAGGCTGGTGCCGCCCTGCTGGCTGTTGCTGCCGTTGAGGGTGAGCGTGCCGGAACCTGTCTTGACCAAGCCCCCGGTGCCACTGAGCGCTCCGTTGAGGGTGAGGTCGTTTGTTCCCGGTAGGGTGAGGTTGGCGTTCAGGGCGACGGTATTGCCCAGTGCCAAGTTACCGGTGGTGTCCAGGCTGGCGGCGCCGGTGACGCTCAGGCCGCCCGTGCCCAGCGCCTGGGCGTTGCCGAGAGTCAGGGTGCCGGCACCCAGGCTGGTGCCGCCACTGTAGGTGTTGGCGTTACCCAGGGTCAGGTTGGCGCCGCCAGCCTTGACCAGGCTGCCAAGGCCGGAGACTACGTTGGACAGCCCCAGGTCGGCGGAACCGGCGACGGTCAGGGCGCCGCTGAGATTGAAGGCGTTGCCAAGGGCCACGGCGGTGTTGCTGTCCAGGGTGGTGCCGTTGGCGGTGCTGACAGCGCCGCTACCAAAAGCGGTGTTGTTGCCGACCACGACCGTGCCGCCGTTGAACAGGGTGCCGCCGGTGTAGCTGTTGGCGCCATTGAGCACCAGGGTACCGCTGTCGAGCTTGGCCAGCTGGCCGCTGCCCGAGAGGCCGACGTTGAGGGTCGCGGTGACGCCGGGGTCGACCCGCACGGCGAAGGCGCCGTTGCTGCCGTTGACCAGGTCCAGCCCACCGGCGCCGATCAGGCGGTAGCCGTTGGTGACGAATTGCAGCCCGGTGGCGGCCTGGGTGCCGACCACCGTGACATCCCCCGCGGTGCCCTGGAACACCGCGAAGTCGCTGGCCCAACTGCCGTTGAGCACGCCGTTGACATCGGTCCAGTTGGTGTTGCTGCCATTCCAGGTACCGGTGCCGCCGTCGATCACGCCATTGGGCACGTTCTGCCCGCCATCCCAGAACTGCACGGTGCCGGAGGCGCCGCCGACCAGCAGGTTGACCTGGCTGCCAATGGAAGTCTGCACCTGCAGGTCGCCGGGCAACATGGCGCCCGGCACGTTGCCGACCAGCAGGCCGTTGTCGACCAGCGCGCCGGTGTAGTCGAACAGCCGGTAGATACCGGTGCCGAAGCCGCCGACGTCGGTGACGTTGAGGGTACCGTCCAGGGTCAGGTTGCCGTTGACGTTGACCAGCGCCGTACCGCCGGTGGCCGGCGAGCCCAGGCCGAAGTCGAGGATCGAGCCACTGTGCAGGGTAAGCGCGCCGGTGCCGAGGGTCGCGCCGCTGTTGGCCAGCAGGTGCGCGCCGTTGGCGATGTCGACCGCCCCCAGCAGGCTGCCGGTGCCGCCGAGGCTGGCGCCGCTGTTGATCTGCACGCTGGAGCTTGCCAGCGAGCCGGTGACATTGAGCTGGCCGGCATTGACCGTGGTGTTGCCGCCGAGCGTGCTGACCCCGGACAGCTCGAAGCTGCCGGTGCCGGTCTTGACCAGCCCGCCACTGCCGGCCAGGGCACCGCTGAACACACTGTTGAGGTTGTTGCCGCCCAGGGTCAGGTCGCCGCCGCCGGCAATATTCACCGTACCGGCGCCGCTCAGGCCACCGATGGTGGCGCTGGCGCCGAGGTTGAGACTGGTGCCAGCGCCGACGCTGACTGCCGAGGTATTGCCCAGGGCCGTGGTGCCGACCGTGGTGATGCTGCCGCCGAGCAGGTCGATGGCACCGCTGAAGGTGTTGTTGCCGGTCAGCGTCAGGTCGGACACACCGTTCTTGATCAGGCCGCCGGTACCGGCGAGCACGCCGCCCAGTGTCAGGTTACTGCTGCCGCCGAGGGTCAGGTTGGCGCCGAGGTTGACGTCGTTGCCCAGGGTCATCGCCACGCTGTTGGCCAGGGTCGCGGCGCCCCCGACGTTCAGCGCACCGGTTCCCAGCGCGGCGGCATTGGCCAGGGTCAGGGTGCCGGCGTTGAGGTTGAGGCCACCGCTGAAGGTGTTGGCGCCCGACAGGGTCAGGTTGGTGCTGCCGTTCTTGGTCAGCGCGCCAGTGCCGCTGATCACGCCACCGAGGGTGGTGGTATTGCTGCCCGGCAAGGTCAGGGTGGCACCGGCTCCGAGGTTGATGGCGTTGCCCAGGTTGAGCGCGCCGCTGCCGTCGAGGCTGGCATTGCCGCCCACGCTCAGGGCGCCGCTGCCGATGGCGTTGTTGTTGCCCAGGGTCAGCAGCCCGGCATTGAGGGTGGTGCCGCCGCTGTAGGTGTTGTTGCCGTTGAGGGTCAGTCCGGCGCTGCCATTCTTGACCAGCGCGCCGCTGCCGCTGATCAGGCCACCGAGGGTGGTGGCGTTGCTGCCCAGCACGGTCAGGGTGTTGCCGCCCAGGCTGATGCCGTTGGTCACCGCCACGGCGGTGCTGGCGTCGAGGTTGGCGTTGCCGCCCAGGGTCAGGGCGCCGATCCCCAGCGCGGTGTTGCTGCCGAGGGTGAGCGTGCCGGCATTGAGCTGGGTGCCGTTGGTGTAGAGGTTGTTGCCGCTCAGGGTCAGGTTGGCGTTGCCGTTCTTGACCAGCGAACCGATGCCGCTGACCACGCCGCTCAGGCCCAGGTCGGCACTGCCGTCGATGGTCAGGGGGCCGGCGATGGTGACGTCGTTGGCCAGGCTGACGGCTGTGCTGGCATCCAGGTGGGTGCCGGCCAGGGTGTTGAGGGTGCCGGTGCCCAGCGCGGTATTGCTGCCGAGCACCAGGGTACCGGCGTTCAGACGGGTGATGCCGCTGTTGCTGTTGTTGCCGGTCAGGGTCAGGCTGGTGGCACCGTTCTTGGTGATGCCGCCGGCGCCGGCGATGGTGCCGCTCAGGGTCAGGTCGTTGCTGCCGGGCAGGATGAAGTTGCCGGCCAGGTTCAGCGCGTTGCCGATGTTCAGGCCTGCGACGCTGGTGTCCAGGGTGGTGTTGTTGGCGGCATTCAGCGCGCCAGTGCCCAGGGCGGTGTTGCTGCCGAGTACCAGGGTGCCGGCGTTGAGCGCGGTGGCGCCGCTGTGGGTGTTGTTGCCGCTCAGGGTCAGGGTGGCGCTGCCGCTCTTGACCAGGCCGCCGGTGCCACTGAGGTTGCCGGCCAGGGTGAGGTTGCTGGTGGTTGGCAGCGACAGGTCGGCGGCGAGGTTGATGGCGTTGTTCAGGGTCATGGCCGTGGCGTTGGCCAGGGTGGCGGCGCCGCCGACGTTCAACGCACCGGTTCCCAGCGCGGCGGCGCTGGCCAGGGTCAAGGTGCCGGCATTGAGGTTGAGGCCACCGCTGAAGGTGTTGGCGCCTGACAGGGTCAGGTTGGTGCTGCCGTTCTTGGTCAGCGTGCCAGTACCGCTGATCACGCCGCCGAGGGTGGCGGCATTGCTGCCTGCCAGGGTCAGGGTATTGCCGGCGAGGTTGATGGCATTGCCCAGGTTGAGGGTGCCGCTGCTGTCGAGGCTGGCGTTGCCACCCAGGGTCAAGGCGCCGGTGCCCAGGGCATTGTTGTTGCCCAGGGTCAGCAACCCACCGTTGAGGGTGGTACCGCCGCTGTAGGTGTTGTTGCCGTTGAGGGTCAGGGCGGCGCTGCCGCTCTTGACCAGCGCGCCGGTACCGCTGATCTGCCCGGTCAGGGTGGTGGCGTTGCTGCCCAGCACGGTCAGGGTGTTGGCGCCGAGGCTGATGGTGTTGGTGGCGGCCACCGCAGTGCTGGTGTCGAGGTTCGCGTTGCCTCCCAGGGTCAGGCCACCGATGCCCAATGCGGTGTTGCTGCCCAGGATCAGCGTGCCGGCGTTGAGCTGGGTGCCGTTGGTGAAGACGTTGTTGCCGCTCAGGGTCAGGCTGGCGTTGCCGTTCTTGACCAGCGAGCCGATGCCGCTGAGCACGCCGCTCAGGCCCAGGTTGGCGGTGCCGTCGATGGTCAGGGGGCCGGCGATGATGGCGTCGTTGGCCAGGCTCACGGCCGTGCTGGCGTCCAGGTGGGTGCCGGCGGCGGTGTTGAGGGTACCGGTGCCCAGCGCGGTGTTGTTGCCGACCACCAGGGTACCGGCGTTGAGGAAGGTGGAGCCGCTGTTGGTGTTGGCACCGGTCAGGGTCAAGGTGGTGTTGCCGCCCTTGGTGATGCCGCCAACGCCAGCGATTATGCCGCTCAGGGTCAGGTCGTTGCTGCCGGGCAGGTTCAGGTTGCCGGCCAGGTTGAGAGCGTTACCGATGTTCAGCCCGGCGATACTGGTGTCGAGGGTGGTGTTGGCCGCGGCATTGAGCGCGCCGGTGCCCAGCGCGGTGTTGCTGCCCAGCACCAGGGTGCCGGCGTTCAGCGCCGTGGTGCCGTTCTGGGTGTTGTTGCCGCTCAGGGTCAGGCTGGCGCTGCCGTTCTTGATCAGTCCGCCGGTGCCACTGAGGTTGCCGGCCAGCGTGAGGTTGTTGGCGCCGGCCAGGGTCAGGTTGGCGCCAAGGTTGATGCCATTGTTCAGGGTCATCGCCGCCGTGTTGGCCAGGGTCGAGGCCCCGCCGACGGTCAAGTCGCCCGTGCCCAGGGCTGCGGCGCTGGCCAGGGTCAGGGTGCCGGCATTGAGGGTCAGCCCGCCGCTGAAGGTGTTGGCGCCACCCAGGGTCAGGTTGCTGCTGCCATTCTTGACCAACGCCCCGGTGCCGCTGATCACGCCGCCCAGGGTGGTGGCGCTGGTGCCCGGCAGGGTCAGGGTGTTACCGCCCAGGTTGATGGCGTTGCCCAGGTTGACCGCCACGCCCGCATCGAGGCTGGCATTGCCGCCCAGGGACAGCGCGCCGGTGCCCAGGGCATTGTTGTTGCCCACGGTCAGCACGCCGCCATTGAGGGTGGTGCCGCCGCTGAAGGTGTTGCTGCCGTTGAGGGTCAGGCCGGCGCTGCCGTTCTTGACCAGCGCGCCGGTGCCGCTGATGACACCACCCAGGGTGGTGGCACTGGTGCCCAGCAGGTTGAGGGTATTGGCGCCGAGGTTGACCGCGTTGCCCAGGTTGACTGCGGTGCCGGCGTCGAGGCTGACGTTGCCGCCCAGGGTCAGCGCACCGCTGCCCAGCGCATTGCTGTGGCCGACGGTGAGCTTGCCGGTGTTGAGCGTCAGGCCGCCGCTGAAGGTGTTGTTGCCATTGAGGGTCAGGTCGCCGGCACCATTCTTGACCAGCGCGCCGGTACCGCTGATGACACCGCCCAGGGTGGTGGCGCTGGTGCCCAGCAGGTCAAGGGTGTTGGCCCCCAGGTTGATCGCATTGCCCAGGCTGACCGCGCTGCTGGCGTCCAGGCTGGCATTGCCGCCCAGGGTCAGGCCGCTGGTGCCCAGCGCGGCGCTGTTGCCGACGGTGAGCTTGCCACCGCCCAGGGTGGTGGTGCCGCTGTAAGTGTTGACGCCGTTGAGAGTGAGGTCGGCGGTGCCGTTCTTGGTCAGGTTGCCGCTGCCGCCAATCACGCCGTTGAGCGTCAGTGCGTTGGTGCCCGGCAAGGTCAGGGTACTGCTGCCCAGGTTGATGGCATTGGCGAGGGTCATGGTCGCCGTGGTGTCCAGGGTGCCGTTGCCGCTCAGTGCCAACGTGCCGCTGCCCAGGGCGCTGGCGTTGCCGAGGGTGAGGGTGCCGCTACCCAGGGTCGTGCCGCCGCTGTAGGTGTTGACGCCGTTCAGCGTCAAGCCACCGCTGCCGCTCTTGACCAGCGAGCCGGTGCCGCTGAGCACACCGCCGAGGGTCAGGGCGTTGCTGCCAGGCAGGGTCAGCGCCGCGTTCAATGCCACGTTGCTGTTCAGCACCAGCGGCACGCTGCCCTGCAGGCTGCTGGCGCCGCTGACGGTGAGGCCGCCACTGCCCAGCGCAGCGGCGCTGGCCAGGTTGAGACCGCCGGCGGCCAGGGTGGTGCCGCCGCTGTAGGTGTTGGTGGCGCCGAGGGTGAGCAGCCCCGTACCGGTCTTGGTCAGGCCGCCGACACCCGAGACCACGCCATTGAGGGCCATGTCGGTGGCGCCGCCGACGTTCAGGCCGGCGTTGAGGGTGAAGTTGTTGGCCAGGCTCAGGCCACCGACGGTGCCCGCCAGCCCGCCGCCGTTGACAGTGATGGCGCCACTGCCGAAGGCACTGGCGTTGTCGAAGTTGAGCTGACCACCATTGAGGGTGGTCTGGGTGGTGCCGTTGAGCACCTGGCCGATCAGGCTCCAGGTGCCGGCGTCGACAATCAGGCGGCTGAAGTTGATGTAGTTGGTGGCGTTGATCGTACCGCTGCCACTGGTCCCACTGCCGCCGCCAATGGCGTTTTGCAGTGCCAGGGTGTTGGTGCCACCGGCACCACCGTCGATCTTGCCGGCCGCCGCGAAGGCAAGGTTCGGGTTGCTGGTGACCAGCAAGGCCACGCCGACGCCAAGCCCTGCCCCCACGCTGGAGCCGGTGATGGCGTTGAAGCGGTTGGTGCTGTTGACACCCATCGACAGGCTGCCGGTCAGGGTCCCGGCGTTGGTGAAGGTGTTGCCTGTCGCGGAAGCCTCGAACGCGGCACGGCCGAGGATGGTGCCGGTGTTGGTGAAGTTCACCGTGCTGCCACCGGTCACGGCGATGACCGGCGTGTCCTCGCTCACCAGCGTGAGGCTGGCCAAGGCCGAGGAACCGATGCTGCCGGCGTTGCTGATGGTGGTGGTGCCGGCGGCGCCGTTGCGCGCATCCAGCGCCATGCCGGTGAGGTTCAGCAGGTTGGCGCCGAGCAAGGCGCCGGTGCCCTTGATCACGCCCGTGGCGTTGTTGTTGATGTTGAGGGTGCTGCCGGTACCGGTGTTGCCGATCAGCACGGCGGAGGACTGGATGCTCAGCAGCCCGAGCAACGTCGGGTCGATGGTGCCGGAGTTGTTCAGGGTGTTGTTGTTGCCGGCCAGCGACAGCGAGGTGCCGCCCACGCCCAGCAAGGTGCCCAGGCTCGCGCCCGGGTTGACGTTGACAGTGAGGCCACTGCCGCCATTGGTATAGCTGGGCGCCAGCGGGTTGGCCGCGCCGCTGCAGGTGATCGTGGAACCGGCCGCGCTGCAGACGGCCAGCGCCTGTTCGCTGGACAGACCAAATGCCATCGCACCGACAGCCAGGCTGACAGCCAGCGACAGTTGCGAGAAACGGGCGGGTGAACGGGGGGCGGCACGTCTGTCCACGGAGAGCTCCTTCGTGGATCAGGCGATTCAGTCCTTGAATGCGTGCACAGCGGGCAGGAAAGAGCAGTGGAACACGCGACGGCCGAAACGCCTGATCTATGGCTACGAATTTCCTTTGAGGGAATGTGTAGCCGCTCAGGCGCGGGCGGTACGGCGCAGGGGACGGTCAAATGGTGTTAATACTTTGTCTAGGCGGCACGTGTTTCGCGGGTTTCAGCCGCTTGGCCATTGGATCCAACCGACGAACGGTCATAGCGAATGGCCAGAATGTGAAACGGTTTGTGGAAGCGTGCTTGCCCCGCGATGACGCCGGCACCGCAATCGCGGGGCAAGCGCGTTCCCACGCAGTCCGCAGTCAGCAAGGCCAAGCAATCCCTTCAGGCGACCTCCGCCCCCTCATCCGGCCAATGCGGCTCGTTGGCGCCGGGTGGTGTCAGCGGTGGCAGGCCATAGGCCGCCCGGGCGTCGTCACAGCTGGGGTTGTGCACGCCGTTTTCCCACGAAGCATCGAACTCGCGGCAGGGGCTGGAGCGGTTCTCGTAGATGGAGCACGCCACTTGCGTGCCGATCTCGCCACCCAGGCTGACGCAGCGGCAAGGCTTGGCGTCGGTGCCGATCATGGCGACCCGGGTCGGGTTGATCTGCACCACCAGGTCGTCGGGCACCACGCCACCGGCGGACTGGCATTCACCCCAGAAGAAAGACACACGAAAGTAGCCGCAGCAGGCGCCGCAGGTCAGGCAAGGGTTCTGATCGGACATGATGGCCAGGGAAGGAGGTTGTTGTTATCGGGGCGAGCGCCCGCGGCGCTATTTGTAATCCAGGCGCGATCGGCTGAGAAGAGGGGGGAAGCAAAAAAAGATCGCCGCTGATCGGCGTTCCGAGGTAAGCGGCATGCACAGGTCTGTGTAGGAGCGGCCTCGTGCCGCGAAAGGGCTGCAAAGCAGCCCCAGGTTCCTGGCAATGCTGCATACATCCTGGGGCCGCTTCGCGGCCCTTTCGCGGCACAAGGCCGCTCCTACACCCGCGATAGCGCCCTGGCGGCTTACTTGCTGGTCAGCCCATCGGCCCGGAACATCTGGCGAATGCCGCGAATGGCCTGGCGAATCCGGTCCTGGTTCTCGATCAGGGCAAAGCGCACATGATCGTCGCCGTAGTCACCGAAGCCGATTCCCGGCGACACGCAGACCTTGGCCTCGGCCAGCAGCTTCTTGGCAAACTCCAACGAGCCCAGGTGCGCATAGGCCTCGGGAATCTTGGCCCAGACATACATCGAGGCCTTGGGGTTCTCCACCATCCAGCCCAGCTCGTGCAGGCCCTTGACCAGCAGGTTGCGACGCTGGCGGTACTGCTCGGCGATATCGCGCACGCACTGCTGGTCGCCTTCCAGGGCGGCGATGGCGGCCACCTGCAGCGGGGTGAAGGTGCCGTAGTCGTGGTAGCTCTTGATCCGCGCCAGGGCGCTGACCAGCTCGGGGTTGCCGACCATGAAGCCGATCCGCCAGCCGGCCATGTTGTAGCTCTTGGACAGGGTGAAGAACTCCACCGCGATGTCCTTGGCGCCCGGCACCTGCATGATCGACGGCGCCTTCCAGCCGTCGTAGACGATGTCGGCGTAGGCCAGGTCGTGCACCACCAGCACATCGTACTGCTTGGCCAGGGCCACCACGCGCTCGAAGAAGTCCAGCTCGACGCACTGGGCGGTGGGGTTGGACGGAAAGCCGAGGATCATCATCTTCGGCTTGGGGATCGACTCGCGGATCGCCCGCTCCAGCTCGTTGAAGAAGTCCACCCCCGGCACCAGCGGCACGGAGCGCACCTGGGCACCAGCAATCACCGCGCCGTAGATGTGGATCGGGTAGCTGGGGTTGGGCACCAGCACCGTATCGCCATGGTCGAGGGTACCGAGCATCAGGTGCGCCAGGCCCTCTTTCGAGCCGATGGTGACGATGGCCTCGCTTTCCGGGTCGATGGCGACGTCGTAGCGTTCCTTGTACCAGTTGGAGATGGCGCGGCGCAGGCGTGGGATGCCACGGGAGGTGGAATAGCCGTGGGTGTCCTCGCGCTGGGCGACCTGCACCAGCTTCTCGACGATATGCGGCGGGGTGGCGCCATCGGGGTTGCCCATGCTCAGGTCGATGATGTCCTCGCCACGGCGGCGGGCGGCCATCTTGAGCTCGGCGGTGATGTTGAAGACGTACGGGGGGAGACGATCGATGCGCGCGAAGCGGCGCGGCGAACCTGGGTTGGCCATGTGTTCCTCGAGAGACGTAAGCGCCCGGAACCGTCCGAGCGACGCTGGCCGCTGCGGCGACCTGCTTCAGAAGATAATGCCGAAACAATATTTCTGCAAAGGATAATTTCCTGCTTTGCCTAATATTTTCAGATGTATTTTTTGAAAATCAAAGATTTACGTTTTCAGGACCGGCCTCTTCGCGGGTAAACCCGCTCCCACAGGGATCGCGCTAACCCTGTGGGAGCGGGTTTACCCGCGAAAAAACCGCCACAGGAAAAACAGGCATAAAAAACCCCGGCACATGGCCGGGGTTCTTGGTGTTACAGGCTGCAGTATCAGCGCGCGTAGGTCATCAGCACATCGGCCGCAGTCTGGCTGTCCACGCCCATCATCACGCTCAGGGCGGTGACGGTGAGGATGGAGAAGCCGAACACCTTGCGGGCCCACTTGCTGTCGTCCTCGGCCTTGTAGCCACCCCAGGCCATGTACAGCCAGTACAGGCCCATGGCGGCCGCCACGGCGAGGTAACCCAGGCCGGCGTAGCCGCCGAGGGTCAGCATCAGGGTGGCGAGCACGAAGGCCAGCACGTACAGCACGATCTGCTTCTTCGCCGCGAGGATACCGCGTGCCACCGGCAGGACCGGAATGTTGGCGGCGCTGTAGTCCTTGAAGCGGAAGATGGCGATGGCGAAGCTGTGCGGCATCTGCCACAGGCTGAACATCACCAGCAGGGTCACCGCGGCCAGGTCGAAGCTGTTGCTCACGGCGCAGTAGCCGATCACCGGAGGCATGGCACCGGACAGGCTGCCGACCAGGGTGCCGTGCACCGATTTGCGCTTCAGCCACAGGCTGTAGAAACCGACGTAGACGACGAAACCGACCAGGGCGCAGAACGCCGCCAGCGGGTTGGCTTGCACATACAGCAGGCTGAAACCCGCCACCCCGAGCAGGGTGGCGTAGATCAGCGCCAGGGGCAGCGACATGCCGCCCTGGACCATGACGCGGTTCTTGGTACGTTCCATCTTGTGGTCGATGTCACGGTCGATGCAGTTGTTGAACACGCATCCAGACGCGACCACCAGGGAAGTACCGATCACCACCGCCAGGAACAGGGCGAAATCCACATGCCCCTTAGCGGCAAGGAAGAAACCGCCTGCCACGGAAAGCACGTTACCGAAAATGATCCCCGGTTTGGTGATTTGGATAAAGTGCTTCACGGACATGCAGTCTTACCTCACTTGGCCAACATTTCGAAGTGGATGCTGAACATGATCCACAGCGACAGGCCGACCAGCAGTGCAATTACCAGGACGGTGAACAGGAACGTCGACACGTTGGAACGCTGCTCTTTCGAGCGGTCCATGTGCAGGAAGTACACAAGGTGTACAACCACCTGGATGACGGCCATGGCCACCACGATCAGGACGGTCAGGTTCTTCGGCAGGCTCGGGTACATCACCAGGCCGAACGGGATCGCGGTCAGGATGATCGACAGTACGAAGCCGATCATGTACGACTTCACGCTACCGTGATTACCTTCGTGATGAGTGTCGTGTGCGCTAGCCATTACAGAACTCCCAGCAGGTAGACGACGGTGAATACGCAGATCCAGACCACGTCCAGGAAGTGCCAGAACAGGCTCAGGCAGCTCATGCGGGTCTTGGCGGTCGGCGTGATGCCGTGCTTGTTGATCTGGTACATCATGATTGCCATCCAGATCAGGCCGGCAGTCACGTGCAGGCCGTGGGTACCGACCAGCGCGAAGAACGCCGACAGGAAGCCACTGCGCTGCGGGCCGTAGCCCTCGGCGATCAGGTGATGGAACTCATAGATTTCCATCGCGATGAAGCCGGCACCGAACAGGAAGGTCACGGCCAACCAGCCCAGCACGCCCGCCTTGTTGCCGGCGAACATCTTCAGCATGGCGAAGCCGAAGGTGATCGAGGACAGCAGCAGGAACGCGGTTTCAACCAGCACGAAGTCGAGCTGGAAGATGTCGTGACCCGACGGGCCGCCGGCGAAACCGCCGGACAGCACCGCGTAGGTGGCGAAGAGCGACGCAAACAGGATGCAGTCGGTCATCAGGTAGAGCCAGAAACCGAGTACGGTCATCTGGCCCGAGTCGTGGTGGTGGTCGTCGTGCGCATGGTCATGACCATGCGCGCCACCGTGGATTACTTGACTGGACATTGATTACACCCGTTCAAACGATTCGACACGTGCGCCGGCAGGCAGAGCACCTGCTTTGGCCAGCGCTTTCATGCGCTCGCCTTCGATGCGCGCCACTTCTTCGGCCGGAACCATGTAGCCCTGGTCGTCACGCGCGGCGTGGCGAACGAAGACAGCGATGGTTGCAACCAGGCTCGCGCCCACCAGCCACCAGATGTGCCAGATGAAGGCGAAACCGAACACGGTCAGCAGCAGACCCATGAACAGACCGGTGGAGGTGTTGCTCGGCATGTGGATCGCTTCGTACTTGGCAGGGGCCTTGTACGCAGCGCCGGCTTGCTTGGCTTCGTGCCAGGCGTCCAGGCCAACATGCTCAGGCATGTGCGCGAAGTTGTAGAACGGAGGTGGCGACGAAGTCGACCATTCCAGGGTACGGCCGCCCCATGGGTCGCCGGTGACGTCCATGTTGTCCTTGCGGTCGCGAACCGAGACGTAGATCTGGATCAGCTGGCAAGCGATACCGAACAGGATCAGCACGGCGCCGACCACGGCTACGTACAGGTAGGGTTCCCACAGCGGGTTGTCGGAGTGGTTCAGACGACGGGTCATGCCCATGAAGCCCAGGGCGTACAGCGGCATGAACGCTACGTAGAAGCCGGAGATCCAGAACCAGAAGGCAGCCTTGCCCCACTTCTCGTTCAGGGTGAAACCGAAGGCTTTCGGGAACCAGAAGGCGAAGCCGGCGATGTAGCCGAATACCGCGCCACCGATGATCACGTTGTGGAAGTGGGCGATCACGAACAAGCTGTTGTGCAGAACGAAGTCGGCACCTGGAACAGCCAGCAGAACGCCGGTCATGCCACCGATGGAGAAGGTGACCATGAAGCCCAGGGTCCACATGATCGGCGCGGTGAAGCGCAGACGGCCCTGGTAGATGGTGAACAGCCAGTTGAACAGCTTCACACCGGTCGGAATGGAGATCAGCATCGTCGCCAGGCCGAAGAAGGTGTTGACGCTGGCGCCGGCACCCATGGTGAAGAAGTGGTGCAGCCAGACCGCAAAGCCCAGGATGGCGATCGCGCCCGAGGCGTAGATCATCGAGTGGTGACCGAACAGGCGCTTGCCTGCGAAGGTCGAGGTGACTTCCGAGAACACGCCGAAGGCCGGCAGGATCAGGATGTAGACCTCAGGGTGACCCCATGCCCAGAACAGGTTGACGTACATCATCGGGTTCCCACCAAGCTCGTTGGTGAAGATGTGGAAGTCCAGATAACGGTCAACGGTCAGCAGGGCGAGTGCGGCGGTCAGGATCGGGAAGGAAGCGACGATCAGCACGTTGGCCCAGGTGCAGGTCCAGGTGAAGATCGGCATGTCCATCAGCTTCATGCCAGGGGCGCGCATCTTCATCACGGTGACGAGGAAGTTCACGCCTGTCAGTGTCGTACCCAAGCCTGAGAGCTGTAGCGCCCAGATGTAGTAGTCGACACCCACCCCAGGGCTGTACTGGATACCCGCAAGCGGCGGATAGGCAACCCAGCCGGTCTTGGCGAATTCACCAACGCCCAGCGAGATGTTGACCAGCAGCACGCCTGCCAGCAGCAGGTAGAAGCTCAGGGAGTTCAGGAACGGGAAGGCAACGTCACGCGCACCGATCTGCAGAGGAACAGCGAGGTTCATCAGGCCGGTGAAGAACGGCATCGCCATGAAGATGATCATGATCACACCGTGGGCGGTGAAGATCTGGTCATAGTGTTCAGGCGGCAGGTAGCCTTCGGAGCCACCGGTGGCGGCAGCCAGCTGGGTACGCATCATGATGGCGTCGGCGAAGCCGCGCAGCAGCATGACCATAGCGACGATGATGTACATCACGCCGATCTTCTTGTGGTCGACCGTGGTCAGCCACTCGGTCCACAAGTAGGTCCACTTGCGGAAATAGGTGATGGCACCAACGACAGCGATACCACCGAGCGCGATCATGGCAAGCGTCACCATGACTATCGGCTCGTGATACGGTATCGCCTCCAGAGTTAATTTACCGAACATCTCTTACTCCTCTGCACCGGCAGCTGGTTGCATACTCGATTCCACACCCTTGGTGGTGGCCAGGTCTTTGCTGCCTGCTTCTTCG
This sequence comes from Pseudomonas sp. LH21, assembly GCF_036549575.1. Taxonomy (NCBI): domain Bacteria; kingdom Pseudomonadati; phylum Pseudomonadota; class Gammaproteobacteria; order Pseudomonadales; family Pseudomonadaceae; genus Pseudomonas; species Pseudomonas sp. LH21. The sequence goes on from NZ_CP144367.1 coordinate 4,971,244, forward strand.
TGGTTCGGACGACCGCGGTTCATGCCTTCGTACTTGTCGACGATGCGCTGGAACTGGTCAGCCGGAGCCTCGCTGTACAGCGCGACTGGGTTGTTTTCGCTAGCTTTGGCCAAGGCGTCATATTCGGCCTGGTCCAGTTTCTTCGGCGATGCCTTCACTTCAGCGACCCATGCATCGAAGTCAGCTTGCGAAGTGGCGACAGCCTTGAATTTCATACCGGTGAAGCCGGCGCCGCTGTAGTTGGCGGAGATACCGTCAAACACACCGTTCTCGTTGGCGATCAGGTGCAGTTTGGTGGTCATGCCGGCCATGGCGTAGATCTGGCCGCCCAGACCCGGGATGAAGAAGGAGTTCATCACGGCATCGGAGGTGACACGGAAGTTGACCGGGGTGTTGGCCGGGAAGACGATCTTGTTGACCGTGGCGATGCCCTGCTCCGGGTAGATGAACAGCCACTTCCAGTCCAGCGCGACCACGTCGATCTGCACCGGCTTCACATCGGAATCCAGTGGACGGTACGGGTCCAGCTTGTGGGTGGAGTGGTAGGTGAAGTAACCCAGGGCGATGATGATCAGGATCGGGATGATCCACACCGCGGCCTCGATCTTGGTCGAGTGCGACCAGTCGGGGGTGTAGGTGGCGGCCTTGTTGGAAGCACGGTACTTCCAGGCGAACGCCAGGGTCATGATGATCACGGGCACGACCACCAGCAGCATCAGGCCGGTGGCGATCAGGATCAGGTTCTTCTGCTCAATGCCGACCTGGCCCTTCGGGTCGAGCAGGGTCCAGTTGCACCCACTGAGTAAAAGCATGCCTAAAAAGGGCAATATGCCAAACAGTCTGGGGTAACGCTTTTTACTCATCTCACGACCTCTAGATCAGCTTGCTTCAATGCAATTTGTGTTTTGGTAGCCAACACTTCGTCCTGCCAAGTGCGGCAATTGGCGCCCGTACTCGCCCCTGCCAGGGATCCGACTGCAGGATCTAGGCGTCAAGCGGGTGTGCGGTGCTTATGGTTTCGTAGGCAACAGGCCTGTACTTCAGACCAAGTCCATTTGGTGCGGAAAACGCGGAGGGGGGTCCGCCCGGTATCGCCGTTGGGCGAAACTTGACGAAGTCAGCAAATGGAAAGCGCTGCGGCTTCCATCAATCCTGCGACTTGCAAGCAGTGCCGAACGGAAATTGGGGGCGATTGTAGATAGGTCGTTCAACGATGACTATGACTTATTGAGCAACAGTCTTTTACAGAATGCGTAACAATGCTGGTCAAAAAATCAACTTCGCGACAGTTTGTCGCACCCCTTCCAGTAGCCCTGAAACCCTTGCCGCGCAAGGGCTGGTGGCTGACCTGGATCAATCGTGCGGTGCGCACTGCGGCTTATCTCGCCGCGCAATAGACCCAGGTCAATTCGGGACTTTGGTCTAACCGCGACGGCGGTTTCGGTAGATCCCCAGGGGCACCAGCACCGCCGTCAGGACGAACGCCACCAGCGCCCATTGCGCCAGCGACAGGCCGAGGATCGGCGGGTACGGGGTGGAGCAGAAACCGTCGACCTGGAACGCCAGCGGCCACAGCTTGGCCAGCGGCAGGTCATCGACGATGGGCTGCAGGGTGTCGATGCCGCAGCTGACCATCGGGTTGGCGAGTATATACACATGGTTGCCCGCCGCAACGATCCCGCCGATGGCGCTGAGCACCACCAGCGCCTCGAAGAAGGTCAGGCTGCGGCGCCCGGGCATGGCCGCGGCGATGAAGGCGAAGATCGCGATGAACAGCAGGGCATAGCGCTGCAGGATGCACAGCGGGCACGGCGCCTCGCCCAGCACCACCTGCATGTACAGGGCGCCACCGATCAGCGCCAGGCAGATCACGCCGAGGAGCACCAGAAAGCGCCGTTCCCGATTCAGGCGCGATGAGAGTTCGTTCATTGCCGATTCCTTCGATGGAGAGTGGCAGCGCGGGCTGCCCGAGGGGCGCCCAGTCTACACGCTGGAGATGACCTTTGAATGCATCGAGGAGGGGCGTGCGCGGCTATCCATTGATGACCTAGGACCGAGCGGGTCGGTTTCGGTTCACTGGCCGACATGAAAAATGCGCCAGCCCGAGCGCCGGACAGAGGCAGGCCCCTCGACACCCGGGAGTGAAGGATACAGTGATTAAAGGAGGATTAAAGATGAACGCGGGTGTAGAGGCGTTCATCTCTTTCTATATAGAGAAGGGATAGGCCCAATCGCTGCGGTTCGGCGCTCGGCCACGCCGATAGCGCCGAATGTCATCGTCCGTTTCGTTCTCGATTACCCACGGCCGGGAGCATCCGGGTGCCGTCGGCGCGACAGAACGCCGAACCGCAGCGATTGGGATGAATCGCGGGGCAAGCCCGCTCCCACGCCAGCACCACCTGGTTCAACGTGGGAGCAGGCTTGCCCCGCGATGGGCTCAGCGTTTCACTCCAACGCCGCCGCCGGCCCGAAGAACTCGTAACGGCTCTGCCCTTCCGGCACACCCAGGCCCTTGAGCTGGCGCTTGATCGCGGCCATGAAGCCCTTCGGCCCGAGGAAGTAGGCATCGATGTCACGCTCACGCGGCAGCCACTCGCCCAGCAGCGCCTGGTCCAGCAGGCCCACGGCGTCGGCGGCCTGGCTGCCATCGTCCTCGGCGTAGCAATAGAAGCGCTTGAGCTGCGGATGACGCGCCGCCAGGCCGTCGATCCAGTCGCGGAACGCATGCACCGCGCCATTGCGCGCACAGTGGATGAAGTGCACCGGACGCTCGGTCTTGAGCGCCGCCTCGAGCATCGCCAGGGTCGGGGTAATGCCCACGCCGCCACTGATCAGCACCAGCGGCTTGTCGCTGGCGGCCAGGGTGAAGTCACCGGACGGCGGGAACAGTTGCAGGGTGTCGCCGACCATCAACCCGTCATGCAGGTAGTTCGAGACCTTGCCGCCCGCTTCGCGCTTGACGCTGATGCGGTACTGCTCGCCGTCGCACAGGGCCGACAGCGAGTAGTTGCGGCGCTGCTCCTGGCCATCGATGAACAGCTGCAGGCCGATGTACTGGCCCGGCTCGGCCTTGAGCACCGGCTGGCCATCGACCGGGGCGAAGTAGAACGAAACGATCTCGCTGCTTTCCTGCTCGCGGCGCGCCAGGCGAAACTCGCGGGTACCGCGCCAGCCGCCGGCAGCCTGCTCCTTCTCTTTATAGAGGTTTTCTTCCGCGCCAATCAGGATGTCGGCCAGTTGGCCATAGGCGGCCGCCCAGGCGGCGATCACTTCAGGGGTGGCGATGTCCTTGCCCAGCACTTCCTCGATGGCGCGCAGCAGGCAGCTGCCGACGATCGGATAGTGTTCAGGGAGAATCTGCAGGGCCACATGCTTGTTGATGATCTGCCCGACCAGGCCGCCCAGCTGCTCGAGCCGGTCGATATGGCGGGCGTACATCAGCACGCCGTTGGCCAGGGCGCGCGGCTGGTCGCCGCTGGCCTGGTGGGCCTGGTTGAACAGCGGACGCACCTCGGGGTACTCGCTGAGCATCAGTTTGTAGAAGTGGGTGGTCAGGGCCTCGCCACCGCTTTCCAGCAGAGGGACAGTGGCCTTGATGATTGCACGTTGTTCGGCATTGAGCATTGCGACAACTCCTGAGCCTTTGGCTTCGAATGGTTGCGTAAGGCTTTTCAGCAATCGTGCCAACTTTAAACGCCAATGAAATCAAGGTCTTGAGCACATGAGTGTCATAAAGACACACTCAGGCGTATAGTCATTACGACCAACAGGAGTCCATATGACTGCAAAGCCCCTGCTCACCGCCCTCCTCCCCCTGGTCAGCGACCTCTCCTGCGACCTGCCCGACCAGGAGCGCTACCGCCGCCTGCTCGGCGCCATGCGCGGCCTGCTGCCCTGCGATGCCGCGGCGCTGCTGCGCCTGGACGGCGAGTGGCTGGTGCCGCTGGCAGTGGACGGCCTGTCGCCGGACACCCTGGGGCGGCGCTTCAAGGTCAGCGAACACCCGCGCTTCCAGATACTCCTCAGTCGCCCGGAACCGACCCGCTTCGCCAGCGACAGCCAACTACCCGACCCTTATGACGGCCTGGTCAATGCCGAGCATGTCGACCTCGAAGTCCACGACTGCATGGGCTGCCCGTTGATGGTCGACGAGCGCCCCTGGGGCCTGCTGACCCTCGACGCCCTCACCCCCGGCCAGTTCCAGAGCCTGGAGCTCGACGCCCTGCAGGCCTTCGCCAGCCTGGCCGCCGCCACGGTGACCGTGGCCGAGCGCATCGAGCACCTGGCCCTGCGCGCCGAGGACGAACACCAGCGCGCCGAGGTGTACCGCCAGGCCAGCGGCCAGGACCGCGAACTGATCGGCCAGAGCAAGGCGCACAAGCGCCTGGTCGAGGAGATTCGCCTGGTCGGCGGCAGCGACCTGACCGTGCTGATCACCGGCGAGACCGGCGTCGGCAAGGAGCTGGTGGCCCAGGCCCTGCACCGCGCCAGCCAGCGCGCCGACAAACCGCTGGTCAGCCTCAACTGCGCCGCCCTGCCCGACACCCTGGTGGAAAGCGAACTGTTCGGCCATGTGCGCGGTGCCTTCACCGGTGCCCACGGCGAACGCCGGGGCAAGTTCGAGCTGGCCAACGGCGGCACGCTGTTCCTCGACGAGGTCGGCGAGCTGCCCCTGGCAGTGCAGGCCAAATTGCTGCGGGTGCTGCAGAGCGGGCAGCTGCAGCGACTGGGCTCGGATCGCGAGCACCGGGTGGATGTGCGCCTGATCGCCGCGACCAACCGCGACCTGGCCGAGGAAGTGCGCAGTGGCCACTTCCGCGCCGACTTCTATCACCGCCTGAGCGTGTATCCACTGCAAGTCCCACCGCTGCGCGAGCGGGGTCGCGATGTGCTGCTGCTGGCCGGCTACTTCCTCGAGCAGAACCGCTCGCGCCTGGGGCTGGGCAGCCTGCGCTTGTCCACCGACGCCCAGGCCGCGCTGCTGGCCTATGGCTGGCCGGGCAACGTGCGCGAACTGGAGCACCTGATCGGCCGTTCGGCGCTCAAGGCGCTGGGGCAACACGGGCAGCGGCCGAAGATTCTCACCTTGGAAGCGGCCGACCTCGACCTGCGCAATTTGGCGCCGGCCCTACAGGTAGAAACCGAGGTGCCGTCGGTCGATGCGCCGTTGCCCGAGGGCGGGTTGCGCGAGGCGGTGGATGACTATCAGCGGCAGATCGTCGAAGCCTGCCTGAATCGTCACGGGGACAACTGGGCCGCCGCGGCGCGGGAGCTGGGGCTGGACCGGGCCAACCTGAGCCGGTTGGCCAAGCGACTGGGACTGCGCTAGCGTCAGGCCATGTGCAGCCCCTGTAGGAGCGGCCTTGTGCCGCGAAAGGGCTGCGCAGCGGCCCCAGATTCCAAGCCACCATCAAAATTGCTGGGGGCTGCTGCGCAGCCCTTTCGCGGCACAAGGCCGCTCCTACAGTTACAGCTTTGCGATGCACCGCAAATAGCAAACTAAGCTAAAGCCTGACGCCAAAAAGCCGATAACCCGGCATCCTCCCCCATTTCGAACCGAAGGTTGCCCATGGCCACGCAAAAAGCCCGCGCGGACTCGTTGTCCCTGCTGCTGTTCACCCTGCGCAGCGGCAAGCTGATGGCAATCAACCTGCTCAAGGTCAGCGAGATCATCCCCTGCCCGCCGCTGACCAAGCTGCCGGAGGCGCACCCGCACGTCAAAGGCGTCGCCACCCTGCGCGGCAACTCGCTGTCGGTGATCGACCTGTCCCGCGCCATCGGCGAAATGCCCCTGGCCGACCCGGACGGCGGCTGCCTGATCGTCACCGAGATCAGCCGCTCGCGCCAGGGCCTGCACGTGCAGGCGGTGAGTCGCATCGTCCATTGCCTGAGCACCGACATCAAGCCGCCGCCCTACGGCTCGGGCAACCGCTCGTTCATCACCGGCGTGACCCGGGTCGACAACACCCTGGTGCAGGTGCTGGATATCGAGAAGGTCATCCACGGCATCGCTCCGCCACAGCACGAGCCGCACCCGGGCGAAGTCAGCGAGGAAGACGCCAGCCTGCTGGCCGCCGCCAACATCCTGGTGGTGGACGACAGCCAGGTCGCGCTGCAGCAGTCGGTGCACACCCTGCGCAACCTCGGCATCGAATGCCATACCGCGCGCAGTGCCAAGGATGCGATCAACGTTTTACTGGAGCTGCAAGGCACCGACAGGGAGATCAACATCATCGTCTCCGACATCGAGATGTCCGAGATGGATGGCTTCGCCTTCACCCGTACCTTGCGTGAAACGCCCGATTTCCAGCACTTGTACATCCTGCTGCACACCTCGCTGGACAGTGCGATGAGCGGCGACAAGGCCAAGCTGGCGGGGGCCAATGCGATCCTGACCAAGTTCTCCTCGCCGGAGCTGACCAACTGCCTGGTGACGGCGGCGCGGGCGGTGGTGTTCGAGGAGCGCTGAAAGCCAGAGCGTGAAGAGCCATGCTAGTGTCCTGTCTCGGAAATACGTTCTCTTTTGGCGAGTGGCTTGGGTGTTCGGCCAAGGCGCCGCGACGAGTCATAGCAAGGCTATGGCGAGGAGTGGCAACGCCGGCCGGGCGCCCAAGACGCCGCCAAAAGTGAACAGCTTATTTCCGAGACAGGACACTCGTGCATGGCTCTGAGGTTTCAGCGGCTATTCGTCGACTGAGGGCGGGTCTGCGAAGCCTCCTTGAAAACAACTGGCTCTCGGTTCGGAGCCTTCACAGCCTCTCGCTTCCAGACCGGCCATTGCTGGACCTTCTCGCGGCACTCATCGAGATAACGAAGAAATTCCTCTTTACTTCCGCTCATCGGAATCACCCTACAAGTACGTTGACAAAGTATACCCGGCCATATATTCGCGATCGATATATGAGCAAGGCTGCATCTGGGTTCGCAATTTAGCATTTGCTGCCGTCCAGTCAACCGCTTGCCCATCCTCGGTCTTACGTATGACAGCGTAGCCACTACCCAGATTCATGGAAAACAGATCAAAGAAACTTCTTGGTCCAACGCCGATGAAGGCATCAAAAAATACCCCTTTACGCGAACGCTCCAGGGAAATCGAGTCCGAATGAAATTTCTGCGCTTTACTCTTTGGATAGGGCTCGACATACACCACACGATCAACACCCGCCGCGATGATGTGCTTCGCGCAGTTATGGCAAGGGTAGGTGGTGCAATACAACGTGCTATCGACCGCACTTACCCCCACCCGTGAAGATGACAACAGCGCTTCCATTTCCGCATGGACAACCCGGCCATACTCGGTGATATCTTTTATTCCGCTGTCTTTTATCAAGGGCGCCACTTCATCCCGACAATGCTCGGGCAGTGAGCGAATAATATTTTCTATTATTTCCTTTTTTTGTATAGCATTGGAATCCTCGCCTCGCTTGTAGTCCCTTCCATCCTCCTCATCCACAATTTCATGAGCATCATTCTTGCTCGGCCAGTACAGACCGCCTCCTGCCTTGGGTACATCGTTAGCCCCTGTTGCGATGATGCAATCGTGCTTGGTCAGTACAGCACCGACCTGACGCGACAGATCAGCGGACCTCAGTGACGCAGAAAAAGCCATGAACATCGCATACTCATCGAAGGTGGGGGTAACGTAGGGTTTTCCGAACAACAGATCCAGAATCCGCCAGACCTGATTCTTGAGGGCATCAAGATTGCCGTCATAGCTGACAAAGAAGTCAGACAAATGATAGGTGTCGCGGGTGTGCTGCCCGTGGGCCTCCTTTTCGTTTTCATCTCGTGAAATCAGATCCGCCGCCTGCTCCTCGGTCAATCGTAAGTCATCGAGAAGATAGCGACTTCTACGTTCATGGTCCGCATGCACCCCGATCAGGAAGAAGCCCCCGGCATAGATCTTACGTAATCGCTGCACCTCAAACGGTGTTTTCAGAGAGTTGATCAGATAGGCATTTCGACCAGGCTCCGCCTGACTCTCCTGAGCTCTCAATTGGCTGATGGCGACAGCAGCGCCCAACGCCAGTATCGAATTATCTCCAGACGCCTCCCTTAACCGATTACCTTCACACATGTACCTGTCGATACGCTCAGCGCGATCCTGGGTATCCGGAACGTTCCCGATCTTTGCAATAACATCAGTGGATATACGAATGACGTGTGAGGTATAGCGAAACGCCTTGAGCCGTTCTTCGACTATTTGGCACACCACTTTCAGGTCAGTTCCCAGTGCCCCGACAAATCCAAGAACCAACTCGGAATCCGCATAGGAATCATCCAGGAAGGACATATTCATAACTTCAGGAGCGTGCGCAAGGCTCTCCATGAGCGGCCTAGCATCGGACAGGGTTTCACCGGACTGTGACAGCATCCTTCTTACCAATTGCTCCAGTTCCTGGGATGACTCCGGCTTCCCCTGAAAACTCAGTTCACCCGTGCCCGGGTACCAAGCCATCACACCACCGCTATGGGTGCGAAACTCAAACTGGTTCGGATTAAGTTCTTTCCATGTTCCAACCTGCGCCAATATTTCCAGGCGCTCCTTCAGCTGCGCGAATGATCCCTCGAAACGCATTCCATGACCTCACCGTTGCCCGTTGGCTTTCGAATCCATACTAGCCACGAATTATCCTCTTTCCAGCGCGAGCAATGCTTGCTAATAAAGTTTCAGCCTTCCGCTAAAAACGTAGGAAAATTCGCAATTTGCGTTGCGCCAATGGGAAGGCATAATTCCCTCTCTTGTTGAGGTCATGCCCCATGCTACGTTCGATACTGCTTAGCCTTTCGTTACTAACCGTTTCCGCCCAAGCTTCGACGCCACAAGCCTGGAGCGACCAGCGCCAGCACATGCTCAAGGCCTGCCTGGCCGCCAGCCAGTTCAAGGATGCCCACGCCCTGGGCAAACCCGCCGAGTTCGACGACCAGGTCGGTTACAGCGCGCTGCTGATCGAGGGCACCTACCCCCAGAAACACATGCAGAACCGCACCGGTACCGAGCTGTGCCTCTACGACCGCCAACGCCAGCAAGCCTTCACCAGCGAATGGGAAGCCGGCAAGCGATGAGCGACAGTATTCGCTTCGCCTGCACCGGCTGCGGCAAATGCTGCACGGGCCATCATGTGCCCCTGACGCTTGCCGAGGCCCGTCAGTGGGCGGCCTCCGGCGGCCAGGTGGTGGTGCTGATCGAAGGATTCATTGCCGATGGCCCTGGCATGCCGGCGGACCAGCGCGAGCATGTGCTGCGCCGCGCGTTCCCGGTGCCCTGTGGCGCTGGGCAGTTGCACGTATCGGTCACCTTCGCCGCCTTCAACCCGGGGCGCTGCCGCAACCTTGATGACAACGACCTGTGCGGCATCTATGAAAGCCGGCCACTGGTCTGTCGCATCTACCCGGCGGAGATCAACCCACACCTGCCGCTGCGGCCGGAAAACAAGGACTGCCCGCCCGAGGCTTGGGAACAAGGGCCTGAGCTGATTCATGGCAGCCTGCCGGTGGATGAGGGACTGCGCGCCTTGATCGAGGCCTCGCGCCAGGCGGACCGCGACGATATCGCCGCCAAGGTTGCGATCTGCCAGGCGCTGGGGATGACCACCAGCGCGCTGAAGGGCAACGGGTTTACCGCGTGGTTGCCGGACATGGCAGCGTTCGCTGCGGTGTTGGAACAGTCGCCAACAGCGGTCGATGGGCCGTGGGTGGTGCATGTGCAGGACGAGGCGCTTGCGGCTGAACTACAGGCCCATCGCCTGCAGGTGACGGGCGAAGCGCCGGTCTACTACGCGTTCATCGGTTTCTAGCTAGGTCCAATCGCGGGGCAAGCCCGCTCCCACGCCCTGCCCCGTCGAGGCTTCGAGGCTTCGAGGCTTCGAGGCCAACATTGTGGGAGCGGGCTTGCCCCGCGATAGGGCCGGCACTGACAACTCAGTCAATCACTGACACCGCCGCCAGAACTCATCCGCCAACCGCCGCAGGTCCTTGGCCAGGTCCGCCACGTCACTGGCACTGCTGTGGCTGCGTCGCCCGACGCTGACCGTCGCCTCGCTGGCCTGGCGAATGCTGGTGATGTTGCGGTTGATGTTCTCGCTGACCTGGCTCTGCTGCTCCACCGCCGCGGCGATCTGCAGGCTCATCTCGTTGATCTGGTTGACCCGCACGCTGATGCTGTCCAGCGCGTCGCTGGCCAACTGCGCCTGCTCGACACTGTGCCCGGCATGGGCGCTGCTCTGCTGCATCACCTGCACCGCCGCACGGGCGCCGTCCTGCAGGGCGGCGATCATGCGCTGGATATCGTGGGTGGACTGCGCGGTGCGCTGGGCCAGGCCGCGCACCTCGTCGGCGACCACCGCGAAGCCACGCCCCTGGTCGCCGGCCCGCGCCGCCTCGATGGCGGCGTTGAGCGCCAGCAGGTTGGTCTGCTCGGCGATGCCGCGAATCACATCGAGCACCCCGGAGATCTCGCTGCTGTGGTTCTCCAGCTGATGGATCACCTCGCTGGCCTCGACCAGCGAGCCGGCCAGGTCCTGGATCGCGCAGCGGTTGCGGTCGACCAACTGGTGGCCGGACTGGGTCTCGTCCTCGGCCTGGTCGGCGGCCATCGCCGCCATCTGCGCGCTGCTGGCTACCTGCGCGACGCTGGCGCTCATCTGGTGGATCGCCGTGGCCACCTGGTCGGCTTCGCTCTGCTGCTCCAGGCTGTTGGCGTGACTGCTGTGCAGGGCCTCGACCAGCGAGCCGGAGTGTCCGGCCAGGCGTGACGAAGTATCGCCGATACGCCCGACCACTGCTCCCAGCTGCGCCTTGAGCATGCGCATGGCGAACTCGATCTGCCCCAGGCCGTCACGCCGGCCGGTGTACAACTGCTGGCTCAGCGAATTGTCGGCGATCGCCTGGGCCTGCTGGCGCAGCCGCTCGTAGGGGCGCAACAGCACCAGGATCGCCAGGCTGCTCAAACCTGCCGCCGCGGCCACTTCTGCCAGCGACTCCAGCAGCGGCGCCCCCAGCCACCACTGCCCGGCCCCCAGCACCAACGCCAGCACGGCTCCGACCGCCAGCGACAGACGCGAACCCAGCTCCAGCACCGGCAAGCGCTCGCGCCAGCCACGCCGGCCTTCGCGCAGACGCGCATAGCAGCGCTCGGCCGCCGCGACCTGCTCGGCCCCGGGCTTGGTCCGCACCGACTGGTACTCCAATGCCTGCCCGCCGCTGCTGATCGGCGAGACGAAGGCGCTCACCCAGTAGTGGTCACCGTTCTTGCAGCGGTTCTTCACCAGCCCCATCCACGAACGCCCGGCCTTGAGCGCCTGCCACATCTGGGCGAAGGCCTGGGGCGGCATGTCGGGGTGGCGGACGATGTGATGGGCACTGCCCAGCAGTTCCTCGCGGGAAAACCCGCTGACCCGCAGGAAATCGTCGTTGGCATAGGTGATGCGGCTGTCCAGGTCGGTGGTGGACAGGATGTTGGCGTCGCCGGGGTAATCCACTTCGCGACCGGTAACAGGCATATTGCACTTCATCGGAGGCTCTCGTTGTTGTACGGGAAATCGGCAGGGCGTACGACTGTAGGGGCAAACGTCGGTGCAATATTGATCCACGACAGGGTATTGGCACTTGGCCATCAACCCACCGAAACTGACAGCCGTGACAGCCAGGCGTCACGCTGCCGACCCGGTCGGCGCGCTATAACCCTGCAATAGCCGAATCTTTTTCCCAGCCCCTTGGCCAAGGTGCCCGCCCCGATGCGACGTCCGTCCCGCTCCCTCGTTCTCGCCGCCCTGGCCCTGGTCCTGCTGGCCGCCGTCGGCACTTGGCTGGGTGTACGCCAAGAGGCCCCGGCCAGCCGCACCGCCAGCGCGATCCCGGTGCGGGTGGTCGCGGTGACCCAGCAGGACGTGCCGCGCTACCTCAGCGCCATCGGCTCGGTACTGTCGCTGCACAGCGTCGAGGTCCGCCCCCAGGTCGAGGGCGTGCTGACCCAGGTGCTGGTCAAGGAAGGCCAGTGGGTCAGCCAGGGCGACCTGCTGGCCACCCTCGACGACCGGGCGATCCGCGCGAACCTGGACCAGGCCCGCGCCCAGCTCGGCCAGACCCAGGCGCAGTTGCAGGTCGGCAACGTCAACCTCAAGCGCTACCAGCTGCTGAGCACCGACGACGGCGTGTCGAAGCAGACCCTCGACCAGCAGCAGGCCCTGGTGAACCAGTTGCAGGCAACCCTCAAGGGCAACCAGGCTGCCATCGACAATGCCGCGGTACAGCTCAGCTACACGCAGATCCGCTCGCCGGTCACCGGCCGCGTCGGCATCCGCAACGTCGACCCCGGCAACCTGGTGCGCACCAGCGACACCCAGAGCCTGTTCAGCGTCACCCAGATCGACCCGATCGCCGTGGAGTTCGCCCTGCCTCAGCAGCAGCTCCCGGTCCTGCAGGGTTTGCTGAAATCGCCCACCGCCGCCGAGGTCGAGGCGTACATGGACGCCGACGGTGAACGCAGCCTGCTCGCCAGGGGCCACCTGATGCTGATCGACAACCAGGTCTCGGCCACCACCGGCACGGTGCGGGTCAAGGCCGAGTTCGACAACAAGGACGGCCGCCTGTGGCCCGGCCAGCTGGTCACCGTGCGCCTGCGCACGGCGGTGGACGAGGACGCCCTGGTGGTGCCGCCACCGGTGGTGCAACGCAGCATCGACGGCCACTTCGTCTACCGCCTGGACGGCGACAAGGTCAGCGCCGTACCGGTCAAGGTGGTGTACCAGGACAGCACGCTGAACGTCATCGCCGGGGTCAAGGACGGGGATTGCCTGGTACTCGATGGGCAGTCGCGGCTCAAGCCGGGGAGCCGCGTGGAACTCAGTGGCGAGTCACAGTGCAAGCAGTCGCAGCGCCTGGCGGATGGCAATCGCGGGGCAAGCCCGCTGCCACGACAACCACAGCAAGGCGTGGGAGCGGGCTTGCCCCGCGATGAGGCCTTCACCGACACCACCAAACCCGAGGCAAGCCAGCCATGAACACCCGCAATGGCGTCTCGGCCTGGTGCATCGATCACCCCATCGCCACCCTGCTGCTGACCTTCGCCCTGGTGCTGCTGGGCGCCATCGCCTTCCCGCGCCTGCCGGTGGCGCCCCTGCCCGAGGCCGACTTCCCGACCATCCAGGTCACCGCCCAGCTGCCCGGCGCCAGCCCGGAAACCATGGCCTCGTCAGTGGCGACGCCCCTGGAGGTACAGTTCAGCGCCATCCCCGGCATGACCCAGATGACCAGCAGCAGCGCCCTGGGCTCGACCAACCTGATCCTGCAGTTCACCCTCGACAAGAACATCGACACCGCCGCCCAGGAAGTCCAGGCGGCGATCAACACCGCCACCGCGCGCCTGCCCCAGGACATGCCCAGCCCGCCGACCTGGCGCAAGGTCAACCCGGCCGACAGCCCGGTGCTGATCCTCACCGTCAGCTCGACGCAGATGCCCGGCAACGAACTGAGCGACTACGCCGAGACCCTGCTGGCCCGCCAGCTCAGCCAGATCGACGGGGTCGGCCTGATCAACATCACCGGCCAGCTGCGCCCGGCCATCCGCGTGCAGGCCCAGCCCGAGAAGCTCGCCGCCATCGGCCTGACCCTGGCCGATATTCGCCTGGCCATCCAGCAGACCAGCCTCAACCTGGCCAAGGGCGCGTTGTATGGCGAGCACAGCGTGTCGACCCTTGCCGCCAACGACCAGCTGTTCCACCCCGAGGACTACGCCAGGCTGATCGTCAGCTACCGTAACGGCGCGCCGGTGCACCTGGCCGATGTGGCCAAGGTGATCGATGGCGCCGAGAACGCCTATGTGAAAGCTTGGTCCGGCGACCGGCCGGGGCTCAACCTGGTGATCTTCCGCCAGCCCGGCGCCAACATCGTCGATACCGTGGACCGGGTACTCGATGCTCTGCCGCGCCTGCAGGAGATGCTGCCGGCGGCGGTCGATGTCTCGGTGCTGCAGGACCGCACCCAAACCATCCGCGCCTCGCTGCACGAGGTGGAGCTGACCCTGATGATTGCCGTGGCCCTGGTGATCGGGGTGATGGCGCTGTTCCTGCGCCAGTGGTCGGCGACCTTCATCGTCTCCAGTGTGCTTGGCGTGTCGCTGATCGCCACTTGCGCGCTGATGTACGTGTTCGGCTTCAGCCTCAACAACCTCACCCTGGTGGCCATCGTCATCGCCGTGGGCTTCGTGGTGGATGACGCCATCGTCGTGGTGGAGAACATCCACCGCCACCTGGAGGCCGGCGACGACAGCCGCACCGCCGCGCTCAAGGGCGCCGGCGAGATCGGCTTCACCGTGGTGTCGATCAGCTTCTCGCTGATCGCCGCGTTCATCCCGCTGCTGTTCATGGGCGGCGTGGTCGGCCGGCTGTTCAAGGAATTCGCCCTGACCGCCACCGCGACCATCCTGATTTCGGTGGTGGTCTCGCTGACCCTGGCGCCGACCCTGGCCGCGCTGTGCATGCGCCGCCCACCCGAGGAGCAGCACGGCGGCCTCGGCCAGCGCCTGATGCGCTGGTACGAAAAGGGCCTGGACCGGGCCCTGGCGCACCGGCGCATCACCCTCGGCGTGTTCGGCCTGACCCTGGCGCTGGCGGTGGCCGGTTACGTGGCCATCCCCAAGGGCTTCTTCCCGTTGCAGGACACCGGTTTCATCCTCGGCACCACCGAGGCGGCGGCGGATGTCTCCTATCCGGCGATGATCGAGAAGCACCAGGCCCTGGCGAAGATCATCGAGGCCGACCACGCAGTGCGCGCCTTCTCCCACTCGGTCGGCGTCACCGGCAGCAACCAGACCATCGCCAACGGCCGCTTCTGGATCTCCCTCAAGCCCCGTGGCGAACGCGACGTCTCGGCCAGTGAGTGGATCGACCGCATGCGCCCGAAACTGATGCAGATCCCCGGCATCGTCCTCTACCTGCGCGCCGGGCAGGACATCAACCTCAGCTCCGGCCCCTCGCGCACCCAGTACCAGTACGTGCTCAAGAGCAATGACGGGGTGGCGCTGAACCTGTGGACCCAGCGCCTGACCGAGCGCCTGCGCGAGAACCCGGCGTTCCGCGACCTGTCCAACGACCTGCAGCTGGGCGCCAGCGTCACCCGCATCGACATCGACCGCCAGGCCGCGGCGCGCTTCGGCCTGACCACCACCGACGTCGACCAGGCGCTGTACGACGCCTTCGGCCAGCGCCAGATCAGCGAGTTCCAGACCGAGACCAACCAGTACAAGGTGATTCTCGAACTGGACGCCCGCCAGCGCGGCAAGGCCGAGAGCCTCAACTACTTCTACCTGCGCTCGCCGCTGTCCGGCGAGATGGTGCCGCTGTCGGCCCTGGCCCATGTCGCGCCGCCCAGCACCGGTCCCCTGTCGATCAGCCACGACGGCCTGTTCCCGGCGGCCAACCTGTCGTTCAACCTGGCCCCCGGCGTGGCCCTGGGCGACGCGGTGCAGATCCTCGAACGCACCCAGCGCGAGCTGGGCATGCCCGACTCGATCGCCGGCAACTTCCAGGGTGCGGCCCAGGCGTTCCAGAGCTCGCTGTCGAGCCAGCCGTACCTGATCCTCGCCGCGCTGGTGGCGGTGTACATCATCCTCGGCGTGCTCTACGAGAGCTGCGTGCACCCGCTGACCATCATCTCCACCTTGCCCTCGGCGGGCCTGGGCGCGCTGATCCTGCTGTGGCTGATGGGCCAGGACTTCACCATCATGGGCCTGATCGGCGTGGTGCTGCTGATCGGCATCGTCAAGAAGAACGGCATCCTGCTCATCGACTTCGCCCTCGACGCCCAGCGCCACCAGGGCATGACGCCCGAGCAGGCGATCCACCAGGCATGCCTGGTGCGCTTCCGTCCGATCATCATGACCACCCTGGCCGCGCTGCTCGGCGCGGTGCCGCTGATGTTCGGCTTCGGCACCGGCGCCGAACTGCGCCAGCCGCTGGGCATCGCCGTGGTCGGCGGCCTGCTGGTGAGCCAGGCGCTGACGCTGTTCACCACCCCGGTCATATACTTGGCCCTGGAGCGCCTGTTCCACCGCCGCCGGGCCGCTGCCGCCCCCGCGCCGACCGCCAGTTGAGACAAGACCATGCGTGTGCTGATCATCGAAGACGAAGAGAAAACCGCCGACTACCTGCATCGCGGCCTCACCGAGCAAGGCTTCACCGTCGACCTGGCCCGCGACGGCATCGACGGCCTGCACCTGGCCCTGGAAGGCGACTACGCGGTGATCGTGCTCGACGTGATGCTGCCGGGCCTGGATGGCTATGGCGTGTTGCGCGCACTGCGGGCGCGCAAGCAGACGCCGGTGATCATGCTCACCGCCCGTGAGCGAGTCGAGGACCGTATTCATGGCCTGCGCGAAGGCGCCGACGACTACCTGGGCAAGCCGTTCTCGTTCCTCGAACTGGTCGCCCGCCTGCAGGCGCTGACCCGGCGCAGCGCCATTCACGAGCCCTTGCAGATTCAGGTCGCCGACCTGTGGATCGACCTGATGGCGCGCAAGGCCACCCGCGCGGGGGCGCGTCTGGATCTCACCGCCAAGGAGTTCTCGCTGCTCAGCGTGCTGGCCCGGCGCCAGGGCGAGATCCTGTCCAAGACCGCCATCGCCGAGCTGGTCTGGGACATCAACTTCGACAGCGACGCCAATGTCGTCGAGGTGGCCATCAAGCGCCTGCGCGCCAAGCTCGACGGGCCGTTCGACAACAAGCTGCTGCATACCATTCGAGGCATGGGTTATGTCCTGGAGCACCGTGGATAAGCTGCGCGATATCGCGCTCACTACGTACATGGCGTGGGAGCGGGCTTGCCCCGCGATGCAGACGCCGCGGTGGATGGCACCGGCTTGGCCGGTGCTCGCGGGGCAAGCCCGCTCCCACGAACCTCCGACGGGCAATCGGACATGAACCTCTTGCGTGCCAAACCCGGCAACTCCATCGCCCTGCGCCTCTCGGCCCTGTTCACCCTGGTGGCCCTGGCCGTGTTCGTGCTGATCGGCAGCGCCCTGTACCGCCAGGTCGACCGCAGCCTCGACCTGCTGCCAGCCGCCGAACTGGACGCGCGCTTCAGCGTGCTCGAATCCACCCTCAACCGCTACGGCACCCCCGAACACTGGGCCAAGATCAACAACAAGCTCAACCTGCTCAGCGAGGAAGACCGGCGCATCCGCTTCTGGGTGGTGAGCAGCAACCCGGCCTTCGAATACGGCCATCCCACCGAACAGGTGCGCGGCTTCGCCGAGGGCGCGCCGGGCATGCGCGACCTGCGCCTGAGCGACAGCCCCTACCCGTACAAGGTGCTGGTCAGCGAACTGCCGGCGCTGGGTGAGCGCCCGCCGCTGCGCTTTCTGATCGGCATCGACACCGAGACCTTCTGGCAGGCCCAGCACAGCCTGCTGGTGGCCATCGTCGGCCTGGCCGCCTTCGGCGTGCTGCTGGCCTCGCTGCTCGGCTACTGGGTCGCGCGCATCGGCCTCAAGCCCCTGCTGGCGCTGTCGGACGAGGCCCAGGCTCTGGCCCCGCCACGCCTGGACGGCCGCCTGCAGACCCGCGACCTGCCGCCGGAGCTGGCGCAGTTCGCCGGCGCCTTCAACGCCGCCCTCGACCGGGTCAGCCAGGCCTATTCACAGCTTGAAGCCTTCAACGCCGACGTCGCCCACGA
The DNA here is from genome assembly GCF_036549575.1 of Pseudomonas sp. LH21. Lineage (NCBI taxonomy): Bacteria > Pseudomonadati > Pseudomonadota > Gammaproteobacteria > Pseudomonadales > Pseudomonadaceae > Pseudomonas > Pseudomonas sp. LH21. The sequence goes on from NZ_CP144367.1 coordinate 4,988,914, forward strand.
ACTGCGCTCGCCACTGACCAACCTGATCGGCCAGACCCAGGTCGCCCTGACCCGTGGGCGCAGCGCCGAGCACTACTTCGAGGTGCTGCAATCGAACCTCGAGGAGCTGGAGCGGCTGCGCAGCATCATCAACGACATGCTGTTCCTGGCCAGTGCCGACCAGGGCAGCAAGGCCACCTCGCTGACCAGCGCCTCACTGGCCGAGGAAGTGGCCACCACCCTCGACTACCTCGACTACATCCTCGAGGACGCCCAGGTCAGCGTCAGCGTCAGCGGCGACGCCCAGGCCTGTTTCGAAAAGGCCCAGCTACGCCGGGCGCTGATCAACTTGCTCAACAACGCCGTGCAGCACACCGCGCCGCACCAGGTGATCCAGGTGCGCATCGAGGCGGGCGAGGAACAGGTCAGCATCGCGGTGAGCAACCCGGGGCCGGCAATTGCCGACGAGCACCTGCCGATGCTGTTCGAGCGCTTCTACCGGGTGGATGCGGCCCGCGCTAACAGCGGCGGCGGCAACCACGGACTGGGCCTGGCCATCGTCAAGGCGATCGCCCTGATGCACGGCGGCAGTGTTTTCGTGCACAGCGAAGCCGGGGCCAATACCTTCGGTATCAACTTGCCGAACGCTCAACTACGCGGGTTTGCGGTAAAAGTCTGAGTGTTTTTGCCGCGATCATTACTTTTTGCGCAACAGTGCTTATCTGAACAGCCTCTGTTTCCCCGCTGTTTACAGGACTAACTTTAGCCCTGTCTCCATTAGCACTTGCCCCGCAAGAAGGTTGCATCAAATGTCCAACAGTATGGGTATTGCCAGCGTGTTCGTCCTGTCTTCCCTGTTGTTGTCGCCCCTGGCCATGGCGGAAGAATCCCCGGCCTTCGTCGCCCGTAACGCAGAATTTGCCGCGGTTCACCAGGAGGCTCGCGAAGCCTACGCCGCGCAACAGGCCGATGCGGTAAAAGACGCACGGCAGACCGCTTCCAAAGTCTCTGTCGACACCGATGCCGACAGCTGATCGGCCCCACTCCAGTTTCCAGTTTTCCCTTGGCTACACCATGGGCAGTGCCCGTGACGATATGTTAGCCTTTCAAAGCCGCTGCCTTTCAGCGGCTTTTTTTATGCGTCGAAAATATCAGCCTGGCTGTTACGTCTCTAATAAGAACTTGCAGACACGACAATAAAAAACTGCCCCATCGCTTGACCAAAGGAGTTTGTACCGGTGTCTTTTGCGTTTCGTTTCACCCCGTTGTTCGTTGCATTGGCCGCAACGATGCCCGTGGCCGCACAGGCCGATGAAGACAAGGCTGATGGCTTCATCGAGGGTTCCACGCTGAACCTGCACTTCAGAAATGCCTACTTCAACCGCAACGAGAAGAATGCCTCGATCAAGGATAAGCGCGAGTGGGGCCAGGGCGCCGTGGCGCGCTTCGAGTCCGGCTACACGCCCGGCGTGATCGGCTTCGGCCTCGACGCCCACGCCATGGTCGGCCTGAAGCTGGACGGCGGCGGCGGCCGCGCAGGCACCTCGATCCTGCCGAGCGCGCCGGAAGACAAGGCACGCCACGCCTTCTCCACCGCCGGCGGCGCGATCAAGCTCAAGGGCTTCGACACCGAGTTCAAGGCCGGTGACCTGTTCCTCACCAACCCGGTGATCGCCGGTGGCGAAAGCCGCATGCTGCCGCAGACCTTCCGCGGCGTCGCCGTGACCAACCGCAGCATCGACGGGCTGATGCTCGAAGGCGGCAAGGTCAGCTTCACCAAGCCGTACAACCAGAGCGGCCACCGCCGCATCAACACCTACTACAGCAACCAGACGCGCGAGCAGGACAGCCAGAACCTGAGCTGGGCCGGCGCCTCCTGGAGCGGCACCGAAGGCGTTACCGCCAACGTCTACGCCGCCGAGTTGAAGGACATCTGGAACCAGTACTACGCCGACTTCGACTACACCTACCAGGTCAACGACCTGGTCAGCCTGAACCCGGGCGTGCACTTCTACCACACCCAGGACACCGGCCAGTCGAAGCTGGGCGACATCGACAACAACACCTGGAGCGTGCACTTCACCGTGGCCGCTGGGTACCACAGCGTCACCGCCGCCTACCAGCGGGTCAACGGCGACACGCCGTTCGACTACATCAACCTGGGCGACAGCATCTTCCTCGACAACTCGCGCATGTACTCGGACTTCAACGCGCCGAACGAGCGTTCCTGGAAGCTGCAGTACGACTATGACTTCGCCGGCATCGGCATGCCGGGCCTGAGCACCTCGCTGTCGTACTCGCGCGGCAAGGCCGACCTGACCAAGGCCAGCCAGGACACCCAGTACTACGCCTTCTATAACGCCGACGGCGAGAATGCCCGGCACTGGGAGCGCGACTTCGACGTGAAGTACGTGTTCCAGCAAGGCCAGCTGAAGGACCTGTCGGTGCTGCTGCGCTATGCCACGCACCGGGCCAACGCGGCGTACTCGAACATCCAGGACAATGACGAATTCCGCGTGATCGTGGATTACCCGTTGAACGTGTTCTGATCTGAAACCGATCGCGGGGCAAGCCCGCTCCCACGCCAGGTGGCTTATCAGGCGTGGGAGCGGGCTTGCCCCGCGATGGGCCTACTGAATCATTTCCGTCGGCCAAATCAGCTTTGATCTTGTCCGACAATCCCGCCTTGCCTAAAATACTGCCGCCGCTTTCCGGCCCACTCCCCATGGATCCCGGGGCTTATGCAGTTGCGAGCATGACGTTGCCCACCCGATCACCACGATCCGCCCTGTACAAGTCGCACCCCGAGCTGGTCCTCAACCTGGGCAGCTGCCTTGCCGTGCTCGCCATCGTGGCCATCGTCAGCTACCTGCTGGCCCGCGAGCGCGACAGCGTCGAGCAATCGGAAATGCGCTCTTCGAGCAACATCGTGCAGTTGATCGAAAGCGATATCCTGCGCAACGTCGAACTCTACGACCAGTCGCTCAAGGGCCTGATCTGGGCCGTGCAGCACCCTGAGCTGCTCAACGTGCCCGCCAAGCTGCGCCAGCAGATCCTCTTCAACCAGGCCTTCTCCGCCCCGGTGCGCGGCGACATCCTCTGGCTCGACGCCAAGGGCGACGTGCTTGGCGACTCCACCAGCGCAGTGCCGCGCCAGGCCAACTTCGCCGACACCGTGGCCTTCCAGGCCCACCGCGACCGCCCGGGCCTGGGCCTGCTGATCAGCCCGCCGTTCAAGGCGCGGCTGGGCGACCTGGACTGGTGCATCAGCTTCAGCCGCCGCATCTCCGGCGCCAACGGCGAATTCCAGGGCCTGGCCGCCGGGGCCCTGCGCCTGTCCTACTTCAACGAACTGTTCCAGCGCCTGGACATCGGCGTGGACAGCAGCATCAACCTGCTCAACACCGACGGCCAACTGCTGGCGCGCCAGCCGACCCGGCCGCAGGACCCGATGATCGGCACCAGTTTCAGCGAGCGCCCCAACTTCAAGCGCATCCTCGAGGAGCGCAGCGGCAGCTTCACCGCCCGCTCGACGGCCTACGAGGGCCAGCGCCTCTATACCTTCGCCCGGGTCGCCGACCTGCCGCTGATCGTGCTGGTGGCGCACTCGGCCGACGAGGTGTTCCAGTCGTGGCGCCGCACCGCGATCGTGGTCAGCGTGGCCACCGGCGTGCTGTGCATCGGCATCCTCTGGCTGACCCTGCTGCTGGGCCGTGAATTACGCCGCCGCCACGATGCCGAGCAAGGCCTGGCCACGCTTGCCGCCACCGACAGCCTCACGGGCCTTGCCAACCGCCGCCGCCTGGACCAGGTGTTGCGCCAGGAATGGGCACGCGCCCAGCGCAACCGCAAGCCGCTGGCGGTACTGATGGTGGATGTGGACCACTTCAAGGCGTTCAACCAACGCCATGGCCATGCCGGCGGCGATCATGTGCTGCGTGAGGTGGCCACGACCCTGGAGCTGTGCATCCGGCGCCCGGCTGACCTGGCGGCGCGCTATGGCGGGGAGGAGTTCCAGGTGGTGCTGCCGGAGACTGAACTGACCGGCGCCCGGCTGCTGGCCGAGCGCATTCGCGCCAGCGTCGAGGCGATGCCGCCGTTTGGCGATGATGAGCGGTCGGTGACGGTCAGCGTGGGGATCGGCCTGCATGTACCGGGCACCGCGCAGGATCTGTCGGCGCTGTTGGCCGATGCGGACGAGGCGTTGTACCGCGCCAAGGCCAATGGCAGGAATCGGGTGGAAGGGCCTCAGGCCTGAATGTAATTCTTTGATCCAACTGGGTTAGCGTGGGAGCGGGCTCGCCCCGCGATCACTGGCGAAGCCGGTGCCATACACTGCATCGCGGGGCAAGCCCGCTCCCACGATGTTCGAGGCAAATCAGAAAAGGGCCGCAGAGCGGCCCCAAAGATCTCAAGACCGGGCGCGAGCCGCGTTGCGCAGCGCTTTCACCTGGTCATGATTGCGCTGCACTCCCTGCAGCTGCTTCTCCACCAGCGTATAGCTCTGGTCATTGGCCGAGCGCCCCAGCTTGACCAGCTTCTCACGGGCCTCTTTGTAGGCCTTGAGCGCATGGTCTTCACCGCGCTCCACCTCGTTGAGCACCGCCTCTTCATCCTTGCCGGTGACCATCGACTTGAGGTTGACCCAACCACGGTGCAGGTCGCCACTGATACTGGTGCTGGTTTCCGGATCGCCACCCAGCCGGCGCACTTCGCTCTGCAGCTCGGCCGCGGCACTGGCGCACTCGCTGGCGCGCTGCACGAAGAAAGCTTTGAGCTGGGGATTCTTCACATCCTCGGCAGAGGTCTTGAAGCCTTTCTCACCATCCTTGCTGTACTCGATCAGGTCGTTGAGTACGTCGATCGTGTCTTTGTTGGGATTGCTCATGGCAACAAACTCCTTGGCAGGTGATAGTCACCTTTACCGTAGCAAGCTTCGTGCCAGGCCAATGAATATAAATTTACTTATTAAAATCAATAACTTGTAATTAAATAAACAAAGTCTTGGAATGGCGTTCTGCATGATCGCCGCTTGGGTCGTCGTGCAGTTTGCAGTATGGTCGGCGCTTCACCTGCCACAGGCCGATGCCCGATGAAACCCGAATCCCTGCAACTGCTGGTCACCCGCACCATGCCCTTCGGCAAGTACCAGGGGCGGATCATCGCCGACCTGCCTGGCGATTACCTGGCATGGTTTGCCCGCAAGGGCTTCCCGCCCGGAGAGCTGGGTGGGTTGCTGGCGTTGATGCATGAGATCGACCACAACGGGCTGGGCGATCTGTTGAAGCCATTGCGGGGCAAGCCCCGGGGGTGACGGCACCTCTGTAGGAGCGGCCTTGTGCCGCGAAAGGGCTGCAAAGCAGCCCCATTCACTGTGTATGACTCTGAAATCCTGGGGCCGCTCCGCGCCCCTTTCGCGGCACAAGGCCGCTCCTACAGGGATTGCGCCGGGCCTGGCTAGCCCTTGGCCGGCGCCACCACCATCTCCACCTGTTCGCTCTTCTTGATCACGGCATACACCACTGCCGTCAGCAGGCTGCCGGCCACGATCGCCAGCAGGTACAGCAGCGCATGGTTGATCGCATTGGGGATCAGCAGCACGAACAGCCCGCCATGGGGCGCCATCAGCTTGCAGCCGAAGTACATCGACAAGGCCCCGGTCAACGCGCCACCGGCGATGCTCGCCGGGATCACCCGCAACGGGTCCTTGGCGGCGAACGGGATCGCCCCTTCGGAGATGAAGCACAGCCCCAGCGCCAGCGCGGCCTTGCCGGCCTCGCGCTCGCTCTGGGCGAACTTGCGCCGGGCCAGGAAGGTGGCGATGCCCAGGCCTATCGGCGGCACCATGCCGGCGGCCATGGTCGCGGCCATCGGCGCATAGCTCGACGACGCCAGCAGCCCCACCGAGAACGCATAGGCGGCCTTGTTGATCGGGCCGCCCAAGTCCACGCACATCATGCCGCCGAGCAGCAGCCCGAGCAGGATGGCGTTGGTAGTGCCCATGCTGTCGAGGAAGTGGGTCAGCCCTTCGAGCATGGCGGCCACGGGCTGGCCGACCACATAGATCATCACCAGGCCAGTGAACAGGCTGGCCAGCAGCGGGATGATGAGGATCGGCTTGAGCGCGTCGAGGCTGCTGGGCAGGCGCACCCAGCGGGCGATGGCCTTGGCGCTGTAGCCGGCCAGGAAGCCGGCGACGATACCACCAATGAAGCCCGCCCCCAGCGTGCTCGCCAGCAAGCCACCGATCATCCCGGGCGCCAGCCCCGGACGGTCGGCGATGGACCAGGCGATGTAGCCGGCGAGCAGCGGCACCATCAGCTTGAACGCCGCCTCTCCGCCGATCTGCATCAGCGCGGCGGGTAGCGTGCCGGCCTCCTTGTAGGCCTCGATGCCGAACACGAACGACAAGGCAATCAGCAAGCCGCCGGCCACCACCATCGGCAGCATGAACGACACCCCGGTCAGCAGGTGCTTGTAGACGCCGGCCTTCTCGGCCTGCTGCACCGCGCCAGGCGCATCCCCCGCAGCCTCCACCTTGCCCTCGGCCAGTGCCCTGTCCAGCGTGGCACGGGCCTGTTTGAGGGCGATGCCGGTACCGCAGCGGTAGATGCGCTTGCCGGCGAAACGCGCAGCCGGCACTTCGATATCGGCGGCCAGCAGCACCACGTCGGCCTCGGCGATGGCCTCGGCCGGCAGCGGATTGCGCGCCCCGACCGAACCCTGGGTCTCCACGGTGAGCTGGTAGCCCATGGCCTGCGCTGCCTGTTGCAGCGCTTCGGCGGCCATGAAGGTGTGGGCCACGCCGGTCGGGCAGGCGGTCACCGCGACGATTTTCGGCGCGCTGCCCTGCGGTGCTGGTGACGACTCGTGTACCCGAGCCCCTGCGGCCGCTACGTCAAGAAACTCCTCACGATCTGCCAGTGCCTGGGCCGGCGTGCTCTGGTACAGGCGCTTGCCCGCGAAGCGCGCCAGGTCCACCGGCCCGGTGCTGACCACCAGCACCCAGTCGGCCTCGGCAATCTGCGCCGTGGTCAGGCGACGCTCGGGGTGCTCGGCATCCTGCACCTCGACACTGGTGCTCCAGCCCCGACGCTGGGCTGCGGCGGCCAACAGGCGGGCGCTGAGCACGCTGGACACCTGCCCGTTGGGGCAGGCGGTGACAATGGCAATGTTCATCAGCAGCCCTCTTCTTGTTGTTCTGCCAGGTGCACGGCGGCTTCCAGGCGGGCCAGTTGCTCGCGGTCCTGGATGCCGAAGCCGACCTGGGTGACCGCCTGGGCGGCGATGGCGGTGGCACGGCGCAAGGTGGCGGCGGGCGCCTCGGCCTGGAGCAGGCCATGGACCATGCCTGCGACCAGCGAATCACCGGCGCCGACGGTGCTGGCGATGCGCACCTTCGACGGTTGCGCATGCAGCGCCAGACCGGCGGCGAACCAGGTCACGCCCTGCTCGCCCTGGGACACCACCACATGCTCGACGCCGCTGGCCAGCAAGCGCTGCGCGGCGGCGCGCTGGCCGGCCGGGTCAAGCACGGGCTGTCCGAGCACCTCGCCCAGTTCCTCGGTATTGGGCTTGACCAGCCAGGGCGCGGCCTCGAGACCGGCGCGCAAGGCTTCGCCGCTGCTGTCCAGGGCCACCTTCAGGCCCTGCGACTTGAGCATCAGCAGCAGCTCGCGCAGCCACTCGGGGCTGATCCCTCGCGGCAGGCTGCCGGCCACCACCACGGCATCATGCCCCGGCGCCACCTCGGCCAGGCGGCGCAGCAAGGCATCGCGGGCGGCCTCGTCGACTTCAGGTCCCGGTCCGTTGATATCAGTGACCTGGCCATCGGCCTCGACCAGCTTGATGTTGCTGCGGGTCTCGCCGGGCACGCGGACGAAGCAATCGGCGAACCCACGCCAGGCGATCAGCGCCTCGAACGGCGCCAGGTTGTCGAGCCCGAGAAAACCGCCGACGGTCACGCTGTGGCCCAGGTCGGCCAGCACCTGGGCGACGTTCAGCCCCTTGCCGGCGGCATGGCTGTGCTGGGCCTGGCTGCGGTTGACCGCGCCGGGGTGCAGGCGATCGAGGCTGATGGTGATATCCAGCGCCGGGTTGAGGGTGAGGGTGAGGATCTTGGCCATCAGTAACGCTCCACCAGCGCCCGGACTGCCTCGGCGCTGTCTTGTTGCAGGGCCTCGCGCGCCAGGGCGCGGGCCGTCGAAAGGTCGGCCTGGCGCACCAGTGCCTTGACTTCAGGGATGCTGCGGGCGGCGACGCTCAGTTCGTCCACGTCCAGGCCCAGCAGCACGGCGACGGCCTGCGGATCGGCCGCCAGTTCGCCGCACACGCCCACCCACTTGCCCTGGGCATGGGCGGCGCGCACGGTCATGTCGATCAGGTTGAGCACCGCCGGGTGCAGGCCATCGGCCTGGGCCGAGAGGCTCGGGTGGCCACGGTCGATGGCCAGGGTGTACTGGGTCAGGTCGTTGGTGCCGATGCTGAAGAAGTCCACCTCGCGGGCCAGCTGCGGCGCCAGCAACGCGGCCGACGGTACCTCGACCATGATGCCCACCTGCAGGTCGGCCACCGGAATTTCCTGGCGCAGGCGCTCGACCATGGCCTTGGCGGCGCGCCATTCATGGAGCTGGCCGACCATGGGGAACATGATGCGCAGCGGGCGATCGTCCGCTGCGCGCAGCAGGGCCCGCAGCTGGTCTTCCATCACCTGCGGGCGTTGCAGGGTCAGACGCACGCCGCGCACGCCGAGGAACGGGTTTTCTTCAGCGGCGATCGGCCAGTACGGCAAGGGCTTGTCGCCGCCCACATCAAGGGTACGCACCACCAGCGGGCGCCCGCCCAGGCCGTCGAGCACCCGGCGGTACTCGGCCTCCTGGGTGGCCACATCGGGCAGTTGCGGGTGGGCCATGAAAATCAGCTCGGTGCGCAGCAGGCCGACGCCTTCGGCGCCCTGCTCCACTACCTTGTCGATGCCACTGCTTTCGCCGATGTTGGCGAACACTTCGATGGCATGGCCGTCGCGGGTCTGCGCCGGCTCATGGCGATTGGCCCAGGCGATCTGCAGGCGCCGCTCACGGGCATCGCGCTCGGCCAGCGCCCGTTGCAAGCGGGCCTCGGGCGGCGCGACCTCGACCTGCCCGCGCTGGCCATCGAGCAACAAAGGCGTGCCGCTCTCCAGCAGCAGCACTGCCGCCCCGGCACCGACCACCGCCGGGATGCCCAGGGCCCGTGCGACGATGGCGCTGTGGGCCGTGGCGCCGCCCTGGGCGGTGACGATGCCGGCGACCCGCGCCGGGTCCAGGCGCGCCACATCGGACGGGCCCACCTCGGCCATCACCAGCACGTAGGGCTGCTCGGGCTCGACCAGCGCCTGCACGCCACACAACTGGGCCAGCACACGGCGACCGATATCCCGCAGGTCGGCGGCGCGCTCGGCCAGCAGTGCATCGTGCAGCGCTTCCTGCTGGCGGGCGGCGCTCTCGATCACCGCCATCCACGCGGCGGCGGCGCTCTCGCCCTGGGCCAGGCGCAGCTCGACGTCGTCGGTCAGGGCCGGATCGGCGAGCATTTCCTGGTGAGTGACGAAGATTTCGCCGATGGCCTTGTCGCTGCGTTGCACCAGGGCCTGCAGGTCGGCGTGCACCTTGTCGATGGCCGCTCGCAACCTGGCGCGCTCCTGGCCGGGCGACTGGCCGCGCAGCGGGTAGTCGATCTCGCGTTCGACGCACACATGGGCCGGGCCGCTGGCGATGCCCGGCGCGGCCGCGACACCCTGCAGGGTGCTGCCGGGCGCCGGGGCCTGGTGGGTTTCGACCTGCGGCTGCTCCACTGCTGCCGTTTGCGGCAAGGGCTCGACCTCCTCGCCCAGCCCCTGCTCGATGGCGGCCAGCAGCACCGGCAAGGCATCGGCGGCAACGCCCGGTTCGGCGATCAGTTCCAGCACCTGGCCACGGCGAGCGCCCAGGCTCAGCAGCTTGCTCAGGCTCTTCACCGAGACGGCGGGCTGGGCGCTGTCTTGCAGGCGGATGCGGATCTCGCCCTCGAAGCCCTTGGCCAACTGCGCCAGCACCTTGGCCGGACGCGCATGCAGGCCATGGGCGTTGGCCAGCATCACCCGGACACTGGGCCAGTCGGCGGGCGCCTCGCCGCCAAGCACTTCGAGCACGGCGCGGCTGCTGGTGGCCTGGTAGAGCATCTGCCCACGGCCCTCGATCAGCACCTCGCACAGGCGCTCGAGCAAGGCCTGGTGGGCGGCGCCGAGGCTGGCCAGGCAGAACAGGCCATTGAGCGGCTGGTCGCGGTAGCGCAGTGGCTGCTGTGGGGTGACGAAGGCCAGGCCCGGCTGGCGCACCTCGCGCTCACTGTGCAGCCACCACAGGCCTTCGCCCAGCGGCAGCGGCTCGGTCTGCTGCAGCACGGCGGCAAAGCCGCTGTCGGCACAGCCGCCGCGTTGCAGCAGCCGAGCGCCGCGCCAGGCCAGTTCATCGAAGTCTTCCGCAGCCAGGTTGAGGCCGACCAGCTGGGCATCCAGCGCCAGCTCGCGCGGCGCGCCCTGCAGCAGCTTGAGCAGCGCCTCGGCGCTGCCGGCGCGACGCAGCGCCTCGGCCAGGTCGGTTTCGCCCAGGGCGCGGGTCAGCAGTTGCAGCAGGCGCAGGTGTTCGTCGGAGCGGGCGGCGATGCCGATGGCCAGGTAGACGATCTGCCCGTCGCCCCAGTCCACGCCGTCGGGGAACTGCAGCAGGCGCACACCGGTGGCGTGCACCAGCTCGCGGGTCTGCGGCGTGCCGTGGGGGATGGCGATGCCCTGGCCGAGGAAGGTCGAGCCCTGCGCCTCCCGGGCCTGCAGCCCTGCCAGGTAGCCCTCGGCGACCAGGCCATCGGCAACCAGTCGTTCGGCCAGCAACGCCAGTGCCTCGCCCTTGTCGGCGGCACGCTGGCCCATGGCAATCTGCTCCACGGCAAGCTCGAGCATGACCCTCTCCTTTTGCGGCAGCCCCGTCGGCTACCGAGGTATTGTTGTGGAATTCGACGGCAAAAGCCGCCAAAACGATCAGCGCAACGGGCGAATGCGCATTTCCAGGCAGGAAATTTCGTTTTGCTGAAACGTTTAATCTGACCAAGTGGCCACGTTACTCGATAATCTGCCAACGAAAAAGCCCCATCCTGTCGGACAATTGCGACAATGGTCGTCTGCGCGCGGGTCCGTGGATGGGTGAAACTAGCCGGTCCAGCCCCGTGGCCAGTCCCGGAAACAATAAGGAAAATTCGGTGAAACTCAGCGATATCGCCCGTCTGGCCGGTGTGTCCGTGACCACCGCCAGCTACGTCATCAATGGCAAGGCCGAACAGCAGCGCATCAGCAACAGCACCGTCGAGCGCGTGCGTGCGGTGGTCGAGGCCCACGGCTTCACGCCCAACCCCCAGGCCGCCGGCCTGCGCAGCCGCCACACGCGCACCCTGGGCTTCATTCTCCCGGATCTGGAGAACCCCAGCTACGCCCGCATCGCCAAGCAACTGGAGCAAGGCGCCCGTGCCCGTGGCTACCAGCTGCTGATCGCCAGCAGCGACGACCAGCCCGACAGCGAACGCCAGTTGCAGCAGCTGTTCCGCGCCCGACGCTGCGATGCGCTGTTCGTCGCCAGCTGCCTGCCGCCGGAGGACGACAGCTACCGCGAGCTGCAGGCCAAGGGTCTGCCGGTGATCGCCATCGACCGACGCCTGGACCCGGCGCATTTCTGCTCGGTGATCAGCGACGATCGTGACGCCAGCCGCCAGCTGGCTCAAAGCCTGCTGAAAACCCGCCCACGCAGCATCGCCCTGATCGGCGCCCGCCCCGAGCTGTCGGTGAGCCAAGCCCGCGCCGGTGGCTTCGACGAGGCCCTGCAAGGCTTCGACGGCGACGTGCGGCGCTACCAGGGCGAGGCCTTCAGCCGTGAATGCGGCCAGCGCCTGATGCAGCAACTGATCGATGAACTGGGCGGTCTGCCGGATGCCCTGGTGACCACCTCCTACGTGCTGCTGCAGGGCGTGTTCGACACGCTCCAGGCGCGCCCGGAGGATTCGCGCGAGCTGCAACTGGGCACCTTCGGCGACAACCAGTTGCTCGATTTCCTGCCGCTGCCGGTCAACGCCATGGCCCAGCAGCACGGCCTGATCGCCGCCACCGCATTGGAACTGGCCCTGGCCGCCATCGAGGACAAGCGCTACGAGCCCGGTGTGCACGCCATTGGCCGTACCTTCAAGCAACGGATCGCCAAGGCCTGAACATGCGCCTGATCGACACCCACACCCACCTCGACTTCCCCGATTTCGACGCCGACCGCCCGCGCCTGCTGGCCAACGCGGCGGCGCGCGGGGTGGAGCGCATGGTGGTGCTGGGGGTGCACCAGGACAATTTCCAGCGGGTCTGGGACCTGGCCTGCGCCAACGAAGGCGTGTACGCGGCGCTGGGGCTGCACCCGATCTACCTCGAGCAGCACCGCCCTGAACACCTGGTGCAGCTGCGCGACTGGCTGGAACGCCTGCGCGGCGATCCGCGGCTGTGCGCGGTGGGTGAGTTCGGCCTGGACTTCTACCTGCCCGAGCTGGACCCAACGCGCCAGCAGGCGTTGTTCGAGGCCCAGCTGCAACTGGCCTGCGACTTCGAGCTGCCGTCGCTGTTGCACGTACGCCGCAGCCACGCCCAGGTGATCGCCACGCTCAAGCGCTACAAGCCGGCGCGGGCGGGGATCATCCATGCCTTTGCCGGCAGCTACGAGGAGGCGCGGGAGTACATCAAGCTCGGCTTCAAGCTGGGACTCGGCGGCGCCGGCACCTGGCCCCAGGCATTGCGCCTGCGCAAGACCCTGCCACGGCTGCCACTGGACAGCGTGGTGCTGGAGACCGACGCGCCGGACATGGCGCCGGCGATGTTCCCAGGGCAGCGCAACAGTCCGGAATATTTACCAGAAATTGCACAGGCCCTGGCTGAAGTTATCGGCGTTGATGTCGAGCAATTGGCCGAGGCCAGCAGCCACAACGCCTGCGCACTATTTGGCTGGTAACCACCGCTGTTCAAGCCTGCCCGTTGGCAACATCCAGAAGCCACTCTCCTGTTTCCGGTACCTCGGCCTACCCAATAGATTGATGCATTAAATGCGCTTGAGTGCACATCGCTCAGGCAAGGCTTTGTGCTGATCAACAGGAAACCAAAGTTGCCAATGGACAGCCTGGATTTGATGCCTCCACGCCCGAACACCCACAGCGATCTGGGACAAGCCCTGATTTCCATGTTCAAGTCAGTAGAGGCGGAACTGGCACAAGAGCAAGCCGGGCCAGGCGCATTGAAAATCATCATCTTCGGTGGGTGTGCCGTCCATCTCTACACCCATCATCGCGTGTCCATGGATGTCGATGGCGAATGTTACGAGACCAGCCTTGCCGAGCACTTCGACCTGCAAGCTCTGCTTGCCGAGGTGCCCCAGGCTTTCTTCGACGTCCAGTCCGGACGAGTGCTGGAACTGCACTACGACCTGCATTACACCACCACTTTCGGGCCGATCCACGAAGACTACCTGGATCGCAGCCTGCCATTGGCAGAGTTCCCGGAAACCTCCCCCTTGCATGTTCGTATCGCAGCTCCGGTCGACATCGCCATATCAAAGCTGGCCAGGGCGACCGAACAGGACCTGAGCGACATTCACGCGCTATTGCGGTCTGGCCTGATCCTGACCACTGAGCTACGGCGGCTGGCACTGGAGGCAATCGATGTGTATGTTGGTTCCAAGGAGCCACCGACTACCGTATTGACCCATCTCTTGCGAGACTTCCTGGAGCCCGAAGATGGCGAAGCGTCTTGACGACAACCTCTTTACATCCGCCCTGAACAAGCTTGCCAGGTTCCCTCTGAGTCAAGCGGATGATTCGACCCTTGTCCGTGTGGCACAGGCTGTCTGGTATTCGGATGTCGACCTGGTCGGCGCTGCCCGAGTATTTCTTAGCCGCCACCCCGATGAGCTTCAGGTCCGTCGAGTGGGTTACTTGCTGGAAAAGCTGACGCGTTTTTCCTGTGCGTCAGTTCACCGAGTCATGGATACCCGCCATGCACTTGAGCTGTTTCCTTATGCCATGCCAATTGCCCAGCCACAGAGTGCTGTACGCAAGCGCCGTGATGAATTGGCAGCATCCTGGGGACTTGATGAAGGGCTCGGTTTGAAAGCGCAAGCCCTGCTGCCTTACCAGACCCGTCATTACGAAGCCCGCCAATCCTCCCCCTGAGACACCCCAAACGAAAAACCGACTTGCGTCGGTTTTTCAATGCCACTGCTTAGACCCGAAACGCCCCGATCAACCGCTTGAGCTCCACCACCTGCGCCGACAACGCCCGGCTGGCGTCTTCGGTCTGGCAGGCGCCCTCGGTGGTGTCCTGTGCCGCGCGGTTGATCGCAACGATGTTCTGGTCGATGTCGTGGGCTACGGCGGTCTGCTGCTCGACGGCGGCGGCGATCTGCTGGTTCTGCTCGACGATCCCGCCCACCGCGCCGAGGATATTGCCCAGGGCCTGTTGCACCTGACGCGCCTCGTCCACGGTGCCGGCAGCCATCTGGTGGCTGCTGCCCATCACCCGCACCGCCGCGCCCACGCCATCCTGCAGGCGCTGGATCATCTGCGCAATCTCTTCGGTGGAGTCCTGGGTGCGCCTGGCCAAGGTCCGCACTTCGTCGGCGACCACGGCGAAGCCCCTGCCCTGCTCGCCGGCCCGGGCTGCCTCGATGGCGGCGTTGAGGGCCAGCAGGTTGGTCTGCTCAGCGATGCTGCGGATCACTTCCAGCACCCGGCCGATGGCCTGGCTGTCGCCCGCCAGCTGGTTCACCGCCGCCACGCTCTGGTCGATCTCGCCGGCCAGGCGGGCGATGCTGCCCTGCTGGCTTTCCACCAGGTCGCGGCCCGAAGCGCTCTCGTGGTTGACCCGTTGCGCGCCTTCGGCGGCCAGGGCGGCGCTGCGGGCGACCTCCTGCGCGGTGGCGCTCATCTGGTTCATCGCCGTGGCCACCTGCTCGATCTGCTCGCGCTGGCCACTGACCGCCTGGTTGCTGCGGCTCGACACCGACAGCACCTGCCCGGCCTGTTCCTCGACCGTGGTCACGGTCTTGCCGACCTGCTCGATCAACCCGCGGATACGCCGCACCGTCTCGTTGAAGCCACGCCCCAACTCGCCGAGCTCGTCCTGGCTGTTGGCCTTGAAGCTGATGGTCATGTCGCCGGCGGCGACCTTGTCCATGGCGTTGCCCAGGTTGCCGAGGGTTTCCCGGGTGGAGACGTAGAAGCCACCGTAGAGGTAGACGATCAGCGCGAACACCGTGGCCAGGGCCGCGACCAGCGCGATCGTGCGCAGGCGGTGCTCGCCCAGGCGCTCTTCCAGTTGGCCGTGCAGGTGGGCGAGGACGGCGTCGTTGAAGCGGTAGGTTTGCGCCATCAGGTCGCTGGTCTGCTGGTAGAAACCTGCCCAAGGCGCATCCAGGGTCTCGGCTACCACCACCTGGTCCTCGAACAGGGTCGCGGCCTGCTTGACCGTGGCCTGGCTGGCCTGGGCGTCGCTGTTCAGCGCGGCCTTGAGCCCGGCATCGCTGGCCAGGACGTCATCCAGGCGGATGGCATAGTCGGCGGACAGCCGCTCCAGACGCTGCAGCAAGTCTTCGAAGCGCGCGCTGCCCGAGGAATCCATGAAGCCGCGGCCGAGGGCCACCGCGCCCATCGCCCGGCCCTCGCCCAGGGCCTGGGTGACCTGCGCCGTGGCGTTGCCGACCAGCTCGCTCAGCTGACGCACCGAGGCCTGGCTGTCCTGGTTCAAGCCCGACTGGCTGGCGACCAGCTTGCCCAGCACCTGGGCCTGGGCCAGCAGCTTGTCGAACAGCGCCGCCTTGTTCTGCAGCGAGCTTTCCTCACGGGCGCGGGCAAAGGCCTCGGCCAGCTCGACACGCTTGGCCTCGAGCGCCGGATCATTGCCCTTGAGGCCGTCGAGCCGGGCCTGGACCTTGTCCTGCAGACCGGCGATGCGGCTTTCCACATCGCCGGCCTGACCCGATTGGCCTAATACGGCGTTGATCTGCAGCAGGTTGCCCAGGGTCTCCAGGTCCCCGCGCAGGGCCAGGCTCTCGGACAGCGGCGCCAGCCCCTGGAGTTCGCCGCGGGTGGCCTGCAGCTGGTTGTAGGCGTCGCGGACCAGGTAAAAGCTGGTGACCAGCATGGGCAGGAAGAACAGGACGCTGATCAGGCTGAACTTCATGCCGAAGCTCAGCCGGTTCATCAGTGCGATGGCCGGATAGAGCAGACGCTTCACAGGTCACCTCCTTGAATTCTTGTTGTTCTGCGGGGTAGCACAAGGCCATCTAGGGCCAGTGGCTTTGTATAGCGCAGATTGGAATCAAGGTTTGTAACTTATGGTTAAGCAACCAACGCGTTGATGAACGGCTCAGACCAGCACGGTCCACAGGGCGAAGCAGGCATACCACAACACGGCGCAGCGCAGCAGCAGCTCCCACAGGCTGTCCAGGCGCTCCAGGCCTCGCTGGCGGTCCTCCTCCTCGGGAATGTCGTCGGCCACCCGACCGACCTTGGCCACCAGGTGCCCGGCGCTGACGTGCCAGTCGAGCAACTCGTGCAACATCACCCGGGTCACCGCGACGAAGTTGCCGACCAGGGCGAAGCTCACCGTCATCACCCGCACCGGCAGCCAGTCCATGGCATGGCGCAATTGCCCGGCCAGGGTCTGCAACGCCGGCTGGCGGCTGTGGTCCATGGTCAGCGCCAGCAGGCGGTAGGCCAGCGCCGCGCCCGGGCCGAGCAGGAAGTACCAGAAGATCACCGCGAAGAAGCTCTGGTAGGCCTGCCACAGCAGGTGGCCCTGGACCCGCGTGATCAGGCTCTGGGCATCGTCGGCGGCCAGGCCCAGGTCGCGTTCGGCCACATGCAGCGCAGCCTGGTCGTCACCACGGCGCCAGGCGTCGCGAAACGGCCCGAGCGCCGCCTTCACATCGCCGCGACCCAGGCTGTAGACCAGCACCAGCAGGTGCACCGGCAACGCCAGCAGGCCGTAGGCCACCGGCTCCAGCACATGCAGCAGCAGCGCGAGCAGCGCCACCGGCGCCAGGACCAGGATGCCCAGCGTCCACCAGGGATGGACCTTGCCGCTGCGCTCCAGGCGCACCAGCTCGCCCAGGTAGAAGCCATCGCGTTGCAACCGCTGGCGCAGGGCCGAGAACTTCTCGACCCACAGCGCCAGCACCAACACCAGAAAACTCATGCCTTGTCCTCGTTGCGTTGCAGCGCGGCCCGGTAGCGCGGCCAGTCGAAGGCCGGCCCCGGATCGGTCTTGCGCTGCGGGGCGATATCGCTGTGGCCACAGATGCGCTGGGCGTCGATCACAGGCCATGCCGCGCGGATCTCGCGGGTCAGCCGCTCCAGGGTGGCGTACTGGGCATCGGTGTAGGGCAGCTCGTCGGTGCCTTCCAGTTCGATGCCGATGGAAAAATCGTTGCAGCCCTCGCGCTCGCCGAAGCGCGACACGCCGGCATGCCAGGCGCGGTCGAGCAACGAAACGAACTGGGTCACCGCGCCATCGCGCTCGACGAACAGGTGCGCCGAGACGGTCAGGTGGTTGATGGTGGCGAAGTAAGGGTGCTCGTTCGGGTCCAGGCGGTTCTGGAAGAACTGCTGCACCTTGCCGGTGCCGAAGCAGGCCGGTGGCAGGCTGATGTTGTGGATGACCAGCAGCGCGATGGCCTCGCCCTCGGGGCGGGCGTTGAAGTTCGGCGAGGGGCAGTGGCTGACGCCGGTGAACCAGCCGGTCGCACGGTCCAATTGCATGGTGCAGATCCTGAAATGACGCCCGAGACAGGTGCCCAGTATGCCGTGGGCGGGCGGCGCTTGCATGTAAATGATTGTGCAGGGAAAGTCAGCGTTACTGCGCCTGCTGCCCACGCAGCTGCTCCAACACCGCTTCCAGCGCCCGCTCGAACAGCAGGCCGTCGTCCAGCAGGCGCACCTCGCCACGGCGCAGGGCGAGGGCCAGGCCCATGCGGTTCCATTCGCGTACCTTCATGCCGGTGCGGTTGGTGAAGACCAGGCGATCATTGCTGTCGATGCGCGCCACCAGCTTGCAGCGCAGTGGCTCGTCGTCGTCCATCACTTCGACCCAGTTGCCGACCTGCAGGCGCTGCACCTGGCGCAATGCCGGCTCCTGGTCGTCGAGCGGCAGGCCAGGGGCAAGGGCGGACTCGTCGCTGACCGCCAGCACGATAGCCTCCTCCAGCCACACTTCATCCAATGCGGCGTCCGGCTCCGGCGTGCCACCACAGGCACGCAGGTGCAGTTTCTCCAGTTGCAGGAAGAAATCACGCGTGGCGGCGGAGTCCAGCGCCACCCCCGCCAGGCCGTCGCGCAGCGCCTTGAGCAGGCCCGGCACCTGCTCCAGCAGGCGCTGTGGCTCACGGTACGGGGCAATGCTGACCAGCAGGTCGTCCACTGTCGCCAGGGCGTCGGCCCAGGCCGCCGAGGCCTCGCCCTGCTTCAGCCAGGCCAGCAGCAGCACCTGGCTCCAGGACTGCACAAGCATCTGCACCACCACCTGCGGCAGCACCCGGCCATGCAGGCGGTCGTTCAACTCCTGCTGTACCCGCTGGCGGGCTTGCAGGGTACGGGCACGGCCCTCCTCGGCATCGCGGGTGCGCTGCTCGAGCAGTTCGTTGCGTCGGCGCTCGTCCTGGCTGAAGGCGAGAAACTCATCGAGCAGCTCGTTGAACACCGCGCAGTCGTCGGAAAAGTCATTGAGCAGGCGCTGGACGATACGCTCGACCCGCAGGTGCAGGCTGTCGCGCAGCCCCTCGGCATCGCTCTCCCAGCCGATGGCCACGGCAGCGATCTCGTTGAGCAGGCGCCGCGCCGGGTGGCTGGCGCGGCTGAACATGCCCTTGTCGATCAGCGCGACCTTGAGCACCGGGATATGCAGGCGGGCGATCAGCGCCCGCAGGCTGGCCGGCAGGTTGTCGTCGCCCTGGATGTAGGCGAACAGCAGGTCGACCAGGTTGATCGTGTCCTCGTCGTCGGTGGCGATCCGTCGCCGCGTGCCGCTGCGCACGCTGACCCGCAGCAACAACTGCTCCAGCTGCTGGCCGAGGTTGAAGTCATCCGGCTCGCCGGGGGCCGGTACATAGTGCTGCAGGTGGGTGAGCAGGCGCAGCAGGTCGCCGGTGCTGGTCGGCTGCGCGGATCCGGCCGCCTGCAGCCGCGGCGCGACACGCCCGCGCACCGGCGCCAGCAGCGTCTGCACCGAGGCGAAGAAGGCCTGGCCGGCGGAGTCGGACATGCCGCCCAGCGCCGGGCTGGCCGGGACGCGCCGGGCGATGCTGCGCCGGTCCTCGGCGCGGCGCCGCGGGGCGGGCATCAGCTCCGGCAGCACACCGGCGCTGGCGAGCAACTGGCTGGCTTCGCCGTAGAGCAGGTCGAGGTCGCGCAGCACGTAGCGCTCGAACAGCTTGAGCAGCACCATCTTGACGCTGGCGCCGACCCCGAGGTTGCGCCCGGCGTCCAGGAAGTAGCCACACAGGTTGCCGGGGCCCAGGGGATTGCCTGCGCTGGTCAGCGGCAGCTCCAGCAGCGTGGTGAAGCGCAGGTTCAGTTGCTCCAGCAAAAAGCCGTCGCGGGACAGCACCCGGTCGACCATGGCCTGCACGGCCACCGAGCGCTCCAGCGACGGCTTGTCCAGCGTCTGCGCCCTGACCAGGGACTCGAGCCCGTCGCCCTGGCCGATGCGGGCGAAGGCCTCGTAGAAGGTGTCGAGGAAACCCCGCTCGATGCTCTTGCGCTTGAGGCGCAGGTCGCGCATGGCTTCGAAATACAGGTTCTGGTCGAGGCGACCACTGGCCTTGTCGGCCATTTCGAACAGGGTGTCATCGGCATTGTCGAACAGCGCCTGCAAGCCCTGGCGCAATTGCAGGGCGGCCTTGTCGCGCACCTGCAGGAGCAGCACGGGAAGGCATGGCGAGGGCGCGCGCGCACCCCGGTCGATGGCGGCCGCCAGGGGCACCACCTTGCCTTCATCATGCATCCCGGACTCCTTGCTGGATGTTACGTTGTTCGACTGGAAGGGAATCGTCAAAGCTATGACGCCAAATACTGGGCGCTATTATCAGTGAAAACACTGATAGCTGCCAGCACGCCTTTCGCACGCCTCAACTGACAGTGCGTTCGCAAGAATGCTCAAACCGCCTGACCAAAGGTCATCGGACCGACGGCTGTACACGAAGCCCCCCTGCCCTATAATCGCCGGCACCTAGCTTGTGGAGCCGACCATGCCGAACCTACGCCTCGCCGACCTGACCGCCGAAATCGAAGCCAACGTGCGCCGCGCGCTGCTCGAGGACATCGGCAGCGGCGACATCACCGCCCAGCTGATCCCGGCCGAGCGCCTGGCCAAGGCGACCATCATCACCCGCGAGGACTGCGTGATCGCCGGCACCGCCTGGGTCGATACGGTATTCCGCCAGCTCGACCCACGGGTGGCGGTGCACTGGCAGGTGGCCGACGGCGAGCGGGCCACGGCCAACCAGGTGCTGTTCCACCTCGAAGGCCCGGCGCGCTCGCTGCTCAGCGGCGAGCGCACGGCGCTGAACTTCCTGCAGATGCTTTCGGGCGTGGCCACCCGCGCGCGCTTCCTGGCCGACCTGGTGGAAGGCACCCAGGTGCGTCTGCTCGACACCCGCAAGACCCTGCCCGGCCTGCGCCTGGCGCAGAAGTACGCGGTCACCTGCGGCGGCTGCCACAACCACCGCATCGGCCTGTACGACGCCTTCCTGATCAAGGAAAACCATATCGCCGCCAGCGGTGGCGTGGCCGAGGCCGTGACGGCGGCGCACCGCATCGCCCCGGGCAAGCCGGTCGAAATCGAAGTGGAAAGCCTGGACGAACTGCGCCAGGCGCTGGCGGCCGGGGCCGATATCGTCATGCTCGACGAGCTGACCCTGGACGAGATGCGCGAAGCGGTGCGCATCACCGCCGGCAAGGCCAAGCTGGAGGCCAGCGGCGGCGTCAACGAGACCACCCTGCGGGTGATCGCCGAGACCGGCGTCGACTACATCTCGATCGGCGCGATGACCAAGGATGTGAAGGCGGTGGACCTGTCGATGCGCCTGAGCCTTTAAGAGACTTGGCGCCTTTACTGGCCTCTTCGCGGGTAAACCCGCTCCCACAGAAGCGCGGTGCCCCTGTGGGAGCGGGTTTACCCGCGAAGAGGCCAGTAAAGGCACAGCAGATTCAAGGCATGAAAAAACCGGCCAAAGGGCCGGTTTTTTCATGCTGTGGTACCGACTCAGGCGTTGGCCAGGCCGTCCAGGTAACGCTCGACGTCCAGGGCCGCCATGCAGCCGGCGCCAGCCGAGGTGATGGCCTGGCGGTAGACGTGGTCGGCCACGTCGCCGGCGGCGAACACGCCCTCGACGTTGGTGGCGGTGGCGTTGCCTTCACGGCCGCCGTGGACCACCAGGTAGCCGTCCTTCAGGGTCAGCTGGCCTTCGAACAGCGAGGTGTTCGGGGTGTGGCCGATGGCGATGAACACGCCGTCGACCTTGATTTCGTCGAAGCTGCCGTCGTTATTCTTCAGGCGCGCACCGGTCACGCCCATGTTGTCACCCAGCACTTCGTCCAGGGTGGCGTTGAGCTTGAGCTCGATCTTGCCTTCGGCGACACGGGCGTGCAGCTTGTCGATCAGGATCTTCTCGGCGCGGAAGGTGTCGCGGCGGTGTACCAGGGTCACCTTGCTGGCGATGTTGGCCAGGTACAGTGCTTCTTCCACGGCGGTGTTGCCGCCACCGACCACGGCGACCGGCTTGTTGCGGTAGAAGAAACCGTCGCAGGTGGCGCAGGCCGACACGCCCTTGCCCATGAAAGTCTCTTCCGACGGCAGGCCCAGGTAGCGGGCGCTGGCGCCGGTGGCGACGATCAGCGCGTCGCAGGTGTAGGTGCCGCTGTCACCCTGCAGGGTGAACGGCTTGTTGGCCAGGTCGACGGCGTTGATATGGTCGAAGACGATCTCGGTCTCGAAGCGCTCGGCGTGCTCCTGCATGCGCTGCATCAGGGCCGGGCCGGTCAGGCCGTGGGGGTCGCCCGGCCAGTTGTCGACTTCGGTGGTGGTGGTCAGCTGGCCACCGGCCTGCATGCCGGTGATCAGCAGCGGCTTGAGGTTGGCGCGGGCGGCGTACACCGCGGCGCTGTAACCGGCAGGGCCGGAACCGAGAATGATGACGCGCGAATGACGTACTTCAGACATGTCGAACTCCTGTCGAGCGGGCCGCACGGGGCCGGCATCATAGGTGCCGGTTGCGCCAGCTGGAATTAAAAGGGACCCACGCAGCACTTGGGGAAGGCTACAACGCGTTGGTCCAAAACCGAAAAAGTTGAGCGCACTGTAGCGAGGCCGCAGAGATTAAGGAAATATCCTTCGACAATCCACCTTATAGACAGTCTCTATCCGCCAGCCATTGTGCCAATGCTTTGTTACACGCCGTTTCCCAGATGCGCGGTGCCTTTCGTCGGCGCGCCAAACTCGGTAAGGTCAGCGCGTTTTCCTCAAGCGGAGCATTCCGATGCAAGCCCCCGTCCTGTCCGGCCCCCAGTACCTGCGCGAGGGCCTGAAACTGGTCCTGAGCCCGAGCCTGCGCCTGTTCGTGCTGCTGCCCCTGGCGGTCAACCTGCTGCTGTTCGGCGGCCTGATCTACTTCGCCGGCCATCAGTTCAGCCTGTGGGTCGATGCGCTGATGCCCACCCTGCCCGACTGGCTAAGCTTTCTCACCTACATCCTGTGGCCGCTGTTCGTCGCCCTGGTGCTGTTGATGGTGTTCTTCACCTTCACCCTGCTGGCCAACGTCATCGCCGCGCCGTTCAACGGCTTCCTGGCGGAAAAGGTCGAGGTGGTGGTGCGCGGCCAGGACACCTTCCCGCCGTTCAGCTGGGCCGAGCTGGTGGCCATGGTGCCACGCACCTTCAGCCGCGAGATGCGCAAACTGGGCTACTTCCTGCCGCGGGCCATCGGCTTGTTCATCCTCTCGTTCATCCCGGTGGTGAACGTGATCGCCGCGCCGCTGTGGCTGGTGTTCGGTATCTGGATGATGGCCATCCAGTACATCGACTACCCGGCGGACAACAACAAGATGAGCTGGCAGGACATGCTGGCCTGGTTGCGCCAGAAGCGCTGGCAATCGATGGGCTTTGGCGGGATCACCTACCTGGCGCTGATGATTCCGGGAGTCAACGTGCTGATGATGCCGGCGGCGGTGGCCGGGGCGACGTTGTTCTGGGTGCGTGAGCGTACCTGAATGAAGCCATCGCGGGGCAAGCCTGCTCCCACGCGGAATGCGTGGGAGCGGGCTTGCCCCGCGATGGCTTAAGCTCGGTCAGTGGCTCAACTGACTGGAAAACTGCCCCACCGCATCCACCACCTTCTTCGCACCTTCCTGGATCTCGACGATCACCCCTCCGGTATCGGCGGCCAGGGCCAGGCCCTGCTCGGCCTGGCGCTTGCTGGTGTCGATGATGTCCACCGCAGCCTGGGCCAACTGTTCGTTCTGCTGCACCACCTTGGCGATCTCCTCGGTGGCGCTGCTGGTGCGCGAGGCCAGCTGGCGCACTTCGTCGGCGACCACGGCAAAGCCACGCCCCTGCTCGCCGGCGCGGGCCGCCTCGATGGCGGCGTTGAGCGCCAGCAGGTTGGTCTGCCCGGCGATGTCGCTGATGGTCTTGATGATCGCGCCGATCACCTTCGACTGCTTGTCCAGCGCCTGGATGCCATCGGCGGCGTCCTGCATAGAACCTTCCAGGCCACGCATCACCTCGACGGTCTGGGTCACCACATCGGTGGCCTTGCGTGCACTGTCGTCGGTCTCCAGCGAGGTGGTGTAGGCGATGTCGGCGGCCTGGGCCACGGCCAGTTCCTGGTTGACCTGATCGGTGATCACGGTGGCGAACTTGACCACCTTGTACAGCACGTCATGGGCGTCGATGATCGGGTTGTACGAGGCTTCCAGCCAGACCACGCGGCCATGGGCGTCGATGCGCTTGAAACGCTCGGCGACGAACTCGCCACGGCGCAGCCGGTTCCAGAACTCCTGGTAGGCCGCAGAGTTGGCCTCCTCCGGCTCGCAGAAAATCCGGTGATACTTGCCACGGATCTGTTCCAGGCTGTAGCCCATGGTCTGCAGGAAGCGGTCGTTGGCGGTCAGCACCTGGCCTTCGAGGTTGAACTCGATCACCGCGGTGGAGCGCATCAGCGCCTTGATCAGGCTCTCGTGCTCGCGGGAGGTCTCGATGGTGCGGGTCAGGTCGCTGGAGTGCAGGGAGAAGTACTTGATACGCCCCTGGCTGTCCTTGACCGGCTGCAGGATCGAACGTAGCCAGGCCTCGTCACCGTTGCCGCGCAGCAGACGGAAGGCGCCATTGAGGTGCTCGCCACGGGTGATGGCGTGCTTCATGCGCTGGTAGAAATCGAGCTTCTTCACATGCGTCGGCACGATCTCTTCGATGTTGCGACCGATCAGTTGCTCGGCGCGGTAGCCCATCTCGGCCTCGAAGTTGCTGTTGACCGACTCGATGCGTCCCTGGGGGTCGAGCTGGAGCACCAGCATCTCGCTGTCGAGGCTGTTCTTGACCTGCTCGATGGACATCAGTTCTTCGCGCAGTTGCTGGATTTCTTTCTTCAGTTTGCTGTTGAACATGGCCGCTCTCCCGGAGCGAATTCCTGTAGTCGAATGCCTCTGCATCGGCTGCGTGACGAGGGTTCTTGAGTGCGCTGCAAGGAAATATTCAAACGGGTGCCAGTGCCGGAAATCAGGCGTCATGCGCACGTCACAAAGTCGTCACATGGGCGCAACGGGGGCGGCCCAGACTTTTTCCCATGAGCACACCGTCCCTGCGTATCACCCTGGTCAGCGAAACCTTCCCACCCGAGATCAATGGCGTGGCCAACACCCTTGGCCGCCTCAGCGAAGGGCTGCGCCTGCGCGGCCACCAGGTGGAGCTGATCCGCCCGCGCCAGGCCACCGACAACGGGGTCGGCAACGACGAGGCCCTGCTGCTGTGCAGGGGTTGGCCATTGCCGGGCTACCCTGGCCTGCAATGGGGCGAGGTGTCGATGCACAAGCTGTGGCGCCGCTGGCGTCGGCAACGCCCGGACGTGCTGTACATCGCCACCGAAGGGCCGTTGGGCCTGAGCGCCCTGCGCGCCGCCCGGCGCCTGGGCGTGGCGGTGGTCAGCGGCTTTCACACCAACTTCCCGCAGTACTCGGGACAATATGGCCTGGGCCTGCTGTCGCGGCTGCTCACCCACTACCTGCGCTGGTTCCATCGGCGCACCGCCATCACCCTGGTGCCCAGCGCCAGCCAGCGCCTGGAGCTGGAGCGCCGCGGCTTCGAACGGCTCGGCCTGATGGCCCGCGGGGTCGACGCCAGCCTGTTCAATCCGGCACGGCGCAGTCAGGCCCTGCGCGAGCAGTGGGGGCTGGGTGTGGATGACATTGCCGTGCTGCATGTCGGGCGCCTGGCCGCGGAGAAGAACCTGGCCCTGCTGCGCCCGTGCATGGAGGCGCTGGGCGAGGCTTATCCGCAGCGGCGGCTGCGCCTGGTGATCGTCGGCGACGGCCCGATGCGTGGCCAGCTCGAACAGCAACTGCCCGATGCCGTGTTCTGTGGCGCGCAACGCGGCGAGGTGCTGGCCGAGCACTACGCCAGCGGCGACCTGTTCCTGTTCCCGAGCCTGACCGAAACCTTCGGCAACGTCGTGCTCGAGGCGCTCGCCTCGGGACTGGCCGTAGTAGCCTACGACGAGGCCGCCGCCGCCCAGCATATCCGCCACGGCCACAGCGGCGCCCTGGCCATGCCGGGGGACCAGGCGGCGTTCATCGACGCCGCCTGCTGGTTGCTGGAAGAAGGCGAAACCCTGCGCCGGGTGCGCCTGAACGCCCGCCAGCACGCCAGCCGTCAGGGCTGGCCGGCGATCGTCGAGCAGTTCGAGGGCTACCTGTACAGTGCCTGCCGCGAGCCGCAGGCCGCCCGCGAACAGGTCCCGCCACTGGTGATCAAGCCAGGGTCGTCAGCGCCTCACGGCTGAACGGCAGCACGGCGTCCTCACGCCCCTCCCGCACTTTGCGCGCCCACTCGGCGTCCACCAGCAGGGCGCGGCCGACGGCCACCAGGTCGAACTCCTGGTCCTGCAAGCGGCGCAGCAGTCCTTCGAGGCTGGCGGGCTTGGCCACCTTGTCGGTGGCGACCATGAACTGCAGGAACTCGCCGTCCAGGCCGACACTGCCCACGGTGATGGTCGGCTTGCCGGTGAGCTGGCGGGTCCAGCCGGCGAGGTTAAGCTCGCTGCCCTCGAACTCCGGTTCCCAGAAGCGCCGGGTGGAGCAGTGGAAGATATCCACGCCCGCCTCGGACAGGGGCTTGAGGAAGGCCGCCAGGGCCTCGGGGGTTTGCACCAGGCGCGCGCTGTAGTCCTGCTGCTTCCATTGCGAGAAACGCAGGATGATCGGGAAATCCGGGCCGACGGTTGCGCGCACGGCCTGGATCAGTTCGATGGCGAAGCGCGAGCGCCCTGCCAGGTCACCGCCGTACTCGTCATCGCGACGATTGCTGGCGTCCCAGAAGAACTGGTCGATCAGGTAGCCGTGGGCGCCATGGATCTCCACGCCGTCCATGCCGATGGCCTGGGCGTCGCGCGCCGCCTGTGCGAAGGCGGCGATCACCTCGCGGATATCCTCCCGGCTCATGCCGTGGACCAGCACCTGGCCGTCCTTTTCCTTGCCGCTCGGGCCATAACCCGGAACGCTGGCGTCCGGCTCGGTGCCCAGGCGGCGCACACTGCCCACGTGCCAGAGCTGCGGCACGATGCGCCCGCCCTCGGCATGCACGGCCTCGACCACGCGTTTCCAGCCGGCCAGGGCATCCTCACCGTGGAAGCGCGGCACGTTGGGGTAGCCGTTGGCGGCCTTGTGCCCGACCGTGGTGCCCTCGGTGATGATCAGGCCGACACCGGCGGCGGCGCGGCGGCGGTAGTACTCGACCACGTCGTCGTGGGGCACGCCGCCGGGGCACAAGGTACGGGTCATCGGCGCCATGACCACGCGGGTCGGCAGGTCGAGGGAGCCGAGGGTGAAGGGCTGGAACAGAGGGTTGCTGGACATGCGGCGCTCCCGAGGGATGAAGTGATGCGCCCGAGCTTAGGGGCCGCCAGGTGAGTGTCACAGCATCATTGATTGCAGTGATCGGCAGGTATCGCTGCGAGCGGGCCGATTTGCAACAGGAAATTTATTTTGCAAAAGGGCTTGAATTCGTCCGGCGGTTGCCTGACTTTAGAGTCAAGAGGCGCAGAAAACCCAACGTCCTCAGTGGCCTAGGCACGCCTCTCGCGAGCAAGCTGAATAAGGATTGAATCATGCAAATCCAGGTCAACAGCAGCAACCACATCGAAGGCAACATCCGTCTCGACCAATGGGTCCGCAGTACCCTGCAAAGCAGCCTCGAACGTTACGAGGACGACCTCACCCGCATTGAAGTCCACCTGCGTGACGAAAACGGCGCCAAGCCCGGTCCCCACGACAAACGCTGCCAGATGGAGGCTCGCCCGAAAGGCCACCAGCCGATTTCAGTGACCCACACCGCCACCTCGCTGGAACATGCCGTCGATGGCGCCGCCAGCAAACTGAACCACGCCCTGGAGCATTTCTACGGTAAGTTGCGCAGCAAGCGCGGTGCCCTGGAGTTAGCTGACCCCGATGCCTGAGAACGTCGAAGGGTGAACAACGCCCGGCCAATTGCCGGGCGTTTAACACACTGGTCTCTGCTAAAAACATACAGGGCAAAGTGTGTCACAGCCCCTCAAAACCTTCACTAGGAAGGTAGTATCTCTTCATATTCTCGAACCATTGATAGTCACTCTGCATAAACACTGAAGACGCTAGAAGCGCTTTACATGTCACCCATTTCCAATGATCGAACGTATGCCGCGCACGCGGGTAAAACCTGGCATTATCTGCGAGCTTGCTCAATTCGGAATGGATATGTTCCTCCAAGCTAATGCCCTCTACCTTGGCATACGCCACCATTTCTCGAGTTTTCCTCAGCGCCTCAAGTTCGTACACCGAGTGCAACCCGTGAACCTCCATATGCGTTGCAATTCTAGCGTGAGCTACCGAACCCTCTGGGTACAAGCAGGTATTGGGACTGAAAACAACCTTTCTATTGACGCAGTCATACTCACCCTGCAGCCAGTCCGAGCTGAAAATATCGTCAAACTTATAATGTATAGCTTGCCTCTTTGGCGAGGATGGTTTAAAGGTCGACTTCACACCATTACAACCAAGACAACAGGGGACCAGATTATAGGGTGAGATCGATAGCGAAGGATATGATTCCTTGGGCAAAAAATGATCCAAACTCTCTACTTTTCCGAGCAAGCAGACCTGACACTTATTATCAGGCGCCAGCCTTACCAGTACATCATAATACTTTCGCCCTGCTGCCCTTTTATTGGAGAGTTGCTCCTCATACAGCGCCACAAATCGACTCTTCTGCCAGCCAAACGTGAGACTTTCATCCTTGTAAGTATAAGCGCCACCATAATAATAGTGAATCTTAAAAACTTCCTGAGCGGCCCGCAAGAAACGATACATTTGCATATCATTATGGCTCAACGGCCTGTTGCGGTATCGCTTACCGTTCACACAGGCCTCGAACACATCGTAGAAACTATGCTTCTTCATGGTGCTACCGCTCCCGCGGCAAGGACGACAGCACAACCGAACGCCCCTCAGTACCTACCTGGCCTTTATATATACTCATAACACCTTCGTAGTCGCCAACCTCTTGAGCATCTTGTTTTAAAAGCGCATAGAATCCTGAGTGCCGCCTATCGAGGTCAAACACGTCCATTGTAATGTCCCCCACACTCTCGCCAAACGTTTCGATGTGCGGCCGCATGAACTGCCCGACACCATCGATTCTCCACACACAACCACGTGGGATCTCTTGCAACACTACCGGAGAGTGAGTAGCAAGAATAGCGATACCGTTGCTTTCAGAAAGAAACTCAGACAGCACCCTGATGAACCCTGCTAAAAGAGGAGGGTGAAGGTGATTTTCAGGTTCATCAAAGAGACAGATGGTTTTATCTTCTACCAACTCCACCACTTTGGTCATGTAAAAAAGAACTGTCGCATGCCCCGAACTCAGCAGGGAGAACATCTCCATTGCACGCCGAATCAATTCATTTTTATCTTCAACATCTACCAGCGCGGCAACATCCAAATCACCAAAATCAACACCAACCTGCAACCTACTAACCGCACTGAACCACTTTCTCTTTTTCACGTCCGAACCTAACACACAGGTCGCGATAGACTCCGACAGCTCCATACCCATCTCTTCATCTACCCGTTTTAAAGAGCCATCCTCCTTATAAATACCAATATAGCGCTTCTTAGTTCTCCCCTGTTTTAGCCTATCATCACCAAACTCAGCGACCCCCAGCGGGTTACCAAATATTCCGAGCGAAAAGTACAACAGCAACCCAAAGTCGGAAGATGTGACATCTCGACCATCCATGCTGGTAACTACGCCATCGGACATATCAATAGAGCGGGCAATCCTTTTCAGCACATGGCTTTTACCAACACCATTGCGCCCTATCAAAGCATGCACGTTACTCGGAGGTTTCGACTGACTAGAGACGCTGAACTTCAAGTATGCCTGTTGGTCATGATGATAGATAAAACCATAATCTCTGGGCTGGACACCAGCGTCAATGATATTCTTAAAGTGACCTTTTATGCTTGACTCACTAACAAATCTCGACAACGACTCAATAAAAACACGCTGCTCATAGACCTGTGGCACTACGCGCTCATTATAGGCCACATCTCTCATCGCAATAAAAAATTCATCCTGCTGCGCCCCTAACTTCCTGCGAACGTTTTCATAATACTCCGGATTTTGTCCGAGCGAAAAATAACGTTCACCCAAAGCAGTAAATGATGGTTCGAGCTCCTTATAAGTCGCCACGCTTGGATCCTGCTGCACAAAGCCGATCTTGACTTCTCCCAGTCGTACCGAAACATTACGCCGCACCAAATAAGCATAAAAAGTTGTTACAAATCGGTAGTCATTCCAGCCCGTATTCGGCAATAGAACAATCGCGTCACCACCGCTGTAAGTATTGGGGTTTCCAACTATGAATCGCATATTCATCTCCATCCTTGTATTCGTTATGCGCGTCAGCGTTTGCTAGGTTATCGCAGTATGTGCAAGAGTGAAATTATCCTTGTGAGTACCGCCTTGCGCGGATATTGACCAGTGGCAGTGAACTAACGCGATGCCCGCCAGGTCGACTCTTCAACTAGCAACGACAGAGTTTCACCATGAACAACCCTTTCGATCACATCAGCGCCGCCTTCGCCCCCGAGTACCGGGTCAACCTGAGCATCGAGCGCCTGGACGGCAGCATCATGCTTACCCTGTCCGACGACAGCGGCGTGGTCGCCAGGCGCCTGATCAGCCAGGCCCAGCGCAACGATCCGGTGCGCCTGCAGCGGGTCATCGACAGCATCCGCCTGGGCCTGGCCATCGAGCTGGGGCAGAACCCACTTGAGGTGCTGGCGGCCCTGACCCGCACCTGGCATGGCGAACAGCGCTTTCCCGCCGCCGGCATTGCCAACTGAGGGCTACTTGCTCTCGTCCACTTCCTTGCCACTGGCATCCAGCGCCTTGGTCGACGGGTAGCGGTAGGAGGCGTAGCGCACCACCAGGATGGCGAAGGCCAGCAGCAGGATGCCGCCGCACACGTACAGCAGCCCGACATCCGGCGCCTTGTGGTGCGAGACATCGCCGATCAGCAGGCGGGTCAATGCGGTGATCGCCACGTAGAGCAGGAAGCGGATCGGCATGTGGTTGGTCTTGAAGTAGATCCCCACCATCGCCCCCAGCTCCAGGTAGATGAACAGCAGCAGGATGTCATCGACGCTGACCCCGCCCTTGCCCAGCATGTCCAGGAAGGTCACCACCGCCGCATAGGCGGTGATCGCGCCGATGCCGAACAGCGCCAGGTAGTGGAAGGCTTCCACGCACAGGTTGCCCAGCGAGTCGGCGGAGCCGTGCAGGCCCTTGCGCAGTCTTTCTGCCCATTTGATGTTCACGATGTTCGATTCCTAGATACGGCTGAAGGTCTTGTGCCATGCAGTTAAAGGGCCACGGCCCCTGTCTTGGAAGGCGGCCGATTGCCGCAGGGCACCTGTGGGCTACGCTGATTTTCAGTTTGCCGGGCCATCATTGCGTTTGCAGGGTGATGGCCTGGCGATGTACTGTATAAAAATACAGTTACCCGCAACCCCATCAGCAAAAAGGCACAGAGGTGATGAATGGCCGTCGAAGTGGTGTACCGCAGCAGCCGCGACCCGGAGCGCTTGTTCATGGATAAGGCCGAAGCAGACCGTCACGACAAGATGCTCGAGCTGGCCGAACGCCTGGCCGAGGTACTGCAAAAAGCCGTACCGTCGCTGAGCGAACAGCAAGTCGAGGAAGCCGGTATCTACATGGCCAAGAACCGCGACGTGTTCGCCCGGGCGTTCAAGAGCCAGCCGGATGCGCTGGCCGAACTGCTCGAAGGCGCGGCAGCCGAGTGACGGCTGCACCGGCCATTTCGCGGCCCCTTCGCGCCTGAGGCGGCACGGCGGCCAACGCCGTGCCGCGATTCAAGGCAGGTACAAGCGGAACAAGCCGCCCCCCAGCGTACCGCCATTGGTTATCTCGATCCGCCCGCGCACACCGTTGCGCTCATGCAGCGCGGCAATTCGCGCGGCGAAGTACAACCCCAGCCCGGTACTGCCGCTCTGCGAATCGATGCCCTGCACGTAGTCGTGCTGGCGCTCGAGCATGCGCTGTGGATAACCGGCACCGTCGTCGTTGACGCTGATCACCAACTGCTCGCCCTCCTCCTCGATGCTGATCAACAGGGCGTGGCCGGCATAACGGATGGCGTTGGTAAGCACGTTGGCCACCACCGAGGCGACCAGCTCACGGTCGAAGAAACCCAGCGGGCTTTCGGTCTCGATACGCCAGGTGGCAAGGATGTCGCGGTGCTTGATCACGTCTTCCTGGGCCGCCAGCTGGGCCTCGATGAAGTCGTCCAGCTCGTGGTAGTCGGGGCAAATGGGTAGCTGGTTGACGCCAAGCTTGTACAGCCCCAGCAACTGCACGAGCATGCCGTTCAAGTGGCTGAGCTCATGCTCCACCACGCCCTGCTCGACACCGCCGCGCAACTCTTCGGGCAGGCGCGCCAGCCACTGGCTGTGAGCATGGGTAAGCGCCGAAAGGGAGTTTTTCAGGTCGTGCACGGTGGAGGCGATCACCGTGGAGAAATCCAGCCCCTGGTTGTCCTGGTTCATGCGCCGAAGACCCGGATGTGCAGTTTGCGGTAACGGTCATAGCGACTGTCGCTGGCGGGAATGCCGGCCACGCTGGTGAGGCAATCGCGACACTCCTGCATCAGCGCCGGCGGTGGCGTCTCGCCGCCGATGCGCAGCAGTGCCTGGGCGGTGTTCAGGGCGATGCTGATGTTCTTCGGCTGCAACGACAACGCCTTGCGGAACATGCCCAGCGCTTCGTTGAGCTGGCCGCCCTGGTAGCTGCGCACGCCCTGGCGGTTGAGGTCCACGGCTTCGGTCACCGCCCCCAGCACCAGCGGGTCGTCGGTGAGCTTGGCGACGCTCTGCATGACCTTGGGGTCGTCGCCGTAGGTTTCCACGCAGCCCTTGAGAATCGAGGTACCGGCCGCATCCTGGCCAAGTTGCTGCAACTGCTTGGCCACCGTCAGCGCCGCCTCCACGGAGAAGAACTGGTCCATCTTCTCCAGGCGCTGCATGGCCTGCTCGGTGAGCTTGGCGGCGGTCTCCGGATCGCCGGCCTGTTGCAGGCTGGCAGCCTTCATCAACCGCGCGCGTACTTGCAGGCCCTGGTCCTCGACGTTTTCCTTGGCCACCTCGCTGAGCACGGTGTTGATCTCGACCCGGGTACGGGCATCGAGACCGTTGCCGCTGTTCTTGTTCATCAACGCCTGGACCAGCCCCAGGTTGCTCTCGGCGTCCTTGTAGCGCGAACTCTGCCCCTGGTTGACCGCATGACGAAAGGCCTTGGAGGCACTCTCGAAGTCGGCGTTGTCCAGCGCCAGCTTGCCCAGCGCGGCCTGGCGGCGCACGGCGAGCGGCGACAGGCGCACCGCTTCCTCGAGCATGTGCTGAGCACGCCGGGTCTCGCCCTGGGCCACCAGCACCTCGGCCATGCCATCGTACAGGTTGGGCATGATCGGGAAGGCCTTGAGGGCCTGCTCGTAGACACCCTGGGCCTGGGCATTCTGCCCGCGCTTGTGCAACAGGCTGCCGAGCGCGGCGTAGACCCAGGGCTGCGGGCGGCTGGCGAGGATGTTCTTGAGGAACTTCTCCAGCTCCTCGAAACGGTTGAGGTCGCGCAGGGCGTCGGCACGATAGCGCAGGCACAGAGGGGCGAAGCGCGGGTCCTTCTTGCACAGCTCGGCGCAAGCGGCGAGCACTTCGGCCGGGCGCCCGCGATCAAGAGCTTGGAGAATGGGCTTGAGCAGCGTCTTGCGCTGGGTCAGCTTCTCCAGGCGCTGGGCCAGGCCGACCCGGTTGAAGGGTTTGGTCAGGTAAGCATCGGGCTCGTGTTCGATGGCACTGAGCACGATCGACTGGCTGCTTTCGGCGGTAACCATGATGAACACGCATTCATGGCTGATCAGCTTGTCGAGGATCAGGTCCTCGAGCACCTGCTGGCCGTTCTTCTTGCCGTCGCCCAGGTGGAAATCCTGGAGGATGAAGTCATAGCGCTTCTGCCCGCACATGCGCAGCGCCTGTTCGCCACTGTCGGCGGTGTCGACGTCGCGCACGCCCAGCTCGCGAAGCATCGAGCGGGTCGAGGTGCGGAAGTCGGTGAAGTCGTCGACGATCAGAAAGCTTTTTTGCCCATACTGCAGCATCAACACGACCTGTATTGAAAAAGTGGGGAAGTGGCGCGTGGCGATGCATACCGCCGAGGTCTGTATCGGCAGCGGTTCAGAAAAGATGAGCCCGGAAAGGTAACGCCGAATGATGGCCTAAAGCCGCTATCTTAACGGCCGTCCTCGCCCCAAGCCACTAGACCAGCAAGCCAAGGGACTTGGCCCTGGCCACCGCCTGGGTGCGGCGCTCGACACCGAGCTTGCTGTTGATATGGCTGGCGTGGGTCTTGACCGTGTGCAGGGAGATGAACAGGCGCTCACTGATCTGCTGGTTTGAACAGCCTTGGGCGATCAGTTCCAGCACGGCGAACTCACGGCTGCTCAGGGCCTCGGCGGCACTGCCGCCGGTGGCCAGGGCCTGCGGCAGATGGGCCAGCAGATCGCTCTGCGCCGGGCAGGCCACACGTCCCGTCAACTGCTCGCGCAGCCAGTGTGGCTGCTCTTCGATCAAGCGTTGGAAGGCCTGCAGGGCACCACCCTGCGCCGCCTGCAGAGCAGGTGTGAGCAACCTGGCCGCTTCGGCGTCACGCCCCTCGGCCAGCAGCAGGGCAATCAATTGGCACTGCGCGCTGACCACCAGCGTCATGCCACCGCTGGCCTGGCCCCGCTCGACCAGCGTGCGCAACCGCGCTTCGGCATCGCCGGGGCGGGCCAGCACCCGTTCCAGCAAGGCCTGCTGCAATTCGATGTGCAGCGGCAACAACGGGTGGAACTCCGGCGCGGCCGCAGGCTGCTCGCCACCGTAGGTCTGCCCCAGGCGCAGCAGCCAGGACTCGGCCAGGTCCGTCCGCCCCTGGGCCAACCAGAGCTCGCACTTCACCAGGGTAATCATGGCCAGGTAGAAGATCGGCGGCACGTCCCAGATATGCATCAGCCGCTCCGCCTCGGCCAGTTCCGAGAACGCCTCGGCAAAACGCCCTTCGCGGCCGTCCAGCGAGGCGATTACGCAATGCCCGATCAGGACGCTGATGTCGCGGCAGCTGCGCGCCTCGCTGAGCCCGGCGCGCAAGCGCGCACGGCCCTGGGCACAGTGCAGTCGGGCCGCCAGCAAGTAGCCCTCGTACAAGGTCAGGCGCGCGCGCACGGCATACAGGCGCTGCCCCGAAAGGCCCTGCAACCGCTGCAATCCCTGGTGCACTTCGTCCAGGGCGCGCAGCACTTCGCCGCGGGCGTGCAGTACCCTCGCCCGATCGTAATGGGCCAGGGCCTCGAACAGCGGGTTGCCGACCCGTTGCGCCAGCTCCAGGGCCTCGCGGTTCCAGCCCCGCGCCCGCCAGAAATCGCCATCGGCGATGGCCAGGTTCGAGAGCGTCGACAGGCACACCAGGCGCTGGCCGTAGCGCTTGTTCGGCAGGCTCTGCAGCGCCTCGCCACAGTAGGCGAGTGTCCGCTCGCGATCGCCGCGGCCACGGGCGATGACCCCGCTCAGGGCCAACCACTGGGCCAGCATCGACTTCTGCGCCGTGGCCGACGGTGCGGGCAGGAAGCGGCTCAGGTAGGCCGCAAGCTCCTCGGCGGCGTCCAGTTGGCAGGCCAACCCCAGGGCCCAGCTGTACAGGACGATCAGCCTGGGCGTGCTGATCAACAGGCTGTCGGGCAGGTCCATCTTCCAGCGCAGCAACATGCCGACATTCTGCTCCGCCAGCAGTTGCTCCTCGGACAGGCTCTGCACCAGGTCCGCCGCCACGTCCAGATGGCCCGCGCGCAGGGCCTGCTCCACCGCCTCGTCCAGCAGGCCCTGCCCTTCGAACCAGCGGCAGGCGCGCAGGTGCAGCCCCGCCAGCGGCTCGCTGGCCTGCCGGCTGCGCAGCAGGTCGGAGAACAGGTGGTGATAACGGAACCACAGTCCATGCTCGTCGAGCGGCACCAGGAACACCTGGTGGGCCTGCAGGTAGCTCAGGATCTCGCCGCTATCTTGGCGCTCACGCAGGGCGTCGCATAATTCGGCGCAGAAACGCTCCTGGCAGGCAGTCTCGTAGAGAAACGCCTGCACGGGGGCCGGCAGGATGTCGATGACTTCCTCCAGCAGGTAGTCGCGGATAAGCCCTTCGCCGCCATGCAGCGCCTGGGGCAAGGCGTGGTCCTCGCCGGACTCGCTGGCCGCCAGTTGCCAGAAGCGCAGCCCCGCCACCCAACCGTCGCTGCGCTGGATCAGGTTGTCCAGGGCCTGGCCGCGCAAGCCGGTGGGCTGACGGCCGATCACCGCCAGCGCTTCATCGGGGGTCAGGCGCAGGTCCTGCTCGTTGAGCTCGACCAGTTGCCGTGACAGGCGCAGGCGCGCCAGGTGCCAGTCAGGGCGCTGGCGGCTGGTGACCAGCAGGACCAACCCGGCCGGCAGATGGTTGAGGAAGAACTGCAGGCAACGATCGAGCACCGGCCCCTGGGCCAGGTGGTAGTCATCCAGGACCAGCAGCAGGGGAGTGTCCGGCTGCAGATAGAGCGCGAGCTCATCAAGGAGCCCATCGAGCCATTCCTCGAAGGCGAAGGGCTGATGACGCTGGCGCATCTTCAACAGGCCCATGGCCTGCCCGCCGAGCGCCGGGCAGAACTGCTGCAGCCCTTCAAGCAGGCGCTCGAGAAAGCGGCCCGGGTCGGCATCGCGCTGGCTCAACCCAAGCCAGAGGCTGCGCCAATGGCTGGGCAGCTCCTGGCAGAACTCGATGGCGAGCGAGCTCTTGCCGAACCCGGCCGGGGCGTTCACCAACAGCAGACGCCCGCCCAGCCCGCCTTGCAAGCGCTGGCACAAGCGCGCTCGGGGGACGTGAGCCTCCGGCAGGGGTGGACGGAAGAAACGCCCGTCCAGCAGGCCCAGGGCCTGGCTGGCGACTCCATGCGTACGGGACAAATCTGTCATGGCCGGCTCGTTCTGATTGGAGTAATGCGGCAGTACGGATGGTTGCGAGACTAGCGGCAAACGCGGCGCATTTGAAGATGATGGAAACGCATCGAGCGAAAAAGACTACAACAAAAAGAAACAATGCTGATGGACAGGCGCCTCTGGAACAGAAACGCCCCGGCAAGCCGGGGCGTTCTGGGAGATCAAACGGAGTTGTAACGACTGTCAGCTCAACGCACACCTGCCTGACGCAGGGCTGCCGGCTGGAAGTCGGCCTTGCTGGCGCTGAAGCCGAAGTTGTAGGCACTCTTCTCTTCGTTCTTCATGCCCAGGGCCAGGTAGCGGCCCGACTGCAGGTCGTAGATGGCCTCAAGGGTGTACCACGGCACCTGCACGTTGTAGTACGGCTGGGCGTGGGCCTCGGAAATGCGCCACAGCTGGTTGCGACCGTCGTACTGGTCGATCACCGCGGCCTGCCAGGTGTCCTCGTCGATGTAGAAGTCACGCTTGGCATAGATGTGGCGCTGGCCCGGCTTGAGGGTGGCGACCACGTGCCAGACGCGGCGCAGCTCGTAGCGCGCCAGGTCCTGGTTGATGTGCCCGGCCTTGATGATGTCGCTGTACTTGAGCTTCGGATCGTCCAGCTTGTAGGCGTTGGAGGCGATGTACATCTCCTTCTTGCCTTCGAGCTTCCAGTCGTAACGATCCGGCGCGCCGTTGTACATGTCCAGGTTGTCGGAGGTGCGCAGGCCGTCGGCGGCGGTACCCGGGCCATCGTACGACACTTGCGGCGCCTGGCGCACGCGGCGCTGGCCAGCGTTGTAGATCCACGCCTTGCGCGGTTCCTTGACCTGGTCGAGGGTCTCGTGGACCAGCAGCACGGTCCCGGCCAGTCGCGCCGGGGCGGTCACTTCCTGCTTGAAGTAGAACAGGATGTTGCCCGGGTTGGCCGGATCGTAGTCCTTCATCTTGTCGCGGAACACGAACTGGTCCTGGAAGTACACCAGGCTGTACGAGCCGTTCTGCTGCGGGGTGGCCTGGGTGACCAGGCGGGTCACGCTGCCGCCACGGTAGCGGGTGATGTGGTTCCAGATCACCTCCAGGCCGTCCTTGGGAATTGGGAACGGCACGGCGGTGCGGAAGTTCTCAAGGCCGTTGCCGCCCGCGACCAGGGTGGTCTTGGTGGCGTTTTCCTTGATCGCGGCGAACACGTCGTCCGGCACCGTGGAGCCGCGGTGGGTCTTGTACACCGGGATCTTGTAGCTGTCCGGATAGCGCTTGAGCATCGCCAGTTGGCCAGGCGAGAGCTTGTCCTTGTACTGGTCGGCGTTCTGCGCGGTGATGGTGAACAGCGGTTTCTCACTGGCGAAGGGGTCGGACAGGAAGCCCTTGGCGTCGGCACTGCCGGCGCTCTTGGACAGCGGCTCCCACGGGCCGATCGAGCCATCGGCGTTACCGGCCTTCTCCGCGCCCATCGGGGTCAGCGTGGAACCCAGCTTGGCCGCTTCGGTGGCGGAAACCGCAGCCATGACGCTGGTTGCCAGCAGGGACATGCCCAGTACACCGGCCTGCAGCAGACGTGTGGTCATTTTCATTGTGTGTCGTCCTGGATCAGATTTCTTAGAAGTTCACGCCGAAGCTGAGGGCGACGAAGTCGCGATCATCCACGGTGGTGTACTTGCCATCGAAGAAGTTGGTGTAGGACAGGCTCGCCGTGTAGGTGTTCTGGTACTCGGCGTCCAGGCCAAGGCTGACCGCCTTGCGGCCTTCCTCGAAGTTGCCGCCTGGGCCCGGGGAGTAACCGTCGACGTCATGCGACCAGGCCACGCTCGGACGCAGGTTCACACCGGCGAAGACGTTGTTGTAGTCCCAGATGGCACGGACGCGATAACCCCAGGAGTCGGAGGTGGTGAAGCCGTCGTTTTCGCAGTAGCGCGACAGGTTGTTCTGCTCGACGCCTGCCAGCGTGGTGGCGTTGAGGCTTTGGCAGCGGCCGTTGGGCAGCGGGCCGGGACCGTAGACCGGGTCGCGGCCATAACGCGCCTTGGAGGTGCTTTCCAGGCCACCGACGTGCGTCCAGCCAACTTCACCGACCATGGTCAGACGCTCGGCGCCCATGACCTGGTCGAAGAAGTGGGTGAACGTGGTCTGCAGCTGGGTAATCTCCTTGCGGCGATAGCCTGGCTGATCGGTATCCGGCGTGCCTCGCAGGACCGAGGCATTGGGGTCAAGCGGCGTCAGCCCCGAGTACAGGATATCGGTGGTGTTCAACTGCACCGGCGCATTCGGGCGGTAGCTGATCTCACCGCTCCAGGCCGTGCCGGTAGGCAAGGTGGTGGAGAAGCTCAGGCCGTAGAGACGGATGTCCTCGGGGTACTCCACGTAGTAGCTGGAATTGCCCGCCACATACAGCGGCATGAGTTGCTGGAGCAAGGCCGGGCTGATCGCGCCGCCCGGTACGCCAGCCCCCACCAGTGCGGCGGCCAGGTTGTTCGGGTTGTAGAAACGGGCATTGGCCCCACGGCCGCTGAAGATCGGCGCACGGCTGTGGTAGTTCATGAAGTAGCCACCGAACTCGGTGTTCAACGGCTCGTACATGTAGCGCAGTGCCAAGCCGAACTGACCGCCGTCACGGGCGTCGCGATCGGGGCCGCGGCGCACGATCACACCTTCGTCAGGCGAGCCCCAGGAGACGCCCTGGGCGGCAAGGGCACGCATGGTCGGCGCGGCAATCGGCCCCAACCGCCCCGCCACGTTGGCCTGCTTGGCCAGCACCGCCAGGTTGTTGTTGCAGCCATCGGCGATCACGTCGGGCTGGGAGAAGAAGGTGCCGCAGTTGTCGACAACGGTCTGGTCCCACTCGATCTGGTAGAAGCCTTCGGCGGTCAGGTTGTCGGTCACGCTCTGCGACAGGTAGAACATGTTGACCGGAATCAGGCCTTCCTTGATCTCCGCACCCGGGCGGCGGAACGCCGAGACGTCGATGGGGTTGATGGAGTTTATGCCACCCCCGATGAAGGTACTTTCACCCCAGCTCACCACCTGCTTGCCCAGGCGCACGGTGCCTGGCAGGTCGGCGATGCTGTAGTTGTGGTAGACGAAGGCGTCGAGCAGTTCCGCGCCCGAGGACTTGGCGCCTTCCTTGCGGTTGGAGTCGCTGATGTCCTTGAACTCGCGGTTTTCATCCTTGAGCTCGAAGTCGTACCAGTACTTGCCGCGGACGAACACGCCGGTGTCGCCGTACTTGAGCTCCAGGTCGTGGATACCCTTGAAGATCTTCGAGAAGGTCTCGCCTTTCTTGAAGTTCAGGTGGCCATCGTCGGAGGTCTGCGACAGCCCCCTGCCGCCGTTGTTGGCCCCGATGAGGTTCTTGTTGGGGTTGGCAGTCGACCAGCTGGCGCCAACGGAGAGCGAGGAGTCGAACTGGCCTTCGATTTCACCGATGTTGAAGCTGACAGCGAAAGCAGGACTTGCGAGCGTGGAAGCGAGGCTGACGGCCAGGGGCAGTTTCGCCCGGCGCCAGAACAGGTTTGCAGATGTCATCGACGCTACTCCATGTACTTTTTTGTTATGGCAGTGAGTCCTTTCAGAAACGGCTCGAGCGCCTGGTGAAGCAGGCTCCTGCCCGTGGCGCCGCGCGTTGCCGCGTGGTGCCCTCCCCCATTCCTGAAAATCCCCTGACCCGACTATAGCCAGCGGTCACAGGTGCTTGATCCCTCTAAAGTGTGATTTGCGCGTCCTGCTTGCGGCCCACCCCGATCGGCCGGCCTGCGCGCTGGCAGTGCTCAAGCATGGCTCAATTCTGCCGTTTGACAAGGCACGATCCTGTCTAGCCTGCGGGGTCGCGCTTGAAAAAGCGCGACCCGCGCCCGGGTTACAGGGTGGAAAGGAAAGCGCTGTTACTGGCCTGCCATTGGCTGATGTCCACGCGGATGCGCTTCTTGTCGAGCTTGCCGACGCTGGTCTTGGGAATTTCAGTAACAAGGGCGATCTGGCTGGGAATCGCCCACTTGTTGATGTGCCCTTGCTCGACGAAAGGCTTGAGGTGTTCCTTGAGCGCACGCGCATCGATGCTCTGCCCCTCGCGCACCACCAGCAATGCGAACGGGCGCTCGCCCCACTGCGGATCGGGCACCCCGACCACCGCGACCTCGCGCACCGCCGGATGGCGGCTGACCAGGTCTTCGAGGTCGAGCGAGGAGATCCATTCGCCACCGGTCTTGATCACATCCTTGATGCGGTCGCGGATGTCGATGAAGCCCATGCCGTCCAGCGTGGCGACATCGCCGGTATGCAGCCAGCCGCCCTGCCAGAGCTCCTCGCCCTTTTCCGGTTCACGGAAGTAGCCCATGGTCAGCCAGGGCGCGCGCAGCACCAGCTCGCCCTGGGTTTCGCCATCGGCGGGCAGGAAGTTGCCATTGCCATCGACGATGGCGGCCTCGACCAATGGCACCGGCACGCCGGCCTTGATCCGGTAGCTGGTGCGCTCATCTTCGCTGCCGGCCTGCAACTCGTCGTTCAGGTGCGCGGCGCTGATCAACGGGCAAGTCTCGGACATGCCGTAGGCGGCGGTGAGCTGGATGCCCCGGGCCAGCGCCGCCTGGTAGAGGGCGCGGTTGAGCGCGCTGCCGCCGATGATGATCTTCCAGCCGCCGAAATCCTGGCCTGCCGCCGACGGGCAGTTGAGCAGCATCTGCAGGATGGTCGGCACGCAGTGGGAGAAGGTGACCTTTTCCTCGCGCCACAGCCTGATCAGCATGTCCGGCTCGTAGCGCCCCGGGTAGACCTGCTTGATGCCCATCATGGTCGCCGCGTAGGGGATGCCCCAGGCGTGCACGTGGAACATCGGCGTGATCGGCATGTAGACGTCGTTGCTGCTCAGCAGCCTCACGCTGTCCAGGCTGCCCAGTACCGAGGTTTCGGCCAGGGTGTGCAGCACCAGCTGGCGATGGGTGAAGTACACCCCCTTGGGGTTGCCGGTGGTGCCGGTGGTATAGAAGGTGGTGGCCACCGAGTTCTCGTCGAAATCGGGGAAGTCGTACTGCGGGCTGGCCGCGGCCAGCAGTTGCTCGTACTCGCCCACCAGGTTCGGCAGGTCGGCGGTCTTGTCCGGGCCGTCGGTCAGCAGCAGGGTCTTGTCGACCGTGGTCAGCTGCCCGGCAATGGCGTGGTAGAGGCCGATGAAATCGCTGTTGACCAGCACGAAGCGGTCTTCGGCGTGGTTCATGGTGTAGAGGATCTGCTCGGGCGACAGGCGTACGTTGATGGTGTGCACCACCGCGCCGATCATCGGGATGGCGAACATGCACTCCAGGTAACGGTGACTGTCCCAGTCCATCACCGCCACGGTGTCACCGGCCTTCACACCGGCCGCGGTCAACACGTTGGCCAGGCGGGCGATGCGCTCGTTGAGCTGCGGGTAGGTGAGGCGGATCTGGTCGCGGTAGACGATCTCGCGGGTCTTCTCGTAGCGGCTGCCGGACATCAGCAGGCGCTTGATCAGCAACGGGTATTCGTAGGCGCCCTCGGCGGGCTTGATGATGCGAGTCTGCAACATGGGTATCCCTTTTCTTCAATACGGGCAGAACGGTTCAGTAATCCACTGTAGTTCGGTGACGCACCGGTCAAATCAGCCGAAGGAATGATTTGCGCCCGCGAGGTATGAGT
Organism: Pseudomonas sp. LH21; assembly: GCF_036549575.1. Classification (NCBI taxonomy): domain Bacteria; kingdom Pseudomonadati; phylum Pseudomonadota; class Gammaproteobacteria; order Pseudomonadales; family Pseudomonadaceae; genus Pseudomonas; species Pseudomonas sp. LH21. The sequence goes on from NZ_CP144367.1 coordinate 5,031,480, forward strand.
GCGGACGGCACCGTTGACGAATGGCGCCGGCGGACCAGACACTGCGTCGATGCCCTGCCGCCCAATCACCGGAGCCCCTGATGCCCAGCCCACGTCGTGCCGTGTTTCTCGATCACCAGTCACTGGACCTCGGTGACCTCGACCTTTCACCGCTGCAGGCGCAGTTCGATGAACTGCAGTTGCACGCCGCTACCACTGCCGATCAGGTCGCCGAACGCCTGCAAGGCGCCACGGCGGTGATCAGCAACAAGGTGATGCTCGATGCCGCCACGCTGGCCGCCGCCACCGACCTCAAGCTGATCCTGGTGGCCGCCACCGGCACCAACAATGTCGACCTGGCCGCCGCCCGCGCCCAGGGCATCACCGTGTGCAACTGCCAAGGTTACGGCACGCCGTCGGTGGCCCAGCACACCCTGGCCCTGCTGCTGGCCCTGGCCACGCGCCTGTGCGACTACAACCAGGCGGTGAAGGCCGGACAATGGGCCAAGGCCAGCCAGTTCTGCCTGCTGGACTTCCCCATCGTCGAGCTGGAAGGCAAGACCCTCGGCCTGCTCGGTCACGGCGAGCTGGGTGGCGCGGTGGCGCACCTGGCCGAGGCGTTCGGCATGCGCGTGCTGAGCGGGCAGATCCCCGGCCGGCCGCCGCGGGCCGATCGCCTGCCGCTGGACGAGCTGCTGCCGCAGGTCGATGCCCTGACCCTGCACTGCCCGCTCAACGAGCAGACCCGGCACATGATCGGCGCCAACGAGCTGGCCCTGCTCAAGCCGGGGGCGCTGGTGGTCAACACCGCCCGCGGCGGACTGATCGACGAACAGGCCCTGGCCGACGCCCTGCGCCGTGGCCACCTGGGCGGCGCCGCCACCGATGTGCTGAGCGTCGAGCCGCCGGCCAAGGGCAACCCGCTGCTGGCAGCGGACATCCCGCGCCTGATCATCACTCCACACAGCGCCTGGGGCGCGGTGGAGTCGCGCCAGCGCATCGTTGGCCAGCTGGCCGAGAACGCCCAGGCCTACTTCACCGGCCAGCCGCGGCGGGTGGTCGGCTGATCCGCCGACGCCTCTGGTACACTGCGCCACTTTTTTTCAGGAGGCGTCGTCCATGGACCCGCGCAGTGAAGTGTTGCTCCGCCAGGCGGAACTGTTCCAAGGCCCGCTGCTGATCGCCGGCGCCCAGGCCGACGGCCTGCTCGGCCAACTGCCCGGCGCCCATGGCTGGACCTGGCATGCCGGCGATCAGGCGCTGCTGCAAGGCCGTTTCGCCGGGCGCAGCCACTATGGTGTCGAGGTGCCCGAGGTGGCGTTCGACGCCGCCGTGCTGTTCCTGCCCAAGTCCCGCGAGCTGGCTGCCTACCTGCTCAACGCCCTGGCCTCGCGCCTGGGCGGTCGCGAGCTGTACCTGGTGGGGGAAAAGCGCGGCGGCATCGAAGGCGCGGCCAAGCTTCTGCAGGCGTTCGGCAAACCGCGCAAGCTCGACAGCGCCAGGCACTGCCAGCTGTGGCAGGTGACCGTGGACAACGCCCCCGAAGCCACACCGCTGCAAAGCCTGGCCGAGCGCTTCGAACTGCCGCTTGAAGATGGTCCGCTGCAGGTCATCAGCCTGCCCGGGGTGTTCAGCCATGGGCGCCTGGACAAGGGCACCGCGCTGCTGCTGGAACACCTTGACGGCCTGCCCGGCGGTCATGTCCTGGACTTCGGCTGCGGCGCCGGCGTGCTTGGCGCCACGATCAAGCGACGTTATCCGCAGAGCCGGGTCACCTTGCTCGATGTCGATGCCTTCGCGGTCGCGGCCAGCCGCCTGACCCTGGCGGCCAACGGCCTGGAAGGCGAGGTGATCAGCGGCGACGGCATCGATGCCGCGCCGTCCGGGCTGGACCTGATCCTGAGCAATCCGCCGTTCCACACCGGTGTGCACACCGACTACCAGGCATCGGAAAACCTGCTGAAAAAATCAGGCGAACATCTGCGAAAAGGTGGCGAAATGCGGCTGGTTGCCAACAGCTTCCTGCGCTACCAACCGCTGATCGAAGGCGCCCTGGGCAACTGCGAAATCCGCGCCGAGGCACAAGGCTTTCGCATCTACCGAGCGACCCGTGGCTAAAAACAGGGCTTGCCGAAAGCGTTTCGCCTAGGCAGAATCCGCTCCGTCCTAGGGGAGTAGTCTCCCGCGAGCGCCCTGCTCGCCCGGCACGCGTCAACACACTTGGCCCACAGGCCATGGCGCGTGCGACCCACGATCTGCGCAGACAGGTCCAGGGTTTGACAAGACCTATGACACGCACACCTTACCCGGGGCGGGAAGGCTGTACGTGTCATAGCCGTGTCGACCCGCCCCCGTAGGAATCCTGATGCTGGAATCGTTACTCGTCCCCACCGCCATCGTTGCCCTCGCCGAAATCGGCGACAAGACGCAATTGCTTGCGCTCATCCTCGCTGCACGCTTTCGCAAGCCTTGGCCGATCATTGCCGGGATCGTCGCCGCGACCCTGGCCAACCATGCCGCCGCCGGTGCCGTGGGCGCCTGGGTCAGCGGTTTCTTCAGCGAGTCGGTGCTGCACTGGATTCTTGCCGCGAGCTTTACCGCCACGGCGCTATGGACCCTGGTACCGGACAAGATGGACGATGACGAAACCAGCAACGCACGCCGTTTCGGGCCGTTCGTCACCACCCTGATCGCCTTCTTCCTCGCCGAGATCGGCGACAAGACCCAGGTGGCCACGGTGATGCTGGCCGCCCAGTATCCGCACCTGATCATGGTCATCATCGGCACTACCCTGGGCATGCTGATCGCCAACGTGCCGGTGGTCCTGGCGGGCAACTTCGCGGCGGAGAAACTGCCGCTGACGCTGATCCGCCGCCTGGCGGCGACCGCGTTCATCGTGCTGGCCATCGTCGCGGTGTATTCGGCGATGAAGACCAGTGGCTGGATAGGGTGAAGCAGCGGCAAGTGGCAAGCTACAAGCGGCAAGAAAGAGCAGATGCGTCCTTACTTGCCGCTTGAAGCTTGAAGCTGCTTTTACTTCTTGGCCGCCTGATACAACGGCATCACCTTCGGAATTGCCGCCTGCAACGAGGCGATCCGGCTGCTAGACGCCGGGTGGGTGCTCATGAACTCCGGCGGCGCGCCTTCGGACGCCTGGCTCATCTTGTTCCACAGGGTGATCGCGGCGTTCGGGTCGTAGCCGGCGCGGGCCGACAGCTCGAGGCCGATCAGGTCGGCTTCGTTCTCGTTGGCCCGGCTGTTGGGCAGGGTCATGGCGTAGTTCACCACGGTATCGGCCATGGCCATGCTGTCCTGGCCCAGGCCGAAGATCGCGCCGGCGCCCTGTCGGGCCATTTCCACGCCGTAGGCCTTGGACATCGCTTCACGGCTGTGCTCGCGCAGGGCGTGGGCGATCTCGTGCCCCACCACCGCGGCGATCTCGGCGTCGGTCAGCTTGAGCTGATCGATCAGGCCGGTATAGACGATGATCTTGCCGCCCGGACCGCAGTTGGCGTTGAGCTCGTCACTCTTGATCACGTTGACTTCCCAATTCCACTGCGCGGCATCCGGCCGGAACTGCGGTGCCTGGGCAATCAGGCGCTTGGCGATGGCCTGCACGCGCTTGGCATCATTGCTGCTCTTGTCCAACACGCCCTTGCTCGACGCCTCGCCGAGGGTCTGCTGGTAGGACTGGGCATACATCTGGTTGACCTCATCGGTCGAGAGCATGCTGAACATGTACTGCTGGCGCTGGACGCCCACGGCACCACCACTGGTGGTATTGACCGCCTGGCAGCCGCCGAGCAGGACGCTGGCCGTCAGCATGCTGACAACGAATGACTTACGCATGAAAACACTCCCTATTTACGTGCCGCGTATCCTAGGCCCTGACGCCCGTGCCTGCCAGAGCCACAGGTAAGATTTCTGACAAGCCCCTCATGCTTTGGTATTAGCCCGCCGATAACCCTCGGTAACGACCTCCTTGCGCGCGGAGCTTTGCCATGAAGTTCAAGTCGATCCAGTTTTCCGTGGCCGCCCTGGCCGGTGCCATCGTGCTGAGCATTGTCGCGGCGTTGGTGCTGTATGCCGTGTACTCCGGGCAGCGGACCCAGGCACTGGTGCAACAGCGCACGCAACAGCAGTTCGAGACCGTCATCGAGCAGCGCCTCTCGGCCCTGGCCCGCACCCAGGTCAGCGAGATCCAGCGTGGCCTGGAAGCGCCCCTGGCGATCGCCCGCGGCCTGGCCACCGGCAACGCCATGCTCGGCATGCAGGGCGCCGACGGCCAGCCACTGATGCGCGTCGATCGCGAACACCTGATCAACCAGCTCAAGCGCACCGTGGAGGTCAACCCGAGCGTGCTGGGCGCCTACCTGGGTTGGGAACCGAACGCCCTCGACCATGCCGATGGCCGTTACGTCGGCAGCCACCTGGTGGGCATCGACAGCGCCAGCGGGCGCTTCCTGCCCTGGTGGTTCCGCAATGGTGACGGCAGCCTCGGCCAGGACAAGCTGGCCGATGTCGACGACCGCACGGTGCTCGCCACCGGTGTGCGCGCCAGTGAATACTACCTGTGCCCCAAGGAGTCGAAGAAGGCCTGCGTGATCGATCCCGCACCTTATAAGGTGGGCGACAAGATGGTCATGCTCGCCTCGTTCGTCGAGCCGATCATGATCGACGGCCAGTTCCAGGGCATGGCCGGTGCCGACCTGTCGGTGAACTTCATCCAGGACCTGCTCAATGCCGCCGACCGCCAGCTCTACGACGGCGCCGGCGAACTGGCGCTGGTCTCCAGCAACGGCCGCCTGGTGGCCTACACCCGCGATCCGGCCAAGTTCGGCGAAAAGGCCGGCGACGTGTTGGACAGCGACGAAGCCAACACCCTCAAGAACCTGAGCGGCGAGGCGCTGCACTATGAAGTGGACGCCGCCAAGGACCGCATCGAGCTGTACCTGCCGTTCAAGATCGCCGGCACCGACGCACGCTGGACCCTGCTGCTGGAACTGCCGCTGAGCACGGTCATGGCCGACGTCAACCGCCTGCAGCAGGACCTGGCCGAACAGCGCCGCACCGATATCGCCGGCATGACCGTGGTCGGCCTGGGCATCGCCGCCCTCGGCCTGCTGGTGATCTGGCTGCTGGCCCTGGGCATCGCCCGCCCGCTCAAGCAGATGGTGAGCATGCTCGACGACATCGCCCAGGGCGAAGGCGACCTGACCCGGCGCCTGCAGAGCGACCGGGCCGACGAGCTGGGCGCCATCGCCAAGGGCTTCAACACCTTCCTGGCCAAGTTGCAGGCGATGATCAGCCAGGTGGTCAGCTCGGTACAGAAAGTCAGTGACTCGTCCGAGCACACCGCCGACATCGCCATCCGCACCAACCAGGGCGTGCACAAGCAGATGGCCGAGATCGACCAGGTGGCCACCGCCGTGCATGAAATGACCGCCACCGCCCAGGATGTGGCGCGCAACGCCACGCAAGCGGCCCAGGCCGCCAGTGAAGCCGACCGCGCCGCCAACCAGGGCCTGGACATCGTCCGCGATACCTCGCACTCGATCAGCGAGCTGGCCGCCGAGATCGGTCGCGCCGTGACCGTGGTCCAGGACCTGGCCCGCGACAGCGAGAACATCAACGCCATCCTGGTGACCATCCGCGCCATTGCCGAGCAGACCAACCTGCTGGCGCTCAACGCCGCCATCGAGGCGGCCCGGGCCGGCGAGCAGGGCCGCGGTTTCGCGGTGGTCGCCGACGAGGTGCGCAACCTGGCGCAGAAAACCCAGCAGGCCACCCAGGAAATCCAGCAGATGATCCAGCAACTGCAGCTGGGCACCCGCGAAGTGGTCAAGGTGATGGAAGACAGCCAGGGCAAGACCGACATCAGCGTGCAGCAGGCCAGCCGCGCGGCCGAGTCGCTGGCGAGCATCACCCAGGCGGTGTCGGTGATCAACGACATGAACACGCAGATCGCCAGCGCCGCCGAGGAACAGAGCGCCGTGGCCGAGGACATCAACCGCAACGTGATCAACATCGGCCAGGTGGCCGGCGAGGTGGCCGGCGGCGCCGACGAGTCGAGCCAGGCCAGCGCCGAGCTGACCAAGCTGGCCGAGCAGCAGCGGCGGTTGATCAATCAATTCAGGGTGTAGACCTGCACGCGCGCCCCTGTAGGAGCGGCCTTGTGCCGCGAAAGGGCCGCAAAGCGGACCCTGGATCTGGACGCAGATGCTGAAATCGCTGGGGCCGCTATGCGGCCCTTTCGCGGCACAAGGCCGCTCCTACAGGGGTAGCCTGCGCCACCTAGGCCGGGGTCAGGCACTCCGGCCCATTGAGCTTCGGATCGTTGACGAAGTTTGCCAGCGCCCGCTCACGCAATGCCGTCGGCGGCTTGGCCAGCAACTCGTGCAATCTGGCCATCGGTGTTTCAGGGTCCAGCCACAGCGCCTGCTCGGCCTCGTCGAGGATCAGCGGCCGACGCTGGTTCATCGCCGCTTGCGTCACCACCGCGCAACTCAGCCATTGCTGTTCCTGCACCGGGTAGACCTCCCACAGCGCGGCGAAGAACAGCGACGCGCCCTCCCCCGGCGTCACCCAGTACGGGCGCTTGCGCGCCGTGCCGCGCCATTCGTAGAAGCCGTTGGCCGGCATCAGGCAGCGCCGCTGGCGCAAGGGCTCGCGGAACATCGGCTGCTCGGCGAGGGTCTCGGCGCGAGCCTGGGCCGGGGTGCGGGACAGGTCGGTGAGCCAGGCCGGGGTCAGCCCCCAGCGTGCAGCGGCGAGCTGCAGCTGGCCGTCGAGCTGGCGCTGGATCAGCACCGTGGCACCGGGCGAGATGTTCCATTGGGCCTGCTGGCCCGGGGGGAAGCCCGGCAGGCCGGCGAAGCTCTGGGACCAGCGAAACAGGGCGTAGCGTCCACACATGGGCGAAATCAAAACCTAGCAGATCAGGGTTCCGGGATAACTTTCCGGTTCGTCGCCGGCAAGCGGCTGGGCAGCATTGTACGCATCGATCAACTGCCGTGCGTACCCAGCCTGCTCGTCCGGTACCGCCAGGCCGAGCAACCCGTGCATCGGCAACTCGCCCACGGCGCCCATCAGGTCACGCCCGACCAGGTGCACGTCGATGCCCTCGCTGGCCAGCATGCCCACCAGCATCTGCGCCTCCAGCAGGCTTTCCGGTTCATAGATCCTTTGCATCAATCGTTCTCGCCATAGACATCGAGCATCCACTCCTCGCCATGCACCTGCAGCACGAAGCGGATAGGCTTGCAGCACACCTGGCAGTCCTCGATGTACTCCTGGTCGCCGCCGGACAGGTCCACCGTGGTTTCGACTTCTTCGCCACAATAAGGGCAATCGTAGATCGCAGTTTCCAGCATCGCGGCCTCCGGAGTGACTTGTGCGTATAATTGCCGGTCTGTTTACAGGGCCAGTGTGCGTCCGAGCCGTTTTTCGGAGCCCGCCCCTACCTAATTACCCTAGCCGTTTCCAACAAGAGAGCATGATGGGCGAATTCGATGCCATCCGACCGTACGACGACGCTGAGGTCCCTGCCGTTCTGGCACGCCTGCTCAGCGACCCGGCATTCCTCGATATCCTCACCCACTTCCGCTTCCCGCGCGCGGCTGGCGCCTTCGGCTGGCTGCTCAAACCGCTGATCGCCCGGCGCCTGCGCAAGGAATTCGCCGGCGTAAGCTGCGTGTCCACGCTGCAGGACAAGGTCGAGTACTACGTCGACCGCACCATCGACCGCGCCACCGATGGCGTCACCTATACCGGCGTCGAACAGCTCAAGTCGGGTACCGCTTACCTGTTCCTGGCCAACCACCGCGATATCGTGATGGACCCGGCCTTCGTCAACTACGCGGTGTACCACGCCGGCCTGCCGACGCCACGCATCGCCATCGGCGACAACCTGCTGCAAAAGCCGTTCGTCAGCGACATGATGCGCCTGAACAAGAGCTTCATCGTGCACCGCTCGATCAGCGGCCGCCGCGAGAAGCTGGCCGCCTACCAGTTGCTCTCGGCCTACATCAACCACTCGATCCGCAACGATTGCGTGTCGATCTGGATCGCCCAGGCCGAAGGCCGCGCCAAGGACGGTGACGACCGTACCGACTCGGCAATCCTCAAGATGTTCCACATGAGCCGCAAGGACGAGCCGTTCGGCGCGGTGGTCCAGAGCCTGAACCTGACCCCGGTGTCGATCAGCTACGAATATGACCCTTGCGACCAGGCCAAGGCCCGCGAGCTGTACATCCGCGCCACCACCGGCAGCTACACCAAGGCTCCAGGCGAGGACGACAACAGCATCGCCCAGGGCATCACCGGCTACAAAGGGCGGGTGCACATCAACTTCGCGCCACCGGTGACCGACTACCACGAGGACACCAAGCAACTGGCGCAGGCCATCGATCGGCAGATCCTCGGCGGCTACCGGCTGTTCCCGGTGCATTACCTGGCCTATGCGATGTGGGCGGAAAAAGACGCGGCGCTCGAGGTGCCCAGCGCGGAGAAACTGTTCCCGGCCGACGAGCTGGCCAAGGCGAAGGAAGAGTGGCAGCGCCGCCTGGACGCGTGCCCGGTCGAGCATCAGCCGTATCTGGTGCAGCAGTATGCGACGCCGGTGCGTAACCAGTATCAGGTGAAGCGTCAGCCCACCTCAGCCTGACAACGCACCTGTAGGAGCGGGCTTGCCCCGCGAAGGCGTCAGATCAAGCAATGATGTGATCTGATATGACGCCTTCGCGGGGCAAGCCCGCTCCTACACAGAGCAAGTATCGCCTTCAGATCCAGGTACTGAACCAGGACAAAAGCAAGGCCATCGCCAGGCAGCAGAAGCCCAGGATGTAGTAATAGCGCGGTATTCGCTGCTCCAGCGCATCCACCACGCCTTCATCCACCGCCAGGCTTTCCCGCCTCAGCGCCTCGCGACGCCGGGCGCTGTGCAGCAGCAGCCCGCCAGGGCAGGTAATGAGCAGGGCCAGCAGGTTGATCAGCTTGGCCGGATGGGCGGCCAGGAAGCCCCAGAACACTTGCAACGACATTGCGCGACCTCGGTATCACGTGCGGCAAAGCCCGGCATTCTACCCAAGCTCGGGGTTGGTACCGCCACTTTGCGACCAGCTGTCATTTAATTTCATCTGTCACACGCTCGTCATCCAGGCAGGCCACCCTGTCGGCCTCTACCGAACCGGAGCTTGTCATGCTGCACGCCGAAAACCAGGACCGCCTCTACCTTGTCGCCCAGAGCGACGAGCAGCAGGCGCTGATCGATGGCTTCGCGATCAATGTCCAGGACCGCCAGTGGCTGGTGTACTGCGCGTTGGGCGGGCATGCCCACCAGGACCTGCCGGAAGTCGACCCGCACACCGGGATCAGCCTGCTGGACTTCAATGTGCAGGCTGCCTGATCTACGTTGCCTGCTTCGCGGGTAAACCCGCTCCACAGAGCCCCCAACGTGCGTGGGAGCGGGCTTGCCCCGCGATAGGCCAGTACAGACAATAAAAAACCCGCTGCCTGATCACAGGCAGCGGGTTTTCTTCATCGCAAACGCCTTACTCGCCCAGCACCTGACCGACGGTCGGGTCCTTGAACAGGCGGGTCAGCGCATCGCTGAGCACATCGCTCACCAGCTTGGTGTTGGTTTCCTGGTTCGGCGCCATGCCGAAGCGCTGGTCCAGCGAAGCACCGTAGCGGCCGCTGTAGCGGCGGTTGGCGTTGGAAACGTCGGCACGGAAGGTGGCGCCGATGGTCGCCTCGGTCACGTACATTTTGTCCTTGGGCGACTGGTACTTGAGCTCGGCCAGGGTCACGGTCAACTGCGGCGCGTTGTAGGCGTTGGGCGTCGGGGTGAAGCCGAGCAGGCGCACCGCCGCCTCGGCCTGGGCCTGCAGCTTGGGCACGACATCGTTGCCATTGACGGTGATGGTGCTGGTCTCGGGGTACATGCCACCGCGAGTGCCGAGCGACTGCGAGGCGCGCCCGTCGACGACCTTGACCACCACCGGCTGGCCGTGGCCGACCGGGGCCAGTTGCTGGGTAAGCTTGGGTTGCGGGCTGAGTTGCTGCGGGCTGTGGGCACAACCGGCCAGGCTCAGGCTGGCCACCGCGAACAAACCGACCAACAGACGTTGCAACATGCGCGTTTCTCCAGAAAAAGCGGCAAAGGCCCACAGTATACCCAGCGGCAAGCCACAAACAGCAACTGCCCCTGTGTCACAATCGTTTCATGCCCCCCGGTTACTCTGGCGCCAGCCCTCACACACAGGACTGACCACCATGGCCTCGCTCTGGACCCTGCTCTTCCACCGCCCGCGCCACGCCACCTACGCCCGCCTCGACAGCGACGGCATCTGCCTCGGTTTCAAGCACTGCGCCACGCCACCGGGTAACGGCGGCTGGGTACAGGTGAACGAGGCGCAACTGGCCTGGCTCGGTCGCCCGCTGCCAGCCAGCGCCCGGATTTGCGCCCGTGCAACGCAGCGTTGGCAGCAACGCACCCTGTCCGCCTGACAAACGCTGCAATAAAAACCCAACAAGTACGCCCTTTCCGCCCGCGACATCGTTATAATCTCCCCCCGATTATAAGGACGTCTCCTGATCGGGCCCCGCATTCGCCGCTTCACCCCGGCACCCTCGACGCTTCGCCCACAGAGAGCCTTCCACTCAGGTCTTGCATTGGCTGTCGTGCCTGCTGTTTCCGGCCTTCTGCTTCGCATGAACCTGCGGGTTGCCATCGCGCAGTCCACTTTTGAGGTTCACGACTCCAAAAGAGCGTGAAAAAACGGTTTTTCACAACTTCACGAGAGTGTGGCGAGCAAATGAACAGTCTGGCATGTGCAAGAGCGGCAGATGTGTCCCGAACAGCCCTGAACAGACGGCAAAAGCGCTCATCCCCGATGAGCCTCTGAGGCCGGTCCATAACGCACGACGGAGCACTTGACCATAAGTCGAATTGCCGCACCCGTGGCAAAGGGCGTTCAATAGCCGAACACCCAAGACTGATTGGCGGTATCCGCGGAAGTTGCAAGAACTGCGAAGAGTCGGACATGGCGATCCGGGCCACCCCACGGATCCTATGCTGTCAATTAGGTGCTGTAGATTGTGGAGACGCGTTAATGGCGCAGAACGAATCGGTTGATGTGGTACTGGTAGGCGCGGGCATCATGAGTGCCACCCTGGCCGTACTGCTCAAGGAGCTCGACCCGACCCTGAAGCTTGAGGTCGTCGAGGCGATGGACTCCGGGGCCGCGGAGAGTTCCAACCCCTGGAACAACGCCGGTACCGGCCATGCCGGCCTGTGCGAGCTCAATTACACCCCGCAGGCCGCCGATGGCAGCATCGACATCAAGAAGGCCGTGCACATCAACACCCAGTTCGAGGTCTCGCGCCAGTTCTGGGCCTACCTGAGCCGCAAGAGCGGCTTCGGCTCGCCGCGCGCCTTCATCAACCCGGTACCGCACCTGAGCTACGTCGAGGGTGACAAGGGCATTGCCTTCCTCAAGAAGCGCTTCGAGCTGCTCAAGCAGCACCACGCCTTCGCCGAGATGGAATACACCGAAGACCAGGCGGTGATGAAGGAGTGGATGCCGCTGATGATGCCAGGTCGTCCGGCCGACCAGCGCATCGCCGCAACCCGCGTGATGAAGGGCACCGACGTCAACTTCGGCGCCCTGACCAACAAGCTGCTCAAGCAGCTGGGCAACAGCCCGGACGCCCAGGTCAAGTACAGCAAGAAGGTCGTCGGCCTGCGCCGCAACGGCAGCGGCTGGACCGTGAGCATCAAGGACGTCAACAGCGGCGGCAGCCGTGAAGTCGACGCCCGCTTCGTCTTCCTCGGCGCTGGCGGCGCGGCCCTGCCGTTGCTGCAGATGTCCGGCATCCCGGAGAGCAAGGGCTTCGGCGGCTTCCCGGTCAGCGGCCAGTGGCTGCGCTGCGACAACCCGGAAATCGTCAAGCAGCACCAGGCCAAGGTCTACAGCCAGGCCGCGGTCGGCGCCCCACCGATGTCGGTACCACACCTGGACACCCGCGTGGTCGATGGCAAGACGTCGCTGCTGTTCGGCCCGTACGCCGGCTTCACCACCAAGTTCCTCAAGCACGGCTCGCTCCTGGACCTGCCGCTGTCGGTGCGTGCAGGCAACCTCGGCCCGATGCTGGCCGTGGCCCGCGACAACATGGACCTGACCAAGTACCTGGTCAGCGAAGTGATGCAGTCGATGGAACAGCGCCTGGAATCGCTGCGCCGCTTCTACCCCGAGGCGAAAGCCGAGGACTGGCGCCTGGAAGTGGCCGGTCAGCGCGTGCAGATCATCAAGAAGGATCCGAAGAAAGGCGGCATCCTGCAGTTCGGCACCGAGCTGGTCTCGGCCCAGGACGGCAGCCTGGCCGCGCTGCTCGGTGCATCGCCGGGCGCCTCGGTGACCGTGTCGATCATGCTCGAGCTGATCGAACGCTGCTTCCCCGAGCAGGCCAAGGGCGCCTGGGCCGCCAAGCTCAAGGAGATCTTTCCGGCCCGCGAGAAGGTCCTGGCTACCGATGCCGCGCTGTACCACAAGATCAGCGCCGACAACGATGTGGCGCTGGAGCTGGTGGAAAGCAGCCCGGCCAAGCATTACGCCTGATCCGGCTGAAACGAAAAAACGCCCCTCGGGGCGTTTTTTTGTTTGCGGGCAGATCCCTCGTGGGAGCGGGCTTGCCCCGCGATCTGGCCGGTGCAGACCGGATCATCTCCATGGCTGTACCACTGTTATCGCGGGGCAAGCCCGCTCCCGCGCAACGCTCCGGATCAAACTCGGGCCTTATTGATGATCTCGATGTACTCCGGCGCATTGCGCTGGTCGGCGATCACCTCGACGAAGGTCTTGCCGTGCTCGTCCTTGCCGTCCAGGTCATAACCAGCCGCGACGAAGAAGCCCACATAACGCTCGAAATCATCGATGCGCAGGCCACGATAACCCTTGATCAGCTTGTGATGCGACGGCGAGGTAAGGCCATCGGCCGGCTCGAACTGCAGGAACGTCTTGATGTACTCGTCGCTGATCTCGTCACCAATCACTTGTTTCTTGTCTTTACGCATCGCCGACTCCAACTGGACCATCACGGACATTTTCGAAGGCCGGCAGTTTACCCCCCGAAACCTGCGGCCCTCAACGCGTACGTACGGTACCGGTGTGCAGGTCGGCCCAGATGTGGCCATTGGCGTAGGTAAGGAACTGCACGTACAGGGTTTCGTTGCGCAGCAAGTCCATGATCACCCGGTAGTCGGCCATCGGGTAGTTGAGGGTCAGGGTACGGCTCTTGTCGTCATAGGCCGGCTTTTTCAAGCTCTTGCCGCCTTCGCCGTCGAAGTTGAGCAACACCTGGGCGATGGTAGAACCCTTGCTCAACGGCTTGCCCTTCAGGCGCATCTGCAGGGACGAGGTGATCGGAATCGGTTGCTGGTCGGACTGGCGCTGGGTGCCCACCACCACGCTGTAGTCGGTGACCTGCAGCAGTTGCTGGCTGGCCGGAGCCTCCTGGCGCAGGGAGAGGTCGTCGGGCGGGAGGAACTGGCTGTGCAGCGGCGCAGCGGAAAGCGGCAGGCTCACCGCCAGCAGGAGGGGGACGATCGCACGCATGTGGGGCTCCTTGGCATGAGCAGGCACTCTACGCACAGGCCCTGTCGCGGGGCAAGTCGCAGCGGCGAACCGCCCCCCCCCACGACAAGGGGCGCAGGCTCAATCGAACTGCGCGCGCATCCAGGCGTGATACTCGGCAACGCCCGCTTCACCCTCGCGTGGCGCCCACTCGGCCAGCTCACCCTCGCCCACCGCACGGTACGGCCCGGCCTTGCACTCGAACATGATGCTGTCGTCCTCCAGCACCACCAGGCCATGGTAGACCCCCGGCACCAGGTCGACGCCCAGGCAGTCGCCACCGGCCTCGAGCACACGCTTGTCGGTCAGCGCGCCCTGGTCATCGAAAATCAGCAGGCCAAGGCGCCCCTTGAGCACGATCAGCGTTTCGGCCTTGTCGTCGCTCAGATGACGGTGCGGCTGGATGTAGGTCCGCGGCTGCAGCCCCACGGCCATGCGGTGGCACGGCTCCTCCATCTCGTGGAAGTTGTGGTTCTGCCGACCGCGCGGACTGGCGGTGGCCCGCTCTGCCAGCCCGGCGAACAACGACTGATCGAGGAATCCGGGCTGGCGCATGATTACAGCCCCTTGACCGCGAAGATGCCGTTGGCGTTGCGCCAGTAGCCCTTGTAGTCCATGCCATAGCCGAAGATGTAGCGGTCGATGCATGGCAGGCCGGTGTAGGTGGCCTTCAGGTCCGGGCTGGCCTTGCGGTCGTGGTCCTTGTCGATCAGCACGGCGGTGTGCACCGCGCGGGCACCGGCGTGCTTGCAGAACTCGATGATGGCGCTGAGGGTGTGGCCCTCGTCGAGGATGTCGTCGACGATCAGCACGTCGCGGTCGATGAACGACACTTCCGGCTTGGCCTTCCAGAACAGTTCGCCGCCACTGGTGGTGTTGCGGTAGCGGGTGGCGTGCAGGTACGAGGCCTCCAGCGGGAACTGCAGGTGGGTGAGCAGCTTGCCGGAGAAGATCAGGCCGCCGTTCATCACGCAGAAGACCACCGGGTTCTTGTCGTGCAGGTCCTGGCAGATCTGTTTGCCGACCTCGGCGATGGCGGCCTCGACCTCGGCTTCGTTGTACAGGCAATCAGCCTCGTGCATCACTTGACGGATATGCTCGAGATCGGCGGACATGGCGCTCTCCAGGGGGTGCGTTTTGGAAAAGCGGGCAAAGGTACGCATCCGCTCGTCCCAGATCAAGCCTTTATGGACTAACGTGCACAATGACTGCACGACATCAAGGACTGAATAGATTAATCTAGCGCGGTTTTTTTGCCCGCCTCCCGGAGCCCTCCCCCTATGCCTACTCGTGAGATCCGCCATCCGCTGATCCGCCACAAGCTCGGCCTGATGCGCCGTGCCGATATCAGCACCAAGAATTTTCGCGAACTCGCCCAGGAAGTCGGTGCACTGCTGACCTATGAAGCCACCCAGGACCTGCCGCTCGAAACCTACGAGATCGACGGCTGGTGCGGCAAGGTGCAAGTCGAGAAGATCGCCGGCAAGAAGATCACCGTCGTGCCGATCCTGCGCGCGGGCATCGGCATGCTCGACGGCGTGCTCAGCCTGGTCCCAGGGGCCAAGGTAAGTGCCGTGGGCGTTGCCCGCAACGAGGAAACCCTCGAGGCCCACACCTACCTCGAGAAACTCGCGCCGGACATCAACCAGCGCCTGGCCCTGATCATCGACCCGATGCTGGCCACCGGCGGTTCGATGGTCGCCACCATCGACCTGCTGAAAAAGGCCGGCTGCAAGGAAATCCGCGCCATGGTCCTGGTCGCGGCGCCCGAAGGCATCGCCGTCGTGGAGAAAGCCCACCCCGACGTGCAGATCTACACCGCCTCGATCGACCAGCGCCTGAACGAACACGGCTACATCGTCCCAGGCCTGGGTGATGCCGGCGACAAGATCTTCGGCACCAAGCAGAAGGACGCCTGATCATGCAGGACGGCTTCAACGACCCGCTCTGGCGCCAGGTCGTCTCGGGCGCGCAGATGCTCTTCGTGGCATTCGGCGCGCTGGTGCTGATGCCGCTGATCACCGGCCTCGATCCGAACGTGGCACTGTTCACCGCCGGCATCGGCACCCTGCTGTTCCAGCTGGTCACGGGCCGTCAGGTCCCGGTATTCCTGGCTTCGAGCTTCGCCTTCATCACCCCGATCATCCTCGCCAAGGGCCAGTTCGGCCTGGCCGAGACCATGGGCGGCGTCATGGCCGCAGGCTTCGTGTACACCTTCATGGGCCTGATGGTGAAGATCAAGGGCACCGGTTTCATCGACCGCATGCTGCCGCCGGTGGTGATCGGCCCGGTGATCATCTCCATCGGCCTGGCCATGGCGCCGATCGCCGCCAACATGGCGATGGGCAAGGGTGGTGATGGTGCCGCGCTGATGCCGTACAAGACCGCCATGCTGATCTCCATGCCGGCACTGCTGACCACGCTGATCGTCGCCGTGTTCGGCAAGGGCATCTTCCGCCTGGTGCCGATCATTGCCGGCGTGCTGGTGGGTTTCGCCCTGTCGTTCGCCTTTGGCGTGGTCGACACCGCCAAGATCGCCGCAGCCCCCTGGCTGGAACTGCCGAACTTCACCGCGCCGGCCTTCAACTGGCAGGCCATCCTGTTCATCGTACCGGTGGCCCTGGCCCCGGCGATCGAACACATCGGCGGGGTGATCGCGGTAGGCAGCGTGACCGGCCGCGACTACCTGAAAAAGCCCGGCCTGCACCGCACCCTGCTGGGTGACGGCCTGGCCACCACCGCCGCCGGCCTGTTCGGCGGCCCGCCCAACACCACCTATGCCGAAGTGACCGGCGCGGTGATGCTGACCAAGAACTACAACCCGAAGATCATGACCTGGGCGGCGATATTCGCCATCACCCTGGCCTTCATCGGCAAGTTCGGCGCGCTGCTGCAGAGCATTCCGGTACCGGTGATGGGCGGCATTCTCTGCCTGCTGTTCGGCTCGATCGCGGCGGTGGGCATGAACACCATGATCCGCCACAAGATCGACCTGGCCGAGGCGCGCAACCTGGTGATCGTTTCGGTGACCCTGGTGTTCGGTATCGGCGGCGTGCTGATCGGCAGCGGCGACGGCCCGGACGACTGGGGCCTGAAAGGCATCGCCCTGTGCGCCGTGGTGGCCATTGCCCTGAACCTGATCCTGCCGGGCAACGATGGCTGGAAGAACAAGAAGCTGGATGATCAGCTGCCTTGAATGACTAGGTAGAAGCACCTTTGTGGGAGCGGGCTTGCCCCGCGATGACGCCAGCCCAGGCCATCGCCATCGCGGGGCAAGCCCGCTCCCACGAAGCACCACGGACTCACGCTCAAGCCTTCTCGCACATCCCCGCCAACACCCTCACCCACTCCGGGTGATCATTCAGGCACGGCACCAGCACCAGCTCCTTCCCGCCCGCCTCGATGAACTGCTCCTTGCCCCGATCGCCGATCTCCTCCAGCGTCTCGATGCAATCGGCGACAAACGCCGGGCACATCACCAGCAACTTTTTCACCCCCGCCTTGCCCAGCTCGTCCAGGCGCGTCTCGGTGTAGGGCTCGATCCACTTGGCCCGGCCCAGGCGCGACTGGAACGACACCGACCACTTGCCGTCCGGGATGCCCATCTTCTCGGCGAATGCCCTGGCCGTGGCCAGGCACTGGCCGCGATAGCACACCGCACGCATCTCGGCGCTGGCGTCCTTGCAGCAGTCGGCGGCCTGGAAGTCGTGGTTGCCGGTGGGGTCGAGCTTTTTCAGGTGCCGCTCAGGCAAACCATGGAAGCTCAGCAGCAGGTGATCGTAATCCTGCTCCAGGTACGGGCGGGCGCTGGCCACCAATGCATCGATGTACTCAGGGTGATCGTAGAACGGCTGGAGAATGCGGGTCTGCAAGGGCAGCTTGCGCTCGGCGATGGTCTGCTTCGCCAACTCCACCACGGTGGTCACGGTGCTGTCGGCGAACTGTGGATAGAGCGGCGCCAGCGTCACCTTGCGCACCCCTTGTGCAGCCAGGCGCTCCAGGACCTCCGGCAAAGCCGGCTCGCCATAGCGCATGGCGATCTCCACCGGCCCATGGGGCCAATGGGCCATCATCGCCTGCTGCAGACGGCGGGTCAGCACCACCAGCGGCGAGCCCTCGTCCCACCAGATCGAGGCGTAGGCATGGGCCGACTGCTCGGGGCGCTTGATCAGGATCAGCGACACCAGCAACCGCCGCACCGGCCAGGGCAGGTCGATCACGTACGGGTCCATGAGGAACTGGTTGAGGTAACGGCGCACGTCGGCCACCGAGGTGGAGGCCGGCGAACCCAGGTTGACCAGCAGCAGGGCGTGATCGGTCATGCAGCGTCCTATGTCAGAGGCGGCTGGACAGGTTGTCCAGGGCCGATTGCAGATCGTTGAAGCGGAACGTGAAGCCCGCCGCCAGCAGGCGCACCGGGCGCGCGCGCTGGCCGCCGAGCAGCAGCGTCGACAGCTCGCCGAGCCCAGCCTTGAGCAACAGCGCCGGCATCGGCATGAACGCCGGGCGATGCAGGGCGCGGCCCAGGCGCTTGGCGAACTCGCGGTTGCGCACTGGCTCCGGCGCGCAGGCATTATAGGGACCGCTGGCTTCGTTGTGCCGCAAGAGAAAATCAATCAGGGCGATTTGGTCGTCGATATGCACCCAGGGCATCCACTGCCGACCATTGCCCAGCGGCCCGCCCAGGCCCAGCTTGTACGGCAGGCGCAGGCGCGACAAAAAGCCGCCATCGGCGGCCAGTACCAGGCCGGTGCGCACCAGCACCACGCGGATCCCCAGGGCCTCGGCACGCTGGGCGGTTTCCTCCCAGGCGATGCACAGCTGGCTGGCGAAGTCCTCCTTCACCGGCTGCGAAGCCTCGGTGAGCTCACGCTCGCCACCGTCGCCGTACCAGCCCACCGCAGAGCCGGAAATCAGCACTTGCGGGCGGCGCTCAAGGCGCTCCAGCCAGGCCAGCAACTGCTCGGTGAGGGTCACCCGGCTGGCCCAGAGCAGATTGCGCCGCGTCGCGGTCCAGGGCCGGTCGGCGATCGGCGCGCCGGCCAGGTTGACCACCGCGTCGACCTCGTCGTCATCGGCAATGTCCTCCAGTCGGGCCACGCCTCGCACGCCGGTACCGCAGATTTTCGCCACCTGTTCGGGGCGGCGGCTCCAGACCGTCAGGCGATGCCCTTGCTGGCGCCACATCTGGCAGAGGTGTTGGCCGATCAGGCCGGTACCGCCGGTCAGCAATATATGCATGGCTGTGTCCTCACACTGGGCGGCCGTGGTCTATTTTTAAGATCAAGGCACTTTTTTGACCGAACGCTCTCGGATAAACATAGGCCAACCTGCCTATCGAGCGGAATAACCTTATACAAACATTGTGCATTGTACAGGTTTGCCTGGCAGCGTAGGCTGCGTATAGCTAGGTTCGAAGAGGCCATCATGACAGTACCTATTGCCATCATCGGTGCCGGAATCGCCGGCCTGTCCGCCGCCCAGGCCTTGCAGAAGGCCGGGCAGACCGTTCATTTGTTCGACAAGGGCCACGGCAGCGGCGGACGCATGGCCAGCAAGCGCAGCGATGCCGGCGCCCTGGACCTCGGCGCCCAGTACTTCACCGCCCGCGACCGGCGCTTCGTCGAGCAGGTCCAGCACTGGGTGGCCAACGGCTGGGCCGCGCAGTGGAAGCCGCAGCTGTACAACTACCGCGATGGCGAACTGACCCCCTCCCCCGACGAACAGACCCGCTGGGTCGGCGTGCCGCGCATGAGTGCCATCACCCGCGGCCTGCTCAAGGATGTCACGGTGAACTTCGGCTGTCGCATCACCGAGGTATTCCGCGGCAAGCAGTACTGGCACCTGCAGGACACCGAAGGCTGCAGCCATGGGCCGTTCAGCCAGGTGGTGATCGCCGTACCGGCGCCCCAGGCCACCCCGTTGCTGGCCGCCGCGCCCAAGCTCGCGGCGGTTGCCGCCGGGGTGCAGATGGAGCCGACCTGGGCCATTGCCCTGGGCTTCCAGGCACCGCTGGAAACCCCGATGCAGGGCTGCTTCGTGCAGGATAACCCGCTCGACTGGCTGGCCCGCAACCGCAGCAAGCCGGGCCGCGACGAACACCTCGACACCTGGGTGCTGCATGCCACCTCCAGCTGGAGCAAACAGCACATCGACCTGCCCAAGGAGGAAGTGATCGAGCAGCTGTGGGGAGAATTTGCCGAACTGGTCGGCTGCGTCGTTCCCGCACCGACCTTCGCCCTCGCCCACCGCTGGCTGTACGCGCGCCCTGCCGTCAATCACGAGTGGGGCACGCTGGCCGATGCCGACCTGGGCCTGTACGCCTGTGGCGACTGGTGCCTGTCCGGCCGGGTCGAAGGGGCCTGGCTCAGCGGCCAGGAAGCCGCCCGGCGCCTGCTGGAGCATCTGGAATAATCGACGGAAAATATATACAAAAAATTATACTTGTATAAGTTTTCATCTGTGCTGGAATAGACTTGTACAAACCGTGCAGCCTGTACAAGTCATTCCGGAGACCGCGATGAACGCTTCCCCACACAGTGGCAAGCCTCGCCTGGCCATCAGTGCCTGCCTGACCGGCCGCAACGTGCGCTACAACGCCGGCCACAAAGCCTCCAGCCTGTGCCTCGAGCTGCTCGGCAAGCATTTCGACTGGGTCCCCCTGTGCCCCGAGGTCGCCATCGGCCTGGGCACGCCCCGTGAACCCATCCGCCTGGTAGGCGACCCCGAGCATCCGGCCGTCACCGGCACGCGCAACAGCGCCACCGATTTCGCCGGCCCGCTGCGTGCCTACGGCGCACAGATGGCCGACGAACTCGACGATATCTGCGGCTACATCTTCATGCAGAAGTCACCGTCCTGCGGCCTCGAACGGGTCAAGGTCTACCAGGAAGACGGCCGTCCGGCCCACCAAGGTGGCCGGGGCGCCTACGCCGCGGCATTCTGCGAGCGACGCCCGGACCTGCCGGTCGAGGAGGAAGGCCGCCTGCACGATCCGGTGCTGCGGGAAAACTTCATCGCCCGCGTCTACGCCTACGCCGACTGGCGACAACTGCTGCGCCAGGGCCTGAGCCGCGGCGCGCTGATCCGCTTCCATGCCCGCTACAAGTACCTGCTGATGGCACACAACCCCCAGGCCTATCGCAGCCTCGGCCGCCTGCTCGGCAACATGAGCCGCGACGACGACCCGATGCAACTCGGCCCGCGCTACTTCAGCCAGCTGATGCAGGCCCTGCGCCGCTGCGCCAGCCGCGGCACCCACGGCAACGTGCTGCAGCACCTGAGCGGCTACCTGCGCAACGACCTGGGCCAGGCGGACAAGGCCGAGTTGCAGCAGGTCATCGGCCAGTACCAGAAAGGCGTGGTGCCACTGGTGGTACCCTTGACCCTGCTCAAGCACCACCTGCGCCGCCATCCCGATCCCTACCTGCTGCAACAGGCCTACCTGCAACCCCATCCGGAAGACCTCGGACTGCGCAATGCCATCTGACCCATTGCTGCCCATCGGCGAAGTGGCCCGCCTGACCGGTGTCAACCCGGTCACCCTGCGCGCCTGGGAACGCCGCTACGGCCTGATCAAGCCGCAGCGCACACCCAAGGGACATCGCCTTTATCCACAGGACCAGGTGCAGCGGGTCCAGGCCGTGCTGCGCTGGCTGGAGCGCGGCGCCGCGGTAAGCCAAGTGCGCGAACTGCTGGACAATACCGCGCACGCCACGGCGCCGATCCAGGGCGAATGGGGCGAACGCATCGAACAGCTGATGGCGGCCATCGCTCGCCTTGCTCAACGCCCACTGGACCAGTTGATCAACCAGGTGATGGCCCTCTACCCCGCCGTGACCGTCTGCGAGCGCTTGCTGCTGCCGCTGCTCGAGGCCCTCGAACAGCGCTGGCAAACGCATTTCGACGCCCGACTGGAACAGGTGTTCTTTCAGGGCTGGCTGCGCAGCAAGCTGGGGGCGCGGGTCTATCACGACAGCCACTCGCTAGGCGGCCCTTGCGTGCTGCTCGCCCGCTCCGACGATTGCGCCTTCGATGCCGAGTTCTGGCTCTGTGCCTGGCTGCTGAGCAGCAACGGCTACCCACTGGAGATCCTCGAGTGGTCCGTTGAACCCCGCCAATTGCGGCTGGCCGTCGAGCAACTGCAGCCACAAGCGCTGCTGCTGCACCTCGGTCGTCGCCCCGACCTCGCCGTGCTCGGTCGAGCATTGCAGGACGTCAACACACTGAAACTCCTGGGTGGTAATACCGTCAGCCTGCATGAGACGGAACTGCACGCACTGTCACTGCCTGACCTGCACCTGTTCGACAGCCCCCAGGCCGCCTTGCGCCGCCTCCAGCAACCCCGACCTTGAGCCTGTTACCCATGCAACTGATCTGGCTGCGCAGCGACCTGCGCATTGACGACAACACCGCCCTCGCGGCCGCCCGCCAGCGCGGCCCGACCGTGGCCCTGTGGATTGCCAGCCCCGGGCAGTGGCAGGCCCACGACGATGCGCCCTGCAAGGTCGACTTCTGGCTGCGCAACCTGCGACTGTTGCAACAGTCGCTGGCGGCATTGAACATTCCGCTGCTGATTCGCACCACCGACACCTGGGCCGACGTCCCTGAATGCATGCTCGAGGTCTGCCGCCAACATCGCATCGAGGCCGTGCACTGGAACGACGAATACGGCATCAACGAGGCCCGGCGAGACCAGGCAACCCATGACGCATTGCAGCAAGCCGGAATCACCGCCACCGGCCACCTCGACCAGCTGCTGTTCAGGCCCGGCAGCGTGCTGACCCGCACCGGCCAGTATTTCCAGGTATTCAGCCAGTTCAAACGTGTCTGTCTGGAACACCTGCACCGCAGCCTCCCGTCGCTGGCTCAACCGGTACAGGCCCAGCAGTCCCTCGGGATCGGCAGCGACGCCGTCCCCCAGCAGATCGAAGGATTCGCGCCCCCTTGCGAAACCCTGCGCCAACACTGGCCGGCAGGCGAGGATGAAGGCCGGCGGCGGCTGCAGCGCTTCGTCGACGAAACCATCGACGACTACGCACAGCTGCGCGACCTGCCTGCCAAGGCCGGCACCAGCCAGCTGTCCCCCTACCTCGCCGCCGGCGTGATTTCGCCACGCCAGTGCCTGCACGCGGCACTGGCCAGCAACCGAGGCGAATTCGACAGTGGCAGCGTCGGCGTACAGACCTGGGTCAACGAGCTGCTGTGGCGCGAGTTCTACAAGCACACGCTGGTGGGCTACCCGCGGGTCTCCCGGCACCGCGCCTTCCGCCCGCAGACCGAAGCGCTGCCCTGGCGCGACGCGCCCGCCGACCTGCAGGCCTGGAAGGAGGGCCGCACCGGATTCCCTCTCATCGATGCCGCCATGCGCCAACTGCTGCACACCGGCTGGATGCACAACCGCCTGCGCATGATCGTCGCCATGTTCCTCAGCAAGAACCTGCTGATCGACTGGCGGCACGGCGAACGGCATTTCATGCGTCACCTGATAGACGGTGACCTGGCCGCCAACAACGGTGGCTGGCAATGGAGCGCTTCGACCGGTACCGATGCGGTGCCCTATTTTCGGATCTTCAATCCCATCACTCAGTCGCAGCGCTTCGATCCGAAAGGGGTGTTCATCCGCCAGTGGTTGCCGGAACTGGAGGGAAAAGACGATAAATCGATTCACTACCCGGTGAAATCCGCCGACCTATTTGCTACTAATAATTACTCGGGCCCGATAGTCGATCTCGATAGTAGTCGCCAACGCGCATTGGAAGCCTTCAAAAGCTTGACCAGCTGGCAGGATCAGGGGGCATAGAGCATGACACGTCGTTTCTGGGTTACAGGAGCCAGCCACGGACTCGGCCTGGCCTTGGTGGAACAGTTGCTCGCACAAGGGCACACGGTGGCCGCCAGTGGCAGGGATAGCCAGGAACTCGACAGATTGGGGGAGCTTCACGGAGCACGCTTGCAGCGGCTTTTCGGCCCCTTGCAGGATGCCGGCCAGCGGCTTCAGGCCGCCTGGGGGGCGCTGGATTGTCTGCTGGTAAATGCCGGGAGCTGCGACTACCTGCCGGACAATATGGCGAATGCTGACCTGTTCGAACAGATCGTCAGCAGCAACCTTCAAGCCACGCACCAGAGCCTGAACGCCGCGCTGCCGTTGTTGGCCAAGGGCCAGAGGCCGCAGGTCATGGCCATTATCAGCCGCTACTCGGCATTGCAGCTGTTCGAACCGAACCAGCCGCTCAACGGCGGCAACAGCCTGCCGACGTGGCTGAAAGAGCAGCGCAACGTCCTACACACGCTGGGCATTGACCTGACAGTGGTGGCGCCCCAGTCGCTGAAGGCCCCGGTGACCTCGGTGCAGGCCATTCCGGAGCCCTGGACGGCGCAAAGCGCGGCGCAGGAGTTGCTGGCGCGCCTGGAGGAGCGCCAAGCCGATCTGGTGCTGGAGGTGCTCAACCCAAGCGAACTGTGGCCGCTGCCAAAGAACAGCTGACCCTAGGCTTCAGGGCAGGAAGCGCTGCACGCTGCCGGATTGGTTCCACAGCAGCGGCAGCACCTTGCGCAAGCACTCCGGCTCGCCACTGCTCCAGAACGCCGTTGGCTGCGCCGGTCCGTCACTGAGCAGCCCACGGGCGCCCAGCAGGCGTTGCAGTTGGCGCGCCACGGCAGCGCCGGTGTCGATGATCGCCACATCCGCCGGCACCATTTCGGCCAGCATGGGCCGCAGGAACGGGTAATGGGTGCAGCCCAGGATCAGGGTGTCGCAACCGGCCGCAAGCAGCGGCTTGACATAGCCCGACAGCAACTGGCGCAGTTGCTCGCTGACCAGGTCACCCGCCTCGATACGCTCGACCAGCCCAGGGCACGGCTGGGTGATCACCCGCACATCACTGGCGAAGCGGTCGAGCAAGGCGGCGAACTTGGCGCTCTGCAGGGTACCGGTGGTGGCCAGCACGCCGACCACGCCGGAGCGGGTTGCCGCAGCCGCCGGCTTGACCGCAGGCTCCATCCCAACCAGCGGCCAGTCCGGGTAGAGCTCGCGCAAGTCGGCCACCGCGGCCACCGTGGCCGTGTTGCAGGCCAGGACCAATGCCTTGGCGCCCTGCTCATGGTAGAACCTGGCGATCAGCCGCAGACGCTGGCGAATGTAGTCCGGGGACTTCTCGCCATAGGGCACATGGCCGCTGTCGGCCAGGTAGAGCAAGGATTCGTTGGGCAGCAGACGCTGGATCTCGGCCAGCACCGACAACCCGCCGACGCCGGAATCCATCACGCCCACCGGCGCCGAACGCTCAGCCATGGCGATTGCCACACACGGTGCAGGCAGGGTCGCGCTTGACCCGCAGCTCGCGCATGCGGGTGCCCAGGGCGTCGATCAGCAGCAGGCGGCCGACCAGCGGCTCGCCGAAACCGGCCAGCAATTTCAGCGCTTCCAGGGCCTGCAGGCTGCCGACCAGCCCCACCAGCGGGCCGATCACCCCAGCCTCGCTACAGGTCAGCTCGGCCTCGCTGCCATGGCCATAGAGGCAGTGGTAGCAGGGGCTGGTGTCGCGGCGGGCGTCGAACACCGACAACTGACCTTCGAGGCGGATTGCCGCGCCGCTGACCAATGGTTTGCCCGCAGCCACGCAGGCGGCATTGACCGCCTCGCGGGTACCGAAATTGTCGGAGCAGTCGAGCACCACATCGACCGCCGCCACCGCCGCGGCCAACGAATCCTCGTCCAACGCCCGGCGATGGGCGACCAGGCTGATTTCCGGGTTGATCGCCCGCAGACGCTTGATCGCCGAATCGACCTTGCTCATGCCGACGCTGTCGCTGTCGTGGATCACCTGGCGTTGCAGGTTGGTCAGGTCGACGCTGTCGAAATCGGCCAGGTGCAGCTCACCGACACCCGCCGCGGCAAGGTACAGCGCCACCGGCGAGCCCAGCCCGCCCAAGCCGATGACCAGGGCCTTGCCGTGCTTCAGGCGCAACTGGCCGTCGATATCCACCTGCGACAGGAGGATCTGTCGGCTGTAGCGCAACAGCTCCTGGTCGCTCAGCATGGCAGGCGCCCCAGGCTGATACGTTCGTGGCCGCCCAGGTCGACACGGCTGGCGACGTCGATGAAGCCGGCCGCCGCCAGCAGGTCGCGTACGGCGGGCGCCTGGTCATAGCCGTGCTCGAGCAACAGCCAACCTCCGGGCAGCAGGTGTGCCGGGGCCTGGGCGACGATCACCCGTAGGTCGTCCAGCCCGTCCTCGCCGGCCACCAGGGCGCTGCTGGGTTCGAAGCGCACGTCACCGGCCACCAGGTGCGGATCGGCGGCGCGGATATAGGGCGGGTTGCTGAGAATCAGGTTGAAACGCTCACCCACAAGGGCATCGAACCAGTGGCTGGCGCGCACCTGGATATTGCCCAGGCCCAGGCGCTGGCGGTTGCGCTCGGCCAGGGCCACGGCCTCGTCGATGCGGTCCACCGCCGTGACCTGCCACCCCGGGCACTCATTGGCCAGGGCCAGGGCGATGGCCCCGGTGCCGGTGCCCAGGTCGAGGACCCGGGCAGGCGTGGGCGGCACGAGCTCGAGCGCGGTTTCCACCAGCAGCTCGGTGTCCGGGCGCGGGATCAACGTATGTGGCGCGACTTCCAGGTCCAGCTTCCAGAACCCCTGCTGGCCGAGGATATAGGCCACCGGCTCACCGGCGCGACGCCGTTCGAGGTAATCGGCGAACACCTGCGCCGCCTCGCTGCTGACGATGCGCTCAGGCCAGGTGTGCAGGAAGCTGCGCGACTTGCCCAGGGCCGCGGCCAGGAGCAGTTCGGCGTCCAGCCGTTCGGTCGGCGAGTCTGGCAACTGCGCGTTGCGCAGCAGGCTGGCGATGATGGTCATTCAATCCCCCAGGGCGGCCAGCTGATCGGCCTGGTATTCGGCCAGCAACGGCTCGATCACGGCCTCCACGCCACCGGCGAGGATATCGTCCAGGGAGTAGAGGGTGAGGTTGATACGGTGGTCGGTGACCCGGCCCTGTGGATAGTTGTAGGTGCGGATGCGCTCGGAGCGATCGCCCGAGCCCACCAGCAGCTTGCGCTCGCTGGCGATGGCGTTCTGCGCGGCGCTGGTCTGCATGTCGTTGAGCTTCGCCGACAGCCAGGACATGGCGCGGGCACGGTTCTTGTGCTGCGAACGCTCTTCCTGGCACTCGACCACGATGCCGGTGGGCAAGTGGGTGATGCGGATCGCCGAATCGGTCTTGTTGACGTGCTGGCCGCCGGCGCCGGAGGCGCGGTAGGTGTCCACGCGCAGGTCGGCCGGGTTGATCTCGATGGCCACCTGCTCGTCGGGTTCGGGCAGCACCGCCACGGTGCAGGCCGAAGTGTGGATGCGGCCCTGGGATTCGGTTTCCGGCACCCGCTGCACGCGGTGCGCGCCGGACTCGAACTTGAGCTTGCCATACACGCTGTCGCCTTCGACCCGGGCGATGATTTCCTTGTAGCCGCCATGCTCGCCTTCGTTCTCGGAGAGGATCTCCAGGCGCCAGCCGCGTTTCTCGGCGTAGCGCGAGTACATGCGGAACAGGTCGCCGGAGAAGATCGCCGCCTCGTCGCCACCGGTGCCGGCGCGGATTTCCAGGAACACGTTGCGCCCGTCGTTGGGGTCCTTGGGCAGCAGCATGCGCTGCAGTTGCGACTCCAGGCCCACCAACTGCTCTTTCGCTTCCCGCACCTCCTCGACCGCCATCTCGCGCAGGTCGGGGTCGGCGTCCTTGAGCAGCGCCTGGGCGCCCTCGAGGTCGTCCTGGACCTTGCGCCAGCCTTGATAGCAAGCGATCACCGGCTCGACTTCGGCGTACTCGCGGGAGTAGGCGCGAAAACGCGTCTGGTCGGAAATGACTTCGGCGTCACCGAGCAGCGCGGTGAGTTCCTCGAAGCGATCCTGGAGCGTGTCCAGTTTGTTCAGCAGCGACGCTTTCATTGCGGGGTTTTGTCCGTCGAGCCCTCGTGGAGGGCGAAGAGTTCCTGGGCCATGGCCAGCGCATCGAGGCGGCCTTCGGCGGAGAGCTTTTTCAGTTGCACGCTGGGGGCGTGCAGGAGTTTGTTGGTCAGGCCCCGGGCCAGTTGCATCAGCACGTCCTCGGGGTTGCCGCCGTTGCCCAGCAGGCGCAGGGCCTTTTGCAATTCTTCGTCGCGCAGGCGCTCGCTTTGCTGGCGATAGGCCTTGAGCACATCCACCGCCGCCAGCTCGCGCAGGCGCACCATGAAGTCGTCGGCGCCGGCCGAGACCAGCTCTTCGGCGGCCTGGGCCGCGCCCTGGCGGCTCTTGAGGTTTTCCGCGACCACTTCGTGGAGGTCGTCGACGGTATAGAGATAGACGTCGTCCAGTTCACCGACCTGCGGCTCGATGTCACGCGGCACGGCGATGTCGACCATGAAGATCGGCTTGTGCCGGCGCTGCTTCAGCGCACTTTCCACCGCGCCCTTGCCGAGGATCGGCAACTGGCTGGCGGTGGAGCTGATGACGATGTCGCTGTTGGCCAGTTCCTGCGGGATGTCCGAGAGCAGCACGGCATGGGCGCCGAACTGCTCGGCGAGGATGCTGGCGCGCTCAAGGGTGCGGTTGGCGACGACGATGCGGCGCACGCCCTGCTCGTGCAGGTGGCGGGCGACCAGGGTGATGGTCTCGCCGGCACCGATCAGCAGCGCCTGGCTGCGGCCCAGGTCGGAGAAGATCTGCTTGGCCAGGCTGACTGCGGCAAATGCCACCGAGACCGGGTTCTCGCCGATGGCGGTGTCGGTGCGCACCTGCTTGGCGGCGCTGAAGGTGGCCTGGAACAGGCGCCCCAGCAGCGGCCCGACGGTGCCGGCCTCACGGGCCACGGCGTAGGCCGACTTCATCTGGCCGAGGATCTGCGGCTCGCCGAGCACCAGCGAGTCGAGGCCTGAGGCCACGCGCATCATGTGCCGGACCGCATCGTGCTCCTCGTGGACGTAAGCGCTGGCGCGCAGTTCGTCGAGGCTCAGCTGGTGGTAGTCGGCCAGCCATTGCAGCACGGCGTCGGCGGCGAGGTGGTCCTGCTCTATATACAGTTCGCTGCGGTTGCAGGTGGACAGGATCGCCGCCTCGCGGCTGGCGGTCAGTCGGCAGAGCTGCTGCAGGGCATCGACCAGCTGCTCGGGCGTAAACGCCACGCGCTCGCGTACGTCTACCGAGGCAGTCTTATGGTTGATACCAAGTGCAAGAAAGGCCATGCAAGGTCGCTGGTTGGGACGTGAAGCCGATAATTGTCCTACTTCGCAGGTTTTAGAACAACCACCGTTCGCTATTGTGGCGATGCGGCGTGCCTATCGCCCCGCACCCTCAACGTGAATAAACCTGATTACGGACCATAATGTGTCAACCATGTATGCGCACATGTGTCAGCGATGTGTCCGGTCTCTACAGACGCGCTTGACAAAAAGTGACTTGCCGTAAGGGCGAAAAGGTGACTATGCGTCGACATCGTAAATGAATGCGCTTGCACCTGTAGAAACCTGCGCCGACCGATTTTGACTTTGATTTTCAGAGCGTGGGTTTTGAAAGTTATACGTTCATTCATTGGCGATGGCGACGCATAGTCACCTTTCCGCCCTTACGGCGGGTCCCTTTTTGAAGGATCAAAAAGGAACCAAAAAATCCTCGCTCCGTTCATCCGGCCCCTACGCTTCGCTCCGGGGTCCCCTCACTCCGGTCTTGCTCCCGGGAGGACCGCGCTGAACGCCCCATCCTGGGGCGCAGCGCTTGACGGGCATCCATGCCCGTCACCTCCCTCCGCAAGACCTGCGTTCGGCCTCCTGAAGTCGCAATTGGCGTTGCCTGAACTACCGCGCGCTTAGAAGCAAAGCAAAAGCAACGGCAAGGGCAACGGCAAGGGCAAGGGCAAGGGCAAGGGCAAGGGCAAGGGCAAGGGCAAGGGCAGGATGCCGTGAGTGGTTGCGAACCACCGCTCCGGCTCATTGTCCCTATACTCCGAAGCACCGCTGCACACCACGACCTTCGCAGGTGGGTTTGCCCTCACGCTTGTGTCATCATGCTCCGACCGCCGGTTTAGCCTCTTTAATAAGCCTCTATGAACAAATCCTACGCATTGCTGCTTGCCCTCGCCCTGCTTCAAGGCTGCCAAAGCCTGGCCCCGAAGACGGACGCCCAGTCGCCCGCCGTCGACGCCGGCAAGAGCGCGGAAAAGCCCGTGGTGTACGGATCGTTCAAGCAGGACACCCTGTACAGCCTGCTGGTGGCGGAACTGGCCGGCCAGCGCAACCGCTTCGACATCGCCCTGGCCAACTACGTCGACCAGGCCGAAAAGACCCAGGATCCGGCCGTCTCCGAGCGCGCCTATCGCATCGCCGAATACCTCGGCGCCGACGAGCCAGCCCTGGACACCGCGATGATCTGGGCCCGCAACGATCCGCAGAACCTCGACGCCCAGCGCGCCGCGGCCATCCAGCTGGCCCGCGCCGGACGCTACGACGATTCCATGACCTACATGGAAAAGGTGCTGCAGGGCCAGGGCGACACCCACTTCGATTTCCTCGCCCTGGCGGCCGCCGAGACCGACCAGAGCACCCGTGACGGCCTGCTGCAGAGCTTCGACCGCCTGCTGGTGAAATACCCCGACAACGGCCAGCTGGTGTTCGGCAAGGCCCTGCTGCTCAACCAGGACGACAAGCCGCAACAGGCCCTCGACCTGCTCGAAGCCCATCCGCCGAAGAACGGCGAAATCGCCCCGGTACTACTGCGCGCCCGTCTGCTGCAAGCCCTGGACCGTGGCCCCGAGGCCCTGCCACTGCTGCGTGGAGCGATCCGCGACAACCCCGAGGACAAGCGCCTGCGCCTGACCTACGCCCGCACCCTGGTCGAGCAGGATCGCATCGACGACGCCAAGGCCGAATTCGAAAGCCTGCTGCAGCAGTACCCCGAAGACGACGAAATCCGCTACTCGCTGGCCCTGGTGTGCCTGGAAACCAAACACTGGGACGAAGCAGAGGGCTACCTGCAGGAACTGGTCGAGCGTGACGCCAACGTCGACGCCGCCCACCTCAACCTGGGCCGCATCCGCGAAGAGCGCAGCCAGCCGGCCGCCGCCCTGCGCGAATACGCCCTGGTCGGCCCCGGCCCGGACTACCTGCCGGCGCAACTGCGCCAGGCCGATATCCTCATCGCCAACGGCCGCAGCGCCGAAGCCTCGCGGATACTCGCCGAAGCCCGCGAGGCCCAGCCGGACTACGCCATCCAGCTGTACCTGATCGAAGCCGAAAGCCTGGGCAACAACGGCAAGGAGGCCCAGGCCGGTCAAGTGCTGGCGCAGGCGATCAAGCGCTACCCGGACGACCTCAACCTGCTCTATACCCGCGCCATGCTCGCCGAGAAGCGCAACGACCTGGCGCAGATGGAGAAAGACCTGCGCGCGATCCTTGCCCGCGAGCCGGAAAACGCCATGGCCCTCAACGCCCTGGGCTACACCCTGGCCGATCGCACCACCCGCTACAGCGAGGCCAAGGCCCTGATCGACAAGGCCCACCAGCTCACCCCCGACGACCCGGCGGTGCTCGACAGCCTGGGCTGGGTGGCCTATCGCATGGGCAACCTCGAGGAAGCCGAACGCCAGCTGCGCCTGGCCTTCGAGCGCTTCCCCGACCATGAAGTCGCCGCCCACCTGGGCGAAGTCCTCTGGGCCAACGGCAAACGCCGCGAAGCCCGCCAAGTCTGGGCCAAGGGCTTCGAAGCCCAGGCCGACAGCCCCATCCTGCGCAAGACCCTGCTGCGCCTGACCGGATCCGAGAGCCTGTAAACCATGTTCCTGCGTCATTGCATTACCTTTACCCTCATCGCCCTGCTCGCCGGTTGCGCCGGTTTCGGCAGCAAGGAAGCCGTACAAGGCCAGGGCAACCCGCAGCTGTGGCGCGAGCACAAACAGCAGCTCGGCAGCCTCGACGGCTGGCAGATCAACGGCAAGGTCGGCATCCGCGCCCCACGCGACTCCGGCAGCGGCACCTTGTTCTGGCTGCAACGCCAGGACTACTACGACATCCGCCTGGCCGGCCCCCTGGGCCGCGGTGCGGCGCGCCTGACCGGGCGCCCCGGCGGCGTGATACTGGAAGTGGCCAACCAGGGCCGCTACGAGGCCGCCAACCCCGAGGCGCTGCTGGAAGAACAACTGGGCTGGCGCCTGCCGGTGTCGCACCTGGTCTGGTGGGTGCGCGGCCTGCCCGCTCCGGACAGCAAGAGCCAGCTGACCCTCGACGGCGACAGTCGCCTGGCCAGCCTTCACCAGGATGGCTGGCAGGTCGAGTACCTGAGCTATGTGGAGCAGAACGGCTACTGGCTGCCCGAGCGCCTCAAGCTGCACGGCGAGAACATCGACGTGACCCTGGTGGTCAAGGACTGGCAGCCACGCCAGCTGGGGCATTAATACAATGCAGAAACTGACCCTGCCCGCCCCGGCCAAGCTCAACCTCTGGCTGCACATCACCGGCCGCCGCGCCGACGGCTACCACGAGCTGGAAACCGTGTTCCAGTTCCTCGAGCACGGCGACGAACTGAGCTTCGCCCTGCGCGAGGACGGCCAGATCCGCCTGCAGACTGAAATTGAAGGCGTGCCCCACGACAGCAACCTGATCGTCCGCGCCGCGCGCCTGCTGCAGGCACAGTCCGGCACCCCGCTCGGCGCCGACATCTGGCTGCACAAGGTATTGCCCATGGGCGGCGGCATCGGTGGCGGCAGCTCCGACGCTGCCACCACCCTGCTGGCGCTCGCCCATCTGTGGCAGCTGGACTGGGATGAAGACCGCCTGGCCAGCCTGGGCCTGTCACTCGGCGCCGATGTGCCGGTGTTCGTCCGTGGTCACGCGGCCTTCGCCCAGGGTGTCGGCGAGCAGCTGACCCCGGTCGACCCCGAGGAACCCTGGTATGTCGTGCTGGTGCCGCAAGTGTCTGTCAGCACAGCGGAAATTTTTTCGCATCCGGAGTTGACACGTGATTCCCTCCCCCTTAAGATGCGCCCCGTTCCCGAGGGAAACAGTCGAAATGACTGCCAACCGGTAGTAGAGCAACGGTATCCTGAAGTTCGCAATGCGCTGATTTCACTGGGTAAATTCACCGAAGCACGAATGACCGGCACTGGAAGTTGTGTGTTTGGGGCCTTCCCAAGCAAAGCCGAAGCTGATAGAGTTCTGGCCCTTCTTTCAGAGACCCAAACAGGGTTTGTGGCGAAAGGAAGCAATGTTTCGATGTTGCATCGCAAGCTGCAAGTTCTGATCAAGAAGTCGAGTTCATAAGAATTCGCAGCAACAGATACAGGGGCGTCGCCAAGCGGTAAGGCAGCAGGTTTTGATCCTGCCATGCGTTGGTTCGAATCCAGCCGCCCCTGCCATTTCTTATACTCATCCAGGTTACCCTCAGCCTTCAGGTACTGCGCGTGTCCAAGATGATGGTCTTCACGGGGAATGCCAACCCCGATCTGGCTCGGCGTGTCGTACGTCAGCTGCATATTCCACTGGGTGATGTTTCTGTCGGTAAGTTCTCCGACGGCGAAATCAGTGCTGAAATCAATGAAAATGTCCGCGGTAAGGACGTCTTCATCATTCAGCCCACCTGTGCTCCAACCAACGACAATCTGATGGAACTGGTCGTGATGGCAGATGCCTTCCGCCGCTCCTCAGCGTCGCGAATCACCGCCGTGATTCCCTACTTCGGATACGCCCGCCAGGACCGCCGTCCGCGTTCGGCACGTGTAGCCATCAGCGCCAAAGTCGTCGCTGACATGCTCACTGTCGTGGGTATCGACCGTGTTCTCACCGTCGACCTGCACGCTGACCAGATCCAGGGTTTCTTCGATATCCCCGTCGACAACATCTACGGCTCGCCCGTACTGGTCGACGACATCGAGGACCAGCGTTTCGAGAACCTGATGATCGTTTCCCCGGACATCGGTGGTGTGGTGCGTGCTCGCGCCGTCGCCAAGTCCCTGGGCGTCGATCTCGGGATCATCGACAAGCGCCGCGAAAAGGCTAACCACTCCGAGGTTATGCACATCATCGGCGACGTCGAAGGACGCACCTGCATCCTGGTAGACGACATGGTCGACACCGCCGGCACCCTGTGCCACGCGGCCAAGGCCCTGAAAGAACACGGTGCCGCCAAGGTCTACGCCTACTGCACGCACCCTGTCCTGTCGGGCCGCGCGATCGAGAACATCGAGAAGTCGGTACTGGACGAGCTGGTGGTGACCAACACCGTGCCGCTGTCCGCCGCTGCTCAAGCCTGTGACCGTATCCGCCAGCTGGATATCGCACCGGTTGTCGCTGAAGCGGTCCGCCGCATCAGCAACGAAGAATCGATCAGCGCGATGTTCCGCTAAGCGGAACACTCGCTGACGAAAAGCGCCCCGCCCCAACACTGGTTGTTGGGGCGGGGCTTTTTTGCCGTCCCCGTCTGGCGCTGGTCGCAAACGCCTTTCGGGAGGCTAATTTGGAGAAACAAAATGACTGACTTCATCCTGAACGCCCAAGCGCGTACTGACCTGGGGAAAGGTGCGAGCCGCCGCCTGCGTCACTCCGCCAACATCCCTGCCGTTGTCTACGGTGGCGATAAAGAAGCCCAATCCCTGACCATCGTGGCCAAGGAAATCGCCAAGCTGTTCGAAAACGAAGCTGCCTTCAGCCACGTGATCGAACTGAACGTCGACGGCGCCAAGCAAAACGTCGTGGTCAAGGCCATGCAGCGTCACCCAGCCAAAGGCTTCATCATGCACGCCGACTTCGTTCGCGTCGTTGCTGGCCAGAAGCTGACCGCCAAGGTTCCAGTTCACTTCGTCGGTGAAGAAGCCCCGATCAAGAAAGGCGGCGAAATCTCGCACGTCGTTTCCGAGATCGAAGTGTCCTGCGAAGCCAAGGACCTGCCTGAGTTCATCGAAGTCGACCTGTCCAAGGCCGAAGTCGGCACCATCATCCACCTGTCGGACCTGAAAGCTCCGAAAGGCGTAGAGTTCGTCGCTCTGGCCCACGGTGATGACAAAGCTGTTGCCAACGTCCACGCCCCGCGCGTTGCCGCTGAAGCTGCTGAAGGCGCTGCCGAGTAATCCACTCGCACGCCGGCGTTGATCGGGTTACAGTGCCGCGCGCACCGTAACCCACCAACTCCAAGGAAGAGCCCCTGACGTGACCGCCATCCAGTTGATCGTCGGCCTGGGTAACCCCGGCCCCGAATACGAACAGACCCGGCATAACGCAGGGGCTCTTTTCGTTGAACGCCTCGCCAGCGCCCAGCGTGTTTCGCTGTCCGCTGACAAAAAGTATTTCGGCCTGACGGCTAAGTTCAGCCATCAGGGCAACGATGTTCGCCTGTTGATCCCCACCACCTACATGAACCGTAGCGGCCAGTCCGTGGCGGCTCTGGCCAATTTCTTCCGCATCAAG
This sequence comes from Pseudomonas sp. LH21, assembly GCF_036549575.1. Lineage (NCBI taxonomy): Bacteria > Pseudomonadati > Pseudomonadota > Gammaproteobacteria > Pseudomonadales > Pseudomonadaceae > Pseudomonas > Pseudomonas sp. LH21. Next base: position 5,066,519 of record NZ_CP144367.1, read on the forward strand.
CCGGAAGCGATCCTGGTGGCCCACGACGAACTCGACCTGCCTCCCGGCGTCGCCAAGCTCAAGAAGGGCGGCGGCCACGGCGGGCACAACGGCCTGCGCGACATCATCGCGCAGCTCGGCAACCAGAACGACTTCCACCGCCTGCGGCTTGGCATCGGCCACCCGGGCGACGCCAAACTGGTCTCCAACTTCGTCCTGGGCCGGGCGCCACGCGCCGAGCAGGAGAAGCTCGACGCCAGCATCGATTTTGCCCTCGGCGTGATGCCCGACGTGCTGGCCGGCGACTTCGCCAAGGCCATGCGCGAACTGCACAGCCAGAAGGCCTGACACTTTACGAAAGGGGAATACCCATGGGTTTCAATTGCGGCATCGTCGGCCTGCCCAACGTCGGCAAGTCCACCCTGTTCAACGCCCTGACCAAGTCTGGCATCGCGGCGGAGAACTTCCCCTTCTGCACCATCGAGCCGAACAGCGGCATCGTGCCGATGCCCGACGCGCGCCTCAACGCCCTGGCCGAGATCGTCAAGCCGAACCGCATCCTGCCGACCACCATGGAGTTCGTCGACATCGCCGGCCTGGTCGCCGGTGCCTCCAAGGGTGAAGGCCTGGGCAACAAGTTCCTCGCCAACATCCGCGAGACCGACGCCATCGCCCACGTGGTGCGCTGCTTCGAAGACGAGAACGTGATCCACGTCTCCAACAGCGTCGACCCCAAGCGCGACATCGAGATCATCGACCTCGAACTGATCTTCGCCGACCTCGACAGCTGCGAGAAGCAACTGCAGAAGGTCGCCCGCAACGCCAAGGGCGGCGACAAGGAAGCCCTGGCACAGAAGGCCATCCTCGAGCAGCTCATCCCCCACTTCACCGAAGGCAAGCCTGCGCGCAGCCTGATGAAGAACATGAGCGCCGAAGACAAGGCGGTGATTCGCGGCTTCCACCTGCTGACCAGCAAACCGGTCATGTACATCGCCAACGTCGCCGAAGACGGCTTCGACAACAACCCGCACCTGGACGTGGTCAAGGCCATTGCCGAGGAAGAAGGCGCGGTGGTGGTGCCGGTGTGCAACAAGATCGAAGCCGAGATCGCCGAGCTGGACGACGGTGAAGAGAAAGACATGTTCCTCGAGGCCCTGGGCCTGGAAGAACCTGGCCTGAACCGCGTGATCCGCGCCGGTTACGAGCTGCTCAACCTGCAGACCTACTTCACTGCTGGCGTGCAGGAAGTACGTGCCTGGACCGTGCGCGTGGGCGCCACCGCCCCACAGGCAGCCGGCGTGATCCACACCGACTTCGAGAAAGGCTTCATCCGCGCCGAAGTGGTGGCCTACGACGACTTCATCCAGTTCAAGGGTGAGAGCGGCGCCAAGGAAGCCGGCAAGTGGCGCCTGGAAGGCAAGGACTACATCGTCAAGGACGGTGACGTGATGCACTTCCGCTTCAACGTCTGATGCCCCGCTCCTGAAAAAAACCCGCTCCGGCGGGTTTTTTTTCGCCTGCAGAAAAGCCCTACACCCCGCGCCAGCAAAGACCGACATGCATATCGGCAAATTTGCATGCCCAAATATTTCCACAAATGCATTGACTGCATATGCATACATGCATAACCTGTGTCTCGAGCCGGACAGCAACCGGTTGTTACACAGGCAGCGATGAACAGGCCTCGACTGTTCAGAGGGTTGGCAACTGGCCCGGGTGTGCAGCGTAAAGCACCACGATCAGTTTTCCGGCGGGCAGACGGCCGCGGTCGGAGTCACCAATTCGAAGCGCAACCGCATGGCGTCACCAGTCGTGGCCAGCGGTTGGACAACGCATTACTGAAAAGCCTGCATGGCGGGCTTTTTGGAATGCCGAGCATGACTTCGGCGGTTCTCCGAACCCTGTGGAAGCGGGCAATCCCCCCACGTACTCAACGATGCATTTCTCAGCCACCTCGCCCTGTAAGGAGGCCTCCCCATGAACCAGTTGAAAGCACTCACCACCTATCTGCTCGAACGCAAGCTGGTGCCTGCCGGGCAACTGCACGCCTGGGCCCAGCAGCTGGACCTGCAACTGGCCTGGACGCAAACCGAACTGGGCCTGCACATGGGCAACCTGCGCTACCGCGCCCTGTTCGACTTCGACGACTTCAGCGGTCATCCCGGGCGGCTGATGGCGCTCGCCGGCAGCTGGCTGGAAGCCAACGACCCCGGGCGTCACCTGTTCGCCCTGCCGGCACCGGCCCTCGCCGTCAAGCAGAAGGTCCCGGGCAGCGACCTGCTCGATGTGTCGCTGGTCCTGGAGTTCGTCGAGCCGCTTTACCTGACCGAGGACACGGCCGGCGAGATCGAGGTGTTCGGCAAGACCTGGTCATTCCAGCCCTACGACCTGTGGGTCGCCGAGCAAGGCGATATCGCCCTGCCGGGCAGCCCCCTCCCCTGACCCATTACCCGGGCTGTAACGCCCGCCCCGCCAGCAACCTGATCGGCAGGTCCTGGCACACCCCTTCAATCACCCCGCTAACGAGGCAACCTATGGCACTCGGTAAAATCAGCGTGAACAATCTCAACCTCGGCCAGGGTGCCGTGACCGAGATCGAACGCTACTTCCTCTTCATCGGCCCCGCCGCCAAGAACGTCGGCAAGCTGTTGACCCTGAACACGGACAGCGACCTGGACAACGAGCTGGGCGTGACCGCCAGCGACCTGAAGACCCAACTGATCGCCGCCCGGGCCAACGGTGGCGACCGCTGGGCCTGCCTGGCCGCGCCGATCGGCGCCGAAGGCGACTGGGCAAGCGCCCTGGAGTACGCCCAGCAACACGGCTACTCGGTCGAAGGCATCGTCATCACCAAGCCGGCGACCGCTGGCGCGGAACTGCTGGCCATGCACACCGCCGCCGAACAGCTGAACGCCCGCTATGGCCGACGTTCGTTCGTCCTGGCCGCGTCCGCCGGCATCCTGCCGACCGTGACCTGGTCGGATTACCTGCTCGAGCAGAAGGCGCTCACCGACGGTATCGCCGCGCCACGTGTCGTGGTGGTGCCGCAGCTGCACGGCAACGACCTGGGCGTGCTCGCCGGGCGCTTGGCCAACGCCGCCTGGAGCATCGCCGATACCCCGATGCGCGTCGCCAGCGGCCCTGTCCTGGGCCTGGGCACGGTGCCCGCGGACAAGGACGGCGTGCCACTGCCATCGGCGGTGCGCAGCGAGCTGGACAAGGCACGCTTCTCCGTCTCGCAGACCTACCCGGACTACGAGGGCGTGTACTGGGGCGATGCCAACATGCTCGACACCGCCGCCAGCGACTTCCAGGTCCTGGAATACCTGCGCCTGGCCGACAAGGCCGCCCGCCAGGTCCGCCCGCTGCTGATCCGCCGCATCGGCGACCGTCGCCTGAACAACAGCCCCGCCAGCATGGCCGCCAACACCAGCGCGCTGATGGCGCCGCTGCGACGGATGGCCAAGGCGGTGAAATTCGCCGGCGAAGTGTTCCCCGGCGAAATCCAGCCACCGCGCGACGGCGACCTGGTCATCGTCTGGAAAAGCCACACCCAGGTGGAAGTGTTCATTCGCATCCGCCCGCACAACTGCCCCAAGGACATCACCGCGAACATCGCGCTGGACCTTTCCCAGGACAACCAGGAGTAACCCATGGCCAAGATCAGTGGCTTGAACTTCGACATCAACGTGGGCGACCTGAAGATCCACGTTGAGAGCGCAACCCTCGACATCACCGACAACAGCGCCGTGGCGCACACCAAGGGTGTGCCTGACGGCTGGGTCGCCGGCAACGTGACCGCCAGCGGCGAGCTGGAGGTGGACACCAGCAACTTCAACCTGATCATCGAAGCCGCCGCCAAGGCCGGCAGCTTCCGTCAGCTGGGGACCTTCGACCAGCTGTTCTACGCCAAGACCCCCACCGACGAGATCCGCGTCGAGGCCTTCGGCTGCCGCCTCAAGATCTCCAACCTGCTCAACATCGACGCCAAGGGCGGCGAGAAGACCAAGCACAAGCTGCCGTTCGACGTCACCAGCCCGGACTTCGTCCACGTCAACGGCGTGCCGTACCTGTCCTTCGCCGAGGTCGAGGGCCTGAGCTGATGGTGTGCCCATTCGACCGCGCCCAGGCCCTGGAACAGCTCAGGCGTGATCTGGCGATCGCCGCCGTCCGTGGCCGACGCGTGGCGACTGGGCCCAGCCTCACCCACTGCACGGACTGCGGCGACGAGATCGCCGAGGCGCGCCGCGCCCTGGGCGGCATGCGCCGCTGCGTTCCCTGCCAACAGCTTCACGAGCGCGGCCGCTGAACACAGCGCCCGCCACGTTCTTTTCGATTCCCGTATTCCAATGGAGTAGTACCCCATGACCCAACGCACCGAAATCACCCTGGAAGTCGGCGACCTGTCCCTGGACTTCGCCATCGATCCGGCGCTGATGACCAAGTACATCAACGCCCTGACCCCCTCCAACAAGGTCGCTCCGGCCAACAACCTGCTGGTCACCGCCGTGAAACCCGAGCACAAGGACCAGCTCAAGCCGCTGCTGGCCAACCCGATGACCGTTATCCAGCTGGCCGGCGCCCTGGTCGAGGAGTACGCCCCAACCGTGGAAGTCACCGTAAAAAAGCGCTCGGCCACGCAGAGCGACTGACCGAGGACGGCCTGGGCCAACTGCTGGCCCTGGCCGAACGCTGGCTGCCCGGTGCGCCGTCCACGCCCGAGAACCTGGGCACGGCCAAGTGGCTGGAGGACGAGCACTGGCGGCGAATGGAAATCGCCATCGCCAACGGCATCGCCCGTGCATTCAATGGAGGCTGACATCCCATGAGCGCGAACAACGCAATCAGCCGGCTGGATTTCATCCTGTCGCTGACCGATAAAGTCACCGCGCCGCTGGCGAGGATGACCCAAGGGTTCAACAATCTGAGCGAAAAAAGCCAGGCCGCCATCAAGCAGATCAGCGAGGGCACGCAGAGGCTGCAAAGCTCTGCCGGCAGCTTTGGCACCTTCCTTGAGCCCGCCCTGGAAATGAACCGTGCCCTTGGGGATGTACGCTCGCTCGGCGTGGCCGAGGACGCCCTGGAGGCCTTGAACAAGAAAGCCCTGATGTTCTCCATCGCCTATGGCGAGAACGCCCGGGACTTCGTCGCCTCGGCGTACAAGATCGAGGGCGCGATCAAAGGTCTGTCCGGCTCCCAGTTGGCCACGTTCACCTACGCCAGCAGCGTGCTGGCCAAGGCCACCAAGTCCGACCAGGGCGTGATGGCCGAGTATGTCGGCACGATGTACAACCTGCAGAAGCAGCAGGCCGACGCCATGGGCAAGGGCCAATGGGTCAAGATCCTGGGCGGGCAGACCGCCCTGGCGGTCCAGCTGTTCCGCACCAGCGGCGAACAGATGAAGGATGGTTTCAAGGAGGCCGGTGCCCAGGCCTCCGCCGCCGGCATCGGCCTGGCCGAGCAGATGGCCGTGATCGGCAGCCTGTCCGGCAGCATGGACGGCAGCGCGGCCGGCGGGCTTTACAAAGCCTTCTTCGAGAACATCGAGGACGCCTCGGACAAGCTCGGCATGAAGTTCACCGACGCCAATGGCAAGGTCCTGCCGATGCTCGACATCCTGGCCAAGCTGCAGGGCAAGTTCGGCGACCTGCGCGGCGCGGCGGCCAACGCCAAGATCACCGAGGCCTTCGGCGGTGAGGCGGCTCAGCTCATCGGCGCCCTGGCCCAGGACACCGACCGCCTGAAGAACGGCATCGACAAACTCGGCCAGGTACGCGGCCTGGAACAGGCCGAACAGATGGCCAAGGCCATGGTCGACCCCTGGCAGCAGTTCGGGGCTGCCGTGAAAGCGCTGCGTATCGCCTTCGGCCAGGCGCTGATTCCCATCCTGCAACCGCTGATGACACGCCTGGTCGAGATCGCCCAGACCCTGGTCCGCTGGATCAAGCTGTTTCCCAACATCACCCGGGTGATCGCCATCGCCACCCTGGCGATCCTTGGCACCAGCGCCGCGCTGACCGCGCTTGCAGTGCTGAGCGGACTGGCCCGGATAGCCATGCTGGGGGCACAGGCCGCCTGGGCCCTGCTCAACATGACCGGTTTGAAGAGCATCTTCATGTTCCTCCGGCACGCCTTGGTGCTGTCGATCTTCCTGACAAGCCTGATCGCCATGTACGCCTGGATGGGGATCGTGAGGCTCGCCACCCTTGCCTGGCAAGGCGCGCTCTGGCTGGTGAACGCCGCACTCCTGGCCAACCCGATCATCCTCATCATCGCGGGCATCATCGCGTTGGTCGCTGCCGTGGTCCTGGTCATTGCCTACTGGGACGAGCTCAAGGCCGCGTTCCTGGACAGTGCCGCCTTCCAGTGGGTCAGCGCACAGCTGGACGCACTGAGCACGTGGTTCACCGACATGGGCGGCTGGACCGGCATGGCCAAGGCGGCCTGGGACGGCATCGTCAAGATCTTCCGCAGTTCACTCGACCAGGTGATCGAGTGGTTGAACAAGATCCCGGGCGTCAACATCGAGACCTCGTTCGCCGATCTGCCGGAAGCACCCAAGGTGCCAGGGCTTGCCAGCCAGGTCGCGCCGATCGGCGTACTGCCCATGAGCAGCACGCAGCCACTGCTCAAGACCCTGATGCAGGTGCCACCTGCGGCCCCGCACACGGCTTCGATGGCACCCGCTGCCCTCGCCCCCAGCATGGCCAGCGCGCCGGTCGAGCAACTCGAGCAGCAGCGCCAGCGCATGACCCAGACCGCACTCAACCTCTCGCCGGCCAGCCCGACGAGCGTTCCCCAGGGAGGCCTGATGAACCAGATCCAGAACACCACCCAGACGCAGGACCGGCGCATGCATGTCGAGAAGGTGGAGATCAACACCAGCAAGGCCATGAACCCGCTGGAGCTGGAACAGATGATGGCAATGGCGGTGGGCTGATGAGTGACTACATCGACCTGCTGATCCACGACAACGACCTGGTCCTGGACCCTTCCCACCAACCGCTGCTGATCGAGGACCGGGCCAGCATCGCTCAGGACATCGCCCACATGATCCGCGACAGCGGCCTGCTGGTGACCCTGGTGGCCGAGCGCAGCCGCCAGCGCCAGGCCGACTGCATCCTGCAACTGGAGCTGCTGGTGGAGGACGACGAGCGCCTGCTGCCGGGTACGGCCCGCGTCCTGGAAGAGCATCCGGGCCACTACCTGGTCACGGCGAAAACCCTGAAATTCGGTGATATCGAGGTATACCTGTGAGCGACTTGGACTTTCGCAAGGTGCTGGCCGACGCCGGCATTCCCACCACTGAGGCGGCCCTGCACCAGGCCTGGGAGGCCGAAGTGGCCGCCCAGGGCAGCAAGCTCAGCAACACCAGCGCCTACTCGCCGTTCTGGCGCGTGGTGACGGCGCTGGTGACCAAGCCGGTGCTGTGGCTGGTCGGTTTCATCAGCGACACCGTGCTGCCCAACTTCTTCGTCAAGACGGCCAGCGGCGCCTGGCTGGACAGCCTGGCCTGGGCGGTGAACGTCGAGCGCAAGGGCGCGACCAAGGCCCAGGGCCAGCTGTTGTTCACCCGTGAGAACAGCGCCGGCGAGCTGCTGATGCGCGCCGGCGTGGTGGTGCAATCCGCCGCGATCAACGGCCACGTCTACCAGCTGGTGACGGTCGAGGATGCTGTGTTCCCCGACGGCCGCCTGCAACAGTCGGTCAAGGTCCAGGCGCAGCAGGTAGGCAGCGGCTACAACCTGGCGCCCGGCTACTACGCCATCCTGCCCGAGCCGGTGCAGGGGATCGTCCAGGTGGTCAACGACGACGGCTGGATGACCTCGCCCGGAGCCGACCCCGAGCCCGACGATCAGCTGCGCCTGCGCACCCGCAACCAGTTCAGCGCGGTCAACCAGTGGCACACCGACGCGGTCTACCGCGCCATGATCGCCGCCTTCCCGGGGGTGCGCCCCGATGGCGTGTACTTCCTCCACGACGCACCGCGTGGTCCGGGCAGCGCCAACGCCTACGTGCTGTTCGACGCCGACGTGCCGGCGGAATCGTACCTGGAGCAGATCAACGCCCACGTGCGCGACCAAGGCAACCACGGCCACGGCGACGACCTGCTGGTGATGGTCATGCCCGAGACCCGCCACGACATCGCGCTGACGGTCTGGCCGCAGGCGAACCTGACGGCGAAGCGGCGCGAGGCGCTGCAGCAAGGCATCACCCAGTTCATCCGTGCGGCGTTCCGCGAAAGCACGGCCAGCGACTATCGCCCGACCCTGACCTACCCACAGTCGCGGTTCTCCTTCAGCCGCCTGGCCGAGGAGCTGCACCAGGCCTTCGCCGACATCGAGTCGCTGCATTTCGCCAGCGAGGACATCGTCTCGCAGCTGAGCATCGCGCGCATCGCCAACCTGCGGGTGGACCTGGTATGAGCCCGCTGAAACTGCCGTTCTGGCTCGCCGGCACCGAACTGACCAAGCTCAAGGACGCCGCCCAGGCCTGGTGGGCCAGGGTGACCGAGTGGCTGCGCTGGCCGCTGCTGCAGATGGACGCCGAGACCTGCCACCTCACCGTGCTGGACCTGCTCGCCTGGCAGCGGGACATCACCCGCTTCAAGGACGAACCGGAAAGGCTGTACCGACTGCGGGTGAAGTTCGCCTTCATCAACGCGGTCGATGCCGGCAGCACTGCGGGGCTCAAGCGCATCCTGCGCCGGCTTGGCGTGGGCTATGTCGAGATCGACGAACGCCTGGCCGGCCGCGACTGGGACGTGGTCCTGCTGCGCCTTTCCGACTCGCAGCTGTCGGAGAACCCCGAGCTGCTGCGGGTACTGATCCAGCAGTACGGCCGGACCTGCCGCCGCTACGACTTCGTCAGCATCACCCCCGTCACCCTGCGCATCGGCGCAGCTCAATTCAACGACGACCAGCAGACGCTGGTCGCCACGCTTTAGGAGTCCGCCGTGGCCAGAATCACTTTCGCGGGCGAAAGCCTGATCGCCCAGAAGCAGGGGGCCAAAGAAGTCCTGCAGATCACCCGCTTCATCTACGCCAATGTACCCGGGCTCGACCCGAACACGCCGGTCGACCGCGCCGCGACCAAGCCGCCGGCCAGCCAGATCGTGCACAGCTACGACATCCCGGCGGGCAACAGCGGCTACGTGAACCCCAACCAGGTCGTCTACAGCTCGATGCTGGGCAGCGACATCGGCGACTTCGACTGGAACTGGATGGGACTTGAAAGCGCCGAGGGCGTACTGTTCGCCGTGGCCTACCTGCCGCTGCAGCAGAAGCGGCGCAACATCCCGCCGCTGCAGATCGGCAACAACGTCACCCGCAACATCCTGGTGGAGTACAGCGGCGCCCAGGAGCTTACCGGCATCACCATCGATGCCAGCACCTGGCAGCACGATTTCACCGTGCGCCTGAAAGGCATCGACGAGCGCGAGCGCCTGAGCAACCGCGACGTGTATGGGCGAGCGTGCTTCTTCGGCGACGGTCTGCAGTTCCAGAAAGTGGGTGACAACTACCAACTGGCAGCGGGCATTGCCTACCTGGAAGGCATGCGCCTGGAGCTGCCCAAGGCCGTGCCGCTGAGCCCGCCGCAAGGGGCGACCCAAGTGTGGATGCACATCACCTGGCAGCGCAAGCTGAACGATGTGATCCCCAGCTGGAAGGTGGTCTACCTGCCCGACCAGCAGGATTCCGTCACGCCAGACGGCTGGGTCTACTGCATCCAGCTGGCGGACATCACCAGCGCCGGAGTCATCGCCGACAAGCGCAAGTCCGCCCCCATCGCCGGCCCGCTGGTAGAGCACTTCGCCAGCCGCAAGTCGGTTGCGGACCTCGAGAACGGTGTCACCTCCGCCGGCAAGGCGCGCCAGCTGGCCGAAGCGCGTCAGATCGCGTTGCAGGGCGATGTCGTCGGACGAGTGGACTTCGACGGCTCCAGGAACGTGGCGATCCAGGCCACGCTTGCGGACATCGGCGTGGTGCCCGGGACTTACTCCAAAGTCACGATCAATGGCAAAGGCCAGGTCATCGGCAGCGAGGCACTGCTGCAGATCGACATCCCCAACCTTGACTGGAGCAAGATCACCAGCGGCAAACCGACCACCCTGCAAGGGTACGGCATCACCGATGCTATCAAACGCGGCGACTATGGATTAGCGACCAACTTCGCCTCCCTGAGCCCGGTCGACACGATCGGACTGGCCGGCGGCTTTCACACAATAGCCGACGGCGCGACCTCGCTGGCGAACTATTGCAGCGTGCTCAACATGCCGTACTACTCCGAGAAGTTCTCGGCTCAGATCGCGATGAGCCAGGGAGGCCCTGGAGTGCGCATGTTTGCCCGCGCCACGACCAACCAGGGGCAATGGACCCCAACCGTCGAGGTGTTCCATACCGGAAACCTGACGCCCGGTGCCATCGTTCCGCCAGGGACGCTCGTCCAGACTTTCAGCCATGCGGCACCGACGGGCACGCTTCGCTGCAATGGCGCGGCCGTCAGCCGGACGACCTTCGCAGCGTTGTTCGCGGCAATCGGCACCTCTTTCGGAGCAGGCGACGGGGCGACTACGTTCAACCTGCCAGATACCCGTGGCCTGTTCATCCGTGATGTCGATGACGGCAAAGGCCTGGATCTTGGACGAACACCAGGCACGGTCCAGCAAAACCAGAACCAGTACCACGCCCACTCAGCATCCTCGGGCAATGCCGGCTGGCACGCCCATGGCGGGAGCACCACCTCGGTCGCGGGTAGCCATACCCACGCCTTCAACTACGTGAATACGCCGACCACCCAGGATATCCCCGGGATCGGCGCGGCCATGCACCAGGCAGGCGTGAATTGGGCCGCCACCAACCGTATCCAAGCCGCCGGCGATCACAGCCATACCCTGAACATCGTTGGCGACGGCGTTCACGCTCACCCGGTAACGGTAGATCCCTCCGGCGGTAGCGAAGCACGCCCCGTGAACATGGCCCTGTACTACTACATCAAATACTGAGGTGCCCGATGGCAAAGACGAAAACGGTCTACCAGACCTCCCCACTGGGCTTGTTCACTGGCACCGCCGAAGCGGACGAGTCGCCGCTGGAGCCCGGCGTGTTCCTGATCCCCGGCGGCTGCGTGGAGACGGCGCCGCCGTCGATCCCCGAGCACAAGGCCGCACACTGGAATGGCCAGACCTGGTCCCTGGTGGACTACTACGACGGCCTGGTGGTCTTCAGCATTACCACCGCCGAGGCCCTGACCATCACCGGCATGGGGCCGGTCCCCTCGGGTTACACGGTGAAAAAGCCCGGACCGGACCAGGTGTGGAAGAACGGCGAATGGGTGGACGACACCACCGCCGTTCTGGCCAAGCTCCACCAGCAGAAGCTGGGCGAGATCAACACCGGCTGCGCGCAGTACATCGAGGCCGGCTTCGATTCGTCGGCCCTGGGCGAGGCACACCGCTACAGCAGTTCGCTGGAGGACCAGGTCAACCTGACCGGCCTGGTGTTCAGCGGCCTGGACAGCGCCTACCCCTGCACCGGCAGCGATGGCGTGCGCCAGTTCCTGGCCCATACCCGCGACCAGTTGCTGCAAGTTAACAAGGACCTGGTCCTGTTCAAACAGTCGGCCCTGCAACACGCCGACCAACTCAAGCGTGACGCGGCGAAGGCGCTGCAGGACAAGAAACTCGGCACGCTGCGCGCCATCCAGTGGACGGTGCCGGCATGAGCTGGTCGCCCGTCACCTTGCGCTGGCCCGCTGAGGCGACCCGCTGGATGGGCCAGCTCGACGCCGCCAAGGCCCTGGCCGGCAGCGAGCTGGCCAGTACCGCCCAGCGCCTGAGCGGCCTGCAGGGCCTGGCCAGCACCAACCCCGGCCCAGTCGGTGCCGCAGCCAAGGGCGCGATCGAGGCCGGGCGCCAGGCCCTGGCCGAACAGCTGGGCGAAGTGCCCAGGTGCCTGGTGGTGACGCCGTTCCAGAGCGGTATCGGCCAGGGGCGTGGCTACCAGCGCTTCCTGTCCGCGCCGAACCTGCTGCAGCAGTTGGCCAACAAGCTTACCGACGCCACCGACAACGGCAGCCCCCAGGGTGAGCAGCACGCACTGTGCCTGCTGTTCCTGGGTACCCGCCACGATCAGCTGGCCGCCGGCCTGGCCCGCTTCAACGCCCTGATGCCGATCCCCGAACTGGTGCGCGCGCAACGCCGCGCCGAACACCTGGCCCGGCTCGAAACCGAGAAATGGCAGATTCCCCAGGCCACCGCCCTGCCGCGCTGGGAAACCTTGCCGCTGGAGCGCTGCACAGTGCTGAAAGCCGCGCAGCAGTCGCTGGCCGGGCAGATCGCGGTGCTGGAAAGCTACGCCGCCGACAGCTCGCCCATGAGCGACCTGGCCGGGCTGGCGGCGCGCAAGGCCAACCAGCAGCAGGTCCGTGACCAACGCCTGGCCGACCTGCGCCAGCTGCTGGAGGGCGGCCAGGCCGACAGCTCGGTACGCACCCGCCTGCTGGGCCCGGGCAACAACACACAACTGCGCCGCATGCTGCTCGAAGGCGATGCCCCGGGGCATGAATGGGTGATGAGCGCCGGCGTGATCCTGGTCGGCTCGGCCAAGGGCCTGAGCTTCGTTCGTGAAATGGTGGGTTTATGACACTGCTACTGTTGGACGGCCAGCCCGTCGAAGGCAAGACCCTGAAAGTCACCGGCAACCTGCGCATCGAAGCCGAGGACCTGTCCGGCCAGACCAGCAACACCGACACCGCGCACAAGGGCTTCAAGCCCAAGACCCTCACGGTCACCCTGACCATCCCCTACGTCAACGGCGCCTGGCTGCGCAGCCTGATGCGCCTGGCCGAAGCTACCGAGAGCGGCGGCCAGCTCAAGACCTACCGCATCGTCAACGACACGGCCGAGGCCTTTGGCATCCGCCAGGTGCGCTTCGCCGAGAACGTCAACGCCCGGGAGGACGACTCGCTGGCCTGCTGGCGGGTACAGTTCGGCCTGGCCGAAAAGACCTCCAACCCGGAAAAGGTCGAGAAGCGCCGCGCCAAAAAACGCGTCAAGGCCCAGGCCGCTCCGGGGGCGGCGGTGGGCGCGAAAGAGGAGGAAGAGGAGAAGGACCCGGAGTTGACCAGCTTCGAGCGCCTGCTGAAAAAAGTGGATGACTGGCTGGGAGAGAAGTCATGAAGCTGCATCAGGTACTCAATGTCGGCGGCGAGCGTTACGAGCTGGTCAGGGCGGACGTGCGCCTGGAGCTGCGCAACCCGGGGCGGGCGACCTTCATCGTCCAGGCCGAGGCGCCCCTCAAGGGCCTGGTCACCCTCGACATCGGCTACAACGACAGCCCGCTGCAGCGGCATTTCATCGGCTACGTCGAGCGCTGTACCAGCGCCAATGCCAGGCAGCAATTGCTGTTCTGCCGTGAACTGGCGGCGATCCTGGCCAGGCCGCTGCCGATGAACCTGCGCCACGTCGACCTGCGCGGCGTGCTCGACCAGATCGGCCAGCAGACCGGCCTGCGCTTTCGCGTGCCCGAGCGGCCCTACGCGTCGGTGCGCGCGCCGTTCTTCTACAGCCTGGCCGCCGGCTTCCAGGCCATGGAAAGCCTGGCCCAGGTCTTCGACATCCCCGACTTCATCTGGCAGCAGCAGGGCAACGGCGAGGTCTACGTAGGCAGCTGGGCCGACAGCTACTTCGGCGCGCGCCCCGCGCTGCAACTGCCCATGGAGCTGTTCGACAACTACCAGGGCAACCAGAGCGCCAGCATTGCGGCCCTGCCGGGGCTGCGTCCGGGCGCACCGATCAACCACGGCGAGCGCGTGACCCATGTCGCGCTGGCCGACAGCCAGATGGCCATACGATGGAAGACGCAATCCGCCGCGCCGTAGCGCGCCAGTTCCCCGAAATCACCGGCGGCTATCACCTGCCGCGCTTCGGCCGCGTGGTCGCGGTGCCCGATGCGCCGGCGGCGCCCGGGCTATGCGACGATTTCCGCCCGCGCTTCGGCGTCGATGTCCAGGTGCTGCTGCCGGACGGCGAGCCCGACCCGACGCTACCGGTGTTCACCAGCCTGCCGCTGCCGGCACCCATGGGCGGCCAGGAACGCGGCATGTTCGGCTTCCCCGAGGAGGGCACAACGGTGGTGCTGTCGTTCGCCTACGGGCTGCCGCACAAGCCGTTCATCCAGCAGATCCTGCCCCACGGGCTGAGCCTGCCCAAGGTGCCGAAGGGCGACCTGGTGTGGCAGCACAGCGAGGCCTGCCAGCAGCGCGCCGACGCCGACGGCAACTGGCTGCGTCAGACCGATGGGCGGATCCGCGACAAGGCGATCGAGCGTGAAGTCGAGGCGCTGGCCAACACCGAGCAGTTCCAGAGCCATGCCCGGACGGTGGACGACCACTCGACCGAGACCGTCGGCGGGGTCAAGAAGATCGAGGCCCTCGGCGCGCTCAAGCTGCTGTCCGGCGGCTCCGCCAGCCTGGCTGCCCTCGATGACTTGCACCAAGCCACCGGGCGCGACCTGAACCTGGCGGTGGGGCAGAAACTCAACGCAGCGATTGGCGGCGACGTCCAGGAGCGGATCGAGGGCCTGCGCCACAGCGTGGTGAAGATCAGCCAGCGCCTGCAGGCGCCGAAGACCTGGCTGGGCTCCGAGGCGGTGAACGTGCTGCAGGTGCTCTGCGACCTGCTCGACCTGGTTCAGGAAATGAACACCGAGCTGGCCGGGCACGTGCACGGGCCCACGCCACCACCTGGCAATGCGGCGGCCTTCAGCGGCGCGGCGGTGCGGGCCCAGGCCATGGGACTCAAGTTGAAGCCGATCACGCTGTGATCTTCAGGGCATTTCGCATTCGCGGGGCCAGCCCGCTCCCACAGGTTCAGCCTTGAGCCTGTGGGAGCGGGCTGGCCCCGCGTTGCGTTTGGGCGGAAAAAGTTGAGTGTTCGCACGACTGACTGCCAGAAGACTTGGATTTACCCCATCGGGAACAGCTTTGCAGCATCACCAGCGTGGGAGCGGGCTTGACCCGCGATCACCGGCGAAGCCGGTGCCATGCCTATAATCGCGGGGCAAGCCCACGCTGGTGATGATTCCCTGCGCGACCTCTCAGCCCATGGAGTCCTGTTCAGCCTGAAAGAACCCAAAGCTTCATCGCCTGCGCACAACCGTCTACAATCCCTCCTGCTTGAACCGGGATAACCGAAGCACTGCCTCGAAACCCGATGGACCTGACCACTGCCGGTCAACCGTCGGGACAAATGGGTCCGGACCTTGGCCGGCCCGTTTATCGGAGGCAACACATGAGCCCGCGTATCTGGCTGCTGGCCCTGGCGACATTCGCCACGGGCATGGCGGAAAACATCACGGTCGGCATCCTGCCGGCCCTGGCCGATGGCCTGCAGGTCCCGCTCGGGATCGCCGGGCAACTGACCACGGTCTTCTCCCTGAGCTTCGCCCTCGCCGCCCCCTTCTCTCCCCTGCTGACCACCCGTTTCCCGTTGCGCCGACTGCTCTGCATCACCCTGGCCCTGTTCGCCTTGTGCAACCTCGCCGCGGCCCTGGCGCCGGGCTATACCGCGCTGCTGCTCGCCCGCATCGGCATGGCCACGACCAGCGCCCTGACCTGCCTGACCTGCACCCTGATGGCCACGCGCCTGGTGCCCGAAGCCCTGCGTGGCCGAGCCATTGGCGTGATCTTCATGGGCATCTGCAGCTCACTCGTGCTGGGCGTTCCCGCCGGAATGCTGCTATGTGACGTGCTGGGCTGGCGCGGGGTGTTCACTGGCCTGAGCCTGCTGGCGATCGCAGTGCTGCTGATGGCCTGGCGCGGGCTGCCGCAACTGCAGAGCAGCGAACGCATCGCCCTGGGCAGCTACCTGCGCCATCTGCGCGACAGTCGCCTGGTGGCCGCCCAGGGCGTGTCGCTGTTGATGATCGCCGGGCACTTCACGGTGTTCGCCTACCTGGCCCCTTATGCCCGGCAGGTCGCCGACATCCCCGTGCAATGGCTGGCCGCCCTGTTCGCCGCCTTCGGAATCGCCGGCGTCTCGGGCGGCTATGCCGGCGGCTGGATGGCGGACCGGCTCGGTGCAGGCCGCTCCATCGCCCTGGCGCCACTGCTCTATCTCGCCAGCTTGCTGGTACTGCCCCTGAGCGTCGGCACGCCCTGGCTGTTCCTGTCGGCGATGATGCTCTGGGGCGGGCTCAGCTGGACCACCTCGCCCGTGGTGCAGAGCTACCTGGCGACCCGTGGCCCGGATACCTTCCCGGCGGGCATGAGCCTGAACATGTCGGCCATGCACCTCGGTGTCGGGCTGGGTTCGGCCATCGGCGGCGTGGTGATCACCGGGGCGACGCTGGCGGCCACCCCCTGGGCCGGCGCCGCGCTGACCGCGTTGGCGGCAGGCCTGGCGTTCTGGTCGGCCCGCCCACCCGCAGAGCCTGGTTTCAACGAGCGCGAACCGGCGTAGCGGCCTGCTGCTCCTGCTCGAAGGCATCGGCCAGGTAGTCGATCAGCTTGCGCACCGCGGGCATCAACCCGCGACGAGAAGGGAACAACGCCACCACCTCCCCTTCCCGTGGCGCCCAGTCGTCGAGGACATGCACCAATCGCCCGGCGGCCAGGTCGTCGCGCACCGCCTCCTCGGGCAACAGCACCGCGCCCACGCCGGCCAGGGCGGCCTCGCGCAGCACCGCGAGGTCGTCCGACACCACGCGGGGTCGATGGCGCACGGCAGCCTCGGCGCCTGCGGGCCCGACCAGCATCCAGGAGGCGTCCTGCACATTGGCGCCCCAGTTCAAGCTCGGCAGAACCTGGAGCCCTTCCGGCGACAGCGGGCGCCCGTGTTCGGCGAACAGGCCGGGCGCGGCCACCAGGCACTGCCGGCTCGGGGCCAGGCGACGCATCACCAGCTCGCTGCTTTCCAGTGGCTGGTGCTGCACGCTCAGCACCAGGTCGAAGCCCTCGCCGATCACATCCACCCGGCGGTTGTAGCTCTTGACCAGCAGCTCGACCACCGGGCATTGCGCCATGAAGCGCGCCAGCATCGGCGCCAGCCGCGAATCGAGCAACGCGGTGCTGCTGGCCAGGCGCACGATGCCGCGGGGCTCGGCGCGGTTGCGTTCGACCGCATCCTCGGCGGCGACGGCCTGCTCGAGCATACCCAGGCAATGGCGGTAATACTCCAGCCCCACCTCGGTCACCTGGAACTGCCGCGTGGAGCGCTGGATCAGGCGCACGCCGAGGCGCTCCTCGAGTTTGGCCACGCGCCGGCTGAGGCGGGACTTGGGCAGGCCAAGGATGCGCCCGGCGGGCGCGAAGCCGCCGTGCTCCACCACCTTGGCATAGAGATAAAGGTCGTTCAGGTCGAACATCGGCAACACTCGTCCACGGCTCACTGCTGCATCATCCGTCATTCTTCGAGGATCGTCACAGTGGCGGTGGTCCCGGCCCGCAAAGCAGGCGCCTCGGCATTCTTGGGCTCCAGGCGCAGGCGTACCGGCACGCGCTGGGCCAGCTTGACCCAGGTGTAGTTCGGATTGACGTTGGCCAGCAGGCGGTTGCCCGGCTGGTTCTCACGGTCGGTGATGGCGTAGGCGATGCTCTCCACCGTGCCCTGCAACGCCTGGCCATTCATCAGCACGATGCGCGCCCGGCTGCCGACGGCGATGCGCGGCAGCTTGGTCTCCTCGAAGTAGCCACTGACATGGAACGAATCGCTGTCCACCAACGCCAGTAACGCGGCGCCCGGTTGCGCGAAGTCGCCCTGGCGGGTCAGCAGGTTGGTGACATGACCATTGACCGGCGCCAGCACCTCGGTGCGCTGCAGGTCAAGCTGTGCCTGTTCCAGCGTGGCTTCGGCCAGTTGCACATTGGCTTGCGCCAGGCCGAGGCTGGACTGCTCGCGCAGCAGGTCGGCCTGGGCCACAGCCACATCAGTCTTGGACTTTTCCCACTCCTCGGCGGAAATGGCCGACAGTGACTGCAGCTTGCCCCGGCGCTGTTCCTCGCTACGCCGCTGCTTGAGCAATGCCTGGTTGGCGACGATGTTCGCCTGCGACTGCCCCAAGGCTGCCCGTGCCACCTCGACCGCGCGCCGGGCATGCAGCACGGCCAGTTCATAGCGCGCCGGGTCGATGCGCAACAGCAGGTCGCCCTTGTGCACGAACTGATTGTCCCGCACCGGCAGGGCGACGATTCGGCCACTGACCTCCGCCGCCAGGGTGACCACATCGGCCCGCACCCGTGCGTCGCGGGTCCAGGGCGCCTGGGTATAGTGCGTCCAGGCCAGCCAGCCCAGCACGATGGCAACGGTCAGCATGACCAGGGTCAGGCTGCGCGACAACAGCGGCTTGATCGACGACATCTACCTGCTCACTCCCATCCACAACAACAGGGCCGCGCAAATCGCGGTGTACAAGGCACCCTGGAACAGCGCCGGATGCCAGACGAATGCCAGCACGCCCACCCGGCGCAACAAGGCATCGACCAGCAGAAACAACGGCAGCGCCAGCAGCAGCGCCTGGGCGATGGGCGGCAGGTAGACCCCGCCCACCTCGAAATCAATGGGCATTGGCCACCTCCGGCAACAGCCGCGATCGTTCAGCTTCCAGCACCTGGCGATAACGCGCCAGCAACTGCCCGGCCACCGCCAGCGCCACCCGCAGGATGAACAGTCGGCGCAAGGCGTCACGCCCCATCTGCCCTGGCGCGCCATGCAGGGCATCGAGCAACTGCGCCTGATCGTCCAGTTCCCGTAACAGCGGATCGAGCGCTACCGCGCCCTGGCCACCGACGAAGTCGGCGACGCCCTGCAGGCTTTCCCGCAAGCGTGTCCGGGTCGCCGATGGCAACGCCAGATCACTGTTGGACAAAGCACGCGCCTGGCCCAGGGCGATGGCCAGCGCCGGGCATACCAGCGCGCACTCGACACGCTCGCGCGAGGTCATGTCCGCAGCGGCCGGCAACAGACCAATCAGCGCCGACAGGCGATCAAGCAGCAGGCTCTCGAAGGCGAACTGCCCGGCCAGCGAACCGCTCCCGAGCACCTGGCGGCGCACATCCTCACGGGTCTGGCGAAACAATCGGGCGATGCGTTTCTGCGCATTGAACGGAAAGACCAGCGCAAACACGGCCATCGCCAGCACCCCGGCCACCAGGTAGCCACCGGCGAACTCGAACCACTGGATATCGCTGTTGTGATAGGCCCCGACATTCTGCGGCCCGATCATCAACAGGCTGATCAGGCCGATGCCCATGCCGATCCCCGCGGTCATCGGGTTGGCCAGGCCGACCGCCGCCAGGTACAGCAACGGTGCCAGGCACAGGGCAAGCATCTCGAAGTCGGTGAACAGCGGCAGCAGGGCGAACTGATAGAGCGCCGACAAGCCCATGCCCACCAACAGCCCGCGGTTGTAGTTCTGGCTGGCCAGCAGCGGTCGGGGCAAGGTCGCCATCAGCGAACACATCACGCCCATCAGGATCACCGCCGAACGCGCGCCATCCCAGGCGCTCTCGATCCACAACCCGCCGATCAGCAGCAGGGCCAGGCAGGCGCGCACGGCGTTCATCGCCGCCAGCGGCCAGTCCAGGTGCAAGGCGCTGGCGCGCCCCTGCTGCTGGGGACAACTGGCCAGACGACCCTGCTGGATCGCCTCGTTCAGCTCGATCAGCTCGTCCAGTTGCTGCAGCAGGCGCGCCTGCTCCCAGCGCAAGGCCCAGGCCAGGGCGCGCAGGTGCGGGGGCAGTGGCTCATTGAGAAATTCCGCACGGTCGGCGGCGTCATCGAACCCCTTGTGCAGGGTGCGCAGGGCCTCGCGGTCCGCTGCCGAGAGCGCCATACCGTCACGCGCCAGCGCATCCAGGCTGGCCAGTTCGGCGTCGCGCAGCAGCTGGATATCCGCGGGCAGCGGCCCCTGCCAATGCGCCTTGATCAGCTCACGCTGCTGACGCAGCACCAGCAGTCGCGAAACCAGCAGCACCAGCTGGTTGGCGAACAGTTGCACCAGTCCATCGCCGCTGCGCAGGTGCGGGGCATCGAAGTACAGGTGCCGACGCAACCCCTCCAGCGCGCTGACCTCGGCGATCAACCGGGCCTGACGCTGACCGAATGCGGCCTCGTCCTCTTCGGTGCGGATCACCTCGGCGGCATGCTGGGCGATCAGTTTCAGCAGGCTGTCGACTTTGGCGAAATAGCTGTTGGCCACCGCCTGCGGGCGGGCCGTCAGCAGGCTGACAACGGCCACGCAGGCCACCGCCAGCAAGGTCTCGGTAACCCGTGTGACGGCCAGCATGAAGGTGCCCTCGGGCTCGGGTACGGCCAGCATGGCCACCACCACCGCGGTAAAGCCGCTGAGCACGAAGGCATGGGAATCGGTATAGCGCAGCAAGGTGCCACCGGCGGTGCACAGCCCCAGCCACAGCGCCAGGCTGACCAGCAGGGTGTACGGCATCTGCGCGAACAACGCCATCAGCAGCACGGCCACCGCCGCGCCGACCACGGTGCCGAGCACCTGCGCGAGGCTGCGCTTGAGGGTCATGCCGGCCAGCGGCAGGCTGATGATGATCACCGTCATCAGCGCCCATTTCGGTTGTTCCAGGTCGAACACGAATGCCAGGTAGAGACACAGCAGGCCCGCTACCACCGTACGCAGCGCGAACAGCAGCACATCGCGCCCGGGGCGCAGGGCAAGCCTGAAATAGGCAATCAGTGGAGCCATCCATTACCTCGTAACCGACAAGGCGGGTCCGGGCCCCGGCACCGGGGCCCGGACACACCGTCACTTGGCCAGCTTGCTGTAGCTGGTCATCAGGTTACGGTAGTCGGGAATGTGGTTGGAGAACAACGTGCCCAATCCTTCGATGTCGTTGCGCCAGTCGCGGTGCAGCTCGCAGGCCACGCCGAACCAGGTCATCAGCTGGGCGCCGGCGGCCTCCATGCGACGCCAGGCCGAGTCGCGGGTCAGCTCGTTGAAGGTGCCGGAGGCGTCGGTGACCACGAACACATCGAAGCCCTCCTCCAGCGCCGACAGCGCCGGGAAAGCCACGCACACCTCGGTGACCACGCCGGCGATGATCAGCTGCTTCTTGCCAGTGGCTTTCACTGCCTTGACGAAGTCCTCGTTGTCCCAGGCGTTGATGTTGCCGGGGCGGGCGATGTAGGGCGCTTCGGGGAACTGCTCCTTGAGCTCGGGCACCAGCGGGCCGTTGGGGCCGGTCTCGAAGCTGGTGGTGAGGATGGTCGGCAGCTTGAAGTACTTGGCCAGGTCGGCCAGCGCCAGCACGTTGTTCTTGAACCGGTCCGGGTCGATGTCGCGCACCAGCGACAGCAGCCCGGTCTGGTGATCGACCAGCAGTACCGCGGCGTTGTTCTTGTCCAGACGCTTGTATTGGAATGCCATGGTGGATCTCCTTGCTTGGATGGGGAACAGCCAGAGTCAGTTGCGTTGCGAGTCTAGTTGCTCATGACCGGTGACGACGGCCTGGGCCCTGGTGTAGCTCTCGATCAGCAGCATCGCGGCGTTTCCGGGGTCGAGTCGTGGCACCTGGCCTTCAACGTTGGCAGCTTGCGAGAAATTGCTAATCGTTCTCTCCTCTTGGCGTGGAGAACAGGCCATCCTGGCCGCTGCGGTCGGGCCGCGCCCCACACATCCACAGTGGGGACTATGAGAGTAGGCAACGCAGGCTGAACGAAGCGACCGTCAGTCGGCGGGCCGTGGCAAATACCCGTGCGGCCTGGGGCCAGGCGGGCGACAGGGCTAACGGTAGAGAGGAGAGGCGCGGGCCGGTAGGCCCATGGGTGAACCCTCAGAGTTCCATCTGGAGAACAATGAGGCGGGCACTGTTATTGTGAGGTACGACGATATTGCTGCATCGGACTGCGCGGAGCTGCCGGATCGGTCATTTCGATCAGACCGGCCGCCAGCGCTGGCTTGAGGTAGTTCGCTCTGAAGGTATGCCGATGAGACAGCTCGAGGCGCTCCATCAGTTCATTGGCGCGCAGCGCGACACCCGGTTTCAGAACCTCCAGCAATCGCGCTACTTGGTCGGTTACTTGGTCGGTTACTTGGTCGGTCTCACTCGCCTCGGCCAATGCCTTTCGCAGCGCCTGGAGCATGAACTCGACAAAGGGCGTGGCCTCGCCAGCCTGATCCGCAGCCGCCAAAGCACCGTAGTACGTCTCCTGCTGGGCACAGATCACCGACTCCACCGGCAGGTAGGCGAGTACCGGGCGCCAGCGGCTCAGTATCAGCGTCTGCCACAGACGACCCATTCGCCCGTTGCCATCGGCGAAAGGATGGATGAACTCGAATTCGTAGTGAAAGACGCAGCTGCTGATCAACGGGTGCCAGTCACTGGCGCCCAGCCAATGCAGCAGGTCATGCATCAGCGGCTGCAAGCGACTGGCAGGCGGTGCCATGTGCAACAGGCGCTGGCCGCGATAGATGCCGACACCTCCTTGGCGAAACTGGCCGGCGTCGTCGATCAACCCCATCATCAGCAGCTTGTGGGCAGCCAGCAGATCAGTCTGACGCTCGGGCAGCCAGCCGCTCATCGCTTCATAGGTGGCAAAGGCATTGCGCACCTCCTGGATTTCACGCGGCAGGCCGAGTACCCGCTTCCCTTCCAGAACCGCAGTGACCTGTTCGACGCTCAGTGTATTGTTTTCGATCGCCAGCGAGGCCTGGATGGTACGAATGCGGTTGCCCCGCCGCAGTTGCGGGGTAAGCGCCACTTCCCGATTGGCCGTAAGTGCCCCCACCTGCTCGCTGATATCGGCAACCAGCGCCAGCATGCGCGGTGTCACGGTCAGTGGCGGCAGATACTGGCTCATGGGAATGTCCATCGGGTCTGAAAGCGTGGGAACGATCGTGAAGCTTGATGACGTCAAGGCTGCCGACACCTTAGCCAGTGGCAACACCCGGGTAAAGCACAGTACCCCTTTGGTTCACGATTTCCTGAACTGATTATTTGCCCACAGCGATTTTTCCCCCCGCCCGCCCCCACCAGAATCGCTTCACCAACAATCACAATAAACCGTGAGGCCACTCCCGTGGACCAGACACTCCAGGTACGGCAGGCCGCCGCCGACCTCGTCGCCGCCTTCGCCAGCAACGACACCGCCCGCTACTTCGCCTGCTTCAGCGAAGACGCCACCTTCCTTTTCCACACCGTGCCGCAACCGCTGATGTCTCGCCGCGCCTATGAAGATCTCTGGGCCAGCTGGCAGGCTGATGGATTCGCCGTGCTCGGCTGTGAGTCCAGCAACGCGCAGGTGAGCCTGCAGGGCGACGTGGCGATCTTCATGCACGATGTGGCCACGCGCCTGCGCGTGGCCGGCGAAACCCTCGACCTGAACGAGCGCGAGACCATCGTCTTGCGCCTGCAAGGCGAGCGCTGGCTGGCCTGCCACGAGCACCTGTCGGTCGTCTCGCCGGCCTGATCCCCTTTCAAGCGGCCCTGCCGCACTGCCATCGCACACACAACAAGGCCGCCCGACGGCCGACAACATTCGCGCTGGAGCATCACCATGAGCCACTCGACCGGTATCGAGACCAATGGCGTCGAACAGATCCCCGACGATCAACGCGACGCCGCCCCGCTGGACCTGTTCCGCCTGATCTTCGGCGGCGCCAACACCTTTGCCACCGCCGTGCTGGGCAGCTTCCCGGTGCTGTTCGGGCTGTCGTTCCAGGCCGGCGTCTGGGCGATTTTGCTCGGCGTCGGCGTGGGCGCGCTGATCCTTGCGCCGATGGGCCTGTTCGGCGCGCTCAATGGCACCAACAACGCGGTATCGTCCGGCGCCCACTTCGGCGTGCACGGGCGCATCGTCGGCTCGTTCCTGTCGCTGCTGACCGCCGTGGCGTTCTTCTCGCTGTCGGTGTGGAGTTCGGGCGATGCCCTGGTCGGCGGCGCCAAGCGCCTGGTCGGCCTGCCGGAAACCGACCTGACCCTGGGCCTGGCCTACGGCCTGTTCGCGGTGCTGGTGCTGGTGGTGTGCATCTTTGGTTTTCGCTTCATGCTGTGGGTCAACAAGATCGCGGTGTGGGCCTCGAGCCTGCTGTTCCTGCTGGGTATCTTCGCCTTCGCCGGGCCCTTCGACGCGGGCTACGCCGGCAGCGTCAACCTCGGCCAGGCCGGCTTCTGGGCGGCGTTCGTCGGCGCGGCGATTTTGGCCATGAGCAACCCGGTGTCGTTCGGCGCCTTCCTTGGCGACTGGTCGCGCTATATCCCGCGCGAAACCGCCAAGTCGCGCATCATGCTGGCGGTGATCCTGGCCCAGGCCGCCACGTTGATCCCGTTCCTGTTCGGCCTGTGCACCGCCACCCTGGTGGCCAGCCAGGCACCGGACTACATCGCCGCCAACAACTACGTCGGCGGCCTGCTGGCGATCTCGCCGGGCTGGTTCTTCCTGCCGGTGTGCCTGATCGCGGTGATCGGCGGCATGTCCACCGGCACCACGGCGCTGTACGGCACCGGCCTGGACATGTCCAGCGTGTTCCCGCGCCTGCTCAGCCGCGCCGCCGCCACCCTGCTGATCGGCGTGCTGGCCATCGGCTTCATCTTCGTCGGCCGCTTCACCTTCAACCTGGTGCAGAGTGTGTCGACCTTCGCCGTGCTGATCATCACCTGCACAAGCCCCTGGATGGTGATCATGATCCTCGGCCTGATCACCCGCCGCGGCTTCTACCATGCCGACGACCTGCAGGTGTTCACCCGTGGCCAGCAAGGCGGCCACTACTGGTTCGACCATGGCTGGAACTGGCGCGGCATGGGCGCGTGGATCCCCAGCGCGGCCATCGGCCTGTGCTTCGTCAACCTGCCGGGGCAGTTCGTCGGCCCGCTGGGCGAGCTGGCCGGCGGCATCGACCTGAGCCTGCCGGTGACCCTCGGCATCGCCGCCGTGCTGTACCTGATCCTGCTCAACCTGTTTCCTGAACCCGCTGGCGTGTATGGCCCACAAGGCCCGCGCTGGGTGCGCTGCAAAAGCACGCCCGTAAAGCCCGTGACCACCGCCGAAATGGCCTGACTGGAATCCGACCATGACCACACCCCACTACATCGACGGCCGCTGGGTCGAAGGCCAGGGCAGCGACTGCATCGTTGTCCACAACCCGTCCGACGGCCAGCCGTTCGCCGAACTGATGGCCGCCAGCAGCGCCCAGGTCGACCAGGCCGTGGCCGCCGCGCGTCGCGCCCTGGCATCGTGGAAGACGGTCAGCGCCGCCGAGCGCGCCACCTACCTGCGCGGCTTCGCCGAACAGCTGGGCCAGCGCCGCGACGAACTGATCGCCCTGCAGATGCGCAACAACGGCAAGCCGCGCCACGAGGCCGAAATCGACCTGGACGACGCCATCGCCACCTTCGCCTACTACGCCGATCTGGCCGAGCAACTGCCGGCGAAGAACCGCGACGTGCCCCTGGCCGCCCCGGGCTTCACCGCCCGCACCCGCCTGGAACCGGTGGGCGTGGTCGGCCTGATCGTGCCGTGGAACTTCCCGCTGGTGACCAGCGCCTGGAAGCTCGCCCCGGCCCTGGCCGCCGGCTGCACGGTGGTGCTCAAGCCTTCCGAGGTCACCCCGCTGATCGAGCAGGCCTACGGCCAGATCGCCGAGCTGCTGGGCCTGCCGGCCGGCGTACTCAATATCGTCAACGGCAAGGCCGAGACCGGCGCCGCCCTGAGTGGCCACAATGGCCTGGACAAACTGTCGTTCACCGGCAGCAACGGCGTCGGCAGCCAGGTGATGCGCGCCGCCGCGGCCCAATGCCGACCGGTGACGCTGGAGCTGGGCGGCAAGTCGGCCATCGTGGTGTTCGACGATTGCGATGTCGACCAGGCGGTGGAGTGGATCGTCGCCGGCATCACCTGGAACGCCGGACAGATGTGCTCGGCCACCTCGCGCCTGCTGGTGCAGGACGGCATCGCCGATGCCCTGCTGCCGCGCTTGCAGGCGGCGCTGGAAGCCTTGCGGGTGGGCAACCCGCTGGCGGAAGAAGTGGACATGGGGCCGCTGACCAGCCAGGCGCAGTGGCTCAAGGTCGCCGGCTATTTCGCCACCGCCCGCGAAGAAGGCCTGAAGTGCCTGGCCGGCGGCAAGGCGCTGGACCGCGACGGCTGGTTCGTCAGCCCGACGCTGTACGTGGATGTGCCGGTGAGCAGCCGCCTGTGGAGCGAGGAGATCTTCGGCCCGGTGCTGTGCGCGCGGCGCTTCGGCAGTGAATCCGAAGCCATCGCCCAGGCCAACGACAGCCGCTTCGGCCTGGTGGCCACCGTATGCTCCGCCGACCTGGAACGCGCCGAGCGCGTGGCCGATGCGCTGGAGGTCGGGCATGTGTGGATCAACTCGGTGCAGGCGGTGTTCGTCGAGACCTCGTGGGGCGGGACCAAGGGCAGCGGCATTGGCCGAGAGCTTGGGCCTTGGGGGCTTTCGGGGTATCAGTCGGTGAAGCATGTAACGCGGTGTTTGGGGTGAGTAGCTGAGCCCTTTCACAGGACGCGTGAGGTTGGCAGGTGTTCGACGGCAGCCTTGCAGCGCCTGCGAGATCGAGCGCCGCCCGCGCGGCGCATCGCGACGCAAGGCCGCTCCTACATTTGTTGCAACGTGCCGAACCTGTCAGGCCATGGTTGCCCGCCTTGGTGCATGTCTTGAGACAGGTGAGGCGCCAGTGGTGCCCACGCTGCGACCGCGTCGTACCAACAAGGCGGACCCGGTAATGGCACAGGATTGACTGGCCCGAAACAGATGTAGGAGCGGCCTTGCGTCGCGATGCGCCGCGCGGGCGGCGCTCGATCTCATAAGCGCTGCAAGGCTATCGGCGAAGACAAGGTCGCCTTCTCGCGATATCACTTGGAACCCATCGCGGGTCAAGCCCGCTCCCACGACAATCAACACCTCTTCAGCCGTAAGACATTTCCGAACCTGAAACAAGGTGCTTCAAAGCAGAACAGCTTGGGAATTACCCTACGCACGCTGCCGACGCGTCTGAATTGTCGAGGGCCATCAGCAGGACTAACTTCCCCAGGTCGTCGTTCTGACGATCAGGTGTGAGAGCCTGAGATCTGGTTTGCAGCCTTTGCGGCAGCTGTGCGCGGGCAGGATTCGTCCTGGCCGGGTTCCCAGGTTTCCGGTCTCTCACCCTGCGTACAGCTGCCACCCAATCCTGTGAGAGGGATCAGCGTGCAGCTCCTGACTAACCTGGAGATTCGCAATGAAAAAGATCGTTCCTGATCCCCCCCCTGCCAAATCGCTCAACCGCCCCTTCTTCACCATCAACGACGATATGCCCACCACCGAAGCGCTGCTTCACGCCATCCAGCTGATGCGCGGTATCGAAGACACCATCGACGAGTACTGCTGCGCCCTGTCCGGCGAACTCGGGCTGGGGATGCTGGTGAACGCCGCACACAACGTGCAGATGGGGCGGGCGCTGGCGGAGCATGCATTGAACCGCTGCTCTTGCGGCTGACGCCTGGAGACCTGCCCTGCACGATCCCTGTAGGAGCGGCCTTGTGCCGCGAAAGGGCCGCGTAGCGGCCCCAGATTTCAGTGTTGAGCAAAGA
The DNA here is from genome assembly GCF_036549575.1 of Pseudomonas sp. LH21. Classification (NCBI taxonomy): domain Bacteria; kingdom Pseudomonadati; phylum Pseudomonadota; class Gammaproteobacteria; order Pseudomonadales; family Pseudomonadaceae; genus Pseudomonas; species Pseudomonas sp. LH21. The sequence continues at coordinate 5,094,051 of NZ_CP144367.1, forward strand.
TCGTCGGGGCCGCTACGCAGCCCTTTCGCGGCACAAGGCCGCTCCTACAGGGGCGTGGGCGGGCAGGCCCCGCGATGGCCTCACGCCGGCTCGTCGGCCGGTCGCCCGTTCTCCTGCACCAGCACCATGCTCTGCGGCGACGACAGGGCGATGCCCTCGTCACGCAAGCGCCCGAGGATGGTGAACAGCAGGTCGCTGCGCGTGCTCGACACCTGCCGCGGCGAGGCCACGTAACCGCTCACACCGATCACCATGCCACTGCTGGTCAAATCCTTGAAGGTCACCGACGTGGCCGGCGCATCGAGGATCGACTCATGCTCCTTGTACGCCGCCAGCAACACCTCGCGCACCTTCGCCGGGTCAGTCTCCAGCGGCAGCGTCAGGGTGATGCCAACTACCCCCAGGGCATTGGCCATGGTCACGTTGCGCACGTTCTGCGAGATGAACTGCGAGTTGGGCACGATCACCGTCGAGCGGTCGGACATCTGGATCTCGGTGGCGCGCACGTTGATCCGGCGAATGTCGCCCTCGACACCGGCCAGGCTCACCCAATCGCCCACCTTCACCGGGCGCTCGGTGAGCAGGATCAGGCCGGAGATGAAGTTCTGCACGATCTGCTGCAGGCCGAAACCGATACCCACCGACAGCGCACTGACCACCCAGGTCAGGCTGGTCAGGTTGATGTGCAGGGTGGACATCACCAGCATGGCCAGGAACAGGAAGCCCAGGTAGCCGACCAGGGTCACCAGCGAGGCGCGCATGCCGGCGTCCATGTCGGTCTCCGGTAGCAGTCGCTCGCTCAGCCAGCGCTTGACCACGCGGATGGCGAACCAGCCACCGAGGAAGATCGCCACGGCCAGGAAGATGTCCTGGGGCACGATGTTCAGGTTGCCCAACACCTTGCCGCCGGTGCCGTCCCAGTCCGCCAGGCTCAGCAGCAACTCGCCCGGGCTGGTGCCCGAAGGCATGAACACCAGCAACGCGGCGGCGAACAGCAGCAGCGTGCGACCGATACCCGCCAGCACCGTGCTGGCCTGGGCCTGGTGGCGTTGCTGCAGGCCAAGCGCCGAGGCCAGTGCCAGGCCACCGGGCTGGCGGGGCGACAGCAGGGTTTCGCACAAATCGCCGAACACCGTGACCAGCAAGTAGGCACAGACCACCACCACGCTGATCCACAGCAGCTTGGCGGTGAGGAAGTAGGCCAGTGTCAGGTAGCCGGCAAGCAGGGTCAGCAGGATCGCCAGCACCCACACCACGATCACGAACGGGATCAGCCCGGCCAGGCCCTTGGGCCGCTCCAGGTCATGCTGGCGACGGGCACGGCGGTAGCGCAGCAGGGCCACGACGAACAGCAGCGACACCACCAGGGCGGTCAGGCCGTTGGTGGCCAGGGTCAGCGCCAGGCTGGTGCCGATCACGCTGTTGATGCGCTCTTGGGTCAGCAGCACCATCAGCGCCAGGGCCAGGACCTTGGGGAACCAGCCCAGGGCGCTGGCCACTTCGTCGGGGATCGGCGGCAGGCGCCAGGACGGGCGCTGCAGCATCAGCATGGCGCGGCCCAGGCCCGAAATGAAGGCACTGAAGATCACCAGGGCGAGGATATGGTTGGTCAGGCTGGCGAGGTCCGTGCCAAGGTCGGCGCTGCTCTCCAGGCCCCAGCGCAGCAGCGACACGGAGCCGGAGATGGTGCCCAGGGTCGCCAGGCTGACGCTCAGCGCCAGGGCGCTGCGGCGCAGGCGGCCTTCGGGCAGCCAGCGGATCATGGCGTCGGCCAGCAGGCGCTCCAGCACCCGGCGCACCAAGGTCCAGACCAGCACCGCCGCCACCAGCGCGGTGATGAACAACCAGCGGTGCTCGGCGCTGAAGGCGCTGGCCATGGCGTCCGACACCTCGCCACGCAGGTCGCGCAGGCGCGCCACGTCGTCGTCGGTGGGGCGGATCAGGCTCGACCAGAACGCCGGGCTCAACGGGCTGGCGGCGCGGCTGGTGATCTGCGAGTTGAACAGGCTGCGGCGCAGGTTGACGATCTGTGTCGACAAGTCACGGGCCGACTGGGTCAGCGTGGTGGCGTCCTTCTGCTCGGCGACCAGCTTGTTCTTTTCATCAGTAAGCTGCTTGCGCTGGCGGGTCAGGCTCTCGGCCTCCTCCTCCAGCGGCGGGCCGAGCACGTTGAGCTGGTCGTCCAGGCGCTGCACGTCGGCGGTGCGCTGGGTGACCAGCACATCGGCCTGGCGCTGCACCTGCAGGGCCGACTGGCGCAACTGCGCAAGCAGGTCGTCGTTGGCGTTGCTGGTGACGCCCTGGCGGATCTGGTCGAGCCGTTCGCTCAACTCCTCCAGGCTGGCGTTCTCGTCCAGCACCTGCTGCTCGGCCACGGCCAGGCGCGATACCGGCGTGGCTGGCGCGGCCCAGGCAGGCACGGCCAGGCACAACAGCAGGGCGAAAATCCCCGCATAGAATCGGTCAAGGCTGACACGCCTCATCGAATGCTCCTCTACACAACTCGACAGGGCGTGAATTCTACGCGGTCTGGAGGCTCAGGAGAGTGCCGTCTCTCGGTCCAGCAGCTGGCGCTTGCGTTCGATGCCCCAACGGTAGCCGCTGAGGTCGCCGTCGCGGCGCACCACCCGGTGGCAGGGAATGGCCACGGCGATCGCGTTGGCCGCGCAGGCCTGGGCGACGGCCCGCACAGCCTTGGGCGCGCCGATGCGCTCGGCGATGTCGGTGTAGCTGACCGTGGTCCCGGCCGGCACCTCGCGCAGCGCCTGCCAGACCCGCTCCTGGAACGCCGTGCCCTGCACATCCAGGGGCAGCGCCAGGCCCAGGGCCGGGGCCTCTACAAAGCCGATCACCTCCGCCACCAGCCGCTCGAAGGCGTCATCGCCGCCGATCAGCTGGGCCTTGGGGAATTTGTCCTGCAGGTCCTTGAGCAAGGGCTCGGGCTCGTCACCGAGCAGGATCGCGCAGATGCCGCGTTCGCTCTGGGCCACCAGGATCGCCCCAAGTGAGCACTGGGCCAGGGCAAAGCGAATGGTCGCGCCCTGGCCGCCGGCACGGTATTCCCTGGGGCGCATACCGAGGCGCTCGCCGGCGCTTTCGTAAAAGCGGCTGTTGGAGTTGTAGCCGGCGTCGAAGATGGCTTCGGTGACGCTGCCGGCGGCGTCCAGGCGCTCGCGCAGACGCTGGGCGCGGAAGGCCGAGGCATAGGCCTTGGGGGTCAGGCCGGTCTCGGCCTTGAACAGGCGGTGCAGGTGAAACGGGCTGACGTTCAGCTCGCTGCCGAGCTGGTCGAGGTTGGGCGCGGTCTCGCTGGCCTCGATCAGGCGACAGGCGCGGGCCACCAGCTCGGTGCGGCGGCTGCCCTGCCCGCCCTTGCAGCGCTTGCACGGGCGGTAGCCGGCGGCCTCGGCCTGGGTGGCGGCGCTGAAGAACTCGACGTTCTCGCGCTTGGCCAGGCGCGACTTGCAGGCGGGCTGGCAATACACGCCGGTGGTGCGCACGGCGTAGACGAAATGGCCGGTGGCGGCGGTGTCGCGGGCCTGCACGGCGTGCCAGCGTTCGGCGTCGGTGGTGTAGGTGGTCGGGGCGGGCTTCATCAGGGGCCTCTCCTGGGATTCGATACCGTCAGCCTGGCAGGGTGGATGATGCGTGGAACTCCGATTCTTGCGGTGTTTTCACGGGCCCTATCGCGGGGCAAGCCCGCTCCCACGCTGAACACTGATGGCGTGGGAGCGGGCTTGCCCCGCGATAGGGCCATGCAGGCGTACGACACTTCAAGCCCGCCACAGGTACCAGGCCGCCACGGTGCGATACGGGCTCCACGCCCCGCCCAATACCCGCATCTGCGCAGGCGTCGGCGCCTTGTCCAACCCCTTCATGCGCCGATACCCCTCGCGCACGCCAAAATCATCCACCGGCAGGATATCCGATCGCTCCAGGCTGTAGATCAGCAGCATTTCCACGGTCCAGCGCCCCACCCCGCGCAATGCCACCAGGCGCTCGATCAGTGCGGCATCCGACATGCGCAGCGCCTCGTCCCGGCTGGGCACCACGCCCTCCAATCGCGCCTGGGCGATCCCGTGAACCGTGGCGATCTTGCTCGCGGAAAACCCACAGGCGCGCATCGCCTCCGGCGTCACCGCCAGCAACTGTTCGGGCGAGGGAAACGCCACATCCGCGAACAGCGCCAGCAACCGCCCGAGGATCGCCTCGGCCGCCCGCGCATGCAACTGCTGATAGGCGATCGCCCGCACCAGCGCCTCATACGGCTCGCGCCCGGGCGTGGCACGGTGCAGGCAAGGCCCCACGGCGGCAATATGCCGCGCCCAGTCCGGGTCCTGCCCGGCCAGCCAGGCGGCGGCATCGTCAAAGGCTTGCGGGGAAAGGTCTGCAAGGATCATCAAGGGCATTCGCACAAGTCACGATCCCCTAGCCTAGCCCAACCGTTCATCGGTGAAACGCTCAATCTTGCGCATCGAATTACTGGCCTACCATTGCTCCGCCCGCCACGCCACGCATAGAATTGAGAACTATTAACAATCACATTATCCGGGCAGGCTCTCCAGACGATGCAGATCGAAGACACGCTGAAACCGGCCGAGGTCGATCTGCTCTATCAGGCGCACCACCGCTGGCTACGCGGCTGGCTCGGTGCCCGGGTCGGCTGCCGGGAGCACGCCGCGGACCTGGCCCAGGACACTTTCGTACGCCTGCTCAAGGCACGCCAGGTTTCACCGCTCAAGGAGCCGCGGGCCTACCTGTGCAGCATCGCCCGCGGCCTTATGATCGACCAGTTCCGCCGCCGCGCCCTGGAAAAAGCCTACCTCGAGAGCCTGGCCAGCTTGCCCGAGCTAGAAGCCCCCAGCGAGGAACAGCGCCTGCTGATCCTCGACACCCTCGAACGCCTCGACCGCGCCCTGCAACGCCTCAAGCCACGGGTGCGCCAGGCGTTCCTGCTGGCCCAGCTCGACGGCCTCACCCTCACCCAGGTCGCGCAACGCCTGGGCGTCTCCCGGGCCACGGTCGAGCGCGACCTGGCCAAGGCCCTGGGTGTCTGCTACCGGATCCGCTACGCCGATGCCTGACCAGAACCCGACCCAGGCCCAGGTCGACCAGGCCATCGAATGGCTGGTGAAACTGCGCTACGACAGCCCCGGCCCACGCAGCGAACAGCAGTTCCAGCGCTGGCTGGCCAGCCACCCGCAGCATGCCCAGGCCTGGCAGCGGGTCAGCAGCCTCGGCGACGAACTGGCCAGCCTGCCCGCCGAGCTGAGCCGCCAGACCCTGGCCGGCAGCGAGCGCCGCCGCATGAGCCGGCGCGACCACCTCAAGCTGCTGTCGCTGCTCGCGCTCGGCGCCAGCGTCGGCTGGGCCGCGCGCGAGCCCCTGGGCCTGCCGGCGCTGATGGCCGACAGCCGCACCGCCACCGGTGAGCGCCGTGAGCTGCTGGGCAGCGACGGCAGCCTTATCCGCCTGAACACCGCCAGCGCCATCGACCTGCGCTACAGCGCCGAGCAGCGCCGGCTGACCTTGCTGCGCGGCGAGGTCAGCCTGGACGGCAACGCCAACGACAACCGCCCGTTCAGCATCGACACCCGCATCGGCGCCTTGAGCACCCAGGGCGGCCAGCTGCTGCTGCGGGAAAACGCCCAGGGCCTGCTGCTGGCCGTGCGCCGGGGCGAGGTGACGCTGTTCCCCGCCTCTGCCGCCGCGCATCAGGTCAAGCCCGGCGAGGTGCTGCAGGTATTCGCCCAAGGTGACTACCAGCCCGCCACCCTGCACAACGACCCCTGGGGCTGGACCGATGGCGTGCTCAGCGTGCAGCAGATGCCCCTGGCCGAGTTCATCGACGAACTGTCGCGCTACCGCCCCGGCCTGCTGCGCTGCGCGCCGGAAGTGGCCGGGCTCAAGGTCTCCGGCACCTTCCAGCTGGCCGACACCGACCAGATCCTGCTGCTGGTAGCCCGCAGCTTGCCGGTGCGCGTCGACTACCGCACGCGCTTCTGGGTGAGCATCGACGCCGCCTGAAAACATCGCAAAAAATAAATGAGGTGGAATCTCATTCTCGTCCGGCCTGAAGGAAACAAGCCCGAACAGTGGTCTGCCAACCTTCAGGAGCGCTTCATGATCCGCCCGTGTTCCCCCCGCAACGCCCCCTTGCGCCATGCCATCCGCGCCGCCGTCCTGGGCCTGGGCGTGGCCTGCGCCGGCCTGCCGCCGACCCTCGCCCTTGCCGTGCCCGCCAGCCAGAGCCAGCAGCGCGACTGGAACATCCCGGCCGGCCCGCTGGCCGCCGCGCTGGACCAGCTGGCGCGCCAGGGCGGGCTGAACCTGTCGTTCGACGCCACCAGCCTGCGGGGCAAGACCACCCAGGGCGTGCAAGGCCGGCATGACAGTGCCCAGGCCCTGCAGATCCTGCTGCGGGGCAGCGACGTGCAAGTCCAGCAGGAAAGCGACAAGAGCTTCCTGCTGCTCCCGGCCCTGGACGTCGGCGACGCCCTGCAGCTGGGCGCCACCAGCATCTCCAGCAACCGCCTGGGCGAGACCACTGAACACAGCGGCTCCTACACCACCGGGGCGGTGACCATCGGCAAGACCCCGCAAAGCATCCGCCACACCCCGCAGTCGGTGACCGTGGTCACCCGCCAGCGGATCGACGACCAGAACATCACCAACCTCACCAACCTGCTCGAACAGACCCCCGGCGTGGTGGTCAACCTCACCGACAGCGAGCGGGTGCAGTACTACTCGCGCGGCTACCAGATCGACGCCATCCAGTACGACGGCGCCACCGTGGTGCAGAGCAGCGGCGGCGGCTCGTTCATCCAGAGCGACTCGGCGATCCTCGACCGCGCCGAGGTCCTGCGCGGCGCCACCGGCATGCTGCGCGGCGCCGGCAACCCCTCGGGCACCGTCAACCTGGTGCGCAAGCGCCCCACCTACGAATTCCAGGGCGAAGGCAGCGTCACCCTCGGCACCTGGGACGCCCAGCGCTACGTCGCCGACCTCTCCGGGCCGTTGACCGAAACCGGCAACGTGCGTGGCCGGGTGATCGCGGTGCACGACGAAAAGGACCACTTCCAGCAGTCGCGCCAGGAGCGCAAGGACGTGCTGTACGGGGTTATGGCCTTCGACCTCGACGACAGCACCACCCTGACCACCGGCCTGGAATGGACCCAGCTCGACGCCACCGGCGCCTGGGGCAACCTGCCGGCCGACTACGACGGCTCGCCGCTGCCATTCGGCCGCAGCACCTACCTGGGCGCCGACTGGAACCGCTGGAACCGCAGCAACCTGCAGACCTTCGCCGAGCTCGAACACCGTTTCGACAACGACTGGACGCTCAAGCTGATGGCCCAGCGCACCCACTTCGAGCTGGACGACAACGGCTTCAAGCAGACCTACTTCAGCCGCGCCACCGGCACCGCCAACCCGACCCGCAACCCTTACCTGATGAGCTACCAGGTGACCGAAGGCGATGGCGGCGAGAGCCTGCAGAACAACCTCAGCGCCACCCTCAACGGCCCGTTCGATTTGCTTGGCCGCACCCACGAGCTGATGCTGGGCGTCGAGCGCATCCGCAACGACTCCTACGCCTCGGCCACCAACAATGTGCAGTCGGGCGTGTTCGACATCCGCACCTGGGACCCGAAGACCAGCCTGGCCAACCCGAACATCAATATCACCGCCCACCCGGTGCGCACCCGCACCACCCAGGAAGGCGCCTACGCCACCTGGCGCATCTCCCTGGCCGACCCGCTCACCGCGATCATCGGCGCCCGCGCCAACTGGTACGACTACGAGCAGGAGAACAACACCAAGGCCAGCGGCAAGTTCAGCGTCGACAACGAGCTCGTGCCGTACGCCGCGCTGATCTACGACCTCAACGAGAACTTCAGCACCTACGCCAGCTACACCGAGATCTTCAACCCGCAGACCAACACCGATGCCGCCGGCTCCGTGCTCGAACCGGTCACCGGCGAAGCGTACGAGACGGGGATCAAGGGCGAGTTCTACGAGGGCCGGCTGAACACCTCGCTGGCGTTCTTCCGCATCTACCAGGTCGGCAATGCGCTGGACGACCTCAGCGGACCAAACCCCTGCCTGCCCAACTACACCAGCGGCTACTGCAAGGTCGCCGCGGGCAAGAACCGCAGCCAGGGCTTCGAACTGGAGATTTCCGGCGAAGTGCTGCCGGGCTGGAACGTGACCGGTGGCTACACCTACAACACCACCGAATACCTCAAGGACACCACCGGCAACAACGGCAACCCGATCCGCACCACCGACCCCAAGCGCATGCTGCGCCTGTTCACCAGCTATCGCCTGCCGGGCGAGCTGCAGGCCTGGACCGTGGGTGGCGGCGTGCAGGCGCAGAGCGACATCTACAACCGCAGCGGCAGCGCCGAAGCCTCGCAGTCGGGGTATGCGGTGTACAACGCGATGGTCAACTACCGCTTCAACGACAACTATTCGCTGCAGTTGAACGCCAACAACCTGTTCGACAAGAAGTACTACCGCCAGGTGGCGCCGACGCCGACCGGCTACTACTGGGGCGATCCGCGCAATGTCTCGGTGACCCTGCGCGGCACCTTCTGAAGCGCATTGGCTGCCGCATCGGGAGCCAGCGCGGTTTTCAGACTGCGGCGCGCAACGCCCGCGCCGCCGCCACCATGTTCACCAGCGCCGCCTCGGTCTCCGGCCAGGCGCGGGTCTTCAGGCCGCAGTCCGGGTTGACCCACAGGCGCTCGGCCGGAATCCGCCGGGCCGCCTTGCGCAGCAGGTTGACCATCTCCTCCTTGCTCGGCACCCGCGGCGAGTGGATGTCGTACACCCCCGGGCCGATCTCGTTCGGGTAGTCGAAGCGCTCGAAGGCCTCCAGCAGCTCCATGTCCGAACGTGAGGTCTCGATGGTGATCACATCGGCATCCATCGCCGCGATCGACTCGATCACGTCGTTGAACTCGCTGTAGCACATGTGGGTGTGGATCTGCGTTTCGTCACGCACGCCCGAGGCGCACAGGCGGAAGGCCTCGGTGGCCCACTCCAGGTAGCGCGGCCAGGCACTGCGGCGCAGCGGCAGGCCTTCGCGGAAGGCGGCCTCGTCGATCTGCACGATCCTGATGCCGGCGGCTTCCAGGTCGACCACCTCGTCGCGGAGCGCCAGCGCCAGCTGACGGGCCTGCACTTCGCGGCTCACGTCCTCGCGGGGGAAGGACCACATCAGCATGGTCACAGGGCCCGTCAGCATGCCCTTCATCACCTTGCGGGTCAGGCCCTGGGCATACTTGATCCAGTCCACGGTCATGGCCTTCGGGCGGCTCAGGTCGCCGAAGATCACCGCCGGCTTCACGCAGCGCGAACCATAGCTCTGCACCCAGCCGAAGCGGGTGAACACATAACCGTCCAGTTGCTCGGCGAAGTACTCGACCATGTCGTTGCGCTCGGCCTCGCCGTGCACCAGCACATCCAGGCCGAGGTTTTCCTGGATCTGCACCGCATGACGGATCTCGCTATGCATGGCCTCGACGTAGTCCGCTTCCGTCAGCTTGCCCTGCTTGAACGACTGGCGCGCCAGGCGGATCGCCGAGGTCTGCGGGAACGAACCGATGGTGGTGGTCGGGTAGGCTGGCAGGTTCAGCCCGGCGCGCTGCTTGGCAATGCGCTGCTCGAAGGCGGTTGCACGCTGGCTGTCGGCGGGCTTGATCGCGGCGACGCGGGCCTGCACCGCCGGCTTGTGAATGCGCGGCGAGGTGGCGCGGGCGTGCTGCACGGCGCGGCTCTGCGCCAGCGCCTCGACGACATCGGCCGCCTCGGGCTGGTTGAGCGCCTTGGCCAGCAGCGCCACTTCCTGGCACTTCTGCACGGCGAAGGCCAGCCAGCTCTTCAGCTCGTCATCGAGCTGGTCTTCACGCGCCAGGTCCACCGGGCTGTGCAGCAGCGAGCACGACGGCGCCACCCACAGGCGATCCCCCAGGCGCTCGTGGGCGTGGCGCAGCACGTCCAGTGCCTTGGCCAGGTCGCAGCGCCAGACGTTGCGGCCGTTGACCACGCCCAGCGACAGCACCTTGTAGGCCGGCAGGCGGTCGAGGATGGTCGGGTACTGGTCCGGGGCGCGCACCAGGTCGATATGCAGACCATCGACCGGCAGGTTGGCGGCAAGGCCCAGGTTGTCTTCCAGGCCGCCGAAGTAGGTGGCGATCAGTTTTTTCAAAGGGGCGCGCTGGAGGATGTTGTAGACGCGCTCGTAAGCGTTCTTCCAGTCCTGCGGGAGGTCGAGGGCGAGGATCGGCTCGTCGATCTGCACCCACTCCACGCCCTGCACGGCCAGGCGGTTGAGGATATGGTCGTACAGTGGCAGCAGGCGGTCGAGCAGCTCGAGCTTGTCGAAGTCGGCGCCCTTGGTCTTGCCCAGCCACAGGTAGGTCAGCGGGCCGATCAGCACCGGCTTGACCGCGTGACCCAGGGCCTTGGCTTCCTCGACTTCTTCGAACAGCTGTTCCCAGCTCAAGGCGAACTGCTGGTCGGCGGTGAATTCGGGGACCAGGTAGTGGTAGTTGGTGTCGAACCACTTGGTCATTTCCTGGGCGTGTGCGCCGCCGCAGCAGTTGTCGCTCACCCCTCGGGCCATGGCGAACAGGGTCTGCAGGGTCGGCTTGGCACCGTCCTTGGCACGGAAGCGCTCGGGGATCACGCCGAAGGTCAGCGAGTGGGTGAGTACCTGGTCGTACCAGGCGAAGTCGCCCACCGGCAGCAGCTCGATGCCGGCGGCCTTCTGCACCTGCCAATGCGCGGCGCGCAGGCCACGCCCCACGGCACGCAGGCCAGCTTCGTCCAGCTCGCCCTTCCAGAAGGCCTCCTGGGCTTTCTTCAGCTCACGGTCGCGGCCGATGCGCGGAAACCCCAGGTTGTGTGCCAGTGCCATGTTGTCGTCCCTCGAGCCTTGAAATGAATGGAGGGCATTTTGGGTGCGAGGCTAAGGTGAGACAAACTCATTAAATTTGAGATGAACTAAAAATTTCCTCATGATGGCTGGCAGGAATATCGAACCCTGTAGGAGCGGCCTTGTGCCGCGAAAGGGCCGCAAAGCGGCCCCTGCGATCTTTGCATCAACACTGAAATCCTGGGGCTGCTGCGCAGCCCTTTCGCGGCACAAGGCCGCTCCTACAGGGATCTGAGTCGCCGTGAATGTCTCAACCAGCACAGTACTCCGCGCAATCAGACATGCCCCACCCGCCAGTCTGCCGCACACTGCCACCCTGCCCAACCCGGTAGCCCGCACCCCATGAGCCTGCTGAAAACGACCCTGGACGCCAACGCCTTCGCCTGCATCCTGGAATTCGTTCCCAAGCCCGGCGCCGAGCGTTTCGCCACCCTCGAAACCCTCATGGCGCGCACCCGGCTGTGCGGCTGGCCGCTGACCGTGGCCATCGGCGACCGCGTCGGCAGCGCCCTGGACATGTCGCCGCTGGAAGCCTTCAGCAGCCTCGCGAAGCCCGTCCCCGCCCTGCTGCACTTCTCCGGTAAGGACCGCGAACGCCGCGACCTGCTGGCCCAGTTGCAACGCATGGACGCCGCCGGCCTCGACCAACTGCTGCTGCTCACCGGCGACCGCCTGCCCGGCCACAACCCGGGCGAACGGCCGGTGCGCTACCTGGAATCCGTCGCCGCCCTGCAGATCGTCCGCCAAGCCCGCCCCCACTGGCTGCTGGCCGCCGCGCTCAACCCGTTCAAGTACCAGGAAGCCGAGGGCGGCGCGCAGTACTGCAAGGCCGAAAAGAAACTCGCCGCCGGCGCCGACCTGCTCATCCTGCAGCTCGGTTTCGATATCGACAAACACCAGGAAGCCTTCGACTGGATGCAGCGCCAGCCCCGGCCCAAGCCGCTGATGGCCTGCATCATGGCGCTGACCGAAGGCCGCGCCGGGATGCTCGATCATGTCGCCGGGGTAACCGTCACACCGTCGATGCGCGCGCTGCTGGCCGCCGAAACGGCGGTGTCCAAGGCCTACGCCAGGGAACGCGCCAACCATCGCCTGGCCTTGCAGGTGATCGGCCTGAAATTGATGGGCTATGCCGGCGTGCACCTGTCCGGTATCCACGAGGTGGCTCAGTTCGAGGCCCTGGAGCAGGCCATCGACGCGCTGCAAGCGCAGTTCACCTCACTGCAGGACTGGGCCCCGGCCTGGGAAGCGGCCTGGCAGGCACCTGGGCTGACGCCGGTCACCTTCCACCCACCCGGACATGCCTGGCGCTTCGGGCAACGGCAGATCACCGCCTCCAACAAGGAAAAGGTTCGCTACCACCTGCTGTCGGCGATGCACCATCAGCTGTTCAGCCGCACCACGGCCTTGAGCAAGGCCTTCGGCTGGACCGTGACCCGGCCGCTTTGGGCCAACCCCACCGCAGCACAGTGGCTGCATCACCTGGAGCGGCGTATCAAACGCCCGATGGTAGGGTGCGATACCTGCGGCAGCTGTCGGTTGGAGGACACGCTCTACATCTGCCCCGAGACCTGCCCCAAAGGCCTGGCGAACGGCCCCTGCGGAGGCACGAACCTGGACCGTTGCGAGTTTGGTGACCGGGAGTGCGTGCACAGTGCCAAGTATCGGCTGGCGGTGAGCGTGGGCCAGACCGAGGTGTTGCGCGAGCGGTTGATTCCTTGCGTGCAGGTGGAGAACCGGCATCGCAGTTCGTGGCCGGTGTGGTTCGACACCACCACGACCAGCCCTCCAACCACACAGGTCGGCGCGACGGCAGAACTCAACGACTGATACTTTCCCTCTTGTTGGAATGCAGCCGCGCACAGCGTATAACCTTTGGCAACCTGGCACTTTGGGAAGATAAGGAAGTCCGATGAGGAAGATGCTCGCTGCTTCGGCACTGTTGCTGCTCTCTGCTTGTGTCACCGTCCCGCAAGGCGATCCGGCAGTGGATGCACGAATGAAGCGCTTTGAAAGCGCTCCAGGCATGACACGCATCTACATCTATCGAAATGAAACGATGGGCGCGGCCATAAAGTACAACGTGCTGGTCGACGGCCGCATGATCGGTGCAACGGCGGCCCACACCTACCTAGTGGCGGAAGTACCGCCTGGGCCGCACACCATTGCTTCCGATGGCGGCACCTTGAGGATGATCAAAGTCGAAGCCCAGCCAGGCAAGAACCTGTTCATCTGGCAGGAGATGAAAATGGGCTTTGGCGCCGCCGATGCCAAGTTGCACGTGGTTTCCGAAGCCGTGGGCCGCAAAGGCGTGCTGGAGACGAAGTTGGTGGGCGGGCTGTGAGCATTGGTTGACACGCTCGTCGGCAATCGCGTCGCCCTCTTGCTCAACTGCCGGCCCTGCCTCGCCGTACAGACAATTGTCATTACAAAGAGGCTGCAAGCATGGCATCCATCAAGGTGCGTATCGACGACGAACTCAAGGTGCGCGCCTACCGTGAGCTGGAAAAACTGGGTGTAACCCCTTCCGAACTGATGCGCCAGGCACTGCAATACGTCGCTGAGCACGGGCAACTGCCGCTCAAACCCGTGCTGCTGACCGAAGAGGACGAAGCATTGCTCGCCACGGTACGCGAACGCCTGGCCGCGCCGCAGAGGGTCAGGGTAACGCTGGATGACCTATAGACTCGAATTCCATGCATCCAGAGACACGAACACTTCACGCCCCTGCCATTCACCCGTTTGCCCGGAAACGACCAACAGCCGATTGCCGGCCCCTGAAGCAGCCACGACACACCGCCCCTGCTCGTCCCAGAACGCGCTGCGCCCAGCCGCCGCCCAGCCGCCCGTGGTCCCGCCATGATTGGCCATGAGCACCGCCATGGCATGCCGCTGCGCATACCCCTGCAGCAACGCGCTGTCAGCCGGATAACCCGTCTCCCCGATCAGCACGCCGGTCGCATACACCTGCGCACCACGCTGCGCCGCCTGGGCGGCATGCTCCGGATGGTTGAAATCGGCACACACCGACAAGGCCACGGACAGCCCGCCGACGGACAACAACTCACCGCCGCTCCCCGCACTGAAGAACACGTCCTCGCCGGTATGCAGGTGCTGCTTGGTATAGACCGCAATCGAGCCATCCGGGTGGAGGATGCAGGCCGCGATCCGCGGCTTGTCCTGGCCCGGTACCTTGAGCGGCATCCCGACCACCGTGGTCATGCCTGCTGCCTGGGCCAACTGGCGCAGTGGCGCCAGCAGCGGCGTGTCCAGGTCCTGCGCCAAGGCACTGGCCATGGCGGGGGCGTAGCCGGTGAGGGACAGTTCGGGGAAGAGCAGCAGGTCCACACCCTGCTCATGGGCTTGACGCATGAACGCCAAGTGCAAGGCCAGATTGGCGGGGATGTCGCCATCACGGATGGCGCATTGGGCGGCGGCGAAAACGGCTGGTGGCATGGGCGTCTCCTGACAAGGTAGGCAGACTCTGCTCGACCGCTATCAAGAAGACAATATCTACATCAACGACGCGAGAACCACAGGGCGTTGGCGTGGGAGCGGGCTTGCCCCGCGATAGGCGACAAATAGTACCGCGCGTAAACCATTTTTTTGCCTTGTTAACTACTTAAGCTTACAGTTAAAAAATCACTTAACACGACACACTCTCGACATGGCCAACCCACACAAGGAAACCCAGCGCTACCTTGAGTCCGTCCTCGGTGTAACCACTCACCTGAAACCGACATCCCCCAGGCTCCCCTACCATCTTCTGGACGCCTACACCTGCTTCGAACTCACCCTCCAGTTCAAGCCGGCGCCGCTGGTGGTGTTGCTGCTCTTCCCCTGCAATCCAACCTACCCAGGCGCAGTTACCCTTACCAAACACATCGCCCAGATAAGCCAAGCTACCCACGCCACACCCGTTTACGTATGCCCTGCTTTGTCCGCTGCCGACCGGCGCAGCCTGATCAGCCACCAGCTCAATTTCATCCAGCCTGGCTATCAACTATTCATCCCTGAACTGGCCATGGACCTGCGCGAACGTGTTCGCCAACGCCGCGAGCAGGCCGCCATCACCACGCTGCTCCCCGCCGCCCAGGCCATGTTGCTGGCCCGCCTCTATCGAGGAGGGATCAACGACACGCCATTCCCGGCCAGTGCACTCCTGGGTGACCTGAGCTACAGCCGAGTGACCCTCTCGAAGGTCGTGGAACAACTGCTTCAAACGGGCCTGCTGATCGCCAGCCAACCCAAAGGCGGGGTGCAGGCGTATGCCTTCAGCGCCAGCGCGCCCGAGCTGTTCAAACAGGCTCGGCCTTACCTGCGCTCCCCGGTGAAACGCAAAGTCGCAATTTCCGCCGAACCAGCTCTCGGCCAGGGTGTTTTCCTGGCCGGTGAAACAGCCCTGGCCAGCCAAACGCTCCTGGCCGCACCCGCGCAGCCCGTCTACGGCATGACCAAGAGGCGTTTTGATGCGCTGCTTGCCGATGGCTCGTTGCGCCTCAGCCAATCGGTGGACGACACACGGGCGTGGGTGGAAATCTGGGCCTACGACACCCTCGATACATCCGGCAACCGTGCCGATGCAGCTTCCCTGTTCCTGAGCCTGGACAATGGCCAGGACGAGCGCGTGCAGATGGCGCTCGATGAACTGAGGGAGCGGGTGGAATGGTTGGGAGCCAAGCAGGTACAGCAGTGACATTTACCTGTGGGAGCGGGCTTGCCCGCGAAGGTTCGCAATTCAGCCCAACCGCACCAGAGAGAATGGTCAGCCGTTTGTCTTACGCCAAATTATGCGCATTGATATGCGCATGATTGAGCGTACTATTCACTCACCACACCCCATGTGGAATAGAGGAACTCCAAATGACTGGCCTATTAACCAGAGCTGAACAGGCAGTGTCCGCTACCACCATGGCCCGGACGTTCGGCGCACGATTGAAAGAAGTGACCAGCGGTGATGCAACGCATTTGGTCATTTTCAAGGACAACGAACCCGCTGCCGTCTTGATGGGCGTACAAACCTATCAAGCCATGCTGGACGAACTCGCTGACCTGCGTGCCGAACGCCTCGCCGTCGAGCGCCTGCGCAGCCTCAATGAAGAAACCACCGTGAGCCTCGAGGACATGGAGGCTCGCTTCAGGTAGAAGCGCATGGTCTGGACTGTCAGGTTTCACCCGGATGTAGAAGATGACCTCCTGATGCTCGGCCGTGCCGAAGCTCAAAGGGTTCTGAAGGTCGTACGCGAGCGCATCGTCCACGGTGAACCCGACAAGCTCGGCAAGCCGCTCAGGGGCACGCTCGCAGGCTATCGGCGCATGCGTACTGGCGATGTACGTATTGTCTATCGCATCAACGGCACAGAAATCGTTCTGGTGGTCTGCATTGGTGCCAGACGCGATGACGAAGTCTACGAAACAGCCAATCGCCGCGTATGAGTATGTGGGGTTTCTGCATCGAGTAACCCAAGTTTGCGCGCCTGGTGGAACTGATCAATCGTCATGCCCAGCAGTGTGTCACCTTCGCCTTACCGACAAGCACCTCCCGCAGCGCAGTAGACCAGCGGCTGGAACAGCCACGAGGTTTCCAGCGCGCAACCGGCTGCTGATTCATATGCATCTCCAAAGAATGTATAAAGCGCCAGCAACCCGCGCCCCCGACGTCTGCCAAAGGAAACCCCGTCATGCTTCGGCTCTTGATGCCAGCCCTGCTCCTGCTGCTTGCCGGCTGCGCCACCAAGCCCCCGGCCAACCCCGACAACCTCTGCGAGATCTTCCGCGAGAAGCCGAAATGGCACGAGGCGGCGCTGAAGATGCAGGCGCGCTGGGGTGCGCCGGTGCAGGTGCCGATGGCGATGATGTACCAGGAGTCCTCGTTCAAGCACGACGCCCTGCCGCCGCGTTACTACTTCCTCGGTTTCATCCCCTGGGGCCGAGTCAGCAGCGCCTACGGCTACGCCCAGGCCAAGGACGAGACCTGGGCCGACTACAAGCGCGATGCCGGCGGCTGGGGTGCCGCCCGCGACGACTTCGCCGACGCGATCGACTTCATGGGCTGGTATATGCAGAAGAGCCAGCAGGTCAACGGCGTGTCCAAGTGGGACGCCTATGGCCAGTACCTGAATTACCACGAAGGCTGGGGCGGCTACCGCAACCGCAGCTACGACGCCAAGCCGTGGTTAAAGAATGTCTCGCAGAAGGTCCAGGCGCGGGCTTCGGTGTTCGGGGCGCAGTATCGGAGTTGCGAGCAGGAGCTCGCGCGGGGTGGGTGGTTCTGGTAGGGACGCCTGACGATACGTTGCCGCCCCAAAAACCCACTGCCAGTCAGTTAAGCCCATTGGGGTCGCTCCGCGTACCTTCGCGGGTAAACCCGCTCTCATGGAACAAAACACAACTCTTTGATTTGACTGGGGCAGCGTGGGAGCGGGCTTGCCCCGCGATGCGGCGTTTGGCACCGGCTACGCCGGTGATCGCGGGGCAAGCCCGCTCCCACGCTGGAACTCTGTTCCCTGCGCGACAGCGTAGCCCGAAAGGCTGGGCGATCTCCTACAGGATTGCGCAAACGCTGAATCGAGCGCTGTACGTGTAGGAGCGGGTTTACCCGCGAAGGGCTGCAAAGCAGCCCCAATAAGTGCGACGAAGCGCTAACTGACTGGCGGCTTTTTCGTTTCCCGCATTGATCGCCCACTCATGGCATCCACCTGCGGGCTTGGGTGGGATCACTTCAAATGCACTTTCAGCGCCTCGCCAGCCTGCAGCATTGCCGAGCGCACCGCCGGCACCTGGCTGACCACGTTCAGCAAGCCATAGTCATGGATCATGCCGTTGTAGCGCACCGCCGTGACCGGCACGCCGGCTTGGTCCAGCTTGCGAGCATAGGCTTCCCCTTCATCACGCAGCACATCGGCACTCGCGGTCTGCACCAGCGCTGGCGGCAGGCCTTTCAACTGCTCGGTGGTCGCGCGCAGCGGCGAGGCGTAGATCTCGGCACGTTGCTTGGGGTCGGTGGTGTAGTTGTCCCAGAACCACTTCATCATGCTGCGGGTGAGGAAGTGCCCCTCGGCGTACTGGTTGTACGACGCGGTCTCGAAGTTGGCGTCGGTCACCGGCCACAACAGCACCTGGTACTTGATGGCCGGGGTGCCTTTGTCCTTGGCCATCAGGCTGACCACCGCCGCCATGTTGCCGCCGACGCTGTTGCCCGCGACCGCCAGGCGCTTGCCGTCGACATTGATGTCCTTGCCGTGCTCGGCCACCCATCGGGTTGCCGTGTAGGCCTGGTTGATCGCCGTCGGGTAGTGCGCCTCAGGGGACGGGGTGTAATTGACGAACACCGCCACCGCCCCGGAGCCGACGACCAGGTCGCGCACCAGGCGCTCATGGGTCGGGAAGTCGCCGAGCACCCAACCGCCGCCGTGGAAGTACATGAACACCGGCAAGGTCCCCTTCACACCCGCCGGGCGCACGATGGTCAAGCGGATGGCCTGGCCATCGACGGTGATGGTCTTCTCGCTGACATCCGCCTTGGGCAGTGTCAGTTTCATCCCAGCCTGGGCGCCGCTCAGCACCGCGCGGGCATCCTTCGGCGAAAGCTGCTCGATGGGTTTGCCACCGCCCGCGTTCAAGGCATCGAGGAATGCCTGGGTATTGTGCTCGACGCCAGCGTCGGCGAATGCGTTACCGATCGACAAGGCAAGGAGCGAGCCCGCGAGTGTTTTGGTCAAAACGTTCAATTCATTTCCCCTGTTTCTGTTGAGGCAGTAGTCAGATGGTCACGTGCAGACGGCTTGTTGCTGCCAAGCCTTTGGTGTCATGCCTTCAGCCTTCACGAAGGTGCGGCAGAAGTGAGATTGATCGCAGAAGCCGCATTCCAGCGCGATCTCTGCGAGCAACATCGTGGAAGTCTTCAATAGCTCCCTGCTCTTCATCACCCGCTGCTCACGCAACCACTGTTGCGGGGACATCCGGGTACTTTCCTTGAACATGCGTGAGAAGTGACTGCGCGACAAAGCGCACGCTTGGGCGATTTCAGTCACTGATAGGCAGGTATCCAGCCTGTCCAGCATCAGCTGTTTGGCCGTTCTCAACTGCCAGGATTTGAGCTGCCCTGTCGAAGCCAGAGTGAGCGTCGCCAGCACGGTAGAGTTGTCCTTGTTCATACACACCCATCAATCCAGGTAGCAGGATGCGAGCGCCTGACGCGAACAGCACGGGGCGCTGGAAACCCCAGAGGTTCCAGGCCAGGCTCGTTGATTCGGATCAGCCCACCGCGCACCCTTCGCACGTCAGTGAACAGCCCCCAGGGCAGGGGCTGGCGATGGCTCAGACAGCAGCGACAGGCGCCAAGGTGGGGCCATGCTGAACGCGCTCAGGCGCCTTGTGCACCATGGTGTAGGCGTAGTCGACGCCCATGCCATAGGCACCGGAATGTTCCTTGACCAGCGCCATCACGGCGTCGTAGGTGTCGCGGTTCTTCCAGTCCCGCTGCCATTCCAGCAGCACCTGCTGCCAGGTCACCGGCACCACGCCGGCCTGGATCATGCGCTGCATGGCGTAATCGTGGGCTTCCTTGGTGGTGCCGCCGGAGGCGTCGGCGACCATGTAGATCTCATAGCCGGCATCGTTCATTGCCGACAGGGCGAAGGTGGCGTTGCAGACCTCGGTCCACAAGCCGGAGACGATGATCTTGTTGCGGCCATTGCGCTTGAGGGCGTCGCGCACCTTCTGGTCATCCCAGGAGTTCATCGAGGTGCGCTCCAGCAGCGGGGCGTCCGGGAACACCGCGAGCAGCTCGGGGTAGGTGTGGCCCGAGAAGCTTTGCGTCTCGACCGTGGTGAAGGTAGTGGGGATATTGAAAATCTTCGCGGCCTTGGCCAGGCCAACAGTGTTGTTCTTCAGCGTTTGCCGGTCAATGCTCTGGACGCCGAAGGCCATCTGCGGCTGCTGATCGATGAAGATCAGTTGGCTGTTGAACGGGGTCAGGACTTCAGTCTTAGGATTGCTCATTGTTGTTTCCTTTCAATTTGATGAAGTTCGATCGCACCCGTTTCGGGGCCCGCACGTTGCGGGCATTACCGTAGTAGCCACGAGTACGCTCCTCAGCGTCGTTGCTTGAGGACGAGCAAAAGATAACTAAACAATGCGTCTCTCGGTGGCGCACTTTTGCGCCTCTGCCGGCTCATTTTTGCGCCATTGAATACGCAGCCGCGCTGCTAGCATTCGCCGTTCCATTCGGATCAAGCCGGTCCGTCATGTGCAGGAGAATGCAATGGCAGCTTCACAACCGTTCAACAAGCAGACCGCCTACTGGGGCGTTTCCTGGGAGGAGGCGTATGGCTATCCGCAGGCACGGCGGGTAGGCAACGAGATCTACGTCTCAGGCCAATTCAACCATGACGAGGCCGGCAATCTACTGGCCCCGGCACCACTGAACGCCGACGGCAAGCCCAGTGATTTCTCGTCGATGGGCGAGCAGATGCAGGTCGCCTACGACAACATCTCAAAGCTGCTCGCCTTGTATGGCGCGACGCTGCAAGACGTTGTCGAAGAAACGCTTTATGTACTGGACATGGACGCCGCGTTCGCGGTGGTCGGCAAAGTGCGCAAGGCGGCCTATGGCACTGAGCGGCCTCAGTGCGCGAGCAATATCATCGGGGTGTCGAGGCTTGCCCAGCGGCCGCAATTGATCGAGATCGTCTGCAAGGCCGTGATTGGCGCCCGGGAAATCTAAGCTGCACTCCCGGTTGCGATCAGGCGACCGGGAGTACCGACTGCCCCTCGACCAAGGGCTTTTGACTGGCCACGGCAGCGGCGCAGAAAGTCATGAATGCTTTGACGCGCCACGACTTGCGAATGTCCTGGTGCGTCAGCAGCCACAACTCGTCCTGAAGCTCTGGCACCACCGGGCCTGCGCGTACCAACCCCGGGGTGATGTCGCCCAGCATGCAGGGCAGGAACCCATACCCCAGGCCCGCCGCGATGGCGACGCTTGCGGCTGCAACAGAGTCGGTGCGGTAGGCAATGCGCTCCGCGGCGACCCTGCTTTCGACATAGCTGGTCGCCCGCAAACCGCAGAGCGCCGCCGAGTAGGACACCCATGCCTGCCCCTCCTCGAAAAGGGCCTCGGCAGTCACCTGCTTGGCACTGCAGTAAGGTGCCCAGGCAATATTCGCCAGTTTACGGCCCACCAGGCTTTCCGCAGGTTTCCTCGTCGCCCGAATGGCGATATCCGATTCGTCCCGGGCGAGGCTGAGGGTTTCATTGCCCACCAGCACCTCGAGGCTGATCCCCTCGTTCAGGGCCTTGAAGTCCGCGATGATGGGGGTGAAGAAGTACAGCAGCAGCGAGTCGCTGGTGGTAATGCGAAGTTTCCCCAGCGGGCCTTGGCCAGAACGTGAAACACGCCGCGTGACGCTGACGATATCCAGCTCCACGCGCTCGGCGAGTGCGCGCAATTCAGCGCCCTCGGCGGTGAGCAGATAGCCTGATTTGCGGTGGTCGAACAGCGCGATGCCAAGTGTTCGCTCGACCTGGGCAACCCGGCGCGAAACGGTGGAGACATTGATGCCAAGCTTCTTGGCCGTCGCCGCACGATTGCCGCAATCACTGAGCGTCTTGATGATGCGCAAGTCGTCCCACGAGAGCTGATTGACAGCCTCGGCGACGTCCCACTTCGGCCCATCAGCGGCAGTTGGCGCTTTTCCAGTTGGCGATTTCACACAGTTCGTTCCGGATGCGAAGGCGCTGATGATACGAGATGGGGGTGGGTGAAGCAGCCATATTGTTCTGGTGATGGTTGAAACCGGACGGTGCAAGTGGCGGCCGATCAGGGCACGCCACGCAGTAGGGCCGCAACGCGGCCCCGATGATGCGCAGCATCAATCTCCAGAAACACTCTCGTCTTTCATCGCCTCCAGCTTGCCGAACTGCTCGCTCGCCAACCGGCTGATGATCCGGATCGCCTGGTGGATTCCTGCTGTGTTGCGGAAGCTCAGTTGCGGGTTGTGCTCGCATTCCAGCACCTCGTCATGCTGGACCAGCGCCTCGCCGAGCAGTTCGAGGGTCCAGACGTAGCTCTGGAGGGTGGACAGGCGTTCATGGTCAGGCATGGGGCACCTCCCGGTTGGCGCGGGTGGCTAGGGAGTGGCTGTCGATCGGGTAGAAGGTTGGGGATGGGGTGGCCGCGGGGGTTGGGCGGCGGAGAGCGGATGCGAGGATCCTGTACAGACGTGTGATGGTCATGCATGAGACTCCAAGTTAGGTTGGAACCACCACGCACTGTCGCCAAACAATGGGTGGCAGCTGTACGCAGGTTGGCGAACCGGGAACTTGGAACCCGGCAGACCCGAAGGTCTCCCGCGCACAGCCGCCATGGCACGAGGCTGCGGACGCAAAAAAAGCGCCTGCAATCGTGTGGGGCGCTGCTGCGCCAAGTTTATCCGGGTCGCCAAACCCGGTCGCGGAATTTGCCGCGACTGGAGGGGAATTTATTCCTTGGGGGCTTCTAGTGCAAGGGTCTTGGGGCTAGGAAATGGCGATGGAAAACGTAGGAAATGGCTTGCATGAAGGGGCTGGGTGGCAACAGTACGTGGGTTGGCCGATCGGGACGAAAGGGACCGGCACACCTGAGGTGCCCCACGTACTGCTGCCATGGTGAAAACGCACTCGAATAGGTGCCCCGCCCCGAACACTATATTAACGAAAGTTTCTCTCTCCGACTCAGTCCACCCGAACAAAGTTCAAAATCCCAGCAGTGTTACCTGCCCGGCGCCAATTTCTTGCTGTCCAGTAGTAACCAATCATCTGTATAGATCCATCGGCGTGGCGCCTCAGTTGAACTTCTGCGGCCCCTGTATGATTCGACTCGTCGTCAGCAGCCTTCTTGAAATGCTTGGATTTGTAAATATAAACAAGCCGGTGCGGCTCATCATTTTTCGCCACCACTGGGGTGGCGGCAACGCTGTAAGAGTCAGACCTATCGGTTAAACCTTGGACCTCCATTAAAATGTTGATTTTCAAGAGGCTTGCTCTAATTGTCAATTTAGCCTCGAAAGGCTCAAGTGATATGGCGTCAATTTTTACAGGGTCCAGCGGATTCAAACTCTCACTAGGCGATGACGCTGCTGATTGGATGGCACGGTGCACCGAATAATTTGAATCAATAGTTCCCTTCCATTCACCCGACAGGTCAGGGTACGCATCTTTAAAGACGAACTCGTAAAATCTCCAGACCCTCCGATATATAAATGGAATACTTCCACCAATAATTAAAGCGGTTACAACACCAGAAGCAACCTTCCAAGCCGTCTTTCCAAATTCAATAAAATTGGTAGGGGACTCCTTCACCATGAGCCCTATGATCACCAAGACAACGAGGCCGGTGATGAAAGTGAGAACCTTTTTCAATCCGAAAACAGCGTACATTTTAGTCCTCGCTAGCTATTGAACTCTTTAAATTTGAACCTATATCATGATGGCACATTGCACCTTTTCTAAGGAGAGCGCCACTAATGCCGAGCCTCAATCTGCACAGCCTGCTTGATACGCGGGTCGAAGGCCGGGTGGCCTTCCTCGACAATCTGACTCTTGCCCCTCAAGAACGGAAGCTCATGCTCAGTGCACGCACTGACATCCGGCAGCGCCTAAAAGCGCGTCTGCCAAAGCGGATCCAGAAGAAAGCGGAAGACGCAGGTCAGGACCATATTGACGTGCCTGAACCCAGGTTCTTCACCCAAGGGTCGTGGGCTTACAAAACGCTCAATGCCCCTTGCCGCGCTCCTCAACAGGCTGACCTGGATGACGGCGCCTACCTCCCATTTAGTTACATTGAAAGCCAGCCACCGGCTCAGATGAGCGCGCTACTCTTCGAGGCAGTTGAGGAGGTCCTCTCGGAGCTTGCGGATGATAAAGGGTGGAAAATTGACACGAGTAATGACAATTGCACCCGCTTGATCATCGATAGCGACAAGCATATCGATGTTCCCGTCTACAGCATTTCCGATAGCGAATTCAAGACGCTAGTAAAAGCAAGCATGGAAATGTATCGCTTCGGAATGGAGGGTTTGGCCCTAGATAGCGCTGACTCGGAAGAGCGTGCTGACGAGCAAGATTGGGACCTAATGCCAACTGAAGGTGTGCTGATGGCCACCAAAAATCGCGGATGGCAAAATTCAGATCCTCGCCCCATACGTGACTGGGTGGTTGAGCAGGTTGAGCTAAAGGGCGAACAGCTTCGTCGCGTTATGCGCTACCTGAAGGCTTGGCGTGACTTTCAGAAATGGGACAAGGATGACCCGAAGTCGATCCTGCTGATGGTTGCCGCGGACGCTGCTTTCGATATCGCAATCGACAAGAGGGATGACCTTGCATTGCTGAAGGTTCTCCAGAGGTTACCGGACATCCTTAGAGGGAAAGTAATCAACCCAGCCACCACAGACAAACCTCTGGACGAGCAGGAAGATTTGGCGAAACGGCTGGACAATAAAGGTATTAGAGAAGACGTCATCTCCAGAATCGAGCATTTTGCCGACCAGCTTGAATATGCAATCGACAGCTGTGGCGTTCCATCCAAAGCATGTGAGATTTTGATCGAGCTACTGGGAAATCGAGTCCCGAATGATCCGGAGCGGGTAACGCAATCGACAGTTCAGAGCCAGCCTGCCCAGAAAACAGCTGCAGTTCCCCCGCTTGGGAAAGCTACGGCGGGCTGATGACAGACTTAAGCTCCGTTCACTCGGCTCTGACGGAAAGGGGCTTCACACAAGTTAGAAGCCCCCTTGGTCCTCGGTATGCCGGGACCATCTCCTTTAAAGGACGGCGGATCCCAATTAACCTTGTTATCTTTGACAAGAGCTTCAAGCAATTGCCTGCTATTCAGCTGCTTGAACGCCCTATTGAAATACCGCAGGTCTGTGCTCATATTAATCACAAAGGCTATCTGTGCTACCTGCGCGACGACCAGGCCTACCTTCCTCGACACAACCTCGGGGGCGCCGTTTTAGGCTGCCTAGAAGTTGCTGAGCAGCTATTGGAAAGACTCGCAAATGGCGGCGCTTTAACAGACTTTCAGGACGAGTTTCCGGTTTACTGGTCCGGAATCCCGCTCCTTATCGATATCTCAGAGGAGACAAAACCCGGCCTCCTCACGGACGTTGCTCTGCTAGAGCGCCCCAAAACCCCTGAAAGTGACAGTTTATTCTTGCTCGGCCGAGACGCTTCCGAACTTCTTAGCTTGTACTCTCGCTGGGGATTCCAGATTGCAAGGCCTTCCTTGAAGATGAGAGTGGTAGATTCAGATAAACCGCTCGGCGCCATGGCCTCGATGTGGCCTCCCAAGACACTAACCGATCTCAAAACATGGCTGCTTAGTGACAGAAATTCTGCGGTCAAGGGCCTTTATGATTCCGTCAAAGATGCCTTCGAGCACAAATTAGACAAGCTGCTGCTTCTCATTCGAGCTCCAAATACGAGCTGTTGCGTTCTAATCGACATTGAATATGTCAGAAGAATTCTACCGTGCCGAAATGCAGCTGACTTCATGCGTTCAGTTTTTAGATCTTCAGAAAAAACTGATCAGGCTGGGAAGAAAGCGATTAAGTCCAAGGCTGACAACGCCACAGTTATCAGATTTGAGCCAATTCCTGCTGACCCAGGATCATGGCTAACGCGCAACATGCCTGATTCAAAATCCGGTCTTGCGGGTAAGAATGTCCTTTTGATCGGATGTGGTGCAATCGGTGGTCACCTGGCCGATCTCCTCGCAAAGAGTGGCGCTGGTTTCCTAGGCGGAACACTAATGTTTTCTGACCCAGATACACTGTCAGTGGGAAACATCGGCCGCCACGTATTAGGCTTCGGCGACCTTGAGCGTAAAAAAACTAGTGCCCTGAAGCAGCAACTAATCAGCTGCTACCCAAGAATAAAACTTGCAGAGGTTACAGACCAAGATGTGATCCGAGCAGGGATGGCGGGGGTAGATCTGGTGGTTGACGCCACAGGAAACCAAGCACTTTCGTTATATTTGAACGAGCTCAAGCTAAAAGAAAAATTTGATGCCCCAATTGTATTTGCCTGGGTGGCAGGCGCAGGCTGCGGTGCGCAAGCCTACCTTTTTTCAAACAGCAAGTATGCATGCCTAAATTGCTTGGATTATAGCGTCCCAGGCGGCGCCTCTTCTGTAATGCGGAAAGAGTATGAGATGACCCTTAAGAACTCCGCCGGAAGCTGTGGAGACTGGCTTGTGCCATTTTCTGCAACAGCCGCTATGCATGCTGCAGCCTTGGCAACCGATTTAGCGGTTGGGTGGGCCAAGGGTAAGCCTAACCCGCGCTTTAGGAGCATCACACTGGACTACGAGGGTGGAAAAACCGTCAAACCCATCTCACCGAAGCCTAACCTTAAGTGCCCCGTATGCGCCACAAATCACTAATTGAACCGAACTCTAAGCGCCTGGTATTGGTGACCGAAGAGGTCTTAGCCCTAATATCCAGCTATCGGCAATCGGGTCGAGATGATTGTGAATCAGGAGGTATTCTCATGGGGAAACGCAGAGGGGAGCATTTTGAAATTACCTTTGCGACTGCCCCTCAAATGAAGGACATCCGGAGCCGTTGTAGATTCACTCGGCATCCCAATGGGCATCAGGAAATTGCAGAAAATCGACTCAAATCTTCCAACGGTGAGGAGAACTACCTTGGTGAGTGGCATACCCACCCTGAAAACCACCCAACACCGTCAAGTATCGACATGGGCGACTGGAAGAGACTTTCAAAATTTCACAACGTGCCTTTACTTGTGATTATTGGTGGTATCCAAACGTTTTATTTCGGAATAGTGATTGAATCTAGAGTACATATTCTCAAAGAGTGCACCTTGCTCTGACTGCATTGCTAAAAATTAACTCACAGGTGTTTACTTAGGCTCTTGTCACCATTCCCATGGTGGAGTTCGATTTCAGAAGCCGAATTCTAAAAAATCGCTGTGACGGCTACAGTAATCGCCTCTGGCGAAACCACTAGGGCAACGTCAATCTGAGGATCTCCCAGCTGCGCCGGACCAGCTATTTATCAGGTTTCCTAGATCTTTAGCGCACCGTTTTGAAAGCCTTGGCGACGGTCATTCAGGAATGCCTAAATCCAAGTCATCTAACGCGCTCTGCAGATGAACTGCTCAATGCATAGCTGGGGTGCTCAAGAACCCTATCGAAAAACCTTACTGATGGGCGCACTTTCACTACACTACTAATAGAAAGAACCATCATCTTTAGCACTATCTGATTCCTGCCTTAATCGAATCCTTCCAATGGTTTTCCTATCAGTAAAATAATGTCCGGACAGCTCGAGATATTTTTCACTCCACGTATCTTTAACACGAACATAAAATACTGTCGACCCAGTATATGGGTGACGAGTCAAATCTTGAGGAATGGCTCTATATAGGTAGTAAAGCATGTATTGCCCACCTTCAAACGCCGGCGTAGTTTCAAGAGTAATTGACCTAGATGTGTCTGTATGCAGATCTATGCGTGTATAAAGCAAAGTCTGAGTGATTCTTGCCCTAGCGGGTACTTTATACCCCGACTCGGTTACTATCTCCCCCTTCCACATTCCATTGATATCGGGAAAGAGAGACTTGTTGAACCATCGAGAAATTTTCCATATCCTTCGCGAAACAAATTCAGTGGTTATAGACAGTATTATCAGCAGAACAACCCATGGTGCGATACTGAGAATTTTTACTATCGCAAGATCATCTTTCCAATACTCCCGAGCACACTCATAGACACCTAGACTAATAAAGGTGGTAAGAATAGCAACGTATTTGATTAGACGAGAAAAGCTTATGACCTTAAACATACAGATCTAGCTGCTCAAAATTATGCAAGCGACCTTTCCCGCTACTCTTGGCTGAAAGCAGAGCCACGTAAGACTCCCGCAGGTCTTTGCCGACCCCGGCTGAAAACTTGAGTTCGGAACCAACCAAGGATTTTATAGAATCAAAAATAAACTCATCTGTTGGTGCTTTTTCATTACAGAATCCTGCAACACCATCTGCAGCGCAAAACAATATTATAAAACCGTGAACGGTCAAAAAATCAGAAATTTTACTTGTCGCCTCACAAACTAATTTGTTAATCCTGACCAATTCAGATGAGTCATTTTTAATGTAGGCGCTAGCTATTTTCTGGCCTATATCATCACCGTCAACAGTGATATATTTTGCCCTTAAATTTTCCATATGCAAGACACCTCTTTAGCTATCCCTTCCATACTACTTTGATTCTTAGATATTGGCAACCGCAGGCTCACTCAAGCAACGCTTATAAAATACCAATATTTCAAAATCACAACCAATTAAAACCTCAAGCGCACGAATTAATAGCAAATAGCTTTTGACCAAAAAGGGGACGTATTTATTTTTCAGCAGAAGCCTCAAAAATAAATCCGCCCCCTTTTTGCTCTCGGTTTTTTAGAGGCTAGCTGTAACCCTCTAAGAGGTCGGTAATACCTTTCTTATCAAAAAAACCGCACTTGCTGAATGGTTTCGTTACTCCCCATTCTGTGTGCAACTTAGCGATGCAGATTAAATAAATAATACATGTGGGTAGCATGCGCGTGGCAATTGATATATACTTGCTTTTCTCGCTAGCTGGCGCGCTCTCATCAATGAAGGCGAAGAGGTTTCCGAAGCTCTTTATGGCGTTGAAACAAATATCCCCATATGTATCATCAAGCTCTTGGAATGCTTCACTGGGATCCTGTCCGTCTTCTCTCAGTTTGGAGAATTCTTCTTCAATGAATTCGAATGCCTTGAGGCCCGTCATGGTTTTTGATCCGTGCGTGACTTCGGCGCTTTTGCATGTGTCTAGGCAAAGATTGATCAGGTTGAAAAAAGAACTTTCGAAGATCTGAATTGCAGCTACTAATTTCTGCTCTTCAAAGCTTTCTTTAGCGTCGTCCGCCTGCTTTACGGCAACCGCAGTGGCCTTCCTTTGTAGTGCTAGAGTTTCAATTAGCAGTACGGTCGAAATGAAAGTAAGTATGGGGTTTATATTACCCCCGATGAAGTCACCCATCGTCCCTAGGCTGCCGCCATTAAGTGGTTCATCTAAAAGGTAGAAATAGATGAAGTACAGGCAACCTAGTAGGGCGCTTACTATGACCGTTATATTAACCTTCATTGGCAGGCTGGATTTTTTGAATCTGATGGATGCGGAAATATTTCGTCGACTCATCGTTCAAAGTTACACGTGTCACTTCAGCCCGTAAAGGAATTAACTCGTTGTCGGCTACGCCCCTCAAACTAGCAATTATATCCCGCTTGACTGCCCGCGTGAGCGGCATCGATGGGACGAAGCTGTAAGAGTCCTCATCTAGATCAAAAATTAGCCTGCCTGTTCCTGTTCGCGCGTTGAATCGACTAATTCCGACAACCAGAACCTCTCTCTCCGCGCTTGGGATTTCTTCTTCCAAGTAACTGAGTGATCTTTGGTTGAACACTGCAAGCGGTGTCTGGCCCGCATAAAGTGTAGCCTTGTATCCCTGATGTTTTATCGGTGTATGAACTTCTTTAAGCGAAGTGGTGAGGCGATGTGTGATATCTTCGCTGAAGTACATTTTCCGCGCTTTTGCTTTCGCGGTGCGCCTGGTGATTTCTACATCACTTCCGGTCACTTGGTTGATCGTGTGCTTGAGCAATTCAAGATAGCTTTTTGCACCTAGGGTTGTAATTTTTGAAATCGTTTCAGGGGAAGTAAAGGTAATTCTGAATCTTTGTTTGAAAGAGCCTTCGAAACTGGTTTTGAAACGATTCTTGAATCCCTTCGCTGCGGTGGATTTGCTGATGAAGCGCTCATTGACGATGCCGTGTGTCGCAATGGCGATGGCCTCGGATATTCCCTGCATAGAGCGGGCGCCGTAATACATGTCGAGACCGTCAAACTCATTTTCGTCTGAGTCATAGACGACCGAAAAATCAAAGTCCATTTAGCTTTATCTCTGTGCTGACGGTGTTGCACGGAAAATACCTAAACCGCCAAACCCTGTCCAGCGATGGTGAAAGTTGACGGATTTATTTTCTCATTCTGCAACTCATAGGCGAGCGAATCGCATGGATCAATCAGATTAGGCGAGGAGCCTCACAGAGAAACACTTGGAAAATGTTCTCTGAGGAGCCCTCTCCCCAATTTTCCTTACCAAAGCGGCAAACAAAGGAGCCGCCGTTGTTACCACCCCCTCCCCCATTTTCAAGATGAAACCAGCCGCCCTCGTGGAGCACCCTACGGGCGGCATCGTCTTTGGCGTGATCCCTCCGATCTCAGCCATGAGCCTCAACCTCGCCGAGGGCAGGGTCTACGTCAAAGTCGGCCAGCACCACCAGGGCAAGGGCGGTCGAGCAAGTGGCCATGGGCTCCTGCACATCTGGCATGGCAAGAAAGCGTTTCTACGCAAAAGAGGGATCAAAAGCCCGGACCAGCTGGCGGCTTTCATCGCCTCACTCATTGCAAGGGGCACCGAGATCTACCACGACGCCAATCATCCTCTAGCGGCTAAAAAGCGCATCACACTGCTGCGAACCGTAGACGGGACGCTGACGCTGGAACCACGCGAGGGAGACCGCATACTCGGATTCCATTACTCGGTAGTGACCTGGACGCCCCAGCCCACGCCACGAGGAACCAAAGTCGGTGAAATCATGATCGATTGGGCAAAAGAAAAGGCGACCCTTGTGGGGTCGCCTTCGGATGTGAATGAGGCTGTAGTCGCAGCGATTCTTTAGTTTCCGGATCTACGATCCTTAAGGTCAGAACCCAGTCAAATCAACGGCCATATGGTGGGGCCTATCGACTGTCCCTACGTCAGTGAGTGCCAGCTTCACTGCTGCCGGATTCGGGGGGCCAATTACTGGCAAGCCATGCCCAAACATGCGCGGTTGCAGTCCTCGGAGCTCATTCTCGAAGATTTGCCTGGATAGGTCAAACCACCGGTACTCGGTAATTTGTTTCAGCGGGCGACTCGATTGCCCTGGGTCCATCACCTTTTTCGAGGTACAAAAAAGGCCTGCATCGCTGCAAGCCTTCTTGATTTCTGGTGCCGGAGACAGACGGACGGTTGTTGGCCGTGAGGGCACGGTACTCGCGGGGCTGGAATTTGGTGGAATTTTTGATGTACCTCATAGGGTATCTATAAAAAAATCAGCTAGTTATGGCTCTCAATGGAATCGAATCTGGCATTTTTTGGCCCAGTGAGAACTACAATCACCCGCGACAAATGCTATGTGGGGAACGATAGAAAACGACCAATAGCAGCCATTTATGGACGGCAGCGATCGACCTAAAGCGGCCATTTGCTTAAGTCGATTTCCACCTCGGGGCCGCGCCTAGCGGTTATCCGCTGCCCACGTCACATAACATGAATCCCACGCCCTAACGACCGTGCCGTGCTTTCTGGCGCTGGCTGAAGATATCTGATAGATAGAAGCTGAGGCCGGGGTTGAGCTATTGAGTTTTCGAGGTTGGCCCCAGTTGTCCGGGGCTTATCTGCTCACGATGTTTTTGGAGTAGAGAAAATAAGTTCTCCCTTTTTTGGATCGTGTGCAGGGACGTTTGCGCTCGCGTCGGAGTAGCAGCGATGGGCGAGCGGCCATTGACCTCTATAGCTGCTTCTGGTCAAAGCACATCTAGTACGTAACCGTCCCGTACCCGAGTATTACGCTCAATGAACGACTAAGGAACGTGATTGAACCAGTGCCAATCTTATTTACCTAGGATGCAGGGCGATGTCGCCAAGGGTAACGTGGTAGAACAAGACAAGGTAAAGCAGGCCGGAGGGCGAGATCGAGGAGAGCTCCATGTTCACCTGAACGGGGCGATTCCAACACCGATAATTCAAGAGATACTGGCCGATGAAGCAACAGACTTGCCGCCCGGGTTTATTATCGAGCGCGACCTCCTTCGAACCACACCCTGCCAGTCCTTGGCGTCATATTTAACTCCGTGGCAGGTACTGAGACTCTTTCCCAAGAAGCGCGAGAATCTGGACCTCATTTCCAATGCAGTCTTCGCTAGCCTAGTGGAGAACGGAGTGCGCTTCGTCGAACTACGAAGCAGCGTCTTGTACCTCGCCCATCTGCAAAATTGCTCGCCTACCCAAGCCCTAGAAAATCTTATCGAATCAACCAGGACCGCCGCGCATCACCAAGGCATTCGTCGCGGTTTGATTCTTACAGTCACACGCGGCGACTACGGTGCGGTTTGTCTTTCCACACTACTACAGGCCTATCAAGACCTCGGTGAGCCGAACGACATTGTGGGACTCGATCTTGCGGGTGATGAGGAAGTCGCATATCCATCGGAGTTACCGTCACTTTTCCGGAAAGCAAAAGATCGATTCGGACTCGGGGTCACCATACACGCCGGCGAAACCGGTCGCGTGGAGAACGTTCAAGCTGCTCTGGAGTTATTCTGCGCCGACCGCATTGGCCATGGGACAGCTGCTGGTAAGGATCCTCATCTGCTAGAACAATTATCAACGCAGGATATCTGCATCGAGGTATGCCCAATTAGCAACAGACTTACCGGCGCGGTACCTTTCGATGAGGCTCATCCTCTCCAAGACTTTCGGCGCTTTGGAGTTCCATTTGTTATTTGCTCAGACAACCCTGCAATCCATCAGCGCGGTCTAGCAGACGACCAAGCGATCGCGATGGCTGAAGGGCTTACCACCAGCGAGTTGGACCAGCAGTATGAAGTAGCCAAGCGCTACTCCTTCATAAGGGGCCTAGATTGAAAATTCGATTCATGTCTGGAAATACGCACAAGGTCGCCGAGGTGCAACGAATCTTGGCACCGACTGGCGTCGAAATAGTACCGGTGTCGAGGAAGATTGAGGAGTTGCAGACCGAGGATGTCGATCGCTTAGTGCGGGACAAACTGATTAAAGCGTTCGAGGTTATCGGTCGTCCTCTTTTCGTAGAGCACACAGGCCTTTATTTAAGAGGTCTCAACGACTTACCTGCGGGATTGACTCAAATCTTTTGGGACAAACTGGAGGCGGATCGCTTCGTCAGCCTTGTTGCAGGGCTCGGAGATGCGACTGTGATGGCGAAGACCGTACTCGGCTATTGTGATGGGCGTGAGATTCGCCTGTTCGAAGGCTCTATTGAGGGAACAGTTCCACTCTCACCGGCAGGCCCAAGGGGTTTCCAGTGGGACTGCGTCTTCGTTCCGAACGGACACACCCAAACCTTCGCTGAAATGGGTGAGGCAAAGGACGATATTTCGATGCGTCGCAAAGCCCTTGACCAGTTCGCAGCATACCTCAACTCCGTGAGAAGCGTGAAATGAACACTGAATTACTTGATGCGCACCGCACCAACAAACTGATGCTTTTTGTAGGCGCCGGAGTGTCTGCCAATCTCAATTTACCTACCTGGAGCCAGCTGACAGCCCACATCGCCACGGAACTGGGTTATGATCCTAAAATTTTCTCTACATATGGCACCGCGCTAGCACTTGCAGAGTTCTATAAAAAGAAAAAAGGAAGTCTGGGACCGCTGCGTAGCTGGATGGATCGTGAATGGCACAAGCCAGGGACAGATATTACTCAGTCCGAGATCCATCGGCTAATCACCCTTGGAAAATTCTCGCGTATCTACACAACTAACTACGATCGGTGGTTAGAAATCGCCCATGATAAATTCGGCGTCCCTTACGATAAAGTCGCAAGCGTAGCTGACTTAGTGTCAGTCACAGACGGACAACGCCAGATTGTAAAGTTTCATGGAGATTTCGATGACGATGCGTCGATTGTCCTTGATGAGACCAGCTACTTCCAGAGGCTAAATTATGAGTCGCCACTGGACATAAAGCTCAGCAACGATGTTTTGGGAAACTCAGTCCTCTTCATCGGATACAGCCTATCCGACATCAATATCCGACTCCTTTTCTATCGACTAACGGAGATGTGGGGCCGCTCCGCCATCTCGTCTGCAAGACCCAAGTCTTACGTGTTCACGAACCGACCAAACCCAGTTGCACAGGAGGTTTTGGGGCAATGGGGAATCGAGATGATTGTTTCAGAGGAGGACGACCCGAAGAAGGCACTCACCGATTTCCTTAGACAACTAGTGGGCTAAGCTGATCGCAATTAAATGACTATTAATTTTAAATATTGAACGCCCCACAACTCGCGGGTGGTGTGGGTGGACGCTCTTGGCCGTTTACTGCCCTCCACGAATGATAGCTGTGGCTCGGCAGCAGTCGGTCGCGACCGACTGCTGCCGAGCCATATTGGACGATCCAATTGCTAAAAAATAACTCAGATCCAATCTGTGCTTTTGTATCGAATCAGACTAAATTTGAGAGTAACTCACCTGGATTGCCAAGGTGATTTTTGGCGATTCGCGATGTATGATTCAGGATCGCAAAACATTACCTCGCAACTTGAAGCAGCGCTATTCTTTTACCCTAAACACCAAAGCTACCAGAGGCCTCATGACAAAGAAATTAGTTGGAGTACATATAAAATCACCATTAGAATTCATAAGCACTTCAATCTCAAGGGCAAATGCGAATAACTTCCTATCGAAGTTGTGGGATAAATTTAACGAAGACATTGGCAATGTAGGATGCGCTCATTACTACAGACCAACAGTAAACCCTGAGATATACGACTACCGGATACACTGGGCGGATAATAGCTTATCGTTCGAGGCTGAACTTCATTTTTATAATCATACATCCAAAGGGATTTTTGAGATCGGATTTGGAGCAATTGATAACAAATCGCAGCATAGGGACATGCTCGTTGAGAAAAAAATCCGAAATGCCATCAACTATGTATTAAAAGCCAATCTTACGGCAAGCAGCGCTATCCAAGCTTATATGTGCATAGCGGTCCAGACCAAACGAAAACTATCGGGACATTATCGCCTTCTTCAATCGGACTTATTATTAACCAAGGTAAATGATGAAGAGGGCTGCACAGGCCATTTATTTTTTCCAGTCAAATCCACCAATGAAGCAGATTTGGCAAAAGAGACCGAGGACAATGTCGTTAAAATTTGCTCTCGGCTTACCACTTTAACTCAAAACCTATTTACTCCAAGGCTTGATTTATCGTGGGGAAAATTTACGACTGAAGAGTTTGGCAGCATAGTAGATAGATATACTTCTTGCGATATATTTGTTGATGACTCCGGCTTTAGAAAATATGAAAATCTAGAGCCGAACACTCCTCTAACGGGTGAAATCATTGAGACAGGGGACTGTGTAATAAACTCGCTATTGGCGCTGCCTGAACGAGCTGACACTATTATGCGAAAAATCGCACTAAAAGATGACTTCCAGCAAGCTTGTGCAAGATTTGCAGAGGGGCTTCACCTAAGAGAATTGATTAACTCTCAGCAGTTGCCTCCGCAGTCTATCTCCTATGAGATAATTGCTTATACCGCCACTATCGAGGCCCTGCTTGACTCCGAAAAGGTTACTCTTGAAGTGAACTGCCCCAATTGCGACACGATTATAGCTAAAGAAGAATGGAAAATCAGTGAAAAATACAAAGCATTTGTAAATAAATTAAGCATTAATGATTTTTTATTCAAGAAATACTTCCGCCCACTGTACGAGGATCGATCAAAATTCGTGCACACCGCAAAGGATTTATTTGACTTTACTGCCAGAAGAGCAGGTCGCCCCGCGAAATTACTAGGACGCAGAATAGCCACTAGCCGCCCCGAATATTATGAGAATATTCATGAATTGACCGGTTGGCTTGTGAGAAAACACATGTATGAAAGTGGTATCGATGAGGGGGTGTGATTATGCTTTATACTCTATTCTATATGTGAATCACTTGACGGCATACAGAGAAGCTGATTAGCAATGTTTTTTTGGAGGGGGACGGACGGACAAATGGCCTTCTAGTTAATATAAATAATTCCGTTAAATCCCTTAACACAGCAATGTTAATCCAGGCACAAGCCCTTAACTTCCACCCTTGACCGAGAACAGACGGTGAAAAAACGACGGTTTTATACCGAAAGCGGTCAGTCAAGAAGGCTGCTAACGACCCAAGGCGGCCCTTCGCGGAGGCTAGCTAACGTCTCATTGCAGCATCCTTGAAAACTCCGCATAAGTCGCTCAGGAATCTGTATTAGACAACGTATTGACTACTTGGGGAAAATTTTCAGGTACTGCTTAAGAGATCAGCCCTATTTTTTGTCACTCGAAGTTCATATACCTGCAAACTGTCACCACCCTCAGTCACATGAAGGAAACTTTCAAATATTGCCAGACGTCGGAGCAATGGTAACTCTATACTGAAGTGCTACCTCGTACGCTTCGTTAAAAAAAACTGTCAGGGGACGCCG
Organism: Pseudomonas sp. LH21; assembly: GCF_036549575.1. Classification (NCBI taxonomy): domain Bacteria; kingdom Pseudomonadati; phylum Pseudomonadota; class Gammaproteobacteria; order Pseudomonadales; family Pseudomonadaceae; genus Pseudomonas; species Pseudomonas sp. LH21. The sequence goes on from NZ_CP144367.1 coordinate 5,130,358, forward strand.
CTCGTAACTTTCATGCTCGCTGATGATCTCAGCATGATCCGAGTCAACAAGCCTTAAATGATAGTGGAGCCACCCGTATAGCTTCGGCGTTGTTTCAACACGGAGACTCAGGCTAGTTTCGGCGAACTTTCGCGCCAGCTTTTCATCCGTCATAACCGCAATGGTTGAGATACTATAAGACATGGCGATGCAAGATAGCTCACCGCTACTCAATTTTTTGGGAGCCAATTTGGCTACGGCGATCAAACTTTCAAGATCACAATGCTGGATAGAAATTGCTTTCCTCCTGAGCGCTGATTTTAGCCGATTCTTGAGCTCCTCCTGTGACACCGAATTTTGCTTTCGTATTTTATATAGACACTCGTAATTAACCATCGGAGTTATAACAAAGTGCACGCCGGATGAGAATGCAGCCAAGCTAAGCTTTTTAGCCGAAAGTATATTCCAAACAGCGCAAGTATCGACGGCTACCAAATTGCAAAAAACCCTTGGATCAAATGCCATGTTTAATTGTCCTACCAAATAATTTCCCTATCTCAATTAGTTCCTGCAAGCTGGCGTCAAGCAATTCCGCTAATCGATGGGTACTGATAAGCTGCCTTTCATATGCGTTGCAACATAGAGAAACATAGTAATCAGAGAGCCCCGTTTCCAAAAGTTCTAGCCGTCGATGTCTTTGAAGGTCGGTCAGATTGTCAGGTGCTTCTGGATCTATCTTTTCCGATTTAGGGATTCGAACTTTTTTCAACAGATCGGCTTGCGCACTAGTCACAATTCCTTCATCTTTTAAAGCCTTAGCAAGAGCAGCTGTACTGACGCGAAATTTTTGCGCCCAATATTGAACAGAGTCGGTGTTCCACGGCGATATGGAACGTAGCATCTGAGGTGGCATGAGATAGTTAGACGCGAAGCTGTTCGCTCTTATTTCGACCAGATCCTTCCTCGAGTATCTCGAACTAGCCATTTCATAAGTTACCATCACATCCTCTGCTGAGTCGAAGATTGAATGGGCAACCTCGTGTGAAACTGAAAATCGTTGCCGGTAGACATCCTCGTTATAGTTGACAAGGACACAATGACCTGCAACGGGGTCATTTATATAAACCCCTGAAACTTCGTCATTGCTCAGTTTTCTGCGAAAAATATGTACGCCTATAGCTCGAAAGTCAGAATATATATCTCGCCCAACTGAGTTGTCAGAATAGTTAAGGTGCTTACGAACTATCTGTGCAGCATCTGCACCATGCTTCTTGTAGAACCCACCACTCCACTTAACCATTGGCTTAGATTTTCTAACGCCTAGAGCCTGTTCAAGTTCACTCTCGCGCTGACAAAGAAGTATAAACTGTTGTATTGCGCGACGATCATTCTGGCTGAATGACTCCCCATGACGGCGGAAAAGAATATCCGTCAAATCGGATGGACCAGGAAGGTTACGATCAATTAGCTGAAGAAACTCGCAATTGTACAATGATGCGAGGATTAAAATTTCATCCCCGGTAGGTTTGGAAATTCCATTTTCAAGCTCCAGTAGCCTCTCGACGGTTATGCCGCAAGCGCTGCTTGCTTCGCTAAAGCTATAACCAAGAGTTCCCCGGCTTTTCTTCAGCCGCTCACTAATCACCCTCAAATCAATAGACATTGATACTCAATCCTTGATAGCAAGTAGAGTATATTAGATGTCCGCGGACAAGATTGCCATTACTAATAGTAAAAATTAGGAGTTGCCTGCAAATCAAGGGTCATTGAGCGTCGAGCCCATTGAAAAAGTAGTTTTCGCAACAGTCAGTCCGCCTCCGGCAGTTTCCACCGTCCGATTGGAATCGACTGTTGTCAGTCGTACATATCAACGTCAGTCCTCGCACGTAGGGTGAACTCCCATGTTTTCTGTAACCGACGAGCGAGTAGCCGCACGGTCAGAAAATAGTAATACCGCGTCATCTCGCTGTGCCGATCCAGGCGATGTTCAAGGAACCAAGCCAAATGCTTTCTTTGCCAAGTCCAAGGTGTCTCTCGCTGCCAGCGTTTTGCGATTTCAGCCTGGATGATTTTCGCTTGGCACAAATGGCGCTGCCGCGTCGCGTACGACCCAGTCATCTCACCGACCAAGAACAACTCCATATCAAATGGCTTGCTCATGTCCGTCCTCCAATGTAGGCAGCGACCACGTCCATCCGACCGTGCCCAAGCTCGTAGCTGATTTGCCTTCGGGCCTCACGATCAAGGTTCCTATCTACCTGGCAACACTGACCGCCGTTGATAGGCCCGCGGTGATGGGTGATTTGTTCATAACGCTCACACGCGTACGCCGCCCGTAGCTCATGGAAGCTTTTGAGGCTGTGTACATGCAGGATGTCCCGTGCCGGGCGGATGATTTTTTGCAGAAGATCCACGTAGCTTTCGTGTGCGGCAATCAGGTTGCGGCTACCCGTAGGGGAAACCTGTCGTGCAAACGCAAGTGCACCTCGGACATGGTCGTTCATTGCAATCCAACGAGGTGCCGAGGCGCCGGCGCGGCCCCCTTTGGTACCGTCCTGGATGTTGATCTTGCCGCAGGCTTCAGCCTCACGGCTAAGCCTTGGTAGGTCAGCCAAGATGGCTTCACGCAAGCGCATACCTGTGGCTCGTGCCAACAGAACGATCGCGGCGGCCCGTTGCTGATGATCGCGGCAAAGTGCATCGACGATCTGCTTAACCTGTTCGTGGTCTTGGCCCTGCGGCACCGACTGTCGAACCCCGATGCGCTGCATACCCAACGCCTTGCTCGGACTTGGCAACTTCACGCACTGATCACCGCGAAGCGCTGCCATGGTCCTGTTAACGCTGGATAGTCGATTTTGTGCGGTGCTGACAGCAAGGTCACCGCGCCCAACCACGTCACGCAGATACGCCGCATAGTCGGCCAACACCTTCCGATCAATCTGTCGCGCATCATTGATACCCGGCCCCTGTTCTGAGCGGCACCACCTCACGAATGCCTGCCATCGATCACAATGCGCCTTGACCGTGCCATAGTGACCGCCACCGAACATGTCTTTCAGCGCTTGTGGCCCCGCGTAGCTCAGTTGCCTGCCGTAGCCAAAATTGCGGCCATCCCGCCTACCTACCAATGCCATGTCAGTCACCTCATCTTCCAATCTCCGATCCTCGCCCCACGTCATCCCGCCAAGAATGTTGAGTGTTATCAGGGATCAAGGCCCCTGCGACCTGTGGGGAATGTCCACTACGCGGGACTGGCGGCTCCTTACGTCCGGGAGCAAGGGCATCTCATGATCTGGCCTCCTGAGCACCGTTACCGGTGGGCGGGTGGAGGCTGCATTGGCTGACGAGACCAGCGCCGCGAGATCCTGAGCCGGGTGAACGCAGCAATGCGATGACCGGGGCATGCCTGACTGTCAGTCAGGTGCAGTCATTCCTTGGTCTGCGGCACCATCATCTACAGCGCTGTTGCTGGTGACATCGGCGTTTGTCACGCCGATTGTCACGAGGGGGAATGCCGCAAAGCCAGGTGCGATCAGGGCTGCAGCAGTGTTAGAAGTGCCCGTCTCTTTCCAGAGAAAGAGACGGGCACAGGTTGGCGCAATTTTCGGCCAAGCGGATAGGTTGCTGCAGGGCAGCGAGGTACGGTGTGTCTGGCGCACGAGGGCCACATGTGTAAGAGCATCCATCACCGGGGAGGTGACCGGGCGAGCTACCGAATGCTAATCGCCCTTGGGGAGAACCACCGTAGGAGCGGCGTGACCTTTAAGGCTCGGGTCACCTGGGGTGCTGTCATCGACAGCCTTTGCACGGCCAGTTCTACGCCTGTGGATAAACCCGGTCAAGGGCCGAAATTAAGCGCCCTTGAGGACGTGAAAAGCGGTTATCCATCGTTGGAATTACTTGGTAAACCCCGGACAACGTTGTGGCTTTTAGCTCTTCAAAGTGAGGTCCATCCAAACAGGGCGGCTTTGCAGCCCTGTTTGGATGGACCCGCGTGAAAGAGCAGCCAGCGCCGATCTTGCAGGCTCACCCACGATTGAATGCGCCATGACCATTTGGCAAGGCGGTGACGTTATCGCCTACCGGATGGGCAAACTCATGCGGAGTGACATGGCCCGATCTGTTGGCATCGATGTAGTTACTCCACCACGCCATGATCAACCGACGCTGCTCCAGAAATTGGGCCTTGTGGATGTAAGCAGCGCGCACGCGGTTACGCTCCTGATGGCTCATCTGCCGCTCAATCGCCGCGTCCGTCCACAGCCCTGATTCGAGCAAGGCACTACAAGCCATGGTCCTGAAACCATGCCCGCACACGTCCTTGGTGGTGTCGTAGCCCATATTGCGAAGCACCTGGTTAACCGTATTCTCCGACAAGGGTTTCCAGTACCTGTGATCACCGGGCAACACGAGTTCAGAGAAGCGATTCAAGCTGCGCAGCCGTTCAAGGATCTCGATGACTTGAGGCGACAACGGCACTATCTGAATGTCCCCACTCATCTTGGTCCCGCGCGTGGAATAGCGAACGCCTTCAATCGACTTACGGGTATCGGGGATCTCCCACATCGCCCGTTGCAGGTCGAATTCATCCCACCGGGCGAAGCGCAGTTCGCTGGAGCGCACGAACACATGCAGCGTCAGCAGCACTGCGAGCCGAGTCAGCTCGCGACCGGTGTAGTTGTCGATTCGGTCCAACAGTTCAGGAAGGCGGTTCAGCGAGAGTGCAGGACGGTGCACGGTGCGCGGCGCTTGAATCGAGCCGGCCAGATCGAGCGCTGGGTTTTGAGTGATCTGCCGCGCCCGCTTCGCACCCCGCATGATCGTGGATAGATAGTTCTGCACACGCAGGGCTACATCCATGGTGCCGCGATCCTTGATTCGCTGAGTGACCTCAAGGAGATCGTGGGTGTCGAGCTCAGCAATTGGCCGCTGGCCAATCAGTGGAAACACATGGGTACGCAACCTACTCAGCACCGTCTTGGCATGGCCCTCAGTCCACCGTCGGGACATTTCGACGTGCCACTCCAGAGCGACGGTTTCAAACAGAAGACTCGCCCGCTGAGCTGCGATCTTGGCCTTCTGCTTTTCTTCCATCGGATCAAGGTTGTCGAGCAACAGAGCCTTGGCCTCATCGCGCTTGGTCCTCGCGACGGCCAACGAAACGATGGGGTACTTGCCGATAATCAGCGTGCCTTCCTTGCCGCTGGGTTTGAAATACCGCAGCCGCCAAGTCTTCGAGCCACTGGGCGCAACGTACAGGTACATACCCCCGCCGTCGAACAGTTTATAGGCTCGATCACGCGGTTTGGCCGTGCGGCATTTGAGGTCGCTGAGCGGAATGGCTAGACGTGGCATAGAGGTACGTTCTCCATTCAGGAAAGACGCTGTACCCCAAAAATACCCCCGGTTATTGGGGATTTAGTTGGTTCCCGACGGAGGGTCGTGGAAACGAAAAACCGGCCAAAAGGCCGGTTTAGAGGGTTTCCAAAGCATTCAGCGGAATGCAGTGGAGCTGGATGTGGTGCCGGAGACAGGAATCGAACCTGCGACCTTCGCGTTACGAGTGCGCTGCTCTACCGACTGAGCTACACCGGCGTGTTGCGCAACGTACCATTGCCGTGTCCGTTACGCAAACCCCTGTTTCACCTCACTTTCACGGCGCCTTGCAGCCATTCGGCGCGAGGTCTTCCTCCACCGTGGTCACGCAGCTCCACCCTGCCTGGGTGCGGGCCAGGGTCACGGTCTTGCCCAGCACATTGGCCGGTGCGTCGGCCAGGGTGCAGGCGATGCTGGCGGTGCCGTCGGCCGCCGTGCCGCTGGCGGTGATCGCGCAATGGGCAGTGGCGGGCTGGCCGCCGAGGCTGGCGACGTCGGGCACGTCCTTGCCTTCGTTCAGGCGGATGTCCATCGGCGTTTTCAGCGCGGAGATTTCCAGCAGCGCCGCCGCGGCTTTGGCGCGGGCCTGGTGGTTGGTGTACATGGGGATGGCGATGGTCGCCAGGATGCCGATGATCGCGACGACGATCATCAGTTCGATCAGGGTGATACCTCGTTGCCCTTTCATGAACGGTCTTCCTTCGTAATACATGGAGGCGCGGTCGGCGCATGTTCATCTTTTCGGCGCCCCGGCCGGCAGGCGCGCAGTAGGCCTGAACCGACACCTTTTGTCACCCCTGCACGGCAGGGCGTCATCTTCGCTGAACTACTCTAGTGAGCGTCATGGAAACGCGCCCGCCCTCGGGCCCGGCAAGCTGTTACGGGGCTTGTCGCCGCACTGCAAAGGACCTTCGCATGCCACCGTCTACCCGCCTCTACGCCTGGGAGGGCATCGATGCCTCCGGCACTCGTCAACACGGCCAGCAACCGGGGCGCAGCCCGGCGTTTGTGCAGGCCTGGCTGCAACGCCAGGGCATCCGGGCCACGCGGGTGAGGTTGGCGGGTGGGTTGCAGTGGCGCTGGCCGCAGCGGGCGGGCAAGGCGGATGCGGCGGGGTTCAGCCGGCAGCTGGCGACCTTGCTGACGGCGGGGGTGCCGTTGTTGCAGGCGTTCGAGGTGATGGCGCGCAGCACAGTGGACAGCGGCATGGCGGCGTTGCTGGCGCGGTTGAAACAGGACGTGGCGGCGGGGCTTGGGCTGGCGGAGGCGTTGCAGCGGCATCCGGCGTGGTTCGATGCGCTGTACTGCAACCTGGTGCGGGTGGGCGAGCAGTCGGGCACGCTGGACCGGCAACTGGAGCAGATGGCGGGGATGCTGGAGAAGCGCCAGGCGCTGCGGCAGAAGGTGCGCAAGGCGATGCTGTATCCGGCGCTGTTGCTGCTGACCGGGCTCGGGGTGGCGGCGTTGTTGCTGTTGGAGGTGGTGCCGCGCTTTCAGGGGCTGTTCGCCAGTTTCGACAAGGCGCTGCCGGCGTTCACCCAGTGGGTGATCGATTTATCCACAGGGCTGGGCAATCACGTGGGGTGGCTGGTGCTGTTGATAACTGTGTTGGGGGTTGGCGGGCGGGAGGTTTATCGGCGGCATCTGCCGGCGCGGCTGTGGATGGCGCGCTGGGGGCTGCGGGTGCCGGTGGTCGGCACCTTGCTCGGGCAGGCGGCGTTGGCGCGGTTTGCGCGCAGCCTGGCGACTTCTTATACAGCCGGCGTGGCGTTGCTGGATGCGCTGGCAACGGTGGCGCCGGTCAGTGGCAACTGCCTGCATGAGCGGGCGATCCTGGCGTTGCGCCAGGGCGTGGCCAATGGGGCGAGCCTGCAACAGGCGATGGAGGCGGACGGGCTTTTCCCGCCGCTGCTGCGCCAGCTGGTGGCGGTCGGCGAGGCCAGCGGCACCCTCGACACCATGCTGGACAAGGCCGCGCTACATTACGAAGAGCAGGTGAGCCAGGCGCTGGAGCAGTTGACCACGCTGCTGGAGCCGGCCATCGTGCTGATCCTCGGGCTGCTGGTGGGGGGCCTTGTCGTGGCGATGTACTTGCCGATCTTCCAGTTGGGTAGCCTGATCTGAACATGAATGCCTGGGCCGTAATCGTCGATCATCCACCGTTCTTTTATGCCCTGGCCGCGGTGCTGGGGTTGCTGGTGGGCAGTTTTCTCAATGTGCTGGCGTACCGGCTGCCGGTGATGCTCGAGCGCCAGTGGCAGCGCGAGGCACAGGAGGTGCTGGGGCTGCCGCAGGCCGAGCACGAGCGCTTCGACCTGTGCCTGCCGGCGTCGCGCTGCCCCCACTGCCAGCGCCCGATCCGGGCGTGGGAAAACATTCCGGTGTTGAGTTATGTGGCCTTGCGCGGGCGTTGCTCGGGGTGCAAGGCGCGGATCAGTGCGCGTTATCCACTGGTGGAACTGGCCACCGCCCTGCTGTCGCTGCTGGTGGCGTGGCATTTCGGGCCGGGCGTGGAGGCGCTGGCGGTGATGCTGCTGACCTGGGGGCTGATCGTCTTGAGCCTGATCGATGCCGAGCACCAGTTGCTGCCAGATGTGCTGGTGCTGCCGCTGTTGTGGCTGGGGCTGGTGGTTAACGCCTTCGGGCTGCTGGTGCCGCTGGCCGACGCGGTGTGGGGTGCGGTGGCGGGTTACCTGAGCCTGTGGACAGTTTATTGGGTGTTCAAGCTGGTCACCGGCAAGGAGGGCATGGGCTTTGGCGACTTCAAGCTGTTGGCCATGCTCGGGGCCTGGGGCGGCTGGCAGATTTTGCCGCTGACCTTGATGCTGGCCTCGCTGGTGGGGGCGTTGATCGGGCTGACGCTGGTGCGTCTGAAGCGCACGCAAATGGGCGCTGCGCTGCCTTTCGGGCCTTATCTGGCCATTGCGGGGTGGATCGCCGTGCTCTGGGGTGATGAAATAGTCGCTTCTTACCTGCAACTGCTTGGAACCTGATGAGCACAGCGCCTTTCACCCCCTGGATTCTCGGCCTGACCGGCGGCATCGGCAGCGGCAAGAGCGCCGCCGCCGAGCGTTTCGTCGAGCTGGGCGTGCACCTGGTCGATGCCGACCAGGCGGCGCGCTGGGTTGTCGAGCCGGGGCGCCCTGCCCTGGCCCGCATCGTCGAGCGCTTCGGCCCCGGTGTACTGCTGGAGGACGGCCAGCTCGACCGTGGCGCCCTGCGCCAGCAGATCTTTGCTGACCCTGCGCAACGGCAATGGCTGGAGCAGCTGCTGCACCCGCTGATCGGCCAGGAGATCTTCAGCTACCTGGCCAAGGCCGAGACGCCCTATGCGGTGTATGTGTCGCCGCTGTTGATCGAGTCGGGGCAGTTCAGCAAGACCCAGCGCATCCTGGTGATCGATGCGCCGACCGAGTTGCAGGTGCAGCGCACCCTGCAACGGGACAACACCAGCCCCGAGCAGGTGCAGGCGATTCTCAAGGCCCAGCTGGCCCGGGAAGAGCGCCTGCGCCATGCCGATGACGTGGTGGTCAATGATCGTGACCTGCAATCGCTGCACGACGAGATCGACCGCCTGCACCACTTTTACCTGACTTTGCGAGGAGGCCAGCCATGAGCCAGCCGATGACCGTTGATTGCCCGACCTGTGGGGCGCCTGTGGAATGGGGGGAGAAGAGCCCGTTCCGGCCGTTCTGCTCGGACCGCTGCAAGCTGATCGACCTGGGGGCCTGGGCGGCCGAGGAGCACAAGATCGCGGGGGCGGAAGAGTCCGAGGATGAGTTGTATTCGGGGGATCTGGAGCCACGGCACTAAGCTGGGCTTGGTGGTGAGAGCACCGCCGCAATCGCGGGGCAAGCCCGCTCCCACGCCGGTCGTCCATTAACTGGGAGGCCGGCGTTCAAGCCTCAGACATTTCTTACCGGTTAATCAGACCGCGCTGAATAGGCGCTCGCCCTATCCATTGGCATCGTTCGATGCACCAGCCATTCTCCTTGCTGCTGGTCATCCGAGCAGGACGCCAACATGCCAGAACTGTATTTCATCGCTTACGGATTGGCGGCGGGCGTACTGCTCGACTGGCTGTGCCGCCCTAAAGGGTTGCGAAGGGCTGTGTACATCATCTTCATGGTGGTCGGCATCACCACTTGCTCCCAATTGGGTGAACGGCAAGTGCTGCAGCTCGATGGCGGCCTGTGGGGGATGTTGTTCATGCTGGTCGGCCAGCGCTTGCTGTTCAAACGCTCACGCTATTTTCGCGATGATTCGGATTGAGAAACGACAGGCCGAGGTCACTCAATCGCGGGGCAAGCCCGCTCCCACTGAGATCGCACACGATCGTTATGGGCCAGCCATACAGCAACCCCAACGCCCCAACAGCAATTGCTGCAGGAAACGCCGGGGCCGCGTTGCGGCCCATCGCTGGCAAGCCAGCTCCCACAGGGACGGCGTTTGGTTTGAGCGGGCTACGCGGTCAGTGTGGGAGCCGGCTTGCCGGCGAGAGGCCGGGGCAGGCAACACAATAAAGTCTTAGCGTTCCTCGTCCTTCCACGGCGCCTGCAGATAGCGGCTGCGGTTAAACGTTTCCAGCCACTCGGGGCAGAACACCACCAAGGCACTGATCACCGTGCCATTGATAAACGCCTCGGGGAACATCATCAGCCACAGATAGCCAACAAAGTCGCTCAGCCACTCCGGCATGGCGAAACGCTCGTCCATCCACAATATCCCCAGCCCAGCCGCCAGGCACACCAACACGGTCAACGCGGCAGGGAAGAACCCACAACAGAAGATATACACGAACAGGTTACGCGGCTGGGCACGCTCGACCAGGATCGCGCACACCTCGGTGACCAGCACCGGCAACCCTACGATCAGCAGGCCGTTGACGCCGATAGCAGCGAGGTCCTGGCGGCCGAGCAGCAACAGGCCAAGCTGGGCGAGAAAGCCGCCGAGCACCGCCAGCGGCCAGTCCAGCAGCAGGGTAACGGCAGTCATGCCGATGAAGTGGTACGACACGCCAGTATCGAAATCACGCCGCACCAGCCACAGCACGAACAGGCAGAACACCGTGCCGAACAGCAGGTGCTGGCGGCGGGTGTCAGCGAACAACTCCACCCAGCGCGTGCGGCTGGCGGCCCAGACCAGCAGGGGCACGTAACCGAGCCAGCCAAGGGTAAGGCTGGTGCTGGACAAGACCTGTGCGCTAATCACCTGAACAATATCCCTGTCGGCCATGTGGACAAGCCTGAGTCTACACCCATTCTCCCTTTCGTCCGGTTGCTATAGGCTGACACCTCCTTTCGCTGCAGGACGCATCCCCAATGACCGAAGGCATCAACCTGCCCTTGCTGCTGGGCGCGCTGTTCAGCGCCACCGCGGGGGTACTGCACCTGATGGTCATCGCCGTGGGCCCGCGCTGGTACCGTCTGTTCGGCGCGGGCGAACGCATGGCCCGGGCCGCGGAACAAGGGCGCGCCTACCCTGCCCTGGTCACAGCGGCGATCGCGTCGGTACTGCTGGCCTGGGCCGCCTACGCGCTGTCGGCGGCCGGTGTGATCGCGCCCTTGCCATTGCTGATGCCGATCATCTGCTTGATCACCCTGGTGTACCTGGCCCGTGGCCTGCTGGGGCCGCTTTTGCTGGCCGGCACCGGGCGCAGCCGGCGTTTCATCGCGGTCAGTTCGGCCATTTGTGTGGGCGGCGGGCTGCTGCACCTGTTCGGGGTCGTGCAGCAATGGCTGGTGCTGGGCTGATTCCCACGCACAAACAGCATCTTACCGTCATCAATTAGCGACTAAGCTTGTCCCCATGGATGACTCAGACTACCTGCGCCTGCTTACCATCCAGGCCGAACAAGCCAATGCGTTCCTGTCCAATGCCCGCAAATGGGAACGCGAGCGTTGGGTCTGCCAGCGCCTGCTGCAGGGGCTGAACATTCCCTACCGCAGCGAGGACTTCACCCCGGCCGGGCAGGAACCGCCAGACGTGCTGTTCCGCGACGCGGCGTTCGAGGTGTTCTTCGTGCTCGACGAGGGCCGGCGGCTCAATGACGAGTGGCGCGAAGAGCTGCAACGCCGGCGCAGCGCGTTCTCCCTGAGCCAACTGGTGCGCCGCGAACAACGCCCCCGGCGGATCAGCGCCCAGGAACTGCTGGCACGCCTGGCGCCCACGCTGCGCAAGAAATCGCACAACTACCGCGAACGCGGGCTGGACCTGGGTGAGCTGGACATCATCGCCTTCTCCAGCCTCAAGCGCGAAGTGCTCGACCTCAACAGCCATTTCCCGCCGCCCACCGAGTACCTGCGCCAGGGCTGGCGCTCGTTGTCGCTGGTGGGGCCGACCTTCGCCCGGGTGCTGTTCGCCCATCCGGACGCGCCGGATTTCCTGCGCGGCAACCTGGGGCGCAGCATTGTGTTCGACGTAGGTATCAGTCTTTGATCCAGTGCCGGGTGTGTTTGCGATCACGTACACTCGGCGCCAGGGATAGAAAGCATTATCATTCGACCCATGCGTTTGCGTGAACGCTGTGGCGTACACGCAGTCACAAACGTCTATCTGACGAGGCCCACCATGACCAGCCGCCTGAATCCCGAAGATCAGCGTCGCGTCGATGAGTATCTGAGCGCCCCCCAGCATCAAGTAGAGCGCAGGCCCTTCCGGCCGTTGCTGCTCCTGTTGCTGGTGGTGGCCGTGACCATCGGTCTGGGCCTGTTGAGCCGCCTGCTGAGTGGACTGGTGCTATGAGCTGCCTTGCGCTCGCCCGCCCCTCGTGCTGGATGCGGCCGGACCTTGTGTCCACGAATTCCGTAAAACTTGTGAGATATCCCCATGACTCATCGCATCGTGATTGTCGGCGGCGGCGCCGGCGGCCTGGAACTGGCGACCCGCCTGGGTAAAACCCTGGGCAAGCGCAAACAGGCCGAGATCACCCTGGTTGATGCCAACCTGACGCACATCTGGAAGCCACTGCTGCACGAAGTGGCGGCCGGCTCGCTGAACTCCTCGGAAGACGAACTGAACTACGTGGCCCAGGCCAAGTGGAACCACTTCAACTTCCAGATGGGCCGCATGAGCGGCCTGGACCGCGAAAGCAAGCTGATCCAGCTGGCCGCGACCCTCGACGACGAGGGCCGCGAGCTGCTGCCTGCGCGCACCATTGGCTACGACAGCCTGGTGATCGCCGTGGGCAGTAACACCAACGACTTCGGCACCCTGGGCGCAGCGCAACACTGCCTGTTCCTCGACAGCCGCAAGCAGGCCGAGCGCTTCCACCAGCAGCTGCTCAACCACTACCTGCGTGCCCACGCGGGCGATGTGGCCAGCGAGAAGATCAGCGTGGCCATCGTCGGTGCCGGCGCCACGGGTGTGGAGCTGGCGGCCGAGCTGCACAACGCCGCCCACGAGCTGGCGGCCTATGGCCTGGACAAGATCCAGCCGAAAGACATGCACATCACCCTCATCGAAGCCGGCCCACGGGTACTGCCGGCGCTGCCGGAGCGCATCAGCGTGCCGGTGCACAAGACCCTGGAAAAACTCGGCGTGACGGTGATGACCAATGCCGCAGTCAGCGAAGTGACCGAGGATGGCCTGAAGACGGCGGCCGGCGAAGTGATCCAGGCCAGCCTGAAGGTCTGGGCGGCGGGCATTCGCGCGCCGGGCTTCCTCAAGGACATCGACGGGCTGGAAACCAACCGCATCAACCAGCTGGTGGTGCGCCCGACCCTGCAGACCACCCGCGACGACAATATCTTTGCCTTCGGCGACTGCGCCGCCTGCCCGCAGCCGGGCAGCGACCGCAACGTGCCGCCACGGGCGCAGGCTGCGCACCAGCAGGCTTCGCTACTGGCCAAGAGCCTCAAGGCGCGCCTGGAGAACAAGGCGCTGCCGACCTACGAGTACAAGGACTACGGCTCGCTGGTATCGCTGTCGCGGTTCTCGGCGGTGGGCAACCTGATGGGTAACCTGATGGGCAGCGTGAAGCTGGAGGGCTGGCTGGCGCGGATGTTCTATGTGTCGCTGTACCGGATGCACCAGATGGCGCTGTATGGGTTCTTCCGCACGGCGATGATGATGCTGGGTAGCAAGATTGGGCGGGGGACTGAGCCGCGTTTGAAGTTGCACTGATAACAGGCCCTGCTCTCCCCGGTGGGAGCGGGCTTGCCCCGCGATAGCGACAGCCGCCATAACCGGGTGGCCTGAACCGACGCCATCGCGGGTCAAGCCCGCTCCCACGCTGGCGACTTCACCTGACCACGCGATACGTACTCTGCACGAACCCACTCTCGTAACTGGTCGTCTTCATGTGCTGCAACAGCACATCCTTCGCCAACCCGCCGAATAACGGAATCCCCTGCCCCAGCAGCACGGGAATGCGGGTGATGGTCAGTTCATCCACCAACCCCTCACGCAAGAACCCCTGAATCAGCTTGCCGCCATCCAGGTACAGGCTTTTCGCCCCCGTGCCCTGCAGATGCTCGAGCAACGCCGGAATCGGCCCGGGGTGTAGCTCGACCTGCTCCGGTGCGCCCTTGGGCAAGGCCTCGAGGCTGGCGCTGACCACCACGACCCGCGTATCGGGATACGGCCACTCGCCAAAGGTCATGACCTTGTCGAAAGTCCCCCGCCCCATCACCAGCGTATCAACGCCCGCCATGAACCCGGCATAGCCATGGTCGTCGGTGGATTGGGTGGCGCCCATCAGCCAATCGAGGCCGCCGTCTTCACGGGCGATGTAGCCATCCAGGCTGGTGGCGATGAAAACACGGGCTTTGAGGGACATGCGTGGCGCTCCTGCGGGCAAAGGCCACAGGGTAGCAAGGGCGGGGATATGCCACACCCAAAAAACGCGGACAAAAGAAAAAGGGCATCTCAGTCGAGATGCCCTTTTTACATGGTGGGTCGTGTAGGATTCGAACCTACGACCAATTGGTTAAAAGCCAACTGCTCTACCAACTGAGCTAACGACCCGGAAAATGGTCGGGGTGAGGGGATTCGAACTCCTGACATCCTGCTCCCAAAGCAGGCGCGCTACCGGACTGCGCTACACCCCGAGATTGGCTCCGCGACCTGGACTCGAACCAGGGACCCAATGATTAACAGTCATTTGCTCTACCGACTGAGCTATCGCGGAACTGAACTTCGGTACATCTTTACTGCTTCGAAGCCTGTGTTAGCTTCGAACTCTTTAGCTGCTTCGCTTTCGCGTTGTCGCTGCTGAGGCCGGCTATTCTACATTCTTCGTTTTGCTTGTCAACCACTTTTTTTCATTCAACTTACTGATTTGTAAGTTGTTTTGCGATCTCCGATGTTGCTGGTGATTCGCTCAGTGCCTGACAGCGGGGCGAATATTAGGGGCACTCTGAATTTTGTGCAAGCACTTTTTTCAAAATTTTCAGCAAGTTAGGTAGGAAGCCGGAAAATCAGGGGTTTGCGGCGCCTGCACTGGCCTTATCGCGGGGCAAGCCCGCTCCCACGCTGATCGCTCCCACGCGCATAGGGTACCTGTGGCACCGATCTGCGTGGGAGCGGGCTTGCCCCGCGATGGCGTCGGGATGACCCACATAAAAAAGCCCCGCTTTCGCGGGGCTCTTCATGACGGCAGTGATCAGTCGAAGACAATCTCCTCGCCCTGCACCTTCGCGGTGATCGCCGCACCCGGCAAGAACTCGCCGGCCAGGATCAACTGCGCCAGCGGGTTCTCGATCCAGCGCTGGATCGCACGCTTGAGTGGCCGTGCGCCATACACCGGGTCGTACCCCACGGCGATCAGCTTGTCCAACGCCTCCGGGCTCAGGCTCAGCGACAGCTCGCGCTCGGCCAGGCGGCCACGCAGTCGGCCGAGCTGGATCTCGGTGATGCCGGCGATCTGCTCGCGGCCCAGGGGCTCGAACACCACCACTTCGTCGATGCGGTTGATGAACTCCGGACGGAAGTGCGAACCCACCGCGTCCATCACCGCCGCACGCTGCGCCTCGCGGTCACCGGCCAGTTCCTGGATCTGCGCCGAGCCCAGGTTGGAGGTCATCACGATCACCGTGTTGCGGAAGTCCACGGTGCGGCCGTGGCTGTCGGTCAGGCGGCCATCTTCCAGCACCTGCAGCAGCACGTTGAACACATCCGGGTGGGCCTTCTCCACCTCGTCGAGCAGTACCACCGAGTACGGCTTGCGACGCACGGCCTCGGTCAGGTAGCCGCCCTCTTCATAACCCACGTAGCCTGGCGGGGCGCCGATCAGGCGAGCCACGGAGTGTTTCTCCATGAACTCGGACATGTCGATGCGCACCATGGCCTCTTCGGTGTCGAACAGGAACTCGGCCAGCGCCTTGCACAGCTCAGTCTTGCCCACGCCGGTAGGCCCAAGGAACAGGAACGAGCCGCTGGGGCGGTTCGGATCGGACAGCCCGGCACGGGAACGGCGCACGGCGTTGGCCACGGCGGTCACCGCCTCGTCCTGGCCGATCACCCGTTCATGCAGCAGGCTTTCCATCTTCAGCAGCTTCTCGCGCTCGCCTTCGAGCATCTTGGCCACGGGGATGCCGGTCCACTTGGAGACCACTTCGGCGATTTCTTCCTCGGTGACCTTGTTGCGCAGCAACTGGTTGTCGGTCTTGCCGTGCTGGTCGACCATCTGCAGGCTGCGCTCCAGGTCCGGGATTACCCCGTACTGCAGCTCGGCCATGCGGCTGAGGTCACCCTTGCGGCGGGCGGCTTCCAGTTCCTGGCGGGCTTGCTCGATCTTCTGCTGGATCTGCGCCGAGCCCTGCACCTCGGCTTTTTCCGAGGCCCAGATCTCTTCGAGGTCGGCGTACTCGCGCTCCAGGCGGTCGATTTCCTCGGTCAGTTTCTCCAGGCGTTTCTTCGCCGCTTCGTCCTCTTCCTTCTTGAGCGCCTGGGACTCCACCTTCAGTTGGATCAGGCGACGGTCGAGGCGGTCGAGCACTTCCGGCTTGGAGTCGATCTCCATGCGGATGCGGCTGGCCGCTTCGTCGATCAGGTCGATGGCCTTGTCCGGCAGCTGGCGGTCGGTGATGTAGCGGTGGCTGAGCTTGGCCGCGGCGATGATGGCGCCGTCGGTGATGGCCACCTTGTGGTGCACTTCATAGCGCTCTTTCAGGCCACGCAGGATGGCGATGGTGTCTTCCTCGCTCGGCTCCTCGACCAGCACCTTCTGGAAACGACGCTCGAGGGCGGCGTCCTTCTCGATGAACTGGCGGTATTCGTTGAGCGTGGTGGCGCCGACGCAGTGCAGCTCGCCACGGGCCAGGGCCGGCTTGAGCATGTTGCCGGCGTCCATGGCGCCCTCGCCCTTGCCGGCGCCGACCATGGTGTGCAGTTCGTCGATGAACAGGATGATCTGGCCTTCCTGCTTGCTCAGTTCGTTGAGCAGGCCTTTGAGGCGCTCTTCGAACTCGCCGCGGTACTTGGCGCCAGCGATCAGCGCCCCCATGTCCAGGGCCAGCAGGCGCTTGCCTTTCAGGCCGTCGGGCACCTCGCCGTTGATGATGCGCTGGGCCAGGCCCTCGGCGATGGCGGTCTTGCCCACGCCGGGCTCGCCGATCAGCACCGGGTTGTTCTTGGTCCGGCGTTGCAGCACCTGGATGGTGCGGCGGATCTCGTCGTCACGGCCGATCACCGGGTCGAGCTTGCCTTCCTCGGCGCGCTTGGTCAGGTCGACGGTGTACTTGTCCAGGGCCTGGCGCGATTCCTCGGCATTGGCGTCGTTCACCGCCGCGCCGCCGCGCAGGTTGTTGATGGCGTTCTCCAGGGCCTTCTTGCTCACGCCCTGGCCGAGCAGCAGCTTGCCGACCTTGCTGTTCTCGTCCATGGCGGCGAGCAGCACCAGCTCGCTGGAGATGAACTGGTCGCCCTTCTGCTGGGCCAGGCGGTCGGCCTGGTTGAGCAGGCGCGCCAGGTCCTGGGACATGTTCACGTCGCCGGTCGGATTCTGGATTTTCGGCAGCTGGTCGAGCTCCTTGGTCAACGCCTTGCGCAGGCTGTTGATGTCGAAGCCGACCTGCATCAGCAGCGGCTTGATCGAGCCGCCCTGCTGGTCGATCAGCGCCTGCAGCAGGTGCAGGGGCTCGATGGCCGGGTGGTCCATGCCCACGGCCAGGGATTGGGAGTCGGATAACGCGAGTTGCAGCTTGCTGGTCAGTCGGTCTATTCGCATGGGGGATACCTTCCTTTAAAGGGCAGGCGGAGCGATGGACAGCACCTGTAATGAAGAACCTGCCTGAGATGACCAATAGATAAGGGTGATTCTGGAAGATTCAAGCGTAGCGGGGTTGACAGAGGTCAGCACCAGTGACGTCAGGCAACGTGGGAGCGGGCTTGCCCCGCGATGGCGCCAGCAGATGAGATAGAGGTGGCAGGGCCTGCGCTATCGCGGGGCAAGCCCGCTCCCACGCGATGTCCGCGTAGGCCGGGTAAGGTCAGCGCGGCTGCAACCAGACCAACGAAGCAAAACGCCCACCCTGCGGGGTGCGGCGATAAGAGAAGAAGCGTGGATCGCTGACCGTGCAGAACCCGCCACCATAAACGGCGGTAACGCCACGCGCCGCCAGGCGGATCCGCGCCAGCTGATAGATATCGGCCATCAGCTTGCCCGGGCGCTCGCCCTCGACAAACGCCTCAGCCGCCTCGGGATGCACGGCAGTAAAGGCATCGCGCACTTCCAGCCCCACCTCGAACGCCTGCGGCCCAATCGCAGGCCCCAGCCACACCATGACCTCTTCAGGCGCCAGCGCCAGGCGCTCAAGGGTGGCCTCCAGCACGCCACCGGCCAGCCCGCGCCAGCCGGCATGCGCAGCCGCCACTCGGGTACCGGCGCGGTCGCAAAACAGGGCAGGCAGGCAATCGGCGGTCATCACGGTGCAGGCGATGCCCGGCTGGTCGGTCCAGCTGGCATCGGCCTCGGCAACCACGGCGGGATTGGCATCCGCCACCACCAACCCATGCACCTGCTTGAGCCAGGCCGGCTGGATGGCGAATTCGTCGCTCAGGCGACGTCGGTTCTCGGCGACCGCCTGCGGGTCATCGCCCACATGGTCGCCAAGATTGAAGGATTCATAGGGCGGCAGGCTGACGCCGCCCTCGCGGGTGGTGACGCAGGCGCGAACCGAGGCCGGGGCCGGCCAGTCGGGGAGGATCAGCGACTGCGTCAGGCCACTCATCCGATGAAGCTCTCGCGGTCCTGGTCGAGCAGCGACAGCAGCCACTGGAAGTCGTCCGGCAACTCCGACTTCCATTCCATGCGCTCACCCGTGGTCGGGTGGTCCAGCGCCAGGAAACGCGCGTGCAGGGCCTGGCGCGGGAAGTGCTTGACCGCCTCGACCATGGCCACGCTGGCGGCCGGCGGGATGCGGAAGCGTGCACCGTAGGTCTGGTCGCCGACCAGCGGATAGCCGACATGCGCCATGTGCACACGGATCTGGTGGGTGCGGCCGGTTTCCAGCTTGACCCGCACATGGGTGTGCGAACGGAAGCGCTTGAGCACGCGGTAGTGGCTGACGGCCGGCTTGCCGCCCTCGGTCACCGCCATGCGCTGGCGCTCGCCGCCGTGACGGCCGATCGGCGCGTCGATCTTGCCGCCGGCGATCACCACGCCGACCACGATGCACTCGTAGATACGGCTGACCGAACGCTTTTGCAGCTGGTCGACGAGGTTGGTCTGCGCCTGCAGGGTCTTGGCCACCACCATCAGACCAGTGGTGTCCTTGTCCAGGCGGTGCACGATGCCGGCGCGCGGCACGTTGACGATGTCCGGGACATGGTGCAGCAGGGCGTTGAGCAAGGTGCCGTCGGGGTGACCGGCCGCCGGGTGGACCACCAGCCCGGCGGGCTTGTTGATCACCAGGATCTGGTCGTCCTCGTAGACGATGTCCAGCTCGATGTCCTGAGCCACCCATTCGCCCTGGGCCTCCTGCTCGGCTTCGAGGGCCAGGATGGAGCCGGTGTGGACGGTGTCGCGCGGTCGCAGCACCGCGCCATCGACGGTCAGGCGGCCATCCTTGATCCACGAGGACAGGCGCGAACGCGAGTACTCGGCGAACAATTGGGCGGCGACCTGGTCGAGGCGTTGGCCGCCCAGTTCGGACGGGACCTCTGCGCTAAGTTGAATGATCTCGGACATGCTCGAATCGACGGGCGTTCAGCCTTTGGTTTCGGCTGCGCGCTTGTGGTTAAATACGGCTTCTTTTGCCCCGGGGTTTGGCCGGGGGCGCTCATCATAACAGGACGGCACCGCCCAAGACAGCGGCCGTCAAAGGGACGCAAGCCGCCATGCAAGTGAAACACCTGCTGCTGATCGCCATCCTCGGGCTCACCGCTGCCTGTTCCTCGAACAAGGAAGTCATTGACGAGAACCTCAGCGAGGCCGAGCTGTACCAGCAGGCGCAGGCCGACCTGGACAACTCCAGCTACACCAGCGCCGTGAACAAGCTCAAGGCCCTGGAATCGCGCTACCCGTTCGGCCGCTACGCCGACCAGGCCCAGCTCGAGCTGATCTACGCCAACTACAAGAACTCCGAGCCCGAGGCCGCCAAGTCCGCCGCCGAGCGCTTCATCCGCCTGCACCCGCAGCACCCGAACGTCGACTACGCCTACTACCTCAAGGGCCTGACCTCGTTCGACCAGGACCGTGGCCTGCTGGCGCGCTTCCTGCCGCTGGACATGACCAAGCGTGACCCGGGCGCCGCCCGCGACTCGTACAACGAGTTCGCCCAGCTGACCAGCCGCTTCCCCAACAGCCGCTACGCCCCGGACGCCAAGCAGCGCATGATCTACCTGCGCAACCTGCTGGCCTCCTACGAAATCCACGTGGCCAACTACTACCTGAGCCGCGAGGCCTATGTGGCCGCCGCCAACCGTGGCCGCTACGTGGTGGAGAACTTCCAGGAAACCCCGTCGGTAGGCGATGGCCTGGCGGTGATGGTCGAGTCGTACCAGCGCATGCACCTGGACGAGCTGGCGGCCACCAGCCTCGAGACCCTCAAGCTCAACTACCCGAACCACCCGAGCCTGGTCGATGGCCAGTTCGTCGCCAAAGTGGATGAAAACGGCAACCGCTCGTGGCTGTCCAAGGCCACCCTGGGCCTGATCGACACCCAGGCGCCGCTGCCGCCGGGCGAGACCCGCGCCAACCAGGACGTGGTCAAGCAGTTCCAGGACGCCCGTTCCGAGATTCCGCAAGAGCTGCTGCCCAAGGACGAGAACGGCGACCCGATCCTGCCGGAAGGTCCGAAGGAAGCCGAGAAGGACCGTTCCTGGTTCAGCTACATGACCTTCGGTCTGTTCGACTGATACCACGCACGCAAAGAAAGGGAGGCCCGAGGCCTCCCTTTTTTCATGCCTGCGTCCTAGACTGTCGGCTTCTTTTCTCGACAAGCTGGACACCATGGTTCGCCTACTCTTCTGGATCGCCCTGATCGCCGCCGCGTTCTGGCTGTGGCGCAAGTTCAAGACCAGTCAGCAATCACCTGCCGAGCCGCGCCTGCAGGATCCGCTGAAGATGGTGCGCTGCGCCCATTGCGGCGTGCACCTGCCCAACGACCGGGCGTTGCAGCGTGGCCAGGAGTGGTACTGCAGCCAGCAGCATCTGGAACAAGGGCCTGGCCAGCAACGCTGACAGCCTACGCGCCCTCTGTAGGAGCGGCCTTGTGCCGCGAAAGGGCCGCAAAGCGGCCCCGGCGATCTTTGCGTCAACGCTGAAATCCTGGGGCCGCTTCACGGCCCTTTCGCGGCACAAGGCCGCTCCTACAGTGGTTATGCGCTCAGCCCAGACGCCCCCCAGGCGCATACGGCGCCGGATCGATAATCGGCTCGCGCCCCATCAGCAAATCACCGAACAGCTGGCACGACGCCGGCGCCAGCACCAGCCCGTTGCGGTAATGCCCGCAGTTCAGCCATAGCCCTTCATGCCCCGGCACCGCGCCGATATACGGGATACCTTCAGGCGAGCCAGGGCGCAAGCCAGCCCAATGCCCCACTACCTCGGCCTCCGCCAGCGCCGGCAGCAACTCCACCGCCGAGGCCTTCAGGCTCTCCAACGCCTCCCCCGTCGGGGTCTTGTCGTAGCCGGCATGCTCCAGCGTGCTGCCCACCAGGATATGCCCGTCGCGGCGCGGGATCGCATAGCGCCCCTTGGCCAGGACCATGCTCGGCAAGAAGTCCTCGGCGCACTTGAACAGGATCATCTGCCCCTTCACCGGCTCCACCGGCAGCGTCAGCCCGAGGGTCTGCAGCAGGTCACCGCTCCAGGCTCCGGCGCTGAGCACCACATCGTCAGCGGCGATCACACCGTCCTCGGTCTGCACACCGGTAACGCGACCACCTTCATGGACGAACCCGGTGATCTGGCAATGCTCGCGCAGGGTCACGTTCGGCAATGCCTGCAACGCGGCCTTCAGCGACTTCACCAGGCGCGGGTTGCGCACGTTGGCCACGCCCGCCATGTAGATGGCATGGCGGTAACCCGGGCCAAGCACCGGCACGGCATCGTAGGCCGCCGAGATATCCACCGCACTGAGCGGGCGATGCTCGCGTGCGGCCCAGGCCAGGGCCTCGGCTTCGTCGTCCAGATCCAGCCAGTACAGCCCGGTGATATGCACCTCGGGGTCGACCCCGGTGCTGGCGAACAGGCGCTCGCCCAGCTGTGGATAAAAATCCTGCGACCAGTGCGCCAGGGCGGTCACCGCCGGGCTGTAGCGCCACGGGTACAGCGGCGAAACGATCCCGCCACCGGCCCAGGACGACTCCCGACCCACCTCGCCCTGGTCGCACACCACCACCCGGTCGACATCCGCGGCCAGGTTGAACGCGGTCAGCAGGCCGATGACACCGCCGCCGACAATCACTACTTGCTTGCTCATGGTTCGATCCAACACCTGAAGTAATTCCACGGCGCCTGGGCACCTCATGATCTTCAGCTTCCCCAGCACACCTCGTCGCCCGCGCCCGTGTTATCGCGCACGCCCGCCTGGTCGAGCAGGAAGTCGCCGCAGCGGTCATCCGCCATGAAGGCCTCGGGCACACGGCTGGCGCGCAGGCTGAACCGGTCAGTGTCGCGCCAGGCCTGCAGGCGGTAGTAGCGTGTGCCCGCGGGCAACACGGTGGTCAACTGCTCGTTGTCGGCATAACCGCCCACGCGCGCGCGGTGCTGCTCCAGGCGCAATGCCGCGTCCTGCAGCAGGCCGAGCGCTTCGCTTCGTGCGGCGCGGCGCAACTGGTCGCTGTAGCTGGGGTAGGCAATGGCTGCCAGCATGCCGATCAGCGCCACGACAATCAATAATTCGATCAGACCAAGGCCGCGCTGCATCTCAGCCCTCCCCCAGGCGCTGGCGCCAGCTGATCCGCTTCACCGCGCCGCCATCATCGATGGCATAGACCGCCTCCAGCAGTTGCCGCCCGCGGGCTTGAAGGCCCACCGCCGTCACCCGGACCAGCGTCAGCCTGTCCCCGACGGGCTGACCCACGACACGCAAGCTGTCTCCCAGGGTTTGCAGGTAAACGAAGCCACTGCGGGTCACCAGCCAGGGTGGAGAAGGCTGCGGATCAGGTGGACTGGGTGGCGGACAGGCCTGGCATCGGGCAGGGATGCTGCCTGCGAGCAGTTCTGCGCCCTCGATCAAGGCAGCCTCAGCCTGCTCGAAGGCTCGCGCGCCGGCCAGCTGATCGCCTGCTTGGCGCTGCTGCAAAAGCGCCTCGCGCATGGCCAGGGTTGCCAGCAGGCCGAACAGCAGACTCAGGACCAGCGCCAGCAACAGCACAACGCCACGCTGCCCCGTCACGACTCGGCTCCCGGGTTGCGCAGGGCCACGCTCAGTGAATGGCGCTGCTCGAGCCCATGCTGCCGGTCATGCAAGGTCAGGTGGATATCCAGCCGCTCACCCGCCCCCGCCTCGACACGGCTGACCTCCAGCGCCCGCACCTGGTCGATGAGGCTGGCATGCTGCGCATTGCTGGTGAGCATCAGGCTGCCGTTGCGCACCCGGTAGGTCACCCGGCGCACCGGCAGGGCCAACAACTCGCCGTCCCCGACGTGCTGCCCGGGCTGCACCCGCGCCCAACTGCGGCAATCGCTGAGCACGGTCCAGTCCGGGGTGCCGAGCAACCCGGGCAACTCGGCGCCGACCAGGGTCAGGCTGTCGCCGGTGACCTCTATGGGCGACGCGAAGGCCTGTGCTGCGCCAGGATCGGCGAAGTCCTCGGCTTCAAGACGCAGGCAACCGAACATCCCCGCCTGGCGGATATCCTCGGCCATTCGCTGCAAGGCCAGGCGGGCGTCATCCTGCAGGCGCGCCGCCGCGCCCTGGAGTTGCAAGGCCTGATACGCCGAGACGAATACCTGGCCGGCGGCCACCAGCAACATCAGGCCCAGTGCCAGGGCCAGCAGTGCCTCGACAAGGCCGAAACCCACCTGCCGACGCCTCATGGCAGCACCCTGCCCTGCACGCTCAGCGACTGCCGCCCCTCTCCCATGTCCGGCCAATCGACCTCCAGCACCAGCACGCCCCCGACCAGGTTCATGCGCCCTTGCGCCGCACCACCGAGCACCTGGGTCAGGCGCGACTGCCAGGCCGCTTCCTCGCCCGCTTCGAGCGCCCCGGCGGCCCTCACGCGCTCCAACATGCCCTGTGCCAGTTGCAACACCTGCGCTTCCCGCCGCGCCCCCTCGACCGCCTGCAACCCACGCAGCTGCAAGGCCGCCGATGCGAACAGCCCCAGCGTCAGCACCGTGACGGCCAGCAGCACCTCCAGCAGTGTCATGCCCCCTTCCCTAGCCCCCATAACCCCTCCTGGGATCTTTCCTAGGCCGCAACCCGAACCGGCCGACTGGCGCCCTTGCCGGGCGTCCTGGAAGCTACAGAGAAGCACTTCCAGGGAGGAATGCAGCGTGGGGCAACAAGGCGTAACACTGATACAAATGATGTTCGCACTGGGCGTGCTGAGCCTTCTGACACACCAGGGCATATCGGCCTACGGCAAGTTCAGCGATGAGCTTTACGTCGGTGCCGTGGCCAGGGAGCTGGCACAGGCCCTGCGCGGCGCCCGAAATCAGGCGGCGCTAAGGCACCAGGCCGTGCTGCTCCGGCCACTGGAGGAGGATTGGGGCAAGGGCTGGCGAGTGGTGCTGGAACAGGATGGCGAGCTGTTGCAGACGCATCGCCTGCACAGGCCGCTGAGGATTGCCACGACCTCGGACCGGGTCGTGAGGTTCAGCGCCCGGGGTGCGCCGCTGGGGGTGGGCTTCGTCGGCACCACGCTGGACATCTGCCCGCGCACCACCCTCGACAGCCGTCATCAGGTGGTGCTCAGCCCCAGTGGCCGGGTCAGCCTGCGCAGCGACGAGGGCCGCCGCTGTGCGCCGGACTGACTCAGATCGAGCGGACCCGCAGCTCCTTGGGCATGGAGAAGGTGATGTTCTCCTCGCGCCCGTCGAGCTCTTCGGCGCCGCTCGCGCCCCAGGCCTTGAGCTGGTCGATCACGCCACGCACCAGCACCTCCGGTGCCGAGGCCCCGGCGGTGATGCCGATGCGCTCGGCCCCGTCGAACCAGCTGCGTTGCAGGTCCTCGGCGCCGTCGATCAGGTAGGCCGGTGTGCTCATGCGCTCGGCCAGCTCGCGCAGGCGGTTGGAGTTGGAGCTGTTGGGACTGCCGACCACCAATACCACGTCGCACTCGTCGGCCAGCTGCTTGACGGCATCCTGGCGGTTCTGGGTGGCGTAGCAGATGTCGTCCTTGCGCGGGCCGCCGATGTTCGGGAAGCGTTCGCGCAGGGCGTCGATCACCCGGCTGGTGTCATCCATCGACAGGGTGGTCTGGGTGACGAAGGCCAGGTGGTCAGGGTTGCGCACCTGCAGCCTGGCGACATCGTCCTCGTCCTCGACGAGGTAGATGGCACCGCCGTTGCTGGCGTCGTACTGGCCCATGGTGCCTTCGACTTCCGGGTGCCCCTCGTGGCCGATGAGAATGGTCTCACGGCCGTCGCGGCTGTACTTGGCGACCTCGATATGCACCTTGGTCACCAGCGGGCAGGTGGCGTCGAACACCTTCAGGCCACGGCCGGCGGCTTCCTGGCGCACGGCCTGGGAAACGCCGTGGGCGCTGAAGATGACGATGACATCGTCCGGTACCTGGTCCAGCTCTTCGACGAAGATCGCGCCACGGTTGCGCAGGTCCTCGACCACGAACTTGTTGTGCACCACTTCATGGCGCACGTAGATCGGCGGGCCGAAGACTTCCAGGGCGCGGTTGACGATCTCGATCGCCCGGTCGACCCCCGCGCAGAAGCCGCGCGGGTTGGCGAGTTTGATTTGCATGCTCGGCTCCAGGCTCACACGGCCTTCACGTCGAGGATCTGCACCTCGAAGTTCAGGGTCTTGCCAGCCAGTGGATGGTTGAAATCGATGGTCACCTGGTTGTCGTCGAACGCCTTGACCACGCCCGGAAGCTCGGTGTTGGCGGCGTCGTTGAAGATCACCAGCAGCCCTTCGGACAGCTCCATGCCTTCGAACTGCGAGCGCGGCATCACCTGCACGTTCTGCGGGTTGTGTTGGCCGAAGGCGTTCTCCGGGGCGATGCTCAGCTTGCGCTGGTCACCGGCCTTGAAGCCGAACAGGGCGTTCTCGAAGCCCGGCAGCAGGTTGCCGTCGCCGACCTTGAACGTGGCCGGGGCCTTGTCGAAGGTGCTGTCGACGGTGTCGCCGTTTTCCAGGTGCAGCGCGAAGTGCAGGGTGACTTCGGTGTTCTGGCCGATGCGGGTCTCAGTCATGGACGGCTTCCTCGGACTTCTTGCTCTTGAACATGTCCAGCGCCAGCATCACCGCGCCCACGGTGATCGCGCTGTCGGCCAGGTTGAAGGCCGGGAAGTAGTAGCGGTTCTGCCAGTGCACCAGGATGAAATCGACCACATGGCCCAGCACGACGCGGTCGTACAGGTTGCCCAGCGCGCCGCCCAGCACCAGGGCCAGGGCCACGGCCAGCCAGGTCTCGTTGCGCCCCAGGCGCTTGAGCCAGACCACCAGCACGGCGCTGACCACCACGGCGATCAGCGCGAACAGCCAGCGCTGCCAGCCGGAGCTGTCGGCCAGGAAGCTGAACGCCGCGCCGGTGTTGTAGGCCAGGGTCCAGCTGAAGTAGTCGGGGATGACCACGATCTGCTGGTACATGGTCAGCGCGTTGTCGAAGTACAGCTTGGTGGCCTGGTCGAGGACCAGGACCACCAGGCTCAGCCAGAGCCAGGCAAGGCGCCCGAAGCGCCCTGCAGGAGCATTAGGCATAGTGGCGCACCTCGCCCGAACCGCTCAGGTTGTCGACGCAACGGGCGCAGATCTCCGGATGCTCCGGGTGGCTGCCCACATCGGCGCGGAAGTGCCAGCAGCGGCCGCACTTGGCATGGCCGGACTTGACCACTTTCAGCTTGAGGCCTTCGACTTCGGTTGTCACGGCATCTGCCGGCGCCTGGACGAACGGCACCACGCTGGCGGCCGAGGTGATCAGCACGAAGCGCAGTTCGTCGCCGAGCTTGTTCAGGTCGGCGGTCAGGCCCTCTTCGGCGAACAGGGTGACTTCGGCCTGCAGGTTGCCACCGATGACCTTGGCGGTACGCTGGTTCTCCAGCTCCTTGTTGACCGCGGCTTTGACGGCCATCACGCGGTCCCAGTAGGCACGGTCCAGCTCGGCGTCGGCCGGCAGTTCGGCCAGGCCCTGGTACCAGGTGTTGAGCATCACCGACTCGTTGCGCTCGCCCGGCAGGTACTGCCAGATCTCGTCGGCGGTGAACGCCAGAATCGGCGCGATCCAGCGCACCAGTGCCTCGCTGATGTGGTACAGCGCGGTCTGGCACGAGCGGCGGGCGACACTGTTGGCGCCGGTGGTGTACTGGCGGTCCTTGATGATGTCGAGGTAGAAGCCACCCAGCTCCTGCACGCAGAAGTTGTGGATCTTCGAGTAGACGTTCCAGAAACGGTACTCGCTGTAGTGCTCTTCCAGCTCGCGCTGCAGCAACAGGGTGCGGTCGACCGCCCAGCGGTCCAGGGCCAGCATGTCTTCGGCTGGCAGCAGGTCGCGGGCCGGGTCGAAGCCAGACAGGTTCGAGAGCAGGAAGCGCGCGGTGTTGCGGATACGCCGGTAGGCATCGGCGCTGCGCTGCAGGATCTGCTCGGAAACCGCCATCTCGCCGGAGTAGTCGGTGGCCGAGACCCACAGGCGCAGGATGTCGGCGCCCAGGGTGTCGTTGACCTTCTGCGGCTCGATGGTGTTACCCAGCGACTTGGACATCTTGCGGCCGTTCTCGTCCACGGTGAAGCCGTGGGTCAGCAGCTCGCGGTACGGCGCGTGGCCGTCGATGGCGCAACCGGTCAGCAAGGAGGAGTGGAACCAGCCGCGGTGCTGGTCGGAGCCTTCCAGGTACAGGTCGGCGCGCGGGCCGGTGGCGTGGCCGATGTCGTGGGAGCCGCGCAGCACGTGCCAATGGGTGGTGCCGGAGTCGAACCAGACGTCGAGGGTGTCGGTGATCTTGTCGTACTGGCCGGCTTCGTCACCGAGCAGCTCGGCGGCGTCCAGCTTGAACCAGGCCTCGATGCCTTCCTGCTCGACGCGCTTGGCGACTTCTTCCATCAGCTCGACGGTACGCGGGTGCAGTTCGCCGGTCTGCTTGTCGAGGAAGAACGGGATCGGCACGCCCCAGTTGCGCTGACGCGAGATGCACCAGTCCGGACGGTTGGCGATCATCGAGTGCAGGCGCGCCTGGCCCCAGGCCGGAACGAACTTGGTCTCTTCGATGGCCTTGAGGGCGCGCTCGCGCAGCGGCTCGCCAGTGCTCGGCTGCTTGTCCATGCCGACGAACCACTGCGCGGTGGCGCGGTAGATCAGCGGGGTCTTGTGGCGCCAGCAGTGCATGTAGCTGTGGCTGATGGTCTCGGTGTGCATCAGCGCACCGACTTCGCTGAGCTTTTCAACGATGGCCGGGTTGGCCTTCCAGATGAACTGGCCGCCGAAGAACGGCAGCGACTCGACGTACACGCCGTTGCTCTGCACCGGGGTGAGGATGTCGTCGTTGACCATGCCGTAGCGCTTGCAGGTGACGAAGTCGTCTTCACCGTAGGCCGGCGAGGAGTGCACCACGCCGGTACCGGCACCCAGTTCGACGTAGTCGGCCAGGTAGATCGGCGACAGGCGGTCGTAGAACGGGTGGCGGAAGTTGATCAGTTCCAGGGCCGAGCCCGGGGCGGTGGCGATGATCGAGCCTTCCAGGTTGTAGCGCTTGAGGCACGACTCGACCAGCTCTTCGGCGAGCACCAGCAGGCGCTCGCCGGTATCGACCAGGGCGTACTTGAAGTCCGGGTGGATGTTCAGCGCCTGGTTGGCCGGGATGGTCCACGGGGTGGTGGTCCAGATCACGATGGCGGCGGACTTGGCCAGCGCGCCCAGGCCGAAGGCGGCGGCCAGCTTGTCGGCATCGGCCACCGGGAAGGCGACGTCGATGGTCTGGGATTTCTTGTCGGCGTACTCGACCTCGGCTTCAGCCAGGGCCGAGCCGCAATCGAAGCACCAGTTCACGGGCTTGAGGCCCTTGAACACGAAGCCTTGCTTGACCATCTCGGCCAGGGCGCGGATTTCACCGGCCTCGTTGGCGAAGTTCATGGTCTTGTACGGGTTGTCCCAGTCGCCCAGCACGCCCAGGCGGATGAACTCGGTCTTCTGCCCTTCGATCTGCTCGGCGGCATACTCGCGGCACAGCTCGCGGGTGCGGTCGGCGGTCAGGTGCTTGCCGTGGGTGACCTCGACCTTGTGCTCGATCGGCAGGCCGTGGCAGTCCCAGCCCGGCACATACGGCGCGTCGAAGCCGGACAGGGTCTTGGAGCGGACGATCATGTCCTTGAGAATCTTGTTCAGCGCATGACCGATGTGGATCTTGCCGTTGGCATAGGGCGGGCCGTCGTGCAGGACGAACTTCGGACGATCCTTGCCAATCTCGCGCAACTTACCGTACAGGCCAATACTGTCCCAGCGCTGCAGGATCTGCGGTTCGCGCTGAGGCAGGCCGGCCTTCATGGGGAAGGCGGTGTCCGGAAGGTTAAGCGTGGCTTTGTAGTCGGTCATTTCAGGCTCTTCGTTAGCGGTTGAGCGTGCCAGTGGGCACGTGCGGCGGCGATGTCCGCGTCGATCGCCGACTTCAGCGCCTCCAGGGAGGCGAAACGCTGCTCTTCACGCAGCTTGTGGTGGAATTCCACCGTCAGGCGCCGGCCATACAGGTCGCCGGCGTAGTCCAGGAGATGAATCTCCAGGTGAGGACGCCCGTCACCGGCAACGGTGGGGCGCACTCCGATATTGCCGACACCCGGCCAGGCCTTGCCGTCGATCTCGATGCTGGCCAGGTAGACCCCGGACAGCGGCACGCGACGGCGCTTGAGCTGGATGTTGGCGGTGGGGGTGCCGAGCTGGCGGGCCAGCTTCTGGCCATGCAGCACGCGCCCGGTGATACGGTACGGACGCCCCAGCAGGTGCTCGGCCAGCTCGAAGTTGCCTTCGGCCAGGGCCTTGCGCACTTCGGTGCTGCTGACCCGCAGGCCGTCCTGGATCACGGTATTGGCCGCCTCGACGGTGAAGCCGTGGCGTTTGCCGGCTTCGGTGAGGAAGACGAAGTCGCCGGCGCGGTCGCAGCCGAAGCGGAAGTCATCGCCCACTTCGAGGTGGCGCACGCCCAGGCCGTCGACCAGCACCGCCTTGACGAACTGCTCGGCGCTGAGCTGGCTCAGGCGCTGGTTGAACGACAGGCACAGCACTCGGTCGATGCCCTCGCCGGCCAGCAGCTCGACCTTGTCGCGCAGGCGGGCCAGGCGCGCCGGGGCGCTCTGCGGGGCGAAGTACTCGCGCGGCTGCGGCTCGAAGATCACCACGCAGGTGGGCAGGCCCAGTTCCTGACCGCGTTCGCGCAGGCGTGCGAGGATCGCCTGGTGGCCGCGGTGGACCCCGTCGAAGTTGCCAATGGTGGCGACACAGCCCCGGTGCTCGGGGCGCAGGTTGTGAAGACCTCGAACCAGCTGCATAACGCGCTTCTTGCTCATAAAGTGGCCGATTATAACCACACCCGGGCGCTGGTGACAGGCAGCAGCGCCCCCATGGGGCGTGGAATGCGAAAAACCGACGCCTGACCCCTCTCGCGCCTCAATGCAACGCCTTGCGGGCGAAATGCCGAGGGCGGAACCCGCACAGGAACAGGCAGCCGAAGTAGGTCACCACGCCCGCCGCGATCAGGCCGCCGAGGCGCAGGAAGCGCGCGAGCATGTTGCCCTGTTCCCAGGCCGGCAGGTAGTGCATGCCCAGCAGCAGCACGCCCGCCATAAGGGTCACGGCCAGCACCAGCTTGAGCAGGAACGCCAGCCAGCCCGGCTGCGGCTGGAACAGTTGCTGGCTGCGCAGCTTCCAGTACAGCAGGCCGGCGTTCAGGCACGCGCCCAGGCTGATGGCCAGGGCCAGCCCGGCATGGGCCAGCGGGCCGATCAGCACCAGGTTGAGCAGCTGGGTGCAGACCAGGGTGAAGACCGCGATCTTCACCGGCGTGCGGATATTCTGCTGCGCATAGAAGCCAGGTGCCAGTACCTTGACCAGGATGATCGCCAGCAGGCCCACCGAATAGGCGATCAGGGCGCGCTGGGTCATGGCCGCGTCGAAGGCGGTGAACTTGCCGTACTGGAACAGCGCCACGGTCAGCGGCTCGGCGAGGATGGCCAGGGCCAGGGTGCAGGGCAGCACCAGCAGGAAGCACAGGCGCAGGCCCCAGTCGAGGATCCGCGAATACTCCTCACGGTCCTTGTTGGCATAGGTCTTGGCCAGGGTCGGCAGCAGGATGGTGCCCAGGGCCACGCCGAGCACGCCGGAGGGCAGCTCCATCAGACGGTCGGCGTAGTACATCCACGACACCGAGCCTGCCACCAGGAACGAGGCGAAGATGGTGTTGATGATCAGCGAGATCTGGCTCACCGACACCCCGAGGATGGCCGGCAGCATCTGCTTGAGCACGCGCCACACGCCGGTGTCGCGCAGGTTCAGGCGAGGCAGCACGAGCATGCCGATCTTCTTCAGCGCCGGCAGCTGGTACAGCAGTTGCGCCAGGCCACCGGCCAGCACGCCCCAGCCCAGGGCCATGATCGGCGGGTCGAAGTACGGCGTCAGCAGCACGGCGAAAGCGATCATCGCAACATTGAGCAGCGTGGGGGTGAACGCCGGCACGCTGAAGCGGTTCCAGGTATTGAGAATCGCGCCGACCAGCGACGACAGCGAGATCAGCAATATATAAGGAAACGTCACCCGCAGCAGCGAAGTGGTCAGCTCGTATTTCTCCGCGCTGTCGACGAAGCCCGGCGCGGTGGCCCAGACCACCCACGGCGCGGCGAGGATGCCGATCACCGTGACCAGGGCCAGGACCAGGGTCAGCAGGCCGCTCACATAGGCGATGAAGGTACGGGTGGCCTCCTCGCCCTGCTGGGTCTTGTACTCGGCCAGGATCGGCACGAAGGCCTGGGAGAAGGCCCCCTCGGCGAAGATCCGCCGCAGCAGGTTGGGCAGTTTGAAGGCGATGAAGAAGGCGTCGGTGGCGATGCCGGCACCGAACACCCGCGCCAGGATGGTATCGCGCACGAAGCCGAGCACCCGGGAAATCATGGTGATGGAGCTGACCGCGGCCAAGGATTTGAGCAGGTTCATCGAAAAGTTTCACGCCAGAGACAGAGGGCGCTGCCAGACAGCGTCCGAATGTGCGATACTCCCGCGCCTTCGCAGGGGAGCCAAAAATTCCCGAGTTTACAGGTCGTGCGACAGAAAGGAATATTTCCCTCCTGTTGGCTCACCACTCGGCGGAACCCTGCAGGTGGCCTTGACATCCGTTCGACTCATCGGCATGATTCGCGGCCTATTTTGTTTGCTATTTACCTAAAGTCTTTCGAGGAGCTCGACGGTGGCCAACTCACCTTCCGCCAAGAAACGTGCAAAACAGGCTGAGAAGCGTCGCAGCCACAACGCCAGCCTGCGTTCCATGGTCCGCACCTACATCAAGAATGTAGTCAAGGCCATCGACGCAAAAGACGCCGAAAAAGCGCAAGCCGCTTACGTTCTGGCTGTACCTGTAATCGACCGTATGGCCGACAAGGGTATCATTCACAAGAACAAAGCTGCTCGCCACAAAGGCCGTCTGAATGGCCACATCAAGGCGCTGAAAGAAGCTGCAGCTGCCTAAGCGACGTTCTTGTCGAAAAAACCGACCCTAGGGTCGGTTTTTTTATGCCTGCAATAACGTGTGGATTGCCTATATAAAGAAGGCCCATGGCGTAATGCCTGTCAGTTAGCGCTTCATCGCGCTTGGTTGGGGCTGCTTTGCAGCCCTTCGCGGGTAAACCCGCTCCCACAGGATCGCGCAAACGCTGAATCGAGTACCGTACTTGTGGGAGCGGGTTTACCCGCGAAGGGTCGCGCAGCGACCCCAATTGGCTTACCTGACTGGCATTAGCCCATGGCGTGGCAGCTGTTTCGCGGGCAAAGCCCACCAGCACCACGCCTGCCAACCAGCGGACTACCCGGCTGCTCAGTCCACCGCTGCCTGCAGCCTGCCCGCCCGACGGTATGCCTGCCGGGCGAAACACACGAACAACCCTGCCATCAGCGCCAGCGCCATGGGCAAGCCATGGGGCGCCACATCCATCGCCGCGCCGCTGACCAGCGGCCCGACCAGGCTGCCGACACCCCACAGCAGGCCGACACTGGCGTTGGCGGTCACCAGGTCCTGGCCCCTGAAGCGCTGCCCGATCAACACCAGCGCCAGGGTATAGATGCCACCGGCCACCGCCCCGAGCACCACCAGCAGCGGCCACAGCAGCCAGGTCATCTGCAGCAGCCAGGGCAAGGCAATTCCGATGCTCATCGCCACCAGCCCGCATACCAGGTGTAGCCCGGTGCGCTCGACCCGATCGGCAAGCCAGCCCAGCGGCAGCTGGAAGATCATGTCGCCGGCGAACACCACGGTCACCATCAGCGCCGCCACGCCCACGGCAAAACCGTGGCTGCTGGCGTACACCGGCAGCAATGACAGCACCACCGCATCGAAGAACGAGAAGAACAGCACCGCCACGCACAAGGCCGGGGCGACGCGGAAGAAGCCAGCCAGGCCGAAGCTCTTCTCGCCTTCGTCGCCATGCTCGACATGGTCGTTGGGCACGGTGAACAGGATGCACAGCAGCGCCAACCCGTAGCAGACGGTGACCACGCCGGTCAGCCACGGGCTGTCGGCGCCGAGCAGCGCCAGCAGTGCCGGGCCGAGCACCTGGAAGCCGGTGAAGCTGGTGGCGTACAGGGCCATGATCTTGCCGCGGTTGTGCTCCGGGCACAGCTCGTTGACCCACGATTCGCCGAGGATGATCGCGATGCCCATGCCGATGCCGAGCCCCAGGCGCAGCAGCGCCAGCCACAGCATCGAGTCGAAGGCCCATTCCAGCAGGGCGATGCTCAGGGTGCACAGGCTGAAGCTGAGCAGGTAGATGACGCGCCGGGTCAGGTGCCGGCAGCAGGCGTCGACCATGAAGGCCGAAAGCATCATGCCCGCCGCCGGGATCGCCGAGATGATGCCGATCTCCAGTGTCCCCGCCCCCGCCTCGTGCAGGCGCAACGACACCAGTGGCAGGCTCGCCCCGAGGCTGAAACCGACCACCGACACGGCGAACAACAGGCCCGCCAGCAAACGCATGTTCATGTACCACTCCTTGCAAGCCGGCGCACAGGGGCTCTGGCCCTGGCCGACTGGAAAATCCGCTGAAAGATGTTCGAACGCAGGCGCCCGCAGTCACGCCGCAATGGCGCGGGATGCAGGGGCGCGGATCAGTTCAGGGCAAGGTGTGGCGAGAAAGTGAAGGCGAACAGCACGCTGCGTCGACGCTTGAGCACCGTGTCGCTCGGCCACGCGCGGCGCGCTGTCGGGGCGACAGGCTGGCGGTGCGGGCGGAGACTACGGGTACGGCGCATTGCATCGACTACGCAGGGATTGAGGAGGCGGCACTCTAGGCCATGCGGATCCAAATCGTCAATCGTCGGCCTTGATGCACTTCCCTGTAGGAGCGGCCTTGTGCCGCGAAAGGGCTGCGAAGCGGCCCCGGAAATCTTTGGTTAAACGCGACAATCCTGGGGCCGCTTTGCGGCCCTTTCGCGGCACAAGGCCGCTCCTACAAAGAATGCATCCGGCCGACTTTCAGCGTTTGCCAGTGGACGGCAGGAACACCGCCAGCAACCCAAACAACGGCAGGAACGAGCAAACCCCATACACATACTCGATCCCACGCAGATCAGCCACATACCCCAGCAGCGCAGCACCGATGCCGCCGAAGCCGAACATCAGGCCGAAGAAGATCCCGGCGATCATCCCGACATTGCCCGGCACCAGTTCCTGGGCATACACCACGATGGCCGAGAACGCCGACGCCAGGATGAAACCGATCACCACGCTGAGCACGGTGGTCCAGAACAGGTCGGCATACGGCAGCGCCAGGGTGAACGGCGCCACCCCGAGGATCGAGAACCAGATCACCGCCTTGCGCCCGATGCGGTCACCGATCGGCCCGCCAAAGAAGGTGCCCGCCGCCACCGCGCCGAGGAACAGGAACAGGTGCAACTGCGAACTGGCCACCGACAGCTGGAACTTCTCGATCAGGTAGAAGGTGAAGTAGCTGGTGAAGCTGGACATATAGAAGTACTTGGAGAACACCAGCAAGCCCAGCACCACCAGCGCCAGGATCACCCGCTGGCGCGAGATGCCGTGGGTGGCCTGCACCGCCTTGCGCGCCTTGGCCTGGTTGAGGTGCTCCTTGTACCAGCGGCGCAGCATCAGGCTCACGGCGAAGAAGAACAACCCGGCCACGCCGAACCAGGCGACATGGGTCTGGCCGAAGGGAATCACGATCGCCGCCGCCAGCAGCGGGCCGAGGGCGGAGCCGGCGTTGCCGCCGACCTGGAAGCTCGACTGCGCCAGGCCGAAGCGCCCACCGGAAGCCAGGCGGGCGATGCGCGAGGTCTCGGGGTGGAAGGTCGACGAACCGATGCCCACCAGCGCCGAGGCCAGCAGGATCATCGGGAAGCTGCCGACGAAAGCCAGCATCACGATACCCACCAGGGTGCACACCGTGCCCAGCGGCAGCAGGTTCGGCGTGGGCCGCTTGTCGGTGAAAAAGCCCACCCACGGTTGCAGCAGCGAGGCGGTGATCTGGAAGGTCAGGGTGATCAGGCCGATCTGGGCGAAGCTCAGGTTGTAGTTGGCCTTGAGCATCGGGTAGATCGCCGGCAGCACCGACTGGATCAGGTCGTTGATCAGATGCGCCAGGGCGCAGAAACCGATGATGCGCATCACCAGCGGCGAGACCTGGCTTGCCGGGCTGCTGACACTGGAAGTGGTGGTACTGCTGATGGCCATGGGCTCGATGTCCGTCCGCGGGTTGGGATCCGATTATCGTGAAACAAATAGATACGAAGCTACCTTTTTATTTTGCCGAGACTTCCATCCGACACGTACTTGTAAATAATTCTCAATATAATTAGCATCCTTCTCCTCTTCCCTGTAAACGCTGGGCAAAACCGCCCTCCTCCTGCGAGCAGACCGATCCCATGAGCCCGATGCCCGCCTTGCAGCCCACGCCCGACCCCGAGCAGGAAGCCCTGGAATGGTTCTCGCGCCTGCGCCAACCCGACTGCGACGAGGCCCTGCGCCAGGCATTCGCCAGCTGGTGCCAGGACCCGCTCAACGCCAGGGCCTATGCCCAGCTCGAAGCCTACTGGCAGCAACTGCAGGTGCCGGCGGCACGCCCGCGACCACGCATCGCCAAGGTCCGTCGCAGCCGGGCCGGGCTGTGCCTGGCGCTGCTGTTCCTGCTGCTGGTGGGCGCACTGGCCTGGCTCTACTGGCCGGTGATGCAGCGTCTGGGCAGCGAACTGCACACCGACAGCGGCGAGCGCCGCAGCGTGCGCCTGGCCGATGGCTCGACCCTGCACCTGGACAGCGCCAGCGCGATGAATGTCGACCTGCGTGGCCGCACCCGCCAGCTGCACCTGGTGCAGGGACAGGTATACCTGGAGGTGATGCTCGATGGCCGGGCTATGGAGGTGCAGGTCGATGACACGCGGATCCAGGTGTTCGGCACCCGCCTGCAGATCGCCCGCCATGCCGACCACGACGAACTGGTGGTGTTCGGCGGCAAGGCTGCGGTGTTGCAGGGCGGCGACCAACGCCTGGTCAATGCCGGCGAACGGGTGACGTTCAGCGAAAGCCGCATCAATCCGGTCGAAAAGATCGATGCCAAATTGGCCGATGCCTGGCGCAACGGTCAATTGAAGGCCAGGAACCTGCCGTTGAGCGAGGTGCTGGAGCGCCTGGCCGATTACCGTGGCCAGCGGGTCTGGCTGCTGAACGAGCAAGCGGCCTATCAGCGCGTCAGCGGCGATTTCGACCTCGACCACCCGGCGCAGAGCCTCGAGCGCCTGGCCGCCGACCAGCAACTGCGCCTGCACAACCTGCTCGGCCACTGGCTGATCGTGCGCTGAAGCGCCCTTCCCGGCTAAGTTTTTGAAAGGTTGGCAATTTTTTTTAAAAACGTTGTTGACAGGATCGCGATTCGAGCTAATAATGCGCGCCAAGTTGGCTACATAGCTCAGTTGGTTAGAGCATAGCATTCATAATGCTGGGGTCCGGGGTTCAAGTCCCTGTGTAGCCACCACCTTCTAAAAGGGCTTATCGAAAGATAAGCCCTTTTTCTTTGCCCGCGAAAAAGCTACTTCACGCCTGCCACCACCACGGCCAGCCCCAGGCTGATCAACGCCACGCCGATGACCCGGTCGACCACCACCTGGCGCTCGATCATCGCCCGACGCAGCAGGTGATTGGAGAAGAACACCGCCACCAGGCTGAACCACACCCAATGGGCGAACGACATGAACGCGCCATAGGCGAAGTCCAGCGCCAGCGGGCTGCCGGGCTGCACCACCTGGGTGTAGGCGCTGACCACGAAAAGCATGGTCTTGGGGTTCAGCGCGTTGGTCAGAAAGCCCGTGCGCAAGGCGCTCGCTACATTTGTCTCGCTGTGCGCCAGGCCGTCGAGGCTTATACGCGTGGTATTGGTCAGCGACTTGTAGCCCAGGTACACCAGATAGCCCGCCCCCACCACCTTCATGGCCAGGAACAGGGTCGGGCTCTGGCTGATGATCACGGCGATGCCAAGCACGGTGTACAGCACATGCACTTGCACGCCCAGGGCGATGCCCACCGCTGCCGCGAGACCGGCCTTGCACCCCTGTGCATAACTGCTGCGGGTGACCATGGCGAAGTCGGCGCCGGGGCTGATGACGGCCAGGAGGGTGAAGAGGGCGACGGCAATGAGCTCGTTCACGAACAGGTATCCTCGATGAAAATTCACGGAAGACCGGATTATCCTGTTGCCTTGAACGGGTAAAAATCGATTTATAGTGAGGCTAATCTGCTAGTTTTACTCACCTATTTGCATTGAATCGACCGGCCTATCGCGGGGCAAGCCCGCTCCCACGCGTGCTTCACGCTGCACTTGTGGGAGCGGGCTTGCCCCGCGACAGGGCCGGGACAGGCCAGCACATGAAACTGCCTCCCCTCACCGCCTTTCGCTACTTCGACATCGCCGCCCGCACCGAAAGCTTCGTGCGCGCTGCCGAGCACCTGCACGTCACCCACGGCGCCGTCAGCCGCCAGGTGCGCCTGCTCGAGGAAAGCCTCGGCGTGGAACTGTTCGAACGGCGCAACCGGGCGATCTTCCTCACCCGCGCCGGACGCGACCTGCAGGCCACCACCCAGGCGATCTTCGAGCAACTGGAGGGCGCCGTGCAGCGTCTGCACCAGCAAGCTCACGACAACGTGCTGGTGGTGTCCTGCGAGCCAACCATCGCCATGCGCTGGCTGATCCCGCGCCTGCCGCGCTTCCATGCCCGGCACCCCGACCTGCAACTGCACCTGGTGGCGGCCGGCGGCCCGGTGGATTTCGCCCGCGGCGGCATCGACCTCGCCCTGCGCCGCGATGACTTCCACTGGGACCGCCAGCTGCACAGCCTGAAGATCTGCGATGAGTGGATCGGCCCGGTCGCCACGCCGGATCGCCAAAGCCAGCGCCTGCTGCACAGCGCCACCCGCCCCGACGCCTGGGCCACCTGGCTGCGCCTGAGTGGCCAGGACTTGCGGCAAACGGCGCGCAGCGACTTCGAACACTTCTACCTGTCGATCCAGGCCGCCAGCGCGGGCATGGGAATGGCCATCGCCTCGGCGCTGATGGTCCGTGACGAACTGGACAACGGTCAGCTACAGGCGCCGTACGGCTTCCTGCGCGATGGCTCCGGCTACCACCTGCTTAGCCCGCAGCCGCTGGATGACGGCAGCAAGCGCCAGTGTTTCGCGCAGTGGGTCGGCGACGAGTGCCGGGCCTGCCTGGCTCACCTGGGCTTGCTGCAGAACGACGAACCGGCACTGCCATCACCGCCCCAGGTGCGATAGCCGGCCGTGTCGATATGGATACGCCCGGAAGGGTAACGGCCCAGCCCCATGTTCCAGGCCTGGCCGTGCTGCTGCCAGAAGCGGCACAACGGGCTCGGCTCGGCCCGGCGCGGCAGCAGCAGGTCGACGGCGAAAGCGCGCATGTGCGCGCTGCTTGGCGCGCCGCCGGCACAGGCATTGAGCCGGGGATCGCGGTAGGCCGACACCACTTCGAACTGACGCAGGATGCCCTGTCGGTCGAGG
The DNA here is from genome assembly GCF_036549575.1 of Pseudomonas sp. LH21. Classification (NCBI taxonomy): domain Bacteria; kingdom Pseudomonadati; phylum Pseudomonadota; class Gammaproteobacteria; order Pseudomonadales; family Pseudomonadaceae; genus Pseudomonas; species Pseudomonas sp. LH21. Next base: position 5,169,497 of record NZ_CP144367.1, read on the forward strand.
GTCTGGATCAAGGCCAGCGTCGAGCGTACCGCCGGCCAATGGCTCGCTGGCGGCACCGCGAACGGCGAGGCGTTGCACAGGCGCCAGTCCGAGGCCGAGCGCAGCAGCTGATGGATCGGCACCACGCCATACAGCCGGGCGTCCACCAACATTTCACGAAACCTGCGGTTCTCGTGATCCCCGGCCCACTGGGCGAACATCCACACATCGCGTTCATCGGCCTGGACCGCACCGAGCCCGATCAACGCGCTAGCCAATAGCCATGTCCTGGCGCTTTTCATTCCCCCTCCTCTTCGTCCACCATGGGCGCGCCCGCCGTCCTGGCGGCCACTGACAAGGAGTTAAGCATGCACAAGATTGCTGTATCGGGCCTGGCCGCCCTCGCCTTCAGCGGCCTGGCCATGGCCGACGCGCAGATCGACCTGGGCGACGCCCAACGGGTCACGCGGTTGTTCGCCTACCCCAACAACTGCAACGTGATCTGCTACCGCGACTGGACACTCGAACAGACCGTCGAGCACTACCTCACCCAGAGCGTGCAGCGCGATGGCTACGCCAACGCCAAGGTCACGGTGAACCGCGACAACGACAAGCTGCACGCCAGCATCACCGGCGTGCCGGCCAGCTACAGCGAACCCTTGCGCAAGCTGCTCGACAGCGGCGAGCTGGCCTACCAGGGCGCCACCCGCCTCAACCAGAAAGGCGGCTGGGACTACAGCTGGTACCTGTTCCTGCCCCTGGGGATGGCCCTGGAAAACCGCCGCAGCATCGAGCTGCTGCACTTCCCGCCGGACTACTCGCTGACCCGCTATCAAGACTACCTGAAGTCCAACACCACCGACCGCTGGGCCGAGCTTCTGACCTTCAACGGCGTCGAGGCCACCCAGACCCCGGCCTACCAGACCATCGTCGACATCGCCCCGATCGCCGCGCCGGCCAGCGCGGGCAAGGACCTGGAAGGGGTCTACAGCTACTTCAACGACTACCAGGTGCGAATGGTCAAGGAAGTGGCCCTCACCCACGACGGCAAGACCGCCTTGCCGATGGTCGCCTTCGGCGCGCCGGTGCGCGCGTGGATCCAGCAGCAGTACGGACCGAAGGTCAACGTGCTGGGACTGGTCAGCATCGCGCCGGAGCCGGACAGCGCCAAGGTGCCTGTGCTCGGCGCCAACCACCCAAGCGCGATCTGGTACGCCGCCGACCCGAAAAGCTACGACGGCGACCAGGACAAGGCCGACGCCGCGGGCCTGAAGATGATGGGCCAGGACCTTTCCGCCGCCTGCTGGCAGGCCGGCATGGGTCGCAACCCGCAGGCCGACGCCACGCTCACCCTGCAGGCCTGCACCAGCAAGTGGCAGGTGACCCAGAAGAAGCAGACCTGCGAGCTGTTCTACCGCACCATCCGCGACATGACGCCGGAACAGGCGGCGGCCAAGTGCAATACCGGGACGGTGACGCGCAGTCTGCGTGATCTGCGCAAACCCTTGGAGACCAACGAGACCGACCGGGCGCTTTGAGCCGCCCAGTCGATCGCTCCAGGTAGCCTGGGCCAAAGGGGCCACCGTGCCCCTTTGGCGTCACACGGATTCAGAAGCGCTCGTCACGCAAGGCCGGCAAGGTGATGTCACGCACGTAGCTGGACGACGACAGGCTCAGCATCATCCGGCACACCTGCACCACATCGTGCACGGGGATCAACGTCCCCTCCCCGCGCCGCTCGGCCTGGGCCAGCGGCACATCCAGGCCGTCCTCGGTGTTCAGGTAGCCCAGGTTCAGGCAACTCACGCCCAGGCCCTGGTCGCGGAAGCCTTCGCGCAGCGCCTCGGCAATGCCGCGCAGGCCGAACTTGCTGGCGCCGAAGGTCACCTCTGGGCGCCCGCTTCCTGGCAGGCCGGAGGTCGAACCGGTAAGAATGATTCGTGGCCGGTCGCTTTGCAGCAGCACCGGCAGCAGGCGCTTGATCAACAACAACGGCGCAGTGATGTTGGTGTCGACCATGCGCTCGATCTGCGCCTCGTCGTCGTCGAGGAAGCTGTAGCCCTCGTCGAAGGCCCGCGCCTCCCAGATTCCGACGTTGTAGACCAGCACATCCAGCCCGTCCCCGGCCACCGCCTCGTGGATAATCGCGGCGGCCTGGCGCGGCTGGCCGAGGTCGGCCTCGATCCAGCGTACCGCGCCCGGCAACGCCGCTGGCCGGGTGCGCGATACACCGACCAGCGTATCACCCACGCCACCCAGGCCCTGTACCAGCGCCCGTCCCAATCCCTTGCTTGCACCGACCACTAGAATTCGCATCGAATCACTCCCTATGGACTGCGCCAGATAGTACCCTGCCCCACCCAGCAAATCAGTCGGAAATACCAGGACACCGTGGACAGAGATCAACTCGAACGCAACCAGATCCCCTTCTACTTCGTTGCCGTGGCGCTGGCCGCCGCCCTCGGCCTGCTGGCACCGGGCGCCGCCGCGCCACTAGCGGCGCTGGTGACCCCGGCCATCGCCGTGCTGATGTACGCGATGTTCCTGCAGATCCCCTTCCTCGACCTGCGCGCGGGCCTGGGCAACCGGCGTTTCATGGGCGCGCTGCTGCTGGCCAACTTCGTACTGGTGCCGCTGTTGGTGTGGGCGGGCACTCGTGGCCTGGTCGAACACCCCGCCGTGCTGGTCGGCGCCTTGCTGGTGCTGCTGACGCCGTGCATCGACTACGTGGTGGTGTTCACCCATATCGGTAAAGGCGACTCGCGCCTGACCCTTGCCGCCACGCCGGTGCTGTTGCTGGTGCAACTGGCGCTGCTGCCCTTGTACCTGGCGCTGATGCTCGAAGGCGCCGGCAGCGTGGAAATCTCGCTGGCACCCTTTGTCGAGGCGTTCGTGCTATTGATCGTACTGCCGCTGTTGCTGGCCGTCGCCAGCAGCGCCGGGGCGCGGCGCTCGACCCTGGTCGCGAAGTGGAACGACGCCTGGGCCTGGCTGCCGGTGCCGGCCATGGCACTGGTGCTGGTGCTGGTGATCGCTTCGCAGATCGGCGTGGTGGCCAGCCGTCTCGACGACCTGCTGCCGGTGCTGCCGGTGTATGTCGGCTTCGCCCTGCTGGCACCGCTGCTCGGGTTGCTTGCGGCGCGGCTATTGAGGTTATCCACAGGCGAGGCCCGGGCGGTGACCTTCAGTGCCGCCACGCGCAATTCGCTGGTGGTGCTGCCTTTGGCGCTGGCGTTGCCAGAGTCGATCCGGGCGCTGGCAGCGGCGGCGGTGATTACCCAGACCTTGGTGGAACTGGTCAGCGAGTTGATCTACGTCCGCGCCGTACCGGCGTTGATTCGCCGTTAGGCCAGTTGCAAGCGCCACTGGCCGCAATGGCTGAAGCGCACCTCGGCCAGGGGTGGCACATCGATCCGGTGGAAGGACGCCAGGGGCGCAGCCAACGCATGCAGCATCGCGGCGCGGATGACAAAGGGGTGGGTAATGGCGAGCCACTGGCCAGGCATCAGCGCGTTGTCCATCCAACTGGCGACGCGCTCGCACAAGGCGGCGATCGACTCACCGCCGTGCGGCGTGGCATGCGGGTCGGACAGCCAGGCCTGGAGGGCGTCTTCGTCCAGCTGTTTGAGAAGCAGCCCCTTCCACTCGCCCAGGTCGCAGTCGCGCAGCCCCTCATCGACAGTCGCGCTCAGGCCCTCGGCCGTCTGGCGGGCACGCAACTCCGGCGCGCTGAGGCAACGGGCGGTTGTCGATAGCGGCGCCGAAGGATCACGCAGCGGCTCGTCATCAAGCGCGAAGCGGCCCACCCGCTGCGCCTCGGTGCGGGCGTGGCAGACCAGGGTGAGGTGAATGGGTTTCATGGCTGGCGCGCGCCCTCCCGCAAATCCGGGCCACCCAGGCGGGCGGCCCGGCATGCATCACTTGCCGATCTGGATCTTCGGTGCCCACTCCAGCCAGGCATCCTCGGGCTTGTCGAACAAGGCGAAGGTCTGCTGCGGTCGCGCCGGATTACCCATCTGCTCGCCGTCCGGCGTGGCGAAGGCGATGCCGCCCTCGATCAGGGTCTCCACCGACTCGGTGCGCACCGTGGCGCCCTTGAACAGGCCCCAGTCGAAGCCGAAGCCGCTGCTGTTCCAGAAGCGGCTGCCGCCGCGCACCAACCCGGCGTAACGCGGCTCGATCAGGATGTGGATAAGTACCCGGTCGGCGGTCTGGCCCAGCTCGAAGCCGGTGACCCTGCCCACCGTGACCTCGCGGTAGGTCACCGGCACGCCCGGTTTGATCGAGCCACGGCGCGCCGCGCTCAGGGTCAGCGGCAGGCCGACCTCTTCGCCTTTCACTTCCGGCGCATCGCTCAGGGCGATGAAGTCACGCTGCGGCCCCTTGTCCTTGAGCGCCGGCAGCACCTCGAGGTACTGGCCGCCGATCAGCGTGTCGAGGTTCTGGGTACGCACCAGGCCCAAGGCCGGCTTGACCACCCAGAACTGAGTGCCGGCACGGGCGATGCGCTCGGCCGCCTGGGTGATCCGTGCACGCAGCACCACGGCCTGCAGGTCGGCGGTCAGGTCGACACTCTCGACACTGCCAACATCCAGCCCACGGAAGCGGATCGGCGTGCCCGGTTTCAGGCCCTCGGCGCGCTCCACGCGAATGGTGACCAGGGTACCGGCACGGTTGGCCGCATCCTGGCTTTCATGCAGGCGGAAGCGCGGAATGCGGCGCTTGAGCGGCACATCCGGTTTCGGCGTATCGAAGGCGATGCCACCGGCCATCAGCGTCTGCAACGACTCGCTCTTGACCTGGATCCCCGAGAGGCCGCCGGTCAGGGTGATGCCACTGGCATTCCAGAAGCGCGAGGAGCCGTTGACCAGGTTCTCGTATTCCTTCTCGATGTGCACCCCGATCAGGATGCGCTTGCTGTTGCGGGCGAACTGGTAGCTCTGCACGCTACCCACGCGCACCTGGCGATACATCACCGGGCTGCCCACTTCCAGCGAGCCCAGGGTATCGGCGAACAGCACCATGTGCCGGCCCGGCGCCTTCAGGTCCAGCGGCGGCGCCTTGGGTCGCGCCTCGAACTCGCGCAGCGGCTTGGCACCTGGCTCACCCGGGCGCACGGCAATGTAGTTGCCCTTGACCAACGCCTCGAGGCCGGTGATGCCGGCAAGCGAGATGGACGGCTTGACCACCCAGAACTGGGTGCCTTCGACCAGGTAGTCCTCGGCCAGCGGATCGAGGGTCAGCTCGGCCATGGCAGTGGAGAGATCGCCTTCGACTTTCAATTCCTTCAGCGTTCCCACCTGGATACCTTTGTACAGCACCGGCGTGCGCCCCTTCTGCAGCCCCTCGAAGTCACTGAGCTTGACCTTGACCCGGATGCCGGCCTGGGCGGCGTCGAAGTCTTCGTACAGGCGGAACGGCAGGCTCGGATCGGTGGGCGGGCTGTCCTTGCGGTTTTCCGGCGTGGCGAAGGCGATACCGCCGGCGACGATGCTCGACAGCGACTCGGTACGCACCTTCACGCCGGACAGGTCGGCGTCGATGCTGACCCCGCTGGCGTTCCAGAACCGCGTGTGCTTGCGTACCAGGCTGGCGTAGGCCGGGGCGATGAACACCTTGATCTCCACCGTGCCCTGGTCTTCGGACAGGCGATAGCTCTTCACCCGGCCCACCTGGATCTGCTTGTAGAACACGGGGCTGTCACGATTGAGCGAGCCCAGGCGCTCGGCCTTGAGTGTGAGGTGCAGGCCCGGCTCGGAATCGGACAACGGCGGCGCCTCCTTGAGCGCAGTGAAACGCTTGGTCTGCTCGCCCTCCCCCGGATCGACAGCGATATAGTTGCCTGAAACCAGTGTTTCCAGCCCCGAAATACCGGCCAGGCTGACACTTGGCTTCACCAGCCAGAATCGCGTGCCCTTGGTGAGGTGAGGTCCTGCCTCCTTGCGCATCTCGATGGTGGCGATGACACCGCGGTTTTCCCCCTTGTCATCCAGCACCAGGGCGACGACCTTGCCCACCGACATGCCCTTGTAGATGACCTCGGTCTTGTTGGCGACGATGCCCTCGCCACTCTCGAAGCGCACCTGGATCTCGATACCGGCATCGCTGTAGGCCTTCCAGGCCAGCCAGCCACCAATCGCCAAGGCAATCAGCGGCAGGATCCAGATGGCCGACCAGTTCGAAGCGGGGCGGGTTTTAGCCGTAGGCAAATCACTCATGGTCGTCATCCGACTCCGTGTTGTCCCAGATCAGTCGGGGATCGAAAGTTAAAGCGGCGAGCATCGTCAGGATCACCACGGTGGCGAAGGCGACGGCGCCCAGGTTGGCTTCGACACTGGCGATGCGGCCGAAATTCACCACCGCCACCAGGATGGCGATAACGAAGATGTCCAGCATCGACCAGCGGCCGATGAATTCGATGAAGCGGTACATCAGGATGCGCTGGCGCGCCGAGAGCGGCTGGTGGCGCTGCACCGAGTACAGCAGCAGGGCGATGCCAACCAGCTTGAAGGTCGGCACCAGGATGCTGGCGATGAACACCACCGCGGCGATCGGCAGCATGCCGTGCTTCATCAAGGTGATGACGCCGGACATGATGGTGTCCGGGCTGCCCTGGCCGAGGGCGCTGACGGTCATGATCGGCAGCACATTGGCCGGGATGTAGAGCACCATGGCCGTGATCAGCAACGCCCAGGTGCGCACGATGCTGTTGGGGCGCCGGGCATGCACCACCGCGCCGCAGCGGGTGCAGGCCTGCGAGGTGCTGTCCGGCTCCTGGCGATTCAGCTCGTGACATTCATTGCAGACCAGGATGCCTGCATCAATCGCCCGCATGGACATCCTCCCCCGACAAGGCCACCCAGATCTGGTGCGGCGACATGACCACCTCGAGCCACACCTGCACCAGCAACAGGCTGATGAAGCAGAACAGGCCCAGGCCGATACTCAGCTCGGCCAGGTCGACCAGCTTGACGATGGCCACCAGCACGCCCATGAAGTAGACCTCGAGCATGCCCCACTCACGCAGGTGGTGATAGATACGATAGATCAGCAGGCCGTAGCTGCGGCCGAAGTCCAGGCGGATGCTCAACAGCACCATCAACTGGCAGAGCAGCTTGAGCAATGGGATGGCCATGCTGCACAGGAACACCACCACGGCGATGCCGCGCATCTCTGAGTTGTACAGGCCAAGCACACCGCTCCAGACGGTGTCGTCGGAGGTCTGGCCGAGCAGGTGCAACTGCATGATCGGCAGGAAGTTGGCCGGCACATACAGCAGCAACGCGGTCAGGACCAGGGCCAGGCTGCGGTTGATCAGGTTGTGGCGATGGGCATACAGCTCGTAGCCGCAGCGCGGGCACAGGGCCTTCTCGTCATTTTGCAGCGTGGTCTTGCGCATCAGCAGGTCGCACTCATGGCAGGCCACGAGCTCGTCCAGCGGCATCTGCGCGAGCGCTTCGGGATCGACAGGGTTGGGCATAAAGGCATTCTGAATGGATGCGTCGGCTCTATTCTAGTGTTCCGACTCGAATTGTGGGAGATGGCCATTATGAGGAACTGTATCGGTGTTCGGGTCACACTTTCCGCAGACAACGCTACTCCCCTGTAGGAGCGGCCTTGTGCCGCGAATGGGCTGCGTAGCAGACCCAGGATTTGTGCATCACGCTGATATCGCCGGGGCCGCGTTGCGGCCCTTTCGCGGCACGAGGCCGCTCCTACAGGAGGGGGCGGTGTTGGTTTCTGTTACGCGGAAAAGACAAAACCCCTACCTGCTCGCGCAGATAGGGGTTTTGCGAAATGAATCTTGACGATGACCTACTCTCACATGGGGAAACCCCACACTACCATCGGCGATGCATCGTTTCACTGCTGAGTTCGGGATGGGATCAGGTGGTTCCAATGCTCTATGGTCGTCAAGAAATTCTGTTGCCAGAACATCCAGATGGATACTCCAGCGAATTCGGATATGCGATTTGTGATGTTGCGAACTTTCGGTTCTTTCGTCTTCACCACCGCAATCTGCGCTTTGCAAATTGCTTGGGTGTTATATGGTCAAGCCTCACGGGCAATTAGTATTGGTTAGCTCAACGCCTCACAGCGCTTACACACCCAACCTATCAACGTCGTAGTCTTCGACGGCCCTTCAGGGAGCTCAAGGCTCCAGTGAGATCTCATCTTGAGGCAAGTTTCCCGCTTAGATGCTTTCAGCGGTTATCTCTTCCGAACATAGCTACCCGGCAATGCCACTGGCGTGACAACCGGAACACCAGAGGTTCGTCCACTCCGGTCCTCTCGTACTAGGAGCAGCCCCTCTCAAATCTCAAACGTCCACGGCAGATAGGGACCGAACTGTCTCACGACGTTCTAAACCCAGCTCGCGTACCACTTTAAATGGCGAACAGCCATACCCTTGGGACCGGCTTCAGCCCCAGGATGTGATGAGCCGACATCGAGGTGCCAAACACCGCCGTCGATATGAACTCTTGGGCGGTATCAGCCTGTTATCCCCGGAGTACCTTTTATCCGTTGAGCGATGGCCCTTCCATACAGAACCACCGGATCACTAAGACCTACTTTCGTACCTGCTCGACGTGTGTGTCTCGCAGTCAAGCGCGCTTTTGCCTTTATACTCTACGACCGATTTCCGACCGGTCTGAGCGCACCTTCGTACTCCTCCGTTACTCTTTGGGAGGAGACCGCCCCAGTCAAACTACCCACCATACACTGTCCTCGATCCGGATAACGGACCTGAGTTAGAACCTCAAGGTTGCCAGGGTGGTATTTCAAGGATGGCTCCATGAGAACTGGCGTCCCCACTTCAAAGCCTCCCACCTATCCTACACAAGCAAGCTCAAAGTCCAGTGCAAAGCTATAGTAAAGGTTCACGGGGTCTTTCCGTCTAGCCGCGGATACACTGCATCTTCACAGCGATTTCAATTTCACTGAGTCTCGGGTGGAGACAGCGCCGCCATCGTTACGCCATTCGTGCAGGTCGGAACTTACCCGACAAGGAATTTCGCTACCTTAGGACCGTTATAGTTACGGCCGCCGTTTACCGGGGCTTCGATCAAGAGCTTCGCTTGCGCTAACCCCATCAATTAACCTTCCGGCACCGGGCAGGCGTCACACCCTATACGTCCACTTTCGTGTTTGCAGAGTGCTGTGTTTTTAATAAACAGTCGCAGCGGCCTGGTATCTTCGACCGGCGTGGGCTTACGCAGCAAGTGCTTCACCCTCACCGGCGCACCTTCTCCCGAAGTTACGGTGCCATTTTGCCTAGTTCCTTCACCCGAGTTCTCTCAAGCGCCTTGGTATTCTCTACCTAACCACCTGTGTCGGTTTGGGGTACGGTTCCCAGTTATCTGAAGCTTAGGAGCTTTTCTTGGAAGCATGGCATCAACCACTTCGCGCTCTAAAGAGCACTCGTCATCAGCTCTCGGCCTTAAGATCCCGGATTTGCCTAAGATCTCAGCCTACCACCTTAAACTTGGACAACCAACGCCAAGCTGGCCTAGCCTTCTCCGTCCCTCCATCGCAATAACTGGAAGTACAGGAATATTAACCTGTTTTCCATCGACTACGCTTTTCAGCCTCGCCTTAGGGACCGACTAACCCTGCGTCGATTAACGTTGCGCAGGAAACCTTGGTCTTTCGGCGTGCGAGTTTTTCACTCGCATTGTCGTTACTCATGTCAGCATTCGCACTTCTGATACCTCCAGCAAGCTTCTCAACTCACCTTCACAGGCTTACAGAACGCTCCTCTACCGCATCACCAGAGGTGATACCCGTAGCTTCGGTGCATGGTTTGAGCCCCGTTACATCTTCCGCGCAGGCCGACTCGACTAGTGAGCTATTACGCTTTCTTTAAAGGGTGGCTGCTTCTAAGCCAACCTCCTAGCTGTCTAAGCCTTCCCACATCGTTTCCCACTTAACCATGACTTTGGGACCTTAGCTGACGGTCTGGGTTGTTTCCCTTTTCACGACGGACGTTAGCACCCGCCGTGTGTCTCCCATGCTCGGCACTTGTAGGTATTCGGAGTTTGCATCGGTTTGGTAAGTCGGGATGACCCCCTAGCCGAAACAGTGCTCTACCCCCTACAGTGATACATGAGGCGCTACCTAAATAGCTTTCGAGGAGAACCAGCTATCTCCGAGCTTGATTAGCCTTTCACTCCGATCCACAGGTCATCCGCTAACTTTTCAACGGTAGTCGGTTCGGTCCTCCAGTCAGTGTTACCTAACCTTCAACCTGCCCATGGATAGATCGCCCGGTTTCGGGTCTATACCCAGCGACTAAAGCGCCCTATTAAGACTCGCTTTCGCTACGCCTCCCCTATTCGGTTAAGCTCGCCACTGAATATAAGTCGCTGACCCATTATACAAAAGGTACGCAGTCACCTAACAAAGTAGGCTCCCACTGCTTGTACGCATACGGTTTCAGGTTCTATTTCACTCCCCTCTCCGGGGTTCTTTTCGCCTTTCCCTCACGGTACTGGTTCACTATCGGTCAGTCAGTAGTATTTAG
>NZ_CP144367.1:5182500-5980084 GCF_036549575.1 Pseudomonas sp. LH21
CATGGTCACTTGTGATGCTGATAATCTTGGCGACTATCAGTCCGCACTCACAAGCACCCACACGAATTGCTTGATTCAATTTGTTAAAGAGCGTTTGGTTAAGCGCTTTTCATCTCAACCGAGGCGCGCATTCTACGCTCTCCTCATTTCGTGTCAAGCGTTTATTTTGAAGTTTTTCGTTTCACTTCAAACACTTGACTCGCTGCGATCTCTCGTAGCGGGAGGCGAATCATACAGCGTTACAACCTGCTGTCAACTGCCTTTTTCGCCGCTGCCGATCTGGCGATCGAAGCACCTCCGATACTACCTGAAACATTCAACCTATTGATTAAAAAGAGGTTTTGCGTTTCGACTACGTCGGAAGTGGGGCGCATTATAAGGGGATCTGAGAGGGCGTCAACCGTTAATTTCATTAAATTGAAATATCGGGGGAAGAGACCGCGTCAGGGCTGCCAGGTGTTCGCCACAACCCTTGCAGCGCCTATCAGATCGAGCGCCGCCCGCGCGGCGCATCGCGGGACAAGCCCGCTCCTACATTTGTTGCAACGTGCCGAACCTGTCAGGCCATGGCTGCCCGCCTTCGTGCATGTCGTGAGACAGGTGGGGTGCCAGTGGTGACCACGCTGAAACCACGCCGGACCAACAAGGCGGACCAGGTAATGGCACAGGATTGACTGGCCCGAAACAAATGTAGGAGCGGGCTTGTCCCGCGATGCGCCGCGCGGGCGGCGCTCGATCTCATAGGCGCCAGAGGAACCACGGCGAACACTTCTGAGACACAACGCAATCCCATGACAGGCACCTTACAGCGCCAGCACCATTCCAACCACCCCTCAAGCCGCCCTCCCCCGCCCGACCAATCGTGGAACACGCCGCCACACCGGGGGAATACGCAGCACCAGAAGGATGACCCCAATAGCGGCATACACCGCCCATTCCTTCAAGTCCGAGCGCACGATCCACAGGAAGTGCAACAAGCCCAACCCGAGGATCACATAGACCAGCCGGTGCAGCTTCTTCCACCGTGCGCCAAGGCGTCGCTGGCTATACCGGTTGGAGGTGACCGCCAGTGCCAGCAGCCCAAGAAAACCCAAGGCACCGACAATGATGTAGGGCCGCTTGCGCAGCTCGACGCCGAACTGCCCCCAATCCAGCCCCAGGATGAACACCATGTACGCCGTCATGTGCAGCACTATATAAGCAAAGCACCACAGCCCCAGCTGGCGCCGCACCACGATCCACCCCGACCACCCCGTCAGCCGCTGCAGCGGCGTCATGCTCAGGGTAATCAAGAGAAAGATCAGCGCCCCCTGCCCGAGACGGTCCACCATGATCTTGCCCGGATCAGGACCAAGCAGCCCCATGGCCGCCTCGTACAGCCACCATACGGGGAACAGGCAACCAGTCACGAAGATCGCCAGGCGCAGCCAGGGATAACGCATCAGTAATTCTTCCGCAGGTCGAGGCCGGTATAGAGCGACGCCACTTCATCGGCATAGCCGTTGAACATCAGCGTATCGCGCACATTGGGACTGAACAGCCCGCTGGGCAGGCGACGCTCCCGGGCCTGGGTCCAGCGCGGGTGGTCGACCGTCGGGTTGACGTTGGCATAGAAGCCGTACTCGTTCGGCGCCAGCCCCTGCCAGGTGGTCTGCGGCTGATCCGCCACCAGGCTGATGCGCACGATCGACTTGATACTCTTGAATCCGTACTTCCACGGCACCACCAGACGCAATGGCGCGCCGTTCTGGTTGGGCAGCTCGCGGCCATACATGCCCACCGCCAGAATCGCCAGCGGGTTCATCGCCTCATCCAGGCGCAGACCCTCGACATAGGGCCAGTCGATCAGGGCGAAACCGGACCGCTGGCCGGGCATGCTCTTGGGGTCTTCCAGGGTTTCGAAACGGATATAGCGCGCCTTCGAAGTTGGCTCGACCTGCTTGAGCACCTCCGCCAAAGGAAAGCCCAGCCAGGGAATCACCATCGACCAGGCCTCCACGCAGCGCAAGCGGTAGATCCGCTCCTCGAGCTGGTAAGGCTTGATGAAGTCCTCCAGCGCATAGCGCCCGGGCTTGGCCACCTCGCCATCGACCACCAGGCTCCAGGGCTCGGTCTTCAGGCTGCCGGCATTGGCCGCCGGATCGCCCTTGTCGGGCCCGAACTCGTAGAAGTTGTTGTAGTGAGTGGCGTCCTTGAACGGCGTGATCGCCTCGCCACTGACGGTGACTGCCTGCCAGCGCGTGGCGCCGAGCTTGTCGGTGAACCAGCCTGGCGCGCTGCCCGCCTCGACATCGGCATAGCGGGAAACCTCCGCCGCGGTGCCCAACCGGGGCAAGGCGCCCAGGGCTGCACCTGCAAGGCTGGCGCCCAGCAACTTGCGACGGGAGAGGTAGAAACCTTCGGGGGTGATCTCGGACGACTTGCAGTCGCTGGATCGGGGAAGCTTGATGAGCATGGCGGCTCCACAGTACGGGTCACTGATGTACACGTAAGACTATGGAGCCGGCAGGTTATTCCGCGATTAAATCCTTGTCAGGATTTACGACGGCGCGCCCGCAACAGGAACTGGATCGGCCCCGACGCGGCGTAGGCGAGGAAGATCAGCAGCAGGATGCGCGGCGGATCGCTGAACACCACGGCGAACACCAGCACCACGGCCAGGATCGCGACAAAGGGCACGCGGCCCTTGAGGTCGAGCTCCTTGAAGCTGTTGTACTTGATGTTGCTGACCATCAGCATGCCCGCAGCCGCCACCAGCAGCGCCACCAGGAACGACAGCTTGGAGCCCTGGATGCCGTAGTCGCTGAACGCCCAGACGGTACCGGCCACCACGCCGGCCGCCGCCGGGCTGGCCAGGCCGATGAAGTAACGCTTGTCGGCGGTGCCGACCTGGGTGTTGAAGCGTGCCAGGCGCAGCGCGGCGCCAGCCACATAGATGAAGGCGACCATCCAGCCCACCTTGCCCATGTCGCCCAGGGCCCAGCCGAACGCCAGCAACGCCGGCGCCACGCCGAAGGCGACCATGTCCGACAGCGAGTCGTACTCGGCACCGAAGGCACTTTGCGTATTGGTCATGCGAGCCACGCGGCCGTCGAGGCCGTCGAGGACCATGGCGACGAAGATCGCGATGGCGGCGAAGGCGAAATACTTGCTCGCCTCCCGCGGATCACCCGCGCTCAGGGCGCTCTGCGCGCTCATCGAGCTGATGATGGAATAGAAGCCGGCGAACAGGTTCGCGGTGGTGAACAGGTTGGGCAGCAGATAGATACCGCGGTGACGCACCTTGCGCCCTTCGGCATCGTGGCCTTCTTCGACATGTTCATCGATAGGTAGCAGGCTTTCGGCGTCGGAGGGCTTGTTCGGCTCTTCGGGACGTTCGCTCATGAAAAGTACCTTGCAACAGGGTGGAATATGTTCGACATGGGCTCGGCAAAACCGTTCTAACAGCGAGCCACTGGTCGCTTTATACCAGAAGCTGACCGCGCAAACGAAAAAACGCGGCCGAAGCCGCGTTTTTCATTTATCGACGCAAGACTCAGTTCTTGGTCTTGTCGACGATCTTGTTGGCCGAGATCCACGGCATCATCGAACGCAGTTGCTCGCCGATGATTTCGATGCCGTGGGCGGCGTTGTTGCGGCGCTTGGCGGTCATCGAAGGATAGTTGGTGGCGCCTTCGCTGATGAACATCTTCGCGTACTCGCCGTCCTGGATGCGCTTGAGGGCATTGCGCATGGCCTTGCGGGATTCTTCGTTGATGACTTCAGGGCCGGTGACGTACTCACCGTACTCGGCGTTGTTGGAGATCGAGTAGTTCATGTTGGCGATACCGCCTTCGTACATGAGGTCGACGATCAGCTTCAGCTCGTGCAGGCACTCGAAGTAGGCCATTTCCGGGGCGTAGCCCGCTTCGACCAGGGTTTCGAAACCGGCCTTGACCAGCTCGACGGTACCGCCGCACAGAACGGCCTGCTCACCGAACAGGTCGGTTTCGGTCTCGTCCTTGAAGGTGGTTTCGATGATGCCGGTACGGCCGCCACCGACGCCAGCGGCGTAGGACAGGGCGACGTTCTTGGCGTTGCCCGAGGCGTCCTGGTAGATGGCGATCAGGTCAGGGATGCCGCCGCCCTTGACGAACTCGGAGCGCACGGTGTGGCCCGGGGCCTTCGGCGCGATCATGATCACGTCGAGGTCGGCACGCGGAACGACCTGGTTGTAGTGGATCGAGAAGCCGTGGGAGAAGGCCAGGGTAGCGCCTTTCTTGATGTTCGGCTCGATCTCGTTCTTGTACAGCTGGCCCTGGAATTCGTCCGGGGTGAGGATCATGACCAGGTCGGCAGCGGCGACGGCGGTAGCCACGTCAGCCACTTTCAGGCCATGGGCTTCTGCCTTGGCAACGGTAGCCGAACCTTTACGCAGACCGACGGTAACGTCCACACCGGAGTCCTTCAGGTTGCACGCCTGGGCGTGACCTTGCGAACCGTAGCCGATGATGGCGACTTTCTTGCCCTGGATGATGGAAAGGTCGCAGTCTTTATCGTAGAAAACTTTCATGAAATACCCCTGTTATATCTCGGCCCCAGCGGAGCCATCGCTAGTTTTTGAAGTTAGATGCTGAGCACTTTGTCGCCACGGGCAATGCCGGTGACGCCACTGCGCACGGTTTCGAGAATCGATGCGGTGCCGATGGCCTGGATGAAGCTGTCCAGCTTGTCGCTGGTGCCGCTCAGCTGCACGGTGTACACGCTGGCGGTCACGTCGACGATCTGGCCACGGAAGATATCCGTGGTGCGCTTGATTTCGGCGCGCTGGGCACCGGTGGCCTTGACCTTGACCAGCATCAGTTCGCGCTCGATGTGGGCGCTTTCCGAGAGGTCGACAAGCTTGACCACTTCGACCAGCTTGTTCAGGTTCTTGGTGATCTGCTCGATCACTTCGTCATGGCCAACGGTGGTCAGCGTCAGACGCGACAGGGTCGGGTCTTCGGTCGGTGCCACGGTCAGGCTTTCAATGTTGTAGTTGCGCTGGGAGAACAGGCCGACCACGCGAGACAAGGCACCGGGTTCGTTTTCCAGCAGCAGGGAGATGATGTGCCGCATATCAGGTACGCTCCGTCTTGCTCAGCCACATGTCACGCATCGAGCCGTCCTTGATCTGCATCGGATAGACGTGCTCGGTCCGGTCGACCGCGATGTCGATGAACACCAGGCGGTCCTTCATCGCGAAAGCCTCTTCCAGTTTCGGCTTGAGGTCTTTCAGGCTGGTGATGCGGATGCCCACATGGCCATAGGCCTCGGCCAGCTTGACGAAGTCCGGCAGCGACTCGACGTAGGAGTGCGAGTGGCGACCGTTGTAGGACATGTCCTGCCATTGGCGGACCATGCCCAGCACACCGTTGTTCAGGTTGACGATCTTCACCGGCAGGCCGTACTGCATGCAGGTGGACAGCTCCTGGATGTTCATCTGGATGCTGCCTTCACCGGTAACGCAGGCCACGTCCTGGTCGGGGAAGTTGAGCTTGACGCCCATGGCCGCCGGGAAACCGAAGCCCATGGTGCCCAGGCCACCGGAGTTGATCCAGCGGTTGGGTTTGTTGAAGCGGTAGTACTGCGCCGCGAACATCTGATGCTGGCCGACGTCGGAGGTGACGAAGGCATCGCCCTGGGTCACTTCGCACAAGGTCTCGATCACCTGTTGCGGCTTGATGATGTTGCCGTCGCCCTTGTCGTAGGGGAACAGCGCACCGTCGCCGCGCCATTCGTCGATCTGCTTCCACCAGGCATCCAGCGCCGCCTTGTCGGGCTGCTCGCCGATTTCCTTGAGGATGGTGAGCATCTCGCTCAACACGCTCTCGACCGGGCCGACGATCGGCACGTCGGCCTTGATCATCTTGGAGATCGACGCCGGGTCGATGTCGATGTGGATGATCTTGGCGTTCGGGCAGAACTTGGCCGGGCCGTTGACCACGCGGTCGTCGAAACGCGCACCGACGGCGAAGATCACGTCGGCGTGGTGCATGGCCATGTTGGCGGTGTAGCTGCCGTGCATGCCGAGCATGCCGAGGAACTGGCGATCGGTGCCCGGGAAGCCACCGAGGCCCATCAGGGTGTTGGTGACCGGCAGGTTCAGCGTCTTGGCGATTTCGGTAAGGGCTTCGGAGCCGCCGCCGAGGATCACGCCACCGCCGGAGTAGACGATCGGGCGCTTGGCCGCCAGGAGCATCTCGGCCGCCTTGCGGATCTGCCCGGAGTGACCACGAACAGCCGGGCTATACGAACGCAACTTGACCTTTTTCGGGTAGATGTACTCGAACTTCTCGGCCGGGTTGGTCATATCTTTTGGAATGTCGACCACTACCGGGCCGGGACGGCCGGACTGCGCAAGATAGAAGGCTTTTTTCAGGACTTCGGGGATTTCCGAGGCGTGCTTGATCATGAAGCTGTGCTTCACGATCGGCCGGGAGATACCGATCATGTCGGTTTCCTGGAATGCGTCGGTGCCGACCATGGTGCTGGGCACCTGGCCAGACAGGATGACCATCGGAATGGAATCCATGTAGGCGGTGGCAATGCCGGTAATGGCATTGGTCGCGCCTGGACCGGAAGTCACCAGTACCACGCCGGCCTTGCCGGTGGCACGGGCGTAACCGTCCGCCATATGGGTGGCAGCCTGTTCGTGACGGACCAGGATGTGCTGGACTTCCGGTTCCTTGAACAGGGCATCGTAAACATGAAGGAGAGCACCACCAGGGTACCCGTAGATGTGCTTAACGCCTTCGTCACGCAAGAAGCGGACGACCATCTCAGCGCCAGATAAAAGCTCCACGTTGTTCACCTCTAAAACGCCAGAATACCGCCCTCACTGAGCGGGTCTTAATAGGTTTACTGCCAAGCAGAGCATGAGCGAACGTCAGCACTGACTGAGCAAGTATTGGGAGTGCCCTGGTGTGTTGCGGGCCTTCCCACCCAGCGCGAGGTAACGCGTTGCGGGGTGTTACAAGTCGGCGCGGGTGTGCGCCTCATGATCTGCTTAGCGGGTCTGCTTCTGGCAGTCCCTCTACAGCGGAATCTGGATTCTTGTGATTCGGCGCGCACAAGTCAAGAGAAATTATTGCCAATTTTTCGGCAAGATGAATCACTGCAGCCACTAAAAAGGCTCACAGCAGCAGATTTAAGAAGATTTTCATAAAAAAGGGCCACAATCTGCGGCCCTTGAAGGAAAAAGAGAAGAAATCAGGCGGAGGGGCTGATCAATTGGTCGAATTCTGCCAACAAGCGCCGTAGCGCGCGGCTTTGTTCCGGACGGTCGACAAACACCGTCTCGGCCATGACCAGGATGCCCGAGGCATTGGGCAGCGGGTGTCCGTGCTCGAGGATCAGTTTCATCCGCGGCAGGAAGATCCACTGCAGCCACTGCTCGAAGGCCATGCTGTCGACGGCGAACGGCACCACGCTGGCCAGCGCCTCGGCGCTGGGCGCGACATCGCTCCACCAGCCCTGGACCTTGAGTTCGCGCTCGATCAGCAGCAGATGGTCGGCGATATCGAGGATGCGCTGTTCCATCACAGGTTGACCCGTGCCTTCTGCCGCGCCAGGGCCGCGCCGGCGCTGTCACCCTGCTTCTCGCGGGCCTGGGCGATGGTGTTCCACAGCTGGGCCTGCAGGTCGGGACGACCGTTGGCGTAGGTCAGGGCGCGGCGCGCGAGCTGCTCGGACTGCGCGGCGTCGCCCTGCGACAGGCGCACCTGGGCCAGGCGGAACAGCACCTGCGGCTCACGCGGGGCGATGCGCTGGGCACGCTCCAGGCTCGACGCGGCGCCGTTGAAGTCGCCACTGCCCTGCTGCTGCTGGGCGGTGGTCAGCAGCGCCAGCACCGGGCCGTCGAGCTGTTCGTCGGCGGACAGGCCGCCGCCGGAGACATTGCCCCGCGGAATCCCGGTGGGCGCGCTGGTGACCGGCGCCGGGTTGCTCATCGAGGCGATGTCGAACGGCTCGTCGGCGATCGGGTTGGGGTTGGTGCTGATCGGGCCGCTGCTGACCGGACCCGGGGTGATCGGCCCAGTGCTGATCGGCGCCGGGCCGGTACCTGCCGGGAACGACTGGATCGGCGCGCCGCCGGTCCCCTGCGGGATCATCACGGTGACGCCGGAGTCTTCCGGCAACGACCGGGCCTGGCTGCTGCCACCACTGGTCGGATAGGCCGACGTGCGGTTGGCCGAGACGCGCTCGCTGTTGGAGACCCGGGTGCTCGAATCGACCACCGGAATGTTGCCACGCGGGACGCTGGCACAGCCGTGCAGCACGGTCACTGCCGCCACGGCAGGAATCCACCACTTGTTCACTTCACACCCTCTTCAGAAGCTCGCGCTCAATTCATCCAGCCCTTGACCCAGTCCATCACCTCTTCGGCCGGGTTCTGCTCGCCACCACAGGTGGCGCCAGCGGGCGGTTCACTGCCACGAATATACGGCATCTGCACCGCTCCCGGACAGCTGCCGTCGGAACCCTGGCCGCTGTACGGATCGATCCAGGCCTGCACCACGTTGTCCGGCTGCGGCATGTCCAGCGGCAGCGGGTCGGCCTTCTTCATGAAGCTGGTCCACACCTGCAGCGCGCCGGTGGCACCGGTGAACGGCGTCTTGCCGTTGTCGTCGCGGCCCAGCCAGACCACCGCCAGCAAGTCCTGGCTGAAACCGGAGAACCAGCTATCGCGCGAGTCGTTGCTGGTACCGGTCTTGCCCGCCAGGGTCAGCGAGCTCGGCAGCACGCTGTACACCGAGCGGCCGGTGCCTTCGCGCATCACCCGCTGCATGGCGTTCTGCACCAGGTAGATCGAACCCGGGTCGAAGGTCTGCTGGATCTGGAACGGATAGCGCTTGAGCGGCTCGCCTTCGGCGGTGAGCACGCTGCGGATACCGCGCATCGGCGTGTTGAAGCCGCCGTTGGCGATGGTCTGGTACATGGTCGCCACCTGCATCGGCGACATGCCGCCGGCGCCCAGCAGCATCGACGGGAATGCCGGCCAGTCGACCTGTACGCCGAGCCGACCGATGGTCTTGATCACGTTGGGCACGCCGACTTCCAGGCCTAGCTTGGCGGTCGACAGGTTGTAGGAGTTGGCCAGGCCCTGGTACAGGTAGATGGTGCCATGGGGGCGGCGATCGTAGTTCTGCGGGCGCCACACCTGGCCGTCGGCACCCTTGACCGAGAACGGCTCGTCCTGCACCCAGCTGGTCAGGGTGAACTTGCTCGGTTGCTCCAGCGCGGTCAGGTAGACCGCCGGCTTGACCAGCGAGCCGATCGGCCGCACGGCGTCGATGGCGCGGTTGAAGCCGGCGAAGCCCGACTGGCGGCTGCCGATCAGCGCCTGCACTTCACCGGTCTCGGGGTTGGTGACGACCATCGCCGATTCCACTTCGTCGGCGCCCTTGCGCCCGGCCAGGCGCTTGAAGGTCTCGCTCATGGCGGTCTCGGCCTTCATCTGCAGGATCGGGTCGAAACTGGTGAAGATGCGCAGGCCTTCTTCGGTCAGGTCTTCGTCGCGGTAGTCCTGGCGCAGCTGACGCTTGACCAGGTCGAGGAAGGCCGGGAACGAGCTGTCGGCCAGGCTGCCGCGCTTGGTCACGCCCAGCGGCATCTTCTTCGCCGCGTCGACTACTTCCTGGGTGGCCACGCCCTGCTCGGCGAGCAGGTCGAGCACCAGGTTGCGCCGTTGCAGGGCGCGCTCGGGGTGGCGGCGTGGGTTGTAGTAGGACGGGCCCTTGACCATGCCGACCAGCAGGGCGATCTGGTGCAGCTTGAGTTCCTGCAGCGGCTGGCTGAAGAAGAACTGGCTGGCCAGGCCGAAGCCGTGCACCGCGCGCTGGCCATCCTGGCCGATGAACACTTCGTTCAGGTAGGCCTCGAGGATCTCGCGCTTGTCATAGTGCACTTCCAGGAGCACCGACATCATCGCTTCGGTCAGCTTGCGACTGAGGCTACGCTCGTTGGTGAGGAAGAAGTTCTTCACCAACTGTTGGGTCAGGGTACTGCCACCCTGGCGCATGGCGCCCGAGGAGGTGTTGACCCACACCGCCCGGGCGATGGACTTGGGCGATACGCCGAAGTGGCTGTAGAAGTCGCGGTCTTCGGTGGCGATCAGGGTTTCCACCAGGTACGGCGGCACCTGGTCGATCTTGACCAGGATGCGGTCTTCGAGGTTCTTCGGGTAGATGCCGCCGATCATCAGCGGCTCGAGGCGCACCACGTCGAGCTTGCCGCCATTGGCGCCACTGAGGCCCGCGACATAGTCGCCGGAGAAGCGCACGCGCACGAACTGCGCCGGTTCCATGCCCTCATAGAACTGGAAGCCACGGGTATTGAGATCGACGGTATTGCCGTTGACCGACGCCGCGCCAGGGCCGTTGGCCGCGCTTTCACGGCGGTAACCGAGAGCGTCGAGTTCGGTGAGGAAGTCGTTGCGGCTCAGTTTCTGGCCGACGAACAGCTCCAGCGGCCGGGCATACACCTTGGCCGGGATGGTCCAGCGCTTGCCGGAGAACTTCTCCTGGACCGTCGCATCGAGGTAGACCGCGAAGCCGGCGATCACCACCAGGCCGACCAGGCTGAGCTTGAGTGCCCAGCCCAGCCAGGCGCGGGCGCGGCCGGTCGGGCGTTTTTTAGAGGTGCGGGAATTTCGGGTACGTGTCATGGCGGCGGATTATACGCACTTTGGAAAAGGGGGGCAGACGCCTACGGCGGTTTGCAGGGACGGCACCATTGACCATAATGTCCGATTCGAATTCCCTGACCCCTGAAGGATGATCCGTGAGCCAAGCCCTGATCAGCGCGCTGCAGAACCCCGCCCTCTATCCGCACCCTGTCGCGGGCTTCCAGCTCATCGAGACGCACATCTCCTGGGTGCTGCTCACCGGCGAGTACGCCTACAAGATCAAGAAGCCGATGAACTTCGGCTTCCTCGACTTCACCGGCCTCGACCAGCGCGGGCATTTTTGTAACGAAGAGCTGCGGCTGAACCAGCGCCTGACCGAAGGCCTGTATCTGGAAGTGCTGCCGATCACCGGCAGCGTCGAGGCCCCGCAGATCGGCGGCGAAGGCCCGGCGATCGAGTACGCGCTGAAGATGCGCCAGTTCCCCCAGGACCAGATGCTCAGCACCCTGCAGGCCAACGGCGAGCTGAACGCCGGTCACATCGACCAGATGGCCCGGCAGATCGCCGAGTTCCACCTGCAGGCGCCGAACGTGCCGGTCGACCATCCGCTGGGCACCCCGGACGCGGTCATGGCGCCGGTGGAGCAGAACTTCGAGCAGATCCGCCCGTTCCTGACCGACAAGGCCGACCTGCAGCAACTGGACAACCTGCAGGCCTGGGCCCAGGACAGCTTCAAGCGCCTGCACGGCCTGCTCGAGGCGCGCAAGGCCAATGGTTTCATCCGTGAATGCCACGGCGACATCCACCTGGGCAACGCCACCCTGATCGACGGCAAGGTGGTGATCTTCGACTGCATCGAGTTCAACGAGCCGTTCCGCCTGACCGACGTCTACGCCGACGTCGGCTTCCTGGCCATGGACCTCGAGGACCGCGGCCTGAAGTGCCTGTCGCGGCGCTTCATCAGCCAGTACCTGGAGCTGACCGGCGACTACGAAGGCCTGGAGCTGCTGAACTTCTACAAGGCCTACCGCGCCCTGGTGCGGGCCAAGGTCGCGCTGTTCAGCCTGTCGCCCGACGCCGACGGCGTGCAGCGCGCCACCACCCTGCGCACCTACCGCAACTACGCCAACCTGGCCGAAAGCTACAGCGCCATCCCTTCGCGCCTGCTGGCCGTCACTCAGGGTGTCTCGGCCGTGGGCAAGAGCCATGTGGCGATGCGCCTGGTCGAGGCCCTGGGCGCCGTACGCGTGCGTTCGGACGTGGAGCGCAAGCGCCTGTTCGGCAAGCAGTCGGCAGCCGACGCCGGTCAGCTCGAGGCTGGCATTTACGACAAGGAAGCCAGCATCGCCACCTACCAGCGCCTGCATGAGCTGGCGGCGATCATCCTGCATGCCGGTTTCCCGGTAGTGCTCGATGCCACCTACCTCAAGCACGAGCAGCGCAAGGCGGCGGCGGACGTCGCCAGCGAGACCGGCGTGCCGTTCCTGATTCTCGACTGCCAGGCCCCCGACGCGGTGATCGCCAGCTGGCTGGCCCAGCGCCAGGCCGAAGCCATCGACCCTTCGGACGCCACCCTGGAAGTGATCCAGGCGCAGCAGGCCAGCCGCGACCCGCTGGATGCCGAGGAGCAGAAGCACAGCAAGCGCGTGAACACCCAGGAAAGCGCCAGCATGGACCAGCTGATCGAGCAGATCCGCCAGCACCTGCCCGGCCTTTGAGCCACAAGGCGTGAAGCAGTCGACAGTTCACGCCTGAAGTCCGGCGCCCCTCCAGTGATGTCATTACAATATCATCACACCCCACGGAGGAGGCGCCGCCATGAATCAGCCCCGTCAGCTGGACAACGTCCTGTACTCGATGATCCGCGACGAGAAGATCGCGGCGTTCAACCGCGAGAAGCCCAGCGATTCGACTATCGACTTTCGCGGCGGTGATTTCCGCGGCCTCGACCTGCGCGACCTGGACGTGCGCGGCATCGACTTCACCGACGCCTACTTTCGCGCCGCCGACCTGCGAGGGCTCGACCTGCGCGAAAACGGCCTGGAGGGCGCCAGCCTCGCCCATGCGCAGATCTCCGGGACCTACTTCCCGGCCGAGCTCAGCGCCGACGAGATCCTGATGTCGGTGAAGTTCGGGACGCGGATGCGTTATCGCAGCGCTCGCCAAGGCTAAGTGGCTGGCCTGCGCCAGGCTGTGGATGGGAACTTTGTGGGAGCGGGCTTGCCCCGCGATAGCGTCTGCCCCAGCGATCGCCATCGCGGGACAAGCCCGCTCCCACGCAACCCGCTCCCAGTAGGGTCCCATCCAGCGAAAGTACTGCATCCCGTCGGCCCCGATGGCAAAAGGCCGCGTTATTCACAACCCCCGCTACACTCCTCATTGACCTGCTCGCGATTTATCCCCACGACCCGTTCAGCCATCGCAAGGAGGCTCGATGAACGATGAATTGCAGCATCTGAAAAACCTTGGCAAGACCTCTGCGCAATGGCTGCACGCCGTCGGTATCCACAGTGCTTCGGACCTGCGCCGGCTCGGCGCGGTGGGTGCCTATCAAGCCGTGAGAACGCGAGGATTCCGGGCTTCGAAGGTGTTGTTGTACGCCATCGAGGGGGCCCTGCTGGACATGCACTGGAACGACCTGCCGGCCGAACGCAAGCAGGCGCTGAATCAACAGCTCGACGCGAAATGCCCGGCACAGAAAAACGAAAAATAATTCGCAAAAGGCATTGACGCCGAAATGAGAATCGTTATGATTATCACAACTGGTCGCGAGACCGGTTGGGTAACCTGAATGCTCCCTGGTTCGGACGCTCAGATTATCTCCTCATCAGGCTAATCACGGTTATTGACCCGGCACTTTGCCGGGTCTTTTTTGCCCGCGATTCAGTGCGCCTTGCGCAGTTGGGCGCAGTAGTCCTGCTCCGGCGTCGCCGGGGTGTACCAGACGAAGTCGGCCATGCCCGGCTCGACCGTCTCTCCCACTTCCGTCAGCAACAGCACCTTGCCCTCGGCCTTGGCGTCGAGGTCGGTCAGATGCAGGGGCACGCCCAGGTCCTTGCGCGCATGGTAGCTGCCGGTAAGCAACAGTGCCGGTTGCGGCGCTGCCAGCAGCCGCTCGGCAATGCGTCGGTCGCGCTGCTGCTGCACCGCCAACATGGCCGGCAGCTGGCTTTCCGGCAGCAGGTTGCAGTGGCCAGCGCGCACCTGGGCCAGCAGCGCCTGCACCACGGCCGGCGCATTGGAGCGCTCGCCCGGCGGTGTCACTGGCTGGCGATAGGCCTGGCGGACCTCCTCCGGTGACAGGTTCGCGGCCAGCAGCGGGTAGGGTTGGCCCAGGGCCTCGCGGACGATCGACCCATACAGCGCCCAGTCCCAGCCGGGTTGCCAGTCGAGGGCCTTGGGCAGGTCGGCTGCCGGCGAGGCCTTGCCCTTCTGCGCATCGACCAGGGCCTGCTGCTGCGGCTCGAGCATCTCCAGCAGCAGGCTGCCCTGCGGCCGGCGGCTCTCCAGGGCGCGCAGCAACCAGAGCTGCAGGCGATGGTGGTCGGGGTTGTCGTGCTTTTCACCCACCAGCACCCGTGGCGCATCGGCCAGGCGCTGGACCAGCTGCCCAGGGCTCAAGGCCTGACCGCTGGACAATTCGATGATCCGCCCCAACTGGGCGTTGTCACGGCCCTCGGTGCCCTGCCAGGCCGGCACGGGTGGCAGGCTCGCCTGGCAACCGCCCAGCGCCAGCACCAGGCAGATGGACAGGCCGGACAGCAGGGGATGGCGCATGGCGAAAGCCTCTTAGCGAGTGATAATCAGCGGATGGCCGCGCTCCGGGTGCGGCTGGACCAGGACATCGATACCGAACACTGCCCGCAGCGCCGCCGGCGTCAGCACCTGTTGCGGCGTGTCCAGGGCATGGCAGCGGCCCTGCTCCAGCAGCAGGATATGGTCACAGTAGCGCGCCGCCAGGTTCAGGTCATGCAGGATGACCAGCACCGCCGCGCCACGGTCGGCGAAGCTGCGCACAGCTTGCAGCGTGGTGTGCTGGTGCAGCGGGTCGAGCGCAGAGGTGGGCTCGTCGAGCAGCAGCGTGGTACCCGGCTCGCCGGGCCACAGCTGGGCCAGCACCCGCGCCAGATGCACGCGCTGGCGTTCGCCGCCGGACAGCGCCAGGTAGCTGCGCTCGACCAGATGCCCTGCATCCGCCGCCGCCAGCGCCGCCTCGACGATCTCCCGGTCACGCTGACGGCCGCTGGCATGGGGAAGTCGACCTAAGCCGACCACCTCCTCGACACTGAACGCAAAGCCCAGGCTGGACACCTGCGGCAACACCGCCAGTCGCCGTGCCCGTTCCTGGCCCGACCACCCCTCCAGACCACGACCATCGAGGCGGACCTGCCCGGTGCTTGGCGCCAGTTCGCCACACAGGGCACCGAGCAGGCTGCTCTTGCCGGCGCCGTTCGGCCCGAGCACGCCAAGAACCTGCCCGGGCCGCAGCGTCAGGTTGATGTCGTGCAGCACCAGGCTGCCACCGCGCTTGAGGGAGAGCCCTTGGACGTCGAGCATCAGCTGCGCACCTTCACCAACAGGAACAGGAAGAATGGCGCCCCGATGAACGCGGTGACAATGCCGATCGGCAATTCCGCCGGGGCCAGGGCCAGGCGCGCGATCAGGTCGGCGAACAGCAGCAGAGTGCCGCCCGCCAGCAGCGACGCTGGCAACAGCACCCGGTGATCCGGCCCGGCCACCAGCCGCACCAGGTGCGGTACCACCAGGCCGATGAAGCCGATCAGGCCGGCGGCGGCAACCGCCGCCCCAACGCCCAGCGCCGTGCAGAACACCAGTTCGCGCTTGAGCCCCTCGACCTCGATGCCCAGGTGACGGGCTTCCGACTCGCCCAGCAGCAACGCGTTGAGCGCCTGTGCCCGGCGCGGCAGCCACAGGGCCACGGCGGCAGCCACCAGCAGCAAGGGCCAGAGCCGCTCGTAGCTAGCACCGTTGAGGCTGCCCAGGTTCCAGAACGTCAGGGTGCGCAGGGAGGCGTCGTCGGCCAGGTAGGTGAACAGCCCCACCGCCGAGCCGCCCAGCGCGGTCATGGCGATACCGGCCAGGAGCATGGTGGCCACGTTGGTCTGGCCGTCACGCCGCCCCAGGCGGTAGACCATCGCCGTCACGCCCAGGCCGACGACGAAGGCGCAGAGCGACAACAGGTAAGGCGCGAACCAGTCGGGAATGCCACCCAGCCAACTGCCGCCGACGATCGCCACAGCCGCGCCCAGGGCGGCGCCGCTGGCAACGCCGACCAGCCCCGGGTCGGCCAGCGGGTTGCGAAACAGCCCCTGCATCGCCACGCCGGACAACGCCAGCACGGCACCGACCGCCAGCCCCAGCAGGGTGCGCGGCAGGCGGATCTGGCCGAGGATCATCTCGGCCTGCTCCAGGCCCTCGCCGGATACCGGCAAGCCAATCAGGCGCAGGCCGGCGCGCAGGGTGTCGAGCAACGGCAGGCTGACCGGGCCCAGCGCCAGCGACAGCCAGACCGCGAGCAGGCATAGCAACGCCAGGGTAATGAACAGCGTACGTGGTCGAACCCGCTGCCTCATGGGTTGAAGCTGGCCTTGGCGGCAGGATAAAAACTGGCGGCCAGCTCATGCAGGGTGGCGGGCAGGCGCGGGCCCAGGCCACCGACCAGCAGCGTCGGGTCGAACGATAGCAGGCGCTTGTCGCGCACCGCGCGCGAAGTCGCCAGGGCCGGGTTTTCCTTGATCAGTGCCTGCAGGGCCTGCTCGCCGCTGAGGGCCCGGTCGGAGACCACCACCACGTCCGGATTCAGCGCGGCGAGGGCCTCCACAGAGAAGTTCTTGTAGCCCTGGTGATCGGCGAGGTTGCGGCCTCCTGCCTGGCGCAGCACCCAGTCCCCGGCAGTACCCTGCCCCGCGATCATCGGCTTGGCGCCAGCATGGCCGACCAGCAGCAGGACACCGGGCGCCTGGTGCCCGGCCTTAGCCTGTTCGACCTGCTTGTGCAGCGCCTCCAGTTGCCGGCGATAGTCGGCGGCCAGCGCCTCGGCCTTCTGCTCGTCACCGAGCAACGCCCCCAGGTGCTTGAGGTTCTCGTCCACCGCGCCGACCTCGGCCTTGCTGGAGAACAGCTCGACCCGCACCCCGGCCTTGCGGATCTGCGCCAGCACCGGCGGCGGCCCCATTTCCTCGGTACCCACCAGCACATCGGGGCGCAGGCTGAGGATGCCCTCGGCCGACAACTGGCGCTGGTAGCCGATGCTGGGCAGCGCCTTGAGCGACTCGGGGTGCTGGCTGGTGGTGTCGACACCGACCAGCCGCTGCTCGCCGCCCAGGGCGCTGATCCACTCGCTCAGGGCGCCACCGGCGCTGACCCAGCGCTGCGGAAGCTCGGCGGCCATGGTTTGGGCGGACAGGGCAAGACCGGCGCACAGGGCAATCAAGGCAGCGGGACGGCGCATCATCGGATTCCTTTGCAGAGGGCGGGCAGCACACCTTGTGGCGGGCGGCACAAGTGCGCACCATAGACAGCCTGGCGCGGCGAATGCGGGCAATTTGATAATTATTCGCATTGAAGCGTCAAGCCATCCCTTTGTCACACGGCTTAACCGGAAGCTCCGCTGCAATGCATTTTCTCTGCGCCTCCAACGACCTCGCCGAGGGCCACAGCCGCGCCTTCAGCGTAGCCGGCGTGCCGCTGTTCGGCGTGCGCCGCCAGGGCAAGGTCCACCTCTACCGCAACCGCTGCCCGCACCGGGGCATCCCGCTGAACTGGGCAGCGGACAGCTTTCTCGACGACAGCGCCAGCCTGATCCAGTGCGCCCATCACGGGGCCCAGTTCCTGATAGAAAGCGGCGAATGCATCACCGGCCCCTGCGCGGGCGAATGGCTGGAGGCCCTGGACTGCCAGGAAGACAGCCAGGGCATCTGGTTCACGGATTGAGCAGCACCGGCAGCGGGCGATCGATGACCAGTTGCTGCGCATCCAGGCGCGTGCCGTAGGCCAGTACCTCGACCCCTTGCGCCACGGCGGCGCGCAGGGCCTGGGCATAGGCGGCGTCGATCTCCTCGGCAGGGCGCACGGCCTCGATACCGGTCAGATTCACGCAATACAGCTGCACCGCACGGATGCCCTGGCGCGCCAGGGCGGCCAGCTCGCGCAGGTGCTTGGCGCCGCGCTGGGTGACGGCGTCGGGGAAGGCCGCCACCGGCGTGTCGGGGTAACCCAGGGTTACGCTCTTGACCTCGACATAGGCCTTGGAGCCGTCGGCATACTCCAAGTAGAAGTCGATCCGGCTGCGCTCCTCGCCATAGGCTACCTCACGCTTGAGCGTGGTGAAACCGGCCAGCTCGCTGACCACGCCGGCGCGCAGCGCCTCTTCCACCACGGCGTTGGCGCGCCCTGTGTTGACGCAGGCCAGACGGCCCTGGGGCGTTTCGCTGATCTCCCAGGTACCGGGCAACTTGCGCTTGGGGTCGTTGGAGCGGCTGAACCACACCTGCCCGCCCTCGCGCATGCAATTGAGCATGGAACCGGTGTTGGGGCAGTGGATGGTGATCTGCTCGCCACTGGCCAGCTCGATGTCGGCCAGGAAGCGTTTGTAGCGGCGCAGCAGGCGCGCCTGTTCCAGGGGCGGAAACTGCATCGGTCAGCCCTGCCAGCTCTGCAGGCCACGGGCGATGCGCTGTACCGCCTCTTCCAGGCGCGGCAGGCTCTGGGTGTAGGCGAAACGCACATGATGACCGGCCTGATGCCGGCCGAAGTCCAGCCCCGGGGTGAACGCCAGGTGCTCGGTTTCCAGGAAATGCCGGCAGAACGCGAAGGCATCGCCGCCGAACGCGCTGATATCGGCATACAGATAGAAGGCCCCCTGCGGTTCCACGGCGATGCCGAAGCCCAGCCCGCGCAACGCCGGCAGCAGGTAGTCGCGGCGGCGAGCGAACTCGGCGCGGCGCTCCTCGAGGATCGCCAGGGTTTGCGGCTCGAAGCAAGCCAGCGCGGCATGCTGGGCCATGCTCGGAGCACTGATGTAGAGGTTCTGCGCCAGCTTTTCCAGGTCGCCCACCGCCGACGGCGGGGCCACCAGCCAGCCCAGGCGCCAGCCGGTCATGCCGAAATATTTGGAAAAACTGTTCAGGACGAAGGCCTCATCGTCCACTTCCAGCACGCTCGGCGCGTCCATGCCGTAGGTGAGGCCGTGGTAGATCTCGTCCACCACCAGATGTCCATGACGCTCGCGGGTGGCCCTGGAAAGGCTGGCCAGCTCGTCGCGGTCGAGCACCGTGCCGGTCGGGTTGGCTGGCGAGGCGACCAGGGCGCCGACGGTGTCCTTGTCCCAATGGCGATCGACCAGATCGGCGGTCAATTGGTAATTGACGTCCGGCCCCACCGGCACCAGTTGCGCGCCGCCTTCGACCAGGCGCAGGAAATGCCGGTTGCACGGATAACCCGGGTCGGCCAGCAGCCAGTGCTTGCCCGGATCGACCAGCAGGCTGCTGGCCAGCAGCAGCGCGCCGGAGCCGCCCGGAGTGATGAGCACGCGCTCCGGATCGAGGTCCACACCGTAGCGCTGGCCATAGAACCCGGCGATCGCCTCGCGCAGCTGCGGCAGCCCACGGGCCGCCGTGTAGCGGGTGTGCCCGGCGGCCAGGGCGGCCTGACCGGCGGCGACGATCGGCGCGGCGGTGGTGAAGTCCGGCTCGCCGATCTCGAGGTGGATCACGTCGTGGCCTGCGGCTTGCAGCTCGTTGGCACGGGCCAGCAGGGCCATGACGTGGAAGGGTTCGATGGCGCGACTGCGCGCACTGTGTGGCTGAGCCATGGGCCTTCTCTCAATTGGGTCTAAACTGGTGATTCTACCTGTGCACGCCAACGAACGCGCCGGTCAAGCCGCTGTCAAAAGCAGGCATAGGGCGGGGTAGCGCACCCTGGATCTATCTGGTAAGTTCGGCGGCTCGCAGTCGCAGGGCCGGCGGGCGCCGGAGATGGAAGCAGCCTGCGCATTGGATCAGATGAGTGAGAGGCGGTCTATTCATGTCCACCGTAGAAAAGCAAAAAGTCCAGACCATGTACGGTGTCGAACCCTACGTAGAGACCAAGGGTGAGGAGTACATGGGCGAGCCCATGAAGAAGCACTTCACCAAGCTCCTCAATGCCTGGAAAGGCGAGCTGATGGTCAGTGTGGATCGCACCGTGGACCACATGAAGGACGAAGCAGCCAACTTCCCCGACCCGGCGGACCGTGCCAGCCAGGAAGAAGAATTCGCCCTGGAGCTGCGCAACCGCGATCGCGAACGCAAGCTGATCAAGAAGATCGACAAGACCCTCGACAAGATCAAGGCCGACGAGTACGGCTGGTGCGACTCCTGCGGCATCGAGATCGGCCTGCGCCGCCTCGAGGCCCGTCCGACCGCCGACCTGTGCTTCGACTGCAAGGAAATTGCGGAGAAGAAGGAAAAGACTGTCGGTAAAGGCTGATCCCTGACCCTCGCAGACGGGGCGTATCGGTTGTGGAAGCAGGCTAGCCCGCTTTCTACGACGGGTACGCCCCGTCTTCATTTATATAGCTGTGCAATCCATGAACGACTCCCGCTACATCGGCCGCTTCGCCCCCACCCCCAGCGGCTTCCTGCACTTCGGCTCGCTGGTCGCCGCCCTCGCCTCCTGGCTCGACGCCCGCGCCGTGAACGGTCGCTGGCTGCTGCGCATGGAGGACACCGATCCGCCCCGGGAGATGCCCGGCGCCCGTGACGCGATCCTGCAGACACTGGAACGTTACGGGCTGGAGTGGGACGGCGAGGTGGTGTTCCAGAGCCAGCGCCACGATGCCTATGCCGCGGTGGTCGACCGCCTGTTCAACATGGGGCTGGCCTATGCCTGCACCTGCTCGCGCAAGCAGCTGGAAGGACACAACGGCATCTACCCGGGCTTTTGCCGCAACGCCGGGCACGCCCGCGAAGGCGCGGCGATCCGTCTGCGGGTGCCGGAGCTGATCTACCGATTCAGCGACCGGGTCCAGGGCTCGTTCGAGCAACACCTGGGCCGCGAGGTGGGCGACTTCGTCATCCAGCGTCGCGACGGGCTGTATGCCTATCAACTGGCGGTGGTGCTGGACGATGCCTGGCAGGGTGTCACCGATATCGTGCGCGGCGCCGACCTGCTGGACAACACGCCGCGCCAGCTGTACCTGCAAGAGTTGCTGGGGTTCTCGCAGCCACGTTACCTGCACATTCCATTGATCGTGCAGCCGGACGGGCACAAGCTGGGCAAGTCGTACCGCTCACCACCGCTGGAGGCGGACCAGGCGACGCCGTTGCTGCTGCGAGCCCTGCGGGCATTGGGGCAGGAGGCGGATCCGGCACTGGCGGGGGCCAGCCCGGCCGAGGTGCTGGCGGTGGCCCGGCAGCAGTGGCGGCCGGAGCACATTACGCGGCAGATGACGGTGCCCGAGGCTGAATTGCGCTGAGGCAGTACCAGCCCTATCGCGGGGCAAGCCCGCTCCCACGCAGACCACATTGGCATCGTGGGAGCGGGCTTGCCCCGCGATAGGGCCAGAACATGCAATATCAAAATCAAAGCCCAACAAATTCAACCCCTTGGCGAACCCTACCGATTCCCGCTAGCATCGCCCCAGCCATTTGCGCCAATAATAAGTCCAAGCCCGCAGCGCCCAACCCATCGAGGCCAGCATGTACATCTATCGTTTGGTCCTGCTTCTGGTCGTGGGGATCTACCTGTTCTCCCCGGCCATCATGGACTGGTGGATCGAACCGACCGGTGCCTGGTACCGCCCCTACCTGCTCTGGCTGATCCTGATCGTCGTCACCTTCATCCTGCAGAGCCAACGAGATGCCGATGAGCTTTAGCCTGACCCAGATGATCCTGATCAGCGCCGCCTACCTGCTGGTGCTGTTCGGCGTGGCCTGGATCAGCGAACGCGGGCTGATCCCGCGCGCGGTCATCCGCCACCCCCTGACCTACACCCTGTCGCTGGGCGTCTACGCCAGCGCCTGGGCCTTCTATGGCTCGGTCGGCCTGGCCTACCAGTACGGCTACGGCTTCCTCGCCTGTTACCTGGGGGTGTCGGGGGCCTTCCTGCTGGCGCCGGTGCTGCTCTACCCGATCCTCAAGATCACCCGCACCTACCAGCTGTCGTCGCTGGCCGACCTGCTGGCGTTTCGTTTTCGCAGCACCTGGGCCGGCGCGCTGACCACCATCTTCATGCTGATCGGCGTGCTGCCGCTGCTGGCCCTGCAGATCCAGGCGGTGGCCGACTCGATCAGCATCCTCACCGGCGAACCGGTCAAGGCACGGGTGGCATTCGCCTTCTGCGTGCTGATCGTGCTGTTCACCATCTTCTTCGGCTCGCGCCATATCGCCACCCGCGAGAAGCACGAAGGCCTGGTATTCGCCATCGCCTTCGAATCGGTGATCAAGCTGCTGGCCCTGGGCGGCGTCGGCCTCTATGCGCTGTACGGCGTGTTCGGCGGACCACATGGCCTGGAAGTCTGGCTGCTGCAGAACCAGACCGCCCTCGCCGCCCTGCACACGCCGCTGCAGGAAGGGCCATGGCGTACCCTGCTGCTGGTGTTCTTCGCCTCGGCGATCGTCATGCCGCACATGTACCACATGGCCTTCACCGAGAACTTGAGCCCGCGCTCGCTGGTCAGCGCCAGCTGGGGCCTGCCGCTGTTCCTGCTGCTGATGAGCCTGGCCGTGCCG
Source organism: Pseudomonas sp. LH21 (assembly GCF_036549575.1). Taxonomy (NCBI): domain Bacteria; kingdom Pseudomonadati; phylum Pseudomonadota; class Gammaproteobacteria; order Pseudomonadales; family Pseudomonadaceae; genus Pseudomonas; species Pseudomonas sp. LH21. The sequence continues at coordinate 5,204,882 of NZ_CP144367.1, forward strand.
CTGGTGCTGTGGGCCGGCCTGCGCCTGGGCGCCAGCACCAACCCCGAGTACTTCACCCTGGGCCTGGGCATCGCCGCCAACAACGAAGCGCTGGCGCTGCTGGCCTATGTCGGCGGGCTGTCGGCCGCCAGCGGGCTGATCATCGTCACCACCCTGGCGCTGTCGGGCATGGCCCTGAACCACCTGGTGCTGCCGCTGTACCAGCCGCCGGCCGAAGGCAACATCTACCGCTGGCTGAAATGGACCCGCCGGGCGCTGATCGTCGCCATCATCACCGCCGGCTTCATCTTCTACCTGACCCAGAACACCCACCAGAGCCTGGCCAACCTGGGCATCGTCGCCTTCGTCGCCACCCTGCAGTTCCTGCCCGGCGTGCTTTCGGTGCTGTACTGGCCGACCGCCAACCGCCGCGGCTTCATCGCCGGGCTGCTGGCCGGCATGCTGGTGTGGATGGTGACCATGCTGCTGCCGCTGCTGGGCAACCTGCAGGGCTTCTATATCCCGCTGCTGGACATGATCTACGTGCTGGACGACACCAGCTGGCACATGGCGGCCATCGCCTCGCTGGCGGCCAACGTCCTGCTGTTCACCCTGATCTCGCTGTTCACCAACGCCAGCAGCGAAGAAGTCAGCGCCGCCGAGGCCTGCGCGGTGGACAACGTGCGTCGCCCGCAGCGCCGCGAGCTGCACGCCGCCTCGCCCCAGGAGTTCGCCACCCAGCTGGCCAAGCCGCTGGGCGCCAAGGCCGCGCAGAAAGAGGTGGAACAGGCCCTGCGCGACCTCTACCTGCCCTTCGACGAGCGCCGCCCCTACGCCCTGCGCCGCCTGCGCGACCGCATCGAGGCCAACCTCTCCGGCCTGATGGGTCCGAGCGTGGCCCAGGACATGGTCGAGACCTTCCTGCCCTATAAATCCGGCAACGAGAACTACGTCACCGAGGACATCCACTTCATCGAAAGCCGCCTCGAGGACTACCACTCGCGTCTGACCGGCCTTGCCGCCGAGCTCGACGCCTTGCGCCGCTACCACCGCCAGACCCTGCAGGAACTGCCCATGGGCGTGTGCTCGCTGGCCAAGGACCAGGAGATCCTGATGTGGAACAAGGCCATGGAGGAGCTCACCGGGATCGCCGCCAAGCACGTGGTCGGTTCGCGCCTGGTGACCATCGGCGAGCCCTGGCGCGGCCTGCTGCAAGGCTTCATCAACGTGCCCGACGAACACCTGCACAAGCAGCGACTGGCCCTCGATGGCCAACCGCGCTGGCTCAACCTGCACAAGGCGGCCATCGACGAGCCACTGGCCCCGGGCAACAGCGGCCTGGTGCTGCTGGTCGAGGACCTCACCGAGACCCAGGCGCTGGAAGACAAGCTGGTGCACTCCGAACGCCTGGCCAGCATCGGTCGCCTGGCGGCGGGGGTGGCCCACGAGATCGGCAACCCGATCACCGGCATCGCCTGCCTGGCGCAGAACCTGCGTGAGGAGCGCGAGGGCGACGGCGAGATCATCGAGCTGTCCAGCCAGATCCTCGAACAGACCAAGCGCGTTTCGCGCATCGTCCAGTCGCTGATGAGCTTCGCCCATGCCGGCGGCAGCCAGCAGAACAGCGAGGAGCCGGTGTGCCTGGCCGAAGTCGCGCAGGACGCCATTGGTCTGCTGGCCTTGAACCGGCGCAATTTCGAAGTACAGTTCTTCAACCTCTGCGACCCGGAGCACTGGGTCGAGGGCGACCCGCAGCGCCTGGCCCAGGTGCTGATCAACCTGCTTTCCAACGCCCGCGACGCCTCCCCGCCCGGCAGCGCCGTGCGCGTGCGCAGCGAAGTGAACGAACACACCGTCGACCTGATCGTCGAGGACGAAGGCAGCGGCATCCCGAAAAGCATCATGGACCGCCTCTTCGAACCCTTCTTCACCACCAAGGACCCGGGCGAAGGCACCGGACTGGGGCTCGCTCTGGTCTATTCCATCGTGGAAGAGCATTATGGGCAAATCACCATCGACAGCCCGGCCGACATCGAGCGCCAACGTGGTACCCGGATCCGCGTGACCCTGCCCCGGCATGTCGTAGCGACGTCCCCTGAAATTCGAGACCGTCGAGAGAATTGAATCAATGCCGCACATTCTGATCGTCGAAGACGAAACCATCATCCGTTCGGCCCTGCGTCGCCTGCTCGAACGGAACCAGTACCAGGTCAGCGAAGCCGGCTCGGTGCAGGAAGCCCAGGAACGCTTCAGCATTGCCACCTTCGACCTGATCGTCAGCGACCTGCGCCTGCCGGGCGCCCCGGGCACCGAGCTGATCAAGCTTGGCCAGGGCACCCCGGTGCTGATCATGACCAGCTACGCCAGCCTGCGCTCGGCGGTGGACTCGATGAAGATGGGCGCGGTGGACTACATCGCCAAGCCCTTCGACCATGACGAGATGCTCCAGGCCGTGGCCCGTATCCTGCGCGACCGGCAGAACGCACCAGCGGCCGCACCAGCCGCCGAGCCACGCGCCGGCAACGGCAAGGCCGCCAGCGACAAGGCAGGTAGCGCGGCCGCCAACGGCGAGATCGGCATCATCGGTTCCTGCCCGCCCATGCAGGACATGTACGTCAAGATTCGCAAGGTCGCCCCGACCGACTCCAATGTACTGATCCAGGGCGAGTCGGGCACCGGCAAGGAGCTGGTCGCCCGCGCCCTGCACAACCTCTCGCGCCGGGCCAAGGCACCGATGATCTCGGTGAACTGCGCGGCGATCCCCGAGACCCTGATCGAATCGGAGCTGTTCGGCCACGAGAAGGGCGCGTTCACCGGTGCCAGCGCCGGGCGCGCGGGCCTGGTCGAGGCCGCCGACGGCGGCACCCTGTTCCTCGACGAGATCGGCGAACTGCCCCTGGAAGCCCAGGCCCGCCTGCTGCGCGTGCTGCAGGAAGGCGAGATCCGCCGGGTCGGTTCGGTGCAGTCGCAGAAGGTCGACGTGCGCCTGATCGCCGCGACCCACCGCGACCTGAAGAACCTGGCCAAGGCCGGGCAGTTCCGCGAAGACCTGTACTACCGCCTGCACGTGATCGCCCTGAAGCTGCCGGCCCTGCGCGAGCGCGGCAGCGACGTCAACGAGATCGCCAATGCCTTCCTCGCCCGCCAGAGCGCGCGCATCGGCCGCGACGACCTGCACTTCTCCCACGAAGCCGAGCAGGCCATCCGTCACTACAGCTGGCCGGGCAACGTGCGCGAACTGGAGAACGCCGTGGAGCGCGCGGTGATTCTCAGCGAGAGCGCGGAGATTTCCGCCGACCTGCTGGGTATCGACATCGAGCTGAGCGACCTGGAAGACGACGACGTGCTGGACAACCTGCCGACCCTGGCCGGCGCCAACAGCGCCAGCCACGAGCCGACCGAGGACCTGTCGCTGGAGGACTACTTCCAGCATTTCGTCCTCGAGCACCAGGACCACATGACCGAGACCGAGCTGGCGCGCAAGCTGGGCGTCAGCCGCAAATGCCTGTGGGAACGCCGTCAACGCCTGGGTATCCCGCGACGCAAGAGCAACGCCACCAGCGACAACTGATTCAACGCCGACAGCTCGCGGGGAAAGCCCGCTCCCACGCACCAGGCAAGGGTGGCGTGGGAGTGGGCTTTCCCCGCGATGCGTTTGCGCGGTAACACATCAGTTCCCGCAAAAATCTGTTACCCACCCTGTCAGCCGTAACATCCCCCGAGGCGTAAGGTAACGAAATTTCTACATTTGCCCCGCCCCAAAACCTGCCTTAACCGCTGAAACCCCCGATTTCATTGGGTTTTCAAAAGTTGGCACGGCACCTGCTATATGTCTGGTACAAGAACAATAACAAGCACTGCAACTCAGAATAAGAACAAGACGAAACGGCTCACGCACAATAAGAACAAGACGGCGGAGGCGCAGCTAACTGATTCTTTTGGAGAGGCGTTGTGTTTGGGGCTTGCCCCACGATCAGGCAGAGAACAACAAAAACTGCACTCAAAAGCAGCACCTGAACTGATTGGATCGACAGATCAGCATCAACTCGGCGACCAAAGCAATCCGTTTGCTCTTCACCCCCGGTTTGGGGGTCGTCCACAAGCTTCGAGATTTGTGGACAGGGCATTCAACAAAAACAAGAAGCCCGGCAAAAAAACAATAAGAGCACGCAACGACTTTGATGGGGAGCTTCGGCTCCCCATGTCGTTTCTCCCTTTCGCATCGCCCTTGCCACACCGCCTACACCATTCCCCCAGTAAATGCTAGAATCCCCGCCCATCATGCGGCCATTCTCCTATCCTTGGCCGATCATTCCTTCAAACAGTGCATCCCATGCTGAAGAAGCTGTTCCAGTCGTTCCGCCCGCCCGTTCGTGGCCAGCACCACAGGCGCACTACGCCTGAAGTGATCAACAAGAGCCAGCACTCGCTGCAGCGCAGCCAGTTCAGCCGCCATGCCGTGAGCATCGTCGAGCGCCTGCAGGCAGCCGGTTACCAGGCCTACCTGGTCGGTGGCTGCGTGCGTGACCTGCTGCTGGGCATCACGCCCAAGGACTTCGACGTCGCCACCAGCGCCACCCCCGAGCAGGTCCGCGCGGAGTTCCGCAACGCCCGCATCATCGGCCGGCGTTTCAAGCTGGTGCACGTGCATTTCGGCCGTGACATCATCGAGGTCGCCACCTTCCGTGCCCCGCACTCGGATGAAGACCAGTCCGATAGCCACCGCTCGTCGCACAATGCCAGTGGCCGCATCCTGCGCGACAACGTGTACGGCACCCTGGAAGAAGACGCGCAACGCCGCGACTTTACCATCAACGCCCTGTACTACGACCCGGTCAGCGAGCGCATCCTCGACTACGCCAACGGTGTCCACGACATCCGTAACCGCCTGCTGCGCCTGATCGGCGACCCGACGCACCGCTACCAGGAAGACCCGGTACGCATGCTGCGCGCCGTGCGCTTCGCCGCCAAGCTGGACTTCGGCATCGAGAAACACACCGTGCAGCCGATCCGCGAGCTAGCGCCCATGCTGCGTGACATCCCGCCGGCGCGCCTGTTCGAGGAGAGCCTCAAGCTGTTCCTCAACGGCCAGGGCGCGATCACCTTCGAGATGCTGGTCGACCTGCAACTGTTCGAGCCACTGTTCCCGGCCAGCAGCCAGGCCCTGGAAGAGCGCCCGACCTACACCCACACCCTGATCAGCCAGGCCTTGAGCAACACCGACCTGCGCGTCAAGCAGGGCAAGCCAGTGACCCCGGCGTTCCTCTTCGCCGCCCTGCTCTGGCCGGCCCTGCCGGGCCGTGCGCTGTACCTGCAGAGCCAAGGCGTGCCGCCGATCCCGGCCATGAACGGCGCGGCCCACGACCTGATCGCCGAACAGTGCGCCCGCATTGCCATCCCCAAGCGCTTCACCCTGCCGATCCGCGAGATCTGGGACATGCAGGAGCGCCTGCCACGGCGCAGCGGCAAGCGTGCCGACATGCTGCTGGACAACCCGCGCTTCCGCGCCGGCTACGACTTCCTGCTGCTGCGTGAAAGCGCCGGCGAGGAAACCGACGGCCTGGGCGAGTGGTGGACCGACTACCAGGACGCCAACGACAGTCAGCGCCGCGACATGATCCGCGAGCTCGGCAGCCGCGACGACGGCGCCGGCGGTACTGCCGGCCCACGCAAGCGCAAGCGCAGCGGCGGCAAACGCAAGCGCGATGACGAGCAGGCCTGGGACTGAGCATGAACACCCGTGCGTTCATCGGCCTGGGCAGCAACCTGGATGAGCCCGCCGAGCAGCTGCGCAGCGCCCTGCAGGCGCTGGACCTGATCGCCGACACCCGCCTGGCGGCGGCCTCGGCGCTCTACACCAGCGACTCGCTGCTGCCCGGCCAGCCGCGCTACACCAATGCCGTGGCGGCCATCGACACGGCCTTGGCTCCGCTGGACCTGCTCGACGCGCTGCAAGCCATCGAGAACGACCAGGGCCGCGTGCGTCAGGAGCGCTGGGGCCCACGCACCCTCGACCTCGACGTGCTGCTGTTCGGTGACCAGGTCATCGACGTGCCGCGCTTGCAGGTGCCGCACTACCACATGCACGCCCGCCCCTTCGTGCTCTACCCGCTCGCCGAGCTGGTGCCCGCCGAATTCCGCCTCGCCGATGGCCGCGCCCTGGCGCAGCTGCTCGAAGATTGTCCGTTCGTCGGCCTGGAACGCCTGTAATTCGGGCGTTTCCGACGGCGGTAACGCCAGTAACACCGGTGCCGTAACAATGCGGTAACACGGCTGGTTGACTTCCCCCACCTCGCTCACGACTATAGGCGTCCCGCGGCGCCACTCTGCCGCAATCACCCATTTAGGCTCGGACGGACCTGTGCCCGAACATCACAGACGATGATGTGCCGCTCCGGAAGATGAATACACGCGTTGTACGCAGTTGTTGTTCACAGCGCCTGAACGAGGATTCCCCTACATGCCTGAAGTAACCCTGACCACCCTGCACGGCCTGAAGGCCAAGGGTGAGAAAATCACCATGCTGACCTGCTACGACGCGACCTTCGCCAAGGCCGCCAGCCAGGCCGGCGTGGAAGTCCTGCTGGTGGGCGACTCCCTGGGGATGGTCCTGCAGGGCCATGACAGCACCCTGCCCGTCACCAACCGCGACATGGCCTACCACACCGCCTGCGTCAAACGCGGCAATGATGGCGCGCTGATCCTCGCCGACCTGCCGTTCATGGCCCACGCCACCCCCGAGCAGGCCTTCGCCAACGCCGCCGAACTGATGCGCGCCGGCGCCCACATGCTCAAGATCGAAGGCGCCGCCTGGCTCGGCGAGACCATCCGCCTGCTGGCCGAGCGCGGCGTGCCGGTGTGCGCGCACATGGGCCTGACCCCGCAGACAGTCAACGTGCTGGGCGGCTACAAGGTCCAGGGCCGCCAGGAAGCCCAGGCCCGCCAGATGCGCGCCGACGCCATCGCCCTGGAGCAGGCCGGCGCGGCCATGCTGCTGCTCGAATGCGTGCCCAGCGAGCTGGCGGCGGAGATTACCCAGGCGGTGAGCATTCCGGTGATCGGCATCGGCGCCGGCAGCGCCACCGATGGCCAGGTACTGGTCCTGCATGACATGCTCGGGCTGTCGCTCAGCGGCCGCGTGCCGAAGTTCGTGAAGAACTTCATGGCCGGCCAGCCGGACATCCAGAGTGCCCTGGCCGCCTATGTCCGTGCGGTCAAGGACGTCAGCTTCCCTGGCAGCGAGCATGGGTTCAGCGCATGAATACCGTCAAGACCGTCCGTGAACTGCGTGCCGCCGTGGCCCGCGCCCGTGGCGAGGGCAAGCGCATCGCCTTCGTGCCGACCATGGGCAACCTGCACAGCGGCCATGCCGCGCTGGTGACCAAGGCCGCCCAGCGCGCCGACTTCGTGGTCGCCAGCATCTTCGTCAACCCGCTGCAGTTCGGCGCTGGCGAAGACCTGGACAAGTACCCCCGCACCCTAGTCGCCGACCAGGAAACACTGCTCCAGGCAGGCTGTCACCTGCTTTTCGCCCCCACCGTCGAGGAGATGTACCCCGACGGCATGGCGGTGCAGACCCGGGTGAGCGTGCCGCAGCTGTCAGAAGGCCTGTGCGGCGCCAGCCGCCCCGGGCACTTCGAAGGCGTGGCGACGGTGGTCAGCAAGCTGTTCAACATGGTCCAGCCAGACCTTGCCGTGTTCGGCGAAAAGGACTTCCAGCAACTGGCGGTGATCCGCGCCATGGTGCGCGACCTGAACATGCCGATCCAGATCATCGGCGAGCCGACCGTGCGCGCCGAGGACGGCCTGGCGCTGTCGTCGCGCAATGGCTACCTGACGCCGGAGCAACGTGCCACCGCCCCGGTGCTGTACCGCACCCTGAGCGGCATCGCCGACGCCCTGCGCCGTGGCCAACGCGACTTCGCGGCGCTGATCGCCGAAGGCCAGGCGCAACTGGAAGCGGCAGGCCTGCGCAAGGACTACCTGGAAGTGCGCCATGCCCTGACCCTGCGTCCGGCGATGATCGACGACCGTGACCTGGTGGTGATCGCGGCGGCGTACCTGGGCAACACCCGGCTGATCGACAACATCTACCTGCACCTGGAAGAGCAGACCGCCTGAGATCCCTGCGTGGGCGCGGCGAACTGCCGCCCCACGCACGCCAGGTATCAGGCCGGTGACAATTTTAATCCACACCGTTCGCCTCCCCCCATTCCCGCCTTGGCGCCAATGCCTATAATGTCCAGCTTGCAACCGGCAACGAATGCCGCTGTCCAAGCCTGACCATGCACCAAGGAAACCACCCGCAATGGCGTATTACCGTACCCCCCACGATGTGACGGCGCTGCCCGCCTGGCAGGCGCTTCAGCAACACCGCGACGCCATGCAGGGCTTCAGCATGCGCGAAGCCTTCGCCGCCGACGGCAAGCGCTTCGAGCAGTTCTCCTTGAGCAGCTGCGGCCTGTTCCTCGACTACTCGAAGAACCTGATCACCGAGCAGACCCGTGACCTGCTGGTGAACCTGGCCAAGGACGTCGACCTGGAAGCGGCCATCAAGTCGATGTTCAGCGGCGAGATCATCAACGCCTCCGAAGGCCGCCCGGTGCTGCACACCGCCCTGCGCCGCCCGGTCGGCGACAAGCTCAGCGTGAACGGCGTCAACGTGATGCCGGAAGTGCACAAGGTGCTGAACCAGATCACCGAGCTGGTCGGCCGCATCCACGACGGCCTGTGGCGCGGCTACAGCGAAAAACCGATCACCGACGTGGTCAATATCGGCATCGGCGGCTCGTTCCTCGGCCCCGAGCTGGTCTCCGAGGCGCTGCTGCCCTACGCCCAGCGCGGCGTGCGCTGCCACTACCTGGCGAACATCGACGGCAGCGAGTTCCACGAGCTGTCGGCCAACCTGCGCGCCGAGACCACCCTGTTCATCGTCTCGTCGAAGTCGTTCAACACCCTGGAAACCCTGAAGAACGCCCAGGCCGCGCGCACCTGGTACCTGGCCCAGGGCGGTTCGGAAGCCGAGCTGTACCGCCACTTCATCGCCGTGTCGAGCAACAAGGCCGCGGCCGTGGCCTTCGGCATCCGCGAAGAGAACATCTTCCCGATGTGGGACTGGGTCGGCGGGCGCTACTCGCTGTGGTCGGCCATCGGCCTGCCGATCGCCCTGGCCATCGGCACCGCCAACTTCAAGGAACTGCTGTCCGGCGCCTACACCATGGACCAGCACTTCCAGACCGCGCCGTTCGAGAAGAACATGCCGGTGCTGCTGGCCCTGCTGGGCGTGTGGTACGGCAACTTCTGGGGCGCCCAGGCCCATGCGATCCTGCCGTACGACCACTACCTGCGCAACATCACCAAGCACCTGCAGCAGCTGGACATGGAATCCAACGGCAAGAGCGTGCTGCAGGACGGCACCCCGGTGAAGACCGACACCGGCCCGGTGATCTGGGGTGGCGTCGGCTGCAACGGCCAGCACGCCTACCACCAGTTGCTGCACCAGGGCACCCAGCTGATCCCGGCCGACTTCATCGTCCCGGTGGTGAGCTTCAACCCGGTGGCGGACCACCATCAGTGGCTGTACGCCAACTGCCTGTCGCAGAGCCAGGCGCTGATGCTCGGCAAGACCCGCGAGGAAGCCGAGACCGAGCTGCGCGCCAAGGGCCTGAACGAGGCCGATATCGCCAAGCTGGCGCCGCACAAGGTGATCCCGGGCAACCGTCCGAGCAACACCCTCGTAGTCGAGCGCATCAGCCCGCGCCGTCTTGGCGCGCTGGTGGCGATGTATGAGCACAAGGTGTTCGTGCAGAGCGTGGTCTGGGGCATCAACGCCTTCGACCAGTGGGGCGTGGAGCTGGGCAAGGAACTGGGCAAGGGTGTCTACCAGCGCCTGGTCGGCAGCCTGGAAGACAGCGCCGAGGATGGCTCCACCCAGGGCCTGATCAACTACTTCCGCGGCCGTCATCGCGGCTGATCCACTTCCTGCACCGGCCTCTTCGCGGGTAAACCCGCTCCCACAGGTTCAGTGAAAACCCTGTGGGAGCGGGTTAACCCGCGAAGAGGCCGACACAGGCTGAACATCTCATCCAGCTACACTGTCCATCGAATAGCCGTTGCAGTCCCTCGCCCCTAACAAGAGCAGGACCACCCGCCATGTTCGATATCCGCGACTATCCCCAGGCCCTGGCCGTAAGCCAGTCCGCCCCCCTCAGCGACGACGACTACCGCCGCCTCTACCGCCAGTCGGTGGATGATCCCGACACCTTCTGGGCCGAACAGGCCAGGCGCCTGGACTGGATCAAGCCCTGGTCGAGCGTGCAGCAATGCGATCTGAACACCGGCAGCGCCCGCTGGTTCGACGGCGCCCAGCTCAACGTCAGCCATAACTGCATCGATCGCCACCTGGCCCAGCGTGGCGAGCAGACCGCACTGCTCTGGGAAGGCGACGACCCCGCGGACAGCAAGGCCATCAGCTACCGCGAACTGCACCGCCAGGTCTGCCGTCTGGCCAACGCCCTGAAAGCCCGTGGCGTGAAGAAAGGCGACCGGGTATGCATCTACATGCCGATGATCCCCGAGGCCGCCTACGCCATGCTCGCCTGCACGCGCATCGGCGCCATCCACTCGGTGGTGTTCGGCGGCTTCTCTCCCGACGCCCTGCGCGACCGCATCCTCGACGCCGACTGCCGTACCGTGATCACCGCCGACGAAGGCGTACGTGGCGGCAAGCGCGTTCCGCTCAAGCAGAACGTCGACAAGGCCCTCGCCAGCTGCCCGGCGGTGAGCAGCGTATTCGTGATCAAGCGTACCGGCGCTGAGGTGGCCTGGAGCGACGATCGCGACCTCTGGTACCACGAGGTGACGGAAAAGGCCGCTGACGAGTGCCCGGTTGAACCGATGAACGCCGAGGATCCGCTGTTCATCCTCTACACCTCGGGCAGTACCGGCAAACCCAAGGGCGTGCTGCACACCACCGCCGGCTACCTGCTGCAGGCAACCATGACCTTCAAGACCGTGTTCGACTACCGTGACGGCGAGGTGTTCTGGTGCACCGCCGACGTCGGCTGGGTCACCGGCCACAGTTATATCGTCTACGGCCCGCTGGCCAACGGCGCGATCTCGCTGATGTTCGAGGGCGTGCCCAACTACCCCGACACCTCGCGCTTCTGGCAGGTGGTCGACAAGCATCGGGTGAACATCTTCTACACCGCGCCCACCGCCCTGCGCGCGCTGATGCGCGAAGGCCCCGGCCCCTTGCAAAGTACCTCGCGCCAGAGCCTGCGCCTGCTCGGCAGCGTCGGCGAACCGATCAACCCGGAAGCCTGGGAATGGTACTTCGAGGCCGTCGGGCAGAAGCGCTGCCCCATCGTCGACACCTGGTGGCAGACCGAGACCGGCGGCATCATGCTCACCCCCCTCCCCGGCACGCCACGGCTCAAGCCGGGCTGCGCCACCCAGCCGATGTTCGGCGTGCAACCGGTACTGCTGGACGACAAAGGCAAGCTGATCGAAGGCCCCGGCGCCGGACTGCTGGCGATCAAGGCCAGCTGGCCCGGGCAGATCCGTAGCGTCTACGGCGACCACCAACGCATGGTCGACACCTACTTCAAGCCGATGCCCGGCTACTACTTCACCGGCGACGGCGCCCGCCGCGACGCCGATGGCGACTACTGGATCACCGGGCGCATCGACGATGTGATCAATGTCTCCGGCCACCGTATCGGCACCGCCGAGGTGGAGAGCGCCCTGGTGCTGCACGACAGCGTCGCCGAGGCCGCCGTGGTCGGCTACCCCCACGACCTCAAGGGCCAAGGGGTATATGCCTTCGTCACCCCCATGAACGGCGTCGTGCCGGACGACGCGCTCAAAGCCGAACTGCTGGCCCTGGTCAGCAAGGAGATCGGCAGCTTCGCCAAGCCTGAACTGATCCAGTGGGCTCCTGCCCTGCCCAAGACCCGCTCGGGCAAGATCATGCGGCGCATCCTGCGCAAGATCGCCTGCAACGAACTGGACAACCTTGGCGACACCTCCACCCTCGCCGACCCGAGCGTGGTCCAGGGCCTGATCGACAAACGCCTGAACCAATAGGCCTCTTCGCAGGACGGCCTTTGCCGGCCGTTCTGCGGTGAATTGACATATCGGTAAATACCGATATTATCGCGTCATGGAATTGCTCGACGTATTCAAGGCACTCTCGAACCGCACACGCCTCGAGATCCTCAAAGGCCTGAAAGACCCGGTGAAACACTTTCCTCCACAGGACGAAGGTGACGTTCACACCGTGGGTGTCTGTGTGAGCAGTATCCAGGAAGGCGTGGGGCTGTCGCAGTCGACGGTGTCCGACTATCTGGCCACACTGCAGCGTGCAGGCCTGGTCGAGGTCCGCCGCATTGGCCAGTGGACCTACTACAAGCGCAACGAAGCGGCCATCAGCGCGCTCGCCGAGCTGATCGGGAGCGAACTGTAGGGTTTGCTTTTACTCTTACATATCGGTATTTCCCGATATCCCGTTTTAAAGATACCAAGGAGTCATCACCGAGGTGCCTGCCAGGCGCCCAGAAACTGAAAGACAGCTTGATCTCATTTAATACATCGATATTTCCCGATATCCCTTTTTATCGAAGCGAGGAAACACCATGAAAGCGTTGATACTGGATGCCTTCGGCGGCCCGGATGCGTTCGTCTATCGCGACATCGCCAAACCGGTGCCCGAGGCCGGGCAGGTACTGGTCCGAGTGCATGCCACCTCCGTCAACCCGCTGGACTACCAGGTGCGCCGCGGCGACTATCCCGACCTGGTGCCGCTGCCGGCCATTACCGGGCACGACGTCTCCGGCGTCGTCGAAGCCGTCGGGCCTGGGGTGACGGCGTTCAGCCCCGGTGACGAGGTGTGGTACACCCCGCAGATCTTCGAGGGCGCTGGCAGCTATGCCGAATACCACGTCGCCGCCGAAGGCATCGTCGGCCGGAAGCCGCCGTCGCTGAGCCATCTCGAGGCGGCAAGCCTGAGCCTGGTCGGCGGCACGGCCTGGGAGGCGCTGGTGGTCCGCGCGGCGCTCAGGGTGGGCGAGCGCATCCTGGTGCATGGCGGTGCCGGCGGCGTCGGTCATGTGGCGATCCAGCTGGCCAAGGCCATGGGCGCCAGGGTCTTCACCACGGTGCGCGAAGCGAATGCCGAATTCGTGCGGCGCATGGGCGCCGATGTGGTCATCGACTACGAGCGCCAGGACTATGTCGACGTCATCCTCAAGGAAACTGCAGGCCAGGGCGTCGATGTGGTGTTCGACACCATCGGCGGCGATGCCCTGTCTCGCAGCCCGGACGCCCTGGCCCAGTTGGGACGCGTGGTGTCGATCGTGGATATCGCGCAACCGCAGAACCTCATCCAGGCCTGGGGCAAGAACGCGAGCTATCACTTCGTCTTCACCCGGCAGCAGCGCGGCAAGCTCGATGAGCTGAGCGCACTGGTCGAGCGCGGACAACTGCGGCCACATGTGGGCGCCGTCTATCCCCTGGCCGACGTTGCGCTCGCCCATGCCCGGCTGCAAAGCCCCAACAATGGCCTGCAAGGAAAGATCGCCATTGCGGTCGTGCCTGCGGCCGCCCCAGCCAGCGTTTGATGCCCCCATCATCCAACGAGAACCGCCATGATCTACGAAATCGCCATACTTCCCATCCAACCGGCACATCTCGACAGCTTCAGGCACGCCTTCGCCGAAGTCGCCCCTCTGCTCAGCCGGGCCGATGGGCACATCAGCCACCTGCTCGCGCAAGGGATCGAAGCACCCCATCAATTCAACCTGATCGTGCAGTGGCAATCCCTCGAGGATCACACGCCTGGCTTCGAGGCCAGTGAAGACCACCAGGTCTTCATGGCCCACCTGTCGCCGTATTTTTCCGAGGAGCCCACGGTTTATCATGTCCAGGGTGGCGCGTTCGAGACGCGCGCCACCTCAGGCCCGGCTGATGACCGGCTGAACGATAAACGCCTCAATTCATAGACGGCCGCCATGGCGGCCAGCACAGGTCGCCATGGAAGTCCTACGTCGTCGCATCGAAACCCAGGTCATGAGCCTTACCGGGCTGGCCCTCGGCCAGCTCGACCTGGAATCGCCCAAGGGTGATCCCGGCCTTTTCGGCCCGCAGAGCATCAGCTGGCAGGTGCATGGCGACTTCCCCAGCATGCTGGTGGGCGGTATCAGCGCATTGATGCTGCAACTGCTGCACCCGCTGGCACTGGCCGGGGTATGGGACCACTCGAACTTCCGCCAGGATCTGCTCGGACGCCTGCGCCGTACCAGCCAGTTCATCTCCGGCACCACCTTCGGCTCGACCCGTGACGCCGAGTGGCTGATCGACAAGGTCCGCACCATCCACCTCAAGGTCACCGGCACCGCGCCCGATGGCCGTCCCTATGCGGCCAGCGACCCCGACCTGCTGACCTGGGTGCATGTGGCCGAAGTCAGCAGTTTCCTCGCCGCCCACCTGCGTTATCGCAATCCCCGTCTGCCACGCGCCGAGCAGGACGCCTACTACGACGAGATCGCGCTGATCGCCGAGCGTCTCGGCGCACGCGACGTGCCACGTTCCTGCGCCGAGGTCGACGACTACCTGCGTCGCATGCGCCCGCAACTGCAGTGCGACGCGCGCAGCCTGGAAGTGGTGGACATCCTGCTCAAGGCCCCGGCGCCAAGCCGGATGGCCGAGCCGGTGGGCAAGCTGATGCTCAAGGCCGGCATCGACCTGCTGCCCGAATGGGCCAGCGAAATGCTCGGCCTGCAACTGGGCGCGATCGAGCGGCGCATGATCCGCCTGGGCCTGAACAACACCGCCCCGGTGCTGCGCTGGGCCATGCGAAACGGTTCGGCGCACCGCGCGCGGCGGCGCATGGGCATCGAATGAGGTATTTTGCCCCGTTCATCGGAACCGATTTAACGTGCCATACTCCAAGCACTCCAGCCTGATACAGACGAAGCGACACATGCCCAAAGGATTGACCCGCGCTCTCGGCGCACTGCTGGCCCTCGTGGCCCTGTACGGCCTGCTCGGCTTTTTCATTCTCCCCGGTGTCGCCCTGCGCATCGCCAACCAGCAGCTGGCGCAATACGCCACGGTGCCGGCGCACCTGCAGCGCATCGAGCTCAACCCGTTCAGCCTCGAGCTGACCCTCTGGGGCCTGCAGATCGGCGAACCCGGCAAGGAGCAGGTCGGCTTCGAACGCCTGTACGCCAACCTCGCCCTCGACAGCCTGTGGACCAAGGCCCTGCGCCTGGACGCCGTGGAACTGGACAAGCCGCGCACCGAGCTGTTGTTCGCCAAGGACGGCAGCCTCAACCTGGCCCAGCTGTTCAAGATTCCGCCCAGCGAGCCCAAGCCGGAGGAGCCGCCCAGCGATCCGTTCCCGCTGCGCATCGCCAGCATCAAGCTCAGCGAGGGCTACCTGCACTTCCAGGACCTGCGCCCGAGCGAACCGATCGAGTTCCTCTACGACTCGATGAACCTGGAGCTGAAGAACCTCAGCACCCTGCCCGACGACAACGCCGACATGACCCTGGTGGCCAACGGTCCGGCCGGTGGGCGCATCGACTGGAGCGGCACCCTGAGCCTGGCGCCGATCGCCTCCGAAGGCACCCTCAAGGTCACCGACGGCAAGATGAAGCTGTTCTGGCCTTATGTGCGCGACGCCGTGCCGCTGGTGCTGGAAGACGGCATGGTCAGCCTCGACACCCACTACAAACTCAACCTCGCCAAGGAAACCGAGCTGCTGCTCGACAACACCTCGGTTCGGGTCGCGCCCTTCGCCATCAAGGCCCCGGACGGGCGCCCGCTGGCCCGCCTGGCCAGCCTGGAAGTCAGCGAGACCTCCATCGACCTGGCCAAACAGCTGGTCACCGTCGGCAAGATCCGCAGTGAGAAGCTGGAGACCTGGGCGGCCCTGGAGAAGGACGGCCAGCTCGACTGGCAGAAGCTGTTCGCCAGCCAGCCGGCCAAGGCCACGCCGAAGGAAAAGGCCGAGCCCGCAGCCGCCGAACCGACCCCGGAACAACAGGCCGCCAAGGAACCGAGCAAGCCCTGGCAGGTCCTGCTCAAGGACGTGCAGGCACGCAATTACCTGGTTCACCTGGCCGACCGTAGCCAGAAGGAGCCCGTGGCCCTGGATGTCGGCCCGCTCAACCTCGACCTGCAGAACTTCGACAGCCTCAACCAGTCGCCCTTCACCCTCAAACTCGACACCGGCGTGGGCAAGCAAGGCAAGCTGCAGGCCGCGGGCCAGGTCAACCTGGCACCGGTCACGGCGAAACTCGACGTCGCCACCCGCGACATCGACCTGCGCGTCGCCCAGGCCTACATCAGCCCGTTCATCCGCCTGGAACTGCGCAGCGGCATGCTCTCCAGCGACCTCAAGGTCGACCTCAAGAGCACCGAGCCACTGGCCTTCAGCATCACCGGCAAGGCCCAGGCCAACCAGCTGCACACCTTGGACACCATCAAGAACCGCGACTTCGTCAAATGGCAGCAGGTCAACGTCGATGGCCTGTCCTACGTGCACGGCGATGCCCTGTCGATCGACAAGGTCACCCTGCTGCAACCTTATGCGCGCTTCATCATCAACGAAGACCGCACCACCAACGTCGACGACCTGCTGATCCCGCAACCCGCGGACAAGCCTGCTGCGGCGCCGAGCAAACCGGCGGCGTCCGACAGTGGCAAGGAACTGGGCATTCGTATCGGCCAGATCAGTATCAACGATGGTTCGGCCAACTTCGCCGACCTGACCCTTACGCCGAACTTCGCCACCGCCGTGCAGCAGCTCAATGGCCAGATCGGCACCATCGACAACCGCAAGCCGTCGCCGGCCAAGGTGGATATCAAGGGCAAGGTGGACCGCTACGCGCCGGTCACCATCAAAGGCGCGCTCAACCCGTTCAACCCGCTGGCCAGCCTGGACATCGCCACCAGCTTCAAGCGTGTCGAGCTGACCACCCTCACCCCCTACTCCGGCAAGTTCGCGGGCATGCGCATCCGCAAGGGTCGGCTGAACCTCGACCTGCACTACCTGATCACCAACGGCCAGCTCAAGGCCGAGAACAAGGTGGTGATCGAACAATTGCAACTGGGCGAGAAAGTCGACAGCCCGGACGCCGTGGACCTGCCGATCCGCCTGGCGGTCGCACTGCTCAAGGACACCGAAGGCAGGATCTCCATCGAACTGCCGGTGTCGGGCGACCTAAACAACCCGCAGTTCAGCGTGATGCCGATCGTCTGGCAGACCCTGCGCAACCTGGTGTTGCGCGCGGCCCAGGCGCCGTTCAAGCTGCTCGGCGGGCTGGTTTCGGGCGGCGGCGCGGAAGACCTGGGCAACGTCTCGTTCGCGGCAGGCTCCAGCGACCTGACCCCTGACGTGCAGACGTCCCTGGACAAGCTCGCCTCGGCTCTCAAGGAACGTCCCGAGCTGCGCCTGGAGATCGAGGGTACCGCCGCCCAGAGCAGCGACGGACCGCTGATCGCCCAGCAGCGCCTGGAGCGCGAGTACCAGGCCACCTGGTACAAGATCCTCCAGCGCCGCGGCGACAAGGTGCCGGCCAACGCCTCGTTGCTGGTGGTAGATGACAGCGACAAGCCGGCGATGCTCGAAGGTATCTACCGCAACCGCCTGAAGCAGCAGCCGCCGGCCGAATGGGAGAAGTTGGGCCGTGACGAGCGCACCACCAAGCTGCGCGAGGCGGTGATCAAGTCCTGGGCGGAAAGCACCGCGCTGCTGCGCACCCTCGGCCAGGAACGCGCCAGCAGCATCAAGGACTACCTGGTGGACAAGGGCCAGCTGGAAGATGACCGGGTGTACTTCATCGACACCAATCTTGGCCAGGCTGAAAGCGATGGGCGGGTGGTGACGCCGATGCACCTGGATGCCGAGTAGCCCTTCACGACCGAGTCGCCTTCATCGCCGCCAACCCGGCGATGAAGGCAGGACCGGCAATCGATGCCATCAGACCAGCCGCTGCCCCGACACCGCCGGGTGATACAGCGGCTGCACCTTGTTCCCCGCAGGGTCCAGCAGATGGAAGCTGCGCGCTCCATCGCCATGATTGAAGGGGCGATCCAGCAGCGTCACGCCGTGGGCCTTGAAGTACTGGTACCAGGCTTCCAGCTCTTCCACGCTGTCGACGATGAAGCCGTAGTGATCCAGGGTCTGCAAACCATTGGCCGCCCCTGCACCACGCCCCAGCGACAGGTTGTCGTTGCCGCAGGTGAGGTAGACCAGGTCTTCATTGGCGCGGTTCAGCACTTCCATGCCCAGCACATCCACGTAGAAGCGCTCGCACTCCTCCAGGTTGGGGACCAGCAAGGCGATATGACGCAGACCATTCAGGCGACCTGGACGGGCAGGTAGTTCGGACATGAGCGCGACTCCTTTTTTTGTATACAATTCAAAATAGAATTTAAAACAAAAGGAGCTTTCTGTGTACTGCCTGTTTATCAAGACACGTGTGAAATCCGGTACCGCCGAGGCATTCCTGGCGGCGATCCAGGCCAATGCCGCCGCTTCAGTGGCTACCGAGCCGGGCTGCCTGGTGTTCGATGTGGCCCAGGATCGGGAGAATCCAGATGTGATCTACCTGTACGAGATCTACCAGGATGACGCTGCATATGAGGCCCATACCCAGACCGCGCATTTCCGGGACAGCAGGCCGCTGGTGGAACCGTTGATCGTGGAGCAGGTGTGCTACGAGAGTGATGTCATCGCACGTAATCCAGCGCTATAGCGCCCCGTGTAGGAGCGCCCTTGCGTCGCGAAAGGGCCGCAGAGCGGCCCCGGCGATCTTTGCATCAATACTGAGAACCTGGGGCCGCTACGCAGCCCTTTCGCGACGCAAGGCCGCTCCTACAGGGGGACAGTTCCCTGCGCGACAGCGCAGCCCGACGCGCTGGGCGATCTCCTACAGGGAAGCGCAAGCACAAGCCCCGGCAAATGCCGGGGCTTGTGCTTGAAGGGGTGGCCAAGTCCTTTTGGCCGACGGGACATTCCTTATTCGGACTTCAGGCCATCAGCCGAGACGGCCTGAACACCCTTGATCTTCTTGGCGATGGCGACCGCCATGTCCTTCTGCGCGTCGGTAATGGCCACATCCGAGGACAGGGACACTACACCTTTGTTGGTTTCGACCTTGATGTCACTGCCTGGCACGCCTTTCTCGGTCATCAGGTCAGCCTTCACCTTGGTGGTGATCCAGGTGTCGGAAGTAGCTTCCTTGGCTTTGGTCACCTCACCGGCCGCCAGCGTCATCGGGGCCTGGGTGGACTGGGCAGCGAACGCCGCGTTAGCCATGGTCAGGGTCAGAGCGGTGGCAGTAGCGGCAGCAATGGCGAACTTCTTCATGTGGGTCACTCCTGTTTTTCGAAAGGTCTGCGCCGTGGATCCTGGCGTCAGGTAGGAGTGATGTTGCAGGGCGTGTGCCAGCTTTTTGATTTTAATTTTTATCTTATAAATCAATTAGTTAATAACTAACCACTACATGGCTGGTCGTGCATTTTGCAAGCCCGGGCAAAATCCTGCATGCAAGATGCAAGTCCGCAAGACAAAACCACAGGCATAAAAAAAGGACCCCGAAGGGTCCTTCCTTTCAGCCTGTGATGGCTTAGACGCCCGATGCCTTGGCAGCGGCAACGTCCTTGATCGACAGCTTGATACGGCCGCGGTTGTCCACGTCCAGTACCAGTACTTCGACTTCCTGGCCTTCCTTCAGTACGTCGGTGACTTTCTCGACGCGAGCATCGCTCAGCATGGAGATGTGCACCAGGCCGTCCTTGCCCGGCAGGATGTTGACGAAGGCGCCGAAGTCGACGATGCGCTCGACCTTGCCGACGTAGATCTTGCCGATCTCGGCCTCGGCGGTGATGCCCAGGATGCGCTGTTTGGCAGCGTCCGCGGCTTCCTTGGTCTCGCCGAAGATCTTGATCGAGCCGTCGTCTTCGATGTCGATCGAAGCCTTGGTCTCTTCGCAGATGGCGCGGATGGTGGCGCCACCCTTGCCGATGACGTCACGGATCTTGTCGGTGTCGATCTTCATCGCGATCATGGTCGGGGCGTTGGCCGACAGCTCGGTACGCGACTCGCCGATGATCTGGTTCATCTGGCCGAGGATGTTCAGGCGCGCTTCCAGGGCCTGGCCCAGGGCGATTTCCATGATCTCTTCGGTGATGCCGTTGATCTTGATGTCCATCTGCAGCGCGGTGACGCCCTTGGCGGTACCGGCTACCTTGAAGTCCATGTCGCCCAGGTGGTCTTCGTCACCCAGGATGTCGGTCAGGACGGCGAACTTGTCACCTTCCTTGACCAGACCCATGGCGATACCGGCAACCGGCGCTTTCATCGGCACGCCGGCATCCATCAGGGCCAGCGAGGCGCCGCAGACCGAAGCCATGGAGCTGGAACCGTTGGACTCGGTGATTTCCGACACCACGCGGATGGTGTACGGGAACACGTCGGCGGCCGGCAGCATGGCCTGGACCGAACGACGGGCCAGACGGCCGTGGCCGATTTCGCGACGACCGGCACCGCCCATGCGGCCACACTCGCCCACCGAGAACGGCGGGAAGTTGTAGTGCAGCATGAAGGGGTCTTTCTTCTCGCCTTCGAGGGTGTCCAGCAGCTGGGCGTCACGGGCAGTACCCAGGGTCGCGACGACCAGGGCCTGGGTTTCGCCGCGGGTGAACAGCGCCGAACCGTGGGTCTTCGGCAGGACGCCGACTTCGATGTTCAGCGGACGCACGGTCTTGGTGTCGCGACCGTCGATACGCGGCTTGCCGTTGACGATGTTTTCGCGAACGGTGCGGTATTCGATTTCGCCGAAGATGTCTTTGACTTCGCCGGCCGAAGGCTGGCCTTCTTCACCGGAGAACTTGGCGACCGCCTGGTCGCGCAGCTCGCCCAGGCGGGCATAGCGGTCGGCCTTGACGGTGATGGTGTAGCCCTGGGAAACGGCTTCGCCGAATTCAGCGCGGATGGCGTTGAACAGCTCGGTGTTGGCAACGGCAGGTTTCCAGTCCCAGGTCGGCTTGGCAGCTTCGGCAGCCAGCTCTTTGACCGCTTTGATCACGGCCTGGAATTCATCGTGGGCGAACAGCACGGCGCCCAGCATCTGGTCTTCGGTCAGCTCCTGGGCTTCCGATTCAACCATCAGGACGGCGTCGGAGGTACCGGCAACGACCATGTCCAGGCTCGAGGCAGCCAGTTGCTCGTAGGTCGGGTTCAGCAGGTAGCCGGTGCTTTCGTGGAAGGCAACGCGGGCGGCGCCGATCGGGCCTTCGAACGGAATGCCGGAGATGGCCAGGGCGGCCGAGGTACCGATCATCGCGGCGATGTCCGGATCGGTCTTCTTGCTGGTGGAAACCACGGTGCAGACGACCTGGACTTCGTTCATGAAGCCTTCAGGGAACAGCGGGCGGATCGGGCGGTCGATCAGGCGCGAGGTCAGGGTTTCCTTCTCGGAAGGACGGCCTTCACGCTTGAAGAAACCACCAGGGATCTTGCCGGCGGCGTAGGTCTTTTCCTGGTAGTGCACGGACAGCGGGAAGAAGCCCTTGCCCGGATCAGCCTGCTTGGCACCGACCACGGTCACCAGCACGGTGACATCGTTGTCGACGGTGACCAGCACGGCGCCGGTGGCCTGACGGGCAATGCGGCCCGTTTCGAGGGTTACGGTCGATTGACCGAACTGGAATTTCTTGATTACCGGGTTCACGGTTTCCTACCTTCTTCAGTGGCTCTTGGGGGAACTGGTTCTTGCGAATTCTTGGGCAGAACGGGGAATCGGCCCCATTGACCGTCCAGATACAACACGAGGCTGGGAGCCTGGCGCCGGGCGGATGAACCGCACGACGGACCAGGCTGCCAACCTCGCAGATCGCGTGGCGTGTCCAACGCCAGGGTTGCCAGGCAACCCTGCCGATGCATGCGACACGCCATGCAACACCACTGGCCAGGCCGCTATTAGCGACGCAGACCCAGGCGACCGATCAGGGCGCTGTAACGGGTGGTGTCTTTGCCCTTCAGGTAGTCCAGCAGCTTACGACGCTGGTTGACCATACGGATCAGACCACGACGGGAGTGGTGGTCTTTTTCGTTGGCCTTGAAGTGGCCTTGCAGCTTGTTGATGTTGGCGGTCAGCAGAGCAACCTGCACTTCCGGGCTACCGGTATCGCCGGCGGCTTGCTGGTAATCGGCAACGATCTGAGCTTTTTCTTCGACGCTGAGGGCCATTTGGCTTCTCCTGATAAACGGATCCCGCGAACGGTCTCCAATAGGCCAGGGACAAGTCCCCGTATTAATAAGAAGAGGTGTGACCGTGCCTAATAACAGCCACCCTCGTATCCACCGGTTTCAGCCGAAGCCCCTGCCGGTGGTTCCGGTCATTCCGACCGAATCAGTCGACGCGGCGCGATGCGCCCGTCTTCGCTCACTTCACCGATACCGATGAAGCGGCCATTGTGATCCTGTACCCGGACCATGCCGAACTGCGGCGCGTCCGGCGCGCGTACCGCCTGGCCATGCAGCCAGTAGAACGCGCTGTGCTCGGACAACTGCACCAGCGGCCAGTCCTGCAGCCCGCTGTCGGACGGCATGAGGAAGCGATCGAGCGCTTCATTGCCACCCTCTGCGTGGGCCTGTTCGAGTTCCTCGAGCGTCACGGTCTGTGCCAGCTCGAAGGGGCCCGCCTGGGTACGGCGCAGTTCAGCGACGTAGGCACCACAGCCCAGCGCCTCACCGATATCCTCCACCAGGGTGCGGATATAGGTGCCTTTGCTGCATCCAACCGACAGGCGCGCACGGGTGCCTTCGCACTCGAGCAACTCCAAGCGGCCAATAGTAACAGAACGCGCCTCGCGCTCCACTACCTCTCCTGCACGTGCCAGCTTGTACAGTGGCTGACCATCGCGCTTGAGGGCCGAGTACATCGGCGGCACCTGGAGGATTTCACCCTTGAAACGCGGGATCACGGCCTCGATGTCGGCGCGACCAACGGTCACTTCGCGGGTCTGCAGGACTTCGCCTTCGGCGTCCGCGGTGCTGGTGGTCTGCCCCATCTGCATGACCGTCTCGTAGCCCTTGTCGGAATCGAGCAGGTACTGCGAGAACTTGGTCGCCTCGCCGAAGCACAGCGGCAGCACGCCGGTAGCCAGCGGGTCGAGGCTGCCGGTGTGGCCGGCCTTTTCCGCGTTGAGCAACCAGCGAACCTTCTGCAGCGCCGCGTTGGAGGTGAATCCCAGCGGCTTGTCGAGGAGGATGATGCCGCTGACGTTGCGGCGGATACGTTTGACCTGGGCCACCGCTTACTCCTTGGCGTCCAGCTCGTCGGCATCCTTGTGCAGGCGGTCTTCGGCCACCGCACGTTCGATCAGTGCCGACAGGTGGACACCACGGCTGACGCTCTCATCGAAGTGGAAGTGCAACTGCGGCACGCTGCGCAGCTGCATGACGCGGCCCAGATGCAGGCGCAGGAAGCTCGCGGCACTGGTCAGCGCCTTGAGGGTCTGCGGCACGGCGTCGGTCCCGTCCTGGCCCATCACGGTGATGAACACCTTGGCATGGCCCAGGTCACGGCTGACGTCGACGGCGGTGATGGTCACCAGACCGACACGCGGGTCTTTGACTTCACGGCGGATCAGCTCTGCCAGCTCACGCTGCATCTGATCACCGATACGTTGGGTACGGCTGTATTCTTTTGCCATTCTTGCTACCTGTAACGTAAAGCGGCAAACGCCCGGTCAGGCTGAAGCCTGACCGGGCGCTACCTTGTGAGGCGCCGCCAGCCGCCTTGCGACGGGGCCTGCGCCATGCTCGTCCCTTACAGGGTACGAGCCACCTGGACTTTCTCGAAGACCTCGATCTTGTCGCCAACCTTGACGTCGTTGTAGCTCTTGACGCCAATACCACACTCCATGCCGTTACGCACTTCGGAGGCATCGTCCTTGAAGCGACGCAGCGATTCCAGTTCGCCTTCGAAGATCACCACGTCATCGCGCAGTACGCGGATCGGACGGTTGCGGTACACGGTACCTTCGATGACCATACAGCCAGCGATGGCGCCGAACTTCGGCGAGCGGAACACATCGCGGACTTCGGCGACACCCAGGATGTTCTCGCGAACATCGCTGCCGAGCATGCCGGTCAGGGCCTTCTTGACGTCTTCGATGATGTCGTAGATCACGTTGTAGTAACGCATATCCAGACCTTCCTGCTCGACGATCTTGCGCGCACCGGCATCGGCACGCACGTTGAAGCCGAACAGCACCGCGTTCGAGGCCAGTGCCAGGTTGGCGTCGCTCTCGGTGATACCACCGACGCCGCCACCAATGACGCGTACCTGAACTTCGTCGTTGCCCAGGCTGCCGAGCGAACCCTGCAGCGCTTCGAGGGAACCACGCACATCGGTCTTGAGGACGATGTTGAGGGTCTTCTTCTCTTCCTGACCCATGGTCTCGAAGATGTTTTCCAGCTTGCCGGCGTGAGCACGGGCCAGCTTGACCTCGCGGAACTTGCCTTGACGGAACAGCGCAACTTCACGCGCTTTCTTCTCGTCAGCAACCACCGACATCTCTTCGCCAGCGTCCGGCGTACCGTCCAGGCCAAGGATCTCGACCGGGATCGACGGGCCGGCTTCCTTCACAGGCTTGCCGTTCTCGTCGAGCATGGCGCGCACGCGGCCATAGTTGGAGCCGACCAGGACCATGTCGCCCTGACGCAGGGTACCGTCCTGAACCAGGATGGTGGCCACCGGGCCACGGCCCTTGTCCAGGCGCGACTCGACCACGACACCACGACCAGGAGCGGTCGGAGTGGCCTTGAGTTCGAGGATCTCGGCCTGCAGCAGGACAGCTTCGAGCAGTTCGTCGACGCCGGTACCCATCTTCGCCGAAACCTTGACGAACGGCGTGTCACCACCCCAGTCCTCGGAGGTCACGCCTTCGACCGACAGCTCGTTACGGATGCGATCGAGGTCGGCACCCGGCTTGTCGATCTTGTTCACGGCGACTACCAGCGGAACGCCAGCCGCTTTCGCGTGCTGAACGGCTTCGCGGGTCTGCGGCATCACGCCGTCGTCCGCCGCCACCACCAGGATGACGATGTCGGTCGCCTTGGCACCACGGGCACGCATCTGGGTGAACGCAGCGTGGCCCGGGGTGTCGAGGAAGGTGACCATGCCACGGTCGGTTTCGACGTGGTAGGCACCGATGTGCTGGGTAATACCACCGGCTTCGCCAGCGGCCACCTTGGCACGACGGATGTAGTCGAGCAGCGAGGTCTTGCCGTGGTCGACGTGGCCCATGACGGTCACGACCGGAGCACGCGAGGTGGTCTCACCTTCGAACTTCAGCGATTCGGCCAGGGAGTCTTCCAGGGCAGTGTCGCTGACCAGGGTGACCTTGTGGCCCAGCTCTTCGGCAACCAGCTGAGCGGTTTCCTGGTCAAGCACCTGGTTGATGGTGACCGGGGTGCCCAGCTTGAACATGAACTTGACGACTTCAGCGGCCTTGACCGACATCTGTTGCGCCAGTTCCGAGACAGTGATGGTCTCGCCGATGGTCACGTCACGAATGACCGGACCGGTCGGGCTCTGGAAGCCGTGCGCATTGCGCTTCTTGCCCTTGCCCTTGCCACCGCGGCCACGACGGAAGCCATCGCTTTCTTCGTCGGTGGTGCGAGGTGCAGCGCGCGGAGTCGGAGCCTTTTCCTTCTCCTTGACCTTGACCTTGACCGACATGCGCGGCGCTTCGCCACGACCGGCCGCAGCCTGGCCACCACCGCGACGATCGTCATCACGGGTACGGCTTTCGTTGCGACGGGTCTCGTCTTTCTTGCGCTCGGCGGCACGGGCGGCGGCGTCTTCGGACACCGGCGCGTTGGCCACTACCGGGGCAGCAACCGGGGCAGGCTCGGCCTTCGGCGCTGGCGCGGCGGCCGGGGCCTCGGCAGCCTGACGGCGTGCCTGCTCCTCGTTGCGCTGGCGAACTTCGGCTTCAACCTTTTCGCGGGCGGCATTTTCAGCGGCGCGGCGTTCTTCCTGCTCACGCTTCTGCTCAGCCTGGATCTCTTCCGGGCTGCGCTGCACGAATACTTTCTTCTTGCGTACTTCTACGCTGATGCTCTTGCTACCGGCGACACGCAGAGTGCTGGTGGTCTTGCGCTGCAAGGTGATCTTGCGCGGTTCTTCCGCCTTGCTCTTGTGGCTGCTCTTCAAATGAGTCAGCAGGGTCTGCTTCTCATTGTCGGTCACTACCTGACCGGCGTCGGTGTGCGGCAGACCTGCCTCACGCATCTGCTGCAGCAGGCGCTCTACCGGTGCCTCGACCTCTTGGGCCAGTTCTTTCACCGTGACTTGCGTCATGCACTTCTCTCCTCAGGCCGCGCCTAATTACTCGAACCAGTGGGCTCGGGCGGCCATGATCAACTTGCCGGCACGCTCTTCGTCGATGCCGTCGATGTCGAGCAGGTCGTCAATCGACTGCTCGGCCAGGTCTTCGCGGTTAACCACGCCGCGCACCGCCAGTTCCGCCGCCAGGTCCTTGTCCATGCCCTCGAGGGAGAGCAGGTCTTCAGCCGGATGGGCGTCTGCCAGTTTTTCTTCGGTAGCGATGGCCTTGGTCAACAAACGGTCCTTGGCTCGAGCGCGGAGCTCATTGACGATGTCCTCGTCAAAGCCATCGATGTTGAGCATTTCTTCCAACGGTACGTAGGCAATCTCTTCGAGGCTGGTGAAGCCTTCGTCGACCAGCACTTGTGCCAGCTCCTCGTCGACTTCCAGTTCCTCGATGAAGTTGCGCAGGATGTCGCCGGTCTCAGCTTGCTGCTTGGCCTGGATGTCCTTCTCGGTCATCACGTTCAGGGTCCAGGCAGTCAGCTGGCTGGCCAGGCGGACGTTCTGGCCGCCACGTCCGATGGCCTGCGCCAGGTTGTCCTCGGCCACGGCGATGTCCATTGCATGGGCATCTTCATCAACGATGATCGCGGCAACTTCTGCCGGCGACATGGCGTTGATGACGAACTGCGCCGGGTTCTCGTCCCACAGGACGATATCCACACGCTCGCCACCCAGCTCGCCGGATACGGCCTGGACGCGCGAACCACGCATGCCGATGCAGGCGCCTTGCGGGTCGATGCGCTTGTCCTTGGAGCGGACGGCGATCTTGGCGCGCGACCCCGGATCACGGGAGGCGGCCATGACTTCGATGAGGCCTTCGGCGATTTCCGGCACTTCGATGCGGAACAGCTCGATCAGCATCTGCGGCGCGGTGCGCGACAGGATCAGCTGAGGACCGCGGTTCTCGGTGCGGATTTCCTTGAGCAGCGCACGCAGGCGTACGCCGACACGGAAGGTCTCACGGGGAATGATGTCTTCGCGGGCCAGCAGCGCTTCGGCGTTGTTGCCCAGGTCGACGATGACGTTGTCGCGGGTAACTT
Organism: Pseudomonas sp. LH21; assembly: GCF_036549575.1. Taxonomy (NCBI): domain Bacteria; kingdom Pseudomonadati; phylum Pseudomonadota; class Gammaproteobacteria; order Pseudomonadales; family Pseudomonadaceae; genus Pseudomonas; species Pseudomonas sp. LH21. Next base: position 5,232,321 of record NZ_CP144367.1, read on the forward strand.
TCTTGACGGTACCGGAGATGATTTCGCCCACGCGCTCGCGGTAAGCATCGACCACCTGGGCGCGCTCAGCTTCGCGAACCTTCTGCACAATGACTTGCTTGGCGGTTTGCGCAGCAATGCGGCCGAATTCGATCGACTCGATCTTCTCTTCGATCACGTCGCCAACTTTGGCTTCAGGATGACTTTCCTGAATCTTTGCTGGCCAGACCTCGATTGCCGGATCATCCAGATCCGCTTCTTCGACGACCGTCCAGCGACGGAAGGTCTCGTAGCTACCGGTGTGGCGGTTGATTTCCACACGGAGGTCGACTTCGTCTTCAAAACGCTTTTTGGTTGCAGTAGCCAGGGCCACTTCCAGCGCTTCGAAAATGACGCCGGGCGGTACACCCTTTTCGTTGGATACCGATTCAACAACCAGCAGTACTTCTTTGCTCATCGTACGCCTCGCCTTGCGCAAGCCATTGGCCCCGGATCTTTCACCGGGCCCGGCACGTCTCAGTCAAAACTGGGAATAATATTGGCCTTGTCGATCGAGTCGATCGGCAACAGGAACTCGTGCTGGTCTACCTGCACCACCACATCCTGCTCCTCCACACCGCGGAGGAGGCCCTGGAAGTTACGACGGCCCTCGAAGGGCGTACGCAGCTTGATCTTCACCTGCTCGCCGGCATGCGCAGCAAACTGTTCTAAGGTGAACAGCGGGCGGTCCATGCCTGGAGAGGACACCTCGAGGGTATATTCAGAGCTGATCGGATCTTCCACATCGAGAATGGCGCTTGCCTGACGGCTGACGGCTTCGCAGTCGTCCACCAGAATCCCGCCTTCCTTGTCGATGTAGATACGCAGTACCGAATGCTTGCCTTGGGAGACGTATTCGATCCCCCAGCATTGGTAGCCCAGGCCCTCGACCACCGGGGCCAACAAGGCCTGCAACTGTTCTAGCTTGCTCGACACCTGAACCCCCTCGTGCATGCTGTGCAAATAAAAAATGGGCGAAGCGCCCATCCCTGAAAGCGCCGTTGGACAACGGCGCCGAAAACTGTTCGGCTAGCAAAAAGCCCCTGAAAAGGGGCTCTGCTGAAGCTGGTTGCGGGGGCTGGATTTGAACCAACGACCTTCGGGTTATGAGCCCGACGAGCTACCAAGCTGCTCCACCCCGCGACAAAGCTGGGGCGAAAGTATAAGACTGAACCCTTTGCTGGGTCAATCCGACCTCCACCTGCAAGAAAGCCCGCTAAAGCGGGCTCTCATGCTTCAATTGGTACCGAGAAGGGGACTCGAACCCCTACACCCTATGGGCACAACCACCTCAAGGTTGCGTGTCTACCAATTCCACCACCTCGGCAATACTACTTCTTGAAACCCGTTACTGCTGCTCTTTGGCTGGAGGAGGTACGTCACCAGAGTTGGTGGTTTCGCTCTTCTGCTGCTGGAGCACCGGTACATCATCATTGACTGCCGGCTTTGGCTCTTTGACTTCCAGCACTGCTGGATCTGGCAGACCAGCTTGAGTCAGCTGGTGAGCCTGCTGCTTGGCGAAGTATCCTAACCCAAGTGCAGTCAAAAAGAAAGTGGCAGCAAGTATAGCAGTAACTTTACTCAAAAAGGTAGCGGAACCTTGGCTTCCGAACACAGTATTTGAAGCACCTGCGCCGAAAGATGCACCCGCTTCCGCACCTTTACCCTGTTGCAGCAGCACCATTACAACCAGTGCCAACGCTGCCAACAGATGAAAAACAACTACGACTGTTTCCAGCATTTGTTCAGTTTCCTGCGGCGCGACAAATTGCACCGAATTCGTCTGCGTTCAGGGAAGCCCCACCAATGAGCCCCCCATCGATATCCGGCATGCCGAACAGTTCAGCCGCATTGGCCGCCTTCACGCTGCCGCCGTAGAGAAGTTGCACATTTTCTGCAACTTCGGCGTCCTTCGCCGCCAACTGCTTGCGGATGGCTGCATGCACATCCTGGGCTTGCTGTGGCGAGGCCGTCAAACCAGTACCAATGGCCCAAACAGGCTCATAGGCAATAACCGCATTGGCGAAAGCCTTGATACCGAACATGTCGATAACACTGCTTAGTTGACGCCCTACAACTTCGAGCGTCTCACCTGCCTCGCGCTCTGCAAGAGTTTCCCCTATACACAGCACTGGCGTCAAACCACTTTTCTGAGCGGCTGCAAACTTCTGATTCAGCACTTCGTCACTTTCACCAATAATCTGGCGACGCTCGGAATGCCCAATCAATACATACTTGCAACCGACTTCAGCCAACTGACTCGGTGCAACTTCGCCGGTCAGCGCGCCTTGTTCAGGCTGTACCGCAGAATTCTGTGCTCCAACGATGATCCCCTTGCCTTTTAGCCCATCAACGACTTCGTTGATGAACAGGGCCGGCGGAAACACCGCGACTTCGATACCATCGGGAATGAGCATTTCGCCCAAGCCCTGAGTCAGCTCAGCGACGCTGGCGCGGGTACCGTGCATCTTCCAGTTACCAGCTACCATGGGGCGACGCATGCTTTACCTCGTCGGTCAAAGTGGGCGCAGATCTTACCCAACCCGATCTGCGCTGGCAAGCCTCTTTCAGGCACAAACTTCTTCGACCAGCTTGGCCAGGGCCTCGGCATGGCCACGTACCTGGTTTTCGTCGTCGCCCTCGACCATCACCCGCACCAGCGGCTCGGTACCGGACTTGCGCAGCAGCACCCGCCCACGACCGGCCATGGCCTCGGTGGCCTTGGCGCTGGCTTCCTTGACCAGGGGGTTTTCCAGCGGGTCGTTCTTGCCGGCCGCGAAGCGCACGTTGATCAGCACCTGAGGGCACTTGCGCACGGCCTGGCGGGCCTGGGCAAGGTTTTCGCCGCGACGTTTCAGCGCCATCAGCACCTGCAGCGCGGCGATGATCGCATCGCCGGTGGTGGTGTGACCGCCGCAGACGACATGACCGGAATTTTCGCCACCCAGCAGCCACTCGCGCTCGAGCAGTTCGGCCATGACATAGCGGTCGCCCACCTTGGCCCGCACGAACGGGATATCCAGTTCCTTGAACGCCAGCTCCAGGCCCAGGTTGCTCATCAGGGTACCGACCACGCCACCCTGCAGCTTGCCACGCTCCTGCATGTCGCGACCGATGATGAACAGCAGTTCGTCACCGTCGACGATGGCGCCGGTGTGATCGACCATCAGCACGCGGTCGCCGTCGCCGTCGAAGGCGATACCGAGATCCGCATGCCCGACCAGGACCGCCGCCTGCAGCGACTCGATATGGGTCGAACCGCAGCCCTCGTTGATGTTCAGGCCATCCGGGGCGGCGTGCAGCACGGTGACATCGGCACCCAGTTCACGGAACACACTCGGCGCGACCTTGTAGGTGGCGCCATGGGCGCAGTCCACGACGACCTTCAGGCCTTCGAAGCTGGTACTGCTGGGCACGCTGCTCTTGCAGAACTCGATGTAGCGGCCCGCCGCGTCATTGATGCGCGAGACCTTGCCCAGCTTGCTGGACTCGACGACATTCATCGGCTGGTCGAGCAGCTCCTCGATCATCAGCTCGACTTCGTCCGGCAGCTTGGTGCCGGCACCGGAGAAGAACTTGATGCCATTGTCGTCATGGGGGTTGTGCGAGGCGCTGATGACGATACCGGCCTCAGCATGGAAGGTGCGGGTCAGGTAGGCGATGGCCGGCGTCGGCATAGGGCCGAGCAGCATCACGTCGGCGCCGGCTGCGGACAGGCCCGCCTCGAGCGCGGATTCGAACATGTAGCCGGAGATCCGCGTGTCCTTGCCCACCAACACGCGGCAGTTGCCCTGCTTGCGGAAGGCCATGCCGGCGGCCCAGCCGAGTTTCAGCATGAAGTCCGGGGTGATCGGGAATTGACCTACGCGGCCACGGATACCATCGGTACCAAAGTATTTTCTGCTCATAGTGACTCCAATGTTCTTATTCGGCGCTCTGGACCGCAGCGATCATGCGCACGACATCGACGGTTTCGGTGACGTCGTGTACCCGCAGGATGCTTGCGCCCTTGGTCATGGCCAGGGCGGCCAGGGCCAGACTACCGTAGAGCCGCTCGCCGACCGGACGGTCCAGCGCGAGGCCGATCATGCTCTTGCGCGAGACACCCACCAAGAGTGGCCGCCCCAGGCGATAGAGCGCTTCCATGTGCTTGAACAGGCTGAGGTTATGCTCAAGGGTCTTGGCAAAGCCGAACCCAGGGTCGAGGATGATGCGCTCAGCCCCGATGCCGGCCGCCGCGCAGGCGGCCATGCGCTGTTCAAGATAGCGCGTTACATCGGCTGTCACATCCTCGTACTGCGGATTGTCCTGCATGGTGCCCGGCTCGCCACGCATATGCATCAAGCACACCGGCAGGCCGCTATCGGCCGCCGCATCGAGCGCACCATCGCGCTCCAGGGCGCGCACATCGTTGATCAACCCTGCGCCAAGGCGGGCCGTCTCGCGCATGACCGAAGGCGTCGAGGTGTCGACCGAGATGATCACATCGAGCCGACTGCTGATCGCCTCGACAATTGGCGCCACGCGCTCCAATTCCTCGATGGGCGATACCGCACGCGCCCCCGGACGGGTGGACTCGCCACCTACGTCGATCAGGGTCGCACCGGCCGCTACCATCTCCTCGGCATGGCGCAAGGCCGCATCGCGCTGGCTGAAGCGCCCACCATCGGAGAACGAGTCTGGGGTGACGTTGAGGATACCCATGACATGGGTACGGGACAAATCAAGAACCCGGTTGCCGCAAGGCAACCGGGTCGGGTACTGCGTCAAGCTCATAGATACCCTTAGTGTTGAGCCGCTGGACCGCCGATCGGCGATTCCGGACGATCGTCCTGGGAAGCCTGGTTGCCGGAGGTACCGGAATCATTGTCCCAGTCACGCGGCTCGCGCGGGGTACGGCCAGCCATGATGTCGTCGATCTGGTCGGCATCGATGGTTTCGTACTTCATCAAGGCCTCGGCCATCGCGTCGAGCTTGTCGCGGTTGTCGGTAAGGATCTGCTTGGCCGTGGCGTAGCACTGATCGATGATGCTGCGCACCTCGGAGTCGATCATCTTGGCAGTCTCGCCCGAGACGCTGGCGTGCTGGCTCGCCGCGCTGCGACCGAGGAACACCTCGCCCTCCTCTTCGGCGTACATCAGCGGGCCGAGTTTCTCGGACAGGCCCCACTTGGTGACCATGTTCCGGGCAATCTGGCTGGCGCGCATGATGTCGTTGGAGGCGCCGGTGGTGACACCGTCGAAGCCCAGGGTCATCTCTTCGGCGATACGGCCACCGTACAGCGAGCAGATCTGGCTGATCAGCGCGCGCTTGGACAGGCTGTAGCGGTCCTCTTCCGGCAGGAACATGGTCACGCCCAGGGCACGGCCACGGGGAATGATCGAGACCTTGTAGACCGGGTCGTGCTCGGGAACGACGCGACCGACGATGGCGTGGCCCGCCTCGTGGTAGGCGGTGTTCTGCTTCTCTTTTTCGGACATGACCATGGTCTTGCGCTCGGCGCCCATCATGATCTTGTCCTTGGCCAGTTCGAATTCCTTCATCTCGACCAGGCGCTTGCTGGCTCGGGCGGCGAACAGCGACGCCTCGTTGACCAGGTTGGCCAGGTCGGCACCGGAGAAGCCCGGCGTACCACGGGCGATGACCGCCGCGTTGACGTTCTCGCCGACCGGCACTTTGCGCATGTGCACCTTGAGGATCTGTTCACGACCACGGATATCCGGCAGGCCGACCACAACCTGCCGGTCGAAGCGGCCGGGACGCAGCAGCGCCGGGTCGAGCACGTCGGGACGGTTGGTGGCGGCGATGACGATGATGCCATCGTTCATCTCGAAGCCGTCCATCTCGACCAGCAATTGGTTCAGGGTCTGCTCACGCTCGTCGTGACCGCCACCCATGCCGGCGCCACGGTGGCGACCGACGGCGTCGATCTCGTCAATGAAGATGATGCACGGTGCGTGCTTCTTGGCCTGTTCGAACATGTCGCGAACACGGCTGGCACCCACGCCGACGAACATCTCGACGAAATCGGAACCGGAGATGGTGAAGAACGGCACCTTGGCTTCACCGGCAATGGCCTTGGCCAGCAGGGTCTTACCGGTACCGGGCGGGCCGACCATCAGCACGCCACGAGGGATGCGGCCACCCAGGCGCTGGAACTTGCCCGGGTCGCGCAGGAACTCGACCAGTTCGCCCACTTCTTCCTTGGCCTCGTCGCAGCCTGCGACGTCGGCCAGAGTGGTTTTCACCTGGTCTTCGGACAGCAGGCGCGCCTTGCTCTTGCCAAAGCTCATCGGCCCGCCCTTGCCACCGGCACCGCCCTGCATCTGGCGCATGAAGAACATGAACACGGCGATGATCACCAGGATCGGGAAGCTGGCGACCAGCAACTGGGTCCAGATGCTCTGCTGCTCAGGCTGCTTGCCTTCGACGGTGACGTGGTTGTCCACCAGGTCGCCGATCAGGCCGTTGTCGGTAATGGCCGGGCGCACGGTCTTGAAGTTGTCGCCATCGGTGCGCTTGCCGGTAATGATGTAGCCGTCGACGGTCACGCGCTCGACCTTGCCATCCTTGACCTGCTGGATGAAGTCGGAATAGTTGAGGGTCTGCGGCTCGTTAGGGCTGGAGAAGTTGTTCATCACCGTCACCAGGACGGCGGCGATGATCAACCACAGGATCAGATTCTTTGCCATGTCGTTCAATTCGCTACCCTCTGAGGCCGGCGCACGACGCAGCCGTGCCTCGCATGATATTCATCGCCCTAACTTACTACATTACCCACGCATCCGCAGGCACCGTCTGTAACCCTTTGTGAAAGCTAGACTACACGAAGTTCGGACGATCCAGACGGGGCGGCCGATTGGAAATAACTATCGGCAACCCCGCAATACGCCTTTCATGCGCCCTTGAAACCCTTGCCCAACAGGTACTGTTCACGGGAACGGTCTCGCGAGGACGACGGCTTGCGCATCTGCACCTTGTCGAACTTGCTGCGCACGTCCTTGAGGTACATGTCGAAGCCCTCGCCCTGGAAAATCTTGATCAGGAAATCTCCGCCGGGCTTGAGCACGCGGGTCGCCAGATCCAGGGCCAGTTCGCAGAGGAACATGGCGCGCGGCATGTCCACCGCAGGCGTACCACTCATATTGGGGGCCATATCGGAAATCACAAGGTCGACGTGCGAATCGCCGACCGCCTGCAGGATCTGCTGCAGCACTTCGTCCTGGGTGAAGTCGCCCTGGATGAAGGTGACATCGGGGATCGAGTCCATTTCCAGGATGTCCGAGGCGATCAGCCGGCCCTGGCCGCCAATCAGACGACTGGTCACCTGCGACCAGCCACCGGGAGCCGCACCGAGGTCGATCACGCTCATGCCGGGACGGATCAGGCGGTCTTTCTCCTGGATCTCCAGCAGCTTGTAGCTCGCGCGCGAGCGGTAGCCATCCTTCTGCGCCTGCTTGACGAAAGGATCGTTGAAATGTTCGCGCAGCCAGTTTGCGCTGCTTTTGGAACGTTGTACCACGGGGCACCTCGATGATATGCGTCGTGTTTGACTGGGCGGAGCCACAGGCCCTCGGGTAAAATGCCCGTCAATTTTACAGAATCAGACGAAAAGGGTCAGATTATGCCGCTCAATAACGAGCAGAAGAAGCAATACAAGTCCATTGGTCATGACCTGAAGCCGGTCCTGATCGTTGCTGGCAACGGTTTGAATGAAGGCGTGATCGCCGAACTGGAGCGCGCCCTGGTCGACCATGAGCTGATCAAGGTCGAGATTCGCTCGGAAGATCGCGAGGAGCGCGCCGAGACCATCGCCGCGCTGTGCAAGGCCGGCCGCGCCGAACTGGTGCAGACCATCGGCAAGAAAGCGCTGATCTACCGCAAGAACCCGCAACCGAACAAGCAGCTGTCCAACATTCACCGTTACAAGTAACGTCCAGGACAGCGCATACCCATGTAGGAGCGGCCTTGTGCCGCGAAAGGGCCGCAAAGCGGCCCCGGTAATATCTGCAGCGAAGCTGATACCTGGGGCCGCTTCGCAGCCCTTTCGCGGCACAAGGCCGCTCCTACAAAGGCCGCGTCACACTTCGACTAGCGCCGAGCCCTGACCGGGACCGGCTGGGCCACCAGCACAATGCCGGAGAAGCCCAGCACCAGGAAGCAGAACATCTGCCACCGCTCGCCCACCGAAATCCCGTAGCGCAGCGTGTAGTAGCTGACGCAGGCGCCGAAGCCGAGCAGCAGCATCTGGCCGCGGAACTGCCGCCACCAGGCCGCCAGGCCATCCACCCTCGCCAGCACCGCCAACTGGGTCAACAACCCGAGCATGGCCACGCCAATCAACCAGCGGTCGATCTGCGCAGCCACGTCGTGCACCAACAGTGGCGCCAGGCCGCTGACCTTGAGCGCCGGCACCAGCCCCACATGGAACACCCACAGGCCGCCGACCCAGAACACCTGGGCCAGTTGCCAGAGGATCCCCTCGAGGGATGGCGCCCGCAGGCGCCGGTCAGATGTGCTTGACTTCGACAATCTCGTACTCGACCGTGCCACTTGGCGTCTTGACGACGACAGTATCACCTTCTTCCTTGCCGATGATGGCACGGGCGATCGGCGCACCGCTGGAGAGCTTGCCCTGCTTCACGTCGGCTTCGTCTTCGCCGACGATCTGGTAGGTCACCTCTTCATCGGTCTCGGTGTTCGCCAGCACCACGGTGGTGCCGAAGATTACCTTGCCGGTGTGGGCGATGGTGGTGACGTCGATCACCACCGAGTTCTGCAGACGGCCTTCGATATCGCGGATGCGCGCCTCGACCATGCCCTGCTCCTCGCGGGCGGCGTGGTATTCGGCGTTTTCCTTGAGATCGCCCAGCTCGCGAGCCTCGCCGATCGCCTGGCTCAGGCGCGGGCGCTCGGTCTTGCTCAGGAACAGATGCTCTTCCTCCAGGGCGCGAGCGCCCTGGACGGTCATCGGGTACTTGGTAATGCTCATGCTTTGAGTCCTGCATGCAGATCCTGCAGGCGACGAACGGTCTTTTCCGGACCGAATTTCAGCGCCTCGCAGATGGCTTCACCGGCCGCAATGGTCGTGGTGCAGTAGATCTTGTGCTGCAACGCATTGCGACGAATCGAGTAGGAGTCGGCGATCGACTGGCGGCCTTCGGTGGTGTTGATGATCAGCGACACTTCGTCGTTCTTGATCATGTCGACCACGTGCGGACGACCCTCGGTCACCTTGTTCACGCGACGCACTTTCAGGCCGGCCGCTTCGATCACCTTGGCGGTGCCGGCGGTGGCGACCACTTCGAAGCCCAGGGCGATCAGGTCGCGGGCAACGCCAGCCACCTGCGGCTTGTCGTCGTCGCGCACGCTGATGAACGCGGTACCGCCGGTCGGCAGCACTTCGCTGGCGCCCATCTGGGCCTTGGCGAAGGCTTCGCCGAAGCTGTCGCCGACGCCCATGACTTCACCGGTCGATTTCATCTCAGGGCCGAGGATCGGGTCAACCCCCGGGAACTTGGCGAACGGGAAGACGGCTTCCTTGACGCTGTAGAAGTTCGGGATGATTTCCTGGGTGAAGCCCAGCTCTTTCAGGGTCTTGCCGGCCATGACACGAGCCGCGATCATCGCCAGGGAAGTGCCGATGCACTTGGAGACGAACGGTACGGTACGCGAGGCGCGCGGGTTGACCTCGATCACGTAGATCTTGTCGCCCTGCAGGGCCAGCTGCACGTTCATCAGGCCGACCACGCCCAGCTCCAGGGCCATTTTCTTGACCTGGACGCGGACTTCGTCCTGCACTTCCTGGCTCAGCGAGTAAGGCGGCAGCGAGCACGCCGAGTCGCCGGAGTGAACACCGGCCTGCTCGATGTGCTGCATGATCGCGCCGATCACCACATCGGTGCCGTCGCAGACCGCATCCACGTCCATCTCGATGGCGCAGTTGAGGAAGTGGTCGAGCAGCACCGGGCTGTCGTTGGAGACCTGTACCGCTTCACGCAGGTAGCGCTTGAGCTCGTCCAGCTCGTAGACGATCTCCATGGCGCGGCCGCCCAGCACGTAGGACGGACGAACCACCAGCGGGTAGCCGATCTTGCCAGCGGCAGCGATGGCTTCGTCTTCGCTGCGAACGGTGGCGTTTGGCGGCTGCAGCAGGTTCAGGCGCTGGACCATCTGCTGGAAGCGCTCGCGGTCTTCGGCGCGGTCGATGGCGTCCGGGCTGGTACCGATGATCGGTACGCCGGCTTCTTCCAGGGCACGCGCCAGTTTCAGCGGGGTCTGGCCGCCGTAGTGGACGATCACGCCTTTTGGCTTCTCGACGCGGCAGACTTCCAGCACGTCTTCCAGGGTCAGCGGCTCGAAGTACAGGCGGTCGGAGGTGTCGTAGTCGGTGGAGACGGTTTCCGGGTTGCAGTTGACCATGATGGTCTCGTAACCGTCTTCACGCAGCGCCAGTGCGGCGTGCACGCAGCAGTAGTCGAACTCGATGCCCTGGCCGATACGGTTCGGGCCGCCACCCAGGATCATGATCTTGTCGCGGGTCGACGGGTTGGCCTCGCACTCTTCCTCGTAGGTCGAGTACAGGTAGGCGGTGTCGGTGGCGAACTCGGCGGCGCAGGTGTCGACGCGCTTGTACACCGGGAACACTTCCAGCTTGTGGCGGTGACGGCGCAGGTTCTTGTCAGTGATGCCGAGCAGCTTGGCCAGGCGCTGGTCCGAGAAGCCCTTGCGCTTGAGGCGCAGCATGTAGTCCTTGTCGATCGACGACAAGGCCAGGGTCTTGACCTTCTCTTCTTCCTTGATCAGGTCTTCCATCTGCACCAGGAACCACAGGTCGATGCCGGTCAGGGCAAAGATTTCCTCGATGGTCATGCCCGAACGCATGGCGTCGGCGACGTACCAGATGCGCTCGGCGCCCGGCACGGTCAGTTCGCGCTTGAGGATGCTGGCGGCTTCCGGGCTGGCCAGGTCGACTTTCGGGTCGAGGCCGCAGGCGCCGACTTCCAGGCCGCGCAGGGCTTTCTGCAGGGATTCCTGGAAGGTGCGGCCGATGGCCATGACTTCACCCACGGATTTCATCTGGGTGGTCAGGCGGGCGTCGGCTTTCGGGAATTTCTCGAAGGCGAAGCGTGGCAGCTTGGTAACGACGTAGTCGATCGACGGCTCGAAGGACGCCGGGGTGCGGCCGCCGGTGATGTCGTTCTGCAGTTCGTCGAGGGTGTAGCCGATGGCCAGCTTGGCAGCGATCTTGGCGATCGGGAAGCCGGTGGCCTTGGAAGCCAGGGCCGAGGAACGCGAAACCCGCGGGTTCATCTCGATCACGACCATGCGGCCGGTGTTCGGGCAGATACCGAACTGCACGTTGGAACCGCCGGTCTCGACACCGATTTCACGCAACACCGCCAGCGAGGCGTTGCGCATGATCTGGTATTCCTTGTCGGTCAGGGTCTGTGCCGGAGCAACGGTGATCGAGTCACCGGTGTGCACGCCCATCGGGTCGAAGTTCTCGATCGAGCAGACGATGATGCAGTTGTCCTTCTTGTCGCGGACCACCTCCATCTCGTATTCCTTCCAGCCGATCAGCGATTCGTCGATCAGCAGTTCCTTGGTCGGCGACAGGTCCAGACCCCGGGTGCAGATTTCTTCGAACTCTTCACGGTTGTAGGCGATACCACCGCCCGTGCCGCCCATGGTGAACGATGGGCGGATGATGCATGGGAAGCCGAGCTTCTCGAGGACTGCGTTGGCCTCCTCCATGCTGTGGGCGATACCGGAACGCGGGCACTCCAGACCGATGTCTTTCATGGCCTTGTCGAAGCGCGAACGGTCTTCGGCCTTGTCGATGGTGTCGGCGTTGGCACCGATCATCTCCACGCCGAACTTTTCCAGAACGCCGTGGCGCTCCAGGTCCAGGGCGCAGTTCAGTGCGGTCTGGCCACCCATGGTCGGCAGCACTGCGTCCGGGCGCTCTTTCTCGATGATCTTGGCCACCGACTGCCACTTGATCGGCTCGATGTAGGTGGCGTCGGCCATGGCCGGGTCGGTCATGATGGTGGCCGGGTTGGAGTTCACCAGGATGACGCGGAAACCTTCCTCGCGCAGGGCTTTACAGGCCTGGGCGCCGGAGTAGTCGAATTCACAGGCCTGGCCGATCACGATCGGGCCAGCGCCGAGAATCAGGATGCTTTTGATGTCTGTACGTTTTGGCATGGTTGTCACTCAAATCCGGGGTCAGTCGGCAAGCCGCTTTGAACAATCTGGGTCAGGCGCTGCCGGGCGCGGCGCGAGCCGGCCCGGGGCCTTGAAGCAGGATGCTCAGCGGCGCTTGGCCATGGCATCGGTGAAACGATCGAACAGTGGCGCGACATCGGTCGGGCCTGGGCTCGCTTCAGGGTGGCCCTGGAAGCTGAACGCGCTCTTGTCGGTGCGCTCGATACCCTGCAGGGTACCGTCGAACAGCGACTTGTGGATGGCGCGCACGTTGCCCGGCAGGGTGGCTTCGTCGACGGCGAAACCGTGGTTCTGGCTGGTGATCATGACCACGCCGGTGTCCAGGTCCTGGACCGGGTGGTTGGCACCGTGGTGGCCGTGGCCCATCTTCACGGTCTTGGCGCCGGAGGCCAGGGCCAGCAGCTGGTGGCCGAGGCAGATACCGAACACCGGAATCTCGGTGTCGAGGATCTCTTTGATCGCCTGGATCGCGTAGTCGCACGGCTCGGGATCGCCAGGGCCGTTGGACAGGAACACGCCATCAGGATTGAGCGCCAGGACTTCGCTGGCCGGGGTCTGGGCGGGCACCACGGTGACGCGGCAGCCACGGGCGACCAGCATGCGCAGGATGTTCAGCTTGACGCCGTAGTCGAAGGCGACGACATGGTACGGCAGGTCGGCGGCATCGATGGTCGGGTGGCTGTCGGTCTTCAGCTCCCAGACGCTGGAACGCCACTCGTAGCGCTCCTTGGTCGAGACCACCTTGGCCAGGTCCATGCCCTTCAGGCCCGGGAAGGCGCGGGCAGCGGCGATGGCGGCCTCTTCGCTGATGTTGTCGCCGGCCAGGATGCAGCCGTTCTGGGCGCCTTTCTCACGCAGGATGCGGGTCAGGCGACGGGTATCGATGCCAGCGATGGCGACGACGTTGTTGGCTTTCAGGTATTCGGGCAGGGACTGGGTGTTGCGCCAGTTGCTGGCCAGCAGCGGCAGATCGCGAATCACCAGGCCCGCGGACCAGACGCGATTCGATTCGGCGTCTTCGGCGGTGGTGCCGGTGTTGCCGATGTGCGGGTAAGTCAGGGTAACGATTTGCTGGGCGTAGGAAGGGTCTGTGAGGATTTCCTGGTAGCCGGTCATTGCAGTATTGAACACGACCTCACCAACGGTCTGACCGTCGGCTCCAATGGCTTCACCGCGAAAAATGCTGCCATCGGCAAGGGCGAGTATGGCTGGCTTAGTCAAGAAGACCTCCCGTAAATCAAGCCTGAAAGGGCGATCGCAGGTTGCAAAAAAGCGGAATGACGTATGGACACGTCACCCCGCTTTTATGCTGAATTAGTCTGCGCGCTTTTAGTGGACACACTAAAGCTGTAGCTTACAGAAAAATGCGTTTTGGGTCTACCGGGAATGTGTCTCCAAAACGCAGGATTGCGACAGAGGGGACATTGCAGCGACCCCTGCTGTGTAGGAGCGGCCTTGTGCCGCGAAAGGGCCGCGCAGCGGCCCCGGCAATTCTGAATGGTTCAGAGATCCTAGGGCCGCTGCGCGGCCCTTTCGCGGCACAAGGCCGCTCCTACAGAGGACGGTGTCAATGCAGCTCGAGCACATCCTGCATGTCGTACAGCGCAGGCTCGCGCCCGTCCAGCCACAGCGCGGCACGCACCGCGCCCTTGGCGAAGGTCATGCGGCTCGAGGCCTTGTGGGTGATCTCCAGACGCTCGCCTTCAGCGGCGAACAGCACGGTGTGGTCACCGACCACGTCACCCGCACGCACGGTGGCGAAACCGATGGTCTGGCGATCACGGGCGCCGGTCTGGCCTTCACGGCCATACACCGCCACCTCGCGCAGGTCGCGCCCCAGTGCATTGGCGACCACTTCACCCATGCGCAGCGCGGTACCCGACGGCGCATCGACCTTGTGCCGATGGTGGGCCTCGATGATCTCGATATCCACGTCGTCACCCAGCACCCGCGCCGCCATGTCCAGCAGCTTGAGGCTGAGGTTGACGCCCACGCTGAAGTTGGCGGCGAAGACGATCGGGATCTCCTTGCCCGCCTCGACCAGCAACGCCTTCTCCTCGGCACTGAAGCCGGTGGTGCCGATAACCATGGCCTTGCCCGCCTTGCGGCAGAACGCCAGGTTCTTCAGGGTCACCGACGGATGGGTGAAGTCGATCAGCACATCGAACTCATCGACGACCTTGGCCAGGTCGTCAGAGATGGTCACGCCGATGCGCCCCAGCCCCGCCAGCTCACCCGCGTCGGCACCGACCAGGGAGCTGTCCGGACGATGGATGGCCGCGGTCAGGCCGGCCTTCGGCGCCTGCTGCTGCACGGCCTCGATCAGCACCTTGCCCATGCGCCCGGCGGCGCCCATCACTGCAATACGTCGCATAGCCTGTTCCTTCTCAGAGATCGCCGAAGAAGCGCTTCACGCCCTCGAACCAGCCACTGGCCTTGGGCGAATGGGAGCTGTCGCCCTCGAGGGAATCACGCAGCTCCTCGAGCAGCTCGCGCTGACGGCGGCTGAGGTTGACCGGCGTCTCCACCGCCACACGGCACAGCAGGTCGCCCGCCGCGCCACCGCGCACCGGCGCCACGCCCTTGCCGCGCAGACGGAACTGCTTGCCGGTCTGGGTACCTTCGGGGATCTTCAGCTTCACGCGACCGTCGAGGGTCGGCACTTCCAGCTCGCCACCCAGGGCGGCATCGGTGTAGCTGATCGGCACTTCGCAGTAGAGGTGCTTGCCGTCGCGCTGGAAAATCGGGTGCTCGCGCACATTGACGACCACATAGAGGTCACCGGCAGGGCCGCCATGGGCGCCCGCCTCGCCTTCGCCGGACAAGCGAATGCGATCACCGGTATCGACACCGGCCGGCACCTTGACCGACAGCGTCTTGTATTCCTCGACACGACCTTCGCCGTGGCACGAACCGCAAGGGTCGGTGATGATCTTGCCCTGGCCATGGCAGCGCGGGCAGGTCTGCTGCACGGCGAAGAAGCCCTGCTGCATGCGCACCTGGCCGATGCCGCCGCAGGTCGGGCAGGTCGACGGCGTCGAACCCTTCTTGGCGCCGGAGCCGTCGCACGGCTTGCAGTTGACCAGCGTGGGCACGCGAATGTTGACCGTGGTGCCGCGCACCGCCTCTTCGAGGTTGAGCTCGAGGGTGTAGCGCAGGTCACTGCCGCGCTGGACACCCCCACGACCGCCACCGCGGCCGCCGCCGAAGAAGTCGCTGAAGACATCGCCGAAGATATCGGAGAAGTTGGCGCCACCGAAACCGGCACCGCCGCCACCCATGCTCGGGTCGACGCCGGCGTGGCCATACTGGTCGTATGCCGCGCGCTTGCTGGCATCGGACAGCACTTCGTAGGCCTCGTTGGCCTCCTTGAACAGGTCTTCCGATTCCTTGTCGCCCGGATTGCGGTCCGGGTGGTACTTCATCGCCAGACGGCGGTAGGCTTTCTTGAGATCACCTTCACTGGCGCCACGCTCGACACCCAGGACCTCATAAAAATCACGCTTTGCCATAGGTCATATGCACTCTTGGGGGCGTTCGGCATACCTCGGCGCATCGTGCGCCATGCCACCAGCACCTGTCGTCATAGGCGAATACGCCGTGACAGATGCCGTAAATAATTCTCGTGTTCCAGACACGCCAACGCGGGAGCAAGCTCCCGCGCGGCGACATCCTACCAGTTCACCAGCAAACGACGATGAACCGGCCGACAACATGCAGGAATTACTGCTTGTTGTTGTCTTTCACTTCTTCGAACTCGGCGTCAACCACGTCATCGTGCTTGGCTTCCGGCTCGGCCTGCTGGGCGCCGCCCTGCGGTTGCTCGGCCTGCTGCTCTGCGTACATCTTCTGAGCGACTGGCGCCGAGACCTTGGACAGCTCCTCGACCTTGGCGTCGATGGCGGCCTTGTCGTCGCCTTTGACGGCGGCTTCCAGGGCGACCACGGCAGCCTCGATGGCGGTCTTCTCTTCAGCGGTGACCTTGTCACCGGCTTCAGTGATCATCTTGCGGGTCGAGTGGACCAGCGCGTCACCCTGGTTACGGGCGGCGGCCAGCTCTTCGAACTTGCGGTCTTCCTCGGCGTTGGCCTCGGCGTCACGCACCATTTTCTCGATTTCTTCGTCGGACAGGCCGGAGTTGGCCTTGATCACGATCGACTGCGCCTTGCCGGTAGCCTTGTCCTTCGCGCCGACGTGCAGGATGCCGTTGGCGTCGATGTCGAAGGTCACTTCGATCTGCGGCACGCCGCGCGGAGCCGGCGGGATGTCGGCCAGGTCGAACTTGCCCAGCGACTTGTTCTGCGAAGCTTGCTTGCGCTCGCCCTGCAGCACGTGGATGGTCACGGCGCCCTGGTTGTCGTCGGCGGTCGAGAACACCTGCGACTTCTTGGTCGGAATGGTGGTGTTCTTCTCGATCAGCGCGGTCATCACGCCGCCCATGGTTTCGATACCCAGGGTCAGCGGGCTGACGTCCAGCAGCAGCACGTCCTTCACGTCACCAGCCAGAACGGCGCCCTGGATGGCGGCACCCATGGCAACGGCTTCGTCCGGGTTGACGTCTTTGCGTGCTTCTTTACCGAAGAAGTCGGCAACGGCTTTCTGCACCATCGGCATACGGGTCTGGCCACCGACCAGGATCACGTCGTCGATCTTGCTGGCGTCGATGCCGGCATCCTTTAGGGCGATGCGGCATGGCTCGATGGTACGGTTGACCAGGTCTTCGACCAGCGACTCCAGCTTGGCGCGGGAGATCTTCACGTTCAGGTGCTTCGGACCGGTCGCATCTGCAGTGATGTACGGCAGGTTGACGTCGGTCGACTGAGCGGAGGACAGCTCGATCTTGGCTTTTTCAGCGGCTTCTTTCAGGCGCTGCAGGGCCAGGGGATCGTTCTTCAGGTCCATGCCGGACTCTTTCTTGAACTCGTCGACGAGGTAGTCGATCAGGCGCATGTCGAAGTCTTCGCCACCCAGGAAGGTGTCGCCGTTGGTGGCCAGTACTTCGAACTGGTGCTCACCGTCGACTTCGGCGATTTCGATGACCGATACGTCGAAGGTACCACCACCCAGGTCATAGACGATGACGGTGTGGTCGCCCTTGCCCTTGTCCATGCCGTAAGCCAGCGCGGCGGCGGTCGGCTCGTTGATGATACGCTTCACGTCCAGGCCAGCGATGCGGCCGGCGTCCTTGGTCGCCTGGCGCTGGCTGTCGTTGAAGTAGGCCGGAACGGTGATGACCGCTTCGGTGACCGGCTCGCCGAGGTAGTCTTCGGCGGTCTTCTTCATTTTTTTCAGGACTTCGGCGCTGATCTGCGGCGGAGCCATCTGCTTGTCGGCGGCCTCGACCCAGGCGTCACCGTTGTTGGCCTTGACGATCTTGTAAGGCACCAGTTTGATGTCTTTCTGCACGACATCTTCTTCGAAACGGCGGCCGATCAGGCGCTTCACCGCGAACAGGGTGTTGTGCGGGTTGGTGACCGCCTGGCGCTTGGCCGACTGGCCAACCAGGATCTCGCCGTCGTTGGCGTAGGCGATGATCGAAGGCGTGGTACGCGCGCCTTCGGCGTTCTCGATGACCTTGGCGGTGCCGTTTTCCAGCACGGAGACGCAGGAGTTGGTGGTCCCCAGGTCGATACCGATGATTTTACCCATGTTGATTCTCCCGAAACTTGAATTTGGTAGCAGCGACTGCTTTGGCCAACTGCACTAATACTTGAAGGCTTGACACCTAGATGGGGGTGCCCGGAAGGATTTCAAGCCTTTTCGTTGATCGAAGGCTGCGGGGCGCTGGGCGCCTTGCTGACCACCACCATGGCGGGGCGTAGCAGGCGGCCGTTGAGCAGGTAGCCCTTCTGGAACACGTTCAGCACGCTGTTCGGCTCGACATCGGCGCTTTCCTGCATGGCCATCGCCTGGTGGTGCTCGGCGTTGAATGGCTGGCCGTGCGGCTCGATGGTCTCCAGGTTGTAGCGCTTGAGGGTGTCCTGGAACATCTTCAGGGTCAGCTCGATACCTTCGCGCATCGGCTTGATGGTCTCGTCATCAGCGCTGGACAGTTCCAGGCCACGCTCCAGGCTGTCGATGATCGGCAGCAGGTCGCCAGCGAACTTCTCCAGGGCGAACTTGTGGGCCTTCTCGACATCCTGCTCGGCACGGCGGCGGATGTTCTGCAGGTCGGCGGCGGCGCGCAGGGACTGGTCCTTGGCGGCGGCCAGCTGCTCCTCGAGCTCCAGGACACGGGCATCGGCATTCGCGGCGCCTGCTTCTTCGGAATTCAGGTTCTTCTCATCCAGCTGTTCGTCAGCCATTGGGTTTCTCCTCCACGATTTCTGTCGTGCGAGCCAGGCTCGCCATGTCTTGCCGGCTATATGGGGTCGGAAAAACCAGGTTCAAGGGGGGAGGTGCTTTTCCACATTCGTCGACCGGCTATTGGCAGACTCGCAAAAAGCACTGTATAAATATCCAGACACGACCCTTCGGGAGCCGCCCCATGCTGGTGCACCTGTCCATTCACAACTACGCCATCGTCGAACACCTCGACCTCGAGATCGCCCGTGGCATGTCCGTCATCACCGGCGAGACCGGGGCCGGCAAGTCGATCATGCTCGACGCCCTCGGCCTGGCCCTGGGCGACCGCGCCGACAGCGGCGTGGTGCGCCCGGGCACCGACAAGGCCGACATTCTCGCCACCTTCGACCTGGTCGACATCCCCGAGGCGCACGCCTGGCTCACCGAGCGCGACCTGGAAAGCGACGGCCCGTGCATCCTGCGCCGGGTGATCACCGCCGAGGGCCGCAGCCGTGGCTACATCAACGGCACCCCCTGCCCATTGGGCGACCTCAAGGCCCTGGGCGAGCTGCTGATCGACATCCACAGCCAGCATGAGCACCAGTCGCTGCTGAAGACCGACACCCACCGCCGCCTGGTGGACGAGTACGCCGGCGCCAGCGACCTGGCCCGCCAGGTCCAGCTGGCCGCCAAGCGCTGGAACCAGACGCGCCAGGAACTGGAGCGCCTGAGCAATTCCGGCGATGAGCAACGGGCACGCCACCAGCTGCTCAGCTACCAGCTGGAAGAACTGGAGAACCTCGGCCTCGGCGAAAACGAGCTGGAACAGCTGGAGCAGGAACACAAGAACCTGACCAACGCCGAGGCGCTGTTCGGCATCTGCCGCCAGGTCATCGACCAGTGCAGCGAAAGCGACTCGGGCAACGTGCTGAGCGCCCTGACCGTCAGCCTCAACCGGCTCACCGCGGTCGTCAACGGCCCCAAGGCACTGGGCGAGGCCGTCAACCTGATCGCCAGCGCGCAGATCCAGGTGGAGGAAGCCGTCGGCGAGCTCAACCGTTTCCTCGACAACTTCGACGCCGACCCGATGCGACTACAGGCCCTCGAAGAACGCCTGGATACTATCTATACCCTCGCCCGCAAGCACCGCGTGCACCCCACCGAATTGCCGCACCTGCAGCAGCGCCTGATGGAAGAACTGGAAGGGTTGAATGCCAGCGACGAGTCGATCGAGCGCCTCGGCGAGGAACTGGCCGCCTACGCCCAGCACTATAAAGAGAAGGCTGGCGAGCTGAGCGCGCTGCGCCAGCAGGCCGCCAAGCAGCTGGCCACCGCCGTCGAGCAGGAGATCCAGCGCCTGGGCATGCCCGGCGGGCGGTTCTGCATCGAGCTCACGCCCTTCGACAACAGCGACCTCTCGCCCCATGGCCTGGAGCAGGTCGAACTGCTGGTCAGCGCCAACCCCGGCCAGCCACTCAAGGGCCTGGCCAAGGTCGCCTCGGGCGGTGAGCTGTCGCGTATCAGCCTGGCGATCCAGGTGATCACCGCGCAGACCTCGCGCATTCCGACCCTGGTGTTCGACGAAGTGGACGTGGGGATCGGCGGGCCGACGGCAGAGATCGTCGGCCAGTTGCTTCGCCGCCTCGGCGAGCGCGGCCAGGTCCTGACCGTGACCCACCTGCCCCAGGTGGCAGCGCAGGGCCATCACCACCTGTTCGTGCACAAGGTGCGCAACAGCGACACCACGCACACCGCCGTGGCCAGCCTGGGCAAGCGCGAACGGGTCGAGGAAGTGGCGCGGATGCTGGGCGGGATCGACCTGACCAAGGAATCGCTGGCCCATGCGCGCAAGATGGTGGTGAGCAGCAAGGCCTGAGCCTGCGCGATACCTGTAGGAGCGGCCTTGCGCCGCGAAAAGGGCGCGTAGCGGCCTCGGGATCTCTGCATGACTCAAAATTGCAGGGGGCCGCTAGCAGCCCTTTCCGGCCGGTCCGACGCCTCGGCAAGGCCGCTCCTACAAGGGGATTTGTACGCTGGCCCAGAAAGCACAAAGGCGACCCTAGGGTCGCCTTTGTCATCAATATCGATCTAAATCGTTACTTCTTTTTACGCACATACAGAACCAGATTGTGGTCCACCAGCTCGAAACCATGCTCGGCAACGATCTCTTTCTGGCGCTTCTCGATTTCGGCATCGAAGAATTCAATGACTTCACCGCTGTCCACGTTGACCATGTGATCGTGGTGCTTGCCATCCGCCAGCTCGAACACCGCGTGGCCGCCATCAAAGTTGTGGCGCTCCACCAGGCCCGCCGCTTCGAATTGGGTCAGCACGCGGTACACGGTCGCCAGACCGACATCCTCGCCAGCTTCCATCAGCGCCTTGTAGACATCCTCGGCACTCATGTGACGCTGCTCGGCGGAGTCGAGCATCTGAAGAATCTTGACTCGAGGCAGGGTTACCTTGAGGCCCGCTTTGCGCAATTCGCTATTTTCAACCATGGTCAGCTTTCTCGCCGATGCTGCTTCGCAGCTTCTCTTAATACGGGTATGATCGGGGTTTACGTTGTCCAGCCAAGATAGTGGAAGTCGCCCACCGATGCAAAACACCAAGCTCTTGCTAACCAGCCTCACCCTAGTGGGACTGCTCGCACTCGCCGGTTGCTCGTTTCCCGGGGTTTACAAAATCGACATCCAGCAGGGCAATGTCGTCACGCAAGACATGATAGACCAATTGCGCCCGGGAATGACCCGCCGGCAAGTAAGGTTTATCATGGGCAACCCCCTGCTGCAGGACACCTTCCACACCAATCGCTGGGACTACCTGTACAGCCTGCAGCCCGGCGGTGGCCAGCGCCAGCAGGAGCGCATGAGCATCTTCTTCAACGAGAGCGACCAACTGGTCAGCCTCTCCGGCGACTTCATGCCGGGTGTCAGCCGCGACCAGGAAATCCTCGGCGGCAGCGGCGACACCACGGTCAGCCCGGACAAGCAGCCAAGCCAGCCCGAGAAGCCGGCCAAGCCAGGCTCGCTGGAAGACACGCTGCAGAAAGAAATCGACAACATCGAGACCACTCCGGTCCCGACGCCGGCCCCGCTGGAAACCTCGCCGCAGTAATTGCGCCGACACTAAAAAGCCCGGATCCAGTCCGGGCTTTTTATTGCGTTGCCGAATAGCCTTTGGATCAGGCCAACGCCATCACTACTCAGCCATTGATCTGCTTGGCACGCTGGCAAAACGCATCGACCATGGTATTAGCCGCCTGGTTGAACAGCGGCCCCAGGGTCGCCCGCACCAGGGCGCCGGCGTAGTCGAACGACAGGTCGAGGCTGATCTTGCAGGCCTTCTCGCCCAGCGGCTTGAACACCCACAGGCCATGCAGCTGGGTGAACGGCCCATCTTCCAGGTTCATTTCGATCGACTGCCCCGGCACCAGCACATTGCGCGTGGTGAACTGCTGGCTCATGCCGCCCTTGGCCACTTCCAGCTTGGCGCGCATGTGCGTGTCGCTGGCCTCGAGCACGGTGGAAGCCGAGCACCAGGGCAGGAACTCCGGGTAGCTGGCCACATCGTTGACCAGGTCGTAGAGCGCCTGGGCAGGGAACGGCAGCAGGGCGGAGCGTTGAATATGGGTAGTCATCCAGGCGTCACTTCCAATCTGGGCGGCGCGTCGCAGCGCCTCGAATACGGTTCTGCACGGCAGAACGAGGCATGTATTGTCCGGGATTCACACAACTGGCTCAAGCACACCTAAACCCCGTAGCCGAGGACGCGGACTCTCCCTATAATGCCGCCCCTATGGCTAAGCAAAAGAAACATCCGACCGGGACCATCGCGCAGAACAAGAAGGCGCGACACGATTACTTCATCGAACACAAGTTCGAGGCCGGGCTGGTCCTGTCCGGTTGGGAAGTAAAGAGCCTGCGGGCCGGCAAGGCGCACCTGACCGACAGCTACGTGCTGCTCAAGGATGGCGAAGCCTGGCTGTTCGGCAGCCACATCACCCCGCTGACCACCGCCAGCACCCACGTCATCGCCGACCCGATCCGCACCCGCAAGCTGCTGCTGAACAAGCGTGAGCTGGAGCGCCTGGAAGCGGCCGTGGCGCAGAAGGGCTATACCTGCGTGGCGATGTCGCTGTACTGGAGCAAGCACCTGATCAAGTGCGAGATCGCGCTCGGCAAGGGCAAGAAGGAGTTCGACAAGCGCGACACCGTGCGCGAGCGCGACTCCAACCGCGAGCTGCAGCGCACGATGCGCAACAAGGGCAAGGAAGAGTAAGCCGCCTTTCGCATTGCGGCGCCTGCTTCGCGGGTAAACCCGCTCCCACAGGTATGTCGCTGAATTCAGATTCGGCGCCATACCTGTGGGAGCGGGTTTACCGCGAATGCCACCACACTGGCCTACCGCCCGCTGCGCCGCTCTGCCCGCGCCACTCGCTGGGCCTCCTGCTGCGCCTCTTGCAGCACCTCCTGCACATACAGGATGTGCCGGCTCGACACCTCCCGCGCATCGTCCGCCCGACCCTCGACAATCGCCAGGTACAGCTCGCGATGCTGGCTGATCAGCATGTCGCGGGTCTCCGTGCGCTGCTGGTACATGCCGCCGATGTTGGTCACCACGTTGCGCTTGAGCAGGTCGAACAAGCCGCGGATGGTATGCAGCAGCACGGCGTTGTGGCTGGCTTCGGCAATGGCCAGGTGGAAGCGCGCATCGGCCGCCCCCTCCTGCGCCCGATCCACCTCGCCGACACGGTTGTAGCAATCCTGCAGCGCGTCGAATGCCGTCTTCAGCCGCTCGCGATCAGGTTCGGTAGCGCGCTGGGCCGCGTAGTAGGCGCACGACGCCTCCAATGTATGACGAAACTCCAGCAAATCGCGCTGGGCCTCCGGATTACGCTCCAGCAACTGCAACAGCGGGTCGCTGAACGTTGAGCCCAAGGCTTCGGCCACATAGTTGCCGCCACCCTGGCGGCTGACCAGCAGCCCCTTGGCCACGAGCTTCTGGATCGCCTCGCGCAGCGACGGACGGGATACGCCGAACTGCTCGGCCAGGACGCGTTCGGCGGGCAGGCGCTGCCCCGAAGTCAACGTACCCTCGAGAATCATCCCTTCCAACCGGTCGACGATGTCGTCGGACAGGCGCCGCTGGCGGACCTGATCAAAAACCATTGCTTGCTCTCCACGAACCCCGGGGATGCGAATCCGGGGGCGCCTATTCTGCGCCTATCCAGCCTGCGCCGACACCCATCAGGCGGCGATTTTCCCTGCCGCTCAGATGCCCGCTCATCGGCATCCGACCAAAGTTTTCCACAGGACAAATTGACACACCCTGCGCGGCGCTCTTAACCTAGCGCCCAGCCATTGTAAATTGGTCTTACCAATTATCCAATGCCAGTGCCTTGACCAACAACAATTAGGGGCCACCCCATATGCAAACCTGGCAACAACTCTATACCCCGCTTGGTAGCCTTGGCCTGTCCGCGCTGGCGGCGGTCATCCCCATCGTGTTCTTCTTCCTCGCCCTCGCCGTGTTCCGCCTCAAGGGCCATGTCGCCGGCAGCATCACCCTCGCGCTGTCGATCCTGGTGGCGATCTTCGCCTTCCAGATGCCGGTCGACATGGCCCTGGCCGCCGCGGGCTATGGCTTCCTCTACGGCCTGTGGCCGATTGCCTGGATCATCGTCGCTGCGGTGTTCCTCTACAAACTCACGGTCAAGAGCGGCCAGTTCGAGGTGATCCGCAGCTCGGTGCTGTCGATCACCGACGACCAGCGCCTGCAAGTGCTGCTGATCGGGTTCTGCTTCGGTGCCTTCCTCGAAGGCGCGGCCGGCTTCGGCGCGCCGGTGGCCATCACCGCCGCGCTGCTGGTGGGCCTGGGCTTCAACCCGCTGTACGCCGCCGGCCTGTGCCTGATCGCCAACACCGCGCCGGTGGCCTTCGGCGCCCTGGGCATCCCGATCATCGTCGCCGGGCAAGTGACCGGCATCGACGCCTTCCACATCGGCGCCATGACCGGCCGCCAGCTGCCGCTGCTGTCGCTGTTCGTGCCGTTCTGGCTGGTGTTCATGATGGACGGCGTGCGCGGCGTGAAAGAGACCTGGCCCGCCGCCCTGGTGGCC
Organism: Pseudomonas sp. LH21; assembly: GCF_036549575.1. Classification (NCBI taxonomy): domain Bacteria; kingdom Pseudomonadati; phylum Pseudomonadota; class Gammaproteobacteria; order Pseudomonadales; family Pseudomonadaceae; genus Pseudomonas; species Pseudomonas sp. LH21. The sequence goes on from NZ_CP144367.1 coordinate 5,256,976, forward strand.
GGCCTGAGCTTCGCCGTCACCCAGTACTTCACCTCCAACTTCATCGGCCCGGAGCTGCCGGACATCACCTCGGCCCTGGCCAGCCTGATCGCCCTGACCCTGTTCCTGAAAGTCTGGCAGCCCAAGCGCTCGTTCGCCGAAGCCAAGGGCAGCGTCGGCGCCGCCGTGGTGCAATCGGGTGGCAGCCAGCCTTCGCCGTACAGCTTCGGCGAGATCTTCAAGGCCTGGTCGCCGTTCCTGATCCTGACCGTGCTGGTCACGATCTGGACCCTGAAGCCGTTCAAGGCAGCCTTTGCCCCGGGCGGCGCGATGTACAACTTCGTGTTCAACTTCGCCATCCCGCACCTCGACCAGCTGGTGATCAAGACCGCACCGATCGTCACCGCGCCGACCGCCATGCCGGCGGTGTTCAAGCTCGACCCGATCTCCGCCACCGGTACCGCGATCTTCCTCTCGGCGCTGATCTCGATGTGGGTATTGAAGATCAACTTCAAAACTGGTCTGACCACTTTCAAGGAGACCTTCTGGGAACTGCGCTGGCCAATCCTGTCGATCGGCATGGTGCTGGCCTTCGCCTTCGTCACCAACTACTCGGGCATGTCCTCGACCATGGCCCTGGTGCTGGCCGGCACAGGCGCCGCATTCCCGTTCTTCTCGCCGTTCCTGGGCTGGCTGGGCGTGTTCCTGACCGGTTCCGACACCTCGTCCAACGCCCTGTTCAGCTCGCTGCAGGCCACCACCGCGCACCAGATCGGGGTCAACGACACCCTGCTGGTGGCGGCCAACACCAGCGGCGGCGTGACTGGCAAGATGATCTCGCCGCAGTCGATCGCCGTGGCCTGCGCCGCCACCGGCCTGGTGGGCAAGGAATCCGACCTGTTCCGCTTCACCGTCAAGCACAGCCTGTTCTTCGCCACCATCGTCGGCCTGATCACCCTGATCCAGGCCTATTGGCTGACCGGCATGCTGGTTCATCACTAAAGTGAAAGGGCCCGGGCGCCAGCGAGCGCCCGGCATCACCTTCAACCCACGCTGCGAGAATCCATGATCATTTCCGCCTCCACCGACTATCGCGCCGCGGCCCAACGCAAGCTGCCCCCCTTCCTCTTCCACTACGCCGACGGCGGTGCCTACGCCGAGCACACCCTGCGCCACAACGTCTCGGACCTGGCCAGCATCGCCCTGCGTCAGCGCGTGCTGAAGAACATGTCGGACCTGAGCCTTGAGACCCGGCTGTTCGACGAAACCCTGAGCATGCCCGTGGCCCTGGCCCCGGTCGGCCTCACCGGCATGTACGCCCGCCGCGGCGAAGTGCAGGCGGCGCGCGCGGCGGCGGCCCATGGCATTCCGTTCACGATGTCGACCGTGTCGGTATGCCCGATCGAGGAAGTGGCTCCGGCCATCGACCGGCCGATGTGGTTCCAGCTGTATGTCCTGAAAGACCGTGGTTTCATGCGCAACGCCCTGGAACGCGCCAAGGCGGCCGGCGTGAAGACCCTGGTGTTCACCGTCGACATGCCCGTGCCCGGCGCCCGCTACCGCGACGCCCACTCCGGCATGAGCGGCCCGAACGCTCCGCTGCGTCGCGTGTGGCAGGCCATGACCCACCCGCAGTGGGCGCTGGATGTCGGCCTGCTCGGCCGCCCCCATGACCTGGGCAACATCTCGAAATACCGTGGCAACCCGACCGGCCTTGCCGACTACATCGGCTGGCTGGGCAACAATTTCGACCCGTCCATCTCCTGGAAAGACCTGGAATGGATCCGCGAATTCTGGGACGGCCCGATGATCATCAAGGGCATCCTCGACGCCGACGACGCCCGCGACGCGGTCAAGTTCGGCGCCGACGGCATCGTCGTCTCCAACCACGGCGGCCGCCAGCTCGACGGCGTGCTGTCCAGCGCCCGCGCCCTGCCGGCGATCGCCGACGCGGTGAAGGGCGATATCAAGATCCTCGCCGACTCAGGTATCCGCAGCGGCCTGGACGTAGTGCGCATGGTCGCCCTGGGCGCCGACACCGTGCTGATCGGCCGCGCCTTCCTTTATGCCCTGGCCACCCATGGCGAAGCGGGCGTGAAAAACCTGCTGGAGCTGTTCGAGAAAGAAATGCGCGTGGCCATGGTACTGACCGGCGCCAAGTCCATCAGCGAGATCACCCGCGACTCGCTGGTCCGCGAACTGGGCGCCTGAACGCGCCCGCCAACGCCTGATTGCCCGGGGCACGCCGCGCACAAGACGCCGCGGCCCCGCGAGGAGACTGCATGAGCCTGCCCGCCGCGTTCCTGCGTGATGCCGAGCGCCTGATCCCCGCCGAACGCCGCTTCGACGACCCGACCTCGACACTGGCCTTCGGCACCGACGCCAGCTTCTACCGGCTGATTCCCAAGCTGGTGGTGCGCGTGGAATCCGAGGACGAAGTGGTCGCGCTGCTGCAACTGGCCCAGCGTGACCGGGTACCCGTGACCTTCCGCGCCGCCGGTACCAGCCTGTCGGGCCAGGCCATCAGCGACTCGGTGCTGATCGTGCTCGGCGACAACTGGAATGGCCGGGAGATTCGCGGCCAAGGCACGCAGATCCGCCTGCAGCCCGGGGTGATCGGCGCCCAGGCCAATGCCTGGCTCGCCCCCTACGGGCGCAAGATCGGCCCGGACCCGGCCTCGATCAATGCCTGCAAGATCGGCGGTATCGTCGCCAACAACGCCAGCGGCATGTGCTGCGGCACCGCGCAGAACACCTACCACACCCTTGCCGGCCTGCGCCTGGTGCTGGCCGACGGCACCCGCCTGGACAGCGAGGACCCGGCCAGTGTCGCCGCGTTCGAGCAAAGCCACGCCGGCCTGCTGGACGAACTGGCTCGCCTTGGTCGCGAGACCCGCGCCAACCTCGCATTGGCCGACCGTATCCGCCACAAGTACCGACTGAAGAACACCACGGGCCTGTCGCTCAACGCGCTGGTGGACTACGACCAGCCACTCGACATCCTGCAGCACCTGCTGGTCGGTTCCGAAGGCACCCTCGGTTTCATCAGCGCCGTCACCTACGACACCGTGCCCGACCACCCGCACAAGGCCAGCGCGCTGCTGGTGTTCCCGAGCGTGGAAAGCTGCTGCCGGGCGGTGACCCTGCTCAAGCCGCAACCGGTGTCCGCCGTGGAGCTGCTCGACCGCCGCAGCCTGCGTTCGGTGCAGGATATGCCCGGTATGCCGGCCTGGGTAAAAGGCCTGTCCGGCAATGCCTGCGCCCTGCTGATCGAGTCCCGCGCCGCCAGCCGGAGCCTGCTGCACGAACAGCTCGACCAGGTTATGGCGGCCATCGCCGAGTTCCCGCTGGAGCAGAAGGTCGCCTTCAGCGAAGACCCGACGGTGTACAACCAACTGTGGAAGATCCGCAAGGACACCTTCCCCGCCGTCGGCGCCGTGCGCCAGACCGGCACCACGGTGATCATCGAGGACGTCACCTTCCCCATCGAGCAACTGGCCGAAGGCGTCAACCGCCTGATCCAGCTGTTCGACAAGCACCGTTACGACGAGGCGATCATTTTCGGCCACGCCCTGGAAGGCAACCTGCACTTCGTCTTCACCCAGGGCTTCAACAGTGCCGAGGAAGTAGCGCGCTACCAGGCGTTCATGGATGACGTGGCACAACTGGTGGCGGTGGAGTTCGGCGGCTCGCTCAAGGCCGAGCACGGCACCGGGCGCAACATGGCGCCGTTCGTCGAGCTGGAGTGGGGCAAGGACGCCTATCAGTTGATGTGGCAGCTCAAGCGCCTGCTCGACCCCAACGGCATCCTCAACCCCGATGTGGTGCTGAGCGAGGATCCGGATATCCACCTGAAGTACCTCAAGCCGCTGCCGGCCGCCGACGAAATCGTCGACAAGTGCATCGAGTGCGGGTTCTGCGAGCCGGTGTGCCCGTCGAAAGGGCTGACCCTCAGCCCACGCCAGCGCATCGTCATGTGGCGCGATATCCAGGCGAAGAAGCGTGCCGGCGTCGACATCCGCGAACTGCTGCGCACCTACCAGTACCATGGCATCGATACCTGCGCCGCCACGGGCCTCTGTGCCCAGCGCTGCCCGGTAGGCATCAATACCGGCGAGCTGGTGAAGAAACTGCGCGGCCAGGCGGCCGAGCACGGCAAGGCCGCCGACTGGCTGGCCGAGCACTTCCACACCACCCTGCGCGGCGCCCGCTTCACCCTGGCCGCCGCCAATGGCGCGCGCAGGCTGCTCGGCGCCCCACGCATGAGCCGCCTCAGCGCCAGCCTCAGCAGGGCCAGCAAGGGCCGCCTGCCGCAATGGACACCCGCCATGCCGCAGCCGCTGCGCGCCATCGATTTCCCCGCGCCAAGCCACGATGCCCGCCCACGGGTCGTCTACCTGGCCGCCTGCGTGTCGCGGGTGATGGGCCCGGCCTACGCCGACCGCGAACAGAACTCGCTGCTGGACAAGACCCGCGCCCTGCTGGAAAAGGCCGGCTACCAGGTGGTGTTCCCGGACAACGCCGACAGCCTGTGCTGCGGCCAGCCGTTCGCCTCCAAGGGCTACCCCGAGCAGGCCGAGCACAAGCGCCAGGAGCTGATCACCGCCCTGCTGCACGCCAGCCGCGGCGGCCTCGACCCGATCTACTGCGACACCAGCCCCTGCACCCTGCGCCTGGTGCAGGACCTGGGCGATTCACGGCTGGACCTGTACGACCCGGTGCGCTTCATCCGCACCCACCTGGTCGACAGGCTGGAGTTCACCCCCCAGGACGAGCCAGTGGCGGTGCACGTGACGTGTAGCACCCAGCACCTGGGCGAGAGCCAGGCGCTGATCGACCTGGCGCGGCGCTGCAGCAAGCAGGTGGTGATCCCCGAGGGCATCCATTGCTGCGGCTTCGCCGGCGACAAGGGCTTCACCACCCCGGAGCTCAACGCCCATTCGCTGCGCACCCTGAAGGACGCCGTGCAGTATTGCAGCGAAGGGATCTCCACCAGCCGTACCTGCGAGATCGGCCTGTCGAGCCACAGCGGCATCGACTATCACGGCCTGGTGTACCTGGTCGACCGGGTCACCCGCGCGCGCAGCCTCTGATCCGCCAGGGCAGCCCCCGCTCCCTCTTCGGAGGGAGTGGGGCTGCCCTGCGATGGCGTCGACAAGCGCTGCGCCACAACTGTGTCCTGCACAAACCCTGCGCACTCAAGTAAACTGGCGGCCTTTTCGCGCAGCCTCGGGCTGCCCCTGTCGATTTACCAAAGGTGCCCGCCATGCCCTGGCTGCAAGTACGCCTGGCCATCAGCCCGGAACAAGCCGAAACCTACGAAGACGCCCTGCTCGAAGTAGGCGCCGTCTCGGTGACCTTCATGGACGCCGAAGACCAGCCGATCTTCGAACCGGACCTCAACACCACCCCGCTGTGGTCGCACACGCACCTGCTGGCGCTGTTCGAGGCCGATGCCGAGCCTGAAGCGGTGTTCGCCCACCTGCAATTGCTGACCGGTGCCGCGCTGCCCGAGCACCAGGCCGAAGTGATCGAGGACCAGGACTGGGAGCGCAGCTGGATGGACAACTTCCAGCCCATGCGCTTCGGCCAGCGCCTGTGGATTGTGCCGAGCTGGCACGAAGCCCCGGAGAAGGACGCGGTCAACCTGCTGCTCGACCCGGGCCTGGCGTTCGGCACCGGCACCCACCCGACCACCGCGCTGTGCCTGGAGTGGCTCGACGGCCAACAGCTGCAAGGCACCCAGGTGCTGGACTTCGGCTGCGGCTCGGGCATCCTCGCCATCGCCGCGCTGCTGCTCGGCGCCCGCCACGCGGTCGGCACCGACATCGACGTGCAGGCTATCGAGGCCTCCCGTGACAACGCCCAGCGCAACGGCATCGCCGACGACAAGTTCGACCTGTACCTGCCCGAACAGATGCCGGCCATGCAGGCCGACGTGCTGGTGGCCAATATCCTGGCCGGCCCGCTGGTCTCGCTGGCGCCGCAGCTGTCCGGCCTGGTTCGCCCCGGTGGCCTGCTGGCGCTGTCGGGCATCCTTGCCGAACAAGGCGAGGAAGTGGCCGCCGCGTATACGGCCGACTTCGACCTGGACCCGATCGTCGTGCGCGACGGCTGGGTACGTATCAGTGGTCGCCGCCGCTAAGCGCGCCTAGACTCATTTCCTGCACAGCTCCCCGGACAGCCGCATGACCGACAGTTTCGTCACCCAGTGCCCGCATTGCCAGACCAGCTTTCGCGTCACCCATCACCAGTTGAGCGTGGCCCGCGGCGTGGTGCGCTGCGGCCAATGCCTGCAGGTGTTCAACGCGGCGAAACAGTTGCTGGAGCAGAACCGCGCTGCCACTGGTGAAAGCAGCGCCGAGGCACCGCCCGCGGTGGCGCAGCCGGTCGCACCGGTGGCCCCGGCAGCCGAGCCGGTGGCCGAAACCCCGGCACCGGACGAAGACAACTGGAGCGTCACGGCCGAGGAACTGGACGCCCTCGACCTCGACCAGGAACTGGCGCGTCTCGAACGGCGTAGCCCGGGCGACCGGCGCGGCGCGGCGCAGAGCGTGTTGCAGGCCCGTCGCGACGAGCAGGCCGGTGATGGACACGGCGACGAGCTGTTCGGCACGGCCACTGATGACGACCTGACGCCCGTACAGGTGCGCGAGGAAGCGCCGGTACTGATCGAGCAGGAGCCGCTGGACCTGGAGCCCGCGGCCGACGACCGCACCGAGCCGACCCTCGGCAGCGCCGACCTCGACCTGGACGACGAACCGCCGGTGCGCCACCAGACAGCGACCGACGACCTCGACGAGCCGCTGGAGCGGTTGTCCGTCCACGACGAGCCAGTTCCGGAAAAAGGCCTGTCGGCGCTGGATGACGAGGTCCGCAGCGAACCGCTTTCAGCCCGCGACGAGGAACCCGACGAACAGCCCGGGCAACGCCTGGAGCCCAGCCTGGCGATCAAGCCCGAGCGCACGCGCAAGGAGCCGCTGGTCGACGTGGTCGACGACCCGTTGCAGCTGGACTGGGAAAAGCCCGCGCCGAACTGGGGCAAGCGCCTGCTATGGGGCTTCCTGACCCTGCTGGCCGCCACCCTGCTGGCGTTCCAGTACGTCTGGTTCCACTTCGACGAAATGGCCCGCCAGGACCAGTACCGCCCCTGGTTCCAGCAACTGTGCCCGGTGTTCGGCTGCCAGGTGCCGACCCGCGTGGACATCTCGCGGATCAAGAGCAGCAACCTGGTGGTACGCAGCCATCCGGACTTCAAGGGCGCGCTGATCGTCGACGCGATCATCTACAACCGCGCCCCCTTCGCCCAACCCTTCCCCTTGCTGGAGCTGCGCTTCGCCGACCTCAACGGCCAGCTGATCGCCAGCCGGCGCTTCAAGCCCAGCGAGTACCTGTCGGGCGAGTTGGCCGGCCGCGGCGAGATGCCCAGCCAGACACCGATCCACATCGCCCTGGACATCCTCGACCCGGGGCCGAAGGCAGTGAACTACAGCCTGAGCTTCCGCTCGCCGGAATAAACGACCAGCGGCAAGCGCGCCCTACGGGCTTGCCGGTGTCGCGAACAGACCGCAAAGCGGCCCCAGGTTCAACTGAACGGTTGAATTTCCGAGACTCGCGGCATCGGTCATAACGCCGCAACTGTTCAGATTTTATCCAGATTCATCTTTATCCGGTCATCGAGAGCGGGTATCATGCCATCCCTTTTTCGAACTCCAATGATTCGGCCCCACAACAGGGAACACCTATGTCGGCGGTACGCATCGGCCCTTACACACTGCAGAACAACCTGATCCTGGCCCCCATGGCCGGCGTCACGGACCAGCCTTTCCGAACCCTGTGCAAACGCCTGGGGGCGGGCATGGTGGTCTCGGAGATGGTCTCCAGCGACATGCGCCTGTGGAACAGCCGCAAGTCGAGCCTGCGCCGCATCCATGAAGGCGATCCCGAGCCGCGCTCGGTGCAGATCGCCGGCGGCGACGCGCAGATGATGGCCGAGGCGGCCCGGGCCAACGTCGAGGCCGGCGCCCAGATCATCGACATCAACATGGGCTGCCCGGCGAAAAAAGTCTGCAACAAGGCCGCAGGCTCTGCTTTATTGAGAGATGAAGCCTTGGTCACCGAAATCCTCCACGCCGTCGTCGGCGCCGTGGACGTCCCGGTGACGCTGAAGATTCGCACCGGCTGGGACCGGGCGAACAAGAACGGCCTGAATGTGGCGAAGATCGCCGAACAGGCCGGCATCCAGGCGCTGGCGGTACATGGCCGCACACGCGCCGACCTGTACACCGGTGACGCCGAGTACGACACCATCGCCGCGATCAAGCAGGCGGTGTCGATCCCGGTTTTCGCCAACGGCGACATCACCTCGCCGGAAAAGGCCCGGGCGGTGCTGCACGCCACCGGTGCCGACGGCCTGCTGATCGGCCGTGCCGCCCAGGGGCGGCCGTGGATTTTCCGCGAGATCGAGCATTTCCTGCGCACGGGCGAGCATTTGCCCGCACCGGCGCTGGACGAAGTGGAACGCATTCTGCTGGAGCACCTGGCTGCGCTGCACGCCTTCTACGGCGATGTGATGGGCGTGCGTATCGCCCGCAAGCACGTGGGCTGGTACCTGGCGACCCGACCCGGCGGCAAGGAGTTCCGCAGCCGGTTCAACGCTTTGGAAGACACACAAGCGCAGTGCGCCAACGTTCAGGCATTTTTCGCCGAACGTCGACAGAGCCTTGGGACAGAGGACGAACAAGGGGTGGCCGCATGACGATGATGACCGAGACATTAGTGAGTGGAACAACGCCCGTGAGCGACAACGCCAACCTCAAGCAGCACCTGAACACGCCGAGCGAGGAGGGCCAGACCCTGCGCGACAGCGTCGAGAAGGCGCTGCACAACTACTTCGCCCACCTGGAAGGCGCTACCGTCACGGACGTGTACAACCTGGTGCTCTCGGAAGTCGAGGCGCCCTTGCTCGAATGCGTGATGAACTACGTCAAGGGCAACCAGACCAAGGCCAGCGAGATGCTCGGACTCAACCGAGGCACGCTGCGCAAGAAGCTCAAGCAGTACGATCTGTTGTAAGGCCAGAACCCCAACCAGAAAAGGCGCTCATGCAAAAAGGCGCCTTTTTTGCTGACTCCACCGCGTTATGGAATCTGAAATGACCGACCAGACTACCCGCCTGCCGATCCGCCGCGCCCTGATCAGCGTCTCCGACAAGACCGGTATCCTCGAATTCGCCCGTGAGCTGCAGCAGCTCGGTGTCGAGATCCTGTCCACCGGCGGCACCTACAAGCTGCTCAAGGACAATGGCGTGAACGCGGTGGAAGTGGCCGACTACACCGGCTTCGCCGAAATGATGGACGGCCGGGTCAAGACCCTGCATCCGAAGATCCACGGCGGCATCCTCGGCCGTCGCGGCACCGACGACGCCATCATGAACGAGCACGGCATCAAGCCGATCGACTTGGTCGCGGTCAACCTGTACCCGTTCGAAGCCACCATCAGCAAGCCGGGCTGCGACCTGCCGACCGCCATCGAGAACATCGACATCGGCGGCCCGACCATGGTCCGTTCGGCGGCGAAGAACCACAAGGACGTCGCCATCGTGGTCAACGCCAGCGACTACGCCGGTATCGTCGAGGGCCTCAAGGCCGGCGGCCTGACCTACGCCCAGCGCTTCGACCTGATGCTCAAGGCCTTCGAGCACACCGCCGCCTACGACGGCATGATCGCCAACTACATGGGCACCATCGACCAGGCCAAGCAGACCCTGTCGACCGAAGACCGCAGCGAGTTCCCGCGCACCTTCAACAGCCAGTTCGTCAAGGCCCAGGAAATGCGCTACGGCGAGAACCCGCACCAGAGCGCGGCGTTCTACGTCGAGGCGAAGAAGGGCGAGGCCAGCATCTCCACCGCCATCCAGCTTCAAGGCAAGGAGCTGTCGTTCAACAACGTGGCCGACACCGACGCCGCGCTGGAGTGCGTGAAGAGCTTCGTCAAGCCGGCCTGCGTCATCGTCAAGCACGCCAACCCATGCGGCGTGGCCGTGGTGCCTGAAGACGAAGGCGGCATCCGCAAGGCCTACGACCTGGCCTACGCCACCGATACCGAATCGGCGTTCGGCGGCATCATCGCCTTCAACCGCGAGCTGGATGGCGAGACCGCCAAAGCCATCGTCGAGCGTCAGTTCGTCGAAGTGATCATCGCCCCGAAAATCTCCCAGGCCGCCCGCGAAGTCGTGGCTGCCAAGCAGAACGTGCGTCTGCTGGAGTGCGGCGAGTGGCCAGCCGAGCGCGCCGCCGGTTGGGACTTCAAGCGCGTCAACGGTGGCCTGCTGGTGCAGAGCCGCGATATCGGCATGATCAGCGCCGACGACCTGAAGATCGTCACCAAACGCGCGCCGACCGAGCAGGAAATCCACGACCTGGTGTTCGCCTGGAAAGTGGCCAAGTTCGTCAAGTCCAACGCCATTGTCTACGCCAAGAACCGCCAGACCATCGGCGTCGGCGCCGGCCAGATGAGCCGCGTCAACTCCGCGCGCATCGCCGCCATCAAGGCCGAGCACGCCGGTCTGCAGGTACAGGGCGCGGTGATGGCCTCGGACGCGTTCTTCCCGTTCCGTGATGGCATCGACAACGCGGCTAAAGTGGGTATCAGCGCCGTGATCCAGCCGGGTGGTTCGATGCGTGATGCCGAAGTCATCGCCGCTGCCGACGAAGCCGGCATCGCGATGGTGTTCACCGGTATGCGCCACTTCCGCCACTGATCCACGGTCCCGTGGGAGCGGGCTTGCCCCGCGATGGCGTCAGCAGGAGCAACATCGCAGCCTGGCCTGACGCAATCGCGGGGCAAGCCCGCTCCCACGGGCCAACACAGATTTCGAGGTTTTGACATGAAAGTTTTGATCATCGGCAGCGGCGGTCGTGAACACGCCCTGGCCTGGAAAGTCGCCCAGGACCCACGCGTCGAGAAAGTCTTCGTTGCCCCGGGCAACGCCGGCACCGCCACCGAAGCCAAATGCGAGAACGTCGCCATCGACGTCACCGCCCTGGAGCAACTGGCCGACTTCGCCGAGAAGAACGTCGACCTGACCATCGTCGGCCCGGAAGCGCCGCTGGTGCTCGGCGTGGTCGACCTGTTCCGCAGCCGCAACCTGGACTGCTTCGGTCCGACCAAGGGCGCGGCACAGCTGGAAGGCTCCAAGGCCTTCACCAAGGACTTCCTGGCCCGTCACAAGATCCCGACCGCCGACTACCAGAACTTCACCGAGATCGAGCCAGCCCTAGCCTACCTGCGTGAGAAAGGCGCGCCGATCGTGATCAAGGCCGACGGCCTGGCGGCCGGCAAGGGCGTGATCGTTGCCATGACCCTGCAGGAAGCCGAAGACGCCGTGCGCGACATGCTCGCCGGCAATGCCTTCGGCGAAGCCGGTTCGCGGGTGGTAATCGAAGAGTTCCTCGACGGCGAGGAAGCCAGCTTCATCGTCATGGTCGACGGCCACAACGTGCTGCCCATGGCCACCAGCCAGGACCACAAGCGCGTCGGCGACAAGGACACCGGCCCGAACACCGGCGGCATGGGCGCCTACTCCCCTGCCCCGGTAGTCACCGCCGACGTGCACCAGCGCGTGATGGACCAGGTGATCTGGCCGACCGTGCGCGGCATGGCCGAGGAAGGCAACGTCTACACCGGCTTCCTCTACGCTGGCCTGATGATCGACAAGGCGGGCAACCCCAAGGTCATCGAGTTCAACTGCCGCTTCGGCGACCCGGAAACCCAGCCAGTCATGCTGCGCCTGGAGTCGAGCCTGGTACTGCTGGTCGAGGCCGCCTTCGCCAAGGCCCTGGACAAGGTCGAAGCCCAGTGGGACCCGCGACCGAGCCTGGGCGTGGTGCTGGCCGCCGGTGGCTATCCGGGCGACTACGCCAAGGGCGCCGCTATCAGCGGCCTGGATGCCGCCGCCAAGCTTGAAGGCAAGGTGTTCCACGCCGGTACCGCGCTGAAGGACGGCCAAGTGGTCAGCGCCGGGGGCCGAGTGCTCTGCGCCACCGCCATGGGCGACACCGTCGAGGCCGCCCAGCAGCAGGCCTACCGCCTGGCCGAGCAGGTCAAGTGGGACGCCAGCTTCTACCGCACCGACATCGGCTACCGGGCCATTGCCCGCGAGCGCGGTGAGCACCAGCAGTAAAAATGCACCGAACGGCCGTGGCGCTCCGCGCGCGGCCTTCGGCTCGTCGTCAAGGCCCCGCCGGGGCCTTGCCTTCGCCTTGGCGCGCCGCGCATAGTTGTTATCCGGCACATTAGCTAAGAAGGGATTTCGTCGTGCGTCGGCTTCGGATTGCCATAGCCCTGATCGTCAGCCTGCTGACCCTGCTCTGCCTGCTCCCGGCACACGCCGAACAGGCCGGAGGCTGGTCGGCGCTGCTCGATGAACAGGCCAACCTGCAATTGTCCGATGTACGCTCCGAGCGTTACCGCAACCAGTTCAGCCCCCTGGCCCTCGACGAACTGGATGCCGCCCTCCCCGACCAGGCGCTCTGGCTGCACTACCGCCTGGAACCGCACGACCAGGAGCAACTGGTCCGCATCTTCGCCCCCGATCTGTCGCGCCTGGACCTCTACGCCCTCGAAGGCGGCAAGCTGCTGCGCCAGCTGCACCATGGCCGCCAGGGCGATGGCCTGAGCCCGACCCAGCGCGGCCGGGACCATGTGCTGCCGCTGCCGCACAGCAGCCAGCCCCTGGACATCTACCTGCGGCTGGTCTCCGAACACCAGTTGCGCCCAGCCATCAGCGTCGAGTCCACCGCCCACGCCGCCGCCGACCAGCGCCAGTCGCTGCTGTTCGGTCTGCTGTTCGGCGGGCTGGTAATGCTGATCCTGCACAACCTGATCCGCTTCGCCTATTCACGCTCCAGCACCACGCTAGTCCTGGCGCTGTACCACAGCCTGATGCTGCTCAGCGCGCTGATCCTGCTCAATCTCACTGGCCCGTGGGGGCAGCTGTGGCACAGCGCGCAGACCCCGGCGGCCTACCTTACCCTGGTACTGGCGGGCCTGGCCGGACTGTACTTCACCCTGCATTTCTTCTCCCCCTGCAGTTCGGCACGGCTCAATCGCCTGCTGCACATGGAAATGGTGGTGGCCGCGGTCAGCGGCCTGGTGCTGCTGTTCGTCGACACGCTGCCGCTGAACCTGATGACCTACGCCCTGCTCGCCCTGGGCAGCGTGAGCATGCTGCTGATCAGCAGCTACCACTGGTACAAGGGCTACGGCCCGGCGCGGCTGTTCAGCGTGGCGATGCTGGTGTTCAACCTCGGCGGCCTGGTGCTGCTACCGGCCCTGCTGGGCCTGACCCGCACCGCCACGCCCTGGCTGCTGTGCATCCTCATGGCGCTGACCGTGGTCAGCGGCCTGTTGCTCAACCTCGCGGTCAGCGAGCGCCTGCGCCGGATCAGCGAGGAACGCTTCCGCGCCAGCCGCGCCCTGGCCGCCAGCGATGCCGAGATCAACGCCAAGGCCGAGTTCCTGGCCAAGATCAGCCACGAGATCCGCACCCCCATGAACGGCGTGCTGGGCATGACCGAGCTGCTGCTGGGCACGCCGCTGTCGGTCAAGCAGCGCGACTACGTGCAGACCATCCACAGCGCCGGCAACGAACTGCTCACCCTGATCAACGAGATCCTCGACATCTCCAAGCTCGAGTCGCGGCAGATCGAACTGGACGATGTGCAATTCGACCTCAACGCCCTGATCGAGGACTGCCTGAACATCTTCCGGGCCAAGGCCGAGCAGCAGAACATCGAGCTGATCAGCTTCACCCAGCCCCAGGTGCCCAGGGTCGTCAGTGGCGACCCGACGCGCCTGCGCCAAGCCCTGTCGAGCCTGCTGGACAACGCTCTGAAGAACACCACCCAGGGCGAGATCCTGCTGGTGGTGGCCCTCGACCAGCGTGGCGACAGCCCGCGCCTGCGCATCGCCGTGCAGGACAGCGGCGAGCCGATGCCGCCCGCCGAGCGCGACGCCCTGCTGCAGGCCGAACTGCACAGCCGGCACTTTCTCTCCAGCAACAAGCTCGGCGGCCATCTGGGTCTGGTGATCGCCAAACAGCTGATCGGCCTGATGCAGGGTGAATTCGGCATCAAGACCAGCACCAGCATGGGCAACACCCTATGGCTGACCCTGCCGCTGGATCCCCAGCGCCTGGAGCAGCCGGCCACCGACCTCGACGGTCCGTTGCGCGATGCGCGGGTGCTGGTGGTGGACGACAACGATACCTGCCGCAAGGTGCTGGTGCAGCAATGCAGCGCCTGGGGCATGAACGTCAGCGCGGTGCCGTCGGGCAAGGAGGCGCTGGCGCTGCTGCGCACCAAGGCGCACCTGCGCGACTACTTCGACGCGGTGCTGCTGGACCAGAACATGCCCGGCATGACCGGCATGCAACTGGCAGCCAAGATCAAGGAAGACCCGAGCCTGAACCACGACATCCTGGTGGTCATGCTCACCGGCATCAGCAACGCGCCGAGCAAGATCATCGCCCGCAACGCCGGGGTCAAGCGCATCCTCGCCAAGCCGGTGGCCGGCTACACGCTCAAGACCACCCTCGCCGAGGAACTCGCCCTGCGCGGCCGCGATCAGACCCCTCCGCCGCTGCCGGTCGGCACCCCGGTGCCGCTGGACCTGCCCGGCGACTTCCGCATCCTGGTGGCCGAGGACAACAGCATCTCGACCAAGGTCATCCGCGGCATGCTCGGCAAGCTCAACCTCGAGCCGGACACTGCCAGCAACGGCGAGGAAGCGCTGCAGGCGATGAAGACCAGGCACTATGACCTGGTGCTGATGGACTGCGAGATGCCGGTGCTCGATGGGTTCTCCGCCACCCAGCAGCTGCGCGCCTGGGAAACCGCCAACCGACGTCCGCGCACGCCGGTTGTGGCGCTGACCGCGCACATCCTCAATGAACACAAGGAACGCGCACGCCTGGCCGGCATGGACGGCCATATGGCCAAGCCGGTGGAGCTGTCGCAATTGCGCGAGCTGATCCAGTTCTGGGCGGGGCAGCGGCAGGTGGTGTCCGATGACACCACGCAGATCCTCTAACGGTTGTGTTCACGACTCATTTCCCTGGCGGGACGTGCGCATCGCTGTAACGCTTCAACTTTCCTTCATTGATTCCAGGCGGTCAGCTTGCGCATGACTGCGAGCTGGGGTTCTCTCCTGGTTTTTCCCTTTCCGGCAATGCGTTGATAGAAAAGGGCATCCTGTTGGAGATGGCCCAGCCCTTTTGGCTGCGCTGTCGCGCAGGAAACTATGATTGCGCCGCCAGCGCCCCCCTGTGCGCGGTTTTAGCCGCGAAACAGGCGCCGCAGTGCCTGGCACCGGCCATACCGGTGTTCGCGGCTAAAGCCCCACAGAATCAGTATTGGTGCGTGGTCTCTGTAGAGAACCTCCGTGGGAGCGGGCTTGCCCCGCGATGTACCGCCAGGCTTGCTGCCGACGCGATCCCTGTAGGAGCGGCCTTGTGCCGCGAAAGGGCTGCGTAGCAGACCCAGGATTTGTGCATCACGCTGATATCGCCGGGGCCGCTTTGCGGCCCTTTCGCGGCACGAGGCCGCTCCTACAGGGGGGCGGTGTTGATTTGGTGGACGCGGAAAAGACAAAACCCCTACCTGCTCACGCAGATGCCAGGCTTGCCGCCGACGCGATCCCTGTAGGAGCGGCCTTGTGCCGCGAATGGGCTGCGGAGCAGACCCAGGATTTGTGCATCACGCTGATATCGCCGGGGCCGCGTTGCGGCCCTTTCGCGGCACGAGGCCGCTCCTACAGGGGGGCGGTGTTGATTTGGCGGACGCGGAAAAGACAAAACCCCTACCTGCTCACGCAGATAGGGGTTTTGCGAAATGAATCTTGACGATGACCTACTCTCACATGGGGAAACCCCACACTACCATCGGCGATGCATCGTTTCACTGCTGAGTTCGGGATGGGATCAGGTGGTTCCAATGCTCTATGGTCGTCAAGAAATTCTGTTGCCAGAACATCCAGATGGATACTCCAGCGAATTCGGATATGTGAATTTGTGAAGCTGCGAACTTTCGGTTCTTTCGTCTTCACCACCACAATTTGGCCTCGGCGCAAATTGCTTGGGTGTTATATGGTCAAGCCTCACGGGCAATTAGTATTGGTTAGCTCAACGCCTCACAGCGCTTACACACCCAACCTATCAACGTCGTAGTCTTCGACGGCCCTTCAGGGAGCTCAAGGCTCCAGTGAGATCTCATCTTGAGGCAAGTTTCCCGCTTAGATGCTTTCAGCGGTTATCTCTTCCGAACATAGCTACCCGGCAATGCCACTGGCGTGACAACCGGAACACCAGAGGTTCGTCCACTCCGGTCCTCTCGTACTAGGAGCAGCCCCTCTCAAATCTCAAACGTCCACGGCAGATAGGGACCGAACTGTCTCACGACGTTCTAAACCCAGCTCGCGTACCACTTTAAATGGCGAACAGCCATACCCTTGGGACCGGCTTCAGCCCCAGGATGTGATGAGCCGACATCGAGGTGCCAAACACCGCCGTCGATATGAACTCTTGGGCGGTATCAGCCTGTTATCCCCGGAGTACCTTTTATCCGTTGAGCGATGGCCCTTCCATACAGAACCACCGGATCACTAAGACCTACTTTCGTACCTGCTCGACGTGTGTGTCTCGCAGTCAAGCGCGCTTTTGCCTTTATACTCTACGACCGATTTCCGACCGGTCTGAGCGCACCTTCGTACTCCTCCGTTACTCTTTGGGAGGAGACCGCCCCAGTCAAACTACCCACCATACACTGTCCTCGATCCGGATAACGGACCTGAGTTAGAACCTCAAGGTTGCCAGGGTGGTATTTCAAGGATGGCTCCATGAGAACTGGCGTCCCCACTTCAAAGCCTCCCACCTATCCTACACAAGCAAGCTCAAAGTCCAGTGCAAAGCTATAGTAAAGGTTCACGGGGTCTTTCCGTCTAGCCGCGGATACACTGCATCTTCACAGCGATTTCAATTTCACTGAGTCTCGGGTGGAGACAGCGCCGCCATCGTTACGCCATTCGTGCAGGTCGGAACTTACCCGACAAGGAATTTCGCTACCTTAGGACCGTTATAGTTACGGCCGCCGTTTACCGGGGCTTCGATCAAGAGCTTCGCTTGCGCTAACCCCATCAATTAACCTTCCGGCACCGGGCAGGCGTCACACCCTATACGTCCACTTTCGTGTTTGCAGAGTGCTGTGTTTTTAATAAACAGTCGCAGCGGCCTGGTATCTTCGACCGGCGTGGGCTTACGCAGCAAGTGCTTCACCCTCACCGGCGCACCTTCTCCCGAAGTTACGGTGCCATTTTGCCTAGTTCCTTCACCCGAGTTCTCTCAAGCGCCTTGGTATTCTCTACCTAACCACCTGTGTCGGTTTGGGGTACGGTTCCCAGTTATCTGAAGCTTAGGAGCTTTTCTTGGAAGCATGGCATCAACCACTTCGCGCTCTAAAGAGCACTCGTCATCAGCTCTCGGCCTTGAGATCCCGGATTTGCCTAAGATCTCAGCCTACCACCTTAAACTTGGACAACCAACGCCAAGCTGGCCTAGCCTTCTCCGTCCCTCCATCGCAATAACTGGAAGTACAGGAATATTAACCTGTTTTCCATCGACTACGCTTTTCAGCCTCGCCTTAGGGACCGACTAACCCTGCGTCGATTAACGTTGCGCAGGAAACCTTGGTCTTTCGGCGTGCGAGTTTTTCACTCGCATTGTCGTTACTCATGTCAGCATTCGCACTTCTGATACCTCCAGCAAGCTTCTCAACTCACCTTCACAGGCTTACAGAACGCTCCTCTACCGCATCACCAGAGGTGATACCCGTAGCTTCGGTGCATGGTTTGAGCCCCGTTACATCTTCCGCGCAGGCCGACTCGACTAGTGAGCTATTACGCTTTCTTTAAAGGGTGGCTGCTTCTAAGCCAACCTCCTAGCTGTCTAAGCCTTCCCACATCGTTTCCCACTTAACCATGACTTTGGGACCTTAGCTGACGGTCTGGGTTGTTTCCCTTTTCACGACGGACGTTAGCACCCGCCGTGTGTCTCCCATGCTCGGCACTTGTAGGTATTCGGAGTTTGCATCGGTTTGGTAAGTCGGGATGACCCCCTAGCCGAAACAGTGCTCTACCCCCTACAGTGATACATGAGGCGCTACCTAAATAGCTTTCGAGGAGAACCAGCTATCTCCGAGCTTGATTAGCCTTTCACTCCGATCCACAGGTCATCCGCTAACTTTTCAACGGTAGTCGGTTCGGTCCTCCAGTCAGTGTTACCTAACCTTCAACCTGCCCATGGATAGATCGCCCGGTTTCGGGTCTATACCCAGCGACTAAAGCGCCCTATTAAGACTCGCTTTCGCTACGCCTCCCCTATTCGGTTAAGCTCGCCACTGAATATAAGTCGCTGACCCATTATACAAAAGGTACGCAGTCACCTAACAAAGTAGGCTCCCACTGCTTGTACGCATACGGTTTCAGGTTCTATTTCACTCCCCTCTCCGGGGTTCTTTTCGCCTTTCCCTCACGGTACTGGTTCACTATCGGTCAGTCAGTAGTATTTAGCCTTGGAGGATGGTCCCCCCATGTTCAGACAAAGTTTCTCGTGCTCCGTCCTACTCGATTTCACTGGCAAGAGATTTTCGTGTACGGGGCTATCACCCACTATGGCCGCACTTTCCAGAGCGTTCCACTAATCTCAAACCAGCTTAAGGGCTGGTCCCCGTTCGCTCGCCACTACTAAGGGAATCTCGGTTGATTTCTTTTCCTCAGGGTACTTAGATGTTTCAGTTCCCCTGGTTCGCCTCTTGCACCTATGTATTCAGTACAAGATAACCAGCTTGTGCTGGCTGGGTTCCCCCATTCAGAGATCTCTGGATCACAGTCTGTTTGCCGACTCCCCAAAGCTTATCGCAGGCTACCACGTCTTTCATCGCCTCTGACTGCCAAGGCATCCACCGTATGCGCTTCTTCACTTGACCATATAACCCCAAGCAATCTGGTTATACTGTGAAGACGACATTCGCCGAAAATTCGCATTTCGCTCATTGCTGAGCAGAACTCACAAATTTTACCTTAGCCTGAATAACCAGCAGTGAAACTGGCATTCAGTCTATCTATCACATATCCGAATTTTTAAAGAACGATCTGACAAAAGTCAGAAATCAACATTCATCAACGAATGTTCATTTCTAAGTTCTGAGCAGTGCTGCGAAACCTGAAAGAGTGGTGGAGCCAAGCGGGATCGAACCGCTGACCTCCTGCGTGCAAGGCAGGCGCTCTCCCAGCTGAGCTATGGCCCCATTTGACCAGCCGCACCAAGTAATTGGTAGGTCTGGGCAGATTTGAACTGCCGACCTCACCCTTATCAGGGGTGCGCTCTAACCAACTGAGCTACAGACCTATAACAGGGTCGCGTTACAGCATCGTCTTTACACAATGAATCAAGCAATTCGTGTGGGAGCTCATCAGCAGGCTGATGTCTTCGATTAAGGAGGTGATCCAGCCGCAGGTTCCCCTACGGCTACCTTGTTACGACTTCACCCCAGTCATGAATCACACCGTGGTAACCGTCCTCCCGAAGGTTAGACTAGCTACTTCTGGTGCAACCCACTCCCATGGTGTGACGGGCGGTGTGTACAAGGCCCGGGAACGTATTCACCGCAACATTCTGATTTGCGATTACTAGCGATTCCGACTTCACGCAGTCGAGTTGCAGACTGCGATCCGGACTACGATCGGTTTTGTGAGATTAGCTCCACCTCGCGGCTTGGCAACCCTCTGTACCGACCATTGTAGCACGTGTGTAGCCCAGGCCGTAAGGGCCATGATGACTTGACGTCATCCCCACCTTCCTCCGGTTTGTCACCGGCAGTCTCCTTAGAGTGCCCACCATAACGTGCTGGTAACTAAGGACAAGGGTTGCGCTCGTTACGGGACTTAACCCAACATCTCACGACACGAGCTGACGACAGCCATGCAGCACCTGTGTCAGAGTTCCCGAAGGCACCAATCCATCTCTGGAAAGTTCTCTGCATGTCAAGGCCTGGTAAGGTTCTTCGCGTTGCTTCGAATTAAACCACATGCTCCACCGCTTGTGCGGGCCCCCGTCAATTCATTTGAGTTTTAACCTTGCGGCCGTACTCCCCAGGCGGTCAACTTAATGCGTTAGCTGCGCCACTAAAATCTCAAGGATTCCAACGGCTAGTTGACATCGTTTACGGCGTGGACTACCAGGGTATCTAATCCTGTTTGCTCCCCACGCTTTCGCACCTCAGTGTCAGTATCAGTCCAGGTGGTCGCCTTCGCCACTGGTGTTCCTTCCTATATCTACGCATTTCACCGCTACACAGGAAATTCCACCACCCTCTACCATACTCTAGCTCGCCAGTTTTGGATGCAGTTCCCAGGTTGAGCCCGGGGCTTTCACATCCAACTTAACGAACCACCTACGCGCGCTTTACGCCCAGTAATTCCGATTAACGCTTGCACCCTCTGTATTACCGCGGCTGCTGGCACAGAGTTAGCCGGTGCTTATTCTGTCGGTAACGTCAAAACAGCAAGGTATTAACTTACTGCCCTTCCTCCCAACTTAAAGTGCTTTACAATCCGAAGACCTTCTTCACACACGCGGCATGGCTGGATCAGGCTTTCGCCCATTGTCCAATATTCCCCACTGCTGCCTCCCGTAGGAGTCTGGACCGTGTCTCAGTTCCAGTGTGACTGATCATCCTCTCAGACCAGTTACGGATCGTCGCCTAGGTGAGCCATTACCTCACCTACTAGCTAATCCGACCTAGGCTCATCTGATAGCGCAAGGCCCGAAGGTCCCCTGCTTTCTCCCGTAGGACGTATGCGGTATTAGCGTTCCTTTCGAAACGTTGTCCCCCACTACCAGGCAGATTCCTAGGCATTACTCACCCGTCCGCCGCTGAATCAAGGAGCAAGCTCCCGTCATCCGCTCGACTTGCATGTGTTAGGCCTGCCGCCAGCGTTCAATCTGAGCCATGATCAAACTCTTCAGTTCAATACTGCTTGGGTTTTTAAGAAACCCTAAACTTGGCTCAGCAATCTCAAATGACTATGTGATTTCTCGCATGGCCACTTGTGATGCTGATAATCTTGGCGACTATCAGTCCGTACTCACAAGCACCCACACGAATTGCTTGATTCAATTTGTTAAAGAGCGTTTGGTTAAGCGCTTTTCATCTCAACCGAGGCGCGCATTCTACGCTTTCCTCATTTCGTGTCAAGCGTTTATTTTGAAGTTTTTCGTTTCACTTCAAACACTTGACTCGCTGCGATCTCTCGTAGCGGGAGGCGAATCATACAGCGTTACAACCTGCTGTCAACTGCCTTTTTCGCCGCTGCCGATCTGGCGATCGAAGCACCTCCGATACTACCTGAAACATCCAACCTATTGATTAAAAAGAGGTTTTGCGTTTCGACCACGTCGGAAGTGGGGCGCATTATAAGGGGATCTGACAGGGCGTCAACCGTTAATTTCATTAAAGTGAAATATCGGGGGAAAACACCGCGTCGGGGGCCTCCAGATGCTCGCCGCAGCCCTTGCAGCGCCTATCAGATCGAGCGCCGCCCGCGCGGCGCATCGCGGCACAAGGCCGCTCCTACATCTGTTTCGGGCCAATCCCTCCTGGTCCGTCTTGTTGGTTCGACGCGGTTTCGGCGTGGGCGCCACTGGTTATCCTGCCGAACGCACCTCTACTGCCCTGCGGGAATGGCCGCGCGTGGTGACGATCCCCAGGAACGAGATCACGATCGCCAGGCTCAGGGTGGCAGTCACCTCAGCGCGGTGCTCCTCGGTGAACATCATCACGGCCAGGGCGCCACTGATGAACAGGATCACTGCCCAGGTCAGCCAGGGGAACAGCCACATGCGGAACTTGAGGTTGGCGTTCTCGCGCTCCAGCCGCCCACGCATGCGCAGTTGCGAAATGGCGATCACCAGGTACACCAGCAGGGCGATGGCCCCGGAACTGGCCAGCAGGAACTCGAACACGCCCTTGGGCGCGAAGTAGTTGAGGATGGCGATGGCCGCGCCGATCAGGGTGCTGCCGAACACCGCGGCGCGCGGGACACCCACCTTGGAAGTGTTCTTCAGCAAGGCCGGCGCATCACCCCGCTTGGCCAGCGAGTACATCATCCGCGAGGCGATATAGATAGAAGAGTTCATGCAGCTGGTTACCGCGATCAGCACCACGAAGTCGACCATCAGCGCCGCGTTGGGGATGTTCATGATTTCCAGCGCGCGCTGGTAGGAACCCACCACCGCCAACTGCGGGTCATTCCACGGCACCACCGAGATGATCACGAAGATCGACAATATATAGAAGGTGCTGATGCGCCAGATCACCGAGCGGGTGGCCTTGGCGATATTGCGCGCCGGGTCGCTGGACTCGGAGGCGGCGATGGTCACTGCCTCGGTGCCGATGAAGCTGAACATCACGGTGATGAAGGCGCCGACCACCGCGGACCAGCCCTTGGGCGCGAAGCCGCCGTGCTCGTCCACCAGCGTGCTCAGCCCACTGACCTCGCGCTCCGGCAACCAGCCCGCCAGCGCGGCGAAGCCCAGGCCGATGAAGCCGAGAATGGCGGTGACCTTGAGAATGGCGAACCAGAACTCGAATTCACCGTACTTGGCCACGCTGAACAGGTTGGTGCAGGCCAGCAGCAGTACCGAGGCCAGGGCGAAGATCCAGCTGTCCACCTGGGGGAACCAGGCGTTGAGCACGTGCCCGGCAGCCAGTGCCTCGATGGGGATCACCAGCACCCAGAACCACCAGTACAGCCAGCCGATGGTGTAGCCGGCCCAGCGGCCGATGGCCTGGTCGGCGTAGGTGGAGAACGAGCCGGTGTCGGGGTGGGCCACGGCCATTTCGCCGAGCATGCGCATGACCAGCACCACCAAGGTGCCGGCCACGAAATAGGAGAGGATGGTGGCCGGACCGGCCGCCGAGATGGCGTGCCCGGAGCCGACGAAGAGCCCCGCGCCGATGATGCCGGCAATGGACAGCATCGTTACGTGACGTGGCTTGAAACCTTGAGCAAGGTTGCCATCAGTTCCCACGGTGTTCATTGGTCTTGTTCTCTTTTTGCTGACACAAGGAAGGGACGGGCAGGCGCGGGCGAAACGGTCTCCTCGGCTAAGGGTGGAGTACGTTGCGCACGCTCTGTTACGGCCTTCTCAAGCGCCCGGGCAACGCACCGTGGGGATGCGGGCTTCACTTTAAGCCGGGCGCGGCGCGAGCAAAATGCTCGAAAACGTCAGACAACTGTTCGATCACGACACCGCGTACCCATGCACGTCAGTCAAGCCCCTCGGCATGCCTGTTTGCGTCAGTCGCGGTCACGCAGGTAGTCCCAGTAGAAGTTCACCACCGCGAACACCACGATCACCGTGACGATCATCAGGCCGATCTGCAGGTTGCTCATGGCGTTCTCCAATTGGCGATACCAGGGAATGAGGGGCTCGGCCGCGCAACGGGGCGCTCGGTTTGCGCAGGGGTCACGACAGGACGACGCCCACGGGCCAGGCGCTTGAGCGCCAGCACCATGAACACGCCCAACAGCATCATCGCCAGCACCAGCAAGGCATACGCCAGCCACCACGGCACGCCCGCGGTCATCATGCTGAACTCGGACATGCCGCCAATACTGGCGATCAGGTTCAGCGGCAGGAACACCACGTTGATCAGGGTGAGCTTGCGCAGGGTCTCGTTCATCGCGTTGTTGGCCAGGTTGCCACGGGCGTCCATCAAGCCGGCGAACACCGTCGAGTAGATCTCGGCCTGCTTGTGGCACTGGTTGTTCTCGATGACCAGGTCGTCGATCAGCGCCAGCACCTCGGGGTTGAAATGACGCTTCTCGCCATGGGCGCGCAGGCGCGAGAGCACCGCGCCATTGCTGTGGATGGCGTTGATGTAGTGGATCAGGCTCTCGCTGAGGTTGAACATCTGCATCAGGTGGTGGTTCTCCAGCGACTGCTCGAAGCGTTGCTGCAGTTCGCGGGCAACCATCTTGATCACCTTCAGGTGTCCCAGGTAGTGGTGCAGGTTGTCCAGCAGGATGGCCAACAACACATCCATCGGATCGTGCAGCGCATGGCGCTGCCCGAGGCCGTCGAGCAGGGAGGCGTCCGGGGCGATCAGCACCAGGTGGCCGTCGACCATCAGCATGCCGAACGAAGACACCTGGAAGGCGAAGCTGTCTCCCCCGGTGTAGCTCTCCGGGCGCTTCCAGATCAGGAACAGGCCATCGCGGTGCAGTTCGATGCGCGACACCTCGTCCGGGTCCAGCGCCGAAGCCAGGGCGTGGGCATCCAGGTGGAACCACGCCTGCAACAGTTCACGCTCGGCACTGTCCGGTTCGACGAACAGCAGCACCTCGCAATCGAGCCCCTCGCGCTTGCGCAACTGACCATGGGCCAGGCTGTAGCTTTCGATCATGCCAGCACCTCGTTACCAGGCTTGCCCCCGGCGCTTCTGCTCCAGGCGGCGGATGAATTCCTCCAGCACCAGGGTGTAGAGGTCGTCGTGCAGGTAGGCGTCTTCGATGCCGGCATCGAGGTTGGGGTTGTCGTTGACCTCGATCACCACCACCCGATCACCGACCTGCTTGAGGTCGACGCCGTACAGGCCATCGCCGATCAGGTTGGCGGCCTTCACCGCCAGCTCCACCACCGCACGCGGCGCCTCGTGCACGGCCAGGGTGCGGCACTCGCCGTTGACCTCGTCGCGCTGGGCCTGG
The DNA here is from genome assembly GCF_036549575.1 of Pseudomonas sp. LH21. Classification (NCBI taxonomy): domain Bacteria; kingdom Pseudomonadati; phylum Pseudomonadota; class Gammaproteobacteria; order Pseudomonadales; family Pseudomonadaceae; genus Pseudomonas; species Pseudomonas sp. LH21. The sequence continues at coordinate 5,281,780 of NZ_CP144367.1, forward strand.
TGGTTGAAGATTTGCCAGTGGCCCTTGGACATGAAGTACTGGCAGGCGAAGATCGGCTTGCGGTTGAGCACGCCGATACGCCAGTCGTATTCGGTGTAGAGGTATTCCTGGGCCAGCAGCAGCACCGAGTGCTCGAACAGTTCGGCAGTGGCGGCCTGGAGTTCGGCGGGGTCCTTGACCTTGATCACGCCCCGGGAGAAACAGCCGTCGGGAATCTTCAGCACCAGCGGAAAGCCCAGCCGCTCGCCGATGCCTTCCAGCGCCTGGGGGTTGTCGCGGTAGAGGATCTCGCTGGCCGGCATGGCCAGGCGATGGCTGCGCAGCAGGTCGGTCAGGTAGACCTTGTTGGTGCAGCGCAGGATCGAAGCCGGGTCGTCCATCACCACCAGCCCTTCGCTCTCGGCCTTCTTGGCGAAGCGATAGGTGTGGTTGTCGACGCTGGTGGTCTCGCGGATCAACAGCGCGTCGTATTCGGCCAGGCGGGCGTAGTCCTTCTTGCCGATCAGCTCGACGTCGACCCCCAGTTGGCGACCGGCACGAATGAAGTGCTCCAGCGCCTTGGGGTTGGATGGCGGCAACGCCTCATCGGGGTCGTGGAGGATCGCCAGGTCGTAACGCGCCACCCGCCGCGAGCGAGGCTGGCGCCAGATCCGGCGGCTGAAGCCATCGAGGGCGTTGGCGAAGGGGTCCTGCTGGTCTTCACGCAACTTGTGCAGCGCGCCGGCCTTGACCCCGGCGATATGCCAGGCGCTGGTCTTGCGGAACTCCACCAGCAGGATCGGGCACGGGAAACTTTCGAACAGCTGGCGGGCGATGTCCTGCAGCGGTTCCAGATCGGTACGGCCGAAATACAGGGTCAGGGTGAACCCTTCGGTTTCGCCGTAGGGGTGATTGGCCAGGGCACTCTCGAGGCTGCGCGCCATGTCGTCGAGGGCCAATCCGTATAACGACTTGCGGGTCAACTCACTGATACTTCTGACCGAGGGAATGACTTTATGCCCGCGCGCCTCGGCCAATAACGAACAATAATAACCGTGACCTAGATATTTATAATTACGACATAGATTTATGACCTGGACACGCTTGCCGTTATCGGCCTCGCGTGGCTCTTCCAGGTACTCCTGGGCCGTCACGACATCCTCGCTGGGCAGGTAAGAAGCCCAGTCTTCACGCCGCTCCACGATGATCACCAGCTGACTTGACTTGTTATCCAGGGTCAGTGGATAAATAACACCAGTTGTACTTGAGTGTGAACTTTCCCCGGGCCGGCCAGGTAAGGGTTCCTGAAACGATGACATGTTTGAAGCCCTGTGTTGGGTAGACACGGTTTCTATTAAGCACGAAGTTTTTCGAATGTCCCGTTTCATTACGCAACTTTTACGGCGGCCCTATGCACATCGAATTTCGCCTGGCAACTGTTGACGACCTGCCGGCCCTGCTGGCGCTGGAGAACCAGTGCTTCGCCCTCGACCGGCTGACCCCGCGCAGCTTTCGCTGGATGCTGTCCCACGCCAATGCCAGCCTGCTGGTGGCGCAACGCGACGGCCAGCTGATGGGCTATGCATTGCTGCTGTTCCACCGCGGCACCTCGCTGGCCCGGCTGTATTCCATCGCCATTGCCGAACAGGCGCGTGGCCATGGCCTTGGCGCCCGTCTGCTGGAACAGGCCGAGCGCTGCGCCCTGGAGCACGAGCGCGCCTACCTGCGGCTTGAGGTGCGCACCGACAATCCCAAGGCCATTGCCCTGTACGAACGCCATGGCTACCGGCGCTTCGCCCAGGTCGACGACTACTACGAGGACCACACCAGCGCCCTGCGTTACGAGAAGCGCATCCTCCAGCACCCGGCGGGCGAGACGCGACCGGTCCCCTACTACGCCCAGACCACCGACTTCACCTGCGGCCCGGCCTGCCTGCTGATGGCCATGGCCGCGCTGCAACCGCAGCGCCCGCCGAGCCGTCGCGAGGAACTGCGCCTGTGGCGCGAGGCGACCACTGTGTTCATGACCTCCGGCCACGGCGGCTGCAGCCCTCACGGGCTGGCGCTGGCCGCCTGGCGCCGGGGGTTTCGCGTGCAACTACGGCTCAATACCGAGGGGCCGCTGTTTCTCGATGGCGTGCGCCAGCCCGGCAAGAAGGAGGTCATGCGCCTGGTCCATGAGGACTTCTGCGCCGAGCTGCAGGAAAGCGACGTGGTCATCGCCCGGCAGGCGCCGAATCTGCCCCGGGTGCTGGCCGAAGGCGGCCTGGCGCTGGTGCTGATCAGCAACTACCGGTTGACCGGCAGCAAGGCGCCGCACTGGGTGCTGGTCACCGCCTGCGACGACGACTTCGTCTACCTGCACGACCCCGACACCGACCACGCTCGCCACCGCCAGGCCCTGGACTGCCAGCACCTGCCGGTCAGCCACCAGGAGTTCCAGCGCATGAGCCTGTTCGGCGGGCGCAAGTTGCGGGCGGCGGTGGTGGTGTACGCAAAGGCGGCGTAAACGAAAAAAGCCCCGGCGGGCCGGGGCGGTGCTGCACGGGCGTCTGCCTACGCCCGACCGGAAACACCGGTGGCAGCAGGAAATGTTTGCAGGGTCCCTACCGGCCCTATCGCGGGGCAAGCCCGCTCCCACGCCACGCATTGCTCGTGAGAGCGGGCTTGCCCCGCGACAAGGCCGGTACGTGTTCGATCAGCGCACCAGGCACGGCCGCTTGTTATCGAAAGTCCACCCCGGGATCAGGTACTGCATGGCCACGCTGTCATCCCGAGCCCCCAGTCCCATGTTGCGATAGCACTCATGGGCCTTGGCCAACTGGTCCTCGTCCAGTTCGACTCCGAGCCCCGGACGCTCCGGCACACGCACATGGCCATCGATGATGCGCAGCGGTTCGCGGGTCAGGCGCTGGCCGTCCTGCCAGATCCAGTGGGTGTCGATTGCGGTGATCTCGCCGGGCGCAGCTGCCGCCACCTGGGTGAACATCGCCAGTGAGATGTCGAAGTGATTGTTCGAATGCGAGCCCCAGGTCAGTCCCCAGTCATGGCACATCTGCGCCACCCGCACCGATCCCTGCAAGGTCCAGAAATGCGGGTCGGCCAGAGGGATGTCCACCGCCTGGGACTGGATCGCATGGCCCATCTGCCGCCAGTCGGTGGCGATCATGTTGGTGGCGGTGGGCAGGCCAGTGGCGCGACGGAACTCGGCCATGACCTCACGCCCGGAATAGCCGTTCTCGGCACCGCATGGGTCCTCGGCATAGGCCAGCACGGCGTGCTTGTCGCGGCACAGGGCGATGGCCTCCTTGAGTGACCAGGCGCCATTGGGATCAAGGGTGATGCGCGCCTCGGGGAAGCGCTCGGCCAGCGCCGTGACCGCCTCCATCTCCTCCTCGCCGCGCAGCACGCCGCCCTTGAGCTTGAAGTCGTTGAAGCCATAGCGGGCCTGGGCCGCCTCGGCCAGGCGCACCACTGTTTCCGGGGTCAGGGCCTGCTCATGGCGCAGCCTGAACCAGGCGTCGTCGGCATCGGCCTCGTTGCGATACGCAAGGTCAGTACGCCGACGATCACCGATGTAGAACAGGTACCCCAGCATCTTGACCGCCTCGCGCTGCTGGCCTTCGCCCAACAGGGCGGCCATGGGCACGCCCAGGTGCTGCCCAAGCAGGTCGAGCAGGGCCGACTCGATGGCGGTGACGGCGTGCACGGTGATGCGCAGATCGAAGGTCTGCAACCCGCGGCCACCCGCATCACGGTTGGCAAAAACCTGGCGCATGGCGTTGAGCACGCGCTGGTAGTGCCCGATAGGCTGGCCGACCACCAGGGCGCGGGCATCCTCGAGGGTCTGGCGGATCTTCTCGCCGCCGGGCACCTCGCCCAGCCCGGTGTTGCCGGCGCTGTCGCGCAGCACCACGACATTGCGGGTGAAGAACGGGCCATGGGCGCCACTGAGGTTGAGCAGCATGCTGTCGTGTCCGGCCACCGGAATCACCCGCAGGTCGGTGACCACTGGCGTGCCGAGGTGAGCCTGGGGGGTTGTCTGCATGTTCATGGAGATCTCTCTCGGGGTCAGTTGGCCGAAGCGGCCTTGAGGTCAGGGGAAGCCGCGCCCTTGGGACGCATGCGCACGAAGAACACGGCAATGGCGGCCAGCACAGAGGTCACCGCCAGGCCGTACAGGCCGCCCTGGATCGAGCCGGTCTGTTGCTCGAGCAAACCGAAGGTGGTCGGCGCGACAAAGCCGCCGAGGTTGCCCACCGAGTTGATCAGGGCGATGACCGCCGCGGCGATGCGTGCATCCAGGTAGCCTTGGGGGATCGGCCAGAACAGTGACGAGGCGGCCTTGAAGCCGATGGCGGCGAAGCACACCGCGACGAAGGCGAACACCGGACCACCGGTGGTGGACATGAACATGCCGCAAGCCGCCACCAGCAGTGCCGCAGCGACCCAGGCCTGCTGGAACTTCCAGCGCTTGGCACAGGCGGCGAAGGCGTACATGGCGATGATCGAGATCAGCCAGGGGATCGAGTTGAAAAAGCCAACCTGCAGATCACTCAAATCGCCCATGCGCTTGATGATGCTCGGCAGCCAGAAGGTCGCGGCGTAGATGGTCAGCTGGATGCAGAAGTAGATCAGGCAGAACAGCACGATCTGGCGGTCCTTGAGCAGGCGCCAGGCCGAGACCTTGGTCATGCCGCCGGCCTCGCGTTCGCGTTGCTCCAAGTCGATGGCGGCCACCAGCGCGTCTTGCTCTTCGCGGCTCAGCCATTTGGCGTCATGGGGCTTGGAGTCGAGCCAGAAGAACACGAAGAAGCACAGCAAAACCGAGGCCATGCCTTCGATGAACAGCATCCATTGCCAACCGTGCATCCCCATGCCCTGGATCTGCATCAGCGCCCCGGCCAGAGGCCCGGAGATCAGCGAGGCGAAGGCCGAGCCGCTGAGGAAGATGGCGATGGCCTTGCCACGCTCGGCGGCCGGCAGCCAGCGGGTGAAGTAGTAGATCACCCCGGGGAAGAACCCGGCCTCTGCCACTCCAAGCAGAAAACGCAGCACGTAGAACTGGGTTTCGGTCTGCACGAAAGCCATGGCCGTGGCCACCAGCCCCCAGGTAAACATGATGCGGGTCAGCCACAGGCGCGCGCCGACCCGCTGCAGGAGCATGTTCGACGGCACTTCGAACAGCGCATAGCCGATGAAGAACAGGCCGGCGCCGAAGCCGTAGGCCGCCGCGCTGATGCCCAGGTCGCTTTCCAGGTGCGGGCGGACGAAGCCGATGTTGACGCGGTCCAGGTAGTTGACGATGAACATGATGACGAACAGCGGCAGGACATGGCGCTTGACCTTGGCCACGGCGCTGGCGAGCGCGTGCGCAGACGGATCTGGGGTGTCGTTCATGGGGGCTCCCACTCATTGTTTTTATTGGGGGGCTGGTGGTGGACAGCGAGTTGTCTGACCTCCAGGTGAGAGAAAGCATATTCCCGAGGAAGTTGTACGACAACGGCATTTTTTCAGATAAATCGCAAAATACAAGCTATTTAATGGATAAGATCGGTTAAATATCCAAAAATTAGAACACTGACGCTGACAATAGGTAGCCAATTTCCAGATCAAAAAAATCTTTGCGCCCAACTTGTCATACAAGTAGATTGACGATGCTCATGCAGCCTCCATGGCAATCGCCAGGCAAGCTCACATCACCTGAGAACCTCTGATGTCCCGCGCCCACGACCTGGTCTCCCGCCTGACCCAGCAGATCCTCCTCGGCACCTACGCACCGGGCGACCGACTTCCCTCGGAAAACACCCTGGTGCGCGACCACGCCATCAGCCGCACCGTGGTCCGCGAGGCACTATCGAAACTTCAGGCCTCGGGCCTGGTGGAAACACGCCACGGCATCGGCACCTTCGTCATCGAGCGCCAGGCCCAGTCCGGGCTGCGGGTGGGTCCGGAAAGCGCGGCCAGCGTGCGCGACCTGCTGGAGTTGCGCCTCGGCCTGGAAGGCCAGGCCGCCGCCCTCGCCGCCCTGCGTCGCGACGAGCGCCAGCTGGCGCAGATGCGCCAGGCGCTGGACGACTACCAGGACCTGGCCGCCGCCGGTGATAGCTGCATCGAAGCCGACCGGCGCTTTCACTTGCTGATCGCCGAGGCCACCGGCAACCTGTATTTCGGCGAGATGATGGCGCACCTGGGGACGGCGCTGATTCCCCGCAATCGTATCGCCCAGGCCGAACGCGCCGGGGCCAGGCTGGCCAGGCACGCGTACCTGGCGAACCTGGAGCACGAGGCGATCCTCAACGCCATCCGCCGGCAGGACCCGGACGCGGCGCGGGCAGCCATGTGCCTGCATCTGTCCAACAGCCGGGATCGGCTGGTGCCGGAGTGAAGACCGCGCCGCGTCCGGGTACAAACCCTTACAACTTTTCATCCACGCTGCGGTTAACGTTCACCCTCACTTCACGGACAGGTATGGACGCCATGGCCCCCCTCCTCGACGACCCCGCACTCACGCAGGTCGAGCACTACCGCGACGACCCGCACCTGCGCGCCGAACTCAACACCCTCACCCGCCAGACCTACGGCTTCGACTTCGAAGCCTGGTACCAGGCCGGCTTCTGGCAAGCCGACAACCAGCCGTGCTCGCTGGTTCGCGACGGGAAGATGCTGGCCAACGCCTCGGCCAACCTGCTCGACTTCACCCTGGATGGCCAGCCCCTGCGTTGCGTCCAGATCGGTACGGTAATGACCGCGCCCGAAGCACAGGGACGTGGCTACAGCCGTTACCTGATGGAGGTGCTGGTGGAGCGCTGGGCAGGTAACTGCGACCTGCTGTACCTGTTCGCCAACAGCACGGTGCTGGATCTCTATCCCAGGTTCGGTTTTCGCCGAGTGGTCGAACACGAGTACTACCAGCCCTGGTCGGCGCAACCACGGGCCACGACCTTCCACCTGGTGAACCTGGATGATGGCGATCAACGCCAACGCTTCATCGATGCGGTGGAAAAGAGTTGTCCACAGGCGCGATTGAGCCTGATGCCGAATGTGCCGCTGACGATGTTCTATTGCGATGGGCCATACCGGGAGGCCGTGTTCCATTCCTCAGCGCACGAGGCCTATGTGGTGATGGAACAGGATGGCGAGCGGATGGTGCTGGTGGACGTGTTCTGCGAACGCGAACTGGCGCTGGCCGATGTGCTGGCCGAGCTGGTCACCTCAACCACGCGGGAGGTGGTGCTGGGGTTCGCGCCGCTGAACTGCGAAGGCTTCGCGGCGCGTGTTGTGGATAACGATGATGCGCTGTTCGTCTGGGGAGCGGCACCTACCCGTGTCGATGGGCAGGTGCTGATGTTTCCATTGCTCTCGCATACCTGAGTCGCGGGGCAAGCCTGCTCCCACGTCACCAGGTCAGGCAGATCTTGCCGAAATGCTTGTTGCTCTCCTGGTACTTGAAGGCCTCGACCATCTGCTCCAGCTCGAAATGCTTGTCCACCACCGGCCGCAGGCCATTGGCGTCGATGGCGCGGACCATCGCCTGCTGCTGGGCGCGGCTGCCCACCAGCACGCCCTGCAGGCGGATCTGCCGCACCAGTGCCTGCACCAGCGGCAGCTGCCCGGCCACGCCGGTGAGGATGCCGATCAGCGACACATGCCCACCGATGCGCGCGGCGATCATCGACTGCTCCAGCGTGGCCGGGCCACCGACTTCGATCACATGGTCCACGCCGCGTCCGTCGGTCAGCGCACGGACCTTTTCGCCCCAGACGGGCGTGGTCTTGTAGTTGATCAGGTGATCTGCGCCAAGCGCCTTGAGACGCTCCAGCTTGGCATCGCTGGACGAGGTGGCGATCACCGTGGCGCCGGCCAGCTTGGCGAATTGCAGGGCGAAGATCGACACGCCACCGGTGCCCTGCACCAGCACGCTGTCGCCAGGTTTGAGGTGGTCATCGCTCATCAGGGCGCGCCAGGCGGTGAGGCCGGCGGTGGTCAGGGTCGCCGACTCGGCATGGCTGTAGCCCTTGGGCGCGAAGGTGAAAGAGGTGGCCCGGGCGGTTACCTGTTCACGGGCATAGCCGTCGATGCCGTCACCCGGCACGCTGGCAAAGCCCTCGACCTGGGCCTGCCCATCGAGCCAGTCGGGGAAGAAGGTGCTGACCACCGTATCACCGACCTGGAACTCGCTGACCCCGGCGCCCACCGCAATCACCTCGCCAGCGCCGTCGGCCATGGGGATGCGCCGCTCGCTCGGCCCCCACATGCCGCTGACCACGGCGAAATCGTGATAGTTGAGGGAACTGGCGTGCAGGCGCACGGTGATCTCGCCGGCCTTGGGCGCGGCGGTTTCGCAGGTGCCGGCCTGGACCTTGTCGTAGCCGCCGCCGGGCAGGACGTAGAGGGCCTTGGTGGTCATGGGTGGGTCTCCATCGTGGGAAAAGGTGCAGTGCAGCTTAGACAGGTCTGGGTGATCGCGGGGGCAAGCCATCGCCAAGGTGACACCATTCCCCTGTAGGAGCGGCCTTGTGTCGCGAAAGGGCTGCGAAGCAGCCCCGGCTTGATGTTAGAGCCAAGATAGCTGGGGCCGCTGCGCGGCCCTTTCGCGGCACAAGGCCGCTCCTACAGTGGATCGTGGGCCGTCAGCCGAGCAACGCCCTCAACGCCCAGCAATCGGCCGCATGCCAGTCGGCCAGATGCGGCCATGGGTTGTCCGGCAGGTTGACCAATACGGTGCGGGTGCCTGCGGCCCGGCCACAGTCGAGGTCGAAGCGGTAGTCACCGACCATCACCATTTCAGCTGGGCTCACGTCCCAGGCCCGGGCGATCTGCAGCAGCCCGTCAGGGCTGGGCTTGGGCGCCGCCTCGTCGCGCCCGAGGATGTGCTCGACCGGGAAGCAGTCGGCCAGGCCGATGGCCTCGAGGGTGACATGGGCCAGTTCGCGGGCATTGCGGGTGAGGATGGCCAGCCGGCAGTCACGCCCGGCCAGCTCACGCACCAGCTCCACCGCGCCGTCCGCGGCCTTCGAGGCAATCGCCAGGTCGCGCTCGTGTTCCAGCAGCCAGGCATGCTTGGCCGCCGCTTCCGCCGCCGGCAAGGCAGCCAGGTGGGTGAGGATGTCGTGGTCGGACGGAATGTCGAGCGCCTCGCGGATGGCCGCGAAGTCATGCACGGCGACCGTCAGGGTGCCATCCATGTCGAACACCCAGTGGCGAATGTCCCCCAGGTTCATGCCCAGTCCTTGCGATGGCGGATCAGGCCTTCCTGGGTGGACGAGGCCACCAGCTGCCCGGCGCGGTTGAAGATGCTGCCACGGCAGAAGCCGCGGGCATTGCCGGCCCAGGGGCTGTCGGTGGCGTACAGCAGCCACTCGTCGGCGCGCAGGTCACGGTGGAACCACAGCGAATGGTCGAGGCTGGCGATCTGCATGTCCTTGCGCCACACCGACTTGCCATGGGGCAGCAAGGATGTGGTCAGCAGGCCGAAGTCCGAGGCATAGGCCAGCAGGTACTTGTGCAGCGCCGGGATGTCCGGGAGGTTGCCATCGGCGCGGAACCAGGCGTACTTGATTGGCTCGCCCGGCTTGGGGTCGAACGGATCACGCTCGGTGATCGGGCGGATCTCGATGGGCTTGGCGCACAGCACCTTTTCGCGGATGCGCTCGGGCAGCTTGTCGGCCATGGCACTGGCCAGCTCGACTTCGCTGGGCAGGTTTTCCGGGCCGACCACGTCCGGCATCTGCGCCTGGTGCTCGAAACCATCCTCGTCGTACTGAAACGAGGCGCTGCAGGTGAAGATCGGCTGGCCCTTCTGGATCGCCGTGACCCGCCGGGTGCTGAAGCTGCCGCCGTCGCGCACGCGGTCCACCGAATAGACCACCGGCATGCTGGCATCGCCCGGGCGCAGGAAGTACCCGTGCAGCGAATGCACGTGGCGGGCGTCCTCGACCGTCTGGCTGGCCGCCGACAGCGACTGGCCGAGCACCTGGCCACCGTACAGCTGGCGGAAGCCCAGGTCCTGGCTGCGTCCGCGGAACAGGTTCTCCTCGATGGACTCGAGGCTCAGCAAGTCGACCAGATCGTCGAGTACGTGGCTCATGGGGTTCTCCTGGCAAGGCAATACGGCGCGGTTATACCGGCGAATGATACAGGGTTTTGCCGTTCGTCCCGTCGTACGAATGGCGACCTATTCAGCCGCGCAGGTTCTGTTGCCAACGCTCGCGGTCGATGCGGTACAGCACATGGGGGCGCAGCGGGTCGCCGACGGGCAGGCGCGGGTGCTCGAAGCTGCCCGCCAGGTCCTGGACCATGCCGATGGCCTGCATCACCTTCTGCGACGGCAGGTTGGCCTCGGTGGTGAACGACACCACCTCGTCCAGGTGCAGCTGGGCGAAGGCACAGCGCAGGCAGGCCCAGGCCGCCTCGCTGGCGAAGCCCAGACCCCAGTGGCGACGGGCCAGGCGCCAGCCGATCTCCACCGCCGGGCCGAACGGGGCGTCGAAGTTGACGTTGAGCAGGCCGGTCATGCCGATGAAGGCGCCGCTGTCCTTGCGCTCCAGGGCCCACAGGCCGAAGCCGTACTCGTTGAAATGGCCACGGATGCGGCCGATCAGCGCCGCCGCCTCGACCCGGGTCATCGGCGCGGGGAAATAGCGCATCACCTGCGGGTCGGCGCACAGGGCGGCGAACTCGCGCAGGTCGTCATCCTGCCATTGGCGCAAGACCAGGCGCGGGCTTTCCAGTTCCAGGAGGGGGGTCATCGGCACGGCTCCGAAATCACGGTCTGGCAGTGTACAGCGTAGGCCGCGCGCATCGGCCAGCCGATGCTTTTTTCACATCGGCTTCACCGCCCCCCGACAGACCGCTTCGCACAATGCCGACACTACCGCGGCCTTCGTCGACGCCGCATTGCCATCGGAGTGACGCATGCACCCCAGCAACACCCTGCACAACCCGGCCCTGCTGGCCCCCCGCAAACGCCGCCGCTCGCGCACCACGATCAGCGCTGCCATCGGCCTGCTCCTGGCACTGGTCGGGGCCAGCACCTGGCTAGCGACGAGGACGCACATCGTGAACCTTGGCAACGAGCAACAGTTGAGCGACAGCGGCCTGCTGCAGGACTGGAAGGAAGGCGCGGTGATCGTGATGATTCGCCATGCCGAACGCTGCGACAGTGCCCCGGGGCCGTGCCTGGACGATCCGACCGGCATCACCCTGTCCGGCAGCCAGGCGGCGCAACGGGTCGGCCAGGGCCTGCAGCAACTGGGGCTGGCCGGCGCCGACCTGCTCAGCAGCCCGAAGCTGCGCACCCGCCAGACCGCGCACTTCATCCTCGGCCAGGCCGTGACCAGTGAAGACTGGCTGGAGCGCTGCGACCACCCGTTCCCGGCCGAGGCCATGGCCCGCAAGCGGCCCGGGCACAACCTGGTGCTGGTGACCCACAACGGTTGCATCGATCACTTCGCCCGCCAGCAGCATGTACCGGGCGGCGAGCGCGAGAGCGGTTATGCCAGCGCGCTGTTCGTGTCGGTGGATGGCAACGGCAAGGCGCGAATCCTTGGACGGATGAACGAACCGGACTGGCAAAGGGTACTGGCCTCGGCCGACAAGTGATCGGCTATCGGCAATTCGCCAGCCCCTGTGGGAGCGGGTTTACCCGCGAAGCAGCCAGCGCGGTCTCTGGCACCCGCTACGCGGGTGATCGCGGGTGAACCCGCTCCCACAGAAGCCACCAAAGCTGGCAAGATCGGTGCTCGCCCCTACCGCGCCGACACCATGCCCCTGCCGCTGATCTACCACGACGACTACAGCCCCGAGTTCCCACCGGACCATCGTTTCCCGATGGACAAGTTCCGCCTGTTGCGCGATCACCTGGTGGACAGCGGCCTGACCACCGACGCCGCCCTGCTGCGCCCCGAGATCTGCCCCAACGACATCCTCGCCCTGGCCCATGACCGCGACTACATCGAGCGCTACATGAACGGCGAACTGTCCCGCGAGGACCAGCGCCGCCTCGGCCTGCCCTGGAGCGAAGCCCTGGCCCGGCGCACCGTGCGCGCCGTGGGCGGTTCGCTGCTGACCGCCGAGCAGGCGCTGCAACACGGCATCGCCTGCCACCTGGCCGGCGGCACCCATCACGCCCACTACGATCACCCGGCCGGTTTCTGCATCTTCAACGACCTGGCGGTGATCAGCCGCTACCTGCTGGAGGCCGGTCGCGTGCACCGGGTGCTGATCTTCGACTGCGACGTGCACCAGGGCGATGGCACCGCGCGCATGCTCCACGACACGCCGGAGGCGATCACCGTGTCGCTGCACTGCGAGCAGAACTTCCCGGCACGCAAGGCCCAGAGCGACTGGGACATCCCCCTGCCCCGCGGCATGCACGACGATGCCTACCTCAAGGTGGTCGAAGACGCGCTGAATTACCTGCTGCCGCTGTACCAGCCCGACCTGGTGCTGTACGACGCCGGCGTCGATGTGCACAAGGACGACGCCCTGGGCTACCTGCAACTGACCGACGCAGGCCTGGCCGCCCGCGACGAACACGTGTTGCGCCAGTGCCTGGGCCGCGACATCCCGGTGGTGGGCGTGATCGGCGGCGGCTACAGCAAGGACCGCGAAGCCCTGGCCCGGCGCCACGGCATCCTCCACCACAGCGCGGCGCGGGTGCTCGGTTGTTCACAATGACTGTGGAACCGCTTGTGGATAACCTGCGGGAAAGCCGCTCCAGCCCTTTAACTGCCTGAGCTGCAAAGAGTTGGTCGTTTTTTGAGCAGTGTCGTGGCAGGCCCCGCTGAGGTAGAATGCGCGGTCTTTTCCACAGCCTGTCGCCCGCCATGAACGATCCCCGCCCCGCCTCCCGCCCCCTCGTCGCCGTGATCGGCGGCGGCCCCGCCGGCCTGATGGCCGCCGAGACCCTGGCCCGGCGCGGGATGGCAGTCGAAGTGTTCGACGCCATGCCTTCGGTGGGCCGCAAGTTCCTGCTGGCCGGCGTCGGCGGCATGAACATCACCCATTCCGAGCCCTACCCCGCCTTCATCGGCCGTTACGGCGCACGCCAGGTCGAGGTCGACACGCTGCTGCGCGACTTCGACGGCGAAGCCCTGCGCCAATGGATTCACGCCCTGGGCATCGAAACCTTCGTCGGTACCTCGGGCCGCGTGTTCCCTCGCGACATGAAGGCCGCGCCGCTGCTGCGTGCCTGGCTCAAGCGCCTGCGTGAGTCCGGCGTGGTTATCCACACCCGGCACCGCTGGCTGGGCTGGACAGCCGATGGCGCCCTGCGGATGAGTTATCCACAAGGCGAGTTGCAGGTACGGGCCGATGCCGTGGTACTGGCCCTGGGTGGCGGCAGCTGGGCGCGCCTGGGCTCGGACGGCGCCTGGGTGTCACTGCTGGCCGAACGCGGTGTGGATATCTCTGCGCTGCGGGCGAGCAACTGCGGTTTCGAGGTCGAGGGCTGGAGCGATCTGCTCAAGGACAAGTTCGCCGGCGCCCCGCTGAAGAACATCGCCCTCGGGGTGCCTGGCACCGCCTCGCGCAAGGGCGAATTCATCCTCACCGCCCAAGGGGTGGAGGGTAGCCTGGTGTATGCCTGGTCGGCGGCGCTGCGTGAAGCGATCGACCGCGACGGGCGGGCGACGCTGCTGCTCGACCTGCTGCCGGACCGGCCTGTGGACAAGATTGCCCAGGCCCTTGCCAAGCCCAGGGGCTCACGCTCGATGGCTAAGCACCTGCACGGCCAGCTCGGGATCGACGGGGTGAAGGCGGCCTTGTTGCGCGAGCTGACCGACCAGGCGACCTTTGCCGACCCCGAGCGCCTGGCGGCGGCGATCAAGTCATTGCCGATCGTGCTGGTGAGGACCCGGCCGCTGGATGAGGCGATCAGCAGTGCCGGTGGCGTGCGCTTCGAAGGGTTGGATGAGGGGCTGATGGTGCGCAACCTGCCTGGGGTGTTCTGCGCGGGGGAGATGCTGGATTGGGAGGCACCGACTGGCGGGTACTTGCTGACGGCGTGTTTCGCCAGTGGATTCCGGGCTGGGAGCGCGGCGGCGGATTGGCTGGCGTGGACAGCCTGAACAGGCACTCAATGCACAAAACATGATCCACTGGTTCAAATGTGACTCGTGGGAGCGGGCTTGCCCCGCGATGCGGCGCATGGCACCGGCGTTGCCGGTGATCGCGGGTCAAGCCCGCTCCCACGGAGGGTGCTTCGGCTACAGGCCATTTAACGCTTACGCGGCTTGCCCCCAAAGCTCGGCACCTTGCGCACGGCCTTGACCGCCGGCGCCGAAGTCCCCGCCTCCTCGCTGTCCATCCAGCGCCCCAGGCCACGCTTGGCGCTGTTCTCTTTCGGCTTCTTGGGCTTCTTCGGCTTCTTCAGCACCTGGCCACTGGCGTCGGTCACCGGCACCCGGTGGTCGGGGATGAAGTCCGGCTCCTCGTGGCGCGGCAGCACCTGACGGATCAGCGTCTCGATCGACGCCAGCAGTTGCACCTCGTCGGCGCACACCAGCGAGATCGCCTCGCCCTTGTTGCCCGCGCGACCGGTACGGCCAATACGGTGCACATAGTCCTCGGCGACGATCGGCAGATCGAGGTTGACCACCAGCGGCAGGTCATCGATATCCAGGCCGCGGGCGGCCACATCGGTGGCCACCAGCACCTGGACCTCACGCGCCTTGAAGCTGTCCAGGGCGCGCTGGCGGGTGGCCTGCGGGCGATCGCCGTGGATACCGTCGGCGTTCACGCCCTCGGCCAGCAGACGCTCGACCAGCTGATCCACGCCATTGCGGGTCTTGGCGAACACCAGCACCTGCTTCCAGCGCTGCTTGCGCAGCAGGTGGCAGAACAGGTCGGCCTTGCGCTTCTTGTCCACCGGCACCAGCCATTGCTTGACCGTGTTGGCAGCGGCATTTCGCGGGCTGACCTCGATGCTCAGCGGGTCGTTCAGCGCCAGACCCGCGAGCATACGGATCTGGTCAGAGAAGGTGGCGGAGAACAGCAACGTCTGGCGCTTGCGCGGCAACGCTGCGTACACCGCCTGCAGCTCCTCGGCGAAACCCAGGTCGAGCATGCGGTCGGCTTCGTCGAGCACCAGGGTCTGCACCTGGCCGAACTTGATGGCGTTCTGGCGGAACAGGTCGAGCAGACGGCCCGGGGTGGCCACCAGCAGGTCGACGCCGCGGCGCAGGCGCATCATCTGCGGGTTGATGCTGACGCCACCGTATACCGCGTAGGTGGACAGCGGCAGGTTCTCGGCGTACTCACGCACGTTGGCGTGAACCTGCTCGGCCAGCTCGCGGGTCGGCACCAGCACCAGCGCGCGCACCGAGTTGCTGGCGACCTTCTCCCCTTCCAGCGCCAGGCGCTGCAGCACCGGCAGGGCGAAGCCGGCGGTCTTGCCGGTGCCGGTCTGGGCAGCGGCCATCAGGTCGCGGCCGGCGAGCACCGCAGGGATGGCCTTGGCCTGGACCGGGGTGGGCGTGGTGTAGTCCAGCGTCTGCAAGGTGCGCAGCAGCGGTTCGATCAGGCCGAGTTGGGCGAAATTCATGGCAATACCGTCAGGGGGTTCAGCGAAGGCGGCAAGTTTACCCCAGTGCCACGATGGCCGGTATTTACTTGCATACCCCTTCTTTAAGCGGCACGGGCTGCTCCGGCGACTTGCGCCACTGCGGCAGGCCGATCAGCACCACCGCGCCGATGATCACCGCCATGGCCACGCACTCCTCGGCGCCGATCTGCTCGCCGGCGAAGACGATCCCCAGCAGCACCGCCACCGCAGGATTGACGTAGGCATAGCTGGTGGCTGCCGCCGGGCGCACGTGCTTGAGCAGGTACATGTAGGAACTGAACGCCAGGATCGAGCCGAAGAACACCAGGTAGGCCAGCGCCCCCCAACCGGCAGCGGTGGGCATCTGGGTCAGGCGCTCGCCGCTGACGGCACTGCCGATCAGCAACGCAGCGCCGCCCACCAGCATTTCCGCGGCACTGGCCATCGCCCCCTGGGGCAGCGGCAGGCTCTTGCTCCACACCGATCCGAAGGCCCAGGCCGCCGCGGCGAACAGGATCAGCGCCGCGCCCATGGGGCTGGCCTGCAGGTTCGAACCCATGTTGAGCATGCCGATACCGACCAGCCCGAGGGCGATCCCCGCCCACTCCAGGCGCGAATTGCGATGGCCGAAGAACAGGCCGAACACCAGGGTGAACAGCGGCACCGTGGCCACCGCCAACGCCGCCACGCCCGAGGCGACCCCGGCATGCTCGGCCAGGGTCACCCCACCATTGCCGCAACTGAGCAGCAGGAAACCGATCGCCCCGGCCGCGCGCCACTGGGGCCAGGTAGGCGCCGGCACGCCGCGCCAGCGCAGGAAGCCATACAGCAGGCTGCCGGCAATCACGAACCGCACCCCGGCCATCAGCATCGGCGGCCAGGACTCCACGCCGATGCGAATAAACAGGTAGGTCGAGCCCCAGACCAGGTACAGGGCGAGAAAGGCGCCGACAAGCAACAACGGGAAGCGACGGGAGGAGGACATGGCAAGGGCTCGAAATCCGTTTACGGGTGGATTAGTTTAGAAAGGCCCAGGCGCAAACTTAAGTTACAAAACACGTTTAAAACACCGAAACACTTTGCAAAGCATGGTTATGCAGTGCCTTTCCAATCGATTGCAAAGTCAGCAGGAGTCACCATGGACAAGTACGACCGCATGCTCCTCGCCGCCCTGCTGGAAAATGGCCGGGCCACCTACGCGCAACTGGCGCGCCAGGTCAATCTTTCGGCCCCGGCGGTGGCCGAGCGGGTGGCCAAGCTGGAAGCCAGCGGGGTGATCAGCGGCTACACGGCCAAGGTCGACCTGGAGAAGATCGGCCTGCCGATCCAGTGCGTGATGGAACTGCGCCTGGCCAGTCATGGCAACCAGCAGGCCTACGAGGATTTGGAGAAGATCCCCGAACTCACCGAATGCCATCGGGTGACCGGCGACCCGTGCGTGATCATGCAGGCGGCCGTCACTTCGATGGGTGAACTGGAAGCACTGATCAACCGCGTGTCGCAACTGGGCTTCACCAAGACGTCGATCATCCTGTCGAGCGCGGTGGCGCGACGGGTGCCGCTGGGGCATCTGGAAGGCAATGGCAAGAAAGGCTGAAGCCCTCCCACATCCGCTTCCTGCCCGCAGCATGACAGGTCAGTGGCGCAGCAGCAGCCGGCCCTCGATAGGCACGTAGCGGCTTGCGGCGCGGATCACCGACAACGCGGTCAACCCCGGCACACCGTACACGACGGTTTCCACGCCATGGCGTTGCATCGCCCGCTCCAGCAACAAGTCGAAATCACCGTCGCCCGAGGCCAGCACCACCTGGTCGACCCGCGCCGCCGCCTCGATGACATCAAGGGTGATGCCCACATCCCAGTCGCCCTTGGCCGAGCCATCGGCGCGCTGGATGAAAGGCTTGAGGCGCACGTCGAACCCAAGGTTGCGCAGGATCTGCTGGAACTGCTGCTGCTTGCTGTCACCACGGTCGATGGCATAGGCCACCGCCTCGACGATCTGCCCTTCGCGGCTGACCTCGGCCCACAGCGCGGCGTAGTTGAAATGACAGCCATGACCTTGGCGAACCGTGTAGTAGAGGTTCTGCACATCGGCGAACAGCGCGATTTTCTTCACCTGAAGCCTCTTACTGGCAGTGGCAAACGATCGCGGGGCAAGCCCGCTCCCACCAAAGCCTGGGAGCGGGCTTGCCCCGCGATAGGAAGCAGCAGTATGCCAGAGCCCTCAGACGTAGTCGTCGTCCGAGAAGAAGCCGCCATCGTCACCGCTGTAATCGGCATCGGCATAACCGCCCTGGTCATTGCCCCAGCCACCGTTGTCCGCCACCTGGCGCTGGCTGTCCTGGTCGTTCCAGCCGCCAGCGTCGCTGGCCGGCGCCGGCTCTTCCTTGATCACCTCGACGATTTCTTCAGGCTGCGAATGATGGTTGAACAGGCTGCTGATGCCCTGGGCCAGCAACACGCCACCGGCCACACCCGCGGCGGTCTGCATGGCACCGCCGAGGAAGCTGCTGGCGCCGCTGCGCGCCGGGGCGGGCGCCGCGCCGAAGCCCTGCTGCGGTGGTGGCGGGGCGTAGGCCTGGGGCGCCGGTTCACGCCAGCCTCCCGAGGAAGTCGGCGGCGGCGCGACCGGGCGCTGCGGCTCTGGATGGCGGGCTCCCGCGCCGAAGATGCTGGAGAGGAAACCACCACCACCGCTGGGTCGGCTCGCATCCACTTGCGCGCGCGCCTGGCGCAGCTCGGCCTCGAGCTGCTTGTTCTGCTCGTCCAGGCGCTTGAGCGCCGCCTCCTGGACCAGGATCGCCTGAGCCATGTAGTAAGGCGCCGCCGGCTGCTGGCGCAGGTGCTCCTCGATGCGCGCCTGAGCCTGGGCATCGCGCGGCTGGGCCGGGTCCTCGGCTTGCTTGAGACGGCCGAACAGGCCATCGATCAGGGTTTGTTCTTCAGTGTTCATCGGGGCAACCTCGTGCGCTGAACAGGACATCGGACAGCGTCAAAGATGGAGGCCCGGGCGGAACGATTCAATTGTCCGGGCCATGAAACTTTTTTCAGCAAGCGGGCCGACTGGGCTAAAGTTACGCCCTGCTTTTTCTGCCATGCGATGTTGACCGATGAATCCGCTGAGCGTTCTGCGCGACTCCCTGTACTTCTTCCGCCGTCACCTGACGAGCATCCTCCAGCTGTGCCTGCCCTTGGTGGTACTCGAGGCCCTCGGCACACAGCTGCTCTACAGCCAGCTGGGCGAGCAGGCCTCGCCGGCCTATGGCATGCTCGTCAGCCTGCTGTTCTACCCGCTGTACAGCGCCGCGCTGATCCTCTACCTCGACACCCGTAGCAACGGCCAGGACATCGCCAAGCGCGCCCTGTTCGCCCGCGCCCTGCAGTTGTGGCCGATGCTGGCCCTGCTGATCGTGATCAGTTCGCTGCTGATCATGGCGGGCCTGGCGCTGCTCATCTTCCCCGGCGTATGGATCATGGTGAACCTGGTGTTCGCCGAGTACCTGCTGGTGCTGCGCGGCCTGCCGGTGATCGAGTCGATGCGCACCAGTGCGCGCATGACCACCGGGCACTTCCTGCGCATCATGGTCTGCATGCTGTCGGTGCTGGCGCCGCTGTGGCTGATCGACGGCCTGCTGCTGCAGCTGTTCCCCGAGCCGCAGCCCGGCGTGCAACTGGCCCTGGACAGCCTCAGCGGCTTCCTGCAGCTGTTCAGCACCGTGGTGCTGTACCGCCTGTTCATGCTGCTCGAGGGTGAAGCCGGCGCCTGAGGCCGGCATTCCCCCGAGCGAATGCACGGGTCAGGCTTTCCTGGGCTTGGCCCTGGCCGTGGCTTCGGCAACCAGTGGATCGTCCGGCCAGTAGTGCTTGGGATAGCGCCCTTTCAGGTCCTTCTTCACCTCGGCATAGGTGGTGCGCCAGAAGTTGGCCAGGTCCTGGGTCACCTGCACCGGCCGGCGCGCCGGTGACAGCAGGTGCAGTTTGACCTGCTGGCGGCCATTGGCAATGCGCGGGGTGTCGGCCAGGCCGAACAGCTCCTGCAGGCGCACGGCAAGGATCGGTGGCTGCTCGCTGTAGTCCAGGCGAATGCTGGAGCCCGAGGGCACGGCCAGGTGCGATGGCGCCATCTCGTCCAGACGCTGGGGCAGCGGCCAGGGCAGCAGGTTGCGCAGCATCGAAGGCAGGTCCAGGTTGGCGAAATGACTCAGGCGCGACACCTTGCCCAGATAAGGTTGCAACCAGTCCTCCAGGCTGGCGAGCAAGGCGTCGTCGCCAAGGTCGGGCCATTCGCTGTGGCCGTCCTTTTCCAGGTCCAGCTGACGCAACAGGGCGACACGGGCCTGCCACTGGCGCAGTTCCGGGGTCCAGGTCAGCAGGTTCAGGCCCTTGCGCCGCACCAGCCCCAACAATGCCCTGGCCCGTGCGTCGTCATCCAGCCCCGGCAGCGGCTCGCGGCTAAGCACCAGTTCACCGACCTTGCGCTGACGCTCGGCGCGCAGCACCTGTTCACGTTCGTCCCAGTCGAGCAGGTCGAGCTGCTCTACCTGCTCGGCCAGCACACCGTCGAACAGCGCCGGATCGAACTCGGCGGCCAGGTAGATGCGCTCCTCGCGCTGCCCCTGGCGGCTGCCGAGGTCGGCGATCACCAGCCACGGGCTTTTCATCAGAGCATCAGCTTCGGCGAACAGCGCCGCCCGGCCATTGGCCAGGCGGTACTCGGCGCCGCCTTCGCGACGCTGCTGCGCCACCCGGTCGGGGTAGGCCAGCGCCAGCACGGCGCCCAGCCAGCGGGGATGATCGGGGTCGGCGACTGGGCTGCGCGGTTTGCCACGCAACTGGCCGCGATACTGCCGGGCCAGTTGCCGGGCGCGCTGCACGCCGCCCTGCCCGCCACGGGAGGCACGGCTTTCACCGCTGAGCAGCGCCAGCCGGCTGTGCAGGTCGGCACCGCCGCCGCGCAGGATGTCGCGCTCGCCCAGCAACGCGGCGACATCGCAGGCCATGTCGGCCAATCCGAGGTCCTGCCCGCGCAGCAGCAGATGGGCGATGCGCGGATGCGCAGGCAACTCGGCCATGGCCTGGCCATGGACGCTCAGGTTGTCGCGGCAGCCGGGCTTGAAGGCACCGAGCCGGGCCAGCAGGTCCTGAGCCTGGCCGTAGGCGGCCGCCGGTGGCTGGTCGAGCCAGCTGAGCTGCTCCGGCGGCACGCCCCAGCGTGCCAGTTGCAGGGCCAGCCCGGCCAGGTCGGCCTGGAGGATCTCGGCGCTGCCATGGGCCGCCAACTGATCGTGTTGCGCCTCGGACCACAGTCGATAGCACACGCCGGGCTCGAGGCGCCCGGCTCGTCCGGCACGCTGGGTGGCGCTGGCGCGGGAAATGCGCTGGGTGTCCAGGCGGGTCATGCCACTGCCGGGATCGAAGCGCGGCACCCGCGCCAGACCTGCGTCGATCACCACGCGCACACCGTCGATGGTCAGGCTGGTTTCGGCGATATTGGTGGCCAGCACCACCTTACGCTGGCCCTTGGGCGCCGGCTCGATGGCGGCTCGCTGGGCGCTCAGGTCAAGCTCGCCGTGCAGCGGGCAGAGCAGGACGTCCGGACGCACGCCCACGGCCTCCTGCAGCGCCTGGTGCACACGGCGGATCTCGGCCTGCCCGGGGAGGAACACCAGCAGGCTGCCGGACTCGTCGGCCAAGGCCTGGAGCACGCAGTCGACCACGCGCGGCTCGACGAACTCGCCAGGCTGCCAGGGCCGGCTCCAGCGGATCTCCACCGGATGCATGCGCCCCTGACTGCTGATGATCGGCGCGTCGTCGAGCAGGCGCGACAGCCGCTCGCCCTCCAGCGTCGCCGACATCAGCAGGATCTTCAGTGGCGACTCGTCGCGCAACAGCGCCCGGCCGTTGAGGCTCAGGGCCAGGGCCAGGTCGGCATCCAGACTGCGTTCGTGGAACTCGTCGAAGATCAGCAGCCCCACGCCATCCAGCGCAGGATCCGCCTGCAGGCGGCGGGTGAGGATGCCCTCGGTGACCACTTCGATGCGCGAGTTCGGGCCGACCTTGCTGTCCAGGCGGATGCGGTAGCCCACGGTTTCGCCGACCTTCTCGCCCAGTTCGCTGGCCAGGCGTTCGGCGGCGGCGCGGGCGGCCAGGCGCCGGGGCTCGAGCATGAGGATGGTCTGTCCTTGCAGCCAGGGCTCAGCGAGCAAGGCCAGTGGCACGCGGGTGGTCTTGCCGGCGCCGGGCGGCGCCTCGAGCACCGCTTCGTCACGTTCGGCCAGGGCCTGGCGCAGGTCGGACAGTACGGCATCGATCGGTAATGAAATCATGGTGGTCCTCGAACAATCGACCGAGTATAACGGCGAACCGAGGCTGCCCTATCATGGTCTTAAGCTCAGGCGCAGGCCATTGCCGCGCCGTTGTTCGTCGTTTTCTTCCGGAGATTCACATGCGCATCCCTTCCCGCGTCATCGGTGGCGCCCTCATCGCCACCCTGCTGACCCAGTTGACGGCCTGCGGCACCCTGTTCTACCCCGACCGTCGCGGCCAGATCGAAGGCAAGATCGATCCGGTGGTCGCAGCGTTGGATGCCATCGGTATCCTGTTCTATGTCATTCCCGGCCTGATCGCCTTCGGCATCGACTTCGCCACCGGCGCCATCTACTACCCCGGGGGCACCACGGCCCATGTCGACCCGGCCAAGCTCAAGCCGGCGATCAATGCCGATGGCCAGGTCGACCGGACCAAGCTGCAGGCTATCCTTGAAAGCGAACTGGGCCAGCGCCTGCCGCTGAACGACCCGCGGCTGATCCAGCACCGCGGCAGCGTCGAGCAACTGGCCAGCTACGGCCTGGTACCCGCTGCCTGACCTGATTCGGACGATCTCCTGCGCATGACCGCCACCGCCGAACACCAACGCCTGTTGCGCCTGGCCACTCGCGCCTCGCTGAGCGTCGCCTGCATCCTGGTGCTGAGCAAGGCCGTGGCCTGGTGGCTGAGCGGCTCGGTCAGCCTGCTGGCCGGGCTGACCGACTCGGCGCTGGATGCCGCCGCCTCCTTCCTCAACCTGCTGGCGGTGCATTACGCGCTGCGCCCGGCCGATGACGACCACCGCTTCGGCCACGGCAAGGCCGAAGCCCTGGCCGGCATGGCCCAGGCGCTGTTCATAGGGGTCAGCGCGGTGCTGATCGGGGTGCAGGCGGTGGAGCGGCTGAAGTCGCCGGAGCCCTTGGGCGACACTGCCGCCGGCATCGCGGTGATGCTGCTGTCATTGGCGCTGACCGTGGCGCTGCTGGCGTTCCAGCGCAAGGTCATCCGCCTGACCGGCTCCACCGCCGTGCGCGCGGACTCGCTGCACTACCGCTCCGACCTGCTGCTCAACGCCAGCATCCTGCTGGCGCTGCTGCTCGCCCGCTTCGGCTGGCCGCAGCTCGACGCCCTGTTCGGCCTGGGGATTGCCCTGTACATCCTGTGGAGCGCGCTACAGATCGCCCGCGAGAGCACGGCGATCCTGATGGACAAGGAGCTGCCCGCCGATATCGGCGAGCGCATGCTCGAAGTGGTGCTGGCGATTCCCGGGGTGAAGGGGGTGCATGACCTGCGCACGCGGGTATCCGGCAGCCAGTGGTTCGTCCAACTGCATCTGGAGCTGCCCGGCGACATGCCGCTACATGCCGCCCATGAGCTGTGCGTGCAGGCCTCGCAGGTCATTCGCCAGCGCTATCCACGGGCCGATGTAATGGTTCACGCCGACCCGGTGTAGCCCGTTATCGCGAATGCCCCGTCAATTGACGCTGTAGCCGCGCCCGCTCAGGCAAGCGCCCAACGCCCTTCGATAGTTGTCCGTCACATTGGCCGGCGGCGCATAGCTGGCGGTCGCCGGATCGAAGCCCGACTGGCTCACCGCCCAGCGATGGCATTGATAGCGGTCCTGCTCCTGCTGCTCCGGCCCCTGGCCGTACATCGGATAGGCGATCACATCGTAGCCGCTGCCCTGCTGCGGCATTGGCGCCGGCGCCACCGTGGGCGGATTGACCACCACGTACTCGCGGCTGTCGGCCTGGTACTGGTAATACGTGTCGGCCACCAGGAAGAACAGCGCACCGCTCAACCACACCTCACGGGCATAGGGCGGCAGGTAGCCGACCCGCACACCGTAGGGCGGCGTGACTACCACGTAGCCGCCGCGATGGGGCCGGTACCAGTAGCCACCAGAGTAGAAATAGTCCTGCCCGCGGTACGGCACTTTCCAGTAGCGATCCGGGAAGCGGTCGACGGTATGCCCGGGGTGGTACTGCGGCCCTGGCCCCCAGCCATTGCCATGCCCATCGGGCCGGCCTGACCAGTCGCCACCGGGGCGCTGACCCGGACCGCCCGCTTCCCAGTAACGGTTGTCGCCGTAGCGACGGGGAATGTCCTGGTAGTAGCCCTGGCGTGGCGGTTGCGTCTGGCGCACTTCGTCACGTGAATTGAGCGGCGATCCACGCCGTTCGCCACCGCCTTGCTCCTGCTGACCGCCATGCCCTTCTCCAGGCCCTTCGGCCAGGGCGCCCAGGCTGATGCCCAGGCCCAGCAAACCAACACCTGCCAATCGCCAGATGCGCGAACTCATGTTGTTCCTCTCGATGAAAACGCTCGCCTTTACCATTCGCAGTCTACTCCGCGGACCGCGACCGGCAGATGAAATAGCCGACAGCCTAGCGCGCCAACAGGCCGCGCAGCAGCAGCTCTAGCGCACCCAGTGCCTGACCGAGCCGCGCGTCACCGTCCTCGCCTTGGGCGATCCAGAATGCCGCTTCCGACAGGCTGCCATGCACCAGCGCCGCCAGCGCCCAAGGATCGGCCTCGGCTACCACGCCCTGTTGGACCAGCCTCGCCAGCATCCGCTGCAACGACGCGATGCAATACTGCTGCGCCTCGGGCGAAGCGGCGCCCAGCACGGCCCGCGCATCGCGCAGGACGATGCGCTGGATCTCCGGCTCGCGGGCCATGCGCAGGTACGCCTGGCAGCGCTGACAGAAGCCTTGCCAAGGGTCATCGCTGGATTCGGAGATGGCCAGCAGGCGCGCATCCATCTCACCGTCGATCTGCGCCACCACGGCCGCCAGCAGGCCCTGTTTGTCGCCGAAATGGTGGTACAGCGCGCCGCGGGTCAGCCCGGCGCGGGCGGTCAGATCGTCCATGGACGTCTGTGCGTAACCCTGCTCGCCTAGCACTTGACGAGCCATCGCCAGCAAGGCGGCACGGGTTTCTTCCATTTCGGCGCGGGTGCGGCGAACCATGGCCTCTCCTTTACGTACACTTCGTATGAATATTTACATTCACCGCGTATGAATATTTAATCATACGCACTGTACGTATTATTCACGCCCCGCCCAGCCAGCGGCAAGCGGGCCGCCTCAAGGAGGAAGCAGCATGTCCAACCCCTACGCCCAGTTGTTCATCCCCGCAGGTACCCGCGCCTTTACCCTGGCCGGGCTGCTGGCACGGCTGCCATTGCCGATGACCGGGATCGGCATCATCACCCTGCTCGCGCAATGGCGCGGCAACTATGCCCTGGCCGGAGCGGTGTCGGCCTGCTTCGTGCTGACCTATGCCCTGCTGTCGCCGCAGGTCTCGCGCCTGGTGGACCGCCTGGGCCAGCGCCGGGTGCTGCCGCTGGCCGGCCTGCTGAGCGTGCTCGGACTGCTGTTGATGGCGGCCTGCGCCTGGCTGCGCGGCCCCGACTGGCTGCTGTTCGTCGCCGCCCTGCTGGCCGGGTGCATGCCCAGCATGTCGGCCATGGTCCGCGCCCGCTGGACCCACCTGTATCGCGGCCAACCCCAACTGCAGACCGCCTACTCGCTGGAAACCGTGCTCGACGAAGTCAGCTTCATCGCCGGGCCACCCCTGGCGGTCGGGCTTAGCGTGGCGCTATGCCCTCAGGCCGGGCTGCTGGCCGCCGCCGCGCTGCTGTTGCTGGGCACTGCGGCACTGGCGATGCAGACCGCCAGCGAACCACCACCGGCAGCTGTCGACGCACCGTTGGCAAGTGGCCTGCCGGTATGGCGGCTGCCGACCGTGCGTCAACTGACCTTGCTGATGGTGGCAATGGGCATGATTGTCGGCACGGTGGACATCGCCACTGTCGCCTTCGCCAGCGAACAAGGGCAGCCGGCCGCCGCCAGCCTGGTGCTGTCGGCCTATGCTTTGGGTTCCTGTGCCTCGGGGCTGCTGTTCGGCACCCTGCGCTGGCGACTGCCGCTGCCCCGCCAGTTGCTGCTCGGCGCACTGGCCACCCTGCTCGCTACCCTGCCGTTGCTCATGGTCGACAACCTCGCCCTGCTGGCCGCGGCAGTGTTGCTGGCCGGGGTGTTCTTCGCCCCGACCATGATAGTGGCCATGGCCCTGGTGGAGCGCAACGTGCCCGAGCGCCAGCTGACCGAGGGCCTGACCTGGCTGCTGGCCGGCCTGAATGTCGGCGTGGCCATCGGCGCGGCAGGCGCCGGCCAGTGGGTGGACGCCACGACAGCGCGCAGCGGATTCGTGATTGCCGTGGCGGGCGGGCTGCTGGTGCTGCTGGCGGCGCTGGCAGTGGTTGGCCGCCGCAAGGCCTCACTCATTCAGCCTGCGGCGCAATAAAAAAGGGAGGCCTTGCGGCCTCCCTTTGGGAATTGTCGTCCGTGCTCGGCGCTTGTGGCACCGGCTCACCTCGCGCCGTCTTCTGGACAGTGCGTAGCCCGGGGGCCTGGCGGATCCTGTTGGATGGCTGGCCGCGACCGCCCGCCTAGGGCGCGTCGCCGTGGACTGATGTCCGGGCAGTGATTCTGGTGATAAAGATAGGCCAGCCGCCGGGGCAGAGGATTGCGAAGATTGCTCTGATAAATAGCGCTTGCGCAATTTTTCACTCAGGATCGATAATTCGCAGCAATCTGAACAGAAAAGGCCCTTTCCATGAGCAAGCTCGACCGCTACGACCTGAGCATCCTCGCCGAATTGCAGCGCGATGCGCGCATCTCCAACCAGGAACTGGCCGAACGCATCGGCCTGTCGCCTTCCCCATGCTCACGTCGGGTCAAGCAGCTCGAGGACGACGGCTACATCTCGCGCCAGGTGGCCCTGCTGGATCGCAAGAAGCTCGGCCTGAGCCTGACCGCCTATGTGCTGATCGGCATGGACCGGCACACGCCCGAGCGCTTCGAGACCTTCGAGGCGGCGATCCGCAGCCTGCCCCAGGTGCTCGAGTGCAGCCTGGTCACCGGGATGGACGCCGACTACCAGCTCAAGGTGGTGGTGCCGGACATGGACCACTACCAGAAGCTGCTGCTGGGCAGCCTGACCCGTATCGAAGGGGTGACCAGCGTGCGCTCGAGCTTCGTGCTCAACCAGGTGCTGGCCAGCACCGAGCTGCCATTGACCCACCTGCGTTGAATCCTTGCACGTGCGGCGTATGATCGGGGGCTCAATCTGCCTGGAGTGAACTGATGGATCCCGCAGTATTCGAAGAATGGATGATGATCGTCCTGGTCACCGTGCTGATCGGTTTCATGGGCTTCATCGTCTGGGACCTGGCGAAGAAGTCCAAGGCCGGGCGCTTTGGCACGCTGATCCTGTTCTTTGTGCTGGGCCTGGGCGTGCTGGCGTTCATCATCAAGAGCGTGGTGGTGGGGTTTCTCGAAGGGGTGTAGCGGCCTGCAACTCTACTTCCTTGTAGGAGCGGCCTTGTGCCGCGAAAGGGCTGCAAAGCAGCCCCAGATTTCAGCATCAAGGCAGAAATTCCCGGGGCCGCTACGCGGCCCTTTCGCGGCACAAGGCCGCTCCTACAGGGGGACGCGTGCGGCTCAAAGCTTCGCCGGCACTTCGCGCCAGCAGCCCTGCTCCAGCCCTTCGATTGTCCAGTCACCGATCCGAACCCGCACCAGGCGCAAAGTCGGCAAGCCAACCGCCGCCGTCATCCGCCGCACCTGGCGATTGCGACCTTCACGGATCACCAGCTCCAGCCAGGCAGTCGGCACGCTCTTGCGAAAACGCACAGGCGGATTGCGCGGCCACAGCTCGGGCTCCTCAAGCAGGCGCGCCTGGGCCGGCAACGTCAGCCCGTCGTTGAGCTCGACGCCGTCACGCAGGCGCTTTAGCTGCTCTTCGCTCGGCTCTCCCTCAACCTGTACCCAGTAGGTCTTGGCCAGCTTGTGCTTCGGGTCGGCGATACGCGCCTGCAGGCGCCCGTCGTTGGTCAGCAACAGCAGGCCTTCGCTGTCGCGGTCCAGGCGCCCGGCCGGATAGATGCCGGGAATGTCGATGAAGTCCTTGAGCGTGGCCCGCCCCTCGCCGTCGCTGAACTGGGTGAGCACATCGAACGGCTTGTTGAACAGGATCAGGCGCGGTTCGGCCGGCGGCGCCTTGGGCTGGCGACGCGGGCCGGTGGGCCGCGCCGCAGGGCGGCGCGGTGTGCTACGGGGTGGCAGGGGCATGGATCCTCAGCGGAACGGCGGCTCATCGAAGCTGCGCAGTTTACGCGAGTGCAGCGAGTTGAGCTCGGTGCGCAGCAGGTCGAGGGCGGCGATGCCGATCTTCAGGTGCTGGCTGACCGCGCGGTTGTAGAAGGCGTTGGCCGAGCCGGGCAGCTTGATCTCGCTGTGCAGTGGCTTGTCGGAGACACACAGCAAGGTGCCGTACGGCACGCGCAGGCGGTAGCCCTGGGCCGCGATGGTGCCGCTCTCCATGTCCACCGCCACGGCGCGGGACAGGTTGATCAACGGACGTTCCTGGGCCCAGCGCAGTTCCCAGTTGCGGTCGTCATAGGTGAGCACGGTGCCGGTGCGCAGGCGCTTCTTGAGCTGCTCGCCGCGCTCGCCGGTGACCTGCGCGGCCGCCTCCTGCAACGCCAGCTGCACCTCGGCCAGGGCCGGGATCGGGATGTTCGGCGGCACCACGCGGTCTAGGATGCCGTCGCGGCGCATGTAGGCGTGGGCCAGCACGTAGTCGCCGATGGTCTGCGACTGGCGCAGGCCGCCGCAGTGGCCGATCATCAGCCAGCAGTGCGGGCGCAGCACCGCCAGGTGGTCGGTGATGTTCTTGGCGTTGGACGGGCCGACGCCGATATTGACCAGGGTCACGCCATCGCCGTCGGCGGCGATCAGGTGGTAGGCCGGCATCTGGTAGCGGTGCCAGACCACGCTGGCGACCAGGGCCTGGGCCTCGCCGTTGTCCATGCCCTTCTCGATGACCACGTTGCCCGGCAGGACCATGCGCACGAAGCGTGGGTCCTCGCGCAGCTGCTCAAGGCCATGGGCGATGAACTGGTCGACGTAGCGGTGGTAGTTGGTGAGAAGGATCCACGGCTGCATGTGCCGCCAGTCGCTGCCGGTGTAGTGCACCAGGCGGCGCAGGGAGAAGTCCACACGGGCGGCGTCGAACAGCGCCAGCGGCAGGGTCTCGGCACTTTCCCAGTCGTAGAGGCCATCGGCGGTGTTATCGGTGGCCGCCGACAGGTCGGTGCTGGGGAACACCCGCGCCAGCTGCGCGGCGGTGATGCCGCTGCCCGCCAGCTCATCGCCCTGGTCGACCACATAGGGGTACGGGATGTTCTGCTCGCTGACGCCGACTTCCACGGTCACGGTGTAGTCGTGCATCAACGGGCGCAGTTGCTCGAGCAGGTAGCCACGGAACGCTGCCGGCTGGGTGACGGTGACGCTGTAGGTGCCGTCCACCTGGACCTTGGCGTAGGCGCGGGTGGTGGCGGCGACTTCGCCTTGGCTGGAGTAGGTTAGGCGCAGGGCCGGGTAGCGGAACAACGCGCGTTCCTCGTCACCCGGCTCGGTACGGTCCTTGAGATAGCGCTTGAGGGCCTGGCTCAGGGCCCCGGTGGCCTGTTCATGCAAGGCCGCCAGACGGTCGACGGCCTGTTCGGGGGTATCAACGACTACAAACGCTTGGCTCACGCTGGGCTTCCTGTCTTATGGAATGCATGACAACCATCTTGCCTGCGTTGCTGGGTAAAAACACCCCCGAGAATCGGCACTGAGCCTTTCGCGGGGCAAGCCCGCTCCCACGCAACATACGTGACGGGGCGTGGGAGCGGGCTTGCCCCGCGATGGCATTATCCGGCCCAGGCAGGCGTGGCCCTGGCCACCAGCGCCTCGACATCCACCCCGCGCGGCAATGCGCCATACACCCGCCCGCCGCCGCCCAGCCGGCTGCCGATAAACGCATCGCTCACCGTGGCGTTGCCCGCCTCAAGCAGCAGCTTGGCCTGCAGCGCCACGGCGATGTCCTCGGTCAGCTGCCGGGCGCGGTACTGGATATCGCCGGTATCGGCGAAGGCACCCTTGAGGTTACCGATGAACGCCGCCAGCCGCGGATCCCCATGGCCGTCTCCCAACTCACAGAACAGCGCCTCGAGCACGCCCGGCTCCTTCGACAACGCGCGCAGCACGTCCAGGCACTGCACGTTGCCCGAGCCCTCCCAGGTGGAGTTGACCGGCGCCTCGCGGTACAGCCGCGGCAGGATGCTGTCCTCGACGTAACCGGCGCCGCCCAGGCACTCGGCGGCCTCGTTGATCATCCCGGGGGCGCGCTTGCAGATCCAGTACTTGCCCACGGCCGTGACCAGCCGGGCGAAGTGTGCCTGCTGAGGGTCATCGAGGCGGTCCAGGGCCTGGCCCATGCGCAAGCTCAGGGCCAGGGCCGCCTCGCTTTCCAGGGCCAGGTCGGCGAGCACGTTCTGCATCAGCGGCTGCTCGGCCAGCACGCGCCCGCCGACCTTGCGGTGGGCGCAGTGGTGCGCGGCCTGGGTCAGGGCCTGGCGCATCAGGGCGCTGGAGCCGACCATGCAGTCGAAGCGGGTCATGGCCACCATCTCGATGATGGTCGGCACGCCGCGCCCCTCCTCGCCGATCATCCAGGCCAGGGCACCGCGGAACTCCACCTCGCTGGAGGCGTTGGAACAGTTGCCCAGCTTGTTCTTCAGGCGCTGGATGTAGAACTGGTTGCGGTTGTCATCGGGCCGGTGGCGCGGCAGCAGGAAGCAGCTCAGGCCCTTGTCGGTCTGGGCCAGGGTGAGGAAGGCGTCGCACATGGGCGCCGAACAGAACCACTTGTGCCCCACCAGCTCATAGGGCTGGCCCGGGCCGGGCGTGCCCACCGGGTAGGCGCGGGTGGTGTTGGCGCGAACATCGGTGCCGCCCTGCTTTTCGGTCATGGCCATGCCGATGGTGACACCGGCCTTGTGTCGGTCACCGACGTTGCGCGGGTCGTATTCGCGAGCCAGGATCTTCGGCAGCCAGTAGCCAGCAAGCTCGGGTTGCAGGCGCAGGGCCGGCACGGCGGCGAAGGTCATGGTCAGCGGGCAGCCGGTGCCGGCTTCGGCCTGGCTGTGCAGGTAGGTCATCGAGGCCCGCGCCACGTGGGCGCCGTCCCGTGGCTCGGCCCAGGGCAGCGAAGGCAGGCCGTGCTCGACGGCGGTGCGCATCAACTGGTGATAGGCGGGATGAAACTCCACCAGGTCGATGCGGTGGCCGTAGCGGTCATGGCTGCTGAACTCGGGCTTGTGGGCATTGGCCAGGAAACCCGCGGCCATCAACGGACCACCGGCCAGGGCACCGTAGGCGTCGATCCGCGACTCGGCCCAGCCGGCGCCGAACCGCCGTGACCACTCCTGCAGGGGCTGGTCGAGGCGATACAGGTTGGCGCCGTCCAGGGACGGCGGCTGGTTGGTGACTTCGTGGGTTTCAGCGAACTGGTGCAGGTTCATCGGCGGCCTCCTGGATCCGGTCATGCCTGGATAACCCAGTGAAGCACCGCAGGCCCTCGAGTCAAAGTGACAAAACGGACTACATGGGGGCGCTTCGCGCCCTGATCGTGGGGCAAGCCCGCTCCCACGGGTACCGCGACGGGTCCGTCAGAAGCGCTCCAGCCCCGAGGCTGCACGCGCCGGTGGTACCTGCACCTGCGCCACGGCAAGGGCCAGAGTCAGCTCGAAGCGGCTGCCCAGGCCCGGCGTCGACTCGTGGGACAGCTGCGCACCGATCAACTCACCCAGCTGCCGGCAGATCGACAGGCCGATGCCCAGCCCGCCGTAGCGCCGGGTCATCGAGCCGTCCACCTGGAAGAAGCGCTGGCACAGCACCGCCTGGTCCAGGTCATCGAAGCCGATGCCGCTGTCACTGACCGTGAGGCTCAGGACCAGGCTGTCCGGCCCGGTGCGCCGGCCACGGGCCTGCACGGTGACGCCCCCCTGGTGGGTGAACTTCAGCCCGTTGTCCACCAGGCAGGCGAGGCAGCGGGCAAGCTTCTGCGCATCACCGACCAGACTGTCGGGCAGGTCGGCGGGGATGTCCAGGCTCAGGTACAGGCCCTTGGCCAGCGCCTGGCTGGCATAGCCGGCACGCAGTTCCTGAAGCAGGCGTCGCAGGCTGAACGCCATGCCCTGGTTGCGCAGGCGCCCGGCCTGCAATTCGGTAAGGATGAGGATGTCGTCGACCATCGACATCATGTCCTGGGCAGAGCCGGTGGCGGTGCGGTGGTACTGGGCCTGCTCGGCGCTCATGGGCAGGGTGTGCAGCAGCTCCAGCGAACCGATCACACCGTTCATCGGCGTGCGCAGTTCATGGGTCACGGTGGCCAGGAACTCGTCCTTGAGCCGGTTGCTGCGCGCCAGCTGCAGGTTCAGTTGCTCCAGCGTGCGCCCGGTTTCGCGCAGGGTCTGCGCCTGCTGCTCGCGCAGGCTGTTGATACGGTCGGCCAGGGCCAGCGACAGCAACGCCACTTCCAGGGCCGAGCCCAACTGGCTGGCATACATGGTGATGAACACGTTGGGCAGGTAACCCAGCACCATCAGCGTGTTGACCAGCCCGCCAGCGAGGAAGGCGGTCCAGGCGATGATGAACCAGCGCGCCACGCGCAATCCGCGCCACCAGGCATAGAGCCCGGCGCTGAAGATACTGACGGTGAACAGCAGCGCCAGCACCGTGGCCATGCGCAGCGCCACACCGTAGCGCAAGGTCACTGCCAGCACCATTACCAGCGCGCCGCCAGCCATCAAGCCCTTGAGCAGGCGGTCGAAGCCCCGGCTGAGGCTGCCAAGTTGCAGGAAGTGGCGGGCGAACTGGCAGCCGAACAGCCCGGCGGCACCGATGAACAGCGGGGTGGCGGCGTTGGCCCACCACGGGCTGTCCGGCCAGAAATAGGCAATGCCGGCGCCGTTGACCGAGACCTGGTAGAGACCGAACGAAGCGATATAAAGGATGTAGTACAGGTAGCTGACATCACGCACGCTGAGGTAGATGAACAGGTTGTACACCAGCATCACCAGCAGCACGCCGTAGATCATGCCCAGCACATAAAGCCGGGTGGGCTGGTCTTCCAGGTAGGCCTCGGCCGACCACAATGTCAGCGGCGCCTGGATCGAGCCCTGGCTGTGCAGACGCAGGTAGGCGGTGGTCGCCTGGCCGGGCTGCAGCGGCAACTCGAACAGGTAGTTGTTCTGGCGGATCTCCCGGCTGGCATAGGGCAGCGCGTCACCGGTGCGCCGGGCCAGGCGATAGGTGCCCTGCGCGTCCGGCAGGTAGAGTTCCAGGTGATCCAGCGGCGGGTAGGCAAGCTCCAGCAGCCAT
The DNA here is from genome assembly GCF_036549575.1 of Pseudomonas sp. LH21. NCBI lineage: Bacteria > Pseudomonadati > Pseudomonadota > Gammaproteobacteria > Pseudomonadales > Pseudomonadaceae > Pseudomonas > Pseudomonas sp. LH21. The sequence goes on from NZ_CP144367.1 coordinate 5,314,894, forward strand.
TGGCGTGGCGCGGCCGATGGGACGGCGGCATAGGCTAGATCGACCCGCAGCCAGAATACCGAGGTGGAGTAGCCGGCATTGAGCACTTCCTCCTGATGCGCCTGGAAGCGCCCGGTGAACGCCGCGGAACTGACCTGGGCAATGCTGGCGCTACCATCGTGGTCTTCATAGACCTGCATGTACCGACCCAGCGGCAGGCGTCCGGTGGCGTCGTCGAATTCGACCGCTCCGGCCAGCATGGGCAAGCAGCCCAGAAGCACAATCAGCAAATAGCGCATACAGCCCCAGCATGGCCTGTGCGGTCGCGTCGCGGTTGCCTCCCATCCCTTTGAGACGACGTGATCCGGCAGAACCCATTTATCGAGTTATCCGAGCACTCTAGCATAGCCTCCAGCACTGGCCAGCAGCCACCTTGAATTTGCATGTAGAGGCTCTAGAACGCATGCTTCAGAATATACAGCCAGTTCAACCTGACCACTTGATCAGCAATTCTCTCGCCGCGAGCGAACCGCAGAAAAAGGTTTGGTGATAAGCTCGCCGACCATGAATACCTACAGCTCCCGCCCCGTTGTCCTCTGTCTCTCCGGCCACGACCCCAGTGGTGGCGCCGGGCTGCAGGCAGATATCGAAGCCCTGATCGCCCAGGGCTGTCACGCCGCGCCGGCCGTGACCGCCCTGACCGTGCAGGATACCGTCAACGTTTCCGACTTCCGCGTGCTCGACCGCGAGTGGGTCCTGGCCCAGGCCAACGCCGTGCTGGCCGACTCCACGGTGGCCGCGGTGAAGCTGGGCATGCTCGGCTCGATCGAGATGGTCGACACCATCGCCGAACTACTCGCCGCCCATCCGCACCTGCCACTGGTCTGCGACCCGGTGCTGCGCGCCGGCGGCGGCGGTCGCCTGGGCAAGGACGAGGTCGGCTACGCGCTGCGCGAACGCCTGCTGCCGCTGGCCACCATCGCCACGCCGAACCTGCCGGAGGCGCGTATCCTGGCGGAACTGCCTGAAGGCACGGCGGACGAGTGCGCCGAGAAGCTGCTGCCGTTCTGTAGACACCTGCTGATCACCGGCGGTCACGGCGACGAAGTGGAAATCCACAACCGCCTGTACAGCCGCGACGGCCAGCAACACACCTGGACCTGCCAGCGCCTGCCGGGCAGCTACCACGGCTCGGGCTGCACCCTGGCCAGCGCCCTGGCCGGTCGCCTGGCCCTGGGCGAGCACCTGGAGAGCGCCGTGCGCAGCGCCCTGGACTACACCTGGCGGACCCTGCGCGACGCCGAGCAACTGGGCAAGGGCCAGTACGTGCCGCGCCGCCTGCCCCTGGATTTCTGTTCCTGACTCGAGGCCATCCGATGACGCTCCGCGGTCTGTATGCCATCACCGACAGCCAGCTGCTCGCCGGCCGTTTCCTGAGCCATGTCGAGGCAGCACTCAAAGGCGGTGTCTGCCTGCTGCAGTACCGCGACAAGAGCGACGACGCCGGACGTCGCCTGCGCGAAGCTGAAGCGCTGGCGAAGCTCTGCGAACGCTACGGCACCCAGCTGATCATCAACGACGACGCCGAACTGGCTGCACGCCTGGGCGTCGGCGTGCACCTGGGCCAGACCGACGGTCCGCTCACCCCGGCACGCGCCCTGCTCGGCCGCCAGGCGATCATCGGCTCGACCTGCCACGCCAGCCTCGACCTCGCGCAACAGGCCGCCAGCGAAGGCGCCAGCTATGTCGCCTTCGGTCGCTTCTTCAATTCCGTCACCAAACCGGGCGCGCCCGCCGCCAACGTCGAACTGCTGGAGCAGGCCCGCGCCCAGGTCAAGCTGCCGATCGCCGTGATCGGCGGCATCACCCTTGACAACGCCGCCCCGCTGGTCGCCCATGGCGCCGACCTGCTGGCGGTGATCCACGGCCTGTTCGGTGCCGACAGCGCGCAGGAAGTCACCCGCCGCGCCCGCGCCTTCAACGCCCTGTTCGTTTCCTGATTTCGAGAGAAGATCCATGTCCCGTTCCGAAGCCCTGTTCGCCCAAGCCCAGAAACACATCCCCGGCGGCGTCAACTCGCCGGTGCGCGCATTCAAGAGCGTCGGTGGCACGCCGCTGTTCTTCAAGCACGCCGAAGGCGCCTACGTCATCGACGAGGATGACAAGCGCTATGTCGACTATGTCGGTTCCTGGGGCCCGATGATCCTCGGCCACGGCCACCCCGATGTGCTGGATGCCGTGCGCCGGCAGCTCGAGCACGGCCTGTCCTACGGCGCGCCTACCGCCATGGAAACCGAGATGGCCGACCTGGTCTGCTCGATCGTGCCGTCGATGGAGATGGTGCGCATGGTCAGCTCCGGCACGAAGCCACCATGAGCGCCATTCGCCTGGCCCGTGGCTACACCGGCCGCGACGCCATCATCAAGTTCGAGGGCTGCTACCACGGTCACTCCGACAGCCTGCTGGTCAAGGCCGGCTCCGGCCTGCTGACCCAGGGTGTGCCGAGTTCGGCCGGGGTGCCGGCGGACTTCGCCAAGCACACCTTGACCCTGCCGTTCAACGATATCGCCGCCGTCGAGAAGACCCTCGCCGACGTTGGCCAGAGCGTCGCCTGCATCATCGTCGAGCCGGTGGCCGGCAACATGAACTGCGTACCACCGGCGCCGGGCTTCCTCGAAGGCCTGCGCACCCTGTGCGACAAGCATGGCGTGGTGCTGATCTTCGATGAAGTGATGACCGGTTTCCGTGTGTCGCTGGGTGGCGCCCAGGGCCACTACGGCATCACCCCGGACCTGTCGACCTTCGGCAAGATCGTCGGTGGCGGCATGCCGGTCGGCTGCTTCGGCGGCAAGCGCGAGATCATGGGCTGCATCGCCCCGCTGGGCCCGGTCTACCAGGCCGGCACCCTGTCGGGCAACCCGCTGGCGATGGCCGCGGGCCTGACCACCCTGAAGCTGATCAGCCGCCCGGGCTTCCATGACGAGCTGAGCGCCTTCACCAGCCGCATGCTCGATGGCCTGCAACAGCGCGCCGATGCCGCCGGCATCCCGTTCGTCACCACCCAGGCGGGCGCCATGTTCGGCCTGTACTTCAGCGGCGCCGACGACATCGTCACCTTCGACGACGTGATGGCCAGCGACGCCGAGCGCTTCAAGCGCTTCTTCCACCTGATGCTCGAAGGCGGCGTGTACCTGGCACCAAGCGCCTTCGAGGCCGGCTTCACCTCCATCGCCCATGGCGACAAGGAGCTGCAGATTACCCTGGATGCGGCCGAGCGGGCGTTCGCCAAGCTGAAGTAAGGGTGTTCCATCGCGGGGCAAGCCCGCTCCCACGCCATAACGACATGCGTGGGAGCGGGCTTGCCCCGCGATGGGGCCGCCACAGGCGACAAATGAGCAAAGCGATAACCGCGTCACACCCTTGCACTGCTCACCGCGTTGTAGAAATCTGAGTAAAACTTTGTAAGGTAGGCGCTGCTTATCCCATAATGTGCCACCAGAGACATTGGCCGTAGCTTTGCAGAGGTAAGTCGATCCCCATGAACCGCACCGGCCGCGCCCTGACCCTGGGCTGCCTGTTGCTTCTTCAGCCCCTGCTGGCCCTGGCGGAGGGCGGTAACTCGTTGCTGATTCCAACGACGGGCCGCTGCACGCTCGATACCGCGCCCGAAGACCTGCAGAACGCCCTGAAGGCTTGCGAACAGACGGCGGAGTCCGGGGATGCCGAAGCGCAGTACGAGCTGGGCGAGTTCTACTACAGCGGCACGCCGCGCCATCTCGACAAGGCGCTCAAGTGGTTCGAGAAGGCCTCGCTGCAGGGCCAGGGCCAGGCCCAGTACCGTCTCGGCTCGATGTTCTTCCATGGCGAAGGGGTCAAGGCCAACAACGTGCAGGCCTACATCCTGCTCAAGATCGCCGCGGTCAACGGTGCCGAAGACGCCCTGGACATGGCCGACGAAGTTACCGAGCAAATGCCCCGCGACGAGCTCGAGCACGCCACCCAGGTGCTCGGCCAGATCTTCCGCAAATACCTGCTGGAACTGCAGAACGCCGAAGGTCGCACGCCCTTCTCGCCCCTGCCCTGAGCCGCCCCGGCCCCTGCACGGCCCACCGGCATCACAGTTTCGTCAACTTGCCCTGCCATGATCGGCACGCGGATCGGAAGCGTCGCACCGACCCTTGATCGTTTCAGTGCTTTCGCCACTGCCACTCAAGGGTTATTCTTGAGTTCACATTCATTGCCGTCGAGCGGCTAAAAACGACCTTGAACGCACCCATACAACCCCATCGCTTCATCCTCGAACCCTTCGAGGCCCATCGTTTCGCCAACCTGTGCGGCCAGTTCGACGAGCACCTGCGCCTGATCGAACAACGCCTGGCCATCGAGATCCGCAACCGCGGCAATCAATTCGAACTGATTGGCGAACCCAAGACCACCTCCGCCGCCGAACAGTTGCTGCGCCGCCTCTATCGCGAGGCCAAGGCCACCGACCTGTCGCCGGAAACGGTCCATCTCTATCTCCAGGAGTCGACGGTCGAGACCCTCGAGAACCCGGCGGTCAACGAAGTCAGCGTCTCGCTGCGCACGCGCAAGGGCAACATCCGCCCACGCGGCGTCAACCAGCAGCGCTACGTCAAGGAGATCCTGGCCAACGACATCAACTTCGGCATCGGCCCGGCCGGTACCGGCAAGACCTACCTGGCCGTGGCCTGCGCGGTCGATGCGCTGGAGCGCGAACAGGTGCGCCGCATCCTGCTGGTGCGCCCGGCGGTCGAGGCCGGCGAAAAGCTCGGTTTCCTGCCCGGCGACCTGGCCCAGAAGATCGACCCGTACCTGCGCCCGCTCTACGACGCGCTCTACGAGATGCTCGGCTTCGAGCACGTGGCCAAGCTCATCGAGCGCCAGGTGATCGAGATCGCGCCGCTGGCGTACATGCGCGGCCGCACCCTGAACAACAGCTTCATCATCCTCGACGAGAGTCAGAACACCACCCTCGAGCAGATGAAGATGTTCCTCACCCGCATCGGCTTCGGCTCGACCGCGGTGATCACTGGCGACATCACCCAGGTCGACCTGCCGCGTGGCACCAAGTCGGGGCTCGCCCATGTGATCGAGGTGCTCAAGGACGTCCCGGGCATCAGCTTCACCCATTTCCAGCCCAAGGATGTGGTGCGCCACCCACTGGTGCAGCGCATCGTCGAGGCCTACGACCGCTTCGACGCCCGTCAGGCCAAGCCCGAGGCACCCGGCAAAGATGCTTGAACTCGACCTGCAACGGGCCACGGACGCCGCTGCCCCCGATGACGCCGCTTTCCGCCGCTGGTGCGAGCTGGCCCTGCGCCAGCGCACGGCCGACTCCGAGATGACCATTCGCCTGGTCGACGAAGCCGAAGGCCGCGAGCTGAACCACACCTACCGGCACAAGGACTACGCCACCAACGTGCTGTCCTTCCCCGCCGATGTACCCGACGACCTGCTCGACATTCCGCTGCTGGGCGACCTGGTGATCTGCGTGCCGGTGGTCGAGCGCGAGGCCGCCGAACAGGGCAAGGCCCTCGAGGCGCACTGGGCGCACCTGGTCATCCACGGCTGCCTGCACCTGCTCGGCTACGACCACATCGAAGATGATGAGGCCGAGGAGATGGAAGCGCTGGAACGAGAATTGCTGGCGGAACTGGGTCATCCGGACCCGTACGCCGATGACGAAACCGAATCAATCACACACTGAACACTGCAAGGATCACGAGTAACCGCCATGAGCGAAGACCGATCGAGCAACGGGCAAAAGTCCTGGCTGGGTAAGCTGACCCAGGCTTTTGCCCATGAGCCGAAAAACCGCCAGGAGCTCCTCGAGCTGCTGCGCGAAGCCCATCAGAACAAGCTGCTCGACAGCGAAGCGCTGACCATCGTCGAAGGCGCCATCCAGGTCGCCGACCTGCAGGTGCGCGATATCATGGTGCCGCGCTCGCAGATGATCAGCATCAAGGCCAGCCAGTCGCCGCGCGAGTTCCTGCCGGCGGTGATCGACGCCGCGCACTCGCGCTACCCGGTGATCGGCGAAAGCCATGACGATGTGCTCGGCATCCTGCTCGCCAAGGACCTGCTGCCGCTGATCCTCAAGGAGAACGGCGACAGCTTCAACATCAAGGACCTGCTGCGCCCGGCCACCTTCGTGCCCGAGTCCAAGCGCCTGAACGTGCTGCTGCGCGAGTTCCGCGCCAACCACAACCACATGGCCATCGTCATCGACGAGTACGGCGGCGTGGCGGGCCTGGTGACCATCGAGGACGTGCTCGAGCAGATCGTCGGCGATATCGAGGACGAGCACGATGTCGAGGAAGACAGCTACATCAAGCCGCTGCCCAGTGGCGACTTCCTGGTCAAGGCACTGACCCCGATCGAGAACTTCAACGGCTTCTTCGACAGCGAATTCTCCGATGACGAGTTCGACACCGTCGGCGGCCTGGTGATGAGCGCCTTCGGCCACCTGCCCAAGCGTAACGAAACCACCGAAATCGGCGGCTACCGCTTCCGTATTCTCAACGCCGACAGCCGGCGGATACACTTGCTGCGCCTGACCCCGATCAACCGTTAAGGACGAAAATGCGCTGGATCACCCGCCCCGGCTGGCCCGGTAACCTGCTGGCCATGGCGGCCGGCGCTTCCACCCTCCTGGCCCTGGCGCCGTTCGACGTCTGGCCGCTGGCCATCCTGTCCATCGCCCTGTTCTACGCCGGCCTGCGCGAACTGACGCCGCGCCAGGCCCTGGGCCGTGGCTGGTGCTTCGGCTTCGGCCTCTATGGCGCCGGCACCTGGTGGATCTACGTCAGCATGAACACCTACGGCGGCGCCTCGCCGCTGCTGGCGATCGCCCTGCTGCTGGCATTCTTCGCCTGCCTGGCGTTCTTCTTCGCCTTGCCCGCCTGGCTCTGGGCACGCTGGCTGCGCCGCGACGAAGCGCCACTGGCCGATGCCCTGTGCTTCGCCGCCCTGTGGTTGCTGCAGGAGGCCTTCCGCGGCTGGTTCCTCACCGGCTTCCCCTGGCTGTACGCCGGCTACAGCCAACTTGACGGCCCGCTCGCCGGCCTCGCTCCGCTGGGCGGCGTATGGCTGGTGTCCTTCGTCCTGGCCTTGAGCGCGGCCTTGCTGTGCAACCTGCACCGCTTGCGTGAGCGTCGCTCGTTCCTGGCCATTGGCGTGGTGTTGCTGGTGGCGCCGTGGATCCTCGGCCTGGCCCTCAAGGACCACGCCTGGACCAAGCCGGCGGGCGACCCGCTGAAGGTCGCCGCCCTGCAGGGCAACGTCGAGCAGGACCTGAAATGGGACCCGGCGCACGTCAATGCGCAACTGGCGCTGTACCGCGACATGAGCTTCAGCTCGAAACCCGCCGACCTGCTGGTCTGGCCGGAAACCGCCGTGCCGGTGCTCAAGGACCAGGCCCAGGGCTACATCGACATGATGGGCACCTTTGCCGCTGAACGGCATTCGGCGCTGATCACCGGGGTGCCGGTGCGGCAGATGGTTCACCACCAACGCCGCTACTACAACGGCATCACCGTGGCCGGCGAAGGCGACGGCACCTACCTCAAGCAGAAGCTGGTGCCGTTCGGCGAGTACGTACCGCTGCAGGACATGCTGCGCGGCCTGATCGAGTTCTTCAACTTGCCAATGTCGGACTTCGCCCGAGGCCCCGAGGACCAGCCACTGCTGCAGGCCAAGGGCTACCAGGTCGCCCCGTACATCTGCTACGAAGTGGTCTATCCCGAGTTCGCCGCAAGCCTTGCCGCGCGCAGCGACCTGCTGCTGACCATCAGCAACGACACCTGGTTCGGCACCTCGATCGGTCCGCTGCAGCACCTGCAGATGGCCCAGATGCGCGCCCTGGAGGCCGGTCGCTGGATGATCCGCGCCACCAACAACGGCGTGACGGCGCTGATCGATCCGTTCGGCAGGATCACCGCGCAGATCCCGCAGTTCCAGCGGGCCGTGCTGTATGGCGAGGTGGTGCCGATGCAGCAGCTGACGCCTTACCTGCAATGGCGCTCGTGGCCGCTGGCGATTGTCTGCGTGCTGTTGCTGGGCTGGGCACTGCTGGCCGGGCGGATCGCCAAGACTGTCTGACCGACGAAGCCCCCCTGTAGGAGCGGTCTTGTGCCGCGAAAGGGCTGCGAAGCGGCCCCACGATCTGTGCATATACGCCAATACCCCGGGGCCGCCTTGCGGCCCTTTCGCGGCACAAGGCCGCTCCTACAGGGGGCCGTGTACGCAGGACATCAGTAGAACAACCGATACCCCAGCAACCCCACCGCCTCGTTCAGCAACTGCCCGCTCTGCCACATGGCCCGGCTTTCCGGCAGCAACCCCGCGAACGGTCGGGCATGATCGCGCCCGAGGAAGCCCACTGGCGCCGGCACCACCTCGAACCCAGCCCGCTCGAAGCTCCAGCGCGAACGCTGCATGTGCCAGGCCTGGGTCACCACCACCACGCGCCTGATGCCCAACGGCTGAAGTATCTTTGCACTGAACTCAGCGTTTTCCCAAGTGGTGCGACTGGCCTCTTCCTTCCAGGTGACCTTCACACCAAAATCAGCCTGCAAGCGTTCAGCCATCAATTGCGCCTCACTGGGTGGCACGCCGTAGTGCAGGCCACCACTGGTCAGCACCGGCAAACCCGAGGCTTTGGCCAACTGAGCGGCATAGCGCATGCGCTCCAGCGCCAGGTAACTTGGCTGGTCAGCGCCATCCCAAGCCGGATCACCCCGCTCGCGCCCCGCCCCGAGTACGACGATGGCATCAGCCTGGACCGCCAGGTCCGTCCAACCCTCGGTCGCGAGTGCCGGCTCGGTTTCGAGGGCTTGGGCGCCCCTTTGCACTGCCAGTGGCGTACTCATCAGCCACAGGCCGCCTAGCCCCACCGCGAAGCAGACAGCAGCCAGGCGAGGACGGCGGCGGCGCCACCACCAGGCAGCCAGCAACAGCAGTAAGAGAATGCCGGGCGGCATCAACCATTGTTTGACGAAAAAGCGAAACGGCATTGCACACCTCCATGGAAGGCATGCAGCCTAAGAGGATCGGCACCGGAGCTCAAGGGCATCCGGCGCCAATCAATACGTGCATTACGAAAACCGGCGCGTCGATCCGCGCCTGCAACCCTGAACGGCTATCGGGACGGCAACGTCCTGGAGCTGGCTGGGGTACCGGAGCGCTTGCGGTCCTTGAGCCAGACGATCCTGGCCGAGGACGGCTCCGGTTGCGGGTAGGCACCGGCACTGGCAAAACGGCCCTCCGGAAGGGATTCCAGGTAGGCCTTGATGACTTCGAACTCGGCATGGCTCAGGCCACGCAACTCCAGTTCGGCAGGCATCTCGTCGCGCAATCGCACCGAGGTTCTGGCCACTTCCAGTGCCAGGCCCAGACGGTCGATCAGGCGTTCGTATAGCTCCGGCTTGTTTGCGGTTAGTTGCGACTCTCCCATCCGTTCACCTCATTGAAGGTAAGAATATCTCCCCCCACAGATGAGCTTAGCGTCACTCGCAAAAGCGGCCGGATGCCGCGACCAACGGCCCGCGCGACGGGCGATGCAATCAGGGTTTCCCACGACGCGCGGCGCTCATGTATGCTACGGCGTTCACTCTCATAAGATACCGGAGTGCCGGACGCAGCGAGGTCGAGCTGCCTGGAACATGTCTCTTATTCCTCTCAATACAAAGTAGCCATGCACGAACAATACACGCCCCGTGATGTAGAAGCCGCCGCCCAGAATGCCTGGGACGAGCAACAATCGTTCGCTGTCACCGAACAGCCAGGCAAAGACACGTACTACTGCCTATCGATGTTCCCGTACCCGAGCGGCAAGCTACACATGGGCCACGTGCGCAACTACACCATCGGTGACGTGATCGCCCGCTACCAGCGCATGCTGGGCAAGAACGTCCTGCAGCCGATGGGCTGGGACGCTTTCGGCATGCCGGCGGAAAACGCCGCGATGAAGAACAACGTCGCCCCGGCCAAGTGGACCTACGAGAACATCGACTACATGAAGACCCAGCTCAAGAGCCTGGGTCTGGCCATCGACTGGTCGCGTGAAGTCACCACCTGCAAGCCGGACTACTACCGCTGGGAGCAGTGGCTGTTCACCCGCCTGTTCGAGAAAGGCATCATCTACCGCAAGAACGGCACCGTGAACTGGGACCCGGCGGACCAGACCGTACTGGCCAACGAGCAGGTCATCGACGGCCGTGGCTGGCGTTCGGGCGCGCTGATCGAGAAGCGCGAGATCCCGATGTACTACTTCCGCATCACCGACTACGCCGACGAACTGCTGGAAAGCCTCGACGAGCTGCCGGGCTGGCCCGAGCAGGTCAAGACCATGCAGCGCAACTGGATCGGCAAGTCCCGCGGCATGGAAGTGCAGTTCCCGTACGACCAGGCCAGCATTGGCCATGAAGGCACCCTGAAAGTCTTCACCACCCGTCCGGACACCCTGATGGGCGCGACCTACGTCGCCGTCGCCGCCGAGCACCCGCTGGCCACCCAGGCCGCCCAGAGCAACCCGGCGTTGCAGGCGTTCATCGACGAGTGCAAGAGCGGCAGCGTCGCCGAGGCCGACATGGCCACGCAGGAGAAGAAGGGCATGGCCACTTCCCTGTGCGTCGAGCACCCGCTGACCGGCGAGAAACTGCCGGTATGGGTCGCCAACTACGTGCTGATGCACTACGGCGATGGCGCGGTAATGGCCGTGCCGGCCCATGACGAGCGCGACTTCGAGTTCGCCCACAAGTACAACCTGCCAGTCAAGGCGGTGGTGCGCACCAGCGTCGGCGACGAAGTGGGCAACGAGTGGCTGGCCGCCTACGGCGAGCACGGCCAGCTGATCAACTCCGGCGAGTTCGACGGCCTGGACTTCCAGGGCGCCTTCGATGCCATCGAGGCCGCACTGATCCGCAAGGACCTGGGCAAATCCCGCACCCAGTTCCGCCTGCGCGACTGGGGCATCAGCCGCCAGCGCTACTGGGGCTGCCCGATCCCGATCATCCACTGCCCGTCCTGCGGCGACGTGCCGGTGCCGGAAGACCAGCTGCCGGTCACCCTGCCGGAGAACGTGGTGCCGGACGGCGCCGGTTCGCCACTGGCGCGCATGCCCGAGTTCTATGAGTGCACCTGCCCGAAATGCGGCACCGCGGCCAAGCGCGAAACCGACACCATGGACACCTTCGTCGAATCGTCCTGGTACTTCGCCCGCTATGCCTCGCCGAACTACGACAAGGGCCTGGTCGATCCGAAAGCCGCCAACCACTGGCTGCCGGTGGACCAGTACATCGGCGGTATCGAACACGCGATCCTGCACCTGCTTTACGCCCGCTTCTTCCACAAGCTGATGCGCGACGAAGGCCTGGTGACCTCCAACGAGCCGTTCAAGAACCTGTTGACCCAGGGCATGGTCGTCGCCGAAACCTACTACCGTGTCGCCAGCAATGGCGGCAAGGACTGGTTCAACCCGGCCGATGTCGAAATCGAGCGTGACGCCAAGGCCAAGATCATTGGCGCGCGCCTGAAGACCGACGGCCTGCCGGTGGAAATCGGCGGCACCGAGAAGATGTCGAAATCGAAGAACAACGGCGTCGACCCGCAGTCGATGATCGAAGCCTACGGCGCCGACACCTGCCGCCTGTTCATGATGTTCGCCTCGCCGCCCGACATGAGCCTTGAATGGTCCGACTCCGGCGTCGAGGGTGCCAGCCGCTTCCTGCGCCGTGTCTGGCGCCTGGCCCAGGCCCATGTGGCCCAAGGCCTGCCGGGCCAGCTGGACATCGCCGCCCTGAGCGACGAGCAGAAGGTCATCCGCCGCGCCATCCACGCCGCCATCAAGCAGGCCAGCACTGACGTGGGCCAGTACCACAAGTTCAACACCGCCATCGCCCAGGTGATGACCGTGATGAACGTGCTGGAAAAGGCGCCACAGGCCACCGCCCAGGACCGCGCCCTGCTGCAGGAAGGCCTCGAGGCCGTCACCCTGCTGCTGGCACCGATCACCCCGCACATCTCCCACGAACTGTGGAAGGCGCTGGGCCACGACCAGGCAGCGATCGACGCGGCCTGGCCAACGGTCGACGAAAGCGCCCTGGTACAGGACACCGTGACCCTGGTGGTTCAGGTCAACGGCAAGCTGCGTGGCCAGGTCGAAATGCCGGCCGCCGCCAGCCGCGAGGACATCGAAGCCGCCGCCCGCAACAACGAGAACGTCCTGCGCTTCACCGACGGCCTGACCATCCGCAAGGTCATCGTCGTACCGGGCAAACTGGTCAACATCGTCGCCAACTGATGGCAACGCCCGCCTGCACACCCTGCAGGCGGGCGTAATCGGTCCACGAGGGAGCAACACACATGATCAAACGCAATCTGCTGGTAATGGGCCTGGCTGTCCTGCTCAGCGCCTGCGGTTTCCAGCTGCGCGGCACCGGCACCAATGAGCTGAGCATCAAGGAGCTGGATCTCAGCGCCCGCAATCTGTACGGCCCAACCGTCATGCAACTGCGCCGCACCCTGGAAAGCAGTAACGTCAAGGTCTATTCGGGTGCCCCCTACAAGCTTGTTCTCACCAACGAGCAGGAAACCCAACGCGCTGCGACCTATACCGGCGGTAGCCGTTCGGCGGAGTACGAACTGACCACGGTGCTCAACTATGCACTGGAGGGCCAGAACGACACCCTTTTGCTGGAAGACAAACTGCAAGTACAGAAGTACTACATTCATGATGGCAACAACATCAATGGCTCCAGCCAGGAAGCCAATCAGGTTCGCGAAGAAATGCGCCGCGACCTGGTACAAGGCATGATGGCCAGACTGCAACAGCTGACCCCTGCGCATCTCGACGATCTGCAGCGCAAGGCCAACGAGCGCGCCGAAGCCGAAGCACGGGCCATGCAAGAAGCCCAGCGCATCCAGGACGAGACGCCCCAGCAGTCGCCACTGGAAGTCCCGGCTCCCTGAGCCTATCGGGGCACCTGAGGTGCCCCGCCTCTCCCCATGAAGCTCGCTCCCGCCCAACTCAACAAGCACCTGCAAGGCCAGCTGGCGCCCGTCTACATCGTCAGCGGCGACGACCCGCTGCTGTGCCAGGAGGCCGCCGACGCCATCCGCGGCGCTGCTCGCCAGCAAGGCTACGACGAACGCCAGGTGTTCAGCGCCGATGCCAACTTCGACTGGGGCAACCTGCTGCTGGCCGGTGCCAGCCTGTCGCTGTTCGCCCAGCGCCGCCTGCTGGAACTGCGCCTGCCCTCGGGCAAACCCGGCGACAAGGGCGCCGCCGCACTGATGGAATACTGCGCCAACCCGGCCGAGGACACGCTGCTGCTGATCAGCCTGCCCAAGCTCGATGGCAGCGCGCAGAAGACCAAGTGGGGCAAGGCCCTGATCGAAGGCACGCACTGCCAGTTCATCCAGATCTGGCCGGTGGACGCCCAGCAGTTGCCGCAGTGGATCAACCAGCGCCTGTCCCAGGCCGGCCTGTCGGCCCAGCGCGACGCCGTCGACCTGATCGCCGCCCGGGTCGAGGGCAACCTGCTGGCCGCCGCCCAGGAAATCGAGAAGCTCAAGCTGCTGGCCGAGGGCAACCAGATCACCGTGGAGACCGTCCAGGCCGCTGTCGCCGACAGCGCCCGCTTCGATGTCTTCGGCCTGGTGGACGCCATTCTCAATGGCGAGGCGGCTCACGCCCTGCGCATGCTCGAAGGACTGCGCGGCGAAGGCGTCGAACCACCGGTAATTCTCTGGGCCCTGGCCCGCGAGCTGCGCCTGCTGGCGGGGCTCGCCCAGCAGTTCAGCCAGGGGGTGCCGCTGGACAAGGCGTTCAGCCAGGCCCGGCCACCGGTGTGGGACAAGCGCCGTCCGTTGGTGAGCAAGGCCTTGCAGCGCCTCTCTGCACAGCGCTGGGCCATGCTGCTGCAGGATGCCCAGCGTATCGATGCGCAGATCAAGGGACAGGCCGAAGGCTCGCCCTGGACCAGCCTGGCGCGCTTGTCGCTGCTCATGGCCGGACAGCGATTGGCACTGCCTGCCGAGTAAAACCCATCGCGGGGCTCCCAAAGGCACTGTGGGAGCGGGCTTGACCCGCGATGAGGCCCGCCACCATAAACACAATCAATTGGCTCACGCAGCGCTACAGGCCTAAAGTGCGCCCGCCATCCACCCAGACCGGGAATCCACCATGAGCAAAAAGCCGAAAAAGCACGGCCCCAACAAGGCCAAGTCCATCATCGCCCAACCGCTGTTCCGCTGCCGCCAGGAACGACCGGAAAAAGGCAAAGGCAGCTACCGCCGCGAAGCCTTCCAATCGAGAGATTGGGAGGCTTCCTGCTTTATGGCGGCATGAAAGGCATGAAATGCGCAGGCATGGTATGGTCGGCACCTGACCTGCAATTCTGGATCTGTGCATGCCCTCTCGTCTCACTCTCCGCTGGCAACCCCGCCAGCTGATCGCGGCCACAAGCTTCATCCTGCTCGTCGCCTGCGCCGAGAAACCCACCGCCGCCGACGCCCTGCCGCTGGCGCCCGCCCAGCCCGCCCCCGTCGTCACCCTGCCCGGCACCGCGCCCGAGGCCAACGGTGAAATCCAGCCCCTGCAGACCTTCGCCCAATGGCAGGCCGGCTTCCGCCAGCAAGCCCTGCAAGCCGGTATCAGTGCCAGCCTGTTCGACCGCGCCTTCCTTGGCGTCACCCCGGACATGGACGTGATCAAGGCCGACCGCAGCCAGCCCGAGTTCGCCCGCCCGGTGTGGGAGTACCTGGACGGCGCCCTGTCGCCGCTACGCGTGCGCAACGGCAAGAAACTGCTCGAGCAGAACGCCGATCTGTTGACCCGCATCGAACAGCGCTACGGTGTCGATCGCCAGGTTCTGGTCTCGGTCTGGGGCATGGAAAGCAACTTCGGCCAGTTCCAGGGCAGCAAGTCGGTGATCCGCTCGCTGGCCACCCTGGCCTATGAGGGCCGCCGTCCGCAGTTCGCCCAGGACCAGCTGATCGCCGCCTTGCAGATCCTGCAGAACGGCGATATCCAGCCCGATGCGATGCGCGGCTCCTGGGCTGGCGCCATGGGCCAGACCCAGTTCATCCCGACCACCTACCTGACCCACGCCGTGGACTTCGACGGTGACGGCCGCCGCGACATCTGGAACAGCACCGCCGACGCCCTAGCGTCAACCGCGCACTACCTGCAGGCGTCCGGCTGGAAACGTGGCCAGCCCTGGGGCTTCGAGGTGCAGGTGCCTGCCGGCTTCGACTACTGGCTGGCCGATGGCAGCCAGCGCAAGAGCGTCAGCGAGTGGCTGCAGCTTGGCGTGAAACTGCCAGTCGGCACCACGCTGCCAAACGGCAGCAGCCAGCTGTCCGCCGCCCTGCTGCTGCCCGCGGGCGCCAAGGGGCCAGCGTTCCTGGTGCTGGACAACTTCCGCGCCATCCTCAAGTACAACAACTCGTCGTCCTACGCGCTGGCGGTGAGCCTGCTGGGGGATCGTTTCTCTGGATGGGGGTTCATTGCCGGCAGCTGGCCGAAAGAGGACCTGCCGCTGAGCCGCAGCGAGCGGATCGAGTTGCAGACCTTGCTCAATGCCAACGGGCATGAAGCAGGCAATCCGGATGGGATCATCGGCGCCAATACCCGCAAGGCGATCCGCAATGCGCAGCAGGCCCAGGGCTGGCCGGCGGATGGGTATCCGACGCACAAGTTGCTCGATAGCCTGCGTCGCTAAAAGCTCAGGGGGGCGCTTCGCGCCCCTTTCGCGGCACAAGGCCGCTCCTACAGGAGATTGCGATCACCTGTAGGAGCGGCCTTGTGCCGCGAAAGGGCTGCAAGGCAGCCCCGGCAATCTCAAACCCTAAACAGATCCTGCAGTAACACCAGACTCTGCTCTTCAGCATCCAGTCGCACGCTAGCCCCCAATGGCAAGCACACATTCGGATCACAATGCCCGCTGCGCCACCCGGCCAGCACCGGCACCCCGAGCGGGCCGAAGATGTCCAGCAGCAGCGGCGCCATCGCCGCCACCGTGATCCCGGCAAAGTCCCCCACCAGCACCCCTCGTACCCCCTCCAGCTTGCCGGCCAGGCGCAGGTGGCTCAGCAACCGGTCGACACGGTAGAGTGGCTCGTTGACGTCCTCGATGAACAGGATGCTGTCCTGGGTGTCGACTTCCGCCAACGTCCCCAGCGTGGAGCCTAGCAGCGACAGGTTGCCACCGACCAGACGCCCGCTGGCAATCCCGGGCACCACACTGGTGAGCGGGAACTCGACAGGATGGTCAATCGCATCACCCGCCCCCAGCCGCCCCCGCAACTGCGCGAACAGTGAGCTGACCGTGGGCTCGAACTTGCCCCCCAGCAGGTCGGCATTGAGCATTGCGCCATGGAAGGCCAGCATCCCGGCATGTCGGTTGAGCGCCGAATGCAGGGCGGTGATGTCGCTGTAGCCCACCAGCGGCTTGGGATGGCGCCGGATCAGTTCGAAGTCGATGCGGTCCAGCAGGCGCATGCTGCCGTAACCGCCGCGCATGCACAGGATGGCGTCGATGTCCGGGGCGCTGAATGCATCGTGCAGATCGCGCAGGCGCTGCTCGTCGCTACCGGCAAGGTAACCATCCGCCTGCAGCACCCCAGGGTAGATGCGGCACTGCTGGCCACGGTCTTCGAACCACTGACGGGCCTTGTCGGTATCCAGACGCGCCGGCCCAGCCGGGGCAACGATGGCGAAACGAGCGTTGTCAGGCAGGGCCTTGGGCAACAGGTACTCGGCAGTTTCCAGGCAATTCATCGCGCCACTCCTTGCAGCTTGTCGCTTGAAACTTGTAGCTCAAAAAAATGCCGATGCCGCCTTCCGGCGCGCATCGGCATGTCCCGCTCAAGCCCGGTTCAGAGCTTGATCTTGGCTTCGTGAGCCTGCTGGTCGGCGTGGTACGACGAACGCACCAACGGGCCGGAGGCGACGTTCTTGAAGCCCATCTTGTAACCTTCCTCGGCGAACCAGGCGAAGGTGTCCGGGTGCACGAAGCGCTGTACCGGCAGGTGGTTGCGCGACGGCTGCAGGTACTGGCCGAGGGTCAGCATGTCGATGTCGTGCTCGCGCATGCGGTGCATGACCTCGATCACCTCGTCGTCGGTCTCGCCCAGGCCCAGCATCAGGCCGGACTTGGTCGGCACATGCGGGACCATCTGCTTGAACTTCTGCAGCAGGTCCAGCGACCAGTCGTAGTCCGAGCCCGGACGCGCGGCCTTGTACAGGCGCGGCACGGTCTCGAGGTTGTGGTTGAACACGTCCGGCGGGGTCTGCGCGGTGATTTCCAGCGCCACGTCCATGCGCCCACGGTAGTCCGGCACCAAGGTCTCCAGCTGGACACCCGGCGACAGCGCGCGAATTTCGCGGATGCAGTCGGCGAAGTGCTGGGCACCGCCGTCACGCAGGTCGTCGCGGTCCACCGAGGTAATCACCACGTACTTCAGCCGCAGGTCGGCGATGGCGATGGCCAGGTTCTTCGGCTCGTCCAGGTCCAGTGGCTTCGGACGACCGTGGCCGACGTCGCAGAACGGGCAGCGACGGGTGCAGATGTCGCCCATGATCATGAAAGTCGCGGTGCCGCCGGAGAAGCACTCGCCCAGATTCGGGCAGGAGGCCTCTTCGCACACACTGTGCAGCTTGTGCTTGCGCAGCAGTTGCTTGATGCGGTCGACCTCCGGCGAAACCGGGATGCGCACACGAATCCAGTCCGGCTTTTTCGGCAGCTCTTCGGTGGGGATGATCTTCACCGGGATGCGCGCCACCTTCTCGGCGCCGCGCAGCTTCACGCCGGCCTCGACTTTCTTCGGCGCAGGGCGTGGGGTCACGTCTTGCGTGGGGATCAGGTTCGGCACGGCTTCTTGCACAATTGTCATAATCAGTCGATTCCGCCCGTGAGGGTCGTCTGCTCAGCATAGTCGAGGTGCCTGACCAGCTGTCCGCGCAGCCTTGTCCTGACCTCGTCGAGTTCGATCGGACCTGCCAGGTCGCGTAGCTGGGTCATGGCCAGCCCCGCATACCCACAGGGGTTGATTCGGCGGAATGGCGCAAGGTCCATGTCCACGTTCAGGGCAAGGCCGTGGAAGGAACGACCGTTGCGGATTCGAAGGCCAAGGGACGCGATCTTCGCGCCATCGACGTAGACGCCCGGGGCATCGGGCTTGGCCACCGCCTGCACGCCGTAGCTGGCGAGCAGGTCGATGAGCGTCTGCTCGATGCGGCTGACCAGCTCGCGCACGCCGATGCTCAGGCGCCGCACATCCAGCAGCAGGTAGGCCACCAGCTGGCCGGGGCCGTGGTAGGTGACCTGGCCGCCGCGGTCGGTCTGCACCACCGGGATTTCCCCCGGGATCAGCAGGTGCTCGGCCTTGCCGGCCTGGCCCTGGGTGAAAACCGGCGGGTGCTCGACCAGCCAGACTTCGTCCTGGCTGTCCGGGCCGCGTTGCTCGGTAAAGCGACGCATGGCCTCCAGCACCGGCTCATAGGGCTGCAGGCCAAGATCGCGAATACCGAGCACGCCGGACATCACAGCACCATTTTCACGATGCCGGTGGCACGCAGGGCACTGTTGATGTCGTGCAGCTGGTTCTCGCTCTCGGCAACGATATGCAGTTGCACCGTGGTGTACTTGCCTTCCTTGCTCTGGCGCTCGGCCAGGGTCGACAGATCGACCTTGGCGTGCTTGCTGAGGATCTCGATCACGGTGTCGCGGAAACCGACAACGGTGTCGCCGATCACCTTGATCGGGTAATCCTCGCAGGGGAATTCGATCTTGTGCGACTTGACGTCTTCTTCGCTCATGGCGGAAACGGCCTCGTAAGCCGTGGCAGCAACATCGCCCCCGCCTGGTTCACGGGGGCGTGCAGGTCACGTATCAGTTGAACAAACCGTAGAAGAACAGGCGGATGCTATCCCACATACGGCCGAAGAAACCAGCTTCCTCCACGCCGTCGAGGGCGATGAGGTCAGCGCTGTGAATCACTTTCTCGTCCAGTTTGACTTCCACTTTGCCGATCACGTCACCTTTGGCGATCGGAGCGGTCAGTTGCGGGTTCATGGTCATCGAAGCCTGGAGGCGCTTCAATTGGCCTTTAGGCATGGTCATGGTCAGGTCGTTGGCCAGGCCGGCTTTCACCTGGTTGGTCGCGCCTTTCCATACCTGGGCCTGGGTCAGCTCGGTGCCTTTCTGGTAGAAGGTCTGGGTTTCGAAGAAGCGGAAACCGTAGGTCAGCAGCTTCTGGGTCTCGGCGGCGCGGGACTGCTCGCTGTTGGTGCCGAACACCACGGCGATCAGGCGCTGGCCGTCACGCACGGCCGAGGCGACCATGCAGTAGCCGGCTTCGTCGGTGTGACCGGTCTTCAGGCCGTCGACGGTCTTGTCGCGCCACAGCAGCAGGTTGCGGTTCGGCTGCTTGATGTTGTTCCAGAAGAACTCTTTCTGCGAGTAGATGGCGTAGTGCGCCGGATCTTCGTTGATGATCGCGCGCGCCAGCAGGGCCATGTCGTGGGCCGACGAGTAGTGCTCCGGGTTCGGCAGACCGGTCGGGTTCATGAAGTGGCTGTTGGCCATGCCCAGGTCGGCGGCGGTCTTGTTCATCATGTCGGCGAAGGCGTCTTCGCTGCCGGCGATGTGCTCGGACAGGGCGACCGAGGCATCGTTGCCGGACTGGATGATGATGCCGTGCAGCAGGTCGCTGACGGTGACCTGGCTGCCGACCTTGATGAACATGCGCGAACCACCGGTGCGCCAGGCGTTCTCGCTGACGGTGACCGGGTCGTTCTCGCCGATCTGGCCGCGGCGGATGTCCAGGGTGGCGATGTAGGCGGTCATCAGCTTGGTCAGGCTGGCCGGCGGCAGGCGCTCGTCACCGTTGTTCTCGACCAGCACGTTGCCGCTGGACGCGTCCATGAGTACGTAGGACTTGGCGGCCAGTTGCGGTGGTGCCGGCATCATCTGCTCCGCTGCGAAGGCAGCGGGCATGATCATCAGCAGAACGGGCAGGCAAAGTCGTTTGGCAAGGTTGGTGATGTTCATCCGTCTCTCGTAAATCGCTAATGGTCTGATGTTCCGTGGGCAAGTTCGTTTGCCCAGCGCCCCGTCAGTCTAGTTTTATGGCCGGTGGCCTGGCCCGACAGTGCGACGTAATGCCGCTGCGGGCAAAAGCGGGCATTGTACATGTCATTGCCCGGCAATTCATGAACAAACCGACAGGTCGGCGTGTCGGTTCATCGCGGGGCAAGCCCGCTCCCACGTCCCGCCTTGCAGATGGCGTGGGAGCGGGCTTGCCCCGCGGTTGGTCTCAATCAGTGACGACCTTGGCCTGGCCGAGATTGGCCAGGCGAATGCTGTCCTGCGCCTGCTGGATCTCACCCTGGCTGTTGATCGGCCCCAGGCGCACCCGGTGCAGGGTCTGCTGGTTACGCACCACGGAGCTGATGAACACCGGCGCGCTGACCATGGTGCTCAGCTTCGAGCGCAACAACTCGGCGGCGTCCGGGTTGGCGAACGCGCCCACTTGCAGGATGCTGCCACCACTGGCGTTCGGCACATTGTTACCGCCCACCTGCACCGGCACCACCGGCGCCGCGTGCTGCTGCGGTGGCGGAGTCCACTGCTCGACCCGGCCGGTGCTGGCGGCGATCGGCTGGGCCTGGGCCACCTGCGGCTCCTTGAGCACCATCGGCGGCTGCTGGCCACGCTGGGCCCACCATTGCTGTGGGTCGATGCCCTCGACGCGCACATGGGCGGTCCCGATCTCTGCATAGCCGAGCTTCTTCGCCGCAGCGTAGGACAGGTCGATGATACGGTCGGAATAGAACGGGCCACGGTCATTGACCCGCAGGATCACGCTGCGGCCGTTGGCCAGGTTGGTCACCCGTACATAGGCCGGCAGCGGCAGGGTCTTGTGTGCCGCGCTCATGCCGTACAGGTCGTACAGCTCGCCGTTGGCGGTGTTCTGGCCGTGGAACTTGGTGCCATACCACGACGCGGTACCCTCGGCGCGGTAGTTGCGCGAGTCCTGCATCGGGTAGTAGGTCTTGCCCAGCACCGTGTAGGGGTTGGCCTTGTAGTTGCCGGTGTGCACGGTCGGCGTGGCGTCGGGGATCTTGTTGACGTCCACGTCCCACCAGGGCGCGCCGTCCTTGTGCGCACGGTTGATGTCCAGGCCCGGCTGCGCACGCACGGTGTTACCGCTCTGCGGGGTGGAAGGCCGGCTCGACGAACAGCTGGCCAGCACCAGGCCGACGGCGACGCAGGTCAGCAGTTTTGCGGTATTGATGGTGAAGAGTTCGCGCATTTACTTGACGCCCCGTGCCAGAACCAGCTGTTCGGAAAGCTGATGCACCGCCATGGCATACATCACGCTGCGGTTGTAGCGAGTGATCGCATAGAAGTTCTTCAGGCCCATCCAGTACTCGGGGCCATCCGCGCCTTCCAGGCGGAAGGCCGTGACTGGCAGATCATCGCGCAGCGCATCATGACCCGACCAGCCCAGCGCCCGCAACTGCGCGACCGTCCTGGTCGGCTCGATACCGGTGGTCAGGCCTTCGTCGGCCCGCTCGCCGGCCACGCTGGCGCGGCTGACCACAGGTTCCCCGGGTACCCAGCCGTGGCGCTTGAAGTAGCTGGCGACACTGCCGATGGCATCGTCCGGGTTGTTCCAGATATTGATGTGGCCGTCGCCGTCGAAGTCCACGGCATAGGCGCGGAAGCTGCTCGGCATGAACTGCGGCAGGCCCATGGCGCCGGCATAGGAGCCTTTGAGCGTGAGCGGATCGAGCTGCTCCTCGCGGGCCAGCAGGAGGAACTCGCGCAGCTCCTTGCGGAAGAATTCGGCCCGTGGCGGGTAGTCGAAACCGAGCGTGGACAGGGCATCGATGACCCGATAATTGCCGGTGTTGCGGCCAAAGAAGGTTTCCACGCCGATGATCGCGACGATGTACTGCGCCGGCACGCCGTATTCCTGCTCGGCACGGGCCAGCACGGCCTCGTGCTGGCGCCAGAAGTCCACACCGCGGGCGATTCGCGCGTCGGTGATGAACATCGGGCGGTATTCCTTCCACGGCTTGACCCGCTCGGCCGGCCGCGAAATCGCATCGAGGATCGCCTGCTTGCGCTGTACCTCGCGGAACACGCCCATCAGCTGCTCACCGGCGAAGCCGTAGTCGCGGGTCATCTCGCCAACGAACTCGGCCACCTGGGGCGAGCCGTCGTAGTCGCCGGCATTGGCCTGCTGGATTGCGCCGAACAGCCCCATCGCGCCGAACCACGGCGCCAGGCGGGCAGCCCAGCCACGCACTGCTTGCATGAAATTCTTCACCTTTTTCAAACCTGTGCAATCCATTTGCGGTGCGTATGGATCGACATCAGAACGCCAAACGCTGACAGCAGCGTCACCAACGAAGTTCCGCCATAGCTGATGAAGGGCAGCGGCACGCCCACCACGGGCAGGAGGCCGCTGACCATACCGATATTGACGAACACATAAACAAAGAAGGTCATGGTCAGGCTGCCCGCGAGCAGCTTGCCGAACAGGGTCTGGGCCTGGGCGGTGATCACCAGTCCGCGGCCGATCAACAGGATGTAGATCAGCAGCAGCAGGCAGATGCCGACCAGGCCGAACTCCTCGCCGAGCACGGCGATGATGAAGTCGGTGTGGCTTTCCGGCAGAAAGTCCAGGTGCGACTGGGTGCCCAGCAGCCAGCCCTTGCCGAACACTCCGCCCGAACCGATCGCCGCCTTGGACTGGATGATGTTCCAGCCGGTGCCCAGCGGGTCGCTTTCCGGGTCGAGGAAGGTCAACACTCGCTGCTTCTGGTAGTCGTGCATGACGAAGAACCACATCGCCACCGCCACCGGCACCGCTGCGGCGATCACGCTGACGATCCAGCGCCAGCGCAGCCCGCCCATGAACAGCACGAAGGCGCCGGAGGCGAGGATCAGCAGCGCCGTGCCCAGGTCGGGCTGGCGCACGATGAGGATGAACGGCACGCCGATCAGGACCAGGCTGATCGCCACATGCTTGAGATGCGGCGGCAAGGTGCGCTTGGACAGGTACCAGGCGATGGTCGCCGGCATGATGATCTTCATGAATTCCGAGGGCTGGAAGCGGATCACCCCGGGAATGTTGATCCAGCGCGTCGCGCCCATGGCGTTGTGGCCCATGACGTCGACCACGACCAGCAGGAACACCCCGGCCAGGTAGGCCAGCGGCACCCAGCGCGCCATGAAGCGCGGCTCGAGCTGGGCGATGATGAACATCGACACCAGACCGATACCGAACGAGCTGGCCTGCTTCATCAGCAGGTCCCAGTTCTTGCCGCTGGCCGAATAGAGTACGAACAGGCTGCCGGCGGCGAGCGTCAGCAGGATGAGCAGCAGGGGACCGTCGATATGGATGCGCTGCAGGAAGCTGGCGCGCCTGCGCATCACGTCCTCGCTGGAGAGCATGCGGTCGAAGTTGTTCTTCACGGGGCCGATTCCTGGGCGACTGTGGCGGGGGCGAACTCGGGCTTGAGCCGGCCGCTCTCGTCAAGCAGCCAGGCATCCATGACCTGGCGCACCACGGGGGCGGCGACGCCGGAGCCGGACTCGCCGTTCTCGACCATCACCGAGACCACGATCCTCGGATCGTCGGCCGGGGCGAAGGCGACGAACAGCGCGTGGTCGCGGTGGCGTTCCTGGAGTTTGTTACGGTCGTACTTCTCACCCTGCTTGATCGCCACCACCTGGGCCGTGCCGCTCTTGCCGGCGATGCGGTACTGCGAGCCGATGGCGGCCTTGCGCGCGGTCCCGCGGGCGCCATGCATCACCTGCTCCATGCCGTGAGTGACCCTGGCCCAGTCCGACTTGTCGCGCAGGACGATGTTTTCCATGGGGTTCTCGTCCACCGGGGGCTGGCCTTCGATGGTCTTGGCCAGGCGCGGACGGTTCCACACGCCTTTGTTGGCAATCAGCGCGGTGGCCTGGGCCAACTGCAGTGGCGTGGTCTGCATATAGCCCTGGCCGATGCCGAGGATCAGGGTTTCGCCGGGGAACCAGGCCTGGCGGCGCGTAGCGCGCTTCCACTCACGGGACGGCATCAATCCGGGCGACTCTTCGAACATGTCCAGGGCGACCTTCTGCCCGATGCCGAACTTGTTCATGTAGCTGGACAGCCGATCGATCCCCATCTTGTGCGCAAGATCGTAGAAGTACGTGTCGTTTGACCGCATGATCGCCACATCCAGGTCAACCCAGCCATCGCCGGTGCGGTTCCAGTTGCGGTATTTGTGATCGTAGTTGGGCAGTTGGTAGTAACCCGGGTCGAACACCCGGCTGCCTGCGGTCACCACGCCACTGTCGAGACCGGCGATCGCCACCGCCGGCTTGATGGTCGAGCCGGGCGGGTAGAGGCCGCGCAGCACGCGGTTGAACAGCGGCCGGTCGATCGAATCGCGCAGTTCGGCGTAAGCCTTGAAGCCGATGCCGGTGACGAACAGGTTGGGGTCGAAGCTCGGCTGGCTGACCATCGCCAGCACCTCGCCGGTGCGCGGGTCGAGGGCCACGATGGCGCCACGGCGTCCGCCCAGCGCCTGCTCGGCGGCTTCCTGCAGCTTGATGTCCAGGCTCAGCACGATGTCCTTGCCAGGCTTCGGATCGGTGCGTTTGAGCACTCGCAGCACACGGCCACGGGCATTGGTCTCGACTTCCTCGTAGCCCACCTGGCCATGCAACTCGTCTTCATAGAAGCGTTCGATGCCGGTCTTGCCGATGTGGTGGGTGCCGCTGTAGTTCACCGGGTCGAGGGTCTTGAGTTCCTTCTCGTTGATCCGCCCGACATAGCCCACCGAATGGGCGAAATGCGCGCCCTGGGGATAGTGGCGGACCAGCTGCGCCGCCACTTCCACGCCGGGCAGGCGGAACTGGTTGACCGCGATGCGGGCAATCTGCTCCTCGTTGAGCTCGAACAGGATCGGCACCGGCTCGAATGGCCGGCGCCCCTGCTTCATGCGCTTCTCGAACAGGGCGCGGTCGTCAGGGGTGAGCTCGAGCACTTCGACTATCACATCCAGCACGTCCTGCCACTTGCCGGCGTTGCCGGCGCGCTCGCGGGTCATCACCAGGCTGAAGCTGGGGCGGTTGTCCGCCACCACCACGCCGTTGCGGTCGAAGATCAGCCCGCGGGTCGGCGGGATCGGCTGCACATGCACCCGGTTGTTCTCCGACAGCGTCGAGTGATAGTCGTACTGGATGACCTGCAGGTAATACAGCCGGGCGATCAGTACGCAGACGAGCAGCACCACCGCCACGGCGCCCACGACGACGCGGTTGCGCACCAGGCGGGCGTCTTTCTCGTGGTCCTTGAGGCGGATCTGCTGCGGCATCGGACAGGCTTACAGGTTCATTTGTGGTAGGGATGCCCGGACAGCACGGTCCAGGCGCGGTAGATCTGCTCGCCGATGAGTATCCTTACCAACGGGTGCGGCAACGTCAGCGGCGACAGCGACCAGCGCTGTTCGCTACGCGCGCAGACTTCCGGCGCCAGCCCTTCCGGGCCGCCCACCATCAGGTTGACCGTACGCGCATCCAGGCGCCAACGGTCCAGCTCGCCCGCCAGTTGCTCGGTGCTCCAGGGCTTGCCATGGACCTCGAGGGTGACGATGCGTTCCCCAGGCTGCACCTTGCTCAGCATCGCCTCGCCCTCCTGACGGATCAGGCGGGCGACATCGGCGTTCTTGCCGCGGGTGTTCAGCGGGATTTCCACCAGCTCCAGCGCAAGCTCCGGGGGCAGGCGCTTGGCATACTCATGCCAGCCTTCCTCGACCCACTTGGGCATGCGCGAGCCGACCGCGATCAGACGCAGACGCACGGCGCTTCCTTATTCCCGGTCTTTGAGCTTGTCGGTGAAGTAGTCGCTGGCGTTTTCCGGACTGTGGTGCTTGGCATCGGCGGCACGGCTCTGCTCGGCACCCAGCCACAGGCGCTCCAGGTCGTAGAACTGGCGGGCAGCGGCGGTCATCATGTGCACGATGACGTCGTTCAGGTCCAGCAGGACCCAGTCGCTGTCGCCCTTGCCTTCTTCACCCAGGGGTTGCGCACCCTCTTTCTTCACCGCTTCACGGACCTTTTCCAGCATCGCGTTGATCTGGCGATTGGAGGTACCGGTGGCAATGATCATGTAGTCGGTCAGGCTGTGCTTTTCGCGCACGTCGATGACCTGGATGTCCTGGGCCTTGACGTCTTCCAGGGCGCTGATGGTCAGTTTGACCAGCTCTTCGCCACTGATGCCATTGATTTTCTGCTTGCTCATATAAAACTCGTTCAACTCATTAAGTGAGGCGCCCATGGGCGCCGTCAGTTGGACACACGATACAGGTCGTGCGCCTCGATATAGGCCAGTACTGCGTCCGGCACCAGGAACCGCGCCGACTTGCCGCTGGCCAGCAGCTGTCGGATCTGTGTGGCGGACACCGCAAGCGGGGTCTGCCAGACGAACGAAATGTGCCCCGCCGGGCCGGACATGGCGGTGGGATCGCTCTCCGAGCGCGCCGCCAGCAGGTTGCGCAGCGCGTCGGGGGGTTCGACATCGGCATCCGGGCGTTGCAGCACCAGGATGTGACAGTGTTGCAGCAGTTCTTCCCAGCGATGCCAGCTGGGCAGGCCGCAGAACGCGTCCCAGCCCAGCACCAGGAACAACTGGTCGTGCGCGTGCAGCTGCGCACGGATCGATTCAAGGGTATCGATGGTGTACGACGGCTTGTCGCGGGCCAGCTCGCGGTCATCCACGCTCAGGCGTTCGACGCCCTGCACGGCACTACGCACCATGGCCAGGCGGTCCTGGGCCGACACCTGCGGCGTGTCGCGGTGCGGCGGGCGGGCGTTGGGCAGCAGGCGCAGTTCGTCCAGGCGCATGAACTCGGCCACTTCCAGCGCACTGCGCAGGTGGCCGATATGCACCGGGTCGAAGGTTCCGCCGAGAATGCCGATGCGCCGGACTGCGACCGCGTTGCTCAACTCAGCACGACTCCTGGCCGCGCAGCTGGCCGTCGCCGATCACCACATACTTCTCGCAGGTCAGGCCTTCCAGGCCGACCGGGCCACGGGCGTGCAGCTTGTCGGTGGAGATGCCGATCTCCGCGCCCAGGCCGTACTCGAAGCCATCGGCGAAGCAGGTCGGGGTGTTGAGCATGACCGACGCCGAGTCGACCTCGGCGATGAAACGCCGGGACTGCCCCTGGTGCTCGGTGATGATCGAGTCGGTGTGGTGCGAGCCGTAGTGGTTGATGTGCTCGATGGCCTGCTCCAGGCCGTCGACAACGCGGATCGACAGGATCGCGTCGAGGTATTCGGTGTGCCAGTCGTCTTCGCTGGCCGGCTTGGCGTCGATGATCGCCCGGGTGCGCTCGCAGCCGCGCAGTTCGACGCCCTTGTCGTGGAAGCGGCGGGCCATTTCCGGCAGGAAGCGCTCGGCCACGGCCTGGTCCACCAGCAGGGTTTCCATGGCGCCGCAGATGCCGTAGCGGTAGGTCTTGGCGTTGAAGGCCACGCGCCAGGCCTTGTCCAGGTCGGCATGGGCATCGACGAAGACATGGCAGATGCCGTCCAGGTGCTTGATAACCGGCACCCGGGCGTCGCGGCTGATGCGTTCGATCAGGCCACGGCCGCCGCGCGGGACGATCACGTCGACGAACTCCGGCATGCTGATCAGCGCACCCACGGCCTCGCGGTCGGTGGTCTCGACCACCTGCACCACCGCCGGCGGCAGGCCGGCCTCAGCCAGGCCGCGCTGGATGCAGGCGGCGATGGCGCGGTTGGAGTGGATGGCCTCGGAGCCGCCGCGCAGGATGGTGGCGTTGCCCGACTTCAGGCACAGGCTGGCGGCGTCGATGGTCACGTTGGGGCGCGATTCGTAGATGATACCGATGACCCCCAGCGGCACGCGCATCTTGCCAACCTGGATGCCCGACGGGCGGTAGCTCATGTCGCGGATGGCGCCGACCGGGTCCGGCAGGCTGGCCACCTGGCGCAGGCCGGTGATCATGCCGTCGATGCGTGCCGGAGTAAGCGCCAGGCGGTCGAGCAGCGCCGGTTCCAGGCCGTTCTTGCGACCGTTGGCCAAGTCCTGTTCGTTGGCTGCGGTGAGCGCGTCGCGGGCTGCGTCGAGGGCATCGGCGGCGGCCTGCAGAGCGCGGTTCTTCTGCGCGGTGCTGGCACGGCCGATCACCCGCGAGGCCTCACGGGCGGCGCGACCCAGGCGGGTCATGTAGTCAAGAACGGACTCGGTCATGGGCTCGGTGTCTTGGCAAAGGGGAAATCGGCTGATTATAACTGGAGCGCTCGGGTACGCCCAGCGGCGGGTGGCGGATGGTCGAAAATGGTGGGGGGAATGTGTTGGAAAGATGTAACGACCCGTATCAGCATTTCCTGCGCCTGATCCGGCCCTTTCGCGGGTAAACCCGCTCCCACAGGCTCTGCGCATAACCTGTGGGAGCGGGTTTACCCGCGAAAGGGCCAATCACCGACCTGGCGATTCAGCCTCGATTAAGCCATTCATTGCTATCATCGCCGCCTCCACAGCCACGAACCGCGCGTATGTCCGTCCCAGCCCCCTGCCCGGCCCGGGCCTTGCCCGACAGCTTCTTCGACCGCGACGCCCAGACCCTTGCCCGCGAACTGCTGGGCAAGGTCATCCGCCATCGCCAGGGCGATCTCTGGCTGGCAGCGCGGATCATCGAGACCGAGGCCTACTACCTGACCGACAAGGGCAGCCACGCCTCCCTCGGCTTCACCGAGAAGCGCAAGGCGCTTTTCCTCGACGGCGGGCACATCTACATGTACTACGCCCGTGGCGGCGACTCGCTGAACTTCAGCGCCCAGGGCCCGGGCAACGCGGTGCTGATCAAGTCCGCCTACCCCTGGACCGACGCCATCTCCGACGTCAACAGCCTGGCCCGGATGCAGCTGAACAACCCCGATGCCAGCGGCAACCTGCGTCCACCCGAGCGCCTGTGCAACGGCCAGACCCTGCTGTGCCGGGCCATGGGCCTGAAGGTGCCGCACTGGGACGCCCGGCGCTTCGACCCCGAACGCCTGTACGTCGAGGACTGCGGCATCCCGGTGCCACGGGTGATCCAGACCACCCGCCTGGGCATCCCCCACGGCCGCGACGAACACCTGCCCTACCGCTTCGTCGATGCCGACTACGCGCGCTTCTGCACCCGAAACCCGCTGCGACGTGGCCAGGTCGAAGGGAAAGACTTCTTCATGCTCGAACAAGGAAACTGAACCATGGGCCAATGGCTCGACAGCCTGACCGCCTGGCTTGGCGCCAACCCGCAGTGGCTGGGCCTGGCCATCTTCATCGTGGCCTGTGTTGAATGCCTGGCCATCGCCGGCATCATCGTGCCCGGCACCGTGCTGCTGTTCGCCGTCGCCGTGCTGGCCGGCAGCGGTGCATTCAGCCTCGGCGAAACCCTGCTGCTGGGCTTCCTCGGCGGCCTGCTGGGCGATGCGATCTCCTACGCCATCGGCAAGTACTTCCACCAGAACATCCGGCGCCTGCCGCTGCTGCGCAGCCACCCGGAGTGGATCGGCAGCGCCGAAGCGTACTTCCAGCGCTACGGCATCGCCAGCCTGCTGGTCGGCCGCTTCATCGGCCCGCTGCGGCCGATGCTGCCGATGGTCGCCGGCATGTTCGACATGCCGCTGCCGCGCTTCATCGCCGTGAGCCTGGTGGCCGGCGCCGGCTGGTCGGTGGCCTACCTGTTGCCGGGCTGGGCCACCGGCGCGGCCATGCGCCTGCCACTGCCCGAAGGGTTCTGGCTGGACGCAGGGATCGTCATCGGCACCCTGGCGGTGTTGATCGGCCTGAGCCTGAGTACCAGCATCCGCGACCAGCGCCATGGCACCCGGCTGATCGCCGCCCTCAGCGGCCTGGCCGTGGCCGCGCTGTTCATCGGCTGGCCGTACCTGAGCGAGTTCGACCAGGGCGTGATGACCCTGGTCCAGGAGCACCGCAGCCAGGTGATTGACGGCGCCGTGGTGCTGGTCACCCGCCTGGGCGACTTCCGCACCCAGTTCTTCCTGGGAGGCCTGCTCACCGGCCTGCTACTGCTGGCCCGGCAATGGCGCCATGCCTTGTTCGCCGGCGCGACGCTGATCGGCACCGCGGTAGCCAACGGTACCTTGAAATGGCTGTTCGCCCGCGCCCGCCCCGAAGTACTGGTCGATCCGCTGACCAGCTACAGCATGCCCAGCGGCCACAGCTCGGCGTCGTTCGCCTTCTTCCTGGTGCTGGCAGTGCTGGCCGGACGCGGCCAGCCGCCGCGCATGCGCCTGACCTGGGTCATGCTGGGCTGCCTGCCGGCGCTGGCGATCGCCTTGTCGCGGGTGTACCTCGGGGCGCACTGGCCGACCGACATCCTCGCCGGGGCATTGCTGGCGTGCTGCGTGTGCGCGGCAAGCCTGACCCTGGTGCAGCATCGCCAGCCACTGGTGGCGCTGCCGCAGCGGGTGTGGTGGCTGGTGCTGCCGGCGTGCGTCGCGTTGCTGGCGTTCTTTGCCCTGCATGCGCTGCCAAAGGCGTTGTTGCGTTACCAATACTGATGCCGTCGCAAATCCCTGTAGGAGCGGCCTTGTGCCGCGAAAGGGCTGCGAAGCGGCCCCGGGACTTCAGAGCTAAAGCAAAAATCGCCGGGGCCGCGTTGCGCCCCTTTCGCGGTACAAGGCCGCTCCTACAGGGATCGCATGGGCCGCTGGAGGACCGAGCCTGATCAGGCGAACAACTCGCCCTGGATCCGCTCGAGCAACGCCTGGATCGCCTCCAGCCTGAGCTGTGGCGAATCGATGGCCAGCAGGTCGAGCTTGTCCTCTTCCATGAACGGCAGCAGGTAGGCCAGCTGGTTGCCCAGCGACTGGCGCCCGTCCACGTCGCGCGGCATGTCCAGTGCCTCGACCATCGGGTGCTCGCCCAACGCCAGCAGCAGTGCCAGGAGGTCGTCGTCCTGCTCCACCAGCGGGCTGTCCGCCAGGTCCGGCAGCCATTGCACCTCGGCAAGCATCAGCTGGTCCTTCTGCACCTCGGTCCGCTCGACGCGAAACCGCCGCACGCCCTCGACACGAATGCCCAGCAGGCCGTTGTCCTGCTGCACGAAGTCGCGGATCAGCGCCTCGCAGCCGACCGAGGCCACCACAGGCGGCGCCTTGCCCACCTGCTCGCCTTCGAGGATGCACACCACGCCGAAACCGGCGCCCTGCTTCATGCAGCGGCCGATCATGTCAAGGTAGCGCGCCTCGAAGATCTGCAGGTCGAGCAGGCAACCGGGGAACAGCACGGTATTGAGGGGAAACAGCGGTAACGTCATCTCGACTCCTCAAGCCACCAGGCTGACCGCCAACGGCAGGAACACCGCCGTGGCCACTCCCATCAGGCTCATCGCCAGCGCGGCAAAGGCGCCGCATTCATCACTTTCCTGCAAGGCCACCGAAGTGCCCACCGCGTGGGCGGTCACCCCCAGCGCCATGCCCCGTGCCTCGGGACTTTTCACGCCGCAGCGGCTCAACAGCGCCGGGCCGAAGATCGCGCCGATCACCCCGGTGATCAGCACGAACACCGCGGCCAGGGCCGCCACCCCGCCGATCTGCTCGGCCACCAGCATGGCGATCGGCGAAGTGACCGACTTCGGCGCCATGGTCATCAGGATCATCCTTTCGGCGCCGAACCACCACCCCAGCACCAGGCACGCCACGGTGGCGAACAGGCCTCCGACTACCAGCGTAGTTAATGTCGGCCAGAACAGCTGTCGAATACGCCGCAGGTTGAGGTAGAGCGGCACCGCCAGGGCCACGGTGGCCGGCCCCAGAAGGATGTTCATGATCTCGGTGCTCTTGCGGTATTCGGCGTAGTCGATGCCGCAGGCCAGGAGGATGCCGATCACCACCAGCATCGACACCAGCACCGGTTGCAGGAAGATCCAGCGGGTCTTCTCGTAGCCCGCCAGCACCAACTGGTAGGCGGCCAGGGTGATGCCGATGCCGAACAACGGATGGTGGATGACCGCCTCGAGCGCGCCGTGCCAGTCGAGGATCATGGCTGCTCCTCGCGCTTGCCCTGACGGTGGATGAGTTTCTCCATCAGCACGCCGACGAACACCAGGGTCAGCAGGCAGGAGATCAGCAAGGCCCCGACGATGGCCCAGAAGTCGGCGGCGATGTCCCTGGCATAGACCATCACCCCCACCGCCGGCGGCACCAGCAGCAGCGGCAGGTAGCGCAACAGGCTGCCGGCGGCCTCGTTGAGCGGCTCGCCGACCTCGCCACGGATCATCAGGAAGGCCATCAGCAGCAACAGGCCGATGATCGGCCCGGGCAGGATGGGCAGGATCAGGTGGTTGATCGCCGTCCCCAGCAACTGGAACAGCACCAGCCAGGTCAAACCACGCAACAGCATATGGACCTCCCTCAGAGCATGGCGACCATTATAAGCACGCTAAGCATCTGCCTATAAGGCGATATTCGGCGAAAAGCGGGCAACTTGACTGAAACGGTTCGCCGTGCTGATCTTGCACACTCGTACCAAATGACAATCTGGAGATGTCGCGATGCCCTATGTACCCGTTACAGAGCTTTCGCAGTACGTTGGCAAGGAACTGGGACGTTCCGCCTGGCTGAAGATCGATCAGCAACGCATCAACCTGTTCGCCGAGGCCACCGGCGACTTCCAATTCATCCACGTCGATCCCGAAAAGGCAAAGAAGACGCCGTTCGGCACCACCATCGCCCATGGCTTCCTCACCCTGTCGCTGATCCCCAAGCTGATGGAAGACATCCTCGTGCTGCCCGAAGGGCTGAAGATGGTGGTCAACTACGGCCTGGACAGCGTGCGTTTCATCCAGCCGGTGAAGGTCGACAGCCAGGTACGACTGAAGGTCGACCTGACCGCCGCCACCGAGAAGAAACCAGGGCAATGGCTGCTCAAGGCCACCGTCACCCTCGAGATCGACGGCGAAGAAAAACCCGCCTACATCGCCGAACCGCTGTCGCTCTGCTTCGTCTGACGGCCTGCGCTCACCCGCACCGACCCCATCGCCGCCACAGGCACCGGGCGAAAAAAAACGCCGCGCTCCCTTGCGGGGGCGCGGCGTTCGATCAACTACCGAGGCGGCAGATCAGGCGAACGGATGACGCAGCACGATGGTCTCGTTGCGGTCCGGGCCAGTCGAGATGATGTCGATCGGCGCGCCGACCAGCTCCTCGATGCGCTTGATGTAGTTGCGCGCGGCTTGCGGCAGCTCTTCCAGGGTTTTCACGCCCAGGGTCGACTCGCTCCAGCCCGGCATCTCTTCGTACACCGGCTCCAGGCCGATGTAGCTGTCGGCATCGGACGGCGCGTCGATGACGGCACCGTTCTCGTTCTTGTAGCCCACGCAGATGTTGATGGTTTCCAGGCCGTCCAGCACGTCCAGCTTGGTCAGGCAGATGCCCGAGATGCTGTTGACGTCGATGGCGCGACGCAGGATGACGGCGTCGAACCAGCCGCAACGACGGGCACGGCCGGTGGTCGAGCCGAACTCGTGGCCACGCTTGGCCAGGGTGGCGCCGGTCTCGTCGAACAGTTCGGTCGGGAACGGACCGGAACCGACGCGAGTGGTGTAGGCCTTGGTGATGCCCAGGATGTAGTCCAGGTACATCGGGCCAACGCCGGAACCGGTGGAGATGCCGCCAGCGGTGGTGTTGGAGCTGGTGACGTACGGGTAGGTACCGTGGTCGATGTCCAGCAGCGAGCCCTGGGCCCCTTCGAACATGATGTCCTTGCCGGCGCGGCGCAGGTTGTGCAGCTCCGCGGTGACGTCGAGCATCATCGGCTTGAGCTGCTCGGCGTAGGCCATGCACTCGTCCAGGGTCTGCTGGAAGTCGATGGCCGGCTCTTTGTAGTAGTTCACCAGCTGGAAGTTGTGGTAGTCCAGCAGCTCACCGAGCTTGGCGGCGAAACGCTCGCGGTGGAACAGGTCACCGACGCGCAGGCCGCGACGGGCCACCTTGTCTTCGTAGGCCGGGCCGATGCCACGGCCGGTAGTGCCGATCTTGGCCTCGCCACGGGCCTTCTCACGGGCCTGGTCGAGGGCCACGTGGTACGACAGGATCAGCGGGGCGGCCGGGCTGATGCGCAGGCGCTCGCGCACTGGCACGCCCTTCTCTTCCAGCTTGGTGATTTCACGCATCAGGGCGTCGGGAGCAACGACCACGCCGTTGCCGATCAGGCACTGCACGCCGTCACGCAGGATACCCGAGGGAATCAGGTGCAGAACGGTCTTCTCACCGTTGATCACCAGGGTGTGGCCCGCGTTGTGGCCACCTTGGTAGCGCACTACGGCGGCAGCATGTTCGGTCAGCAGATCGACGATCTTGCCTTTGCCCTCATCACCCCACTGGGTGCCCAGGACGACGACATTCTTACCCATAACACTTGTCCTCATTCACGCAACTTGGTTGCCGGCCCACTGCCGGCGAAGAATCTCAATGGGTCAGCGGCAGAACCTGCCAGCGCCCGTCTTGCTGAATCAATTGCCGATCACAATCCGCTTCGAAGGCAGCACTCAACGGCTGGCCAGGCAGGGCCTGGACCACACGCTGGCCTTCGTTGCGCAACTGGCAGACTTGCTGCCAGAGGGCCGCATCGCTGCTGTCGGGCATCCAGATGCCGCCAGCAGGCAATACGACCTCCGCTCGCCCCAGTGTGACCAGGGTCTTCAAATCCGTGGAGAATCCGGTGGCCGGACGTGCCCGGCCAAAATCGGCGCCGATGTCGTCGTAGCGACCGCCCTGGGCGATCGACTGACCTTCGCCCGGCACGAACACCGCGAACACCACGCCGGTGTGATAGTTGTAGCCGCGCAGCTCGCCGAGGTCGAAGTACAACGGCAGATCCGGGTAACGCGATGCCAGGCGATCGGCGATCGCCAGCAGGTCGTCCAGCGCCGCCAGCACGCTGGCCGGGGCACGGCCCAGGCGCACGCGGGCCTCGGCCAGCACTTCACGGCCGCCGCACAGCTCGACCAAGGCCCGCAGCATGTTGCCCAGGTCCTTCGGCAGATCGGCGGTGAGCGCCTGCACTTCGTCGACCGCCTTGCGCTGCAGGGCGTCGAACAGCTGCTGCTCCACGTCGCCGGACAGGTTGGCGGCACGGGCCAGGCCGCGGTAGATACCGACATGGCCGAGGTCCATGTGCACATCCGGCACATCGGTCAGCTGCAGCGTGGCGAGCATCAGGCTGATGACCTCGACATCGCTGGTGGGGCTGGCGTCGCCATACAACTCGGCGCCCAGCTGGATCGGGCTGCGCGAGGTGGACAGGGCACGCGGCTGCGCGTGCAGCACGCTGCCGGCGTAGCACAGGCGGCTCGGGCCCTCACGGCGCAGGGTGTGGGCGTCGATGCGCGCCACCTGCGGGGTGAAGTCGGCACGGAAGCCCATCAGGCGGCCGGACTGCGGGTCGACGACCTTGAAGGTGCGCTGGTCCAGGTCCTGGCCGGCGCCGGTGAGCAGCGACTCCAGGTACTCGATATGCGGCGTGACGACCAGTTCGTAACCCCAACTCTGGAACAGGTCCAACACCTGACGCCGCGCGATCTCGATGCGCGCCGCCTCAGGTGGCAGTACTTCCTCGATGCCATCTGGCAGCAGCCAGCGGTCTACCGTTGCCATTACGCCATTTCCCCTCTGGTCCGGGCGGCCTGCCCGCAGGCGAGCCGTGAGTGAAGCAGGCATTGGCGCACAATAGCGGGCAGCACTGATCCCAGCGCAACCACCGTACCCAATACCCTCGAATTGCCTTGCGTCCTGACCAAACCGTCAACAAGCCATGGGCCGATCAACCTTGCAGACGCAAAAAAGCCGGGAATTTCCCGGCTGCCGCATCATACACCCCTTTTCATTCAGGATGCACCCCGCCTGGCATTTTAGCTGCCAGACGGGGCGCCCCGTCATGAGAGCAACCTCAGGGCTTGCTCTTGTCCAGGTAACGGAAGAACTCGTTCTTCGGATCCAGGACCAGTACGTCGCTCTTGCTCGAGAAGCTCTCGCGGTAGGCCTGCAGGCTACGGTAGAACGCGTAGAAATCGGCGTCCTGGCTGTAGGCCTTGGCATAGATGGCAGCCGCCTGGGCGTCACCATCACCGCGGGTCTCTTCCGCTTCGCGATACGCCTCGGCCAGCAGCACGCGGCGCTGACGGTCGGCGTCGGCACGAATACCTTCGGCCAGCTCGTTACCCTTGGCGCGGTGCTCGCGGGCCTCACGCTCACGCTCGGTGCTCATGCGGTCGAACACGCTGCGGTTGACTTCCTTCGGCAGGTCGATGGCCTTGACGCGAACGTCGACCACTTCGATACCCAGCTCCTTGCTGGCCATGCGGTTCAGCGAGGCGGTGATATCGGCCATCAACGCGTCACGCTCACCGGACACCACTTCGTGCAGGGTGCGTTTACCGAACTGGTCACGCAGGCCGCTTTCCAGACGACGCGACAGGCGCTCGTCGGCGATCTGCTTCATGCCCGAGGTCGCGGTGTAGAAGCGCTCGGCGTCCTTGACCCGCCACTTGGCATAGGCATCGACCATCACCGCTTTCTTCTCCAGCGTCAGGAAACGCTGGGTCGGGGCGTCGAGGGTCATCAGGCGGGCGTCGAACTTGCGCACCTGGTTCACGTACGGCACCTTCACGTGCAGGCCCGGCTGGACATCGGCCTTGACCACGCGACCGAACTGCAGCAATACCGCGCGCTCGGTCTGCGAGACGATGTAGAAGCAGTTCCAGGCGGCGATCGCCACGACCACGGCACCAATCAGGGCGAACAGCGATTTATTGCTCATCAGCGGCTCTCCCTGGAACGCAGCGGCGGTTGTTGTTGCAGGTCCTGCGCGGCGCGCGCGGCGGCGTCGTTGACCGACGGCGAAACGCTGCTGACCGGTGCCGACGCGCTGTTGCGGCTGCCTTCGACCATCTTGTCCAGTGGCAGGTAGAGCAGGTTGTTCTGCCCGTCCTTGGTGGCCACCATGACCTTGCTGGAGTTGCTGTACACCTCCTGCATGGTGTCGATGTACAGACGCTGGCGAGTGACTTCCGGTGCCTTGCGGTACTCGACGACCATCTTGCTGAAGCGGTCGGCCTCACCCTTGGCGCGGGCGATGACTTCATCGCGGTAGCCATTGGCATCCTCGATGATGCGCTGCGCCTGGCCACGCGCCTCGGGCACCACGCCGTTGGCGTAGGACTCGGCCTGGTTGCGCGCACGCTGCTCGTCTTCACGGGCGCGGATCACGTCGTCGAAGGCTTCCTGCACTTCACGCGGGGCTGCCGCGCTCTGCACGTTGACCTGGGTGACGGTGATACCCGTGCGGTAGGTGTCGAGGAATCGTTGCAGACGCTCGCGGATGTCCACGGCCATCTGCTCGCGGCCTTCGGTCAGCACCTGGTCCATCGAGGTGGAACCCACCACGTGGCGCAGGGCGCTGTCGGTGGCATGCTGCAGGCTGACTTCCGGCTGGTCGACGTTGAGCACGAAGTCCTGCAGGTTGCTGATGCGGTACTGCACGGTCAGCGGCACCTCGACGATGTTCTCGTCTTCGGTGAGCATCTGGCCCTGCTTGGTGTAGGCCCGCTCGCGGGTCACGTTTTCCATGTACTTGCGATCGATCGGCGGGAAGTAGATGTTCAGGCCGGGACCGACGGTTTCGTAGTACTTGCCGAAGCGCAGCACCACGGCCTGCTCCTGCTCGTCCACCACGTACACGGCGTTATACAGCCAGATGGCAGCCAGCACCGCCAGGCCGATGCCCAGCAGCCCATAGCCGCCACCCTTGCCGATATTGCGGTCGCCACTGCCACCGCGTTTCTTGCCACTGCCGAACATGCCGTTCAGGCTGTCCTGCAGCTTGCGGAAGGCCTCGTCCAGATCCGGTGGACCTTTCTTGTCGCCACCACCGCCGCCGCCGTTACGGCGACCGCCCCAGGGATCCTGATTGTTCGAGTTGCCACCCGGCTCGTTCCAAGCCATAGCGCTCTCCATCTGATAAAGCAAAGACGCGCCCACGGCGCGCCGTCCAATGCTACAGAATGCCTGTCACCGCTGCCCGACGACCTCGACGGGCATTTATTGCAAAGTGTGTTGCTCGACAAACACTTGCGGCTCCATGCCTTCGCGGCTGACCAGGCGATTCAACTCGACCCTGGGCAGTCGCACGCTCAGCAGGCTGCGCCCTTCTTCATCATGCTCTTCACTCTGCACGGCACCCAGGGCAAAGAATTGCGCGCGCAGGCGGGCAAACCGTTGCTCCAGGCACAGGGTTCCGACATACAGATCGTCCCCCAGCAACTCGGCAATCGCCTGGCCAACCAGCTCCAGGCCTCGACCATCGCGTGCCGATACCCAGACCCGCTGCGGCTTGCCATCGGCATCGCGCTGGATCTGCGGCTCGACATCTTCGAGCAGGTCGAGTTTGTTATAGACCTCGAGGATCGGCAAGCTCTCGGCGCCGATCTCGCCCAGCACCGCCAGCACCTGCTCGATCTGCTCCATGCGCTCGGGCTCATGGGCGTCGATCACGTGCAGCAGCAGGTCGGAGTTGCTCGACTCTTCGAGCGTAGCCCGAAATGCCTCGACCAGCTTGTGCGGCAGGTGGCGAATGAAACCCACGGTGTCGGCCAGCACGATCGGCCCCAGGTCGGCCAGCTCGAGCCGGCGCAAGGTCGGGTCGAGGGTGGCGAACAACTGGTCCGCGGCGTACACCTCGGATTGCGTCAGGGCGTTGAACAGGGTCGACTTGCCGGCGTTGGTGTAGCCCACCAGCGACACCGACGGGATGTCCGCGCGCTTGCGCCCGCGACGAGCCTGCTCGCGCTGGCTGCGCACCTTCTCCAGGCGTGCCTTGATCTGACGCAGGCGCACCCGCAGCAGACGGCGGTCGGTTTCCAGCTGGGTCTCACCCGGGCCGCGCAGGCCGATACCACCTTTCTGCCGCTCAAGGTGGGTCCAGCCGCGCACCAGCCGCGTGCTCATGTGCTCGAGCTGGGCCAGTTCGACCTGCAGCTTGCCTTCGTGAGTACGCGCCCGTTGGGCGAAGATATCGAGAATCAGCCCGGTACGGTCCAGCACGCGACACTCGAAGACACGTTCGAGGTTGCGTTCCTGGCTGGGCGTGAGGGTGTGATTGAAAATCACCAGGTCGGCTTCGGCCGATTGGACCAGGTCGCGCAATTCCTCGACCTTGCCGCTGCCGATCAGAAACTTGGCGGTGGGCTGATGCCGCGCCACTGTTACCAGCGAGACGATATCGGCGCCGGCCGACAGCGCCAGCTCCTGAAACTCCTGCGGGTCTTCGCGCGCCTCAGGGTTCTGACCTTCCAAGTGAACGAGCAGCGCTCGCTCACCACCACCGTGGCGCTCAAAGAACAATGCAGGCTCCTACTTTTTTCAAGCGTTGCCTTGCTCGCTGTCGCCGTGATCGGCATCGGACGGGCTTGGCAGGCGAACCGGGCGGGCAGGTACGACAGTCGAAATGGCGTGCTTATAGACCATCTGGCTGACGGTGTTCTTCAGCAGCACAACGAACTGGTCGAAGGATTCGATCTGGCCCTGCAGCTTGATCCCGTTGACCAGATAGATCGAAACCGGGACTTTTTCTTTTCTCAAGGTGTTCAAGTAAGGGTCTTGTAGCGAATGCCCTTTTGACATATGCCGCACTCCTGTAAGGATCAATAGTAGAAAATCAAGAAAATCGATAAATTATGCCGCCCGTCCGCAAGAATAGACGGCATTTGGCAGGGACTCAGCTCAATATGGAGACGGTCCCCAGGTATTTCAAGGTGCGGGACAGATTGTCGCAGGCCAGGCTATCCAGCCAGTGCACGCCTTCCCAGCCGCGCAACCAGGTGAACTGCCGCTTGGCCAGCTGGCGAGTGGCAATGATACCGCGTTCTCGCATCTCATTCTCAGTCAGCTGACCGTCGAGATAATCCCAGACCTGTCGATAGCCCACTGCCCGTATAGACGGCAGTTCCGCGTGCAAGTCACTTCTGGCCCGCAGCGTTCGGACCTCGTCGACGAAGCCCTGTTCCAGCATCTGCGAAAATCGTAACGCAATTCGCTGATGCAAAATGTGACGATCTGTAGGAGCAATCGCCAAACTCGCGACAGTATAGGGCAAATGCCCGCCCGCGCCTGCGTCTGCAGCGCTACTTTCCGCGAATTGACGCTGACGGTGGGCGGTCATGGTCTGGCCGCTGACCCGATACACTTCGAGCGCACGGATAAGCCGCTGCGGATCATTCGGATGGATGCGCGCCGCCGATTCCGGGTCCACCTCGGCCAGCTGTCGGTGCAGCTCGGCCAGGCCCAGGGTGGCGGCCTGGGCCTCGAGTTCGGCGCGCACCGCAGGGTCCGCCGCCGGCATGTCGGCCAGGCCCTCGATCAGGGCCTTGTAATAAAGCATGGTGCCGCCGACCAGCAGCGGGATCTTGCCGCGCGCGGTGATTTCGGCCATGGCCTCGAGAGCATCGGTGCAGAACCGCTTGGCCGAGTAGCTTTCGGCGGGATCGAGGATATCGATCAAACGGTGCGGATGGGCCGCCAGCACCTCTTTGGAGGGCTTCGCGGTGCCGATGTCCATGCCGCGATAGACCAGCGCCGAGTCGACGCTGATCAGCTCGCAGGGCAGCACCTTGGTCAACTCGATGGCAAGATCGGTCTTGCCGGCCGCCGTCGGCCCCATGAGGAATATTGCCGGGGGTTTCGCACTCATCTCATCGGCCCCGCAGGAACAGCTTGTCCAGGTCGTCCAGGCCCATCTGGGTCCAGGTCGGCCGGCCATGGTTGCACTGGCCGCTACGCTCGGTGTTTTCCATGTCGCGCAGCAGCGCGTTCATCTCCGGGATGGCCAGGCGCCGGTTGGCGCGCACCGCACCGTGGCAGGCCATGGTCCCGAGCAGTTCGTTCAGGTGCGCCTGGATGCGGTCGCTGGTGCCGTATTCCATGAGGTCAGCTAGCACGTCCTGAACCAGACGGTTGGCCTCGGCCTGCTTGAGCAGCGCCGGGATCTGGCGGATCGCCAGGGTTTCCGGACCCAGGCGCTGCAGTTCGAAGCCCAGGCGCTGGAACCACTGGGCGTGCTCCTCGGCGCAATCGGCCTCGCGCTGGCTCAGCGCCAGCGATTCGGGCACCAGCAGTGGCTGGCCGCTCAGGCCTTCGCTGGCCATGGCCACCTTCAGGCGCTCGTACATGATCCGCTCATGGGCGGCGTGCATGTCCACCAGCACCAGGCCGACGGCGTTCTCGGCGAGGATATAGATACCCTTGAGCTGCGCCAGGGCGTAGCCCAGCGGCGGGATGTCGCCCTGGCTTTCCGGCAGCGTGCTCGGCGTAGCGGCGGCGTTGTCCAGCGGCGCGTAGAACTCGCGGTAGACCGCCTGGGCCTCGCCGACGTTGACCGGCTGCGCGGGGCGCGGAGTGTACTGGTACTGATACCCGGCTCCAGAACCACCGGAGGAAAAGGCCGGCCGCGCCTCGCCCTGGGGCTGCTCGAGCATCGGCGAGGCCAGGCGCATTTCGCCCTGCGGGCCGAACTCGCCAGCCTGCAGGCCACTCGGGCGAAGCATCTCGCTGGTCGTGGCAGGTGCTGCGAGCTGGTCTTCCGGGCGCACGTCGGCCAGGGCGCGGTGCAGGGTGCCATAAAGGAAGTCGTGGACCGTGCGCCCTTCGCGGAAGCGCACTTCGTGCTTGGTCGGGTGCACGTTGACATCCACCCCGGTCGGGTCGCACTCCAGGAACAGCACGAAGGTCGGGTGGCGGCCATTGAACAGCACGTCGCGATAGGCCTGGCGAACCGCGTGGGCGACCAGCTTGTCGCGCACGGCGCGGCCATTGACGAAGAAGTACTGCAGGTCGGCCTGGCTGCGCGAGAAGGTC
This sequence comes from Pseudomonas sp. LH21, assembly GCF_036549575.1. Classification (NCBI taxonomy): domain Bacteria; kingdom Pseudomonadati; phylum Pseudomonadota; class Gammaproteobacteria; order Pseudomonadales; family Pseudomonadaceae; genus Pseudomonas; species Pseudomonas sp. LH21. Next base: position 5,356,854 of record NZ_CP144367.1, read on the forward strand.
GGCAGGCCGACCCAACCCCACAGCCGCAGGCCGTTGCGCTCGACATCGATGGGCAGCGCCTGTTCGAGGAAGCCCGGACCACAGATGGTGCCCACACGCCGCGCCCGGGCCATCTCGTCGGCTGCTTCGTGCAGGCTGAAGATGGTCTTGCCGTTGTGGCGCAGGTGGAAGCCGACGTCGAAACGCGCCAGCGCCAGGCGCCGGATCACTTCCTGCAGGTGATCGAATTCGGTCTTCTCGGCTTTGAGGAACTTGCGCCGGGCCGGGGTGTTGAAGAACAGGTCGCGCACTTCGACCGAGGTGCCGACCGGATGCGCGGCGGGCTGCACCCGCGGCGTCATCTCGCGCCCTTCGGTTTCCACCTGCCAGGCTTCGCTGGCGTCGGCGGTGCGCGAGGTCAGGGTCAGGCGTGCCACCGAGCTGATCGAGGCCAGGGCCTCGCCGCGAAAACCGAGGCTGAGCACGCCTTCGAGGTCTTCCAGCTCGCGGATCTTGCTGGTGGCGTGACGCGCCAGGGCCAGCGGCAGGTCGTCCGGGGCGATGCCGCTGCCGTTGTCGCGCACCCGCAGCAGCTTCACGCCGCCCTGCTCGACCTCGACCTCGATGCGCCGGGCACCGGAGTCGAGGCTGTTTTCCAGCAGCTCCTTGGCCACCGACGCGGGGCGCTCGACCACCTCGCCGGCGGCGATCTGGTTGGCCAGCCGCGGGCTGAGCAGCTGGATGCGCGAACCGCCACTCATTGCTGGGACGCCAGGGCGGTGGTGGGGATGTCCAGGTGCTGGCCGACCTTGAGCTCGTCGGTCTTCAGGCTGTTGCTGCTGCGCAGGCTGGCAACGCTGACCTGGTAGCGCACCGCGATCATCGCCAGTGTCTCGCCGGGGCGCACGGTGTGCTCACGCGGCCCCTGGGCGATCTTGCCGCTGTCGCGCAGCCAGGCGATGTAGGTGCCCGGTGGCGGGTTCTGCTGGAAGAACTGGCGCACGCCGGTGTGGATCGAACGCGCCAGCGCCTGCTGGTGGCTGCGGGTCGCCAGCTTGGCGGCCTCGTTGGCATTGGAGATGAACCCGGTCTCGACCAGGATCGACGGAATGTCCGGCGACTTCAGCACCATGAACCCGGCCTGTTCCACACGCTGCTTGTGCAACGGCGTGACCCGGCCCATGTTGCCCAGCACCTTCTGACCGACGTTGAGGCTGGAGCTGAGGGTGGCGGTCATCGACAGGTCGAGCAGCACGCCGGCCAGCATGCGGTCCTTGTCGTCGAGGCTGACGTTGCCGGCACCGCCGATCAGGTCGGAGCGGTTTTCCGTATCGGCCAGCCAGCGAGCGGTCTCGGAGGTGGCGCCACGGTCGGACAAGGCGAACACCGAGGCGCCAAAGGCGGCCTTCGACGGCGCGGCGTCGGCGTGGATCGAGACGAACAGGTCGGCACCCTTCTTGCGGGCGATCTCGGTGCGCTTGCGCAGCGGGATGAAGTAGTCGCCGGTACGGGTCAGCTCGGCGCGGTAGCCCTTCTCGGAGTTGATCTGGCGCTGCAGCTCCTTGGCGATATCCAGCACGATGTCTTTCTCGTGCTGGCCGCGCGACCCGGACGCGCCCGGGTCTTCGCCGCCGTGGCCGGCGTCGATGGCGACCACGATGTCACGCTTGCCGGCCGGGGCTGGCGGCAGCTTGATCGCCGGCTGCGCCGGGGTGACCGGCACCGCCGGCGTGGTGGCCGGTGGCTGCGGCGTCGGTGGCGGGGTCGGGTTGCTGGCGGCAACGGCGTCGGCTTCCTGGTCGTACAGGTCGACTACCAGGCGGTTGCCGTACTGGGCGTTCGGCGCCAGGACGAAGCTTTTGGGCGAGACGGCCTTCTTCAGGTCGACCACCACGCGCAGGTCGGTGGGCGTGCGCTGGGCCGAGCGCACGCTGGTGATCGGCGTGTTCGAGGTGGAGACGTTCAGCGGCGCGCCCAGGGTGGCGCCGTTGATGTCGATCACCAGGCGATCGGGTGCGGTCAGGGTGAAGACGCTGTGCTGCACAGGCCCGGACAGGTCGAAGACCAGCCGCGTGTTGTCCGGAGCGCGCCACAGGCGCATGCTCTTGACTTGAGTGACGGCCAGAGCGTCAACGGTCACCGCGGTCAGCAGCAGCCCAACGACAGCGACCAGTGCGCGTATGCGCATACCTTTCCCCACTTACTGTTTGAATTCTTTGGCCAGAACGGCACACCAGGCTTCGCCGCGTGCCCCCTGCGGCGACAGGTTCAGCGAACGTCCGCCCGCTTGCGGGCTTATGGTAATGGTCAGGTCAGGCTTTGGCAAAACGCCCGCACCTTTGTCGGGCCATTCGAACAGGCACAGCGCATCGCCCTCGAAATAGTCGCGAATGCCCATGAACTCCAGTTCCTCCGGATCGACCAGGCGATAGAGGTCGAAATGGTAGGCGCGAATGTCGCCGATTTCGTAGGGTTCGACCACGGTGAAGGTCGGACTTTTCACCGGGCCGTCGTGGCCCAGGCCACGGATCAGGCCACGGGACAGCGTGGTCTTGCCGGCGCCCAGGTCGCCTTCGAGAAAGATCACGCCATGACCTTGGGTCACTTCGGCCAGCTTGGCGCCAAAGGCGACGGTGGCTGGCTCGTCGGCCAGAAACAGGGTTACACCTGACACGCTGAATGCTCCTCCAATAACGCTCTAATAACCGGGACCAGATCGCTGGCCGCCAGCCCTCTACCTTTGATACCCAGGCGCTCGCCCGCGCAGGCATGCAGCCATACGCCCAGGCACGCAGCCTGCCAGGCGTCCAGCCCCTGGGCCAGCAACGCCGCCAGCACGCCGCTGAGCACATCGCCCAGCCCGGCACCGGCCATGGCCGGATGCCCTCGCCCGCACTGCGCCAGCTGCCCGGCCGGGTCGGCCACCAGCGTGCCCGCGCCCTTGAGCACGCAGACGCTGGCATAGCGCCGCGCCAGCTTGCGCGCGGCCCCCGGTCGGTCGGCCTGCACCGCCTCGGTGGAGATGCCCAGCAGCCGCGCCGCCTCGCCCGGGTGCGGGGTGAGGATGCTGCCACTGGGCAACGCCAGTGGCGCAGCGGCCAGCAGGTTGAGGGCATCGGCGTCCCACACCTGCGGCAGATGCGCAGGGGTCACCGCCGACAGCAGGCTGCGGCCCCAGGCTGCCTGGCCCAAGCCGGGGCCGACCACCAGCACCGTGGCCCGTGCGAGCGGGCCGAGCAACTGGTTGGCCGAGCTCACGCCCTGCCACATCACCTCCGGCAGGCGGGCCAGCCCGGCGGCGACGTGCTCGTCACGGGTCGCCACGCTGACCAGGCCGGCGCCGCAACGCAGCGCCGCCTCGCTGCTGAGCATGACTGCGCCGCCGGTGCCCAGGTCACCGCCGATCACCAGCACATGGCCGAAATCGCCCTTGTGGGCGTCGGCGGCGCGGGGTGGCAGCCCGGCCAAGGTCAGGCTGCTCAGCAGCAATGGGGGGTGTTTGGTCTGAGGCATGGGGTCAAAGGCTCCGATGTCTGGCAGAATTATACGCACCTCCGCTTGTAATGCTTGTTCATCCATGTCCGCCAACCTCCCAGACATCGTCTCACTGGCCCAATCGATCAAGGATTGGGGCCGCGAACTCGGTTTTGCCCATGTCGGCATCGCCGGCGTCGACCTTGGCGAGCACGAACAACACCTGCAGCGCTGGCTGGCGGCCGGCTACAACGGCGAGATGGAGTACATGGGCGACCATGGCCACAAGCGCTCGCGCCCGGCCGAGCTGATCCCCGGCACGCTGCGGGTGATTTCGTTGCGCATGGACTACCTGCCCGGCGACACGCAGATGGCCAAGCGCCTGGCGGAGCCGGAAAAAGCCTACATCTCGCGCTACGCCCTGGGCCGCGATTACCACAAGCTGGTGCGCAAGCGCGTGCAGCACTTCGCCGACCGCATCCAGGAGGCCATCGGCCCCTTTGGCTACCGTGCCTTCGTCGACAGCGCCCCGGTGCTGGAGAAGGCTCTGGCGCAGGAGGCCGGCCTGGGCTGGATCGGCAAGAACACCTTGCTGCTCAACCGCAAGGCCGGCAGCTATTTCTTCCTGGCCGAGCTGTTCGTCGACCTGCCGCTGCCGATTGACGGCGTGCAGGGCAGCGATCATTGCGGGCGCTGCCAGGCGTGCCTGGACATCTGCCCGACCCAGGCATTCGTCGGGCCTTACCAGCTCGATGCGCGGCGTTGCATTTCGTACCTGACCATCGAATTGCGCGGTGCCATTCCACTGGAACTGCGGCCACTGATCGGTAACCGGGTGTTCGGTTGCGACGATTGCCAGATCGTCTGTCCTTGGAACCGTTTCGCCAAGACCACCACCGAAGACGACTTCATGCCCCGCCGGGGGCTGGACAATATCGAGCTGGCCGAGCTGTTCCTGTGGGATGAAAAGCGTTTTCTCGGCTGCACCGAGGGTTCGCCCTTGCGGCGGGCGGGGTATGAACGGTTTTTGCGTAACCTGGCGGTGGGGCTGGGGAATGCCCCTTCGACCATTCCCGTGTTGGAGGCGCTCAACGCGCGACGGGATGATCCTTCGGAGCTGGTGCGCGAGCACGTGGAGTGGGCGCTGGCTCGCCACGACGCCCTTTGACGCTTGCTGGCTCTGGCTTTGGCTTGGCTTGGCTTGGCTTTGCTTTGGCGATCAAAAGATTAACTCCACAGCCCACTAGCGACAGCTGCATCAGCCCAGGCGCCGCCCGTACCTTCGCGACTTCAGGAGGCCGAACGCAGGCCTTGCGGAGGGAGGTGACGGGCATGGATGCCCGTCAAGCGCTGGGGCCCAGGATGGGCCCTGCAGCGCGGTCCTCCCGGGAGCAAGGCCGGAGTGAGGGGACCCGGAGCGAAGCGTAGGGCCGGATGAATGGAGCGCAGCGTTTTTTGGTTACTTTTTGTCGCGTTTGACAAAAAGTGACTCGCCGGGGGGCGAAAGGGTGACTGTGCGTCATTATAGCTAATGAATGCGCTTACAACTATGAAAACGCACGCCGATCGCATTTGACTTTGACTTTGACTTTGACTTTGAGAGAGTGTGTTTTGAAAGTTATATGCGCATTCATTTGCGATAGTGACGCAAAGTCACCTTTCCGCCCTTACGGCGGGTCCCTTTTTGAAGGATCAAAAAGGAACCAAAAAATCCTCGCTCCATTCATCCGGCCCCTACGCTTCGCTCCGGGGTTCCCTCGCTCCGTTCTTGCTCCTGAAGTCGCAATTGGCGGCGCCTGAACTATCGCGCGCTTAGAAGCAAGATCAAGATCAAGATCAACGGGCATGAGCCAATTATCGGGGCACTGGCAGTATAGCTACAGTTATATGCTCTTGCCGGCAAACAGGCTCCCACAAGAACAACTGAACACCTCAGAGCGCAGCGCTATATCTATTGTTGATCGTTGTAATGAAACTTCGGCATCTCCCAATGAAACCGAATCGCCAACAACCGCACCAGAAAACCACCAAACAATGTCAGCAACATGGCCTGCTCCGCCGGCACCTTGAAGTAAACACACCCAAGATAAAACCAAGCCGCCGCAAACGACACACTGGCATAGAGCTCACGCCGAAACACCAACGGAATATCGTTGCAGAAGATATCCCGCAGGATGCCGCCAAACACCCCGGTAATCACCCCGCTGATCGAAGCGACCAGGAACCCCTGCCCCATCTCCAGCGCGGTCATGCAGCCGATCAGGGTAAACGCCACCAGCCCCAGGGCATCGAGCACCAGGAACAGCGACCGCAAATGCCGCATCAAGGGCGCGATGAAAATCGTCAGCAGCGCCGCGAAGCTGGTCAGCACCAGGTACTCCGGGTGCTTCACCCAGGTCAGCGGGTAGTGCCCGAGCAGCACGTCGCGCACCGAGCCGCCACCCAGCGCGGTGACACAGGCGATCAGCACCACGCCGAACCAGTCCATGCCGCGACGGCCGGCGGACAGGGCGCCAGTCATGGCTTCAGCGGTGATGGCGATGAGGTAGAGCATCAGCAACATGGTGCAGGTCCGTGCGGGAAAGGCGCGCAGTCTACCCAGTCGCGCGGGGCACCAAAAGGGGGCGCGCCGACGATCGTCGGCGCACGGCAAGGTCAGACCTTGATGAAATGCTCGCGATAGTGACGCAGCTCGCCAATCGACTCGCGAATATCGTCCAGCGCCAGATGGGTGCTGCCCTTCTTGAAGCTGTCACGCACTTCCGGCGCCCAGCGCGCGGCCAGCTCCTTGAGCGTGGACACATCGAGGTTGCGATAGTGGAAGTAGTTTTCCAGCTCGCGCATGTGGCGATAGAGGAAACGGCGGTCCTGGCAGATGCTGTTGCCACAGATCGGCGACTTGCCCTTCGGCACCCACTGCTCGAGGAAAGCGATGGTCTGCGCCTCGGCCTCGGCCATGCTCACCTTGCTCTCACGCACGCGCTGGGTCAGGCCCGAGGCGCCGTGGGTGCGGGTGTTCCACTCGTCCATGCGCGCCAACACTTCGTCGCTATGGTGAATGGCGATCACCGGGCCTTCGGCCAGGGTGTTCAGCTCGCTATCGGTGACGATGGTGGCCATCTCGATGATGACGTCGTTGTCCGGGTCCAGGCCGGTCATCTCCAGATCGATCCAGATCAGGTTCTGTGGGTTCTGCATGAAAAGGCTCCTCGAATAGCCCGTCATATTAGCCTAGCGGGGCGGCTCGTGGGCGCGCCGTGCTAAACTGCCCGCCGTTTTCTTTCTGCCCCGCCGACACGGAACCCTCATGGCCAAACGCCAGCTCAACCGCCGCCAGAACTGGCGCATCGAAAAGATCCAGGGCGAGCGCGCCGCCCGCGCCGCCAAACGCGAGCAGCACGTGCTGCAGGAGCTGGAGGGTGGCGATCTGGGGCCGGAACAGCTGGGTCTGGTGATCGCCCACTTCGGCGTGCAGGTCGAGGTCGAGGCCCAGGACGGCGAGGCCGCCGGTCAGGTCTTCCGCTGCCACCTGCGGGCCAACCTGCCGGCGCTGGTCACCGGCGATCGCGTGGTCTGGCGCGCCGGCAACCAGGGCATCGGCGTGATCGTCGCGCAGATGCCACGCAGCACCGAGCTTTGCCGGCCAAACAACCACGGCCAGCTCAAGCCGGTGGCGGCCAACGTCGACCTGATCGTCATTGTCTTCGCCCCGGCGCCCGAGCCGCACCCCAACCTGATCGACCGCTACCTGGTGGCCGCCGAGCATGCCGGCATCCGCCCGCTGCTGCTGCTGAACAAGGCCGACCTGATCAATGACGAGAACGGTCCGACCCTCCACGCGATGCTGGAAGTCTACCGCGGCCTGGGCTACCCGCTGCTGGAAGTCTCGGCCCACCACGGCGATGGCATGCAACGCCTGCAGGAAACCCTCGACGGCCATATCAGCGTGTTCGTCGGTCAATCCGGCGTGGGCAAGTCCTCGCTGGTCAACAGCCTGCTGCCCGAGGCCGGTACCCGGGTCGGCGACCTGTCGGAGTGGTCCGGCCAGGGCACGCATACCACCACCACCGCACGGCTGTACCACTTCCCCAACGGCGGTGACCTGATCGACTCGCCAGGCATCCGCGAGTTCGGCCTGATGCACGTCAGCCGCGACGACGTGGAGGATGGTTTCATCGAATTCCGCGAACTGATCGGCCACTGTCGCTTTCGCGACTGCAAGCATGATCGCGAGCCCGGTTGTGCCCTGCTCAAGGCGTTGGAGGACGGCAGCGTCACCCAGCAGCGGATGAACAGCTACCGCTCGATCATCGCCAGCCTGCCGGAAGATACCTACTGATTGGGCAGGTTTGCCTACCTAGACTGTAGGAAATATTACCGCGCTAGGTAGGACCGTTCCGGTTTCGCAGTCACCTATTGTCCCTACCCCTGCTTTCCCTGATCGTCATGACTTGTCGTCGGTATTGATCAGGGAGGGCAACAAGGATGCCGGTATTCATCAGTTACCGCCGGGATGAGCGGCTCGATGCCTTCATCCTCAATGAACGCCTCCTGCTCGAAGGCATTCCCACCCAACTGGTGCCCTTCGACAGTGAAGGGCAGACCCTGGACGACCTGCATGGCGGCTTCTGCCAGCACATGGCCGATGCCACCCACTGGATCGGCGTGCTGTCCGAGCACACCGTCGACGACTGGTGGACGACCTGGCTGTTGGGCGCCGCGGCCATGGCCAATCGTCGGGTGAGTTTCTATCACGCGGGCAGCGGCGAGCTGCCGGAGTGCCTGGGCAGGTGGCCAGCAATGCGCGAGCGGGAACATATCGAGCTGTTCGTGCGGGCCTACCATGACGAGCAGACCTTTGGCCGCGCCATGGCCTCGATGACCGGACCCGGGAGCCTGTCGGACAGGGATAACGCGGATTTCTTTCACGCCGATCTCAAGGCCAAGATCAGGCGGGGCTTCTGAGCGCGCCAGGGCAGGCTTGTGGGAGCAACTGACTTGCACTGCCTGCAATTGACTCATCGCGGGGCAAGCCCGCTCCCACGCTGAACGTGGTGCTGGCAATGAAAAAGGGCCGCTAAGCGGCCCCTTTCATTTACTGGTCCTTGGCCTCATCCATCTTCAACACGCCATCCTCGAAGATGTTCAGCTTCTGGCGCAGTTCGCGCGGCTGCATAGGCGCATCGCTCGGCGCCGCGGAGGCCCCCGGTGCAGCGTCCGCAGGCGGCGTTGCAGTGGCCGGTGGCGTAGCCTCCGGCGCACCCTGCTCACCCTCGATATCACGCTGGGCCTTCTTGGTCAGGACGATGATATCGATGCGGCGGTTGACCGGGTTGAACGGATTGGCCCGGTCGAACAGCGACGACGAGGCATAGCCGACCACCCGCGCCACCTGCTCGTCCGGATAGCCGCCAGCAACCAGGGCCCGACGCGCGGCGTTGGCACGGTTGGCCGACAGTTCCCAGTTGCCGAAGTCGCCGGTGCCGGAATACGGCTTGGCGTCGGTGTGGCCACTGATGCTGATCTTGTTCGGCACCGCCTTGATGGTGTCGGCCATGGCCAGCAGGATGTCCTCGAAATACGGCTGCAGGCGTGCGCTACCCAGGTCGAACATCGGCCGGTTCTCGGCGTCCATGATCTGGATGCGCAGACCGTCCTGGGTGATCTCGAACAGGATCTGGTCCTTGAACTTCTGCAGCTGCGGGTTTTCCTCGACCTTGTTCTGCAACTCCTGCAGCAAGAGCTCGAGGCGCTCGCGCTCGACCTGCTCGGCCATGGTCTCGACCTTGTCCTTGTCCAGCTGCAGGCTGGTGTCAGGGGTCGGCTCGGACTTCACTTCCGGGTTGATGGTCTTTTCCGGCGCCAGTTGCGGCGAGCCGCCCAGGTCGATGATGTAGGGCGTGCCGCTCTCGGAGAAACCGATCGGGTCCTTGAAGTAACCGGCGATGGCGATCTTCTGCTCGGGCGTGGCCGTCGACAGCAGCCAGAGCACCAGGAAGAACGCCATCATCGCCGTGGCGAAGTCGGCGAAGGCGATTTTCCAGGCGCCGCCGTGATGGCCGTCGCCAAAGCGCTTGACGCGCTTGACGATGATGGGCTGATTGTTCTCCATGGCTTAGCGACCGCGTACTGCTTGTTCCAGCTCGGCAAAGCTCGGGCGGTGCGCCGGGTACAGCACCTTGCGACCGAACTCGACCGCCAGCGACGGCGGCATGCCAGAGGCCGAGGCCACCAGCGAGGCCTTGATCGCCTCGTAGACGTTCAGTTCCTCTTTCGCATCGTGGCGCAGGGCGTTGGCCAGCGGGCCGAAGAAGCCATAGGCGGCGAGAATACCGAAGAAGGTACCGACCAGCGCCGCGCCCACGTGCAGGCCGATGGACTTCTGGTCGCCGTCGCCCAGCGAGGCCATGGTCACCACGATACCCAGTACCGCCGCGACGATACCGAAGCCGGGCATGCCGTCGGCGATGCCGGTCACCGCGTGGGACGGGTGCTCCAGCTCTTCCTTCATGCTCAGCAGCTCCATGTCGAACAGGCCTTCGAGCTCATGGGGCGCCATGTTGCCGGTGGACATGATCCGCAGGTAGTCGCAGATGAACGCGGTCATGCGCTCATCGCCCAGCACGGCCGGGTACTTGGCAAAGATCGGGCTGGCCGCGGCGTCCTCGATGTCACCCTCGATGGCCATCATGCCTTCACGACGGCTCTTGTTGAGGATCTCGTACACCAGGCCCAGCACTTCGAGGTAGAAGGTGTGGGTGAAGCGGGTGCCGAACATCTTCAGCGACTTCTTGATTACATGCATGGTCATGTAACCAGGGTTGGCCTGGAGGAACGCACCAAAGGCCGCGCCGCCGATGATCAGCACTTCGAACGGCTGGATCAATGCCGCGATCTTGCCGTGGGAAAGCACGTAGCCGCCGAGCACGCTCGCGAATACGACGATGATGCCGATAATTTTAGCCATAAGTTGGAAGCACTTGCTGTCGTGGTCAGGGTAGGGAACGGAAGCTTGAAAACTCTTCTTCTACTTATCGGCAGAACTGCGCCAGACTATAGCCACTCATTGCGAAAAGCCAGTTCGGACTGATGTCAATATGCCAAGTGAAACCAAGGTGCCAAGTCAGGTTCCGTCGAGTCTAGAGGCCTGGATAAAGCTGCTCGACGGGAATCGAGTACCGGTGCCGAAAGACAGCCACGACCGTGTTCTACAGGCCATCAACGACAGCCGCCGCTCCCTGCGCGACATCGCCGAACTGATGCAGGACAGCCCCGCACTGGTGCTGTGCGTGATGCGCGAGGCCAATCATTCGGCCAACGCGAGCCAGGCGGAGCCGGCCGAAAGCCTGGAAATTGCCCTCAACCGCCTTGGCCTGGCCCGCACCAGCCAGTTGCTGGCCCGCCTGCCAGCAATGCCGGGCGACGAGATCCCGCCGGTGCTGCGCCAGTTCCTGTTGATCAGCCAGCACGCCACCCAGCAGGCCAACGGCCTGTTCGCCAGCCGCCTGGCGCGGCTTTGGCAGGAGATTCACTGGGGCAGCCTGCTGTTCCTCTCGCCGCTGTGGCCTCTGGCGCTGGCTTACCCCAAGCTGCTCGACACCTGGGAGCTACGGGTCATCCACAAGGGCGAGGACGCCGCCGTGGTCGAGCAGGAATTGTTCGGCGTGCGCCTGATGCAACTGTGCCGAAGCCTGGCCGAACACTGGCGCCTACCCGAGTGGGTCATCCAGGGCTACCGCCTGCTGCTTGAAGAGCGCGAACAACTCGCCCTGGTGCTGAACATCGCCCGCGAGCAGGACCCGCTGGCCCAGCAGCAGCGCCTGGACGACGAGCCGGCCCTGCGCCGCTGGTTCAACCAGCCGCCCAACACCGTGCTGCTGGCCAACGGCCTGGCCCTGGCCGCCCAGGTGGGCTGGGACAACCCGCACCTGCTGCGCTGGCAGTTGCTCACCGCGCTGTACCTGCAGACCACCCTGGACGATGTCCAGCAGCAGGTCCACCAGCAGGCCGCGGCCAGTGCCCGCCATCACGCCCGGCATGCGCTGTTCCACCCGGCCGAGGCGCTGATCTGGCCCTGGCACCAGCGCCGGCCGCACCCGGACATGCTCACCCCGCCGCCACCCAGTACCGAGGACCTCGGCCGCTGGCGCGCGCTGTGCCAGGAACTGCTGGCCCAGCCCAGCCCGTTCAGCAACGCCGTGCACCTGGCCACCCAGGCCCGCGACGCCCTGCTGGCCTGCGGCATGCAGCGCATCATGCTGCTGAGCCTGGACAAGGCCACTGATTACCTGCGCGTGCAGCAGACCGCCGGCCTGCCACGCGAGGCTGCCGCCATGGCGTTGCCCGTTGCGCAGAACAAATTGTTGCAAAAGTTGATGGCAAAAGCCGGGCAACTGCGCCTGACGCCCGACAATCATGCCCAGTTCAGCGCCCTGCTGCCGGCACCGCTGCGCGCCTTCTTCCGCGGCGAGCACCTGTTGCTGCGCTCGCTGGCGGTGGGTGACCAGGTACTGATGCTGGCAGTGGCCGACCAGGACGGCAAGCCGCTGGCCGACGTCAGCGTGCAGGCGTTCGGCAAGACCGCGCAATGCGTGGAACGCGCCCTGGCCGTGTTTGCCACCCGCAATGCCTGACCCTTGCGCTACAATCGCCCCTCTTTCCACCCTGGAGAACGTGGATGACTGACTTTTCCGGCCTGCCCCTGGTGATCGAAGCCGAGGACCTGCTGCCGCGCCTGGATTCGCCACGGCTGATCCTGGTCGACCTGACCAGCGCCAACCGCTATGGCAGCGGGCATATCCCCGGAGCCCGCTTCGTCGACCCGAAACGCACCCAGTTGGGCCAGCCCCCGGCCCCCGGCCTGCTGCCGGCCCGGGCAGACCTGGAAAAGCTGTTCGGTGAACTCGGCCACCGCGACGATGCGGTCTACGTGGTCTACGACGACGAGGGCGGCGGCTGGGCCGGGCGCTTCATCTGGCTGCTCGACGTCATCGGCCACAAGGGTTACCACTACCTGAACGGTGGCATCCAGGCCTGGCCGGCGGACAAGCTGTCCACTGACACGCCTGAAGTCGCCGGCGGCCCGGTGAACCTGCACCTGCATGGCGAACCCACCGCCACCCGCGAGTACCTGCAGAGCCGCCTGGGCGCCGCCGACCTGGTCATCTGGGACGCCCGCGGGCCGCTGGAATACAGCGGCGAGAAAGTCCTGGCGGCCAAGGGCGGGCACATCCCCGGCGCGATCAACTTCGAGTGGACCGCCGGCATGGACCTCAACAACCACCTGCGCATCCGCAAGGACATCGCCGAAGTCCTGCAAAACCTGGGGATCACCCCCGACAAGGAAGTGATCACCCACTGCCAGACCCACCACCGCTCCGGCTTCACCTACCTCGTGGCCAAGGCCCTCGGCTATCCACGGGTGAAGGGCTATGCCGGTTCCTGGGGCGAATGGGGCAACCACCCCGACACGCCCGTCGAAGTTTAAGGACGCTCAATGAAATCCCGCTTGTTCATCATCAGCCAGTACCTGCTGCCGCACCACCTGTTGTCGCGGCTCGCCGGCTGCGTCGCCGAGTGCCGCGCACGCTGGTTCAAGAACGCCTTCACCGCCTGGTTCGCCAAGCGCTACCAGGTGAACATGTCCGAGGCACTGGTCGAAGACCTCAGCGCCTACGAGCACTTCAACGCCTTCTTCACCCGCGCCCTCAAGCCGGGAGCCCGTCCGCTGGACGAAACCCCCGGCGCGATCCTCTGCCCAGCCGATGGCGCCGTCAGCCAGCTCGGCCCGATCGAGCACGGCCGCATTTTCCAGGCCAAGGGCCACGGCTACAGCGCCCTGGAGCTGCTGGGCGGCGATCCGGCCCTGGCCGCACCGTTCATGGGCGGCGAGTTCGCCACCATCTACCTGTCGCCCAAGGACTACCACCGCGTGCACATGCCGCTGGCCGGTACCCTGCGCGAGATGGTCTATGTGCCGGGTCGGCTGTTCTCGGTCAACCAGACCACCGCGGAAAACGTTCCTGAGCTGTTCGCCCGCAACGAGCGCGTGGTCTGCCTGTTCGACACCGAGCGCGGGCCGATGGCCGTGGTGCTGGTCGGCGCGATGATCGTCGCCTCGATCGAGACCGTCTGGGCCGGCCTGGTCACGCCGCCGAAGCGCGAGCTGAAGACCTTCCGCTACGACGAAGCCAGCCGTGCGCCGATCCACCTGGAAAAGGGTGCCGAACTGGGTCGCTTCAAGCTGGGTTCCACCGCCATCGTGCTGTTCGGGCCGGAGCAGGTGAAGTGGGCCGAGAGCCTGGGTGCCGGCTCTGCGGTACGCATGGGTGAGTTGCTGGCGCAGCCGACCCAGGCCTGAGCATCCGGTAAGCAAAAGGCCCTGCATGATGCGAATCATGCAGGGCCTTTTTATTGGGGCTGCGTTGCAGCCCTTTCGCGGCACAAGGCCGCTCCTACAGGGTATTGCGGCTTTCTGTAGGAGCGGCCTTGTGCCGCGAAAGGGCCGCAACGCGGCCCCGGGGCTCAAGATCAGCCGCGCGCTTCGCGATCGCGCACGCCGAGCAGGTACAGCACGCCGTCCAGGCCCAGCGTCGAGATCGCCTGCTTGGCCGACTGACGCACCAGCGGCTTGGCGCGGAAGGCCACGCCCAGGCCGGCCAGGGACAGCATCGGCAAGTCGTTGGCGCCATCACCGACGGCGATGGTCTGCTCGAGCTGCAGGCCCTCCTCGCTGGCCAGTTGCTGCAGCAGGTCGGCCTTGCGCTGGGCATCGACGATCGGCTCGACGGCTACGCCGGTCACCTTGCCGTCGACCACCTCCAGTTCATTGGCGAACACGTAGTCGATGCCCAGGCGCGCCTGCACCTGCTTGGCAAAGTAGGTGAAGCCACCGGAGAGGATGGCGGTCTTGTAGCCCAGGCGCTTGAGCTCGGCAAACAGGTGCTCGGCACCCTCGGTCAGGCGCAGCGAGGCGCCGATCTGGTCGAGCACGCTGACGTCCAGCCCCTTGAGCAAGGCCATGCGCTCCTTGAAGCTGGCGCGAAAATCCAGCTCGCCACGCATGGCGCGCTCGGTGATCGCCGCCACCTGCTCGCCGACGCCGGCGGCCTTGGCCAACTCGTCGATCACTTCGGCCTCGATCAGGGTCGAGTCCATGTCGAACACCGCCAGGCGGCGGTTGCGGCGGAACAGGTCGTCGCGCTGGAAAGCGATGTCAATGTTCAGCTCTTCGGACAGCGCAAAGAAGTCGGCGCGCAAGGCCTGGGCATCGCTGGCCTCGCCGCGCACGGAAATTTCCAGCGCGGACTTGCCCTTGTCGGTCGGGGCGTCCAGCGCCACGCGGGCGGACAGCCGCTCGATGCGCTCGATGGTCAGGCCATACTGGCTGATGATCGCGCTGACCCGCTGCAACTGCTGCGGGGTCACCCGGCGGCTGAGCAGGGTGACGATATGGCGCGCCTCGCCCTGGCTGTCGGCCCAGTGCTGGTAGTCGGCCTCGGAAATGGGAGTGTAGCGGGCCTGCAAGTCCAGTTCGTGAGCCTTGGACTGCACGCTCTGCAGCAGCGCGGTGGCCACTTCGTTGTCGGGGATATCGACCAGGATGCCGAACGACAGGGTGCCGTGCATGACCGCCAGGCCGATGTCGAGAATGTTCACACCGCCCTGGAGCAGGACGCCGGTGATGGCCGCAGTGAGACCCGGACGGTCTTCACCAGTGATGTTGATCAGGACGATTTCGCGCAAGACCGGGGCTCCAACTCGATGAAAAATGCGCATTCTACCGATTTTCCATGACCATCGGGCGCCAACGATACTTTGCCGACAAAACACGTATCGCTATACTGCGCAGCAACTTTCTCGCCATAAAGAGCCGAGCTCTGTGAACCGGCCCACGCCCGTAAAACCCGACAACTTCTTCCTGATGATCTACCGAGCCCTGAGCCAGCGCCGAATCCCACTGGCCCTGCGCATTGCCAGCCATAACATCTTCCTGGTGGCCCTGGCCCTGGTGATCTACGCCTGCGTGATGGGCCTGCAGTTCAAGCAGGCCATGCACGAGCAGGCCGATGCCGTCGGCCAGAGCCTGACCACCCAGACCGCCACCTCGGCCACCGAGCTGCTGGTGTCCAACGACATCCTCAGCCTCAACGTGCTGCTGGGCAACCTGGTGAAGAACCCGCTGGTGGCCCATGCGGCCATCTACAGCGTGGACAACCGCATCCTCGCCGAGGCCGGCCAGCGCCCGCGCAACAGCCTGCTGGGCGAAACCGAAGGGGTCTACCAGACCAAGATCACCTTCCAGGACGTGACCGCCGGTCAACTGCGCATCAGCCTGGACATGAGCCAGTTCCAGCAGCCGATGCTGATCAGCCTGCAGAGCATGGGCATTCTCGCCGCGATCCTGCTGGCCCTTGCCCTGACCCTCAGCCTGCGCCTGGGCCGCTTCATCTCGACCCCGCTGCTGCAACTGCGCGTCTGGTTGCGCGACCCGCACCCGTACACGCCGGGCACCGACCGCCAGGACGAAATCGGCGACCTGGCGCGCCAGCTGCACGCCCGCCTCGCCCCACCGCCGCCACCGGAGCCGGAGGAAGAAGACGAGGAAGACGATTTCGACGACGCGCCCGCTGCCAAGCTCGCCCCACGGACGAATGCGGCGCTACAGACTGTCGATCACGACGAGGACGACGACGCCTTCGCCGACCTGATGGATGAGCAAAGCGCCCCGGCCAAGCCTGTCATCGTCGAGTCCGACGAGCCGCAGTTCAGTGCCGTGCTGGCCGTGCAGCTGGGCTCTCAGGAGCAACTGCGCCGCCTGCCACGCACCCGCCTGACCGAATTGCTGGAACGCTACCGCGACTGCCTGGACCAGGCCGCTTCGCTGTACGAAGGGGAAGTCCACACCCTGAACGACGGCAGCACCCTGCTGTTGTTCCACAGCCGCGATTGCGGCGAGGACTACCTGACCAACGCCATCTGCTGTGGCGAGCTGCTGCGTGCCCTGGGCCACGCCCTGCAGATCGAGGTGGCCGACAGCGGCATCACCCTGCAACTGCAACTGGGCCTGGTACTGGCCGACGACCTGCAAGGCATGGATCAGGTCGACCTGCTGATGACCGAGCAGGCCCAGGACGCCCTGGCCCTGTCGCAGCACAGCCGCAACCTGCTGCTGGTCGAGCGCCGCATCAGTGATGACGCCCTTGTGCGCCAGCGTGCGCGTATTCGGCCGATCGCAAGCCCCGAGGGCGCCTGCTGTGTCGAACGCCTGATGGAGCCTTACCCGTCGATGCTGGAGCGCCAGCTGGCACGGATGCATGAGCGGCGGGCCTGAGCGCGACGACTGATCCAGGATTTGCGTGGGAGCGGGCTTGCCCCGCGATAGCGTCGGGGCAGGCGATGTTGCTGTCTTGGAAGCCCTATCGCGGGGCAAGCCCGCTCCCACGCCGATCCGATAACGTCGTCCCGAGCACACAGCCACAAAAAAGCCCGCATCGCTGCGGGCTTTTTTGTGGCTGCGGACATCAGAAGCGGAACACTTCCATATCGGTACGAATCGGCGAAGCCATTGGAATCTTCGGCTTCTCTGGCTCTTTCTTCACCTGCACCGGCGCCGCCTGCTTGCGTGGCGTCTCCTCGGCGATGGCCGGCTGATTGGCCAGTGGCTTGACCGCGGTGCTCAGCTGTTCGGCCAGCTTCTGCAGCAATTGCCCCTGGGCCTGGACCTGCGCCGACTCGGTGCCCGCGTGGGGTTGCTCGAGGTGGATGATACGGTTGTCACGCACCTGGCCACGGCGGTCCAGCACGCGCCACTGGGCATCCAGGATCGCCGGCTGGTTCTTGCCCGAGTCCAGGCGGGTGATCGACAACAGCACCTGCACGTCCGGCGTGAAGCCGGCGCTCGCCGGCGCCAACACCACGCGCTGGCTGTCCAGGCGCCAAGCCAGCTGGCGCACCAGCAACTGGTCGATATCCGACGAAAGGCTACCGGCCCAGCGGCCATCGGTGGCCGCCGTCAGGCTGCCGTCGGCCTGACGCTGGAGAAAGGTCTCGCGTTGCAGGTAGTCGGCCACCGATACCGGGCCGAGCACCACCGCCATGCCCGCCGCCTGGGTCGGCTGGCCGGGTTCACCACTGTCGAGCTGATACAGGGCGACCGGCTGATGCATGCTGCATCCGCTCAGGCCCAGCAAACCAGTCATCAGCAGCGCAAATGGAAGGCGCGGAAATTTCATTCATCCCATCCAGGCGGCCGTCACCAGACTGACCGCAGTGATACTCATGTAGATTCATCCTGGCACACGGCCACGCCGGCGCCACGCGGGCACTATCATCCGTGAAATAACCGCCAGACTCCAGCATTTCCGCCTGAAGCGGCGTCGAAAATGCCGCAGCAGACGGTCCATCCACTCAGGCCGGGGTTTCCACCATCAGCCCGTCGACGCGCTGGAAGCCACGTGGCAATTTGCTACCACGACGCCCCCGTTCACCCTTGTAATGCTCGAGATCATCCGGCTTCAAGGAAAGGGTACGCTTGCCAGCCTGCAATACAAGGGTCGAGCCCTCGCTGATCACCGCCAGGTCGGTCACATACTCTTCGCGACTGGCCACCCGGTCGCCCGGCACGCCGATGATCTTGTTGCCCTTGCCCTTGCCCAGCTGCGGCAGGTCGGCGACCTTGAACACCAGCAGACGGCCTTCGGTGGTCACCGCGGCCAGCCAGTCCTGCTCGCGGTCGGCCACCGGGCGCGGGGTCATCACCTTGGCGCCGTTGGGCAGGCTGAGCAGACCCTTGCCGGCCTTGTTCTTGGCTTGCAGGTCCTCACCCTTGACCACGAAACCGTAGCCGGCGTCGGAGGCCACCACGTAAAGGGCGTCGTCCTCCGGCAGCAGCACGCACTCGAAGGTGGCGCCGGGCGGCGGGGTCAGGCGACCGGTCAGCGGCTCGCCCTGGCCACGAGCCGACGGCAGGCTGTGGGCGGCCAGTGAGTAGCTGCGGCCGGTGGAGTCGATGAGCACGGCGAATTGGTTGGAGCGTCCGGCGGCAGCGGCCTTGAAGCCGTCACCGGCCTTGTACGAAAGCCCGGTGGCATCGATGTCGTGGCCCTTGGCGCAACGCACCCAGCCCTTCTCCGACAGCACCACGGTGACCGGCTCGGTCGGCATCAGCTCATTTTCCGACAGGGCCTTGGCCTCGGCGCGCTCGACGATCGGCGAGCGGCGGTCGTCGCCATAGGTTTCGGCGTCTTCGATCAGCTCGCTGCGCACCAGCTTGCGCAGCTTGGCATCGCTGCCCAGCAGGGTGGTCAGGCGCTTCTGTTCCTTGAGCAGCTCGTCCTGCTCGCCACGGATTTTCATCTCCTCCAGACGGGCCAGCTGGCGCAGGCGGGTCTCGAGGATGTAGTCGGCCTGGATCTCGGTCAGGTCGAAACGGGCGATCAGGGCCTGCTTGGGGTGCTCCTCGGTGCGGATGATATGGATCACTTCATCCAGGTTGAGGAACGCGGTGAGCAAGCCTTCCAACAGGTGCAGGCGCTTCTCGACCTTGTCCAGGCGGTGCTGCAGGCGGCGACGGACGGTACCGATCCGGTACTCCAGCCACTCCAGCAGCAGCGCGCGCAGGTTCTTCAGCTGCGGACGGCCGTCAAGGCCGATGATGTTGACGTTGACCCGGTAGGTGCTCTCGAGGTCGGTGGTGGCGAACAGGTGCTGCATCAGCTCGGCGGCATCGACGCGGTTCGAACGCGGGATGATGACGATGCGGCAAGGGTTCTCGTGGTCCGACTCGTCGCGCAGGTCGGCGACCATCGGCAGCTTCTTGGCCTGCATCTGCGCGGCGATCTGCTCCAGCACCTTGGCCCCGGAGACCTGGTGCGGCAGCGCGGTGACGATAATGTCGCCGTCCTCGACGCGGTACACCGCGCGCATGCGGATCGAACCCTTGCCGGTCTCGTAGAGCTTGAGGATATCGGCGCGGGGGGTGACGATCTCGGCCTCGGTCGGGTAGTCCGGGCCCTGGATGTGCTCACACAACTGCTCGATGGTGGCCTTGGGCTCGTCGAGCAGGCGCACGCAGGCGCTGGCCACTTCCCGCAGGTTGTGTGGCGGCACGTCGGTGGCCATGCCCACGGCGATGCCGGTGGTGCCGTTGAGCAGGATGTTCGGCAGACGCGCCGGCAGCACCGCCGGCTCCTGCAGGGTACCGTCGAAGTTCGGCACCCAGTCGACGGTACCCTGGCCCAGCTCGCTGAGCAGCACTTCGGAATAGCGCGACAGGCGCGCCTCGGTGTAACGCATGGCGGCGAACGACTTCGGATCGTCCGGCGCACCCCAGTTGCCCTGGCCATCGACCAGGGTGTAGCGGTAGCTGAACGGCTGGGCCATCAGCACCATGGCCTCGTAGCACGCCGAGTCGCCGTGGGGGTGGAACTTGCCGAGCACGTCGCCGACGGTACGCGCCGACTTCTTGTGCTTGGAGTCGGCGTCCAGCCCCAACTCGCTCATGGCATAGACGATGCGGCGCTGCACCGGCTTGAGGCCGTCGCCGATGTGCGGCAGGGCACGGTCCATGATCACGTACATGGAGTAGTTGAGGTAGGCCTGTTCGGTGAAGTCAGCCAGGGAACGGCGTTCGACGCCTTCAAGGCTGAGTTCGAGTGAGTCGCTCATGCGGGCCTCGTCATTTCAGGTTCTGGCGCAGCAGCATGGTGCCGCCGCGCTGGGTAAATTCAAGTTGTTTCAGGGCACTCATGCCCAGCAGCACGGCCTGGCCATCCAGGCCCGGCACCACCAGCGCGCGCACGTCGCGCAGGTGGATATCACCCAGCTGCAGGCTGTCGAGCCGGGTGCGGTAGCCTTCGGTGCGGCCATTGGCGGTACTCAGTTGCACCGGGGCGCCGCGGGCCAGGTCCAGGTCGCGGGCCAGCGCCTCGGGGATCGCCACATCGGTGGCGCCGGTATCGAGCATGAAATGCACCACCCTGCCATTGATCGCGCCGTCGGCGACGAAATGGCCCTGGCCGTTGCTCAGCAGGCGTACTTCGACGAAGCCGTCGCCCTGCTCGCTCTGCACCACGGTGTTGGGATTTTGCTGACGCGCCTCCCATTGGCCGAAAAAGCGCGTGGCCAGGAACATCGCCGCCGCCCAGGCGACGATCATCAGCACCCTGCCCGCCCGCTTGCCCGCTGGCTGGCTCATGGCTTGGCGCTCCAGCCGCCGGCCGGCGCACCGAAGCGCCAGACGACCGGCCGCGTTTCACCGTCCGACCGCGGCCGGTCGTTGTTGTCCACGCCGATCCAGGCGCCGTCCTTGTCGATCACCAGCGCCTCGGCCAGGCCATAGGGCTGTGAATAGCGACGCGATTCCACCAGGGCGTCGGCGGCGAACGACCAGCAGCGCTCCACGGCGCCACTGTCGGCGTCGCGCCGGCAAATACGGTAGGCGTTGCGCTCGAGGGTGAACAGCTTGCCCTCGAACCAGGCCAGGTCGGCGAAGTCGCGGGAAACCGGGCGTGCCTCGGGGAATTGCGGCGGCTGCATTTCCACGCCGGCTTCACTGAGCAGCACGCAGCCGCGCCCGCAGGTCCATACCGATTGCTGGCGCTGCACGGCGAGCAGCCCGCGTCGCTCGCGCTCGGCGGCCAGCCACAGGCGATCGCCCGCCGGGTTGATCGCCAACCCTTCGAACAGGGCGTTGAAATGCAGCAGCATGCCGCTGGCCCGCGCCTGGCGCACCATGGCCTGGTCGATCCGCAGCCAGTCCGGCTCGCCGTCCACAGGCAGTTGCAGCACGGCGGCCTGGGCCTCGCTGACGATGAACAGGTTGCCGGCCTGGTCGCAGGTGATGCCTTCGAAATCCAGCGCGCCGCCACGAATATACGACGCCGCCCAGTTGCGCGACTTCAGCCCCCAGGGCAACCCGGTATCGGGGGCCGGCGGCGGGGTGAAGGTCAGCGGCTGGGCCTGCCAGGCCGCGCCCTCCTGGTCCAGGCGGTAGATGCGATCGTCATCGCGGTCGGACACCGCCCACAACGCCCCCCGACACCAGGCCAAGCCCGACAGGTTGCCGCCGCGCATGCCATCGACCACGTGCTCGCCGCTGAGCTTGAGCTGCGGCCAGTCGCCGGCCTGGGCCTGCAGGGCGAACAGCGCCAGGCAGGCCATGAGCAGCGGACGAATCAAACCAGGACCTCGGCCAGGTTGCCTTTGGTCTCCAGCCAGCTCTTGCGGTCACCGGCGCGTTTCTTGGCCAACAGCATGTCCATGATCTCGGTGGTGCCCTGCAGGTCGTCCAGGGTGAGCTGGACCAGGCGCCGGGTGTTCGGGTCCATGGTGGTCTCGCGCAGCTGCGGCGGGTTCATCTCGCCCAGGCCCTTGAATCGGGTGACCTGCGGCTTGCCGCGCTTCTTCTCGGCGACCAGACGGTCGAGGATGCCGTCGCGTTCGGCTTCGTCCAGGGCGTAGTAGATCTCCTTGCCCAGGTCGATGCGGTACAGCGGCGGCATGGCCACGTAGACGTGCCCGGCCTCGACCAGCGGACGGAAGTGCTGGACGAACAGCGCGCACAGCAGGGTGGCGATGTGCAGGCCGTCGGAGTCGGCGTCGGCGAGGATGCAGACCTTGCCGTAGCGAAGTTGCGAAAGGTCGGTGGCACCCGGGTCGACACCGATGGCCACGGCGATGTTGTGTACTTCCTGGCTCGCCAGGACTTCGCCGCCATCGACTTCCCAGGTGTTGAGGATCTTGCCGCGCAGCGGCAGGATCGCCTGGAATTCCTTGTCCCGCGCCTGCTTGGCCGAACCGCCGGCGGAATCACCCTCGACCAGGAACAGCTCGGCGCGCATCGGATCCTGGCCTGCGCAGTCGGCCAGCTTGCCGGGCAGCGCCGGGCCCTGGGTGATGCGCTTGCGCTCGACCTTCTTGCTTGCTTTCAGGCGACGGCCGGCATTGCTGATGGCCAGCTCGGCCAGTTGCATGCCCAGCTCGGGATGGGCGTTGAGCCACAGGCTGAATGCGTCCTTGACCACGCCGGAGACGAACGCCGCCGCCTCGCGGGACGACAGGCGCTCCTTGGTCTGGCCGGAGAACTGCGGCTCCTGCATCTTCATCGACAGCACGAAGCTGATGCGCTCCCAGACGTCCTCGGGCGCCAGCTTGACCCCGCGTGGCAGCAAGTTGCGGAACTCGCAGAATTCGCGCATGGCGTCCAGCAGCCCCTGGCGCAGGCCGTTGACGTGGGTGCCGCCCTGGGCGGTGGGGATCAGGTTGACGTAGCTTTCCTGGATGCTGTCGCCGCCTTCGGGCAGCCACAGCAAGGCCCAGTCCACGGCTTCCTTGTTGCCGGCCAGGCTGCCACAGAATGGCTCGTCAGGCAGGCGCAGGTACTCGCTGACCGAGTCGATCAGGTAGGAACGCAGGCCGTCCTCGTAGTGCCACTCGACCTTCTCGCCGGTGCCCTTGTCCTCGAAGCTGATGGACAGCCCCGGGCACAGCACGGCCTTGGCCTTGAGCACATGCTTGAGGCGGCTGATGGAAAATTTCGGCGAGTCGAAGTACTTCGGATCAGGGGTGAAGTACACGCTGGTGCCGGTGTTGCGCTTGCCGACGGTGCCGACCACTTCCAGCTCGCTGGCCTTGAAGCCGTCGGCGAAGGTCATCTGGTACTCGTTGCCGTCGCGCTTCACGCGCACCCGCACCTGGCTCGACAGGGCGTTGACCACCGAGATACCGACGCCATGCAGGCCGCCGGAGAACTGGTAGTTCTTGTTGGAGAACTTGCCGCCGGCGTGCAGCTTGGTGAGGATCAGCTCGACGCCGGAAACGCCTTCCTCGGGGTGGATGTCCACCGGCATGCCGCGGCCATCGTCGCTGACCTCCAGCGAGTGGTCGGCATGCAGGATCACCTGCACCGAGCGGGCGTGGCCTGCCAGGGCTTCATCGACGCTGTTGTCGATGACTTCCTGGGCCAGGTGGTTGGGCCGGCTGGTGTCGGTGTACATGCCCGGCCGCTTGCGGACCGGGTCAAGGCCCGAGAGGACTTCGATGGCGTCTGCGTTATAGGCGCTAGCGCTGGGATTGGCCATGGGTTCTCGTCGTCAGTCTGGTGAATGCAAAAGTCAAAATACAGAAAAATCCAGCGCCGCATACTGCCCACGGGCAATGCCGGCGAAGGCCAGCAGGGCCGGGAGCTGTTCGGCGAAGCCCTGGTAGCTGTGGTCGCCGCCGGCCTGGATACGCAGGGCACAAGCGCGGTAATAGCGCTCGGCGTGGCGATAGTCCAGTGTTTCATCGGCGGTCTGCAACCACACTTGATAGCGGGCGGCGTCCTGCGGCGGCGGCACTTCCAGTTCGGCCAGGGCGTCCACGTGGTCGTGGGTCAGCTCCCAGGCCTCATCGGTATAAAGGTTGCGCTGGGTGCCGAGGTAGCCGTCGAACAGGCGGTGCGGGCCGACCGCCGGGTTGACCAGCAGGGCCTTGAGGCCGTGGCGCTCGGCAAGGTGAGTGGCATAGTAGCCGCCGAGGGAGCTGCCGACCAGCAAGGGGGCACCGAGCTCGGCAATGGCGGCCTCCAGCTGGGCGATGGCCTGGCGCGGGTGGTGGTGCAGGGCCGGGACGCGCAGTTGGTCGGCCAGGCCGAGCCGCTGCATCACCGCCTCGAGCTGGCGCGCCTTCTTCGACAGCGGCGAGCTGTTGAAGCCATGAATATAGAGGATGGAACCCGACATGCTGCCCCCGGACGCAAAGACGCGCAGTGTAGCGCGTTCGAAGGGCATTGGCGCAGCGTGGGGATTTTCGCAACAAAATCTGGGACAAGGTACTGCCCCCTGTGGGAGCGGGTTTACCCGCGAAGCAAGCGCTGCGGTGGCTGGCACCGGCTTCGCCGGTGTTCGCGGGTAAACCCGCTCCCACAGGAAACGCGACGCATTTAATAGCCTGGGCTATCGAAGTCCAGCTTCACCTCGAAATCGCGCGCCCGCTCCACGCCAGTCTCCAACCGCCCGTCGGCATGCAGCCGCAACCAGCGGTAGCCCGGCTGCTCCTCGCTCACCTTGAAATCCTCGCTGCGCGGCGCGAACTGAATGCAGGTCGATGGCGTGGCAAGGAAACGGATACCATCGCGCTCTTCATCCCACTCCTGGTGAATATGCCCCCAAAGCAGCGCCTTCACTTGTGGATAACTGCGCAAGCGCTTCAACAACTCATCGGCATTGCGCAACCCGATCGGTGCAATCCACGCACAACCGATATCCACCGGTTGGTGATGGCAGCACACCAGGCAATGGCGCTCGCCTGCCCCGTCCAGAGCCTGGTCAAGCACCGCCAACTGGTCGTCAGCCAACAAACCGAAGGTGGCACCCACCACTGCCGAATCGAGCATGACGATGCGCCATTGGCCAATGTCCGTCACCGCCTGCACCAGCTCCGGCGCCACGGTCTGCATCACCTGGGCCTCGTCATGATTGCCCGGCAGCCAGCGCGCCGGCGCCCCCAACTTCGAAGTCAACTCGCTGAAAGCATGGTAGGAGGCGACGCTGGCATCCTGCGACAGATCGCCCGTGCACAGCAGCAGGTCGATGCGCGCCTGCTCGCGGCGCACCTGCTCGATCACATGCCCGAGGCTTGCGCGGGTATTCAGGCCCAGCAAGGTGCCCGCCGGATCGGCGAACAGGTGGGCGTCAGTCAGTTGCACCACATGGATGGGTGACGGAAGTGAGTGTGGTTGCGGCAACGGCCGTCTCCTCGAACGGATTCAGCACCGATTATGGCGGCGGATCGGTTTCGAGCAAGTACTCGAAACCGACGCGCATCACATTTCAGCGCACCGCTTCCAGTTCGTGGCCGCAGGCCAGGCAGTGGCTCAGCCATTCGCCGAGAAACAGGTTGAGCTGGGCCTTCTCGTCCGGCTGGTGCATTGCCGTGTTGGGGTACGGGTAGATGCTGCGCAGGCGGCGGGCATGCTCGGCGCTGACCACCTCGGCCATGCGCGCGTCATGGTAGACCTGCACTTCCAGCTCGGGCACCGGCAGCCAAGGCAGGCTGTGCTCCTGGCGCACCTTCAGGGTGGTGGTATAGGGACAGGCCAGCAGCACTTCGAGCACCAGCACGCCGAGCATCTGGTCGCCCTGGGTCATGCCGATGCGGCGCGAGCTCTGCGTGGTGCGCATCTCCGGCAACAGGCGCATCAGGCGGGCATAGTTGGCCTCGCAGGCCGACTGCAGCCCGACCAGGTCGACCCGATAGCGCTCACGCAGCAGGTTCACTTCCACATACCTCGAACTTCGTCACGGTTGAGTGCCAGCCATTGCAGGCCAATGATCGTGGCGGCGTTGCAGATACGCCCGTCACGCACCGCCTGCAGGGCATCCTCGAATGCCCAGACACGCACGCGGATGTCCTCGCTCTCGTCTTCCAGGCCATGCAGGCCACCGGCGCCCTCGCTGATGCAACGGCCCAGGAACAGGTGGACGTACTCGTCGCTGCCGCCTGGCGAGGGGAAGTAGCAGGTCATCGGCCACAGCGCGCTGAAGGTCAGGCCAGCTTCCTCATCGGCTTCACGGTGAGCGACCTCTTCCGGCTCCTCGTCCTTGTCGATCAGGCCGGCGACCATCTCGATCAGCCAGGGATTATCGATCTTGCCCACCGCGCCGACTCGAAACTGCTCGATCAGCACCACTTCGTCGCGCTGCGGATCGTAGGGCAGCACACAGACGGCGTCATGGCGCACGAACAGCTCGCGGGTGAACTCGCGGCTCATGCCGCCGGCGAACAATTCGTGGCGCAGGTGCAGCTTGTCGAGCTTGTAGAAGCCCTTGAACAGATGCTCACGCCGGGCGATTTCGACCTGGGTGGGCACAGTATTTGACGTGTCCGTCATGCAAACTCCTTGATACCTCGTTTACCGCATCGCGCAATCCTACTCTGCGCGCCGCCCGGTTTCATCCCTTTCCGGCGACCGTTCGGGCAGCCGGGACAGGCGCGCCGCTCTCTGTTAGCTTAGTGGCGAACTGAAGGCCGCGCAGGCGGTCCAAGGCCGATCATCACCGTTGTGAAAGAGGCAACATGACGCTTGTCAAACTGACTTCCGTGGCCGTTCTGGCCTTGGCGCTCGGCGCCTGCCAGAGCCTGTTCACGCCCAATTACCGCGCCCCGCTCGAGGTCAAGCGCGAGGCCTGGGAACACGTCAAGCCCGGCTGCAGCGAGAGCGACTGCCCGCTGGTCAACATCGACGTGGTGCACTTCCCCGACCTGCCCAAGCTCGACGCCATCGTCGAGAAACGCCTGCTGATGCTGACCGAGGACAACCAGCGCGGCACCCCGCCAGCCTCGCTGCAAGCCTATGAACAGCAGTACCTGGCCCGCGCCGACAAGCGCAACAGCAGCTACCTGCAGGCCAAGGTACGCGAGCAGCATGACGGGCTGGTGATCGTCGAGCTGTCCAGCTACCTGGACAGCGGCGGTGCCCATGGCATGCCCGGGCGCGGCTTCATCAACTACTCGCGCAAGCTGGACAAGGTGCTGACCCTGGACGACATGCTGGTGCCCGGCCAGGAAGCGACCTTCTGGAAGACCGCCGAGGAGTCCCACCGCGCCTGGCTGATCAGCACCGGCATGGACAAGGACCCCGAGTTCGTCAAGACCTGGCCTTTCAAGCAGTCACCGCACATCGCCCTGACCTACGGCGCGGTGGTGATCAAGTACGAGGTCTACGCCATCGCCCCCTACTCCATGGGCCACGTCGAGCTGAAGATCCCCTACCCACGCCTGAACGGCGTGATCAAGCCCGAGCTGTTTCCCGGCCGCGGCTGAGCGATAGCAGCAGATGCAGCCCCCCTGCCAGCAGCAGTGCCGGCAGGGTCGCCCCCAGCTCCGGTGCCTGGCTGGCCAGCAGGTGATAGGCCGCCACCCCCACCGCCCAGGCCAGCAGCGCCTGCCAGTGCAAGCCCTCGACCAGCGCCGGCAGGCGACGGCGACGGACCACGAAATGATCCACCAGCACCACGCCGAACAGCGGTGCGAACACCGAGCCGATCAGCAGCAGGAAGTTCTGGTACTGGGCCAGCGGCGCCAGCAGGGCGATCAGCGTGCACAACACGCCGATGGCCAAGGCCAGGTGCTCGACCTTGAGCTTGACCAGCAGCCCGGTGGAAACGGCTGCCGAGTGGATATCGGCAAAGGCGTTCTCCGACTCGTCCAGCAGGATCAGCAGCAGCGGAATGCCCAGCCCAGCGCCGGCCAGCGCCAGCAGCAACGCATTTACTTCACCGCTCGGAGCGAAGGCCAGGGTATAGGCCACGCCCAGGCTCATCAGCCAGGCATTGCCAATGAAAAAGCCCAGCGCCGTGCCACCGAACACCCGGCTGGCCCGCTGGCCGAAGCGTGAATAGTCAGCGATCAGCGGCAGCCACGACAGCGGCATGGCGATGACGATGTCGAAGCCCAGGGCCAGGGACAGCGAACCATCTCCCGGGCGCTGCCACAGCGCGGCCAGGTCGGCCTTGGCGAACAGGTTCCAGGTCAGCCAGATGCAGGCACCCAGCAGCAGCCAGATGCCCCATTTGCGCAGCACCTTGCGCACGAACGCCAACGGTCCGCTGACCGCCAGCAGGGTGGCCAGGGCGCCGAAGCACAGGGTCCACAGCAGCGGGCTGCTCCAGCCGCTGCCCTCGCCGAAGGCACGGGCGCCCAGCAGGCTGGCGGCGTCGCGCATGACGATGATCTCGAACGACCCCCAGCCCACCAGCTGCAGGAGGTTGAGCAAGGCTGGCAGGCGCGCGCCATGGCTGCCCAGGGTCAGGCGCAGGGTGGCCATGGCCGAGAGGCCGGTGTCGCTGCCAATCACCCCCGCCGCGGCCAGCAGCAGCACGCCCACCGCCGTGCCGAGGGTGATAGCCAGGATCGAGCCGGCCAGGCCCAGGCCCGGCGCCAGCAGGGCACCGACCTGCAGCACCATCAGGCCGATGCCGAGGGAGAACCACAACGAGAACAGGTCGCGGGCGCCGAACTGGCGGTGGTGGGAGGGGACCGGATGATCTGGGGAGAAGTGGCTGGGGGTGGTCATGGAGGGGCTCGCCGGAATATTGGAGTTGTTACTGGCGAGGACTACGTCCTCGTTTCGCGGCACAAGGCCGCTCCTACAGAGGCCTGCGCGGTCCCTGTAGGAGCGGCCTTGTGCCGCGAAAGGGCCGCAAAGCGGCCCCCAAGGTCTACTTACACCTTCTGGTACAACTGGCTGCCTTCCTGGCGGAACCGCTCGGACTGCTCACGCATGCCCTGTTCGACCGTCACGTCAACGGTCTCGATCTTGGCCGCGTACTCACGCACTTCCTGGGTAATCTTCATCGAGCAGAACTTCGGCCCGCACATCGAGCAGAAGTGCGCGACCTTGGCCGACTCCTTGGGCAGCGTCTCGTCGTGGAAGGAACGCGCGGTATCCGGGTCCAGGCCGAGGTTGAACTGGTCTTCCCAGCGGAATTCGAAGCGCGCCTTGGACAGCGCATTGTCACGAATCTGCGCGCCCGGGTGGCCCTTGGCAAGGTCCGCGGCATGGGCAGCGATCTTGTAGGTGATGATGCCGGTCTTCACGTCATCCTTGTTCGGCAGGCCCAGGTGCTCCTTGGGCGTGACGTAGCAGAGCATGGCGCAACCGAACCAGCCGATCATCGCCGCGCCTATTCCTGAGGTGATGTGGTCGTAGCCCGGGGCGATATCGGTGGTCAGCGGGCCGAGGGTGTAGAACGGCGCCTCGTCGCAGCACTCGAGCTGCTTGTCCATGTTCTCCTTGATCAACTGCATCGGCACGTGGCCGGGGCCTTCGATCATGCACTGCACGTCGTGCTTCCAGGCGATCTTGGTCAGCTCGCCGAGGGTTTCCAGCTCACCGAACTGGGCGGCGTCGTTGGCGTCGGCGATCGAGCCCGGGCGCAGGCCGTCGCCCAGCGAGAAGCTGACGTCGTAGGCCTTCATGATCTCGCAGATCTCGTCGAAATGCGTGTACAGGAAGTTCTCTTTATGGTGCGCCAGGCACCACTTGGCCATGATCGAGCCGCCGCGGCTGACGATGCCGGTGACGCGCTTGGCGGTCAGTGGCACATAGCGCAGCAGCACGCCGGCGTGGATGGTGAAGTAGTCCACGCCCTGCTCGGCCTGTTCGATCAGGGTGTCGCGGAACAGCTCCCAGGTCAGGTCCTCGGCCACGCCGTTGACCTTCTCCAGGGCCTGGTAGATCGGCACGGTACCGATCGGCACCGGCGAGTTGCGGATGATCCACTCGCGGGTCTCGTGAATGTGCTTGCCGGTGGACAGGTCCATGACCGTGTCCGAGCCCCAGCGGATGCCCCAGGTCAGCTTGGCCACTTCTTCCTCGATCGAGGAACCCAGGGCGCTGTTGCCGATGTTGCCGTTGATCTTCACCAGGAAGTTGCGGCCGATGATCATCGGCTCCAGCTCGGTGTGGTTGATGTTGGCCGGAATGATCGCGCGGCCGCGGGCGATCTCTTCGCGGACGAACTCGGGGGTGATTTCTTTCGGGATGCTGGCGCCGAAGCTGTGGCCCGCGTGCTGCTGGTTCAGCAGGCCGGCGGCGCGGGCTTCCTGCAGCTTCATGTTTTCGCGGATGGCGACGTATTCCATCTCGGCGGTGATGATGCCCTGGCGCGCGTAGTGCATCTGCGTGACGTTGGCACCGGCCTTGGCGCGGCGCGGGTTGCGCACATGGGCGAAGCGCAGCTTGGCCAGCTCCGCGTCGTTCAGGCGCTGCTGGCCGAAGTTCGAGCTCAGGCCATCCAGGCGCTCGGTGTCGCCACGGGCGTCGATCCAGGCCGAGCGCACATCGCCCAGGCCCTTGCGCACATCGATGATGACATTGGGGTCGGTGTACGGGCCGGAAGTGTCATACACCAGCACCGGGGCATTCTTTTCGCCGCCGAAATCGGTGGGGGTGTCGTGCAGGCTGATCTCGCGCATGGGCACGCGGATGTCGGGGCGCGAACCTTCGACATAGACCTTGCGCGAATTGGGCAGGGGTTGCACGGACTGTTGGTCGACTTGGGCCGACTCGCTCAGACTGATTGTTTTTTCTTGTTTGCTCATCACAGGCTCTCCAGACAGCTTCCAGGCGGTGGAATGTCGGGGTGAACCTGAAAGGCGTGGACGCACCCGTGTTGACGAGTGCAGTGCCGGACATGGGGAGCCGTGGGCTGCAAGCAGCTGTGGCGATCCCGGACCTGGCACAAGAGGCTCCCGGGATATGAGAGCAATCTTGTTCCCTACGCAGGCGCTAACCTGATCAGGTTCAACGGGATCCGCACCTCTGCGATCTCAGCCTTTGCTTCAAGGCACCCCGACAAGAACATGCGCAGTCTAGACTGGAGTGGCCGGCAAAGCCAAGCGGGTAAATCCGGGGGTGATAAATGGCACACACGGTGGATTGTTGATGACGGCGGGCGGCACTACACTGGCGCATCGCTCGATACCCGACAGTACAGTAAATAAAATTTGATCAAGGATTGCCCTATGCTGCGCAAACTCTCACTGGCAATTGCCGTGTCTTGTGCGTCCCACGGAGTGGCCTGGGCAGTGGATACGCCCACGACGGTAAAGACCGACCTGGTCAGCGTCTACCAGGAAGCAGTCGACAACAACGCCGACCTGGCCGCCGCCCGCGCCGACTACGGCGCCCGCCGTGAAGTGGTGCCCCAGGCCCGCGCCGGCCTGTTGCCGAACCTTTCGGCCGGCGCCGAAATGATGAACACCCGGACCAAGCTCGACGAGCCCTCGGTCACCTCCAACCGCAGCGGCAACGCCTGGAGCGCGACCCTGGCGCAGCCGATCTTCCGTGCCGACCGCTGGTTCCAGTTGCAAGCCGCCGAGTCGGTCAACGAACAGGCCGCCCTGGAACTGTCGGCCACCGAGCAGAACCTGATCCTGCAGAGCGCCGAGAACTACTTCGCGGTGCTGCGCGCCCAGGACAACCTGGCCTCGACCAAGGCTGAAGAAGCGGCCTTCAAGCGCCAGCTCGACCAGTCCAACGAGCGCTTCGACGTCGGCCTCTCGGACAAGACCGACGTGCTGCAGTCCCAGGCCAGCTACGACACCGCCCGGGCCAACCGGATCATCGCCGAGCGCCAGGTGCAGGATGCCTTCGAAGCCTTGATCACCTTGACCAACCGCCAGTACTCGGCGATCCAGGGCGTCGTCCACACCCTCCCGGTGCAGGTGCCCACGCCCAACGACGCCAAGGCCTGGGTCGAGACCGCCGGGCGGCAGAACCTCAACCTGCTGGCGACCAACCACGCCGTGGCGGCGGCCGAGGAGACCGTGCGCCAGCGCAAGGCCGGCCATGCGCCGACCCTCGACGCGGTGGCCAAGTACCAGAAGGGCGACAACGACAACCTCGGTTTCACCAACCCTTCGCAGAACGGCGTGCGCTACGGCGGCGATGTCGAGCAGACCAGTGTCGGCCTGCAGTTGAACATCCCGATCTACAGCGGCGGCCTGACCAGCTCCCAGGTACGCGAGGCCTACGCCCGCCTGACCCAGAGCGAGCAGCAGCGCGAAAGCCTGCGCCGCCAGGTGGTGGAGAACACCCGCAACCTGCACCGGGCGGTGAACACCGACGTGGAGCAGGTGCAGGCGCGCAAGCAGTCGATCATCTCCAACCAGAGCGCGCTGGAGGCCACCGAGATCGGCTACCAGGTCGGCACCCGCAACATCGTCGACGTGCTCGACGCGCAGCGTCAGCTGTACACCTCGGTGCGTGACTACAACAACAGCCGCTATGACTACATCCTCGACAACCTGCGCCTGAAGCAGGCCGCCGGCACCCTGAGCCCGCAGGACCTGCAGGACCTGGGGCGGTACCTGAAAGCCGACTACAACCCGGACAAGGATTTCCTGCCACCGGACCTGGCGGCGGCGGCGGCGAAGAATTTCGAACGCCGGCCTTGAAGGCCATGGACCACCTGTAGGGACGGGCTTCGTGGGAGCGGGCTTGCCCCGCGATAGGGCCCGATCAGGCAGTGATATTGCCTGGTCGGGCCCTATCGCGGGGCAAGCCCGCTCCCACGAACGCCTACAGGATCATCAGTTCAGAAGTCGTCCCAGCCCATCCAGCAACCGCTGCAACGCCCCCTGGTTGGCCCGCATCACCGCCCTGCCCGCCTCGCCCATGCGCCGCGCATCCTGCGGCAGCTCGACCAACCGACGCACCGCCCCGGCCAGCCCTTCGGCGTCGTCCACCTGCTGCAACGCCCCCGCCTCGCGCAGCATCGCGCTGATCTCGAGGAAGTTGAACACATGCGGCCCCATGAGCACCGGCAGCGCCAGCGCCGCCGGCTCCAGCGGGTTATGCCCGCCGGTGGCCACCAGGCTGCCACCGACGAAGGCGATGTCGGCCAGGGCATAGAGGAACAGCAGCTCACCCATGGTGTCGCCCAGCAGCACCTGGGTCTGCGCCGTGACCGCGTCGCCGGTCGAGCGGCGCACCGTGCTGAACTGGCCGGCGCACAGTTCATGCACTGCCGCGAAACGCTCGGGATGGCGCGGCACCAGGATCAGCAACGCATCGCTGTGGACCTTCAGCAGCTCACGATGAGCCTCGAGAATCAACGCGTCTTCGCCATCATGGGTACTGGCGGCAATCCACACCGGACGCTGCCGGGCAGCCCACTGCTCGCGCAATGCAACGGCCCGTGGCAGCAGTTGATCGTCGATCTTCAGGTCGAACTTGATCGAACCGGTCACCTGTACGCATTCATCGCGCGCACCGAGCGCACGGAAGCGCTCGGCCTCGGTTTCGGTCTGCACGGCGATCAGGCTCATCTCCTCGAGCATCGGCCGGGTCAGGCCGGCGAAGCGGGCATAGCCACGGGCCGAGCGCTCGGACAGCCGGGCATTGGCCAGCGCTACGGGAATGCCGCGCCTGGCGCACTGGTGGATGTGGTTCGGCCACAGCTCGGTTTCCATGATGATGCCCAGGCGCGGGCGCACATGGTCGAGGAAACGCCCGGCCGCCCACGGCAGGTCGTAAGGCAGGTAGCAGTGTTGCACCCGTGGCTCGCCCTCGAACATCGCGCGGATGCGCTCGGAGCCGGTCGGGGTCATGCAGGTGAGCGTGATCGGCAGGTCCGGGTACTGCTTGAGCAGGGCCCGCACCATCGGCGCGGCGGCGATGCTCTCGCCCACCGAAACCGCATGCACCCAGATGCCGCCCTGGCGCATCGGCGGCAGCTTGCAGGCGAAGCGCTCGGCAATCCGCGCACGGTACGCCGGCGCCTTGCGCCCGCGCAGGAACAGGCGCAGCGCGACCAGCGGCAGGCCCAGGTGAAACAGCAGGGTATAGAGGGTTCTGTTCATGGCGGCGGAGTTTACTAGGAACTGGATGAAAAGGCCTGTCAGCCAATCGCCCGCAGGTGCACGGCGAAGCGCTCGGCCAGCCACTGCGCGGCCGGACCCAACGGTTCGTCGCGCCGCCAGGCCAGCTCCGCCACCAGCGCCGGCGGGCGCCACTCGCTGTCCAACTCTACCATCTGCGTCTGGTAGGTGGGGTACTGCACCACATGCCGGGGCAGCCAGGCCCAGCCCAGGCCGCGCATCAGCAACTCGGCCATGGCGTAGAAACTGTCGGCGCGCCAGACCTGCGGGCTGATCGCCTCGCCGCCGGGGTAGCCGCTCTGCTGCGGGGTGATCAACAGCTGGCGGTGGCGGGCCAGTTGCTGGCGGCTGACCTTGGCCAGGTGCGCCAGCGGGTGGTCGATGGCGCACACCGTGACCATCTCGACGCTGCCCAGGGCGCGCCGCTCCAGCGAGGCGGGGATGCTTTCGTGGTGGAAGAACAAGCCCAGGTCGGCGCGCCGCTCCACCAGCTTGCGCGCCACATCGCCCTGGGCACCGCTGGCCAGTTGCACTTCCAGGTAAGGGTAACGCGCCGCCAGCTCGTCGAGGCTGTCGATCACCGGCTGGTAGGGCATGGCCTCGTCCTGGGCCACCCGCAACAACGCCTCCTGCCCGCGCATCAAGGCCAGCGCCCGGCCATCCAGGCGTTCGCACTGGCGCAACAGCTCGCGGGCGTCCTCCAGCAGCGCGGCGCCGCTCTCAGTCAGACGCGGCTGCCGCCCGCTGCTGCGCTCGAACAGGGTCACGCCCAGGTCCGTCTCGAGCAAGGCGATGGCACTGCTGATCGCCGACTGGGCCTTGCGCTGCTCGCGGGCCACGGCGGAAAACGAACGCAATTCGGCGGCCCGCACGAACAGGCGCAGTTGCTCGAGGCTCCAGTGTTCAGTCATAGCAAGCCTATCTCCAAAGCAGATAGGTAATGACTTTACCGCATCCAGGGATTCCCTAGAATGCCCATCCAGCAACGGAGGACCCGCACCATGAACGCCTA
This sequence comes from Pseudomonas sp. LH21, assembly GCF_036549575.1. NCBI lineage: Bacteria > Pseudomonadati > Pseudomonadota > Gammaproteobacteria > Pseudomonadales > Pseudomonadaceae > Pseudomonas > Pseudomonas sp. LH21. The sequence continues at coordinate 5,391,688 of NZ_CP144367.1, forward strand.
TACCTATCTCGCCATCGCCATCTGCGCCGAAGTCATCGCCACCGCCTCCATGAAGGCGGTCAAGGGGTTGAACACGCCGCTGCCACTGCTGCTGATGGTCTGCGGCTACGGCGTGGCGTTCTGGATGCTGACCCTGGTGGTGCGCAGCATTCCGGTGGGCATCGCCTATGCGATCTGGTCGGGGCTGGGCATCGTGCTGATCAGCATCGCGGCGCTGGTGATCTATGGGCAGAAGCTGGATGTGCCGGCGATGCTGGGCATGGCCATGATCGTCGGCGGGGTGGTGGTGATCCAGGTGTTTTCCAATACTGCCGGACACTAAGCCCGCTCCCACGGTCCTCTCCCCCGGTTACAGCCTGTATACTGCGCACCTGTCCCAGTTTTCGAGGTGCCCGCATGCCATCCGCCATTACCACTGACGTGCTGATCGTCGGCGCCGGGGTCGCAGGCCTCTGGCTCAATGCCCGGCTCCGACGCCTGGGCTATTCGACGGTGCTGGTGGAGCGCGCCAGCCTGGGTGGCGAGCAGACCATCAAGTCGCAAGGCATCATCCACGGTGGCACCAAATACGCCCTGCACGGCGCCCTCAGCGGCGCCTCCGAAGCCATCGCCGACATGCCGCGGCGCTGGCGCGAAGCGCTGGCCGGCAACGGCGAGCTGGACCTGACTGATACCCGCCTGCTGTCCGACGCCCACTACCTGTGGTCCCCCGGCACCCTGGCCGGCAACCTCACCAGTTTCTTCGCCAGCAAGGCCGTGCGTGGCCGGGTCGACCAGGTCAAGGGCGAGCAACTGCCGCCGGCCCTGCAGGACCGCGCGTTCAAGGGCAAGGTCTACCGCCTGGCCGAACTGGTCATCGACGTGCCCAGCCTGCTGGCCAACCTGGCGCAGCTGGCGGGCGACAGCCTGCTGGCCGGCGAGCGTATCGAGCCGCTGCGCGATGGCGACGAACTGGCCGGGCTGGTAGTCGATGGCCGCGAGATCCGCGCCCAACGTATTGTCCTCAGCGCCGGTGGCGGCACCGAAGCGCTGCTGCATGCCCTGGGGCTGAGCCAACCGGCCATGCAGCGCCGTCCGCTGCACATGGTCCTGGCCAAGGGCCCCAACCTCAAGCCGCTGTACGCCCACTGTCTGGGCGGCGGGCCCAAGCCGCGCATCACCGTGACCACCCACCCGGCCGCCGATGGCCAATGGGTGTGGTACCTGGGTGGCGACATCGCCGAGGCCGATGGCGTGGCCCGCGAGCCCGCCGCGCAGATCGCCGCGGCGCAAAAGGAAGTCGCCAGCCTGTTGCCGTGGGTCGACCAGGCCCAGGTGCGCTGGGCCACCCTGCGCGTCGACCGTGCCGAGCCCGCGCAATCGGGCCTGGTACGCCCGGACAACGCCTTCCTCGCCGACCAACAGCGCCTGCTGGTCGGCTGGCCGACCAAGCTGGCCCTGGCGCCGGACTTCGCCGATCGCGTACTGTCCAGCTTCGAACGTGACGGCATCCGCCCGGCGAGCCAGCCGGACCTCGCCGACCTGCCCCGCCCACCACTGGCACTGCCCGCCTGGGAGCAACTGCTGCCATGAGCCTGCCGACCCTGCACGATCATCACCGCCTCCTGGGCAGCACCGGCCTGCGGGTGTCGCCGCTGGGCCTGGGCACGGTCAAGCTTGGCCGCGACCAGGGCGTGAAATACCCCAACGGTTTCACCATTCCTGATGACGAAACCGCCCGCCTGTTGCTCGCCCAGGCCCGCGAGCTGGGCATCAACCTGCTCGACACCGCACCGGCCTATGGCCGCAGCGAGGAGCGCCTCGGCCCGTTGCTGCGCGGCCAGCGCGACCAGTGGGTGATCGTCAGCAAGGTCGGCGAAGAGTTCGAAGCCGGCCAGTCGCACTTCGATTTCAGCGCCGCCCATACCCGCCTGTCGGTGGAACGCAGCCTCAGGCGCCTGGAAACCGACCGCATCGAGCTGGTGCTGGTGCACTCCGACGGCAACGACCTGGCGATCCTCGAGCAGGAGGGGGTGTACGAAACCCTTGCCGCGCTCAAGCAGGAAGGCAAGATCCTCGGCTATGGTTTGTCCGGCAAGACCGTCGCCGGCGGCCTGAAGGCGCTCGAGCAAGGTGATTGCGCCATGGTCACCTACAACCTCAACGAGCAGGCGGAGCGGCCCGTGCTGGACTACGCTGCCGAACACGGCAAGGCCATCCTGGTGAAGAAAGCCCTGGCCAGCGGGCATATCTGCCTGGCCCCCGGGGTTGATCCGGTGCAGGCCAGTTTCGAGTTGCTGTTCGCCCACCCGGGCGTGAGCAGTGCCATTGTCGGCACCATCAACCCGCTGCACCTGGCCCATAACGTGGCCACTGTCGCCCGCATCCTGGGCCGGTCCTGAGCCGCCCGGGCGGGGGCCCAACGCAAGGAGGAGCCTCGTGCCGCGTACGCTGATCCGCAAGAATCCGAGCAACTTCAAGACCCTGCCGCTGCACGTCGAGGCCACGCCTGAAGGCCTGACCTACCAGAGCATCGGCATGCCGCTGAATTTCGCCCAGACCCTGCAGCGGCGCAAGGCCATCCAGGTCGCCGACCCCGAACACTTCGTCGCGGAACTGGCCAACCTCGGCGTGTCGGTGCGCCTGACCCTGCACTGGCAGGGGCGCGACTACTGGGTGCTGGTCCGCCAGCGCCGCCAGGACCGTGGCGATGTGGTGCTCAAGCTGATTTCCGGCTATGTCCCGGCCCACGAGCTGAACCTGCCGCTGCACACGGCGATCCAGGAAGTGGCCGAGGAATGCCTGCTGGAAACCCCCGAGGGCTGGCTGGGCGGACGCTTCAACGATACCTGGCTGCCGGCGCCCTATGCCGCTGCCCTGCACTATCGCGAGGCCCTGCCGTTCGTGCTGTCGCCCGAGTCGGGCGCCGCCCGCCCGGTGCATTGCGCCAACCTGATGTTGCTGGAGCGACCACGCGCCTATGTGCACCTGCCCACCGCGTCGCTGCAGCTGATCTACGACCTGCGCCTGCAGGTGCCACGGGAGGCCAAGTCGCTGAGCCTGTTCCACGTCGACGAGCGCCTGGAGGGCGATCAGCTGGTGGCCAGGCTCAATCGCAAGCGGCCGGACCTTTACCTGATGCCGCTCAAGGACGGTCAACCCGTGGCCGAGCTGTATACCTTGAAGAAGGACCAGCTGACACCTGCGGGTACGCGCGGACTGTGGCTGGCCGAGAGCTTCGCCCGCCAGGATGGCTGGGTGGTGCGGGATGAACGGGTGCGTTGGAAGGACTGGCTGAAGCAGCAGGGGCTGGTCGAAAGCAAGCCCGCGCCGGCGTCGCACCTGAAGCGGTTCGGAGACAAGGCACGGGAACTGCTGGCCCGTGCGCGGACCTCGCTGCATAAATGAACACGGGGCAAGCCCGCTCCCGATGTTTCGTGGGAGCGGGCTTGCCCCGCGATCTGCAACGTATCAGTGCTTGCGGATCTTCTCGACGATCGCCGTGGTCGAGCTGTTCTCCACCAGACCCAGTACCTTCACCGTGCCGCCATAGGCCTTGACGATATCGGCGCCGACCACCTGGTCGATACCGTAGTCACCACCCTTGACCAGCACATCCGGCTTGACCTGGCGCAGCAGGTTCTCTGGCGTGTCCTCGGGGAAGCTGATGACCCAGTCCACCGCACCGAGGCCGGCCAGCACGGCCATGCGTCGATCGACACTGTTGATCGGCCGGCCCGGGCCCTTCAGGCGGCTGACCGAGGCATCGTCGTTGATGGCGACGATCAACCGGTCACCCTGGGCGCGAGCCTGTTCCAGGTAGGTCACGTGCCCCGCATGAAGGATATCGAAACAGCCGTTGGTGAAGACGATCTTCTCGTTGTGCGCACGGGCATCATCGATGGCCAGCAGCAGTTGCTCCAGCCCCAGGACACCCCGCTCCGAGCCCTCTTCACGCTGGATGGCGCGACGCAGCTCGGGGGCGCTGATGGCGGCGGTACCCAGCTTGCCGACCACGATGCCGGCGGCCAGGTTGGCCAGGGCGACGGCATGCGGCAGGTCCTCGCCCGCGGCGATGGCGGCGGCAAGGGTGGAAATCACTGTATCGCCGGCACCGGTGACATCGAACACCTCGCGGGCGCGAGCCGGCAGGTGCAGGGCCGGGTGGCCGGTGCGCAGCAGGGTCATGCCATGCTCGCCTCGGGTCACCAGCAATGCGCCCAGGTCCAGTTCTTCGAGCAGCTTCAGGCCTTTGGCGACCAGTTCGGTTTCATCGGCGCAACGGCCAACGATGGTCTCGAACTCGCTGAGGTTGGGGGTAATCAGGCTGGCACCGCGGTAGATCGAGAAATCCTTGCCCTTGGGGTCGGCCAGCACCGGGATGCCCTTGCCGCGAGCAGCCTGGATCAGCGCCTGATGGTTCTGCAGTGCGCCCTTGCCGTAGTCGGACAGCACCAGCACCTTGACGCCCTCGAGCAGGGTATCGACCTCCGCGCCCAGCGACAGCGGGTCGGTGGCGAACGGTTCCTCGAAGTCGATGCGCAGCAGTTGCTGGTGACGGCTCATCACCCGCAGCTTGACGATGGTCGGCTGGTGGGCAATGCGCTGGAAGATCGAGCGCACACCGGCGGCGTGCAGGCTGTTGGCGAGGCTGTCGGCAGCCTCGTCCTGGCCGGTGACTCCGACCAGCGCGGCCGGGGCGCCGAGGGCGGCGATGTTCAAGGCCACGTTGGCCGCGCCGCCGGGGCGATCCTCGATCTGATCGACCTTGACCACCGGCACCGGCGCTTCAGGCGAAATACGCGAAGTACCGCCATGCCAGTAGCGGTCGAGCATGACATCGCCGACCACCAGTACCGGGGCTTGATCGAAACGCGGCATGGACAACTTCATGGGCAACCCATTTTTGGAAAAGTGAACAGGGGCAGGATATTAGCACAGGGATGCGCAGGGCTTTACGGCCAACCGCGGCGATGCTGTATCGATTGACCGGCGAGGCCTGCAAGGCCCCGCCGTGACGCAGGCTCAGGTGATGTTGGCCTTTTCGGCCTCGTCCAGCCCCATGGCGTGCAGACGGGCGTAATGACCATTGGCCTGGAGCAGTTCGGCGTGGGTGCCGCGCTCCACCAGACGGCCCTGGTCCATGACCAGGATCAGGTCGGCCTTCTCGATTGTCGACAGCCGGTGCGCGATCACCAGGGTGGTGCGCCCTTCCATCACATGGTCCAGCGCCGCCTGGATATGCCGTTCGGACTCGGTATCCAGGGCCGAGGTAGCCTCGTCGAGAATCAGCAGCGGCGCATTCTTGAGCAAGGCCCGGGCAATCGCCAGGCGCTGGCGCTGGCCGCCGGAAAGCAGCACGCCGTTCTCGCCGACTTCGGTATCGAAGCCCTTGGGCAACTGGTCGACGAACTCCTTGGCATAAGCGTCTGCGGCGGCGGCCTCGATATCGGCCCGCGGCGCGCCGGCCAGGTCGCCATAGGCGATGTTGTTGGCCACGGTGTCATTGAACAGGGTGACATGCTGGGTCACCTGGGAAACATGCCGGCGCAGGTTACGCAGGCGGTAATCCTCGATCTCCACGCCGTCGAGCAGGATCTGCCCTTCCGTGTGGTGGTAGAAACGCGGGATCAACGCCGCCAGCGTCGACTTGCCACTGCCGGAACGCCCCACCAGGGCGATCATCTGCCCGGGCTCGGCGGTAAAGTTGATGTCGCTGAGCACCTGGCGCTCGGTACCTGGGTAGGTGAAGCTGAGGTTGCGCACTTCCAGGCGTCCCTCGACCCGCTCCTTCTCGATGCTGCCCTTGTCTATTTCGGGTTTTTCGTCCAACTGCTCGAAAATGCTCTCTGCACCGGCAAGGCCCTTCTGGATGGTCGAGCTGACTTCCGACAACTGGCGAATCGGCTTGGGCAGAAGGCCGGCGGCAGTGATGTAGGCCACCAGGTCACCCGCCGATGCCTCGCCGCGCAGGAACAGCACCAGGAACATCAGCGCGGCCATGGCGCTGTAGATCACCAATTGCAACAACGGCGTGTACAGCGCGCCGGTCTTGGTCATGCGCAGTTGCTTGTCGGTATTGCTTTGGCTGGCGGCACCGAAGCGACGCTCCTCGTAGCTTTCGCCACCGAAGCTGCGCACCACGCGATAGCCCTGGATGGTCTCGGAAGCCACGTGAGTGACATCGCCCATGGCCACCTGGATCTTCTTGCTCTGCTTGCGGAATTTCTTGCTGGCAGTGCTCACCATCACCGCGATTACCGGCAGGATCGCCACCATCACCAGGGTCAGCTTCCAGTTCATCCACAGCAGGTAGGCAAACAGGAACACCACCGTCAGGCCTTCACGAATGACCACCTTGATAGCGTCGGTGGCGGCGCCGGTGACCATGGTCACGTTGAAGGTGATGCGCGAGATCAGGTGCCCGGAATTGTGGTTGTCGAAGTAGTGGTTGGGCAGGACCAGCAGCTTGTTGAACAGCTCCACCCGCAGGTCGTGCACCAGGCACAGCGACACCTTGGCCAGATAGTAGTTGCCGAGGAACGAACCCAGGCCCTGCCAGGCGGCGATCAGGATGATCAGCAGCGGCACCGCCTGCAATAATTGCAGATCGCGCAGGTAAGGCACGTCGGGGAACAGCACCGCCTGCGGATTGCTCAGCCCATCGACGAAATACTTGAGGATCCCGGCCAGCATCGGCTGGGTCGAGGCGAAGATCACGAAACCGACGATGCTCAGCAGGAAGATGCCGATATAGGGTTTGACGTAGCCCAGCAGGCGCAGATAGATCTTCAGGCTTGCGGGGGAAGACGATTCGGGAACTGTCATGAGAATCCGTCGGGTCAAAAAGAGTCGGGATTATACCACACACGGTGTCTTGCACCGTCCGCCGCAGGTTAAGATAGACGGCTGTCCCGAACCCTGGCCCCGGAGGCTTGATGCACGCACTTGACCACGCCCGTTACCTTGCCCTGCGCGAGGGCGCCCACGTCCTCGAGGCCGACGGCACTGGCGACAAGGTCCTGCGCCTAAAGGATGGTTCGATGCTCAAGCTGTTCCGGCGCAAGCGTCTGATCAGCTCGGCGGCCTGGTATCCCTACGCCCGGCGCTTCGCCGACAATTGCCAGGCGCTGGCCGAACGCGGTATCCCCTGCCCGCAGGTCAAGGCGGTCTATCGTATCGCCGAGATTGCCCGCGATGCCGTGCACTATGACCCGCTACCCGGCCATACGCTGCGCCAACTGCTGGAGCAACCCGGCAACCACCCAGGCTTGCGCGATCAGCTCGGGCGTTTCATCGCGACGCTTCACGAAGCGGGGGTGTACTTCCGCTCCGCGCACCTGGGCAACGTGGTGCTGACGCCCGAAGGCGAGCTGGGGTTGATCGACGTCGCCGACCTGCGCATGTACCGCAGACCACTTCGCCGTTCTCAACGCCAGCGCAACTTCCGTCATATGCTGCGTTACCAGGAAGATCGAGAGTGGCTGCTGGGTGACGGCGACAACACCTTCATCGAGGCCTACCTTGCCAGTCAGCAGGTCTGCCGCCGCCAGGACCTGGCCAACGCACTGGTCTGAACGAAAATGGCCGCCCGGAGGCGGCCATCTTCATCATCAGTTCGAACGTCGCTGCTGCAACCCACGACCCAGCACCATGGCCGCCGGCAACAGGACCAATGGCCACAGCTCGTCAGGGTTGCCGATCAGCTTGCTGCCATCGAAGTTGAGCATCACCAGGGCACAGGCCAGGTACATGCCCCAAGGGTCTCGAAGGCGCAAGGCCTGGACCAGGGTCATCGCCACGATGACCAGGAACAGGACCAGCGAGACGCCGCCGGTATAGAGGCCCAAGGCAACGAAGATATTGTGCGGATGCTGGATCGGCATGAAGCCGCTCAGCAGCTTGTCGGTATGGAACTCGACGCCGCAGCCAACCATCCAGCCACAGTTCTGCCACTCGCCGACCATCACGTGGAACAACTCGCCACGATAGGAGTCACCGCGCTCGAACAGCGAATGGAACCAGGCCATGTCCTTGACCAACCACAGGGCGATGCCGCCAAGTACCGCGAACACCAGCAGCCAGCTTCCGGCCACGCGCGGGAAGCGCCACAGCGCCCAGCATGCCCAGGCGGCAAACAGGAAGGCCGCGCCGACCATCGCGGTACGCGTCTGCAGGACAAAGGTGATTGCCACCACCGACAGCGCCACGGCGGCAAACGCTTCGATCCAGCGACGACGGTGCAACCACCCCGGCATGGCCAGTGCCAGCGCACAGAGCAGCCATATACTGGTGTAGATCACGTTCTGCATGCGCGCAGGCATCAGACTGACCCGCTCACCCAAGGCGTAGATGCCGGTCAGGTAGGCGAAGGCCGAATAGCCGAAGATGTACAGGCAGATGATCCAGAATAGCGCGCGCGCAAACACCTCGGAGCGGAAGAAGCCCTGGTTCGTCAGCCCAGCCACCGCGAAGACGAAGAGCGTCACGTAAGCGATGTGCTTGTAGAACTGCCCATCACCGGCAATCACCGCCGGCACCAGGAACCACAGCAGGAATACCAGCCAAGCCAGCCCCAGCTTGTCGCCGAACAGCCCCGCACCGCGCTCCTTGACCAGGAACACCAGGCCAGGCAACGCGATGAAGGCGTAGAAAATGTTGTTGGTCCATTTCGATGAGGCCATCAGCACGAAGCTGGCCAGGAACGCGATCAGCGCAGCGCTGAAGTAGCGCCTGCTCGTTCGGTTGTCGTTGCCAATCCCTTCAAACATCCTTCAACACCCATCCCAGCAATAGTCCGATAATCAGCACGCCCAACAGACGAATGCGATCCATGCGCTTGCGCCGTGCCTTCTTGATTTTCTCTTCCGCCATTTCCACATGCTCGCCGAAACCGGTATGCAGCACGGCGTCGTTCTCCAGGATCAGCGCATAGCGGTCGCGCTCGGCGTACAACCGCGACAAGCTCTTCTCGCCGGAATGCGAGGCGTACGGTGCATGTGCCTGGTAGTCGGCCAGCCTGCGCAGGCCTGGGTTGAACGAGAACCCCTGCCATTCCGCCTTGTGCGAGCCCAGCTTGTGGAAAGCGATGCCCTGCAGCACCTGGCGCTCCTCCAGGAACACATAGGGGCTGTGCACCTGCAGGTCATGATTGAAGCTGCGCAGCCAGACCTGCAACGCTTGCGGGTCGGCCTCCAGCAGTGCCTGGGATTCCTCGACGAAGCCCGGGCGATAGAAGGCCCAGTCATCCTCGCAATGGAACACCCAGAAGGTCTTGATCTGCGAATAGGCGGCGTCCACCGAGCGCAACTGCCCAAGCTTGGGATTGTTGACGATGAAGGTGGTGTGTTCGCGCCAGTGTTCCGGGATGCAGCCACGCACCGCCTCGTCACCGGAGTCTTCGGTGATGAAGACTTCACGGATGGGCGCCGTGTTGTAGCGGTCGAAACTTTCGAGCGTGCGCTTGAGCAACTCGAAACGACCACAACTGGTCACCACCAGTGTGATCTCGCTGTTTTCACTGAAGATCATGGCTTCCTCGATGTGTGTGGGGCCTAACGCGACAGGCCGATGGCCAGCAGCACACGCTCCAGCAGGCCGGGTTTCGCGGCCGGGCGCAGCGGCGCGCGCATGGCCTCGGTGATCGCTTGCCCGAGCGCGTGGAAGGTGTAGCGCTGCTCGGCCAACTGCTGGCCATTGCGCGAGATACGCTCGGCCAGGGCGAGATCGCCACGCAGCCGGGCGAGCTTCTCGCGCAACTGCTCGAGGTCGCGGTAGAGCACGATATTGTGCATGTCGACGAAGCCCAGCGCCTGGTTCTCTTCCTCGCCCTGGTCATAGGCGAACAGGACGCAGCCACAGGCCATGGCTTCGAAGTTCTTGATCATGTATTCGCCCATGCCGACATCGGCACTGACGAAAAAGCGGATGCGACTGAGGGTCTGGCTGTATTCCTCGCCGGACTTGGTACGGGTGATCAGCAGGTTTTCAACCGCCGCGATCGACTCGAGCATCTGCTTGCGCCCGGAGTAGGCCACGCTGCGCAGGCTGCCGACGAACGCCAGCTCGATATCGCGCTCATGGTTTTCATTGCGCAGCAGCGCCTGGTCATACCCCTTGGGCACGAAGATCGCGTCGAAGCCTTCATCGCGCAGGCGTCGGGTGACCACCGCGCCGGAGGTGATGATCCGCGCCCATGGCAACTGGCGGTAGTACTCGCTGAACTTGCCGGTGTACTTGCAGGGGATGTAGTTCTGGTAGGCGTCGTGTTCGAGGATCACCAGGTTCGGAATCGTCCGAATGAAGCGCGCCTGGCGGATCTCTTTCTTGAACCGCAGGAAGAACAGGATGCGGTCGTACCGCTCGACCTGCACATGCTCGCGGAAATAGCTGCGCAGATCCGCCTGTTCGTCACCGGTCAACCAACGGATATCGCACTCGCAGTCGGCCGCGATGCCTTCGTACAGGCGGTCCAGGATGGCGCGTTGCTCTTTCTGGACCAGGAACAGGACTTTCACCGTGGTTCTCTCTTGTCGATCATTGTGCCGACCCACAGCAGTTCGTGGCGCCGTACGGCCTTGCGGAAGAATTCATTTTCACCGAATGCGGGCCAGCGCCGGGCGGCGAGGCAGCGCTGCAGGAAGCGACGGATTCGGCGCTTGAGCGGGGCCGCGGGCTGCAGGTCGTGCATCATACCCAAAGCGATGGCCTTTTGCCTCTGCTCTTGTGCCCCCACCCCAAGCACCCACGGACGCATGGGCATGCCGGCATCGAAGAAGGGTGGCAGAGGTACGCCGGTCCCGGCATCACCCATCGGCCAACGGTCATTGTCATGCAGGTGGTTGGCATAGAACAGCAGGGTTTCAGGCCGCCAGTCGGCGCTCTGCAACGCCTGCTGCAAGGCGTCATGGGCACACACATGGTCCGGGTGCGGATCCAGGGTCGGGTGCGGCATCACAATGGTTGCCGGACGCGCGCGCTCGATGAGCTCGCGCAGGTCCTGGACCAGGTTGACCCAGGTCGGTCGGCCATCGGCGTCGCTTTGCAACGCGACTTCGTTGAATCGACGGAATGGCCGGGTGTCGGTCAGGTCTGCCTCGCGCGACGGAATCGATGCCCCGGGCTCGGCCTGCATGGCGGGCAACTGCATGCAGAAATAGCCCAACTGCACGCATTGGCTGGAAGGCACGCCAGCCCAACGCGGCACGGCGACGCTGTCCCAGCTGCGCAATTGGCCCTTGAGCCGGGCCGCCTCGGTCAGGTCGAGGCCAAAGGTGTCGCGGTAGTACTCGTTCTCGATCTCGCCGGCGGTGAGGGTCACGATCCAGCTGCTCTTCGCCTGGGAATAGGCAGCGAACGCCGCCAGCTCGGCATCGTCGGCATGGGGGGCGATAACCATCAGGGTGCCGGCCAGGTAGTCGGGGTGGCGCAGCACCAGCAGTTCCATCTCCGGCTCGATGCGGCAATGGCGACCGCTCAAGCGTAACCGTCCGGCGCGCAGCGCCTCGGCCTGCCCGCTCAGGTTCAGATAACGCACACCCCGCACACCCCGCTCGAAAGCCTGGCAATCGGTTGTGTCACCTTCGATGCGTACTACCGGATCGAACAGCCGACCCAACCAGCCGGCACGCAGGCTCACCTGCAACAACAGCGTCTCGCTGCCGTCCAGCGTGCAATCGCCCGGCAAAGCCAGCCCCCCTTCCTGACTGCGCAGCGCATGACGCTCGCTGGCTTGCAGGTCATACTGGTAGTCGCTGCCCGGCACGTAGAACAGATGGTCGGAAAACCAGGCTTCATGGGCCACCCACAGCAGCACTGCGAGCACGGGCGGCAGCCACAGCGCCCACAGCGACGAGAACAGCAGCACGATCAGCGCCAGCAGCAGGATCACCCGTTTGCGCTTGCGATGGCGTTTGAGCAGTTGCTGTTTGTTGGCGCTCATGTTCAGACCTGGAAGACGTTGACGGGGTTGCACCAACGGTCCTTGTACTCCCGGTCGGCCCGACCGAACGAGAACCGCAGCATCTTGCCGCGGGCATTGGCATCCTCCCAGGCAGCCTGGGTATTGAGGAAGCTCAGTACGCTACCAGGGCTGAATGCCTTGGTCTGCGGGTCGACACCGCCGTTTACATATTCGACGCTGATCCATTGCGGCGCCTCGACGCAATACACCAGCTGAATGGCGATGGGCGCCCCGTCGAGGAACAGCACCGAACCGACCAGCAGCTCGCGCAGGCGCTCGACCACCTCGGCCATGCGGGCCGCGCCGGTGGCCGGGAAGCCCCAGCGACGCTGGAACAGATCACAGTACATCGCGGCGATCTCGGCTGCAGTGAAATCGCCGATCGGTCGCACCTGACCGCCCGCCTCTTCCAGCAAGCGCAGCTCACGACGCTGGTTGTAGCGAAATTTCTTCGACAGGTCTTCATGGGGCCGCGCCATGGCCAACTGCTCGGGTTGTGCCTTCAGGCCGGCGAAACGGCCCTGGTTCAACTCCGACAGGTAGCGACCGGCGTGGCGCAGCGGCGCCCCGGCATCGGCGGCGGCCGGCAGGATGATCTCGGCATTGCCCAGGTCGAACAGGCCTTTCTTGCCTTCGCGCTTGAGCACATCCTTGGACAGCGCCAGATGGCGCCCCCAGGTCGGCAGCGCGGCCTTGAGCTCGGCGCCTTGGAACCAGCCCAGGTAACGCACCGGGATCCCGGCCAGGTCCGCCAGTTGCTCGATCACCAACGGGTGCGTGGCGACACTGCCGCCATGACGCTGCCAGGCGTCGCTGTACGCGGCCGCGTCGATCACTTGCCAGCCGCGTTCGCGCCAGGCCTTGAGATGATTGAGCATCAGGCCTCCGCCATCAGCGCGCGGACTTGCGGCAGTTGCCAGAAGGCATCACGCACCGCCTGGTCGCTGAAGCGCTGCTGCAGACGCTGCAGCATATGCCCGGCGCATGCCTCGCGCTGCTGCGCGTCCAGGCCGGCCATGTGCTTCAGGCCCTGGGCCAGCTGCGCGGCATCGCCCAGTGGGAACAGCACACCCACGCCCTCGACCACTTCCCGGGCACCGCCACAGGCGGTGGCCAGCACCGGCACGCCAGCGACCATGGCTTCGAGCAGGACCATGCCGAACGGCTCATGGTCGGAGCTCAAGGCGAACACGTCGAAAGCACGGAAATAGCGGCGAGCGTCCGGTACCTGGCCGAGGAAGTCGACCTGCCCGGCGATGCCCAACTCGGCAGCCAGGGCCTTGAGTTTCGCCTCGAGACGCCCCTTGCCCAGGATCGCCAGGCGCGCGCCGGACGGCAGCCCCGGCAAGGCTTCGGCGAAACCACGCAGCAGCGTGGCCTGGTCCTTGTCCGGATGCAGACGGCCGACGTTGCCGACCACCCAGGCACGTTCATCCAGGCCCAAGGCCCGGCGCGCCTCGTCACGCGGCACCAGGCTGGCCTGCAGTGCCTCGACGTCGATGCGGTTGTACAAAGTCTGGATACGCTCGGCAGGCCATTGACCCAGGCAGCGACGCATGTCGTCGCGCACCGCGTCCGACACACCGAGCAGGCTCAGGCGCTTGCGGAACAGATTGGCGAACAGCCGCCGCCCTTTGCGCTCATAGTCGCTGAAGGCATGGTGCACGCCAATCACCGGCAGGCCGGTCCCGAGCAGCGCGACATAGATCGGCTTGAAGCGATGAGCGATGCAAAAGCTGAAATTGCGCTGCGCGGCGATCTCGCGCAGCGCGCGGATCGCGCCCAGCTTCAGGCCGCGCACGGCCTTGGAGCTGAACTCGAGAAACAGCACCTCGTCCGAGGCACAGCCGGCAGCTACTTTCGCGTCGGCTGCCCCGGTGAGGAACACGGTAGTGACCTTGTAGCCGCTGCCCTGGAACAGGCTGGCGTATTGACGGGCACAATCGAGAAACGGCCCGTCATAGCCATGGCAGAACTGCAGGATGCGCGGTTCAGAGCGGCTGGTCATACGGCGCGGCGCCTTCCTTGACCACCAGGATGTCTTCCATGATCAGGTACTGCAGGTCCGAGCCGAAGAACATGTTCAGGGCGTCGGTCGGCGAGCAGATCATGGGTTCGCCACGGCGGTTCAGCGAGGTGTTCAGCGACACGCCGTTGCCGGTCAGGTCTTCCAGCGCTTTCATCATGTCGTAGTAGCGCGGGTTGTACTCGCGCTTGAGCACCTGGGCGCGCGAAGTGCCGTCTTCGTGCACAACTTCCGGCACGCGGGTCTTCCACTCTTCGGCGACTTCGAAGGTGAAGGTCATGAACGGCGCGGGGTGATCGATCTTGATCATCTGCGGCGCGACGGTGTCCAGCATCGACGGGCAGAAAGGTCTCCAGCGCTCGCGGAACTTGATCTGGTGGTTGATGCGATCGGCCACGCCTTCAACGCTCGGGCAGCCGATGATCGAACGACCACCCAGCGCACGCGGACCGAACTCCATGCGGCCCTGGAACCACGCCACCGGGTTGCCATCGACCATGATCTTGGCGATCTGCTCGGGCATGTTCTCGAGCTTGCGCCATGCGGGCTGGTTCGGGTGACGGGCACAGGCGGCAATCACGTCTTCGTTGGAGTACGCAGGGCCGAGGTAGACATGCTCCATCTTCTCGACCGGCACGCCACGGGCGTGGGACACGTAGGCGGCCGCACCAACGGCGGTACCGGCGTCGCCGGAGGCCGGCTGGACGAACAGCTCTTTCACGTCGTCGCGGGCGATGATCTTCTGGTTCAGCTTGACGTTCAGCGCGCAGCCGCCGGCGAAGGCCAGCTTGCCGGTCTCTTTCAGCGTGTCGCCCAGGTAATGGTCGATCATCTGCAGGGCCAGCTTCTCGAACAGCGCCTGCATGCTGGCGGCGTAATGGATGTACGGCTCGTCGGCGATATCGCCTTCGCGCTTCGGACCCAGCCACTCGATCAGCTTGGGCGAGAAGTAGAAGCCCTTGCCCTTCTCTTTATAACGGCGCAGGCCGATGACGTTGGCGTATTCGGTGTTGATCACCAGCTCGCCGTTTTCGAAGCTGGCCAGGCGCGAGAAGTCATACTTGCTGGCGTCGCCATATGGCGCCATGCCCATGACCTTGAACTCGCCATCGAGCATTTCGAAACCGAGGAACTCGGTGATCGCGCCATACAGGCCGCCCAGCGAGTCCGGATCGAAGAATTCCTTGATCTTGTGGATCTTGCCGTTTTCGCCGTAGCCGAAGAAGGTGGTGGCGTACTCGCCCTTGCCGTCGATACCAAGGATCGCGGTTTTCTCTTTGAAACCCGAGCAGTGGTAGGCGCTGGAGGCGTGAGCCAGGTGGTGCTCGACCGGCTCGATCTTGATCTTCTTCGGATCGAAGCCCAGTTGCTCCAGGCACCAGACGATCTTCTTGCGGTAGCGCTTGTAGCGGCGGTTGCCCATCAGCAGCGCGTCGAGGGCGCGGTCCGGGGCGTACCAGTAGCGCTTGGCGTAATGCCAGCGGGCCTTGCCGAACAGGCTGATCGGGGCGAACGGAATGGCCACCACATCGACGTCCGACGGCTTGATGCCGGCCTGCTCCAGGCAGAACTTCGCCGACTCGTAGGGCATGCGGTTCTTCGCATGCTTGTCACGCACGAAGCGCTCTTCTTCGGCGGCGGCAATCAGCTTGCCGTCGATGTACAGGGCCGCGGAAGGGTCATGGCTAAGGGCGCCGGACAGGCCAAGAATCGTCAGTGCCAAGGGTCTAGCCTCTCAAATCGGTATGAAGTGCGCCAACGGCCATTCGGGCGGATGGCGGCTAAAGGGCGGGATTATAACGCAAACGCCATGCACTGCACGGTCGTTGTAGGAGCGGCCTTGTGCCGCGAAAGGGACGCGTAGCGGCCCCGGGGCTCAGCGTCACAGCGAACATCGCCGGGGCCGCCTTGCGGCCCTTTCGCGGCACAAGGCCGCTCCTACAGGGTTCGTACGGGTTACTCGGCGATCAGCCAGTCCATACGGAAGCTGCCGGCGGTCTGCGCCAGCTCCTTGGCCAGCCACGGCAGCAGCGTCTTGAGCTCGTCCTCCAGGCCCCACGGCGGGTTGGCGATGGCCAGGCCTGAGCCGTTCAGGCCCTGCGGGCTGTCCTGGTGGTGCACGTAGAGCTCGACCCGCAGCAACTTCGGCGCGCCGGTGCTGGTCAGGTCCTGGTAGAAGCGGGTCAGCGAGCGCTGGTCCTTGATCGGGTACCAGATCGCCGCGACAGTCTGGCGCATGCGACCGATCGCCTCTTTCATGGCCACGGTGCAGCGCTTGAGCTCGTCGGCCTGCTCGAACGGCGGGTCGATCAGCATGATCGCGCGCTTTTCCTGCACTGGCAGCAGGGCCCGGGCGATATGCCAACCCTCACCCAGATGCACGGTGACCCGCGGATCCTTTTTCATGTTTTCCTTGAGCAGCGCCCCATCTTCAGGGTGCTTCTCGTTGAGCAGGGCACGGTCCTGCTGGCGCATCAGGCGGCGCGCCAGCTCCGGCGAGCCCGGGTAGTAGCGCAGCTCGCCGTCCTGGTTCAGGCGCTTGATGATGCGCAGGTAGTCGGCGGTCGCTTCCGGCAGGTCGTCGCGGTTCCACAGGCGGGCCACGCCCTCGAGGTATTCGCCGGTACGGCTCGCCTGGTCGCCCTGCAGGTCGTAGAGACCCAGGCCGGCGTGGGTATCGATGTAGGCGAACGGCTGCTCCTTGCGCGACATCAGGGCGATGAGGCGGGTGAGCACGATGTGCTTGAGGACATCGGCATGGTTGCCGGCGTGGAAGGCGTGACGATAGTTCATGAGGACTCCTGCGGGGGCGACAAGTTTACCTTGCCTTGCAGTCGGCACAAAGCATCGCGGGGCAAGCCCGCTCCCACAAATGCCCGAGGACACGTGGGAGCGGGCTTGCCCCGCGATAGGGATAACGCCGGTTCAGCAGGCGTTACTTGTCGGCGTGGTACGCCGCGTCAGCGGTTTCAAAACGCGAAACCATGCTGTTCGACGGGCTGCCCAGCTTGCTCACCACGAAGATGGCGATGCTGGCGAACAGGAAGCCCGGGATGATCTCGTACAGGCCCATGTCCACGTAGTTTTTCCACAGGATCACGGTCAGCGCGCCGACCACGATACCGGCCAGGGCGCCGTTGCGGGTCATGCCCTTCCACAGCACCGAGATCAGCACCACCGGACCGAAGGCGGCACCGAAGCCGGCCCAGGCGTAGGCCACCAGGCCCAGCACGCGGTTTTCCGGATTGGACGCCATGGCGATGGCGATCAGCGCGACGGCCAGGACCATCAGACGGCCGACCCACACCAGCTCCTTCTGCGAAGCGTTCTTGCGCAGGAAGGCCTTGTAGAAGTCTTCGGTCAGTGCGCTGGAGCACACCAGCAGCTGGCAGCTCAGGGTGCTCATCACCGCGGCCAGGATGGCCGACAGCAGGATACCGGCGATCCACGGGTTGAACAGGATCTTGGCCAACTCGATGAACACGCGCTCATGGTTCTCGGTAACCGGGCCGGCCAGGTCTGGGTGCGCCGAGAAGTAGGCGATACCGAAGAAACCGACGGCGCAGGTACCGGCCAGGCACAGGATCATCCAGGTCATGGAGATGCGGCGGGCGTTGGCGATCGATTTGACCGAGTCGGCGGCCATGAAGCGCGCCAGGATGTGCGGCTGGCCGAAGTAGCCCAGGCCCCAGCCCATCAGCGAGATGATGCCGATGAAGGTCGCGCCCTTGAACATGTCGAAGTGCGCCGGGTTCACCGCGTCGATGGCAGCGAAGGTCTGGTCGAAGCCGCCAGTGGAGATCAGCACGATCACCGGGGTGAGGATCAGCGCGAAGATCATCAGCGAAGCCTGTACGGTATCGGTCCAGCTTACAGCCAGGAAACCACCGATGAAGGTGTAGGCGATAGTCGCCGCGGCACCGGCCCACAGGGCGGTTTCGTAGGACATGCCGAAGGTGCTTTCGAACAGGCGGGCGCCGGCGACGATGCCGGAAGCGCAGTAGATGGTGAAGAACACCAGGATGACGATCGCCGAGATGATCCGCAGCAGACCGGTCTGGTCTTCGAAACGGCTGGAGAAGTAGTCCGGCAGGGTCAGGGCATCACCGTTGTGCTCGGTCTGCACACGCAGACGGCCGGCGACGAACAGCCAGTTCAGGTAGGCGCCGACGGTCAGGCCGATGGCGATCCAGGCCTCGGAAAGGCCCGCGAAGTAGATGGCGCCCGGCAGGCCCATCAACAGCCAGCCGCTCATGTCCGATGCGCCGGCGGAAAGCGCGGTAACCACGCTGCCGAGACTACGGCCGCCGAGAATATAGTCGGAAAGGTTCTTGGTGGAGCGATAGGCGGCGAAGCCGATCAGCACCATTGCCGCAATGTAGATCACGAAAGTGATCGTTAGTGGATTGCCCATGAGTTGTGCCCTGGCGTTGTTTTTATCTCTTGCGACCGCCGCGCACGACGGTTGCACCCAGGCGGCGAATCCTATGCAACAACATGAACGAGGTGCAACCATTTTTCATTTGCAAGTTGCACCCAGCCATGGTTTTTCGGACAAAGCCCCTTTTTTGCTCCTTTTCGGAGCAAACACAGCGTTTTACATAAGCAAAAGCAGCAAAAAAGACCGTTTCGGCTTTAAGGAAACACCCTTCAGACGAGTTGCACCTTTACCGTGAAGATTTCGGGTTGCACCCGGTTGCACCCGAATTGTCCTACAGGCTAATCTTGCCTTCAGCTTAGGCCACATCCGTGACCAATAACGAGGATAAGAAATGGCGACGACCACCCTTGGGGTCAAACTCGACGACCCGACCCGTGAGCGACTCAAAGCAGCTGCGCAGTCCATCGACCGCACGCCGCACTGGTTGATCAAGCAAGCGATCTTCAACTATCTCGAGAAGCTCGAGGGTGGCGCCACCCTGAACGACCTCAACGGCCATGCTGCCGCTGGCGACGACGCCGGCGAAGTCGCCGCCGACCATGCCCACCAGTGCTTCCTGGAGTTCGCCGAAAGCATCCTGCCGCAGTCGGTACTGCGCTCGGCGATCACCGCCGCCTACCGCCGTCCCGAGCAGGAAGTGGTGCCGATGCTGCTGGAGCAGGCACGTCTGCCGGCCGCCCAGGCCGAAGCCACCAACAAGCTGGCCGCGAGCCTTGCCGACAAACTGCGCAACCAGAAGAGCGCCGGCGGCCGTGCCGGCATCGTCCAGGGCCTGCTGCAGGAGTTCTCGCTGTCCTCCCAGGAAGGCGTGGCGCTGATGTGCCTGGCCGAAGCCCTGCTGCGCATCCCCGACAAAGGCACCCGTGACGCACTGATCCGCGACAAGATCAGCACCGGCAACTGGCAGCCGCACCTGGGCAACAGCCCGTCGCTGTTCGTCAACGCCGCCACCTGGGGCCTGCTGCTGACCGGCAAGCTGGTCAGCACCCACAACGAATCCGGCCTGACCTCCTCGCTCACCCGCATCATCGGCAAGAGCGGCGAGCCGATGATCCGCAAGGGCGTCGACATGGCCATGCGCCTGATGGGCGAGCAGTTCGTCACCGGCGAGACCATCGCCGAGGCACTGGCCAACGCCAGCAAGTTCGAAGCCAAGGGCTTCCGCTACAGCTACGACATGCTCGGCGAAGCCGCGCTGACCGAGCACGACGCGCAGAAATACCTGGCCTCCTACGAGCAGGCGATCCACTCGATCGGCAAGGCCTCGCACGGCCGCGGCATCTATGAAGGCCCGGGCATCTCGATCAAGCTCTCGGCCCTGCACCCGCGCTACAGCCGCGCCCAGTACGAACGCGTGATGAGCGAGCTGTACCCGCGCCTGCTGTCGCTGACCCTGCTGGCCAAGCAGTACGACATCGGCCTGAACATCGACGCCGAGGAAGCCGACCGCCTGGAGCTGTCGCTGGACCTGCTCGAGCGCCTGTGCTTCGAGCCGTCGCTGGCCGGCTGGAACGGCATCGGCTTCGTCATCCAGGCCTACCAGAAGCGCTGCCCGTACGTGATCGACTATGTCATCGACCTGGCCAAGCGCAGCCGTCACCGCCTGATGATCCGCCTGGTGAAGGGCGCCTACTGGGACAGCGAGATCAAGCGCGCCCAGGTCGAGGGCCTGGAAGGCTATCCGGTCTACACCCGCAAGGTGTACACCGACGTGTCCTACGTCGCCTGCGCCCGCAAGCTGCTGGCCGTGCCAGAAGCCATCTACCCGCAGTTCGCCACCCACAACGCCCACACCCTGTCGGCCATCTACACCATCGCCGGGCAGAACTACTACCCGGGCCAGTACGAGTTCCAGTGCCTGCACGGCATGGGCGAACCGCTATACGAGCAAGTCGTGGGCAAGATCTCCGAGGGCAAGCTGAACCGTCCGTGCCGCGTGTACGCACCGGTCGGCACCCACGAGACCCTGCTGGCCTACCTGGTCCGCCGCCTGCTGGAAAACGGCGCCAACACCTCGTTCGTCAACCGCATCGCCGACCACTCGATCTCCATCCAGGAACTGGTCGCCGACCCGGTCGCCAGCATCGAGCGCATGGGCACCCAGGAAGGCAGCATCGGCCTGCCGCACCCACGCATCCCGATGCCGCGTGAACTGTACGGCAGCGAGCGGGCCAACTCGGCCGGCATCGACATGGCCAACGAACACCGCCTGGCGTCGCTGTCCTGCGCCCTGCTGGCCACCGCCCACAACGACTGGAAAGCCACGCCGCTGCTGGCCTGCGCCGCCAGCGAGCAGCCGGCCGTACCGGTGCTCAACCCGGCCGACCACCGCGATGTCGTGGGTCATGTACAGGAAGCCACCGTCGCCGACGTCGACAACGCCATCCAGTGCGCGCTGAACGCCGCGCCGATCTGGCAGGCCACTCCGCCGGCCGAACGCGCCGCGATCCTCGAACGCGCCGCCGACCTGATGGAAGCCGACATCCAGCCGCTGATGGGCCTGCTGGTGCGCGAAGCCGGCAAGACCTTCGCCAACGCCATCGCCGAAGTACGCGAGGCCGTGGACTTCCTGCGCTACTACGCGGTGCAGGCGCGCAACGACCTGCGCAACGACAGCTGCCGCCCGCTGGGCCCGGTGGTGTGCATCAGCCCGTGGAACTTCCCGCTGGCGATCTTCTCCGGCCAGGTGGCCGCGGCGCTGGCCGCCGGCAACCCGGTACTGGCCAAGCCGGCCGAACAGACCCCGTTGGTCGCCGCCCAGGCCGTGCGCCTGCTGCTGGAAGCCGGCATCCCCGAAGGCGTGCTGCAACTGCTGCCAGGCCAGGGCGAAACCGTCGGTGCCGGCCTGGTCGGTGACGAGCGTGTCAAGGGCGTGATGTTCACCGGCTCCACCGAAGTCGCCCGCCTGCTGCAACGCAACATCGCCGGGCGCCTGGACAATCAGGGCCGCCCGATCCCGCTGATCGCCGAAACCGGCGGCCAGAACGCCATGATCGTCGACTCCTCGGCACTGACCGAGCAGGTGGTGATCGATGTGGTTTCCTCGGCCTTCGACAGTGCCGGCCAGCGTTGCTCGGCCCTGCGCGTGCTGTGCTTGCAGGAAGACTCCGCCGACCGCGTGATCGAGATGCTCAAGGGCGCCATGGCCGAAAGCCGCCTGGGCAACCCGGAGCGCCTGTCCGTGGACATCGGCCCGGTGATCGACGCCGAAGCCAAGGCCGGCATCGAGAAGCACATCCAGGGCATGCGCGACAAAGGCCGCACCGTCTACCAGGTGGCCATCGCCGAAGGCGAGGAGATCAAGCGCGGCACCTTCGTGATGCCGACCCTGATCGAACTGGAAAGCTTCGACGAGCTCAAGCGCGAGATCTTCGGCCCAGTGCTGCACGTGGTGCGCTACAACCGCAAGGACCTGGACCAGCTGATCGAGCAGATCAACGCTTCCGGCTACGGCCTGACCCTGGGCGTGCACACCCGCATCGACGAGACCATCGCCAAGGTGGTGGACAACGTCAACGCCGGCAACATGTACGTCAACCGCAACATCGTCGGTGCCGTGGTCGGCGTGCAGCCGTTCGGCGGTGAAGGCCTGTCGGGCACCGGCCCGAAAGCCGGCGGCCCGCTGTACCTGTACCGCCTGCTGTCGACCCGCCCGGCCGACGCCATCGCCCGCCACTTCCAGGCCGACGATGCGCGCAGCCAGGCCGACACCACCCTGCGCGACCAGCAGCTCAAGCCGCTGACCACCCTCAAGACCTGGGCGGCCAGCAGCCAGATGAGCGACCTGGCCGCGCTGTGCGAGCAGTTCGCCGAGCAGTCGCAGAGCGGCATCACCCGCGTGCTGCCAGGCCCGACCGGCGAGCGCAACACCTACAGCGTGCTGCCACGCGAACACGTGCTGTGCCTGGCCGACAACGAGGCCGACCTGCTGGCCCAGCTGGCGGCGGTACTGGCCGTGGGTAGCTCGGCGGTGTTCCAGGACGGCGAGCCTGCCAAGACCGTGCGCGGCCGTCTGCCGAAGGAGCTGCAAGCGAAAATCAAGCTGGTGGCCGACTGGAGCAAGGACGAGGTGGCCTTCGACGCGGTCATCCACCACGGTCACTCCGACCAGCTGCGCGGCGTCTGCGAGCAGGTGGCCAAGCGTGCCGGCGCGATCGTCGGCGTGCACGGGCTGTCGAGCGGCGATCACCAGATCGCCCTGGAACGCCTGGTGATCGAGCGGGCGGTGAGCGTGAACACCGCGGCGGCAGGTGGTAACGCCAGCCTGATGACCATCGGCTGACGCTAACGGTCGTTGAACGGAAAAGGAGAGCTCAGGCTCTCCTTTTTTTGTGGGAGCAACTGTCTTGCCGAGATTTCTCAACCTGGCACGGTCCCTGTAGGAGCGGCCTTGCGTCGCGAAAGGGCCGCAAAGCGGCCCCGGCGATCTTTGCGACAACGCTGAAATCCCGGGGCTGCTGCGCAGCCCTTTCGCGACGCAAGGCCCCTCCTACATTTGTTTCGGGCCAGTATCTCCTGTGCCAATACCTGATCCGCCTTATTGGCTCGAAACAATTTCAGCGTGGGCATTACTGCCGCCCCACATGACTCAAGGCATGCGCCAAGGCGGGCAGCGGTACTCTCACAGGACTCATTGGCCCGAAACAGATGTAGGAGCGGCCTTGCCTCGCGCGGGCGGCGCTCGATCTCATAGGCGCTGAAGAACTTTCGGCGAACACCTGGCAGCCCTCACCTAATCAGGAAAAGCCCGCGCAACTAAAGTGAAGCAACCATCACGCAGATTTCTTTTTCACCGTGAAGTCAACTTCCAGGTCGGCGTTCGCCAGAATATTCACCAGTGCATCCAGCGAGAACTTGTCTATCTTGCCATTGAGCAAGTCACTCAAGCGTGGCTGAGTCAGATGCAGTTGCCGTGCTGCGTCTTTCTGCGGCAGATCCCAGGACCGGACAATCCTGGCCAACACCCTCATCAGCTTCGCCCGAAGCCGCAGGTTCTCGGCCTCTTCCGGTGAGTCGAACAGCGCATCCCATACCGAAGTGGAGCGTTCGTTTGTCATCGCAAATCCCTCTGTGCATCCGTCTCGTTCAAACACTGTCGACTCCAGCTCAGCAGGCGCCCAACCATTTGTATCGCGCTTTCGCCAGATCGATATCGCGCTTTTCCGTCTTCTCGGTCGTCTTGCGAAACGCGTGCAGGACATAAACCGCTTCTGGTCGACTCACGACGTAGAACACCCGAAACGCCCCGTCCTGGCACTTGATGCGGATTTCCCGCGTCCCAGGCCCAACGCTTTCCATTGGTTTCCAGTCGAAGGGGGCCTCACCGCCCTGGATCAGCTCCAGCTGATACCCGGCCCGCTGCCTTGCCACAATCGGAAAGTCCCGCAGGTCCTGCTTGCTGCTACCCAACCATTCGATTGGCTTTTGCCCATCATGCATCCTGCACGCTCCCGCCAATGCACTCGCCTGGCTTGTCCATACCGGAGGCGTAAGCTCTCCATGAGCGGCAAAGATAAAACTATATCGATATCGATATAAGCGCAATTGCGTGACAAGGCTTTGCGACGGGTAACACCCACGCCCATACCGCCCGGCGCAACCCAAGACGGCCTGGGCGACGGCAACTTCTGTCCCCATATCACCCAAACCAATTAACCTGTCCCCTGCCCCATCACCTTGCCTAGACTCGCTGCATCCCGAACCAGGAATGCCGCCATGTCCGAGCAACTCCTCAGCAGCCGCAACCTCGCCTTCGAACTCTACGAAGTCCTCGACGCCGAGGCCCTGACCCAGCGCCCGCGCTTCGCCGAGCACAGCCGCGAGACCTTCGACGCGGCGCTGACCACCGCCCGCACCATTGCCGAAAAGTACTTCGCCCCGCACAACCGCAAGGGCGATGAAAATGAGCCGCGCTACGTGGACGGCAGTGCCGAGCTGATCCCGGAGGTAAAACCTGCGGTCGACGCCTTCCTCGAAGCGGGCTTCCTCAACGCCAACCGCGACTTCGAAGTCGGCGGCATGCAGCTGCCCAGCCTGGTGTCGCAAGCCTGCTTCGCCCACTTCCAGGCCGCCAACGCTGGCACCACGGCCTACCCGTTCCTGACCATGGGCGCGGCCAACCTGATCGAGAGCTTCGCCAGCGTCGAACAGCAGCGCCTGTTCCTGCAACCGATGATCGAAGGCCGCTACTTCGGCACCATGGCCCTGACCGAGCCCCATGCCGGCTCGTCCCTGGCCGACATCCGCACCCGCGCCGAACCCGCAAGCGACGGCACCTACCGACTCAAGGGCAACAAGATCTTCATCTCCGGCGGCGACCACGAGCTTTCGGAGAACATCGTGCACATGGTCCTGGCCAAGCTGCCGGACGCGCCGCCAGGTGTGAAGGGCATCTCGCTGTTCATCGTGCCCAAGTACCTGGTCAACGCCGACGGCAGCCTGGGGCCGCGCAACGACGTGCTGCTGGCCGGCCTGTTCCACAAGATGGGCTGGCGCGGCACCACCTCCACGGCGCTTAACTTCGGGGACAACGGCCAGTGTGTCGGCTACCTGGTGGGCCAGCCGCACCAGGGCCTGGCCTGCATGTTCCAGATGATGAACGAAGCGCGCATCGGCGTCGGCATGGGCGCGGTGATGCTGGGCTACGCCGGCTACCTGTATTCCCTGGACTACGCCCGCCAACGTCCACAGGGCCGCCTGCCGGACAACAAGGACCCGCATAGCCCCGCCGTGCCGATCATCGAGCACAGCGATGTGAAGCGCATGCTGCTGGCACAGAAGGCCTACGTCGAGGGTGCTTTCGACCTGGGCCTGTACGCGGCCCGGCTGTTCGATGACACCCACACCGTCGCGGATGCTGAGGCTCGCCGGCAAGCCTTGGAACTGCTCGACCTGCTCACCCCCATCGTCAAGTCCTGGCCCTCGGCGTTCTGCCTGAAAGCCAACGAACTGGCGATCCAGATCCTTGGCGGCCACGGCTACACCCGTGAGTACCCGGTCGAGCAGTATTACCGCGACAACCGTCTCAACCCGATCCACGAGGGCACCGAGGGCATCCAGTCCCTCGACCTGCTCGGGCGCAAGCTGGCGCAGAACAACGGCGCCGGGCTCAAGCAACTGATTCGCCTGATCGCCGGCACCTGCGAGCGCGCCAGCCATCACCCGAACCTCGATCCGTTGCGCCAGCCCCTGGAGCACCTGGTCAACCGCCTGCAGAGCGTGACCCTCACCCTGCTCGGCGACCTGGCCGCCGGCAAGGTCGCCGGCGCGCTGGCCAACTCGGCGCTGTACCTCAAGGTGTTCGGCCACTGCGTGATCGGCTGGCGCTGGCTGGAGCAGGCCATTCATGCCGAGGTCGGCCTGCTCAAGGGCAGCGATCGCGACTTCTACCTGGGCAAACTTCAGGCCGCGCGTTATTTCCTAACCTGGGAAGTGCCGGGCTGCCATAATGACCTCGCTTTGCTCGAGGCCCGCGACGACACCTGCCTCGCGATGCAAGAGGGGTGGTTCTAGGGGGAACCACCGCACACACGGAGGTTTCCGATGTTCGACTCCAGCACCCTGCTGCGCCAGCGCTTTGCCGCGCTGCGCAGCACGGCCGAACTGTTCTCGCTTCGCCATGTGAAGCAATCGCACCAGTCACTGTCGGTGCGGCGCAACGTCGCCGAGCCGCCCTTCTTCAGCCAGGACGAAGGCGCCATGCTCACCGTGCGGGTGGAGGGCGTCGAGGCCTACGCGGCCACCGCCGACCTGTCCCAGGCCGGGCTGCAACGCGCCCTTGAGCAGGCCGAGGCGCTGGCCCGGCGGATCAAGGCCAGCAGCCTGCTCGACCTGAGCAACCAGCCGGCCCCGGACGGGCGCCACGACCATGTCTCGCCCAACTTCGAACAGCCTCTGCCCAACCTCGCCGACTGCCTGGACCTGCTGGCCGCCGAATCGGCCAGCGTGCCCAAGGACGAACGCCTGGTGGACTGGCAGGCCAGCCTGGGCATCAGCGTGGTCGAGCAGACCTACCTGAACTCCGCCGGCGCCGAGCTGCGCCATGCCCAACGCTTCGTCTACCCGGGCTTGGGCGTCACCGCCAGCGACGGCCAGGACAGCCAGAGCCGTAGCCTGGGCCGGGAAAACTTCGGCCAGCAGGGCGGCTTCGAGGTGATCGAGCGCTGTGGCCTGGTCGGCGCGGCCCGCCGGGTGGCCGACGAGGCGCTGCAACTGCTGCTGGCGCCGAATACCCCAAGCGGCCGGCGCGACCTGCTGCTGATGCCCGACCAGATGATGCTGCAGATCCACGAGTCCATCGGCCACCCGCTGGAGCTGGACCGCATCCTCGGCGATGAGCGCAACTACGCCGGCACCAGCTTCGTCAAAGCCGGCGACTTTGGCCATCTGCAGTACGGCTCGAAGCTGCTCAACGTGACCTTCGATCCGACCCTTCGCGAGGAGCTGGCCAGCTACAGCTTCGATGACGACGGCACCCCGGCCAGCAAGCAGTTCCTGATCCGCGACGGCCTGCTGGAGCGCCCCCTGGGCGGCGCCCTGTCGCAGCTGCGCTCGGGCCTGGACGGCGTCGCCAACAGCCGCGCCTGCGGCTGGAACCGCGCGCCGATCGACCGCATGGCCAACCTCAACATCGAGCCGGGCGACCAGTCGCTCGAACAACTGGTCAGTGGCATCGAGCACGGCATCCTGATGCGCACCAACCGCTCCTGGTCCATCGACGATGCGCGCAACAAGTTCCAGTTCGGCTGCGAGTGGGGGCAGTTGATCGAAAACGGCGAGCTCAAGGGCGTGGTGAAGAACCCGAACTACCGGGGCATCTCCGCCGACTTCTGGCGCAACCTCTCGGCCGTGGGCGACAGCAGCACCTTCCAGGTGCTCGGCACGCCCAACTGCGGCAAGGGCGAGCCCAACCAGGTAGTGCGCGTCGGCCATGCCTCGCCGGCCTGCGTGTTCCGCCAGATCGACGTATTCGGGGGAGACGCCTGATGAGCACCCTGTACCAGCAACGTTTCGAAAACCTGCTCGACAGCCTGAACGCCGCCGTGCAGCCGGGCGAGCAGTTCACCCTCGGCTACAGCGCCGAGCATTCGCAGTTCGTGCGCTTCAACCATGCCAAGGTGCGCCAGGCCGGGCTGGTCAGCCAGGCCAGCGTGCACCTGCGACTGGTGCGCGAAGGGCGCCAGGCCGAGCAGCAGATCACCCTGGGGGACGATCCCGAGCTCGACCAGCGGCGTCTGCACGACGCCCTGGTGCAGTTGCGCCAGACCTTGCCATTGCTGGCGGTGGATCCCTACCTGAACCTCGACGACAGCGCCTGGCACAGCCATAGCCTGCTGGAGCAGCCATTGCCCGAACTGGACGAAGTGCTGGCCCTGGTCGAGCGCGAAGCCGGCGACCTGGACCTGGTCGGCATCTATGCCGCCGGCCCCATCTGCCGGGGCTTCGCCAGTTCCTTCGGGGCCTTCGGCTGGCACCAGGCGAACAGTTTCAACTTCGACTGGAGCCTGTTCCACGCCAACGGCCAAGCGGTCAAGGCCAACTATGCCGGACAGGCCTGGAGCGGCGAGACCTTCGCCGCGCGCCTGCGCCAGGCCCGCGAACAGCTGGCGTACCTGGGACGCCCGGCCATCACCCTCAAGCCCGGCAGCTACCGTGCCTACCTGGCGCCAGCGGCGATGGACGAGATCGCCGGCATGCTCTGCTGGGGCGGTTTCTCCGCGCAGGCCCTGGCCACGGGCAACAGCCCGCTGCAGCGCCTGTACAACGGCGACGCGCAACTGAGCCCGCAGGTGAGTTTCAGCGAGCAGGTCAGCGGCTCGCTGAGCCCGGCGTTCTCCGACGAAGGCTCGCCCCGTCGCGACCTGCTGCTGATCGGCGAAGGCCGTGCGCTGGAGCGGCTGGTAAGCGCCCGCAGCGCCGCCGAGTTCGCCCAGGAGGCCAATGGCGCCGACAGCCATGAGTCGCCGTGCGCGCTGAGCCTGGCACCGGGCAACCTGCCCGGCGAAGAGGTACTGGAGCGTCTGGGCACCGGGCTGTACATCAGCAACCTGTGGTACCTGAACTATTCGGACCTGCCCGCGGCGCGCATGACCGGGCTGACCCGCTTCGCCACGTTTTGGGTGGAAAATGGGCAGATTCAGGGGCCGGTAAGCACCATGCGCTTCGACGACAGCCTGTACAACCTGCTGGGCAGCCAGCTCGAAGACCTGACCCAGGAGCGCGAGATGATCCTCTCGACCAGCACCTACGGGCAGCGCAGCACCGGGTCGAGTCATTTGCCGGGGGCGTTGGTCCAAGGGCTCACCTTGACCTTGTAAGACTACAGCGTGGGAGCGGGCTTGCCCCGCGATAGGGCCAGTCAAGGCAACATCAATGGCTGATCCGACGCCATCGCGGGGCAAGCCCGCTCCCACGCTGTGGACTGCTCCCACGCCCCTCCCACAATGGGCCCCACACTCGCCTGAGGTTTCTCATGCCCGACCGCGCACCACTGGACCCCGTCACCGCCCGCTGGATCCCCTGGGTGGTGGCCATCGCCTTCTTCATGCAGTCGCTCGACGGCACCATCCTCAACACCGCGCTGCCGGCCATGGCCCGCTCCCTGGCCGAGGACCCGCTGCGCATGCAGGGGGTGATCATCGCCTACATGCTCACCGTGGCCCTGCTGATCCCGGCCTCGGGCTGGATCGCCGACCGTTTCGGCACCAAGCGCATCTTCTTCAGCGCCATCCTGCTGTTCAGCTTCGGTTCGCTGTTGTGCGCCATGGCCAACAGCCTCGGTTTCCTGATCCTCGCCCGGGTGATCCAGGGCCTTGGCGGCGCGCTGATGCTGCCGGTCGGGCGCCTGGTGGTGCTGCGCGCCTACCCGCGCTCGGAGCTGGTGCGGATCATGAGTTTCATCACCATCCCCGGCCTGCTCGGCCCGCTGCTGGGTCCGACCCTGGGCGGCTGGCTGGTGGAGATCCTCAGCTGGCACTGGATCTTCCTGATCAACCTGCCGGTGGGGGCACTGGGCTGCTACGCCGTGTGGAAGTTCATCCCCGATCTGCGCGGCGCCGAACGCACCAGCTTCGATGGCCCGGGCTTCCTGCTGTTCGGCGCGGCGATGGTGCTGATCACCATCGCCATGGAGGGCCTGGGCGAATTGCACCTGCCGCACCTGCGGGTGATGCTGTTGCTGTTCGCCGGCATGGCCTGCCTGGCCGCCTACTGGCTGCGCGCCGGACGTGATCCGGAGCCCCTGTTCTCGCCCTCGCTGTTCCGCGTACGAACCTTCGCCATCGGCATCCTCGGCAACCTGTTCGCCCGCCTGGGCAGCGGCGCCCTGCCCTTCCTGGTGCCGTTGCTGCTGCAGGTGGCGTTGGGCTATTCGCCGGCCCAGGCCGGCATGAGCATGATCCCGCTGGCGGCGGCGGCGATGCTCGCCAAGTCCATCGCCCGGCCGCTGATCGAGCGCCTGGGCTATCGCATCGTACTGACCGGCAACACCCTGCTGCTGGGCCTGCTGCTGGCCAGCCTGGGGCTGGTCGACGAGCAGACGCCCTATGCCTTGCTGCTGGTGCAACTGGCGCTGCTGGGGGCGGTCAACTCGATGCAGTTCACGGCGATGAACACCGTGACCCTGATCGACCTCGACGACGCCAGCGCCAGCAGCGGCAACAGCCTGCTGTCGGTGGTCGCGCAACTGTCGCTGAGCCTGGGCGTGGCCTGCGCCGGCGCCTTGCTCGGCGGCTTCACCGCGGCCGGCAGCGGCGATGGTGTGGAGAGCACCTTGGGCGCGTTCCAGCTGACCTTCGTCACCATCGGCGTGATGGCCATGCTGGCGGCGGCGATCTTCCTGCAACTGGCGCCGACGGACGGAAGGCGTGCGCGTCGTCCGGAAGAACACGTCGAGTCGTAGGGTGAATGGCTTCGAGGCTGGTAGACTATGCGGCATTTTTCGCTTCGCACCGTAGGCCCGCCTCGTGACCGTTGAAACCACCGCTTTTGCCACCCTACCGCTGTCCGCCGCCATGCTGGCCAACCTGGACGCCCTGGGCTACGCCTCGATGACGCCGATCCAGGCCCAGAGCCTGCCGGTCATCCTCAAGGGCCAGGACCTGATCGCCCAGGCCAAGACCGGTAGCGGCAAGACCGCCGCTTTCGGCATCGGCCTGCTCAACCCGATCAATCCGCGCTACTTCGGCTGCCAGGCCCTGGTGCTGTGCCCGACCCGCGAACTGGCCGACCAGGTGGCCAAGGAGCTGCGCCGCCTGGCCCGCGCCGAGGACAACATCAAGATCCTCACCCTGTGCGGCGGCGTCTCGCTGGGCCCGCAGATCGCCTCGCTGGAACACGGCGCGCACATCATCGTCGGCACCCCGGGGCGCATCCAGCAGCACCTGGACAAAGGCACACTGGTGCTCGACGGCCTCAACACCCTGGTCCTGGACGAAGCCGACCGCATGCTCGACATGGGCTTCTTCGACGCCATCGCCAGCATCATCGGCAAGACCCCGTCGCGCCGCCAGACCCTGCTGTTCTCCGCCACCTACCCGGCCGGCATCGAGCAACTGGCCAAGGACTTCATGCGCCAGCCGCAGCAGGTCAAGGTCGAGGCGCTGCACAGCGACAGCCAGATCGAACAGCGCTTCATCGAGATCGACCCGCAGCAGCGCCTGGAAGCGGTGACCCGCGTGCTCGGCCACTACCGCCCGCAGTCCTGCGTGGCGTTCTGCTTCACCAAGCAGCAGTGCGAAGACCTGGTCACCCACCTGACCGCCAAGGGCATCGTCGCCCAGGCCCTGCATGGCGACCTGGAGCAGCGCGATCGCGACCAGGTGCTGACGATGTTCGCCAACCGCAGCAGCTCGGTGCTGGTGGCCACCGACGTGGCCGCCCGTGGCCTGGACATCGACGGCCTGGACCTGGTGATCAACGTCGAGCTGGCCCGTGACGCCGAGATCCACGTGCACCGCGTCGGCCGTACCGGTCGCGCCGGCGAGAAAGGCGTGGCGATCAGCCTGGTGGCCCCGGCCGAAGGCCATCGCGCCCAGGCCATCGAGGACCTGCAGAACAAGCCGCTGCGCTGGGAACAGCTGGACAACCTCAAGAACAAGGGAGGCGAGCCGCTGCTGCCGGCGATGACTACCCTGTGCATCGGTGCCGGACGCAAGGACAAGCTGCGTCCGGGCGACATCCTCGGCGCGCTGACCGGCGATGCCGGGCTGCCGGGCAAGCAGGTGGGCAAGATCGCCATCTTCGATTTCGTGGCGTTCGTGGCTGTGGAGCGGGCGGTGGCCAAGCAGGCCATGCAGCGGCTGAACAGCGGCAAGATCAAGGGTCGTGCCCTGAAAGTCCGTATTATCTAAGCCCTGCACAGATCCCGTGGGAGCGGGCTTGCCCCGCGATAGCGTCAAGCCAGGCAATGATGTTGCCCCTGCTGGCGCCATCGCGGGGCAAGCCCGCTCCCACGCTGCCCTGACACTCAACTCCAATTGCAAAGGTTCACCCACGTGCACTCCACCGACGTGATCATCCTCGGCGCCGGCGCCGCCGGCCTGATGTGCGCCCAGCTCAGCGCCCGCCGCGGGCGCCGGGTGCTGCTGCTCGACCACGCCAACAAGCCGGGCAAGAAGATCCTCATGTCCGGCGGCGGGCGCTGCAACTTCACCAACATGTACACCGAGCCGGCCAACTTCCTCTCGCACAACCCGCACTTCTGCAAGTCGGCGCTGGCCCGCTACACCCAGTGGGACTTCATCGAGCTGGTGTGCAAGCACGGCGTGCCGTACCACGAGAAGAAGCTCGGCCAGCTGTTCTGCGACAACAAGTCCAGCGACATCCTCGACATGCTCCTGGCCGAGTGCGACGAGGCTGGCGCCGAGCTGCGCATGAACACCAACATCGAGCGCATCGACAAGACCGAAGGCGGCTATACCCTGCAGACCAGCGCCGGCCCATTCGCCTGCCAGTCGCTGGTGATCGCCACCGGCGGCCTGTCGATCCCGACCTTGGGCGCCACCGGCTTTGGCTACCAGGTCGCCCGCCAGTTCGGCCATGAGCTGCTGCCGACCCGCGCCGGTCTGGTGCCGTTCACCATCACCGAGCCCCAGCTCAAGGCACTGTGCACCGAGCTGTCGGGTACCTCGCTGGACTGCGTCGCCAGCTGCAATGGCACAAGCTTCCGCGAGAACCTGCTGTTCACCCACCGCGGCCTGAGCGGCCCGGCGATCCTGCAGATCTCGTCGTTCTGGGAAGCTGGCGACACGGTGGAGATCAACCTGCTGCCTGATCGCGATGCGCTGGAGTGGCTGCAGGGCCAGCAAGTCGAACGCCCCAACAGCGAACTGAAGACGGTGCTGGGCGAGGTGTTCACCCGCAAGCTGGCTAACCTGCTGGCCGAGCAGTGGTTCGTTTCGAAACCATTGAAGCAGTACACCCCGGCGGAATTGACCCAGATCGCCGAAAAACTGGCGGCCTGGCAGGTTATCCCGGCCGGCACCGAGGGCTATCGCACCGCGGAAGTGACCCTGGGTGGCGTGGACACCCGCGAGGTGTCGTCCAAGACCATGGAATCGCTGAAGAGCCCTGGGCTTTACTTCATCGGCGAGGTGCTGGACGTGAGCGGGCACCTGGGCGGTTTCAACTTCCAGTGGGCCTGGGCTTCGGCCAACGCGGCGGCACAGTTCGTGTAGAGTAGAATCCATTCAGCAGCACGGAACGCTTCTTGCTGGTCTGTGCTTGAGCGCCATTTTTTGGGGCCGCTGTGCGGCCCTATCGCGGCACAAGGCCGCTCCTACAGGAGATCGCGTCCCTCTGTAGGAGCGGCCTTGTGCCGCGAAAGGGCCTCGAAGGTATTCAACTGATCTCAGCCCAGGGCCATCATGTCATCGAGCTCGTTCCGCCATTCATTGCGTCGCCTGTGGGGCCAAGACAAGTTCAGCTACGCCATCCGCGTGACCATCGCCCTCACCGGCAGCATGGCCTGGTGCTGGTACCAGAACGAGATGAGCCTGCTGATTCCCCTGTTCCTCGGCATCATCGCCAGTGCCCTGGCCGAAACCGACGATGGCTGGCAGGGCCGGCTCAGCGCCCTGCTGGTGACCCTGGGCTGCTTCGCCATCGCCGCGCTGTCGGTCGAGCTGCTGTTCCCCTACCCCTGGATCTTCGCCGTCGCCCTGGCCCTGGCGGCGTTTTCCCTGACCATGCTCGGGGCCCTGGGCGAGCGCTACGGGGCGATTGCCTCGGCCACGCTGATCCTGTCGGTCTATACGATGATCGGCGTCGACCAGCGCGGCGGTGAAGTCAGCGATTTCTGGCACGAGCCGTTGCTGCTGGTGGCGGGAGCGGCCTGGTATGGGCTGCTGTCGGTGCTGTGGCAGGCGCTGTTCTCCAACCAGCCGGTGCAACAGAGCTTGGCCAAGTTGTTCTACGAGCTGGGCAGCTACCTCAAGCTCAAGGCCAGCCTGTTCGAGCCGGTGCGCACTCTCGACGTCGAGGCCACGCGCCTGGAACTGGCCAAGCAGAACGGCAGGGTGGTGGCGGCGCTCAACGCGGCCAAGGAAATCATCCTGCACCGGGTCGGCAACAGCCAGCCCAACTCCAAGGTCAGCCGCTACCTCAAGCTGTACTTCCTGGCCCAGGACATCCATGAGCGGGTCAGTGCCTCGCACTACCCCTACAACGCGTTGACCGACGCCTTCTTCCACAGCGATGTGATGTTCCGCTGCCAGCGCCTGCTGCGCAAACAGGGCTCATCCTGCCAGGAGCTGGCCCGCTCGATTCGCCTGCGCCAGCCCTTCGTGCTCGCCAGCGGCTACCCCGAGGCCCTGGAAGACCTCAATGCTTCGCTCGAGCACCTGCGCATCCAAAGCAATCCGGCCTGGCGCGGCCTGCTGCGCTCGCTGCGCGCGCTGGCCGCCAACCTGGCTACCCTCGACCGACTGCTCAGCGCCGCGAGCAACCCGGACAGCCTGGCCGATGCCAGCGACAGCAGCCTGCTCGACCGCTCGCCCCGCAACCTCAAGGACGTGTGGAAACGCCTGCGCACCCAGCTGACGCCGACATCGCTGCTGTTCCGCCACGCCCTGCGCCTGTCGCTGGCGCTGTCGGTGGGCTATGGCATGGTGCACCTGATCCACCCGACCCAGGGCTACTGGATCATCCTCACTACGCTGTTCGTCTGCCAGCCCAACTATGGCGCGACCCGGCGCAAGCTGGTGCAGCGGATCTTCGGCACTGCCATCGGCCTGACCGTGGGCTGGGCGCTGTTCGACCTGTTCCCCAACCCGATCATCCAATCGCTGTTCGCGGTGGTCGCCGGGGTGGTGTTCTTCGTCAACCGCACCACCCGCTACACCCTGGCCACGGCGGCGATCACCCTGATGGTGCTGTTCTGCTTCAATCAGATCGGCGATGGCTACGGCCTGTTCCTGCCACGCCTGTTCGATACCCTGGTGGGCAGCCTGATCGCCATTCTCGCGGTGTTCCTGTTCCTCCCCGACTGGCAGGGCCGACGGCTGAACAAGGTGCTGGCCAACACCCTGGCCTGCGCCAGCGAGTACCTGCGCCAGATCATGCAGCAGTACGCCCACGGTAAGCGCGACGACCTGGCCTATCGCCTGGCCCGGCGCAACGCGCACAACGCCGACGCGGCATTGTCCACCACCTTGGCCAACATGCTGATGGAGCCGGGGCATTTCCGTAAGGAGGCCGATGTCGGCTTCCGCTTCCTGGTGCTGTCACACACCTTGCTCAGCTACCTCTCGGGGCTCGGGGCGCACCGCGACACGGCGCTGCCGACCGAGGTCCACGAGCAGCTGATCGATGGCGCCGGGCGGAGCCTGGCCAGCAGCCTCGACGAAATTGCCAATGGCCTGGCGGCGCGCTTGCCGGTGGCGATCCACAGCGATGCCGAAGAAGCCCTGGCCAATGCGCTGGAGCAGATGCCGGAGGAGCTGGACGAGCATCAGCGGCTGGTGCAGACGCAACTGGCGCTGATCTGCCGGCAACTCGGGCCATTGCGCACCCTGGCAGGGCATCTGATCAAGGAAGGCGAACCCGCCTGATCGACCCGCGATCAAAACCCATGCTGGCGCAGCAACCGGTCGTAACTGCCGTCGGCCTTCATCGCGGCGATGGCCTTCTCGAAGCGGGCGACGATCTTCTGGTGCTCCGGGTGCTTGAGACTGACCAGGATATGCAGGCTGTTCTCGCTCAGCGGCGGATCGACGAACGCCACCCCCTCCCGCACCGGCTGCGGCTCGCGTTGCAGGTTGTAGCGCGCCACGAACTCATCCTCCACCGCCAGGTTGACCCTGCCGGCCGCCAGCATGCGCACCGCGGACGAGAAGCTGCGTACCGGCACCTTGTTCAGGCGCTCGTCGCTGTCGAATTCAGGGGAATAGGCGTAATCGCGCACCACGGCGATGGTGTAGGGGTAGAGGTCGGACTGGCGCGCATAGGCGAACGCCTCGCCCTCACGCTTGAGCAGGCGGATGCGGTTGACCAGGTAGGCATCGGAGAACTGGCCGATCAGGGTTCGCTCGTCGTTGTACCAGGCGTTGATCAGCACGTCGTAGCGCCCCTCGCCCACGCCCATCAGCGCCCTGGCCCAAGGCGCCTCCTCGAACTCGGTGGCGTAGCCGGCACGGGTCAGCGCCGTGGTGACGATGCTGGTGGCCAGGCCGCCACCGGGCATGCTGGTGTCGGTAAAAGGCGGCCAGCTGTCGGCCACCAGCCGCAGCTTGCCCTGGGCCAGGGCAGGCCCCGCGCACAACAGCCCGAGTAAACCAAGAACGCAAAGCAGTGGCCGCATGCTCAAGTCCTTTCGCAATTGGTAACCCACGCGGTAACGGCGATCTTAACGACTACTGCTCTGGCAGCCTACACAAGGCTGAGCGTTGTGGCACGCGACAATACTGTCAAATTGCCTCTATTTTGGCCGGACTGTGGATAATTTCATCGTTCAACCGCGCAGGCGCTCGAAGACCCACTGGGCAATTTGCGCATCCTGCACTGCGACACCGGTCAGGTCGGCCAGGGTAACCTCGTGCTGATCCTGACGCCCAGTGCCCTGGCCAGCCAGCACCGCGCCCAGCTCCAATAGGCGGGAAGGTTCGAGCGCCCCCGCCTTGAGCGCGTGGGAAACCTCGCCATAGGCCCCGCACTGGACCTGCGAGTCGACGATGATTCGCGACATCGAAGCGACCAGCGCCGCATCCAGCTCCTGCTTGCCGACGCAGTCCGCGCCGACCGCCGTGATATGGGTGCCGGGACGAACCCACTCGCGCCTGAGCAACGGCTCACGTGACGGGGTGGTGGTGACGATCAGGTTGGCCGCCTGCGCGACAGCCTGCGGCTGTCCGACCGTCCGCACGCTGAAGCCCAGCGCCCGGGCATGCTCACGGTAGTCCGACAGGCCTTGCTCGCTGCGCCCCCAGACCACCACCTGACGGCAGCTCGTCAGCGGCATCAGGTACTCCAGTTGCAGGCGGGCCTGCAGGCCGGTGCCAAGCACGCCGATGGCCTCGACCTCGCGAGGCGCCAGCAGGCGGGCAACAATGCGCCCGGCCAAGGCTGTGCGCACGGCAGTCAGCCAGCCCTGATCGGCCAGCCATGCAAGCGGTTCACCGGTGCGGGCCGACAGCACCAGCATCAAGCCGTCATTGCTGGGCAGGCCCTTGCCCGGATTGTCGTAGAAACCACTGGAGACCTTGACCACGAAGGTTTCGCCGCCCTCGAGGTAAGCCGATTTGATGCAGCAATCACCATTGGCCTGGCGGAACTGGAAAGTCTGCACCGGCGGGGCCTGCACCTGGCCCGCACTGTAGGCCTTGAAACCGTCCACCAGCCGCCGCTCGATCGCGTCAAGGTCGAGGCAGGCCTTGATCGCCTGCAGGTCGTGGATCTTCATGCGATGGCCTCCAGGTATTTCTCCAACTGGATATTGCGTCCGCACAACACCACCGCCACCTTCTTGCCCTGGTAGCGCCCGGCCAGCTGCTTCATGCCGGCCAGCGCGACGGCGGCAGCGCCTTCGATGATCCAGCGCTCGCACGCAGCGGCATCACGCATGGCCTGCCTGATCTCGTCCTCGCTGACCAGCACGGTGCGCGTCAGCAGGCGCTGGCAGATAGGCAAGGTGACCGCGTCCGTCTCCACGCCCCCAGCGGTGCCGTCGGACAGGGTCGGCAGTTCATCCATCTCGATGATCCGGCCTTGTTCGATGGAGCGTTGCAGGGTCGGCGCGTTGGCCGGCCAGCAGCCGATGATCTGTACCGACGGCGCCAGCTTGTGCAGTGCGGTGGCGATGCCGGAGACCATTCCGCCGCCGCCCACCGCGACGAACACCGCGTCCAGGTCCGGCGCCTGCTCGAACAGTTCCATGCCGATGGTCCCCTGCCCGGCGATGACCTCCAGATCGTTGTAAGGTGAGACGAACGGCTTGTTCTGACGCCCAGCCTCTTCACGAGCCAGTTGCTCCGCCCCCAGCGAATCGACCTCCAGAACCTGCACCTGCGCCCCCAGCAGACGCATCGCCTCGATCTTGGCCGGCGAGGCTTCATCGCTGACATACACCGTCACCGGCACGTCCAGCAGCTGACCGGCCAGGGCAAGCCCTTGCCCATGATTGCCCGAGGAAGCAGCGATAACCCCCCTGCTTCGCTGCGCCTCACCCAGCAGCCGCAGCTTGTTGCTGGCACCGCGAAACTTGAACGAACCGGTCAGCTGGAGGTGTTCGCACTTGAGATGAACGTCGCAGCCGGTCATGGCCGAGAGCGCCAGGCTGCGTGCCAGCGGGGTCACCGGCACCTGCGGGCGCAGGGCCTGATGGGCCTGGAGAATGGACTGGTACAGCTGCTCGAGCGCCAGATCGTCGATAGGCATGGGGTGGAATCTCCTCGGGAAGCGACAGGCAGGCGCCGACGCCAAATGGAATAAAAATCCACCGTAGAATATTTTTCCACCAAGTACAAGCCTGGAAACTATGCCTCCCGAGCGAGCTTCACATACTTGTAAACCGTCGCCCTGCCCATGCCGAGGATATTGGCCACGTAGTCGTATGTGCCACCGCCGCGGAAGGCGCCTTCCCCGTGCAGGGCCTCGACCAGCTCGCGTTTCTGCTCCCGGCTGAGCCCCTCGAGGCTCAAGCCATGCTGCCTGAGCCAGGCATGCAGGAAGGTGTTGATGCGCTCCTGCCAGTCATCACGGAACAGCACGTCTGGCTGGGGCAGCAGGCGGCTGGCCTGGAAGAACAGGTCCAGTGCCTGCTTGGCCTGCTCCAGCACCGAGACATTGAAGTTGATGCACAGCAGCGCCTCGGGAGCACCGGCCTCATCGACCATGACACTGCTGATCGAGCGCACTTTCTGACCGTTCCAGTTGAGTTTCTCGTAGGGCCCCAACGGCGTCGTGGCGCTCAGTTCGCCCGGTAGATCCTCAAGTGCCGAGTCGTCGCCCAACTGCCGCCTGGAAATATTGTTGGCGATATGCACGACCGTCTGGCTGCGCAGGTCGTGGACCACCACTTCGGCATGGGGGAACAACAGGGTCGCGACACCATCGGCCATGGCGGCGTAGTTGCTGAAGCGAGCGTCAATGGCCTTGGCAGACATCCGGAACATCCTGAAAGAGAGGTATGACGTACAGGTGGTAGTGAAACTCAGGGATAACCCAACACTTCGCGCAACTGGCGCAGGTGCTGGATGATCCACTGCTTGTCGATCGCCCCCCAGTCGCGGATGCGGTAGTGCCCGGCATGGTTGCGCGCGCCGGCCTGCTGCTCGAACTCACAGACGATATCCAGGTCGGCCAGGGCGGCGATGGTGTCCTGGGCAGTGCGTCGCGGCATGCCGGTGGCCTCCATCAGCGCTGGCACGCTGGTGGCGGTCTGGCTGTCGATCAGCCAGGCCACGTAGAGGCGGCGATAGAAGCTGCTGCGGGTCTTGCTCACTTCCGTGGTCATGGGGTGCTTGTCCCTCAGGTGTTGCCCGGCAGCTCCCGATAGGTCAGGTAGACGCGCAGGTCGAATTCCAGTTGATGGTAGTCCGGCTCCATGTGCTGGCAGAGCTGGTAGAAGGCCTTGTTGTGGTCGCGCTCCCTCAGGTGCGCCAGCTCATGCACCACGATCATGCGCAGGAACTGCGGCGCCGCCTCGCGAAACAGCGAGGCGACGCGGATTTCCTTCTTCGCCTTGAGCTTGCCGCCCTGCACCCGCGACACCGCCGTGTTCAGGCCCAGCGCCCGGTGGGTAAGGTCCAGGCGGTTGTCGAACAGCACCTTGTCCAGCGGCGGCGCACTGCGCAGGTACTGCTGCTTGATTTCCTGGGCATAGCCGTACAGCGCCTTGTCACTCTGCACGTCATGGCGCTCGGGGTAGCGCTGGCGCAGGTAGTCGCCCAGGCGATCGCTGGCGATCATCTGGCGCACCTGTTCCTGCAGGTGCGGCGGGTAGGCTTGCAGGTAGCGTAAGGCGGTCATGGCAGGCGTTCGGAACGGGAAGACGCGAGTTTAGCCAATCACGACGCCCATGGGAAAACCACCGGGAAGTTGCCAGCATCGCTGGCGGTCAGCGGACGGGCGACCAGGAACCCCTGCACGTAGGCGCAGCCGGCGTCCTTGAGCCATTCTGCCTGGGCCCGGGTCTCCACGCCCTCGGCAATCACGGTGATGTCGTAGGCCGCGCACAGGCCAATGACGCTGCGCACCAGGGCGATATCCGCCGCCGAGTCCGGCAGCCGCGCAACCAGGTGGCGGTCAAGTTTGAGGGTGTCGATGGGCAGGTCGCGCAGCATGCGCAACGAGCAATCGCCGGCACCGAAGTCGTCCAGCGCCACGCGAATACCCAGCTCGCGCAGGCGATGCACCTGCTTCACCGCCGCGTCGATGTTGTACATCAGCGACGTCTCGGCCACCTCAACCTCCAGCTGGGCTGGCAGCAACTGGTGCTTGTCGATCACCTGGGCCAGCTCATCGACCAACCCTGGCATGGTGAACTGGGCGCGGCTCAGGCTGATGCCCAGCACCAGTTGCGAGCCGAAGCGATCGCTCCAGGCATTGCGCTGGGCAGCACCCTTGCGATAGATCCAGCTGGCCAGGCGGTTGATCAGGCGCGCCTCTTCCAACAAGGGAATGAACAGCCCGGGCGGCACATCGCCGACGCTTGGATGCTTCCAGCGCAACAGCGCCTCGAAGCCACGCAACCGGCCATCGGCGAACGCCACCTGGGGCTGGTAGACCAGGCTGAAATCGTTCTGCTCAATGGCCGTGCGCACGCTGTCCTCGAGCATCAACCGCGAGCGGGCACGGCCGTTGAGCTCCTGGTCGTAGAAGCGGTACTGCTGGCGGCCGGCCTGCTTGGCCGCATACATCGCGGCATCGGCCGCCCGCAGCAGGCCTTCCACGTTGGCGCCGCAGTCGGGGTAGGTGGCAATGCCGATGCTCACCCCCAGGTTGACCTCCAGGCCATCCACCTGCTGGAAGCTCGACATCCGCTCCAGCAGCTTCTCGGCATAGCGCCCGGCCTGCTCGGGGTACGGCAGGCCATCGAACAGCGCGGTGAACTCGTCGCCGCCCATCCTGGCCAGCAACGCCTCGCTGCCCAGACACTCCTTGAGCTGGTCGGCCACCCAGCGCAGGACCTTGTCGCCGGCCTCGTGGCCAAGCAGGTCGTTGATCCGCTTGAAGCCGTCCAGATCCATGTACATCAAGGCCTTGGCCTTGTCCGAGCGCTCGTTGCGCAACAGCGCGCTTTCGGCGGCCTGGTAGAAGCCACGGCGATTGAGCAGCCCGGTCAGCGGGTCGGTGACCGCTTGGTACTCGAGCTGCTGGTGCAGGCTGCGCACCACCGACATGTCCAGCACCGTCACCACCATGGCCTTCTGCTCGGCGGGCAACGGCGCGCAGGACAGCGCCACCGGTACCGGCTGGCCGCCGAGGGTGCGCAGCTGGGCGTCGTGCACACGGAAGATCTGCCGGCCCAGGTAGGCCTGGTAGAAATCCGACTCGGGCCACAGGTTGGCGCAGGGCAGCTGGATGAGGTCGAGCATGTGCGCGCCCTGCAGCTTGTCCACCGGGGCATCGAGCAGGCGCGAGATCGCCGGGTTGGCAAAGCCGATGCAGCCCGACTCGTCCACCACCAGGATGCCCTCGGCGGCGTTCTCCAGGATCGAGGCATTGAAGGCCCGCGCCGACTCCAGCTCGCGGGTCAGGCGTTGCAGCATGCGCCGGTTGCGCTGCTGCTCCAGCAGGGCCTGGACCTTGGGCTTGAGAATCTGCGGGTCGAAGGGTTTGAACAGGTAGTCCACCGCGCCGCTGGCATAGCCTTTAAGCACTGCGGCATCGGACTGTTCGTTGGCGGTGAGGAAGATGATCGGGGTCAGCCGCGTGCGTTGGCTGCCGCGCATCAGGCGGGCCACTTCGAAGCCGTCCATCTCAGGCATCTGCACGTCGAGCAGGACCAGGTCGACTTCGTGTTCGAGCAGGGTGCTCAGGGCTTCCATCCCTGAACTGGCGGTCAATACCTGCCAATCCTGGCGGGACAACAGGGCCCGCATGCTGATGAGGTTTTCCGGGTAGTCGTCTACGACCAGCAGCACCGAGCTGCTTTCCGGTGATTGTGAATAAGCGCCATCCATGCTGCTTCTCTTGGTAAGTCCAAACTTCGACTTGTGATTGGATCCGATTGTTACTCTAGACTCGGCACCCGAAGACGCAATGCAGGCAGATGGCCATAAGCCATCCGAACCGATGTTAGCCGACTAACGGTATAAGCGGCGGGCAGGCGACGTACGGGCAAAAAAAAGCCCGCATCGCTGCGGGCTTTTTCGTTGAATGGCGCCGGATCAGTTGATCTTGGCGGCCAGCTCACCCTTGGCGTAACGCTGGAACATGCCTTCCAGGGAGATCGGCTTGATCTTCGAAGCGTTGCCGGCGGTGCCGAAGGCTTCATAGCGAGCGATGCACACGTCGCGCATGGCCTTCACGGTCTCGGCGAAGAACTTGCGTGGGTCGAACTCGCTCGGGTGCTGGGCCATATAGCGGCGGATGGCACCGGTGGAGGCCAGGCGCAGGTCGGTGTCGATGTTGACCTTGCGCACGCCGTACTTGATGCCTTCGACGATCTCTTCGACCGGCACGCCGTAGGTCTCTTTGATCTGGCCGCCGTACTCGTTGATGATCGCCAGCCAGTCCTGCGGCACCGAGGAGGAACCGTGCATCACCAGGTGGGTGTTGGGGATGCGCTTGTGGATTTCCTTGATGCGGTCGATCGCCAGGATGTCACCGGTTGGCGGCTTGGTGAACTTGTAGGCGCCGTGGCTGGTGCCGATGGCGATGGCCAGGGCATCGACCTGGGTCTTCTTGACGAAGTCGGCGGCCTCTTCCGGGTCGGTCAGCATCTGGCTGTGGTCCAGGATGCCTTCGGCGCCGACGCCGTCTTCCTCGCCGGCCTGGCCGGTCTCCAGGCTGCCCAGGCAGCCCAGCTCACCTTCCACCGACACGCCGCAGGCGTGGGCGAACGCCACGGTCTGCTGGGTGACGCGGACGTTGTAGTCGTAGTCGGACGGGGTCTTGCCGTCTTCCTTCAGCGAGCCGTCCATCATCACCGAGCTGAAGCCCAGCTGGATCGAGCGCTGGCACACGTCAGGGCTGGTGCCGTGGTCCTGGTGCATGCACACCGGGATGTGCGGGAACTCTTCGATGGCGGCCAGGATCAGGTGGCGCAGGAACGGGGCACCCGCGTACTTGCGGGCGCCGGCCGAGGCCTGGACGATGACCGGAGAGTCGGTGGCGTCGGCGGCTTCCATGATCGCGCGCATCTGCTCGAGGTTGTTGACGTTGAAAGCCGGAACGCCGTAGCCGAACTCGGCGGCGTGGTCCAGCATCTGGCGCATGCTAATGAGTGCCATTGTGTATCTCTCTCCCGACAAGCGTCGTTTGTTTCATGCAAGCCTGCCGCAGGGGCGGTTGCTGTTCAAGTAGTGTGGGCCATCTACGTGGCCCGGCCAGTCACGGTGCCTTGCAGCCCCGCCCAATCAGATCGTTGGTCGCCACCCAGTACACCAGGCCTTCTTCACCTTTGGTGTGGAAGGCCAGCATGCCATCGCTGTACAGCGCGCCGGAGGCACCCGGTTCGGCCTTGAGCCGATGGACCTGGTCGCCGCCGCCAAGGCGGACATCGACCGCGTCCTGTTGCGCGTCGGCGAAGCGCCACAGCACTTCGGCCTGGCTGTCGCAGACCCAGCGGGTCCAGTTGTCCGCCGGGGCGGGTTGGGCCGGCTGCAACAGCGAGCAGCCTGCCAGGGTCGCCAGGGCCAATACGGCCAGAAGCGCTTTCATCAAACATCCTCGTTACGGGAGCGCTGTACCGGCCTCATC
Organism: Pseudomonas sp. LH21; assembly: GCF_036549575.1. NCBI lineage: Bacteria > Pseudomonadati > Pseudomonadota > Gammaproteobacteria > Pseudomonadales > Pseudomonadaceae > Pseudomonas > Pseudomonas sp. LH21. Next base: position 5,435,455 of record NZ_CP144367.1, read on the forward strand.
GCCGGGGCAAGCCCGCTCCCACGATGAGTGCGTGGGAGCTGACTTGCCCCGCGATGAGGCCGCAACGACAGCCCCAATGTCCAAGACCACGAAATCCGGCTCAGGTTGCCAGCCACCCGATCAAGGGCAGCCCGGGGCCTTGCGCTGGTGTTCGTCGTCGTACTTTTCCAGGCCGTCCGGGCCCAGGCGCTTATTGATCACCGGTGCCGTCTCCGCCTGCCACTGGGACTGGTAGCAACCGCCCTTGGGCGGCTGCGCCGGATCGGCCTCGCTGCCCTTGTTGCTGGAGCAGGCGCCCAGCAACAAGGCCACGATCATCACAGGCAATTGCTTGACCATCAGGTCGCTCCCTTTGCCAGGCGCCTTCACGCTCAGGCCTTGGCCCGCTCTTCCAGGATTGCCACGGCAGGCAGGACCTTGCCCTCGACGAACTCGAGGAACGCGCCGCCACCGGTAGAAATGTAGGAGATATCGGCACCCACGCCATACTTGTCGATGGCCGCCAGGGTGTCGCCGCCACCGGCGATGGAGAACGCGGCGCTGTCGGCGATGGCCTTGGCCAGGACCTTGGTGCCGTTGCCGAACTGGTCGAACTCGAACACACCGACCGGACCGTTCCACAGGATAGTCTTCGAGGTCTTCAGCAACTCGGCGAACTGCTCGGCGGTCTTCGGGCCGATGTCCAGGATCATGTCGTCGGCGGCCACGTCGGCGATCGCCTTGACGGTGGCTTCGGCGCTTTCGGCGAATTCCTTGGCGACCACCACGTCCACCGGCAGCGGCACGCTGACCTTGGCGGCGATGGCCTTGGCGGTCTCGACCAGGTCAGGTTCGTACAGCGACTTGCCGACCGGGTGACCGGCGGCGGCGAGGAAGGTGTTGGCGATGCCGCCACCGACGATCAGCTGGTCGCAGACCGCGCTCAGGCTGTTCAGAACGTCCAGCTTGGTCGACACCTTGGAACCGGCGACGATGGCGGCCATCGGCTTGGCCGGGGCTTTCAGGGCCTTGCCCAGTGCATCCAGCTCGGCGGCCAGCAATGGGCCAGCGGCGGCGACCTTGGCGAACTTGGCAACACCGTGGGTGGAGCCCTCGGCGCGGTGGGCGGTACCGAAGGCGTCCATGACGAACACGTCGCACAGGGCGGCGTATTTCTGTGCCAACTCGTCGGCGTTCTTCTTCTCGCCCTTGTTGAAGCGCACGTTTTCGAATAGCACCAGGTCACCGGCCTGAACCTGAACGCCGTCGAGGTAATCGGCGACCAGCGGCACGTCGCGGCTCAGGGCCTTGCTCAGGTAGTCGGCAACCGGCTTGAGGCTGTTCTCGGCAGAGAACTCACCTTCGGTCGGGCGGCCCAGGTGCGAGCAGACCATCACCGCCGCGCCCTTCTCCAGGGCCAGCTTGATGGTCGGCAGCGCTGCCAGGATACGCGCGTCGCTGGCCACCACACCGTCCTTCACAGGGACGTTGAGGTCTTCGCGGATCAGTACGCGCTTACCTTGCAGGTCGAGGTCGGTCATCTTCAACACGGTCATGAATGCAGTCCTTCAGGGCTGTTTGCTGCGGGTTGGGTGAACGACGTGCAGATAGTGTTCGGCAACGTCGAGCATACGGTTGGCAAACCCCCATTCGTTGTCGAACCAGGCCAGCAGGTTCACCAGGCGGGGGCCTGAGACGCGGGTCTGGCTGGCATCGACGATGGCCGAATGCGGGTCATGGTTGAAATCACAGCTGGCGTGGGGCAGCTCGGTGTAGGCCAGCAAGCCTTTCAGCGGGCCGTCCAGGGCGGCCTCGCGCAGCACCCGGTTGACTTCCTCGGTGCTGGTATCACGGGAAGTCTGCAGGGTGATGTCCAGGCACGAGACGTTGACGGTCGGCACGCGTACCGCTTTGGCCTGGATTCGCCCGGCAAGTTCCGGCAGCAGGCGCTCGATACCCCGGGCCAGGCCCGTGGACACCGGAATCACCGACTGGAACGCCGAACGGGTGCGGCGCAGGTCTTCGTGATGGTAGGCGTCGATCACCGGCTGGTCGTTCATCGCCGAGTGGATGGTGGTGATCTGCACGTATTCGATGCCGAAGGCCTGGTCCAGCACGCGCAGCAGCGGCACGCCGCAGTTGGTGGTGCAGGAGGCGTTGGACACCAGCAGTTCGCTGCCGGTCAGGCAATCCTGGTTGACGCCGTAGACCACCGTGGCGTCGATGTCCGCCTCGCTGGCCATGGGCTGGGAAAACAGCACCCGCGGCGCACCGGCATCGAGGAAGCGCTGGCCGTCGGCACGGGTGTGGTAGGCACCGGAGCATTCCAGCACCAGGTCGATGTCCAGGGCGGCCCAGTCGATGCCTTCCGGGGTGGCGCTGCGCAGCACCTTCACGCAGTCGCCATTGATATGCAGACAGTCGCCGTCGACCTTCACCTCGCCGGGGAAGCGCCCGTGGGTGGAGTCGAAACGCGTCAGGTATTCCAGGCTGGCCTGGTCGGCCAGGTCGTTCAGCGCGACGATCTCGAAACCGGCCTTCGCCCCCCGCTCGAACAGTGCGCGCAGGACACAGCGGCCGATGCGGCCGTAACCGTTGAGTGCAACTTTGTAGGGACGCGGGTGGGGCATAGGTAGCTCTTGAACTCCGGCGGTTGAACGGGGCCGCTGCGCGGCCCATTCGCGGCACAAGGCCGCTCCTACAGGAAACGGCGTGCGCAATGCCCTGTAGGAGCGGCCTTGTGCCGCGAACGAGGGCCAAAGGCCCTCGCCTTACCTGTATCAGTCTTCCAGCAGCTCTTCGGCGGTGCCCAGGATGTTGTCCAGGGTGAAGCCGAACTCCTCGAACAGCGCGCTGGCCGGGGCCGACTCGCCGTAGGTGGTCATGCCGATCACGCGGCCTTCGAGGCCGACGTACTTGTACCAGAAGTCGGCGTGAGCGGCTTCGATGGCGATACGCGCGCCAACTTCCAGCGGCAGTACCGACTGCTTGTAGGCTGCGTCCTGGGCGTCGAACACGCTGGTGCTCGGCATCGAAACGACGCGGACCTTGCGGCCTTCGGCGGTCAGCTTGTCGAAGGCCTGAACGGCCAGGCCCACTTCGGAACCAGTGGCGATCAGGATCAGCTCAGGCTCGCCGGCGCAGTCCTTGAGCACGTAACCGCCACGGGCGATATCGGCGATCTGCTGGGCGTCGCGGGTCTGGTGCTGCAGGTTCTGGCGCGAGAAGATCAGTGCCGACGGGCCGTCCTTGCGCTCCAGGGCGGCTTTCCAGGACACGGCGGATTCCACCGCGTCGGCCGGACGCCAGGTGTCCAGGTTCGGCGTGCTGCGCAGGCTGGTCAGCTGCTCGATTGGCTGGTGGGTCGGACCGTCTTCGCCCAGGCCGATGGAGTCGTGGGTGTAGACGTGGATCACGCGCTGCTTCATCAGCGCCGACATGCGCACGGCGTTGCGGGCGTATTCCATGAACATCAGGAAGGTGGCGCCGTAAGGCACCAGGCCGCCGTGCAGGGCGACGCCGTTCATGATGGCGGTCATGCCGAACTCGCGCACGCCGTAGAACACGTAGTTGCCGCTGGCATCGTTGGCTTCGACGCCCTTGCAGCCTTTCCACAGGGTCAGGTTGGAGCCGGCCAGGTCGGCGGAGCCGCCAAGGAACTCGGGCAGCAGCGGGCCGAAGGCGTTCAGGGTGTTCTGGCTGGCCTTGCGGCTGGCGATGGTCTCGCCCTTTGCAGCAACTTCGTTGATGTAGGCCTGGGCCTTCTCGGAGAAGTCGGCCGGCAGGTCGCCGGCGGCGCGGCGCTTGAACTCGGCAGCCAGCTCAGGATAGGCCTTGGCGTAGGCATCGAAGCGCTGATTCCACTCGGCTTCGACCTTGGCGCCAGCTTCCTTGGCATCCCACTCGGCCTTGATGTCGGCCGGGATTTCGAACGGGCCGTGGTTCCAGTTCAGTTCCTTGCGGGCCAGGGCGATTTCGTCGTTGCCCAGCGGTGCGCCGTGGCAGTCTTCCTTGCCCTGCTTGTTCGGCGAGCCGAAGCCGATGATGGTCTTGCAGCAGATCAGGGTCGGACGGTCGCTCTTGCGCGCGGTCTCGATGGCGGTCTTGATCTCGTCGGCGTCGTGGCCGTTGACGTTGCGGATCACCAGCCAGTTGTAGGCCTCGAAGCGCGCCGGGGTGTTGTCGGTGAACCAGCCGTGGACTTCGCCGTCGATGGAGATGCCGTTGTCGTCGTAGAAGGCAACCAGCTTGTTCAGGCCCAGGGTGCCGGCCAGCGAGGCGACTTCATGGGAGATGCCTTCCATCATGCAGCCGTCGCCGAGGAACACGTAGGTGTTGTGGTCGACGATGTCGTGGCCTTCACGGTTGAACTGGGCACCCAGCACTTTTTCCGCCAGGGCGAAGCCCACGGCGTTGGCCAGGCCTTGGCCCAGCGGGCCGGTGGTGGTCTCGACGCCCGGGGTGTAACCGAACTCCGGGTGGCCCGGGGTGCGGCTGTGCAGCTGGCGGAAGGCCTTGAGGTCGTCGATGGTGACGTCGTAGCCGGTCAGGTGCAGCAGCGAGTAGATCAGCATCGAGCCGTGGCCGTTGGACAGCACGAAACGGTCGCGGTCGGCGAAGCTTGGGTTGCTCGGGTTGTGCTTCAGGTAGTCGCGCCAAAGCACTTCGGCGATATCCGCCATACCCATGGGGGCACCTGGGTGGCCGCTGTTGGCCTTTTGCACGGCATCCATGCTGAGGGCACGAATGGCGTTGGCACGTTCACGACGGCTGGGCATCGCTGAGTCTCCTGGGGCTTGAAATAGGTGGTGAAGCGAAAAAAGGCGGCCATTTTCGCCCACAGGGGGGGCCGGGGGCAATGACGTATGGTCGCAGTCGGGCTTTTTTCCTGTGATTGGCGGGGAAAAGAGTAAAAAAGCGGGGTCGTGGGAGCGGGCTTGCCCCGCGATTGCGTCAGATTGGACGGAGGAAGTACCAGGGCGAGCGCCATCGCGGGGCAAGCCCGCTCCCACGATCAGCCCCACGAGGCCATCGGTCAGGCAATATCAAAACTTTTTGATATTGCTATTGCGACGACAGCATCCCCTGTCTAGACTCCCGCCCCATGAACCTCAATGCGCCCATCACCCCACAACGCAGCGACGAGCTGGCCGCCCTGTGCAAGGCCGGCGGCGACCCCCTGCGCCTGAACGTGCTGCGCGCATTGGCCAATGATTCGTTCGGCGTGCTGGAGCTGGCGCAGATCTTCGACATCGGCCAGTCGGGCATGAGCCATCACCTGAAGGTGCTGGCCCAGGCCGAACTGGTGGCGACCCGCCGCGAAGGCAACGCGATCTTCTACCGCCGCGCCCTGCCCGACAGCCAGCGCCTGGGCGGTCGCCTGCATTCGGCGCTGCTCGAGGAGGTCGATGACCTCGCCCTGCCTCAAGCGGTACTGGCTCGCATCGCCCAGGTCCAGCAGCGTCGCGCCGCCACCAGCCAGGATTTCTTCCTGCGCGTGGAAGAGAAGTTCCGTGCCCAGCAGGACCTGATCGCCGGCCTGCCGCAATACCGCGAGAGCCTGCTGGCGCTGCTCGACAAGCTGAGCTTCGAGGCCGGTGCCAGCGCCTTGGAGGTCGGCCCCGGCGACGGCGGTTTCCTGCCCGACCTGGCCAGACGCTTCGAGCAGGTCACGGCCATGGACAACAGCCCGACCATGCTCGAGCTGGCCCGCCAGGTCTGCGAGCGCAACGAATTGAGTAACGTAAACCTGCAGTTGGCCGATGCACTGGGTGCAACGGATGTGGAAGCCGACTGCGTTGTGCTGAACATGGTCCTGCACCATTTCAGCGATCCGGCCCAGGCCCTGCGCCTGCTGGCCAGACGGGTGAAGGCGGGCGGCAGCCTGCTGGTCACCGAACTGTGCAGCCATGACCAGGGGTGGGCGCGCGAAGCCTGCGGCGACCTGTGGCTTGGCTTCGAGCAGGACGACCTGGCCCGTTGGGCCAACGCGGCAGGGCTGGCCCCCGGGGACAGCCTCTACGTGGGCTTGCGTAACGGTTTCCAGATCCAGGTCCGGCACTTCCAGCGGACCACTGGCGACATACAACATCGGTAAATTTCAGGAACCCATCGAGATGAGCGAATACTCCCTTTTCACCTCCGAGTCCGTGTCCGAAGGGCATCCGGACAAGATCGCCGACCAGATCTCCGACGCGGTGCTGGACGCCATCATCGCCCAGGACAAGTACGCCCGCGTGGCCTGCGAGACCCTGGTCAAGACCGGTGTCGCCATCATCGCCGGTGAAGTCACCACCTCGGCCTGGGTCGACCTGGAAGAGCTGGTGCGCAAAGTGATCATCGACATCGGTTACAACAGCTCCGATGTCGGCTTCGACGGCGCCACCTGCGCCGTGATGAACATCATCGGCAAGCAGTCGGTGGATATCGCCCAGGGCGTCGATCGCTCGCGCCCGGAAGACCAGGGCGCCGGCGACCAGGGCCTGATGTTCGGCTACGCCAGCAACGAAACCGACGTGCTGATGCCGGCGCCGATCTGCTTCTCGCACCGCCTGGTCGAGCGCCAGGCCGAAGCGCGCAAGTCCAAGCTGCTGCCATGGCTGCGCCCGGACGCCAAGTCCCAGGTCACCTGCCGCTATGAAAACGGCAAGGTCGTAGGCATCGATGCCGTCGTCCTGTCGACCCAGCACAACCCTGAAGTGTCGCAGAAAGACCTCCAGGAAGCGGTGATGGAGCTGATCGTCAAGCACACCCTGCCGGCCGAGCTGCTGCACAAGGACACCCAGTACCACATCAACCCGACCGGCAACTTCATCATCGGTGGCCCGGTGGGCGACTGCGGCCTGACCGGACGCAAGATCATCGTCGACAGCTACGGCGGCATGGCCCGCCACGGTGGTGGCGCGTTCTCCGGCAAGGACCCGTCCAAGGTCGACCGTTCGGCCGCCTACGCCGGCCGCTACGTGGCCAAGAACATCGTTGCCGCGGGCCTCGCCGAGCGCTGCGAGATCCAGGTGTCCTACGCCATCGGCGTGGCCCAGCCGACTTCCATCTCGATCAACACCTTCGGTACCGGCAAGGTTTCCGACGACAAGATCATCCAGCTGGTGCGCGAGTGCTTCGACCTGCGTCCGTACGCCATCACCACCATGCTCGACCTGCTGCATCCGATGTACCAGGAAACCGCCGCCTACGGTCACTTCGGCCGTACGCCGCAGCAGAAGACCGTCGGTGACGACACCTTCACCACCTTCACCTGGGAGCGCACCGACCGCGCCGCCGCCCTGCGCGACGCCGCTGGCCTGTAAGCCTCCTACAGCAGTAACGGAAAGCCCCTGCCGAGTGATCGGCAGGGGCTTTTTTGTGACATATCGGCTGACAAATCACCGCCGTTGCCAACGCCGCCGCCCGCCTAGGCTGAGGACTCCTTCCCGCCTCGCAAGGATGCCGGCCATGCCGTTGCTGCTGATACTCATAGCGCTGCTGTTGCACCACTCCATCGCCCAGGCGAGCGCGTGCCCGGCCTGGGGCACCGCGCAGGCCGAAGCCGAGATCGCACAACTGCGTGCCACCCTCGCTCATTGGGATGACCAGTACCATCGCCTGGGTATCGCCCTGGTGGCCGACGAACTCTACGATCAAAGCCGCCAGCACCTGCTGGAACTTCAAGCCTGCTTTGGCCTTTCCCACGACGAAGCGCCGCTGGCGAGCGCCCGCGGCACTATCCCTCACCCCATCCCCCACACCGGTGTCGACAAGCTTGCCGACGAGCAGGCCGTAGCCCGATGGCTGCAGGGCAAACGCGACGTCTGGATGCAGCCGAAGGTCGACGGCGTCGCGGTGTCGCTGATCTATCGCCAGGGACAACTGACGGGTCTGCTCAGCCGTGGCGATGGCACGCTGGGGCACGACTGGAGCCGGCACATCCCCATGCTGAGCGGCATCGCGCGGCAACTTTCCCAACCGCTGGACGCGGTGTTCCAGGGCGAGCTGTACTGGCGCCTGGACGACCATGTGCAGGCCGAGGCAGGCAGTGCCAATGCACGCGGCACCGTCGCCGGGCTGCTGGCGCGCAAACGGATGACCGAGGAACAAGGCGAAGGCATCGGACTCTTCGTCTGGGACTGGCCGCACGGCCCGGATAACCAGGCCGAGCGCCTGGCACGCCTGGCAGTGCTTGGCTTCCCCGACAGCCAGCGCTTGAGCGTGGCCATCGAGGGCGTTGCCGAGGCGACGCGCTGGCGTCAGCACTGGTACCGCTCGCCCCTGCCCTTCGCCACCGACGGCGTGATCCTGCGCCAGGAAAGCCGTCCCCCGGCACAGCGCTGGCGCGCCCAGGCACCCTACTGGATCGCTGCCTGGAAGTATCCGTTCGCCCAGGCGCTGGCGCAGGTCAGGGATGTGCAGTTCCGAATCGGCCGTACCGGGCGCATCACGCCCTTGCTGCAGTTACAACCGGTGACCCTGGACGACCGCCGGATCAGCCAGCTCAGTCTCGGCTCGCTGGCGAGCTGGAAACAGCTGGACGTTCGCCCCGGTGACCAGATAGCGGTCAGCCTGGCCGGCCTGACCATTCCACGTCTGGAAAGCGTGGTGCATCGTGCCGCGCGACGCCCCATCGTGCAGGCTCCGGATCCGGCGACCTATCACGCTCTCAGTTGCTGGCAGGCCGACAAGGACTGCCAGCAGCAGTTCCTTGCCCGCCTGGCCTGGCTGGGCGGCAAGCAGGGCCTCGACCTGCCAGGCCTGGGGGCCGAAACCTGGAAGCACCTCGTCGAGAGTGGCCATATCGTGCAACTGACTGATTGGCTGAGCCTCGAACAGGACCAATTGCTCAAGGTACCTGGGATCGCCCAGGCTCGAGCCAGGCAATTGCAGACTGCTTTCGCCCAGGCCCGCCGCCAGCCTTTCCAGCGTTGGCTACGAGGCCTCGGCGTACCCGCACCGTCCAGCCTGCAAATGGGCCCCGACTGGCACACACTGGCATCCAGAAACATCGAGCAATGGCTTGCCGAACCTGGCGTCGGGCCTGGTCGAGCAGAGCAATTGCAGGCTTTTTTCGCCCACGAGCGGGTTCAGGCGCTGGCCCGAAACCTGCGCGCCCATGCAATCGAGGGTTTCTAATTTGCGCGGATCAGGGCAGCATTTCGCTTTCTGTTGCCCAGCCCCGAATGGAGCCCCCGATGAAACTGCTTTCGTCCCTCGCCCTGTCCACCCTGCTCGGCTTCGTCGCCAGCCCGCTGCTGGCCGCCGAAGAGCAGCCGGGCCTGACCGGTTGCGCGGCCAAGCGCCAGGCCATCAGCGAACAGATCGAACAAGCCCGCGCCCATGGCAACAGCGACCAGCAGGCGGGGCTGGAAAAGGCCTTGAGCGAAGTCACCGAACACTGCACCGATGCCGGCCTGCGCAAGGAGCGCGAACAGAAGGTGCTCGACGCTCGCCATGAGGTGAACCAGCGCACCAAGGATCTGGACAAGGCCATGAAGAAGGGCGACGCGGAGAAGATCAACAAGCGCAAGGACAAGCTGGCCGAGGCGAAGAAGGAGCTGCAGGAAGCCGTGGACGAGCTCGAACGCTAGCCGACCGGTCTTATGTGTACGAACCGTGGGAGCGGGCCTGCCCCGCGATGACGTCAGCCCAGGCAACGTCACTGGCCGATCCGACGCCATCGCGTGGCAAGCCCGCTCCCACGAGCCCGCACCCACAACGGCCCACTCGCTCAGTGATTGCGAAACTCGCTATGACAGGCCTTGCACGCCGCCTCGACCCTGTCCATCGGCGCCTTCACCTGCGCCGCATCCAGCGGCTGGGCACGGGTCACCGCGACCAACTCGCCGGTGACGCCCTCCAGTTGCCGGGCCAGGTCCTGGAACCGCGCCTGGCGCTCCCAGACCTCGGCCCGCGCGCTGCTGTCGCCCGCGTCGCGCACCTGCGGGAAATGCTGCCACGGCGCGTGGGCCAGGCTGTCCAGCTTCGCCGCACCATCGGCGAACTTCACGCCGTCGAAGGGCAGGCGCCCGCGCAGCATGCCGCCCATGTCTTCGCTGGTCTTGAGCATCTGCTTGAAGATCGCCTTGCGCTGGCCCAGCGGCGAGTTGGGATCAACGCCGTCACAGGCACTCAGGGCAAGGGCGGCGAGCAGTACTACGGTCAATCGCTTGAACATCACGGTCTCTTCGGCCAGGAAAACGGGCGGCCAGTATCGCCGCCTCGCGGGCAAAGACCAATAGCCACACAGAAAACAGGGGTGAATCTTCATGCTTCGCCCCCTACAGGATCGACGACATGAAATCTGCATTGCGCCATCTCGCCTGGGCACTGCCCGCCCTGGCGCTCCTGGCCGGCTGCAACGGCGGCGAAAGCGCCAAGCCCGAACCCCACGCCATTGCCACCTACGTGCCAGCCACCTTCAAGGACCTGCCCCAGGTCAGCGACGACGACCTGCTGGCCGGCTTCTACGCCTGGCGTAATGGCTGCGAGAAGCTCAGGCGCGACCCGGTGTGGGCCGCCACCTGCGAGGCAGCGGGCTCGGCCACGGCCGATGCCGCCCAGGTGCGCACCTTCCTCGAACAGAACCTCCAGGTCTATGGCCTGCGCTCGGCGCAGAACAGCGCCAACGGCCTGATCACCGGCTACTACGAGCCGGTCTACCCCGGCAGCCTGGCTCGCACCGACAGGGCGCACGTCCCGGTGTATGGCGTGCCCGAGGACATGATCGTGGTCGACCTGGCCAGCGTGTACCCCGAGCTCAAGGGCAAGCGCCTGCGCGGGCGCCTCGACGGGCGGCTGCTCAAGCCCTACGACACCGCCGAGGTGATCAACCGCGACGGCGCCAAGGCGCCGGTGCTGGCCTGGCTGACCGACCCGATGGACCTGCAGTTCCTGCAGATACAGGGCTCGGGCCGTATCCAGCTGGAGAACGGCCGCCAGCTGCGCCTGGGCTACGCCGACCAGAACGGCCACCCGTACCGACCGATCGGCCGCTGGCTGGTGGAGCAGGGGCAGCTGCCGAAGGAAGAGGTGACCATGGGCAGCATCCACGCCTGGGCCCAGGCCAACCCGCAACGTGTGCCCGAGCTGCTGGCGAGCAACCCGAGCTACGTGTTCTTCAGCACCCGCCCGGACAGCAACGAGGGACCGCGCGGCTCGCTCAACGTGCCGCTGACCGCAGGCTACAGCGTGGCGATCGACCGCAAGGTGATTCCTCTGGGCAGCCTGCTCTGGCTGGCCACCACCCGCCCGGACGGCAGCCCGGTGGTGCGCCCGGTCGGCGCCCAGGACACTGGCGGCGCCATCACCGGCGAAGTGCGCGCAGACCTGTTTTGGGGCACCGGCCCCGAGGCCGGCGAGCTGGCGGGGAACATGAAGCAGCAGGGGCAGATCTGGATGCTGTGGCCCAAGGGGCAGCCTTTGCCCGAAGTGCCGAAAGTACCCTGACAGGCGCTATCGCGGGGCAAGCCCGCTCCCACGATGATTGCGTGGGAGCGGGCTTGCCCCGCGATGCATTCAAATCGATACGACGAAGAACGACACAATCAGCGCCATCCCGACGAACCACACCAGCGAACGCAGCACCGCCCAGTCCGCCAGGTAGCAGATGATGTAGAGCAGCCGGCTGGTGATGTACACCACCCCCAGCACATCCTGGGTTACCTGCTCGGCATTGCCGACGATGTCGGCCACCAGCACCGCCGCGGCAAACGCAGGGAACGCCTCGTAGCCGTTCAACTGCGCTGCATGGGCACGCCGGGGCAGCCCTTCGAGCTTGTCCAGGAACGCACGCGGGTCGTGATTGGCGCGCAGGCCAAAGTACCCGCTGCTGAGCTTGGCGATCAATGCGCACAGCGGCGGCAGGACCAGCGCGACGAGAATGCACCACAGGGCAACGGTCATCTACAGGACTCCTTGTTCACAGAGGATCGGTTCACAGTTTCATCACCAGCATGCCGGCCAGGACCAGCCCGCAAGCTAGGAGTCTCGGCCCGCCAAAAGGTTCTTTAAGGTAGCGCATGCCCAGCAGCACCACGAGGATCACGCTCAGCTCGCGCAGCGCCGCCGCCTCGGCCACCGACCCCAGGTGCATGGCCCACAGCACCAGAGCGTAGCTCAGCAGCACGCACAGCCCCACGGCTAGCCCGAGGCGCCACTGGGTGCGCCAGAACAGCGCGAACTGCGCGCGGCGGGCGACGCCGGCCAGCAACGGGAACGGCCAGGCACTGAGCAGGGTCAGCCACACCAGGTAATCCCAGGGCTTGCCCCACAGGCGCACGGCCTGACCGTCGAACCAGGTGTAGCAACCGATGCACAGGCCAATCAGCGCCACCACCGGCAGCATCGACCAGGGTAGGCGATCACCCCCACCGCCCTGCCACAGCAGGCAGACCATGCCGCAAGGGATCAGCAGGATGCCGATGATCTGCTGCTGGCTGAGCGACTCGCCGGCAAAAGCCAGGGTCAGGCCCAGGACCACCAACGGCGACAGGCCGCGCATAAGCGGATAGACCAGCCCCAGGTCACCGACGCGATAGGCCTTGATCAGCAGGTAACGGTAGAGCTGCTCGGCCAGTGCCGATGCCAGCAGCCAGGGCCAGATGCCGGCCTGGGGAAACTCGACGAACGCCACCGCCAGAACGGCGAAGACCAGTGCCACAAGGTCCATGCTGGCGATCACCAGAAGGCGTTCGCCGCTGAACTTGATGAGGGTGTTCCAGGTCGCGTGGAGCAGGGCTGCGACCAGTACCAGGGAGGTTGCCAGCACGCGGGGCTCCTTGCGCAATGACCAGGCGGCTGCACGCACTATAACGCGTGCTCCCACAAAGTATCTGCAATCTGTTTTGAGGAACGAATTCGGTATTTCGGGTCATAAGGTGTGTCCCGAACCCCGCGCCAGGTCATCAAAGAACTGCCCGAGTCACTCGGGAAACGACTTGGAAGCCACTGTTACAGGATTCGGGATGCTTGAATTAGTTGCCGCGTTTATCTGCCTCACCACCCTCCTCACCTATGTGAACTACCGCTTCATCGGCCTGCCGCCGGCCATCGGCGTGATGGTCACCGCACTGCTGTTCTCCCTGATGCTGCAGGGCCTGAGCCTGATCGGCTTCCCTGGCCTGGAAGAGCGCGTCGAAGGCCTGATGAACCAGATCGACTTCAACGACCTGCTGATGCACTGGATGCTGTCGTTCCTGCTGTTCGCCGGCGCCCTGCACGTCAACCTCGCCGACCTGCGCAGCTACCGCTGGCCGATCGGCCTCTTGGCCACCATCGGGGTGCTGATCGCCACCGTGGTGATCGGCTACCTGGCGCACTGGGTGTTCGCCCTGTTCGGCTGGAACGTGCCGCTGATCTACTGCCTGCTGTTCGGCGCGCTGATCTCGCCGACCGACCCGATCGCCGTGCTCGGCGCGTTGCGTACCGCCAACGCCTCCAAGCCGCTGAAGACCACCATCGTCGGCGAGTCGCTGTTCAACGACGGCACCGCGGTGGTGGTGTTCACCGTGCTGCTGGGCATCATCCAGCTGGGCGAGACGCCGAGCGTCACCGACACCGCCATCCTCTTCGCCCGCGAAGCCATCGGCGGGATCGCCTTCGGTGGCCTGATCGGCTATGCCACCTATCGCATGATCAAGAGCGTCGAGCAGTACCAGGTCGAGGTCATGCTGACCCTGGCGCTGGTGATCGGCGGCTCGGCCATGTGCTACGAGCTGCATGTGTCGGCGCCAATCGCCATGGTGGTGGCCGGCCTGATCATCGGCAACCTTGGGCGCAACCTGGCGATGAACGACATGACCCGCCGCTACATGGACGGTTTCTGGGAGCTGATCGACGACATGCTCAACGCGCTGCTATTCGCCCTGATCGGCCTGGAGCTGTTGCTGCTGCCGTTCAACTGGCTGCACCTGGCGGCCGGTGGCGTGCTGGCGGTGGCGGTGCTGGCCTCGCGCCTGCTGACCGTGGCGCCGGCCATCGTGTTGCTGCGACGCTGGCGGAGCGTGCCGCAGGGCACCATCCGCGTGCTGACCTGGGGAGGCCTGCGCGGTGGCGTGTCGGTGGCACTGGCGCTGTCGCTGCCACAGGGCGATGAGCGTGACCTGCTGCTGTCGATCACCTACATCGTGGTGCTGTCGTCGATCCTGGTGCAGGGTCTGACGGTCGGCAAGGTGGTCAAAGGCGTAAGCCAACAAGCCTGATGCATCGAGCTGGCTGCTTCGCGGGTAAACCCGCTCCCACAGGATGGCAGAACCTTCAAGGGCGCCGAAGGACCTGTGGGAGCGGGTTTACCCGCGAAGAGCCGAACGCCGGTCTCACTCCACGGCGCTGTCCGGGAACTGATCCTGGATGTACTTGATCTCGGTCCGCCCGTGCGGCGCCGGCTGACCATCCTCGCCCAGGTTGACGAAGACCATCTTGTCGACGGTCAGGATCGCCTTGCGGGTGATCTTGTTGCGCACTTCGCACTTGAGGGTGATCGAGGTGCGGCCGAACTCGGTGGCGGTGATGCCCAGCTCGATGATGTCGCCCTGGCGCGAGGCGCTGACGAAGTTGATCTCGGAAATGTACTTGGTCACCACGCGCTGGTTGCCCAGCTGGACGATGGCATAGATTGCCGCCTCCTCGTCGATCCAGCGCAGCAGGCTGCCGCCGAACAGGGTGCCGTTGGGGTTGAGGTCTTCGGGTTTTACCCATTTGCGGGTGTGAAAGTTCATCTGTACTCCTGACCTGCCTGGCTCACATGGGCTAATGATGGCAGACCGCTGGGTCACCCTCCATTGAACATCGACTATCGTCTCGATTAATCGACAGAAAGTCTTGGGTGTGTCACACGCCCGCGGCTATAATCCCTGCCGTTTCACATGGTCCCCCGCAGTGGTGACCATCCCGCCACCCAGCCGAGGGGCGCTGCAGCAGGTTCGTCCTGTCAGGCTCGGTTGGGGCGTTGTTCGCGCAAGCGAACGCTCAACGCACAACGGCGCCCATTCGCACACTACGAATGGAGGCTCTCAATGAGCGCTGTAAACACGCCTGCTGGTTTTTCCGACTTCAAGGTCGCCGACATCTCCCTGGCCGACTGGGGCCGCAAGGAAGTCATCATCGCCGAATCGGAAATGCCGGCACTGATGGGCCTGCGCCGCAAGTACCAAGCCGAGCAACCGCTCAAGGGCGCGAAGATCATCGGCTGCATCCACATGACCATCCAGACCGCCGTGCTGATCGAGACCCTGGTCGCCCTGGGCGCTGAAGTACGCTGGTCGTCCTGCAACATCTTCTCCACCCAGGACCAGGCCGCCGCCGCCATCGCCGCCGCCGGCATCCCGGTGTTCGCCTGGAAAGGTGAAACCGAGCAGGAGTACGAGTGGTGCATCGAGCAGACCATCCTGAAAGACGGCCAGCCATGGGACGCCAACATGGTCCTGGACGACGGCGGTGACCTGACCGAAATCCTGCACAAGAAATACCCGGCCATGCTGGACAAGATCCACGGTGTGACCGAAGAGACCACCACCGGCGTGCACCGCCTGCTCGACATGCTGGCCAAGGGCGAGCTGAAAGTCCCGGCGATCAACGTCAACGACTCGGTCACCAAGAGCAAGAACGACAACAAGTACGGCTGCCGTCACAGCCTGAACGACGCCATCAAGCGCGGTACCGACCACCTGCTGTCGGGCAAGCAGGCCCTGGTGATCGGCTACGGCGACGTGGGCAAGGGCTCGGCCCAGTCCCTGCGTCAGGAAGGCATGATCGTCAAGGTCACCGAAGTCGACCCGATCTGCGCCATGCAGGCCTGCATGGACGGCTTCGAAGTGGTCTCGCCGTTCAAGGACGGCATCAACACCGGCACCGAAGCTGGCATCAACAAGGACCTGCTGGGCCGCATCGACCTGATCGTCACCACCACCGGTAACGTCAACGTCTGCGACGCCAACATGCTCAAGGCCCTGAAGAAGCGCGCCGTGGTCTGCAACATCGGCCACTTCGACAACGAGATCGACACCGCCTTCATGCGCAAGAACTGGGCATGGGAAGAGGTCAAGCCACAGGTTCACAAGATCCACCGCACCGGTGCTGGCGTGTTCGACCCGCAGAACGACGACTACCTGATCCTGCTGGCCGAAGGCCGCCTGGTGAACCTGGGCAACGCCACCGGCCACCCAAGCCGCATCATGGACGGCTCGTTCGCCAACCAGGTCCTGGCGCAGATCTTCCTGTTCGAGCAGAAGTTCGCCGAACTGCCAGCCGCCAAGAAGGCCGAGCGCCTGACCGTGGAAGTGCTGCCGAAGAAGCTGGACGAGGAAGTGGCCCTGGAGATGGTCCGCGGCTTCGGCGGCGTGGTCACCCAACTGACCCCGCAGCAGGCCGAGTACATCGGTGTGACCGTCGAAGGTCCGTTCAAGCCGGACGCCTACCGCTACTAAGCAGCGGCGCCAGCGCCGGGCAATCGCCCTGGCGCTGGCTGGCAACGCGTCGAACCGATGTCCGAGCCAGGCCGGCCCCAACCGTCCTGGCTTTTATTTGCAGGTAGCCGCCCCAGGCGCGCCACCGAAGGAACGAGAGATGTCACAAGAACGCCGCTACAGTTTCGAGTTCTTCCCCACCAAGACCGACGCCGGCCACGAGAAGCTGATGGGCGTCGCCCGCCAGCTGGCCAGCTACAACCCGGACTTCTTCTCCTGCACCTACGGTGCCGGGGGCTCGACCCGCGACCGCACGCTGAACACCGTGCTGCAGCTGGAAAGCGAAGTGAAGGTCCCTGCTGCTCCGCACCTGTCCTGTGTGGGTGACAGCAAGGACGACCTGCGTGCCCTGCTCGCCGAGTACCAGGCCGCCGGCATCAAGCGCATCGTCGCCCTGCGTGGCGACCTGCCGTCGGGCATGGGCATGGCCAGCGGCGAGCTACGCTACGCCAGCGACCTGGTCGAGTTCATCCGCCAGGAAACCGGCGACCACTTCCACCTGGAGGTCGCCGCCTACCCGGAGATGCACCCGCAAGCGCGCAACTTCGAGACGGATCTCGCCAACTTCGTGCACAAGGTCAAGTCCGGCGCCGACAGCGCCATCACCCAGTACTTCTTCAACGCCGACAGCTACTTCTACTTCGTCGAGCGCGCGCAGCAACTGGGCGTGGACATCCCGGTGGTGCCCGGCATCATGCCGATCACCAACTACAGCAAGCTGGCACGTTTCTCCGATGCCTGCGGCGCCGAGATCCCGCGCTGGATCCGCAAGCAGCTGGAAGCCTATGCCGACGACACCGCCAGCATCCAGGCCTTCGGCGAGGAAGTGATCACCCGCATGTGCGAACAACTGCTGCAAGGCGGCGCACCGGGCCTGCACTTCTACACGCTCAACCAGGCCGAGCCGAGCCTGGCGATCTGGAATAACCTGAAGCTGCCACGCTGATGGTCGTGGACAAGGCTTTGGCGCAGGTCAAAGCCTTGTTCATTCGCGCTTGTGCCGCAGGCCCCCGCGACCAGTGTTCACTGGCCTTGCCCGGGTTCGCAGCGTACTCTCCCGCCATGCGCACGCTCATCCTCCCTTTCCTGCTGTTGCTGCTCGCCGGCCTGAGCCCGTTGGCCCATGCCGAACGCCTGCGCATCGTCAGCGACGACTGGGCGCCGTACCTCTACCAGGAAAACGGTCAGCCCAAAGGCATCGACTACGAAGTCACCAACGAGGTGTTCAAGCGTCTGGGCGTCGAGGTGCAATGGCAGTTCCTGCCCTGGCGGCGCTGCCTGGCCATGATCGAGCAGGGCCTGGCGGACGCGGTGATGGATATTTTCCGGGTCGACTCGCGCCAGGGTTACCTGGTCTACCCGGACGAGCCCATGTCAGAGGTCGAGTTCGTCCTCTACCAGGCCCGCTCACGCCCCCACCCGGTCGAGCGCCTCGAAGACCTGGCTGGGCTGACCGTGGGCACCTCGCCGGGCTATGTCTACGACGGCAGCTTCGCCGAATCGCCGCTGTTCCGCCGCGAGCCTGCGCCCAGCCACGAGGCCAACTTCGGCAAGCTGGCGCTCGGGCGCATCGACCTGCTGGTGACCGACCGCCGGGTTGGCCGCTATGTCAGCCGTCAGCTGGGCCTGGAACAGACCGTCGAGGCGCTGCCCCTGGTGATCAGCCGCCGACCGCAGTACCTGGGGCTGGCCCGCAAGCCCGGCCGCGAGCAGCTGGCACAGGCGTTCAGCGATGAACTGCGACGCTTCAAGCAGGAGCCGGCCTATGCGGCGATCAACGCCCGCTACCTGGGCAATCGGGATTTTCCTTTCGCCGTTGAGCAGCAGGAACGCAGCACACCCTGATTGCTCTGTTATACTCGGGCCTTCCCGCCAGGCTCACGCCCGGACGCTCGGCCTCGCAACAGGCATCTCGACCCGCAGCAGCGCACCTTGCGCGCCGCCTGCAGGCATCCAGGATGCGCCGTGAACGCCCAGCTGGACCGGACGCGATCGCATCCCTCCGATGCCCGTCGCGCCAGGCAGAACACCCCATCGGGCCCAGCCCCCACGAGAACAGGATTGCCCATGTCCTTTGCTTCCCTCGGTCTCTCCGAGGCTCTTGTCCGCGCTATCGAGGCAGCGGGCTACACCCAGCCCACTCCGGTGCAACAGCGGGCCATTCCCGCCGTGTTGCAAGGTCGCGACCTGATGGTCGCCGCCCAGACAGGTACTGGTAAAACCGGCGGCTTCGCGCTCCCCATCCTCGAGCGCCTGTTCCCGGGTGGCCACCCCGACAAATCGCAACGCCACGGCCCGCGCCAGCCGCGCGTGCTGGTGCTGACCCCGACCCGCGAGCTGGCCGCCCAGGTGCATGACAGCTTCAAGGTCTATGCCCGCGACCTGAACTTCATCAGCGCCTGCATCTTCGGCGGCGTCGGCATGAACCCGCAGGTCCAGGCCATGGCCAAGGGCGTCGACGTCCTGGTCGCCTGCCCGGGTCGTTTGCTCGACCTGGCCGGCCAGGGCAGCGTCGACCTCTCGCGGGTCGAAATCCTGGTGCTGGACGAAGCCGACCGCATGCTCGACATGGGCTTCATCCACGACGTCAAGAAAGTGCTGGCGCGCCTGCCGGCCAAGCGCCAGAACCTGCTGTTCTCGGCGACGTTCTCCAAGGACATCACCGACCTCGCCGACAAGCTGCTGCACAACCCCGAGCGCATCGAGGTCACGCCGCCGAACACCACCGTCGAGCGCATCGAGCAGCGCGTCTACCGCCTGCCGGCCAGCCACAAGCGTGCCCTGCTGGCGCATCTGATCACCCTGGGTGCCTGGGAGCAGGTACTGGTGTTCACCCGCACCAAGCACGGCGCCAACCGCTTGGCCGAGTACCTCGAGAAGCACGGCCTGACTGCCGCGGCGATCCACGGCAACAAGAGCCAGAACGCCCGCACCAAGGCCCTGGCCGACTTCAAGGCCAACACCGTGCGCGTGCTGGTCGCCACCGACATCGCCGCCCGCGGCCTGGACATCGACCAGTTGCCTCACGTGGTCAACTTCGAGCTGCCCAACGTCGAGGAAGACTACGTTCACCGCATCGGCCGCACCGGCCGTGCCGGTCGCTCGGGCGAGGCCATCTCGATGGTCGCCCCGGACGAAGAGAAGCTGCTCAAGAGCATCGAGCGCGTCACCAAGCAAAAGATCCCGGATGGCGACCTGATGGGCTTCGACGCCTCCCAGGTCGAGGCCGAGAAGCCGGAAGTCCGCGAGCGCCAGCAGAACACTGGCCGCGGTGGCCGCAACCAGCAACCTCGTGGCGAAGGCGGCAAGGAAGGCAGTGGCGGACGCAAGGACAAGGGCAAGGACAAAGGCCGCAACAAACCTGCGGGCGAGAAGCAGGCCGACAAGGAAAAGGCCGGCGACAAGCAGCAGCAAGGCCAGCAGCAGCGCAAGCCGCGTGACAAGAAGCCACGCCAGCAGCAGGCTGCACAGGGCCAGAAGGCCATCCCTTTGGCTCCCGCCGATCGTGACCCGGAAGAGTTCCTGGACGACGATGTGGATAACTTCGGCAACCGCGCCGACTACGTCAGCCCTTACCAGAATGCCAAGAACCATGGGCGCAACCGTCGCCCAGGTGGCAATGGCGGACAAGGTCAAGGGCAAGGCCAACGCAGCGGCGGTGGTCAGGCGCAAGGTCAAGGTCGTGGCAATGGCCAACAGCGCCAAGGCCAGGGCTCGGGTGAAAAACGCCCGCGCAACGGTGGTGGCAGCAATGGCGGTGCTCGTCGTGACAACAACGGCGGCCGTAACCGCCGTGACGAATCGGCTCGCCAGGAACCAGCCGTGCGTAACCCGCGCGAGTCGCAGAGCGCGCCGGTGATCATTCGCAAGGAATCCAAGCTCGACCGTTACCCGACGCCCGAGCAACTGGACGACCTGCCGAGCCGCCCACGCGGTGAGCGTCCGGCGTTGCTGACCCGCAAGGGCTGATCGAAACACCGAGGGGCTGCTATGCAGCCCTTTCGCGGCACAAGGCCGCTCCTACAGGTTCAGTGCAGCCCTTTGGCTTAGCGCAGTACCTGTAGGAGCGGCCTTGTGCCGCGAAAGGGCCGCGTAGCGGCCCCTCGGTCTTTCAGCTAACGCTAATTACTTCTGCTTCACACCTTCGACGCTGATATCCAGGTCCAGGGTCTGGGAGGTCGGGCCTGGGCCTTTGATCCCGAAGTCGTTCAGGTTCAGCGTGGTCTTGGCGTTGAAGCCAGCACGCTCGCCACCCCACGGGTCCTTGCCTTCACCGTTGAACACAGCCTTGAAGGTGACCGGCTTGGTCACGCCGTGCAGGGTCAGGTCGCCGGTAACGTCGGCAGTCTTCTCACCGGTCGACTTGACGGCGGTGGAGACGAACTTGGCCTGCGGGTACTTCTTCACATCGAGGAAGTCGGCGCTGGCGATGTGCTTGTCACGCTCGGCGTGGTTCGACCACAGGCTGGCGGTCTTCAGGTCGACGCTGATCTTGCTGGCCTCGGGCTTGGCGCTGTCCCAGGTGAAGTTGCCGTCGAAGTCCTTGAAGGTGCCGTGGATGAAGCTGTAGCCCAGGTGGCTGATCTTCCAGTCAACGAACGCGTGCTGGCCTTCCTTGTCGATCTTGTATTCGGCGGCCATGGCCTGGCCGGCGGAGATCAGGGCGGTACCGAGCGCCAGAGCGGCAAAAGTCTTTTTCAACATCCTTACTTCCTTCCTTTGCAATTGAGGTTGAGAGTCAAGCTTTGCGGCCCAGCATGCGGGTCAGGGTCGCGTCACGGTCGATGAAATGGTGCTTGAGTGCCGCCAGGGCATGCAGTACCGCGAAAATCACCAGGCCCCAGGCCAGCCAGAGGTGGATCACCCCGGCGGTGTCGGCCTGGTCAGGCAGGTCGCTGATCAGCGCCGGCACCTCGAACAGGCCGAACACCGGAATGCCGACACCGTCGGCGGTGGAAATCAGGTAGCCGGCGACCATCACCGCGAACAGGCCCAGGTACAGCGCCAGGTGGCCCAGCTTGGCGGCCAGGCGGGTGACCTTGCCATGGTTGGCCGGTGCCGGCGGTGGCGGGCTGATGAAACGCCAGAGCACGCGTAGCAGCATGGCGGCCAGCAACACCAGGCCGATGCTCTTGTGCAGATCAGGCCCGGACTTGCGCCATGGGCTGTAGTAGTCGAGGCCGACCATCCACAGGCCCAGGCCGAACAGGCCGAAGACCGCCAGCGCCACGCCCCAGTGCAGGACGATGCTGACCAGGCCATAGCGGGAAGATGAGTTGCGCAGTTGCATGTTGGCGTATTCCCCGTGAAAGCTGCGCACAAGACTAGCGCGTAATGCATCGAATAAAAGCGTAAAAAATTGCTTCGGATTATCTAAAAATCCGATATTTAGTCTGCAAGCTTCCTATTAAGGAAACATTAACGATAGTCGTTTGGATGTGCCGACGCCATCGCGGAGATCCGCGATGGCGGCTATAGCGAGATCAGCCGGCCTTGGCCTGGCTGTCGACCACTGGCTTCTTGGTCGGTTCCGACTTGGCGGTGGCCTTCTTCGCCGGCGCCGGCTTGGCAGCGGGCTTGTGTGCCTGCTTGGCCGCGGGCTTGCTTGGAGCAGGCTTGGTGGCGGCAGGTTTAACCGCTTCCTCCTTGGCCACAGGTGCCGGGGCGACCGGGGCGGGGGCCGGTGCAGGCGCCGGGGCGATCTCCTCGGCCTTGGCGATCGGCGCGGTCTTGACCTCTGGCTTGTCAGCACCACCGAACAGGCGCGAGAAGAAGCCCGGCTTGTCCTGCTTGGCCTCCTCGACCTTCACAGGCTCGGCCTTGGCCGGAGCCTTGTCGGAACCGCCACCGAACAGGTTGGAGAAGAACCCGCCCTTGTCCTTCGTCGCCACGGCGCCCGCCGCTCCGGCGGCGGCTGCGGCGGCAACCGGCGCGACCTTGGCCGGGTCGAAGGACTTGCCCGCAGCCAGGTCCTGGACCTGGCCCGCGGCGCGCTGACCGCTGCGCAGGGCGCCTTCGAGGGTGCCCGGGTAGAGTGCGTCGGTATGCTCGCCGGCAAAGGCGATGCGCTGGACCGGACGCTCCCACAGACGCCAGTACTTGCTGATTTGTCCTGGGCCGTAGGCCAGGTAGGCGCCCCCCATGCCGGCATCGGTGCTGTAACGGCGCACTTCGTAACCGGTGAAGGCGCCACGAGCTTGCGGGTAGAAGGCGTGCAGGCGGATCAGCACCTGGTCGACCATCTGCTTGTCACCGAAGGCCTGCAGCAAGCGAGCGTTGTCGCCGGACAGGTTGATCACCACGTTGGCGCCACCCTTGAGCGCCGGCTCGATCCACAGCATGCCCAGGCCAGTGTTGGAGAAGATCTCGCCGGACATGCGCGCACGGCTTTCCCATACCGGGTTCTTGAACTTGAGCATCAGTTGGTCGCGCCAGCCGTAGTTGGTGCCCTTCAGCGCGGCCAGGTGCTGGTTGTCCAGGCCCGGAGTCATCTGGATCCTGGCCAGGGCCCGCAGCGGCACGGCCATGACCAGGTAATCGGCCTGGTAGCCGACGGCACCGACCTTGACCGTCACCCCGTCCTTGTCTTGGACAATGGCGGTGACCGGCGAGCTGGTCTTGATGGTCTTGAGTTGCTTGACGAAGGCCTGGGCCAGCACCGGGCTGCCGCCTGGCAGACGCGCGGCGCGCAGGTCGCGATCGCTGACGTTGCGGTAGACGCGGCTCTGCTGGGCGAAATACAGCAACGACAGGCGCGATGGCTCGTCGTAACGAGTGCGGATCTGCTGGTTGACCAGCTGACGGGCGGTTGCCGGCAGTTGCAGCTTGTCCAGCCAGGTGGACACGTTCATCTGATCGAGGGCGAACAGGGTACTGTTGGCCGCCGGGTTCAGCGGGTCCTCGATGGAGCGGGCCAGGTCGTCGAGGGTCTTCTCATAACGCTTGAGGGCCTCGGCGGTAGCCGGTTGCTTGGTGGCGAGATCGGCAGCGCTGAAATACTCGCCGTCGATCAGGTAGCCGGGGTTACGCACGAACTCCGGTGCTGGCAGGGTACCGACCTTGAACCGCTCCAGGTACTGGTTGAGCACCGGCTGGGTCTTGCTGTTGCCAATCCACTCGCTGGTGGCCAGCCCCGAACGCCCACCCATGCCCGATTTGGCTTCCAGCAGGGTGACCTGCCAGCCCTTGGCCTGCAGCTCATAGGCTGCGGTCAGGCCTGCCAGGCCACCACCGACGACGATCGCCGTCTTGTCCTTGGCCAGCGCGGCACCGCTGGACACCCCGATCAATACCAACGCGCACAGGCGCACCCAAGCAGCAGCCATGATGGCGAACTCCGGTTAGAGAAGCGATAGAAGAGACGGGGAAGAATGCCCCGGGAGAGATGCGTTAAGAATACGTCACCTCTGCCGACCCTGCCACCGCAGTGACATCAAGTGCTTTTGGCAACTGGTAATTTTGTCAGTTGTATCTCACGCCACCACGACAGCAAGCTGCGATCAGGCCAACACCCAAATGGACAAGATCGTGCCTTGCATAGCGCCATTCGACCTCATCCTCTCACCGCCCCAAGCGAAACTGAACTGGAACACCACGTCAGCCTGGAGCATGCGTACCCAAGGTCAGGTAGAAACCGAGAATTACGTCACCGACGAATGGCAAATGGCCAAGGAATTGACCCTGCTGGGTGAATGCGACGTCGCGATCGATTTCGGTCGCCTCGTCCATGGCCTGTCGTTCGAGCTGGACATCTGCAGATTCGGCAAGGGCATCAGCCAAGCGTACTGGCTCGAACTCTATGACGGCGAGAGCGTATTTGTGCGCGGCCCGGGCCAATACGGCCGCCACGTGCACACGCTGGATCGCCCTGTCTTGAGCCTGACCATCTGCACATGGCCACGCTCCGTCGTGCGCCTGCGTGAGCTGCAATGGTCGCTGGTCCAGCTTCAATGAGGTAGCCGCGTCCCAACGGTTGTCCTGCCGTACGGCATTGCTTAGGCTTACGCGGTCAAACCGAGCCGTAACGCCAGGAGAAGTGCCCATGGGCCTCAACGATCAGTGGATGCAACGCGACCTCAAGGTCCTGTGGCACCCCTGCACCCAGATGAAAGACCACGAGCAGCTGCCGCTGATCCCGATCCGCCGCGGCGAGGGCGTATGGCTCGAGGACTTCGAGGGCAAGCGCTATCTGGACGCGGTCAGCTCCTGGTGGGTCAATGTGTTCGGCCATGCCAACCCGCGCATCAACCAGCGCATCAAGGACCAGGTCGACCAGCTCGAGCACGTGATCCTGGCAGGCTTCAGCCACCAGCCGGCGATCGAGCTGTCCGAGCGCCTGGTAGCGATGACGCCGGCGGGTCTCGACCGGGTGTTCTACGCCGACAATGGCTCGTCGTGCATCGAAGTGGCGCTGAAGATGAGCTTCCACTACTGGCAGAACATCGGCAAACCGCAGAAAAAACGCTTCGTCACCCTGACCAACAGCTACCACGGCGAGACCATCGCGGCGATGTCGGTGGGCGACGTGCCGCTGTTCACCGAGACCTACAAGGCGCTGCTGCTGGACACCATCAAGGTGCCGAGCCCGGACTGCTACCTGCGCCCCGAAGGCATGGGCTGGGAAGAGCACTCGCGAAACATGTTCGCGGCCATGGAGCAGACCCTGGCCGAACACCACGCCAGCATCGCTGCGGTGATCGTCGAGCCGCTGATCCAGGGCGCCGGCGGCATGCGCATGTACCACCCGGTGTACCTCAAGCTGCTGCGCGAGGCCTGCGACCGTTACGATGTGCACCTTATCCACGACGAAATCGCCGTGGGCTTCGGCCGCACCGGCACGATGTTCGCCTGCGAGCAGGCCGGCATCCGCCCGGACTTCCTGTGCCTGTCCAAGGCCCTGACCGGCGGCTACCTGCCACTGGCCGCCTGCCTGACCACCGACAAGGTGTACCAGGCCTTCTACGACGACTACCCGACCCTGCGCGCCTTCCTCCACTCGCACAGCTACACCGGCAACCCGCTGGCCTGCGCTGCGGCCCTGGCGACCCTGGACATCTTCGAACAGGACAATGTCATCGAGGCCAACAAGGCCCTGTCGGCGCGCATGGCCAGCGCCACCGCGCACCTGGCCGACCACGCCCATGTCGCCGAGATCCGCCAGACCGGCATGGCCTTGGCCATCGAGATGGTCCAGGACAAGGCCAGCAAGACCGCCTACCCCTGGCAGGAGCGCCGCGGTCTGAAAGTCTTCGAACATGCCCTGAGTCGTGGCGCGCTGCTGCGCCCGCTGGGCAGCGTGGTGTACTTCCTGCCGCCCTACGTGATCACCCCGGAGCAGATCGACTTCCTGGCCGAGGTGGCCAGCGAAGGGATCGACATCGCCACCCGTGATCGCGTCAGCGTGGCGGTGCCGGCCGACTTCCACCCCGACTTCCGCGATCCGGGCTAGGCCCCAAGCCTTCACACGGTCCCTTGTAGGAGCGGCCTTGTGCCGCGAAAGGGCTGCGGAGCAGCCCCAGGTTTTCAGCTTCGCAGCAGAAACCGCCGGGGCCGCTTTGCGGCCCTTTCGCGGCACAAGGCCGCTCCTACAGGGGCGATGCCCCTAATTAGATTCCGAGTAGAACCATGAGACTCTCCCGCTTCTTCATCGACGCCCCGCTTGGCCTTGGCGAGCACGAGCTCCCCGAAGCCCAGGCCCACTACATCGGCCGCGTGCTGCGCATGGCCGCCGGCGACGCCGTACAGCTGTTCGACGGCAGCGGCCAGGAATACCTCGGCCAACTGCTCGAGGTGGGCAAGAAAAGCGTGCGCGTCAGCCTCGACCAGGCTCTCCCCGGCCAGGCCGACTCGCCGCTGCACATTCACCTCGGCCAGGGCCTGTCCCGCGGCGAGCGCATGGACTGGGCGATCCAGAAGGCCACCGAACTGGGTGTCAACGAAATCACCCCGATCGTCAGCGAGCGCTGCGAAGTGCGCCTGAAGGACGAGCGTGCCGACAAGCGCCTGGCCCACTGGCGCCAGGTGGCGATCAGTGCCTGCGAACAGTGCGGTCGCTCGACCCTGCCAGTGATCCACCCACCGGTCACCCTGGTCGAATGGC
The DNA here is from genome assembly GCF_036549575.1 of Pseudomonas sp. LH21. NCBI lineage: Bacteria > Pseudomonadati > Pseudomonadota > Gammaproteobacteria > Pseudomonadales > Pseudomonadaceae > Pseudomonas > Pseudomonas sp. LH21. The sequence continues at coordinate 5,461,984 of NZ_CP144367.1, forward strand.
TCAAGGGCACCGAGGCCGACCTCAAGCTGGTGCTGCACCCGGTGGCCGAACCGCTGACCAGCCATGAAAAACCAGCAAAGCTGGCCTTCCTGATCGGCCCGGAAGGCGGCCTGAGCGATGCGGAAGTCGAGCAGGCCAAGGCCAGCGGCTACCACGCCGCCCGCCTCGGTCCACGGGTACTGCGCACCGAGACCGCGCCGGTGGTGGCGTTGTCGGTGGCCCAGCAGTTGTGGGGCGATTTCTAACTAACGCACGTAGAAGAATACCGCGACGAAGTGCATCAGGCTGCCGGCAATGACGAACAGGTGCCAGATGCCATGCCAATGGCGGAACCGGCTATCGAAGGCGAAGAAAATGATGCCGACGGTGTAGAACACGCCGCCGGCCGCCAGCCAGGCAAAGCCGGCGCCGCCCAGGCTGTGCAGCAGCGGCTTGACCGCCACCAGCACGATCCAGCCCATCAGTGCGTAGATGACGATTGACAGGATCCTCGCCTCCGAGCGCGGCTTGATCTCCTGCAGCATGCCGATCAGCGCCAGCCCCCAGACCACCCCGAACAGGCTCCAGCCCCACGGCCCACGCAGGCTCACCAGGCAGAATGGCGTGTAGCTGCCGGCGATCAGCAGATAGATCGACAGGTGGTCGAGCTTGCGCATGACGCGTTTCGCTCGTCCTCGCGTGCTGTGATAGAGGGTGGAGATGCTGTAGAGCAACAGCAGCGTGAAGCCGTAGATGGAAAAGCTGACGATCTTCCAGGGATCGCCCTGCAGGCCGGCCACGACAATCAGCCAGACCGCGCCAATGCAGGCCAGGACCGCACCGACCAGGTGGGTCCAGGCGTTGAAACGTTCACCATGGTACATGCAAGCAAAGACCTCGCTACGCCGCTCGGGTTCCTGAAAGGCCGCTCCCACACCTTGTCGTGGGAGCGGGCTTGCCCCGCGATAGGGCCCGCCCAGACACAATCCTAATCGGCTACAGGTTGCAGTTGCGCGTCACGCACCAATCTTTCCAACCCCGCCAGGTCAGGCACCCGCGCCACCTGTTCACCCACCTGCACTGCCGCCAGCTCCAGCCCCGCCAACGGCACATCGACATAATTCAGCTGGCTGTCGAGCTTGCACGAGCGCGGGATCCCCTGCAGCAGCAGCGCCAGGTAACGCAGCCCGGTATCGCCAAGGGCGTTGAGCACCACCACCCGCGCCCGCTCGCCGCAAGAAGTCTGCCCGCCACAAGCAGCCTCGAATCCGATCAGTGGCAGCCGCTGCTGGCGCCAGTCCACCCAGCCCAGGTGCCAGGCCGGTTCCCCTGGCTCACAAGCGATGACGCGGTGGCCGATCAACTCGGCCACCGCCACGTTGGGCAACACCAGGGTGCGGTCGCCCAGGGGCAGCAGCAACCCGGTCAGGCTGCTGCGCTGACCGGCGATATGTTCAAGCATGGGGTCGGCTCCAGTGGGCGATGCTCTGCAGCAGCACCGATTCCTGGTACGGCTTGCCGAGGTAGTCGTTGACGCCGATGGCCATGGCCCGGTCGCGGTGCTTCTGGCCCGTACGCGAGGTGATCATGATGATCGGCAGCTGGCTCAGGCGCTCATCGCGACGGATCCGCGTGGCCACCTCGAAGCCGTCCATGCGCGGCATCTCGATATCCAGCAACAACACATCCGGACGGTGCTCTTCGAGCAGCGCCATGGCATCGACGCCGTCCTTGGCCGTCAGCACGCTCATGCCGTGCCGCTCGAGCAGGCGACTGGTGACCTTGCGCACGGTCACCGAGTCGTCCACCACCATCACCAGCAACGGCCGCCGGGGCACCGGGCCAGTCAGCCCATGCGCCCCCTCGGCCACGCCCGGCAGCCGCGCCAGGCGCCGTTGCTGCCCGCGCAACTGGCCGAGCAGGTCGAGAATCAGCACCACCCGCCCGTCCCCCAGCAGGGTGGCGCCGGACAGTCCCGGCACCGCGGCGAACTGCGGGCCGAGGCTCTTGACCACGATCTCGCGGCTGGGCGAAAGGCTGTCCACATGGATGGCGAACGACTGCTCGTGGGAATGGGTGAGCAGCACCGGCAGCGGCACGCTCTGCCCCAGCAGCCCGGGCTGGCCGCCGCCCTGCAGCAGGTCGCCGAGGTAGCGCAGCGCGTAATCGTGGCCGGCATAGCTGTAGCGCGGCGGGTCGAGCCGGTAACAGGCCTCCAGCTCCGCCGGTGGCACACGCACGATGCCCTCGATGGTGTTCAGCGGGATGGCGTACTGCTCGTCTTCCACGTGCACCATCAGCGCCCGGTTCACCGACACGGTAAACGGCAGGCGGATCAGGAAACGCGCGCCCTTGCCGGGGCTGGACTCGATGCTCATCGAGCCGCCCAGTTGCTTGACCTCTTCATGGACCACGTCCATGCCCAGGCCGCGCCCGGAGATCTGGGTGATCTTCTCGGCCGTGGAGAACCCGGGACGCAGGATGAACTGCAGGATCTCGTGGTCGCTCAGGCGCGCCTGCGGATCGAGCAGGCCGCGCTTGATCGCCTTGTTGCGCACCGCCTCCAGCGGCACCCCTGCGCCGTCGTCGCTCATCTCGATGACGATGTCGGCGCCTTCGTGCAGCAAGTTCAGGTGGATGGTGCCCTGCTCCGGCTTGCCGGCCGCCAGGCGCGCCTCGCGGGCCTCAAGGCCATGGTCGACGGCGTTGCGCAGCATGTGTTCCAGCGGCGCGACCATGCGTTCGAGCACGCTGCGGTCGAGCTCGCCCTCGGCATTGCCGACCACCAGCTCGACCTGCTTGCCCAACTCGCTGGCCACCTGCCGCACCACCCGCTGCAAACGGGGCACCAGCCGCTCGAATGGCACCATCAGGGTGGCGGTCAGGCCCTCCTGCAGCTGGCTGTTGACCCGTGCCTGCTGCTGCAGGAGGCTGTAGGCTTCCTGGGCCCTCTGCAGCAGGGTTTCCTTCAGGTCGAGCAGGTCCGAGGTGGACTCGAACAGCGCCCGCGACAATTGCTGCAGCTGGGAATGGCGGTCCATCTCCAGCGGGTCGAAATCGTCATAGGCGTCACCCTCGAACTGGTGACGGCTGGAAATCCGCCCCTGGGTCTCGATGTCCAGGCGCAGCAGCTGGTCGCGCATGCGCTCCAGCGTGGTTTCCATCTCGTTCAGCGCAAACTGGGCGTCATTCACCTGCTGCTCGATGCGCCCGCGGATCACCGAGTGCTCACCGGCCAGGTTGCCCAGGTCATCGAGCAGTTCGGCATCGACCTTGACCATGTCACCCGCCCGCTCGGGGGCGGCGGCCGGGGTCTCGGCGGGAGCGACTTCGGCTTGGGGCTGGCCAGCGGCGCTGTCAGTCAGGGCGGCGCTGGAAAAGTTGCGGATGTAGTCGATCAGCGCCGTGGCCGCATGCAGCGGCTCGCCCAGGCGCGCCGCATCGAGCATGTGCGCCAGACGGTCATGGCAGTTCTGCAGCAGGCTGAACAGGGCCGGCGTCGACGGCAGGCGCCCGGCGGCCAGCAATTCGTAGAGGAACTCCAGTTCGTGGGCAAGGTCGCCGATAGCGGCAATCTCGACCATGCGCGCGCCGCCCTTGAGCGTGTGCAGGTCGCGCAGCAGGTTCTCCACCTCGACCGTGTTGCGCGGGTCGGCCTGCCAGCGCGCCAGGGACTCGGCGGCGCTCTCGAGGATATCGGAGCTCTCTTCGAGGAAAACCTCCAGCAGCTCCTTGTCGCCCTCGGTTTCTTCGTTGTCGTCCTGCGGCTCGGAGGCGACGGGAGGCGGGGCGCTGTGGCGGAACTCGCGCAATTCGCCCAGCAACGCCACCGCCGACAGCGGTGCCTGGCCCTCGCGCAGGCTGCGCAGCATTTCGGCCAGGGCGTCATGGCTGCGCCGGAGCAGCTCGAACAGTGCCGGGCTGGCACCCAGCCGGCGGTCCACCAAGCCTTCGTAGAGCAGCGCCAGCTCCTGGGCCAGCACCTCGACGGCGCCGATCGCCGCCATCTGTGCCCCGCCCTTGAGGGTGAGCACATCGTGCTGCAGCGCCGACAGCGGCGACAGGCTGTCCGGATCGGACTTCCATTGCCGCAAGGCCTGGTCGGCACCGTCAAGGATATCCCCGGCCTCTTCGAGGAACAGCTCGACCACCGCCGGGTCCGGCAACTCGCCTGGCGCCGGAAGCACCGTGACACCGTTCGCCCCGACCAAACCCAATGCTGCAGGGTCGAGGGCATCATCGAGCAGGCCATGCAGGGCCGCCAGGCATTCGGGCCGGGGATTCGGGTCCTGGCCGGCGGCTATCTCGTCGAACAGGTCGAGCAGCGCCTCATGGGCTTGCCGGGCGACGGCGAAGAAGCGCGGCGTGACGGCCAGGCTGCCCTCCTCCACCGCACCGTACAGGTCGAGCAGCCCTTCGCAGATCTCATCCACCTGCCACAACTCGGCCTGGTGCGCGCCGTGACCGAGGGTGGTCATCTCCTCGAGCAGCAGGTGCAACTCATGGTGTTGCGCGGGGTCGCCCTGCCAGTTGGCGAGCCGCGCCTCCGCATCGAGCAGGATATCCATGCCCATGGTCAAGAAAGTGGCCGTCAGCTGCGGATCGCGTCGGAGCCGGCGCGGCGGATGCGGCTCGGCCTGGAGTTGGGCCAACCGGGCGTCAACCGTCTGCCCGACCTGTTCGATCAGCCCGGCGGCCCCTGGGATCGGCGCCAGCGGCGTGCTGCCCAGCTGGGCCAGGCCCAGATGGAACAGCGCGCGCGCCGCCTCCAGCAGTTCGATCTCGGCCACTTGCAGGGGCAACTGGTGCCCCTTGTATTCACGCACCAGGCGGTCGAGGGCGGTGGCCAGTTCCGCCACCGGCATCACGCCGGCCATGGCGGCGCTGCCCTTGAGGGTGTGCAGGGCGCGTTGCAGGCTGTCGTTGACCGCGCTGCCCCGGCCGTCGACCGTCTGCAGGAACCCGTCGAGCCCGGCCAAATGGCCCTGGGCCTCGTTGCGGAAGATCTCAAGCAAGTGCGGATCGAGGCCATCGATACTGGCGCTGGCCGGTGTGTCGTTGAGCGCCAACGCATGCAGGTGCCCGGCCAGCTGCTCGATCTCGGCCGTGGGCGGCAATTGGCTGGCGGCGAAATCAGCGAGCAGGTCGGGCAGGCGCACGAACACCTGCTGCAGCGCCACCAAGCCTTCGGCGCTGAGCACGATGCGCCCTTCCAGCACCCGATTGAGCAGGTGCTCGGCGCCCCAGGCCAGCTCGGCCACGGCTTCGGCATGGACCATCCGCCCGCTGCCCTTGAGGGTATGCAGTGCCCGCCGCACCTCGATCAACGCCTCGCGCAGGCCGTTGTCGGCTCGCCAGCGCAGCCATTGGCGCTCGATTTCCGGCAGCAGCTCGCCAGCCTCTTCGAGGAACACCTCGCGCAACTCATCGTCGATGCCGTCCAGCGCCTGCTCACCGCCCGCAGCTGACGTGTCGCGCACGCACTGCACGCCCAGCGCGGCCAGGCTGGCGTGGGCCATGTCGATGAAGCGCTGGGCGTCGGCCAGCGGATCGGCCACCCGCCATTGCAGCCAGGCCTCGCCGGCACTCAGGGCATCGGCCAGGTGCGCCAGTTCGTCCGCTTGCGGCTCCTCCTCCAGGTGCACCAGCCAGCCTTGCACATAGCCCGCGCAACCGGCAAACACCTCGGCGGCGGCCGGCAGCATCAGCATCGCCAGCGCCCCGCGCACCTGTTGCAGCAACCCGGGCAGGGCTTGCAGACGCTGGCGTGACCAGTCGGACTCCAGGCAATCACCGATCAGGTCCTTGGCCTGCTGCAGCACGTTGAGCGCTTCGTTGAGCACCAGCTGGCGGATTTCGGCCAGGTCCGAGCCGGGCAGGCTGCCGGGGCTGATTTCCTCCAGCGGACCGACCATGCCGTTGAGGGTGGCCTCGACATACAGCAGTGCCCCGGCGACATCCATCAGCACCGCCTCGTCCACGCCGCCGTCTTTTTCGACCAGTGCCTGCAACGCCAGCACCTGGTCGATGATCACCCGTCGCGGCTGCTGGAAGCCCAGCACCGCCAGGGTATCGGCCACGTGCCGCAAGGGCGGCAGCAGCGCCTCCAGTGGCTCGCTGGGCGAGCGCTCGCCACCGACGAAGGGGTCGAGGCGGTCCTTGATGCGCATCAGGTCGTCGCACAGGGCCATCACCACCGAGCGCAGCGCATCGCGCCCGGGGCCGGCCTGCATGTGGTCGCGCCAGCTACCCAGGGACAGGTCGAGGTTGGCCAGGTCCGCCGCACCGGCCAGCCGTTGCCCCAGGTCACCCAGCAGGCTGCCCTGGGCCAGGGGTTCGGCACCGCGGCAGACCCGCAGCTGGTTGAGCAGCGGCATGACCACCAGCGGCAGGTCGTGGCGCGCGCCACGCAGGCGGTCCAGGTACGGCGGCAATTGCTCGAGCCCGCGGAACAGCGCGCCCAGGCAATCGCCACGCGGGCTCACCTGGCCGTCGGCCATGGCCCGCCCGAGCAGCTCCAGCTCTTCGGCCAGGCGCATCGCGCCCGGCAGCGCGAGCATGTGCAGGCAGCCGTGGACCTGGTGCAGGTTGTCGACGAAGAACGCCAGCATCGACAGGTCGCCCGGCTCCGCCGAGAAGCGCTCCAGGGCCTGGCGTGCCTGGCCCAGGCAATCGAGGATCGGCGCCTTGGTCCAGGCCAGGGCCACTGTGTCGTGACGCTCGCCGGGCGCGTTCAGGTTCGCCTCGTTCACGAGCGCTCCACCGGTTTGGGCAAGGTGAAGCCGGACACCGAGCGGCGCATCTCGCTGGCCATGCGCGCCAGGTGGCGGATGCTGTCAGCGGTGGCGCCGGAGCCGGCGGAGGTCTGCGCAGTGATTTGCTGGATCACCGCCATGGTGTGGGAAATCTGCCCGGCCGAGGAGGTCTGCAACTGGGCGGCGTCGGAGATGCTGTGGATAAGTTCGGCCATGGTCTGCGAAACGCCCTCGATTTCCGCCAGGGCCACCCCGGCATCCTGCGCCAGGCGCGCGCCGCGCACCACTTCGGCGGTGGTCTGTTCCATGGAAATCACCGCCTCGTTGGTGTCGACCTGGATGGTCCGTACCAGCGCCTCGATCTGCCGGGTCGCCGAGGAGGATCGCTCGGCGAGGCGCTGCACCTCGTCGGCGACCACGGCGAAGCCGCGACCGGCCTCGCCGGCCAGCGAGGCCTGGATCGCCGCGTTGAGGGCGAGGATGTTGGTCTGTTCGGCAATATCGTCGATCAGGCTGACGATGTCGCCGATCTCCTGGGAGGACTCACCCAGGCGCTTGATCCGCTTGGCGGTGTCCTGGATCTGCTCGCGGATGTTGTCCATGCCGTGGATGGTGTTGTGCACCACCTCGTTGCCCTTGTTGGCGATGGCCACCGAGCGCTCGGCCACCTTGGCCGACTCGTAGGCGTGGGCCGAGACCCGGTCGATCGACTCGACCATGTCGCCCACCGCCTCGGAGGCCTCGCTGATCTGCTCGGCCTGGTGCTCGGAGGCCTTGGCCAGCTGGCGGGCGGTGTTCTGGGTGTCCTGCACGGCGGCGGCGACCTGCTCGGCGCTGTGGTTGATGGTGGCCACCAGGTCGCGCAGCTGGTCGACCGAATAGTTGATCGAGTCGGCGATGGCGCCGGTGAAGTCTTCGGTGACCGACACGGTGACGGTCAGGTCGCCGTCGGCCAGCTCCTCGATCTCGTCGAGCAGGCGCATGATCGCCTGCTGGTTGCGTTCGTTCTTCTCGGCGGTCTCGCGCAGCTGACGGTGAGTGGCGCGTACCATCACCAGGCCGATGAGGATGATCGAGGCCAGCGCCAGCAGGCCGAGCACGTAGCCGCCGACGGTGTCCAGGGTGCGCCCGCCGGCCAGGTTCTCGAAACCGTTGGCCAGGTGCGAGGCCTCGTCGAGCAAAGTCTGCGACAGGCTGAAGATGTTGCCGGCGGCCTCGCGCACGCGGAACAGCTCGGGCGAGGTCTCGAGGATCTCGTCCACCGAGCCCGAGACGAACTGGAACAGCTCGGCGATCTCGGCCAGCCGCGCCCGGGCGTCAGCGTCCTCGACCCGGGTGACCTGAATCGTCGGGTTGCCGGCGAGCATGCCTTCGAGCACCTGGCCGAAGCGGCTGGCATCGCGGCCAAAGGCATCGGCGGCCTGAACCGAGGTCTCGTCGCCGGCGAGCACGGTGTTGACCGAGCCGAGAATGCGTTCGGCCAAAAGCAACTGGCGCTGGGCCACGGCCACCTGGTTGGCCGGCGCGCCGCTCTGCAGCAGGATCTCCACCACCTTCTCGTACTCGACCTGCAGTTGCGGCACGGTTTCGGCCAGGGTGGCCGCCACCTGGTGCAGCGACAGCACGGTCTGTTCGCTGGCGAGGATGGTGTCGGTGTTCTTGCGCAGGTTCTCCCAATCCTGGCGCACCGCGTCCATCTCGTCGCGCACCGTCACCGGCGCGGCGGGCAGGCCGGTGGTCTTGTCACCCTCGCGCAGGTAGCTCCAGCGCCGCTCGAAGTCGTTGCGCGCATCGCTGAGCAGCTTGAACGCCAGCGCCTTGCCCGCCGCCGCCTCGGTGGCGTTCTTGGCGATGCGCTGGGACAGCACGCGCAGCTCGCCGGCATGGCCGATGTACTGCTTGTCGTGGTTGGCCTGGGTGTTGAGGTAGGCGAAGTTGGCGAACAGCAGGACGATCGACAGGATCAGCACCACGAACAGCACGGTGATCTGCGCGGTGCTGCGCGGGCGCTGGGCCACGGCGGCCGGCGAGACGCCGGCGGTGGCAACTGAAGGTCCTGGCTTGTTCACGTCGAAAATCCTCTACAACGCCACATCGAGAAAACCCGGGGCCTGGGCCAGGGCGAACGGGCTGAAGATCGCCCAGTTGCGTTCACGGGGAAAATGGCCCTGCACGAAGGGCGCGGCCGCGCGAATCAGCGGCTGCGGCGGCGACAGCTCGAGGCTGCTCAGGACGAAGTGCTGCAGGCCGACCACCTCGTCCACCAGCAGCCCGGCGAACAGCTCCTCGTGGTCCAGCACCAGCACCCGCCGTTGCTTGCCCGTCGCCGCCGGGCCGAGGCCAAAGAACGCGCACAGGTCCATCACCGGCAACAGCCGCCCACGCAGGTTGGCCACCCCGCGAACCCACGGCTGCACGCCCGGCACCCGGCTGCTGCGGGGCTCGCGCAGCACCTCGGCAACCTCGCCCATGGGTGCGACGAACCACTGCCCGGCAATGCGAAAGCCGATGCCGCTCCACTGCTGCAGGCGGGTGTCCTGCGGTGGCTGGTCGGCCACCAGCAGGCGGCAGCGCCGGTCGATGTCCAGCAACAGCTCGAAGGCGGTCAGCGACGCGCCCTGGGGGCGGGTGGTCAAGCGCCGAGCACTTCTTTCAGCTTGGCGATCAGCGCCTCTTCCTCCACCGGCTTGGTCAGGAAATCGCGGGCGCCCTGGCGCTGGGCCCAGATACGGTCGGTTTCCTGGTCCTTGGTGGTCACCACGATCACCGGAATGGCGCTGGTTTCCGGGTCCTTGCTCAGTTGCCGGGTGGCCTGGAAGCCGTTCATGCCGGGCATGACGATGTCCATCAGCACGGCATCCGGTTTTTCCTGGCGGGCCAGGGCCACGCCGTCGGCGCCATTGTCGGCCTTGAGCACCCCATAGCCGCTTTTCTCCAGCCATTCGGTCAATCTGTACATCTCTGTCGGCGAGTCGTCGACAATCAGAATTCGGGCCATGCTGTTTCCCCATCAGGAAATAGAGACGCCGTCCGGCGAGGGCGGCGTCAGGGTGCGTTTGGGTCCTGCGCGGCGAAACCGGGCACGCAGGCACGGATCGCGTCGAGCAGTTCTTCCTTGCTGAACGGTTTGGTCAGGAACTGGTCGGAGCCGACCACCCGGCCGCGGGCCTTGTCAAAAAGGCCATCGCGTGAAGAGAGCAGGATCACCGGGGTGTCCTTGAATGCGTTGTTGTGCTTGATGATGGCGCAGGTCTGGTAACCGTCAAGGCGCGGCATCAGCACATCGACGAAGATGATCCGGGGCTTGTGGTCGACGATCTTGGCCAGGGCGTCGAAGCCGTCACTGGCGGTGATCACCTCGCAGCCGGCCTCGCCGAGCAACATCTGCGCGGTGCGGCGGATCGTGCGGGAGTCGTCGATCACCATCACCTTCAGGGGTTGTTCCATAGTTGCGCTTCTGCCTGGGAGCGAATTCGCCAAAAGGCCGTGCAGGCCATGTGCCTGGCCTTTTTAACACAGTCCCGAGGGCCATTCCATCCGCCCGCCCCTTGACCGTGGGCGCGCCCGGCGCCACCCTGAGCCACTTTTCTTTCGTGCCATCGCGGCCACCCGCCGCCAAGAGGAACTACCCCATGAGCGTTCGCCTCGGGATTGTCATGGACCCCATCGCGTCCATCTCCTACAAAAAGGACAGCTCGCTGGCCATGCTGCTGGCCGCCCAGGCCCGTGGCTGGAGCCTGTTCTACATGGAACAGCGCGACCTGTACCAGGCCCAGGGCAAGGCCCGCGCGCGGATGCGCCCGCTCAAGGTGTTCGCCGACCCGGCCCGCTGGTTCGAGCTGGACGAGGAACAGGACAGCCCGCTGGCCGAGCTGGACGTGATCCTGATGCGCAAGGACCCGCCCTTCGACATGGAGTTCGTCTACAGCACCTACCTGCTGGAGCAGGCCGAGGCCGAAGGCGTGCTGGTGGTCAACCGCCCGCAGAGCCTGCGCGACTGCAACGAGAAGCTGTTTGCCACGCTGTTCCCGCAGTGCACGCCGCCGACCCTGGTCAGCCGCCGCCCGGACATCATCCGCGCCTTCGCCGCCGAACATGGCGACGTGATCCTCAAGCCGCTGGACGGCATGGGCGGCACCTCGATCTTCCGTCACCGGGCCGGTGATCCCAACCTGTCGGTGATCCTCGAGACCCTGACCGCGCTCGGCGCCCAGCAGATCATGGCCCAGGCCTACCTGCCGGCGATCAAGGACGGCGACAAACGCATCCTGATGATCGACGGCGAGCCGGTGGACTACTGCCTGGCGCGCATCCCGGCCAGCGGCGAGACCCGCGGCAACCTGGCCGCCGGCGGACGCGGCGAAGCCCGGCCGTTGAGCGAGCGCGACCGCTGGATCGCCGCCCAGGTCGGCCCGACCCTGCGCGAGAAGGGCCTGCTGTTCGTCGGCCTGGACGTGATCGGCGACTACCTCACCGAGATCAACGTCACCAGCCCGACCTGCATCCGCGAAATCGACGCAGCCTACAACACCGACATCGGCGGCCGCTTGATGGACGCCATTGATCGCCAGTTGCAGGCGCGCTGACCGCCGACACGCGGCAAACCCGCGGAGTGGGGTATGATGCCGGTCCTTTTTCGCTGACCTGCGCCCTGTTTCGCGGTTGCTGGATACCTGATGACGCTGCCTGCCGACATCCCCGCCGACCTGCTGCCACCCCGCGTTCGCCCGGTGGACCGGCTCGGCTTCACCCTGTTCCTGGCCGCCCTGGTGCACCTGGCGCTGATCCTCGGCGTGGGTTTCACCGTGGTCAAGCCGGCTGACATCCGCCACACCATGGACATCACCCTGGCCACCTTCAAGAGCGAAAAAGCGCCCGAGAAGGCTGATTTCCAGGCCCAGGAAAACCAGCAGGGCAGCGGCACCCTGGAAAAGAAGGCGGTGCCCAAGACCACCGAGGTCGCGCCGTTCCAGGACAGCAAGATCAACAAGATCACCCCGCCACCGGCCGCGAAACCGGAAACGCCGCCTGCACCGGCGAAGTCGGTGGTCGCCACCCAGGCGCCGAAAACCCAGAAGGTCGAGCCCAAGCCGAAGGAAAGCAAGCCGCAGCCCAAGCCCGAAGCCAAGGTGCCGGACTTCGACAGCTCGCAGCTGTCCAGCCAGATCGCCAGCCTCGAGGCCGAGCTGTCCCATGAACAGCAACTGTATGCCAAGCGCCCGCGCATCCATCGCCTGAACGCCGCCTCGACCCTGCGCGACAAGGGCGCCTGGTACAAGGAAGAATGGCGCAAGAAGGTCGAACGCATCGGCAACCTCAACTACCCCGAAGAGGCCCGGCGCCAGCAGATGTACGGCAGCTTGCGGATGATGGTGTCGATCAACCGCGACGGCTCGCTGTACGAAGTACTGGTGCTGGAATCGTCGGGCCAGCCGGTGCTGGACCAGGCGGCCCAGCGCATCGTGCGCCTGGCGGCGCCGTTCGCGCCGTTCACCGGTGACCTGGCGGAATTCGACCGCCTGGAGATCATCCGCACCTGGCGCTTTGCCCGCGGAGACAAGCTGTCGAGCAACTGACGGCAAGGCTTGCTTGGCCCCTGTAGGAGCGGCCTTGTGCCGCGAAAGGGCTGCACAGCAGCCCCGGCGATTCTGCACGAGGCCAAGATCCTGGGGCCGCTACGCAGCCCTTTCGCGGCACAAGGCCGCTCCTACAAGGGGCACCGACAGCCACTCGCGCACCTTGCCAGCCCCGCCACCTGGCGCCACACTAGCGGACATGAAGACCCTCGCCCCCAGCTACCTAAAGCACCAGTTCCTGATCGCCATGCCGCACATGGCCGATCCGAACTTTGCCCAGACCCTCACCTACATCGTCGAGCACAATGCCCACGGCGCCATGGGCTTGGTGGTCAACCGCCCGCAGGAGCTGAACCTGGCCGACATCCTCGAGCAGTTGCGCCCCAACGACGAGCCGCCCGCCAGCACCCTGCACATCCCGATCTACCAGGGCGGCCCAGTGCAGACCGACCGCGGATTCGTGCTGCACAGCAACGACCGCAGCTACCAGGCCACGGTCGAGCTGGAGGGCCTGTCGCTGTCCACTTCCCAGGACGTGCTGTTCGCCATCGCCGCCGGCGACGGCCCGCGCAGGAGCCTGATCACCCTGGGCTACGCGGGCTGGGAAGCCGGCCAGCTGGAAGCGGAGCTGGCCGACAACGCCTGGCTCAACTGCCCCTTCGACTCCGAGATCATCTTCGGCCTGGCCAGCGACCAGCGCCTGGGCGCCGCCGCTGCGAGCCTGGGGATCAACCTCAGCCTGCTGACCAGCCAGGCGGGCCACGCCTGATGGCCGAACTGCGTCTGCTGCTGGGCTTCGACTATGGCACCCGACAGATCGGCGTGGCCGTCGGCCAGGTAATCACCGGCCAGGCCCGCGAACTGTGCACGCTCAAGGCCCAGAACGGCGTGCCGGACTGGAACCAGGTCGAGAAGCTGATCAAGGAATGGAAACCCGACGCCATCGTCGTCGGCCTGCCGCTGAACATGGACGGCACGCCCAGCGAGATGAGCGATCGCGCCGAGAAATTCGCCCGGCGCCTGCACGGCCGCTACAACCTGCCGGTGCACACCCACGACGAACGCCTGACCACCTTCGAGGCTAAGGGCGAGCAGATGGCCCGGGGCGGGCGCCACGGCAGCTACCGCGACAACCCGGTCGACGCCATCGCCGCCGCCCTGCTGCTGCAAGGCTGGCTGGAGGCCAACACTTAAATCCGCTTTGCCGCCGGCTGGAGCCGGCGCCCGCCTTCCGAGGAGCACGCAATGAGCCTACCCAATCCCGCCGACCTGATCCGGCAGATGGCCGTCGACCTTCGCGCCCACCTGGCCCGCCGTGGCATCAGCGAGCCGCGTTTCATCGGCATCCGCACCGGCGGCGTGTGGGTGGCCCAGGCCCTGCAGGCCGAGCTGGGCGACCAGGGCCCGCTGGGCACCCTGGATGTGTCCTTCTACCGCGACGACTTCAGCCAGAACGGCCTGCACCCGCAGGTGCGCCCCTCGGAGCTGCCGTTCGAGATCGAAGGCCAGCACCTGGTGCTGGTGGACGACGTGCTGATGAGCGGGCGCACCATCCGCGCCGCCCTCAACGAACTGTTCGACTATGGCCGCCCGGCCAGCGTGACCCTGGCCTGCCTGCTCGACCTGGATGCCGGCGAACTGCCGATCCGGCCGAATGTACTCGGCGCCACCCTGTCCCTGGCCGCCCATGAACGGGTAAAATTGACCGGACCCACGCCGCTCGCCCTCGAGCGCCAGGACCTCGCTCCCGCTTCCGCCCTTTAAGAGTCCCCCGCGATGACGCCATTCGACGCCAAGCGCCCGCTGCAGCTCAATGACCAGGGCCAGCTGCGCCACTTCCTCTCGCTCGACGGTTTGCCCCGCGAACTGCTCACCGAGATCCTCGACACCGCCGACTCGTTCCTCGAAGTCGGCGCCCGGGCCGTGAAGAAAGTCCCGTTGCTGCGCGGCAAGACCGTGTGCAACGTGTTCTTCGAGAATTCCACCCGTACCCGCACCACCTTCGAACTGGCCGCCCAGCGCCTGTCGGCCGACGTGATCAGCCTGAACGTGTCGACTTCCTCTACCAGCAAGGGCGAGACCCTGTTCGACACCCTGCGCAACCTGGAGGCCATGGCCGCCGACATGTTCGTCGTGCGCCACTCCGATTCCGGCGCCGCCCACTTCATCGCCGAGCATGTGTGCCCGGACGTGGCAGTGATCAACGGCGGTGACGGCCGCCACGCCCACCCGACCCAGGGCATGCTCGACATGCTCACCATTCGTCGGCACAAGGGCGGTTTCGAAAACCTCTCCGTGGCCATCGTCGGCGACATCCTGCACTCGCGGGTGGCCCGCTCGGACATGCTCGCGCTCAAGGCGCTGGGCTGCCCGGACATCCGCGTGATCGGCCCGAAGACGCTGATCCCGATCGGTATCGAGCAGTACGGGGTGAAGGTCTACACCGACCTCGCCGAAGGCCTCAAGGACGTCGACGTGGTGATCATGCTGCGCCTGCAGCGCGAGCGCATGGCCGGTGGCCTGCTGCCCAGCGAGGGCGAGTTCTACCGCCTGTTCGGCCTGACCACCGCGCGCCTGGCCGGGGCCAAGCCGGATGCCATCGTCATGCACCCGGGCCCGATCAACCGCGGCGTGGAAATCGAATCGGCGGTGGCCGACGGCCAGCACTCGGTGATCCTCAACCAGGTCACCTATGGCATCGCCGTGCGCATGGCCGTGCTGTCCATGGCCATGAGCGGACAGAACGCGCAACGTCAATTCGACCAGGAGAACGCCCAGTGACCATCAGCATTATCGGCGCCCGGGTCATCGATCCTGCCAGCGGCCTGGACCGCATCACCGACCTGCACCTGGACGGCGGCCGTATTGCCGCCATCGGCGCGGCGCCGGCCGGCTTCGACGCCAGCCGCACGATCCAGGCCGACGGCCTGGTGGCCGCCCCGGGCCTGGTCGACCTCGGTGTTTCCCTGCGCGAGCCGGGCTACAGCCGCAAGGGCAACATCGCCAGCGAAACCCGTGCCGCCGTGGCCGGCGGCGTCACCAGCCTGTGCTGCCCACCGCAGACCAAGCCGGTGCTGGACACCTCGGCGGTGGCCGAACTGATCCTCGATCGCGCCCGCGAGGCGGCCAACAGCAAGGTCTACCCGATCGGCGCCCTGACCAAGGGCCTGGAAGGCGAGCAACTGGCCGAACTGGTGGCCCTGCGCGACACCGGTTGCGTGGCCTTCGGCAACGGCCTCAAGGAAATCCCCAACAACCGCACCCTGGCCCGAGCCCTGGAATACGCGGCGACCTTCGACCTGACCGTGGTGTTCCACTCCCAGGACCGCGACCTGTCGCAAGGCGGCCTGGCCCACGAAGGCCCGATGGCCAGCTTCCTCGGCCTGCCGGGCATCCCGGAAACCGCCGAGACCGTGGCCCTGGCCCGTAACCTGCTGCTGGTCGAGCAGACCGGCGTGCGCGCCCACTTCACCCAGATCACCAGCGCCCGCGGCGCCCGGCTGATCGCCCAGGCCCAGGCGCTGGGGCTGCCGGTCACCGCCGACGTGGCGCTGTACCAGCTGATCCTCACCGACGAAGCGCTGCGCGACTTCTCCAGCCTGTACCACGTGCAGCCGCCACTGCGCACCGCCGCCGACCGCGATGGCCTGCGAGAAGCGGTGAAGTCCGGGGTGATCCAGGCAATTTCCAGCCACCATCAGCCCCACGAACGTGATGCCAAGCTGGCGCCGTTCGGTGCCACCGAGCCGGGGATCAGCAGCGTGGAACTGCTGCTGCCGTTGGCCATGACCCTGGTCGAGGACGGCCTGCTCGACCTGCCGACCCTGCTGGCGCGCCTGAGCAGCGGCCCGGCCGCTGCGATGCGCCTGCCAGCCGGCGAGCTGAAGGTGGGTGGCGCGGCGGACCTGGTGCTGTTCGATCCGAAAGCGTCCACTGTTGCCGGCGAGCAGTGGTTCTCTCGCGGCGCGAACTGCCCGTTCATCGGCCACTGCCTGCCGGGCGCGGTGCGTTATACCTTGGTCGACGGGCACGTCTGCTTTGAGGCCTGAGTAACGCCCATCGCGGGGCAAGCCCGCTCCCACGCGCTCGCGTGGGAGCGGGCTTGCCCCGCGATCGTTTCGGAAACATCCTGTCTTGCTCGCCGCTCATCCCCTGCGGTTGAAATCCTTCCCCCCTCCCCCCATATGAGTCTGCATCAGGCATTTTCGCCCCGCTGCGTGGAGACTCTCCCTTGACTACCATCGTTTCTGTCCGCCGTAACGGCAAAGTCGTCATGGGCGGCGACGGCCAGGTTTCCCTCGGCAACACCGTGATGAAAGGCAACGCCAAGAAAGTCCGTCGCCTGTACAACGGCCAGGTCATCGCCGGCTTCGCCGGTGCCACCGCCGATGCCTTCACCCTGTTCGAGCGCTTCGAAGCCCAGCTGCAGAAACACTCCGGCCACCTGGTGCGTGCTGCCGTCGAGCTGGCCAAGGAATGGCGTACCGACCGCTCCCTGAGCCGCCTGGAAGCCATGCTGGCCGTGGCCAACAAGGACGCCTCCCTGATCATCACCGGCAACGGCGACGTGGTCGAACCCGAGGACGGCCTGATCGCCATGGGTTCCGGCGGTGGCTACGCCCAGGCCGCTGCCCGCGCATTGCTGAACAAGACTGACCTGTCGGCCCGTGAAATCACCGAGGCCGCCCTGAACATCGCCGGCGACATCTGCGTGTTCACCAACCACAACCTGACCATCGAGGAGCAGGACCTGGCCGAGTGAATCAGTTGTTTTGGCGCCCCGCTCCCAGCGGGACTTTTCCACACTGATTACTCTGCTCGAGGACCACATTCATCATGTCCATGACCCCCCGCGAAATCGTCCACGAACTCAACCGCCACATCATCGGCCAGGATGACGCCAAGCGCGCCGTCGCCATTGCCCTGCGCAACCGCTGGCGGCGCATGCAGCTCCCAGCCGAGCTGCGTGCCGAAGTGACGCCCAAGAACATCCTGATGATCGGCCCCACCGGTGTCGGCAAGACCGAGATCGCCCGCCGCCTGGCCAAGCTGGCCAATGCGCCGTTCATCAAGGTCGAAGCGACCAAGTTCACCGAAGTCGGCTACGTTGGCCGTGACGTCGAGTCGATCATCCGCGATCTGGCCGACGCCGCGCTGAAGATGCTGCGCGAGCAGGAAATCGTCCGCGTGCGCCACCGCGCCGAGGACGCCGCCGAAGACCGCATTCTCGACGCCCTGCTGCCGCAGGCGCGGGTCAGCAGCTTCAGCGAGGAAGCCCAGCAAAGCAGTGCCGACTCCAACACCCGCCAGCTGTTCCGCAAGCGCCTGCGCGAAGGCCAGCTGGACGACAAGGAAATCGAGATCGAAGTCGCCGAGAACATGGGCGTCGAGATCGCCGCGCCGCCCGGCATGGAAGAGATGACCAACCAGCTGCAGAGCCTGTTCGCCAACATGGGCAAGGGCAAGCGCAAGACCCGCAAGCTGAAGGTCAAGGAAGCGCTGAAGATGGTCCGCGACGAAGAAGCGAGCCGTCTGGTCAACGAGGAAGAGCTCAAGGCCAAGGCCCTGGAAGCGGTCGAGCAGCACGGCATCGTGTTCATCGACGAGATCGACAAGGTGGCCAAGCGCGGCAATGTCGGCGGCGCCGATGTCTCCCGTGAAGGCGTGCAGCGCGACCTGCTGCCGCTGATCGAGGGCTGCACCGTCAACACCAAGCTGGGCATGGTCAAGACCGACCACATCCTGTTCATCGCCTCGGGCGCGTTCCACCTGAGCAAGCCGAGCGACCTGGTGCCCGAGCTGCAGGGCCGCCTGCCGATCCGTGTCGAGCTCAAGGCGCTGACCCCGGAAGACTTCGAGCGTATCCTCAAGGAGCCGCACGCCTCGTTGACCGAACAGTACAGCGCCCTGCTCAAGACCGAGGGCCTGAACATCGAGTTCGCCGACGAAGGCCTCAAGCGCCTGGCCGAAATCGCCTACCAGGTCAACGAGAAGACCGAGAACATCGGTGCCCGCCGCCTGCATACCCTGCTTGAGCGCCTGCTCGAAGAGGTGTCGTTCAGCGCCGGCGACCTGGCCAGCGCCCACGACGAGACGCCGATCCACATCGACGCCGCCTATGTGAACAGCCACTTGGGTGAGCTGGCGCAGAACGAAGACCTGTCGCGTTACATCCTGTAAGACCGCTGGGGGCCGCTGCGCGGCCCATTCGCGGCACAAGGCCGCTCCTACAGGGGGATTGCATTCTCCTTGTAGGAGCGGCCTTGTGCCGCGAATGGGCTGCGTAGCAGCCCCCTTGCACAATGCCTGGAATCACTCGAAGCTTGCAGCTTGAAGCCAAAGAGAGATTCGCCCATGGCCCGCCTACCCACCGCCATCAACCTGCACAAAGCCTCCAAGACCCTCACCCTCACCTACGCCCCCGGCGAGGTCTACCACCTGCCCGCCGAATTCCTGCGCGTGCACTCCCCCTCCGCCGAGGTCCAGGGCCACGGCAACCCCATCCTGCAATTTGGCAAGATCAACGTCGGTCTCAGCGGCCTGGAACCAGCCGGTCAATATGCACTGAAACTGACCTTCGACGACGGCCATGACTCCGGATTGTTCACCTGGGAGTACCTTGAGCAGTTATGCCTGCGCCAGGAGCAGCTGTGGGCCGATTACCTCGACGAATTGCACAAGGCCGGCAAATCCCGCGACCCATCCGAATCGGTGGTGAAATTGATGCTCTAGCTCAAGGCTCGCAGGCTTTAGTGCGCATTTTCTAATCTCATCTGCTTGAATGCCTTGATGACTGCCAAAGATTGGCTGTCTTGCGCATTACACGAAAGTCGGGTAACCAATGGAGCTGGCAAGTTCCCTGCATTGCCTTGATGGCAGGCAGGGCCAGGCCGGTATGTAGAGGTCGCGAGCGAAAGCAGGTTGTCTTCACACGCAGAAACCCACGCAGCTCATCATCGGCACGCATCCGGTCGCAGCACCGCTGTTCCTTATCACTGGTCACCCGAGTAGCAGTACCGGGCTGTCACAGCACGCCGGTACTCGTCTCAGGACAACGGAGCGTCGTAGATGAGTAACAAGAACAACGATGAGTTGCAGCGGCAGGCCTCGGAAAACACCCTGGGGCTGAACCCGGTCATCGGCATTCGCCGCAAGGATCTGCTGACATCGGCGCGCACTGTGCTGCGCCAGGCGGTACGCCAGCCCCTGCACAGCGCCAAGCACGTGGCGCATTTCGGCCTGGAGCTGAAAAACGTGCTGCTGGGCAAGTCGGCCCTGCAGCCCGAAGGCGACGACCGTCGCTTCGCCGACCCGGCATGGAGCAAGAACCCCCTGTACCGCCGCTACCTGCAGACCTACCTGGCCTGGCGCAAGGAGCTCAACGACTGGATCGGCGAAAGCGACCTGTCGCCCCAGGACATCAGCCGCGGGCAGTTCGTCATCAACCTGGTGACCGAGGCCATGGCCCCCACCAACACCCTCTCCAACCCCGCCGCGGTCAAGCGCTTCTTCGAGACCGGCGGCAAGAGCCTGCTCGACGGGCTGTCCAACCTGGCCAAGGACATCGTCAACAACGGCGGCATGCCCAGCCAGGTGAACATGGAGGCCTTCGAGGTCGGCAAGAACCTCGGCACCAGCGAAGGCTCGGTGGTGTACCGCAACGATGTGCTGGAACTCATCCAGTACAGCCCCATCACCGAGCAGGTGCACAGCCGTCCGCTGCTGGTGGTGCCGCCACAGATCAACAAGTTCTACGTGTTCGACCTGAGCCCGGAAAAGAGCCTGGCGCGCTTCTGCCTGCGCTCCCAGCAGCAGACCTTCATCGTCAGCTGGCGCAACCCGACCAAGGCCCAGCGCGAGTGGGGCCTGTCGACCTACATCGACGCGCTCAAGGAGGCGGTCGACGCGGTGCTGGCGATCACCGGCAGCAAGGACCTGAACATGCTCGGCGCCTGCTCCGGCGGCATCACCTGCACCGCGCTGGTGGGCCACTACGCCGCGCTCGGCGAGAAGAAGGTCAACGCCCTCACCCTGCTGGTGAGCGTGCTCGACACCACCGTCGACACCCAGGTCGCGCTGTTCGTCGACGAGCAGACCCTGGAGGCGGCCAAGCGCCACTCCTACCAGGCCGGGGTGCTCGAAGGCAGCGACATGGCCAAGGTGTTCGCCTGGATGCGCCCCAACGACCTGATCTGGAACTACTGGGTCAACAACTACCTGCTCGGCAACGAGCCGCCGG
Source organism: Pseudomonas sp. LH21 (assembly GCF_036549575.1). NCBI lineage: Bacteria > Pseudomonadati > Pseudomonadota > Gammaproteobacteria > Pseudomonadales > Pseudomonadaceae > Pseudomonas > Pseudomonas sp. LH21. The sequence goes on from NZ_CP144367.1 coordinate 5,482,533, forward strand.
TGTTCGACATCCTGTTCTGGAACAACGACACCACCCGCCTGCCGGCCGCCTTCCACGGCGACCTGATCGAGATGTTCAAGAACAACCCGCTGACCCGCTCCGACGCCCTCGAAGTGTGCGGCACCGCCATCGACCTGAAGAAGGTCGACTGCGACATCTACAGCGTCGCCGGCACCGCCGACCACATCACCCCGTGGCAGTCGTGCTACCGCTCGGCGCACCTGTTCGGCGGCAAGATCGAGTTCGTGCTGTCCAACAGCGGCCATATCCAGAGCATCCTCAACCCGCCGGGCAACCCCAAGGCGCGCTTCATGACCGGCGAGGACCGCCCGGACGATCCGGTGGCCTGGCAGGAGAACGCCATCAAGCATGCCGACTCCTGGTGGCTGCACTGGCAGGACTGGCTGGGCGAGCGCGCCGGCGAACTCAAGAAGGCGCCTACAAAGCTGGGTAACCGCACCTATACCGCAGGCGAGGCCGCACCGGGAACATACGTGCACGAGCGTTGAACCGAACCGCCGCGATGGGCCTGTCGGTGCATCGCGGCGCTACCTTCACCACAGAGTCACGCGCATGCCGCAACCGTACATCTTCAGGACCGTAGAGCTGGACGAGCAGTCCATCCGCACCGCGGTCCGCCCGGGCAAGCCACACCTGACGCCGCTGCTGATCTTCAACGGCATCGGCGCCAACCTCGAGCTGGTGTTCCCGTTCATCGAGGCACTGGACCCGGACCTGGAGGTCATCGCCTTCGACGTGCCCGGGGTCGGCGGCTCGTCGACGCCCCGCCACCCCTACCGCTTTCCCGGCCTGGCCAAGCTGACCGCGCGCATGCTCGACTACCTGGACTACGGCCAGGTCAATGTCATCGGCGTGTCCTGGGGCGGCGCCCTGGCCCAGCAGTTCGCCCACGACTACCCCGAGCGCTGCAAGAAGCTGGTGCTGGCCGCCACAGCCGCCGGCGCGGTGATGGTGCCGGGCAAGCCCAAGGTGCTGTGGATGATGGCCAGCCCACGGCGCTACGTGCAGCCCTCCCATGTGATCCGCATCGCCCCGCTGATCTATGGCGGCGGCTTCCGGCGCGACCCGGATCTGGCCATGCACCACGCCTCCAAGGTCCGCTCGGGCGGCAAGCTGGGCTACTACTGGCAGCTGTTCGCCGGGCTCGGCTGGACCAGCATCCACTGGCTGCACAAGATCCACCAGCCCACCCTGGTGCTGGCCGGCGACGACGATCCGTTGATCCCCCTGATCAACATGCGCCTGCTGGCCTGGCGAATTCCCAATGCCCAGCTACACATAATCGACGACGGCCATCTGTTCCTGATCACCCGGGCCGAGGCCGTCGCGCCGATCATCATGAAATTCCTCGAGCAGGAACGCCAACGCGCGGTCATGCACCCCCGGCCCGCTGCGCGCACCTGATGCCGATCGCGGGACAAGCCCGCACCCACCGCCCCGGAAAAGCTGGCGTGGGAGCGGGCTTGCCCCGCGATCGGTCCGATTGCTAAACGATGGAGTGTTGGCATGAAAGACAAACCGGTGCCCGTCACCAGCATGAACGTGCAGAACGCCATCACCGGCTTGCGCGGTCGCGACCTCATCTCGACACTGCGCCAGGTCGGCAGGATCAGCCTGCGCAACCCGCTGCACACCGCCCACCACCTGCTGAGCCTGGGCGGCCAACTGGGCCGCGTGCTGATCGGCGACAGCGGCTATCAGCCCCATCCCCGCGACACGCGCTTCAGCGACCCGACCTGGAGCCAGAACCCGTTCTACCGTCGCGGCCTGCAGGCCTACCTGGCCTGGCAGAAGCAGACCCGCCTGTGGATCGAGGAAAGCAGCCTGGCCGACGATGATCGCGCCCGGGCACAGTTCCTGTTCAACCTGGTCAGCGATGCCTTCGCCCCCAGCAACTCGCTGCTCAACCCCCTGGCGGTCAAGGAGCTGTTCAATACCGGCGGCCTGAGCCTGCTGCGCGGGGTCAGCCACCTGCTCGACGACCTGCGCCACAACGACGGCCTGCCGCGCCAGGTGGACGAACGGGCCTTCGAGGTCGGCGGCAACCTGGCCGCCACCCCCGGCGCGGTGGTGTTTCGCAACGAGCTGCTGGAGCTGATCCAGTACAAGCCCATGAGCGAGAAACAGTACGCCCGGCCGTTGCTGGTGGTACCGCCGCAGATCAACAAGTTCTACATCTTCGACCTGGGCCCGACCAACAGTTTCGTCCAGTACATGCTCAAGCAGGGCTTGCAGGTGTTCATGGTCAGCTGGCGCAACCCTGACCCGCGTCACCGCGAATGGGGCCTGTCCAGCTACGTGCAGGCCCTGGAGGAAGCGCTCAACGCCTGCCGCAGCATCAGCGGCAGCCGCGATCCCAACCTGATGGGCGCCTGCGCCGGCGGCCTGACCATGGCAGCCCTGCAAGGCCACCTGCATGCCAAGAAACAGCTGCGCAAGGTGCGCAGCGCCACCTACCTGGTGAGCCTGCTCGACAGCCAGTTCGACAGCCCAGCCAGCCTGTTCGCCGACGAGCAGACCGTGGAGGCGGCCAAGCGCCGCTCGTACCAGCGCGGCGTGCTCGACGGCGGCGAAGTGGCGCGGATCTTCGCCTGGATGCGGCCCAACGACCTGATCTGGAACTACTGGGTCAACAACTACCTGATGGGCAAGACCCCGCCGGCGTTCGACATTCTCTACTGGAACGCCGACAACACCCGCCTGCCCGCCGCCCTGCACGGCGACCTGCTGGACTTCTTCAAACTCAACCCGCTGACCTTCCCCGAAGGGCTGGAAGTGTGCGGTACGCCGATCGACCTCAAGCAGGTCGGGCTGGACAGTTTCACCGTCGCCGGCAGCAACGACCACATCACACCATGGGACGCCGTTTACCGCTCGGCCCTGCTGCTCGGCGGCGATCGGCGATTCATCCTGGCCAACAGCGGCCATATCCAGAGCATCATCAACCCGCCCGGCAACCCCAAGGCCTACTACCTGGAAAACCCCAAGCTCTCCAGCGACCCACGGGCCTGGTTCCACGATGCCCAGCGCCGCGACGGCAGCTGGTGGCCACTGTGGCTGGAATGGATCACCGAGCGCTCAGGTACGTTGAAGACACCCCGTGAGGAACTGGGCAACGCCACCTACCCACCGCTGGGCCCCGCGCCGGGCAGCTACGTATTGGCGCGCTGACCGGATGAAGACCCGCGACCGTATCCTCGAATGTGCCCTGCAGCTGTTCAACCGCCAGGGCGAGCCGAACGTCTCGACCCTGGAGATCGCCAACGAACTGGGGATCAGCCCCGGCAACCTGTACTACCACTTCCACGGCAAGGAACCGCTGGTGATCGGCCTGTTCGAGCGCTTCGAAGAGGAGCTGATGCCACTGCTCGATCCGCCCCTGGATGTGCGCCTGGACGCCGAGGACTACTGGCTGTTCCTGCACCTGATCGTCGAGCGCATGGCCCAGTACCGCTTTTTGTTCCAGGACCTGTCCAACCTCACCGGGCGCCTGCCCAAGCTGGCGCGGAGCATGCGCAGCCTGATCAACGCCCTCAAGCGAACCCTGGCCGCGTTGCTGGCCAGCCTCAAGGGCCAGGGCCAGGTGACCAGTGAGACCCAGGCGCTGGGGCAACTGGTGGAGCAGATCACCCTGACCCTGATGTGCTCGCTGGACTACCAGCGGGTGCTGGGACGCGAGGGCGATGTGGGGGTGGTGGTGTACCAGGTGATGATGCTGGTGGCGCCACATCTGCAGGCACCGGCGCGCAGCGCGGCGGAGCAGTTGGCGATGCGGTATCTGGAAGGCTGAAACGATCGCGGGGCAAGCCCACCCCCACGCGTCCTGTACAGGCTTCGTGGGAGCGGGCTTGCCCCGCGATCAGGGCGACGCGGTGTCAGGCCTGGGTGGCCGCGTTCACCGGTGCCGACGGCGTGCTGCTGGCCGGGGCCGCGCTCGGGGCCGGAGCTGCGGTGGCGGCAGGCGCCGGAGCGGCCGGCTTGGCTGCCACAGGCTTGGCCGGAGCCGCTTTCTTCACGGCCGGTTTCTTGGCCGCAGCGGGTTTTGCCGCCGGTTTGGCCGCCGCTGGTTTGGCTGCTGGTTTGGCTGCCGCGGTTTTCGCCGCAGGCTTGGCCGCCGGTTTTGCCGCGGCGGTCTTGGCCGCAGGCTTGGCTGCCGCCTTGGCCAGGGGCTTGGCCGCGGTCTTGCTGGCACTGGCCTTGGAGATCGGAGTCACCGACGCACCGGTCAGCTTCTCGATCTGCTTGGTCAGCGAGTCGACCTGCTGGTGCAGGGCCTTGATCTCATTGCGGCTGGGCACGCCCAGACGCGAGATGGCGCTGTTCAAGCGCTTGTCGAAGGCCTCTTCCAGCTCGCTCCACTTGCCCAGCGCACGGTCCTTCACGCCAGACACTCGGGAGTTGGTCGACGACTTGGCGCTTTCGGCCACGTCTTCGGCGGTTTTCTTCGCCTGCTTCTCGGCCTTTTCGCCATCCTTCACCAGCGAATCGAACAGCTTCGGACCATCCTGGTCGACCTTGGAGTAGATACCCAGGCCAGCCAACCAGATCTTGCGGGAGTACTTCTCGATTCCGCCGATCCAGGAGCTGCCTTCTTTCTCGGTGTTCTTCTTGCCAGCCATCCTGCTCTCCTTATGGTTTGTGCGCGACGCGCTCGAGCAGCTCATGCAGCTGTTCAAGCTTGATGGACAACGCCTCAACGTCATGTTTAGACGGAATGCCGAGGCGATTCAAGGCGCGACCGACACGGGCGTCGAAGGCTTTCTCGATTTTGTCCAGTTGGACCTCGACCTTGCCGCGTACCCGGCTGACTTCCTGGGTGGCTTCGTCGAGATGGCCGTTGGCGGCCTCGATCTCTTTATCCAGGCGCTTCTTGCCGCGTTTCTCGACGCCTTCGCCGGCCTTCACCAGCTCTTTGAAGTAGTCGGAACCTTCCTGGCCGACGCGGGCGTAGGCACCGATGCCCGCCAGCCAGATCTTGCGGGCGTAGCCGCGCACCTCGCCCAGGGTACTGCCTTGGGCGTCGTCTTTCTGCTTGAGATTCACTTTGGCCATGCTCTGCACCTCATGCTCGTTCAAGGGGAGGGAGGAACTGCCCTGGGAGGCAGGGCTTGAGCGTGAAGGTAGGCGGAAAAATTAGAATCCTCACCCTAAGGTGAGGTCATGCAGCGTTTGCGTGGGAGCGGGCTTGCCCCGCGATAGCTATTGCCCGGGCTGGCGCTATCGCGGGGCAAGCCCGCTCCCACAATACCTGCTCCCACAAGGCCCGCGCCCGTAAACAGCAAGGAGCGCGCAGTGTCAGGCCAGCGCCTTGTCCAGCGCCCGCTCGATCTCGCCCTTGATGCTGCCGCTCATCATCGACAGCATCATGCCCAGCTTCAGCTCGACGCGGATGGTGTCCTCGCCAATGTGCACGCTGCCGTTGGCGCCGCTGCGCGTCACATCGACGCGGTCGCCATTCCAGGTGGCCTTGAGGTCGTATTCGCGGCTGAGCCTGTCGACCAGCGCCTCGGCCTTGGCACGGGCGGCGTCACGGCCGAGGGAGTGTTTGCGTTCGACGCTGATCTGGGTCATGCGGGTGATCCTGGATATGAATACATAATCGCCATTATGCCCGCCCCCTCTGCATGACACACCCCGCCAAGACAAATCCGCCCGCAGCCCCTAGAATGGCCGTAATTTTTTTCTGGTGAAGCGATATGACCGACCAGCGCAAAGGCGACCACGCCGAACCCACTACCCACTTCGGCTACCAGGATGTGCCGGAGAGCCAGAAGGCGAAGAAAGTCGCCGAGGTGTTCCACTCGGTGGCCGCCAAGTACGACCTGATGAACGACGTGCTGTCCGGCGGCATGCACCGCCTGTGGAAGCGCTTCACCATCGAGCTGTCCGGCGTGCGCAGCGGCAACCGGGTGTTGGACATCGCCGGTGGCACGGGCGATCTGGCCGCCAAGTTCTCGCGCCTGGTCGGCCCGACCGGCCAGGTGGTGCTGGCCGACATCAACGATTCGATGCTCAAGGTCGGCCGTGACCGCCTGCTCGACCGTGGTGTTGCCGGCAACATCGAGTTCGTCCAGGCCGACGCCGAGAAGCTGCCGTTCCCGGACAACCACTTCGACTGCGTGACCATTGCCTTCGGCCTGCGCAACGTGACCCACAAGGACGAAGCCATCCGCTCCATGCTGCGGGTGCTCAAGCCCGGCGGCCGCCTGTTGATCCTGGAGTTCTCCAAGCCGACCAACAAGCTGATGTCCAAGGCCTACGACGCCTACTCGTTCGCCTTCATGCCGCTGGCCGGCAAGCTGATCACCAACGACTCGGAAAGCTACCGCTACCTGGCCGAATCGATCCGCATGCACCCCGACCAGGAAACGCTCAAGAGCATGATGGTCGAGGCCGGCTTCGACCGCGTCACCTACCACAACATGACCAGCGGCATCGTCGCCGTGCACCGGGGGATCAAGCCCTGATGCTCCTGGCCGGCCTGCTCGCCAGCGCCGAGCACGGGCTCAACCGTGTCCTGCGCCTGGACAGCACCGCCCTCCCACGCCTGGCGGCGCTGGAGGGCCGGGTGATCGAGATCGACTGCGTGCAGCCGGCCCTGAAGCTGTTCGTGCTGCCCGACGAGGAAGGCCTGATGCTCGCCGCCCACTGGGAGGGCGAGGTCGACTGCACCCTGCGCGCCCCCGCCGGGCGCCTGGCGCAGCTGGCCCTGGCCAAGGACAAGACCGCCGTGCTGCACAGCCCTCAGGTCGAACTGCATGGCGACAGCGCCGTGCTGCTCGACCTGTTCGGCATCGTGCAGGACCTGGAGCTGGACTGGGAGTACGAGCTGCAACGCTGGCTGGGCCCGGTGCCCACCGCGCTGATCGCCGGCCACCTGCGCCTGCGCGCGCGCTGGACCCGCCAGGGCCTGGCCCGCTTCGGCGAGAACCTCTCCGAGTACCTGGCCGAGGAATCCCGTACCCTGGTCGGCAAACGCGAAGCCGAAGCGGCGTTCAGCGAGCTCGATGCGCTGAAGGTCGACATCGAACGTCTCGAGGCGCGCCTGCGCCGCCTCGCCCACATTCTTGATACCAGCGATAACGCATGAAGCTGCTCGCCGTCCGCCGTCTGTTGCGCATCCAGCGCGTCGTGATCCGCTACCGCCTCGATGACCTGCTGTTCGAACAGCCCCTGCTGCCTTGGTGGCTGGCCAGCCTGCGCCTGCTGATGCCCTGGCGCTGGCTGCCGCGCAAGCCCCTGGAGCTGAGCCGCGGCGCACGCCTGCGCCTGGCGCTGCAGGACCTGGGGCCGATCTTCATCAAGTTCGGCCAGTTGCTCTCCACCCGCCGCGACCTGCTGCCCACCGACATCGCCGACGAGCTGATGCTGCTGCAGGACCGGGTACCGCCATTCGACCCGCAGCACGCCGTGGCGCTGATCGAGGAACAGCTCGGGGCGAAGGTGGCCGAGGTGTTCAGCCGCTTCGACGTCGAGCCGCTGGCCTCGGCCTCGGTGGCCCAGGTCCACGCCGCGCGCCTCAAAAGCGGCGAGGAAGTGGTGGTCAAGGTGGTGCGCCCAGGCCTCAAGCCGGTCATCGCCCAGGACCTGGCCTGGCTGTTCCTGATCGCCAAGGCCGCCGAGCGGGCCTCGGCCGATGCCCGCCGCCTGCACCCGGTGGAGATCGTCGGCGACTACGAGAAGACCATCTACGACGAGCTCGACCTGCTGCGCGAGGCGGCCAACGCCAGCCAGCTTCGACGCAACTTCGAAGGCTCCGAGCTGATGTACGTGCCCCAGGTGTACTGGGACTTCTGCCGGCCCAAGGTGCTGGTGATGGAGCGTATCTACGGCGTGCCGGTCACCGACATGGCCACCCTGGCCGACCAGCGCACCGACATGAAGATGCTCGCCGAGCGGGGGGTGGAAGTGTTCTTCACCCAGGTGTTCCGCGACAGCTTCTTCCACGCCGACATGCACCCGGGCAACATCTTCGTCAGCACGGTCAAGCCGTGGAGCCCGCAGTACATCGCCATCGACTGCGGCATCGTCGGCAGCCTGACGGCCGAGGACCAGGACTACCTCGCGCGCAACCTGATCGCCTTCTTCAAGCGCGACTACCGCCGCGTGGCCCAGCTGCACATCGATTCGGGCTGGGTGCCGGCGCAGACCAAGGTCAACGAGTTCGAGGCAGCGATCCGCACCGTGTGCGAGCCGATCTTCGAAAAGCCCTTGAAGGACATCTCCTTCGGCCAGGTGCTGATGCGCCTGTTCCAGACCGCCCGGCGCTTCAACATGGAAGTCCAGCCGCAGCTGGTGCTGCTGCAGAAGACCCTGCTCAACATCGAAGGCCTGGGCCGCCAGCTGTACCCCGACCTCGACCTGTGGAGCACCGCCAAGCCGTTCCTCGAGCGCTGGATGCGCGAGCGCATGAGCCCGAAGGCGGTGATCGGCAACCTGTACAGCCAGGCCGAGCAGCTGCCACACCTGGCCGACATGACCCGCGACCTGCTCGAACGCCTGTCGCAACCGCACCTGCACGATGCGCAACTGCCCGAGCGGCGCCGTGCCGGCGACAACTGGGCGCTGCGCCTGCTCGGCGCCGGCCTGCTCGGCGGCGGCGCCACCCTGGCCGCCGGTGCCGTCAGCCTCAGCGCCCCGGCCGCCTGGCCCGCATGGTTGATGCTGGCCGCGGGCCTGTACCTGATCGTGCGCCGATAGCCAGCCGCGCCGCCGGCTGGCACACTAGCGCAAAGGGGCTCGGTACGGGAGCGGGCCCGGTTTGGAGTCGACGATGAAAGACTGGCTGGACGAGATCAAGTGGAACAGCGACGGCCTGGTGCCGGCGATCGCCCAGGACCACAAGACCGGGCGCGTGCTGATGATGGCCTGGATGAACCGTGAATCCCTCGCCCTGACCGCCGCCGAGCATCGCGCCATCTACTGGTCGCGCTCGCGGGGCAAGCTGTGGCGCAAGGGCGAAGAGTCGGGCCATGTGCAGAAACTGCATGAGATGCGCCTGGACTGCGACGCCGACGTGATCATCCTGATGGTCGAGCAACTGGGCCATATCGCCTGCCATACCGGCCGTGAAAGCTGCTTCTACCGCGTCTTCGAGGACGGCCAGTGGAAAACCGTCGACCCGGTCCTGAAGGATCCGGACGCCATCTACAGCGCAGGACACTGACATGAGCGACACCCTGAACCGCCTCGCCGAGGTGCTGGAAGAACGCAAGCACGCGGCGCCGGACAGCAGCTACGTGGCCAGCCTGTATCACAAGGGCCTGAACAAGATCCTCGAGAAGCTCGGCGAAGAGTCCATCGAGACCATCATCGCCGCCAAGGATGCCGCCGCCAGCAAGGATTACAGCGATGTCATCTATGAAACCGCAGACCTGTGGTTTCATAGCCTGGTCATGCTCAGCGCGCTGGGCCAGCATCCGCAGGCGGTGCTTGACGAGCTGGAGCGTCGGTTCGGGTTGTCCGGGCATGACGAGAAGGCTGCGCGTCAGCCTTCTGCCTGAATAATTGCGGGGGCGCGTTGCGCCCCTTTCGCGGCGCAAGGCCGCTCCTACAGGGGCCCGCGTCGCCTGACAGATTCGCAATACCCTGTGTAGGAGCGGCCTTGTGCCGCGAAAGGCTGCAACGCAGCCCAGGGTCCGAAAGACAGACACACATTTTCAGGAGCTTGAAATGGGCATTTTTGACTGGAAACACTGGATCGTCCTGCTGGTCGTCGTGGTGCTGGTATTCGGCACCAAGAAACTGAAGAACTTCGGCAGCGACCTGGGCGAATCGATCAAGGGCTTCCGCAAGGCCATGAACGAAGAAGAAACCAAGCCCGCCGAGCAGACCCCGCCACCGGCGCAGCCGGTTCCGCCGGTGCAGAACACCGCGCAGCAGGCCCAGGGCCACACCATCGAGGGCCAGGCCCAGCCGGTCCAAGAGCCGCAGCGGAAAGACTGACCCATGTTCGGCATCAGTTTCAGCGAGCTGCTGCTCGTCGGCCTGGTCGCCCTGCTGGTGCTCGGCCCCGAGCGCCTGCCGGGGGCCGCGCGCACCGCGGGCCTGTGGATCGGCCGCCTCAAGCGCAGCTTCAACGCGATCAAGATGGAGGTCGAGCGCGAGATCGGCGCCGACGACATCCGCCGCCAGCTGCACAACGAGCACATCCTGCAGATGGAGCAGGAGGCCAAGCGCATCCTCAATCCGCTGACGCCACCGGCGCAGCCGCCGGCCAGTACTGAAACGCCCGCCACACCCGCCGTCGAAGCCGCCCCCGCGCAGCCGACCGCGACGCCACCCTCCGAGCCGCCCCAACCGCCACGAGCCCCATGAGCGAGAATCCGGAACATGACCAGCCGATGCCGCTGGTCTCGCACCTGACCGAACTGCGCACCCGCCTGCTGCGCTGCGTCGCCGCCATCTTCCTGATCTTCGCCGGGCTGTTCTCCTTCGCCCAGCAGATCTACACCCTGGTCTCGGCACCGCTGCGCGCGCACCTGCCGGCCAATGCGACGATGATCGCCACCGACGTGGCCTCGCCGTTCCTGACGCCGTTCAAGCTGACCATGATCGTCTCGCTGTTCCTGGCGATCCCGTTCATCCTGCAGCAGATCTGGGGCTTCATCGCCCCGGGCCTGTACCGCCACGAAAAGCGCATCGCCATCCCGCTGCTGGTATCGAGCATCTTCCTGTTCTATGCCGGCATGGCCTTCGCCTACTTCCTGGTGTTCCCGCTGATCTTCGGCTTCTTCGCCAGCGCCACCCCCGAGGGCGTGTCGATGATGACCGACATTTCCAGCTACCTCGACTTCGTCATGACCCTGTTCTTCGCCTTCGGCGTCGCCTTCGAGATCCCGGTGGCGGTGGTGCTGCTGGTGTGGATCGGCGTGGTCGACGTGCAGTACCTGAAGAAGATCCGCCCGTACGTGATCATCGGCTGCTTCGTGGTCGGCATGATCCTCACCCCGCCGGACATCTTCTCCCAGACCCTGCTGGCCGTGCCCATGTGGATGCTGTTCGAGGTCGGCGTGCTGTGCGGCAGCCTGATCCGCAAGCGCAGCCACGAGCCGGACGAAGCGAGCAACGACCACAACGACCAGCCGCCTGCGACCCAACCGTGAACCTGTTGCTTCTTGAAGAGGCCGACTTCGTGTCGGCCGACCGTGTCGTCCTGGCCGATCGCCGCTTCACCCACATGCAGGAGATCCACCGCGTGGCGGTGGGCGACAGCCTGCGCGTCGGGCGCATCGGCGGCCTGATGGGCAAGGCCGAGGTCATCCGCCTCGAAGGCCACGAGGCCGAACTGCGGGTGGCCTTCGACCAGCCGCCGCCGGCCAAGCTGCCGCTGACCCTGGTGCTGGCCGTGCCGCGGCCGAAGATGCTGCGCCGGCTGTTCCAGACGGTCGCTACCCTGGGCGTGCCGCGGCTGATCCTGGTCAACAGCTACAAGGTCGAAAAGAGCTTCTGGCAGACGCCGTTCCTCCAGCCCGAAACCATCCGCGAAAACCTCATTCTCGGCCTCGAGCAGGCCCGTGACACGGTGCTGCCGGAGGTGATCATCGAGAAGCGCTTCAAGCCCTTCGTCGAAGACCGCCTGCCCGCCATCGCCGAAGGCACCCTGGGCCTGGTCGGCCACCCCGGCCCCTACCCTGCCTGCCCGCGCGCCGTGGAAGGCCCAGTGACCCTGGCGATCGGCCCCGAAGGCGGCTGGATCCCCTACGAGGTCGAACTGCTCGGCAAGGCCGGACTGGCCCCGGTGCAACTGGGCGATCGTATCCTGCGGGTGGAAACGGCGGTCACCGCCCTGCTCTCGCGAATTTTCTGACACAAGAGTCAGGTTTTTACCATCAAGTTTCCCCGCCCCGCGCCGATGGCCTGTGCAACAGAACAATAATCCGCACTGCCACGCGCCGGGGAGTCGTCTATGTACCGTTGGTTTGCCCAGTCACTGGGAAATGTAAGCGTCAATCGCAAGTTGGGGATCGGCTTCGGCCTGGTGCTGCTGCTCACCCTCGGCATCACCTTCACCGGCTGGCTGGGCATCGACAGCGTCACCAGCCGTGGCGACAAGCTCGGCAACATCTCGGTGATCCACCAGTACACCCAGGACCTGCGCCTGGCCCGCCTGGGCTATGAGCGCAACCGAGACGACGCCGCCGTGGCGGAAATGGAAAAGGCCCTGGCCAACCTCGAGCGCCAGGTGCAGTTCATGCTCGGCCAGATCGAACTCCCCGCCGACCGCCAGCGCCTGGACAAGCAGCAGGATGCCGTGCGCCAGTACCAGCAGGCATTCGCCGAGCTCAAGCAGGCCGGTCAGCGCCGCGAGGCCAGCCGCGCCACCCTGGGCGACAGCGCCGACAAGGCCGCCGAGCTGATTGCCAAGGTCCAGCAGCGCCTGCTGCAGGGCAGCGATATCCAGCAGTACCAGGAGGTGGTGCAGGTCGCCGCCCTGCTGCAACAGGCGCGCTTCCAGGTGCGCGGCTACACCTACAGCGGCAAGGCCGAGTTCCAGCAGACCGCCCTCGGCGCCATCGACCAGGCCATGACCGTGCTCAAGGCGCTGCCGGGCAAGCTTCCGGCCGAGTTCGCCGCCAGCCTCGACGACGCCGCTGGCGCACTGGCCGCCTACCGCGACGCGGTGAACCAGTTCGGCAACGCCCAGGCCGCCAGCGAGCAGGCGCTGACGCGCATGTCCGCGCAAGGCCAGCTGCTGCTGACCGCCAGCCAGGAAATGACCGTTTCGCAAACCACCGTGCGCGACCAGGGCACCCAGCAGGCCAAGACCCTGCTGGCCGGCGCCACCGCCCTGGCCCTGGTGCTGGGGGTGCTGGCCGCCTTCGCCATCACCCGGCAGATCATCGTGCCACTGCGCCAGACCCTCGCCGCCGCCGAGCGCGTCGCCGGCGGCGACCTGCGCCAGGACCTCAAGGCCGATCGACGCGACGAACTGGGCCAGTTGCAGGCCAGCATGCAGCGCATGACCCAGGGCCTGCGCGAGCTGATCGGCGGCATCGGCGACGGCGTGACGCAAATCGCCAGCGCCGCCGAGGAACTGTCGGCGGTCACCGAGCAGACCAGCGCCGGGGTCAACAACCAGAAGGTCGAGACCGACCAGGTCGCCACCGCCATGAATGAGATGGCCGCCACGGTCCAGGAGGTGGCGCGCAACGCCGAGCAAGCCTCGGAAGCGGCGCTGATGGCCGACCAGCAGGCCCGCGAAGGCGACAAGGTGGTGGGCGAGGCGATCAGCCAGATCGAGCGCCTGGCCGGCGAGGTGGTCAATTCCAGCGAAGCGATGAGCCAGCTCAAGGCCGAGAGCGACAAGATCGGCAGCGTGCTCGATGTGATCAAGTCGGTGGCCCAGCAGACCAACCTGCTGGCGCTCAATGCCGCCATCGAGGCCGCCCGCGCCGGCGAGGCGGGCCGTGGCTTCGCCGTGGTCGCCGACGAGGTGCGCAGCCTGGCCCAGCGCACCCAGCAGTCCACCGAGGAGATCGAGGAGCTGATCGCCAGCCTGCAGAACGGCACCGAACGGGTGGCCAGCGTCATGGACAGCAGCCGCGCCCTGACCGACAGCAGTGTCGAACTGACCCGCCGCGCCGGCGACTCGCTGGGCACCATCACCCGCACCGTGTCGTCGATCCAGTCGATGAACCAGCAGATCGCCACCGCCGCCGAGCAGCAGAGCGCCGTGGCCGAAGATCAACCGCAGCGTGATGAACGTGCGCGATATCTCCGACCAGACCTCGGCGGCCAGCGAGGAGACCGCCAGCTCCAGCGTCGAGCTGGCCCGACTGGGGACGCATCTGCAGGGCCTGGTGGGGCGCTTCAGGCTCTAATTCAAGGCTTGCGGGCTGTAGGCACTGCCCTTCAGCCCGCCGCGAATTTTCCTACTCAATTTGCAGGTCCAGTCCGACGGACTTCCGGCCGATGAGCAAGGGCCATGGCGGCATTCTGCCGCCATGGCCTTTTCTCAATTGGACGGAGACCTGCCATGTTCGGATACCTTGACCGCCAGCTCGGCAACCTTGGCGTCGGGCTCAAGCTCGCCCTGGGTTTTGCCGTGGTGCTGCTGCTCACCCTGGCCACCACCCTTAGCGGCTGGAGCGCCCTGGACGGCGCCATCGAGCGCTCGGAGCAGCTCGGCGACATCGGCCAACTCGACGACCTGACCCGTGACCTGCGCGCCGAGCGCATCACCTACCGGGTACTCGCCGACGACGTCAGCAAGACCCGCATCGCGACCATCCTGGAGCAGTTGCACGACCGCCTGACCCTGCTGCTGCAACGCAGCGGCGTCGATACGTCACGACAGATGCTGAACCAGAAACTCCAGTTGCTGCAGCGCCTGAAGGCCGACTTCGCCAGCCTGCAGAGCACCGTGGACAGCCGCGAAGGCTTGCGTGCAGCGATGCAGGCGCAGGCAGGCGTGCTCGAAGCCGTGATCGACGAGCTGCAGACCCAGGCCTTGCTGAAGCTGCCGGGCGATGATCGGCAGGGCGGCGTGGTCGGTCTCATGGATACCCTGGGCCGCCATATCGAATCCGCCAGCCAGCAAAGCCTGGTGCCGGCCTATGCCTTCTCGCCCCGGGACAGTTTCGCCAGCATGGGCGATGCCGCGCTGCAGGCGGCGGACACCAGCCTGGGTCAGTTGCTGCGGGCCATCGCACCACTGGAGCTGCCCGCTACGCTGACCCAACGCCCACAGGTGGAACTGGACCGTTACCGCGACACCCTGCGCCAATACCGCGACACCGCGCTCAAGGTCGAGCAGTTGCAGGACGGCATGGAGAAAATGGGCGATGAACTGCAGGCGGTGAGCCGTGAACTGAGCGAGCGCAAGGTCGAGCAGCGCGACAACGAGGCCCTGGCCGACCGTTCGCTGCTGACCAGCGTGGCTGCGCTGGCGCTGGTGTTCGGCATCCTGGCCGCCTGGCTGATCACCCGGCAGGTCACCCAGCCCCTGCGCCAGGTGCTGGCCCAGGCCGCGCGCATCGCCCGTGGCGACCTCAGCCAGGTGCAGACGGTGCAGCGCCGCGACGAGATGGGCCAGTTGCAGACGAGCATGCGTGAGATGACCTTGAGCCTGCGCGAGCTGCTCGGCGGCATCGACCAGGGTGTCGGTCACCTGTCCCGGGCCGCGACGGCGCTGGCCGGCGCCAGCGTGGACACCCGCGAGCGCATTGGCCAGCAACAAGAGGAGACCGACCAGGTGGCCACGGCCATGAACCAGATGAGCGCCACGGTGCAGGAGGTCGCGCAGAACGCCGAGCAGGCCTCGCAGGCGGCCACCGCTGCCGACCATCAGGCACAGCTGGGCGACCAGGTGGTGGCCGAGGCGATTGCCCGTATCGAGCAGTTGGCCGGGCAGATGGACCACTGCCTGGCGGCCATGGGGCACCTGGCCGGTGAAAGCCAGCGCATCGGCTCGATTCTCGATGTGATCAAGTCGGTGTCCGAGCAGACCAACCTGCTGGCGCTCAATGCTGCCATCGAGGCGGCCCGGGCCGGTGAGGCCGGGCGCGGTTTCGCCGTGGTGGCCGACGAGGTGCGCGGCCTGGCCCAGCGTACGCAGCAGTCGACCGAGGAGATCGAGTTGCTGATCGACAACCTGCACCGTGGCACCGATGAGGTGACCGGTCTGTTGGACGACAGCAAGCGCCTGACCGGGCAAAGCGTCGAGCTCAGCCGCAAGGCCGGCGCCGCGTTGGGGCAGATTACCGAGACGGTGTCGACGATCCAGGGAATGAACCAGCAGATTGCCACGGCCAGTGAACAGCAGAGCGTGGTGGCCGAGCAGATCAACCGTAGCGTGATCAATGTGCGGGATGTGTCGGAGCAGACGCGGGCGGCCAGTGAACAGACTGCGGTTTCGAGTGGGGAGTTGGAGCAGTTGGGGCAGCAGTTGCGGGGCATGGTGGGGCGGTTCAATCTTTAAGCCTTGCAGGCGTGCCCAGATAGCCAGGACCTGAAACCAGACCGACGGCTTTGGCTTTGGCTTTGGCTTTGGCTTTGGCTTTGGCTTTGGCGATCAGAAGATTAACACCGCAGCTCACTAGCGACAGCTGCGCCATCCCAGGCGCCGCCCGTAACTTCGCGACTTCAGGAGGCCGAACGCAGGTCTTGCGGAGGGAGGTGACGGGCATGGATGCCCGTCAAGCGCTGCGCCCCAGGATGGGGCGTTCAGCGCGGTCCTCCCGGGAGCAAGGCCGGAGTGAGGGAACCCGGAGCGAAGCGGAGGGCCGGATGAATGGAGCGAGGATTTTTTGGTTCCTTTTTGATCCTTCAAAAAGGAACTCGCCGTAAGGGCGAAAAGGTGACTATGCGTCGACATCGCAAATGAATGCGCTTACAACCATTAAAACCAGCGCCGACCGACTTTGACTTTGACTTTGACTTTGACTTTGACTTTGACTTTGACTTTGACTTTTAAAGCATGTGTTTTGAAAGCTATATGCGCATTCATTCGCGATGGTGACGCGAAGTCACCTTTCCGCCCTTACGGCGGGTAACTTTTTGAAGGATCAAAAAGTCACCAAAAAATCCTCGCTCCATTCATCCGGCCCCTACGCTTCGCTCCGGGGTTCCCTCGCTCCGTTCTTGCTCCCGGGAGGACCGCGCTGAACGCCCCATCCTGGGGCGCAGCGCTTGACGGGCATCCATGCCCGTCACCTCCCTCCGCAAGAACTCCGCTCGGCCTCCTGAAGTCGCAATTGGCGGCGCCTGAACTATCGCGCACTTAGAAGCAAGATCAAGATCAAGATCAAGATCAAGATCAAGATCAAGATCAAGAGATGAGCGTTTCTTGATTGGAGGGTGGTGTTATTTCAGTGATCAGACCCCTCGCCAACATATAGCAAGAGGCCTGAACAGTTTGACCACATACATTGCACCCACGGTTTACGCAGGTCTAAACACAATCACAGAACTTGCCGCAAGAACGCCTGCGCACGCACATCCTTCGGCGCAGCAAAGAACGCCTGCGGTGGCGAATCTTCCAGCAACTTCCCGTGGTCAAAGAACAACACCCGATCCGCCACTTCCCGGGCAAAACCCATCTCGTGCGTCACGCAGACCATGGTCATGCCTTCCTGGGCCAAGGTCTTCATCACATCCAGCACCTCCCCGACCATCTCCGGATCAAGCGCCGAGGTCGGCTCGTCGAACAGCATCACCTTCGGGTCCATCGCCAGGGCCCGGGCAATGGCCACTCGCTGCTGCTGCCCGCCGGAAAGGCGCGAAGGATACTCGTTGGCCTTCTGCGCGATACCGACCTTTTCCAGCAACGCCCGGGCCTTGGCTTCGCGCTCGGCCTTGTTGCGCTTGCGCACCACCTTCTGCGCCAGGCACAGGTTCTCCAGCACGGTCATGTGCGGGAACAGATTGAAGTGCTGGAACACCATGCCGACTTCCCGGCGATAGGCGTTGATATCGGTTTTCGGATCGTCCAGCTGCAAACCGCCGATGGACACATGCCCCTCGTCGAAATGCTCCAGGCCGTTCAGGCAGCGCAGGAAGGTCGACTTGCCCGAGCCCGAAGGCCCCAGCACCACCACCACCTCGCCCTTGGCCACCTGGGTGGTGACGTTGTCCACCGCGCGCACTACCTGGCCACGGGTGTCGAAGACTTTCAGCAGGTCACGGACTTCAATCACTTTGCGCAAGCCTCCGCTCGAGCCGGCTGGCAATGTGCGACAGCGGCAGGTTGATCAGCAGGTACAGGCCCGCCACGCAGAACCAGATCTCGAAGGTCGAGAACGAGGTGGTGATGGCCTCGCGGCCGCTCTTGGTCAACTCGGTGATGGCAATCACCGACACCAGCGAAGTGTCCTTGACCAGGCTGATGAACTGCCCGGCCAGTGGCGGCAGCACGCGCTTGAAGGCTTGGGGCAGGATCACATGACGCATCGACTGGGCGCCGTTCAGGCCCAGCGAACGCGCCGCCTCGTTCTGGCCCTTGGCGATCGACTGCACGCCGGCACGGACGATCTCGGCCACGTAGGCGCCGGTGAACAGCGCCAGCGCCGCCACCCCGGCGAACTCGCGGGACAGGTTGAGCACGGTGCCGATGAAGAAGTAGAAGATGAAGATCTGCACCAGCAGCGGCGTGCCGCGCACCAGCTCGACGTAGACAGTGGACAGGTCACGCAGGGTCGGGTTGTTCGACAGCCGGCACAGCCCGGCGAACAGGCCGATCACCAGGCCCAGGGCGCCGGAGATCACCGAGATCCACAACGTGGTCCACAGGCCCCAGGCCAAGGGGCCGGCGGCCCAGTGACGGTTGACGCCGATGGCATCGCCCTCGGCGACATCGTCGCCACGGGCCAGCAACATGCTGTCCTTGGCCACTTCGACGACCTGGGTGTCGCCGCTTTCATCCTTCAGGGTGACCCGGGCGTTGTCGCCGGACACCACGATTTCCTCGACCGTGCCAGGGTTGGCGGCACGCTGGGTTTCCTCGGCCTTGTAGGCGAAGTATTGCGGAACACGGTTCCAGCGCCACTCGTAGGAAATCATCGAGGTGGCCAGGTACAGGCTGAACGCCAGGCCCACCAGGACCAGCGCGGTCAGCCCATGCCAGGGCCACTGTGCTTTCTTGTGTTTGATCACTTGGGGTACTTCCACAAAAAAAGAAACGCGCCGGGTGGAGCTTTAGCGATAGCCCGTGGAGCGTGCGTTGTACTTGCCGGCCTCTTCGCGGGTAAACCCGCTCCCACAGATGTAGCCAAACCCTGTGGGAGCGGGTTTACCCGCGAAGAGGCCAGCGAAAACATCCGCTGTCCTCGATCTACCGCCCTCAGTCCAACCTGCGCGTCGGGATCAAAGTCTAGGCTTTTGACCCGGGCCTTATTCCATTTCCTTCAGCCATTCCTTGCTCTTGAACCACTTGTCGTGAATACGATCGTAGGTCCCGTCATGCTTGATCTGGTGCAGGAAGTTGTTGATGTAGTTGATGCTGTCGAAGTCGCCTTTCTTCAGGCCGAAGGCCAGCGGCTCGTAGGTGAAGGGTTCTTCCAGGAATACCAGCTTGCCGGCGCCGGCCTTCTCTACCGCCACCACGTTATACGGCGAGTCATAGACGAAGGCGTCGGCCTTGCCGTTGACCACGTCCATCACCCCTTCCTGCTCGTTGTCGTAGCCGTGGTACTTGGCCTTGCTGATCAGCTTCTTCGCGACCATCTCGCCGGTGGTGCCGAGCTTGGAGGTGAGGCGGTACTTCTCGTTGTTCAGGTCCTTGTACGACTTGATCTCGCCCGCCAGCTCCTTGCGGATCAGCAGGGTCTGGCCGACCACGATGAAGGGTTCGCTGAAGTTCAGGCGCAGGTTGCGCTCCTGGGTCAGGGTCATGCCGCTGCCGATGAAGTCGAACTTGTCGGTCATCAGGGCCGGGATGATGCCGTCGTAGGCGGTGGAGACCATCTCCAGCTTGACGCCCATGGACTTGGCCATGGCCTTGAGGATGTCGACTTCGAAGCCGATGATCTCACCGCGCTTGTTGGTCATTTCGAACGGCATGTAGGTCGGGTCCATGCCCACGCGCAGGGTGCCACGCTTGACCGCGTCGTCGATGGCGCCGGCCTGGGCGGCGGTCACCGCGATCAGGGCGGTCGCACCTACCAGCAGTCGCGACAGGTATTTCTTAATCATCACCAAGTCCCCTAGCAAGAAGTACGCAGATTTTTCTTGTAAGCACGGTCCGACAGACCGATGCGCAATATCGGGACGGATGCTAACGCATGCGTGAGCTGGGACCTAGAGCCGGGGGGGACTTTGTTGGCCAAAATCGACCAGAAAGCATCGCGGGGCCAGCCCGCTCCCACGCACCGTTGAGATGGCGTGGGAGCGGGCTGGCCCCGCGATTATCGGAGCAACGGACTCAAGCCAGGGCTGGCTGGGCCACGTTCTCCGGATGCAGCGGCAGCAATGGCGAGTGCGGATCGTTGGCGATGGATGCCCGCCACACATCGATCCACGCCGTGTTATGCCCGGCCCACACCTGCTCGTGCAGGCGCGCCAGCGCCACCGGGTCGCTGAGCAGCGCCAGGCGGGTGTTCAGGTCCAGGCCTTTCGGGCCGACTTCCAGTGCCTTGGCAACGCGCTCGACGCGCAGCGCCTCGATCGGGGCCGCCTGACCGTGACGCGCCGTGGCCATGGCACAGGCCAGGGCGTTCTGGCGCGGGTCGACCACGGCACGGACGAAACCGTCATGCAGGGCGTGCCAACGGTTCTCGTGGGTGTACTGGTCGGTCGCCAGCAGCTCTTGCGGCGTTGCGTATTCCTCGGGGATGAGGAACAGCTTCTCGTCCTTGGCCGCCAGGCCCAGGCGCGTGCGGCTGGATATCACCGACACCGGGATCGACAGCACCAGCGAGCCGACGATCGGCGCCAGCCACCACAGGAAGCTCGGGTTCAGCCAGGCCACCAGCCCAGCCCAGGCGATGCCCAGCAGGGTCTGCGGACCATGACGACGCACCGCTTCGCTCCACGGCGTGGAGTCGTCGTCACGCTGCGGCGAGTTCCAGGTCGCGGCCCAGCCGAGGAACGCGGCCAGCACGAAGCGGGTGTGGAAGATCATCCGCACCGGTGCCAGGAGCATCGAGAACAGCATCTCCATCAGCATCGACAGGGTGACCTTGATGCGTCCGCCGAACTCGGTGGCGCCCTTGGCCCAGATCAGGATGACGCTGAGCAGCTTGGGCAGGAACAGCAGCACGATGGTGGTGGAGAACAGCGCAATGGCCTTCTCCGGATGCCACTGCGGCCACAGCGGGTAGAGCTGGAACGGCTCGATGAAGTACTGCGGCTCCATCAGCGTGTTGGTCGCCAGCAGCGCCGTCGACAGCACCAGGAACAGGAACCACAGCGGCGCCGACAGGTACGACATCACCCCGGTGAGGAACACCGCGCGGTGCACCGGGTGCATGCCCTTGACCAGGAACAGGCGGAAGTTCATCAGGTTGCCGTGGCACCAGCGACGGTCGCGCTTGAGCTCGTCGAGCAGGTTCGGCGGCAGTTCTTCGTAGCTGCCCGGCAGGTCGTAGGCGATCCACACGCCCCAGCCGGCACGGCGCATCAGCGCGGCTTCGACGAAGTCGTGGGAGAGGATCGCGCCGGCGAAGGCGCCCTTGCCCGGCAACGGCGCCAGGGCGCAGTGCTCGATGAACGGCTTCATGCGGATGATCGCGTTGTGGCCCCAGTAGTGCGACTCGCCCAGCTGCCAGAAGTGCAGGCCGGCGGTGAACAGCGGGCCATACACGCGGGTGGCGAACTGCTGCATGCGCGCATACAGGGTGTCCATGCCCGAGGCTTTCGGCCCGGTCTGGATGATGCCGGCGTCCGGGTTGGCCTCCATCAGGCGCACCAGGCTGCTCAGGCACTCGCCGCTCATGACGCTGTCGGCGTCGAGCACGACCATGTACTTGTACTCGCCACCCCAGCGACGGCAGAAGTCGTCGAGGTTGCCGCTCTTGCGCTTCACCCGGCGCCGGCGGCGACGGTAGAAGATGCGGCCGAAGCCCTTGGTTTCACGGCACACGTCGAGCCAGGCCTGTTGTTCGGCGACGGCGATGTCGGTGTCATTGGTGTCGCTGAGCACGAAGAAGTCGAAGCGGTCGAGATTGCCGCTGGCGGCCACCGACTCGAAGGTGGCGCGCAGGCCGGCGAACACCCGTGGCACGTCTTCGTTGCAGATCGGCATCACCAGCGCGGTACGCGCCTCGGGCGCGATCGGCTCGTTGCCGGCGCTGCTGCCGGAAATCTTGTACTTGTCACGCCCGGTGAGCAGCTCGAGGAAGCCCATCAGGGCGGTCCAGAAGCCCGCCGACACCCAGCAGAACAGGATGCCGAACAGGACCAGGATCGAGGTCTGCAGCGCATATGGCCACACCTGCACCACCGTGTCCCACAGGGGCTGGTTGACGATCTCGTCGAAATCGACGAACGACCAGCCCTGGTACGGCAGGATGCCCTTCATGTACCAGCCCGCGACGAGGGTCTGGCCGATCATCAGGGTCAGCAGGATGTAACGGCGGATCGAACCGACCGTACGCCAGCGCGCCGGCGGCAGCTCGCGCTTGGGCGGCTGCGGGGCGTTGGTGCGGCCGGTCATGCGCCGCCACATGCGAATCAGGATGTTGGTGCGCCACGGCTCGGGCACGACCTTGGTGCGCTTGATCGGCGGCGCGATCTTCAGGCACAGCCGCCCGCCGGCATCGACGCCGAGCATCTCGGCATCTTCCAGCTCGGCGGCGCTGCCGACTGTAAGACGGGCGCCCACCGAAGCCTGGGCGGCCTCGGCGGTGCCGGCGGCCGGTTGGGCCGCCAGGTGTTGGTGCAGCTCGCTGAAGGAGGTGCAGCGGGCGAGTTCCGCACGCTGCTCGTCGCTCAGGGGAAGGTGGGCCAGGTACTCGCTCAGCGATTCCGGCCTTGCGCTTGAGTTACTCATCGGCAGGCAACTGATAGCTCCAGGTCTCGGTCAGCACTTTCTCGGTGGTGGCCGGGGTCCCGTTGGTGGATGCCGCATCGGCGGCGGGTTGCTCGGCAGCCTTCTCGGCCTTGGCTTTCTCGGCCTTGGCGTGAGCATGCTTGGCCGCGGCCTTGTCCTGCTTGGCCGGCTTGGGCTGCTCGACCGGAACGTCGCGCAGCAGCGCGGCACGCATCTCGGTGGATTTCTTCGGATCCTGCACCTTCAGGCGCAGGGTCAGGCGCCAGCCCTTGGTTTCCGGGTTGTAGCGCAGGTTGTTCTCAACCACCTCGGCGTTGTCGCCGACGCTGACCTGGCTGCGCACGGAGGTGTCGGCCGGCAGGGTGGCCAGGTTCGGGCCGATGAAGTCGACCAGGAAGGCAACGGTGCCATCGGTCTGGCGGATCAGGTTGGACTGCTTGACGTCGCCGGTGGAACGCAGGGTCTGCTTGACCCAGCCCAGTTCCTGCGAATGCAGCTGGTCTTCCTTGATGGTCCAGCGCAGGCGGTAGTCGTACTCGAACGGTTTGCCCACTTCAGGCAGCTTTTCCGGGCTCCAGAAGGCCACGATGTTGTCGTTGGTCTCGTCGGCGGTCGGGATCTCGACCAGGTCGACGGTACCCTTGCCCCAGTCGCCCTTCGGCTCGATCCAGGCGCTCGGGCGCTTCTCGTACTCGTCGTCGAGGTCTTCGTAGTCGCTGAAGTCGCGCTGGCGCTGCAGCAGGCCGAAACCACGCGGGTTCTCCACGCTGAAGTTGCTCACGGCCAGGTGTTTCGGGTTGTTCAGCGGACGCCACAGCCACTCGCCGTTGCCGGCGTGGATCGCCAGGCCTTCGGAGTCGTGCAGGGCCGGACGGTAGTTCATGACCTTGGACGGCTGGTTGGGGCCGAACAGGTACATGCTGGTCAGCGGGGCGATGCCCAGGCGGCTGACGTTGTCACGCAGGTAGACCCGCGACTTGACGTCGACCAGGGTGTCCTCGCCCGGACGCAGGGTCAGCTTGTAGGCGCCGGTGGAGCGCGGGGAATCGAGCAGCGCGTAGATCACCAGGTGCTTGTCGTTCGGCTTGGGCTTCTCGATCCAGAACTCGCGGAAGCGCGGGAATTCCTCGCCGGACGGCAACGCAGTGTCGATGGCCAGGCCACGGGCCGACAGGCCGTAGCGGTGGCCCTTGCCGACCACGCGGAAGTAGCTGGCGCCAAGCAGGGTCATGATCTCGTCCTGCTTGTCGGCCTTGTTGATCGGGTAGAGCACGCGGAAACCGGCGTAGCCGAGGTTCTTGGTGGCTTCGGCGTCATGCGGCACGTCACCGAACTCGAAACGGCTCGGGTCGTACTTGATTTCCTTGACCTTGTTGGCGGTGATCTCGTTGATGGTCACCGGCGTGTCGAAATGCATGCCCTGGTGGTAGAACGAGAGCTTGAACGGCGTCTTGTCCTTGGCCCACTCGGCCTTTTCCTGCAGGAAGCGGATCTTCTGGTAGTCGGCGTACTTCATGTCGCGGAACACCGGCGGCAGGTTGCTCTTCGGTGCCTCGAACTTCTGACCGGCCAGATCCTTTGCCTTGGCTGCAACGTCGTCCAGATTGAATGCCCACAGCTGGCCCGCGCTCAACAGGCCGACCAGCGCCACGCCGGCCAGCATGGCCTTGCGCAGCCGGGTACCGGGGATTCTAGGTGCAATACAGGGGCTTACAATCACGAGCAATCCTCGCCGAAAACAGATCATGAAACCAACGGCCAGCGACCAATGCCGGGTTGGCGAGCACTGTTCGGACCCCGTGAGGGCGTAATGATTCCCCAAACGGATCCTGACAATGCTCGAGTCAAAGTGAAACGAACCTGCGAACGCAGGTTCATGCAGCGCGCGATTATCCAGCAGGTCGCGTTACAACGCATCAGGCTGAACAAACTATTTATCGTACAAAACCCCTTGTTTTTCGACAAACAAAGGGTTTTTTGACCTCATATTTGTAACATAAATGTTACCGGGCCATCATTGACCAGATGCACCTGCATGTCTGCACCGAAGCGACCACTGGCCACAAGCGGGTGTTGGACCTGTGCCTGGCGCAGCAGATAGTCGAACAGCTCGGCGCCGAGGGCCGGTGGCGCCGCCGTGGAAAAGCTCGGGCGCATGCCGTTGCGGGTATCGGCGGCCAGGGTGAACTGCGACACCAGCAGCAGGCCGCCGCCGACATCCTTGAGCGAGCGGTTCATCTTGCCCTGCTCGTCGCTGAACACCCGGTAGTTCAGCAGCTTGTGCAACAGCTTGTCGGCATGCTCGGGCGAATCTTCAGGCTCGACCGCCACCAGCGCCAGCAACCCCTGGTCGATGGCGCCGACAATCTCCCCTGCCACTTCCACCCGGGCGCCACGCACGCGCTGGATCAGCCCCTTCATGCTTCTTCCAGGGGCAGGTCGAGCAGGCGCCGGGCCATCTGGTCGGCGGCGCGTACCAGGGCGTCGGTGATGCCAGGCTCGGAGGCGGCATGGCCGGCGTCGCGGATCACCTTCAGCTCGCTGTTCGGCCAGGCCTGGTGCAGCTCCCAGGCGTTGTCCAGCGGGCAGATCACGTCATAGCGACCATGCACGATCACCGCCGGCAGGTGAGCGATCTTCGGCATGTCGCGGATCAGCTGGTCCTGTTCGAGGAAAGCGTTGTTGGTGAAGTAGTGGCATTCGATGCGGGCGATCGACAGGGCGCGCTGCGGCTCGGAGAAACGGTCGACCACCAGCGGGTTCGGGCGCAGGGTCGCGGTGCGGCCCTCCCAGGTGGACCAGGCCTTGGCGGCGTGCATCTGGGCGATCTGGTCGTTGCCGGTCAGGCGCTTGTGGAAGGCCTTGACCAGGTCGCCGCGCTCTTCCGGCGGGATCGGCGCGATGTAGTCCTGCCAGTAGTCGGGGAACAGGCGGCTGGCGCCTTCCTGGTAGAACCAGTGGATCTCCTGCGGGCGGCACAGGAAGATGCCGCGCAGGATCAGGCCATGCACGCGCTCGGGGTGTTTCTGGGCGTAGGCCAGGGCCAGGGTTGAGCCCCAGGAACCGCCGAACAGCACCCACTTGTCGATGCCGAGGTGCTCGCGGATGCGCTCCAGGTCCTCGACCAGGTGCCAGGTGGTGTTGTTCTCCAGGCTCGCATGGGGCGTGGAGCGACCGCAGCCACGCTGGTCGAAGGTGACGATGCGGTACAGGTTGGGGTCGAAGTAGCAACGGCTCTGGGCATCGCAGCCCGCGCCCGGGCCACCGTGGATGAACACCACGGGCAGACCTTCCGGCGAGCCGCTCTCATCGACATACAGCACATGCGGCGCTTCCACGGCCAGATCGTGCCGGGCGTAGGGTTTGATCTGCGGGTAGAGGGTCTGCATCGCGCACTCCGTGTGAGGATATTGTCTGCCGTTGGGCATCATAAACCTGAATTGCGCTTTGAGCATGCTCTCGTGCTGGATGCGATGCGTACCGACAGGTCCGACGGCCAGATCATGTTATGTCCTGGGCCGGTGAATCAGTCCATACCATCCGGGCCTCCCTTCCATCGAGGCCCCATCATGAGCGTCAACAACAACGGCGTCGCTGGCGCGCCAGCAACGGACGAACCCATAGGCTCACTGTCGAAACGGCTGATCGCCGACAAGATGCCTGACTGGCTGAAGCACGTCGCAAAGCCGGCCCATGCCCACATGCGCAATGCCCTGAGCCGGCCAAGCGCCTGGTTCGACAGGGCCTGCCTGGCCCATCCGGACATTGCCCGGCAACTGGTGCAGGAATATGGCACCCATCGAAAGACCCAGGACGATGTGGCCAGGCTGCTCAAGCAGCTACCCGATCTACGGCAGTTCGCCACGCAGCAGCTGACCCAGGCGATCAAGCAGCGCTTTGACCTGGAGCTGGACGTGAACAGGACCTACCTGTTCAACGCCCGCCGGGCCGAGGCTTATCAGGACGCCTCTTACGGCGACCCTATCGTTCAGGCGGCGCGGTCGTTCAGACGAGCCACCCAGTCCTTGCTGCACAGCGCCTTGCAGAACTTCGAGGCCGAACATGCGCTGCCCGGTGGGCTGGATACCGCCAGGCTCAGCTCACGGGTGCTCGACAGCAATGCGTTCGTGGGCGTGGTGCCCAGCGGCAACCAGGTCGGGATCTCGCCGAGCGAATTCGCGGCACTCTCCCGCGAGCTGGACATCGGTGGTCAGTACCAGGCGCTGATCGAAACGGTCTGTCAGGCGGATCCGCAGGCGGCCAAGGTATTCGGCGACGCTGAGCTGAGCACCCTGCGCCTGGAGCTGCACAGGGCCTACCTCGGCGAAAGGCTCGAGCAACCCCTGTATGCGGCCTTGCTCAAGCTGGTCGAACACGGCCAGGCCGAGTACGAAGGCCGCCCGCTGGGCGCGACCTTCCTGCAACTGTTCGGCAGCTCGGTAACGGGCGCGTTGATCTTCGGTGTCGAATCCGGCCCCAGCATGCCAGCGCGCTACCCTGCGTTTAATCTGCCCTTCCAGGGTTGGCTGGTCACCTACCTGCCCGGCGCGCGAATCCCCTTGCAGCGCCACGCCACCGCCGAGGCGCTGCAGGCCTACCTGCGCGAACAGCTGGGGGCCATGACCCGCCGGCAACTGCTCGACAGCGTGCCGGCACGGGACAGCAGTGCCTTCTACACCCAGTTGCTGGACTGCCTGCAACCGGTGGACTGGCGTACCTCCAAGGTCATTCCGGGCCAATACGGCGGCACGGTAAACCGTGTGCGCGATCCGAATGCTCGAGTGACGGCGGCACAGCAGCCCTTCGGGCAAGGCCTGCGCGAGGCGCTGGTCGCGCAGAAACGCCAAAGGCTCTCGGACGATGCCCTGTTCCACGCGGTCCCCACCGCGACGGAAGACCGGATAACAGCGCAGAAACAGCTGGCGTACTACACCGGCCTGGCCTTCGACGCCCTGGCCCTGGGCGTTTTCTTCGTGCCGGCCCTGGGCCCGGTGATGCTGGGGCTGACCGCGCTGCAACTGGGGCATGAGGTATACGAAGGGTTTGCCAGCTGGGCGCGGGGCGACAGACAGCAAGCCCTGGCCTACCTGGTAGACGTGGTTGAGAACGTTGCCCAGTTGGCGGTACTGGGCGTCTGGGAGGCGAGCGGCGGAAAACCTGCCGTCGAGAAAATCACTGTCGAGACGCCTTCATTTGTCGAAGAACTGGAGCCCGTGCGCAGGCCTGACGGCGATGTCCGCCTGTGGTCCCCGGACCTGAAACCGTTTGCCCATGACATTGTGCTGCCTGCAGGCTTGAAGGCGGATGAGTTCGGCTTGTACCACCACGCAGGCAAGACCTGGCTGGCGCTGGAAGACCGCCTGTTTTCAGTCAGCCCCATTACAGTGCCCCACGACTACGTCCTCGTACACCCGCAAAGCCCCCATGGCTATCAACCTCGATTGCGCCACAATGGCGCAGGTGCATGGCTGCATGGCCTGGACCGACCACAGGCATGGCCACTGAACCAGTTGGCCAACCGGGCAGGCCAGCTGGCTGCGGAGTTCGACGAAGCCACCCTGGCCCAGATACTTGAAGTCAGCGCCACCGATGTGTCCGTGTTGCGCCGAGTCGTCAGCCGGAACCTGCGCCTGCCGGCATTGCTGGAAGACACGCTGTCTCGTTTCAAGCTGGATCAGGAACTGCGCACCTCAGTGACTGAACCCCACATGCTGCGCAAGACGTTCCAGAAGCGCTACGACCTTTTGTACGCCAAGCCCGCCGCTCGCGGCGCCACCCTGCGGCAACGTTATCCACAGCTGCCGCTTCCCGTCATCGAAGAGCTGTTGCGCAATGCCAGCCAGGTGGAGTTGCAGAGCCTGGATCAAGGCAGGATCCACGCCCGCCTTGCCGCAGAGTCTCGCACCTACCAGCAGCAGGTTCGCCTGGCCCGCGCCTATGAAGGGCTGTATCTGGACGCGGTACGCAACTGGGACACTGACCGCTTGATTCTGCATACGCTGGAACAGCTTCCCGGCTGGCCCGCCGATACGGTCATCGATCTTGAGCAACACCTGCACTGGCCCATCGAGCGCACACGAATCGGAGCACAGGCCGCTGAGCCCAACGCCATCATTTTCAGCACGACAACCGGCTATATCGTCGACGGCAGCAGTGCCTCGCAAGCCTCTGAGATGCTTCACGACACACTCTACAGTGCGCTGATGAAAGCCCTGCCAACACCCGCAATCACCGTACTGGCCAACTTGGGAGCGAGCTACACGCAAGCGCTCAAGCGCCTGCTTCGCCAGAGGCCTCGACTTTCGCGCGAGACGTTGAGAAAGGTGTTGCGCATGCAGCCCGTGCGACAAGGCTTCCACTCGCCGATGCGTCTGGCCGATGGCCGCCTGGGATACCCACTGGGCGGCCAAGGCGGCACTGGGGGCGGGTTTACCCGCCACACCCTGCTGCGCATGATCAGGGAGACTGGTCTGCCCGTACACACGACGCGCACGGCCGACCAGATACTGGCCGACCTGGAAGGCAGCGGACTAAGCCGAAGCGAGATAAACCTGCGCTTGCAAGCATTGCTCGAACAACACACATCCTTACGTCGCACGCTGGCCGAATGGCGACGAACGACACGATCCACAGCCGGGCATGACACTGACGCGATCGACACCTTGCACGAGCGGCTCATCCAGCACTGGTATGACAACGCCCTGCCTGTGACGCCTCACGAGACGACACCACTTCGCCTGGAGCAGATCGCGCTGGACACCTTCCCATCCGACCTGCCCACGTTTTTTGGCGAAAGTGTCAGGCACCTTCAGCTCATCGACCCATCCCACGGCAGCGCTTCGAGTCTGGGACGGCGCGAACGTTTGCTCACCAATCTGTTCCAGCAGTTCCCAGGCTTACACTCACTGGAAGTGACCCGACCTTATGTCGACAACGCGCCAGCTTCCGACTTCCTGTACGACCTCGGTTCAATCATCCGTCGCCTTCCGCAGCTTGAATCCCTCAGCATCACCAACCTGAACCTGCCGCTGTCGAGCAGGGAGATCGAAAGCCTGCGAACGTTGCCACGCTTGCGCCGGCTCACCCTGGATGGCAATCGGCTGCTCACCCACGGCTACCAGGCTTTCGAAGGCCTGACCCTCGACTACCTGGGCCTCGAGCGCATGACGCTCGACCATTGGCCCCAAGGCCTCAGGCCACGCCCCCTGACCCGCATCAGGGAAGTCTCGTTACGCGACAACCGTATCCGCTCACTGCCGAGCTTTCTCACGAGCAATGAACCGGACCTCGCCACCCACACAGTCATTGCCCTGGAAGGCAATCCCATCATCGAGGATCAACTGCTGCGCATCATGCTCAATCAACAGGGTCAGGCCGGACGGATCCATGCTGACATTTCACCCTCCCTGAATACCCGGCTGCGCCACTACACCCAGCAGCGCGAAGCATTGCGCGATGCTCTCGACAATTGGGCCAACGCCTCAAGCTCGACGGCGCCGCTGAGCCAGGGCGCCATGGCCATGCGCAACCGGATCGGGGTCAGCATCAACACGTTCTGGCGCAACCAGGAACTGGGCATGCGCCAGACAACACTGCGCCTGGAGAACATCGCCCTGGAGCATTTTCCTCCGAGTCTGCCGGCTTTCTTCCACCAACGGGTCCGAAGCCTGTCACTGGCCAGGATCAGCAGCACGACCGCCCAGCTGGATGACTTCCTGAGGCGCTTCCCCTTGGTGGAAAACCTCAGCCTCGTCGAACACGCCCAGCCAAGCCAGACACTGCCGACGGCACTCCGACGGCTTCCCAGGCTTATCTACCTGTCCCTGCGCGACATGGGTCTGGTAATCGATGACAGCGTACTCGCCACGTTCGCCACATTGGGCAATCTCAGCACACTGGAGCTGGCCGGCAACCGCCTGGGCACTATCACCGAGGTGCCCGAGACCTTGCGCAACCTGAGCCGGCTTGAACTGAACAACATGGGCATCGAGCGCTGGCCCACCTGGCTAGACAGCCTGCTGCCGCTGGAGCTGCTCGACCTGAGCGAGAACCGCTTGACCGAACTGCCTGAACACATCTTCAGCAACCTCGATCATGACTTCCCCGTGTCGTCCATTGCCCTGTTCGACAACCCACTGACCCGCAGCACCATGTTCCGCGCACGCACATCCTCCGATACCCAGCGCAACTTCACCTTCGCCATGAGCCTGCCCGATGACTTGCTGACCGCGACGTCTTCGGATGAGGAACTGGCGGGAGGGCACCTGCATAATCCAATCCTTCCCCTTGCCGAGGACCAGCCGCGCCTGGAGGCCTGGCTGCAAGGCGCACAGCTGGAAAACGAAGCGCTGCGCGATGCCTGGCAGCAACTGCAACAGGCCGGCGATGCGGGCAACCTGCTGTCGCTGGTCGGGCGCCTGCAGCAGTCAGCCCCCTTTCGCAATGGCGCCACCCGCCCGTCCTTCTGCCAGCGCGTGCGCATGGTCCTGATCAAGGCGCTGGTCAGGCCGGAAGAACGCGCGCTGTTCAATGCCATCGCACAGGAGGCACTGGTGCAACCGGACACCGGCAGCCAGACCTGTCACGACGGGGCATTGCTGGTGTTCCAGAACATCGAGCTGTTGATCGACAGCCGTAGCCTGCTGAGAACCGCAGGCGATACGGAACATACGCTCTACCAGGAACTCACGCGTCTCTACCGCCTGTACCGACTGGATGAGATCGCCCGCGACAAAGCCAAAGGCCGGGACGAGGCGGAGGTCCGCCTGGCCTATCGCCGCGGGCTGAACCAGGAGCTGAAGCTGGGCGTACCCGACGACAACATGCTCTACGAGGCCTTTGCCGATGTCAGCCGCAGCGAGCTGACAGCGGCGATGGACCAGGTACACCGGGATGAGCAGGGTGAGTCGTTCCTGAGGTATGCCGCGAGCAATGACGAATGGTGCCGGTACCTGCGGCTGACCTACGCAGCACGCTTCGACGCCATCGAGCAGCAGTACAGGGCGCAGGTCAGCGCCCTGGACGAGTCCCCGCAAAGCCTAGAAGAACTGGCCCCCGAGTACGAGGCGCTGGAAAACGACAAGCAGGCACGGGAACAGCACCTGATCCGTGAACTGACCACGCTGGCCAACCCGGATCGCAGTTGAGGGCTAACGCCCGTATCGCTCCCGGCCCCATGCGAGGACTGTCTCCAGCAACCGTCCCAGGACCACCTGGGTCGGTTGCGCCAGGTCCTCGCGGTAGGCGAATGGCTCGACTTCATTCATGTATGTGCTCTGCGCCAGCTCCAGTTGCACGGCATGGATCTGTCGGGAAGGGTCACCGTAGTGGCGGGTGATGTGTCCGCCCTTGAAGCGGCCGTTGAGTACATGGCTGTACTGCGGGAATTCGGCGCACACGCCCTGCAGCCGCTCGGCCAGCTCGGGATCGCAACTGGCGCCGTTGAAGGTGCCTAGGTTGAAGTCCGGCAGCTTGCCGTCGAACAGGTGCGGGATCAGCGAACGGATCGAGTGGGCATCCCACAGCAACGCATAGCCGAACTCGGCACGCAGGCGCTCCAGTTCACGACGAATCGTGTCGTGGTACGGGCGCCAGATCCCTTCCAGGTACGTCGCCCGCTCATCGGCGCTCGGCACCTGCCCGTCCTTGAACAACGGCTTGCCATCGAACAAGGTCGCCGGGTACAGGCCGGTGGTGGCGCCGGCGTACAGCGGCTTGTCGTCATCCGGGCGGTTCAGGTCGATGACGAAGCGCGAATACTCCGCCGCCACCACACTGGCGCCCAGGTCACGGGCGAAGTCGTACAGGCGCGGAATATGCCAGTCGGTGTCAGGCAGGCTGCGTGCCTGGTCGACCAGGCCATTGCGCACGGCTGGCGTCAGGCCCAGCCCGGCGTGGGGCATGCTGATCAGCAGTGGCAGGCGGCCCTGGTGAAAACTCAATACCTTGTCCATATGACTCCTACAGCGTATCTGATTGACCTTCGTGGGAGCGGGCTTGCCCCGCGATACCGGCGAAGCCGGTGCCATCCATCGCGGGGCAAGCCCGCTCCCACGAAGCTCTGCTTCCGGCACCGCAGTGCAACTCTGAGCCTTTCAGTTGGATATCTCATGCCCCAGGCGCACCACGCGCTTGGGCAAGTCACCGCCGAGCCAGTAGCTGAGGTCGGCCGGGCGTTCGATCTGCCAAGCGATGAAGTCCGCCACCTTGCCCACTTCCAGCGAGCCGTGGCTGTCGCCCAGCCCCAACGCCGTGGCGGCATGCACGGTGACGCCGGCCAGCGCTTCTTCCGGGGTCATGCGGAAACAGGTGCAGCCCATGTTCAGCATCAGGCGCAGCGACAGCCCCGGTGAAGTACCTGGGTTGAGATCGCTGGCCAAGGCAATCTTCACGCCATGCCGGCGCAGGGCGTCCATCGGTGGCAACTGGGTTTCGCGCAGGAAGTAGAACGCCCCCGGCAACAGCACGGCAACGGTGCCGGCCTCGGCCATGGCGATGGCGTCTTCCTCGGTCATGAACTCCAGGTGATCGGCCGACAGCGCCTGGTAGCGGGCCGCCAGGCTCGAGCCGTGCAGCGATGACAACTGCTCGGCGTGCAGCTTGACCGGCAGCCCCAGCTCGCGCGCCTTGATGAACAGGCGCTCGACCTGGGCCGGGGAGAACGCCAGGTGTTCGCAGAAGGCATCCACCGCATCCACCAGTCCCTCGGCGGCCAGCGCCGGAAGCATCTGCTCGCAGATATGGTCAATGTAGTCGTCCGCCCTGCCCGCGTATTCCGGCGGCAGAGCGTGGGCGGCCAGGCAGGTGCTGCGCACGGTGACCGGCAGTTCCTCGCCCAGACGCCGGGCGACGCGCAGCATCTTGCGTTCGTTCTCAAGGTCCAGGCCGTAGCCGGACTTGATCTCGATCGTGGTCACGCCGTCGCGCATCAGTGCCTGGACCCGCTGGCGGGCACTGGCCAGCAGTTCGTCCTCGCTGGCCGCGCGGGTGGCCCGCACGGTGCTGGCGATACCGCCGCCTTGGGCAGCGATCTCGGCATAGCTGACGCCCTGCAGGCGCTGCTCGAACTCGCCGCTGCGGTTGCCGCCGAACACCGCGTGGGTGTGGCAGTCGATCAGCCCGGGGGTGACCCAGGCACCGCCCAGGTCGACGACACGGTCGGCCACGACCGGCGGCACGTCATCGCGCGGGCCGATCCACTCGATCAGACCAGCGCTGGTGACAATCGACGCGTCCTCGATGATCGAGTAACGGCCGTCGGTCATGGTCGCGGCGTGGCAGTGCTGCCAGAGGGTTCTCATCAGGATCTCCTTTCTAATTCAGCGGTGCAGCTCGGCAGGCTCCCGGAGCGGCTCGCCACCACCGGCGCGCGGCTTGCACCACAGCAGGTAGGAGGCCACCAGGAACACCACCCAGATCACCCCGACGATCAAGGCCGCCTGGGTGTCGGGGAAGTAGCCGAGCACACCGAAAATGAACACCATGAAGGCAATGGCCAGGGCCGGGCCATAGGGCCAGAACGGTACCGGGAACTTGAGCTGGGCGACCTCCTCGCGGCTCATGCTGCGGCGCATGGCGACCTGGGTGACCAGGATCATCAGCCACACCCATACGGTGGCGAAAGTGGCGATCGAAGCGATCAGCAGGAACACGTTTTCCGGGATCAGGTAATTGAGCAGCACGCCGATCAGCAGCGCCGCGCCCATCACCACCACGGTCATCCACGGCACGCCGTGTTTCGACAGTTTGCCGAAGCCGCGTGGCGCCTGGCCGTGCTGGGCCAGACCGTACATCATGCGGCCGGCGCCGAAGATGTCGCTGTTGATCGCCGAGATGGCCGCCGAGATCACCACGATATTGAGCACGGCCGCGGCCGAACCAATCCCCAGGTTGCTGAAGATCTGCACGAACGGGCTGCCCTGGCTGCCGATCTGCGGCCACGGGTACAGGCACATCAGCACGAACAGGGTGAGCACGTAGAACAGCAGGATGCGCAGCGGCACGGCGTTGATCGCTTTTGGGATCACGCGCTGTGGGTCTTTCGCCTCACCGGCGGTGACGCCGATGATCTCGATGCCGCCGAAGGCGAACATCACCACCGCGAACGAGGCGATCAGGCCACTGACGCCATTGGGCATGAAGCCGCCGTGGTCGAACAGGTTGCTCACCCCGACCGCGTGCCCGGTGCCCACCTGGCTGAAGCCGAAGGCCATGATGCCGAGGCCCGCGAGGATCATCGCGACGATGGCGCCGACCTTGAGCAGCGACAGCCAGAACTCCATCTCGCCGAAGACCCGCACGTTGCACAGGTTCAGGCCGCCGATCAGGAAGACGATGCCCAGCACCCAGATCCAGCGGGCGACCTCGGGGAACCAGAAGCCCATGTAGATACCGAAGGCGGTGACGTCGGCGATGGCGACGATGACCATCTCGAAGGCATAGGTCCAGCCGAGGATGAAGCCGGCCATGGGGCCGAGGTAGGTGCTGGCGTAGTGGCCGAAGGAGCCGGCCACCGGGTTGTGCACGGCCATCTCGCCGAGGGCGCGCATGACCATGAAAACGGCAGCGCCGCCGATCAGGTAGGCCAGCAGCACGGCCGGGCCGGCCATCTGGATGGCCGAGGCCGAACCGTAGAAAAGCCCGGTACCGATTGCCGAACCGAGCGCCATGAAACGGATATGCCGGGCCGATAGCCCGCGCTTGAGACCTTGAGCTTGTTGCATGTCACGTCCTTATTGTTGTTCTGGTCGTGAGAATGAGGGGGCTGCTGCGCAGCCCATCGCGGCACAAGGCCGCTCCTACAGGGGAACGCATTGCCTGTGCAGGAGCGGCCTTGCGCCGCGAAAGGGCCGCAAAGCGGCCCCCGACGGCATTACAGGCTAGGCAGGACCCCAGCCGGCAGCAGGCCGGTCAAGGTACCTTTGGCCAGCAGCTCGGACGCCACCTCGATATCCGGCGCGAAGAAACGGTCGCGGTCATAGTGCGGCACGTCCTTGCGCAGCGCCTGGCGCGCCTGCTCCAGCTTGACCGAAGTCTTCAGCCCCTTGCGCAGGTCCAGGCCCTGGCAGGCGCCAAGCCATTCGATGGCCAGCACGCCACGGGTGTTCTCGGCCATTTCCCACAGGCGCTTGCCGGCAGCCGGGGCCATCGACACGTGGTCTTCCTGGTTGGCCGAGGTCGGCAGGCTGTCGACGCTGTGCGGGTGCGACAGCGCCTTGTTCTCGCTGGCCAGCGCGGCGGCAGTGACCTGGGCGATCATGAAGCCGGAGTTGACCCCGCCGTTTTCCACCAGGAACGGCGGCAGCTGGGACATGTGCTTGTCCATCATCAGTGAGATGCGACGCTCGCTCAGCGAGCCGATCTCGGCAATGGCCAGTGCCAGGTTGTCGGCAGCCATGGCCACGGGTTCGGCGTGGAAGTTGCCGCCGGAGATAACGTCACCTTCGGCGGCGAACACCAGCGGGTTGTCCGACACGGCGTTGGCTTCGATACCCAGTACTTCGGCGGCCTGGCGGATCTGGGTCAGGCAGGCGCCCATGACCTGGGGCTGGCAGCGCAGGGAGTACGGGTCCTGGACCTTGTCGCAGTTCTTGTGCGACAGCGACACTTCGCTGGTGTCGCCCAGCAGGTCGCGGAAGCAGGCGGCGGTGTCGATCTGGCCGCGCTGGCCACGCACTTCATGGATACGCGCATCGAACGGCGAGCGCGAACCCAGTGCCGCTTCCACGGTCAGGCCGCCGCAGGCGATGGCCGCGGCGTACAGGTCTTCGGCCTGGAACAGACCGCGCAGGGCGTAGGCGGTGGACGCCTGGGTACCGTTGAGCAGGGCCAGGCCTTCTTTGGCGGCCAGGGTCAGCGGCTCCAGGCCGGCAACGGCCAGGGCTTCGGTAGCCGACAGCCACTGGCCCTTGTAACGGGCCTTGCCTTCACCCAGCAACACCAGCGACATGTGCGCCAACGGGGCCAGGTCGCCCGAGGCGCCGACCGAGCCTTTGAGCGGGATGTGTGGGTAGACTTCGGCGTTGACCAGGGCGATCAGCGCATCGATCACCTTGCGGCGGATACCGGAGAAGCCGCGGCTTAGGCTGTTGATCTTCAGCACCATTATCAGGCGCACCAGGCTGTCGTCCAGCGGCGCGCCGATACCGGCGGCGTGGGACAGCACCAGCGAACGCTGCAGGTTCTCCAGGTCGTGGCTGGCGATGCGGGTCGAGGCCAGCAGGCCGAAACCGGTGTTGATACCGTAGGCGGTGCGGTCTTCGGCGATGATCTGCTCGACACAGGCGACGCTGGCGTCGATGGCCGGCGCGGCGCTGGCATCCAGTTGCAGGCGCACAGGGGCGGCATGGATGGCGCGCAGCTGGGCCAGGGTCAGGGTGCCGGGCTTGAGGGTCAATTCGGTCACTTCGCTACTCCAATCGCTTGGGGCCACGCGGGGCCCCTTCTTGTTGTTCAGTATCACCCGTGAAGGGTGCGATCCAAAGCGCGGCGATCAGCCGGTGATCATCGGCAGGTCCAGGCCCTGCTCCTTGGCGCAGTCGATGGCGATCTGGTAACCGGCATCGGCGTGGCGCATCACGCCGGTCCCCGGGTCGTTGGTCAGCACGCGGGCGATACGCTCGGCGGCCTCGTCGGTACCGTCGCAGACAATGACCATGCCCGAGTGCTGGGAGAAGCCCATGCCCACGCCACCGCCGTGGTGCAGTGAAACCCAGGTGGCGCCGCCCGCAGTGTTGAGCAGGGCGTTGAGCAGCGGCCAGTCGGAGACCGCGTCGGAGCCGTCGCGCATGGCTTCGGTCTCGCGGTTGGGGCTGGACACCGAACCCGAGTCCAGGTGGTCACGGCCGATCACTACCGGCGCCGACAGCTCGCCGCTGCGCACCATCTCGTTGAACGCCAGGCCCAGTTTGGCGCGCAGGCCCAGGCCGACCCAGCAAATACGTGCCGGCAGGCCCTGGAAGCTGATGCGCTCACGGGCCATGTCCAGCCAGCGGTGCAGGTGGGCGTCGTCCGGGATCAGTTCCTTGACCTTGGCGTCGGTCTTGTAGATGTCCTCGGCGTCGCCGGACAGCGCGGCCCAGCGGAACGGACCGACACCGCGGCAGAACAGCGGGCGGATGTAGGCCGGTACGAAGCCTGGGAAGTCGAAGGCGTTGGTCACACCCTCTTCCTTGGCCATCTGGCGGATGTTGTTGCCGTAGTCGAAGGTCGGGATGCCTTGCTTCTGGAAGTCGAGCATCGCCTTGACGTGCACGGCCATCGATTGCTTGGCGGCTTTCACCACGGCAGCCGGGTCGGTCTGGGCGCGGTCGCGGTATTG
This sequence comes from Pseudomonas sp. LH21, assembly GCF_036549575.1. Lineage (NCBI taxonomy): Bacteria > Pseudomonadati > Pseudomonadota > Gammaproteobacteria > Pseudomonadales > Pseudomonadaceae > Pseudomonas > Pseudomonas sp. LH21. Next base: position 5,520,302 of record NZ_CP144367.1, read on the forward strand.
CTCCCAGGTCCAGCCGGCCGGCAGGTAGCCGTTGAGCGGGTCGTGGGCGCTGGTCTGGTCGGTGACCATGTCCGGGCGCACGCCACGCTTGACCAACTCCGGCAGGATCTCGGCGGCGTTGCCGTGCAGGGCGATGGAGATGGCCTTGCCTTCGGCGGTGTATTTGGCGATGCGCGCCAGGGCGTCGTCCAGGTCCTTGGCCTGCTCATCGACGTAGCGGGTTTCCAGGCGGAAATCGATGCGGCTCTGCTGGCACTCGATGTTCAGCGAACAGGCGCCGGCCAGGGTTGCGGCCAGAGGCTGGGCGCCGCCCATGCCACCGAGGCCCGCGGTCAGTACCCACTTGCCTTTCAGGCTGCCGTTGTAGTGCTGGCGGCCGGCTTCGACGAAGGTTTCGTAGGTGCCCTGGACGATGCCCTGGCTGCCGATGTAGATCCAGCTGCCGGCGGTCATCTGACCATACATGGCCAGGCCCTTGGCATCCAGCTCGTTGAAGTGTTCCCAGTTGGCCCAGTGCGGTACCAGGTTGGAGTTGGCGATCAGCACGCGCGGGGCGTTGCTGTGGGTCTTGAACACGCCGACCGGCTTGCCCGACTGCACCAGCAGGGTTTCGTCGTCTTCCAGGCGGGTCAGGGTCTCGACAATCTTGTCGTAGCACTCCCAGTTGCGCGCGGCGCGGCCGATGCCGCCGTACACCACCAGCTCTTTCGGGTTTTCGGCGACCTGCGGGTCGAGGTTGTTCATCAGCATGCGCAGCGGAGCTTCGGTCAGCCAGCTCTTGGCGGTCAGCTTGTTGCCACGCGGGGCACGGATTTCTACGTCACGGTATTTGTTGTTGTCAGTCACGGGAGAGGTCCTCTGCGGTCGTCCGACGGCATGTGTGTGTCGTGGCGACTATACAAACACACCTTTACTTGTATGTACAAGCATAGGCAACCAAAAAAGAACGACCATTCCTCGGATGAAAACGAAAAGGGGCCGCTGCGCGGCCCTTTCGCGGCACAAGGCCGCTCCTACAGGATTGCGCGGGACCTGTAGGAGCGGCCTTGTGCCGCGAAAGGGCTGCGCAGCAGCCCCAATTCACGTAATTCGAACTCAGCGCTGAATCAGCTCGATCAGGCAGAACCGCCCCTGTACATCCAGCTCAAGCAACCCCTCGTTGCCATCGATCCGCAGGCAGTCATACCGCCCAAGCTGCTGCGTCTCCTCCCCGGCCAACCCCACCTCGACATGATTGCTGGCGGCAAACAGCAACAGCGTCGACGCCGAACTGAACACCCGGTTGCCGCCATCGAACCACTGCAACCGCGCCCGATATCGCTGCGGCGCATAGATCAGGTTGAAATCGCGAATCGCCCCGCCCAGCAGCTTGCAGCTGACCTGGCTCTCGCCACTGAAGGCAAACGCATCGAACGGCAGCAGCGGCCGGCTGGCCTGACCATCGACCAGCAGGCGCATGCCGTCGCCCTGCAGCACGGTGATGATCCGCTGATACCCGGCAAAGGTGGAAAAGCCGCCGGACTCCTCGATATCGGCAATCGACAGGCGCCAGCCGAAACCGTCCAGGCTGTCGCCGGCATCGCGGGTGATCTCTTCGGTGAAGCCACCACCGTTCTTCCAGGGCATGCGCGGATAATCCCGGGCACGCAACAGCTGCAACTGAGTCATTTACTGAATCGTCCTTCCAGACGGTGACGGGAACCGGGGTGGATCAGGCGCGCGGCGGTCACCGGCTGGCGCCCCGACCAGGTGCGGCGGCGGATCAGCAGGCACGGCTCGCCCCGCTCGATCTGCAACAGCGTGCATTCTTCAGGCTCGGCGAGGATGGCCTCGACCACGTGCTCGCCTTCGGTGAGCGGCGCAACCTGCGACAGGTAGGCGTAGGGCGTCTGCCGGGTGAAATCCTGCTTGAGGTAGTCCGGGGCGATGGCCGCGTTGACGTAGCGGTCCTCGATCTGCACCGGCACGCCGTTCTCGTAATGCACGATCAGCGAGTGGAACACCCGCTGGCCTTCGCGCATGTCCAGGGCCAGGGCGCGCTCGGAGCCCGCGGCCTCCTCGGCCAGGGTGATCACCTGGCAGCTATGCTGGTGGCCACGGCCGGCGATCTCGTCGGCGATGTTGTTGACCTCGAACAGCGCCGAACGGCTCTTGGGCTCGGCGACGAAGGTGCCGACGCCCTGCATGCGCACCAGCAGGCCTTCGGCGGTCAGTTCGCGCAGGGCGCGGTTGATGGTCATGCGGCTGAAGCCCAGCTCGCTGACCAGTTCGCTCTCCGAGGGCACCCGGTGATGAGGCGGCCAGCTGCCGCTCTCGATCTGCTGGATGATCATCTGTTTCACCCGGGCGTAGAGCGGCGCCGGCCCTTCGCCCATCTGGGCAACCAGCGCGGAGACAGGAGGTGTCGGCACGGCGTTGAATCCTTGTGCGGTTGGAGTGAACGGTAGCTTGCCGGAGTTTACCCGGCAGGCAAACGGCTGTATATGTATATACAAGTTAACAATAACAGGATTTCACCGATGTCCGCCTACTTCGCCGAACGCGCCCTGCTGCCCTCGGGCTGGGCCCGCAATGTCCGTCTGGAGGTCGCTGCCGACGGCCGACTGGCCTCGATCGAGGCCGATGCCAGCGCCGATGGCGCCGAGCGCCTGGCCGGGCCGTTGCTGCCGGGCATGCCCAACCTGCACTCGCACGCGTTCCAGCGGGCCATGGCGGGGCTGGCGGAAGTGGCCGGCAATCCCAACGACAGCTTCTGGACCTGGCGCGAGCTGATGTACCGCCTGGTTGGCCGGATCACCCCCGAGCAGTTGCAGGTGATCGCCCGCCAGCTGTACATCGAGATGCTCAAGGCCGGCTACACCTCGGTGGCCGAGTTCCATTACGTGCACCATGACCAGAACGGCCAGGCCTATGCCGACCCCGCCGAGCTGTCGCGCCGCATCAGCGCCGCCGCCAGCGCCAGCGGCATCGGCCTGACCCTGCTGCCGGTGCTGTACAGCCATTCCGGCTTCGGCGGCCAGGCGCCCAACGACGGCCAGCGACGCTTCATCAACTCCACCGAGCAGTACCTGCGCCTGCAACAGCAGCTTGCCCCCTTGCTGGCGCAACAACCGGCGCAGGCGCTGGGGCTGTGCTTCCACTCCCTGCGCGCGGTGACGCCGGGCCAGATCGCCGATGTGCTGGGCGCCGGCGATGCGGCCTGCCCGGTGCATATCCACATTGCCGAGCAGCAGAAGGAAGTCGATGACTGCCTGGCCTGGAGCGGCCGCCGTCCGCTGCAGTGGCTGTACGAGCATGTCGAAGTCGACAAGCGCTGGTGCCTGGTCCACGCCACCCACGCCGAAGCCGACGAAGTCGCCGCCATGGCCCGCAGCGGTGCGGTGGCCGGATTGTGCCTGACCACCGAGGCTAACCTTGGCGACGGTATCTTCCCGGCGGTGGACTACCTGGCCCAGGGTGGGCGCATGGGCATTGGCTCGGACAGCCATGTGTCGCTCAGCGTGGTCGAGGAGCTGCGCTGGTTGGAGTATGGCCAGCGCCTGCGCGACCAGCGGCGCAACCGGCTGTATCGCAGTGACCAGCCGATGGTGGGCCGCACTCTCTACGATGCCGCCCTGGCGGGTGGCGCCCAGGCACTGGGGCAGCCGATCGGCGAGCTCGCCGTGGGCAAGCGCGCGGACTGGCTGGTGCTCGATGGGCAGGACCCGTATCTGGCCGTGGCCGACGGCGATGCGATCCTCAACCGCTGGCTGTTCGCGGGCGGCGACCGCCAGGTGCGCGATGTGATGGTCAACGGGCAGTGGGTGGTGCGCCAGGGGCGGCATGGCCAGGAAGAGGAAAGTGCGGTGGCGTTTGTGGCAGTCCTGCGCCAGCTTCTAGCCTGAACGCGGTCCCTGTAGGAGCGGCCTTGCGCCGCGAGAGGGCCGCGAAGCGGCCCCAGGTTCAGTGTTGACGCAAAGATCGCCGGGGCCGCTTTGCGGCCCTTTCCGGCCGGTCCGACGCCTCGGCAAGGCCGCTCCTACAGGGGTCGCAACCACCTGGATCTCAATGCCTGGCAACAATCTGCTTGTCGGGCACTCGCCAGATCAGCCGATTGGTGTCATACCCCTGCTGCCGCGCCTTGGCCAAGAGGTTCTCCCGCTCCCACGCCGGCAACGAAGGCGTGCGCGACAAAATCCACAAGTACTTGCGATCCGGGCTGCCGACAATCGCCGTGCGGTAGCGCTCGTCGACGAACAGGATCCAGTAGTCGCCCTTGGCCACGCCAGGCACCAGGCGGGTAAACCAGTTGTCGAATTCGACCCACAGCTTGTCGGTGTGCCCGGCCTCCTGCGGCGTGGCATGGCCTTCGGCGCGCAGCCACTCGTCGCCCAGGGTGCGGCAGCGATTGAGCACACCGACCGTACCGTCGGGCTTGAGGTTGTAGTGAGCTTCGGACTGGGCGCAGCCGTCCTGGTACTTCATCGGCAGACGCGCCAGCTCGAACCATTTGCCCTGGTAACGCTTGAGGTCGACCGCACCTGCGGTCTTCGGCGCCAGCGGGTCGGTGGCCGAGGTGGCGCAGCCACCGAGCAGCATCACCAGGCACACGCCCAGCAGCAGGTGCAGATGCCTCATTTGAGGCCCTGCCCGGAATACATGAGGACCTTGTCCGCCGCGTACTGCACGCTGATGAAGCTCTTCTCGTCACCCCAGGTGCAGCTGCTCATGCCCAGCGCGCCGGAGCACTCCTTGGGCGAACCGAGCAGTTGCTCGACCTCGGCCTTGTTCATGCCGGCCTTGAGCTTGGAATAGTTTTCCTGGTTGATCTTGCTGCAGGCGGTCAGGACGACGCACAAGGACAACAGGGCGAGGGAACGCAACGACATGAAGGGACACTCCTGGAGGTGGATACGCAGGTACGAGGGCCTGCAGGGAGCTTAGAAGGGAAAAAGGCTCCGCGGTTCCCTGGCGGGCCAGGTTTCGTTGTGCGCCGTTGGTCGCCTGGCGCGCAAACGATTAATGTTTTATTCCTGCGCGTCGACATAGAGCGGTGGTGTGGCCTTTTGCCGCACCCCCCCCTTCGTGCCCGTGCGCAGATTCCAAGAAAAATGACCAAGAACCTCAAGTTCAGCCACAAGATCCTGCTGGCCGCCGCCCTCGTGGTGGCCGTCGCCTTCACCTGCTTCGTCCTGTTCAACGACTACCGGCAACGCCAGTCGCTGCGCAGCGACACCGAATCGACGTTGCAGTCACTGGGCAACCTGACCGCGGGCAACATCCGCACCTGGCTCGACAGCCGCATCCAGCTGGTGAACTCGGTGGCCCAGCAGATCGCCGTCGACGGCCCGGCCAAGGGCAGCCTCGACCGCATCCTGGCGTTGCCGGTGTACAGCGCCAACTTCATCCTCACCTACTTCGGCAGCCAGGACGGCAGCATGCAGTCGGTGCCGGTGGGCAACCGCGCCGCCGACTACGATCCGCGCGTGCGCGGCTGGTACAAGGCGGCCAGCGCGGCGGGCCAGACCATCGTCACCGAGCCGTACATCTCGGTCTCGGCCGGCAAGCTGGTGATCACCCTGGCCACCCCGGTGCAGCAGGGCGGGCGCATGATCGGCGTGAGCGGTGTCGACACCGACCTGCAGACCATCAGCAACCTGATCAACACCCTGGACTTCGGCGGTCGCGGCCATGCCTTCATCGTCAACGGCGAAGGCAAGGTGCTCATCCATCCCAAGGGTGAGCTGGCGCTCAAGACCCTGGCCGATGTCTACCCCGGCAACGACCTGCGCATCGGCAGCGGCCTGAAAGAGGTCGAGGTTGATGGCCGTCGGCAGTTCATCAGTTTCACCCATGTCGACGGCGTGCCGTCGGCGGACTGGTACGTGGCGCTGGTGCTGGACCAGGACGCGGCCTTCGCCATGCTCGGCGAGCTGCGCACTTCGGCGGTGGTGGCGACGCTGATCGCAGTGGTGGTGATCATCGCCCTGCTCGGCCTGCTGATCCGCGTGCTGATGGAACCGCTGCACGTCATGGGCCGCGCCATGCGCGACATCGCCGAGGGCGAGGGCGACCTGACCCGACGCCTGAACATCCACGCCCAGGACGAGTTCGGCAGCCTGGCGCAGTCGTTCAACCGCTTCGTCGAACGGATCCACGAGTCGATCCGTGAAGTGGCCTCGGCCACCGGCCAGGTAAATGCCGTGGCCAGCCAGGTGGTCAACGCCTCCAACGCCTCGATCCACAACGCCGACCAGCAGTCGAGCCGCACCAGCAGCGTGGCCGCGGCGATCAACCAGCTGGGCGCCGCCGCCCAGGAAATCGCCCAGAACGCCGCCCTCGCCTCGCAGCACTCCAGCGCCGCCCGCGGCCTAGCCGAGGAAGGCCAGCAGGTGGTCGGCGAGACCATCGACGTGATGAACCAGCTGTCGGCGCGCATCAGCGACGCCAGCGGCAATATCGAGACGCTGAACAACCACACGGCGAACATCGGTCAGATCCTTGATGTGATCAGCGGCATCTCGCAGCAGACCAACCTGCTGGCGCTCAACGCCGCCATCGAGGCTGCCCGTGCCGGTGAGGCAGGTCGCGGCTTCGCGGTTGTGGCGGACGAGGTGCGCAACCTGGCCCACCGTACCCAGGACTCGGCGCAACAGGTGCAGCGCCTGATCGAGGAGCTGCAGGCCGGCGCCCAGGTGGCGGTCAGCACCATGAACCAGAGCCAGCAGCACAGTGATCGCAGCGTGGGCATCGCCAACCAGGCCGGCGAGCGTCTGGGCAGCGTCACCCAGCGCATCGGCGAGATCGACGGCATGAACCAGTCGGTGGCCACCGCCACCGAGGAACAGACGGCCGTGGTCGAGTCGATCAATGTCGACATCAACGAGATCAATACATTGAACCAGGAAGGGGTGCACAACCTGCAGAGCACCTTGCGTGCCTGCACCGACCTTGAGCATCAGGTCGAGCGGTTGAAGCATCTGGTGGGGAGTTTCAGGATCTGATTCGAAGGCCCTGGGGGCCGCTTTGCGGCCCATCGCGGCACAAGGCCGCTCCTACAGGGGGATGCGATTCCCTGTAGGAGCGGCCTTGTGCCGCGAAAGGCCTGCGCAGCAGGCCCGGCTATTCAGAAGCGGGAGCCAGGCTCCAGCAAGAAGTCCATCTCCTCGCTGGTACTCGGCCGCTCCAGCACAAGGTTGCGGTGCGGGAAGCGCCCAAACCGGGCAATCACCCGCTGGTGCTGCTCGGCATAGTCGAGGAAGCCTTCGAACAACCGGCGGTTGGCCTCGGGCTGCTCAGCCAGCAGCATCTGGTAACGCTCGACACACAGGTTCTGCCAGTCCAGCACCTCGGCGTGCTCCAGCACCAGCAGCACGAACACCCGTTGGATCGGCAGCAACTGGTAGTCCCAGCCCTTCTGCAGGCCTTGCATGGCCACCACCTGCGCCCGCCGATCGCCTTCGAAGGCGCGCGGCGTGTCGCGGTGGATCATGCGCGGCAGCTGATCCAGCAGGATCAGCAGGCCAAGCCAGCCCTGCGGGCTCTGCTGCCACTCATCGAGCCCGCCCGAGAGGGCCTGCTCGACCAGGTGGCCGAACTGAGCCTGGGCTTCGGCGTCATGGTGCTTGCCAAACCACAGCGTGTTCTTCTCGTCAGCCACGGCCTGGGCACTAGTGCCCCAACCGAACCACCACTCCAGCAACGGCTGCCAAGGTGCGAGCATGACTTACTCCTTGTGGTAAGCGGTGACGCGCTCGACCTCTTCCTTCGAGCCGAGGATCACCGACACGCGCTGGTGCAGGCTCTCCGGCTTGATGTCGAGGATGCGCTCGTAACCGTTGGTGGACGCGCCGCCGGCCTGTTCGATGATGAACGACATCGGGTTGGCTTCGTACATCAGGCGCAGCTTGCCCGGCTTGCTCGGCTCGCGGGCGTCGCGCGGGTACATGAACAGGCCGCCACGGGTCAGGATGCGGTGCACGTCGGCCACCATCGAGGCGATCCAGCGCATGTTGTAGTTCTTCTTCAGCGGACCGGTCTCGCCGGCCAGCAGCTCGCCCACATAGCGCTGCACCGGGGCTTCCCAGTGACGCTGGTTGGACATGTTGATGGCGAACTCGGCGGTGGTTTCCGGGACGCGGATGTTCTCGTGGGTCAGGACGAAGCTGCCCAGCTCGCGGTCCAGGGTGAAGCCCTTGACGCCGTTGCCCAGGGTCAGGATCAGCATGGTCTGCGGGCCGTAGATGGCGTAACCGGCGGCGACCTGCTCGGTGCCTGGCTGCAGGAAGGCATTTTCGTTCAGGCTTTCGTTCTGGCTCAGGTACTGGTTAGGGCAACGCAGTACCGAGAAGATGGTGCCGACCGAAACGTTGACGTCGATGTTCGACGAGCCGTCCAGCGGGTCGAAGACCAGCAGGTAGGCGCCTTTCGGGTATTTGCCCGGGATCTGGTAGGCGTTGTCCATTTCCTCGGACGCCATGCCGGCCAGGTGGCCGCCCCACTCGTTGGCCTCGAGCAGGATGTCGTTGGAGATCACGTCGAGCTTCTTCTGCACTTCGCCCTGCACGTTTTCGGTGCCCATGCTGCCCAGCACGCCGCCGAGGGCGCCCTTGGACACGTGGTGGCTGATCTCCTTGCACGCACGCGCCACCACCTCGATCAGGAAGCGCAGATCGGCAGGGGTATTGTTGCTGCGGGTCTGCTCAATCAGATAGCGACTCAGGGTAACGCGGGACATGTATGGCTCCGAAAGGAATAGGGGGAGAAAAACCCCCGCAGTTTACAGGGAGAGTTGCGGGCTAGCGAGCAAAGAGACTCGACTTCGACCCTTGAGTTCATCCACTGCCAGGCCGGTGGTCGGCCGGGCTACCAAACATGCTGCCGCCTGCACGATCTCTGTAGGAGCGGCCTTGTGCCGCGAAAGGGCCGCTAAGCGGCCCCAGCATTTCAGTGTCAATGCGGATATTGCCGGGGCCGCAATGCGGCCCTTTCCGGCCTGTCCGACGCCTCGGCAAGGCCGCTCCTACAGCGATTACGCAGGCTGCGGCCTCAATCCAACGCCTTCCAGATCTCGGTCGCATACTCGCGAATGGTCCGGTCCGACGAGAACCAGCCCATCCGCGCGGTATTGAGCACCGCCATGCGCCACCAGTCCTGCGGCGCGTGCCACAGCTCCTCGACCCGTCGCTGGGCGTCCCAGTAGGCATCGAAGTCGGCGCATACCAGAAAGCGGTCATAGGCGATCAACCCGTCCACCAACCCCGCATAACGCGCCGGGTCGTCCGGCGAGAACACCCCGCTGCGGATCGCCTGCAGCACATCACCCAGGCGATGGGAGGCAGCGACCGCCGCGGCGGCGCCGAAATCGCCACTGCGCTTGCGTGCCTCCACCTGCTGGGCGGTCAGGCCGAAGATGAACATGTTCTCGGCGCCCACCTGCTCGCACATCTCGACATTGGCGCCATCCAGGGTACCTATGGTCAGCGCGCCATTGAGGCCGAACTTCATGTTGCTGGTACCGGACGCCTCGTAGCCGGCGGTGGAGATCTGCTCGGACAGGTCCGCCGCCGGGATGATGCTCTCGGCCAGGCTGACGTTGTAGTTGGGCAGGAACACCACCTTGAGCAGGCCACGCACCGTGGGGTCGTTGTTGACCACCCGGGCGATGTCGTTGGCCAGCTTGATGATCAGCTTGGCCTGGTGGTAACTGGCCGCCGCCTTGCCGGCGAATAGCTTCACCCTCGGCACCCAGTCGGTGCCGGGGTCGTTGCGAATGGCCTGGTACAACGCCACCGTGTGCAGCAGGTTGAGCAACTGGCGCTTGTACTCGTGGATGCGCTTGACCTGGACGTCGAACAGCGCCTCCGGATTGACCGTCACCCCCAGCCGGTCCTGGATGATGCTGGCCAGGGCGCGCTTGCTGTGCAGGCGCTGGGCGGCGAACTGCTTGCGGAAGGTGACCTTGTCGGCAAACGGCGCCAGCCCCTTGAGCTTGCCTTCCGGGTCGTCCAGCACCTCTGGCCCCAACGCCTCGATCAGCATCGCCGTGAGCTGCGGGTTGGACTGGTACAGCCAGCGACGGAAGGTGATGCCGTTGGTCTTGTTGTTGATCCGCTGCGGGTAGAGCTTGTGCAACTCGGCGAACACCGTGCTCTTCATCAGCTTGCTGTGCAGCGCCGACACGCCGTTGACGCTGTGCGAGCCGAGAAACGCCAGGTTGCCCATGCGCACCCGCCGGCCATTGTCCTCCTCGATCAGCGACACCGCGCGCAGCACGTCGAAGTCATGCAGGCCTTTGGCCCGCAGGGCATCGATATGGTAGGCGTTGATCAGGTAGATGATCTGCATGTGCCGCGGCAGCATGCGCTCCATCAGCGCCACCGGCCAGGTTTCCAGGGCCTCGGGCAGCAGGGTGTGGTTGGTGTAGGCCAAGGTACCGACGGTCAGCTCCCAGGCCTTGTCCCAGGAGATTTCGTGCTGGTCCACCAACAGTCGCATCAGTTCGGCCACGGCGATCGACGGGTGGGTGTCATTGAGCTGGATCGCCGCGGCGTCCGGCAGGTTGAGCAGATCCTTGTGCATGTTCAGGTGGCGGCGCAACAGGTCCTGCAGCGAGGCAGAGACGAAGAAATACTCCTGGCGCAGGCGCAGCTCCTGGCCGGCCTCGGTGCTGTCGGCCGGGTACAGCACCCTCGAGATGCTCTCTGCGCGGGCCACCTCGGCCACCGCGCCCAGGTGGTCGCCGGCGTTGAAGCGCTCCAGGTGCAGCTCTTCCAGGGCCCGGGCCCGCCACAGGCGCAGGGTGTTGACGCTGGAGCCGCGCCAGCCGACCACCGGTGTGTCGTAGGCCACCGCCCGCACCGTCTCGCCCGGCCACCAGACCTGGCGCTGCTGGCCATTGCCCTCATGCACGGTCTCGACGCTGCCGCCGAAGCTGATCGGGTAGATCACCTCGGCGCGCTCGAACTCCCAGGGGTTGCCGAAATCCAGCCAGTTCTCGGTCTGCTCCTGTTGCCAGCCATCGACCACCGCCTGGCGGAACAAGCCATGCTCGTAGCGGATGCCGTAGCCATGGGCGGCGATGCCCAGGGTCGACATGCTTTCCATGAAACACGCCGCCAACCGACCCAGGCCACCGTTGCCCAGCGCCGCATCGGGCTCGAGCAGGCGGATGCGCTCGAGGTCCACGTCCAGCCCCTGCAGGGCCTCGCGGGCGATCTCCAGGAAGCCGAGGTTGCTCAGGCTGTCGTACAGCAAGCGACCGATGAGGAACTCGAGGGAGAGGTAATAGACGCGCTTCTGGCTGCGTCGGTAGGCCCGCCGGGTGTGGTCCATCCAGTGATCGACCATATGGTCGCGGGCCGCCAGGGCAATGGCTTCGAACCAGTCGTGGTCGAAGGCGTGTTCCGGGTCCTTGCCGACCGCGTAGGTCAGCTTGGCCAGCACGGCGGCGCGAAAGGCCGCCACCTCTGCACTATGGTCCTTTTCGTCACGGGCTTCGGTTTCCTGGGACATGAGGCATCCTCGGGCAAATGGGCGAAAGCGCAGGGAGATTGTTCAGCCTAGACGCTCTGACACGGAGCGACAGCGACGGTTCGCGGTTTTCATCCACCGCGGGCGAAACCGGCAAAAGGTTGTTCACAAATTGAACAACTCCGGTATCATCGCGCGCCCCAAAACCGTGATTTCCCTTGCAAGAATAAAACCGCAACCATGAAACCGACCCTGATCGCCGCCGCCGAAGTCGACCGCCTGGAGACCTGGCAGCGCTACGCCAGCCACATGTGCGGTGGCTGCCACTCGACCTGCTGCACCCTGCCGGTGGAGGTGAAGATCAAGGATCTGATCCGCATCGGCGTGGTGGACGAGTTCGAGAAGGACGAGCCACCGAAGAACATCGCCAAGCGCCTGCAGAAGGACGGCATCATCGAACGCTTCAACCAGAAGTCGGGGATCTTCACCCTGACCCGGATGAGCAACGACGACTGCCTCTATCTGGACCGCAAGAGCCGGCTGTGCACCATTTATGACAAGCGTCCGGATACCTGCCGCAATCACCCGAAGATCGGGCCGCGGCCGGGGTATTGTGCGTACAAGCCCAAGATGGTTACCCGCTGATCCTGCTTTGCTTTTGAAATCCTGGGGCTGCTTTGCAGCCCATCGCGGCACAAGGCCGCTCCTACAGGGTATTGCGGCTTTCTGTAGGAGCGGCCTTGTGCCGCGAAAGGGCCGCAAAGCGGCCCCTGAATTCTGTAGGCAAACAAACAAAAACGCCCCCGGCCTTTCGACCGGGGGCGTTTTCATTCAGCCTGAACTAATGACTCAGTTCTTGGCTTTCTTGGCAGCGCGGGTACGCTCGCCTTCGTCGAGGATCTTCTTGCGCAGACGGATCGACTTCGGCGTAACTTCGCACAGCTCGTCGTCCTGGATGAATTCCAGGGCCTGCTCGAGGGTGTGGCGAACCGGCGGAACCAGGGCGATGACTTCATCCTTGCCCGAAGCACGCATGTTGTCGAGCTTCTTGCCTTTGGTCGGGTTCACGCCCAGGTCGTTGTCACGGCTGTTCAGGCCGATGATCTGACCGTTGTAGATCTCCTGGCCGTGTTCAACGAACAGCTTGCCGCGAGCCTGCAGGGTTTCCAGCGAGTAGGTCAGTGCCTTGCCGGTCTCGACCGAAACCAGGACACCGTTCAGGCGGCCGGACATCTGGCCCGACTTCATGGTGTCGTAGCGATCAAAGATCGAGGTCAGGATGCCTGCACCGTTGGTCAGGGTCAGGAACTGGTTACGGAAACCGATCAGACCACGGGCTGGAATGTTGTACTCCAGGCGAACACGGCCCTTGCCATCCGGAACCATGTTGGTCAGGTCGCCTTTACGCAGGCCCATCTCTTCCATGACCTTGCCCTGGGATTCTTCAGGGATGTCGATGGTGACGTTCTCGAACGGCTCCTGCTTGACGCCGTCGACTTCGCGGATGATCACTTCCGGACGGCCCACGGCCATCTCGAAACCTTCACGGCGCATGGTTTCGATCAGTACCGACAGGTGCAGCTCGCCACGGCCCGATACCTTGAACTTGTCAGGGGAATCGGTTTCCTGAACGCGCAGGGCAACGTTGTACAGCAGCTCTTTGTCCAGACGGTCCTTGATGTTACGGCTGGTGACGAACTTGCCTTCTTTACCGCAGAACGGCGAGTCGTTGACCTGGAAGGTCATCGAAACGGTCGGCTCGTCAACGGTCAGCGGCTTCATCGCCTCGACGGTATCCGGGGCGCACAGGGTGTCGGAGATGAACAGCTCGTCGAAACCGCTGATGCAGACGATGTCGCCAGCCTGGGCTTCTTCGACGTCGACGCGGTGCAGGCCGTGGTGGCCCATCAGCTTGAGGATACGGCCGTTGCGCTTCTTGCCTTCGGTGTCGATGGCAACAACCGGGGTGTTCGGCTTGACGCGACCACGGGCGATACGGCCAACGCCGATAACGCCGAGGAAGCTGTTGTAGTCCAGAGCGGAGATCTGCATCTGGAACGGGCCGTCACGGTCAACCGACGGTGCTGGTACGTTGTCGACGATCGACTGGTACAGCGCGGTCATGTCTTCGCCCATGGCGGTGTGGTCCAGGCCGGCGATGCCGTTCAGGGCCGAGGCGTAGACGACTTTGAAGTCCAGCTGTTCGTCGGTGGCGCCGAGGTTGTCGAACAGGTCGAAGATCTGGTCCAGAACCCAGTCAGGACGCGCGCCCGGACGGTCGACCTTGTTGATCACGACGATCGGCTTCAGGCCGGCTTCGAAGGCCTTCTTGGTCACGAAGCGGGTTTGCGGCATCGGGCCGTCTTGCGCGTCGACCAGCAGCAGCACGGAGTCGACCATCGACATTACACGCTCGACCTCGCCACCGAAGTCGGCGTGGCCGGGGGTGTCGACGATGTTGATGTGGTAGCCGTTCCAGTTGATGGCGGTGTTCTTCGCCAGAATGGTAATGCCGCGCTCTTTTTCCTGGTCGTTGGAGTCCATGACGCGCTCGTCGTTGAGCTCGTTACGCTCCAGGGTGCCGGACTGGCGCAGGAGTTTGTCGACCAGGGTGGTTTTACCATGGTCAACGTGGGCGATGATGGCGATGTTACGCAGATTTTCGATCACAACTGTATCTCGATCAGAGGATTCGGTTGCCGCCAGTGTAGGCGGCCAATATGTACTGTTTAAGGCTCAGCGGGCCCGGCGGTCGGGAGGGCGATGGCGGATGCTGCCGCCATACAGCCCCGGCGTCTTATGTCGGACGATAAACACGCACATTGGCATGTCCCTCACTGAGCAGGTGGTGTGCGTGCAGACGGCTCATCACACCCTTGTCGCAATACAGCAGGTACTGGCGCGTAGGGTCCAGGTGCTTGAACTTGCTGTTGATCGCGTAGAACGGCATGGCCTGGACTTCGATACCTTCCAGCGCCAGGGGTTCGTCTTCCTGGGCATCAGGGTGACGAATGTCGATGACGATCTGACCGGGCAGCGCCTCGGCCACTTCCTCGACTTCGATGTCCTTGCCCAGCTCATCGATCACGTGGTCGATGGAAATGAACTTGGCGCGCTCCAGGGCACGCTCCAGCACTTCCATCTCGAACTGCTTCTCTTCGTGCTCCATGCGGTGACGCTTGGCATGGGTGGTCGGGTTCACCGAGATCACGCCGCAGTACTCGGGCATGTGCTTGGCGAAATCGGCGGTGCCGATTTCGGTGGCCTGGTCGATGATGTCCTGCTTGTGGCTGGCCAGCAGCGGGCGCAACACCAGCTTGTCGGTGGCCGAGTCGATGATCGACAGGTTCGGCAGCGTCTGGCTGGAGACCTGGGAGATCGCCTCGCCGGTGACCAGGGCGTCGATCTGCAGGCGGTCGGCCATGCGAGCAGCCGCGCGCAGCATCATGCGCTTGAGCGTGACGCCCATGTAGCTGTTGTCGACCTTGTTGAGGATTTCGCCGACCACTTCCTCGAACGGCACGCTGATGAACAGCACGCGCTGGCTGCTGCCGTACTTCTTCCACAGGAAATGGGCCACTTCCATCACGCCCAGTTCGTGGGCGCGGCCACCGAGGTTGAAGAAGCAGAAGTGGGTCATCAGGCCGCGGCGCATCATCTGGTAGGCCGCCACGGTGGAGTCGAAGCCACCGGACATCAGCACCAGGGTCTGTTCCAGGGCGCCCAGCGGATAGCCGCCGATGCCATTGTGCTGATTGTGGATCACGTACAGGCGCTGGTCGCGGATCTCGATGCGCACCAGCACCTCTGGCTTCTTCAGCTCGATGCCGGCGGCGCCGCACTGCTGGCGCAACTGGCTGCCGACGTAGCGGTCGACGTCCATCGAGGTGAAGTCGTGGTGGCCGCCGCGCTTGCAGCGCACGGCGAAGTACTTGCCGGCCAGCAGGTGGCCGAAGTGCTGCTTGCACTTGGCGACGATGTCGTCGAAGTCGCCCAGCGGGTATTCCTCGACCTGCAGGAAGTGAGTGATACCCGGGGTGCAGGACAGGCGCTCGATCATCTCGCGCTGGATCTTCTCGTCCTCGACGCGGGTAACCACCTCGAGATTGTCCCAGACACCGTCAACCGCGAGCTCGGGATCCAGGTCCTTGAGCACGTTGCGGATGTTCTTGGCGAGCTGGCGGATGAAGCGCTTGCGCACCGGCCGGCTCTTGATGGTGATCTCTGGGAAGACTTTGACGATAAGTTTCATTGGTTTAACAGCGCGCGCAGGGCCTGCCGAAAATAGGGGGCGCGAATTATAGCGGAAATCGCTCAAGGTTTGAGCAACTTTTGTACAGAAGGTGCGATTTATGTTGGCCGCACCACGCCTCGTCGGCCTGCTACGTGGGAGCGGGCTTGCCCCGCGATAAGGCCAGCATCGGCACCAAAGCACCATAATGGTGCATCAACACCAAAAAACGCATCTTATGAGTGCAAGGCTACACTCCATATCTTCATGAAATGCCCGCCAACGCCCCCTTTCATCCCACTCTCGCCATTTTTGGGCACTGGCATGCAATTTGCTCCCTTGTGAGGCAGGTACGCTTGGCCGACTATCCGCGCCCAGCGACACCCTTTTTCCAGGGCAGCGGCCAACTGCGCCCTAGACCATCCGGAGGACAACATGTCGAAGTCGGTTCAACTCATCAAAGATCATGACGTCAAGTGGATTGATCTGCGTTTCACGGACACCAAGGGCGTTCAGCATCACGTGACCATGCCGGCGCGCGATGGCCTGGACGAAGACTTCTTCGAAGTCGGCAAGATGTTCGACGGTTCCTCCATCGCTGGCTGGAAAGGCATCGAAGCCTCCGACATGATCCTGATGCCGGTCGACGAAACCGCCGTGCTGGACCCGTTCACCGAAGAGCCGACCCTGATCATCACCTGCGATATCGTCGATCCGTCGAGCATGCAGGGCTATGATCGCGACCCACGCGGCATCGCCAAGCGCGCCGAAGAGTACCTGAAGAGCACCGGCATCGGTGACACCGTGTTCGCAGGCCCGGAGCCTGAGTTCTTCATCTTCGACGAAGTGAAGTTCCAGTCGGACATCTCCGGCTCGATGTTCAAGATCTTCTCCGAGCAAGGCTCGTGGATGACCGGCGCTGACGTCGAAGGCGGCAACAAAGGCCACCGTCCGGGCGTGAAAGGCGGCTACTTCCCGGTTCCGCCGTTCGACCACGACCACGAAATCCGCACCGCCATGTGCAACGCCCTGGAAGAAATGGGCCAGACCGTCGAAGTCCACCACCACGAAGTGGCGACCGCCGGCCAGAACGAAATCGGCGTCAAGTTCAACACCCTGGTGAAGAAAGCTGACGAAGTACAGGCCCTGAAGTACGTCGTGCACAACGTTGCCGACGCCTACGGCCGTACCGCCACCTTCATGCCCAAGCCTCTGTACGGCGACAACGGCTCGGGCATGCACGTGCACATGTCGATCTGGAAAGACGGCAAGAACACCTTCTCCGGTGAAGGCTATGCCGGCCTGTCCGACACCGCCCTGTACTTCATCGGCGGCATCATCAAGCACGGCAAGGCCCTGAACGGCTTCACCAACCCGTCGACCAACTCCTACAAGCGTCTGGTCCCAGGTTTCGAAGCCCCGGTAATGCTGGCCTACTCGGCGCGCAACCGTTCCGCCTCGATCCGTATTCCATACGTCGGCAGCCCGAAAGCCCGCCGTATCGAAGCACGCTTCCCGGACCCATCGGCCAACCCGTACCTGGCCTTCGCGGCCCTGCTGATGGCCGGCCTGGACGGTATCCAGAACAAGATCCACCCAGGCGATGCCGCCGACAAGAACCTGTACGACCTGCCGCCTGAAGAGGCCAAGGACATCCCGCAGGTGTGCGGCAGCCTGAAGGAAGCCCTGGAAGAGCTGGACAAGGGCCGTGCGTTCCTGACCAAAGGCGGCGTGTTCTCCGACGACTTCATCGATGCCTTCATCGAGCTGAAGAGCGAAGAGGAGATCAAGGTCCGCACCTTCGTGCACCCGCTGGAATACGAGCTGTACTACAGCTGCTGATATGGTCGGCGCCCCGCGTCGATGACATCAGGACGGCCTCCCTCGGGAGGCCGTTTCTTTTTCATACCCTCATCATCGAACAACACCTATTAGCCGCCGCAACGCCAAAGGCGACACTCGAGGCTTCATTCCCAAGGAGATCGCCATGCGTGCCACCATCCTCGCCCTCACCTGCGGCTTCGCCCTGTCCGGTTGCGCCACCTCACCGAGCGTCACGCCAACCCTGGATCAGTTGCTTGCCACCATCGACCGGCGCCTGGACCTGGCCGAAGCGGTCGCACTGCACAAGTGGGATCACCAGCAACCCGTGCAGGCCAGCGTCCGCGAGCAGCAGGTATTGCTCGGCGCACGCCAGGCCGCCGTCGCCCACCACCTGGATCCGGCACGCGTCGAGGCCTTCTTTGCCGACCAGATCGAAGCCAACAAGCTCCTGCAGTACCACCTGCTCGACACCTGGCATCGCGCCCGAAAAGCGCCAGCTCTTCCACGCCGCGACCTGGCCAGTGAAGTGCGCCCTGAACTGGACCTGCTGCAGGAACAGCTGCTGAGCGCCCTCGCCCGCTTTGACCAGACCCCGCCGGACAATTGCGCCAACCACTTGGCCGATGCCCTGCAACAACGCACCCAGGACACCACCCGCCACCTCGCCCTGGTTCGTGCCAGCGCCCAGCTGTGCAAATTGCGCTGACCGCCCTATGCTCCATATTGGTGCATGACTGCGCAAAACGCCCCATCATGCATCCCAATTTGGGTCACATGAATCGATAAACCAGGGCTTTCTGGCTCGAATTCGCGCAATTCCAGGTCTCTATCCGGAATTTCCGCTTCTTTTCGGAGCCTTGGTTTGGTTCTTGCATTTTCACTGCATCCAGCACTCTTCCGTGCGCGCCCCAGGCCTGAGCTCTTGGGCGCCACTGTGCCAAAAGAGGTCAACGACGCCTTATGACCATCAGCGATGCACAGCACCGTCTGCTTCTGGACAACCTGACCACGGCCACGCTGCTGCTCAACTCTGAACTGCGCCTGGAATACATGAACCCGGCCGCGGAGATGCTGCTGGCCGTCAGCGGCCAGCGCAGCCACGGGCAGTTCATCAGCGAGCTGTTCACCGAATCGACCGAGGCGCTCAATTCATTGCGCCAGGCGGTGGAGCAGGCGCACCCGTTCACCAAGCGTGAAGCGCAGCTGACCTCGCTGACCGGCCAGACCATCACCGTCGACTATGCCGTCACCCCCATCCTGCACCTGGGCCAGACCCTGCTGTTGCTGGAGGTGCACCCGCGTGACCGCCTGCTGCGCATCACCAAGGAAGAGGCCCAGCTGAGCAAGCAGGAGACCACCAAGATGCTGGTGCGCGGCCTGGCCCACGAGATCAAGAACCCCCTCGGCGGCATCCGCGGCGCGGCCCAGTTGCTGGCCCGCGAACTGCCGGACGAGAGCCTGCGCGACTACACCAACGTGATCATCGAAGAGGCCGACCGCCTGCGTAACCTGGTCGACCGCATGCTCGGCTCGAACAAGTTGCCGTCGCTGGCCATGACCAACATCCACGAGGTGCTCGAGCGCGTGTGCAGCCTGGTCGAGGCCGAGAGCCAGGGCTGCATCACCTTGGTGCGCGACTACGACCCGAGCCTGCCGGACGTGCTGATCGACCGCGAGCAGATGATCCAGGCCGTGCTCAACATCGTGCGCAACGCCATGCAGGCCATCGGCGGGCAGAACGAGCTGCGCCTGGGCCGCATCACCCTGCGCAGCCGCGCCGTGCGCCAGTTCACCATCGGCCATGTGCGCCACCGCCTGGTCGCCAGGATCGAGATCGTCGACAACGGCCCCGGCATCCCCGCGGAACTGCAGGACACCCTCTTCTATCCCATGGTCAGCGGCCGCCCGGACGGTACCGGGCTGGGCCTGGCCATCACCCAGAACATCATCAGCCAGCACCAGGGCCTGATCGAGTGCGAAAGCCACCCCGGCCACACCACCTTCTCGATCTACCTGCCCCTGGAACAAGGAGCCACTGCCCCATGAGCCGAAGTGAAACCGTCTGGATCGTCGATGATGATCGTTCCATCCGCTGGGTCCTGGAAAAGGCCCTGCAGCAGGAAGGCATGACCACCCAGAGCTTCGACAGCGCCGACGGCGTCATGGGTCGGCTGGCCCGCCAGCAGCCGGACGTGATCATCTCGGACATCCGCATGCCGGGTGCCAGCGGCCTCGACCTGCTCGCCCAGATCCGCGAACAGCACCCGGGGTTGCCGGTGATCATCATGACCGCCCACTCCGACCTGGACAGCGCCGTGGCCTCGTACCAGGGCGGCGCCTTCGAGTACCTGCCCAAGCCGTTCGATGTCGACGAGGCGGTGTCGCTGGTCAAGCGCGCCAACCAGCATGCCCAGGAGCAGCAAGCCCTGGAAGTGCCCCAGGCGCTGGCCCGCACGCCCGAGATCATCGGCGAGGCGCCGGCGATGCAGGAGGTGTTCCGCGCCATCGGTCGCCTAAGCCACTCCAACATCACCGTGCTGATCAACGGTGAGTCCGGCACGGGCAAGGAGCTGGTGGCCCACGCCCTGCACCGCCACAGCCCGCGTGCGGCGTCGCCGTTCATCGCCCTGAACATGGCGGCGATCCCCAAGGACCTGATGGAATCCGAGCTGTTCGGCCATGAAAAAGGCGCCTTCACCGGCGCCGCCAACCTGCGCCGCGGCCGTTTCGAGCAGGCCGACGGCGGCACGTTGTTCCTCGACGAGATCGGCGACATGCCCGCCGACACCCAGACCCGCCTGCTGCGGGTACTGGCAGATGGCGAGTTCTACCGGGTCGGCGGCCATGTGCCGGTGAAGGTGGACGTGCGCATCATCGCCGCCACCCACCAGAACCTCGAGTCGCTGGTGCAGGCCGGCAAGTTCCGTGAAGACCTGTTCCACCGCCTCAACGTGATCCGTATCCATATCCCGCGCCTGGCGGATCGACGCGAGGACATCCCGGCCCTGGCCCGCCACTTCCTCGGCCGCGCCGCCCAGGAGCTGGCGGTGGAACCCAAGCTGCTCAAGCCGGAGACCGAGGAGTTCATCCGCAACCTGCCGTGGCCGGGCAACGTGCGCCAGCTGGAGAACACCTGCCGCTGGATTACGGTGATGGCCTCCAGCCGCGAAGTGCTGGTCGGCGACCTGCCGCCGGAATTACTCAACCTGCCCCAGGACGCCGCGCCGGTGACCAACTGGGAGCAGGCCCTGCGTCAGTGGGCCGACCAGGCCCTGGCCCGTGGCCAGTCGAGCCTGCTCGACAGCGCCGTGCCCAGTTTCGAGCGGATCATGATCGAGACCGCACTCAAGCATACGGCCGGGCGGCGTCGTGATGCGGCGTTGTTGCTGGGGTGGGGGCGTAATACCTTGACGCGCAAGATCAAGGAGTTGGGGATGAAGGTGGATGGAGGGGATGATGATGACGGGGAAGAGCACTGATTAATGAGTGTGCTTCGGTGAAGAGAGGGCCACACATGGCCCTCCTGACTCAGGTGCACCCATAAGCTAGTTCGCTCGCGAACGCCTGATGAAACAGGCACACTAGGCTAAATTCCTCAGTTCCTCTCCGACCTCCAACACCGCATTGAATGACTTATCAATCGAGCTCTCGTTTTTATCGGGGGATGGCCACACTCCTCGGCTGATGTCTTGATTGATCCTATCCTTAACATCATTAAACACAGCGGCAACCCTATTAGCTTCCTGACCTGTACTGTGATTCAGGTAGTAGTATTCATCTTTTGCTAATTTATTCTCACGGCGCTTTGCACCCTTCGAAAAGACCAACGCCACAACTCCAGCAATTGTACCAACCGTCCCTAACAGCGCTGGAGCGGCCCCTCCAGTGGCTAAACTTACTCCCGTCCCAACAGCTGCAACCACAGGTACCACAACTGCCGACGTCTCACCAATCTGCCTTGACAGTGTTGGCTTCACCTTATTCAGAACATTGGGATCAGTGGAGTGGCGCTGTTCAGCGACAATTGCGCGCCCCGAGGTATTTGTCTGGTGAACAGTCTTCCCTGCGTCGCGAGCAGCGAACAAGGCCAGCGTGATATTTAATCCAGATTCAATAACTTGACCGCTAGGATCCCACCGATTTACAGGATCGCCACCACAATAGGCATACGCATTTATACCACCCTTACCAAATGGACTTAACTGATCTGGAGATTGAAACCGAAATAGCCCTGGAGAATAGCAACGGTGGCCATTACCCAGCAGATAACTGCCGGTCACCTTATCACTAGGTTGTCCGCAAAAGCCGAGCATCGGTCCATCTGAAACGGCAGTGGCACCATATGGCGTATACGCTCTGGAGAAATTGCTTCCCCAAAACGGTGATCGCTGGTGATCGAGTATCGGCAAGTACAGGCTCATAAACAGTCGCTCCCACAGGACCATGGAATCATGAGACGAAAGCTAACCGAGGCTACTCAGTGTCCGATACTGGCAAAATTATCAGGTCCCGGTAGAAGCCTCCCCCGCCTGATGTCTACTTCTACCGGATAGAGCCCCTTTGCACCGTTGCTGTGCCATATGCACCAGCAAAAGGCAGATTAGTCCTCATAACCCCTCGAAAAATGACCAGAACACCGCATTTCTGGGCCGACCAGACCTGGCACGCTCCCTGCTAAGTACCCAGTACCTCCAGTTTTGGGGACCTCGGTACAGGCAGGCCGGGAAATCCCCTCTTTTATTCGTGCAGCCTCACCTGCACCCGCCAGCGCCCCGCCTCCTCCGTCGCGTTCCACTCGCCGCGCAGGGGGCGGGCGGCCACCACGGTCAGCACCAGCCCCTCCTCACTCTTCTGCAGGCGCCAGCCCACCGGTTTGTCCTGCAGCGTCAGCTGACCCCGCTGGGTCTTGCCCTGGGCTTCGAACACGATGGCCACGGTGCCCTGGACGTTCTCGCCATGCAGCCTGGGCTCTTCGTTGAACCACAGGTCCAGGCCATCCTGCACCACCTGCACCTGCTCGAGCACCCGTTCCTCCGGAGTGGTCAGGCGGCCGATCATCATGCCGACCATCAGCCCGACAATCGCCAGCGACAGGATCACCCGCGGGAAGGCCTTCGAACGCGGGTCGGGTTCGGGGGTAGAATGCCCGTCATCTTCATGCTTGGAGCCGTGCATGTTTCACGTCATCCTTTTTCAACCAGAAATTCCGCCGAATACCGGCAATATCATCCGCCTGTGCGCCAACAGCGGCTGCGACCTGCACCTGATCGAGCCGATCGGCTTCGAACTGGACGACAAGCGCCTGCGCCGGGCAGGGCTGGACTACCACGAGTATGCCACGCTCAAGCGCCATCAAAGCCTGGCCGACTGCCTGGAAAGCCTGAACCAGCCACGGCTGTTCGCCTTCACCACCAAGGGCTCGCACCCGTTCCATGAGGTCGAGTACCAGCCCGGTGACGCCTTCCTGTTCGGGCCTGAAAGCCGTGGCCTGCCGGCCGAGGTGCTGGACAGCCTGGCGCCCGAGCAGCGCTTGCGCCTGCCGATGCGGCCGGGGTGCCGGAGCCTGAACCTGTCCAATACCGTGGCGGTGACGGTGTACGAGGCGTGGCGGCAGCAGGGGTTTGCCTGAAAGGGCCTATCGCGGGGCAAGTCGCATCGGCGCACCGCCGCTCCCACGAAGCTAAGCCTTGCTAAAAGACGAACAAAAAAGGGCGACCGAAGTCGCCCTTTCTTGTTACAGCGATTACTGCACGGTCGGCACTTCGCCGGCTTCCTGCATGCGCTGCATTTCTTGCGCGTACAGGGCGTCGAAGTTGACCGGCGACAGCATCAGCGCCGGGAACGAGCCACGGGTCACCAGGCTGTCCAGGGTCTCGCGGGCGTACGGGAACAGGATGTTCGGGCAGAACGCGCCGAGGGTGTGGCTCATCGAGGAGGCGTCCAGATTGGCGATCAGGAAGATGCCGGCCTGCTGCACTTCAGCGATGAAGGCCACTTCGTCGCCGTTCTTGACGGTCACCGACAGGGTCAGCACGACTTCGTGGAAGTCGCCTTCCAGGGCCTTCTGGCGGGTGTTCAGGTCCAGCGAGACGCTCGGTTCCCACTGCTGGCGGAAGATCTGCGGGCTTTTCGGGGCCTCGAACGACAGATCGCGCACGTAGATGCGCTGCAGGGAGAATTGTGGAGCGTTGGCGTCAGTGGCGCCGTTGGTCTGTTGCTCGGTCATGGCAGATCCTTTTCCTAATGTTCTTGAATGCAGTGCGAATCAGGCCGCCAGCAGCGCGTCGAGCTTGCCCGCGCGCTCCAGGGCATAGAGGTCATCGCATCCACCGACGTGCGTGCTGCCGATCCAGATCTGCGGCACCGAGGTACGGCCGGCCTTCTGGCTCATTTCGGCGCGAACCTGGGGCTTGCCGTCGACCTTGATCTCCTCGAACGCCACGCCCTTGCTCTCGAGCAGGTACTTGGCGCGCATGCAGTAGGGGCAGTAGTCGCTGGAATAGACGATGACGGGCTTCATATCACTTCACCAGGGGCAGGTTATCGGCTTTCCAGCTGGAAACGCCACCGCTGAGCTTGGCGGCGGTGTAACCAGCCTTGAGCAGTTCGCGGCACAGGGTGCCGGACTGCTGGCCCATCGCGTCGACGACGATCAGGGTCTTCTCTTTGTGTTTTTCCAGCTCGCTCATACGGCCGGCGACTTTGTCCTGGGGAATGTTCAGCGCACCGACGATATGCCCGGCCGAGTATTCCTTGGCGGTACGGATATCGATCACCACGGCCTTGTCGGCGTTGACCAGGGCGGTCAGCTGGCCGTTGCTCAGGCTCTGGCCGCCACGGCGGACTTCGTTGATCAGCAGCAGGACCAGCAGGACGACGAAAATGGCCACCAGGATGTAGTGATCTGTCGCGAATTGAATCAGGTGAGCAACCATCAGGGGTGTTCCAGGCGATTGAAAATGGCGGCCAGTATACACAGCGCCCCATGACCGCCAAAGCCCACTGGGCTTGCGGCAAACGCGTCTTCATGTTGCATGCCTGACCGCGCTGGTCGGGCAAGGGGAGGAATATTCGCCGTCGCTGGCGGATTTGCCCTAAAATGCGTGTCTTTATCATCTTTGAACAACCGTGAGTTTGATTGATGACGAGTACGCCTAAACCCCTGGTCCTGATCATCCTGGATGGCTTCGGTCACAGCGAAAGCCCCGAATACAACGCCATCTTCGCTGCCAACACGCCGGTCTACGACCGCCTGCGCGCCACCCAGCCGCATGGCCTGATCTCCGGCTCCGGCATGGACGTGGGGCTGCCCGACGGGCAGATGGGCAACTCCGAAGTCGGTCACATGAACCTCGGCGCCGGCCGCGTGGTGTACCAGGACTTCACCCGGGTGACCAAGGCCATCCGTGACGGCGAGTTCTTCGAGAACCCCGTGCTCGGCGGCGCGGTGGACAAGGCCGTCGGCGCCGGCAAGGCCGTGCACATCCTCGGCCTGCTCTCCGACGGCGGCGTGCACAGCCACCAGGATCACCTGATCGCCATGGCCGAGCTGGCCGCGCAGCGTGGCGCCGAGAAGATCTACCTGCACGCCTTCCTCGACGGCCGCGACACCCCGCCGCGCAGCGCCCAGTCGTCGATCGAACTGCTCGACGCCACCTTCGCCCGCCTGGGCAAGGGCCGCATCGCCAGCCTGATCGGCCGCTACTACGCCATGGACCGCGACAACCGCTGGGACCGCGTCAGCGCCGCCTACAACCTGATCGTCGACAGCGCCGCCGAATACACCGCCGACAGCGCCCTTGCCGGCCTGCAAGCCGCCTACGCCCGCGACGAGAACGACGAGTTCGTCAAGGCCACGCGCATTGGTGAAGCCGTCAAGGTCGAGGATGGCGACGCGGTCATCTTCATGAACTTCCGCGCCGACCGCGCCCGCGAGCTGTCCCGGGCATTCGTCGAGCCGGACTTCAATGAATTCCCACGCGCACGCCTGCCCAAGCTGGCGGCGTACATCGGCCTGACCCAGTATTCGGCGAAAATTCCGGCGCCAGCCGCCTTTGCCCCGTCCAGCCTGGACAATGTCCTGGGCGAATACCTGGCGAAAAACGGCAAGACCCAACTGCGTATCGCCGAGACCGAGAAGTACGCCCATGTCACCTTCTTCTTCTCCGGCGGTCGTGAAGAGCCGTTCGAAGGCGAAGAACGCATCCTGATCCCGTCGCCGAAGGTCGCCACCTACGACCTGCAGCCGGAAATGAACGCTCCCGAGGTCACCGACCGCATCGTCGAGGCCATCGAGCAGCAGCGTTATGACGTGATCGTGGTCAACTATGCCAACGGCGACATGGTCGGCCATACCGGCGTGTTCGAAGCGGCGGTCAAGGCCGTCGAGGCCCTGGACGTCTGCGTCGGCCGTATCGTCGAGGCCCTGGACAAGGTCGGCGGCGAAGCGCTGATCACCGCCGACCACGGCAACGTCGAGCAGATGGAAGACGAGTGCACCGGCCAGGCGCACACCGCCCATACCAGCGAGCCGGTGCCGTTCATCTATGTCGGCAAGCGTCAGGTCAAGGTCCGCGAAGGCGGCGTGCTGGCCGATGTGGCGCCGACCATGCTCAAGCTGCTGGGGCTGGAAAAGCCGGTCGAGATGACCGGCACCTCGATCTTGATCGATCAGTAACAGCCCGTGGGAGCGGGCTTGACCCGCGATGGCGTCATCTGCGCCAGTGATGATCCAGCGCAAGACGCTATCGCGGGGCAAGCCCGCTCCCACGAGGGTTTTAACCCGCTTTACCCATGATTTCCAGACCAACGCCCCGCCGCCCACGCCGCGGGGCGTTTTTTTTGCAGGCCCGCAAGGGCATACTAGGCCAGTCTCCATCCCCGGTACGCCAAACCCCATGCTCCGCGCCCTCTTCTTACTAGCCCTGTCATGCCTGCTCACCCCGGCCTTCGCCGACGAGCGCGCGCAGACCCAGCAGCAGCTGGACGCCACCCGCCAGGACATCGCCGAGCTGAAGAAGATGCTGGGCAAGCTCCAGGAGGAGAAAGCCGGCGTGCAGAAAGACCTCAAGTCCACCGAGACCGACATCGGCACCCTCGAGAAACAGGTGGAGGCACTGCAGCAAGAACTAAAAAAGACCGAGGGCGAGCTGGAGCGCCTTGATCACGAGAAAAAAAAACTCCAGAGCGCCCGCGTTGAACAGCAACGCCTGATTGCCATCCAGGCCCGTTCGGCCTACCAGAACAATGGCCGCGAAGAATATCTGAAGCTGCTGCTGAACCAGCAGAACCCCGAGAAGTTCGCCCGTACCCTCACGTATTACGACTACTTGAGCAAGGCGCGCACGGACCAGTTGCGCGCCTTCAACGAGACGCTGCGCCAGCTGGCCAACGTCGAGCAGGACATCGCCCGCCAGCAGGAACAGCTGCTGACCCAACGCGCCGACCTCGACGGTCGCCGTCAGGCGCTGGTGGCCGAACGCGACAAGCGCCAGCAGGTGCTGGCCAAGCTCAACAGCGACATGAAAGAGCGCGACCAGAAGCTGCAGAGCCGCGAGCAGGACCAGGCCGACCTGGGCAAGGTGCTCAAGACCATCGAGGAAACCCTGGCCCGCCAGGCCCGCGAGGCCGAGGAAGCACGCCAGCGCGCCCTGCTGGCCAGGCAGGAAGAAGAAAAACGCCGCAAGGAGCAGGCCCTGGCCGCGGCGGCCCGTGCCCAGGAGCCCGAGGAGGCGCCGAAGAAGGCCCGCACCACCCTCGGCCCGGTGGTTTCCAGCGATGGCGCCAGCTACGGTGGCGCTTTTTCTGCGGCCCGGGGCAAACTTCCATGGCCGGTCAATGGTCGATTGCTGGCACGCTTCGGCGATACCCGCGGTGGCGATGCCCGGGCCAAGTGGGACGGGGTGATGATCGGCGCCAGCGCCGGCACCCAGGTACGCGCCGTGCACGGCGGGCGCGTGGTGTTCGCCGACTGGTTGCGCGGCGCTGGACTTCTGGTCATTCTCGACCATGGCAATGGCTACCTGAGCCTGTACGGCCACAACCAGAGCCTGCTCAAGAGCGCCGGCGACATCGTCAAGGCCGGTGATGCCATCTCCACCGTCGGCGACAGCGGTGGCCAGGACAACGCCGGTCTGTATTTCGCTATTCGCCAGCAGGGGCGGCCCACCGACCCCGCGCAATGGTGCCGAGGCTAGTGTCCTGTCTCGGAAATACGTTCTCTTTTGGCGAGTGGCTTGGGTGTTCGGCCAAGGCGCCGCGACGAGTCATAGCGGGGCTATGGCGAGGAGTGGCAACGCCGGCCGGGCGCCCAAGACGCCGCCAAAAGTGAACAGCTTATTTCCGAGACAGGACACTGGATAATGCTACTTTTACGGCGCTGCCCACGAAACGGCGGCGCCGATGCTCCCGACGGGAGCACCAACAGGATCAGGAGTTCGTTCGACATGCTGCACTCGCCTC
Source organism: Pseudomonas sp. LH21 (assembly GCF_036549575.1). Lineage (NCBI taxonomy): Bacteria > Pseudomonadati > Pseudomonadota > Gammaproteobacteria > Pseudomonadales > Pseudomonadaceae > Pseudomonas > Pseudomonas sp. LH21. Next base: position 5,548,269 of record NZ_CP144367.1, read on the forward strand.
GCCTCACCCAGCTGGCCCTGACCATTGCCCTGGTCATCGGCGCGCCCCTGGCCGTTGCTGCCGAGCCGGCCAAGCCAGCGGCCAAGTCGGCTGCGGTGCCGGCCACCGAGGTGACCGCCAAGGCGCCCCTGCCGCTGGAAGAACTGCGCACCTTCGCCGAGGTCATGGACCGCATCAAGGCCGCCTATGTGGAGCCTGTCGACGACAAGACCCTGCTGGAGAACGCCATCAAGGGCATGCTCAGCAACCTCGACCCGCACTCGGCCTACCTTGGCCCCGAGGACTTCCAGGAGCTGCAGGAAAGCACCAGCGGCGAGTTCGGCGGCCTGGGCATCGAAGTGGGCATGGAAGACGGCTTCGTCAAGGTGGTCTCGCCCATCGACGACACCCCGGCCTCCCGCGCCGGCATCGAGGCCGGCGACCTGATCGTCAAGATCAACGGCGCGCCGACCCGCGGCCAGACCATGACCGAGGCCGTGGACAAGATGCGCGGCAAGATCGGCGAGAAGATCACCCTGACCCTGGTGCGCGACGGCGGCACGCCGTTCGACGTGACGCTGGCCCGCGCGGTGATCCAGGTCAAGAGCGTCAAGAGCCAGCTGCTGGAGAACGACTACGGCTACATCCGTATCACCCAGTTCCAGGTCAAGACCGGCGACGAGGTGGGCAAGGCCCTGGCCAAGCTGCGCAAGGACAACGGCAAGAAGCTGCGCGGCGTGGTCCTGGACCTTCGCAACAACCCCGGCGGCGTGCTGCAGTCGGCGGTGGAGGTGGCCGACCACTTCCTGACCAAGGGCCTGATCGTCTACACCAAGGGCCGCATCGCCAACTCCGAGCTGCGCTACTCCGCCGACCCGGCCGACGCCAGCGAAGGCGTGCCGCTGGTGGTGCTGATCAACGGCGGCAGCGCCTCGGCCTCGGAAATCGTCGCCGGCGCCCTGCAGGACCAGAAACGCGCCGTGCTGATGGGCACCGACAGCTTCGGCAAGGGCTCGGTGCAGACCGTGCTGCCGCTGGCCAACGACCGTGCATTGAAGCTCACCACCGCGCTGTACTTCACCCCCAACGGCCGCTCGATCCAGGCCCAGGGCATCGTCCCGGACATCGAGGTGCGTCCGGCCAAGCTCACCGCCGAGGCCGACAACGACAACTTCAAGGAAGCCGACCTGCAGGGCCACCTGGGCAACGGCAACGGCGGCGCCGACCGCCCGAGCGGCAGCAGCAAGCGCAAGGATCGCCCGCAGGACAACGACTTCCAGCTCAGCCAGGCCCTCAGCCTGCTCAAGGGCCTGAACATCACCAAGGGCGACTGACCGCTTCCCATGCGTTACCTGCTGTTCACGCTGTTCTGCCTCATGTTCGGTGCCGCCCAGGCGGCGCCGGGCAAGGCCTACCTGAGCATCATCATCGACGACCTGGGCCAGAGCAGCGAGCGTGACAGCCGCACCCTCGCCCTGCCCGGCCCGGTCACGATGGCGATCATGCCCGACACGCCCCACGCCACCGACTTCGCCCGCCAGGCCCACAAGGCCGGGCGCACGGTGATCCTGCACATGCCCATGGACCCGGCCAACGGCCCCTACGCCTGGCACCCCGGCACGGCGATCGAGGAACTGGCCCGGCGCCTGGACGCCGCCTTGGCCAAGGTGCCCTACGCCGCCGGCATCAATAACCACATGGGCAGCCGCATGACCGCCCAGCGTGAACCAATGCGCTGGCTGATGGAGGAACTGCAACGCCGCCACCTGTTCTTCGTCGACAGCCGCACCAGCGCCGCCACCGTGGCGGCGGCCGAGGCCCAGGCGGTTGGCCTGGCCCATGTTTCAAGGGATGTATTTCTCGATGACGTGCGCACCACGGAGGCGATAAGCGGACAGCTTCAGCTAGGCATCGCCCAGGCCCGCAAGCAAGGCTCTGCGGTGCTGATCGGCCACCCCTATCCGCAGACGTTGGAGGTGCTGGCTCGTGAAATCCCCCGACTCAAGGCCCAGGGCATCGAGTTGATCGGTCTGCCGCAGATGATCGCCGAACGCGGCAACCAGGCCATGCCCGCCCATGGCCACCAGGGCCGCTACAGCAATCGCTGAAGCGTCGCCCGATCCAGACCAACGTGGGAGCGGGCTAGCCCCGCGATCACCGGCGAAGCCGGTGCTGGCAGGGCATCGCGGGCCAATCCCGCTCCCTCGCTGGTGATACCCATGCCGCCTATCACGCATATCCATAAGCACCACCTGACGCCCCATCCCCCTAGGCACGCTCGCATCGGTCATCCCTACAGGAGCTCACCCGATGCCAACGTTAACCACCACTCTCCTTGCCCTGGCCATGCCCTGGGCCATAACCACAACACTCGCAGACACCACCGATACGCCGACACTGCTGGACAATGCCCACGGCGAGCACGCCCACTGGAGTGGCATCGGCCGTCTGAACCTGGCGAATGGCGACCAATGCATTGCCACACTGATCGATAGCGGCGGCACCGAACCCACCAAGACAGGTCCCGCCTACCTGCTGACCAGCGGCCACTGCCTGGACACCCGCAATGGCCGGATCATCCACGATCAGCCGGCCCAGGGCACGATCACCTTCAACTACTTCGCCGACACCCCGAACACGCGCCCAAGCTTCGCACTCAAGCGCACGCTCTGGAGCAGCATGCAGGGCAGCGACCTGGCGCTGGTGGAACTGGACGCCAGCCTCGCCCAGGTAATGGCCGCAGGTATCCAGCCGCTGAAACTGGGTTCCAGCTCAGCCCCAGGCAGCGCGGTGGTGATGGTAGGTGAGGCCAGCAACCCAGACTCAGGACTGCGCGCGGTCCAGTGCACAGAGCAGGACCAGGCCAGCGTGACCGAGTTTCCCTGGGTCTGGCGCAAGCTCAAGGTGAACGACTGCCCAAGCAGCGGCAAAGGCGCCTCGGGCAGCGCGGTAATCGACCAGGCGAGCGGACACCTGGTCAGCGTCGTCAACAGCGCGCCCTTCGGCGCAACGCAGAACAACTACGCCATCCCGGTCCAACGTGTGCTCGGCTGCTTTCACCAGGGTCACGCCGACCTGAGCTTCGAACAATGCGCCCTGCTACCCGGCTTCCAGATCACCCAGCAAGGACCGGCCCGCCTGCTCAGGCGACTTGGCAACGACTTATCGGCCGCCACCTGGGACCTGACCCTCAAGATCGATACTCCGCGCTACCGCTACAAGCAGGTGCGCGACGCGCTCGAGTGCGAGGACGCGGTTGGCTACAGCGGCACGATCTCCGCCAGCGAACGGCGCATCGACGACCCGATCGGCAGCGAGCCTGGCCGCTACTACCTGTGCCTGGTCGGCGTGCAATCGCCTGAGCAGCGTCCCTTTCCGGCGCTGCTGGCCAACGCCCTGAGCTTGCCCGTCGAAGTGATTCCGGCGGGGCTTCCTGAGGTCCGCTACAGCCTTGATCGTCACGAGCAGGGCCACGTCATCGTCGACTGGCATTCCGAGCAGCCCTACCTGAGCCACTACCTGGTCAAGTACGGCGCTGCGGACCGGATGGACTGCGACAGCGACTTCGGTTACCGCCGCGCCCTGACACCCACCCAGGTCATTCAGGCATCACGGTTGCCGGCGATACTCTGTAGCCGCGCCATCGATCTCGACAGGCAGGTGGCGTCGACTCACCGCGAGTTGTTGCCCGCGCAGGAGCGATGACCCAGGGCCCTGCCTGCTTGCAGACAGGGCCGCTCCGTCAGCTCAGGGGAATGATTCCCGCCACATCGGCTGCAGTAAGTCGCCCCCTGTGCACCCGCTCGCCACTGACCGCTTCGTACTGTCGCCCCATGAAACGCTGGCTCCAGACCTTCAGATGCCCATGGATAAACGCATCCAAAGGCGCGGACTGTGATGCCAGATGGAAATGCGCCGCCCAGAGGCTACGACCCTTCGTTGCCCCTGGGGCATTCAGGCGAGTGATCCTGAACTCGTCGAAGGGACTGGTAGCAATCGACGTGTCCCGCCTGACGTAATCCACCTTGATCAGCCCCTGATCATGGAGGAAGCGCAACCCCTGCGCGGTCGGGTAGCGGGTCTTGCCGTACAGTTCAGTCAGCAGGCGAATACGCTGTACCTCGAAATCGGTCACAGCGGCGCTCAGAGGTGCGGTCCGCACCTCACTCACGCCCTGCTCGGCCAGCACGGCAGCCGCTTCCTGCATTTTTTCGATCTGGCGCTTCAACAAGCGCTCTATGGCCTGGCCGTTGACGTCATCCCTCACATAGGCCTCGGCGATGGCGAGCACATCCTGTTTATCCTCGAGCAATGACGACAAGAGCCCTTCGATATCCTCCGCCTCGCCCTCGACCGGCGGCACCTCGGCTGTCTCCTCACGCTGGTGCCATTCACCATCCGTCAGTTCAAACACCTGTAGCGCTTTCTTGCTGAGCGGATCCTGAACCTCCCACGCCGCCTGTCCCTCCACCTGCGTGGCAACGACCAACAGACCGTCGTTATTGCGCAACGCCCGCTGGGGGACCGCCGCCCTCGGATAAGGCACTCTCCTGGGCGCTGTCAGTGCGCCATCCTGTTCGCAGAGCGCATCCACCAGACGGCGTCCGGCATCATCCTTGAGCAACTGCATGTGGGTCCGGTAACGCTGGAGCATGTCAACCTCGACCAGGGCCCCGCCCGTGCGTTCCAGGTGCTGGGCGTTGACGATCGCCGCTGCATAGGCGTCCCAGGCTTGCTGGAGAATGCTGATCCTGTCGGCTACGCCCAGGCTCGACATCAGTGACTCACCGTGAGCGGTGGCCGCCCCTCGAAGCGTGTCGGCTGCGAGGTCTTCCCGGTACCTGAACAACTGGCGCTGACCGCCATCCAGGTGCAGCGCGAGGTCGGCCAGATTCAGGGCGTGGTGAAAGCGCAGGTCGATGGTGGTAAAGCTGCGCTTGGCGACCACTTGTCCAACCGTCCACTGTATGCCACCCAGGCCAAGATTCAGTTCGTCCGGCACGCCAGCAAGCAACTCGTCCAGAGCGCCCTGGGCGACCAGCATGCGTTCCTGAATCTCTATGACCTTTGCAAGCTCTGCACGAAATTGCCGGTACTGCTGACGTACCTGCGCTCCCACACCCGCGTCGAACTGCGCGGCCAATTCAGTCATCCGCGGAAAATTCGCCAGGTGCTGCAACTCACTGAGAATGAAATCGCTGTTACGGATCAGCCCGGCGATCAACGTCTCTCTTTGCAGCTGGAGCGTCTGGGCGAACCCCGCTTTTCGGTAGCTGCCGTACTTGGGCTCGAGCATGGACTGCAGGATGTCGCACTGCTCGCGATCCAGCCGCACCACCTGCTCAGCCTGGGCGACTGCCTGCAGACGCAGGTGATCCTGCTCGATGTCGAGCGCGGCATATCGCTGCTCGTAGGAAGCCATGATCCTGTCGGAGCTGGCCATGTCGAATGTGCCGTCCTTGATCTGCTCGGCCTCCAGCCGCCGACGCGCTTCCTCCTCCTTCAGCCCGCCCAGGTGCCTGATTCGCTCCTCGGCCTTGATAACCTCGCGCGTGAGCCGATGGAATTCCTTCATTTCGACATTGGCCGTTTCGGCCAGCCCATCGGTTCTAGATTGCAACTTGGCAAACTGTTGCGCCAGGCGTTCCCTTGGCATGCCACCACTGAGGCGCAAGCGGGCATCGATTCGCCAGGCGCCTTGCTCGAACACCAGCCACGGCCCCTTCTTGCGGGCCGCACCGATGACCCTGACTTCTTCACCTGCCACTTGCACGGCGAACACCTCGCCGAGCATGGCGACATACTGTTGACCGCCAATCTCATACAAGCCTGTCGACGAAGGTGACAGCCCCTCCACCACGATGCTCGCGCGCATCGCCATCAACGCCTTGCGCTGCTCTGGAGCCAGCCAGTTGAACCCCTGGTTGCCCCGCCAGGAAAAGTCGATAGCCAGCCCATCCGGCATGGCGAGCGGTCCCGGCATACCCACCTTGCCTTGCGTCGGCTCGACCCTGGCTGCCGCATGGCCACCCTCCTGCGCCGGTCGCCCGTCGAACGCCTTGGCATCGGGCGTCGAAATCGTCCCAGCCACCTCTGCGCGCGGCAGCCGTGCATGCAGCAGCGTCATGCCCAGGTTGACAAGCAGATCGACGGTGGCCGCCTCCCGCTCGAACTCACTGCCCCGCTCCAGGGCCTGGCCGTCACCCTGCAGGCTGGCGAGGGTCTGAACCAGCCAGGCCACAGTGGCCACTGGCCCCCGGACCAGCAAGGTGGCCACATCAAACAGCAGCCAGGCGCCTTTTCCAAGGGTCGCCCAACGCTGCTCGGCATTGGATGTGCTCTGGCGATCGGCAAGGGTCACCAGCACCGCCCGGTTCGCTGCGTAGAGTTTCTCGTCCACATCACTCAACCAAAGGTGCGCGTCGAATCGAACAGGCCCTGGCCGCTCGGGCAACTGATAGGGGTCGATACCGACATGGGTGATGTGTGGCTCGGCAAATCCACCGTTGTCATAGACAGGGCGAACATCCGGGTCCATCCAGGTCAGGATGCTCTGCTGCAACGTATCCAATGTGCGAATCGCCGCCATCATCGTGTCGATATCGGCATACTGGCGCAGCGGATCGGTCTGGTAGAGCGGGCGGTAGAGCAGCACCAGTGAAGGCGCCGTGGAAAACAGCACGTACATCCCCTGCACCAGATCGTAACGAACCGACGACTGCTGCCGCTTGAAGGCGAGCGGTATCAACCCGCCGGATTGCGTCGCCGCGTCGAAGCTGCCTTTGCACAGGTCGAGGACGCACTGCAGGCCTGCTTCGGTAATCTTGCGGTCGAGTTTTGCCTGCAGGGCGGTGAACCGCAGGGACTGGCGCCATTCCCGGGCGAAACGCCGGGTACGTTCGGAGCGGCTCGCCGGATCGTCCAGTGCATTGGCCACGTAAGCTGGATAACGGCCACCGATGTCGACAGCCTGCACGAGCCTCTTCAGGTACGCGGCGTTCATCCAGGACGTGACCAATTGATCGTGGGTGTGCCTGATGCGCTTGATGGTGGCATCGCCCAGGGCGCCGAGATTGGCAATGGCGAACTCGGTCAGCGTCATCTCGCCCGCCGGCACCAGAGGTTCTCCACCGCCGCTGCCAATGCCTGCACCACCCGGCATGCCTTTGCCGACCTGAAGTTCCAGGACCAGCTCATCGGGGAAGTAGTTGGCATCCACCGGATAGTCCTCGAGCATCTGCTTGCGCAGTTGCTGACGGGCATAGGCCCGCAGGTCGAGCACGCCGTCCAGGGCCGCCACACCTTCTGCGTCAGCCTGGTCCAGGGCCAGGTCCAACAACCCCGACTGATAGGCAAAGCTGTCGCTCGCCGACGCAAGGCCTATGCCTGGCGGCACCGCAGACGAACTGTCCTCTTCGACGAAGTAGCCGCCCACGAACCACTGCGCAGGGTCGCTCAGATCCGCGAACAGGTCTTCCAGCCGGGCCAGGGTCAATCCCTGCAAGCGCAGTTGCCCGATACCTTCAAGCATATGCCCGAGCAGCAATGCGCTCAGCTGGGCGAAAACATTGCCTTCGAGCTCGTGACGATCCCAGGTCATGGCGGTGAACCGGTAACGCAATGCAAGCTCGTCACGCAACGCCAGGGCGAAATCATCCAGCGCCGCGAAAGCCCTGACCTGACTCGACGGCGCGCACCACAGCACGACCTCACGCTCATCCCACTCTCCCGCCAACAGCAAGCCAGGCTGCATCAGCGGGTACTGCTGTCCATCCGCGGTCAGCTTCGCCTCCACGACGAACACCGAAGGTTGGTCATCGCCGCCGCGGATCAAGCCTCGGACACAGGCTTGCTGCTGGTCGTCCAGCCCATGCAGCGGCAGATTGCGCAACAGCGCCATTTTCAGCATCAGCTGAAACCAGCTGTCGCGACTCTTGCCTGAGCTGCCCGGCTCGCGCCAGTAGTCGACCTGAGCCTGGCAGAAGTGCTCGATCACTGCTGCCGGCAATGCGTTGAGCGCCGGAGAAATACCCGTGAGGCGACGCGTGTCCAGCGCGTTGTGCGAGCCGGGGAAACGGTGTAGACCTGCCAGGCCGAGGTTGTGATGACGCCCGTCGATAGCTTCCAGGTCCAACGGTGTGCCGTCGAGCATCGCCTGCAGCACGACATCCACCAGCGAGGCGGTGGTCCAGTACTCGCTATCGGGATCAGGGCTGTCCAGGATCAGCGGATCGGCTGATTCCAACGCTGGCTCGACGAAAGCCAGCCAGGGCAGCTCCGTCAGCAGTACTTGCAGCAGTTGCCGGCTGACAACCTGACGCAGGGTCGGGCGGTCTGCGAACTGCCTGGCAACGGCGCGCTTGAAGTCGAAGATCTGGGTCGAGGTATTGCTCATGCAAGGGCTCCGCTCATGGATGAGCCGCCACCATGCCCCCGCCCCCGCACGGGGCAGGCACTACATATTGCCCACCCGAAACGACAAGGGGCCCGACGCTTGCGCGCCGGGCCCCTCGCTCACTTCAGCCGTGATCAGCTATACACGCGCCCCAGCAGCTGGCGGTGGCTTTCGAACTGATCGAGCACGTCACGCACGATCTGCTCACGGGTGAAGCCCATCAGGTCGTACTCCTGGCTGCCGTCGTGCAGGTAGACCTCGGCACGGTAGAAGCGCTGGCGCACTTCCGGCTCGCCCTCGACCGGCGCCTCGCTAGGCGCGGCCATGTAGCCGTCCAGGCTGGCTTCGTAGACGAACGGGTTGCCCTCTTCCATCATCACCCGCAGGCCCATCATGTTGCGCGACTGGCCAACACGGGTCTCGACCTCGAAGCCCAGGGTGCGCAGCTGCTCGGCGGCCTCTTTCAGCGCCGGGCTGACCTGCTTGTCCATGAAGCGCTGGACCACGGCCTGGGTCGGTTGCAGGTCCAGCTGGCTCAGGCGCTCGCTGAAGCCGCGACGGCCACGGGCGGCCAGTTCGGCGCGCTCACTCTCGACCGCGACGTCCTGCTTCATGGCCTTCATCAGGCCGAACATGAACAGCACCAGGACCACCGAGAACGGCAGGCCGGCCAGCACCACCATGGTCTGCATGGCTTCGAAGTTACCGGCGAACAGCAGGCCGATGGTGACCAGGGTGATGACCACCGACCAGAACACCACCATCCAGTGCGGGGCGTCTTCGTCGACCTTGCCGCCCTTGCACGACAGGTTGGCCATCATCACCGCGCCGGAGTCGGCCGGGGTCAGGAACAGCACGAAGCCGACGAACACTGCCACACCGATGACGATCTTGGCCGCCGGGAAGAACTCCAGCAGCTGGTAGATCGACATCGACGGCTGTTCGAGCGCCGTCTTGCCCAGCTCCACGGCGCCCTGGTTGATCACCAAGTCCAGCGCGGTGTTGCCGAAGATCGACAGCCAGGCCAGGGTGAAGCCCAGCGGGATCAGCAGCACGCCGCTGACCAGCTGGCGCACGGTACGGCCCTTGGAGATACGGGCGATGAACATGCCGACGAACGGGCCCCAGGAGATCCACCAGGCCCAGTAGAACACGGTCCACAGGCCCAGCCAGCGCTCGGATTTGTCGTTGTCGCCTTCATAGACGTAGAGGTCGAAGGTCTTGAGCACGACACCGTTGAGGTAGTCACCGATGTTCTGCACGAAGCCGTTGAGCAGGTGCAGGGTGTTGCCGGCCAGCAGCACGAAGATCAGCAGGCCGCTGAACAGCAGGATGTTCAGGTTGGACAGGCGACGGATACCGTTCTCCACGCCCGACACCGCGGCCACGGTGGCAACGCCGGCCATGACCAGGATCACCACCAGCAGGTTGGTCTTGCTGTGGTCCATGCCGAACAGGTATTCCAGGCCCGAGGCGACCTGCATCGAGCCGATGCCGAGGTTGGTCACCAGGCCCAGCAGGGTGACGAACATGCCGAAGATGTCCACGGCATGACCCGCGCCACCCTTGACCCAACGCTCACCGACCAGCGGGTACAACGCCGAACGCAGCGCCAGCGGCTGGTTGTGACGGTAGGCGAAGTAACCCACGGCAAGACCGACCAGGGCGTAGATCGCCCAGCCGTGCAGGCCCCAGTGCAGGAAGGTCAGCTGCAGGCCCTGGCGCGCGGCCTCGAGGCTGGCTGGGGTGCCTTCTGGCGGGTTGAAGTAATGGTCCAGCGGCTCGGAGGCGCCGAAGTACAGCAGCGAGATACCGATGCCCGAGGAGAACAGCATGCCGGCCCAGGCGCCGTAGCTGAAGTCGGGGGTATCGTCCTTGCCGCCAAGCTTGAGCTTGCCGTAGTCGGAGAAGGCCAGGTAGACGACGAACAGCAGGTAACCGCAGATCACCAGCATGTAGTACCAGCCGAAGGTACGGGTCAGCCATTTCTGGGCGACGCCCAGCGCCTGGCCAGCGGCTTCGGGGACAGCGATCAGCAGGGCAGTCAGAACGAGGATCATCAGCGCCGAGGTGTAGAACACCACGCGGTTGACCCGTACCCGCTCGGCGGGGGGGGTTGTCAGGGAGGCAGAACTCATTGCACGAATGCTCCGGGCAGTGCGGCAGTGGAGGCTAAACAGTTATGTCCCGCGCAATTGGTGCAATAGCCCTACTGCGCAAGGTGTTATAAAAGGCACCTGGAAACCGTGATCCCGAATCGAAACGCTGCAAAAAAAACAGACCGGCCGCCTGTCGCCTTGCCACGCACTCAGCAGAAGGTGCGCGCATTCGCCACAGACCACCTGGCCCGCTCCAAGGGCCGACCGCGCAGTCCATGACCGCTCGGCAGAATCTGTCCTTTGCATCGCTCATGCCCGTCAACGCCTTGTATTCCGGGGGTTACACGATTTCCTGGGGTGTCGATTCGTGTCCCTTTGACGGCCTGAAAAACTGTCAATGGCACAAATTGTCGCAGAGCTTATTCTTTATTGATTGAACGTTCAATCAAAACAAAATAGACTGGCCTCGCCGAGGCAGCCGCTCGTCGTCTGCCCGCAGGCCTGAGGAGATAGCAAGATGCCCAAGGTCGGTATGCAACCCATCCGCCGCCAGCAGTTGATCGAAGCCACATTGCAGGCGGTCGATCAGGTCGGACTGGGCGATGCCAGCATTGCGCTGATTGCCCGTTTGGCCGGCGTGTCGAACGGCATCATCAGTCACTACTTTCAGGACAAGAACGGCCTGATCGCAGCGACGATGCGCCACATCATGAACATGCTCAACGAGGGTGTGATCGCGCGTCGTCAGGCACTCACGGACGACAGCCCGCGTGCCCACCTGAAGGTGATCATCGAAGGCAACTTCGATGCGAGCCAGGTGAATGGCCCGGCAATGAAAACCTGGTTGGCCTTCTGGGCCTCCAGCATGCACCAACCGTCTTTGCACAGGTTGCAGCGGATCAACGATCACCGTCTGTATTCCAACCTGTGCTGTCAGTTCCGCCGCGCCCTGCCGCTCTACCATGCGCGCAAGGCTGCCCGCGGGCTGGCAGCCCTGATCGACGGCCTGTGGTTGCGTGGCGCCCTGTCGGGGGATGCATTCGACACCGACCAGGCGATACGCATCGCTTACGAATACATGGATCTACAACTGGCGAAACAGCAGTCCCTGGGCACAACCGACCAGGCCTCTGAACAGCCGCGCGCAGCGACCAGCCAACCGGCAGGAGCGTGACGCGGCAGCCAACCACACACTGCACTTGCGAGGACACTATGGCCCGTTTCGGAACGCAAAAACTCTACATTGATGGCGCTTACGTCGACGCTGGCAGCGACGCCACCTTCGAAGCCATCAACCCGGCCACCGGCGAAGTCCTCGCCCATGTGCAGCGCGCGACCCAAGCCGACGTCGAAAAAGCCGTCGAAAGCGCCGAGCGCGGCCAGAAAGTCTGGGCGGCGATGACCGCCATGCAGCGTTCGCGCATCCTGCGCCGCGCCGTCGACATCCTGCGCGAGCGCAACGATGAGCTGGCCATGCTGGAAACCCTGGACACCGGCAAGTCGTACTCCGAGACCCGCTACGTCGACATCGTCACCGGCGCCGACGTACTGGAGTACTACGCAGGCCTGGTACCGGCCATCGAAGGCGAGCAGATCCCGCTGCGCGAATCGTCCTTCGTCTACACCCGCCGCGAGCCGCTGGGCGTGACCGTCGGTATCGGCGCCTGGAACTACCCGATCCAGATCGCCCTGTGGAAATCCGCCCCGGCCCTGGCCGCCGGCAACGCGATGATCTTCAAGCCGTCGGAAGTCACCTCGCTGACCACCCTGAAACTGGCCGAGATCTTCACCGAAGCCGGCCTGCCGAACGGCGTGTTCAACGTCCTGACCGGCAGCGGCCGCGAAGTCGGCACCTGGCTGACCGAGCACCCGCGCATCGAGAAAGTCTCCTTCACCGGCGGCACCACCACCGGCAAGAAAGTCATGGCCAGCGCCTCCAGCTCGTCGCTGAAGGAAGTGACCATGGAACTGGGCGGCAAGTCGCCACTGATCATCTGCGACGACGCCGACCTGGACAAGGCCGCCGACATCGCCATGATGGCCAACTTCTACAGCTCGGGTCAGGTCTGCACCAACGGCACCCGCGTGTTCATCCCAGCCTCGATGAAAGCCGCCTTCGAAGCCAAGATCGCCGAGCGCGTCGCCCGCATCCGTGCCGGCAACCCGGAAGACGAGAACACCAACTTCGGCCCGCTGGTCAGCTTCCAGCACATGGAAAGCGTGCTGTCGTACATCGCCAAGGGTAAAGAAGAAGGCGCCCGCGTACTGTGCGGCGGTGAGCGTCTGCTGGACGGCGACTTCGCCAAGGGCGCGTTCGTGGCCCCGACCGTGTTCACCGACTGCAGCGACGACATGACCATCGTCAAGGAAGAGATCTTCGGCCCGGTGATGAGCATCCTCAGCTACGAGACCGAGGAAGAAGTCATCCGTCGTGCCAACGACACCGAATACGGCCTGGCCGCCGGCGTCTGCACCAACGACATCAGCCGCGCCCACCGCATCATCCACAAGCTCGAGGCCGGCATCTGCTGGATCAACGCCTGGGGCGAGTCGCCGGCCGAAATGCCGGTTGGCGGTTACAAGCAGTCGGGCGTCGGCCGTGAGAACGGTGTCAGCTCGCTGGCTCAATACACTCGCATCAAGTCGGTCCAGGTCGAGCTGGGCGGCTACAACTCGGTTTTCTAAACCCCGTTTAGCCACGCCCGTGCCTTCGCGCACGGGCGTTTCCGCTCCCTGACAACCGCCAACGAGGGTACTTTTCATGTCCCAAGAATTCGATTACATCATCGTCGGTGCCGGCTCGGCCGGTAACACCCTGGCCACCCGTCTGACCGAAGACGCCAGCGTCACCGTGCTGCTGCTGGAAGCCGGTGGCCCCGACTATCGCTTCGACTTCCGCACCCAGATGCCGGCCGCCCTGGCCTTCCCGCTGCAGGGTCGTCGCTACAACTGGGCCTACGAGACCGATCCGGAGCCGCACATGGACGGTCGCCGCATGGAATGTGGCCGCGGCAAGGGCCTGGGCGGCTCGTCGCTGATCAACGGCATGTGCTACATCCGTGGCAACGCCATGGACTTCGACGGCTGGGCGGAACTGCCAGGCCTCGAGGACTGGACCTACCTGGACTGCCTGCCGTACTTCCGTAAAGCCGAAACCCGCGACATCGGCCCGAACGACTACCACGGCGGCGACGGCCCGGTCAGCGTGGCCACGCCGAAAGCCGGCAACAACCCGCTGTTCCACGCCATGGTCGAAGCCGGCGTGCAGGCCGGTTACCCGCGCACCGAAGACCTCAACGGCTACCAGCAGGAAGGCTTCGGCCCGATGGACCGTTCGGTGACCAAGAACGGCCGTCGCTCCAGCACCGCCCGCGGCTACCTGGACCAGGCCAAGAAGCGCCCGAACCTGACCATCGTCACCCACGCCCTGACCGACCGCGTGCTGTTCGACAACAAGCGCGCCGTTGGTGTGACCTACCTGGTGGGTGACAGCGAAGAGCGCGTCGAAGCCCGCGCCCGCAAGGAAGTCATCGTTTCCTCCGGCGCCATCGCCTCGCCGCAGCTGCTGCAGCGCTCCGGCGTCGGCCCGCGCGCGCTGCTGGAAAGCCTCGACATCCCGGTGGTCCACGACCTGCCAGGCGTCGGCGAGAACCTGCAGGACCACCTGGAACTGTACCTGCAGTACGCCTGCACCCAGCCGGTGTCGCTGTATCCGTCGCTGCTGTGGTGGAACCAGCCAGCCATCGGCGCCGAGTGGCTGTTCAACGGCACTGGCATCGGCGCCAGCAACCAGTTCGAGGCCGGCGGCTTCATCCGCACCCGTCCTGAATTCAAGTGGCCGAACATCCAGTACCACTTCCTGCCGGTAGCGATTAACTACAACGGCTCGAACGGTGTGAAGGAACACGGCTTCCAGGCGCACATGGGTTCCATGCGCTCGCCGGCCCGTGGTCGCATCCAGGCCAAGTCGAAAGACCCGCGCCAGCACCCAAGCATCCTGTTCAACTACATGTCCACCGAGCAGGACTGGCAGGAATTCCGTGACGGTATTCGCCTGACCCGCGAAATCATGGCCCAGCCGGCGCTGGACCCGTACCGCGGTCGCGAGATCAGCCCAGGCGCCCACGTGCAGACCGATGAAGAGCTGGACAAGTTCATCCGCGAGCACGCCGAAACCGCCTTCCACCCGTCCTGCTCGTGCAAGATGGGCACCGACGACATGGCAGTGGTCGACGGCGAAGGTCGCGTCCATGGCATGCAGGGCCTGCGCGTGGTCGACGCCTCGATCATGCCGCTGATCATCACCGGCAACCTGAACGCCACCACGATCATGATCGCCGAGAAGATCTCGGACAAGATCCGTGGTCGCAAGCCGCTGCCGCGCAGCACCGCCAAGTACTACGTGGCGGGCGATGCACCAGTGAAGGGCAAGCCGATGCGTGAAGTGAAGCAGGCCTGATCAGGCCCGTGGGAGCGGGCTTGCCCCGCGATAGCGAGAGATCTGCTGACATCGCTGTTCTGACGGACACCATCGCGGGGCAAGCCCGCTCCCACGCTCCCCCCTGATCCAAAAGGCACCTCTCGAGGTGCCTTTTCTACATATGCAGAAACGCTTTACAGCCTGCCAATTCATCAGGTTAGAATCGATTGGCACGTGACCTGCTAGTTCATGCTGCAAGTCTTATTCCCCGCTGTCCCGGAGTACCTGCCTTTGGATGCGAGCACCATAAACAGTCTGTTCCTGATCGGCGCGCTGCTGGTCGGGGCCAGTATCCTGGTCAGCTCGCTGTCGTCACGCCTGGGCATCCCCATTCTGGTCATCATCCTCGCGGTCGGCATGCTCGCCGGGGTCGATGGTGGCGGCATCATCTTCAACAACTACCCGACCGCCTACCTGGTGGGCAACCTGGCACTCGCCGTGATCCTGCTCGACGGCGGCCTGCGCACCCGGGTGGCGAGCTTCCGCGTGGCGCTGTGGCCGGCCCTGTCGCTGGCCACGGTCGGCGTCTTGATCACCACCGGCCTGACCGGCATGGTCGCCGCCTGGCTGTTCGACCTGAGCCTGATCCAGGGCCTGCTGATCGGCGCCATCGTCGGCTCCACCGATGCCGCGGCGGTGTTCTCGCTGCTCGGCGGCAAGGGCCTGAACGAACGGGTCACCGCCACCCTGGAGATCGAGTCGGGCAGCAACGACCCGATGGCGGTGTTCCTCACCGTCACCCTGATCGACATGATCGCCAGCGGCCAGACCGGCCTGCACTGGAGCCTGCTCACCCACCTGCTGCGCGAGTTCGGCATCGGCGGGCTGATGGGCCTGGGCGGCGGCTGGCTGATGCTGCAACTGGTCAACCGCATCAACCTGGCCAGCGGCCTGTACCCGATCCTGGTGGTGGCTGGCGGCCTGGCGGTGTTCTCCCTGACCAACGCCCTGCACGGCAGCGGCTTCCTCGCCGTCTACCTGTGCGGCCTGGTGCTGGGCAACCGGCCGATCCGCAGCCGCCACGGCATCCTGCACATGCTCGACGGCATGGCCTGGCTGGCACAGATCGGCATGTTCCTGGTGCTCGGCCTGCTGGTCACGCCCCACGACCTGCTGCCCATCGCCCTGCCGGCCCTGGGCCTGGCGCTGTGGATGATCCTGGTGGCCCGGCCGCTGTCGGTGGTGGCCGCCCTGCTGCCGTTCAAGGCCTTCCATGGCCGCGAGAAGGGCTTTATCAGCTGGGTCGGCCTGCGTGGCGCGGTGCCGATCATCCTGGCGGTGTTCCCGCTGATGGCGGGGCTGCCCCAGGCCCAGCTGTTCTTCAACCTGGCCTTCTTCATCGTGCTGGTGTCGCTGCTGGTGCAGGGCACCAGCCTGCCGTGGATGGCCAAGCTGCTGAAGGTCACGGTACCGCCTGACCCGGCGCCGATTTCCCGCTCCGCGCTCGAAGTACACGTCACCAGCGAGTGGGAGCTGTTCGTCTATCGCCTGGGCGCCGAGAAATGGTGCATCGGTGCCGCCCTGCGCGAGCTGAAGATGCCCGAGGGCACGCGCATCGCCGCGCTGTTCCGCGGTGAGCAACTGCTGCACCCGTCGGGCAGCACCGTGCTGGAAATCGGCGACATGCTCTGCGTGATCGGCCACGAACATAACCTGCCGGCGCTGGGCAAGCTGTTCAGCCAGGCACCGCAGCGTGGCCTGGACCTGCGCTTCTTCGGCGACTTCGTCCTCGAAGGCGATGCCGAGCTGGGCGCGGTGGCCGCGCTGTATGGCCTGAAACTCGATGGCCTGGACGCGAAGATGCCGCTGGCGCAGTTCATCCGACAGAAGGTCGGAGGCGCTCCAGTAGTGGGCGACCAGATCGAATGGCACGGCACGATCTGGACCGTCGCGGTCATGGACGGGAACAAGATCCAGAAAGTGGGCGTCAGATTCCCCGAAGGTACCCGCCCCGGACCCGGGCTGTTCCTCTAAACTCCGATTTGCCGCGTAACACAAGAACTCTGCCTATGTCCCTGCGTGACCATTGCCGCGCAGCCCTGCTGGGGCTGTGCCTGACCTTCTCGTTCGCCGCCGGCGCGGTGGAAATCCCGACCACCCCGGGCATCCAGAGCAGCCTGAGCAAGATCGCCGAGCGCAAGCTGCCGGAAACCGAGCAGAAAGCCGTGCAGCAGGTGCTGGAGCAGACCCTGGCGCTGCTCAACGCCCGCGACGACAGCGAAAAGAAGCTCGAAGCCCTCAAGCAGCAGCTGGCCAGCGCGCCCCAGGAAATCCGCGACAGCCAGCGCGAGCTGATCAAGCTCAAGGCCAGCCCCACCCTGCCGGTGGCGCAGCGCTATGCCAGCCTGACGGTGCCGCAGCTCGAACAGATGCTCAGCGAGCGCAGCACCCAGCAGGGCGACCTGCAGAAGGCGCTGTCCGAAGCCAACAGCCTGATCATCAATTCGCAGACCCGCCCTGAACGCGCCCAGGCCGAGATCAGCAACAACCAGATGCGCGTCCAGCAGATCAACAACAGCCTCAAGAGCGGCAAGGACAACGGCAAGTCGATCAACGCCGACCAGCGCAACCAGCTCAACGCCGAACTGGCCTCGCTCAACGCCCTGACCCTGCTGCGCCGCCAGGAGCTGGCCGGCAACAGCGTGCTGCAGGACCTGGGCAATGCCCGCCACGACCTGCTGATCGAGCGCGCCACCCGCCTGGAACAGGAAATCCAGGACCTGCAGACGCTGATCAACGAAAAGCGCCTGGCCCAGTCGCAACAGACCGTCACCCGCCAGTCGATCGAGGCGCAGAAGGCCGGCGGCAGCAACCTGCTGGCCACGGAGAGCACCGCCAACCTGCAGCTGTCCGACTACCTGCTGCGCAGCACCGACCGCCTCAACGAGGTGACCCAGCAGAACCTGCGCACCAAGCAGCAGCTCGACAGCCTTACCCAGGCCGACCAGGCCCTGGACGAGCAGATCAACGTGCTCAAGGGCAGCCTGCTGCTGTCGAAGATCCTCTACAAGCAGAAACAGGCCCTGCCGCACCTGAAGCTTGACCGCGACCTGGCCGACCAGATCGCCGATATCCGCCTCTACCAGTTCGAGGTCAACCAGCAGCGCGAACAGATGAGCAGCCCGTCCAACTACGTGGACAAGCTGCTGGCCAGCCAGCCCGAGGAAGATGTCACCCCGCAACTGCGCAAGGCCCTGCTGGAAGTGGCGATCACCCGCGGCGACCTGCTCGAACGGCTGAACCGCGAACTGTCGGCGCTGCTCAACGAGTGCATCACCCTGCAACTGAACCAGAAACAGTTGCTGAGCACCGCCCAGAACCTGCGCACCACGCTGGAAGAGCAGATGTTCTGGATCCCCAGCAACAAGCCGCTGGACTGGCAGTGGCTGCGCGAAGTGCCCGAGCGCCTGACCTACCAGGTGGCCAGCCTGCCGTGGGGCGCGGGTATCAAGGAGCTGGGCGACGGCCTGGTGCAGCAACCGCTGCTATTCCTGCCGCTGATCCTGGTGATCGGCGCCCTGCTGTGGCGGCGCAAGGCGCTGTACCGACGGCTGGGCAAGGTCCACCAGGACATCGGCCACTTCAAGCGCGACAGCCAGTGGCACACGCCCCAGGCGATCCTGATCAACATCCTCCTGGCCCTGCCAGTGGCCCTGGCCCTGACCCTGGGCAGCTACGCCCTGCAGCTCGATGCCCGTGGGCAGAATGCCAACCTCGGCGCCGCCCTGTGGCAGATCGCCCAGGCCTGGCTGGTGTTCTACACCGCCTACCGCATCCTCGCCCCGGGCGGCGTGGCCGAGATCCACTTCCGCTGGCACAAGCCGCAGGTCGAGTTCCTGCGCGGCTGGGTACGCCGGCTCGGCACCGTGGTACTGGCCCTGGTCGGCGTGGTGGCGGTGGCCGAGCACCAGCCGTCGGCCCTGGCCGACGACGTGCTGGGCATCGGCGTGGTACTGACCTGCTATGCGCTGATGGCCTGGCTGCTCAGCCGCCTGCTGCTGAGCAGCCCGGCGCACCAGAACACCTCGCTGTTCCGCAAGGCCGTCGGGGTTGCTTTCACCGCCCTGCCCATCGCCCTGTTCGTGGCGGTGTGCTTCGGCTACTACTACACCGCCCTCAAGCTCACCGACCGGCTGATCTACACCCTCTACCTGCTGCTGTTCTGGCTGGTGATCGAGGCCGCGTTCGTGCGTGGCCTGTCGGTGGCAGCGCGGCGCCTGGCCTACCAGCGCGCCCTGAGCAAACGCCAGGCGGCCAAGGAAGGGCTCGACGGCGAGGTGGTGGTCGAAGAGCCGACCCTGGACATCGAGCAGGTCAACCAGCAGTCCCTGCGCCTGATCCGCCTGGCCCTGCTCGGCGGCTTCATCGGCGGGCTGTACTGGGTATGGGCGGACCTGATCACGGTATTCGCCTACCTCAACAACATCACCCTTTACGAGTACAGCAGCGGCACCGGCGCGGCGGCCAGCATGGTGCCGATCAGCCTCGGCGACCTGCTCGGCGCCATGGTCATCGCCGGTATCGCCGTGGCCCTGGCCAGCAACCTGCCGGGGCTGCTCGAAGTGCTGGTGTTGTCGCGCCTGAACCTTGCCCAGGGCAGCGCCTACGCCATCACCACGTTGCTGTCCTACGTGATCGCCGGCGTCGGCATCGTCAGCACCCTGGCCACCCTCGGGGTCAGCTGGGACAAGCTGCAATGGCTGGTAGCGGCACTGTCGCTGGGCCTTGGCTTCGGCATGCAGGAGATCTTCGCCAACTTCATCTCCGGCATCATGATCCTGTTCGAGCGCCCGGTGCGCATCGGCGACACCATCACCATCGGCAACCTGTCCGGCACAGTGAGCAAGATCCGCATCCGCGCCACCACCATCACCGACTTCGACCGCAAGGACATCATCGTCCCCAACAAGACCTTCATCACCGGCCAGCTGATCAACTGGTCGCTGACCGACACGGTCACCCGGGTGACGCTGAAGCTGGGCATCGACTACGGCTCGGACCTGGACCTGGTGCGCGACCTGCTGCTCAAGGGCGCCCACGAGAACCCGCGGGTGCTCAAGGACCCGGAACCGCTGGTGTACTTCCTCAACTTCGGCGAAAGCTCGCTGGACCACGAGCTGCGCATGCACGTGCGCGACCTGGGCGACCGCAACCCGACGCTGGACGAACTGAACCGGTATATCAACCGCGAGTTCAAGGCGCACAACATCAAGATCTCGGTGCGCCAGGTGGAGGTGTTCCTGATGGATACCAAGGGTGACAAGCAGCAGTTGATCCCGATGGAGCGCAAGCCGGACAGCACGCCGCCGAGTTGAGTGGACGCCAAGGGGCATGCACCCTGACAATGTCCTACCGCATCGCGGGGCAAGCCCGCTTCCACACTGCTGCGTGGGAGGGGGCTTGCCCCGCGATCATTCCAATCGCGGAGCCGGCCTGTGAAAAACCTCGACCACCTGACCTTCGACAACCGCTTCGCCCAACTCGGCGACGCCTTCTCCACCCAGGTCCTGCCCGACCCGATCGCCGATCCACGCCTGGTCGTCGCCAGCGAATCAGCCATGGCCCTGCTCGACCTCGACCCGGCCCAGGCCGAGCTGCCGGTGTTCGCCGAGCTGTTCAGCGGCCACAAGCTCTGGGAAGAGGCCGACCCACGGGCGATGGTGTATTCCGGCCACCAGTTCGGCTCCTACAACCCGCGCCTGGGTGACGGCCGCGGCCTGCTGCTGGGCGAGGTCCTCAACGATGCCGGCGAGCACTGGGACCTGCACCTCAAGGGCGCCGGCCAGACGCCCTATTCGCGCATGGGCGACGGCCGCGCCGTGCTGCGCTCGTCGATCCGCGAATTCCTCGCCTCCGAGGCCCTGCACGCCCTGGGCATTCCCAGCAGCCGCGCGCTGTGCGTGATCGGCTCGAGCACCCCGGTATGGCGCGAGACCCGCGAGAGCGCCGCCATGCTCCTGCGCCTGGCCCAGAGCCACGTGCGCTTCGGCCACTTCGAATACTTCTACTACACCAAGCAACCGGAACAGCAGCGGGTGCTGATCGACCATGTGCTGGAGCAGCACTACCCCGAGTGCCGCGACGCCGAGCAGCCCTACCTGGCCATGTTCCGCACCATCATCGAGCGCAACGCCGAACTGATCGCCCGCTGGCAGGCCTACGGCTTCTGCCACGGGGTGATGAACACCGACAACATGTCGATCCTGGGCATCACCTTCGACTTCGGCCCCTACGCCTTCCTCGACGACTTCGACGCCAACTTCATCTGCAACCATTCCGACGACCGGGGTCGCTACAGCTACGCCAACCAGGTGCCGATCGCCCACTGGAACCTCAGCGCGCTGGCCCAGGCCCTGACCACCGTGATCGAGGTCGAGCCGCTGAAGGAGGCGCTGGGACTGTTCCTGCCGCTGTACCAGGCGCACTACCTGGACCTGATGCGCCGCCGCCTGGGCCTGACCACCGCCGAGGACGACGACATGGCGCTGGTCGAGCGCCTGCTGCAATGCATGCAGCGGGGCGGCGTGGACTACACCTTGTTCTTCCGCCGCCTGGGCGAGCAGCCCGTGGCCGAGGCCCTGCAGGTGGTGCGGGAAGACTTCATCGACCTGGCCGGTTTCGACGCCTGGGGCGCCGAGTACCAGGCGCGCTGCGCGCGCGAAGCGGGCAACGCAGAAGGGCGCCGCGAGCGCATGCATGCGGTCAACCCGCTGTATGTGCTGCGCAACTACCTGGCGCAGAAGGCCATCGAAGCCGCCGAGGCGGGCGACTACAGTGAAGTGCGGCGGCTGCACCAGGTGCTGGGCAAGCCATTCGAGGAACAGCCCGGGATGCAGGCCTATGCCGAGCGTCCGCCGGAGTGGGGCAAGCACCTGGAGATCAGCTGTTCGTCATGAACCCCGGGGCGGCCCTTTCGCGGCACAAGGCCGCTCCTACAGGAAACGCATCCCCATGTAGGAGCGGCCTTGCCGAGGCGTCGGACCGGCCGGAAAGGGCTGCACAGCAGCCCCAGCAATATCAAGGAGATAAAATGTCCGAACCCCTGGTAATCCCCTGCCCCCACTGCAACGGCCTCAACCGCCTGCCCGCAGAGCGCCTGGGCGACAGCCCCAAATGCGGCCGCTGCAAGCAGGACGTACTGCTCGCTCAGCCCTTCGAACTGAATGAGGGTGCCTACGCCGCCCAGATCAAGGGCGACCTGCCGCTGTTGCTGGATGTCTGGGCCGACTGGTGCGGCCCCTGCAAGAGTTTCGCCCCGGTGTTCGAACAGGCCGCGCGCCAGCTCGCCGGTCGCTGCCGTCTGGCCAAGCTCGACAGCGAGGCCAACCGCAACCTCGCCGGCCAGCTCGGCATCCGCTCGATCCCCAGCTTGATCCTGTTCAGGAATGGCCGCGAAGTGGCTCGCCAGGCTGGGGCGTTTCCGCTGCAGTCGTTGCTGGAATGGTTGCGCAGCCAAGGAGTCTAGATACGCTCACACACTGGCCAGAAGGGACTCATAGGGAATCCTCAGACCATCATGCAAGCGTTTGATCATCAAGAGACTCAAGCCTCGCTTGCCGTTCAATACTTCGGAAACGCGACCGCTCGGACCGATATAGCGCTCAAGATCACGCGGCGTCAGCCCTTGCTGGTCCATGCAGAACTTGATCGCTTCGATCGGCCCCGCTGAATGAATCGGATAGTGCTTGTTCTCATAAACTTCGATCAATGTCACAAGCACTTCCATTTCATCCGCCTCCGGTGTCCCGGCTTCGGCCTGGAAAATGGCTTCCAGCCGCTTGAAGGCGGCCTGCAGGTCATCATCACTGCGAATGGGCTTAATATTCATTGATCGTCTCCACGTCGATCTCGTCATAGCGCTTGTGCGTTCCGACGAATTTCACCCAGGCAATACCTGCCCGATACTGCATTTCCACCACGAGCCGGTACTTGTTGCCTCCGATGTTGAACACCACACGATTGTTCGCGCAGATGCTGGCATTGCCAATCTGCGCCTTCACGTCCTGTGGAGAACACCAATCGGCCTTGAGCACCAGGTCATGCCAGCTTTCCAGCGGCGCCTTGGCATCCTCATGCCCGGGCAGCTCCCAGAACCGGACCAATGATCGCTTTGCAATAATTCGCATCCCGGCGAAATCTCCCGTTTTGGGAGATACTAGTCAGGATAAGTACTGCTCGCAAGTACCGTCTAGGCACTACGCTCCAATAGATCATGCAACTCGACGAACTGCTGGGTCAGCTTGTGCCGTGGCTCCAGGTGGATCAGCGGCAGGCTGGCATGGTGGGATTCGCGCATCTTCACCGAACTGCCCAGGTACACCGGCAGCACCGGCAGGCCCTCGGCCAGCAGCTCGTCGAGCATCTGCTGGGGCAGGCTGGCCCGTGACTGGAACTGGTTGACCACGATGCCCTCGACCATCAGCTCGTCGTTGTGGTCTTCCTTGAGTTCATCGATCTCGGCCAGCAGGCCGTACAGCGCCTGGCGCGAGAAGCTGTCGCAATCGAAGGGAATCAGCACGCGATCTGCGGCGATCAACGCGGAAACCGCGTAGAAGTTCAACGCTGGCGGCGTATCGATGTAGATCCGCTCGTAGTCTTCGTCCAGCTCGTCGAGCAGTTTGCGCAGCTTGTTGATCTTGTGCTTGGCCTCGAGCTTGGGCTGCAGGTCGGCCAGCTCCGGGGTGGCGGTCACCACGTGGAGGTTATCGAAGGGGGTTTCGTAGATATCGACCTTGTTCTTCTTGGCGAACGGCCCACTGGACAGCGACTGCTTGAAGAAGTCGGCGATGCCCATGGGAATGTCGTCGCCGGTCAGGCCGGTGAGGTACTGGGTCGAGTTGGCCTGGGCATCCAGGTCGATCAGCAGGGTCCGATAGCCTTCATTGGCACTGACCGCCGCAAGATTGCAGGCAATGCTCGACTTGCCCACGCCACCTTTCTGATTGAACACCACGCGCCGCATGACAGACCTCCGTGTATCAACGAATGCCCGAGTATGTGGCGCCGCACCGCTTATGACCAGCACTTCGCTCAAGTTGGGCGGCCAGCGACCGACAACCTGTCACTGACCAGCCGTCGGAAAACCCTTACGCAGCAGATCCGATTCGATACTTCTGCGCAAATGCAATGTCTGACTGGCAGGAATGTAACGACTAATTGCTACACACCTCCGTCACCGGGATAATGCGCGCCACTCGGCAAAGCGTCACCCCGCAAGGTCTGTGTTCCGAGTCATCCCCAAGGCAAGGAAGTCCCACAGGGCGGGAAGTAACAAGCACCGTGATCACCTTTGATATCAGCCAATGGCGCGCCTGGGCGCCCGGCCTGCAGACGCCCGACGACTGGCAGTCCTGGGCCGACCATGACCTGCACCCATGCGCCGTGGAGCAGGTGCCGGACGTCTCGTTCCTGCCCGCCATGCAACGCCGCCGCCTGAGCCCGCTCGCACGCATGGCGTTCGCCGTGGGCTGGCCGCTGGCCGAGGGTTGCGAACCGATGCCACTGGTGTTCGTATCGCGCCACGGCGAAACGCCGCGCACCTTGTCGATCCTCAGCGACCTGGCCGCACGGCAGCCGCTGTCGCCCACCCAGTTCAGCCTCTCGGTGCACAATGCCGTGATCGGCCTGTGGTCGATCCTGCGCGGCGAGACGTGCGAGATGACCGCCCTGGCCGCGGCTGGCGACGGTTTCGAGCAAGGCCTGCTGGAAGCCGCAGCCTTGCTGCGCGAAGGGGCGCCGGCGGTGCTGCTGATCATCGCCGAGGAACAACCGCCGTCGGTCTACGGCCCCTGGATCGACGACGTGCCGTTTGGCTACGCCCTGGCATTGCGCCTCACGCCTGGGCGACAATGGCAGTTGGCACTAGGCCACCCCTCATCACCCGATGCTCCCCGCCCCGCGCTGCCCCACGCCTTGAGCTGGCTGCAAGCCACGCTGGGTGGTGCCCGAACCCTTTCCCATACCTGGAACCGCCGCACATGGAACTGGCAACGACAGCCATAGAGCGCCCCCGGGACGCCTACCTGTGGCGCCTGCTGGCAACCGCCCTGAGCTTTGGCCTGTTCGGCCTGGGTGGCCTGTGCCTGCGCCTGTTGGTATTCCCCCTGCTAGCCTGCCTGCCGGGTGACCCCGCGCGCCACCGCCAGCGCGCCCGGCGCACCATCGGCTGGCTGTTCTGGCGCTTCATCCGTTTCATGCAGGTGGCCGGCGTGCTCACCTACGAGATCAAGGGCGCCGAGCGCCTGGGCCGCCCCGGGCAGATGATCATCGCCAACCACCCGTCGCTGATCGACGTGGTGTTCCTCATCGGCCTGGTGCGCCAGGCCAACTGCGTGGTCAAGCACAGCCTGTTCGCCAACCCGTTCACCCGCGGCCCGGTGAGCGAGGCCCAGTACATCGGCAACGACGGCAGCATGGACATGCTCGACAGTGCCGTCGCCACCTTGCAGCAAGGCCAGCCGCTGATCATCTTCCCCGAAGGCACGCGCACCGCGCCCGGCCATGTCCCCGCCTTTCATCGCGGCGCCGCGGCCATCGCCCTCAGGGGTGCGAAGATCATCACGCCCGTGACCATCCGGGTCAGCCCCACCACCCTGACCAAGAACGAGCCCTGGTACCGCATTCCCTGGCGCCGCGTGCATTTCTGCTTCAGCGTCGGCGCCGACATCGACCCCCAGGCCTTCGCCGCCATGGGCCCGGCGCCGATCGCGTCGCGCCGACTCAACGATTTCCTGCACCAGCACTACACAAAGGAGCTCGCCGCCGATGAGCGATCCACAGCAAGACCTGAACCGTGACCTCAAGCAACTGATCATCGACGCCCTGGGCCTGGAAGACATCAGCGTGCAGGACATCGACGACCAGCAGACCCTGTTCGGCGAAGGCCTGGGCCTGGACTCGGTGGACGCCCTCGAGCTCGGCCTGGCGATCCAGAAGCGCTACGGCATCAAGATCGACGCCGACGCCAAGGACACCCGCAACCATTTCAGCAACGTCGCCACCCTCGCGGCGTTCGTCACCGCTCGTCAGGCAGCCTGAGACCGCACCATGCAAACCCGTGAAGACATCTTCAACATCCTGCGCGACGCCCTGGTCGAGCTGTTCGAACTGGAATCCGAGCGCGTGACCCTGGACGCCAACCTGTACCAGGACCTGGAAATCGACAGCATCGATGCCGTCGACCTGATCGACCACATCAAGCGCCAGACCGGCAAGAAGATCGCCGCCGACGACTTCAAGTCGGTACGCACCGTCGGTGACGTGGTCGAGGCGGTGCACCGCCTGGTCAACCCGGCGGCATGAAACGCCTGATCGGCCTCGGCCTGCTGCTGGCCGGGCTGCTGTACCCCTTCGCGGTGCACTTCGGCATGGCCCATTTCGCCCCCTGGCAATTCGGCCTGCTGCTCGGCGGCCTGTGGCTGGCCCGTGCCCTGAGCACGCCGCGCCGCCCGGGCAGCCTGTGGATGGCGCTGGCGGCGCTGGCGTTCTGCGCCCTGCTGGGTCTGTCCGACAGTCCGCATCTGCTGCGCTGGTACCCGGTGCTGATCAGCGCCTTCATGCTGGCCCTGTTCGGCGCCAGCCTGCTGCGCGGCATGCCGGTGGCCGAACGCCTGGCGCGTCTGCGCGACCCCGACCTGCCGCCCCATGCGGTGCGCTACACGCGGCGGGTGACGCAGGTGTGGTGCCTGTTCTTCCTGGTCAATGGCGTGGTCGCCGCGGGCCTGACCCTGTGGGCGCCGCTGGCCTGGTGGACCCTGTACAACGGCCTGATCGCCTATGCCGCGATGGGCCTGCTGTTCGCCGTCGAATGGCTGATAAGACAACGTGTGCGAGGACGCTCATGAAATGGATCAACCTCGAACACCTGCTGCGCCCGCTGGACGCCCCGCGCCAGGTGACCCACGCACCATCCCTGGACCACGCCCAGCTCAGCCTACAGGCCCTGCGCCTGGCCGGCGGCCTGCGTGAGCGTGGGATCCGCCGCCTGGCCGTGCATCTGGAAGACGCCGCGTCGCTGGCCATCGCCCTGCTCGGCGCCTGGCGCGCTGATGCCGAAGTGCTGCTGCCCGCCGACCTGCAGCCCGCCACCCGGGAGCGCTGGCAGGCCCATGTCGACCTGTGGCTGACCACCGACGAGCAGCTCGACGACCTGCTGGGTGAGGCCCTCGACCCCACCGACCTCGACCTCGACACCTGCCGCATCAGCCTGTGCACCTCCGGCTCCAGCGGCGAGCCCAAGCGCATCGACAAGCAGCTGCGCCAGCTGGCCAACGAGGTCAATGCCCTGGAGCAGCTCTGGGGCAAGGACCTCGGCACGGCCTGGATCATCGGCAGTGTCGCCACCCAGCACATCTACGGCCTGCTGTTCCGCGTCCTCTGGCCACTGTGTGCCGGGCGTGGCTTCGAGCGCCGCCAACTGCCATTTCCCGAAGACCTGCAACGCGCCAGCCGCGAGCACCCGGCGTTCGCCTGGGTGGCCAGCCCGGCACTGCTCAAGCGCATGGGCGACAACCTCGACTGGCCGGCCCTGGGCCCGGTGCGCAGGGTGTTCTCCTCCGGCGGCGAACTGCCGTCGGTCGCCGCCGAAAGCCTGCAACAGCGCCTGGGACAATGGCCCACCGAGATCCTCGGCAGCTCCGAGACCGGCGGTATCGCCTGGCGCCAGGGCGAGCCGCTGTGGCAACCCTTTGCCGACGTGCAGTTGAGCCAGGATGACCAGGGCGCCCTGCGCATCGCTTCGCCCTACCTGCCCGCCGGTCATGTCGAACAGAGCGCCGACGCCGCCGAGTTCAGCGACGACGGGCGCTTCCGCCTGCTCGGTCGACTGGACCGCATCGTCAAACTCGAAGAAAAACGCATCTCGCTGCCCATGCTCGAACAGGCACTGTGCGCCCATGCCTGGGTCGCCGAAGCACGCCTGGGGGTGATCGAGAAAGGCCGCGCCTACCTCGGCGCCCTGGTGGCCCTGGCCCCGGCCGGGCTGCACGCCCTGCGCAACCAGGGCCGCCGCGCCGTGATCGACGGCCTGCGCCAGCACCTGGCCGGCCATTGCGAGGCGCTGGCCCTGCCACGGCGCTGGCGCCTGGCCCGGCAGTTGCCGCTCAACACCCAGGGCAAGCTGCCCCAGGCCGAGCTGCAGGCCCTGCTGCTGGCCCCACGCAGCATGGCACCAGAGGTGCTGGGCCAGACGCAGCAAGGCGAAGAACTGCATCTGCGCCTGGCCATCCCCCTGGACCTCGCCTGCTTCCCCGGGCACTTCCCGCAAACGCCCGTGCTCCCGGGTGTGGTCCAGATCGATTGGGCAATCGCCCTGGCTGCCTCGCGCCTGCAACTGGCCCAGCGCTTCGCCGGTATGGAAGTGCTCAAGTTCCAGCAGCTGGTGCGCCCGGGCGACGAACTGCTGCTGACCCTGCGCTTCGACGCAACACGCGGCAAACTCTACTTCGCCTACACCTGTGCCGGACAACCCTGCTCCAGTGGCCGCATCGTGCTGGAGGCCGCCCATGCATAAGCCCTGCGCGGTGATCCCGGTGTACAACCACGAGCAGGCGCTGCCCAAGGTGGTCGACGACCTGCTGCGCGCCGGCCTGCCCTGCGTGCTGGTCGACGACGCCAGCCACGCGGCCTGCGCCCGGGTACTGGGCCAGCTGGCCGAGCGCGACGACGTTCACCTGGTCACCCTGGCGGTCAACCAGGGCAAGGGCGGCGCGGTGATGGCCGGCCTGCGCGAAGCTGCGCGACTGGGCTTCAGCCACGCCCTGCAGGTGGACGCCGACGGCCAGCATGACCTGGCCGATGTCAGCCTCTTCCTGACCCAGTCGCAGGCTTATCCGCAGGCGCTGGTGTGCGGTTATCCACAGTACGATGCCAGCGTGCCCAAGGGCCGCCTGTATGCCCGCTACCTGACCCACGTGTGGGTGTGGATCAACAGCCTGTCGCTGCGCATCCCCGATTCTATGTGCGGTTTTCGTGTCTACCCGCTGCCCGCGACCCTGGCGCTGATCGACAGCGTCAGCCTCGGCCGGCGCATGGATTTCGACCCGGAGATCCTGGTGCGCCTGGCGTGGCGCAACCAGCCGATGCGCTGGTTGCCGACCAAGGTCCATTATCCCCAGGACGGCCTGTCGCACTTTCGCCTGTTCCACGACAACGCACTGATCTCGAAGATGCACGCCAAGCTGTTCTTCGGCATGCTCGTGCGCGCCCCGCTGATCCTCTGGCGCAGGTGGCAGGCATGAGCGAGCGCCCGCAACACTGGGCCGAGCACCAGGAACGCGGCAGCTTCTGGCTGATGAAGCTCACCGCCACCCTGGCCCGCCTGCTCGGGCGGCGCGTGCTCAGCCCGCTGATCCATGTGATCGTCGCCTACTTCTTCGTCTTCGGCGGCCGCGCCCGGCGCAGCGCCTGGCAGTACCAGCAGCGCCTGCACCGCTGGAGCGCCGGCCAGGTCCAGGCGCCCGGCCAGTGGCGCGTGTTCCGCCAGTTCATGTCATTTGCCGAAGCCCTGCTGGACAAGCTCGACGTGTGGAACGGTCGGCTGGCGCTTTCGCAGATCGACATCGTCGACCCGGCCAACCTGCGCCAGCAGTTGCGCGGCGAACGCGGGCAAATGCTGGTGGGCGCGCACCTGGGCAACCTGGAAGTGTGCCGGGCCCTGGCCGAGATCGGCGAAAAAGTGACCATGAACGTGCTGGTGCATACCCGCCATGCCGAACACTTCAACCGCCTGCTGGGCGAAGCCGGCGCCAGCCACCTGCGGCTGATCCAGGTCAGCGAGCTGGACCCGGCAGTGATGCTGCAACTGTCGGAGCGCCTGGAGCGTGGCGAGTGGCTGGCGATTGCCGGCGACCGCGTGCCGCTGCATGGCGGTCGCACCGTGGAGGTGGACTTCCTCGGCCACCCGGCGGCGTTCCCCCAGGGGCCATGGCTGCTGGCCGGGCTGCTCGGCTGCCCGCTCAACCTGCTGTTCTGCCTCAAGCTTCAGGGCCGCTACCAGGTCACCCTCGAGCCGTTCGTCGAGCGCCTGCAGTGGCGCCGTGGCCAACGCGACGCGGTGATCGCCGAATGGACCGCCCGCTACGCCGAACGCCTGGGCCACTACTGCGCCCAGGCACCGCTGCAATGGTTCAATTTCTACCCCTTCTGGAAGACCGATGACGATGCATCCGCATGAGCCTGTAACCTTCGGCGAAGCGCCGCTGGCGATCGAAGACGTCCTGGCCCTGGCCGAGCGCCGCGCGCCGTCGCGCCTGCAGGCTGACGCCACCTACCGCGAGCGCATTGCCCGTGGCGCGCGCTTCCTCGACACCTTGCTGGACAAGGAAGGGGTGATCTACGGCGTGACCACAGGCTACGGCGACTCCTGCGTGGTGGCCGTGCCGCTGGAGCACGTCGAGGCCCTGCCCCGCCACCTCTACACCTTCCACGGCTGCGGCCTGGGCCGGCTGCTCGAGGCGCCGGCGACCCGCGCCGTGCTGGCGGCGCGCCTGCGCTCGCTGAGCCATGGCGTGTCGGGCGTGCGCCTGGAGCTGCTGGAACGCCTGCAGGCGTTCATCGAGCACGACATCCTGCCGCTGATCCCGGAAGAAGGCTCGGTTGGTGCCAGCGGCGACCTGACACCGCTTTCCTACGTGGCCGCGGCCCTGTCGGGCGAGCGCGAAGTCATGTACCGGGGCGAGCGCCGCAGCAGCGCCGACGTGCACCGCGAACTGGGCTGGCAGCCCCTGGTGCTGCGCCCCAAGGAAGCGCTGGCGCTGATGAACGGTACGGCGGTAATGACCGGCCTGGCCTGCCTGGCCTTCGCCCGTGCCGATTACCTGCTCAAGCTGGCCACGCGCATCACCGCGCTCAATGTCGTCGCCCTGCAGGGCAACCCCGAACACTTCGACGAGCGCCTGTTCGCCGCCAAGCCACACCCGGGGCAGACCCAGGTCGCCGCCTGGCTGCGCCAGGACCTGGCCATCGAAGCCCCGCTGCCGCCGCTGCACCGCCTGCAGGACCGCTACTCGCTGCGCTGCGCGCCCCATGTGCTGGGCGTGCTGGCCGACAGCCTGGGCTGGCTGCGCGGGTTCATCGAAACCGAGCTCAACAGCGCCAACGACAACCCGATCATCGACGGTGATGCCGAGCGCGTGCTGCACGGCGGGCATTTCTATGGCGGGCACATCGCCTTCGCCATGGACAGCCTGAAGAACCTGGTGGCCAACGTCGCCGACCTGCTCGACCGCCAGCTCGCCCTGCTGGTGGACGTGCGCTACAACCACGGCCTGCCAAGCAACCTCTCGGGCGCCCCCGCCGAACGCGCCATGCTCAACCACGGTTTCAAGGCCGTGCAGATCGGCGCCAGCGCCTGGACCGCCGAGGCGCTCAAGCAGACCATGCCCGCCAGCGTGTTCTCCCGCTCCACCGAATGCCACAACCAGGACAAGGTGAGCATGGGCACCATCGCCGCCCGCGACGCCCTGCGCGTGCTGGAGCTGACCGAACAGGTTGCCGCCGCCACCCTGCTGGCCGCCAACCAGGGGGTCTGGCTGCGCCAGCGCCTAGCCGACGCGCACGCTTTGCCGCCTACCCTGGCGCAGATGCATGCGGCCTTGCTGGAGGACTTCGCCCCAGTCATCGAGGACCGCGCCCTGGAGCAAGACCTGCGCCTGTGCCTGGCCCGTATCGGCCAGCGCCACTGGAGGCTGCATGCGTAATCCCGGGGTGTTCCACGTCGACAGCGAGATCGTCGTGCCATTCTTCGACGTCGACAGCATGCACATCGTCTGGCACGGCCACTATGTGAAGTACCTGGAAGTCGCCCGCTGCGCGCTGCTCGACCGCCTGGAGCACGACTATCTGCGGATGCAGGCCAGCGGCTATGCGTGGCCTGTTATCGATCTGCAGCTGCGCTACATCCGCGGCGCCACCTTCGGCCAGCGCCTGACCGTGCGCGCCAGCCTGGTGGAATGGGAAAACCGCCTGAAGATCCACTACCTGATCAGCGACGCCGCCAGCGGCGAGCGCATGACCCGCGCCAGCACCGTTCAGGTGGCGGTACACCTTGAAAGCGGCGAAATGCAGCTGGCCTCGCCCCAGGTGATGCTCGATGCCGTCGCCAAGGTGCTGCCATGAGCGCCGCGCTGTGCACTGGCATTGCCGGCCTCTTCGCGGGTAAACCCGCTCCCACAGGCACCGCGAAACCTGTGGGAGCGGGTTTACCCGCGAAGGTCCCGACACTGCTCGCCCTGTTGCTGCTGTTCATAAGCCCCCTGGCAATGGCCTTCACCCTCGACGACCTGCAAAAGCAGCTCAGCGAACCCGCCGTGGTCAGCGGCCCGTTCATCCAGGAAAAGCACCTGCGCGCCCTGCCCCAGCCGCTGACCAGCAAGGGTCGCTTTGTCCTGGCCCGCGACCACGGCCTGCTCTGGCTGTTGCAGTCCCCGTTGCGCCAGGACTACCGAATCGACGCCCAAGGCATCGCCCGCCGCGACCTAAGCGGCTGGCAAACCCTGCCCGCGCGCAGTGCCGGCGCCGAGCAGAACCGCCTGTTCTTCGCCGTGCTGCAAGGCGACAGCAGCGGCCTGCAACGCGATTTCGAACTGGCGCTTTCAGGCGACGCCGCGCACTGGCAATTGCGCCTGACCCCACGCTCGCTGCTGCTCAAGCAAGTCTTCACCCGCATCGACATCGTCGGCGGGCGCTACGTCGAGCGCATCGAGCTAAGCGAAACCCAGGGCGACAGCACCGTGCTGCGCATGCCCGGAAGCCGTGGCGCCAGCGCCCTCAGCGACGCGGAGCGCAGCGATTTTGCCGACTGAACGCCTGCTGCCGCGCCTGTTCGCGGGCCTGCTGCTGATCATGCTTGCCGTGGCCGGCTGGCAATGGCATCGCGGCGCGCCGCTGTCGGCCGACCTGATGACCCTGGTGCCCGGCGCCACCCAGGACCCGCTGGTCAAGCAGGCCGAGCAGCGCATGCAGGAGCCGCTCAACCGCGAGCTGCTGGTGCTGGTCGGCCATTCCCAGCGCGAGCAGGCCGTCGCCCTGGCCCAACGCCTGGCCGGGCAATGGCAGGCCAGCGGCCTGTTCGAGAAGGTGCAATGGAGCCTGCAGACCGACCTGCAAACGCTACGCAGCCAGTTGCTGCAGGGCCGCGTGGCCATGCTCTCGACCCACGACCGGCAGCTGCTGGCCGAGCAGCCCGACGCCTTTGTCGAGCAACGCCTGCAAAGCCTGTTCGACCCCTTCGCCGGCTTCAGCCTGGTGGCAAGCCAGGATGACTGGCTCGGCCTGACCGGTCGCATCCAGCAGAGCCAGCCCAAGCCGGTCAACGTGCAGCTGGACACCGCCAGCGGCGCCCTGGTGGCCGAAGCCGACGGCCAGCAGTGGGTGCTGCTGCGCGCCCGCACCTTGGGCAACGCCTTCGACATGCACCTGCCCTTGCAGGTGGCCGACCTGCTGGCCCGCGCCCGCGACGACGCCGGCCAGCAAGGTGCCCGACTGCTGGCGGCCAGCGGCCTGCTGCATGCCGCGGCCGGCCAGCAACAGGCCAGCCGCGAGATCACCTGGGTCGGCGGCGGCGCCACCGCGGGCATCCTGCTGCTGTTGCTGCTGGCCTTCCGCCGCTGGCGCGTGCTGCTGGCCTTCGTGCCGGTGCTGGTGGGCATGCTGTTCGGCTCGGTGGTGTGCGTGGCGTTGTTCGGGCAGATGCACGTGATGACCCTGGTACTCGGCTCCAGCCTGATTGGCGTGGCCGTGGACTACCCATTGCACTACCTGTCCAAGAGCTGGAGCCTGCACCCCTGGCGCAGTTGGCCGGCCGTGCGCCTGACCCTGCCAGGGCTGAGCCTGAGCCTGGCGACCAGTTGCATTGGCTACCTGGCCCTGGCCTTCACGCCGTTCCCCGCGCTGACCCAGATCGCCGCATTCTCGGCCGCCGGCCTGGTCGGCGCCTACCTCAGCGCCGTGTGCCTGCTGCCGGCGTTGCTCGGCGGTGTCGAGCTGCGCCCGGCGCGGTGGCCACTGCGGGTCGCGCAATGGCTGACCGAACTGCGCGCCGGCCTGCTGCGCCGAGTCCCCAGCGCCGCGCTGCTGGCCCTGCTGGTGCTGTTCTGCGCCGCCGGACTGTGGAGTCTGGACAGCCGCAACGACGTGCGCCAGTGGGTCGGCAGCCCGCCGCACCTGCTGGAAGAAGCCCAGGCCGTGGCGCGCATCACCGGCTACCAGCCCACCAGCCAGTTCTACCTGGTACGCGCCGCCGATCCACAGCAACTGCTGGAACGCCTGGCGGCGCTGTCGGAAAAGCTCGACGAGCTGGTCGACCTGGGCAAGCTCAAGGGCTACATGTCCCTCGATCGCCTGGTCGCCAGCTCCGCCGAGCAGGCGCGCACGCTGCAGGCGCTGGATCGCCTGCCCGGACACTGGCAACCACTGCTGGCCCAGGGCGTGCCGGAAACCGCGCTGCTGGCCGAACTCAAGCAATTGCACCAGCTGCCGATCCAGTCCATCGACGATGTCCTCGCCGGCCCCCTGGGCGAAGCCTGGCGCCCCTTGTGGCTGGGCCAGGTGGACCAGGGCGTGGCCGCCATCGTCAGCCTCCAGGGGCTGAACGATACCGCCTTGCTGCGCCTGCAGTCCGAGGGTCTGCCTGGCGTGCAACTGGTGGACCGGCTGGGTGAGCTGAACCAACTGTTCGCCGCCACCCAGATCAGCGCCGCCGAGCTCAAGCTGCTGTCGTGCGTGTTGATCCTGGTACTGCTGGTGCTGCCGTTCGGCCTGCGCGGTGCCTTGCGCATCGTCGCCCTGCCGCTGCTCGCCGCGCTGTGCAGCTTGGCCCTGCTGGGCTGGCTCGGGCAGCCGCTGACGCTGTTCAGTCTGTTCGGCCTGCTGCTGGTGACCGCCATCGGCGTCGACTACGCGATCCTCATGCACGAGCGCGTCGGCGGCGAGGCGGTGAGCCTGCTGGGCACCCTGCTGGCAGCGCTGACCACCTGGCTGTCGTTCGGCCTGCTGGCCCTGTCGAGCACTCCGGCGGTAAGCAACTTCGGCCTGGCGGTGAGCCTGGGCCTGGCAATGAGCTTCATCCTGGCCCCCTGGGCCGCGTCGCGCGAAGGAGCGCACAGCTGATCATGACCGTGTTGTTGTTCTGGGCCCTGGCCCTGATGCTGTTCGCGCTGGCCTGCGCGCTCGGCAAGCGCGTGGGGTTGATCCCGATCGTCAGCCAGCTGCTGCTGGCGACCCTGGCGCTGCCGCTGCTGATGCTGCTGTGGATCGAGCCACATTGGCAGCTCGACGGCGCCATGCTGGTCGCGCCGAGCTGGTTCAAGACCCTGTATGGTTGCAGCTTCGCCCTGCTGCTGGGGCACATCCTCGCTGACGTCGCCGAGCTGCGCATCGACCGCGAGGCGTTGAAACTCGCCGTGCCCAGCTTCCTGGTGCCCTTCTCATGCGGCCTGGCCTGCGCGCTGTGGCTGCTGGACCAGGGCGGCCTTACCGCGCTGGCCCTGGGCCTGGTGTTCGCCATTACCGCGATCCCGGTGCTGTACCTGTACCTGCGCGCCATCGACTATCCACCCGCGGCCAGCCGACGGCTGCTGCAGGCGGCGATCCTCATCGACCTGGCCTGCTGGCTGCTGCTGGGCCTCGGCCAGGGCAGCCTGCAACCGGGCAGCCTGGCCTGGCCGCTGCTGGCGGCGGCCCTGCCGCTGCCGCTGCACTTCGCCGGCCTGCGGGCCCCCAGGGTATATGGTGCGCTGTTCCTGGTGCTGCTGTTCGTTGCCGAGCACTACCGGCTCAATGCCCTGGTCTTTGGCATCGGCTACCTGGCTTGCCTGGCCTGGCTCAAGGTCCCGGTGCGGATGCCGTTGCCCGAGGCCTGGAGCCGCCGCCTGCAGCAAGGCATGGCGGTCCCGCTGATCCTGACCTACGGCGTGGTGCAGATCGACGTGCACCATGCCCTGCAAGGCTTCGATGCGCTGCAACTGGCCGCCCTGCTGGCCCTGCCGATCGCCAGCAAGCTGCTGGGCAACTGGCTGGGCCTGTGCTGGGCCGCGCCATCGTTCCCCGGCGCGAGCAAATGGCGCGAGAGCCTGCTGCTGAACATTCGCGGCCTGAGCGAAATCGTCTTTCTCAACCTGCTGCTGCAGCAGGGCCTGATCGGCCCGGCGCTGTACTTCGCCCTGATGCTGATGAGCCTGGTTGCCACCCTGATGCCGGCGATGGCCGGCCTGCACCGGATTCCCCTGAATACTGTCCCGACGCCAAGGAGGCCTCATGCCGAACTGTGAACTGCAACAACGCCAGGTGCTGGTGATCGGCGCAGGGCCTTCCGGCGCCATCGCCGCCGCCCTGCTCAAGCGCAAGGGCCACGATGTACTGGTAATCGAGCGCCAGCGTTTCCCGCGCTTCTCCATCGGCGAGAGCCTGCTGTCCCACTGCCTGGACTTCGTCGAGGAGGCCGGGATGCTCGAAGCCGTCGAGGCCGCGGGCTTCCAGCACAAGAACGGCGCCGCCTTCGCCTGGGGCGAGGAATACAGCGCGTTCGACTTCGGCCTGACCTTCTCCCAGGGCAAGCCAAGTACCTTCCAGGTGCAACGTGCGCAGTTCGACCAGTTGCTTGCCGACCAGGCCCAGGCCCAGGGCGTGGAGATCCGCTACGAGCACGAGATCGTCAGCGTCGACGTGGGCGGTGACTGCCCGCGCGTGCGGGTGCGCCGCCCCGAGGGTGACGAATACGAAGTGGAAAGCGCCTTCGTGCTCGACGCCAGTGGCTACGGCCGCGTGCTGCCACGCCTGTTGGAGCTGGAAGCGCCGTCGAACTTCCCGGTGCGCCAGGCGGTGTTCACCCATATCGAAGACCGCATCGACCACCCCGGCTTCGACCGCGACAAGATCCTCATCACCACCCACCCCGAGCACCGTGACATCTGGTTCTGGACCATCCCGTTCAGCAACGGTCGCACCTCCCTGGGCGTGGTCGCCGCCGCCGAGCGCTTCGCCGAGGCGCCGACCGACCTGGACGCCTGCCTCAAGTACTTCGTGGCGCAGACCCCGAGCCTGTCCAAGGTGCTGGCCAATGCCGTCTGGGATACCCCGGCCCGCACCATCGGTGGCTACTCGGCCAACGTCAGCACCCTGCACGGCCCGGGTTTCGCCCTGCTGGGCAACGCCGCCGAATTCCTCGATCCGGTATTCTCCTCGGGGGTGACCATTGCCATGCGCTCGGCGAGCATGGCCGCCAACCTGCTGCACCGCCAGCTGGAGGGCGAGGCGGTGGACTGGCAAACCGAGTTCGCCACGCCGCTCAAGCGCGGCGTCGACACCTTCCGCGCCTATGTCGAAGGCTGGTACGACGGCAGCTTCCAGGACGTGATCTACCACCCCGGCAGCTCGCCGGAGATCCGCGCCATGATCAGCTCGATCCTCGCCGGCTATGCCTGGGACCTGCGCAATCCGTTCGTCGCGGAACCCAAGCGCCGCCTGCGCACCCTGGCCGAGCTGTGCGCGAGGACGCCGGCATGAGCCAGCAACCTTACCTGAGCGACACCTACGTCGAAGAGACCCGCATCGGCTTCTGGTTCCTGCGCAGCCACACCTGGCAGCACCATGTGCTGCGCGTGGCCATCAATGACCTGCGCCGGCTGTTCGACGGCGAGCCACCCCAGGCGCCGGTGCTGCTCGATGCCGGCTGCGGCCAGGGCAAGTCGTTCAAGCACCTGCTGCAGGTGTTCGCCCCGTCGCGCCTGCTGGGCACCGACGCCGACCCGCACAGCCTGGCGCTGAGCGCCGCCGAGGCGCAGCGGCTGGGTGTCGAGGTGGAACTGCGCGGCAGCGATTGCGCGGCGCTGCAGTTCCCCGACGCCAGCGTCGACATCCTGTTCTGCCACCAGACCTTCCACCACCTGGTGGAGCAGGAGAAAGCCCTGGCCGAGTTCCATCGAGTGCTCAAACCCGGTGGCTACCTGCTGTTCGCCGAGTCCACCGAGGCCTACATCGACACCTGGGTGATCCGCTGGCTGTTCCGCCACCCCATGCACGTGCAGAAGAGCGCCGAAGGCTACCTGCAGATGCTGCGTGACCAGGGCTTCGAGTTCGCCGCGCGCAACGTGTCCTACCCTTATCTGTGGTGGAGCCGCTCAAAGGACTTCGGCCTGCTCGAACGCCTGGGACTGCGCAAGCCGCCACCGGTTGGCCAGCGCGAGGAAACCCTGGTCAACGTGGTGGCGCGCAAGCCCCTGGAGCAACCATGAAACACCTGCTGGCGCTGTGCCTGTGCCTGTTGCTCGGCGCCTGCGCCGTGCGCCCGCCCCTGCCCGAGGCGCTACCCACGCTGACACTGCCGCGCCAGTTGCACGTGCAACGCGAGCAGGACGGCCAACGCCAGGACTGGCTGCTGGTGATCCAGAACGAAGATCACCGTCTGCGCTGGTCGCTGCTCGACCTGCTGGGCATCCCCCAGGCCCGCCAGTTGCTCGATGGCAGGCAATGGAAGGCCGACGGCCTGCTGCCGCCCAACCCGGCGGCACGCGAACTGTTCGCCGCCGTGCTGTTCGCCCTGACGCCGTCCGAGCAACTGCAGCGTCTTTATCCACAGGCCCGCCAACAGGAACAGCAACGCTGGCTGGGCGACCGCTGGCAGGTCAACTATCGGGCCAGCGAGCATTTCACCTTGAACCTGGGCCAGGGCCTGCGTTATGAAGTCAGCCCATTGCCCAGCGAGAACACTCCATGACCGCCTATCTCAACGCTCTGGGCCTGGTCTGCGCCCTTGGCCGCGGCCAGGCCGAGGTGGCCGCTCGCCTGTTCGCCGGTGACTGCTCCGGCATGCTGCCCCAGGAGGGCTGGGTGCAGGACCGACGTCCTGTGGTGGGCGCGGTCAGTGGCGAACTGCCCGCCGTGCCCCTGCCTGAACAGCACAGCCGCAACAACCAGCTGCTCTACTGCGCGGCCTTGCAGATCGAGCCGGCGATCCGCCAGGCGATTGCCGATTTCGGTCCGCAGCGGGTGGGCGTGGTGCTGGGCACCAGCACCTCGGGGATTGCCGAGGCCAGCGCCGACATTGCCCACTACCTGCACGAAGGCGTGCTGCCAGGCAGCTACCGCTACGACCAGCAGGCACTGAGCGCTCCCGCCGAATTCCTGGCCGACTGGCTGCAATTGAGCGGCCCGGCCTACGTGATCTCCACCGCCTGCACCTCCAGCGGCCGGGCGCTGCTGAGCGCGCGCCGCCTGCTCGACCTGGGCCTGTGCGACGCCGTGCTGTGCGGGGGCGTCGACAGCCTGTGCGGGCTGACCCTCAACGGTTTCAGCGCCCTGGAGGCGGTCAGCGAACAACGCTGCAACCCGTTCTCGGTGAACCGCAACGGCATCAACATCGGCGAA
The DNA here is from genome assembly GCF_036549575.1 of Pseudomonas sp. LH21. Lineage (NCBI taxonomy): Bacteria > Pseudomonadati > Pseudomonadota > Gammaproteobacteria > Pseudomonadales > Pseudomonadaceae > Pseudomonas > Pseudomonas sp. LH21. The sequence goes on from NZ_CP144367.1 coordinate 5,587,582, forward strand.
GCCGCCGCGCTGTTCGTCATGAGCCGGACTCGCCCGGCACAGGGGCCTGCCATCGCCCTGCTTGGCGCCGGCGCCAGTTCCGACGCCCATCACATCTCGGCACCCGACCCCACCGGCAACGGCGCCTTGCAAGCCATGGCCAAGGCCCTGGACAATGCCGGCCTGGCTGCGGCGCAGATCGACTACCTGAACCTGCACGGCACCGCCACCCAGCACAACGACGCCATGGAAAGCCTGGCTGTGCATGCCCTGTTTGGCGCCAGTACACCGTGCTCATCCAGCAAGCCGATGACCGGCCACACCCTGGGCGCGGCCGGGGCGCTGGAGGCGGCCTTCTGCTGGCTGGCCCTGAGCGAACACAACCCGCACGGGCGGCTGCCACCCCATGTCTGGGACGGCCAGCGCGACCCGCAACTGGCGGAGCTGGCCCTGGCAGACGCCGGCCAGCAGTTGCCCCAGGGCCGCCCGCGCCGACTGATGAGCAATTCGTTCGCCTTCGGCGGCAACAACGTGAGCCTGATTCTCGGAGACACCCCATGATTGCCTGGCCATTGGCCGAACTGCTGCCGCATGCCGGCGACATGATCCTGATCGATCAGGTCGACAGCTGCGACGAGGAGCAGATCCACACCCGCGTGACCGTCCGCCCCGGCGGGCTGTTCAACCGCGAGGACGGCAGCCTGCCGGCCTGGCTGGGCCTGGAACTGATGGCCCAGAGCGTGGCCGCCTACGCCGGCTGCCGCGCGCGCCGCCTGGGCCAGCCGGTGGAGCTGGGCTTCCTGCTCGGTACCCGCAAGTACGAATGCGATGTCGAACACTTCCCCGCCGGCGCCGAGCTGCGCATCCACGCGCTGCGCTCGCTGGAGGATGACAACGGCATGGGTGTGTTCGAATGTCACCTGCGCGGCCCCGGCATCAACGCCAGTGCCCGCCTGAATGTCTACCGCCCGCCGCAAGTGGCCAGCTACCTGGCCGAGGCGGGCCCTGAGGAGTCACCCCATGACTGACACCATCCTGGTCACCGGCTCCAGCCGGGGCATCGGCCGGGCCATCGCCCTGCGCCTGGCGCGCGCCGGCTTCGACCTGGTCCTGCACTGCCGCAGCGGCCGCACCGAGGCCGACACCGTCGCCGCCGAGGTCCAGGCCCTGGGCCAGCAGGCGCGGGTGCTGCAGTTCGATATCGCCGACCGCGAAGCCTGCAAGACCATCCTGGAAGCCGACGTTGAGGCCCATGGTGCCTACTACGGTGTGGTATGCAACGCCGGCCTGACCCGTGACGGCGCCTTCCCGGCCCTGACCGAGGACGATTGGGACCAGGTCATGCGCACCAACCTGGACGGTTTCTACAATGTCCTGCACCCACTGACGATGCCGATGATCCGCCGCCGCGCACCGGGCCGCATCGTCTGTGTCACCTCGGTGTCCGGCCTGATCGGCAACCGTGGCCAGGTCAACTACAGCGCCTCCAAGGCCGGTCTGATCGGTGCCGCCAAGGCCCTGGCGATCGAGCTGGGCAAGCGCCGGATCACGGTCAACTGCGTGGCCCCCGGGCTGATCGACACCGCCATGCTCGACGAACACGTGCCGGTGGACGAGCTGCTGAAGATGATCCCCGCCGGGCGCATGGGCACGCCGGAGGAAGTGGCCGGCGCGGTGAATTTCCTGATGTCGCCCGAGGCGGCCTACATCACCCGCCAGGTGCTGGCGGTCAACGGAGGGCTGTGCTGATGCGCCGCGTCGTCGTCACCGGCATGGCCGGCATCACCGCCCTGGGCAACGACTGGACCAGCATCGCCGGGCATTTCGCCCAGCAACGCAGCGGCATCCGGCGCATGGGCGAGTGGGACCGCTTTGAAGAGCTCAACACCCGCCTGGCCGGCCCCATCGATGACTTCAAGGTGCCCGGCCACTGGACCCGCAAGCAGTTGCGCAGCATGGGCCGGGTGTCGCGCCTGGCGGTCGCCGCCGCCGAACGCGCCCTGGGCGACGCCGGCCTGCTGGACGATGCGAGCATCCGCGACGGGCGCATGGGCGTGGCCTGCGGCTCGTCCACCGGCAGCACCGACGAGATCAAGGCCTTTGGCAACATGCTGCTCAACTCGGTGGCAGACGGCCTCAATGCCAACTCCTACGTGCGCATGATGCCCCACACCACGGCGGCCAACATCAGCATCTTCTTCGGCCTCACCGGTCGCCTGATTCCCACCTCCAGCGCCTGCACCAGCGGCAGCCAGGGCATCGGCTACGCCTACGAGGCGATCAAGTACGGGCGCCTGCCGATGATGCTCGCCGGCGGCGCCGAAGAACTGTGCCCCACCGAGGCCATGGTGTTCGACGCGCTCTACGCCACCAGCCTGAAGAACGACACCCCGCACCTGAGCCCGCGCCCCTACGACATCGACCGCGATGGCCTGGTGATCGGCGAAGGCGGCGGCATGCTGGTGCTCGAGGAGCTGGAACACGCCCTGGCCCGTGGCGCACGGATCCACGCCGAGATCGTCGGCTTCGGCAGCAACGCCGATGGCCAGCACACCACCCGTCCGGAGCAGGCCACCATGCGCCGGGCCATGGAACTGGCGCTGGAGGACGCGGGCCTTGCTCCCGAGGCGATCGGCTACGTCAACGGCCACGGTACCGCCACCGAGCAGGGCGACATCGCCGAGACCCAGGCCACCAGCAGCCTGTTCGGCCCACGCATGCCGATCAGCTCGCAGAAGAGCTTCCTCGGCCATACCCTGGGCGCCTGCGGCGCGCTGGAGTCGTGGTTCAGCATCGAGATGATGAACAGCGACCGCTACGTGCCCACCCTCAACCTCGACCACGTCGACCCGCGCTGCGGCGAGCTGGACTACCTGCGCGGCGAGTTCCGCGCGATGAACAATGAGCATGTGATGAACAACAACTTCGCCTTCGGCGGGGTCAACACGTCGTTGATCTTCCGTCGCTGGCCCTGACACCCCCACCCTACTGGAGAGAATGGAATGTCCCCATTGATCCGTGCCGCGGCCCTGGGCCTGGCACTGACCGGCCTGGCCGGCTGCACCTCGAAACCCGTGCTCAACCCGGCCGAGCAACTGACCGCCGGGCACAACTACAGCCAGGCACAAGTCCAGCAGGCGATCCTCAAGGCCGTCGCCGAGCGCGGCTGGACCGCGCGCAACGTCGGCGCCAGCGTGATCCAGGCCGATATCACCGTGCGCAACACCTTCTTCGCGGCGGTCGATATCCACTACAGCCCCAGCCAGTTCCGCATCGCTTACCGCGACAGCCGTGAACTGGGCTACAAGGACGGCCAGATCCACCGCAACTACAACCGCTGGGTCTACAACCTCGACCGCAGCATCCTGCGTGAGCTGAACGCCCTGAACACCCAGCGCATCCTGCAGCAGCAAGGCAACGCCAGCGTCTCCAACTGAACCTGCGCCTGGACGCCGGGGCCGCCAACGGCACCGGCGCTCAGGGGCTGGCTTGGCTGCCTGCCTGGCCTGTCAGCAGCGCGGCGAACGCCCTGGCCATTGCCGACCCGCCGCGCTCGCGCTGCACCAGCCACACTGCCGTGACCGCCTCTTCATCCAGCAAGGTACGGTACACCACCCCGTCGATGCGCATGCGCTGGAACGAGGCGGGCAACACCGAAACCCCGAGCCCCGCCGAAACCAGCCCGATGATGGTCATCGCCTCGCCCGCCTCCTGGGCGAAATGCGGGCTGAAACCCGCCTGGCGCGCCAGGCTCAGCAACTGCGCATGCAAGCCGCTGCCATAGCTGCGTGGAAAGAACACGAATGGCTCGTGGGCCAGCGCCTGCATGTAGAGCCCCTGCTCGCTGCCCTTGGCCAGCGGATGGGAGGCGTTGATCACCGCGACCAAGGGCTCGCGCAACAGCTCGGTGGCCACCAGCCCCTCCGGTAAAGGCATCGGCCGCATCAGGCCCACTTCGATGGATTCGTCGAACACCCCTTCGGCCACCTCACGGCTGCTCATTTCCTTGAGGTTCAGGTGTACCGCCGGGAACTGCTGGCGGAACGCGTGCAGGGCCTTGGGAATTTTCGAGGTAAAAGGCGCCGAGGAGGTAAAACCGATCTTCATTTCGCCCAGTTCCCCCAACTGCGCCCGCCGCGCCACGTCGGCGGCTTTCTCCACCTGGGCCAGCACCTGGCGCGCTTCCTCGAGGAACAGGCGCCCGGCCTCGCTCAACTCGACCCGGCGGTTGGTGCGCTCGAACAGACGCGCCCCCAGCTCCTGCTCCAGGGCCTGGATCTGCTGGCTCAGCGGGGGCTGGGAGATACCCAGCTGCTGGGCGGCACGACCAAAATGCAGCTCCTCGGCCACGGCAATGAAATAGCGCAGGTGACGCAGCTCCATGATCGACTCCAAACAGGTCGTAAAACGTCTTAAACAGGTCGAACAATATATTGGATCTAATCATTAGCCAGCTATATGCTTTTTCCATCGCAGCACCGGCCCCAGCGCCCGAGGTACCCTCCGTGAGATCCGCCGCAGTCCCCCTATCTGCCGAGCCCGAGCCTGTCGTCAACGATATCTGGATCGAGAAAGGCTCCCCCGCCTTCATGAAGACCGTGCTGGCCCTGTTCAGCGGTGGCTTCGCCACCTTCGCCCTGCTGTACTGCGTGCAGCCGATGATGCCGCTGCTGTCCCAGGAGTTTTCCATCAACGCCGCGCAGAGCAGCCTGGTGCTGTCGGTGTCCACCGCCATGCTGGCGTTCGGGCTGCTGGTCACCGGGCCGATCTCCGACCGTATCGGGCGCAAGCCGGTGATGGTCTTCGCCCTGCTCTGCGCCGCCCTGTCGACCCTGGCCAGCGCGGTGATGCCGAGCTGGGAACTGGTGCTGGCGACGCGCGCCCTGGTGGGCCTGTCGTTGAGCGGCCTGGCGGCGGTGGCGATGACCTACCTGAGCGAAGAGATCCACCCGCAGCACATCGGCCTGGCCATGGGCCTGTACATTGGCGGCAACGCCATTGGCGGCATGAGCGGGCGCCTGATCACCGGCGTGCTGATCGACTTCGTCAGCTGGCACACGGCGATGCTCGCCATCGGCGGCCTGGCCCTGGCTGCGGCCCTGGTGTTCTGGAAGGTGCTGCCCGAATCGCGCAACTTCCGGTCCCGGACGCTGAATCCACGCAGCCTGCTCGATGGCTTCGCCATGCACTTCAGGGATGCCGGGCTGCCCTGGCTGTTCCTCGAGGCCTTCCTGCTGATGGGCGCCTTCGTCACCCTGTTCAACTACATCGGCTACCGCCTGCTGGCCGGGCCCTATCACATGAACCAGGCGCTGGTCGGATTGCTGTCGGTGGTGTACCTGTCGGGGATCTACAGTTCGGCGCAGGTCGGCGCCCTGGCCGACAAGCTGGGCAGACGCAAGGTGTTCTGGGCCAGCATCCTGGTGATGGCCGGCGGCCTGCTGATGACCCTGGCCAACCCGCTGGCGATGATCATCGTCGGCATGCTGGTGTTCACCTTCGGCTTCTTCGGCGCGCACTCGGTGGCCAGCAGCTGGATCGGCCGCCGGGCGCTGAAGGCCAAGGGGCAGGCTTCGTCGTTGTACCTGTTCTGTTACTACGCGGGGTCGAGCGTGGCGGGGACAGCGGGCGGGGTGTTCTGGCACCAGTGGGGCTGGAACGGCATCGGGCTGTTCATCGGCGGCCTGCTGGCGGTGGCGTTGCTGGTGGCGGTGCACCTGAGCAAGCTGCCACCGAAAACGGCCTGATATCGTGGGAGCGGGCTTGCCCCGCGATGTCGCCCTATCAGGCAACGAGGCTTGCACTGGCTGGCGCTATCGCGGGGCAAGCCCGCTCCCACGCATTGAAGCGTGAAGCTTCGGATCAGTTGATGATCTCGACGATATCCACATCCACCTCACGGCTCATCAGGTGCTTCTCCACCTCGCCGGTCAGCTTGACCTTGGTCTTGTCGTTGAACGGCGTTGGCGGCAGGTCTTCGTCGTCGATCTCGACGGTGATGGTGCCGGTGTTGTCCTTGAACTCGTACTTGTCGTCGTTGTTGATCTTCTTGGTCACGAAGCCCTGCAGTACCACCGGGGTGTCGTCGGCGGCATCGTTGGCGGCGGCGACCGTGGTCACGGCCTGGGCGCCAGGGCCGGTGTAGCCGGCGGCCAGGGCGGCGGTGCTGAACAGCGGGGCGAGGATCAGGGGCAGGTAACGGGCTTTCATGGTGATCGGGTCCTGTTTGCGTTTTGATGGTCCCAGATTACCGACGATCGCTGAATTGAAACTTAATATGAAAAATCGCGGGGCAAGCCCGCTCCCACGCCATATACAAGGGGGCGTGGGAGCGGGCTTGCCCCGCGATCGGTCTGACGCTTACTGGTGATACTGCGCCGACAGCTCATGCACGGCATTGATGAACACGCCGGCGTGCTCCGGGTCGACCTCCGGGGTGATGCCATGGCCCAGGTTGAACACATGGCCGCTGCCCTTGCCATAGCTGGCGAGGATGCGCGCCACTTCCTTGCGGATCGCCTCGGGCTTGGCGTACAGCACGGTCGGGTCCATGTTGCCCTGCAGCGCCACCTTGTCGCCGACGCGGCGGCGGGCGTCGCCGATCTCGCAGGTCCAGTCCAGGCCCAGGGCGTCGGCACCAGCCTCGGCGATGCTTTCCAGCCACAGGCCGCCGTTCTTGGTGAACAGGATCACCGGAATCTTGCGCCCTTCGTGCTCGCGGATCAGGCCGCTGACGATCTTGCGCATGTAGGCCAGGGAGAACTCCTGGTAGGCCGCCGCCGACAGGTTGCCGCCCCAGGTGTCGAAGATCTGCACGGCCTGGGCGCCGGCGAGGATCTGGCCATTGAGGTAGCTGGTGACCGACTGCGCCAGCTTGTCCAGCAGCAGGTGCAGGGCTTCAGGGTTGTCATAGGCCATGGCCTTGGTCTTGCGGAAGTCCTTCGACGAGCCACCCTCGACCATGTAGGTGGCCAAGGTCCACGGGCTGCCGGAGAAACCGATCAGCGGCACGCGGCCGTTGAGCTCGCGGCGGATGGTGCTGACCGCGTCCATGACGTAGCCCAGGTCCTTCTGCGGGTCGGGAATCGGCAGCGCCTCGATGTCCGCCAGGGTGCTGATGACCTTCTTGAAACGCGGGCCTTCGCCGGTCTCGAAGTACAGGCCCTGGCCCATGGCGTCGGGGATGGTGAGGATGTCCGAGAAGAGGATCGCCGCGTCCAGCGGGTAGCGGTCCAGCGGCTGCAGGGTGACCTCGCAGGCGAACTGCGGGTTCATGCACAGGCTCATGAAGTCACCGGCCTTGGCGCGGCTGGCGCGGTACTCCGGCAGGTAGCGGCCGGCCTGGCGCATCATCCATACCGGGGTGACGTCTACGGGTTGCTTGAGCAGTGCACGCAGGAAACGATCGTTCTTCAGGGCAGTCATGTCGGCATCCGGAAAAAAAGTGCGGGCATTTTCTCAGACGCGGACGCAAAAGGCACGGCCATGGCCATGCGTTTTGTCTATCAGGTGCCATGGATCAAGCATTTTTGTATACAAAAAGCATCGCGGGGCAAGCCCGCTCCCACAGGTTGGACACATGACCTGTGGGAGCGGGCTTGCCCCGCGATTAGGCCGGATCAGACTTCGAGGTAATCCAGGATGCCTTCGGCAGCGGTGCGGCCTTCGAAAATGGCCGTCACCACCAAATCCGACCCCCGCACCATGTCGCCACCGGCAAACACTTTCGGGTTGCTGGTCTGGTGCTTGAACTTGCCCTTCTCCGGTGCCACCACGCGGCCCTGGCTGTCCAGCTGGATGCCATGCTGCTCGAACCACGGCGCCGGGCTCGGGCGGAAGCCGAAGGCGATCACCACGGCATCGGCCGGCAGGATCTCCTCGGACCCTGGGATCGGCTCGGGGCTGCGGCGGCCACGGGCATCCGGCTCGCCGAGACGGGTCTCGACCACCTTCACACCCTCGACCTTGTCCTCGCCAACGATGGCGATGGGCTGGCGGTTGTAGAGGAACTTCACGCCCTCTTCCTTGGCGTTCTTCACCTCTTTGCGCGAACCCGGCATGTTGGCTTCGTCACGGCGATAGGCGCAGGTCACGGCCTTGGCGCCCTGACGGATCGAGGTGCGGTTGCAGTCCATCGCGGTGTCGCCACCGCCCAGGACCACGACCTTCTTGCCCTGCATGTCGACGAAGTCTTCCGGCGACTTCTCGAAACCGAGGTTGCGGTTGACGTTGGCGATCAGGAAGTCCAGCGCGTCATGCACGCCCGGCAGGTCCTCGCCCGGGAAGCCGCCCTTCATGTAGGTATAGGTACCCATGCCCATGAACACCGCGTCGTACTCGGCGAGCAGCTGCTCCATGCTGATGTCCTTGCCCACCTCGGTGTTCAGGCGGAACTCGATGCCCATGCCGGTGAAGACTTCGCGGCGATTGCTCAACACGGTCTTTTCCAGCTTGAACTCGGGGATGCCAAAGGTCAGCAGGCCGCCGATCTCGGGGTTCTTGTCGAACACCACCGGGGTCACGCCCGCGCGCACCAGCACGTCGGCGCAGCCCAGGCCAGCAGGGCCGGCACCGATGATGGCAACGCGCTTGCCAGTGGGCTTGACCTTGGACATGTCCGGGCGCCAGCCCATGGCGAAGGCGGTGTCGGTGATGTACTTCTCCACCGAGCCGATGGTCACCGCGCCGAAACCATCGTTCAGGGTGCAGGCCCCTTCGCACAGACGGTCCTGCGGGCACACACGGCCGCACACTTCCGGCAGGGTGTTGGTCTGGTGCGACAGTTCAGCCGCGGCCAGGATGTTGCCTTCGGAGACCAGCTTCAACCAGTTGGGAATGAAGTTGTGCACCGGGCACTTCCATTCGCAATACGGGTTGCCGCAGCCCAGGCAGCGGTGCGCCTGCTCCACGGACTGCTGTGGCTTGAAAGGTTCGTAGATCTCGACGAACTCCTTCTTGCGCTGGCGCAGCAATTTTTTCTTCGGGTCCTTGCGGCCCACTTCGATGAACTGGAAGTCGTTGCTCAGACGTTCAGCCATTTTTCAAAACCTCTTTACCGCAGTTGCCGGCCATAAGCCGCAAGCTGCAAGACAATCACTTGAGCAGGACGGGCCCCGCGCACGGGGCCGTCACTTGCAGCTGTTCTTACTGCGGGTTGGCACGGGTGCTGGACAGCAGTTGCTTGAGGTTGGCCGCCTTCGGCTTGACCAGCCAGAAGCGCCGCACGTAGTCGTCCAGATTCTCGGAGAGCTCACGCCCCCACTCGCTGCCGGTTTCTTCCACGTACTCGCCCAGGACCCGCGCCAGATGGCTGCGGTAAGCCTCCATCGCCTCACCACTGATGCGCTGGATTTCCACCAGCTCGTGGTTGAGCTTGTCGACGAAGCTATTGTCCATGTCGAGCACGTAGGCGAAGCCGCCCGTCATGCCAGAACCGAAGTTGTAACCGGTCTTGCCCAGGACGCAGACAAAGCCGCCGGTCATGTATTCACAGCAGTGATCGCCGGTGCCCTCGACCACAGCGTGGGCGCCGGAGTTACGCACAGCGAAGCGCTCGCCCGCGGTGCCGGCGGCGAACAGCTTGCCGCCGGTGGCACCGTACAGGCAGGTGTTGCCGACAATGGCGCTGTGCTGGGTTTCGAACGGGCTGCCGGCTGGCGGCACGATGGTCAGCTTGCCACCGGTCATGCCCTTGCCGACGTAGTCGTTGGCGTCGCCTTCCAGGTGCAGGTTCAGACCACCGGCGTTCCAAACGCCGAAGCTCTGGCCAGCGGTGCCCTTGAAGCGGAAGGTGATCGGCGCCGCGGCCATGCCCTGGTTGCCGTGCAGCCTGGCGATCTCGCCGGAGATGCGCGCACCGATGGAACGGTCGCAGTTGCAGATGTCGAGGCTGAACTCGCCACCGGCCTGGTCGCGGATCGCCGGCAGGGCCATGGCGACCATCTTCTCGGCCAGCTCGCCCTTGTCGAACGGCGGGTTCCTGTCCACTTCGCAGAACTGCGGCTTGTCGGCCGGGATGTGCGAGCTGCCCAGCAGCGGCGACAGGTCGAGGTGATGCTGGCGCTCGGTGTCGCCCGGAAGCACGTCGAGCAGGTCGGTGCGGCCGATCAGCTCACCCAGGCTGCGCACGCCCAGCTTGGCCAGCCACTCACGGGTTTCTTCAGCGACGAAGGTGAAGAAGTTGATCACCATGTCGACGGTGCCGATGTAGTGGTCCTTGCGCAGCTTGTCGTTCTGGGTGGCCACGCCCGTGGCGCAGTTGTTCAGGTGGCAGATGCGCAGGTACTTGCAGCCCAGGGCGATCATCGGCGCGGTGCCGAAGCCGAAGCTCTCGGCGCCGAGGATGGCGGCCTTGATCACATCAAGGCCGGTTTTCAGGCCGCCGTCGGTCTGCACCCGCACCTTGCCGCGCAGGTCATTGCCGCGCAGGGTCTGGTGGGTTTCGGCCAGGCCCAGCTCCCACGGCGCGCCGGCGTACTTGATCGAGGTCAGCGGCGAAGCACCGGTGCCACCGTCGTAGCCGGAGATGGTAATCAGGTCGGCGTAGGCCTTGGCCACGCCGGCGGCGATGGTGCCGACGCCGGCTTCCGCCACCAGCTTGACCGATACCAGGGCCTGCGGGTTGACCTGCTTGAGGTCGTAGATCAGCTGGGCCAGGTCTTCGATCGAGTAGATGTCATGGTGCGGCGGCGGCGAGATCAGGGTCACGCCCGGCACCGCGTAGCGCAGCCGCGCGATCAGGCCGTTGACCTTGCCGCCCGGCAGCTGGCCGCCCTCGCCGGGCTTGGCGCCCTGGGCCACCTTGATCTGCAGCACCTCGGCATTGACCAGGTACTCAGGGGTCACGCCGAAGCGGCCGGTGGCCACCTGCTTGATCTTCGAGCTCTTGATGGTGCCGTAGCGGGCCGGGTCTTCACCGCCCTCGCCGGAGTTGGAGCGCGCGCCCAGGCGGTTCATGGCCTCGGCCAGGGCCTCGTGGGCCTCCGGCGACAGCGCGCCCAGGGAGATGCCGGCAGAGTCGAAGCGCTTGAGGATGTCCTCCAGCGGCTCGACCTGCTCCAGCGCCAACGGTTGCTCGGCGACCTTGACCTTGAGCAGGTCGCGGATCATCGACACCGGGCGCTGGTCGACCAGCGTGGTGTATTCCTTGAACTTGGCATAGTCGCCCTGCTGCACGGCGGCCTGCAGGGTGTTGACCACGTCCGGGTTGTAGGCGTGGTATTCGCCGCCGTGGACGAACTTGAGCAGACCACCCTGCTGGATCGGCTTGCGCGCGCTCCAGGCCTCGGCGGCCAGCAGCTTCTGGTCGCCTTCGAGGTCGACGAAACGCGCGCCCTTGATGCGGCTCGACACGCCCTTGAAGCTCAGGCCGACCACTTCCTCGGCCAGGCCTACGGCTTCGAACAGCTGGGCGCCACGGTACGAGGCGATGGTGGAGATGCCCATCTTCGACAGGATCTTCAGCAAGCCCTTGGAGATGCCCTTGCGGTAGTACTTGAAGACTTCGTCCAGGTCGCCCAGCACCTCGCCGGTGCGGATCAGGTCGGCCAGCACTTCGTAGGCCAGGTACGGGTAGACGGCCGAGGCACCGAAGCCCAGCAGCACGGCGAAGTGGTGCGGGTCACGGGCGGTGGCGGTCTCGACCAGGATGTTGCTGTCGCAGCGCAGGCCCTGTTCGGTCAGGCGGTGGTGCACCGCGCCAACGGCCAGCGAGGCGTGCACCGGCAGCTTGCCCGGGGCGATGTAGCGGTCGCTCAGCACCAGCTGGGTCTTGCCGCCGCGCACGGCCTCTTCGGCCTGGTCGGCGATGTTGCGGATGGCCGCTTCGAGGCCGACGCTTTCGTCGTAGTTGAGGTCGATCAGCTGACGGTCGAAACCTTCGCGTTCCAGGTTCATCAGCGAACGCCACTTGGCGGGCGAGATGACCGGCGAGCTGAGGATCACCCGCGAGGCGTGCTCGGGGGACTCCTGGAAGATGTTGCGCTCGGCGCCCAGGCAGATTTCCAGGGACATGACGATCGCCTCGCGCAGCGGGTCGATCGGCGGGTTGGTCACCTGGGCGAACTGCTGGCGGAAGAAATCGTACGGCGAGCGCACGCGCTGCGAAAGCACGGCCATCGGTGTGTCATCGCCCATCGAGCCGACCGCTTCCTGGCCTTGTTCGCCGAGCGGGCGCAGCACCTGGTCACGTTCCTCGAAGGTGACCTGGAACATCTTCATGTATTGCTTGAGCTGGTCAGCGTCGTAGCTGGCCACACCCTGGTCGTCGCTCAGGGTCGCCTGGATGCGCGTGGCGTGCTGGCGCAGCCAGCGCTTGTACGGGTGGCGCGACTTCAGGCGGTTGTCGATGGCGTCGGTGTCGAGGATCTGCCCGGTCTCGGTGTCCACGGCGAGGATCTGGCCCGGGCCGACACGGCCCTTGGCCAGGACTTCCTCGGGCTGGTAGCCCCATACGCCGATTTCCGAGGCGATGGTGATGTAGCCGTTGGTGGTGGTCACCCAACGCGCCGGGCGCAGGCCGTTACGGTCGAGCAGGCACACCGCGTGGCGGCCTTCGGTCATGACGATGCCGGCCGGGCCGTCCCACGGCTCCATGTGCATGGAGTTGTATTCGTAGAAGGCGCGCAGGTCGGCGTCCATGGTCTCGACGTTCTGCCAGGCCGGCGGTACCAGCATGCGCACGCCGCGGAACAGGTCGATGCCGCCGGTGACCATCAGCTCGAGCATGTTGTCCATGCTCGAGGAGTCGGAACCGACACGGTTGACCAGCGGGCCGAGCTCTTCGAGGTCGGGGATCAGGTCGTTGGCGAACTTGGTGCGCCGGGCCATGGCCCAGTTGCGGTTGCCGGTGATGGTGTTGATCTCGCCGTTGTGGGCGAGGAAGCGGAAGGGCTGGGCCAGCGGCCACTTCGGCAGGGTGTTGGTGGAGAAGCGCTGGTGGAACACGCAGATCGCGGTCTGCAGGCGCTCGTCGCCCAGGTCCGGATAGAACGCCGCGAGATCGCGCGGCATCATCAGGCCTTTGTAGATGATGGTCTTGTGCGAGAAGCTGCAGATGTAGTGGTCGGTGTCGTGGGCGTTGGCCACGGACGAGCGGCGACGGGCACTGAACAGCTTGATGGCGAATTCCTGGTCGCTCAGGCCTTCGCCGCCGATGAACACCTGCTCGATCTGCGGCAGGCGCTCCAGGGCCAGGCGGCCGAGGACGCTGGTGTCGATCGGCACCTTGCGCCAGCCGACCAGCTTGAGGCCGGCGTTGACGATCTCGCGGTCCATGTTGGCGCGGGCGGCCTGGGCTTTGACCGGGTCCTGGTTGAAGAACACCATGCCGACGGCGTACTGCCTGGGCAGCTCGACGGCGAAGTGCTCCTGGGCCACGGCACGCAGGAATTGATCGGGCTTCTGCATGAGCAGACCGCAACCGTCGCCGGTCTTGCCGTCGGCGTTGATGCCGCCGCGGTGGGTCATGCAGGTCAGCGCCTGCATGGCGGTTTGCAGAAGGTGGTGACTCGGCTGCCCCGTCATATGGGCGATCAGGCCGAAACCACAGTTGTCCTTGAATTCTTCGGGATGGTACAGACCTGTTTTCATAGACACTTTCTCACCAGGTTCACCTCTCAACCGGAGGCAAATCTCTTTTTTAACAACCACTTACCATCCACGCCGATCAAACGCCAGCTTTTTTGCGGTGGTCATGGAAAACCATTGTTGCACAGCGACAGCGACGCCCACAAATTTTCATGTCTCACCATTGAAAATTTATGTCGCAATTTTGAATGTTTTTACGCCATGCGCCGTGATAGCGGCTTGGCTAGAGTCTGAAGCGTTTCAGCCATGACTGCAACACAGGGCTTGTGGCCGGCAGTCTGGGACAGAAAAGCCTGCCGCGCTCGGGCGCAGCAGGCTGATCGAAAGCTAGAAGTCGCTCAGCAACTGGGCGGCGGGGTGGTGCCGCCCGGAAGGTATCAGCGGGCCGTGGCCAGCTCTTGTTGGACGCTGCCGACGGTACGTGGCCAAGGTTTACCAGCCTGGACCTTGGCTGGCAAGTTCTTGATTGCCGCAGCAGCGGCGTCGCGGCTGGCGAAGTTGCCGTAGGTGACGACAAACAGCGGCTTGCCCTGCAGGTTTTTCTTGAAGTAGCGATAGTCGCCACCCTGTGCCTTGACGAAGGACTGGGCCGACGCCTCGGAGCTGGTGCCGAAGATCTGCACCACGTAATTGCCTGGCTTCTGGCCGGCATACCAGCTGCTGTTGCCGGCGCCGCCCGCGGTTGGTTTCTCGGCAGGCTTGCTCGCGGGCTTGGCGCTGGCGACCTGGGTGGGGGCCGGGGCCGGTTTGGCAGGTGCAACCGGCTTTGCCGGCTGGGTTGCGACAGGCTTCGGCGCAGGCGCAACCGGCTGTACCGGAGCGGTAGTCACCGGCTGGGCAGGGGCCGGTGCCGGGCTGGCGGTGGCGCCTTGCGGCGGCGCGATGGTGGTCACGGTCGGCGGCACGGCGGCCGATGGCGCGGCAGGCTGCAGGGCGGTATCACCCGCAGGCCCACCCTCTTCGCCCTCGCCCATGCCGGCGGCCTGGGCCAGCGGCTCGCGCATCACCGGCTGCGACTGCCCGACCAGCGGCAGCGGCATCGGCTGCGAGGAACCGGAGAACTCGATGGCGGGCGCGCCGCCCTGCCCCAGTGGCAGTTGCGCCTGGGCGGCCGGTGCTTCGGTCGGAGCCTTGTCGCCCTTCTTGGGCATCAGGACCGCCGCACCGACGGCGACCACGACCACAGCGGACAACGCGAGCACGTGTTTCTTAGGCATTTTGAACCCCATGGATGGTCGCTTGACCGTGGTACGGCTGGCGATCATGGCTTCGATCAAGGTATCGCGGGCGACCTGGTTGATGTTCCCAGGCCAACCGTCGGAGTTTTCGTGGATGTCGACGATCTGCTCGGCGCTGAACACCTCGATGCCCCGGCCTGCGCCTTCCAGGCGCTGCTCCAGGTACTCGCGGGTCTCTTCCTCGCTGTACGGGGCCAACTCGATGACATGGAAGCGTTCGCCATCGGTATTGAGTTCTTCCAGCCCGGCAATCAGCGAAGGTTCGCCGAACAGGAACACATGCGGGCGCCCTTCGGCCACGCCTGCCGCCAACTCCAGCAACGCTTGGAGTGCCGACTCGTCGAGTTGTTCCGCATCGTCCACCAGCAGATAGACTTCCTGGCCAGTCAGCGCCAGCTGCACCACCTGCGACAGGATCGCCTGCACCTCCGGCTGCGCCACGTTCAGCGACTGCGCCACCTGGCCCAGCACGCTGGCCGCGTCACTGGCGCCACGCGCGGACACCACCACGCTCTGCACCGACTGCTTGTTGGTGCTGGCCACCAGGGCCTGGCGCAGCAGGGTCTTGCCGCTGCCCACCGGGCCGCTGACCACCAGCATCAGCTGGCTGTAGCGCGCCAGATGGTGCAACTGGCCGAGCACGGGTTTGCGCTGGGCGGGGAAGAACTTGAAGCCGGGCACTCGCGGTGCGAACGGATCGTGGCTCAACTGGTAATGGTCGAGGAACGCCTCATCGGCATGCAGACTGGTCATTGCGTTGTCACAACCTCAAAGCTGGGCCACGATCGCGCGGTAATCCGCCGCCAGGGTGGCCTGTAGAATCTCTGTCGAATAGTCGTCGGTGACGACGGCCTCGCCCAGCTGGCGCAGCAGCACCAGGCGCAGGCGCCCGTCGAGCACTTTCTTGTCGACCGCCATGTGCTCCATGAAATGCGCCGGGGTCATTTCCTGTGGTGGCACCACCGGCAATCCTGCGTCCTGCAGCAGGCGAATTCCGCGATCACGCGCCGGCTGGTCTATCCAGCCCAGGCGCATGGACATTTCCAGGGCCATGACCGTGCCCGCCGCCACGGCTTCACCGTGCAGCCAGACGCCATAGCCCATGTGTGTTTCGATGGCATGGCCGAAGGTATGACCAAGGTTGAGCGTGGCACGCACGCCCGATTCGCGCTCATCGGCGCCGACCACCGCGGCCTTGGCCGCGCAGGAGCGGCGGATGGCCTCGGTCAGGGCGGCGGAGTCCAGGGCGCGCAACGCCTGCATATTGTCTTCGAGCCAGGCGAGGAACGGCTTGTCGCAGATCAGGCCGTACTTGATGACTTCGGCCAGGCCCGCGGACAGCTCGCGCTCGGGCAGGGTATTCAGGCTGGTGGTGTCGATCAGCACCGCGTTGGGCTGATAGAAGGCACCGACCATGTTCTTGCCCAACGGGTGGTTGATGCCGGTCTTGCCGCCCACCGACGAGTCCACCTGGGACAGCAGCGTGGTCGGTACCTGGATGAAGTCGACGCCGCGCTGGTAGCAGGCCGCGGCAAAGCCGGCCATGTCGCCGATCACGCCGCCACCCAGGGCGACCACGGTAGTGCGACGGTCATGGCGGGCGGTGAGCAGGGCGTCGAAGATCAGCTGCAGGGTTTCCCAGTTCTTGTGGGCCTCGCCGTCGGGCAACACCACGGGCAGCACCGAGTAGGCGCCCAGGGTCTTGCTCAGGCGTTCGAGGTACAGGGGCGCGACGGTCTCGTTGGAGACGATGGCGACCTGCCGCCCGGCAATGTGCGGCGCCAGCAGCTCGGGCTGGTCCAGCAGGCCTTCGCCAATGTAGATCGGGTAGCTACGTTCGCCCAGGTCGACCTTTAGTGTCTGCATGTATCCCCACAATGTGCTTGGACGCGGCGGCGGTGCGGCCCCGCGCGGTGACGTTCAGCCCCGTCTCGGCGTTGGTCGCCGAGGATAGACCCCGCTCAGCGGGGCGGCAACTTCTGCAGGCGCTCGATGATGTCGAGCACCACCATGCGCGGTGGCCGTTCGTCGGTTTCCACCACCAGGTCGGCGATTTCGCGATAGAGCGGGTCGCGTGTCTCCAGCAGGGCGCGCAATGTGGCTTCCGGGTTGGCGGTGCGCAACAGCGGCCGGTTGCGATCACGTGAGGTACGCCCCACCTGCTGCTCCACCGAGGCGTGCAGGTAGACCACCCGTCCGCCGGCGCGCAGCGCCGCACGGTTGGCGTCGCGCATCACCGCACCGCCGCCGGTGGCCAGGACCACGCCATCGAGCGCGCTGAGCTCGGCGATCATCGCCTGCTCGCGGTCACGAAAGCCCGGTTCGCCTTCCTTGTCGAAGATCCACGGGATGTTGGCGCCGGTTCGCAGTTCGATTTCCTTGTCGGAATCCTTGAACAGCAGGCGCAGCTCTTTGGCCAACAGGCGCCCGATGGTGCTTTTACCAGCGCCCATGGGCCCCACAAGTATCAAATTTCGCACAGAATCAACGACTCACAGCAATCGCCTGGTCACTCATGATACGCGGAGTCAGGAAGACCAGCAGCTCGGATTTTTTCTCTTGTAATGCATCGCGTCGAAACAGCCGCCCAACATACGGCAGATCGCCAAAAAATGGCACCTTGTCGACCACTTTGTTCTGCGACGTCGAGTACACGCCACCAATCACAATGGTCTGCCCATCGGTCACCCGCACCTTGGCGTTGACCTCGTTCTTGCGGATCGGCGGCACATCGTTGAGGGCATTGATGAAGTCCGGCTCATCCTTGGTCACCCGCACCGCCATGATCACCTTGCCGTCCGGCGTGATCTGCGGGGTCACCTCCAGCGACAGGGACGCCTCGCGGAAAGAGACCGACGTGGCGCCGCTGCGAGTGGTTTCCTGGTAGGGCACTTCGGTGCCCTTGAGTATGCGCGCGGTTTCCTTGTCGGCCGTGACCACCTTTGGCTGGGAGATGATCTCGCCGTTGCCGCTTTTTTCCATGGCGCTGAGCTCCAGGTCGAGCAGGATATCGCTGCGCAGCAGCCCCACTCCGAGCCCGGCAGCGGCGCGTTCGACGCCGAGATCGACGAACAGGTCGCTGCCCAACTGGCGATCCGTGCCATACAGAGGGCCACCCCAGCGCACGCCCAGGGCCTTTTCGTAATCGACATTGGCCTCGACGATCCGGGCCTCGATCATGACCTGGCGCACCGGTACATCCAGTTGCGTGACCAGCCTGCGCAGTTCGGCGAGCCGGGCGGCAGGCTGAGTAGCCACCAGTGTATTGGTGCGGGCGTCCACACTGAGGCTGCCACGCCCGGCCAGGGCACCGTCATCGGCCAGGCTCGACAACAGCAGCTCCGCCAGCTCGCCGGCCTTGGCATGGAAGACAGGGATCAATTCACGCTGCAGTGGCTCTAGCAATACCTCCTGACGCATGTCCTGGGCTTGCCCGGCGAGCTCGGCCACGGGAGCGACCAACAGCACATTCCCCTCCTGGCGCCTGCCCAGCCCCTTGCTGCGCAGCACCAGGTCAAGCGCCTGGTCCCAGGGCACATCCTCCAGACGCAGGGTTATCCGCCCCTGCACCGAGTCGCCCGCCACCAGGTTGATGCCCGCGTGGTCGGCCATGACCTGAAGCACCGAACGCAATTCGACATCCTGGAAGTTGAGCGACATCGGCTCACCCTGAAACGTCCCGGCCTGCACCATCGGCAGCCCCAGCATCAATAGCGCGCCGCTCCACCATCGCCTCGGTCTCATCCCTGACCTCTCCTTGCTCACGCGTTCCAAGAACCAGATACCTGGGTCGCGCCTGCCAGCGACCATCGATGTAGATCCGCTCGTGGACCTCCACCCGATCGACCTCGATGGCCACCACGACACCCCCTTCGAGCCCCAGCCGCTCGCCTGCCGCGATCCGATACAGGCGACCTGCGGAGCGCAGCAATGCCTGTCGTCGCCCTGCCTGGGAGAGGCTGCCGACCATCTCCAGCCGTGCCAAAGGAATATGCGCCGGCCCACTGCCCTCTTTCGGAAACGACCAGGCCCGGAACGGATCGAATGCCGCCCTCGACAAGCCTGCCTGGGCCGGTTCATCCGCCAATGACGCCGGAACTGGCAGCTCTTCCCCAGGGTGGTAGGCATGCAGTCGTAACAGAGCATCAACTCGCCCGACACCCTCATCCTCCAGGGCCAGCCTGAGCCGTTCCACGCTCAACAGACGCAATTGCCGCAGCCATTGCTCCAGCCACAGGCGCAGCGCCGGATACTGTCCCGACACCGCGATTTCCAGCGGTTGCACTCGGTACACTGAAGCCTGCTGCGCCTCCTGCACTTCGACTCGCTCGAATACCAGGCCATGTTCATGCCCCGATAACGCCAGCTGGTCGAGCAGCTCGCTCATGCCTTCTCCCGCGGCCAGCCGCCATCGTGCCGCCTGCAAAAGCGTCCGGGCACTCTCAAGCGCCTGTTGCTCGACACCCAGTTCGACGAGGCGCGTCCTGCGCCCCTCCAGTTCGTTCTGTAGCTGAAGCTGCAGCCGGACAGACTCGGCATGCCCCTGAACCGGGTCACGCAGACGAACCAGGTAGCCCACGCCAGCCACCAGGAGCGCGAGCAACAGGCACACCATGGCCCTCACCACGCCCGACCGGCCAGCCAGCGCCTGCCAGTCAAGGGGCCACCGGCGGCTCACGACTCACCCGCCAGCAATCGCGCCGCCAGCAGGAACTCGTCACCCTGGAGATGGCGCCTGAGGTGAACAAGTTCGAGGTCCCGCACCATGCCCACCTGTTCCAGATCGCGCATGAACCGGGCGACCACCGACGCAGAGGCTGCCAGACCGCCCAGGCGCAAACGCCCTGCCTCGACATCCACCTCCGTCAAGCGAGCCCCTTCTGGCAGGGCCTGTTCAAGGGCGAGGAACAGGCCAGGCATCTGCGACCGCCCGGCCCCCAGAGCGGTCACTGCGGCATGCTCGGCCTGCAGCGCCGCCCGCATGCCGCGCAGCTGATCGACCTGCCTCAATGTGGCATCGAGCCGCTCGAGCTCCGCCTGATGCGAGGCGACGACCAGTGATTGCCTGGCCAGACGCGACCGCGCCATCTGATCGAGCCATATGACCCCGCACAGTGCCACTACCAGGGCGACAACCAGCATGATCTGCAATCGTCGCACAACCCTGGCCCTACGCTGCTCGCGCCAAGGCATCAGGTTCAGTCTCGCCATCATGCCCGGCCTCCCATGGCCAGCCCGCAGGCCAGGACCATCGAAGCTGCGCGCAGGCCATCCCTCTCCAGCAGGCCGGTCAGAGGGTGTGGGCAACCCACCTGGCATTTCACACCCAAGTGCTCTCGCAAATACGCCGCCCGATCCCCATCAGCAGCGCAGCCGAACAGGACAACTTCCTCCACGGGCGCCCGTTCACCCAACCGCCAGAGATCATCGACAGCCTCACTCCATTGCGCCGGCGAGCCCAGGGCGAGCCGCTGTCGTTGCGGCGCGGGGCTGCCGTGCCAGCGGTGCATGACCACTTCGCCCGGCTCCAACTGCAGCAGTACCGCTCCACGAGCCGGCACCTCAGGCAGCAGCGCTCGCCGTAGCGCGAAGCTGTCCACCTCGACGGCCTCAAGCTGCAATCCGGCCCTGGTGAACACCCGCTCCAGCGGATCGAGCTGGCTTTGCCGACAGGCCACCACCAGTACCTCGACCTGTCCGGGATCGTTGGCGCATGCACCCTGCACCCAAAAGTCCAGGGCCAGATCCTCCAGCGGGAAGGGGAAAAGTTGCTCGGCCTGTGCCAGCACGGCGGCCTCGACATCAAGGTCGGCCAGCCCGACAGGTAACCGGCACACCTTGCAGATGACCTGGGAGGCGGGCAATGCCAAGGCGACCCGGAACTGCCTCGTCCGACATTGAACATGGGCCCGGCGCAATCCCATGACCAACCCCTCTGCCTCGTCGGATGTGGCACTGTCAGGCAGTGCAGGCTCGAAGCGCTCCTGCGCCCACCCCTGCACACGCCAACCGCCGCGCTGACGGTGCAGATGCAGCATTCGTATGGAATCGGAGGCAATTTCCACCCCCAGCAGTGAACCGGCGTCCCTACCAAAGCGTCCAAGCATGGCTGTTCCTTCCTGGTCATCGGCAGCCCCCGCCGTTGCGGCGCGGGCGGTCGTCCCGCGCCCCGGGCGGTCACCCGGTGGGACGAAAAATGCTTATAATGGCCAGCGTTTTTCTGTCCGCCGGCCCCGCGCGCAATCCACTCCTCAACCTGGACACCCAAAAGCCTTGATACGTCTGCTGAAGTTCTTCTGGTGGTCTCTCGTCGCCGTCATCTGCGCGCTCGTGCTCGGTGTGAGCGGTGCGTTTCTGTATCTTAGCCCCAGCCTGCCCTCGGTCGACGCGCTCAGAAGCGTCCAGTTGCAAATCCCCCTGAGGGTGTACAGCAGCGACGGCAAGCTGATTGCCGAGTTCGGCGAAATGCGGCGCTCGCCGATCAAGTTCCAGGAAATTCCCCCACAGTTCATCCAGGCGCTTCTGTCCGCCGAAGACGACAATTTCCTCAACCATTACGGGGTCGATCCGAGCAGCCTGATGCGCGCGGCATCGCAGCTGCTCAAGTCCGGACACATCCAGACCGGCGGCAGCACCATCACCATGCAGGTGGCGAAGAACTTCTTCCTCACCAGCGAGCGCAGCTTCTCGCGCAAGACCAACGAGATCCTGCTGGCCCTGCAGATCGAGCGCGAGCTGACCAAGGACGAGATCCTCGAGCTCTACGTCAACAAGATCTACCTGGGCAACCGCGCCTACGGCATCGATGCCGCGGCGCAGGTGTACTACGGCAAGTCGATCCGCGACGTGAGCCTGGCGCAGATGGCGATGATCGCCGGCCTGCCCAAGGCGCCATCGCGCTTCAACCCGCTGGCCAATCCGGTACGCGCCAAGGAGCGCCGTGACTGGATCCTCGGGCGCATGTACAAGCTCGGCAAGATCGACGAAGCCAGCTACCAGGCGGCCCTGGCCGAACCGCTGAACGCCAGCTACCACGTGCCGACCCCGGAAGTGAACGCCCCCTACGTCGCCGAGATGGCCCGTGCCGAGATGGTCGGCCGTTACGGCAGCGACGCCTATACCGAAGGCTTCCGCGTCACCACCACGGTACCGAGCGACATGCAGCAGATGGCCAACAGCGCGGTGCTCAACGGCCTCAGCGAGTACGACGAGCGCCACGGCTACCGCGGCCCCGAGGCACGCTTCCCGGGCAAGACCCGTGCGGCCTGGCTGCAGGAACTGGGCAAGCAGCGCACCCTCGGCGGCCTGGAGCCGGCCATCGTCACCCAGGTCGAGAAGACCGGCCTGAAGGTGATGACCCGCGGCGGCCTGGAAGAAACCGTGGCCTGGGACACCATGAAGTGGGCCCGCCCGTACCTCAACAGCAACTCGCAGGGGCGCTCGCCGCAATCGCCGGCCGACGTCGCCCAGGTCGGCGACCTGGTGCGCCTGCAGCGCCTGGAGGACGGCAAGCTCAAGTTCAGCCAGGTGCCCGGCGCCCAGAGCGCCCTGGTCACCCTCGACCCTTACAACGGTGCCATCCGCGCCCTGGTCGGCGGCTTCTCCTTCGAGCAGAGCAACTACAACCGCGCCATGCAGGCCAAGCGCCAGCCTGGCTCGAGCTTCAAGCCCTTCGTCTACAGCGCCGCGCTGGACAACGGCTACACCGCCGCCAGCCTGGTCAACGACGCGCCGATCGTGTTCGTCGACGAGTACCTGGACAAGGTCTGGCGTCCGAAGAACGACACCAATACCTTCCTCGGCCCGATCCGCATGCGCGAGGCGCTGTACAAGTCGCGCAACCTGGTTTCGATCCGCCTGCTGCAGGCCATGGGCGTGGACCGCACCATCGACTACATCGCCAAGTTCGGCTTCAACAAGCAGGACCTGCCGCGCAACCTGTCACTGGCACTGGGCACCGCGACCCTGACACCGATGGAGATCGCCACCGGCTGGAGCACCTTCGCCAACGGCGGCTACAAGATCAACCCCTACCTGATCGAGCGCGTCGAAAGCCGCAACGGCGAAACCCTCTTCACCGCCAACCCGGCACGGGTGCCCCAGGGCAGCCAGGACCAGGCCGGCCTCGCCGCCCCCGAACAGGCGATCAGCGTCGCGCCGATGCCGGGCGAAGCACCGTCGGCCCTTGGCCAGGTCGCCCCGGCACCACAGGTACCCGCCGTGGCCGAGCAGATCATCGACGGCCGCACCTCGTACATTCTCACCAGCATGCTGCAGGATGTGATCAAGCGCGGTACCGGCCGTCGCGCCCTGGCCCTCGGCCGCGCGGACCTGGCGGGCAAGACCGGGACCACCAACGAGTCCAAGGACGCCTGGTTCTCCGGCTACAACGCCGACTACGTCACCACCGTCTGGGTCGGTTTCGACCAGCCGGAAACCCTGGGCCGACGCGAGTACGGCGGCACCGTGGCGCTGCCGATCTGGATGAGCTTCATGGGCGCGGCGCTGAAGGACAAGCCTGAGCACGCGCCGGCCGAACCCGAAGGCATTCTCAGCCTGCGGGTAGACCCGGTCAGCGGCCGCGCCGCCACGCCAAGCACGCCCAATGCCTACTTCGAGCTGTTCAAGGCCGAGGACTCGCCTCCTTCGGTGGACGAGCTGGGCAATGGCGCGGCACCAGGCAGCCCGCTGCCGGCGGATGAAGCGGCGCCGATGGACCTGTTCTGACCAGGTAAACGACAAACCTCGAAGGCAACTTCGATCCTGTGGGAGCGGGTTTACCCGCAAAGGCTTCAGCGAAGCCAACGAGGCTTTCGCGGGCAAACCCGCTCCAACAATGGCTTCGGTGAATCCAAAAGCAAACAAAAAGCCCCGGCTCTCACGAGCCGGGGCTTTTTCATGACGCTACGACCGGATCAGCCGTTGAACACGTCATCCACGCTTTTCAGCGGGTAGTGCTTCGGATACGGCAGGGTGGCCACGCCGGATTCGATGGCGGCCTTGGCCACGGCATCGGAAACCACGGTGATCAGACGGGCATCCAGCGGCTTCGGAATGATGTACTCGCGACCGAATTCCAGGGCCTGCACGCCGTAGGCGTCGCAGACTTCCTTCGGTACCGGCTGCTTGGCCAGGTCCTTCAGGGCGATGGCGGCGGCGATCTTCATCTCTTCGTTGATGCGCTTGGCACGAACGTCCAGGGCACCGCGGAAGATGAACGGGAAGCCCAGTACGTTGTTGACCTGGTTCGGGTAGTCGGAACGACCGGTAGCCATGATCACGTCGCTGCGGGTGGCGTGAGCCAGCTCCGGGGCGATTTCCGGGTCCGGGTTCGAGCAGGCGAACACGATCGGGTTGGCGGCCATCGACTTCAGGCCTTCCGGGCTCAGCAGGTTCGGACCGGACAGGCCGACGAACACATCGGCGCCGTTCAGGGCATCGGCCAGGGTGCGCTTGTCGGTAGCGTGGGCGAACTGGGCCTTGTACTGGTTCAGGTCGTCGCGGCCGGCATGGATCACGCCGCTGCGGTCGATCATGAAGATGTTCTCGACCTTGGCGCCCATGCTCACCAGCAGCTTCATGCAGGAGATGGCGGCGGCACCGGCGCCCAGGCAGACGATCTTCGCCTCCTCGAGCTTCTTGCCGGCGATTTCCAGGGCGTTGATCATGCCGGCTGCGGTAACGATGGCGGTACCGTGCTGGTCATCGTGGAAGACGGGAATGTCGCACTGCTCGATCAGGGTGCGCTCGATCTCGAAGCACTCAGGTGCCTTGATGTCTTCCAGGTTGATGCCACCGAAGGTGATGGAGATGCGGCGAACGGTGTCGATGAAGGCCTGCGGGCTCTCCGACTCGACTTCGATATCGAACACGTCGATACCGGCGAAACGCTTGAACAGAACACCCTTGCCTTCCATCACCGGCTTGGAGGCCAGCGGGCCGAGGTCGCCCAGACCGAGGATGGCGGTGCCATCGGAAATCACCGCAACCAGGTTGCCCTTGCCGGTGTACTTGTAGGCCAGCTCAGGATCACGGCCGATCTCGCGCACGGGCTCGGCGACGCCTGGGCTGTAGGCCAGGGCGAGGTCACGGGCGGTGGCGGTGGGCTTGGAGAGCTCGACGCTCAGCTTCCCCGGACGGGGCTGGGCGTGGTATTCGAGAGCGGCGGTTTTCAGGTCTGACATGATGGGCATTCCGCTGTTTACTGTTCTGACGGACCGCCGAGGATACGCAAAGAGCCGGGGGGCGACAAGACTGCCCGGTCACTATGTGTCAAGGCCTTTGGCCTACGACTTTACGCTATAACCCACGGGGCTTACGGAAGCCAGTGTGTACAATCCAATAGCAAAATGTCTACAACTATTTACCCCGGGACAATCGCCAGCATGCTCGGATCGGTCAATGGCAACAGCCAGCGTCGCTGCCCGGGCTTGAGCCCTCCCTTGCGGGATCGATCCAGCACCCAGCCACGCGCCTCGACCTGGCGTCCCTTGAGGTTAGCGAAGAAGCTGGCGGGGAAGCGCTGCTGCAGACGAGCGGGGACCTGCAGCACCACGGCATCGTCGAGCTCCAGCCAGATACCGCCACGGTTGCGCTCGATCCCCTTGATCTGGCCGCCGATCACGGCAAAACCGGACTGCCTGACCTCCCCCGCACGTACCACCGGCGACTGGCGCCACAGCCCGGTTCCGGCGTTGCGCGCCTGCTGCTCGGCCTGTTGCTGGCAGCCCGACAAGGCCACGTTGGGGGCGATGGCGACCCGGTAGCCGAGGCCTTCACTGAGCAGTTGTGCTTCGAGATTGTCGCCAGTACGGCTATAGATGTGCGCCAGGGTACGACCGTACTTGTCCTTGGGTTCCACGCCCGGGACTAGGCCGACGCGACCATCGCTGGCCTCGACCAGCGCCTGCAGACGCCGTTTCGCAGCCTCGGCGTAGGGCTCGCTGGTGCGCCCCTTGCGGCCGATCTCGGGCGCATTGATGCCGATCAGCCGCACATTGCGGCCATCACCCAGGCGCAAGGTGTCGCCGTCGACCACCTGGCGCACCGTCACCTGCTGCGGCTGCTCGGGCAACGGACAGAAGGCCAGGGCCGGAAAATGCCAGATCGCGCCCACAAAAAAGGCGCCCACGAGGGGCGCCTTCTTTTGCAGCAACGCGAACCTCGAGAGATTCGCCATGCGCATGATTACTTCTTGGTACCGAACATACCGAAGCGATCGGCGAACTTCTGTACGCGACCACCGGTGTCCAGGACTTTCTGCTTACCGGTGTAGAACGGGTGGCACAGGTTGCAAACGTCGATCGCCAGGACGCTGCCCAGGGTCGAACGGGTTTCAAACTTGTTGCCGCAGCTGCAGGTGACTGCAACTACTTCGTAGTTCGGATGAATATCTGCTTTCATGGTCACTTCCTCGAGCTGCGTGCCGCCACCCAACACCTATTGTTGAATACCGCACGTAATTAGGCGGCGAATAATACCAGAGCGCGGCGGCAGCGCAAGTTGTCGCTTGCACCGACCGTCGTCTGCTAGGCTCGCCTGATTTGTGAAACGCCCTCCAGAGACCTTCCGCGTGTCCGACGTCATCCTGCGCCTTGCCCTGCCCTCGCCCCTGCGTCGCCTGTTCGACTACCGGGCGCCCGCGAGCATGGCGCGCCAGGCACTGACGCCGGGCATGCGCATCCGCGTGCCGTTCGGTCGCCGCGAGATGATCGGCGTGCTGGTGGAGGCCGCGACGCACAGCGAAGTCCCCGCCGACAAGCTCAAGCCGGCCAGCGCCCTGCTCGACCCGGTTTCGCCAGTGCCGCCCGCCCTGTTCAAGCTGTGCCTGTGGACGGCGCAGTACTACCAGCACAGCCTGGGCGACACCTTGAGCTGGGCGCTGCCGACCCTGCTGCGCCAGGGCGAGCCGGCCGAGGTGCGTCAGGAGCGCTTCTGGCACGTCGCCCCCGGGGCACGCCTGGAGGACCCGCGCATCGCCCGCGCCCCGCGCCAGCGCGATGCCCTCAAGACCCTGTCACAGCACCCCCACGGCGTGGCCCACAGCCTGTTGAGCAAGCTCGGCCTGAACAAGGACAGTCTCGACCTGCTGCTGGCCAAGGAGCTGGTGAACGTCGAGGTCCGCCGTCACCTGCCCGCCGCACGCCACGAGCACTGGCTGGCCCAGCCGGAGCTGCCGCT
The DNA here is from genome assembly GCF_036549575.1 of Pseudomonas sp. LH21. NCBI lineage: Bacteria > Pseudomonadati > Pseudomonadota > Gammaproteobacteria > Pseudomonadales > Pseudomonadaceae > Pseudomonas > Pseudomonas sp. LH21. Next base: position 5,614,566 of record NZ_CP144367.1, read on the forward strand.
CAACGAGGAGCAGCGCGCGGCGTTCGAGGCGGTGCGCGCGGGCTTCGGCGCCTTCCACGCCTATCTGCTGGCCGGCGTCACCGGCAGCGGCAAGACCGAGGTGTACCTGCAGCTGATCCGCGAGACCCTCGAAGCCGGCAAGCAGGCGCTGATCCTGATCCCCGAGATCAACCTCGGCCCGCAGACCCTGCAACGCTTCGAGCAGCGCTTCAACGCCCGCATCGCCCTGCTGCACTCGGCGGTGGGCGACCGCGAACGCCTGGACGCCTGGCTGGCGGCCCGCGATGGCGACGCCGACATCATCATCGGCACCCGCTCGGCGCTGTTCACGCCAATGAAGAACCCGGGCCTGATCATCATCGACGAGGAGCACGACGGCTCCTATAAACAGCAGGAAGGCCTGCGTTACCACGCCCGCGACCTGGCCGTGGTCCGCGCCCACCAGGAGAACATCCCGATCCTGCTGGGCTCGGCCACGCCGTCGCTGGAAAGCCTGCACAACGCCCACGGCGGTCGCTACGGCCTGCTGCGCATGAACCAGCGTGCCGGCGGCGCCAAGGCACCCCGTTTCCTGCGCCTTGATGTGCGCAGCCTGCCGTTGGACAGCGGCATCAGCGGTCCGCTACAGCAGGCCATCCGCCAGACCCTGGAGGCCGGCCAGCAGGTGCTGGTGTTCCTCAACCGCCGCGGCTTCGCCCCGACGCTGCTGTGCCACGACTGCGGCTGGCTGTCCGAATGCCCGCGCTGCGATGCGCGCATGACCGTGCACCAGCGTTCCGCCGTGCTGCGCTGCCACCATTGCGGCTACGATGAACGCCTGCCGTTGCAGTGCCCGCAATGCGCCCATGTCGACCTGCGTCCGGTAGGGGCCGGCACCGAGCGTGCCGAAGAGCGGCTCAAGGTGCTGTTCCCCGACTACCCGATCCTGCGCGTGGACCGCGACAGCACCTCGCGCAAGGACGCCATGCACAACCTGTTCGCCACCATCCAGCGCGGTCAGCCGAGCATCCTGGTCGGCACCCAGATGTTGGCCAAGGGGCACCACTTCCCCCGCGTCACCCTGGTGGCGATTCTCGATGCCGACGGTGGACTGTTCTCCGGCGACTTCCGCGCCAGCGAGCGCATGGCCCAGCTGATCGTCCAGGTTGCCGGTCGCGCCGGACGCGCCGAGGAACCGGGCAAGGTCATCGTGCAGACCCACCTGGCCGACCATCCGCTGCTGGTGCAACTGACCGAACAGGGCTACTTCGCCTTCGCCGAGCAGGCCCTGAGCGAACGCCGCGCCGCCGGCCTGCCGCCGTTCGCCCATCTGGCCCTGCTGCGTGCGGATGCGCACAAGCCGGGCCAGGCCGAGAGCTTTCTCGACGAAGCCTGCGCCGCCGCCGAGCGGGTCATGGCCGAACAGGGTCTGCACGGCATCGAGCTGCTGGGGCCGGTCCCGGCGCCCATGGAACGACGGGCGGGCCGCTTCCGCGCGCAACTATTGCTCCAGGCCAATGCCCGGGCTCAGTTGCATCGACTGATCAGTGCCTGGTTGCTAGTGTTGGAGCAGATGCCATCGGGGCGGCAGGTGCGCTGGTCGCTGGATGTCGATCCGGTCGACCTTTACTGACTGTTTCAGGGTTGTCGTGGGAGCGGGCTTGCCCCGCGATGGCGTCATCGCGGGGCAAGCCCGCTCCCACGCCGACAATGGCTTGTGCCCCAAAAGGTTGGCAACCCGCCCCCGGCAACGGATAATGCCCAGTTTTTCCACCTGCGCATCGAAGCGCTCACCGCGCTTGCGGTCGAAAAGAGAATCCCATGAAAGACACCATTCGCCAGCTGATCCAGCAAGCCCTCACCCAACTCGTCGCCGACGGTGTGCTGCCTGAAGGGCTGACGCCGGCGATCCAGGTGGAAAACGCCCGGGACAAGACCCACGGCGACTTCGCCAGCAACATCGCCATGATGCTGGCCAAGCCGGCCGGCATGAAGCCGCGCGATCTGGCCGAAAAACTCATCGCCAGCCTGCCGGCCAGCCCCGACATCACCAAGGTCGAGATCGCCGGCCCCGGCTTCCTGAACTTCTTCCAGAACACCCAGGCCCTGGCCAGCCGCCTCGACGCCGCCCTGGCCGACGAGCACCTGGGCGTGCGCAAGGCCGGCCCGGCCGAGAAGGTGGTGATCGACATGTCGGCGCCGAACCTGGCCAAGGAGATGCATGTCGGCCACCTGCGCTCGACCATCATCGGCGACAGCGTCGCCCGCGTGCTGGAGTTCCTCGGCGATGACGTCATCCGCCAGAACCACGTGGGCGACTGGGGCACCCAGTTCGGCATGCTGCTGGCCTACCTGGAAGAAAACCCGATCACCAGCGACGAGCTGTCGGACCTGGAGAACTTCTACCGCGCCGCCAAGAAGCGTTTCGACGAGTCCGAGGACTTCGCCACCCGCGCCCGCGGCCTGGTGGTCAAGCTGCAGGCCGGCGACCCTGAGTGCATGGCCCTGTGGACGCGCTTCAAGGACATCTCGCTGTCCCACTGCCAGAAGACCTACGAGCTGCTCAACGTCAAGCTGACCATGGCCGACGTGATGGGCGAGAGCGCCTACAACGCCGACCTGGCCAACGTGGTCGCCGACCTCAAGACCAAGGGCCTGCTGGTCGAGGACCAGGGCGCCCAGTGCGTGTTCCTCGAAGAGTTCAAGAATGCCGAGGGCGATCCGCTGCCGGTGATCGTGCAGAAGGCCGACGGCGGCTACCTGTACGCCACCACCGACCTGGCCGCCGTGCGCTACCGCAGCAACACGCTGCAGGCCGACCGCGCCCTGTACTTCGTCGACCAGCGCCAGGCCCTGCACTTCAACCAGGTGTTCGAAGTGGCCCGCCGCGCCGGTTTCGTCGGCCACCCGATGAAGATGGAGCACATGGGCTTCGGCACCATGAACGGCGCCGATGGCCGCCCGTTCAAGACCCGTGATGGCGGCACCGTCAAGCTGATCGACCTGCTCACCGAGGCCAAGGACCGCGCCTACGCGCTGGTCAAGGAGAAGAACCCGTCGCTGGCCGAGGACGAACTGCGCCACATCGGCGAGGTGGTCGGCATCGGCGCGGTCAAGTACGCCGACCTGTCCAAGCACCGCACCAGCGACTACAGCTTCAACTTCGAGCTGATGCTCAACTTCGAAGGCAACACCGCGCCGTACCTGCTGTACGCCTACACCCGCGTGGCCGGCGTGTTCCGCAAGCTCGGCAAGGGCTTTGACGAAGTCGACGGCAGCATCGTCCTGCAGGCACCGCACGAGCAGGACCTGGCCGCGCGCCTGGCGCAGTTCGGCGAGATCCTGAACAACGTCGCCGAAAAAGGCACGCCGCACGTGCTGTGCAGCTACCTGTACGACCTCGCCGGCCTGTTCTCCAGCTTCTACGAGAACTGCCCGATCCTTTCCGCCGAAACCGCCGAACAGCAGCAGAGCCGCCTGCGCCTGGCTGCCCTGACCGGCCGCACCCTCAAGCAGGGCCTGGAACTGCTCGGCCTGGAAACCCTGGAGCGCATGTAAGTTGGCTGCAAAGAAGAAACCCGCACCCAAGCGCGGCGCCAGCCGCTCCCAACCGCCTGCCAGCAAGCAGCCGATCCCGGGCTGGGTGTGGCTGGCGGTCGGCCTGACGGTCGGCGCCTTCATCGTCTTCCTGATGAAGCTCGAGCCGGGCGGCGACGACATCCAGCGCGCCAAACCCGAGCAACAGAAGCCAGTCGCCGAGGCAAGCAAGACCACCACGCCGACACCACAGCAGCCGGTGAAGCCGAAGTACGACTTCTACACCCTGCTGCCGGAGTCGGAAGTGATCGTGCCGCCCGAGGCCGTGCCGGAGAAGACCCCGCCGGTACCGGCGCAGCCGCCCGTGCCGAGCACGCCGGTCACCCCGGCGGAAGCGGCGAAGATCGACACCGCCCGCGCCCAGGCCGCGCTGATGGGGCAGACTCCGCCACCAGCACCTCCGGTGATCAAGCCGGCGGCCACCACCCAGTTCTTCCTGCAGGCCGGCTCGTTCCGCAAGCAGGCGGACGCCGACAAGGTCCGCGCGCAGATCATCCTGCTCGGCCAGGCGGTCAAGGTGGAGTCGGGCACGGTCAAGGAAGAGACCTGGTACCGCGTGATGGTCGGCCCGTTCAGCAACCGTGAACAGCTGACCGTGGCGCAGAAGCAACTGGCCGGGGCAGGCTTCAGCAACCTGCTGCTGCAACAACGGCGCCAGTAACGAGAAAGGCCTTGCCGCACTTAGCGACAAGGCCTTTTTTCATACCCGGCGACGCTCGGCATTGACCTGAGAGATCTGGCTATTGAGCGTCCAGAAGTCATACAGCACGCCCAGCAGGAACAGACCGCCGGTGAACAGGTAGATCAAGGCACTGATCCACTTGCCCTGGTACAGCCGGTGCACGCCGAAGATGCCCAGGAAGGTCAGTAGGATCCACGCCAGGTTGTAGTCCACCCCGCCCGATTCGAAGCGCATGTCAGCCTCGCGGTCCATCGACGGGATCAGGAACAGGTCGATCAGCCAGCCGATACCCAGCAGCCCGAGGGTGAAGAACCAGATTGTCCCGGTGATCGGCTTGCCGTAGTAGAAACGGTGCGAGCCGGTGAAACCGAAGATCCACAGCAGATAGCCGAGGACCTTGCTGTGGGTGTCGTGCGAAGGGGCACCCTGTTGATAACCATTCATTCGAAGCCCTCGTGGGATAGCCGAAAATTTTCTAACGAAAAATGTGACTTTTTCGTTTTGACCCGACATATGGTACGTGGCTGAGCGACCAACGGATCAGAATTTGATCAAAAAGCTGTTATAAAGTTGCGCGCCAACACTTATAAAGAGCTTCATCTATGCCACCTTTCTTCAAGACATGGCTGACCCTCTGCCTCTTATTGCCCCTGGCCGCCCACGCCACCAACCGTGAGCAACGTCTTCCCAGCGGATTCACCGGTTACACGACCAACGCCGATACCACGGTGAAACGCGCCCCGATCCAGTACCGCAACACGGCCAGCCTGCGCGCCCGCCCGGCCAACGCCGCCAAGCAGCACGCCGTGGGCATGCAGGCGGTGGCGATGTCGCCCAAGCAGAGCAGCGAAGTGCTCAGCCGTGCGGTGAACGTGCTCGGCACGCCCTATCGCTGGGGCGGCAGCAGCCCGAAAAAGGGCTTCGACTGCAGCGGCCTGGTCAAGTATGCGTTCAACGATGTGGCAGATGTCGACCTGCCACGCACCTCCAATGCCATGGCCCAGGGCCAGGGCGTCAAGGTGGCCAAGGGCGACCTCAAGCCAGGCGACCTGATCTTCTTCAACATCAAGAGCCGTCGGGTCAACCACGTCGCCATCTACCTGGGCAACGACCGCTTCATCCACGCGCCACGCACCGGCAAGCGGGTGAGCATCGACAGCCTGGAGAAGCCTTACTGGCAGAAGCATTATGTTGTGGCCAAGCGGGTGCTGCCCAAGCAGCAACAGGCGCTGAGCCTGGCCAAACGCTGAAACGCCCAGCAGTCCCTGCGGGAGATCGCAGGGAACCATGATTGCGCGACCAGCGCGCACCCTGTGGGAGCGGCTTTAGCCGCGAAGCAAGCGACGCGGTGGATGGCACCGGCTTCGCCGGTGTTCGCGGCTAAAGCCGCTCCCACAGGGGCTGCGGTGCACTTTCAGTCTCTGTGGACGTTCCTAACCCACTATCAAACCCCGCGCCTCCAGCGCCCGCAGCGCCCCCTCCATCGTGCACATCCCCACCGCCGCACCGGCCTGCATCAGCGAATGAATCTGCGCCAGGCGCCCCTCGCGTATCAGGTTGCGCACCGCAGGCGTCGCCACCAGCACCTCCCGCGCCGCGACACGCCCGCCGCCTGATCGCCGAACCAGCAACTGCGCAACCACCAACCGCAGGGAGTCGGCCAGCATGCTGCGCACCAGCGGTTTTTCCTCCGCCGCGAACACCTCCACCAGTCGATCGATGCTGCTCACCGCCGACCGCGTATGCACCGTGGCCAGCACCAGATGCCCGGTTTCCGCGGCGCGCAACGCCAGGCGAATGCTGTGCAGATCGCGCAGCTCGCCGATCATGATCACGTCCGGGTCCTGACGCAGGGCACTGCGCAAGGCCTGGGCAAAGTCACGGCTATGCAGGCCGACCTCACGCTGGCTGACCAGGCTGCGCTGGTTGGCATGGATGAACTCGATCGGCTCTTCAAGCGTGACGATATGCAATGCGTATTCGCAATTAAGCCCATCGATTAGTGCCGCCAAGGTATTCGACTTGCCGCTGCCGGTGGCCCCACCCACCAGGACCAGACCATCCCGATACCGGGAGATGATTTGAAACACTTCCGTCAGTTCAAGCGCCGCCAGACAGGGCACGCTCGCGGGGATCAAACGCACGCTGGCGCTCGGGCCATTGCGCTGGCGGAACAGGTTCAGCCGAAAACGCCCCAGCCCATCCAGGCTCACCGCCAGGTCCAGCTCATCGCCGGCAGCCCACTGTCGCCGCTGCTCATCATCGAGCAAGGCGGCCATCCCGCCTTCCAGCACTCCTGCCGTCAGCAGCGGGAGGTCCAGGCGCTGCAACACCCCATCCACTCGCAGCAGCGGCCGCTCGCCTGCGGCCAGGTGCAGGTCGCTGGCACCGGCAGCCAGGGCCCGGCCCAACAGGTCGGTCACATCCATGAGACTCCCCAACGGCGATCAAGCAGGTAGAATGCCGCAGACCACAAAGCCTTCGGCGACGAACCATGTCCACCCTAGCAGACAACATTGGCGCCATTGCCACCCGCATCGACAGCGCGGCCAGGGCCGCCGGACGCGACCCGGCCAGCATCCATCTGCTGGCAGTGAGCAAGACCAAGCCCGCCAGCGCGATTCGCGAGGCCTACGCCGCCGGGCTGCGCGATGTGGGCGAGAACTACCTTCAGGAAGCCCTGACAAAACAACAGGCACTTTCCGACCTGCCCTTGATCTGGCACTTCATCGGCCCCATCCAGTCGAACAAGACCAAGGCCATCGCCGAGCATTTCGACTGGGTACATTCCGTGGACCGCCTGAAGATCGCCCAACGCCTCTCCGAGCAGCGCCCTGCCGGCCTGGCGCCGCTGAACGTCTGCCTGCAGGTCAACGTCAGCGGCGAGGACAGCAAGTCCGGCTGCGCGCCCGCCGAGCTGCCGGCCCTGGCCAAGGCTGTGAACGCCCTGCCCGGTCTGCGCCTGCGCGGCCTGATGGCGATTCCGGAGCCGACCGAGGACCGCGCCGAGCAGGAAGCCGCCTTTGCCATCCTGCGCCAGCTCCAGGCGCAGCTGAACCTCGGCCTGGACACCCTGTCGATGGGCATGAGCCACGACCTGGAGGCCGCCATCGCCCAAGGTGCGACCTGGGTCCGCATCGGCACCGCCCTGTTCGGCGCCCGCGACTACGGACAGCCCTGAATCCATGCTTAACTCACTCTTTCCTTCAAGGACCTGACATGAGCAAGACTCGTATTGCCTTTATCGGCGCCGGCAACATGGCCGCCAGCCTGATCGGCGGCCTGCGTGCCCAGGGCCTGGACGCCGCGCAGATCCGCGCCAGCGACCCGGGTGCCGAGACCCGCGCGCGGATCCAGGCCGAGCACGGCATCGAAGCCTTCGAAAGCAACGCCCAGGCCATCGAAGGCGTGGACGTGATCGTGCTGGCGGTCAAACCGCAGGTCATGAAGGCGGTCTGCGAAACGCTGAAGCCGAACCTCAAGCCCGGCCAACTGGTGGTGTCCATCGCCGCCGGCATCACCTGCGCCAGCCTGCAGGCCTGGCTGGGCGCGATACCGGTGGTGCGCTGCATGCCCAACACTCCGGCGCTGCTGCGCCAGGGCGTCAGCGGCCTGTACGCCACCGGGGAAGTGTCCACCGAGCAGCGCCAGCAGGCCGAACAACTGCTTTCGGCCGTCGGCACCGCCTTGTGGCTGGACAAGGAACAACAGCTGGATGCCGTCACCGCCGTCTCCGGCAGCGGCCCGGCCTATTTCTTCCTGCTGATCGAAGCCATGACAGCCGCCGGCGAGAAACTCGGCCTGCCGCGTGAAACCGCCTCGCAACTCACCTTGCAGACCGCCCTGGGAGCCGCCCGCATGGCGGTTGCCAGCGATGTCGACGCCGCCGAGCTGCGCCGCCGCGTGACCTCGCCGGCCGGCACCACGGAAGCGGCGATCAAGTCGTTCCAGGCCAGCGGTTTCGAGGCGATCGTCGAGCAGGCACTTCAGGCCGCGGCGAAGCGTTCCGCCGAACTGGCCGAACAACTGGGCAAATAAGGAGCCATTGATGAATGCATTGTCCGGCGCCGCGATCTTCGTGGTGCAAACCCTGGTCAGCCTGTACCTGGTGATCGTCCTGCTGCGCTTCGTGCTGCAACTGGTCAAGGCCGACTTCTACAACCCGCTGAGCCAGTTCGCCGTGCGCGCCACCCAGCCGCTGCTCAAGCCGCTGCGCCGGGTGGTCCCCAGCATCGCCGGCCTGGATACCTCCTCGCTGCTGCTGTCGATCCTGATCCAGGCGCTGCTGATGGCCTTCGTGCTGATGGTCACCTACGGTACCTTCGGCGACATCCTGCACCTGCTGATGTGGTCGATCCTGGGCATCACCTCGCTGTTCCTGAAGATCTTCTGGGTGGCAATGATCGTCATGGTCATCGTCTCGTGGGTCGCGCCGAACAGCCACAACCCCGCTGCCGAGCTGGCCTACCAGATCAGCGAGCCGGTGCTGGCGCCGTTCCGCCGCCTGGTGCCGAACCTCGGCGGCATGGACATTTCGCCGATCTTCGCCTTCATCGCCATCCAGGTGATCCAGTCGTTCCTGATGCCCCAGCTGGCGGCCTACGCCGGCATGCCACAAGAGCTGTGGCGGATGATCTGATCCGTACTGCATCCAGCGGCAAGCCTTTGCTTGCCGCTGGGGGTAGCGCTCTTTAGACTTACGCCTCCGTCAAGCGTGAGCAGGGTCGATGTCCACTGTCCTTCCCGAAGATTCCGTCGGTCTGGTAACACCGCAGATTGCCCGGTTCGATGAACCGCTGGCCCTGGCTTGTGGCCGCTCCCTGGCCTCGTACGAGCTCATCTACGAAACCTATGGCACCCTCAACGCCGCCGCCAGCAATGCCGTGCTGATCTGCCATGCGTTGTCCGGCCATCACCATGCCGCCGGCTACCATGCCGCCACCGACCGCAAGCCGGGCTGGTGGGACAGCTGCATCGGCCCCGGCAAGCCGATCGACACCAACCGCTTCTTCGTGGTCAGCCTGAACAACCTCGGCGGCTGCAACGGCAGCACCGGCCCCAGCAGCCTCAACCCGGCCACCGGCAAGCCCTACGGCGCCGACTTCCCGGTACTGACCGTGGAGGACTGGGTTCACAGCCAGGCGCGCCTGGCCGACCGCTTAGGTGTACAGACCTGGGCCGCCATCGTCGGTGGCAGCCTCGGCGGCATGCAGGCCCTGCAGTGGACCATCACCTACCCGGACCGCGTGCGTCACTGCGTGGACATCGCCTCGGCGCCCAAGCTGTCGGCGCAGAACATCGCCTTCAACGAAGTGGCGCGCCAGGCCATCCTCACCGACCCCGAGTTCCACGGCGGCTCGTTCCAGGACCAGGGCGTGATTCCCAAGCGCGGCCTGATGCTGGCGCGCATGGTCGGCCACATCACCTACCTGTCCGACGACTCGATGGGCGAGAAATTCGGCCGCGAACTCAAGAGCGACAAGCTCAACTACGACTTCCACAGCGTCGAGTTCCAGGTCGAGAGCTACCTGCGCTACCAGGGCGAAGAGTTCTCCGGCCGCTTCGACGCCAACACCTACCTGCTGATGACCAAGGCGCTGGACTACTTCGACCCGGCTGCAGCCCATGGCGGCGACCTGGCGGCAACCCTGGCCCATGTCACGGCGGACTACTGCATCATGTCGTTCACCACCGACTGGCGCTTCTCGCCGGCCCGCTCGCGGGAGATCGTCGACGCCCTGATGGCCGCGCGCAAGAACGTCTGCTACCTGGACATCGACTCGCCCTATGGCCACGACGCCTTCCTCATCCCGACGCCCCGCTACATGCAGGGTTTCGCGAACTACATGAACCGCATCGCCCTCTGAGGACCGCATGAGAGCCGACCTGGAAATCATCCAAGACTGGATCCCCGCTGGCAGCCGAGTCCTCGACCTGGGCTGCGGCAACGGCGAACTGCTGGCCTCCTTGCGCGAGCGCAAGAATGTCACCGGCTATGGCCTGGAGATCGACGCCGATAACATCGCCGCCTGCGTGGCCAAGGGCGTCAACGTCATCGAGCAGGACCTGGACAAGGGCCTGGGCAACTTCGCCAGCAACAGTTTCGACGTGGTGGTCATGACCCAGGCCCTGCAGGCCGTGGAGTACCCCGACCGGATCCTCGACGAGATGTTGCGGGTGGGCCGCCAGTGCATCATTACCTTCCCCAACTTCGGCCACTGGCGCTGCCGCTGGTACCTGGCGACCAAGGGTCGCATGCCGGTTTCGGACTTCATGCCGTATACCTGGTACAACACGCCGAACATCCACTTCTGCACCTTCGAGGACTTCGAGAACCTGTGCCATGAGCGCCACGCCAAGGTTCTCGACCGCCTGGCCGTCGACCGTCTGCACCGTAACGGGTTGGGCGGGCGGCTATGGCCTAATCTTCTAGGTGAGATCGGTATCTATCGGGTCAGCAGCCCGGGCCTGCAGGAGCATCAGCTCGCGGTCTGACCCCCGCGAACGGAGGAATGGGATCATGCGTCGACTAGCACTGTTTCTGATCAGCCTGTGCCTGGCCTTGCCGGTACTGGCTGCCGATGCCGCCAAGCCGGAGCGCAAGGAGGTGTTCGGCGATGTGACGGTCCACTACAGCGCCTTCACCTCGAGCATGCTGCAACCGGACATCGCCGCCGCCACGGGCCTGACCCGCAGCAAGAACCAGGGCGTGCTCAACATCGCCGTGCTCAAGGCCGAGAAGCCTTCGACAGCAGTGGTCAGCGGCACGGTGAAGGACCTGACCGGGCGCAGCAACCCGCTGTCGTTCAAGCAGATCACCGATCAGGGCGCGGTCTACTACATCGCCCAGTTCAAGATCGACCAGGCCGAGACCGTCACCTTCGATATCAACGTCGAAACCGGTGGCGTCAGCCATAAACTCAGCTTCAACCAGGAAGTGTTCCCAGGCGAATGATGAATCTTACGCAACTCGTATTGGCCAGCCACAACGCCGGCAAGCTCAAGGAACTGCAGGCCATGCTCGGCGAGTCCGTGCACCTGCGTTCGATCGGCGAATTCAGCCAGGTGGAGCCGGAAGAGACCGGCCTGTCGTTCGTCGAGAACGCCATCCTCAAGGCGCGCAACGCCGCACGCATCTCCGGCCTGCCGGCCCTGGCCGACGACTCGGGCCTGGCGGTGGACTTCCTCGGCGGCGCGCCGGGCATCTACTCGGCGCGCTACGCCGACGGCAAGGGCGACGCGGCGAACAACGCCAAGCTGCTCGAAGCGCTCAAGGACGTGCCTGCAGACCAGCGCGGCGCGCAGTTCGTCTGCGTCCTGGCCCTGGTGCGGCATGCCGACGATCCGCTGCCGATCCTCTGCGAAGGCCTGTGGCACGGCAGCATCCTGTTCGAGGCCAGCGGTGAGCACGGCTTCGGCTACGACCCGCTGTTCTGGGTCCCGGAGCGCAACTGCTCCAGCGCCGACCTCGCCCCGGTCGACAAGAACCAGCTCAGCCACCGCGCCCGCGCCATGGCCCTGCTGCGTCAACGTCTGGGCCTGGCATGACCGAAAAGCTGTTCGTGCAACCGGCGGGCCTGATCCTTCCCGAGCTCCCGCCGCTGTCGCTGTACATCCATATTCCCTGGTGCGTGCGCAAATGCCCGTACTGCGACTTCAACTCGCACCAGGCCGGTCCGGCGCTGCCGGAAGCCGAATACATCGACGCCCTGCTGGCCGATCTCGACCAGGAGCTGCCTGCCGTCCAGGGCCGCCCGATCAGCACGATCTTCTTCGGCGGCGGCACCCCCAGCCTTTTCAGCGCCGATGCGCTGGGTCGTCTGCTGCGCGGAGTCGAGCAACGCATCCCGTTCGCCCCGGACATCGAGATCACCCTCGAGGCCAACCCGGGCACCTTCGAGCAGGAGAAGTTCAAGGCCTACCGGCAGACCGGCATCAACCGCCTGTCCATCGGCGTGCAGAGTTTCCAGCCAGCCAAGCTCGAGAAGCTCGGGCGCATCCACAATGGTGCCGAAGCGGTGCGCGCCGCAGACATGGCCCGTGCGGCAGGCTTCGACAACTTCAACATGGACCTGATGCACGGCTTGCCGGACCAGTCGCTCGGCGACGCCCTGGGCGACCTGCGCCAGGCCATCGAACTGGCGCCGACGCACCTGTCCTGGTACCAGCTGACGGTAGAGCCGAACACGGTGTTCTGGAACCAGCCGCCCGAGCTGCCCGAGGACGATATCCTTTGGGATATCCAGGAAGCCGGCCAGGCGTTGATGGCCGAGCACGGTTACCGCCAGTACGAAGTCTCGGCCTACGCCCAGGCCGACCGTGCCGCGCGGCACAATCTGAACTACTGGCGCTTCGGCGACTTCATCGGCATCGGTGCCGGCGCCCATGGCAAACTGTCGTTCCCGGACGGACGCATCCTGCGCACCTGGAAGACCCGCCTGCCCAAGGACTACCTGAACCCGGCCAAGCCGTTCAAGGCGGGCGAGAAGCTGCTGCCGGCCGATGAGCTACCCTTCGAGTTCCTGATGAACGCCCTGCGCCTCACCGACGGAGTGGAAGCCGAACTGTTCAGCCTGCGCACCGGCCTACCCTTGGCACAACTGGCCGAGGCCCGCCGTGAAGCCGAACAAAAAGGCCTTTTGCAGGTCGAACCGGATCGGCTGGCCGCCACACCGCGCGGTCAGCTGTTCCTCAACGACCTGCTGCAGTACTTCTTGAATTAAGGATGACCCATGGACCTGGTACTTGACCTGCTCTCGACCGTTTCCCGCTGGAGCCGCAGCAACCTGTCAGAAATTTCGCTGGCCCTGGTGGGCTGCCTGCTGGTGCTGTTCGGCACCGACATCAAGGGCTGGGTGGAAGGCCGCCTGGGTGGCCTGGCCGGTGCCCTGCGGGTGCCGTTCATGGCGCTGCTGGTGATGATCGGCAGCGGCGCGGCACTGATCTATGCGACGCCGTGGATCGTGAAGGGGCTGGGGCAGTTCAACAACTATGCGCTGGCACCGGTGCTGCTGGTGGTGCTTGTATTGATTGGGGTCGTAGCTGATCGGCGGGGCTGAGTGCTGACACGACTTCGCAAGATTGAACCGCTCCTGTGGGAGCGGGTTCACCCGCGAAGCAGACAACACTATGGTTGGCACCGGCTTCGCCGGTGTTCGCGGGTAAACCCGCTCCCACAGAGTCCCTGACGGACCTGAAAACAACCAGGATCCGGATCAGCTTCCAGACGCGGCTCAGCGTATTCAGCAAACGCTTCATATGCCTTGGCCTCCGTGTTGGCTGGGCCAATCTTCCAGCGTCTGACCGGCACTTCGACGCCTTCGGAGATCATGTGAAGTCTCTCCAGTGAAGTGGCCAGGTGGGTGGCCCTTCGAGAAACTACCGGCGCGGTTCGTGGGCCGCGTCGAAGGGGCCGAGAATGAGTTCGTTTCCCGGCCCATCACTGGATTAATCCACATGAGAGCGGCGCCACTTTACGCCAGCAGAAAACTCAATGTTGTTACTGGCACGTTCACAGTTAATGCTGGATATTTCCACCATTGACGTAGTATCAAGGCAGCCCTAGTATCGCGCTTGTGAAGTCTCTCCAGTGATACTGAAGTAGGCAGGCCTAGGGCTCGTAACCCAAAGCCCGCATAAAAAAACCGCCCTTCGCCAGGCGGTTTTTTTTATGGATGCAGGCAGACCTGGCTGGCGCCCTGCCGATGTATCCCAAGGTGCACGGGGCGGCTTATCGGCGGGGCTGAGCGCTTGCTAAAAGCCGCCCTGGCGAGCCAGGACGGCTTCTCACCCGACTAACCCTTAGCGGGCATCGTCAAAGTGATCACGCAGGAAGTCCCTGACAGACCTGAAAACAATCAGGATCCGAATCAGCTTCCAGACGCGGCTCAGCGTATTCAGCAAACGCTTCATATGCCTTGGCCTCCGTGTTGGCTGGGCCAATCTTCCAGCGTCTGACCGGCACTTCGACGCCTTCGGAAATCGTGTGAACCATCTCCAGTGAAGCGGCCAGGTGGATGGCCCTTCGAAAACTCCACCGGCGCGGTTCGTGGGCCGCGTCGAAGGGGCCGAGACAACGGATTGAATTCGTTCCCGGCCCGACACTGGAAAGAATCACATGGGAGCGGCGTGATCTTACGCTTTCTGAAAAGGTGAAGCTGTTACTCGCCCAGTCACACGTAATGCTGGATATTTCCACGATTGACGTGACCTCCAGGCAACCCTAGTATTTAAACCGTGAACTGTCTCCAGTGAAAATGAAACACGCAGGCAGAGGATTCGTAACCCGAAGCCCGCATAAAAAAACCGCCCTTCTCAAGGCGGTTTTTTTGTACCTGCAACCTCGCAGGCTTGAAGGACAGCGCCGAACGAATCCGGCTCAGCTCACCTTCTCGAATTTCAAGTCCCACACCCCATGCCCAAGGCGTTCACCACGGCGCTCGAACTTGGTGATCGGCCGTTCTTCCGGGCGTGGCACGTAGGCGCCATCGGCCGCCTGGTTGCGATAGCCTGGCGCTGCGCTCATCACTTCCAGCATGTATTCGGCATAGGGCTCCCAGTCGGTCGCCATGTGGAATACGCCACCGGGCTTGAGCTTGCGGCGCACCAGCTCGGCAAACTCCAGCTGGACGATCCGGCGCTTGTGATGACGCGCCTTGTGCCACGGATCCGGGAAGAACAGCATCAGGCGATCGAGGCTGTTGTCGGCCACGCAGCGGTTGAGCACTTCGATGGCATCACAGTCGTACACCCGCAGGTTCTTCAGGCCCTGGGTCAGCACGCCATTGAGCAACGCGCCGACACCCGGACGGTGCACTTCGACACCGATGAAGTCCAGCTCCGGCGAGGCGGCGGCCATTTCCAGCAGCGAATGGCCCATGCCGAAGCCGATCTCCAGGGTGCGCGGCGCCGAACGGCCGAACACCTGGTCGTAGTCCACTGGGCTATCGGTCAGCGGCAGGATGAACAGCGGACCACCCTGCTCCAGGCCGCGTTGCTGGCCTTCGGTCATGCGCCCGGCACGCATCACGAAACTCTTGATGCGGCGGTGCGGGCGGGCTTCGCCGTCTTCGGTGATCGGCGTTTCTTGCGATTCAGTCATCTGGGGCTCTTACTTGATCAGACCTTCCAGCGGCGAGGACGCGCTGGCATAGAGTTTCTTCGGCATGCGCCCGGCGAGATACGCCATGCGGCCGGCAAGGATGGCGTGCTTCATGGCCTCGGCCATCATTACCGGCTGCTGGGCATGGGCGATGGCCGAGTTCATCAGCACCGCCTCGCAGCCCATCTCCATGGCGATGGTTGCGTCGGAGGCGGTACCCACGCCGGCATCGACCAGCACCGGCACCTTGGATTCCTCGAGGATGATCTGCAGGTTGTACGGGTTGCAGATACCCAGGCCGGTGCCGATCAGGCCGGCCAGCGGCATGACGGCGATGCAGCCGGCTTCGGCCAGCTGGCGGGCGATGATCGGGTCATCGCTGGTGTAGACCATCACGTCGAAGCCGTCCTTGACCAGTACTTCGGCGGCCTTGAGGGTTTCGATCACATTAGGGAACAGGGTCTTCTGGTCGGCCAGCACTTCCAGCTTCACCAGCGTCCGCTCCTCGTGGGACTTGTGGCCGTCGAGCAGCTCACGGGCCAGGCGGCAGGTACGCACCGCCTCGACCGCATCGAAGCAGCCGGCGGTGTTCGGCAGGATGGTGTACTTGTCGGGCGACAGCACATCGAGCAGGTTCGGCTCGCCCGCGTTCTGGCCGAGGTTGGTGCGACGCACGGCCACGGTGACGATCTCGGCACCCGAGGCCTCGGTGGCCAGGCGGGTTTCTTCCATGTCACGGTACTTGCCGGTGCCGACCAGCAGGCGCGACTGGAAAGTGCGCCCGGCCAGGACGAAAGGCTTGTCGCTGCGAACGTTGCTCATCGATGTTCCTCAGGAAAGGTTACGGGGCTTTGGATGAATCGGCGGGATGCGCTCAACCACCGCCAATGGCATGAACCACTTCGACCTGGTCGCCTTCGCTCAATCGCGTGCTCTCGTGCTGGCTGCGCGGCACGATGTCCAGGTTCAGTTCCACCGCCACCCGGCGACCGGCCAGCTCCAGCCGGCCCAGCAGCGCCGCGACGCTCTCGCCCTCGGGCAGTTCGTAAGGTTCACCGTTCAATTGAATGCGCATGCGCACGGCCACCATTATTCTTTGGGGCCCGCATTCTAGCCCCGATCCACCCCGCAACCCAAGGGCGATGCGCGCCATTAGTCGCGATTGTGGACCGTTCGGTCAGCCCAGGCGCCAGGCGGCCAGGCCCAGGCACAGCCAGCCAGCGAGCAAGCACAGGCCGCCCAGCGGAGTGATCATGCCGAGCTTGCCCAGACCGCTCAGGGTCAGTACGTAGAGGCTACCGGAGAACAGCACGATACCCACGGCGAACAGACCGCCGGCCCAGCCGACCAGGCGCCCCGGCAGGTGCGCCGAGAGCACCGCCACCGCGAGGATCGCCAGGGCGTGCACCAGCTGGTAGGTCACGCCGGTATGGAAGATCGCCAGGTAGTCGGCGCTGAGACGGCTCTTCAGGCCATGGGCGGCGAAGGCGCCGAGGGCGACGCCGGTAAAGCCGAAGAACGCGGCGAGCATCAGGAAGCTGCGAAGCATGGGACGACTCCTCGGGAGGGGTCTGTATAATGGCCCGTTCCAACGGTCCGGCCAAGCCATCACCATGCTGTCATCTCTCCTGCGCCGCCTCTCCCGCGCCCTGCTCTGGTTCGCAGCCGGCAGCGCCGCCGTGGTCCTGTTGCTGCGCTGGGTTCCACCGCCCGGCACCGCGCTGATGGTCGAGCGCAAGGTGGAGTCGTGGTTCAGCGGCGAGCCCATCGACCTGCAACGCGACTGGACGCCGTGGGAGGACATCTCCGACGAACTCAAGGTCGCGGTCATCGCCGGCGAGGACCAGAAGTTCGCCAGCCACTGGGGCTTCGACATCCCGGCGATCCAGGCGGCGCTGGCCTACAACGAGCGCGGCGGCAAGGTGCGTGGCGCCAGCACCCTGACCCAGCAGGTGGCCAAGAATATGTTCCTGTGGTCCGGACGCAGCTGGCTGCGCAAGGGGCTGGAAGCCTGGTTCACCGCGCTGATCGAACTGTTCTGGTCGAAGGAGCGGATTCTCGAGGTCTACCTGAACAGCGCCGAATGGGGCAAGGGCGTGTTCGGTGCCCAGGCCGCGGCACGCTATCATTTCGGCGTGAACGCCAGCCGCCTGACGCGACAACAGGCCGCACAGCTCGCGGCGGTGCTGCCGAGCCCGATCAAGTGGAGTGCCAGCCGGCCAAGCGCGTATGTGGCGAGCCGGGCGGGCTGGATTCGCCGGCAGATGAGCCAGCTGGGCGGGCCGAGCTACCTGATGCAGCTGGATACTTCGCGCAGGCTTTGAGACCTGGCTTTCGTGGGAGCGGGCTTGCCCCGCGATAGCCGATTCATTCGCAACATCGCCATCGCGGGGCAAGCCCGCTCCCACGCTCCCGCCACATTCTCGGCAGACAAAAAAGCCGCTGTCTCTTGCGAGAACAGCGGCTTTTTCACTCCAGCCAGGCGCCGATCAGATCGCGATCAGTGCCTTGACCTTGTTCATCGCGTTCTTCTCGAGCTGGCGAATACGCTCGGCCGAAACGCTGTATTTCTCCGCCAGCTCATGCAGCGTGGCCTTTTCCTCGGCCAACCAGCGCTGATAGAGGATATCGCGACTGCGATCATCCAGGCCTTGCAGCGCTTCATGCAGGTTGCTGGTGGAGTTGTCGCTCCAATCGGCATCCTCGAGCTGCACTGCCGGGTCGTAGCGGTGGTCTTCCAGGTAATGCGCGGGCGACTGGAAGGCGCTGTCGTCGTCGGCTTCGGCCGCCGGGTCGAAGGCCATGTCCTGGCCGCTCAGACGGCTTTCCATCTCGCGCACTTCACGGGGCTCGACGCCGAGGCTTTCGGCCACGCGATGCACTTCGTCGTTGTTCAGCCAGGCCAGACGCTTCTTCTGGCTGCGCAGGTTGAAGAACAGCTTGCGCTGGGCCTTGGTAGTGGCCACCTTGACGATGCGCCAGTTGCGCAGGATGAACTCATGGATCTCGGCCTTGATCCAGTGCACCGCGAAGGACACCAGACGCACGCCCATTTCCGGGTTGAAACGCTTTACCGCCTTCATCAGGCCGACGTTGCCTTCCTGGATCAGGTCGGCCTGGGCCAACCCGTAGCCGGCGTAGCTACGGGCGATGTGTACGACGAAACGCAGGTGGGCCATCACCATTTGACGAGCGGCCTCGAGATCCTGCTCATAGTAGAGACGCTCGCCCAGATCACGCTCCTGCTCCGGCGACAGCAAGGGGATGCTGTTGACCGTGTGCACGTAGGCTTCCAGGTTTGCACCGGGAACCAGGGCATAGGCAGGTTGCAACGATGTGGTCATTCAAGTACCTCCGGCTTACAGACTCGTGCCTTGTGGGCACTGCCAGCATAGACAAGGAACCGTTGTACAAGTTCCAGGATGAAAAATTTGTCAATACTGGCCATGAAACATTTATCGCGGTGCCAGCTCGTTCAAGTGACGAGCGACGGCGATCCATGCACCGATATACCCTAACAGCACCGCCCCGATCAAGAGTGAAAGGCCATCCGAGGCCGGCACGCCACCCAGGGCAAAATCACTGCCATACAGGCCGGACAGCCCGACCACCGCGTCGTTCAGCCAGTTCAGGCCGAACGCCAGGATGCCCCAGGCCAGCACGCCCGCACCCAGGCCGTACAGCGCGCCCATGTACAGGAAAGGCCGGCGCACGTAGCTGTCGGTGCCGCCGACGAGCTTGATCACTTCGATCTCGACCCGGCGGTTTTCGATATGTAGACGAATTGTGTTACCGATTACTAACAGCAGAGCGGAAATCAGCATCACCGCCAGGCCGAAGACGAACCGGTCACCCAGCTTGAGAATCGCCGCCAGACGCTCGACCCACACCAGGTCCAGCTGCGCCGCTTCCACCCGAGGCAGCTCGGACAGGCGCTGGCGCAAGGCCTCCAGGGCGGGTTTGTCGACCTCGGTCGGGGTTACCACCACCACGCCGGGCAGTGGATTGTCCGGCAGCTCGCGTAGCGCCTCGCCCAGGCCCGACTGCTGCTGGAACTCTTCCAGCGCCTGCTCGCGACTGACGTACTGGGCCTCGGCGACGCCCGGCATGCCCTTGATCTCGTCACGCAGGGCCTCGCCGTCGCGGCTGCTGGCGTCGAGCTTGAGGTAAAGCGAGATCTGCGCCGCGCGCTGCCACGAACCGCCGAGTTTCTCGACGTTCTTCAGCAGCAGCGAGAGGCCCATGGGCATGCTCAGCGCCACGGCCATCACCAGGCAGGTGAAGAAACTGCCGATCGGCTGCTTGGCCAGGCGGCGCAGGCTGTCGGCCAGGCTGGCGCGGTGGCTTTCCAGCCAGGCGTGCAGCAGGGTGCGGAAGTCCGGGCCGTCGTCGTCGTGGTCGCCGCGCTTCTTCTTCGCCGGTTGCGGGTCGGCGGCTTTCGGCGCCACGCGCTCGGAAACTTTTGGTGTACGTGTGGTGCTCATTGCCCGGCCTCCCCATCGCCGATCAAGCGGCCGCGTTGCAGCGTCAGCATGCGGTGGCGCATGCGCGCGATCAGCGCCAGGTCGTGACTGGCGATCAGTACCGTGGTGCCCAGGCGATTGATGTCCTCGAACACGCCCATGATCTCGGCGGCCAGGCGCGGGTCGAGGTTACCGGTGGGCTCGTCCGCCAGCAGCAGGGCCGGTTGGTGGACGATGGCGCGGGCAATGCCCACGCGCTGCTGCTGGCCAGTGGACAGGTCGGCCGGGAACAGCTCGCCCTTGTCGCTCAGCGACACGCGCTCCAGCGCCGAATCCACGCGCTTGGCGATCTCGGCCTTGGACAGCCCGAGGATCTGCAGCGGCAGGGCGATGTTGTTGAACACCGTGCGGTCGAACAGCAGCTGGTGGTTCTGGAACACCACGCCGATCTGCCGGCGCAGGAACGGGATCTGAGCGTTGCTGATCTGGCCCAGGTCCTGCCCGGCCAGCAGCAGCTTGCCGCTGGTCGGACGCTCCATGGCCAACAGCAGGCGCAGCAGGGTGCTCTTGCCGGCGCCGGAGTGGCCGGTGACGAACAGGAACTCGCCACGACGCGCCCGGAAGCTCAGTTCGTGCAGGCCGACGTGGCCGTTGGGATAGCGCTTGGCTACCTGTTCGAATCGAATCATGAAGGTTCCCGCTCGGCGAACAGCGCCTTGACGAAAGGTTCGGCCTCGAAGGTGCGCAGGTCGTCGATACCCTCGCCCACACCAATGAAGCGGATCGGGATGTTGAACTGCTTGGCCAGGGCGAAGATGACGCCGCCCTTGGCGGTGCCGTCCAGCTTGGTCAGGGCCAGGCCGGTCAGCTCGACGCTCTGGTTGAAGTACTTGGCCTGGCTGATGGCGTTCTGCCCGGTACCGGCATCGAGCACCAGCAGCACCTCGTGGGGCGCCTCGGCGTCGAGCTTGCCGATCACCCGACGGACCTTCTTCAGCTCTTCCATCAGGTTGTCCTTGGTGTGCAGGCGGCCGGCGGTGTCGGCGATCAGCACGTCGACGCCACGGGCCTTGGCGGCCTGCACGGCGTCGAAGATCACCGAGGCCGAGTCGGCGCCGGTGTGCTGGGCGATCACCGGGATCTGGTTGCGTTCGCCCCAGACCTGTAACTGCTCCACCGCCGCGGCGCGGAAGGTGTCGCCGGCGGCGAGCATGACCTTCTTGCCTTCGAGCTGCAGCTTCTTGGCCAGCTTGCCGATGGTGGTGGTCTTGCCGGCGCCGTTCACGCCGACTACCAGGATCACGTAGGGCTTGCTCTGCGCCTCGATCTTCAGTGGCTGCTCGACCGGACGCAGCAAGGCGGCCAGCTCGTCCTGCAGCGACTTGTACAGGGCGTCGGCGTCGGCCAGCTGCTTGCGGGCGACCTTCTGCGTCAGGTTCTGGACGATGGTCGAGGTGGCCTCGACGCCGACGTCGGCGGTCAGCAGGCGGGTCTCGATCTCGTCGAGCAGGTCGTCGTCGATGACCTTCTTGCCCAGGAACAGGCTGGCCATGCCTTCGCCAATGCTGGCGCTGGTCTTCGACAGGCCCTGCTTGAGGCGGGCGAAGAAGCCTTGTTTGGCGGGCTCGGCGGCGACTGGCGAAGGTTCGACGGCAGCCGGCGCGACAGGCACTTCGGGTTCAGGCTCGACCACGGGAGCAACCACCACCGGGGCGGGCTCGGGCACCACCACCTCAGGGGCCGGGCGCTCGGGGATGACCGGCGGCGCCTTGGCTTCGAGGTCTGGCACCAATGCAACCGGCTCTTCCGCGACCGGCAGCACCAGGTTGCTCACGGGTGCAGGTGGCGCTGGCTCAACCACGACCGTCGGCAGGTCCGCCGCATTCGCGGGCAAGCCCTCTGCCACAGGAGCCTGCGGCGCTTGTACCTGAACAACAGGCTCAGGCTCGACCACCAGGGCAGGCTCGACCGGGACTTCCACCGGCACAGGCTGGATGGGTTGCACCACCTGTGGAGCAACCGGTTCAGGCTCGGCCGGCACGCTTACTGGCGCAGGCTGGGGTGCCTCAGCCAGCGGAGCGGGCTGCTCGGCGGGAGGCTGCTGTACCACCGGCGCCTCGACGGGCGGTTGAGGGGCTTGCGGCTGTTCGGCGACAGGTTGTTCCGGCTTCTTGCGGAACCAGCTGAACAGGCCTTTCTTCTCGCCAGCCGCGGCCGGCGCTTTTTTGTCGTCGTTGGAACCAAACATGGAAGACGGCTATCTCAGGGTAGCGATGCGCCAGCAGTGGCGCACCGGGAATTCTTGAGTCACGCAGAACAGACTACTGTGAAGCCAGCGGGTTCATGCGCAACGTTTTGTCGTAAGGGCCTGCGGGCCAGAACGGCGACAGGCATGGTCGCCAGGCAACCGGATCAGTATCCTAGCACCTCCTGGCCCGCCGACGCTAAACCCAAGCGGGCCGCCGAACAGGTTGAACACCGTATGAATGCTCTAGCCCGCCGCGCCGCTGGCCTGTTGCTCGGCACGCTGTGCCTGCCGCTGGCGGCCTTCGCCGCCGATGTGCAACCCACCCACGAATTCATCCTCGACAACGGCCTGAAGGTGGTCGTGCGCGAGGACCACCGTGCGCCGGTGGTGGTTTCGCAGATCTGGTACAAGGTCGGTTCCAGCTACGAGACGCCGGGCCAGACCGGCCTGTCCCACGCCCTGGAGCACATGATGTTCAAGGGCAGCGCCAAGCTCGGCCCCGGCGAGGCCTCGCGCATCCTGCGCGATCTCGGCGCCGAGGAGAACGCCTTCACCAGCGACGACTACACCGCCTATTACCAGGTGCTGGCCCGTGACCGCCTGCCGGTGGCCTTCGAGCTGGAAGCCGACCGCCTGGCCAGCCTGCGCCTGCCGGCCGACGAGTTCAGCCGCGAAATCGAGGTGATCAAGGAAGAACGCCGCCTGCGCACCGACGACCAGCCCAACGCCAAGGCCTTCGAGCTGTTCCGCGCCATGGCCTACCCGGCCAGCGGCTACCACACCCCGACCATCGGCTGGATGGCCGACCTCGAGCGCATGAAGGTCGAGGAACTGCGCCACTGGTACGAGTCCTGGTACGCGCCGAACAACGCCACCCTGGTGGTGGTCGGCGACGTCAAGCCCGACGAGGTGAAGGCCCTCGCGCAAAAGTACTTTGGCCCCATCCCCAAGCGCGCCGTGCCGCCAAGCAAGCTGCCGCTGGAACTGGCCGAGCCAGGCCTGCGCCAGCTCACCCTGCACCTGCGCACGCAACTACCCAGCCTGGTCTACGGCTTCAACGTACCGGCCCTGGCCACGGCCAAGGACCCGCGCGGCGTCAACGCCCTGCGCCTGATCTCGGCCCTGCTCGACGGCGGCTACAGCGCCCGCATGCCGGCGCGCCTGGAACGCGGCCAGGAACTGGTGGCCGGCGCCTCGTCCAGCTACAACGCCTTCACCCGCGGCGACAGCCTGTTCATGATCTCGGCCACGCCCAACGTGCAGAAGCACAAGACCCTGGCCGAAGTGGAGAAAGGCATCTGGCAACTGCTCGACGAGCTCAAGACCACGCCGCCGACTGCCGAGGAACTCGAACGCGTGCGCGCCCAGGTGATTGCCGGCCTGGTCTACGACCGTGATTCCATCAGCAGCCAGGCCACCACCATCGGCCAGCTGGAAACCGTCGGCCTGTCCTGGAAGCTGATCGACAGCGAGCTCGACGACCTCAAGCGCGTGACCCCGGAGGACATCCAGGCCGCCGCCCGCACCTATTTCACCCGCGAACGCCTGAGCGTTGCCCATGTACTGCCCGAGGAGTCCGCCCATGAGTGATCGCAGCGCACCGCGCTACACCTTGTTCGGCCTGGCGATCATCGTGCTGGTGGTGGCCATCGCCGCGCTGCTGGCGCGCCCGGCCCAGTCCGACAACCAAGGCAAGGCAGACACCGCGGCCCGCCCGGCCAACACCCTGCAATCGCTGGCCGAACTGGACGGCAAGGCCCCCAGCCGGCGCCAGCTGAACATCCAGCACTGGTCCACCGCCGAAGGCGCCCGCGTGCTGTTCGTCGAGGCCCGCGAGCTGCCGATGTTCGACCTGCGAGTGACCTTCGCCGCCGGCAGCAGCCAGGACGGCGGCACCCCGGGCCTGGCCACCCTGACCAACGCCATGCTCAACGAGGGCGTGGCTGGCAAGGACGTCACCGCCATCGCCGAAGGCTTCGAAGGCCTGGGCGCCGACTTCGGCAACGGTTCGTACCGCGACATGGCCGTGGCGTCGCTGCGCAGCCTCAGCGCCAGCGACAAGCGCGAGCCGGCGCTGAAGCTGTTCACCGAGGTGGTGGGCCAGCCGACCTTCCCCGAGGATGCCCTCAAGCGCATCAAGAACCAGCTGCTGGCCGGTTTCGAATACGAAAAACAGAACCCGGGCAAGATCGCCGGCAAGACCCTGTTCGCCAACCTCTACGGCAAACACCCTTATGCCAGCCCCAGCGACGGCACCGCCGAAACCATCCCGGGCATTACCCTGGAACAGCTGCGCGGCTTCCACGCCAAGGCCTACTCGGCCGGCAACGCGGTGATCGCCCTGGTCGGCGACCTCAGCCGCGCAGAAGCCGAAGCCATTGCCGCCCAGGTCTCCGCCGGCCTGCCCAAGGGCCCGGCCCTGGCCAAGCCCGAGCAGCCGGTCGAACCCAAGCCGGGCGCGACCCATGTCGACTTCCCGTCCAAGCAGACCCACCTGATGCTGGCCGAGCTGGGCATCGACCGTAACGATCCGGACTGGCCGGCCCTGTCGCTGGGCAACCAGATCCTCGGTGGCGGCGCCTTCGGTACCCGCCTGATGAGCGAAGTGCGCGAGAAACGCGGCCTGACCTATGGCGTGTACTCGGTGTTCAGCCCGATGCAGGTACGCGGTCCGTTCATGATCAACCTGCAGACCCGCGCCGAACTCAGCGAAGGCACGCTCAAGCTGGTTCGGGATATCCTTGCCGACTACCTCAAGAGCGGCCCGACCCAGCAGGAGCTGGACGATGCCAAGCGCGAACTGGCCGGCAGCTTCCCGCTGTCCAACGCCAGCAATGCCAGCATCGTCGGCCAGCTGGGCGCGATCGGCTTCTACAACCTGCCACTGAGCTGGCTGGAAGACTTCATGCAGCAGTCCCAGGCGCTGACCGTCGAGCAGGTCAAGACCGCCATGAACAAGCATCTGGCGGCGGACAAGCTGGTGATCGTCACCGTCGGCCCGAAGGTGGCCCAGCAGCCCCTGCCGGCCCCCACTGACAAACCCGCCGAGCAGCCGCTCGGCGTACCGGAGCACTAATGGCAAGACCCAACACCTCAGCGCGCCCGGCACCGGGCGCCAGCAAGGGCCCCGGCCAACTGCGCATCATCGCCGGCGAGTGGCGCAGCCGCCGCCTGGCCGTGCCGGAAGGCGAAGGCCTGCGGCCGACGCCTGACCGCGTGCGCGAGACCCTGTTCAACTGGCTGGCGCCGCACATCGAAGGCGCACTGGTGCTCGACGCCTTCACCGGCAGCGGCGCGCTGGTGCTGGAGGCCTTGTCTCGCGGCGCCGAGAACGCCGTGGCGCTGGACAGCAACCCGGCGGCCATCGCCAACCTCAAGAACAACCTCGAACTGCTGCGCTGCCCGCGTGGGCAGATCCTGCAGACCGACGCCCTGCGCTACCTGCAAGGCCCGGCCAAACAGCAGTTCGACGTGGTGTTCCTCGACCCGCCGTTCCACCAGGACCTGCTGGCCAACACCTGCAACCTGCTGGAGCAGGGCCAGTGGCTGCGCGAGCAGGCGTGGATCTACACCGAAAGCGAAGCCTTACCCTCCTCGCTGCCGATGCCGGGCAACTGGCGCCTGCACCGCGAGAAGAAGACCGGCCAGGTGCACTACGCGTTGTGGCAACGAGCGGGCATCGACCAATAGCGCAGGTACAGCGGCGGTGTTTCATGGCACTCTAGGCAGGCACACCACGAGTCGCCCAGCATGCCCAGTCTCACCGCCACCTTCCGCCCGGCCACCGGCCTGTCCAACCCCCACCTGCAGACACTGTGGGGGCCCCTCTGGCGCAAGCTCCCGGACCTGCCGCGCAACCGCGAGCGCCTGTGGCTGGCCGACGGCGACTTCCTCGACCTCGACTGGCACGGGCCACACCAGCCCGACACGCCGCTGGTGCTGGTACTCCACGGCCTCACCGGCTCGTCCAACTCACCCTACGTCAAAGGCCTGCAACTGGCCTTGCAGGGGCGTGGCTGGGCCAGCGTTGCGGTGAACTGGCGCGGCTGTTCGGGCGAGCCCAACCTGCTGGCACGCAGCTACCACTCCGGGGCCAGCGAAGACCTGGCCGAGACCATCCGCCACCTGCGGGCGCAGAGGCCCCTGGCGCCGCTGTATGCCGTGGGCTACTCGCTGGGCGGCAATGTGCTGCTCAAGTACCTGGGGGAAAGTGGCTCGGCCAGCCAACTGGAAGCGGCGGTGGCGGTGTCGGTACCATTTCGCCTGGACCAGTGCGCCGACCGCATCGGCCTGGGCTTCTCGAAGATCTACCAGGCGCATTTCATGCGCGCGATGCTGGCATACGTGCAGGACAAACAGCGGCACTTTCAGGACAAGGGGCACCATGAAGGGCTGGCGACCCTGGAACGCCTGGGGCCGTTGCATAACCTGCGCACCTTCTGGGATTTCGATGGCAAGGTGACCGCGCCACTCAATGGCTTCAGCGATGCCCATGACTACTACCGCCGGGCATCCAGCCGCTACTACCTGGGGGAGAACCGCACGCCGACGCTGATCATCCATGCCAGCGATGATCCGTTCGTGTTCGGTCACAGCCTGCCGGCTGTGGATGAACTGGCGCCACTGACTCAGTTCGAACTGCACAGTCGTGGTGGTCATGTCGGGTTCGTCGAGGGCAGCCTGCGCAATCCGGGGTATTACCTGGAGCGGCGTATTCCGCAATGGCTGATGGACGGGCGCTAGACCCCATCCAGGAACAAGGCTGAGGGAGGGCTTCGTGGGAGCGGGCTTGCCCCGCGATAGCATCAGCGGGCCCGCTCCCACCTCACGAATTACTCGCCAGTGGCCACGCCACGCTGCGGATCGTTGATCCACTCACTCCACGACCCGGCATACAGCCGCCCCAGCGGATACCCCGCCAGCGCCAGGGCAAACAGGTTGTGGCAGGCGGTCACGCCAGAGCCGCAATAGGCCACCAGGTCCTCCGGCGAACGGCCGGCCAGCTTCTCGGCAAAACGCTGCTTCAGCGTGTCGGCCGGCAGGAAACGCCCGTCGGCGCCAAGGTTGTCGGTGAACGCCGCGCACTGGGCGCCCGGAATGTGCCCGGCCACCGGGTCGATCGGCTCCACCTCGCCACGAAAACGCGGCAACCCGCGGGCATCGATCAGGGTCAGCGCCGGATCGTCCAGGCGCTTGCCCAGGTGCGTGGCGTCGATCAGCAGCTTCATGTCCGGCTCGCCGCTGAACGTCCCCTCGCGACGTACGGGCGGGTCCAGGCTCAATGGCAAGTGGGCGGCGTGCCAGGCCTTGAGGCCGCCGTCGAGGATGAACACCGCCTCGCGCTTGCCCAGCCAGGCCAGCAGCCACCAGGCGCGCGCGGCGAAGGCGCCGGGGCCGTCATCGTAAAGCACCACCTGGCTGTCGTTGTCCACGCCCCACTCGCGCAGGCGCTCCACCAGCCGCTGCGGATCGGGCAACGGGTGACGCCCCGTGCGGCCCTTGACCACCGGCCCGCTCAGGTCACGCTCGAGGTCGGCGAAATGCGCCCCGGCGATATGCCCCTCGGCATAGCTGCGTTGGCCGTAATCGACGTCCTCCAGGGCAAAGCGGCAATCGAGGATCACCAGGCCGGGCGCGTCCAGGCGTTCGGCCAGCTGTTGCGGGGTGATCAGTTGCGCAAGGGGCATGACAATCTCCTGATGAATGGCTCGAAGACCCCGGATCACTGCTCCAGGGCCTGGTTGAACGGAACGTGGAACTCATCGCACAACGCCTGCACCGCGGCACGCGAGCCTGGGGTGACATACCCCAGTTCCAGCACCACCACCTGATAGACGCCGCGCATGAACGCTTCTTCACCCAGGTGCGCGCAATGCTCACGGGTGGTGCTGAGAAAACGCACCCAGGAGGTCAGCACGATCCACGCGTTGATGGTCAGCGACTCGATCTGCGGGCCGTCCATGCTCAAGATGCCGGCCTCGACGAAGCCGCGGTAGATCGCCTGTCCCTGCAGCAGACAGCGCCGCGAGAAACGCCGGTAACGGGCGGCCAGCTCCGGGTCGCTGTCGAGCAGGTGCTCCAGGTCGCGGTGCAGGAAACGGTAGTTCCACATCGCCGCCAGCAGCGCCTTGAGGTAGAAGCGCTTGTCCTCGACGGTGGCGATGCGGCCCTGGGGCGGGCGCAGGAAGCTGTCGACCAGCTCTTCGTACTGGTTGAACAGCACGGCGATGATCGCCTGCTTGTTGGGGAAGTGGTAGTACAGGTTGCCGGGCGAGATCTCCATGTGCGCGGCTATGTGGTTGGTGCTGACGCAACGCTCGCCCTGCTGGTTGAACAGCTCCAGGCTGCTCTGCACGATGCGCTCTCGGGTCTTCATGCGCGGGGCCATGCTCAGCTCCAGTCTCCAGCTTGATTGATCGGGCCCATCTTACGGCTTCCCGCAGGTCGGGTGCACCGCCGGCCAGGTGAAAAAGAGTGCACCATCGTACCAATTAGAGTATATGCTCTATTCACTTATCACCCCCGGAGCCGCCATGACCTCGCCTGCCGTCCTCCCCCCTGTGCAATCCGACCTCGACCTGCAAGCGACGTTCGACGCCCTGCGTCGGGCCTTCGCCGACAACCCGATGCCCCCGGCCGCGCAGCGTCGGCAGTGGCTGAAAAGCCTGCGCGAGGCGCTGCTGGCAGAGCAGGAGACGCTGATCGCGACCATCGACGCCGACTTCAGTGGCCGCAGCCGCGACGAGACGCTGATCGCCGAGCTGATGCCGTCGGTCCTCGGCCTGCGCGACGCGGAAAAACAGCTGGGGCGCTGGATGCGCGCCTCGCGGCGCAAGGTCGGCCTGGCCTTCCAGCCCGCCAGCGCGCGGGTTGAGTACCAACCACTGGGGGTGGTGGGGATCATCGTGCCGTGGAACTACCCGCTGTTCCTCGCCATCGGCCCGCTGACCGGCGCCCTGGCCGCCGGCAACCGGGTGATGCTCAAGCTCAGCGAGTCCACACCCGCCAGCGGGCAGGCCATCAAGGACCTGCTTGGGCGTGTATTCCCCAGCGACCTGGTCAGTGTAGTACTGGGCGAGGTGGAGGTCGGCCAGGCCTTCGCCCGCCTGCCTTTCGACCACCTGCTGTTCACTGGTGCCACCAGCGTCGGCCGCCATGTGATGCTGGCCGCCGCGCAGAACCTCACCCCGGTGACCCTGGAGCTGGGCGGCAAGTCGCCGGCCATCGTCTCGGCCGACGTGCCGCTGGACACTGCCGCTGAACGCATCGCCTTCGGCAAGACCCTCAATGCCGGGCAGACCTGCGTCGCCCCCGACTACGTGCTGGTGCCCCGCGAGCGCCTGGACGCCTTCGCCGACGCCTACCGGCGTGCCGTGCACCGCTTCTATCCGCGCCTGACCGACAACACCGACTACAGCGCGATCATCAACGAGCGCCAACTCGGTCGCCTCAACCGCCTGCTGGATGATGCCCGCGAGCAAGGCGCCCAGGTGGTCGACCTCTACCCCGACGAGCCCCGCCAGGGCCGCCATCTGCCGCCACACCTGCTGCTGCAGGTGCACGACGGCATGCAGGTGATGCAGGACGAGATCTTCGGCCCGCTGCTGCCCCTGGTGCCCTACGACCGCCTGGACGACGCCCTGGCCTACATCAATCAGCGTCCCCGGCCCCTGGCGCTCTACTATTTCGGCTACGACAAGGGCGAGCAGGCACGGGTACTGCGCGACACCCACTCCGGCGGGGTCTGCCTCAACGACACCCTGCTGCACGTGGCCCAGGATGACCTGCCGTTCGGCGGCGTCGGCCCGTCCGGCATGGGCCACTACCATGGCCACGAGGGTTTCCTGACATTCAGCAAGGCCAAGGCCGTGCTGGCCAAGCAGCGCATCAATGCCGCCAAGACGATCTACCCGCCCTATGGCAAGGCCTTGCAGCGCCTGGTCTACAAGCTGTTCATCCGCTGAGTGCCGGCGCCTGTGCATCGCCGCGACCTGCTCAGGTTCAGCTTCGGCGCCAGCCTGTTCCTGGGCGCCACCAGTTTGGTCGGCTGCTCGCCGCAGACGGCCTCGCCCGGTTATCAGGTCCTGCGCGATGATGACCTGCCTCTGCTGCAGGCCCTGATACCCGTCGTGCTGGCGGGTACCCAGGCTTCCACCGAATGGGTGCTGCACAGCCTCGACCACAAGCTGGCGGCGCTGTCGCCCGCCATGCTCAAGCTGACCCGGCAACTGTTCGACGTGCTCACCCTGCCCCTGACCCGAGGGCCGCTGACCGGTATCTGGGGCGGCTGGGCCAGCGCCACGGACAGCGAGCTGGAGCGCTTTCTCGAACGCTGGCGGGACAGTTCGCTGAACCTGCTGCGCCAGGGTCATGCCTCGCTGCTGCAACTGCTGCTCATGGCCTGGTACGAACGCCCCGAGGCCTGGGCGGCCTGCGGCTATCCAGGACCGCCGAAGATCTGACCTGTCACATACTCCTGTGGGAGCGGGCTTGCCGCGCGAACACCGGCAAAGCCGACGCCAGGCACAGCGCTGCTTGCTTCGCGGGGCAAGCCCGCTCCCACGAACCGTCGACTCATAAAAAGGGAAGCCAATGCCCGTCCCCGACCCGTTTCGCCAAGGCCTCGCTCGAGGCTGGATCACCCACGATGGCTCGCGCCTGGAGCAGGACCTGAGCCTCGAAGCCGACGTCGCCGTGATCGGCAGCGGCGCGGGCGGCGCCACAACCGCCGAACGGCTGAGCGCGGCCGGGCTGAAGGTGCTGCTGATCGAGGAAGGCCCGCTGAAGACCAGCAGCGACTTCCACCTACTTGAGCACGAGGCCTATGCCGATCTCTACCAGGAGGGCCTGGGTCGCCTGAGCAAGGACGGCGCCATCACCATCCTGCAGGGCCGGGCGGTAGGCGGTACCACCCTGGTCAACTGGACCTCGAGTTTCCGCACGCCGCCACAGACCCTGGAACACTGGGCCCGCGAACATGGGGTCAAGGGCCTGGACAGCGACAGCCTGAAACCCTGGTTCGAACGCATGGAGCAGCACCTGGGCATCAGCCCCTGGATGATGCCGCCCAATGCCAACAACGACGTGTTGCGTCGCGGCTGCGAGGCGCTCGGCCTGCGCTGGGCGGTGATCCCGCGCAACGTTCGCGGCTGCTGGAACCTGGGCTACTGCGGCATGGGCTGCCCGGTCAACGCCAAGCAGTCGATGCTGGTCACCAGCATTCCGGCCACCCTCGAGCAAGGCGGCGAATTGCTTTACCTGGCCCGCGCCGAGCGCTTCAGCCACGACGGCCAACGCATCGACCACCTGCAATGCCAGGCCCTGGACGCCCAGGGGATCCAGCCCACCGGCCGACAGGTGCTCGTGCGTGCCCGGCATTACGTACTGGCCGGCGGCGGCATCAACAGCCCGGCGCTGCTGCTGCGCTCCGGCGCGCCCGACCCTCACCAGCGCCTGGGCAAACGCACCTTCCTGCACCTGGTCAACTTCAGCGCCGCGCAGTTCGAGGCGAAGATCGACCCGTACTACGGCGCGCCGCAGTCGATCTACAGCGACCAGTTCCAGTGGCAGGACGGCGTCGCCGGCCCGGTCGGCTACAAGCTCGAAGTCCCGCCACTGCACCCGGCCCTGGCCAGCACCCTGCTCGGCGGCCATGGACAGGACAATGCCCTGCGCATGGCCGAGCTGCCCCATACCCACGTGATGCTGGCGCTGCTGCGCGATGGTTTCCACCCGGACAGCCCCGGCGGCCAGGTGGAGTTGCGTGGCGATGGCTCGCCGGTGCTCGACTATCCGGTCACCGACTACCTGCGCGACGGGCTGCGCCGGGCCTGGCACAGCATGGCGCAGATCCAGTTCGCCGCCGGTGCCCGCCGGGTGCTGCCGGTGCATGCCGATGCCCGGTATGCCGACAACCCGGTACACGCCAAGGCATTGATCGACAACCTGCCCCTGGAACTGTTTCGCATGCGCCTGGGCAGCGCCCACGTCATGGGCGGCTGCGCCCTGGGCGAGGATCCGCGCCAGGCGGTGTGCGACAGTCTGGGCCGGCATCACCAGCTGGAAAACCTGTCGGTCCACGACGGTTCGCTGTTCCCCACCAGCATCGGCGCCAACCCGC
Organism: Pseudomonas sp. LH21; assembly: GCF_036549575.1. Taxonomy (NCBI): domain Bacteria; kingdom Pseudomonadati; phylum Pseudomonadota; class Gammaproteobacteria; order Pseudomonadales; family Pseudomonadaceae; genus Pseudomonas; species Pseudomonas sp. LH21. Next base: position 5,646,756 of record NZ_CP144367.1, read on the forward strand.
AGCTGTCGGTCTATGCCCTGACCGCCCTGCTCAGCGAGGCGCTGGTCGGCCGCCTGGCATCCGGCGCATGACAGCCAATAGCCATGCTGTCTATAGTGCCATCGACCAGCCACGCGACTTGGCCGGGCGCAATCGCTGCGCTACCATCCGACTCCCCAACGCACTCCAGCCAGGATGACGCGATGAACCGAGTGTTGTACCCGGGTACTTTCGACCCCATTACCAAAGGCCATGGCGACCTGGTCGAGCGTGCTTCGCGCCTGTTCGACCACGTGATCATCGCCGTGGCGGCCAGCCCCAAGAAGAACCCCCTGTTCCCCCTGGAACAGCGGGTAGCGCTGGCCCGCGAGGTCACCAAGCACCTGCCCAATGTCGAAGTCATCGGCTTCTCCTCGCTACTGGCGCATTTTGCCAAGGAGCAGAACGCCAATGTCTTCCTGCGCGGCCTGCGCGCGGTGTCCGATTTCGAGTACGAGTTCCAGCTGGCCAACATGAACCGCCAGCTGGCGCCGGACGTCGAGAGCCTGTTCCTCACGCCGTCCGAGCGCTATTCGTTCATTTCCTCGACGTTGGTCCGGGAAATCGCCGCGTTGGGCGGTGATATCAGCAAGTTCGTCCACCCTGCCGTGGCCGACGCGCTGACCGAGCGCTTTCGCAAGTAAGCCTCGCGGTCACGATGTCGCGCCCGCGTGCACTGCGGGCGCGAATCCGGCACAATTGTGCCCATCGCTTTGAAACATGCCCGGGCCCAACGCCCCGGCCGGAGTCCCCATGTCCCTGATCATCACCGACGATTGCATCAACTGCGACGTCTGCGAACCCGAGTGCCCGAACGCCGCCATCTCGCAAGGCGAAGAGATCTACGTGATCGACCCGAACCTGTGCACCCAGTGCGTCGGCCACTACGACGAGCCCCAGTGCCAGCAGGTCTGTCCGGTGGACTGCATCCCCCTGGATGAAGCCCACCCGGAAACCGAAGACGAACTGATGGCCAAGTACCGCCGGATCACCGGCAAGGCCTGATGCCGTTCGTCGCCGCGCTTCGCCACGCAGCCCTCGGCGCCCTCCTGGCGCTGCTGGCCCATGGCGCCCTGGCCGCCGGGCCAGGCCAGGCGGCGATCGCCAGCCCGCACGGTGAAGCCACCGCGGCGGCAAGGCAGATCCTGCAGCAGGGCGGCAACGCCTTCGATGCCGCCGTGGCCATCGGCGCCACGCTGGCCGTTGTCGAGCCCTATGGCTCCGGCCTTGGCGGTGGCGGCTTCTTCCTGCTGCGCGAGAGCGCCGACAGCCCACGCTATGCCTTCCTCGACGCCCGTGAGCGCGCCCCGGCCGCCGCCCGGGCCGACATGTACCTCAAGGACGGCCAGGTGCAGGCGGGCCTGTCGGTCAATGGCCCACTGGCCGCGGCCATCCCCGGCCTGCCCCAGGCGCTGGCCGACCTGGCCGCGACCCACGGCAGGCTGCCGCTCAAGGACAGCCTGGCCCCAGCCATTCGCCTGGCCAACCAGGGCTTTGCCGTCGATCGCATCTACCGCGACCGCGCAACCATGCGCCTGAGTGCCCTGCGCGACAATGCCGAAAGCGCCCGGCTGTTCCTCGCCGACAACGACGTACCGGCGCTCGGCACGGTGATTCGTCAACCGGAACTGGCCGCGACCCTGCTGGCGTTGGCCGAGCATGGGCGCGACGGTTTCTACCGTGGCCCGACGGCCCACCGGCTGGTCGATGGCGTGCGCCAGGCCGGCGGCGTCTGGACCCTCGATGACCTCGCCGGCTACCACACCGCCTGGCGCGAGCCGCTGCGTTATCCACTGGCCGACCAGCGCGAGCTGATCAGCAGTCCGCCGCCCTCGGCCGGTGGCGTGGCCCTGGCCCAGAGCCTGGCCATGCTCCAGCGCCTGCCCTGGCAGAGCGCCGAACCCATGCAGCGCAGCCATTATGTGATCGAAGTGCTGCGCCGGGCCTACCGCGACCGCGGCCTGCTGGGCGACCCGGACTACGTGGCCAACCCCATCAACCGCCTGCTGGCGCGCCAGTACCTGACCGGCCTGGCCGACAGCATCGACGTGCGCCAGGCCACCCCCAGCAACGCCCTGCCGCCTTCGCCGGCCTGGCGCGAGGGCGACCACACCACCCACTTCACGGTGATCGACGCCGACGGCAATGCGGTGTCCGCCACGCTGTCGGTCAACCTGCCGTTCGGCGCGGCGTTCAGCGTGCCGGGCACCGGCGTTGTGCTGAACAACGAGATGGACGACTTTGCCGCCGATCCCACCGGCAGCAACAGCTATGGCCTGGCCGGCAGCCCGGCCAACGCGGTGGCGGCGGGCAAGCGACCCTTGTCGAGCATGAGCCCGACCTTCATCGAAAGCCCAAGGCAGTTCGCCAGCTTTGGCACGCCCGGCGGAAGCCGGATTCCGAGCATGGTGCTGCTGTCGGTGATGGGCTTCCTCGAAGGGCGGCCGGTGACCGAGTGGCCGGCGACGCCGCGCTACCACCATCAGTACCTGCCGGACGTGGTGGAGCATGAGCCGGGGACGTTCAGCGCTCAGCAGAAGGCCGAGCTTGAGGAACGTGGATATCGGCTGAAGGATGTCGGGCGCCAATACGGGAATCAGCAGGTGCTGTATTGGGACAAGGCTGGCGGGACCGTGGAGGCGGCCAGTGACCCCAGGGGTGTAGGGCAGGCGGCGGTAGTCGACTGATCCGGCCCTATCGCGGGGCAAGCCCGCTCCCACGACTGGCTTGGCTCGCTTTCGTGGGAGCGGGCTTGCCCCGCGATAGGGCCTGAGGCATCAGCGCTGGCATTTTGGGCAGAACACGCTCGCCCGCTGCCCCAGCTTCACTTCACGCAACTCGGTGCCACACACCTTGCACGGCTGCCCACCGCGCCCATAGACGAACAATTCCTGCTGGAAATACCCCGGCTGGCCATCGCCACCGATGAAGTCGCGCAAGGTGGTCCCGCCCTGCTCGATGGCTGCCGTCAGCACCTGCTTGATCTCGATAGCCAGCTTCAGGTAACGCGCCCGGGAGATCCCACCTGCCTCGCGGCGCGGGTCGATCCCGGCGGCGAACAGTGCTTCGGTGGCGTAGATGTTACCCACCCCCACCACCACCGCGTTGTCCATGATGAACGGCTTGACCGCCATCGACCGACCTCGGGACAGCTGGAACAGCCGCTCGCCGTCGAACAGGTCGGTCAGCGGCTCCGGCCCCAGGCGAATCAGCAGTTCATGGTTGAGCGGATCGACGCTCCAGAGCATGGCCCCGAAACGGCGCGGGTCGGTATAGCGCAGCATCAGCCCTGACTCGAGCTCGATATCCACATGCTCGTGCTTGGCCGCCGGCAAGCCCAGTTCGACCAGGCGCAGGTTGCCCGACATACCCAGGTGGCTGATCAAGGTGCCGACCTCGGCGTTGATCAGCAGGTACTTGGCGCGGCGCTCGACGCTGACGATACGCTGCCCCGACAGGCGCACGTCGAGGTCTTCCGGGATCGGCCAGCGCAGGCGCCGGTCGCGAACCACCACACGACTGACCCGCTGCCCTTCCAGGTGGGGCGCGATGCCGCGCCGCGTCGTCTCGACCTCTGGCAGTTCCGGCATGACTCAGTGCCCGCCCATTTCGCGGATGTTCTGCTTGAGCTGCTCGAAGTCGTATTCGGTCAGGCCGATGTAATCCAGCACCAGCGGGCCAACCATGTTCCACTCGTGATCGACGCTCTGGTTGCCCAGCACGCGGTAGGAGGCGCAGATATGCTCGGACATCTTCAACACCGCCAAGAGGTTCTTCAGCTGGGTCTGGGTATTGCGCGAGGATTCGTCGCGGAACACCGCCAGGGCGTTGTGGTGGTTGGCGATGGCGGCGCTGATGTGCTCCGGCAGGCGCCAGGACTTGGCGGTGAAATAGCCGACCACCGAGTGGTTGGTGTTGAACACGCGGTTCTCGGTGTCCACCACACGGACCTCGTCATTGGTCTTGGCGTAGGACTCCTCCAGCACTTCCATGTAGTTGGGGAAACGCTTGTGCATCAACGGCACGCCGCAGTCGTGGAACAGGCCCAAGGTGTAGGCCTCGTCCACCGCCTGGATGCCGGTGCGCTTGGCCAGGGTCAGGCAGGTCATGGCCACGTCCTGGGCGGTGTCCCAGAACGGGTTGAGGGTGACGATGGTCTCGTCGGTCATTTCACCCCTGATCGACTGGGCGTTGATCAGGTTGATGATCGAGCGGCTACCCAGCAAGTTCACCGCGCGCTGGATCGAGCCGATCTTGTTCGCCAGGCCGAACTGCGCCGAATTGACCAGTTTCAACAGGGCGCCGGACAGACCGGGATCCTGGCTGATCAGCTTGGCGATGGTCTCCAGGTCCGGATCGGGCATGTACTGCTCGAACTGCAGGTCGACCATGATCTGCGGCTGCGGCGGGATGGTGATGCCCTGCAGGGCTTGCTGAATCTGTTCGGCGGTAAGTTCCTGGGACATTCGTGCATTCTCGCTGGGGACGGGGGATTCTAACCCTGTACGCCGGCAGGGTAACTATCAGTGGATCGTTGGATCCAAGAATTTCTTTAGCCTGCCGGAGCCGGTCGGCCCCAAGACGAGGCTCGCGCTTGGTCGCGCCCACCAGCGAAGCCGAGGCCAACACGGTATACTCCCGCTCTTTTTTCCCGGAGCGACGTCATGTCCCTGCCCAGCCTTCGCCTCAAAGCCAATGCCGACCGCCGCCTGCGCGCCGGCCACCTGTGGGTCTACAGCAATGAAGTCGACGTCGCCGCGACCCCGCTGCAAGGCCTGAAGGCCGGCCAGCAGGCCATCCTCGAAGCCGCCAACGGCAAGCCCCTGGGCGTGGTGGCCATGAGCCCGAACAACCTGATCTGCGCCCGCCTGCTGTCGCGCGACGTCAAGCTGCCGCTGGACAAGTCGCTGCTGGTGCACCGCCTGAACGTGGCCCTGTCGCTGCGCGAGCGCCTGTTCGACAAGCCGTGCTACCGCCTGGTCTACGGCGACTCCGACCTGCTGCCGGGCCTGGTGGTCGACCGCTTCTTCGACATCCTCGTGGTACAGCTGGCCTCGGCCACCATGGAAGCGCACAAGGACGACGTCATCGCCGCCCTGGTCCAGGTCCTCAAGCCTAGCGGCATCCTGTTCAAGAACGACTCCGCCGCCCGTGACGCCGAAGGCCTCGGCCGCTATGTCGAGACCGTCTACGGCGAAGTGCCGGACTGGGTCGCGCTGGAAGAGAACGGCGTGAAGTTCGAAGCCCCGGTGCGCGAAGGCCAGAAGACCGGCTGGTTCTACGACCACCGCATGAACCGCGCCCGCCTGGCCCCCTACGTCAAGGGCAAGCGCGTGCTCGACCTGTTCAGCTACATCGGTGGCTGGGGCGTGCAGGCCGGCGCGTTCGGCGCCAGCGAAGTATTCTGCGTGGACGCCTCGGGCTTCGCCCTCGACGGTGTCGAGCGCAACGCCGCGCTGAACGGCATCAGCGAGAAGCTGACCTGCATCGAAGGCGACGTGTTCGAGGCCCTGCGCGAGCTGAAGGCCGCCGAAGAGCGTTTCGACGTGATCATTGCCGACCCGCCCGCCTTCATCAAGCGCAAGAAGGACCTGAAGAACGGCGAGGCCGCCTACCGTCGCCTCAACGAACAGGCCATGCGCATGCTCACCAAGGACGGCATCCTGGTCAGCGCCTCGTGCTCGATGCACCTGCCCGAGGACGACCTGAACAACATCCTGCTGACCAGCGCCCGCCACCTGGACCGCAACCTGCAAATGCTCGAGCGCGGCGGCCAGGGCCCGGACCACCCGGTGCACCCGGCGATCGCCGAAACCCGCTACATCAAGAGCATCACCTGCCGGTTGCTGCCCAACAGCTAAGCGGCGTTTCTTTGAGACTGCCGCGAAAGGGCCGCAGAGCGGCCCCGGCTCTCTCAAACGCTCACGCTCATGCGCGCCAACCGCTACCGCCTGAAGTCCGGCACCAATTCCTGCCCATCGATGCTGAGCGTCTTGTAACGCGGAGCCACCAGTTTCACCGCGCCCTCGCGAATGCCCCTGGCCAGGCCCTCGAGGTTTTCCATCTTGCCGCTCAGGCTGCCCACCTCACGCCACTCCCGCTCTTCCCAGGTGAACACGAACACACTCGATGCATAGGTGTGCCGGGGGATCATCAACACTTCATTGTGCCCATCACCATCCAGATCGACCGCCCACAGGTAGCATCCCTTGCCACCGCACTGGCTTTGGCCAAGGGTCGAGTCGGCGAGTGACTCGCTGGTGGATTGCACGGGCCCTAGCCACTCGAACTTCGGACCATACGTTTCGACCACCTCCGGCCGACGTACCTGCGCCATCAACGCCAGCAATTGCTCGCGGCGACCCGCATCGAACAGTTCATCCGTTTCCAGCCGCTTCTCCAGTTGCTCGAAGGCTGCACGCCCAGGCTGACCGAGGTCGCGGTACAAGGTCCCGGCATCGAACTCGGTAATCGGCGTGCGTCCACCGAGCAGGCGCTCTACCTGACTTTTCGCACTCAACACCTGCGGGTCGAGCAACGGTGTGTAGAACAGCACTATCAGCACCGCGCTGAGCAAGGCGATCAACGGGTTGCTCAGCCGTAGGCTATTCAGCCAGGCCTGCCGTGAGCTTGCCACCGCCCACACCGCCGCCAGGCTGTGCGCCAGCATCACACCCACCAACAGCATGGCCATGATGCGCGATGGGGTCAGACCGTACTGGTCGATGCGCATCCAGCTGGCATAAGCCGCCAGGCCCACCAGTACCGGCAGGCAGAACAGGCTCGCTTCGACCAAGCGCTTGAGCGGCGCAGGATAGGCATTGCCTTGATGGCCGTCCTGAAACACGCCATTGGCCAGGAACAGGTTGATACCTGCCAGCACCAACAGCAGAGCGGTCGAATAGCCCGTGTCCCACACCGGCTGCAGGCCGCTGAAGGGCAGTGTCAGGGTGAACACCACGGCGATCAGCGCACTCAACGGCAACAGGAAGCGACAGAGTGTCAACAGGATGCCGCGCAACAACCCAATGACCTTCTCGTTGTCCCGCCCCATGCGCATCCCCAGGGAGAACACCACCGGCAGTACCAGCCAGAGAAACACCGGGGACTCCACTGCGTCCGTGACCTGTGGTATGCCGAGCATGCCGAACAGCAACGCACACAGCCACAGCAACTGCCAGAACAGGCCGGTCAACAGTTGCGCCAGAAACAGGATGAACACGTTGTTCCAGGCATGCCGGAACAGGTCCTCATAGCGCGGCCGCCCATTTTCGCGGGTCGGCCAGGCAAGAATGAACGCGGTGCCGATATAGCCCAGCACGACGGCGGCCAGGAACCAGGTCTGCTGCAGCCAGCCCATGCGCTCGCTATCCAGGACCCAGGCACTGATCCCGCTGATCAGCAGGGTCAGCCCCAGCACCAGCCAGCCGGTGCCACGCTGGCGCACCGCGTTGCCGAGCAGTTGCAGGTTCACGCCGGCCACGACCACCGCGGCGCACAGGGCTACCGACAGGTTGAAGCCAAGCAGCTCGCCTTGCCCCTTCACGGTGGTGAGCAGCACCAGGCCCTGGATCAGGCCGATGACGACGTAGAACAATAAGGAGCGACTTGGCGCTGGCATTGCAAATCCTTTTGGCCAGTGGGGTAGAAGGCGCGCAAGTCTACCGAAACCTGCCTGAATCATGCCAAGGCCTTTACCTTGGGGGCTGGCGACAGCCAATTATCACAACGCCATTCCCTCGCGGGCGCGGCGGTGTAGAATCGAGCCATTCATCGCCAGACATCCCCGGCGGGTTTATGAGCTCTGGTCGAGCCTGCGGCGATCCCGCGCGGTCCTTCGATCCCCCATCCGTGCCAGTGGCAACCGGCCCAGGCGTTCAGGACAAGAGAAGCTCACTCCCCTAGTTAGATACCTGATTTAGCCGCCAGGAGCGCTCCATGCCTGATTATCGTTCCAAGACTTCCACCCAAGGCCGTAACATGGCCGGTGCCCGTGCCCTGTGGCGCGCCACCGGGATGAAGGACGAAGATTTCAAGAAACCGATCATCGCCATCGCCAACTCGTTCACCCAGTTCGTCCCGGGGCACGTGCACCTGAAGGACCTGGGCCAACTGGTCGCCCGCGAGATCGAACGCGCCGGTGGCGTGGCGAAAGAGTTCAACACCATCGCCGTGGACGACGGCATCGCCATGGGCCACGACGGCATGCTGTACTCGCTGCCCAGCCGCGAGATCATCGCCGACGCCGTCGAGTACATGGTCAACGCCCACTGCGCCGATGCCATCGTCTGCATCTCCAACTGCGACAAGATCACCCCCGGCATGCTGATGGCCGCCCTGCGCCTGAACATCCCGGTGATCTTCGTCTCCGGCGGCCCGATGGAAGCCGGCAAGACCAAGCTGGCCAGCCACGGCCTGGATCTGGTCGACGCCATGGTCATCGCCGCCGACTCCAGCGCCTCCGACGAGAAAGTCGCCGAGTACGAGCGCAGCGCCTGCCCGACCTGCGGCTCGTGCTCCGGCATGTTCACCGCCAACTCGATGAACTGCCTGACCGAAGCCTTAGGTCTCGCCCTGCCGGGCAACGGCTCGACGCTTGCGACACACTCGGACCGTGAGCAGCTGTTCCTCACCGCCGGCCGCACCATCGTCGAGCTGTGCAAACGCTACTACGGCGAGAACGATGCGTCGGTACTGCCGCGCAGCATCGCCAACTTCAAGGCGTTCGAGAACGCCATGATGCTCGACATCGCCATGGGCGGTTCGACCAACACCATCCTGCACCTGCTGGCCGCGGCCCAGGAGGCCGAGGTGGACTTCGACTTGCGCGACATCGATCGCCTGTCACGCAAGGTACCGCAGCTGTGCAAGGTGGCGCCGAACATCCAGAAGTACCACATGGAAGACGTGCACCGCGCCGGCGGCATTTTCAGCATCCTCGGCTCGCTGGCCCGTGGCGGCCTGCTGCACACCGACCTGCCGACCGTGCACAGTCCAAGCATGGAGGAAGCCATCGCCAAGTGGGACATCACCCAGACCGATGACGAAGCCGTGCACACCTTCTTCAAGGCAGGCCCGGCCGGTATCCCGACGCAGACCGCGTTCAGCCAGTCGACCCGCTGGGAAACCCTGGACGATGACCGCGAGAACGGCTGCATCCGCAGCTTCGAGCACGCCTACTCGCAGGAGGGCGGCCTGGCCGTGCTGTACGGCAACATCGCCCTGGACGGCTGCGTGGTGAAGACCGCCGGCGTCGATGAGTCGATCCACGTGTTCGAAGGCACCGCGAAGATCTTCGAGAGCCAGGACAGCGCCGTGCGCGGCATCCTCGCCGACGAAGTGCAGGCCGGCGACATCGTCATCATCCGCTACGAAGGCCCGAAAGGCGGCCCGGGCATGCAAGAGATGCTGTACCCGACCTCGTACCTGAAGTCCAAGGGCCTGGGCAAGGCCTGCGCCCTGCTCACCGACGGTCGTTTCTCCGGCGGTACCTCGGGCCTGTCGATCGGCCACGCCTCGCCGGAAGCGGCAGCGGGCGGCGCCATCGGCCTGGTGCGCGATGGCGACAAGGTGCTGATCGATATCCCCAACCGTTCGATCAACCTGCTGGTCAGTGATGAAGAGCTGGCCGAACGTCGCGTCGAGCAGGACAAGAAGGGCTGGAAGCCGGCCGAGGTGCGTCCACGCAAGGTGACCACCGCGCTCAAGGCTTACGCCCTGCTGGCTACCAGCGCCGACAAGGGCGCAGTGCGCAACAAGGCAATGCTCGAAGGGCTGTGAGGCTCTGACGGCATCACCAGTGTGGGAGCGGGCTTGCCCCGCGATGCGGTGTATGGCACCGGCATAGCCGGTGATCGCGGGGCAAGCCCGCTCCCACGTTTCCCCAGTCAAATCAAGGAACTATGTTTTTGTTCCATTAGAGCGGGCATACCCACCAATGAGGTCGACGCGTTACTGTTGCGCGACCTTTTCCGACTTGCCGTCATAGCGCTTGCGCCACTCGCTGAGGATCTCGTCGCGGTTCTTCGAGGCCCAGGCGAAGTCGTTCTTGATCAGGCGCTGCTCGTAGTCCGCCGGCAACTCGGTCTGCGGCTTGGCGATACCCGGCGCAGCGAGCACGGCGAAGTTCTCCTTGTACAGCTCCATGGCCGCGGGGCTGGCGGAGAAGTCAGCCAGGCGCCTGGCGGCATCGGCCTTTGGCGAGCCCTTGATCACCGCGGTGGCTTCGATCTCCCAGCCCAGGCCTTCCTTGGGCAGCACGATATCCAGCGGCGCGCCCTGGCGCTTGAGCTGCACGGCCGGGTATTCGAACGAGATGCCGATCGGGAATTCACCGGCGGCCGCCAGCTTGCACGGCTTGGAGCCGGAATGGACGTACTGGCCGATGTTCTGGTGCAGCGCATCCATGTAGGCCCAGCCCTGCGGTTCGCCGAAGGTCTGCAGCCAGGCGCTCACATCCAGGAAGCCGGTGCCGGACGAGGCCGGGTTGGGCATGACGATCTTGCCCTTGTATTCAGGCTTGGTCAGGTCCTGCCAGCTCACCGGCTTGCTCAGGCCCTGCTTCTCGGCCTCGACGGTATTGAAGCAGATGGTCGCGGCCCACACGTCCATGCCCACCCAGGCCGGCGGGTTGGCGGCGTCGCGGTAGTTGGGCGAGATCTTGCCCAGGTCCTTCGGCGCATAGGCTTCGAGCATGCCGTTCTGGTCGAGGATGGCCAGGCTGGAAGCGGCCAGGCCCCACACCGCGTCGGCCTGCGGACGGTCCTTCTCGGCCAGCAGCTTGGCGGTAATGATGCCGGTGGAGTCGCGCACCCACTTGATCTCGATGTCAGGGTTGGCCTTTTCGAAAGCCTGCTTGTAGCTCTTGAGCTGCTCGGCCTCGAGGGCGGTGTAGACCGTCAGCTGGGTCGCGGCCGAGGCCTGCAGGCTGAAGACGGCGGATACGGCAGCGGCAAGTGCGAGGGGCTTGAACATGATGCGGTTCCTATCAGTGTGGGCAGTCGGTCAATGGCCTGGCGCGCGCTGGCGCCAGGCCTGGGAGCGGCGCAGCAGGCCGCGTGAGGCACCGGCCAGCAGCAAGGATGCGGCGGCGCTGGTGAGCAGGATCAGGGTCGACATGGCGGCGGCGCCGCCGACGTTGCCGGCGTCGTCCATGTTCAGCACGGCGACGGCGGCGAGGATGGTGTCGGGGCTGTATAGAAAGATCGCCGCCGACACGGTGGTCATCGCCGAGACGAACAGGTAGCGGATGATGTCCAGCAGCGCCGGCAGGCAGATCGGCACGGTGACCCGCATGAAATGCTTGTACAGCGGCGCCTTGAGCGACAGCGCGGCGGCCTCGAACTCGCCATCGAGCTGGCGCAGGGCCGTGGTGGCGGTCATCTGCGCGGTGGTCAGGTAGTGGGCGATGGTGCACACCACCAGCAGCGCCATGCTGCCGTAGAACACATGCAGCGGGTTGCCGTTGAGGTTGAAGAAGAAAACGTAGCCCAGGCCCAGCACCAGGCCAGGCACCGCCATCGGGATGAAGCTGAGCAGGCGCAGCAGCTGGTTGAGCAGGCGCTGCCCGTGGGTCTTCTCCATCAGGTAGGCGCCGGTGAAGATCACCACGCTGCCGATCAGCGCGGTGCCGATGGCCATGGTCACGCTGTTGCGGTAGGCCAGCCAGCCGCCACCGGCGGTGTCCTCGAACATGTAGTGCTTGAGCGACAGCGACAGGTTGTACGGCCAGAACTTGACCAGCGACGAGTACACCGCCATGCCGATCACCGCCAGCAGTGCCGCGCACACCAGCAGCGCGATGGCCAGGAAGCAGCCATCGCGCAGCCGCGACGGCTTGGGCTCGAACACCTGGGCGCGGCCGCTCATGGCCTCGCCCTGGCGGCGGCGCAGCCAGGCATCGACGCTGAAGCTGAGCAGTGCCGGTACCAGCAGCACCATGCCGATCAGCGCGCCGCGACCGAACTGTTGCTGACCAACCACCGCCTTGTAGGCTTCCAGGGCCAGTACCTGATAATCCCCACCCACCACGACAGGCACGCCGAAGTCGGTGATGGTCAGGGTGAACACCAGGCAGAACGCGGCGAACACCGCCTGGCGCGTGGCCGGCCAGGTGATGCTGAAGAATGCCCGCGCCGGCCCCGCCCCCATGCTTGAGGCAGCGTCGAACAGCCGTGCGTCGGCCAGCGACAGCGCCGAAAGCAGGATCATCAGGGCGTGGGGGAAGGTGTAGATGGCCTCGCCGAGAACGATGCCCCAGAAACCGTAGATATTGTCGCTGAACAGCCCACGCAGCAGGCCCTGGTTGCCGAACAGGTACACCAGCGCGATGGCCGGCAGCATCGATGGCGCCAGCAGCGGCAGCAGCGAGATGCCGCGCCACAGGCCCTTGGCCGGGATCAGCGTGCGTTGCAGGGCATAGGCGAACAGGTAGGCCAGCGGCACGACGATGGCGGCGACGGTGAACGCCACCGACAGGCTGTTGCCGAGCAGCCAGTGGAAGTTCTCGCTGGCGAACAGCTCACGGGCAGCCGGCAGTCCGCCGCCCTGCCCGGCTTCGGCGCTGAAGCCGCGCCAGAAGATCGCCAGCAGCGGCATCAGCACCGCCAGCACCAGCAGGATCAGCAGCAGGCTCTTGCCACCGACCACGAACAGGCGGTCCCCCAGGGCGACACCGCTGCGAGGTGCGGCCTTGGCGGCGGTGAGCGACAGGGTCATCGGCGCGGCCATCTCAGGCGAACACCTGCAGGCTCTGCGGCGGCAGCGCCACCCAGATGTCCTGCGAACCCAGGCGCGGCATCGCCTCTGGCGCCAACTCCGCGAGCAACGCGTGGCCCGGCAGGGCCTTGAACTCGAAGCTCATGCGGCAGCGGTTGCCGAGGAAGGTGATCTCGCGGACCTTCGCCGGGAACAGGTTTTCCTCGTGTACCACCGGGTTGACGGTGATCGCCTCGGGCCGGCAGAACAGCCGGCCGCTGCTGGCACCGGCGGCATTGGCCGCCAGGCGCATGTGCAGGCCGCCGACCTGGGCATGGCTGTCGCCGCTGCGCTGGAACGGCAGCCAGTTGCCCTGGCCGACGAATTCGGCGACGAACGGCGTGGCCGGCTGGTCGTAGATTTCCTGGGGCGTGGCGTACTGCTCGACCTGGCCGTTGTTCATCACGGCGATGCGGTCGGCCATCAGCATGGCCTCGTCCTGGTTATGGGTGACCATCAGCGTGGTGATACCCAGCTGGCGCTGCAACTGGCGCAGTTCGGTACACAGGTGCTCGCGCACACGGGCGTCCAGCGCCGACATCGGCTCGTCGAGCAGCAACAGCGACGGCGAAGGCGCCAGGGCGCGGGCCAGGGCCACGCGTTGTTGCTGGCCGCCGGACAGCTGGCCGGGGTACTTCTTCTCGCTGCCGGCAAGGCCGACCAGTTCGAGCATTTCACCAACCCTCTGGCGCGAGGCCTCGCGGTTGTTGCCGGTCAGGCCGTAGGCGATGTTGGCTTCGACGGTGAGGTTGGGGAACAGGGCGTAGGACTGGAACAGGATGCCGTAGTCGCGGGCCTGGGGTGGCAGCTCGGAGATGTCGCGGTCGCCGATGTACAGCGTGCCACGGTCCTGGCGCTCGAGCCCGGCGATGCAGCGCAGCAGGGTGGTCTTGCCACAGCCTGACGGGCCGAGCAGGCACACCAGCTCGCCGGCGGCGATGTCGAGGGAGACGTCGTTGAGTGCGGTGAAGGCGCCGAAGCGCTTGTGGATACCGCGCACTTTCATCTGTGCGCCTGGAGTGGCGTTGTTCATGGCAAGGCCTCATCGAAGAGATGGGGCCATGCTAGGAAGGCTGTGAGACGGTTGTGTGGCGAGGGGGCAAAAACGAGTGATAGTGGTATTGGTGGATTTTTGTAGCGACCATCCGGCTTTCAGTCGTTAGCCGAATAAAAAAGGGAGGCCACCAGGGCCTCCCTTTTCATGACGCAGTGAAACTCAGAACAGTACGCGCGAGCGGATGGTGCCCTTCACGTGCTGCAGTTTCTCCTGGGCCAGGTCCGAGTACTCGGCGTCGACGTCGATGACCACGTAGCCCACCTTCTCGTTGGTCTGCAGGAACTGACCGGAGATGTTGATGGCGTTTTCGGCGAACACCTTATTGATCTCGCTGAGCACGCCCGGGATGTTTTCGTGGATGTGAAGCAGGCGGTGTTTGCCCGGGTGGGCCGGCAGGGCCACTTCCGGGAAGTTGACCGACGATACGGAGGTACCGTTATCACTGTACTTGACCAGCTTCTCGGCCACTTCCAGGCCGATGTTGGCCTGGGCCTCGGCGGTGGACCCGCCGATGTGCGGGGTCAGGATCACGTTGTCCAGGCCGCGCAGCGGGCTTTCGAACTCTTCGTCGTTGGAGCGCGGCTCGATCGGGAACACGTCGATGGCGGCGCCGATCAGGTGCTTGTCCTTGATCGCGGCGGCCAGGTGGTCCAGCTCGACCACGGTGCCACGGGCGGCGTTGATCAGGATCGAGCCCTTCTTCATCGCGCGGATTTCCTTCTCGCCGATCATCCACTGGGTGGACGGCAGCTCAGGCACGTGCAGCGAGACGATGTCGGCCAGGCCCAGCAGCTCGTGCAGGCTGGTGACCTGTACTGCGTTGCCCAGCGGCAGCTTGGTCAGCGGGTCGAAGAAGTACACCTGCATGCCCAGGCTTTCGGCCAGGACCGACAGCTGGGTGCCGATCGAGCCGTAGCCGACGATACCCAGCTTCTTGCCACGGATCTCGAAGGAGTTGGCCGCACTCTTGATCCAGCCGCCACGGTGGCAGGAAGCGTTCTTCTCGGGGATGCCGCGCAGCAGCAGGATGGCTTCGGCCAGCACCAGCTCGGCCACCGAACGGGTGTTCGAGTAAGGGGCGTTGAACACGGCGATACCGCGCTCGCGGGCCGCTTCCAGGTCGACCTGGTTGGTGCCGATGCAGAAGCAGCCGACCGCGACCAGTTTCTTCGCGCAGTCGAAGATCTCTTCGGTCAGTTGGGTGCGCGAACGGATGCCGATGAAGTGGGCATCGGCGATCTTTTCCTTCAGCTCGGCTTCCGGCAGCGAACCAGTGAGGTATTCGATGTTGGTGTAGCCGGCAGCCTTGAGGGTATCGACCGCGTTCTGGTGCACACCTTCAAGAAGAAGGAACCTGATCTTGCTCTTGTCGAGAGAAGTCTTGCTCATCTGCGTAAACCTGTATCCCGGAGAAAAATGGCGAGGAGGGTAAAGCGGCGCGGCGTCGGCCTTAGCACGAACGGCGGGAGGGCTATGCTAGCATACGCGACACAACCTGAGCTTATCCCGACAGGTGAAGCCTGCTCAGGGTGACTATGAATAAGTCGAGAGTTCCAGCGATGACCCAGTCCGTGGTAATTGATGAGCTGATGACCCTGGTCGACCCTGGCAAGGTCCTCACCGACCCGGCCTCGCTCGAGGCCTACGGCAAGGACTGGACCAAGCACTACCCGCCGGCGCCAAGCGCCATCGTCTTCCCCAAGTCCGTCGAGCAGGTGCAGGCCATCGTGCGCTGGGCCAACCGGCACAAGGTCGCCCTGGTGCCGTCGGGCGGGCGTACCGGGCTGTCGGGCGCCGCCGTGGCCGCCCATGGCGAGGTGGTGGTGGCCTTCGACTACATGAACCAGATCCTCGCCTTCAACGAATTCGACCGTACCGTGGTCTGCCAGCCAGGGGTCGTCACCCGCCAGTTGCAGCAGTTCGCCGAGGACCAGGGGCTTTACTACCCGGTGGACTTCGCCTCGAGCGGCTCCAGCCAGATCGGCGGCAATATCGGTACCAACGCCGGCGGGATCAAGGTGATTCGCTATGGCATGACCCGCAACTGGGTGGCCGGGCTGAAGGTGGTCACCGGCAAGGGTGAGCTGCTCGAGCTGAACAGGGACCTGATCAAGAACGCCACCGGCTACGACCTGCGCCAGCTGTTCATCGGCGCCGAAGGCACCCTGGGCTTCGTGGTCGAGGCGACCATGCGCCTGGACCGCGCGCCGCGCAACCTCACCGCCATGGTCCTGGGCACCCCCGATTTCGACGCGATCATGCCGGTGCTGCACGCCTTCCAGGGCAAGCTCGACCTGACGGCCTTCGAGTTCTTTTCCGACAAGGGCCTGGCCAGGATCCTCGCCCGGGGCGATGTGCCCGCGCCGTTCGAAACCGACTGCCCGTTCTATGCCCTGCTGGAGTTCGAAGCCAGTACCGAGGAAGTGGCCAACGAAGCCCTGGCCACCTTCGAGCACTGCGTCGAGCAGGGCTGGGTGCTCGATGGCGTGATGAGCCAGAGCGAGACCCAGCTGAAGAACCTGTGGAAGCTGCGCGAGTACCTGTCCGAGACCATCTCGCACTGGACACCGTACAAGAACGACATCTCGGTCACCGTATCGAAGGTGCCGGCCTTCCTGCGCGATATCGACGCCATCGTCGGCGAGCACTACCCGGACTACGAAGTGGTCTGGTATGGCCATATCGGCGACGGCAACCTGCACCTGAACATCCTCAAGCCCGACCACATGAGCAAGGACGACTTCTTCGCCTCCTGTGCCAAGGTCAACAAGTGGGTGTTCGAGATCGTCGAACGCTACAACGGCTCGATCTCCGCCGAGCATGGCGTGGGCATGACCAAGCGCGACTACCTGGGCTACAGCCGCTCGCCGGAGGAAATCGCCTGCATGAAGGCGATCAAGGCGGTGTTCGACCCGAACGGCATCATGAATCCGGGTAAGATCTTCGCTCCCGAATAAAAAGCAGTATTCACAGGAGTCGGCCATGAGTTACCAGCACCAGTACGTAGACGGCACGCGCATCCACTTCCCGCTGGGCAAGGTGGTGTGCATCGGCCGCAACTACGCCGAGCATGCCAAGGAACTGGACAACCCCATTCCCAGCGAGCCGCTGTTGTTCATCAAGCCCGGCAGCTGCGTGGTGCCCCTGGAAGGCGGCTTCAAGATCCCGACCGAGCGCGGTTCGGTGCACTACGAGGCGGAGATCGCCGTGCTGCTGGGCAAACCCCTGTCCACCCACCCTTCCGAGGAAGAGGTGCTCGACGCCATCTCCGGCTTTGCCCCGGCGCTGGACCTGACCCTGCGTGATGTGCAGGCGAAACTGAAGGAAAAGGGCCTGCCCTGGGAGCTGGCCAAGTGCTTTGACGGCGCCTGCGTGCTGCCGCCGTTCGTGTCGGCCGGCACCTTCGAGGACCTGACAGACATCGGCATCCGCCTGACCATCAACGGCGAGGTGCGCCAGGACGGCAACAGCGCGCTGATGCTCAACCCGATCGTACCGATGATCCAGCACATGGCCACGCACTTCTCCCTGCAGGCCGGCGATGTCATCCTCACCGGTACCCCGGCGGGCGTGGGGCCGTTCAATGTCGGCGATGAGCTGGTGCTGGAACTTCCCGGCGCAAGCCGGTTCGAAGGCCGGGTGCTTTGACTCCGGGCGACGACGGTGCAACGCCGTCGTCGCTGACTGTTCCGCCGGGATTTGTCGTTTTTTTCACAATTGATCCGGATAATTCGTCTATTAACCTTCATTTGCCGACAGTGGCGAGCACGCTGCCGCCTACTTTCAGGATCTCCGATCGATGACCAACCCTTCCAGCGCATCCCTTCCGCCAAAGCGACGCCTGATCACCCGCTGGTCGCTGTGGATAATTGCGCTGGCGATCATCGCCTATGGCCTGGTGGTGGCCATGCACTGGGATGACCGTGGCCTGCTGTGGATAAAGGAAGGTTTCGAAAGCCAGGCCGAGCGCCAGGAAAGTATCTGGTTGCCAGACTACGTGGCCGACATCGATGCCAAACCGTTGCCGGGCATGGAGCGCGACGAGGCTTCGGACCTGGCGTTCAATCCGCACACCCGGACGTTGTTCTCGGTCATGGGCAAACATCCGTTCCTGGTCGAACTCACCCTCGATGGCGATGTGTTGCGCAAGATTGCCCTGGTTGGCTGGTCCAACCCGGAAGGCGTGGCGGTGCTTGAGGACGGCCAGATCGCCATTGTCGACGAGCGCAATCACGACCTGACATTGGTCAAGGTGGATGCCGCCACGACATCGCTGAACCGCGCCGACTACCAGCCCCATGACCTGGGCGATACCGAGGATGGCAACAAGGGCTTCGAAGCCATTGCCTGGGACCAAATCCGCCAGCGCCTGATCATCGGCGCCGAGCGGCCACCGAAGCTGTTCATCTGGAGCACCGATGGCCACGGCCCGCTCAAGGGCGAAAAGCAGCCGCTGCCCAGCGACGAGCTGGACCTGCGCAACCTGTCCGCGCTGGGCATCGACCCGCGCACCGGGCACCTGCTGGCACTGTCGGCGGACTCCAACATGCTGCTCGAGCTGGATGAGAAAGGTGAGCAGGTCAGCTTCATGACCTTGTTGGGCGGCTTCAATGGCCTGGCTGACACCATCCCCCGGGCCGAAGGCGTGGCGATGGATGACCAGGGCAACCTGTACATCGTCAGCGAGCCCAACCTGTTCTATCGCTTCAGGAAGCCCTGATCGTTCAGATTGGTCTGATGATGGCATTAAGCTTTACTTCAGTTGATAGTGGTTAGATACGTGCTCCTTTCGCCGAGTCCGACCGCATGCGCCGCCACCTTCGCCTGATCTTCGCCTTCATCGTGCTTGTTGCCCTGCTCGTCCTGGGCGCCGCCGGGCATGAGTTCCGCCTGTTCGAGCGCGGCTGGTTCAACCTCAAGACCTGGTGGCAGCCGGCCGAGCAGAGCATCGGCCTGGACCACTACCAGGTGGCGATCGAAGCACAGCCCATCGTCGGGCTGGACGACGACATTTCGGCGCTTACCTACGACCCCGACCGCAAGAGCCTGTTCACCGTCACCAATGCCCGCTCGGAGCTGATCGAGCTGTCGTTGGACGGCCGCATCCTGCGCCGCGTGCCGTTGACCGGTTTCGGCGACCCCGAGGCGGTGGAGTATGTGGGGCCCAACAGCTACGTGATCACCGACGAGCGCCAGCAGCGGCTGATTCGCGTGCGCCTGGACGACGACACCCTGTTCCTGGACGCCAACGATGCCGAGCAGTTGTCCCTGGGCATTGGCCTCAACGGCAACAAAGGTTTCGAGGGTCTGGCCTACGACTCGGCGGGCAAGCGCCTGTTCGTGGCCAAGGAGCGGGACCCGATGATGATCTACGAGGTGCATGGTTTTCCCCATGACAACCCCGACAAACCCTATGCCGTGCATGTGGTGCAGGATCGCAAGCGTGACCGGCGGTTGTTCGTGAGGGACCTGTCGAGCCTGCAGTTCGACGAACGCAGCGGGCACCTGCTGGCGCTGTCGGACGAGTCGCGGCTGGTGCTGGAACTGGATGTGAAGGGCAAGCCGTTGAGCACGCTGTCGCTGCGCAAGGGGTTCCAGGGCTTGAAACAGACGGTGCCGCAGGCGGAGGGGATTGCCATGGACGACGCCGGGACCATCTACCTGGTCAGCGAGCCAAACCTGTTCTATGTGTTCAAGCAGCCGGCTGATTGATTGCCTGGGCTGACGCTATCGCGGGGCAAGCCCGCTCCCACCGTGGGAGCGGGCTTGCCCCGCGATGAGGCTTACTCGGCCTTGAGGGTCTTCACGCCTTCAGCGGTCCCCAGCAGCAGCACATCCGCCGGACGCGCCGCGAACAGGCCATTGGTGACCACGCCGACGATGGCGTTGATCTGGCTCTCCAGCTCCACCGGGTTGGTGATCTGCAGGTTGTGCACATCCAGGATGACGTTGCCGTTGTCGGTCACCACGCCTTCACGGTAGACCGGGTCGCCGCCCAGCTTGACCAGCTGGCGCGCCACATGGCTGCGGGCCATCGGAATCACCTCGACCGGCAGCGGGAAGGCGCCCAGCACCGGCACCAGCTTGCTGGCGTCGGCGATGCAGATGAAGGTCTTGGCCACCGCCGCGACGATCTTCTCGCGGGTCAGGGCCGCCCCGCCGCCCTTGATCAGGTTCAGGTGAGCGTCGCTTTCGTCGGCGCCGTCGACATAGAACTCCAGCTCGCTGACGCTGTTCAGCTCGTAGACCGGGATGCCATGGCCCTTCAGGCGCTGGGCGGTGGCCTCGGAGCTGGCGACGGCGCCGTCGAAGGCGGTCTTGTGCTGGGCCAGGGCGTCGATGAAGAAGTTGGCGGTCGAACCGGTACCGACGCCGACGACGCTTTTCTCATCCAGTTTCGGCAGGATGAGATCGACGGCGGCCTGGGCGACGGCCTGTTTGAGTTGGTCCTGGGTCATGCGGGCTCCGGGAGGGGCTGGGCGGATTTCAAAGTTGCCTAGTATAACGGCTCCCGCGGCTTTGCTGTGGTCGCCCGACGTGACGCTGCGGTAGACTCCCAGCCCTTGTCCCGCGGCCCAGTGATGCTTTCCGATGCTCGAACAGTACGTCAAGAAGATCCTCACCTCGCGCGTCTACGACGTTGCCGTCGAAACCCCGCTGCACAGTGCCGGGCAGTTGAGCAAGCGCCTGGGCAACACGGTGCTGCTCAAGCGCGAGGACCTGCAGCCGGTGTTCTCGTTCAAGATCCGCGGGGCTTACAACAAGCTGGCGCAACTGAGCGCCGAGGAACTGGCCCGCGGCGTGGTCACAGCCTCCGCCGGCAACCACGCCCAGGGCCTGGCCCTGGCGGCGCGGGAGCTGGGGATCAAGGCGACCATCGTCATGCCCAAGACCACTCCGGAGATCAAGATCGAAGGCGTGCGCTCCCGGGGCGGCAAGGTGGTGCTGCACGGTGACACCTTCCCCGAGGCGCTGGCCTACTCGCTGAAGCTGGTGGAGGAAAAGGGCTTCGTCTACATCCACCCCTACGACGATCCGCACACCATCGCCGGGCAAGGCACGGTGGCCATGGAGATCCTGCGCCAGCACCCGGGCCAGCTGGACGCGATTTTCGTGCCGGTCGGCGGCGGCGGGCTGATCGCCGGCATCGCCGCCTACGTGAAGTACCTGCGCCCCGAGATCAAGGTGATCGGCGTCGAGCCGGATGACTCCAACTGCCTGCAGGCCGCCATGGCCGCGGACGAACGCGTGGTGCTGCCACAAGTCGGGCTGTTCGCCGACGGCGTGGCGGTGGCGCAGATCGGCCAGCACACCTTCGACATCTGCCGTCACCATGTGGACGAGGTGATCACCGTCAGCACCGACGAGATCTGCGCGGCAATCAAGGATATCTACGACGATACCCGCTCGATCACCGAACCTGCTGGCGCATTGGGCGTGGCCGGCATCAAGAAGTACGTCGAACTCAAGGGCGTTGCCGGGCAGACCTTGGTGGCCATCGACTCGGGCGCCAACGTCAATTTCGACCGTTTGCGCCATGTGGCCGAGCGCGCCGAGCTGGGCGAGAAGCGCGAGGCGATCATCGCCGTGACCATTCCCGAGCGCCCGGGCAGCTTCAAGGCCTTCTGCGAAGCCATCGGCAAGCGCCAGATCACCGAATTCAACTACCGCAAGCACACCTCGGACGAAGCGCATATCTTCGTCGGTGTGCAGACCCACCCGGAAACCGACCCGCGCGCGGCGTTGGTCCAGCAGTTGACCGAGCAAGGCTTCCCGGTCACCGACCTGACCGACAACGAGCTGGCCAAGCTGCACATCCGCCACATGGTCGGTGGCCATTCGGCCGGGGCCAGCGACGAGATGGTGCTGCGCTTCGAGTTCCCCGAGCGGCCGGGCGCGCTGTTCAACTTCCTCAACAAGCTGGGCGGGCGCTGGAACATCTCGATGTTCCACTACCGCAACCATGGCGCCGCCGATGGCCGCGTGGTCGCGGGCCTGCAGGTACCAGAGGAGGAGCGCCACCTGGTGCCGGCGGCGCTGGCCAAGATCGGCTATCCGTATTGGGACGAGACCGAGAACCCGGCCTACCGGCTGTTCTTGGGTTAACTGACTAAGCTGGGCGTATGGCCCTTCGCGGGTAAACCCGCTCCCACAGGGTTGGCGCGTCACCTGTGGGAGCGGGTTTACCCGCGAAGAGACGGGCGCGAATTACCCTGCTGAAGGACGATGAAGACATGGAACACCTGACCACCCTGAAGACCCTGCATATCCTCGCCACCGCCCTGTTGCTGCTGGGCGGCCTGGGCCTGGCGATCTGGACTGTCCGCGCCCGCCGCCAGGGCGATGCCGAGGCCTACGGCAAGCTGTTGCGCCGACCGCTGGTGTTCGTCTGGCTGCTGATGGGGTTGTGCCTGGTGAGCATGCCGTTCACCGGCTGGTGGCTGGTGCACCTGGTCGGCTGGCCGCTGGGGCAGACCTGGGTGCTGGCGTCCAGCATCATCTATACGCTGGGCGCGTTTGCCGTGTGGTGGCTGGTGGTGCGTCTGAACCGGATGCGCAAGGCTGAAACCGTGGGTTTGAAGTTCACCTTGGCATTGGCGCTGTTCAGCGGCGTCTGCTTCCTGTCCATCGCGGGCCTGATGGGCGCCAAGCCGGTCTGAAGCATCGCGGGGCAAGCCCGCTCCCACGCCAGATCGAGTTGCGCCCAAGATATTGGACATTGATCCAACACCCGGAAGCAGTTCAGATCGTGGGAGCGGGCTTGCCCCGCGATCAGGCCTTCAAGCGCGCAACGAAACGACCGGCCACCCCCGCCGCTCGGCCTCCGCCCGCAGCCTCGGATCCGGATCCACCGCCACCGGGTTCGCCACCACCTCCAGCAACGGCACATCGTTCAGCGAATCGCTATAGAAGTAGCTGTCCTCCAGGTCAAAGCCGTTCTCCAGCATCCAGCGGTTCAGCCGCGTCACCTTGCCTTCACGGAAACAGGGTATATCGGTACTGCGCCCGGTATAGCGCCCGTCCTGCGCTTCGCATTCGGTCGCCAGCAGCACGCGCACGCCCAGGCGGCGGGCGATCGGCGCGGTGACGAAGCGGTTGGTGGCGGTGATGATCACCAGCTGGTCGCCAGCCTCGCGGTGCTGGCGCAGCAGGGCCTCGGCCCTGGGCAGGATGATCGGCTCGATGCAGTCGCGCATGAACTCGCGGTGCCACTGCTCCAGCTGCACGGGTTCGCTGGCCGCGAGGATTTCCATGGAGAAGGCCAGGTAGGCCTGCATGTCCAGGGTGCCGTTGAGGTAGTCCTGGTAGAAGGCATCGTTGCGTTGCTTGTAGGCGACCGGGTCGAGAATGCCCCGCTCGCACAGGTAGTCACCCCAGGCGTGGTCGCTATCGCCACCGAGGAGGGTATTGTCCAGGTCGAATAAAGCCAGGCGCATCGCGGTCACTCGCATCAGCCACGGAAGAGTCCCGCAGAATACGGAGTTTTCACCTCGCTGCACATAAGCTTGGCGGGCGCGTTGCTGCGCGCTCAGGCTTTGTGGAACAATGCGGTGACATGCGTTTGCGAGGTTGCTGCCGTGATCGACCCGGATG
Source organism: Pseudomonas sp. LH21 (assembly GCF_036549575.1). NCBI lineage: Bacteria > Pseudomonadati > Pseudomonadota > Gammaproteobacteria > Pseudomonadales > Pseudomonadaceae > Pseudomonas > Pseudomonas sp. LH21. The sequence continues at coordinate 5,670,181 of NZ_CP144367.1, forward strand.
GTTTTCGCCCCAATGTCGGGATCATTCTCACGAATGATGCCGGGCAGGTGCTATGGGCTCGGCGGATCAACCAGGATGCCTGGCAGTTTCCCCAGGGTGGCATCAACCCTGACGAGACGCCGGAAGATGCCCTGTACCGCGAGCTGAACGAAGAAGTGGGCCTGGAACGCCAGGACGTGGAAATTCTTGCCTGCACCCGTGGCTGGTTGCGTTATCGTTTACCCCAGCGCCTGGTGCGCACCCACAGCCAGCCGCTGTGCATCGGCCAGAAACAGAAGTGGTTCCTGCTGCGCCTTGTGAGCAACGAGCAACGGGTGCGCATGGACCTCACCGGCAAACCGGAATTCGATGGCTGGCGCTGGGTCAGCTACTGGTATCCGCTGGGCCAGGTGGTGACATTCAAGCGCGAGGTATACCGCCGCGCCCTGAAAGAGCTAGCCCCGCGCCTGCTGACGCGCGACTGACGACGGAGTCCGACCCCGAGCCATGCTCAATACGCTGCGCAAGATCGTCCAGGAAGTGAACTCCGCCAAAGATCTCAAGACGGCGTTGGGTATCATTGTCTTGCGCGTCAAGGAGGCGATGGGCAGCCAGGTCTGCTCCGTCTACCTGCTCGACCCGGACAGCAACCGCTTCGTGCTGATGGCCACCGAGGGCCTGAACAAGCGCTCCATCGGCAAGGTCAGCATGGCCCCCAACGAGGGCCTGGTCGGCCTGGTCGGCACCCGCGAGGAGCCGCTGAACCTCGAGAACGCCGCCGACCACCCCCGCTACCGCTACTTCGCCGAAACTGGCGAAGAGAAATTCGCCTCCTTCCTCGGCGCGCCGATCATCCACCACCGCCGCGTGGTGGGGGTACTGGTCATCCAGCAGAAGGAGCGCCGCCAGTTCGACGAAGGCGAAGAGGCCTTCCTGGTCACCATGAGCGCCCAGCTCGCCGGGGTTATCGCCCATGCCGAGGCAACCGGCTCCATTCGTGGACTGGGCCGCCAGGGCAAGGGTATCCAGGAGGCCCGCTTCGTCGGCGTGCCAGGCTCCCCGGGCGCCGCCGTCGGCCGCTCGGTGGTGATGCTGCCGCCCGCCGACCTCGAGGTGGTGCCGGACCGCACCGTCGAGGACATCGACAACGAACTCAAGCTGTTCAACAACGCCCTCGAAGGCGTGCGCGAGGACATGCGCAAGCTGTCGGCCAAGCTCGCCACCCAGCTGCGCCCCGAAGAGCGCGCATTGTTCGACGTGTACCTGATGATGCTCGAGGACGCCGCCCTCGGTGGCGAGGTGGTCGAGGTCATCAAGACCGGCCAGTGGGCCCAGGGCGCCCTGCGCCAGGTGGTCGGCGAGCACGTCAACCGCTTCGAGCTGATGGACGACGACTACCTGCGCGAGCGCGCCTCGGACGTCAAGGACCTGGGCCGGCGCCTGCTGGCCTACCTGCAGGAAGCCCGTTCGCAGTCGCTGGTCTACCAGGACAACACCATCCTGGTCAGCGAGGAGCTGACCCCGGCCATGCTCGGCGAGGTGCCGGAGGGCAAGCTGGTGGGCCTGGTCTCGGTACTGGGCTCGGGCAACTCCCATGTGGCGATTCTAGCCCGTGCCATGGGCATCCCGACCGTCATGGGCGTGGTCGACCTGCCATATTCGAAGGCCGACGGCATCGAGATGATCGTCGACGGCTACAAGGGCGAGGTGTTCACCAACCCCGGCGAGGTGCTGCGCAAGCAGTACAGCGATGTGGTCGAGGAGGAGCGCCAGCTGGCCCGTGGCCTCGACGCCCTGCGCGAGCTGCCGTGCATCACCCCGGACGGCCATCGCATGCCGCTGTGGGTCAACACCGGCCTGCTCGCCGACGTGGCCCGTGCCCAGCAGCGCGGCGCCGAGGGCGTCGGCCTGTACCGCACCGAAGTGCCATTCATGATCAACCAGCGCTTCCCCAGCGAGAAGGAACAGCTGGCGATCTACCGCGAGCAATTGCAGGCGTTCCACCCGCTGCCGGTGACCATGCGCAGCCTCGACATCGGCGGCGACAAGTCGCTGTCGTACTTCCCGATCAAGGAAGAAAACCCGTTCCTCGGCTGGCGCGGTATCCGCGTCACCCTCGATCACCCGGAAATCTTCCTGGTGCAGACCCGCGCCATGCTCAAGGCCAGCGAGGGCCTGAACAACCTGCGCATCCTGCTGCCGATGATTTCCGGCATCCACGAGCTGGAAGAAGCCCAGCACCTGATCCACCGTGCCTGGGGCGAGGTGCGCGACGAAGGCACCGACGTGCCGATGCCGCCGGTGGGGGTGATGGTGGAGATTCCCGCCGCCGTGTACCAGACCCGCGAACTGGCGCGCCAGGTCGACTTCCTCTCGGTCGGTTCCAACGACCTGACCCAGTACCTGCTGGCGGTCGACCGCAACAACCCGCGGGTCGCCGACCTGTACGACTACCTGCACCCGGCGGTGCTGCAGGCGTTGCAGACCGTGGTCAGCGTCGCCCACGAGGAAGGCAAGCCGGTGAGCATCTGCGGCGAGATGGCCGGTGACCCTGCCGCAGCGATCCTGCTGATGGCCATGGGCTTCGACAGCCTGTCGATGAACGCCACCAACCTGCCGAAGGTGAAGTGGATGCTGCGCCAGATCAACCTGGGCAAAGCCAAGGAACTGCTGGCCGACGCCATGAGCCATGACAACCCGCAGGTTATCCACAGCTCGCTGCAACTGGCGCTGAAGAACCTTGGCCTGGCGCGGATGATCGGGCCGAACAAGACCCTCTGAAGCCCTTACTGGCCTCTTCGCGGGTAAACCCGCTCCCACAGGTTCTGCGCGCAACCTGTGGGAGCGGGTTTACCCGCGAAGAGGCCAGTACAGGCGATGCATACCTTGATCACGCCTCCAGCTCTACCTCACCCAGGTGCCCACCAAACGGCCCGAAACTGCGCTCGACCATCCGCCGCCGCCCCTGGTCATCGACGATCAGCACCGTGCTCGCCCGCGTCCCGTAGTTCTGGCTGGCGATAAACACGCTCGACAGCAGCCTCTCGGTGGCAAGCCCCACACCAGTCTCCGGCAGCTCGCCGTCCGGCGCGGGCTGTGCATCGCCCAGCAAGGCCAATAGCTGTTGCGGATCGGCGGCCTCGAGCAACGCCTCAAGCCCGCTGCGCGCCTTGACCAGCTTCGGCCACGGCGTATCCAGCCCGGCATTCGACAGCCCGTAGACACCAGGCGCCAGCATGCGCGGCGCGGCCTCGCGGGCATGCAGGTAGCCCAGCCGTTCGCCATCACCCACCAGCAGGTTGAAGCCCGAGTACTGCCCGCTGCGACTGGCCACCTGGTCCAGGTAGGCTTCGACCCCCAGCTCGCCCTGAAGGTACGCCGCCACCAGCTCGCCCCGTGAGCGCGGCCCGAGCGGCTGGCGCGGATCGCGGATATTGGTCAGCGCGGCGAAGCGCCCGTTCGGCCCTACCCCCAGCCAGGTTCCGCCTGCCTCCAGGTCACGCCCGGCATGCACCCCCGGGGCATCCTCCCAGGCGGCCAGGGCCTGGGTCGGCCGGGCGTAGAACTCGTCGCGGTTGGCCGCGACGATCAACGGCCGGGCTGTCCCCGGCCGCCAGGCGAATACGATCAGGCACATAGGTTGTCCCCTGTGTTTTCGGCCACTCTACCCGCGCCGCCGACCGCTAGCCATCATCTGACACAGAGTTCACTAGAGCGCCGGGCTTGGCTTCCGTTACCATGCCGGATTGTTTTCCACTGGGGCCACGAATGGAATTCGCTCTCTATCTGCTGTTGGGCGCCTGCGCCGGCGTGCTGGCCGGGCTGTTCGGCGTCGGTGGCGGCATCATCATCGTGCCGGTGCTGGTGTTCAGCTTCACCCTGCAGGGCTTCGACCCTTCGGTGCTGACCCACCTGGCGGTCGGCACGTCGCTGGCGACCATCGTCTTCACCTCGATCAATGCCGTGCGCGAGCACCAGCGCAAGGGCGCGGTGCAGTGGCCGATCTTCGCCTGGATGACCGTGGGCATCCTGCTCGGCGCGCTGGTCGGGGCCAAGACCGCCTCGCTGATCCAGGGCCCGATGCTGCAGAAGATCATCGGCGTGTTCGCCCTGGTGATCGCCGCGCAGATGGCCCTGGACCTCAAGCCCAAGGCCAGCCGCGGCATCCCCGGCAAGCCCGGCTTGACCGCCGCCGGCGGGGTGATCGGCTGGGCCTCGGCCATCTTCGGCATCGGTGGCGGCTCGTTGACCGTGCCGTTCCTCACCTGGCGCAGCCTGCCCATGCAGCAGGCAGTGGCGACTTCGTCGGCCTGCGGCCTGCCGATCGCCCTGGCCAGTGCCCTGGGCTTCATCTGGCTGGGCTGGCACGAGGAACACCTGCCGGCCCACAGCCTGGGCTACGTCTACCTTCCGGCGCTGGTCGGCATCGCTGCCACCAGCATGTTCTTCGCCCGCTACGGCGCGCGACTGGCGCACAAGCTGTCGCCGCGCGTGCTCAAGCGTCTGTTCGCCGCGCTGCTGTTCTGCGTCGGACTCAGCTTCCTTATCTGAACCTAGAGGAAAGACAATGCTGCCTTACCCGCAGATCGACCCGGTGGCCGTGGCCCTCGGTCCACTGAAAATCCACTGGTACGGCCTGATGTACCTGATCGGCATCGGCGGCGCCTGGCTGCTGGCCTCGCGCCGGTTGAACCGCTTCGACCCGACCTGGAGCCGCGAGAAACTCTCCGACCTGGTGTTCTGGCTGTCGATGGGGGTGATCGTCGGCGGGCGCCTGGGCTACGTGCTGTTCTACGACCTGCACCAGTACCTGGCCAACCCGACCTTGATCTTCGAGGTGTGGAAAGGCGGCATGTCGTTCCACGGCGGTTTCATCGGCGTGATGCTGGCCGCGCTGTGGTTCGGCAAGCGCAACAACAAGTCGTTCTTCGAGCTGATGGACTTCGTCGCGCCGCTGGTGCCGATCGGCCTGGGCGCCGGGCGTATCGGCAACTTCATCAACGCCGAACTGTGGGGCAAGGCCACCGACGTGCCGTGGGCAATGGTGTTCCCGCCGTTCAGCGACCCGGCCCAGTTGCCGCGTCACCCGTCGCAGCTGTACCAGTTCGCCCTCGAAGGTGTGGCATTATTCGTCATCCTTTGGCTGTACTCGCGCAAGCCGCGCCCAACCATGGCCGTTTCCGGCATGTTCGCGCTGTTCTACGGCATCTTCCGCTTCATCGTGGAATTCGTGCGGGTACCCGACGCCCAGCTGGGCTACATCGCCTTCGGCTGGTTGACCATGGGTCAGCTGCTCTGCGTGCCGATGATCGTCGGCGGCATCTTCCTGATCTGGTGGGCCTACAACCGTAAACCGTCGGCCAAGGCCACCGTCTGATTTTCACGGCAGGGGCGATCCTCCTGCCGTTCTTGCTACAGGTAAGCCATGAAAGAGTATCTAGATCTGGTCCGTGACGTCATCGAAAACGGCACGCTGCAGGAAAACCGCACCGGCATCCGCACCATCAGCCTGCCGGGCGCCATGCTCAAGTTCGACCTGCAGAAAGGCTTCCCGGCCATCACCACGCGCAAGCTGGCGTTCAAGTCGGCGATCGGCGAGATGGTGGGCTTTTTGCGCGGAGTGAAGAACGCCGGCGAGTTCCGCGAGCTGGGCTGCAAGGTCTGGGACCAGAACGCCAACGAGAACGCCCAGTGGCTGGCCAACCCGTTCCGCCAGGGCCATGACGACCTCGGCGAGATCTACGGCGTGCAATGGCGCCAGTGGCCGGGCTACAAGCGTATCCCGCTGAGCAACCCGGCGGCCATCGAGATGGCCGAGAAGGCCGGTTTCCGCCGTATCGCCCAGGACGAGGAAGACGGCCAGGCGTTCGTCATCCTGTACAAGGCCATCGACCAGGTGCGCCAGTGCCTGGACACCATCGCCAACGACCCGGGCAGCCGGCGCATCCTGTTCCACGGCTGGAACTGCGCCCAGCTGGATGAGATGGCCCTGCCGCCGTGCCACCTGCTGTACCAGTTCCACCCGAATGTCGAGACCAAGGAAATCTCCCTGACCCTCTACATCCGCTCCAACGACCTGGGCCTGGGCACGCCGTTCAACCTCACCGAAGGCGCGGCGCTGCTGTCGCTGTTCGGCCGCCTGACCGGCTACACCCCGCGCTGGTTCACCTACTTCATCGGCGATGCCCATGTGTACGAGAACCACCTGGACATGCTGGGCGAGCAGATGAAGCGCGAACCGCTGGCCGCGCCGAAGCTTGTGATCAGCGACCGCGTGCCGGCATTCGCCGAGACCGGCAAATACGAGCCGCAGTGGCTGGAGAAGATCGAGCCGAGCGACTTCTGGCTGGAAGGCTACGAGCACCATGCGCCGATGACGGCGCCGATGGCGGTCTGACAGATCTTCATCTGTCTGAGCTGACGCAGTCGCGGGGCAAGCCCGCTCCCACGTATGCATTTAGTCACGTGGGAGCGGGCTTGCCCCGCGATGCTTTTGGTATCAATGCCCGTGACTGCGCCCCACATGGGAATGCTCGGTCTCCGGCACCGTCACCGCCCCATTGGTCTCCAGCTGCTGCAGAATCGCGCACTCCGCCCCCTGCGCATTGCATTGCTGGCGCAACTCCACCAGCTGCGCCTGCAGCGCCACCAGCCCGTCGATCCTCGCCTGCACATGCTCGATATGCTCGTCGATCAGCGCATTGACGCTGCCGCATGAGCCGTCGGGGCTGTCGCGCAGGCTCAACAGGCTGCGGATTTCATCGAGGGTCATGTCCAGGGTGCGGCAGTTGCGGATGAAGGTCAGCCGCTCGACATGGGCCTGGGTGTAGAGCCGATAGTTGCCGTCGCTGCGGGCGGGCTCGGGCAGCAGCTGCTCGCGTTCATAGTAGCGGATGGTCTCCACGGCGCAGTCGGTGGCCTTGGCCAGTTCTCCGATCTTCATGGCAAATCTCCAGCAGAGGGCTTGACCCTATAGTGACTACAGGGTGTTCACTTGGCAACAACCACTCTGTGGATATCCGCAGAGGCCAGTGCTCAGTTAAGGATGATTCCATGAACCAGCCTGTCAGCCCCGACCACAAGCATGACCACGCGCATGGCCATGAGCCCCACGCCCACAGCTGCTGTGCCAGCAAGGCTGCCCCGGCCCTGGTGCAGCTGACCGAAAAGGCCAGCGCCCAGGCGCAGCTCAGCCGCTTCCGCATCGAGGCCATGGACTGCCCCACCGAACAGACCCTGATCCAGGACAAGCTGGGCAAGCTGGCCGGCATCGAGCAGCTGGAATTCAACCTGATCAACCGGGTGCTCGGCGTGCGCCACACGCTGGTTGGCACCGCCGAGATCGAGCGGGCCATCGACAGCCTGGGGATGAAGGCCGAACCGCTGGCCGCCGAGGACGACGGCAGCGCCAATGCACCCCAGCCGAGCAAGACCCGCTGGTGGCCGCTGGCCTTGTCGGGTATTGCCGCGATCGCCGCCGAAGTCGTGCACTTCTCCGGCAAGGCGCCGGAGTGGGTGGTCGCCGCGCTGGCCCTGGCGGCGATCCTCGGCTGTGGCCTGGGCACCTACAAGAAGGGCTGGATCGCCCTGAAGAACCGCAACCTCAACATCAATGCCCTGATGAGCATCGCCGTGACCGGCGCCGTGCTGATCGGCCAATGGCCGGAGGCGGCCATGGTCATGGTGCTGTTCACCATCGCCGAGCTGATCGAGGCACGCTCGCTGGATCGCGCGCGCAATGCCATTGGCGGCTTGATGCAACTGGCGCCGGACCTGGCCACCGTGCAGCAGGCTGACGGCCAGTGGCGCGAGCTCGACGTGCGCGAGGTGCCGATCGGCACCCTGGTGCGGGTGCGTCCGGGCGAGCGTATCGGCCTGGATGGCGAGGTGGTCAGTGGCCAGTCCAGCGTCGACCAGGCGCCGATCACTGGCGAGAGCCTGCCGGTCGAGAAGGCCGTGGGCGACAAGCTGTTCGCCGGCACCATCAACCAGGCCGGCGCCCTGGAGTACCGCGTCACCGCCGCCGCCGGCCAGTCGACCCTGGCGCGGATCATCAAGGCCGTCGAGGAGGCCCAGGGCGCCCGTGCGCCGACCCAGCGCTTCGTCGACCAGTTCTCGCGCATCTACACCCCGGTAGTGTTCGCCGTGGCCCTGGCCGTGGCGGTGATCCCGCCGCTGTTCATGGCCGGCGCCTGGTTCGACTGGATCTACCGCGCCCTGGTGCTGCTGGTGGTGGCCTGCCCGTGCGCGCTGGTGATCTCGACCCCGGTGACCATCGTCAGCGGCCTGGCCGCGGCGGCGCGCAAGGGCATCCTGATCAAGGGCGGCGTGTACCTCGAAGGCGGGCGCAAGCTGGACTTCCTCGCCCTGGACAAGACCGGCACCATCACCCACGGCAAGCCGGTGCAGACCGACAGCAAGGTACTCGACCCGCTGTTCGAAGGCCGGGCCCAAGCCTTGGCCGCCAGCCTGGCTGCCCGCTCCGATCACCCGGTGTCCGGTGCCATCGCCCTGTTTGCCAAGGACCAGAGCCTGGCCTTGAGCGAGGTCAGCGATTTCGCCGCCCTGGCCGGTCGCGGTGTGCGCGGTGATATCGAGGGCCAGACCTACCACCTGGGCAACCATCGCCTGGTGGAAGAGCTCGGCCTGTGCTCCCCGGAGCTTGAAGCGCAGCTCGATGTGCTGGAGCGCCAGGGCAAGACCGTGGTGCTGCTGCTCGACCGCTCCGGTCCGCTGGCGCTGTTCGCCGTGGCCGACACGGTCAAGGACAGCAGCCGCCAGGCCATCGCCGAACTGCACGAGCTGGGCATCAAGACTGTCATGCTGACCGGCGACAATCCCCACACCGCCCAGGCCATCGCCGCCCAGGTGGGGATCGATCGCGCCGAGGGCAACCTGCTGCCGGCGGACAAGCTGGCCAGCATCGAGCGCCTGTACGGCGAGGGCCATCGGGTCGGCATGGTCGGTGACGGCATCAACGACGCACCGGCCCTGGCCCGTGCCGAGATAGGCTTCGCCATGGCCGCCGCCGGCACCGACACGGCCATCGAGACCGCCGACGTGGCGCTGATGGACGACGACTTGCGCAAAATCCCGGCGTTCGTCAGGCTGTCGCGCCAAAGCGCGGCGATCCTCACCCAGAACATCGTGCTGGCCCTGGGGATCAAGGCGATCTTCCTGGCGATCACCTTTGCCGGCATGGCCACCATGTGGATGGCGGTGTTCGCCGACATGGGCGTGAGCCTGCTGGTGGTGTTCAACGGCTTACGCCTGCTGCGCAAGTAAGGTTGGGACGTTCCCTGTAGGAGCGGCCTTGTGCCGCGAAAGGGCCGCAACGCGGCCCCAGCGATGTCCCATGATGCCGAAATCCTGGGGCTGCCATGCAGCCCTTTCGCGGCACAAGGCCGCTCCTACAGAGTACACAGCGAATCTTTCAACTAGAGGTTATCCACAATGCTGAGCGCCGAGCTCAAAGCCTTCTACATGGTGGCCCGTCTGGGCAGCATCACCCTGGCGGCGAAGAAGCTCGGGCTCAGCCAGCCGACGGTGACCACGCAGATTCGCAATCTCGAAGGCCAATACAACGTCGAGCTGTTCTACCGCGGTGGCCGGCGCCTGGTGCTGAGCGAGGAAGGCGTGCGCCTGCTGCCGATGGTCAAGGCACTGCTGCAGCAGGAGGCCGACATCGAGTTCGAGCTGCGCAACAGCGGTCAGGCCCAGGGCAGCCTGCGCATCGCCGCCACGGCGCCCTACTACATCCTCGACCTGGTGAAGATCTTCCGCGAGCGCCTGCCCCAGGTGGAAGTGGCAGTGGAAATCGGCAACTCGCAGCAGGTGCTGGAGATGCTCGAGGATTACCGGGTGGATATCGCCGCGTCCTCACAACTGCTCGAGGATGCGCGCCTGGTGCGCCGGGTGCTGGGCACCGACCCGCTGGTGGTGGCGGTGCACCGCAATCATCCGCTGGCCCAGCGTCAGGCGGTGTCCATCGACGTGGTGGCCGGGCATTGCCTGCTGATGCGCGAGCAGGGCTCGACCACGCGCAAGCTGACCGAGCAGATGATGCAAGAAGCCAATGTGAAGGCCGGGGCCTTGCTGGAGATCGGCAGCCGCGAGTCGATCCGCGAGGCGGTGCTGCGCAATATCGGCATCAGCATCATCGCCCGCCACGAGGTGCCGCATAACCCGGAACTGCGGGTGCTGGCGCTGGAGGAGGCACCGGTGATGCACGAGTACCTGTACTGCCTGAAGGAACGGCGCCAGGCGCGACTGCCGGCGGCTTTTCTGGGCGTGGCGCAGGAAGTGGTTGGCTCGCAGTTCTGAAACGGCCGGCAATGAGCTCATCGCCGGCAAGCGGGCCGGCCGGCGATGGCGCGGCGGGTCACTTCACGTTGACGGTGATCTTCTGCGACTCGACGCTTGGCTTGAACGGCACGTGGTACTTGTCGCCCAGCACCAGCTGCAGGGTGTGTTTGCCTGGCGTGAGGGTGATGGTCGCCTCAGTCTGCGCCTTGCCGAAGTGCAACACCTGCGGACCTGCCGGCAGCGGCGCGTTGTTTTCCGGCATCAGGCTGGTGGGCAGCGGCTGGTCGGCCAGCGGGGCCTTGTCCACGTCCACCAGCAGGTGGTGATGGCCGGTGTGCGGGGTCTGGTCACCTGCGGGCTTGAGGCCCATGCCTTCGATGCCGAACTTGACGGTGAAGGTCTTGTCGACCGTGGCCCCATCGGCGGGCGAAACGATGAAGACCTTGGCGCCTTCCGGTGGCTGCTCGCTCTTCAGGGCATCCGCGGCACTGGCGAACACCGACGCCCCCATCAGCAGACCGGCGACGGCAGCACGCGAAATTAGGCTTTTCATTCACTTCTCCTGTGATTCACTTCAATTGACCGCTATCACTTAAACGAAGTATGGCGGTACTTCACCATAGTCCAGCTCGGCCGGCAGAGGTTCAAAAACAGGGACAGAAATATTTCAGGGCAGAAGAAAACCTTGCCGCGACCTGGAGGTCTTAGGCTGCGTTCGACCGGGGCAGACGAGAAAGCCACGGCGAATGCACTTCATCTGCCGAACAAGAAAGGGGCACTCATGCGTTTGACCATTGGCATTCTGCTGGCGGTACTGTTCAGCCCACTGGCCCAGGCCGAACTGATCGACGAAATCAATGACCGTGGCGAACTGCGCATCGCCGTGCTTGGCGACGCGCCACCCTATGCGTTCAAGGAGAACGAACACCTGACTGGCTTCGAGATCGAGTTGGGGCAGGCCTTGGCCAAGGAGCTGGATGTGCGGGCCGAGTTCGTCGAGACCGCCGCCGAAGAGGTGCTGCCCGGGGTGGAGAGCGGCAAGTACGACATGACCTTCAACAAGCAGGACATCGAACTGAGCGACAAGCTCGACGCCATTCGTACCCTGGCCAGTCAGAAACTGGTGATCCCGTACCAGAAGGGCAATCCGGCCTTCGAGACGGCTGTGAACAATGCCCTGCAGCGGATCGAGGACGATGGCCGCCTGGCAGCGCTGGAGAAGAAATGGCTTACGGCTGCGCGCGAGACCAGCGCCGGACAGTAGTCATGCTACCAATGCAAGTCCGCACCGACCTGTAGGAGCGGCCTTGTGCCGCGAAAGGGCTGCGTAGCAGCCCCAGGTGACGCAGAGATAGCCGGGGCCGCTTTGCGGCCCTTTCGCGGCACGAGGCCGCTCCTACAGGGATTGCGCATGGTCTGAAGATTTGGGTTTACCCGCGACTACAGATGGGTACCCAACAACGCTCGCTGCGCGTCTTCCAGCTCCAGCTCGCTGAAAACGAGCACCCCTTCGCGACGCAGCAAGGCCGTGGTCACTCCTTCCCCCGCCACCTTCACACCGCTGAAGCTGCCGTCATAGGTCTGCAGGTTGCCACACGACGGGCTGCCGGACTTGAGCACCGCCACACGGATACCATGCCGACGCACCAGCTCCAGCGCCAGTCGGGCCCCGGCCAGAAACGCCTCGCTGACATCGTCGCCAGACACCGTCACTACCCGCGCCTGCCCATCCAGGACCTGGCCGCCCTGCCCGCCCGGAATTTCCGCAGGCGGGCGCGGCGTCGGCAAGCCACCGGCCACCTCCGGGCACAGCGGCACCACCCGGCCTTCGGCCTGCCAGCGCTGCAACACGTCGGGATGACCGCTGGCACGCCCGTCATAGCGCACCGGCTGGCCCAGCAGGCAGGCACTGACCAATACCTTCGGCAGCTCAGAATGGATCATTGCCACGGCGCCTGAACCAGCCGGTCAACGACAGGCGCTCACGCCCGGCCGGGAGCACTTCGTGCGGCACTTCACCCGACAGGAACACCACCAGGCTGCCCGCGACCGGTTGCACGTCGTGCTCGACACCGTCCTGCAGGAACATCCGCAACTGCCCGCCATCCTCCGGCTGCCAGCCTTCATTGAGGTAGAGCACGGCCGACACCATGCGCCGGTCGTCGTCACGGAAGCGGTCGAGATGGCGCTTGTAGAACGCCCCCGGCGGATACAGGGCAAAATGGCACTCGAAATCCTCAAGCCCCAGGAACAAGCCCTGGTTGATGGCCTGGCGCAGGCTGTCCATCGCGCCCAGGTAGCGGTCGCAGACCTCCGACTCACCGGGGTCGAGCCACTGGATCTGATCACCACGGATCGCCTCGCGGATCTCCTGCGCGGCGCCACGACCGACGCTGGCCGGGTTGAGTTCGCCCTCGGCGTGACGGCGACGGCATTCGGCCGCCAGCGCGCGCGACAGCGCGTCGGGCAGGAAGAGAGGTTGCTGCGACCAGCCACGGGTGGCCAGGTCGTCGACGATCGTCGACAGCAGAGGATGTTCGAAAGGAGTGTGCATGGCGCATCATAGCCATTCGCTAATCGCTCGCACAGCGCCACTTGGTCAGGAAGCGCCGCTGGCGACTCGACAAAGCCCCGCCACGCCTAGGACAATAGCGGCCTGCCGACAGGAGTCCTGAATGCGCCGTCTGTTTTCCCTGCTTCTGCTGATGATCTGCACCATGCCTGTCTGGGCAGACAGCCTCGATCAGCTGTACAAGGCCGCCGGCTGGCCCGACCAGCGCGCCCATTTCAACGATGCCGTGAGCGCCGCCCAGCAGCGCTACCGCAACAGCCTGCCGCCTGCCGTCTACCAGGCGCTGGTCAACAACAGCAACCAGCGCTTCCAGGCCCAGGCCATGGACCGCCGGGCTCAGGCGCAGCTGCGCGCCAACCTGGCGAACCCCTCGCCGGCCCTGGCGTTCTTCCAGTCGCCACTGGGGCGCAAGGTGGTGGCCGCCGAGCTGCTGGCCACGCGCAAGGACCAGCTGGCGAAGAACGCCAAGGGCCTGCCGAAGGTCCAGGCCAGCGACAACCGCCTGCTGATCGTCGGCCACCTGGCCCAGGCCCTGCCGGCCCGCGAAGCCGGCGCCGAGGTCAGCCTGGCAATCGCCGGGGTAGCGGCCGACAGCCTGAGCTCGATGCTGCCCGGTCTGTTCGGCGGCGGCCAGGCGCAGAACCTGCTCGATGGCCAGCGCCAGCGCCTGATGAACCAGGTCGGCGAAGACCTGAACAACACCCTGCTGTACGTCTATCGCGACCTGTCGGACGCCGAGCTGGAGCAATTCGCCACCTTCGCCGAATCCGCCGACGGCCAGGCCTACTACAAGGCAGCGGTGGCCGCAGTACGCGCCGCCCTGGCCGTGGGCCAGAACGCCGCCGAGCTGAAGTGATCAGCCCAGACGCTGGCCGATGAAGTCGAAGTAGCGCTGGCGAATGCCGGGCAGCTCGTTGGCCAGGTGATGCCGCGCCTCGGGCAGCATGAGGATCTGCGGCTCGGCGAACTTGGCCTTGAGCACCTTGAGGTTGTAGGGCCAGTCCACCGTGCCGTCCGCCTCGCCCTGCACGATCAGGGGCCGGCGTGTGCTGCGCGGCGCGGCTTCGATACGCCGGACCCATTTCATCAGCGCCCCGACCCAGGCGGTCGGCAGCCGCCGTGGCTGCAGCGGATCGGCCTCGAGGAAGGGCAGGAAGGCCGGGTCGTTGGTGTTCTCGCTGAAGCGCCGCTCGATGCCGTTGACGAAGTGGCGCAGCACCCGATAGCTCAGTTTCGACCAGTGCCAGGCACGCGGGCGCACCAGGGGTGCCAGCAGGATCACCTGGCCGTCGGCCGGGCTGCGTTCGCCCTGGTGCAGCAGGTGATCGACCACGATCGCCCCGCCGGTGCTCTGTCCACATAGATGCCAGGGGCGCGGTAGTTCCAGCAGGCGGGCCTGCTCGAACAGCGCATCGAGCACCTGCTGGTAGATGCCGAAGTCATCGATGCTGGCCCGCTCGCCGCTGGACAGGCCATGGCCGGGCAGGTCGCAGCCGATCACCGCGTAGCCCTGGCCCAATGCCCACGCGATCACATGCCGGTACAGGCCCAGGTGATCGTAATAGCCGTGCAGCAGGAACACCGTCGCCACCGGTTGCTCCGGCAGCCAGAGCTGGCCGACCAGATCGAAGCCCGCCACCCGGAAGCCACCCAGCCAACTGCGCGCAGGCAGATCCAGGCCATAGAAGCGCTGGTAGGCCTGGCCCTGGGCGGACAACGGCTGACGATCAACGAGGGGCGACAGGCTGGTACGCAGCTGGTCGGGATTGAAGCTAGCGGGCATCAGTAGATCCACAGTGAAGCAAGTATTGATCTGCGATATTCAGCTCTGGGCCGCGTCATGGCAAGCTTGGCCCCTCCTCCGACGAACAATGCGACCTCGTGGGAGCGGGCTTGCCCCGCGATGGCAGCGCCAGACTCACAGGCGCCATCGCGGGGCAAGCCCGCTCCCACGCAAATCGCGCCAAGGCCCCCATGGCGAAGCGACTTCTCACACTCCTTGTACTGCTACTCTGCGCCGCCGCCCTCTGGTGGGCCTACGACAGCTTCCAGTCCCGCTACCTGCGCACCTTCGACAACCAGACCACCTTCTTCGACGGCAGCCAGCTGCGCCTGCCCCCCGAGCTGGCAGGCCCGGGCCCGATTCGCGTGGTGCACTTCTGGGACCCGGCGTGCCCGTGCAACGTCGGCAACCAGCAGCACCTGGGCGAACTGGTCGAGCACTTCGCGCCGCAGGGCGTCAGCTTCCATGTTGTGCAGCGCGCCGGCAGCCACGGCCAGTTGCCGGCCAACCTCGCCGCGCTCAAGCCCCTGGCCAGCCTGCCCGGCAGCGAGCAGCTGCCAGCCACCCCCGCCGTGGCGATCTGGGACCGCGACGGCAACCTCGCCTACTTCGGCCCCTACAGCGAAGGCGCGGTGTGCAACTCCAGTAACAGTTTCATCGAGCCGATCCTCACGGCGCTAAATGAAGGCCGCCGGGTGCAGGCATCCAATACCCTGGCCGTCGGCTGCTATTGCCCCTGGGCCGGCTGACGCACCCGCGCCGGATTGCCCACCACAACCGCCCCCGCCGGCACATCGCGGGTTACCACACTCCCGGCGCCCACCACCGCATTGTCGCCGATAGCCACCCCCGGCAGGATAATCGCACCGCCACCGATCCATACATTGTCGCCGATGGTCACGGGACACCCGCGTTCCAGACCGCTACGGCGCAACTCATGATCCAACGGATGGTCGGCGGTATAGATCTGCACCGACGGAGCAATCTGGCAATCGGCACCGATGCGCACTGGCAGCACGTCGAGGATCACACAGTTGAAATTCATGAAGGTGTTGGCGCCCACGCTGATGTTGTAGCCGTAGTCGCAGTGGAACGGCGGTCGGATCACCACCCCTTCGCCCACGCTGGCGAAATGCGCCTTCAACAAATCATGGCGCGCCTCATTAGGTTGCTCGACGCTGCCGTTGTAGCGATGCATCCACTGCCGGTTGGCCGCCTGCTCGGCTTGCAGCTCGGGGCAGCCTGCATGGTAGAGCTGGCCTGCCAGCATTTTCTGTTTTTCGCTGAGGGACATGGAAACTCCTTCCAGGGGACTATGCTCAGTTCGCGAATCCACCGATGATCGGACCACATTTTCTCGTTCGAGTGCACAAGGAGTCTCGATGAAGCGCAGCCTGACCTTGCTGGCGGTGGTGATCGCCGTGGCCGCCGCAGGCGCCGGTTACTGGTACGTGCGGGACAAGCAGCCGCAACGTGACGGCGAGGTGGCCGTCGGCGGATTGCAGGCGCCGGTCAGCGTACGTTTCGATGCCCGGGGCGTGCCGCACCTGCAGGCCCAGAACGAGCAGGACCTGTACCGCGCCCTGGGCTATGTGCACGCCCAGGACCGCCTGTTCCAGATGGAGATCATGCGCCGCCTGGCCCGTGGCGAGCTGGCCGAGGTGCTGGGCGAGAAGTTGCTGCCCACCGACACCCTGTTCCGCAGCCTGCGCATCCGTGACCAGGCAGCCCTGATGGCGCAGCGCCAGGACCGCCAGTCGCCGGCCTGGCAGGCGCTGCAGGCTTACCTGGACGGCATCAACCAGTGGCAAGCCAGCCATCCCAAACCGATGGAGTTCGACCTGCTCGGCATCCCGCCACGCCCCTTCACCGCCGAGGACACCCTGAGCATCGCCGGCTACCTAGCCTACAGCTTCGCTGCGGCGTTTCGTACCGACCCCGCGCTGACCTACATCCGCGACCAGCTCGGCCCCGACTACCTGAAGATCTTCGACCTTGACTGGCAGCCCGACGGCGCCGTGGCCACGCCCCTGGCCGCCGCCGACTGGCGCAGCCTGGAGCAGCTGGCGCGGCTGAGCCACGACGCCCTGGGCGATGCCGGCATCCCGCAGTTCGAAGGCAGCAACGCCTGGGCCGTGGCCGGCAGTCGCACCCGCAGTGGCCGGCCGCTGCTGGCGGGCGACCCGCACATCAGCTTCGCCGTGCCGGCAATCTGGTACGAGGCGGAGCTGTCGGCGCCGGGGTTCAACCTGTATGGCTACTTCCAGGCGCTCAACCCGTTCGCCCTGCTCGGCCACAACCGCGATTTCGGCTGGAGCCTGACCATGTTCCAGAACGACGACGTCGACCTGATCGCGGAGCGGACCAATCCGCAGGACCCCGAGCAGGTGATGGTCGACGGCAAATGGCAGCCACTGGAAAAGACCGAGCAAAAGATCGCGGTCAAGGGCGCGGAACCTGCCAGCATCACCCTGCGCCGCTCGCCCCATGGGCCGATCGTCAACAACGTGCTCGGCGATACCGCCGGCCCGACGCCCATCGCCATGTGGTGGGCCTTCCTGGAAACCGACAACCCGATCCTCGAAGGCTTCTACCAGATCAACCGCGCCGACACCCTGGGCCAGATGCGCGAGGCGGCCGCCAAGGTCCAGGCGCCGGGGCTGAACCTGGTATGGGCCAATGCCCGGGGCGATATCGGCTGGTGGGCGGCGGCGCGCCTGCCGATCCGCCCGGACGGCGTCAACCCGGCGTTCATTCTCGATGGCACCAGCGGCCAGGCCGCCAAGCCGGGCTTCTACCCGTTCAGCACCAATCCGCAGCAGGAGAATCCGGCCAGCGGCTACATCGTCTCGGCCAACTACCAGCCGCCCGGCGCAATCCCGGTGCCCGGCTACTACAACCTGGCCGATCGCGGTCGTCAGCTCGATCGCCAGCTGAGCGACCCGGACATCAAGTGGGACACCCAGAACAGCCAGGCCCTGCAGTTGGACACCAGCACCGACTACGGCCCGCGTACCCTGGCACCGCTGCTCGGCACCTTGCGCAATATCGTCCAGGGCGACGAGGAGAAGGAGCTGGTCGAGCAACTGGCCGCCTGGCGCGGCGATTATCCGCTGGACTCCACCAGTGCCACACTGTTCAACCAGTTCCTCTACGAACTGGCGTTCGCCGCCCTGCACGACGAGCTGGGCGATACCTGGTTCCCGGTGTTGATCAGCACCCGCGCCATCGACGCCGCCCTGCCCCGCCTGGCCGCGGACCCGGCATCGCCGTGGTGGAACCAGCGCGGCGCCAGCGAACGCACCGACCGTGGCGCCATCGTGCGCCTGGCCTGGCAACGCAGCCTCAAGCACCTGCGCGAGACATTCGGCAAGGATCCGGCCAGTTGGCAATGGGGCAAGGCCCACACCCTCACCCACAACCATCCAATGGGGGTGAAGAAGCCGCTCAACCTACTGTTCAATGTCGGCCCGTTCGCCGCGCCCGGCACCCACGAGGTGCCGAACAACCTGTCGGCGAAGATCGGCCCGGCGCCCTGGCCGGTCACCTACGGCCCTTCCACCCGCCGGTTGATCGACTTTGCCGACGCAGGCACCGCGCTGACCATCAACCCGGTCGGGCAGAGTGGCGTGCCGTTCGACCGGCATTACGGCGACCAGGCCGAAGACTATATCGAGGGGCGCTATCACAAGGCGCGGATGGGGGTGATTCCGGCGCAGAGCACGTTGCGGCTGGTGCCGGGGAATTGATTCACCCCATCGCGGGGCAAGCCCGCTCCCACGCACGAATGCCAGTTGTGGGAGCGGGCTTGTCCCGCGATCAGCAGGCGGGGCTCAACCCTGCCACTTGCCGCCTTCGACGATGACGCTTTCAGGCTTGGTGTCGTCGCTCAGTTCCTTGCGCACGTACTGGTCGTACAGCTTGAGCAGGAACTTCTCCTCGCCCAGCTTGGCCAACTCGCTGTTCACCCAATCGCGCAACTCGGTGTTGCCCTTCTTCACGGCCGGAGCAATCGGCGCCTCGTCGCCCAGCAGCTGCGGCAGCACGCGGTAGCCCGGGTTCTGCTTGGCCCAGCTGAACAGGATCAGGTTGTCCTGGGCATAGGCGTCGCCGCGGCCATTGGCCAGGGCGGCCAGCGACTCGGTGTTCTTCTCGAACTTCAGCAGCTTCCAGTCCGGGTGATTCTTGGTCAGCCAGATATCGGCTGTGGTACCGGTGGTGACAATAATGGTCTTGTCGGCCAGGTCGTCGAGCTTCTGCACCGGACTGCCGTCGGCGACGATGGCCTGTACCGCCACGCGCAGGTTGGGGTTGGTGAAGTCCACCGCTTCCTTGCGCTCGGGGGTGACGGTCATGTTGGCGAGGATCAGGTCGACCTTGTCGCTCTGCAGGAACGGAATGCGGCTGGCGGGCTCGACGGCGACGAACTCGACCTTGCTTTCATCGCCCAGCAGGTCCTTGGCGAAGCGGCGGCCGATGTCGGTGTCGAAGCCCACGTAGCGGCCGCTTTCATCGACGAAGCCGAACGGTGGCTTGTCGGTGAACACGCCGACGATCAGCTTGTCGCGGGCCTTGATGGTTTCCAGGTAGCTGGTGGCCGGCGAGGCGTCGGCGGGCTTGGCCGGGTCTTCGGATTTGTTGCAGCCGGCCAGCAGGGCCAGGCCAAGCAGTGGAGCGAGCAGTTTGGCGAACGGGGCAGTCTTCATGACAGTTCCTTGTGCAGTGTCTTGGGCAGGCTTTCGACGAACGAGAATTTCTCCAGGAACTGCTGCGCGCGTGCGGTCTGCGGTTGGGTGAAGAAGCGCTCGGGGTGGTTCTGTTCAAGGATCCTGCCGGCCTCCATGAACACGATGCGGTCGGCCACCGCGCGGGCGAAGGCCATTTCGTGGGTGACGATGAGCAGGGTCATGCCTTCGCGGGCCAGGCCCTGGATCACCTGCAACACCTCCTTGACCATCTCCGGGTCGAGGGCGGCGGTGACCTCGTCGAACAGCATCACCTGGGGGTTCATGCACAGCGAACGGACGATGGCGATGCGTTGCTGCTGGCCACCGGAGAGCTGGCGGGGGAAGGCGTCGCGCTTGTCCAGCAGGCCGACCCGGGCCAACAGCGCCTCGGCCTGGGCCTGGGCCTCGCGACGTTCGCGCTTCTGCACCTTCAGCGGACCCAGCAGCAGGTTGTCGATCACGCTCATGTGGCCAAACAGGTGATAGCTCTGGAACACCATGCCGACCCGCTGGCGCACCTGGCGCCAGTCGGTGTCGGGGCCGAGCAGCTCCTGGCCGTCGAGGCGCAGGCTGCCGCCCTGGGCCTCCTCCAGCCCGTTGAGGCAGCGCAGCAGGGTGCTCTTGCCGCAGCCGCTGGGGCCGAGGATCACCACCACCTCGCCGGCCTGGACCTTGAGGTCGATGTCCGCGAGCACCTGGTGCTGGCCGAAGAACTTGTTGAAGCCTTGGAATTCGATCAATGGATTCATGCGTGGGCCCAGCGTCGCTCCAGCACGCGGGAGGCGGCCGACAGCGGATAGCAGACAAGAAAGAAGAACAGGAACAGCGCGCCGTAGATCAGCACCGACTCGTAGGTGCGTTCGATTATCTGCTGCCCCGCCTTGATCACTTCGACCACGCCGATCAGCACCGCCAGCGAGCTGGTCTTGATGATCCGCGTGTAGATGTTGATGGTCGGCGGGGTCATGCGCTTGAGCGCCTGGGGCAGCAGCACGTAGCCATACAGCTGCCAGCCGCCCAGGCCGATCGACAACCCCGCCTCGCGCTGCCCGCGTGGCAGCGACTGCAAGGCGCCGCGCACCACCTCGCCGACCTCGCTGGCGCCCCACAGACCCAGCACCAGCACCGCGCACCAGAAGCTGGGGATGCTCAGGCCGAAGAAGATCGGCAAGCCGAAGAACACCAGATACAGCCAGACCAGCACCGGAATCGCCCGGAACAACTCCAGGTACACCTGCAGCAGAATGTTCAGCCAACGGTTGCCGAGGGTCGCCAGCACGCCGTAGAGCACGCCGCCCAGGGTGGCGAACAGGATGCCCAGGGCCGAGATCGCCAAGGTCTGCCCGGCGCCCGTGGCCAGTTGCGGCAGCGAAACCAGCAGCAGCTCAATGCCCGAACTGGCCATGTTGCAGCCTCCGTTCCAGGTAGCGCAGCAGCAGCGACAGCGGCAGGAAGATCAGCACGCAGAGCAGGGTCAGCACGGCGAGCATTTCGTAGGTCTTGTAGTACAGGGCGATGTAGTTCTTGGTGGTGTAGAGGATCTCCGGCACCGCCACCGCCGAGACCACGGTGGTCTCCTTGAGCAGGAACACGAAGTTGGCGAACAATGCCGGCAGGCTGAGGATACCGGCCTGGGGCAGGATCACATGGCGCAGCAGCTGCCCTTCGGAGAGCCCGATGGAGCGCCCGGATTCCAGTTGCGCCCGCGGCACGGCCTCGACCCCGGCGCGCAGCACCTCGGTGAGGTAGGCACCGCCCATGAACGTCAGGGTGATGATCGCGGCGGCGAAGCCGGAGACCTTCAGCCCCAGGCTCGGCAAGGCGAAGTAGACGAAGAACAGCTGGATCAGCAGTGGTGTGTTGCGGGCAAGCTCCACGTAGCCCTTGACCAGGCGCCACAGGTACGGCGTGCGCAGCACCAGGATCGTCGCGTTGAGCAACGCCACCAGCAACGAAGTGACGATGGCGATCACCCCGACTTGCAGGGTCACGCCAACGGCCTTGAAGAAGGCCGGCAGTGTGCTAAGCATGAAAGCGGTGTCGAAGCTCATGGAAGGGGCCTCGACACGGAGTCACGAAGGTACGGCATGGGGAAGGTCCAGGGTCGGCACGAGGGTGGCTCGGCGTCGTTTCACGAATGGTGGCGCTGTGCCGGTAAGCACGATCCCTAGACTCTAAAGGCATAAAAATATTTTTATAAATATCTTTATTGCATATCTATATCACCACCCCGTGACGCTCGGAAATTTCCTTCATGACATGCGGATCTTTCCGAATAAATCCCTCTCCAAGGGGTCTCAAACTGTGACTTGCACGGCCCATCACATTCAACAAGGAAGACAACGATGAACAGCCCCTGCTTGCCTGCTTCGAATGAACAACTGCTGTGGCTCCTGGCCCTGCGCCGGGCGCTGGCCAGTCAGCGCTGAAGACGCCATCGCGGGGCAAGCCCGCTCCCACAAGCGTCCCCCACTTTGCGGGAGCGGGCTGCGTGGGAGCGGGCTTGCCCCGCGATAGGGCCGGACCTGCCGAGCCCTCTTCAAGCCAGCCCAAACAAAAACGCCGACGCAAAATGCGTCGGCGTTTTTCGTACCAGGCCGAGTATCAGAACGCCGGCAGTACCGCACCGCTGTATTTCTTCTCGATGAACGCCTTCACTTCCGGGCTGGTCAGCGCCTTGGCCAGTTTCTGGATGGCCTCGCTGTCCTTGTTGTCCGGACGGGCGACCAGGAAGTTAACGTAAGGCGAGTCGCTGCCTTCGATCACCAGGGCGTCCTTGGCCGGGTTCAGGCCGGCTTCCAGGGCGTAATTGGTGTTGATCATGTCCAGGTCGACCTGATCCAGCACACGCGGCAGCATGGCCGATTCCAGCTCGCGGAACTTGAGCTTCTTCGGGTTCTCGGCGATGTCTTTCGGCGTGGCCAGGGCGTTCTTCGGGTCTTTCAGGGTGATCAGGCCAGCCTTCTGCAGCAGAAGCAGGGCGCGGCCACTGTTGCTGCCTTCGTTGGGGATGGCGACGGTGGCGCCATCCTTCAGCTCGGCCAGGCTCTTGACCTTCTTCGAGTAGCCACCGAACGGCTCGACGTGCACGCCGATCACGGTCTCCAGGTGGGTGCCCTTGCCTTCGTTGAAGTTCTTCAGGTACGGCAGGGTCTGGAAGTAGTTGGCGTCCAGGCGCTTCTGGTCGACCTGCACGTTGGGCTGGACATAGTCGGTGAAGACCTTGATCTGCAGGTCCACGCCTTCCTTGGCCAGGGTCGGCTTGATCAGTTCGAGGATTTCGGCATGCGGCACGGGCGTGGCGGCGACCACCAGTTTCTCGGCGGCATTGGCCAGGCCAGCGAACGAAAGGGCGGCGGCCAGGGCGGTGGTCAGCAGGGTCTTTTTCATGGTGATCCTTGTTCTAAAGCTGGGCCATCGCAGATGGCGAGTCGGGTGCCCATCCGTTCGGGTGGGCGTGAAGCGGACAATACCGAGATTTTTTATTCCGTAACAATATCTTTTGATTAGCTGCTTATTCCAAAAACAAATCGCCATCACGACCTTTGCTTATGAGCGGCCACGCACAGCTCTACGGCGCGGATTTGCCCAATTGCGCCAAGGCTGCGCCCAGCAGCCCGCGCAGGTCGGCCAGGGTTTGCGGCTCCCGACTGGCACCCAGTTGCGCGAGCTGACGGGCCAGGCTGGCCAAGGGTGTGATATCCGGAAGGTCGAGATGCGCGGGAAGGATCTCCTCACCATCACTGACCAGCAGGGCGAAGTGAATGACGTTCTCCAGCTCACGGGTATTGCCCGGCCAGGCATGGGCCTCCAGCGCCTGCTGGGCCGCCTCGCTGATCAACGGCAGTGGCCGATCCAGGCGCACGCTGTAGATACCGACGAAGTACTCGGCCAGCGGCAGGATATCGCCGACCCGATCACGCAATGCCGGCAGCTCGAGCTCGCCCTCGTGCAGGTAATGGTAGAGCCGCTCGTTGAAGCGCCCGGCGCGCACGGCCTGTGCCAGGTCGATGCTGGAAGCGGCCACCAGCCGCACATCGACCGCCTGCGGCTGGGCGGCGCCGACCCGGGTCACCTCGCGGTTTTCCAGGGCCGCCAGCAGCTTGCCCTGGATCGCCAGGGGCAGGTCGGCGATCTCGTCCAGGTACAGCGTGCCGCCGTTGGCCGAGCCGAACCAGCCGGCTCGACTGCTGGCGGTACCGCCCTGGGTGCCGGCGCTGTAGCCGAACAGCTCGGCATCGGCGTAGGTCGGGCTGATGGCCGCGCAATTGACCGATACGAACAACCCGCCGCGGTCACTGGCGCGGTGGATCTGCCGGGCCAGCAACTCCTTGCCGGTGCCGGTCTCGCCACGGATCAGCACCGGCAGCGGTTGTGGCGCCAATCGCTCCAGGGCCTGGCGCAGCGCCTGGGAACGCGGATCGACGAACACCAGCGCCTTGGCGCGGATGCTCAGTGGGCTCTTGTCCAGTTCGGGGAAGGTCAGCAACGGCTGGCCGAAAGCAGTGTGAAACGTCATGGAATACTCCCGCCCCAGCCGCAGGCGGCCGGGGATTCGACTCGTTCGAAGAATCCGGCGGATCAGGCGCGGCGCAGCGCGCGCTGATCGACACGGGCCTGCAGGCGGTAGAGGTAGGCGAAGCCCTGTTCCCAACGCTCATGGCCGGACTTGACGTTGATATGCCCGGCGTCGGCCAGCAGCCCGGCCTCGGCGCCCCAGGCCTGGGCCAGGTACAGCGCGCGCGGCACGCTCACCGCCGGGTCGTTGTCGGAGCTGACCACCTGGCTGGGGAACGGCAAGGCCTGCAGTGGAATCGGCGCGAAATTGCGCAAGGCCGGCGCGCAGGTCGGACGCTCGACATCCGCCGGCGCCACCAGCAATGCACCACGTACCCGGCGTAGCAGCTCGGGACTGGCCTGGGCGGCCCAATGGGCGACCGTGATGCAGCCCAGGCTGTGGGCGATGAGAATCACCGGCGAGCGTTCGGCGGCAATCGCCTGCTCCAGCGCCTGGACCCAGTCGCGTCGTTGCGGGGTCAGCCAGTCATGCTGCTCGACCCGGGCGCTGTTGGGCAGGCTGCGCTGCCAGTGACTCTGCCAATGGTTGTCTGGCGATCCTTGCCAGCCCGGCACAATCAGGTAACGAATCGACTCATTGCGCATGGGGACGCCTCCGGAAGTTTGCGTGCTTGGGTGCAAGTATAGGGAGGGGGTTATATTCGTAAAGGAATAAGAAGCTATTTATTAATAACCATAAATTCAAAGCCACAGTGTTCGAGCCCTGCCCCTGCAGGGATCGCGAAAGGCTTCAAATCCGCTTCTCCAATAAAAAAAGGGCCATCCCCTGCCAAGGAAAATGGCCCCTAAGCACTTGCCTGAAGAGGGTATCGCCGGTCAGCGGGCGGTAATCACCGCCAGCTTGCTGATCCCGGCACGTTCGATCGCCGCCATCGCGCGGGCGACCTCGCCGTAGTTCACACCATCGTCGGCCTGCAGCTGCACACGCAGCTCGGCGTCCTTGTCCTTGGCAGCCTTGAGGTTGGTCTCCAGCAGGTCGGGCTGGATCTCGTCCTTGTTGATGAACAGCTTGCCGCTGCCGTCGATGCTCACCACCAGCGGGTCCTTCTGCTCGACCGGGGCCACGGCCTCGGTCTTGGGCAGGTTGATCGGGATGGCATTGGTCAGCAACGGCGCGGTGACGATGAACACCACCAACAGCACCAGCATGACGTCCACCAATGGCGTGACGTTGATTTCACTCAACACTTCATCGCTGTCCTGGGTCGAGAAGGCCATGTCAGGAGGCCTCCTTCACAGGCTGGGTGAAGCCGGTGTGCTGGCGCTGCACCGCCGGGTGCACCAGCACGCGGAAGGCACTCTTCTGCGCCAGGCTGTAGAAGTCGTGGGCGAAGTCGTCGAGGTCCGCCGCGGTCAGCTTCAGGCGACGGAGGAAGTAGTTGTAGACCAGCACCGCCGGCACCGCGACGGCGATGCCCACGCCGGTGGCGACCAGCGCCGCGCCGATCGGGCCGGCCACGGTTTCCAGGCTGGCCGAGCCCGCCGCGCTGATACCCTTGAGCGCCTCCATGATGCCCCACACGGTGCCGAACAGGCCGATGAAGGGCGAGGTGCTGCCGATACTGGCGACCACCGCCAGGCCGGTTTCCAGCGAGCGGCGCTCGCGGACGATCTGCTGGCGCAGGGCGCGCTCCAGGCGGTCCTGGTGGTTGATGGCCTGGCTGAGGTCACTGGCCTGGCCAGGCTCGCCAACCGCGATCGCGGCAAAGCCCGCCTGGGCGACACGGGCGGCCGGGCCGGGCAGGTCGTGGGCGGGCTCGGCGGCAGAGTCGAGGCTGGACGCGGCCCAGAACTGCTGGTGGAAGCGTTTGTCCTGGTTCTTCAGGCGCACGAACTGCACGACCTTGACCAGGGCCAGCGCCCAGGTGGCGACGGAGAAGCCGACCAGCAGCCAGATGACCGCGCTTTCAACGGATTCGAGGGGAGATGCCAACAAGCTCATGATGAAGTCCTTCCTGTATGCGGTCGCAAGTTAACGAAGCTTGAAATCGATCGGTACGCTGACCCAGCCCACCTGGGCCACGTCGCCCTGCTTGGCCGGGACGAAGCTCCAGCGCTTCACCGCAGCCAGCGCAGCGGCGTCCAGGGCGTCGCGGCCACTGCTCTTCTGGATCTGGATCTGCCCCGGCTTGCCACTGGGCAGCACCTCCACGCGCAGCAGCACCGTGCCTTCCCAGCCGCGGCGCTGGGCCATCTGCGGATACTCCGGCGCCGGGTTCTTCAGGTACGCGGCGTTGGCCGAGGCCGGGGTCACTGGCGCAGGTGCGGGTGGTGCAGGTGCCGGGGGTGCTGGCGCGGCAACCGGTGTCGGCGGTGGCGCCTCGACTGGCTTGGGCTGCGGCTTGGCCACGGGCTTGGGCACTGGCTTGGGTTTCGGGACCGGCTTGGGCGCGGGCTTGGCAGCCAGTTCGTCGACCACCGGTGGCGGTGGTGGTGGCTGGACCACAGGGGCCGGCGGCGGCTCGACCACCGGTGGTGCGGGCGCGGCGAACTCGATGGTCATGGGCGGAATCTTCGGCGGGATGACCGGCAGCTCGGGGGTCGGCTGGTGGCTGACCCAGTACGCCGCCGCGCCGTGCAGCACCAGCACCAGCAGGCCCAGCACCAGCTTGTCGCGACGCTTGAGACCGCTGACCGGCGTGCGTTGCAGGCGCAACTGGCCCAGCGGCAGGCGTAGCGTGCGTCCGAGCTCGACCAGATCACCCGATGCCGGGCGCCATGGCTGGTCGTAGGCCCTGACGGCCGTCTGGACATTGCCCATTGCTAAAACTCCTGGGGTTCTTGATTCAGGTGTGTGGCTGAATCATCGGGCCCAGAGACTTAGCTCATAAAGTAATGTTTAAACGTAAAACTAGATCTTAATGGAATAATGATTTTGGTGGTCTGCCCACAGCCCGCGTCGTTCGCGGCCTGCCGCAGAACAGCTCACGAATGATGCCTTGTAGGCATTCAAAATATTCGTTCAAGGCATCAATTCACGCGAGGGCTTCGCCCTCGATCGCGGCACAAGGCCGCTCCTACAGGGCACCGCAATCTCTTATGTAGGAGCGGCCTTGTGCCGCGATCGGCTGCGCAGCAGCCCCGGCAATCTCACAGGCAATAAAAAACCCAGGACCATGCCCGGGTTTTCCATCACAAGCACCAGCTCAGATATCCGCCACCTTCTGCCACACCTTCGGCCGGAAGAACAACGTCTCCCCACGCGCCAGCCCGGTGAGGCTGTCGTGATCCTTGACCACTTCGGCCTCGATCAGCTCGCTCTGCCCTTCCACCTTCAGCGTCACTCGCGTGGTCGCCCCCAACGGACGGATATCGCGCACTTCGGCGGCATGATGCCCCTCGGTCTCGTGGCGCGACAGCGACACTTCGTGCGGACGGAACAGCACGTGGTGCCCTTCGCTCAGCGCCAGGCGGTTGGAATCGCCAAGGAAGTGGTAGACGAAGTCGTTGGCCGGCTTCTCGTATACCTCGCCCGGCGAGCCGATCTGCTCGATCACACCCTTGTTCATCACCACGATGCGGTCGGCGACTTCCATGGCCTCTTCCTGGTCGTGGGTGACGAACACCGAGGTCAGGTTGATGTCCTCGTGCAGGCGCGCCAGCCAGCGGCGCAGCTCCTTGCGCACCTTGGCATCCAGCGCCCCGAACGGCTCGTCGAGCAGCAGCACCTTGGGCTCCACCGCCAGGGCACGGGCCAGGGCGATGCGCTGGCGCTGGCCGCCGGACAGCTGCTCGGGGTAACGGTCGGACAGCCAGTCGAGCTGGACCATGTTCAGCAGCTCATGGACCTTCTCGGCGATCTTGCTTTCGCTCGGGCGCTCGCCCTTGGGCTTCATGCGCAGGCCGAAGGCGACGTTGTCGAACACGCTCATGTGGCGGAACAGCGCGTAGTGCTGGAACACGAAACCAACGTTGCGATCACGCACGTCATGGCCGGACACGTCCTCGCCGTGGAATACGATGCTGCCGTTGTCCGGGGTCTCCAGGCCGGCGATGATGCGCAGCAGGGTGGTCTTGCCGCAGCCGGACGGGCCGAGCAGGGCCACCAGCTCGCCGCTGTGGATATCCAGGTTGATGTTGTCCAGGGCCTGGAAGCTGTTGAAGCGCTTGCTGACGTTACGAACTTCGATCGACATGAATCATTCCTCCGCGGCGCTGTGGCGCAGGCGGTTAATACGGTTCTCGCTCCACTGCTTGAGCAGCAGGATGAAGAGCGCCAGGATCAGCAGCAGGCTGGCCACGCTGAAGGCCGCGACATGGTTGTACTCGTTGTAGAGGATCTCCACGTGCAGCGGCAAGGTGTTGGTAACGCCACGGATATGGCCCGACACGACAGACACCGCGCCGAACTCGCCCATGGCCCGGGCAGTGCACAGCACCACGCCGTAGATCAGGCCCCACTTGATGTTCGGCAGCGTGACATGCCAGAACATCTGCCAGCCGTTGGCGCCGAGCAGGCGCGCGGCCTCCTCCTCCTGGGTGCCCTGCTCCTGCATCAGCGGGATCAGCTCGCGGGCCACGAACGGCACGGTGACGAAGATGGTCGCCAGGACGATGCCCGGCAGGGCGAAGACGATCTGGATATCGTGGTCCTGCAGCCACGGCCCGAACAGGCCCTGCGCACCGAACATCAGCACGTAGACCAGACCGGCGATTACCGGCGACACCGAAAACGGCAGGTCGATCAGGGTGACCAGGATGCTCTTGCCGCGGAAGCTGTACTTGCTCACGCACCAGGCGGCGGATACGCCGAACACCAGGTTCAACGGCACCGAGATGGCCACCGCCAGCAGGGTGAGCTTGAGCGCGGACAGCGCGTCGGGCTCGAAGATCGCTTCGAAGAACGTGCCGAAGCCGTTCTTCAGGGCCTGCGACACCACGATCACCAGCGGCAGCGCCAGGAACAGCGCGAAGACGATCCAGGCCAGGGTGATCAGCACCCGGCGCGAGGTGGCGCTGCTGCGTCGGGCGGCGTTGGCGGCGGCGGTTGCGCTCATGGGTTGACTAGACATTGCCGGCCTCCTTCAAGGGGTTTCGATGCGCCGCTGCAGCAGGTTGATCAGCAGCAGCAGGATGAAGGAAACCACCAGCATCAGCACGCCGATGGCGGTGGCGCCGGTGTAGTCGTACTGGTCAAGCTTGACCATGATCAGCAACGGCAGGATCTCGGTCTTCATCGGCATGTTGCCGGCAATGAAGATCACCGAACCGTACTCGCCCACGCCCCGGGCGAAGGCCAGGGCAAAGCCGGTCAGCCACGCCGGCAGCAGCGCCGGCGCCAGCACGTGGCGGAACACCTGCAGCGGTTTGGCGCCCAGGCAGGCGGCGGCCTCCTCGACTTCACGCGGGATGTCGGCCAGCACCGGCTGCACCGTGCGCACCACGAACGGCAGGGTGACGAAGGTCAGCGCCAGGGTGATGCCCAGGGGGGTGTAGGCGATCTTGAAGCCGAGGTCGGTGGCGAACTGGCCGACCCAGCCCGCCGGGGCGTACAGGGCGGTCAGGGCGATACCGGCAACAGCGGTGGGCAGGGCGAACGGCAGGTCGATCATCGCGTCGATGACCTTGCGCCCTGGGAAGGTGTAGCGCACCAGCACCCAGGCCAGCAGGGTGCCGATCACACCGTTGATGATGGCGGCGAACAGGGCAGTGCCGAAACTCAGTTTCAGCGCGGCCAGCACCCGTGGTGCGCTGATGATGTTCCAGAACTGCTCCCAGGTGAGCTGCGCGGCATGCACGAACATGGCGGCCAGCGGTATCAGCACGATCAGGCTGAGGTACACCAAGGTGTAGCCCAGCGTCAGCCCGAAGCCGGGTATGACGGGGGAAATGCGACGTGACATAAAGGTCCCTGGTTGAACGCACGAAGCCCGGGAGTCATCCCGGGCCGGTGCAGGCTACTGAAGGGTGAAGCGTTGGCAAAGCCCTGTTCGGAACATCGTGGGAGCGGGCTTGCCCCGCGATAGGGCCGCCCCTGCAATCGCGGGGCAAGCCCGCTCCCACGCCATCACGATACATGGTTTGAACAGCCGATCACTGTGCCTGATAGATCTGGTCGAACACACCGCCATCATTGAAGAACTTCGGCTGCGCAGTCTTCCAGCCGCCGAAGTCCTTGTCGATGGTCACCAGGTCCAGTTTCGGGAACTGCTTGCCGAATTCGGCGGCGACCTTGGCGTCACGCGGACGGTAGAAGTTCTGCGCGGCGATCTTCTGGCCAGCCGGACTGTACAGGTGCTTGAGGTATTCCTCGGCGATCTTCTCGTTGCCTTTCTTCTCGGCGTTCTTGTCGACCACCGCCACCGGTGGCTCGGCCAGGATCGACAGCGAAGGCACGACGATCTCGAACTTGTCGGCGCCGCCGTCTTCCTTCAGCGCCAGGAAGGCCTCGTTCTCCCAGGCCAGCAGCACATCGCCCTGGCCGTTGTTGACGAAGGTGATGGTCGAGCCACGGGCGCCGGTATCGAGCACCGGCACGTGCTTGAACAGCTCCTGCACGTAGGCCTTGGCCTTGTCTTCATTGCCGCCGGTCTTCAGGCCGTAGGCCCAGGCGGCGAGGAAGTTCCAGCGGGCGCCGCCGGAGGTTTTCGGGTTGGGAGTGATGACCGAGACGTCCTTCTTGATCAGGTCGCCCCAGTCCTTGATGCCTTTCGGGTTGCCCTTGCGCACCAGGAACACGATGGTCGAGGTATACGGCGTGCTGGCGTCCGGCAGGCGCTTCTGCCAGTCCTCCGGCAGGGTCTTGCCGAGCTTGGCGATCTCGTCGATGTCGCCGGCCAGGGCCAGGGTCACCACGTCGGCGCGCAGGCCGTCGATGACCGCGCGCCCCTGCTTGCCCGAACCACCGTGGGACTGCTGGATCTTCACCTTGTCGCCCGGATGGGCGGCTTGCCAGTGCTTGATGAACTCGGCGTTGTACTGCTGGTAAAGCTCGCGGGTCGGGTCATAGGACACGTTCAGCAGTTCGTAGTCCTTGGCGATCGCGGAACCGGCAAAAACGGCACTGGCCAGGGCGGCAAGCGCATAACGGCGGATGGACATGGTGAAGCTCCCGATTGGCATTTTTCTAGTTTTTGAAGTGATGCGGTGTCAGCCGGACTTGTTGCCGGGCTGCTGCAGGCGGAACTTCTCCTTGCGTTCGATCTGCACCACCTGGGCGTTGTGCACGGTGATCTCCACCGCGCCGAAGCGCAGGTCGCGCAGCGCGCTCTGGATTTCACGCAGAATGGTGGCTTCGTCCTGACCGTCGATGCTGCGCAGAGATGCACTCATGCTCGTTCTCCTGTGAGTAAGGGTGCCGGGCAGAGGTTTGAAGGGGATTTGCGCCTGGCTTGAAGGCAATACTAGTGAGGCGCGGATATTCTTAAAAATACTGTTTAAGAATGTTTATATAACCAACTTTAGGTAGCTACCCTGTAGGAGCGGCCTTGCGCCGCGATGGGCTGCGCAGCAGCCCCGAGAATTCTGCAGGATGCCCACAACCTGGGGCCGCTGCGCAGCCCATCGCGGCACAAGGCCGCTCCTACAGGGGTCAATGTGGTCGCTGTGTCTTGTCCTGCGGCTCGCGAATCTTGTACCAGGCCACATACAGCGCCGGCAGGAACAGCAGCGTCAGCAGCGTTGCACTGATGATGCCGCCAATCATGGCGTAGGCCATCGGCCCCCAGAACACTTCCCGGGCGATCGGGATCATGCCCAGGCTCGCCGCCGCCGCCGTCAGCAGGATCGGCCGGCGCCGGTGATTGGTCGCCTCCACCACCGCATCCCACGGCGTATAGCCCTGCTCCTCGAACTCGTCGATCTGGGTCACCAGGATCACCGAGTTGCGGATGATGATCCCGGCCAGGGCGAGGATCCCGAGGATCGCCACGAAGCCCATCGGCGTGCCCGTGGGCACCAGCGCCAGCACCACGCCGATCAGCCCCAGGGGCGCGACGCTGACCACCAGGAACAGCTTCTGCACGCTGTGCAGCTGGATCATCAGGAAGGTCGCCATCAGGAACAGCATCAGCGGGATAACGTCGGCGATCGGCCCCTGGGCCTTGCTGCTCTCCTCCACCGTACCGCCGGTGGCCACGTCATAGCCCACCGGCAGCTTGCTGGCGAAGTCATCGATGCCGGGCTTGAGTTCGGCCACCAGGTCGGTGGGCTGGATATCACCGACCACCGAGGCCTTGATGGTGATGGTCGGCTTGCGGTCGCGGCGCCATACCAGCGGCTGCTCCTGCTCGTAGCGCACGGTGGCGAAGGCCAGCAGCGGAATCGAGGCGCCGCTGGGCGTGACGATCTGCAGGTTCTGCAAGGTATCCGGCGAGCCGCGTTCGCTGTCTTCGGCGCGGGCCACCACATTGACCAGGTAGATGTTGTCGTTGACCTGGGTGACCGGCACGCCGCTGACAATGCTGTTCATCACATTGGCCACGTCCTCGGACGACAGGCCCAGCTGACGCGCCTTGTCCTGGGCGATCTCGATGCGCAGCACCTTGCCGGGCTCGTTCCAGTCGTAGATCATCTCGCCGATGTGTTCGTTGCTGTCGAGCAGGGTCGCCAGCTCGATGGCGTGCCTGCGCACCTGGTCGATGTCCTTGCCGCTGACCCGGTACTGGATCGGCCGGCCCACCGGCGGCCCCATTTCCAGCGACTGGACGTTGGTGCCAATGCCGACGAACTCCTCATGCAGCAGCTTCTGCAGGCGCTGCATCATGCCCTCGCGCTCCTCGAAGCCCTTGCTGACGATCACCAGCTGGGCGTAGTACGGGTTCTGCAACTGCTGGTCGAGGGGCAGGTAGAAGCGGATCGCGCCCTGGCCGATGTAGGTGCTCCAGCGCACCAGGTCCGGGTCGTCCTTGATCCTCGCCTCCAGGCGGTCGACAACCTTGCGTGTTTCCTCGATCGAGGCGTTCTGCGGCAGGTTGAGGTCGACGAGGATCTCCGGGCGGTCCGACGACGGGAAGAACTGGTTCTGCACGAAGCGCATGCTGAAGATCGACAGGGCGAACAGCACCACTGTACCGATGATGGTCAGCCAGCGGTGGCGCATGCACCACAGCAGCCCGCCTTCGAACGCCCGGCCGACACGCCCGGGCTCGGCCTCGTGGGGCTTGAGCTTGCTGCTGCTGAGGATATGCACGCCCAGTACCGGAGCGAAGAACACCGCCACCACCCAGGACACCAGCAAGGCCACGGCGATCACCGCGAACAGGGTGTAGGTGTACTCGCCCGCGGAACTGGCGTTGAGGCCGATCGGCACGAAACCGGCCACCGTCACCAGGGTGCCGGTGAGCATGGGGAACGCCGTGGAGGTGTAGGCGAAGGTGGCCGCCTGCTCCTTGGTCTCGCCCATCTCCAGGCGCGTGACCATCACCTCGACGGTGATCATCGCATCATCCACCAACAGGCCCAGGGCGATGATCAGCGCACCGAGCGAGATCCGCTGCATGGTGATGTCGCTGTACTCCATGAACACGAAGACCATGGCCAGCACCAGCGGAATCGAGCAAGCCACCACCAGTCCCGCGCGAATACCCAGGCTGACGAAGCTCACCGCCAGCACGATCACCACGGCTTCGAACAGCGCGCTGGTGAAGCCGCCGACCGCCTGCTTGACCACCACCGCCTGGTCGGACACGTTGTGCACGCCAACACCCACCGGCAGGTCCCGAACGATGCTGTCCATCCGCGCCTTCAGGGCCGCGCCGAACACCTCGATGTTGGCGCCGGCCTTCATGCCGATCGCAAGGCCAATGGCGGTCTGGCCATTGAAACGGAACATCGGCGACGGCGGGTCGACATAGCCGCGCTCGATATCGGCGATGTCGGCCAGGCGGAAGAACCGGTCATTGATGCGCAGGTTCACCGTCTGCAGGTCCTTCTCCGAGGCGAATTGCCCGGTGGTGCGCACCGAGATGCGTTCGGGCCCGGCCTCGATCACACCGGCGGGGGTCACTGCGTTCTGCTGCTGCAGGGCTTGCATGGCCTGGCGCTGGTCGATGCCCAGCGCGGCCAGCTTGCGGGTGGAGAAGTTCAGGTACAGCACTTCGTCCTGGGTGCCGATCAGCTCGACCTTGCCGATGTTGGGCACTTCGCGCACCTCGGCCCGCGCCACCTCGACATAGTCGCGCAGCTGGCGCAGGGTGAGGCCGTCGGCGGTGAACGCGTAGATCGAGCCGAACACGTCGCCGAACTCATCGTTGAACGCCGGCCCCTGGATACCTGCGGGAAACTGCCCGCGGATGTCCTGGATCTTCTTGCGTACCTGGTACCAGATCTCGGGGATGTCCTTGGCCTTGGTGGTGTCGCGAAGGTAGACGTAGACCGTGGATTCGCCCGGGCGGGTGTAGCTCTTCACGTAGTCGAGCGAGTCGAGTTCCTCGAGCTTCTTCTCGATGCGATCGGTGACCTGGTACAGGGTCTCGTCCTGAGTGGCGCCCGGCCAGCGGCTCTGGATGACCATGGTCTTGATGGTGAAGGACGGGTCCTCCTCACGGCCAAGGTTGAAGTAGGAGAAGATCCCCATCAGCAGGCCAACGAACATCAGGTACCAGACGAAGGACTGGTGCTTCAGCGCCCACTCCGAGAGGTTGAAGCTTCCTTTCATTGCGCGTCCTCGTCGAAGGTGACCTTCTGGCCGGGCTTGAGGCTGTTCACTCCAGCGGTCACCACGCGCTCGCCGGGCTGCACGCCGGAGGCCAGGACGATGCTGTCGGCGGTACGCTCGATCAACGCGACGTCACGAGTGGCCACGGTTTTCTGCTGCGGATCGACCACCCACACCTGGGGCTTGCCGTCACGTTCAAGCAACGCGGTCAGCGGCAATTCGCTGCGCGGGCTCACCGCCGAGGTCAGGGTGACGCTGACCGCGGTGCCCAGGTGGAAGGCATCGGGCGTGCTGGTCAGGGTCAAGCGGGCGCGGCGGGTACGGGTGGTGGCGTCAGCCTGTGGCTCGAGCTCGCGCAGCGTGGCGGTGGTGTTGATGCCCGGGTCGAGCTGCGAAGCGACGGTAAAGGTAAGGTCCTTGTTCAACTGTTCGGCGAGCGGGATCGGCAGGTCGATCACCGCCTCCTTGACATCCGGACGGGCCAGGGTGACAACGGCCTGACCGGCGCTGACGGTCTGCCCCGCCTCGGCCTGCCAGGCAGTGACCACCGCCGCATGATCACTGCGCAGGGTGCTGTAGCCGAGCTGGTCGCGGGCCTGGCTGACCGCCGAGCGCGCCTGCTCCAGCGCGGCACCGGTGGTTTTCAGGTCGGTCTGGGCGATGTCCAGCTGGGCCTGGGCGCCGACACCACGGTCGTACAACTGCTGCTGGCGGCGAGCATTGGCCTGGGCATTGATCCATTGCGCCTGGACCTTGGCCAGATCGCCCTCGGCTGCGCGCAACTGGTTTTGCTGGTC
Organism: Pseudomonas sp. LH21; assembly: GCF_036549575.1. NCBI lineage: Bacteria > Pseudomonadati > Pseudomonadota > Gammaproteobacteria > Pseudomonadales > Pseudomonadaceae > Pseudomonas > Pseudomonas sp. LH21. The sequence continues at coordinate 5,705,519 of NZ_CP144367.1, forward strand.
GGTCGGATCGAGGGTGGCCAGGGTATCGCCAGGGCTTACCCGCGTCCCCACATCCAGCCAGCGCCGGGCAATGCGTCCGGACACCCGAAACCCCAGGGTGCTTTCGTAGCGGGCCTGAATGGCACCGGCAAAGCGGCCCAGCTGCGACTGTACCTGCGGCTCGACCAGCGTCGACAGCACCGGGCGTATCGCCTCAGGCGGCGCCTCATCGCCCCCGCAGGCCCCCAGCATCAGGCTGGCTGACAGTATCAGCATCTGACGTTTCATGGCGCGGCCCCTCCGTCCTTGGCGCTGACCTTCTCGACCTGCATGTCCGGGTGCAGCAGCTGTCCACCGCCCACCACCACGGTCTCGCCGCCCTTGATACCGTCGGCGATCACCACCTTGCCGGTGAGGTAGCGCGCGACCTGGACCTTGCGCAATTCGACCTTGTCGCCCTCGCCCACCACCCACACCGCCGGCTCCTTCAGCGCCTTGGTCAATGCCGACCACGGCAATTCGATGCTGGGCCGGCCCTGGGTGTTGCCAGTGGCCGTGACCGGTGAGCCCAGCTGCATGCCGGCCGGCACGTTGCGCAGCGCGACCTTGACCTGCACCGTACCGCTCTCGGCGGACACCGTCGGGGTGATCTCGCGGACCCGGCCTTCGGCCTTGATCGCCGGGTTGTCCAGCAGGCTGACGACGACGCCCTCGTCGCTGGGGGATTTCACCAGCAGCGATTCGTAGACATTGAACACCGCGTCACGGTCGCCATCGACCGCCAGGCTGAAGATCGGCATGGTCGCCTGCACCACCTGGCCGACCTCGGCCTGGCGCGCGGTGATCACCCCGTCGGCTTCGGACACCAGCGCCGTGTAGCTCAACTGCTCATTGGCGTTGGCCAGCTGCGCCTGGGCGGCCTTGAGCGCACTCTGGCTGCTGCGCAGCGCGGCTTCGGCGGAATCGTACTCGCTCTGGCTGGTGTAGCCCTTGGGCAGGAGCTTCTGCTGGCGCACGAACGCGGCGCTGGTCTGGGTGACCCGGGCCTGCTCGGCGAACACCTCGGCCTTGGCCGAGTCGACGTTGTTCTGCAGGTCCTTCGGATCCAGGCGCGCCAGCACCTGGTTGGCCTTGACGTGGTCGCCGACATCGACACTACGGGCGATGATCTTGCCGCCCACGCGGAACGACAGGTCGGTCTGCACCCGCGCCTGCACGTCACCGGTCAAGGTGACCCGGGCGGCAAAGTCGGTGGGTTGCACCTGTTGCACCGCGACCCGGGGCAATACCGGGGCGGCCTCTTCCTTGCCACAGCCCGTAAGCATGAACAGCAGCCCCAGGCAAACGACCGACGATGGACGTGTCAACGTCATTCGGGCTCCTTGCTTGCGCGCAGATGATTCGTGGGATGCGACTGTTAGCGTAGATCAGGGATTGGAAAAGGGTACTGGGCTGGAATTCGTGGTGGCCGGAAGGGCCTCTTCGCGGGTGAACCCGCTCCCACAGGTATCGAGTGCACCTTGGCCCCTGTGGGAGCGGGTTTACCCGCGAAAGGGCCATCAAAGCCAGCACCACTTCTTGCCATATCCAGAAACCATCCGCAGCAAAGGCTCTTCATTCCAACCGCTACCGTTCAGAAGAGATGTGTTTTCAAGGAGTGACTCGAATGCCTGTCGCCCAATCCCATCTGCTGCGTCGTGGCCGCTTCTCCGAGCCTGAAAGGCTCTACCTGCTGACCACTATCACTCACCAACGCAAGCCTCTGTTCCACGACTTCCATCATGCGCGTCTGGTCGTTCAGCAACTGCGTCGATCAGATCAGGAACAAGCCTGCCGATCACTGGCCTGGGTCGTGATGCCGGATCATCTGCATTGGTTGATCGAGTTGAAGTCGGTAACGCTCGGAACACTGATGCGCAGGTTCAAGTCGCGTTCCAGCCTTGAACTGCACAAGGCTGGTGTCAGGCATCATCCGATCTGGCAGACCGGATATCAGGACCACGCATTACGTCGGGAAGAGAATGTGGTCCATGTCGCCAGGTACATCGTTGCCAATCCGTTGCGGGCGGGGCTGGTCACTAGCGTCAGGGACTATCCGCATTGGGATGCGGTCTGGCTTTGAGGCGGCGGGAGGCATTCGCGGGTAAACCCGCTCCCACAGGGACCGAGATGCACACAAGTCCTGTGGGAGCGGGCTTGCCCCGCGATGCGTCGGCTCAGGCCTGCGCGGTGGCCTGGGCCGGACGGCGGGTCTGCGGCTGCGAGACGTTCGCTGCGGCGCCCTCTTCGATGGCCTGCTGGATCGCCCGACGGCGACGCTCTTCGGCCTGGCGGCTGAAGTACCAGACCAGGAAGGTCACCAGCGACACCGACAGCAGGATCAGGCTGGCCACGGCGTTGATCTCCGGCTTCACGCCCAGGCGCACGGCCGAGAACACTTCCATCGGCAAGGTGGTCGAGCCCGGGCCGGAGACGAAGCTGGCCAGCACCAGGTCATCCAGCGACAGGGCGAACGACATCATGCCGCCCGCCGCCAGCGACGGCGCGATCATCGGGATGGTGATCAGGAAGAACACCTTCCACGGCTTGGCGCCCAGGTCCATGGCCGCCTCTTCGATGGACAGGTCCAGCTCGCGCAGGCGCGCCGACACCACCACCGCCACATAGGCGGCGCAGAACGTGGTGTGGGCGATCCAGATGGTGACGATGCCACGCTCCTGGGGCCAGCCGATCATCTGCGCCATGGCCACGAACAGCAGCAGCAGCGACAGACCGGTGATCACCTCGGGCATCACCAGCGGCGCGGTGACCAGGCCACCGAACAGGGTGCGGCCCTTGAAGCGGGTGACCCGGGTCAGCACGAAGGCCGCCAGGGTGCCCAGCGCCACCGCGGCGACCGCCGTGTAGCAGGCGATCTCCAGCGAGCGCATCACCGAACCCATCAGCTGGGTGTTGTCGAGCAGGCCGACGTACCACTTCACCGACCAGCCGCCCCACACCGTCACCAGCTTCGAGGCGTTGAACGAGTAGATCACCAGGATCAGCATCGGCAGGTAGATGAACAGCAAGCCGAGCACCAGCATCAGCTTGGAGAAACTGAAGCGTTTCATGCGCGGCCCTCCATCTCTTTGGCCTGGCTACGGTTGAACAGCAGGATCGGCACGATCAGGATCGCCAGCATCACCACCGCCAGGGCGGACGCCACCGGCCAGTCGCGGTTGTTGAAGAACTCCTGCCACAGCACTTTACCGATCATCAGGGTTTCCGGGCCGCCGAGCAGTTCAGGAATCACGAACTCGCCCACCACCGGGATGAACACCAGCATGCAGCCGGCGATGATGCCGTTCTTCGACAGCGGCACGGTGATCTTCCAGAAGCTGTTGAAGGTGCTCGAACCCAGGTCCGACGCGGCTTCGAGCAGGCTCTCGTCATGCTTCACCAGGTTGGCGTACAACGGCAGGATCATGAACGGCAGGTACGAATAGACCACGCCGATATACACCGCCAGGTTGGTGTTGAGGATCTGCAGCGGCTGGTCGATCAGGCCCAGCCACAGCAGGAAGCTGTTGAGCAGCCCGTTGTTGCTGAGAATGCCCATCCAGGCATAGACGCGGATCAGGATCGCGGTCCAGGTCGGCATCATGATCAGCAGCAGCAGGACGGTCTGCGACTCCTTCTTGGCCTTGGAGATGGCGTAGGCCATCGGGTAGCCGATCAGCAGGCACAGCAAAGTGCTGAAGAAGGCCACCTTCAACGAACCGAGGTAGGCCGCGATATACAGCTCGTCCTCGGTGAGCAGGCCGTAGTTGGCCAGGTTCAGCACCAGCTGCACCTTGCCTTCGAGATAGGTGTAGATCTCGGTGTACGGCGGGATCGCCACGTCGGCTTCGGCGAAGCTGATCTTCAGGACGATGAAGAACGGCAGCATGAAGAACAGGAACAGCCAGATGAACGGCACGCCGATCACCATGTGCCGCCCTTCGGGGATCAAGCGCTGGAGGGCTCGTTTGAGCTTTCGTGGTTTCATGAGCGCAGTACCACGCCGCTGTCGTCTTCCCACCACACGTAGACTTCGTCATCCCAGGTTGGGCGAGTGCCCTGGCGCTCGGCGTTGGCGACGAACGACTGGACGATCTTGCCGCCGGGCAGCTCGACGTAGAACACCGAGTGGCCGCCGAGGTAGGCGATATCGTGGACCTTGCCGCGCGACCAGTTGTGCTCGCAGGTCGGCTGCTCGGTGGTGACCAGCAGCTTCTCCGGACGCAGGGCGTAAGTGATGTGCTTGTCCTCGACCGAGGTGGTGACGCCGTGGCCGACGTAGATCTTGCGCTCCAGTTCCGGGCTGGCAATGATCGCGTGGCCTTCGGCGTCGTCGACCACCTCGCCCTCGAACAGGTTGACGTTGCCGATGAACTCGCAGACCAGACGGCTGGTCGGGGTTTCATAGACGTCGATCGGGCTGCCGATCTGGGCGATCCAGCCCAGGTGCATGATGGCGATGCGCTGGGCCATGGTCATGGCCTCTTCCTGGTCGTGGGTCACCATCACGCAGGTCACGCCCACGCGCTCGATGATCTCCACCAGCTCCAGCTGCATCTGCGAGCGCAGTTTCTTGTCCAGCGCGCCCATCGGCTCGTCGAGCAGCAGCAGCTTGGGACGCTTGGCCAGCGAACGGGCCAGGGCCACCCGCTGGCGCTGGCCACCGGACAACTGGTGCGGCTTGCGCTTGGCGTACTGGGTCATGTGCACCAGCTTGAGCATCTCGGCCACGCGGGCGTCGATCTCGGCCTTGGGCATCTTGTCCTGCTGCAGGCCGAAGGCGATGTTCTGCGCCACGGTCATGTGCGGGAACAGCGCGTAGGACTGGAACATCATGTTGATCGGCCGCTCATAGGGCGGCATGTCGGTGATGTCGACGCCATCGAGGAAGATCCGCCCTTCGGTCGGACGCTCGAAGCCGGCCAGCATGCGCAGCAAGGTCGATTTGCCGGACCCGGAGCCGCCCAGCAGGGCGAAGATCTCGCCCTTGCGGATTTCCAGGGACACATCGTCCACGGCTACCGTTTCGTCGAATTTTTTCGTGACCCGGTCGATCTTGACCAGCACCTGCTTGGGTTGCTGGCCACCCTCGAGGGCTTTCTTATAGGCACCGGAGGCAACTGCCATGAGTGAAACTCCCAACAAGATTTATGTGCCCGCCGCTGCGCTGGCGGGCCTGGATTGTTACTTGCCCGACTTGACCTTGGTCCAGCTGCGGGTCATCAAACGTTGCACCTTGGGTGGCAACTCGGCGTTGACGAACATCTTGTCCAGCACTTCCTGCGGTGGGTAAACCGCGGCGTCAGTCCTCACGGCCTGGTCCATCAGGTCGCCAGCCTTGGGGTTCGGGTTGGCGTAACCGACGTAATCACTGACCTGGGCGATCACCTCAGGTTTCAGCAAATAGTTGATGAAGGCGTGGGCCTCCTTGACGTTGCTGGCGTCCTTGGGAATCGCCAGCACATCGAACCAGAGGTTGCCGCCTTCCTTGGGAATGGCGTAGGCCAGCTTCACGCCCTTCTTCGCTTCTTCAGCGCGGGCCTTGGCCTGGAAAATATCGCCGGAGAAGCCAGCGGCCACGCAGATATCGCCGTTGGCGAGATCGCTGATGTACTTGGAAGAGTGGAAGTAGGTCACGTACGGGCGCACGGCCAGCAGTTTCTCTTCCGCCTTCTGGTAGTCCTTGGGGTTGCTGCTGTTCGGGTCCAGGCCCATGTAGTTGAGCACCGCCGGGAGCATCTCGTCGGCCGAGTCGAGGAAGGCCACGCCGCATTTGCTGAGCTTCTTCATGTTCTCGGGTTCGAACAGCACCGCCCAGGAGTCGATCTTGTCGGTGCCCAGCGCCGCCTTGACCTTCTCGACGTTGTAGCCGATGCCATTGGTGCCCCACAGGTAGGGGACGGCGTACTGGTTGCCCGGGTCGTTCTTCTCCAGACGCTTCATCAGCGCCGGGTCGAGGTTCGCGTAGTTGGGCAGCAAATCACGGTCGAGCTTCTGGAACGCGCCCGCCTTGATCTGCTTGCCGAGGAAATGGTTGGACGGCACGACCACGTCATAACCGGTGCGTCCGGCCAGCAGCTTGCCTTCCAGCGTCTCGTTGCTGTCGAAGACGTCGTATTTCGGGGTGATGCCGGTTTCCTTCTGGAAATCGGCAAGGGTATTCGGACCAACATAGTCGGACCAGTTGTAGATGTGCACCGTGGGCGCCGCTTGGACGCTGCAAGCCAGCGTCAGACCCGCTCCAGCCATCAAGGCCTTGCGAAATACAGAAATAGACAAGTGGGTGGTCCTCACAATCAGTGCCTCAAGTGGCGGAAAAACTCGGCCGCACACGCAAAACCGGCGCGCAACTTACCTTCACGGCGTGGATGCCGCAAACTTATTTGCCTTTACCTGCCTCCGGGCCGGGAAACCCCGGCCCAGAGGGCCTTGCATCAGGCTTACTTGCCCGACTTGATCTTGGTCCAGCTGCGGGTGATCTCGCGCTGGGCGGTCTTCTCCGGTGCCTTGATGGCGTACAGCTTGGCCTTCACCTCATCGGACGGATAGATCGCCGGATCGCTGGTGATCTCTTTGTCCACCAGCGGGGTGGCGGCCTTGTTGCCGTTCGGGAAGCGCACGGCGTTGGTGATGCCCGCCATCACTTCCGGCTGCAGCAGGAAGTCCATGAACTTGTAGGCGGCTTCGACGTTCTCGGCATCCTTCGGAATGGCGACCATGTCGTAGAAGGTACCGGCACCTTCCTTCGGAATGGTGTAGCTCAGCTTGACCTTGTCGCCGGCTTCATGGGCACGGGCCTTGGACTGTTCCAGGTCACCCGAGTAACCCACGGCCACGCAGATGTTGCCGTTGGCCAGGTCCGAGATGTACTTGGAGGAGTGGAAGTAGGTGATCGAAGGACGGATCTTCAGGAACAGGTCTTCCGCGGCCTTCAGGTCTTCCTTCTTGGTGCTGTCGCTGGGCAGGCCCAGGTAGTGCAGCGCGGCCGGGATCATCTCGGTCGGGGCATCGAGGAAGCTCACGCCGCAGCTCTTGAGCTTGGCGATGTTCTCGGGCTTGAACACGGCATCCCACGAGTCGATCTTGTCCACGCCCAGCGCGGCCTTGACCTTCTCCGGGTTGTAGCCGATGCCGATGGAGCCCCACATGTACGGGAAGGCGAACTTGTTGCCCGGGTCGCTGGCATCACCCACGGCCTTGAGCAGCGCCGGGTCGAGGTTCTTCCAGTTGGGCAGCTTGGAGCGGTCCAGTTCCTGGTAGACACCCGCCTTGATCTGCTTGGCCAGGAAGTTGTTGGACGGCACGACGATGTCGTAGCCCGACTTGCCCGCCAACAGTTTGGCTTCGAGGGTCTCGTTGCTGTCGAAGACGTCGTAGACCACCTTGATGCCGGTCTGCTTCTCGAAGTTGGCCACGGTGTCCGGGGCGATGTAGTCCGACCAGTTGTAGACGTGCAGCACCTTGTCGTCAGCCTGAACAGCGGTGGCCATGGCACCCATCAGGGCGGCGGCCAGCAGCGTCTTGCCCAATTTCTTCATGCGTAATGCTCCAGAATTTATTATCAAGCCATCTGTTCAGCAGCCAGGTACCACGGGACGCGCGTTGGGCGACTAAACAGCCGTTAGTCTGGCAAGTTACAAGGCGCTGTTTCAACCAAAGCAGGGCCTTGCAACGACATTAATGTCACCTCGCCAGCCTAGCAGACTGTCATTTGACCGCTTCGTAGGTCAGGTCCAGGCACTTGCGCGCCTTTTCCACCAGTTCGTCGATCTCTTCGCGGCTGATCACCAGCGGCGGCGCGATGATCATGGTGTCGCCCACCGCGCGCATCACCAGGCCGTTCTCGAAGCAGTGGGTGCGGCAGATCATGCCGACGCCCTTGCCCTCGTAGCGGCTACGGGTGGCCTTGTCCTTGACCAGCTCGATCGCGCCGAGCAGGCCCAGGCCGCGTACCTCGCCCACCAGCGGGTGGTCCTGCAGCTCACGCAGTCGTTTTTGCAAATACGGTGCCGTTTCGTTGCGGGCACGCTCGACAATCTTCTCGTCGCGCAGGATGCGCAGGTTTTCCAGGCCCACCGCCGCCGCCACCGGATGGCCGGAGTAGGTGAAGCCGTGGTTGAAGTCACCACCTTCGCTGATCACCTTGGCCACTGTGTCACGCACGATCACACCGCCCATGGGGATGTAACCGGAGGTCAGGCCCTTGGCGATGGTCATCAGGTCAGGCGCAAGGTCGTAGTAGTCGGAGCCGAACCACTCGCCGGTGCGGCCAAAACCGCAGATCACTTCGTCGGCGACGAACAGGATGTCGTACTTGGCGAGGATCTCCTTGACCTTCGGCCAGTAGGTCTCTGGCGGGATGATCACCCCGCCCGCGCCCTGGATCGGCTCGGCGATGAAAGCGGCGACGTTGTCCTCGCCGACTTCGAGAATCTTCTTCTCCAGCTGCTCGGCCGCCCACACGCCGAATTCGTCCGGGGTCATGTCGCCACCCTCGCCGAACCAGTACGGCTGAGGGATATGCACGATGCCCGGAATCGGCAGGCCGCCCTGCTCGTGCATGCCGCTCATGCCGCCCAGGCACGCACCCGCAAAGGTGGAGCCGTGGTAGCCGTTGATGCGGCCGATGATGGTCTGCTTGTGCGGCTTGCCCTTGAGCGCCCAGTAATGGCGGACCATGCGCAGCACGGTGTCGTTGCCTTCGGAACCGGAGCCGGTGAAGAACACATGGGTCATGCCCTCGGGCGCCACGTCGGTGATCGCCTTGGCCAGCTCCAGCGCCGGCGGGTGGGCGGTCTGGAAGAACAGGTTGTAGTACGGCAGTTCGCGCATCTGCTTTTCTGCCGCCTGCACCAGCTCTTCGCGGCCATAGCCGACCGCCACGCACCACAGGCCGGCCATGCCGTCGAGGATCTTGTGCCCCTCGCTGTCCCACAAATGCACGCCCTGCGCCTTGGTGATGATGCGCGGCCCCTTCTCCTTCAGCTGCTTGTAGTCGCTGAAAGGTGCAAGGTGGTGCTCGCCGCTCAGGGTTTGCCATTCACGGGTTTGCGGGTTGTTGACGCTCATGTGCCTCTCCATTTTCCGGTGGCCGCCCGCAGGCGGCCTCAGGGTTGATCACACAGCAAACAGCAGGAACTCACGCTCCCAGGAGCTGATGACGCGCTTGAAGTTCTCATGCTCGGCGCGCTTGGTGGCGACGTAGCCGGTGATGAATTTCTTGCCCAGGTACTGCACCAGCGCGCGGCTGTTCTCCATGCGCTCCAGGGCGTCCTCGATGGTCAGCGGCAGGCGCAGGTTGCGCCGCTCGTAGCCTCGGCCCTGCACCGGCGCGCTGGCCTCGATGCCTTCGACCATGCCGATATAGCCGCACAGCAGGCTCGCGGCGATGGCCAGGTAGGGGTTGGCGTCGGCGCCCGGCAGGCGGTTCTCGACGCGACGGTTCTGCGGGCCGGCATCCGGCACGCGCAGGCCCACGGTACGGTTCTCTTCACCCCACTCGACGTTCACCGGCGCCGAGGTGTCGGGCAGGAAGCGGCGGAACGAGTTGACGTTGGGGGCGAACAACGGCAGCGCCTCGGGGATGAACTTCTGCAGACCGCCGATATGGTGCAGGAACAGCTCGCTCATGCTGCCGTCGGCGTTGGAGAAGATGTTCTTGCCGGTGGCCACGTCGACCACGCTCTGGTGCAGGTGCATCGCGCTGCCCGGCTCGCCGGTCATGGGCTTGGCCATGAAGGTGGCGGCCACGTTGTGCTTGAGCGCGGCCTCGCGCATGGTGCGCTTGAACACCAGGATCTGGTCGGCCAGGTGCAGGGCATCGCCGTGACGGAAGTTGATTTCCATCTGCGCGGTGCCGTCCTCGTGGATCAGCGTGTCGAGGTCCAGCTGCTGCAGTTCGCACCAGTCGTAGACATCCTCGAACAATGGGTCGAATTCGTTGGCCGCCTCGATGGAGAACGACTGCCGCCCGGTTTCCGGACGGCCGGAACGGCCTACCGGCGGCTGCAGCGGAAAGTCCGGGTCTTCGCTACGCTTGGTGAGGTAGAACTCCATCTCGGGCGCGACGATCGGCTGCCAGCCCTTGTCGGCGTAGAGTTTCAGGACCTTCTTCAGCACGTTGCGCGGCGACAGCTCGACCGGGTTGCCCTTCTTGTCGTAGGTGTCGTGGATCACCTGGGCGGTCGGTTCGATGGCCCATGGCACGAGAAACACCGCGTTCTCGTCGGGGCGGCAGATCATGTCGATGTCGGCCGGGTCGAGCAGTTCGTAATAGATGTCATCGTCGACGTAGTCGCCGGTCACGGTCTGCAGCAGCACGCTTTCGGGCAGGCGCATGCCTTTCTCGGCGATGAATTTGTTGGTGGGCGAGATCTTGCCGCGGGTGATGCCGGTCAGGTCGCTGATCAGGCATTCCACTTCGGTGATCTTGTGCTCTTTCAACCAATCGGTGAGCTGGTCGAGGTTGTGACTCATAAATACCTCAGGAGGTAATGTGGCGCGGTTGAAGGCAACCGGCGGCCACTGACGCCAGGCGTCGGGCAAAGTCGGCGCGCAGGGCGCCGAGGGGCCTGGAAAGGCCCGCGCCTTGATTCTGGATGCTGTGCATGGCTAAAGCAAAAACCCTCGCGCAGGACGACAGTGGCGGCACGCCATGACGGCGCGTCCGGACAGAAAGCGAAGGGCAGAAAGAAAGGAGGTGTTGCGGTAAAGCGTTACGAGGTATGGCTTTTTTACGCGAACCGTCAATTATTGCGGCCAGCGCGGCGCCCCTTCGATGCAGGCGTGCGATGACCGGACGGCAACCGGGAGATGTACCTGAACGCACCGTGCATGCGGCGCTGACAGGTCTCGGCAAGCGGACCATGTGACCCTCGTATTATTGTGTTCTGGGTTGTGACCGAGCTTATCCTCGTTCATTTTTTTACACAACCTCTCCGTAAAAAATAAAACACGCCCTGCTCGGGATAACCCTTCAGGGCGAAAATAGCGGATAATGGCACGCCCCGATATGCAGCAAATCTGCCGTAGATGTGCCATTTAAGGGCATCATGGGCTTGGCTTGACTTCACCTGGTCTTTCCGATTGACTGGGGTTGCAAGCCCCCCTTGATTGATATTTTTAACAACAAAGGTGTTGCATCATGTCGGTACCCCCGCGTGCCGTTCAGCTTAACGAAGCGAACGCGTTCCTTAAGGAACATCCTGAGGTTCTCTACGTTGACCTTCTGATTGCAGATATGAATGGTGTGGTGCGTGGCAAGCGCATCGAGCGCACCAGCCTCCACAAGGTTTACGAGAAAGGCATCAACCTGCCTGCCTCCCTCTTCGCCCTGGATATCAACGGTTCGACCGTCGAAAGCACCGGCCTTGGCCTGGACATCGGCGATGCCGACCGTATCTGCTACCCCATCCCCGGCACCCTCTCCAACGAACCCTGGCAGAAGCGCCCGACCGCGCAGCTGCTGATGACCATGCACGAACTCGAAGGCGAGCCCTTCTTCGCCGACCCGCGCGAAGTGCTGCGCCAGGTGGTGAGCAAGTTCACCGAGATGGGCCTGACCATCTGCGCCGCGTTCGAGCTGGAGTTCTACCTGATCGACCAGGAGAACGTGAACGGCCGTCCGCAGCCGCCGCGCTCGCCGATCTCGGGCAAGCGCCCGCAGTCGACCCAGGTCTACCTGATCGACGACCTCGACGAATACGCCGACTGCCTGCAGGACATCCTCGAAGGCGCGAAGGAGCAAGGCATCCCGGCCGACGCCATCGTCAAGGAAAGCGCCCCGGCGCAGTTCGAAGTCAACCTGCACCACGTCGCCGACCCGCTCAAGGCCTGTGACTACGCGGTGCTGCTCAAGCGCCTGATCAAGAACATCGCCTACGACCATGAAATGGACACCACGTTCATGGCCAAGCCCTACCCGGGCCAGGCAGGCAACGGCCTGCATGTACACATCTCCGTGCTGGACAAGGATGGCAACAACATCTTCACCAGCGAGGATCCCGAGCAGAACGCCGCGCTACGTCACGCTGTCGGCGGTGTGCTCGAGACCCTGCCCGCTTCGATGGCGTTCCTCTGCCCGAACGTCAACTCGTACCGCCGTTTCGGCGCGCAGTTCTACGTGCCGAACGCACCGAGCTGGGGCCTGGACAACCGCACCGTGGCCCTGCGCGTGCCGACCGGTTCGGCGGACGCCGTGCGCATCGAGCACCGGGTGGCCGGCGCCGACGCCAACCCGTACCTGATGATGGCCGCCGTGCTGGCCGGCGTGCACCACGGTCTGACCAACAAGATCGAACCGGGCGAGCCGATCGAAGGCAACTCGTACGAGCAGTTGGAGCAGAGCCTGCCGAACAACCTGCGCGATGCCCTGCGCGAGCTGGACGACAGCGAGATCCTCAACAAGTACATCGATCCGAAGTACATCGACATCTTCGTCGCGTGCAAGGAGAGCGAGCTGGAGGAGTTCGAGCATTCGATCTCCGACCTCGAGTACAACTGGTACCTGCATACCGTGTAAACGAAAACGCCGCCCACAAGGGCGGCGTTTTTGTTTGGCCCGCAGATACACCCATCCATGTGTAGGAGCGGCCTTGTGCCGCGAAAGGGGTGCGAAGCGCCCCCAAGATTTGTGCATCAATTCTGAAATTGCCGGGGCCGCTGCGCGGCCCTTTCGCGGCACAAGGCCGCTCCTACAAGGGCCGTATTTACTGTCAGAGCGGCTTCTCGAAGATCTTCGAATTGCGCTGGTAGTTGTACAGCGAAGCCCGCGCCGCCGGCAGCCGTTCCACGCCACTGGGCGCGAAGCCTCGCTCTCGGAACCAGTGCGCGGTCCGGGTCGTCAGCACGAACAGGGTATTGAGCCCCAGCTTGCGCGCCCGCTCCTCGATGCGCTCGAGCAGTTCGTCGCCACGCCCGCCATGCCGGTACTCCGGGTTCACTGCCAGGCACGCCAGCTCCCCGGCCTCGGAGTCGGCAATCGGGTACAGCGCCGCGCAGGCGATGATCATGCCCTCGCGCTCGACCACGCTGAACTGCTCGATCTCCCGCTCCAGCACCTCGCGCGAACGGCGCACCAGGATGCCCTGCTCTTCCAGCGGGCTGATCAGCTCCAGCAGGCCGCCCACATCCTCGATGGTCGCCTCGCGCACCACTTCGAACTGCTCCTGGGACACCAACGTACCGCCACCGCCACGGGTGAACAGCTCGGTCAGCAGCGCACCGTCCTCGGCATAGCTGACGATATGGCTGCGCGCCACGCCGCCCTTGCAGGCCTCGGCGGCGGCGTCCAGCAGCTCGGCCTGGTAGTCGCTGCCCAGGCGCTGCAGGTGCGGGGCGATCTGCTGCGGCCGCAGCTCGCGCACCAGCTGGCCACGCTCGTCCAGCAGTCCCGGTTCGGCGCCGAACAGCAGCAGCTTGTCGGCGCCCAGCTCGATGGCGGCGCGGGTGGCCACGTCCTCGCAGGCGAGGTTGAAAATCTCGCCGGTCGGCGAATAGCCCAGCGGCGACAGCAGCACGATGGAGCGCTCGTCGAGCAGGCGGTTGATGCCCTTGCGGTCGACCCGGCGCACCTCGCCGGTGTGGTGGTAGTCGACCCCTTCGAGCACGCCGATCGGCCGTGCGGTGACCAGGTTGCCGGAGGCCACCCGCAGGCGCGAGCCCTGCATCGGCGAGGCCGCCATGTCCATCGACAGGCGCGCCTCGATGGCCAGGCGCAGGGCGCCGACCGCATCGATCACGCAATCGAGCGTCGCCGCGTCGGTAATGCGCATGCCGTGATGGTAGTGCGGGGTCAGGCCGCGCGCGGCCAGGCGGCTTTCGATCTGCGGGCGCGAGCCATGGACCAGCACCAGGCGCACGCCAAGGCTGTGCAGCAGCACCAGGTCGTGGACGATGTTGCCGAAGTTCGGGTGTTCGACGCCGTCACCGGGGAGCATGACCACGAAGGTGCAGTCGCGGTGGGCGTTGATGTAGGGAGACGCATGACGCAGCCAGTTGACGTAATCGGGCATGACAGGGCCTGTGGATAAGTGAACGGAGAACGAAAAAGCGCACAACGTTCGAAAGTCATCGTCGGAACAGGCTTGCGGTCACACGCGGTCTCCTCTGCTCAGGGAAAGATCAATGGCTCAGGCAATAGTGCCGGATCAGGTCACGCAATAGACGCACGGTAGGCTCGATTCGTGACATTTCAAGGTATTCGCCGGGCTGGTGGGCACAGGCGATGTCCCCCGGGCCGAGCACGATGGTCTGGCAACCGAGCTGCTGAAGATAAGGCGCTTCGGTGCCGAAGGCCACCGCTTCGGCGCGGTGGCCGGTCAGGCGTTCGGCCAGGTGCACCAGTTCGCTGTCGGCGTTCTGCTCGAACGGCGGCACTTCGGGGAACAGCGGCGCATAGTCGATACGCACGTCGTGGCGCTCGGCCAGTGGCGCGATCCTGCCGCGGATCGCCGCGCGCAGCTGCTCTACATCCATGCCCGGCAGCGGGCGCAGGTCGAATTCCAGGGTGCACTGGCCACAGATGCGGTTGGGGTTGTCGCCGCCATGGATGCAGCCGAAGTTCAGGGTTGGCGTCGGCACCGTGAACTGCGGGTTGCGGTACTGCTCCTGCCAGGTGCGACGCAGGCCCATGAGCTCGCCCATCACCGCGTGCATGGCTTCCATGGCACTGCGGCCCAGGCTCGGATCCGACGAATGGCCACTGCGCCCGAGGATATCGATGCGGTCCATGAGGATGCCCTTGTGCATCCTGATCGGCTTGAGCCCGGTGGGTTCGCCGATCACCGCCGCCCGTCCGAGCGGCTGGCCGGCCTCGGCCAGGGCGCGGGCGCCGGACATCGAGCTTTCCTCGTCGCAGGTGGCGAGGATCAGCAGCGGTTGCTTGAAATCGTGCTCGAGCAGCGGGATGACCGCATCGATGACCAGGGCGAAGAAGCCCTTCATGTCGCAGCTACCCAGCCCGACCCAGCGGCCATCAACCTCGGTCAGCTTGAGCGGATCGCTGCTCCACAGTTGCGGGTCGTAGGGCACGGTATCGCTGTGCCCGGCCAGCACCAGGCCGCCCGGGCCGGTGCCGCGGCTGGCGAGAAGGTTGAACTTGCCGGGGCTGACCTGCTGGATCTCGCAGGTGAACCCCAGGTCGCCCAGCCAGCCGGCCAGCAGGTCGATGACCGCGCGGTTGGACTGGTCCAGCGCAGGCTGGGTGCAACTGACCGAGGGCGCGGCGATCAGGGCGGCGAACTGGTCTTTCAGCGACGGCAACGGCATGCGCGGACTCCTCGGAAGCGTGGCCCATCATAGCAACGCGAAAGCATCGCGGGGCAAGCCCGCTCCCACGAACAAGGATTCAGGCCGTAACTACGGTAGACTGCACGCCTACGACGCCCCTTCCCGAGCCCGCGATGCACAAAGAAACCGAACTCAAACTCCGCGCCAGCCGCGAGACCCTTGCCGCGCTGCGCGAGCACCCCCTGCTGAAGAAGCGCAACAAGTCTGGCTGGCAGACCCGCGAACTGCTCAACCAGTACTTCGACACCCCGGAGCGCGACCTGTCCGCCGCCCGCGTCGCCCTGCGCCTGCGCCGCGATGGCGAGGTCATCATCCAGACCCTCAAGTGCCGTGGCCAGAGCGTCGCCGGGCTGTCCGAGCGCAACGAGCACGAGTGGCACCTGGACAAGGTCAAGCTCGACCTGAAGAAGCTCGACGCCACCTGCTGGCCCGAGCAACTGGCCGAGCTGGACAAGAAGACCATCAAGCCGCTGTTCACCACCGACTTCACCCGCGAGTACGCCGAGATCGCTTGGGGCCGCGGCAAGGCGAAGGTAGTGATCGAGGCCGCGCTGGACCAAGGTTTCGTGATCGCAGGCAAGCGCAAGGAAGAAATCTGCGAGCTGGAGCTGGAACTGCGTGAAGGCACCCCTGAGGCGCTGCTGGAGCTGGCCGCCGAGTTGGCCGCCAGCCTGCCGCTGATGCCCTGCGACATCAGCAAGGCCGAGCGCGGCTACCGCCTGCTCGATCCGGACAGCTACGAGCTGGGCCTGCCGGTGACCGAACTGCAGGCCGAGATGCCGCTGGACGACGCCTATGCCGCCCTCGCCTGGCAACTGCTGGGCAGCAGCCAGCGCCTGGCCGAGCAGTATCGCCACAATGGCCACTGGCGCCTGCTGCAGGACTGGGTTCGCTGCCTGGCCGAACTGCGCGCCCTCACCGCCAGCCTTGGCCAGGCCGCGCCGCGCCCAACCACTCGCGCCCTGCGCGCCAGCCTCGACGCGCTGCTGGAAGACTGGCGCCCGCTGGTGCTGGCCGGCAACGATGACGAGGACATTCGCCGCGCCGCCCCCGAGCAGTTCGCCGAAGAGCTGGAAGACCCGCGTTGGGGCCAGTTCTCCCTGGAGACCGCGCGCTGGCTGAGCGCCCGCGCCTGGACCGCCGAGCGCAAGGGCCGTGGCGAGCGCCAGGGCAAGGCGCAGCTGGCCAGCTGGCTGCAGCACCTGCTGGGCGAGGAGTCCCGCGCCCTGAAGCTGCCGCTGTACGTGCAGCGCCCGGAAGACCTGGCCGAGCAGCTGCCACGCATCGAATGCGTGCAGACCTGGCTGCACCACGCCCGCCAGGTACTGGACCTGCCACAGCAGGACCGCCTCTACGGCGAGCTGAACAAGCTGCACGAGCTGGCCGAGCAGCCGCTGGTCGAAGAAGGCAAGGAAGAACTGCTCGAAGCCCGCATCGAGCAGGCCCGCGCCATCGAGCAGAACCGCGCCTGGAAGCACCTGCTCAAGGCCTGAGTCTGTACTGCCCGCTCCTGCACTGCGCGGGAGTGGGCTTGCCCCGCGATCGACGCTTCAGGGTCTCAACGGCAAGCTGGTGGTCGACTTGATCTCCGACAACGCCACGATCGAATTCACTTCCTGGATACCCGGCACGTTCGATAGCTTTTCGAAGAAGAACCGCTCGTAAGCCTCGATATCCGAGGTGACAATGCGCAGCAGGAAGTCCACCGCCCCCATCAGCACGTAGCATTCCAGCACTTCGGGAAAACCGCGGATGGCCTCGGTGAACTCGGCGAAGTTCGACCGCCCGTGGGCGTTGAGCTTCACTTCGGCAAAGATCTGCGTGTTCAGCCCCACCTTCTTGCGATCCAGCAGGGTCACCTGCCCACGGATCACGCCCTCCTCCTTCAAGCGCTGGATGCGCCGCCAGCACGGCGACTGCGACAGGCCCACACGCTCGGCGATCTGCGCGCTGGACAGTGACGCGTCCTCCTGCAGCAGTTCGAGGATCCGCCGATCATAGGCATCCAGTTCGCCATGCATCATCAATTCTCCAAAGTCTGACTTTGCGAATTGAATTATTCGCAAACAATACAAAATACTTAAATCATAGCGAAAAAATACCACCACCAACGTGCAAGAATTTCTCCAATTTCGCGGAGAAACGCCATGCACGCAGCCGAACACCCCAGGATCGACGCCTGGGCCGCCAACACCGCCCACAGCACTGTCCACTATCGCCTGCAGGCCGAGGCGGAACCGGACAGCCTGTGCCGCGTGCTCAACCTGTTCGCCCTGCAGTTCCTTACGCCGCACAGCGTGCGGGTCAACCAGTGCGATGACCTGCTGGACATGGAAATCGGCATCGGCGGCCTGAGCTGGCACCGCGCCGAAGTCATCGCGCAGAAGCTGCGCAACCTGGTCTGCGTGGCCGATGTCAGCCTGGAGTGCCGGCCACGCCTGGCGCAGGCCGCCTCGGCCTGATCGCGCTCCGGCAAGATTCCGAAACCCTTTATTCACCCGACCGGCGCGCCCTCTGGCTAGCCTTGCCAGCGTCATGGATCACCTGGCAGGGATATCGCCATGTTCGCCAACGCTAGCCAAGACCTGGACCTGAACCGGCTGCTCGACGCCTTGCTCGCCGAACAGCGGATCGCCGCGTGCGACGCGCTCAAGGCGCTCGAGCGGGCCAGGCAACACCCCGACGAACATCCCCTGGAGCTGATCGCCGAGCTGGCCCTGCCGGACCCGTTGCACCCTGGCCAGCGCCTGAACCTCGATGCGCTCTGCCACTGGCTGGCCGACCAGGTAGGCCAGCCGTTTTTGCACATCGACCCGCTGCAGGTCGACCTGGCACAGGTCGCCAACCTGATGTCCGCAGCCTTCGCCGAGCGTCACGGTATCCTCGCCGTGGCGCTGGATGACAGCAGCGTGACCGTGGCCAGCGCCCAACCCTATCGACGTGACTGGGAAGCCGACCTGAGCCAAGGCCTGGGCAAGCGCGTGAAGCGTGTGCTGGCCAGCCCACGGCAGATCCGCCAGCTGACGTCCACCTTCTTCGGCCTCGCGCATTCGCTGCGCGGCGCCGGACAGCCCCCGGCAACCGGGCTCGGCGAGCTGGAGCAACTGCTGGAGCTGGGCGCCAGCCAGGCCCAGGCGGGCGCCGAGGATCAACATGTGGTGCGCATCGTCGACTGGATGCTGCAGTACGCCATCGAGCAACGCGCCAGCGATATCCACCTGGAACCGCGCCGCGAACAGGGTCACCTGCGCCTGCGCATCGATGGCCTGCTGTACCCTGTCTACGCCTTCCCGGCGGGCGTCGCCCTGGCCATGGTCAGCCGCCTGAAGCACTTGGGCCGGATGAACGTGGCGGAGAAACGCCGGCCACAGGACGGTCGCCTGAAAAGCCGCCTGCCGGATGGCGCGCAGATCGAACTGCGCCTGTCCACGCTGCCCACGCCATTCGGCGAGAAGCTGGTGCTGCGCCTGTTCGATCCGCAGCTATGCCACGAAGCCCTCGAACACCTTGGCCTGGAGGCGCCCTTGCTGGCCCAGTGGAAAGCCCTGCTGCAGCGGCGCCAGGGCATCCTGCTGGTGACCGGCCCCACCGGTTCGGGCAAGACCAGCACCCTGTACGCCAGCCTGCGCCACCTAGCCACGCCCCAGGTCAACCTGTGCAGCATCGAAGACCCCATCGAGCGCCTGGAGCCGGCGATCAACCAGTTGCAGGTGCAACCCGGCCTGGGCCTGGGCTTCGCCGAAGGCGTGCGCGCCCTGCTGCGGCAAGACCCGGACATCATCATGATCGGCGAGATCCGCGATCAGGAAACCGCCCAGGTGGCGGTACAGGCGGCCTTGACCGGCCACCTGGTGCTGTCCACCCTGCACACCGACGATGCCTGCGCGGCGATCACCCGCCTGCAGGAGCTGAAGGTGGCCGACTACCTGATCAGGGCCACGTTGCTCGGGGTCATGGCCCAACGACTGGTGCGCACCCTATGTCCGGACTGTCATGGCGTGGAGCATGCCGATCGCCCCGCCTGCCAGACCTGCCGGGGCAGCGGCTTTCATGGCCGCACCGGGCTGTTCGAGCTGCTCCGGGTCGGCAGCGCGCTGCGCCAGCGCATCACCCCGGGCGCCGACCTGGAGGCGCTGCGCCAGCAGGCGGCCGCCGATGGCCTGCACGACCTGCGCCGCTGCGGGCGCCGGCTGGCCGAGCAACGGCTGACCTCCCTGGAGGAAGTGCTGCGGGTCTGTGGATAAGTAAGAAATCCCCTGTGTGGTCGGGAACTTGGCAGCGGTAAACCGGATCAAACCGGCATTCCGACAGCCCTCATCGACCGAGGTGATTCATCATGCGTTTCAAAACAGCCATCGCAGCCACCGTCCTCTGCTCGCTGCCCCTTGGCTCCGCCATGGCCGACACGTTCTGGCGCAACGTCATCTCCTCCGGTGCCACCACTGCCTCGACCTACCTGACCTTCAAGGACCACAAGCTGATCGTCGCCGCCCAGGACGACGCCGGCAGCTTCGTCGCCAGTGAAGGCGCCATCCGCGGTCCGTTCCTGGAAGCCGCGATCCGCCAGGTACGCGCGGACAACCCGGGCGTCCAGGCCAGCGACATGGAACTGGCCAACGCGATCCTGGCCAAGAACGCCATGGCCGAATAAAACTCTACCCCTTGTAGGAGCGGCCTTGTGCCGCGAAAGGGCCGCAGAGCGGCCCCGGCGATCTTTGCGTCAACGCTGAAATCCTGGGGCCGCTCTGCGGCCCTTTCGCGGCACAAGGCCGCTCCTACATGGGAGCAAGGAACCCCTCTCAGCGATACGCCTCCACCGGCACGCACGCACAGAACAGATTCCTGTCCCCATACACGTTGTCGACCCGGTTCACCGCCGGCCAGTATTTATGCTGGCGCGCGTGAGCGCTGGGGGCGATGCCCTGCTCGATGCTGTATGGCCGGTCCCACGGCGCCAGCACATCGGCCAGGGTGTGCGGCGCATGCTTGAGCGGATTGTCCTCGGTCGGCCAGTTGCCCTCCTGTACCTCGGCGATTTCCGCCCTGATCGCCAGCATCGCCTCGACGAAACGGTCCAGTTCGGCCTTCGACTCGCTCTCGGTGGGCTCGACCATCAGCGTGCCCGGCACCGGGAACGACATGGTCGGCGCATGGAAGCCGTAGTCCATCAGGCGCTTGGCCACATCCTCCTCGGTGATGCCGGTCAGCGCCTTGAGCGGCCGCAGGTCGAAGATGCACTCGTGGGCGACCCGCTGGTTGCGCCCACGGTAGAGCACCGGGAAGGCATCGCGCAGCTGGCTGGCCAGGTAGTTGGCGGACAGGATCGCCACCTCGCTGGCGTCAGCCAGTTGCGGCCCCATCATGGCGATGTACATCCAGCTGATCGGCAGGATGCTGGCACTGCCCCAGGGCGCCGCGCTCACCGCGCTGTTGGTCGGCTCCAGCCCGGGCACCGGCACCACCGGATGGCTGGCGACGAACGGCTTGAGGTGGGCGCGGATGCCGATCGGGCCCATGCCCGGGCCACCGCCGCCATGGGGGATGCAGAAGGTCTTGTGCAGGTTCATGTGCGAGACGTCGGCACCGATGTCCGCTGGCCGTGCCAGCCCCACCTGGGCATTGAGGTTGGCGCCGTCCATGTACACCTGCCCTCCGTACTGGTGCACCACCTCGCAGATCTCACGGATCCCCTCCTCGTACACGCCGTGGGTGGAGGGGTAGGTCACCATCAGGCATGACAGCCGCTCGCCGGCGGCGTGGGCCTTGGCCTTGAGGTCGTCGAGATCGACGTTGCCGTCTTCGTCGCACTCGACGATCACCACCTCCATGCCGGCCATCTGCGCCGATGCCGGGTTGGTGCCATGGGCCGAGGACGGAATCAGGCACAAGGTGCGCCCGGGCTGGTGACGGCTGCGGTGGTAACGGGTGATGGCCATGAGCCCGGCGTATTCGCCCTGGGCGCCGGAGTTGGGCTGCATGCAGATGGCGTCGAAGCCGGTGATCGCGCACAACCAGCTTTCCAGCTCGTCGATCATCGCCTTGTAGCCTTGCACCTGGGCGGCCGGGGCAAAGGGATGCGGCTGGGCGAACTCCGGCCAGGTGATGGGGATCATCTCGCTGCTGGCGTTAAGCTTCATGGTGCACGAGCCCAGCGGGATCATCGACTGGTTCAGCGCCAGGTCCTTGTTCTCCAGCTGCTTGAGGTAGCGCAGCATCTCGGTTTCGCTGTGGTGCAGGTTGAACACCGCGTGCCCGAGGATCGGCGTACGCCGCACCAGCGCGCCGGGGATGCCTTCGGGCAGCACCTGCTGATCGAGCATGGCGATGTCCAGGCCATGATCGACGCCGAGGAAGATATCCAGCAGCTTGAGCACCGTGGCTTCGTTACAGGTTTCGTCCAGGCTCACCCCCAGATGCCCGCGCCCGAGGATGCGCAGGTTGATACGCGCGGCCTCGGCGCTCTCGATGATTGCCGCCTGGGTGCCGCCGACGTCCAGGGTCAGGGTGTCGAAGAAGTGCTGGTTGAGGCGCTTGATGCCCTTGGCTTCGAGGCCGGCGGCGAGGATGAAGGTCAGCCGGTGCACCCGCTGGGCGATGCGTTGCAGGCCTTCAGGGCCGTGGTAGACGGCGTAGAAGCCGGCGATGTTGGCCAGCAGCACCTGGGCCGTGCAGATATTGGAGTTGGCCTTCTCCCGACGAATGTGTTGCTCGCGGGTCTGCAGGGCCATGCGCAGCGCGGTGTTGCCGCGGGCATCGCGGGACACCCCGATGATGCGCCCGGGCATGGCCCGCTTGTAGTCGTCGCGGCAGGCAAAATAGGCCGCGTGCGGCCCGCCGTAGCCCATCGGCACGCCAAAACGCTGGGTCGAGCCGAGCACCACATCGGCCCCCAGTTCGCCCGGCGGCGTGAGCACCACCAGGCTGAGGATGTCGGCGGCGACGCAGGCCAGGGCCTGCTGGGCGTGCAACTGGTCGATCAGCGGGCGCAGGTCGCGCACCTCGCCATGGGTATCCGGGTACTGCAGCAACGCCCCGAACACCTTGTGCTTGGCCAGGTTATCCACAGAATCGATGATCAGCTCGAAACCGAAGCCCTCGGCACGGGTCTTGAGCACCGACAGGGTCTGCGGGTGGCAGTGTTCGTCGGCGAAGAAGGCGTTGCTCTTGCTGCGCGCCACGCGCTTGGCCAGGGCCATGGCCTCGGCGGCGGCGGTGGCCTCGTCGAGCAACGAGGCATTGGCCAGCGCCAAGCCGGTGAGGTCGATGACCATCTGCTGGTAGTTCAGCAGCGCCTCCAGCCGCCCCTGGGCGATCTCCGGCTGATAGGGCGTGTAGGCGGTGTACCAGCCGGGATTCTCCAGCACGTTGCGCAGGATGACGGTGGGGGTGATGGTCGCGTGATAGCCCATGCCGATCAGGCTGGTCCACAGCTGGTTCTGCGCGGCATGGCTCGCCAGCCTGGCCAGCGCGGCCTGCTCATCGAGGGCCGGCGGCAGGTCCAGCGGGCGGTTGAAGCGGATGCCCGGCGGTACCGTCTGCTCGATCAGTTCGCTGCGGCTGGCGACGCCGAGGACGTCGAGCATGGCCTGCTGCTCCTGGGCATCGGGTCCCAGGTGGCGACGCAGGAAAGGGTTGGGCTCTTGCAGTTGATGCAGGGATGGCGACTGGGACATGGCGACGATCTCTTCCTGGACCAGTTCTCAAGGGAGACTTACAAGTCTAGGAAGGATTGCCAAATGTGCGGGGATTATTGCATTTGCAGTGCAGGCCTCATCGCGGGGCAAGCCCGCTCCCACGATGTGTACCATGCGTGGGAGCGGGCTTGCCCCGCGATGAGGCCGGTATTGTCACTCGCCGATCAGGGCTGCGTAACCAGCGGCATCCAGCAGCTTTTCCAGCTCGGACTTGTCGCTCGGCTTCAGCTTGAAGATCCACGATTCGTAGGGCTCTTCGTTGAGCAGTTCCGGGCTGTCGGCCAGTTCTTCATTGACCGCGATCACCTCGCCGCCCACCGGCGCATAGATGTCCGAGGCAGCCTTGACCGACTCGACCACGCCAGCGGCGTCGCCGGCGGCGAACACCTTGCCGACTTCGGCCAGCTCGACGAACACCACGTCACCCAGTGCGGCCTGGGCGTGGTCGCTGATGCCCACGGTCACGGTGCCATCGGCTTCCAGGCGGGCCCATTCATGGCTTTCGGCATAACGCAGGTCGGCGGGGATTTGGCTCATTGTCTTGTATTCCTCGTTAGGGTCAGCGGTCGGCCCGCCATTTGGATAATCAGATCAGGATCTTGCCATGGCGCACGAAGGTCGGCTTGACCACCCGCACCGGGTACCACTTGCCACGGATCTCCACTTCGGCGCGGTCGCCGGTGGCCATGGGCACGCGGGCCAGGGCAATGGATTTGCTCAGCGTAGGCGAGAAACTACCACTGGTGATCTCTCCTTCGCCAATCCCGGATACACGGACCACCTGGTGGGCACGAAGAACACCACGCTCCTCGAGCACCAGGCCGACCAGTTTTTCCTTCACGCCCTGCTCGATTTCCGCCAGCAGGCCGGCACGGCCGATGAACTCGCGGCCCGCCGGCTCCCAGGCGACGCTCCAGCCCAGATTGGAGGTCAGCGGGGTGTGGGCTTCGTCGATGTCCTGGCCGTACAGGTTCATGCCGGCTTCCAGGCGCAGGGTGTCGCGCGCCCCCAGGCCGCTCGGGGCGATGCCGGCGCCGACCAGGTCGTTGAAGAACGCCGGGGCCTGCTCGCCGGGAAGGATGATCTCCAGGCCGTCCTCGCCGGTGTAACCGGTGCGGGCGATGAACCAGTCACCGTCGGCGAGGCCTTCGAAGGGGCGCAGCTCGCGGATCAGCGCGGCACGCGAGGCGCTGAGCAGGGCGGCGACCTTTTCCCGGGCATGAGGGCCCTGGATGGCGAGGATGGCCAGTTCGGGGCGGACCTTGAAGCTGACCTTGAAACCTTCGCTGCGCGCCTGCAGCCAGGCCAGTACCTTGTCGCGGGTGGCGGCGTTGGCCACCAGGCGGTAGCCGTCCTCGGTGCGGTAGGCGATCAGGTCGTCGATCACTCCGCCATCGGCGTTGAGCAGGGGACTGTAGAGGGCCTTGCCGGGGTTTTCCAGACGCGTCACGTCATTGGCCAGCAGGTGTTGCAGCCAGGGCGTGGCGGCGCAACCGTCGATATCGATGACGGTCATGTGGGAGACATCGAAGACCCCGCAGTCACTGCGCACCTGGTGGTGCTCCTCGACTTGCGAGCCGTAATGCAGGGGCATGTCCCATCCGCCGAAATCGACCGTCTTGGCGCCGAGCGCCAGGTGCAGGTCATACAGAGGCGTACGCTGTCCCATGGGTTTCTCCTTCCGGGCGTGGCGAGGCGGCGGCGGTCGGCGATGTTCAATCATCACCTGTTTTTGTAGGACCCG
This sequence comes from Pseudomonas sp. LH21, assembly GCF_036549575.1. Classification (NCBI taxonomy): domain Bacteria; kingdom Pseudomonadati; phylum Pseudomonadota; class Gammaproteobacteria; order Pseudomonadales; family Pseudomonadaceae; genus Pseudomonas; species Pseudomonas sp. LH21. Next base: position 5,730,263 of record NZ_CP144367.1, read on the forward strand.
TCGCTGCGAATGCCGCGCATTGTAGCCGCAAGGACGCTGCGTGGCACCCTCAGCGCGGGTGGCCCGGACGATGGGCCGAGCGACGGATCAGGCCGATCACCGGCAGCAGGCCGACCAGCACCAGGGTCAGGGCCGGCAGCGAGGCCCGTGCCCATTCGCCCTCGCTGGTCATCTCGAACACCCGCACGGCCAGGGTGTCCCAGCCGAATGGGCGCATCAGCAGTGTCGCCGGCATCTCCTTCAACACGTCGACGAACACCAGCAGGGCGGCGCTGAGCGCACCGGGCACCAGCAGCGGCAGATACACCTTGAAAAACAATCCCGGCCCGGCGACCCCGAGGCTGCGTGACGCCTCCGGCAACGACGGGCGGATCCGCTCCAGGCTGCTTTCCAGCGGGCCATAGGCCACGGCGATGAACCGCACCAGGTAGGCCAGCAGCAGGGCCGACAGGCTGCCCAGCAACAATGGCTTGCCCGCCCCGCCCAACCACTGCGACAGCGGTATCACCAGCTGGTTGTCCAGGTAGCTGAACGCCAGCATGATCGATACGGCCAGCACCGAACCCGGCAAGGCATAGCCAAGGTTGGCCAGGCCGACCCCGGCACGGATGGCCGTGGTCGGCGCCTGGCGCCGGGCGAAGGCCATCAGCATGGCCACGCTGACCGTGATCAGCGCCGCCATGGCGCCGAGGTACAGGGTGTGCATGACCAGGCCGAGGTAGCGCTCGTCCAGGTCGTGCCGGCCGCGCTGCCAGAACCACGCCAGCAGCTGCAGCATCGGGATGACGAAGGCGCAGGCGAACACCAGCAGGCACCAGCCGCTGGCGGCCAGGGCCTTGATGCCTCGCAAGTGATACAGCGCCTGCCCTCGTGGCCGCTCGTTGCCACTGCGGCTGGCCCCCCGTGCGCGGCGCTCGCCATACAGCACCAGCATCACCGCCAGCAGCAGCAGGCTGGCCAGCTGCGCCGCGCTGGACAGGCTGAAGAAGCCGTACCAGGTCTTGTAGATGGCCGTGGTGAAGGTGTCGAAGTTGAACACCGCCACCGCGCCGAAATCGGCCAGGGTTTCCATCAGCGCCAGGGCGATGCCGGCGCCGATGGCCGGGCGCGCCATGGGCAAGGCCACCCGCCAGAACGCCTGCAGCGGCGACAGCCCGAGCACCCGCGCGGCCTCCATCAGGCCCTTGCCCTGGGCCAGGAACGCGGTGCGCGCCAGCAGGTAGACGTAGGGATAGAACACCAGCACCAATACTGTGATCACCCCGCCGGTGGAACGTACCCGTGGCAGGCGCATGGGCCCGAACACCTCGCGCAGGGCCGTCTGCACGGGGCCTGCGAAGTCGAGCAGGCCGACGAAGACGAACGCCAGGACATAGGCCGGAATCGCGAACGGTAGCATCAGCGCCCAGTCCAGCCAGCGCCGACCGGGGAATTCGCAGAGGCTGGTCAGCCAGGCCAGGCTCACGCCCAGTACGGTCACGCCGGCGCCAACGCCGACCACCAACGTGAGAGTGTTACCCAGCAGGCGGCTCATCTGGGTGTCGAGCAGGTGCGACCAGATCTGTATGTCGACCGATTGCCAGGATAGTAGCAGGACGCTCAGTGGGAGCAGGACCAGGGCAGCGGTCAGGGAGACTGGTAGGTACCAGCGGCGTTGGGGGGTGTGGGGCAAATCGAAGATCTCGATGGCTGGGCGATAGCATCGCGGGGCAAGCCCGCTCCCACGTCCGCATGGTTCGTGGGAGCGGGCTTGCCCCGCGATTGGTTCTCAAGGATAAGGCGACAGGCTCAGTTCCAGCCAGCCCGGTCCATCAAGCGAATCGCTTCGGCCTGGCGCTTGCCGGCGACTTCCACCGGAATGCTGTCGGCCTTGAAGCTGCCCCAGGCCGCGACTTCCGCCGAAGGCTTGACCTTCGGGTTGGCCGGGAACTCCTGGTTGATGTCGGCGAACAGTTTTTGCGCCTCCTCGCCGGTCATCCACTCCACCAGTTTCTTCGCAGCTTCCGGATGCGGTGCATGCTTGGTCAGGCCGATGCCCGACAGGTTGACGTGCACGCCACGATCACCCTGGTTGGGCCAGAACAGCTTCACCGGCAGATCAGGTTTTTCCTTGTGCAGGCGCCCGTAGTAGTAGGTGTTGACGATGCCCACATCGCACTGGCCGGCGGCGATGGCCTGGATTACTGCGGTGTCGTCGGAGAACACATCGGTGGACAGGTTGTTGACCCAGCCCTTGATCAGCTTCTCGGTCGCGGCCTCGCCGTGGTTCTCGATCAGCGTGGCGGCCAGCGACTGGTTGTAGACCTTCTTCGCCGTGCGCAGGCACAGGCGGCCCTCCCAGTTCTTGTCGGCCAGGGCCTCGTAAGTGCTGAGCTCCCCCGGTTTGACCCGGTCGGTGGAGTAGGCGATGGTCCGCGCGCGCAGGCTCAGGCCGGTCCAGTCATGGGACGAGGCGCGGTATTGCGGCGGGATGTTCTGGTCGATGACCGCCGACTTGATCGGCTGCAGGATGCCCATCTGCTCGGCCTGCCAGAGGTTGCCGGCATCGACGGTGAGCAGCAGATCAGCCACGCCGTTCTCGCCCTCGGCCTTGATGCGCTGCATCAACGGGGCTTCCTTGTCGGTGATGAACTTGATCTTGACGCCGGTCTTGGCGGTATAGGCGTCAAACACCGGCTTGATCAGCTCGTCGATGCGCGAGGAGTACACCACCACTTCATCCGCCGCCTGGGCGGTGCCGCCGAACAGAGTGAGGGCCAGGGCGGCCAGTAGGGGCTTGCGGGGCAACATCGGGGGTACTCCTCGCTGGATTGAGAGCTGTAAATGGTAGTGAATCCCATTTTCTTGCTCATCTGCCGAGGAGTTACCGAATGTTGCAAGGGCTGGTTGCAACGAACCAAACGACAGCCCCGATCAATCGAAACTGCCGTGCAACTGATGGATCTGGCGCCGCTGCTTCTTGTTCGGTCGCCCGTCGCTGGTCATGCCCAGCGCGCCCGCCTTGCGCATCTCGGCCGCCTGTTCGCGGCGCTTCATGCTTTCGGCCGTTTCCTCATACAGCGCCTGCGCCTCGGGCGCGCCGCGGCGCACCACCGACAATGCCCTGACCACCACGGTGCGCTCGTCGAAACCGGTGCGCAGCACGAACTCGTCGCCCACCCGCGGCTCCTTGCCCGGCTTGCAGCGCTCGCCCCGGCAGTGCACCTTGCCGCTTTCGATCGCCGCCTTGGCCAGGGCGCGGGTCTTGTAGAAGCGCGCCGCCCACAGCCATTTGTCCAGGCGGACCTTGTCGTCGTCTTCAGGCTTTTGTGCCATGGTCTTTCCTCGAACTCTGTCTTTCACGGAACTGTACTACCGTGACTGACGGATGCAAAAAGTCCGTGCCGTCATTACAGTTCACCTCCATATCCGCAGGGCACGCTTCGTGAAGACATTTGACCACCTGACTGTGATCGGCCTGCGCGAGTGGGTCGCCCTGCCCGAGCTGGGTGTCGCCGGGCTGCGCGCCAAGATCGACACCGGCGCCAGCACCTCCAGCCTGCATGCCACCGAGGTCGAACCGTTCGAGCGCGATGGCCAGCCATGGGTGCGCTTCACTGCGCACCTGGGCTCGGTGGTGCAGCTGCGCCACCGGCGTTGCGAGGCGCCGCTGGTGACCATGAAGACCATCAAGAGCTCCAACGGCCAGGCCCAGGTCCGCTACGTGATCCGGACGGCCCTGGCGCTCGGCGACCGGGTCTGGGAGGTCGAGTTCACCCTGGCCTGCCGCAAGAGCATGCGCTATCGGCTGCTGCTCGGCTCGAAGGCGCTCATCCATGGCCAGCTGGTGGTCAACCCAGGCCTTAAGTACGTCCAGGACAAACCGGCCTTCCCGGCCACCCTTTCCCCTGTCACAGGTGCTGCATGAAGATCGCTGTGCTGTCGCGCAATCCGCGTCTGTATTCCACCCGCCGCCTGGTCGAGGCCGGTACCCAGCGGGGCCACGAAGTGGTGGTGATCGACACGCTCCGGGCCTATATGAACATCGCCAGCCACAAGCCGCAGATCCATTACCGCGGCAAGCCGCTGGAGGGGTTCGATGCAGTGATCCCGCGCATCGGCGCATCGGTCACCTTCTATGGCTGCGCGGTGCTGCGCCAGTTCGAGATGATGGGCGTGTATCCGCTCAACGAGTCGGTGGCCATTGCCCGCTCACGGGACAAGCTGCGCTCGCTGCAGCTGCTGTCTCGGCGCGGTATCGGCCTGCCGATCACCGGTTTCGCCCACTCGCCGGACGATATCCCCGACCTGATCCAGATGGTCAACGGCGCGCCGCTGGTGATCAAGGTGCTCGAAGGCACCCAGGGCATCGGCGTGGTGCTGTGCGAGACCACCAAGGCCGCCGAATCGGTGATCGAGGCGTTCATGGGCCTGAAGCAGAACATCATGGTCCAGGAATACATCAAGGAGGCCGGGGGCGCCGACATCCGCTGCTTCGTGGTGGGCGACAAGGTGATCGCCTCGATGAAGCGCCAGGCCAAGCCGGGCGAGTTTCGCTCCAACCTGCACCGCGGTGGCGTGGCCAGCCTGATCAAGATCACCCCCGAGGAGCGCATGACCGCCATTCGCGCGGCGAAGGTCATGGGCCTGAGCGTGGCGGGGGTGGATATCCTGCGCTCCAATCACGGGCCGCTGGTGATGGAGGTGAATTCATCGCCGGGGCTTGAGGGTATCGAGGTAACCACCGGCAAGGACGTGGCCGGGATGATCATCGAGCATCTCGAGAAGAACAGCGGGCCGAATCAGACGCGGACCAAGGGCAAGGGCTGAGATTCCGGGGCTGCTGCGCAGCCCATCGCGGCACAAGGCCGCTCCTACAGGGACTCGCGCAGTCCTGTAAGAGCGGCCTGATGTCGCGAAAGGGCCGCAAAGCGGCCCCGGAAATCACACGGCATTACGCGGCAACAACAGCCCCAGCGGCAACCTCACCCGCGCCTCGATCCCGCCACCGGAGCGGTTGCGCAGCTCCACGTTGCCGCCATGCTGCGCGGCAATGCGCTTGACGATCGCCAACCCCAGCCCGGTGCCCTTGCCGCCCCGTGCCCGGTCGCCACGGATGAACGGGTTGAAGATGGTCTCCAGCTCCGACTCGTCGATGCCCGCGCCACGGTCCAGCACGCTGAGCACCACATACGGCGCGCTCTGGTCGCCCGACACATAGGCCGCCACCTCGACGCCCTTGCCGGCGTGATGCAGGGCGTTGCCGATCAGGTTGCCCAGCATGCGCTTGAGCGACACCCGGCGCAGCGGGAACGGCGGGATAGGCTCCAGGCACAGCCGTACCTGCTCCTTGTGCTGGTTGTAGGGCGCCACCACTTCGTAGATCAGGTCGTTGAGGTCGACCTCCTCCACCGGTTCGTCGCGCCCGTCCCGAATGAACGCCAGGAACTGGTCGAGGATCGCGTCCATGTCCTCGATGTCGCGGACCATGTCCTCGCTGAGATCGCTGTCGTTGTTCATCAGAGACAACGACAGGCGCAGCCGGGTCAGCGGCGTGCGCAGGTCATGGGACACCCCAGCCAGCATCAGCTCGCGCTCACGCCCGGCCTGCTCGACATCCTCGGCCATCTGGTTGAACGCGCGGTACACCTCGGTCATCTCGCTCGGGGTGTCGCTGATCGGCAGGCGCACACTGCGCCCCTGGCCCAGCTGGCGGGCGGCGAACACCAGGCGCTTGAGCGGCTGGTTGAGCTGGCGCACGAAAATCCAGGCCGATGCCGTGGACAACAGGCCGATGGCCAGGAACCAACCGAGCACGTTCCAGATCTTCTGCCCACGCAGCGGGTGCGGATACAGCGGCACCTTGAGCCAGCCCGGGCCCAGGCTCGGGGCATTCACCCACAGCGCGGGCGGCGCGTGGATGCGCAGGCGCACCTCGGTGTCATCGCCCAGCTCGGCCTGCATCTGGCGCTGGTAGATCTCGCTGTAGGGCCAGTGCTGCTCGCCCTCCGGCACGCCGGCGCCGGTCACGCGGATCAGGCCGGCCGCCTCGGCGATCTGGTCACGGTTCTCTTCATCCGCGGCCCAGTAGGCGCGCAACGTCAAGGCTACGCCGTGGCTGTACTGGCGATCGACCAGCACGTCCTCGTTCATCAGCAGGTACACGAGCGTCAGTGCCTTGGAGAACAGCACGACGATCAGCACCAGCCAGAGGGTGCGGGCGAAGAAGCTTTGCGGGAACCAGAGAGGCGTTTTCATCGATCAACTACTGTGCTGAAAAGGCCGGCCGCCACAGACGAAAACAGGGCGACCCGCATGGGTCGCCCTGCTGCACCCTGACGAGCCGACAGGCTCATTTGCCGGCGTTTCCGTCCGGCACGAAGACGTAGCCCACACCCCATACGGTCTGGATGTAGCGTGGCTTGGACGGGTCGGGCTCGATCATCCGGCGCAGGCGCGAGATCTGCACATCGATGGAGCGCTCCAGGGCGTCCCACTCGCGACCACGGGCCAGGTTCATCAGCTTGTCGCGGGTCAGCGGCTCGCGGGCGTGCATCACCAGGGCCTTGAGCACGGCGAACTCACCGGTGGTGAGCATGTGCGTCTCGTCGCCGCGCTTGAGTTCGCGGGTTGCCAGCGACAGCTCGTAGTCGCCGAAGGTGACGGTCTCTTCCTCGCTGCCCGGCGCGCCCGGCACGCTCGGGGACTGGCGGCGCAGCACGGCCTTGACCCGGGCCACCAGCTCGTCTGGGTTGAACGGCTTGGCCAGGTAGTCGTCGGCGCCCAGCTCCAGGCCCTTGATGCGGCTGAGCTCGTCACCCTTGGCGGTGAGCATGATGATCGGGATCTGGTTGTTCGACGCGCGCAGGCGCTTGCACGCGGACAGGCCGTCCTCGCCCGGCAGCATCAGGTCCAGGACCACCAGGTTGAACACTTCACGGGCCAGCAGGCGGTCCATCTGTTCGACGTTTGGCACGGTGCGGACACGGAAGCCCTTGCTGGTGAAGAAACGGTCCAGCAGGCTGCTCAGGCCCGGGTCGTCGTCGACGATGAGAATCTTGTCGCCTTCTGCGGCGTTTGCGGTGCTGGTCATGAATAACTCCTCTGATATCGCCGCGCATTATGGCGTAGCCACTGCAGCGCGTGCCGTGTGCATTGTTAGCAGATTTTTCCCGGCATGCCACTGTCGCCCCGTCGTCGGCTGGCGCCGCGCCATCACCGCAAGCCCGGCACGATGGGTATAATGCGCGCCTTTCACCCAGCGCCGCCGGGCATGAATGCCCACCCGCGGCCTTGCATTCACTATTTGTCAGGTGGTTTTCATGGACAGCATCAACAGCCGTATCGCCGAGGAACTGGGCGTGCGCCCACAGCAGGTCGAAGCGGCCGTGGGCCTGTTGGACGAAGGATCGACCGTGCCCTTCATCGCCCGTTACCGCAAGGAAGTGACCGGCAGCCTGGATGACACCCAACTGCGCCACCTGGAAGAGCGCCTGCGCTACCTGCGCGAGCTCGACGAGCGCCGCGCCAGCATCCTGGCCAGCATCGAGGAGCAGGGCAAGCTGACCCCGGAGCTGGCCCGCGAGATCAAGCTGGCCGACACCAAGACCCGCCTCGAAGACCTGTACCTGCCGTACAAGCAGAAGCGCCGTACCAAGGGCCAGATCGCCCTGGAAGCGGGCCTGGGCGAGCTGGCCGACGGCCTGTTCAACGACCCGCAACTGAACCCGGAAAGCGAAGCGGCACGTTTCGTCGACGCCGAAAAAGGCGTGGCCGACGTCAAGGCCGCCCTGGAAGGCGCCAAGTACATCCTCATGGAGCGCTTCGCCGAGGACGCCGCCCTGCTCGACAAGCTGCGCGGTTTCCTCAAGCAGGAAGCGGTGCTGACCGCCCGCGTAATCGCCGGCAAGGAAGAGGAAGGCGCCAAGTTCCGCGACTACTTCGCCCACGACGAACTGCTGCGCAGCGCGCCGTCGCACCGTGCCCTGGCGATCTTCCGCGGGCGCAACGAAGGCGTGCTGAGCGCCTCGCTGAAAGTCGGCGAGGAGCTGCCGGGCACCCTGCACCCGTGCGAGCTGATGATCGGCAACCATGTCGGCATCGAGAACCGCAACCGCCCGGCCGACAAATGGCTGGGCGAAGTGGTGCGCTGGACCTGGAAGGTGAAGCTGTACACCCACCTGGAAACCGACCTGTTCGGCGAGCTGCGCGACAACGCCGAAGGCGAGGCGATCAACGTCTTCGCCCACAACCTGCACGACCTGCTGCTGGCCGCCCCGGCCGGTCCGCGCGCAACGCTGGGCTTCGACCCGGGCCTGCGCACCGGCTGCAAGATCGCCGTGGTCGACGCCACCGGCAAGCTGCTGGACCACACCACGGTCTACCCGCACGCGCCGAAGAACGACTGGGACCGCACCATTTCCATCATGGCCGCGCTGTGCGCCAAGCACTCGGTCGAGCTGATCGCCATCGGCAACGGCACCGCCAGCCGCGAAAGCGACAAGCTGGTGGCCGAGCTGGTCAAGAAGTACCCGGCCCTGAAGATCACCAAGATCATGGTCTCCGAGGCCGGCGCCTCGGTGTACTCGGCTTCCGAGTTGGCCGCTCGCGAATTCCCTGACCTGGACGTGTCGATCCGTGGCGCGGTGTCCATCGCCCGCCGCCTGCAGGACCCACTGGCCGAACTGGTCAAGATCGATCCGAAATCCATCGGCGTCGGCCAGTACCAGCACGACGTGTCGCAGGTCAAGCTGGCCCGCGGCCTGGACGCCGTGGTCGAGGACTGCGTGAACGCCGTGGGCGTGGACGTCAACACCGCTTCCGTGGCGCTGCTGACGCGCATCTCCGGCCTCAACGCTACCCTGGCGCAGAACATCGTCGCCCACCGCGACGCCCACGGCCCATTCGCCACCCGCGCCGCGCTGAAGAAAGTCAGCCGCCTGGGCGAGAAGACCTTCGAACAGGCCGCCGGCTTCCTGCGCGTGATGAACGGCGACAACCCGCTGGACGCCTCGGCGGTGCACCCGGAAGCCTACCCGCTGGTGCAACGCATCGCCGCCGACACCGACCGCGACATTCGCTCGCTGATCGGCGACAGCGGTTTCCTCAAACGCCTGGATCCGAAGAAGTTCACCGACGAAAGCTTCGGCCTGCCGACCGTCACCGACATCCTCCAGGAGCTGGACAAGCCGGGCCGCGACCCACGCCCGGAGTTCAAGACCGCCACCTTCCAGGACGGCGTCGAGGACCTCAAGGACCTGGAGCCGGGCATGATCCTCGAAGGCGTGGTGACCAACGTCACCAACTTCGGTGCCTTCGTCGACATCGGCGTGCACCAGGATGGCCTGGTGCACATCTCGGCGCTTTCGGAGAAGTTCGTCAAGGACCCGCGTGAAGCGGTCAAGGCCGGCGACGTGGTCAAGGTCAAGGTCATGGAAGTGGACATCCCGCGCAAGCGCGTCGGCCTGTCCATGCGCATGAGCGACACCCCGGGCGAAAAGGTCGAGGGCAATCGCGGTGGCAACCGTGGCAACGGCGGCAACCGCCAGCAGCAGGCGCCGCGCCAGCGCGAGACCAGCACCGCCGCGCCGGCCAACAACGCCATGGCGTCGCTGTTCGCCAACGCCAAGCAGCTGAAGAAGAAGTGATGGACGTACCGAAGGAGTACGTCGAGAGCGCCTTCAGCCAGCTCCTGGGCTGCCGCCTGCAACGCCTGGACACGGGTGTTGCAGAGGTGGCCCTGGCGCTCGAGCCGCACCTGCGCAACCGCGGCCAGAAGCTGCACGGCGGAGCGCTCTTCAGCCTGGTGGACATCGCCATGGGCCTGGCCTGCTCGGCCAGCCATGGCTTCGACCAGCAGAGCGTGACCATCGAGTGCAAGATCAACTACATGCGCGCCGTCAGCGAGGGCGAGGTGCTGTGCACCGCCCGGGTGCTGCACGCCGGGCGGCGCACGCTGGTGGTCGACGCCGACGTGCTTCAGGACGACAAGCTGGTGGCCAAGGCCCAGGGAACCTTCGCGGTTCTCTAGCTGACAGGCCCCATCTGCGGTATTTTCGGCGCATTGCTGTACACCTGATCGCGGGGCAAGCCCGCCCCCACGAACGTTCACAGACTTCGTGGGAGCGGGCTTGCCCCGCGATCGGATGCACCGGAACCGAGCAAACCAGGCGACAACGCCAGTTCCTTTCCCAACTACCCTTGTAGACCGTCATCCCTACCCCCATATTGGGGCGACTGACGCGTGAAGGAATCCATCTTGAGCGACCTCCTCAACCGCCGCCTGAGCCTGCTCGGCGACAATATCGACCTGCTCAAGCAGTGCCTGCACGGCATTGAGCGCGAATGCCTGCGCGTGACCGACGACGGTCGCCTGGCCCAGACCCCGCACCCCGAGGCCCTGGGTTCGGCGCTGACCAACGAGCAGATCACCACCGACTATTCCGAGTCGCTGCTTGAGTTCATCACCCCGGCCCTGGCGGACCCTGCCAAGGTGCTCGAGAGCCTCGACCAGATCCACCGTTTCGTCTACACCAAGCTGGGCGACGAATACCTGTGGAGCCCGTCGATGCCCTGCGCGCTGCCGGCCGAGGAAGATATCCCGATCGCCGAATACGGCAGCTCCAACATCGGCAAGCTCAAGCACGTCTATCGCAAGGGCCTGGCCCTGCGTTACGGCCGCACCATGCAGTGCATCGCCGGCATCCACTACAACTTCTCCCTGCCCGAGGCGCTGTGGCCGTTGCTGCGCGATGCCGAAGGCGGCGAGCAGGACGACCGCGACTACCAGTCCTCGGCCTATATCGCGCTGATCCGCAACTTCCGCCGCTACAGCTGGCTGCTGATGTACCTGTTCGGCGCCTCCCCGGCCCTGGACAAAGGCTTCCTGCGCGGCCGCCCGCACCAGCTCGAAGAGCTGGATGCCCAGACCCTCTACCTGCCCTACGCCACCAGCCTGCGCATGAGCGACCTGGGCTACCAGAGCAACGCCCAGGCGGGCCTGACGCCCTGCTACAACAACCTGGCCAGCTACACCGACAGCCTGCGCAAGGCCGTCGGCACGCCCTACCCGCCGTATGTCGAGGTCGGCACGCACAAGGATGGCGAGTGGGTGCAGTTGAACACCAACATCCTGCAGATCGAGAACGAGTACTACTCGAACATCCGCCCCAAGCGCGTCACCTACACCGGCGAGCGGCCGATCCAGGCCCTGACCTCCCGTGGCGTGCAGTACGTGGAAGTGCGCTGCCTGGACATCAACCCGTTCCTGCCGGTGGGTATCGACCTGACCGAGGCGCGCTTCCTCGACGCGTTCCTGCTGTTCTGCGCCTTGGAAGAAAGCCCGCAGCTGGACAACGGCGAGTGCGGCCAGTGCACCGACAACTTCCTTACCGTGGTCAAGGAAGGTCGTCGCCCGGGCCTGGAACTGCGCCGTGACGGCCAGCCGGTCGCGCTGAAGGCATGGGCGAGCGAACTGATCGGACGCATCGGCCAGCTGGCCGGGCTGCTCGACCGCGCCCAGGGTGGCAATGACCACGCCAAGGCCCTGGAAGCGCAGCAGGCCAAGGTCGACGACCCCGAGCTGACACCATCGGCCCAGGTGCTGGCGCGCATGACCGAGCACGACGAGAGCTTCGTCCAGTTCTCCCTGCGCCAGAGCCGCCTGCACGCCGAGACTTTCCGCGAGCAGCCGCTGCCCGCCGAACGCCAACAGGCCTTCGAGACCCTTGCCCGCGAGTCCCTGGCCGAGCAGTCGCGCCTGGAGCAGCAGGAAGTGGGTGACTTCGACCTGTTCGTCGGCGCCTACCAGGCCAGCATCCTGGCGATCAGCAACTGATGACCCGCCCCGCCTCCCCGCGCAAGCCACGTGCCAGCAGCCAGGCCAGGATCGAAGCGATCCTGGCCGCGGCCCGCGAGCTGCTGGCCGGGCAAGGGGTGGCGGCGCTGTCGATCTACAGCGTGGCCGAACGGGCGCAGATTCCGCCGTCGTCGGTGTATCACTTCTTCGCCAGCGTGCCGGCCTTGCTCGAGGCGCTGACCGCCGACGTGCACCGGGCATTTCGCGAGGCCCTGAACGCGCCCATCGACAGCAGCGCATTCAGTACCTGGCCGCAACTGTCGCGGCTGATCGAGCAGCGCATGCTCGACATCTACAACGAAGATGCCGCGGCGCGGCAGCTGATCCTGGCCCAGCATGGGTTGAGTGAGGTGGTGCAGGCCGACCGTCAGCACGACCTGGAGCTGGGCGAGCTGATGCACCGGCTGTTCGACCGGCATTTCCAGCTGCCGGCGATGCCTCGGGACATGGATGTGTTCGCGTTGGCGATGGAGCTGAGCGATCGGGTGTATGTCCGCTCGATGCAGTTGCATGAAGCGATCACGCCGCGCATGGCGGAAGAGGGGATGCGGGTGTTCGAGGCGTACCTGGGGCTGTATCTGCCGCCTTATCTGGCCAAGCGTTCGGCGTGAGATCCTTGGGGCCGCTTTGCGGCCCTTTCGCGGCACAAGGCCGCTCCTACAGGGGTTATGCGATCCTCTGTAGGAGCGGCCTCGTGCCGCGAAAGGGGCGCACAGCGCCCCCTCTCCAGACCATCACAACTTGGCGATGGACACCTCGGTCGATTTGACGAAGGCGATCACTTCACTGCCCACCTGCAGCTCCAGTTCCTTCACGGAGCGGGTGGTGATCACCGAAGTGACGATACCGGAGGCAGTCTGCACGTCGATTTCCGACAGTACCGGGCCTTCGAGGATTTCCTTCACGGTGCCTTTGAACTGGTTGCGAACGTTGATGGCTTTGATGGTCATGGCGTCATTCCTTTTGCGGCTTCGAGGATTCAGTGAGCCCAACGCAACTGCGTGGGCAATGGGGCTACAGGTTCCGGATCGGGCGGCGTGCCCGGGACGGACAGAACACGGTTGAGCACTTCGCTTTCCAGCGCCGCCAGGCGGTGCGAACCCCGCACCCGTGGCCGGGGCAGGTCAACGACCAGGTCCAGGCCGACGGCGCCGTCTTCGATCAGGATCACCCGGTCGGCCACGGCGACGGCTTCGCTGACGTCGTGGGTGACCAGCAGCACGGTGAAACCGTGCTGGCGCCACAGGCGCTCGATCAATTGCTGCATTTCGATACGGGTCAGGGCATCCAGCGCACCCAATGGCTCGTCCAGCAGCAGCAGGCGCGGCTGGTGAATGAGCGCCCGGGCCAGGGCCACCCGCTGTTTCTGGCCGCCGGACAACGCCGCCGGCCAGTCGTTGGCGCGATTGACCAGGCCGACCGCCTCCAATGCCTCCAGGGCGCGGGGCCGCCAGTTGCCGGACAAGCCCAGGCCCACGTTGTCGATCACCTTCTTCCAGGGCAGCAGACGCGCGTCCTGGAACATCAGGCGGGTATCCTCGCGGGCCTCGGCCAGCGGCGCGGCCCCCGCCAGCAGTTGGCCGGCGCTGGGTTGGTCGAGCCCGGCCAGCAGGCGCAGCAAGGTGCTCTTGCCGCAGCCACTGCGACCGACGATGGCGACGAACTGGCCGGCCGGAATGTGCAGGTCGATGCCGCGCAGCACTTCACGCTGGCCAAAGGTGCGACGCAGGTCCCGGGCCGCCAGGGGGATGCCACGTAGCAGGCGTGGCGGCTGTTCCTTGAGCACGGTCATCATGCGCCCTCCTTCTTTGCCACCTGGTACGCGGGGTGCCAGCGCAGCCACACCCGCTCCAGGCCCCGGGCAGCCAGGTCGGCCAGCTTGCCCAGCACCGCGTACAGGACAATGGCCAGCACCACCACATCGGTCTGCAGGAACTCGCGGGCGTTCATCGCCAGGTAGCCGATGCCGGCGTTGGCCGAGATGGTCTCGGCGACGATCAGCGTCAGCCACATGAAGCCCAGGGCGAAGCGCACACCGACCAGGATCGAAGGCAGCGCCCCCGGCAGGATCACCTGGCGGAACAGGGCGAAGCCCGACAGCCCGTAGCTGCGCGCCATCTCCACCAGTGCCGGATCGACGTTGCGGATCCCGTGGTAGGTGTTCAGGTAGATGGGGAACAGCGTCCCCAGCGCCACCAGGAAGATCTTTGCCGACTCGTCGATGCCGAACCACAGGATCACCAGCGGGATCAACGCCAGGTGCGGCACGTTGCGGATCATCTGCACCGAGCTGTCGAGCAGGCGCTCGCCCCAGTTCGACAGGCCGGTGATGAAGCCCAGCAACAGGCCGAGGCTGCCGCCGATGACGAAGCCCAGGCCGGCGCGCCAGCCGCTGATGGCCAGGTGGGTCCAGAGCTGGCCGCTGCGCACCAGCTCGACACCGGCACTGACCACCGCGCTCGGCGCTGGCAGGATGCGGGTCGACAGCCAGCCCGCGCTGACCGCCAGTTGCCATACCGCCAGCAGCAGGATCGGCAGGGCCCAGGGCGCCAAGCGCTTGGACCAGGTGGTGGGGGATGCACGACTCATGGCCCCGGTCCTCAGCTCTGCGACACGGACTTGGGCAGGATGTCGTTGGCGACCATTTCACCGAACGGGCTCACATAGCCACCGGTCTTCGGCTGCTCCGGGCGCTGCACGTCCAGGTGCGGGAACAGCAGCTCGGCGACGCGGTACGACTCCTCCAGGTGTGGATAACCAGAGAAGATGAACGTGTCGATGCCAAGATCGGCGTATTCCTTGACCCGCGCCGCGACGGTCGGGCCATCACCCACCAGCGCGGTGCCGGCACCGCCACGCACCAGGCCGACACCGGCCCACAGGTTCGGCGCCACTTCCAGCTTGTCGCGTTTGCCGCCATGCAGGGCGGCCATGCGCTGCTGGCCGACCGAATCAAAGCGCGCCAGCGATGCCTGGGCGCGGGCGATGGTGTCGTCGTCCAGGTGCGAGATCAGCTTGTCGGCGGCGGCCCAGGCCTCTTCATTGGTTTCCCGCACGATCACGTGCAGGCGGATGCCGAAGCGCACTTCACGGCCTTGGGCCGCAGCCTTCTCGCGCACCTGGGCGATCTTCTCGGCGACGGCCGCCGGCGGCTCGCCCCAGGTCAGGTACAGCTCGACCTGCTCGGCGGCCAGGTCCTGGGCGGCCTCGGAGGAGCCACCGAAGTACAGCGGCGGACGCGGCTGCTGGATCGGCGGGTAGAGCAGCTTGGCGCCTTTCACCTGGATATGCTTGCCGTCGTAGTCGACCGTTTCGCCTTCGAGTACCTTGCGCCAGATGCGGGTGAATTCCACCGACGCCTCGTAGCGTTCCTGGTGGTTAAGGTGCAGGCCGTCGCCGGCCAGTTCGTCCGGATCACCGCCGGTCACCAGGTTGAACAGCGCCCGGCCGTTGGACAGGCGATCGAGGGTGGCGGCCTGACGCGCGGCCACGGTCGGCGAAATGATCCCCGGGCGCAAGGCCACCAGGAACTTCAGGCGCTCGGTCAGCGGAATCAGCGACGCCGCCACCAGCCAGGAGTCCTCGCAGGAACGTCCGGTGGGGATCAGCACGCCGCCGAAGCCCAGGCGGTCGGCGGCCTGGGCGATCTGGCTCAGGTAGCCGTGGTCGACGGCGCGGGCGCCTTCGCTGGTGCCCAGGTACTTGCCGTCACCGTGGGTGGGGAGGAACCAGAAGATGTTAAGGCTCATTGGAGTTGTCTCCTCAAGGGTGGCTCATGCCGGGGCGGCGCCCCGGCGCAGGCGAATCGTTCAAGGCGCGCTGGCGACCTTGGCCGGGGGTGTCCAGATCACGTCCTTGATGCTCAAGGGCTTGGGAATCAGCTTCAGGGCCTGGAAGGTGTCGGCGATCTTCTGCTGCGCGGCGATCACTTCCGGGGTCAGCGGCGCGGCGCCGTAGCCCTGGCGTTTCACCGAGGTCAGAGTGATGTCGGCGGGCAGGCCGAGCAGCGGCGCGACCTGGTCGGTGACCTGCTGCGGGTTGGCCTGGGACCATTCGCCCACGGCGCGTACTTCCTCGACCAGGGTGTTGATCACCGCCGGGTGCTGGGTGGCATAGCTGCGGGTGGCCAGGTAGAACTGGTGGTTGTCGACCAGGTCCTTGCCGTCACGCAGGGTGCGTGCCTGCAGCTGTTGCTCGGCGGCGGCCTGGTACGGGTCCCAGATCACCCAGGCGTCGACGCTGCCGCGCTCGAATGCGGCGCGGGCATCGGCCGGTGGCAGGTAGACAGGCTGGATATCGGTGTACTTGAGGCCAGCGTCTTCCAGGGCGCGCACCAGCAGGTAGTGCACGTTGGAACCCTTGTTGAGGGCGACTTTCTTGCCCTTCAGTTCCTTCACCGACTGGATCGTCGATCCCTTCGGCACCAGGATCGCCTCGCTGTGCGGGGCTGGCGGCTCATAGGCGACGTACAGCAGGTCGGCACCCGCGGCCTGGGCGAACACCGGCGGGGTTTCGCCGGTCACGCCGAAGTCGATGGAACCGACATTGAGACCTTCGAGCAGTTGCGGGCCGCCGGGGAACTCGGTCCATTGCACGTCGATGCCCTGTTCCTTCAGGCGCTTTTCCAGCGAGCCCTTGGCCTTGAGCAGCACCAGGGTGCCGTATTTCTGATAACCGATGCGCAGGCTCTCGGCCTGGGCTTGAGTGATGGCGCCGAAGGACACAGCCGCCGCAAACAGGGCGACCAGACCGCGACGCAAGAAGATTGTGCGCATGGCGCTCTCCTGTGCGAGTGGGTTCGGGTAGCACCTGCTTGCCTCGTTGACGGGCGAGTAAGGTGGGAACAACGGTCAAGCGGTGTAGCGGGCGATCAGATGCTCCAACGGGCACTGATCAGGCGTTCGTTGAGCTCGCCCGGCACCACCGGCCGAGGCCGGCGTGCCAGGGCGCTGTGGAACGTTTCCAGCGAATCCTGCAGGCGCTGCTCCAGGGCAGCGGCCAGTTGCGCGGGTCGGGTGCCTTCGCCGTAGGCGACCTGGCTGTCGTCGGCGAAGATCCCCTGCAGGGTCTCCTGCGCCTTGAGGGCCGACAGCACGGGCTTGAGGGCGTAGTCCACGGCCAGCATGTGGGCGATGCTGCCGCCGGTGGCGATCGGCAGGACCACCTTGTGTTCCAGGGCACGTTCGGGCAGCAGGTCGAGCAAGGTCTTCAGGGCGCCGGCGAACGAGGCCTTGTACACCGGGGTGGCAACCACCAGGCCATCGGCCTGGGCCACCAGTTCATTGAAGTGACGCACCTGCGGGCTGTCGAAGCGCGCGTGGAGCAAGTCCTCGGCGGGGAATTCCCGCACCTGGAAGGTCACCACCTCGACGCCGCGCTCCTGCAGCCAGTCGCGCGAGCGTTCTAGCAGCACGCCTGAGCGTGAACGAAGACTGGGGCTACCACCGACAGAAACAACCAGCATTGAAAGCGCTTCCTTCGATTCGATTGCAGGGCCGCGAGGGGTTGTCCCCGCTGGATGGAAGTGACATTAACAGTTCGTCACATATATCTATAAATCATATTTTAGTATTTATTTATTCCATATAGAGATATTAAGATTTATCTCTGTAGGAGCGGCCTTGTGTCGCGAAAGGGCCGCAAAGCGGCCCCGGTGATAGGTGCATTGACGCTGAAATCTTGGGGGTGCTGCGCACCCCTTTCGCGGCACAAGGCCGCTCCTACAGGCTTTCGGCGGACATAAAAAAGGGCCGTCGAAACGGCCCGAAGATCCCTGCTTGGCTAAGAGCAATGCAACGAGGAATGCCTCATCGATTCGGTTGCGGGGTCAGTCGCAGATAGGGTTTCACCGCCCGGTACCCTTTCGGGAAACGCCGTTTGATTTCGTCCTCGTCCTTGAGCGAAGGCACGATCACTACCTCGTCGCCGTCCTGCCAGTTGCCTGGCGTGGCGACCTTGTAGTTGTCGGTCAGCTGCAGCGAGTCGATCACCCGCAGGATCTCGTTGAAGTTGCGCCCGGTACTGGCCGGATAGGTGATGGTCAGGCGCACCTTCTTGTTCGGGTCGATGACGAACAGCGAGCGCACGGTCAGGGTGTCGCTGGCGTTGGGGTGGATCAGGTCGTACAGGTCGGAGACCTTGCGGTCGGCGTCGGCGATGATCGGGAAGTTGACCACGGTGTTCTGGGTCTCGTTGATGTCATCGATCCACTTGTGGTGCGAGTCGACCGGGTCCACCGACAGGGCGATGGCTTTCACGCCACGCTTGGCGAAGTCTTCCTTGAGCTTGGCGGTCAGGCCCAGCTCGGTGGTGCACACCGGGGTGAAGTCGGCCGGGTGGGAGAACAGCACGCCCCAGCTGTCGCCCAGCCATTCGTGGAAACGGATCTTGCCGACGCTGGAATCCTGTTCGAAATCGGGGGCGATATCGCCGAGTTTGAGGCTCATGGAAGCGGCTCCTGTGCTGTGTCTGGCCTTGTGGGTTCAATGTGCCTGCTTCCGAATAAAAATAAAAAGAATATATATCGATTTATTTATAACCATTAAGCATACGGATTCGCAGACACAAAAAAGCCTCGCACTAGGGGAGGCTTTTTTGATGCCGCTACGACTTACATGAAGGCGTAAGTGTAGTTGACGATGAAGCGAGTCTGGTCCTGGTCGTTCGCCGAACCCGAACCGGTACCACGGTAGACGCCCTGGCGCAGGCTGAAGCCCAAGCCTTTGAGCGCGCCGCTTTGCAGAACGTAATCAACACGTGCGTCACGCTCCCATTCGCTGAAGGTGCCATGGCCATTGGTGGCACGGCCATCTTCACCGCGCAGGTAGGCGACGGAGGCTTTCAGGCCCGGCACACCCAGGCGAGCGAAGTCGTAGGAGTACTGACCGAAGGTGGTGTTTTCACCGGCCTTGGCGAACTGGTTGATCATACTGTCGGTGAACAGATAGAAGCTTGCGCCGCCAGCACCTTCGTCGACCAGGCTGCCTTGGTTCAGCCAGACGAAACCACCATCATCGCTGACCTGCTGGTGGCCCAGCATCAGGGCATGGCCACCGAGGGTGTAAGTGAACATGGCCGACCAGGTCTTGTTGTCGACCTCGCCTGGGTTCTTGGCGTAGCCGTTGTTGTTCTTGAACTCGTAACCGGCTTCACCGTTCTTGCCGTCCTTGCTGCTCTTGAAGTAGCGCAGGTCAGTCTTGAACGACTGGTCGTCAGCGATCTGGAACACGTGAGTCGCGCCCAGGAAGTGCTGCTTGTAGAAGTCTTCCAGGTTCGAGTAGTAGTACTGCAGGGTCAGGTCCTTGGTGACCTTCCAGTCAGCACCGGCGTAACGGAACTTGTTGCTTTCCTGCGTAGCACCCTGCACCGACAGACCAGTGCGGTTGCTCGACGAACGACCCATAGCGTGGGTCAGCTGACCGGCATTGAGGGTCAGGTTGTCGATCTCTTTCGAAGAGATGGTGCCGCCTTCGAAGGTTTGTGGCAGCAGACGACCATCGTTGGACACGAGGATTGGCAGGTTAGGTGCCAGTGCGCTACCGAAGTGCGCCTCGGTCTTGGAGAAACGAGCCTTTGCATTGGCGCCCAGACGTGCCCACTGCTTCTCGGCAGAGCCGTCGGAGTCACTAGGGAAGAAGCTGCTGCCGTTCTGGTGGTAGCCCTTGCCGCCATCCAGGTGAATACCCCACAGGGCTTGAGCGTCCACACCAAAGCCAACGGTGCCTTCGGTGAAGCCGGAGATGTAGTCAAGCTTGAAACCTTGACCGGACTCACGCACGTCAGGACGTGGCTTGCTACCAGGCGCTTCACGGTTGTCGTTGTTGAAGTACATGGTGCGCGAGCTCAGGGACAGCTTGCTGTCCTCGACGAAACCTGCAGCGCCTGCTTGTTGGGCGAGAACCCCCAGTGCCACGGCCAGGGCCAGGCTGGACTTGTACATGTTTTGCTCCTCTACGTTCTAATTTTTGTGCGTCTCAAGCGGCGGGATCTGCTGCCCCACTCGCCCGGATTGGCGATTTAGCACCAATGCGTGACCGCCAAGTCAATCGCTAACGGTCGATCTGCGACTTTGGTCTAACCCGCCGACCTGCGCTACAGGATAATGACAATCCTATAAATCCAAAATGACCGTTTTATGAATCTGTAAGATTTTTACGGAATAACATCGGAACCATTCCTACGAAACGTTGTATCGACGCCGTCAATCATACCTTTAGGTTATGTGCAAACGTTTGCCGAGCTTTCGACCAGCGGTCCCTCCGCAGGAACCGAACAAGACTAGCCGTCTTGAGCGATTCCGCCAGCTTCGCCCCCGCCTGTGGAAGCGAGCTTGTCCTGCGATGAAAACGGCCCCACACCAACATGGGGGGTCAGAGCGTTTGGCTTTTAAGCTAAGTCCAAAAAGTTATTTATTTACTATTTCTTAGATCATCTAGTCTTCTCGCCATCCATCCCAGAATGCCTGACGAGAGGTTCAACCATGATCCCGCACGCTCCGCTGCGCCTGTTCGCCGCCCTGACCCTCGCCAGTGCCAGCTGGCTGGCCCAGGCCGCCGACCTGACCGTCGCCTACCAGACCACCGTCGACCCGGCCAAGGTGGCCCAGGTCGATGGCACCTATGAAAAGGACAGCAAGGCCAGCATCGACTGGCGCAAATTCGACAATGGCGCCGATGTGATCACCGCCGTCGCCTCGGGCGACGTGCAGATCGGCTACCTCGGCTCCAGCCCGCTGGCCGCCGCCGCCACCCGCAAGCTGCCGGTCGAAACCTTCCTGATCGCCACCCAGATAGGCGCAGGCGAAGCCCTGGTCGCCCGCGACAGCATCAAGACCCCGCAGGACCTGGTGGGCAAGAAAGTCGCCGTGCCGTTCGTTTCCACCGGCCATTACAGCCTGCTGGCCGCGCTCAAGAGCTGGAACATCGACCCGTCGAAGGTGCAGATCCTCAACCTCGCGCCACCGGCAATCATCGCCGCCTGGAAACGCGGCGACATCGACGCCACCTACGTCTGGGACCCGGCCCTGGGCGTGGCCAAGGAGAACGGCAAGGTGCTGATCACCTCGGGCGAGCTGGCCGAGAAAGGCGCGCCGACCTTCGATGCCTGGATCGTGCGCAAGGACTTCGCCGCCAAGCACCCGGAGATCGTCAAGTCGTTCGCCAAGGTCACCCTTGACGCCTACGCCGACTACCGCAAGGACCCGAAAGCCTGGCTGGCCGACAAGGACAACGTTGCCAAGCTGGTCAAGCTGTCCGGCGCCAAGCCGGCCGATATCCCGGTGCTGCTGCAGGGCAACGTCTACCCGCTGGCCGCCGACCAGGCCAGCGCACTGGGCGCGCCGACCACCCAGGCACTGACCGACACCGCGACCTTCCTCAAGCAACAAGGCAAGGTCGACGCCGTGCTGCCTGACTACTCGCCCTACGTCAGCGCCCAATACCTGCCCAACTGATCCGGAGCCCGTCATGGCCTTGCTCGAACTGGAGCGCATCAGCGCACAGTACCCCGGCGCCACCACCCCGGTGCTGGCCGACATCAACCTGAGCCTGGGCCCGCGCCAGCTGCTGGTGGCCCTCGGGCCATCCGGCAGCGGCAAGACCTCGCTGCTCAACCTGATCGCCGGCTTCGTCGCCCCCAGCGGCGGGCGCATCAGCCTCGACGGCGCGCCGGTGCAAGGCCCGGGCGCCGAGCGTGGCGTGGTATTCCAGGACGATGCCCTGCTGCCCTGGCAGGACGTGCTCGGCAACGTCGCCTTCGGCCTCGAGCTGGCCGGCGTGCCCCGTGCACAGCGTGAAGCCAAGGCCCGCGAGATGCTGGCGCTGGTCGACCTGGCCGGCTTCGGCGAGCGACGCATCTGGCAATTGTCCGGTGGGCAGAAGCAGCGCGTGGGCCTGGCCCGGGCGCTGGCCGCCGACCCGCGGGTGCTGTTGATGGACGAGCCGTTCGGCGCCCTCGATGCCTTTACCCGCGAACAGATGCAGGAGCTGCTGCTGCAGGTCTGGCAGCGCACCGCCAAGCCGGTGTTCCTGATCACCCACGACATTGAGGAAGCGGTGTTCCTCGCCACCGAGCTGGTGCTCCTGGCGCCCAATCCGGGGCGTGTGGTCGAGCGCCTGCAGTTGGAGTTCGGCCAGCGCTATGCCGCTGGTGAGTCGGCCCGGGCGATCAAGTCCGATCCCCGTTTCATCGAAACCCGCGAGCACGTGCTGGCGCGGGTGTTCTCGCAACGTCAGGAGTCCGCATGAGCAGCATCGAATTGCCGGCCGCCGCCAAGCAGGCACAACGCACGCCTCCTGTCGTGAAGACCCGCAAGCCCTTGTCGACCCGCTGGATCAGCGCCCTCACCCTGGCCGCCCTGCTGCTGGCGTGGTGGCTGGTGACCGCCGCCGGCTGGATCGAACCCCTGTTCCTGCCCTCGCCCGCCGACATCCTGGCCAAGGGCTGGACGCTGCTCACCCGGGGCTACATGGACGCCAGCCTGTGGCAGCACCTGGGCGCGAGCCTGGGCCGTATCGGCCTGGCGCTGGTGGCGGCGACACTGACCGCCATCCCCGTCGGCCTGGCCATCGGCTACAACCGCGTGGCCCGCGGCATCCTCGACCCACTGATCGAGTTCTACCGACCGATCCCGCCGCTGGCCTACCTGCCGCTGATCGTCATCTGGTGCGGTATCGGCGAGCTGTCGAAGGTGCTGCTGATCTACCTGGCGATCTTCGCCCCGATCGCCATCGCCACCGCCACCGGCGTGCGCACCGTCGACCCGGCCAAGCTGCGCGCCGCGCAGTCGCTGGGGGCCACCCGGGCGCAACTGATCCGCCATGTGATCCTGCCCAGCGCCCTGCCCGACATCCTCACCGGCGTCCGCATCGGCCTCGGCGTGGGCTGGTCGACCCTGGTCGCCGCCGAGCTGATCGCCGCCACCAGCGGCCTGGGCTTCATGGTGCAGTCGGCGGCGCAGTTCCTGGTCACCGACGTGGTGGTGCTGGGGATCCTGCTGATCGCCCTGATCGCCTTTGCCCTGGAGATGGGCCTGCGCGCCCTGCAGCGCAAGCTGGTGCCCTGGCATGGCCAGAGCCACTGATACCTCCTGACAATCGCGGGGCAAACCCGCTCCCACGCCAAGCACTCACCTCGTGGGAGCGGGCTTGCCCCGCGATAGAGATTCTCGATCTGTATACCCGACAGCGGGAACGAACCTTTGAGCGAGACCGACATGAGCCTGACCGTTACCCCCTTGAGCCCGGCACTGGGCGCGCAGATCAGCGGCGTGGACATCAGCCGCGACATCACCCTCGAACAGCGTGACGCCATCGAGCAGGCACTGCTCGAACACCAGGTGCTGTTCTTCCGCGACCAGCCGATCACCCCCGAGCAGCAGGCCCGTTTCGCCGCCCGCTTCGGCGACCTGCACATCCACCCGATCTACCCCAATGTGCCACAGACGCCGCAGGTATTGATCCTCGACACCGCGGTCACCGATGTGCGCGACAACGCCGTCTGGCACACCGACGTGACCTTCCTGCCGACCCCGGCGCTGGGCGCGGTACTCAGCGCCAAGCAGTTGCCGGCCTTTGGCGGCGACACCCTGTGGGCTAGCGGGATCGCCGCGTTCGAGGCGTTGTCGGCGCCGCTGCGCGCGATGCTCGACGGCCTGACCGCCACCCACGACTTCACCAAGTCGTTCCCGCTGGAGCGCTTCGGCACCACCGCCGAAGACCTGGCGCGCTGGGAAGCCACCCGGCGCAACAACCCACCGCTGTCGCACCCGGTGGTGCGTACCCATCCGGTCAGCGGGCGCAAGGCATTGTTCGTCAATGAGGGGTTCACCACGCGGATCAACGAGCTGAACGAGCAGGAGAGCGAGGCACTGCTCAAGCTGCTGTTCGCCCATGCGACGCGGCCGGAGTTCAGCATTCGCTGGCGTTGGCAGGAAAACGACGTGGCGTTCTGGGACAACCGCGTGACCCAGCACTTTGCGGTGGATGACTACCGGCCCAATCGGCGGGTGATGCATCGGGCGACCATTCTGGGGGATGCGCCGTTCTGAGGTTTCCTGTGCGGGCCTCTTCGCGGGACAAGCCCGCTCCTACAAGGGTTACGCGATCCCTGTAGGAGCGGGCTTGTCCCGCGAAGAGGCCGGAACAGGCTTACCTCACCAGATGCAGGTACTGCATGTGCCGCTCATACTGGTCGAGGATGTCGTTGATGATCTGCTCCTTGCTGTAGCCCACCAGATCATAGTTCTGGCTACCTTCGCTCAAGTGCACCTCGGCCCGGTAGTAGCGACGATTCTTCAACTCCTGCGTCCCCAGCCCACCTAGCGCGAACGACGGCGTGAAGTAGCCACGCATCTGTACCTGGTAGATGAACGGCTGCTCCTCGCCATGGCCGATCTTCAGGCTGACGTTGTCGTGGCTCGGGTCGTCCTGGGTGATCAGCACCAGCCCCTTCTGCTCGAACACCTCGCGCACCTCGGCGATCGCCGGACGCACCACGTCGTCCATGAAGCGATACACCTCGTCCCGCGACGGGAAGTGCACGGCCTGGCTCAGCCGCTGGCGCCAGCCACCACGCCCACGCCGGGACTGGGCGAAGGGCGCCAGCGAGTGCATCTGCGCGATCTGCCGCTGGCTTTCCAGGTAGAAGGCCTTGTGCAGCCCCCACATCATGCACAGCAGGATCAGCGAGAACGGCAGCGAGGTCAGCACCACCGCCGACTTCAGCGAGTCGATGCTGCCGGCGAACAGCAGCGCGCTGGTGATCAGCGCGGTCATCGCGCCCCAGAAGATGCGCAGCCAGTTCGGGCCGTCCTCGTCGGCGCCGCCGCCCTTGGCCGACAGCGTCGACAGCACCACCGTGCCGGAGTCGGCCGAAGTGACGAAGAACACGAAGCTGATGAACACCGTCACGGCGATCACCGTCTTGCTCCACGGGTAGGTTTCCAGCAGCAGGTACAGGCTCATCGACGGGTTGTCGATGGCCGACTGCCCCAGCGCGGTCATGCCGTGGTTGATCACCTGGTCCAGGGCGCTGTTGCCGAAGATCGACATCCACGCCAGGGTGAAGCCCAGCGGGATCAGCAACACGCCGAAGACGAACTCGCGGATGGTGCGCCCGCGCGAAATGCGCGCGATGAACAGCCCCACGAACGGCGCCCAGGCAATCCACCAGGCCCAGTAGAACACCGTCCAGCCACCCAGCCAGTCGCGTTGCTCGCCGTAGGCGTACACATCGAAGCTCTTGCGCGGCAACGCGCCCAGGTAGTCACCCAGGTTCTGGATCAAGGTGTTGAACAGGTGCTGGGTGGGCCCGGCGAACAGCACGAACAGCAGCAGCGCGCAGGCCAGGAACAGGTTGATGTCGCTCATCACCCGCACGCCCTTCTCCACCCCGGCGACCGCCACGGCCACCGCCGCGCCCATCATCAGGGTGATGAGGATCACCTGCACCCACTGGCTGTGACTGATGCCGAACAGGTAGTCGAGGCCGGCGTTCAGGTGCAGCACGCCGAAGCCCATGTCGGCGCCCAGGCCGAACACCGTGGCGATGATGCCGAAGCCGTCCACCGCATAGCCGATCGGGCCGTTGATGCGTTTGCCGATCAGCGGGTACAGCGCCGAGCGCAGGGCCAGCGGCAGGTTGTGCCGGTAGGCGAAGTAGGCCAGCGCCATGCCGACGAAGGCGAACACGCCCCAGCCGTGCAGGCCCCAGTGCAGGAACAGGATCTGCATCGCCTGGCGCCCGGCCTCGGCCGTGCCGGCCTCGCCCTGCGGCGGCTGTAGCATGTGGGTCAGCGGCTCGGAGACGCAGAAGAAGAACAGGGTGATGCTGATGCCGGCGGCGAACAGCATGCCGGCCCAGGACAGGTAGCTGAACTCGGGTTCGTCGTGGTCGGCACCGAGCTTGATCTTGCCGTAGCCGGACAAGGCGGTGACCACCACGAAGACCAGGTACAGGGTCATGGCCAGCATGTAGTACCAGCCGACGGTGTTGGCTGCCCAGTTTTGCGCCGCCAGCAGCCAGTCCCCGGCGGCCTGGGGCTGGGCGATGACGACCAGGCCGAAGAGGAGGATGAAGCTTGCCGCGAAGTAGAACACGGGGGGGTTCATGCGGATCTTGCCGTGGGCAAGGTCGGGGGTCGGTGCACTCATTGAACGGGCACCTCGTCGAAGGACGTGAGGTTCGGATTGAACGGGTTCAGCAAAGGCGATTCCTCCTTTTGAACACCGGCAATGGACCAGCGTTTTTCGTTGAACAAGCGTTCAAGTTAAACATGGATCGAGTTTCAATGCGACCCGATGCCGCTGGGCGGGGACCGAACAGAATGCACGTGGGAGCGGGCTTGCCCCGCGATTGCAGGGTCACGCCCACCATCGCCATCGCGGGGCAAGCCCGCTCCCACGCATCCCAGCCCTTGAGTCAGAAGGCTTTCTTGCCCTCACAATCCAGCTGCAGGTTAGCCTGGGTAATGTTGCTGTCAGCCGGCACGCTGCGGGTCAGCCACACGTTGCCGCCGATGGTCGAGCCCTTGCCGATGGTGATCCTTCCGAGAATGGTCGCACCCGCGTAGATCACCACGTCGTCCTCGACGATCGGGTGGCGGGCCAGGCCCTTGTGCAGGGTGCCCGATTCGTCGCTGGGGAAGCGCTTGGCGCCCAGGGTCACGGCCTGGTAGATACGCACCCGCTCGCCGATGATCGCGGTCTCGCCGATCACCACGCCGGTGCCGTGGTCGATGAAGAAACTCGGGCCGATCTGCGCGCCGGGGTGGATGTCGATGCCGGTGGCCGAGTGCGCCAGCTCCGAGCTGATACGCGCCAGCAACGGCAGGCCGGCCCGGTACAGGTGGTGGGCCAGGCGGTGGTGGATGATGGCCAGGATGCCCGGGTAGCACAGCAGCACCTCGTCGACGCTGCGCGCTGCCGGGTCGCCGTGGTAGGCGGCGAGCACGTCGGTGTCCAGCAGCACGCGCAGGGCCGGCAGGGCCGCGGCGAAGTCCTGGATCAGGCGCAGGGCATGGCCATCGACATCGACCACATCGGTCTTGCCATGGCGCGCCGCGTAGCGCAGCTCCAGGCGGGCCTGGGCCAGCAACGCTGTGAGCGCGGCATCGAGGGTGTGGCCGACGTAGAAGTCTTCACTCTCCTCACGCAGGTCCACCGGGCCCAGGCGCATGGGAAACAGCGCGCCGCACAGCTGCTCGAGAATCTGGCGCAGCGCCTCGCGCGACGGCAGTTCGCGCCCGCCCTGCTCGCCGCTGCTGCGGCCGTTGCTGCTGCGCCACTGTTCTCGGGCGCTGCGCAGGCCACTGACAATGCCCTGCAATTGCCAGTGCCCGGTTGATGGTTGTTCGCTCACGGTGTTTCTCCTGCCAGGCGGCTATCTCGATATACCTACGTTCCCTGTAGGAGCGGCCTTGTGCCGCGAAGGGGCCGCGCAGCGGCCCTGGGATCTTCGCGCAGAAGCACCTATCGGCGGGGCCGCTGCGCGGCCCTTTCGCGGCCCAAGGCCGCTCCTACAGGGAGGGTGTAAGCCACGATACGTCAAATCTGCCTCTTGGAAAAAACAACGCTTTATTCCATCCTGAGCTAAGTCGGGCATAAGCGACTGCAAAATGCAGAAACGGGAATAACAACCTGATTTTTTATTATTTCCCGACCTATAAAGCCCACCTCTATAGTCGCCACCTCACTACTTCCACAACAAGCGCGGGGCCTGCCATGACCAAATTCGCCAAACCCCTTCTCAACGCCAGCCTGGCGCTCCTGCTCGGCGCCGGCCTGCTCGGCCAGGCCTTCGCCGGCGAGCAGTTGAAGACCATCCAGGAGAAAGGCGTGATCAACGTCGGCCTGGAAGGCACCTACCCACCGTTCAGTTTCCAGGACGAGAACGGCAAGCTGTCCGGCTTTGAAGTCGAGCTGTCCGAACTGCTGGCCAAGGAGCTTGGGGTCAAGGCCAAGGTCCAGCCGACCAAGTGGGACGGCATCCTCGCCGCCCTGGAGTCCAAGCGCCTGGACGTGGTGATCAACCAGGTGACCATCTCCGAAGAGCGCAAGAAGAAGTACGACTTCTCCGAGCCCTACACCGTTTCCGGCATCCAGGCCCTGGTCCTCAAGGGCAGCGACAACGAGAAGAACATCAAGACCGCCGCCGACCTCGGTGGCAAGAAGGTCGGCGTCGGCCTGGGCACCAACTACGAGCAATGGGTGAAACAGGACGTGCCGACAGCCGATGTCCGCACCTACGAAGATGACCCGACCAAATTCGCCGACCTGCGCAACGGCCGTATCGACGCCATCCTGATCGACCGCCTGGCCGCACTCGAGTACGTGCAGAAAACCGCCAAGGACAAGAAACCGACCGCGCTGGCCGGCGAGAAATTCTCCAAGCTGGAATCGGGCGTGGCCCTGCGCAAGGGCGAGCCTGAACTGCTCGCGGCGCTGAACAAGGCCATCGACAAGCTCAAGGCCGACGGCACGCTGGCCAAGCTGTCCGAGAAATACTTCGGTGCCGATGTCACCAAATGATCGCTGAAAGCCTGCAACTCGTTGTCGATTCCGCGCCCTTCCTGCTCAAGGGCGCGGGCTATACCGTGCTGCTCAGTGTCGGCGGCATGTTCTTCGGCCTGGTGCTGGGCTTCGCCCTGGCGCTGATGCGCCTGTCGAAGATCCTGCCGCTGGACTGGCTCGCCCGCATCTACGTGTCGTTCTTCCGCGGCACGCCGCTGCTGGTGCAGCTGTTCGTGATCTACTTCGGCCTGCCGCAGATCGGCATCGAGCTCGACCCGATCCCGGCATCGCTGATCGGCCTGTCGCTGAACATGGCGGCGTATATCTGCGAAATCCTCCGCGCGGCGATCTCCTCGATCGACCGTGGCCAGTGGGAAGCGGCGGCCAGCATCGGCATGACCCGCACCCAGGCCATGCGCCGGGCGATCCTGCCGCAAGCCCTGCGCACCGCCCTGCCGCCGCTGGGCAACAGCTTCATCTCGCTGGTCAAGGACACCGCGCTGGCGGCGACCATCCAGGTGCCCGAGCTGTTCCGCCAGGCGCAGCTGATCACCGCCCGGACCTTCGAGGTCTTCACCATGTACCTGGCTGTCGCGGTGGTCTACTGGATCCTCTGCAGCATCCTGGCGCACTTCCAGAACCGCATGGAAGCGCGGGTCAACCAGCACGACCAGGAGCACTGAGATGATCGTAGTAGAAGGCCTGAGCAAGCAGTTCAAGGGCCATACCGTGCTCAACGGCATCGACCTGACCGTGCAACCGGGCGAGGTGGTCGCCATCATCGGCCCCAGCGGCTCGGGCAAGACCACCTTCCTGCGTTGCCTGAACCTGCTGGAAACCCCCGATGCCGGGCGCATCCAGATCGGCGACATCAGCATCGACGCCAATCGCCCGCTGGGCGGCCAGCAGGGTGCCATCCGCCGCCTGCGCCAGCAGGCCGGGTTCGTGTTCCAGAACTTCAACCTGTTTCCCCACCGCACCGCCCTGGAGAACGTCATCGAAGGGCCGGTGATCGTCAAGAAGACGCCCCGCGACAAGGCCATCGAGCTGGCCAGGCGCCTGCTGGCCAAGGTCGGTCTGGCGGGCAAGGAAGACGCCTACCCGCGCCGCCTGTCCGGCGGCCAGCAGCAGCGGGTGGCCATCGCCCGCGCCCTGGCCATGGAGCCCGAAGTGATCCTGTTCGACGAACCCACCTCGGCGCTCGACCCGGAGCTGGTGGGCGAGGTTCTGGAGACCATCCGCGGCCTGGCCGAGGAAAAGCGCACCATGATCATCGTCACCCACGAAATGAGCTTCGCCCGCGATGTCGCCAACCGGGTGATCTTCTTCGACAAGGGCGTGATCGTCGAGCAGGGCGAGTCCAAGGCGCTGTTCGCCAACCCCAAGGAAGAACGCACCCGCCAGTTCCTGCGCAAGTTCCTCGGCACCGCCGCCGGCCAGGAATGAGCCCGATGCGCGGGGCTCACACCTCGCGCAGGTTGTGGCAACGCCGGAAACGGGCTTCCAGGTTGCGATCGGGCATCTGGTGACTGCGCAGGGCGTTGAGGGTCTGCTCCACGTAGTCGCGCGTCGTGCCGTAGCGCCCCTTGGCGCTGGCGAGGATCTGGCTGAGCAGGGTGTCCGGCAGGTTGCCCGCGTAGCACGGCAGGTGCCGTTCCAGTACGAAGCCCAAGGCCTGAACCTTGCTGCCGTCGCCCAGGCGGCAGCTGAGCCAGTGCGGGCGATAGGCCGGGAACGGCATTTCCCGTTGCCACAGGGCCATCAGCGAATCATCCAGGTTGCTGTCATCCAGACGGTAGGCGAAACCGCTGCAGGAACCGCCACGGTCCAGGCCAAACACCAGGCCCGGGCATTCCGGAGTGCCGCGATGCTCGTGAGACCACAGGTACAGGCCGCGATGGTAGCCATGCACCCGTGCCCGCTGGCGCTCGACCGAATTGCATTCGGGGCGCCAGATCAGCGAGCCGTAGGCGAACAGCCAGACCGGGCCGCCTTCGTGCAGAGACATGGTTTCCTGCATCGAGCGCTGCAGTTGTTCGCGGGTCAACTGCTGCCCGAAGTCGAGTGACGGCGGATAGGCTATTTGCCAGGATGAACTTTCAAGTGTCGACATGAGCTGCCGCCATAGGGGTCAATCAATCCT
Source organism: Pseudomonas sp. LH21 (assembly GCF_036549575.1). Lineage (NCBI taxonomy): Bacteria > Pseudomonadati > Pseudomonadota > Gammaproteobacteria > Pseudomonadales > Pseudomonadaceae > Pseudomonas > Pseudomonas sp. LH21. Next base: position 5,760,750 of record NZ_CP144367.1, read on the forward strand.
GCGCATCTTCACAGAGTCGACAACGCGAACTGCATGCTCCGTTGCACCTTGTTCTCGGACAAACCCCGGAAGATCCAAAGTGATGCCTTTCTTTGTAATGATCTTCGGCTGGATCCTAGGCTAAACGCAAGGACAGCGTCCAGTGAACAAGCAATCCCCGGCGCCGACGAATGGAATTTTCCCAATTAATAGCATTTTGATCTTTCTTCGCTAACGTCAGATAACAACGACGTTTGTTCGAGCCAGTGACGTGCCCGTGCCCGGGCTCCCTGGCCGAACACTAGGTTTGAGCGAACCGCAGTATCCAGACCTAAACCAGACAAGGAATCAGTGAATGGACAGTGATTGCGTGAAAGTCCTCAAGCGCGTTGCATGGACGTTGATCTTCACTGGACTGTCCATGAACATCGCCCAGGCCACCCCCGGCAATTGCTCTACATTGTCCGCCCTGCCGGCGGTGATCGAGGTCGGCGAAGGTATGCAGAAGGTGATGAACTCGGAGGTTGCCATCACGCGTCTGGCCATTGGCGATCCAAAAGTCGCTGACGTTCAGACCTATGGTAAAAATGATGCGTACCTGCTGACCGGCATCGCCCCCGGTGCCACCAGCCTGATGGTCTGGACTGCCTGCTCCAGCGCCCCGCGCCAAAGCATGGTGTTCGTCCAGGGCAAGGGTGCCGGCTCGCTGATGAGCACGGCGTTACCGCCGTCGGAAGACCCCTCGCTGCCCAGCCAGGTGCAAACCGACATACGCTTCGTCGAAGTCAGCCGTACCAAGCTCAAGGAAGCCAGTACCTCGATCTTCGGCAAAGGCGGAAGCTTCCTGTTCGGCTCCCCGGGCACCGTCCCGCTGGTGACCGTGTCGCCCGGCCAACTCGGTAACACAGCCACCGCGATCCCGCTGGACAACAGCACGTTCAACATCGGTATCGGCGGCGGCAAAGTGCTCGGGCTGATCAACGCGCTCGAAGGCAGTGGCTTCGCCTACACGCTGGCGCGGCCGAGCCTGGTGGCACTCAGTGGCCAGAGCGCGAGCTTCCTGGCCGGGGGTGAGGTACCGATTCCGGTGCCCAGCAGCGGCAGCGACACCATCTCGATCGAGTACAAGGAGTTCGGCATTCGCCTGACCCTCACGCCAACCATCGTCGGACGTGACCGTATCGCCTTGAAAGTGGCGCCAGAGGTCAGCGAACTCGACTACAACAACGGCGTGCGCATCGCGGGCATCACCGTACCGGCGCTGAGCGTGCGTCGCACCGACACCAGTATTTCCCTGGCCAACGGCGAGAGCTTCGTGATCAGTGGATTGATCAGTACCAGCAACATTTCGTCCGTGAGCAAGTTTCCAGGCCTGGGCGACGTTCCGGTCCTGGGGGCGTTCTTCCGTGACTCCACCATCAGCCGCGAGGAAAAGGAACTGTTGATGATCGTCACCCCGCACCTGGTGCAACCGTTGGCGGCGGATGCCCGCCTGCCGTCGTTGCCGGGGGAGAACCTGCGTAATTACGACCCGAACTGGTTCCGCATGTATTTCCTCGAAGACGGTAACTTCGACCGGCTCAGTGGGTTGTCGCAATGAGCATCAGGGCCTTGAGGGAGCACAGGGTGAAAGCACTGATCGCGGTGCTGGGATTGATGATGCTCGGTGGCTGCGCCACCGATGGGGGCGGCAGATGGTCAAGCCTGGGAAGCGCCAGTTGCGCCAAACCAACCCCCGATCAAGAGCTGTCGCTGAGCATGGCTGACGACATGATCGGCGACGGCAAGTTGCACGCAGGCCTGGCCAACCTGCAGAACCTCCCTGACGACCTTGCCGCAGTACGCCTGCGCAAGGCCAAGATCTATCGCATGCTTGGCCAGAGTGAGGCCGAACCGCTGTATCGCAGCTTGCTCGGTACCTGTCTGACCGCTGAGGGCGAGCACGGCCTGGGTCAGTTGGCGACTTCCCGCGCCGACGCCGCGCAAGCGCTCGAACACCTGCAGCGCGCCGCGCGCCTGTCCCCCACCGATGAGAAGATTCGCAACGATCTGGGCGTGGTCTACCTCAAGCAACTGAAACTCAAGGAAGCCCGTTTCGAACTGATCACCGCCATGGAACTGAAGCCGTCCGATACCTTGGCAGCCAGCAACCTGGTGACCCTGCTGATTTACCAAGGCAACTGGAAGCAAGCCTCGGAGCTGGCCAACCGTGCCGGCCTGAACCCCGAGCAAGTCACCCAGGCCAAGGAGCGTGCGGAAAAACTCAAGGCATCGACGACCGCGGCGGCGGTGCCCAGTGATCGTGTCACAACGGCCCTCGAGCCGTCGGTTGCCAACCCGTCAACAACGCAGAGGTAGTGATGAAAAACAACCTAGCCAGTTGCCTGGGGCTGTTGCTCGTTCCGCTCGCAGCCCAGGCCATCGAACCCGGCCCTTCCTCGGAGCAACAGCAGCAAACCGAAGACTGGCTGGTGCTGCAATCTCACGGCCAGGCCATGTCGCCCATCCGGCAAACGGCTGCGGCCAGTGAGCGCGACCTGGCCTTGCAGCGCTGGCTGGAGAGCTACAAACACGCCATCCCCGAGTACTACAAGGAATACTCCGGCGGACAACGCAAATAGCCACAGACGGCACCGGGCCCGGGCCTTCAGCGTTTCCTTGCGCTGGAGGCCCGGGCCCGGTTTGTATGCGGCGTTTGCTCAGAGCTTGCCGAACACCTTGAACACACCAACGATCGCAGGCCCGATGGCCACCAGGAAGAAGCTTGGCCACAGGCAGAAGATCAGCGGGAACACCAGTTTGGTACCGATCTCTGCCGCACTCTCCTCGGCCATTTGCGTGCGTCGGTCACGAAACTCCTCGGCATAGATGCACAAGGCAAGGACCCGTCATACTTCGCCCGCGCCTTCAAGCAACTAGTCGGCTGTACCCCTAGCGAATACCGCCAGGCGCAACACGCCGACGCTGCGACGGCATCGCCATTTACCGAAGACTTGTCAGAGGTCGTCGAAAGCCTTCAGCAGCTTGCCAATCGCTGAATGAACCGCTCGCCGAAACGACGGCGTGCAAGCCCCGCGCTGATTTGCTCAAAGATAAGTGGCCATCACCCCCGCGGCGCGTAGGCAAACACGTCAGCACGCATGCGGTGGGCATCCATGCCGGCCTCGACCAATGCATCGAGGGTGGCGTAGACCATGTTCGGCGAGCCGCTGGCATAGACGTGCACCTGGTTCAGGTCGCCGATGTCCTCGCACACCGCCTCGTGCAACAGGCCGCAGCGCCCCTCCCAGCCGCACAGGTCGCTGACCACCTTGTGCAGGAACAGGTTGGGCAGGCGCTGCCACTCGTCCCAGTGCTCGATCTCGTAGAAGTCCTCGGGCCGGCGCACGCCCCAGTACAAATGCACCGGATGCTTGAAGCCCTGGGCGCGGCAGTGCTCGACCAGGCTATGCATCTGGCCCATGCCGGTACCGGCGGCGATCAGCACCAGCGGGCCGTCGGGCAGCTCCGCCAGATGGGCATCACCGAACGGCAGTTCGATACGCGCCAAGCCACTGCGCCGCAGTTGCTCGATCAACTGCACGGCGCTGCTTTCCCGGGCCAGCACATGCAGCTCCAGGTCACGACCACCGTGGGGCGCCGAGGCGAGGGAGAAGGCCGCCTTGTCCATACCCTCGCGCTCGATCATCAGGTACTGCCCCGCGTGATAGCGCGGCGGCTTGCCGGCGGGCGCGCGCAGGCGCACGCGCCAGACGTCGCCACCGACCTCGACGCATTCGCTCACGGTACAGGCCAGCTTGCGCACCGGCAGCTCGCCCAGGGCCAGCACACCATCCCACAGCAACACGCAGTCCTCCAGCGGCTCGGCGATGCAGGTGAACAGTTCACCGTGATCGCGGACTTGGCCTTCCTGGCGAACACTGCCTTCCACCAGCAGCGCGGCACATACATGGCAATTGCCGTTGCGGCAGCTGCTTGGGCAGTCGTAGCCCAGGCGCCGCGCGGCATCCAGAATCCTTTCACCCGGTTCGACCGCCAGTACCGCCCCGGAAGGCTGCAAGGTTACCTGCATCAATCTATTCCCAACTGGTCCCACAGCTCATCGATACGGCGGGTGACGGCCTCGTCCTTGACGATGACCCGGCCCCATTCGCGTGTAGTCTCGCCCGGCCATTTGTGCGTGGCGTCCAGGCCCATCTTCGACCCCAGGCCCGACACCGGCGACGCGAAGTCGAGGTAGTCGATCGGGGTGTTGTCGATCATCACCGTATCACGCTTGGGGTCCATGCGCGTGGTGATGGCCCAGATCACATCGTTCCAGTCGCGGGCATTGATATCGTCGTCAGTGACGATAACGAACTTGGTGTACATGAACTGTCGCAGGAACGACCACACACCCAGCATGACGCGCTTGGCGTGGCCAGGATACTGCTTCTTCATGGTCACCACCGCCATGCGGTACGAGCAGCCTTCCGGCGGCAGGTAGAAGTCGGTGATCTCGGGGAACTGCTTCTGCAGGATCGGCACGAACACTTCGTTCAGCGCCACGCCGAGGATCGCCGGCTCATCCGGCGGTCGGCCGGTGTAGGTGCTGTGGTAGATCGGTTTCTGCCGGTGGGTGATGCGCTCGACGGTGAACACCGGGAAGCTGTCCACTTCGTTGTAGTAGCCGGTGTGGTCGCCGTACGGGCCTTCCGGGGCCATCTCGCCGGGGTGGATGACCCCTTCGAGGATGATTTCGGCGGTGGCCGGCACCTGCAGGTCGTTGCCACGGCACTTGACCAGCTCGGTGCGGTTGCCACGTAACAGGCCGGCGAAGGCGTATTCGGAAAGGGTGTCCGGGACCGGTGTCACGGCGCCGAGGATGGTCGCCGGGTCCGCGCCCAGGGCCACGGCCACCGGGAACGGCTGGCCGGGGTGCTTCTCGCACCATTCGCGGTAATCCAGCGCACCGCCACGGTGGCTCAGCCAGCGCATGATCACCTTGTTGCGGCCGATCACCTGCTGGCGGTAGATACCGAGGTTCTGGCGGTCCTTGTTCGGCCCGCGGGTGACGGTCAGGCCCCAGGTGATCAGCGGCGCCACGTCGCCCGGCCAGCAGTGCTGGATCGGCAACTGGCCCAGGTCGACGTCGTCGCCTTCGACCACGATTTCCTGGCATACCGCGTCCTTGACCACCTTCGGCGCCATGGACACGACCTTCTTGAAGATCGGCAGTTTCGACCAGGCGTCCTTCAGGCCCTTCGGCGGCTCGGGCTCCTTGAGGAATGCCAGCAGCTTGCCAATCTCGCGCAGTTCGTCAGTCGATTCGGCGCCCATGCCCATGGCCACCCGCTCAGGGGTGCCGAACAGGTTGCCCAGCACCGGGATGTCGAAGCCGGTGGGCTTTTCGAACAGCAACGCCGGGCCCTTGGCGCGCAGGGTGCGGTCGCAGACTTCGGTCATTTCCAGTACAGGGGAGATGGGAACCTGGATGCGCTTGAGTTCACCGCGCTGTTCCAGGCCACGGATGAAGTCGCGCAGATCGCGATACTGCATGCAAGGGCCTCGTGTTGGGCGTATCGGTCGGGGGGCAGAGTGTAGCGTTGTTCACGCCTTGTTTGGGGGCAAAAATGAAAAGGGGCCGCTTCGCGACCCATCGCGGCACAAGGCCGCTCCTACAAGGGGATGGTTAATCCTGTAGGAGCGGCCTTGTGCCGCGATGGGCTGCGCAGCAGCCCCAATCGGTTCCAGCCTGAAACGTTTACTTGCGCTTCATCGACAGGAAGAACTCATCGTTGGTCTTGGTCTGCTTGAGCTTGTCGACCAGGAACTCGATGGCGGCGATCTCGTCCATCGGGTGCAGCAGCTTGCGCAGGATCCACATGCGCTGCAGTTCGTCGTCGGCGGTCAGCAGCTCTTCGCGACGGGTACCGGACTTGTTGATGTTGATGGCCGGGAACACACGCTTCTCGGCGATGCGACGGTCCAGGGGCAGCTCCATGTTGCCGGTACCCTTGAACTCTTCGTAGATCACTTCGTCCATCTTCGAGCCGGTCTCGACCAGCGCGGTGGCGATGATGGTCAGCGAACCGCCTTCCTCGATGTTACGCGCGGCACCGAAGAAACGCTTCGGCTTCTCCAGGGCGTGGGCGTCGACACCACCGGTCAGCACCTTGCCGGAGCTCGGGATCACGGTGTTGTAGGCACGGGCCAGACGGGTGATCGAGTCGAGCAGGATGACCACGTCCTTCTTGTGCTCGACCAGGCGCTTGGCCTTCTCGATGACCATTTCGGCGACCTGCACGTGGCGGGTCGGCGGCTCGTCGAAGGTCGAGGCGACCACTTCGCCGCGCACGGTGCGCTGCATCTCGGTCACTTCTTCAGGGCGCTCGTCGATCAGCAGGACGATCAGGTGGCACTCGGGGTTGTTACGGGTGATGTTGGCCGCGATGTTCTGCAGCATGATGGTCTTGCCCGCTTTCGGCGGGGCGACGATCAGGCCGCGCTGGCCCTTGCCGATCGGGGCGCACAGGTCGATGACGCGACCGGTGAGGTCTTCGGTGGAGCCGTTGCCGGCTTCCATCTTCAGGCGCTTGTTGGGGAACAGCGGCGTCAGGTTTTCGAAGAGAATCTTGTTCTTCGCGTTTTCCGGACGGTCGAAGTTGATGGTGTCGACCTTCAGCAGCGCGAAGTAACGCTCGCCTTCCTTCGGTGGACGGATCTTGCCGACGATGGTGTCGCCGGTGCGCAGGTTGAAGCGACGGATCTGGCTGGGCGAAACGTAGATGTCGTCAGGGCCGGCCAGGTAAGAGGCATCCGCCGAACGCAGGAAACCGAAACCATCCTGGAGAATCTCCAGCACGCCGTCACCCGAGATCTCTTCGCCGCTTTTCGCATGCTTTTTCAGCAGGGCGAAAATCACGTCCTGTTTGCGCGAACGGGCCATGTTTTCGATGCCCATCTGTTCGGCCATTTCCAAAAGATCGGTAATCGGCTTTTGCTTGAGTTCTGTCAGGTTCATAAGGGGAGTGACGTAATCATGTAAGGAAGGGAGAAATTAAGCGTTGGCTTAATGAGGCCGCGCCGCAAGATGGCGACAGGATCGCGTACTGATTCGAATTAGGGATGCTTCGGCGACGGCGTGCAGAGGGCACTGGAGAAGCAGTGCGAGGCCGAATGTAACACTTGCTTTTTTCGACGTCTAGTGGTTTTGACCACCGTTTTCCGGGGCTATCCGTCTGGATGGGCGTGATAGCGGGGCTCGTCGGCCCTCACGGAAAATGCCTACATCAGATAAAGAAAAGCCCCGCATTTGCGGGGCTTCATCAAATCACAGGTTGGCGTCGATGAACGCTTGCAGCTGCGATTTGGACAGCGCGCCGACCTTGGTGGCCTCGACGTTGCCGTTCTTGAACAGCATCAGCGTCGGGATGCCGCGCACGCCGTGCTTGGCCGGGGTTTCGGCGTTTTCGTCGATGTTCAGCTTGGCGACGACCAGTTTGCCTGCGTAGTCTTCGGCAATGGCGTCCAGTACCGGAGCGATCATCTTGCATGGACCGCACCATTCAGCCCAGTAGTCGACCAGGACCGCGCCTTCAGCCTTCAGTACGTCGGCTTCGAAGGTGGCGTCGGTGACGTGTTTGATTTTGTCGCTCATGGAAATCTCCAAGGTCGTAAGCAATAAAAAACGTTGCCCATCATAGCGGCACCCTGACGCGACAGGAAGCCACAGCTGATTGAGTGTAACTATAGTTGTGCAAGACGCCACGAATCGAAACTGTCATGTCACGGTCATAACATTGCTATGACATTGCCATGCATCAAGCCTTGCCGTGCCGCTCGTTGGCGTATGCCCGCGATCGTGGCACGATTGTCGGGTTAACGACCGAGAACCCCCAGACCATGCCGCACACCACCGCGAAGAACCTGTCTCTGATCGCCGCCATCGACCTGGGCTCCAACAGCTTCCACATGGTCGTGGCCAAGGCCCATCACACGGAAATCCGCATCCTCGAAAGGCTTGGAGAAAAGGTTCAGCTCGCCGCCGGCATCGATGAAGAGCGCAAGCTCAGCGAAGAAGCCATGCAGCGCGGCCTGGAATGCCTCAAGCGCTTCGCCCAGCTGATCAACGGCATGCCCCAGGGCTCGGTGCGCATCGTCGGCACCAACGCCCTGCGCGAAGCGCGCAACCGCAACGAATTCATCCTGCGCGCCGAAGCCATCCTCGGCCACCCGGTCGAGGTCATCTCCGGCCGCGAAGAAGCGCGCCTGATCTACCTGGGCGTGTCCCACACCCTGGCCGACACCCCTGGCAAGCGCCTGGTCGCCGACATCGGCGGCGGCAGCACCGAGTTCATCATCGGCCAGCGTTTCGAGCCGCTGCTGCGCGAAAGCCTGCAGATGGGCTGCGTGAGCTTCACCCAGCGCTACTTCCGCGACGGCAAGATCACCCCGGCGCGCTACGCCCAGGCCTACACCGCCGCGCGCCTGGAGCTGATGAGCATCGAGAACGCCCTGCACCGCCTGACCTGGGACGAGGCCATCGGCTCGTCCGGGACCATCCGCGCCATCGCCGCGGCGATCAAGGCCATCGGCCAGGGCAGCGGCGAGGTCAACGCCGAGGGCCTGGCGGCGGTCAAGCGCAAATTGTTCAAGCTCGGCGAGACCGACAAGATCGACTTCGAAGGGGTCAAGCCGGATCGGCGGACCATCTTCCCGGCGGGCCTGGCCATCCTCGAGGCGATCTTCGACGCCCTCGAGCTGCAGCGCATGGACCACTGCGACGGCGCCCTGCGCGAAGGCGTGCTGTTCGACCTGCTGGGCCGACACCACCACGAGGACGTGCGCGAACGCACCCTGAACTCGCTGATGGAGCGCTACCACGTCGACCAGGGCCAGGCCGCGCGCGTGGAGCGCAAGGCGCTGCATGCCTTCGACCAGGTGGCCAATGCGTGGGATCTGGAGGAGGGAAACTGGCGCGATCTGCTGGGTTGGGCGGCAAAAATCCATGAAATAGGACTGGATATTGCCCACTACCACTACCACAAGCACGGCGCCTACCTGATCGAGCACTCCGACCTGTCGGGTTTCTCTCGCGAAGACCAGCAGATGATGGCCCTGCTGGTGCGTGGTCACCGTCGCAACATTCCCAAGGACAAGTTTGCCGAGTTCGGCGACGAAGGCGTCAAGCTGATCCGCCTGTGCGTGCTGCTGCGCTTCGCCATCCTGTTCCACCATATCCGCGGCACCCAGCAGATGCCCAAGGTGGAGCTGCAGGCCGGCGACAACAGCCTGACGGTGGTCTTCCCGAGCGGCTGGCTGGAGCAGAACCAGCTGACCCAGGCCGACTTCGCCAACGAAGCGGAGTGGCTGGCGCGGGTCAACTTTGTTCTCAGCGTCAGATAGTGCTGGTTCGGGCGACGCGTACCCTGTGGGAGCGGGTTTACCCGCGAAGCAAGCAACGCGGTGCCTGGCACCGGCTACGCCGGTGTTCGCGGCTAAAGCCGCTCCCACAGGGGGGCGTGAAGCGCGCCCCCGATATCGGTACTACCGAACGTTGAGCACCGGATTGCTCAGCCGCTCCAGCAGCGTCGCCTGGGCACTGCGCGGGTTCTGGTTGCCGGTTGGCGTGCTGCGCACGTAGCGCCCGTCCGGCTGCAGGGTCCAGGCCTGGGTGTTGTCGGTCAGGTACCCCTCCAGCTCTTTCTTCACCCGCAGCAGCAGCTTCTTGCCCTCCACCGGGAAGCAGGTCTCGACGCGCTTGTCGAGGTTGCGCTCCATCCAGTCGGCACTGGACAGGTAGATCTGCTCCTCGCCGCCATTGAGGAAGTAGAACACCCGGGTGTGCTCGAGGAAGCGGCCGATGATCGAGCGCACGTGGATGTTGTGCGACACCCCCGCAATGCCCGGACGCAGGCAGCACATGCCGCGCACCACCAGGTCGATGCGCACGCCCGACTGGCTGGCCTTGTACAGCGCCTTGATGATCTTCGCGTCGGTCAACGAGTTGAACTTGGCGATGATGTGCGCCGGCTTGCCTTCCAGGGCGAACTGGGTCTCCCGGGCGATCATGTCGAGCATGCCCTTCTTCAAGGTGAAGGGCGCGTGCAGCAGCTTCTTCATGCGCAGGGTCTTGCCCATGCCGATCAGCTGGCTGAACAGCTTGCCGACGTCCTCGGTGAGGGCGTCGTCGGAAGTCAGCAGGCTGTAGTCGGTGTACAGGCGGGCGTTGCCAGCGTGGTAGTTGCCGGTGCCCAGGTGCGCGTAACGGACGATCTCGCCCTGCTCGCGGCGCAGGATCAGCATCATCTTGGCGTGGGTCTTGAAACCGACCACGCCGTAGATCACCACCGCGCCTGCGGCCTGCAGGCGGCTGGCCATCTGCAGGTTGGACTCTTCGTCGAAGCGCGCACGCAGCTCGATCACCGCGGTGACCTCCTTGCCGTTACGCGCCGCGTCCACCAGGGCGTCGACGATCTCCGAGTTGGCGCCAGAACGGTACAGGGTCTGGCGCACGGCGAGTACGTGCGGGTCCTTGGCGGCCTGGCGCAACAGGTCGATCACCGGAGTGAACGACTCGAACGGGTGCATCAGCAGCACGTCCTGCTTGCCGATCACGCTGAAGATGTTGTCGGCGTTCTGCAGCAGCTTGGGGATCGCCGGGGTGAACGGCGTGTACTGCAGCTCCGGGTGGCTGTCGAGGCCGGTAATGCTGAACAGGCGAGTCAGGTTGACCGGGCCGTTGACCTGGTACAGCTCGCTCTCGCTCAGGCTGAACTGCTTGAGCAGATAGTCGGAGAGGTGTTTCGGGCAGGTGTCGGCCACCTCGAGACGCACGGCATCGCCGTAGCGGCGCGAGAACAGCTCGCCGCGCAGGGCGCGGGCCAGGTCGTCGACCTCCTCGGAGTCCAGCGCCAGGTCGGCGTTGCGGGTCAGGCGGAACTGGTAGCAGCCCTTGACCTTCATGCCCTGGAACAGGTCGTCGGCGTGAGCGTGGATCATCGACGACAGGAACACATAGTTGTCGCCCGGGCCACCGACCTCTTCCGGCACGCGGATGACCCGCGGCAGCAGGCGCGGCGCCGGGATGATCGCCAGGCCCGAGTCGCGGCCGAAGGCGTCGACACCCTCGAGCTCGACGATGAAGTTCAGGCTCTTGTTCACCAGCAGCGGGAACGGGTGGGTCGGGTCGAGGCCGATAGGGGTGATGATCGGCGCGATCTCGTCGCGGAAGTAGCGGCGCACCCAGGTCTTGAGCTTGGGTGTCCAGTAGCGCCGGCGGATGAAGCGGATGGCGTGCTTTTCCAGCTCCGGCAGCAGCACATCGTTGAGGATCGCGTACTGACGGTCCACCTCCAGGTGCACCAGCTCGCTGATGCGCGCCAGCGCCTGGTGCGGCTGCAGGCCATCGGCGCCGGCCTGTTCGCGGGCGAAGTTGATCTGCTTCTTCAGGCCCGCCACGCGGATCTCGAAGAACTCGTCGAGGTTGCTGGAGAAGATCAGCAGGAACTTCAGGCGCTCGAGCAGCGGGTACGATTCGTCCAGCGCCTGCTCCAGCACGCGGATGTTGAACTGCAGCTGCGAGAGCTCGCGATGAATGTACAGGCTGCTGTCGTCCAGGCTCGGCACGGCGATCGCCGGGGCCGGCGCAGGCGCGGGTGCCGGGGCGGCTTCGACGACCGCTTCCGGCTCCGCTACCGCCGGCAGGTCGGGCGGGGTCTGCACCATTTCTTCGGGCACGGCCTGGGCATCCTTGATCTCGACAGGGGTTAGCACTTCGTTATTCATCTGACGTTCCTGGAGGGCGTTACTGCCCTCTCATCAATTGAGCGGCACGCACGGCGAAATAGGTCAGGATGCCATCAGCGCCTGCCCGTTTGAAAGCGGTGAGGGATTCGAGGATCACGGCCTCGCTGAGCCAGCCGTTCTGGATCGCGGCCATGTGCATGGCGTACTCGCCGCTGACCTGGTAGGCGAAGGTCGGCACCTTGAACTCGGTCTTCACGCGGTGGACGATATCCAGGTACGGCATGCCCGGCTTGACCATGACCATGTCGGCGCCTTCGGCGAGGTCGGTGGCCACTTCGTGCAGGGCCTCGTCGCTGTTGGCCGGGTCCATCTGGTAGGAAGCCTTGTTGGCCTTGCCCAGGTTCAGCGCCGAGCCGACCGCGTCGCGGAACGGACCGTAGTAGGCGCTGGCGTACTTGGCCGAGTAGGCCATGATGCGCACGTTGACGTAGCCGGCCTCTTCCAGGGCCTGGCGGATCGCGCCGAGGCGACCGTCCATCATGTCCGACGGGGCCACCACCTGGGCGCCGGCCTCGGCGTGGGACAGCGCCTGACGGACCAGGGCCTCGACGGTAATGTCGTTCTGCACGTAGCCCTCTTCATCGAGGATGCCGTCCTGACCGTGGGTGGTGAACGGGTCCAGGGCCACGTCGGTGATCACCCCCAGCTCCGGGAAGCGGGCACGCAGGGCACGGGTGGCGCGCTGGGCGATGCCGTCCGGGTTCCAGGCTTCGGCGCCGTCGAGGGACTTCTTCTCGGTCGGGGTCACCGGGAACAGTGCCAGCGCCGGAATGCCCAATTCCACCCAGCCCTGTGCGGCTTCCAGCAGCAGGTCGATCGACAGGCGCTCGACGCCCGGCATGGACGGCACTTCTTCGCGACGGCCCTCGCCGTCCAGCACGAATACCGGAAGAATCAGGTCATCGACGGTCAGGGTGTTTTCGCGAACCAGGCGACGGGAAAATTCGTCCCGGCGGTTGCGACGCAGGCGGGTGGCAGGAAACAGACGGTTGGCGGGGGTAAAGCTCACGGCAGACTCCTGAGCCCGCGCGGGCGGGCAGCGCGACAGTTATAAGCGGCCATTATGACGCCTGTGTTACATCCTTAGGCAACCCTGCGACTTGTGGCCGCAGCCATTGTCGTTGCAGGGAATCTTCACGTCGAGACACATTTGGACACTTTCCCCAACGCGCCCGAAGGGGTAGGCTGCGCGTTCATTTCGCCAGCACGCCAGAAAATGCTTCAACAATTCCTGAACGATTTCGGCTACTTTGCCCTTTTTCTCGGCACGTTCTTCGAGGGCGAGACCATCCTGGTGCTCGCGGGCTTTCTTGCGTTCCGCGAATACATGGACATCAAGCTGGTGGTCCTGGTGGCTTTCTGCGGCAGCTACGCCGGTGACCAGCTGTGGTACTTCATGGGCCGCCGCCACGGGCGCAAGATCCTTGCCCGCAAGCCGCGCTGGCAAGCCATGGGTGACCGGGCGCTGGAGCACATCCGCCGCCATCCGGATATCTGGGTACTGAGTTTCCGCTTCGTCTACGGCCTGCGCACGGTGATGCCGGTGGCCATCGGCCTGTCCGGCTACCCGCCACGCCGCTACCTGCTGCTCAACGGCATCGGCGCCGCAGTCTGGGCTTTGGCCCTGGGGCTGGCCGCCTACCACTTCGGCGCCATCCTCGAAGGCATGCTCGGCAGCATCAAGAAATACGAGCTATGGGTGCTCGGCGGCCTGCTGGTGCTGGGCCTGCTGCTCTGGCTGCGCCGGCGTTTTCGCAACATCCGCGCCGAGCGCCGCGCGGCGGCAGAGGGCCAGGCCGCCGAGGCTGAGCAGGCTGTAGCCCAGCAGCAGCCACCAGAACACGGGCGTGACCAGCACTAAGCCAAGTGCGCCGGCCAGATACAGCGCCGGCGCGTTCGACAGCAGTCGCACGGTCTCCAGGCGCCCCGCCCAGTGCCGGTCCTCCAGCGCCGCGCCCAGCACGAACAGCCCGAACGCCATCACCGTCCAGCCCAGCACCAGGGCTGCGGGCGCCACCTGCTCCGCCACCTCCATCAGATAACTGCCCAGCGCCACGTAGACCGCGAACTGCACGGTGACGTACAGCTGCTGCGCGCTGCCCAGGGGAATCGCGAACTTGCGAAACGCCGCCAGGTCCTGCTTGGGCTGTGGATAAGCCGCGGCCACATCCGCCGGGCGCCAGCCGGTGGGCATGAACCAGATGCGCAGCTTGTCCCACCAGCTGGCAGTGCGGCGGGCGTCATGCCAGAGCTGGGCGTAGAACTGCACGTTGGCCCACAGCGGGTTCCAGCTGGCCAGCGGCGTGGTCACGCCGAAAATCACCGGCTCGCGCTCGTCCTCCTCCTGGAAGGTGCCGAACAGTCGGTCCCAGATTATGAACACACCGCCATAGTTGCGATCCAAGTACAGAGGATTCTGCGCATGGTGGACGCGATGGTTGGACGGCGTGATGAAGATCCACTCCAGCCAGCCCAGCTTGGGCACATGGCGGGTGTGCACCCAGAACTGGTACAGCAGGTTCAGCGACGCCACGGTGATGAATACCAGGGGCGGCACGCCCAGCAGCGCCAACGGCAGGTAGAAGATCCAGGAAAACAGGAAGCCGCTGCTGGTCTGGCGCAAGGCGGTGGTCAGGTTGTACTCCTCGCTCTGGTGATGCACCGAGTGCGCCGCCCACAGCACGTTGCGCTCGTGGCCCAGGCGGTGCAGCCAGTAGTAGCAGAGGTCGTAGAGCACGAAGGCGACCACCCACACCCACCAGGCATCGGCCGGCAGCCGCAGCCAGGCCAGGTGCTCCCAGGCCACGGCATAGGTGACCAGCCCCACCCCTTTGGTCAGCAACCCGGTGCTGGTGGACAGCGCGCCGGTGCTCAGGCTGTTGATCGAGTCGGCGAGCTGGTAGTTGCGCCGCCCGCGCACGCGGTCGGCGATCAGCTCCACCGCGATCAGCACGAAGAAGAACGGCACGGCCAGCAGAATCAGGTCCATGAACGGCCACCTCCAAGGTTGTCCACGAAGATTAGGCCGCCTACGGGGCAAATCCCATGGCTACATCTGCCAAACTAGAGGACATTTAGCGCCTCGACACTGGAGTATTGAGCATGACGAAAAAAGTTGCGGTGATTCTGTCCGGTTGCGGCGTGTACGATGGCGCCGAGATCCACGAAAGCGTGATCACCCTGCTGCGCCTGGACCAGCGTGGCGCCCAGGTGCAGTGCTTCGCGCCGAACATCGCGCAGATGCATGTGATCGACCACCTGACCGGGGAAGAGATGCCCGAATCGCGCAATGTGCTGGTGGAGTCGGCGCGCATTGCCCGTGGCGAGGTGAAGGACATTCGCGAAGCCAATGCCTCGGACTTCGACGCCCTGATCGTGCCTGGCGGCTTCGGCGCGGCGAAGAACCTGTCCAACTTCGCCGTCGAAGGCGCCAACTGCACCGTGAACCCGGATGTACTGGCCCTGGCCGAAGCCTTTGCCGAGGCTGGCAAGCCAGTCGGCCTGATCTGCATCTCGCCGGCCCTGGCGGCGAAGATCTACGGGCCGGGCGTGGTCTGCACCATCGGCAACGATGCCGGCACCAGCGCGGCGGTGGTGAAGATGGGCGGCACCCATGAGGAATGCGATGTGCACGACATCGTCGAGGATACCCAGCGCAAGCTGGTAACCACCCCGGCATACATGCTGGCCAAGTCGATCAGCGAGGCGGCGGGCGGCATCTACAAGCTGGTGGATCGGGTGCTGGAACTGACCCACGAGAACGACAAGTAAGGCGCTGGAGGCGCTCCGCACCCTTTTCGCGGCGCAAGGCCGCTCCTACAGAAATGCGCTGTACCTGTAGGAGCGGCCTTGTGCCGCGATGGCCTGCACAGCAGGCCCTGTCAGCTAAAGCTTGGACAAGCGGCTCAGGATCCGGTCCAGCGCATTGGCAAACGCCTGCTTCTCGCGTTCGCCATAGGGCGCCTGGCCACCGCCGACCTGGCCCTGCTCACGCAGTTCGGTAAACAGGTTGCGTACCGCCAACCGCTCACCCATGTTGCGCTCGTCGAACTCGCGACCGCGCGGATCCAGCGCCGCCACGCCCTTCTTGATCAGGCGATCGGCCAGCGGCACGTCGCTGCAGATCACCAGCTCGCCGGGCTCGGCGTTCTCCACCAGGTAGTCATCGGCCGCATCCATGCCGCTGGGCACCACGATCAGCCGCACGCAGGCGAAGGCCGGCTTGATCTGCGGCTGGCCGGCCACCATCACCACTTCGAGCTTGCGCTTGAGGGCGAACTTGACGATCAGGTCCTTGGCCGCCTTGGGGCAGGCATCGGCATCGATCCATACACGCATGGGATTATTCCTGTACTCCGGGCAATGACGTCGTGGGAGCGGGCTTGCCCCGCGATAGCGCCTGAACAGGCTGACATTATGCCAGCCCCGACGTCGTCGCGGGGCAAGCCCGTCCACGCGCCCCTGCACAGGTTCAGCTGGCCGCCGCCCGACGCTTCTCGGTCAACCGGCTGCGCCCATAGAGGAACACGATGGCCAGCAACGCCAGCGCCTGCGCGCCTAGCGAATAGGCGTCGGCATGAATCCCCAGCCAGTCGAACTCGAAGAACGCCACCGGCCGCGTACCCAGCACTCCAGCCTCTTGCAGCGCCTTGACGCCATGCCCGGCGAACACCACCGACAGCGCGCACAGCAAGGCGGCATTGATGCTGAAGAACAACGACAGCGGCAGCTTGGCCGAACCACGCAGGATCACCCATGCCAGCCCCACCAGCAGCACCAGCGCCGTGGCACCACCCGCCAGCACCGCCTGATGACCGGCCGGACCGGCCTGCAGCCACAGGGTCTCGTAGAACAGGATCACCTCGAACAGCTCGCGGTAGACCGAGAAGAACGCCAGCACGGCAAAGCCGAAGCGTCCACCGCCACTGACCAGGCTGCTCTTGATGTAGTCCTGCCAGGCCGCGGCGTGGCGGCGGTCGTGCATCCACACGCCGAGCCACAGCACCATCACTGCGGCGAACAGTGCCGTACAACCTTCGAGCAGTTCCCGCTGCGCCCCGCCAACGTCGATCACATAGGCCGCCAGGGCCCAGGTGGCGAAACCGGCGACCAGCGCCAGACCCCAGCCGATATTGACGCTGCGCACCGCCGACTGCTGCCCGGTGTTGCGCAGGAAGGCCAGGATCGCCGCCAAAACCAGGATTGCCTCCAGGCCCTCGCGCAGCAGGATCAGCAGGCCGGAGACGTAGCTCAGCGACCAGCTCAGGCCATCGCTGCCCAGCAGCTTGGAGGCCTGCTCCAGCTTGGCCTTGGCCTCGGCCAGGCGCTGTTCGGCCTGGGCCACCGGCAGGCCGTCCTGCAACGACTGACGGTAGGCCATCAGCGACTTTTCCGTGTCCTTGCGGGCCTGGGCGTCGATGTTGTCGAGCGAGCTTTCCACCAGCTCGAAGCCTTCCAGGTAGGCCGCCACCGACAGGTCGTAGGCCTGGTCGTGGTCGCCGGCGCGGTAGGCCGCCAGGCTCTTGTCCAGGGTGCTGGAGGTGTATTCGAGCAGCTGCGCCGGGCCACGCTTGACCTGCGGCGGCTGCGCGCGCTGGGCGCGGAACGCGGCCACGGCATCCGCGCCTTCGCTGGCGGCGACTTCGGCCGGGGTCTGCCGGGCCAGGTCGGCGATGTTCCAGGTCTTGTCGCCCTTGGCCGCCTGCGGATCGGCGGTGAAGCTGGCGATGTAGGCCGCCACGTCCCAGCGCTGGCGTTCGTCGAGCTGGTCGGCGAACGACGGCATCTCGGTGCCTTCGATGCCCAGCCCAAGGGTGTTGTACAGGTCAAACAGGCTCAACTGGTCGAGGCGCCCGGCATCGCGCAGGTTGGCTGGCGCAGGCTCCAGGCCGACCCCGGCCGGGCCGTCGCCGAGGCCCGTGTCACCATGACAGATCGAGCAGTTCTGCGCATACAGCGAGGCGCCGCGAGCAGGGTCGGGGGTGATCACCGGGGCCTGGCTGACCTCGTAGGCCACTGCCAGGCGCGCCCCCAGCTGCCGGGCCTGGCGGGCGACGGCGGCACCGTCCTGACGCTGGTCGATGGCCTGACGCAGGCTCTGCACGCCCTGCTCGAGGGCGCCACGCTCGGCATGCGCGGGCAGGCCCTTGACCAGTTCGGCCAGCACGCCGCTGAACTCCTGCTGCTCGCGGTATTCCCCGTCGTCCACCACCTTGCCGTCGCGCACGGTCGGCGGGTAGTCGGCACCGATGTAGTCCAGCAGGTGCAGTGCCTTGGTCGCCTCGGCAGGAGCCTCGGCCAGCGTCGGGTTGCTGCACAGCGCCAGTACCGGGCCAAGCAACAGGGCAGGCAGCCAGGCAAGCAGACGGGAACGGGAAATCATGGCCAATCTCGACGGAAATACGAAAGAGAACATTGTTCACTTCCACTCTCCCCCGCTCAAGGCTCAGGGGCAGATTTCATGAAAAATCTTGAGACAAATTGGCGGAACAGTCCGTGGGAACGGCTTTTTCCGACTGATGGCATCAACCTAAAAATGCGAAGCAATTCGCCATCACGGCGCTACTACTTTGGGTATAATCCCGCGCCGCCGTAATAGCCATTAGCAATCAAGGCGCCTCCATCGAGAGGTTCTGGCGATAAAACAGAGGGATCTGCCGCCCCCGCCTACGCGGCCAACCGTTTCAGGGAAAGAAGAAAGTCCGATGGTATCCCGCGCCCTCACCCTGGCGACCCTGGTCGCCGCCGTGCAGCTCACCGGCTGCTCGGTGTTCCGCAGCTACGACAGCGAACTGCAGGAGACCAACAAGCAGTTGGCCGCCGGCAACGTCGACGCCGCCCTCGCCCTGCTCGAGAGCAACAACAAGGGCGAGCAGAAAGACCTGCTCTACTACTTCGAAAAAGGCGAGCTGCTGCGCTCCAAGGGTGACCTCAAGGGCAGCCAGGACGCCTGGCGCTCGGCCGACAGCGTGGTGTTCCAGTGGGAAGAGTCGGTCAAGCTCGACACCGACAAGTACCTGAGCCAGTTCGGCAGCTACCTGGTCAACGACAAGGTCCGCCGCTATGAAGGCTATGACTACGAAAAAGTCATGCTGACCACGCAAATGGCCCTGAACCTGCTGGCACAGAACGATTTCGATGGCGCCCGCACCGAGATCAAGAAGACCCACGAGCGCGAGGCGATCATCGCCGAGCTGCGCGACAAGGAATACCTCAAGCGCGAGGAACAGGCCGAGAAGGAAGGCATCAAGACCGAGTACAAGGACCTGCAGGGTTACCCGGTCGCCAGCCTCGACGCCCCAGAGGTGGTCGGCCTGAAGAACAGCTACCAGAGCGCTTTCAGCCACTACCTGTCCGGCTATGTCTACGAGGCCCTCGGCGAGAAAGGCCTGGCCGCGCCGGGTTATCGCAAGGCCGCCGAACTGCGCCCGAACACGCCGTTGCTCGACCAGGCGCTGCTCGAATTGGACAAGAACAGCGCCAAGGCCGGTGAAAGCGATGTGCTGATCGTGGTGCAGACCGGCCTGGCCCCGGCACGCGATTCGATCCGCATTCCCCTGCCGCTTCCTATCCAGGACAACCTGGTGATCACCCCGCTGTCGTTCCCGATCATCAAGGAAGACACCTCGACCGCGCACCTGGGCGAGATCCAGCTCAACGACAAGGCCCTGGCCCTGACCGCGCTCAACAGCACCACGGCCATGTCGCGCCGCGCCCTGCGCGACGACATGCCGGGCATCATCCTGCGTACCAGCGTGCGCGCCATCAGCCGCGGCGTGGCACAGAAGAACCTGAACAAGGCCAACCCGATGGCCGGGCTGGTGGTGGGCATTGCCTCCACCGTGCTGGAAGGTGCCGATACCCGCACCTGGCGCACCCTGCCCGACGAGACCCAGGTGGCCCGGGTACGCCTCAAGCAGGGTGAACACCACCTGAGCCTGCCGTCGAGCCTCGGTGGCACCCAGGTCACGGTGAAGATCGATCGCCCATATCAGGTGGTCAGCCTGCGCGTGGTCGGCAACCGCGTATTCGCTGGCGGCCCGGCCGTCATCGTCGCCCCGCAGGCAGCAGCCACCGCTGTCGCCAGCCTCAAGTAACCCAAGGATCGAACATGCGCAGAACATGCCTCGCCCTGGCCGCCGTCGCCCTCCTGGCCGGCTGCGCCACCCCGCCCCCTGCCCCCGGCAGCGCCGCCAGCAAGGTGGTGACCATGGGCCAGCTGGATGACATCGAAGTCGGCCAGATGCGCGTCGCCCGCGAAAACGGCTACCTCACCGTCAACGTGGCGCTGACCAACACCAGCCGCAGCAATCGCACGCTCTACTACCGCTTCGCCTGGCTGGGCGACGATGGTTTCCCGGTGGCCGACGAGGAGAGCTGGAAGGCCCTGCCGCTGTACGGAAAGCAGGCCAAGTTCCTGCCCGCCATCGCCCCGACCCCCGCTGCCCGCGACTTCCGCCTCGAAGTCCACACCCGGTAACCCCTTTCAGGAGCACGTTCCATGTTTGCACGCCTTTCCCTCGCCGCCATCGCCATCGCCCTGGTCAGCGGCTGCAGCACCCCGTCGCCGGTTCTCGGCGGCAAGAACATCAGCTACGGCGACAGCAAGGCCGTCGAGCTGGTGACCAACGAGTTCGGCTCCACCGACCTGCAGATGATCGCCGAGAGCATGACCCGTTCCCTGGCCCAGTCCGGCGTGCTGCACGGCCGCCCGGTGGTGCAGGTGTACGACGTGAAGAACAAGACCAGCGAGTACATCGATACCCGCGAGATCACCACCTCGATCAAGACCCAGCTGATGAAGTCCGGCGCCGCCCGCTTCGCCAGCGACAACACCGACATGCAAAGCCAGGTCGACCAGCTCAAGCTGCAGAACCAGAGCGGCCTGTACAAGAAGAAGACCGTGGCCAAGACCGGCAACATGATCGCCGCCAAGTACCGCCTGGAAGGCTCGATCAGCTCGATCGTCAAGCGCAGCAGCGACTACAAGGACGTGTTCTACAAGTTCAGCCTGCAGCTGATCGACGTGGAAAGCGGCCTGGCCGAGTGGATGGACGAAAAAGAAATCCGCAAGACCACGGAGCGTTGATCGATGCGTGCATGGATGGCAATCATCGGCCTGGCCTGCGCCTTCGGCGCGCAGGCGGCCCCCAAGGTGGCGGTAACCGACCTCGCCTACCAGGCGCAGGTGGAGGAGTACATCCACACCATCAACGCCCAGAGCAGCGGCCAGGCCGGCATGTACCACGCCAGCGGCCAGTCGAGCTACAGCGAGTACGAGAGCCTCAACAGCTACATCGAGCAGACCGAGCTGCGCAAGTTCGGTGGCGACATCAAGGGTGAGATCCTCAAGACCGGCATGTTCCAGCTGGTCCAGGGCCGCCCCTACACCGCCGACTCGAAGGAAGACGTGTACGACGTGATCCGCCGCATCAAGAACGGCGCGTTCAAGGGCGCCGACTACGTGCTGTTCGGAACCCTGTCGGACATCGACTTCCAGCAGGACATCAACTCGCTGGACCACACCGACAGCTACTCGGCGGTGCTGGGCCTGACCGTGGTCGCCGACTTCAGCCTGATCAACACCCGCACCTACGAGATCACCTCGGCGTTCACCGCCATGGGTGAGGGGCAGGACACCAAGTTGGTGAAGGGTCAGGACCGCCGCGTGACGCTGAACCGTCCGCGGGTGGTGCGGGATGTGTCGAAGGCGCTGGGCGAGGATGTGGCGCAGCAGCTGGCCGAGCAGCTGGGCGGCTCGGTGCCTGGGCAGCCGAAACAGCCGCGTGGCCGGGACAACCTGCCGCCGGATGAGCCGGCGCGGGTGCTGAACTGAGCCCCCTGAGCCACACGCAATCCCTGTAGGAGCGGCCTTGTGCCGCGAAAGGGCTGCGTAGCAGCCCCGGCGATATCAGCTTGATACACGAATCATGGGGGCGCTTCGCACCCCTTTCGCGGCACAAGGCCGCTCCTACAGGGGTCCGTATTCGCAGCCATCAAGGCCTGGCGCTGTCCTTCCAGCCGCCACCCAAGGCCAGGAATACGCCGATCTGCCCCATCGCCACCTGGCTGTTGGCCGCCGCCAGCTGCGCCCTTACGTCTGTATAGGTCCGCGTCGCCTGCAGATCGGCCAGAAACGACTCACGCCCAACCTGGTAACGCAGATGCGTCTGGTCCGCCGACTCCTTGGCGGAACGCTCCGCCTCGGCCAGTGCGTCGCGCCGGTCCAGCAGTGCGCTGTACTGCGCCAGGCGGGTCTGGGTTTCGCGAATGGCGTTGAGCACCACCCCGTCGAAATGCGCCAGCGCCGCCTGGGTCGAGGCCTCGGCCATGCGGATGCGCGCGCGGGTGCCGTTGGTGGGGATGTTCCAGCTGATCTGCGGGCCGAAGCCCCAGCGGTTGGTGGCCGGCTCGCCGAGATTCTCGAGAATGCCGATGGTGCCCACCTGGGCGCCGATGCTGATATCCGGGTACAGCGCGCCGGTG
Organism: Pseudomonas sp. LH21; assembly: GCF_036549575.1. NCBI lineage: Bacteria > Pseudomonadati > Pseudomonadota > Gammaproteobacteria > Pseudomonadales > Pseudomonadaceae > Pseudomonas > Pseudomonas sp. LH21. Next base: position 5,783,004 of record NZ_CP144367.1, read on the forward strand.
GCCACGCCGATGCTGGCGGTGGCCGCCGCCAGCTGGCGCTCGGCCTGACGCACGTCCGGGCGGCGCTTGAGCAGCGCGGCGCCGTCACCGACCGGCACCAGCTGCGACAGGTGGGGCAGCTCGGCGCAATCGGCGGTGCCGGCGGGCAATTGCTCGACCGGCCTGGCCAGTAACGCGGCAAGGGTGTAGAGGCCCGCCTCACGCTCGGCCTTGAAGCGCGGCAGCTCGGCGCGCAGGGACTTGAACTGGGTCTGCGAACGGGTGACCTGGGTCTCGTCGCCACGCCCGGCGTCGCGCAGGCGCTGGGTCAGTTGCACGCTCTGCTGCTGCAGGTCCAGCGACTCGCGGGCGATGTGGTATTCCTCATTGGCCGAGCACACCTGGGTATAGGCCTTGACCACATCGGCCACCAGGGTGATGCGCGCGGTGTCGGCGGCGGCCTGCACCGCGTCGGCGCTGGCCTTGGCGGCCTCGGTACCACGCTTGAAGGTACCCCACAGGTCGAACTGGTAGCTGGCGCTGATGATCGCTTCGCCGATATTGGCCACCGGCACCTTCTCCGGCTGCAGGAAGGCCTCGCCGGACTCCTGCAGGCGCTGGGCGCCCAGCTTGACGCCACCGTTGAAACCACCCTGGGACTCGGCCACCTCCACCTGGGCACGGGCCTTGGCGATGTTGGCGGCGGCCACACGCAATTCGGTGTTGGCGCTCAGGGCCTGGCGCACCAGCTCGTTGAGCCGTTGATCCTGGTACAGCTGCCACCAATCCTCGGGCACCGGCGCCGAGACCACGCTGTCGGCGTCCTGGCGCAGCGGGCCATTGAGGTCACCACGCTGCACGGCGGCGTCCTTGGGCAGCTCGTAGTCAGGCCCGACCATCATGCAGGCCCCCAGGGACAGGCACAGCCCGGCCAGGATCAGCTGCTTCATGGATGCTGCCCCTCGATGATCGACACCGTGGCGGTTCGTCCGGCGATCATGCGGAAGTCTTCCGGCACTTCATCGAAGGCGATGCGCACCGGAATCCGCTGGGCCAGGCGCACCCAACTGAACGCCGGGTTGACGTTGGGCAACAGGTTGGCGCCGCTGCTGCGGTCGCGGTCCTCGATGCCAGCGGCCAGGCTCTGCACCCGGCCACGCAAGCGGGTGTTGTCGCCCATCACGCGGATCTCCACGGCGTCGCCGATATGGATACCGCCCAGCTTGGTCTCTTCGAAGTAGCCATCGACGTGGTACGAAGCGCTGTCGACCACCGACAGCACCGGACGCCCGGCGCTGACGAACTCGTGGGCACGCGGGGCGCGGTCGTTGAGGTAGCCGTCCACCGGGCTGCGCACCACCGAACGGTCGAGGTTGAGCTGGGCCACATCCACCTGCACCTGGGCCTCGTTCACCGCCGAGCGGGCACGGGCCTCGCGGGACTGGCTCTCTTCAACCTGCTCGGCCGCCACCAGGTTGCCCAGCTTGCGGTTGCGCTGCGCCTCGCGGGAGGCCTGGGCCAGGGTCTCCTGACGCTCGGCCAGGGTCGCCTTGGCCTGGCGCAGGGCCAGGGTGAAACGGTCCTGGTCGATGGTGAACAGCACGTCACCGCGCTTGATGGTCTGGTTGTCACGCACCTCGACCTTCTGGATCAGCCCGGACACATCCGGGGCGATCTGGATCACGTCGGCGCGGATATGACCGTCGCGGGTCCAGGGGGCGAACATGTAGTACACCACCATCTGCCACACGAGCACGGCGGCGAAGGTCACTACCAGCAAGGTCAGGACCACGCGGCCCAGGGTCAGCAAAGGTTTTTTCATGGCAGCATCAGGCTTCGGCAAAAGTGGTCCACCGCGCCAAGCAGCACGGCATACAGGGCAACGTTGAACAGCGCCCGGTGCCAGACCAGGCGGTAGAAATGCAGGCGCACCAGCACCGCGTGCACCCCGAGAAACAGCAGGTAGGTGCCAAACATCATCACCAGCAGCGTGGGCAGGAACACCCCGCTGATATCCAGTTCACCGATCACAGGGGCGCTCCGTCGAGCCCGGGGGGCAGTTGCGTTTGCTCGGCAGGCTCGAGCATCACTTCCACGCCCGGCAGCAGCGCCAGGCGCAGGCCGCTCAGGGCGTGCAGCAGGTGGGTGCGGGCGTCGCCGCGTTCGTACAATTCGTCCAGGTTCAGCGCCAGGCGCGCACGCTCCATGTTGCGCAGCAGCGCCGCCGGGGCATGCAGGCGCTCGCCGGCGCGCAGGCAAGCGGCGTAGTGGCTGCCAACCTCCTCGATTACCGTGCGCAGGCGCTCGCGGGCCTCGGCGCCGGCACGCGGCAGGTAGGCCAGCAGGTCGAGCAGGTTCAGGCCCACGCGCAGGTCGCGCAGGGCCACGCCGCTGTCCTGGCCGGTCTGCGACAGCCGCGGCAGGTGCTGCATCAGGCGGTCGAGCATCTGCACGCCGACCTGGCGGTGCTCTGCCAGGGTGGCCGGCGCGGTCATTTCGACGATGTCGCGCCAGGTGAAGCGGGTCATGCGCTTGGCCGCCAGCTCCACGCCGAACGGGCGTACCACCAGGGTCCAGATGAAGGCGAACAGCAAGCCTACGGGGCCGGCCAGGTTGGCGTTGATGAAGGTGAAGAAATCGGCGTCGTAGGCGCCCTGGATGCTGATGAAGGTCGAGGTGTTGACGATGGTGAGCAGGGTGCCGAGGTAAAAGCGCGGCTGCACGGTCAGGGTGCCGACGCAGATGAACGGCACGGCGAAGGCCAGCACCAGCATCGGGAAGTCGTGCAGGTTGGGCAGCACCAGGAACAGGTACAGGCTGGAGAAGATCACCGACATCAGGGTCCAGAAGAAGAACCGGTAGATCTGCGGCGCCGGGTCGTCCATGGCGGCGAAGAAACTGCACGACACCGCGGCGAGGATCACCGCGCTGGCGCCGTCGTTCCAGCCCAGGCCGATCCACAGGCCGCAGGCGACGATGATGGCGGTCACGGTGGAGAACACCGAATAGAGCATCAGGCCACGGTCGAAGAACGGTGTCAGCCGGCCCAGGCGCCAGTGACGGTAGACCGCGCGCCAGGGCGTGGCGTCGTCCTTGCGCAGGGCGTGCTGCAGGGTGCAGCAGTCCTGCCAGAGATCGGCCCATTCGGTCAGGCGGTAGAGGGCGTTGGACAACAGCAGTTCGGCGCGCTGGTCGATGGCGGCGGCGCCGGGCTGCAGGCGGTCGATCTGCTCGTGCAGGGCGGTCCAGCGCGCCACCGAGGCGCTGTCGGCAGTGCCCTTGAGCCATTCACGGGCAGCATCGAGGACCGGCTTCAACTGGGCGAACTGGGCCGGGGCACGGCCCTCGAGGGCGATCAGGGCGTCGTCCAGGGCATCGATCACCGGCAACAGGTGGATCATGCGGCCACGCAGCTCACGAGCATTTTTCAGGGTGTGCGGGCCGGCGCCTTCGTGGCCGAGCTGGCCGATCATCAGTTCCAGCGAGTTGAAGGTGGCGACCATCGCGCCACGCATGCCGCCGACCTTGTCGGCGCTGGCCTCGCGGGCCAGGTAGGTATCGCTGTAGCGGATCGCCTCGGCGAACCAGTTGCCGGTCGCACCGACCACCACCGGCGCCAGCCGGCGCGGCCAGAAGATCGCGCCGACCACCGCCGCGCAGACGATGCCCAGGCAGATTTCCTGGGCGCGGGAGGAAGCCACGTCGAACACTGCCAGTGGGTTGTCGACCACCGCCAGGGCGATCATCGGCAGGGTGTAGCCGGCGAGCATCAACACGTAGTTGTTGGCCGTGCGCAGGTTCAGCGAAAGGAACAGCAAGGTACCGGTCCACAGGGCGATGGCAATGCTCAGCAACAGCGGCGACTGCACCAGCGGCGGCACCAGGAGGATCGCCCCGCCGGCGCCCAGCAACGTACCCAGGGCCCGGTACAGCGCCTTGGAGGTGGTCGGGCCGAGGAACGGGCTGGAGACGATGTACACCGTGGCCATGGCCCAGTAGGGACGCGGCAACTGCATCAGCAAGGCGATGTACAGGGCAATCATCGACGCGGCGAAGGTGCGCACGCCGTAGAACCAGTCGCGGGCCGGGGGCACCGAGCTGAAGAAGCCGCTCATGGCATCACGCCCGCGGCTTCGAACGCCTGGATCACCCGCAAGGTGGCGTCCAGGTCGGCCTGGTCGATACCGCCGAGCACCTCACGGCGCAGGCGCACCAGTTCACCTTCGATGGACTCCGCCAGGGCGCGCCCCTCGACGGTCAGGCTCAGGGCCTTGGCGCGGCGGTCCAGCGGGTCCTCGCTGCGGCAGACCAGCCCGGCCTTGCACAGCTGGTCGAGCAGGCGCACCAGCGACGGGCTTTCCAGCCCGGCGGCCTGCGCCACCGCCACCTGGTGCACGCCGTCGCCCAGGCGCACGATCATCAGCAGCGGCACGGCGCAGGCTTCGGAAATGCCGTAGCCGGTCAGGGCGCCCTGGCACAGGCGACGCCAGTGACGGGCGGCCACGACCATTCCGCTGCTGATTTTCAGGTGCAGTGCGTCAAGGGACATGTGGGAACCGAGGATATTCATAGTTTGCTAACTATCAATATACGCCCTGCCCTACCCCTGTCGTCAACCGGGGGTGACGGAGGGAGTAGATGAAAGGTTGTTCATCTGCCCGGATATCACGATCTCTGTAGGAGCGGCCTTGCGCCGCGAAAGAGGTGCGAAGCGCCCCAAGATTCGTGCATCAAGCTGATATCGCCGGGGCTGCTACGCAGCCCTTTCGCGGCACAAGGCCGCTCCTACAGGAGGCGCGATGTCCCTTGCCTCACGGCTGGATCTGATCTTCCAGCTTCATGGTCAGCGCCAGCGTGCTGCCCATCTGGATCGCCTGGTCGCGCCAGCCCAGGTAGCGCGCCGCGTCACGGCTGCTGAAGTGGACCGCCAGCTCCTCGGCCGCCTGCATCACGCCAGTCGCCGCCGCCAGCTCCAGCCAATACAGCCCGGCCTTGGTGTCCGCCTCGACATACAGCCCATGCAACAACCGGTAGCCCACCTCGAAGCGGCAGCGCGTCTCGCCGCGCTGGGCGCCGCGAAGAAACCACTGATAGGCCTCGAGCAGGTCGACCTGCCACACCTGGTCGCCGTCGCACACCTCTTCCTCGTACAGGTCGCCCAGCGCCGCAGCGGCATGCACCATGCCCCGCTCGAAAGCATGCCGGTAGTATTCGGCCGCGTTGGCGTATGAGACATCGACACCCTTGCCGAAATATTGCTGCTGGCCAAGGTTGAACCAGGCCGCGGCATTGCCCTGCAGCGCGGCCATGCGCAGCAGGTGGCCGGCGAGCACGGTATCGCCGCGCCAGTACTTGCCATTGAGCCAGATCCAGCCCAGGTCGTTGAGCGCCGCGACATTGCCCAGCAATGCCTGGCGGCACAGGTCGTGGTAGACCGCCTGCAGGTCGACCGCCTCGTCCAGCCGGTCGGTCAGGCCGAAGCGCTCGCCGCTCAAGGCCTGCTGGCTGGGCATGCCGATCCCGGCGAACAGCCTGTGGCGCTGTCCGGGGCGTGCCGGGGCCGGGACGACCCGCTCGGGGAGAAGCCGGGCAAGCAGCGAATGGATATTGCTGGCGGCAGACATGTTCATCCTCATTGAACGACCCACAGCTCCAACCTCCACTGTGGTGAGGCGTGATTCTGCGCGATGCCACGACAAAACCTGTCGCGAACGAATTGATCCCAGGCAACCAATTGCATCTTCCTTGATCTGAGCAGGCCGTGGCCAATTGCCATGCCCTGCCCGTGCCGCCATCCTATGCCGGCAAGCCTAGACAAGGACGTTTCCTTTTGCCCTTCGCCACCACCCGCGCCACCCTCAGCCGCCAATGGGCCTTGCTCCGCCAACTGCCCAGCCGCTCCCCCGGGATCACCAGTGCCGAACTGGTGTGGCGTCTGCGTGACGTGGGCTTCAGCGTCAGCAAGCGCACGGTCGAGCGCGACCTCAACGAGCTGTCGCTGATCTTCCCACTGGAGCGCAACGACAAGAGCATTCCGTTCGGCTGGCACTGGTCGGCCAATGCCGGTGCCGAACTACGTGGGAATTTCGACCTGCAGGGTTATCTGCGCGGCGATACGCTGCAGCCCGGGCAAGGGGAAGGCGTCGAATTGCAGGCATGGATCAGCGACCTGCTGGCCCGCCGACTGCGCGAAGCGCCCTTGACCGCCGACATGCAGCTGACCGCCCTGGAACAGGGGCACCGGCTGCGGGCGACGGTAGCGGATGGCTGGCCCCTGCGCTGGTGGTTGCTGAGCCAGGGGGAGGGGCTGGTGGTGGAAGCGCCGCAGGCGCTGCGCGAGGAGATTGCGCGGACGCTGGACAGTGCTGCGGCGCAGTATCGGGATTGAGTTCTGCGTGATCTAGCGCTGCATCCCCCACCGCCGCACCGTCAGCCGCTCCAGGGTGTTGAACACCAGCCCCTCCACCAGCAGGCCGATCAGAATCACCACCGCCAGCCCGGCAAACACCTTGTCGGTGTAAAGCTCGTTGCGGTTCTGGAAGATGTACCAGCCCAGCCCGCCCTTGCCGCTGCTGGCGCCGAACACCAGCTCGGCGGCGATCAGCGTGCGCCAGGCAAAGGCCCAGCCGATCTTCAGCCCCGACAGGATCGACGGCAGCGCCGCCGGCACCAGGATGTGCAGCACCAGGCGCAGGCCGCGCAGCCCGTAGTTGCGCCCGGCCATGCGCAGGGTCTCGGACACGCCGAGAAAGCCCGCGTAGGTGTTCAGCGCCAGCGCCCAGAGCACCGAGTGCACCAGCACGAAGATCAGGCTGTTGTCGCCCAGGCCGAACCAGAGCAAGGCCAGCGGCAACAGGGCAATGGCCGGCAGCGGGTTGAACATCGAGGTCAGCGTGCCCAGCAGGTCGCGCCCCACTTGCGTCGAGACGGCCAGGCTGGTCAGGCCGAAGGCCAGGACGATGCCCAGCACATAGCCTTTGAGCAGCACCACCAGCGATACACCGACCTTGGCCGGCAGCTCGCCGCTGAGCAGCCCGTCCCACAACGCGCTGGCGGTCTGCAGGAAGCCTGGCAGCAGCAGGTCGTTGCCGGTATAGCGGGCCACTGCCTCCCAGACCACCGCAAGCAGTACCAGGATCACGGCCTTGCGCAGCCAGCCCTGTTGCCACAAGCGTTGCACCAGCGGCAGCTCGCGCTCCAGCGGCACACCCGGCAAGGGTTGCAGCTGCACTTCGTATTCCTGGCGTACAAGTGTCGTCGTCATGCCCTGGCTCCCGTCAGTAGGCGATACGGATATCGTTGAAGCCCAGATCGTCCGCTGGCGTCGAGGCATCGGCCTCGTCGAACAGCAGCCGGTGGATACGTCGGGCACTGGCCTGGAAGTCGCTGGCACCGAGGCTGCCGAGGTCGTACTGGTGGCTGTGCACCTCGGCCCGTACCCGCCCGGGGTGTGGCGACAGCAGCAGGATGCGATTGCCCACCACCAGCGCCTCTTCAATGGAGTGGGTGACGAACAGCAGGGTAAAGCGCACCTCCTCCCAAAGCAGCAACAACTCTTCCTGCATCTTGCGCCGGGTCAGGGCATCGAGCGCGGCAAACGGCTCGTCCATCAGCAGGATCTTCGGCTGTGTGGCCAGTGCCCGGGCGATGGCCACGCGGGCCTTCATGCCACCGGACAGGGTGTGCGGGTAGGCGTCGGCGAAGGCGGCCAGGCCGACTTTCTCCAGGTAATGCAGCGCCCGCTCCTCGGCCTCGGCGCGCTTGAGCTGGCCGGACACCAGCAGCGGGAACATCACGTTCTGCTTCACCGTCTTCCACGGCGGCAACTGGTCGAACTCCTGGAACACCACGATGCGGTCCGGCCCCGGGCCGCGCACCGGCTGGCCCTGGAGCAGGATCTGCCCTTCCCGTGGCTCGATGAAGCCGGCCACGGCCTTGAGCAAGGTGGACTTGCCGCAGCCGGACGGGCCGAGCAAGACGAAACGGTCGGCGCGGTCGACCTCGAAACTGACCTGGTGGCTGGCCCGCACCACGCGCTGGGCGGTGCGGTATTCAAGGCTCAAGTTGTCCACCGCCAGCAGCGGTGGGGTGGCGACACGGCTCAGGTTGCTGGCCGTGTGGCCTGGCAATGGGGCGGTCATCGGCGCTCAGCTCCCCTGCAACGGGCGTTCATCCTGGAAGAAGTAGTCCTTCCACGATTCGGGCTTGTTCTTGATCGCGCCGACCCGGTAGAGGAATTCGGCCAGCTTGTAGGTGTTCTTCGGCGTGACGGTGAATTCGTACTGCGGGTTGTCGATCAGCTTGATCAGCGCCTCGCGGTCGATCTTGGCCTTGGTCACGCGGATATAGGTATCGGCGGCGGCGGCCTTGTCCTTCTGGGCGAAGTCGGCGGCTTCGGCCAGGGCATCGACGAAGGCCTTGTAGGTCTTGGGATTGTCCTTGCGGAATTTCTCGGTGGCGAACAGCAGGGTCGGTGAGTTGGGGCCGAGCAGGTCGTAGCTGTTAAGCACCACGTGCACATTCTTGTTGGCCAGCACCTGGTCCTGGAACGGCGGGTTGGAGAAGTGCCCGTTGAGCTCGGTGCCGCCGGCCAGCAAGGCCGCGGTGGCGTCCGGGTGCGGCACGGCCAGGGTGTACTTGTCGAGGCGGTTGTACTCCTTGTCGCCCCACTGGCGGGCGGCGGCGTACTGCAGGAAGCGCGACTGCACCGAAACGCCCACCGCTGGCACGGCGATACGGTCCTTGTCGGAGATATCAGCGATGGTCTTCACATTGGGGTTGCTACTGACCAGGTAGTACGGGAAGTTGCCCAGCGAGGCCACGGCCTTGACGTTCTGCCGGCCGCGGGTTCTATCCCACACGGTGAGCAGCGGCCCGACACCGGCGCCGGCGATGTCCACCGAGCCGGACAGCAACGCATCGTTGATCGCCGCGCCACCGGACAGCTGGGCCCAGTCGACCTTGATGTCGAGGCCCTGCTCCTTGCCGTGCTTCTCGATCAGTTGCTGGTCACGCACCACATTGAGCAGCAGGTAGACGATGCCGAACTGCTCGGCGATGCGAATCTGCCCTTCGGCGTGGGCCACGGCCGGCGCCGCCAGGCTGCCTAGACCCAGGCTCACGCCCAGGCCGATACTTGCCGCCAGGCGGCTGATGGAGTTGCGCATGGTGTGTTTCCTCAGTCGTCAGAACGGGGCATCGCCCTGGATGGTGGTGCGGTACAGCTTGCGGCGCAGGTTCGCGGGGCAACCGGTGGCCAGGTGGATCAGCGAGCGGTTGTCCCAGAACACCAGGTCGTGGGGCTGCCATTGGTGGCGATAGATGTTCTGCTCCAACACGCTCAGGGCGTACAGCTGTTGCAGCACGTCGCGGCTTTCGTCATCCGGCAGGCCGACGATGCGGGTGGTGAAGCCTTCGCTGACGAACAGCGCCTTGCGGCCGTTTTCCGGGTGGGTACGCACCACCGGATGGATGACCTCCTGGACCTGGGCCAGTTGCTCGGCGGTCAGCGTCGGGCGCCAGTTGCCTTCGAACTTGGTCTCGGCGTAACGGGCGGTGTAGGAGTGGGCGGCGCTGCGGTCCTCGACGACCCGGCGCAGGGCCTCGGGCACCGCGTCCCAGGCCTTGTGCATGTCGGCGAACAAGGTGTCGCCGCCCTCGCTGGGCAGCTCCTGGGCGTGCAGCATCGAGCCCAGGCTTGGCAGTTCCTTGTACGACAGGTCCGAATGCCAGAACTTGCCGGCATCGCCCAGGCCGACGTTGCGGCCGTCCTCGACGATATTGGAAACGATCAGGATCTCGGGATGGCCGGCGAGCAGGAACTGCTTGAGCACATGGATCTGCAGCTCGCCGAAACGGCGGCTGAAGGCGATTTGCTGTTCGGGGGTGATGCGCTGGTCGCGAAACACCAGGACATGATGGTCCAGGTGGGCGCGGTGAATACGGGTGAAATCCTCGGCATTGACCGCACGGGCCAGGTCGAGGCCGATGATCTCGGCACCGACGGCGCCGGGGAACGGACGGATGTCGAAGGTTTGCGGCAGGGCGCTGTCGATGGTCGACAAGGCGTTCGAGGCGGCTGGCATTGTTCACTCCCACGCAGTGCGCGACTTCAGGGCGCGCAACGATCGGAAACGCACGGGGATTGCCCGTGTGGGTTCGAGTCGTGCGGCGCGCCGATTGGTCGGCGGGTACGCAGTGGGGTGACTATAAAGTCATAATAATAGGATTTTAAATACCTTTAGGGAATATCCATATGAAGGGGTTGCACTTCAGCCCATGCGCCGACCTGTAGGAGCGGCCTTGTGCCGCGAAAGGGCCGCAAAGCGGCCCCGGCGATCTTTGCATCAACGCAGACGCCCTGGGGCCGCTTCGCGGCCCTTTCGCGGCACAAGGCCGCTCCTACAGGGATCGCGCAGACACGATCAACGCTCGCGCAAGGCTTCCGAACGGGCCTTGATGATCGGCTTGAGCAGATAGCTCATGATGGTCTTCTTGCCGGTCATGATGTCCACCGTGGCCACCATCCCCGGGATGATCAGCAGCGGCTTCTCGTCCGTGCCCAGGTGGCTCTTGTCGGTACGCAGCTTGATCAGGTAGTAGGTGGTCTTCTTGTCTTCGTCGGTGATGGTGTCGGCGCCGATCTGCTCGAGCTTGGCCTTCATGCCGCCGTAGATGGTGTAGTCATAGGCGGTGAACTTGACCGTGGCTTCCTGGCCAGGGTGCAGGAAGGCGATGTCCTTGGGCAGGATCTTCGCCTCGACCACCAGGGTGTCGTCCAGCGGCACGATCTCGATGATGTCGCTGCCCGGCTGGATCACCCCGCCGATGGTGTTGACCAGCAGTTGCTTGACGATGCCGCGCACCGGCGAGGTAACCATGGTGCGGTGCACGCGGTCGTCCAGCGCCTTGCTGGTGGCGGTGGCCTTGTTCAGCTCGGTGCGGGCCTCGTTGAGCTGGGTCAGCGCCTCGCTGCGGAACTTGCCGCGGGTCTCCTCGATCTTGCTCTCGACTTCCTTGATCGCCGCCTCGGCACGGGGGATGGCCAGGGCGGTGGAGTCCATCTGGCCACGGTTCTCGACCTCGGCGCGACGCAGGCGCAGCACCTCGACCTGGGAGATCGCGCCCTGGGCCACCAGCGGCTCGGACATCGCGATTTCCTGGCGCAGCAACTGCAGGCTGTTGGCGTACTGGGCGCGCTTGGAGTTGAACTCGCGCAGCTCCTGCTGCTTCTGCACCAGCTGCTGCTGCAGGCCGCCAAGCTCGTCCTGCAGCTGCTGGCGACGGCTCTGGTACAGCGATTGTTCGTTGGCGGCCTGGCTCGGCGCGGCCTTGCGCAGCTCTTCGTCGATCTGCAACGGCTTGTCCTCGACCTCGGCCGTCAGGCGCTGCACGCGCAGGGCCATGGCCAGGCGCGAGGCCTCGGTCTCGTCGACGTTGGAGGCGAAGCGGGTTTCATCCAGGCGCAGCAGCGGCTGGCCGACTTCGACGATCTCCCCTTCCTTGGCGAAGATCTCGGCGACGATGCCGCCCTCGAGGTTCTGGATCTTCTGCACCTTGGACGACGGGATGGCCTTGCCCTCGCCGCGCGTCACCTCGTCGATGGGCGCAACGCTGGCCCAGATGATCAGGAACAGGAAGAACGCGATCACGCCCCAGATGGTCAGGCGCACCACCCGTGGCGCGTCCTCGATCAACGCCTTGTTGACCTCGGGCAGCGGCTGGCCGGCCAGCGACTCGGAGCCCTTGAAGTAGCGGCGCAGGTTGTCCTTGAAACGCCCGATATCCAGCTTATGCAACACTGATCTGCCCCTTCTTCAGCGCATCCATGACGGCGGCTTTCGGGCCATCCGCGACAATCTGTCCACGATCGATGACGATCAACCGGTCCACCAGCGACAACAACGACGCCCGGTGAGTGACCAGCAGCACGGTCTTGTTCTCGATCACCGCGGCCAGGCGCTGCTTGAGACGCTCCTCGCCGGTGTTGTCCATGGCGCTGGTGGGTTCGTCGAGCAGCAGGATCTGCGGGTTGAGCAGCAGCGCCCGGCCCAGTGCGACGTTCTGCCGCTGACCGCCGGAGAGGTTCTGGCCACGCTCGCCGACCTGCAGCTCATAGCCGTCGGGGTGCAGGCGGGCGAACTCATGCACGCCGGCCAGTTCCGCGGCCTGGAGGATCAGCTCGTCCTCGATGTAGCGGGCGCCGCTGACCAGGTTGTCGCGCAGGGTGCCAGCCAGCAGCTGGATGTCCTGGGGCACGTAGCCGATGTTGTGGCGCAGTTCGCTGACGTCGATCTGGCGAATGTCCACGCCATCGACCAGCAGCGAGCCGTTGTCCGGCTCGTACAGGCCGACGATCAGCTTGGCCAGGGAGCTCTTGCCCGAGCCGCTGCGGCCGATGATACCGACCTTCTCGCCCGGGCGAATGTTCAGGTTGATGCCCTTGAGCGCCTGGTTCTGCTGGTTCGGGTAGGTGAACTCGACACCACGGAACTCGATGGCGCCCTGCAGCACCTGGCGGCTCAGCGGGCGCTCCTCGAAGTTGCGCTCCTGGGGCAGTTCCATCATCTGGTCGGTGGCGACCATGGTCACCTTGGCCTGCTGGTAGCGGGCCAGCAGGCCGTTCAGCGAGCCCAGCGGGCCAAGGGCGCGACCGCTGAGCATGTAGCAGGCCACCAGGCCGCCCATGCTGAGGTTGCCGTCGATGATCAGGTACACACCCACGCAGATCATCGCCACGCCGGCCAGTTGCTGGATCAGCGCGGTGATGTTCATGGCCAGGCCCGACAGTACCTTCACCCGCAGCTCCAGGCGGCTCAGGGTGCCGAGGGTCTGCTCCCACATGTACTGGCGCTCGCTCTCGGCGTTGTTGACCTTGACCGCATCCAGCCCGGCGAGGGTCTCGATCAGGCTCGACTGGCGCTCGGAGGCCAGGGCCATGGTGCGCTCCATGGTTGCCATCAACGGCTTCTGCAGGGCATAGCCGATGCCCAGCGCCAACGGGAAGGCCAGGATCGGAATCCACACCAGGTGCCCGCCGATGATGGCAATGACCATGAGGATCAGGAACGTGAACGGCAGGTCGATCAGGCTGGTCAGGGTCAGCGAGGCGAGGAAGTCGCGCAGGCCCTGGAATTCGTGGATGTTCTGGGCAAAGCTGCCGACCCGCGCCGGGCGGTACTTCATCGACATCCCGACGATGCGCTCGAACAGCGTCGCCGATATGATCAGGTCGGTCTTCTTGCCGGCCAGGTCCAGGCACAGGCTGCGCAAGCCCTTGAGAATCAGGTCGAAGACATAGGCACCTGCAATGCCGACCGCCAGCACCCACAGCGTCGAGGTGGCCTGGTTGGGTACCACGCGGTCGTACACGTTCATCACGAACAACGGCGCGGCCAGGGCAATCAGGTTGATCACCAAACTGGCGGCGATGGCATCGATGTACAGCCACTTGCTACGCAGCAGGGTGTCGCGGAACCACGAGCGCGCGCGCGGGATCAGGTTGCCGTGGTTGACGTCGAACTTGTGCTGCGGCTGAGCGAAGAACACCTTGCCGCTGTAGTCGCCCTGCAACGCCTCACGGGTGACATGCACCTCGCCGCCGTCGCTCTCGCTGAGCAGCAGGCGCGCGGTGTCTTCGTTCTCCCAGCCGAGCAGGACGGCGCAGCGGCCTTCCTTGAGCAGCAGCATCGCCGGCATGGCGATGCTGGGGATCTGTTCGAGCTTGCGCTGCAGCAGACGCCCCTGCAGCCCGGCCCGGGCGGCTGCGCGGGGCAGCAGCTCGGGGGTCAGGCGCTGCGAGGGCAAGGGCAGCCCGGTGGTCAGCATGGCCCGGCTGGCGGGCTTCTGGTGCAGGACACACAGGGTCAGCAGACTGTCCAGCAGCGGGTCGTCATGCTGACTGCGTGGATCGTGGCTGAGTTGGACTCGACTGACTTCGGATTCCACGCGGCGCTCTCTTCATCCTTGCGGGGGTGATTCAAGGTGCGCCTTTCAGTTCATGCCTGGCAGGTTCACCTTGGGTTTCAGGTCGTTCTGCACAACGGACGCCATCGGTGCTACGACACCCTGGCTCTTGAGCAGCTGACCAATGGTCGCCTTGATTCGATACTGAGTAAACATTTGTGTGTTCTTCACCTCTACCAGGCGACGCTGGGCGGTGAAGGTTTCATTCTCGCTGTCGAGCAGGTCGAGCAAGGTACGCTCGCCCAGGCCGAACTGCTGCTGGTAGGCACTGCGCACGCGGTTGCTGTGATCGACGTACTGCTGGGCAATCGGCACCTGGGCGTTGGCGTTCTCCAGAGCATTCCATGCCAAGCCTAACTCCTCATTGAGCTGGCGCAAGGCGTTGTTGCGAATGTCCAGGGCCTGGTTGGCCAGGTACGACTTCGATTCCAGGTCGGCCTTGTTGCTGCCACCGGCGTACAAATTGAAGTTCATGCGCAGCATGGCCTGCCATTCGTTGTTGTGGCCGACGGCGCCGTCGAGGTTGTTGTCGGCCGTTCGTCCGAGTTCGGCATCGAATCGTGGATAGAACGTAGACTTTGCCGCTTCGTATTGCTTCTCGGCGGCGGCGATGTCCGACTCGGCCGAGCGCAGGATCGGGCTTTCCTCGACCAGCTGGTGGCGGGCCTCGTCGAGGGTGGCCGGCAGCAGGTCGACAAATGGCGCGGGCGTGCTTAACTCGTCGGGCATTTGCCCGACGACGCTCAGGTAGTTGGTGTTGGCGTCGGCCAGGTTGGTCTGCTCGGTGATCAGGTTGTTGCGGGCCTGGGCCAGGCGCGCCTCGGCCTGGTCGAGGTCGGCCAGGCGGCCGACGCCACGGCTGGTGCGCAGCTTGATCTGGTCGAGGATGCGCTCGTGGTTGCGCAGGTTGTCTTCGGCCAGGCGCACCATCTCGCGGCGCGACAGCACGTCCAGGTAGACCTGGGCGACGGTCAGCGCGGTACGCTCGGAGGTCCCCAGCAGGGAGTAGGCGCGGGCGTTGACGGTGGCCTGTTGACGGCCGACCTCGCTGGAGGTGGCGAAGCCGTCGAAGACCATCTGCCGCAGGCGGATGGCCGACTCGCCACGGTTCAGGGTCTCCCAGCGGTTGCGGGTGCTCGGGCTGTCGGTGCCCTCACGACCATAGCCGGCGGTCACGTCGACCCGCGGCAAATAGCCGCCCTGGGCGGCGCGCAGCTGATAGTCCGCAGCCGTGCGGGCGTTCACGCCGGCCTGGATTTCCGGATGGACCTCAAGGGCCTTCTGCATGGCTTCGGGCAAGGTTTGTGCTTGAACGAATGTGGCGGCGAGAGCGAAAGGAAGAGCGGTGAACAGTGACGCACGCATTTTTACTGGTTCCCGAGAGAGCTGTTGTCCCAAATCACAGCCGAAGCCGTGCCTGCCCTGGAAAATGGCAAACCCTGATCCTGTATGTAGGAAGCTTCCGAATAGGCAGTGCGATTAATACAAAAGAAAGGGCTTAGCTGGCCAAATATCAATGTGACATTACCTTGGCGATTGTTTAGGATGGCAGCCAGAAGGTCAATAGTTTGGCATAAACTTAATAGCCAGAAATTATAGACGTAAAATTGACGCAAATCAGCGTCAAAAACATATTTGAAACATTCCATCAGTCGCCGCCCTCGAACGCCGGCCAGGCATGGAAGCCAACTGAACAGGTAGCCCGGAGAGTCCAATGAGCACTGTTGTCGCCATCGTCAAAAGCATTGTTGGCCAAGTCATCGCAGTTTCCCCAGAAGGCATCCGGCGCGTACTGATCGAAGGCGATCGCCTGCTGGCGGGTGAACAGGTAGACACCGGCGCGGGCGGCGCGGTCACCCTGGAGCTGGCCGACGGCCGCGTGCTCGACCTGGGCCGCGACACACAGTGGAGCGCCGACGCGCCCGACAGCAGCACTGACCTGAGCCAGGCCACCGCGCAAGCCGCGCCCTCGGTCGAAGAGCTGCAACAGGCCATCGCCGCCGGTGTCGACCCGACCACCGAACTCGAAGCCACCGCAGCCGGCCCGGCCGCGGCAGGCGGCGGCTCGGTTGGCGGCGGGCACAGCTTCGTCCTGCTCGAGGAGACCGCCGGGGTAGTCGACCCGAGCATCGGCTTCCCCACCGGCCCGATAGGCTTCGCCAACGGCCTGGCGGTCGAGGAGCTGGGCGGGCTGGACGGCAACGCTGCCAGCACCAACACGACCAACGTCCCGCTCACGACAGGGCTGACCCTGAGCGCCACCCCCACGATCACCGAGGCGGGTGGCGTCATCGTCTATACCGCCACCGTTGGCCAGCCACCGCTGACCAACCTGACCGTGACCCTGTCCAACGGCGCCGTCATCGTGATCCCGGCCGGCCAGACCACCGGCACCGTCAACGTCGACATCCCGGCCAACGACACGCCCTACATCGATGGCGGCCAGATCTCCGCGACCATTACCGGCACGACTGGCGGTAACGGCCTGATCGTCACGCCAAGCACCACCCCGGCGGTGACCCAGGTCACCGACACCATCGACACCACCACCGCCACGCTCACCGCGACCCCGAGCGTGACCGAAGGTGGCGTGATCACCTACACCGTGACCTTGAACAACCCGGCCCAGACCCCGGTCACCGTCACCCTGTCCAATGGCCAGACCGTCACCATCGAGGCCGGCAAGTCATCCGGCAGCGTCGATTTCCAGACTCCGGCCAATGACGTCTACAACAACGGCAGCACCGTCAGCACCACGATCACGGGGGCAACGGGTGGCAACTTCGAGAAACTGGAGCCGAACCCGGCACCCGCTGAAACGAAGATCAACGACTCTGTCGACACCACCATCGCCACCCTGACCGCGACTCCGAGCGTGACCGAGGGCGGCGTGATCACCTACACCGTGACCCTGACCAACCCGGCCCAGACCCCGGTCACCGTCACCCTGTCCAATGGCCAGACCGTCACCATCGAAGCCGGCAAGTCGTCCGGCAGCGTCGACTTCCAGACCCCGGCCAATGACGTCTACAACAACGGCAGCACCGTCAGCACCACGATCACGGGGGCAACGGGTGGTAACTTCGAGAAACTGGAGCCGAACCCGACGCCAGCCGAGACGCTGATCAACGACTCGATCGACACCACCACCGCCACCCTGACCGCGACCCCGAGCGTCACCGAAGGCGGCGTGATCACCTACACCGTGACCCTGACCAACCCGGCCCAGACTCCGGTCACCGTCACCCTGTCCAACGGCCAGACCATCACCGTCAAGGCCGGCGAAAGCACCGGCAGCGTCGACTTCCAGACCCCGGCCAACGATGTGTTCGTCAATGGCAGCACGGTCAGCACCAGCATCACCGGAGCCACCGGCGGCAACTTCGAGAAGCTGGAGCCCGACACCACGCCGACCCAGACCGTGATCAGCGACAGCATCGACACGGTGACCGTCAGCATCGCCAGCAATGGCAATGTCACCGAGGCCGAACAGCCGACCTTCACCGTGTCGGTCAGCCAGAAGCTCGATCATGACCTGACCGTGACCCTGTCCAATGGCGCCACCGTGGTCATCAGCGCCGGCCAGACCCAGGCCACCTACAGCCTGCCGGCCCAGGGCGACGACGTGTTCAAGGACGCCAGCTCGGTGACCCTTGGCGTGACCGATGCCAGCGTGGCGGGCAAGACCTTCGAGAACCTGCAACTGGGTGGCGATGCCACTGTGCAGATCATCGACACCGTCAGTGAAGTGATCGCGACCCTCACCGCCGACAAAACCACCGTCACCGAAGGTGGCCAGATCACCTACACCGTGACCTTGACCAACGCCCAAGGCCTGTCGGTCACTGGCCACAATGGCCTGACCTTCACCTTGACCGACGGCACCAAGGTCACCATTCCAGCCGGCAGCGCCAGCGGCACCTTCACCATTACAGCTCCGGACGATGTGTTCGTCGGTGGCCAGCCGAGCATCGTCAACAAGATCGAGTCGGTTGCCGGTGGCGATAACTTCGAGAAGCTGACCCTCGGCGACAACACCGTCACCACGACCGTGACCGATGAACCGGGTACTGGTACTCCTGGTACCGACAACCAGGGCGACAAAGTCACCGTTACCATCGTCGGCAAAGGCGATGTCACCGAAGACCAACAGCCAGCCTTCACCGTCAAGGTCAGCCAGAAGCTGGACCATGACCTGACCGTGACCCTATCGAACGGCGACAAAGTCGTTATTCCGGCCGGTCAGACCGAAGCCGAGTACAAAGCGAAAGCTCAAGGCGATGACGTCTTCAAAGACGGCGATACCTTGACCGTCGGCATCACCGATGCCACCGTCGACGGCAAGGCCTTCGAAAATCTGGAGCTGGGTGGCAACGCCTCGGTGCAGATCACCGACACCGTCAGTGAAGTCGTCGCGACCCTCACCGCCGACAAGACCACGGTGTCCGAAGGTGGTCAGATCACCTACACCGTCACCCTGACCAACGCTCAGGGTCTGCCGGTGAATGGCCACAACGGCCTGACCTTCACCCTCACCGACGGCACCAAGGTCACCATCCCAGCCGGCAGCGCCAGCGGCACTTTCACCATCACCGCACCGGACGATGTGTTCGTGGGCGGCCAGCCGAGCATCGTCAACAAGATCGAATCGGTTGCCGGTGGCGATAACTTCGAGAAGCTGACCCTTGGCGACAACTCGGTCACCACAAACGTGACTGACGAGCCGGGTACCGGTACTCCAGGCACTGACAACCAGGGCGACAAGGTCACCGTCACCATCGTGGGCAAAGGCGATGTCACCGAAGACCAGCAGCCAGCCTTCACCGTCAAGGTCAGCCAGAAGCTGGACCACGACCTGACCGTGACCCTGTCCAACGGCGACAAGGTCGTCATTCCGGCCGGCCAGACCGAAGCCGAGTACAAGGCCAAGGCTCAAGGTGATGACGTCTTCAAGGACGGCGATACTCTGACCGTCGGCATCACCGATGCTGCCGTTGATGGCAAGTCCTTCGAGAATCTGGAACTGGGCGGCAACGCCTCGGTGCAGATCACCGACACCGTCAGTGAAGTCGTCGCGACCCTCACCGCCGACAAGACTACCGTCACCGAAGGTGGTCAGATCACCTACACCGTCACCCTGACCAACGCCCAAGGTCTGCCGGTGAATGGCCATAACGGCCTGACCTTCACCCTCACCGACGGCACCAAGGTCACCATTCCGGCCGGCAACGCCAGCGGCACCTTCACCATCACCGCCCCTGACGACGTATTCGTCGGCGGCCAGCCTTCGATCGTCAACAAGATCGAAGGCGTCACCGGCGCCGACAACTTCGAAAAACTGACCCTGGGTCAGGACGAAGTGAAGACCTCCGTCACTGATGAACCGGGCACCGGCACTCCGGGCACCGACAACCAAGGCGACAAGGTCACCGTTACCATCGTCGGCAAAGGCGATGTCACCGAAGACCAGCAACCCGCCTTCACCGTCAAGGTCAGCCAGAAGCTCGACCACGACCTGACTGTCACCCTTTCCAACGGTGACAAGGTGGTCATCCCAGCCGGTCAGACCGAAGCCGAGTACAAAGCCAAGGCTCAGGGCGACGACGTCTTCAAAGACGGCGACACCCTGACTGTCGGCATCACCGATGCTGCCGTTGACGGCAAGGCCTTCGAGAATCTGGAGCTGGGCGGCAACGCTTCTGTCCAGATCACCGACACCGTCAGTGAAGTCGTTGCGACCCTCACTGCCGACAAGACTACCGTCACCGAAGGCGGCCAGATCACCTACACCGTGACGCTGACCAACGCCCAAGGTCTGCCGGTCAACGGCCACAACGGCCTGACCTTCACCCTGACCGATGGCACCAAGGTCACCATTCCGGCCGGTAGCACCAGCGGTACCTTCACCATAACCGCTGCGGACGATGTATTCGTCGGTGGCCAGCCGAGCATCGTCAACAAGATCGAGTCGGTTGCCGGCGGCGACAACTTCGAGAAGCTGACCCTCGGCGACAACACGATCACCACAACCGTGACCGATGAGCCTGGTACCGGCACTCCAGGCACCGACAACCAGGGCGATAAGGTCACCGTCACCATCGTCGGCAAAGGCGATGTCACCGAAGACCAGCAGCCGGCCTTCACCGTCAAGGTCAGCCAGAAGCTCGACCATGACCTGACCGTGACCCTGTCGAACGGCGACAAAGTCGTCATTCCAGCCGGTCAGACCGAAGCCGAGTACAAAGCCAAAGCCCAAGGTGATGACGTCTTCAAAGACGGCGATACCTTGACCGTTGGCATCACCGACGCTGCCGTCGATGGCAAGGCCTTCGAGAATCTGGAGCTGGGTGGCAATGCCTCCGTCCAAATCACCGACACCGTCAGCGAGGTCGTTGCGACCCTGACTGCCGACAAGACCACCGTCACCGAAGGCGGCCAGATCACCTACACCGTGACGCTGACCAACGCCCAAGGCCTGCCGGTCAATGGCCATAATGGCCTGACCTTCACCCTGACCGATGGCACCAAGGTGACGATCCCCGCGGGCAGTGCCAGCGGCACCTTCACCATCACCGCGCCGGACGACGTATTCGTCGGCGGCCAGCCGAGCATCGTCAACAAAATCGAATCGGTTGCCGGTGGCGACAACTTCGAGAAGCTGACCCTCGGCGACAACACAGTCACCACGAGCGTGACCGACGAACCGGGCACTGGCACTCCAGGTACCGACAACCAGGGCGACAAGGTCACCGTCACCATCGTCGGCAAGGGCGATGTGACCGAAGACCAACAGCCGGCCTTCACCGTCAAGGTCAGCCAGAAACTGGACCATGACCTGACCGTCACCCTGTCCAATGGCGACAAGGTGGTGATCCCGGCCGGCCAGACCGAAGCCGAGTACAAGGCCAAGGCCCAGGGCGATGACGTCTTCAAGGACGGCGACACCCTGACCGTCGGCATCACCGATGCCGCCGTCGATGGCAAGGCCTTCGAAAACCTGGAACTGGGCGGCAACGCCTCCGTCCAGATCACCGACACCGTCAGCGAGGTCGTTGCGACCCTGACTGCGGATAAGACCACCGTCACCGAAGGCGGCCAGATCACCTACACCGTGACGCTGACCAATGCCCAAGGTCTGCCGGTCAACGGCCACAATGGCCTGACTTTCACCCTGACCGATGGCACCAAGGTCACCATTCCGGCCGGTAGCGCCAGCGGTACCTTTACCATTACTGCACCGGACGACGTGTTCGTTGGTGGTCAACCGACCATCACCAACAAATTGGAAAGCGTGACCGGTGCCGACAACTTCGAAAAACTGACCCTGGGTCAGGACGAAGTGAAGACCTCCGTCACTGACGAGCCGGGCACTGGCACTCCAGGTACCGACAACCAGGGCGACAAGGTCACCGTCACCATCGTCGGCAAGGGCGATGTCACCGAAGACCAGCAGCCGGCCTTCACCGTCAAGGTCAGCCAGAAACTGGACCATGACCTGACCGTCACCCTGTCCAATGGCGACAAGGTGGTGATCCCGGCCGGCCAGACCGAAGCCGAGTACAAGGCCAAGGCCCAGGGCGATGACGTCTTCAAGGACGGCGACACCCTGACCGTCGGTATCACCGATGCCGCCGTCGATGGCAAGGCCTTCGAGAATCTGGAGCTGGGCGGCAACGCCTCGGTGCAGATCACCGACACCATCAGCGAAGTCGTCGCAACCCTCACCGCCGACAAGACCACCGTCACCGAAGGCGGCCAGATCACCTACACCGTGACGCTGACCAATGCCCAGGGTCTGCCGGTCAACGGCCATAACGGCCTGACCTTCACCCTGACCGATGGCACCAAGGTCACCGTTCCAGCTGGCAGCGCCAGCGGTACCTTCACCATCACCGCCCCGAGCGACGTATTCGTCGGCGGCCAGCCCTCGATCGTGAACAAGCTTGAAGGTGTCAGCGGCGCGGACAACTTCGAGAAGCTGACCCTCGGCAAGGAAACACTCACCACCACCGTCACTGATGATCCGGATACCGGCAACAAGGTGTCCGTCACCATTGTCAGCAACGGCGATGTCACCGAAGACCTGCAACCGTCCTTTACCGTCAAGGTCAACCAGAAGCTGGAACAGGACCTGACCGTCACCTTGAGCAACGGCGCCAAGGTGGTGATTCCGGCTGGCCAGACCCAGATCGAGTACAAGGCGGATGCCCAGGGGGATGACGTCTTCAAGGATGGCAGCTCGCTGACCGTCGGCATCACTGATGCAGTCGTTGATGGCAAGACCTTCGAGAATCTGGAACTGGGCGGCAACGCCACCGTGCAGATCACCGACACCGTCAGTGAAGTCGTCGCGACCCTGACCGCTGACAAGACCACCGTCACCGAAGGCGGTCAGATCACTTACACCGTGACCCTGACCAACGCCCAGGGTCTGCCGGTCAACGGCCACAACGGCCTGACCTTCACCCTCACCGACGGCACCAAGGTCACCATCCCGGCCGGCAGCGCCAGCGGCACTTTCACCATCACCGCACCGGACGATGTGTTCGTGGGCGGCCAGCCGAGCATCGTCAACAAGATCGAATCGGTTGCCGGTGGCGATAACTTCGAGAAGCTGACCCTTGGCGACAACTCGGTCACCACAAACGTGACTGACGAGCCGGGTACCGGTACTCCAGGCACTGACAACCAGGGCGACAAGGTCACCGTCACCATCGTGGGCAAAGGCGATGTCACCGAAGACCAGCAGCCAGCCTTCACCGTCAAGGTCAGCCAGAAGCTGGACCACGACCTGACCGTGACCCTGTCCAACGGCGACAAGGTCGTCATTCCGGCCGGCCAGACCGAAGCCGAGTACAAGGCCAAGGCTCAGGGCGATGACGTCTTCAAGGACGGCGATACCTTGACCGTTGGCATCACCGATGCCGCCGTCGATGGCAAGGCCTTCGAAAACCTGGAACTGGGCGGCAACGCCTCCGTCCAGATCACCGACACCGTCAGCGAGGTCGTTGCGACCCTGACTGCGGATAAGACCACCGTCACCGAAGGCGGCCAGATCACCTACACCGTGACGCTGACCAATGCCCAAGGTCTGCCGGTCAATGGCCACAATGGCCTGACCTTCACCCTCACCGACGGCACCAAGGTCACCATTCCAGCCGGCAGCGCCAGCGGCACCTTCACCATCACCGCCCCTGACGACGTATTCGTCGGTGGCCAGCCGAGCATCGTCAACAAGATCGAATCGGTTGCCGGTGGCGATAACTTCGAGAAGCTGACCCTCGGCGACAACACCGTCACCACGACCGTGACTGATGAACCTGGCACTGGTACTCCTGGTACCGACAACCAGGGCGACAAGGTCACCGTTACTATCGTTGGCAAAGGCGATGTCACCGAAGACCAGCAGCCAGCCTTCACCGTCAAGGTCAGCCAGAAGCTGGACCATGACCTGACCGTGACTCTGTCGAATGGCGACAAGGTCGTGATCCCTGCTGGTCAGACCGAAGCCGAGTACAAGGCCAAGGCTCAAGGCGACGACGTCTTCAAGGACGGCGATACCCTGACCGTCGGCATCACCGATGCTGCCGTTGACGGCAAGGCCTTCGAGAATCTGGAACTGGGCGGCAACGCCTCGGTGCAGATCACCGACACTGTCAGCGAAGTGGTCGCCACCCTGACCGCCGACAAGACCACCGTCACCGAAGGCGGCCAGATCACCTACACCGTGACGCTGACCAATGCCCAAGGTCTGCCGGTCAACGGCCATAACGGCCTGACCTTCACCCTGACCGACGGCACCAAGGTCGCCATTCCAGCGGGCAGCGCCAGCGGTACCTTCACCATTACGGCTCCTGACGACGTGTTCGTTGGTGGTCAACCGACCATCACCAACAAGCTGGAAGGCGTGACCGGTGCCGACAACTTCGAAAAACTGACCCTGGGTCAGGACGAAGTGAAGACCTCCGTCACTGACGAACCGGGCACTGGTACTCCTGGCACCGACAACCAGGGCGACAAGGTCACCGTCACCATCGTCGGCAAAGGCGATGTCACCGAAGACCAGCAGCCGGCCTTCACCGTCAAGGTCAGCCAGAAGCTGGACCACGACCTGACCGTGACCCTGTCGAACGGCGACAAAGTCGTCATTCCGGCCGGTCAGACTGAAGCCGAGTACAAAGCAAAGGCCCAAGGTGATGACGTCTTCAAAGACGGTGACACCCTGACCGTCGGCATCACCGATGCTGCCGTTGATGGCAAAGCCTTCGAGAACCTGGAGCTGGGTGGCAACGCCTCGGTGCAGATCACCGACACTGTCAGCGAAGTGGTCGCCACCCTGACCGCCGACAAGACCACCGTCACCGAAGGCGGCCAGATCACCTATACCGTGACCCTGACCAACGCCCAAGGTCTGCCGGTCAACGGCCATAACGGCCTGACCTTCACCCTGACCGACGGCACCAAGGTCACCATTCCAGCCGGTAGCGCCAGCGGCACCTTCACCATCACCGCTCCGGACGACGTGTTCGTTGGTGGTCAACCGACCATCACCAACAAGCTGGAAGGTGTCACCGGTGCTGACAACTTCGAAAAACTGACCCTGGGTCAGGACGAAGTGAAGACCTCCGTCACTGACGAACCGGGCACCGGCACTCCGGGTACCGATAACCAGGGCGACAAGGTCACCGTCACCATCGTCGGCAAGGGCGATGTCACCGAAGACCAGCAGCCGGCCTTCACCGTCAAGGTCAGCCAGAAGCTGGACCACGACCTGACCGTGACCCTGTCGAATGGCGACAAAGTCGTCATTCCAGCCGGTCAGACCGAGGCCGAGTACAAGGCGAAAGCCCAAGGCGACGACGTCTTCAAGGACGGCGATACCCTGACCGTCGGCATCACCGATGCCGCTGTCGATGGCAAGGCCTTCGAAAATCTTGAACTGGGCGGCAATGCCTCGGTGCAGATCACCGACACTGTCAGCGAAGTGGTCGCCACCCTCACCGCCGACAAGACCACCGTCACCGAAGGCGGCCAGATCACCTACACCGTGACCCTGACCAACGCCCAAGGCCTGTCGGTCACTGGCCACAATGGCCTGACCTTCACCTTGACCGACGGCACCAAGGTCACCATTCCAGCCGGCAGCGCCAGCGGCACCTTCACCATCACCGCCCCTGACGATGTATTCGTCGGCGGCCAGCCTTCGATCGTCAACAAGATCGAGGGTGTCAGCGGTGCAGACAACTTCGAGAAGCTCACGCTGGGTGACAACACCGTCACCACGAGTGTGACTGATGAGCCAGGCACTGGCACGCCAGGCACCGACAACCAGGGCGACAAGGTCTCGGTCACCATCGTCGGCAACGGCAATGTCACCGAAGACCAGCAGCCGTCGTTCACCGTCAAGGTCAGCCAGAAGCTCGGCCAGGACCTGACCGTCACCCTGAGCAATGGCGACAAGGTGGTGATCCCGGCCGGCCAGACCCAGGTCGAGTACAAAGCCGCAGCCCAGGGCGACGACGTGTTCAAGGATGGCAGCTCGCTGACCGTGGGCATCACCGATGCCGCTGTCACCGGCAAGGCCTTCGAGAACCTCGAGCTGGGTGGCAACGCCACCGTGCAGATCACCGATACCATCAGTGAAGTGGTCGCCACCCTGTCCGCCGACAAGACCACCGTGTCCGAAGGCGGCCAGATCACCTACACCGTGACCCTGACCAACACCCAGGGCCTGTCGGTCACCGGCCACAACGGCCTGACCTTTACCCTCAGCGACGGCACCAAGGTCACCATCCCGGCCGGCAGCGCCAGCGGTAACGCCAGCATCACGGCGCCTGACGACGTCTTCGTCGGCGGCCAGGCCACCATCAGCAACAAGATCACCGGCGTCACCGGTGCCGACAACTTCGAGAAACTGACCCTGGGTCAGAACGAAGTGCAGACTTCCGTGACCGACGAGCCGGGCACCGGAACTCCAGGCACCGACAACCAGGGCGACAAGGTGTCCGTCACCATCGTCGGCAACGGCGATGTCAACGAAGCCCAGCAGCCGTCGTTCACCGTCAAGGTCAGCCAGAAGCTTGGCTACGACCTGACCGTCACCCTGTCCAACGGCGACAAGGTGGTGATCCCGGCCGGTCAGACCCAGGCCGAGTACAAGGCCGCCGCACAGGGCGACGACGTGTTCAAGGACGGCAGCTCGCTGACCGTCGGTATCACCGATGCCACGGTTCCGGGCCATACCTTCGAGAACCTCGAGCTGGGTGGCAACGCCACCGTGCAAATCACCGACACCATCAGTGAAGTCGTGGCCACCTTGTCCGCCGACAAGACCACCGTTTCCGAGGGCGGCCAGATCACCTACACCGTGACCCTGACCAACGCCCAGGGCCTGTCGGTCACCGGCCACAACGGCCTGACCTTCACCCTGACCGATGGCACCAAGGTCACCATCCCGGCCGGTAGCGCCAGCGGTACCTTCACCATCACCGCTGCGGACGACGTGTTCGTCGGCGGACAGCCGACCATCAGCAACAAGATCACCGGTGTCACCGGTGCCGACAACTTCGAGAAACTGACCCTGGGTCAGAACGAAGTGAAGACTACCGTCACTGACGAGCCAGGATCAGGCACACCGGGCACCGGCAACCAGGGCGACAAGGTCTCGGTCACCATCGTCGGCAACGGCAACGTTACCGAAGACCAACAGCCGTCGTTCACCGTCAAGGTCAGCCAGAAGCTCGACCAGGACCTGACCGTGACCCTGAGCAATGGCGCCAAGGTGATCATTCCCGCTGGCCAGACCCAGGTCGAGTACAAGGCCGCCGCCCAAGGCGATGACGTGTTCAAGGATGGCAGCTCGCTGACCGTCGGCATCACCGATGCCGCTGTCACCGGCAAGATCTTCGAGAACCTCGAGCTGGGCGGCAACGCCACCGTGCAGATCACCGATACCATCAGTGAAGTGGTCGCCACCTTGTCCGCCGACAAGACCACCGTCACCGAAGGTGGCCAGGTCACCTACACCGTGACCCTGACCAACGCCCAGGGCTTGTCGGTCACCGGTCATAACGGCCTGACCTTCACCCTGTCCGACGGCACCAAGGTCACCATCCCGGCCGGCAGCGCCACTGGTACCGCCACCATCAACGCGCCGGACGATGTGTTCGTCGGCGGCCAGGCCACCATCAGCAACAAGATCACCGGCGTCACCGGTGCCGACAACTTCGAGAAACTGACCCTGGGTCAGAACGAAGTGAAAACCTCGGTCACCGACGAACCGGGCTCGGGCACTCCAGGCACCGACAACCAGGGCGACAAGGTCTCGGTCACCATCGTCGGCAATGGCGATGTCAACGAAGCCCAGCAGCCGTCGTTCACCGTCAAGGTCAGCCAGAAGCTCGACCAGGACCTGACCGTGACCCTGAGCAATGGCGCCAAGGTAATCATCCCGGCTGGCCAGACCCAGGTCGAGTACAAGGCGCCGGTCCAGGGCGACGACGTGTTCAAGGATGGCGGCCCGCTCACCGTCGGCATCACCGATGCCAGCGTGGTCGGCAAGACCTTCGAGAACCTCGAGCTCGGCGGTTCGGCCACCGTGCAGATCACCGACACCATCAGCGAAGTCGTCGCGACCCTGTCCGCCGACAAGACCACGGTTGCCGAGGGTGGCCAGTTCACCTACACCGTGACCCTGACCAACGCCCAGGGCCTGTCGGTCACCGGCCACAACGGCCTGACCTTCACCCTGTCCGACGGCACCAAGGTCACCATCCCGGCGGGCAGCGCCAGCGGCACCGTGACCATCACCGCCAAGGACGACGTATTCGTCGGCGGCCAGCCGAGCATCGTCAACAAGATCGAGTCCGTCACCGGTGGCGGCAACTTCGAGAAGCTGACGCTCGGCAGCAATACCCTGACCACCACGGTGACCGATGAACCGGGCTCGGGCACCCCAGGTACCGGCAACCAGGGCGACAAGGTCTCGGTCACCATCGTCGGCAATGGCGATGTCAACGAAGCCCAGCAGCCGTCGTTCACCGTCAAGGTCAGCCAGAAGCTCGACCAGGACCTGACCGTCACCCTTAGCAATGGCGCCAAGGTAGTCATTCCGGCCGGCCAGACCCAGGTCGAGTACAAGGCCGCCGCCCAAGGCGACGACGTGTTCAAGGACGGCAGCTCGCTGACCGTAGGTGTCACCGACGCCACAGTCACCGGCAAGACCTTCGAGAACCTCGAACTCGGCGGCAACGCCACCGTGCAGATCACCGACACCATCAGCGAAGTCGTGGCCACCTTGTCTGCCGACAAGACCACCGTTGCCGAGGGCGGCCAGATCACCTACACCGTAACCCTGACCAACGCCCAGGGCCTGTCGGTCACCGGCCACAACGGCCTGACCTTCACCCTGACCGACGGCACCAAGGTCAGCATCCCGGCCGGCAGCGCCAGCGGCACCTTCACCATCACCGCTGCGGACGACGTGTTCGTCGGTGGCCAGCCGACCATCAGCAACAAGATCACCAGCGTCACTGGCGGCGACAACTTCGAAAAACTGACCCTGGGCCAGAACGAAGTGAAGACTACCGTCACTGACGAGCCAGGATCAGGCACCCCGGGCACCGACAACCAGGGCGACAAGGTCTCGGTCACCATCGTCGGCAACGGCAACGTTACCGAAGACCAGCAGCCATCGTTCACCGTCAAGGTCAGCCAGAAGCTCGACCAGGACCTGACCGTGACCCTGAGCAACGGTGCCAAGGTAATCATTCCGGCTGGCCAGACCCAGGTCGAGTACAAGGCCGCCGCCCAAGGCGACGACGTGTTCAAGGATGGCAGCTCGCTGACCGTCGGCATCACCGATGCCACGGTCACCGGCAAGACCTTCGAGAACCTCGAGCTGGGCGGCAACGCCACCGTGCAGATCACCGACACCATCAGTGAAGTCGTGGCCACCCTTTCCGCCGACAAGACCACCGTCAGCGAAGGCGGCCAGATCACCTACACCGTGACCCTGACCAACGCCCAGGGCCTGTCGGTCACTGGCCACAACGGCCTGACCTTCACCCTGACCGATGGCACCAAGGTCAGCATTCCGGCCGGCAGCGCCAGCGGCACCTTCACCATCACCGCCAAGGACGACCCGTAC
This sequence comes from Pseudomonas sp. LH21, assembly GCF_036549575.1. Taxonomy (NCBI): domain Bacteria; kingdom Pseudomonadati; phylum Pseudomonadota; class Gammaproteobacteria; order Pseudomonadales; family Pseudomonadaceae; genus Pseudomonas; species Pseudomonas sp. LH21. The sequence continues at coordinate 5,812,096 of NZ_CP144367.1, forward strand.
CTCGGTGGCCAGCCGAACATCGTCAACAAGATCGAATCGGTCGCCGGTGGCGACAACTTCGAGAAGCTGACCCTGGGCAGCAACACCGTCACCACCAGCGTCACCGACGAGCCGAGCGGCCAGGGCGACCTGACCACCGTCGGCATCAGCGGCGACACCTCGGTGACCGAAGGCGATACCGCCCACTACAACCTGACCCTGAGCAACCCGTCGAAGTCCGAGGTGACCATCACCCTGACCTACAGCGGCACCGCCACCGACGGCCAGGACTTCACCGGTGTGGTCACCGTGAAGATCCCGGCGGGCAGCAGCGGCACCACCTTCGACATCAAGACCATCGACGACAAGCTGGTCGAGGGTTCGGAGAACTTCACGGTCAAGATCACCGGCGCCACCGGCGGCGGCTTCGAGAACCTGCAGGTCGACGCCGGCAAGTCCAGCGTCACCACCACCATCATCGACAACGACCACGCGCCGGTGTCGACCGGTGGCGCCGTGACCGGCAGCGAAGACACCGACTACGTGTTCAAGTGGGGCGACTTCAACGTCAGCGACGCCGATGGCAACACCGGCCTGTCGGTGACCATCAGCAAGCTGCCGGACCTGGGCAACCTGAAGTTCTTCAACGGCACCTCGTGGGTCGATGTGTCGCTGAACCAGAACATCAGCCAGGCCGACATCGCCGCCGGCAAGCTCAAGTTCGTGCCACTCGCCAACCAGTCGGGCGTCGACGGCTATGGCGGCAGCGGCGTGGGCAACAAGCAGGCCGACTACGCGCAGATCAAGTACAAGCCCAACGACGGCACCAACGCCGGTAGCGAAGTGACCATGAAGGTCGATATCGCGCCTGTGGCCGACAAGCCTGACCTGAACATCGGCAACAACAACGTCAACTCCATCGGCCTGCTCAAGGAAACCTGGAACAGCCTCACGGGCCTGGGCAACGGCGGCAACGGCATCACCGGCGATGCGCTGAAGAACGTCTTCGCCAACTCCGGCAATGCCAGCAAGAGCGAGACCGTCACCGGCGTCGACACGGTCGCCACCGTGTCGCCTGGCACAGGCTCGAAGACCTCCGGCCTGATCTACCTGGAAGCCGGCAAGACCTATGCGTTCAGCGGCACCGCCGACGACAGCCTGCAGATCGTCGTCGGTGGCAAGAACGTCGCCAGCGGCACCTGGGGCTCGGGCAGCGGCGCCATCTCCGGCAGCTTCACCCCGACCACCAGCGGCTACTACACCCTGGAGATCTACAACGCCAACCAGGCTGGCCCCGGCAGCCTGGACGTCAACATCAAGGTGGGCAATGGCGCAGTCACCGACCTCAACAGCTCGAACATCCCGATGTACCCGAGCGTCAAGGACCTGACCAACGCCGGCGTGACCGTCGGCGACCTGCACGGCAGCAACAACCAGGGCTACTACGACGGCTACAAGCTCAACGAAGGCGGCGAGAACGGCGCCCCGGTCAAGCTGGTGGGCATCAGCACCAACCTGACCGACACTGATGGCTCCGAGTCCCTGAGCGTCAAGCTCAGCGGCATCCCGGCAGGCTCGGTGCTGGCCGACAACGCCGGCCACACCATCACCGTCGGCAAGGACGCGGTGGACGTCACCGGCTGGAACCTGGGCGGCCTGACCATCAAGCCACCGGCCTACTACGCCGGCCAGTTCGACGTGAAGGTCAGCTCGACCTCCACCGAGAGCGTCGGCGGCAGCACCGCGACCAGCGAAGGCACCATCAAGGTCACGGTCTACCCGCAGTCCTACACCACCAGCAACCTGTCCTCGGACAGCGACAACATCACCGGCACCGACGGCAACGATGTGGTGGTGGCTGACGTCACCGGCCTGCACGTGGTACCGGGCCAGGACTACAACCTCGCCTTCATCGTCGACACCTCGGGCAGCATGGGCTCGTCCGGCGTGGATGCGGCGAAGAAGTCCCTGGAGTCGGTGTTCAAGACCCTGGCCGCCAGCGTCAAGGGTGACCAGTCGGGTACCGTGAATATCCTGCTGGTGGACTTCGCCACCCAGGTCAAGAGCAGCGTTGCGGTGACCCTGAACGATGCAGGCCTGCAAACCTTGCTCAACGCCCTGAACAACCTGCGGGCAGACGGCGGCACCAACTACGAGGACGCCTTCAAGACCACCGCCAACTGGTTCCAGAACCTCAAGAATGGTGGCAATACCGGCAGCAACCAGACGTTCTTCATCACCGATGGCAAGCCGACCTACTACCAGAGCGGCGAGCAGGGCAACCCGACCCTGGGCAACACCAGCATCACCCTGGACAGCTACTTGACTTCGATCAACTGGAAGCCTGGCACTACGGTCGGCAAGTATCTGGACAATACCAACTATCTATCCATCGACAGCAACGGTTCGTTGAGCGTGCAGACCTACAACAGCTGGAGCGGTCGCTGGAACGTGACGACCTCCGGCGATGTCCGCGCCGAAGGTAACGGTGGCTACGAACTCTCTTCGCGTAATGGTTACGGCAGCTACACCGACAACGCGACCGTGAATAACTCGCAGGACAGCTTCAAGCTGCTCTCCGGCCTGTCCGAAGTCGAGGCCATCGGCCTCAACAACGGCGTCAACACCAACGACCTGAAGCCGTACGACACCGACGGCAAGCCACAGACCAACATCGACCCGAGCAAGCTGGCCGAGGCCATCCTCGGCCATACCGAAGTCACCCAGCCGGGCAACGACACGGTCAACGGCGGCGACGGCAACGACATCATCTTCGGCGACCTGATGGTCTTCGACGGTGTTGCCGGCACCGGTGTCGAGGCGATCCGCGGCTATGTCGCCGACAAGCTGGGCGTCGACGCGGGCAGCGTGGACGCACGGGCGATGCACAAGTACATCACCGAGAACTACGCCGAGTTCGATGTCTCGCGCAGCAACGACGGCGCCGATACCCTGCTGGGCGGCAACGGCAACGACATCATCTTCGGCCAGGGTGGCAACGACTACATCGACGGCGGCAAGGGCAACGACATCCTGCTCGGTGGCACCGGCAACGACACCTTGCTCGGCGGCGAAGGCAACGACATCCTGTTCGGCGGTGCCGGCAATGACATCCTCATCGGCGGCAAGGGTGACGACATCATGACCGGTGGCAGCGGCGCCGACACCTTCGTGTGGAAGGCCGGCGACCTGGGCAAGGACGTGATCAAGGACTTCAAGGCCAGCGAGGGTGACCGCCTCGACCTGAGCGACCTGCTCCAGGGCGAGAAGGCCAGCACCATCGACAACTTCCTGAAGATCACCACGGTCAATGGCGAGTCGACCCTGCAGGTCAGTACCGAAGGCAAGCTCAACGCCGCCGGTGGCCTGGCCAACGCCGACGTAACCATCAAGCTCGAGGGCGTGAACTGGTCCAACACCACGATCAACTCGTTGATCAGCGGTGCCGACCCGACCATCAAGATCGACAACTCCAACAGCTGATCTCTCACCCCCGACCTCGGCCCGCAAGGGCCGGCGTCGGGGGCGCGGGCTTTTCCAGCCATCCCTTCACGCGCATACTCGTGCACCGGGCTTACATGCCCGGTGAACTTTGCCTATGCTGCTGACTACCAAAAAGGATTCATCGTGACGAGGGACGCCGCCATGTTCTACGTGCAACGCGACGCTGACGGCCGTTTGCTGCGGGTGGAAGCCGCCGAATTCGGTGGTTTCAACGACATGGTCCCGGCAGACAATGCCGAGATCCAGGAATGGTTCGCCGACAACGTTGTCGAGAACAGCCTCAAGCAGCTCAAGCAGAGCGACCTGGACATGATCCGGGTGCTGGAGGACCTGATCGAGGTACTGACCGCCAAGGGGGTGTTCAGTATCACCGACCTGCCGCCCGGCGCCCAGGCCAAGCTGCTCAGTCGTGCCAGCGCACGTGAGGCGCTAGGCGGCCTGAACAACTTGATAGAGGACGATGAGAACGGCGGGTTGATCTGATCACCCAGCCCTTCGGGCTACGCTGTCTCGCAGGTAACAGAGTTCCAGCGTGGGAGCGGGCTTGTCGGAACGCCGCACCGCCCGGATCACCGGCGTAGCCGGTGCCAAACGTCGCATCGCGGGGCAAGCCCGCTCCCACGCTGCCTCAGTCAAGTGTTTTGTTCCATGAGAGCGGGTTTATCCGTTCCCACAGGCTTTAACCTAACGCCAGGGTGCCGGCCCACCTACCAGTTGCCCTTGAATTCCCTGCACGCCCATCTCCCGTAGTACCTTCAGCTCCCCTTCGGTCTCCACCCGCTCGGCGATCAGCGGCAGGTCGATGCTGTGCGCCGCCCGCTGGATGGCCTCGATGAACAGGCGCTTGTGCCGCTCCTGGTCGATGTTGCGGATATAACCACCGTCGATCTTCAGGTAGGCCAGGCCCAGGTGGGCGAGGTTGCCGATCATGCTGAAGCGCCCGCCGAAGCGCTGCAGCGCCAGGCTGAAGCCCAGGGCGCGCAGGCGTCGGGTCAGCTGCTCCAGCACCGATTGTTCGGGCAGTTGCTCCTCGCCGATCTCGAAGGTCAGCCGCCGTCCCAGCGCCCCATGCTGCCCCAGCAGCTCGTAGACCCGCTGCAGCGCCTTGGGATCGGCCAGGGTCGCGGCCGACAGGTTCAGCGCCAGCGCCTCGCCATGCCCCTGCAAGTGCTTGAGCACTTTTTCCAGCACCAGCAGGTCCAGCCGCGCCATCCAGCCGAAGCGCTCCAGCCACGGCAGGAAGCGGCCTGCGGCCAGGGCTTCGCCCTGCTCGTCGTGCAGGCGCGAGATGACCTTGTAGTGCAGCACCCGCTCTGGCGCCCTGGCGTCCACGACGGGCTGGAAGAACAGCTCGAACTGTCCCTTGTCCAACGCCTGGTCCAGGCGTGTGTGCCAGGCGTGGTGGCTGTCGGCGGCCTGGCCTGCGGCGCCCTGCTCCAGGCACACCCAGCCCGGCGCGGGCTGGCTCTCGGCACGAGCCAGGGCCTCGTCGGCGAGCTTGAGCAGCGCTTGCGGGGCATCCCCGGGGCTGTAGGGCGCCAGGCCGATGCAGGCTACCGGGTCGACATCGCTGGCGCCGGTCTCGTGCAGGCTCTGCAAGGTGGTCTCCAGGGCCTGGGCCAGCTGGATCGCTTCGTCATGCACCATCCCCGGCGCCAGCACCGCGAACTCGCCGCCACGGCTGCGGGTGATCAGGTCGTTGGTCTCGGGGAAGTTCGCGCAGGTGCGGCGCAACTGCTCGCCCACCGCCTGCAGCAGCTGGTCGGTGCGCTGGCCACCCAGGCGCGCGTTCAGGCCCGCCAGGTCCTGGACCCGCAGCAACAGCAGGTAGCCAGCACGGGCCTCCTCCAGATTGCTGACCCGGGCGTTGAGCTGCATTTCGAAGTAACGACGGTTGGCCAACCCGGTAAGGCTGTCCTGGTACGACTCGGCACGCAGCTTCTCGCTGCGCTCGGCCTGCTCGGTGAACAGCGCCTTGAGTTTCTCGACCATCTGGTTCATCGCCTGCACCACCCGACGCAGCTCGGGCGTGCGCGGCAATTCCGGCAGGCTGAGGAATTCACGGCGGGCAATGGCGTGGGACTGCGCCACCATGTAGTCGAGCGGGCGCAGTTGGCGACGCAACAGCAGCGCCCCGAGCACCGCGCTTGCCGCGCCGCACAGCAGCAGCCAGCCCAGGCTGCCCAGGGCGCTCTGCCAGAGCTTGGCCAGGGCGAACATCGGATGGCTGATCACCTCGACCCGCGCCGCCTGCTGCCAGCCGCGGCTGACGATGGCGTCGCCACCGGCCGGGTCCAGGCCGATCAGCTGGATGAACCAACCCGGCACGCCACCCGCGTCGGGTTCGGCATGGCGCTCGACCAGCACGGCATTGGAGTCCAGGTCGATGACCTTGATGCTCGAATAGTAGCCACTGTCGAAGATCGAACTGACCATCAGCTCGACCATCGCCGGGTCGTCGATGTTCGGTGTCAGCGACAGCGCCAGCGCGGTCGCCGCATCCTGGGCATGGGAGCGCAGCTGGTTGACGTACTGGCTGCGCGAGCTCTCCAGGCTGACCATGAAGCTGCCACTGAAGGCGACCACCAGGAACAGGCAAATGGCTAGCAGCAATTGTTTGAACAGTGACATCTGTGCTCCTTCAGTAAACCGGTTCGGCCGGGAACCCTTCGGCCTGCATTTTCTTCAGCAAGTCCTGCCACCGCGACAGGCGCTTGGTGTCGCCGACCTTCTTGTTGCCGCCAGCGCCGGTCAGCCACAGGCCTTCACCATTGAAGGCATACACCGGCAGCAGGTCGGTGCGCTGGCTGGCCGGCTTGATCGCGTCCATCAGGCTGTCGAGCACCAGAGGCTGGGCCTGTGGGCTTGAATAATAGGTCAGGACCATGTGCGCACGGTTCTGGCGCAAGGCCTTGACGTAGGTGATGCGCAGCTTTTCCGCCGGGATGCCCATGCGCCGCAGGCTGAAGTACTTGGCGATGGCATAGTCCTCGCAGTCGCCCGCACCCTTGATCAGCGACTGCACCGGCGTGGCCCAGTAGTCGACCTCGTGCCACAGGTCGATGTCCTCGACGTAGCGCAACTGCTTGTTGAAGAACAGGTTGACCACCTGCAACTGCTCCAGCTCGCTGCCCTGCTTCTGCGCCGCCAGCAGGTTCTGCCAGGCATCGATGCGCCCCTGCCCCGGCCCCAGCGGGCCATACAATGCCTGCGCACGGCGGCTGATCTGCGAGAAGTCCCAATCCGCCTGGGTAGCGCCCAGCCACAGGCAGCCGAGCAGCACGGCGAGGCCGAGCCGGCGTACGGTTGCATTGCGAGGCCAAGGTATCGCCACTACGGACACCCGTTCAGATCAGTCGAAAGCAGCGATGGTGCGGGCTGGCGCGGGAAAAGACAATGGCATCGGGTGCCCGTGCTGCCAACTGTCGGCAAACCCGCTTCGTACAAGGGCTGGCGACCTTGGCCATCTTCCCAATGCCGGCAACTTGCTTCACGATAGCCGCGTTTCGTGAGTGCGCCATGGCGCACCCGCTTGATCAATCCGTTTGACAAGCGCCCCCTTCCCTCACTAGGGTTATTGGATCCAATTTTCATGTTGCCGAGGCGAACCCCGCGTGGCTGAGAAACCCAAACTCCTGAGCACCGTGCTGGGCAGCGAGCAGGTACCGCCGCACCTGGCCCGCAGTGTCATAGAAGAGCGCCTGCGCAGTGCCATCCTCGACGGCCGCCTGCCACCGGGCACCGCCGTGCGCCAGCAAGAGCTGGCGACCCTGTTCGGCGTCAGCCGCATGCCCGTGCGCGAAGCGCTGCGTCAGCTCGAGGCGCAGTCCCTGCTGCAGGTGGTGATGCACAAAGGCGCCGTGGTGGCGCCACTGATCGGCGAGGACGCCGTCGACACCTACGCCCTGCGCGTACTGCTCGAGACCGAGGCGCTGCGCCAGTCGATCCCCCTGCTCGATGCCGACGACATCGCCCAGGCCAGGGCGTATATCCGCCAGCTGGAGAGCGAGACCCGCCACGCCGAGATCGGCCGGCTCAACCGTCTGTTCCACATGGCCCTCTACAGCAAGGCGCAAAACCAGAAACTGCTGCGCATGATCGAGATCGAGCTCAACGAGGAGGAACGCTTCCTGCGCTTCCACCTGTCCTCGATGGGGCTGGGCAAGCTCACCCAGGACGACCACATTGCCCTGGTCGACGCCGCCAGCGACAAACTGGTGGAAAGGGCCATCGAGCTTCTGGAAGAGCACCTGAATCACGCCGCGCGCACCATCAGGAGCTACCTCGACAGGCAATCGGGCAACTGATCCCTGCTCAACCGCGCAGCCGACCTCAGCGACCGCGTCGCTGCGCAGACACGATCCGCCACAAGGAACGGCAGTGCACGTGCAGACGCGACAGGAAACCACGCCCGACCAACCGTCCAGGATCCGCCTGATCTGCCTGGCCAGCACCCGGCAGCAACTTGCCCAGTACCGCACCTGGGCCAGGACCCTCAGCGACCCCATCGAACTGGTCGCGGTCGATGTCCCGAGCATTGCCGACCTGGAACAGTCCGCCGCGCTGCCCGTGGCCGGGCGCCTGACCCAGGCCCTGCGCGAACAGCTTCAACCCTATCTCGGACAGCCCCACGCCATGTTCGCCCAGGGGCTGGGTGCACACATCGCCCTGGCCCTGATCCAGCAGGTGCAGGAGGCTTGCCCGGGGCAGACCCGTCACTTGTTTGTTTCAAGCTGTGACAGCCCACAGTTCAGCACGACCAACCTGCCCTTGCATGTACCGATGACCGTGCTCTACCCGCCTGGCTCCCTGGCGGCGATGCTCGGCTGGCACAGCCTGGTGCGTCGGGAGCTTGAGCTGATCGAGTTGCCGCTGCCATCGGTCGATGCCTCGTTGCTCAACCAGCGCCTGGTGCGCATCTTCAACAGCCACCTCGGGCTGCTCAGCTACTGACCCTTCCCCCGCCCTCCTGGCGCAGACCAAGCGGATATTTCCTCTGCCCTGCCTGCTGACGGCCATGGCAGTGCCAGCATTTTGGGCACACTCTACTCCCCGCAGCGGCCGCTGATCATCAGACGTGGACCTGGCCGCCTGCCTCCTCATTCACCTGCAGAAGGAATCTGGCACCAGGGCAAGGACCGCACGCGATCAGCCGCCCTCCAATAGTCACTCTCCCATCTCCGTTCATCAGTGCTCCGAGTGAGGCATTCACTCTGTGTCTATTTTTCTGATCGTTATTTATCGGAAGGAGCACATATTGCCAAAATAAAACTTACTCAAAGTTTTATTCGGGCACTTATATTTCAAGAAAAGTCCGAGCATAAAATAATCAAAAAAACAATTGCGGCAAACTTTGAAGTTGTTCTAACTTTTATAGCGCCAGCCAAGGGCGGCCAGGCATCACCGTGGACGCCTTGCCAGACAAGCCCTGCCGGCCTCTACTCGTTGTTCGATGTCGAAATTTCATTCGAGGCATCACTTCGCCTGGAATTTATATAACGAACGATGTGCAGAGCAACTTAACCCCTGAATGCCATCCATAACGGACCTCATCATGAGCACATTGAAGCGCACACTTTCCGACAAAAAACATGAACTTTCCCTGCACCCGCTCTTTTCCGAAATCGACTCGCTGCAGACACTGCGCCGATTCATGGAAACCCATGTTTTTGCAGTCTGGGACTTCATGTCACTGACCAAGCGCCTGCAGCAGGAGCTGACCTGCGTCAGCCTGCCCTGGCTACCGCCGGCGGATCCGGCCGCTGCGCGTCTGATCAACGAGATCGTGCTGGGCGAAGAATCGGACGACCGTCTCGACCACGGCCACTACAGCCACTTCGAGCTGTACCTGGATGCCATGCGCGAAGTCGGCGCCAGCACCCAGGCCATCGACCGCTTCATCAGCCTGCAGCAGCAGGGCATCACGGCCATCGAAGCCCTGCAGAGCTGCGGTGCCAGTGAAGCCGCCCAGCGATTCGTCCGCGACACCCTCGAGGTGGCCCTCGACGCACCGGCCCATCGGGTCGCGGCCGCCTTCCTGCACGGCCGGGAAAGCGTGATCCCGGCGATGTTCCAGCAGATCCTCGACGAGTGGGGCATCGGCACCGAGCAGGCGCCGACCTTCCGTTACTACCTGCAACGCCACATCGAGGTGGACTCCGAGGACCATGGGCCTGCCGCCGAACAATTGCTGGCCCGCCTGGTCGATCACGACCCACTGCGCCAGGAGGACGTCTACGTGGCCGCCATCGCCGCGGTGGACAGCCGCATGGCGCTGTGGGACCGCCTGCGGGCCTCGCTGCAGACACCTGTCGCCGAGGTCACCCCATGAATGCCCTCGAGTACCGCTCCTTTGCCGAGGCCTGGGAGGCTCGGGCGACCATCCGCACCCGGCCCCGGCGCCTGGTGGAGGATGACCAGCGACTGATCTACCCCCTGAGCCGCCAACCCCTGGTGCTCGGCGCGACGTTCCAGCGCGAATGTCCGCAGCTGCGTGATTTCGTGCTGGTGCAAAGTCTCTACAAGTTCATCAACGATGTGGTGATCTTCGAGACCGAGATCGTCGATCGCACCGCCCGGCGCATCGCCAAGGATCGCTTTGCCGTGCGTTTCCCGTTCGCCTGCCGCTACGACGCGATGACCGTGGTGGTGGACGAGGACTATCACGCCCTGGTGGCGATGGACTTCCTGCAGCAGACCATCGCCCTGACCGGCATCGAGCCGATCGCCCTGCCCCAGGAGATCGAACTCAGCCGCGCCATTCCGGCCGTGCTGGACCAAGTGCCCGAGGCACTGCGCGATGCGCTGGAGCTCATCTGCGTGGGCATCGCCGAGAACACCCTGACCGACGATGTCGCGGCCTTTGCCAAGGACGACTCGGTCAAGCCCTCGGTGAAGGGACTGATGGCCGATCACCTGCTGGATGAAGGCCGCCATTCCAGCTTCTGGGCGCGGCTGACGCGCATCTACTGGCACACCGCGCCGCAAGCGGATCGCCAGGCGATCGCCAAGGTACTGCCGCTGTTCCTGCGCCAGTACCTGACCAGCGACATCCAGCAGGCTTTCGACTGCGCCCTGATCGCCGCCTTGCCGGTGAACGAAACGGTGCGCCAGGCCCTGTGCGAGGAAGCGCAAGGCCTGGCCTACCCGATCAATCACCAGCATCCGTTGCTGGGCAACATCCTGCGTTTCTTCCGCAGCAGCTCGATGCTCGAGTCGCCCTGCGTGCAAGACGCCCTGCGCGACTACCTGCCCTGAGGACCTGGACATGAGACGCCTCGACATACTCCTGGTGGGCATCAGCCCCACCCTGGAGGCATTCGCCCGCCTGCTCGACGAGCACGGCCATGGCTCGGCCACCGCCGACAGCGCGCAAGCCTTGCGCCAGCACCTGTCGGCCCGGCCGGACCTGGTGGTGGAAGATGGCAGCCTGGCCCTGGGCAGCAGCGACTGGCAGACCCTGGGTGACACGCCGCTTCTCAGGCTGCGCCTGGGCGCCAGCTTCGCCGAGCCCCTGCCGCAACTCGAAGCCCTGTGCTGGTGCGGCAGTGCCAGCGCCCAGCGGCTGATCCAGCGAGCGGCGATCCACGCGCCAAGCTCCGGCAACGGCCAGCAGTTGCGTGAAGACGCCCTGCAGGCCTTGTGTGATCAACTGGCCCTGCAGGTCACCCGCTTTGCCCGCAATCCTGCACATTTGCAGGAAGCGCCCGCGGTAAGCCCCGGCGACCAGGAGCGCGAGCATGGCCTGGACTGGCTGGAAGCACTGGCCTACCGCCACCCGTTCAACCGCACGCTGCGCGCCGACCTGCTGGAGAAGGCCGAGACGAGCCTGGTCGAAACACTGGAGCACAGCCTGCGCCTGCATGCCGAGTGCTCCGCCCTGAACCACGCCGGCCAGCGCACAAGCTATCGCCAGCTGCATGCCCGCACCGTCGCCATCCAGCAGACCCTGGCGCCGTTGCTGCCCGAACCCTGTGAACAGCCACCGGTGGTCGCCGTGTGCATGGACAAGACGCCCGACCTTTATGCCAGCCTGCTGGCGGTACTGGGCTGTGGGGCCATCTACCTGCCGCTGGACCCGGCCACACCGGCCGAACGACGCCAGTCGATCCTCGAGGATGCCGGTGCCTGCGTCGTGCTGCATGACGGGCATGTGCCTGTGGATATCCCCCATGTGGATGTTCGCAGCCTCGCAACGACGTCAGACATGCCGTTGCCTGGCCTGGCGCTGCGCCAGGCCCACGCCGGGCAGGCCTGCGTGGCGATCTACACCTCCGGCACCACCGGCCAGCCCAAGGGCGTGCTGCTCAGCCAGCGCAACCTGGCGCACTTCATGGCCTGGTACCGCGAGCATGTGGCCCTGGACGGGCACAGCCGAGTACTGCAGTTCTCCACCATCGGCTTCGATGCCTCGCTGCTGGACATCCTGCCGACCTTCGCCTGCGGTGCCGAACTGGTGCTGCCCAGCGAAGACCAGCGCCGTGATCCGCAGCAACTGGTACAACTTATCCACAGCCAGGAAGTCAGCCACGCGTTCCTCCCACCGGCCCTGCTGAGCATCCTGCCACGCGATCTCCATCTCGGCCTGCGCCACCTGATCACCGGCGGCGACGTCTGTGAGCCGGAGGTCATCGCCCGCCTGGCCGGTCAGTGCCGGATGCACAACATCTACGGGCCGACGGAAACCACCGTGCTGGCCACCACCCGGGTGTTCGCCAGCGGCGACAGCAACCGCAACCTGGGCCTGCCGATCGCCAACACCCAGGTGCTGATACTCGATCAGGCACTGCAACCGGTAGCGGAGCAGACCCCGGGCGAGCTTTACATCGCCGGGCCCGGTGTCGGCCTGGGCTATCTGAACAAGCCGGCACTCACCGCCGAACGCTTCGTCGAGTTGAGCCTGCCCGCCGGCCGCACGCTGCGTGCCTATCGCACCGGAGACATCGGCAAGTGGACCGCCCAGGGCATCGAGCTGTGCGGACGGCGTGACAACCAGGTGAAGATCCGAGGTTTCCGGGTCGAGCCCGAGGAGATCGAGCACTGCCTGCGCGACAGCCAGCTGTTCGCCCAGGTGGCGGTGGTGATCGACGCACAGCGCCGGATCCTGGCCTTCCTCGCCTATCCGCAGCGGGCCGATGCACAAGCCTTGCTGCGCGATCATGCCGAACGGCACCTGCCGGACTACATGCGTCCGATGTTCTACCAGGTGCTGGAGCACATGCCCTATACGGCCAACGGCAAGGTAGACCGCCGGGCGTTGTCGGCGCGGCCACTGACCCTGCCGACGCACGCGCGCATCGCGCCGGCGACCGAGACCGAGCAGCGCCTGCTGCAGCTGTGGAGCGAATTGCTGGAACTGCCGCCAGCCGACATCTCCATGGACGACAGCTTCTTCAACCTGGGCGGGCACTCGATCCTGCTATCGCGCCTGTTGCTGGAGATCCGGGAACACTTCGGCCAGGGTGTGGCGATCAACCGTTTCATCGAGCAGCCGACCCTGCAGCGCCTGGGCGCGCTGCTCGACGGCAACGATGACGCGCTGCGGACCTCCCTGGCGCGCCTGGAGCAGGACGCCAACCGCGATCTCGGCCTGCAGGTGCTGCCGATGGAGCGTCTGGGCGATGTGCACAAGGTCATCGTCACCGGGGCCAACAGCTTCCTTGGCGTGCACCTGGTCGAAGCCCTGCTGGAGTGGGGCGCCACCGAAGTCGCCTGCCTGGTACGCCGCGCCGGTGGGCAGTCCGCCGAGGAGCGCTTCGCCCAGGCCTTGCGGGACAACCATATTGCCCTGGACCTGAGCCGCGTACGGGTGTTCGAGGCGGACCTGCGCAAGCCGCTGCTGGGCTTGTCCCAGGCCGCTTACGACGACCTGGACAACCATTATGGCGCCCTGCTGCACAACGCCGCGCAGGTCAACCATGTGCTCGACTACGAGGTGCTGGCCGCCGACAACATCGAGCCGTTGTTCGAGTGCCTGCGGTTGTGCGAAGGCCGACGCAAGAAGATCTTCAACTTCGTCTCGACCCTGTCCGCGTGCAGCGCGGTGGACAACGACGGCCGCGTGCTGGAAAGCGACCCCGCCAGTACCCCGCCGATCTACATCCGCAATGGCTACAACCTGAGCAAATGGGTCGGTGAGCGCATCCTCAGCCGCGCCCGCGAGCAGGGCGTGTGGGTCAACCTGTTCCGCCCCGGCAACATCACTTTCGACAGCCGTACGGGCGCCTGCCAGCCCCAGCGCAACCGGCTGATGCTGATGCTAAAGGGTTCGCTGCAACTGGGCCAGGTGCCGGGGCTGGAGATCGACTTCGACCTCATGCCGGTGGACTTCCTGTCCCGTTTCATCGCCTTCCACAGCAGCCGCCACCAGGCTGGCCAATGCGTGTTCAACCTGCACAACCCCGAACCGCTGCGCTGGCGTGACTACCTGGCGTCGTTCCATGCACAGGGCCACGCCTTCGAGCTGGTCAGCGTCGAGCAGTGGCAACGCCAGTTGGCCCGCGTCGACCGCGATAACGCGCTGTACGACGTCCTGGGCTTCTACCTGGACGGCTTCGAGGAAGACATCGGCGACATCTCCGGTATCGCCCACGACAACGCCCGTGCCGGCGTTCAGCGCATGGGCGCCCGTTACCCGAGCAAGGACCCGGCGCTGCTCAGCCGCGGGCTGCCGCTACCTGGCCGACATCGGCTTCATCTGACCCCTTTTATCCACAACAGGAGCAACATCCCATGCAAGCACTCAAACCCGACACCCTGATCCGCAACCCGCAAGGCTGCCTGGTGGTTTCCAGCGTCGAAATCGCCGCCCCGGCCGCCAGCGTGTGGAACATCGTCGGCAATTTCGCTGGCTTCCCGGTGTTCATCCCGGCGCTGGCGCATATCGAGATGACCGGCACTGGCGTGCGCTCAGTGCGCAAGAAGCTGTTCAAGGATGGCAACGTGGTGATCGAGCAGTTGAACAGCCGTGACGAGCAGGCCATGCACATGACCTGGAGCCTGATCTACACCAGCCTGAATATCGGCAACCTGTGGGCTGCCATGCAAGTGCAGGTGATCGATGCCAGCCGCAGCCGTGCGACCTGGACCATCCAGGCCGAGCCCTGGGAGGGTGGTCCAGAGGCCCTGCCGGGCTTCCAGGCGTTCCTGCAGGGCTTTGCCGACGAGGCGATGGGCAATGTGCGTAATCTGCTGAGCTGATCCCACTGGCAGGGGCGTATGCCCCGAGAGCAAAAAGGCCGCTCCCAACCGGGAGCGGCCTTTTTTTGTCTTGGATATCAAGGGTCGGGGGATAGACGTTCGGGCTACGCTGACGTGCAAGGAACAGAGTTCACTGGTAATCCGCGCCCCTGTGGGAGCGGGTTTACCCGCGAACACCGGCGTAGCCGGTGCCAGGCTCCGCGTTGGATTCTTCGCGGGTAAACCCGCTCCCACAGGGGCCGTGCTGTGCCTGGGAATGCTGTTCCCTTCGCGACAGCCCAGGGAGCTCGATCATCGAAGCCCTGAAAAGACAAAGCCCCCGACCGCATCGCGATCAGGGGCTTTGGAATTGAATCTTGACGATGACCTACTCTCACATGGGGAAACCCCACACTACCATCGGCGATGCATCGTTTCACTGCTGAGTTCGGGATGGGATCAGGTGGTTCCAATGCTCTATGGTCGTCAAGAAATTCTGTGTGCCGGTCCGTCCGAAGGACGTGCCAGCGAATCTCTGTACTCTCTACTTAAAGACAAAACCCCTACCTGCTTACGCAGATAGGGGTTTTGCGAAATGAATCTTGACGATGACCTACTCTCACATGGGGAAACCCCACACTACCATCGGCGATGCATCGTTTCACTGCTGAGTTCGGGATGGGATCAGGTGGTTCCAATGCTCTATGGTCGTCAAGAAATTCTGTTGCCAGAACATCCAGATGGATACTCCAGCGAATTCGGATATGCGATTTGTGATGTTGCGAACTTTCGGTTCTTTCGTCTTCACCACCACAATTTGGCCTCGGCGCAAATTGCTTGGGTGTTATATGGTCAAGCCTCACGGGCAATTAGTATTGGTTAGCTCAACGCCTCACAGCGCTTACACACCCAACCTATCAACGTCGTAGTCTTCGACGGCCCTTCAGGGAGCTCAAGGCTCCAGTGAGATCTCATCTTGAGGCAAGTTTCCCGCTTAGATGCTTTCAGCGGTTATCTCTTCCGAACATAGCTACCCGGCAATGCCACTGGCGTGACAACCGGAACACCAGAGGTTCGTCCACTCCGGTCCTCTCGTACTAGGAGCAGCCCCTCTCAAATCTCAAACGTCCACGGCAGATAGGGACCGAACTGTCTCACGACGTTCTAAACCCAGCTCGCGTACCACTTTAAATGGCGAACAGCCATACCCTTGGGACCGGCTTCAGCCCCAGGATGTGATGAGCCGACATCGAGGTGCCAAACACCGCCGTCGATATGAACTCTTGGGCGGTATCAGCCTGTTATCCCCGGAGTACCTTTTATCCGTTGAGCGATGGCCCTTCCATACAGAACCACCGGATCACTAAGACCTACTTTCGTACCTGCTCGACGTGTGTGTCTCGCAGTCAAGCGCGCTTTTGCCTTTATACTCTACGACCGATTTCCGACCGGTCTGAGCGCACCTTCGTACTCCTCCGTTACTCTTTGGGAGGAGACCGCCCCAGTCAAACTACCCACCATACACTGTCCTCGATCCGGATAACGGACCTGAGTTAGAACCTCAAGGTTGCCAGGGTGGTATTTCAAGGATGGCTCCATGAGAACTGGCGTCCCCACTTCAAAGCCTCCCACCTATCCTACACAAGCAAGCTCAAAGTCCAGTGCAAAGCTATAGTAAAGGTTCACGGGGTCTTTCCGTCTAGCCGCGGATACACTGCATCTTCACAGCGATTTCAATTTCACTGAGTCTCGGGTGGAGACAGCGCCGCCATCGTTACGCCATTCGTGCAGGTCGGAACTTACCCGACAAGGAATTTCGCTACCTTAGGACCGTTATAGTTACGGCCGCCGTTTACCGGGGCTTCGATCAAGAGCTTCGCTTGCGCTAACCCCATCAATTAACCTTCCGGCACCGGGCAGGCGTCACACCCTATACGTCCACTTTCGTGTTTGCAGAGTGCTGTGTTTTTAATAAACAGTCGCAGCGGCCTGGTATCTTCGACCGGCGTGGGCTTACGCAGCAAGTGCTTCACCCTCACCGGCGCACCTTCTCCCGAAGTTACGGTGCCATTTTGCCTAGTTCCTTCACCCGAGTTCTCTCAAGCGCCTTGGTATTCTCTACCTAACCACCTGTGTCGGTTTGGGGTACGGTTCCCAGTTATCTGAAGCTTAGGAGCTTTTCTTGGAAGCATGGCATCAACCACTTCGCGCTCTAAAGAGCACTCGTCATCAGCTCTCGGCCTTGAGATCCCGGATTTGCCTAAGATCTCAGCCTACCACCTTAAACTTGGACAACCAACGCCAAGCTGGCCTAGCCTTCTCCGTCCCTCCATCGCAATAACTGGAAGTACAGGAATATTAACCTGTTTTCCATCGACTACGCTTTTCAGCCTCGCCTTAGGGACCGACTAACCCTGCGTCGATTAACGTTGCGCAGGAAACCTTGGTCTTTCGGCGTGCGAGTTTTTCACTCGCATTGTCGTTACTCATGTCAGCATTCGCACTTCTGATACCTCCAGCAAGCTTCTCAACTCACCTTCACAGGCTTACAGAACGCTCCTCTACCGCATCACCAAAGGTGATACCCGTAGCTTCGGTGCATGGTTTGAGCCCCGTTACATCTTCCGCGCAGGCCGACTCGACTAGTGAGCTATTACGCTTTCTTTAAAGGGTGGCTGCTTCTAAGCCAACCTCCTAGCTGTCTAAGCCTTCCCACATCGTTTCCCACTTAACCATGACTTTGGGACCTTAGCTGACGGTCTGGGTTGTTTCCCTTTTCACGACGGACGTTAGCACCCGCCGTGTGTCTCCCATGCTCGGCACTTGTAGGTATTCGGAGTTTGCATCGGTTTGGTAAGTCGGGATGACCCCCTAGCCGAAACAGTGCTCTACCCCCTACAGTGATACATGAGGCGCTACCTAAATAGCTTTCGAGGAGAACCAGCTATCTCCGAGCTTGATTAGCCTTTCACTCCGATCCACAGGTCATCCGCTAACTTTTCAACGGTAGTCGGTTCGGTCCTCCAGTCAGTGTTACCTAACCTTCAACCTGCCCATGGATAGATCGCCCGGTTTCGGGTCTATACCCAGCGACTAAAGCGCCCTATTAAGACTCGCTTTCGCTACGCCTCCCCTATTCGGTTAAGCTCGCCACTGAATATAAGTCGCTGACCCATTATACAAAAGGTACGCAGTCACCTAACGAAGTAGGCTCCCACTGCTTGTACGCATACGGTTTCAGGTTCTATTTCACTCCCCTCTCCGGGGTTCTTTTCGCCTTTCCCTCACGGTACTGGTTCACTATCGGTCAGTCAGTAGTATTTAGCCTTGGAGGATGGTCCCCCCATGTTCAGACAAAGTTTCTCGTGCTCCGTCCTACTCGATTTCACTGGCAAGAGATTTTCGTGTACGGGGCTATCACCCACTATGGCCGCACTTTCCAGAGCGTTCCACTAATCTCAAACCAGCTTAAGGGCTGGTCCCCGTTCGCTCGCCACTACTAAGGGAATCTCGGTTGATTTCTTTTCCTCAGGGTACTTAGATGTTTCAGTTCCCCTGGTTCGCCTCTTGCACCTATGTATTCAGTACAAGATAACCAGCTTATGCTGGCTGGGTTCCCCCATTCAGAGATCTCTGGATCACAGTCTGTTTGCCGACTCCCCAAAGCTTATCGCAGGCTACCACGTCTTTCATCGCCTCTGACTGCCAAGGCATCCACCGTATGCGCTTCTTCACTTGACCATATAACCCCAAGCAATCTGGTTATACTGTGAAGACGACATTCGCCGAAAATTCGCATTTCGCTCATTGCTGAGCAGAACTCACAAATTTTACCTTAGCCTGAATAACCAGCAGTGAAACTGGCATTCAGTCTATCTATCACATATCCGAATTTTTAAAGAACGATCTGACAAAAGTCAGAAATCAACATTCATCGCCGAATGTTCATTTCTAAGTTCTGATCAAGTAGACACAACAGAAAGTGGTGGAGCCAAGCGGGATCGAACCGCTGACCTCCTGCGTGCAAGGCAGGCGCTCTCCCAGCTGAGCTATGGCCCCGCATATTGGTAGGTCTGGGCAGATTTGAACTGCCGACCTCACCCTTATCAGGGGTGCGCTCTAACCAACTGAGCTACAGACCTATATAGGGTCTTGATCGTCTTCACATATGAATCAAGCAATTCGTGTGGGAGCTCATCAGCAGGCTGATGTCTTCGATTAAGGAGGTGATCCAGCCGCAGGTTCCCCTACGGCTACCTTGTTACGACTTCACCCCAGTCATGAATCACACCGTGGTAACCGTCCTCCCGAAGGTTAGACTAGCTACTTCTGGTGCAACCCACTCCCATGGTGTGACGGGCGGTGTGTACAAGGCCCGGGAACGTATTCACCGCAACATTCTGATTTGCGATTACTAGCGATTCCGACTTCACGCAGTCGAGTTGCAGACTGCGATCCGGACTACGATCGGTTTTGTGAGATTAGCTCCACCTCGCGGCTTGGCAACCCTCTGTACCGACCATTGTAGCACGTGTGTAGCCCAGGCCGTAAGGGCCATGATGACTTGACGTCATCCCCACCTTCCTCCGGTTTGTCACCGGCAGTCTCCTTAGAGTGCCCACCATAACGTGCTGGTAACTAAGGACAAGGGTTGCGCTCGTTACGGGACTTAACCCAACATCTCACGACACGAGCTGACGACAGCCATGCAGCACCTGTGTCAGAGTTCCCGAAGGCACCAATCCATCTCTGGAAAGTTCTCTGCATGTCAAGGCCTGGTAAGGTTCTTCGCGTTGCTTCGAATTAAACCACATGCTCCACCGCTTGTGCGGGCCCCCGTCAATTCATTTGAGTTTTAACCTTGCGGCCGTACTCCCCAGGCGGTCAACTTAATGCGTTAGCTGCGCCACTAAAATCTCAAGGATTCCAACGGCTAGTTGACATCGTTTACGGCGTGGACTACCAGGGTATCTAATCCTGTTTGCTCCCCACGCTTTCGCACCTCAGTGTCAGTATCAGTCCAGGTGGTCGCCTTCGCCACTGGTGTTCCTTCCTATATCTACGCATTTCACCGCTACACAGGAAATTCCACCACCCTCTACCATACTCTAGCTCGCCAGTTTTGGATGCAGTTCCCAGGTTGAGCCCGGGGCTTTCACATCCAACTTAACGAACCACCTACGCGCGCTTTACGCCCAGTAATTCCGATTAACGCTTGCACCCTCTGTATTACCGCGGCTGCTGGCACAGAGTTAGCCGGTGCTTATTCTGTCGGTAACGTCAAAACAGCAAGGTATTAGCTTACTGCCCTTCCTCCCAACTTAAAGTGCTTTACAATCCGAAGACCTTCTTCACACACGCGGCATGGCTGGATCAGGCTTTCGCCCATTGTCCAATATTCCCCACTGCTGCCTCCCGTAGGAGTCTGGACCGTGTCTCAGTTCCAGTGTGACTGATCATCCTCTCAGACCAGTTACGGATCGTCGCCTAGGTGAGCCATTACCTCACCTACTAGCTAATCCGACCTAGGCTCATCTGATAGCGCAAGGCCCGAAGGTCCCCTGCTTTCTCCCGTAGGACGTATGCGGTATTAGCGTTCCTTTCGAAACGTTGTCCCCCACTACCAGGCAGATTCCTAGGCATTACTCACCCGTCCGCCGCTGAATCAAGGAGCAAGCTCCCGTCATCCGCTCGACTTGCATGTGTTAGGCCTGCCGCCAGCGTTCAATCTGAGCCATGATCAAACTCTTCAGTTCAATACTGCTTGGGTTTTTAAGAAACCCTAAACTTGGCTCAGCAATCTCAAATGACTATGTGATTTCTCGCATGGCCACTTGTGATGCTGATAATCTTGGCGACTATCAGTCCATACTCACAAGCACCCACACGAATTGCTTGATTCAATTTGTTAAAGAGCGTTTGGCTAAGAGCTTTTCGTCTCAACCGAGGCGCGCATTCTACGCTTTCCTCATTTCGTGTCAAGCGTTTATTTTGAAGTTTTTCGTTTCACTTCAAACACTTGACTCGCTGCGATCTCTCGTAGCGGGAGGCGAATCATACAGCGTTACAACCTGCTGTCAACTGCCTTTTTCACCGCTGCCGATCAGATGATCGAAGCACCTCCGCAACCCTCTTCAACAATCAACTCATTGATATTCAAGGAGTTTTTCGTCCCGATGTCGCTGGAAGTGGGGCGCATTATAAGGGGATCTGAGAGGGCGTCAACCGTTAATTTCATAAAAATCAAAAAGATCGCGTCAGGAGCCCTGGTACCTATATAAGCAGCCCCAAAACAAAAGCAGGGAGGCCTATCGGCCTCCCCACCCCTTCCTATATAGGTAGCGCGTCACAACACCCCGGCAGCCCGGAGTCGCTGCACCGCTGCCTCATCCAACCCCAGCACATCGCCAAGCACCGCCTCGGTATGCTCCCCCAGCAACGGCGGCGCCTGCCGATATTCCACCGGCGTCTCCGACAACCGGATCGGGCTGGCCACCTGCGGCACGCTCCCTGCCAACGGATGAGGAACATTCACTGCCAGCCCACGGGCCACCACCTGCGGATCCTGGAACATCTGTGCCAGGTCGTTGATCGGTCCGCACGGCACGCCTGCCTTCTCCAGCTCGCTCACCCACTCGGCCGTAGTCTTGAACACCGTGGCCTGGCGAATCAGCGGAATCAGCTCGGCGCGATTGGCCACCCGCTGTTTATTGGTGGCAAAGCGTGGATCATCCGCCCAGTGCGCCTGCCCGGCCACTTCCGCGAACTTGCGGAACTGCCCGTCATTGCCCACGGTAAGAATGAAGTTGCCATCGGCCGTCGGGAAATCCTGGTACGGCACGATGTTCGGGTGCGCATTGCCCAGCCGACGAGGCGCGGTACCGGTGGTGAGGTAGTTCATTGCCTGGTTGGCCAGGCAGGCCACCTGGACATCCAGCAACGCCATGTCGATGTGCTGGCCAATACCGGCCTGGTCACGGTGCGCCAGGGCCGCCAGGATCGCCACGGTGGAATACAGCCCGGTGAGGATGTCGGTCAGGGCCACCCCGACCTTCATCGGCCCGGCGCCCTCCTCCCCCTCCGGGCGACCGGTCAGGCTCATCAGCCCACCCAGCCCCTGGATCATGAAGTCGTAGCCGGCACGCTTGGCATATGGCCCGGTCTGGCCGAAGCCGGTGATCGAGCAGTAGATGAGCTTCGGGTTGACCGCCTTCAGGCTTTGATAGTCCAGCCCATAGGCCGCCAGCCCGCCTACCTTGAAGTTCTCGATGACGATATCCGACTTCGCCGCCAGCTCACGCACCAGGCGCTGGCCTTCCGGCTGGGTGAAGTCGATGGTCACCGAGCGCTTGTTGCGGTTGGCCGACAGGTAGTAGGCCGCCTCGCTGGTATTCTCGCCCTGAACATCGCGCAGGAAAGGCGGCCCCCAGGAGCGGGTGTCGTCACCCGCCCCCGGACGTTCGACCTTGATCACATCGGCGCCAAGGTCAGCCAGGATCTGGCCGGACCAGGGCCCGGCCAGTACCCGGGAGAGATCCAACACCCGCAGATGGGAAAGCGCGCCCATGGCCTGGCTCCTCTATCAGTAGAACGCCTGGATGCCGGTCTGCGCACGCCCGAGGATCAGCGCGTGCACGTCATGGGTTCCTTCATAGGTGTTGACCACCTCGAGGTTGACCAGGTGGCGGGCCACGCCGAACTCGTCGGAGATGCCATTGCCGCCCAGCATGTCGCGGGCCAAACGGGCGATGTCCAGGGCCTTCCCGCAGGAGTTGCGCTTCATGATCGAGGTGATCTCGACCGCCGCGGTGCCTTCGTCCTTCATCCGCCCCAGGCGCAGGCAGCCCTGCAGGGCCAGGGTGATCTCGGTCTGCATGTCGGCCAGTTTCTTCTGGATCAGCTGGTTGGCAGCCAGCGGGCGGCCGAACTGCTGGCGGTCCAGGGTGTACTGGCGCGCGGTGTGCCAGCAGGCCTCGGCGGCGCCCAGGGCGCCCCAGGAGATGCCATAGCGGGCCGAGTTCAGGCAGGTGAACGGGCCTTTGAGGCCTCGCACGTCCGGGAAGATGTTCTCTTCCGGCACGAATACGTTGTCCATGACGATCTCGCCGGTGATCGAGGCGCGCAGGCCGACCTTGCCATGGATAGCCGGGGCGCTGAGGCCGTCCCAGCCTTTCTCCAGCACGAAGCCGCGGATATCACCGGCATCGTCCTTGGCCCAGACCACGAAGACATCGGCGATCGGGCTGTTGGTGATCCACATCTTGCTGCCGGTCAGGCGATAGCCACCGTCGACCTTGCGGGCGCGGGTAATCATCGAGCCCGGGTCGGATCCATGGTTGGGCTCGGTCAGGCCGAAGCAGCCGATCCACTCGCCACTGGCCAGCTTCGGCAGGTACTTCTGCTTCTGCGCCTCGGTACCGAACTCGTTGATCGGCACCATGACCAGCGACGATTGCACGCTCATCATCGAACGGTAGCCGGAGTCGATGCGCTCCACCTCGCGGGCGATCAGGCCGTAGCACACGTAGTTCAGGCCGCTGCCGCCGTACTGCTCGGGAATGGTCGCGCCGAGCAGGCCGACTTCACCCATCTCGCGGAAAATCGCCGGGTCTGTCTGCTCGTGGCGGAACGCCTCCAGCACACGGGGTGCCAGCTTGTCCTGGGCGAACTGATAGGCGCTGTCGCGAACCATGCGCTCTTCTTCAGTGAGCTGCTGATCCAGCAGCAGCGGGTCGATCCAGTTGAAGCTTGCCTTGCCAGCCATGTGCGGATTCCTCGAAAGATGGGAACGAATTGTTGTGCTGGATTGATCCTAGGCCTGATCGGCCTGCGGGACAAACGAGGATTGCGCACGGTTTAGTGATATTTTCTCACTTCGTAATCATCGAAATGCCCTGTTCAACGCCCTACAAGTGAGGTTGACGTACATGCGCCGCAAGATCCCCAGCACCACCGCCCTGGTCTGCTTCGAGGCGGCCGCGCGCCACGAGAGCTTCACCAAGGCCGCCCAGGAACTGGCCCTGACCCAGGGCGCCGTCTGTCGCCAGATCGGTGGCCTGGAGGCCTTCCTCAATGTCGAACTGTTCCGCCGCTCGCGCCGGGGCGTGAAACTGACCGAAGCCGGGCTCTCCTACAGCCGCCAGGTGGCCACGCAGCTGGATGCGGTGGAGCGCGACACGCTTTCGGTGATGCGCCAGCAAGGCGCCAACGTGATCGAACTGGCGGTGGTGCCGACCTTCGGCACGCAATGGCTGCTGCCGCGCCTGAAGGACTTCCAGCAGCGCCACCCCGAGGTCACGGTCAACCTGACCAACCGCACCCGCCCCTTCCTGTTCGCCGACACCCCCTTCGACGCCGCCATCTACTTCGGCGACGCCGACTGGTCCGGCACCCAATCCCACCGCCTGATGGGCGAGAACCCCATGCCGGTGTGCAGCCCCGCGCTGCTGGACGGGCAAGCCAGCCTCGACGCCCGGCGCATCGCCGAGTTGCCCCTGCTGCAGCAGACCACGCGCCCCTATGCCTGGCGGCAGTGGTTCGACGGCCTGGGTCTGAGCGTCGAACGGGACATGACCGGCCCGCGCTACGAACTGTTCTCCATGCTGGCCCAGGCCGCCATGCATGACATGGGTATCGCGCTGATTCCGCCGTTCCTGATCCAGCGCGAGTTGCAGGAAGGTCGATTGCTGGTCGCTAACAGGCATGCCCTGTCCAGCGACAAGGCCTACCATCTGATGATCCCCGAGCGAAAGGTGGAATCCGCTTCGCTGCGGGCGTTTCGCGACTGGCTGGTGGCACAGGCGAAGCAGTACACCGCCGCCGGATGAGGCCAATATTCTAAAAATTGACCCCGTAGTCAATTATTTTGAACACCTACAGATATATGGATTTGTCGCAAATTCGCAATCTGTTCCGTATAGCGGAAAAACCGTAGCAACCCTAGTGACTGCGCGGGTTTGCGGCTTATTTTGCGACATTCACAACGCCATGAACGAAAACGGCCGAAATTTTTTCATTTTTTCCCCTAAGCTGCGAATAGCGCGTACTTGACGGGCTGGACCAGAATCGTTGCGACATACGGTCACAGGGTGACTTGTAGTTTTAAGTTCGTTTCGCTTCAGAACCTGTTGAAGGCCCCTGGGTTCGTCTGCAAAATGCCTCTCCCGCCTCGAACCAGGCGGAGTCGTGCTCTACGGCCGCCCAGCCGCACCACCCGAAGTGCGCTGGTTTCCATAAAGACAATAAAGGTCACCGCAGGAGACATAGTCGTGCACATTGGTGTTCCTCTCGAGACGCAGACGGGTGAGACAAGGGTCGCCGCGACCCCGGAAACCATCAAGAAACTGGTAGGCCAGGGCCATCAGGTCACCGTGCAACGGGGGGCAGGGCTCAACGCCAGCATTCCGGACAGTGCCTATGAAGCCGTGGGCGCCACCCTGGGCGAAGCCACTGACGCCTTTGGCGCGCAGCTGGTGCTCAAGGTGGTCGCGCCCAATGACCAGGAACTGGCGCTGATCAACAGCACCAGCCTGCTGGCGGGCATG
This sequence comes from Pseudomonas sp. LH21, assembly GCF_036549575.1. Taxonomy (NCBI): domain Bacteria; kingdom Pseudomonadati; phylum Pseudomonadota; class Gammaproteobacteria; order Pseudomonadales; family Pseudomonadaceae; genus Pseudomonas; species Pseudomonas sp. LH21. Next base: position 5,837,301 of record NZ_CP144367.1, read on the forward strand.
CTCAACCCCTTCAACAACGAACTGATCGGCAAGATGGCCGAGCGCGGCATCACCGCCTTCGCCCTGGAAGCCGCGCCGCGCACCTCGCGGGCACAGAGCCTCGACGTGCTGTCGTCCCAGGCCAACATCGCCGGCTACAAGGCCGTGCTGCTGGCGGCCCACCACTACCCGCGCTTCATGCCCATGCTGATGACTGCCGCAGGCACGGTGAAAGCCGCCCGCGTGCTGATCCTCGGGGCCGGCGTCGCCGGCCTGCAGGCCATCGCCACGGCCAAGCGCCTGGGTGCGGTGATCGAAGCGTCGGACGTGCGCCCGGCGGTGAAGGAGCAGATCGAGTCGCTGGGGGCCAAGTTCATCGACGTGCCCTACGAGACCGATGAAGAACGCGAATGCGCCGAAGGCGTCGGCGGCTATGCCCGGCCAATGCCGGCCAGCTGGATGCAGCGCCAGGCCCAGGCCGTGCACGAGCGCGCCAAGCAGGCCGATATCGTCATCACCACCGCGCTGATTCCCGGGCGCAAGGCGCCGACCCTGCTCAGCGCCGAAACCGTGGCGCAGATGAAACCCGGCTCGGTGGTCATCGACCTCGCCGCGGCCCAGGGCGGCAACTGCCCGCTGACCGTGGCCGATCAGGTCGTCCTGCACAACGGCGTAACCATTGTCGGCCCGACCAACCTGCCGGCCCAGGTCGGCGCCGATGCTTCGGCACTGTACGCGCGCAACCTGCTGGACTTCATGAAGCTGCTGTTCGACAAGGACGGCAACCTGGTCATCAACCTCGAAGACGACATCGTCGCCGCGTGCCTGATGTGCCGCGACGGCCAGGTCGTGCGCAAGAACGGCTGAGGAGCACGACAATGGAAGACATGCTGATTTCCCACGGCATCTACAACCTGATCATCTTCGTGCTGGCCATCTACGTGGGTTACCACGTGGTGTGGAACGTCACCCCGGCCCTGCACACCCCGCTGATGGCGGTCACCAACGCCATTTCCGCGATCGTCATCGTCGGCGCCATGCTGGCCGCGGCGCTGACCGTCACCCCGGCCGGCAAGGTCATGGGCACCCTGGCCGTGGCGCTGGCCGCGGTGAACGTGTTCGGTGGCTTCCTGGTCACTCGCCGCATGCTGGAAATGTTCAAGAAGAAAACCAAGAACGAGGGGCAGAAGTAAGCATGAGCATGAATCTGGTAACGCTTCTGTACCTGGTCGCCTCGGTCTGCTTCATCCAGGCGCTCAAGGGCCTCTCGCACCCGACCACCTCACGCCGTGGCAACCTGTTCGGCATGATCGGCATGGGTATCGCCATCCTCACCACCGTCGGCCTGATCTACAAGCTTGGCGCGGAGCTGGCGACTGCCGGTATCGGCTACGTCATCGTCGGCCTGCTGGTCGGCGGCAGCGCCGGCTCGATCATGGCCAAGCGCGTCGAGATGACCAAAATGCCCGAGCTGGTCGCCTTCATGCATAGCATGATCGGCCTGGCCGCGGTGTTCATCGCCATCGCCGCCGTGCTCGAGCCGCAATCGCTGGGCATCGTCGCCAGCATCAGCGACCCGATCCCCACCGGCAACCGCCTGGAGCTTTTCCTCGGCGCGGCCATCGGTGCGATCACCTTCTCGGGCTCGGTGATCGCCTTCGGCAAGCTGTCGGGCAAGTACAAGTTCCGCCTGTTCCAGGGCGCACCGGTACAGTTCGCCGGCCAGCACAAGCTGAACCTGATCCTGGGCCTGGCGACCATCGCCCTGGGCCTGCTGTTCACCTTCACCGGCCACTACAGCGCCTTCACCCTGATGCTGGCCCTGGCCTTCGTCATGGGCGTGCTGATCATCATCCCGATCGGCGGCGCCGACATGCCGGTGGTGGTGTCGATGCTCAACAGCTACTCGGGCTGGGCCGCGGCGGGTATCGGCTTCTCGCTGAACAACTCGATGCTGATCATCGCCGGCTCCCTGGTGGGCTCCAGCGGCGCGATCCTCTCGTACATCATGTGCAAGGCGATGAACCGTTCGTTCTTCAACGTCATCCTCGGCGGCTTCGGTGGCGATACCGATGTCGGCGCTGCGCAAGGTACGAAGGAGCAGCGCCCGGTGAAGTCCGGCTCGGCCGATGACGCCACCTTCCTGCTGAGCAACGCCGACAGCGTGATCATCGTCCCAGGCTACGGCCTGGCGGTGGCCCGCGCCCAGCACGCGCTCAAGGAACTGACCGAGAAGCTGAGCCACAACGGCGTGACCGTGAAGTACGCGATCCACCCGGTGGCGGGGCGCATGCCCGGGCACATGAACGTGCTGCTGGCCGAAGCCGAGGTGCCGTACGACCAGGTGTTCGAGATGGAGGACATCAACGCCGAGTTCGGCCAGGCCGACGTGGTGCTGGTGCTGGGCGCCAACGACGTGGTCAACCCGGCGGCGAAGAACGATCCGAAGTCACCGATCGCCGGCATGCCGATCCTCGAGGCCTTCAAGGCCAAGACCATCATCGTCAACAAGCGCTCCATGGCCAGCGGCTACGCGGGTCTGGACAACGAACTGTTCTACCTGGACAAGACCATGATGGTGTTCGGTGACGCCAAGAAAGTCATCGAGGACATGGTCAAGGCCGTGGACTGACCTGGTCCTACCCATATAGAAGCGCATAAGGCCCCTGGGGAGATATTCCCAGGGGCCTTTTCATTGGCTTGATCCAGATCAACGGCTCTACTTCCGGCCTTCGCCTACGACCATGGTCGCGGGACGGTTCCGGGCTAAATCTCTAGACTGCGCTTCCAGTAGCTTCAGTAGCCTGAGATAACAATCCATGTACCGTGATCGTATCCGCTTGTCCTCCCTGCACAGCAAGGTTATGAGTGCGGCTGACGCCGCTGGCCTGATCCAGGACGGCATGACCGTCGGCATGAGCGGTTTCACCCGCGCCGGCGAAGCCAAGGCCGTGCCCCACGCACTGGCCGAGCGTGCAAAACAGTCGCCGCTGAAGATCAGCCTGATGACCGGCGCCAGCCTGGGCAACGACCTGGACAAGCAACTGACCGAGGCCGGCGTGCTGGCCCGGCGCATGCCGTTCCAGGTCGACAGCACCCTGCGCAAGGCCATCAACGACGGCAAGGTGATGTTCATCGACCAGCACCTGTCGGAAACCGTCGAGCAGCTGCGCAACAAACAGCTCACCCTGCCGGACATCGCGGTCATTGAGGCGGTGGCGATCACCGAGCAAGGCCATATCGTGCCGACCACCTCCGTCGGCAACTCGGCCAGCTTCGCGATCTTCGCCAAGCAGGTCATCGTCGAGATCAACCTGTCGCACCATGCCAACCTCGAAGGCCTGCACGACATCTACATCCCGACCTACCGCCCGACCCGCACGCCGATCCCGCTGGTGAAGGTCGACGACCGCATCGGCAGCACCGCGATCCCGATCGATCCGGCCAAGATCGTCGGCATCGTCATCAGCGACCAGCCGGACTCGCCGTCCACCGTGCTGCCGCCTGACCACGAGACCCAGGGCATCGCCGATCACCTGATCGCCTTCCTCAAGGGCGAGGTGGACGCCGGGCGCATGAGCAACAACCTCGGCCCGCTGCAGGCCGGCATCGGCAGCATTGCCAACGCGGTGATGTGCGGCCTGATCGAGTCGCCGTTCGAAAACCTGACCATGTACTCCGAAGTGCTGCAGGACTCGACCTTCGACCTGATTGACGCCGGCAAGCTGAGCTTTGCCTCGGGCAGCTCGATCACCCTGTCGAGCCGCCGTAACGCCGACGTGTTCGGTAACCTGGAGCGTTACAAGGACAAGCTGGTGCTGCGCCCGCAGGAAATCTCCAACCACCCGGAAGTGGTCCGTCGCCTGGGCATCATCGGCATCAACACGGCGCTGGAGTTCGACATCTACGGCAACGTCAACTCCACCCACGTCTGCGGCACGAAGATGATGAACGGCATCGGTGGCTCGGGCGACTTCGCCCGCAACGCGCACCTGGCGATCTTCGTCACCAAGTCGATTGCCAAGGGCGGCGCGATTTCCAGCGTGGTGCCGATGGTCAGCCATGTCGACCATACCGAGCACGACGTGGACATCCTGGTGACCGAGGTGGGCCTGGCCGACCTGCGCGGCCTGGCACCGCGCGAGCGTGCCCGGGTGATCATCGACAACTGCGTGCATCCGGACTACCGCGCCGCGCTGAACGATTACTTCGAGCGCGCCTGCCAGCGTGGCGGGCATACCCCGCATATCCTGCGCGAAGCCTTGAGCTGGCATGAAAACCTGGAAGAGACCGGGCGGATGTTGGTCGGTTGATCATCTTCACGGTTTGAAATTGCTGGGGGCGCTTTGCGCCCCTTTTCGCGGCACAAGGCCGCTCCTACAGAAGACCGCGATCACCTGTAGGAGCGGCCTTGTGCCGCGAAAAGGCTGCATGGGATCTACAAGGTCTGCACCAGACCCGGACTCGGCACCTGCAACAGGTACTCGATCAACGCCTCCACCGGCAACGGCCGGCTCACCAGGAACCCCTGCACCTGGTCGCAACCGAACGCCCGCAGCAGCGCCAGTTGCTCCTCGCTCTCCACCCCTTCGGCCACCACCTCCAGGTTGAGGTTGTGCGCCAGGTTGATCATCGCGTGCACCAGCTTGGCGTTCTCCTCGCGCTGCTCCATGCCGCCGACGAAGCTGCGGTCGACCTTGAGCAGGGTGATCGGCAGGCTGTTCAGGTGCACGAACGACGAGAAACCGGTCCCGAAATCGTCCAGCGAAAAACGCACCCCCAGGCGCCCCAAGGCGTCCATGGTCTGGCGCACCAGCTCGTTGCGCCGCATCACGGCGGTCTCGGTCAGCTCGAACTCCAGCCAGCGGGCATCGACGCCGTGCTCGACGATCAGCCGGCTCAGGGTGGCGAGCAACTGGCTGTCCTGGAACTGGCGGAAGCTCAGGTTCACCGCCATGTGCAGCGGCGCCAGGCCGCGCTCGCGCAGGGCCTGCATGTCGCTAAGGGCCCGGGAGATCACCCAGTAGCCCAACGGCACGATCAACCCGCTCTGTTCGGCCAGCGGCACGAATTCGCTCGGCGCCAGCAGACCGCGCTCTGGATGGTTCCAGCGCACCAGCGCTTCCAGACCGACGATACGGCCGTCGGCGAGATTGAGCCGCGGTTGATAGTGCAACTCCAGCTCGTCGCGGCGCAGGGCGCGACGCAGCTCGCTTTCCAGGTCGGCCAGGCTGCGGGCGTTGCGGTTGATGCGCTCGTTGAACACATGGAAGGTGCAGCCCTGGCTGCTCTTGGCCTGGCGCATGGCGATGTGCGCGTGCCACATCAGCGGGTCGGCGCCGGCCTGGGCGCGGGCATGGGCGATTCCCAGGCTGCAGCCGAGCAGCAAGCTCTCGCCGTCGATCCAGTAGGGCTCGGTCAGCGCCTCGGTGATGCGTTCGGCCATCCACTCGGCGCGATTGGGGTCGCGCCGGGTGTCGATCAGCAGGGCGAACTCATCGCTGCCCAGGCGCGCCAGCTGGTCGCTCGCCTCCAGCTGGTGCTTGAGCCGGGCGACCACCTGCAAGATCAGGCGGTCGCCGCCCTGGTGGCCGAGGGCGTCGTTGACGTGGCGGAAGTTGTCCAGGTCGAGATGGCCGAGGGCCAGGCCGCGGCCTTCGTTCTCGGCCAGACGCGCGGTCAGCAGTGCCTGGAAGCCCTGGCGGTTGGCAATGCCGGTCAGCGGGTCCTGTTCGGCCAGGCGTTGCAGGGTGGCCACCAGCACGCCGCGCTCGCGCACATGGCGCAGGGAGCGACGCAGGGTGTCGGTGGTCAGCTGCGCCAGCACCAGCCAGTCGCTGACGCCCAGCGGCGCGCTGGCCGGCTCCTGCTCCAGCAGCAGGATCGTCGGCAGCTCGCAACGCCCCGGCGCCGGCTGCAGCTCGGGCGTGGCCAGCACCACAGCCTGGCGGTCGTTGGCGAACAGGCTGTCCACCGCCGCCCAGTTCGGCGCGGTCAGCAGCACGACGCTGCCGCCCATCGGCTGCAGGCATTCGCGCAGATGCACGGCCCACTCCGGCTCATCAGCCAACAGCAGCAAACGCAGGGGTTCGACAGGCGTGGACAAGCGGGCTCCTTAGACATGGGCGGTGGAACGGCGAGCGCGGGCAATCCTACCCGATTAATTGGAAATGATTTTCACTTTTAGTCGTTGCCCTTCCCTGGCCGCCATCCCGACGCAATCTGACGTGCATCCTGCGCGAAAGTAGCAGATGCGGCAAATCCGATTCGCGCCCTGCATCACAACGTCAGACGGTCGCGCATTAACGGCCCCATGCCTGCTAGAATGCGCGGCTATTTTCTGGTTACCCCCGGTTTCTAGCATGTCCCGACTCAATCCCCGGCAACAGGAAGCCCGAGACTACGTCGGCGGCCCTCTTTTGGTGCTCGCCGGTGCAGGCTCCGGCAAGACCAGCGTGATCACGCGCAAGATTGCCCACCTGATCCAGAACTGCGGCATCCGTGCCCAGTACATCGTGGCGATGACCTTCACCAACAAGGCCGCGCGCGAGATGAAGGAGCGGGTCGGCACCCTGCTGCGTCCGGGAGAAGGCCGGGGCCTGACGGTGTGCACCTTCCACAACCTGGGCCTGAACATCATCCGCAGGGAGCACGAGCGCCTGGGCTACAAACCGGGTTTCTCGATCTTCGACGAGTCCGACATCAAGGCGTTGCTGTCGGACATCATGCAGAAGGAATACTCCGGCGACGACGGCATCGACGAGATCAAGAACATGATCGGTGCCTGGAAGAACGACCTGATCCTGCCGCCCGAGGCCCTGGAAAAGGCACGCAACCCGCGCGAGCAGACCGCGGCCATCGTCTACACCCACTATCAGCGCACGCTCAAGGCGTTCAACGCGGTGGACTTCGACGACCTGATCCTGCAGCCGGTCAAGCTGTTCCAGGAGCACCCCGACGTACTCGAACGCTGGCAGAACCGCGTGCGCTACCTGCTGGTGGACGAATACCAGGACACCAACGCCAGCCAGTACCTGCTGGTGAAGATGCTGATCGGCATGCGCAACCAGTTCACCGTGGTCGGCGACGATGACCAGTCGATCTACGCCTGGCGCGGCGCCCGCCCCGAGAACCTGATGCTGCTCAAGGAGGACTACCCCTCCCTGAAGATCGTCATGCTCGAGCAGAACTACCGCTCCACCAGCCGCATCCTGCGCTGCGCCAACGTGCTGATCGCCAACAACCCCCACGCCTTCGAGAAGGAACTGTGGAGCGAGATGGGCGTCGGCGACGAGATCCGCGTGATTCGCTGCAAGAACGAGGAAGCCGAGGCCGAGCGCGTGGCCATGGAAATCCTCACCCTGCACCTGCGCACCAACCGCCCGTACAGCGACTTCGCCATCCTCTACCGGGGCAACTACCAGGCCAAGCTGATCGAACTGAAGCTGCAGCACCACCAGGTGCCGTACCGCCTGTCCGGCGGCAACAGCTTCTTCGGCCGCCAGGAGGTCAAGGACCTGATGGCCTACCTGCGCCTGCTGGTCAACCCGGACGACGACAACGCCTACCTGCGGGTGATCAACGTGCCGCGCCGCGAGATCGGCTCGACCACCCTGGAAAAGCTCGGCAACTATTCCACCGAGCGCGGCATCTCGATGTACGCCGCCAGCGAGGAGCTGGGCCTGGGCGAGCACCTGGACGCCCGCTACACCGAGCGCCTGCAGCGCTTCAAGCACTGGCTCGACGGGGTGCGCCACAAGGTCGCCCTGGAAGACCCGATCGCCGCGCTGCACGAGATGATCCGCGACATCGACTACGAGAACTGGATCCGCCAGCAGACCGCCAGCGACAAGGCTGCGGAGTTCCGCATCAGCAACGTCTGGTTCCTCGTCGAAGCGCTGAAGAACACCCTCGAGAAGGATGAAGAGGGTGACATGACCATCGAGGACGCCATCGGCAAGCTGGTGCTGCGCGACATGCTCGAGCGCCAGCAGGAAGAGGAAGAAAACGCCGAGGGCGTGCAGATGATGACCCTGCACGCCTCCAAGGGCCTGGAGTTCCCCTACGTGTTCATCATGGGCATGGAGGAGGAAATCCTCCCCCACCGCTCGAGCATCGAGGCCGACACCATCGAAGAGGAACGCCGCCTGGCCTACGTGGGCATCACCCGCGCACGCCAGACCCTGGCCTTCACCTTCGCCGCCAAGCGCAAGCAGTACGGCGAGATCATCGACTGTACCCCGAGCCGGTTCCTCGACGAACTGCCGCCGGACGACCTGGCCTGGGAAGGCCTGGACGATGCGCCCGTGGAAGTGAAAGCCGCGCGCGGCAACAACGCCCTGGCCGATATCCGGGCGATGCTCAAACGCTGATCAACCATTACTCTTTAACTTTGCCGCTTCGTGCGGCCACCTTTGTTACATCGGAGACACACAGTGGAAGCACTGCAGCAGAAGATTCGCGAAGAAGGCATCGTGCTTTCCGACCAGGTACTCAAAGTCGATGCGTTTCTCAACCACCAGATCGACCCTGCGCTGATGCAGCTGATCGGTGACGAGTTCGCCCGCCTGTTCGCCGATTCGGGCGTGACCAAGATCGTCACCATCGAAGCCTCCGGCATCGCCCCGGCGGTGATGACCGGCCTGAAGCTCGGCGTACCGGTGATCTTCGCCCGCAAGCACCAGTCGCTGACCCTGACCGAGAACCTGCTGACTGCCTCGGTGTACTCCTTCACCAAGCAGACCGAGAACACCGTGGCCATCTCGCCGCGCCATCTCAACAGCAGCGACCGCGTGCTGGTGATCGACGACTTCCTGGCCAACGGCAAGGCGTCCCAGGCACTGATCTCGATCATCAAGCAGGCCGGCGCCACCGTGGCGGGCCTGGGCATCGTCATCGAGAAGTCGTTCCAGGGCGGCCGTGCCGAGCTGGACAGCCAGGGCTACCGCGTCGAATCGCTGGCCCGGGTCAAGTCGCTGGAAGGCGGCGTGGTCACCTTCATCGAGTAAAGCCTTGCCCTTACCCTGTAGGAGCGGCCTTGTGCCGCGAAAGGGGCGCGTAGCGGCCCCAGGATTTCAGCGTTCATGCATAGATCGCCGGGCCGCTTTGCGGCCCTTTCGCGGCACAAGGCCGCTCCTACAGGGGCCAGTCGCCTGTAACCCCGCCAGCAGCAACCGCTGATACAACTCCTCCTTCAAACCCTGCGGGTCATCCAGCTTCATCCGCGCCAACTGTGCCGCATACCCCTCGGGCCCTGGCGCATCCAACGCCGCCTTGCCCAGCTCCAAGACCTCGCTCAGCTTGAACTTGCTCTTCAACCAGTTCAGCGCCCGCAACAGATCCCGCTCCTCTGCCGTGAAATCAGTCCCCAGCGGATACTCAGGGAACAGCCGTGCATGCCGTGCCCGGATTGTCTCGAGCCGCTCAGGCGTATTGTCCATGAACCGCGCATCCAGCTGGAAGTCCTTGGCCAGCTTGCCCGCCGCCTTGGCCTGCTCCATAAGCTCGGGCTGAAAACGTGAGTCACTGATCGCCAGCAACCGTGCGATCACCTCGCTGTCGGTCTGCCCACGCAGGTCGGCGATGCCGTACTCGGTGATCACGATGTCCCGCAGGTGCCGGGGGATGGTGCAATGGCCGTAGGTCCAGTAAAGGTTCGAGGTGACCTCGCCCCCGGCCTCGCGCCAGCTGCGCAGCAACAGGATCGAGCGACCGCCCTCCAGCGCATGCCCCTGGGCGACGAAGTTGTATTGCCCGCCCACGCCGCTGAGTACCCGGCCATCCTCGAGCTGGTCGGCAACCCCCGCGCCCAGCAGGGTCATGCCGAACACCGTGTTGACGAAGCGTGCATCCCGACGCTGGCGACGCTTGCGCGCCTCCTGGCCATAGAGTTCGTTGATGAAGCTGATGGCGCTCATGGCGAACCGGGCGCGCTGTTCCAACGGCATCTCGCGCAGGCGCTGGTAGAACGCCCGTGGCCCGAGGAAGAACCCGCCATGGATCAGCACCCCCTGCTCGTCGGCAGGGCGGCGCACGACCCCGGCGTCGGCCAGCGCCAGCAGGCCATTGACGAACATCTCGCTGCAGCCGTACAGCCCCTGGCCGAAGGTATCCAGCCCCCCTTCCCGCTCGATCAGCGCCTGCCATGGGCCGATGTCCAGCTCATCGAGCAGCGCACGATAGCCCTCGTTGTCGCCCTGGCGCGCCAGCAGTGCCGCCGTTATCGCATCGCCCATGGCACCGATGCCGATCTGCAGGGTGCCGCCGTCGCGCACCAGGGCGCTGGCATGCAGGCCGATGCAATGGTCTTGGGTGTTCACCGGCATGTTCGGCGTGGAGAACAGCCGACGTTGTTCGGGCTGGTCGATCAGTAGGTCGAACTGCTCCAGACCCAGCTCCGCGTCTCCGGGCATGTAGGGCAGTTCGTCGTGGATCTGGCCGAGCACCAGGATGGTCTCACCGGCGGCGCGGCGCCGGGCGATCATCGGCAGCAGGTCGAGGGTGATGTCGGGATTGCAGGCCAGGCTCAGGTGGTCGGGCCGTTCAGGCGTGGCCGCCACCAGTTGCGCAACCAGGTTCAGGCCTTTGGCGTTGATGTCGCGGGCGGCGTGGCTGTAGTTGCTGCTGACGTAGTCCTGCTGCGCCGCGTCGCTGTGCAGCAGGCTGCCGGGCTGCATGAAAAACTGCTCGACGCGGATGTTTGGCGGGAGTCGGTCGGCACGCAGGTCGGCCAGGTAGGTGAGCTCTTCGTAGTCGGCGAACACACGCTCGATGAAGGGTTCGATAAAGCGCCGTTGCAAGCCATCGCCCAGAGATGGACGGCCTAACGACAGGGCGGTGTAGATGGTCAACCGACGCTCAGGCAGCTCGCTCACCCGGGCATACAGGGCATTGACGAAAGCATTGGGCTTGCCCAGGCCCAAAGGAAGGCCCATATGGATATGGGCAGGAAGGCGTGACAGGGTCTGCTCGACAGCCTGGTCAATGGAGCAGAGGTACATCTCGGCCTCCTGAGTCGTCCGTAGGTTCAGGGGTTGGACAGTGGTCCATGCGGGCTGGTTGCGTGGTTCGACCTCATCCCGGTCGAATGCTCAATTATATACCACGCCTCCCAGGGGCCGTTGTAGGTACTCAATGGATGGCTCAGATTTTTTGAAAACTTGAGACCTGAATATTTTCCAAACTCTACATACTTAGCGTTGAAATGCATGGGCCCTACAATTTCTTTCTGCACGACAAGAAGGTCCAATGCAGGCTCGAGGAATACCAATACACCTGAAGGGTACTGCGTATAATGCACTCCAGGTACAAGGATTTCAGGTTGCTCCGTAAACACCCCGTAGACATAGCCTCCATCACTGGAGTTTCTAGCGTAGTGCAAGGCCTTTTCAAAGTCTGGTGTAGTATAGAATCCAGGGCCATTAGCTTGCCGTTCTGAAAACTCCAACGACACCCCATTTCTCAATGAGTGCTCATTTGCTTTATCGCTGCCATGTAACGAAATCAACTTAAGTGACAATGAACTCTGGCTTGCAAGCGAAGCACCCAGCACATCTGGTGCTTTCTGGAAAAATCGTCTGAAGGCACCAGAAAAGTAACGTTCTTTGGAGTGACCACTTGGGTCGCTATAGTTTACTGGATCCCCCAGGCAGTATGCATATGCATTCAAACCACCCCGTGCAAATGGGCTTAGGGAGTCTGGGCTACAGAAGCGCATCAGCAGTGGATTAAATGCACGATAGCCATTACCCAAAAGATAATTTCCGGTTATCGGCTCTAATCGCTCCCCATTAAAACCGAGGGTAATCTTCAGCTCGAAATGGTAGCCATAAGGTGAATAGGCAAAGCGCTGCAGCGAACCGTCGAGGTTGACTTTAGTCAGAGTCGATCGCTGTTGAGCCACCACCAACAAAGCACTCGTTCTCTTGTCGCTCAGCATGGCGCACCCTCTGCCACGGTTGGGTGCATCATTATCATGACCATGCCTGAAACAGAGTACTGGTAAAAATATCAGGTACCGGCCTATAAAACCGGAGTTGCAAAAAACAAAGCCCACCAAAATAGGCGGGCCTCGTGTATTGCATCTATGGCTTACAGCCCGGACATCTTCTTGATCGCACCCTTCAGGTCTTCATCCGAGCAATCGGCGCAGGTGCCCTTCGGCGGCATGGCGTTGATGCCGGTGATGGCCTTGGCCAGGATGCCATCGAGGCCGCCCTGGTGATCGGCGCGTTCTTTCCACGCCGCGGTGTCGCCGATTTTCGGCGCGTTCAGCAAGCCGGTGCCATGGCAGGCGTTGCAGTGCTTGGCGATGATCTCGTCCGGTGTCTTGGCACCGCCGCCGCCGGCAGTGGCGGCCACTTCCATGCCCTTGCATTCCTGGCCCTGGACGCACACCTGGCCGACCGGCTCGAGGCGCTTGGCGATGTCGTCGTTGGTTGCAGCGGTTGCGCTCATTGCCCAAAGGGCGAATACGGCTGCTGGTACGGCCAGCATCTTCTTGATTTGGTTCACGCGAACACCCTCATGGTGGCTAATCACGCCCGCGGCCACGGAATTGCGAGCGTTGAAAAGTATAGCGGGAACCCGGAAGGCGTGAAACGACCACACTCAGGGAAAGGGTATTGGCGAATCAATGCACTGCGCTGGATCAAAAGTTCGACGGGGTCGCCGCACTGATCAAGCGCGCCGGTTCCTCGAACGGGTTGCGAAAGCGGTGTGGACGGGTGCTTTCGAAGTAGTAGCTGTCACCGGCTTCGAGAATGAAGATCTCGGTGCCGACCACCAGCTCCAGGCGCCCTTCGAGCAGGATGCCGGTCTCTTCACCGTCGTGGGTGAGCATTTCCGCGCCAGTGTCGGCGCCCGGCGGATAGACCTCGGTGAGGAAGGCGATGGCCCGGTTGGGGTGCGACTTGCCGACCAGCTTCATGGTCACCGCGCCGTCGGAGATGTCGATCAGCTCGTGGGCCTTGTAGACGATCTGGGTCGGGCTCTCAGGCGCCAACTCCACCGAGAAGAACTCGACCATGGACATGGGGATGCCGCTGAGCACCTTGCGCAGGGAGCTGATCGACGGGCTCACGCTGTTCTTCTCGATCATCGAGATGGTGCTGTTGGTCACCCCCGCGCGCTTGGCGAGTTCACGCTGGGACAGGCCCTTGAGCTTGCGGATGGCTTGCAGTCGTTCGCCGACGTCCAAAGCTGGAGCCTCCTGAATCGGTCGAGATGGGGGTAGTGTGAACGATATGATGGCAATGCCGTTCAGTATTTACAACACACAGCCCCGCAGCCTGTCCGCTTCAGCGCCTTATTCGCCGATATAGTCCAGTGGCACGCGCTTGAGATTGCAGAAGATCTGGTACGGAATGGTCCCGGCCTGCATCGCCACGTCGCTGGCCAGGACTTGCTTGCCCCACAGCTCCACCGGGCTGCCGACAGTGGCCTCGGGCACTTCGGTGAGGTCGACGCAGAGCATGTCCATCGACACTCGGCCGATCAGCTGGGTGCGCTTGCCGGCCACCACCACCGGGGTGCCGGTGGGCGCCTGGCGTGGGTAGCCGTCGGCATAGCCCATGGCAACCACGCCCACGCGGGTCGGGCGCGGGCTGACGAACTTGGCGCCGTAGCCCACCGGCTCGCCGGCCGGCAGCTCGCGCACGCTGATGATCCGCGATTGCAGGGTCATCACCGGCTGCAGGCGGGCCGCTTCGGCCTGCGCCACCTCGAACGGCGTGGCGCCATAGAGCATGATGCCCGGGCGCACCCAGTCGCTCTTGATGCTCGGCCAGCCCAGCACCGCCGGGGAGTTGCGCAGGCTGCACTCGGCGGCCAGGCCCTGGCGCGCGGCCTCGAACACGGCGACCTGCTGCTCGGTGGCGGCGGCATCGAGTTCGTCGGCGCGGGCGAAGTGGCTCATCAGCACGATGCGCGACACCTTGCCACTGGCCAGCAGGCGTTGGTAGGCGTCGTGGTAATCCTTGGGGTGCACGCCGACGCGGTGCATGCCGGTGTCCATCTTCAGCCAGATGGTCAGCGGCTTGCGCACCGAGGTCTGCTCGAGCGCTTCCAGCTGCCACAGCGAATGCACCACGCACCACAGGTCGTGCTCGGCGATCAGCGCCAGCTCGCTGGCCTCGAAGAAGCCTTCGAGCAGCAGCACCGGTGCCTTGATGCCCGCCGCGCGCAGCTCCAGGGCTTCCTCGATGCAGGCCACGGCAAAACCGTCGGCCTCGGTCTCGAGCGCCAGGGCGCAACGCACCGCGCCATGACCATAGGCGTCGGCCTTGACCACGGCCAGGGCCTTGGCGCCGGTCAGCTCACGGGCCAGGCGGTAGTTGTGACGGAGGGCTTGGAGGTCGATCAGGGCACGGGCGGGACGCATGGCGGCAGCCTTCTGGCAGTTCTGGTTATCGATAAAGCCCCGGCGCGGCAGATGGGGGTAGGTACCCACCGCGCCGGGGTGAGGGAACAGGTGAATCGGTGTGGGCTTTTTCGCGGGTAAACCCGCTCCCACAGGGGACTGCACAAAACCTGTGGGAGCGGGTTTACCCGCGAAAGGGCCGGCGCAGACGCCCGCTTACTGGTGCGCAGGCGCCGGCTGGCCATGCTTGGCGATCTCGCGGCTGTTGCCATAACGCGAGATGTCCAGGCCTTCGGCACTGATCTGCGGCTTCTTGCGCGCGATCAGGTCCGCCAGCAGGCGACCGGAACCGCAGGCCATGGTCCAGCCCAGGGTGCCGTGACCGGTGTTGAGGAACAGGTTACGGAACTTGGTCGCACCGACGATCGGGGTGCCATCCGGGGTGGCCGGGCGCAGGCCGGTCCAGAAGCTCGCCTGGCTCAGGTCGCCGCCGCGAGGATAAAGGTCGTTGACGATCATCTCCAGCGTTTCGCGTCGACGCGGGTTCAGCGACAGGTCAAAACCGGCGATCTCGGCCATGCCGCCGACACGGATGCGGTCGTCGAAACGGGTGATGGCGACCTTGTAGGTCTCGTCGAGGATGGTCGAGGTCGGCGCCATGTCGCCATTGGTGATCGGCACGGTCAGCGAGTAGCCCTTGAGCGGGTAGACCGGGGCCTTGATGCCCAAAGGCTTGAGCAGTTGCGGCGAGTAGCTGCCCAGGGCCAGCACGTAGCGGTCGGCGGTTTCCAGCTTGCCGTCGATCCACACGCCGTTGATGCGGTCGCCGGCGACGTCCAGGCGCTGGATGTCCTGGCCGAAGCGGAACTCGACGCCCAGCTTGATGGCCATGTCGGCGAGCTTGGTGGTGAACAGCTGGCAGTCGCCGGTCTGGTCGTTGGGCAGGCGCAGGGCACCGGCGAGGATATCCTTCACCCCGGCCAGGGCCGGCTCGACGCGGGCGATGCCGTCGCGGTCGAGCAGCTCGTAGGGCACGCCGGACTGTTCCAGCACGGCGATGTCCTTGGCCGCGGCGTCGACCTGGGCCTGGGTGCGGAACAGCTGGGTGGTGCCCAGGCTGCGGTTTTCGTAGGCAATGCCGGTTTCGGCGCGCAGCTCGTCGAGGCAGTCGCGGCTGTACTCGGACAGGCGCACCATGCGCTCCTTGTTCACCGCGTAGCGGCTGGCGGTGCAGTTGCGCAGCATCTGCGCCATCCACAGGTACTGGTCGACGTCGCCGGTCAGCTTGATGGCCAGGGGCGCGTGGCGCTCCAGCAGCCACTTGATGGCCTTGAGCGGCACGCCCGGGGCGGCCCAGGGCGAGGCATAGCCGGGCGAGATCTGGCCTGCGTTGGCGAAGCTGGTTTCCATGGCCACCGCCGGCTGGCGATCGACCACCGTGACCTCGAAACCTTGCCGGGCCAGATAGTAGGCACTGGCGGTACCGATCACACCGCTACCAAGTACCAGAACTCGCATTGTTGTATCCCTCGCACGCGGCTCGCCGCAGTCTTTTGTTGAAATGGCATGGATGCGCGCAGTATATGAATCTCCGACCAGTGCTATTCACTATATAAGCAGCTATATTTGGCGAGAATTCTCGGCAAAATCGCCTTTCACGGAGGGGCATCCCCTATGAGAACCCAGCACCAGAGCAAACGTGAACTGGACAAGATCGACCGCAACATCCTGCGGATCCTGCAGAATGACGGGCGTATTTCCTTCACCGAACTGGGCGAGAAGGTCGGGCTGTCCACCACCCCTTGCACCGAGCGCGTGCGGCGCCTGGAGCGCGAGGGGATCATCATGGGCTACAACGCCCGGCTCAATCCGCAGCACCTGAAGGGCAGCCTGCTGGTGTTCGTCGAGATCAGCCTGGACTACAAGTCCGGCGACACCTTCGAGGAGTTCCGCCGCGCCGTGCTCAAGCTGCCCCATGTGCTGGAATGCCACCTGGTGTCGGGCGACTTCGACTACCTGGTGAAGGCGCGGATCTCGGAGATGGCCTCGTACCGCAAGCTGCTCGGCGACATCCTGCTCAAGCTGCCCCACGTACGCGAGTCGAAGAGCTATATCGTGATGGAAGAGGTAAAAGAGAGCCTGTGCCTGCCGATCCCGGACTGAGGCTTCAGACCAGCACCTGACGGGTCGTGGCGATGAACTGGTGGACCAGTTGCTCGGCCGCGGGCTCGATGGGTTGCGCCGGCCCTCGACCACGGGGGCAGGCCAGGCGCGGGGTGGTGCCGAACAGGCGGCAGATCATCGGGCGCTCTGCATAGACCGTGCAGCCGTTCGGCCCAAGGTGCACGCAGTCCAGGCGCTCCAGGGCGGCGTCCTGCTCGGCCTGGGTCTTGCGCGGCAGGCGGGCCATCTCCTCGGCGGACGTGGTGACCGGGCCGCAGCAATCGTGACAGCCGGGCTCGCACTCGAACGAGGGAATGAGTTCGCGCAGGAAGTGGATCTTGTGGCGGTTGCAGGACATGACCAAGGACAGTGCGATGAATGAGGTTGAATTATAAGCCCAATCGCGGGGCAAGCCCGCTCCCACGCTTACGTACTGGCGTGGGAGCGGCGGTGCGCCGATGCGACTTGCCCCGCGATTGGGCAGTTGCCTATCCTCCCCCTTTCGTCTCAACCCAGGAATCGCCCCATGGTCCACAGCGCGCAGCACGCCGCCTCCTACTACGCCGCCAGCAGCGCGCCACACCCAGACCATCCGTTCCTGCAAGGCGAGCACAGCGCTGACGTATGCATTGTCGGCGGCGGCTACTCGGGCCTGAACACCGCCATCGAACTGGCCGAGCGCGGTTTCTCGGTGATCCTCCTGGAAGCCCGCAAGCTTGGCTGGGGCGCCAGCGGCCGCAACGGTGGCCAGCTTATCCGTGGCGTCGGCCACGGCCTCGAGCAGTTTCTCCCGGTGATCGGTGAAGAAGGCGTGCGCAGCCTGAAGCTGATGGGCCTGGAAGCCGTGGAAATCGTCCGCGACCGCGTCGAGCGCCATGGCATCGACTGCGACCTGACCTGGGGCTACTGCGACCTGGCCAACAAACCCGCCGAACTGGAAGGCTTCGCCGAGGACGCCGAGGAACTGCGCAGCCTGGGTTATCGTCACGAACTGCGCCTGGTGCAGCCCGGCGACATGCACTCGGTGGTGGGTTCCGAGCGCTATGTCGGTGGCCTGGTCGACATGGGTTCGGGCCACCTGCACCCGCTCAACCTGGCACTCGGCGAAGCCGCCGTGGCCAGCCGCCTGGGCGTCGGCCTGTACGAGCAGTCTGAAGTGACCCGCATCGAGTATGGCCCCGAGGTGAAGGTACACACCGCCCAGGGCCGGGTGCGCGCCAAGACCCTGGTGCTGTGCTGCAACGCCTACCACAACGACCTCAACCGCGAGCTGGGCGGAAAGGTGCTGCCCGCTGGCAGCTACATCATCGCCACCGAGCCCCTGGGCGAAGAACGCGCCCGCCAGCTGCTGCCGCAGAACATGGCGGTGTGCGACCAGCGCGTGGCGCTGGACTACTACCGCCTGTCTGCTGACCAGCGTCTGCTGTTCGGCGGCGCCTGCCACTACTCCGGGCGCGACCCGCAGGACATCGCCGCCTACATGCGGCCGAAGATGCTCAAGGTGTTCCCGCAACTGGCCGATGTGCGCATCGACTACCAGTGGGGCGGCATGATCGGCATCGGCGCCAACCGCCTGCCGCAGATCGGCCGTCTGGCCTGCCAGCCCAACGTCTACTATGCCCAGGCCTATTCCGGTCATGGACTCAACGCCACCCACCTGGCCGGGCGCCTGCTCGGCGAGGCCATCAGCGGCCAGCAGGCTGGTCGTTTCGATCTGTTCGCCAAGGTGCCACACACCACCTTCCCCGGCGGCAAGCTGCTGCGCTCGCCGCTGCTGGCACTGGGGATGCTCTGGTATCGGCTCAAGGAACTGGTTTGAGTCGAATTCAGCACACCCCTGTAGGAGCGGCCTTGTGCCGCGAAAGGGCCGCAGCGCGGCCCCAGGGTCTCGAATCAGACTGAAGATTGCCGGGGCTGCTGTGCAGCCCTTTCCGGCCGGTCCGACGCCTCGGCAAGGCCGCACCTACAGGAGATCGGCTCAATCCTTCCAGAAGGGTTTGCGCCCTTCCTGTCGCGCCTGTTCCCAGGTCAGTCCGATATCGCGCAACTGCCGATCATCCAGTTGCAACAGCGCCTTTCGGGTCCGCCAGCGATGCAGCATCAGGCCCCAACGACTCAGGCCGGCCGGCGCATTGAAGACCTTGGGCCGCTGCCCAGCCTCGAGCTCATCAGGCAACAGTTGCAAGCGCACATCGCTCAAGCCACCCATCACTGCGTTCTCCCATCAGTTGATACCGTGGAGAAAGCATGCACCCTCGTGCCCTCGACAATACAGGCTCAACGGAGGCTTATTATTCCCATACAGAATTGGCAAAAAGTCAGTTGAATGAAGTATTTTCCAACAATCTGTATCGGTCATCGACCCGCAAACGCGTAGGAGTATGCCGTGACGCTCTACCTCAACCTCGCCGAACTGCTCGGCTCGCGTATCGAGCAAGGCCTCTACCGCCCCGGCCAGCGCCTGCCCTCGGTGCGCGCCCTGAGCGTCGAGCACGGCGTGAGCCTGAGCACCGTCCAGCAGGCCTACCGCCTGCTGGAGGACAACGGCCTGGTATCGCCTCGGCCCAAGTCCGGCTATTTCGTCGCCGAGGATCGCCAGCTCCCGGCCCTGCCCGACATCAGTCGCCCCGCCCAGCGGCCTGTGGATATCTCCCAGTGGGAACAGGTGCTGGAACTGGTCCGCGCCACCCCGCGCCCGGATGTGATCCAGCTCGGTCGCGGCATGCCCGACGTCGACAGCCCCACGCTCAAGCCACTGTTGCGCAGCCTGGCGCAGATCAGCCGACGCATGGACATGCCTGGCCTGTATTACGACAACATCCACGGCAACGCCCAGCTGCGCGAGCAGATCGCCAGGCTGATGCTCGACTCCGGCTGCCGCCTGGGCCCGGCCGACCTGGTGGTGACCACTGGCTGCCACGAAGCGCTGTCGTGCAGCATTCGCGCGGTGTGCCAGCCCGGCGACATCGTCGCGGTCGATTCGCCCAGCTTCCACGGCGCCATGCAGACACTGAAGGGCCTGGGCATGAAAGCCCTGGAGATCCCCACCGACCCGATCACCGGCATCAGCCTGGAGGCCCTGGAGCTGGCCCTTGAACAGTGGCCGATCAAGCTCATCCAGATCACCCCAAGCTGCAACAACCCGATGGGCTACATCATGCCCGAGGCACGCAAGAAGGCCCTGCTGACCCTCGCCCAGCGCTACGACGTGGCGATCCTCGAGGACGATGTGTATGGCGATCTGGCGTACACCTACCCACGCCCGCGCACCATCAAGTCGTTCGACGACGATGGCCGCGTGCTGCTCTGCAGTTCGTTCTCCAAGACCCTGGCCCCGGGCCTGCGGGTCGGCTGGGTAGCCCCTGGGCGCTACCTGGAGCGGGTGCTGCACATGAAGTACATCAGCACCGGCAGCACCGCCTGCCAACCGCAGCTGGCGATTGCCGACTTCATCGCCGAAGGCCACTACCAGCCGCACCTGCGGCGCATGCGCAGCCAGTACCAGCGCGGCCGCGACCAGATGTGCGACTGGGTGACCCGCCACTTCCCGCCGGGCACCCGCGCCAGCCGCCCGCAGGGTGGCTTTATGCTGTGGGTTGAATTGCCGGAAAGTTTCGATACGCTGCGCCTGAACCGCGCTTTACTGGAGCAGGGCGTGCAGATTGCCGTGGGCAGCATCTTCTCGGCCTCGGGCAAGTACCGCAACTGCCTGCGCATGAACTTCGCCGCCCGGCCCACGGCGCAGATCGAAGCCGCCGTGCGCAAGGTCGGTGAAACCGCCCTTCGTCTACTGGAGGCCGAGCACGGCGACGGGTAACGTTGCGCCGCCTGCCGTTGTCCAACCCCATAAGCCCTTGCTGCACAGGACGATCCACCCTTGAGACTCCAGCGAGCCTTGCCTCTGCTGTTGATACTGCTGCTCGGCCTGACGGGTTGTGCCAGCGTCGGCACGCCCCGTGAAGTCAGCCAGGCCCTGCCGGCCGGCGACTCGGCGTTCGGCCGCTCAGTGCAGCGCCAGGCCGCGCCCTATGAAGGACGCTCAGGCTTCCGCCTGCTGCCCAACAGCAACGAGGCGTTCCGCGCCCGCGCCGAGCTGATCCGCAACGCCCGGACAAGCATCGACCTGCAGTACTACATCGTCCATGACGGCCTCAGTACCCGCGCCCTGGTCCACGAACTGCTGCGCGCTGCCGACCGCGGCGTACGCGTGCGCATCCTGCTCGACGACACCACCAGCGATGGCCTGGACAGCCTGATGGGCACCCTCGCCGCCCACCCGAACATCCACATCCGTGTGTTCAACCCGCTGCACCTGGGGCGCAGCACCGGCGTCACCCGCGCCGTGGGGCGGCTGTTCAACCTGTCGCGCCAGCACCGGCGCATGCACAACAAGCTGTTCCTGGTGGACAACAGCATGGCTATCGTCGGCGGTCGCAACCTGGGCGACGAGTACTTCGACGCCGAGCCCAATCTCAACTTCACCGACATCGACCTGCTCGGCGTGGGCCCGGTGGCCGAGCAGCTCGGCCACAGTTTCGACCAGTACTGGAACAGCGCCCTGAGCCGCCCCATCAGCGACTTCCTCTGGCGCCAGCCCGATGCCGACGACCTGTTCGCCAGCCGCCAGCGCCTGGAGGTGTCGCTGGCCGAGGCGCGGGTCGAGCGCAAGGCGCTGTACGACCGCCTGATGGCCTACCAGTCGCAGCCGCGCCTGGACGTATGGCGCAACGAGCTGATCTGGGCCCACAGCCAAGCCTTGTGGGATGCCCCAAGCAAGGTGCTGGCGGACGACGAGCCGGATCCACGATTGCTGATGAGCCGACAGTTGGCTCCGGAACTGAACGGTGTGCACAAGGAACTGATCCTGGTCTCGGCCTACTTTGTCCCGGGCGAACCGGGGCTGCTGTACCTGACCAGCCGCGCCGACGCCGGCACCTCGGTGAAACTGCTGACCAACGCCCTTGAAGCCACCGACGTACCTGCCGTGCACGGTGGCTACGCGCCCTACCGCCGCGCCCTGCTCGAGCATGGCGTGCAACTCTACGAGCTGCGCCGCCAGCCCGGCGCCCCTCGGCCACGCCTGGGCTTGCATGGCAGCTCCGATTCGAGCCTGCACAGCAAGGCCATGGTGTTCGACCGGCGCAAGACCTTCATCGGTTCGTTCAACTTCGACCCGCGCTCGGTACTGTGGAACACCGAGGTCGGGGTGCTGGTGGACAGCCCGGAGCTGGCCGAATACACCCGCGACCTGGCCGTGCAGGGCATGGCTCCGGCGCTGAGCTACGAGGTGAAGCTGGTGGACGGGAAACTGGTCTGGGCGACCGAGGACAACGGCCAGCGGCATGTGCTGGTGACCGAGCCCGGAGGGATATGGCGACGCTTCAATGCCTGGATCAGCAAGGCGGTCGGGCTGGAGAAGATGTTGTAGAACGCATCGCGGGGCAAGCCCGCTCCCACGCCGGTCGTGGGAGCGGGCTTGCCCCCGCGACTACCATCGATCAGGCCGACGCCGGCTCGAAGGCATCCCGCCGCCGGGTCAGCAGCACCAACCCCGCCGCCCCCACCGCCATCAGCAACGGCAGCGCATGCCCGCTGATCCACTGGCTCCCCGCCCCGGCCAGCAACGGCCCAAGCAGGCAACCGATGCCCCACAGCTGCGCCACATGGGCATTGGCCCGCACCAGCTCATCATCCCGGTAGCGTTCGCCAATCAGCACCAGCGACAGGGTGAACAAGCCACCCGCACTGGCACCGAACAGCACCCACAGCGGCCAGATCACCGGTGTGTGCAACAGCAAGGGGATCGCCAGGCTGGAAACCAGCAAGGTCAGCGCGCAGCCACTGAACAACGTGCGCCGCGACATGCGGTCGGCCAGGGCGCCAATCGGCAATTGCAGAACCGCGTCACCCACCACCACGGTGCTGACCATGAACAACGCCACCTCCGTGGTGAACCCTTGCTGCAGGCAGTACACCGGCAGCAACGTCAGGATCATCGCCTCGAACGCCGCGAACAGCGCGATGGCCCAGGCGATCACCGGCAATCGTCGGCAGAAGCCGAACAGGTCACTGAAGGTCACGCTGCACGCCTCGGTGGTCGGCGCCCCTCCCCGACCCAGCAAAATCAAAGGCGCAACCAGCAGCAGGCCGGTCGCGGCCCAGAAACCGAAGTCGTCGTCCGAGCCGAGGAAACCCAGCACCAGCGGCCCGGCCAGCTGGCTCAGGGCATAGCTGCTGCCATACAGCGCCACCAGCCGCCCGCGCCACTGCTCGACCACCAGTTGGTTGATCCAGCTTTCGCCGAGGATGAACACCACGGTCAGCGACATGCCGATCATCAGGCGCAGCAGCAGCCACAAGGGGTAGCTGGGCAGCAGCGCCACCAGGGCAATGGATACCGCGCCGCCCCACAAGCACAGGCGCATGGCCGCAGGCACGCCGACCCAACCGGCCAGACGACTGGCTACCGCGGCCCCCACCAGCACGCCCAGCGCCGGCATCGCCGCCATCACGCCGATGGCGAACCCGCCGTAGCCCCAGCCCTCCAGGCGCAAGGACACCAGCGGCATGCTCACGCCGAGGGCAAGCCCGACACTGAGCACCGACGCCAGCACGGCAAAGTAGGTTCCCCAACGCATAGTGGCCTCCGGGTAATAAATCTGGCAAAAAGCATCGCGGGGCAAGCCCGCTCCCACGACTGACGTGGGAGCGGGCTTGCCCCGCGAAAAGGCGCTACCTGATTACAGCTTGATCCAGGTCGCCTTCAGCTCGGTGTACTTCTCCAGGGCGTGCAGCGACTTGTCACGGCCGTTGCCCGACTGCTTGAAGCCACCAAACGGCGCGGTCATGTCGCCGCCGTCGTACTGGTTGACCCAGACGCTGCCGGCGCGCACGGCACGGGCAGTCTTGTGGGCCTTGGAGATGTCCGCGGTCCAGATGCCGGCGGCCAGGCCATACGGCGTGTCGTTGGCGATGGCGATGGCTTCCTCGGCGGTGTCGAAGGTGATCACCGACAGCACCGGGCCGAAGATCTCTTCCTTGGCGATCTTCATGGCGTTGGTCACGCCGTCGAAGATGGTCGGCTCGACATAGGTGCCACCGGTCTCTTCGAGGATGCGCTTGCCACCGGCCAGCAGCTTGGCGCCGTCCTGGTGACCGGCGTCGATGTACGACAGCACGGTGTTCATCTGCTGGGTGTCGACCAGCGCGCCGACGGTGGTCGCCGGATCCAGCGGGTTGCCTGGCTTCCAGGCCTTGAGGGCCTCGACCACCATGGGCAGGAACTTGTCCTTGATCGAGCGCTCGACCAGCAGGCGCGAACCCGCGGTGCAGACCTCGCCCTGGTTGAAGGCGATGGCGCTGGCGGCGGCCTCGGCGGCGGCCTGCAGGTCAGGGGCGTCGGCGAAGACGATGTTCGGGCTCTTGCCGCCGGCTTCCAGCCAGACGCGCTTCATGTTCGACTCGCCCGCGTAGACCATCAACTGCTTGGCGATCTTGGTGGAGCCGGTGAACACCAGGGTATCGACATCCATGTGCAGGGCCAGGGCCTTGCCCACGGTGTGGCCGTAGCCTGGCAGCACGTTCAGCACGCCCGCCGGGATACCGGCCTCGATGGCCAGCTGGGCGATGCGGATGGCGGTCAGCGGCGACTTTTCCGACGGTTTCAGGACGATGGAGTTACCAGTGGCCAGGGCCGGGCCCAGCTTCCAGCAGGCCATCAGCAGCGGGAAGTTCCACGGTACGATGGCACCGACCACGCCTACTGGCTCGCGGGTCACCAGGCCCAACTGATCGTGCGGGGTCGGGGCGACTTCGTCGTAGACTTTGTCGATGGCTTCGGCAGTCCAGTGGATGGCCTGGGCTGCACCCGGAATGTCGATGGAGGAGGAGTCACCGATCGGCTTGCCCATGTCGAGGGTTTCGAGCAGGGCCAGTTCCTCGACGTGCTTGCGCAGCAGGTCGGCGAAGCGGATCAGCTTGGCCTTGCGCTTGGCCGGGGCCAGGCGCGACCAGACGCCGGATTCGAACACGGCGCGGGCGTTGTCGACGGCGCGGTTGGCGTCGGCCAGGTCGCAGCTGGCGACCTTGGCCAGGAAGCGTCCGTCCACCGGGCTCAGGCAGTCGAAGGTTTCACCGGATGCGGCATCGGTGTATTCGCCGTTGATGAAGGCGCGGCCTTCGATCTTCAGTTGCTGGGCACGCTGTTCCCAGTCCGCACGAGTCAGGGTGGTCATAGGAAACTCCTCTCTTGTTAAGGTGCAACGCCGCACTGAGGACTCACGGGCGCTGTCAGAAATTCTGGCCGGGCGACGAACGCACACCGGCATCCGACACCCTAAACCAGGGCGGACAAACTATCAATATATTTGACACGAATGGCCTAAACGCCTACTGATGTGCATTTTATTAAACAACAACAGGGTAATCACCATGAGCATCGCCAGTATCGTCGACTTTGCCCAGGTTCTCACCGAGGCCGAACGCTACCGCCCGGCGGCGGAGAAAATCCTCAAGGGCGAGCCTGACCAGGCTGTCTACAACCACTATTCCAGCCCTTGCGGCCAGTTCGCCGCCGGCGTCTGGGAGGGCGAGGTGGGCCAGTGGACGGTGAGCTATACCGAACACGAGTACTGCGAGATCGTCCAGGGCGTGTCGGTGCTGCGCGACCAGGAAGGCAACGCCAAGACCCTGCGTGCCGGTGATCGGTTCGTCATTCCGGCCGGCTTCAAGGGCACCTGGGAAGTGCTGGAGCCCTGCCGCAAGATCTATGTGCTGTTCGAGCAAAAGTAACCTTGTGGGAGCGGGCTAGCCCCGCGACTGCTGATTCGCAGGCATAAAAAAACCCGCCACCTTGCGGTAGCGGGTTTTTTCAGGTCGCCGATCAATTACTTGATCTTGGCTTCCTTGTACACCACGTGCTTGCGGACGACCGGATCGTATTTCTTGATCTCGATCTTGTCCGGAGTGGTGCGCTTGTTCTTGTCGGTGGTGTAGAAGTGGCCGGTGCCGGCACTCGAAACCAGACGGATCAATTCACGCATGACGTTCTCCTTAGAACTTTTCGCCGCGAGCGCGCAGCTCGGCCAGCACTACGTCGATACCACGCTTGTCAATGACGCGCATGCCTTTGGCGGATACGCGCAGACGCACGAAACGCTTCTCGGACTCAACCCAGAAACGGTGGTGCTGCAGGTTCGGCAGGAAACGACGACGGGTTTTGTTGTTTGCGTGGGAAATGTTGTTCCCGGTTACTGGACCCTTACCAGTAACTTGACAGACTCTCGACATGACTCAGCCCTCTAAAACCACATGCCCAACCCGGCATGGGTTGGCCGCTTAATCTCTCAGTCTTTGGCGCCAGGCGCCGTGATTCTGGAGGTCTTATCGACCGTATCCGCTGACGCGACAGGCCGAGCCCCTAGAAAAGAGCGCTGCTTTATACCAGAAAGACTCTGCCACAACAACAGAAGATGAGTATTCCGGTCGGGCCGAGCGCGCCCGGGCAGCATAACGACTGGGGCGGGAAGCTGTCGACCGCCCGTCGCCGAATTAATGCGAAAGGGTGTGGTCATTTGCCCATGTCCGCACTAGGGTAGGACATTTCCTGAATTTTCCAGACTGCACCGGCAGATGGGCCACCGACCAGCCAAGGAGTCACCATGCGTGCCGCCGCCCTATCCCTCCTGTTCACCACCCTGTGCGCCGCCGGCCTGGCCCAGGCCGCACCGCTGTCGGTGTGCACCGAAGCCAGCCCGGAGGGCTTCGACGTGGTGCAGTACAACTCGCTGACCACCACCAATGCGTCGGCCGATGTGCTGATGAACCGCCTGGTCGAGTTCGACGCCGGCCTCGGCAAGGTGGTGCCGAGCCTGGCCGAAAGCTGGACGGTGTCGGCCGATGGCCTGATCTACGACTTCAAGCTGCGCCAGGGCGTGCAGTTCCACACCACGGCGTACTTCAAGCCGAGCCGCGAGCTGGACGCCGACGACGTGCTGTTCAGCTTCCAGCGCATGCTCTACCCGGCCCACGCCTGGCACAAGACCGCCCCGGGCGGCTACCCGCACGCCCAGTCGCTGCAGCTGGGCAGCCTGATCAAGGCGATCGACGCACCCGACCCGCACACCGTGCGCTTCACCCTGACCCACGCCGACGCCACCTTCCTGGCCACCCTGAGCATGGGCTTCGCCTCGATCTACTCCGCCGAGTACGCCGACAAGCTGCTCAAGGCCGGCACCCCGGACAAGCTCAACAGCCAGCCGGTGGGGACCGGGCCGTTCGTCTTCCAGCGCTTCCAGAAAGACGCCGTGGTGCGCTTGCGCGCCAACCCCGAGTACTTCGCCGGCAAGCCGTCCGTCGACCCGCTGATCTACGCCATCACCCCGGACGCCAACGTGCGCCTGCAGAAGCTCAAGCGCGGCGAGTGCCAGGTGGCCCTGTCGCCCAAGCCACTGGACATCGCCGAGGCCGGCAAGGACGGCAACCTGAAAGTGGTGACCACACCGGCGTTCATGACCGCCTTCGTCGCCATCAACAGCCAGCACCCGCCACTGGACAAACCCGAGGTACGCCAGGCGATCAACCTGGCCTTCGACAAGGCCGCCTACCTGAAGGCGGTGTTCGAAGACACCGCCACCGCCGCCAACGGCCCCTATCCGCCGAACACCTGGAGCTACGCCAAGGACCTGCCCGGCTATGCCCTGGACCAGAAGAAGGCAAAGGCGCTGCTGGCCAAGGCCGGCCTGGCCAAGGGCTTCGAAACCACGATCTGGACCCGACCGGCGGGCAGCCTGCTCAACCCCAACCCCAGCCTCGGCGCGCAGATGCTCCAGGCGGACCTGGCCAAGGTCGGCATCAAGGCCGAGATCCGCACCATCGAATGGGGCGAGCTGATCCGCCGCGCCAAGGCCGGCGAGCACGACCTGCTGTTCATGGGCTGGGCCGGCGACAACGGCGATCCGGACAACTTCCTCAGCCCGCAATTTGCCTGCGCGGCGGTCAAGTCCGGGACCAACTTCGCGCGCTTCTGCGACAGCCGCCTGGACCAGTTGATCAATGCCGGGCGCACCACCAACGACCAGAGCGTGCGCAGCCGCCTGTACCAGCAGGCGCAGACGCTGATCCAGCAGCAGGCGCTGTGGCTGCCACTGGCGCATCCGACGGCGGCGGCGCTGCTGCACAAAGGGGTCGAGGGTTATCAGGTGAGTCCGTTCGGGCGGCAGGATTTCAGCAAGATCGCCGTCAGCCGTTGACGTATGCGCAACCTGAACCGACCCCTTCGCGGGTAAACCCGCTCCCACAGGTAACGCGCAAATCCTGTGGGAGCGGGTTTACCCGCGAAAGGGCCGGTGCAGCTTGCCCACGACTAACCTGCCAACCACCCATGCTCGAGCATCGACAACGGCTCGCCATCGCCGACGATGACATGGTCCATCACCCGCACATCGATTAGCGCCAGCGAGCGCTTGAGCATCAACGTCAGATGCACGTCATCCTGGCTCGGCTCGCAATTGCCCGACGGATGGTTATGACAGAGGATCAGCGCCGCCGCGTTGTGCAGCAAGGACCGGCGCACGACCTCGCGGGGATAGATGCTCGCGCGGTCGATGGTGCCGCGGAACAGAATCTCGAACGCCAACGGTCGGTGCTTGGTGTCCAGAAATAGGCAGCCAAACACCTCGCTGGACTCGTGCCGCAGCATTGACTTGAGATAGCGCCGCACCGAGGCCGGACTCTCCAGGACCGACGCACGCTCGATGTGTTCGTCCAGATAGCGCCTGCCGATCTCCAACAACGCCTGCAACTGCGCATACCGCACCGGCCCCAGGCCTGGCTCGCGCAGCACCTTGGCGCGGTCCGCCTCGAGGAACTGCCGAAGCCCGCCGAACTTCGCCAACAGGCCACGGGCGAGATCGAGCACATTGCGCCCGGCAACCCCCGAGCCCAGCAGCACGGCCAGCAACTCCGCGTCCGAAAGGACCGACGCGCCCCGTTGCAACAGCTTTTCTCTCGGCCGCTCCTCAGCCGGCCACTCCCTGATGTTCATTTCCCCTCCTCGCCTGCCACTACGGCCCTTTTGGGCGCTGTGTTAATCTAGTTCGCTTCGAAAATGCGACGATCTGCCGCAGGCAGCTATCGTCGCCGCCCGCTTTCACTGGAATAAGGCAAGGCCTATGCAGCGGTTGTATCGCAAGCGCATCGTTCTCGGCGTGGGTGGCGGCATCGCCGCCTACAAGAGCGCCGAGCTGATTCGCCGACTCCTGGAACACGGCGCGCAGGTGCGCGTGGTCATGACCCGTGGTGGCGCCGAGTTCATCACCCCGCTCACGCTGCAGGCGCTGTCCGGCCACCCGGTGCACATGGACCTGCTCGACCCCGCCGCCGAAGCAGCCATGGGCCATATCGAGCTGGCCAAATGGGCCGACCTGGTGCTGATCGCCCCGGCCACCGCCGACCTGATGGCGCGCATGGCCCAGGGCATGGCCGACGACCTGCTGACCACCCTGGTGCTGGCCACCGACGCCACCGTGGCCGTCGCCCCGGCGATGAACCAGGCCATGTGGCGCGACCCGGCCACCCAGGCCAACCTCGAGCTGCTCAAAAGTCGCGGCATCCAGGTGTTCGGCCCGGCCTCCGGCAGCCAGGCCTGTGGCGACGTCGGCCTGGGCCGCATGCTCGAGGCCACGGACCTGGCCTGGTGCGCCGCCGAGAGCTTCAAGCGCCAGGCCCTGACCGGCAAGCACGTACTGATTACCGCCGGGCCGACCCAAGAAAACATCGACCCGGTGCGCTACATCACCAACCATAGTTCAGGGAAGATGGGCTTCGCCCTGGCCGAGGCCGCCGCCGAAGCCGGGGCCCGGGTGACCCTCGTCACCGGCCCCGTGCACCTGCAGACGCCCGACCGGGTCAGCCGCATCGACGTGGTCAGCGCGCGGGACATGCTCGCGGCCTGCGAGGCGGCCATGCCCTGCGACCTGTTCATCGCCTCGGCCGCGGTCGCGGACTACCGCCCGGAAGTCGTCGCCCCACAGAAGCTCAAGAAGGATCCCACCACAGGCGACGGCATGCTGCTGCAGATGGTGCGCAATCCCGATATCCTTGCGACCATTGCCGGCCGGCCTGATCGCCCGTTCAGCGTGGGCTTCGCCGCCGAGACCGAGCACCTGCTCGACTACGCCACGCGCAAGCTCAAGGACAAGAACCTCGACCTGATCGTCGCCAATGATGTGGCCAACCCCAGCATCGGCTTCAACAGCGAGGAGAACGCCCTGACCGTGATCGACCGCCAGCAGCACCAGACCCTCTTCGCGCAGACCAGCAAGGGCAAGATCGCCCGCCAGCTGGTTGCCTTCATCGCCGAACGGCTCAACCAGGTTCAATAAGTTACATGCACGCTCTTCAAGCCAAGATCCTCGACCCACGCCTGGGCACCGAATTCCCCCTGCCACAGTACGCCACCCCCGGCTCCGCCGGCCTGGACCTGCGCGCCCTGCTCAAGGAGGACACCGTCCTCGAGCCGGGCCAGACCCTGCTGATCCCCACCGGCCTGTCGGTATACATCGGCGACCCGGGCCTGGCGGCCATGATCCTGCCGCGCTCGGGCCTGGGCCATAAGCACGGCATCGTGCTGGGCAACCTGGTCGGCCTGATCGATTCGGACTACCAGGGCGAGCTGATGGTCTCCTGCTGGAACCGCGGCAACACGCCATTCACCATCACCGTCGGCGAGCGCATCGCCCAGCTGATCCTGGTGCCGGTGGTGCAGGCGCACTTCGACATCGTCGAGCAGTTCGACGAAACCCAGCGCGGTGCCGGCGGCTTCGGTCACTCCGGCACCCGCTGAGCCGACAGCAGACCGCTCGGGCCATGGATGGCGAACTCTCTGGCGAAACCGCCGTCCAAGCGTTCAGTTTGCGCTTGCCCAGAAGCCTTTGACTTATGGAGTCCCCAGAGATGAACGACATGGCCCAGCTGGTCCCCGCACTGCCCGACAGCATCTTCCGCGCCTATGACATCCGCGGCGTGGTCGGCAAGACCCTGCATGCCGAGACCGCCTACTGGATCGGTCGCGCCATCGGCGCCCAGACCCTCGCCCAGGGCGAGCCACAGATTTCGGTCGGCCGTGATGGCCGCCTGTCCGGCCCGATGCTGGTCGAGCAACTGATCAAGGGCCTGGCTGACGCCGGTTGCCAAGTCAGCGATGTCGGCCTGGTGCCGACCCCGGCGCTGTACTACGCGGCCAACGTGCTGGCCGGCAAGTCGGGGGTGATGCTCACCGGCAGCCACAACCCGTCTGACTACAACGGCTTCAAGATCGTCATCGCTGGCGACACCTTGGCCAACGAGCAGATCCAGGCGCTGCTGACCCGCCTGAAAACCAACGACCTGACCCGTGCCGAAGGCAGCGTGCAGAAGGTCGAGATCCTCGAGCGCTACTTCCAGCAGATCGTCGCCGACGTGAAGCTGGCCAAGCCGCTCAAGGTGGTGGTGGACTGCGGCAACGGCGCGGCCGGCGTCATCGCCCCGCAACTGATCGAAGCCCTGGGCTGCGAAGTGATTCCGCTGTTCTGCGAGGTGGATGGCAACTTCCCCAACCACCACCCGGACCCGGGCAAGCCGGAAAACCTCGAAGACCTGATTGCCAAGGTCAAGGAAACCGGTGCCGACATCGGCCTGGCCTTCGATGGCGACGGTGACCGTGTGGGCGTGGTGACCAACACGGGCAGCATCGTCTACCCGGACCGCCTGCTGATGCTGTTCGCCCAGGACGTGCTGTCGCGCAACCCAGGCGCCGAGATCATCTTCGACGTCAAGTGCACCCGCCGCCTGACCCCGCTGATCGAACAGCACGGTGGCCGCGCACTGATGTGGAAGACCGGCCATTCGCTGATCAAGAAGAAGATGAAGCAGACCGGCTCGCTGCTGGCCGGCGAGATGAGTGGTCACATCTTCATCAAGGAGCGCTGGTACGGTTTCGACGACGGCATCTACAGCGCTGCGCGCCTGCTGGAGATCCTCAGCAAGGCGGGCCAGGACGCCGAAAGCCTGTTCGCGGCGTTCCCGGACGATATTTCCACGCCGGAAATCAATATTGATGTGACCGACGAGGGTAAATTCAGCATCATTGATGCACTGCAACGCGACGCCGACTGGGGCGAAGCCAACCTGACCACCATCGACGGTGTGCGGGTCGACTACCCCCACGGCTGGGGCCTGGTCCGCGCCTCCAACACCACGCCGGTGCTGGTGCTGCGCTTCGAGGCCGACAGCGCGGCAGAGCTCGACCGAATCAAGGCTGTATTCCGCACGCAGTTGCTGCGGGTCCAACCCGGCCTGCAACTGCCGTTCTGACGACTTTACGTTCCTTACCTGGAGCCCTGCATGACCCTCGATCGCGATGCCGCTTCCCATGTAGCCGAGGTTTTGTCCGAAGCACTGCCTTACATCCGCCGCTTCGTCGGCAAGACCCTGGTGATCAAGTACGGCGGCAACGCGATGGAGAGCGAGGAGCTCAAGACCGGCTTCGCCCGTGACATCGTGCTGATGAAGGCCGTGGGCATCAACCCGGTGGTGGTGCACGGTGGCGGGCCGCAGATCGGCGACCTGCTCAAACGCCTGTCGATCGACAGCCACTTCATCGACGGCATGCGCGTCACTGACGCTGCGACCATGGATGTGGTGGAGATGGTCCTGGGCGGCCAGGTGAACAAGGACATCGTCAACCTGATCAACCGCCACGGTGGCAGCGCCATCGGCCTGACCGGCAAGGACGCGGAGCTGATCCGCGCCAAGAAGCTGACCGTCACCCGCCAGACCCCGGAGATGACCACCCCGGAAATCATCGACATCGGCCATGTCGGCGAGGTCGTGAGCGTCAACACCGACCTGCTGAACATGCTGGTCAAGGGCGACTTCATTCCGGTGATCGCACCGATCGGCGTGGGCGCCAACGGCGAGTCCTACAACATCAACGCCGACCTGGTGGCCGGCAAGGTGGCCGAGGCGCTGAAGGCCGAGAAGCTGATGCTGCTGACCAACATCGCCGGCCTGATGGACAAGCAGGGCGAGGTCCTCACCGGACTGACCACCGAGCAGGTCAACGAACTGATCGCCGACGGTACCATCTACGGCGGCATGCTGCCGAAGATCAAATGCGCGCTGGACGCAGTCCAGGGCGGCGTCA
Source organism: Pseudomonas sp. LH21 (assembly GCF_036549575.1). Lineage (NCBI taxonomy): Bacteria > Pseudomonadati > Pseudomonadota > Gammaproteobacteria > Pseudomonadales > Pseudomonadaceae > Pseudomonas > Pseudomonas sp. LH21. The sequence continues at coordinate 5,869,985 of NZ_CP144367.1, forward strand.
ACAGCTCGCACATCATCGACGGTCGCGTGCCGAATGCCGTGCTGCTGGAGATCTTCACCGACAGCGGCGTGGGTACCCTGATCACCAACCGCAAGCAGCGCTGATGCACAAGCGCGCCTCGATCAGAGGCGCGCTTGCTTTCTGCCGGGAAATTTCCCACACCAAAGCGGGACCGGTACTACAACCGCCGCCCAAGAATCGCTACTAGCATGGAATCTCCCTACAAGGAGATTCATCCATGACGCAAAAAAACCTGGTCAAATATGGCAGCGACGTTTCCGCTGGCACCTATGCCTGCGCGGATTGCGGCCACAAGTATTCCAACCAGAGCAAGACCTCACTGCCACCCTGCCCCCACTTCAAGCCCATGACCCATCCGCTGCGCGGCTGGAAGATTCTCAGCGGCCAGGGCGACGCGGTGCGCGACCCTTACCCTAACGGCCGCTGACACGCGGACATGAAAAAGGCGACCATCAGGTCGCCTTTTTCGTGCTGCCAACGTCTCAGATGCCGTACTGCGCGCGGTACGCCTCGACCGCCGGCAGATGCTGCTTGAGCTGCGGATCGTCAGCCAGGAATTCCAGCACCTGGGTCAGCGAGACGATGCTGACCACCGGGATACCGAAGTCGCGTTCGACTTCCTGGATCGCCGACAGCTCGCCATTGCCGCGCTCTTCGCGGTTCAGCGCGATCAGCACGCCTGCGGCCTTGGCCTGCTGGGCGTTGATGATCTGCATGACCTCGCGGATGGCGGTGCCGGCGGTGATCACGTCGTCGATGATCAGCACGTCACCGGCCAGCGGGGCGCCGACCAGGCTGCCGCCCTCGCCGTGATCCTTGGCCTCTTTGCGGTTGAAGCACCACGGCACGTCGAGCTGGTGCTGTTCGGCCAGGGCCACGGCGGTGGCCGCCGCCAGGGGAATGCCCTTGTAGGCCGGGCCGAACAGCACGTCGAAGGGAATCTTGCTGTCGACGATGGCCGCCGCGTAGCAACGCCCCAGCTGGGCCAGCGCGGAACCTGTATTGAACAGGCCGGCATTGAAGAAGTACGGGCTGGTACGCCCCGATTTCAGGGTGAACTCACCGAAGCGCAGAACGCCGCGATCGATGGCAAAACGGATGAAGTCGCGCTGATACGGCTGCATGAAAGGTCCCGGACACCACGGATTTAGCTAAATGTGTTGAGCTCGGGTATCATACACGCACGAGATTTTTGGGGCCATTTATGCGGATCATCAGTGTGAACGTAAATGGCATTCAGGCTGCGGCCGAGCGTGGATTGCTCAGCTGGCTGCAAGCCCAGAATGCCGACGTCATCTGCCTTCAGGATACCCGCGCCTCGGCCTTTGAACTCGACGACCCAGCTTTCCAGCTCGATGGCTATTTCCTTTACGCCTGCGACGCGGAGGTGCCCACCCAAGGTGGCGTGGCACTGTACTCGCGCATGCAGCCCAAGGCAGTCATCACCGGCCTGGGCTTCGAGACAGCCGACCGCTACGGGCGTTATCTGCAAGCAGATTTCGACAAAGTCAGTATTGCCAGCCTGCTGCTGCCTTCGGGCATGCACGGCGACGAAGACTTGAACCAGAAGTTCAAGTTGATGGACGACTTCGCCAAGTACCTGGACAAGCAGCGTCGCAAGCGTCGCGAATACATCTACTGCGGCTCGTTCTACGTGGCGCAGCAGAAGCTCGACATCAAGAACTGGCGCGACAGCCAGCAGTCGGTCGGCTTCCTGCCGCCGGAACGCGCCTGGATGGACGCCATCGTCGGCGACATGGGTTATGTCGACGCCCTGCGCGAAGTCAGCCGCGAAGGCGATCAGTACAGCTGGTGGCCGGACAACGAGCAGGCCGAGATGCTCAACCTGGGTTACCGGTTCGACTACCAGATCCTCACCCCAGGCCTGCGCCGCTTCGTGCGCAACGCCCGTCTGCCACGCCAGCCGCGCTTCTCCCAGCATGCGCCGCTGATCGTGGACTACGACTGGACGCTGACCATCTGAGTGCTGCCCAGACACGAAAAAGCCGACATTGATGTCGGCTTTTTCGTGTCTACAGGAACTGTCAGTCAGCCAATGCGGCCTGCTGCAGTTCGAAGATCTCGGTCATGCCCTTCTGCGCCAGCGCCAGCATGGCGTTGAAGTCCTCTGGCTGGAACGGCGCGCCCTCGGCGGTGCCCTGCACTTCGATGAAGCCACCGGCGCTGGTCATGACCACGTTCAGGTCGGTCTCGGCGGCGGAGTCCTCGAGGTAGTCGAGGTCGAGCACGGCCTCGCCCTGGTACATGCCCACCGACACCGCGGCGATCATGTGCTTGAGCGGGTTGCCGCCCTTGAGGCCGCCACGCTTCTTGATCACCGCCAGGGCGTCGCACAGGGCGACCATGGCGCCGGTGATCGAGGCGGTGCGGGTGCCGCCGTCGGCCTGGATCACATCGCAGTCGACGTACAGGGTGATGTCGCCGAGCTTGCTCATGTCCAGCGCGGCGCGCAGGGAGCGGCCGATCAGGCGCTGGATTTCGAGGGTGCGGCCACCTTGCTTGCCGCGGCTGGCCTCACGCTGGTTACGCTCGCCGGTCGAACGCGGCAGCATGCCGTATTCGGCGGTGAGCCAGCCTTGGCCCTGACCTTTGAGGAAGCGGGGAACACCATTCTCGACGCTGACCGTGCAGATGACCTTGGTGTCACCGAACTCGACCAGTACCGATCCCTCGGCGTGCTTGGTGTAGTTGCGGGTAATGCGGATCGAGCGGAGCTGATCGGCGGCGCGACCACTTGGACGTTTCATCTGGGATACCTGTACCGGGACTTTGAATCTGCCGAGCATTATAGAGCCCGCCGCCCGCCGAAGGCACGCCTGTCGTCGTACCCGCGCAGCCTGTCGCCTTTTCCGACAGGCCAGAAGAGGGCCGGTAGCATGGGTGGATTGGGCGCCCGGGCCGCACTGCGCTACAATCCTGCGCCTTGCAGCCGACAGGCTCCCCGTTCACCTGAATACGCGAGGTACTCCCCATGGTGCATAGCATGACCGCTTTTGCTCGTGTCGAGCGCGCTGGCAGCCAAGGCACCCTGGTCTGGGAGCTGCGTTCGGTCAACCACCGCTATCTGGAACCCCACCTGCGCCTGCCCGAGGCGCTGCGCGACCTCGAAGGCGCGGTACGCGAGGGCCTGCGCCAGGGCCTGTCCCGCGGCAAGGTCGAGTGCACCCTGCGCCTGAGCGAGGACAACGCCGGCAAGCCGTTGCAGGTCGACCGCGAGCGCGCCGCGCAGCTTGTCGCCGCCGCCGAGACCGTCGCCGGCCTGATCAAGCAGCCGGCGCCGCTCAACCCGCTGGAAGTGCTGGCCTGGCCAGGCGTGCTGGTGGCCGACGCCAACGATCCGCAGGCGCTCAATGCCGAAGCCATCGCCCTGTTCGACGAGGCGCTGGCCGAACTCAAGGCGGGCCGTGAGCGCGAAGGCGCCGAACTGGCCCGGCTGATCAACGAGCGCCTGGACAGCATGGCCGGCGAAGTCGCCACCCTGCGCACCCTGGTGCCGCAGATGCTGGCCGCGCAACGGCAGAAGGTCCTTGATCGCTTCGGCGATATGAAGGCCGAGCTCGATCCGCAGCGCCTGGAGCAGGAAATGGTCCTGCTGGCGCAGAAGAGCGACGTTGCCGAGGAGCTGGACCGCCTCAGCACCCACGTCACCGAGGTGCGCCGGGTGCTCAAGTCCGGCGGCGCCGCCGGCCGGCGCCTGGACTTCCTGATGCAGGAGCTCAACCGCGAAGCCAACACCCTCGGCTCCAAGGCCTTCGACCCGCGCAGCACGCAGGCGGCGGTCAACCTGAAGGTGCTGATCGAACAGATGCGTGAACAAGTACAGAATATCGAGTAAGGCCACCTCTACCATGAATCACAGCAGCGGCACCCTCTACATCGTTTCGGCCCCGTCCGGCGCCGGCAAGACCAGCCTGGTCACGGCCCTGATCAAGGACGACGCCAACGTGCGCGTCTCGGTCTCCCACACCACCCGCGCCATGCGTCCGGGCGAGGAGCACGGGGTGAACTACCACTTCGTCGTTCACGAGGAATTCAAGGCATTGATCGCCCAAGGCGACTTCCTTGAGCACGCCGAAGTGTTCGGCAACTTCTACGGCACGTCGCGCAGCGCCCTGCAGGAAACCCTCGACCAGGGCTATGACCTGATCCTGGAGATCGACTGGCAAGGCGCCCAGCAGGTGCGCAAGCTGATGCCCGAGGCGCGTTCGATCTTCATCCTGCCGCCAAGCCAGGAGGCCCTGCGTCAACGGTTGGATGGCCGCGGGCAGGACAGCGAGGAGATCATCGCCGGGCGCATGAAGGAAGCGGTCAGCGAAATGGTGCACTACGACGAGTATGAGTACGTCATCATCAATGACGACTTCGACGTGGCGCTGGAAGAGTTGAAAACCGTGTTCAAGGCAAATCGCCTGCTGCTGAAGAAACAGCAACAGCGCCATGGGGCGCTGCTGGAACAACTGATCGGCTGAAGATTGCCGGGGCCTCTACGAGGCCCTTTCGCGGCACAAGGCCGCTCCTACAGGTGATCGCATCAGTCCATATTGACGCAATCCCTTGTAGGAGCGGCCTTGTGCCGCGAAAGGGGCGCAGAGCGCCCCCAAGCTTCATTCCTGCAACTGAATGGTCGCCTGCTGACGCAGGGTCGCCCCCAGGAAATACGCCGGCGCACGCAACCGCGACAGCATCATCAGCACGATCCCCAGTGCCGAGATGATCGCCGCGATCACGAATACCAGCCCCAACCCGCCCACATGCGAGCCGCTGCCGAAATCCGGCGAAGCGCTGTCGATCGCCGTGCGCACGAAGATCACCGACAGGATCACCCCACCCACCAGCGGGCAGACGCCGCGCATGAAGAAGTGGCGCGCGCTGTCGAACAGGCTGCGGCGGAAATACCACACGCAAGCGAACGCGGTCAGCGAGTAATAGAAGCAGATCATCATGCCCAGGGCGGTGATGGTGTCCGCCAGCACGTTCTCGCTCAAGGTACGCATGGTCACGTAGAACAGGCCCGCGGCGATACCGGCACAGATGGTTGCGTAGCGCGGCGTCTGCGAACGCGGGCAGACCGTGGCGAAGCGCTGCGGCACGGCGCCGTAGTAACCCATGGCGAGCAGGGTGCGCGCCGGCGAGACGAAGGTCGACTGCAGCGAGGCCGCGGTGCTGGCCAGCACCGCGATCGACATCAGGATTGCCAACGGCCCCATGACCGGGCCGGCCAGGTGGGCGAACACGTTCTCCTGGATGCGCGGGTTGCCCAGGCCCAGGCCATCCTCGCTGATCCCGGCAAACTGCAGGGTGGCGATGGCGGTGAGCAGGTACAGGCCAAGGATCAGCAACACCGTCCAGGTCGCGGCCTTGCCCGGTACTTCCTCACTGCCGATCGACTCCTCGCTGACGGTCAGGCACACGTCCCAACCCCAGAAGATGAAGATCGACAACGACAGGCCCGCGGCGAACGCCGAGAACGACTCGACGCCGAACGGGTTGAACCAGGCAAGATCGAATGCCAGCGGTGGCGGCGCCGTGGTCTCGCCGAAGGCGGCGAAGGCGAAGCCGATCAGCACCAGCAGCTGCAAGGCGACCAGGCCGTACTGCACGGTCATGGTGGTGGCCATGCCGCGACAGCAGATCCACACCGCCAGGGCGATGAACACGCAACAGGTGGTGACGTTGACCAACAAGTTGTCCGCCAGCGCCGCCAGTTCCTGGTTGCCGGTAATCTGGGCCAGGAACAGGTAGAAGAAGTCCACCGCCACGCCCGCCAGGTTGGACAGCACGATGGTGGTGGCGACCACCAGCCCCCAGCCGCCGATCCAGCCGATCATCGGACCGAAGGCCCGGGCCGACCAGGTGAAGGAGGTGCCGCTGTCGGGCTCGGCCGAGTTCAGCTCGCGGTAACCCAGGGCCACCAGCAGCATCGGCAGGAAGCCGACGATGAACACCGCCGGCAGGTGGGCGCCGACTTCGCGCACGGTCGGGCCGAGCGCGCCGGTCAGGGTGTAGACCGGGGCGATGGTGGAAATGCCCAGCACGACGCTGGCCAGCAGGCCGAGGCGGCCCTTGGCCAGGCCCTTGCTGCGCTGGGTGTTGCCCGAGTCGGACGCCGCGTCGGGTGGGCGTCCGGCTTCTGTGTATTCATTCATGAGTCTGTGCCGTAACTATTGGAATTGTTCTCACAGGCCCGCCGTAGAGGGCCCGCTTTCACTCATTGAAAGCTCGTGGTGGGGGCACGGTCATCCTGGACCTTCGGCTAACGTCAGCGTGTTTCCTGACGCACACCCTCCCGAGCAGCATGGGCAATGCAAGCCTCGCGGAACGCCTCGAACAAGCGCAGCGAGACCGGGTTTTCGGCGAAACGCCATTCAGGGTGCCACTGCACGCCGACTACAAAGCCCGGCGCATCAGGCATCGACACCGCTTCGATCAGGCCATCCGGGGCCCGTGCCTCGACACGCAGGCCCGGGGCCAGGCGGTCGATGCCCTGGCTGTGCAGCGAGTTGACCTCGAACTGCGCAGCCAGGCCCAGGCGCTCGAACAACCCGCCCGCGGTGACCGCGACGGGATGACGAGGGCCGTATTGCACCTCCAGGGGTGCGTCCTCAGGTTCGCGGTGGTCCAGGTAGCCGGGCAGTTCCTGCACGCGCTGGTGCAGGCTGCCGCCAAGGGCCACGTTCAGTTCCTGGAAGCCACGGCAGATGCACAACACCGGCACACCGGCGGCAATGGCCGCCTGCAGCAGCGGAAAGGTCAGGCGATCACGTGCAAGATCGTGTCGGGTACCTTCCGCGCTGGGGGCGCCATTGTAATGATGCGGCTCGACATTTGAAGGCGAACCGGTAAAAAGAATGCCATCGAGCCGGGCCAGCAGCGCCCGGGTGTCGCTGCCGCCATCACGCGCCGGCAGGATCAGCGGCAGCCCGGCAAAGCCCGCGGCCTCGACATACTTGTCGCCCACCGTGTGCGACGAGTTCTTCCCCACCTGCTGGCGGCAGGCGCTGACACCGATCAAGGGGACCGCAATTGCGCTCATGGGCTTACACCGTGTGCAGGTACCAGTTGTACTCGAGGTCGGAGATCGACACTTCGAACTCGGCCAGCTCGCTCTCCTTGCAGGCCACGAAGATGTCGATGTAGTCCGGGCTGATGTATTGGTTGAGGACTTCGCTGTCGTCCAGCGCGCGCAGGGCGTCGCGCAGGTTGTTCGGCAGGCTCTGCTCCAGCTGCTCGTACGAGTTGCCTTCGATCGGCGCGTCCGGCTCGACCTTGTTGGTCAGGCCGTGGTGGATACCGGCAAGGATCGCCGCGAGCATCAGGTACGGGTTGGCGTCGGCACCGGCCACGCGGTGCTCGATGCGCACGTTCTCGCTGCTGTCGGTCGGCACGCGGACCGCCACGGTGCGGTTGTCCAGGCCCCAGCTCGGCGCGTTGGGCACGTAGAACTGGGCGCCGAAACGGCGGTAGGAGTTGATGTTCGGGCACAGGAACGCCATCGACGCCGGCATGGTCTCCAGCACGCCGCCGATGGCGTGGCGCAGGGTCTCGCTCTGCAGCGGGTCGTCGTGGGCGAAGATGTTCTTGCCGGTCTTCTTGTCCAGCAGCGAGATGTGCACGTGCAGGCCGTTACCCGCCTGGCCCGGATAGGGCTTGGCCATGAAAGTGGAGTCCATCTCGTGGTCGTAGGCGACGTTCTTGATCAGGCGCTTGAGCAGGATCGCGTAGTCGCAGGCCTTCAAAGGATCGGCGACGTGGTGCAGGTTGACCTCGAACTGCGCCGGGGCGCTTTCCTTGACGATGGCGTCGGCGGGCAGGCCCTGCTCCTTGGCGGCTTCGAGCATGTCCTGCAGGCAGTCGGCGTACTCGTCGAGGTCGTCGATCAGGTACACCTGGGTCGACTGCGGGCGCTTGCCCGAAATCGGCGAGCGCGGCGGCTGCGGACGGCCGTTGAGGTTGTCCTGGTCGATCAGGTAGAACTCCAGCTCGAACGCGGCGCAGATATCCAGGCCCAGGTCGTCGAAACGGCTCACCACCTGGCGCAGCACCTCGCGCGGATCGGCGAAGAACGGCGCGCCGTCCAGCTCGTGCATGGTCATCAGCAACTGCGCGGTCGGACGCTTCTGCCACGGCTCGTCGCAGAGCGTGCCGGGAATCGGGAAACAGATGCGGTCGGCGTCGCCGATGTCCAGGCCAAGGCCCGTGCTTTCGACGGTCGAGCCGTTGATGTCCAGGGCGAACAGCGAGGCCGGCAGGTTGATGCCCTTCTCGTACACCTTGTGCAGGCTGGCGCGCTCGATGCGCTTGCCGCGCACCACCCCGTTCATGTCGGAGATCAGCAGGTCGACGTACTGGGTATCCGGATGGGCATCCAGGAACTCATTCATCTCGCGGGAAGAACTGGCGCACGGGGAGACCGACGTCATGGCTGTACATCCTTTGATTCGGAGCGGCGATGTGGGGAACTGCGGATGACGCCTCGAAAGGCGACGATGGTGCTGCTGTTGTTCTTTTCACTGGCCCATCGTGGGGGGCTGATTGCCGACCGGCTGCATTGATTCCCGGGGGCCGTTTCACTATAAAATGGCCCCAACGCAACAGACATTGGCATTTCGGCAAGCAGAGCGTGCATCGATGCAATATCAGATCAACCATGCGGACCTCGCCCTGGTCCTGGCACTGGAGCGTGGCCGCTCCCTGGCCAAGGCCGCCGAACTGCTCAAGGTCGACGTTTCCACGGTCTTCCGTTCGATCCGCCGACTGGAGTCGGCGCTGGGCACCGCGCTGTTCGTCAAGAGCCGCAAGGGCTACCTGCCCACCGACACCGCCCAGGCCCTGGCCGAGCAGGCCGAGCGCGCCGAACAGGCGCTGGACGCGGCGCGCATCGCCCTGACCAGCGGCGAGCAGGTGGTCAGCGGCACCGTGCGCCTGACCTGCACCGAGGCGGTGCTGCACAGCCTGCTGCTGCCGGCGCTGGCCGAGTTCATGCCCAACTACCCGGCGCTGTCGCTGGAAATGGGCACCTCCAACACCTTTGCCAACCTCAGCCGCCGCGATGCCGACATCGCCCTGCGCCTGACCAACACGCCGCCGGAACACCTCGTCGGCCGCTGCCTGGGCTCGACCTCCTACGTGGTCTGCGGCCTGCCGACGCTGCGCGAGCGCCTGCAGGAATCCGCCGCCAGCGTGCCATGGATCGCCCCCGACGACTCCATGCAGGACCACGCCACGGTGGTCTGGCGCAACCAGCATCACCCGGGGCTGATTCCGCGCTACCAGTGCAGCGGCATGTCGACCATCGCGCAACTGGTGACCACTGGCCTGGGCGTGGCGGCACTGCCCGACTACATGGTCCACGACCTGCCCGGCGTCGAGGCGCTGAGCGGCCCGCTGCCCGGCTGCGACACCCAGCTGTGGTTGCTGACCCGACCCGATTGCCGCGCCCTGCGCTCGGTGCAGACGCTGTTCGAGGAGCTGACCCCGCGCCTGCGCGACGCAATGTTGCGTTAACGCGTCAGGGGCGGTTGTGTCGGCGATGGACGGCAGGCTATTGTCGGGCATCGGCGGTGGGCTCCAGTTGTCTGGATCGGCCCTATCGCGGGGCAAGCCCGCTCCCACGAATGTGTCCCCGAAACGGGGCAACGTGGGAGCGGGCTTGCCCCGCGATAGAAGCGCCACAGGCACACCCGACAAAACAGCCCTTCCCTATTGGCTGGTGATTTTTTAAACTATCGAGTCCGCCTGCCCATTCTGGGCGCACGCCTACCGCATTTGCTACTGAGGAAGACCATGGCCCGCGTAACTGTTGAAGACTGCCTGGAACACGTGGATAACCGCTTTGAGCTGGTCATGCTCTCGACCAAGCGCGCCCGCCAGCTGGCTACCGGCGGCAAAGAGCCACGCGTTGCGTGGGAAAACGACAAGCCGACCGTCGTCGCCCTGCGTGAAATCGCCGAAGGCATCGTCACTCCAGAGTTCATCGCCGCCGAAGAGATCGTCACCGAGGATCCGGTATTCGCCGCGTTCGAGGACGAGAACAACGAGGCCGTCTGATTGATGCCCAGTCGACACCGTGCGGCGCAAGGCCCTCTTCTTCAGCGAGAGGTGAAACCATGCCGGGTATAGAAGCCCTCGCCGAACGGCTGTCGACTTACCTGGGCCCCGAACAGGTCAACCTGGTTCGCCGGGCCTACTTCTACGCCGAGCAGGCCCACGATGGCCAGCGCCGCCGCAGCGGCGAGCCCTACGTGACCCATCCGCTGGCGGTCGCCAGCATCCTCGCCGACATGCACATGGACCATCAGAGCCTGATGGCGGCCATGCTGCACGACGTGATCGAAGACACCGGCATCGCCAAGGAAGCCTTGAGCCAGCAATTCGGCGAGACCGTCGCCGAACTGGTCGACGGGGTCAGCAAGCTGACCCAGATGAACTTCGAGACCAAGGCCGAGGCGCAGGCCGAGAACTTCCAGAAGATGGCCATGGCCATGGCCCGCGATATCCGCGTGATCCTGGTCAAGCTGGCCGACCGCCTGCACAACATGCGCACCCTGGAAGTGCTGTCCGGCGAAAAACGCCGACGCATCGCCAAGGAAACCCTCGAGATCTACGCCCCCATCGCCAACCGCCTGGGGATGCACACCGTGCGCGTCGAGTTCGAGGACCTCGGTTTCAAGGCCATGCACCCGATGCGTTCGTCGCTGATCCACCGGGCGGTCAAGAGCGCGCGGGGCAACCGCAAGGAAATCGTCGCCAAGATCGAGACCTCGCTGGCCAACTGCCTGGCCGCCGACGGCATCCAGGGCGAGGTCAGCGGCCGGCAGAAACACCTCTATGGCATCTACAAGAAGATGCGCGGCAAACGCCGCGCCTTCACCGAGATCATGGACGTGTACGCCTTCCGCATCATCGTCGACAAGGTCGACACCTGCTACCGCGTGCTCGGCGCCGTGCACAACCTGTACAAGCCGCTGCCGGGCCGGTTCAAGGACTACATCGCGATCCCCAAGGCCAACGGCTACCAGTCGTTGCACACCACGCTGTTCGGCATGCACGGCGTGCCCATCGAGATCCAGATCCGCACCCGCGAAATGGAAGAGATGGCCAACAACGGCATTGCCGCGCACTGGCTGTACAAGTCCAACGAGGAAGAACAACCCAAGGGCAGCCACGCCCGCGCCCGCCAGTGGGTCAAGGGCATCCTCGAGCTGCAGCAGCGCGCCGGCAACTCGCTGGAATTCATCGAGAGCGTGAAGATCGACCTGTTCCCGGACGAGGTCTACGTCTTCACCCCCAAAGGCCGGATCATGGAGCTGCCCAAGGGCTCCACCGCCGTCGACTTCGCCTACGCGGTGCACACCGACGTCGGCAACAGCTGCATCGCCTGCCGCATCAACCGCCGCCTGGCGCCACTGTCCGAGCCACTGCAGAGCGGCTCCACCGTCGAGATCGTCAGCGCCCCGGGCGCCCGGCCGAACCCGGCCTGGCTCAATTTCGTGGTCACCGGCAAGGCACGCACGCACATCCGCCACGCCCTCAAGCAACAGCGCCGCTCCGAGTCCATCAGCCTCGGCGAGCGCCTGCTGAACAAGGTGCTGACCGGCTTCGACAGCAGCCTGGAAAAGATCCCCCAGGAACGCATCCAGTCGATCCTCGCCGAGTACCGCCTGGAACTGCTCGAGGACCTGCTCGAGGACATCGGCCTGGGCAACCGCATGGCCTACGTGGTCGCCCGCCGCCTGCTGTCCGCCGAAGGCGAGCAACTGCCGGCGCCGGAAGGCCCGCTGGCGATCCGCGGCACCGAGGGCCTGGTGCTCAGCTACGCCAAGTGCTGTACCCCGATCCCGGGCGATCCGATCGTCGGCCATCTGTCGGCCGGCAAGGGCATGGTCGTGCACCTGGAAGACTGCCGCAACATCAGTGAAGTCCGCCACAACCCTGAGAAGTGCCTGCAGCTCTCCTGGGCCAAGGACATCACCGGCGAGTTCAACGTCGAACTGCGCGTCGAACTGGAACACCAGCGCGGCCTGATCGCGCTGCTGGCCAGCAGCGTCAACGCCGCCGACGGCAACATCGAGAAAATCAGCATGGACGAACGCGACGGCCGTATCAGCGTGGTCCAACTGGTGGTCAGCGTGCACGACCGCGTGCACCTGGCCCGCGTGATCAAGAAGCTGCGCACCTTGACCGGCGTGGTCCGCATCACCCGGATGCGTGCGTAGTCCGCCAACCGCAAGGAGTCATCATGAGCAAGACCGTCATCACCAGCGACAAGGCCCCTGCCGCCATCGGCACCTACTCGCAAGCGATCAAGGCTGGCAATACCGTGTACATGTCGGGCCAGATCCCGCTCGATCCGAAGACCATGGAGCTGGTCGAAGGCTTCGAAGCCCAGACCGTCCAGGTGTTCGAGAACCTGAAGTCGGTGGCCGAAGCCGCTGGCGGTTCGTTCAAGGACATCGTCAAGCTGAACATCTTCCTCACCGACCTGAGCCACTTCGCCAAGGTCAACGAAATCATGGGCCGTTACTTCGAACAGCCTTACCCGGCCCGCGCCGCCATCGGCGTAGCTGCTCTGCCGAAGGGTGCCCAGGTCGAGATGGACGCGATCCTGGTCCTCGAGTAATACCCCCGGTGACGGGCGCCACGCCCGTCACCATCCTCTCCTGCCCCAAGGTTTCCCCCATGCGCCACGCATTGCCTCTCGCGCTGGCAGCCCTGCTCCTGGGCGGCTGCGCCAGCCACAAACCCGAAGACTTCAACGGCACCTGGATCAACCAGGCCGCCATCGACGCCGCCCGCAAAGGCACCAGCCTGCGTCAGGCCCTCGACGCCCAGGGCCCGGTGTTCGAATGGAAGATCGACGTCAAGAACCAGCAGGCCAGCTTCAGCAATGGCTTCGAGGCTGCCGACGGGCGCCTGAGCGCCAACGAGAAGGACTGGCAGGTCAGCTTCGAAGGTGGCCTGGTCGAACAGCTCAAGCTCGACGGCGACGAGTTGCTGGCGATCGACCCGTCCGGTCACCAGCAAACCTTCGTGCGCAGCGAAGGCCCTCAGAACGCGCCGCTGGGCGGCAGCTTCGAGAAGGCGCTGTACCAGCAATACCTGGGCGGCGACTGGAAGATCGTCGAAGGCCAGGGCAAGGGCGCCGTGGTGCGCTTCAGCGACACCGGCAACGTCACCGGCCTGCCCGGCCCCGACCGCTTCGCCCTGTGCCTGGCGGGCGACTGCGCGACCATGGGCGATGGCAACGACAGCCTGTGGCTGGAGCGCAACCAGCGTGGCGCGCCGTGGATCTTCAAGCGCGACGGCGACACCCTGGAAATCTTCCAGGCGGTGAACCGCGCCCAGCCGGATGAAATGCCGCAACTGGCCGCCGGTGCGCGGCAGTGGGTGCTGGAGAAAGACTGAAGCACGCACGCCCTCTGTAGGAGCGGCCTTGCGCCGCGAAAGGGCTGCGAAGCAGCCCCAGGATCTCAGAGTTGCCGGGGCCGCTGCGCGGCCCTTTCGCGGCGCAAGGCCGCTCCTACAGGGGGGCGCATCAAGCCTTGAAGGTTAGTTTCTTCCCTCGAGAATGGCCGCATACCCCTCTTTATAGCTCGGGTACTGCGGCACCCATCCCAACGCCCGCGCCCGCGCATTGCTGCAACGCTTGCTGCCGGTGCGCCGCACCCGCTGCTCATCCGACCACTGGGTAACGCCCAGGTATTCACGCAGCCAGGCCACCACCTCGGCCAGCGGCGCCGGATCGTCATCCACGCCGATATAGCAGTCATCCAGCGCAACACCCCGGGCATCGGCCCGCAGCAGGTGCGCCATCAGGCCGGCGGCATCCTCGGCATGAATGCGATTGCCGTACAACGGTGGCTCCTCGGCCACGCGATAACCCTGGCGCACCTGACTCAGCAACCACTCGCGCCCCGGACCATAGATGCCGGTCAGGCGCACGATCGTCGCGGGAATGCCGCTGTCCAGCGCCAGCCGCTCGGCCTCGAGCATTACCTTGCCGGAATAGCCCTCGGGCTGCGTGGCTGCCGCTTCGGCAATCCATTCACCGTCCTGCTGCGCATACACGCTGCTACTGGACACGAACACCAGGCGTCGCGGCCGCTGCCCTTTCGCCGCCAGCCATCCCAGCACATGGCGCAAACCTTCGACATAGGCCGCCTGGTAGCCGGCTTCATCGTGCTGGCTGGCCGCCACGCAATACACCAGGTAATCAGGCCCCTGCTCAGGCCAGGCGCTCGGTATCTGCGGCTCGGCCAGATCGGCGGCGATCGGCCGAACCCCTTCGGGCAACTGATCGACCGAACGGCGCAAGCCGCTGACCTGCCAGCCTTGAGCAAGCAGTTGACGGGCCAGGCGGCTGCCCACATCACCGCAACCCACGATCAAAGCTGAAACGTCTGACATACCAAACCTCCTAATGCGAAAGGCACAGGCTATCGGGTTAGCGCGATAAACGGCTATACCAAGGTCAAAAAAAGCAACAGTATTACTTTTGTTAACAAGAATTACTTGCAATAATGGCGACCCTGTCTGTTCTCGGCCTGCTTCGAGGCCTTGAAGAACTCAACCCATTTCTCTTCATCAGGTCCGGCCAGCATGACACGTACTCAACCTTCCGCTTCGCCAACCCCGTCGCGCGCCTGGCGCGCCATTGCCGCGCTGATGTTCAGCCTGGTACTGGCCCCGGCAGCCATGGCCGATGAGCCTGTCGCCGCCACCCCGGCACCCGCCGCTGCCGCCGCTCCGGCCACGCCTGCCGCCGAAGGCCAGGCCCCGGTCGCCGCGCCTGCTGACGCAAATGCGCCGGTGGAAGGTCAGGCTCCAGCCGACGAGAACGTGCAGGCGATGGTCGAAGACACCTCGCTGGGCATGGCCCACGACCTGTCCCCATGGGGCATGTACAAGAACGCAGACGTGGTGGTGAAGGCCGTGATGATCGGCCTGGCCATCGCCTCGATCATCACCTGGACCATCTGGATCGCCAAGGGCTTCGAGCTGATGGGCGCCAAGCGCCGCCTGCGTGGCGAGATCGCCGCCCTGAAGCGCTCGGTAAGCTTGAAAGAGGCCAGCGAGGTGTCGAACAAGGAAGGCACCCTGGCCCACACCCTGGTGCATGACGCCCTCGAAGAGATGCGCCTGTCGGCCAACGCCCGCGAGAAGGAAGGCATCAAGGAACGCGTCAGCTTCCGCCTGGAGCGCCTGGTAGCCGCCAGTGGCCGCACCATGAGCAGTGGCACCGGCGTACTGGCCACCATCGGTTCCACCGCGCCGTTCGTCGGCCTGTTCGGCACCGTGTGGGGCATCATGAACAGCTTCATCGGCATCGCCAAGACCCAGACCACCAACCTCGCCGTGGTCGCCCCGGGCATCGCCGAGGCCCTGCTGGCCACCGCCCTGGGCCTGGTCGCCGCGATCCCGGCCGTGGTCATCTACAACGTCTTCGCCCGCTCCATCGCCGGCTACAAGGCACAGGTGTCCGACGCCTCCGCCCAGGTGCTGCTGCTGGTCAGCCGCGATCTGGACCACCAGGGCAGCGAGCGCGCCGCCCCGCACATGGTGAAAGTGGGGTAAGCCATGGGCCTGCATCTCAACGAAGGTGGCGATGACCTCGCCGAGAACCACGAAATCAACGTCACGCCGTTCATCGACGTGATGCTGGTGCTGCTGATCATCTTCATGGTCGCGGCGCCCCTGGCCACGGTCGACATCAAGGTCGACCTGCCCGCCTCGACCGCGAAGCCCGCGCCGAGGCCCGAGAAGCCGGTGTTCGTCAGCGTCAAGGCCGACAAGAAGCTCTACCTCGGCGATGACGAGGTGGCCCAGCGCGACCAGCTTGGCGCCATGCTCGACGCCAAGACCAAGGGCGACAAGGAAACCACCATCTTCTTCCAGGCTGACAAGGGCGTCGATTACGGCGACCTGATGGAAGTGATGAACACCATGCGCGCCGCCGGCTACCTCAAGGTCGGCCTGGTCGGACTCGAGACGGCAGCCAAGAAATGACGAAAACGCGCTCAAACATGGCGCGCTACGGTGGCAGCCTGGCGATCGTGCTGGGTGTGCACGCGGTCGCCGTGCTGCTGACGCTCAACTGGTCGGTGCCCCAGGCCCTCGAGTTGCCGCCGGCAGCGATGATGGTCGAGCTGGCACCGCTGCCCGAGCCCGCGCCGCCGCCGCCGCCCAAGGCCGCCCCGAAACCGCCGACGCCGGTCGAGGAACCGCCGCTGCCGAAGCTGGCAGAGGCGCCGAAGCCGAAGATCGCCATCCCCAAGCCACCCAAGCCCAAGGCCAAGCCACAGCCGCCCAAGCCCGAGAAGAAGCTTGAGCCGCCAAAGGACGAGCCACCGGCCAAGGACGATGTCGCGGACACCCCGCCGAGCAACACGCCACCGCAGAAGTCGGCGGCGCCGCAGCCGAGCATCGCGTCCAACAGCAACGCCCTGCCGAGCTGGCAGAGCGACCTGCTGCGCCACCTGGCTAAGTACAAGAAGTACCCCGAGGACGCTCGCCGTCGTGGACTGCAGGGCATCAACCGCCTGCGCTTCGTGGTCGACGCCGAAGGCAAGGTGGTCTCGTACGCGCTGGCCGGCGGTTCAGGCAGCGCGGCGCTGGACCGGGCCACGCTGGAGATGATCCGCCGTGCCGGCACGGTGCCCAAGCCTCCGGCGGAGTTGCTGAACAATGGCACGATCGAAGTCGTCGCGCCGTTCGTCTACTCGCTGGACCGACGTTGACGTTTTTTGTTTCTGTCACAAAACGGCAAGTCTGATAACGTGCGTCTATCAATTGCAGCCGCTATGCTGGGGCCGCAACTTCATGGACGCACGTTATGACCCTCACCGAACTTCGCTATATCGTCACCCTCGCGCAAGAGCAGCACTTCGGCCACGCGGCCGAGCGTTGCCACGTCAGCCAGCCGACCCTGTCGGTGGGCGTGAAGAAGCTCGAGGACGAACTCGGCGTGCTGATCTTCGAGCGCAGCAAGAGCGCGGTGCGCCTCACGCCGGTCGGCGAGAGCATCGTCGCCCAGGCGCAGAAGGTACTGGAGCAGGCCCAGGGCATCCGCGAGCTGGCCCAGGCCGGCAAGAACCAGCTGACCGCGCCACTCAAGGTCGGCGCCATCTACACCGTCGGCCCCTATCTGTTCCCGCACCTGATCCCGCAGCTGCACCGCGTGGCGCCGCAGATGCCGTTGTACATCGAGGAGAACTTCACCCACGTGCTGCGCGAAAAGCTGCGCAACGGCGAACTGGACGCGGTGATCATCGCCCTGCCGTTCAACGAGGCCGACGTGCTGACCCTGCCGCTGTACGACGAGCCGTTCTGCGCCTTGATGCCGGCCGACCACCCGTGGACCGCCAAGGACACCATCGACACCGCCATGCTCAACGACAAGAGCCTGCTGCTGCTCGGCGAGGGTCACTGCTTCCGCGACCAGGTACTCGAGGCCTGCCCGACCCTGAACAAGGGTGGTGAAGGCTCCAAGCACACCACGGTCGAGTCTAGCTCGCTGGAAACCATCCGCCACATGGTCGCCTCGGGCCTGGGCGTGTCGATCCTGCCGCTGTCGGCGGTGCACAGCCATCATTACGCGCCGGGCGTCATCGAAGTCCGTCCGCTGACCGCGCCCGCACCGTTCCGCACCGTGGCCATCGCCTGGCGTGCCAGCTTCCCGCGGCCGAAGGCCATCGAGATCCTCGCCGACTCGATCCGCCTCTGCTCGGTGGCCAAGCCGCCGGTGGAACAACCGGCCTGAACCCATGACCGAGCTGTCGAACGTCCCGGTCACCACACTCAAGGGCGTAGGCGACGCCATGGCGGAAAAACTCGCCAAGGTCGGCCTGGAGAACCTGCAGGACCTGCTGTTCCACCTGCCGCTGCGCTACCAGGACCGCACCCGCGTGGTGCCCATCGGCCAGTTGCGTCCAGGCCAGGACGCGGTGATCGAGGGCGTGGTCAGCGGGGCCGACGTGACCATGGGCAAGCGCCGCAGCCTGGTGGTGCGCCTGGGCGACGGCAGCGGTACGCTGAGCCTGCGCTTCTACCATTTCAGCAATGCGCAGAAGGAGGGCCTCAAGCGTGGCACCCACCTGCGCTGCTATGGTGAAGCCCGCCCCGGCGCCTCGGGGCTGGAGATCTACCACCCGGAATACCGGGCACTGAACGGCGACGAAGCACCGCCGCCGGTCGAACAGACGCTGACACCGATCTACCCGACCACCGAAGGCCTGACCCAACAGCGCCTGCGCCTGCTGTGCCAGCAGAGCCTCGGCCTGCTCGGCCCGCGCAGCCTGCCCGACTGGCTGCCCGACGAACTGGCCCGCGACTACCAGCTGGCGCCGCTCAGCGACGCCATCCGCTACCTGCACAACCCGCCGGCAGACGCCGACCTCGACGAACTCGCCGAAGGCCATCACTGGGCCCAGCACCGCCTGGCCTTCGAAGAGCTGCTGACCCACCAGTTGTCGCAGCAACGCCTGCGCGAGAGTCTGCGCAGCCTGCGGGCGCCTGTACTGCCCAAGGCCAGCCGGCTGCCGGCGCAGTACCTGGCCAACCTCGGCTTCAGCCCGACCGGCGCCCAGCAGCGCGTCGGCAACGAGATCGCCTACGACCTCAGCCAGGCGGAGCCGATGATGCGCCTGGTGCAGGGCGACGTCGGCGCCGGCAAGACCGTGGTCGCCGCCCTGGCGGCGCTGCAGGCCCTGGAGGCCGGCTACCAGGTGGCGTTGATGGCGCCCACCGAGATCCTCGCCGAGCAGCATTTCATCACCTTCAAGCGCTGGCTCGAGCCATTGGGCATCGAAGTCGCCTGGCTGGCCGGCAAGCTCAAGGGCAAGGCCCGCGCCAGTGCCCTGGAGCAGATCGCCAATGGCGCGCCCATGGTGGTCGGCACCCACGCGCTGTTCCAGGACGAAGTGCAGTTCAAGCACCTGGCCCTGGCGATCATCGACGAACAGCACCGCTTCGGCGTGCAGCAGCGCCTGGCCCTGCGCAAGAAGGGCGTCATGGGCCAGCTGTGCCCGCACCAGCTGATCATGACCGCCACGCCGATCCCGCGCACCCTGGCCATGAGCGCCTATGCCGACCTGGACACTTCGATCCTCGACGAGCTGCCGCCCGGGCGCACCCCGGTGAACACCGTGCTGGTCGCCGACAGCCGCCGCTTCGAGGTGGTCGAGCGGGTCCGCGCTGCCTGCGCCGAAGGCCGCCAGGCCTATTGGGTGTGCACCCTGATCGAAGAATCCGAGGAACTGACCTGCCAGGCTGCCGAGAGCACCTTCGAGGAGCTGGGCAGCGCCCTGGGCGAGCTGCGCGTGGGCCTGATCCACGGGCGCATGAAGCCTGCGGAAAAGGCCGCGGTGATGGCCGAGTTCAAGGCCGGCGACCTGCAACTGCTGGTGGCCACCACGGTGATCGAGGTCGGCGTCGACGTGCCCAATGCCAGCCTGATGATCATCGAGAACCCCGAGCGCCTGGGCCTGGCCCAATTGCACCAGCTGCGTGGCCGGGTCGGCCGTGGCAGCGCGGTGAGTCACTGCGTGCTGCTCTACCACCCGCCGCTGTCGCAGATCGGCCGTGAGCGCCTGGGCATCATGCGGGAAACCAACGACGGATTCGTCATAGCAGAGAAGGACCTGGAATTGCGTGGCCCCGGCGAGATGCTCGGGACCCGCCAGACCGGCCTGCTACAGTTCAAGGTCGCCGACCTGATGCGCGACGCCGACCTGCTGCCGGCCGTGCGCGACGCCGCCCAGGCCCTGCTGGCACGCTGGCCCGACCACGTCAGCCCGCTGCTCGACCGCTGGCTGCGCCACGGTCAACAATATGGCCAGGTGTGACGCCCGTCCCATAATGGATCCAGCTTGGCGGCCAGGCTGGTTATACTTCGCGTTTACAGAATGATTGGATACAGGCCATGACTGAAGTTGCCCTGGATACCGCAACCCTACACGCACCGTCTGTCATCCGGCTGTTGCTCGACAAGCTCGGCGTCAGCTTCCGCGAGGTGCCCGAGCACCCGGGGCTGCCGGCCGCCTCGCGGGTACAGGCCGTGCTGCTCGATGACGAGATCGGTGCCTTGATGGTGCTGTTCCCGCAAAGCCAGTTGCTGGACCTCAAGCGCCTCGAAGAGCTGACCGGCCGCAAGCTCAAGGCCGTGCCGCTGGAGCGCCTGAAGCAGATGCTCGACAAGCATCACCTCAAGGCCCTGCCGGCGATTCCCGCCCTGACCAGCTCGCCGTGCCAGTACGAAAAGAGCTTGCTCGACAACGAGACGGTACTGATCCAGTCCGGCGAAGCCGGCCTGCTCCTGGAAATCGGCAGGACGGCCTTCAAGAAGATGCTGTTCAAGGCCAGCGCCAGCACCTTCGGCCAGCAGATCAGCGATATTCGCCTGAGTTTCGACCCGTTGGACGGCCCTCCCAAGGAAGTCATCCGCGCCGTCCAGGCCTTCACCGCCCGTCGCATCCAGCAACGCCTGGAGCAGACCATCGAGATTCCGCCGCTGGCCGACACCGCGCAGAAGATCATCAAGCTGCGCGTCGACCCCAATGCCAGCATCGACGACATCACCGGCGTGGTGGAGACCGACCCGGCCCTGGCCGCGCAGGTGGTCAGCTGGGCTGCCTCCCCGTACTACGCCTCGCCCGGCAAGATTCGCTCGGTGGAGGACGCCATCGTCCGTGTGCTGGGCTTCGACCTGGTGATCAACCTGGCCCTCGGCCTGGCGCTGGGCAAGACCCTGAGCCTGCCCAAGGACCATCCGCAACAGGCCACGCCGTACTGGCAGCAGTCGATCTACACCGCCGCGGTGATCGAGGGCCTGACCCGCGCCATGCCGCGCGCCGAGCGCCCGGAAGCGGGCCTGACCTACCTGGCCGGCCTGCTGCACAACTTCGGCTACCTGTTGCTGGCCCATGTCTTCCCGCCGCATTTCTCGCTGATCTGCCGCCACCTGGAGGTCAACCCGCACCTATGCCACAGCTATGTGGAACAGCACCTGCTGGGGATCAGCCGTGAACAGATCGGGGCCTGGCTGATGAAGCTGTGGGACATGCCCGATGAGCTGTCCACGGCCCTGCGTTTCCAGCACGATCCGGCGTACGACGGCGATTATGCGGCGTTCCCCAACCTGGTGTGCCTGGCGACGCGCCTGCTGCGCGCCCGGGGGATCGGCTCGGGGCCGAAGGATGAGATCCCGGATGCCCTGCTCGAGCGCCTGGGGCTGACTCGAGAGAAGGCCGAAGAGGTGGTGAACAAGGTGCTGGAGGCCGAGGCCCTGCTGCGCGAACTGGCGTCGCAGTTCCACGCGCCGCACTCGCATTAAGATCACCCTGTAGGAGCGGCCTTGTGCCGCGAAAGGGCTGCGCAGCAGCCCCAGCTGGTCTGCGCCATTATTGAAATTGCTGGGGCCGCTTCGCAGCCCGTTCGCGGCACAAGGCCGCTCCTACAGAGAAGCTCTGCGCCTGAAATGTCAGGCCTTCTTCTTCGGCTTCAGGTACTTCATCAAGCCCTGGAACCAGATCACCAGCGCCGGATTGCCCTTGATCTGAATGTTCTTCTCCTGAATCCCCTGCATGAACGCCAGCTGCTTGTTACCGGCCTGCAGCGTGGCGAAGCCGTAGGCGGCGTCCTTGAAGGCGATGGCGAAGGCCGGCTGCGGGTGCAGGCCGCCCTTGCTGCTGATGCGCAGGTCCTTGACGATGAAGTGCCGGGCGACCTTGCCGTCGAGCGTCTGCATCTGGAAGACCAGGTCCTTGTCCTGCAGCTGCTGCTGGAACGCCGGGTTGTTGCGGCTGGCCTTGGCCATCAGCAGCCCCATGGCCCAGAGAAGAAAGCGAAACTTCATCAACACGCCTCGAATGAAAAGTGACTGAGTCGCGCAGTTTATCCGTTTCTCGCCCTGTTTATGCAAGTTCGCCGCATTTGCTTACCAGAAACGCAACGGGCGCCTCCAGGCGCCCGTCTGGTGAACCTGTTCGGTCACTTTTTCTTGGCAGGCTTGGCCGGTGCGTTGACGCTGTCGCGCAGGTTCTTGCCCGGCTTGAAGGCGACGGTGTTGCTGGCCTTGATCTTGACCGGCTGGCCGGTCTGCGGGTTCTTGCCGGTGCGGGCGCCACGGTGGCGTTTTTCGAAGGTGCCGAAACCGACCAGGGTGACGGTGTCCTTGTCGAGCGCGCCGGTGATGCTGTCGAGAATCGCGTTGAGGACCTGGTTGGCCTTTTCCTTGGTCAGATCGGCCTTTTCGGCGATGACGGCGGCGAGTTCTGGTTTACGCATAGTGAAGCCTCTTTGACGGGATTTCTTGTTGTTATGCCGTGCTGCCGAAGGGAGCAGCGTTCAAGGCACCGCAGGCTCTAGGCTGCGGCAGACGCCAGTGAGGATGGCACGCCGACCGGGGCCGCGCCAGTATCTGGGCGGCCATTGTCGCGGCAAGAACAGGATAATTCCGACAGAACGCCAGCTATTTACGCCATCAAGGGTGGCAACTGGCGATTCAGCGCCAGTTTCTCCATGACCGCGCCGCCGGTCAGGGCGTAGCCCAGCAGCTGGCCATCGGCACCGTGGCAGAGCACTTTCAGGTCGGCGCCGCTGCCTTCGACCACCCAGGTGCCCTCATGGCCGGGCGGCACCGGGGATACCACCAGCGGACAGGCCGGGGTCTTCACGGTGACCGGCATCGGGCCGTAGGCCACCGCGGTCGGGTTACCGGCCAGGGTCTGGGCCAGGGCACGGGCGCAGGTCATCAGCGGCATGACGTACAGCAGGTTGATGCCATCGACCTCGGCACAGTCGCCCAGGGCGAAGATGTTGGCATGGGAGGTACGCAGCTGGCGGTCCACCGCGACGCCACGGTTGACCCGCAACCCCGCCGCTGCCGCCAGGTCGGTGCGCGGACGCAGGCCGATGGCCGACACCACCAGGTCACAGGGAATCACGCTGCCATCTGACAAGTGCGCTTCGAGCGCCTCCCCTGCACGCTGCAGGCGGGTCAGCACCGGGCCGAGGTGAAAGCGCACGCCCAGCCCTTCCAGGCCCGCCTGTACGGCCGCGGCGGCAGCTGGGTGCAGCAGGGTCGGCATCACCTGCTCACAGGGGGCGACGACCTCGCACTGCAAGCCGCCCAGACTGAGGTCGTTGGCGAACTCGCAACCGATCAGGCCGGCACCGAGGATCAGCACACGCTGCTTGCCCGCGGCCGCGGCGCGAAAGCGTGCGTAGTCCTCCAGGTCGTTGATCGGGAAGATCAGCTCACCCGCATCGCCTTCGACCGGCACCTGCACGGTCTGCGCGCCCCAGGCCAGCACCAGGTCGCGGTACTCCACCGCTTCCTCGCCGATCCACAGGCGCTTGTGGCCCGGGTCGATGCCGCTGATTCGGGTATGGGTGCGAATCTCGGCCTTGAGCTGCTCGGCCATGGCGCCCGGCTCGGCCATGCACAGGCCGTCGGCGTCCTTCTGCTTGGCGAAGCCGGTGGACAGCATGGGCTTGGAGTAGGAGCGACCGTCGTCGGCGGTGATCAGCAACAACGGCGTGTCGCCGTCGAGCTTGCGAAACTCTCGCGCCAGGTTGTAGCCGGCAAGGCCGGTACCGATGATCACCACGGGGGACGTCATGTCGTGCGTTCCTTCTTCAAGCCAGGGTTGCGATCAGCCAATGGCGATCATTTCGAAATCACTCTTGCCCACGCCGCAGTCGGGGCACAGCCAGTCTTCCGGTACGTCCTCCCAACGGGTGCCGGGGGCGATGCCGTCGTCCGGCCAGCCTTGGGCCTCGTCGTAGATCAGGCCGCAGACAATACATTGCCACTTCTTCATTTACTGCTGTTCCTCGGTCAGGCTTAAGGGTGCGTTGCAGCTGACGGCCTCATCGCGGGGCAAGCCCGCTCCTACAAGGGGCGCGCAGTTCCCGAGGGCTGCGCTGTACCTGGGGGAGCGGGCTTGCCCGCGAAGGGGCCACCGCGCAATTCGTGGGGGCTTTGTACTGGCCCTGCCAGCAGTATGCAAGCAGTCCGGGCAAACATGCTAAGCTCGCCGCCTCTCTGGCCTGTATCAAGCATACCGACGTGCCGTACGAAACCCCGCAAGCAGCCGCTGTCGCGTGGCTGGCGTATCCGCAGCTGGCGACCAGCCTCGACCAGCCGACCCTGGGCTGGCTGTTCGACGAAGGCTCCCTGACCCGTCGCCTGACCCGCCTCTCCCACGACCACTTCAGCGTCACCCCCCTGTTCGAGGGCTGGCAGCCTCTGCGCGATGACGAATGCGCCGCCTTGAGCCTTGCCCCCGGCGCCCAGGGCTGGGTGCGCGAGGTCTACCTGCGCGGCCATGGCCATCCGTGGGTGTTCGCCCGCAGCGTGGCCAGCCGCACGGCGCTGGAACGCGGCGGGCTGGACCTGGAGACCCTGGGCAGCCGCTCGCTGGGCGAGCTGCTGTTCTGTGACCAGGCGTTCGTCCGCCACCCGATCGAAGTGTGCAGTTATCCACAGCCCTGGCTGCCCGCTGAGGTCGCCAGCGCGGGGCTTTGGGGGCGACGCTCGCGCTTCGAGCGTGACGGCCTCGACCTGCTGGTGGCCGAGGTGTTCCTGCCCGCTATGTGGCACGCGGCCAAGGAGGAGAACCGCTGATGTACCTGCAACTGCTCAAGTCGCTCAACCGCCTGCACCCACGGGCCTGGGACTTCATCCAGCTGAGCCGCATGGACCGCCCGATCGGCATCTACCTGCTGCTGTGGCCGACGCTGTCGGCGGTGTGGATCGCCGGCAACGGCTCGCCGACCCTGGCCAACGTGCTGATCTTCGGCCTCGGCGTGGTGCTGATGCGCGCCGCCGGCTGCTGCATCAACGACTTCGCCGACCGCAAGGTGGACGGCCACGTCAAGCGCACCGCCGACCGGCCACTGGCCAGCGGCCGGGTCAAACCCCGCGAAGCGCTGGTGTTGTTCGCCCTGCTGGTGGGGGTAAGCTTCCTGCTGGTGCTGTGCACCAACGCCACCACGGTGTGGCTGTCGTTCGGCGCGGTCGCCCTGGCGTTCTGCTACCCGTTCATGAAGCGCTACACCTACTACCCGCAGGTGGTGCTGGGCGCCGCCTACTCCTGGGGTATCCCGATGGCCTTCACTGCCGCGGGCGGCGAGCTGCCGGCCAGTGCCTGGCTGCTGTACATCGCCAACCTGCTGTGGACGGTGGGCTACGACACCTACTACGCCATGGTGGATCGCGACGACGACCTGAAGATCGGCGTGAAATCCACCGCCATCCTGTTCGGCGAGGCCGACCGGGTGATCATCCTGACCTTGCAGCTGCTGTCGCTGGGCTGCCTGCTGCTGGCGGGCAACCGCTTCGAGCTGGGCGGCTGGTTCCACCTGGGGCTTCTGGCGGCGGTGGTGTGCTTCGCCTGGGAGTTCTGGTCGACACGCAAGCTGGATCGGGAGTCGTGCTTCAAGGCGTTTCTGCACAACCATTGGGCGGGGATGCTGATCTTTGGCGGGGTGGTGCTGGATTACGCGTTGCGCTGAACTTCATCGCACCCTGTGGGAGCGGGTTTACCCGCGAATGCGATGGTGCAGCGAAAATCGCATTCGCGGGTAAACCCGCTCCCACAGGGTCAGGTAACAACCTTCAGGGCTTGGCGACGTGCCAGACGTCCTTCATGCCATCGCCGGTGGTCTCCCCGGCCTTCTTGTCCTTGACGAAGGTGTACAGCGGCTTGCCGTCATAGGCCCACTGCATCGAGCCATCGTCACGAGTGACGTGGCTCCACTTGTCCTTCGGCGCCTCGTCGTCCTTCTTCACCATCAACGGCGGCCAGTTCTTGGCGCACTCGCCGTTGCACATGGACTTGCCACCGGCATCCTTGTCGAAGGTGTACAGCGTCATGCCGTCATGATCGACCCACATGCCGTCCTTTTCCATGGCGTGATGAGCCGACGCCACCCCCGGCACTGCCAGCGCAGCGCAAAGGGCCATCCAGCTCAGCGTATGTCGTGTCATTGGAATCACCATTGTTTCGGGGGGTTGGAGGGTTTGCACGCCGCTCAGGCGGCCCCCTGAAGCCTAGTCCAGTCACGCAATGTCGCCAGAATGGCCAACACCCTGTCACACAGCTGCAATAATTCCGTTATCTAATGCGGGCCAAGACACCGTTCCTGGGAGAGGTAATTGAGCATGGTTGGCAGAAACATTCTGATCGTCGACGACGAAGCGCCTATCCGCGAGATGATCGCCGTTGCATTGGAAATGGCCGGCTATGACTGCCTCGAGGCCGAGAACTCGCAACAGGCCCACGCCATCATCGTCGACCGCAAGCCGGACCTGATCCTGCTCGACTGGATGCTCCCGGGCACTTCGGGCATCGAGCTGGCCCGCCGCCTCAAGCGCGACGAACTGACCGGCGACATCCCGATCATCATGCTCACCGCCAAGGGTGAAGAAGACAACAAGATCCAGGGCCTGGAAGTCGGTGCCGACGACTACATCACCAAGCCGTTCTCGCCCCGCGAGCTGGTGGCGCGCCTGAAGGCCGTGCTGCGCCGCACCGGCCCGAGCGACAGCGAGGCGCCGATCGAAGTCGGCGGCCTGCTGCTCGACCCAATCAGTCACCGCGTGACCATCGACGGCAAGCCGGCCGAGATGGGTCCTACCGAATACCGCCTGCTGCAGTTCTTCATGACCCACCAGGAGCGCGCCTACACCCGTGGCCAGTTGCTCGACCAGGTCTGGGGCGGCAACGTCTACGTCGAGGAACGCACCGTCGACGTGCACATCCGTCGCCTGCGCAAGGCGCTGGGTGAAGCCTATGAAAATCTGGTACAAACCGTCCGCGGCACCGGCTATCGCTTCTCGACCAAGAGCTGATCGAAGCCCCGGCGCCCGCTGTACAAGGACTGTCAATTGAACCAGAACTGGCACGCGACCCTGATTCGCCACATGCTCCTGCTGATCACCGCCTGCCTGATCGGCGGGCTGGTCAGCGGCTACTACGGCTGGAGCCTGGCCATCGGCCTGGCCCTGTATTTGGGCTGGACGCTGAAGCAACTGCTGCGCCTGCACGACTGGCTGCGCAACCACCAGCCCGACGAGGCGCCACCCGACGGCTACGGCCTGTGGGGCGAGGTGTTCGACAGCATCTACCACCTGCAGCGTCGCGACCAGCGCGTGCGAGGTCGCCTGCAGGCAGTGATCGACCGGGTCCAGGAGTCCACCGCGGCCCTGCGCGACGCGGTGATCATGCTCGACAGCGAAGGCAACCTGGAATGGTGGAACCGCGCCGCCGAGACCCTGCTGGGCTTCAAGACGCCGCAGGACGGCGGCCAGCCGGTGACCAACCTGGTGCGCCACCCGCGCTTCAAGGAGTACTTCGAGTCGGACAACTACGCCGAGCCGCTGGAGATCCCGTCGCCGATCAACGACCGCCTGCGCGTACAGCTGCACCTGACCCGCTACGGCAACAACGAACACCTGATGCTGGTGCGCGACGTGACCCGCATCCACCAGCTCGAGCAGATGCGCAAGGACTTCGTCGCCAACGTCTCCCACGAGCTGCGCACGCCGCTGACGGTGATCACCGGTTACCTGGAGACGCTGCTGGACAACGTCGAGGACGTGAATCCACGCTGGAGCCGCGCCCTGCAGCAGATGAGCGCGCAAGGCTCGCGCATGCAGACCCTGCTCAACGACCTGCTGCTGCTGGCCAAGCTCGAGGCCACCGACTACCCCTCCGACAACCAGCCGGTGCTGGTCGACACCCTGCTCAGTGCCATCAAGAACGACGCCCAGGCCCTGTCCGGCCCGCGCAACCAGCGCATCAGCCTGGAGGCGGCGCCTGGCATTCGTCTCAAGGGCAGTGAGTCGGAACTGCGCAGCGCGTTCTCCAACCTGGTGTTCAACGCGGTCAAGTACACCCAGGACGAAGGCAATATCCGCATCCGCTGGTGGGCCGACGAACAGGGCGCGCACCTGAGCGTGCAGGACTCGGGGGTGGGGATCGAGGCCAAGCACCTGCCACGCCTGACCGAACGCTTCTACCGGGTCGACTCCAGCCGCGCGTCGAATACCGGAGGCACCGGGCTGGGGCTGGCGATCGTCAAGCATGTGCTGATGCGCCATCGCGGGCGGCTGGAAATCAGCAGCGTGCCGGGGCATGGCAGCACCTTTACCTGCCACTTCGCGCCAGCGCAATTGGTGTCAAGCAAAGCCTGAATCATCGCGGGGCAAGCCCGCTCCCACGCACTGCCTAAGCGATCGTGGGAGCAGGCTTGCCCCTTGATGGGACGCATCCCCTTTGCTTTTGCGGCTCCAGCCGCTACATTGGATCCCCCGTGCCAGCCATCGCTGGCACTTTTTTTCTCTTCAATTCAAAGACGGACCCCGTAAAAACTCCATCATGGACCCTTCCCCTGGTATCAGCCTCACCTCGTTGTTCGCCGATTTCGGCATGATTCTCTTCGCCTTGTTCCTGGTGCTGCTCAACGGCTTCTTCGTTGCCGCCGAGTTCGCCATGGTCAAGCTGCGTTCCACCCGGGTCGAATCCATCGCCGAGCTGCATGGCTGGCGTGGCAGCATCCTGCGCAAGGTGCACAACCAGCTCGACGCCTACCTGTCGGCCTGCCAGCTGGGCATCACCCTCGCCTCCCTGGGCCTGGGCTGGGTAGGCGAGCCGGCGTTCGCCCATCTGCTCGAGCCGCTGCTGGCCGCCGTGGGCGTGGACAGCCCCGAGCTGATCAAGGCGATCTCGTTCTTCGTCGCCTTCTTCGTGATCTCCTACCTGCACATCGTGGTCGGCGAGCTGGCACCGAAGTCCTGGGCAATCCGCAAGCCGGAGTTGCTGTCGCTGTGGACCGCCGTGCCGCTGTACCTGTTCTACTGGGCGATGTACCCGGCGATTTACCTGCTCAACGCCAGCGCCAATACCATCCTGCGCATCGCCGGCCAAGGCGAGCCCGGGCCGCACCACGAGCACCACTACAGCCGCGAGGAGCTCAAGCTGATCCTGCACTCCAGCCGCGGCCAGGACCCGAGCGACCAGGGCATGCGCGTGCTGGCCTCGGCCGTGGAGATGGGCGAGCTGGAGGTGGTCGACTGGGCCAACTCCCGCGAGGACATGGTCAGCATCGACGCCCATGCGCCACTGAAGGAAATCCTCGCCCTGCTGCGCCGCCACAAGTTCAGCCGCTACCCGCTGTATGACGCCGAGCGCGAGGAGTTCACCGGCCTGCTGCACATCAAGGACCTGCTGCTGGAACTGGCCGAGCTGGATCACCTGCCCGAGACCATCGACCTCGAAGACCTCGCCCGCCCGCTGGAGCGCGTGTCGCGGCACATGCCGTTGGCCCAGCTGCTGGAGCAGTTCCGCAAGGGCGGCGCGCACTTCGTGCTGGTGGAGGAAGCCGATGGCAAGGTGATCGGCTACCTGACCATGGAAGACGTGCTGGAAGTGCTGGTCGGCGATATCCAGGACGAACACCGCAAGACCGAGCGCGGCATCCTAGCCTATCAGCCAGGCAAGCTGCTGGTACGCGGTGATACGCCGCTGTTCAAGGTCGAGCGCCTGCTGGGCGTCGACCTCGACCACATCGAAGCGGAAACCCTGGCCGGCCTGGTCTACGAGACCCTCAAGCGCGTGCCCGAGGAAGAGGAAGTGCTGGAGGTCGAAGGCCTGCGCATCATCATCAAGAAGATGAAAGGGCCGAAGATCGTGCTGGCCAAGGTGCTGAAGCTGGATTGATGTCCCTGGGGCTGCTTTGCAGCCCTATCGCGGCACAAGGCCGCTCCTACAGTAGATCGCATTCCCCTGTAGGAGCGGCCTTGTGCCGCGAAAGCCTCAAGGGTTGCCGGCAGTAAAATCCGGCAACCCGCCAATCGGCCGGTCGAACTGATACGGTATCGACTCCAGCGCCAACCCCACATTGCGCTGTACCACGAAATGCAGGTGCGGCCCGCTGCTGTTGCCGGTATTGCCCGACTTGGCCAGCGCCTGCCCCTGGACCACCCGCTGCCCCTCGCCCACCACCACCGAGCCGCGCATCAGGTGCAGGTACACGCCCATGGTGCCGTCCGGGTGCAGGATCCTGACGAAGTTGCCCGCCGGGTTGTTGCCCCGCCCGCTCTGGTTGTTCTCGATCTTCACCACCACCCCACCCCGCGCCGCGATGATCGGCGTGCCCTCGGGCATGGCGATGTCCATGGCATAGCGCCCCTTGGGCCCGAAGTGGCTGAAGCGGCCATTGGGACCCTGGCTCAGACGAAACGGCCCGCCCTTCCAGGGGAAGGGATAGCGATAGCCCTGCGGGCGCTGGCCCGGGTCGCCCATGGCATAGCGAAACTTGGTGTCGTACCTGAGGCTGCTCCCCTGGCGGGCCTGGACCACGCTCAGCACCTGGGTCGAGCGCGGCGGCACCAGCCGTCGGACGATGCGCGGGGCGTTGCCGCCCTGGGCATTGGCCAGGCGCTCCACGCGCAGCTCTACCTCCATGGGCACGAACAGTTCGTTGCGGGCGACAAAGCGCACGCCACCGGCAAAGGGCTCGGTCTTCAGGCGAACCTGGCCATCCAGGCGCTCGACCATGGGCTCACGGAACACAAAGGCTTTCGACCCAGGGCTCGGTCGGTCGGAGTAGGAGACCACGCCGAAGGTGTCGGTAGTCTTGTAGACGGTCATGCCCAGGCACGACGCCGAGGCCGTGAGCAAGGCACAGAACAGCAGCAGGCGGGCGGGCGGCATGATGGTGGCTTTTTGACAGTTGTGTTCTGTCGAAGCCTAGCAGCCGGATTTGAGAGGGATATGACAGTTGGTCGGATGGTGACTGCAGGAGCGGCTTGCGCGGCGTATGGCACCCGCTTCGCGGGTGATCGCGGGACAAGCCCGCTCCTACAGGGCCCAGGGTGGCGTCAGGCGCCGGGCGTGAAGTGCTTCTGCGCCGTGCCGCGAGCGATCAGCCGCGACAGGTAGTCGAGCTTCTGCGCATCCTGGTCGACGAACTTGAAGGTCAGTTGCAGCCAGTCGCTCTCAGGCTTGGGTTCCAGCGCCGCAATGGCGTGCAGGTAGCCGTTCAGCCGCGCCGTTTCGGCATTCTCGCCTTGCTCCAGGTCCAGCACCGCGCCTTCGAGCACCTGCGGCAGGTTGGTGCCGCGGCGCACCACCAGCAGGGCTTCCTTGAGGCTCAGGGCCTTGATCATGCACGGCTGGGTGCCACTGGACAGGCGCAGTTGGCCTTGGCCACGGCCAGTCTGGGCCGCGGCGGCGGCAGTCTTCGGCGTCGGTGCGTTGATCAGTGGCTTGGCAGCAGCGGCAACAGGCGCCGGAGCCGCGACCTTGGCCGCTTCCGGGCGACCGCCGGTCAGGGCGCTGAGCGAGTCGTTGGCGAAGGCCGAGTTGACCCGCGCCGGCGCGCTGGACATCAGGGCATCGAGCTTGCCGATCTTGGTCAGCGACTTCTTCACCTTGGTCAGCAGCTGCTCGTTGGTGAACGGCTTGCCGACGAAATCGGAAACACCGGCCTGGATGGCCTGGATCACGTTTTCCTTGTCACCACGGCTGGTCACCATGATGAACTGCATGGTCTTCATCTCTTCCTGCTGGCGGCACCAGGTCAGCAGCTCGAGGCCGGACATCTCGGGCATCTCCCAGTCGCACAGGACCAGGTCGAAACGTTCCTTGCTCAGCATGGCCATGGCCTTGCGACCGTTGACCGCGTCCTCGATCACCACGCCGGGAAAGGCGTTGCGCAGGCACTTTTTTACCAGGTCGCGGATGAACGGGGCATCGTCCACGACCAGCACATTCACTTTACTCATCGATACTCCTCTTGAATCCCGGCTAGCATACCGCCGACTGATGGCCATTTGCCAAACCACTGGTCACGCCGGGACTTCTCACACGGTTCGCGGGTGCCTGCTGGTGCTCGACCGCAAACGAAAACGCCCGGCGGTTGCCGGGCGTTCATGCTCGGGAGCAATCCTATTTATCGTCCGGTTCAGCCGGAACATTAGCGATTTCGCCCTCATCGAACGCTTCGCCCTGCACCTCGGCTTTCATGCGCTTGAGGCCCATGTGGCGCACGTCGGTGCCACGCACCAGGTAGATCACCAGCTCCGAAATGTTGCGCGCGTGGTCGCCGATGCGCTCCAGCGAACGCAGGGCCCAGATCACGCTGAGTACACGGGAGATCGAGCGTGGGTCTTCCATCATGTAGGTGACCAGTTCGCGCAGTGCGGTCTTGTATTCGCGGTCGATGGTCTTGTCGTACTGGGCCACCGACAGCGCCAGGTCGGCGTCGAAGCGGGCGAAGGCGTCCAGCGCGTCGCGGACCATGTTGCGCACCTGGTCGCCGATGTGGCGCACCTCGACGTAGCCGCGCGGCGACTCGCCTTCCTCGCACAGCTGGATGGCGCGACGGGCGATCTTGGTCGATTCGTCACCGATGCGCTCCAGGTCGATCACCGACTTGGAGATGCTGATGATCAGGCGCAGGTCGGAGGCCGCCGGCTGGCGACGGGCGAGGATGCGCACGCACTCCTCGTCGATGTTGCGTTCCATCTGGTTGATCTGTTCATCGACCTCGCGCACCTGCTGGGCCAGGCCCGAATCGGCCTCGATCAGCGCGGTGACGGCGTCGTTCACCTGTTTCTCGACCAGGCCGCCCATGGCCAGCAGGTGGCTGCGCACCTCCTCGAGCTCGGCATTGAACTGCTGGGAGATGTGGTGGGTAAGGCTTTCTTTGTTGATCATCGTTTCGCTCCGCGAAGCAGCTGCAAGCTTCAAGTGATTCGTGTCGTTCCCTGGCCTGTAGGAGCGGCCTTGTGCCGCGAAAGGGCCGCGAAGCGGCCCCAGGATTTCAGCCGTGATGCAAAAATCGCCGGGGCTGCTTTGCAGCCCTTTCGCGGCACAAGGCCGCTCCTACACAAGCACCCTGTGGCCAATAGTTAGCCGTAGCGACCGGTGATGTAGTCTTCGGTCTGCTTCTTCGCCGGGTTGGTGAACAGGGTGTCGGTGTCACCGAATTCGACCAGTTTGCCCATGTACATGAACGCGGTGTAGTCCGATACGCGGGCCGCCTGCTGCATGTTGTGGGTGACGATGACGATGGTGTACTTGGATTTCAGTTCGTAGATCAGCTCTTCGACCTTCAGGGTCGAGATCGGGTCCAGCGCCGAGCACGGTTCGTCGAGCAGCAGCACTTCCGGCTCCACGGCGATGGTGCGGGCGATCACCAGACGCTGCTGCTGGCCACCGGACAGGCCCAGGGCCGAGTCGTGCAGGCGGTCCTTGACCTCATCCCACAGCGCCGCGCCCTTCAGCGCCCACTCGACGGCCTCGTCGAGCACACGCTTCTTGTTGATGCCTTGGATACGCAGGCCGTAGACCACGTTCTCGTAGATGGTCTTGGGGAACGGGTTGGGTTTCTGGAACACCATGCCCACGCGGCGGCGCAGCTCGGCCACGTCCTCGCCCTTGCGGTAGATGTTGCTGCCGTACAGGTTGATGGCGCCTTCCACGCGGCAGCCATCGACCAGGTCGTTCATGCGGTTGAAGGTCCGCAGCAGCGTGGACTTGCCGCAGCCGGACGGGCCGATGAAGGCGGTCACGCGCTGCTTGGGGATGTTCAGGCTGACGTCGAACAGCGCTTGCTTGTCGCCGTAGAACAGGGACAGCCCAGGTACTTCGATGGCCACGGTCTCTTCGGCCAGGCGCAGGCTCTGCTTGTCGCGGCCCAGGGCCGACATGTCGATGCCGTGGGCGTGGGATTCATGCTGCATGGTCAACTCCATACGCTATCAATTCGTTTCAAAGGGCCGCCCGGTGTTCGGGCGGCACGCTTGCAATCAGGATCAGTGGTCGAGGGCCTTGTACTTCTCGCGCAGGTGGTTACGGATCCACACCGCCGAGAGGTTGAGGGTGGCGATCACCAGCACCAGCAACAGCGCGGTGGCGTACACCAGCGGCCGCGCGGCCTCGACGTTGGGGCTCTGGAAGCCGACGTCGTAGATGTGGAAGCCCAGGTGCATGATCTTCTGGTCCAGGTGCAGGTACGGGTAGTTGCCGTCCACCGGCAGCGACGGCGCCAGCTTCACCACACCCACCAGCATCAGCGGGGCCACTTCGCCGGCGGCGCGGGCCACCGCGAGGATCATGCCGGTCATCATGGCCGGGCTGGCCATCGGCAGGACGATCTTCCACAGGGTCTCGGCCTTGGTCGCGCCCAGGGCCAGCGAGCCCTCGCGTACCGTGCGCGGAATCCGCGCCAGGCCTTCCTCGGTAGCCACGATCACTACCGGTACCGCCAGCAGCGCCAGGGTCAGCGAGGCCCACAGCAGGCCGGGGGTGCCGAGGGTCGGCGCCGGCAGCGACTCGGGGAAGAACAGCCTGTCGATCGAGCCACCCAGCACATAGACGAAGAAGCCCAGGCCGAACACGCCGTAGACGATCGCCGGAACACCGGCCAGGTTGTTCACCGCGATGCGGATCAAGCGGGTCACCGGACCCTGCTTGGCGTATTCGCGCAGGTAGACCGCGGCCAGCACGCCGAACGGGGTGACGATCACGGCCATGATCAGGGTCATCATCACGGTGCCGAAAATGGCCGGGAAAATACCGCCTTCGGTGTTGGCCTCACGCGGGTCGTCGCTGAGGAACTCCCAGACCTTGGCAAAGTAGGCGCCCATCTTGGTCAGGCCGGACATGGCGTTCGGCTGGATGGCGTGGACCACCTTGCTCAGGTTGATCTCCACCTCGCGGCCGTTGCCGTCGCGGGCTACCAGGCTGTCGCGGGCGAAGGCCTGGTGCAGGCCGGTCAGGCGCTCCTCGATGGCCTTGTAGCGATTGTTCAGCTCGGCGCGCTCGGCGTCCATGTCGGCCTGGGCGGCGGCATCCAGCTTGCCATCCAGTTCCAGCTTGCGGCCGTGCAGGCGCAGGCGCTCGAGGCCATGGTTGATGGCGCCGATGTCCTTCTTCTCCAGCTTCACCAGCTGGTCGTTGAGTTCGCTGGCGCGCTTGAGGCGCGTCTGCAGCTCAGTCCAGGCCTCGGGGCCCTGGGCGACCACGCGGCCTTCTTCCTTGACGCTGACCAGGTAGCCATAGAAGTTGCCCCACTCGCGGCGCTCCAGGGCAATCAGGTCGACAGGCTTTTGCTGGTCGACCAGCCACTCGCCCACGACCCAGGTGAAGTCAGTACCGTTGAGGTCACGGTTACCGACCTTGATCAGCTCGCGGGTCATGAACTCCGGGCCCTGCTCGGGCACCGGCAGGCCGGCACCCTTGAGGCGTTCGCGGGGTACTTCTTCCTTCTGCACCACTTCACCGATGACCACGTGGTCGGCCTGGCCCGGCACATTGTAGGTGGCCTGGACCAGGTCGGCCGGCCAGAAGTGGCCCAGGCCGCGCACGGCGATCACGGCCAGCAGGCCGACGGTCATGATGACCGCCATGGCGACCGCGCCACCACTGATCCAGACGCCGGGGGCGCCGCTCTTGAACCAGCCTTTGAGGGAATCCTTTTTCACGGATCTCTACCTTTCTATCAAAGCGACGAGTATTTCTTGCGCAGGCGCTGGCGAATCAGCTCGGCCAGGGTGTTCATCACGAAGGTGAACAGCAGCAGCACGAGGGCGGCGAGGAACAGCACACGATAGTGGCTGCCGCCGACTTCCGATTCGGGCATTTCCACGGCCACGTTGGCGGCCAGGGTGCGCATGCCCTCGAACAGGTTCATCTCCATCACCGGGGTGTTGCCGGTGGCCATCAGCACGATCATGGTCTCGCCCACCGCACGGCCCATGCCGATCATCAGCGCCGAGAAGATGCCCGGGCTGGCAGTGAGGATGACCACGCGGGTCAGGGTCTGCCACGGCGTGGCGCCCAGCGCCAGCGAACCCAGGGTCAGGCTGCGCGGCACGCTGAACACGGCGTCTTCGGCGATGGAATAGATGTTCGGGATGACCGCGAAGCCCATGGCGATACCGACCACCAGGGCGTTGCGCTGGTCGTAGGTGATGCCGAGGTCGTTGCTGATCCACAGGCGCATGTCGCCCTTGAAGAACCAGCTCTCGAGGAACGGACTCATGTACAGGGCAAACCAACCGATCACCAGGATCACCGGGATCAGGATCGCCGCTTCCCAGCCATCCGGGATGCGCAGGCGGATCGACTCCG
This sequence comes from Pseudomonas sp. LH21, assembly GCF_036549575.1. Classification (NCBI taxonomy): domain Bacteria; kingdom Pseudomonadati; phylum Pseudomonadota; class Gammaproteobacteria; order Pseudomonadales; family Pseudomonadaceae; genus Pseudomonas; species Pseudomonas sp. LH21. The sequence goes on from NZ_CP144367.1 coordinate 5,906,173, forward strand.
GCAGGCGGCTCCAGCTGAAGCCGGCGAGCAGGATACCGATCGGCATGATCACGAACAGGCTGAACACGCCCGGCAGGTGGCCTTCGAGGTACGGCGCGAGGAACAGGCCGGCGAAGAAGCCGAGGATCACCGTCGGCATCGCTTCCATCAGCTCGATCACCGGCTTGACCTTGCGGCGCATGCCCGGGGCCATGAAGTAGGCGGTGTAGATGGCGGCGGCGATGGCCAGCGGGGCGGCCAGGATCATCGCGTAGAACGCGGCCTTGAGCGTACCGAAGGTCAGCGGCGACAGGCTCAGCTTGGGCTCGAAGTCGGTGTTCGAGGCGGTCGACTGCCAGACGTATTTAGGCTCGTCGTAGTTCTCGTACCAGACCTTGCCCCACAGCGCGCTGAAGGAGATCTCCGGGTGCGGGTTGCGCAGGCTCAGCGGCAGCAGCTTGCCGCCTTCCTCGATGATGATGCGGTTGGCGCGCGGCGACAGGGCCAGCACGCCCGCGCCTTCGGCGACCGGCTCGACCAGCAGGGTGCGGTGCGCGGTGCTGTGGAACACACCGAGCTTGCCTTCGCTGTCCAGGGCGATGAAGCCCTTGCGGCGCTCTTCGGCGTCGATCTGCACCACCGGGGCCTTGCCCAGCTGGAAGCTTCGGATCAGCTTGAAGCGCGACTCGCCGTCCGGATCCCGGGCCATGAACCACTGGCTCAGGCCGCCCTTGGAGTCACCGAAGATCAGCGAGATGCCACCGACCAGCTGGGCGGTCGCGGTGATTTCGGCGTTGCCGTCTTCCAGCAGCTTGTAGCGACCATTGAGGCTCTTGTCGCGCAGGCTGAACACGTCGGCGGTGGCGCGACCGTTGACCACGTACAACCACTGCTGGCGCGGGTCGATGAAGATGTTCTTCACCGCCTCGGTCATCTGCGGCAACTCGATGCGGTTCTGCTCGATGGTGACCTCGTCGGTCATCATGTTCTCGGTGCGCGACAACTCGATCACCTGCAGGTGCGCGCCGGTGGAGCCGGCCAGCAACAGGGTGTCGCCATTGACGTTGACGCTTACGTGTTCCAGCGCGCGGCCCTGGTCATCCAGGGTGAACAAGTCCTGACCATAGGGGTAGTCGATACCCGGCTCGATGGTCTTCTTGTTGTCCGGATAGGTGATCTTGTAGGTGTGGTGGAACACCAGCGCCTGGCCATTGGACAGACCCAGCACCACCAGAGGGCTGCCGGGCTGGTCGGTGCTGATCGAACTGACCTGGGTGCCGGCAGGCAGCGGCAGGTCGACGCGCTTCAGTTCGCCACCGGTCTTGGTGTCGAAGAACAGCGCCTGGCCCTTGTCGGAGACACGCATGCCCACGAGGTTCTGCTCCTCGAGGGCGATCATCAGGGGTTTGCCGGCGTCCTGTTGCAGCCAGGTCGGCTCCAGGGCCTTCTTGCTGGTCAGCTCGGCACCCTGGAACAGCGGCAGCACCACATAGGCCAGGTAGAAGAAGATCAGCGTGATCGCTGCCAGCACGGCGAGGCCGCCCACCAGGACGTACCAGCGGGTCAGACGGTCCTTGAGGGCGCGCATGCGGCGCTTGCGTTGCAACTCGGGCGTATTGAAATCAATGCGCACGGGAGGAGAATTTTGGGTCATTGTGGAGTTGGCCAGATCATTCATGCGCACACCCTAGCGGTCCCGTATGACAAAAACATGACAGTGCAGTGACGCAAAAAAGCCCGCCGCTCAGGAGCCCTGGCTTCGGACTAAGGAATTCGTGGAGGAGGCCGGCATTGTGATCACCGGCCTCGTCCTCAGTTACTTACTTCTTTGCAACGTTACCCGCGTGGGACAGGCCCAGGTCGGCCAGGGTCTTGTCGACCACCTTGGCTGGCAGCGGGATGTAGCCGTCCTTCACGACAACCTGCTGGCCGGCTTGCGACAGCACCAGCTTGACGAACTCGGCTTCCAGCGGGGCCAGAGGCTTGTTCGGCGCCTTGTTGACGTAGACGTAGAGGAAGCGCGACAGCGGGTAGGTGCCGTTCAGGGCGTTGGCTTCGTTGTCTTCGACGAAGGTGCCGCCGTCTTTCTTGGCCAGAGGCACGGTCTTGACGCTGGCGGTCTTGTAGCCGATGCCCGAGTAGCCGATGCCGTTCAGCGAGGAGCTGATCGACTGCACGACCGAGGCCGAGCCGGGCTGTTCGTTGACGTTAGGCTTGAAGTCGCCTTTGCACAGGGCTTCTTCCTTGAAGTAGCCGTAGGTGCCCGATACCGAGTTGCGGCCGAACAGCTGGATTGGCTTGTTGGCCAGGTCGCCGGTCACGCCGACGTCACCCCAGGTCTTGATCTCGCTCTTGCCACCGCACAGGCGGGTGGAGGAGAAGATGGCGTCGACCTGAGCCATGGTCAGGCCCTTGATCGGGTTGTCCTTGTGCACGAACACGGCCAGGGCGTCGACGGCGACCGGGATGGCGGTCGGCTTGTAGCCGTACTTCTGCTCGAAGGCCTGCAGCTCGACGTCCTTCATCTTGCGGCTCATCGGGCCCAGGTTGGCGGTGCCTTCGGTCAGCGCGGGCGGCGCGGTGGAAGAGCCGGCGGCCTGGATCTGGATGTTTACGTTGGGATATTCCTTCTTGTAGGCCTCGGCCCACAGGGTCATCAGGTTCGCGAGGGTGTCGGAACCGACGCTGGAGAGGTTGCCCGATACACCGGTGGTCTTGGTGTAGGTCGGGATTGCAGGATCGACAGCGGCGACCGCATTGGCGGCAGCGACGCCAGCGGCGGCAAAGGTCAGGGCCGCCATCAAACGCTTCAGTTTCATGCCTTGCTCCTAGCAGGAATATCGTGGGTTGTGAGATGGAACGGGCCCAAGTATCTGCAGGCCGCATGAACACTCTATGACTCGAATATGACAATTGGATGAAAGGCCATCACCGGGTATCCGGGATGGCCTTTCAAGATGTTTCAGGAGAGGTGTACAGCATGTCTCTGTAGGAGCGGCCTTGCGCCGCGAACGGGCTGCAAAGCAGCCCCGGAGGTCTTTCAGGAGGCTGAGATCCTGGGGCCGCTGCGCGTCCCTTTCGCGGCACAAGGCCGCTCCTACAGGTCCGTGTGATTCGCTCGGCTCAGCGCTTGTTGGCGAGCAGATAGGTACCAACCAGCAGACCAACGGCACACAGGCACGCCACGTAATAGGCTGGTGCCATCGGGCTGAACTTGAGCAGCGCGGTTACCACCATAGGCGTCAGCCCGCCAAAGATCGCGTAGGCCAGGTTGTAGGAGAACGACAAGCCGCTGAAACGCACCACCGGCGGGAACGCCTTGACCATCACGTACGGCACGGCACCGACGATACCCACGCACAGGCCGGTCAGGGCGTACAGCGGGAACAGCAGGTCCGGGCGGGTCGGCAGGCTGTGGTAGAAGGCCCAGGACGACGCCAGCAGCGCCAGGCTGCCGACGATGAACACGCGCCCGGCGCCGAAGCGGTCAGCCAGGCTGCCAGCCCCGATGCAGCCCAGACTGAGCAGCACGATGGCCAGGCTGTTGGCCTTGAGCGAGTCGGTGGGGCTGACGTGATAGAGGCTCTGCAGCAAGGCCGGGGTCATCAGGATGATCACCACGATGCCGGCCGACAGCAGCCAGGTGAGCAGCATCGACAGGATGATCGCACCGCGATGGTCGCGCAGCACCGCGCGCAGCGGCAGTTCTTCGGCCAGGGCCTTGCGCGCCTGCATCTCGGCGAACACCGGGGTCTCATGCAGCCAGCGGCGCAGGTAGACCGCAAAGAAGCCGAACACCCCACCGAGCAGGAACGGGATACGCCAGGCGTAATCCGCCACTTCCTCGGGGGTGTAGAGCGTGTTGATCAGGGTCGCCACCAGCGAGCCAAGCAGGATGCCCGAGGTCAGGCCCGCGGTCAGCGTGCCGCAGGCATAGCCGGTGTTGCGCGCCGGCACGTGCTCGGAGACGAACACCCAGGCCCCCGGCACCTCGCCGCCGATGGCCGCGCCCTGGATCACCCGCATCAACAGCAGCAGGATCGGCGCCCACAGGCCGATCTGCGCATAGGTGGGCAGCAGGCCCATCACCAGGGTCGGCACCGCCATCAGGAAGATGCTCAGGGTGAACATCTTCTTGCGCCCGAGCAGGTCGCCGAAGTGGGCCATGACGATGCCGCCCAGGGGCCGTGCCAGGTAGCCGGCGGCGAAGATGCCGAAGGTCTGCATCAGGCGCAGCCACTCGGGCATGTCGGCGGGGAAGAACAGCTTGCCGACCACCGTGGCGAAGAACACGAAGATGATGAAGTCGTAGAACTCCAGGGCTCCGCCGAGGGCGGACAGCGAGAGGGTCTTGTAGTCACTGCGGGACAACGGCCGGGACGGCTGCTCGATACTGCTCTGCACGGAGGTCATCGCTGTTCTTTCTCTTGTAGGTCTGCGGACCGCTTGGCATGCGGCTTCTGGATTGGCTAGGCAGCGAAGATAGCAAATTGCCGAGCCGCGCTCATAGCGGTACAAAATCCATACAGATATTCATGAATGTGCGGTCGTCGCTGGCTGTGCAGGTATATATACTGCCCGCTCGTAGGAAAAGGTTGCTTCCATTGTGGGAAGTTGTGCGAAAACGTCGGTCATTGTTGTCAGACTGTTTCGCAGAGTTTCCCTTTGGCCGCCTCGCGAAGCGAAATCAGCGTAGTATGCGTGTTGCTGAATCGTTTTTACGGCGTCCTTCATTGCGCCACCAACGAAGCTTCACGGGTCAGAGGCCCCACGGCATGATTGAGCTCGAACAAGAAGATCCTATCCCGCAGGGCGACCTGGCCTTGCAGATCACCGCGCTGCCACGCGAGACCAATGGTTTCGGCGATATCTTCGGCGGTTGGCTGGTCGCCCAGATGGACCTGGCCGGCACCGCCATGGCCAGCCGCGTCGCCGGTGGCCGGGTGGCCACGGTGGCCATCGACCGCATGGCCTTCCTGGTGCCGGTGGCGGTGGGCGCGCAACTGTCCTTCTATACCCAGACCCTGGAGATCGGCCGCAGCTCGATCCAGATGATGGTCGAAGTGTGGAGCGACGACCCGCTGTCCAGCGAATGGCGCAAGGTCACCGAAGCCGTGTTCGTGTTCGTCGCCATCGACGGCAGCGGTCGCACCCGCTCGGTGCCTCGTCGCTGAGCCGAGCGAGCGGTAAACTCATTGCACGTCACCGGGTCCAACGGCCTGACAGACAATCAATGAGACGAGCGCAATGGCTAACTTCACGGTCGAGACCGAGCTTCACGGCGAACTCAATTGCTGGCGCATCACCAGCGAGCATGCCGAACTATTGATCGCCCAGCAGGGCGCGCAGGTCCTCAGCTACCAGCGGATCGGCGAGCCGCCGCTGCTGTGGCTGAGCGACCAGGCCATCTTCCGCCAGGGCAAGTCGGTGCGCGCCGGCGCGCCGGTGTGCTGGCCATGGTTCGGCATCTTCGAACGCAACCCGGATTCGGTCAAAGCCATGTTCAAGGGCGAGCAGCCACCGGCCCACGGCCTGGTGCGCGGGCGCGACTGGCAGTTGTTGGGGGCCGAGGAGCACGGCGAAAGCCTGCATATCGAATTCCAGCTGCCCGAAGCCCAGGGCGACCTGCCGGGCTGGGCCCACGAAGTCCAGCTCAAGCTGCTGGTGGAACTGGGCGACCAGCTGAAGCTGACCCTCACCAGCTACAACCTCGGTAATACCGACGTCACCCTGAGCCAGGCCCTGCACAGCTACTTCGCGGTAAGCGACGTGCGCCAGGTCCAGGTGGAAGGCGTGGACGGGTTGGCCTATATCGAAACCCTGGCCAACTGGGAGCAGCGCCAGCAGCAGGGCAACCTGGGCTTTACGGGCGAGACCGACCGCATCTACCTGAACGCCCCCGAACGCCTGGCCATCGTCGACCCGCACTGGAACCGACGCATCACCTTGCAGGCCGGCGGCTCACGCACCGCGGTGATCTGGAACCCCTGGACCGAGCGCGCTCGCGACCTGCCGGACATGGCCGACGATGGCTGGCAGCGCATGCTGTGCATCGAGACGGCGAATGTGATGGATGACGTGGTGGTGCTCAAGCCGGGGGCGAGTCATGCGATGAGCGTGGGGATCGGTAGCGAAGCGCTCTGATTCATAATTTTCAGAGTCAGTGCCGGCCCTTTCGCGGGTAAACCCGCTCCCACAGGCACTCCACTGTTCTCAAGGTCAGTGAAGTGCCTGTGGGAGCGGGTTTACCCGCGAAGAGGCCGGCACAGGTAAATCAGAGGTCGGCATCCTCCACCACCCTCACCTGCCCCGCCTCCAGCGCATACGCCGCATCCGCCAGGTCATTGCTGACCGTCTCCACCTTCAGCGTGCCGGTCACCCACAACGGCGTGTAGATGTCGTCGATCTTCAACCCTTTCGGATAACGCACCAGCACCAGCTGGTTCGGCGGCGGCGGCGGTACGTGGATGCAGGCGCCCGGGTACGGCACCAGGAAGAACAACGTGCTGTTGCCTTTCGCATCGCTCTCCAACGGCACCGGATACCCGCCCAGGCGGATCTGCTTGCCGTTCATCGCTGCCACGGTCTTGGTCGAGTACATCACCGCAGGCAAGCCCTTGCTCTGCTTCAGGCCACCCTTGGCAGTGAAGGTCCCCTGGGCTTCCGGGGAGTTGTGGTCGATCTCGGGCATCTGCTCGAGGGCTTTCTGGTCCGACTTGGGCATCAGCTCCAGCCAGTCGGTCTCGGGCAGTTCGGCATGGGCCAGGGTGCTGGCCAGCAGCAGGGGGACGAGGAATAACGCACGCATGGGAATGCTCGGCAACTCGGAATTGAATTGCCGGGCATTCTAGCCTGTGTTCAGTTCTTCTTGATGAAGCCGTAGATCACCAGAAGGATGATCGCGCCGACCAGGGCCCCGAAGAAGCCCGCGGCCTGCCCGGCCTGGTAGATGCCAAGGGCTTGCCCGCCATAGGTGGCAGCCAGGGAGCCGGCGATGCCGAGGAGGATAGTCATGATCCAGCCCATGCTGTCGTCACCCGGTTTCAGGAAACGCGCCAGCAGGCCGACGATCAGGCCAATGAAGATGGTTCCAATGATGCCCATGGCAATCCCTCTGTGATGAACATGAAACATGCCAAAGCCTAGTCAGCGCTTTGGCATGTTGCCATCTCAGAGCGGCATTGCCGGCCAGAAGTTCGATCAGCCGGCGATCAAGGCCTCTACTTCGGCAATCTTGGCCTTGAGGGTGGCCATGTCGGCGCAGCGCAGGGTGGCATGGCCGACTTTGCGTCCAACCTTGAACGCCTTGCCGTAGTGGTGCAGGTGGCAATCGTCGATGGCCAAGACCTTGTCCACTGGCGGTACTTCGCCGATGAAGTTGAGCATGGCGCTCTCACCCACCTTGGCGGTCGAACCCAACGGCAGGCCGGCGACGGCACGCAGGTGGTTCTCGAACTGGCTGCACTCGCTGCCTTCGATGGTCCAGTGCCCGGAGTTGTGCACGCGCGGCGCGATCTCGTTGGCCTTCAGGCCGCCGTCGACTTCGAAGAACTCGAAGGCCATGACGCCGACATAGTCCAGCTTCTGCAGCACGCGACCGACGTAGTCTTCGGCCAGGGCCTGCAGCGGGTGCGCGTCGCTGGCCACCGACAGCTTCAGGATGCCGCTGTCGTGGGTGTTGTGCACCAGCGGGTAGAAGCGGGTTTCGCCATCGCGGGCACGCACGGCCACCAGCGACACTTCGCCGGTGAACGGTACGAAACCTTCCAGCAGGCACGGCACGCTACCCAGCTCGGCGAAGGTATCGACCACGTCCTCAGGCTTGCGCAGGACCTTCTGGCCCTTGCCGTCATACCCCAGGGTGCGGGTCTTGAGCACGGCCGGCAGGCCGATGCTGGCGACGGCGGCATCCAGGTCCGCTTGCGAGAGGATGTCGGCGAAAGCCGGGGTCGGAATCCCCAGGTCGCGGAACATGCTCTTCTCGAACAGACGGTCGCGGGCGATGCGCAGAGCTTCGGCGCTCGGGTAGACCGGCACGAACTGCGAAAGGAAGGCGACGGTTTCCGCCGGCACGCTCTCGAATTCGAAGGTCACCAGGTCGACTTCGTCGGCCAGCTGGCGCAGGTGGTCCTGGTCGCCATAGTCGGCGCGCAGGTGCTCGCCCAGCGGGGCGGCGCAGGCGTCCGGGGCCGGGTCGAGGAAGGCGAAGTTCATGCCCAGCGGGGTGCCCGCCAGGGCCAGCATGCGGCCCAGCTGGCCGCCACCGATTACACCGATCTTCATAGCGTCAACCTCAAGCCTGGCGCGGATCTGGATTGTCCAGAACGGTGTCGGTCTGCTCGGTGCGGAACTGCTTGAGCGCCGCGTGGAACTGCGGGTACTTGGCGCCCAGGATGCTTGCCGACAGCAGCGCGGCGTTGATCGCGCCAGCCTTGCCGATGGCCAGGGTGGCTACCGGCACGCCGGCCGGCATCTGCACGATCGACAGCAGCGAATCGACACCCGACAGCATCGACGACTGGACCGGCACGCCCAGCACCGGCAGGTGGGTCTTGGCGGCGCACATGCCCGGCAGGTGGGCGGCGCCACCGGCACCGGCGATGATCACCTCGATGCCGCGGCCTTCGGCCTCCTCGGCGTACTGGAACAGCAGGTCCGGGGTACGGTGGGCGGAAACCACCTTCACCTCGTAGGGAATGCCGAGTTTTTCCAGCATATCGGCGGTGTGGCTAAGGGTGGACCAATCGGACTTGGAGCCCATGATCACGCCAACCAGTGCACTCATCGTCGAGCCTCTTCGCTTGTGCGCCCGCAGGCGCGTCAAAAAACAACAAGCCACGCGGGACGACCGGCGTGGCTTGTTTGCTGATCATGACCGGAGCTATCCGGTCGAGGGGCCGCGCAGTATAGCGTAACGCGAGGCGATCACGGCACCCCCGGCGACCAACTGTCGCCCTTATTTTTCGGGGGTTTGGCTGACTTTCGGGTCAACTGAGCCGCCCTCCAGCTTGCGCCACAGCAACCGCACGTTGGCCTTGCGCACCAGCGCGCAGCGGTACAGGCGGATTTCCAGCGGCACATGCCACTGGCTGCCGCCACAGATCACCAATTCGCCACGTTCCAGCTCGCCACGCATCGACAGCCTCGGCACCCAGGCGATACCCATGCCTTCGAGCGCCATGCTCTTGAGACTGTCGGCCATCGCGGTTTCATAGACAGTGGTATAGCGCAGGTTGCGCTGGCGCAGCAGCAAGTTGACCGAACGGCCGAGGAAGGCGCCGGCACTGTAGGCCAGCAGCGGTACGCTGCCCTCACCCTCCAGGTCGAACAGCGGCTTGCCGTCCGGGCCCACGGCGCACACCGGAAGCATTTCGGTGGTACCCATGTGCAGCGAGGGGAAGATCTCGGCGTCCATCTGCAGGGCGGCGTCCGGGTCATAGAAGGCCAGCATCAGGTCGCAGCCGCCCTCGCGCAATGCATGAACGGCATCGCCAACGTTGGTGGCCACCAGGCGCGTGGCGATGTTCAAGCCATCGTTGCGCAGCTGCGCCACCCAGCGCGGGAAAAAGCCCGATGCCAGGGAGTGTGCGGCCGACACCTGGATCACCTCGCCCTGCCCGCCTTCGAGATGATGCAAATGGCGGAGAACTTCGCTCAACTGGTCGACAACGGTACGCGCGGTGACGAGAAACAGCTGGCCGGCCTCGGTCAGTTCGATGGGCGTGCGGGAACGATTCACCAAGGTCAGCCCCAACGCCGCCTCCAGGCTGCGTATGCGTCGGCTGAAGGCCGGCTGGGTGACGAAACGGCGCTCGGCCGCCTGGGAAAAACTGCGGGTTGAGGCCAGGGCACTGAAGTCCTCCAGCCATTTGCTTTCGAGGTTCATCGACTACTCCGCAACGCGTGCACCAAAATGGAACACGCTCGATTGTCAATCGGCGTCACATCAAACCGTATGCCGTTTGTGCATAGGTTAGCGTGCAACAGCATTGGCCGCAAAATCCGGGCAGCCCTAGCATTGGCGCCATTCCGGCAGGTGCCGGGTCAAAATCGAGATGATATCCATCATGTCCTCCGCTGCATCGTTCCGCGTCGAAAAAGATCTGCTTGGTACCCTTGAAGTCCCTGCCGATGCCTACTACGGCATCCAGACTCTGCGCGCTGCCAACAACTTCCACCTCTCCGGCGTTCCGCTGTCGCACTACCCGAAACTGGTAGTCGGCCTGGCAATGGTCAAGCAGGCCGCTGCTGACGCCAACCGTGAGCTGGGGCACCTGAGCGATGCCAAGCACGCTGCCATCACTGCAGCCTGCGCCCGACTGATCAAGGGTGACTTCCACGATCAGTTCGTCGTGGACATGATCCAGGGCGGTGCCGGCACCTCCACCAACATGAACGCCAACGAAGTCATCGCCAACGTCGCGCTGGAGCACATGGGCCACCAGAAAGGTGAGTACCAGTACCTGCACCCGAACAACGACGTGAACATGGCGCAGTCGACCAACGACGCCTACCCGACCGCGATCCGTCTGGGTCTGCTGCTGGGTCACGACGCTCTGCTGGCCAGCCTCGACAGCCTGATCCAGGCCTTCGCCGCCAAGGGTAAAGAGTTCGATCACGTACTGAAGATGGGCCGTACCCAGCTGCAGGACGCCGTGCCGATGACCTTGGGCCAGGAATTCCGCGCCTTCGCCACCACCATGACCGAAGACCTGCAGCGCCTGCGCTCGCTGGCCCCGGAACTGCTGACCGAAATCAACCTGGGCGGTACCGCCATCGGTACCGGCATCAACGCCGACCCGGGCTACCAGGCCCTGGCCGTGCAGCGCCTGGCGACCATCAGCGGCCAGCCGCTGGTCCCGGCCGCCGACCTGATCGAAGCCACCTCCGACATGGGCGCCTTCGTGCTGTTCTCCGGCATGCTCAAGCGTACCGCGGTCAAGCTGTCGAAGATCTGCAACGACCTGCGTCTGCTGTCCAGCGGCCCGCGCACCGGCATCAACGAAATCAACCTGCCAGCGCGTCAGCCAGGCAGCTCGATCATGCCAGGCAAGGTCAACCCGGTGATCCCGGAAGCCGTCAACCAAGTCGCCTTCGCCATCATGGGCAACGACCTGGCCCTGACCGTCGCCGCCGAAGGTGGCCAGCTGCAGCTGAACGTGATGGAGCCGCTGATCGCCTACAAGATCTTCGACTCGATCCGCCTGCTGCAACGCGCCATGGACATGCTGCGCGAGCACTGCATCGTCGGCATCACCGCCAACGAACAGCGCTGCCGCGAACTGGTCGAGCACTCGATCGGCCTGGTCACCGCCCTGAACCCGTACATCGGCTACGAAAACGCCACCCGTATCGCCCGCGTCGCCCTGGAAACCGGCCGCGGCGTGCTGGAACTGGTGCGCGAGGAGAAGCTGCTGGACGAAGAGATGCTCAACGACATCCTGCGTCCGGAAAACATGATCGCTCCCCGTCTGGTTCCGCTGAAGGCGTAACCCAGGCCGCTGCAAACAGTCTCACCAGGTCGAGGGACTAGACACCTCTCAACCTTTCAAGGGCCCGAGCGCACGCTCCGGGCCCTTTTTTTATGCCTGCGCTTCAAACCCTGCGCGGCCCCTGTAGGAGCGGCATATAACTTGCTCGCTAAAGCTTCTCAGCCCAATGGGACGCCGAGCATGCTGCACAGCCACCTCACCACCCTCAACGCGGTTTCGCTGATCCTCCAGGTGTTCCAGGAGGCCGGCGTCGACCCGCGGCAGCTGCTCGCCGGCAGCGGCATAGGCCCGGCGGACCTGGGCCACGCTGATGCGCGTATCACCACCCAGCAGGAGCTGCAGGTGTGCGCCAACGCCGTGGCCCGGCGCGAGGACATCGGCCTGGAACTGGGCCGGCGGATGCATGTGTCGTGCTACGGGATGCTGGGTTACGCCCTGCTCTCCAGTGCCACTTTGGGTGACGCCCTGCGCCTGGCGCTGCGTTATCCGGCACTGCTGGGAACAGTCTTCCAGCTGCGCCTGGTGGACGACGGCCAGCGGGTCTGGCTCTGTGCCAGCGATCATTACGACGCCCCAGGCCTTGCGGCCTTCAACGCCGAGTTCTGCCTGGTGTCGCTTAAAGTGATCTGCGATGACCTGCTCGGCCGCCCGCTGCCACTGCTGGCGGCGCGCTTCGAACACTCGCGTCCCGGTTACCACGCGCTCTACGACGGTGCGTTCCAGTGCCCGCTCGGCTTCGAGGCCGGCGACAACGCCTTCGCCTTCGAGCGCCGCTGGCTGGACATGCCGCTACCGCTGGCCGACCCGATCACCCACAAGGCCATGGGCGAACGCTGCCGACGGCTGAACCTGGAGTTCACCGGACGCCAAGCCTGGCTCGGGCGCATTCGCCAGTTGCTGGTCCAACAGCTGGATGCCGCCCCCGGGCTGGAGGGCCTGGCACGGCAGATGAACTGCTCGTCGCGCACCTTGCGCCGGCACCTGCAAGCGCTGGGCAGCAGTTATCAACAGCTGCTCGACGAGTTGCGCTTCGAGCGGGCCAAGCAACTGCTGGCCGAAGACCAGATGCCGATCTATCGCATTGCCGAATCGCTGGGGTTCAGCGAGACCGCCAGCTTTCGCCATGCCTTCCAGCGCTGGAGTGGTGTTGCACCGAGCCATTTCAGAGGTTGACCTGTACCGGCCCTATCGCGGGGCAAGCCCGCTCCCACGAATGGCCTCAGCGATCGTGGGAGCGGGCTTGCCCCGCGATAGGGCCGGTACAGGATGTACTTGGCCACATCGATCCCCTTTTGGCCGTTTGCATCGTTCTCCCGCTCTCGGCCGCCCACCAGAATGGTCCCACGCCAGTCATAACCGGAGAACAATAAGTGCTGACGATCTATTCCGATGACCACCGCCTGCACCATGGCCGCTGCGAGCTGATCGACGGCCAGCTAATGCCCTGCTTCGAAATGCCCTCCCGCGCCGATCACGTCCTCGATCAGGTGAAGCAGCGCAACCTCGGCCCTGTGCAAGGCCCCACCGATTTCGGTCGCGCCCCGCTGCAGCGCATCCACAGCACCGACTATCTGAACTTCTTCGAAGGCGCCTGGGCCCGCTGGGCCGCACTGGGCCACGACGGCGACCTGCTGCCCTTCACCTGGCCGGCGCGCACCCTTCGCCAGGTCAAGCCCACCGGCCTGCACGGCGAACTCGGCTACTACAGCTTCGATGCCGGCGCGCCGATCACCGCCGGTACCTGGCAGGCCGCCTACAGCGCAGCGCAAGTGGCCCTGACCGCCCAGGCCGCGATCCAGCAAGGCGCCCACGCGGCCTTCGCCCTGTGCCGCCCGCCGGGACACCACGCCGCCGCCGAGGTGATGGGTGGCTACTGCTACCTGAACAACGCCGCCATCGCCGCCCAGGCCTTCCTTGACCAGGGCCGGCGCAAGGTGGCCATCCTCGATGTCGACTACCACCACGGCAACGGCACCCAGGACATCTTCTACACCCGCAACGATGTGTTCTTCGCCTCGATCCACGGCGACCCGCAGGACGAGTTCCCGTTCTTCCTGGGCTATGCCGACGAGGTCGGTGAAGGCGCGGGCGAAGGCTGCAACATCAACTACCCACTGCCCGCCGGCAGTGACTGGGCGGCCTGGAGCGCGGCCCTGGAAGACGCCTGCCAGCGCATCGCCGCCTACGACGCCGAGGTGCTGGTGATCTCCCTCGGCGTGGACACCTTCAAGGACGACCCGATCTCCCAGTTCAAGCTCGACAGCCCGGACTACCTGGAGATGGGCAAGCGCATCGCCCAGCTGGGCAAGCCGACCTTGTTCGTGATGGAGGGCGGCTACGCCGTGGAGGAAATCGGCATCAACGCGGTCAATGTGCTGGAAGGCTTCCAGCGCGCCCAGCCAGGAGCCTGAACATGGTCCGACTCAAGCGTCTGCTCGCCCCGCTCATCACCGCCGGCCTGCTCGCCGGCGCGCTCCAGGCCCACGCCGACCAGCGCACCCTGCGGGTCTACAACTGGTTCGACTACATCACCCCGCAGACCCTCACGGACTTCCAGAAGGACACCGGGGTGAAGCTGGTCTACGACATCTTCGACACCAACGAGGCGCTGGAGGCCAAGCTGCTGACCGGCAACTCCGGCTACGACGTGGTGGTGCCGTCCAACGTGTTCCTCGCCAAGCAGATCGAAGCGGGCGTGTTCCAGCCGCTCGATCGCGCCAAGCTGCCCAACTGGCAACACCTGGACCCGGCGCTGATGAAGCTGATCGAGGCCAACGATCCCGGCAACAAGTTCGCCGTGCCCTACATGTACGGCACCGTGCTGATCGGCTTCAACCCGGACAAGGTCAAGGCCGTGCTCGGCGACAACGCCCCGGTGGACAGCTGGGACCTGATCTTCAAACCGGAGAACATCGCCAAGCTCAAGCAATGCGGCGTGGCGCTGCTCGATTCGCCATCGGAGATCCTGCCGCTGGCCCTGTCGTACCTGGGCCTGGACCCCAACAGCGGCAAGCCGGCAGACTACCAGAAGGCCCAGGACTTGCTGCTGAAGATCCGCCCGCACGTCACCTACTTCCACTCCTCCAAGTACATGGCCGACATCGCCAACGGCGACATCTGCGTGGCGGTGGGTTACTCGGGCAGCTTCTCCCAAGCCGCCAACCGCGCCCGCGAGGCGAAGAATGGTGTGACGGTGGACATGCGCCTGCCCAAGGAAGGCGCACCGATCTGGTTCGACATGCTGGCGATCCCGAAGAACGCGGCCAACCCGGAGGATGCCCATGCCTTCATCAACTACCTGCTGCGGCCTGAGGTGATCGCGCCGATCAGCGATTTCGTCGGCTACCCGAACCCGAACAAGGATGCGACCGACAAGGTCAGCCCGGCGATCCGCAACAACCCGAACCTGTACCCGACGCCGGAGGCGATGGCCAAGCTGTATACCTTGAAGCCGTTGCCACGGGATGCCGAGCGGGCGCGAACCCGGGCCTGGACCAAGATCAAGTCGGGAACTTGAGTCGTCTGCTTCGCGGGTAAACCCGCTCCCACAGGTGTCGCACCATGCCCAGGTACGGCGTAAACCCTGTGGGAGCGGGTTCACCCGCGAATAGGCCGCCAGGCCTTGCGCAGGCGCATCAGCGCATCCGCTATCTGCGCCTCCGGCACCGCCGCAAACCCCAGCACCAGCCCTGCCCTTTTATCCACAGGCTCTTCGCTGTCCTCCAGCCAGTAGCTGCTCAGCGGATTGACCTCCACCCCTACCGCTTCCGCCAGAGCCACCAGTTCCTGTTCCCGCGCGAAGTTATCCACATCCACCTTCACATGCAGCCCCGCCGCCACCGCCGGCATGGCCCCCAGCCCCGACACATCCTGGGGCCAGCCGGCCTTGAGCACATTGCGCCGCGCCAGCGCAGCCCGGCGCATGCGGCGGATATGCCGCTGGAAATGCCCCTGGGCCATGAACTGCGCCATCACGCACTGGGTGCCGACCTCCGAATGGCGCACCGCCAGCGCCCGACATTGACTGAACGCCTGCACCAGGCGCCCGGGAAGCACCAGGTATCCCAGGCGCAGGGCCGGCACGGCGATCTTGCCGAAGGTCCCCACGTACAGCACGCGCCCTTGGCGGTCCAGCGCGGCCAGTGGCGCCAGCGGCGCACCGCTGTAACGGTACTCGCCGTCGTAGTCGTCCTCGAGGATCCAGCCATCCTGGCGTTCGGCCCAGGCCAGCAGCGACAGGCGACGGGCCAGGCTCATGGTGACGCCCGTGGGGTACTGGTGGGCAGGCGTCACATAGGCCAGCCGGCACTCGGGCATCTCGGCCAGCCTCGCGCAGTCCATGCCCTCGGCATCCACCGGCACGCCCCTGAGCGTCGCCCCGGCCATCGCGAAGGCATGCCCGGCAGCCCGGTACCCTGGGTTTTCCACAGCCACGCCATCGCCGGGCTGCAACAGCAGCTGTGCACAAAGGCTGATGGCCTCCTGCGCGCCACTGGTGATCACAATTTGTTCAGCCGTGCAGGAAAGCCCACGCGAGCGTCGCAGGTAGGTGGCAATCAGTTCGCGCAGTTGCCACTCACCCGCCGGGTCACCATAACCCAGCATCGCCGGGTCGGGATTTCGCCAGAAACCCGCTTGCAGCTTGGCCCACACCTCGAATGGGAATAGATCGAATGCCGGCACGCCCACGCGAAAAGCCTTGGGCGCTCCGCCCCTGGGGAGCGGCAGATGATGATTTTTCAGACGTTGCAGGGGCTCGCTGGTGACCGCCTGGCTGGATAAATCCTCAGTATCCGCAGCACGAAATGTGGATAAGTCTGTTGATAAACCCAGGGATAACCCTGTTGATAATTGTGTGGATAGTTTCGGTAGCTGGCTCACATAGGTGCCATCGCCAACCCGGCTCTCGATGAAGCCTTCGGCATACAGCTGGTCGTAGGCCCTCACCACGCTGTTGCGCGACAGCGTCAGCATCGCCGCCAGGTCGCGGGTGGCCGGCAACCGCGTACCGCTGCCCAGGCGCCCATCCAGCACCCTGGCGCGCAAGGCATGGTAGAGCTGCTGGCTCAGCCCGCGACGGCGGTCCAGGACGATACCCGTAGGGTCGAAAGGCAGAGGATGGCAACGTTCGATCATGGCATTGGACCTATGAAAACAGCCGTTAATGGCTCTTACCCAGAGCCAATAGCCTGCCTAGCATGGAGCCATTCAACAAGGACATCCAGCATGTACAACAACAAGCCCCACCAGGAACACGACCTCGAGCGCCTGCACCGGCACATGCTGCAAACCCGCCTGGCGCTGCTGGTCAGCCAGGGTGAACAGGGCTTGCTGGCCACCCACCTGCCGGTACTGGTCGAGACCGGCGAAGGCGAGTTCGGCACGGTCTACGCCCACCTCGCCCGGGCCAACCGCCAGTGGCAGGACCTGGAGCAAGGGGGCGAGGCGCTGCTGGTGTTTCCCGGTGCCGATGCCTACGTCAGCCCGAGCTACTACCCGAGCAAGGCGGACAACCCCAAGGTCGTGCCGACCTGGAACTACCTGGCAGTACACGCCTACGGCCCGGTTGAAGTTATCCACAACGCCCAGTCGTTGCTGGACATCGTCACCCGCCTCACCGACCGCCATGAACAGGGCCGCAGCGAGCCCTGGACAGTGTCCGACGCCCCAGGCGACTACCTCGACGGCATGCTCCGCGCCATCGTCGGCATCCGCCTGCCCATCAGCCGCCTGCAAGGTGCGCGCAAGCTGAGCCAGAACCGTTCGGCGCAGGACATTGCCGGCGTGCGCGAAGGCCTTGGCGCCAGCAATGACCACCTGGACAACCAACTCGCCGCGCACATGCGCGATCTCTGAAGGAAAAGCCCATGACCCCCGTTACCCTGTGCCCGGTCGGCGCTCACGATCACGCTGCCTGGCGCTCCCTGTGGCAGGCCTACCTGCGCTTCTACCAGACCGAACTGGCCGACGAGATCTACCTCAGCACCTGGCAGCGCCTGCTCGACCCCAGCGAGCCCACCCATTCGACCCTGGCCTGGGTAGACGGCAAGGCAGTGGGCCTGGTCAATTTCATCTACCATCGCACCAACTGGAGCATCCAGAATTCCTGCTACCTGCAGGACCTCTACGTGGACAGCGAGCAACGCGGCCTGGGTATCGGCCGTCAGTTGATCGAGCATGTCTACGCGACGGCCAAGGCCGCCGACTGCACGAGGGTGCACTGGCTGACCCACGAGACCAATGCCACCGCCATCAGCCTGTACGAACAGATCGCCGATCGGCCGGGCTTCATCCAATTCCGCAAAGCACTGTAGGCCGAACATGAACGACGCATTGAACTGGAAGCCCGCCGGCACCCCCAAGGCCGAGCCCCTCGAAGGCCGTTTCATCCGCCTGGAAAAACTCGACCCGGCCCGCCATGGCGATGACCTCTGGGAAGTACTGCAAGGCCCGGGCTCGGACCCGGTGCTGTGGGACTACCTGCCCTATGGCCCGTTTGCCGAGCGCGCCGGCTTCGACTGCTGGCTGCAAGACAACGCCGCCAGCCGCGACCCGCTGTTCTACAGCGTGATCGACCGCGCCAGCGGCCAGGTCCAGGGCATCCTCAGCTACATGTCGATCGTCCCGGAACAGGGTCGCTTCGAGATCGGCCACATCGCCTTCGGCGCCGCGATGCAGCGCACGCCGAAAGGCACCGAGGCAGTGTACCTGCTGGGCAAGCTGGGCTTCGAGCTGGGCAATCGCCGGCTGGAATGGAAGTGCAACGACGCCAATGCCCGCTCCAAGCGCGCGGCGGAGCGCTTCGGCTTCGTCTTCGAAGGGGTGTTCCGTCAGCACATGGTGGTCAAGGACCGCAACCGGGATACGGCGTGGTATTCGATTACCGACGGCGAATGGCCGGCGGTGGCGGCGGGGTTCGAGCGTTGGTTGAGTGTGGATAACCAGCAACCTGACGGCCAGGTGCGAACCTTGGAGACATGCCGTCAGGGCTGAGTCTTGCTCAAACCTCACCGGCCTCTTCGCGGGTAAACCCGCTCCCACAGGTTGGGCGCCGACTCTGTGGGAGCGGGTTTACCCGCGAAGGGGCCGGGAAACCCAGCACAAAAAAAGGGGAGCATTCGCTCCCCAGAGGTTAACCGCTTGCAGATGAAGGCTTCTGTCAGCCTTCGATCTCGATCAGGATCTCGCCCGGGGTCACCCGGTCGCCCTTGGCCACGTGGATGGCCACGACCTTGCCGGCGATGGCCGCCTGGACTTCGGTCTCCATCTTCATCGCCTCGGTGATCAGCACCGCCTGGCCGGCCTTGACCACATCGCCTTCCTTGACCAGCACATCGACGATGTTGCCCGGCATGCTGGTGCTGACATGGCCCGGCTCGCTGGCCTGCTTGCGCTTGCTGCCGCCACCGCCGACGAACTCGTTGAGCGGCTCGAACACCACTTCTTCCGGCATGCCGTCGATGGACAGGTAGAAGTGGCGCTTGCCTTCGGCCTTGACGCCCACGCCGGTGATGTCGACGCGGTAGGTCTCGCCGTGCACGTCGATGACGAACTCGGTCGGCACGCCCTCACCGCCCACCGAGCCCACCGCACCGGCTTCCGGAATCGGCAGCAGGGCTTCGGGCTTGAGGGTGCCGGCTTCGCGTTCCTCGAGGAACTTGCGGCCGATGTCGGGGAACATGGCGAAGGTCAGTACGTCTTCCTCGGAGTGCGCGAGGCTGCCGATATCGGCACGCAGCTTGGCCATCTCCGGCTTGAGCAGGTCGGCCGGGCGCACGTCGATCACTTCCTCGCTACCGATCGCCTGGCGGCGCAGCTGCTCGTTGACCACGCCCGGGGCCTTGCCGTAACCGCCCTGCAGGTACAGCTTCACCTCGTTGGTAATAGTCTTGTAGCGCTCGCCGGCCAGCACGTTGAAGAACGCCTGGGTACCGACGATCTGCGAGGTCGGGGTCACCAGCGGCGGGAAGCCGAGGTCTTCGCGCACCCGCGGGATCTCCGCCAGCACTTCGTTCATGCGGTTGAGCGCGCCCTGCTCCTTGAGCTGGTTGGCCAGGTTGGAAATCATCCCGCCCGGTACCTGGTTGACCTGCACGCGAGTATCCACCGCGGTGAACTCGCTCTCGAACTGGTGGTACTTCTTGCGCACGGCATAGAAGTACAGGCCGATCTCCTGCAGCAGTTCCAGGTCCAGGCCGGTGTCGAACTCGCTGCCCTTGAGCGCGGCGACCATCGACTCGGTACCCGGGTGGCTGGTGCCCCAGGCGAAGCTGGAGATCGCGGTGTCGATATGGTCGGCGCCGTTTTCCACCGCCTTGAGCTGGCACATCGCAGCCAGGCCGGCGGTATCGTGGGAGTGGATGAACACCGGCAGCGACTGCTCGGCCTTCAGCGCCTTGACCAGCTCGCCGGTGGCGAACGGGGTCAGCAGGCCGGCCATGTCCTTGATCGCCACCGAGTCGCAGCCCATGGCTTCCATCTGCTTGGCCTGCTGCACGAAGGCGTCGATGGTGTGCACGGGGCTGGTGGTGTAGGCGATGGTGCCCTGGGCGTGCTTGCCGGCGGCCTTCACTGCCTCGATGGCCACCCGCAGGTTACGCACGTCGTTCATGGCGTCGAAGATGCGGAATACATCAATGCCGTTGACCGCCGCCTTGGCGACGAAGGCCTTGACCACGTCGTCGCTGTAGTGGCGGTAGCCCAGCAGGTTCTGGCCGCGCAGGAGCATCTGCAGGCGGGTGTTGGGCAATGCGGCGCGCAGCTTGCGCAGGCGCTCCCACGGGTCTTCCTTGAGGAAGCGCACGCAGGCGTCGAAGGTGGCGCCGCCCCAGACTTCCAGCGACCAGTAGCCGACCTTGTCGAGCTTGTCGCAGATCGGCAGCATGTCTTCGGTGCGCATGCGGGTGGCCAGCAGGGACTGGTGGGCGTCGCGCAGGATCGTGTCGGTGACAAAGATTTTCTTGGACATTGTTCGGTTCCTCACAGGCCTGCGTGCGCGGCGATGGCGGCGGCGATGGCCAGGGCCAGCTCTTCGGGTTTGCGCTTGATCGAGTAGTTGGTCAGTTCAGGGTGGCTTTCGACGAAGCTGGTGTTGAACTGGCCGCTGCGGAATTCCGGATTGCGCAGGATTTCCTGGTAGTACGCGGCGGTGGTCTTCACCCCCTGCACGCGCATGTCGTCCAGGGCCCGCAGGCCGCGGTCCATGGCTTCTTCCCAGGTCAGCGCCCAGACCACCAGTTTCAGGCACATGGAGTCGTAGAACGGCGGGATGGTGTAGCCGGTATAGATCGCCGTGTCGGTGCGCACGCCGGGGCCGCCGGGGGCGTAGTAGCGGGTGATCTTGCCGAAGCTGGGCAGGAAGTTGTTCTTCGGGTCTTCGGCATTGATGCGGAACTGCAACGCGAAGCCACGGTGCTGGATGTCTTCCTGCTTGATCGACAGCGGCAGGCCGGAGGCGATGCGAATCTGCTCGCGGACGATGTCGATGCCGGTGATTTCCTCGGTGATGGTGTGTTCCACCTGCACCCGGGTGTTCATTTCCATGAAGTACACCTCGCCATCGGCAAGCAGGAACTCCACGGTACCGGCGTTCTCGTAATCCACCGCCTTGGCCGCGCGCACCGCCAGGTCGCCGATGTAGGCGCGCTGCTCGGGGGTCAGCTGGGGGCTTGGGGCAATCTCGATCAGCTTCTGGTTGCGGCGCTGGATCGAGCAGTCACGCTCGAACAGGTGCACCACGTTGCCGAAGCTGTCACCGAGGATCTGCGCCTCGATGTGCTTTGGGTTGACGATGCATTTCTCCAGGAACACTTCCGCCGAGCCGAAGGCCTTGGTGGCCTCGGAAATGACACGGGGGAAGTTCTGCTCCAGCTCTTCACGGCTGTTGCAGCGGCGGATGCCGCGCCCGCCGCCACCGGAGGTGGCCTTGAGCATCACCGGGTAACCGATGCGGTCACCTTCGCGCAGGGCTTCATGGATATCGGCGACGTTGCCTTCGGTGCCGGGCGTGACCGGCACACCGGCCGCGATCATGGTGCGGCGTGCTTCGGTCTTGTCGCCCATGCGGCGAATGACATCGGCGGCCGGGCCGATGAACTTGATCCCGCGTTCGGCGCAGATCTCCGCAAGCTCGGCGTTTTCCGACAGGAAACCGTAGCCTGGATGCAGGGCATCGCAGCCGGTCTCGACAGCAAGGTTCACCAGCTTGCGCGGGTTCAGGTAGCCGGCCAGGGGCTCGGCACCGATGCTGTAGGCCTCGTCGGCGCGCTTGACGTGCAGGGCGTGACGGTCGGCGTCGGCATAGATCGCGACGGAGCGAATGCCCATCTCGGCGCAGGCACGCACGATCCGAACTGCGATCTCACCCCGGTTGGCGATCAGGATTTTTGTTATCACTGGAGTCTTCCCAAAGCCGTAGGAACAGACGATCCGGTTTTACCGGTCGGCGCGTGACCAGACGTCGCTGGCCAGTCGCATATTCACCCTAGCGCTGAAGGTCGATAAACAAAAATCAATATTTGTTAGGGGCAGTATTAGCAAAAGCTTATAGTGAGGTAACAAGGTTTTGCCGGAGCCCCGGAAAAAATGCGTAAGTCCTTGATGCGTATGACTTTGCGTCAGCTTCAGGTGTTCAACGAGGTGTGTGATCTGCGCTCCTACAGCCGGGCGGCCGAGGAGATGGCGCTGACGCAACCCGCCGTTAGTCTACAGATCCGCCAGCTCGAGGAGCTGGTCGGCCAGCCGCTGTTCGAGTACGTCGGCAAAAAGCTCTACCTGACCGAGGCAGCCGAGGCGCTGCAACGCGCCAGCCGGGATATCTTCGGGCGCCTGGAGAACCTCGACATGCAGCTGTCGGACCTGCAGGGCTCATTGCAGGGGCAGCTGAAACTGGCGATCGAATCCAGCGCCAAGTACTTCGTGCCACACCTGTTCGCCGCCTTCAAGCAGCGCCACCCGGAGGTCAACCTCACCCTCACGGTGGTCAACCGGGCCCAGGCGATCCGGCGCCTGTCGGACAACCGCGACGACCTGACCATCATGTCCATGGTGCCCCAGGACATGGGCCTGGAGTTCCTGCCCTTCCTCAACAACCCGATCATTGCCGTGGCGCCACCGGATCACCCGCTGTGCAAGCTCGAACAGCTGCGCCTGCAGGACCTCGAGCCTCATGCCCTGCTGGTCCGCGAACAAGGGTCGGGCACGCGCAAGGCCTGCGAGGAGTTCTTCAAGGACAAGCGCGTGCACTTCACCCAGACCCTCGAGGTGGCCTCCACGGATGCCCAGCGCGAATGCGTGGTGGCCGGCCTGGGCATCGCCCTGCTGACCCGCCACGCGGTCAACCTGGAGCTGGCCACCGGCGTGCTCAGGGAGCTGCCGGTGGAAGAGCTGCCGCTATACCGCAGCTGGTGCCTGGTGCAGTCCAAAAACAAGCGCCAGTCGCCGGTCGCCTTGGCGTTCCAAGCGTTCATCCGCGGCGAACGTGCACAGATCAGCGGGCTTGTGCAGCGTTTCTCGGGGAAGTTGCCGCCGACACCTGCCACACCGTGATGTCCTGCAGGTCGGGGTAGTCGGCCAGCTCGCGCAGCAGCTGGCGCTGGTCGCAGTAGCTTTCGATCGCGCGGCGAAACTCCATGCGGCGCTGGTCCTTTTCCTGCTGCTTGCGAGCCTTGGCGTTGGGTTGGTACACACCTGCGTGATCATGTGCCATTGCCTGTCTCCCAGATAGGATGCGGGAGTTTCAGACTGGCCTTGGCGGTTTACGGTTTGGCGGTGGAATGGTGACGAAATGATGAAATCTGCGTGGGAGCGGGCCTGCCCCGCGTTTGCAATCGCGGGGCAAGCCCGCTCCCACGGAACCTCTGCATTGCTCAGTCGTCGGTAGCCTTGATCGACTTAGGCGACAAACGCAGGCTGCGCAAGCTGCGCTTTACGCTCTTGAGGTGATTGACCAGGCTTGGCCCGCGGGCCATGGCCACGCCCATGGCCAGCACGTCGATCACCACCAGGTGAGCGATACGCGAGGTCAGCGGGGTATAGATCTCGGTGTCCTCATGCACGTCGATGGCCAGGTTGACCGTCGACAATTCGGCCAGTGGCGTCTGGCTCGGGCACAGGGTGATCAGGTTGGCGCCACTTTCACGCACCAGGTTGGCGGTGATCAGCAGGTCCTTGGAGCGCCCCGACTGCGAAATGCACACCGCCACGTCGCCCGGCTTCAGGGTGACCGCCGACATCGCCTGCATGTGCGGGTCGGAATACGCCGCGGCGCTGAGCAGCAGGCGGAAGAACTTGTGCTGGGCATCGGCCGCGACCGCGCCGGAAGCGCCAAAGCCGTAGAACTCCACGCGCTGGGCCTGGGCCATGGCGGTCACCGCCTGCTGCAGCGCCTGCGGGTCGAGGTGCTCGCGCACCTCCATCAGCGTGTGCAGGGTGGTGTCGAAGATCTTCAGGCTGTAGTCGGCGACCGAGTCGTCTTCATGGATGGCGAACTGGCCGAAACTGGCGCCGGCGGCCAGGCTCTGCGCCAGCTTGAGCTTGAGGTCCTGGAAGCCCGAGCAGCCGATCGCCCGGCAGAAGCGCACGATGGTCGGCTCGCTGATCCCCACGCTGTGCGCCAGATCGGCCATCGAGCTGTGCATGACGGCAGCCGGATCGAGCAGCACATGGTCGGCCACTTTGAGTTCCGATTTGCGCAGCAGGTGCCGCGATTGGTCGATATGTTGCAACAGATTCACGGGCTGGACTCGGTTATGATCGGCGTGCCGGGATGTAGCTTTCTTGTAGTTATACTACATGCTTGCCAACCCGCCCAGCTAAACGAACGTGGAGAGTGGTGGTTTGACGATTCCTTGCGACATCCTGGTCTTCGGCGGCACGGGCGACCTGGCCCTGCACAAACTGCTCCCGGCGCTCTACCACCTGTATCGCGAGGCCCGCCTGCACAATGCCGTGCGGATCATCGCCCTGGCCCGACGCCACCTTTCGCGCAACGACTACCTCAAGCTCGCCGAACGCCATTGCCGGGCGCAGATCGCCCGCCAGGACTTCGACGAGGACGTCTGGCAGCGCTTCTGCGCCCGCCTGGACTACTTCCCCATGGACGCCGCGCAGAGCGCCGACTTCGGTCGCCTGGCCCGTTACCTGGGCGAGCCCGGCGGGCTCACGCGCATCTTCTACCTGGCCACCGCGCCCAATTTGTTCGTGCCCATCGCCAACCACCTGCGCGTCGCCGGCCTTGCCGACAGCGAGGCGCGCATCGTCCTGGAGAAGCCCATCGGTCACTCGCTGGAGTCGGCCACCGCGATCAACGAGGCCATCGGCGCGGTGTTCAGCGAACCGCAGGTATTTCGCATCGACCACTACCTGGGCAAGGAAACCGTGCAGAACCTCATGGCCCTGCGCTTCGCCAATGCCCTGCTAGAGCCGGTGTGGCGCAACGGCCAGGTCGACCATGTGCAGATCAGCGTCTGCGAGACCCTCGGCGTGGAGAACCGCGGCGCCTACTACGACCGTGCCGGCGCCACCCGCGACATGCTGCAGAACCACCTGCTGCAATTGCTCTGCCTGGTGGCCATGGAACCGCCGGCGCAGTTCGAGGCCGAGGCGGTGCGCGACGAAAAGGTGAAGATCCTTCGCGCGCTCAAGCCCATCACCGGCCAGGACGTGCAGGACAAGACCGTGCGCGGCCAGTACGGCGCCGGCAAGATCGGCGGCCAGGAAGTGCCGGCCTATTACTTCGAGAAAGACGTGGACAACGACAGCGACACCGAGACCTTCGTTGCGGTCCAGGCGCACATCGACAACTGGCGCTGGGCCGGCGTGCCCTTCTACCTGCGCACCGGCAAGCGCATGGCGCGGCGCTCGTCGCAGATCGTCATCCAGTTCAAGCCGGTGCCCCACGAGCTGTTCAGCGGTGGCCAGGTCAATCAATTGCTGATCCAGCTACAGCCGGACGAGCACATCAGCCTGCGCATGATGACCAAGAGCCCGGGCAAGGGCATGCGCCTGGCACCGGTCGAACTGGACCTGAACCTCGCCCAGGCCTTCGCCCAGACCCGCCGCTGGGACGCCTACGAGCGACTGCTGCTGGATGTGCTGGAAGGCGACTCGACGCTGTTCATGCGCCGCGACGAGGTCGAGGCCGCCTGGGCCTGGATCGACCCGATCCTGCAGGGCTGGGAGGAACACTTCCAGGCGCCACGCCCCTACCCCGCCGGCAGCAATGGCCCGGAACAGGCCAACAGCCTGCTGGCCCGCCAGGGCCAGGCCTGGCACCTGTAGGAGCGGCCTCGTGCCGCGAAAGGGCTGCAAAGCAGCCCCGGCAATTTCATGCCGGGCGCCTGGGCCGACCTTTAGCGCAACAGGTCGGCCGTCGAGCGATCAAGCAGCGCGCGGAACGAGGTCGCGTCCACCGGACGACTGATCAGGTAGCCCTGCACCTCGTCGCAACCATGCTCGCGCAGGAACTGCAGCTGCTCGCGGGTTTCCACCCCTTCGGCCACCACTTTCAGTTGCAGGCTCTTGGCCATGGCGATGATCGCCCGGGTAATGGCCGCGTCCTGTGAACCTTCGAGCAGGCCGCGGATGAACGCCTGGTCGATCTTCACGTAGTCCACCGGGAAGCGCTTGAGGTAGCTCAGTGACGAATAGCCGGTACCGAAGTCATCGATGGCCAGCTTCACCCCCAGCGCGTGCAGCTGCTCGAAGGTGGTGATGATGTGCTCGACACTGTCCAGCAACTGGCTTTCGGTCAGTTCCAACTCCAGCAGGTGCGGCGCCAGGCCGGACTCCTGCAGGACCTGGCGCACCAGGCTGACCAGCTTGCCCTGGCGCAGCTGGTACACCGACAGGTTGACCGAAACGCGTACCTCCAGGCCCTGGCGCAACCATTCGCACGCCTGCCAGCAGGCCTGGCGCAGCACGAACTCCCCCATGGGCGCGATCAGCCCGGTCTCTTCGGCCAGGCCGATGAACTCGCTGGGTGGCACCATGCCCCACTCGGGGTGCTGCCAGCGCACCAGTGCCTCGGCCGCATGCAGCTGCCCGGTGCGCAGGCACAGCTTGGGCTGGTAGTAGACCAGCAACTGGCGCTCATCGATGGCCTTGCGCAGCTGGTTTTCCAGCTGCAGGCGTTGCAGGGTGCTGGCGCGCAGGCTCTCGGTATAGAACTGGAAACTGTCGCCGCCCAGGTGCTTGGCGTGCTGCTTGGCCATGTCGGCCTGACTGACCAGGGCATTGAGGTCCTGAGTGGCGTCGGACAACAGGCTGATGCCCACCGACGCGCTGATCACCACCTCGTGCCCACCCACACGCTGGGGCACGCGCAGCTTGTCGAGCAGCCGGGTGGTGACGCGCACCAGGCTCGACAGGTTGGTGTAGCCGTCGAACAGCACGGCGAACTCGTCGCCAGACAGGCGCGCCACGGTGTCGGCCTCCGGCACCGCGTTGGCCAGGCGCTGGGCCATCTTCTTGAGCAGCTGGTCCGCCAGTTCATGGCCCAGGCTCTCGTTGAGCAGCTTGAAGCGGTCCAGGTCCACATGCAGCAGCGCCAGGCTGCGGCCGTTCAGGCGCATGCGCTGCGCCGCCTCGTGCAGGCGCAAGCGGAACAGCGCGCGGTTGGCCAGCCCGGTGAGGTCGTCGTAATGCGCCAGGTAGCGCAGACGCTCCTCGGATTCGCGGCGCGCGGACAGGTCGGTGAAGAAGCCAACGATATTGACGATCCGTCCCCGTGGGTCATTCACGCTGTTCAGTTGCAGCCACTGCGGGTAGAGCTCGCCGTTCTTGCGCGCCTCGACCAGCTCGCCCTGCCAGCGGCCCTGCTGCTCCAGGGCCTGGTCGATGGCCTGGCTGTGGCGCCGGGCATCGCGGCTGCAAGGCAGCTCCAGGGCGTTGCGGGCGATCAGCTCGGCCCGGCCGTAGCCGGTGACATCGCAGAAGGCCTGGTTCACCGCCAGCAACTGGAAGTCCGCGTCGAGAATGGCGATCCCTTCGCTGGCCGCCTCGAACACCGTCGCGGCCAGGCGCTGCTGCTCTTCCTGTTCCTTCTGCGCGGTGATGTCGCGGCGGGTGCCGAGCATGCGCAGGACCTTGCCCTGGCCATCGGTCTCCACCGCCCGCCCCCGGTCCTCGATCCAGCACCAGTGCCCCTGGGCGTGGCGTACCCGGTACTCTACCCGGTAGTCCTCGGTGCGCCCCTTGAGGTGCTCGACCAGCGTGCGCCGCAGCACGGGCAGGTCATCGGGATGCAGCCGCGGCTTGAGGTCGGCGCGCACCGAGCGCACCTGCTCCGGATCCAGGCCGAACAACGTATGCAGCTGGGTGTGATGGACCTCGTCGGTTTCCAGGTTCCAATCCCACAGCCCGAGTTCGCTGGCCTGCAAGGCCAGGGCCAGGCGCTGCTCGCTCTTGCTCAGGGCCTGGTTGGCCAGGTCCAGCTCATGACTGCGTTGGGCCACGCGCTGCTCGAGGCCGGCATGGGCTTTGCGCAGGTCGTCCTCAGCCCGGCGTCGTTGGGCGATCTCTGCGCTGAGCTGACGGTTGAGGCCCTCGCCATGACGCTGGGCGTTCTGCAGGTGTTCGATCAGCGCCTGGTTCTGGAAACGGCGCAGCAGGCCGCGCTCGATCAGGCGATTGACCTGCCAGGCCACCACCATCAGCGCCACCAGCAGGATCAGCCCCAGCCAGCCCCAGCCGCGCTGGTGCCCAGCGTCATAGACGAAGAGAAACGCGATCGGCGGCAGCAGGCACGGCAGGGCGAAGCTGAGAAACGCCGGCAGGCTGACCGCGTAGGCGACACTGGCCGACAACGCCGCCGCGCCGAGCAGGCCGAAGACCCAGGCCTGCTGCACGAAGTTGTCCGCCGGCGCCAGGGCGATCACCGCGCAGGCCAAGGTCAGGCCACTGAACGCCGAACCGAGCAGGAACATGCGCCGCCAGGTCGGCTTGGCCTGGCGCGCCGGCGTCGCCGCGTCGAAGGCCGCCACCTGGATCACCCGAAGCGCCACCAGCGCCACCAGCCAGGCCATCCAAACCCCGACCAGCAAATAGCGCGCAGGGCTCCACAGCAGCCAGGCGCAGAGCAGGCCGTTGAGCAACATGAACAAGGTGGGCAGCAACGAGCCCTGGTACAGCAGGCGAGTACGCTCGATCGACAGCTGGGTGGCGAATTGCCTGCGAACGCTCCTTGTCGTCTCCGGCGATGCTCCGATCGCCGCGCAATCCTGGGTCATATTGGCTGGTTTCTTTTGTCTTCTTGTTATGGCTGACCGCAAATGTGCAGGGAGCATACACAAGCACCGCGTCGGACCAAACTGCTCTGCGTCATGATTTCGAAAATGTCTGCTGCGTCCAGGTCTGACCGCTCAACCACGGGCACCGGACAAGTCCACCGATGAACGGTCGAGCGCCCGTCCGGCGATTTGCGTCCGGGGCGTTTGCCCCTGCCTTCGCACGGCCATAGAATGCCCGGATGCATAATGACGACCTCTCCCTCCTGCTGAACTCCCTCAACGACGCTCAACGCCAGGCCGTGGCGGCCTCGGTGGGGCGCCAACTGGTGCTGGCCGGCGCCGGCTCGGGCAAGACCCGCGTGCTGGTGCACCGCATCGCCTGGCTGATCCAGGTCGAACAGGCCTCGCCGCACTCGATCCTGTCGGTGACCTTCACCAACAAGGCCGCGGCGGAAATGCGCCAGCGGATCGAGCAACTGCTGGGCATCAACCCGGCCGGCATGTGGGTCGGCACCTTCCACGGCCTGGCCCACCGCCTGTTGCGGGCGCACTGGCAGGAAGCGGGGCTGGCGCAGAACTTCCAGATCCTCGACAGCGACGACCAGCAGCGCCTGATCAAGCGGGTGATCCGCGAGATGGGCCTGGACGAGCAGAAGTGGCCGGCGCGCCAGGTCCAGTGGTTCATCAACGGGCAGAAGGACGAAGGCCTGCGCCCACGGCATATCCAGGCCAGCGGCGACCTGTTCCTGGCCACCATGCGCGACATCTATGTGGCCTACGAGCAGGCCTGCGACCGCGCCGGGGTCATCGACTTCTCCGAGCTGCTGCTGCGCGCCCTCGACCTGTGGCGCGACCACCCGGACCTGCTCAGGCACTACCAGCGCCGCTTCCGCCACCTGCTGGTGGACGAGTTCCAGGACACCAACGCCGTGCAGTACGCCTGGTTGCGCCTGCTGGCCTCCGGGGGCGACAGCCTGATGGCGGTGGGCGACGACGACCAGTCGATCTACGGCTGGCGCGGCGCCAAGATCGAGAACATCCACCAGTACACCGCCGACTTCCCGGACGCCGAGCTGATCCGCCTGGAGCAGAACTACCGCTCCACCGGCGGCATCCTCAAGGCCGCCAACGCCCTGATCGCCAACAACAGCGGGCGCCTGGGCAAGGAGCTGTGGACCGACATGGGCGAAGGCGAACCGCTCACGCTCTATGCCGCGTACAACGAGCACGACGAAGCGCGCTATGTAGTCGAGACCATCGAAAGCCTGGTCAAGCAGGGTAACGCGCGCAGCGAGATCGCCATCCTGTACCGCTCCAACGCCCAGTCGCGGGTGCTGGAAGAGGCCCTGCTGCGCGAACGCATCCCCTACCGCATCTATGGCGGCCAGCGCTTCTTCGAGCGCGCCGAGATCAAGAACGCCATGGCCTACCTGCGCCTGCTCGAAGGTCGCGGCAACGACGCGGCGCTGGAGCGGGTGATCAACGTGCCACCACGGGGCATCGGCGAAAAGACCGTCGAGGCCATCCGCGACCACGCCCGCCACAGCCAGCTGTCGATGTGGGAAGCCATGTGCCAGCTACTCGCCGCCAAGGCCCTCAAGGGCCGCGCCGCCAGCGCCCTGGGCGCGTTCATCGAGCTGCTCGAGAACCTCGCCGCCAAGGTGCTGGACATGCCGCTGCACCTGATGACCCAGACCGTCATCGAGCAGTCCGGGCTGATCGTCTATCACCAGGAAGAAAAGGGCGAGAAAGGCCAGGCCCGGGTGGAAAACCTTGAGGAACTGGTCAGCGCGGCGCGCAACTTCGAGACCAGCGACGAAGACGCCGACCTCTCGCCGCTGTCGGCGTTCCTCGGTCACGCCTCGCTGGAGGCCGGCGACACCCAGGCCGACGAGCACGAGGACAGCATCCAGCTGATGACCCTGCACAGCGCCAAGGGCCTGGAGTTCCCGTACGTGTTCCTGGTGGGCATGGAGGAAGGCCTGTTCCCGCACAAGATGAGCCTGGAAGAGCCCGGCCGCCTCGAAGAGGAGCGCCGCCTGGCCTACGTGGGCATCACCCGGGCCATGCGCCAGCTGGTCATGACCTACGCCGAGACCCGCCGCCTGTATGGCAGCGAGACCTATAACAAGGTATCGCGCTTCGTCCGGGAGATCCCCGCCGGGCTGGTGCAGGAAGTGCGCCTGTCGAACACCGTCAGCCGTCCGTTCGGCGGCGCGAAGACGCCGGCCAGCAGCCTGTTCGCCAACGCCAGCATCCCGCAGACCGCCTTCAGCCTCGGCCAGCGGGTGCAGCATGCGGTGTTCGGCGAAGGCGTGATCCTCAACTTCGAGGGCTCCGGCGCCCAGGCACGGGTGCAGGTGAACTTCTCCGAGGGCAGCAAGTGGCTGATGCTGGGCTACGCGAAGCTGGAAGCTATCTGACTACCACTCCCACTGGCTTCGCAGATCCTGTGGGAGCGGGTTTACCCGCGAACACGGGCGAAGCCCGTGCCAGGCACCGCGTCGCCTTCTTCGCGGGTAAACCCGCTCCCACACGACCCTGACCATCCTTACAATCAGGCAAAAGCTCGAAACATCTTGTCGCTGGCTATGTCTGCCAGTTCATGTGCACCATGACGCGCGTGCAATCCACACAAACGGGAATCCCCATCTTATGCAACGTTTTCTTAGCATCGCTCTGGCGCTCTGCGTCGGCCTGACGCTGAGCCTCGACGCCAACGCCAAGCGCTTCGGTGGTGGCAAGAGCTCGGGCTCCGCGCCTATCCACCAGACCCGCCAGGCCACCCCGACCACGCCTGCCGCCGCCCCGACCGCTCCTGGTCGCGCACCCGCCGCCGCCAGCGGTGCCTCGCGCTGGCTGGGCCCACTCGCCGGCCTCGCCGCCGGTGGCCTGCTGGCCTCCATGTTCATGGGCGACGGCTTCGATGGCATGCAGATCCTCGATTTCCTGATCATGGGCCTGATCGCCTTCCTGGTCTTCCGCTTCATCGCCGCGCGCCGTCGCCAGCAGCAGCCGCAACACGCTGCCGCCGGCCACGCCCCGTACCAGCGCGAAGCCCAGCCGCAGGCCGCCCCGCAGTCGATCTTCGGCGGCTCCGCCGCACCGGTCGCCTCGCCTGTGATCAACGCCCCGGCCTGGTTCAACGAAGCCAGCTTCCTGTCCGCCGCCCGTTCGCACTTCCAGTCGCTGCAGCAGCACTGGGACGCCAACGAGATGGACAAGATCGCCGAGTTCGTCACCCCGCAGATGCTCGAGTTCCTCAAGCGCGAGCGCGCCGAGCAGGGTGAAGGCTTCCAGTCCACCTACATCGACGACCTCGATGTGCAACTGGACGGCGTCGACGAGCGTGTCGACCAGACCGACGCCACCCTGACCTTCCGTGGCGTGTCGAAGACCTCGCGCTTCGACCAGGGCGAAGCCTTCAGCGAAAGCTGGCACATGGTTCGCGCCCATGGCGAGAACCAGCCTTGGCTGCTGGCCGGTATCCGCCAAAACGGTTAACCGTCGCACGTTGCAGAAAAAACCCCGGGCCTGTCCCGGGGTTTTTGCTTTTGCCAGAGCGGCCTACTAGGGTATAACGCGCAGCGTTGTCATAAGGTCAGAGGATGTGAACCGTGGAAGAAGTGATCGAACAACTCCGTGAAGCCAACGAGCCGGTACCGGTGCCGCTGGAACTGCCGGACGAGGATCAGCTGGTCGAGATCGAGGAAGAACTGTTCATCAACATCCCGTTCGTGTTCAAGGAATACCTGCTGACCGTCAGTGACGTGGTGTACGGCAGCCTCGAGCCGGTGACCGTGACCGATCCGCAATCCCACACCTACCTGCCGGAAGTGGCGGCCAACGCCTGGGACGCCGGCGTGCCCCGCGACCTCATTCCCATCTGCCAGGACGGTGACGACTACTACTGCGTCGAAGAGGACGGCACCGTGGTGCTGTGGTCCGGCGAAGAAGAAATCGTCACCGAGGAAAGCTGGGAATCGGTCTGGCACTGGGCACGGGATGTCTGGCTGGAAAGCTGAATGAGAAATACCCGCATAAAGTGATGGCTTATCGCTACCCATCACTCGTAGAATCGCCAGGCTCTCTGCGCCTGGCGACACTGCTACCGCTCCATCCCCTCGGACGACGGTGAAATCTTGCGCAGAAAGCGTTAACCGCGCGCTCAGTGCGAATGATCGCGGCTGTTCTCCAGCGTCTCCAGCAACGCCACCTGCATCCGCGTATGCACCCGGATCAGCCAGCGCCACAGCAGCGCCACCACCACTGCCGCCACCACGACGATGACCAGCAGCAGTTCGCTGGTCGGCAGGATGCTTGCCGACAAGGCCGACAGCAGCAGGAAGATCACCAACAGTGACAGCAGCGGAATCACCTCGGCGATCACCCGCCGTACCCGCTGGGTATGCCGCCCGGCCATCTCGGGCTTGACGCCCATCTCAGCCAGTAGCATCGACAGCGCCTTGAGCTTGCGATAGGCCGCGATCAGGAATGGCAGCGACAACAGCAATGCCGCGCCCCAGATCAGCGCCTTCTGCTGGCCGGCATCCGCCACCCACTCGCTCAACCAGTTGCCGATGCGCCCGGCGAAATAACCGCCACTGAAGAAGATCGCGATCACCAACGCCAGGTTGACCCCGACCTGCAGCAGAATGCGTCGGATCATCGCCGCCAGCATGGCCCCCTCACCCTGCGGCTGAATGCTGCGCAACCACTCGCCATACAGCGACAGCACCCGTGCCACGCGGCTCGGTACCACCTTGCCCAGCCTTATCGACAGAGGGTCAGCAGCCCGGATCAGGTACGGTGTCAGCAAGGTTGTAATGGCCGACACAGCTACTGCGACCGGATAGAGAAAGTCACTGGTGACCTGCAAGGTCACCCCCAGGGCGGCGATGATGAAGGAGAACTCGCCGATCTGCGAAAGCCCCATCCCCACGCGCAACGAGGTGCGCCCGTCGTTGCCGGCGATGAACGCACCCATGCCACAGGAGAGCATCTTGCCCAGCACCACCGCCAGGGTGATGACCACGATCGGCCAGGCGTACTCGACCAGGATCGATGGGTCGATCATCAAGCCGATGGCGACGAAGAAGATGGCGCTGAACAGGTCGCGAACCGGCTCGATCAGCCGTTCGATCTTCAGCAGCTGGCGCGACTCGGCCATGATCGCGCCGATCAGGAAGGCGCCGAGCACCATGCTGTACTCGAGCTTGACCACCAGCAGGCAGAAGCCGAAACACAGGCCCAGCACGGTGATCAGCAGCATCTCGTTGCTTTCGAATTTCGCCACGTAGGCCAGCAGCCGCGGCACCAGCAGGATGCCGATGACCAGCGCGACGATCATGAACAGCGACAGCTTGCCCACGGTGGAGAACACCTCGCCGGAACTCACCGAGCCGCTGACGGCAATACCCGACAGCAGCGCGATGATGCCGATGCCGAGGATGTCCTCGACGATCAGCACGCCGAAGATCAGCTGGGCGAAACGCTCGTTCTTCATCTTCAGGTCGTTGAGCGCCTTGACGATGATGGTGGTCGAGGAGATCGCCAGGATCGCTCCGAGGAACAGCGAATCCATGGTATTCCAGCCGAACCAGCGACCGATCTCGAACCCGATCCAGATCATCAGGACGATTTCCAGGAACGCCGCAATGAAGGCCGTGGCGCCGACCTTGAACAGCTTGCGCAGGCTGAACTCCAGGCCCAGGCAGAACATCAGGAAGATCACCCCAAGTTCGGCCAGGGTCTTGATGGTGTCTTCGTCGTGGATCAGGCCGAACGGCGGCGTGTGCGGGCCGATGATGAAACCGGCGACGATGTAGCCCAGCACCACCGGCTGCTTGAGGCGATGAAAGAGGATGGTGACCACCCCGGCAACCAGCATGATCACCGCCAGGTCCTGGATGAAGCTGATGGCATGCATGGCGTGATACTCCTTGTTTTCGGTGCTCGGGGCGAACCGCTCCTCTGCCGGACGATCCTTCGGCGCGGAGCAGGCACATACTGTTGTGATAGACGCAAAAGCCCACGTTGCATGGGCGTCGTCAGGTTAACATCGCGCCTTGCCACAAATTGCCGATGCAATATGCAGAAACAGATCGGCCGATTCGACACCGGCGATGGCAAGATTGGCGTGACGATGGAGCGTCAGCCGACGTCCCGTACCAGGATGGGAAACCTCAACGAGGGGAAACAGAAGTGTCTGCAGATACCCGCCCCGAATCCGTGCAAATTCACCGTGAGCTCTCTATGGAACCTGGAAACGCCCAGCTGACCATGACCGTCCTGATGACACCGGACATGGCCAACTTCTCTGGCAACGTACACGGCGGCACCCTGCTCAAGTACCTCGACGAAGTCGCCTATGCCTGCGCCAGCCGCTATGCCGGCACCTATGTGGTGACCCTGTCGGTGGACCAGGTGATCTTCCGCGAACCGGTGCATGTCGGCGAGCTGGTGACCTTCCTGGCCTCGGTCAACTACACCGGCAACACCTCGATGGAGGTGGGCATCAAGGTGGTCACCGAGAATATCCGCGAGCGCTCGGTGCGCCACTCCAACAGCTGCTTCTTCACCATGGTCGCGGTGGACGACGACCGACGCCCGGTGAAGGTGCCGCCGCGCCAGCCGCAGAGCAGCGAGGAGAAGCGCCGCTTCCTGCAGGGCCAGCAACGCCGCCAGATCCGCCAGGAGCTGGAACAGCGCTACCAGAACCTCAAGGCTGATTCGATCTAGTAGAGCAAGCGCTGCGCCTCGAAGCGCACCCGCGGATGGGCGATGCGATCCTGGGCTCGCACCAGTTGCAGTTCATAGCTGGTGCAGGCCTGGGTTTCCAGCAGCACTTCATGCACGGCGGCGGCGGTGAATTCGAAAGCCTGCAACCAGTCGTCGCCCAGCAACACGCGGGCGAGGAACAGCCCGGAGGTCAGGTCGCCCACGCCCACCGGCTGGCGTGGGAAGGCCAGCAAGGGCCGGCGCAGGTGCCAACTGGCATCGCGGGTCACCAGCAGCATCTCGAAGGCATCGTCCGCCCGCTGTGGATAATTCAGGTGCTTGACCAGCACCACCTGCGGCCCGCGCTCCAGCAACCCGCGCGCCATGCCCACGCAATCTTCCAGGGACTGCGCGCGACGGCCACAGAAGCTGTCCAGCTCGAGCTGGTTCGGGCACAGGATATCGGCCTTGGCGACCGCCTCCTCGAGCAGGAACTCGCTGACCTCCGCCGGTACGATGCAGCCCTTCTCGGCATGCCCCATGACCGGGTCGCACAGGTACAGGGCCTTGGGATTGACCGCCTTGATCCGCTCGACGCCGGCCAGGATCGCCCGCCCCTGCTCGGCACTGCCCAGGTAGCCCGACAACACCCCATCGCAGTGGCCCAGTTCGCCGATATTGGAAATGCCTTCCACCAACGCAGGAATTTGCGCTGGGGCAAGCACTTCCCCGGCCCACTGTCCATACTGAGTATGGTTGGAGAACTGTACGGTGTTGAGCGGCCAGACGTTGACCCCGACCCGCTGCATGGGAAACACCGCGGCGCTGTTGCCGGCGTGTCCAAAGACCACGTGGGACTGAATGGCGAGCAGGTGCGGCGTACGTTTCATGCGGGACGATTCCGAAACTGTGTGAATAAGTGTGCGGCCCGCAGTATGAACCTGATTGCCATCTGTACGACAGGCCAGAGACGCAGTTAAGCTGGATCGACCTGT
Source organism: Pseudomonas sp. LH21 (assembly GCF_036549575.1). NCBI lineage: Bacteria > Pseudomonadati > Pseudomonadota > Gammaproteobacteria > Pseudomonadales > Pseudomonadaceae > Pseudomonas > Pseudomonas sp. LH21. The sequence goes on from NZ_CP144367.1 coordinate 5,942,587, forward strand.
CTGGAGCTTACGCAAATGCTGACCCTGGAAAACCTCTTCGTCCTGATGCTGGTGGCGACCGCAGGCGCCTGGCTGTGGCACAACCACGGGCTGCGCGAAAAGGCCCTGGCACGGGTCAAGCAGCATTGCGCCAAGCTCGACCTGGAGTTGCTCGACGACGCCGTGGCGCTCAAACGCATCGCCTTCGTGCGTGACGCCAATGGCAGGAAGCGCCTGGCGCGCATCTACAACTTCGAATTCACCGTCACCGGTGAACAGCGCCACCCCGGCACCGTCACCCAGTTCGGCGCCCACACCATGCAGATTGAACTCGCGCCCTATCCGTTCGAGATCAAGACCCCGCCGCGTGCCGACAACGTCATCGAGATGCAGCAGTGGCGCCAGGAGCACAACCGCTGGCGCAATTGATCAACGGATCAGCTGGCAGCCGCATATTGCCGCTTGCAGGGCCTGCAAGGGTTGCGGTCGATCGAAGATCAGCTCGATGCGCGAGTCCTTGCGCCATTCGCTGGAGCGCCACTCCAGCGTTCCGCCTTCCAAGCCATTGAACGACTGCCAGCCTTCGGTGCTATGGACAACACCCTTCGCCCGGCGCCACGGCCATTGCTCGAGCACACCGCGCAGCACGGCCTCGTCGAAGCATTGGTCGGGATGCCAGCGCCAGCCGATACTCCAACCTCCCTCCCCCTTCTGATACTGGCAGATCGGCTGTCGTGGATCGGTCCACAGGGTGGGCAACGGCACTGCACCGTTATCCACAGGCAGGCTGCCAGGGTCGACCGTACCTGCCGCCACGGGGGTTGAAACAGGCAATGCAGCAAGCGGCAGTATCCCGTGATCCGTCCAGCGCGCCGGTATTGCGGGTAGTGATGCAGTTATCAACAAGCGTGCGGCTTCATCCACAACGCTCGCCTTGTTGAACACCAGCAACCCCGCCTTCGCCAGCGCCTGGTGCTGAGCCTCGGGCAGGACGTCGCCCCGGGACAGCGCTGCGGCATCCAGCACCATCAGCAGTGGCTGGACCGACAGCACGCCAGTCCAGGGCGCACGCCCCAGTTGCTCCAGCAACTCGACCGGGTGACCGAGGCCGGACGGTTCGATGAACAGGCGGTCCGGGCGAGCTTTGCGCAGCAAGCGGCCAAGCCCCACCTGGAATGGCGCGCCATTGACGCAGCACAGGCAGCCTCCCGCCACTTCTCCGATGGAGATGCCCGCCTCGTCGCGGCTGAGCAAGGCGGCATCAAGGCCAATCTGACCGAACTCGTTGACCAGCACGGCCCAGCGCTCACCTGCCGGACGCTGGTCCAGCAGGTGGCGGATCAGGCTGGTCTTGCCGGCGCCGAGGGGGCCGGCGATCACATGGGTGGGGATGTTCTGCAGCATGGCTCGGTATCGGGGTGAATTGATGGCAGTCTATACCGCCAGGCCCCGCGATTCATGCCAACCAATCCAGGCTCAACAACAATCGGCGCTCCCCGGCAGGCGTCAGCGGTGACCGGTGGACCAATCCCGCGCCCTCGTTGCCCAGCCACTTCTCGCCCTTCAGCAAAGCCACCTCTCCCGCCGCCAGGCGCCGAACCTTATCCACAGGCGTCGACAACTGCTGCAAGCGAGCGCGATCGATCGCTCCCTCCGCCAGCCATTCGCTGCCCGCACCGGCATAGGTGCTGAGCAGGCGCACCGGCACATGGTCCACATGCATGCGCGGGCACATCGCCCCATCCAGTACCCGCACGCGCACACCGAGACGACGGGCGCCCAGCAGGCAGGTGTACGCGGCCACCAGCCAAGCCACATCCGCGACGAAACCGTCATAGCCGTGCAGGTCGGCGGCCTCCCTGAGCAAACCTGGCAAGGCTGGTGGGTGGCGTTCATCCACCTCGATCACCCGCTCATCGGCCAGGGGTTGGCCAAGGCTGAGCACCAGGTTGGCGAAGTCCTCCACCTGGGCCGGCAGGCGGCGCTGCCAGACCGCCAGGTTGACGCCATCCTGAAGAATGTCGGTCATCACCTGGGGCGATTCACCGAACACCTGGCGGATATCCACAGTCATGCCACCGCGTCCTCATGCCAAGCCCCGAAAGGATCGGGCAGACGCAGCCAGGCCATCGGCCCCGATTCCATCTCGTCGTCCGTGAGCAGGCAGGCCTCCAGCTCTGTGGATAACCGCTCAAAGTCGATGTTCTGCCCGATGAACACCAGTTCCTGACGGCAATCGCCGCTTTCCACCGACCACTGCTTGAGGATCGCCGCGGTGTTCTCTTCGTCCTGCGGCCATTGCTCGCGTGGCACGAAGCGCCACCAGCGCCCCGCCAGGCCGTGACGCATCATGCCACCGGCCTGGGACCAGCTCCCGGCCTCCTGGTATTTGCTGGCCAGCCAGAAGAACCCCTTGGAACGCAGCAACCGCCCGTTGCTCCAAGGCGTGTGGATAAAGTCGTAGAAGCGCTGCGGGTGGAACGGCCGACGTGCCTGCCAGGTGCTGGCGGCGATGCCGTATTCCTCGGTTTCCGGCACATGCTCGCCCCGCAGTTCGCGCAGCCAGCCCGGGGCCTGGGCCGCCTGGTCGAAATCGAACAGGCCGGTATCGAGGATGCGCGACAGCGCCACCTGGCCCATCACCATCGGCACGATCTGCGCCCGGGCATTGAGGCTGCGCAGGATGGCCACCAGCTCCTCGCGGTCAGACTGGCTGATCAGGTCGATCTTGCTCAGCAACAACACGTCGGCGAACTCGACCTGCTCGATCAGCAGGTCGCTGATCGAGCGCTCGTCCTGTTCACCCAAGGTCTCGCCGCGGCTGGCGAGACTCTCGGCGGCCTGGTAGTCACGCAGGAAGTTCAGCCCGTCGACCACGGTGACCATGGTGTCCAGCCGCGCCATGTCGGAGAGGCTGCGCCCCTGTTCGTCGCGAAAGGTGAAGGTCTCGGCGACCGGCAGCGGCTCGGATATTCCGGTCGATTCGATCAGCAGGTAATCGAAGCGGCCCTCACTCGCCAACCGCGCCACCTCTTCCAGCAGGTCCTCGCGCAAGGTGCAGCAGATGCAGCCGTTGCTCATCTCCACCAGTTTTTCTTCCGCCCGGTTCAGGCTGACGTTGCGCTGGACCTCGCTGGCATCAATGTTGATTTCACTCATGTCGTTGACGATCACGGCGACGCGCAGGTTGTCGCGGTTGCGCAGGACATGATTGAGCAGCGTGCTCTTGCCGGCGCCGAGGAAGCCGGACAGCACGGTGACAGGGAGACGGTTGGGCATGACTAACCTCATCGGGAAGGCGCATTCGAATCGATGCATTGCATAATGTTATATTATAACAATACAATTTCGCCAAGCCGTGTCGACCGAACGGTTGTCTGGAGAGCGTCATGAAATCATCCGGCCTCGCTGCCCTACTGCTGCTCGCAGCCCCCACGCAGCTTCTCGCCATGCCCCACACCGACCTCGCCCTGTGCACCCGCAGCGCGACCCTGCTCGCCTGCCAGGATGGCCAAGGCAACTACTACAGCGTGCGTACCGAAGGCAGCACCTTCTACCTGCGTGGCTACGAAGTGGCAGGCAAGCGCCTGTGGGCTCAGACCAACAGCCGCTACGGCACGCTGACCTTCTTCACCGGGCTGGCCAGCGACGGTGAAGCCTGGGTGGGCTACAGCCGCCGCATCGGCTGGACCACCCTCAACCGTGTCTCCAGCTCCAGCGGTCAACGCTTCAACCTGCACTGCAGCCTTGTCGGCGGTTGCCGCTGACTGCCATCACTTCAGGATTCTTACATGTCTAGCCTTGCCCTTCCCGACATCGCCGCACAGAGCAGCCCGCAGGCACTGCCGCTGGACTGGGTCGGCATGTGCGGTATCGCCCTGCCGCTGCTGGTCGACGGACGCAGCCTCGGCGCCCACGCCGATGCCGGCGTGAGCCTGGATGACGGCGCAGCCCGGGGCATCCACATGTCACGGTTGTACCTGGCGCTGGAAGCGCTGGAACAGCAAGCCTTGAGCCCACGGCTGATTCGCCGGACGCTCGAGCACTTTCTCGCCAGCCACGAGGGCCTTTCGAACACCGCCTACCTGCGTCTGGCGTTCGATCACCTGCTCAAGCGCCCGGCGCTGGTCAGCCCGCTGGCAGGCTGGAAACGCTACCCGGTGAGCATCGAAGCCCAGCTGAAAGATGAAATGTTCCACGTGGAACTATCGGTGCACATTCCCTACTCCTCGACCTGCCCCTGCTCGGCGGCGCTGGCAAGGCAGCTGATCCAGGCGCAGTTCGACCGGGACTTCGCTGATCAGTCGCTGGAGCGGGAACGTGTTCGCCAATGGCTTGGCAGCAGCGACGGCATCGTTGCAACACCCCACAGCCAGAGGAGCCTGGCCAAGCTGCAGGTCCGCCTGGACGGCGACGCGTTCAGACTGACTGAGTTGATCGAGACAGCGGAGGCAGCCTTGGGCACGGCCGTACAGACGGCAGTGAAGCGCGCCGACGAGCAGGCCTTTGCCCTGGCCAACGGACAGAACCTGATGTTCTGCGAGGATGCCGCCCGCCGCCTGCATGCGGCCTTACGAACGCTAGCGGGCGTGAGCGGCTTCAGCGTGCGCGTGGAACATGCAGAGAGCCTGCATGCCCACGACGCGGTGGCGGTCAGTCGTTATCGCTGGTGACAGATCAAGTACGTGGTTTGACGGTTCCACAATCATTCCCAAGCCAGACCGCCCGGGTGTCCATGCTGCCCTGCTGCTGGACCCCGGAGGCATTGAAGGTACCGTTGACCTTGGTCAGGAACTCCCGGTCGCTGAGGAAGGTGGCCTGGCCGTTACCCTGGGCCTTGGGGCAACTGAACTGGAACTTCCAGACATTGCCATTGCGCTCGGTGATCTTCTGCGTGCACCCGGACTGCGGATCCTGCAGCGGAATGTCATTGGTCTTGACCTGCTCCGCAGTCAGGCACGAGCGCACCCCCTTGCCTCCCACCGTGATGCCCTGCTTGGCCAGGGCCCCCTCCATCATCGCCCGTTGCTCGGGCGGCAGGTTCTTCAACTGACCGAGCATGAACTCCATGTCCGGCAACGGCTTGCCATCGACCTGCATGTTGCTGGTGGTCAGTTCCCACAGGCCGGGTTGCAGCATCTGCGCATGAACCAGCGGGCTGCCCAGCCCCAGTACCAGGGCGAGCAGTGGCAGACGAATCTTCATGGATGAAAGCTCCTCGAAATACCGGCTCCGGCCGGACTGAGCCGTTAGACGTCAAAATCGCCTATGGGTTGCAGGCATACCCTCGAACGTGGTCTGTTAGCAGCAGTGCTCTCGGCAAGCAGGATGCGTATGGATTTCCACAGCCCCTACTTCTTCGGTTACTTGCTCGGCCTGATTCATCTGCTCGGTCTCATCGCCGCGTTGCATGCGGTGTTCACCGTGCGCACCGCCCAGGGTGCGATCGCCTGGGCCATGTCGCTGCTGTTCATCCCCTACCTCACCCTCATCCCCTACCTGGTGTTCGGCGCCCGTTCCTTCTACGCCTACATCCAGGCCCGACGCCAGGCCAACCAGGAGATGCACGTGGCCATGGCCAACCTGAACTGGCGGCCCTGGGTGGAGGAAGCGCTGACCGCCCGCGAATCCGACAGCTACGCCGCCCTGCGCGCCATGCCCAAGCTGGGGCGCATGCCGTGTCTGGCCAACAACGAGGTGAAGCTGCTGATCGATGGCGCAGCCACCTTCGAGGCGATCTTCTCGGCCATCCGCATGGCACGGGACACCGTGCTGGTGCAGTTCTTCATCATCCATGACGACGCCCTCGGCCGGGAGTTGCAGCAACTGCTGCTGCGCAAGGCCGCCGAAGGCGTGCAGGTGTTCGTGCTGTACGACCGCGTCGGCAGCCATGCCCTGCCGGCCAGCTACAGCCAGGTGCTGCGCGACGGCGGTGTGCAGATCGAGGCGTTCGCCACCCGGCGTGGCTGGTTCAATCGTTTCCAGGTCAACTTCCGCAACCATCGCAAGATCGTCGTGGTCGACGGCCTGCTCGGGTTTCTCGGCGGCCATAACGTAGGAGACGAGTACCTCGGGGCACACCCCAAGCTGTCACCGTGGCGCGACACCCATGTGCAGATCGGCGGCCCGGTGCTGGCCTGCCTGCAAGAATCCTTCGCCGAGGACTGGTACTGGGCCACGCGCCAGCTGCCGCCGCTGATCCTGCCCGACGTCTACCCGGAGAACGGCGTACTGTGCCAGGCCTTGGCCAGCGGCCCGGCAGATCCACAGGAAACCTGTGCGCTGTTCTTCCTCGAGGCGATTCACTCGGCTACCCGACGGGTGTGGATCACCAGCCCCTATTTCATCCCCGACGAAGCCATCTTCGCCGCCCTGCGCCTGGCGGTGCTGCGGGGTGTCGACGTGCGCATCCTGATTCCCTCGCGCCCCGACCACCGCATCGTCTACGCCGCCTCCAGCCTGTTCGCCTTCGAGGCGGTGCGCGCCGGGGTGCGCATGTTCCGCTACCTGCCGGGCTTCCTGCACCAGAAGGTGGTGCTGGTGGACGATGAGGTCAGCGCCATCGGCAGCGCCAACCTCGACAACCGCTCGTTCCGGCTGAACTTCGAGATCACCCTGCTCACCGTGGACCGCACTTTCGCCGACCAGGTCGAACAGATGCTGGAGAATGACTTCGAGCAGGCTCGGGAGATCACCGCGGAGGACAGCCGCGACACCCACCGCCTGCAACAGTTGGGGATGCGTATCGCGCGGCTGATTTCACCAATCCTGTAGCCCGGCGAGCCTAGTCGGCACGCCGGGCTACCCGGTCAGCGATAGAGGTCCTCACGCGTCCACGGCAGGTCGTGGTGGCCGTCGGCGTAGGGCTTCACCGCGAGAATCTGGTGCAGGTTGATCCAGCCCTTGGTGAAGGCGTAGGCGCAGCCGGCCAGGTACAGGCGCCAGATGCGCAGGGTCTTCTCCGGCACCAGCGCGGCGGCGCGATGCAACTGGTTCTCCAGGTTCTCGCTCCAGTGATTGAGGGTCTTGGCGTAGTGCAGGCGCAGGCTCTCGATATCGACCACCTCCAGGCCCGCCTCGCAGATCCGCGCCGTGATCATCGAGATATGCGGCAACTCGCCGTGGGGGAACACGTAACGGTCGATGAAGTCCCCCGCGCCGCGACCGACCGGGCGACCATCGACGTGCTTGGCGGTGATGCCATGGTTCATCACCAGGCCACCTTCCCGCACCGCGCCGAACAGCCGCTGGCAATACAGCTCGAGGTTGGCATGTCCGACGTGTTCGAACATGCCGACGCTGACCGCCTTGTCGAAGCGGCCATCCTGGGGCAGGTCGCGGTAGTCGAGGATCTGCAGGTCAACCTTGTCGGCCAGGCCCTCCTCCTTGACCCGTTGGCGGCCGAGCTTCAACTGCTCCTTGCTCAGCGTGATGCCGAACACCTTGGCGCCATACTCGCGGGCGGTGAACCGCGCCAGCCCGCCCCAGCCGCAACCGACATCCAGCAGATAATCACCGGCCTGCAGGCGCAGCTTGCGGCACAGGTGATCGAACTTGTCCTGCTGGGCCTGGGCCAGGGTGTTGTCCGGCTCCTTGAAGTAGGCGCAGGAATAGACCATGTCCGGGTCGAGCCACAGTTGGTAGAAATCATTGGACAGGTCGTAGTGGTAGGAAATGGCTTCGGCGTCGGTGCGCTTGTCATGGGAGGTGCGCTCCGGCAAGCACTCGTCTTCATCCTTGAGCAAGGCTTCGCTGAGCTCGTCGCAGACCCGAATCACTTCGCCGATATCGCCTTCCAGCTCCAGCTTGCCCTCGACGAAGGCGGAACCAAGCTCTTCCAGGTTCGGGTGGGTGAGCTGGGCGATCAGCTGGGGCTCCTTGACCAGGATGGTGACCTGCGGGCTCGGCCCCAGATCGAACTGGTTGCCATCCCACAGCTTGACGCGCAAAGGTAAGTGCAGGCTCTGCAATGCGGGTGGAAGTTGCGCAAGCATTCATGACCCTCCCTTTCATTGATACGGGACGCCAGACCTCAAGGTGTCGGACGTCACCGGATCAGGGTAGTTCATTCGTGCGAAGTTTCCGTTAATCGCGACCATAGTCTAGAACTATCTGGTCCGGGCCGCACAACAGATTGTATACAATTTTCATCTCTCAGACTAACCTTGTGCCCCTCTTCGCTTCCTCACACTCTCGGAGTAACGAAACCCATGAAATCCTATGACGTGGTGATCATCGGCGGCGGCCCCGGCGGCTACAACGCAGCGATCCGTGCCGGCCAGCTGGGCCTGAGCGTGGCCTGTGTCGAGGGTCGTCCGACCCTGGGCGGCACCTGCCTGAACGTCGGCTGCATGCCTTCCAAGGCGCTGCTGCATGCGTCCGAGCTGTACGAGGCGGCCAGCGGCGAGGAGTTCGCCCACCTGGGGATCGAGGTCAAGCCGACCCTCAACCTGGGCCAGATGATGAAGCAGAAAGACGAAAGCGTGACCGGCCTGACCAAGGGCATCGAGTACCTGTTCCGTAAGAACAAGGTCGACTGGGTCAAGGGTTGGGGCCGCCTGGACGGCGCCGGCAAGGTGCTGGTCAAAGCCGAGGACGGCAGCGAAACCACCCTGCAGGCCAAGGACATCGTCATCGCCACCGGTTCCGAACCCACGCCGCTGCCCGGCGTGACCATCGACAACCAGCGCATCATCGATTCCACCGGCGCCCTGTCGCTGCCTCAGGTGCCCAAGCACCTGATCGTGATCGGCGCCGGCGTGATCGGCCTGGAGCTGGGTTCGGTGTGGCGCCGCCTGGGTGCCGAAGTGACGGTGATCGAGTACCTGGACCGCATCTGCCCAGGCACCGACGAGGAAACCGCCAAGACCCTGCAGAAGGCCCTGGCCAAGCAAGGCATGACCTTCAAGCTCGGCAGCAAGGTGACCCAGGCCACATCCAGCGCCGACGGCGTCAGCCTGACCCTGGAGCCCGCCGCCGGTGGCAACGCCGAAACCCTGCAGGCCGACTACGTGCTGGTGGCCGTCGGTCGCCGTCCCTATACCAAGGGCCTGAACCTGGAAAGCGTGGGGCTGGAAACCGACAAGCGCGGCATGCTCGCCAACGACCATCACCGTAGCGCTGTCCCAGGTATCTGGGTGATCGGCGACGTCACCTCCGGCCCGATGCTGGCGCACAAGGCCGAGGACGAAGCGGTGGCGTGCATCGAGCGCATCGCCGGCAAGCCCCACGAGGTCAACTACAACCTGATCCCGGGTGTCATCTATACCCGCCCGGAACTGGCCAATGTCGGCAAGACCGAAGAGCAGCTCAAGACCGAAGGCCGTGCCTACAAGGTCGGCAAGTTCCCCTTCACCGCCAACAGCCGGGCCAAGATCAACCACGAGACCGAAGGCTTCGCCAAGGTCATCGCCGACGCCGTCACCGACGAGGTGCTGGGTGTGCACCTGGTTGGCCCGAGCGTGAGCGAGATGATCGGCGAGTTCTGCGTGGCCATGGAATTCTCGGCCTCGGCCGAGGACATCGCCCTCACCTGCCACCCGCACCCGACCCGCTCCGAGGCCCTGCGCCAGGCGGCGATGAATGTGGATGGGAAAGCGATGCAGATCTGAGTGAGCACCTTGTAGCAAAACGGTGTGGGAGCGGGCTTGGCCCGCTCCCCCATGTGCCAGGCCTAGCCGTGGGCCAATTGTTTATCCACACCCTCACGGAAGCGCGAGGCCAGGAATGGCGTGATATCCAGCGGTAACGCCTCATTGTGGAGAACCTTGTCCAACAGCACACCGGTAATCGCCGACGTGAGGATCCCGGTACGGAAATGTCCACAGGCATTGAAATAGCCCTGAACATTATCCACAGGCCCGAGAATCGGCAGCTCGTCCGGTGACCCCGGGCGCAGGCCGGCCCAGGTGCGCTTGAGGTTCACCTGCGCCAGCTGCGGCACGCAGCGGATCGCGCCCTGCACCAGGCCGCTGATTTCCGGGAAGGTGTTGCTGACATCGAAGCCCTTCTCTTCGGTGGTGCTGCCGATCAGGATTTCGCCATTGTCCTTCTGCGCCATGTAGCAATCGCTGGTGGTGATGCAGCCATCGAGCAGCTTGGGCAGGCGCTCGGTCAGCACGATCTGGCCCTTCACCGGCTTGACCGGAATGCTCTCCCCGGTCGCCCACTCGCTCAGCTCCGCGGCCCAGGCGCCAGCGGCATTGATCAAGGTACCGCAATGGAACTCGCCGGCCTCGGCGGTGCGCACGCCCTTGATCCGCGAGCCTTCATGCAGCACGCCGGTGATGTTCACGTTCGGGTACAGGTCGACGCCGTTCTGCCGCGCCGCCTCCATGTAGGCATCGCCCAGGCGGAACGGGCTGACCTGGTGATCGCAGAGAAACTCCAGCGCGCCATTGGCCTTGAGCGTCACCGCCGGCTCCGAGGCCCGCAGCGCGTCGCGGTCGAGCCAGCGTACCTGGTCGGCCAGGTGCGGGATCTGCTTGACGATGTGCTCGGCGTACAGCTGGTCTTCTTCATCCTGGATGATGTACTTGAGCCCGGTGCGTTCGAACTTGAAGTCCATGCCGTGGCGCTCGATCAGCTCCTGGTGCAGCTGTGGATAAAGCGCGTTGGACTGCAGGGCGAAGTCGAAGAAACACTCCGGCAGGATGTGCGGCGTGCTCGAGTCGACCACCACCGCCGCGCCGTTGGCCTCACGCTTGTTGCGCGAGGACATCATGCGAAAGAAGATCACCCCGCAGCCCAGTCCCACCGACTCGCCGATGGCCCACAGGCCGCCGGCCGAGGCGCGGGTGGCGTTGCCCGGGCGCTTGCAGTCGATCAGGGCGATCTTCAGGTTGTGCCGCTTGGACAACTGGTAGGCACAGGAAGCGCCGATCACGCCGCCACCGGCAATGATGATGTCGTAATGCTTGTTCATGCTCAGGCCTCCGTGCCGAGTTGTTCGAATGCGGAAAACGGAATCGGGTCTACCGGGAAGCGCGGGCGCAGCCAGCCCACGTCCGGGCGTCCGGTGGCGCTGCGCAGGCGGTCGCTGCAGTAGCCGACGCACATGCGCCCCTGGCAGTCGCCCATGCTTACTCGGGTACGCATCTTCAGGCTGGCCATGTCCTCCACGCCCTGCTCCAGGGCCAGGTCGATCTGCTCGCGGGTGACGTTTTCGCAACGGCAGATCACCGTGTCGGCCTGGGGCAGCTGGATCTGCGCCGCGCCGCGCGCGGTGTAGCGTTCCACCCCGGAGCGGAAGCGCTTGATCGCCGCCAGCTTGCCGAGGAAACGCTCGCGGCGCTCGATCGCCTGCTCGGCATCGAGCTTGCCCATCTGCTGCAGCATCGACACCGCGGCGATACGCCCGGTGAGCATTGCCGCCTCGCCACCGCGAATACCGGCCATGTCGCCGGCCAGGTGAATGTTCGGCTGGCTGCTCTGCTGCCACACGTTGCACTCGGCGCGCAGGTAGCCGTCCTCGCTGAAGCCATGGGCCAGGCCCAGTTGCTGGCTGAGCTGGGTCCGTGGAATGAAGCCGTAGCCCACCGCCAGGGTGCGCACCTGCTCGCGCTGGATGCGGGTCATGTCCGGCTGCCAGTCCTGGGTGTAGGGGGCGACCTGGACCTCCTGCAGCTCGCCATCACCCGTGGCGCCCACCACACCCCAGCCGTAATGCATGGGGATGCCGTTGAGCTTCATGTAGGCCAGCATGCTCAGGCCATCGAGGAACAGCTGCGGCTTATTCATCAACGCCAGGCTTTCCTTGGCGATACGGTTGAACGAGCAGGCCTCGTACACACCGGCCACCTTGGCGCCGGCAGCGTGCAGCTGGCAGGCGACCAGCGGCAGCAACGGCCCGGTACCGGCAATCAGCGTGCTGCCCAGTGGCTTGACCACACCGCTCTTGATCTGCAGCTGCAAGCCACCGAGCAGGATCACACCGGGCAAGGTCCAGCCGGGGAACGGCACGTTGCGTTCGTGACATCCGGCGGCCAGCAGCAGGTGCGAGTAGTCGATCTCGTGCAGCTGTTCATCAGCGTCGAGGACCATCAGCCGTTGATCGTCCCCACCCACCACGCGATGGTTCAGGCGCAGGTCGATGCGCTCGGCGCAGGCGGCGAAATCTTCATGCAGCTTGGTCAGGGCCTTGGTGTAGCGCGGCCCCAGGTAGCCCAGGTCGACACCCGCGCGCAGCGGACCACGATAGACCACGCCACCGGGGCGCGAGGCCTCGTCGAACAGCAGGAAATCCACGCCATGTTCGGCCAGCTCGATGGCGGCGCCCATGCCGGCCGAACCGCCACCAACGATCACGGGACGAAGGCTCATGGATGGGCCTCCTCTTGCACGCGGTTGACCTCGGTCTCGATACTCATGCCCGGCTTGACGATGGTCTGGCAGGCGCGACGCTTGGGACGCCCATCGATCTGCACCAGGCAGCAATGGCAGACGCCCATGCCGCAGTAGGCACCGCTGAGCTGGCCATGATCGTTACGCGCCAGCTGGCGCAGGCCAACGGCGTTGAGCACGCTGAGTACGGTTTCGCCGGCACTGGCGACTGCAGGCAGGCCATTGACCAGCAGGGTCATTTCAGCGCCTTCCAGTGGCTGGATATCGTGCTTTCGTTGCAGCGTCTGCATTTCCTGTCGTCCTTGATGACTGATGGGTCGGGCGACGTTAGGGCAAACAACGAGGGAAAACATTGATCCATGCCAGAGGCTTGGTTAAGAAATGTCTTACAGCGACGGACGCACAATTGTGTAGGAAATTACCTTGTTACCCCCCCCGATCTCACCGGCGCTGCAACTCGCTTGTCGATCCTCGGTTCAAGGAAACAGCTGTTCGATCTGTGCCACCGAACATTCGGCGGCTCTACCTTTTCCCATGAACCGTCGCCTGTTCTGGAAACTCGCCATCGTGCGGGCGGTCGGCGGGGTCGCGCTGATCTGGGTGATCAAACGCCTGGCCTGGCAGACCGAAGAAAGCATGAGTTTCATCCCCCCGAACATCAGCAAGAACGGGCTTGGTCGGCAATCGTGAAGTCGCAGGTACAGCCGCTTGGGCGGCCTGTGCCGACTTGTCGGAGAATCCCTAAACGAACTCAGTACTCTATCCTACCAGTCGTTTAATTAAAAATTTGGCCTTACCCGCACCAAACGAAATAGCAGTAGACGCGAACGGCACGTTGAGTGCCATCCAGGCTGCAATATGTAAAATTCTATATTTGAAGCTCGTGTCAAACGCCAGCAATTTACCAGTCAACGTGTAAGCTCGATTATCCTTGAGCTCCAGCTGCCGAAACGCTTCACCTGCTAGATATCTTGCCTTAGCCCTATTAATTAACGCACTTTTTGAAACTAATATAGGATGTTTTTCTACCAACAGATCAAGCGCGAGAAGCGATTCCTCCAGCAGCTTATAGGTCTGCATACTGGCCCCACCGAGATGTTTCCTGTAGCGACCCAATACCTCCGGAACTTTTATGACGGGACCATTCAATGATATTTCCAGGAAGAATAGCCAATCGCTCACTGTTTTGAGTCGATGATCATACCCCCCCTCAGGAATGGCCGTTCTGCGCACCATGATAGAGCAGCCACCAGGAATTCCACCTTTCAACAGCATATCATCAAAATTATTAACATCTTCACGGGGCAACTGGTTGGTTACAAACAGGCATTCATCCGTATCAGAGTTAAAAATTTCCACTGGGTGATAGCAAAGCACGGCATCCGGTTGAGCCTCTAAGGCGGCCACTTGCTTTGAGATTTTGCCAGGCAACATCAGATCGTCACCCGCAAACAATGAAACAAAATCACCATCGCAATGGTGTAAAGAAAGGTTACAGTTACTAGTAACCCCTAGATTTTTTTCATTGACAATAGCTTTTACTTTGCCCGGATAGCGCTGTGCGTAATCAAGAATAATACCCGCTGTACCGTCCTTGGATGCATCGTCGCACACGACCACCTCAAGGTTCTCATAATCCTGCGCAAGGATCGAATCAAGCGCCTGGGCGATGAACGCTTCCGCATTGAAAGCCGGCATCATGACACTAACTTTTTTCATGGCATTCCTTTGATGTATATTTTTGCAACAATAAGTGTGAAAATAAAATAAATAAAATAATTAACAATAAATGCGTACATCGCCCCAATCAATCCGAACGAAGCGCTCATAACGTAAACCAGCACGACATACAAAGAACTGAAAAACAACTCGGACAGGAAAAATGTCTTTGTCATCGATTTGGCCAGCATTATATACGACAACAAGAACGAAGCTATCTTGATCACATCGCCGATAAGTTGAGGGGCATACAAGTATAACGCCCCTTCGAATTCATCTGAGAATAGCAGCCAGGTAATAGGCCCTTTCAAGATAAAAACGAATGCTGCCGATAAAAAAACAACAGGCATAAGAATCGTATAACCCAGTACGATTTCACGCTTGAAGTTTTGCCGATCATCAATGGAAGAAAGCTTAGGTAAATAATATACGCTGATCGCCATGCTGATGAATAGCAAATAAGCTTCAGATACCTTTGTTACTGCTTGCCAGTAACCAACCTGCTCCCATGAGAAACTTTCAGCAAGCATGTTTCTCACGACGATCTGCACGATGGGGGCCAATAACGCTGAGGTTAAAGTCATCAACGAGAACTTTGCCAGCCTGGATAGCATCTCGTTATCCACACTCGGGCGAAAGTAATTTAAATTGAAATACTGACTTCGCGCATAGCAGCCAAGACTTACGAATAGTAACATACCTTGTCCGAGAACAAACGCCAGCAACACGCCATAGAGTTTAAAAAAGTAGCCTAGGACTGACGGCAACAAGACACCTATCACAGCACCTATCACGTGTACCAGAGCCAACCTTTTAACATCCATCATGCCATTAATGATGGCGATGATCAAATTATGCAATGCCACAAATATCTGCGCCACGGCGAGTACAACGATCAAGCTCGTATATTCTTCCCCTCCCAGAAGCCAAATGCTTATATCAGCACTGAAGATCAGCACCAGCACACACATTAATAACGAAGAAACCAGCGTGAACGTGAGCGCGCTGCCGACCAAGGCCTGAATACTTTGGACATCGTCTCTGAATTGTGCAAGATATTTGACAACACCCGAGCCCACGCCACCGCCCGCGAAAACCACTAACAGCGCAGTCAGGCTCATGAACTGCCCGAGTTGCGCAACACCTTCCGGGCCAGCAAGCACTGCGACCAGCTTCATTACCAGAAACGCTGAAAGCAATCGGGCGAAGGTTGCGATCGCAGTGAGAAACCCGGTTTTAAGCAAATTCAAGATAGGCAGCCTCATTCAGAGCAGAATAGTACTCATGCTCGCACAGGAACTGATCCCAATATGATTTTATATCATGGACGGTCGCCGGCAGCACACAGACGAATATATCGCACTCATATAACGTCAGCGACGAGTCTGTGAATCTACCCGAGCAACACTCTAGAAAACCTCTTTTGAAAAAAGAAAAAAGTGGTTCTCGAGGACTCTACAAACTCATTCCACTGCGTCTCGCAAGTGCGATCATACTCGACACAAATTACCATTCAAGTAGTTCTGCCAAGCCAAAACCTTGCTTTCCGTAGTCGTTCCCATTATAGAAGAGGAAAACCCGGCCATTCAGGTCAACCACACTAGGATACGCCATCATCTCAGAATCCCAGCCATCCTTTGACAGAGGTAATCCGAGTTGATCATCCATGCGCTGCCAATTTTTCATATCGTACGAACGAGCACAACCCAATTTATAGGGTGCATCTTCGGTACTAAACCCATAAAAAAGGTACGCATCGGTATCCGTCTTGCGGAAAATAAAGGGCCGGCCAATGCGATACTCTTCGCCCTCGGTTTCCAACAGGATGGTTCCCGCATCCGGAAAACTATACGGCGTTTCAGACTCTACATATCTGACGTTGTAAATCGGGAGCGTTTTCATCTTGCCCTGCGCAAACTGACTCCCTCCCCCATACCAAGCGCGCCATTTATTACCGTCCTTGATCACACTGTGCGGAACGCGGAATAAAGTTTCATCGCTGTTCCGCTCAAAGACAGGCGTTTTCTTATAACGACTGAATGTCAGTCCGTTATCATGACTTATCGCCAGGCCACCCAGCACAGAGAATCTAACCTTGGTGCCCAACTGGTAGCCGGCGTAGTACATATACACGACACCTCCGTCTGCAACAACCGCAGACGGTACGACACCACTTTCATCGAAGCAGCCAGGCTCGCCGATATCAAGTACCGGAGCCTCCGAGTACCCGAGTATCGTTTTCGGGTCGTTTCTGTCCAGATCCACAAAACCCACACGACTAACCCCGGCAGCATCACGTGCCCCCAAAAACACCCTGATTCTGTCTTCCAGCAATAGCGGGGTAGGCTGCAAGGCGGTGTTATCTGCCCAATCAAATACTTTAGGATCGAAGATCAGCCCCAATTTATTCCAACGCATAACTTCCCCTTCAAAACCTTACGCTAAATGCACTTTTATTCGGCAATTCTTTTGCCGGCGCAACCTGAAAAAAGCCCTCGGCAAGGCCAAGGGCTTTGGTGAACAGCGCTCACCTTACTCGACCGTCACCGACTTGGCCAGATTACGCGGCTGATCCACATCAGTGCCCTTTAGCACCGCCACATAGTACGACAACAGCTGCAACGGCACGGTATAGAGAATCGGCGCCAGGGCGTCGACGATGTGCGGCACTTTGATTACATGGGTGCCCTCGCCGTTGCTCATGCCGGCCTGCTCGTCGGCGAACACCACCAGCTCGCCGCCACGGGCGCGGACTTCCTGCAGGTTCGACTTGAGCTTCTCCAGCAGTTCGTTGTTCGGCGCCACGGTCACCACCGGCATGTCGTTGTCCACCAGCGCCAGTGGGCCATGCTTGAGCTCGCCGGCCGGGTAGGCTTCGGCGTGGATGTAGGAGATCTCCTTGAGCTTGAGCGCGCCCTCCATCGCCACCGGGTACTGGGCACCGCGGCCGAGGAACAGGGTGTGGTGCTTGTCGGCGAACAGCTCGGCGATCTTCTCGACCACGCCATCCATCGCCAGCGCCTCGCTCAGGCGGGCCGGCAGGCGGCGCAGCTCGTCCACCAGCTCGGCTTCGACACCGGCCTCGAGGGTGCCGCGCACCTGGCCGAGGGCCAGGGTCAGCAGCATCAGCGACACCAGCTGGGTGGTGAAGGCCTTGGTCGAGGCGACGCCGATCTCCGGCCCGGCCAGGGTCAGCAGGGTCAGGTCGGATTCGCGCACCAGCGAGCTGATGCCCTTGTTGCAGATCGCCAGGCTGCCGAGGAAGCCCAGCTCCTTGGCATTGCGCAGGGCCGCCAGGGTGTCGGCGGTTTCGCCGGACTGCGAGATGGAGACGAACAGGGTGTCCGGCTGCACCACCACCTTGCGGTAGCGAAACTCGCTGGCCACTTCCACCTGGCAAGGGATGCCGGCCAGGCTTTCCAGCCAGTAGCGGGCGACCATGCCGGCGTGATAGCTGGTGCCGCAGGCAACGATCTGCACGTTGCGCACCTTGGCGAACAGCTCGGCGGCCTGTGGGCCGAAGGCCTGGACCATCACGTGGTCCTTGCCCAGGCGGCCTTCCAGGGTGCGCTGCACCACGGTGGGCTGCTCGTGGATTTCCTTGAGCATGAAGTGGCGGTAGTTGCCCTTCTCGGCCGCTTCGGCACCTTCGTGATACTGCACCGTCTCACGCTGGACCGGATGACCGGCCTGATCCCAGATCTGCACCTGGTCACGGCGGATCTCGGCGATATCGCCTTCTTCCAGGTACATGAAGCGGTCGGTGACCTGACGCAGGGCCAGTTGGTCGGAGGCGAGGAAGTTCTCGCCGAGGCCAAGGCCGATCACCAGCGGGCTGCCGCTGCGGGCGGCGACCAGGCGATCCGGCTGGCTGGCGCTGATCACCGCCAGGCCATAGGCGCCGTGCAGGCGCTTGACCGCGGCCTTGAGCGCGTCGGTCAGGTCGGGAATGTCCTTGAGCAGGTGGTGGATCAGGTGGACGATGACTTCGGTGTCGGTCTGCGAGACGAAGACATAGCCCAGGCCCTTGAGCTCTTCACGCAGCTCTTCGTGGTTCTCGATGATGCCGTTGTGCACCACCGCCACGTCATGCCCGGAGAAGTGCGGGTGGGCATTGGTCTCGGTCGGAGCGCCATGGGTCGCCCAGCGGGTATGGGCGATGCCCAGCTGGCCGGCCAGCGGGTCGGCGCTCACGGCGCCTTCCAGCTCGCTGACCTTGCCAATGCGGCGGCGACGCTCGAGCGCGCCTTGCTGGTTCAGCACGGCCAGGCCGGCGCTGTCATAACCACGGTATTCCAGGCGCTTGAGGCCTTCGATGAGGATGGCCGTGATATTGCGCTCGGCAACGGCACCAACGATTCCACACATAAGATGTTGCTCCTAGCTGATAGCGGCGCAGATAAGGGTGATGCCGCGGGCTTGAATCCGGTCGCGTGCCTCGGCGGGCAGGCGATCATCAGTAATCAGGGTGTTGACGCTGCCCCAGGGCAGCTCGAGGTTGGGGATCTTGCGACCGACCTTGTCCGACTCGACCATGACGATCACCTCGCGCGCCACCTCGGCCATGACCCGGCTCAAACCCAGCAGCTCGTTGAAGGTGGTGGTGCCACGCTCCAGGTCGATGCCGTCGGCACCGATGAACAGCTGGTCGAAGTCGTATGAGCGTAGTACCTGCTCGGCCACCTGGCCCTGGAAGGACTCCGAATGCGGGTCCCAGGTGCCACCGGTCATCAGTAGCACAGGCTCATGCTCCTGCTCGCTGATGGCACGGGCGACGTTGAGCGAGTTGGTCATCACCACCAGGCCTGGCTGGCGCCCGAGCTGTGGAATCATCGCCGCCGTGGTGCTGCCGCTGTCGATGATGATCCGCGCATGCTCGCGGATGCGTCCGACCGCCGCCCGAGCGATGGCCTGCTTGTACAGGGACACCGGCTGGACTGCATCGCCCAGCAATTCCTGGGGCATGGTCACTGCGCCACCGTAGCGGCGCAGCAGCAGGCCGTTGGCCTCCAGGGCGGCGAGGTCCTTGCGGATGGTCACTTCGGAGGTTTCGAAACGCTTGGCCAGGGCATCGACGCTCACCTCGCCCTGCTCGTTGAGCAAGGCCAGGATATTGTGGCGGCGCTGGGGGGTATTTCGTTTCGACATATCGGTTTAAGTTTCGATTCGAAAGATAAGTGGTGCAATCAAAACCTAAGATGGAGGATTCGTCAAGTTTCTCTCTGCACTGACACGGTCCCTGTAGGAGCGGCCTTGTGCCGCGATGGGGCGCGCAGCGGCCCCGGCAATATCAGCTTGATGCGCAGATCTGGGGGCGCTTCGCACCCCTTTCGCGGCACAAGGCCGCTCCTACAGGGGACCTCTATACGACACGCAATAAAAAGCCGGCTTATTCACATAAGCCGGCTTTCGATCGAAAGCGCTGTGGATAACTCAGCTCTTCTTGAGCTTCTCCGGCCGCTTCCAGCCTTCGATGTTGCGCTGGCGCGCACGGGCCACGCCCAACTGCCCGGCTTCCACCGTCTGGGTGATGGTCGAGCCCGCTGCGGTAGTGGCCCCCGCCTGGATTTCCACAGGTGCCACCAGCGAGTTGTTGGAACCGATGAACACGTCCTCGCCCATCACGGTGCGGAACTTGTTGGCGCCGTCGTAGTTGCAGGTGATGGTGCCAGCGCCGATATTGGTGCGGGCGCCGACCTCTGCATCGCCCAGGTAGGTCAGGTGACCGGCCTTGGCGCCCTCACCCAGGTGCGCGTTCTTCAGCTCGACGAAGTTACCTACATGGGCACGGGCGTCCAGGACGCTGCCTGGACGCAGACGGGCGAACGGGCCGGCATCACTGCCCTCGCCCAGCACCGCGCCTTCAAGATGGCTGTTGGCCTTGACCACCACGCCCTTGCGCAGGGTGCTGTCCTTGATCACGCAATTGGGGCCGATCTGCACGTCGTCCTCGATCACCACCTTGCCTTCGAGAATGACGTTGATGTCGATCAGCACGTCGCGGCCAACCGTCACCTCGCCACGCACATCGAAGCGCGCCGGATCACGCAACGTGACGCCCTGGGCCATCAGGCGGCGGCCTTCACGCAGTTGATAGTGACGCTCGAGCTCCGCCAGCTGGCGGCGGTCGTTGGCGCCCTGCACTTCCATCGGGTCGTGGGGCTGCTCGGTGGCGACCACCAGGCCATCGGCCACGGCCATGGCGATCACGTCGGTGAGGTAGTACTCGCCCTGGGCATTGTTGTTGGACAACCGGCCCATCCAGTCGGCCAGGCGTGCGGCAGGCATGGCGAGAATGCCGGTGTTGCCTTCCTTGATCGCCTTCTGCGCTTCGCTGGCGTCCTTGTGCTCGACGATCGCGGTCACGTTGCCCGCAGCGTCACGCACGATGCGCCCGTAACCGGTCGGGTCCTGCAAGGTCACGGTGAGCAGACCGAGCTGCTGCTCGCTGACCTTGGCCAGCAGACGCTGCAGGGTTTCCACCTCGATCAGCGGCACATCGCCGTATAGCACCAGCACGGTATCGGCGGTGATCGCCGGCAACGCCTGGGCCACGGCATGGCCGGTGCCCAGCTGCTTGTCCTGCATGACGAAATTGAGATCGTCGGCGGCCAGGCGCTCACGGACCAGCTCGGCGCCATGGCCGATAACCACGTGAATACCTTTGGGCTGCAACTGGCGTGCGCTGTGGATAACGTGGCCGAGCATGGAGTTGCCGGCGACCGGGTGCAGGACCTTCGGCAGCGCGGAGCGCATGCGGGTGCCTTGGCCTGCGGCGAGAATGACGATATCGAGGGACATTGACTGGCTACCAATCCTGGGCGGTCAGGGACGTGACCGAAGGGGAATATCAGAAAAAGAAAAAGGGTAGCCGAGGCTACCCTTTAACTCAATCGCAACAGAAGTAAGCGGCCAAGGCCGGATTACTTGCCTTTGCGCAATTGCTGGACAGTACGCAGCTGAGCTGCAGCCTCGGCCAGACGTGCGGCAGCAGCGCCGTAGTCGAAGTCCGAGCCTTTAGTGTTCAGCGCGTTCTCGGCAGCCTTGAGGGCTTCCTGAGCCTGAGCTTCGTCCAGGTCGGCAGCGCGCTGCACGGTGTCGGCAAGAACCTTGACCATGTTCGGCTGCACTTCGAGGAAGCCACCGGAGATGTAGTACACCTCTTGAGTGCCACCCTGCTTGGTCAGCGTGATCGGACCAGGCTTGAGATTGGTGATCAGCGGCGCGTGGCCTGGAGCGATACCCAGATCGCCCAGGTTGCCGTGCGCTACTACCATCTCGACCAGGCCGGAGAAGATCTCTCCTTCCGCGCTGACG
Source organism: Pseudomonas sp. LH21 (assembly GCF_036549575.1). Lineage (NCBI taxonomy): Bacteria > Pseudomonadati > Pseudomonadota > Gammaproteobacteria > Pseudomonadales > Pseudomonadaceae > Pseudomonas > Pseudomonas sp. LH21. Next base: position 5,963,944 of record NZ_CP144367.1, read on the forward strand.
ATGTCGCAATGGACTGTCATAGCCATCTGCTTGCCTCAACCTGATTAGCGCCCCTTGCGGGGCGCCGGGATTACAGTTTCTTGGCTTTCTCGATCGCTTCGTCGATGCTGCCGACCATGTAGAACGCTTGTTCTGGCAGGTGGTCGTAGTCACCTTTGAGGATACCGCTGAAGCCAGCGATGGTGTCCTTGAGCGAAACGTACTTGCCTGGCGAGCCGGTGAAGACTTCGGCCACGAAGAACGGCTGCGACAGGAAGCGCTGGATCTTACGAGCGCGGGCAACCAGTTGCTTGTCGGCTTCGGACAGTTCGTCCATACCCAGGATCGCGATGATGTCCTTCAGCTCTTTGTAGCGCTGCAGAACATACTGAACGCCACGAGCGGTCTCGTAGTGCTCGGTGCCGATCACGTTCGGGTCCAGCTGGCGCGAAGTCGAGTCCAGTGGGTCGACCGCTGGGTAGATACCCAGGGAAGCGATGTCACGGGACAGAACGACGGTGGCGTCCAGGTGAGCGAAGGTGGTCGCTGGCGACGGGTCGGTCAGGTCGTCCGCAGGTACGTATACGGCCTGGACGGAGGTGATCGAACCTTCTTTGGTCGAAGTGATACGCTCTTGCAGAACGCCCATCTCTTCGGCCAGGGTCGGCTGGTAACCTACTGCCGAAGGCATACGGCCCAGCAGTGCGGATACTTCGGTACCGGCCAGGGTGTAACGATAGATGTTGTCGACGAACAGCAGAACGTCGTTACCTTCGTCACGGAACTTCTCAGCCATGGTCAGGCCGGTCAGTGCTACGCGCAGACGGTTTCCTGGTGGCTCGTTCATCTGACCGTAGACCAGCGCTACCTTGTCGAGAACGTTGGAGTCCTTCATCTCGTGGTAGAAGTCGTTACCCTCACGAGTACGCTCACCCACACCAGCGAACACGGAGTAACCGCTGTGTTCCATGGCGATGTTACGGATCAGTTCCATCATGTTAACGGTCTTGCCGACGCCGGCACCACCGAACAGACCAACCTTACCACCCTTGGCGAACGGGCAGACCAGGTCGATAACCTTGATACCGGTTTCCAGCAGGTCGTTGCCGCCCGCCTGGTCGGAGAACGAAGGCGCTGGCTGGTGGATACCGCGACGCTCTTCTTCGCCGATTGGACCGGCTTCGTCGATCGGGTTGCCCAGGACGTCCATGATACGGCCCAGGGTTGCCTTGCCGACAGGTACCGAGATGGCAGCCTTGGTGTCGACGACATCCAGACCGCGCTTCAGACCTTCGGTCGAGCCCATCGCAATGGTACGAACCACGCCGTCGCCCAGCTGCTGCTGAACTTCCAGGGTGGTTTCCGCGCCTTGTACTTTCAGCGCGTTGTAAACACTCGGCACGGCATCACGTGGGAATTCCACGTCGATGACGGCGCCGATGATTTGAACGATACGTCCGCTACTCATAGCTGGATCCTCTGAATTTTTGAACCGTTAAACCGCGGCAGCGCCGCCGACGATTTCCGAGATCTCCTGGGTGATCGCAGCCTGACGCGCCTTGTTGTAGATCAACTGAAGCTCTTTGATCAAATCACCGGCGTTGTCTGTGGCGTTCTTCATGGCGATCATCCGGGCCGCTTGTTCAGCAGCGTTGTTCTCGACCACCGCCTGGTAGACCTGCGACTCCACGTAACGCACCATCAAGCCGTCCAGCAGCTCTTTTGCGTCGGGTTCGTACAGGTAGTCCCAGTGGTGCTTGAGTTCCTGATCCGGGGTTGCCACCAACGGTACCAATTGCTCGACCGTCGGTTTTTGGGTCATGGTGTTGATGAACTTGTTCGAAACCACCGAGAGGCGATCGATGCGGCCGTCCAGGTAGGCGTCCAGCATCACCTTGACGGAGCCGATCAGATCATTGATCGATGGCTCTTCGCCCAGGTGGCTGATCGCGGCTACGACGTTGCCGCCAAAGATGCGGAAGAAAGTAGCACCCTTGCTGCCGATCACGCACAGGTCGATTTCAACGCCCTGTTCGCGGTTTTCGTTCATGTCCTTGACCAGGGCCTTGAACAGGTTGGTGTTCAAGCCACCGCACAGACCACGGTCACTGCTCACCACGATATAACCGGCGCGCTTTACAGGGCGCTCGATCATGAACGGGTGGCGGTATTCCGGGTTGGCGTTGGCCAGATGACCGATCACCTGGCGGATACGCTCCGCGTAAGGACGGCTAGCAGCCATGCGCATTTGTGCCTTGCGCATTTTGCTGACCGCCACTTTCTCCATGGCGCTGGTAATTTTTTGCGTGCTTTTGATGCTCGCAATCTTACTGCGAATCTCTTTTGCGCCTGCCATGTATCACCTATCAGGTTAGCAAGCGGGGGCCGGAGCCCCCGCTGCGGCTTACCAGGTCTGGGTGGCCTTGAACTTCTCGATACCAGCTTTCATGCCAGCGTCGATTTCGTCGTTGAAGTCACCCTTCACGTTGATCTTCGCCATCAGTTCGGCGTGATCACGGTTGAAGTAGGCGATCAGAGCTTGCTCGAAGCTACCGACCTTGGCGACTTCTACGTCGGTCAGGAAACCACGCTCAGCGGCGTACAGCGACAGGGCCATGTCGGCGATCGACATTGGCGCGTACTGCTTCTGCTTCATCAGCTCGGTAACGCGCTGACCATGCTCCAGCTGCTTGCGGGTAGCCTCGTCCAGGTCCGAAGCGAACTGGGCGAAGGCCGCCAGTTCACGGTACTGGGCCAGGGCGGTACGGATACCACCGGACAGCTTCTTGATGATCTTGGTCTGGGCGGCACCACCAACACGGGATACCGACACACCGGCGTTAACGGCAGGACGGATGCCTGCGTTGAACATGGCCGATTCCAGGAAGATCTGACCGTCGGTGATCGAGATCACGTTGGTCGGAACGAACGCGGAAACGTCGCCAGCCTGGGTTTCGATGATCGGCAGAGCGGTCAGCGAGCCAGTCTTGCCGGTTACGGCACCGTTGGTGAACTTCTCGACGTACTCTTCGGAAACGCGCGATGCACGCTCCAGCAGACGGGAGTGGAGATAGAACACGTCGCCTGGGTACGCTTCACGTCCTGGTGGACGGCGCAGCAGCAGGGAGATCTGACGGTAGGCAACGGCCTGCTTGGACAGGTCATCGTAGACGATCAGGGCGTCTTCACCGCGGTCACGGAAGAACTCGCCCATGGTGCAGCCGGCGTACGGGGCCAGGAACTGCAGTGCGGCGGATTCCGAGGCGCTGGCAACGACCACGATGGTGTTGGCCAGGGCGCCGGCTTCTTCCAGCTTGCGAACGATGTTGGCAACGGTGGAACGCTTCTGGCCGACTGCAACATAAACGCAGAAAATACCGGAGTCTTTCTGGTTGATGATGGCGTCGATGGCCATGGCGGTCTTGCCGATCTGACGGTCACCGATGATCAGCTCGCGCTGGCCACGGCCGACAGGGATCATGGCGTCGACGGACTTGTAGCCAGTCTGTACAGGCTGGTCTACCGACTTACGCCAGATCACGCCTGGAGCTACTTTCTCGACCGCGTCGGTCTGGGTGTTGCCCAGTGGACCTTTGCCGTCGATCGGGTTACCCAGTGCGTCGACGACGCGACCCAGCAGTTCCTTACCAACCGGAACTTCCAGGATGCGGCCGGTGCACTTGGCGCTCATGCCTTCGGCGAGGGTGTCATAGGCACCCAGGATCACTGCACCTACGGAGTCTTGCTCCAGGTTCAGGGCCATGCCGAATACGCTGCCCGGGAACTCGATCATTTCGCCGTACATGACGTCGGCCAGACCGTGGATCCGCACGATGCCGTCGGAAACCGAAACGACGGTACCTTCGTTACGGGCTTGGGAGCCAACATCGAGGTTGTCGATGCGGCCCTTGATGATTTCACTAATTTCGGAAGGATTGAGTTGCTGCATTGCTCTGCTGCCCCTTCAAACTCAAGATTTCAAGGCTTCGGCCAGTTTCGCGATCTTGCCGCGAACCGAACCGTCGATTACCAGGTCGCCAGCGCGGATGACGACGCCGCCGATCAGGCTGGCATCCTCCGACGCGTGCAGGCGCACTTCCTGGCCTAACCGTGCACTGAGAACCTTGGCGAGTTTGTCTTGCTGTTCTTGGTTCAACGCAAAAGCACTGGTGACTTCCACGTCCACGGACTTCTCTTGCTCGGCCTTGTACAGGTCGAACAGAGTCGAAATCTCCGGCAGAAGCAGGAGACGTTCGTTTTCCGCGGCAACATGAATGAAATTCTGTGCCTTGGCGTCAAACTTGTCACCGCACACTTCAATGAATGCGGCGGCCTTTTCTGCGCTAGTCAGTTGCGGGGCCTTGAGCAGGCGCTGCATGGTGTCGTCTTGCGACACCGCAGCAGCCAGGCCGAGCATGGCTGACCAATTGGCCAGTTGCTGATGGGCCTGGGCATGCTCGAAGGCAGCCTTAGCGTAAGGTCGGGCCAACGTGGTCAGTTCTGCCATGATCGCCCTCGCTTAAATTTCAGCGGCCAGTTTGTTAACCAGCTCCGCATGCGCGTTTTGATCGATTGTGGCGCCAAGGATCTTTTCAGCACCGCCAACGGCCAGGGCACCCACTTGGGCACGCAGGGCGTCTTTGACGCTGTTCAGTTCCTGTTCGATCTCGGCTTGAGCCTGAGCCTTCACACGGTCAGCTTCGACGCGAGCCTGTTCACGGGCTTCCTCGACAAGCTGAGCAGCGCGTTTCTTGCTTTGCTCAATGATTTCGGCTGCCTGTGCCTTCGCTTCACGCAGTTGCTGACCCGCTTTCTCTTGGGCCAGCTCCAGGTCGCGAGCTGCGCGGTTGGCAGCGTCCAAGCCGTCGGCAATCTTCTTTTGGCGCTCTTGCAGGGCAGTAATGACCGGAGGCCATACGTACTTCATGCAGAAGAGTACAAAAATCAGAAAAGCAACGGATTGGCCAATCAGGGTTGCATTAATGTTCACGCCAACACCTCGCTCGGTCTTTGTCCATCACACCAATCAACTCGTAGGAACGAGTGATTAGCCGGCGATCTGACCAACGAAGGGGTTCGCGAAGGTGAAGAACAGAGCGATACCAACACCGATCATGGTTACGGCGTCGAGCAGACCGGCAACGATGAACATTTTGACCTGCAGCATCGGAACCATTTCTGGCTGGCGAGCAGCGCCTTCCAGGAACTTGCCGCCCAGCAGGCCGAAACCAATGGCGGTACCCAGAGCACCCAGGCCGATCAGCAGAGCAACAGCGATAGCGGTCAGACCAACTACAGTTTCCATCTTTCCTCCCGACTTTTACGTCGTATTGGTTAGGTTTTTAGTTTGAAGCGGTAAAACAAATCGTTTGGTACAGCATGCCCTTGCGGACTTTTTAAGCCCTCCCCCCAAACGGGCGGGGAAGGCTATCAGACACGCCAGGCGGTCTTAATGGTTATCTTCGTGAGCCATCGACAGGTAGACGATGGTCAGCATCATGAAGATGAAAGCTTGCAGGGTGATGATCAGGATGTGGAACACAGCCCACGCCCACTGCAGCACCACACCCAGGCCGCTGAGCCAGAGGATGCCGGCGCCGAACATCACCGCGATCAGGATGAACACCAGCTCGCCGGCGTACATGTTGCCGAACAGACGCAGGGCCAGCGAGATCGGCTTGGCGATCAGGGTGACGAACTCGAGCAGGAAGTTGACCGGGATCAGCAGGATCTGCACGAAGATGTTCTTGCTGCCGAACGGGTGCAGGGTCAGCTCGCCGATGAAGCCACCCAGGCCCTTGACCTTGATGCTGTAGAAGATGATCAGGGCGAACACGCAGAAGGCCATGGCCAGGGTCGCGTTCGGGTCGGTGGTCGACACGGCGCGGAACGGAATGTGCGGATCACCGGAGATCAGGATGGCCAGCTGAGGAATCCAGTCGACCGGTACCAGGTCAATGGCGTTCATCAGGAAGACCCAGACGAAAATGGTCAGCGCCAGCGGAGCAATCACCGGGCTACGGCCGTGGAAGGAGTCCTTCACGCTGCCGTTGACGAAGTCCACCAGCACTTCCACGAAGTTCTGCAGACCGCTCGGCTGGCCGGAAGTCGCCTTCTTGGCCGCCATGCGGAAGATGAACAGGAAGATCAGACCCAGCGCAACGGACCAGCCGAGGGTGTCCACGTGGAACGCCCAGAAGCCCATTGCCTTGACTTCTGCAGCCGAATGGGCGAAGCCCCAGCTGCCGTCTGGTAGTTGACCGTAGGTCAGGTTCTGCAAGTGGTGCTGGATATAGCCCGAAGCGGTTTCTGCTGCCATGGTTGCCTCAAACGCCCTAAGGTCTCGAAAGTCTTTTATTCATCAGCAGGGGCGCGAACCAGCTGACCAAAAGGGTCAGCACGAAGACGCCGAATACTGCCAACGGCGCCAATGGCTTCACTCCTGCGAAGGTCAGTGCAAACAGCACTGCCGTCAAAATCATCTTGCCTGCCTCGCCCGCGTAGAACGACTTGACGATGGCCTGCGCCGCCCGGGCTCCGCTGAAGCGAAAAGCCTTCCAGGCGAAATACACATTGGGCAGCCAGGCAATCAGCCCTCCGCAGAGGCCTGAATATCCACTGACCGCCCCTTTCCACTGCCACAGCACCAAGGTTGCCAGCAGCAGGACGACAAATTGAGCCAGCAGTACCGGAAAAACCGCCCAGCGATGGAAAGGCAGGCGGTTTGGCGTGCGTATTTCCATCACAACTGCTCCTCGAAAGTCGACCGCCTAGTCAGCAATGACTTGGCATAATTTGTGCCGACAAAATGCGCGCAGAGTATAGGGGTGGATTAACCCCTATTCAACTCTTCGGTAGTGATTTCCGACTGCGCGCTACAACAGGAATTGTTTCAGCGGATGTGAGCAAGCACGCCCTGCAACTCGTCAAGGGAGTTGTAGCGAATAACCAACTGGCCTTTGCCCTTGTTGCCATGGCGAATTTGTACCGCCGAGCCCAGGCGCTCTGCCAGACGCTGTTCGAGACGGGCAATGTCCGGATCAGGTTTGCTCGCCTCGACCGGCTCAGGTTTGCCATTGAGCCACTGGCGCACCAGTGCCTCGGTCTGGCGCACGGTGAGCCCGCGTGCGACAACATGACGCGCCCCTTCTTCCTGGCGATCTTCCTCGAGGCCGAGCAAGGCGCGGGCATGGCCCATCTCCAGGTCGCCGTGGGCAAGCATGGTCTTGATCGCCTCGGGCAGCGAGATCAGGCGCAACAGGTTGGCCACGGTCACCCGCGACTTGCCGACGGCGTCGGCCACCTGCTGCTGGGTCAGCTCGAACTCCTGCTGCAGGCGCTGCAGGGCCAGGGCCTCTTCCAGCGGGTTGAGGTCCTCGCGCTGGATGTTCTCGATCAGCGCCATGGCGATGGCGGCTTCGTCGGGCACTTCGCGGACCATGGCCGGAACGGTGTCCAGGCCGGCCTGCTGGGTAGCGCGCCAGCGGCGCTCACCGGCGATGATCTCGTAGCGGTTGTCGCCGATCGGGCGCACCACGATCGGTTGCATGACTCCGTGGGTGCGGATCGAGTGCGCCAGTTCCTCCAGCGCCTCGGGATCCATGTCGCGGCGCGGCTGATACTTGCCGCGCTGGATCAGCTCGACCGGCAGCTGTTGCAGTTCCTTCTGGTCGATCTTCACTGCCTGCGCCTCGAGCGCGCTGACGGAAGGACCACTGAGCAGTGCATCCAACCCACGTCCGAGACCGCGTTTCTTGATGGCCATGCGGATTCCTTAAGTTGTTTGTGCAGTGCGTGATGGACGGCGCTGACGGCGAACCAGTTCCCCGGCCAGCGCCAGATAGGCGAGCGCGCCGCGAGATTGCTTGTCGTAGGCCAGCGCCGGCATGCCGAAACTCGGCGCCTCGGCCAGGCGGATGTTGCGCGGGATCACCGTGTCGTACAGCTGATCGCCGAAGTGTTCCTTGAGCTGCGCCGAAACATCGTTGTTCAGGCTCAGGCGCGGGTCGTACATGGTCCGCAGCAGGCCTTCGATCTTCAGCTCCGGGTTCAGCCGGGCGGCGATGCGCTTGATGTTATCCACAAGGTCGCTGAGACCTTCCAGCGCGTAGTACTCGCACTGCATGGGGATGATCACGCCATCGGAGGCGACCAGGGCGTTGAGCGTCAGCATCGACAGCGACGGCGGGCAGTCGATGAGGATGTAGTCGTAGTTCTCGCGGATCGGCGCCAGCGCGTTGCGCAGGCGGCTCTCCTTCATCTGCATCTCGAGCAGCACGACTTCCGCGGCGGTGAGGTCGCGGTTGGCCGGCAGCAACTGGAAGTTGCCGTGCTCGGAATAGTGCATGGCCTGGGCCAGGTCGCATTCCCCGATCAGCAGGTCGTACACCGAGTGCTCGAGCTCGTGTTTATCCACACCGCTGCCCATGGTGGCGTTGCCCTGTGGATCGAGGTCGATCAGCAGCACGCGACGCTTGGTCGCGGCCAGCGATGCGGCGAGATTGATGCAGGTGGTGGTCTTGCCCACACCACCCTTCTGGTTCGCGATTGCGAATACCTTAGCCATTGTTGCGTGTGTTCCCAGTCATGCCTTGCGGCGCAGTATCAGCAGATGGCGCTGGCCCTGGCAACCTGGAACGGTCAGGGCCTGCTCGCTTTCCACTGTGAAGTCTGCGGGCAATGCTACCAGTTCGTCGGCAGGATGCAGCCCCTTCATTGCAAGCCATTGCGTGCGGGCGTCACCCAGGTGGCGGGTCCAGTTGGTGAAATTCTCCATGCTGCTGAAGGCCCGGGAAATGATCCCGCAGAACGGCTGCTCGGGCTGGACCTCTTCCACCCGGCTGTGGATAACCGTGAGGTTGTCCAGTTTCAGTTCCATCTTCACCTGGGTCAGGAAGCGGGTCTTCTTGCCGTTGCTGTCCAGCACCGTCACCTGCTTGTGCGGATGCAGGATGGCCAGCGGAATGCCCGGCATGCCGCCGCCGCTGCCGACATCCAGCCAGCGCTGGGTGTCATTGTGGATAAACGGCATGACACTCAGGCTGTCGAGCAGGTGACGCGAGACCATCTCGTCCGGGTCGCGCACCGCGGTCAGGTTGTAAGCCTTGTTCCATTTGATCAACAGGGCCAGGTAGCCCAGCAGCGACTCGTGCTGCTGCGCGCTCAGCTCGACACCGAGCTGGCGCGCACCTGTGGACAACTCTTCGGCGTGTTGCGGGGTGACCGGGGAACTCAAGCGCTTTGCTCCAATTCGCGGCCTGCGCCGCGTTTTTTCAAGTGAATCAGCAACAGGGAAATCGCCGCCGGGGTGACACCCGGAATACGCGAAGCCTGGCCCAGCGTCTCCGGGCGGGTCTGCCCGAGCTTGCCCTGGATCTCCTTGGACAGGCCGGAAATCGTGGTGTAGTCGATATCCACAGGCAGGCGCGTGTCTTCGCTGGCGCGCAGACGGGCGATCTCTTCCTGTTGGCGGTCGATGTAGCCGGCGTACTTGGTCTTGATCTCGACCTGTTCGGCGACCTGTGGATCGATCAGTTCACCGCCGGTCGCCTCGATCAAGCCAGCGTAGTCGACTTCCGGACGGGCGAGCAGGTTAAGCAGGCTGTATTCGTGGGCCAGCGGCGTGCCGAACTTATCCACAATGGCCTGGCCCTGCGGCGTGCCCGGGCGGACCCAGGTGCTCTTCAGGCGTTGTTCCTCGCGCTCGATGCCTTCGCGCTTGGCGCAGAACGCGGCCCAGCGCTGGTCATCGACCAGGCCCAGCTCGCGGCCTTTTTCGGTCAGGCGCAGGTCGGCGTTGTCTTCGCGCAGGATCAGCCGGTATTCGGCGCGCGAGGTGAACATGCGGTACGGCTCCTGGGTCCCCAGGGTGATCAGGTCGTCGACCAGCACGCCGATGTAGGCCTCGTCGCGGCGCGGACACCAGCTTTCACGGCCCAGGGCGCGCAGCGCGGCGTTGGTCCCGGCCAGCAGGCCCTGGGCGCCGGCTTCTTCGTAACCGGTGGTGCCGTTGATCTGGCCGGCGAAGAACAGGCCGCCGATGACCTTGGTCTCGAGGCTGTACTTCAGGTCGCGCGGATCGAAGTAGTCGTACTCGATGGCATAGCCCGGGCGGACGATGTGGGCGTTTTCCATGCCGCGGATCGAACGGACGATCTCCAGCTGCACGTCGAACGGCAGCGAAGTGGAAATACCGTTGGGGTACAGCTCGTGGGTGGTCAGGCCTTCCGGCTCGATGAACACCTGGTGGCTTTCCTTGTCGGCGAAGCGATGGATCTTGTCCTCGATCGACGGGCAGTAGCGCGGGCCGATGCCTTCGATCACGCCCGAGTACATCGGCGAACGGTCGAGGTTCGAGGCGATGATCTCGTGGGTGCGGGCATTGGTGTGGGTGATCCAGCAGCTGACCTGGCGCGGATGCATCTGCGCATCGCCCATGAACGACATCACCGGGATCGGCGTGTCGCCCGGCTGCTCGGTCATCACCGAGAAGTCCACCGAACGGCCATCGATGCGCGGCGGCGTGCCGGTCTTCAGGCGGCCGACACGCAGCGGCAGTTCACGCATGCGCTGGGCCAGGGCGTTGGCGGGCGGATCGCCGGCGCGGCCACCGGAGTAGTTCTGCAGACCGATGTGGATAAGTCCGCCGAGGAAGGTGCCGCTGGTCAGGACCACGGAGTCGGCGAAGAAGCGCAGACCCATTTGCGTGACAACGCCCTTGACCTGGTCCTGCTCGACGATCAGGTCATCGCACGACTGCTGGAATATCCACAGGTTCGGCTGGTTTTCCAGGATTTCGCGTACCACCGCCTTGTAGATGGCGCGGTCGGCCTGCGCACGGGTGGCGCGTACGGCCGGCCCCTTGCGGTTGTTCAGGATGCGGAACTGGATGCCGCTCTTGTCGGTGGCCAACGCCATGGCGCCGCCGAGCGCATCGATTTCCTTGACCAGGTGGCTCTTGCCGATGCCGCCGATGGCCGGGTTGCAACTCATGTGACCGAGGGTTTCCACGTTGTGGGTCAGCAGCAGGGTTTTCACACCCATGCGTGCGGACGCAAGCGCAGCCTCGGTACCGGCATGGCCGCCGCCGATGACGATCACTTCAAAACGGGAAGGGAAATCCACCACGCACCTCGTGCCTGTTTTTGCGAATAGAGAAGGTAAGCGGACAAGTATAGGGACTTACCGCCCTTCAAAGAAACCTTCTGAGCAAAAAATGAGCAGGCTGTGGATGAGTGGCAGGCAAAAGAAAACAAAGAGGAAAAATTTAAAAAAGCTTTGTTTTTATGTTTATGTTTAGGCAGCTATCCACATGTGGATAAGTGACCTAAGCCCTTACACTGCGTGGCTTTGCCGGAATCATAACCCTGTGGCGTAGTAGGCCTGGGGGTTCTGGATAACGGCGTGTAACCTGTGGATTAAAGTATCGATTACCCACAGGCGGGTTTGTCCTCAGAAAAAAAGGCCAGTTATCAACGGAGCTGATGGCGAGTTTTCCACAGAGCTCCTGAGCCTGAAATCTCGTCTGTGGATGACGGCGTCGCAGCTGCCTTACAGATACGGCAGGCCAAGCCGGCGCTCGGCTCCCTGAATAACAGGCAAAAAAAAGCCGCTCCAGACAGGAGCGGCCTTGTTATCGAAGGGCTGTGGACTATTTGCCGATGCAGAAGCTCGAGAAAATCCTGCCAAGCAGGTCGTCCGAACTGAACGCCCCGGTGATTTCACCCAACGCTTGCTGTGCCTGGCGCAGATCCTCCGCCAGCAGCTCTCCGGCGCCCGCCAGGGTCAGCTGCGCCCGACCATGCTCCAGGTGCTCGCTGGCCTGGCGCAGCGCTTCCAGGTGCCGGCGACGGGCGCTGAAGCTGCTCTCCGCGGTCTGTTCATACCCCATGCAGGCCTTGAGGTGGTCACGCAGCAGATCCAGCCCCATGTCGTCTTCGCGGGCACTCAGGGTAATGGTTACGTGCCCATCGTCACTCTGCTCCATGCCGACATGCTCACCGCTCAAGTCGGCCTTGTTACGGATGAGCGTGACCTTTGCCACATCTGGCCGTTGGTCCAGGAACTCTGGCCACAGCGCAAAGGGATCACTGGCCTCCGGCGCGGTCGAGTCGACGACCAGTAGCACCCGATCGGCCTCGCCGATGGCCTTGAGCGCCCTTTCCACCCCGATCTTTTCCACATGGTCATCGGTATCGCGCAGACCGGCGGTGTCGACCACATGCAGCGGCATGCCATCGATGTGGATATGTTCGCGCAGGATGTCCCGGGTGGTGCCGGCGATATCGGTGACGATCGCTGCCTCGCGTCCGGCCAGCTGGTTGAGCAGGCTCGATTTGCCGGCGTTCGGCCGGCCGGCGATGACCACCGTCATGCCGTCGCGCAACAGGGCACCCTGCCCGGCCTCACGCTGCACTGTGGACAACTCGCTGCGCACGTCATCGAGCATGCGCAACACATTACCGTCGGCGAGGAAGTCGATTTCTTCCTCGGGGAAGTCGATAGCCGCCTCGACGTAGATGCGCAAGGCAATCAGCGCCTCGGTCAGCCCATGCACACGCTTGGAGAACGCTCCCTGCAACGAACGCAGGGCATTACGGGCAGCTTGCGTGGAGCTGGCTTCAATCAGGTCGGCGATGGCTTCGGCCTGGGCCAGGTCGAGCTTGTCGTTGAGGAACGCACGCTCGCTGAACTCCCCCGGGCGTGCCAACCGGCAGCCCAGTTGCAGGCAACGCTGCAGCAGCATGTCCATGACCACCGGACCCCCGTGGCCCTGCAGCTCCAGCACGTCTTCGCCGGTGAACGAGTTCGGCCCGGGGAAGAACAGCGCGATGCCTTCGTCTAGGACCAGGCCATCGGCATCGCGGAACGGGCCGTAGTGGGCATGGCGCGGGCTCAGCGTGCGACCGGTGATGGCCTGCCCGGCCTGGCTGGCCAGCGGCCCGGACAAGCGGACGATGCCGACCCCGCCGCGGCCCTGGGCGGTAGCGATGGCGGCGATGGTTTCACGCACAGTGTTCATGCTCGAAAGCCTCTACAACGAATTCGTCAGATAGCAAAAACGCCCCACTAGGGGGCGTTTTTATTCACAGGCAAACAGGCTTGCCCGTCAAGCGGCAGCTTTCTTGGTCGCTGCCTCGATGCTGCGGGTGATGTACCACTGCTGTGCGATCGACAGGCAGTTGTTCACAACCCAGTACAGCACCAGACCGGCCGGGAACCACAGGAAGAAGAAGGTGAAGATGATCGGCATCATTTTCATCACCTTGGCCTGCATCGGATCCGGCGGGGTCGGGTTCAGACGCTGCTGGATGAACATGGTGGCGCCCATGATGATCGGCAGGATGAAGAACGGATCCTTGATCGACAGGTCGGTGATCCACAGCATCCACGGGGCCTGGCGCATCTCTACGCTTTCCAGCAGTACCCAGTACAGGGCCAGGAACACCGGCATCTGCACCAGGATCGGCAGGCAGCCGCCCAGCGGGTTGATCTTCTCTTTCTTGTACAGCTCCATCATCGCCTGGGACATCTTCTGGCGATCGTCACCGAAGCGTTCCTTGAGCTGGGCCAGCTTCGGCGCCACGGCACGCATGCGCGCCATCGAGCGGTAGCTGGCGGCCGACAGCGGGAAGAACAGACCCTTGATCAGCATGGTCAGGACGATGATCGACCAGCCCCAGTTGCCGAGCAGGCTGTGGATATGTTGCAGCAGCCAGAAGATCGGCTGGGCGATGAACCACAGGAAGCCGTAGTCGACGGTCAGTTCCAGGCCTGGGGACAGTTCCTTGAGCTTGGACTGGATCTTCGGACCTGCATACAGCATGGCGCTGGTTTCGACCTTGCCGCCGGCAGGGACGTCAAGCGCAGGGCCGGTGAAGCCGATGATGTAGTTGCCCTGGCTGTCCTTGCGGGTTTGGACGGCGTTGTTGTCCGACTTGCTCGGGATCCAGGCGGTCACGAAGTAGTGCTGCAGCCAGGCGACCCAGCCGCCGGTCACATTTTCTTTCAAATTGCCCTTGTCGATGTCTTTCATCGACACTTTCTTGTACGGCTCGGAAGCTGTCCACAGGGCGGCGCCCAGGTAGGTGGCCGTACCGGTGGCAGTGCTCGACGACGGATCGGAGCTTGCGTCGCGCTTGAGCTGGGCAAACATGTTGCCGCTCCAGGCCTGGCCGCTCTGGTTGTCGATCAGGTAGCTGACGGTCAGGTCGTACTCACCGCGTTTGAAGCTGAAGCGCTTGATGTAGTTGACGCCGTTCTCGCTGAACTTCAGGTCGACGGACAGTTGGTCCTGACCGTCGGCAAGCTGGAAGCTCTTCTGTTCGGCGGCGTACAGCGGGCGACCAGTGGAGCGGGCGTCCGGGCCGTTGGTGCCGGTCAGGCCGCTCTGGGCCAGGTACACGCGCTCGCTGCCGTTGTCGAACAGCTGGAACGGAATGTCCGGATGGTCCTGGCGACGTGGGTACTTCGGCAGGTTCAGCTGGACGATGTCACCACCGACCGGGTCGATAGCCAGGTCCAGGACATCGGTCTTGATCCGGATCAGGTCCTTGCTGAGGGCGACCGGCGCCAGTTCAGCAGGGCTGGATTCAGCATTGGCGCTCGGCACATCGGCGCTTGCACCGGAGTTGCCGGCCGGCACGGTGTCCGGCAGGGCCGGGGCAGCATTGCTGGCAGCAGCATTCTGAGTCGGCAGGGCAGCCTGGCCATAGTCCTGGTTCCACTTGAGGACCATGACATAGGACACGATTGCCAGGGCGACGATCAGGATCGTGCGTTTAATATCCATGATTACTCGGCTATCGAAGAAGTTCGGGAGGAAGGAGCAGGTGGAACGGGATCGAAACCGCCATCGTTCCACGGATGACAACGCCCCAGGCGACGAACGGCCAGCCACCCACCACGCAAGAGGCCATGATTTTCGATGGCTTCATAGGCATAACAGGAACAGCTGGGATAGAAACGACAGTGACTGGCCATCAGTGGACTGATGGCGTAACGGTAGAACTGGATCGGAACGAGGGCCAGTTTACGCATTGTGACTGTCTACCCCTGCGGAATCGGCGACCGCTGGAGAGGGCCGACTGCGGACCAGTCGCTTCCAGAGCTTGCCAAAGTGTTGGTGCAATTCTGGGTTTTCCACTTCGCCCAACCCCTTGCGTGCAACGATCACGATATCCAGCCCAGCCAGCATCTGCTGGTTCAACCGGAACGAATCGCGCATCAGGCGTTTCAGGCGATTGCGTTGAACGGCGAGCTTGACGCTCTTCTTGCCGATCACCAGGCCGAGGCGTGGATGATCGAGGCCGTTCTCGCGGGCAAGGATAAGCAGGTTTTTCCCTGGAACCTTGCCGGTTGGGGAGTCGAAGACCGCTTTGAAATGCCGGGGTGTAAGCAGTCGCTTGTCCCGACTGAAGTCCTGACTCACCACCTGTGCCGAAAAATCAAATGGCCAGACGCTTACGGCCTTTGGCACGGCGACGCGACAGAACGGCACGGCCGTTCTTGGTAGCCATACGGGCACGGAAACCGTGGGTGCGGGCGCGCTTGATGGTGCTTGGTTGGAAAGTACGTTTCATGGCGTGTTACCTGGGTTGGTCGACAACGGGCCGGAAGGGCCCCCTTTTTAAGAGATCGGCGATTCTAGAGAAAGCAAGGCGATAGGTCAATTTCCAACCAGCCTTTCCTTATGGAAGGTCGAGCCAGGTCGATGGGCGTCATGTCGACCTGGCTAACCTGAAAGCGGGCAAATCAAAAAAACAGAAGAGGCATATAAAAAGCTTTTCTGAAGAACTTATAGAGCTTAGGTGGATAACCTTCTGTGGATAAAATACTCCAGGCCACGAGTGACGGCGTGTACAGAAAATCACAACCTTGTCGGTAAGGGGTGTTCTGTCTGTGTCCCACATGAGGAAAACCTGTGCGGGAACAGGTAGTTTATCCACAGATGATTTATCCACAGATCTGAACCCAGGGTTGTGCATAGCCCACAAGTGCCGTTATCCACAGGGCTTATCAACAGTTCGTGGGTGGTGTTCAAGTCGTTTTTTGGCGGATTTACCCTGATAGTGGGTGGCGTCACGTGTGGATAACTGACCGCCCGCCCGGTACAATGGCGGTTTGTTTTTGCCTCATCCGGCTTTCAACTCAGGGGATATCC